>CBDHDT010000001.1:0-54582 GCA_965261215.1 Ekhidna sp.
TACAATACTCACTCTCCCACATCCTCCATCACTCTGTTACATATGCCCTGTAGTCCCGTCAAAATCCTATCCTCAGTAAACCTTCCTCGCCAGCACTCTCATAAATACCTTTGCCATGCTGCCACCTAAAGCAATCTCCCTATAATTTCCTACTTCCTCATTGTCACCATCCTTATGGAGAGGCACCAACAGACTCCTCTTCCAGTCTAGCAGACAGGATTCACTCCTCATCACCAAATTCATCCCCTGCAGCATCACTCTCACCTCCTTCTTCCATCCTATGAACTCTTCCTCGACTGCTTCCTGGTAGTGCTCCCAACCTAGCCTGCCATCCACTCCCCATTTATACCACTCTCTTCTCGCTTCAATCTCTGTCCTCCCCCACACCACTTCATTCCAGATGAGATTATGATCTGACCCAATATCCAAATTACCTGAATCCTCAACTACCACCTTAATTACATCCAAGCCTTTCCCAAACAACATGTAATCTATTACCGATTTCTTCTCCCCACTTTCCCATGTCCACCTACCACACAGCACTGCAACTTATTCCCTACTACAAAATCTCCCAATCACACTAAATCCCAAAGCCTCTTCCCATTATTATTTGAGCGATCTTCTGCTCCCCAACCCAATTCTCGCAATAAAAACCCCCATTACATCAATACCATTCCCTTCATGCTTTATCACATTCACCTGCATCACCTCAAATAGCCTTTCCGTCTCTTCTACTCTCACCCTCTGGATTTACATAAACCACTCCTTATCATCAATTTCCTTCTCCCCTCTCCCTTCAACTCCACCCACACCAACCTCTCTCATGCACTACTCACCATAGCCTCCAAACTCCTCTTCACCAACACTCCCACAACACCACTAGTCCACCTACCACCTTCTCTTCCTTCCATACCACACATACTCTGTCACGCTCACCACCTCATCCTTCTGAAGAAACGGTTCTGCTAACCCCAACACGTCAAACCTCTTCAAACCCATTACTAACCTCAAATCCACCTCCCTTGTCCACCACCCTCTGGCAGTTAACAAATCCCACATTCAGTCTCCCTAGCATTGGTCCCCATCCCTCTGTCCTCCACCAATCTGCCCCCTACACGTGTCATGTCTTTGGATGGGTTGGATACTTGGTCTTGGTCATCTTGATTATAGGGCAAAACTTCCGATGACCAAGCCATTTTTTTTTTGTTCTTGTGGCCTGCCTTCTCAATGTCCAGTTGATGATCCATATTCGGCCTCCTCGTCCCCCAGCTCATCCACGGTTTACCCCACAGGCAGATAGGCTGACCAACTTGGTACTGGATGAGACTTGTCCCGGGCTCAACCAGCACTCTTCTTGACACTCACAATTATTGTGAAGCAATTACCATGGCAACCATGTCACGAATACCAACTGCATCTATGTGGATAAAAATGAATATTAGTTATTTCTTGTTAGGTGTTAAACCTGCCAATAAAAGGTTCTGTATAAGGATTTTTTCATCAATCAAAATTCTAAATTAACCAACCCAATCCAAAAATGGCAGCTTTTACTGGGAACACTCAGGGGTTAGTGACTTTCAAGCATTTTAATTAGAAAAGATAGCTAAACTAAGCCAAAAACTAAAGAAAGACAAGAAAGGATCTCATACTGGCGCCTATTAGCCGCGATAGACGCCAACTGGCGTCACGCGCGGGCTGTCACTGAAGCGCGGTAGACGCCAATTGGCGTCATAACGGGCTGCTACTTTCTTAACGCGATCTACTAGCTGCCGTACATCCGACGAAGGATTCAAGTGAGCAAAAGGAGAATACAATACTGTAAGTTCATGATAGCAACTTTATTATACAACACTTACTACAAACATTTTTGAGAAAATTTGCTAACAAATATATGCAATGACTAGTGCATGACAAAATTTGTAAAATAGCAAAGTGACAAAAAGAAGGTGTTGGTCTGTGGTAGGGATCCTCAACGCCCTGGAAGCTGACGAAGACTTTGATGAGCCCTTTGCTGATGGAAGTGATGAGGAATTTGACTGCCTGCAAGAAGGTAAATAATACTCGTGTAAAAAAATGTTTGAAATAATTTATATACATTATTTATTTAGAGTTTGAAGATGAAGACACTAATTTAGAGATATCTGCTATGACTGCAGCAGTAGCCTTATTAAGGACCACATCTTTGTCCCACACACCAGTGCAATTAAACGATGCTTTTGCCCAGCCCATCTCTGCAATGGCTCCAGCTGACACAACAATTCCACCAATCACACACACTTACACACCCCGGACTGAACCAAGTCTCGTACTTAGTCGACCACAAATCCAATCCACAATCTCTTGCATCCCCGCTCCCATTGCTACCGCTTCAGCTTTACCATCCACTATCTCTTCCACACAGAGATTGCCTCCAGCACCATCCACTGACTCTTCCACACATACATTGCCTCCAGTGTGGTCTACCAACTTAGTAACACCTACTATACATCCCTTCACATCCTCTGTAGGACCTATAGTACCTATTCCTAAGTCACCACTGGAGGTCGTGGAGCTATATTTTACACCAGACATAGTGGAAGAGATAGTGGAACAGACAAACTGTTATGCAGAAGAGACCATGGGTGCCGATGCATATGCATCTTGGAAGGCTATTACATGTAAAGACATTCGAGCATTCATGGGCTTCAACATTCTGATGGGTATCAATCGCCAGCCATCAACTGAGGATTACTGGAAAAAGTATCCCATTCACTATTATAAACCTATTGCCGAAAGAATTTCAAGAGATAGGTTTCGGGATATTTCAAGATATCTTCACTTTGTGGATAACTCTACTCTCTCGAGGCTCGGCAAACTATGATAAATTAGGAAAGGTTTGACCACTGATCAACAATTTTCAAGAAAAGTTCTCATCCCTATACAATCCAAACTGTGAGATAGCCATTGATGAAACTATGATCAAGTTTCAGGGACGCTCATCCCTAAAACAGTACATGCCCATGAAACCTATCAAAAGAGGAATCAAGGTGTGGGTTCGGGCTGATAGCCGAAATGGTTATTTTTTACTGTTCGAGGTGTACACAGGGAAAAAGAAAGGCGCCGTCGAACACCAGCTGGGAGCTTGAGTAGTGAAGGACCTCACCAAAGAGCTACACGGCAAATGACACCATGTCTATTTTGACTTTTTTTTACGTCATACAGCCTACTCAGTGATCTGGAAAAGAGTGGGATCTATGGGTATGGGACAGCCAGAAAGGATAGACGTGGTTTTCCAGAGAAGCTCAAGACAGCAAAATTTAAGAACAGGTAAAATACACACACTTCATAAACAGAAGTTAGACAAACAATTTGGGGTTTATACCATGCATGTCATCACATCACAAGTATGGGGTAATATACTCATTATAATTACAAACTTTTAACTTTACTAGAGGTAAGTCACTAACCACGCAATCCGGGAAAGTCTGTGCAAGTGCATGGCAGGACAGAAAGGTCGTCATGATCGTGTACACCAACAGTAATCCCCAGTGCATCACATCGGTGCCCAGACGACAGACTAATGGCAGTAGAGAGGAAGTAAGCTGTCCCCTTACTATCACCTCCTACAACAAAAACATGGCAGCTGTGGATAAAGGTGATCAATCAAGAGGATACTATCACTAGGATCAAAAGCACTTTCTCTTTGATGTGACCATCACGAACGCCTTCATCCGTTACCGGGGATGGTCAGGAGCCACTGAAATTTCTATCAAGCAGTTCAGGATCCAGCTGGCCAAGGAGCTTATTGAGGGATATTGTAGCCATTATAGAGCTTTGTATAATGGCTCATTGATCAAGCCCCTTCCATTTTCTCACTTCCCAATGAAGATCACCGCAACATCTCCAGGACAGCGCAATCGAGGTCGCTTCACTTACTGCTTATCAGCAGAAGAAAAGATGCGACAGTCAGTAGTACTGCCATGAGTGTGGCGTATGGTTGTGCCACCCTGGAAATGATACAAAGGATTGCTTCTTATTGTGGCACAAAAAATATTTTAGCTCTATTGGAACAATAAGATGATGCATCATCTCTTCCTATGTAATAGCTCACTCGGTATTTTATTTCTATGTGCTGCTGTACTCTCTCACTCTGTTTTATTTACATAAGTAGTACTGCAAAAAGTACTCCAAAGAGAAAGTGGTAAATAAATATTTCATACCTGAAAGGACATCACTGAGGACCTACAAGGCATTTGACAAACACTTTTTTTTACTATCTCAAAAAAGAATCTCAGAATTACTCAGAAAGTTAAATTTTCTCAACAAGTTTGAAAGGGAGCAAATCCTGAGGAAAGTTTGGATTTGATCTAAACAACTATTTTTTTTCAAACCAGTAAATCGGAAAAAATATTATCAAAAACCCTTTTTCTCCTCAAAAAGAACCACATACCGCTAAACTATGCTTTTCTTTTGTTTCGAAGCATTTTCAGTGTAATTCCCTGAAAAATTTTCTTTTTTATCAAAAAATGACTGCCTCGGAAAGAAGCTCAGAAATACTCAGAAAGTTAGTTTTTCTCAACAAATTTTAAAAGTGACAAACCCTGAGGAATATTTGGATATGATGCAAACAACTGTTTTTGTTCAAACCAGTATAACACGACAAATGGTAACAAAATCGGTTTTACTCCTCAAAATGAGCCACATACAGCTAAACTATGATTTTCTGTTGTTTTGAAGCATTTTTGGGCTAATTCACTGAAACTTCTCTTTTTAGTCAAAAAGTAACAATCTCAGAAAGGAGCACAGAAATACTCAGAAAGTTTGTTTTTCTTAAGTTTGAAAAGGGGCAAATCCTGAGGAAAATTTGGATTTGTTTAAACAACTTTTTTTGATCAAATCAGTAAAAGTGGACAAATATTAATAAAAAACTGTTTTTCGACTCAAAATGAGTCACATACAGCTAAACTATGCTTTCCTGTTGTTTTGGAGCATTTCGGGGAAAAATTTGGATTTGTTGTAAACAACCCTTTTTGTACAAAGCAGTAAAACGGGATAAATATTAACAAAAACTGTTTTTCTCCACAAAATGAGCCACATACAGCTAAATTATGCTTTTCTGTTGTTTTGAAGTATTTTCGGGCTAATTCACTGAAAACTTCCCTTTTTAGTCAAAAAAGTGACTATCTCAGAGGGGATAACAGAAATACTCAGAAAGTTTGTTTTTCTTAACACGTTTGAAAAGGGGCAAATCCTGAGGAAAATTTGGATTTTTTTAAACAAATTTTTTATCAAACCAGTAAAATGGGACAATTATTAACAAAAACTGTTTTTCTCCTCAAAATGAGCTACATACAGCTAAACTATGCTTTTCTGTTGTTTTGAAGCATTTTTAGGAAAACTCACTGAAAACTTCTCTTTTTATTCAAAAAAGTGACTATCTCAGAAAGAAGCTCAGAATTAATCCGAAAGATTATTTTTCTCAACAAGTTTGAAAAGGAGAAAATCCAGAGGAAAATTTGGATTTGGTGTAAACAACTGTTTTTGTTCAAAGCAGTAAAAGGGGACAAATATTAACAAAAACTATTTTTCCCCTCAAAATGAGTCACACAGCTAAACTATGCTTTCCTGTTGTTTTGAAGCATTTTCGGTAAAATTCACTGAAAAAGTCTCTTTTTAGTCAAAAAGTAACTATCTCAGAAAGGAGCACAGAAATACTCAGAAAGTTTGTTTTTCTTAACAAGTTTGAAAAGGGGTAAATCCTGAGGAAAATTTGGATTTGTTTAAACAACTGTTTTTGATGAAACCAGAAAAAGGGGACAAATATTAACAAAAACTGTTTTTCTCCACAAAATGAGCCACATACAGCTATCTTTGCTTTCCTGTTGTTTTTGAAGCGTTTTCGGGGAAATTCACTGAAAACTTCTATTTTTACTAAAAATTTACTATCTCAGAAAGAAGCTCAGAAATACTTCGAAAGTTTGTTTTTCTCAACAAGTTTGAAAAGGAGCAAATCCAGAGGAAAATTTTAGATTAGTTGTAAACATCCCTTTTTGTACAAAGCAGTAAAACTGGATAAATATTAACAAAAACAGTTTTTCTCCACAAAATGAGCCACATACAGCTATATTATGCTTTCCTGTTGGTTTGAAGCATTTTCGGGAAAATTCACTGAAAACTTCTCTTTTTAGTCAAAAGATTGACTGTCTCAGAAAGGAGCACAGAAATACTCGAAAGTTTGATTTTCTTTACAAGTTTGAAAAGGGGCAAATCCTGAGGAAAATTTGGATTTGTTTAAACAACTGTTTTTGATCAAACCAGTAAAAGGGGACAAATTTTAACACAAACTGTTTTTCTCCTCAAAATGAGCCACATACAGATAAACTATGCTTTTCTGTTGTTTTGAAGCATTTTCGTGGAAATTCAAAGAGAACTTATCTTTTCAGTTCAAAAAGTGATTATCTCAGAAAAGAGCTCAGAAATACTCAGAAATTTTTTTTTTTTTAACAAGTTTGAAAAGGGGCAAATCCTTAGGAAAATTTGGATTTGTTTAAACAACTGTTTTTGATCAAATCATTAATAGTGGACAAATATTAACAAAAACTGTTTTTCACACCAAAGTGAACCACATACAGCTAAATTATACTTTTCTATTGTTTTGAAGCATTTTCGGGGAAATTCACACAGAACATCTCTTTTTAGTCCAAAAAGTGACTCTCAGAAAAGAGCTCAGAAATACTCAGAAAGTTTGTTTTTCTTAACAAGTTGGAAAAGGGGAAAATCCTGAGGAAAATTTGGATTTGTTTAAACAACTGTTTTTGAACAAACCATTAAATGGGGACAAATATTAACAAAAACTGTTTTTCGCACCAAAGTGAGCCACATACAGATAAACTATGCTTTTCTGTTGTTTTGAAGCATTTTCGGGGAAATTCAGAGAGAACTTCTCTTTTTAGTCCAAAAAAAGATTATCTCAGAAAAGAGCTCAGAAATATTCAGAATTTTTTTTTTCTTAACAAGTTTGAAAAGGGGCAAATCATGAGGAAAATTTGGATTTGTTTAAACAAATGTTTTTGATCAAATCAGTAAAATGAGGGAAATATTAACAAAAACAGTTTTACTCCTCAAAGTGAGCTACATACAGCTAAACTATGCTTTCCTGTTGTTTAGAAGCATTTTCGGAAAATTCATTGAAAACTTCTCTTTTTAGTCAAAAAGTAACTATCCCAGAAAGGAGCACAGAAATACTCAGAATTTTTTTTTTTTAACAAGTTTGAAAAGGGGCAAATCCTGACGTAAATTTGGTTATGATCAAACCATTAAAATGGGATAATTATTAACAAAAACTGTTTTTCACCTCAAAATGTGCCACATACAGCTAAACGATGCTTTTGTTTTGTTTTGAAGCATTTTTGGGAAAATTCATTGAAAACTTCTCTTTTTATTCAAAAAATGACTATCTCGGAAAGAAGCTCAGAATTACTCAGAAAGATAATTTTTCTCAACAAGTTTGAAAAGGAGAAAATCCAGAGGAAAATTTGGATTTGCAGTGAAAAACTGTTTTTGTTCAAAGCAGTAAAAGGGGACAAATATTAACAAAAACTGTTTTTCTCCTCAAAATGAGTCACATACAGCTAAACTATCCTTTCCTGTTGTTTAGAAGCATTTTTTGAGAAATTCATTGAAAACTTCTCTTTTTAGTCAAAAAGTAACTATCTCAGAAAGGAGCACAGAAATAATCAGAAATTTTTTTTTTTAACAAGTTTGAAAACGGACAAATCCTGAGGAAAATTTGGATTTGTTTAAACAAATTTTTTTGATCAAATCAGTAAAATGAGGGAAATATTAACAAAAACAGTTTTTCTCCTCAAAGTGAGCTACATACAGCTAAACTATGCTTTCCTGTTGGTTTGAAGCATTTTCGGGGAAATTCACTGAAATATTCTCTTTTTAGTCAAAAAAGTGACTATCTCAGAAAGGAGCACAGAAATAATCAGAAATTTTTTTTTTAACTAGTTTGAAAAGGGGCAAATCCTGAGGAAAATTTGGATTTGTTTAAACAACTGTTTTTGATCAAACCAGTAAAAGGGGACAAATTTTAACACAAACTGTTTTTCTCCTCAAAATGAGCCACATACAGATAAACTATGCTTTTCTGTTGTTTTGAAGCATTTTCGTGGAAATTCACAGAGAACTTATCTTTTTAGTTCAAAAAGTGATTATCTCAGAAAAGAGCTCAGAAATACTCAGAAAGTTTTTTTTTTCTTAACAAGTTTGAAAAGGGGCAAATCCTTAGGAAAATTTGGATTTGTTTAAACAACTGTTTTTGATCAAACCAGTAAAAGGGGACATATTTTAACACAAACTGTTTTTCTCCTCAAAATGAGTCACTTACAGCTAAACTATGCTTTTCTATTGTTTTAAAACATTTTCGGGGAAATTCACAGAGAACTTCTCTTTTAGTCCAAAAAGTGATTATCTCAGAAAAGAGCTCAGAAATACACAGAAAGTTTGTTTTTCTTAAAAGAAGTTTGAAAAGGGGCAAATCCTGAAGAAAATTTGGATTGTTTAAACAACTGTTTTTGATCAAACCAGTAAAAGGGGACATATTTTAACACAAACTGTTTTTCTCCTCAAAATGAGCCACATACAGCTAAACTATGCTTTTCTATTGTTTTGAAGCTTTTTCGGGGAAATTCACAGAGAACATCTCTATTTAGTCCAAAATGTGACTATCTCAGAAAAGAGCTCAGAAATACTCAGAAAGTTTGTTTTTCTTAACAAGTTGGATAAGGGGAAAATCCTGAGGAAAATTTGGATTTGTTTAAACAACTTTTTTTGAACAAACCATTAAATGGGGACAAATATTAACAAAAACTGTTTTTCGCACCAAAATGTCCAACATACAGCTAAACTATGCTTTGGTGTTGTTCCAGAGGAAAATTTGGATTTGCAGTAAACAACTTTTTTTATTCAAAGCAGTAAAATGGGACAAATATTAACAAAAACTTTTTTTCACACCAAAGTGAGCCACATACAGATAAACTATGCTTTTCTGTTGTTTTGAAGCATTTTCGGGGAAATTCACAGAGAACTTCCTTTTTAGTCCAAAAAGTGATTATCTCAGAAAAGAGCTCAGAAATACTCAGAAAGTTTGTTTTTCTCAAGAAGTTTGAAAAGGGGCAAATCCTGAGGAAAATTTGGATTTGTTTAAACAACATTTTTTGATCAAACCAGTAAAAGAGGACATATTTTAACACAAACTGTTTTCTCCTCATAATGAGCCACATACAGCTAAACCATGCTTTTCTATTGTTTTGAAGCATTTTTGGGGAAATTCACAGAGAACTTCTCTTTTTTGTCAAAAAAGTGACTATCCCAGAAAGGAGCACTGAAATACTCAGAAAGTTTGTTTTTCTTAACAAGTTTGAAAAGGGTCAAATCCTGAGGATAATTTGGATTTGTTTTAAACAACTTTTTTTGGTAAAACCATTAAATGGGGACAAATATTCACAAAAACTGTTTTTCGCACCAAAGTGAGCCACATACCGATAAACTATGCTTTTCTGTTGTTTTGAAGCATTTTTGGGGAAATTCACAGAGAACTTCTCATTTTTGTCAAAAAAGTGACTATCCCAGAAAGGAGCACTGAAATACTCAGAAAGTTTGTTTTTTCTTAACAAGTTTGAAAAGGGTCAAATCCTGAGTAAAATTTGGATTTGTTTAAACAACTTTTTTTGATCAAACCATTAATAGTGGACAAATATTAACAAAAACTTTTTTTCACACCAAAGTGAGCCACCTACAGAAAAACTATGCTTTTCTGTTGTTTTGAAGCATTTTCATTGAAATTCAGAGAGAACTTCTCTTTTTAGTTCAAAAAGTGATTATCTCTGAAAAGAGCTCAGAAATACTCAAAAAAAAAATTTATTTCTCAAGAAGTTTGAAAAGGGGCAAATCCTGAGGAAAAAAATTAGATTTGCTTAAACATTTTTTTTTGATCAAATCATTAATAGTGGACAAATATTAACAAAAACTGTTTTTCACACCAAAGGGAGCCACATACAGATAAACTATGCTTTTCTGTTGTTTGAAGCATTTTCATTGAAATTCACAGAGAACTTCTCTTTTTAGTCCAAAAAGTGATTATCTCAGAAAAGAGCTCAGAAATACTCAGAAAGTTTGTTTTTCTCAAGAAATTTGAAAAGGGGCAAATCCTGAGGTAAATTTGGATTTGTTTAAACCACATTTTCTGATCAAACCAGTTAAAGGGGACATATTTTAACACAAACTGTTTTTCTCCTCAAAATGAGCCACATACAGCTAAACTATGCTTTTCTATTTTTTTAAGCATTTTCGGGGAAATTCACAGAGAACTTCTCTTTTTAGTCCAAAATGTAATTATCTCAGAAGAGAGCTCAGAAATATTCAGAAAATTTGTTTTTCTTAACAAGTTTGAAAAGGGTCAAATCCTGAGGAAAATTTGGAATAGTTTAAACAAATTTTTTTGATCAAACCATTAAATGGGGACAAATATTCACAAAAACTGTTTTTCACACCAAATTGAGCCACATACAGATAAACTATACTTTTCTGTTGTTTTGAAGCATTTTTTGGGAAATTTACAGAGAACTTCTCTTTTTAGTCAAAAAAGTGACAATCTCTGAAAGGAGCACTGAATTACTCAGAAAGTTTGTTTTTCTTAACAAGTTTGAAAAGGGGCAAATCCTGAGTGAAATTTGGATTTGTTTAAACCAATTTTTTTGATCAAACCATTAATAGGGTACAAATATTAACAATAACTGTTTTTCACACAAAGTGAGCCACCTACAGAAAAACTATGCTTTTCTGTTGTTTTGAGCATTTTGATTGAAATTCACAGAGAACTTCTCTTTTTAGTTCAAAAATTGATTATCTCAGAAAAGAGCTCAGAAATACTCAAAAAGTTTGTTTTTCTCAAGAAGTTTGAAAAAGGGCAAATCCTGAGGAAAATTTGGATTTGTTTAAACAACTTTTTTTGATTAATCCAGTAAAAGGGGACAAATTTTAACAAAAACTGTTTTTCTCCCCAAAGTGAGCCACATACAGCTAAATTATGCTTTTCTATTGTTTTGAAGCATTTTCGGGGAAATTCACACAGAACATCTCTTTTTAGTCCAAAAAGTGACTATCTCAGAAAAGAGCTCATAAATACTCAGAAAGTTTGTTTTTCTTAACTGGTTTGAAAAGGGGCAAATCCTGAGGAAAATTTGGATTTGTTTAAACAACATTTTTTGATCAAACCAGTAAAAGGGGACATATTTTAACACAAACTGTTTTTCTCCTCAAAATGAGTCACTTACAGCTAAACTATGCTTTTCTATTGTTTTAAAACATTTTCGGGGAAATTCACAGAGAACTTCTCTTTTAGTCCAAAAAGTGATTATCTCAGAAAAGAGCTCAGAAATACTCAGAAATTTTTTTTTTCTTAACAAGTTTGAAAAGGGGCAAATCCTTAGGAAAATTTGGATTTGTTTAAACAACTGTTTTTGATCAAATCATTAATAGTGGACAAATATTAACAAAAACTGTTTTTCACACCAAAGTGAACCACATACAGCTAAATTATGCTTTTCTATTGTTTTGAAGCATTTTCGGGGAAATTCACACAGAACATCTCTTTTCAGAGATACTCAGAAAGTTTGTTTTTCTTAACAAGTTGGAAAAGGGGAAAATCCTGAGGAAAATTTGGATTTGTTTAAACAACTGTTTTTGAACAAACCATTAAATGGGGACAAATATTAACAAAAACTGTTTTTCGCACCAAAGTGAGCCACATACAGATAAACTATGCTTTTCTGTTGTTTTGAAGCATTTTCGGGGAAATTCAGAGAGAACTTCTCTTTTTAGTCCAAAAAAAGATTATCTCAGAAAAGAGCTCAGAAATATTCAGAATTTTTTTTTTCTTAACAAGTTTGAAAAGGGGCAAATCATGAGGAAAATTTGGATTTGTTTAAACAAATGTTTTTGATCAAATCAGTAAAATGAGGGAAATATTAACAAAAACAGTTTTACTCCTCAAAGTGAGCTACATACAGCTAAACTATGCTTTCCTGTTGTTTAGAAGCATTTTCGGAAAATTCATTGAAAACTTCTCTTTTTAGTCAAAAAGTAACTATCCCAGAAAGGAGCACAGAAATACTCAGAATTTTTTTTTTTTAACAAGTTTGAAAAGGGGCAAATCCTGACGTAAATTTGGTTTTGATCAAACCATTAAAATGGGATAATTATTAACAAAAACTGTTTTTCACCTCAAAATGTGCCACATACAGCTAAACGATGCTTTTGTTTTGTTTTGAAGCATTTTTGGGAAAATTCATTGAAAACTTCTCTTTTTATTCAAAAAATGACTATCTCGGAAAGAAGCTCAGAATTACTCAGAAAGATAATTTTTCTCAACAAGTTTGAAAAGGAGAAAATCCAGAGGAAAATTTGGATTTGCAGTGAAAAACTGTTTTTGTTCAAAGCAGTAAAAGGGGACAAATATTAACAAAAACTGTTTTTCTCCTCAAAATGAGTCACATACAGCTAAACTATCCTTTCCTGTTGTTTAGAAGCATTTTTTGAGAAATTCATTGAAAACTTCTCTTTTTAGTCAAAAAGTAACTATCTCAGAAAGGAGCACAGAAATAATCAGAAAATTTTTTTTTTAACAAGTTTGAAAACGGACAAATCCTGAGGAAAATTTGGATTTGTTTAAACAAATTTTTTTGATCAAATCAGTAAAATGAGGGAAATATTAACAAAAACAGTTTTTCTCCTCAAAGTGAGCTACATACAGCTAAACTATGCTTTCCTGTTGGTTTGAAGCATTTTCGGGGAAATTCACTGAAATATTCTCTTTTTAGTCAAAAAAGTGACTATCTCAGAAAGGAGCACAGAAATAATCAGAAATTTTTTTTTTAACTAGTTTGAAAAGGGGCAAATCCTGAGGAAAATTTGGATTTGTTTAAACAACTGTTTTTGATCAAACCAGTAAAAGGGGACAAATTTTAACACAAACTGTTTTTCTCCTCAAAATGAGCCACATACAGATAAACTATGCTTTTCTGTTGTTTTGAAGCATTTTCGTGGAAATTCACAGAGAACTTATCTTTTTAGTTCAAAAAGTGATTATCTCAGAAAAGAGCTCAGAAATACTCAGAAAGTTTTTTTTTTCTTAACAAGTTTGAAAAGGGGCAAATCCTTAGGAAAATTTGGATTTGTTTAAACAACATTTTTTGATCAAACCAGTAAAAGGGGACATATTTTAACACAAACTGTTTTTCTCCTCAAAATGAGTCACTTACAGCTAAACTATGCTTTTCTATTGTTTTAAAACATTTTCGGGGAAATTCACAGAGAACTTCTCTTTTAGTCCAAAAAGTGATTATCTCAGAAAAGAGCTCAGAAATACACAGAAAGTTTGTTTTTCTTAAAAGAAGTTTGAAAAGGGGCAAATCCTGAAGAAAATTTGGATTGTTTAAACAACTGTTTTTGATCAAACCAGTAAAAGGGGACAAATTTTAACAGAAACTGTTTTTTTCCCCAAAGTGAGCAACATACAGCTAAACTATGCTTTTCTATTGTTTTTAAGCATTTTCGGGGAAATTCACAGAGAACATCTCTATTTAGTCCAAAATGTGACTATCTCAGAAAAGAGCTCAGAAATACAGAGAAAGTTTTGTTTTTCTTAAATAGTTTGAAAAGGGGCAAATCCTGAGGAAAATTGGATTGTTTAAACAACTGTTTTTGATCAAACCAGTAAAAGGGGACAAATTATAACAAAAACTGCTTTTCTCCTCAGAAGGAGCCACATAGAGGTAACCTATACTTTCCTTTTGTTTTGATGCATTTTCGGTGAAATTCACTGAAAACTTCTCTTTTTAGTCACAAAAGTGACTATCTCAGAAAGAAGCTCAGAAATACTCAGAAAGTTTTTTCTTCTTAACATGTTTGAAAAGGGAGATCCTGAGGAAAATTTGAATTTGTTTAAACAACTGTTTTTGATCAAACCATTAAAAGTGGACAAATATTAACAAAAACTGTTTTCACACCAAAGTGAGCCACATACAGATAAACTATACTTTTCTGTTGTTTTGAAGCATTTTCGGGGAAATTCACAGAGAGCTTCTCTTTTTAGTCCAAAAAGTGGCTCTCAGAAAAGAGCTCATAAATACTCAGAAAGTTTGTTTGTCTTAACTAGTTTGAAAAGGGGCAAATCCTGAGGAAAATTTGGATTTGTTTAAAACAACATTTTTTGATCAAACCAGTAAAAGGGGACATATTTTAAGACAAGCTGTTTTTCTCCTCAAAATGAGCCACATACCGCTAAACTATGCTTTTGTTTTGTTTTGAAGCATTTTGGGGGAAATTCACAGAAAACTTCTCTTTTTAGTCCAATATCTCAGAAAGGAGCTCATAAATATTCAGAAAGTTTGTCTTTCTTAACAAGTTTGAAAAGGGGCAAATCCTGAGGAAAATTTGGATTTGTTTAAACAACATTGTCTGATCAAACCAGTGAAAGGGGACATATTTTAACACAAACTGTTTTTCTCTTCAAAATGAGCCACATACAGCTAAACTATGCTTTTCTGTTGTTTTGAAGCATTTTCGGGGAAATTCACAGAGAACTTCTGTTTTTAGTCCAAAATGTAATTATCCCAGAAAAGAGCTCAGAAATATTCAGAAAGTTAGTTTTTCTTAACAAGTTTGAAAAGGGTCAAATCCTGAGGAAAATTTGGATTTGTTTAAACAACTGTTTTTGATCAAACCATTAAAAGTGGACAAATATTAACAAAAACTGTTTTTCACACCAAAGTGAGCCACATACAGATAAACTATACTTTTCTGTTGTTTTGAAGCATTTTCGGGGAAATTCACAGAGAACTTCTCTTTTTAGTCAAAAAAGTGATTATCTCAGAAAAGAGCTCAGAAATACACAGAAAGTTTGTTTTTCTTAACATGTTTGAAAAGGGGCAAATCCTGAGGAGAATTTGGATTGTTTAAACAACTGTTTTTGATCAAACCAGTAAAATGGGACACATTTTAGCAAAAACTGTTTTTCTCCTCAAAAGGAGCCACATAGAGGTAAACTATGCTTTCCTTTAGTTTTGAAGCTTTTTCTGTGAAATCCACTGAAAACTTCTCTTTTTAGTCAAAAAAGTGACTATCTCAGAAAGAAGCTCAGAAATACTTAGAAAGTTTTTTTTTCTCAATAAGTTTGTAAACGGGCAAATCCAGAGGAAAATTTTGGATTTGTTGTAAACATGCCTTTTTGTACAAAGCAGTAAAATGGGACAAATATTAACAAAAACTGTTTTTCTCCTCAAAATGAGCCACATAGCGACAAACATTGATTTTCTTTTGTTTTGAAGCATTTTCGGGCTAATTAACTGAAAAATTCTCTTTTTAGTCAAAAAATCAGAATTACTCAGAAATATTATTTTTCTCAACAAGTTTGAATAGGAGAAAATCCAGAGGAAAATTTGGATTTGCTGTAAACAACTTTTTTTGTTCAAAGCAGTATAATGGGACAAATATTAAGAAAAACTGTTTTTCTCCACAAAATGAGCCACATACAGCTATATTATGCTTTCCTGTTGGTTTTAAGAATTTTCGGGAAAATTCACTGAAAACCTCTCTTTTGAGTCAAAAAATTACTATCGCAGAAAGGAGCACAGAAATACACAGAAAGTTTGTTTTTCTTAACAAGTTTGAAAAGGGTCAAATCCTGAGGAAAATTTGGATTTGTTTAAACAACTGTTTTTGATCAGACCAGTAAAAGAGGGGAAATATTAAAAAAAAACCCTAGTTTTTCTTCTGAAAGTGAGCCACATACAGCTAAACTATGCTTTTCTGATGTTTTGAAGCATTTTGGAAGAAATTCACAGAGAACTTCTCTTTTTAGTCAAAAAAGTGACTATCTCAGAAAAAAGTACAGAAATACCCAGAAGGTTTGTTTTCCTTAACAAGCTTGAAAATGGTCAAATCCTGAGGAAAATTTGGATATATTTAAACAACTGTTATTGATCAAACCAGTAAAAGGGGACAAATTTTAACAAAAACTGTTTTTCTCACCAAAGTGAGCCACATACAGCTTAACTATGCATTTCTGTTGTTTTGAAGCAATTTCGGGGAAATTCACAGAGAACATCTCTTTTTAGTCCAAAAAGTGACTATCTCAGAAAAGAGCACAGAAACACTCAGAAAGTTCTTTTTTCTTAACAAGTTTGAAAACTGTCAAATCCTGACGTAAATTTGGATTTGGTGTAAACAACTTTTTTTGTTTAAAACAGTAAAAGGGGACACATATTAACAAAAACTGTTTTTCTCCTCAAAATGAGCCGCATAGCGACAAATATTGATTTTCAGGTGTTTTGAAGCATTTTCGGGCTAATTCACCGAAAAATTCTCTTTTTATTCAAAAAAGTCAGAATTACTCAGAAATATTATTTTTCTCAAGTAGTTTGAAAAGGAGAAAATCCAGAGGAAAATTTGGATTTGCTGTAAGCAACTGTTTTTGATCAAACCCGTAAAATGGTACAATTATTAACAAAAACTGTTTTTCACCTCAAAAGGTGCCACATACAGCTAAACTATGCTTTTGTGTTACTTTGATGCATTTTTGGGAAAATTCATTGAAAAATTCTCTTTTTAGTCAAAAAGTAACAATGTCAGAAAGGAGCATAGAAATACTCAGAAATTTTATTTTTTTTAACAAGTTTGAAAAGGGGCAAATCCAAAGGAAAATTTGGATTTGTTTAAACAACTTTTTTTTTGATCAAACCAGTAAAAGGGGACAAATTTTTAACACAAACTTTTTTTCTCCTCAAAATGAGCCACATACAGTTAAACTATGCTTTTCTGTTGTTTTGAAGCATTTTTGGGGGAATTCACTGAAATCTTCTCTTTTTAGTCAAAAAAGTGACTGCTCAGAAATACTCAGAAAGTTTGTTTTTCTTAACATGTTTGAAAAGGGGTAAATCCTGAGGAAAATTTGGATTTGTTTAAACAACTGTTTTTGATCAAACCATTAAAAGTGGACAAATATTAACAAAAACTGTTTTTCACACCAAAGTGAGCCACATACAGATAAACTATGCTTTTCTGTTGTTTTGAAGCATTTTCGGGGAAATTCACAGAGAACTTCCCTTTTAGTCCAAAAAGTGATTATCTCAGAAAATAGCTCATAAATATTCAGAAAGTTTGTTTTTCTTAACAAGTTTGAAAAGGGGCAAATCCTGAGGAAAATTTGGATTTGTTTAAAAATTTTTTTTGATCAAACCAGTAAAAGGGGACATATTTTAACACAAACTGTTTTTCTCCTCAAAATTAGCCACATATAGCTAAACTATGCTTTTCTATTGTTTTGAAGCATTTTTCGGGAAATTTACCGAGAATTTCTCTTTTTAGTCAAAAAAGTGACTATCTCAGAAAGGAGCACTGAATTACTCAGAAAGTTTGTTTTTCTTAACATGTTTGAAAAGTGTTAAATCCTGAGAAAAATTTGGATTTGTTTAAACAACTGTTTTTGATCAAACCATTAATAGTGGAAAAATATTAACAAAAACTGTTTCTCACACCAAATGAGCCACACACTGAAAAACTATGCTTTTCTGTTGTTTTGAAGCATTTTCATTAAAATTCACAGAGAACTTCTCTTTTTAGTCCAAAAATTTATAATCTCAGAAAAGAGCTCAGAAATACTCAGAAAGTTTTTTTTTCTTAACAAGTTTGAAAAGGGGCAAATCATTAGGAAAATTTAAATTTGTTTAAACCACTTTTTTGATCAAATCATTAATAGTGGACAAATATTAACAAAAACTGTTTTTCACACCAAAGTGAGCCACATACAGATAAACTATGCTTTTCTGTTTTTTTGAAGCATTTTCATTGAAATTCACAGAGAACATCTCTTTTTAGTCCAAATAGTGATTATCTCAGAAAAGAGCTCAGAAATACTCAGAAAGTTTGTTTTTCTCAAGAAGTTTGAAAAGTGGCAAATCCTGAGGAAAATTTGGATTTGTTTAAACAACATTGTCTGATCAAACCAGTGAAAGGGGACATATTTTAACACAAACTGTTTTTCTCCTCAAAATGAGCCACATACAGCTAAACTATGCTTTTCTGTTGTTTTGAAGCATTTTCGGGGAAATTCACAGAGAACTTCTGTTTTTAGTCCAAAATGTAATTATCCCAGAAAAGAGCTCAGAAATATTCAGAAAGTTAGTTTTTCTTAACAAGTTTGAAAAGGGTCAAATCCTGAGGAAAATTTGGATTTGTTTAAACAACTGTTTTTGATCAAACCATTAAATGGGGACAAATATTCACAAAAACTGTTTTTCGCACCAAAGTGGGCCACATACAGATAAACTATGCTTTTCTGTTGTTTTGAAGCATTTTTGGGGAAATTTACAGAGAACTTCTCTTTTTAGTCCAAAAAGTGACTATCTCAGAAAGGAGCACTGAATTACTCAGAAAGTTTGTTTTTCTTAACATGTTTGAAAAGGGGCAAATCCTGAGGAAAATTTGGATTTGTTTAAACAACTTTTTTTTGATCAAACCAGTAAAAGGGGACATATTTTAACACAAACTGTTTTTCTCCCCAAACTGAGCAACATACAGCTAAACTATGCTTTTCTATTGTTTTGAAGCATTTTCGGGGAAATTTACAGAGAACATCTCTATTTAGTCCAAAATGTGACTATCTCAGAAAAGTGCTCAGAAATACACAGAAAGTTTGTTTTTCTTAATAAGTTTGAAAAGGGGCAAATCCTGAGGAAAATTTGGATTGTTTAAACAACTGTTTTTGATCAAACCATTAAAAGGGGACAAATTATAACAAAAACTGTTTTTCTCCTCAGAAGGAGCCACATAGAGGTAAACTAAGCTTTCCTTTTGTTTTGAAGCATTTTCGGTGAAATTCACTGAAAACTTCTCTTTTTTGTCACAAAAGTGACTATCTCAGAATGAAGCTCAGAAATACTTAGAAAGTTTGTTTTTCTCAACATCTTTGTAAACGGCAAATCCAGAGGAAAATTTTGAATTTATTTTAAACATGCCTTTTTGTACAAAGCAGAAAAATGGGACAAATATTAACAGTGACAAACTTTGATTTTCTGTTGTTTTGAAGCATTTTCGGGCTAATTCACTGAAAACTTCTCTTTTTATTCAAAAAAGTCAGAATTACTCAGAAATATTATTTTTCTCAAGTTTGAAAGGAGAAAATCCAGAGGAAAATTTGGATTTGCTCAAAACAACTGTTTTTGTTCAAAGCAGTAAAATGGGACAAATATTAACAAAAAATGTTTTTCTCTACAAAATGAGACACATACAGCTATATTATGCTTTCCTGTTGGTTTGAATTATTTTCGGGGAAATTCACTGAAAAATTCTCTTTTTAGTCAAAAAAGTGACTATCTCAGAAAGAAGCTCAGAAATACTCAGAAAGTTTGTTCTTCTTAACATGTTTGAAAAGGGTAAATCCTGAGGAAAATTTGGATTTGTTTAAACAACTGTTTTTGATCAAACCATTAAAAGTGGACAAATATTAACAAAAACTGTTTTTCACACCAAAGTGAGCCACATACAGCTAAATTATTCTTTTCTATTGTTTTGAAACATTTTCGGGGAAATTCACAGAGAACTTCTCTTTTTAGTCAAAAAAGTGACTTTCTCAGAAAAAAGCACAAAAAAACCCAGAAAGTTTGTTTTTCTTAAGAAGTTTGAAAAAGGTCAAATCCTGACGAAAATTTGGATTTTAAACAACTTTTTTTTTGATCAAACCATTAAAACTGGACAAATATTAGCAAAAACTTTTTTCTTCCCAATTTAACCACATACAGATAAACTATGCTTTACTTTTGTTTTGAAGCATTTTAGGTGGAATTTAGAGAGAACTTCTCTTTTTAGTCCAAAAATTGACTATCTCAGAAGAGAGCTCAGAGATACTCAGAAATTTTTTTTTTCTTCAGAAGTTTGAAAAGGGGCAAATCCTGAGGAAAATTTGGATTTGTTTAAACAAATTTTTTTGATCAAACCAGTAAAAGGGGACAAATATTAACAAAAACTGTTTTTCTCCTCAAAATGAGCCACATACAGCTAAACTATGCTTTTCTGTTGTTTTGAAGCATTTTGGCAAAATTTACTGAAAACTTCTCTTTTTAGTCAAAAAAGTGACTATCTCAGAAAGATCAGAAATACTTAGAAAGTTTGTTTTTCTCAACATGTTTGAAAAGGGGCAAATCCAGAGGAAAATTTGGATTTGTTATCAACAACCCTTTTTGTACAAAGCAGTAAAACGGGATAACGTTTAACAAAAACTGTTTTTCTCCTCAAAATGAGCCACATACAGACAAACATTGATTTTCTGTTGTTTTGAAGCATTTTAGGGATAATTCACTGAAAACTTCTCTTTTTATTCCAAAAATTCAGAATTACTCAGAAATATTATTTTTTTCAACACGTTTGAAAAGGAGAAAATCCAGAGGAAAATTTGTATTTGCTGTAAAAAAATTTTTTGTTCAAAGCAGTAAAATGGAACAAATATTAACAAAAACTGTTTTTATCCTTAAAATGAGCCACATACAGCTAAACTATGCTTTTCTGTTGTTTTGAAGCATTTTCGGTAAAATTCACAAAAAAAACTTCTCTTTTTAGTCAAAAAAGTGACTATCTCAGAAAAAAGCTCAGAAATACTTAGAAAGTTAGTTTTTCTCAACAGATTTGAAAAGGGGCAAATTCAGAGGAAAATTTGGATTTGCTATAAACAACCTTTTTTTATAAAGCAGTAAAATGGGACAAATATTAACAAAAACTCTTTTTCTCCTCAAAATGAGCCATATACCGAAAAAAATTGATTTTCTGTTCTTTTGAAGCATTTTTGGGATAATTCATTGAAAACTTCTCTTTTTAATCAAAAAAGGCAGAATTACTCAGATAGATTCTTTTTCTCAACAAGTTTGAAAAGGAGAAAATCCAGAGGAAAATTTGGATTTGGTGTAAACAACTGTTTTTGTTCAAAGCAGTAAAATGGGACCAATATTAACAAAAACTGTTTCTCACAAAATGAGCCACACAGAGCTAAATTATGCTTTCCTGTTGTTTTGAAGCATTTTCGGGGAAATTCACTGAAAACTTATTTTTTTACTAAAAAATGTGACTATCTCAGAAAGGAGCTCAGAATTACTCAGAATTTTTTTTTTCTCAACAAGTTTAAAAAGTGGCGAATCCAGAGGAAAATTCCGATATGTTTGAACAACATTTTTTGATCAAACCAGTTAAAGTGGACAAATTTAAATAAAAATCTGTTTTTCTCCTCAAAATGAGCACCATACAGATAAACTATGCTTTCCTGTTGTTTTGAAGCATTTTGGGGGTAAATTTTGGATTTGTTGTAAACAACCCTTTTTGTACAAAGCAGTAAAACGGGACAAATATTATCAAAAACTGTTTTTCTCCACACAAAATAAGCCACATATTGCCAAACTAATACTTTTCTGTTGTTTTGAAGCATTTTCGGGCTAATTCACTGAAAACTTCTCTTTTTAATCAAAAAGTGACTATCCCAGAAAGGAGCACAGAAATACTCAGAAAGTTTGTTTTTCATAACAATTTTGAAAATGGGAAAATCATGAGCTAAATTTGGATTTGTTTAAAGAACTGTGTTTGATCAAACCAGTAAACGGGGACAAATATTAACAAAAACTGTTTTTCTCCTCAAAATGAGGGAGGTACCTACAGCTAAACTATGCTTTCCTGTTGTTTTGAAGCATTTTCGGGGAAATTCACTGAAAAATTCTCTTTTTATTCAAAAAAGTGACAATCTCAGAAAGAAGTTCAGATATACTTAGAAAGTTTGTTTTTCTCAACAAGTTTAAAAAGCTGCAAATCCCGTGGAAAATTATGATTTGTTTTAAACAACCCTTTTTGTTCAAGGCAGTAAAAGGGGACAAATATTAACAAAAACTGTTTTTTCCTAAAAATTAGCCACATAAAGCTAAACTATGCTTTCCTGTTGTTTTGAATCATTTTCGGAAAAATTTACTGAAAAATTCTCTTTTTAGTAAAAAAAAAAAACAATCTCAGAAAGAAGCCCTGAAATAATTAGAAAGTTTGTTTTTTTCAACAAGTTTGAGAAGTGGAAAATCCAGAGGAAAATTAGGATTTGTTGTAAACAACCCTTTTTTTCCAAGCAGTAAAACAGGAGAAATATAAACAAAAAATGTTTTTCTCCTCCAAATTAATCACATACAACTAAACTATGCTATTCTGTTGTTTTGAATAAATTTGGGGGAAATTTACAGAAAAATTCCCTTTTAAGTCCAAAAGTAACTATCTCAGAAGGGTGCACAGAAATACTCAGAATTTTTTCTTTTCTTAACAAGTTTGAAAAGTGGCAAATCCTGACGAAAATTTGGATTTGTTTAAACAACTGTTTTTGATCAAACCAGTAAAAGGGGATAAATATTAACAAAAACTGCTTTTCCCCTCAAAAGGAGCCACATACAGGTAAACTATGCTTTCCTGTTGTTTTGAAGCATTTTCAGTAAAATTCACAGAAAAAACTTCTCTTTTTAGTCAAAAAAGTGACTATCTCAGAAAAAAGCTCAGAAATACTTAGAAAGTTAGTTTTTCTCAACAGATTTGAAAAGGGGCAAATTCAGAGGAAAATTTGGATCTGCTATAAACAACCTTTTTTGTATAAAGCAGTAAAACGGGACAAATATTAACAAAAACTGTTTTTCTCCTCAAAATGAGCCATATACCGAAAAAAATTGATTTTCTGTTCTTTTGAAGCATTTTTGGGATAATTCACTGAAAACTTCTCCTTTTAATCAAAAAAGTTAGAATTACTCAGATAGATTCTTTTTCTCAACAAGTTTGAAAAGGAGAAAATCCAGAGGAAAATTTGGATTTGGTGTAAACAACTGTTTTTGTTCAAAGCAGTAAAATGGGACTAATATTAACAAAAAATGTTTCTACACAAAATGAGCCACACACAGCTAAATTATGCTTTCCTCCTGTTTTGAAGCATTTTCGGGGAAATTCACTGAAAACTTCTCTTTATAGTTAAAAAAAGTGACTATCTCAGAAAGAAGCTCAGAAATACTTACAAAGTTTGTTTTTCTCAACAAGTTTGAAAAGGGGCAAATCCAGAGGAAAATTAGGATTTGTTTAAACAATTTTTTTTGATCAAACCAGTAAAAGTGGACAAATATTAATAAAAAAAAAAAAATTCTCCTAAAACTGAGCCACCTTCAGCTAAACTATGCTTTCCTGTTGTTTTGAAGCATTTTCGGGGAAAAATTTGGATTTGTTGTAAACAACCCATTTTGTACAAAGCAGTGAAACGGGACAAATGTTAACAAAAACTGTTTTTCTCCACAAAATGAGCCACATACAGCTAAATTATGCTTTCCTGTTGGTTTGAAGCTTTTTCGGGCTAATTCATTGAAAAATTCACTTTTTACTCCAAAAAGTGACTATCTGTGAAAGGAGCACAGAAATACTCAGAAAGTTTGTTTTTCATAACTAGTTTGAAATGGAGCAAATCCTGAGGAAAATTTGGATTTGTTTAACAAATGTTTTTAATCAAACCAGTAAAAGGGACAAATGTTAACAAAAAAAAAATTTCTCCTCAAAATGAGCCACATACAGCTAAACTATGCTTTTCTGTTGTTTTAAAGCATTTTTGGGAAAATTCACAGGAAACTTCCCTTTTTATTCAAAAAAGTGACTATCTCAGAAAGAAGCTCAGAATTAATCAGATAGATTACTGTTCTCAACAAGTTTGAAAAGGGGCAAATCCTGAGAAAAATTTGGATTTGTTTAAACAACTGTTTTTGATCAAACCAGTAAAAGGGGACAAATATTAACAAAAACTGTTTTTCTCCTCAAAATGAGCCACATACAGCTAAATTATGCTTTTCTGTTGTTTTGAAGCATTTTCGGGCGAATTCATTGAAAAATTCTCTTTTTAGTCCAAAAAGTGACGATCTCAGAAAGGAGCACAGAAATACTCAGGAAGTTTGTTTTTCTTAATCCCATTTAAGCCGTAAGATCCAAGAAGTCTCGTAGCTAACCAATCGTAGCGAAGGATCCTGTAGCGCTAGCGATGTCCACTAAACAGAACACCTTACCTACCTAGTAGTAGATGTTTGCTACAGATCGCGTAATCCTGACGATGCATATTTCGTGGGCCCGGAGTTTTCAATCCCCATACTTTCCAGATCTTTGGGGCATGGGAAGAGTCCGGTGTCTATAGCGACTAGTGCAGTGAACAAGAATTTGACACCTCAATAACTACTCGCAAAAGTGGCGAACTATTTTTGCGTGATGTGTTGTGTAAGTGTAGCCGGGCTCCAACCTTTAGCAAGCGTAGTGATGATAATTCCCAGCTAGTTGATGATATTTTTTTTTCTATGTGCAGGAGGAAAATGGGACAAAGTAGTCTCACGTGGCCTGACTATTAGCAGTTCTTTTTGCATCCGCCGGAGGGAAAACTAGAGTACTTTACAGCAACACGCCTTCCAGCATTTACCCTTTCACGTACTTGGAATGGAATACTGCAATCGGATTGGGCCGCAATAGTTACGTGACACAAGTAGATTATGCTGGGAGACACAAGACCCTAAGATAGGTGGCGACGGCATTCTTGTGTATTTTCGCGTAGACGATCCTTTAGTAACACGATTTCGGACTAAGTGGTCGGTAAAGGGTTTTAAGGGTGTGGGTAGGGTCGTGATGTCAGCAGCCTCTGTAGCAGATGGGGATACTGTGGTTCTTACTGGTACTCTCCATGGCTATCAGGTCATCTTCTCTCCTTACTCATCTCGCAAACTAGCCTTCGTTGGTGCCATAAACTATGGCTTGGCAGGTGCAACATAGATAGTAGTATGACTGAATGTCATGTGTGTGCTATCTCCTTAAACCCCCGTATTGAAGGAAACTATATTATAAAGTCAAGTAGAGATGATATGTACATATAATAATCTGTCTGTAATGTGCCTCGTGGGTCATGCATTTTGTGGTTACACTTTTATAGAAGGGTCACCAAAATGTGCCAGAGCTAGGACTAGTAAGGCTACTTTAGCCCGTGCCCTGCTGGATGGTGCTAGAGCTAGGACTAGTAAGGCTACATTAGCCCTTGCCCTGCTGGATGGTGCAAGAGCTAGGACTAGTAAGGCTACTTTAGCCCTTGCCCTGCTGGATGGTGCAAGAGCTAGGACTAGTAAGGCTACTTTAGCCCTTACCCTGCTGGATGGTGCTAGAGCTAGGACTAGTAAGGCTACTTTAGCCCTTGCCCTGCTGGATGGTGTATTTCTGTACATTATACATGAAAAATGGGTATCTCCCTTTAGTTGCAGCCACTACTGAATCCAGCCTTGGAGCACACATGGAAATAGGTGTCCGAACAAAATCATGAAATTTTTTTCTTGCTGTCTTGTCAGGATCACTTACTCAGTTGCATGCACTTCATTAGAATGTTATGAATGGACTTGTAATCTCACAGATTCATCATTCTTTATTTGTCAATGAAATGAAATTGTGGCAAACCGGAAAAAAACAGAAACATTCTATGGCATCTGACTCATTTTCCCCCTTCTTTTCTGTGCTCGTGGACAAGAGTCTGACCGTGTCAAACCTTTCCGTCTAACACTCTGCAAGAAGGGTTTTGAAATATGCATAATTAACTTTAGCACGAGTGATCACACCCACTCTCCTATTTTTATCCCTCGGGGCTGTTTCTTATAGACATATGTTATATATATAACTTATATAACTGTACTATAGAATACTGTGTAATTATGTATAGTCCCAATTGTGGTGCAAGATTGGGGTTAGGCCACTAATGAGACCTACCTGAGATAAAGTGTGGTGTGACCCTCTCTGTACTGCCTTGCCAGCTATACTGTTTTGTAATGCATGATCAAATGAAGTGTTCACTAGACTGCTCTCTCATAGGTAAAGGGGCATTGATCCTCTACGAAGAGGTAGGTGATGTTCAGAGAGGGTTCAAAGAGGTCTGTCATTGGCCGTGGAAAGATGGGCTATTTGACGTGACGTGGAGCGAAGTTAATGAGGCCATCCTGGTGGCTGGCTCCGGAGACGGAAATCTGCTAGTGATAGATCAGAGCATGGCCCGAGTACATGGCCAGGGGCACCCAGCAGCTACGCTCACAGGACACACTGCTGAAGTATGTAAGTAACAGCTGAAGAAGTGTGGGCATTAGCTTAGGTGGGCATGCATGCACATATGCTGGATAATGCACCGGCTGAGGTGGGCATGCACATGTGCTGGATAATGCACCAGTCGAGGTGGGCATGCACATGTGTCGGATAATGCACAGGCTGAGGTGGGGCATGGATCCTCATGTGCCGGATAATACAATGGCTGAGGTGGGCATGCACATGTTCCTGATAATGCACCAGCTGTGGTGGGCATGCACATGCAGGGTTTCATTTAGTCATTTAGGGTGGGCAGGGGGGGGGGGGGGGGGGGGGGGGTTGGCTACCTCCCTTGGAACCTTTCCCCCCCCCCCCCCCCCCCCCTTGAAAATTGTATTATTAAAATTCATTATTGATGTTGATAAGTGCTTGACAAAGTGCATGAGCAATGAGAGTATGCATATGTAATGAGATAAGAGTCTGAATGAGAGTTTACACAGCAATCCGTCTACCTTTTCCATTCCACACGTCAACAATTTCTTCCAAATCACTATCAGTGAGTTTTTCGGGTGAGTTTTTCGGGAGATTCAATGACAATTTTCAAGGGAGGACTACACCTGAAACCATCGAAATTTGAACACATATTTGCGCCTTGGAGTTAGGTCTGCCACAAATTAGGAAGTGCCATTTTTTGAGTGACCCTTGCGTGTTTGGATATATCTTCTAAGAAAAAGTGCCTATAGAGACTTTTTACATATCATCTTAAAGCACACACAATAAGCAACAAGCTGGTATCAAAAGTATCTGCACAGAAGAAAGGGGGGAAAAGTTATGACAGCTACAAATATGTGTTCAAATTTCGATGGTTTCAGGTGTAGTCCTCCCTTAGTTGGACAGGCTAAGTTCAGTTAAGCGGTTACGAAGACGATTCTTTATTAATTTCATGTCTGAGAAACTTTGTTCCGCTGATGCTGTAGAGATAGGAATAGACAAGCATATGATTGCCAGTTTATGTAGATGGAGAAAATGCTATAAACATGTCATTGGTGAATAATTCCATCAGTTGCATAGATATATATTCTTTTGGCTGTAAGGAGCTGACCATACGTTTTCCACTCTGTGCTGAGGTCAGAAGAGACAATGGCTGTCTTCTCAAATTCAGTTCCTTCCAATGATTTAGCTGGTAAATCTCTCCCAAACTGTCCAATGAGAGTTTGAATTGAACTGTCTCCATATAAAGGTAGCTCATGAGTAAGAGGCTGGGCACTTTCTTTGGATCAAAAATTCTGAAGGCTGATAACACATCTTTGAGTAGGATCTAAACCGGCTGGATATGTTATCTTTGATGAGTCTGATGAAAGGCTTGCCCACTCTTTCTTGAAAAGAGCATATATCTAAATGAGTGACTTCAATACCTGTTGCTGCTTTTAACTCTTCTCTTGCATCTTGTAGCTAAAACCCAATTTGCTGAAAGCAGTAATAGCATCATCAAGTGAATTAATAGTAGCATCCACTAGACTAGAAATAAGGGAGAGGTCCAGGTACTTGGTCTGTAATGTACGGCTAAGCTTTGCCACTTGAGGAAGAATGTAGTCAAGTAGGTACATTGCTGCTATTGTGGAGTGATTAGAAGGGGTTTTATTTAGTCCAAGAGCTTCTGGTTCATGTGATGTTTCATATATATTTTCAAGAGCAAGAATTATTGAGCTGTAAGTTTTTACTGCTTTGACACAACGCTCATGTGCAAGCCAGCATGTGTCTGACAGTTCACAATCTTCTGGAAGATCTAGTACTTTCTAAATCTCCTTTTATGACTCTGCACGTTTTGTGGAGTAATGAAAGAACTTCCATAACGTCATCAGGGTAGTGTAGACATGCTTGATACCTGGTGTAGCATTAGCAGCTTGCACAGAAGCCAGTTGAGTGACATGACAGGGACAGTGGGCAAACAATGCATGAGAGGAAAGCTCTTTCAACCTTCTTTGAACTCTTGTTTTGTCATCAGAGAAAGTAGCAGCTCCATCAAATCCCATTCCTATAAGCCATCCCAGCTGAATGTTCTTTTCCGTGCAGCACTCCACTAATGCAGAATAGATACTTTCAGCATTAGCTTTCTTCAAGGGTGAAATTTAAATGAAGTGTTCTTCTGGTACACCACTCTCCACCCAGCGACAACAAATTGTCAGCTCCTCTAAGGTAGTAACATCAGTGCATTCATCAGCCATGGTGCTAAAAAAGGGTGCCTTATGAAGCTGCTTGAGTAGAGACTCTTCCACCCATGTTCCAAGAGCATTCACAAACTACTACAGCCATTTTTGAGGTGTACGTTGCATTTCCTCCAGCTCTGTCAAGGAAGGTTGAAGAGTCTCTCCACCACAACTCACTACCAATTCAACTAGTTTGTCAAAGTTAGTAGTATGTGCAATGTGCTGATGAACTAGAAAGTGAGTACATCGGATTAGAGCTTTAATCGCCTTCCTATTTTGTAATCTTTGCTGCTCTCCAACATTTTGAAGCTGGCTAATAATGGATCCTTCTTTTCTAGCTCTATCAGCTTCCATGTCCAATTAACAGGATAGAAGGTGCACTTCACTTTTTGAATGTGATTTCATTTTCTGAGTCACCTTCTTCTAATTAGTCGATGGTTTGGTAATCCAAGCCCCACCAGTCCTCTGAAGAGATCTGCCACACTTTTTGCATAATTTGCAGAATGCACCCTGTAAATTTTCATCAAACTCTAACCAGCGAAAAGTTTCTTCCCACTTTTTGTTGTATCTCCTGATTCCAGATCCTGACTTGGAAGGTGGTTTAGAAGTAGAACTTGAATAATACTTCTTAGGAGGATTGGGCTGTACATCAATCTCGACACATACCATCCTCAGACGACTTGGATGCACTCCTGAAATACAAACGAATTTCAATTGTGTAGGCTTGCACTTGTGCCGTATATTACACCGGCCGAGGTGGGCATGCACTTGTAGCAGATAATGCACCAGCCGAGGTGGGCATGCACTTGTGCCGTATATTACACTGGCCGAGGTGGGCATGCACTTGTGCCGGATAATGCACCGGCCGAGGTGGGCATGCACTTGTGCCGGATAATGCATCGGCCGAGGTGGACATGCACTTGTGCCGGATAATGCACCGGCCGAGGTGGGCATTCACTTGTGCCGGATAATGCACCGGCCGAGGTGGGCATTCACTTGTGCCGGATAATGCACCGGCCGAGGTGGGCATGCACTTGTGCTGGATAATGCACTGGCCGAGGTGGGCATGCACTTGTGCCGGATAATGCACCAACCGAGATGGGCATGCACTTGTGCCGGATAATGCACCAGCCGAGATGGGCATGCACTTGTGCCGGATAATGCACCAGCCGAGGTGGGCATGCACTTGTGCCGGATAGTGCACCGGCCGAGGTGGACATGCACTTGTGCCGGAATAGGAAAATGAAATGTGTACTAATAAAATACTCATTAAATTTTTTTTTTAATTCTGATGGATTGAGAGTGACCATATAAGCCAAGGTCATGTGACCATATGCGCAAGGTCGTTTTTTACGTAGCTCACTTGCTTTATGTGCACATGTACTTTTTTTTTAGCACATGTGAGCTCACTACTCACTCATCCCTGGACCTCCTACTCCTCATTACTCACTCATCCCTGGTCCTCCTACTCCTCATTACTCACTCATCCCTGGTCCTCCTACTCCTCATTACTCACTCATCCCTGGTCCTCCTACTCCTCATTACTCACTCATCCCTGGTCCTCCTACTCCTCATTACTCACTCATCCCTGGTCCTCCTACTCCTCATCTCACTCATCCCTGGTCCTCCTACTCCTCATTACTCACTCATCCCTGGTCCTCCTACTCCTCATTACTTACTCATCCCTGGACCTCCTACTCCTCATTACTCACTCATCCCTGGTCCTCCTACTCCTCATTACTCACTCATCCCTGGTCCTCCTACTCCTCATTACTCACTCATCCCTGTTCCTCCTACTCCTCATTACTCACTCATCCCCTGGTCCTCCTACTCCTCATCTCACTCATCTCTGGCGTCCTCCTACTCCTCATTACTCACTCATCCCTGGACCTCCTACTCCTCATTACTCACTCATCCCTGGACCTCCTACTCATTACTCACTCATCCCTGGTCCTCCTACTCCTCATTACTCACTCATCCCTGGTCCTCCTACTCCTCATTACTCACTCATCCCTGGACCTCCTACTCCTCATTACTCACTCATCCCTGGTCCTCCTACTCCTCATTACTCACTCATCCCTGGACTTCCTACTCCTCATTACTCACTCATCCCTGGTCCTCCTACTCCTCATTACTCACTCATCCCTGGTCCTCCTACTCCTCATTACTCACTCATCCCTGGTCCTCCTACTCCTCATTACTCACTCATCCCTGGACCTCCTACTCCTCACTACTCACTCATCCCTGGTCCTCCTACTCCTCATTACTCACTCATCCCTGGAGTCCTCATTACTCACTCATCCCTGTTCCTCCTACTCCTCATTACTCACTCATCCCTGGTCCTCCTACTCCTCATCTCACTCATCTCTGGCGTCCTCCTACTCCTCATTACTCACTCATCCCTGGTCCTCCTACTCCTCATCTCACTCATCCCTGGTCCTCCTACTCCTCATTACTCACTCATCCCTGGAGTCCTCATTACTCACTCATCCCTGTTCCTCCTACTCCTCATTACTCACTCATCCCTGGTCCTCCAACTCCTCATCTCACTCATCCCTGGTCCTCCTACTCCTCATTACTCACTCATCCCTGGACCTCCTACTCCTCATTACTTACTCATCCCTGGTCCTCCTACTCCTCATTACTTACTCATCCCTGGACCTCCTACTCCTCATTACTCACTCATCCCTGGACCTCCTACTCCTCATTACTCACTCATCCCTGGTCCTCCTACTCCTCATTTCTCACTCATCCCTGGTCCTCCTACTCCTCATTACTCACTCATCCCTGGACCTCCTACTCCTCATTACTCACTCATCCCTGGTCCTCCTACTCCTCATTACTCACTCATCCCTGGTCCTCCTACTCCTCATTACTCACTCATCCCTGGTCCTCCTACTCCTCATTACTCACTCATCCCTGGTCCTCCTATTCCTCATTACTCACCCATCCCTGGTCCTCCTACTCCTCATCTCACTCATCCCTGGACCTCCTACTCCTCATTACTCACTCATCCCTGGTCCTCCTACTCCTCATTACTTACTCATCCCTGGTCCTCCTACTCCTCATTACTCACCCATCCCTGGTCCTCCTACTCCTCATCTCACTCATCCCTGGACCTCCTACTCCTCATTACTTACTCATCCCTGGTCCTCCTACTCCTCATCTCACTCATCCCTGGTCCTCCTACTCCTCATTACTCACTCATCCCTGGTCCTCCTACTCCTCATTACTCACTCATCCCTGGTCCTCCTACTCCTCATTACTCACTCATCCCTGGACCTCCTACTCCTCATTACTCACTCATCCCTGGTCCTCCTACTCCTCATCTCACTCATCTCTGGCATCCTCCTACTCCTCATTACTCACTCATCACTGGTCCTCCTACTCCTCATCTCACTCATCCCTGGAGTCCTCATTACTCACTCATCCCTGGACCTCCTACTCCTCATCTCACTCATCTCTGGCGTCCTCCTACTCCTCATTACTCAGTCATCCCTGGTCCTCCTACTCCTCATTACTCACTCATCACTGGTCCTCCTACTCCTCATCTCACTCATCCCTGGAGTCCTCATTACTCACTCATCCCTGTTCCTCCTACTCCTCATTACTCACTCATCCCCTGGTCCTCCTACTCCTCATCTCACTCATCTCTGGCATCCTCCTACTCCTCATTACTCACTCATCACTGGTCCTCCTACTCCTCATCTCACTCATCCCTGGAGTCCTCATTACTCACTCATCCCTGTTCCTCCTACTCCTCATTACTCACTCATTCCCTGGTCCTCCTACTCCTCATCTCACTCATCCCTGGAGTCCTCATTACTCACTCATCCCTGGTCCTCCTACTCCTCATCTCACTCATCTCTGGCGTCCTCCTACTCCTCATTACTCACTCATCCCTGGTCCTCCTACTCCTCATTACTCACTCATCCCTGGTCCTCCTACTCCTCATTACTCACTCATCCCCTGGTCCTCCTACTCCTCATCTCACTCATCCCTGGTCCTCCTACTCCTCACTACTCACTCATCCCTGGTCCTCCTACTCCTCATCTCACTCATCTCTGGCGTCCTCCTACTCCTCATTACTCACTCATCCCTGGTCCTCCTACTCCTCATTACTCACTCATCCCTGGTCCTCCTACTCCTCACTACTTACTCATCCCTGGTCCTCCTACTCCTCATCTCACTCATCTCTGGCGTCCTCCTTCTCCTCATTACTCACTCATCCCTGGTCCTCCTACTCCTCATTACTCACTCATCCCTGGTCCTCCTACTCCTCATTACTCACTCATCCCTGGTCCTCCTACTCCTCACTACTCACTCATTCCTGGTCCTCCTACTCCTCATTACTCACTCATCCCTGGTCCTCCTACTCCTCATTACTCACTCATTCCTGGACCTCCTACTCCTCATTACTCACTCATCCCTGGTCCTCCTACTCCTCATTACTCACTCATCCCTGGTCCTCCTACTCCTCATTACTCACTCATCCCTGGTCCTCCTACTCCTCATTACTTACTCATCCCTGGTCCTCCTACTCCTCATCTCACTCATCCCTGGTCCTCCTACTCGTCATTACTCACTCATCCCTGGTCCTCCTACTCCTCATTACTCACTCATCCCTGGTCCTCCTACTCCTCATTACTCACTCATCCCTGGTCCTCCTACTCCTCATTACTCACTCATCCCTGGACCTCCTACTCCTCATTACTCACTCATCCCTGGTCCTCCTACTCCTCATTACTCAGTCATCCCTGGTCCTCCTACTCCTCATTACTCACTCATCCCTGGTCCTCCTACTCCTCATTACTCACTCATCCCTGGTCCTCCTACTCCTCATTACTCACTCATCCCTGGTCCTCCTGCTCCTCATTACTCACTCATCCCTGGTCCTCCCACTCCTCATTACTCACTCATCCCTGGTCCTCCTACTCCTCATTACTCACTCATCCCTGGTCCTCCTACTCCTCATCTCACTCATCCCTGGTCCTCCTACTCCTCATTACTCACTCATCCCTGGTCCTCCTACTCCTCATTACTCACTCATCCCTGGTCCTCCTACTCCTCATTACTCACTCATCCCTGGTCCTCCTACTCCTCATTACTCACTCATCCCTGGTCCTCCTACTCCTCATTACTCACTCATCCCTGGTCCTCCTACTCCTCATCTCACTCATCCCTGGTCCTCCTACTCCTCATTACTCACTCATCCCTGGTCCTCCTACTCCTCATTACTTACTCATCCCTGGACCTCCTACTCCTCATTACTCACTCATCCCTGGTCCTCCTACTCCTCATTACTCACTCATCCCTGGTCCTCCTACTCCTCATTACTCACTCATCCCTGTTCCTCCTACTCCTCATTAATCACTCATCCCTGGTCCTCCTACTCCTCATTACTCACTCATCCCTGGACCTCCTACTCCTCATTACTCACTCATCCCTGGTCCTCCTACTCCTCATTACTCACTCATCCCTGGTCCTCCTACTCCTCATTACTCACTCATCCTTGGACCTCCTACTCCTCATTACTCACTCATCTCTGGTCCTCCTACTCCTCATTACTCACTCATCCCTGGTCCTCCTACTCCTCATTACTCACTCATCCCTGGTCCTCCTACTCCTCATTACTCACTCATCCCTGGACCTCCTACTCCTCATTACTCACTCATCCCTGGTCCTCCTACTCCTCATTACTCACTCATCCCTGGACCTCCTACTCCTCATTACTTACTCATCCCTGGTCCTCCTACTCCTCATTACTCACTCATCCCTGGTCCTCCTACTCCTCACTACTCACTCATCCCTGGACCTCCTACTCCTCATTACTCACTCATCCCTGGTCCTCCTACTCCTCATTACTCACTCATCCCTGGTCCTCCTACTCCTCACTACTCACTCATCCCTGGTCCTCCTACTCCTCATCTCACTCATCTCTGGCATCCTCCTACTCCTCATTACTCACTCATCCCTGGTCCTCCTACTCCTCATTACTCACTCATCCCTGGTCCTTCTACTCCTCATTACTCACTCATCCCTGGTCCTCCTACTCCTCATTACTTACTCATCCCTGGACCTCCTACTCCTCATTACTTACTCATCCCTGGTCCTCCTACTCCTCATTACTCACTCATCCCTGGTCCTCCTACTCCTCATCTCACTCATCTCTGGCGTCCTCCTACTCCTCATTACTCACTCATCCCTGGACCTCCTACTCCTCATTACTCACTCATCCCTGGTCCTCCTACTCCTCATTACTCACTCATCCCTGGTCCTCCTACTCCTCATTACTCACTCATCCCTGGTCCTCCTACTCCGCATTACTCACTCATCCCTGGACCTCCTACTCCTCATTACTCACTCATCCCTGGTCCTCCTACTCCTCATTACTCACTCATCCCTGGTCCTCCTACTCAACCCTAACCACTACTAAGTATATGTCTGAAAAGGTTCGAGCGCCTGCTTGCCATCTTCGATTCGGTTCCCAATAAAATACCATGTTATATAACTGTCGTCAGACATGTGGGTGTGTGGGTATGTATCACCATCATGACACCAACACACACTATCATCGCCATCATTATCGCACACCATCATCACATAGCCTTCATGTTTGAATATTTAATTTCCATCTCTCTTAGGTATCCAGTGTGCAGTGGAGCGTGACTCGGCAGGAGCAGGTGATTCTGAGTGCATCATGGGACGGATCTGTTCGATTATGGGACTCTCAGGCCTTAACCTGTGTGGGAATCTTTGATGGCCATGTTGGAAATGTCTATGCTGCCTGCTGGTCTCCCCAACTTCCTCACACATTTGCCTCTGTTGCTGGTAAATCAGAATCTTTAAATCCTTTTTGCCCTTCAGAAAACCAATGATGTGATTAGTTAGCAGTCTGGGGCAAAGAGAGCCAGCTAATGTTTTATGTGTATATATATTCCCCACCCCCCCCCCCCCTCCCCCACTCTGATATGTTTGGTAAGTTGCGCCCACTAGTTCTTCATGTATGAATTATGACCTTGGAATGTCATTTTAAATGGTGAAGTATATGTTAATTTCTTGTCATTATCTCTTCTTGTCCTTTGTAGCTGATGAGACTCTTCGTGTGTGGGACTCCTCTCAGCCTCCGGGGAACAGCTGCATTGCTAGAGTGCAGGCCCACAATGGTGAGGTCCTGGCCTGCGACTGGAGCAAGTACGACAAAAACATTCTCTTCACGGGAGGTGTGGACCGGACCCTCCGTTGCTGGGATCTTCGACGACTCTCTCTTCCTTTGTTTACACTGGCGGGACATACTCAGGCCTTGCGGAGGATCAAATGTGATCCTTTTCAAGGAGAGAGAGTTGCTTCATGTTCGTACGACTTTACTGTTCGTTTCTGGGATGTTGGGCGACCGCCAGCTCAGCAGTTGGTACAAACTGTAGCACACCATTCAGAGTTTGTCTTTGGGCTGGACTTGTGCACACTTGAGGCTGGAAAGGTCAGTCTTCTGTTTGTTCAGTCATTAACCTAACTCCAATTATTGCTCTCTCTTGCAATGTGCTTTCCAAACTTGAGTGGAATTAAAACCGGAGGCTTGATAGATGAAAGCAGTACTGCATCTACAGCCCCAGTAGGCTTTGTGTGCTGTCTCTTATTTATGGATGGAAACAGTACTGCATCTACAGTCCCAGTAGGCTTTGTGTGCTGTCTCTTATTTATATTCCCTGATAGAAACGTGTGGTTTAATTATCGCGGCCATTAAATCTACATTTATTATTGGAAGGTGTTACTATTATGCAGTTCCAGTTGAGGAGGTACACGACCTGTCATCTTTGAGGGACTCTTTCTTGCTGATTCTATTGTTTCTGGAAGCTTTTCTGGTGAGGAAGGCTGCGCAAGCACCTATATACCTTCCGGGAAACACTCTTAATCTCTTCGCCTTTGAGCTCCTTGATGGATTTCTTTTCCTGTAATTTTTTTACCGATCAAGTCCAGCATAGCTTTTGTTCGCTTACTTCATTGAAGACATTCAATCAAACGGCCTCTCGTATTTGCATTCTAATATAAGCTAGAGAGAGTCTGGCATTCTAATAAAAGCTAGAGAGAGTCTGGCATTCTAATATAAGCTAGAGAGAGTCTGGCATTCTAATATAAGCTAGAGAGAGTCTGGCATTCTAATAAAAGCTAGAGAGAGTCTGGCATTCTAATATAAGCTAGAGAGAGTCTGGCATTCTAATATAAGCTAGAGAGAGTCTGGCATTCTAATATAAGCTAGAGAGAGTCTGGCATTCTAATATAAGCTAGAGAGAGTCTGGCATTCTAATATAAGCTAGAGAGAGTCTGGCATTCTAATATAAGCTAGAGAGAGTCTGGCATTCTAATATAAGCTAGAGAGAGTCTGGCATTCTAATATAAGCTAGAGAGAGTCTGGCATTCTAATATAAGCTAGAGAGAGTCTGGCATTCTAATATAAGCTAGAGAGAGTCTGGCATTCTAATATAAGCTAGAGAGAGTCTGGCATTCTAATATAAGCTAGAGAGAGTCTGGCATTCTAATATAAGCTAGAGAGAGTCTGGCATTCTAATATAAGCTAGAGAGAGTCTGGCATTCTAATATAAGCTAGAGAGAGTCTGGCATTCTAATAAAAGCTAGAGAGAGTCTGGCATTCTAATATAAGCTAGAGAGAGTCTGGCATTCTAATATAAGCTAGAGAGAGTCTGGCATTCTAATATAAGCTAGAGAGAGTCTGGCATTCTAATATAAGCTAGAGAGAGTCTGGCATTCTAATATAAGCTAGAGAGAGTCTGGCATTCTAATATAAGCTAGAGAGAGTCTGGCATTCTAATATAAGCTAGAGAGAGTCTGGCATTCTAATAAAAGCTAGAGAGAGTCTGGCATTCTAATATAAGCTAGAGAGAGTCTGGCATTCTAGTATAAGCTAGAGAGAGTCTGGCTGGCTAATATATGCTAGAGAGAGTCTAGCATTCTAGTGTAAGCTAGAGAGAGTCTAGCATTCTAATATAAGCTAGAGAGAGTCTAGCATTCTAATATAAGCTAGAGAGAGTCTGACATTCTAGTATAAGCTAGAGAGAGTCTGGCATTCTAATATAAGCTAGAGAGAGTCTGGCATTCTAATATAAGCTAGAGAGAGTCTGGCATTCTAATATAAGCTAGAGAGAGTCTGGCTGGCTAATATAAGCTAGAGAGAGTCTGGCATTCTAATATAAGCTAGAGAGAGTCTGGCATTCTAATGCTAGAGAGAGTCTGGCATTCTAATATAAGCTAGAGAGAGTCTGGCATTCTAATATAAGCTAGAGAGAGAGTCTGGCATTCTAATATAAGCTAGAGAGAGTCTGGCATTCTAATATATGCTAGAAAGAGTCTGGCATTCTAATATAAGCTAGAGAGAGTCTGGCATTCTAATATAAGCTAGAGAGAGTCTGGCATTCTAATATAAGCTAGAGAGAGTCTGGCATTCTAATATAAGCTAGAGAGAGTCTGGCATTCTAATATAAGCTAGAGAGAGTCTGGCATTCTAATATAAGCTAGAGAGAGTCTGGCATTCTAATATAAGCTAGAGAGAGTCTGGCATTCTAATATATGCTAGAGAGAGTCTGGCATTCTAATATATGCTAGAGAGAGTCTGGCATTCTAATATAAGCTAGAGAGAGTCTGGCATTCTAATATAAGCTAGAGAGAGTCTGGCATTCTAATATAAGCTAGAGAGAGTCTGGCATTCTAATATAAGCTAGAGAGAGTCTGGTATTCTAATATAAGCTAGAGAGAGTCTGGCATTCTAATATAAGCTAGAGAGAGTCTGGCATTCTAATATAAGCTAGAGAGAGTCTGGCATTCTATAGAGAGAGTCTGGCATTCTAATATAAGCTAGAGAGAGTCTGGTTGTTAGCAAGTCTATTCTAACTATAAATTCGATGCAGTCAGAGCTGGAGGTGCCGTTCTAATGGGAGGTGGATTTATAACCAATTGCGACTAAGCTACATACATGGTTACATTTGGAGGGGCAGTTCCTAATAGAGAATATACTGTATAAATATTACGCTTAATTTGGTGGGGAAAATGACGAAGATTGAGTAGTGAAAACTGTCTGTACAGGAGTGGGAATAGACTGCGTGGTTAATAGCTGTCAGGGAAAGGATGCTGGAGTTTCATTATGACATAGCTACTCAATCGTCAATATGGCGGGGATTAATCATGAGGGCGTCGACACTAATGTATCAAACTGGGCAAGATAAAAACAACAGCACACAGTTGCTTGCATACATACCATTTGTTGCCGCCATTCTCTCGGACAGCGAGTACAAAGAGAATTAGCTACTTAGTTGGTATATAGAGGCAAGATAACTGATACATATATACTCAATAGAGGAGAATGGTGGAGAGCTTACTGAATACATCAAGAGTGCAAACTTTCTCCTTAGAATTTGTCTGAAGTTCTTATCATCTTTTGCATGGTCTTCCTTCCCTTCAGTATTGTGACTCAGCTAGCAAGCACTGGCTGATGTGCTTCCCATCTTCTGGAGAAGCTACTTCAATTTTCTGCCACACTTCCACAGGCAGTTGGAGATCTGCAATGACATCAGTGAGTAGACCAGCGCTCCCTATAGGATTGACCCACTTTTTAAAATGGCGGTCCGCAAAATCCCCAAAACAGAAGCTTATGTCGCAGCTAAACTAGCATCTAGCATCGACGGCTTCCTGCTGCCAAATGGTGGTTTCAGACGATAATTTATTAGCTCCAAAAAGACTCCAAGTGTGCCTTGCATCCTTCACTAAGGTTGTAAACCAGACTTCAAGTGTGCCTTGCATCCTTCACTAAGGTTGTAAACCAGACTTCAAGTGTGCCTTGCATCCTTCACTAAGGTAGTAAACCAGACTCCAAGTGTGCCTTGCATCCTTCACTAAGGTAGTAAACCAGACTCCAAGTGTGCCTTGCATCCTTCACTAAGGTAGTAAACCAGACACCAAGTGTGCCTTGCATCCTTCACTATGGTAGTAAACCAGACTCCAAGTATGCCTTGCATCCTTCACTATGGTAGTAAACCAGACTCCAAGTATGCCTTGCATCCTTCACTAGGGTAGTAAACCAGACTCCAAGTGTGCCTTGCATCCTTCACTAAGGTAGTAAACCAGACTCCAAGTGTGCCTTGCATCCTTCACTAAGGTAGTAAACCAGACTCCAAGTATGCCTTGCATCTTTCACTAAGGTAGTTAACCAGACTCCAAGTGTGCCTTGCATCCTTCACTATGGTAGTAAACCAGACTCCAAGTGTGCCTTGCATCCTTCACTAAGGTTGTAAACCAGACTCCAAGTGTGCCTTGCATCCTTCACTAAGGTAGTAAACCAGACTCCAAGTGTGCATTGCATCCTTCACTAAGGTAGTTAACCAGACTCCAAGTGTGCCTTGCATCCTTCACTAAGGTAGTAAACCAGACTCCAAGTGTGCCTTGCATCTTTCACTAAGGTAGTTAACCAGACTCCAAGTGTGCCTTGCATCCTTCACTAAGGTTGTAAACCAGACTTCAAGTGTGCCTTGCATCCTTCACTAAGGTTGTAAACCAGACTTCAAGTGTGCCTTGCATCCTTCACTAAGGTAGTAAACCAGACTCCAAGTGTGCCTTGCATCCTTCACTAAGGTAGTAAACCAGACTCCAAGTGTGCCTTGCATCCTTCACTAAGGTAGTAAACCAGACTCCAAGTATGCCTTGCATCTTTCACTAAGGTAGTTAACCAGACTCCAAGTGTGCCTTGCATCCTTCACTATGGTAGTAAACCAGACTCCAAGTGTGCCTTGCATCCTTCACTAAGGTTGTAAACCAGACTTCAAGTGTGCCTTGCATCCTTCACTAAGGTTGTAAACCAGACTTCAAGTGTGCCTTGCATCCTTCACTAAGGTAGTAAACCAGACTCCAAGTGTGCCTTGCATCCTTCACTAAGGTAGTAAACCAGACTCCAAGTGTGCCTTGCATCCTTCACTAAGGTAGTAAACCAGACACCAAGTGTGCCTTGCATCCTTCACTATGGTAGTAAACCAGACTCCAAGTATGCCTTGCATCCTTCACTATGGTAGTAAACCAGACTCCAAGTATGCCTTGCATCCTTCACTAGGGTAGTAAACCAGACTCCAAGTGTGCCTTGCATCCTTCACTAAGGTAGTAAACCAGACTCCAAGTGTGCCTTGCATCCTTCACTAAGGTAGTAAACCAGACTCCAAGTATGCCTTGCATCTTTCACTAAGGTAGTTAACCAGACTCCAAGTGTGCCTTGCATCCTTCACTATGGTAGTAAACCAGACTCCAAGTGTGCCTTGCATCCTTCACTAAGGTTGTAAACCAGACTCCAAGTGTGCCTTGCATCCTTCACTAAGGTAGTAAACCAGACTCCAAGTGTGCATTGCATCCTTCACTAAGGTAGTTAACCAGACTCCAAGTGTGCCTTGCATCCTTCACTAAGGTAGTAAACCAGACTCCAAGTGTGCCTTGCATCTTTCACTAAGGTAGTTAACCAGACTCCAAGTGTGCCTTGCATCCTTCACTAAGGTTGTAAACCAGACTTCAAGTGTGCCTTGCATCCTTCACTAAGGTTGTAAACCAGACTTCAAGTGTGCCTTGCATCCTTCACTAAGGTAGTAAACCAGACTCCAAGTGTGCCTTGCATCCTTCACTAAGGTAGTAAACCAGACTCCAAGTGTGCCTTGCATCCTTCACTAAGGTAGTAAACCAGACTCCAAGTATGCCTTGCATCTTTCACTAAGGTAGTTAACCAGACTCCAAGTGTGCCTTGCATCCTTCACTATGGTAGTAAACCAGACTCCAAGTGTGCCTTGCATCCTTCACTAAGGTTGTAAACCAGACTCCAAGTGTGCCTTGCATCCTTCACTAAGGTAGTAAACCAGACTCCAAGTGTGCCTTGCATCCTTCACTAAGGTAGTTAACCAGACTCCAAGTGTGCCTTGCATCCTTCACTAAGGTAGTAAACCAGACTCCAAGTGTGCCTTGCATCTTTCACTAAGGTAGTTAACCAGACTCCAAGTGTGCCTTGCATCCTTCACTAAGGTAGTAAACCAGACTCCAAGTGTGCCTTGCATCCTTCACTAAGGTAGTAAACCAGACTTCAAGTGTGCCTTGCATCCTTCACTAAGGTAGTAAACCAGACTCCAAGTGTGCCTTGCATCCTTCACTAAGGTAGTAAACCAGACTCCAAGTGTGCCTTGCATCCTTCACTAAGGTAGTAAACCAGACTCCAAGTATGCCTTGCATCTTTCACTAAGGTAGTTAACCAGACTCCAAGTGTGCCTTGCATCCTTCACTAAGGTAGTAAACCAGACTCCAAGTGTGCCTTGCATCCTTCACTAAGGTTGTAAACCAGACTCCAAGTGTGCCTTGCATCCTTCACTAAGGTAGTAAACCAGACTCCAAGTGTGCCTTGCATCCTTCACTAAGGTAGTAAACCAGACTCCAAGTATGCCTTGCATCTTTCACTAAGGTAGTAAACCAGACTCCAAGTGTGCCTTGCATCCTTCACTAAGGTTGTAAACCAGACTCCAAGTGTGCCTTGCATCCTTCACTAAGGTAGTAAACCAGACTCCAAGTGTGCCTTGCATCCTTCACTAAGGTAGTTAACCAGACTCCAAGTGTGCCTGCCTTGCATCCTTCACTAAGGTAGTAAACCAGACTCCAAGTGTGCCTTGCATCCTTCACTAAGGTAGTAAACCAGACTCCATGTGTGCCTTGCATCCTTCACTAAGGTAGTAAACCAGACTCCAAGTGTGCCTTGCATCCTTCACTAAGGTAGTTAACCAGACTCCAAGTGTGCCTTGCATCCTTCACTAAGGTAGTAAACCAGACTCCAAGTGTGCCTTGCATCCTTCACTAAGGTAGTAAACCAGACTCCAAGTGTGCCTTGCATCCTTCTCTAAGGTAGTAAACCAGACTCCAAGTGTGCCTTGAATCCTTCGCTAAGGTAGTAAACCAGACTCCAAGTGTGCCTTGAATCCTTCGCTAAGGTAGTAAACGGGCAGCGCAAAAAACCGCTGAAAGTGTGAAAAATCTTGAAGTTCATCATCGAGAACTTCGTTTGTGTTTTTTTGTTTGCATCACTGGCAGCAATAGCTCCACTCATCGTTATTTTAGTACCTGAAGACTTCACATGTTCTAATGCAGGCCCACTCATCGTTAGTTTAGTCCCTGAAGACTCCACATGTTCCAATGCAGGCCCACAACTACTCAGTTTCTGGATCCAGAGAAACAAACAAACAAACTGGCCGGTAGTGGTAAGAATTGTCAAAACTGATGCTAGCGTGATTATAGGTTGGTGATGTGGTCTTCCCACTCCTTGGTTACCAAGTCTTCCCACTCCTTGGTTACCAAGTCCAAATGAGCCTGTTGCTGTTTGGTTGGTGGAGTTCTCCTGTGCAGCTGTTAGAAGTCTTTGATGGAGGCTATAGCTGACCCTACTTGGGTACAGTCAACAATAGCAATAACTTATTGTGTGTGTGTGCATGCGTGCGTGTGCATGCGTGCGTGTAGTCAACAATGCAAGGAGACATGGCATGTGCGTGTGTACATGTGTATAGTCAACAATGCAATAAGACATAGCATGTGTATAGTCAACAATGAAATGAGACATGGCATGTGTGCAGTGTACATGTGTATAGTCAACAATGCAATGAGATATGGCATGTGTGTGTGTACGTCTTAACAAGAACAAAGGTGTTTTTCTAAAGCTGAATATTGGATTGGCCTTTTAATTAAAAGGAAAGGAAACAAGACCGTCCCTATGTAGACCTCAACCAGTTAGATGACCCTTTACCATTTAAAATCATATACATACACCTGTGCAACCGCAAATCCTGAATATGATTATAGAAAATTGTCATCAAAATGGTTGTAGTCTATTTGGGCACAGTCTTGTTTCCTTTCATTATTTATCAGGTCCATCCTCATTGTGATGGCATCCACAGTGATGTAGTGAAGGTTTAGGGCCTGTGCATTGACTAGGGCATTGGCTAGGGCATTGGCTAGGACATTAGCGAAGGCATTGGCTAGGGCATTGGCTAAGGCATTGGCTAGGGCATTAGCTAAGGCATTGGCTAGGGCATTAGCTAAAGCACTGGCTAGGGCATTGGCTAAGGCATTGGCTAGGGCATTAGCTATGGCATTGGCTAGGGCATTAGCTAGGGCATTAGCTAAGGCATTGGCTAGGGCATTGGCTAAGGCATTGGCTAGGACATTGGCTAAGGCATTGACTAGGGAATTAGCTAAGGCATTGGCTAAGGGATTAGCTAAGGCATTGGCTAGGGCATTAGCTAGGGCATTGGTTAAGGCACTGGCTAGGGCATTAGCTAAGGCATTGGCTAGGGCATTGGCTAGGGGAAGCATCAAGTGTTTCAGCTCCTCACACAATGTCGTTTCTAGTAAATTAACCAACTTGAAAATATATTGAAGTAAAGATGAACGCCTTGATAATATAAGGTTAATTTATTCAAGTGCCGAAGGAATATTTTCCGCACACTCCCTATGTTGATTTGACCCACCTTTAAAATGCCAGACTGCAACCCCACCCCACCCCCAAAAATACAACACTCGTATATCATCCAAAATGTACATTGGCAGCTTCCTAGCTGCTAGATGTGCTTTCAGCCACTATTAGCAGCTTCCTAGCTGCTAGATGTGCTTTCAGCCACTATTGGCTAAAAAAAAAAATTCTCTGCACGCCTTGAATCCTTCGCCAAGTGGCAACCTCAAAACGATAGTGTGAGGAAATGTCTTTCAAGGATTTGTATCTTCTTATTCCCCCCCCCCCCCCCCCCCCCCCCCGGCGTATAATTTGCATACAATAGAAATTTTAGTACCAGAAGACTGCAAATATTCCAGTGCACTTTCACCACTAATCAATTGTGGAATAAAGCAGTTGGTAAGGATCATCCAGTAGGTAAATATGATGCAATCAAACGGACACACATGCTCATCAGAATTAACGCTTGGTTTGTGGAGTTTCTTGCTCCTGAGAACTGTTACCAAATCCTTGAAGGAGGCTGTAGCTGACCATGCATGGGTACAGTCAACAATAGCAACAACATATGGTATGAGCTAATATATATGTGTAGTTTCAAATCCTTGAAGGGGGATGTAGCTGGACCATGCATGGGTACAGTCCCACAATAGCAACAACATATGGTATGAGCTAATATATATGTGTAGTTTCAAATCCTTGAAGGGGGATGTAGCTGACCATGCATGGGTACAGTCAACAATAGCAACAACATATGGGACATGTATGTGCTAATATACATGTGTAGTTTAGAAGAACACGAAGCAAATTAGATGTGTTTAAAGCACTTATGTCCCAGAAGCTATGAGCTGGACTTTGTAGAACTCTTCTCCATCACTCAACTATAATGCACCGAATCCCACGACTCTGTTGGATTGCTATGTCAAAATTGAAAGGAAAGAAGACTGTACCCATGAGGCAAGTTAGATGATCCTTTACCATTTAAAATCATATATATATATATATATATATACAACTGGTTTTAAATATGGTGTACATTAATATTTTAAATGGTAAAGGGTCATACTGGTTGTGGTCTACATAGGTTATCCAATGTAGTTTTATTATTATTATTATTAATTTTGTATTCTTGCACTTGTATGTATTTCTTTAAGGATGTTTGTGAGTGAGGCATTGTGTATTTTGAATGACTTGTTTATGTGAGCAGGTTGCGGACTGTTCTTGGGATCACACCATCAAGGTTTACTCTCCAGCCATCTAATGTCAAGACCAACTAAAATCTGTGCAGTTGGCTTCGTGGCAGTGGACTTGCTCTTTGACAAATTAGCAGCTCTATGAGTCTCGATTCTTTATGAGGTGCCATTCAGCATTGCCAGCCAAAATAGACTGTATAAGTTTATGTATAAGTTTGTGTGTGTTCATGATTTTATCATCATTCAGTGAACAATGCCTCCAAGTATATATATATATATATGCTGTAATTGTGTAACCATGTATAAGGTTTTAATCATCAGAGGAAAAATCTTTCTTTTGAAAGGCCTTATATATATGTAATATAGCAGCTGGGAGGTCAAATACCCATCAGGAATGTAGATATTAACTGAATGTTCCTCAGTGTTATTACTACTCTGACTGGCTCCCAGGATTATAACCTATGAAATGAACACCTCCTATATCAGGATTGCATGTCCAGCACAAAGTAAAGGGGTTAGTAGTTTTCAAAGTAAAGGGGGCAGATTTTCTCAAAGTAAAGGGGGCAGTAATTCTCAAAGTAAAGGAGTTAGTAGTTCTCAAAGTAAAGAGGTTAGTACTTCTCAAAGTGAAGGAGTTAGTACTTCTCAAAGTAAAGGGGTTAGTAGTTCTCAAAGTAAAGGGGTTAGTAGTTCTCAAAGTAAAAGTAGGAGAGTTAGTAGTTCTCAAAGTAAAGAGGTTAGTACTTCTCAAAGTAAAGGAGTTAGTACTTCTCAAAGTAAAGGAGTTAGTAGTTCTCAAAGTAAAGGGGGCAGTAGTTCTCAAAAGTAAAGGGGTTAGTAGTTCTCAAAGTAAAGGGGGCAGTAGTTCTCAAGTAGACATGAGCATATGCTTGTACAGCAACTGCTATACTTGAACCAAGACAGGTTTGGGAAATAATTTGAATATACATGTGCATCTACTTCAAATGGTAATGCAGAGACGGATGACATAGAAGTGGACAATGAAAAATATGAATCACATGATCTTTGAGAGGACTCTGTAGGTGCATATACGGTGAGTGTGTGACAGTGGGGCAGGAGAGAGAAGTGACTAGAAGACATCATATATACACGAACTAAATAATCACTTGTATGCTACACTGCTAGTTTTCTTTTGCATCTCTCTCTGTGTGTGTGCCTTGCCGCCTCATGGAGACTTCAATCATCCTGCAATTGATTGTAAAATATTATTATTACACACTTCCCTTCCCTCTCATCCTCACCTACCACCCTCCACTTACACACATTAACTCTCTAAACACACCCACACAGTGGTGAGCTGTTATCAACACTAGCTCAGATATTTTAAGGACTAAGGAGGGTCTCCGCAATACTTTGAATGTCTTTGAATATATATATATATATATATATATATATATATATATATATGTGTATATATATGTGTATATGTATGTGTGTATATATATGTGTGTATATATATGTGTGTATATATATGTGTGTATATATATGTATATATGTATATATGTTTGTGTATATATGTATATATGTGTGTATATATATGTGTGTATATGTGTATATATATGTGTGTATATATATGTGTGTATATATATATATATGTGTATATATATATATATATATACATGTGTGTGGACTTCAAATATTATATGCACTGGATGACATCCAATTGTCACAATTGCAACATATTTTAAAATTCTTAAATGTGGCTAGAGAAATTTTAATTACGAATCGTTCCCTCATCAATTTGTTTATTGCGTGTGGGCAGAAGTCATCGGCAGTGAGTGAGGAAGAATGTGAGGGTGGTCTTAGATATGTTAATCGAGAAGTTGATCTTGACCACGAATGTTTCTCATGACATGCAAGAGTTGCTCAATGGCCTCACTGCTATGCATTATTCCGTTGTGGGAGCCTGGAGGCATTTTGTTTTTAATATATATATATATATATATATAAATGCACGACACAATAGATATTTCACTTTGCTCTTTTCAGAAAAGCCACAACATTATCACACCACCTTAAGTTTTTATTGTTCAGCCTGGATTAGAAATACTTGGAGATGTCTCTCTCTCTTGCACATGAGAGACTAAATCTACCTTTTGGCTAGTAAATAAAGTTCTGGGAATGCTTGCTCTCCAGTTCCTTCTCTTGGGATGTAAATGTATTAATTAGAGGAGAAGATAAGTGTGGGAATGGTATACGGTGCACTTTCTGTTCATGCAGCAGCTGCTCAATTGATATTGGGATCAACATAATTCCGTATATACATTATAAATATGGGTAGATGTTGAACCTCCAATGTAAAGCCATTATCACTTATCAGGAGAGAGTGGTGAGGTATGAACTGCTATGGCAACTATGGCTATAGCATAGCATTTCATGAGTGTGATTAATGTGATGTCAATGCTGCTCGGAGCTTTCCTGCTGGTGTCTGACATGGCTTTGTCTCTGCTTCTCTAGATGTTATTGTTGCTGCTCAGAGCTTTCCTGCTGGTATCTGACATGGCTTTGTCTCTGCTTCTCTACATGTTATTGATGCTGCTCAGGGCTTTCCTGCTGGTGTCTGACATGGCTTGGTCTCTGCTTCTCTAGATGTTATTGTTGCTGATCAGAGCTTTCCTGCTGGTATCTGACATGGCTTTGTCTCTGCTTCTCTACATGTTATTGATGCTGCTCAGGGCTTTCCTGCTGGTGTCTGACATGGCTTGGTCTCTGCTTCTCTAGATGTTAATGTTGCTGCTCAGAGCTTTCCTGCTGGTGTCTGACATGGCTTTGTCTCTGCTTCTCTAATGTTATTGTTGCTGCTCAGGGCTTTCCTGCTGGTTAAAGCTGATCACCAAGTTGTTGCTTTTACTAAAGTCTGAATCTATTAATTAACATCTTGGTAAAACCAGCTGTTTATTAATCATCTGGGATGCAAGATCAATAAATGCAATCCAGACTGCAGACTAGTTATGTTTTGTCTGCCATTCTCGACGTTGCTGTTGCTGTTCAGCACTTTCCTGCTGCGTCCCGGAATTATCGCTCTCATGTCTTGCAGCTCTACCACTATCTGGAATACCTTCACTCTCATGTCTTGCTGCTGTACCACTATCTGGAATATCTTCACGCTCGTGTCTTGCTGCTCTACCGCTATCTGGAATATCTTCACTCTCATGTCTTGCTGCTCTACCACTATCTGGAATATCTGCTCTCAGCTGGGCTCTCATGCTGTTGGTCCTTGTATTTATCCTGTGTTGGCTCCTGAAAATTAAAACCAGCTTCTCCTTGGTTATTAAAATCCTCTGCAAACTATTTAATTCCGAAAAGTTATCACGCATTGAAGGGTAACCCCTAACCGTTTGCGCATAATCAATATTTGAACTTGAACGATGACAAACATGACATATATACACAGCTCCAATACCAGGTATGTCTCGGCACTTAGCAACGATGACAAACATGACATATATACACAGCTCCAACACCAAGTATGTCTCGGCACTTAGCAACGATGACAAACATGACATATATACACAGCTCCAACACCAAGTATGTCTCGGCACTTAGCAACGATGACAAACATGTCATATATACAGCTCCAACACCAAGTATGTCTCGGCACTTAGCAACGATGACAAACATGACATATATACACAGCTCCAACACCAAGTATGTCTCGGCACTTAGCAACGATGACAAACATGACATATATACACAGCTCCAACACCGGGTATGTCTCGGCACTGAGCAACGATGACAAACATGACATATATACACAGCTCCAACACCAGGTATGTCTCGGCACTTAGCAACAATGACAAACATGACATATATACACAGCTCCAACACCAAGTATGTCTCGGCACTTAGCAACGATGATAAACATGACATACACACAGCTCCAACACCAAGTATGTCTCGGCACTTAGCAACGATGTCAAACATGACATTTACACAGCTCCAACACCAAGTATGTCTCGGCACTTAGCAACGTGACAAACATGCCATATATACAGCTTCAACACCAAGTATGTCTCGGCACTTAGCAACGATGACAAACATGATATATATACACAGCTCCAACACCAAGTATGTCTCGGCACTTAGCAACGATGACAAACATGACATATATACACAGCTCCAACACCAGGTATGTCTCGGCACTTAGCAACAATGACAACATGACATATATACACAGCTCCAACACCAGGTATGTCTCGGCACTTAGCAACGATGACAAACATGATATATATACACAGCTCCAACACCAAGTATGTCTCGGCACTTAGCAACGATGACAAACATGACATATACACAGCTCCAACACCAAGTATGTCTCGGCACTTAGCAACGATGACAACATGACATATATACACAGCTCCAACACCAAGTATGTCTTGGCACTTAGCAACGATGTCAAACATGACATATTTACACAGCTCCAACACCAATATGTCTCGGCACTTAGCAACGATGACAAACATGACATATATACAGCTCCAACACCAGGTATGTCTCGGCACTTAGCAACGATGACAAACATACCATATATACAGCTCCAACACCAAGTATGTCTCGGCACTTAGCAACGATGACAAACATGACATATATACAGCTCCAACACCAGGTATGTCTCGGCACTTAGCAACATGACATATATACACAGCTCCAACACCAAGCATGTCTCGGCACTTAGCAATGATGTCAAATATAACACTTATGCTCCTACACTTATGGCTCCAACGCTGTTTCTGGGGCACTTTGGGTGACGAGACTGTGTTAGACTGTCTATGTGAGATAATAGCAAATGTAAAACATTCCGAGAGTTGGGTAAGGAGTGCTGGTTGGCAGCAAGTTGCATCCTGTTTAATTTCTATGTTGGATTCTCTACATTTAGTGGCAGCTGTGGTGGGAGATGGAAGTAATGTTAGTCAGATGCCCACTACAACAGGAAGTGCTAGTGGTAGGGGAAACAAATATTTGAAGAAGAGCAGGCACACCATACTCTTCACAAGCAAGAACAGATGGGGCTGATGAAGGACTGGTGTAGCAAGGACTACTGAACTTTTCCTGTTAAAGTCCATGGCCAGTTTGAACGATTCTCTTACACATGACAACCGTCGAAGGCAAGTTGATTTTCTGAGAGGACTTGAGTCTTGCTTGGTTTTCTTCGTGTACCATAGCTCGCTCCATCATGCCCTGAGAGTTCTGCTAAGTTCAACTCAACTACAGCTGCATCATTCGATGTATGTATGATATCAGAGATGACCGAGCTTCTTCATGGAAGCTCTGTAGTAAAGCTCCAGGGAACACACACACACCAAGGACATAATGCAGCCAAGAAGGTCACTTGTCCCATGAAGAAGCATTGAGCCTATTACAAGGAAGGGCATTTAAAAAGATAACCACCGTTGTGCCATAAGATGGTGTGGTGAATACTTCATGGCTATATAATGCACACCCAGTGGAGCCTCTTCCTTCAAGGGCACCACCTCACAGCCTGTTACAATACGACTCGCCAACAAGTGTCACAACATGCAACCATTTAGTCATATTGGAGCCAGCCTTCTTTCACATTCCTAACTCCTCAACCATAGATAGTATTCACTTACGAATCCATTTGGTTTCAGCTGCTACAATTTTTATTTTTTCAGATTTGATTGTTTTAGTGTCACTATTATAAATAAATGGCTGGAACTCCTCTACACTCACTCCCTCTTATAATTCTCACTCACACACTCCTCCCTCCTCTCCCTCCACACCCTCTCCAACCCACCTCTCCACTCTCCCAACCTCACTGACCAACTCCTCTACCTCCCAACTGACCCACTCCTCTACCCACCCTTACTCTCCCCACTCCTTCACCATCCCACCTTCACTGATCCACTCCGCTACCCTGACACACCCCTCCACCCCAACCGACACATTACTCCACCTTCCCCACCTCATTGACGCACTCCACTATTCACGCCACTGACCTACTCTTCCACCCTCCCCAATAATACACTCCTTCACCTCCTTCCCACCCTCACTGACCCACTCCTCCTCCGCCACTCCTTCACGCTCATCCTGAGGCAGAGTTGCAGGCACTTCTTGAGTCTGCTTCACACCTAACACTTTATCAGTCCAGTTCTGCCCCGCTTTCTCCCCGCCAGTATAGTTGGACGAGTGAGCTTTTTGGTCTGTCTCCAGTCTAGTCAAGGATTCTAATGCAGTGCAGTAATATAAAACACTCTATTGGAATAGCAGTGCAGTAATATAACACTGCAGTAATATAACACCCTATTAGAATAGTTAGGATTCTAGTGCAGTGCAGTAATATAACACCCTATTAGAATAGTTAGGATTCTAGTGCAGTGCAGTAATATAACACCCTATTAGAATAGTTAGGATTCTAGTGCAGTGCAGTAATATAAAACACTCTATTAGCAGTTGCCCCCAAACAGCAGGAACGCTGTATATGTGACAAGGTCTGAGAAAAGTGGTCAATTCTACAAAAAAAAAAAATTTGTTATAAAAAAAGAATTTCAAGTCGTATTTTTCCATATCTGTATACTAATGCTGAGGCTCTGCATTCTGGTCTTCATATCTTGTGTTCAGGATGGATTTACAAGTTACATTCTGTAGGTAACTTTGTGTTTTCTGACCTGATACCAGGAACACTGTACAGTTGAACCACATCTTAAGAAGCGGGATAATAATCAGGAACAATGAACTACAGACAAGGAAGAAATAGTTTAGTGCACAAGTCTCTAACATAAGCTACACAATTGTTCTTCGTCCCCGTGTTCACCAAACAAACTTCCAAGTTATCTCATTCATCCAAGACTGTGAGTAGACCTTGATGCTTTCCTAAACCCCCACTTGCTGACAAGGTACCCAGACTAATCCTAGATTAATGGAATCAGAGAGATGGACACTTACTACATGGTACCCAGCCTAATCCTAGATTGATGGAATCAGAGAGATGGATACTTACTACGTAGAATCCAGCCTAATCCTACATTTAAGGATTCAGAGATATGGACGCTTGCTACATGGTACCCAGCCTAATCCTAGATTAAAGGATTCAGAGAGATGGACGCTTGCTGCATGGTATCTAGCCTAATCCTAGATTAAAGGATTCAGAGAGATGGACGCTTGCTGCATGGTATCTAGCCTAATCCTAGATTAAAGGATTCAGAGAGATGGACGCTTGCTGCATGGTACCCAGCCTAATCCTAGATTAAAGGATTCAGAGATATGGACGCTTGCTGCATGGTATCTAGCCTTATCCTAGATTAAAGGATTCAGAGAGATGGACGCTTGCTGCATGGTACCCAGCCTAATCCTAGATTAAAGGATTCAGAATATGGACGCTTGCTGCATGGTACCCAGCCTAATCCTAGATTAAAGGATTCAGAGAGATGGACGCTTGCTGCATGGTACCTAACCTAATCCTAGATTAATGGATTCAGAGATATGGACTCTTGCTGCATGGTACCTAACCTGATTCTAGATTAAAGGATTCAGAGAGATGGACGTTCGCTACGTGGAAGAATTTAGAGGGGTGGGTTCTTACTACATACTTCATGGCACATGTACATATCCTTTACTCCCATATCTCCTCTCCTCCCCTCCCCTTCTCCCTCTATAGTATGACAAAAATAAAAATAAATAATATGTTCCAATTCTCTACCTATGAATGGAGAATCTCCTTTAGTCTTGAGTCTGACGTTCCCCCTGGACTCCAACTCCACATGGTTGTACACGCCCTCCTCACCCCAGAGACACAGTGTCTGCGCATGAGAGGGTCGCACAAACTCTGCCAGAGGAGTACTGAGTCGAGATTGAACCTCACCAAAGTTCAGAGTATCTGTAGTTCCTTTCTTTTCCATCTCTAAACCAATCAGTTAATGGACTACTATTTACATGTCATCCACAATAGTTTGGGATTTATATTAGACACATATATATTGCAACTTCTCCACCCGTCTCCTCTCTCCACCCCTCCTCTCTCCCACCCCCTCCCCCCCCTCCCCCCTCTCCAGTGTTAATGGGCTGCCTTATTATATTACCGAGGATTGGAAACCATGACTATCTTTTACCTTTTACCACCAGCCCCCACCCCTCCTCCGTTCATCCCTCCTAAAATCCTAAAAATCATGAATTTCTGTTCCGGTTCCTATTTGACCACGTGTATATAGCGTAAGTGAATTCATGACCATTATACATGGTGGGAGGCATAATAAACTAGTTACATGTGACAGTTGGCAACATTCTCATGACTACGTATTTCTAAAAATTAAAACTATCACCACCACAAAGTGGATATTTGTCCAATGAATGTCACTTGTGAATGAATGTCACATGTGATAAAAATAACATTGACATTTTCAGTGCCAATAGGCTTGTAACTGTGGCAACACTGACCTTGTGGGGAAAAAAGGTTTTTTGTTGTTTTATATTTAAACGTACTGTATGTAGACTGCAGGTATCCTGTTCTTACGAGACCAGTCTGGCCAAAGTTAGGCTCCACCTCTTTTCCATGGGCATCATATCTCCGCTGACATCCATGCTTGAACTCTATCTGGAAGACCACGTAACGATGCTGCAGATGTTGACGTGCAATTAGTTAAAAAATAAATGCATAAGAATCTTTGAGAGAGACTTCATGTAATTATTGATAGAAATACTACACGACATAATCTTGATCATCTATATATATACTTGTGTGTGTGTGTTATAATTTTATATTAAATATATATTACCCTATATTGGATTGACACATTTTTTAAAATGGTGGATAGAACCTCCCTTCCCCCCCCACCAAAAACAATACATAACATGTGTTGACGTGTAGTGTACAGCAACAATTTTTTTTTTTTTTTTTTAACGTGATAAAAGCCTAGGAGTTCCTCCAAAGCTCAGCTCACACTTGTGTAGTCCTCGAGCGCTCAACTATAATATACAGAAACAATACAACAATAACCTCGCTTAAAACAAGAATAAAAGTGTTTTATTAAAATAAAAACCAGCTATATTGGATTGACGTGTACACCAATATTGTGCAGGTTTTAAAACCGCAGAGTGCCTGTGCAACCACAAAGCCACAATATTGGTGTACATGATATTAAATAGTAAAGGGAATTTAAATACCTGTGGTCTACATGGGTACAGTCCGATTTCTATTCTTTTTTTAACAGGTCAATTCAATATGGCTGGGTTTAAATTTTTTTTTTTTTTTTTTTAATGAAACACTTTTGCTCATGTAGATTATACACACATAAATTAGCCTGTAAAAAAGAACAGAAACGAGACTAGACCCATCTATACCACTGACCCTTTACCATTCAAACTAATATAGAACAATCATTATACAGATTATAAAAAACAGTATAATAATAATGTATATTTGTAAAGAGTCACCTAACTGTTGTGGTACAACCATGGATATAGTCACCTAACTGTTGTGGTACAACCATGGATATAGTCACCTAGCTGTTGTGGCACAACCATGGAT
>CBDHDT010000002.1:0-82849 GCA_965261215.1 Ekhidna sp.
TTCATCAAGCTAGGCCGTGACCTCTGCCAGCCCCAAACTCAACATCTCCAGCCTCTACTAACCTATCTTCATTCTAGCATTCCAGTTTCCCATGCATTTCACGCTTTATACATTACTTCGAGGAGCTTCTTCGCTCAAGTGCATTTTGGAAGATCTGAAAATGCTATTTCGTTCAAAGGGCATAATCATATGGGATCGTTTGCATGCTACTAAGACCTTAACCTAAAAATTTTTTTCCCTTTACCGATAACACACTCCTAATTATTAATGTAACGTGTTCCCCTATCCCCAGAATTAGCCAGCCCTTTTACCTTCCTCTACGCATGATATAGGAATAGGTTTGTACATTAGAAGGCTAGTACATCTGAACAGTAATCACAAGTAAACTCAGGAACACAGACAGCTATCTTTCAGTGGTTTCTACATGGATAGACAACAGTCACGTAAAAACGCAGCATATTGCAGATAACTAACCTTTTGTTTGCATTCAATTGTAAATAATATGTCCCACGATCAGCAAATATCGGGAACCGTTTAATGCTGTCGGTATTTCAGTAACATACACAGGGCTGTTTACTGCGGGCCTGGAGATGATATCCTTATATAGAAATTTTAGTGTCATACCCAGGCTTGTTTCCTGTGGCCAAGAAACCCTATTCAAATCATTAATCTTTTTTAAGTGGCTGAAGTCAGTTAGTAATTTATCTGGGGATAATTTAGCAAATGCTTTTACATATGGTTTAACATTTTTATCAACTCTAGGAATCCTGCCTTTAGCTGTGGTTTAGATAAATGATGAGTATTATTATCAATGATGTCCAGTGGCATTTAAAAAAAATCTGTATAGTTGTAGTGATGACCTCAGTAATAGGTGGGGTTTATTATGTGAGGATTTTTCTCACCTTGGATCATCACTACTAACACAGTTGCTGCCAAAACAACAGAAACTGCAAACAAAGCATCAACTGCCCCAGAAATGTATGTCCTACCTTCAGCTTATAATGGAAACTATTCACTGCCTCCCTTATCTCAAGGTGTCATTAAAGCTTTTCTTAGTAAGAAGAAGTTGTCCTTGGTTACCAATGAGTATTTTGGTTCCAGCAGATACTCACACCTTTAACAACAAAGTGGATGATAACTCAGGTAAGAAGTTAGAATGCTATCAAATAACTACTAGAATTCTGTGAATAATTTTCTCACGGACACAAATATCAGCCCCCTTGGTGGCTTCAATTACTCTTCAATTAATCTACTGTAATAAATATATTATGTGGGCATTTGAGTGTCATACAAGGGCTCTTTCCTTTGGCCTAGAACAGGTATCATTATGTAGGCATTTCAGTGTCGTATCAGGGCTGTTTCCTGTGATAAGGAACCACCACTCAACTTATTAACCTTTAAAGTGGCTGAAGTCAGTGCAAGTTTTGTTTTTTTTCAATAAAAAAAATGCATGTTAATATATGCCAACCTATAGTGCTAAGTAAAGCAATAATCGATTCACGTATTGTTCCTACTGTCTTCATAAAAGATCATGATGATGACAAAATTACTAGTAATAAGACCTCATAGAATATTGCATTGGTGATTTCCCTAGTCCTTCAACGCTACAACAGGAATTGCATATGATGAAGTGTAGGAGGAAATTTTCCCCAAAAAAACCCACAATTTTCTCGATACACATTCAAAATCTCTGGCTTCTACCAATCAGTCCATGTTTACCAATATTCATACATTTCTGGGCATAATGGGCACCTTACCAGTGACAGTTGTGAATCCGTTTGGAGTATTAATGTTCATTGTCAACTAAAAATATAAATGTGTTCCACCATAAGGTTTGAGAGAATAACTGGTCTAGCTCTCATGTATATAAAATATAGAATGGAACTGAATTAGGATGAAATGATAATTTTTTTCTGGACGACATCCGTAATGTTGATAGCTAAACCATTAATAAAAGGTGGGGACACTACCTCAAACCTCCGAAATTTGAACACATATTTGTAGCTATCATAACTTTGTCCCCCTTTCTTCTGTGCAGATACTTTTAATATCAGCTTGTCGCTTATTGTGTGTGCTTTAAGATGATATGTAAAAGGCTCTATAGGCACCTTTTCTTAGAAGATACATACAAAAAGGCAAGGGTCACTCAAGAAATTGCACTACCTAATCTGTGGCAAACCTAACTCCAAGGCGCCTTGAATGTCAGACCCCAAAATGTGTGGGTTGCTAAAGCACGTAGCTGTGATATGGCAGTATATATATATATATATATATTTACGTGAAGTGTTAATGAGTTAGAAGTGGTCGGGTCACAGATATAGTGTGGGCGCCCAAGCATTATCGGTAACCTGCCTCTTCTAATCCCAGTCACTCAGTAACACTTCACGTAAAAAATACTTTTTTTACCGCTAGAGGTGAGTGCCATCACATGCAAATTATTAAATTTAGTTGCTCCTACCAACATGAATTTGATTTCCCCATTGATAACCTGATTCAACTTAAATATATGCCTTTTTAATACAAATTTCCTACACATCAATACAAACGACTTGTATCACTTCCATGCCAGAGCATGGAGTAGTTTTGTCAGTAAAACTCCAGCAACCTTTCCTTGGCGAGGTCGCGTACCAGTTCTCATTCTTCGTTCTTGGAATCGGATGTAGCGGCATGGACGACCATTTCTGAATCGGGCGTTTATACGGTTGAGATGCGCGCAAAAATCTCCCAGAATGACCATATCCTGTCCGAGGCCATAAATTCTTCCTCGTACACTCCGCGGTATATGTACGTACAGCGGAGGAAAGAAGAAGACAAAAATGTATACATATCACATACGGCTAGGCGCGACAATACGAAGTTTTCCGACCAACTATCTGAGAGGGTTTACTTCGCTCGCCAACTAGTTTAATGACATTCAAATTTCGTAGGCGAGCGAATACTGTAATGCCAGGTGCCATGCTAAAGTTCCAGACAGGTTGTAAGACAGAACTGCGCACGCGTATGGAAATATGGCTGGGAGTGAGTTGCTTTTTGTAACAGTAGCTACTTGACTAACATGCAAAGATGCAAGAATTGACAAGATTATTGTTCTATTGTCCCAGATATTTTATTAGCATTAATTAATGCCAAGGCTAAAAACATAGCCATTTCTATTCCCACAAACTTAGTAAAGACCTGAAGAACTAACCCATTACTGATTTGTGATGTGATTTGTAGATATCTTCTTTATGATTGTAAGATGTGATGCAATCAAGAATTATGTTCTTAAAGGTTCATAACTGGTGTAAGTGTAAGTGGTTCGGAATGTAATATGGGGAAGTAGCCAAGAATTATATTTTTTTAATGTAATTCTCACAGGTGCAAGATTGAACAGACTGATAACCTACTTTCATAATGGGATGATAAATTCTGAAATAAGATATGCATGCAGAAATAAGTATTTTTTATGAGTAATTGGAAACTACTAATTTTCTTGAAGATGAGAAGTGGACCACATTGCGAGTGAGGTCATCAGGTTGTGCCTTCTGCAGAAATTATCAGCGAACTAAGGGAAAACCATACAGACACTGATAAGAACTTGTTCAAGTGACACTTTGAACTTTTTATACTATTGGCACTGTTCATTGTTTTCAACATGCTCTATATCATTAACTAAGTGTTGACCACATCTAACAGGATCTGCAAAAAATGTGCCATATGACCAAAAAATACTTCCTCAAATAATATGTTTTTAAAGCCAGATGTCATACATTAGGAAATTTGACCTTTTGTTATACTTGTTATCTAAGGTCTTTCTCCAACTGGTCAGCAAATTTCAAACCTGGAAACCCTCTCACTAAGTTACAGCAGTTAGCAGGACATAGCAAACACGGAAGTGAGGCACTATCCACAAAAATGGACAATGAAGTTATTACGTAGTAGGGACACACCCTTTATATATATTTTTTTGTGTGGGTTTGCTTTTTTTTTGGAAAGGGAGCATTAATGTCCATGGAACAAGCCACAGAGATAGCTTTGACTATCAATCAGGTCATGAAACTGGATGCACAGGACCAGTCATATATGCTAGAATTAATAACGGACTACTTCACTCTCCCCATGAGCTAGATGAATAGCTTGAGTTGGATGAAGAGAATTTGGATGAGTTGGACAAATCTGATGGTGACAACCTAGTTTCAATACTTCAGACTCGGCATCAGAACAATGGATGAGGAAGTTGAGTGAGCAGAACGCTGCAGGTAAAAAGACAAAAATACAATAAGTAGAATATAAAAACAATTATAACATAAATTAGGTCACCTACAGAGGCTGAAGGTCATGATGGAGATGGAGGTTATGAAGATAACTGTTTGAAAGATGGAAATGCTGAAGATGGAAGTGATCTTGTGGATATGAGAAACAAATTTGTGGAAGAAGATGAGGGAAGTAATTTTGTAGATTTCGAAGACTGTGCTGCAACTGTCGAAATCTGTAAGATTGATAGGCAACCATCCAATGTTTGAGGCTGTGTATTGTGGCTGCCAGAAAGAATTAGACAACGCTTCCTGTTCGTCGCTGTTCAGCACTGAATACATAACAACCTTCAGGTCGTCCTGTGCTGAACTCACAAAACACAAGCTTGACATGCTTGCCATTGGTCAAATTGTAGCATTTACTAACTCAGATCCAAATCAGAGTTCCATCTAACGTAACAGAGACTTATGTCATTACATGCATCAAGGTAAAAACATTTGTTCAGTAATGACATCAGGGTAAAAACATTTGTTCAAATACTTCATGTTCCTTCAAAGCCTTGGTCTAACTAGAATGAACAATATTCAGTGTAGTATAAAGAAATATGGGTTAAATCCAAGATTGCATTGCTACAAACACCGACGACCTCACAATGCTCCTTCTTTTGAAGTGACTTAAAATCTAGTTTGGTTTATATTTACATATGCAGAGTAAAATGCTTTACTGTTGCCAGGGCGAATGCCCGTATATAGGTGGTCGGATATCCAGCTGTTGCCATCCAGCAAATCCAAGAGAGGAATATGGAATGTATACTGCCTAACTGTCAAACTGCTGCTGAGAGCGAGATGCATGTTGGGGCATACTCTACTCTCTACCATCTGCGGAGGAGTTTTGTACCATCGGTTTTAATAATGTAACCAATGACAGATTTATGTTGGCAATGTCAGCAGAATAGTGGTGTTATTGTCCGTTCATGTAATTGCTCAGAGGATGAGAAGTCTTCCGCCATAAAGAAAGCAGAGGAGCACTTGAGGATTGTACGAATGGAAAACTTATACAAAACCTCTTCTTGTAGTGACTGTAGGCGAGTGGTGTGCCGGTCTGTTCAATCCCACTATGTTACTGATAAAAATTTTGATCCACCCCAGCCGGCATCATGAATTCCTGCCAACTCAAAGCCCATCCAAGATACTACTCGTTTGATTATGCACAGCAAGTACCCACTTCCCCTCGGCTCCCCTCCTACCTGGCCTAATTTACTTTCTGACTAGCAGGAAGAGTTCAGTATTTGGAGTGAGTTGTGAAGCTATTCCCTGCCAAATCAACTTCATCACAGATGAGATTGGAGAAACATGTAACGGAGTCAATGCTGTGGTAAGTAGGCTTCATTTCCTTTTTGAAAACCACAGTCTGGGTGAAGAACATGCTATCTGCATGTTGACAGCTGTGCTGGACAGAATAAGAACATCTGATGTGGTGGATTCATCCAGGGTGGTACACTATACTCCATCTTAATTATAGGAGACACAATGTTTTCTCCTGGTTGGTCCTTAGGACTCCTTAAGAGTTTATTCAGATGCACAAAGGTGGTTTCTATTGCTGAAATATAGGATGTAGTTAACAGTCAGCAGTTTGTAATGTAGAACAGGTGGTCTGCCATGAAGATGGATTCAAAATAGTTACCATGTACAATTGAAGCATACTTCTTGCACTACATTATAAAAAGTCGGTTGGCATAAAGAAGATTCATCACTTCAGAATGTTGTCCTCTGCACCAGGGATGGTATACATCGAAGAGCACACAGTTACTGAAGAGGTAGCATTCACCTTTCTTAGAGATAATTAGCAGCCCAACAGTGCCAGTTTACGTCCATGATTTGAGCCTCAATGTCTAAGTGATGAGAGGAAATGGTATCTCTACGAACATATCTGTCCGTTTTGCTCAGAAAAACAAAGAATGTTGCATGTCTACACCCAACTGCACTAAATCCAAGATATTACTGCTCACCTCGACCTGAGGATTAAACAAACAGAGAGCTCTGTAGTAATAACACTAACTGAACCAAAAGCTACGTTATTACACTCTCTGACTGTCATTGTTATAGAATTATTACTATTAAAAACTTTACTGGGCCATGTTACCTGTATACCTAGTTAGCTATAAACTGAAACATACCTTATAGCTAGGTATGGCAGTTATTGCTTGCTAGCTAATTGCAAGCCAATTTCCTAGCTAGCAAACGAAATGCTAAATAGTTGTTAGCAACAACTATGTGGTCACCAGATAGCTGATACTAACTAGTCTCTGGCCAAAAACTATAGATCAGGTTTCTAGTTAAAGCTACGAGGTACAAAAAAAAAACTTTAAAAAAACATTAGCTAGCTAGACCATGTATTTGATGTGTGCGTTTTGTTTTTGATGGCAAGTAGCTATGAAGCTACGTGTACAAAAACTTACTTTAGCTATGTGTTATAGTTCCAAGACATTTTCCCTCCAGTAGCAGTTGTTAGAGTTGTGCCTTCACCCGAAGCGTTCGAAGAGAACTTGCACATCCTTGCTAGCTCCATCTTTCAGTTTTAATTGTGAAGTCTATGTTTGCTGCGGATATTCCCGTCTTAGTAAACGGAATAAGTTTGGAGGCGTTTTTCTAACCGTCAGCGTTATATATGGGATGAAAGGAATGCTACTGTAACTTCCAAGTTATAACGTTTTGCAAATCACTTCAGATTTACTCGTTCGGTTTAACACAACACTTTATCGTGTGCAGAGGGCCAAGTACCACCGATCTTCCACGAGTCCCGGCCCCTACACGAGTCATAGGGAGTTGAATGATGATTGCCAAAGGCACACAGAGGTGAGCAAAGATTTGTACTTTTCTGGTTTTGGAATCACTATCATGGGCAAAAGGGCATGGTAGGAGTGCGTGTAGCACCAACTGAATTGTTTTCCTACTTGGGACATCTGAGTGCGCAGCAATCTTAAGTGTGTTAACTCACCTACATGTTACCAGAAACACATCGCACAAAAAACATGCACAGACAAAGCAACAATTTTTCCTACTTGTAGTGTACCACTGGTCATCACCTCATCTTCCCAACTACATGATGAAACTTGACATTATTGGAATTTGCAATGACTATTTAACTAGCTAGCATGTGGCAGTAACAGTTCTCTGGTTGGATGTCAAATGTGTTTTATCACCCACAATGCTCTCTTTCTGATATTTCCTCTTTGATTCCATCCAGGCTGAAAAAAGTTCACCTCATTAACACATGCTGGGTTTAATTTGGCTGGACTTCAATAGTCTATTGTTTAACAATAAGTCTTTGTTAGTTGTTTGAGTAGCATGTATTTTGTCATCATTACTAAACTGTCAGCTACTGAACCTACCCTTCCACCAAGAATTTTAATGAATCTTATGCTACTCTTTCTCAGCTAATTGTGAGCAGAATATAATGGATATCAGAAAGTATTTAGGAAGAATTCAGACGGATCAGTCAGATAAATCTAGTGGTGAAGAGTCTGTTACAGAGGAATCACTCTGTATTGCAGACAAGAGCAAGACCTTCATGACCTGCCCAGTCTCTAATAAATTATCTGCACAAAAGTTTATTAGTGATTTTATACATGAACAGGCATACTGGTATGTTGGAGTCCTGTCACAACCTTGTGCTACGTTATGTTCCTAAAACGACTGCTATAAGCGAGTATATAATATGTTTTATCTTGTATGCATGGCAAACTTCAATTACAGATGACTCCTACAGACCGATTACAGTTCTCAGCACTGCACCATAATCTACATTTAGAGAGAAGATGTTTCTAAATGATGCAAGCACAGTTCATTCTATGCTTTTATTACATAGGTCCAACAATCTTCAGTAGGTGTGCGATATCATCGTGTGTGGAGAAAGCAAACAAAAAATGTGGTTCATGATTCCAGTGAAGAGGAACAAGAATTATCTCTATACAAGAAATGAAGAAGGAGTACTGCAGGAATATTGGGACCCATCAGGAATATACGAAGCAAGCATAGAGCTGTAACTATTACAGGTTCAACACAACTCACAACATTCCTAGCGAGAGAAGTCATTTTTCCTTAACATCAGCCAAAACGACATAACAACAATTAATATGCATTATGAATATCATTACTACCACCTCTACTTTCTACTTCTACTGTCATTCCTACCACTTTCAGTCATTGCTACCCCCTCCAATATTATCATCACCACCTCCATCATTGCCACCATCTCAACCATCATCACCTCTTCCACCACCACTCCATTTGCTGCTACCATCATCCCTATGATCAATAGCTCAGTCACAGCAATTTTCACTCTGCAGAAGAGTCTTCATCCAAACCTTGCACATACAAGCTTCTTAGCATAGCTAGCCAGTCCATCCACAAATTACTTCATACTCTTCGAAGATACACTGGGATCAGGACAGTACACTATATAAATATGCATTGTGTACTGTTAGTGTAAGTAGCGTAGGTATATATGGCAAAGTCACATATGAACATGCACAGCCTTAGTGCTCTCCTGCAAAATGACTGTGGCATGAGGGATATTGCCAGGTAATATGTTCTTTCAGGGTTTGGATAGTAGCCTGCATCTCTCTGTGCCGGACATATTTGAAGCCTACATTTCTCTGTGCCGGACATATTTGAAGCTTAGCAAGGACAATAGACCTTGCTCTAGACCGCTCACAGATATTTTTTAAAGGAACTAGTCCAAGTTTGATGCACTCAAAGTCCTATGTCATTTGGTAGAATGGTAGCCTGTATCAAACTTACTAAAAGAGGGGCATCATCATTAGTTGAATACTCACACTGCCATAGATCAAGTTCTGAACAGCATCCAACATGACCCAAGCAGTGTGTTGTAGTCAGTGTGAATGGCATAAGTAAAGATATTCAGTCTGGCTGCTTAAATTAGTCCTGACCAGCATTAAGAAAGAATTCAGACGACCACAGTGGTATACTGAGATACCCTGCAAGTGTTCTTTAATTAAGGAGTTTAGTTAAGCATCCTAGGAAGCTGCTTCCCTTGTAGAATGGAAGCGCATCACACTAATTGTGTGGTCATCAGGCAGTGCTTTCTGAAAAAAATCTCAGAGAACTAAGGGAAGAACTTGTTACAGATATTTGCACAATTAACATGTTTATTGTTATGTACTCCTGCAAATACTACTACTTATTTTATTAATTCTAATCACCAGCTTTACAGCCATAAATATTATGATTTAATGAAAAGTTGGTTGAAAGAACAGCAACTTCGTGTTGTTTTAACAAAACATATAACAACAAAATATAGGGGGAATACTACTATTTATATTATAGCAATTTTTGAAAATGTAACCCTTCAAATGCTCCCCTCCCCCCCAATATATATAAACAACATAATTCCATGAAAAAGACATTGAACTTTTAAAACCTCAGAACACTGACACGGTTTTAATGTTCACCACATAAATCTCTGCAAGTCTGTCGAGTCGGGCCATCTAAATGGTTTATAGATAACCAATGAAATAGTGGCGAAGTTCACAAGAATGTGGAGCACAAATTCCATGACAACAGACACTAATTGCGAAAAAGAACCTGAACTATCCCTAGGTTCAACGTGGATCTGGGATATGAGGTATGGAATTATGTAGTACCGGAATTCAACCAGCCTCTTAGGTACCAGGACTGTGAAACAGCAAACAGAATAAAGCAGGAGCCACATGATGTCTTGAGAGTGTGCTAATAATAATAATAATAATAATAATAATAACAACATTAACAATATAATAACATAATTAATAATAACAAATATTAATAATTATATCAAACTGCTCTTCTAAAACAACTTAATATCACAGTTGTTTTAGTAGACAAGTTTGATATAAGCATAGCACGAAAACTGAGAATCAGCCATTGATAACAACAATAATAATAAATAATAAGTACAAATAATTTATATACACATTTTAATAATATATTTATTAGTTTTAGTAACAATAAGAATACTTTGTTATAATAATCTGTATGATAGTTCCGTAGAACATGAATCTTCTTGACATTCTGACGTGACCAACTGTGAGGCAGTGCCTAACTTGCAGAGATCCACAGAGGCAACAGTCTTGTTATTTTGATAATCAATTAATTGAACTTGTGAACAACTTCAAGTGAGTAATATATGTGAAAAGGCAATAGTGACTGCATACTCATTCTTGACTGCGGACGGATGACAAAATCCTCGTCAAGATATTAATTTCTACATAGCGGATGACGAAATCCTCGTCAAGATATCTATTTCTACCATGGCAGATGACAAAATACTCGTAATCAGGTCGACTTATATAGAGATCGAAAGCAAATTTCACTGGTTTGAAGCACAGGGCTCGTAAAAACCTAGCTGCGCATATCTAATAAGTTGTGGTTACTTTTGGACTGCCCAGACAGCAGCACAAGTGGATTGGATCGTCATGGCATCGAAGAAAAGATCGTGACTTACGCTTTCACAAGTCTTGGACGATGTATTTGCAAGCAGTGGATCGGAGGAACTTAGTTAGTCTAGTAATATGATACCTGAGAATGAAGGAGATGTAATTTTTAGACGGCCTCTTGGCCGTGGGACCGTTCTGACTGACTCTGAGTCTAAATTAAACGGAGAAATCAGTAGAAACTCTAGTAGATCTGCCAGTTTTGATTAGGTTAGTGCTGGTAGTAAACCAGATGATGTTGACTTAGGCCCAGGAGACTTGAGTGATTATGGTGGTCATAGCAGCAGGCAGAGTTCCAGTCCTAGCCCAACACCAACTCTGCCTACTGCTCATTTAGATGTTGATACAGAGTTATGCTATCTTTGGTGGCTAATAGCTGTTTGTGCAAATTCATGACTCAAATTCTTTTGGGGTCAACCTTGATCATATCCTCACAGTTTCATGCATTAAAAAAAATAACAAGCAAAAAAAAAATTCCTTCAAAATAATCCCGTCCAGGAGCATTGAAATAATAGAAAAAATCCGTCCTTAAAGGGATAGATACGCATCGCATAAACTTAGAAAATTTGAACACTTGACTCGCAATGCATGGCAAATCATATTAAGGCCATTGATACTTGCATTATGTGTAAGTGAATTATTTGAGATGGATTTTTTTTTTTTTTTTGCAGAGTAGTTTAGTTCAAAAATACATTCATTTTAGCACTCTAAAGGTGGTCGGTGGTCCACTATTGTACTGACCAATGAGGATTCATCATGAGTGGATATGCCCTTCGTTCCTTTCCAATGGCAGCTTACTTAACACAAGCTCTGCAGATCACGGATAAGCTTCAGTACTGAGACAATACCCAACCACCCACCGTCTTTCCTCACAGACCTTTGCTTCACGCTAGTTAAACATGCTCTCGTTCATCACAATTCTTTGGATTGGCCTCATCCGCATTGGCTCAGTGCGCATCAGGATCTAGTCCAAAATTGTCATACAATTCTCTGCACTGCTTCATTAAACACAGCACATCCGCTTCATTAAATGCAGCACATCCATATCATCTATGTACTCTACCCCTTTGTATTCTCCTTATCAAGAACACAAAAGTAACCACCAACCTCCTTCACCAAGCCCAATCCTAATAAAATAACGCACAAAATGCTGTGCTAGAATGGTGTTTGGAGCACTTCAATGCCCTTCTCGATGGCCCCCCTCTCTCCTGTCAGCGAAAAAAACCGAACAAAAAATCTGCCTTCTGTCATCATTAAATTCCGGCAACCATAGAGTAAAATGGGTTAGCATAAATCTTATTAATTTTTAAGATAATACGCAAGTCTATTCATTTCGAACATGAGTGCAGGGATATCAATGGCATGCCCAATTCCTCTGAGCTACAAATTCCAGTTACTAATCAAAGGCATCTTTTTGTTCAGCCCAGTACTACCTGCCTTTGGTTCTGAACATATAGGTAGGGGCCATGAGCCTGTCATTTTTTGGCTTTTAGGGTGTGGCCTCAGCTACAGATGGCTAGGCTATTATTAGCATATCATTAGCAGTGTAGTTCATTAGTAGCGATTACTAATGGAAGATTCACAAGATGAACAAATACTCTGGACCTGTCATTTGGTACCTATAACAATGCCATCCTGTTTTAAATCTGATTCAAACTCTGCCTCATGGTCGCTGGCGAAGAGATGAACAACATCAATGTCTATAATGTTGAGGTGAACTGCTTCTGTACCTATTGCACTCGGGGAAACACTCCACCAGGCTTCAGACAGAAAATGGAGCCATCATCTGAACCTTTAGTGCTTCTGGACATACCACAGGCCTTGAAAGAGTGGACAATTTGATCACGAGTTACGTGTTCTGGCTTTCTTGACCTATTCTATTTAAAAAAAGCTTCAGTCGCACTGATGAACTCTGATAAATGAGCTTCAATGGCGCAGATGAACTCTAATAAATGTGCTTCAATGGCGCAGATGAACTCTGATAAATGAGCGTTATTGGCACAGATGAACTCTGATAAAGGTGTTGTACATTTTATGGTATAGGTATGTATTTGGCACATGTTCTGAGGGACGTGTGTGTTGAACCTGGCAGTCATTTCAATACATTTTTCCCTGTACGCCATATTATCTTTAATTACTTCAGTTTAAGGGGACACACAATGGATCAACACCACACAGGATTGAGGCATGTTGAAGTAGTTGTCAACATATGTATATATTGGGGCACACACAGGATTAACATCATACTGACCTGAGGCAATAGGTTGCCAATAGTGATATGGGACACAAACTGGATCAACATCACACAGGATTGAAGTAGTAGTCTACAATACTGGGGGAACACACTGGATCAACATCACACAGGGTTGAGTTGAGTCTACAATACTGGGGGAACACACTGGCTCAACATCAAACAGGGTTGAAGTCGTAGTCTTCAATACTGGGGGAACACACTGGATCAACATTACAATACTTGATGCACTTACAATGCGCAGGGATGACCAAAGCAGCTGCTGATAGAACGTAGAGTGGAGCTAGCAAGTTCCTGGCCAACCAGTGTCGCCTGACAATGTTCTTCCATCTGTAGAAGGGATAATGTCGGTTATCATCCAGCAAATATGGGTGGGCATACCTGCAGAATACAATGTCTACCATGATGAGTTTACTATTAGTTTTAGATGTAGTACCAGAAGAGGTTGTGGGGCATCAGTTATTAGATTGCTTTAGGACATGAATAAATAAAAATGAATATGCTTAACACCTCTATCACTGAATCAACATTATTTGTATGAGGCAGGTGGGAGTACTCGATAACAGCTCTTGGGGAATTACACTGAATCAACACCACACTGGGTGGAGGCAGGTTGAAGGAAGAAGTAGGTTGACAATAGCTCTAGGATCACACACTGGAACAACACCACACAGGACTGAGGGAGGCTGAAGAAGCTAGAGCATATGAGGTTGAAGGAGGCCGAAGAAGCTAGGGCATATAGGGTTGAGGGAGGCCGAAGTAGCTAAGGCATATAGGATTGAGGGAGGCTGAAGTAGCTAGGGCATATAGGATTAAGGGAGGCTGAAGTAGCCAGGGCATATATGTTTGAGGGAGGCAGAAGTAGCTAGGGCATATACGGTTTTGGGAGGTTGAAGGCTGACAATAACTCTATTGGGACACAGTGGATCAACATCACACTGGGTGGATGTAGGTTTTAAACACACTAATTAAAAAAAATTAAAATAAAAAAAAAACAGAAAAGTATAGTTTGGCGGTATGTTGCTCATTTTCAGGAGAAAAACAGTTTTTGTTAATATTTTGACCCCTTTTACTGGTTTGATCAAAAACAGTCGTTTAAACAAATCCAAATTTTCTTCTGGATTTGCCCCTTTTCAAACTTGTTGAGAAAAACAAACTTTCGAAGTATTTCTGAGCTTCTTTCAGGGAAAGTCACTTTTTTGACTGAAAAGAGAATTTTTCAGTGAATTTCCCCGAAAATGCTTAAAATCATAAGGAAAGCATAATTTGGCTTTATGTGGCTCATTTTGAGGGAAAAAACTGTTTTTGTTAAGATTTGTCCACTTTTACTGGTTTGATCAAAAAAAATTGTTTAAACAAATCCAAATTTTCTTCTGGATTTGCCACTTTTCAAACTTGTTAAGAAAAACAAATTTCTGGGTATTTATTTCTGTGCTCCTTTCTGATATAGTTACTTTTTGGACTAAAAAGAGAGGTTTTCTGTGAATTTCACCCAAAATGCTTCAAAACAACAGGAAAGCATAGTTTAGCTGTATGTGGCTCACTTTGAGGAGAAAAACAGTTTTTGTTAATATTTGTTCCTTTGTTTAAACAATTCCAAATTTACCTCAGGATTTGCCCCTTTTCAAACTTGTTTAGAAAAACAAACTTTCTGAGTATTTCAGTGCTCCTATCTGAAATAGTCACCTTTTTGACTAAAAATAGAAGTTTTCAGTGAATTAGCCTGAAAATGCTTCAAAACAACAGGAAAGCATAAATTAGCTGTAAGCGGCTCATTTTGTAGAGAAAAACAGTGTTGTTAATTATTGTCCCATTTTACTGCTTTGAACAAAAATAGTTGTTTACATCAAATCCATATTTACCTCTGGAGTTTCTCCTTTTCAAACTTGTTGAGAAAAGTCATCATTCTGAGTATTTCTGAGCTACTTTCTGAGATAGTCACTTTTTTGAATAAAAAGCGAATTTTTCAGTATATTTCCTAGAAAAATGCTTCAAAACAACAGAAAAGCATAGTTTAGCTGTATGTGGCTCATTTTGAGGAGAAAAACATTTTTTATTAATATTTGTCCCCTTTTACTGGTTTGATAAAAAAAAAGTTGTTTAAACAAATCCAAATTTTCCTCTTGGTTTCAACTATTCAAATTTGTTAAGAAATACAAACTTTCTGAGTATTTCTGTGATCCTTTCTAAGATAGTCACTTTTTTGAATAAAAAGGGAAGTTTTCAGTGAATTAGCCCGAAAATGCTTCAAAACAAAAGAAAAGTATAGTTTGGCGGTATGTTGCTCATTTTGAGGAAAAAATCAGTTTTTGTTAATATTTGTCCCCCCTTACTGGTTTGATGAAAAACAGTCGTTTAAACAAATCCAAATTTTCTTCTGGATTTTCCCTTTTCAAATTGTTGAGAAAAAAAAACTTTCTAAGTATTTCTGAGCTTCTTTCTGAGATAGTCACTTTTTTTAATAAAAAGAGAAGTTTTTAGTGAACTTCCTCGAAAAAGCTTCAAATCAGAAGAAAGCATAGTTTAGCTGTATGTGGCTCGAGAAGAAACTCATTTTTTTTTAAATATTTGTCACCTTTTACTGGTTTGATCAAAGAAATTGTTTAAACAAATCCAAATTTTCCTCAGGATTTGCGCCTTTTCAAACTTGTTAAGAAAAACCAACTTTCTGTGTGTTTCTGTGCTCCTTTCAGAGATTGTCAATTTTTGGACTAAAAATAGAATTTTTCAGTGAATTAGCCCGAAAATGCTTCAAAACCACAGAAAAGCATAGTTTAGCTGTATGTGGCTCACTTTCCGGAGAAAAAAATTTTTTTAAACATTTGTCCCCTTTTATAGGTTTGATCAAAAAGAGTTTTTTAAACAAATCCAAATTTTCCACAGGATTTGCCCTTTTTCAAACTTGTTAAGAAAAACAAACTTTCTGAGTATTTCTGTCCTACTTTCTGAGATAGTCAATTTAGGGACCAAAAAGTGATGTTTTCAATGAATTAGCCGGAAAAAGCTTCAAAACAACAAAAAAGCACAAATTAGCTGTAAATGGATCATTTTGTGGAGAAAAACAGTTTTTATTAATAATTGTCCCATTTTAATGCTTTGAACAAAAACCGTTGTTTACACCAAATCCAAATTCTCCTCTGGATTTTCTCCTTTTCAAACTTGTTGAGAAATGTAATTTTTCTGAGTATTTCTGAGCTTCTTTCTGAGATAGTCATTTTTTGAAAAAAAAGATAATTTTTCAGTCAATTTCCCCGAAAACGCTTCAAATCAACAGGAAATCATAATTTAGCTGTATTTGGCTCATTTTGTGGAGAAAAAAAGTTTTTGTTAAAGTTTGTCCCCTTTTACTGCTTTTTGATCAAAAAAAGTTGTTTAAACAAATCCAAATTTTCCTCAGAATTTGCCCCTTTTCAAACTTGTTAAGAAAAACAAATTTCTGTGTATTTCTGTGCTCCTTTCTGAGATAGTCAATTTTTGGACTAAAATGAGAAGTTTTTAATGAATTAGCCCGAAAATGCTTCAAATCAACAGGAAAACATAATTTATCTGAATGTAGCTCATTGTAAGGAGAAAAAAAGTTTTGGTTAACGTTTATCCCCTTTTACTGGTTTGATCAAAAACAGTCATTTAAACAAATCCAAATTTTCATCTTGGTTTGCCCTATTCCAATTTGTTAAGAAGTACAAACTTTCTGAGTATTTCTGTGCTCCCTTTTGAAATAATCATATTTTGACAAAAAAGAGAAGATTTCAATGAATTAGCCAAAAAAATGCTTCAAAACAACGGGAAAGCATAATTTAGCTGTATGTGGCTCATTTTTTGGTGAAAAACAGTTTTTGTTAATATTTTCCCCCTTTTACTGCTTTGAACAAAAAGATTGTTTTCAACAAATCCAAATATCCCTCTGGATTTTATCCTTTTCAAACTTGTTGGGTAAAGTAATCTTTTTGAGTATTTCTGAGGTGATTTCAGAGATCATCAATTTTTTTTAATAAAAAGAGAAGTTTTCAGTGAATTTCCCCGAAAATGCTTAAAAACAACAGAAAAGTATAGTTTAGTTGTATATGGCTCATTTTGAGGAGAAAAACGGTTTTTGTAAATATCTGTCCCGTTTTACAGCTTTGAACAAAAAAGGTTGTTTACAACAAATCCAAATTTTCTTCTGGATTTGCCCCGTTCAAACTTCTTAAGAAAAACTACCTTTCTGAATATTTCTGAGCTTCGTCCTGAGTTAGTAAAATTTTTGAATAAAAAGATTAGTTATCAGTGAATTTCCTCAAAAATGCTTCAAAACAACAGGAAAGCATAGTTTGGCAGTATGTGGCTCATTTTGAGAAAAAAACATTTTTTGTTAATATTTGTCCCATTTTACTGCTTTGAACAAAAAAATTGTGTACACAAATCCAAATTTTCCTCTGGATTTTTTTCTTTTCAAACTTGTTGAGAAAAGTAATATTTCTGAGTAATTCTGACTTTTTAAATAAAAAAAGAAGTTTTCAGTGAATTTCCCCAAAAATGCTTAAAAACAACAGTAAGCATAGTTTAGCTGTTTGTGGCTAATTTAGAGGAGAAAAACAGTTTTTGTGAATATTTGACCATTTTTCGGCTTTTAAATCAAAAAAAGTTGTTTAAACAAATCCAAATTTTACTCAGCATTTGCGCCTCTCCAAACGTTAAGAAAAACAAACTTTCTGAGTATTTCTGTGCTCCTTTCTGAGAGTATCAATATTTGGACTAAAAAGAGAATTTTTCAATGATTTAACCTGAAAAAGTTTCAAATCAACAGGAAAGCATAGTTTAGCTGTATGTGGCTCATTTTGAGGAGAAAAAACTTTTTTTTTTAATATTTGTCCCCTTTTACAGGTTTGATAAAAAAAAGTCGTTTAAACAAATCCAAATTTTCCTCTTGGTTTGCCATTATTCCAATTTGTTAAGAAGAACAAACTTTCTGAGTATTTCTGGGATCCTTTCTGAAATAGTCATTTTTTGATTAAAGAGATGTTTTCAATGAATTAGCGCGAAAATGCTTCAAAACAACAGGAAGGCATAATTTAGCTGTATGTGACTCATTTTGTGATGAAAATTTTTTTTGGTTAATAATTGTCCCATTTTACAGCTTTGTACAAAAAAAGTTATTTACACCAAATTCAAATTTTCCTCGGGATTTTTTTCTTTTCAAACTTATTGAGATAAGTAATCTTTCTGAATATTTCTGAGCTTCTTTCTGAGATAGTCAATTTTTTTAATAAAAAAGAAGTTTTCAGTGAATTAGCCCGAAAATTCTTCAAAACAACAGAAAAGCATAGTTTAGCTGTATGTGGCTCAATTTGAGGAGAAACAGAGTTTTTGTTAACATTTGTCCCCTGTTATAGGTTAGATCAAAAAAAGTTGTTTAAATAAATCCAAATTTTCATCAGGATTTGCCCTTTTTCAAACTTGTTAAGAAAAACAAACTTTCTGAGTATTTCTGAGCTCCTCTCTGAGATAGTCAATTTTGGACTAAAAGGTGAAGTTTTCAATGAATTAGCCCGAAAATGCTTCAAAAGGACAGGAAAGCATAATTTAGCTGTACATGGATCATTTTGTTGAGGATTTCAGTTTTTGTTAATAATTGTCCCATTTTACTGCTTTGAACATAAAAAGTTGTTTACACCAAATCCAAATTTTCCTCTGGATTTTCTCCTTTTCAAACTTGTTGAGAAAAGTAATCTTTCTTAGTATATCTGAGCTTCTTTCTAAGAATAAAAATAATTCTCTTGATTAAAAAGAGAAGTTTTCAGTGAATTTCCTTGAAAATGCTTCAAATCATAAGGAATGCATAGTTTAGCTCTATGTGGCTCATTTTGAGCAGAAACTAAGTTTTTTTTTAATATTTGTCCCCTTTTACTGGTTTGATCAAAAACAGTTGTTTAAAAAAAAAATTCCTCAGGATTTGCCCCTTTTCAAACTTGTTAAAAAAAAATTTTCTGAGTATATCTGTTCTCCTTTCGGAGATAGTCAAGTTTTGGACTAAAAAGAGAAGTTTTCAATGAATTAGCCCGAAACTGATTCAAAACAACAGGAAAGCATAATTTAGCTGTGTGCAGCTAATTTTGTGGAGAAAAACAGTTTTATTAATAATGTTCCATTTTAATGCTTTGTACAAAAAGAGTTGTTTACATTAAATCCAAATTTTCCTCTGGATTTTCTCCTTTTCAAACTTGTTGAGAAAAGTAATCTTACTGAGTATATCTGAGCTTCTTTCAGAGATAGTCAATTTTTTGAATGAAAAGAGAAGTTTTCAGTGAATTTCCAAAAAAAGCTTAAAAAAAACAGAAAACCATAGTTTAGCTGTATATGGCTTATTTTGAGGAGAAAAACAATATTTGTTAAAATTAGTCCCCTATCACTGGTTTGATAAAAAACAGTTGTTTAAACAAATCCAAATTTTCCTCTTGGTTTGTCCCTATTCAAATTTCTTTAGAAATACAAACTATCTGAGTATTTCTGTGATAGTTTCTGAGATAGTTACTTAATTGACAAAAAAGAGAAGTTTTCAGTGAATTAGCCAGAAAATGCTTCAAAACAACAGAAAAGCATAGTTTAGCTGTATGTGGCCCAGTTTAAGGAGAAAAACAGTTTTTGTTAACATTTGTTCCCTTTACTGGTTTGATCAAAAAAAGTTGTTTAAATAAATCCAAATTTTCATCAGGATTTGCCCTTTTTCAAACTTGTTAAGAAAAACAAACTTTGTGAGTATATCTGAGCTAGTCAATTTTTGGACTAAAAAGTGAAGTTTTCAATGAATTAGCCCGAAAATGCTTCCGAACAACAGAAAAGCATAAATAAGCTGTATATAGATAATTTAGCAGAGAATAACAGTTTATATAAATAATTGACCCATTTTACTGCTTTGAACCAAAGCATTCCTCTGGATTTTCTACTTTTCAAACTTGTTGAGAAAAGTAATCTTTCTCTGTATTCCTGAGCTTTTTTCTGAGATAGTCACTTTTTTAAATAAAAAGAGAAGTTTTCAGTGAATTTCCCTGGAAATGCTTCAAATCAACAGGAAAGCATAGTTTAGCTGTATGTGGCTCATTTTGTGGAAAAAATATTTTTTGTTAATATTTGTCCCCTTTTACTGGTTTGATCAAAAACAATCTTTTAAACAAATCAATATTTTCCACTTGGTTTTCCCTTATTCAAATTTGTTAAGAACAAAATTTCTGAGTATTACTGTGCTCCTTTCTGAAATAGTCACTTTTTTGAATAAAAATAGAATTATTCAGTGAATTAGGCCGAAAATGCTTTAAAATAACAGGAAAGCATAATTTAGCTACATGAGGCTCATTTTGTGGAAAAAAGGAGTTTTTGTTAATAACTGTCCCATTTTACTGCATTGAACAAAAAGAGTTGTTTACTCCAAATCCAAATTTTCCACTGGATTTTCTCCTTTTCAAACTTGCTGAGAAAAGGAATCTTTCTGAGTATTTCTGAGCTTCTTTCTGAGAGAGTCATTTATTGAATAAAAAGAAAAGTTTCAGTGAATTTCCCTGGAAATGCTTCAAATCAAAAGGAAAGCATAGTTTAGCTGTATGTGGTTCATTTTAAGGAAAAAACAGTTTTTGTTAATATTTGTCCCCTTTTACTGGTTTGATCTAAAATTTAAACAAATCCAAATTTTCCTCATGATTTGCCCCTTTTCAAACTTGTTAAAAAAAAAAATTTCTGAGTATTTCTGTGCACTTATCTGAAATTGTCACTTTTTTAACCAAAAAGAGAAGTTTTCAGTGAATTAGCCAGAAAAAGCTTCATTACAACAAAAAAGCATAGTTTTGCGGAATGTGGCTCATTTTAGGAGAAAACAGTTTTTGTTAATATTTGTTACATTTTATTGCTTTGAACAAAAAGGGTTGTTTACAACAAATCCAAATTTTCTTCTGGATTTGCCTCTTTTCAAACATGTTAAGAAAAACAAACTTTCTGAATATTTCCGAGCTTCGCTCAGAAATAGTCATTATTGTGAATAAAGTGAATTTCCTAAAAATTCTTCAAAACAACAGGAAAGCATAGTTTGGCTTTATGTGGCTCCTTTTTAGAAGAAAAAATGTTTTTGTTAATATTTGATCCATTTTACTGCTTTAAACAAAAAAAGTTAATTTACAGCAAATACAAATTTTCCTCTTGATTTTCTCCTTTTCAAACTTTTTGAGAAAAATAATACTTCTGAGTAATTCTGAATTTTTTAAATAAAAAGCGAATTTTTTAGTGAATTTCCCCAAAAATGCTTCGAAACAACTGAAAAGCATAGTTTAGCTGCATGTGGCTAATTTTGAGGAGAAAAACATTTTTTGTGAATATTTGTGCCATTTTACAGGTTTGATCAAAAACAGTTCTTTAAACGAATCCAAATTTTCCTCAGGGTTTGCCCTTTTCAAACTTGTTGGAAAAGTAATCTTTCTCAGTATTTCTGAGCTTCTTTCTGAGACACCACTTTTTTGAATAAAAAGAGAATTCTCAGTGAATTTCCCCGAAAATGCTTCAAATCAACAGTAAAGCACAGTTTAGCAGTATGTGGCTCATTTTGTGGAGAAATTTTTTTTTTGTTAATATTTGTCCCCTTTTACTGGTTTGATCATAAATTTAAACAAATCCAAATTTTCCTCAGGATTTGCCCCATTTAAACTTGTTAAGAAAAACAAACTTTCTGAGTATTTCTCTGCTCCTTTCTGAAATTGTCACTTTTTGGCCTAAAAAGAGAAGTTTTCATTGAATTACCTCGAAAAAGCATCAATACAAATGAAAAGCATAGTTTAGTGGTATGTAGCTCATTTTGAGGAGAATTTTTTTTTGTTAATATTTGTCGCATTTTACAGCTTTGAACGGAAAGGGTTGTTTTGAACAAATCCAAATTTTCTTCTGGATTTTCCCCTTTTCAAACATGTTAAGAAAAAAAAACTTTCTGAATATTTCTGAGTTCATTCTGAGATTGTCATTTTTTTGAATAAAAAGATTAGTTTTCAGTGAATTTTCCAAAAAAATGCTTCAAAACAACAGAAAAGCATAGTTTGGCTGTATGTTGCTCATTTTGAGAAGAAAAACAGTTTTTGTTAATATTTGTCCCATTTTACTGCTTTTAACAAAAAAAGTTGTTTACAGCAAATCCAAATTTTCCTCCGGATTTTCTCCTTTTCAAACTTGTTGAGAAAAATAATATTTCTGAGTAATTCTGACTTTTTTAATTAAAAAGAGAAATTTTCTTTGAATTTCCCCAGAAATGCTTCAAAACAATAGAGAAGCATAGTTTAGCTGTAAATGGCTAATTTTGAGGAGAAAAACAGTTTTTGTTAATATTTGTCCCCTTTTACTGGTTTGATCAAAAACAATTGTTTAAACAATTCCAAATTTTCCTCAGGATTTGCCCATTTTCAAACTTGTTAAGAAAACCAAACTTTCTGAGTATATATATTCTCCTTTCGGAGATAGTCAATTTTTGGAATAAAAAGAGAAATTTTCGATGAATTAGCCCGAAAATGCTTAAAAACAACAGGAAAGCATAATTTAGCTGTATGTAGCTCATTTTGAGGAGAAAAACAGTTTTTGTTAAAATTTGTCCCCTTTTACTGGTTTGATCAAAAAAAGTTGTTTAAACAAATCCAAATTTTCCTCAGGATTTGCTCCTTTTCAAACTTGTAAAGAAAACAAACTTTCTGAGTTTTTCTGTGCTCATTTCTGAAGTAGTTATTTTTTTGACTAAAATGAGAGGTTTTCAGTGAATTAGCCCAAAAAATAATCAAAACAACAGAAAAGCATAGTTTGGCGGTATGTAGCTCATTTTGATGGGAAAAACAGTTTTTGTTAATATTTGTCCCGTTTTACCGCTTTGAACAGAACGGGTTCTTTTCAACAAATCCAAATTTTCTTCTGGATTTGCCCCTTTTCAAACTTGTTAAGAAAAAAAAAATTCTGAATATTACTGAGCTTCTTTCTGAGGAAGTCACTTTCTTGAATAAAAAGATAAGTTTTAAGTAAATTTCACCCAAAATGCTTAAAAAACTGGAAGGCATAGTTTTGTTGTATGTGGATCATTTTGACGAGAAAAACAGTTTTTGTTAATATTTGTCCCATTTTACTGGTTTGAACAAAAAAAAAAAGATTACACCAAATCCAAATTTTCCTCAGGATTTTCTTCCTTTCAAACTTGTTGAAAAAAAAATATTTCTGAGTAATTCTGCCTTTTTTTGAATAAAAAGAGAATTTTTCAATGAATTTCCACAAAAATGCTTCAAAACAACAGAAAAGCATAGGTAAGCTGTATATGGTTTATTTTGAGGAGAAAAATTGTTTTTGTTAATATTTGTCCCCTTTTACTGGTTTGATCAAAAAAAGTTATTTAAACAAATCCAAATTTTCCTCAGGTTTGCGCCTTTTCAAAATTGTTAACAAAAAAAATTTCTGAGAATTTCTGTGTTCCTTTTGAGATAGTCAACTTTTGGACTAAAACGAGAAGTTTTCAATGAATTAACTGGAAAATGCTTCAAAACAACAGGAAAGCATAATTAGCTGTATGTGGTTCATTTTGTGGTGAAAAACAGTTTTTGTTAATATTTGTTCCCTTCTACTAGTTTGGTCAAAAACAATCTTTTACACAAATCTACATTTTCCTCTTGGTTTGCCGTTATTCAAATTTGTTAGGAAGTACAAACTTTCTGAGTATTTCTGTGCTCCTTTCTAAAATAGTCACTTTTTTGACTAAAAATAGAAGTTTTCATTGAATTAGACAGAAAATACTTCAAAACAACAGGAAAGCATAGTTTAACTGTATATGGCTCATTTAGAGGAGAAAAACGGGGTTTTTTTTTAAATATTTTTCCTCTTTTACTGGTTTGATCAAAAATAGTTGTTTAACAAATCCAAATTTCCCTCTTGGTTTGCCCCTACTCAAATTTGTTAAGAAATACAAATTTTCAGAGTATATTTGACCTCCTTTCTAACATAGTCAATTTTTGGACTAAAAAGAGAAGTTTCAGTGAATTTTCACTAAAATGCTTCAAAACAACAGAAATGCATAGTTTAGCTGTATGTGGCACATTTTGTGGGGAAAAACAGTTTTTGTTAATATTTCTCCCCTTTTACTGGTTTGATCAAAAATTTTTGTTTAAAAAAATCCAAGTTTTCCTCAGAATATGAGCCTTTTCAAACTTGTTAAGAAAAACAAACTTTCTGAGTATTTCTCCGCTCCTTTCTGAGATAGTCAATTTTTGGACTAAGAAGTGAATTTTTTAATGAATTAGCCCGAAAATGCTTCAAAACAACAGAAAAGCTTAGTTTAGCTGTATGTGGCTCACCTTTTGGAGAAAAACAGTATTTGTTAACATTTCTCCCCTTTTATAGGTTTGATCAAAAAAAGCTAATCAAAAATTTTCGCAGGATTTTCCCCTTTTCAAACTTGTTAAGAAAAACAAACTTTCTGAGTATTTCTGTGCTCCTTTCTGAGATATTCCATTTTTGGACTAAAAAGTGAAGTTCCGAAATTGCTTCAAAACAACAGGAAAGCATAGTTTAGCTGTATGTGGCTCATTTAGAGGAGAAATACAGTTTTTTTTAATATTTGTCAACTTTTACTGGTTTGATCAAAAACAGTTGTTTAAACACATCCAAATTTTAAACTGGATTTGCCCCTTTTCAAACTTGTTGAGAAAAACAAACTTTCTGAGTATTTCTGATCTTCTTTCTGAGATAGTCACTTTTTTGACTAAAAAGAGAAGTTTTATTGAATTTCCCCGAAAATGCTTCAAAACAAGAGGAAAGCATAATTTAGTGTATGTGGCTCATTTTTTGGAGAAAAACTGATTTTGTTAATATTTGTCCCATTTTACTGCTTTGAAAAAAAAAAGTTGATTACAGCAAATAAAATTTTCCTCTGGATTTTCTCCTTTTCAAAGTTGTTGAAAAAAATTATATTTCTGAGTAATTCTAATTTTTTTGAATAAAAAGAGAAATTTTCAATGAATTTCCACAAAAATGCTTCAAAACAACAGAGAAGCATAGATAAGCTGTATATCGCTCATTTTATAGAGAAAAACTTTTTTATTTTTTTATTTGTCCCCTTTTACTGGTTTGATCAAAAAAAGTTGTTTAAACAAATCCAAATTTTCCCTCAGGATTTGCTCCTTTTCAAACTTGTAAAGAAAAACAAACTTTCTGAGTATTTCAGTGCACCTTTCTGAAGTAGTCACTTTTTTGACTAAAAATAGAATTTTTCATTGAATTAGCCCGAAAATACCTCAAAACAACAGGAAAGCATAGTTTAACTGTATATAGCTCATTTAGAGGAGATAATCAGGTTTTATTTTTAATATTTTACCTCTTTTACTGGTTTGATCAAAAAATTTGTTTAAACAAATCCAAATTTCCCTCTTGGTTTTCTCCTATTCAAATTTGTTAAGAAATACAAACTTTCGGATTATTTTTGTGCTCCTTTCTAAGATAGTCAATTTTTGGACTAAAAAGAGAAGTTTTCAGAGAATTAGCCCGAAAAAGATTCAAAACAACAGAAAGCATAGTTTGGCGGTATGTGGCTCATTTTGATGAGAAAAACAGTTTTTGTTAATATTTGTTCCGTTTTACTGCTTTGAACAGAAAGGGTTCTTTACAACAAATCCAAACTTTCTTCTGGATTTTCCCCTTTCCAAACTTGTTAAGAAAACAAACTTTCTGAATATTTCTGAGCTTCTTTCTGAGGAAGTCACTATTTTGAATAAAAAGATAAATTTTCAGTAAATTTCACCCAAAATACTTAAAAACAACAGAAAGGCATAGTTTTGCTGTATGTGGCTCATTTTGTGGAGAAAAACAGTTTTTGTTAACATTTGTCCCATTTTATAGGATTGATCTAAAAGAGTTGTTTACAGCAAATCCAAATTTTCCTCAGGATTTTACCTTTTCAAAAGTGTTAAGAAAAACAAATTTCTGAGTATTTCTGTGCTCCTTTCTGAAACAGTCGATTTTTGGACTAAAAAGTGGTTTTGATAGCCCGAAAATGCTTCAAAACAAGAGGAAAGCAAAGTTTAGTTTAATAAGGATCATTTCGTGTGAAAAAACGGTTTTGGTTAAAAATTATCCCATTTCAATGCTTTGAACAAAAAGAATTGTTTACACCAAATCCAAATTTTCGTCTGGATTTTTTTCCTTTTCAAATTTGTTGATAAAAATAATCTTTCAGAGTATTTCTGAACTTCTTTCTGAGATTTTCATTTTTTAAATAAAAAGAGAAATTTTCAGTGAATTTCCTCGAAAATGCTCTAAATCAATAGAAAAGCATTGTTTTGCTGTATTTGGCTCATATTGAGGAGAAAAACAGTTTTTGTTAATATTTGTCCCCCTTTAAAGGTTTGATCAAAAAAAGTTGTTTAAACATATCCAAATTTTCCTCAGGATTTGCCCCTTCTCAAACTTGTTAAGAAAAACAAACTTTCTGACTATATATGTTCTCCTTTCAGAGATAGTAAATTTTAGGACTAAAAAGAGAAATTTTCAATGAATTAGCCCGAAAATACTTAAAAACAACAGGAAAGCATAATTTAGCTGTTTGTAGCTCATTTTGAGGAGAAATACCGTTTTTGTTAATATTTGTCCACTTTTACTGGTTTGAACAAAAAAGTTGTTAAACAAATCCAAATTTTCAACTGGATTTGCCTCTTTTCATACTTGTTGAGAAAAAAAATTTCTGTGTATAATTGATCTTTCTGAGATTGTCACTTTTTTGACTAAAAGAGAAGTTTTATTGAATTTTCCCGAAAATGCTTCAAAACAACAGGAAAGCAAAATTTATCTGTATATGGCTTATTTTGAGGAGAAAACAGTTTTTGTTAATATTTCCCCATTTTACTGCTTTGAACAAAAAAAGTTAATTACATCAAGTCCAAATTTTCATCTGGATCTTATTCTTTTCAAACTTGTTGAGAAAAATAATATTTCTGAGTAATTCTATTTTTTTTTTTAATAAAAAGAGAATTTTTCTATAAATTCCCCAAAAATGCTTCAAAACAACAGAAAAGCATAGTTATACTGCATATGGCTCATTTTGAGTAGAAAAACAGTTTTTGTTAATATTTGTCCCGTTTTACTGCTTTGATGAAAAACAATTGTTTAAACAAATCCAAATTTTCCTCAGAATTTGCGCCTTTTCAACTAGTTAACAAAACAACTTTCTGTGTATATCTGTGCTCCTTTCAAATCCATATTTTCCTCTTGGTTTGCCCTTATTCAAATTTGTTGAAAAGTACAAATTTTCTGAGTATTTCTGTGCTCTTTTCTGAAATAGTCACTTTTTTTGACTAAAAATAGAAGTTTTCATTGAATTTCCCCTAAAATGCTTCAAAACAACAGAAAAGCATAGTTTATCTGTATGTGCACATTTGAGAGGAAAAACAGTTTATATTAATATTTGTCCCCTTGTACTGGTTTGATCAAAAATATTTGTTGAAACAAATCCAAATTTTCTCAGGATTTGCGCCTTTTCAAACTTGTTAAGGAAAACAAATTTCTGAGTATTTCGTGCTCCTTTCTGAGATAGGCAATTTTTGGACTAAAAAGAAAAGTTTTCAATCAATTCGCCTGAAAATGCTTCAAAACAAAAGAAAAGCTTAGTTTAGCTGTATGTGGCTCACTTTGAGGAGAAAAACAGTTTTTTTTAACATTTGTCCCTTTTACTAGTTTGACAAAAAAAAAGTTGTTTAAACAAGTAAAAATATTCCTCTGGATTTGCCCCTTTTCAAACTTGTTAAGAAAAACAAACTTTCTGAGTATTTCTGTGCTCCTTTCTGAGATGGTCACATTTTTGACTAAAAAGAGAAGTTTTCATTGAATTAGCCTGAAAATGCTTCAAAACTACAGAAAATCATAGTTTAGCTGTATGTGGCTCACTTTGGGGAGAAAACAGTTTTTGTTAATATTTGTCTCATTTTACTGGTTTGTTCAAAAACTAGTTTAAACAAATTCAAATTTTCCTCTTGGTTTGTGCCTTTTCAAATTTATTAAGAAAAACAAACTCTCTGAGTATTTCTGTGTTCCTTTTTGAATAAAGAGAGAAGTTTACAGTGAATTAGCCCGAAAATGATAAAAAAAAATAAAAAAAAGCATAGTTTGGCGGTATGTGGCTTATTTTGAGTAGAAATTTTTTTTTGTTGTTAATATTTGTCCCGTTTTACTGCTTTGAACAAAAAAGTTTGTTTAAACAAATCCAAATTTTCCCTCAGGATTTGCCCCTTTTCAAACTTGTTAAGAAAAACAAATTTTTTGAGTATTTCTGGGCTCCTTTCTGAAATAGTCACTTTTTTGACAAAAAATAGAATTTTTCAGTGAATTAGCCCGAAAATGCATCAAAACAACAGAAAAGCATAGTTTAGCTGTATGTGGCACATTTTGAGGTGAAAAACAGTTTTTGTTAATATTTGTCCCATTTTACTGGTTTGATCAAAAAAATTGTTTAAACATATCCAAATTTTCCTCAGGATTTGCGCCTTTTCAAACTTGTTAAGAAAAACAAACTTTCTGAGTATTTCTGCGCTCCTTTCTGAGATAGTCAATTTTTAGACTAAAATTAGAATTTTTCAATCAATTAGCCTGAAAATGCTTCAAAACAACAGGAAAACATAATTTAGCTGTATATGGCTCATTTTGAGGGGAAAAACGGTTTTTGTTAATATTTCCCCCCCTTTTACTGGTTTGATAAAAAAAAGTCGTTTAAAAAAATTCATATTTTCCTCTTGGTTGGCCCTTATTCAAATATTTTAAGAAGTACAAACTTTCTGAGTATTTCTGTGCTCTTTTCTAAAATAGTCACTTTTTTGACTAAAAATAGAAGTTTTCAGTGAATTAGACCCAAAGTGGTTCAAAACAACAGGAAAGCATAGTTTAGCTATATGTGGCTCATTTTGAGGAGAAAAACTGTTTTAGTTAACATTTCTCCCCTTTTATAGGTTTGATCAAAAAAAGTTGTTTAATCTAATCCAAATTTACCTCAGGATTTTCCCCTTTTCAAACTTGTTAAGAAAAACAAACTTTCTGAGTATTTCTGTGCTCCTTTCTGAGATAGTCAATTTTTGGACTAAAAAGTGAATTTTTCAATTAATTAGCCCGAAAATACTTCAAAACAACAGGAAAGCATTATTTTGCTATATATGGATCATTTTCTGGAGAAAAAGAGTTTTTGTTTGTAATTGTCCCATTTTACTGCTTTGAACAAAAAAAGTTGTTTACACCAAATCCAAATTTACCACTGGATTTTCTCCTTTTCAAACTTGTTGATAAAAGTAATTTTTCTGAGTATTTCTGAGCTTCTTTCTGAGATATTCACTTTTTAATTAAAAAGAGAAGTTTTATTGAATTTCCCCGAAAATGCTTCAAAACTACAGGAAAGCATAATTTAGCTGTATGTGGCTCATTTTGAGAGAAAATTTTTTTTTGTTAATACTTATCCCATTTTACTCCTTTGAAAAAAAAATTGATTACAGAAAATCTAAATTTTTCTCTGGATTTTCTACTTTTCAAACTTGTAAAAAATAATATTTCTGAGTAATTCTGACTTTTTTGATTAAAAAGAGAATTTTTCAATGAATTTTCCCAAAATTGCTTCAAAACAACAGGAAAGCATAGTTAAGCTGTATGTGGCTAATTTTTAGGGGAAAAACAGTTTCTGTTAATATTTGTCCTCTTTTACTGGTTTGATAAAAAAAAGTCGTTTAAACAAATCCATATTTTCCTCTTGGTTTGCCCTTATTCCAATTTCTAAAGAAGTACAAATTTTCTGAGTATTTCTGTGCTCCTTTCTGAAATAGTCACTTTTTTGACTAAAAATAGATGTTTTCAGTGAATTAGCCCAAAAATGCTTCAAAACAACAGAAAAGCATAGTTAAGCTGTATGAGGCTCACTTGGAGGAGAAAAACATTTTTTTTTTACATTTGTCCCCTTCTACTGATTTTATGAAAAACTGTTGTTAAACAAATCCAAATTTTCCTAAGGATTTGTCCCTTTTAAAACTTGCTAAGAAAAACAAACTGTCTGAGTATTTCTGTGTTCCTTTCTGTGGTAGTCATATTTTTGACTAAAAAGATAATTTTTCAATGAATTAGCCCGAAAATGCTTCAAAACAACAGGAATGCATAGTTTTGCTCTGTGTTGCTCAATTTGAGTAGAAATACAGTTTTTGTTAATATTTTTCCACTTTTACTGGTTTGATAAAAAATAGTTCTTTAAACAAATCCAAATTTTCCACTGGATTTGCCCCTTTTCAAACTTGTTGAGAAAAACAAACTTTCTGTGTATTTCTGATCTTCTGTCTGAGATGGTCACTTGTTTGATTAAAAAGAGAAGTTTTATTAAATTTCCCTTAAAATGCTTCAAAACAACAGGAAAGCATAATTTAGCTGTATGTGGCTCATTTTGTAGAGAAAAACGGTTTTTGTTAATATTTGTCCCTTTTTTCTGCTTTGAACCAAAAAAGTTGATTCCAGGAAATCCAAATTTTCCTCTGGATATTCTTTCTTTTCAAACTTTTTGAGAAAAATAATATTTCTGAGTAATTCTGACTTTTTTGAATATAAAGAGAGGCTTTGTATGAATTTCCCCCAAAATGCTTCAAAACAACAGGAAGCATAGTTTTGCTGTATTTGGCTCATTTTGAGGAGAAAAACAGTTTTTGTTAATATTTGTCCCCTTTTACTGCTTTGAACAAAAAATGTTGTTTACTGCAAATCCAAATTTTCCTCTGGATTTTCTCCTCAAACTTGTTGAGAAAAATAATATTTCTAAGTAATGCTGACTTTTTTAAGTAAAAAGAGAAGTTTTCAGTGAATTCCCCCTAAAATGCTTCAAAACTACAGAAAAGCATAGTTTAGCTGTATGTGGCACATTTTTGGGGGGAAAACAGTTTTTGTTAATATTTACCCCCTTTTACAGGTTTGATCAAAAAAAATTGTTTAAACAAATCCAAATTTTTCTCAGGATTTGCGGCTTTTCAAACTTGTTAAGAAAAACAAACTTTCTGAGTATTTCGTGCTACTTTCTGAGATAGTCACTTTTTTGATTAATAATAGAATTTTTCAGTGAATTATCCCGAAAATGCTTCAAAACAATAGGAAACTATAATTTAGCTGTATGTGGCTCATTTTGTGGAGAAAAAACCTTTTTGTTAAAATTTGTCCCCTTTTACTGGTTTGATCAAAAACAGCCGTTTAAACTGCGCAATTTTTTTGGTCCCGCCTCTTCTCAACACTAAAACTCAGGGAGGGTTCACTGGAAAAAAAAAACCACTACATCACAGCTAATGCCTTTAGCTACATTCGTACCAAGTTTGGGGCGCTGCGGTCAAGGCCCTCCGGCTTGAAAACCTGCCACAAATTAGGAAGTGCCATTTCTTGAGTGACCCTTGCATGTTTTGATATATCTTCTAAGAAAAGGTGCCCATATAGACTTTTTATATATCATTTTAAAGCACACACAATAAGCAACGAGCTAGTATAAAAAGTATTTGCACAGAAGAAAGGGAAAAAAAGTTATGACAGCTACAAATAAGTGTTACAATTTCGTTGGTTTCAGGTGTAATTTTGCTGTATGCAGCTCATTTTGTGGAGAAAAAAAGTTTTGTTAATAATTGTCACATTTTACTGCTTTGAACAAAAACAGTTGTTTATACCATATCCAAATTTTCCTCTGGATTTTCTCCTTTTCAAACTTGTTGAGAAAAGTAATCTTTCTGAGTATTTCATTGCTCCTTCTCTTTTTTGAGTAAAAAGAGAAGTTTTCAGTAAATTGCCCCAAAAATGCTTCAAAACAACAGAAAAGCATAGTTTAACTGTATGTGGCTTATTTTGAGGAGAAAAACAGTTTTTGTTAATATTTGTCCTCTTTTAATGGATTGATCAAAAACAGTCGTTTAAACAAATCCAAATTTTCCTCTTGGTTTGCCCCTATTCAAATTGTTTAAGAAATACAAACTTTCTGAGTATTTTTGTGTTGCTTTCTGAGATAGTCACTTTTATGACTAAAAAGAGAATTTTTCAGTGAATTAACCCGAAAATGCTTCAAACAACAGAAAAGCATAGTTTGGCGGTATGTTGCTCATTTTGAGGTAAAAAACAGTGTTTGTTAATATTTGTCCCCTTTTACTGGTTTGATCAAAAAGAGTTGTTTAAACAAATCCATCCTCAGGATTTGCGCCTTTTCAAACTTGTTAAGGAAAAAAAAATTCTGAGTATTTCTGTGCTCCTTTCTGAGATAGTCACTTTTTTGAATAAAAAGAGAAATTTTCAGTGAATTTCCCCAAAAATACATCAAAACAACTGAAAAGCATTGTTAGCCGTATGTGGCTCATTTTGAGGAGAAAAACTGTTTTTGTTAATATTTATCCCCTTTTAATGCTTAGACCAAAAAAATGGTTACAGCAAATCCAAATTTTCCTCTGGATTTTCTTCTTTTCAAACTTGTTGAGAATAATAATAGTTCTTAGTAATTCTGAATTTTATGAATGAAAAGAAAAATTTTCAGTGAATTCCTCAAAAATGCTTAAAAACAACAGAAAAGCATAGTTAAGCTGTATGTGGCTAATTTTTAAGGAGAAATTTTTTTTTACAAAATATTTGTTCCCTTTTACTGGATTGATCAAAAACAATTGTTTAAACAAATCCAAATCTTCCTCAGGATTTGCGCCTTTTCAAACTTGTTAACAAACAAACTTTCTGAGTATGTCTGTGCTCGTTTCTGAGATAGTCACTTAACTGACTAAAAAGTGAAGTTTTCAATGAATTAGCCCGAAAATGCTTCAAAACAACAGGAAAGCTTAATTTAGCTGCATGCTGCTCATTTTGTGGAAAAAAACAGTTTTGTTAATAATTGTCCCATTTTACTGGTTTGAACAAAAACAGTTGTTTATACTATATCCAAATTTTTCTCTGGATTTTCTCCTTTTCAAATATGTTGAGAAAAGTAATCTTTCTTAGTACTTCAGTGCTCCTTTCTGAGATAGTCACTTTTTGGACTAAAAAGAGAAGTTTTCAGTGAATTGCCCCAAAAATGCTTCAAAACAACAGAAACGCTTAGTTTAGCTGTATGTGGCTCATTTTGAGGTGAAAAACATTTTTTGTTAATATTTGTCATCTTTTACTGGTTTGATAAAAAACAATCATTTAAACAAATCCATTTTTTCCTCTTGGTTTGCCCTTATTCAAATTTGTTAAGAAGTACAAACATTCTGAGTATTTCTGTGTTCCTTTCTGAAATAGTCACTTTAGTATCAGAAGACTCGGCCCGAACTTAGAGTAGAGCTACCAAGAATAGAGCAATCTGATTGGTCAGTGTGAGATTTTCTAAATCACATAGTGCTATTACACAACCTAGTAGCCATGCCCTTCTGGCACTTAGTGTCCACACCCTCGGGCACATACGGCCTTTCCTCTGAGGCTATGAGTGCAGCTATACTCTTCAGTATGTTATGCATTTTTTATGATGGCTGTTGGTAGTTTAGCTAGCTACCTCATTCAGTTAAATCTTGTGAGATGGATTTTTTTCTCAATGTAGTCAAAAAATTACTGGCAGTTGCTGGAAAATGAACCTAGCGCAACTGAGAACAACCGTCTAGTAGTTTCTTCTTTACTGCTTGTCGGAAAATGAGCTGGCTGCTGGGGAAGAACTAGCTCAACCACTACTAAAGAATCTGGTGTAAAATGGATGCATAGCTAAGCGAAAGGAGCTCGTTGATGTTGAACTTGTGTACTTAACCACAGCAACTTCTTTAGTTAGCTGTCAAGCTAGTTATTTGCTATATAGCCTCCAGTTCAGTTCCAACAACCAACTAGCTAGTATTACTAAAGAAGACTGCTTATGCTAATTCATTTCTCAGCAACCAGCTACTGATTATTTTTCAATCCATCTCGCTAGCTATTGCTGAACGATGTAGCTAGATTACGGTTGCTATACTCTAAATCAGTTAGACACTTCGACCAATAGCCTAAGGAATTAAGAGACCCTCAGGCCCTTATAGGTTCCCCTCGCTATGCTCAGGTCACCACAACCCAGGACCTTCAAGTCTCTAAATAACCTAGGTCCCTAGTAACAGTGTTGAACTAGTATTTAGTACAACTGTTTGGTTTGTGGAGTTCTCGCTCCTAGGCAATTGTAGAAAACCCAAAGGAGGCTGTATCTGACCCTCTACCAAAAAATCTTGCAATGTCACCAAGTCCTTGAAGGAGGCAGTATCTGACCCTTCACCAAAACATATTGCAATGCCACCAAATACTTGAAGGAGGCTGTATATGACCCTCTAACAAAACATCTTGCAATATCACCAAGTTTTTGAAGGCGGCTGTAGCTGACCCTCTACCAAAACATCTTGCAATGTCACCAAGTACTTGAAGGAGGCTGTAACTGACCCTCTACCAAAACATCTTGCAATGTCACCAAGTACTTGAAGGAGGCTGTAGCTGACCCTCTACCAAAACATCTTGCAATGTCACCAGGTACTTGAAGGAGGCTATATCTGACCCTCTACCAAAATGTCTTGCAATGTCACCAAGTAATTGAAGGAGGCTATAGCTGACCCAACATCAGTGCCAGAAAAAAGGTACGCTTAAATTTTTTATATAGTGGATTACATTGTGTACAGTCAACATTAGCAACAGGACATGGCATGCATGCGTTAATTATGTTACGTGTACGGCGACGATTAACAAGTTAGAAAGTGTTTATAAATCTTGAAGAGACACTCCACGCTCAGCACACACTTACTGTAGTCCTCCACTGCTCAACTATAATATTCAAAAATAACAAAACTAACAAATTTTTACAAAACAACAACAAACAAACTCTTATTTAAAACAAACAGCTGTATTGGATTGGCCTGTTAGGAGACAGAGACTGTACCCTAGTAGACCACAGCAGATAGAAGACTCTTTACCATTTAAAACATATGCACCATTATGATGTGTTTTACATAATTTATAAGTGGTAAAGGGACATAAAACTGGTCACAGCCTACATGGGTACACTCATGTTTCCTTTCTATTAACAGGACAATCCCTTGTTCTTGTTAATTATTATTAGTTTCCAATTTTATTACTTTATTATTATATTATTAGTACTAGCTAGTTTTAAAGAGTGGAGTCCCATTTCAAATTGTTCAAACATTTATGCATATTTATTCATATAGCTGAATTGACTCTATGTCCCTCACCCAAACATACCTTTCACATTCACTACTTCCGACTTCCTCTTTAGGATCCCATAAATAGTGACAAAGAGAAGGAGTGTAAACACAACATTCAGAGCTCGGAGATTGGTTGCTGTGCAAAGGTAAATGGTCGGCACACGAAGGAGGTTGGACACAGGATATGCCCAAGCAACACTTAACGAGTAGCTGAAGCATGGAGAGGATGGGGGAAAGGGGCAGAGAGAGAGAGAGATGGCATAGAATGGACAGAAGTGAAAGGAGTGTTCTAGAATATACTTTAACTTTCGCAAGGCAGATTCACATGGATATATCCAGGTATTATTTCTATACTAATTTTACAAATATTTCTAGATCATTCCAGGAAAGAGATAAGTACCAAGCAACCATAGTGAGAGAGCCTCTGCTTTAAGGATCATTTTGTATTCAATCACAATTGCTTAGCACCTAACCACAACAGCATGAATATCATTACAGAGTGTTATCACAATTTTGTACAGAGAATTGGGAAAACAAAAGGATGAGACGTAGTGGGAGATACCAAAAACATGGAAAATGAAACAGAAGAAGAGCCTCGAGGAGACAACACAGACAGAGAAGAAGAAGGACCTGAAGGAGTTGCCATAGATACCGAAAATGAGCCTAAGAGGGATTGCCACTGACACAGAAGGACTAGGGTGGTTACTAAACACACGACGTTTTACAAGGGTGACATATATACATGGTCCCTAGCTAGCACTCTGGATTCCTACATCAGTGCCAAGGACTTCACCAGCATCTATACCATAGGGGAAGGTCTACGATCAATCCTGTACAATTAATACAACTCAAGAATCTCTAGGCCTAGCCACATCCCTAGCCATCTCTTTCTCTATGTCCATGTCCCGAAATAGCTACCTTACTTATTCTATGCTTATTATATGGCCCGGTCAATATCAACAACCCTAGCCTTTAAGCTAGTCACATCCCTTCCAAGTATTACACCAAACCCCATGAAAAACCCATGAAATACCCAGGAACCACCCAGTAATAAGCTCTCTAAAGTAATCCTTATACTATCTAAACTTTCTAAGCTCTTGAAACAGACACTGGTTCTCGTCAGCATTGGTAGAGACATCAGCATTAAAAATATCCCCTTATTTTGTCCCCCCTCAGTGAATACTTTCCCCCCTAAAACTATCCTCATTCAAAAGTAGTGCTGGTAGTGATTGAGAGGTTGAGGACCACTGGAGGTGAAGCAAGCCTCTATATAAAGGGCTAGGGCTAGAGCTAGGGCTAGGGCTAGGGCTAGGGATAGCAAAATCGATACAGAAGCTACTTGCAACTACACAATACCTTAAGTGGTCATTGCACTTTCTTCTTAGAGCTCGCTTCTGGTTTTTAGAAAAACCGGTTGGATATGTCCCATAGGACAAAAAATCGTAAATCTCTTCATAATCTTCCATTCCTCTGAATGCTATATAGCACGAGGAAATGCGTTGCACAACTATTTAGGGGGGGTGGACATTATTCACTAGGTGGGACACTATTCACTAGTGAATTATGTCCGGCCGGACATTATTCACGGGGGGACACTATTCACTCCCACACCGGTCTCATATGACAAATGGAGCAACTAAAATATTTACCCGGGGTACATTTCTCATAGCAAAAAATGGACCCCGGTGTCTATTTTTCGTATTGGAAATGGACCCCGAGTGTGATAAATGGACTCCCCGGGTGTCCATATAGCATAATGAAATATGTACCTGGGATCCATTTTTCGCTATGGAAAATGGACCTCGGGTATATATTTCATTATGATATATGGACCTGGTGTCCATTTCCCTAATGTTTGAGTGTGTGCTTTATACTGAAATTACCTAACCAGATATCTGGATGTGTACAGATTTTTACTTAGAGAGCATAGGTGATGGGAACAGCTTTTTCCGTAGAGTGTCCTACTTTCTGACTGGTGCCCAGAAAGAGCATCAATGTCTAAGTGCCTTGCTGTGTCAGTTCATGCGTGAGAACAATGAACAGTACAACACCATTGCCAACCAAAAGGAATATGTCATCACCAGCAAAGTGTCTCAGCTTGGAGAGTGTGCCACCGAGGTAGAAATCTATGCAGCTGCTACTCTCCTTGGGATCCCGATCTGGACATTCTCTCCTTATGGTGATTCCCACAGATGGCAGTATCATAGGCCAGTGTCTGGACTGCCCTCACCATTCTCACTCACAGAGAAGCCCATGTACATAAAAAACATGCATGAACATTTTGAGTCCGAGTTTGGTAGTTAAGCAAGTGTGACTTGAGAGACTCTGACTGGTGATGGATATGATATATGTCTCCTTTGTATTTGTGTGATGTGTGATTTATTAAAATGCAATGAATATATGTCAATACATGTACAAGTCTAGAAAACATATACAGAAAAACATCATGGGACAATCTGCAAAGTAATTACTTTGTATAATACAATAGATCATAATTTTAAGTTTTATATGTGGTAAATATGTATGTAACGTAACATAACTTTACGGTATTGATATGTCTCATTTCACTTGATATATGATTTTGAATAAAACATAGAATTAATTTTGCAGTGAATTAATTGTGCAATTTTACCACACCCAGGGTCCATTTCCCATAGCAAAAAAAAATGGCCCATGGGATCCATTTTTCGCTACAAGAAATGGACACCGAAACATTACTTAATATGTGTTATATTATTACCTCCTAGTGCAAATTCTACATGCATTTGTTAATATTATTAAAAAAAGTAAGGGGGGTGCATATTCAATGGGGGAGGGGGATTTTTCGGTATGAAAAATGGACCCCGGGGTCCATTTACTATGGGGGTCCATTTTTCATCTCACACCAGCAATGAAGAACGTCGGGAAGGAGCAGGCAAATTTTGCTTCATTATAAACACTGTGGCCCTTCATCTTATTGCCAAGACCTTCCAATGCTGTGGCTCTGAACTTGAGGTAAGAATGATTTTAGCTGTAGGAGGGGATTTGTAGCCAAGAGTAGTTTGAGTTGTAGCCATTGCAAGAAGGAAGTAGTTGTTACTAACCCCTACAGAAAGGAGGATGTGTCTGTGAACAGTAGAGCTACCCTAGATATGAAAGCTATAGGTAAAGGCAGGTCTGCACTTGACCTTCTCTAGAGTCATGGGGATGCTGCCACTACTTTGTGCACAAGCTTACACTTCCCATAACAAGAAGATGCTGGAAGCTTCAAGGGAACTGGTATCTCTCAAATTTGCTTCTGTACTACTGTACTTGTGTAGGTGCCAGGTTGATGCATTGGTTGATGTATACTTGTGATGGAACAGGATCCAAGCAGGGTTTTACGGCACTCTATGGAGTTATAGTGGTAGCATCTTGGGATACAAGTAAAGTTTTAGATGTAGAACTTAAGAGCAAGTTTGTTCGATGTGTTCAGAATGTCGTCAGATGGATGAGACTTCTCAAGAGTTCATGGATTGTTGGGAGGTGCATCAGTCTGAGTATGGATGCAATTACATAGGTTCTTCATCAGGGGTGGAGTGTAAGGGAGCTCTTAATATTTGGGAACAGTCAGTGGAGAAGTATAAGTTGTGTTATACCTCGTTGATTGCAGATGGTGACTCCAAGATACACAACCTAAAAAGGAAAAGAAACCACATACAAACTCATAACGGAAAAGAAACCACATACAACCTCATAAAGGAAAATAAACCACATACAACTTCATAAAGGAAAAGAAACCACATACAACCTCATAAAGGAAACCACATACAACCTCATAAAGGAAGCCACATACAACCTCATAAAGGAAAAGAAACCATATGGTCCTGAGGTTGAAGTGAAGAAATTTGAATGTGTGGGGCATGCACAAAAGCGGATGGGGAATAGGCACCTAGCCCTGAAGAAGACAAAATTGACAGATGATATTGGTAGGAGAATGCAGTGGGAGGGGACGGGGGGGGGGGGGGGTGAAGGAACCGTCTCACCAAAAATACCATTCTACTTCTGCAGAAGTATTATTGGAAAGCGATTAGTCCAATGTGAATAAAGTAGAGGGGATGAAGGGTGCAGTCTGGGCTGTTTTCTACCATTCCCTATCACAGATGACAATACACAACACCAGTTTTTCCCCACTGGCGAAAGATCATTGTGCAAGTATCAATGTGCTGTGGCCAAGCCAGAGCAACCACCACCACCCAGACCAACTTTGGATCTAGCCAGTATGTCAAACATGTGTTTGAGGACCTGTCCAGTTAATTCTTGGGAACGATGCATCTTAGGAGCTACTCAAAACCAAAACGTATCTTTTAATTCCACTATCTGGAACCGTTGTTCAAATACAGAATTATGGAATTCTGCTCATCAGAAGTTAAATCGTTAGTACCGCTGAAGTGTGTGGTCGAGGGTGTTATGCTAACGATCGCAAATGGATCTGACCTTGGAACGAAATAACGCTTCAGTTGTTCCCAAATGCGCTTGAGCAACGAAGCTCCTCGAAGGAATGTATAAAGCGTGAAATGTGAGGGACACTACAATGCTAGAATGAAGAGAAGTTAGTGGAGGCTGTAGATGTTGTGTTGATGCTGGCAGAGGTCACGCCCTAGCTTGATGAAAATGAAAACAAAATGAAATGGTGAGTTAACCCGGCAATATGTTTTGTGAACAAATCTCCCTTCTCTAACTCCTGGCTACACCCTGTAGAGTCAGATTCTGCCCAGGAGGTTGCCCCTCAGCATACTCAAGAGTTTTGCTTTCTTTCCAGTATAGAGATCTACACAGGTTGAAGTGTATGTAATACACAGGACATGTCAATTTTTTTTTTGTTATTCTATAATCGACATGCACTCTTGTATTGTATGCACCTCAAATATGCCCACCACAACTACATCCACAACAATTTATTTTATTTATTTATTTTTGGCTAGAAAATTGCATTGAACTTTTAATGTTATAGTGTGATTCTGGATGTTTTCAACAGCATATGTATTGCCAAAGACGTTTAAACACAATCATACAAGAAAAATGCTGAGACTTCACCCCAATTTTGTAATTCGTACGAATCCAAAAAAAATTTACGAACCCAATGTCAATTGGTAAAGTCTCTGTCAATTGGTAAAGTCCCTGTCAACCCAATGTCATTATCCATAGTTATGCTGTTGTAGTTGAGTTAGTGTAATGATTATATTTGCAAAATGTATGTCCGTACAATTGTGATTGCATTATCTCAAAAGTCTATTTTATATCATTTGCAAGGTTTTCTCAGCCAATGTCATCGTAACCCGATCAGAGTCTGGTGCAATCTTGATGGTACACCTCTCTTGTGGTGTTTATCCGCTATACATGGAAAATGCTGACTATGCAATTATGTTAATCTATTACGTCATGTTGTGTCTCGTGCAATTCAGTAGCAGTCCTCGTTGTTCTATTTGCCTAAATTGTAATCCTTTTACATCTTGTGTTAGATTCTTCTTCTATTCGCTACAAACTTGGTATGATGTTATTTTGACTATTCTTTATTTGTATTGATGTTAATTGTTGTGTTGTTGTTAGAGTGAAATAATAAAGGAATTCTACAAATCATATTGTCTGTTAATTTCCCACAAATTGTACTCAAGTTTAATGTCTGAGGACAACTCCAAACATGGGGCAATTTTTCTTACCCCAGCACCTCGCTGTATATCTTCACTAGTTCGTTTTTCTCCACATATTGACTCTACCTCTTCCAGCTCATTTTCTGCATTTTCTCGAACTTGGCTGGTCTACATTCGCGTAACAGAACCTCCCGTGTCTAAACAGCAGGACATGTTACTCTTATGTGTCGATGACCTGGCTCGACAATATAATTATGAAATGGATAGGCCTGATGACAGCATGAACAATGCCCAGGAATTCCTCCGTGCTCGATTTGAAGGTGAGCACAATGCTCTGGCTGAACGCGTATCTCTGGCAAAAACGGTGCAGCATGCTGGGATGTCCCTAGTGGAATGCAGATCCTCAATCCGGAAGAACGCTCGTCATTGTGTCTACCCTGCTGGCTACATCAACCAAGCCATGAGAGATGTTTTTGTTGCTGGAGCGAGCAATGAATCTCTGAGACAGGCTATCTGTCGAGCCTTTGGAGTGGCTACCAAAGCAGGACGGGCCTTCTCGCTCGAGTCTGCCGTCGAAGCTTCCTGTATGGAGCAACAAGCATTGGACACTGCTCTCTCTCTCTTCTCTTCCCGTGAAAGCTGAATTCGTTGTTACTACAGCCACATCTCATACAGATCGAAGCTTCACTTCCAATTTATCAGTTCCTGTTCACACTTGTAATTGGTGTGGATTATACTATCACAGCAGGCTTCAATGCCCTGCTCGGGAGCAGCAGTGTCGTAAATGTCGGAAAATGAGTTACTTTGCAAGAACCTGCAAATCAAGAGTCACGAAAGTGTCCTCTGCAGCTATGGACCCTCTTGACTCAGTTGCAGCTGTGCCAGATAAGCATGAATCTCAGCGGAGATTCATCGATGAGATTCTACGAGGACAAAGCTTGCAATTCCTACTCAAGTCTGGCAGTGATATTTCCCTAATTCACTTTGATGTTGCTAAGCAGTTCCGCATACCATACGCACCTGTTCGAAAACGAGTTACATCAGCTAATGGAGCTCACATCAAAATTATAGGAATTGCTCATGAGCAAGTAGAGTTGGGTGGTCAGAGAGTGCCTATTACTCTCTATGTAGCTGCTCATTAAGTGATCATGCAATCCTTGGAGCCAATGAACAATCTTAATTTTCCACCTTACTAGTGCACTATGTTGGTTCAATGCCTCCCCTGCATGTAGCGGCTTCTCAGCTTTCCGATGATCAAAGTGGTTCCTTGATGAATGTGTCTCCTCAATCCGTTATCACTTTATCTCACCCTGATGTAAAACCTGTCAGACTACCCTCTCGCAAGTGGTCTCGGGCTGATAAGAAATTCAACCAACAAGAAATTGCCTTTCTTCTGAAGAAGAAGCTGATTCAACCGTCCAAGTCTCCCTGGTGAGCACAATTACATGTGGTACATGATGAGATTAGAGACGAGAAACGTCTCATTGTTGATTATTCGGGTACTGTCAATCCTCACACAGTGATAGATGCTTATCCTTCACCTCTTATTGAACTTTTGATTGAGCGTGTCAGTCAAAATCAGATATTCAGTTCTCTTGATCTTCGATCAGACTTTTACCAAATACCTTTGCAGCCATCTGAATGACAACTAACAGCTTTTGAAGGTGCTGGTCGCTTATATGAGTTGTGGGTCCTGCCCTTCGGTTGACCAACAGTGGAGCAGTATTCGCCAGAGTCTTAGGAGAACTTGTCGAAGGTTTTCCTGGCTGTTTCCACCACCTTGATGATATCGTAATAGCGGGACTCACTGAAGAAGAGCATGATTTGAACCAGGCTAAGTTCCTAGGCTAAGTTCCTAGAACTTGCTAGCACTGCCGTTATCCATTTCAATTCATAAAAAATTTCTTTGAAGAAAACTTCTCTCACATTTCTTGGTCACGAAATTTTGCAAGGCACCATAAATCCTTCACCTTCTAGGTTGATTCCTATACTGTACTACGAAACTCCTAGTAACTTCAAACAGCTTGAAAGATTTCTTGGATTAGGTGTATATCATTCCAAGTGGGTGCCTGACTTCTCCTCATTAGCTGCTCTCCTATTTGATGTCAAAGCGGAAAAGGTCCTTTTCCTTTGTCAGCCATATGCAAGAACTTCATCCAGCTAATCAAATGAGCTATAGCTGCTTCCTTGCTGGTTGTTCCTGATCCTAATACACTCCTCCGACTGGAAACAGATGCTTCTGGTACTTCCATTGATGCTACATTATTGCAAGAAGGACGACTTGTCGCCTTCTTCAGCCATTGCCTCACTCCATGTGAGAATGCTTGGTCAGCTGTGGAATTGGAGGCTTTTGCAGTAGTAGCAGCATCTTGTGATAAACTCCGCCACTCCCTTCTAGGAAGAGAATTTGAAGTTGTTGTTGACCAATAGGGAGTGAGTTTCCTTTTCAAGTGAAAGCCAAAGTCTGCTGTCAAGAATGCCAAGCTTGCTCGCTGGAGGTTGCAGATGCTAGATTATCATTTTATCATCATATACCGCCCCGGTAACCTTAATACTGTTGCAGATGCGCTCTTATGTTGTTCTGCTATATCATCTCCTTTAGCTAACCATGATGTTCTACACGAGTCTATGGGCCACCCTGGATCCAGTAACTTGCGGGCATATTTGTTGCCATACCAAGAAATATCAGTGAATGATATCTTGAATATGACTAATGATTGTAAGATATGTGCTGAAGTAAAAGCCCGGTCTTTCGACCTCCACTTGGAAAACTGATCCATGCAACTGTCACTTGGCAACGGATATCTATTGACTTTATTGGACCTATGGCCAGCAACACTGCTAATCATTACCTTTTCACTGTAATCGATAAGTACTCCCGATACCCATTTGCATTTCCTGTACGGAACCAGTCTCTTCAAACAGTGATGTCCTGCCTATCTTCACTGTTCTATTTATTTGGCCCTCCTCAAAACATGCATAGTGACAGATGTGCACAATTTGAGTCTCAATGCTTCGTAGACTTTCTGCACTCATTTGGAGTAACCAAATCTAGGACTGCTAGCTATCATCCTCAAGGCAATGGCAAGGTGAAGCTGATGCATGGTACACTATGGAAGAGAGTAACCTTGCGATTATGTCAAGCACGCTTGCCTATGGAAGCCTGGGAAAGGCAGTTAAACCATGCTCTTAGCAATTTGCATTCCTTGTATGCAGAAGCTCGGGACTAACTCCTCACACTCTTTTCCTAGGGTTATCTCGGCGCTCTCCTTTCTTAGACCTCCCAATTGTGTCACACCCGGGTAATCTGCCTAATCCTAGTGATGATCCTGAACCCTGGATGCAGGAAGGAGCTGAAGCCTTATTGGGGCGTGCTGTGTGTACCAAAAAAGAATCCTTGGTAGATCCCGTCGTGATTCAGGAAGTAATATCACCATACGTTTTTGGGTACTCTGCCCCTCTGGCCTCGAAGAGACTGTATCTTCTCCCGGAATAGCTCCTTATCTGAAAGCTACAGTGACAACACCTGTGGCAGTACTTCCTCATTGCACTGCTGAGGAAACCAAGGCTGCTTAATCTGTGGATGTTCAAGACCAACCTGACGTAATAGATTAACATGTCTCCAAAAACCTTATCACCTGATGCAGGTTCTCCTTCAGAACAAGGACACCTTAACCGATATCTGAATCACTCGTCCCTCTTAACAGAACCCGATCTGGTCGAGCCATCCATCCTCCTGTGAAGTTCACCGATTATTTTTGTTAAGGGGAGTACGTGGTGTTTATCTACTATACATGGAAAATGCTGACTATGCAATTATGTTGTTCTATTAGGTCATGTTGTGTCTCGTGCAATTCAGTAGCAGTCCACGTTGTTCTAGTTGCCTAAATTTTTACATCTTGTGTTAGATTCTTCTTCTAGTCGCTACAAACTTGATATGATGTTATTTAGACTATTCTTTATTTGTATTGATGTGAATTGTTGTGTTGTTGTTTAGAGTGAAATAATAAAGGAATTCTACAAATCTTATTGACGGTTAATTTGCCACATCTCTTCTCCAAGTTTGATGATGAAACTTCAAAATATATAAGAATTACATTAAAAGTGGGAAGAAATACAATCTGAGGGTGAAACTACTTATTTACTTTCCTAGTAAAAGGAAACTGCCGTGTGTAGGCTCTGATTTCCTGTTTCAAAATAAACCTAATAAAAACAGACGAATCCTCAACAGTCAGGCCAAAACAACTCAGCACTACTTCATTGCTTAGCAGACTGAAGAGTTCCTGCAGAACTTCACTATCATCACAAGTACTTAGCTATGTCTTCACTAATAGTCGACTTTAATGAAGCTGAATCCTATGAGCAAATTTCTTTATTAGAGAGAGAAGATGGACTGAAACTGATTAACATTGTGGCTCCTAAGGGAGGCAGTAAGGTTTTAGATATTGGATGTGGTACAGGGTACCATTCCAAAGTTATAGCAGATCTTGTGGGGGCCGAAGGCAGTGTGGTAGGCATTGATCCTGACACAGAAAGACTTCGACTGGCCAAGGAGAAGTACTCTGCCAACAACATAGAATATCTGGAAGGTAGTGCAGAAGACCTTCCGGGATGTGGTTATGATTTGGTCTTCAGCAACCATGTGCTGCACTGGTGCAATGACATAGACATGGTCTTTAGACAAGTTGCCAGCAAGCTTAAAACTGGTGGAATTTTTGCTTTCATGTGTATTACACAACAATCTGCACGTCCTGATATCCTTAGTGACGAATTAAGGAGAGCGTTTACATTCAGCACCATCAACGAAGAAATAGTTAAGAACCTTGCATTGTCCTGTAACTTCTCTCAAAAAATGATGGAATTTCACGAGTACAAACAAGTTTTTGAGAACGTGCATGATGTTATCAAATTCATCATGACCCACTCACATGGAAAGTTCGACGAGACACATTTCAACATCCCTGCTCTGATGAAGCTATTTGAAAATGGAAAGCTGGTTTTCAAGGATCCTATCATGACATGTATTCTTTCTAAGGACACATGAGAAAATTTATAACTCTTATTGCCATTGTTTAAATATGTTATAGTTCATCTGTACATCGCCATTATTAATAATATTAAAAGAATTTCAGATAAATACATGCTTGATATAATAAGGGCAATCAATCCATAAATGTGTTTGTCTTGACTTTAGATATCTATCAATGACGTATCAAGAATTTAAATGGATTGATTATTAAAGTTTATTAGGTTCAGAGAGATGTAACAATTAGTTAGCTAGTTAACTTGCTACTACAGATGCACAAACACTCAGTTCACATTGGAAAAGCTCAGCTATGCTTGTTAGATTATTACTCCACACTGCATGCACATTATACTAAGAATGGTAAAGTAATCCAGTGTTTAATTATATCCATGGCAGTGATCTTATCATGAAATCTTTGTGTGATCTTGCAGGACCTACTTTATAATCTTGGAATATCGTGTTGAAAGTAAATACTTTGTAAAATAACAGCATATATTAAAAATTACAGTCCATATTGCAGTTCAAGATGGTAATTGGTCCTCAAATGTACATACTTTAGACCTTATTTCATTGTACGATTTTACATGCTGTTCATGTGGTAAACAAATTGTAGGGGTAAAGGCAAACTCCCAAGAAATGTTCCTCTTTGTTTAAAAGTAGTATTCGGCCTAAACATTTTCTCTACTCCCTACTCTACAGGTTTGCACTGCTCAAAAAGACATGGTCTCAACTGCTTCTGTCAGTCTATAGTCTATACTGTGAACAATTTTCAGTGGAGTATTGTAGCATAGCTCTGATACCCTTTCTAAATCCCTTTAGGCTTCAATTGGTAGATGCTGAGAGGCTCTCTGGGCTCTCTCGGTGAGACGAACTTTAAGCCACTTGATCATATCATCAGTACCCCATTCATTGACTGCAGACACATGTCAAAATGGTAGATCCACTGTCACCAACTAATTTTTTCATCTCCATCATAGATATCAGACCGTTCTAATGGCCTTGCTCCAGGTCTTGCCGCTAGTATTACCACTCAGGAATACTCTATGAATATACACACTAAGCAAACTTCAACCTCTTTACCTAGAGGTAAGGTATTCTGTCGAATATGCCAATGTAAGAGAGCTTTCAAGATGGTTGTCAACTCATCATCTTCATCAAACAATGCACACCATCATAAAATGACAGAGCCATCAAAAGACTTACAACCCAAAACATGCATACAGTATAAGGCCATAAAGTTAGCAGAAAACACATGTACATCAAAGGAAATCATGTTTAAGTGTTAATCATTTGCTCTGTTATAGTAGTAGTGATGTATACTAGTAATAACGTTCAAACATCAGAGGCGAGCAAATATTGCCAAGCAGATTTTCCTAACTGGTTGTGAAACAGAAATGCACATATAGAAATATGGCTGCGAATAAATTGCTTTGACTTGTGTATGAGTAGCTGCTTTACATGGAAAAAACACTAAGAGTAATGTTATAAAGAGAGTGATGGCATAAGGCCGTATCTGTAGTCAGAATTGTCATGATTATTCTTTTATTGCTCTAGATAGTTTCTGAGCCTTAACTACTTCCCATGTTATTGCTCTGGCCATAACCTTAGTAAGTTCAAGCTAAGGAGCTACCCATACAAATTTCTGATGCGATTTGTTCATGTCTTCTTTGTGACTGTAAGATTATGATTCAGTCGAGAACTACATGTTCCTTAGACATTCATAACAGGTGTAATGTTTGGATTTTAAATATGAGAGTTTACCATGAATTTTATGGTTTTATTCTATTTCATACCAGTGCAAGATTGAATGACCTGATGCCTGTCAACAAATGGGATTACAAATTCTAAATGGAAATGTGCACATGGAAATAAGTTGTTTTGTTACGAGTATTAGGAAACAGTTTTCCTTGAAGATCGGACGAGCAAACTTTAAGAGCGTGGTCATCAGGCTGTTCATTCAGCAGAAATTGATCAGACAACTAAGAGAAGACCTTGCAGAAGTTGACAATAACCTATTCAAGTGATAAAAAAATTGATTGTTCGCACTTTTGACACGATTTACTGTTTTCAATACTCTATATATCACTAACAACAAATTGACTATATGCATCAGTTTTGCTTCCTACGTATGCTAAATATCAAGCCATCTACTCGCTGTCGAAAAGAACGATAGAAAGTGGCTGCACACATGCAAGGGACTGTGTTTATCCTAGCAAGAGTGGAATTAGTTCCAACTATATCAGGAACTTGATCACATCCAATGCTAGTATGTTGATGAAATGTTTACTTTAATCTGAATAAAACTCTAGCATCCTTTTCCTGACAGCTTTTAAACAAGCAAGCTACCTGTAGATCAAGGTTTCATTCATTAGCCATCAAATCTGCAGCTCTTTTCTTCATTGATGAATCTAGCGCATCTATGGCAGTTTTTCCAAGATGACCATTTCCAGTTTTAGGTTGAATCCGTAAAATCCTCCGTGCAATCTCTAGATTATGAACATATGGCATATCACTGAGGGCTCACTTCGCTCACCAATCAGTCAAATTCATTTTTATTGCATGTCTGGGAAGTGCCTTTGATATCAGTAGAAGTTGCACATGATGATGTGAGCTCATATCACTGTTTGCATGACATGACAGGTACTGATGTCGTTAATGGAGAGTACCAAACAAACTTGTGTGGCTAACTAATAGATTTTTTGCCGGTGGCTATGCACTCTGTTATCATACTTGTGCTGAGTGAGTTCTAACAATCTTCCGGCATGGAGAGTAATATTTCTAATATTTCTTTTGGTACCTCTCTCAATGGTTTGCATCAACTTGTCTCATCTATATCCTCTAGTAGGTACAACGTCCCTTTGGTTGAGGTCATCCAATATGAGTGTGTGAGCAGTAGTGTGATTCCTGGTTGCAGATATGCTTGGACAGCACTGATGATGGGGGTGGAGTTAATGAAAGTAGGACTGATATAATACAAAAAATCTCAATTTTTTACTGCACATATTGAGAATAGAGATGTAACATGTGATGTTACAGATCATGTGCATTTGTGTAAATACCATCTTGGAGGGAGTTGTGCAGGTGAACCAGACTTTGTATTGCAAAGGTGAGCTTTTTAGGTTGCCAATGAGGACACAATACCATGACTGATTACCAATAAGAAAGTGGGTTATGCCATCAATAAATATCCGAATTAAAAGAGATATACTCGTCAAGAGTACAAGGTCAGATGAGTATCATTTGATTGTCTGATGGAGCTAGAGATTAATAAAGCCAGGAAAATACCTGTGACAATCAAGATTGGATGAATAAAAGTGAAATGGGAGTTGCAGGAACCAAGTTATTTTAGGCCTTGTCAAAGGAATGACAAATAAACAAGATGACTTTAGAATAATGAAAAGTTATACTAAGAAAAGAAAAGATGACCAAAAAGAAAGACGCCATGAACAAAATACTCCACGGATATATCTATATGGATTGATCCATGCCATATTTTTCTGATTTTTGTGACTTGAACTAAGAAGGACATTTCTCTGATGTAGCAGTAAACCTCACCCAAACTATGCAGATGGCATCCATTTGGAGGATTGCAATGGTGGTCAAGGGCTACACCATCCTGTTGATAACCACTACTTCAATTCATAGTAAAATATTTTTGCCATTACCAATTTCTTAATTTTAAGCCACTACCTTTGTGCTACATGGTATAGCAATAGCTAAACCATGTGCTCCTTGCAGAATGAATGTGCCAAATCTTTACGCAAATATTTGTTTGGCTGTTAGTGGAGGAAAGGGTCCGCAAAGTACATCTCTGCCATGCTATTAGTGTAATCTACCACTATACAAATAATCTCACTGCTGACCAGCTGAGAATCACATTCATATGGACGTAAACAGAGTTATGGCGGGGTTTATTTTATTCATAAAGTACACGGAAAATGAAATTTGTAAAGTCAGAGTGAAGTAGGATTTGTAATTAGATGGCCACATGACTGCATCGTGAGGTCAGATTAGGGTCAATTGTTGATTTGCGCATGCATATAACCATGACAAGCGTCAGAAAATTAAAAGTTACTGGTTTATTCACAAGATATTTCATTTTGGGCCTTTGTTTAACTACGTACATTCGGACAAGCGGAATTATTGGTGAGCAAAGTGATGCCACACTTTTGTGCTGAATAGAAAACTTCGTATTTCCATACATGGCCCTATTTGGTTGTTTGTAATTTTATATCTATATTTCGTTCTTATACCAGGAAGTACGCAGAAGATAATAGTGACATGACTAAATAGGAAATAGTTGTATTGGATATAAAGAAACCACACTATGGATACGCTAGATTCGGAAATAAATACCATCAATGACGAAAAAAACGTGAAGATTCGAAGACCAAATGAAAGAAAACTAGATCCTCACATGACCTGCATGGTTAATAGCTGTCAGGAAAATTTGGCTGGATTTTGGTTCTGATTAAGTATTCAATTCATCGAATATCTTGATGGTCCCAACTATTTTCAATCTTGCTAAGATAAACAACAGTTCCTAGCATGTCAACTGCTGCTCTCACTCTCAGTCAGAGAGTAGATGATTGGAAACATTGTTTAGCATGTATAGAAAGGATAAATGCTAGTTATAATTAATAGAAAAAAGTGTTCTGCCAATGACGACGAGCAAACTGAAAACTACAAACAATGTGAATAGTGCATACTCCTAATAAATAAGTTCTAGACAGCTTCTACTTGGACTTCCCTTTGTAGCATATATAGAAAACATAACTGATGCATATAGTCAATACTTTGTTGATGTATGGAGCATACTGAACGCAGTAAATGGTGGCATAAGTGCAAACTATCACTTGAAACGATTCATGTCAGTTTCTGCATGGTCTTCCATTAGTTCTCTGGTCATTTCTGCTGAAAATTCTGACTGATGATCCCACTTTTAATGTGGTGCTCTTCCCATCTTCAAGAGAAGTTTATTCCAAGTACTCTTAACAAAACTCCGTACTACTCATGCACATTTCCATGTCATTCTCCTCTTCATCCTTGCACCAGCATATTTTAATACATTCAGTTCTGAGCTACTTCCCCATATCACAATCCAACCACTTTCACTATTTGTGAATCACTTAGGAAACTTTGTCCTCATGACTGCATTATATCTCCCAATCATAAAGAAGACAAACTTGGCTTCACCAAGTTTATGACCAGGGCAATGTTTATGTTTAATCCCCAATATCATGAGCAATTAAACAAAAATCTTGTAATTCTTTCATAAGTGGCAACAACCTTATGACATCATTCTTAATGTGCATGCCATCTTTGCTTCAAAGTAAAATATCGAATTAATTCTCTCTCAGGCATATTTTCATATGGCATTTCTGTATCACAACTGGTCAGGGACATTTCGTTCACATTAGACATTTGAACATCATTACTAGTATAAAGATCAAATGTAACGAATACTGGCATTGAGTGGCAACCAAAAGTTGGGGAGAGAGACGGAGAAGAGAGAGAGTAGAGGCCGCTAGAGAAATTAAAAAAATATATATAAAAAATTAGCGTGATAATTATTTTAACCTGAACTGAAGTCCTATTGGACATCTCTACTCTATTAATTATATGCATCATGTAGAGAGAGAGAGAGCAGGTAATATTTACACAAACAAGGAATTGTGTTTATCTTACCAAGATTGGTAATATTCCCTACAACCTCAAGACTTGAATCACCTGCAATATCATAGAATGTTGCAGAATAAAACTCCAGCTTTCTTTTCCTAACAGCTGTTAACTATGCCGGTCCCGTGTGCAACCCTGTTCTTTCCATGGTCTTTGAATTGGCGAACCTTTTCTTCTACATTGACAAACATGAATCAAACGTGCATCCAAGAAAAAGAGTTGAGATCTCTGTACCCTTTTTATGTAGAGACCGTAAAATCCTCCGTGTACTCTCTGCTACATGCACGTTCAGCAGAAATGAAATAAAGTACAACATATCAAATATGGGCATGCGCGGCAATGCCAGTTTTCCGTCCATCTCCACAGTATGGGCTCTCATTGCTCTCCAACTATATGGTAAATTAGTAATGACATAAACGTCGAAGGCGAGCGAATACTGCTATGCCAGCGAATACTGCTATGCCAATAAATACTGCTGTCCCCATGTTCCTGTCCAGTTGTGAGACAGAAACACATATGGAAATATGGCCGGGAGTGAATTGTTTGGATTGTGATATGGGGAAGTAACCAAGAATGGCATATCTTTACTGTATTCTGTACACGATCAAAATAGAACAACCTACTACCTATAACAATAATGGGATGACAAATTCTGAAATGTAAATGTGCATGTGGAAGTACTTTTGAATACTTGGAAACTGCTTTCCTTGAAGACGAGAAGAGCAACACATTAAGGCTGAAGTCAGCAGGCAGTACATTCTACAGAAATTATCAGAGAACTAAGGGAAGACCATGCAGAAGGTGACAAGAATCTGTTCAAGTGATAGTTTGCTCTTTTGACACTGTCTATAATTTTCTTTATGCTATATATCTTTAACTTGATTAAATGTATCAGTTATGTTTTCGATATATGCTAAACTATCCAGCGTGTCTACTCGCTGTCGAAAAAGAGAGATAGGGCTTCACACATGCAAGGACCAGCGTTTACCTCAGGAAGATTGAAAATAGTTCTTGTCAAGAATTTGTATCACATCCAATGCCAGTGTTGATGAATAGAGTACTTCTATGAATAAAACTCAAGCACCCTTTCCTTGGCAATTATTAAGGGGGGACTACACCTGAAACCAACGAAATTGTAACAAATATTTGTAGCTGTCATAACTTTTTTTCCCTTTCTTCTGTGCAAATAATTTTTATACCAGCTTGTTGCTTATTGTGTGTGCTTTAAAATGATATATAAAAAGTCTATATAGGCACATTTTCTTAGAAGATATATCCAAACACGCAAGGGTCATTAAAAAAAAAAAATTCCTAATCCCCAACATGTTTTACAGCCAGGCGCCTTGACCGCAGCACACCGAACTCGGTACGAATGTAGCTAAAGGCATTATCTGTGATGTGGTGGTTTTTTTTTTTTTTTTCCGGTGAACCCCCCCTGAGTTATAGTGTTGAGAAGAGGCGGGACCCCAAAAATTGCGCCAAATTTTTGGGGTCCCGCCTCTTCTCAACACTATAACTCAGGGGGGGTTCACCGGAAAAAAAACAAAAAACCACCACATCACAGATAATGCCTTTAGCTACATTCGTACCGAGTTCGGTGTGCTGCGGTCAAGGCGCCTGGCTGTAAAACATGTTGGGGATTAGGAATTTTTTTTTTTTAATGACCCTTGCGTGTTTGGATATATCTTCTAAGAAAATGTGCCTATATAGACTTTTTATATATCATTTTAAAGCACACACAATAAGCAACAAGCTGGTATAAAAATTATTTGCACAGAAGAAAGGGAAAAAAAGTTATGACAGCTACAAATATTTGTTACAATTTCGTTGGTTTCAGGTGTAGTCCCCCCAGCAAACCACCTGTAGATCTTTGTTTCTTTTCTTTGGCCTTAAAATCTGCTGCCATTTTCTTTATCATTGATGAATCTAGCATATCTATGGAGAGTTACTAAGATGACCAAATTTTTTTTTTTGTTGTTGTTGAGTCGGTAAAATCTTCTGTGCACTCACGACTCTCTGGGTTATGAATATACGGCATATATATGCATGTATATATATATACCACATATGCGCATGCGCGGCAAGCATAGTTTTCTTCCCACCTTCCCAGTGTGAGATCAATAAATGCAAGGCATAGAGAGGCGAGCAAAGTTGCGAGAGAGAAAGAGAAGAGAGCGATTGATAGAGAGTGTGGTGTGAGAGAAACAAAAACATTTTTTAGTCTGAAGATTAATTTAGCCTGAAATCCTATTGGACAAAACTTGAAATAGTTCCCTTGTTTGATTGCATTGCTCCACCCATTGTCCTAGCCCTCAGATAGCTGTAGGCCCAATATAGAACTATTCAGTATTTGAAACACCATGATGTTATTGATGATAGTAATAAAAGTAGCCCAATTTTTGTGGATATATATTCCTTATACGTGCAAGGTTCAAAAGCTGATTTCTTCAAAATAAAGTGCCGACAAATCCTGAAAATTTGCTTGGGAGTTTTCTTCTGCAACATGCTATGGCATTGGAGGGGATGTAAGTCTTGATGGCGCTTAAACTAATCAATCTTGGTAAAATAAGCTTAATTCCTTCTGCGTATGCTGCCTATTCCCACACTCTTCACAGTATACATAGAAAGGGTAATCGATGCATGTAATCAATAGAGAATAGTTGTGCTAATGATGGAGAGAGCATACTGATGGATAGCATATTCAAAACAATAAAGAGTATCAATGGCGCATAATTTCACTTTAACAAGTTCTTGTCAGCTTCTGCATGGTTTCCCTTTAGCTCTGATAATTTCTGAAAAAAGCACAGCCTGCCTGATTACATCGCCCATAGTACAGTGTATATCTCTATCGCCATTTCTGAATCTGTTATTCCATTATGTTGTCGGTCGTGTGGTTGTTGAAACTTGCACCTTGTATGGATATATATCTACATAAAATTCATGGCTACTTTTCCATATCGCTATCCATTCAGGGTTTCATTCAGGGGAGAGGGAGGGTACTGGGAGGGTCCAGACCTCCCACTCTAGATCTGTGGGGGGGGGGGGGGGGGGTCTCCCCCAACTAATTTTTTCTAATACCGTCCAAATTAATGTAGCTATGAGTAGTAATTTTAAAGCCAGGACAGTAACAGTGTCAGTATCAATGGGTGAAATCTGCTTAATTAAAGTGGGTCCCTAGCCCTAGCACTAGTTATTATTAAAACTCTGTTCAGATTATCTCCGTGCCTTCATTGCCTTCCACAAGCCAGCACTGCATCAATGTCCACTTCATGGAATGGAGGGCCTATGATGGCTTGATCATCAGCTCGATCTTTGTCCTGCTTCATATCACTAAAGGAGCACTCAACAGTTGCAGTAGACACAGGAAGCACCATGGGAGTGGTGAGCAAAATCTTAATGTTGGGGAAGGTCACACACTTTGCCTCACTTCTCAGGAACAGTGTTGCAAGTTCCTTGTGACAAACTCTTCTCCTCAATGATGACCAATTTGAAAGCTTTCCACTCATGTCTTGTCTCTGCCTTATAGACATCTGCTGGAGTTGAGAACATGTTTCTCTCATACTCAATCTCAGTTGTTACCCCATAGAATTTTAGGAGCTCTCCAATTCTGCAGTGCCATTTTTGTGCAGTTGCTGGACACATGTTGGGCATTTGGATTGAAGATGCTGAAAGCAGTCAATAGGCCCAAGTTATCTTTGAAATGACAGCTGATTTGCGTGCTGAACTCTTCCAGGTAAGGATGCAGCACATTTCTGTTGAAATTTTCTTTTTCTGTCTCCAGGTCTACAACAGCAATTGCAAGGTCTGCGACTGTGTCATGGACTGTGGAAAGGTACTCCTGATCATTGGGACGTTCCTTTGACTGCTGTAGTGAGTGCTGGACATAGGTCAGTTGGCTGGCTACAAGAGTGAAGTCTGCTGTCTGGGCCTGCAGGGCTTACTAGGACAAGTCAATACAGGAAGGACATTACTTAGCATCATCAGGGTTGCTTCAAAGCTGTATGTCTTCATAGCCCTCAGCATACCAAGTGCTTCAGGCTCTCCAGTATCCTCGTGGATGTGCTCAGGTGTATTTATCAGTGGCTGCATGGAGAACTGGATTGCTTTTACAGATCTGTCATGTACCAGAGCGGGTATCACTTGGCTTGATCATCTTTAGTTGGGGGTGGTTGATAAGAGTCGGCATTTCCTTCAGTGCAGAAAACTTCTTAGGAGAGTAGCGGAACATTTCCAAACAGACATCAGTGTTGCAAAGACTTTCTTCAGACTTGGCAGACATCTAGCAGCTGAAACGGAGCAAAGCTGAAGAACATGAACCCTACAGTGCGCAAACAATGCTCGTGGTGCCAATGTGCGGATCCCATTTGAACTCCATTCTTTGTGCCTGAGAAGGTTGCAGCCCCGTTATATCCCTGTCCTCTCAGTTTCCCAACATCAATGTCACTGTCTGCTAGAAAAGCTTTCAGCGCAGCAAATTGAAGCTGCATCACAAGCAGAAAGGCTAACAAGTCCCAGGAAATGTTCCACTGGTGAACCAGAACTGTCAACCCATCTGAAGCAGATTGAAAGCTCCTCAATTGCTGCTATATCTGTCGACTCATCAGCCAGTTTTGAATAGAATGCAGATTCTTTAAGAGATCTACGAATACCATGTTGGACCCACAAGCTAATGGCATCACTTATGGTGACATGAGAGCCGTAGTTGGCATTTCTTGGAGCTGTATCCAAATGTTTCCTCACTTCATCATCACCATTCTCCACTAAGCTGAACCACTTCATCAAAATTGGAAAAATGTGCTATTTTCAGCTTACACAAAAAGTACACGATCCTCAACAACTTCTAGATCAGTATGCGGTTTTGTTACTTCGTCTGTTCATCACACCTCTCTTTCCCCTGCTTGAGCTGAAGGATTACATTTCCTTCAGCTTGGCTTTGTTTCTCTGCCTCTACTTTGGCCTTTGCTATCTTGTGCCGTGCTGAAGCTTCGTGTGCTTTCATTTTAACCAGAGCCTTTTTCCAGTTGGATACTGGGAAAGAGATCCAAGCGCCCTGTGTGTGCTTCAGCACTTCCCTATCCTCCTTGTAAATATGGGAACACTATTGGCACAACATCCCATTGGTCACAGAGTTGTAATTTGTATCCATGAGTTTTTCTTTTGCCAGTGTGGCTGGAACTTCAGCTTTTTTCCGGTAATGACAACTTTGCAGCCAGAAACTTGAGAAGCCTCTGTATCTTCTGACAGTGTAGTTGATGAAACTTTAGATGTGGACTGCTGTAGCTGTGTGGGATTTGCCTTATTACACTCTGACCTATCATTGCCAACATCCTTTCCCTCCTGGCTGTTCATCGGTGAGGATATCGAGTCATCTCCTACAAACCTGGATACTTTACTGACAGCAGTAGTATCGGGAGAGTCAGGCAGTGTATGTTTCTTAAGAAATCTTCTGATATCCATGGACTATTGGTGAAGAATGAGGACTTTTATGATACCGGAAGTGCAGTAGTAGGCTTATATAGACTATTTACCGACTTACTTTTTGAATTTCCTGGGGAACTGGGTGGATCATTGAGTGGGGGGGGGGGGGGGGGTTTGTCCTTGAGATCACAGGACGTTCCCCCTCAAATCTTATATTTTTCACACTTTTTTTAATTATAACTATTCGAGATCACCAGCGGAGGGACTATACCTGAAACTGGGAAAAACATCTGGTAACTTTGAGTGCGCTTAACTTTTTTTATAATTGCTCTGTGAAGATAATTTTATGCTCAAATTGTTCTTTGGTCTATGTGCTTTACAATAATATAAAGAGTTAGTTGATAAGCATATTGTATCAGAAGATAGCAAGATAGAATTACAATAACCAAAACTGTTAATGAATGACAAACTGCCTTATGGAGCACAGTGACCAATTAACAAAATCTACAAAGGTCACCTCTTCTAATTGCCATAACTTGGCAATGCTTCAAGAGCAAAAATATGTCTTGGTCTTATAGCAGCTATTAGCTTAGGCAAGCCGCAGTCCAATATACAGCTTTAGTTGAGTATGGGTGAGCGCTGCTGGGGTCAATTATGTAGAGGTTTAGAATGCCTTGGATGTTTATGCCTGTATATTGTAACAAAATATGTCTATAGACTATAACTTTTATATCATTTGTAAAGCACATGGATCAAGAAACAACTTGAGCATAAAATTATCTTCACAGAGCAATTTATAAAAAAAGTTATGAGCAATCAAAGTCATCAGACATTTATTCCCAGTTTCGGGTATAGCCCCACCCCCTTAACATACTGATGAACCTTGAACTATTAGTAGATGAAAGTTGGTCGGGCCAAATCCCAGCCATCCCGACTGCTTGCTACGGATTTCACACACACACACATGCATGCGTGTGCAAGTGCACTTCATCAGTCACTCGATGTAGCTACTATAATATGATTTTAACAGCACAACCTTTTATTTAAAATGTTAGCCTTTGCCTCAATCATGTCCCACCCCTCCAAATTTTCTGGATCTGCTCACCCTGTAAGGATCCAAACTCCCCTTCCCCCTTTCCAATAGTGTAAGTGGGATGCACTGTGGTATTGATAACTCTCTCTGCATACTCTCGCCAACCAGACCCTTTGCTTAATCGCTACGCCAGGAAAGGGTCTGGTCAAACTCTTTCCCAGCGTAGTAATTAGGTAAAAGATCTGGCTGACGAGACTAGCTGGACCACTTCAGTTGCAATATCCTGGATGAAACCCAGAATCCTCTATAACATCATGATTGCAATCAATATGCAGAGATCAGTACTGTATTGGGACTTAAACTGTACTAGGACTAGTACAATGGGTAGAGCACTCTATCAATTTTCAGATTTCAAGTTTTGTCCAATAGGACTTCAGGGTGAAATAATCACTGGCTAAATTTTTTTTTTTATTCACACCCTCTTCTCTCCCTTGCATACACCTTTACTCACCACTCAATGCCTTGCATTCATTACTAGTATGTATATTTGTAATGAAAATATCAGCTGGTGGGCCTGCTGTCTAAGTTGGTGAAACATTGAGTTGATAACGCCAAAGTATCGAGTTCTATCATTTTATATATGTGAAGGGTTTTTTGTTAGTTTTTTCTCCATTTTTTCAAGGGGTTAAAAAAAAGATGAATGGAAAAAGAAGGAACAATATATGCAACCAATAATATGCGAATTGTGTAGGCCAGGATGGCCTATTGGTTCAGATGGTAGAATATCAGCCTGATAATGCAGGATGATAATGAGTTGGTCTTGCGTTCTATCATCTTATGTGATGTGGCTTGTACTATAATGTTTCGGATTCTAATGGTATGAATCTTATATCCTTTAACCACAAGTGCATGTTATAATGATTCTAATGTGCCACTCCTACTCTTAGATGTTTTTATGCTGTATCCTGCTGTCCATCGTAAGTTTATCGTCAAGGGTAGCAAAAAAATACATAAATATACTTATCCCTGGGTAGGATTTTAGCGATGTTACTGATGCACATGACCTTGGTCCACATTGCTAATTTTCCTACTCCTCCAGGTGTGTATGGTGAAGAGGGTATTGCTTAATATGAGAACTCCCCATCTGGAGTTGCAATACATGTTTTTATAACAATTCTATTTTCAAGAACTAGCTCACCCCCTATTGGATTGATCCACTTTTTTTTAAGTGTTGGCCAGCCCTATGCCTCACCTCCCCTCCTCCTTCCCCCCCCCTTCCTAAAAAAACAGCTAAAAAACACCCAAAAACCTATATCTCAGCTAAAACTCATATCAGTAGCTTAATAGCGGCCTACATAAATGGTGGTTTCTGCCAATATTATCTCTAAAAAAATTTCAAGCTTGCCATGAAAAGGTAGTTGTATTTTATTCAGGTTCTTAAAAGATCAAGATAGCTTTTTTACTTGTCATACCGCAAGTTTTACATGACGACAAGTATAAGCAATGTTCTCAAGATGGCCACAATCGGCAGAGTGATCATGCTCAGTATAAAAATGAATGATTAATATTTTACCAAAAATAACTATTATTCACCAATAGTGTAAGACGCAATATTAGTAAATTGGCAGTGAAAGAAAGTATTGAAAGTTGGAATTAAACATGAAATCATCTTCATGACTATCTCTCTTTTTTTCCCTCCCATAACTGGCATACAATATCATTTTAATACCAGAAAAAGCTAAATGGTCCGATGCACATCCATAAATACTCCATTTCTTGATGAAATAATTTTAAAAACTGAACACACTTGTATTATATTAATTTTTTTTGATAATGCAATATAGCCAGTTGCTGTGTGAATTTGTTTTCATTAGCCTAGAGCCCTAGACCTTTCACCACAGGAGTTAATTGTACGGCTCACACAACTAACTCAAACTACTGTACACATCTGAGTTTGATGTGATGAGTCAGTTGATTAACCAAGTAAGCAAATCTATGTTTGTTTAGTGCTGGAGTTATCCTATAAGTCTAACCGAGTCCTCTTGAGTTCTCCCCCTGCAACAATTGCCATATCCTTGAAGGATCTCAAGTTCTTCTCTGAAACTCTAAGCCTTGCATTACAGGAGGCTTAGCTGATCTCTGGCTGACCCCAGAACAACAAGGTATGGTATGTTATAGTTATCAAATATGGTACATGCTTGTTTCTTATGACAACCATTCTACCAATTGCAAAAATTAGACTGAAACAATTATTAGAAAGAGGAATACGTAATAGTAACAAGAAACAAGAAAACTTTTCTTCAAAACTTGACTTATCAATGAAGAAAGGTCACAAGAAAATAAAAAAACTAGTGTAAAGAAGCAAGTGTGAACAGCAAGTGTTTAGATACCCGTGGTGATTCTGTGAGCTCTACCCATGTAGACCACAATGACCCTTTACATTCAAAATCATTATATTATGCACTTTGTATAATGATGTGATTCAATGGTAGAAGTTTTATCTAACTGGTTGCTCAATATTGGTGTATGTAATTTAAATGGTAAAGGATCATTTCACTGGTTATGGTGTACATGTTGACCACACAACCAGGTAAAGGGTCATCTAAACATGTGTGGTCAATACTAGTAAATTCCTGTTTCCTTTCTTTTTTTGACCATATATTTATACATGAACATTATGTGTTTTTAATTTAAAACAAGAATAGTTGATTGGATTGATCTGTCCAAGAAGAACGGAAACATGATGACAAAATCCATTTATAAGTACTACATCGATTAGATGACACCATTCCGACTAACATACACTTATAATTACACCGATGTCGAAAAGATGACATATAATGTTATGGTATATATAAATCGATTTAGTCTTGTTTCTGTTCTTTTTTTGATATGTCAGTACAAAATACAATTCTAGATTTTTCATATTTTGTTCTGGTTTTTTTTAGTTCATTTTTTTTATGTCTTTTGTAGTTGAGTGCTTGAGAACTACTCAGTGATCTGTATGCAGAATTACACATATTGAATGCAAACCGGGTGATCCTTTAACATCAGGGAACATAAACTAAATATATAGCCTTGTGAGGGAGGGAGGGGCATCTGGTCAATTGGCTACACATGAACTATGGGGTATTGATGGGAGAAGGGGTTCGTAAACGAGACATGTTGTTTTTCAACTACCGCTTGCACATCAGCATGCCATATGTTGTTGTTTGACTCTACCCATACAGACAGTACTGTATATATAATACACAACTCACAATTGTTGATTGTTCCCACACATACTACAGGTAAGACTAATTTTGTTAAGCCTGGTTGTTGTAATTGCTAGAAGGTTTCATCTTACTTACCTTTTTTTAAGAAGAACAAGATTCTCTGTATAGCCACTCACTGCTTATTTTTAGACTATTGCAGCTGATCAAGGACTTGGTCACAGTTGCACTGGAGATTTAATAACATAGAGGATAAGCATCAGCCTACTTTGGTTTGTCGAATTCTAGCTCCTGGAATAGTTACAAATTACTGACAGCACAGTGAGTTTGGATCACCCTTCTTATAATATAGCTTGTAAATACTCAACTCATTTCAAAGCATAAATTACATCATCGACATTTAAAAAAAAAATTAAATCAAGAAACATTGGTTGGCTCAATGCATTGCACAATTTGGAGTCTTTTCGCAGTAGAATTGTAATGAATGGTATCTACTCTATGCGAGTTATGAAGTTAGAAATATATAGATAGATAAAAGATCCATGGAGCCCAAACTTTACGGGATTTTGGGCTGCTGGTTAGCTACCTTTGCAAAGGATTCAAGATACACTTGAAGACTTGAAGTATTTTTGAATATATATTGGCTGAAACCTCCATTTAGGTTATTATTAAAAAACTGTCAAAGTGAATTTTGTCTAGGATATATATATATATATATATATATAATATATAAAGTTTTTTTTGTGCTGCCATCTTGTAACAAGAGTCAAACTAATAACACTCCTTAATACAAGAACAAATGGTTTTGACTGTTTGGTATAACCTCTTTATCTTCTAAAAAAATGGAAATAGTAAGCGATGTAGTTTGACGCTCACAATCCACATGGCCCTGCTATATGTTTTTATCAACATTGTCTACACATAATTTGAAAGCAACCCAGGCTGGTGAAGGGGACAGTGGGGGTGTGAAAGTAGTGGTTATGATAATATTTATTGTTGTGATGGTATTTTCCATAAGTGTCTCAGGCTGTTATTCAGATGACATGTCAGTCGGTCTACAGCACCATGCAATATTGTCAGCCATAATAACACTTGAGGAGGATACATCCGATAGTGGAGAAAAACCTGATGGAGTGAGTATGTTCCATAGACTCTGGATGCACTGGAATGCACAGAGACAGAATTTTTAGATGTTTCTGAAATGGGGATATATTCCTCCTCATTAATTGAAAAGAAGTGTTGACACCCTTATCACCCAATGAAAACTCTGTCACAGTTATAAGAACACCCAGATGTGCTGGATAATTGAACACCGGCTGTGTCTTCACGATAACTTACATTCAAGGAAAAGATAATTTTATGTTCCGGCATGATCATGAAAGCAGTCACAAAACATAAAGTGTGACGTTGGCCAGATTTTATGCTGAATGGGCATATCTAGGAGTATTGCTATATTTTTGGTTACTGGTTTCTGTTTTAAATCAGTCGACAACTCATTTCGCCAAGTATGTGCTAGGAAAGGTGTCAACTCCTTTACCCAGATTATCTAAAAGTCATTATAGTTGATATATGGGACACTGAGATTCCAAACTTGCGTCATCTAGAAAATACGGTTAATTAAATTAAAAAATGACTGCCCATCATAATCAAGGTACATATTCGTGGATTGCATATAACCTTAAAATGTTCATACTTTCATGGAAGAGTGGCCAGCACACTGTATCAGTGAAAATGTCCTATGAACATCACCCTTCTGAGGATCCCAGGGATTACAAAGCATAGCAGCTGCAAACAGAATGGCAATGTCTTATGAACATCACTCATCAGAGGGCACCATGGCGTACAAAAAATCTCGGTAATACAGAATTTTTTTTTCCCATGAGCCCTAGAGGGGATGAACTCAAATACAGACATGATCACTTGTAGTTTACTAGTATTAGTTTACTAGTATTACAATATGGCATGCAGCAAAACAGCCAATGAGTGTAACCCCTTACCCTGGGGAGAACATTGACTGTGTAGTGTTAATATCATTAATTATAGTGTTAATGTAGGGCATAATATTTCCAGCAGAATTGGCACGTTCTTCCATAATCATGTTCCATTTTAAATCTATTAAACTCTTGCTGGACTGCTAAAGCACTGCTGCCACTTCAGAAGTTACCATTATAATAATACTTCAAAGACACTGGACTGCAATGGTCATTTTGCTTCCTATATTAATAGCCTTACCAAAATGTTATGGGATGGAGTAGGATTGTTTGTTGCCGAGACATATCCCCACTAGGCCTTGACAAAATTTGCTTTTTTTCCTTCCAATTTTGTTTTTCTTTTATGCTCGATAAATCTACCGATTTTGCTTTTCCGATTCCCCCATTTTGCTCTCTCTTTCACCCATTTTGCTTTCCAAAAATTCCTTTTTTGCATACTGTAATTAAAGTGCAGGCACAAATTAGAGAATCTAATGAGCAAGGTTGTATTGCAACATAACAGAGAGTTCCAGGTAGTCCACCAAAGATGACTGCTGCTGAGCTGTAAAGCGCTGTAGAATTGAAAAGACACTCTCTGCTGCAGCAGAAGATGGCTGGACTAGCAAAAATTGGTTAGAGCCATGCAATCCAGAAATTCAAAGCTCATTCTTTGCCCATTTTGCTTTTTGGACAAAATTGACAGCCCATTTGCTTGCAGAATTGCTTCTTTCTTTTGGCTTCCCATTTTGCTAAGCAAAAATTGTCAAGGCCTAATCCCCACCCACCATGAATCTATCAAGTTTCACAAGAATGGCCCACATTTGAAATTAAAAAAAATTGACTGATGTGTACCTGAACATCGGTGGATAAAGAAGTTAGGAATAGAAATCTGCACTGATGTTCCATGGCCTCTTCTGTGCATCAACATACTCTATCATACAGACTTATGAGCTGCACAGTCACAGCTAAAAATGACCAAGTTTGGATTCGAACTACAGACACTCATTTTGTTAATACACTTGGTTTTTATTCCAAAGTCTTATCAGACTACTGACTGACTGACATTTAACATATAGGCAGCTCAATCACAGCAAAAATTGACTATTCAATTTTTCTGTGAAAAATTTAGCTTCTGAATTAGTTGGTGCATGCTCAACTAGATCTCACATGCATGAATATTTGAATTAACACTTTTACCCATTGATTCTGAATCAAGAAACCGATTAGCTAGCGACACTCAGTCTTAGGGAAATAAAATATGGATAATAAAGTGAAGAATGCCTGCTTGCATTTTTTTGTGTGAAACAAAGTCGGGCACATCTAAATGTGGCATTACAACTAGCCAATCACCACCACCATCATCCTACCAACTGAGGTACCACTTATCCTTAGGATTATTCTTATAACTCCATTTACCTAAGGAGGTACAATAACATAGCATATTAATTATTCATGAGATATTAATACCAGTAACTTTCTTCTGCCTTATCTTTTACCACAAGACTGCTTTCCAATGGTGTACATAAATTTAAGAAAACAGGACATACTAAAAGTGCACATATTTTTTCACTCTGAATTTAATCTCAGTGAATCTTTCACTTTATTTCATTCTGTATCATTTACACTATGCAATGAGTACAATTGAATATAGCTTAACATAACACTCACATGTAATATCATACACATTCTGTCAGACTGTTTACTAAGCTTGAAGCTATTATGCTATATACTAAATGTTTTTTTTTCTATTAAGCTTAAAATAAGATTATATGAAAAGTATTGTGAAAGATGAAAGTCCATGTGGTGATAGTTAAAATTAATAAAGAACTGCATAAGAGACGATTTGATGTAGCTGAACTTGAACTTGCTGCTCATAAATGTGGCTTTTAACAAGGGAAATACACACTAAGTGGCAGCTGAAGATATCTGAACTAGTACTTTGAGTAGCTTGCTGACTTGACATCTACAAAAACCTCTAGTGTAAAATATTTCTAGTGCTGTACAGGTATATAACAAGTACTTTTTTTTTAAAAAGGAAGCGGGAATGGACATTTTTTTGCCAGTGATATTTGTCCTAGTGCTCAAAACATTACAGATTATTCCCAAAACTACACCTGCAGAATATCCTCAGGCCTATCCTTTACAAGCTTCTGTGTGGGTGTTGTTGCTAATTTCCTGAACACTTTGGTGGTTACTCTAGTTGTCCACTTTCTCTTATGAGGTTTTTTTTCTTCCTGGTGACCAAAATCCGACCAGTATACTAAGTGAAAATATTATTATCAGGTATGTCCATTTGTTTGTGGAAAAAAAAAAACCCAAAATGAACAAATTTATATATCGGCTAAACACCACATCGGCAGCTTTCTTGCCTAAATAGTTGCTTTAGCCGATATTATCGCCAAATATGCCTTAATACTTTGCTAAAATAAGAAACCAGCAGCGAAAAATGAAGGAAAAAACACAAGAAAAGTGGAGAAAAACATAAATTCATATCATACAATAGGTCCTCTCATCCTAACTTTAGTACCAGAATACTCCCAAATATTTCAGTGAACATCCAAGACACTGTTTCTCGATCTTGAAAAGCAAAGGGGAAAAAATCGGGCGAAAGAGTTAAGTATCATTGAGGCACAAATTCAGTTGAAAATTTTACTAAGGTGAACAATTCACACTTAGTTGAGCTATTTAGTTTGTGTTGTTCTCGCTCTTGGTCAAACTGTTACCATATCTGATCATATCTGCTGTAATTTTCATCAGTGCAACGTTACCAAGTCCTCGAAGGTAATTATACCTACCCTACATGGGTACAGTCAACAATAGCAACAAGATATGGTATGCTCTGACATTTTGGACGTGTTGTACATTGGTATATAGTCAATATAATACATAGCACTATTGATATGTGTGTAGGTCAAGCCAACAATAAACGTTGGAAAAAGAGTTTTAAATGTCCAGACATTCCACCAAACATCTCAAATTGATGTAGTCCTACTTTTCTCCTCCATTGCTCAACTATGATATACAGAAACAAAAAAATAATACTTAAAACAAGTGAAAAAATGCTTTATTTTAAAATAACCAGCTATGTTAGATTGACATGTTAAATATTGTACCCATGTATACCACAACCACTTAGACCCTCCCCTTACCATTAAATATATATATATACACACCAAAATTTGGTTTTAAAATCACTAAGTGCCTGTGCAAACAAAAAAATGCACATGTTGGTTTATATGATTTTAAATGGTAAAGGAGGTCAACTGGTGGTGGTACACATGTTACAGTCTTGTTTCCGTTCTTTTTTTATCCAGATCAATCCAATATAGCTGTGTGTTTTTAAATAAAAGAATTTTTGCTCTGGTAAGCAAGCCAATGGAAAGATTAAGAAACTAGCAATCTTTTGATAATAAAATTACCTGTATGGTTTAAAGCAAAAGTTAGTTATGACAGATAGAAAATATCTCAACGATAGAACTATGAAGACAATCTTACTGTTAGCCAGTTATATGGTCATGGATTCTAGGCGAAGTTATTTTAGAGAAACAACACTTTAAACTGTTAGAAGCTACCATAAGTGAGTTTTAGCTATTACATAAGCTTTGTTTAGGTGGCATTTTGGGGGAACACTATTTAGAAATGTGGACCAAACTAATATATAGAGTGTAGACTAACGATTATAAGATGACAACATGACTTAACCTTGAGTAAAGCTGGTCTAGTCAAATTTTAGTTCTATATAAATAGAAAGCCCAGGCTTAAATACAGAGAGCAGACACACTACTATTTGAGTAGTAGAATTTCTGGTGGTTTTACCAAAAAATACTACAACTTTGGTTTGCTACATCATGAACTTGTGCCAAAATGTAGGTCTTTGAATAAGCTTTCTAATGGTATTCTTACTTCAAGCATACCAGATACATAAAAATTTAAATAAACATCAACAACAAACCTGTGAGGTCATACAGTAATGCCCACTAAAAAAAAATCTTTTTGAGGGTGTTGATAGTGCTGTATGTCTACTAATTGCTCTGGACTATATGAATAGCATTAGCTGACCACCGCAAACAGGAAATGATAACAGTATGCACACAAAACATTTTAAGTCCCAGCAAAGCAAGAGCAAAAAGTCTTCATTCACAAGGAGCCAGATATACATCACATACACACTTATAATGCTATATCTAACTGCTATGTAGGCATAAAAGAAATGGGCTATCAAATGGTATATAAATTATTGGTAAAGGATGAAAATTAATATGGAAAAAGGTTTTATAACTAACAAAAATCATACAATTGTGATAAACTGCCGGTCAAAGTTAGGGTTCAATGTTTGAGTTCAACACTTGGACCATATGTAGGCCCCTCCTCTGCTATGGTTGTTTCCTCTGCAGCTACCTTCTCTCTAGCTTTGTACTTTCTCCTCTTCTTCTGTAACTCACTGGCCCTTTTTGGCTTTTATACAACCTCAGTTGGTCCTCATGTTTAAAGAAAGCCTGTGCATATGCCGTTACCTCCACACCAAGGTGTGCAAACAAATTTTTCATGCCCACTTCTTTGCCCTCATTGAAATCAATCACCGCAGTGCTAGCAGCAAGCTCAACTGTTAGGCAAACCTAAGAATTGGGTCTTACCTAACTTGTCGCCAAATGACATTGTAAAACTTTCATTTTGGTTCCGAGGGGCACCTAGTGTGCACCTCTCTAAGTGTTCCTGTTAGCCAGCCACATGTAAACAGGACGAAAAAACTCAGCCATATCACGAGGTATTAAAGGGTTATGTGGCTCAGGTGTTGAATTCTCATAGGCTGCAACTTTAAATCTGCACCAGCTAATTTTATCAGGGGGGTTACGCTCAGGACATTTTATATGCATCGGGTGTTCATCTGTTAGGCATTTAATGTAAAAATGAGGCACCTATAACTTATACCATCCCATCAATGTTATTTTTCCGGATGGCACCCCATGGGCAGTGATCACATTATCTGGTAGCCTGCCTTTAAACTTCACAAGTTGGCCATTTTCATCCTCAATACACAACTTCTTCAAATTCCAAAGCGCCCTCCCGATTCTTTTTTGTACATGACCAACCCACTCAAGCTTTATCTTTACATCCTCACCATATGGTTTAAGTTCAGTCAAACAACCAAAGGTCTTAGCATTTCCATTACCAATAAAAGTTGTATATCGAAGTTTCAAATCCTTAACCGCCGTAACAAATATCATTCACACCAGCAATTTCCATACTATGAGATGACCCCTCGTCAGAGAAACCTCTGACATGGTGAATTTCTGATGGATTCTGTTAAGAATAATTAAACAAAGGAAACTGCACTTGAATAATATTACCAGGGAAGAGCCAGACAGAATTATTACAATCTACAGAATTATTATAACCTAGGAATTATTACATCCTACGGAATTATTACATCCTACGGAATTATTAAATCCTACGGAATTATTACATCCTACGGAATTATTAACCTACGGAGAGTTTACCTGACTTCCAAATTGTGCGTGAACTTACAGGAGGGACTTGATTGGTCACCAGGAGAGTCACCATAGACACAGAGACCGTCAAACTGAACAAGTATTTTGAGTTAGCTATTTTCTTAGAGATTAAATTTGGGCTCTTGTCTGGTTGTATGCTATTGGTAGCTTGTCTTTTGAAGTATTTAATTATTTTACCAACTATTGTTTGAAAGGAAGTACAGCTCGGAGAGAGTTGTAGCTAAGTTGGCTTGGATAAAGGTTCTAGTCGGGGAGATTAGAATAGGTCCAGGTGTCGGCCAAAGATTCGGATCTCCAAGAGTCAAAGCGCATTCTTGGCAGAAGGGAATTTTGGTTACATTGGTGGCAGCGGTGGGATACGAGTGTATTCCAGAACTACCCGAACTAGCTAAGTGAATTAGCTTAGTGTTTCAGGTGGAATAGTTCTGTGTTTGAAAATTTTCAGTGTGAAGAAATGTCACAACCTGGAGAAGACAGATGGCTACGGAGTAGTAACCCAAGCACAGAGACTCCTGAAAGAGAGGTGAAGCTCGACCGTTTCATGGAAAGATGGGCTGAACTCGACAAAGCAAGAGCTGAGAGAGAAGAAGCTAGAACTGAAAGGGAAGAAGCCAGAAGAGCAGCAGATAGACAGCAGGCAGCTGAACAACAGGATCGATGGATTCAGGCTCTGAGTGACGCCAGAAGACCTACAGTATTCCCTCCAGTAACAGCTCTTCCTCCCAGGATGAATCTTCAAAAGTTTGTAGAAGGTGTCGATATATGTGTGCTTACCTCGACATATTTGAGGTGATAGCACATGCTGGAGAGTGGCCCAGGGAACAGTGGTGTATATATCTAAGAAGTTCTTTGTCGGGGCAAGGTCTTAGTGCTGTGTCCTCATTGCCTGCTGCAGATCAAGCAGATTATAGCAAGGTGAAGCAAACACTTCTTTCGACTTACCACATCTCAATGGACACATACAGAAAGAAGGTATTCGATCAACCCTTCGATACCAACAACCCAGACACTTGGTTTCATATATACCAGCAGTCGTTCACACACTGGATTGATTCAACTGGGTAAACTACATTTGATGCCGTTTTGTATGAACCAGCACTGAGAAGATTGCCAAGATGGTTAGAGTTACAGATGAGAAACTTGCAACCAGCAACTTTTAACGATCTGAAGGAATCTGTGACAAGATACCTAGGTAATCAAAGGAGAGAAGGAGATGGAAGGAAAACTGAACAAAAAGAACGTTTTAGGCCTACTCCACAACACACCCACAGCAAATCGAAACCAGCGGAACAAAAGCAGTTTTATTCAGAAAAAGAAAACAACTAAAAGACAGAAGAAAGAAAGCTAGTTGAATGTTTTAGGTGTGGCCGGAAGGGCCACATAAAGAGGGATTGTCGCATCAAGCTCGAAGAAGCAAATTTTGTACGTGACCAGGATCATTTGCCCAAGTGGACGAGACCAGTTAAGAGCAATGGTAGTCCAGTGCTTGGATTGATCAACACAGGATGTACTAAATCAGTTGTTCATCCTAGGTATGTGAAGCCTAAAGATTACTTGTCGTGGAAGATACCGTATTGTAGAGCAAGCTCGGGGAAAGTGCATTTTCCAGCTGCAAAGGTTATATTGACCATCGAAGGGAAGAGCTATGATATTGCAGGGGGAGTGTCGGTGCATCTCACGGTCGACATGTTAATGGGACATGATGTCCCCCATTTTAAGAAATACCTAGGGAAGCACTGAAGGAAGAGGAGTCAATTCCACTAACTCCTAAAGTAACCTAGTCATGCATGGTAGTAGCACGTGCACAGAAACAAGCAGATAACAGGCTTGCAGCACACGAACAGCTGGAACAAGAGAGAGACCAGCCAGTCACAAATATGTTGGACACAGTTGACATTAGAAGTGTAGCGGAAGAGGACGATCCTGAAGTGACTTCAGATGAGGAAAGTATAGTTCAAATTGCTGCTGATCCAGAACTACCCCATAAGAACGAGGCAAAGACAGAGCAAGGACTGGTTGTGTTAGATGAACCAGAGGGTCCAGAACTAGTACCAGACACCACAAACGCAGTGGTAAATGAACAGAACATTTTCAAGACTATTTCACCAGAACAGTTGAAGACAGCTCAATTGACAGACCCTACTTTAGAGAAAATTCATTGCAAGGTGGAAAGGAGAACAGCTCCTTCTTTTGGCAGGATGGAATCCTGATGAGGAAGCCTTACAACATCCAAGGAAAGGATATGGTGGTAGTACCGAAAGCAGCTCGAGTTTAAAGTCTTACAGTTGGCACACAACTCCATGACGGCTGGACACTTCGGACAGGAGAGGACGATGGAAGCAATTCGCAGACGGGTTGACTGGCCTGGCATAGCGACAGACGTAAGAGAACTCTGTAAGTCATGCCCTATATTTCAAAAGGCTAAACCAGCTATAGTTGCTAAGGCCCCTTTACAACCCTTACCCATTCTTAAAGACCCTTTCCAGCGTATAGCCATGGATATTTTTGGGCCTTTAAGGAAGACTAAATCTGGTAATAAATACATTTTGGTTGCTATGGATTATACAACGAAATGGCCTGCGACATTTGCACTGAGAAATAGTACAGCAGAGACTGTGGTGAACTGCCTAATAGATCTAACGTCCAGGGTAGCAGTTCCCCAAGAGATTTTAACGGATAATGGAGCAAACTTTGTTTCAAAGGTTGTTAAGCAATTTTGCCAAACCACGGATGTTTATCAGATCAGGACCTCCCCATACCACCCGGAGACAGATGGTATGGTGGAGCGTTTTAACTCCACTCTTAAAAAGCTATTAAGAAAGCTTACCCAGAATGATAAGGTTGAATAGGACAAATGTCTGCCATTTGTATTGTGGGCGTATCGTGGGACGGTGCATGCTACAACAGGGTTTTCCCCTTACAAGCTACTTTTTGGCAGAGAAATGAGAATGCCACTTGATGAACTAGTGAGGTTCTGGAAAGGAAAAGAAGTACAAAGTGAAATGGACATTACTGAACACATAGAAGTTATGAGAGCAAATATGGAGGTTGTCAGAGACATTGCCCAGCAAAATGAAGAGAGAGAAAAGAAAACTCAGAAATATTATCATGACAGGAAAGTGGTTGAGAGAAAATTTGAAGTAGGTGGTTTTGTTCTGGTATTTAAACCAACCCAAAAGAATAAATTGCTTAATGAGTGGCAGGGTCCGTTCATAGTCACTAAACAGATCACTGAGATGACGTACCAAGTAGACACTGGAGCTAGTGGGAAGCATTACAAGACGTTCCATGTGAATGCTATGAAGTCTAGGACTTCACCAGCTCCTGCAGTTTTTCTGACAGAGGATCAGGAAATGGACGACCTGTTCGAATCGAACGAGGAAATAAAGTCGAATGCACTCTCTCTCTCATGCAACATACTCAGCTCACACAATTGAAAGAAAAGTACAAAGATATCATTCAGGATGGACCGGGGAAGATATGCCTGGTTCATCATGACATTCTAACAGGAAACTCACCACCAATTAGATTACCACCCTACAGACTGGCTCACACAGCACAAGAGGTTTTAAGGGAGGAAATTAAGAGTTTGTTGGAGCAGATATAATTGAACCTTCAAAAAGTCCATGGTCTGCCCCCATTTTTCAGGTACCTAAAAATGATGGAACAACTCGAATGTGTGTGGGTTACCGAAAACTTAATGCCGTGACAACAGGTGACCCTTACCCATTATCCCACTTAGAGGACTTAATCAATGACATCGGAAGGACAAAGTACATTACCACCCTAGACCTCACAAACGGTTATTACCAGGTTCCTATGGGAGAGGATAGTAGAGAGAAGACTGCCTTTGTTACACCTTACGTGAAGTACAAGTTTGTTACTATGCCTTTTGGGTTAGTGTCACCCCCATCGATGTTTCAACGTCTAATGGATCATGTATTGCAAGGGCTGCACGGTTTTTCTACAGCTTATCTTGATGACATTCTGATATACAGTGATACATGGGAAGAACATGTACTACATTTAACCGAAGTATTTGGAAGACTCAGAGAAGCAGGACTGCACATTAAGGAAAAGAAGTGTAATTTTGTAGTGAATAGTTGCAACTACCTGGGGCATGTAGTAGGAGGTGGAGAAGTGAGACCTATGGATTATAAAGTAAAAGCAGTGAAAGAATATGAGAGACTAAAAACTAAGAAGCAGGTGCATGCATTCTTGGGTTTATGTGGGTACTATCGCAGATTTATCACTTCATTCTCCACTGTAGCAAACTCATTGACTGAGCTAACTTGGAAGAACAAAGAAAATGTGGTTAAATGGAATGAGGCATGTGAACATTCATTTAACTTACTAAAAGAGGCACTCACGAGTAAACCAGTTTTGACGACTCCAGATTGGACGAGGAAATTCATTCTTCAAACTGATGCATCTGCCACAGGGTTAGGATATGTCTTAAAAGAACCAGAATGAAGAGGATCATCCAGTTGCATATGGATCGAAGAAACTCTTACCGAGAGAGCAAAAGTATTCATCTATAGAGCGTGAGCGATTAGCTATTGTGCAGGCCATTAAGCACTTCAGAACATACCTACAAGGCACGACCTTTCAGATTGAAACTGATCATGACCCTCTTACTTGGGAAGCATGAAGGCCTCTCATGGCAGATTGGCAAAATGGGCTTTGGCACTCCAGCCTTATCAGTTCACTATAGTTCATAAGGCTGGATCGGCCAATGCTAATGCTGATGGATTATCTTTTGACCAGGGTTCATGATCAAAGAAAGGGGAGTGTCAGAGAAACCTCTGACAGGGGAATTTCTGATGGATTCTGTTAAGAGTAATGAAACAAAGGAAACTGCAGTGGAATAATATTACCAGGGAAGAGCCAGATAGAATTATTACAACCCACAGAATTATTACAACCTAGGAATTATTACATCCTACAGAATTATTACATCCTACGGAATTACTACATCCTATGGAATTATTAACCTACGGGGAGTTTACCTGACTTCCAAATTGTGCGTGAACTTACAGGAGGGATTTGATTGGTCACCAGGAGAGTCACCATAGAGACAGATACCGTCAAACTGAACAAGTATTTTGAGTTAGCTATTTTCTTAGAGATTAAATTTGGACTCTTGTCTTGTTCTATGCTATTGGTAACTTTTCTTTTAAAGTATTTAATTATTTTACCAACTATTGTTTGAAAGGAAGTATAGCTCGGAGAGAGTTGTAGCTAAGTTGGCTTGGATAAAGGTTCTAGTCGGGGAGATTAGAATAGGTCCAGATGTCGGCCAAAGATTCGGATATCCAAGAGTCAAAGCGCATTCTTAGCAGAAGGGAATTTTGGTTACACCCCTTGTAATTATACTCACACTCTTACTTATGCCCTTCATACCATTCTTCCAAATCCATGTCTTCCCTCAACCTGAAAGCCATACAGTACTTAGAAAGAACCTCCTGTGCCATATTTTCCCTGTTTTCCAAGCAATAGCCACACAATACCAAAAAGAGAAGGGCGTCCACATTTTTGCCATGTCCCATCCACAGTAACAGCATCAAGAACCTAATCTATAGGTTTGCCCATAACTATAGCCACCTGACAAGCCTTTATAGAAATGTCTTTATTATGTTTTGTCCAATTTGCACGAGAAAAAGGCGGGACCATTCCTATGCATGTGGCCTCCATAGCATGCAATCCACAACCTGCTAGCCTTGCATCTACAGTGGATGTATTGTTGAGAGCAGCAGCCTCAGGAGAGTATGGATCTGACGCAAGGATAGCTTTCTCACAGGCAGTATTGGAGCATGAAAAGTTTATGTTTGTAACAACCCTTTTCTAGACTCAAATTTCTCTTCCCACACGAGACTTGAGTGGCAAGCACAACATAGCCCTATTTTATTAATCCCTAATTCAATTGCCTCCATGTTAAGAAGTCGGTATCCTGTATTCTCTCTCCCAGCAATGCATTCACTCAAAGCTAATGAGGGTAGGTTAGAGGAGACAGAAGAGGAGGTAAAGGAAGACAGTTGTGGGGAAGGTGTTGCAATAACAAACTCTTTGGGGTGGCTCTGAGAACAGTTGTTGTAGTGGAAGATGGTCCAGAGGCAGAGGCTGTCTGAACTGGTGTCACAACAGATGCCGCCCCAGAAGATGGTCCAGGGGTTGTCACATCAGTTGATGGCCCAGAAGACGATTCAGGGGCTGATACCTAGGAGAGAAAACGTGTTAAAGGTATAAGCAAGCTACAGAGAAACAATCTAACTATAACAAGTCCAGCTAGCCAGCTACAGGGTGACCTTAGCTAACCTAGCTCATTTAATAGCTAGCTGTCAAACTTACTACAGGAGGTGAGATCTTGATTGACATGTTCTTAGCTCTTTCTTTCTCCTTAAATTCCTATCAAGAGTTCTTTTGGATCTTTTGTAGCGCTTGTGGCATTCTATAGGTTTTCCCTAAGCTCTCTTCAGTTACAAAAAAACGTCCAAAAAGGTAGAGAAACACGATCAATTTTTTTTCAAAATGAGATCATGCACATGTGCCCCTCCTTTAATTTTTGGCTTACTGCAGGCATGCTCAGTTTGTTCAATAAGCTACAGCTTTCGAAACGCTACTGCTTTCGATGACACTACATTTTGGCACAAAAATAAAGTTTCTACCATGTATGGTTACAAAGCTACGTATCTGGCAACTATTGGAAGCCATTTTTTCCCCTTCATAATCACATGAAGATACCGGCTGAAATCAATTAGTGAGCATGTATAAAACTTATTGTATCTTCAATATGAAGCTATCAATTGATCTGTAATTTGAAAGATGGCTAGTTCAGGAGTATATATATCTGCTAAATTGAAAAAAGGGTCAAAAAAAGAAGGAAAAAATTCCAAGATTATTATGATTTTTGTCATATATTCCCCTCTTAAACCTTATCCTTCACTACAGACATTGTAACAGCACCAATATTGTCCACAAGAAATATAATATAATATGCAAGAAGGGTGTCTACATAATGTATGCAGTGATTACATATAGAGTAGCAGAATAATTAATATAGATGTCAATATCTTGATTCTTGCTGGTTGATGGCATCCATTCTCAATTGCCTTCTACAGCATTTCCTTTTTCAGAAATTAACTATTAAATTGTCTTTTGGCCGCAAATTGCCGTTTACACATCTCATCATCAGAACTCAAGTAGCCATTGCTGTGATGATATCCTGCCATCCTTATGATGATAATAATAATAATATGATAACTAATTATCAATTTTTCATGACAATATTATATACTTGATTGAAGCAAAGAATCTGACATAATCACCAATTCTAAATATATTTTAAGTATTTAATTACAAGATTATTTTGGGTGGGTGGCTTAATTCTTAAACCTGGTACTGAAAAATCTTCTAACAAAGTTATATAGCAGTATAGCCTAGCTAAGAGGAGAGATTTTTAGTTATTTAATCTAAGGGATATAATAGCCAGTGCCAGTGCTTTGGCTATTGTTGATATCTGGTCAGTGAACGTTGCATCGCTATTTTCTCTGGCATCTCTGCATGACCTTGGTACCAAACCAATTTATAGCGCTGACTACACATATCCATCCTAATTCTATTCATTGATGGATTCAGAGGGATGGGTGCATGCTACATGTACTCAGCCTAATCCTAGACTGAAAAATTCAAAGGGATGTGTGCTGGCTATGTATATCCAGCCAAATCTAGATTGATTGATTCCTAGGAGTGGTTACTTGTTACATGTAACCAGACTAAATCCTACGTTCAAAGGATTCAGGTTACAAAACCACACAAATGATATAAAAGTTGAATAATTGCTAAATACAATTATAAAAATTATAATTAGTCTTACTTCTGGGGCTTCTTCCAGACAGCTTCTAATCTGTCTTGCGTGGGATCCCAAGTGCGCGATAATGGTGAAGTAATACATACACCATCCTTGTCATTATGAGAACTACTTCCACTTCCTTCTCCTCCAGGTTGTTGTTGGTATTTCTTAGGCATGGAATATGTTTTGGTCCAGTCAAGCTTGTCCTGGCCGTCCTGGAGACAAGTGCAGCCCAGAAACTCCGCAGCATTGGCCAAAAGTCCACGACTGGAGATTTAAGGGAAAAAATTTATTCGGGATGTAGAAAAACAACAACACATAATGTATATATATATTTTTAAAAAGAATATTTGTTCAGCACACGAAAATATTAAAAAAAAAAAAATTTCAGTTCTTTTTCCCATCCACTCCAAAAGCTTGTGTTTTTTCACATCCTGTTCTGCAGCCAGGAAAAAAGGTCAATTGAGGCGCAGTCTTTGATGTGGTATTTATTTCACGTAATAGAGTCAATTGGACTGCATCAGTTATAAAGCATGTTCTTTGTAGCAGCATCTGGGATGGTTTGGTGTTAGGTAGAATTAAGCTATCCTAACACGAGCTTGAGAATGAAACTATCTTTTTACACATCTACATGCCTTACTGGAATGTAATCAACAGGAATACTGCAATCTAAATGGGCCGCAACTATGGCTGCATGGCACAAGTCGTATATGCTTGAGACACTGGACCCTTTTCTTCCTCTGCCCCAAAAGATAAGAAGGTAAACTGTCAGCTACGCCAGACTAAACTGCTCCATGAGTACAATTCGACGAAGTGGTTTATGTACTGATAAATTATTTCTGTGTCAACATTTCCCCTTTTTTTCCCTTTTCTTCCCATAGGATGAGGTATTCCATATCCCTCAAGCTCAACGCTTTTGCTCTGGTAATTTCAGTTTCTGGGACCCTATGATAACCACTCCTCCTGGCCTGTGCGTGGTTTGTACGTAATTGTGTAATAATGTGTGTGCTAGATATGATTATAGATTGACACATCTATAGCAAATATATATATAGTGTGTACAGGAAGTGCTGTAATGAGATTCATAAAGTGATAAAACTACAAACATTAGACCCAATTTCAATTAGTATGCACCCAAATTTAGTGGTTCACTTATTGCATGGGGCAGAAAGGAGCATGCTGGTAAGAGTGGTGTGCCACTTATGGGGCAGCAAGGAGCACGCTGGTAAGAGTGGTATGCAACTTATGGGGCAGCAAGGAGCATGCTGGTAAGAGTGGTGTGCAATTTATGGGGCAGCAAGAAGCATGCTGGTAAGAGTGGTGTGCAACTTATGGGGCAGCAACGAGCATGCTAGTAAGAATGGTGTGTAATTTTTGGTTGTTGTAGAGATGGAAGCATATGTGAATTGCAGCTGCAAGTAGCCAAAAATATAGATATATTGCGAGTCATGGTCAGTTCTGATGAGGAAACTCGTTATCTCCATCATAAGTAGTACAATTTGCAAGGTCCAACAGAGGTCACTTGATAATTAGCACCTACTTTTTGAATTTTGACCAAGTATACAGACAATGTATGATAAGTATACAGACAATGTGTGATAAGTATACAGACAATGTGTGATAAGTATACAGACATGTGTGATAAGTGCACAGACAATGTGTGATAAGTATACAGACAATGTGTGATAAATATACAGACAATGTGTGATAAGTATACTGACAATGTGTGATACGTATACACACAATGTGTGATAAGTTTACAGGCAATGTGTGATAAGTATACAGACAATGTGTGATAAGTATACAGACAATGTGTGATAAGCATACTTAAAATATGTGATCAGTATACAGACAATGTGTGATAAGTACACAGACAATGTGTGATAAGTATACAGACTATGTATGATAAGTAGACAGACAATGTGTGATAAGTACACGGACAATGTGTGATAAGTATACAGACAATGTTTGATAAGTATACAGACAATGTGTGATAAGTCCACAGAATGTGTGATAAGTATACAGACTATGTATGATAAGTAGACAGACAATGTGTGATAAGTACACGGACAATGGGTGATAAGTACACGGACAATGTGTGATAAGTATACAGACAATGTTTGATAAGTATACAGACAATGTGTGATAAGTACACAGACAATGTGTGATAAGTATACACACAATGTATGATAAGTATACAGACAATGTGTGAAAAGTATATAGACAATGTGATAAGTATACAGAAAATGTGTGATAAGTATACAGAAGATGTGTGATAAGTACACAGACAATATGTGATAAGTATACAGACAATGTGTGATACGTATACAGACAATGTGTGATTAGTATATAGACATGTGATAAGTATACAGACAATGTGCGATAAGTACACAGACAATGTGTGATAAGTATACAGACAATGTGTATTAAGTATACAGACAATGTGTGATAAGTATACGGACAATGTGTGATAAGTATACAGACAATGTGTGATAAGTATACAGACAATGTGTGAAAGTGTACAGACAATGTGTGATAAGTATACAGACAAAGTGTGATAAGTATATAGACAATGGGTGATAAGTATACAGATAATGTGTGATAAGTATACAGTCAATGTGTGAATGTGTGATAAGAAGGGAAAAAAATCTTGAGAATATGACCTGGAGCTCCATAGTGTTTCTTGGAATCAGTTAGGCGATTTATTTTTTGAGCAGCTTGTCCATGCTTTGAACAAGAGAAAAATATCTCTTAGAAATATCACTCAATTTCCTGGCTTCATATATAACACAGTGGTAGTTTATCCTGCATTTGTTAGTTTAGAAATTGTTTAACCCTCTCGTGGATGTCTTGTTATATGACCCGAGGCTGAACGTAGTTCACAAAAAATTAACCGTTACAGCTATGAATACAGCGATTGAATTAGGCACGCTCAGAAAGAAGCTTTATCTATAGTAGTATTGAAGTTCTACTTCATCAGTAACCAGGGTAAACGAAATGTTAATCTTTAAATTACGATGCTGGCTAGGCTCAGTATGAACATGTTGATACCAACTGATGGTCAGGAAGTCGCAGCTCTGAACAGATGTGTTGCCTCTGAGCCTTTTACTAATGGTGGTATTAGCATCTTTGTGATGAATACTTGTTAGTGCTGATGGTCAGGGGGTAGCAGCTCTGAACAGAGGTGACACCTCTGAGCCTTTGACTAGCGGTGGTATTAGCGTCTTTGCGGTAAATATTTGTTAGTACTGATGGTCTGGAGGTAGCAGCTCTAAACAGAGGTGTTGCCTCTGAGCCTTTAACTAGTGGTGGTATTAGCATCTTTGTGATGAATATTTGTTAGTGCTGATGGTCTGGAGGTAGCAGCTCTGAAGAGAGGTGTCATATCTGAGCCTTTAACTAGCAGTGGTATTAGCGTCTTTGTGATGAATATTTGTTAGTGCTGATGGTCAGGAGGTAGCAGCTCTAAACAGAGGTGTCACCTCTGAGCCTATCACAAAGACGCTAATACCACCACTAGTTAACTAGTGGTGGTATTAGCGTCTTTGTGATGAATATTTGTTAGTGCTGATGGTCAGGAGGTAGCAGAAACAGAGGTGTCACCTCTGAGCCTTTAACTAGTGGTGGTATTAGCGTCTTTGTGATGAATATTTGTTAGTGCTGATGGTTAGGAGGGAGCAGCTCTGAACAGAGGTGTTGCCTCTGAGCCTTTAACTACCGTTGATATTGGGGTCTTTGTGATGAATATTTGCTATTGCTAATGGGCAGGAGGTAGCTGCTATGAACAGACTTGTTGCCTCTGAGCCTTTAACTTGCGGTGGTATTAGCATCTTTGTGATGAATATTTGATAGTGCTGATTATCAGGAGGTAGCAACTCTGATCAAAGGTGTCACCTCTGAGCCTTAACTAGCGATGGTATTAGCATCTTTGTGATGAATATTTGTTAGTATTGAAGGTCAGGAAGTAGCAGCTCTGAACAGAGATGTTGCCTCTGAGCCTTTAACTAGTGGTGGTATTAGTATCTTTGTGATGAATATTTGTTAGTGCTGATGGTCAGGAGGTAGCAGCTCTGAACAGAGGTTTTGCCTCTGAGCCTCCCACTAGTGATGGTATTAGAGTCTTTGTGATGAATATTTGTTAGTGCTGATGGTCAGGTGGTAACAGCTCTGAACATTGTTGCCCCTGAGCCTTTAACTAGTGGTAGTATTAGCGACTTTGTGATGAATATTTGTTAGTGCTGATGGTCAGGAGGTAGCAGCTCTGAACAGAGGTGTCGCCTCAGAGCCTTTAACTAGCGGTGGTATTAGCGTTTTTGTGATGAATATTTGTTAATGGTCAGGAGGTAGCAGCTCTGAACAGAGGTGTCACCTCTGAGCCTTTGACTACTGTGGTATTAGTGTCTTTGTTGTAAATATTTGTTAGTACAGACGGTCAGGAGGTAACAGCTCTTAACAGAGGTGTTGCCTCCGAGCCTTTAACTAGCGGTGGTATTAGCGTCTTTGGGATGATTTTTTGTTAGTGCTGATTGTCAGGAGGTAGCAGCTCTTAACAGATTTGTTGCCTCCGATCCTTTAACTAGCTGTGGTATTAGCATCGTTGTGATGAATATTTGTTAGTGCTGATGGTCAGGAGGGAGCAGCTCTGAATGGAGGTGTTGCCTCAGAGCCTTTAACTAGCGGTGGTATTAGTGTCTTTGAGATGAATATTTGTTGTGCTGATGGTCAGGATGTAGCAGCTCTGACAGAGGTATTGCCTCTGAGCCTCTAACTGGTGGTGGTATTAGCGTCTTTGTGATGAATATTTGTTAGTGCTGATGGTCAGGAGGTAGCAGCTCTGAACAGAGGAGTTGCCTCGGAGCCTTTACCTAGTGGTGGTATTAGCGTCTTTGTGATGAATATTTGTTAGTGCTGATGGTCAGGTGGTAGCAGCTCTGAACAGAGGTGTGGCATCGGAGCCTTTAACTAGTAGTTGTATTAGCATCTTTGTGATGAATATTTGTTAGTACTGATGGTCAGGATGTAGCAGCTCTGAACAGAGGTGTAGCCTCTGAGCCTTTAACTACCGGTGTTATTATTGTCTTTGTGATCAATTTTTGTTAGTGCTGATGGTCAGGAGGGAGCAGCTCTGAACGGAGGTGTTGCCTCTGAGACTTTAACTAGCGGTGGTATTAGTGTCTTTGCGATGAATATTTGTTATTGCTGATGGTTAGGATGTAGCAGCTCTGAACAGAGGTATTGCCTCTGAGCCTCCAACTGGTAGTGGTATTAGCGTCTTTGTGATGAATATTTGTTAGTGCTGATGGTCAGGAGGTAGCAGCTCTGAACAGAGGAGTTGCCTCGGATCCTTTAACTAGTGGTGGTATTAGCGTCCTTGTGATGAATATTTGTTAGTGCTGATGGTCAGGTGGTAGCAGCTCTGAACTGAGGTGTTGCCTCGGAGCCTTTAACTAGTAGTTGTATTAGCATCTTTGTGATGAATATTTGTTAGTGCTGATGGTCAGGAGGGAGCAGTTATGAACAGAGGTGTTGCCTCTGAACCTTTAACTACTGGTGGTATTAGCGTCTTTGTGAAGAATTTTTGTTAGTGCTGATGGTCTGGAGGGAGCAGCTCTGAACAGAGGTGTTGCCTCTGCGTCTTTAACTAGTGGTGGTATTAGCGTCTTTGTGATGAATATTTGTTAGTGCTGTTGGTCAGGAGGTAGTAGCTCTGAACAGAGGTGTCACCTCTGAGCCTTAACTAGCAGTAGTATTGAGAGCTAGCTTCTTGTTTCTGGAACTCAGAACTGGAACAGAAGTTGCAGGTGCCTCTGTAAGCTCTACTGCTGGTGTTGTCTTCTTTTTCATAAAGCATTTGCTTCGCTTTCGTGGTCTTTTGGTCGCTTGCTTCTGTATGCGGTCCGCCATTTTGAGCAAACAATCAATGTCCCTACTGAGCGTACATGTGTCTAATATTTTCTTGCAGCTGATGTGCAGTTTCCATGGCATCAATCAGTATAAAATTTGCTTCATTTCAACAGTAAGAAATAGATTCTAGCATAAACAGTTACTGAGATATCGGTCTTGATCGAACTTACCTATTGTCTGGGATTTTTTTGGCCACGTTCTGGATAATATTGAAATGAGGTGAGTGGATGAAACTCTCCATAAGTTTAGAATGAAGCATCCAATAGCTCTCATATTTGAAATATAAGTAGTGTATATGTATTGTTATAATATAAAACAAAAAAGGAAACATAAAATATATTAAAAAATGGGTTACTAACCCCTTTAAGCATCTAAAGGGAGAAGGAAAATATTATTAGATATTTCTGAAATTGGTTTAAGAATATGATGTTATAGGGTTTGTCTGAAATCAATTTTATATTATTGCAGAATATTACTAAAA
>CBDHDT010000003.1:0-82193 GCA_965261215.1 Ekhidna sp.
TTTGAACACAAACTTAGAATTTTAATTATAATTGGAGAAGTCAAAATGATGAGGTATGCTTTGTCTTGATTTGATTTGTGTTGATATACCACTTCTAATGGTGGTCATTGGAAGAGTTAACAGTTTTTTCTAGATATGCTAAAATATGTTGATAGAGTTAATACTTATGGTACATAAAAATATGTTGCAATCTCATGCATGTTCTATGCATGCATCACCGCTGCCACCTACTGTCACAGCTGCGGTGGTATGGAAATTAGGGGTATCCATAGCAAGGCACTCTGGTCTGGTACATGTAGCTGTTTAGTTGTTAACTGGCAACAATAGCTGTTCACCTCACATGTCAGCCCTATCCCCTCATATATGTGCCAGCCCATTCAGGCATATGTACACTCACACTCCCTCCACTCAAGCACACACACAATACCCACACACACACATACATATATACAAACAAAACACACAAACACACAAACACACAAACATGCACACATAAACACACACACCACACCACACCCATATGCATACAGACAAACACACAGACATAAAACACAGTAAACCAGCAGCATAAAACTGTTGAAGGTAAAAGAAAAACCTTGAAATTCATCTGTTTCTCATTTTCCCAGTCACATACGAGCATACAATAGATAAATTCATAAAACATTTAGTACCAGAAGTCCCCAAATGTTCCAATGCATTGCTCGTTTCTCAATACAATGAAGCCCCCCCAAAAATCCTGCAAAAAGCGGTAAATATTATCAAAACTGAATAGTCTAGTATTATGTTGACGAGTTTTACCATATGATAATTTGATCGCTTAACCTAATCAAGCGAATAATTATTGTAAGTATGATGAATGATCTATACTTTGTTCAGCATGAAGCTCTCGTGCAAATATTACCAAGTCTAATGAAGGGTGTAACTGATCCCCCACCAAAACATTTGTTGTTTACTTAGTAGTTTTCCCCTATGCAATGTCAAGAGGCTCTAGCTGACCCTAGCTGACCCTACATGTGTACTGTCAACAATAGCAGCAAGGTATGGCTTGTTCTGCCTATTCTGTAGTGGACAACAAGGTCTATATAGGTAGAGTCTATAATACAACAATAAACAAGTTAGAAAATGCCATGGAGATTCGCCACCGCTCAAGTCACACTTGGTATAGTTCGCCTCGGTTCAACTACAACATACAGAAAAACAAATTATAGCTATTGAAGAGACCCCTATAAAAAAAGGAAAAAAAAGACGGTTTTGGAGACCACAACCAGTTATCTGTCCTTTACCATTAAAAACCATATACACCAATATTGTACTTTTAAAATCAATATAACGATTGACATATATGATTTTTAATGGTAAAGGAGAATCTAGCTGGTTGCGGTCCACATAGGTACAGCCTTATTATTATTTTTTTAAAAAGGCCAATCCAATATATTATTTTTGTTCATGTAAACTTACCAAGTAGCTTGTGATGGGAGAAAAAATCATCACACCTAATGGGCCAGCACCGATGATGATGCCATTGAAGATTGGGCTTGATCCTTTCTTCAGAGCCTTGAAAAAATATTACGAATTAAAAACACAATTCATTACTAGATCGCTGATATCCAACACTGATACTAACTGAATGCCACAACATAGAGTCACTAAGGTACCTCAACCGGAAAAAATGGTGCAATGATTGAGAATGCTGAATAACTGAACAAGTACGAAAACCACAGACACACCATAGAGCACACAACCCGCCATCTAATCCTCCCATTTCTTCTATCAGTATTTCTTCCTGTCATGACTGCTGATAGTGCAGATGAAACATCAGATAGTTCAGATGAAATATCAGATAGTTCAGATGAAAAATCAGATAGTTCAGATGAAACGTAGCTCTTTGTCAGCGACCCCCCTTCTCTTATCTCTGCTTTCTCTTCTTCTTGGGTTAGTTGCACGCTTGAATGGGTAACCTGGAAGCTTAAACTTAAACTTTCAAGACGTTGCTTCTCCCTCAGTACAGGAATTAGGCTTTCAGCGAAGGATGAATTTCTCTTGTTGTACATGCTGCTCCTGTTGTTGTAGTAGGCTGAATAGCTACGGACTAATATAAAGTGACGACTCTCTCGTGTAACCAGCACTAGTAGTCGCAAAACGCAGAAGAGCTGCTCATGCAGAATTTGACATTTGGTGATAGTTTCGGAACGGACTGGAACAATCGTGAAATGTTCCGTTCCGATGTCACAGTTGTCGCGGCGACAAAATATCCTCGGATACTACAAATGATCTACACCTCAGGCGAGCGAGCTAAGCTCGAAAATACGCTAAGCCAGAAAAGACTGCCATGCCATCAAATACTGCTATGCCAATGTTCCTGACCGATTGTGCGGCAGAAATATACATACGGAAATATGGTTGAGAGTAAATTGCTTTGACTTGTGTATGAGGAGGTACTTTACTTACATGAAAAACCAGAACACTAAGATTGATGTCATAAGGAGAGTGATGGCGTAAGGCAGTATTTGTTGTCAGAATTGTCAAAGTTATTGTTTTATTGTTCTAGATATTTTCCTAGTCTTTACTTCTGCCCAGGCTAAGAAATAAAGCTTTTGCTCTGGCCATAACCTTAGTAAGGACAAGCTGAAGAACCCATCCAGTACCTATTGGTGATGTGATTCATAGATGCCTTCTTTATGAATATTTGATGTGAGGCAGTTGGTAATTACATGTTCTTTTGTCAGGGATCGCTTATATCCTGACCTTGCCCGTGGTGACAACACCAAGGAGCCCCACTTCCACATCCAGCCAAACTTGCAAATTAGGCTAACGAGCAAACACACTAATGGACAACTAAGGAACCATTAATAAACCACTAATGAACTAGTACTAGATTTCAATACCAAGAAGCCGATTGGCTAGACTGAGAGTGTCAATGTATGGATATCTACTTTTAAGGTCATACTCAACTCGGGCTGACCAGCCTATTTAAAGGTAATCAGGCCAGCAGCTAGGAGGGGAGTTGGTGAGTGAATGTGTCTTGAGATTGAAGGATTTATTGATACTATTACTTAGAAAATTAAAGGGTATGTGTGGACATAGTTTGCGGATAAGCTATGTTCATCACAGATGGTGCAGCGGCTTTGAACCTGTTTCATTGACTTACCTCTGCCTTGCAGAGAAGACAGCTCCCCTACCCTATTTTATCTCCAATTTCCCTTCGTCCTCTGCCTAGCTATGATGTCTCAATCATGAATAACAGGCCTAACTGGATCTTCTGATGTCATGTATTCAGACAGATGACAATACCACGGAGAACAAGGGTTCCACTACAGATGTCCACATGATAATGACCATGTTCACAAAAATGCAGGCAGACTCACTATGGTACAGCAGGAGAGTGAGGCAGTGGTTCACAGAGAGCAAGCAGTAGAGATGAATTAACAAGAGGAACGTTTCTCACATTTCTCCAAAACACAACAGACAGCGAAAATTAGTAACTGCAATGATCACAGGAGAAATGATTGTATTGCACGAGAAGACCATGTCAAGAGAGAGCATAACTGCAATGATCACAGGAGAAATGATTGTATTGCACGAGAAGACCATGTCAATAGAGAGCATGCACCACTGCTCCAGGAAGGCAAAAGACGTCACTCAGACAAAGTGATGGGCATGAATATTCCGTCTCTCCCAACATAACAAATCACAGATGAAGTGGATATGTTCGAGATGGCATTTGAAAGACATGTGACTAACTATGAGGCAGCTCCCAGGTTCTGAGCCCCACACCTGCTTCCATCACTGGACAGCCAGGAAAGCAGACTGACTATCAACATGCCTGTATTGAAGCACAAGCTTTCCACTACAGGTGGCAGTCCCTCCAACATAAACCAAAGAAATCTTGCAGAGAAGCATCTTAGTGAGGAATTATTAAGTTCCTGTGGTGTACCAAGGAGACAACAGCCTAGGAAGAATTGAGTTACCTGATTTGTACAGAGCGGATTGTCCAGAAACTCCCTCCACACGTCCAGACTTGGATCCGAGACCAGAAGTCTACAGACCCGGATGGCAAAGTTCGTGGATGACCACTTGTGGAAACTTGATAAACAAGCAGATGACAGAGGCATGCCTCAAAGTTTGCATGCCTATGGCTGACAGGACTCCAACCATCAGAAGAGAGACAAAAGAGCTCATGGAAGAGAATACTGAAGTCTTGGCAAACTTATCAAGGAGACATCTCTCAACTGGCTCAATAACAACCTCAACCAGGCATATTTCAACCTCAGAGATTTGGACTAAACCAGCAGTTCCAGCAATCTAACCTGGTTCCAATCCCTCTACCACAACAGTCTCAACTAAGCCATACTTAGCCTGAAGATGACAAACGAAAATATGGACACTCACACCTTGATCCAGTTAGGAGCCCAGAGTGCTATAATTGGCATGGGACACATCTCCCCCGAGATTGCCCCACTAAGGCTGGTTCAGCACATTATTTATCCATCAATTTTATGAATACTGGTATGGTGAATGGCAACTACACTGATTCCATCCTGTTGGAATCAGGATTGAGCTTCATCACAGTCCATTCCTCTCAGGTACCTAAGTAAGCCATCATAGGTGGCTCCTTCCGGATGACAAACTTCAAAGCATGGATAGTGTCTTTCCCATTGGCAAAGGTGGACCTGACTGTGAATAATCAAACTACTCAACTATTGTTGCTACTTCATCAGCCCTAGAAGTTGATATGTCTCATGGACAAGACTTCCCTGGGTTGGCAGACATCAATTACCAGAAAATGTACCCACCCCGAGCTATAGTTGCCTTGGCTGATCGACAAACTCATGGCAGTACAAAAGATCCATCACCCATGCAGAGGAAGACAGCTCGGCCACTTATATCTATTCTGATTCAATACCTGAGAACTCACCACCTCAGACCCTGATGAGACATCTGATGCGGATGGAGATCTACACAACCCCTGATGTATACTCCTGTTACTCTACCTTTGAGCAACACCAGATTCCCAACAACCTCAACCAAACACGATGGATGGTCTTCCAGATTTGGAATGATATCTTTCAAGAGTACTTTCACCACAGAAGACAGATCTGCTGAGAAAAGTGAGTGATCCTGCAGGCTGAATATGCGAGTGGCGCTATATGCACTCCAAGGTTGTTGGTTCAGAAATTCTAAAAAGAGCAGAACAGCCATAAGAGTTTTGCTCAATGTTCTAAAGCACTGACTGACCAGCAATCTCTATTTTTCATTTAGGATAACCTCCTATATCAGAGATGGAAACAGGCTGATAGACACAAGGAGATCACCAATTGGTACACCCTACCTCACACAGAGAAGCTACTCTGGAAATAGCCCATAACTCTCCAATGGCTGGTCACTTGGATCGAAAAAATCATACCACAGACTCCACTCCCCTTTCATTGGCCTGCCATAATTCTGCATGTGGCTGATATATGTCATCGCTTTCCCTTCTGTCAGTGGACGTGAGTGACCTAGTGTTGGTCCTCTTTCCTACTTCCTCTTCCAGCTTGTTGGCCTAATGGCAAGGTCCCTACCCCATTATTGCTAAAGTCTCATATACTGCCTACACGGTACGGATGTATGACGGAAGGAAAACTGTGCATATCTATCATGTTAATAACCTAGCTCCATAGAACTCCTCCTCTCATCTGTCCAAGGCTAACAATGCAGCTTCGACTATGGATTCTGAGTTAGAAGACATACCCTACTGGCTAGAGAGCAGCACATCTGCAACACCCCATCTCAACCCTGACTATCTCCCTAATCTATAGGATGACATTGCAAATGCCATCACGAGACAGCCAGGATTCTTAACCGATTCACCACCAGGCAAGACTTCTAATGCAAGTATATCAATAGATACTGGGAATGCTAACCCAGTTTTCACTCCTCCTTTTTGTGTAACTCACACTTGGCAGGTAACTACTAAAGAAGGAAGTAGAGCACATTCGATGAGCAGGACTCATATTTCCATCACATAGCTCTTTGGCCTCGCCAGTAGTGCTTGTTCCAAAGAAGGATGGTACAATTCATCGATGTATGGACTAGTGGAACTCAATTGAATAACAAAGTCGAATCCTTACCCAATATGAAGGGAGGAGGATTTGCTAAATTGTCTCGCTACTGCAGAATATATGTCAACTCTGGACTTTTCTGATGGTTATTGGCAAGTTTCGGTTGCCACAAACTTAGTAAATTTTCCTGCATAATTTAGTTGGTAAGAAAATTCTTTTAATGATCTGGTTTCAGTTTACCACGAACATTTTACCGTTGAACTTCAAATTTGTAGTAGCGAACACACTTAGAGTGGAATACAGGTGTACGAACAAGTAATGCATGGAGAAGTATTGGTGGGGAAGCTTACATATTATGGGTAGATGCTACCTTGTGGGAAAGAACTTATTTCTGTACATATTACAACCGCTGTGTGTTGCTGTGCACAATATATGTGTGGAACTGTCTGTAGATTCATCCATGCCTTTAAGTGTGTGGGTATCTACCCCAATCAAATTTGCATGTATTGGCAAATGTTGTTGGAAAATGGTATATCTGATCAGTGTGCTGTCATGGCTTTGTACACTAGTTATAGAGCGTGTGTCCATGCCCCAAGTAGCCGAAGTACACTCCAAATTTCTAATATAATTTGTATTGTTTGACTATGGTTGCTATGCTTGGAGAGAAGGATCCAATTGGTCAGCTGGCTGGCCATATTATAATGCAGTGCCTCAAGTAGCAGAAAAAGAAGGGAGTGTCAGCTACTGCACCCGTAGCATAGGAGGGTTTTATCCATCAAACAGCATGGGACCTATAGCTAAGGAGAATTACGTATTTTGATCAAATGGTATTTATGTTTATACAGATTACCTTGAGTCCACTTCTTGGGAGGCAACTTTGGAGCAGATATTGACCACTTCTTGGGAAGCAACTTTGGTAGGAAGTGTAATTAATTCCCATGGAGAACTCTGCACACCATTAAACACCTCAGACTTTGTGTAAAAATTCCGAAATGCCTTCCAGCAATACATGGAGCACATCCATAGTGAGTAATACTATATCTATAAAATTATTTGTGAAAAAGAGTAGGTGGAAAACAATGATATATGTGCTATATACTTTAAAAGAGCCAACACACCTGATTATTCCACAGACATATGGTGTAGAAATGTTGAAATATTTTCCAGCAATGCCTGGCACACTTTCATAATGAGTAGTGCATCATCTATATAATTGTTTGTGTAACGGAGGGAAGAAAAAAAAAAAAGCTATATTTTTTCAAACAGTCTTTGACTTGATGATGAAAAATTCACATTGTACACTGTACACATGTTTTTCAATCTGGATTGTCGAATTCTTGAACAGTAATTACACTAATACAGTAAAATTATGATTTTCTATAATTGTACTGTAGCATTAACAGAAACTAAACTTTTATCTAGGATATCAAGGTTAATACCATGATAAGCTGAAGTAGTACAGACTTTTCTGATCTGGCCTGAAAAGGCAAACAATTTTCCCCGCACAATTTCTGATACTCAGAAGCACCAATTCTTCCCAAAATTATGTAGCAAAATCCTCCAAAGTCTAAAGCCACACTGGTGGTTTCTAATGCTTCCATGTAGTTTATGGCAAAATATAATTAATGCTTGTAAAATTGTCGTGTCTGTCTGTCATCTGGTAACTTAGGAACAACGGGTCATAAAAAAATTAATATTGACCAGATTTTGTCTCCCCAGGTTTGGAGATGTTTATTAGCCATGTTTCAAATCTCTGGAATCATTTATGGAGGGAAAAATCTGTAAGAAAAAAAACCACCCAACAGTTACGATGGTCAGCTATTATATTTTGGCACTATTTTTACTCTTCCATGCATGCATAGATGCATGCACTCAAGAGTCTCTTGTTACGTGAACCTTCCAAGTCTGAGCTAGCTCTCAAAATCTATGATGGTTAGGCAGCATATCCAAGTACAAGTGCATAGGAAGAATATACCTGCCTAGAATTCCACATCTGAGAATAGAAGAGCATTAAAGACATTCAGACTGAAGCTAAGACATTTACATGCCTGAGTCATCTTTGAGCTCATCAAAAAATTATGATGCAGAAAAAGCGGCCAGAATCTGATTTTTTTCCGCTTTTCATTAGTATTAGAGGAATGTGATGATTACAATAACATTGATAAATTGAAGACATATTGAACTAGAACCAAAAATGCACAAGGGAATGAAATGGCAGTGAGGTGACTATATAAGCCAGTGAAGCTGTGTATTACTGTCACCACAAGCAGCAGCAGCACCGGCAATTATGGAAAAGAGTAATTACAGTGGTATTAAAACATAATGGAGTATGTCCAAGCTAACCTGACCAATAAACTTCTGATAGTATCATGGAATAATAATACGAATGCCTATCTGTGTGGAGCCATGATATAGTCTACAACATTAGTGGGAATACTGAAGTGTCTATAAACAACTGTAATACAAACAATTATATTGTTAAATTATCAAATAAGAAAAGTACTCGTAAGGACAACAACCAGTTAAATTACCCTTTACCATTTAAAATCATATATCCAATCATCATTATACAAATTATGAAAAAAATGTTGTATAGTTATGATTTAAATTGGAAAGGGTAATCTAAATCATGTCATCTAACTGTAGTTGTTGTCCTCATGGGTACACTCGTATTTCCTTTTTTTGGCCTGCCAATCCAGTATAATCATGTTTTTTTTATTACTTATTTATAAATGTGCTTTTTTTTTGTTTTGTTTTGTTTTGTTTTACATATTCCTTCAAATTGTGGTAGGCAAGAACTCCCCAAGGAAACTAAACAACAGAGATGGACCTCTTCTTTAAAACACTTTATCTAACTTGTAACTTCACATTTCTACCTTCCTATGTTGTTCTTTGGTTATTAAAATCAGCCCAGGATCAGATACAGTCGCCATCTAGGACATGGTAATACTTGAACAGGAGAACTCCAGAATGAAACAAATATGCACATTTTGCTGCAAGGTTCTAGTTCAGCTGCATAGCACAGTTCATTTGAATAATGTTTTTGGAAAAGGATGATCTTTTCCAGTTTCAGATTGTAAAAACACATGAGCAACCTAATTTGTCATTGATAGTAACTATTAGCTTTGTATTTTTCTTGCAACCATAAAACAGATTAATTCCAACAGAAAATAGGTTCTTCTTCTACAAAATTGTTGTGAATGGACCTATTGTCGGTAAGTTATGCATGGGAAAGAAAAAGAGATAGATACATAGAAGATCCTTGAAGATGAATTTCAAGGTTTTTCACAATTTTATTTTGCCAGCTGGTTCAATGAAGGATCCATGACAGGGTGGAACCTTTTTGGGGCAATTAACAGTGAATGAACCATTTAGGTAGCTAATATGTGGCAATGTGAACTTTACTGGTTGTTTTGTTGTTGTTCTTATTTGTTGGGGGTGGGCACTTCTATCAGTCTTTTCAGAAAACAGATCAAACATATATAGAGAGTATCAGTGTAAAGAAGTAATGTAGTATCTTATAACCCCTCACATTGAGAGTTGACATGTAAATTTGATGAACCCAATACGCCTAGTAGTAAACCAGCATACCCAAAAAGTAATAACAAATGCAAAACTCAGGGTTTACACTTGTCCCTCAATACTGGTTTTTAAAATGGCTGACGAAAAGATGCTCATGCACAGATAAATCTCACATTGGCAGCTTCTTTGCTGCCTAAATGTTGGTTTCAGTGCTCATGAAAATTCCAGGGATTTTTCAGCATCCACAGAAATGGTATGGAATGAAATAGAAATGAGAGGTTTGTGTGATTTTCTATTCCAAGCTGACCTTTTTTGTGGTTATTTTTGAGGCTCACTGCATTCAAAATAAACCTTTCAAATGGTTCATATCATTTGAATGCAAATACAAAAGGCTGCAGTTTGGTAGAAAAACTGACCGCATTGCAGTAAGTAGAAACAACAACTATGCTTTGTTATGTCACTACATGACCACAACAAGACTTACAGCAAGGAAATCCATCTATGGGCACATCCTTTCTCATGAATGAAGGGACCCAGAGTGATTCCAGCTCTCCAGGTAAACATAGGTGCCTGTGCAGCTTTTCTCCAAAGATGGCTTCCGAAAAGCCGTGAAGTGACTGATATTTATGACGGTTGTCGGTGTAAAGCCTTTTTAAAGTAATGTTTTATATCACAATATGGTAGAAAGCCTATTTTAGGAAATGTTTTATATAACAATATGGTAGAAAGCCAATATTAGGTAATATTTTATGTAACAATATGGTGATCTACTTGGCTAGTGCTAGAAAAATTTACCATTTAGCGCAAACAGTTCAATTTTTTGCGGCCGATGTCAATTTGTGAATATGGCATGTAATTGTCTGTAAGCATGAAGGAGAATGTGATTGCAGATTCAATCTTACCAAGAGCCAAGTATTCCCCTCTGAGAAGAGAATTCTAATGGGGTTCCCATTAACTGTGGAAATTAGGGAAAACCTTGAAAAGTAGTTGACACTTTTCCAGTCAGGGAAACCAGGGAGAAAAACACAAAAAATCAGGAAAAACTATGGAATAGAGTAGCCCAAAAATGTCACCAGTTTGGAATATGTGTAGCTCATGTAATTTGTCAATTTGTTATTGTTTGCACAGGTTTTTGCATATGGTAAAGAAAGATGGCTTTAAGGGGAGCAGGGAGTCCTTATGTTTGTTCATACAAATTGTTGCGTGGCTATCAGAAATATAATTAATTTATTGACATCCTAGCAACCTTGTTTTAAGGTGAAAATTCTGTTGGCATGGTCTTCTCGTGCAATACAATCGTTCTCCTACAATTGTTGCAATTGCAAATTTTCTGTCTGTCTTGTTTTGGAGAAATGTGAGCCAACTCTCCTCATGTTTACTCATCTCTACTGCTTGCTCTGTGCGAGCCACCACCTCACTCTCCTGCTGTGCTGCTAGAGAGGCTCACTGCATTTTTGCGAACATGGTCATTATCATGTGGTTATCTGTAGTGGAACTCTCATCCTCCGTGGTACGATAATCTGTCTTAGTGACTGATTGCTGTCCTCTGGCTCCTCTGAACACATGGGTCAGAAGATCTGATAAGGGCTATTCTTCATGATTGAGACATCATGGCTAGGCAGGTGATGAAGAGGAATTGTAGCTAAAATAGGTTAGGGGGAGATATCTTCTCTGCTAGGGACATGTCATTTCTTAAGTAAATGAAATCGGTTTGAAGTCGCTATACCAACTGTGATGTACATATCTTATCAACAAACTATATCCACACATACTCTTTAATATTCCAAGTAATACTATCAATAAATTCTTCAATCTCAAGACACATTCATACACCAAGTCTCTCTCCTAACTGCTGCCCTGACTGCCGTTAAATAGGCTGGTCAGCCGGAGTAGATATTCATACATTGACACACTCAGTCAAGCCAATCGCCGTCTTGGTATTGAAGTCTAGTCCAATTTCATTAGTGGTTTATTATGATTCATTAGTTCTCCATTAGTGGTTTTGTTCTTTAGCCTCATTCACAAGTTCTACTGGATGTGGAAGTGGAGCTCCTTGGGTTTTGTCACCATGAGCAAGCTAAAGATAAGCAATCCCAGACAAAAGAACATGTAATTACTGACTGCAACATCCATAAAGAAGATATCTACAAATCACATCACAGATAGGATTGATTGAGTTCTTCAGCTTAGGTTATGGCCAGAGTAAAAGCTATTTTTTAGACTGGGCAGAAATGAAGTCTAGGAAAATATCTAGAACAGTAAAACATAATCTTGACAATTCTAACAGCAAATAATTGCCTTATGACATCACTCGCCTTATGACATCACTCTTAGTGTTTTTTCATGTAAGTAAAGTAGCTACTCCTACTGACAAAGTCAAAACAATTTACTGCCAACCATATTTCAGTATGTGCATTTCTGTCTCACAAACGGCCAGGAACACTGGTATAGCAGTATTTGCTGGTATATCAGTGTTTGCTGGCATAACAGTATTTCCTGGCTTAGCGTTATTCGCTTTCCTGAGATGTAGAACGTCACTGCTAGTAACCGGCGATATTCATCGCCGCGACATAAATGACACCGGAACAGAACATTTCACGTTTGTTGCGGTCCGTTAAACTGTCACCAAATGAACCAAATTAGTGTGAGCAGCGTTTCTGCGTTTTGCGACTACCAGTGCTGACCACACGAGAAAAGTCGGCACTTCACATTAGTCCGTAGCTATTCAGCTTACTACAACAGGAGCAACATGCACAACAGGAGAAATTGATCCTTCGCTAAAAGCCTCATCTTTGCACTGAGGGAGAAGCAACGTCTTGAAAGTTTAAGCTCAAGCATGCAGGTTACCCATTGTAGCATGCAGCTGACGCAAGAAGAAGAGAAGGCAGAGATTACAGATGGAGGGTCGCTGACTAAGAGCTATGTTTAATCTGAACTATCTGATGTTTCAGCTGAACTATCAGCAGTCATGACGGAAATATATATTGTTAGAAGGAGAGGGAGGTGTAGATGGCGGGTTGTGTGCTCTATGGTGTGTCTGTGGTTTTCAAACTTGTTCCTTAGTTCAGCATTCTCAATCATTGCACCATATTTTCTGGTTGAGGTACCTCAGTGACTGTATGTTGTGGCATTCAGTTAGTATCTGTAATAGATGTCCGTGATATAGTGATGAATTGTTTTTTTTATTTCTAATTTTTTTTTTAAGGCTGTAAAGAAAGGATCATGTCCAATCTTTAATGGTATCATCCTTGGTGCTGGTCCGTTAGGTGTGGTGATTCTTTCTCCCATTGCAATCTACTTAGTAAGTTACCTGAACAAAAATAATATATTGGATTGATCTTTTTTTAAAAGGATAAGGCTGTAACCATGTGGACCGTAACCAGTTAGATTCCCCTTTAACATTTAAAATCACGTATGTCAATCCTTATTTTGCTTTTGAAAGTACAATATTGGTGTATATTGGTTTTAAATGGTAAAGGACATCTAACTGGTTGTGGTCTACATAATAACCCTTTTCCTTTCTTTTCTGCAGGTCTCTTCATAGCTATTTTTTCCCCTTTTCTGTATGCTGTAGTTGAACCGAGGTGAACTATACCAAGTGTGACTTGTGCAGTGGAGGATTTCCATGGCTTTTTCTAACTTGTTTATTGTTGTATTGTTGACTCCACCTATGTAGATCTTGTTGTCCACTACAGAATAGTCAGAACAAGCCATACCTTGTTGCTATTGTTGAAATACACATGTAGATTCAGCTAGAGCCTCCTTCAAGGATTTGGTGACGTTGCATAGGAGAAAACATCCAAGTGAACAACATATGTTTTGGTGGCGGATCAGCTGCGGCCTTCATTGGACTTAATAATATTTTCACGAGAGCTTCATGCTGAACAAACTGTAGATAATTCATTATAGTTATAATAATTATTTGCTTGATTGGATTAAGCGATCAAATTATCATATGGTAAAAATCGTCAACATAGTACTAGAATGTTCGGTTTTGAAAATACTTAACTCTTTTTACCAATTTTTTTTTTGCTCCACTGTATTGAGAAATGAGCAATGCATTGGAAAATTGGGAGTCTTCTGGTACTAAATGTTTCAGGAATTTATCTATTGTACGCACAAGTTATGTTATTGGGAAAATGAGAAACATCGATCAATTGTAGATGAATTTCAAGGGTTTTCCCCTCCCTTTCAACAGTTTTTATGCTGCTGGTTTACTGTTTTTTTTTTGGTGTATGTGTTTGTGCATTTATGGGTTTTTGTGTATGAGTGTGTGTGGTATGTATATTTGTGTTTTTTAATTTTTTTAAAATATATATATGTGTGTGCCTTGTGTATGTACTTGAGTGGAGGGTGTGTACCTGAAAGGGCTGGCACATACATGAGAGGATAGGGTTGACATGGGAGAAGAACTGCTGTTGTTGCAAGTTGACATATATACCCGTAATTCCCATACCACCGGCAGCTGCAACATTAGGTGACTATGATGATGCATGCATAGAATATGCATGAGCTTCCAACATATTTTCATGTACCAAAAGTAATAACTCTATCAGCATATATATTTTGGCATATCTTAACTGTTAACTCTTCCAATAACCACCATTAGAAGTAGTTTATTAACTCAAATGAAATCAAGACAAAACATGCCTAATCAGTTGACTTCTCCAATTACAATAAAAGTTCTAAGTTTGTGTTCAAATTGGTTGCACTTAATATGTATGAGCTTACATACCATGAGGTTTTACAGAAACTACATCCCTTTAGGCCCAGAATCCCAGTCATCCAGCTTGAGCAGCACCACTAGCATTGGTTGTTGAAAGCAGTCATTGGACCCTTTGGGGGTGATTTGTTTTAGTAAATATAGTGCATGCTTGCAAAATAAAGTAGGCAACAGTTTCTCCTGTATTACTATAGACAATAATATGGCCGGTTTTTTTGAAAGAAATATGGACTCTTAGATATAAGAGAAACTCGAGTGCATGGCTGAATTTGGTGTGGCTCATGGTCCTTTGGAATCTAACCTGCTCTCTAAAACACATTACAATTCTGTATCACACTAATGTACAATGCCGTATGCTTTAACTCAGAACCAAAAATGTATTGAATCATGAAATTTAACTAATTATTTGCATAAAATAGCAATGTTTTCTTTGATGCTCGGCGATTTATGTACCTTGAGCCCATCCAGCCGATTACTAATTCACTTGAGTGGTGTTGGTGTGTGATGATTTTAGTGATGATTTTGTCTCTGTTCATATAACTAGTCTATCACCCATCCATACTGTGCTATATATAGGTGGATCATTCTAACCATTTTCTGAGCTAGGGTAGGGGTAGTATGGACTTATGATAAGGGTTAAAAAGATTTGTGTTATAATTGTTGTACCACATTGTTTGCACAATTATGAAGAACTCTATCATGGCCAGCAGTTTCTGGAATGAAAATTATATGCAATACATGGAATTGTGTGGTGAGTAGAGGCACCTTGCCTAAGCATACCTTGAGTCCAGCAAGTATATGTCGAGTTATCACACATGATTTGTGTCAGCCAATTTTGTGCACACACTCAAAACACGCTTAATTTATTTCAACCACATCCTAATCTTATGATGTTTGCTCAGCAAGTGCAGCCCAAATATGAAAAGACTTCTGTGTGTTTCATGCGGCGTGATCATGTACAAACTTACTGTAAAATTTGGTGAAATTGATTTACTTTCCTATTGCTGGTACAAGAGAAGCCATCTTAAACATTGGCTTGGATATTGGATATTTTATTCCTCTTAATTATTTCACCTTTAACATGATGAACTTGAAAAATACTACAGTAGTGTAGTAGTACGAGGATTTACTACGAATTGTAAAATACCGTATTTCCTTGATTACTCCCGACCTTTTCATACCCATGAATAGATTGTGCACCTCTTACTAGTTCAAGTACAATAGTACATGTCATCCACGAAGACAATTTTTACTACTCTCTGCCCTAGATATGACTGTGCCCTACAAAGTTTGTAGCATCATAGCAAGTACATGGCTCTGGAAATGGAGATTAAAGCCTCGACAGGCGGAAGCCAGCTCAGCAGATACTATTGCCACCGAGACCGCTTGACTAAACTTGGGGAAGGCACTGATGACCATGATGATCCTTTTACTAATGATGTTGAGGCAGACCTGGATGAAGATGAAGCAGTAATAGAAAATGTGTAGACAATCTCAAGTCTAGCTATGTACTGTGTGCCACTCATGCGATATCAACTGGCTTCGAGCCAATGGAATGTGCCCTTTTTGTCCTTGCAAGTTCTAATGGTGTGGAACTATTAGTATACTTGTGGTCTAATCAAAGAAAAATGTCATTTTGGCCTCAAAGGATTCAAAGCCAAGTTAATTAAAAATATCATTTTTATGCGGCTCAATATTTTTAGTGATTGACTTTTGTATAGTTTCTCTCTGTTTTAAGCTCTGGATTCCTTCATGATATCAATACAGAATTTTTGCTATTTAACACCAGTAGCTGCAATCTTGACAATGGTATGTGGCTATTATTCATATAATCTCGTTTTTCAAATTTAAGCTGACTAGCTATCATGGTAGTTGCTTGAGAGATCACTTCTCAACTCAAAAAGAGTTTGTACCTTACAGATGCTGCATTCACACTCTCTCCTGAAGTATTCATCCTAGTCTTGTTCACTGCTCAGTAGTACTTTCCTGTTCTCTCCGGCATGGCAGTGTTGTTGTTTTTGTCTCAGCATGTGTTGTCTGTGCCCAGAATTTAACTGTGACTCCTAGCACTTCACAATCATTCTATCACTAGTGAAAAAGTTTTTTTGTTGGTTGTTGTTATTCTCTCCCAGAGCCTTCCTACAGTTCATGTAGAGGAGGTCATGGGGGTAGGAAGATAATGTGTAAATCGAACTCTTATTAAGTCCCAAGCCCAAAGATATATTCATGAGTATTTTATTCACAAAGGTATGAGTTACATATTTAACATTGAACTCAATATAATGATAGCTGATTACTTGATGTTAGGCCACTAAGAGGTCTAAAAGATACCAACTTGGTAATTCGTTGCCACCAGAGTCTCTCTCTCTCTAACTTCTTCCAACTAGCCTCCTCCTGAGCCTGACAAAGAGGTTTAAATCCCAAGTAAACTCATTAAACCAGCATATGGACAATAGAACAGCAGAATATGAAGAGAGAAGGAGACTAACTATTGAGCTGGACAGCAGCTGCTTTTATAGACAGCTACCCCAGCCCTTACAACACAAGAAGAGATAGTAACTTTGACATCTACACAACCACATATATATGCAATTACAAGATAAAGAAGACAATGTTCTTACAACCAACACACACACACACACACACACACACACGCACACACATATACATGCTTGTTCTGTTCTTTGGGGGCTGCTCTGCTGCCAGTCAGGACTGAGGCCTGACATCACCACCTCCTTGAAAAGGTTACTGTCATTCTCTTTCTTCGTCTTGGTCTCCATCCCAAGCCTGATGAGAGAGTCCGTCGGCGTTACCATTCTGCCGGCCAGGGTGATAACGGGTGGTGAAGTTGCAGGGTTGCAGCAGTAATTCCCACCGTGTTAGTCTGCCATTGAGGTGGGTTGAAGAATGAAGATGTGTTAAAGCCTTGTGGTCGGTTTCAACAGTGAAGGGCTTCCCCACAAGGTAAACACCAAAGTGCTGGATGCTTCGTACGATGGCCAAACATTCGATCTCCATGGCCGAGTACCTCGCCTCGGCCGGATACAGTTTCCTGGAGTAGAACCCCACTGTTAATTCTACCCCTCCCTCACCACATTCAGAATGCCAGCAATCTCCTTAGTGGATGCGTCTGTCTGTAATATAAATGTGTCTGTGTGGATGGGGATAGTAAGGGAGGATACTGGGGAAAGGGTATGACATAGATAATAAAATTCATCATTCATAGCAGTAGACCAACATACAAAATTAGGTATGCTCTTCTGCGTCGCGTTGGTGAGTTCTATGGAATTGTGGGCATAATTAGGAATAAATTTCCTATAGTATCCTGTGGTGCCTTGGAAGGATTGTACGTCCTTTTTTTGTTAGAGGCCTCATGGTTTCTGATCGCTTCCACCCTTTGGTCTGGTGTGGACACCTTGCCTCTTCCCACAGTGTGTTCCAGGAAGGTAAGGGATACTGATCCTCACTGGCATTTTGCTGGCTTGGCCGTCAGTCCAGCCTTCCTCAGTCTGTCTAGAACACATTTGATGTATGCCACATGGTCTTCCCAGGTCTGGCTAAATATGTTAATGTCATCCATATATGTGCCACTAAAATCTTGGATGTCATCTAGGACTGTTTCCATCACCCTTTGGAAGGATGCCGGGGAATTCTTCAATCCAAACGGCATCATATTAAAATGGAATTTTCCCCATGGCGTATAAAAGGCTGTTTTTTCCTGAACTACTTGGGCCAAGGGAATTTGGTAAAATCCTTTGTTGAGATCTAGCTTTGACAAGTAATGGGCTTCCCAAAGCTGGTCGATCATCTCGTCTATGCGGGGCATTAAATATGGGTCTGGTTTTGTGATGTGGTTGACTTTTCTGAAATCGATGCATAGGTGGACGGTGCCATCTAGCTTTCAGACTGGGACCATGGGTGAGGACCAAGGGCTGGTGGATGGCACCACTGGATTTATTTAAACAATGGTTTTGATCAAACCAGTAAAAGGGGTCAAATATTAAGAAAATCTGTTTTTCTCCCGAAATGAGCCACTTACAGCTAAACTATACTTTTCTGTTGTTTTGAAGCATTTTTGGGGAAATTCATAGAGAACTTCTCTTTTTAGTCAAAAAAGTGACTATCTCAGAAAGAAGCACTGAAATACTCAGAAAGTTTGTTTTTCTTAACATGTTTGAAAAGGGTAAATCCTGAGTAAAATATGGATTTGATTAAACATATCTTTTGGATCAAACCATTAAAAGAGGACAAATGTTAACAAAAACTGTTTTTCTTCCCAAAGTGAACCTCATACATATAAACATTGCTTTTCTGTTGTTTTGAAGCATTTTTTGTGATATTCACAGAGAACTTATCTTTTTAGTCGAAAAAATGACTATCTCAGAATGGAGCACTAAAATACTCTGAATGTTTGTTTTCATAACATGTTTGGAAAGGGGGAAATGAAGAGGAAAATTGGATTTGTTTAAACAACTCTTTTTGATGAAACCATTAAAAGTGGAGAAATATTAACAAAAACTGTTTTTCTCCCCAAAGTGAGTCACAAACGGCTAAACTATGATTTTCTGTTGCTTGGAAGAATTTTTGTGGAAATTCACAAAGAACTTCTCTTTTTAGTCAAAAATGTGATTATCTCACAAAGGAGCACTGAAATACTCAGAAAGTTTGTTTTTCTTAACATGTTTGAAAAGGGGAAAATCCTGAGGAAAATTTGGTTTTGTTTAAACAAATATTTTTGATCAAACCAGTAAAAGGGGACTATATTAACAAAAACTGGTTTTCTCCCGAAAGTGAGCCACATACAGCTATACTATGCTTTTCGGTTATTTTGAAGCATTTTTGGGAAAATTCACTGAGAAATTATCTTTTTAGTCAAAAATGGTGACTATCTCAGAAACAAGCAACGAAATACTCAGAATTTTTTTTTTCTTAACGTATTTGAAAAGGGGCAAATCCTGTGGAAAATTTGGATTTGTTTAAACAGCTGTTTTAGATCAAACAAGTAAAAGGGGAGAAATATTAACGAAAAATATTTTTCTCCCAAATGTGAGCCACATAGTGCTAAACTATGCTTTTCTGTTATTTTGAAGCATTTTTGGGAAAGTTCACAAAAAACTCCTCTTTTTAGTCAAAAAAGGTGACTATCTCAGAAAGGAGCACTGAAATACTCAAAATGTTTGTTTTTCTTAACATGTTTGAAAGGGGTCAAATCCTGAGGAAAATTTGGATTTGTTTAAACAACTCTTTTTGGTCAAACCAGTAAAAGGAGGGAATATATTAACAAATTTTTTTTTTCCACCCTTAGTGAGCCACATAGAGCTTATCTATGCTTTTCTGTTGTTTTGAAGCATTTTTGGGGAAATTTACAGTTAACTTCTCTTTTTAGTCAAAAAAGTGTCTATCTCAGAAAGGAGCACTGAATTGTTCAGAAAGTTTGTTTTTCTTAACATGTTTGAAAAGGGGATAATCCTGATGATAATTAGGATTTGTTTAAACAATTGCTTTTGATCAAACCAGTTAAAGGGGACAAAGATTAATAAAAACTGGTTTTCTCACCAAAAAAATTGCCACATACAGCTAAACTATGCTTTTCTGTTGTTTTGAAGAATTTTTGGTGAAATTCACAGAGAACTTCACTTTTTAGTCAAAAAGTGACTATCTCAGAAACGAGCACTAAAACACTCAGAAATTTGTTTTTCTTAACTTGTTTGAAAAGGGGCAAATCATAAGGAATATTTGGATTTGTTTAAACAACGGTTTTTGATCAAACCAGTAAAAGTGGAGAAATATTAACAAAAACTGTTTTTCTCCCCAAAATGAGCCACATACAGCTAAACTATGCTTTTCTGTTGTTTTTAAGCATTTTTTGTGAAATTCACCGAGAACTTCTCTTTTTCGTCAAAGAGTGACTATCTCAGAAAGGAGCACTGAAATAGTCAGAAAGTTTGTTTTTCTTAACATGTTTGAAAGGGGACAAATTCTGAGGGAAATTTTGATTTGTTTAATCAAATTTTTTTGATCAAACCAGTAAAAGGGGAGTAATATTAACAAAAACTTGTTTTTTCCCCAAAGTGAGACACCAACAGCTAAACTATGCTTTTCTGTTATTTATGAGCATTTTTGTGAAAAGTCAGAGAGAACTTCTCTTTTCAGTCAAAAAAGTAACTATCTCAGAAAGGAGCACTGAAATACTCAGAAAGTTTGTTTTTCTTAACATGTTTGAAAAGGAAAAAATCCTGAGGAAAATTTGGATTTGTTTAAACAGCTGTTTTTGATCTGACCAGTAAAAGAGGACTAAATAAAAAAACCCCGGATTTCTCCCGAAAGTGAGTCACATACAAATATACAATGCTTTTTAGTTATTTTGAAGAATTTTTGGTAAAATTCACTGAGAACATCTATTTTAATTCAAAAAAAAGAGTATATCTGAAAGGAGCACTGTAATACTCAGAATGTTTGTTTTTCTTAACATGTTTGAAAAGAGTAAATCCTGAGGAAAATATGGATATGTTTAAACAAATCTTTTTGGTCAAACCAGTAAAAGGGGACAAATACTAATAAATACTTTTTTCTCCCCAAAGTGAGCCACATAGAGCTAATCTATGTTTTTCTGTTGTTTTGAAGCATTTTTGGGAAAATTCACAGAGAACTTATCTTTTTAGTCCAAAAAGTGACTATCTCAGATACAAGAAACGAAATACTCAGAAAGTTTGTTTTTCTTAACATGTTTGAAAAGGGGAAAATCCTGTGGAAAATTTTGATATGTTTAAACAACTGTTTTTGATCAAACCAGTAAAAGGGGAGAAATATTAACAAAAAATATTTTTCTCCCAAAACTGAGCCACATAGAGCTAAACTATGCTTTTCTGTTATTTTGAAGAATTTTTGGGGAAATTCACAGAGAACTTCACTTTTTAGTCAAAAAAGTGACTATCTCTGAAACGAGCACTAAAATACTCAGAAATTTGTTTTTCTTGACGTGTTTGAAAAGGGGTAAATCATAAGGAAAATTTGGATTTGTTTAAACAACGGTTTTTGATCAAACCAGTAAAAGGGGGGAAATATTAACAAAAACTGTTTTTCTTCCCATAGTTACCACATACAGCTAAACTAGGATTTTCTGTGGCCTTGAAGAATTTTTGGGAAAATTCACCAAAACCCCTCATTTTTTAGTCCAAAAAGGTGACTATCTCTGAAAGGAGCCCTGAAATACCCAGAATGTTTGTTTTTCTTAACATGTTTGGAAATGATAAATCCTGAGGAATATATGGATTTGTTTAAACAATTCTTCTTGGTCAAACCAGTAAAAGGGGACAATTACTAACCAAAACTGTTTTTCTCCCCAAAGTGAGCCACATAGAGCTAGACTATGCTTTTCTGTTGTTTTGAAGCATTTTTTGGGAAATTCACAGGAAACTTCTCTTTTTAGTCAAAAAAGTGACTATCTCAGAAACAAGAACAGAAATACTCAGAAAGTTAGTTTTTCTTAACTTGTTTAAAAAGGGGCAAATCATAAGGAATATTTGGATTTGTTTAAACAACGGTTTTTGATCAAACCAGTAAAAGTGGAGAAATATTAACAAAAACTGTTTTTCTCTCCAAAGTGAGCCACATACAGCTAAACTATGATTTCCTGTTGCCTGGAAGCATTTTTCGGAAAATTCACTGAGAACTTCTCTTTTTAGTCAAAAAGTGACTATCTCAGAAAGGAGCACTAAAATACTCAGAAAGTTTGTATTTCTTAACATGTTTGAAATGGGAAAAATCCTGAGGAAAATTTGAATTTTTTTAAACAACCCTTTTGATCTGACCAGTAAAAGTGGACTAAATAAAAAATAAATGGATTTCTCCCAAAATGAGCCACATACAGCTATACAATGCTTTTTAGTTATTTTGAAGCATATTTGGTAAAATTCACTGAGAACTTCTCTTTTTAGTCAAAAAAGATGACTATCTCTGAAAGGAGCACTGAAATACTCAGAATGTTTGATTTTCTTAACATGTTTGAAAAGGGTAAATCCTGAGGAAAATTTGGATTTTTTAAACAACCCTTTTGATCTGACCAGTAAAAGTGGATTAAATAAAAAAAAAATGGATTTCTCCCGAAAGTGAGCCACATACATCTATACAATGCTTTTTAGTTATTTTGAAGCATATTTGGTAAAATTCACTGAGAACTTCTCTTTTTAGTAAAAAAAGTGACTATCTCAGAAACGAGCACTGAATTGCTCAGAAAGTTTGTTTTTCTTAACATGTTTGTAAAGCGGCAAATTCTGAGGAAAATTTGGATTTGTTTAACCAATTGTTTTTGATCAAACCAGTAAAAGGGGACAAATATTAACAAAAACGGTTTTCTCCTCAAAGTGAGCCACATACAACTAAACTGTGCTTTTCTGCTATTTTGAAGCATTTTTGGGAAAACACAAAGAAATTCTCTTTTAAGTCAAAGAAGTGACTAATTCAGAAACGAGGACTGAATTGCTCAGAAAGTTTGTTTTTCTTAACGTTTGTAAAGCGGCAAATTCTGAGGAAAATTTGGATTTGTTTAACCAATTGCTTTTGATCAAACCAGTAAAAGGGGACAAATACTAACAAAAACGGTTTTTCTCCTCAAAGTGAGCCACATACAACTAAACTGTGCTTTTCTGCTATTTTGAAGCATTTTTGGGAAAACACACAAAGAAATTCTCTTTTAAGTCAAAGAAGTGACTAATTCAGAAACGAGAACTGAAATAATCAGAAAGTTTGTTTTTCTTAACGTGTTTGTAAAGGGGCAAATCATGAGGAAAATTTGGATTTGTTTAACCAACTTTTTTTGATCAACCAGTAATAGGGGGAAATATTAACAAAAACTGTTTTTCTCCCCAAAGTGAGTCACATAGAGCTAAACTGTGTTTTTATGTTATTTTGAAGCATTTTTGGGAAAAGTCACAGAGATCTTCTCTTTTTAGGCAAAGAAGTACTCTCTGAGAAACGAGCACTGAAATACACAGAAAGTTTGTTTTTCATAACTTGTTTGAAAAGGGGCAAATCATGAGGGAAATTTGGATTTGTTTAAACAATTGTTTTTGATCAAACCAATAAAAGGGGAGAAATATTAACAATAAAAATATTTCGCCACAAATGAGCCACATAGATCTAAACTGTGCTTTTCTGTTATTTTGAAGTTATTTTGGGAAAAGTCAAAGAGATCTTCTCTTTTTATTCAAAGAAGTGACTATCTCAGAAACGAGCACTGAAATACTCAGAAAGTATGTTTTTCTTAACGTGTTTGAAAAGGGGCAAATCATGAGGAAAATTTGGATTTGTTTAAAGAATTGTTTTTGATCAAACCAGTAAAAGGGGACAAATATTAACAAAAACTGTTTTTCTCCCCAAAGTGAGCCACATACAGCTAAATTATGATTTTCTGTTGCCTTGAAACATTTTTTGGAAAATTCACAAAGAACTTCTCGTTTTAGTCAAAAATTGACTATCTCACAAAGGAGCACTGGAATACTCAGAAAATTTATTTTTCTTAACATGTTTGAAAAGGGTAAATCCTGAGGAAAATATGTATTTGATTAAACATATCTTTTGGATTAAACCATTAAAAGGGGACAATATTAACAAAAACCGTTTTTCTTCCCAAAGTTAGCCTCATACATATAAACATTGCTTTTTTGTTGTTTTGAAGCATTTTTTGTGATATTCACAGAGAAATTCTCTTTTTAGTCGAAAAAATAACTATCTCAGAAAGGAGCATTAAAATACTCAGAATGTTTGTTTTCATAACATGTTTGAAAAGGGGCAAATCCTGAGGAAATTGGATTTGTTTAAACAACTCTTTTTGATCAAACCAATAAAAGGGGAGAAATATTAACAAAAACTGTTTTTCTTCCAAAAGTGGGTCACATACAGCTAAACTATGATTTTCTGTTGCTTGGAAGCATTTTTGGGAAAATTCACAAAGAACATCTCTTTTTAGTCAAAAATGTGACTATCTCACAAAGGAACACTAAAATACTCAGAAAGTTTGTTTTTCTTAACATGTTTGAAAAGGTGAAAATCCTGAGAAAAATTTGGATTTGTTTAAACAACTCTTTTTGATCAAACCAGTAAAACGGGACTATATTAACAAAAACTGGTTTTCTCGCGAAATCTGCCACATACAGCTATACTATGCTTTTCGGTTATTTTGAAGCATTTTAGGGAAAATTCACTGAGAACTTCTCTTTTTAGTCAAAAAGGTGACTATATCTGAAAGGAGCACTGAAATACTCATTTTTTTAATTTTTTTTTTAACATGTTTGAAAAGTGTAAATCCTGTGGAAAATTTGGATTTGTTTAAACAACTCTTTTTGGTCAAACCAGTAAAAGGGAACAAATACTAATAAATACTCTTTTTCTCCCCAAAGTGAGACACATAGAGCTAATCTATGCTTTTCTGTTGTTTTGAAAAATTTTAGCGGAAATTCACAGAGAACTTATCTTTTTAGTCAAAAAATGACTCTCAGAAACAAGCACCGAAATAATCAGAGAGTTTTTTTTCTTAACATGTTTGAAAAGGGGCAAATCCTGTGGAAAATTTGGATTTGTTTAAACAACTATTTTTGATCAAACCAGTAAAAGGGGAGAAATATTAACGAAAAATATTTTCCTCCCAAAAGTGAGCCACATAGAGCTAAACTATTCTTTTCTGTTATTTTGAAGAATTTTTGGGAAAGTTTACCAAAATCTTCTCTTTTTAGTCAAATAAGGTGACTCTCTCAGAAAAGAGAACTGAAAAACTCAGAATGTTTGTTTTTCTTAACATGTTTGAATGGGGGCAAATCCTGAGGAAAATTTGGATTTGTTTAAACAACTCTTTTTGGTCAAACCAGTAAAAGGGGAGAAATATTAACAAAAACTATTTTTCTCCACAAAGTGAGCCACATAGAGCTAATCTATGTTTCTCTGTTGTTTTGAAGCATTTTTGGGGAAATTCACAGAGAACTTCTCTTTTTAGTCAAAAAAGTGTCTATCTCAGAAACGAGCACTGAATTGCTCAGAAAGTTTGTTTTTCTTAACATGTTTGAAAAGGGGATAATCCTGATGATAATATGGATTTGTTTAAACGATTGCTTTTGATCAAACCAGCAAAAGGGGACAAAATTAATAAAAACTGGTTTTCTCACAAAAATGTGCCACATACAGCTAAACAATGCTTTTCTGTTGTTTTGAAACATTTTTGGGGAAATTCACAGAGAACTCTTTTTATTCAAAAAATTTACTCTCAGAAAGGAACACTGAAATACTCACAAAGTTTTTTTTTTAACATGTTTGAAAAGGGGCAAACCCTGAGGAAAATTTTGATTTGTTTAAACAACGGTTTTGATCAAACCATTAAAAGTGGAGAAATATTAACAAAAATGTTTTTCTCCCCAAAGTGAGCCACATACAGCTAAACTATGCTTTTCTGTTATTTTGAAGCATTTTTGGGAAAGTTCACAAAAACTTCTCTTTTTAGTCAAAAAAAGGTGACTATCTCAGAAAAAAGCACTGAAATACTCAGAAAGTTTGTTTTTCTTAACATGTTTGAAAGGGGCAAATGTTGAGGAAAATTGGATTTGTTTAAACAACTGTTTTTGATCAAACCAGTTAAAGGGGAGAAATATTAACAAAAACTGTTTTTCTCCCCAAAATGAACCACATACAGCTAAACTATGATTTCCTGCTACATTGAAGCATTTTGGTGAAATTCTCAAAGAACTTATCTCACAAAGGAGGACTGAAATACTCAGAATGTTTGTTTTTCTTAACATGTTTGAAAAGGTAAATCTTGAGGAAAATATGGATTTGTTTAAACAACTCTTTTTGATCAAACCAGTAAAAGGGGACAAATATTAACAAAAACTGTTTTTTTCCACAATGTGAGCCACATACAGCAAATCTCTACTTTTCTTTTGCCTTGAAGCATATTGGGGGAAATTCACAAAAAATTCTCTTTTTATTCAAAAAGATGATTATCTCTGAAAGGATCACTGAAATACTCAGAATGTTTGTTTTTCTTAACATGTTTGTAAAGGGTAAATCCTGAGTAAAATATGGATTTGTTTAAAAAATTCCTTTTGGTCAAACCAATAAAAGGGGATAAATATTAACAAAATCTGTTTTTCTCTCCAAAGTGAGCCGCATAAGGCTAATCTATGCATTTCTGTTGTTTTGAAGCATTTTTGCGGAAATTCACAGAGAACTTCTCTTTTTAATCAGAAAAGTATCTATCTCCGAAACAAGCAACGAAATACTCAGAAATTTTTTTGGATTTGTTTAAATAATTGTTTTTGATCAAACCAGTAAAGGGGGAGAAATATTAACAAAAACTTTTTTTCTCCCAAAAATGTGCCACATACAGCTAAACTGTGCTCTTCTGTTGTTTTGAAGCATTTTTGGTGAATTCACAGAGAACTACTCTTTTTAGTCAAAAAAGGTGGCTATCTCTGAAAGGAGCGCTGAAATACTCAGAATGTTTTTTTTTTAACATGTTTGAAAATGGTAAATCTTGTGGAAAATATGGATTTGTTTAAACAACTCTTTTTTGTCAAACCAGTAAAAGGGAACAAATACTAATAAATACTCTTTTTCTCCGCAAAGTGAGCCACATAGAGCTAATCTATGCTTTTCTGTTGTTTTGAAACATTTTTGGGGAAATTCACAGAGAAATTATCTTTTTAGTCAAAAAAGTGACTATCTCAGAAACAAGCAACAAAATACCCAGAGAGTTTGTTTTTCTTAACATGTTTGAAAAGGGGCAAATACTGTGGAAAATTTGGATTTGTTTAAACAACTGTTTTTGATCAAACCAGTAAAAGGTGAGGAATATTAACAAAAAATACTTTTCTCCCAAAAGTGAGCCACATAGAGCTAAACTATTTTTTTCTGTTATTTTGAAGAATTTTTGGGAAAGTTCACAAAAATCTTCTCTTTTTAGTCAAATAAGGTGACTATCTCAGAAAGGAGATCTGAAATAATCAGAATGTTGTTTTTCTTGACATGTTTGAAAGGGGGCAAATCCTGAGGAAAATTTGGATATGCTTAAACAACTCTTTTTGATCAAACCAGTAAAAGGGGACAAATATTAACAAAAACTGTTTTTTTCCACAATGTGAGCCACATACAGTAAATCTATACTTTTCTGTTGCCTTGAAGCATTTTGGGAGAAATTCACAAAAAACTTCTCTTTTTAGTCAAAAAAGATGACTATCTCTGAAAGGATCACTGAAATACTCAGAATGTTTGTTTTTCTTAACATGTTTGAAAAGGGTAAATCCTGAGTAAAATATGGATTTGTTTAAACAATTCCTTTTGGTCAAACCAATAAAAGGGGATATATATTAACAAAAACTGTTTTTCTCTCCAACGTAAGCCACATGAGGCTTATCTATGCATTTCTGTTGTTTTGAAGCATTTTTGGGGAAATTCAGAGAGAACTTCTCTTTTTATTCAGAAAAGTATCTATCTCAGAAACAAGCACCGAAATACTCAGAAATTTTTTTGGATTTGTTTAAATAATTGTTTTTGATCAAACCAGTAAAGGGGGAGAAATATTAACAAAAACTTTTTTTCTCCCAAAAATGTGCCACATACAGCTAAACTGTGCTTTTCTGTTGTTTTGAAGCATTTTTGGTGAAATTCACAGAGAACTTCTCTTTTTAGTCAAAAATTGACTATCTCAGAAAGGTGCACTGAAATAGTCAGTAAGTTTGTTTTTCTTAACATGTTTCAAAAGGGTAAATCCTGTGGAAAATAAGGATTTGATTAAACAAATCTTTTGGATCAAACATTAAAAGGGGACAAATATTAACAAAACTTTTTTTCTTCCCAAAGTGAGCCTCAAACAGATAAACATTGCTTTTCTGTTGTTTTGAAGTATTTTTGGTGATATTCACAGAGAAATTCTCTTTTTAGTAAAAAAAAATGACTATCTCTGAAAGGAGCACTGAAATACTCAGAATGTTTGTTTTCAAAACATGTTTGAAAAGGGTAAATTCTGAGGAAAATTTGGATTTGTTTAAACAACTGTTTTTGATCAAACCAGTAAAAGGGGAAAAATATTATTATAAACTTTTTTTCCTCAATATGAGCCACATACAGTAAAACTAAGCTTTTATGTTATTTTCAAGTATTTTTGGGGAAATTCACAGAGAACTTCTCTTTTTAGTCATAAAAGTGACTATCTCAGAAACGAGCACTGAATTACTCAATTTTTTTTAACGTGTTTGAAATGGGCGAATGATGTGGAAAATTGGATTTGTTTAAACAACTGTTTTTGATCAAACCAGTCAAAGGGGAGAAATATTAAAAAAAACTGATTTTCTCCCAAAAATGAGCCACATACAGCTAAACTATGATTTTCTGTTGCCTTGAAGCATTTTTGGGGAAACTCACAAAGAACTTATCTCACAAAGGTGCACTGAAATACTCAGAATGTTTGTTTTTCTTAACATGTTTGAAAAGGTAAATCCTGAGGAAAATATGTATTTGTTTAAACAACTGTTTTTGATCAAACCAGTAAAAGGGGACAAACATTAACAAAAACTGTTTTTCTCCCCAAAGTGAGCCACATACAGCTAAACTATGCTTTTCTGTTATTTTGAAGCATTTTTTAGGAAAATTCAAAGAGAACTTCTCTTTTAACTATAAAAGTGACTCTTTCAGAAACGAGCACTGAAATAATCAGAAAGTTTTTTTTTCTTAACGTGTTTGAAAAGGGGAAAATCCTGAGGAAAATTTGGATTTGTTTAAACAACTTTTTTTGATAAAACCAGTAAAAGGGGAGAATTATTAACAAAAACTGTTTTTCTCCCCAAAGTTAGCCACATACAGCTAAACTATGATTTTGTGTTGCCTGGAAGCATTTTTGGGAAAATTCACAAAGAGCTTCTCTTTTTATTCAAAAAATTGACTATCTCAGAAAGGAGCACTGAAATACTCAGAATGTTTGTTTTTCTTAACATGTTTGAAAATGGTAAATCCTGAGGAAAAAATGGATTTGATTAAACATCTTTTTGATCAAACCAGTAAAAGGGGACAAATATTAACAAAAACTGTTTTTCTTCCCAAATTGAGCCTCATACAGATAACCATTGCTTTTCTGTTGTTTTGAAGCATTTTTGGTGAAATTCTCAGAGAACTTCTCTTTTTAGTCCAAAAATGACTATCTCAGAAATGATCACTGAAATTCATAGAAAGTTTGTTTTTCTTAACATGTTTGAAAGGGGGAAAATCCTGAGGATAATATGGATTGGTTTTGTTTTTGATCAAACCAGTAAAAGGGGACTATATTAACAAAAACTGGTTTTCTTCAGAAAGTGAGCCACATACAGCTATACTATGCATTTCTGTTATTTTAAAGCATTTTTGGGGAAATTCATTATCGCTTAACTAGAAGGAATGGAGATTATTTGTGATTCCATGTAATTAGTGTGAATATGTTGTGGTCATGAGGTAAAGTGTCCTGTAGAGTAATTAAGCTCACCTGATGAATATCTCATGGCAGTTTAAGCCCTGTGTGCAGAATAAGAAAGAGATATATTATTCTTGGTTTTGCATTCATCTTAACTCATCAGAGATTGTACCCTAGACAATCTCTAACACTGGTGGCAGCTAGGAATCTAACCTTAGCTGTTTTGAGATTTGCTACCAAAAAGAAGGAAGAGATGGACAGTAGAAGATAAAAGATGGGCGAAACAGACCAAAAATTGCTCTAAAAGTGATGGCAGTCAGCCACAGAAAGGTTGCAGAGCATGCTGAATCAGATGAAGAGTCAGCAGCCACAGTCCAGTTGAAAAGTGAGCTAACAGAGATGTGCAAATTCATGGCCAAAATTACCATGGAGTCGGAGGCAGCACGTCGGGTGAGAGAGGACAAACGAGAATAGCAAAGACAGGAGGAGAGACGTAGAGAGAGAGAAAGAGAGGAGAAATTAAAAGAGGACCGGCAGGGAGAGAGAGGAGGAAAGACGTAAAGACAGTAAAAGAGAGGAGAAACAAGAAGATGAGAGACGCTGAGAGAAAGAGGAAAGACAAGAGCAGAAGCGTAAGGAGAAAGAAGAATGGAGAAGAGAGAAGGAAGAAAGGCGTAGAGAGGGGGAAGACTGGAGACAAAAGAACACGATTTGAAGCTGTTACAGGAGAAGCGGCAGATCAACTTGGACCGTGACAAAAAGCGGACAGCCAAAGATGTGCCACAGCTGCCTCGACTGAATGATGGCAAGGATATTGAGAACTTTCTACGCACTTTTCAAGATCAAATTTGGATGCATGGCATTCAGAAACTTACTAGTCGACCAATCTGCTGGCTGTTCTAGATGACAAATCACTCACATTTCAGAGTGGGTTGGATCTTGCAGACAAGCAAGATTTCGATGTCTTGAGCACCAAACTGTTGACATTCCACGGAGTGATCCCCGATTTTTACCGCACTCAGTGGAACGAGATCAAGCCAATGACTGGAGAGTCATTCCAGCAATGCTTACAATGGACACAGAATATCTCACATAACTGGATGAAGCCAGCAAAAACCGGAGAGAACTTCATAACATGATAAACCGTGAGAGACTGCTGGACGTCATGGACCAATCTGTCAAAATGTGGGTAAGACAGCAAAGTCACACAACAGCAAGCATCGCTGCAGAGCTGGCTGACAAGTACATACTATCAATGCCCACACGAGTGGATCCATGGAAGTGGACAAGCTCAGGAGCAAGTCAAGATTGGAGCAAGTCAAATCCTGGCCGAGCTGACTTCGCAAAACCTCCAGGGGGAACTATGCCTGCAGCCACAATGCCAACAACCACTCACACAGACAAGCCACCGAGGCCTCCAGCCTTTGATGTGATAAAAGGGCCGCGTTGCTTTCAATGCAATGAATATGGCCATATCACCAAACAATGTCCAACAAAAGTTTGTTTGATGGCCCAAGCACACCAACAGGATCTGGAGAAAACCCAGGGCACCATATATGGGAAGAGATCCAAGGACCTAATTATCGATTCAGGTTGTCAAATGACGCAGGTTCACCCCAAATGGCTAACTCCAGGATACCACCGTGAGACACCCATTCAGATTACCTACGTCCACAGAGACGTAAGGATGCATGAAACCACTACAGTAGACCTAGATGTCATGGGAAAAGCCATCAGGACCCAAGTGGTCGTCAATCTAAACTTGACATCTGACGGTATCATTGGTTTAGATATCCTGACGGACAGGAAACATAAATCCAGTTACCTCGCTCAAACCAGGAGCAAGACCAAGGGAAAAGGAAGGATAATGACAAGACTATCTACAACCACCTCCAACGAGTCCTGTGAGTCTCGAGAATCATCACCAAATCCTCCATCAGACACGGACGATAGAGATCGGGACTCCACCTCAACAGTAAACTCCGATGAAGAAGGGAGTGTCACAGGAAGTGAGCTACCAAATAACCCAAATATTAACCAGCAGATATGTCCCATCTGCCAGGATGGGAGGATGATTTCTTCACGACAGCCAGGGTGAAGAGAACTCTTACCCGTCAGCAGAAGAGGGAAGAGAGGCAACTCCATGCCTCCAGATGGGATTCCACAATCCCACTCGATGGCAGAGTAGAGCAAATGAGGAAGGCCCAAGTGGAAGATCCATCTCTGCGTACAATCAGGCATAAATGTGAGCGTGGAGAAGAACTGTACATCAAGACAAATGGACTGATAAACCAAACGGCCAGACTACCCAAAAGACTGGAAGAGAGTCATCAACTTGTTCTACTGGCTTCGTATCGAGATATCACACTAAGGATAGCTCACATCTCTATGCTAGCATCCCACTTTGGTCGAACAAAGTTTACAGACTACATCACAGGCATTTTGTGTGGCCTGTTCTGCTACGTGAGGTAGCGGAGATGTGTAAACGCTGCCAGACATGCAAAAAGATGGGACGAGGATCTCTATGGAAGGCCCAGTTGGTGCCACTACCAGTGATTGAAGTACCCTTTACAATAATTGCAATGGACATGGTGGGTCCATTGCTCAGAACTGAAGAAGGCCACCGATTCATTCTAACCATTGTCGATTATGGTTCGAGATTTCCTGACGCGATCCCTCTCAAGACCACCACTAGCTATCCCATATGTACTGTTCGCTTGCAGAAGTGTCATACATCAATCCACTGGTTTCAGCCCATTCGAGATCATCTTTGGGAGACAGCCCAGAGACCCGCTTGACATCCTAAAAGAAGAGTGGGTAGAACCAGCCGAATGCAAGGAGTCGGTCATTTCTTTCTTGAGGCAGACATACGACCGGTTAGATGAATCCAAGGACATTGCCATCACAATGGAAACAAAAGGAAAAAAGAAGATGAAGACATGGTATGATAAAAAAAGCCAGAGATAGGACCTTCACCGTAGGTGACTTGGTGCTGGTTGTGCTGCCTTCCTCCACGAACTGGCTGCTGGCAAAGTGGATAGGCCCATATACTGTCGAAGAAGTCTTGTCAAGCACCACGTATAAAGTTGCTATCCCTCATGCAAGAAAAAACATCGGACTTTCCACGTCAACATGCTATCAAGGTGGGAATCTCCATCAGCCGTTTGCCTGCTGAGTGTGGGAGAGATAAACAATGCTGAACCAGATTTTCCATCGTGGAGAGTGGAGAACACAGCTGACATCAAGCCGCACATTGACCCAACATTAGCCAGATGCAGAGAGAAGACATTCAGAAGGCCTTGGAAGAGTACAAGGCAGCGAGAGGTACAGCTGCTGGAAGAACAGATCGTGCAACCATGCGGATAGAGACTGGCCCTGCTCAACCATCAGTTTCACCACTGTATCGTCTCGCACATGCAAGAAAACCGATAGTTCAGGAGGAGATTAAAGAGATGCTACATAATGGCATCATCCAACCCAGCCACAGTCCATGGACCACACCAATGGTGTTAGTTCCAAAAAAGAACGGAACTCTGAGGATTTGTATCGATTACTGTAAGCTGAATGCAGTCACCAGACCAGACCCCTTTCCCATCCCTAGAATAGATGACTTGTTAGATGGAATGTCATCAGCCAAATTTATTACAACATTGGACTTAGCCAGAGGATACTGGCAAGTCCCCATGGATCCAGCATCGAGAGAGAAGACAGCTTTTTCCACGGATTTCAGAAAATACGAGTTCCGGGTAAGCCATTTGGTCTGGTGGGAGCGCCAGCCAACTTTCAACGATTAATGAATGAGTTATTTGGAGATCTGAATAGAAAGGTTGCTGCCTACATGGAGATTTGGCCATTTACTCGATGACATGGGAAGACCACATCGCTCATCTCTGGGAGACTGTGGGAAAACTTCCTGCTACAGTCTATAATTCACTGTCAGCCAGGACAGTTCCACGTCACTCATCCCTTATTTGCAGTCTTTCTTCTACCAATCCAAGGCCAAGCCCAATAGCAGTCTACAGCTTCGCCAGTAGCTGCTATTCCTTTCGTGACGTCCAGTGACACGGAATAAGTTTCAATATATATTAAATATATATTATATACATACAATACACTTCTAAATAATTCCACTCTTACTCTATAACTCGCTAACTCTGTAACTAACTACGTAACTAATTCCCATTCAGATGTATCTATATTTTTGTCCTCCGGCTCTATCCAATCACCCAATCAAATCATTCGATTGTTCTTGTGATTTGGGCAGTTTGTAGTCAGGGTTGAAATCCCTGACACTCCCCCTACCTTAGTCAGAGACCACTGGTCTCTTGACAACCCATCAGCATTGGCGTTCTTGCTTCCACTTCGGTGTACAATTGTAAAATCATATTGCTGTAATGATAGGGCCCACCTTGCCAACCTGCCATGACTGTCCTTCAGGTTGCCTAGCTGAGTTAATGGTTGTGATCTGTTTCGATTGTAAACTTTGATCCCTGCAGATAGGTACGAAAGTGTTTAACTCCTTGAACAATTGCAAGAGCCTCACGCTCTATGGCAGATTAATTTCTTTCACTCGGTAATAATTTTTTGGACACGAAAGCAATCGGATGCTCTTCCCCTGTTCCATCTATCTGACTAAGGACATAACCCAATCCAAATGCTGATGCATCTGTTTGTAAAATAAAGGGTTTGGTCCAATCAGGCGTGATTAATATTGGTCCACGAGTGAGTACTTCTTTTAGCTCAATGAAAGCTTTGTCGCATTTCTCATTCCATTTAACCTGCTTTGGCATACGTTTCTTTGTAAGGTCAGAGAGGGGTGTAGCAATAGATGAAAAGTTAGGAATAAATTTCCGGTAGTAACTGCAAAGACCTAAAAAGGAATAGACGTCCTTTTTAGTCTTGGGCTGCTTAAACGTCTTCACTGTCTCCACCTTACATTCCATAGGCTGTACCAAGCCATTCCCAACTACGTGTCCCAGATATATACAACTGCCACTTCCGAAACTACATTTTCTCTCTTTCACTTTTAACCCAGCTTCTCTTAGCTTGTTGAACACAATTTCCATATGATTTAGATGGTTCTCCAAGGTATCACTGTAGATGATAATATCATCCAGGTATGCAACCGTGAAGTCATGCAACCCATTCAACAACCCATCCATTAACTTTTGGAAGGTAGATGGTGCTGAAATTAACCCAAAGGGCATCATCAAAAACTCATATTTACCGTATGGAGTCACAAATGCTGTCTTTTCTCTCTGTTGAGGGTTTACATGGACCTGATAATAACCTTCTGTTAAATCCAGGGTGGTTATAAACTTTAATGAGCCAATGTTAGCTATCAGGTCTTTAATATTTGGGAGTGGGTATGGGTCATTAATGGTCACTTTGTTCAGTTTCCTGTAATCCACACACATACGTTGTGTGCCATCCTTTTTCTTTACTAATAGAGTGGGCGCTGCTCAAGGGCTTTTGGATGGTCTAATTATTTCCTGGTCAAGGAGTGTTCTTATCTCCTCTCTCAGTACTTCTTGAGAGTGGTTGGCAAACTGGTACGGGGGCAATCGTATAGGCACAGCATCTCCTGTGTGTATGTCATGCTGCACAATATGTGTCTTTCCTGGTCCATCTTGTATTACATCTTTGTATTTTTCCTTGAACTTTTGAATGTCTAAGTGATGAGGTTCTGGTATGTGTGAGCTATGCACAACCTCAACATTCTCCAGGTCTTCCTCGTCTTTGTCGTAGGCTAAGAATGCTGCTGACTCAGGAGTAGTCCACAACTTCATGCAATTGACATGGAAGGTACGATACTGTTTTAACCGGGTTCCCAAATCTACTTAGTAATTTACTTCGGTGATTATTTTCACTATGGGAAAAGGTCCTTGCCATTGATTGTGTAGTTTGTTAGTTTTTCCAGGCCTAAATACTAACACGAAGTCGCCTACAGTAAAGGTTCTCTCCTTAGCCTTCTGGTCATGGTAAAATTTCTGTTTCACTTTTTCATCTCTCTCTTTATCATAGGCCAAGTCTCGGACTACTTGCATATTTGCTTTGAGTGTAGCTATATATTCACTCACACTATTTTCATCATTCTCCTCTTTGCCTTGCCAGTATCTGACCATTTGATCTAACGGCATTCTCATCTGTTTACCTTATAGCAATTGGTAATGGGAGAATCCTGTGGTTTTATGGATAGTTCCACGATAAGACCATAGTACATAAGGCAAGCATAGGTCCCATTCAACCTCAGATTTCTGTGTTAATTTTCGTAATAACCTTTTTAGGGTGGCATTAAAGCGCTTCACCATACCATATGTCTGAGGATGGTATGAGATGGTTCTGATCTGCTTAATACCATTCATGCTACAATACTTCTTCATAACCTTAGACATAAAGTTAGATCCATTGTCAGTTAACAATTCTTGTGGGACCCCAATTCTTGCTGTTAGACAGTTTACAATGGTTTCTGCAGTAACATTTCTTAATGCAAAGGCCCCCGACCACTTGGTGGCATAATCCATCAAGACTAAGATGTATTTATTACCGGCCTTGGTTCTGTTCAATGGCCCGAACATATCCATGGCAATTCTGGCAAAGGGTTCCTTTATAACAGGTAGAGGGTTCAAGGATGCTTTCATAATAATGGCTGGGCCAGCCTTCTGGCAGATAGGGCAAGATGCACAAAGATCCTTGATATCTTTATCTACACTAGGCCAGTCCATACGAGTCCTTATGGTACTTAGGGTTCTCTCACTGGCGTCCCAAATATAGACCTTGAAAAACAGTTTTTTATGTGGACTAAACCGCTTGTCAAGCTCAGAAAGAAGATGGTTCAAAATTGGAACTGTAATAGTTCTTCTAAAGTATTCAGAGGGATTAGATGCTGGTAAGCTTGCTCTGTGATGCTGACGTCCACATATCCTGGGAATTGATGGTGTAGTCGCCACTTTATTACACATTTTAGAGACTGTTTCAAACCACCAACAGTGGTTGAAGTCAACATTCTCTCTAACTTGCTTGAGGGATGATGTCAAAATCTTGATCTCTGCCTGAACTATGTCTTTAGCCTCCTCTGGAAGGCTTGTTGTTAGGCTCCTGAGATATTGTAGACACTCATTGGTATTTACAAGAGGAGTGATGAATTCTGTTCTTGTTATTACCAGCAGGAGAGTACTGGCATCTGTCACTGAGTCAGGAGACCTCATGCAAGAACCTTCAGCTGAAATGATCTCAAAACAAGCAACAATGGAGGAATAAAGTTTCTAGATATGATCGAGAGCATCGATCCATTCAATCCATCTTGTTCTGCAGCAATCTTTGAGGTTCAGCACATTTGATTCTGGCTGTGTGTTCTATATAGCTTCTTCCAACTTCTTCTGATGCTTGGGGTGTGCAAAAAAGAAGATGGGAGTCGCTTCACAACACCAATCATGTTACGGATGCTCACCTTCTGGAATGAAGCCACAACTACCAAGTTCTAACAGAGAAGTGCAATGGGTATAAAGGGCGTGGGGCTACTGATAAGTATTGTAGTTGCAGCTCCGTCTGTCCCGCCGGAATTGTTACTAGTTCTGTCATAGGCCTGACCGTGCATCTTTGATGGATCTAGGTGATTTCTGACGAAACCAAGAATCTTGTCAGCCAATGCTTTTCCAGTAATGCCACTGTCACATTCTAGAAATGTAACGAGATCCTCTCTAATAGAAGCAGTTTCAGGCTCAACATACCTTATGACAATGCAGAGTTGTTCCTTTGTAATTGCTCCTCAACTCCAGCTTATGCAGTGACTGGCAGTTAAAGCAGACCTATGATGCCTGAGTCTTGTTTGAGATCTCACTATCCCAAACCTCGAGCCAAGCCTTACCATACTGCTTATTCCGCAGCTGAGTTCACAAGTCACTTGAGAGTGGAGTATAATAATTATAAAACCCTGGTCAAGAAACTTTCTATCCCAAATCTCGAGCCAAGCCTTCCCATACTGCTTATTCCACAGCTGGGTTCACAAGTCACTTGAGAGTGGAGTGTAATAATTGTAATAAATCTGGTCAAGAAACTATCTTGTGCCAGCAATCAGAATTTACAAGTACTTGCACAGAATCTCAGTACATACAGGTGATACCAATACTCAATTCAGGCTACTATTCTCATTAATAAGTGACTGACTTTATACACTATCTTTGTCTTTTATAATTTTCCAGCTGTTTTCAATTCATGCCATGTCATCATTCATCATCATTTGAGAAAATGACCATGTATGGTCATTTCCTGGTTGCGCTGGCTGCCTGACAGGTAACAATTATCCTGTTCACAATTACTCTTGTTAATAATCAATTTCCCTTTAGTCAGAATCTCTGGCACTGTCCCTGCCACTAGAGCCTCTGACATCCTTGATAGAGCAATCAGTGACTTCTTCAGCAATCAAAATATAACAAAAACTGCTACAAACCTTTCTTAAGATTACATTACAAATGTGGTCAACAAGAATGCTGATGAACTGATTCTGGATATCGGGGATATGTGGCATTTCGCTGCACTCTGAAGGTGGTCCCTCAAGACAGTATCTCCAGCCGAGATACGAAAGTTGAGCAAAGCACAATAGTTGCCATGGTTTTTGTGTTTTCTGCTTGTACACCTTTCATATCTGTGTCACTATCACGATGACCACGGGGAGCAATGTTCTGCTGACCAGACCAGACAAATCTCTGTAATAGAGCAGAGCTTCTTTCTGTTGTTATGGATAGTTTCTCTTGCACCTTCTCTCAGTTGAATTAACACACTCTCTCGCTTACCACTCATCCTCTCTACGAAAGTATCGCAGACAGCAATGGCATCTTGGTACTCTATAGCTGCATGGAGATCACACACTTCACACATCTTCCTTGAAGTTAGTAAAAGCTGTCTCAACAAGCACTCCTTTACCTTTCCATATGTCTACGCTCCTAGCAAAGAGTACCCACCATTCCCTTGTCAACTGTAAGTTATTCAGCTGTACTTTCTCAAATAACGATGTAGAAAGCCACGACCACCTTCACATGGAAACTTGTAATCAATATCAGAAGTGAAGTGGTAACAGTAGAAGTTGTACTTTTTATGTTCAGTCAATGAACTTCTTCTCTGGGCCAAGTAAGTTACATCTGTATTAACAATTGATACCTCTGGCTCTTGCTCAATACGAGGCTGCTTTGCGGATGCTGGAAGAGAATCAGTGCTCTGATCAGACTCGAGTCAGATTGAAAGAGTGATATAATAGAGGTGGTGGCTGTGGTCTCTACTTCAGAAGTTGAGGGACTGGGTGATTCAGGGACTGCATAACTCTATGTCTTCTTGCAAATGTTTTTATTCATACTTATTTTTATTGTAGCTATTATGAATGTATTTTTATTGTATTCATCATTCAGTTTATTTGATTACTTTGAGTTTGTAGGGGGTCTTGAAACATTCTTGAAGAATCTCTATCCAGTGTTTGGGGCATGTTTCTTGTAGGCTTCATAGCCAGCTGTTCAGCTCCATGTGGTTGCAATAATAATAGCATGGTTATGGTCAAATTGTAACAGCCGCGCCTAATCCTATGTGCAATTGACCTCCGAACTCGAAGTGTACCGCTCGAAGTAGAGAAGGGAAACTGTTGAGATAAAACGTCGAACTGCCTTAAAACCAGTTTTTCTACAATCTTTGGCAGCAAAGCTAAAGCATCTATTAGTATGGTAAGCAGTCATCAACATGTGTAATTTTCGGGATAAACAAAAATTTAACTCATTTTTTTTTGTCCTTATTTTTCTGAGAAAAATGGGGTGGGGCTGCTCCCCCCCCCCCCCCCCCCCCCCCCTCCTCCATGGCTACGCCACTGCTCAGGAACATAGGCAATTTGCTGGCAGTATTTTCTGACTTAGCAGTATTTGCTCGCCTGCGACGTAGAACGTCATTTGGTGTCCGAGGATATTTTGTCGCTGCGACATCTGTGATACCAGAACGGAACATTTCACGTTTGTTCCGTTCCGTTCCGTAACTATTACAAAAAGCCAAATTCAGCGTAAGTGTGAGCAGCTTTTTTTTTTCAGTTTTGCGACCACTAGCTGTACGAGACAAGTCGTCACTTCATATTAGATATTAGGGCGTAGCTGTTAAGCTTACTACAACAACTGGAGCAACATGCACAACACGAGAAATTCATCCTTCGCTAAAAGCCTAATCCCTGCACTGAAGGAGAAGCAAAGTCTTGAAAGTTTAAGCTTGAGCATCCATGTTTCCAACTCAAGCGTGCAGCTGACCGAAGAAGAGAAAGAGCTAAGAGATGGAGGGTCGCTGACAAAGAGCTACGTTTCATCTGAATTGTCTGATGTTTCATGTGAACTATCAGCAGTCATGATGGAAATAAATACTGATAGAAGGAAAGGGGGGATTAGATGGGGGGTTGTTTGCTCTTTGGTGTGTCTGTGGTTTTCGTACTTGTTCCTTAATTCAGCATTCTCAATCATTGCACCATTTTTTCCGGTTGAGGTACCTCAGTGACTCTATGTTGTGGCATTCAGTTAGTATCAGTGTTGGATGTCAGTGATATAGTGATGAATTGTTTTTTTATTTCTAATATATTTTTGAAGGCTCTGAAGATAGGATCAAGCCCAATCTTCAATGGCATCATCATCGGTGCTGGCCCATTAGGTGTGATGATTTTTTCTCCCATCACAGGCTACTTAGTAAGTTGACCAGGACAAAAATAATATATTGGAGTGGCCTTTTTAAAAAGAAAGGTAATAGGGCTGTACCCATGTGGACCGCAACCAGCCAGATTCTCCTTTACCATTAAAAATCACATATGTCAATTGTTATATTGATTTTAAAAGTACAATGTTGGTGTATATGGTTTTAAGTGGTACAGGACATCTAACTGGTTGTGGTCTCCAAAAAAGTTTTTTTCTCCTTTTTTTATACAGGTCTTTTCAATAGCTATAGTTGTTTATTTTTCTGTATGTTCTAGTTGAACCGAGGAAAACTATACCAAGTATGACTTGAGAAGTGGAGGGTATCCATGGCTTTTTCTAACTTGTTTATTGTTGTATTGTTGACTCTACCTATATAAACCTTGTTGTCCACTACAGAATAGGCAGAACAAGCTATATCGTGTTGTTATTGTAGACTGTACATAGTGTCAGCTAGAGCCTCCTTCATTGATTTGGTGACATTAAATAGGAGAAAACTACTAAGTAAACAACAAATGTTTTGGTGAAGGATCAGCTTCAGCCTTCATTGGATCTGGTAATATTTGCACGAGAGCGCCATGCTAAATGTAGCGTAGATTATTTGCATACTTATAATAATTATTTGCTTGATTTGTTAAGCGATCAAATTATCATATGGTAAAAATCGTCAACATAATAATAGACTGTTCAGTTTTGACAATACTTAACACTTTTTGCGGGGGGGGGTTTGTGTTTTTTTGCTTCACTGTATTGAGAAACCAGCAATGTATTGGAACATTTGGAGACTTCTGGTACTAAATATTTTATGAATTTATCTATTGTATGCACGTATCTGACTAGGAAAATGAGTAACAGGTCATTGTAGATAAATTTCAAGGGTTATTTCACCTTCAAGAGTTTTATGCTGCTGGTTTACTGTGTTTTATGTCTGTGTGTTTGTCTGTATGCATGTGTGGGTGGCTGTTTGTGTGTTTTGTATATATGTATGTGTGTGTGTCTCGTGTGGATGCTTGAGTGGAAGGGGTGTGAGTATATGTGTGCCTGAAAGGGCTGGCACATACATGAGGGTATAGGGCTGAACATGAGACGAACTGCTGTTGTTGCCAGTTAACAACTAGACATAAATACCCATAATTCACGTACCACTGCAGCTATGACAGTAGGTGGCAGTGATGATGCATGCATAGAATAATGAGCTTGCAACTTTCATGTACCAAAAGAAATAACTCTGTCAACATATATTTTGGCATATCTAAAAAAAACTGTCAACTCTTCCAATGACCACCATTAGAAGTAGTATATCAACTTAAATCAAATCAAGACAAAGCATACTTCATCATTTTGACTTCTCCAATTATAATGAAAGTTCTAAGTTTGAGTTCAAATTGGTTGCCCTTAGTATATATGAGCATTTTACTGGTTTTACAGAAACTCTCTTTGGGCCCAGCATCCCAGTCATCCAACTTTAGCAGCACCACTAGCATTTATTGTTGAAAGCAGTCATTGTACCCTTTGGGGGTGATTTGATTTAATAAATATAGTGCATGCTTGCAAAATAGTAGGCAACAGATTGTTCCGTTTTATTACAGTTAAGAATACGACTTTTTTTGTATGAATGAAATCTGGGCTTTTGTTCTTACTGGTGTAGCTCATGGTCCTTAGGAATCTAATCTGCTCTCTTAAAGCACATTACAATTCAACATCACACTAATGTACAATGCTGTGTTCATTAACACAGCACTCAAAACTAATAGAATTATAAAAGTTAACTAATTATTTACATAAAATAACAATGTTTTCTTTGAAGCTCGGTGATTTATACATCTAGAGTCCACCCAACCGATTACTAATGCACTTGTGTGACGTTGGTGTGTGATGGTTTTAGTGATAATTTGTGTCTCTGTTCATATAACTAGTCTATCATCCATCCATACTGTGTTATATATAGGTGGACAATTTTAACCATTTTTGAGCTCGGGTTTGGGCAGTACGGACTTATGATTAGGGTTAATAAAAGTTGTGTTATAATTGTTGCACCACATTTTGTTTTACTCCATTATGAAGGAACTCTATCATGGCCACCAGTTTCTGGAATTAAAATTATATGCAATATATGGAATTGGGTGGTGAAAAGAGGCACCTTGCGTAAGCATACCTTGAGTCTTACAAATATATGCTGAGTTATCACATATGACTTGGAACACCTGATTTTGTGCATACATTCAAAACACGCTTTATTTAATTCAACCATATCCTAATCTTTTGATGTTTGGTCATCAAGTGCAGCCCAAAGAACAGACTTCTGTGTGTTTCATGAGATGTAATCTCATGTACAAACTCATAGTTAAACCCACCATTTTGTGACAAATGATGTACTTTCCTATTGATGGTACATGAGAAGACATCTTACAACATTGGCTTGGATATTGGATATTTTATTCCTCTTAATTATTTCACCTCTAACATATGAACTTCGGAAAATCCTGCTGTAGCAATGTAGTAATACTAGGATTTACTGAGAACTGTAAAATTCTGTATTTCCTTGATTACTCCCGACCTTTTCATACCCCTGAATAGATTGTGCACCTCTTACTAGCTCAAGTGCAATAGTGCATGCCCTTGAAAAGACCATGAAGACAATTTTGATTACTCTATGCCCTAGATCTACCTGTGCCCTACAAAGTTTGTAGCATCACAGCCAGTACTGATGGCTCTGACGATGTAGATTGATGCCTGGGCAGGCGACAGCCAGCTCAGCAGATACTATTGTCACCAAGACAGATATATGAAACTTGGGGGAGGCACTGATGACAATGATGATCCATTTGCTAATGATGTTGGGGCAGACCTGGAAGATAAGCAGTAATAGAATATGAGTAGGCAACCTTAACTCTAGCTATTCACTGTGTGCTAATCTTGCGATATCAACTGGCTTTGAGCCAATGAAATGTGCTCTTGATTTGTCCTTGCAAGTTCTAGTGGTGTGTAATTAACAATACACATCTGGTCTAATCCAAGAAAAAAATGTCATTTTGGCCTCAAAGGATTCAAAAGCCAAGTTAATTAAAAATATCATTTTTATGCTTCACAATTTATGTGATTTGCTTTGTATAGTTTCTCTCTGTTAAGCTCTGAATGCCTTCATGGTATCTTTACAGATTTTACTGTTTAACACCAGTAATAATACATGATTTGTAGCTGAAGTATTGTCTATGGTATGTGGCTAATATTCAAATAATCACAATTTTCAAATATTTTAAGCTGGCTAGCCTTCATGTTAGTCGCATGAGAGATAACTTCTCAAATCAAAAAGATCTTTGTACCTTACAGCGGCTGCATTCACTCTCGCTCCTGGAATATTCATCCTACTCTTGTTCACTGCTCAGTAGTGCTATCATGTTCTCTCCTGCATGGTAATGTTGTTCTTATTGTCTCAGCATGTTTTGTCTGTGCTCAGGATTAACTGCTCCTCCTAGCTCTTCACAACCATTCTATCACTAGTATAATTTTTTTTTGTTATTGTTGTTATTCTCTCCCAGATCTTTCGAACTGTGTAGAGGAGGTCATGATGGGGGTAGGAAGGTAATGTATAAATCAAAATTGTGTTTTATTCACAAAGGTGAGAGTTACATATTATTAACATTGAACCCCATATAATGATAGCTGATTACTTGTACCATAAGAATCCATGTATAACAATGTACAGTATTAAGGATTCTGGTATTAGTTATATATTTCCCTCCCACAATATAAGTGCGCTATAAGCTGAGAATATAGCCCATTGTATTTAATAATCGTTTCAAGATTTAATTTGAACAATTCTTAGCAGATAGCCAGTGCCTTCAGACTTTTATATTCATTTTTGTATGGATTTAAAAGGTGATTAAATATCCATTCAGTACACACTTTAAGTTTTGAGCTCTATTCTCAAGATCGATGACAAAGTAGAAATAGGCACTCACAAAACTGGTTTTACCCAGGGGCGCGATCCCCAAATGAAGTTCGTATCTCAGCTATAACTCATTTTGGTGGTTTCTGTACAGCCTAATATGTTCCATTTGATCCAGTAGAAGTGTGCCTTGAAACTAAAGAGTAAACTTGAGTATATATGCTTAAAATATAATAAAACCCGCTTTCTTTCAAAACTCCGATATAATCGTTGTGTTATATTCCACTAATTTTGACTACAGTAGAAGAAGACTGCTGATGGATTGGAGTAACTTATTTTCTTGTAATTAAAGAGTATTTTCAAGCTAGAAAGCAGTGAAAAAGGTTATTGATATGGATTGTGTATGTATACATACCTGTGTTTGCTTTCATCAGCTTATTTTTAATGGAGGAGCATAACAATTGATCCAGGCTGACTGAATTATCTCTAACTGCCCTGGTGAAGAAGGACTGGTGAATAAACTACATGTCTGAAGAATATAATTCTCTTTCATTTTTACTATAAATATAAGTTTAATAACTTATCCATGATGCATTTTTTTAGGACACACAATATACTGATGTGGCCGCAGCATGTTGCACTAAGAGCTTATGCCTTGAAGAATTTTTTTTTTTTTTTTGAGATTTTATTCTAAAGACTTTAATCTGTGATGATTTTAGAATTTTTTTATATTGACAAGGCAAGCTGATCGATATAATAACAGTTTATTAGCTTTATATGTATGTGTACTCCGTATATGGTTATGTTGTATCACATGATTGGATTGGGATAGAGCGGGAGGAGAATAATCACACAACTAGAACTCCCATAACATCTTCTTAGCTGCTATTTGCTCCAAAATACTTCCAACTGCCCTGTTTCACTCCTACCGATAGTGAGGAAGTTCCTATTCATGATCTATCAGGTAGTGAAATAGTATTCCTCATGCAAATGGCAGATGCCAAAACTTTCCCCCCCCCCCTCCCAAACAGTAACAATCAAAGTTCATATCCTAACTTTTGCTGCTTCTTAGAATCCAGCCCCATAAATACTTCCAGTGTGCCTTGAATGATTCGCTATGTTAGTAAACTGGCAGCCAAATCATCTTCAAGAAATGCATACAATATTTATAATTTTTACTCCTGAAAGAGTCCAAATTATTGCTGCAAAATTTGTCAGCACAATAAACACTGCAAAAATGAGCCTAGCAGCTGAGCAGATTTGGTAATGCTACATATTTTCGTTGATCTGTTGGTTTACTGAGATGCTTCCTCTTTGGCAATAGTACACAGCGTAGACCTTCAACAAAACCATATATATATATATATATATATATAAATAATCATGTAGTCATTTTCTTTTCCAAAGAGGTCAGTTTGTATGATGAAATAATAGAGAGACCCTACCTATTTTGCTGGTTTAAAAGTGTTTTCACTATGTTGAGGCTGATGATGTGGTGCTGTGGTATATCTGCTGGAAAGCAGTCAGCTAAAATAGATTTCCACTCAGCCTCACTGGGGAGTTGGGGAAAACATTTTATTGCCACATATTCCCTTGGCTATAAATGGTGTGGCTTGGCATAACCAGACCCTTCAATATTTCCCAAGCCTCAATGTTTCTAACAACAATAAAGCTCTGGGTTCGAATTTGTAGAAGACTGCATTGACTTCCGTTTCTGAACTATTATAGCTATACAGAAACAACAAAACAAACAAACCCAAAATAACTTGAAACATATTTTTTTACCTTTTTTTTTTTGGATTGACCTGTTCAAGTTTCAAGAAAGGAAACAAGTTTATACCCATGTTGACCACAACCAGTTACCTGAACTATGAACTATATGTTGAATGTCTCTATATGAAAATTTTCTTAGAAGATACATTCACCAACATCAAGGTAACTGAAATATATGCACCCCCAAATTAGAAGGAGTAATATCCCATCCATGCATAGTGAACATAAATCTTTTAATATATGAGGTCCTAATTCTTAGCTGCGATAGCATGAATCAAATTCATGAATGTGGTGTTAAAAACACATTTTGGGAATGGGTTAGGGCTAGGGCTAGCCATAGCCCAAACCCCCCACCCCGCAACACAGAGAACAGGCAATAATATATTACCAAACTACCTATACAGAGATAAGAAAAAATTTATGTTGATTAGAAATGTATTAAAACATTTTCGGATTTGAAGGGTTATAATCCCCCCTGGTCAATCCTATTTACAAGTGCTGTTAAACCATCAATAGATTCAAATGCAAATTTGGGCGAGGCAAATATATCTGGTGGCTCATACTTCTCCCCCTGTCCCTAACTCCTCTACCTATGTATATATATGGATTTGGTTGTAAGATAGGTTTTGGAGAAAGTTGGCAAAGCTACAACTTGTATGTTTTGAGAATTGTAGAGAGAATCTTGGATCTGACCCAAGAGCTGTCAATAAAAGGGGGATCTATGTCAGAACCATAAAACACCCGAACAAAGTTGTATCACACTTCTAATCACCAAAACTTTTTCCTACATCAGTGCCGATAATTCTATTACCTTATTGTTGCATATTCTCTATGTTTTGAAGTGATATGTTGAATGTCTTTATAGGCACATTTTCTTAAATGCACGCACCAACATTAAGGTCTCTAAAAAAATTTGCACCCCATGTTTGAAACGGTCAAGACCCACGCAGCCATAGATAATAAAACACCAGACTTGGTGTGTGAGTCCCAATGCCCTTAGCTGTGATATTTATTGATCAGATTCTCAAAGTGTTGTGTTGATGTTGATGAGTTGTAGTCAGCTGTTTTTACAAGCTTCAAAATGTACCATGGTAATGAGGTGTCCCCCAAATACCATGCACTGTAACATTTCAACACCACAGTACTTAGAGAATAAAATCAATAGAGTTATGTAAACTCACACATCAAGTTTGGTGTTTTGTTATCCATGCATTTGTGGGTAACGATTGTTTCAAACTTGGGGTGCCGATTTTATTTAGTGACCGTGATGTTGGTGCAGTAGTATCATCCAAGAAATATGCCTATATAAGATGTTCAACATAATACTTGAAAGCACATGGAATAATCAACAATTTGGTACTAAATTTACTTGAACTGAGGTAAGAAAAGAGTTATGGTTATTAGAAATAGGATACACTTTTTCGGTGGTATTGTGTGGTTTTGACCTATATTCCATACTTTGAACTGATAATGATACTCCTTTTTGTTTTGGTAATCCTCTCCAAGTGTTACTGATGTCCCTGATTTTGTGTACTAACTTGGGCAAGGTTATGTATTTATAGCTTCTACACATTAGCTAACAAAGAAGAAACATGGAGAAGCTATATTTGAACTTTATACCAAGTGAAGTGTGTAGTTAAGAAGCTATGGAGTGACCAGGTCAGGAAGCTTTTTTACTCTAATTTTCTGACTTACAACAACAACAGCAATAAGATCAGTGTGACTGACATGCTATGCTATGCCTAACCTTTCTATATACTCTTTTATACTTTGTCTTACCTAAATCAAAACATTGCATATATATTCGTTTCACATACTACATAACCACTGTTGTGTTTCTCTCTGTGTAGCTCCCAAAATTGAATGTTCGATTCATGGTGTTTATAGGACTACTGCTGGTGGGTGGTACCTTTTTCCTTTTGGGGTAAGCACGATATTTTTAGATTCTGTGGAGCATAAAATAGTAAGTTTTGGTGCTCCCACTTATGAAGGCCCTTCATGTATTGTAGATTTACTCTAGACATGTCTTAATTTTGATTTGCATAGCTTTACGCCAATGCTGCCATCTGGGTGGATATTTATTACACTTTGTATTATCCTGCGATCAGCTGAAGGGGATCGGGACTGCTCTCTTCATCACTGCTTTCTTCACACTCGTCTCCATTCTCTACCCACACAGTGTTGGAACTCTCATGGTATGTGCTATGAAGATTCATCTCTCTGTGGTATTTCCCTATCTACGATATAAAGATTACCTTTTATGTTTTCATTTAGCACTTGCAATTGTTTAGTACAAAAACTACATTGCTAGCGTGCTTAGGTTCTGAAAACACTGTCATTGACTCTTTTTGTGATATTGAGCTCTATGACTCTGGTTTTTTTTTTACCCCATTGTTTTATCTTTTCCTTCTTCCTCTCTCCCTCCCCACACAATCCCCAACACATGCACACACACATACACTACCTTCTTCCACTCTCACAGGGCATCATTCAGGTGGCTAGCGGATTAGGATATTGTCTAGGATCTCCTATAGGGGTTTTTCTCTACCAGGTAAATTCTGAGTCCCAACAAATTTTACTTTTTCTGAAGCAATGTTTTGTCACACAAAATAGCACCCATAGATGGGTTTCCAGCATTTAGCAGATGAATTACCCACTTTAAATCTCAGCCATAGAATACTGCTTACTAATTATCTAGCTTTGCCAAATGTGAGTGATAGTCGTTTGACAAGTAGCTTTCTCTATCATGATTTTCATATGAAATGAGGCTGAACTGCTTTACAGTTATGTGTTTAAAGAAAATTGGATCATACAGGATGGAGGGAAAACAATGCATTGTTCATGTATATGTGTACTGCAGTCATTTTTTAGTTTTACTGATCATTTTCCAGTTTGAGGTGCATGGCAATCGCCTCTTCTGGAATTTTTTTCAATACACTTTGAATCTATGAAGTAGCTGTTCCCTCATGTAATTGAGCTAATATACATATCCCATTGGTAAAGGGAGATGTCTTTCATCCTAGGATTCCACTGCTTTCCAGTGACTTTCCCTTCTAGATCAAGTTACTTCAGTTTCCTGCAACATCTCCTTTGACATCAATAAAAGTGGTTCAAGCGAACCACCCAATTTTTTACCATTTTTATTGTAGAAAATCGGTAATCTGGCTCATAAGACTGGGTATGCAAACAGTGGGAATAGCCATGAGTCTCTCTGACATCACCATGCCTTTCCCAAGGACAGCTATTAGTACATCACATGTTTGATCCTGTATCTACAGGATCTAGGCAGGAAAAAAATGCGGGATAGAATATCCCTTGACACTTCTTACCTCATATGATTAAAAGCTCTGGTTATGGCCTTCTCATGTGAGTGTATTCTTCAATAGCATTGAAATTTACAATGAAAACAATTGTGAGCTAAAGTACTGTCTATGTACTGTCTTAGTGATTTACACTTTGAATCACTAAATACACATATTTACATGATGTGGAAAATTGCTGTGTGGAAACAGATGAACATTTTTTTTTTGGCTTGTTTTGGCCGAACTATTGTTTGTGTTGTTGCTGCATTGATGTTGTTGTTGTTGTTGTAGGTTGGTGACTTCAGGCTCCCATTTATTGCTGTGGGAGGAATAATTTTACTAGTCAGTGTTCCATCGACACTGCTTGTCCCAAGGACAGGTACGTCCTTCCCAATATAAGTTGATTTATGGTGAGGATCGGACTAACTCTCCCACTGTCACAATGCCATATAGCACTCCCATTTTCAAACAATCATAAAACATTGAGTGATCATCTATGAACAATATTTTTTGATTCCTAGCCTTAGTCCTAGCTCAATTTATACAGCCAAGTTTATATACCATATATACAATGAGGTTAGCATTAAATTCACAAATGTTTGCCAGTTTTGTCGATACTGAAAAATAATCAGCAACTAACCTAGGAAATGAAGTTTCATATAGCTCTGGTGTTTAGTTGGTTGACATATTCATGAGTTATAGGATTAACTGTCAATTTTTTAAGGTTAAAAAAATCTTGACAAGCTAGATTTGCTAGCTTTCTCTTTCTGGAGGTTCATCTTCCATAAACTGCTATAGTTCAATGATGCAGATGAAGTGAGCTATCTTGTAGGATTTAAATACTTGATGTAGGATTTAGCTTTTAGCAATACAATTGGTATGGCCCTAGTTTGGCATCAGTATTGAAATATTTCATGTGAAGAGACGTTTAGCAGATTAACAACTGACTTTATTTGTTGTTGTTTTTAACCAAAAATATTTATAGTCATAATTTTTTTAGGAAATTTTTTTCCCAATTGCTAGAATGCAAATGCAATAAGCTGCAGTTTAGTATATTAGTCAGCTCCATTGAAGTAAGCAAGCAAAAGCTACGTAGCACTACATAGAACTATGTCTACAACAAAACCTACAGCAAGTATCCAAGAGCACCAATTTTTTCAAGAGCGAAGAAATTCTGAGTGATTCCAGGTAAGCATAGGTACCTGTACAGCTTTCCTATGCAGAAGGGCTTCCAGAAACAATGGCCAGGACGTGACCATAGCAGTTGCAATAGTCAACTTTTTTTCCTACTCATTCTCCACATTAATCCGAATATATATTGTGAATGATGTCCTAATTGTTATCTGCAGGCACTCTTGGTGGTTATTTGTTTAATATTTGAAGTCCTATTTTTAAGTGTTTAGTAATGGATCAGGTTTTTGTTGTCTTCCCTCCAAGAATCCATTAAGAAGCACATGTCAGAAGCAAGTTCAGTGTTTAAGTTGGTCACGAACTTTACCTTCCTGGTACTAGGTGAGTATCTGTCAATGTGTTGCAGGTACATTTATTTCTTAATGGTGACAATATGTAGATCGATAACTAAAAAATTATATATCACCTGTCAGTTATAGGCATAGCTGCATTATCCTTCTAGTGAGTGGCTATTTCTGAATGCATAGTTACATTTATAGAGCCAGAGAAAATAATAAATTGGATGATTACAATTTGGCAGTGAACCAATACAAATAGCATTATCTTCCAAATTTACTTTAGAAGTATTTTTTGTTGATTGAAGTGAACTGCTCTTTCTCTGGAACTAACTACACCTGCAAACAGCACAAGAGTCAACATTATCTGTAGAGCTTCAAGCTTCAACCATATAAGTGTAATAAATATTAATCTTTGCAGCTTCAATTATTTACTGCACATGAACATCGTATGATTCAATATTTGAGGGTGAATGTTATATTCAGCCTCCTGACAATGAAAATAAGACGGACAGGAATTCAAAGAATAAAATTCTCGAGTTTCCAGTGTACTGGTGTATTTGTAGACCATTGTCATCTTTCTTAGGAATGCTCTTTGTTATATACTCTTATTTACTTATTACACACTTGAATATTTTCAGTTTCAGTAGGTGTGCTGTCTCTTGCTGGATTTTTATTCCTTACTCCCATTCTAGAGCTATTTCTTGACATGGAGGTGCGTGTTTCAATAGACTAACCGCTTGTAATCCTTATTGTTTGGCACTGGTTGCTGTAAGGTGGGCAATGTTAACGAGCAACAATTAATATTAACAAATTTACCGTGGTGAATGGAATTGTTTTTATTTCTGCCTGCAAAGATCTTAATTGTACAAATATTACTTCTGTTAATAAACCAACTCTAATATGTTTGCTCACACTGTGTTTTGTGAGGTGTAAATATTAAAGTTAGCATTGTAGTCATATGTTTGCCATGGTATGTGTAGCTTTCTTGTGCTAGTGGCTGTGGTGGAAATCTATTGTTATCAGGCCCCAGCAATGCAAGGATGAAAACTTTTGCTGGTAATACCACAGGATTGCTGAAACAATGGATACTGAAGCTGGAAGGAAGAGTAGACAGCCCTACCATGACTATGATCCCCAATGGAAAACTTCCCATCGAAAATGACAACAAAGCACAGTTTCTAAGTTCTCCCAAAATGTTGGTTACAGTTAACATCAAAAGGTCTACAAAAGTGTTAAATTTAATTGCCCCTAAAATGCGTACTTGCCCCTTTTACAGTATCTGAAACAATCACTATTGATGAAATAAGGATTTTTTGTATCAACATTAACAACAGAAACAACAAAACAATATTAATAATGTAAACCAAGAATAAAATACTAGTTATTAATTAAATATATCACTTTATCCTGTTATTATTAGTATCAATTACCGCCAGTTGAAATTGGACTGGTATTCTTCTCAGGATCTATTGTATTCGTGCTAACTTGTTTTGTAGTTGGACCATTATCAGACAAATTTGTAAGTTGAACATATCAAGTAGTGTCAATACTAGACCACATTGTTGCATGCAATATTATATTCACAAGAGCAAAAAAAATTGTTAAAAAAGAAAGAACTATCTATTTGGATTGACATGTTCAAAAAACAAACAAACGGAAACAAAACTGTATACCACAACCAGGTAGAGCCCCTTTACCACATTTATGGATTTGTCGTTGTACAGGTACTCCATTAAATTTTAAAACCAGTACAATTTTGGTTATTTAATTTTTAAAGGTAAAATGGCATCAAACTGATTGTGGTCTATAGAGTTTTGTTCCTCTTTTTTAAAAGTCAATGCAATAAAACATTTTTGCTTGTGTTTCAATTTGTTTGTTTGTTTGTTTTGCTGTTACTGTGTATTATACAGTGCAGTGGCGAGACTCCAGGTCTTTTAAACAAACATATTGCAGAGTAAACCTTGAATTTTGCTATAGCTGACTGTACCCATGTATATACTACTAACTGCAGCTGTTGTTGACTATTCTCATGTAAGTTTAGCTACAGCTTCCTTCATCTTGGTTCATCTTGGTAACAGTTGCACAGGTCAATTCCCACAATGAAGCAGCTATAACCTTCCTTGGATTTGGTAACAATTTCCAATATGTGAGAAGTCCACTAACTAAAGAGCAGTACAGAGTGTGCTTTACCTAATTCTAGAATCATTCACTGTTACTTTTTACTTTTCGTCAATTTTTTTTCATTTAACTGGATCGAGAAACAGAGAAGTCATGGATGTGCACTATTTTTTCTGGTACGAAAATTATGCTTAGGGGAACAATTGTATCTGAACGAAGAAACAGAAATACTAACAAATCTTGCACACTTCAACTTTTGGTGCGACCAATTTACTGCCAGAGCACAGGATTCACGGCATGCTTGGAGTGTTTTTGGAACTTATTTCAGGTGAAGCCACCATTTAAGCAGCTATTAAACTGCCAATGTGAGGATAAAAGCTTGTATATTTTTTTGAATTTTTGGTCTGCATTTTTAAATGTGTCAATCCAAATAGTCAGTACAGGCCCATCACCTGCAATATATAGAGAGAGAGCATATTGTTAATGATATACTCTAGAAATATTTTAATTAACAATTAACCATGCCATAACAATAGCCATATTTTCTGGACCCCATAAAAAGTACACATTTTTTCTTATATATCGGAATACACCTCGTCGAAAATAGTCATTTATCAGCTAGAGAAAACATATTTTTTTCCTCTCGTTGCTATGTTGTCTCTGTCACACTTAGATAGTGAAAGATTTACATTGGCAAGTAGTAAGGGAACACGGAACAATGCGACAATCAATAGCCCCAGAAGATTAATTTTTAACCCTTTACCACAACGACTTGCTAGGCTACTGGCACACTTTTGTAGGTTACCTTAGTCCTAAATTGTCCTAGACTGTCAATGTTTGATGTCATGTGCGGTAGAGAACATTGTCCTTGTGTTCAAAAATCTCTGTTACCACCGCTCCGTTATTAATTTTGAAGAGAGTATTCTCCCTTTGACCTTGATGGTGACAATCCACGGCTTCTCTTTCCCTGCTGAGACCATATAGAGGTAGGCATTATCAGGATAACTTTCCTCCAGTACTTTTAATGTTGTCTTAGAGTAGCACTGACCATTGTAGTGTCTTTTTCTTTGACATTTGTGGCATGCTGCCTCCAAGCAGGACCTTTGTCATGGGTATGTTGATCTCATCCCAGTGGCTATAGAGTTTAGTCATGGCTCTGGGGTTTGGCTTTAGGTTTTTACTCTTCCCATGAATTTCTTGATGTATTTGGGATGTAGCTCAATTAGCTCTCCCCTTGCTCCTAGCCTTGGTTCTGCTCGTGAAATCCTCCTTTTGCCATAGAGTATTTTTTGCCTTTTCTAATGTTAGGTCAGAGTTCATCTATAAAAATTAGGAAAAACGTGCTCTCTAGAATTCAGATGACTAGCCTATCAAGGATTAGTTCATGCTTCTTGTCTCTGTATTCACAATTCTCTGCCAGCTTATACAATTCTATTATATACTTTTCAGCTATCTCTCCATATTGTTGATTTTTCCAATTAAAATGAGCCCTTTTGAAGATAGTGTTCTTGCGGACCTTGAAGAATGGGTCAAACTTGGCCATGACTCTTTCATACTCTCTTCCAATGTTGCATTTGTGGGATCCATGACAGACTGCCTCTTCTCCTATGCAGTGCAGGAGAGTACTAACCTGTTTGGGGTTGTTGCAGCATATAGACTAGAGGTGATCCGAAACTGGTCAAAATCTCTTCCTCCACCTTTAGCTCTCACTATGGCTATTTCAAGTTGGAAGATTCAGGAAGCTCTAAGCAAATTACCATAGGTTTTCTACTGCCACTATGTAATGTTCCCCAAACTTCTTCGGAAGGACACTCATCCACTTAGTAATTGCCATCTGTATAGAAATCATTAATAGCTTATAATAGAAGGCTAAATACAGAATATCAATTCAAGTGTCCCACTAGTAGTCAGTGTCAATTGCCACGGATATACTTATTGGGAAACCAGCAATTACAGTTTAGGCTTGTGGGAAGCCACAACACAAGTTTGGGGTCTGTAGCTCACGGCGCCTTGGAATTAGAGTATTTGCAAATTAGAAAGTGCCATTTTTTGAGTAACCCTTGCGTGTTTGGCTATATCTTCTAAGAAAAAGTGCTTATAGATACTTTTTACATATTATCTTAAAGCACACACAATAAGCAACAAGCTGGTATCAAAAGTATCTGCAAAGAAGAAATGGGAAAAAGTTATGACAGCTACAAATATGTGTTCAAATTTCGGTGGTTTGTGGTATAGTCCTCCCGTGACACTCAAAACGTATGTGCTGAAAATATATATTTTTATTTATTATTCACTTTCATTACTATTGCTGCCAATATCTGAAAATGGTTTTAATTCACTCTCTCATCTTTGAGGATATCATCTTTAGTCCTATCGAGGAAATTCAATATAGAGCACTTGAATGATTTTATAATATTGGCTGTATCAATATCTCTCCAAGCTTTTGATACCCCTTAAACCCATTGCTTGATGGAAGGTTTCTATGGATTCCCATCCTTAGTGTCGTCCTGGTCATATCACTAACCATCCAATCTATCCACAAAGTTCCCACATTATTCAATAATTTGTTAATAAATGGGATCTTCCTGGAGTTGCAGTTGACTTGTTAGCTTCCCCGGAATTAAGGAAACCTCAGTGTTAAGGTTTTTCAATTCTGGTCTTAAAGCATGTTATACACAAATTATGAATTCTTTTTTCAAAGACCTCCTGGTCGGAATTTCCCAACCTTATAATCCGGATCTTCATTCCACTTTCATCCATCCAACCTTTTGAAAACTATTTGAAATGGATTGTGCTCTTTGGATAAGGTCATCCTTTTCGATATGATCATGGTTATTATTAGGTTCCATCCACCTGGCAAGCTTGGATGCCTCCTTCTCATTGACTGTGTTGTTTATGAAAACTAATCGCTTGCTAAAGATGTTCACTGTCCATGAAGGAGGCATATTAAAAGTCATTGGATGTATCCTTCATGTTACCTATATGTGCCATTTCACAGTTCCCATGTTTTCTCATTCAGAAGATAACCATCTGTAACAGTGTCACCTTATCTGTGTACACCTCTCTGGAAGGAGCTGGATAATCTTTGTTCTACATCAAATCATGTTTTTTTCTTGCTCATAAATCTGTAGGACCAGGGGATTTACCCAGTAACCCAATAACTAGCTCAGAATTTTCCCTGGCAAACGATCTAGCCTTCAAGTGAATTATGGCTATGGACAAACCAATACCATTCATGTTTTTCCAGCTACTACAGGTAAACTTTTTTTCCAGCCAAAGCCAGCATGGCTTGACTCCAACTTGCTGTGCATGCTTTATTTTTGGTAGGGTCTCCAGTAGAGATTTCTTCTTTTGCCAATCTCAAATTAATTTCTCCCTGATCTTATTTCGCTGTGCATCTCAATTACTTGTCTTTGCACAAAAGATTGATTGAAAGCAGCAATGAGCTGTGTTATCTCCTCTGAACTTGTTCCTTGGTGGCCATTGTTGTATTCACACTGCCTATAAATTTTAATTTGCCTCCAGATTGTCCCATAGTAAGGAAATCAAAATACAAATCGACCCCTCTATTTTGGCCTACGTTTTTGGTCTAAAACATTTGACTTGTACTCTGGCAAATCCTTTTCTCGGATGATCTACTTCACAGAAATTGTTTACCAGTTCAGCATGAGCATACTTAATTACCTCACATTGTTCCCTGTTTCATGTTGCCATCTTGCTTCAAAATCTCAGAGCTGCATCCTCATTGCACGACAACTGTATGGAGTCTGTTATCCAAATAAGACCAAGGGTGTTTGGTTATTTACTGTTAGAATTGCACTTCAGCAGAACATAAAGTGAAGCTAAAATAGCATATAGCTGGTTGTGCCAGCTCAAGAATTCATAATTTGTCACCATAAAAAGCTCCCTTTTTCACAAGATTTAATTAATACTAAGAAAATAAGCTATACGTGCAGTACGGAAAAAATCTCCCATCAATGCAAACTTGATCATATAGCATGTTCTCCACCCTGTGAAAATCCTGGAACAGCCTGATTCTGGCTGTGCGCAGCGCTCCTGGGGTTGGACCATACAGGCCCTTAGAATATTTATCCAATCAAACCATCCTTCCAAAAAACATGTTCGACAAACCTTGTGAGAGAGACCACCTTGTCTGCTATTTATTGAAGTGAATCCACTTATTTTTGTGTCAAGTCCTGAAGCAGCACTAAATTGTTGGAAGTACTTCTTTCATTTAGGTTCCTCATCTGGTTTTGAGGAGTTGAACTTTCCAGGTAATTTTAGCTGAATACCAAAGCCAACACACTTAAGTCACAACAGTTTTCTATATCAATACAATGCACCATTATTAGTCTGCCGGTCAATAAATTTGCATGACAAACAATTATATACCTATTTTAAATAACCACAGCAATGTAATTATTACGAGTTTTGTATATCAATACAATCACCGGTTATTAATCTGCCAGTCAAATAATTGGCATGACAAACAATTATATACTTATTGTAAATAACCACTCCAATGTAATTATTATGAGTTTTCTATATCAATACAAAGCACCGGTTTTTAGTTTGCCAGTCAAATAATTGGCATGACAAACAATTATATACCTATTCTAAATAACCACAACAATGTAATGATTATGAAAACAAAATTGAAAACTCCGTAAGGGCCAGAATTATCCAGTTCTATAATTTTGTCTAATTGCAATACTCCTTTAATTGTTAAAATTTTCGGGGATTGAATTTCATGGATAATTAGCAAGAGAAGTGCCATGCCATACCACACACAGAGTGTAATTGAGTTCAGTATTCAGGATTGCTTCACCACACACAGCCATGATGGTGTGGTTTATATTTCATATTATTCAATAGGGTGCTAATACTTATACAGAGCCATAATCATTTTAAAACCAGAACAATATGTATCTTTTAAATGGTAAACTGGGCATCTAAGTTGTTGCGGTCTACTTGCTTACTTGATATACTTACCAAAGACAACTCGCCTACTTTATGCTGCTTGTGTTGGGGAAATAAATCTATGATTTAAAGGGATATTAAGAAATTATCACTGGTTACTCATTCTTGAGCTTGTGTACAGCTGTCTTACTATATCTTTGCTAAATCTTTTTCTATTCCCTTATATCCTATATATATATTGTAGGTTCCTAGATATTTTCTCATAGCAGGGCAGGTAATGTTTGGGATTGTTTTCTTCTTCTTTGGACCACCCGAATTCATCAGCTCTCCGTACGTCAATAGTTAAACAATATGTTTTTTTGCAAATGTACTACATTTATGTAATTAAGTATAAGTTTCCAACATATCAACATGGATTGCCTGGGGTTTGTGGATGAACAAGTTAATTATAATGCAAGTTATAAGTTTTAATTGAATTGATTGTCCACATGCTCTCTACATGCAGCAAGATCTGGATCACATGTACCACCTATTCCTTCATAGGACTAGCTAGTGCCATCACTATTACTCTTGTCTATCTCGATATGCTGGACTTTTCAAGGTGAGTATATGGTTATACATCCGTAAGGCAATACATCTGTTCAGTAACTGAATTTTAATTAATTGGTAGCCTAAACATACTGATACCTACAATCAATCATGACAGTGATCATGAAAGTATTGTAGTACCCATTTAAGTTAAGATGTTGATTATTATATTGTTGCAAATATTAATATATAAATTACAGGAGGAATATATTTAAAGAGGAAAATCATGCTACAATGATATCAGTGGTTTCTGGAATATGCGCTTCCTCTATATCAACTGGGTAAGTGTGTCTACATAGTTTTATAGCCAGAATTTGGCAGGTATTTAATTTGGAAAATAAATTTAGTGGTTTATATATGCAAGATTGATTGTGCGATGAAAATTGTAGTCACATGTAGCGATAGCGGGTGCAGTTGCAGGTTTAAATTTGTGTTTATGCGATTCATCATGTAATCTTAACTCTTGATTGAGAGCATAGATTTCAGAGTATGTTAACTCTTTAGGGCCTGTAGCAGATATATCCGTGGATGTGAGTGTCACGTTATGAAGATAGTGGATATATCTGCATGATGAATGTAATTTGGTAGTCTTTGGGATAAAAGTATCACTAGAGCATGTAATGTGAAATCTAACTCCAAGATATTTACAGGCAAGGCTGCTATTAATATTACACTACTTTAAAAAATGCAGTTGGTTGGAGTGGCGAGGTTTACGGCAAGCATCATCGTCATCAAAGGCATAAAAATGGAGTATTCATAATAGATACAAGACTCAAGATGACGGCTTAAAATGATCTCAAATGTAGCATGGATTTACTCTGATGGAAATTCATTGCCCCTATACTAGAGCTTTGAAGATTGCTCTTGCTAGCTCAAGGCCAAAATAACCGATGGTCTTGCATGAATTATACTAACTATAGTATAAGCTATATGACTGCCACGGTCTTTGGCCAAAGCAATAGTGAGCAAAAGCTATTCCAAATGTTTTATATACTTATTCACTTAGCTACATAGCTCAGCACTTATCTGGTTGGGCCCTCAAGTGATGTAAGCATCCTATCTTGCTGTTACTTCATCACATCATGTATATAAAAGAGGGAAAGGGATTGGCAATGGGCTCCACTTCCGGTTGAAGGTGCATTTCTGTAATTAAAAATGCATGTGTGATGTAACAGACTCCAGCTGCAGTATTCTTTTTCAATGTTAGATAGCCTGTTGAAAAAATACTATACTCCTTCCTAGACAAGCCCTACATCATATTAAGCAGGTTAAAATTATTCATAGTTCCTCCAGCACTCTGGTCATTCATTTTGTCGTGTATCCAAGAAGTCCAACATCAGTGTGAATCTGGAGTTTGAACTTCAAGCAATTCAAACTGTAATGGTTGACAACAAGGCAGTAAGAAGGAATGATGGGTCTCTATCACTTTACTGGAAAAGACCACTGTGAGTGATCTCTACAATGAAATAGATGCGGCATTGAAGATATGTTTTGTTGGAAGAAAGGTAAGTTAAGATCAAGAATGATAGAGAAAGCTCAGAAACAATTCATATATTGAGAATTAGTAGGCTTGACGTGCTTTGGAAAAAGTTAACAGATAGTATGGGGATCCCAGCTCTTTATCCATTTGAATTTTGGGTAATCGGCCACAATTATTTAACCATCTTATGGTTGAATATTTTGTTGCACAGTCAAGTTCTGAAGGTGCCAAGAGAAGCTACTCTCCAAACTTAAGAAGTGAATGCCATTAGTATGCCAGTGCTATGTTGCAATGAAGCTGTGCAAGAATTGTGAGAAAAAACTGGTGATACAAGTACACAAAAGGGTGGATAGAATGCATGAATAGAGGAGGATTATTCATTATTGATGACAGTACTCTGCTGTTCTCTAGATAATCGAGCTCTAATTTCAGGAATTGCTACCACATTACTGTTCCACATCTTGTGACAAGAAAACTTTTTTCAAGGCAATAGCCAATGGCATTGATGTTGGATTTTATTGGTGTATAACCGCTATATATATTATGGATGAAGAGGATGCTTCATAGTTGCTCCAGATAGCAAGGGGTGTTATTTTTTTGCGAGTCCAACATCATTAAAAAGCATCGAGTTGTAAGCCTATAACAAGATACATATGGATCCAATAATAAGTAAACAACAACCAACTACTTGAATAGTAAGTTTTTCACATGTCAAATCTTGTGAATAACCAATAACTGAGATACTAAAAGTGGATACCAGATGGTGCATTAGATAAAATTTTACAAGGGCATATTTCTTTGATTTAGTTGGAGGTCTGATCACTCCACTCAGTAGTAAAGGATGGCGGTGAAAAATGGTACTCATGCAGAACTACTATCGAGTTAGAACCATCAGGAATTTATAATTCAACTGCTGTAGATGGAAATGTATCTGCTACTACTGGTAATTTAGATGCGTTCTACAACACAATAGCAAAATTTGCTCAATAATAACTGACAAAGTTTTTTTAAGGCTAACTGCCACCTTGTGTTTCTGGTTTTCTTTTTCTGTCCTTTTGGGACATTTCTTTTAGCCTCCTTTGCAGTCATTTAATTTTTTAAGTCAACTTGGATCTTCTCAGTGTTATCCATAACCATTCTTTATATATGTTGTATGTATAGGTATGTTGTATGTTTAGGTAAACAAAAAACAACAACATTTTCTGAGGGGTCAAACTAGAAAATTAAAATAAAAGGATAGTTCCATTCATCAATTCTATGGAGCATAACATACAGCATAAAAAAAAAAAAAAAATTGTGTGATTGATCAAACTAGAAAATTAAAATATAAAGGATGGTTCCATTCATCATTTCTATGGAGTATAACATACAACATAAAAATGACTCCTGGTAAAAAAAGAATTGAGTGAAAGGGATTGGAAACAAATGTTTACTGAAGAAATGTTTGTAGATAACTTGTCTATCCGATATGCTATGCTATGCCTACTTTAGATTTAGCATCAGTGTGACAGAGCCAGAGAGTCAAGACTGATAGAATATATATGGCATGTAGTAAACATTAGTTTGCTGTGGGCATAATTTATGTCTGGACCTCGTATTTACATGTAGTCTAAGTGATAATTTTTTACGCATGTAAGAACACAGCGAGTCTTGGTGATAGAGTTGAGTTTTGTTTTACATTGTTGAGTGTGGAATTTGCTTTGTCATATTCTATTTCATTTATTTTTGTCTTATAATAATCTATCTAAACTCTGGACTGCCTAGCTAGCTATCTATAGAATACAGCTTAGATAGTGTTGTACTGGGTTGGTAGCTAAAATGAATAGCTGGACATTGTTTAAATATTAGAACTCGGTTGGTTACAATCAGTAACAAAGAAGGAAAAGAGATTGTGCTGGTATTTGTATGAAATAGAGACAGGCTGATAATATGACACAGTGGATTTTATATTTCTGGATATCATGGTCGAAACACTCCTCAAATCAAAGACTTGGATTCTAATTACTGGGCACAAGTGATCCGTTGTAAATTCCTTTCCCATGTTTATTTTTAGCCACATAATTTAAAAAAATAATTCAGGTGTACACATTCACCACTTTTTTAATTTTCGGCCCTAAAAGAGTTAAGGTATGTGATCAAGAGCATAATTCATGGACTTCAACATTTATTACAATCTGAGCGTAGGTAAAGAATTGCCGGTAAGAGGTAAGAAAAATATCTCTATGTGATGGCAGTATTACTACCATCCTTATGTTACTGGAATACTTTAGGTGCTTGTTATTTGTTCCACAATAAAACCTTTGTTGGAAACCTCTCTCTAGAAAAAGTATACTTGAATAGCATCTTATTATCTTGCAATGTGAGAAAGGTAGTTGACCCCACCCAGCAGACAGCAGGAACATTGTACAATATATTTGGGAATTTAATTCCATCAATCCTCCAAACTACCAATTCATGCCAAATATTCTGGCTGTACAGAAAAAGAATGTCACAAATGCATTTAAGAAATAAGTAAGATGTGTATGAAAGTTATTCTATGTAACCTACTAGAGTATGTCATCCAGATTACTGAAACCTCCTTACATACTATCAATAAATTTTCCGTGCAATGTTGTAATGAAATTCAAATATCAGTCTGTCATATCTTTATGAGTTCATATATTGCTTTGACTCACTCTCTCTTTTCTTGTCTTTTTTCCAACCATCCTCCTTTCCTCCCCATATCCTCTTTTCTACCTCTTTGAACCACTCCTCCATTCTCATTGCCACCCCAATTACTCCCATACTCCTTTCTAACTTTGCTTCTTTCTGTAGTATGTTTCTTGGGCCTCTGTTTGGCGGTGCCCTTGCTCAAGCATTTTCACTTCAGACAAGTTGTATAATTATGAGTGAAATATTTATGGCAGAGGGAATATATATTACAAAAAGAGACAAAATCAATGATGTGTACATCATGGATACACCTACTTCAAGGAAACATCCAATATTGTATGATTAACCCTCTCACCATCGGTATTTTAGACAACTATTCCAATTGAGACCAATTCTAGTTAAAAATCAATATAAAGTCAGGAATTTACTCATACCTCTTGCAATTAGGTATTTATTTAGCATCCTTGTTGATACTCATTGTGGTCAAATTTATTGATGACAAACTGAAAAACTTAACACAAAATATGAATATAACTATGAACAGTGGTCTTGGTTTGTAGCTCCATAGCAGTCACACACTTCATGGTATTGACTAATATATGGCTCATATGGCAGCTCTATATATATGCTCTTGTTTAACTCTAAGAATGTAGTTATAGCTAAGTTCAACATTACCACTACCATCCATCATCCAGTCAGTCAACATAATATTCAACATATGTAATCATTTAGCATCATTATTGACACTTATGTGTTTAAATTTTATTGACCACAAACTGAAAAACAGGACACATAATAGGAATATAACTATTAAAACAGTGGTCTTGGTCTGTAGCTCCATAAAAGGCACATACGTCATTGTATCGACTTAATATATGGTATATATGACAGGTCTATCTATGTGCTCTTGTATGGCTCTAAGAATGTAGATATAGCTAAGTCCAACATCACCACAACCATCCATTATCAAGTCAGTCAACATAATTATTCAACATATGATTATCGTGCCTTTTATCCAGGAACTATTTTTTGTCCTGCTATTTATCCAGGAACTATTTTTTGTCCTGCCATTTATCCAGGAAAAGCTTCATTTTCTTGGACACCTAATAGAATACTACAGCTAAATCCATTCACAAACCAGAGAAACCTTCCACATCTGTCACATTTCCATTAGAAAGGGGGCTGTCACTGTAAGCTAGAGCACTAGCGTGTATTGGTCGTTGGCCACAGCTCCCAAGGATTACACTGCTTCCCAGTCGAAAAACTGCATTTTCAGGTAAGCATTAAAACCTTCTCCATCAGCCTCACTACAATATTTGTCAGATTAATCATAAACATTCCCTTTGACCTCGAAAAGTACCCATACAAGACTAAATTCTCTTCACCATTTCGAGATTGTGGATCGTTGGTATTTCAACATTTTTTCCTCCAAGCTCCTAACACCATTTGACATAATTTTAGGTGTATGAATTTAGTTATTTAATGATATATAAATTATGAGCCATGGATAAATACATATATTTATTTTTTGATTTACAAAGCCATGGTGTCATATGGCACCAGTGATGGTGAGAGGATTTAGGTCACCAGCTACTACAACAATTCAATATTTTGGTGGCAGCATCTAAATAGATAAAGGGTTATTGAAGTGGGTAGAGTCTAATGTTTTCATCCTTTTTGTACTACAGTGAAACCCCCCTTATCCGGGCGGTGTGGGACCAAGGGGTGCCCGTATCTCAGAAATTTCCCGTAGCTTAGAATTTTTTTAAAAGTAGAGTACAGTGTATTATACATGTATATTTATTCAACAGGCAACCTGCATGTCCCAGCAGCATTAGAACATGCTAATAAGGTAACTCGCTCTTTTGATTTTTAGAAATTTTTAGCCTCCCTTTCTCCACAGTGTATGAGAGTTCTTGATGGCAAAAGTCGCCACCATAACCCAGTCTCATCCGGATTAAACACTTGGTTTCGAGTGTATCCTTCCTTTTCGATCTTACGAAGCAGTTTACTTCGGAAAGTAAAAACAGCTGAAGCATCAGCTGACAGAGATTCTCCTTGAAGGGATATCCCGCTCACTCCATGTCTACATGATAATTTATGTAACCAACCAGAGCTACCTTAGAATGAATCTGCATCTTTGTCTGGATAGAGAATTTTGAACATTTGCAATGCTTTCTCTTGCAGAAGTGGTCCAGATACAGGGGCACCCTTCAACCGTTGCTGAATAAACCAGGTGTAAACTGCTTTGTCCAACTTCTCAAAGTTAGCTTCTTTTACAATACACCTCTTCTTTGAAAATGACGGGTTGTCGCTGGCTGAAACATGACGCTCGATCTTCTCTCGTGCCTTCCATACGTCGGCAACTGTGGATTTCAGAATGTCAAACAAACTAGAGACAAACCTTTGTGACTTTACCTTTTTAAGCTGACTAATAATCTCGAGCTTTTTCTCTAAAGTTACAACCCTACAACAACGATTTTTTACCTACACTCGTCTCCGACATCGTGAAAGACAGCTGCTGTTCGTCGTGGGGTCCAATGCGCAATAATAAAAATGCGCCCCGTTTTGCGCATGCGCACAATATAAAACCGTCGCAACTTGCCACCCGGTTGAGTGAGGTGCCCTTATTTTGGGAGACCGGATAAGGGAGGTTTCACTGTACAATTTTCTTTGTGAATGGAGTGATACCATTTTTCACTCTTTACTATTAGAAACCAAAAGACCACCCTGAAATTTGGAAACATTGGTTTGATCCATTTTTTAAGGCAGACAATAAAGCTTCCAAAACCAAAGCTCATATCTCAGCTAAAACTCATATTGGCAGCTTAGCTGCATAAATGGTGGTTTTCAGCTGAAATTGTCACAAAAAATAATCCCAGCATGCTTGAATCCTTCACTATGATAGTAAACTGGTCGACCAAAAAACTGTAAATAATGTGTAAAAAGCATCTTCAAGGATGTATCTATGCATTTATCTATATCTTTTTTCCCTCACATAACTAACATACAAGTTCCTCAAGACTTCAAATATTATAATACACATCTTCAACTACTCTGTTTCTCGATTGCAGAATAAAAAGGTTGATATGATTACACAGTGAGTAATTTTGTTCAGGACAAAATCTAGCTAATAAATGTGCTGGAATAATAGGTTGAATGAATGAACCGTGCTCAGTTCTGCTGTTTGGTATGTGGAGATCTCGCACCTGGAAAAATGTTACCAAGTCCTAAGGAGGCTATTGCTGATACTCCACACAAATAATTCTTCGAATCACAAATTGAGCTAAACACCAAACTGATTCTCGTGTCAAGAAACATGATGATTCAAGTATATATGTTTGCACAAACTAAACTCTGATTGCACAAGGAAAACCACAGTTATGCACATAGTAAGATTACTACATTTCCTTCTTTCTTATAAATGTTAAAACAATATCAGTCAGAGGTTCTCCGGTATCAAGAAAGATTGCGCCAGCTTTACATTTCAGGTGTTGACATCGCTTCTGAGCTGAGTGCTCCCTCCAAAGCAATTGTGAGGGTTGTCCCTGTGATGTCACCGTCTCTGCTGTTGGAATGAGGATATGTGGAATTTCCCCAGGAGAGTTTCTGACTTCTAATGAGCACTTTTTTCTCAGGATGTAGCAGTTGATCACTTAGAGATCTCCCTACGATATGATCTTGAATGCAATGGATGACATCTCCCGTGACAACTGAACTTTGAATGAAACTGGCTCAGAGACATTAATTATTTTTCCAGGCAAACACTTGCTTCCTTTCCAAAAGTTCTTTATAAGCACTGTCTCCCCTTCGACAAACTGATATTTTCTAGTTTGTTTGTTGTGATCCGATTGTTGTAGGTCCTGCTTCCCACAAATACTTTATTCCAAGTTTGTTTTCGAGAGATCCAATCGTTAGCATAGTTGTCTTCCCATTGATAGCTCATCAAGTGTCATACCATTTGTAGTATGTGGAGAGATGCAGCTTGAACAGTATCTGAGAAATCTAGTCAGTGAGTGTACAACTAGATTATTCTTAACCTAGTTTGATCAATTTAACCAATTTACCATCCGTCTAGCCAAACCGTTGGATGACGGATGCTAAGGTGTCACTAGTGTTTGGCGAATTCTATTCTTTCTATAAAAAACTTTCAAACTCTTCTGTTGCAAATTGCATGCCATTGTCAGACACAATGCACTCTAGAATGCCAAATTGAGCTAATAATTGCCTCAATTCTTGGATTGTGGTGAAAACAGTTAAAGTTGTCATTAGAAAAACTTCAATTCACTTTGAGTGGACTTCAATCATTACCAAACACCTTTTTTCTGCCTTTGGACCAACAAAGTCTATATGTTACCGATACAAAGGATAATTTGGCCAATTCCATGACTGCATTGGTGCTAGAGAAGGAGATGTCTGCAACTGCTGGCAGCTTGAACAATGTTTTACTACACACTCTATGTCCTTGTCCAAGCCTGGCCACCATTCCAAACTCTGAACTACTATATTCATCCTAGATACTCCAGGATGACCTCCAAGAAGTTAAGCAAGGATAATCTCTCTCTCTCTCTATCTGGAGGAGAAACTAACACCCGTCCACCCAAACTATACAACAAGCCTGAGAAGGGAGTTCCAGCCTTCTCAATCAGAAAGGCTTGAACATGTCATCTGCTCTATCAGGATATCCTTCCTAGATGCACCACAGAACTCTAGCCATCTTAGGTTACATTGGGGTCATTAGGCTATTTGGATAGCTATGATGGGAGCTTCATCCAAATGTTCTACCAATAAGATGAGCTCTGCTGGGATGGCTGATTGTGATGCCTAGCAATGGTAGTCTAACCATAGCATCTGCATTGCATGCTCTGCAGACACTCTGCAGGTGAATGTATGTTCATAAGATGACAGCGTCCGGGCCCATCTTTTGATTCTGCAGGCAATGCTGGCAGCTCAATGAAAGATTGTCTTACTGTTGCTAAGGAGTGTCAACAAGCATATATCGTCAGTTTGCAGCTAAAAATGGTGGACAGATAAATATGAACAAATGCATGCTAAAGACTTTCTCGCAATTTGTGAATACTTTTTTCTGCTTCATTCAAGGTTTTGGACATGAAATCAACCGGCTTTTCTGGAACATCGGGCATCAGGTGTGTAAGAATTCTAAATGAAGTAGTACTTACAATGACAGTAATAATTATTTGGATTGTTCAAATGACTTCTTCTGCTCAGTTGTACACTTCTAGCGTTTATTTGTTTGCGGAGCTTTTAAAGTAGGGTCAGCACTGATGAGAGGTTTGGCAAAAAATTGTGGTAGAGTTACTAACCACTGGTCTTCTGTTCATGGACACTCCATGGTTGTGGAGCTTCCTGCATAGCTCTCACCATATCAAGTATGGGGTGCAAGCCCAGTGAACCAATCTTGTGTCCCAAGTACACCATATAGGTTACCAGAAAGACACATTTATCTCTCCTCAAACGTAACCCAGTTTGTTCTAATTTTGCAGGAACTCCTTTAATGTATCCAAATGTTCTGTTTCAGATGGGCCTCTCACCAGAATGTCTTCCAGGTAAAAATTACTCCTGAGATTCTGGTTAGAGTGGACTTCATTATTTACTGGATGATTTCTGGAGCTGAAGATACTCTAAAGACAACCTATTGTAACAAAACAAACCATGATGAGTAACATACCTACAAGATTCACCGTCCAACATAAGCTGCTGGTAAGTCTGTGACATATCCAATTTTGTGAAGAATTTTTCTCCAGCCAGTGTTGAAAACAATTCTTCAATTTCCTGAATGGGATGCTTATCAAGTTTGGAAGCTTTGTTTACAGTGAGTTTAAAGTTCCAAGACAGTCGAAGAGATTTCTTGTCACTCTTCATGACTTGTACAACCTCTCTGAGAACTATACAGGTTTGATTATGCCCTCTCCTCTAGGTATTCCAACTTCACTTCTACATTTTCCCTCAATGCATACGGAAGTAGGCATGCCTTGCAAAAGTGAGTCTGGGCTCCAGAATCCATGTGAATCTTAGCCTGATGTCCATGCAGTGTTCCCAATTATTATTTTAACACTAACTTATGACAGTCTAACACCTTTGAGATTGTCAGCATATGTTGATCGATCTGTTCAGTTTAATTACATGCAACCAATAATGACCAAATAAGCTTGGCACAGACCTACTTACAACAATTAAAGGGAGTTCAGCTTTCTGATTGCCATAACACACAGTAACTTCCACTGGACCTAACAATGCAATCACTTCTCCTGAATATGTTCACAATTGATTGATGGCTTCAATGAACAATCCTCTATATCGGATTTTGACATAGTTGCTCTGATATAGTGAGACAGGCTCCCGTGTCCACCATTGTACCCTGATATTATTTAGTACTCTACTTTCCTTGGAAGAATCCTCCTTCGCTGTCCTGACAGAGTGACTGCTCGACTCTCTTCTCCCTGCTGCTGGAATTTACGTACATTTAGGATGTCTGCAGACACTTCGGATGTGTCCCACCTTACCATAGTTGTGACAACTTGCTAACTTGAAAGGGCACTAGGCAAGCTGGTGGTAAATCTTCCCACACCTGTAACAAATTATCTGGCCATGATTATGCACATCGTCAGATAACTTTCCCACATCTCCAACTGGTTGCGGCTGCAAGTCGGCCGCTAGCATGGCCTTGCAATCGTATTGCATTGGCAGTAGCCAAATCCTTAGTCTTAGCTATCTCCACCTCTTGCTCGATGTTAAATCTGCCTCTGTTAAGAGCTTCTTCTGTGCTGACTCATTTCTAATCTCAGAAACTAAACGATCCTTTAGGATGTTGAACAAGTTTGGGGTAAACTTACAGCACATGGTAAGTTTCCTCAAATCTGTAATATAATATGCCACCCACTTTCCTACTGCTTGTTCACAGCAATGAAAGTGGACGTTTTCTGCAATAAAAAGGCTAGAGCTCATAGTTGCTCTTTAACACAGACATTAACTTATGAGATTTCTCCCTTATGGTAACAATAAAATTACTACATAACTGTAACCAAGTCCTAGAAGGAGGCTATAGCAGATCCTACATCTGTACTGTCTACAATAGTGACTAGATATGGTAAATGCTTAATTCAATGTGGTATATGTGGGTAGAGTCAACTATAGCAACAAGATATGGTATACACTTAAATTTTGTGCAGTGGACAATGTGGAGTACATGAGAATAGTTAACAAGACAAGTGTTAGAACTTTAACTATTGGTGTAGTTTCTGCTCCACTATTATACAGAAACAACAACTAACAAAAAACACTTGAAATAAGCTATTAAAACAACAACTACTAACTACAAACATTAAAGGAACTATATATTGTAGGAACAAATTTGTATCTTAGTTGCATGAAAAATGCAAGGCCAATGGTTACTGTGGATGATAAATTAAGGTTGCTCATGTGCTTTTTGTAACAAGATACTGGAAAGGATCATTTGTGAAAAATATTACTCATTTGAACTATGCTATGCAGCTGAACATGAACTGAGCTGTGAGTTGAATATTCTTCAACAAATAGATGAGCAAAAAGTGCATATTTGGTTCGTTCTGGAGTTCTCCTGTGCAAGGTTTGCAAGTCTTTTAAGGAGACTGTAGCTGATCCTAGGCTGATTCTTATAACCAAACAACAGGATATGGAAAAACTATGCTGACTTGAGTGTGTACTGTAATGTTCAAGTATCTATTATTGATTCATCACATTTCATCATTCACAATCTTACGCTATTATGTCATTATGATATAATAAAAAAATGTTCATGTGATACAAAATGTTGTACAGTGTAAGAAAGACACTCGTAAGTTCTCTTCCTACATCCAGTGGCATCCTGGCACTGATTGTCCAAAACCTGTTAACTAGGAACAGTATAACTGGCGACGAGGATATTGAACCATGGCAGTGGCAGGCTGGATTGATTTGTCACCACTCACAACTTTCGATCCAGTCAGTGATCCATCATCACTTAGCCAAAAATGGAAGAGTTGGAAACGACGTTTCGAGATATACGTAGCAGCACTAAACATAAACGATGACAAAGAGAAGAGAGCAGTGTTGTTATATTAGGCTGGACAAGCTACCCAAGAAATTTTTGACACAATTCCAGAAACAGGAGATGACTTTGCCACAGCTATGGGAAAGCTTGACAACTATTTCACACCCAAGAAAAACGTGACCTATGAGATCTTCCAGTTTAGAAAAGCTGTTCAACAATCTGGAGAGACGGTAGATCAATTTGCTACCAGAATAAGGAAACTAGCCTCTACCTGTGGGTTTACAGATTTAGCAAAAGAGTTGAAGTCGACTATTATACAGAACTGTCAATCAAAGCGTTTGAGAAGAGTGGCAATTCGTGAAGATTTATCTTTGGATGCTCTACTCGACAAAGCAAGACCGCAAGAAGCAAGTGCGGAGCCAGAAAAAGGAATTGAACAGATGCAATCGACATCAGAAGCAGTGAAAGTTCTTCAGTACAAGAAACCACCACCCAGAGACTGGTTGTCACCAAGAAAAACAACAACAGAAGGTCAGAATACATGTCGTAATTGTGGATTTTTGTGGCCCCATAAGAATGGCATGTGTCCAGCAAAAGGTCAAAAATGCAACAAGTGTGGGAAAATGAACCATTTTGCTAAGGTTTTTTTATCAAAGCAGAGCAAATTGCATGATAAAAGCAGAGCACAAGAGCAACTACAACCACAATATAAGAATAGGCCAAATTTGCATATTAATCATGTTGTATCATCAGAGCCGCACCAAAGGAGTGATAGCAGCAGTGATGAGTATTTGTATACTCAGGGTGACACAATAAAGACTACAGTGCAAAAAGTAGATGTGAAACTCAATGGCATTACCATTAGCATGATCATTGACACGCGAGCATCTACAGGTATTATTGACGAAAAAGATTTTACCAAAGTAAATCAAACTAGCAATCTCAACCAGGTGTATATTTACATATGGCACATATTCTCAACTTACGGTTATAAGACAGTTTGTCACTAGCATTGAGGCAGATATGAAGTCAGTTCAGACAATGATTCATGTCATAGAGGGAAACAACGGTTCTTTGCTTAGCTACAGGACAGCATGTAACCTTGGTCTCATTCATGTGAATGTTAAGCATATTTGTGATAGTCCAAGAGTGTGTGACATGCTTGTGCAAACTACCCAAAGTTGTTTGACAGTATTGGCAAGCTGAAGAATGCAGAAGTCACACTTCACATTGATGAGAGTGTACCTCCCGTAGCTCAAGCAACACGTCGAATTCCTTTTCACATTAGGAAGGCAGTGGCAAAGGAGCTTATCAACCTGGAAGAACAAGGAATCATTGAAAAGGTAGAAGGACCAACTCTATGGGTCTCTCCTGTAGTCATAATTCCTAAGAAGAATGGTGAAGTACGTCTGTGTATTGACATGAGAAGGGCAAACAAGGCAATTAATCGTGAGAGACATCCAAGCCCAACAGTTGACGACCCCGTTCATAACCTGAATGGAGCAACATTTTTCACAAAATTGGATTTGTGACAAGGTTATCATCAAGTACCTTTATCACCAGAGAGCAGATACATAACAAACTTCACCACACATAAGGGATTGCGTCGGTATACTCGATTGAATTTCGGAACAAATTCAGCAAGTGAGATGTTCCAAAACGTTATCAGCGAACAGATCCGAGACATACCAGGAGCAATCAATATCAGTGACGATGTTATAGTCTTCGGTAAAACTCAAGCTGAGCATGACTAGACACTCCAGGCGGTATTTGAGAGATTCTCTACAGCTGGTTTGTCTCTGAACATGACAAAGTGTGAATTCAACAAGAATTCGTTGACATTTTTTGGATTCATCTTTTCCGACAAAGGTATCTCACCTGATCCAAGGAAAGTTCAAGCAATTCAAGATGCCAAGCCACCAACATCAACCCAAGGTGTTCGAAGTTTCTTGGGAATGGCTACTTATTGTGCCAAATTTATACCGAGTTTCAGTGATATTTCACAGCCACTTCGTGAGCTGACAAAGAAAGATGTTTGGTTCATTTGGACAAAAGGGCATGGTCAAGCCTTTGACAAGATCAAGCGGCTATTAACAAGTAATACGATCATGGCATACTTTGATCAACAAAAAGAAACAGAACTGATTACAGATGCATCACCAGTTGCTCTCTCAGCAATATTATTCCAGAAAACTCCAAGGCAGAACAACAGGAAGGTAGTAGCTTATACAAGCAGATCTCTTTCTGATGTAGAAAGTCGATATTCTCAGACGGAGAAAGAAGCATTAGCAATAGTATGGGCTATCGAGAGACTCCATCTATATCTCTATGGAGGGCATTTTACTCTATACACAGACTGCAAACCAGTCCAACTGATTTTTGGAACCCTAAGTCCAAACCTCCAGCACGCATCGAATGGTGGAATTTGTGATTACAAAGATATGATTTCTCAGTAGTACACACCAAAGGAAACCAGAATCCTTCAGATTTCCTCTCAAGACATCCCCACTCAAGCGAACCAAAGAAACAAGAAACCATGGCAGAGGACTATATCAATTTCCTCTCTGGTTTTGCAGTACCAAAGGCCTTGACACTGTCTGAGATTCAAAAAGCAACCAGAGCAGACCAAATATTGCAGCAATTAGCCAAAATTATTTGTACGAATCAGTGGGATGAGCAGGATATTCCTGGAGCAGATTTAGCAGATCTTAAACTGTTCAGAAAAGTCAAAGATGATCTCACTGTCAATCATGACAACAGTGTAATTCTTCATGGAAATCACATTGTAATACCAACTTCACAACAAAACAGAGCAATGGTATTAGCACATGAAGGTCACCAAGGAATTGTTAAGACAAAGAAATTGCTCAGAGAAAAAGTATGGTTTCCCGAAATGGAAGCAAGAGTTAAGATGCAAATAATTATTATAAATATGCAAATAATCTACACTACATTTAGAATGGCGCTCTCGTGCAAATATTACCAAGTCCAATGAAGGCTGTAGCTGATCCTCCACCAAAACATTTGTTGTTTACTTAGTAGTTTACCCCTATGCAATGTCACCAAATCCTTGAAGGAGGCTCTAGCTGACCCTACATGTGTACAGTCAACAATAACAATAAATGGCTTGTTCTATGTATTCTGTAGTGGACAACGAGGTTTACATAGGTCTAGTCAACAATACAACAATAAACAAGTTAGAAAAAGCCATGGAGATCCTCCACTACTCAAGTCACACATGGGATAGTTCTCCTCGGTTCAACTACAACATACAGAAAAACAATCAACTATAGCTATTGAAGAGGCCCCTATAAAAAAAAGTAAAAAAGACTATTTTGGAGACCACAACCAGTTAGATAAATAGGAGAAAACTACTAAGTAACCAACAAATGTTTTGGTGGCGGATCAGCTACAGCCTTCATTGGACTTGGTAATATTTGCACGAGAGCGCCATTCTAAATGTAGTGTAGATTATTTGCATACTTATAATAATTATTTGCTTGATTTGTTAAGCGATCAAATTATCATATGGTAAAAATCGTCAACATAATACTAGACTATTCAGTTTTGACAATACTTAACACTTTTTGCGGGTTTTTTTTTTTTTTTTTTTTTTTTTTTTTTGCTTCACTGTATTGAGAAGTGAGCAATGCATTGGAACATTTGGAGTCTTCAGGTACTAAATGTTTTATGAATTTATCTATTGTATGCACAAGTTATATGATTGGGAAAATGAGAAACATAGGTCATTGTAGAAGAATTTCAAGTTTTTTTAAATTTAGCAGTTTTTATGCTGCTGGTTTACCGTATGTCTGTTTGTGTGTGTGTATTTGTGTTTTTGTGTATGAGTGTGTGCGGTGTGGTGTGTGTTTATGTATGCATGTGTGTATATTTGTGTGTTTTGTATATATGTATGTCTGTGTGTCTCGTGTGTATCCTTGAGTGGAAGGGGTGTGAGTATGTGTGCCTGAAAGGGCTGGCACATTATGAGGATATAGGACTGATACGTGAGACAAACTGCTGTTGTTGCCAGTTAACAACTTGACATATATACCCATAATTCACATACCACAGCTGTGACAGTGGGTGGCAGTGATGATGCATGCATAGAAGCATGAGCTTGCAACATATTTTCATGTACCAAAAGTAATAACTCTATCAACATATATTTTGGCATATCGAAAAACACTGTTAACTCTTCCAATGACCTCCATTAGAAGTGGTATATCAACTCAAATCAAATCAAGACAAAGCATACCTCATCATTTTGACTTCTCCAATTATAATGAAAGTTCTAAGTTTGAGTTCAAATTGGTTGCACTTAATATGTATGAGCATTTTACTGGTTTTACAGAAACGATTTCCCTTTGGGCCAAGAATCCCAGTCATCCAACTTTAGCAGCACCACTAGCATTTATTGTTGAAAGCAGTCATTGTACCTTTTGGGGATGATTTGATTTTGTAAATATAGTGCATGCATGCCAAATAATGTAGGCAACAGATTATTCTATATTATTACAGTTAAGAATAGGTTTTTTTATATGAAAGAAATCTGGGCTCTTAGATATAAGAGAAACTCGAATCTATGGCTGAATTTGTTCTTACTGGTGTAGCATGGTCCTTTGGAATCTAATCTGCTCTCTTAAAGCACATTACAATTCAACATCACACTGCCGTTTGCATTAACACAGCTCTCAAAACTAATAGAATCACAAAGGTTAACTTATTATTTACATAAAATAGCAAAGGTTTTTTTTTAAGCTCGGCGATTTATGCATCTAGAGCCCCCCAGCCGATTACTAATGCACTTGTGTGACGTGTGTGTGTGATGGTTTTAGTGACGATTTTTGTCTCCTTTTCATATAACTGGTCTATCATCCATCCAAACTGTGCTATATATAGGTGGACCATTCTAACCATTTTCTTAGCTAGGGTAAGGGAAGTATGGATTTATGATTAGGGTTAATAAGATTTGTTTTATAATTGTTGCACCACATTTTCTTTTGCACCATTATGAAGGAATATATCATGGCCACCAGTTTCTAGAATAAAAATTATATGCAATACATGGAATTGTGTGGCGAGAAGCGTGGCGAGAAGCATACCTTGAGTCCTGCAAACATATGCCGATTATCACATATGATTTGGAACACCCAATTTTGTGCATACATTCAAAAACACGCTTTATTTATTTTAACCACATCCTAATCTTTTGATGTTTGCTCAGCAAGTGCAGCCCAAATAAGAACAGACTTTTGTGTGTTTCATGAGATGTAATCTTATGTACAAAGCACAGTAAAATCTACCCTTATGTGATAATTGGTGTACTTTCCTATTGATGCTACATGAGAAGACATCTTACAACATTAGCTTGGATATTGGATATTTTATTCCACTTAATTATTTCACCTTTAACAATGAACTTCGGAAAATGCTGCTGTAGCTATGTAGTAGTACTAGGATTTACTGAGAATTGTAAAATACCGTATTTCCTTGATTACTCCAGACCTTTTCTTACCCATGAATAGATTGCGCACCTCTTACTAGCTCAAGTACAATAGTGTATGCCCTTGAAAAGACCATGAAGACAATTTTGATTACTCTATGCTCTACATATTCCTGTGAAAGTTTGTTGCATCACAGCCAGTACTGATGTCTCTGACGATGGAGATTGAAGCCTGGGAAGGTAACAACCAGCTCAACAGATATATTGCCTCCAAGACAGCTGAACGAAACTCGGGTGAGGCACTGATGACAGTGATGATCCTTTTGCTAACGATGTTGGAGCAGACCTGGAAGATGAAGCAGTAATAGAAAATGAGTAGGCAACCTCAACTCTAGCTTTTCATTGTGTACTTATCATGCGATATCAACTGGCTTTGAGCCAATGGAATTTGCCCTTGATTTGTCCTTGCAAGTTCTAATGGTGTGAAACTATTAGTGCATATGTAGTGTGATCAAAGAAAAAATGTCATTTTGGCCTCAAATGATTCAGAGCCAAGTTAATTAAAAATATCAGTTTTATGCTTCACAATGTTTTAAGTGATTGACTTTGTATAGTTTCTCTCTGTTCAGCTCTGAATGCCTTCATAGTATCATTACAGATTTTGCTATTTAACACCAGTAATAATACAAGATTTGTAGCTGAAGTCTGTCAATGGTATGTGGCTAATATTCATATAATCTCATATTTCAAACATTTTAAGCTGGCTAGCCAACATGTTAGTTGCATGAGAGATCACTTCTCAACTCAAAAACATCTCTGTACATTACATCGGCTGCATTCATTCTCTCTCCTGGAATATTCATCCTAGTCTAGTTCACTGCTCAGTAGTGCTTTCCTCTCTCCTGGCATGGCAATGTTGTTGTTGTTGTCTCAGCATGGGTTGTCTGTGCTCAGGATCAGCTGCTCCTCCTAGCTCTTCACAGTCATTCTATCACCAGTATAGAATGACCTCCTTTCCAACTGTTCGTGTAAAGGAGGTCATGGGGGTAGGAAGCTAATGTATAAATCAAACTTGTATTTTATTCACAAAGGTGTGAGTTACATATTGACATTGAACCCAATATAATGTTAGCTGATTAGTTGTACCATAAGAACCCATGTATAACAATGTAGAGTACTTGGAATTCTGATATTAGTTACATATTTTTTCCATACACATATAAGTTTGCACATATAAGTTTGCACATATAAGTTTGCTATAAGCTGAGAATGTAGCCCATTATATTTAATAATCGTCAAGATTTACAATTGAACAATTCTTAGCAGATAGCCAGTGCTTTCAGACATTTGTATTCATTTTTTGTACGGATTTAAAAGCTGATTAAATTTCCATTCTGTACACACTATAAGTTTTTGAGTTCTATTCTCAAGATCAATGACAATCTAGAAATAGACTCTCACAAAACTGGTTTTATCCAGGGGCGGATGGTCGATCCCAAATGAAGTTCTTATCTCAGCTACACCTCATTTGGCAGTTTCTCTTCAGCTGAATCTGTGCCATTTGATTCAGAAGTACTCCTATAAGTGTGCCTTGAAATCAAATAATAAACTTGAGTATATATGCTTAAACAATAATAAGAGACTCTTTCTTTCAAAACTCCGATATAATCATTGTGACATATTTAATGCATGTTGACTTCAGTAGAAGAAGATTGTTCAGATGGATGTGGAGTAACTTATTCTTCTTGTAATTAAAATGTTTTCAAGCTAGAAAGTAGTGAAAAGGTTATTGATTTGGTTTGTGTATGTACACTTACCTGTGTTTGCTTTCATCAGCTATTTTTAATGGAGGAGCAAAACAATGGATCAAGGCTGACTAAATATTATTTCTAACTGCCCTTGTGAAGTAGGGCTGGTGAATAAACTGCATGTCTGAAGAACACAATGCTCTTTCATTTTCGACTATAAATATAAGTTTAATAACTTAACCATGATGCATTTTTTTACACGAATATACTGATGTGGCACACCATGTTGCACTAAGAGCTTATGCCTTGAAGAAGTGTTGTTTTTTTAAACTATAATCTAAGGACTTTCATCTGTGAAGGTTTTAGAATTTTTTTATATTGACTAGGCATGCTGATCGATATAATAACTGTTTATTACCTTTATATGTTTGTGCACTCCGTATATGGTTAGGTTATATCACATAATTGGATTGGGAATGGACGGGGGAAGAATAATCATCGAACTATGGACACTATATCAGGGACTACAAAATGGTTAATGGCAGCAGTAAAAAAAAATAAAAGAAAAAAAAGTTCCAATATCTGCTAGAACTCCCATAGCATTTTCTTAGCTGCTATTTGCTCCAAAATACTCCCAACTGCCTTGGTTCACTCTTACCGATAGTGAGGAAGTTCATATTCATTATCTATCAGGAATGAAATATTATTCCTCATGCCTATTTTAAAATGACAGATGCCACACACTCACCCCCCTCCCCCCCCCCCCCATCCTCCCATCCCCCCCAAAAAATCAATAAAAGCTCATATCCTAACTTGGCTGCTTCTTAGAATCCAGCTCCATAAATACTTCCAGTGTGTCTTGATTGATTCGCTATGTTAGTAAACTGGAAGCCAAATCATCTTCAAGGAATGCATACAATATTTGTAATTTTTACTCCCAAAAGAGTCCAAATTATTGCTGCAAAATTTGTCAGCACAATAAACACTGCAAAAATGAGCCTAGCAGCTGAGCAGATTTGGTAATGCTACACATTTTCATTGATTGATTGGTTTACTGAGGCGCTTCCTCTTTGAACCACCGCATAGACCTTCAACAAAACCATATATATATATAAATAGTCATGTAGTCATTTTCTTTACCAAAGAGGTCAGTTTTGGTAAGATGAACTAATTGAGAGACCCTGCCTATTTAGCTGGTTTAAATCATGAAAGTGGTTTCACTATGTTGAGGCTGATGATGTGGTGCTAGGCTATAGCTGCTGGAAAGCAGTCAGCTTTAATAGATTTCCACTCAACCTCACTGAGTAGTTGGTGAAAACATTGTATTGCCGCATACCCTTTTGGCTATAAATGGTGTGGCTAAGCATGACCAGACCACTTCAAATTTTCCCAAGCCTCAACGTGTCCAACAACAATAAAGCTCTGGGTTGGAATTTGTAGAATACTGCATTGACCTCCGTTTCTGAACTATGCTATACAGTAACAACAAAACGAACAAACCCAATATAACTTGAAACATGTTTTTTTCCCCTTTTTTTTTTTTTTTTTGGATTGACCTATTCAAGTTTCAAGAAAGGAAACAAGTTTATACCCATGTTGACCACAACCAGTTACCTGAACAAGAACTAAAATTATGTCCACCAACATTGCACAGCTTTTAACATCAGTATAATGTGATTACTGACTGTTGTCAACTTAAGTACACATAAGTTTCTTTTCTTTTTAAAGGGCCGATTATGCGTCAGAACCTGGAAAGGTTTTACCCGATTTCTAATAACCATTACTTTTTATATATGTGTGGTAATTTTGGTACTATATTGTTGCTTATTATGTGCGATTTCAAATGATGTGTTGAATGTCTCTATAAAAAAAATTTCTTAGAAGATACATTCACCATCATCAAGGTAACTGAAATATATGCACCCCCAAATTGGAAAGAGTAATATCCCACTAGTGAACATAACACCCAATTTGATATGTGAGTTCCTAAGGTTCTTAGCTGTGATAGCATGAATCAAAGTCATGTATGTGGTGTTAAATTTGATAAGCCGCATTTGGACATGCCTCAAAATAGCCCTAGCCCAAACTCCCACCTCCCCCCCCCCCCCCCCCCCCCCCCCCCCAACACACAGAACAGGAAATAATATATTACCAACTACCTATACCGAGATAAGAAAAAAGGTATATTGATTAGAAATGTGTTAAAACATTTTCAGGTTTTGACTGTTATAATCCCCCCTGGGCAATCCTATTTACAAGTGCTGTTAAACCATCAATAGATTCAAGTGCAAATTTGGGAGAGGAAAATATATCTGGCGGCTCATACCTCTCCCCCTTCCGTTGACTTCTCTACCTATGTATATGTATGGATTTGGTAGTGAGGAGGGGTTTGGAGAAAGTTGGCAAAGCTACCGCTTGTTTGTTTTTAGAATTCTAGAGAGAATCTTGGAACTGACCTAAGAGCTGTTAATAAAAGGGGGGCTCTATGCCAGAACCATAAAACACCCGAAAAAGGGTGTATCATACACTTCTAATCACCATACCATTTCCTACCTTGCCCATAATTTTATTACCTTATTGTTGCATATTCTCTATGCTTTCAAGTGATATGTTGTATGTCTCTATAGGCACTTTTTCTTAGAAGATTGCACCAACATTAAGGTCTCTAAAAAAATCTGCACCCAATGTTTGAAACGGTCATGATCCATGCAGCCATGAATAACAAAAGACCAGACTTGATGTGTGAGTTCCAAAAGCCCTTAGCTGTGATATTTATTGATCAGATTTTCAAAGTATTGTGTTGATGAGTTGTTTTGAAGCATTTTTGGTGAAATTCACAGAGAACTTCACTTTTTAGTCAAATAAGTGACTATCTCAGAAACGAGCACTGAAATAGTCAGAAACTTTGTTTTTCTTAACATGTTTGAAAAGGGCCAAATTCTGAGGAAAATTTGGATTTGTTTAACCAACTATTGTTGATCAAACCAGTAATAGGGGAGATATATTAACAAAATCTGTTTTTCTCCCCAAAGTGAGCCACAGAGAGATAAACTGTGCTTTTCTGTTATTTTGAAATATTTTTTAGAAAAGTCACAGAGCACTTCTCTTTTTAGTCAAAGAAGTTAATATCTCAGAAACGAGCATTGAAATACTCAGAAAGTTTATTTTTCTTAACATGTTTGAAAAGGGGCAAATCCTGTGGAAAATTTGGATTTGTATAAACAACTCTTTTTGATCAAACCAGTAATAGGGGAGATATATTAACAAAATCTGTTTTTCTCCCCAAAGTGAGCCACAGAGAGCTAAACTGTGCTTTTCTGTTATTTTGAAATATTTTTGGGAAAAGTCACAGAGAACTTCTCTTTTTAGTCAAAGAAGTTACTATCTCAGAAACGAGCATTGAAATACTCAGAAAGTTTGTTTTTCTTAACATGTTTGAAAAGGGGCAAATCCTGTGGAAAATTTGGATTTGTTTAAACAACTCTTTTTGATCAAACCAGTAATAGGGGAGATATATTAACAAAATCTGTTTTTCTCCCCAAAGTGAGCCACAGAGAGCTAAACTGTGCTTTTCTGTTATTTTGAAATATTTTTGGGAAAAGTCACAGAGAACTTCTCTTTTTAGTCAAAGAAGTTACTATCTCAGAAACGACCATTGAAATACTCAGAAAGTTTGTTTTTCTTAACATGTTTGAAAAGGGCAAATCCTGTGGAAAATTTGGATTTGTTTAAACAACTCTTTTTGATCAAACCAGTAAAATGGGACAAATATTAACAAAAACTGTTATTCTCCCAAAAATGAGCCACATACAGCTAAACTATGCTTTTCTATTGTTTTGAAGCATTTTTGGTGAAATTCACAGATAACTTCTCCTTTTAGTCAAAAAGTGACTATCTCTGAAATAAGCACCGAAATACTCAGAAAGTTTTTTTTTTTTTAACATATTTGAAGAGGGGATAATCCTGAAGAAAATTTGGATATGTTTAAACAATTGCTTTTGATCAAACCATTAAAAGGGGACAAATATTAACAAAAACTGTTTTTCTTCTCAAAGTGAGCCTCATACAGATAAACATTGCTTTTCTGTTGTTTTGAAGCATTTTTGGTGATATTCACGGAGAACTTCTCTTTTTAGTCAAAAAAGTGACTATCTCAGAAACGAGCACTAAAATACTCAGAAAGTTTGTTTTTCTTAACTTGTTTGAAAAGGGGAAAATCCGAAGGAAAATTTGGATTTGTTTAAACAATTGCTTTTGATCAAACCAGTAAAAGGGGACATATATTAACAAAAACTCTTTTCTCCCAAAAATGAGCCACATACAGCTAAACTATGCTTTTCTGTTGTTTTGAAGATTTTTGGTGAAATTC
>CBDHDT010000004.1:0-60593 GCA_965261215.1 Ekhidna sp.
AGATTTAAGATGTTGACACGTAACTGGATAAGATTGCACCCAGGTTAGGACCCAGGTTAGGACCCAGCTTAGGACCCAGCTTAGGACCCAGGTTGGGACCTAGGTTAGGACCCAGGTTGGAAATCCAGGCAGGTTAGAATCCAGGTTAGAACCCAGGTTGGAATCCAGGTTAGAACCCAGGTTGGAATCCAGGTTAGAATTCAGGTTGGAATCCAGGTTAAAAGCCTGGTGTAAATATGTCCAGGGATCTTAGCTGCTGTGCAGTGCATATGAATGTGTCTATACTATCCACTCTTCTTAGTTTTAACAGGATTCTGGTGTATAACATGCTCATAATCATTGTACTTTCCTGTCTTTGAGGGTGTGTGGTTCTCCTCTGTATAACACACTGATTGTAAACTGTAAAAGATGTTTAGTAAGCTCCGATAATGCAAGCATTAAAAAAAAAAAAAAATGTATTAAGAACTTGATCATTGTTGTTTGCAGCAGCTCCATGCACGACCCGCCTCCTCTTTGCTCAAGAGTCAATATTCTTCCATTGCCGGCTATTAAAAAACGTATAGACATGATGTCTACTTACATACTCTCCACATACTGCTCTGCAGCAGTTCAACCATCCACCATCCCTTCTAGTTAGCTCAATACATGCCAGCACTGTGGTCCACTCACACTTGCAATGTATAAGAAGTTGCTTATGCTTTGTACATGGCCTTGTTTGTTAAGTAGCTGCTCGCTCTTGAGCAGCCATTTTCTTGCTGACTGGTGCTATGGTGTCTATACTAGCAGCCTCGTGGAAATGGAGATGTGGCCTCTTGTGATGGTGGGTGGAGACTGAGAAATGAAGTAATCATGTTTGTTTGGGTAAGGATTGATTGCATGGCTTGGGGCTAAGGCTGCATTGCATAGGACTAGGGCATGCGTCCATGCATTGCATAGGGCTAGGGCATGTCTCTATGTATTGCATAGGGCTAGGGCATGTGTCCATGCATTGCATAGGACTAGGGCATGTGTCCATGCATTGCATAGGACTAGGGCATGTGTCCATGCATTGCATAGGACTAGGGCATGTGTCCATGCATTGCATAGAACTAGGCGTGTGTTCTGCATTGCATAGGGCTAGGGCATGTGTCCATGTATTGCATAGGGCTAGGGCATGTGTCCATGCATTGCATAGAACTAGGCGTGTGTTCTGCATTGCATAGGACTAGGGCATGTGTCCATGCATTGCATAGAACTAGGCGTGTGTTCTGCATTGCATAGGGCTAGGGCATGTGTCCATGCATTGCATAGGACTAGGGCATGTGTCCATGCATTGCATAGGACTAGGCGTGTGTTCATGCATTGCATAGGGCTAGGACATGTCTTCATGTATTGCATAGGGCTAGGGCATGTGTCCATGCATTGCATAGGACTAGGGCATGTGTCCATGCATTGCATAGGACTAGGGCATGTGTCCATGCATTGCATAGGACTAGGGCATGTGTCCATGCATTGCATAGGGCTAGGGCATGTGTCCATGCATTGCATAGGACTAGGGCATGTGTCCATGCATTGCATAGGACTAGGGCATGTGCCCATGCATTGCATAGGACTAGGGCATGTGTCCATGCATTGCATAGGGCTAGGGCATGTGTCCATGCATTGCATAGGACTAGGGCATGTGTCCATGCATTGCATAGGACTAGGGCATGTGTCCATGCATTGCATAGGACTAGGGCATGTGCCCATGCATTGCATAGGACTAGGGCATGTGTCCATGCATTGCATAGGGCTAGGGCATGTGTCCATGCATTGCATAGGGCTAGGACATGTGTCCATGCATTGCATAGGACTAGGGCATGTGCCCATGCATTGCATAGGACTAGGGCATGTGTCCATGCATTGCATAGGGCTAGGACATGTGTCCATGCATTGCATAGGGCTAGGACATGTGTGTCTTTTGATGCTACCTCCAAAGAATCTTGTGGTACATGTGTAACGACTGTGTGTGGGTTGAGATAAACCTCACTTGCTGACAAGGCTTCTTGTTCCTAGTCAAGGTTGAAGAATGTTTACACATTTGTAAGAAGTAGTTTAACTTTTCCTTTAATACATACTACTTGTACTGGTATTGGCTTAGCCTATTCCGTGATGTGAACCAAAGTCTGATGGGCCTTACCTATAGTTGTGCCTTCTGATAATGCATTCTGATTGGTTCATTACTATAGTCCCAAGTCCCAATGGCACAATTCGAACTATGCTAGCCAGGTTTGTTTTGGGGGTTTATGCAGGGATGTGTGGCCAATAAGGGTTTGTGAAATTATAGGTTTGGGTGGCATATGTGTGAACATTTATCGATTACTTTCATTTCCAGGGGAACCATATCCAGGGAGTACTCCCCTGAATAATATCTAGGGAGTACTCCCCTGAACAATATCCATGGAGTACCCCCCTGAACAATATCCAGGGAGTACTCCCCTGAACAATATCCAGGGAGTACTCCCCTGAACAATATCCAGGAAGTACTCTCCTGAACAATATCCTTCCAGCGACCCGTCCCTAAACTTCCCTCTCGTCACACCCACAATGAGGGTTGTAAGGACTTTCCGTATAATGTCAGACTACACCCTGACCTGGCCTCGGCTAATCTGCTAGGTGTATCATTAATGAAGGAGCAAATTTTAGTCTTTGAATAATTGTCTTGCTATTACTATTATGCTAGTATGTTTTATACATATATATTCCTTGTACCTTTAGTTCTAGCCCTGAGTCTGACTTCAATCACTGTGCTACCTAACCTGCCACTTTATCTCTCTTAGACATGATTAATTCCATGTGATTCCTAAATCTGTAGGGATATTGCTGTTGAGATATTGTCTCTCCAACCAGAGGGCTCATTCATGGTTCGTCATAGCTCAAGTCAGCCTGGATCGTATGCTCTTACTATGAAGGGACCCCATAACCATCTTCTACACTACCTCATAGAAGCTTCACCATTAGGAGGCTTCAGCATACAGGTAAAATAATATTATTGGGGTGAGTCTGCCATGATAAGTTAACTGAATAGCTGTCTGTCGGATGATTGGAAGTTGTTTAAAAATACGCATCAAAGTAAAAGTTAATTTCATGAATGTATGTGAAGATCTTTGTACTCCAGTCATCGTCTGTGAGCTATGAATATATACAATACTCTTATTGAACAACAGTCATGTTACGAGTAGTCTCCATTGACAAGGTGGTTGTTATCCAATACATCAGGCCTCTGCTGAATGTAGCTTGTAGCTGCTATATAAGACTATTGACAGGTTATTAGTCCTGTACGAACAGCTGTCCTATACAATGTAAAGACTCTTGGTACAAAGTGTTTGTACATAGTTACATTTCATGAATGTGTGGAACATCACTACACAATGTGTTAATAATCTATTCACAAGTACAGAGCTCACGTTTTCTATGCTCAGACTCTGACACAGACAGGTCCGAGGTTGCTACTGATATTTGTGTGCCTCGTGTTTTTTTTGGTTTTTTTTGTTGGTTAATGCACAGCATCAGAACATTTGCCAATTAGCTGCCCCATGAACATATAAACAGATTCAACCAATGGAGTGTTTGAGCCTCTAGGAGCTTGCTGGTTATTAAGCTTGTTTGTTGTTACGCTTGCTGGTTCTTAAGTTTGTTGGTTATTAAGCTAGTTGGTTGTTAAGCTTGCTGGTTGTTAAGCTTGTTGGTTGTTAAGCTTGGTGGTGTTACTTGCTAGTTAAGCTTCACTGTAGGGGTGTTTTGACTCCACTACAGAAGAATACAGCATTCTTTTAACGGGATTGACCACCGAATACTGGGAAATATCTCAGCAGCTTACAAAACAGTGTTGTTTATATAATTATAATATTTCTAGTTAAATCTTTCAAGAGTAAGCTTTTCAGGATGTACTAGCTATGTGTGTGTTTGAGATAAGCAAACAAAACCTCTGCATCGCTACATCATTCTGTGTCTACAATTAACATTTAGCAATGGAATCCATCCTAGAGTGATTCCTTTCTCTAAAGGGCAAAGGGATTCAGAGTGATTCCAGGAAAGCATCGGGGCCTCTGCAGCTTAACTCCGAGGACGAGTTTCCTGAAACAGCAGTAAATGCCAGGAAGAAGCTGTTAATGATGGCAGTTTGAGCATTAACACACTAAAACGTTTTTTCTCACTCCCTGTTAGATGGGAAGTCCAGCTTTAGGATCGTTTGTACTGACACTGCAGGTCTACTGGGCATTTGCCGTTAAAAAAAGTCCAGCATTTAAATATAGTTTTGTTTCACTTGTGAACAATGTCCGAGTTTGTACCTGTTGGTGCTTATGGCGATCAATCAGTTAAAAATGGTTTAATTAAATATGAAAAGGTGTGAATATTATCTCACCCAAAAGACTTCTCATGCTTGATTGTGTTGTTGTTGTTTTGCGTATTTTTCTACCTTTGCTAGTGCATTAATTTAAAAAAAAAAATTTTAATGGTTATGTCTATATCGGTGTGGCTAAAACATTTTTTTCCAGTTTTGCCAGATGTTAAGTGAGGGACTTACGGTGTCAGTCGGCAAGAAAATTGGCGTTTTGACTAAGTGACTGTTTCAGAATGCCATATTCTTATTACTGTTGACCACTGAGTGTGCATACTGGGATAGTTAGAAGATGGTGGATGGTTGAACTGTTGCCGAGTAGAACCTGGAGAGTCCTTTACGTCTGCCCTTGTCATTCAGTTATGTACCTTGTTTCTAAGTGCCCTTTATCACGTGAATGTCCTCCATTTTGAAGCACAACACCCTCCATGTTGAAGAGCAATGACCTCCATGTTGAAGTGCAATGCTCTCCATGTTGAAGAGTATTGCCCTCCATGTTGAAGAGTATTGCCCTCCATGTTGAAGAGTATTGCCCTCCATGTTGAAGTGCAATGCTCTCCATGTTGAAGAGTATTGCCCTCCATGTTGAAGAGCAATGCCCTCCATTTTGAAGTGCAATGCCCTCCATGTTGAAGTGCAATGCTCTCCATGTTGAAGAGTATTTCCCTCCATGTTGAAGAGCAATGCCCTCCATTTTGAAGTGCAATGCCCTCCATGTTGAAGAGCAATGCCCTCCATCTTGAAGAGTATTGCCCTCCATGTTGAAGAGCAATGCCCTCCATGTTGAAGAGCAATGCCCCCCATGTTGAAGAGCAATGCCCTCCATTTTGGAGTGCAATCCCCTCCATGTTGAAGAGCAATGCCCTCCATGTTGAAGTGCAATGCCCTCCATGTTGAAGAGTATTGCCCTCCATGTTGAAGAGTATTGCCCTCCATGTTGAAGAGCAATGCCCTCCATTTTGAAGCACAACACCCTCCATTTTGAAGCACAACACCCTCCATTTTGAAGCACAACACCCTCCATTTTGAAGCACAACACCCTCCATTTTGAAGCACAACACCCTCCATTTTGAAGCACAACACCCTCCATTTTGAAGCACAACACCCTCCATTTTGAAGCACAACACTCTCCATTTGAAGCACAACACCCTCCATTTTGAAGCACAACACTCTCCATTTTGAAGCACAACACCCTCCATTTTAAAGCACAACACCCTCCATTTTGAAGCACAACACCCTCCATTTTGAAGCACAACACCCTCCATTTTGAAGCACAACACCCTCCATTTTGAAGCACAACACCCTCCATTTTGAAGCACAACACCCTCCATTTTGAAGCACAACACCCTCCATTTTGAAGCACAACACTCTCCATTTGAAGCACAACACCCTCCATTTTGAAGCACAACACTCTCCATTTTGAAGCACAACACCCTCCATTTTAAAGCACAACACCCTCCATTTTGAAGCACAACACCCTCCATTTTGAAGCACAACACTCTCCATTTTGAAGCACAACACCCTCCATTTTGAAGCTGTTGTCTCAAATCAGTTTAGTTTTCTAATATTTTTAAGATGGGTCTCATCCTCCCTTTGTGGGGGAAGAACACTGAAAAGTTGTGATAGAGAGCCTTTGGCAGAGTGATTGTTACCTGCTTCTTCACCATTTCTCCCACCTCTAATAAGATAACCTCGTTGTTGTTTTTTCAGCGGGAAAAGTAGCTCTTCTGGAACGCGACACTGTTGGGATTGGTCCATTGTGTTTCTCTGTACTCCGTCTAGAATCCAAGGATCGCTGATGCTGCCTGATGGGCAGTTATGCACAGAATTTCGGATTCATTATTATTTGAGACTGCATAGGTTTGGCAAATATTTGACAGGAGATGGTGGTCACAGTGGGTTGGTGGTCACAGTGGGTTGGTGGTCACATTGGGTTGGTGGTCACAGTGGGTTGGTGGTCACAGTGGGTTGGTGGTCACAGTGGGTTGGTGGTCACAGTGGGTTGGTGGTCACAGTGGGTTGGTGGTCACAGTGGGTTGGTGGTCACAGTGGGTTGGTGGTCACAGTGGGTTGGTGGTCACAGTGGGTTGGTGGTCACAGTGGGTTGGTGGTCACAGTGGGTTGGTGGTCACAGTGGGTTGGTGGTCACAGTGGGTTGGTGGTCACAGTGGGTTGGTGGTCACAGTGGGTTGGTGGTCACAGTGGGTTGGTGGTCACAGTGGGTTGGTGGTCACAGTGGGTTGGTCTCAAGATCAAGGCCACACGATTCATTTTTTGGGTTTTTTTCCTTCTGGGCCTTCCCATTTTGTTGCAGCCTCACAACAAAATGGGAAGTGGTTGTGCTAGTGCTGTGATGGGGCCTCTGGTGCTGAAGTGGGAAGTGGTTGTGCTAGTGCTGTGATGGGGCCTCTGGTGCTGAAGTGGTTTTGCTAGTGCTGTGATGGAGCCTCTGGTGTTGAAGTGGGAAGTGGTTGTGCTAGTGCTGTGATGGGGCCTCTGGTGCTGAAATGGTTGTGCTAGTGCTGTGATGGGGCCTCTGGTGCTGAAGTGGTTGTGCTAGTGCTGTGATGAGGCCTCTGGTGCTGGTACCTATCTCTTCTTCCTTGGCCACTCCTATGGGATGATTCTGCAAGAGTTGCCTGCACAAAAAAAAAAGAACAGTATTGTTCTTTGAACTGGAGAGGAAGGGTTAAACGAGTTCTTTAGTCCTGGTCAAGGCATTGCTACTCATATCTTTCCTTAGATTTCTTGGGCAAGTTTTCACCAAGTTGGGCAGGAGAAGCAACTTCCTCCTTGGCCATGTCCACCAGTCAGGCATTCATGTTTGTAATGCACATTTCCATCTCTCCCCACTGGTATGGGATGAAGCATTGCCATGAGTTTTAGCACTGTCTGTGCTACTTCAATGACATTTTTCTGGGTTAGCTGACCTTTGGTAGCTATGTGGGTAATTGGCCCCACTGTTTCCAGTATATTAGCTTGATGTTTGTAAGCTGTCATCTCTCAACTTGGTCGAGGTGTGCATTCCTGATTTGATCACTTTGCCCATTGAAAGACAGGCTGTGTGTGGCAGGCTTCAAACTTGCCATATCATTGATGCTTGGCAGCACTGTAGAGAGTGATTTCTTCAAGAGTGATTAAATTCTTTCTGAGATTTTGAATAGCTTCACTCCATTTAGCTTCAGCCGCCTCCTCTTCATTGTGGTGTGAGTAAGTATGGTTGGACTGAATATTTAGAACTGGTACAAATTACTAGTTGACGACTAAGCAAGCGGGGTAGTATTTATCATCCTGTTTGGCCTGTATAATACATGCACTGTTAGCAAAGGCTGGAACCTGGAGTAAAGTGAGTGCCTAACAACAAGCATTTATGGATATATTAGTGGTATCACAAAGTGGACTGGACCTGCTTATTGGAAATCAATCATATGATGTGGTATGGTTGATGATGGTCTTACTGATCCTGCACACACTTGCCGCTCGCACGAGTGATGCGCAGAGACTCGGAACTGTGAACATCAAACGTATCACATCACTTGAATAGAATCTAGTTCTATTCAAGTGATGCGATGTGATGCGACATTGTGAACTGGTCTCATGATGACATCACTGATATCTTCATTTACCTCTTTGTCAAGATAAGTTGGGCGCAAAGGGCATCCGATGATTGGTTAGTTAACTTTATGCAGCACTGGGTGCTTGTATTTTAGGAATGCATTCCGGATAGCAAGGAGGGACTTGAGGTCAAAACCACAACAATTGAAAGAAAGTTGTAACAAATTTTGAACTCACCATAACGTTTTCCTCCTTACCCATGTGCAGGTAATTTTAGTATCATATTATTGCTTATTCTGTGTGCTTTCAAGTGATATGTTGAATGTCTCTATAGGCACATTTTCTTAGAAGATACATGCACCAACATCACGGTCACTAAATAAGATCTGTGCCCCATGTTTGAAATACATAGTCATAATTCATGCCGGTTTTAATAACAAAATACCAAAATTGGGTGTGTGGCTTCTCAAAGCCCTAAGCTATGATATGTGTGAATAGATTTTACTATACGTTGAGCGTGTTGAAAAGTTATAAGGCCTTATATTGGACACAACTCAAAACATGTGATTTTGAGGATGGCTCTCCTCCAATATTCCTACACACTGTGCCTGTGGGATCCACTTTACTGCAGAACACTCTCTTTCTCTCTCTCTTGTCTCTCTCTCTTGTCCTAATGGTGCCCTCCCTGAAACCCATGCCTCGAACCTTGTTATGGCAGATGGAAGGAGGGCACCATTAAAACAAGGTTCGAGGCATGGTAGGCTGTTGGCTGTCTATGCAGTGAAGTTTCCATTGAGCCCACTCTACAACCTGCCTCTGCAATAAACGAGGACGAAGCCAGGCTCGATGTGGCAGCTAATGGTTTCTGGGGTGGTCGCCCGGAGAGAACCTATTTTGACGTGCGCATATTCAACCCATTATCCCCCTCCAACTGTCTACAATCTCATGCTTCCACCTACAGAAAACATGAGAGGGTAATGATCAGTGCTTATGAACAGCGTGTGTGGAACATAGCTCCTTTAACCCACTTGTTGTGTCTCTCACTGGGGTTGTGCGATGGCTGCAAGCACCTTCTACAAAAGGCTAGCATTGATGCTTGTTAAACAGTGAGAACAACCATATAACCCTACTCTTACTTGGATGAGATGCAAGCTGTCATATTGAACTCCTGCGCTCCTCCATTCAATGTCTACTTGGAGCTCGCTCTACCAGTGGTCGTGCCTCGAAACAACCTGTCCCCCAAAACGACCTGGTGGTGGCGGAGTCGAACATGGCTACCTGAAATACTTATTATTATTATGACTCCTAGCCTAATTGTCTTCATGTATATATCACAGCTAATGACTTTGAGAAGCCACACACCGATTTTGTTGTTTTGTTGCATGCGTGAGTTGATTTTTCAAACTTGGGGTTCAGTTGTTTTTAGTGACCTTGATGTTGGTGCATGTATCTTCTAGGAAAATGTGCCTATACAGACATTCAACATATCATGTGAAAGCACACGGAATAAGCAACACTAAGGTACTAAAATTACCTACACAGGGCAAAAAAAAAGGTTATGGTGTGTTCAAGAATTGTTACAACTTTGTTCCATTTTTTTTGTGGTCTTGACCTCTACTTCCTCCCACCCCCCCCCCCCCCCTTCCCCCATTTAAAATGTCAACATTCAGTAAGCAAACAGGGACAACAACAACTAGAACAATTGACAACAATGACAAAGTAAGAGAACAACAATTGTTATTACCAAGCAAGTCTTGAATGACACCCTTTTTCTGTTCATCCAGAACTCATCTTTAGTGTTTGGATCTGTGGTGGAACTCATACATAGCTACACTGTGAACAGGTTAGTCAGTGGACCATGCTGTTAATCTTATTTATAGTATGTTGAATTTGAAGGTACTGCAGTGGTTCTGGTGTTACTACTAATATTATAATTTTCCAATTACCAAGCTTGGAATTCTTGAGACCAAAGATCAGTGTTTCTCAATTTGGGATCTTGGAGCCCCCTAGGGGACCCAGGAATTTAAGGCGCCCATGAAACAGTATTAAATCATACCTATGTCTCTCTATATATGTACCTAGCATGATTTACCATTTAGCACCCACACTATATCCATGTGCAAGTTAGCGAGCCAATTCACTTGTAGCTATAAGGATGATTAAGTTTAGCTATAGTCATATCATAGTTGGTGATGTGATCTTGTGGAGCTTTTGAATTTTTTTCCTCTTTTACTGATTCTTGGTAGCAAAACGTTTGAGAACCATGCCATTGACCAATATAACATCGGATTACCCATTAAAAATGCAGTTCTTATATCATCTTCAATTTGTGTCCTACTAGGGATATTCTTCCTTGTACTTTGAACCTGAGCACCACTAACCCGATAGGCATGAATGGAGCACACAATGATGAAGGGAGTGATTCAGATGATGAATTCTCACACTTTGCCACTAACTCAGCAGAATACAGACTCCTCTCATAAGTAGGGTCACTGCCAATATGACAATGGCGATTTTAGTATGTGCATATATGCATATATATAACCTTGCATTGCAGTAGTCAGTATTTTTGTTGTTGTTATAATCTCCTCACTATTGTTAATGTGCGTATCGACACACTAGTCTGATTAACACTCTGAAGCAGGATATGAAAAGGGCCAATTATACAGAAGAATCAAGTTTGGGACATCAGGTCAAATAACACAAAATTATTGTGTTGGTTACTAATTTTGTATTCTTTGACTGATTGTAATCAGCACCTTTTCTTTAATGTACCTCTAGTCTGTCCGACTCACACATAATGTACCAATAATCTGTCCACGCTGACTCACACATAATGTACCTCTAGTCTGTCCATGCTGACTCACACATAATGTACCTCTGGTCTGTCCGACTCACACATAATGTACCTCTAGTCTGTCCACGCTGACTCACACATAATGTACCTCTAGTCTGTCCACGCTGACTCACACATAATGTACCTCTAGTCTGTCCACGCTGACTCACACATAATGTACCTATAGACTGACCACGCTGACTCACACATAATGTACCTCTAGTCTGTCCACGCTGACTCACACATAATGTACCTATACTCTGTCCACGCTGACCTGAGCCTCCCTAGATATTAAAAAATAATTTCTGTAACTAAATATCAATTTATACGCACTTAGATTTAGCATCTCTAGGTGAGGCGCTTCTGTGTACCACATATGTTGATTTATAGCACGTGCCATAGAGAGCTATAGGAAACTAATACAAACCCTATGGAGGTACCTTAGGCGTAACGGAATGCAATTACTTATTGCGCTATATTAGTGTTGTTCCCGTGAGTTTGAGATTATTTTGCCGAGGGAATGTTGGATAGTCAGCATTAGAAGCAGGGAGGAAGACCCCTATGAAACCAGCTGTTGGAACACTATAGAAGTCTAAAGTATTTTTCTGCTGATGGAATGGAATACTATGCTGAGTCGGAGGGTTTGATGCACACTTTTTGTTAACTATTATAGCAAGGTTTCTTGTGGAACTCACGCAGTTATTGTTGTAATTGACCTGCTTAACTTCCATGGCTCTCATCAACGTGAACAGACTTTAGCTATATATACTTCATATCACCAACAAGGACACCATTTGGTCTGATGGGCTAGTACATAGAAGTAGTAATAGTAGGTTGTTGTAGTACTTGTAGTAGTAGCAGCAGTAGTAGCAATAGTGGTAGCCATATCAGTAGTAGTATTATAATAGTAGTAGTATAGTAGTAGGAGATGTAGTAGCAGTAGTATAATAGTGCATATGTTGTAATGGTTTGTAATAATTCTCTACATTGTCTATTGTCAAGGAAATTCACACATATTGTCACTGATGAAGGTCAGGGTGCACAATATAATATCTGCTACCAACAAATGCTAGCAGAACTTAGCATGTCTACCATCCACATGCAATATATTGTGGGCCATATATGCAATCTATTGTGGGCCACATGTAATATGCAAACTCAGGTTCAATACTTCTAACTGAAAGGAGAGATCTGGTACCTGAGATGAAGGCTTGGGTATATTATGCTCCTGTTACGCTTTGCTCCATTTTAGCTCGTATTATGCTGCGACTAATTACCTATTAAGCTTCTTCTTCAAAATAATTATTTTATATTTTAATGACCTGACTGGTACTAGCTAATAGCTATACCTGGTATATTGTGTAAAACAGTAATAATTGTTGTGCTGCATAAGAGTCTGCTTCAACATAATCTAGTGAATATACTGCTTGCTTTTAAATGAGTTATTATGCAGAGAACACTCTCTCCAGATGCTGCAAATGATGGCTGAATCAATAATACTTCGCTCTAGAGCTGCAGCAGAGGAATGGCAAGAACTCGTGATTTCTTTTCTACATAGCCATGTCACTAGTTACTTTTATAACCTATTGTGTCCATAACTATGCTGGCATAAAGTGTACAAGCCTGTATAGACGAGTTCCCAGTACATATTAAACAAATTAAAACCTTACTGCAGGGAGGAGATGAATGAAGTTTGTATTACTGCGCAAAGTGCATTAGTTCTCCCTATTTTCCTGTACACTTTTTTAAAGATGGCTGGCTAAACCCAAAGCTTATATATATCTCAGCAAAAAAATATTCTGTTTAGCTTTTGTTAACTAGAGTCGTAGAGAGTCTACTACATGTCAATGAAATTCCATAAACTTTCGATATAATCTATATTGTAATATATATATATATATATATACACGTTTTTTTTAATGACCACAGACTCCTTCCCGAGTTCTGAATGCTGCATCGTCAAGTTAGGAAGATATTCGGACATAATAATAAAATTTAAAAAAATTACTCTGGACATTTTTTTTGCAGGTAAATCAGTGAACCAAGCGTGAGTCGTCGTTGAGCTCATCGCCGAACAGCGGTGCAGAAAAGGGGAGCCAGAGGCTTCGTTTTTCTGTACTATATACTCTAGCTGAGGCTTTAGGCCCGCCATTAGTGAAGCAAATATATAGAAATGCTATCTGGGTTAGAGACAGCTAAGGCGTTGCCTAATAACATCTGTGTGAAACGACAGCCAGAGGCAGCGTTTTTCAGCTAGGAGACAAATAGAAGGGCTATACTATAGTAGAGACATCAGGGAGCGTGATAAGCTGAAAGAGAGGATAATTGAAGTGTTGGTTAAAGATGTTCAGACTGAAGCAATGACAATTGCATTTGCGAGTCGTCGATTAGCTCATCACCGAATAAAGGAGATAAGTCGGCGGAACCCGCTTTTTTTCTGCTAGTAATAAATGTGTAACATTGCAGCTGTATTACTTTGCAACAGTAATTTCTATAAAACCAGTTATTACATTACTACAATTAATTTTTTTTAAATTAATATTATTATAATCATCATCATCATTATTCAGTTGCATTTAATATGACAAAAAATGTTTTAGACAAAATAATAATAATAATAAAATTCTAAAATATAAACTATGCTAGCAGAACTTGGCTAGCAGACCTTAGCATGATTTTTATCCATATATAATCTATTGTGGGCTGCATATGCAATCTCGGGTTTGATTTTTCTAACTGAATATCCTGGCAGGAGACATCTTTTGCATGTGGCATCATGAAATGAGAAATCCACAATGGCCTTCATTGAGTGCAATGACTTGAATTTTAATTGATCCTTTGCGTTATGAGGTTTCAAGTATTTGGTGACGTTACCGTCCTCCCCTACTTTTTCCAACATTCCACATACTCCAGGATAGTAAATCAACCATTTGAATGCACAAGAAACGAATGGTTCTGTAGAGCAGTAGTCTACGATATATTCCTTCAGTTTTGTCTTACCAGGTATACTTGGGTTGAAGAAATCATCACTGTCTAATGGGAAGACATAATCGTAAGTCCCTCTGAAACGATACATGCAATCCAAGTACTGAAATATGGTCCCATGGACGTAAAATTCGTTATCATCATACCATTCATGCCAAACAGTGATGGAGAGATAACCTTCTTGTATTGCAGTACGGGTAAACTCATCTGATAAGAGGTAGTCTCGGAATCCACCATCCTGGATGAAAGTGTCTATCATGGCAAGGTGTACATGGTCCACACCAAGAGTCCTCTGGTATCTGATGAACTCTGGTAGCCATGAAACACCTCTGTTGTGTGCTTTCGTACATGTCAATACTGATAGATTGTGCTCTCCTGATGGCTGGATCCTTGGAGCAGGAATTATCAGTGGTGTCAGAGATTCACTCACGAACTCATCAGTGATAACATTCTTACTGCTTTGATAAACTACAAATGCTCTGCTACCATTCACTACTGGCAAGTCATAGCAATTGAGTGTGACTTGTTCGAAGGGAAACTTGCGATCACCTAACCAATTATGCATCAGATTAGTTTCTTGGACAAAATGGATTTCAAAATTATTTGATGTGGCAGAACCAACTCCGCATTGAGTGATCCACTTGCGGTCAAAAATAGTTCTGTTAACACTGATCAAGAATACAGTGACATTACTATGTCCATTTCGTGCTCTTTCATCAAAGTATGCACCGTAAATGATGATATCCTTGGACAGAGGTGTGGAGGGCAAGAAGGAAAATGGATTGTTCATATCAACCATCTTTTTCATATGTTTTTCTTTGTTGGATCGAGTAAAGCTCTTGAGCTCTTGTTGTTCGGTTGGTGGAACAAAACTCTCCACATTATCTATTTTGTGCCTGTAAGTTCTTTCTTGGCTGTTGGAAAATGTTGACAACAAAAAAAATAATCCTAATAAGACCACTATGTTCACAATGACATAGACTGTGTACTTGGATTTCATTCTCTGTAATAGTAATAAAAAATATCTACTATGAGGCAGCCATTAATATTGAACCAGAATACTGATATAATGGTAGCATAACATCATTGTATGAGCAACTTATTCCAAACTTACCGACTGGAGAAAAATAGTGGCAACTTTATGATACTTATTGAATAGATAACCTGCTGGAAAGCACTGGACAATACAATGTACTGGTATATATAATATTTCCTAAAGGGTCTTGTGGCCAAACTACTGGGCTTATCTGCCTGAAACTTTCTATGGAAAGTTCACTAGAGGTTAAAAGTAGCAGTTACCTTTTTTTATTATTATTCTTTAACGCCAATTACAGATATACCTGCACATGCATTTTTCACAAACCCAATGGTTGGTAACCACTACAAAAATATTAGGCTAGCAATGTTAGAGCATGCATGGGAAAATCTAACTCTGGCTTTTCGCTACTGAAGCTACAACCCGACTCTATTGGATATTTTCTGAAATGGTGAGGTTTGCAGCAAGATGCATCATTGTCGACAGCTTCCAAAAGTGTGAGTAGCCAGATAGCTATAGCTGACGGCAACAGATTATAGAAGAACTTTGACACAAACTTTATTGCCCACATTACTAGTTAAAGCTCGGTTGATAAAGCACAGCAGCTATAAGCTTAAAATACTGCCATACTCTTTGATCTAGATGTTAGTGTATTCGAGAACTAGAACAAAAAAGTCTTCAAACTTCTAGTTGATGGTTTGCCGGGGAAACACACTTAGCTTCCTTGCAGCCACTTTGAAAAGAGATGTAACTATGATGTTCATTTATTAATAAATTAAGAAAACAATAATAAAAACAAAACAATTATATTAATGTATACTTTTGATAGAAATTAGGAGATACCTGTAACTGCTGCTCTAACTTAAATCAAATAGAATGAACTTAATCAAATAGTATAATAGTAATTTATAATAATAATAATAATAACAACAACAACAACAACAACAACAACAACAACAACAATAATATCAACAATAGTAATAATAATAATAAATAATAATAATAATAATGGTAGTTGCAATAATAACAATAATAACAATAACAACAACAACAATAATAATAATAGTAATAATAATAATAATAATAATAATAATAATAATAATAATAATAATAATAATAATAATAATAATAATAATAATAATAATAATAATAATAATAATAATAATAATAATAATAATAATAATAATAATAACAATAATAATAATAATAATAGTAATAGTAATAATAATAATAATAATAATAATAATAATAATAATAATAATAACCGGGTACGGGTCATCGTTGCGCTCATCAATAGTGGATGCATAAAAAAGGCAGCTGGAGGTTGTTATAGGACGAAAAATAGATGGGCTAAATGTTATAGCCGAGTCATCAGGGTGAGCTATAAGCTGGAAATGAGGCATATAGAGTGCTGAGTTACAGGCGTTTTGACTGAAGCTAAGATGTTTTATGTGCGAGTTCTTAATGAGTTTATCACCAAATAACAACACAGAAATAGTAGCTGGAGGTCATGTTTTTCAGCTAATAATAATAATAATAATATTATTAATAATATAAAGGCATTACTGATAGCGTGGATGTGATTGACTTTGTAAAAATGAAAATTCTCATAGACAAATTTTTTTGTTCTATCTTTTTGTGTCTTTCTTCAGCTGGTGGGACAATAGGCCTGAACTCCACCCTAAAAATATCTAAAAGTTTTTATCAAATTTTTTTTTCTACTTCTGTGCAGGTAATTTTAATGTCATAATTGTTGCTTATTCTGTGTGCTTTCAAATAATATGTTGAATATCTGTATAGGCACTTTTTTAGACGATACATGCACTAACATAATGGTCACTCAAAAAAACTAATCTGTATCCCCAAGTTTGGCAATCATATCCCACCCATGCCTGGAAAACAATACATCAAATTTGGTATGTATGTTCCCAAAGCTGGTAGCTGTAATATGTGTGAATAAGATACATGAAGTGTCATGTTGTTAAAAGTTATAGGGTACTGTATTTGGACATGCCTCAAAAACACAAGTTTTGAAGTGTGTGCAAAAATTAGCTGCCTACATCTGCTAAACACCACAATGCTTCCTCAATAAGCAACAGTATGGTAAATAATTACCTGCACAAAGGTAAGGAAAAAGTTATGGTGAGAATTTGGTAAAATTTATTGGGGGTTCTGACTAAGTCGCACCTTAAAATCAGCTTTTCGATTTGATGTGATATCAGCGTACCAGAGTTTATCTACATGCATTGGTCCTCCTCTCCGCTTCCCTCCCCTAAACCTTGCACTCAAATCCCAAACATCTTCCTCCTACCTTGGTCGCTGAAGGACTATGCAAATACTCTCCAATGCAAGCTTGAAGAAACAAACGGCTGCACTTGTGCATGAATTCATAAAATTTAATTAACAATGAATAATGAAATTAACTAGGCAAATGCCAATTAGCATGTGGGCAGGGATAGGAAACAATGTATTTAGTTACTTTGGGCTTATTGTTGTACACTACCCTCATATCAATATGATATATATTGTACCCATGCCAGAACATGATATATGTTGCTATTCAATGTTTCTATTATTGATTGTACCAATGTGTACCACTGTTCACTACAAAATAATCAGATTTTGTTGCTATTGTTGGTAAGACCCATGTAGGGTTAGCTATAGTTTCCTTCAGGACTTGGTAACATTGCACAGGAGAACACAACATCATATATTTTGGTAGAGAATCAGTGATGGCCACCTTTAGTCATGTTAGCTGTTGACCAGAGGCGAGAACTCTTCACACCAAATAGCTGACTGAGAAATAGTCATTCAATGTGTTTTGAATCGTCAACATAACTCGTGTTGATGATATGTACCACTTTTGCCTCATTTTTTTTTGCTTCACTGGATAGAAAAACGGAGTAGTGGTGGTCCTTTATGTAGTTTTCTATAAAATTTTGATGAGAGGACCTATTGCGTGTCAGTTATGTGAATGAAGAAATAATGAAAGAAACAAAGAATATTTTTAAGGTAGCGAAGGATACAAGGCACACTAGGAGTATATTTGGAGCTAATTAGCAGAAATCTCCATTTAGACAGCTAAAAAGCTACTGATATGTGTTTTAGCTGAGATAATTTTGTCCCGTTTTCCCCCTTGCCATTTTCAAAAGTGGGTCAATCCAATATGCAGTGTCTTGGATAGAAACAAGATTGTTCTGAGCATCCACTTGTTCCTCTTCGATGTTGAAAGGGATGGCAATATTACTTGAAGCCATGAATGAGAGGAAAGCCAGAATACGAAGAGGGATTTAGTGTGCTTATAATGACGCCCATAGAACTATAATAGGAACAGATGTAGCTTTGCATAGAGATATCCATGTATTAGGTTTTAAAAGCATATTATTATCAATTAAAAAAACCAAGAAGATGTTTCAGCATTGTCTCATTAATTGTGGGAAGGCCATAGAAACTGGGGAGTTACGATGATCTAGTTTAGCAATATATTCATAACTTGTGTCTTGCTGGTAGGATTATCAATGGAGCAATTATAGAGGAATTATTCAACACCTGGATCCCAGTAATGGTGGAGGCTCTGCTAGTAACATAGCGATAAATATTATATTCTAACACTTAATGCTGGCTGAGTGGTGTGGCACAATAAGTAAACAGGAGAAAACTGGCTTCATAGAAATGAATATGCATGATGATCAGTGTGAAGAAGATACAGAATGTAGACTGTGAGTACTTTTCTTCTTTTATTATTTTATTATTATTTTTTTTTTGGTACTCCGAAGCTAGGATATTGTGTGGTACCTCAACACATAGAATGCCTTACATTCATTTGTAGAAAATGTAGAGTCCTTTTTTTTTAAATTCAGTTCTAGTATATGCCCATTTTTTTGGTTTGTTTTTGCATCTAATTCCCAACAATGGATGTTTGACTTGAGTAAGAAGTTGTCCTTTGCTATGAGAAATCGAGCCATATAGCAGTCTGAGGGAATTATACTAGCTTTAAAAAGTCTAGCTAGAACCAGACTGAAAGAAAGTCTACTTAAAAAAAAAAAATTTAATATTTTTTTATTAGATACATATACTAACACATGTGGGTGGACCAACTAGCTGAAAAGCTAATATGAAAGTACACCACAATCAAAAAGAAATATATATATATCAACATAGAGAAGTAGAAAAAAATTAATGACTAGAAGCATCTTTAAATAGGTTGAGTTGGAGGCTAAACTAACTTCCGATTCTGGAAGTGTGTTCCTTAAGGGAATTATACCGAAATAACGAAAGCATAGGGTTTGAAAAATTCATATAACAACGAGAGGTTAGGGGCAGAAGAACAAAAACAAGAGGAGGAAATGAGAGAGCAGTCATATAGGATACGTAAACAGTGAATCATATACTAACCGTGCTCACACGTCCGCGTCAAGAAAAAAATGCCAACTTTGTCATTCGCTACTGCTGAGTTTCGATCTGCTTTGCAATGTGACACCTTTTTAACTTCGCTAATATCAGAGCAGAGGATGCGCGTGCTCGTAAAACAATATAACGAACTATAGCTCGTGCGTAGGTTACGACGGTCTTCACTCTACTGCGCGCAAGTTGGAGCTCTGCAGATGCTTGGAATGACATTTCTCTTTGTGAGTTCGTTGTATTAGAGAGAACTTGCTATATTCTAAGTAAATGTATTGCGTTTAATGACCCTAGCGCCTGTTCATATCAAGCCCTCTTCCCTCCAGTACGGGATTGGTGGGGATTTGACATGTTCTATTGTATCGCGGACAAATTAGTCTTGCATAAAGCCTTTAGCTGTTAATTGGCTGTGATATTTATTAGTGACTCTGGATTCACTATGTGTTTTGGTGTTGAAAAGTTATAGGGCTGTATTTTGGACACTCCTCAAAACCATGCTAGGAAGTTTGGTGTTTATCCATGCATGAGCATGAGGCCTGGCAGGAGAGAGCATCTGCATTAGCATTCTTCTTTCTGGCCTGTAGGTTATAGTGAATAAGTAGTGTTGTAATCTGAATTCCCATCTAGCTTGTGAACATTCAGGTGTTTTGTGGTGTGGAAAAGAGAGTGCATGGTGGTCCGTCTGGATGGTGAAGGGACATCACACCAGGTAATAGTCAAAGTGTCCGTCTGCAGAGACAACAGCCAGGGCTTTTAATTCAGTGGCAGAGTAATGGGTCTAGGCTGGTAGAATTGAAAAAGTTTGGGGTCTGTAGCTCACGGCGCCTTGGAATTAGAGTAGTTGTAAATTAGGAAGTGCCATTTTTTGAGTGACCCTTGCGTGTTTGGCTATATCTTCTAAGAAAAAGTGCCTATAGAGACTTTTTACATATCATCTTAAAGCACACACAATAAGCAACAAGCTGGTATAATAATTATTTGCACAGAAAAAAGGGGGGAAAAGTTATGACAGGTACAATTTTTTTTTGCAAATTTCGGAGTAAAATGGGTTAGTCTCCCCTTCTCCATCCCTGACAACTGTGAGAACAGCACCCAGACCTCGGATAGAGGCCTCAGTCTGCAACACAAACATGTCTGTGTGTGGGGGGGATAATATGAGAGGGTGAAGCACAAAGAGAATTCATTAAGGACACAAAATCCGAGTTCATTTCATCTGTCCAATCCACCATTTCCTGGGCTGCTTTCACTGTGGCTGCAGTAAGTATTTGTGAGTGCTGGGCAAATAGAGGAATGAATTTTCAAAAAAATCCAATGAGTCCTAGGAAGGAGTGAATATCGGAATTCATATGGGTTGAGCAATGTCCCAGATAGCTGTTACCTAGCAGTCTACGGGAGTGGCTCATCCATTCCCACCACGTGGCCTAAGAAGAAGCTTGTGGCAAATGCCCAGGTGCACTTTGAAGGTTTAACCTCAAGTTTAGATCTTTAAGACGTCGAAGTATGATTTGGCGGTGTTGGGAATGAACTTCCCGCTAACTATAACAATGTTATCCATGTAGGTACAAGAAAAATCCAGCAGATTGTCCAGCATTTGGTCCAATAACCTCTGAAATGTTGCTGGAACATTTCTTAAACCGAAGGGCATTTTTTTTACTGAAACTTGCCCCAGGGGTTACAAAATACAGTCATAAATGTGTCTACTGTTTTTGCTGGGACCTGGTGAAACTCTGGACTACACCATTTTTTCCGAAATTTGCAATTTTTTTTTGTGACTGTCATAACTTTTTTTCCCTTTCTTCTGTGCAAATAATTATTATACCAGCTTGTTGCTTATTGTGTGTGCTTTAAGATGATATATAAAAAGTCCCCATAGGCACCTTTTCTTAGTAGATATATCCAAAAAACGCAAGGGTCACTCACTTCCTAATTTATGGCAAAGATAACTCAAAGGCGCCTTGACCGCCGCGCCCCCAAATTGGTCTGAGGGTAGCTAAAGCACTTAGCTGTGATACTGACGAGTCAGAATTTTTTTCCGGTGAACCCCCCCTGAGTTATAGTGTTGAGAAGAGGCGGGATCACAGAAATTTGTCGTACGCCCACGCACTGGAACCAGTCTGTAGAGTGCTGTTCCTATGGGCAGAACTTCACTGGTGTTGATTTCATTCTCAATGACAGTGTTAGGACCGGGTGACATGGTTAGAATTTTGGAAATCGATGCAGGAGAGCCTGCAGTTGCTCTGTTTGCTGCTTGGTGAGCAGAGAGGGATAAGGCAGTTGAGAAGGAGATTTATGGTCGTCTTCTATTGCGACAACGATTCTCATGACTTTGTAGTGTACAATCCCCCTGGGCTTCAACATGTTAACATGGAGTGTTCAGGAACGATTTCCTCTCCCTGGGATAGTAATCTTGTAGTTGAGTGAAGAGGCTTTGTGAGTGACCTCGTATGGACCTTTCCAACTGTCCTCCATCCTTTCTGTGATATGAAGTTCTCTGATCAAGACCATTGAACCTAGTGGAAAATCTTTGTGGTTTTCCGATTTATCGTAAGTCTTTTTCATAGCTGTCATGGCTGCCAGTTCTCATGAACCAAAATTGGCTGCCATGCTTTCCATCCTGTGTTTGAGCATCTGGATATAGTCTATCACAATGGTTTCATTGGCATCACCAGTCAGCCAGGATGAGAGCACTGATAGAGGGCCTCCGATGTTCTGGCTGTAGAAGGGCTCAAATAGGGCATGTCCTTTCATGGTATGGGGAGTGTCTCAATTTGAGAACAGAACGAACTTGAAGTATCTATCCCGATTCTTCTTGTCAGTTGTAACCTTCCTATGCATAGCTTTGAGTGAGTTATGCCATCTCTCCAATATGCCATCTGATTGAAGACTGTAGGAGAAGTCGGTGGTCAAACCTATGAAATAACAAAGATTGGTTACAATACGACCAACAAAAACAGAACCATGATCGGTTAAGATTTCATCCGGAAGGCTAGTTTTGGAGAAAACTTCCATCAAAGCTTCAGCAACGACCTCAGCAGTGACTCTCTAGAGTGAAATTGCCTCAGGATATTTGCTGGAGTAGCATATACTGGTAAACAGGTTGTAACCAGATTTCGTGCAGGGAAGAGGTCCAACTATATCGAAGGCTATTTTAGAAAAAATTGTCATGCTGACAGGAAAGTGTTGAAGGGATGACATGTCTGATAAGCGTCTCAGTAGTCTCGACGATCTCAATGTGGTGGCGTCTGGTGTTGCCAGCCTTTCCTCCGACTGTTGTCTCCATGTTGCCCGTATTCACTCTCTCGACGCCATCATCGACGAGTTTCCTGAGGCCAGCTGTGAGTTAGGGATGCGGCACATTGGCACTCGGGGCATGTAGGACAATGCTCTTGCATATCTACAGTGATACCAGGCCAGGTGAAGTGTCATCTGATGTGAACCTGAGTCGTCTTTCTTCTGAATTGGCCACCAGTGAGAGCTGTGTGTGCCATCTTCATTAAGTTGTGGCATCTGGAGTCTGGCAATGCATTCTGGTGCCGAGTTTGTCATTGTCATGGTGGACAAGAAATTCATCTTCCTAACTGTAGCCTTTTTTTTGCTCATCTGCCAGGGTGCATAGCGAGCCAGTAATGCATCACTCTTTTACTGTTTAATGAGGTCCAATCGATCAGACATGCAGGGGTCAAGTCTGGAAGTAGTTCAGGGTTAGGCAGGTTGGCATCTGGCTCAGACTGCTCTGGAGCTGGAATAACTAAATCCGTCCGGAATATAGAATCAACGAAGTCATAGATGTTTCCCAGGGCAGTGGGGGCTGCTCCTAACTGTTAAGTGGCTTCATCAAGAAGCTGTTGCTCAGCTTGGTCCCAGACAGTGTGTGCTCTAGTCATTAACACCTGGGCAGCCTGGGTTTGTTGTGCTTCTTGACATATAACTGATAGTCCAACAGTCTAGGTCCATTTCAAGATAAGCGTTATCCTGGTCGACAGTCAGAAACTGCAACAGTGTAGAAATCATTGTGCTCGCCAACCTGGAGTCTGGTCTTTGCCAGTGGCCATTGTCGTGAAGTGCTGCTAAAGTCTGACAGTCTTCCAGTATACTCATCTGGCTGGATGTGTCTCGGGTACACTACAGTCAAAACAGAACCGGAATCAACTATTACATTCAAACTGACCAATCCTTCTTGCCAGGTAGAGTGAGGTCTAAGGTATAGATGTTATCCTCCTGACCTGCTTGGGCAATGCGGGCGTTTATTACCTTTTTGCCCACGGCCATAGAACACCACAGTTCTGTCATCCAGGTTGCTGCTGCATTGAGTTTCTGACTTTGTGTTGGCTGGAGGAGAAGGAGGTCTGGCTTGTTGTTTCCATATAGGTGTTGGAGGGTTGTTTTCACTCTGTCAGGGTTTGTCATCCTGATAGTTCCTCTGCTGATGTTTTCCCTGGGGATAACATGGTCTGAATGGTCTTTAGTTGCCAGCTAGTATGCCATAAATGTGACATACTCTTGAGGAGTAGCTGATCTCCGGTTGCAGATATAGTCAGCATCTTTATGGCTGAAGAGGGAACGGAACCTTTCGGTGGCCATGGCATGCACCATGTCATCCACTATTGCAACCTTCTAGCAAGCATCCTGCCTGACATTGTATATTTCTAAATGTCCTGCAATAGCCACAGAACTGCCTTTCTTGAGTGCCATATAAGTCTTCTTGGCCTCCACAGAGATGTCAGGTCTTCTTGGCCACCACTGGGATATCAGTAGTGTTGGCATTAAATGTTTTCCCAGTAAGGAGAGGAGTCAATTTTGTAGCCCACAGAGCCTGGTCAATCTGGGCAGCTGCTATCGTTTCCTGAAACTTCTGAAGGTAGGCTGCAGGCTTGTTGGAATCTTTCCATTGGGCCAAACTCTGTTTCACTTTCTCTAGCTGTAGCTACTTGGCTCTAGTTTCTTCTCTGTCTAATCTCTGTTGAGTCAGGAGTTTATCTTGCTCAAGCCTGGCATATCCAGGTCTTGCTGAGCCTTTAATTTGAACTCTTTGAATGCTTGTCGGCCCAATTTGTCCTGGACATTTATCTCATTTCGTTCTGTTGCTTCTCAGTCCAGCTGATCTTATCAGGCCTGCTCTCTCAGCATAGTCTCATGTTGCATCTTCATAATCTGTTTGGTCAATGTCTGCAAGGTTTGAAGAGCAGTGTCGGGTGTCTGCCCTGTATATAGTGGTGAGGAGATAGTATCCTCATCAGACATCAGAGATGCCTTATAACCTTCAGCTCTATCGGTGTTCCTGGTTTTCATCATAACAATTCTTTCTGAGTTTAAGCAGAAAAGAAAAGATGGGAATAAGAAATACTTGGACTCACACTGTAAGAGTTTGGTTGAGGATGGTTAAAGTACAGTGATCCATTCGACGGTTAATTCATCCTGCTGAGGTTAGCTACGCTGCTGCCACCAGATGTTGGTGTGCTGCCACCAGTCCCTGGACCACAGAAGGTAATGCTGCCACCAGAGCTCGATTGTACACTAATGGAGAGTTTTAGTATCCTGGATGCCTACACAGGTTTCAAGCCTTATGTAGTTTAATGAAGAAAAATAGTGATTGTGCTGAATTAAAGTATCCCAGCAGGAGCTGGCCATAGTAGTCTAGCAGGCTCACAAGAAATGTCTATATATATATATATATGATGACCACTATATGTGATATTTACAATCTTAGTGTAAGATAATTAGTAAATGGAGATCAATTGCCCATCACTTACATTTAAGTGGCTTAATTAGTAGCTAAATGGATGTCAATCAGATTAAGTGTTTATTGTAAGTATATAAATGTCATAGTTAGGTTGGAGTCCTAACAGGTCATGTATCTTCTAAGAAAATGGGTCTATAGAAATATCAACATATCATTTTAAAGCACTCCGAATAAAAAACAATATGGTGCTACAAATACCTCCACATTGCAAAGGGAAAAGTAATGGTGTGTTCAAAAATTGTTACAACTTTGTTCCAACTTTTTGTGCTTATGACCTCTAGTCCTTCCCTCCCCCATTTAAAATATCAACATTCAATAAGCGAACAGGAACAATGACAACAACACAATAACGATGACTACAACAAGAACAATGACAACAATTAGAACAATGACAACAACAATTAGAACAATTGACAACAATGACAGAGTAAGAAAACAACAATTGTTATTACCAAATAAGTCTTGCATGACACCCTTTTTCTGTTCATCCAGAACTCATCTTTAGTGTTTGGATCTGTGGTGGAACTCGTACACAGCTACACTATGAACAGGTTGGTCAATGAACCAGGCTGTTAATCTTATTCATAGTATGTTGAATTGAACTGCTAACATTTTAATTCTCCAATCTCCAACCTTGATTATAAACCAACAAATCAGCGATATGCCTAAGGGAAGCATCATGTGGGGCATTTTCAATGTCACAATACTGTTTTTCAGCCACTGCACCATCATCCCTCAACCAATCAAGATGAAAATTTTCTCATTAACTGGTTACAAACAAACACTGTGGATAAAATGATTAGTAACCTCCCGCCCCCCTCCCAGGATTCTTCTTCCTGCCCCCCCCCCCTCCCCCCCCCCCCCCCAAATATTCCACCAATCTAGGTGGTCTGGTTAACCCTTAGCCCTCCCTCTGGGACACCTCATTTCACCCTGCATCAGGTTTAACCTGGGCAATGCTGGATCAAATCAGATCAACCTTTCCACGGTAGCTGGGCATGTGGCGCAGATTGTTCTTAGCTATAAAAATTGAGGCTCTCTCCCTTAGGGAGCATCTCAGGAGGCATTTTCATCTGTTTGTTAGTCCAAACCACCAGACCAAATTGGAGCAATTTTTTCATGTATGTGTGATTGTGTTTAAGCCTCGCCAAAACATACAGACCAAACTAACAGGGATGCTCTGTGGATGCTGGAAATGATTTATGACCAAACAAATCAGGTATATCCCCCTGGGGAGAACCTCAAGGGAGGGGGGAGTTTATGTGTGTCACAATATATTTTTTCGTCCTCTGATTCACCATTTCTCTCATTATCAGGCTGAAGTGAAGATATCAACTAAAATATTTTGGTATGCACCTGACCCAATGAGTTATCTACCCAAAAGAAATATATATTGTTCGACCCATGAGGAAATATCTTTGAAATGCACTGACCAAACTAATACAAAAAGGGGACCAAAGTTTCAGGGATTGTGGAATGGTTTCCAGAAATAGCATGAAAAGATTGGACAAGTTTCTCAAGCAGTAAGAATGGCCAGGAAGATAGTGTCCCTACAAACAATTGTGATAATTTTTTTTAATAGGCAGTCAAAGAGAAAGTAATGATTTTGGTTAAGTAGAGTGTAGAGGATCACTGGTTAATAAGACCAGTGGCTCTAGCTATCACTCTGATAGGATTTAGAAGAATCAATAAATCAGATAACACTTTCCACAACTCAACTCCGCCTCAAAGTTTGAGAACTGATCCCTTTAAATAGTTTCTCAGTCTCCCCACCTCCCAAGCCTTAAAAGGTCATATGCATACCGATCACACCATTATATTGTCAATTAGAATGTCAGTTTATGCATGAGGTCAGAGTGTTAATTAGCTCTCGCTTGATGAGGTCATCAGATGACCTAATCTGGAATCTGTTGAGGGTTCCCCAGGCTTGGAATCCTCGACACTCCCCTGTCTCTTCTCTTGCACTGTAACTGGAGCATCCTCCCATGCTTGCTGCGACAATCCGTCAGCATTGGCATTCTTACTTCCTGGTCCATGGTGGACTATGTAGTTGTATGGTTGTAGGACAAGGGCCCATCTTGTTAGTCTTCCCCCCGTGTCTCTCATCTGATTGAGGTGGCGCAGACAGCTGTGGTCTGTGACCACAGTGAAGGGAACTCCTGTTAAATAAACGTAAAAGTGCTTTATCGTCTCCATGATGGCGAGGCACTCCTTCTCCACTGTTGCATAGTTCTTCTCCCGGGAAAGAAGTTTCCGGGAGAAGAATGCCACAGGGCGATCTTCCTGTGCCTCGTCCTTTTGACTAAGGACTCCTCCTATTCCTACATCAGAGGCATCAGTCTGCACGGTAAATTGTTTTGTAAAGTTCGGTCCCTGTAGTACTGGTTCTGTGGTCAGGGCCTTCTTAAGTGTGTCAAAGGCCTGCTTTTGCTCTTCTTTCCATATCACTCTGTCTGGCAGCTCTTTGCGAGTTAGATCGGTAAGTGGGGTGGCAATGGTGGAGTATCCCGGAATAAATTTCCGGTAATACCCAGCCAATCCAAGGAAGGATCTGACGTCCTTCTTCTTCTTTGGAGTGGTAAAGCCTGCTACTGCCTCTATTTTGGCTTTTATCGGTTTGAGTTGGCCCCTTCCTACAACATGGCCAAGGTACGGGCACTCCTGCATTCCGAATCTACACTTCCCTGGTTTTACTGTTAGGCCAGCTTTTCCCAACTGGACAAGCGTCTGCTGGATGTGTTGGAGATGATCCTGCCAGGTAGAACTATAGATTACCACATCATCCATGTATGCAGCGACATAAGCAGTTAGGTGGCCCAGGATGGCATTCATCATTCTCTGGAAGATTGCAGGCGCCCCCACCAAGCCAAACGGCATTACTTTGAATTGGTATTTTCCGAGAGGTGTCACAAAAGCTGTTTTTGGTCTCGACGATTCTCCTACTGGTACTTGCCAGTAGCCTTTGGTTAGATCCAAGGTCACCAGGTATCTTGCTCCTGCCAGGCTATCAATCATCTCCTCTATCCTCGGTATTGGAAAGGGGTCTGGATGGGTCACTGCATTGATTTTCCTATAATCTACACAGATCCTTATCGACCCATCCTTCTTTGTCACCAGCACGATGGGGGATGCCCATGCACTGGTGCTTGGCTCAATCAGGTCATCCCTGCGCATCTGTTGTATCTCTTTCTGGACCATTTCTTTCCTTGCATGGGGTAGCCGGTATGGCGGAGAGTGGATTGGTAAGGCCTCCCCCGTCTGTATCTCAATGACCACTTCTTGTGTCCTGCCTGGTCGGTCTGTGAACATGCCTCTGTGTGCTTCCAGCAACTGCATCAACTGTGTCTTCTGATCTTCCTCCAAGTCTGGATTGATATGTGTTTCTGCTAAACCGCTTGCTCCGGTCCAGGTTGACGTGCCCATCTCCTGTCCCTCTTCTAATGCAACGCTAGCAACTAGGCACACTGCTGAAGGGGCTTCCCATACCTTGAGCATGTTGATGTGGTAAGTTCTCATTGGTCTGCTGCTTCCTTCCATTCTCACCCTATATGTGGTTTCAGAGAGTTTCTCTACCACTGGGACTGGTCCTTCCCACTTGGCTAGAAGTTTGTTGGTTGAAGGTGGTAATAATACTAGAACTAAATCTCCCACCTGGAGTGTTCTATTCTGTGAAGTCCGATCATAATACCTTTTTCTTTTTTCCTTTGCGCTTTTCTCCGTCTGAGCTGCTAGTACTTTCGCTTCCTCCAGTCTGCGATAGGTGTCCTGTAGGAAGGAAACTGTACTCTCTGGTGCTTTTGTTGGAGCTTCCCACTCTTCCTTCACCAAGTCTAGGGGGCCTCTAGGATTTCGGCCATACAGCAGCTGGAAAAGGGAATACCCTGTGGATTCCTGTGGAACACTCCTATATGCAAAGAGGACATAGGGCAAGATTTTATTCCATTGTTTATCAAACTGCCCTATATACTTTCTCAGCATCTGTTTCAGCGTAGAGTTAAAACGCTCCACCAAGCCATCAGTTTGAGGATGGTATGCTGATGTCTTGATGGCATGAATGCCGAAAATGTTATAGAACTCCTGCATCAGTGAACTTGTAAAGTTTGTTCCTCTGTCTGAGAGTATCTCCTCTGGGAGGCCAACTCGAGAAAACAGCTCCACCAGTGCCTCCGCCACCTCCTTACTCGTTGTGGTTTTCATGGGAAAGGCCTCCGGGAACTTGGTTCCATAGTCACACACTGTTAATACAAACTTGTGACCCTCATCTGTTTCTGGTAGGGGGCCCACCATGTCCATAGCAATCCTGGCAAAAGGAACTGACATTACAGGAAGTGATACCATTGGTACTTTGTGCGTGGTTCCTTGTGCAACTTTCTGGCAGGTCTGACATCTGGCACATAGGTCGGCAATGTCAGCACTCATTCTGGGCCAGAAAAATCTGGCCATGATCCTCTCAGTGGTTCGCTTTCTTCCCAAATGGCCGGACCATGGAATCTGGTGAGACATCCTAAGTACTGTTTCTCGGTAAGCTCTTGGCAGCACTAGTTGTTCCACTTCCTCAATCTGTTTGGATGATTTCCATCTTCTATATAAGAGATGGTTCTTCCAGAAGAAGGGTGAACAAGGTTGGCCACACTCTCTTCTTGGTAGTTCTAGAGACTGGTCTTGTATCTGCTCTTCACGAATCTGTTCTGGCCCTCCATCCAATGGAATTGTCTGTCCCCAGATGGCTTGGTACTTCTTTCTCTCTTGGAATTGTCTGTCCCCAGATGGCTTGGTGCTTCTTTCTCTCTTGGAATTATCTGTCCCCAGATGGCTTGGTACTTCTTTCTCTCTTGGAATTGTCTGTCCCCAGATGGCTTGGTACTTCTTTCTCTCTTGGAATTGTCTGTCCCCAGATGGCTTGGTGCTTCTTTCTCTCTTGGAATTGTCTGTCCCCAGATGGCTTGGTACTTCTTTCTCTCTTGGAATTGTCTGTCCCCAGATGGCTTGGTACTTCTTTCTCTCTTGGAATTGTCTGTCCCCAGATGGCTTGGTGCTTCTTTCTCTCTTGGAATTGTCTGTCCCCAGATGGCTTGGTACTTCTTTCTCTCTTGGAATTGTCTGTCCCCAGATGGCTTGGTACTTCTTTCTCTCTTGGAATTGTCTGTCCCCAGATGGCTTGGTACTTCTTTCTCTCTTGGAATTGTCTGTCCCCAGATGGCTTGGTACTTCTTTCTCTCTTGGAATTGTCTGTCCCCAGATGGCTTGGTACTTCTTTCTCTTTTGTCGTTTCTGGCCTCTTGTTTGCTTCTCCTTATCATCCTTGTGCAAAAACATATCTTCTGTCATTGGTTCCATTCCAAGTACATTTGTGGTGTCTGCTGTTTCTTCCTCATCCTCTGTGGAAGTGTCCACCTGTGATTCTGTTGGCTGCTCTCCAAGGTTTTCCTGTCTGCTTGGAACTTCGCCATCTTCCTCCGATCCACTGTCCTCTGACTCTGTGTCTTGCTCACTGGGTTCTGTATATGTCTCTGGTCGTGGGCAGATTCGTCTTGGTCTCCCCTGTCTGATTTCTTCTCCTCCCTCTGGGATCATGTTTCTTACCAGTGCCACATCCAATCCCAGTAGGGCATCATATTCCAACTTGTTGCTGACAGCCACCAGCATTTCCTGGTCACAGTCATTCACCTGTAGTCGTACTGTGGCCATTGGGAGGGGGTGAGTGGTACCTTCCACCCCTGTTACTCTCACATTCCCCCCTGTCATTGCCTCCTTGGGGACCCACCTCTGATGTACTTGGGTAATACCACTAGCTGTATCTAGTATCATCTGTCCCACTTGCCTGCCATTAATTATCCCTGGGATACCAAAAAGAGTACTATGTTTAAGATTAGGCTAACATACCAAACTCTGTATTTTCTTTGGGCACTTCGCTGCAATATGGCCATAGTCATTACACCCGAAGCACCTTGGCATCAAAGGCTAGCAATCTGAACTGCTTCCCCTCCCCTGGTTTGGCTTCCCCTCTATCTTGCTCCATTGGCATTCTCTGCTTGTATTGGTCTCCCCATTGTCCGTTAGACTGTGGCCTTGCCCACTGTTTCTTCGGCTCCTCTGACCTGGGATGGCTGAATCTATACTCATCGATAAGTGCTGCCAACGCTTTCCTGCTGCTGGGGTAGCGCTCCCTCACCCATGCCTGGGTTCTGGTGTGTGACAAGGATTGGCAAGCCTTTTCTATGAGAATCCGGTCAATCAGCTTCTCTTTATTCTCACAATCCCTGGTCCATTTGGTTATCAGTGAGTGGATCCTTTTGACATATTCGTGACCGGTTTCCCCTGGCTTCTCTCTGAAATTTCTCCATTCTTCCCTATAAAAGCTTGTGGATATTCCATGGTACTCCATCAGTGTGTGTCCCAGCGTGTCAATGTCCTTCTTGCTTTCAGTAGGCAGGTCTGTCAGATAGGCGAGTGACTTTTCATCCAACAGTGCCATTAGGTTTGGAACCCAATAATCTGGGTGGATCTCAAACATTGTCATGTGAGCCTTGAAGTTGATCAGATAGGCTTCGATTTCTGTTGTGTGCTGCAGGGGTCTCAATTTAGGGGCATCATGCCCAGTCTTCCTTGTCTCTCGATCCCGTCGTTTCTGCTTCTCTTCTTCGTTTTCTTTTTGTCTATTTCTCATCTCCTCTCTCCTCAAGTCATGATTGGCATCCTGTGTCATCTGCATAAACTCCATCCACCTCTCTGACTCCATTTTTCTATACTCCCTCTCCTCCTCTCTTCTTTTTTCCTCCCTCTGCTGTTCTTGTTGCAATCTCTTTCCATCTCTCTCTTCTCTCCTTCTGTATTCAGTTTCCATATTCTGAGCCAGCTGAGTATAGGCTAACTCCATCCTATCCAGGCGCTCAGCTACATCTACCACAGGGGTCTCTGAGCCATCTTCACTGTCCCCCTCTTCAATCTCTGTACCTCTGTTACTGCTTGAAGCTGGTAGATTTGGAAGTGTAGACTGTGGTTCCTGATATACCATTCGTCTGGTTCTCTGTGCCATCAGTTCTTTTTCTTCTGTCTGTTTGTTAACGAGTATTTGCTTTGGTAGTGGATTTCCTCCCTCGGCTTGAGTTCGCTCCTTAGCTGCCACAATGTAGAGGATCACTGGTTAATAAGACCAGTGGCTCTAGCTATCACTCTGATAGGATTTAGAAGAATCAATAAATCAGATAACACTTTCCACAACTCAACTCCGCCTCGAAGTTTGAGAACTGATCCCTTTAAATAGTTTCTCAGTCCCCACACCTTCCAGGCCTTAAAAGGTCATATGCATACTGATCACACCATTATATTGTCAATTAGAATGTCAGTTTATGCATGAGGTCAGAGTGTTAATCAGCTCTCGCTTGATGAGGTCATCAGATGACCTAATCTGGAATCTGTTGAGGGTTCTCCAGGCTGGGAATCCTCGATATAGAGTAGACCACATTTACCTGCACAATTGCTGGTAAAAAACGCTTGCCAAATAGTCTCTTTTTGGAACGAAATGAGTGGTTTTTGTCAATTTCCAGCAGAAATGTTTCAAAACACTTGAAAAGCTTAGAAGAGTTGTATATGGTTCATTATGGCGCAAAACCTTTTTTTGGCTGTATTTTTCCTGTTTCACGTGTTTGACGAAAAGAAGTCTTTTCAGTCAATTCTAAGCTTATTTTCTAAGATGCCACTTTTTGCCCCATAAGAGTAGTAAATGTCTATTTCCTACGAAAATGATACATGATAGCTATGAACTGCCCAATGTGGCTCATTTGGGTGTTCAAAACTGTTTTCGACAGGATAAGACCTGATTCATACTAGATTGAGGGGAAAATGTTCTTCCTTGGTTGTTTATAGCTTTTTTCTGAGATTGCCTCTCTTTGGACCGAAATGAGAGTTTATTTTGTTAATTTTAGAAAAAAAGTTTTAAAACACCTGAAAAGTGTAGATTAGCTGTATGTGGCTCATTTTGAGGCGAAAAACTGTTTTTGGAAGTATTTGTCCTTTTTCACTAGGTTGATAAAAATATATCATTTCTCTCATAATCTGAGTATTTCTTAGAGAGCAACTATCTACAAAATGATGGTTTTTGGAGATTTCCTAAAAAAAGAATTAAAACAACTACAGAGTAACTATGAACAGTCCAACCAGGCTCATTTTAAGGTTCAAAACAGTTTTCAACTGGATTTTTCCGATTTCTCACTAGTGAACTTTTTTTCTATCTTGGTAAATCTTAGCTTCTTACCGCGTAGGTCTCTTTTTGGACAGAAATGAGAGTTGGTTTGTCAATTTCCTGCGAAAATGCTTCATAACATGTAAAAAGCTTCGAATAGCTGCATGTGTTTCATTATGCGGCGCAAAACACTTTTCAGCAATATTTGTTGAATTCACATATTTGTCAAAAGAAAGTCCTTTCCGTCAATTCTGAGCTTAATTCTTAGATAGCCACATTTTTCCACATAATGGTAGTTTACAGCGATTTTCTACGAAAAGTATACAAAGTACCAATATAGCAATGATTTGCCCAATGTGGCTAATTTTTAAGTTCAAAACATTTTTCCACAGGATATTATCCGTTTCACTCTAGTTTGAGAAAAAAAACCCTTCCCGGATTACTCCTATCTACTTTCTCAAATAGTCTCATTTCGGTCCGAAATGATTTTTTTGGTCTATTTCCAGCGAAAATGTTGCAAAAGACTTGAAAACCTTAGAAAAGCTGTATATGGTTGATTCTGAGGCGTAAAACCTATTTTCAGCTATATTTGCCCAGTTTAACGTGTTAGATCAAAAAAAAGGTCATTTCCGTCAATTCTGAGCTTATTTCTGTGATAGCCACTTTTTCCCCATAATTGTAGTTTATGTCAATTTCATACAAAAATGATACAAATTACCAGAATAGCTATGAACTACCCATTGTGGCTGTTTTTGGAGTTCAAAACTGTTTTTGACAGGACAAGACCCGATTCATGCTAGTTTGAGGGAAAGAAGTCCTTTCTTGGTAATTTGTAGCTTTTTTCAGAGATTGCCCCTTTTTGGACCAAAATGAGAAATTTTTTTTCAATTTTAGGAAAAAATATTTAACACCTGAAAAGCATAGATTATCTGTATGTGGCTCATTTTGAGGTAAAAAAACTGTTTTCGTAAGTATTTGTCATTTTTCACAAGGTTGACTAAAAAGTCATTTCTGTCAAATCTGAGCTTATTTCAGAGAGAGCTAGTATTTGCTACATAATGATAATTGTTGGAGATTTCCTACGAAAATATTAATAAAAAAAGTATAAAACTCAACAGTCCAATCTGGCTCATTTTGAAGTTCAAAACAGTTTCAGACAGGATTTCACTCATTTCTCACTTGTTTGAGAAAATAATTCCTATCCGGGTAATTCTTAGCTTCTTTCTAAAATAGTCTCTTTTTGAACTAAAATGTGAGCTTGGTTGCCAATTTCCCGCAAAATTCCTAAATGATACATGAAAAGCTTGGAATAGCTGTATGTGGTCCATTTTATGATCCAAAACAGTTTTCGGCACTATATGCCCAGTTTCATATACTTGTCAAAAAAAAGTTGTTTCCGTCAATTCTGAGCTTAATTCAGAGATAGCCACATTTTGCCACATAACGTTTGTTTATGGCTATTTCCTACGAAAAGAATACAAAACCCAGAATAGCTATGAATTTTCCAATGTGGCTCATTTTGAAGTTCAAAACCTTTCCCACAGGATATGATCCATTTCACTCTAGTTTGAGGAAAAAAGTTCTTCCCAGACTATTCCTATTTGTCTAGTGGAAGGGGGGCTGAACCAAGAATTTGGTGACTCTTGCGTCTTTCAGAGGTACAGATTGATAATCCACCGGGTGCCAACTTAACTACCTTGAGTAATTTGAAAAATTCAAGATGGCCACCAAAATGGCTGCTATTCAATTGATCTGTAAAAAATACAAGATAAATATTTAAGTTGGCAATTAAATAAATGGTTTTCACACCAAAGAAGCAAGTTTGCATGTCTTTATCATAACTGGTTTTCTTCCACATGCATAGAAATTCTAGATGGCCGCCAGATGTAAGTATAATTACCATCAACTGTCAACAGCACATTGATGTTACATTTTGTGGTTCATGTTTGGGCTATTTTGATGTAATAATATCAGTTATTATTCATGCCTAAAAAACTAAATTTGCATTTGTCAGCAGCGTCATGTCCAAAATAGAGAGATATTAGTACTTTATATCTGAATGAAACTATAAAGTATCTAGTCATGTGTTTGGATTGGAAAAAAAATCTTTAATAATTGTAGGCACACTTGTAATTGTAAATTTATATGGATATAACAGTAATATTAGCTAAATTACATTAGTTGACCATTTAAAATGTTTGTGTAAATAATAGAGCATTGCTATTTATAGTATAATTAATATTCATCCTCATCGCCATCATCTACATCATCACTTTGCTCCTCATCACCATTAGCATCATTTGCCATATTGTTCCTTGTCATTTGATTAGAGCAACTGTCAGACCCACCATATTTGCAAAATAGGGAGCAAGGAAGCTTAACAGATACACACCCACATCTGAGAGACGAGCAAGGCTGATAACTGCTGCATATGCACTGGACCGTTTGAGTAATTCTGCTGGGCAAGAGGAACATCCTGTGGTAGTGGAACTGCACAGAGAGACTTGGCAAGATCATCTTTGACCCACCCAAATTTTAATAGATCAAGGTTTGGAAGCTCTTCGCCATATGCATGCCTGAATGCGAGCCCTCTTTATGTTTTCCTTGAACACTTCCAGAGTCGGTGGTATAGCTTTCAGTTTGGGCAGTTTTGGAAACCCATACTTTGTAGCGTACATCTATCATGGTTCCATGAGCTTCACATTTCTGACCATAGCATGCTGCAACGAATGCTGTTGACTCACAGAGGACATACTCTAGATTGGCTGAGGGGTTTCCCAGATGGTTCAACCTATTTCCTGCCTCAGGAACCTTCACAACTTTGGTTTTTCCTGTAGTAAAGTAAACTGCAACAGTGTCACAACCAGACAATGGATGAACTGAAAGCAGCTTTGGGGCAGGAAGTATTGCCCCAGCATTGGTGCAATACTTCTGTGTTTGGCAACAGTAGAACCAATGTTAGCTGATGAGCGTCCTTGACTTGTGGGTTCCATGAGAAGTGTTAATATTAACCTTTTCTCAGCATTGTAATGGACTAACAGCACAAAGACTTCTGTGTCATCACTAATGACTTTGATACACTAACATCCAAGGCTCTCCAGATATACTACTTGGTGAGGAATGATAACATATGCCTCTTCGTGTATGGTCTTCAAGTCAGTTCTCAGGATTTGCAATCTATTACATACTTCTGTAGGTATTGGTATTTTTCCAGTAACTACAAGACTATTGGGAAGATTCAATAGCTCTACTGTAGACACAAGTTCATCACAAATCATATCGATGAGTTGTGTTTGGTTTTTTGTGAGAGTTAGAGCAACTTCTTGAGGAGGCAGAGGAGAGCTGAGACACAACAGATGCTCTCTAGAAACCTGTGCTTTATGAGAGCATCTAGTTCCACTTTTAATACTGTATTCACAGTAGCGGTTAAATATTACGTGCACTCTAGTGCCACCTTTCAGTTTCCCTTTGACATATTTCACAAAATTTGTGACAAGGTCTTGCACACACTTCCCTTACTTGGCCAATGAACAACCCACATGATGGCACATCCATCTATGGCAATAGCATCAGGCTGTCCTGTAGCACAAGCTGTTTGTTCAACTTGAAGTTTGTTCTTTAGTATTGACTTGGACTTGGCAATACGCAGATCTCTATTTTTTCCCCTCAAACATTGAGGTAGGAACTAGTGCTGGTTCATAGCTGAGAATCTGTTCCACTTTAACGTCATGAGAGTTCATGAGTTCCAGGGCCCTAGCAAATATCAGTCCTAGTCAAATTGTTCTTCAGTATCAATCCATGTGTTCTTCTTGCACTCTTTCATTGTGTGAACTCTCTTTTTGAGGAGTTGGTGGAATCCTGGCTAGCTAGCTTCATACTCATCCATCTGTGCTTAGCCCAGGTCAACAGCATCATGTATATTTACCTCATCTGGGCATTACGTCCTGAAATTATATTTACGAGAACAGATGCATGACCTGCTGTATTCAAGGGATCAATGCAAAGCCTCTTTTTTTCCCTAATGACTTACCTGTCATTTTCATCATATTTGATCCGTGGTGCTAATTCTCTTTGTGGGAGATGATGTTTACTGATGAGGAATCTTTCAATCAGGCATATCCTGCTACAGATGTGCAGGCTCATTGGCCCTCTATGGACAGCTTTATATTCAGTGCTATTCCAATGAGACCACCTGGCCCGTGCCCATAATGCATAAACATTTTCTCTCTGAACATATCTGTCTATATCCTGTTCAACACTCCTTGTCTGTGGCATTGGACATGTTCTCCCTTCAGAAATGTTTCTAGGGTTTCCCCATGCAGCTTTTGCATTGAACTATGAGGTAGATTAGGCTATATCAGGCATAGTGAATGTGTCCTGCAGCAATGAAATATGGTATAATTTCATTCACTCCCCACAAATATAGGGCCCACTCTCCTTCTCGCTCAGCTCTGATAAAGGGTAGTATCAGTAATACTGGCAGGAAATGGTTTCCCACCTAGTGTTTTCCTGTTCTACTCTTTGATGCTCTAGCTTTCAGTTCCTGCATAAGTTCATTAAAGGTATTGACTTCACACAGAATTTGATGTATAACTTGCTATACTACAATTCACAGAGCTCTAGTATTTTGGAGAAAATTCTTACCAGTAATCATTTTCTTTACACCCCCAACGGCAGCTTTTATTAGCTCTTCCAGCCCACTTCCAGCCATCAGAATACCCACAGCACCAACATTGCTCATCAAAAAGTGCATCCCCCCAAGACAAAGGATAAAGTCCTTACCAAAAATTTATGGGTAAGACCACTGTATATTGAGACCCACACGATAGAGTTGAAGATCTGCAGTAAACAAAGTCGTTGCTTGATCAGCTTTCTTGGCTCTTGGTCTCCAGCATAGCACTTTTTCATTGTAGTTGGGTCTGAAGAAATCATGTCAATCAGCGGTGTGCATAGCTTTGGTACGAGGTTTTAGTCCCTGTCCCTGCATCTGTATAAGCTTAATGTTGAAATCACCAACTCTAGTATGGAGAGCTTTGTGGCAACACTCCTCAAAAAGTCAAAATCATGAAGCTTTAATTTTTGAACGAGGATTCATTGTTGTGCTAACACTTTGAGAGGAAGAACACATTTCTTTAAAACTTCTTCTGGCATTTCAGGCTTTTTGGGCCATGGTAGTAGGAGATTAGTATGCCAGATGGTGTAGAATCCTTGACATTTTCGTTCTTGAGTCTTTTGATTGTAGTGTCTTCTTGACCTTCTTCAGTGTTTGGACATATCTGTGTCATCAGTAGGGCCAAAACATGGGTTGACTTTAGTCCATTGGGTTAGGTGATATTGGCATCAAAGTTATATGCAATGGCTTGCATCAGACCCATATCAGATGACTGGATACCTGTCAATTGCATTTTTGATGCAGCCACTGCTGTTGATGCTTTATTTCGAAAGTTTATCATATGAGCAACAGATACCAAGACATGAAATTGTTGCACAACACTTTTCTTGACAAGGGTAACACCAAGTCCAATTTAAAGTGGTGTTAGCTGATTTGTGACTGCACTTGTAATGATATTCCCAATAACTATTGATGGAAGTTTGAACCAGGGATCATCTGACAGATTTTTTAACAGAGAGATAATGGTTGCACTAAGAATTAATTCCTGTTTGTTTATCTACCTGGATGGTGTACTTGTTTTTATTATGCACAAGATTTTTTTACTCTCTGTGAATTGCTTTACTGATATTCCGGATCATTCCTTCTTCATCATTGTCATCAACAAGTTTGAACACACTTGGAACTGTATCACGAAACACCAAAAGAATGGAGAATCCTGGACCAGAGAAAACAACCAATTTGTCATCAAAATGCTTTTGCAGTTTTGCAAAGACAGCTTTGTGGCATCCTTTGCCTCCATGTAATAAATTGTTTTCATGCACCTCACTAGATGTCCAAATATTTGACTTGTTTCTAGTGATGTCTTCCACAAGCTTATCAAATGCCAAATCAATATCACTTGTGGAGGCATATGTATTGGCTTCTTTTATTTTGAAGAGTATGAAGTTCCTCTGACAGCTGTCATAATAACGTGGCTCTGCTGCATGTAGATCACTGATTGCACCTTGTAGTCTTACTTCAACTTGGTTTTCCCATGCATCTTTCTCTCTACCACAGACTTCAAGGATTGGATCTTTGAATGACAATCCAGTGCCACGGCTTGCTGTTTTACAAATATATGCAGCTCGCCACCTGGATGAATTGTGTGGGTCAGATTCGAGACTACATGTTTCTCTACAGAATATGCAGTGCAATTTAAAAACAAACGAAGATAACTCTGAATGGCATAATCTCTTCAGAGATGAAAGTTCTCTTTTTAACCTTTGTTTTATTCCAACCACTTGGCATTGTATGTGGGTTCTTGATGTGTATGAGGAAACACAGCTTTTGTGGCACTTGATGGTAAAAGTTAAATGTTCAACCAAATGGACTTGGAGTTTCCCATGAAGGTTGTCACCCCGCTGGTAACTGGCAGTGATGATGCTCCTGATCCTTGTTGCTCCAGATGTAATCAGGTTTTCTGATAGATTACCACACTAAAAAACCCACTCTGATATCATCCTCTGCTTCTTTCTGGAAAGAATAAGATGATTAATACAAGATTACTTCTGTGGTCAAACTATTCTACAATGGCATCCATACGGCAGCACCCAATCACCATGATATTAAAATAACTTCTCACCAATCTATGTGTGCTGGAATCATAGCTGCCTTTGAGCTAGCTTGGGTGAAGTAATGAAGGTCCAATAGAGTTGTGAAGATATGAAGAGGAAGAGAGGAACAGACTTAGAATAGCTCAACTTAATCATGTGTGACTAACTTACAATAATCACGGGCTTTATATACTAACATAAAAAGTTCCTGCAGAAACCTGCACTAGCTACGAATACACATTAAAGGATTCAAGTCTTGGCTTGAGCTTGCACACAACAAGTTTTTGCAGGCCTGTGCAAGCCTAACCACTAACGACATTTCAATCCTTCACACCTCTTCAGAGGCCGATAAAAGCAAAGGGATATGTAGTCTCCACTGTCCAATAGCTTAGTATAGATGGCTGGTTGCATAGCAAACCTGATCCTACATGTTATTAGTTGCCTAGCTTACCTGATCCTATATATTGTTAGTTTCCTAGCTCACCTGATCTTACATATTGTCCTAGCTCATCTGTTCCTACATTCACATCTTTGACCTGAAAATTATAAAATTCTGATTAAAATATAAAAAATGCATGCTGATATGTCGATTTACTGGTGAGTGTCATCCATCTTGGCAGCCTTAAATTTTTCAAATTACTCAATGGTGACCAAGTGGCATCTGGTGGATTATCAATCTGGACCCAAAATCACAGAAAACAATTATGCATCACAAAATTCCAGGTCCTTCAAAGAATAGGTATTTGGCAACTGAACTATATTTACTTCTCAGATAATCACTTTTTGGACCAAAATGAATGTTTTTTGTTATAACCTGGTGAAAATGTTTTCACACACCTGAAAAGCTTAGAATAGCTGTATATGGTTCATTCTGAGGCACAAAACCTTTTTTCGGCTGTATTTGTCATGTTTCATGTGTTTGACGAAAAAAAGACTTTCCTCTCAGTTCTGAGTTTATTTCTGAGATACTACTTTTTGCCCCATAACTGTAGATTATGTTAATTCCCTACGAAAAATTTACAAAACACCAGAATAGCTATGAAATTCCCAATGTGGCTCATTTTGGAGTTCAAAACACGTTTCGACAGGATATGGCCCGATTCACACTAGTTTGTGAAAAAAAGTCCTTCCTGGGTAATTGGAAGGTTTTTTCTGAGAAGCCTTTTTTAGACCGAAATGAGATTTTTTTTTTCAATTTTTGGCAAAATTACTTCAAAACACCTAAAAAGTTTAGATTAGCTATATGTCTCTCTTTTTTTAGGTGAAATTTTTTTTTCGGAAGTGAAACTATGCAAATACTGCTGAAAAATGTTTTGCGCTGCAAACTGAACCACATACATCTATTATATGCTTTCAGGTGTTATGAAGCATTTTCGGGGGAAAATCACAAACAAACTCATTTTGGTCCAAAAAGAGACCATCACAGAAAGAAATTTAGAATAACCCGGATAGGAATTTTTTCTCAAATGAGTGAGAAACTGATCAAATCCAGACAAAAATTGATTTGAACTTCACAATGAGCCAGATTGGACCCTTCACAGTTATTCTTGAGGTTTTTTTGTTTTTTTATTGTTTTCATAGGATATCACAATAAACTATCGTTATGTAGCAAATAGTTGCTCTCTCAAAATAAGCTCAGATTTGACATAAATGACATTTTTTCGTCAAACTAGTGAAAAATGACAAATTCTAGTTTGCACTTCAAATGAGCCACACACAGTTTATCTAAGCTTTTCAGGTGTTGAAGCCTTTTCTCTGAAAACAGACAAAAAAACTCTCATTTCGGTCCAAAAAGAGGCAATGTCAGAAAAAAATAAGAATTAGCTGTGAGAAATTTTTCCTCAAACGATTGAGAAATGGGCCAAATCTAGTCGAAAAATGTTTTGAACTACAAAATGAGCCATATTGGCTAGTTTACAGTTATTCTGGAGTTTTGTATCGTTTCACAGGAAATCGCCAAAACAATCGTTATGTAGCAAAGATTGGCCATCTCAGAAATAAGCTTAGATTTGATGGAAATACATTTCTTGGCTAACAAGTGAAAAAGGAGAAATACTTCCAAAAACAGTGTGCACCTCAAAATGATCCACATACAGCTTAGCTATGCTTTTCAGATGTTTGTTGTGTTTTCGCTAAAAATTGACCAAAAAAATCATTTCGGTCCAAAAAAAGGCTATCTCAGATATTTTTTTACTAATTATCCAGGAAGGGCTTTTTTCTCAAACTAGGTGAATTTGGTCATATTCTGTAGAAAACAATTTTGTACTCTAAAATGAGCCATATTGAGTAGTTCATAACTATTCTGGTGTTTAGTATCTTTTTCGTTTACATAACCTACAGGGGGGGACTATACCCCAAACCACACAAAAAAATTGAGCACATATTTGAGCTGTCATAACTTTTTTTCCCTTTCTTCTGTGCAGATATTTTTAATACCAGCTTGTTGCTTATTGTGTGTGCTTTAAGATGATCTATAAAAAGTCTCTATAGGCATCTTTTCTTAGTAGATATATCAAAACACGCAAGGGTCACTCCAAAAATGGCACTTCCTAATCCGGGGCAGACCTAACTTCCACGCGCATTGACCGACTTGCACCAAACTCGGTACGAATGTAGCTAAAGGCAATAGCTGTAATTAGAGCGAAATTTTTTTTTTTCCCGGTGAACCCCCCCTGAGATATAGAGCTGAGAAGAGGCGGGGCCACGGAATTTGCCGACCATTCCGTGGCCCCGCCTCTTCTCAGCTCTATATCTCAGGGGGGGTTCACCGGAAAAAAAATTTTTTTCGCTCTAATCACAGCTATTGCCTTTAGCTACATTCGTACAGAGTTTGGGGCAAGTCGGTCAATGCGCGTGGGAGTTAGGTCTGCCCCGGATTAGGAAGTGCCATTTTTGGAGTGACCCTTGCGTGTTTTGATATATCTACTAAGAAAAGATGCCTATAGAGACTTTTTATAGATCATCTTAAAGCACACACAATAAGCAACAAGCTGGTATAATAATTATTTGCACAGAAGAAAGGGAAAAAAAGTTATGACTGGTCAAAAAAAACGGTGCACTTTTCGGGAAATATGGTATAGTCCCCCCTTTGGGGCAAAACGTGGCTATCTCAGAAATGACGGAAAAGACTTTTTTTGGTCAAACACGTAAAATAGGAAAAGTAGAGCCGAAAAAAGGATTTGTGCCTAAGAATGAACAATATACAACTATTCTAAGATTTTTGGTGTTAATTTTTTTTCTCCGGAAATTGACAAAAATATACTTATTATGTTCCAAAAATAGACTAACCGCAAAAGTAGATTGGATATACCTGGGAGGAACTTTTTTTCCTCAAATTAGAGTTGAACAGATTATATCCTGTGGAAAACAGTTGAACATCACAAAGAGACCATCTATAAAAGTCACATTGGGAAATTCATAGCTAGTGTGATGTTTTTTGATTAATTTCATAGGAATCGCCACAAACTAAAGTTATGTGACGACAAAATTTGGCTATTTCAGATTTAAGCTCAGAATTGGCGGAAATATATTTTTTCAAACATTACATGAAAATGGGTAAATATTGCTGAAAATGGTTTTGCACAGCAAAATAATGAACCATATAGAGATATTATAAGCTTTTCAAGTGTTATGATGCATTTTTTATAGAAATTGATAAAAACAACAACTCACATTTCGATCCTAAAAGAGACCATCTACAAAAGAAGCTAAGAATTACCCGGAGAGGATTTTATTTCTGAAATGAGTGAGAAACAGGTGAAATCCTGTCGAAAACTGTTTTGAACTTCAAAATGAGCCAGATTGGAGAGCTGTTATTCTGGTATTTTTTTAATTATTTTTGGAGGAACTCACCAAAGATTATCGTTATGTAGCAAATAGTGGCTCTCTCAGAAGTAAGTGCAGATTTGACGGTATTGATTTTTTTCGTTAAATTATTGAAAAATGACAAATATTTCCAAAAAAAGATTTCCTCATCAAAACTAGCCACATGCAGCCAATCTATGCTTTCCAGGTGTTTGAATTTTTTTTTCTAAAACAGGAAAGAGAAAATTTCAAAATCTCTTTATAGCTAGCCCACTTCTAATTCAATCAAAACCCCAGCACTGAATACTAAAGCCCTATAAGCATCTATAAAGAAAGAGAGTGGACTACAAAGAATTCAAGTTAAAAGGAGGGACTGTACCATATTTCCCGAAAATTGCATATTTTTTTTGACCAGTCATAATTTTTTTCCCCTTTCTTCTGTGCAAATAATTATTATACCAGCTTGTTGCTTATTGTGTGTGCTTTAAGATGATATGTAAAAAGTCTCTATAGGCACTTTTTCTTAGAAGATATAGCCAAACAAGCAAGAAAAAAAAAATGGCACCTCCCCATTGCCAAGTGCTCTAATTTCCAGGCGCCTTGAGCGACAAACACCAAAGCTGTGATATGGCTGAAACCATAATTACAACGCGTGAAGTATTGAATAGATATGAGACACTTTATTTCCAAACGCGCCAAAAACCACGGAACATCTGTGACCCCGCCTCTTCTAATCACCATAACTCATAATTGCTTCACGGTAAAAATTTCTTTTCTTAGCCATATCACAGCTTAGGCTTGTAGGAAGCCACAACACAAGTTTGGGGGCGGTAGCTCACGGCGCCTGGCAATTAGAGCACTTGGCAATTGGGAAGTGTTTTTTTTTAGTGACCCTTGCGTGTTTGGCTATATCTTCTAAGAAAAAGTGCCTATAGAGACTTTTTACATATCATCTTAAAGCACACACAATAAGCAACAAGCTGGTATAATAATTATTTGCACAGAAGAAAGAGGAAAACAGTTATGACAGGGACAAAAAAAAAATCAAATTTCGGGGAAAAATCGTATAGTCTCCCCTTTTAATCAAAGATAAATGATTGAGAATGAGATGCCACAGGAGAAAGAGAGAAGACCAAAATATATGAAAGTGAATCAAAGAGAACAATATAGAATTAGATGCAACAGAAGAAAGAAAGAAGACTGCAATGTATGCAAGTGAATCATAGAGAAATGATAGGAGAAATTGAAGACTGCAAAATATGTATGTGTCAAATAGAAAGGAATGAGAATGTGATGCCACAGGAGAAAGAAAGAAGACTATAAGCATGCAAGTGAATCAAAGAGAAAGGAGTGAGAATGAATGCCACAGGAGAAAGAAAGAAGACTGAAAATGATTCCAAACACCTGAAAACCTTATAATAGCTGAATGTGGATTATTATAAGGAGCATAATAGTTTTCAGCAGAATCTGTCCTGTTTCATGTGTTTGATGAAAATAATATATTTCCGTCAATTCTGAGCTTATTTCTGAGGTAGCCACTTCTTTCCCCCTAACGTTATTTTTTTTGTCGATTTCGTTCAAATTATTTTCAAATCACCAGAATGGCTTTCAACTGCCCAATGTGGCTCATTTAGAAGTTTAAAACTGTTTTGGCAGGATATGACCTATTTCACACTCGTTTGAGAAAAAAGTCCTTTTCGGGTGATTCCTAGCTTCTCAGTCAGTTTCCAGAGAAAATGCTTCATAACACATGAAAATTTTAGACTAACTCTATGTTGCTCATTTTGATATGCAAAAATGTTTTCGTTAATATTTCTCCCGTTCCACGTGTTTGATGAAATTAAGACGTTTTCTTCAAATATGAGCTTATTTCTGTGATTGTACTTTTTAGAGATTTCTAACGAAAACAATACAAAACACCAGAATAATACTGAACTCTCCAATGTGGCTGATTTTGAAGTTCGAGAGAGTTTTCAACTGGATTTGACCCGTTTCTCATCCATTTCTAACCCGAGGAAAAAAGTCCTTCTCGAATAATTCCTAGCTTCTTTCTGAGATTGTCTTTTTGAACCGAAATGAGTGTTTTTTTGCCATTTTCGTGCGTAAATGCTTCAAAACTTCTGGAAAGCTTTGAATAGCAGTGTGTTTCATTTTGGGGTGGAAAAGATTTTTCAGCTTTATCCCTCCAATTTCGTGGATTTGATGAAAAAAATTAATTTCCGTCTCTTCTATTCTTATTTATGAGGTGGCCACTGTTTTCCCCAGAACTTTAGCTTTTGTCGATTTCGTATGATAACGTTACAAAATAACAGAATAGCTATAAACTTCCCAATGTGGCTCATTTTGAAGTTCAAAACACTTTTCGGTAGGATATGACTTGTTTCACACTCGTTTCAGGAAAAAAATGACCTTCTCGGGTAACTCCTAGCTACTTTCTGAAAAAGCCCGGAAAGCATAGTTTAGCTGTATGTGGCTCATTTGGAGGAGAAAAACATTTTTTTTTAAATATTTATCCCCTTTTACTTGTTTGATCAAAAAAGTTGTTTAAAGAAATCCAAATTTTCCTCAGGATTTGCCCCATTTCAAACTTGTTAAGAAAAACAAACTTTCTGAGTATTTTTGTACTCTTTTCTGAGATAGTCAATTTTTTGACAAAAAAGAGAAGTTTTCAGTAAATTAGCCCTAAAATTCTTCAAAACAACAGGAAAGCATAATTTTGCTGTAAGTGGCTCTTTTGTGGAGAAAAACAGTTTTTGTTAATATTTTTCTTCTTTTACTGCTTTGTACAAAAAGGGATGTTTAAAACTAATCCAAATTTTTCACTGGCTTTGCCCCTTTTCTAACTTGTTGAGAAAAACAAACTTTCCAAGTATTTCTGAGCTTCTTTCTGAGAGTGTCACTTTTTTAACTAAAAAGAGAATTTTTCAGTGAATTTCTCTGAAAATGCTTGAAAACAACAAGAAAGCATAGTTTAGCTGTATGTGGCTCATTTTGAGGAGAAAAACAGTTTTTGTTAATTTAATATTTGTCCAATTTTACTGGTTTGATCAAAAAAAGTTCTTTAAACAAATCCAAATTTTCGTCATGATTTGCTCCTTTTCAAACCTGTTAAGAAAAACAAACTTTCTGAGTATTTCTGTGCTCCTTTCTGAGATAGTCACATTTTTGATTAAAAGAGAATTTTTCAGTGAATTAACCCAAGAATGCTTCAAAACAACAGAAAATCATAGTTTAGTTGTATGTGGCTCGATTTGGGGAGATAAACAGTTTTTGTTAATATTTGTTCCCTTTTACTGGTTTGTTAAAAAAAAGTTGTTTAAACAAATCCAAATTTTCCTCTTGGTTTCTCCCATTTCAAACTTGTTAAGAAAAACAAACTTTCTGAGTATTTCTGTGCTCCTTTTTGAATAAAAAGAGAAGTTTTCAGTGAATTATCCCGAAAATGCTTCAAAACAACAGAAAAATGTAGTTGGCGGTATGTGACTCATTGTTAGATGCTAACCACTAGGCAAGAGTCTACACGTCTATCCTGGACTGGTTCTGATAGAGCCTTGTGTTACTGCTCACCACTAGGTGAGAGTCTACACTGGAATGGTTCTGATAGAGCCTTGTGGTAAGGCTGTGTTCTCAATAGGAATATAGATAAAAAGATCAATTGTATTTTATATCACTTACATACTGAGAGTTGATGTTCTATATCAGTTCTGACAACCTCTGGGCATGCATGCATAGAATATCTAATATATATGACAATGATGTCACCTCTGGCCAATCAGGTGTTTCCACACAGAGAGTCAGGGGGTTTACCACAATATTACATCATACATAATAATTCAAGTAATTAGCACGTACTTAGTTTACAGTTACACTATTCAATTGATTTGCTTGTTCTGGAAGTTCTGGGAAGATTAGGGTTTGCTGCAATGTTGGGCAGATCCCAACATCACCACCTCCTTTGAGAAGTTCTTGCCCATCTGTTGCTCTTTTGAGGGTGCCTGCCAAGCTTGGCGGGAGAGGGTAGCTGCAATTGCATTTTCTTTTCCTGGTCGATACTCGATGGAGAAGGTAAACTGTCTTAAAATATCCATCCAACGGGCAAGTCGATGAGAGTGGGGGTCTTTAAGTTCCAAGAATGGTAGAGCTTTATGACCAGTGACCACCATAAAGGGGTGGCCAAGCAGGTAGGGCATGACATGCATGCAGGAATTCACAACAGCCAAGCCTTCCTGCTCAGTAGCAGAGTATCTGCACTCCCTGGGCTGCATCTTCTACTGTAGTAGGCTATAGGGTGCTCCTCTCCGTTGTCAGACTCCTGTGCAAGCACAGCACCGATCCCTAGTCCAGAGGCATCGGTTTGCAGGATGAATGGCTGGGAATAGTCTGGTGGGCTCAGTACAGGGGCAGAGCATAGGGCCTGCTTTGAATCAGTGAAGGCTGTCTCACAATCTTCAGTCCAATCCACAGGATCAGGTTTGTGGAGCTGTAGGAGATCTGTGAGTGGTGCAGATAGGGTCGAGATGTGGGGAATGAATCTTCTATAATAGTTAATGAGTCCGATGAAGGCCCTGACATCCTTTTTAGACCAGGGTTGGATAAAGTCCCGAACTGTTGAAATCTTAGCCCATGTGGGGAGATGTATCCTCCTCCAACCCTCTGTCCCAGAAAGACACAAGAGGTTGTGGCGAGCTGTGCCTTTGCTGTTTGGATTGTTTGGCCAGCATTCCAAAGGACATCGAATACTGTGACGAGGTGATATTTGTGCTCATCCCACGAGTTGCTAAAGACTGCAACATCATCAATATACACAAAGGTGTTGTCGTTGGGTCTATTTGGGGAGAGGAAATATGGGAGCTGCCCAAGGTGCATACAATCGCTCAATGAAGCCTTCTTCAGTAAGCTTCTGAAGCTCCTTCTTAAAGGCATCCCGTCTGCTATGTGGGATGGTATAAGGTCGAAGGTGCACTGGTGAGGCATTTCCGACTCGAATGTGGTGTTTTGCAGCTTGAGTTCTTCCTGGTTTGGCACAGGTCACAGTTGGGAAGTCATCCCAGAGTCGTTGGAAGAATCTTAGTTGCTCTTGCGAGAGGTGGTCCTGACCTTCTGTGAAAGGGTGGTTCTCATCTGAGTGATAGTCTGGTGGATCTGGGCATTTTGTGTACTCAACAGAGAGACATGCAATGTCATATACTGGTGGTAACCATACCTTCATTGTTGTGACATGCACAGTTCTGATCTTTTTCCTTCTGTCTAGTGTATCGACACGGTAGGTCACTGGGGATACTTGTTCTATCACCTCGAAGGGGCCTTCCCATCTGTCCTAGAGTTTTGAGGCCTTGCTCCCTGTGATGACTGGGGTAAAGACGAGGACGAGGTCTCCTGGGATGAAGGTGATTGTTTTAACTGTCTGCTCGTGCCCACTCTTTGTCCTTTCTTGGGTTGTGGTCTGGTGATCTGCTGCTAACTTGCTAATCTTGTGTAGGTCATCCCTAAGTTTGAGAAGCCAGTCTGTAGCAGGTTGAGGAGAGCGACTATTAAGGGTCCAGCTCTGCCGCAAGATATCTAGTGGTCCACTGACGTGCTTACCGAATACCAGTTCAAAGGCTGAAAAGCCAGTGGTGGAGCATGGGACTTCTCTACAAGCGAATAGTAGGCAGGGGAGGAGTTCGTACCAATGTTGTCCTTCTTGTGAGCAGCTTCTAATCATTTTGAACAGAGAGTGATGGAAGTGCTCTACTGCTCCATTAGACCTTGGGTGGTAAGGTGTCGGTTTTGAATGATGGACTCCAAGGAACTTGAAAGCTTCCTTCAGAACTGCAGAAAGGAAGTTTGATCCTCTGTCAGAGAGAAATTCCTCGGGAACTGATAGCTGGACATAATGTTCATAAGGGCCTTCCTCACTTCTATAGCTGTCGTTTTCTTGAGGGGTATGGCTTCTGGATATCTTGATCCTACATCAATGTAACTAAGAATGAATTGGTTCTTGCTAAGAGTGAGAGGGAATGGCCCCACAATGTCAATAGCCACTTTCTGAAATGGTCGACAAATGGGTGGCTTGGTAATAGTGAGGGGGGCATGATTATTGGTCCTCTTGGCAGTCTTTTGACATCTTTCCCAAGATCTGCTGAATTGTGTTGTCTCTTTTTCCGATGCCAGGCCAGAAAAAATTCTTTAGGACATGGAACTTGGTCCTGCGAGCTCCTGTATATCCAGCTGCTGGAGCTGAATGAGCCAGCTTCAGTTCTTCTAGTCGTTGCGATTGTGGCACAATGACCTGGGTATAGGGTTCACCAAATTTGTCTTTGGTCTTGCGCATCAACACTCCTTTGTTGGTCATAAATGGTGAATCTTCCTTGTTGGCTGACTTCCAGAACTCCTTCAGAGTTTTGTCTGCTTTTTGATCCTGGATGAGATTGGCTGCATTATTCTGCTGCATGTCTGCTTCTCCACTGGAGTCGGTGTCGCTGTCTAGGTATGTCTGGTGTAACATGTTTGTCCTTGGGAAATTGTAGTCTGGCCCTAGCAGATCTTCAAGGGGATTGGGTTCAAGTCCATCTTGGTCCTGGTCATCTTGATCAGCAAGGTCTTGTTGAGCCTCTGTCTTGGTCTGGGCTCTTGTCTGGACATCGAAGATATCTTGGAGATCTGCTGCTGTGGCCTGGTGAATGAGTTCGCGAAAATTCGTGAAATTTCTGCCAAGGAGAGCATCATGGTCGAGGTTATCCGTCACTGCCATGTTGACGGAGATTTCAGAACCTGAAAGGAGACAAGGGAGAACAACTGTTAGATTAGACTTGGACTGACCCCAGAAACATTTGGTCATGATAGATCCTGATGGATCTGAAACTGGTAGATTCCACTGCTTAAATTGTTCAATGACGTTAGAGTTGATGAGAGAATGGTCTGCTCCAGAGTCTAGAAGGAATCGGACAGGTTTTCCAAAGATGCTGCCTACCAGAAACAGCTTGGGAATGAAGGTAGGTGCTAGGGTGGTATTGTCCTGATTGTCTGTGGAAACAGCAAACATATTCCTGTCGGGACACACGGCTGCAAGGTGACCCCACTTCTGACAGTTAAAGCACAATGGTCCATATTCTTTATCAAAGTACTTCGCAAGCTTATGCTGCGGCTTGTATTGTTTCCCATCTGAACCACCACACTGAGCTGGGGTATTAGTGGGTGGTCCGGCTCCGCCCTGTTGCTGGAAGAGGGGAGATGACTTGGGTTGGTTGATCTGGGACTGGATCTGAGGTTGGGGTTGTTCTTGCTGAGACTTGTTACTGTTGAATGGCTTATATGACTTCTGATAGGTAGGTTGCTGGTACAACATAATCCTATTCCAGGCAGATTCCCTTCCTCTTTCACTGTCAGCAACATATTCATCCGCGATGCTCAACAAATCCTGCAAGAATGGGGGTTTCTGAGCCCTCACATGAGTGGTTATTTTCGGGTTCAATTGTTTGTAAACGATTTCCCAGGTAATGAGATCAATAACTTCTTTGACGGAGGTGCAGTCTTTGGTGCAGATTCTTGCCGCTTCAGCCGTTCTATAACCCATCTGTATGATAGTCTCTGTTGGGTTCTTGGGATTGAACCAGTTGTTGAATTGTGTTGATTTCGTTACACCCATATGGGCATACAATTGTCACTTGAGGGCATCATAGTCGCCTAGCTATTCTGTGGGCATTGACATAGCCAAGTTAGTCAAGTCTCCTCTGAGTTGAGCTCTTAATTCATTGGACCAGGTATTTTTGTTCATCCCATATGTTTTCATGTGTGCCTCAAAGTGGGCAATGTCTTGTTGGCCTTGAGGTCCACTGGAGATTGGCGGGGGGATAGGTGGTTTGGTCTGCTGAGCTACTGTGATAGGCCTGTCTATAGCCATTGCTAATATCTCATTCATTTGCTGTTGGGCTTGTTGGAATGCCATTTTTTTTATTTGGATCTGCTCGAGGATACGAAGGAGAGTAGGGTCAACGGCAGGAGTTATGCTTGGGCGACTGCTTTCACTACCGCTGGATCACTCAGCGAGACAAGGCATGTTTCGGTTGGCTGATGCTGAGGGGGTATTTCTTCTGCCTATTCAGTTTTGAAGTCGTCGTCGTAGAAGCTAGGATGGGTATGGGCTTGTTATCTTGTCACCATTCTGGAGTCGATTTTCTCGTTGTCCATCTCTGTTGAATGTTGTACAGGCTGAACTGTATCCCGTTGTCTGGGTAAAAAGGTAGTCTGATCTAAGGTATGGGCGAGTCTGTTTCGAAGGCTGGGTTTGTTTCGGTCGCTGCCACCAGATGATAGACGCTCAGCACTAGGAAAGAGTCTACACGTCTATCCCGGACTGGTTCTGATAAGACCTTGTGGTAAGGCTGTATTCTCAATAGGAATATAGATGAAAAGATCAATTTTATTTTATATCACTTACAGACTGAGAGTATTGATGTTCTATATCAGTTCTGACAACCACTGGGCATTCATGCATACAATATCCAATATATATATAAGACAATGATGTCAGCTCTGGCCAATCAGGTGTTTCTACACAGAGAGTCAGGGGGTTTACCACAATATTACATCATACATAATAATTGAAGTAATTAGCACTTACTTAGTTAACAGTTACACTATTCAATTGATTTGCTTATTTTACAATGTTGGGCAGATCCCAACACTCATTTTGAGGGGAAAAACATTTTTTTGTTAATATTTGTCCCGTTTCACTGCTTTGGACAAAATGAGTTGTTTAAACAAATCCTAATTTTCTTCAGGATTTGCCCCATTTCCAATTTGTAAGAAAAACAAATTTCTGAGTATTTCCGTGCTATTTTCTGAGATAGTCACTTTTTTGACTAAAAAGAGAAGTTTTTAGTAAATTTCACCGAAAATGCTTCAAAACAAAAGGAAAGCATAGTTTAGCTGTATGTAGATCACTTTGAGGAGAAAAACATTTTTTGTTAATATTTGTTCCCTTTTACTGGTTTGAAAAAAAAACAGTTGTTTAAACAAATCCAAATTTCCTCTTGGTTTATTCCTATTCAAATTTGTTAAGAAAAACAAACTTTCTGAGTATTTCTGTAATACTTTCTGAGATAGTCAATATTTTGAAAAAAAGAGAAGTTTTCAGTAAATTAGCCCAAAAATACATCAAAACAACAGGAAAGCATAATTTAGCTGTAGGTGGCTCATTTTGTGGAGAAAAACAGTCCCATTTTACTGCTTTGAACAAAAAGGGTTGTTTACAACTAATCCAAATTTTCCTCTGGATTTGGCCATTTTCTAACTTGTTGAGAAAAACAAACTTTCGAAGTATTTCTGAGCTTCTTTCTGAGAGAGTCAATTTTTTGACTAAAAAGAGAAGTTGTCAGTGAATATTGCCGAAAACGCTTCAAAACAACAGGAAAGCATAGTTTAGCTGTATGAGGCTCATTTTGAGAAGTAAAACATTTTTTTATTAATATATGTCCCGTTTTACTGGTTTGATCAAAAAGAGTTGTTTAAACAAATCCAAATTTTCCTCAGGATTTGCTCCTTTTTAAGCTTGTTAAGAAAAACAAACTTTCTGAGTATTTCTCTGCTCCCTTCTGAGATAGTCACATTTTTAACTAAAAAGGGAAGTTTTCAGTGAATTATCCCGAAAATGCTTCAAAACAACAGAAAATCATAGTTTAGCTGTATGTGGCCTTTTTGGGGAGAAAAACAGTTTCTGTTAATATTTGTCCCCTTTTACTGGTTTGTTAAAAAAAAGTTGTTTAAACAAATCCAAATTTTCCTCCTGGTTTTCCCCTTTTCAAACGTGTTAAGAAAAACAAACTTTATGAGTATTTCTGTGCTCCTTTTTGAATAAAAAGAGAAGTTTAGTGTAAATTAGTCCGAAAATGCTTTAAAACAACAGAAAAGCATAGTTGGTGGTATGTGGCTCATTTTGAAGAGAAAAACAGTTTTTGTTTATATTTGTCCCTTTCACGGCTTTGGACAAAATGGGTGGTTTAAACAAATCCTAATTTTCCTATGGATTTTCCCCTTTTCAAACTTGTTAAGAAAAACCAACTTTCTGAGTATTTCCATGCTACTTTCTGAGATAGTCACTTTTTTGACTAAAAAGAGAAGTTTCCAGTGAACTTACTGAAAATGCTTCATAATAACAGGAAAGCATAGTTTAGCTGTATGTGGCTCACTTTGAGGAGAAAAACAGTTTTTGTTAATATTTGTTCCATTTTAATGGTTTGATCAAAAAAAGTTGTTTAAACAAATTCAAATTTTCCCTTGGTTTCCACTATTCAAATTTGTTAAGAAAAACAAACTTTTTGAGTATTTCTGTGATCCTTTCTGAGATAGTCACTTTTTTGACTAAAAATAGATGTTTTCAGTGAATTAGCCCGAAAATGCTACAAAACAACAGATTAGCATTGTTTAACTGTATGTGGCTCACTTTGAGGAGAATTTTTTTTTTGTTAATTTAATATTTGTCCACCTTTACTGGTTTGATCAAAACAGTTGTTTAAACAAATCCAAAGTTTCCTCAGGATTTTCCCCTTTTCAAACTTGTTAAGAAAAACAAACTTTCTGAGTAATTCTGTGCTCCATTCTGAGATAGTCATATTTTTGTATAAAAAGAGATTTTTTAAGTGAATTATCCCGAAAATGCTTCAAAACAACAGAAAATCATAGTTTAGCTGTATGTGGCTTGCATTGGGAGAAAAACAGTTTTTGTTAATATTTGTCCCCTTTTACTGGCTTGTTCAAAAACAGTTGTTTAAACAAATCCAAATTTTCCTCTTGGTTTTACCTTTTTCTAACTTGTTAAGAAAAAAAATTTTTCTGAGTACTCCTGTCCTCCTTTTTGAACAAAAAGAAAAGTTTACAGTGAATCAGCCCGAAAATGCTTAAAAACAACAGAAAAGCATAGTTGGCAGTATTTGGCTAAATTTGAGGAAAAAAACAGCTTTTGTTAATATTTGTCACGTTTTACTGCTTTGAACAAAAAGGGTTGTTTAAACAAATCCTAATTTTCCTTAGGATTTGCCCCTTATCAAAGTTGTTAAGAAAAACAAATTTTCTGAGTATTTCCACGCTACTTTCGGAGATAGTCACTTTTTTGACTAAAAAGAGAAGTTTCCAGTGAATTTCACCGAGAAAGCTTCAAAACAACAGGAAAGCATCATTTATCTGTATGTTGCTCACTTTAAGGAGAAAAAAAGTTTTTGTTAATATATATGTCCCCTTTTACTGGTTTGATCAAAAAAAGTTGTTTAAAGAAATCCTAATTTTCCTCAGGATTGCCCCTTTTCAAACGTGTTAAGAAAAACAAACTTTCTGATTATTTCTGTGCTCCTTTCTGAGATTATCAATTTTTTGACAAAAAAGAGAAGTTTTCAGTAAATTTGCCCTAAAATGCTTCAAAACAACAGGAAAGCATAATTGAGCTGTATGTGGCTCATTTTGTGGAGAGAAACAGTTTTTGTTAATATTTGTACCATTTTAATGCTTTGTACAAAAAGGTTTATTTACAACTAATCCAAATTTTTCTCTGGATTTGCCCCTTTTCTAACTTGTTGAGAAAAACAAACTTTCCAAATATTCTGAGCTACTTTCTGAGATATATATATATATTTTTTTAATAAAAAGACAAGTTTTCAGTGAAATTCACCTAAAATGCTTCAAAACAAAAGGAAAGCATAGTTTAGCTGTATGTGGCTCATTTTGAGGAGAAAAACAGTTTTTCTTAATATTTGTTCCCTTTTACTGGTTTGATCAAAAAAAGTTGTTTAAACATTTCCAAGTTTTCCTATGTTTTTCCCCTATTCAAATTTGTTAAGAAAAACAACCTTTCTGTGTATTTCTCTGCTCCTTTCTGAGATAGTTACTTTTTAGACTAAAAAGAGAAGTTTTCAGTGAATTTTCACAAATATCCTTCAAAACAACAGAGAAGCATAGTATAGCTGTATGTGGCTCATTTTTTGGAGAAAAATTTTTTTTGTTTATATTTGTCCAGTTTTACTGCTTTGAACAAAAAGGGTTGTTTACAACAAATCCTAATTTTCCCCTGGATTTGCTCCTTTTCAAACTTGTTGAGAAAAATAAACTTTCTGATTATTTCTGAGCTTCTTTCTGAGATATTTTTTTGACTAAAAAGAGAAGTTTACAGTGAAATTCACCGAAAATGCACCAAAATAAAAGGAAAGCATTGTTTAGCTGTATGAGGCTCATTTTCAGAAGAAAAACAGTTTTTGTTAATATTTGTCCCCTTTTACTGGTTTGATAAAAACAGTTGTTTAATGAAATCCAAATTTTCCTCAGAATTTTCCGCTTTTCAACTTTTTAAGAAAAACAAACTTTCTAAGTATTTCTGTACTCCTTTCTGAGATAGTCACATTTTTGATAAAAAAGAGAATTTTTAGTGAATTCGCCCGAAAATGCTTCAAAACAACAGAAAATCATAGTTTAGCTTTATGTGGCTTACTTTGAGGAGAAAAACAGTTTTTGTTAATATTTGTCCCGTTTTACTTCTTTGAACAAAAAGTGGTTGTTTACAACAAATCCAAATTTTTCTCTGGATTTGCTCATTTTTAAACTTGTTGAGAAAAACAAACAATCTAAGTATCTCTGAGCTTCTTTCTGAGATAGGCAATTTTTTGACAAAAAAGAGAAGTTTTCAGTGAATTTCCCCCAAAATGCTTCAAAACAACACAGAAGCATAGATTAGCTGTATGTGGCTAATTTTGAGGAGAAAAACAGTTTTTGTTTATATTTGTCCAGTTTTACTGCTTTGAACAAAAAAGGTTGTTTACAACATATCCTAAATTTCTTTTAGATTTGCTATTTTTCAAACTTGTTGAGAAAAAAAAATTCCTGATTATTTCTGAGCATCTTTCTAACAGAGTTTTTTTTTGACTAAAAAGAGAAGTTTTCAGTGAAATTCCCGGAAAATGCTTCAAAACAAACGGAAAGCTTAGTTTAGCTGTATGTGGCTCATTTTAAGGAAAAAAAAGTTTTTGTTAATATTTGTCCACTTTTAATGCTTTGAACAAAAAGGGTTGTTTAAACAAATCCTAATTTTCCACAGGATTTGCCCCTTTTCAAACTTGTTAAGGAAAACAAACTTTCTGAGTATTTCTGCGCAACTTTCTGAGTTAATCACTTTTTTGACTAAAACGAGAATTTTCAGTGAATTTCCCCCCAAATGCTTCAAAACAACAGAAAAGCATAGTTTAGTTGTATGTGGCTCATTTTAAGGAGAAAAACAATTTTTTATTAATATTTCCCCCATTTTACTGGTTTGATCAAAAAAAAATTGTTTAAACAAATCCAAATTTTCCTCAGGATTTGCCGCTTTTCAAAGTTATTAAGAAAAACAAACTTTCTGAGGATTTCTGTGCTCTTTTTGGAGATAGTCATTTTTTGGTCTAAAAAGAGAAGTTCTCTGTGAATTTCCCCCAAAATGCTTCAAAACCACAGAAAAGCATACTTTATCTGTATGTGGCTCGATTTGAGGAGAAAAGCAATTTTTTGTTAATATTTCCCCCTTTTACTGGTTTGATCAAAAACAGTTGTTTAAACAAATCCAAATTTTCCTCAGGATTATCTCCTTTTCAAAATTGTTAAGAAAAACAATCTTTCTGATTATTTCTGTGCTCTTTTCTGAGATAGCCAATTTTTTGAATAAAAAGAGAAGTTTTCTGTGCATTTACACAAAAATACTCCAAAACAACAGGAAAGCTTATTTTTGCTGTATGTGGCTCATTTTGAGAAGATTTTTTTTTGTTAATATTTGTCCCCTTTTACTGGTTTGATCAAAAAAAGTTGTTTAAAAGAAATCCTAATTTTCCACAGGATTTGCCGCTTTTCAAACTTGTTAAGAAAAACCAACATTTTGAGTATTTCTGTACTCCTTACTGAGATAGTCACATTTTTGACCCAAAAGAAAGTTTTTAGTGAATTAGCCCAGCTGTATGTGGCTTACTTTGAGGAGAAAAAAAGGTTTTGTTAATATTTGTCCCATTTTACTGCTTTGAACAAAGTGGGTTGTTTAAACAAATCCTAATTTTCCACAAGATTCCCCCCTTTCAAACTTGTTAAGGAAAACAAACTTTCTGAGTATTTCCATGCAACTTTCTGAGATAGCCTTTTTTTGAATAAAAAGAGAAGTTCTCTTAGAATTCACCCCAAAATGCTTGAAAACAACAGAAAAGTATAGTTTAGCTGTATGTGGCCCACTTTGGGGAGAAAAACAGTTTTTTTTTAATATTTGTCCCCTTTTACTAGTTTGATAAAAAAACATTTGTTTAAACAAATCCAAATGTTCCTCAGGATTTTTCCCTTTTCAAACATGTAAAAAAAAAAACTTTCTGAGTTTTTCAGTGCTCTTTTCTGAGAGCCAATTTTTTGAATAAAAAGAGAAGTTCTCTGTGATTTTCCCCAGAAATACTTCAAAACAACAGAAAAGCAGAGTTTAGCCAAATGTGGCTCACTTTGAGGAAAAAATTTTTTTTTTTGTTGTTTTTCCCACATTTTACTGGTTTGATCAAAAAATGTTGTTTAAACAAATCCAAATTTTCCTCAGGATATGCCCCTTTTCAAATATGTTAAGAAAAACAAACTTTTTGAGTATTAAGTGCTACTTTCAGAGATTGCCATATTTTGATTAAAAAGATATGTTTTCAATGAATTAGCCAGAAATTGCTTCAAAATAACAGGAAAGCATAATTTAGCTGTATGAGGCTCATTTTGTGGAGAAAAACTGTTTTTGTTAATATTTATCCTCTTTTACTGGTTTGATCAAAAACAGTTGTTTAAACAAATCCAAATTTTCCTCAGGATTTACACTTTTCAAAAATGTTAAGTAAAACAAACTTTCTGATTATTTCAGTGATCCTTTCTGAGATAGTCACTTTTTTGACCAAAAAGACGTTCTCTGTGAATATCCCCCAAAATGATTCAAAACAACAGAAAAGCATAGTTTAGCTGTATGTGGCTCAATTTGAGGAGAAACACAAGTTTTTGTTTATATTTCCCCCATTTTACGGGTTTGATCAAAAACAGTTGTTTAAACAAATCCAAATTTTCCTCAGGATTTGCCGCTTTTCAAACATGTTAAGAAAAACAAACTTTCTGAGTATTTCAGTGCTCCTTTCTGAGATAGCCACTTTTTTGACTAGAAAAGAGAGGTTCTCTGTGAATTTCCCAAAAATGCTTCAAAACAACAGAAAAGCAAAGTTTAGCTGTATGTGGCTCACTTTGAGATGAAAAACAAGTTTTTGTTAAGATTTCCCACATTTTAACGGTTTGTTCAAAAAAAGTTGTTTAAACAAATCCAAACTTTCCTTAGGATTTTCCCCTTTTCCAACTTGTTAAGGGAAACAAACTTTCTGAGGTTTTCAGTGCTACTTTCTGAGATAGCCAATTTTTTGACTTAAAAAGAGATGTTTTCAATGAATTACCCCGAAATTGCTAAAAAATAACAGGAAAGCATAATTTAGCTGTGTAAGGCTCATTTTGTGGAGAAAACTTTTTTTTTAATATTTGTCCCCTTATACTGGTTTGATCAAAAACAGCTTATTAAACAAATCCAAATTTTGCTCTCGATTTGCCCCTTTTCAAATATGTTAAGAAAAACAAACTTTCTGAGTATTTCAGTTCTCCTTTCAGAGATAGTCACTTTTTTGACCAAAAAGAGAAGTTCTCTGTGAATTTCCCCCAAAAATGCTTTAAAACAACATAAAAGCATAGTTTAGACTATATCTAAAACCAACGAAATTGTAACAAATATTTGTAGCTGTCATAACTTTTTTCCCCTTTCTTCTGTGCAAATAATTATTATACCAGCTTGTTGCTTATTGTTTGTGCTTTAAGATAATATATAAAAAGTTTCTATAGGCATCTTTTCTTAGTAGATATATCCAAACACGCAAGGGTCACTCAAAAAATAGCGCCTCCTAGTTTGTGGCAAAGATAACTCAAAGGCGCCGTGACCGACGCTCCCCCAAATTGGTCTGAGGGTTGCTAAAGCACAGAGCTACAATATTAACGAGTCGAAAAAATTTTCCGGTGAACCCCCCCCCCCCCCCCCCCCCCCGAGTTATAGTGTTGAGAAGAGGCAGGCCCCCCCCCCAAAATCGCGATTTTTTTTGGGGGGTCCCGCCTCTTCTCAACACAATAAGTCAGGGGGGGGGGGGGGGGGGGTTCAACGGAAAAAAATTTCGACTCGTTTATATTGTGGCTGTGTGCTTTAGCAACCCTCAGACCAATTTGGGGGCGCGTCGGTCACGGCGCCTTTGAGTTATCTTTGCCACAAACTAGGAGGCGCTATTTTTTGAGTGACCCTTGCGTGTTTGGATATATCTACTAGGAAAAGATGCCTATAGAGACTTTTTATATATGATCTTAAAGCACACACAATAAGCAACAAGCTGGTATAATAATTATTTGTACACAAGAAAGGGGAAAAAAGTTATGACAGCTATAAATATGTGTTACAATTTCGTTGGTTTTAGGTATAGTCCTCCCTTACTGTATGTGGCTCACTTTGAGGAGAAAAGTCAAGCTTTGGACTAAAAAGAAATTTTTTCAATGAATTAGCCTGAAATTGCTTCAAAATAACAGGGAAGCATAATTTAGCTCTTTGAAGCTCATTTTGCGGAGATAAAACTTTTTTTGTTAATATTTGTCTGCTTTTAATGGTTTGATTAAAAAAAGTTGTTTAAACAAATCCAAATTTTTCTCAGATTTACCCTTTTCAAATATGTTAAGAAAAACAAACTTTCTGAGTATTTCAGTGCTCCCTTCTAAGATAGCCAATTTTTTGACTATAAAGAGAAGTTCTCTGTGAATTCCCCCCAAAATGCTTCAAAACAACAGAAAAGCATAGTTTAGCTGTATGTGGCTCACTTTGAGGAGAAAATCAATTTTTTGTTGTTTTTCCCACATTTTTCTGGTTTGATCAAAAACAGTTGTTTAAACAAATCCAAATTTTCCTCAGGATTTGCCCCTTTTCAAATA
>CBDHDT010000005.1:0-7648 GCA_965261215.1 Ekhidna sp.
AATATTGCCATGCCCATCCTCACTTATTGTGAGACAGAAATATACTTATGGAAATATGGCTGAGAGTAAATTGTTTTGACTTGGTGTAGAGTAGCTACTTTACATGATAACACTGAGAGTGATGCAATGGCAGTATTTGTAGACAGAATTGTCCAGATTATAGTTTTATTCTTCTAAATATTTTCCTCTATGGACATAACTAATGTCCAGGCTAAAAATATTGCCATTACCCTGGCCATAACCTTAGTAAGGATAAGGTGAAGAGCTAACTCAGTACCGATTTGTGATTTGATTTGTAGATATTTCTTTTACAAGTGATGATGCAATACTATTGAAAGTTCCTTACACATTCACAACTGGTGTAAGTGGCTGAATTGTAATATGAGGAAGTAGCCATGAATTGTATGCTTTAGTGTATTCCTTAAGATGCATTGAACAACCTGATAGCTGCAACATATGGGATGACAAATTCGGAAATTGAACTATGGAAATAAATTGTTTTGTTGTCAGCAATTTGAATCTGCTCTCCATGAAGATGAGAAGAGCACCACATTAAGAGTGAGGGAGGTCATTAGGTAGTTCTTTCTGTAGAAATTAGCATAACTAAGGGAGGACCTTCAAGTGGTAGGAACAAGTGGTAGTTTGCACTTTGGACACAATTTATTGTATTCAGTATATTATATATCAAAGTATTGACTATATCCATCAATTATGTTTTCTATATATGCTAAACTATCCAGCCGTCTAATTGCTGTCCGAAAGAGAGAGAGAGAAAAGTGAGAGAGCGGGAAAACACGCAAGAAACTGTTTACCTTAGCAATAAAAATAACTTCTACTATCAGGAACCTGTGTCGCATCCAATGCAAGTGTGTTGATGAATGAGTAGTTTAGTTTAAATAAAAATCCAGTATCCTTTCCCTGACAGCTATTAACGTAGCTGGCCGCATGTAGATCCAGGTTTCGTTCCTTTGGCCTTCGAATCTGCAGCCGTTTTCTTCCCCATTGACGAATCTAGCTATCTTTTGGCGAGTTTTCCAAGACCACCAATTCTTTCTTTCTTTTATTTTTTTTTTAAGTCGAGTCCGTAAAATCTTCCGTACACCTAGCCAAAGGTCCTAACCGGTGGCGAGACAGAAATGCACATATAGTGAGTGCCCTTCACCACTTCCGAAAGTGACATATTCAATGATTTTTAATTTGAGTTTTCTTAGTTATGTACCATAGCAACAATGGAAAGTATTTCTGTCCTGCTATTTCTTTTATAATATTTCAGCATGCCTTTGTGATAGCCAAGGCGTTGCTATGGTTCATAAACAATCGTACATTCTAATTAAAGGGCACTATTTAAGTTTTTGACCCCTCAGCGCAATGCCTGGAAGAAGTAAAAGAAAACTACAACTTGAAGTGGCTAGGGAAGCAAAACAACAAAAAAAGATCTGAAGATAGCCAAGGAAAAGCTTAAGATTCAACCTTACATTCCAGTGCTGTTTTGGAAGATTTGGATGAATCTATTGTACTGGCTATTGATACTAGTGCGTTATTAGAAGACATAAATGAATCTGTGTTTAAAGATGAGGAGGAATATGATCCTGATGTACCACAATATGATAAAAAAAATTCTCTATTGAAAGCCATGCCAAAGAATGGGCAGAAACGTTGGGGCAAGATGATACTGTTTTTCTTTCACAACCTTCTAGTGCACCATCGTCAATTTCCTCTCACTAAAGCTGCAATGCTTATTGTTGAAGTTGATGGTGTGTCCAATCGAACAGTGCATAGTGGAGGAGTCAATTTATTACAAATTAAGGGTGTTTTGTGGACTCAGAGCAAGGATGATATCAAAGATATGGTGTTCTTTGGCACAATGAAGAATTGAATAAAGCTGCAGGATAATTTGTAAAAAAAATTACTTGCACCAAAGGTAAAAAGAATCTAACATCGATATCTTTTTGTAAGTGGGTGAATGAATTATTGTTGTTGAATAGCGTCCTTGACCTAGGGTGTCCATGAAAAAAGTCTATGTCAACAGCACTACGCTGGATCCACAACTTGAGGGTTGATGTAGTTTAGAAGATAAAAGGAACTTACGTAGATGGGCATGAGAGAGATGTCCTTGAATATCACAAGAAATTCTTACGAAAAATAGTATCCAATGGATTTCTCAACAAGGATAATGCTCCCACTCCTGAAGCTGCATCATGTCTTCCAGCAGATCTTGAAAGCCCTTCTCAAGAACAAATTAAAAAAGTATTGTAATTTTCCATGTTGAATCAACTTTCCAAGCGAATGATGACGAGTCTTGGCTATGGGGAGTGAAAGGGCAGCATGATATTAGGCCAAAGTCACATGGTGCAAGAATTATGGTTTCTGATTTTATCAATGAATACAATGGATATCTTCGACTCACAGAAGAAGAATTTTCAACTGCTGTAAAGGAACACCCACAACTTCGAAGGCAAGCCCTTGAATTGCTGGAATTTGGAAAGGAGCATGAAGGGTATTGGACAGCTGAAAAAATCCTTAAACACCTTGAAGTTGCATCCACTATTGCAGACATCAAGTATCCTTGGAATGAAGGGTTCAGAGTATGCTCTGTCTTTGACCACAGTAGCTGCCATGGAACATATGCTGAAGATGCATTAGACGCATCAACGATAATGAAACCTGGAGGTCGGCAACCTAAAATGCCCGATACCTACTGGAAAGGGAAGCTTCAACATATGATTTTTCCTGATGGGACTCCAAAAGGGTTGAAGACATTCTGATAGAAAGTGGGATCAATGTTAGTGGGATGAGGTTGGAAGATATGAAAAAGGAGATGAAAAACACTCCGACTTTCGTGATGAGCAACCAGAATTAGTCCTTTTTTTAGAAGAAATGGTCATGCTTGTTTGTTCTTGCCAAAATTCCATTCAATAGAAAAATGATGGGCTCGAGCAAAGAGATATACGCGTGCTCATACAAACCAGACAATCCAACATCTTCGCTTCCTAGTTCCGGATAGACTTGAACTCTGTGAGTGGAAACATCAAGAATTATTTTATGAAGGCAAGAAATTACATGTTTGCTTATATGGGAGGCATAACTGGAGGAAATAAATTGGAAGGTAAGATAAAAAAGTATTAAAAAAAATTACAAGTCATATAAGAGGCCAAGCATGGAAGATTTTTTTTTTTTAACATAATTCTTTCTGTAATTATATGTTATTTCTGGTGTATTGTTTTTGCTATTTTTTTGAATTTATTGAAATAAACATGGGGGAGTCGTTTTTTTATTAATTCTTAAAAAATTAATTTATTTACTGCTAGGTCAATTTCAAATACTTTGCTCTGTACTTTTGAAACGATTGGCTTAATTAAAGGAATGTAGGAAAAAAAAATTAAAAAATCTATCTAATACAGTGAGTTTATTGAAAAAAAAATTCAAATTTTCGGTCACGGATTGCTATTTGTAGTAGCTATGCGTAAACCTGGAGCGAGTGTACTTTATGCTACTGCTTTAAAGTAGCTTTATAAGATGGAAGTATCTTAGCTTCAGGTAGAATTTTTTTTAGGTGATAATAGATTTTCAAAAATCAAACTGATTTTGGTATCTTTTGATGGAGTGCACTATATGGAAATATGGCTGAGTAAATTGCTTTGACTTGTGTTTAGAGTAGCTACTTTATTGCATGGAAAAGATACTAAAGTGAAGTCATAAAGCAGTGCTTGTTGTCAGAATTGACAATATTATTGTTCTATTATTCTAGGTATTTTCCTAGCCATAACTACAGCTCAAACTAAAAATATAACCATTGCTCTGGCTATAGCCTTAGTAAGGAAGAGGTAGCCTATGTAAGGAAGAGGTAGCCTTAGTAAGGAAGAGGTAGCCTTAGTAAGGAAGAGGTAACCCTGTACCAATTTGTGATGTGATTTGTTGATGTCTTGTTTATGATTGCAAGATGTGATGTAGTCGAGAATTATACGTTCCTCAGAGATAATGTAAGCTGTTGGATATTAATGTGAGGAAGATGCCATCAATTGTATTTTTTTTTTTGTATTCTGACAGGTACAAGATTAAACAACTTGATGTCCTACAACATAATGGACGACCAATTCAGAAATGAAAATGTGAATGTGGAACTAAGTTGTTTCGTTATGAGTAATTGGAATCTGCTTTCCTTGAGGATGAGAAGCGCACCACATTAAGCGTGTGATCATCAGCAGTTATTTCTGCAGAAATTATCTGATAACTAAGAGAACTTGCATAGGCTGACAATAACTTGTTCCAGTGAAAGGAACAATTGATGATTTGCACTTTTGACACCGTTTATAGTTTTCAGTGTGCTACAAAGTTGATTATATTCATCACTATTGCTTCCATGAATGCTAAACTAACCAGCCATATATTCACTCTCCAAAAGAGAGAGAGGGCAGCTCTACACATGCTAGAAACTGTGTATACCTTAGCAAGATTGAAAATAGTTCCTACTATCATGAACTTATATCACATCCAATAACAATAAATTGATGAATTGAAGAGTTTAGTCTGAATAAAACTCCAGCATCCTTTCTCTGACAGCTATTAACTAAATAGGCCCTGTGAAGACCCAGGTTTCTCTCCCATATCCTTCAAATCAACCGCTGTTGCTTTTTTTTTTTTCAATGTGATGAATCTAGCGCTCTATGGTGGAATTTCAAAGATGACCATTTAATTTTTTTTTGTTCGTAGAATTTTCCATGCACTCTCCTGTTTATTAATGTATGGCACATATATATATATACACACACACACCACAAAGAGGCTTGCATGGGAATATGGAGTTTTCCATCCATTTCCCCACTGGAGGCTCATTTCATCACCAATGATTGCAAAATGAAAGGTGTAGATAAACATAAGATTTGTTTTTCAAGTGTAGAAAATATGTTACTCCTAGATAACTAGCTACGTGTTAAGGGTCTCTGCCAAAAGGGAAATGTTTATTGATCTGGGTGAATATCCGCTTATCTTAACCATACCCATTTTATTTCATTAATTGTAACACTCACTTGTAATGTTTATTACAATGACCGAAAAGATGGCATTGCTTGTCGATGTACAAAAAAGAATTGGTCCAAAAATTGGAAACACTGACAACTGAAGTAGCAGATACACCATATCCAAGGCACAGGGATCACACAGGGTCTGATGCAGAATCTTTATAGGGAGGAAACTGTCTGGGTCATTTTGGGTAAATATTTGGAATGTGCCCTGGTTTTTTTTCCCGGTGTACGCTATTTAAAAATGGCTAAAACCAAATAAATTGTAGCAAATAATATCTAAATCATATTGGCAGTTTCAATGTTGTCTAGATAGTGGTTTTATCCACAAAAAGATTCTGGTGTCTTTGCTAAATTAGTAAAATAGTGGCACAAAAAAAAAACCAGTCAAGGTCTGGAACACTGTTTTTCCTGTAACATAACTTGCATGTACAGAAAAGTAACACAGCATCACCGGCAAATTCAATCTCATGGCACATTTTGTGTCTGGGTACGGAAGGACTCGCCCGTCGACATAACTCCCTGAGGTAGAAGAATAGAATTGCTCAACCTCTAGCAATCCCCCATGCACAGCCATGTGCCTCATCACCATTATACTCATACAACACACAGAGATACTTACAGAGTTCAGTTTCAGATAATGATGCAATTGTTTCTGTCTTCAGTCTTCGGTTGTGTATTTGTAGACGAAGATACCGATGTCACGTAGAAAAGGTATTGTTACCGTATTCCTGTTTAATATTTTATTGTACAGCATATCTGTATCTGTGACACACTTTATTTATGTCTTTACACACACCCACATACAGAAGTCCAGGTCCTGGCTGTCATCAAAGCCGCTAATGGGGATACCAACCCCATCAAGACATGTATGGTAACATTTCTCAAAACCCTGAGTCGAACCACACCATGTGCCAACACATAGCTGCCAGTGCCAATAAAGCAACTTCCATCTGTGATATACATAAGGAGTCTAGTTCAGACAAAAATGCCATCATTTCATCAATCAAGCAAAGGGTCCGTAGTCAGCAAACAGGATCTTCTCTAAGCAACTGGATCTTCAATTCCAGCCGAGTAGCCAGCATACTGCCTAATGTTTCCTCTCTTTTTTTGTTTTTCTGTATCTTTGTTGCATAACTGGCATACACCAATGCCTGTCAGCATGATAACAGCTTGATAGGCCACTAAGTGTTGCTAGATTACTAGTGCCTTCTAGCTAAGCTTAACTTCGTTTATGAGTGTCACTGCTATTGATCCAGTACTGACTAACTTGCATTTGGAGTGAAAACCATATTCATTGGGGTCTTATTGGAACTCTACCCATCAAGAGGTTATCTCTTGCCGAGGACTTTGGTCCCCCAAGTGCATCCTCAATTATACAAATCTCTACTCCTGCCACAATCAGTTGATTACTTCCATAATGACTGATACTACTGCCAAGAGCCTATAGTACAAGTTATTGAATTTCAAGATGGCCTGGAGTCTATTTTCTGTGAGGGAACATGCAATGATTGGTTTTACAGAAGATATGAAGGCATCTTGAAATTTCTTTTGAATCTGCCTCAAGTTCTCAAATTCCTTTCTCTTGTCCACACTGCCTCCTAAACTTCATGAAGCAAATACAACATCCCAGGAATCTGAATGGGCTTCATGCAAAAAGACCATGAACTACTTATTCAATAAATGCATTTCTAAAGTCAAATCTAACACCATCTGAGGAAACCACATTGCATCTGACCCCAGGTGCATCATCGAGTCTAACCATTCCTAACCATTCAAGTTTAACAATCAATGCGGCTCATATTCTTTGTCACTGTTGCCTCTACTGGTTCACACAAGAGTCAAGGTGCTTCCTCTAAAAATATGTAAGTATATCTTGGTAATATTTTGTTTGAAAGAATGGAACCCTTGGACATAAAAGATGAGAGTAAGGTCTCTAATTGGCTGCATCCACTATTTCCTCACATACAGCATTAACGGGAACATTATCCCATCCATAGATGCTCAAGGGGATGTTGGTATTAACACTGCCTCTAACCGTTCCTGAACAAAACGTATTTCGAAAAACTGCAGAAATTCTTTTATTATGCACAGAATTTAAAGAGTGGTCCAAAAATACCTTCTGTTCTCAGCATTGGGAGCCCGGTCATATCAATGACATTGCACCACTTGAAAAGGTTCAATGTTACAACACAAAATCTATCTTGAATGATTGCTCAGCAAATTATGCCAATTATACACGATTGTCACTCTGAACCTATTAAGGGGGTATTAGGGGTAAGATCTTGTTTTTTTTACATATGTTGGGGTCAGCCCCCAACAACCACACATTACTATAAGCTCAAGTGCAAACGAACTACATGAATGAGTGAATGGTCAGCTATTAATACTATACTAAATGTATGTGTGTGTGTTTGTATGTCAGCCACCTATATGTATCCGATTGGATAATGATGATGTCGTAATCACCCAATCTGGAATTCATATCATGGGGCTGGCTGAGGGTATTTAAGCCCAGGTCAGCCCTTTCAAAAGCAGTCTATGTCCATTATATGCCAAGTAATAAACTTTCTTCAATAACCTAAATTTCTCGTGAGGGCTAAGTAGGCTATAATATAGACTCTGGTGGC
>CBDHDT010000006.1:0-114375 GCA_965261215.1 Ekhidna sp.
CTACTGCCCGACCCAAGCCTCAGCCTAGCTAGCCAGAATACTAGCTACTGCCCCACCCAAGCCTCAGCCCTAGCTAGCTAGAATACTACATAGCTACTGCCCCACCCAAGCCGCAGCCCTAGCTAGCCAGAATACTAGCTACTGCCACACCTAAGCCGCAGCCCTAGTTAGCTAGAATACTACATAGCTACTGCCCCACCCAAGCCTCAGCCTAGGGGGCAGTAGCTAGTATTCTGGCTAGCTAGGCTGAGGCTTGGGTGGGGCAGTAGCTATGTAGTATTCTAGCTAACTAGGGCTGCGGCTTAGGTGTGGCAGTAGCTAGTATTCTGGCTAGCTAGGGCTGCGGCTTGGGTGGGGCAGTAGCTATGTAGTATTCTAGCTAGCTAGGGCTGAGGCTTGGGTGGGGGAAGTATTCTGGCTAGCTAGGGCTGAGGTTTGGGGGGGGGGGGCAGTAGCTATGTAGTATTCTGGCTAGCTAGGCTGAGGCTTGGGTGGGGGAAGTATTTTGGCTAGCTAGGGCTGAGGCTTGGGTGGGGGAAGTATTTTGGCTAGCTAGGGCTGAGGCTTGGGTGGGGCAGTAGCTAGTATTCTGGCTAGCTAGGCTGAGGCTTGGGTGGGGCAGTAGCTATGTAGTATTCTAGCTAACTAGGGCTGCGGCTTAGGTGTGGCAGTAGCTAGTATTCTGGCTAGCTAGGGCTGCGGCTTGGGTGGGGCAGTAGCTATGTAGTATTCTAGCTAACTAGGGCTGAGGCTTGGGTGGGGCAGTAGCTAGTATTCTGGCTAGCTAGGGCTGAGGCTTGGGGGGGGGGGGGGGGGGGGGCAGTAGCTAGTATTCTGGCTAGCTAGGCTGAGGCTTGGGTGGGGCAGTAGCTAGTATTCTGGCTAGCTAGGCTGAGGCTTGGGTGGGGCAGTAGCTAGTATTCTGGCTAGCTAGGGCTGAGGCTTGGGTGGGGCAGTAGCTAGTATTCTGGCTAGCTAGGCTGAGGCTTGGGTGGGGCAGTAGCTAGTATTCTGGCTAGCTAGGCTGAGGCTTGGGGGGGGGGGGCAGTAGCTAGTGTTCTGGATAGCTAGGCTGAGGCTTGGGTCTAGCTAGAATACTACCTACTTGGCCTGCCACAAATAGGCTACAGGGGTGGGGGGAGGGGTTAGTTAAAAAGAGGCTATGTAGTTTATGAAAGGTCCCAGTCATCTCATGCATGAAGACAGATTAAGTAATCATGTTGTTTGTATCAATATATATATAAATATATATCAAATAGGAACCATGGTTACTACTCACACCCTATCTACCTGTGAATACCACAGAAAGGGCAGTTACAATCAGAAGAGTAGTGTATGACTTTTTTCCATTAAAAAAAAAAATTTTTAGTCACAAATGCTGATCATAACTGATGTCTTGACTGGACAATCCTACTGTTTCAGGAAGCATCATAGAATCTATGCCTACCAGAATACTCTGAATCTCATTGCCTTTGAGTAAGAAGGTACTCTTGCATATCGTAAATTTTGCTGTGAACCAAGTCCAACATAGCTTATTTCAATTGAGCCGATTTAGCCAAACTACAGCTCACCTCTGCTATACTTTCCTAAACTACAAATTTTACATGGTTACAGCAACAGGCGGGTATCTATCAGAGGACAAGGAGTATAAGTCGATTCAAATTGTGGGATTTCCGAAACCTTTATGGCACTTCGGCAGCCATCACAAAAGCAGAAAAGTCAATTAAGGATTGGGGGGTGATAGGGTAGGAGGAGGAGGGGGGACTGTAGGACAAAACCACAAAATTTGTAACAGATTTGTAATCGCCATAACCTTCTGCTCTTTGTTCTACACATCAGCTTATTCTGTGTGCTTTCAAATGATATGTTAAATGTATCGCTGGGCACATTATCCTAGACAATACACACCTCCACCAGCACCAAGGTCACTAAAAAACAAGCAAAAAAGCACCTCTCTGAGGCAAACTTGATATGAGTGATACGACTATAACATTAACATACTTCACTTTCAAAGCTTATACATGTGTGTTTCACTACTCTTGGTATGACTGTGTCAGAGTTTGTATACTACAAGCATTACCAAGTGACAGTGATTTGAAGAGGCGACCTTTGTGCTTAAAACCATTTATCTCACATTTTGAATTAATCAAATTAAGTGTGTGGCCAATTTTCATCTCATATATCACAGCTAAGTGCTTTGACACACCACACACCCAATTATAATCCTTATTAACACTCCTCGGTAGAGATATTCCTGCAGAGAAGGAGAGCAGTTCTTGAGTGACCCTGATGTTGCTGGATGTATCTTATGGGAAAATGACCAATGGCATATTTAAGATATCATTTGAAAAAGCTTCAAATAAGTAATACTTTAATACCAAAATTACCGACATGTAGGGAAAAAGTTATTGTGACAATAATGGTGGTGTTGACCACTAGAAGAGCATACTGGGTGTGTGGTTTGTCAAAGCACTCTTCTGTGATGAGGCAGTCTATTGTCTCCACACAAGTGTTAATCAGATCAAGGAAACATCACGAACTAAAACTTGAGGTCACTCCTCAAATCTCCTTAACATGGTACTGCTTACAGTACACAAAAACCTGCCACGTTCCTACCACTGACCAATGAAAGAACTTGCAAACGATTCATAAAATAAGCTTTGAAAGTGAACTGTAGCAGAGATATCAATGTATTGCTTGCATCAAGCATACCTCTTCGGGGAGTATTCCTTAGCAGATACCCTTCAACAATTTTACCGGATATTAGTAAAATTGCATGGACAAAAACAGAAATGGAGCATCCAATGGCTCGAAAGCTTTACTAGATAGACACAGAAACCACTTGGACAGAATTTCTTTTCCTCCAACCCTCCAATTTTTTTTAAGTATCTGACCATAGTCTGACTTCCCCATTGAATCCAGCAGGCCAGAGCTGTAAATGCTACGTAGTGATAATGATGGCTCCACCCAGACATATAGGATTTATGGTCTGCTGGCTCTGCACTAACTACAAACTAATCGCTCAAGTCGATGGACATCAGTTACATCACTGTCAGGATGACTCTCATGTCCTACTGAGGATAGCAGGTGATTTAATGGGACGTGGTACACGGAACTTGTGGTACGAACATGTTCTTGCTCTAATAATAGTGCCCAACCTTCCTAGCTGACACACAAAAACCAGATGAACACCAACTCCACTTGGACCAACAAACACGACCAGAACCATGTATGCCACTCTTTTGACATGAAAGAGATGGTTACTAATTAATCCAATTAGTATATGCAATCTGTAGCTGATGAAGAGGAGTTGAAAGGAACGATTACACACTGTCCATTTATACATCATCGAATTTGGAAAAATACTTTCAAAAAATCCAGTGACCTCTGTTGGACTTCACCAATTCTACCACTCAATGTTGGCAATTGCAAGGTATTCTGTTCGGCTCCAGCCTAGATCCTGGTGGCTCCTGCCTAGATCCTGGTGGCTCCTGCCTAGCCCTGCTGGCTCCAGCCTAGACCCAGGTGACTCCTACATAGACCCTGGTGGCTCCTGCCTAGATCCTGGTGGCTCCTGCCTAGCCCTGCTGGCTCCAGCCTAGACCCAGGTGACTCCTACATAGACCCTGGTGGCTCCTGCCTAGACCCTGGTGGTTCCTGCCTAGAGACTGGTGACTCTTACATAGACCCTGGTGGCTCCTGCCTAGACCCTGGTGACTCCTACATAGACCCTGGTGGCTCCTGCCTAGACCTACAGTGGCTCCTGCATAGACCCTGGTGACTCCTACGTAGACCCTGGCGGCTCCTGCCTAGACCTACGGTGGCTCCTGCATAGACCCTGGTAACTCCTACATAGATCCTGGTGGCTCCTGCCTAGATCCTGCTAGCTCCAGCCTAGACCCAGGTGACTCCTACATAGACCCTGGTGGCGCCTGCCTAGACCCTGGTGGTTCCTGCCTAGACACTGGTGACTCTTACATAGACCCTGGCGGCTCTTGCCTAGACCCTGGTGACTCCTACATAGACCCTGGTGGCTCCTGCCTAGACCTACGGTGGCTCCTGCATAGACCCTGGTGACTCCTACATAGACCCTGGTGCCTCCTGCCTAGACCTACGGTGGCTCCTGCCTAGACCCAGGTGATTCCTACATAGACCCTGGTGGCTCCTGCCTAGACCTACGGTGGCTCCTGCATAGACCCTGGTGACTCCTACATAGATCCTGGTGGCTCCTGCCTAGACCCTGCTAGCTCCATCCTAGATCCTGGTGGCTCCTGCCTAGCCCTGCTGGCTCCAGCCTAGACCCAGGTGACTCCTACATAGACCCTGGTGGCTCCTGCCTAGACCCCAGTGGCTCCTGCCTAGACCCTGTGACTCCTACATAGACCCTAGTGACTCCTACATAGACCCTGGTGGCTCCTGCCTAGACCCTGGTGACTCCTACATAGACCCTGGTGACTCCTACATAGACCCTATTGGCTCCTGCCTAGACCTATGGTGGCTCCTGCATATACCCTATCAATGTATGATAGGTCTTGAATGTTTCATTTGAGAATAATGACAACAATTAAGATTTTTGCCAAATATATTGTGTGACTTGGTCAAAAATATCCCTATTGTAAATGCAGCAAAGCATTATCTTACACTTAGCTTAGGTGTTAAGAGGTTTTTGTCATAAGTTTCTGACACCCATGCTGGTGGCAAGTGGTAATAATTAGACTTCCACCTTTTCTGCCAAGATCCTAGAGGAAAGCAATCAAAAAAATTAACTACTGTTTCATCACCATAGCTGCCATCTCTACACCACAAAAGCAGTAGGAAAACTATAAACATTGTGTGTATACTAATTGGCTCTCAAGTTTGGGGGGTTATTACTTCACGAATCACATACAGCACTTTCTGTAGTACACTAGACACCAACGCCATAGCTCTGCTATATCTGGTCTAGAAGTTCGTAGAGCTACCAGAGCAAGTCCAAAAAAACCCCGCAATAAGTCATGATTATTCGACCACACATACCCAGGCAGTGCTATAATTGCTCAAGATGCTCATATGCAAAAAAAAAAAAGGGTTTGGACTATCATACCAGCCACACCCGGTTCAGTTGTTCCTGAAAACATTGCTAAGGATCCCTTTACATGATCATATACTTACCTTTAATTCTTTTCACTCCACCACATCTTAATGTGATCATTTCCTTTGCTCACTATTCCCCAGAGAGATCTTAACCCATTTCAAATGTTGTTTATTATTGACTAGGCTCTGATAGGTTGACTAAACTTCAACCTTAATCACTCCAGTGTGTCTCTCCCCCCCCCCCCCCCCCCCCCCCCCCCCAATAGCTATTGTCAACTTATTTCAACCCAGTGTTGTGTTGATCCAGTGTGTGCCCCCATTGAGCTATTCTTCAAACTAGTATGATGCTGGTCGTCACCATAGAGCAATTGTCAACCCAGTGTGATGTTGGTTCAGTGTGTCCCACATAGAGCAATTGTCAACCCAGTATGATGTTGGTTCAGTGTGTCCCACATAGAGCAATTGTCAACCCAGTGTGATGTTGGTCCAGTGTGTGTCTCCCCAAAGAGCTATTGTCAACCTGCATAACCCAGAGTGATGTTGGTCCAGTGTGTGTCTTCCCAAAGAGCTATTGTCAACCTGCATAACCCAGTGTGATGTTGGTCCAGTGTGTGTCTCCCCAAAGAGCTATTGTCAACCTGCATAACCCAGTAAAACTTTAAACTTAAACCTAATCCAGTGTCTCCTCATATTGCTATTGTCAACCCAGTGTAATATTGGTCATCCAACCCAGTGTGATGCTACTCCAGTGTGTGCCTCTACAGAGGTGTGTGCCCCTCATAGAGCTAATATCAACCTACTGCAATCTGCCTCAATCCCCCCCTCCCCCCCCCCCCCCTCCCCTCCCTCCCCTCCCCCCCCAAAATATATATAAAAATAATAATAATAAATAAGGGAGGGAGGGAGCTCTAAAAAGAACAAAAGCAACAACATGCCCAGTATGATGTTGGTCCAATGTCACAGAGCAGGTGAACTACAGCTTTGTGGCGTCACTACCGAATCAACATCACGCAGGTTGAGGCAGTTTGAAGTAGGTTAACAACAGCTCTGGATCTACATCGTAGAGGATAAATACTTAGTCTAGACAAAAGCATTCTTCCATACTAACCTCCTAATCCATAGAACTCAGATTCAACATCACACATATTTAAACTATGGTATAGAAAAAATGCCATCATCCTTACTGCATATATCCTAATAACACCCTAAATCCTATTATCCACTGCAGTGGCCGCAATCCACCAAGTCAGCAAATTTGGGCCAAACCACAGACAGGTCAAATAGGCAACAAAGCTATACACCATCACCTTAGGTATAGATAAGTTGCATAATTGAACCAAGTTGTAGGTCCAATATGCAGAGCCAAATAAAACATCATTCATTATCAAATTTACACTACACCCGTAATAAATGTAAGCATTTAATACTCTTTTCACATTTTGGCCTAGTTTACGTGGGGGCTAACATTGATATGGTTATTAAATAGGTTTCTTTGCCTCGGAATAAAGCAGCATTCAATATAACTTCAGGCCTTATTTTCGTTCAACTTGCGCATAACGGTATGACTTGCACAGTGTCATTTGTAACCACATTTTCAAAATCTTGTATTCACCACCTTGGAAAGTCAATTTCAGTCTAGTAATCCATAATTCAAGTATAGCTAACAAGAGCACTGGCTAATACATGGCTAACAACGGCACTGGCTAATATATGGATAACACAGCACTAGCTAATACATGGCTAACAACAGCACTGGCTACATGGCTTACAACATCACTGGATAATACATGACTAACAGTAGCTCTGGCTAATACATGGCTAACAGTAGCACTGGCTAATACGTGGCTAACAACAGCACTGGCAAATACATATCTAACAACAGCACTGGCTAATACATGGCTTACAACATCACTGGATAATACATGGCTAACAGTAGCACTGGCTAATACATGGCTAACAACAGCAATGGCTAATACAAGGCTTACAAGATCACTGGCTAATACATGGCTATCAACAGCACTGGCTAATACACGGTTAACAATAACAGCACTGGCTAACACATGGTTAACAACAGCACTGGAACACTGGCTAATATATAGCCACCATAAATGTGACAAATATTACACTAACTAGTTAGATAAAAGTACTTGAAATGATGGCTAACTAATTCAACCTAGTAATAGTAAATCCCATATGGATTTTTTTTAGCATTGCAGGTACAACAGTAGTGCTTGTGAGTCTTAGAAACAATCCATATTTATGAGTCCAACCGCTTTCCAAAAGAGAAAGTCTAGGCTACTGCCATGATCTACTGCTCCTAAGGAGTTTAGCACTCCCAAACAGTCTTGTTTTGACCAAGTTACACCCCCAGTCTCAGCTATTGAACTACACGCTTACCTCGCTCCTGAAAAACCTTCTATTGCAGGTATCATTGGAAAAGCATAAGCTTCCACTCTCGAGGTAAATTATCCACTTGTCCGAGCTCGTATTCCTCCTGATGAAAAACCCAGCTCTGGAGAAATCATTGCACAGTGCCCTACTATCATTTGCTTCCTGCCATTTCATCAGTTCAGCTTTCCCTAGGTGGGTTGATAGGAGGACTGAAATGATACCAACAAAGTAGCACCAGAAGGTACCAGCCATTCAGGAAAAAATGATAAATTTAGCAGCCTCAATTCCCTTTGCCAGTCATTTGCCGTTAGCTACTTTTATGCAACCGGTTTCTGAAGTCACTCGCGCATAACACCGCCGCGCGCTGGCCTTGGAAGTTTGCCATAGTGGACCCGATTTATTTTCGCGCATATACGCGCGTCAAAATACGTCCAGGTAATTCACCCGAGTGTCGCACACACGCACGGGCCAGCGCCTTTGACCTCTGAACCACTAATGCAGAAGGAGGGTGTGGACAACCGGCGTCAATTTTGTGTCAAAACCAGCTAGGGCCCAGGATCTAGCCAGTCCAATCAGATAGCGTGACGTCACAAAACGGCAAAAACGTCACAAAGTAATCGTACTTAGAAATAGTATTGCGAGTATAATATAAGCATGACAGTGAGCTACGATTTGAGAATAGCACGAACATGGATTTAGCTGTAATCATGACTGACAAGTCTGGAGAGGCAACAAATAAAGAAAGTTCAATTTTAATGAATGCATTGGCAAAACGGTCTTTTAACCTTGCTCTTCCTCGGTGGCAATGGGAGGGGGGGAAGGGCTACAAATCAAATACAATAAAACGAAATAGTAGCTCTTGGGAACTACAGCATCTCTAAAACATGGGAGACAGATATCCAACTTTCAGATGACAAGGTAAAGTAAGTTTTGATCTGTGATGCAAAAAAAATCTCCAAGACTTCTGGACATGACTAGCAGAATCACGCTTTAGATTCCTCCTATCTTTAGTTATGTTAACAGCACAGTGACAAGTACAGTATGAGCCATTGAATTGCAAGCTGAGGTCAGTGCAAGGGCACCCAACGCTAAAGTTAACAGTATACGCAACTTTCTTTGATTGATCCAGCCTATTTAGTATTGTTAATTAATACATTTTGCTGGCTCAAAACTTTATGTCGGCCTTTCTCTCAGTGTTAGCAGTTCAAAGGACAAAGAGGCTGGCCCTCAACGAATAATATTTTTATTTATATCATCTTAACAAACAGCATATTGTCTGGGACAGGTTCACACATGTGTGGAAATGTGGTACAGAATTAATTTGGCATTGTAATGCCTAGTCTCATGAACCAGACGTATTTTTGCACATGTACTTTTGCGTAATGGAGAACACTGGCCAGGTTTTAGTTTCCTTCTGATATTAGGTCACATGAGATAAAGAATGTTATTAGCCACCAAATTTTTGATCGCCTTGAATTGTTTCTATGGCTGCTGCTGAGAGAATGGATATATTCTTAATTTCTAGTGCAGTCCAGGCATTTCTTCGTGATAGTACGAATGTGTTGGGCCTTGTAACATTCCGTCTGGGTCCAAAACCTGGCATGTGTTCCAAGAGAGTATTTCTTTTCCAGTTTGAAAATACGTCTGGTTCAGCCTGAGAATCAATTAGCTTTGCACTCCTTGTAAAACCATTCTTTGTGCATGTGTGAGCACCCAAAGTAGAAATGGATGCATTCACACTAATGAAATTCCCCCCAAAAAGAGTTCAATTTTTTTTTGTTATTGCAACTCTTGGATGCTCAGCAATCTGATGCATTGCTACGCAAATAAGCAGAAATGATTAGTAAATCTGGTGGTTACCATGGCAATGCAATTGGCATTTAATTTAATGCCCACTCTTGTGATATTGACAGAGTAGTTTGTGTATATGGTAGCTAATCAGGCTAATGCTGTCTTCTAGGAAAGAAAGTGGTAAGTTAGGTTGTTCTCTGTATTTAGATAAGATTAGTGAGTGTGATTTGTGTTTTTTGTAGGTAAATCATGGATAGCAGTTCCTCAGAGAGATATGAATGATAGCTCCCAGACTAGTTCTTCAGAGAGTGATGGTATATCCAGTGATGTTGGAGAAGGTGATGGTACTAGAAATTGCAGAAGGGAAGTGTATAAGCTAAATGAATCCCTCGACCAGTCTTTACTTGGGTCTGATATTAGCATCAGAGGTGTGTGTTTATCCTGAAAATTTGTTCAGTTGAATGATGGTGTAAAAATCTCATTTTTGGGGTGTGTGAATAATGTTCCACATCTGCTTAGGGCGCACACGTGTATAATGATTTTTTTTTTACTCACAGCACAGGTAAAACCTTGGAGCTTCCCACCTTTAAATGTGTACATTTCAAATCTATCTCCAGGCAGCATATTTCAAGCCATGCATGTTCATGCATTTTAGCTCTATGATAAAATAGTGATTGGTGCAGGGAAATTGCCTCTCTGTAAGTAGTGATGCATGGCATTGCATTATTAGTTCAGATGATGCAAGCCACAATCATGCAGTTTTAGCTACAATACTTGTAAAACCATTCTTCAGACATGGGATAGTGACTCTCCCACACTGCATAGAACTGTCTGTCACATTTTTCACTTCAATAATTACCCCATACACATCTGAAAAACATATTTGCAATGTACATAAAACAACCTGAGTTGGAAAGTTGGGAGCAACTATGCATAAGGTACAAGTTTCTGCGACTACAGTTTCCTTTTACACACTCTTTGCAGAACATAGCTACTTGTCGAAGTACTACTAAAATATCAGTATATAAAACTGAATCGATTGTCAGTGATATCTGACTCACCAATTGTATTAGAAGGCCCAAATAATAATATTATAATGGAGTCCCATCCAGAGGGAGAAGTGGGAGCGCAAAAAAAAAAAATTAAATTATTATTTTTAATTTAATAAAAAAAAAAATATATTATTTTTTATAATTTTTTTATAAAAATATTATTCTATATCCATTGCGGCAGGTTACTCCTCTTTTACTATTTTTTCCCCCTTTTATATTAGAATCCACTAAATATAAACAAGTAAGTAATTTTTACCACCACTACTACTACTACTGCTGCTACTACTACTACTATTTATTTTTTAATTATTATTTTAATATAATATTATTATATAATATTAATAATATTATTATTATAATAATCTTTTGCATAGAATCGACAGTGGATAAAGAAAATATAGTTAGGTATGCATGTGTTGGAACAAGTGTGTAGAGATATAGTAGCATGGTTTGTCAGTTCATAAATCATGTGAATGCAAGAGCGACCTCTTTAAATTATACTACAGAATGGATCCTAAGGGAAAACCATGGTTGTCTTTTTGATGTTAGTGACCCTTGTTTGATATAATTGAAATAGCAATGTGAAACAAGCTATAAAAACTCTTCAGAGTCAGATGTTCTTCAATTATGATTCAGATGTTCAATTTTGTTGTAGTATTGTAAGATGAAAAGGAATGAATGGAATTACCAAGTTGATGTTGAATATTAGAGGATTTAGCATGTCAAAAGAATGGACAGAAAAATACAAACAAACTCCTATTATTACAACAAGGGGGGAGAAGAAAGACACCTATACGCGGCCTCCTCTCACAAGTAACGGCTTCGTGCCCGTTAAACTATTGTCTTTCAACCCGCTAAATGCCACCTCCGCGACCCTGACAGCAAGCGCCCTTATTCAGGGCGGACATCCTCCAATGCCGAAAGTCAAAACCTCGCGATTCTCCAAGTCATATCGAGGACCTCACGCTCCCAAAGCTCGACGTCCTGGAAGGCCTTTACCTCCACCACCAACCGAGCTGGAGATCTGAGTCGGGCAGCAAACACACGAAAGAAGAAGATTACAGCAAGAAAATGTGTTTTAGAATGAAATGAAAAACACTAATAATCATGATTAAAATGTTGTTGTTTTTACAGTGCAGTATAATATATATATATATATATATATATAAATATATACAGGATTTATGCATAGTACACACATGCAAATGATGATCAAAAACAAATGTTTCTGTTAACAATTGTTGACCTAATTTTCTTCTTTGGGTAATGGTGTGTCATCAACACTTGTGATACTCTGAGCTGACATTTTCCTAAAATTGCCTCTGATTGGATTCATACCTGTACAACCAGTACTCTCAAGGCTGTATTGTTACAAATATGCTGTAGAGTTGGATTATAATGCATCCACCACTTGCTCACTTCTGATCAAAAAAATGTACTCCAATAGATCTTGGCAAAACCTCTCTGATAGCAGATATTTAAAACTTGGTGCTTCAACAAATACCAAGCCAATATCTTGCCAATTCCACAAATAATTACACTAATATTTTATCAAAAAAGGTATCGGAATTTACCTGTAATAATCAATCCTTCTGTAGTTTCATCACTTAGAAACATCATCATCTCTTCAGCTGCAGTAAACTGTCTGCATATACTAACACAGGTTCCAACTCATCCAAATATTCCAGAAATTCTGTTTCAAGCCAATGTAGAAAACTCAACTATGTCAGCAACCATCTGCTTCACTCACGGTGCAAGGTCTGGCTTCAGTTACAACTGTATCAGGACCCATAAATGAGAAATCCTTCAGCAACAGACTTGTTTAAATCTGAATTGAGTAAACAAATTTTGCTACTGCATATAGATACATTAATAACAATATTCCTGGGCAGCCAAAATAACTCTTATTCTAGAGTATTAATTCAATTTGTCATGTTTCATAGTGAGTTATGGGAGCAGAAATAAGGCCTGATGTTGAACAATGGGTATACAATCACCTGAGATATTGCCAACTGAAGTATCTACCATTGATCTATAATCGGAGTGATTAATTGCTGATATTTATAATTTTTAATTTTTTTTATAATAATAAATTAATTATCCGTAAAGGCTCTTTTGTTACTCTGCCCAAAATTATTAGAGTAGTAATAATATACTGACTTTGCAAGATGTGGGACATCCTAAAAGAAATAAGATTATATATCTTTATATGTGTTTCAAACTTTGTATGATGTATTATATGTATATCTCCTCAGAAGATAGGCAAATTCATCCATTTTTTTCCTGATCAATGAAGCCAAGACCACAATTAAAGACAATTGTGAAGTCCATAGACTGCAAATCTCAAATAACCTCCAATGCAAGGGAAAAAACAACAACAACAAAAACCCTGCTGTAATGCACAGGTAGGATACTGAATGTAGGAGAAACAAAGGTGGATAAAAAGCCCCTTGACCATAAAAAAACTAACATCTTGGCAACGGGTGAAGAATTAGCTTCACAGTCACTAACTAATCATTCAATGATATAATACTGCCCAAATCAATAAATTCACACAATTTTGCATTCATTTTTGTCACAAATAATTCCCTCTTTGATTTTTACTTTATCAAATACCAGCAAACAAAAATTCTGAAGATATTCAAAGCTTTCCATACAACAGGAAACAGTTGCTTTGTAACTTCAACCTGAAAGCCTACTCCAACCCTCCCAGGATTTTTTTCCTATTTCGGACGTCGCTTTCGGTACTATTTTGGGTTGAAATAGCAAGAATTGGACAACCTGCTGCCCAGCCTAGAAATGTAGATTCTTGCCCCTTGAACCAAATCTTCGCAATGGAAGACTGGATGCTTTTGTCAGCTTGAGATGTCGTTCGCTACACATGGAATTAAATAGTGGGTGTGGCTGATATGCTGGCCATGTTTTGGGGTCAGTGAGTGGAACATTGGTCTGGAAGTTAGACTGCTTCACTTGCTACTAAGAGTCCTAGATAATGATGGGTTATACTTGTTGACTAATATTAATTTTATATATATATAGATAAATAGATGGTACATTAATATTTTGGAATGTTTGCAATCTCTCCCCACTTAGATCCTCGGTTTTTCTTCTGTATGAAGTAGTGTCTATATTGTGACCAGGTTTCATTGGTTGAATGCCTGCAGAATTTTTTTTTTAACAATAATTATTAGAAAACCCGATCCCATAGGAAGTCTGATTAATTCCTTAGCAGGGGAGAATGTGAAGGAAAGGTAGATGAAAGGATGATACAGAACCTCCTCACTTTTTCTTTCAGAAACATTGTCAAAGTCGTGCAAAAACAACTGCCCAGAATGAGGGTGAAGGAAGGAAGATGAGTTACCTCTAAGTGCAAAGACGCTAATAAAAGAACATTGCACATCCACATTCATTGTGCTAAGTCAGATCAGCATTAGCCACCTTTGGTATAACTTTCAAAGGAGAGGGGGCAGCGGAAAGTGCCCCTCTGTCTCCAAAAGTAAACTTTCCCTAAGTAACTCAGCTCCTTAAACCCAGCTCCCCTACCCCTCTCCCCCACCTCCTCACCCAGGCCAGTCTGACAACAGGAAATTGATTCTTTGTTGACTGGTGGTTTCCAAACCACAACCACATTCTGTAAAATGGTGACTATGTGTCCACTAAATATAAGTAACTGCTGATGTCCTAATGGAATACATTAAATGACACAATACTAGCATAACTTCATCATGTTGACATCATGGGACTAGGTGTTTGGGCCAGTTCAATAGTGGGTTAAGTTTATTGCTAGAGCAATTGGGAAATCTGATGATGCTGACAGTGTCACATGTTGTACATTGTAATATGATATTCTGACATGAAGAATCAGAGAATGTACTACGACACCATTTTTTATCGGGTTGGTTTGAACCCAATTTCGAAATGGCAGACGGCAAACCTCCCCAGAGTTCACATCTCAGCCAAAATTCTTATTAGCTGCCTAAATGTGTTTTTTTGGGTCCAAAATGTCATCCAGTATGCCTTGAATGCTTCGCTCAAGTAATAAACAGCTGACACAAAAAAATGGCGAAAGTGATGAAATGGGTCCATCTTTCCGTCTTACTTGTTATTTTATTATAATTATGTAATCCATCAGGGAAGCCATATTTGATAGAGTACAACTGTTATCAGCTGTTCCTTAAGGATAATTCTTCCACAAAAAGAAGGGATTTCTTGGGAAATTTATCTTCTGTTAATGATCATGCTGAGAAGAAAGTACTTGGATAAAATCAAGTGTCCTTGAAGGAGTTAATCCTTATGAAATTTCTAAATCTGAGCGCATGGATGATGTGGACTTAAGGCCATGCATCACTCACATTCATGTATGAATGTATCTCTTATGTACTTCTATCCCATGAAGAATTGACAAATGCTTAGTTTACGACATTGCCTTTGTGTATGGCTGGGTTAGGGAAGTGCTGGTAAATGTTATTTCTGACAGAAGGCATTATTGCAAAGATTTGAACTATGCTAAATGTGCATGTATCTAGATGCTAACTGTTCTTATTAAATTAGGTCCATCTAATGAACCAAAAGCCTTTATATAACCCCATGGATTGTTGGTACAATCATTTCTTGCCTTCTTGATTGTATGGCAAGCATATGGAGAAACTTGCACACATGTTGCATTACTTTTGTGATTTATAGGCTGTTGAGCTATAGAATCTGGATATATACTAAAGATTCATTATTCCAAAATGGCAAGAGGTCACATATGCTCTACAGAATAAATTTTCTAGGGAAAAAAATGGTTCGTACAAAGAACTTTTAATTCACCTATGCCTATTTCAACATTAATTAATGTTGCTGCACATAAACAGATGCTAGCCTTAATATGTTGTGCTGCCACTTTGTTTGCCATAATGTAAAGTAACAAGAAGAGAAAAGAATACACAGACAAAACAACAATTATAAAGAAAAAATTGTTGTTTTTGAAGGACTGGTCAAAAACATGAGTGTATCCATATAGACCACAACCAGTCAGATAACCATTTACCATCAAATACACCAATGTTACTGTATAATGATTGGTGCATATGATTTTCTATGGTAAAGGATTAGCTAATAGGTTGTGTCTACATGGGTACACTCATGTTTCCTTGTTGTTTTTTTGACTAGTCAGTTAAATAAATACATTTATGCTTATGTGAAGTGTTACGTAACTTTCAGCATGTATAATTTGGGAGACCACACATATTATCACAAAGTGAACATATCCTGGTAGCAAGTCTTCAGGCAGGATCCAGAATTTTGATAGGAATGCACTTTTTGGAGTATTTGGTGGAAGACACCCATTTATTTAAGATCAACAATATTTTGATGCATAAAATGGGAGTAAAATTAAATGGTATCATTTCTGCATAAGCATGGTTCTAAATTCTAAGTGCTCTCACGGTTTTATTATTGATTGACTAGCAACATGCATCACAAATGGCTATAACCATGCAGAACAATGTCCCACTCACTTCATTACCATTACTTATAGTCAGATGCTAAGCCTTAAATGGTATTAAATATTGGAGTTCGGTAACTATTGAAGCTAAGGTATGTAAAAGAGTGGCGACTCTTAATATTTCTCTCTGAAAATAGACCTGAAAAATAAAAAGTTTGGCATAACCTTCTTAGCAACCCTGTTGATTGCTCATGCCACTTATCTCTCACATATATACCATAGTTCCTTGGCAAGCTGGATATCTGAGCTACATACATCAGTCTTGCTCAGCACGAATGCAAGCTGTAAGTGTAAAGGTTTCAAATATCCATCCAATTTTCTTGAATAACTGACTCCTTGCATGTACCATTCAGACAAGCTAATGATTATAATTAATCTGGAGAAGGTAGTCTCTTGGCACCTCAGGATCCAAACCTGCATCACACACATATACACACACAAAAAAAAAACAACAACAAGCAAACAACCTATTTGAGAAATTATTTCCACTTTCTCCAGTCCTCTCTAAACCAACCAGCTACACTAGATGTAGTGCTAGACCATCATCTTTTAACATCAATTGTTCTATCTGCCTACTGGTTGCATCTTTCCCCTTTTTGCATTACATATCTACTCATTATATTATTCTACCAGCAAGTTAGATCATAGGCATGAACATTTTTTCTTATATAGCTCACATGGATAACTTCATGAGTGCTTAAGAAATTAAAACCATTCTACCAATCTATGAGTGCACAAAGTCCGTAACAACCTGATAGCACATGTAGTTAGGTCAACATGATTGCTAAGCAATGAATCACTTTTATGCCTGAGGCTCTTCTGCTAGCATAATTTTGAAATAATAAGTACTTCATACATAATACTGGCATAACAGAGGCGGAACTAGACATTTTAATGAGGGGGGATTGGATAAGAGAAGTGAAGGATGCATGCATATTGTGATTTTTTTTACATATTACACCCACAAAAAACTTATCTCTTGCAGGTTGGCCATGTTGTGGCAGCAGAACTGAGGTTGTATCATAGGTTGTTCTGGTGAACTTGGGGGTATAATGAGAGAAAAGGTTCAATTAACAGGGAGAGCTAGCTCCATCCACTCCCACATAGTGGAACTTCATATCCACTGAAAAAGATGGCATTATTAAACCCAGATATCAATTTTGGTGTATTATAATAATAAATGTTATTTTACAAAAGGGATGAAGCAAACATTCTACGACCCACATATTTACAAATATCACAATAATCCTTTCTGAGTTAAACTTGGTGCTCTGACAAGTTATAAGAATGAGTGATGGGTGTGTAGATGTAGCTGTATAGACAGTGTTTTTTAAGTTTTAGTTCATCAAAGTGTGGAGAAGCCAAAACCGGTAGAACATTACTTCTGTAAGTTTTGTTGTAAACATGACATGATATTGATATTCATTGTTTTCGTTTGCTCATTCCAATTCAGTTGAATTTTATATCAAATGGCTGCTTTTAGAGTTTTGATTCTAATGATATCAACCATTTCAACTGTGTATTCTCAAAAAAAAATCAGTAAATATAATTGTCATTTAAAGCCACAAGTATAATCAGTGTGTAAACTGTGGTTTAACATTTGCTTTCATGGCATCCCCTTGTTTGCACTTGTAATAAGTGTAAATGCCGTTTGTTTAAACCTGTACAAGTAATCTTTAGTATTGTGTTAGGGCTACCAATTTTCTATTTACAATTATAAGAATACAAAATTAAAACCACTAAAGTAATATAATGTTAGCATATGCCATTGTTCCTACCAACTCTAGTGACAGACCTCCTCCTATAAGAAACCATTTTAATGTCGATTTGTAGATGGTCTCTCAAAAGTGATAACAATGCAAACTAAATGTTCCACTTGATATAACAAATCCAATAATGTTGGTGTTTACTTGAAATTTATTTTTGTAGGAAGATAGATTTGCCAGCAATCTATTTGCTTCTCTAATTTTGTGCTATAGGTAAGAAATTTTTCTTAATTTGTTTATAGTTATCATATTTGTGATAGCGATATTTCTGATAAAGTAGACTTTAATGAGAGTTTTTATATCCCATGAGTATCAGCTGTCACATCTTTCCTGTATAGTAGAATGTTGATTAAAAGAGGCCATACAGAAATCCCTATATTTTTAGTAAATCAGTTTCTTGATTGTATCTTATGTAGCACACTTCCTCTTTTCTATATTGCATTCATTTTTTCATGAATCACTTTTGATAATGAAGTGGGTTGAATTCATACTCCACATCCAACTGGCTTCTCTACAACTTGACGGTCATCAGGTTGTTGCCTAGTTACATTATATTTCCCATCATTTCCATTCAGCATTTGGATTTGGGGCCAGTTTCCAATATAATACTATGTCACTGGTACCGCAATTCACTATTTGATTAAGAAATAAATCAAATGCTGTCGACTCCAGTTTGTTTGGAACTAGGATACCAACTTATTTTGGGGTGTCTACCACAACCCATTTTTTTCTCCCAGATTGTGGCAATTTGTTGGATGACCTAAAAACCCCTTTATTTTAAACAAAAGTGAAGATTTTTATGCATGATGATGTTTCTTATTATTTTGACTACTCTCTTTCTCAATTGTGAAATGAGGGCATAAATAAACAAAGTCATCGGAAAAGCAATTTCACTAGCTTGTAGCAATTTTATAAAGAGAGCGTGTTCTATATTATAAGAAAACCAATGACCCCGTGCATTTTTGCTGTGTGATTTATGGGAGTTCTTGCTCCTAGAAAACTATTACCATGTTCAATGTGGGTCATAGCTGATCCTCTACCAAAACATCTGTGGTATTGTTGATTGAGTTTTCCAGTACAACTATTTCCTAGTCCAAATAGGTCATACATAGCCAAACTGATCTATACAAACAAATTATGTGTTGTGTTTATATATTTGTGGTCATTATCGTGTACATGGGTTGTCAACAACAGCAACTGGACATAGTATGTGTTGATGTGTGTAGTATATATACAGCCAGTTTTAAATGCCCTGGAGACTCTGATGTTCACTCTTGTTGTAGTTCTCTACCATTCAACTATGATACCGATAAACAAAATATGTAAGCAAACCAACAAAAATACACTTTCATTTAAATTTTTTTTTTTTGATTGACTAAATAAAAACAAAATGTTGGCAACCGGTTAGATTACCATTTAACATTTAATTTACTAGCTAACTTTAGAAGCCATGATTGTATTGAAGTGTTGCTGGATGTATGGCAGTGATCATTACAAATAAACCTGTCCTTATTATTGTCATTATTAGAGAATTTTTCGTACCATCATTATTAATATGAAGCACATGTGCAGATTTTTTTCATATTTAACCAAATTGCTCTCAGTTGCAAAGATCCTATAAATGAAACTTCCTCCAACAAATATGAAAATTCAAGGAACAAGCCTATCCTGGGATGTTCTTAAAGTCCGCACAAAATTTTAACCCTAGATGTCAGTCCATGCTGGATGAGTTTTGTGAGTCACAAAAATAACAGGCAGACGGAGAGATCGTAAATTATTTCAATGATATACACCAATATTACTGGGTTTTAATGATATTGTCCACATAGGTATAATCATTATTCCTTTCTCTTTTAACAGGTCAATTTGACATATATTTTTCATATATAATATTTGTGTGTGTGCATATATAGTAAAAAAACAACTAAGAATATTAATTCCAGAATTATCCTTAACAACCTATTACAAAGTACTATAAGAGTCTGCACAACTGTAATAATTCTAAAGCAGAAACGACAAAAAAATACCAAAAACATTTTACAATAATTTACACATGATGACCGAAAAAAGTTTAGAGGACCATTAATATATATCTGTATTACATTTCAATACTTTTTAAATCTGTATTATATTAGGTGTGCATTATTTTAAATGTTAGAACCGGTTATGGTCTACATGGTATTAACTCATCAATCCTGAAGAGTGTATATATTTTGGGTTTTATAAATTGTTCTCATATATATACATAAAGTTGTAAAACTCTTGTTTGGAAACATGATTTTATGTGTTATATTGTAAAAAGGGTAATTTCGGATCCCAGCTGCTAGCTGCACAATATGGTTCCTATCCAGCTCTGTGATAACATTATTGGACAGCTTGCTGTGGCTTCACTTCCTGGAAGTGAGCACATCCATGTTTACAAAAGTATGTGGGTTCACATAAAACTGACTATGGCAGGGAAATCTTGTGACCTGCTGGACTGTGATCATTCAACATAGGCAAGTTACAGTTGTAGGTCAAGGATTGCCAAGCCTAATTATATACATGCACCATGGCATTGTACATCTTTTTCTTGTCAGTAAGTTAAGGGAAGTGATGTCTGCAGAATATTTTCTGTTCGGAAATTTCATGACTGTGCTCTCTCTCTTCAATGCTATTATTAAAATAGTTGTGTCTTAGTATGTGTTTTGTGCTTTGTTGAATACAAGTCTCTAGAACCTACTTTCACAAAAACTGTTCAAGGTTTGGGATGACCAATGAAACATAAAGATGTACAGATACCTGTCAGTAAGAGGGATGGGTGTATCTAAGATTTGTTACATTAATAGCTAATAAATATATTGAATTGATGTCAACAATTAGGAATTGAATCGACTGATCATTAAACTTAATTATCACCTAAATTTATCACTTTCAAATCTGAAGACTGGATGCCATAGCTACACTCACCGGCAATTTAAAGTTAACTTGCTTTCTCTGAGTCATTGTATCAGGGCCTCCTATCTCACACATGTTACAAACCAATACTTATTCAAAAATACAATATTTTTTACCTATTTATTAAAGAATCTACAAAAAATCGTTATTTAGACAGTTTGTTTTTAGGTTCCTTATAGTGGTGGTACCAGTCGGAAACTGCCAGAATGTAAGCTAAAAGATTATTCTTTTCTGATAACTAAATAATCTTGAACTTATCACTTGGACTCCATGTGGAATTATATTAGTTGTAATATTTAATTTGGACTTTCAGCCACCAGCCATACGCTAACCCAATCAAGCCCAATAAAAGATAAAATCTTGCATTTTTATTTTACCATCTACCATACCGTATTTTACATGTATGTCAAACTGTCTTGGTAAATACACTAGAACTACAACAGATCAAATTGCTGCAAACAAAGCAAGATGTTGCTCTACTTCATGGCTAGTTGGAGGGTTGAGACCTTTGATTCATTAAGTAGAAGAATTTCAACCCATATGAAAACAGTTGCTGTGTCTGTCCAAAAATAAACGTTTCTCGTAGAAGTATACTTCAGCAAGCTCCATTCAATATCTTGACGAGAGGCCACAATTACTTACATAAAACACAAGAGTAAAAATTTTAATTTGGATCCATTATGGCACGATACATATTCAAGCTGCAAGCAACAACTAGGAATAACTTCAATGTTCTCTCCATAAAACGTCTACATGTGTTGCAGTTTAACTGCTAGAAGTGCACATAATTTTCATAGTAAGTCTACCTAAAATAAACTTGAAATGTCAGAAAATTTGATCCCAATATGTTGTCAGATCAACCCTGGTATGAATTATATTCACATGACCAATGCATATATGATTTTAGTTTCAAAATAATGATAATTTGTGTGTGATATAATAACAGTCATAACTTCCTGCCTCTACAAAAGTTTTAGATTATTTCCCTAAAAAATGATAGGCACAGGTGAAGCAAATAAATTTCAGTGATTAGATAACTGACCATACATACTTTTGTAGGAGGGTGGTTTACTTGTTTACCCTATTCTTCCATTTGTTTTACTAAAGTTAACTATAGAATGGTCTAAAAGTCTAAAATTAGTTAGCTGACAGCTGATATTGCAACATCAGCAATAAAAACTCGCTTGCAGTATAAAAGTCTAGAGAATTGGATCGCTCCACAATTCCAAGCTGGCTTATAAGTTACAACCACATTCCATCTGAACTTACTTTCTACTACTAGAGTCCGACTGTTCAAAATTACAAATGCTGCTCTTTCCCAAATCATTCTCTTCGTGCTCACCTCAGTACAGTTAGCTGCTCAATCACCCATCCATCGGAGGCAGGCAGAACTTCATGAATCCATCATTGACAATAGCTGTCCTCAAACACAAATTGACCAGTGCCTGCAATCTAGTGGCCAGTCATGCACTTCTTTAAATGAGGCACTTGAAATGATCAAAACCCAAAGTGAAGTTTTAATAAACACTACATTCCACATCTTTGGTGTGTTTGATCTCTTATATTCTGGCCTCCTGAATGTTGAGAATGTTACATCAGCCATGCCAATCAACATTGCCTCAGCTGAAAAAGTCAAATTAAGCAAGGAGAGATGTGAAGTCTTGCTCGGCCAAGTCAATTTAACAACGAGGGATACGATAATGTGTCAATGGAGTTACACCTGCAAGCACAATTCCTTCTATTTCCCCAGCTTTCTCATCGAAGCTAAACTTGATGCACAATCTGAGAGAGTTGATTGCATTCCACTTAGAGTCGACAATTTCAAGCTTGTTAAAACAAATTGTCTAAATGATCCAGGAGAACCACACTGGTGTCGTTGCGAATGTAGCAAAAATATCATTGGCTACATGTACAATCAACAGCCGAGCCTCTAAAATCTCAGTGCTTGCCCAATTGTCATGTTCAATCTGCAAGCACCTTGATCACATAGTATATATTGCATGGTCATGCTTGATTTCCACATCAAACTTTTCAGTGAGGCCTAGCTTCACTCACAATTAAATGTTATTTATGTACCCATACATTGTATGCAATAAAATTACATGACTATGATATATTCTTTTTGACAATATCTGTAACAACATATCACTTTCAGTTGATATTGTGATGATATGACTGAAAATATTAGTGAAATGCAAAGGAAGTATGCAGCATTACTGTCACATTTATGAAACAGAGAAGTAAATGTTTACTCAGCTGAGTAGATTTGATGAGCAAGGCTACAGAAATGTGTCAGTCAATTTTTCCCTGCATGTATGACCGCTTCTGTACGGTTCACAATATACCACATGTGCTAGCTACTCAAAATATCAATTTTATGGATCTTCCTACATTGAACACATCATGTCTAATCGCATCACCTGAATAGAATCTAGTAATATTGAAACAATACCGCAGGATGTAATGCAGCCTGCAATATTGTGAACCAGCTTTTCCACTCCGTAGGCTTTCTCTTCGAAACAGAATTTTATATATCACATTCAGTGTCAAATTGTGCATTCCTCTTCAAGTTAACAATGTGGAAACTAAATGTCTAATTAGTATGTGTACTTATTTTGTGTGAAATATATAATTATTAAATATATTTCTACAACTGTGGCGATTATGAAATAGGCTATTTGCCCATTTCCCATATCTGCTTGCACCATGATCACCACTAATTCTGATCATAGCTGTTGCTGTATATAAATGTAACAAACCTCTATATCTATTTTTTTGTAGAAAACTTCATTTATTCTGAGTTGAATTTCAAATATAGACTTCTATATTAACAAAACAAATAGTTTGGACAAGAAATATAAAATGTTGTGTTGGACTTACCTCAAAAACTAAATTGAATGTGAATTGTGTACAAAAAAAAAAATTCATAGGTACAACTTTTCTTATGAAACCGCAGACAAACTTTCTCCTGAAACAATTCCAGTGGTCAGTATATTAATTATCTATTCTAATTGCATGACAGGAAGTATAAGGATTAGGTGTGTTTGTAATCAATATTTTTATGCGATTCATGACATGAATAGCACAGCTACATTTGAGAGTGATTTTACCCTAACTATGACTTGAGCTAATCAAGTCCCTAGACAAAACAATCAGGGTAGATGGCTGACACTGGACAGAAATAATTGTCTGCATAACCACAAACTATGGAAAGTTATCAGCAGGTATGAACTATTCTTTTGTTGATGTATCAATGTACCAGAAGACCAAAGGTCTTCAGTCAACAAATTCTGACCGTCTTACTACCTGCAGTCTGAATCCTGGAAAGACAGAGACAGCTTCTAAGTTAACTTGTCAAGAATTCTCTTCAGGTCCTTGCTAGGTACCTCAAGATGCAAGTTAACTAGTTGCTGTTTGTAAATCAGAGATGCTCAAACATACACACAGTTATTCTCATATATTGTATATTCATGATGCAGTGTGAAATGTGGGAAAGATGAATATTCTACTTCTCTGTTTAAATTAGTGAATGGATTGTGGTGCAGAAAAACTCATCCATGAACTGGTAGTGTTCTATCATTTTCTGTCATTGTTTAATCATCAGTATTTTTTTAGTGCCTATCTCACTTGATGTACCAAATCTGCTATTCATAGTGTCACTTGGAATTTTTTTTTCGAGAGAGAATGAATTTCAACCGAAGACAATTTTCTATTAAAAATTGACAGTTATTTTTAGAATCTCAACAAAAGCAGCACATTTCCTTCCCCTATTACATAGACATCACTTTTCAGTGGGTACCTATACATCATCTAACAATAGTTGAAGTGTGTTGATGTCATTCACCACATTCAGCTGGCTTCTCTTCCAAATATGTCAGTCTAGCCTGTTACATAGTTTTGGATTGTTATAATCAACCATTAGCTAGATCATTATGTTAATACTTTCATTAGAATTTTGATATGCGGACAGATTCTGAAATTTATTACATAGAATAACTGCATCTCATGCTGCTACCTGAATCCCTTATTCTTGTTAATTAGTCACATATATACATGTCCAAAATTAAAAACAAAGATATATATTCGTACTCTAGTTAAAGTTCATAAACAAAACTGTATCCATGTAGACCGCAATCTGCTCTACCCTATTAACATTCAAAATCATCTAGTCTAATATTCTGGATTTATGGTTGCCCAGGCAAACCGTGATTTTAAAACAGGAACAATTTTGGTGTGTATGATTTTAAATGGTAAAGGGATCTTTGTGTTTGTGGTCATTATACTTGTTTGCATTCTGTGGTTTCCTTTTTTTATACGGTTACTTTAATATAAACATTTTTTCTCTTCTTTCAAGAGATTTGGAGTGTTTAATTTTTTTGTTTTGAACTTTCCATGTAGTTTAGCAGAGGAAAACTAAATCAAACGCAAGCTGATTTGTGGAGCATCAATCTGTCATTTAAACTCATTCTAACTTTTTGGTTTTGCTGAACACTCCACACATATCCATATATCAATACATGCTATGAACTGTTGCTATTTATGACACTGCCTATGTATATCATGCTATCCACTATAATTTGAACATCCAAACCTTGTATATCATGCTATCCACTATAATTTGAACATCCAAACCTTGGTAGTATTGACCGCCCTCATGTAGTGTCAGCTATATCTTCTTGGTAATTTTGCATGAGAACACTATAGCAGATATTTTTTTAGGATCAACTATGGTCACCTTTGAATAATGGTAACTCTTGCTCTGGAGTGATAACTTAAAATCCAAAGAATGAACTAAGCCAGAGTCCTTCATTTTTATAAGAATCATCAATATAAGTTGTGCCTTGATATTACTTACCACATTTCAACGTTTTATTGTTGCTTTAGTGGATTGGAAAATGAAGTAACGTGTGGATATTTATTGGAATATATGTTGTCTTTTTGTTGCTAAAATAATGATGATAGGATCTAATGCATGGCAGTCATACTTTGAAAGATACATAGAAATAAACAACGAAAGAAAAGATACACAAGCCTGCCATCTAGACCTTCTAACATATGCTAGCTAGTTAGTTGTTACTGCTGTTGTTGCTTTCTATTGCAAACCATCCCAATATTTGTAATGAAAAAAATTGCAATGTCATCCTGGTTCTCTTCTCTCGTTATAACTTCCCAAACTTCGTCTCTAAATTCCAATACTACTAATTTGGGGGTTCCATATGAAGTTCTTTCCAGCTGTGCAGAGAAGAAAATATAGTCATAAGCAGAAAGAGCCACAAGTCACTGCCTAGGCAGCTCACCAACACCGATCACGCGACCGTCACAAGAATTGGGAAAATCGAGCTGCGTTGCATATCTACTGAAGATATAATCTATGGGCTAAAAGAGAACAGATACAAAACTGAATCCATGTAGACCACAGTCAGCAAGACTACTTTACCATTTAAAATCATATACACAAATATTGTGGATTTGTCTTTCCCCTGGCACTCCATGATTTTGAAACTGGAACAGTGTTGTTGTATATGATAATTGGTAACGGGGTATAAGTGGTTGTGGTCTACATACATTGGTGCAGTCTGGCATCCATTCTGTTAAAAGGTCAATCCAACATAAAACAGTTTTGCTTTTCTTTCAAGCATTATGGAGTATTTGTTTGCAATTGATGTTTTTCTGTAGTTTTGCAATGGAGGAATACATCAAGTGTTTGCTGATTTGTGGAGCATCTACTGGACATTTAAAATCTTTTTCTAACCTGTTTATTTTTGCTGTACTCTACACTCTATCATTACATCAACACATACCATGTACTATTGTTATTGATGACTGTACCTATGTGTACCATGCTATCCATTAGAACAGCCATATCTTTTTACTATTGTATGCCCACCCATGCAGTGTCAGCAAGGGCTTCCATGAGGACTTCGTAACATTGCCCGGAAAAGAATGCAGCATACACTTTGGTAGAAGATAAGCTATGGTCTCTTAGGATATGTTAAACCTGACCTGGAGGAACTTCTCAAACCAAATACTGAACCAAGAATGGGTCATTCATCGTAATAAGAATCATCATTTTAAATTTTGATGACATTCGTTATCCTATTTGCCATTTTTTTTTTTGCTTCTCTGGATTAAGAATGGAGTTATCATAGATATTTATTGGAATATTTGGTGTATCTGGTGCCAAAAGAATGTTGATAAGATCTAATATATGGCAGTCATGTGTTCGATGATACAGATAAACCAGCAACAAAACATTGAAAAAGCCCCTTGAAGAGGCTGGTTTGGAGATTTTTGTAGCTAATATTGGCTGAATCCACGATTTAGGCAGCAAGCCGCCAATATGTTTTTAGCTCAGTTATATGTTTAGTTTTTATGGAGTTTTTTTGTTCTTCCATTTTGAAACATTAGTCAATCCATTGTAGGGAGAACTAGAATACTTACTGATACATGTTTGTGAATATTTCATCTACAGTTTATTTGGAATAGTGATACCGTGATCCATACTTATTAAAGAGTGTGTCAAAGAGCCCAATTTGTCATGTCAATTTGTTGGTTGACCTAGTCATCTTCAATTGAAAAGTTTTACATCACACCAGGTTGTATTATAGCACTCAATGTGTTGGTTTGACTCCAATTTCAAAACAGAGGTTGTAAAAATACACAAAAAGATGCACTTGACTTAATTAAAAATTTCTGCAGCAGTTTCATAACATCCCAAACTGTGGTTCAGTCATTTTTCACCAAAAATGCTTCTAAATGCCTTGGATTATTTTCTAACTGCTTAACTGGTTTCCCATGGGTATTTGCTCTCTCAAATTTCCTTCAGCAGATGGAGTGAATGAGGCCATAGAGAAATTCCTACAAACAAAAGTAACTATTATTTTCATTTATGTGTCATATTTTTTAATCAATTTGATGTTGATTACCACTTTCCGTCTTGCTTCCTTAGTGTATCTGTTGGTTACTTCTTTGCTAAATGTTACATCACCAGTTATCTATAACTAGATTTGGTGATTATTGTGCACCTCTATCTGGCTGGCTTCATTTGCATGTCACTCATTGACTATTGCCTAATTTCTAATTATTATATCGACTATTATCTATGCCTTAATTTGATTATCCTAAGTAGGCCATAGTTGATCCTCAAAAAGTATCTGCTGTTAGTGTTCTCTTGCAAAGTTACAAAGTACTTTAAGGAAGATATATAGCTGATACTACATGGGGGCGGTCAATACAACCAAGATATGGATGTTCAAAATATTTAAGTTGATAGCATGGTATACATAGGAAGTGTCATCAATAGCAACAGTTCATAGCATGTATTGATGTATGGATATGTGTGGAGTATTCAGCAAATCAATTTTTTTTGAATGAGTTTAAATGGTAAATAGATGCTCCACAAATCAGCTCCCATTTGATTTAGTTTTCCTCTGCTAAACTATATGGAAAGTTCAAAATCAAAAAATTAAACACTCCAAATCTCTTGAAAGAAGAAAAAAAAAGTTTATATTAAAGTAACCATATAAAAAAGAGGAAACCACAGAATGTACCCAAATATAATGACTACAAACACAAATAACACTTTACCACTTAAAAATCATATACCAATATTGTTTCTGTTTTAAAATCACGACGTGTCTGTGCAACCATAAATCCAGAATATTAGAGTAGATGATTTTGAATGTTAATGGGGTAGAGCTGATTGTGGTCTACATGGATACAGTTTTGTTTATGAACTTTTTAAACAAGAGTATCAAATAAGTCTCTTTGTTTTTAATTTTGGACATATATATATGTGACTAATTAACAAGAATAAGGATTCAGGTACCAGCATGAGATGCAGTTACTCTATATAATAAATTTCAGAAACTGTCACCATATCAAAATTCTAATGAAAGTATTAATATAATGATCTAGCTAATGGTTGATTATAACAATCCAAAACTACATAACAGGCTAAACTGACATATTTGGAAGAGAAGCCAGCTGGATGTGGTGAATGGCATCACCACACTACAACTATTGTTTGATGATCTAAAGTGACACACTGAAGAGTGATATCTATGTAATAGGGGAAGGAAATGTGCTGCTTTTGTTGAGATTCAAAAATAACTGTCAATTTCTAATAGGAAATTGTCTTCGGTTGAACATTCTTCATTTTCTCGAAATTTTTTTCCAAGTGACACTATGAATAGCAGATTTGGTACATCAAGTGAGATAGGCACTAAAAAATTCTGATGATTAATCAATGACAGAAAATGATAGAACAGTTCCAGCTCATGGATGAGTTTTTCTGCACCACAATCCATTCACTAATTTAAACAGAGAAGTAGAAGATTCATCTTTCCCACATTTTACACTGCATCATGAATATACAATATATGAGAATAACTGTGTGTGTGTTTGAGCATCTCTGATTTACAAACAGCAACTAGTTAACTTGCATCTTGAGTTACCTAGCTAGGACCTAAAGAGAATTCTAGACAAGTAAACTTAGAATCTGTCTCTGTCATTCCAGGATTCAAGCTGCAGGTAGTGAGACAGTGAGAATTTGTTGACTGAAGACTTTTGGTCTTCTGGTACATTGATACATCAAAAACAGAATAGTTCATACCTGCTGATAACTTTCCATAGTTTGTGGTTATGCAGACCAATATTTCTGTCCAGTGTCAGCCATCAACCCTGATTGTTTTATCTAGGGATTTGATCAGCACAAGTCATAGTTAGGTTAAAATCACTCTCAAATGTAGCTGTGCTATTCATGTCATGAATCGCATAAAAATATTGATTACTAACATACCAAATACTTATACTTCCTGTCATGCAATTAGAACAGATAATTAAAATCCTGACCCCTGGAATTGTTTCAGGAGATAGATTGTGTGCGGTTTCATAAGAAAAGTTGTACCTATGATTTTTTTATCTGTACACAATGCACATTCAATATAGTTTTTAGTAAAAGTCCAACACAGCATTTTATATTACTTGTCCAAACTATTTGTTTTCTTAATATAGAAGTCTATATTTGAAATTCAACTCAGAATAAATGAAGTTTTCTACCAAAAAATAGATATAGAGGTTTGTTACATTTATATACAGCAACAGCTATGATCAGAGTTAGTGGTGATCATGGTGCAAGCAGATATGGGAAATGGGCAAATAGCCTATTTCATAATCGCCACAGTTGTAGAAATATATTTAATAATTATATTTTTCACCCAAAATAAGAACACATACTAATTTGACATTTAGTTTCCACATTGTTAACTTGAAGTGGATGCACGATTTGACACTGAATGTTATATATAAAGTTCTGTTTCGAAAAGAAAGCCTAGTGGAAAAGCTGGTTCACAATATTGCTGGCTGCATTATATCCCGCTGTATTGTTTCAATGTTACTTGAGTCTATTCAGGCAATGCGATATGACATGTTGTGTTCAATGTAGAAAAAACCACAAAAATGATATTTTGAGTAGCAAGCACATGCGGTATATTGTGAACCATACAGATGTGGTCGTACATGCAGGGAAAATTCGACTGACACATTTCTGTAGCCTTGCTCATCAATTCTACTCAGCTGAGTAAATATTTACTTCTCAGTTTCATAAATGTGACAGCAATGCTGCATACTTCCTTTGCATTTCACTAATATTTTCAGTCATATCATCACAATATCAACTGAAAGTGATATGTTGTTACAGATATTGTTCAAAAGAATATATCATAGTCATGTAATTTTATTGCATACATTGTATGTGTATATAAATAACATTTAATTGTGAGTGAAGCTAGGCCTCACTGAGGTGTTTGATGTGGAAATCAAGCATGACCATGCAATATATACTATGTGATCAAGGTACTTGCAGATTGAACATGACAATTGGGCAAGCACTGAGATTTTAGAGGCTCGGCTGTTGATTGTACATGTAGCCAATGATATTTTTGCGACCTTCGCAACGACACCAGTGTGGTTCTCCTGGATCATTTAGACAATTTGTTTTCACAAGCTTGAAATTATCGACTCTAAGTGGAATGCATTCAACTCTCTCAGATTGTGCATCAAGTTTAGCTTCGATGAGAAAGCTGGGAAAATAGAAGGAATTGTGCTTGCAAGTGTAACTCCATTGACACATTTTCGTATCCCTCGTTGATAAATTGACTTGACCGAGCAAGACTTCACATCTCTGCTTGCTTAATCTGACTTTTTCAGCTGTGGTAATGTTGATTGGCATGGCTGATGTAACATTCTCAACATTCAGGATGCCAGAATATAAGAGATCAAACATACCAAAGATGTGGAATGTAGTGTTTATTAAAACATCACTTTGGGTTTTGATCATTTCAAGTGCCTCATTTAAAGAAGTGCATGACTGGCCACTAGATTGCAGGCACCGGTCAATTTGTGTTGGAGGACAGCTATGGTCAATGATGGATTCATGAAGTTCTGCCTGCCTCCGATGGATGGGTGATTGAGCATCTAACTGCACTGAGGTGAGCACGAAGAGAATGATTTGGCCAAGGGCAGCATTGGTCATTTTGAACAGTCGGACTCTAGTAGTAGAAAGTAAGTTTGGATGGAATGTGGTGGTAACTGATAAGCCAGCTTGGAATTGTGGAGCGATCCAATTCTCTAGTCTTTTATACTGCAAGCGAGTTTTTTTTGCTGATGTAGCAATATCAGCTGTCAGCTAACTAATTTTAGACTTTTAGACCTTTCTATAGTTAACTTTAGCAAAAAATGGAAGAATAGGGTAAACAAGTAAACCACCCTCCTACAAAAGTATGTATGGTCAGTTATCTAATCACTGAAATTTATTTGCTTCACCTGTGCCTATCTTTTTTCAGGGAAATAATCTGAAAGTTTTGTAGAGGCAGGAAGTTATGACTGTTATTATATCACACTCAAATTATCATTATTTTAAAACTAAAATCATATATGCATTGGTCATGTGAATATAATTCATACCAGTGTAGATCAGACGATATATTGGGAACAACATTTATGACATTCCAAGTTTATTTTAGGTAGACTTACTATGAAAATTATGTGCACTTCTAGCAGTTAAACTGCAACACATGTGGATGTTTTATGAAGAACATATTGAAGTTATTCCTAGCTGTTGCTTGCTGCTTGAATATGTATCGTGCCATAATATATCCAAAGTAAAATTTTACTCTTGTGTTTTATGGAAGTAGTTATGGCCTCTCATCAAGATATTAGTTGAGCTTGCTATAGCATACCTGTACAAGAAACTTTAATTTTTTAACAGACACAGTCAACTGTTTTCTTAGGTGTTGAAATTATTCTACTTAATGAATTAAAGGTCTCAACCCTCCAACTAGCCATAAAGTAGAGCAACATCTTGCTTTGTTTGCAGCAATTTGATCTGTTGTAGTTCTAGTGTATTCACCAAGACAGTTTGACCTTCAGAAAAAATACCGTATGGTAGATAGTAACATAAAGATGCAAGATTTTATCTTTTATTTGGGCTTGATTAGGTTAGGGTATGGCTGTTGGCTGAAAGTCCAAATTAAATATTACAACCAATATAATTCCACATGGAGTCCAAGTAATAAGTTCAAGACTATTTAGTTATCTGAAAAGAATAATCTTTTAGATTGCAATCCGGTAGTTTCCAACTGGTACCACTACTATAAGGAACCTAAAATAGAACTGCCTAAATAAAGATTTTTGTAGATTCTCTAATAAATATGTAAAATAATGAATTTTTGGACAAGTATTGGTTTGTAACATGTGTTAGACAGGAGGCCCTGATACAATGGGTCAGACAAAGCAAGTTAACTTTAAATTGCCGGTGAATGTAGCTATGGCATCCAGTTTTCAGATTTACAATTGATAACTTAGAGTGTTAATAAAGTTTTATGATCAGTCGATTCAATTCCTAATTGTTGTCCGGAATTTAATATATTTATCAGCAAATAATGTAACAAACTCTAATATTCGTCCACCCCTCTTACAGACAGGTATCTGTACATCTAGGTTTCATTTTGGTCATCTCATACCTTGAACAGTTTTTGTGAATGTAGTCTCTAGAGACTTGCACTCAACAAAGCACAAAACACACACTAAGACACAATATCTTAATAATAGCATTGAAGAGATAGGGCACCGTCATGGAATTTCCGTACAGAAAAAAATCTGCTGATATCACTGCCCTTAACTTACGGGCAAGAAAGAGATGTACAATCCATTGTGCATGTATATAATTAGGCTTGGCAATCCTTGAACTACAACTGTAACCTGCCTATGTTGAATGATCACAGGCCAAGTATGTCACAAGATTTCCCTGCCATAATGTTTTATGTGAACCCACATATTTTTTTAAACATGGATGTGCTCACTTCCAGGATGTGATGCCACAGAACTATAAACTGTCCAATAATATTATCACAGAGACGGATAGAAACCATATTGTGCAGCTAGCAGCTTGGATCTCAAATTACTCTTTCTTCAATATAACACATAAAATCACGTTTCCAAACTAGAGTTTTACAACTAAATATATATATATATATATGAATGAGAACAATTTATAAAACCCCAAAAATATATACACTCTTTAGGATTGATGAATCGAAACCGTGTAGATCATAACCGGTTCTAACATTTAAAATAATACACACCAAATATAATACAGATTAAAAAGTATTGAAATGTAATACAGGTATATGTTAATGTTCCTCTAAACTTTTTTTCGATCATCATGTGATTATTGTCAAATGTTTTTGGTTTTTTTTCTGTCGTTTCTACTTTAGAATTATTATAGTTGAGCAGACTCTTATAGTACTTTGTAACAGTTGTAAGGATAATTCTGGAATTTATATTCTTTTTTTTTTTTACTAGATATGCGCACTCACAAACATTAAATATGAAAAATATGTATTATTAAATTGACCTGTTAAAAGAGAAAGGAATCATGATTGTACCTATGCGGACAATATCATTAACAACCAAATATTGGTGTATATCTTTTAAATAATTTATGATCTGTCTGTCTGCCTGTTATTTTTGTGACACACAAAACTCATCCAGCATAGTCAGACATCTAGGATTATAATTTTGTTTTCATATTTGTTAAAGGAAGTATCATTTACAGGATCTTTGCAACTGTCAGCAATTTGGTTAAATGTGAAACAAATCTGCACATGTGCTTCACATTTACAATGATGGTACGGAAATTTCTCTAATAAAGACAATAATAGACGACAATATTTGTAATGACCACTGCCATACATCCAGCAACACTTCACCAAATCATAGCTCATAATGTTAGCTAGTAAATTAAAATGGTAAATGGTAATCTAACCGGTTGTCAACATTTTGTTTTTATCTAGCCAATCCAAAAAAAAATTAAAATTATTTCAAGTAGATTTTTGTTAGTTTGCTAACATATTTTGTTTATCTGTATCATAGTTGAACGGTAGAGAACTACAACAAGAGTGAACGTCAGAGTCTCCAGGGCATTTAAAACTGGTTTTATATACACTACACACATCAACACATGCTATGTCCAGTTGCCCCATGTGCACGACAATGACTACACAAATATCAACACACCACATAATCTTGTTTCTATAGATCAGTTTGGCTATGTATCACCTATTTGGACTAGGAAATAGTTGTACTGGAAAACTCAATCAGCCATACCACAGATGTTTTGGTAGAGGATCAGCTATAACCCACATTGAACATGGTAATAGTTTTCTGAACGCCCATAAATCAAATGGCAAAAATGCACGGGGGTCATTGGTTTTTCTTAAAATACAGAACACGCTCTCTTTATAAAATTGCATACAAGCTTGTGAAATTGCTTTTCTGATGACTTTGATTATTTATGCCCTCATTACACAATTGAGAAAAAGAGTAGTCAAAATAACAAGAAACATCATCATGCATAAAAATCTTCCACTTTTCTTTAAAATAAAGGCGTTTTTAGGTCATCCATCAAATTGCCACAATCTAGAAAAAAAAGGGGGTTTGCCAGACACCCCAAAATAAGTTGGTATCCCCGTTCCAAATAAACTGGAGTCGGCATCATTTGATTTATTTCTTAATCAAATAGTAAATTGCGGTACCGATGAATATTATTAATATTGGAAACAGTCCCCAAACCCAAATTCTGAATGGACAGCGATGGAAAATATAATGTAACTAGGCAACAAACTGATGACCGCCAAGTTGTAGAGAAGCCAATTGGATATGGAGTATGACTTCAACCCACTTCAATCAATGTTTAATTATCAAAGTGATTCATGAAAAAATGAATGCAACATAGAAGGAAAAGAAGTGTGCTACATAAGGTACGATCAGGAAATTGATTTACTAAACATATAAGGATTTCTGTATGGCCTCTTTTACTCAACATTCTACTATACAGAAAAGTTGTGACAGCAAATACTCATGGGCTATAAAGACTCTCATTAAAGTCTACTCTATCAGAAATATCACTATCACTATATGATAACTGTAAACAAATTAAGAAAAATTTCTTAACCATAACCCAAAATTAGAGAAGCAAATATAATGCTGGAAAATCCATCTTCCTACAGAAATAAATTTCAAGTAGACACCAACATTATTGGATTTGTTATATCAAGTGGAACATTTAGTTTGCATTGTTATCACTTTTGAGAGACCATCTACAAATCCACATTAAAATGGTTTCTTATAGGAGGTGGTCTGTCACTAGAGTTGGTAGAAACAATGGCATATGCTAACATTATATTACTTTAGTAGTTTTAATTTTGTATTCTTATAATTGGAAATAGAAAATTGGTAACCCTAACACTATACTAAAGATTACTTGTACAGGTTTAAACAATCGGCATTTAAACTTATTACAAGTGCAAACAAGCGGATGCCATGAAAGCAAATGTTAAACCACAGTTTACACACTGGCTATACTTGTGGCTTTAAATGACAATTATATTTATAGATTTTTTTTAGAATATACTGTTGAAGTGGTTGATATCATTAGAATCAAAATTCTAAAAGCAGTCATTTGATATAAAATTCAACTGAATTGGAATGAGCAAACGAAAAATATGCATCTCAATATCATGTCATGTTGACAACAAAACTTACATATGGAAATCCATTCCTGTGTTTCCCCTATCTCAAGATCGAAGGTTTTGAGAGTATTCCAAGTAAACATTGGTATATGTGCAACCTTTCCCAGATTTTAAGCTTCTATAAACAGAAGTAAAGGCTGGAAGAGATCCATCTCAGATGGGGATGTGAATAAATCTTCCATTCTTTGATTTTTTTCCCCGTTTGCTAGCGTGTCCATCTAACCGGAAGTTAATTTCTTAGAGAACTTTGTAAAGATAGAGATATCACTCTATTTGGCATGTGTCATTAAAAAAAAATTGCTGGTGAGCTTTTATGTTTCAAATTTTTTTGGTTGTTGATATAAATAAAGCATGTGTTACAAATATATATATTCAAGAACCTATGTTTGAACAATATGTACAATAGATCAGAATTAGTGGTAATCACGAAGAAGCAGATTGAACATGTTAATTTGGGGAAAAGCCTGTTTCAGAGTGGCTTCAGATGTTGATGGTAGCTACATATAAGCTGGGATTTTTTTTGCTATTTTTTACACAGTAACACTATTGAGTTCCTTCAGGATCTATAGACAATTAGTTCACATCAACTTGAAATTGTTCACTTTAAATGGAACGCATCTATTTTTTCTTCATTAGTTTAACTTGGATAATAAAGCGGAGGATGTTGAAGGGATCATGCTTGCTAGGTTCAATTCCATTGTTACATATCTGTTTCTTTCTTTGACCAATGACATGGCAGAGCAAGCCTTCATATCTATCCTTTCCAAATTAGATCATTTCAAATGTTGTAGCACTGACTTGTGATGGCTGACTGCACATTCTCAACATTCTAGAGTAAAAGAATAATAGATATTGTAAATAGTGTACATATCAGCATAGTGAATTCAATATGCAAATATTAGGGAAAAAAATCGCTATAACTCTTATGGTGAATTCTGATTGAAGCTATTAGCTAGGATGGCTGAGTCTAATCATTCACTACTTGAAAAATATCATAGTGGCTTGAATGACAAGGTTCCAGCAGCAAGCATTATCTTCATCAAAAGGCCAAAAAAGGGAGTAGTCAAGATAGCAACATAGCTCTAGCTGAAGAGAGCAAATGATTTTAGATCTAGCAGGAAGTACACTTCCATTCCATGTCAGCTATAGAATAGATTCTATTATAAATATTTTTGTACCAGAATTCACCAAATAGTCCGATAAACATCCACGATTACTTCATTTCCCCACCCACTAAAGCAACATTATGAAATGGCAGAAAGTGGTAAGTAATGTCAAGGTATAACTTACACTGATGATTCATATTACAACAAATGACTCGTGCTTAATATATACTTTGGATTTGAAATTCTCACTCCAAGTCAGGTGTTACCATATCCAAAGGAGGCCAAAGCTGATCCTCAACAAAATATCAGCTGTAGTGTTCTCCTAGCAATGTTTCAAAGTCCTTGAAGGAAGCTAAAGCTGATACTGCATTGTTGTGGTGTATAGTAACAGCAAGATAAGGATGATCTGATCATTTTTATTGGATAGCGCGGCATACATAGGCGGTATTATCAATGCAACAGCACATAGCATGTATTCATGTATGGATATGAGTGGTGTACAGCAAAAAAAAAAATCTAAAAGGAAGAAAGAGTTTAATTGTCTATTAGATTCTCAACAAATCATTTCATACTTCATTTAGTCTTCCTCTGTTAAACTATCAGAAACTTAAAAAAAAAAGTCCATAACTCTTAAAAGATCAAAATTGTTTTTTATTGGATTGACCTTTAAAAAGAATGGGAATCCCATAATGCACCCATTTACATATAACACAACCACCTATACCAAATAACCATTTAACACCCACACCATCATTATTCTGTTACAAAATCATGGAGTGTCAAGGCAACAACAAATCTAAAATAACAGTGCATAACATTTTAAATAATAAAAAGTAGTATAGCTGATTGTGGTCAACAAAGATACAGTAATGTTTCTGTTCTTTATTAAACACTACATTGAATATAGCTGTTTGTTATTACTTTTGGGCTTATAGTTATACATACATATTTGACAAAATAACAGGAATAGGAGATTCTGGTACCACCATGACATGCAGTTATTCTATGTAGTAAATATCAAAAAATATCCCCCCCCCCCCCCCCCCCCCCCTAACATCCAAAGTCAAATGATACTATTTACATAATGATCTAGCAAAACTTTGATTATTTTAATCAGAAACTAGGAACAGGCTGGACAGATATGTTTGGAAGAGAAGCCAGCTGGATTGAGGTGCATAACACCCACCCTCTCCAATTAAAGTTTGATGATCTAAAGTGACACATTGAAAACTGATATGTGTTTGTAATGGAGGAAGGATGTGTGCTGCTTTTGTTGAGATTCAGAAACTGACTCTTAATTTCTAATATGAAATTGGCTTCTGTTGAACATTCATCATTCCATAAAAAAAAATTCCATGTGACAATATGAATATAAGATTTGGTAAATCTAGTGGGACAAATATTCCATAAAAACACAGATGATAAATCAGAATGACAGGAAGTCTCAAAGTGTACATCTCATCACCAGAATAGCTGGATTTAGGCTGCCATAGTTGGGAGAGTGAAAATAAAGAAGAAAAGAAGTTCCTTGCCAACATGGAAAACAAGCAAAAGTGGCGTTAGGGGGGAGTATATATATTACCAGTTCTTGGATGAGTTATTCTGCGCATCAATACATTAACTAATTTAAACAGAGCAACTAATCATCTCTCCACCATTTCACACCTCATTATGAATATACTGTTTCAACAGTGTTCATAAAAAAAATTGTAGCTGTAAATAAAAATTGTTATATATATAACCACAAGCACAGTGGTTTAACATTTCTTTCATGGCTTCCGCTAGTTTCCTTTTGTAATAAAAATGCTGTTTGTCCAGATCTGTAAAAGTAATCACCAATTGAAAATATTTAATTGTGTAAGGGCTACAAATTTGCTGTTTACAATTATAAGAATACACAATTAAAACCATACAATATATATATTAGCTAATGCCATAGATCCATCCACCTCTAGTGGCAGACCATCTACTCTAAGAGGCAATTTTAGAGTGGATTTGTAGTTGTTGTATCGAAAGTGATAACACTGCTTAGTTAATGTTCCACTTGATAAAACAAGTCCAATAATACAGGTGTCAACTCGAATTTGTTTCTGTAGGACAGTGGATTTTCCAACAATCCATTTGCTACTCTAATTATGAGCTTGGTGTGAAATCTTTAATTTATTTAGAATTGTCTTATTTGTGACATATATATTTCTGAGAGAGGAGACTTTAATGAGAGTTTTTATAGCCCGTGAGTACTTGTTGTCACAAATTTCCTGTATAGTAGAATATTGAGTAAAATAGGCATATAGAAATCCCTCTAAATAGTTTTTGGTAAATCAGTTTCCTCATCGTACCATATAAAGCACACTTCATTTTCTTCTAATTACTATCATCTTCATGAATCGCTTTTGTTCTTTGAACGTTGATTGAAATGGGTAGAAGCCATGGTCCTCATCTAGCTGGCTTCTCTTCAACTAGGCTGTCAACCGTTTGTTGCATAGTACCATATTTCCCATCATTGTATATTCAGCATTTAGGTGTGGAGACAGTTTCCAATATTAATAATACTATGTCATAGGCATTATTATTCACATTGATTATGGAAAAATATCAAATAATGTCGACTCCATTTTATTTAGAAAGGGGTTACTACTTATTTTGGGGTGTCCGACATATACACCCCATTTTCCAAATCATGGCTTTTTGGGATGACCTAAAACCCCCATTTTTAACAAAAATGAATATTTATATATGTGATAATGTTTTTAGTTTTTTTAATCATATCCATGACTACTCTTTTTCTCGATTGGGAAATTAGGGCATAATAAACCATGTCGTCGGAAACGTAATTTCACTAGCTTGCATGCTTTTTTATAAAGAGGGTGCATGCTCTATTATATAAAAAAAACCCACATGCAGTTTTGCTGTTTGATTTGTGGTATTTCAAGCTCTTAGAAAACTATTATCATATCCAATGTAGATCATAGCTAATCCTCTAACAAAACATCTGAGGTATAGTTGATTGACTTCTCTTGTACAACTATTTACAAGTCCATATTGGTCCTACATAGCCACAGAGAACCATAGGAATACGTTTATGGGATGTGTTAGTATTTGTGTGGTCACTGTGCTATACATAGGTAGAGTCAGCAATAGCAACTGGACATGACATGTGTTGATGGTTTGGTATATATACCAGCAGTTTTAAAAAGCCCTGGAGATATTGATGTTCACTCTTGTTGTAATTCTGTACCATTCAAATATAATACATACAAACAATATATGTAAGAAAACAAACAAAAATACACTAGTCAAGTCTTATAAAAAAATTTTTTTTATGGATTTACCAGTTAAAACGTAAATATAACCTTGTTGACGACCAGTTAGATTACCATTCAACATTTCAATTTACCAGCAAACTTAACCATCGATGATTGGGATGAGTTGTTGATGGATGTATGGCAGTGATCATTAACTAATATACCTGTCCCAATGCAGTCTTTATTAGAGCTATTTTCGAACCATCATTATGATTGAAAGTAGCACTGGCACTCGTTTGTTTTGTGGTTCATCCAAATGGCTAACAGCTGCAAAGGAAAAAATATATATATACTTCATCCAATCGAATATGAAAATTCTTGGATCAAACATATCCTGGAATGTTCTTGAAGTCCATACAAATTTTAACCCTAGACATCTGATCATGCATGATTAGTATGACTCATAAAATAAAACAGGCAGTGGAACAAATCACATATTAATTCAAAGATATACTCCAATTTTGTTCTGGATTTAATGATATGGTTCACATATATTCAATCTTTTTTTTGCTTTTGTTTGTAACAGGTCAATCTAAACAATATGCAAAGATTAATACTTCTGGAGTTATCCCATCTTTTACAATGTATATATAAGTGACTGCTCTACTATAATAATTGTAAAGAAGATCAACAACAAGACCAAAACAGAGCAACATTTTCCAACAATTACATATGAAGACCTAAAACATTTAGAGGACCAGTGTGTTTTTGTGCTATGTTGAGTATATGTACGTAATATTTGACTACTTTTTAAATCTGTATTATATTTGGTGTACATTATTTTATATGTTAGTGGGTATTATGATCTACAGTGTTGACTCTTAATTCCTAAATAGTATATATATTTTTGGTTTTGTAAACATTTCTCATTTATACATATTATAGTTATTAACCTCTGGTTTGGAAACATGATTTTATGTGTTATATTTTATAAAGATGAAATTTCTGATCAATGCTGCTAGCTGCACAGTATGGTTTCTATCCACTTGTGTGATAATATTATTGGACAGATTATAGGGCTGTGGCTTCACATCCTGTATGTGAGAGAATCCAAGCTTACAACAGTGATGTAGCTTCACATAAAAATGATAATGACTAGGAAATCTTGTGACCTACTTTGCCTGAGAGCATCCAACATGGGCAAGTTTCAGTTGTAGTTCTAGGAGCGTCAAGCCTAAGTTATATACATTAGCCATGATAATGTGCATAGCTTTCTTGCAAAAAATATTTCAGTGCAAATATTTCTTGATGGTTCTATCTCTCTTCTATGCAGTATTCACATGTCTCTTAGTGTGTGTTTTTGTGCTATGTTGAGTATATGTCACAAGTGATAAGAGTTTCAAAAAAAGTTTTAGTTACGAGATGACCAAACAAACAAACATAAGGAATCAAACAAATAGAAATACCTGTCTGTAAAGGGGTTGCGTGTAAATTGGTGTTTGTTACATTATTAGCTGATATATAGAATGGTGGTCACCCAATTATGAATTGTATTGACTGCTTTTAAAATCTAGTTATTTTTAAAAGTTATCACTGTTAAATCAGAAAAGAGGATGCTAGCGCTATATTCACCAGAAATTTGAAGTTTACTTGATATTCTTTCTCAAAGCCATAGTATCAGGAGCTTTAGTCTTTCACATGTTACTAACCAATAATTTTCCAAACTTACAATATTTTAGTATTTATTAAAGAATCTACAAAAAATATCTTTAGACAGTATGATTTTAGGTTCATTATATTGTTAGTACTGGTCTGGCACTCCTGGATTGCAAGCTAAATGAGTATTCTTTTCAGGTAACTAAGTAATCTTGACCTTATCACTTGGACTTCATGTGCAGGTATGTTTGGTCATAATATTTGTTTTGGACCTTCAGCCACCCACCATACCCTAACCAAACCAGGTCCAACTCAAAAAATAAAATCTTGAATCTCTATGTTACCATCTACCATAGGGTATTTTGTCTATAGGTTTTACAGTCTTAATGAATACACTAGAACTACAACAGAAAAATTGCGGCAGACAAAGTAAGATAATGTTCTACTTCTTGGCCAGATGTAGTCTGGAGGCCTTTTGTTAGTGGAGGATTTTCAACATTCAAGAAAATTGTATTGTCTGTGTCTGTTTAAAAATGATCTTTTCTTGTTCAGGTATACTAATACATGCTCCTGACAATGTATTGGTGGGAGTTCTCGTTTACAACAAAATAGTAAAAAAATTATCATGGAACCATTATGGCATGATACATATTCCAGAAAAAAATTGGAATAAATTCTATATTTTCTCCATAAAACTTCCACATGTGTTGTTTACCTGCTATATGTGCTCATGATTTTCAAAATAAGTTTACCTATAATATATTTGGAATATCGGAAATGTTAGTGCCCAAGATTTTGTCTGTTCTACACCAGTATGAATTATATTTACATGACCAATGCATATATATATATTGTTATGAAATAATGATAATTAGTGGGTGATATAACAACAGTCATAACTTCCTGCCTCTTTAAAATTTGTGGTTGTTTCCCTGAAAAATGATGTGGACAGGTGGATCACATAAATTTCAGTGATTAGATAACTGCCAAACATACTTTTATAGTTAGGGAGTTACTCGTTTACTCAATTCTTCCTATTTTTTACTAAAGTTAATATTAGAAAGGTCTAAAAGTATAAAATTAGTAACCGAAAGCTGATATTGCTACATCAGCAAGAAAAATTCGCTTTCTGTAAAAATGACAAGAGAATTCGATCACAGCACAATTCCAACCAAGAATTTCAGTTACAACCACATTCCATCCGAATCTACTTTCTGCAATTATAGGCTGACTGCTCGAAATGTCCAATGCTGCTCTTGGCTATATCATTGTATTCATGATCACCTCAGTGCAGATAGCTGCCAATTACCCATCTATCGGAGGCAGGCTGAACGTTATGAACCAACATTGACAATAGCTGTCCTCCAACTCAAATTGTCAAGTATCTGCAATCTAGTAGCAAGTCATGTAATTCTTTACATGAGGCACTTGAAGTGATCAAAACCTGAAGTGCTGTTTTAATAAACACTACATTCCACATCTTTGGCATGATTGATCTCTTATATTCTGGCCTTTTGAATGTTGAGAATGTCAATCAACATTACCAAAGCTAAAAAAAACAAGGAGAGATGTAAAGTCTTGCTCTGTCTTGCCTATTTATCAATCAGGGATAAGAAAATTTGTCATTGGAGTTTCATTTGCTAGCACAATTCCTTCCATTTCCCCAGATTTCTTATCAAAGCTAAACTTGACGCTCAATCTGAGAGGGTTAATTTTATTCCACTTAGAGTCGACAATTTCAAGCTTGTGAAAACTAATTGTCTAAATTATCCAGGAGAACCTCATTGGTGTCATTGTGAGGATAGCAAAAAAATCATTGGCTACATCACAATCAACAACCGTAGCCACAAAAATCTCACCATTTACCCAATTGCCATGTTCAATGATGCACCAAGATCAATTATTTATTATATACATTGCGTGGCCATGCATGGTTTTCACATCTGACTCCTAAATGTTATTTAAGTACACATACAAGTATGAAATAAAATCACGTGAATATGATGCATTATTTTAGTTTGGCAAAATATCTTTAACAACTTAACACTTCTGTCGATATTGGGATATTTTTTCATAAAAATAGTTGTAAAATGCAAAGGAAGTGTGCGGCATTGTTGTCACATTCATGAAACAGATAAATGAATGTTTACTCAGCTGAGTATATTTGATGAGGAAGGCTTCACAAATGTGTCAGTCTAATTTTTCCTGCATGCACCAACAATTCTGATTGTTTCACAATATACCGCATCTGCTAGCAACTGAAAGTATCATTGTGTGATATTTCCAACATTGTACACATCATGTCATATCACATCGCCTGCATAGAATATAGTTGCATTGAAATGATACAGCGGGATGTATTGCAGCCAGCTGCTTTGTGAACCAGGTATTCCATCCTGTAAGCTTTCTCCTTGAACCTAACCTTTATATATCACAATCGGTGACAATTACGTGCATTCCACATTAAGGTCAACAATTTCAAGTTTGTTTAAATTGAATGTCTAATTAGTTTGTGTACATGTGATGGATGAAAAAAAATTATATTTAAAATATATTTCTACAACTGTGGCAAATACAAATTAGCACCATGTCACCACTAACTCAAGATTTAACATTCATAGTTGTTGCTGCAACCAACATCGATATCGAATTAATCAAAGATATTTTCTTTCATTCGTAACAAAATTTAAAATCTAAACTTCTATATTTTCAAAAAAATATATAGCTAGGGAAAATAACATAAAATGCTATGTTTGTCTTTTGAAAAACAACAATTGAATGTGAATTATGTACAGATAAAAATTATATATTTTCTCATAGTCCAATTTTTCAAAACACCACGGACAAACCAGCACCAGAAACTATTCCAGAGGTCAGGATGTTAATTACCAGCTCTACTTTATAGCATGAGCAGAACTATTAGAATTTGGTGTGTAGGTGATCAATTTTTTTTGCGAAGAATGTAATAAATAGCACATCTATGTGGAGAGTGATTTCGAGCAAACTATGACGGGTGCGGACCATATCTCTCCAAAATACGATCCTAGTTTTTCTTTTCTATATGTGATGTATCTATTTACCAGAAGACCAACTATGTTCAGTCAAAAACTGTTTCACCAACTGCATTATGAATCCTGGAATGAGAGAGTCACCTTCTGTATCTACTTATCTGGTAATCTTTTTAGGTTCTAACTTGTTTCCTCTAGATGCAAGTTCACTACTTGCTGTTCCTAGAAATACTCTAGCAAACACACTCATACTGATGTATTTGTATATCCATAATGAGGTGTGAAATGGTGGAGAGATGATTAGTTGCTCTGTTTAAATTAGTGAATGTATTGATGTGCAGAATAACTCATCCAAGAACTGGTAATATATAAACACCCCCCGAGCGCCACTGTTGCTAGTGTTCCCTGTTGGCAAGGAACTTCTTTTCTTCTTTATTTTCCCCCTCCCCACTATGGCAGCCTAACTCCTGCTGTTCTGGTGATGAGATGTACATTTTGCGACTTCCTGTCATTCTGATTCATCATCTGTGTTTTTATGGAATATTTGTCCCATTAGATGTACCAAATCTTATATTCATAGTGCCACATGCAATTTTCTTTTTATGGAATGATGAATGTTCAACAGAAGCCAATTTCATATTAGAAATTAAGAGTCAGTTTCTGAATCACAACAAAAGCAGCACACATCCTTCCCCCATTACAAACACATATCATTTTTCAATGTGTCACTTTAGATCATCAAGCTTTAATTGGAGAGGGTGGGTGTTACGCAACTCAATCCAGCTGGCTTCTCTTCCAAATATGTCAGTCAAGCCTGTTCCTAGTTACTCAATATTATAACCAAACTTTAGCTAGTGTCATTTGAATTTGGATATGGGGGGGAGGGGGGGGGACATTTTCGGAAATTGACTAGATAGAATAACTGCAAGTCATGCTGGTACCTGAATCTCCTATTCCTGTTATTTAGTCATATAATATGTATAACTATAAGCCAAAAGTAATAACAAACAGCTATATTCAATTGTATTGTTTAAAAAAGAACTGAAACATGACTGTATCTTTGTTGACCACAATCAACTATACTCCTTTATTATTTAAAATGTTATACACTATTATTTGAGATTTGTAGCTGCCCTGGCACTCCGTAATTTTATAATGGAATAATGATGGTGTGAGTGTTAAATGGTTATTGGGTATAGGTGGTTGTGTTCTATGTAAGTGGGTGCATTATGGGATTCCCATTATTTTTTTAAGGCCAATCGAACAAAAAAAAACAATTTTGATCATTTAAGAGTTTTGAATTTTTTTTTTTAAGTTTCTGATAGTTTAGCAGAGGAAGACTAAATAAAGTAAGAGATGATTTGTTGAGAATCTAATAGACATTTAAACTCTTTCTTCCGTTTTTTTTGCTGTTTTTTTGCTCTATCCTACACTCATATCCATACATTAATACATGCTATGTGCTGTTGTATTGATGATACTGCCTATGTATACCGTGCCATCCAATAAAAATGATTAGATCATCCTTATCTTGCTGTGACTATAGACCACAACAATGCAGTATCAGCTTTATCTTCCTTCAAGGACTTTGAAACATTGCCAGGAGAGCACTACAGCTGATATTTTGTCGAGGATCAGCTTTGGCCTCCTTTGGATATGGTAACACCTGACTTGGAGTGAGAATTTCAAATCCAAAGTATATATTAAGCACGAGTCATTTGTTGTAATATGAATCATTAGTGTAAGTTATGCCTTGACATTACTTACCACTTCCTGCCATTTCATAATGTTGCTATAGTGGGTGGGGAAATGAAATAATCGTGGATGTTTATCGGACTATTTGGTGAATTCTGGCACTAAAATATTTTTGATAGAATCTATTGTATGGCTGACATGCAATGGAAGTTTACTTCCTGGTATATCTAAAATCATTAGCTGCCTTCAGCTAGAGCTATGTTGCTATCTTGACTACTCACATTTTTGGCATTTTGATGACGATGAAGCTTGCTGCTGGAACCTCGTCATTCGAGCAACTATGGTACATTTCAAGTAGTGAATGATTAGATTCAGCCATCCTAGCTAATAGCTTCAATCAGAATTCACCATTAGAGTTATAGTGATTTTTTTCCTTAATATTTGCCAAATTAAATTTACTATGCTGATATAAACACTTATGTAACATAGCTATTAATCTGTTAATCTAGAATGTTGAGAATGTGCAGTCAGCCATCACAAGTCAGTGCTACAACATTTGAAATGATCTAATTTGGGAAGGATAGATGTGAAGGCTTGCTCTGCCATGTCATTTGTTAAAGGAAGAAACAGAAATGTAACAATGGAATTGTACCTAGTAAGATGATCCCTCCTACACCCTCCGCTTTCTTATCCAGGCTAACTAATGATGCAAACAGATGCGTTCCATTTAAAGTTAACAATTTCAAGTTGATGTGAACTAATTGTCAAAAGATCCTGAAGAAACTCAATAGTGTCACTGTGAAAAAAGTAGCAAAAAAATCCCAGGTTATACGTAGCCACCATCAATATCTGAAGCCACTTTGAAACAGGTTTTCCCCCAATTAACATGTTCAATCTGCTTCATCGTGATCACCACTAATTTTGATCTATTGTACATATAGTTCAAACATAGGTTCTTGAATATATTTTTTTGTAGCACATGCTTTATTTATATCAACAACAAACTTTTTTTGAAACATAAAAAAAGCTCAAAGCAATATTTTTTACTCGCATATTCCAAATAGAGTGATATCTCTATCTTTCCAAAGTACTGTAAAAACTTAACTTCCGGTTCGATGGACACGCTAGCAAAAAGGAAAAAAAAAATCAAACAATTGCAGATTTGTTTGCATCCCCATCTGAGATGTATCACTTCCAGCCTTTACTTCTGTTTATAGAAGCTCTAAGCTGGGAAAGGCTGCACAGATACCAAAGTTTACTGGAAAAAACTCTCAATACCTTCGATCTTGAGATAGGGGGAACTCATGAATGGATTTCCTTCTGTAAGTATTGGTGTAATCATGACATGATGTTGAGATGCGTAGTTTTCGTTTGCTCATACCAATTCAGTTGAATTTTTCATCAAATGGCTGCTTTTAGAATTTTGATTCTAATGATATCAACCATCTCAACAGTGTATTCTCAAAAAAAAATCTGTAAATATAATTGTCATTTAAAGTCCCAAGTATAGCCAGTGTGTAAACTATGGTTTAACATTTGCTTCATTGCATCCGCTTGTTTGCACTTGTAATAAGTGTAAATGCCGTTTGTTTAAACCTGTACAAGTAATCTTTAGTATTGTGTAAGGACTACCAATTTTCTGTTTACAATTATAAGAATACAAAATTAAAACAACTAAAGTAATATAATGTTAGCATATGCCATTGTTCCTACCAACTCTAGTGACAGACCACCTCCTATAAGAAACCATTTTAATGTCGATTTGTAGATGGTCTCTCAAAAGTGATAACAATGCAATCTAAATGTTCCACTTGATATAACAAATCCAATAATATTAGTGTCTACTTGAAATTTATTTCTGTTGGAAGATGGTTTTGCCAACAATCTATTTGCTTCTCTAATTTTGAGCTATAGGTAAGAATATGTTCTTAATTTGTTTACAGTTATTATATTTGTGATAGCGATATTCTGATAGAGTAGATTTTAATGAGAGTTTTTTTTAGCCCATGACTAACTGCTGTCACAACTTTCCTGTATATTAGAATGTTGAGTAAAAGAGGCCATACAGAAATCCCTATATTTTTAGTAAATCAGATTTGCTGATCGTACCTTATGTAGCACACTTCCTCTTTTCTATATTGCATTCATATTTTCATGAATCACTTTTGATAATTGAACATTGATTGAAGTGAGTTGAAGTCATACTCCACATCCAACTGGCTTCTCTACAACTTGGCGGTCATCAGGTTGTTGCCTAGTTACATTAAATTTCCCATCATTTCTATTCAGCATTTGGATTTGGGGCCAATTTCCAATATAATACTATGTCACTGGTACAGCAATTCACTATTTCATTAAGAAATAAATCAAACGATGCCGACTCCAGTTTATTTGGAACTGAGATACCAACTTACTTTGGGGTGTCTGACACACCATATTTTTTCCCCCTGATCGTGGCAATTTGTTGGATGACCTAAAAAACCCTTTATTTTAAACAAAAGTGGAAGATTTTTACGCATCATGATGTTTCTTGTTATTTTGACTACTCTCATTCTCAATTGTAAAATGAGGGCATAAATATACAAAGTCATCAGAAAAGCAATTTCACTAGCTTGTAGCAATTTTATAAAGAGAGCGTGTTCTATATTATAAGAAAACCAATGACCCCGTGCATTTTTTCTGTTTATTTATGGGCGTTCTTGCTCCTAGAAAACTATTACCATGTTCAATGTGGGTCATAGCTGATCCTCTACCAAAATATCTGTGGTATGGTTGATTGATTTTTCCAGTACAACTATTTTCTAGTCCAAATAGGTCATGCATAGCCAAACTGATCTATAGAAACAAGATTATATGTTGTGTTGATATATTTGTGGTCATTATTGTATACATGGGTTGTCAACAACAGCAACTGGATATAGCATTTGTTGATGTGTGTAGTATATATAAAACTAGTTTTAAATGCCCTGGAGACTCTGACGTTCACTCTTGTTGTTGTTCTCTACCGTTCAACTATAATACCGATAAACAAAATATGTAAGCAAACCAACAAAAATACAATTGAAATTTTAAAAACATTTTTTTTGGATTGACTAGATAATAACAAAATGTTGACAACCGGTTAGATTACCATTTAACATTTTAATTTAATAGCTAACTTTACAAGCGATGATTGTGTTGAAGTGTTGCTGGATGTATGGCAGTGGTCATTACAAATAAACCTGTCCTTATTATTGTCATTATTAGAGAAATTTTCGTACCATCATTGTTAATGTGAAGCACATGTGCAGATTTGTTTCATATTTAACCAAATTGCTCTCAGTTGCAAAGATCCTATAAATGACACTTCCTCCAACAAATATGAAAATTCAAGGATCAAACCTATCCTGGGATGTTCTTAAAGCCAACACAAAATTTTAACCCTAGATATCTGGCCATTCTGGATGAGTTTTGTGAGTCACAAAAACAACAGGCAGATGGACAGATCGTAAATTATTTCAAAGATATATACCAATATTATTTGGTTTTTAATGATATTGTCCGCATAGGTATAATTATTATTACTTTCTCTTTTAACAGGTCAATTTGACATATATTTTTCATATATTATGTTTGTGTGTATGCATATATAGTAAAAAAAGGTAAGAATATTAATTCCAGAATTATCCTTAACAACCTATTACAAAGTAATATAAGAGTCTGCTCAACTGTAATAATTCTAATGCAGAAACGACAAAAAAATTCAATTTTATTTTTTCTATAATCACATGATGACCGAAAAAAGTTTAGAGGACCATTAATATATACCTGTATTACATTTCAATACTTTTTAATCTGTATTATATTAGGTGTGCATTATTTTAAATGTTAGAACCGGTTGTGGTCTACATGGTATTGACTCATCAATCCTGAAGAGTGTATATATTTTTGGTTTTATAAATTATTCTCATACATATATATATAGTTGAAAAATTCTTGTTTGGAAACATGATTTTATGTATTATATTGTAGAAAGGGTAATTTTGGATCCAAGCTACTAGCTGCACAATATGGTTTCTATCCGTCTCTGTGATAACATTATTGGAGAGCTTATAGTGCTGTGGCTTCACATCCTGGAAGTGAGCACATCCATGTTTACAAAAGTATGTGGATTCACATAAAACTGACTATGGCAGGGAAATCTTGTGACCTGCTGGCCTGTGATCATTCAACATGGGCAAGTTACAGTTGTAGTTCAAGGATTGACAAGCCTAATTGTATACATGCACCATGGCATTGTACATCTCTTTCTTGCGTGTAAGTTAAGGGCAGTGATGTCTGCAGAATTTTTTCTGTTCGGAAATTTCATGACTGTGCTCTCTCTCTTCAATGCTATTATTAAAATACTTTTGTCTTAGTGTGTGTTTTGTGCTTTGTTGAAAGCAATTCTCTAGAGCCTACTTTCACCAAAACTGTTCAAGGTTTGGGATGACCAATGAAACATAAAGATGTACAGATACCTGTCAGTAAGAAGGGTGGGTGTATCTAAGATTTGTTACATTAATAGCTGAAAAATATATTGAATTGATGTCAACAATTAGGAATTGAATCGACTGATCATTGAACTTAATTATCACCAAAATTTATCACTTTTAAATCTGAAAACTGGATTCCATAGCTACACTCACGGCAATTTTAAAGTTAACTTGCTTTCTCTGAGCCATTGTATCAGGGCCTCCTGTCTCACGCATGTTACAAACCAATACTTGTCCAAAAATACAATATTTTTTACATATTTATTAAAGAATCTACAAAAATCATTATTTAGACAATTTAATTTTAAGTTCCTTATGGTGGTGGTACGAGTCAGAAACTGCCAGAATGTAAGCTAAAAGATTATTCTTTTCAGATAACTAAATAATCTTGAACCTATCACTTGGACTCCATGTGGAATTATATTAGTTGTAATATTTAATTTGGACTTTCAGCCACCAGCCAAACCCAAACCTAATCAACCCCAAATAAAAGATAAAATCTTGCATCTTTATGTTACCATCTACCATACCATATTTTAACTGTAGGTCAAACTGTCTTGGTGAATACACTAGAACTACAACAGATCAAATTGCTGCAAACAAAGCAAGATGTTGCTCTACTTCATGGCTAGTTGGAGGGTTGAGACCTTTGATTCATAAAGTAGAAGAATTTCAACCCATATGAAAACAGTTGCTGCGTCTGTTCAAAAATGAAAGTTTCTCATAGAGGTATACTATAGCAAGCTCCATCCAATATCTCGATGAGAGGCCACAATTACTTACATAAAATACAAGAGTAAATTTTTTAATTTGGAACCATTATGGTACGATACATATTCAAGCTACAAGCAACAACTAAGAATAACTTCAATGTTCTCTCCATAAAACGTCCACATAATTTTCATAGTAAATTATCTAAAATAAACTTGGAATATCAGAAAATTTGATCCCAATATGTTGCCTGATCTACATTGGTATGAATTATATTCACATGACCGATGCATATATGATTTTAGTTTCAAAATAATGATAATTAGTGCGTGATATAATAACAGTCATTACTTCCTGCCTCTTCAAATGTTTCGGATTATTTCTCTGAAAAATGATAGGCACAGGTGAAGCAAATAAATTTCAGTGATTAGATAACTGACCATACATACTTTTGTAGGAGGGTGGTTTACATGTTTACCCTATTCTTCCATTTTTTTTACTAAAGTTAACTATAGAATGGTCTAATGTCTAAAATTAGGTAGCTGACAGCTGATATTGCTACATCAGCAACAAAAACTTGCTTACAGTATAAAAGACTAGAGAATTGGATCATTCCACAATTCCAAGCTGGCTTATCAGTTACAACCACATTCCATCTGAACTTATTTCAACTACTAGAGTCCGACTGTTCAAAATGACCAATGCTGCTCTTGCCCAAATCATTCTCTTCGTGCTCACCTCAGTGCAGTTAGCTGCTCAATCACCCATCCATCGGAGGCAGGTAGAACTTCATGAATCCATCATTGACAATAGCTGTCCTCCAACACAAATTGACCAGTACCTGCAATCTAGTGGCCAGTTATGCACTTCTTTAAATGAGGCACTTGAAATGATCAAAACCCAAAGTGATGTTTTAATAAACACTACATTCCACATCTTTGGTATATTTGATCTCTTATATTCTGGCCTCCTGAATGTTGAGAATGTTACATCAGCCATGCCAATCAACTTTGCCACAGCTGAAAAAGTCAAATTAAGCAAGGAGAGATGTAAAGTCATGCTCGGGCAAGTCAATTTATCAACGAGGGATACAATAATGTATCAATGGAGTTATACCTGCAAGTACAATTCCTTTTATTTCCCCAGCTTTCTCACCGAAGCTAAACTTGAAGCACAATCTGAGAGAGGTGATTGCATTCCACTTAGAGTCGACAATTTCAAGCTTGTGAAAACAAATTGTCTAAATGATGCCTCTAAAATCTCTGTGCTTTCCCAATTGTCATGTTCAATCTGCAAGCACCTTGATCACATAGTATATATGGCATGGTCATGCTTGATTTTCACATCAAACTCCTAAGTGAGGCCTAGCTTCACACTCAATTAAATGTTATTTATGTACATATACAATGTATGCAATAAAATTACATGACTATGATATATTCTTTTTGACAATATCTGTAACAACATATCACTTTCAGTTGATATTGTGATGATATGACTGAAAATATTTAGTGAAATGCAAAGGAAGTATGCAGCATTGCTGTCACATTTATGAAAGAGAGAAGTAAATATTTACTCAGCTGAGTAGATTTGAAGAGCAAGGCTACAGAAATGTGTCAGTCGAATTTTCCTTGCATGTATGACCGCTTCTGTACGGTTCACAATATACCGCATGTGCTTACTCAAAATATCAATTTTATGGTTCTTCCTACATTGAACACATCATGTCATATCGCATCACCGGAATAGAATCTAGTAATATTGAAACAATACAGCAGGATGTAATGCAGCCTGCAAAATTGTGAACCAATTTTTCTACTCCGTAGGCTTTCTCTTCGAAACAGAATTTTATATGTTACGTTCAGTTTCAAATTGTGCATTCCACTTCAAGTTAACAAAGTGGAAACTAAATGTCTAATTAGTATGTGTACTTATTTTGTGTGAAAAATATAATTATTAAATATATTTCTACAACTGTGGCGATTATGAAATAGGCTATTTGCCCATTTCCCATATCTGCTTGCACCATGATCACCACTAACTCTGATCATAGCTGTTGCTGTATATAAATGTAACAAACCTCTATATCTATTTTTTTGTAGAAAACTTCATTTATTCTGAGTTGAATTTCAAATATAGACTTCTATATTAACAAAACAAATAGTTTGGACAAGTAATATAAAATGCTGTGTTGGACTTTTACTCAAAAATTAAATTAAAAATGCATTGTGTACAGAAAAAAAAATTCACAGGTACAACTTTTCTTATGAAACCACAGAAAACTTTCGCCTGAAACAATTCCAGTGGTCAGGATAATAATTATCTGCTCTCATTGCATGACAGGAAGTATAAGGATTAGGTGTGTTTGTGATCAATATTTTTATGCGATTCATGACATGAATAGCACAGCTACATTTGAGAGTGATTTTAACCTAATTATGACTTGTGCTGTTCAAATCCCTAGACAAAACAATCAGGGTAGATTGCTGACACTGGAAAGAAATATTGGTCTGCATAACCACAAACTATGGAAAGTTATCAGCAGGTATGAACTATTCTGTTTTTGATGTGTCAATGTACCAGAAAACCAAAAGTCTTCAGTCATCATCTTCTCACCATCTTACTACCTGCAGTCTGAATCTTGGAAAGACAAAGACAGATTCTAAGTTAACTTGTCAAGAATTCTCTTCAGGTCTTTGCTAGGTACCTCAAGATCCAAGTTGCTGTTTGTAAATCAGAGATGCTCAAAAACACACACAGTTATTCTCATATATTGTATATTCATGATGCAGTGTGAAATGTGAGAAAGATGAATATTCTACTTCTCTGTTTAAATTAGTGAATGGATTGTGGTCCAGAAAAAGTCATCCATGAACTGGAAGCGTTCTATCATTTTCTGTCATTGATTAATCATCAGTATTTTTTTAGTGCCTCTCTCACTTGATGTACCAAATCTGCTATTCAAAGTGTCACTTGGAAATTTTTCTCTCGAGAGAATGAAGTTCATCCAAAGCCAATTTCCTATTAGAAATTGACAGTTATTTTTAGAATCTCAACAAAAGCAGCATATTTCCTTCCCCTATTACATAGACATCACTTTTCAGTGTGTCACTTTACATCAACAAACAATAGTTGAAGTGTTTTGATATCATTCACCACATCCGGCTGGCTTCTCTTCCAAATATGTCAGTCTAGCCTGTTACATAGTTTTGGATATTGTTATAATCAACCATTAGCTAGATCATTATGTTAATACTTTCATTAAAATGTTGATATGTAGACAGATTCTGAAATTTATTACATAGAATAACTGCATCTCATGCTGGTACCTGAATCCCTTATTCTTGTTAATTAGTGACATATATACATGCCCAAAATTAAAAGCAAAGATATATATTCGTACTCTAGTTAAAGTTCATATACAAAACTGTATCCATGTAGACCACAATCAGCTCTACCCTATTAACATTCAAAATAATATACTCTAATATTCTGGATTGATGGTTGCCCAGCCAGGAAAACCGTGATTTTAAAACAGGAACAATTTTGGTGTGTATGATTTTGAATGGTAAAGGGATCTTTGTGTTTGTGGTCATTATACTTGGTTGCATTCTGTGGTTTCCTTTTTTTATATGGTTACTTTAATATAAACAATTTTTCTCTTCTTTCAAGAGATTTGGAGTGTTTAATTTTTTTGTTTTGAAGTGTCCATATAGTTTAGCAGAGGAAATCTAAATCAAATGCAAGCTGATTTGTGGAGCATCAATCTGCCATTTAAACTCATTCTAACTTTTTGGTGTTGCTGAACACTCCACACATATCCATACATCAATATATGCTATGAACTGTTGCTATTGATGACACTGCCTATGAATAACATGCTATCTACTATAATTTGAACATCCATACCTTGGTGGTATTGACCTCCCCCATGTAGTGTCAGCTATATCTTCATGGTAATTTTGCAAGGGAACACTATAGCATATTTTTTTTTAGGATCAACTATGGTCACCTTTGAATAATGGTAACTCTTGCTCTGGAGTGATAACTTAAAATCCAAAGCATGAACTAAGCAAGTGTCCTTCATTGTTATACGAATCATCAATATAAGTTGTGCCTTGATATTACTTACCACATTTCACCTTTTTATTGTTGCTTTAGTGGATTGGGAAATGAAGTAACATGTGGATGTTTATTGGAATATATGCTGTGTTATTGTTGCTAAAATAATGATGATAGGATCTAATGCATGGCAGTCATACTTTGAAAGATACATAGAAATAAACAACGAAAGAAAAGATACATATGCCTTTAAGCCATCTAGGCCTTCTAACATACGCTAGCTAGTTAGTTGTTACTGCTGTTGTTGCTTTCTATTGCAAACCATCCTAATATTTGTAATGAAAAAAATTGCAATGTCATCCTTGTTTTCTTCTCTCATTATAACTTCCCAAACTTCCTCTCTAAATTCCAATACCACTAGTTTGGGGGTTTCATATGAAGTTCTTTCCAGATGTGCAGAGAAGAAAAGATACTTGTAAACAGAAAGAGCCACAGGTCACTGCCTAGGCAGCTCGGCAATGCCGATCACGCGACCATCACAAGGATTGGGAAAATCGAGCTGCGTTGCATATTTACTGATGATATAATCTATGGGCTAAAAGAGAACAGATACAAAACTGAATCCATGTAGACCACAGTCAGCAAGACTACTTTACCATTTAAAATCATGTACACAAATATTATGGATTTGTCTTTCCCCTGGCACTCCATGATTTTGAAACTGGAACAGTGTTGTTGTATATGATAATTGGTAACGGGGTATAAGTGGTTGTGGTCTACATACATTGGTGCGGTCTGGCATCCATTCTGTTAAAAGGTCAATCCAACATAAAACAGTTTTGCTTTTCTTTCAAGCATTATGGAGTATTTGTTTGCATTTGTTGTTTCTCTGTAGTTTTGCAGTGGAGGAATACACCCAAGTGTTTGCTGATTTGTGGAGCATATACTGGACATTTAAAATTCTTTTCTAACCTGTTTATTTTTGTTGTACTCTACACTCTATCATTACATCAACACATACCATGTACTATTGTTATTGATGACTGTACCTATGTGTACCATGCTATCCATTAGAACAGCCATATCTTTTTACTATTGTAAGCCCACCCATGCAGTGTCAGCAAGGGCTTCAATTGAGAACTTCGTAACATTGAGAGGAAAAGAATACAGCAGATACATTGTTAGTAGATAAGTTATGGTCTCCTTAGGATATGTTAAACCTGACCTGGAGGAACTTCTCAAACCAAATACTGAACCAAGAATGGGTCATTCATCGTAATAAGAATCATCATTTTAAATTTTGATGATATTCCTTACCCTATTTGCCAGTTTTTTTTTTGTTTTTTTTGTTCTCTGGATTGAGAATGGAGTCATCGTAGATGTTTATTGGAATATTTGGTGTATCTGGTGCCAAAATAATGTTGATAAGATCTAATATATGGCAGTCATGTGTTCGATGATACAGATAAACCAGCAATAAAACAATGAAAAAGCCCATTGAAGAGGCTGGTTTGGAGATTTTTGGAGCTAATGTTGGCTGAATCCAAGACTTAGGTAGTTAACAAGCTGCCAATGTGGTTTTTAGCTCAGTTATAATTTAGTTTTTGTGGAGTTTTTTTGTTCTTCCATTTTGAAACATTAGTCAATCCATTGTAGGGAGAACTAGAATACTTATTGATACATGTTTGTGTATATTTCATCTACAGTTCCTGCAAAGTTACAAAGTCCTTTATGGAAGATATATAGCTGACAGTACATGGGGGCGGTCTATACCACCAAGATATGGATGTTCAAATTATTTAAGTTGATAGGATGGTATTCATAGGCAGTGTCATCAATAGCAACAGTTCATATCATGTATTGATGTATGGATATGTGTGGAGTATTCAGCAAATCAAAAAAATTTAGAATGAGTTTAAATGGTAAATAGATGTTCCACAAATAAGCTTCCATTTGATTTAGTTTTCCTTTGCCAAACTATATTGAAAGTTCAAAATAAAAAAATTAAACACTCCAAATCTCTTGAAAGAAGAGAAAAAAAGTTTATATTGAAGTAACCATATAAAAAAAGAGGAAACCACAGAATGCACCCAAATATATTGACCGCAAACAAAATAACACTTTACCACTTAAAAATCATACACCAATATTTTTCCTGTTTTAAAATCATGGTGTGTTTGGGGCAATCATAAATCCAGAATATTAGAATAGATGATTTTGAATGTTACTGGGGTAGAGCTGATTGGGGTCTACATGGATACAGTTTTGTTTATGAACTTTTTAAACAAGAGTATCAAATATATCTCTTTGTTTTTAATTTTGGACATGTATATATGTGACTAATTAACAAGAATAAGGGATTCAGGAAGCAGCATGAGATGCAGTTTTTCTATATAATAAATTTCAGAAACTGTCCCCATATCAAAATTCTAATGAAGGTATTAACATAATGATCTAGCTAATGGTTGATTATAACAATCTAAAACTATGTAACATGCTAGACTGACATATTTGGAAGAGAAGCCAGCTGGATGTCGTGAATGATATCAACACACTTCAACTATAGTTTAATGATCTAAAGTGACACATTGAAAAGTGATGTCTATGTAAAAGGGGAAGGAAGTGTGCTGCTTTCGTTGAGATTCAAAAGTAACTGTCAATTTCTAATAGGAAATTGGCTTTGGTTGAACATTCTTCATTTTCTCGAATTTTTTTTCCAAGTGACACTATGAATAGCAGATTTGGTACATCAAGTGAGATAGGCACTAAAAAAATACTGATGCTTAATCAATGACAGAAAATGTTAGAACACTTCCAGCTCATGATGAGTTTTTCTGCACCACAATCCATTCACTAATTTAAACAGAGAAGTAGAATATTCATCTTTCCCACATTTTACACTGCATCACTAATATACAATATATGAGAATAATTGTGTGTGTGTTTGAGCATCTCTGATTTACAAACAGCAACTAGTTAACTTGCATCTTGAGGTACCTAGCTAGGACCTGAAGAGAATTCTAGATAAGTAAACTTAGAAGCTGTGTCTGTCATTCCAGGATTCAAGCTGCAGGTAGTAAGATGGTGAGAATTTGTTGACTGAAGACTTTTGGTCTTCTGGTACATTGATACATCAAAAACAGAATATTTCATACCTGCTGATAACTTTCCATAGTTTGTGGTTATGCATACCAATATTTCTGTCCAGTGTCAGCAATCAACCCTGATTGTTTTGTCTAGGTATTTGATCAGCACAAGCCATAGTTAGGTTAAAATCACTCTTAAATGTAGATGTGCTATTCATGTCATGAATAGCATAAAAATATTGATCACTAACATACTAAATCTTTACACTTCCTGTCATGCAATTAGAACAGATAATTAATATCCTGACCCCTGGAATTGTTTCAGGAGATAGATTGTCTGCGGTTTCATAAGAAAAATTGTACCTCTGAATTTTTTTCTGTACACAATGCACATTCAATATATTTTTTAATAAAAGTCCAAAACAGCATTTTATATTACTTGTCCAAACTATTTGTTTTGTTAATATAGAAGTCTAGATTTGATATTCAACTCAGAATAAATGAAGTTTTGTGCAAAAAATTAGATATAGATGTTTGTTTCATTTATATACAGCAACAGTTATGATCAGACTTAGTAGTGATCATGGTGCAAGCAGATATGGGAAATGGGCAAATAGCCTATTTCATAATTGCCATAGTTGTAGAAATATATTTAATAATTATATTTTTCACTGGGAAAATAGCCTATTTCATAATCGCCACAGTTGTAGAAATATATATAAAAATTATATTTTTCACCCAAAATAAGTACACATATTAATTAGACATTTAGTTTCCGCATTGTTAATTTGAAGTGGATGCACGATTTGACACTGAATGTGATATATAAAATTCTGTTTCGAAGAGAAAGCCTAGTGGAAAAGCTGGTTCAAAATATTGCAGGCTGCATTACATCCTGCTGTATTGTTTCAATGTTACTAGAGTCTATTCAGGCGATGCGATATGACATGATGTGTTCAGTGTAGAAAAAAACCACAAAAATGATATTTTGAGTAGCTAGCACATGCGGCATATTGTGGACCATACAGAAGTGGTCGTACATGCAGGGAAAATTCGACTGACATATTTCTGTAGCCTTGCTCATCAAATCTACTCAGCTAAGTAAATATTTACTTCTCTGTTTCATAAATGTGACAGCAATGCTGCATACTTCCTTTGCATTTCACTAATATTTTTCAGTCACATCATCACAATATCAACTGAAAGTGATATGTTGTTACAGATATTGTCAAAAAGAATATTTCATAGTCATGTAATTTTATTGCATACATTTTATGTGTACAAAAATAACATTTAATTGTGAGTGAAGCTAGGCCTCACTGAAGAGTTTGATGTGGAAATCAAGCATAACCATGCAATATATACTATGTGATCAAGGTGCTTGCAGATTGAACATGACAATTGGGAAAGCACTGAGATTTTAGAGGCAACGGCTGTTGATTGTACATGTAGCCAATGATATTTTTGCTACCTTCGCAACGACACCAGTGTGGTTCTCCTGGATCATTTAGACAATTTGTTTTCACAAGTTTGAAATTCTCGACTCTAAGTGGAATGCAATCAACTCTCTCAGATTGTGCATCAAGTTTAGCTTCGATGAGAAAGCTGGGAAAATTGTGCTTGCAAGTGTAACTCCATTGACACATTTTCGTATCCCTCGTTGATAAATTGACTTGGCCGAGCAAGACTTTACATCTCTCCTTGCTTAATCTGACTTTTTCAGTTGTGGAAATGTAGATTGGCATGGCAGATGTAACATTCTCAACATTCAGGAGGCCAGAATATAAGAGATCAAACATACCAAAGATGTGGAATGTAGTGTTTATTAAAACATCACTTTGGGGTTTGATCATTTCAAGTGCCTCATTAAAAGAAGTGCATGACTGGCCACTAGAATGCAGGCACAGGTCAATTTGTGTTGGCGGACAGCTATTTTCAGTGATGGATTCATGAGGTTCTGCCTGCCTCCGATGTAAGGGTGATTGAGCAGCTAACTGCACTGAGGTGAACACGAAGAGAATGATTTGGCCAAGGGCAGGATTGGTCATTTTGAACTGTCCGACTGTAGTAGTAGAAAGTAATTTCGGATGGAATTTTTTTGTAACTGATAAGCCAGCTTGGATTTGTGGAGCAATCCAAATCTCTTGTCTTTTATACTGCAAGCGAGTTTTTGTTGCTGATGTAGCAATATCAGCTGTCAGCTTACTAATTTTAGACTTTTAGACCTTTCTATAGTTAACTTTGCCTAAAATTGGAAGAATAGGGTAAACAAGTAAGCCACCCTCCTACAAAAGTATGTATGGTCAGTTATCTAATCACTGAAATTTATTTGCTTCACCTATGCCTATCTTTTTTCAGGGAAATAATCTGAAACTATTGTAGAGGCAGGAAGTTATGACTGTTATTATATCACACACAAATTATCATTATTTTGAAACTAAAATCATATATGCATTGGTCATGTGAATATAATTCATACCAGTGTAGATCAGATGATATATTGGGAACAAATTTTATGACATTCCAAGTTTATTTTAGGTAGACTTACTATGAAAATTATGTGCACTTCTAGCAGTTAAACTGCAACACATTTGGATGTTTTATGAAGAATATATTGAAGTTATTCCTAGTTGTTGCTTGCTGCTTGAATATGTATCGTGGCATAAAAGATCCAAAATAAAAAATTTACTCTTGTGTTTTATGGAAGTAATTGTGGCCTCTCATCAAGATATTAGTTGGAGCTTGCTATAGCATACCTGTACAAGAAACATTCATTTTTGAACTGACACAGTCAACTGTTTTCATAGGTGTTGAAATTCTTCTACTTAATGAATTAAAGGTCTCAACCCTCCAACTAGTCATGAAGTAAAGCAACATCTTGCTTTGTTTGCAGCAATTTGATCTGTTGTAGTTCTAGTGTATTCACCAAAACAGTTTGACCTACAGGTGAAATACCGTATGGTAGATAGTAACATAAAGATGCAAGATTTTATCTTTTATTTGGGCTTGATTGGGTTAGGGTTTGGTTGGTGGCTGAAATTCCAAATTAAATATTACGACCAATATAATTCCACATGGAGTCCAAGTAATAAGTTCAAGATTATTTAGTTATCTGAAGGGAATAACCTTTTAGATTGCATTCCGGTAGTTTCCAACTGGTACCACTACTATAAGGAACCTAAAATTAAACTGCCTAAATAATTTTTTTTGTAGATTCTTTAATAAATATGTGAAATAATGCATTTTTAGACAAGTATTGGTTTGTAACATGTGTTAGAAAAGAGGCCCGGATATAATGGCTCAGGCAAAGCAAGTTAACTTCAAATTGCAGGTGAATGTAGCTAAGGCATCCATTTTTCAGATTTACAAGTGATAACTTTGAGTGATAATAAAGTTTTATGAACATTCGATTCAATTCCTAATTGTTGACCTCAATTCAATATATTTATTAGCAAATAATGTAATAAACTCTAACATGCATCCACTCCTCTTACAGACAGGTATCTGTACATCTAGGTTCATTTTGGTCATCTTATACCTTGAATAGTATTTGTGAATGTAGTCTCTAGAGACTTGCACTCAACAAAGCACAAAACACACACTAAGACACAATATCTTAATAATAGCATTGAAGAGATAGGGCACCGTCATGAAATTTCCGTACATATTTTTTTTTGCAGACATCACCGCCCTTAACTTACTGGCAAGAAAGAGATGTACAATGCCATTGTGCATGTATATAATTAGCTTGGCAATCCTTGAACTACAACTGTAACTTGCCTATGTTGAATGATCACAGGCCAAGTATGTCACAAGATTTCCCTGCCATAATGTTTTATGTGAACCCACATATTTTTTTAAACATGGATGTGCTCACTTCCAGGATGTGAAGCCACAGTACTATAAACTGTCCAATAATCTTATCACAGAGACGGACAGAAACCATATTGTGCAGCTAGCAGCTTGGATCTCAAATTACTCTTTCTTCAATATAACACATAAAATCATTTTTTCAAACTAGAATTTTACAACTAAATATATATATGTATGAGAACAATTTATAAAACCCCAAAAATATATACACTCTTTAGGATTGATGAGTCGAAACCATGTAGATCATAACCGGTTCTAACATTTAAAATAATACACACCAAATATAATACATATTAAAAAAGTATTGAAATGTAATACAGGTATATGTTAATGTTCCTCTAAACTTTTTTTAGATCATCATTTGATTATTGTCAAATGTTTTTGGTATTTTTTTGTCGTTTCTGCTTTAGAAATATTATAGTTGAGCAGACTCTTATAGTACTTTGTAATAGTTGTTAAGGACAATTCTGAAATTAATATTCTTAGCTTTTTTTTTACTAGATATGCACACACACACAAACATTATATATAAAAAATATGTATTATTAAATTGACCTGTTAAAAGAGAAAGGAATCATGATTGTACCTATGCGGACAATATCATTAAAAACCGAATATTGGTGTATATCTTTTAAATATTTATAATCTGTCCGTCTGCCTGTTATTTTTGTGACACACAAAACTCATCCAGCATAGTCATACATCTAGGATTATAATTGGTTTTTTATATTTGTTAAAGGAAGTCTCATATACAGGATTTATGCAACTCTCATATAAAGCACACTTCATTTTCTTCTAATTACTATCACTTTCATGAATCACTATTGTTCTTTGAACATTGATTGAAATGGGTTGAAGCCATGGTCCTCATCTAGCTGGCTTCTCTTCAACTTGGCTGTCAACCGTTTGTTGCATAATACCATATTTCCCATCATTGTATATTCAGCATTTGGGTGTGGAGACAGTTTCCAGTATTAATAATACTATGTCATAGGCATTATTATTCACATTGATTATGGAAAAATATCAAATAATGTCGACTCCATTTTATTTAGAAAGGGGTTACTACTTATTTTGGGATGTCTGAAATATACACCCCATTTTCCAAATCATGGCTTTTTGGGATGACCTAAAACCCCCATTTTTAACAAAAATGAATATTTATATATGTAATAATGTTTCTAGTTTTTTTAAATCATATCCATGACGACTCTTTTTGTCGATTGTGAAATTAGGGCATAACAAACCATGTCGTCAGAAACGTAATTTCACTAGCTTGCATGTTTTTTTTTATAAAGAGGGTGCATCCTCTGTTATATAAAAAAAAACCCACATGCAGTTTTGCTGTTTTGTGGTATTTCAAGCTCTTAGAAAACTATTATCATATCCAATGTAGATCATAGCTAATCCTCTAACAAAACATCTGAGGTATAGTTGATCGACTTCTCTTGTACAACTATTTCCAAGTCCATATTGGTCCTACATAGCCACAGAGAACAATAGGAATACGTATATGGGATGTGTTAGTATTTGTGTCGTAACTGTGGTATACATAGGTAGAGTCAGAAATAGCAACTGGACATGGCATGTGTTGATGGTTTGGTATATATACAAGCAGTTTTAAAAAGTCTTGGACACACTGATGTTCAGTCTTGTTGTAATTGTGTACCATTCAAATATAATACATACACACAATATATGTAAGAAAACAAAAAAAAAATTCACTAGTCAAGTCTTATAAAAAAATTTTTTTTATGGATTTACCAGTTAAAACGTAAATATAACCTTGTTGACGACCAGTTAGATTACCATTCAACATTTCAATTTACCAGCAAACTTAACCATCGATGATTGGGATGAGTTGTTGTTGGATGTTTGGCAGTGATCAGTAACTAATATACCTGTCCTAATGCAGTCTTTATTAGAGCTATTTTCGTACCATCATTATGATTGAAAGTAGCACTGGCACTCGTTTGTTTTGTGGTTCATCCAAATGGCTAACAGCTGCAAAGGTAAAAATATATATATACTTCATCCAATCGAATATGAAAATTCTAGGATCAAACATATCCTGGAATGTTCTTGAAGTCCATATAAATTTTAACCCTAGACATCTGATCATGCATGATTAGTATGACTCATAAAATAAAACAGGCAGTAGAACAAATCACATATTAATACAAAGATATACTACAATTTTGTTCTGGATTTAATGATATGATTCACATAGATACAATCTTGTTTACTTTTGTTTTTAACAGGTCAATCTAAACAATATGCAAAGATTAATACTTCTGGAGTTATCCTTAGCATCTTTTACAATGTATATATAACTGACTTCTCTACTATAATAATTGTAAAGAAGATCAGCAACAAGACCAAAACACAGCAACATTTTCCAACAATTACATATGAAGACCAAAAACATTTAGAGGACCATTAATGTACGTAATATTTGACTACTTTTTAAATCTGTATTATATTTGGTGTACATTATTTTAAATGTTAGTGGGTATTATGATCTACAGTATTGACTCTTAATTCCTAAATAGTATATATATTTTTGGTTTTGTAAACATTTCTCATTTATACATATTATAGTTGTTAAACTCTGGTTTGGAAACATGATTTTATGTGTTATATTTTATAAAGATGAAATTTCTGATCAATGCTGCTAGCTGCACAGTATGGTTTGTATCCACTTGTGTGATAATATTATTGGACAGATTATAGGGCTGTGGCTTCACATCCTGTATGTGAGAGCATCCAAGCTTACAACAGTGATGTAGCTTCTCATAAAAATTATAATGACTAAGAAATCTTGTGACCTACTTGCTGAGAGCATCCAACATGGACAAGTTTCAGTTGTAATTCTAGCAGCGACAAGCCTAAGTTATATACATTAGTCATGTTAATGTGCATAGCTTTCTTGCAATAGATCGGGGACTTGATGTCAGCAAAAAAAAAAATTCAGTGCAAAGTTTTCTTGATGGTTCTATCTCTTTTCTGTGCAGTATTCACATGTCTCTTAGTGTGTGTTTTTGTGCTATGTTGAGTATATGTCACAAGCGATAAGAGTCACAAAAAGTTCTAGTTACGAGATGACCAAACAAACAAACATAAGGAATCAAACAAATAGAAAAATACCTGTCTGTAAAGGGGTTGCGTGTAAATTGGTGTTTGTTACATTATTAGCTGATATATAGAATGGCGGTCACCCAATTATGAATTGTATTGACTGCTTTTAAAACCTAGTTATTTTTAAAAGTTATTACTGTTAAATTAGAAAAGAGTATGCTAGCGCTACATTCACCAGAAATTTGAAGTTTACTTGATATTCTTTCTCTGAGCCAAAGTATCAGGGGCTTTAGTCTTTCACATGTTACTAACCAATAATTTTCCAAACCTACTATATTTTTGTATTTATTAAAGAATCTACAAAAACCTATCTTTAGACAGTTTGATTTTAGGTTCATTATATTGTTAGTACTGGTCTGGCACTCCTGGATTGCAAGCTAAATGAGTATTCTTTTCAGGTAACTAAGTAATCTTGACCTTATCACTTGGACTTCATGTGCAGGTATGTTTGGTCATAATGTTTGTTTTGGACTTTCAGCCACCCGCCATACTCTAACCAAACCAAGTCCAACTCAAAAAATAAAATCTTGCATCTCTATGTTACCATCTACCATAGGGTATTTTGTCTATAGGTTTTACAGTCTTAATAAATACACTAAAACTACGACAGAAAAATTGGGGCAGACAAAGTAAGATAATGTTCTACTTCTTGGCCAGATGTAGTCTTGAGGCCTTTTGTTAGTAGAGGATTTTCAACATCCAAGAAAATTGTATTGTCTGTGTCTGTTTAAAAATGATCTTTTCTTGTTCAGGTATACTAATACATGCTCCTAACAATGTATTTGTGGGAGTTCTAGTTTACAACAAAATATTAAAAAAAATATCATGGAACCATTATGGCATGATACATATTCCAGAAACAAATTGGAAAAAATTCTATATTTTCTCCATAAAACTTCCACATGTGTTGTTTACCTGCTATATGTGCTCATGATTTTCAAAATAGGTCTACCTATAATATATTTGGAATATCGGAAAAGTTAGTGCCCAAGATTTTGTCTGTTCTACACCAGTATGAATTATATTTACATTACCAATACATATATATATATTGTTATGAAATAATGATAATTAGTGGGTGATATAACAACAGTCATAACTTCCTGCCTCTTTAAAATTTGTGGTTGTTTCCCTGAAAAATGAAGTGGACAGGTGGATCACATAAATTTCAGTGATTAGATAACTTCCAAACATACTTTTGTAGTTAGGGAGTTACTCGTTTACTCTATTCTTCCTAATTTTTTTACTAAAGTTAATATTAGAAAGGTCCAAAAGTCTAAAATTAGTATCCGAAAGCTGATATTGCTACATCAGCATGAAAAATTCGCTTTCTGTAAAAATTACAAGAGAATTCGATCACAACACAATTCCTACCAAGAATATCAGTTACAACCACATTTCATCCGAATCTACTTTCTGCAATTACAGGCTGACTGCTCGAAATTTCCAATGCTGCTCTTGGCTATATCATTCTATTCATGATCACCTCAGTGCAGATAGCTGCCAATTACCCATCTATCGGAGGCAGGCTGAACTTTATGAACCATCATTGACAATAGCTGTCCTTCAACTCAAATTGTCAAGTATCTGAAATCTAGTAGCAAGTCATGTAATTCTTTACATGAGGCACTTGAAGTGATCAAAACCCGAAGTGATGTTTTAATAAACACTACATTCCACATCTTTGGTATGTTTGATCTCTTATATTCTGGCCTTTTGAATGTTGAGAATATCAATCAACATTACCAAAGCCAAAAAAAAACAAGGAGAGATATAAAGTCTTGCTCTGACTTGCCTATTTATCAATCTGGGATAAGAAAATTTGTCATTGGAGTTTCACCTGCTAGCACAATTCCTTCCATTTCCCCAGATTTCTTATCAAAGCTAAACTTGACGTTCAATCTGAGAGGGTTAATTTTATTCCACTTATAGTCGACAATTTCAAGCTTGTGAAAAATAATTGTCTAAATTATCCAGGAGAACCTCTTTGGTGTCACTATGAGGGTAGCAAAAAAATCATTGGCTACATCACAATCAACAACCGTAGCCACAAAAATCTCACCATTTACCCAATTGCCATGTTCAATGATGCACCAAGATCAAATATTTATTATATATATTGCGTGGCCATGCATGGTTTTCACATCTGACTCCTAAATGTTATTTAAGTACATATACAAGTATGAAATAAAATCACATGAATATGATGCATTATTTTAGTTTGGCAAAATATCTTTAACAACTTAACACTTCTGTCGATATTGGGATTATTTTAGCGTATAAATAGTTGTAAAATGCAAAAGAAGTGTGCGGCATTGTTGTCACATTCATGAAACAGATAAATGAATGTTTACTCAGCTGAGTATATTTGATGAGGAAGGCTTCAGAAATGTGTCAGTCTAATTTTTTCTGCATGCACAAACAATTCAGATTGTTTCACAATATACCGCATCTGCTAGCAACTGAAAGTATCATTTTTGTGATATTTCCTACATTATACACATCATGTCATATCGCATCGCCTGCATAGAATATAGTTGCATTGAAATGATACAGCGGGATGTATTGCACAAGCGGTTTTTGAACCAGGTATTCCACCCTGTAAGCTTTCTCTTAGTCCGTTAAACTTTATATATCACAATCGGTGACAATTACGTGCATTCCACATTAAGGTCAACAATTTCAAGTTTGTTTAAATTGAATGTCTAATTAGTTTGTGTACATGTGATGGATGAAAAAAAAAATATATTTAAAATATATTTCTACAACTGTGGCAAATACAAATTAGCACCATGTCATCACTAACTCAAGATTTAACATTCATAGCTGTTGCTGCATCCAACATCGATATCGAATTAATCAAAGATATTTTCTTTCATTCGTAACAAAATTTAAAATCTGGACATCTATATTTTCAAAAATATATATAGCTAGGGAAAATAACATAAAATGCTATGTTTGTCTTTTGCAAAACAACAATTGAATGTGAATTATGTACAGATAAAAATTATATATTTTCTCATAGTCCAATTTTTCAAAACACCACAGACAAACCAGCATCAGAAACTATTCCAGAAGTCAGGATGTTAATTACCAGCTCTACTTTATAGCATGAGCAGAACTATTAGAATTTGGTGTGTAGGTGATCAATTTTTTTTGCGAAGAATGTAATAAATAGCACATCTATGTGGGGAGTGATTTCGACCAAACTATGACTGGTGCGGACCATATCTCTCCAAAATGCGATCCTAGTTGTTCTGTTCTATATTTGATGTATCTATTTACCAGAAGACCAAATATGTTCAGTCAAAAACTGTTTCACCAACTGCATTATGAATCCTGGAATGAGAGAGTCACCTTCTGTATCCACTTATCTGGTAAACTCTTTAGGTTCTAACTTGTTTCCTCTAGATGCAAGTTCACTACTTGCTGTTCCTAGAAATACTCTAACACACACACTCATACTGTTGTATTTGTATATTCATAATGAGGTGTGAAATGGTGGAGAGATGATTAGTTGCTCTGTTTAAATTAGTGAATGTATTGATGTGCAGAATAACTCATCCAAGAACTGGTAATATATATACACCCCCCGAGCGCCACTTTTGCTAGTGTTCCCTGTTGGCAAGGAACTTCTTTTCTTCTTTATTTTCCCCCTCCCCACTATGGCAGCCTAACTCCTGCTGTTCTGGTGATGAGATGTACATTTTGAGACTTCCTGTCATTCTGATTCATCATCTGTGTTTTTATGGAATATTTGTCCCATTAAATGTACCAAATCTTATATTCATAATGCCACATGCAATTTTTTTTATGGAATGATGAATGTTCAACAGAAGCCAATTTCATATTAGAAATTAAGAGTCAGTTTCTGAATCACAACAAAAGCAGCACACATCCTTCACCCATTACAAAGACATATCACTTTTCAATGTGTCACTTTAGATCATCAAGCTTTAATTGGAGAGGGTGGGTGTAATGCAACTCAATCCAGCTGGCTTCTCTTCCAAATATGTCAGTCAAGCCTGTTCCTAGTTACTCAATATTATAACCAAACTTTAGCTAGTGTCATTTGAATTTGGATATAGGGGGGAGAGAGGGGGGGACAATTTCGGATATTGACTAGATAGAATAACTGTACGTCATGCCGGTAACTGAATCTCCTATTCCTGTTATTTAGTCATATAATATGTATAACTATAAGCCAGAGTAATAACAAACAGCTATATTCAAGTGTATTGTTTAAAAAAGAACAGAAACATGACTGTATCTTTGTTGACCACAATCAACTATATCCTTTATTATTTAAAATGTTATACACTATTATTTGAGATTTGTAGCTGCCCTGGCACTCCGTAGTTTTACAATGGAATAATGATGGTGTGAGTGTTAAATAGTTATTGGGTATAGGTGGTTGTGTTCTATGTAAGTGGGTGCATTATGGGATTCCCATTCTTTTTTTAAGGCCAATCGAAAAAAACAACAATTTTGATCATTTAAGAGTTTTGGAGCTTTTTTTTTAAAGTTTCTGATAGTTTTGCAGAGGAGACTAAATAAAGTAAGAGATGATTTGTTGAGAATCTAATAGACATTTAAACTCTCTCTTCCATTTTTTTTGGGTGTTTTTTTGCTGTACCCTACACTCATATCCATACATCAATACATGCCATGTGCTGTTGTATTGATGATACTGCCTATGTTTACCGTGCTAGCCAATAAAAATGATCAGATCATCCTTATCTTGCTGTTACTATAGTCCACAACAATGCAGTATCAGCTTTATCTTCCTTCAAGGACTTTGAAACATTGCCAGGAGAGCACTACAGCTGATATTTTGTCGAGGATCAGCTTTGGCCTCCTTTGGATATGGTAACACCTGACTTGGAGTGAGAATTTCAAATCCAAAGTATATATTAAGCACGAGTCATTTGTTGTAATATGAATCATTTGTGTAAGTTATGCATTGATATTACTTACCACTTCCTGCCATTTCATAATTTTGCTTTAGTGGGTGGGGAAATGAAATAATCGTGGATGTTTATCGGACTATTTGGTGAATACTAGTTCTAAAATATTTATGATAGAATCTATTGTATGGCTGACATGCAATGGAAGTTTACTTCCTGCTATATCTAAAATCATTTTCTGCCTTCAGCTAGAGCTATGTTGCTATCTTGACTTCTCACATTTTTGGCATTTTGATGACGATGATGCTTGCTGCTGGAACCTCGTCATTCGAGCAAGTATGGTATATTTCAAGTAGTGAATGATTAGATTCAGCCATCCTAGCTAATAGCTTCAATCAGAATTCACCATTAGAGTTATAGTGATTTTTTTCCTTAATATTTGCCAAATTAAATTTACTATGCTGATATAAACACTTATGTATAATAGCTATTAATCTGTTACTCTAGAACGTTGAGAATGTGCAGTCAGCCATCACAAGTCAGAGCTACAACATTTGAAATGATCTAATTTGGGAAGGATAGATGTGAAGGCTTGCTCTGCCATGTCATTTGTTAAAGGAAGAAACAGAAATGTAACAATGGAATTGTACCTAGTAAGATGATCCCTCCTACACCCTCCGCTTTCTTATCCAAGCTAGCTAATGATGCAAACAGATGCGTTCCATTTAAAGTTAACAATTTCAAGTTGATGTGAACTAATTGTCTAAAGATCCTAAAGAAACTCAATAGTGTCACTGTGAAAAAAGTAGCAAAAAAATTCCAGGTTATACGTAGCTACCATCAATATCTGAAGCCACTGTGAAACAAGCTATTCCCCCAATTAACATGTTCAATCTGCTTCATCGTGATCACCACTAATTTTGATTTATTTTACATATGGTTCAAACATAGGTTCTTGAATATATTTTTTTGTAGCACATGCTTTATTTATATCAACAACAAACTTTTTTTGAAACATAAAAAAGCTCAAAGCAATATTTTTTTATTGGCATATTCCAAATAGAGTGATATCTTTATCTTTCCAAAGTATTGTAAAAACTTAACTTCCTGTTCGATGGACACGCTAGCAAAACGGAAAAAAAATCAATCAATTGCAGATTTGTTTGCATCCCCATCTGAGATGTATCACTTCCAGCCTTTACTTCTGTTTATAGAAGCTCTAATCTGGGAAAGGCTGCATAGATACCAAAGTTTACTGGAAAAAACTCTCAATACCTTCGATCTTGAGATAGGGGGAACTCATGAATGGATTTTCTTCTGTAAGTATTGTTGTAATCATGACATGATGTTGAGATGCGTAGTTTTCGTTTGCTCATACCAATTCAGTTGAATTTTTCATGAAATGGCTGCTTTTAGAATTGTGATTCTAATGATATCAACCATCTCAACAGTGTATTCTCAAAAAAAAATTGAAATTTAATTGGCATTTAAAGCCACAAATATAGCCAGTGTGTAAACTGTGGTTTAACATTTGCTTTCATTGGATCCGCTTGTTTGCACTTGTAATAAGTGTAAATGCCGTTTGTTTAAACCTGTACAAGTAATCTTTAGTCTTGTGTAAGGGCTACCAATTTTCTGTTTACAATTATAAGAATACAAAATTAAAACAACTAAAGTAATATAATGTTAGAATATGCCATTGTTCCTACCAACTCTAGTGACAGACCACCTCCTATAAGAAACCATTTTAATGTCGATTTGTAGATGGGCTCTCAAAAGTGATAACAATGCAATCTAAATGTTCCACTTGATATAACAAATCCAATAATATTGGTGTCTACTTGAAATTTATTTCTGTTGGAAGATGGTTTTGCCAGCAATCTATTTGCTTCTCTAATTTTGAGCTATAGGTAGGAACATGTTCTTAATTTGTTTACAGTTATTATATTTGTGATAGCGATATTTCTGATACAGTAGATTTTAATGAGATTTTTTTAGCCCATGACTAACAGCTGTCACAACTTTCCTGTATAGTAGAATGTTGAGTAAAAGAGGCCATACAGAAATCCCTATATTTATAGTAAATCAGATTTGCTGATCGTACCTTATGTAGTACACTTCCTCTTTTCTATATTGCATTCATTTTTTTATGAATCACTTTTGATAATTGAACATTGATTGAAGTGGGTTGAATTCATACTCCACATCCAACTGGCTTCTCTACAACTTGGCGGTCATCAGGTTGTTGCCTAGTTACATTAAATTTCCCATCATTTCTATTCAGCATTTGGATTTGGGGCCAATTTCCAATATAATACTATGTCACTGGTACAGCAATTCACTATTTGATTTAGAAATAAATCAAATGATGTCGACTCCAGTTTATTTGGAACTGAGATACCTACTTACTTTGGGGTGTCTGACATACCATATTTTTTCCCCCTGATCGTGGCAATTTGTTGGATGACCTAAAAACCCTTTATTTTAAACAAAAGTGGACGATTTTTACGCATCATGATGTTTCTTGTTATTTTGACTACTCTCATTCTCAATTGTGAAATGAGGGCATAAATATACAAAGTCATCAGAAAAGCAATTTCACTAGCTTGTAGCAATTTTATAAAGAGAGCGTGTTCTATATTATAAGAAAACCAATGACCCCGTGAATTTTTTCTGTTTATTTATGGGCGTTCTTGCTCCTAGAAAACTATTACCATGTTCAATGTGGGTCATAGCTGATCCTCTACTAAAATATCTGTGGTATGGTTGATTGATTTTTCCAGTACAACTATTTTCTAGTCCAAATAGGTCATACATAGCCAAACTGATCTATAGAAACAAGATTATATGTTGTGTTGATATATTTGTGGTCATTGTTGTGTACATGGGTTGTCAACAACAGCAACTGGACATAGCATTTGTTGTTGTGTGTTGTATATATAAAACTAGTTTTAAATGATCTGGAGACTCTGACATTCACTCTTGTTGTTGTTCTCTACCGTTCAACTATAATACCGATAAACAAAATATGTAAGCAAACCAACAAAAATACAATTGAAATTAATTTTTTTTTTTGGATTGACTAGATAAAAACAAAATGTTGACAACCGGTTAGATTACAATTTAACATTTTAATTTACTAGCTAACTTTACAAGAGTAAAAAAATTAATTTGGATCCATTATGCCATGATACATATTCTAGCTACAAGCAACAACTAGGAATAACTTCATTGTTCTCTCCATAAAACGTCCACATGTGTTGCAGTTTAACTGCTAGAAGTGCACATAATTTTCATAGTAAGTCTACCTAAAATAAACTTGGAATGTCAGAAAATTTGATCCCAATATGTTGCCTGATCTACACTGGTATGAATTATATTCACATGACCAATGCATATATGATTTTAGTTTCAAAATAGTGATAATTAGTGTGTGATATAATAACAGTCATTACTTCCTGCCTCTTCAAATGTTTCAGATTATTTCCCTGAAAAATGATAGGCAAAGGTGAAGCAAATAAATTCCATTGATTAGATAACTGACCATACATACTTTGTAGGCGGATGGTTTACTTGTTTAACCTATTCTTCCATTTTTTTTACTAAAGTTAACTATAGAATGGTCTAATGTCTAAAATTAGGTAGCGGTCAGCTGATATTGCTACATCAGCAACAAAAACTTATTGCAGTATAAAAGACTAGAGAATTGGATCGCTCCACAATTCCAAGCTGGCTTATCAGTTACAAACATATTTCATCCGAACTTACTTTCTATCATTACAGTCAGACGTTTCAAAATGACCAATGCTGCTCTTGGCCAAATCATTCTCTTCGTGCTCACCTCAGTGCAGTTAGCTGCTCAATCACCCATCCATCGGAGGCAGGCAGAACTTCATGAACCATCAATGAAAATAGCTGTCCTCCAAACACAAATTGACCAGTACCTGCAATCTAGTGGCCAGTCATGCACTTCTTTAAATGAGGAACTTGAAATGATCAAAACCCAAAGTTATGATTTAATAAACACTACATTCCACATCTTTGGTATGTTTGATCTCTTATATTCTGGCCTCCTGAATGTTGAGAATGTTACATCAGCCATGCCAATCAACATTACCACAGCTGAAAAAGTCAGATTAAGCAAGGAGAGATGTAAAGTCTTGCTCGGCCAAGCCAATTTATCAACGAGGGATACAATAATGTGTCAATGGAGTTACACCTGCAAGTTCAATTCCTTCTATTTCCCCAGCTTTCTCATCGAAGCTAAACTTGATGCACAATCTGAGAGAGTTGATTGCATTCCACTTAGAGTCGACAATTTCAAACTTGTGAAAACAAATTGTCTAAATGATCCAGGAGAACCACACTGGTGTCGTTGCGAATGTAGCAAAAATATCATTGGCTACATGTACGATCAACAGCCGTAGCCTCTAAAATCTCAGTGCTTGCCCAATTGTCATGTTCAATCTGCAAGCACCTTGATCACAAAGTATATATTGCATGGTCATGCTTCATTTTCACATCAAACTCCTAAGTGAGGCCTAGCTTCACACACAATTAAATGTTATTTATGTACACACACAATGTATGCAATAAAATTACATGACTATGATATATTCTTTTTGACAATATCTGTAACAACATATTACTTTCAGTTGATATTGTGATGATATGACAAAAAAATATTAGTGAAATGCAAAGGAAGTATGCAGCATTGCTGTCACATTATGAAACAGAGAAGTAAATATTTACTCAGCAGAGTAGATTTGAAGAGCAAGGCTACGGAAATGTGTCAGTCTAATTTTCCCTGCATGTATGACCGCTTCTGTACGGTTCACAATATACTACATGTGCTAGCTACTCAAAATATCAATTTTATGGTTCTTCCTACATTGAACACATCATGTCATATCACATCGCCTGAATAGAATATAGTAATATTGAAACAATACAGCAGGATATAATGCAGCCTGTAATATTGTGAACCAGTTTTTCTACTCCGTAGTCTTTCTCTTCGAAACAGAATTTTATATATTACATTCAGTGTCAAATTGTGCATTCCACTTCAAGTTAACAATGTGGAAACTAAATGTCTAATTAGTATGTGTACTTATTTTGTGTGAAAAATATAATTATTAAATATATTTCTACAACTGTGGCGATTATGAAATAGGCTATTTGCCCATTTCCCATATCTGCTTGCACCATGATCACCACTAATTCTGATCATAGCTGTTGCTGGATATAAATGTAACAAACCTCTATATCTATTTTTTTGTAGAAAACTTCATTTATTCTGAGTTGAATTTCAAATATAGACTTCTATATTAACAAAACAAATAGTTTGGACAAGTAATATAAAATGCTGTGTTGGACTTTTACTCAAAAACTAAATTGAATGTGCATTGTGTACAAAAAAAAAATTCATAGGTACAACTTTTCTTATGAAACCGCAGACAAACTTTCTCCTGAAACAATTCCAGTGGTCAGGTTATTAATTATCTGTTCTAATTGCATGACAGGAAGTATAAGGATTTGGTCTGTTGGTGATCAATATTTTTATGCGATTCATGACATGAATAGCACAGCTACATTTGAGAGTGATTTTAACCTAATCATGACTTGTGCTGATAAAATCCTTAGACAAAACAATCAGGGTAGATGACTGACACTGGACAGAAATATTGGTCTGCATAACCACAAACTATGGAAAGTTATCAGCAGGTATGAACTATTCTGTTTTTGATGTGTCAATGTACCAGAGGACCAAAAGTCTTCAGGTCCTTGCTAGGTACCTCAAGATGCAAGTTAACTAGTTGCTGTTTGTAAATCAGAGATGCTCAAACACACACACAGTTATTCTCATATATTGTATATTCATGATGCAGTGTAAAATGTGGGAAAGATGAATCTTCTACTTCTCTGTTTAAATTAGTGAATGGATTGTGGTGCAGAAAAAGTCATCCATGAACTGGAAGTGTTCTATCATTTTCTGTCATTGATTAATCATCAGTATTTTTTTAGTGCCTCTCTCACTTGATGTACCAAATCTGCTATTCATAGTGTCACTTGGAAATTTTTTCTCGAGAGAATGAAGTTCATCCAAAGCCAATTTCCTATTAGAAATTGACAGTTATTTTTGAATCTCAACAAAAGCAGCACATTTCCTTCCCCTTTTACATAGACATCACTTTTCAGTGTGTCACTTTACATCATCAAACAATAGTTGAAGTGTGTTGATGTCATTCACCACATCTGGCTGGCTTCTCTTCCAAATATGTCAGTCTAGCCTGTTACATAGTTTTGGATTGTTATAATCAACCATTAGCTAGATCATTATGTTAATACTTTCATTAAAATTTTGATATGCGGACAGATTCTGAAATTTATTACATAGAATAACTGCATCTCATGCTGGTACCTGAATCCCTTTTTCTTGTTAATTAGTCACATATATACATGTCCAAAATTAAAAGCAAAGAGATATATTCGTACTCTAGTTAAAGTTCATAAACAAAACTCTATCCATGTAGACCACAATCAGCTCTACCCTTTTAACATTCAAAATCATCTAGTCTAATATTCTGGATTTATGGTTGCCCAGGCAAACCGTGATTTTAAAACAGGAACAATTTTGGTGTGTATGATTTTAAATGGTAAAGGGATCTTTGTGTTTGTGGTCATTATACTTGGCTCCATTCTGTGGTTTGCTTTTTTGTACATGGTTACTTTAATATATACATTTTTTCTCTTCTTTCAAGAGATTTGGAGTGTTTAATTTTTTTGTTTTGAAGTTTCGTTAGTGTTTAACAGAGGAAAACTAAATCAAATGCAAGTTTATTTGTGGAGCATCAATCTGCCATTTAAACTCATTCTAACTTTTTGGTTTTGCTGAACACTCGACACATATCCATATATCAATACATGCTATGAACTGTTGCTATTGATGACACTGCCAATGTATACCATGCTACCCACTATAATTTGGACATCCATACCTTGGTGGTATTGACCGCCCCCATGTAGTGTCAGCTATATCTTCTTGGTAATTTTGCAAGAGAACACAATAGCAGATATTTTTTGAGGATCAACTATGGTCACCTTTGAATAATGGTAAAACTTGCTCTGTAGTGATAACTTCAAATCCAAAGAATGAACTAAGCAAGAGTCCTTCATTGTTATACGAATCATCAATATAAGTTGTGCCTTGATATTACTTACCACATTTCACCGTTTTGTTTTTGCTTTAATGGATTGGGAAATGAAGTAACATGTGGATGTTTATTGGAATATATGTTGTTGTTTTTTTGCTAAAATAATGATGATAGGATCTAATGCATGGCAGTTATACTTTGAAAGATACATAGAAATAAACAATGAAAGAAAAGATACACCAGCCTTTAAGCCATCTAGGCCTTCTAACATATGCTAGCTAGTTAGTTGTTACTGCTGTTGTTGCTTTCTATTGCAAACCATCCTAATATTTGTAATGAAAAAAATTGCAATGTCATCCTGGTTCTCTTCTTTCATTATAGCTTCCCAAAATTCCTCTCTAAATTCCAATACCACTAGTTTGGGGGTTCCATATGAAGCTCTTTCCAGCTGTGCAGAGAAGACAAGATACTTGTAAGCAGAAACATCCACAGGTCGCTGCAAGTCGTCACTGCAGCTAGGCAGCTCACCAACGCCGATCACGCGACCGTCACAAGGATTGGAAAGTTCGAGCTGCGTTGTATATCTACTGACGATATAATCTATGGGCCAAAAGAGAACAGATACAAAACTGAATCCATGTAGACCACAGTCAGCAAGACTACTTTACCATTTAAAATCATATACACAAATATTGTGGATTTGTCGATGATACAGATAAACCAGCAATAAAACAGTGAAAAAGCCCATTGAATAGCTTGGTTTGGAGATTTTAGTGCTAATATTGGCTGAATCCACGACTTAGGCAGTTAACAAGCTGCCAATGTGGTTTTTAGCTCAGTTATAAGTTTAGTTTTTGTGGATTTTTTTGTTCTTCCATTTTGAAACATTAGTCAATCCATTGTAGGGAGAACTAGAATACTTACTGATACATGTTTGTGTATATTTCATCTACAGTTCTTGCAAAGTTACAAAGTCCTTTAAGGAAGATATATAGCTGACACTACATGGGGGCGGTCAATACCACCAAGATATGCATATTCAAATTATTTAAGTTGATAGCATGGTATTCATAGGCAGTGTCATAAATAGCAACAGTTCATATCATGTATTGATGTATGGATATGTGTGGAGTATTCAGCAAATCAAAAAATTTAGAATGAATTCAAATGGTAAATAGATGTTCCACAAATAAGCTTCCATTTGATTTAGTTTTCCTTTGCTAAACTATATTGAAAGTGCAAAATAAAAAAATTAAACACTCCAAATCTCTTGAAAGAAGAGAAAAAAAGTTTATATTGAAGTAACCATATAAAAAAAGAGGAAACCACAGAATGCACCCAAATATAATGACCAAAAACACAAATAACACTTTACCACTTAAAATCATACACCAATATTGTTCCGGTTTTAAAATCATGGTGTGTCTTGGGCAATCATAAATCCAGAATATTAGAGTAGATGATTTTGAATTTTAATGGTGTAGAGCTGATTGTGGTCTACATGGACACAGTTTTGTTTATAAACTTTTTAAACAAGAGTATCAAATATATCTCCTTGTTTTTAATTTTGGACATGTATATATGTGACTAATTAACAAGAATAAGGGATTCAGGTTGCAGCATGAGATGCAGTTATTCTATATAATAAATTTCAGAAACTGTCCCCATATCAAAATTCTAATGAAAGTATTAACATAATGATCTAACCAATGGTTGATTATAACAATCCAAAATTATGTAACAGGCTAGACTGACATATTTGGAAGAAAAGCCAGCTGGATGTCGTGAATGACATCAACACACTTCAACTATTGTTTGATGATCTAAAGTGACACACTGAAAAGTGATGTCTATGTAATAGGGGAAGGAAGTGTGCTGCTTTCGTTGAGATTCAAAAATAACTGTCAATTTCTAATAGGAAATTGGCCTTGGTTGAACATTCTTCATTTTCTCGAAAAAAATTTCCAAGTGATACTATGAATAGCAGATTTGGTACATCAAGTGAGATAGGCACTAAAAAAATACTGATGCTTAATCAATGACAGAAAATGATAGAACACTACCAGCTCACGGATGAGTTTATCTGCACCACAATCCATTCACTAATTTAAACAGAGAAGTAGAAGATTCATCTTTCCCACATTTTACACTGCATCATGAATATACAATATATGAGAATAACTGTGTGTGTGCTTGAGCATCCCCGATTTACAAACAGCAACTAGTTAACTTGCATCTTGAGTTACCTAGCTAGGACCTGAAGAGAATTCTAGACAAGTAAACTTAGATGCTGTGTCTGTCATTCCAGGATTCAAGCTGCGTGTAGTAAGATGGTGAGAATTTGTTGACTGAAGACTTTTGGTCTTTTGGTACATTGATACATCAAAACAGAATAGTTCATACCTGCTGATAACTTTCCATAGTTTGTGGTTATGCAGACCAATATATCTGTCCAGTGTCAGCCATCGACCCTGATTGTTTTGTCTAGGGATTTGATCAGCACAAGTCATAGTTAGGTTAAAATCACTCTCAAATGTAGCTGTGCTATTCATGTCATGAATCGCATAAAAATATTGATCACTAACATACCAAATCCTTATACTTCCTGTCATGCAATTAGAACAGATAATTAATATCATGACTACTGGAATTGTTTCAGGAGACAGATTGTCTGCGGTTTCATAAGAAAAGTTGTATCTATGAATTTTTTTCCTGTACACAATGCACATTCAATACAGTTTTTAGTAAAAGTCCAACACAGCATTTTATATTACTTGTCCAAACTATTTGTTTTGTTATTATAGAAGTCTAGATTTGATATTCAACTCAGAATAAATGAAGTTTTGTGCCAAAAATTAGATATAGAGGTTTGTTACATTTATATACCGCAACAGTTATGATCAGACTTAGTAGTGATCATGGTGCAAGCAGATATGGGAAATGGGCAAATAGCCTATTTCATAATCGCCATAGTTGTAGAAATATATTTAATAATTATATTTTTCACTGGGAAAATAGCCTATTTCATAATCGCCACAGTGGTAGAAATATATTTAATAATTATATTTTTCACCCAAAATAAGTATACATACTAATTAGACATTTAGTTTCCACATTGTTAATTTGAAGTGGATGCACGATTTGACACTGAATGTGATATATAAAATTCTGTTTCGAAGAGAAAGCCTAGTGGAAAAGCTGGTTCACAATATTGCAGGCTGCATTACATCCTGCTGTATTGTTTCAATGTTACTAGAGTCTATTCAGGCGATGCGATATGACATGATGTGTTCAATGTAGAAAAAACCCACAAAAATGATATTTTGAGTAGCTAGCACATGCGGCATATTGTGGACCATACAGAAGTGGTCGTACATGCAGGGGAAAATTCGACTGACACATTTCTGTAGCCTTGCTCATCAAATCTACTCAGCTGAGTAAATATTTACTTCTCTGTTTCATAAATGTGACAGCAATGCTGCATACTTCCTTTGCATTTCACTAATATTTTCAGTCATATCATCACAATATCAACTGAAAGTGATATGTTGTTACAGATATTGTCAAAAAGAATATTTCATAGTCATGTAATTTTAGTGCATACATTTTATGTGTACATAAATAACATTTAATTGTGAGTGAAGCTAGGCCTCACTGAACAGTTTGATGGGGAAATCAAGCATGACCGTGCAATATATACTATGTGATCAAGGTGTTTGCAGATTGAACATGACAATTGGGCAAGCACTGAGAGTTTAGAGGCTACGGCTGTTGATTGTACATGTAGCCAATGATATTTTTTCTACCTTCGCAACGACACCAGTGAGGTTCTCCTGGATCATTTAGACAATATGTTTTCACAAGCTTGAAATTGTCGACCCTAAGTGGAATGCAATCAACTCTCTCAGATTGTGCATCAAGTTTAGCTTCGATGAGAAAGCTTGGGAAATAGAAGGAATTGTGCTTGCAAGTGTAACTCCATTGACACATTTTCGTATCCCTCGTTGATAAATTGACTTGGCCGAGCAAGACTTTACATCTCTCCTTTCTTAATTTGACTCTTTCAGCTGTGGAAATGTTGATTGGCATGGCTGATGTAACATTCTCAACATTCAGGATGCCAGAATATAAGAGATCAAACATACCAAAGATGTGGAATGTAGTGTTTATTAAATAATCACTTTGGGTTTTGATCATTTCAAGTGCCTCATTTAAAGAAGTGCATGACTGGCCACTAGATTGCAGGCACTGGTCAATTTGTGTTGGAGGACAGCTATTGTCAGTGATGGATTCATGAGGTTCTGCCTGCCTCCGATGGATGGGTGATTGAGCAGCTAACTGCACTGAGGTGAGCACGAAGAGAATGATTTGGCCAAGAGCAGCATTGGTCATTTTGAACAGTTGGACTGTAGTAGTAGAAAGTAAGTTCGGATGGAATGTGTTTGTTACTGATAAGCCAGCTTGGAATTGTGGAGCGATCCAATTCTCTAGTCTTTTATACTGCAAGCGAGTTTTTGTTGCTGATGTAGCAATATAAGCTGTCAGCTAACTAATTTTAGACTTTTAGGCCTTTCTATAGTTAACTTTAGCTAAAAATGGAAGAATAGGGTAAACAAGTAAACCACCCTCCTACAAAAGTATGTATGGTCAGTTATCTAATCACTGAAATTTATTTGCTTCACCTGTGCCTATCATTTTTCAGGGAAATAATCTGAAAGTTTTGTAGAGGCAGGAAGTTATGACTGTTACTATATCACACTTAAATTATCATTATTTTAAAACTAAAATCATATATGCATTGGTCATGTGAATATAATTCATACCAGTGTAGATCAGACAACATATTGGGAACATATTTTATGACATTCCAAGTTTATTTTAGATAGACTTTCTATGAAAATTATGTGCACTTCTAGCAGTTAAACTGCAACACATGTGGACGTTTTATGAAGACACATTGAAGTTATTCCTAGTTTTTGACTGCTGCTTGAATATGTATCGTGGCATAAAGGATCCAAAATAAAAATTTTACTCTTGTGTTTTATGGAAGTAATTGTGGCCTCACACCAAGATATTACTTGGAGCTTGCTATCGCATACCTGTACATGAAACATTCATTTTTGAACCGACACAGTCAACTGTTTTCATAGGTGTTGAAATTCTTCTACTTAATGAATTAAAGGTCTCAACCCTCCAACTAGCCATGAAGTAGAGCAACATCTTGCTTTGTTTGCAGCAATTTGATCTGTTGTAGTTCTAGTGTATTCACCAAAACAGTTTGACCTACAGGTGAAATACCGTATGGTAGATAGTAACATAAAGATGCAAGATTTTAACTTTTATTTGGGCTTGATTGGGTTAGGGTATGGCTGGTGGCTGAAAGTCCAAATTAAATATTACGAACAATATAATTCCACATGGAGTCCAAGTAATAAGTTCAAGATTATTTAGTTATCTGAAGAGAATAATCTTTTAGATTGCATTCCGGTAGTTTCCAACTGGTACCACTACTATAAGGAACCTAAAATTGAACTGCCCAAATAAAGATTCTTGTAGATTCTTTAATAAATATGTAAAATAATGCATTTTTGGACAAGTATTGGTTTGTAACATGTCTTAGACAGGAGGCCCTGATACAATGGCTCAGACAAAGCAAGTTAACTTCAAATTGCAGGTGAATGTAGCCATGACATCCATTTTTCAGATTTACAAGTGATAACTTAGAGTGATAATAAAATTTATGAACAGTCGATTCAATTCCTAATTGTTGACCTCAATTCAATATATTTATTAGCAAATAATGTAACAAACTCTGACATGCATCCACTCCTCTTACAGACAGGTATCTGTACATCTAGGTTTCATTTTGGTCATCTCATACCTTGAACAGTTTTTGTGAATGTAGTCTCTAGAGACTTTCACTCAACAAAGCACAAAACACAGACTAAGACACAATATCTTAATAATAGCATTGAAGAGATAGGGCACCGTCATGAAATTTCCGTACAGAAAAAATTCTGCCGACATCACTGCCCATAACTTACTGGCAAGAAAGATATGTACAATGCCATTGTGCATGTATATAATTAGGCTTGGCAATCTTAAACTACAACTGTAACTTGCCTATGTTGAATGATCACAGGCCAAGTATGTCACAAGATTTCCCTGCCATAATGTTTTATGTGAACCCACATATTTTTTTAAACATGGATGTGATCACTTCCAGGATGTGAAGCCACAGTACTATAAACTGTCCTTTAATCTTATCACAAAGACGGACAGAAACCATATTGTGCAGCTAGCAGCTTGGATCTAAAATTACTCTTTTTTCAATATAACACATAAAATCATGTTTCCAAACTAGAGTTTTACAACTAAATATATATATATATATGTATGAGAACAATTTATAAAACCCCAAAAATATATACACTCTTTAGGATTGATGAGTCGAAACCATGTAGATCATAACCGGTTCTAACATTTAAAATAATACACACCAAATATAATAAATATTAAAAAAGTAGTGAAATGTAATACAGGTATATGTTAATTTTCCTCTAACCTTTTTTTAGATCATCATTTGATTATTGCCCCAAAAATTTGGTATTTTTTTGTCGTTTTTGCTTTAGAATTATTAGTGTTGAGCAAATTCTTATAGTACTTTGTAATAGTTGTTAAGGACAATTCTGAAATTAATATTCTTAGCTTTTTTTTTGTAAGATATGCACACACACACAACCATTATATATAAAAAATATGTATTATTAAATTGACCTGTTAAAAAAGAAAGGAATCATGATTGTACCTATGCGGACAATATCATTAAAAACCGAATATTGGTGTATATCTTTTAAATAATTTTATTATTTCTCCATCTGCCTGTTATTTTTGTGACACTCAAAACTCATCCAGCATAGTCATACATCTAGGATTATAATTTTGTTTTCATATTTGTTAGAGGAAGTATCATTTACAGGATCTTTGCAACTGTCAGCCATTCGGTTAAATATGAAACAAATCTGCACATGTGCTTCACATTTACAATGATGGTACGGAAATTTCTCTAATAAAGGCAATAATAGGATGGCTATATTTGTAATGACCACTGCCATACATCCAGCAACACTTCGACCCAATCATAGCTCATAATGTTAGCTAGTAAATTAAAATGGTAAATGGTAATCTAACCTGTTGTCAACATTTTGTTTTTATTTAGTCAATCCAAAAAAAAATTAAAAATATTTCAAGTATATTTTTGTTAGTTTGCATACTTATTTTGTTTAACTGTATCATAGTTGAACGGTAGAGAACTACAACAAGAGTGAACGTCAGAGTCTCCAGGGCATTTAAAACTGGTTGTATACACACTACACACATCAACACATGCTATGTCCAGTTGCTGTTGTTGACAACCCATGTACACGATAATGACAACAAATATATCAACACACCACATAATCTTGTTACTATAGATCAGTTTGGATATGTATCACCTATTTGGACTAGGAATTAGTTGTACTGGAAAACTCAATCAACCATACCACAGATGTTTTGGTAGAGGATCAGCTATGATCCATATTGAACATGGTAATAGTTTTCTAGGAGCAAGAACGCCCATGAATCAAACGGCAAAAATGCATAGAATTCATTGGTTTTTCTTAAAATACAGAACACGCTCTCTTTATAAAATTGCATACAAGCTAGTGAAATTGCTTTTCCGATGACTTTGTTTATTTATGCCCTCATTTCACAATTGAGAAAGAGAGTAGTCAAAATAACAAGAAACATCATCATGCATAAGAATCTTCTCTTTTGTTTAAAATAAAGGGTTTTTTAGGTCATCCAACAAATTGCCACGATCTGGAAAAAAAAGGGGTATGCCAGACACTCCAAAATAAGTTGGTATCCCCATTCCAAATAAACTGGAATCAGCATCATTTGATTTATTTCTTAATCAAATAGTAAATTGCGGTACCGGTGACTATTATTAATATTGGAAACAGTCCACAAACCCAAATTCTGAATGGACAGCGATGGAAAATATAATGTAACTAGGCAACAAACTGATGACCGCCAAGTTGTAGAGAAGCCAATTGGATGTGGAGTATGACGGCAACCCACTTCAATCAATGTTCAATTATCAAAGTGATTCATGAAAAAATGAATGCAACATAGAAGGAAAAGAAGTGTGCTACATAAGGTACGATCAGGAAATTGATTTACTAAACATATAAGGATTTCTCTATAGCCTCTTTTACTCAACATTCTGCTATATAGGAAAGTTGTGACAGCAGATACTCAAGGGCTATAAGACTCTCATTAAAGTCTACTCTATCAGAAATATAACTATCAATATATGATAACTGTAAAAAAATTAAGAAAAATTTCTTACCTATAGCCCTAAATTAGAGAAGCAAATATAATGCTGGAAAATCCATCTTCCTTCTGAAATAAATTTCAAGTAGACACCAACATTATTGGATTTGTTATATCAAGTGGAACATTTAGTTTGCATTGTTATCACTTTTGAGAGACCATCTACAAATCCACATTAAAATGGTTTCTTATAGGAGGTGGTCTGTCACTAGAGTTGGAAGGAACAATGGCATATGCTAACATTGTATTACTTTAGTAGTTTTAATTTTGTATTCTTAAAATTGTAAATAGAAAATTGGTAACCCTAACCCTATACTAAAGATTACTTGTACAGGCTTAAACAATCGGCATTTACACTTATTACAAGTGCAAACAAGCGGATGCCATGAAAGCATATTTTAAACCACAGTTTACACACTGGCTATACTTGTGGCTTTAAATGACAACTATATTTATAGATTTTATTTCAGAATACACTACGGAAATGGTTGATATCATTAGAATCAAAATTCTAAAAGCAGTCATTTGATATAAAATTCAACTGAATTGGAATGAGCAAAAAAAAAAATTGCACCTCAATATCATGTCATGTTTACAACAAAACTTATTGAAGGAAATCCATTCCTGAGTTTCCCCTCTCTCAAGATCTAAGGTATTGAGAGTATTTCCAGTAAACAATGGTGTCTGTGCAACCTTTCCCAGCTTTTGAGCTTCTATAAACAGAAGTAAAGACTGGAAGATATGCATCTCAGATGGGGATGTGATTAAATCTGCCATTATTTGATTTTTTTTCCCGTTTTGCTAGCGTGTCCATTCAACAGGAAGTTTATTTCTTAGAGAACTATGTAAAGATAGAGAAATCACTCTATTTGGCATGTGCCAGAAAAAAAAAAATATTACTGATGAGCATTTATGTTTCAAAAAAAGTTTATTGTTTATCTAAATAAAGCATGTATTACAAAAAATATATTCAAGAACCTATGTTTGAACCATATGTACAATAGATCAGAATTAGTGGTGATCACGATGAAGCAGATTGAACATGTTAATTGGGGGAAAAGCCTGTTTCAAAGTGGCTTCAGATGTTGATGGTAGCTACGTATAACCTGGGATTTTTTTGGTATTTTTTACAGAGTGACACTATTGAGTTCCTTCAGGATCTATAGACAATTAGTTCACTCAACTTGAAATTGTTAACTTTAAATGGAATGGATCTATTTTTACTTCATTAGTTTAGCTTGGATAATAAAGCGGAGGATGTTGAAGGGATCACGCTTGCTAGGTACAATTCCATTGTTATACTTCTGTTTCTTTCTTTGAAAAATGACATGGCAGAGCAAGCCTTCATATCTATCCTTTCCAAATTAGATCATTTCAAATGTTGTTGCACTGACTTGTGATGGCTGACTGCACATTCTCAACATTCTAGAGGAAAAGAATAATAGATATTATAAATAGTGTATATATCAGCATAGTGAATTTCATTTGGCAAATATTAGGAAAAAAAATCGCTATAACTCTTATGGTGAATTCTGATTGAAGCTATTAGCTAGGATGGCTGAGTCTAATCATACACTACTTGAAAAATACCACAGTGGCTTGAATGACGAGGTTCCAGCAGCAAGCATTATCTTCATCAAAAGGCCAAAAAAGTGAGTAGTCAAGATAGCAACATAGCTCTAGCTGAAGGCAGCAAATGATTTTAGATATAGCAGTAAGTACACTTCCATTGCATGTCAGCCATACAATAGATTCTATCATAAATATTTTAATACCAGAATTCACCAAATAGTCCGATAAACATCCACGATTACTTCATTTCCCCACCCACTCAAGCAACATTATGAAATGGCAGAAAGTGGTAAGTAATGTCAATGCATAAGTTACACTGATGATTCATATTACAACAAATGACTCGTGCTTAATATATACTTTGGATTTGAAATTCTCACTCCAAGTCAGGTGTTACCATATCCAAAGGAGGCCAAAGCTGATCCTCGACAAAATATCACCTGTAGTGTTCTCCTGGCAATGTTTCAAAGTCCTTGAAGGAAGCTAAAGCTGACACTACATGGTTGTGGTCTATAGTAACAGCAAGTTAAGGATGATCTAATCATTTTTATTGGAGAGCGCGGCATACATAGGCGGTATCATCAATGCAACAGAACATAGCATGTATTAATGTATGGATATGAGTGGTGTACACCAAAAAAAAATAATAATAAAAGGAAGAAAGTGTTTAAATGTCTATTAGATTCTCAACAAATCATCTCATACTTCATTTAGTCTTCCTCTGTTAAACAATCAGAAACTTAAAAAAAAAATTCATAACTCTTAAAAGATCAAAATTGTTTTTTATTGGATTGACCTTTAAAAAAGAATGGGAATCCCATGATGCACCGATTTACATGGAACACAGCCACCTATACCCAATAACCATTTAACACTCATACCATCATTATTCCGTTACAAAATCATGGAGTGCTAAGGCAACTACAAATCTAAAATAATAGTGTATAACATTTTAAATAATAAAAAGGAGTATAGCTGATTGTGGTCAACAAAGATACAATCATATTTCTGTTCTTTATTGAACACTACATTGTATATAGCTGTTTGTTATTACTTTTGGGATTATAGTTATATATATATATATATATATATGACTAAATAACAGGAATAGGAGATTCAGGTGCCAGCATGATATGCTGTTATCCTATGTAGTAAATATCAGAAAATGTCCACCCCCCAACATCCAAAGTCAAATGATACTATTTACATAATGATCTAGAAAAATTTCGATTATAATAGTCAGTAACTAGAAACAGGCTTGACAGATATGTTTGGAAGAGAAGCCAGCTGGAATGAGGTGCATAACACCCACCCTCTCCAATTAAAGTTTGATGATCTAAAGTGACACATTGAAAAGTGATATGTGTTTGTATTGGGGGAAGAATGTGTGCTGCTTTTGTTAAGATTCAGAAATGACACTTAATTTCTAATATGAAATTGGCTTCTGTTGAACATTCATCATTCCATAAAAAAAAATTCCATGTGACATTATGAATATAAGATTTGGTATATCTAATGGGACAAATATTCCATATTAAAACAGATGATAAATCAGATTGACAGAAAGTCTCAAAGTGTACATCTCATCACCAGTACAGCAGGAGTTAGGCTGCCATAGTGGGGAGGGGGAAAATAAAGAAGAAAAGAAGTTCCTTGCCAACAGGGAACACTAGCAAAAGTGGCGCTCGGGGGGAGTATATATATTACCAGTTCTTGGATGAGTTATTCTGTGCATCAATACATTAACTAATTTAAACAGAGTAACTAATCATCTCTCCACCATTTCACACCTCATTATGAATATACTGTTTCAACAATGTTCACCAAAAAAAATGTAGCTGTAAATAAAAATTGTTATATATAACCACAAGTACAGTGGTTTAACATTTCTTTCATGGCTTCCGCTAGTTTGCTCTTGTAATAAAAATGCTGTTTCTCCAGATCTGTAAAAGTAATCACCAATTGAAAATATTTAATTGTGTAAGGGCTACGAATTTGCTGTTTACAATTATAAGAATACACAAATAAAACCATACAATAATACATATTAGCTGATGCCATTGCTCCACCCACCTCTAGTGGCAGACCATCTACTCTAAGAGACCATTTTAGAGTGGATTTGTAGTTGTTCTATCGAAAGTGATAACACTGCTTAGTAAATGTTCCACTTGTTAAAACAAATCCAATAATATAGGTGTCAACTTGAATTTGTTTCTGTAGGACAATGGATTTTCCAACAATCCATTTGCTACTCTAGTTATGAGCTTGGTGTGAAATCCTTAATTTGATTAGAATTGTCTTATTTGTGATACATATATTTCTGAGAGAGGAGACTTTAATGAGAGTTTTTATAGCCTGTGAGTATTTGCTGTCACAAATTTCCAGTATAGTAGAATGTTGAGTAAAAGAGGCACATAGAAATCCCTCTAAAAAGTTTTTAGTAAATCAGTTTCCTGATCGTACCATATAAAGCACACTTCATTTCCTTCTAAGTTACTATCACTTTCATGAATCGCTTTTGTTCTTTGAACGTTGATTGAAATGGGTAGAAGCCATGGTCCTCATCTAGCTGGCTTCTCTTCAACTTGGCTGTCAACCGTTTGTTGCATAGTACCATATTTCCCATCATTGTACATTCAGCATTTGGGTGTGGAGACAGTTTCCAATATTAATAAAACTATGTCATAGGCATTATTATTCACATTGATTATGGAAAAATATCAAATAATGTCGACTCCATTTAATTTAGAAAGGGGTTACTACTTATTTTGGGGTGTCTGACATATACACCCCATTTTCCAAATCATGGCTTTTTGGGGATGACCTAAAAATCCCATTTTTAACAAAAATGAATATTTATATATGTGATAATGTTTCTAGTTTTTTTAATCATATCCATGACTACTCTTTTTCCCGATTGGGAAATTAGGGCATAATAAACCATGTCGTCGGAAACGTAATTTCACTAGCTTGCATGTTTTTTTTATAAAGAGGGTGCATGCTCTGTTATATAAAAATACCCACATGCAGTTTTGCTGTTTGATTTGTGGTATTTCAAGCTCTTAGAAAACTATTATCATACCCAATGTAGATCATAGCTAATCCTCTAACAAAACATCTGAGGTATAGTTGATTGACTTCTCTTGTACAACTATTTCCAAGTCCATATTGGTCCTACATAGCCACAGAGAACAATAGGAATACGTATATGGGATGTCTTAGTATTTGTGTGGTCACTGTGGTATACATAGGTAGAGTCAGAAATAGCAACTGTACATGGCATGTGTTGATGGTTTGGTATATATACAAGCAGTTTTAAAAAGTCCTGGACACACTGATGTTCACTCTTGTTGTAATTCTGTACCATTCAAATATAATACATGCCAACAATATATGTAAGCAAACAAACAAAAATACACTAGTCAAGTCTTATAATTTTTTTTTTTTTTAATGGATTTACCAGTTAAAACGTAAATATAACCTTGTTGACAATCAGTTAGATTACCATTCAACATTTCAATTTACCAGCAAACTTAACCAGCGATGATTGGGATGAGTTGTTGATGGATGCATGGCAATGATCATTAACTAATATACCTGTCCTAATGCTGTCTTTATCAGAACTATTTTCGTACCATCATTGGGATTGAAAGTAGCACTGGCACTCGTTTGTTTTGTGGTTCATCCAAATGGCTAACAGCTGCAAAGGTAAAAATATATATATACTTCATCCAATCGAATATGAAAATTCTTGGATCAAACATATCCTGGAATGTTCTTGAAGTCCATACAAATTTTAACACTAGACATCTGATCATGCATGATTAGTATGACTCATAAAATAAAACAGGCAGTAGAACAAATCACATATTAATACAAAGATATACTCCAATTTTGTTCTGGACTTAATGATATGATTCACATAGGTACAATCTTGTTTACTTTTGTTTTTAACAGGTCAATCTAAACAATATGCAAAGATTAATACTTCTGGAATTATCCTTAGCATCTTTTACAATGTATATATAACTGACTGCTCTACTATAATAATTGTAAAGAAGATCAACAACAAGACCAAAACACAGCAACATTTTCCAACAATTACATATGAAGACCTAAACATTTAGAGGACCAGTATGTTTTTGTGCTATGTTGAGTATATGTACGTAATATTTGACTACTTTTTAAAATCTGTATTATATTTGGTGTACATTATTTTAAATGTTAGTGGGTATTATGATCTACAGTGTTGACTCTTAATTCCTAAATAGTATATATATTTTTGGTTTTGTAAACATTTCTCATTTATACATATTATAGTTGTTAACCTCTGGTTTGGAAACATGATTTTATGTGTTATATTTTATAAAGATGAAATTTCTGATCAATGCTGCTAGCTGCACAGTATGGTTTCTATCCACTTGTGTGATAATATTATTGGACAGATTTTAGGGCTGTGGCTTCACATCCTGTATGTGCAAGGATCCAAGCTTACAACAGTGATGTAGCTTCACATAAAAATGATAATGACTAGGAAATCTTGTAACCTACTTTGCCTGAGAGCATCCAACATGGGAAAGTTTCAGTTGTAGTTCTAGGAGCGTCAAGCCTAAGTTATATACATTAGCCATGATAATGTGCATAGCTTTCTTGCAATAGATCGGGGACTTGATGTCTGCAAAAAATATTTCAGTGCCAAGATTTCTTGATGGTTCTATCTCTCTTCTATGCAGTATTCACATGTATCTTAGTGTGTGTTTTTGTGCTATGTTGAGTATATATCACAAGTGATAAGAGTCACAAAAAATGTTTTAGTTACGAGATGACCAAACAAACAAACATAAGGAATCAAACAAATAGAAATACCTGTCTGTAAAGGGGTTGGGTGTACATTGGTGTTTATTACATTATTAGCTGATATATAGAATGGTGGTCACCCAATTATGAATTGTATTGACTGCTTTTAAAACCTAGTTATTTCTATAAGTTATCAGTGTTAAATCAGAAAACAGGATGCTAGTGCTACATTCACCAGAAATTTGAAGTTCACTTGATATTCTTTCTCTGCGCCATAGTATCAGGGCTTTAGTCTTTCACATGTTACTAACCAATAATTGTCCAAGCCTACAATATTTTTGTATTTATTAAAGAATGTACAAAAACCTATCTTTAGACAGTATGATTTTAGGTTCATTATATTGTTAGTACTGGTCTGGCACTCCTGGAATGCAAGCTAAATGAGTATTCTTTTCAGGTAACTAAGTAATCTTGACCTTATCACTTGCACTTCATGTGCAGGTATGTTTGGTCATAATGTTTGTTTTGGACTTCAGCACCCATCATACCCTAACCAAACCAGGCCAACTCAAAAAATAAAATCTTGCATCTCTATGTTACCATCTACCATAGGGTATTTTGTCTATAGCTTTTACAGTCTTAAAGAATACACTAGAACTACAACAGAAAAATTGCGGCAGACAAAGTAAGATATTGTACTACTTCTTGGCCAGATGTTGTCTGGAAGCCTTTTGTTAGTGGAGGATTTTCAACATCCATGAAAATTGTATTGTCTCTCTCTGTTTAAAAATGATCTTTTCTTGTTCAGGTATACTAATACATGCTCCTAACAATGTATTGATGAGAGTTCTCGTTTACAACAAAATATTAAAAAAAATATCATGGAACCATTATGGCATGATACATATTCCAGAAACAAATTGGAATAAATTCTATTTTTTCTCCATAAAACTTCCACATGTGTTGTTTACCTGCTATATGTGCTCATGATTTTCAAAGTAAGTCTACCTATAATATATTTGAAATATCCGAAAAGTTAGTGCCCAAGATTTTGTCTGTTCTATACCAGTATGAATTATATTCACATGACCAATGCATATATATATATATATTGTTATGAAATAATGATAATTAGTGGGTGATATAACAACAGTCATAACTTCCTGCCTCTTTAAAAGTTTGTGGTTGTTTCCCTGAAAAATGATGTGGACAGGTGGATCACATAAATTTCAGTGATTAGATAACTGCCAAACATACTTTTGTAGTTAGGGAGTTACTCGTTTACTCTATTCTTCCTAATTTTTAGTAAAGTTAATATTAGAAAGGTCTAAAAGTCTAAAATTAGTAACCGAAAGCTGATATTGCTACATCAGCAAGAAAAATTCGCTTTCTGTAAAAATGACAAGAGAATTCGATCACAACACAATTCCAACCAAGAATTTCAGTTACAACCACATTCCATCCGAATCTACTTTCTGCAATTATTGGCTGACTGCTCGAAATGTCCAATGCTGCTCTTGGCTATATCATTCTATTCATGATCACCTCAGTGCAGATAGCTGCCAATTACCCATCTATCGGAGGCAGGCTGAACGTTATGAACCATCATTGACAATAGCTGTCCTCCAACTCAAATTGTCAAGTATCTGCAATCTAGTACCAAGTCATGCAATTCTTTACATGAGGCACTTGAAGTGATCAAAACCCGAAGTGCTGTTTTAATAAACACTACATTCCACATCTTTGGTATGTTTGATCTCTTATATTCTGGCCTTTTGAAAGAAGAGAATGTCAATCAACATTACCAAAGCTAAAAAAAAAAAAGAGAGATGTAAAGTCTAGCTCTGTCTTGCCTATTTATCAATCTGGGATAAGAAAATTTGTCATTGGGGTTTCACCTGTTAGCAAAATTCCTTCCATTTCCCCAGATTTCTTATCAAAGCTAAACTTGACGCTCAATCTGAGAGGGTTAATTTTATTCCACTTAGAATCGACAATTTCAAGCTTGTGAAAAATAATTGTCTAAATTATCCAGGAGAACCTCATTGGTATCATTGTGAGGGTAGCAAAAAAATCATTGGCTACATCACAATCAACAACCGTAGCCACAAAAATCTCACCATTTACCCAATTGCCATGTTCAATGATGCACCAAGATCAATTATTTATTATATACATTGCATGCCATGCATGGTTTTCACATCTGACTCCTAAATGTTATTTAAGTACACATACAAGTATGAAATAAAATCACGTGAATATGATGCATTATTTTAGTTTGGCAAAATATCTTTAACAACTTAACACTTCTGTCGATATTAGGATATTTTTTCATAAAAATAGTTGTAAAATGCAAAGGAAGTGTGCAGCATTGTTGTCACATTCACGAAACAGATAAATGAATGTTTACTCAGCTGAGTATATTTGATGAGGAAGGCTTCACAAATGTGTCAGTCTAGTTTTTCCTGCATGCACAAACAATTCTGATTGTTTCACAATATACCGCATCTGCTAGCAACTGAAAGTATAATTTTTGTGATATTTCCTACATTGTACACATCATGTCATATCACATCGCCTGCATAGAATATAGTTGCATTGAAATGATACAGTGGGATGTATTGCTGCCAGCTGCTTTGTGAACCAGGTATTCCATCCTGTAAGCTTTCTCTTTGAACCTAAACTTTATATATCACAATCAGTGATAATTACGTGCATTCCACATTAAGGTCAACAATTTCAAGTTTGTTTAAATTGAATGTCTAATTAGTTTGTGTACATGTGATGGATGAAAAAAAATTATATTTAAAATATATTTCTACAACTGTGGCAAATAAAAATTAGCACCATGTCACCACTAACTCAAGATTTAACATTCATAGCTGTTGCTGCAACCAACAACGATATCGAATTAATCAAAGATATTTTCTTTCATTCGTAACAAAATTTAAAATCTAGACTTCTATATTTTCAAAAATATATATAGCTAGGGAAAATAACATAAAATGCTATGTTTGTCTTTTGCAAAACAACAATTGAATGTGAATTGTGTACAGATAAAAATTATATATTTTCTCATAGTCCAATTTTTCAAAACACCACAGACAAACCAGCACCAGAAACTATTCCAGAGGTCAGGATGTTAATTACCAGCTCTACTTTATAGCATGAGCAGAACTATTAGAATTTGGTGTGTAGGTGATCAATTTTTTTTGCGAAGAATGTAATAAATAGCACATCTATGTGGAGAGTGATTTCGACCAAACTATGACTGGTGCGGACCATATCTCTCCAAAATGCGATCCTAGTTGTTCTTTTCTATATGTGATGTATCTATTTACAAGAAGACGAACTATGTTCAGTCAACAACTGTTTCACCAACTGCATTATGAATCCTGGAATGAGAGAGTCACCTTCTGTATCTACTTATCTGGTAATCTTTTTAGGTTCTAACTTGTTTCCTCTAGATGCAAGTTCACTACTTGCTGTTCCTAGAAATACTCTAACAAACACACTCATACTGATATATTTGTATATCCATAATGAGGTGTGAAATGGTGGAGAGATGATTAGTTGCTCTGTTTAAATTAGTAAATGTATTGATGTTCAGAATAACTCATCCAAGAACTGGTAATATATATACTTCCCCCCGAGCGCCACTTTTGCTAGTGTTCCCTGTTGGCAAGGAACTTCTTTTCTTCTTTATTTTCCCCCTCCCCACTATGGCAGCCTAACTCCTGCTGTTCTGGTGATGAGATGTACATTTTGCGACTTCCTGTCATTCTGATTCATCATCTGTGTTTTTATGGAATATTTGTCCCATTAGATGTACCAAATCTTATATTCATAGTGCCACATGCAATTTTTTTTATGGAATGATGAATGTTCAACAGAAGCCAATTTCATATTAGAAATTAAGAGTCAGTTTCTGAATCACAACAAAAGCAGCACACATCCTTCCCCCATTACAAACACATATCACTTTTCAATGTGTCACTTTAGATCATCAAGCTTTAATTGGAGAGGGTGGGTGTTATGCAACTCAATCCAGCTGGCTTCTCTTCCAAATATGTCAGTCAAGCCTGTTCCTAGTTACTCAATATTATAACCAAACTTTAGCTAGTTTCATTTGAATTTGGATATGGAGGGGAGGGGGGGGGGGACATTTTCGGATATTGACTAGATAGAATAACTGTACGTCATGCTGGTACCTGAATCTCCTATTCCTGTTATTTAGTCATATAATATGTGTAACTATAAGCCAAAAGTAATAACAAACAGCTATATTCAATTGTATTGTTTAAAAAAGAACAGAAACATGACTGTATCTTTGTTGACCACAATCAACTATACTCCTTTATTATTTAAAATGTTATACACTATTATTTGAGATTTGTAGCTGCCCTGGCACTCCGTAATTTTATAACGGAATAATGATGGTGTGAGTGTTTAATGGTTATTGGGTATAGGTGGTTGTGTTCTATGTAAGTGGGTGCATTATGGGATTCCCATTCTTTTTTTAAGGCCAATCGAACAAAAAAATTTTTTTGATCATTTAAGAGTTTTGGAGTTTTTTTGTTTTAAGTTTCTGATAGTTTTGCAGAGGAAGACTAAATAAAGTAAGAGATGATTTGTTGAGAATCTAATAGACATTTAAACTCTTTCTTCGTTTTTTTTGGTGTTTTTTTGGTGTATCCTACACTCATATCCATACATCAATACATGCCATGTGCTGTTGTATTGATGATACTGCCTATGTATACCGTGCCATCCAATAAAAATGATTAGATCATCCTTATCTTGCTGTTACTATAGACCACAACAATGCAGTATCAGCTTTAGCTTCCTTCAAGGACTTTGAAACATTGCCAGGAGAGCACTACAGCTGATATTTTGTCGAGGATCAGCTTTGGCCTCCTTTGGATATGGTAACACCTGACTTGGAGTGAGAATTTCAAATCCAAAGTATATATTAAGCACGAGTCATTTGTTGTAATATGAATCATCAGTGTATGTTATGCCTTGACATTACTTACCACTTTCTGCCATTTCATAATGTTGCTTTAGTGGGTGGGGAAATAAAATAATCGTGGATGTTTATCGTACTATTTTGAGAATTTTGGGACTAAAATACTTATGATAGAATCTATTTTATGGCTGACATGCAATGGAAATGTACTTCCTGCTCTATCTAAAATCATTTACTGCCTTCAGCTAGAGCTATGTTGCTATCTTGACTTCTCACATTTTTGGCATTTTGATGACGATGAAGCTTGCTGCTGGAACCTCGTCATTCGAGCAACTATGGTACATTTCAAGTAGTGAATGATTAGATTCAGCCATCCTAGCTAATAGCTTCAATCAGAATTCACCATTAGAGTTATATTGATTTTTTTCCTTAATATTTGCCAAATTAAATTTCCTATGCTGATATAAACACTTATGTATAATATCTATTAATCTGTTACTCTAGAATGTTGAGAATGTGCAGTCAGCCATCACAAGTCAGTGCTAAAACATTTGAAATGATCTAATTTGGGAAGGATAGATGTGAAGGCTTGCTCTGCCATGTCATTTGTTAAATGAAGAAACAGAAATGTAACAATGGAATTGTACCTAGTAAGATGATCCCTCCTACAACCTCCGCTTTCTTATCCAAGCTAACCAATGACGCAAACAGATGCATTCCATTTAACTTAACAATTTCAAGTTGATGTGAACTAATTGTCTAAAGATCCTGAAGAAACTCAATAGTTTCACTGTGAAAAAAGTAGCAAAAAAATCCTAGTTTATACATAGCTACCATCAATATCTGAAGCCACTGTGAAACAAGCTATTCCCCCAATTAACATGTTCAATCTGCATCGTGATCACCACTAATTTTGATTTATTATACATATGGTTCAAACATAGGTTCTTGAATATATTTTTTGTAGCACATACTTTATTTAGATCAACAACAAACTTTTTTTGAAACATAAAAAAAGCTCAAAGCAATATTTTTTTACTGGCATATTCCAAATAGAGTGATGTCTTTATCTTTCCAAAGAACTGTAAAAACTTAACTTCCGGTTCGATGGACACGCTAGTGAAACGGGAAAAAAAATCAAACAATTGCAGATTTGTTTGCATACCCATCTGAGATGTATCTCTTCCAGCCTTTACTTCTGTTTATAGAAGCTCTAAGCTGGGAAAGGCTGCATAGATACCAAAGTTTACTGGAAAAAACTCTCAATACCTTCGATCTTGAGATAGGGGAACTCATAAATGGATTTCCTTCTGTAATTATTGTTGTAATCATGACATGATGTTGAGATGCGTAGTTTTCGTTTGCTCATAACAATTCAGTTGAATTTTTCATCATATGGCTGCTTTTAAATTTTGATTCTAATGATATCAACCATCTCAACAGTGTATTCTCAATTTTTTTTTAAATATAATTGTCATTTAAAGCCACAAGTATAGCCAGTGTGTAAACTGTGGTTTAACATTTGCTTTCATTGCATCCGCTTGTTTGCACTTGTAATAAGTGTAAATGCTGTTTGTTTAAACCTGTACAAGTAATCTTTAGTCTTGTGTAAGGGCTACCAATTTTCTGTTTACAATTATAAGAATACAAAATTAAAACAACTAAAGTAATATAATGTTAGAATATGCCATTGTTCCTACCAACTCTAGTTACAGACCACCTCCTATAAGAAACCATTTTAATGTCAATTTGTAGATGGTCTCTCAAAAGTGATAACAATGCAATCTAAATGTTCCACTTGATATAACAAATCCAATAATATTAGTGTCTACTTGAAATTTATTTCTGTTGGAAGATGGTTTTGCCAACAATCTATTTGCTTCTCTAATTTTGAGCTATAGGTAAGAATATGTTCTTAATTTGTTTACAGTTATTATATTTGTGATAGCGATATTTCTGATAGAGTAGATTTTAATGAGAGTTTTTTTAGCCCATGACTAACTGCTGTCACAACTTTCCTGTATAGTAGAATGTTGAGTAAAAGAGGCCATACAGAAATCCCTATATTTATAGTAAATCAGATTTGCTGATCGTACCTTATGTAGTACACTTCCTCTTTTCTATATTGCATTCATTTTTTCATGAATCACTTTTGATAATTGAACATTGATTGAAGTGGGTTGAAGTCATACTCCACATCCAACTGGCTTCTCTACAACTTGGCGGTCATCAGGTTGTTGCCTAGTTACATTAAATTTCCCATCATTTCTATTCAGCGTTTGGATTTGGGGCCAATTTCCAATATAATACTATGTCACTGGTACCGCAATTCACTATTTGATTTAGAAATAAATCAAATGATGTCGACTCCAGTTTATTTGGAACTGAGTTACCAACTTAGTTTGGGGTGTCTGACATACCATATTTTTTCACCCTGATCGTGGCAATTTGTTGGATGACCTAAAAAACCCTTTATTTTAAACAAAAGTGGAAGATTTTTACGCATCATGATGTTTCTTGTTATTTTGACTACTCTCATTCTCAATTGTGAAATGAGGGCATAAATATACAAAGTCATCAGAAAAGCAATTTCACTAGCTTGTAGCAATTTTATAAAGAGAGCGTGTTCTATATTATAAGATAACCAATGACCCCGTGCATTTTTTCTGTTTATTTATGGGCGTTCTTGCTCCTAGAAAACTATTACCATGTTCAATGTGGGTCATAGCTGATCCTCTACCAAAATATCTGTGGTATGGTTGATTGATTTTTCCAGTACAACAATTTTCTAGTCCAAATAGGTCATACATAGCCAAACTGATCAATAGAAACAAGATTATATGTTGTGTTGATATATTTGTGGTCATTGTTGTGTACATGGGTTGTCAACAACAGCAACTGGACATAGCATTTGTTGATGTGTGTTGTATATATAAAACTAGTTTTAAATGCCCTGGAGACTCTGACATTCACTCTTGTTGTTGTTCTCTACCGTTCAACTATAATACCGATAAATAAAATATGTAAGCAAACCAACAAAAATACAATTGAAATTAAAAAATTTTTTTTTTGGATTGACTAGATAAAAACAAAATGTTGACAACCGGTTAGATTACCATTTAACATTTTAATTTAATAGCTAACTTTACAAGCGATGATTGTGTTGAAGTGTTGCTGGATGTATGGCAGTGGTCATTACAAATAAACCTGTCCTTATTATTGTCATTATTAGAGAAATTTTCGTACCATCATTGTTAATGTGAAGCACATGTGCAGATTTGTTTCATATTTAACCAAATTGCTCTCAGTTGCAAAGATCGTATAAATGACACTTCCTCCAACATATATAAAAATTCAAGGATCAAACCTATCCTGGGATGTTCTTAAAGCCAACACAAAATTTTAACCCTTGATGTCTGACCATTCTGGATAAGTTTTGTGAGTCACAAAAACAACAGGCAGATGGACAGATCGTAAATTATTTCAAAGATATATACCAATATTATTTGGTTTTTAATGATATTTTCCGCATAGGTATAATCATTATTCCTTTCTCTTTTAACAGGTCAATTTGACATATATTTTTCATATATAATGTTTGTGTGTATGCATATATAGTAAAGAAAATCTAAGAATATTAATTCCAGAATTAACCTTAACAACCTATTACAAAGTACTATAAGAGTCTGCTCAACTGTAATAATTCTAAAGCAGAAACAACCAAAAAAATTCAAAAAACATTTTACTATAATCACATGATTACCGAAAAAAGTTTAGAGGACCATTAACATATACCTCTATTACATTTCAATACTTTTTAATCTGTATTATATTAGGTGTGCATTATTTTAAATGTTTGAACCGGTTATGGTCTACATGGTTTTGACTCATCAATCCTGAAGAATGTATATATTTTTGGTTTTATAAATTGTTCTCATACATATACATATAGTTGAAAAACTCTAGTTTGGAAACATGATTTTATGTGTTATATTGTAGAAAGGGTAATTTTGGATCCAAGCTGCTAGCTGCACAATATGGTTTCTATCCGTCTCTGTGATAACATTATTGGAGAGCTTATAGTGCTGTGGCTTCACATCCTGGAAGTGAGCACATCCATGTTTACAAAAGTATGTGGATTCACATAAAACTGACTATGGCAGGGAAATCTTGTGACCTGCTGGCCTGTGATCATTCAACATGGGCAAGTTACAGTTGTAGTGCAAGGAATGACAAGCCTAATTGTATACATGCACCATGGCATTGTACATCTCTTTCTTGCGTGTAAGTTAAGGGCAGTGATGTCTGCAGAATATTTTCTGTTCGGAAATTTCATGACTGTGCTCTCTCTCTTCAATGCTATTATTAAAATACTTTTGTCTTAGTGTGTGTTTTGTGCTTTTTGAATGCAAGTCTCTAGAGCCTACTTTCACCAAAACTGTTCAAGGTTTGGGATGACAAATGAAACATAAAGATGAACAGATACCTGTCAGTAAGAAGGGTGGGTGTATCTAAGATTTGTTACATTAATAGCTGAAAAATATATTGAATTGATGTCAACAATTGGGAATTGAATCGACTGATCATTAAACTTAATTATTACTCAAATTTATCACTTTTAAATCTGAAAACTGGATGCAATAGTTACACTCACTGCAATTTAAAGTTAACTTGCTTTCTCTGAGCCATTGTATCAGGGCCTCCTGTCTCACGCATGTTACAAACCAATACTTGTCCAAAAATTCAATATTTTCTACCTATTTATTAAAGAATCTACAAAAATTGTTATTTAGACAGTTTGATTTTAAGTTCCTTATAGTGGTGGTACGAGTCAGAAACTGCCAGAATGTAAGCTAAAAGATTATTCTTTTCAGATAACTAAATAATCTTGAACCTATCACTTGGACTCCATGTGGAATTATATTAGTTGTAATATTTAATTTGGACTTTCAGCCACCAGCCAAACCCTAACCTAATCAACCCCAAATAAAAGATAAAATCTTGCATCTTTATGTTACCATCTACCATACCGTATTTTACCTGTAGGTCAAACTGTCTTAGTAAATACACTAGAACTACAACAGATCAAATTGCTGCAAACAAAGCAAGATGTTGCTCTACTTCATGGCTAGTTGGAGGGTTGAGACCTTTGATTCATAAAGTAGAAGAATTTCAACACATATGGAAACACTTGCTCCGTCTGTTCAAAAATGAATGTTTCTCGTAGAGGTATACTATAGCAAGCTCCATCCAATATCTCGATGAGAGGCCACAATTACTTACATAAAACACAGGAGTAAAAAATTTAATTTGGATCCATTATGCCACGATACATATACAAGCTACAAGCAACAACTAAGAATAACTTCAATGTTCTCTCCATAAAACGTCCACATGTGTTGCAGTTTAACTGCTAGAAGTGCACATAATTTTCATAATAAGACTACCTAAAATAAACTTGGAATGTCAGAAAATTTGATCCCAATATGTTGCCTGATCTACACTGGTATGAATTATATTCACATGACCAATGCATATATGCTTTTATTTTCAAAATAGTGATAATTAGTGTGTGATATAATAACAGTCATTACTTCCTGCCTCTTCAAATGTTTCAGATTATTTCCCTGAAAAATGATAGGCAAAGGTGAACCAAATAAATTCCAGTGATTAGATAACTGACCATACATACTTTTGTAGGCGGATGGTTATTGTTTACACTATTCTTCCATTTTCTTTTACTAAAGTTAACTATAGAATGGTCTAAAGTCTAAAATTAGGTAGCTGACAGCTGATATTGCTACATCAGCAACAAAAACTTGCTTGCAGTATAAAAGACTAGAGAATTGGATCGCTCCACAATTCCAAGCTGGCTTATCAGTTACAACCATATTCCATCTGAACTTACTTTCTATCACTACAGTCAGACGTTTCAAAATGACCAATGCTGCTCTTGCCCAAATCATTCTCTTCGTGCTCACCTCAGTACAGTTAGCTGCTCAATCACCCATCCATCGGAGGCAGGCAGAACTTCATGAATCCATCATTGACAATAGCTATCCTCCAACACAAATTGCCCAGTGCCTACAATCTAATGGCCAGTCATGCACTTCTTTAAATGAGGAACTTGAAATGATCAAAACCCAAAGTTATGATTTAATAAACACTACATTCCACATCTTTGGTATGTTTGATCTCTTGTATTCTGGCCTCCTGAATGTTGAGAATGTTACATCAGCCATGCCAATCAACATTACCAAAGCTGAAAAAGTCAAATTAAGCAAGGAGAGATGTAAAGTCTTGCTCGGCCAAGTCAATTTATCAACGAGGGATACGATAATGTGTCAATGGAGTTACACCTGCAAGTACAATTCCTTCTATTTCCCCAGCTTTCTCATCGAAGCTAAACTTGATGCACAATCTGAGAGAGGTGATTGCATTCCACTTAGAGTCGAGAATTTCAAGCTTGTGAAAACAAATTGTCTTAATGATCCAGGAGAACCACACTGGTGTCGTTGCGAAGGTAGCAAAAATATCATTGGCTACATGTACGATCAACAGCCGTAGCCTCTAAAATCTCAGTGCTTGCCCAATTGTCATGTTCAATCTGCAAGCACCTTGATCACATAGTATATATGGCATGGTCATGCTTGATTTTCACATCAAACTCCTAAGTGAGGCCTAGCTTCACACACAATTAAATTTTATTTATGTACACCCACAATGTATGCAATAAAATTACATGACTATGATATATTCTTTTTGACAATATCTGTAACAACATATCACTTTCAGTTTATATTGTGATGATATAACTGAAAAATATTAGTGAAATGCAAAGGAAGTATGCAGCATTGCTGTCACATTTATGAAACAGAGAAGTAAATATTTACTCAGCAGAGTAGATTTGAAGAGCAAGGCTACAGAAATGTGTCAGTCGAATTTTCCCTGCATGTATGACCGCTTCTCTACGGTTCACAATATACAACATGTGCTAGCTACTCCAAATATCAATTTTATGGTTCTTCCTACATTGAACACATCATGTCATATCACATCGCCTGAATAGAATATAGTAATATTGAAACAATACAGCAGGATATAATGCAGCCTGCAATATTGTGAACCAGTTTTTCTACTCCGTAGTCTTTCTCTTCGAAACAGAATTTTATATATTACATTCAGTGTCAAATTGTGCATTCCACTTCAAGTTAACAATGTGGAAACTAAATGTCTAATTAGTATGTGTACTTATTTTGTGTGAAAAATATAATTATTAAATATATTTCTACAACTTTGGCGATTATGAAATAGGCTATTTGCCCATTTCGCATATCTGCTTGCACCATGATCACCACTAACTCTGATCATAGCTGTTGCTGTATATAAATGTAACAAACCATTATATCTATTTTTTTGTAGAAAACTTCATTTATTCTGAGTTGAATTTCAAATATAGACTTCTATATAAACAAAACAAATAGTTTGGACAAGTAATATAAAATGCTGTGTTGGACTTTTACTCAAAAACTAAATTGAATGTGCATTGTGTACCAAAAAAAAATTCATAGGAACAACTTTTCTTAGGAAACCGCAGACAAACTTTCTCCTGAAACAATTCCAGTGGTCAGGATATTAATTATCTGTTCTAATTGCATGACAGGAAGTATAAGGATTTGGTCTGTTGGTGATCAATATTTTTATGCGATTCATGACATGAATAGCAGAGCTACATTTGAGAGTGATTTTAACCTAATCATGACTTGTGCTGATAAAATCCTTAGACAAAACAATCAGGGTAGATGGCTGACACTGGACAGAAATATTGGTCTGCATAACCACAAACTATGGAAAGTTATCAGCAGGTATGAACTATTCTGTTTTTGATGTGTCAATGTACCAGAAGACCAAAAGTCTTCAGGTCCTTGCTAGGTACCACAAGATCCAAGTTAACTAGTTGCTGTTTGTAAATCAGAGATGCTCAAACACACACACAGTTATTCTCATATATTGTATATTCATGATGCAGTGTGAAATGTGGGAAAGATGAATATTCTACTTCTCTGTTTAAATTAGTGAATGGATTGTGGTGCAGAAAAAGTCATCCATGAACTGGAAGTGTTCTATCGTTTTCTGTCATTGATTAATCATCAGTATTTTTTTAGTGCCTATCTCACTTGATGTACCAAATCTGTTATTCATAGTGTCACTTGGAAATTTTTTCTCGAGAGAATGAAGTTCATCCAAAGCCAATTTCCTATTAGAAATTGACAGTTATTTTTGAATCACAACAAAAGCAGCACATTTCCTTCCCCTTTTACATAGACATCACTTTTCAGTGTGTCACTTTACATCATCAAACAATAGTTGAAGTGTAGACCACAATCAGCTCTACCCTTTTAACATTCAAAATCATCTAGTCTAATATTCTGGATTTAAGGTTGCCCAGGCAAACCGTGATTTTAAAACAGGAACAATTTTGGTGTGGATGATTTTAAATGGTAAAGGGATCTTTGTGTTTGTGGTCATTATACTAGGTTGCATTCTGTGGTTTGCTTTTTTTGTATATGGTTACTTTAATATAAACATTTTCTCTCTTCTTTCAAGAGATTTGGAGTGTTTATTTTTTTTGTTTTGAAGTTGTGGTCTACATGGATACAGTTTTGTTTATGAACTTTTTAAACAAGAGTATCAAATATATCTCCTTGTTTTTAATTTTGGACATATATATATGCGACTAATTAACAAGAATAAGGGATTCAGGTACCAGCATGAGATGCAGTTATTCTATATAATAAATTTCAGAATCTGTCCCCATATCAAAATTCTAATGAAAGTATTAACATAATGATCTAACCAATGATTGATTATAACAATCCAAAATTATGTAACAGTCTAGACTGACATATTTGGAATAGAAGCCAGCTGGATGTCGTGAATGACATCAACACACTTCAACTATTGTTTGATGATCTAAAGTGACACACTGAAAAGTGATGTCTATTTAATAGGGGAAGGAAGTGTGCTGCTTTCGTTGAGATTCAAAAACAACTGTCAATATCTAATAGGAAATTGGCCTTGGTTGAACATTCTTCATTTTCTCGAAAAAAATTTCCAAGTGAGACTATGAATAGCAGATTTGGTACATCAAGTGAGATAGGCTCTAAAAAAATACTGATGCTTAATCAATGACAGAAAATGATAGAACACTTCCAGTTCATGGATGAGTTTATCTGCACCACAATCCATTCACTAATTTAAACAGAGAAGTAGAAGATTCATCTTTCCCACATTTTACACTGCATCATGAAAATACAATATATGAGAATAACAGTGTGTGTGCTTGAGTATCCCCGATTTACAAACAGCAACTAGTTAACTTGCATCTTGAGTTACCTAGCTAGGACCTGAAGAGAATTCTTGACAAGTAAACTTAGATGCTGTCTCTGTCATTCCAGGATTCAAGCTGCGTGTAGTAAGATGGTGAGAATTTGTTGACTGAAGACTTTTGGTCTTTTGGTACATTGATACATCAAAACAGAATAGTTCATACCTGCTGATAACTTTCCATAGTTTGTGGTTATGCAGACCAATATTTCTGTCCAGTGTCAGCCATCAACCCTGATTGTTTTGTCTAGGGATTTGATCAGCACAAGTCATAATTACGTTAAAATCACTCTCAAATGTAGCTGTGCTATTCATGTCATGAATCGCATAAAAATATTGATCACTAACATGCCAAATCCTTATACTTCCTGTCATGCAATTAGAACAGATAATTAATATCCTGACCACTGGAATTGTTTCAGGAGATAGATTGTCTGCGGTTTCATAAGAAAAGTTGTATATATGAATTTTTTTCCTGTACACAATGTACATTCAATACAGTTTTTAGTAAAAGTCCAACACAGCATTTTATATTACTTGTCCAAATATTTGTTTTGTTTGTTTTGTTATTATCGAAGTCTAGATTTGATATTCAACTCAGAATAAATGAAGTTTTGTGCCAAAAATTAGATATAGAGGTTTGTTACATTTATATACAGCAGCAGTTATGATCAAACTTAGTAGTGATCATGGTGCAAGCAGATATGGGAAATGGGCAAATAGCCTATTTCATAATCGCCACAGTTGTAGAAATATATTTAATAATTATATTTTTCACTGGGAAAATAGCCTATTTCATAATCGCCACAGTTGTAGAAATATATTTAATAATTATATTTTTCACCCAAAATAAGTATACATACTAATTAGACATTTAGTTTCCACATTGTTAATTTGAAGTGGATGCACGATTTGACACTGAATGTGATATATAAAATTCTGTTTCGAAGAGAAAGCCTAGTGGAAAAGCTGGTTCACAATATAGCAGGCTGCATTACATCCTGCTGTATTGTTTCAATGTTACTAGAGCCTATTCAGGCGATGCGATATGACATGATGTGTTCAATGTAGAAAAAACCCACAAAAATGATATTTTGAGTAGCTAGCACATGCGGCATATTGTGGACCATACAGAAGTGGTCGTACATGCAGGGGAAAATTCGACTGACATATTTCTGTAGCCTTGCTCATCAAATCTACTCAGCTGAGTAAATATTTACTTCTCTGTTTCATAAATGTGACAGCAATGCTGCATACTTCCTTTGCATTTCACTAATATTTTCAGTCATATCATCACAATATCAACTGAAAGTGATATGTTGTTACAGATATTGTCAAAAAGAATATTTCATAGTCATGTAATTTTAGTGCATACATTGTATGTGTACATAAATAACATTTAATTGTGAGTGAAGCTAGGCCTCACTGAAGAGTTTGATGTGGAAATCAAGCATGACCATGCAATATATACTATGTGATCAAGGTGTTTGCAGATTGAACATGACAATTGGGCAAGCACTGAGAGTTTAGAGGCTACGGCTGTTGATTGTACATGTAGCCAATAATATTTTTGCTACCTTCGCAACGACACCAGTGTGGTTCTCCTGGATCATTTAGACAATTTGTTTTCACAAGCTTGAAATTGTCGACCCTAAGTGGAATGCATTCAACTCTCTCAGATTGTGCATCAAGTTTAGCTTCGATGAGAAAGCTGGGGAAATAGAAGGAATTGTGCTTGCAAGTGTAACTCCATTGACACATTTTCGTATCCCTCGTTGATAAATTGACTTGGCCGAGCAAGACTTTACATCTCTCCTTTCTTAATTTGACTTTTTCAGCTGTGGAAATGTTGATTGGCATGGCTGATGTAACATTCTCAACATTCAGGATGCCAGAATATAAGAGATCAAACATACCAAAGATGTGGAATGTAGTGTTTATTAAATAATCACTTTGGGTTTTGATCATTTCAAGTGCCTCATTTAAAGAAGTGCATGACTGGCCACTAGATTGCAGGCACTGGTCAATTTGTGTTGGAGGACAGCTATTGTCAGTGATGGATTCATGAGGTTCTGCCTGCCTCCGATGGATGGGTGATTGAGCAGCTAACTGCACTGAGGTGAGCACGAAGAGAATGATTTGGCCAAGAGCAGCATTGGTCATTTTGAACAGTTGGACTGTAGTAGTAGAAAGTAAGTTCGGATGGAATGTGTTTGTTACTGATAAGCCAGCTTGGAATTGTGGAGCGATCCAATTCTCTAGTCTTTTATACTGCAAGCGAGTTTTTGTTGCTGATGTTGCAATATAAGCTGTCAGCTAACCAATTTTAGACTTTTAGACCTTTCTATAGTTAACTTTAGCTAAAAATGGAAGAATAGGGTAAACAAGTAAACCACCCTCCTACAAAAGTATGTATGGTCAGTTATCTAATCACTGAAATTTATTTGCTTCACCTGTGCCTATCATTTTTCAGGGAAATAATCTGAAAGTTTTGTAGAGGCAGGAAGTTATGACTGTTACTATATCACACTTAAATTATCATTATTTTAAAACTAAAATCATATATGCATTGGTCATGTGAATATAATTCATACCAGTGTAGATCAGACAACATATTGGGAACATATTTTCTGACATTCCAAGTTTATTTTAGATAGACTTACTATGAAAATTATGTGCACTTCTAGCAGTTAAACTGCAACACATGTGGACGTTTATGAATAACACATTGAAGTTATTCCTAGTTTTTGACTGCTGCGTGAATATGTATCGTGGCATAAAGGATCCAAAATAAAAAATTTACTCTTGTGTTTTATGGAAGTAATTGTGGCCTCACACCAAGATATTAGTTGGAGCTTGCTATAGCATACCTGTACAAGAAACATTCATTTTTGAACTGACACAGTCAACTGTTTTCATAGGTGTTGAAATTCTTCTACTTAATGAATTAAAGGTCTCAACCCTCCAACTAGCCATGAAGTAGAGCAACATCTTGCTTTGTTTGCAGCAATTTGATCTGTTGTAGTTCTAGTGTATTTACCAAAACAGTTTGACCTGCAGGTGAAATACCGTATGGTAGATAGTAACATAAAGATGCAAGATTTTAACTTTTATTTGGGCTTGATTGGGTTAGGGTATGGCTGGTGGCTGAAAGTCCAAATTAAATATTACGACCAATATAATTCCACATGGAGTCCAAGTAATAAGTTCAAGATTATTTAGTTATCTGAAGAGAATAATCTTTTAGATTGCATTCCGGTAGTTTCCAACTGGTACCACTACTATAAGGAACCTAAAATCGAACTGCCCAAATAAAGATTTTTGTAGATTCTTTAATAAATATGTAAAATAATGCATTTTTGGACAAGTATTGGTTTGTAACATGTCTTAGACAGGAGGCCCTGATACAATGGCTCAGACAAAGCAAGTTAACTTCAAATTGCAGGTGAATGTAGCCATGGCATCCATTTTTCAGATTTACAAGTGATAACTTAGAGTGATAATAAAATTTATGAACAGACGATTCAATTCCTAATTGTTGACCTCAATTCAATATATTTATTAGCAAATAATGTAACAAACTCTGACATGCATCCACTCCTTTTACAGACAGGTATCTGTACATCTAGGTTTCATTTGGGTCATCTCATACCTTGAACAGTTTTTGTGAATGTAGTCTCTAGAGACTTTCACTCTACAAAGCACAAAACACACACTAAGACACAATATCTTAATAATAGCATTGAAGAGATAGGGCACCGTCATGAAATTTCCGTACAGAAAAAATTCTGCCGACATCACTGCCCGTAACTTACTGGCAAGAAAGATATGTACAATGCCATTGTGCATATATATAATTAGGCTTGGCATCCTTGAACTACAACTGTAACTTGCCTATGTTGAATGATCACAGGCCAAGTATGTCACAAGATTTCCCTGCCATAATGTTTTATGTGAACCCACATATTTTTTTAAACATGGATGTGCTCACTTCCGGGATGTGAAGCCAGAGTACTATAAACTGTCCAATAATCTTATCACAAAGACGGACAGAAACCATATTGTGCAGCTAGCGGCTTGGATCTAAAATTACTATTTTTTCAATATAAGACATAAAATCATGTTTCCAAACTAGAGTTTTACAACTAAATATATATATATATGTATGAGAACAATTTATAAAACCCCAAAAATATATACACTCTTTAGGATTGATGAGTCGAAACCATGTAGATCATAACCGGTTCTAACATTTAAAATAATACACACCAAATATAATAAATATTAAAAAAGTATTGAAATGTAATACAGGTATATGTTAATGTTCCTCTAACCTTTTTTTAGATCATCATTTGTTTATTGTCAAATGTTTTTGGTATTTTTTTGTCGTTTCTGCTTTAGAATTATTATAGTTGAGCAAACTTTTATAGTACTTTGTAATAGTTGTTAAGGACAATTCTGAAATTAATATTCTTAGCTTTTTTTTGTAAGATATGCACACACACACAACCATTATATATTAAAAAATATGTATTATTAAATTGACCTGTTATAAGGGAAAGGAATCATGATTGTACCTATGCGGACAATATCATTAAAAACCGAATATTGGTGTATATCTTTTAAATAATTTTATTATCTGTCCATCTGCCTGTTATTTTTGTGACACTCAAAACTCATCCAGCTTAGTCGTACATCTAGGATTATAATTTTGTTTTCATATTTGTTAGAGGAAGTATCATTTACAGGATCTTTGCAACTGTCAGCCATTCGGTTAAATATGAAACAAATCTGCACATGTGCTTCACATTTACAATGATGGTACGGAAATTTCTCTAATAAAGGCAATAATAGGATGGCTATATTTGTAATGACCACTGCCATACATCCAGCAACACTTAGACCCAATCATAGCTCATAATATTAGCTAGTAAATTAAAATGGTAAATGGTAATCTAACCTGTTGTCAACATTTTGTTTTTATTTAGTCAATCCAAAAAAATATTAAAAATATTTCAAGTGTATTTTTGTTAGTTTGCACACATATTTTGTTTATCTGTATCATAGTTGAACGGTAGAGAACTATAACAATAGTGAACGTCAGAGTTTCCAGGGCATTTAAAACTGGTTGTATACACATTACACACATCAACACATGCTATGTCCAGTTGCTGTTGTTGACAACCCATGTAAACGACAATGACAACAAATATATCAACACACCACATAATCTTGTTACTATAGATCAGTTTGATTATGTATTACCTATTTGGACTAGGAATTAGTTGTACTGGAAAACTCAATCAACCATACCACAGATGTTTTGGTAGAGGATCAGCTATGACCCATATTGAACATGGTAATGGTGTTCTAGGAACAAGAACGCCCATGAATCAAACGGCAAAAATGCATAGAATTCATTGGTTTTTCTTAAAATACAGAACACGCTCTCTTTATAAAATTGCATACAAGCTAGTGAAATTGCTTTTCCGATGACTTTGTTTATTTATGCCCTCATTTCACAATTGAGAAAGAGAGTAGTCAAAATAACAAGAAACATCATCATGCATAAGAATCTTCTCTTTTGTTTAAAATAAAGGGTTTTTTAGGTCATCCAACAAATTGCCACGATCTGGAAAAAAAAGGGGTATGCCAGACACTCCAAAATAAGTTGTTATCCCCATTCCAAATAAACTGGAGTCAGCATCATTTGATTTATTTCTTAATCAAATAGTAAATTGCGGTACCGGTGACTATTATTAATATTGGAAACAGTCCCCAAACCCAAATTCTGAATGGACAGCGATGGAAAATATAATGTAACTAGGCAACAAACTGATGACCTCCAAGTTGTAGAGAAGCCAATTGGATGTGGAGTATGACTTCAACCCACTTCAATCAATGTTCAATTATCAAAGTGATTCATGAAAAAATTAATGCAACATAGAAGGAAAAGAAGTGTGCTACATAAGGTACGATCAGGAAATTGATTTACTAAACATATAAGGATTTCTGTATAGCCTCTTTTACTCAACATTCAACTATATAGGAAAGTTGTGACAGCAGATACTCATGGGCTATAAGACTCTCATTAAAGTCTACTCTACCAGAAATATAACTATCACTATATGATAACTGTAAAAAAATTAAGAAAAATTTCTTACCTATAGCCAAAAATTAGAGAAGCAAATATAATGCTGGAAAATCCATCTTCCTACAGAAATAAATTTCAAGTAGACACCAACATTATTGGATTTGTTATATCAAGTGGAACATTTAGTTTGCATTGTTATCACTTTTGAGAGACCATCTACAAATCCACATTAAAATGGTTTCTTATAGGAGGTGGTCTGTCACTAGAGTTGGTAGGAACAATGGCATATGCTAACATTGTATTACTTTAGTAGTTTTAATTTTGTATTCTTAAAATTGTAAATAGAAAGTTGGTAAACCTAACACTATACTAAAGATTACTTGTACAGGTTTAAACAATCGGTATTTACACTTATTACAAGTGCAAACAAGCGGATGCCATGAAAGCATATGTTAAACCACTGTTTACACACTGGCTATACTTGTGGCTTTAAATGACAACTATATTTATAGATTTTATTTCAGAATACACTATGGAAATGGTTGATTTCATTAGAATCAAAATTCTAAAAGCATTCATTTGATATAAAATTCAACTGAATTGGAATGAGCAAACGAAAAAATTGCACCTCAATATCATGTCATGTTTACAACAAAACTTACAGAAGGAAATCCATTCCTGAGTTTCCCCTCTCTCAAGATCTAAGGTATTGAGAGTATTTCCAGTAAACAATGGTGTCTGTGCAACCTTTCCCAGCTTTTGAGCTTTTATAAACAGAATTAAAGGCTGGAAGAGATGCATCTCAGATGGGGATGTGATTAAATCTGCCATTATTTGATTTTATTTCCCGTTTTGCTAGCGTGTCCATTCAACAGGAAGTTTATTTCTTAGAGAACTATGTAAAGATAGAGAAATCACTCTACTTGGCATGTGCCAGAAAAAAAAAAATTACTGATGAGCATTTATGTTTCAAAAAAAGTTTATTGTTGATCTAAATAAAGCATGTATTACAAAAAATATATTCAAGAACCTATGTTTGAACCATATGTACAATAGATCAGAATTAGTGGTGATCACGATGAAGCAGATTGGACATGTTAATTGGGGGAAAAGCCTGTTTCAAAGTGGCTTCAGATGTTGATGGTAGCTACGTATAACCTGGGATTTTTTTTGCTATTTTTTAAACAGTGACACTATTGAGTTCCTTCAGGATCTATAGACAATTAGTTCACTCAACTTGAAATTGTTAACTTTAAATGGAATGGATCTATTTTTACTTCATTAGTTTAGCTTGGATATTAAAGCGGAGGATGTTGAAGGGATCATGCTTGCTAGGTACAATTCCATTGTTACATTTCTTTTTCTTTCTTTGACAAATGACATGGCAGAGCAAGCCTTCATATCTATCCTTTCCAAATTAGATCATTTCAAA
>CBDHDT010000007.1:0-44199 GCA_965261215.1 Ekhidna sp.
AATCAGCCTAAGCTTAATAAGCCTAGGTTTAATCAGCCTAGGTTTAATCAGCCTAGGGTTAATCAGCCTAGGGTTAATCAGCCTAGGGTTAATCAGCCTAAGCTTAACCAGCCTAGGGTTAATCAGCCTAGGGTTAATCAGCCTAGGGTTAATCAGCCTAAGCTTAACCAGCCTAGGGTTAATCAGCCTAGGATTAATCACCCTAGGTTAATCATTCTAGTGTTAATCAGACTAGGGTTAATCATCCTAGGGTTAATCATCCTAGGGTTAATCATCCTATGGTTAATCATCTTTGGATCCTAGGGTTAATCATCCTTGGGTTAATCAGCCTAGGGGTTATCATCCTTGGGTTAATCAGCATAGGATTAATCAGCCTATGGTTAATCATCCTAGGATTAATCATCCTAGGGTTAATCATCCTTGGATTAATCATCCTAGGGTTAATCAGTCTAGGATTAATCAGTCAAGGGTTTATCATCTTAGGGTTTTATCAGCCTGGGGTTTATCAGCCTGGAGTTAATCAGCCTAGGGTTAATCAGCCAAGGTTTAATCAGCCTAAGTTTAATCAGCCTAGGGTTATTCAGCCTAGGTTAAATCAGCCTAGGTTTAATCAGCCTAGGATTAGTCAGCCTAGGGTTAATCAGCCTTGGGTTAATTAATCTAGGAGTCATCTCCTTGAGGTTCAACAACAATGAACGGCTTCACAAAGGGGAGTGGCTTCCCTGGAACATATCCACTCACAGTAACTCTCCCTACCCCAATTATACACACAGAAGCATGTCAGAAGGAAGCAGATTTACTACTACTACTACTACTACTACTACTACTACTACAACCATCCTATAATAATTAATATTAATATAGTGTTGTTTAGTAATTGTTCTAGTAGTATATTATATGTAGTATAACAACTTGTTTACTAGTAGTATATTATATGTAGTAACTTACTTATAAAGTCCGGATGTCTCCTCTTCCCTTCACATCTTTCCTGAGCCTATAAGACAACATTGGACTAGTTGGTAAAGATTGTCAAACCAATTACCACAAAATCATGCTATTGTTTAACATACCAAAGGTCACAAAACTCATGAATTCGTTGGAGAAGAAGTCAATAGGCAAGGTGGGAGGCTACTGTGATGAGATATATTACTATATTAAGACTATGTTTGTTTTCGTCTCAGCACCAAACTCATTGGAAAAAGTCACATTTTTAGTTCTCAAAGAGAAGTCTTTTGTCTCCAGCGGAATGCTTCAAAATACTAGAAAAGCTTAGTTGAACTATATGTGGCTCATTTGGAGGAGCAAAACTCTTTTCGGATATATTTAACCCGTTTAACTTGTTTGATAAAAAAAAATTCCATCAAATCAAAATCTTTCCTCTGGATTTGCCCCTTTTCGAACTCGTTGAGAAAAAATATATTTCTGCGTAATTCTTAGTTTCTTTCCGAGATAGTTGCTTTTTAGACCTAAAAGAGAACTTTTTTGTCAATTTCCTGCTAAAATACTTCAAAACACCTGAAAAGCTTAGTTTAGCTGTACATGGCTCATTTTGAGGAGCAAAACTTTTTTCGATAATATTAGCCCCATTTCACTTGTTTGGCCAAAAATGTCTTTCCATATAATCAATATATTTACACTGGATTTGCCCCATGTCGAACCAGTTTAAAAAAAAACTTTCTGAGTAATTTTTAGCTTCATTCTCTTTTTAGATCTCAAAGAGGTGTCTTTTGTAGATTTCCAGTGAAAATGCTTCAAAATACCCGAAAAGCTTAATTGAGCTAATTTCTGGCTCATTTGGAGGAGCAAACTCTTTTCAGTATTGTTTGTACCGTTTAACTTGTTTAATTAAAAAAAAAATTCCATCAAATCAAAACCTTTCCTCAGGATTTTCCCATTTTCGAACTTGTTGAGAAAAATAATTTTCTGAGTAACTCTTAGGTTCTTTATGAGGTAGTCATTTTTTACCGTTAGTTTTTTTTATTTTTTATTTCCTGCTAAAATGCTTCAAAAAACCTGAAAAGCTTGGTTTAGCTGTATATGGCTCATTTTGAGGAGCAAAACTGTTTTTTATAACAATAGCCCCATTTCACTTGCTTGGCCAAAAAAAAAGTCATTTCCATATAATCAATATATTTCCACTGGACTTTCCCCATGTCGAACTCGTTGAGAAAAAATAACTTTCTGAGTAATTCTTAGTTTCTTTCTGAGGCAGTCTATTTTTAGACCTTAAAGAGAAGTTTTTGGTCAATTTCCGGTGAAAAAGCTTAAAACACCAGGGAGGCTTAATTTAGTTGTATGTGGCACATTTTGCAGTGCAAATACTTTTCCAGTAATATTTTTCCCTTTTCACAAGTTGACCAAAAAAAATATTTCCATCAAATCCAAACCTTTCCTAAGAATTTTACCCTTTTCGAACTCATTGGGGAAAAAATGACTTACTGAGTATTTCTTAGCTTCTTCCTGAGAATTTTTTTTGACAATTTCACCAAATTAAGCTTAAAAGTACTATAAAAAGGTAGTTTATTTGTATGCAGCTAATTTTGTGGAACAAATCTTTTTTCGGTAATATTTATCCAATTTCACTGATTTGATCAATAAAAGTTTTTTTCCATCTAATCAATACCATTGCCAAGTTTTGCCCCTTTTCAAACTTGTTAAAAAAAACCTTCTGAGTAATTCTTAACTTCTTTCTGAGATAGTCAATTTTTTTACCTTGAAGAGAAGTTCTTTGTCAATTCCATGCAAAAATGTTTCAAAACACCTGAAAAGCTTAGTTTAGCTGTATATGGCTCATTTTAATGAGCAAAACTGTTTTTTGATAATACTAGCCCCATTTCACTAGTTTGGACCAAAAAGTCATTTCCATATCATCTAAACATTTCTTCAGGATTTGCCCCGTTTCAACCCTTTGAAAAAATTTCTTTATGAGTGCTTTGCTTCTATCTGAGATAGTTACTTTTTAGACCTCAAAGAGAAGACTTTTCTCAATTTCCAGAGAAAATGCTTCAAAATACCAGAAAAGCTTTGTTGAGCTATATGCGGCTCATTTGGAGGAGCAATACTCTTTTCGGTTATATTTGTCCCATTTAACCTGTTTGATAAAAAAAATTCCATCAAATTAAAATCTTTCCTCAGGATTTTCCCCGTTTCGAACTCGTTGTGAGAAGAGAGATATTTCTGAGTAATTTTTATCTTCATTCTGAGATAGTCACATATTAGACCTAAATGAGAAATTTTGGGTCTGTTTCCTCCGAAATACTTCAAACACCAGAAAAGTTTAGTTTAGATGTATGTGGTACATTTTGAAGAACAAAACTGTTTTCGGTAATATTTGTCCAGTTACATGGGGTTGACTAAAAATTACATTTCCATCAAATAAAAAACTTTTCTCACGATTTGTTCCCTTTCAAACTCATAGAGAAAAGATCACTTTCTGACTAATTCTTAGGTTCTTTATGAGTTAGTCGTTTTTAGATCTTTAAGAGAATTTTTTTTTTTAATTTCCAGCAAAAGTGCTTCAAAACACCTGACAAGCTTCGTTTAGCTGTATATGTCTCATTTGGAGGAGCAAAACTATTTTCGGTAACATTAGGCCCATTTCACTTGTTTGGCCAAAAAATGTCTCCATATTATCAGTATATTTCGACTGGATTTGCTCCATGTCGAACTTGTTGAGAAAAATTTATTTTCTGAGTAATTTTAACTTCATTCCGAGATAATCATTTTTTTATACCTTAAAGAGAAGATTTTTGTCAATTTTCGGTGAAAACGCTTCAAAATACCAGAAAAGCTTAGTTGAGCTATATGTGGCTCATTGGAGGAGCAAAACTCTTTTCAGTTATATTTGTCTCATTTAACGTGTTTGATCAAAAAAAATTTCCATTAAAATAAAATCTTTCCACAGGATTTGCCCCTTTTCGAACTTGTTGAGAAAAAATATATTTCTGAATAATTCTTAGCTTAGTCACTTTTTAGACCTATAAGAGAAAAATTTTGTCAATTTCCTGCGGAAGTTCATCAAAATACCTGATAAGCTTTGTTTAGCTGTATATGGCTCATTTTTAGGAGCAAAACTGTTTTTGATAACATTAACCCTATTTCACTCATTTGGCAAAACAAAGTCGTTTCCTTATAATCAATACATATTTCAACTGGATTTGCCCCATGTCGAATTAATTGAGAAAAAATAACTTTCGAAGTAATTCTTTGCTTGTCTCTGATATAATCAATTTTTAGACCTAAAACAGAAGTTTTTTTATCCATTTCCGGCGTAAAAGCTTCAAAACACCAGAAAAGCTAGTGGCACATTTTGCAGTGCAAAACCTTTTTCGGTAATATATGGCACTTTTCACTAGTTTGACCCCCAAAAAAGTTTCCATCAAATGCAAACCTTTCCTCACATTTTCCACTTTTCGAACTCGTTGAGAAAAAAAAACTTCCGGAGTATTTCTTAGCTTCTTTCTGAGATAGTTACTTTTTATACCTTCAAGAGTTTTTTTTTTATCAATTTCTGCAAAATAAGCCTCAAAACACCAGAAAAACTTAGTTTAGTTGTATGTGACTCATTCTGTGGAGAAAACATGTTTTCGGTTACATTTGTCCAGTTTCACTGGTATGATCAATAAAACTCTTTTCCATCAAATTAAAACCTTTGCTCAGGTTTGACCCCTTTTCAAACTCGTTGTGAAAAAATAACTTTCTGAGTATTCTTAACTTCTTTCTCAGATAGCCAATTTTTAAACCTTAAAGAGATTTTTTTTCAACATCAGGCAAAAATGCTTCAAAATCCCTGAAAAGCTTTGTTCACCTGTCTATGGCTCATTTTGATGACCAAAACTGTTTTCAATAAATTATCCCCATTTCACTTGTATGGCCAAAACAAACGTTTCCATATTAGCTAAACATTTCTTCAGAATTTGCCCCATTTTAAATTCATTGAAAAAAAATTACTTTATAGGTAATTCTTCGCTTCTATCTGAGATAGTCTCTTTTTAGACCTCAAAGCGAAGTCTTTTGTCATTTTCAGACAAAAATGCTTCAAAATACTAGAAAAGCTTAGTTCAACTATATGTGGATCATTAGGCAGAGCAAAATTATTTTCGGTTGTATTTGTCCCGTTTAAATTGTTTGGAAAAAAAAAATTCCATCAAATCGAAATCTTTCCTCAAGATATGCCCTTTACTAGCTCGTTGGCAAAAATATATTTATGAGTATTTCTTTGCTTCTTTATGAGATAGTCACTCTTTTAGGCCTCAAAGAGAAGATCTTTCAGTTATATCTGTCCCGTGATAAAAAAAATAATTCTATCAAATCAAAATCTTTCTTCAGGATTTACCCCTTTTCGAACTTATTGAGAAAAGATATATTTTTGAGTAATTCTTAGGTTCTTTCTGAGGTAGTCACTTTTTAGACCTAAAAGAGAAATTTTTGGTCAACTTCCTACAAAAATGGTTCAAAACGACAAAAAGGCTTAGTTTAGATGTATGTGGCACATCTTGAGGAACAAAAACTGTTTTCGGTAATATTTGTCCTGTTTCACGGGTTTGACAAAAAAAATACATTTCCATCAAATCAAAAACATTCCACATAATTTTTTCCTTTTCGGACGTGTTGAGAAAATAACTTTCTGAGTAATTCTTAGGTTCTATATTAGATAGTCATTTTTAGACGTATAAGAGAAATGTTTTGCTAATTTCCGACTAAAATGTTTCAAAACACCTGAAAAGTTTAGTTTAGCTGTATATGGCTATTTTGAGCAGCAAAACTGTTTCGATAGGATTAGCCCCATTTCACTTGTTTGGCCAAAAAAAGTTGTTTCCATATAATCAATATTTCCACTGAATTTTGCCCATGTCGAACTCGTTGAAAAAAACAACAACTTTCAATGTAATTCTTTGCTTGTCTCCAATTTTTAGACCTTAAGAGAAGTTTTTTTGTCCATTTTCGGTCAAAAAGCTTAAAACACCAGAAAAGCTTAGTTTAGCTGTATGTGGCACATTTTGGGGTGCAAAATCTTTTTCAGTAATATTTGGCCCTTTCATAGATTGACCAAAAAAATTGTTTCCATCAAATCCAAACCTTTCCTCAGGATTTTCCTTAGGAACTCATTGAGAAAAAATAACTTCCTGAGTATTTTTAGCTTCTTTCTGAGATAGTCACTTTTTTTAGACCTTCAAGAGTTTTTTTTTTTTAATTTCTGCAAAATAAGCCTCAAAACACCAGAAATACCTAGTTTAGTTGTGGCTCATTCTGTGAAGCAAAACTCTTTTCAGTAATATTTGTCTCGATCCACTGAATTGGTCAATAAAAGTCTTTTCCAACAAATCAAAACCTTTGCTCGGGTTTGGTTCACTTTCATACTGTTGAGAAAAAATAACTTTCAAAGTAATTCTTAGCTTCTTTCTCGGATAGTCAATTTTTAGACATTATTAAAGAGGAGACTTTTGTCAATTTCAGGGAAAAATGCTTCAAAACACATGAAAAGCTTAGTTTTAGTTAGTTTTGATGAGCAAAATTGTTTTCGATAATATTAGTCCCATTTCACTTTTGGCCAAAAAAGTCGTTTCCATATAATCAAATATTTCTTTAGGATTTTTTTCGTTTCAAAATCATTGAAAAAAGTCACTTTTTTAGACCACAAAGTGGTCTTTTGGCAATTTCCGGCGAAAATACTTCAAAATACCAATAAAGCTTAGTTGAATCATATGTGGCTCATCTTTTCGGTTATATTTGTCCCATTTAACTTGTTTGATAAAAAGAAATTAAGCAAATCCAAATCTTTCCTCATGAGTTGCGCCTTTTCGAACTCGTTGATAAAAAATTTCTGTGTAATTCTTAGCTTCTTTCTGCGATAGTCACTTTTTTGACCTAGAAGAGAGTTTTTTGTCAATTTCCTGCAAAAATTCTTCAAAATACCAGAATAGCTTAGTTTAGATGTATGCGGCACATTTTGAGGAAAACTGTTTTCGGTAATATTTGTCCAATTTCATGGGTTTGAACAAAAAAATTACATTTCCATCAGATCATAAACTTTCCACATGATTTGTTCCTTTTCGAACTCATTGAGAAAAATAACTTTCTGAGTACTACTTAGGTTCTTTATGAGATAGTTATTTTTAGACCTTTAAGAGGAACTTTTTGTCAATTTCATGCTGAATTGCTTCAAAACAACTGGATAGTAGTTTAGCTGTATATGGCTCATTTTGAAGAGCAAAACTGTTTTCGATAAAATTAGCCCATTTCACTTGTTTGGCCAAAAAAAGTCGTTTCCATATAATCAGTATATTTCAACTGGATTTTTCCCATGTTGAACTCATTGAAGAAAAAATACTTTTAAAGTAACTCTTCGCTTGTGTCTGAGATGTTAATTTTTAGTCACATTACAAAGAAGGTTTTTGTCCATTTCCGGCGAAAAAGCTTCAAAACACAACAAAAGCTTCGTTTAGTTGTTTGTGGCCCATTTTTAGGTGCAAAAACCTTTTTTGTAATATTTGGCCCTTTTCACTATTTTGACCAAAAAAAATATTTCCATCAAATTCAAACCTTCCTCAGGGTTTCCCCTTTTCGAACTCATTAAGAAAAAATAACTTCGTGAGTATTTCTTAGCTTCTTTCTGAGATAGTTACTTTTTTTAGACCTTCAAGAGTTTTTTTTGGCAATTCCGCCAATATAAGCCTCAAAACACCAGAAATACCTAGTTTAGTTGTGGCTTATTCTGTGGAAGAAAACTGTTTTCGGTAGTATTTGTCCCATTTCATTAGTTTCATCAATAAAACTCTTTTCCATCAAATTAAAATCTTTGCTCAGGTTTGGCTCCTTTTCAAACTCGTTGAGATAAAATAACTTTCTGAGTAATTCTTAATTTCTTTCTGAGGTAGTCAATTTTTAGACCTAAAAGAGACAGGGTTTTTTGTATGTAAGGAAAAATTGCTTCAAAACACCTGAAAATCTTAGTTTAACTGTATATGGCTCATTTTGAGGAGCAAAATTGTTTTCAATAATATTAGCCCCATTTCACTTATTTGGCCAAAAAAGCCTTTTCCATATAATCAAAACATTCCTTCAAGATTTGCCCCGTTACAAACACATTGGAAAAGGTCACTTTTTCAGACCTAAAAGCAAACTCTTTTGTCAATTGCCTGCGAAAATGCTTCAAAATACCAGAAAAGCTTAGTTGCGCAATATATGGCTCGTTTGGAGGAGCAAATTGTCACATTTAACTTGTTTGATCAAAAAAAAAATCCATCAAATCAAAACTTTTCCTCAGGATTTTCCCCTTATTGAACACGTTGAGAAAAAAAGTATATTCGAGTAATTCTTAGCTTCTTTCTGAGATAGACACTTGTCAATTTCCTGCTAAAATGCTTCAAAACACCAAAAATGCTTAGTTTAGATGTATGTAGCACATTTTGAGGAACAAAAATGTTTTCGGTAATATTTGTCCAGTTCCCGGGTTTGACCAAAAAAATACATTTCCATCAAATCATAAACTTTCCTCACGATGTGTTCCTTTTCGAACTGTTGAGAAGAATAACTTTCTGAGTAATTCTTAGGTTCTTTATGAGGTAGTCATTTTGTAAATTTCTGTTAAAATACTTCAAAGCACCCGAAAAGCTTAGTTTAGCTGTATATGCTCATTTTTGAGGAGCAAAGCTGTTTTTTATAACATTAGCCCCATTTCACTTGTTTGGCCAAAAAAGTCATTTCTATATAATCAATATATATTTCCACTGGATTTGCCCCATGTCGAACTCGTTTAGAAAAAATAAATTTCATGTAATTCTTAGCTTGTCCCTGAAGTAGTCAATTTTTAGACCTAAAAGAGAAATTTTTTGTCCATTTCTGGAGAAAAAGCTTCAAAACACCAGCAAAGCTAGTATAGTTTTATGTGGAATATTTTGTGGTGCAAAAGCTTTTTCAGTAATATTTGGCCTTTTCATTAGTTTGACCAAAAACATTGTTTTCAGCAAATCCAAACCTTTCCTCAGGATTTTCCCCTTCCAAACTCGTTGACAAAAATAACTTCTGAATATTTCTTAGCTTTTTTCTCAGACAGTCATTTTTAGACCTTCAAGAGAAGTTTTTTTTGGTTAATTTCTGAAAAATAAGTTTCAAAGCACCAGAAAAACTTAGTTTAGTTGTATGTGACTCATTTTGTGGAGCAAAACTGTTTTCGGTAATATTTGTCCCTTTTTACGGGTTATATATATAAAAGTCTTTTCCATCAAATCAAATCCTTCGCTTTTTATACCTCAAAGAGATGTTTTTTGTCAATTTCCGGCGAAAATGTAAGTTGCTAATTTTGAGGAGCAAAACTGATTTCTGAAAAATTTATCCCATTTTAATTTGTTTGATCAAAAATATTGTTTCCCACAAATCGAAACATTTCCTCGTGATTTAACCATTTCAAACTCGTTGCGAAAAAATAACTTTCTGGGTGATTCTTAACTTCTTTCTGAGATATTTTAAAGTGAATTTTCTTGTCAATTTCTAGCGAAAACTATTCCTGCACCAGAAAAGCTTAGCTGTATGTGGCTCATTTTGAGGAACAAAAATGTTTTCGGTAATATTTGTCCCATTTCACTTGTTTGACCAAAAAAGGTCATTTTCATCAAATCAATACCTTTCCTCAGGATTAAACCCATTTCAAATTTATTAAGAAAGTAACATTCTGTGATTCTTAGCTTCTTTCTGAGATAGTCACTTTTAATACCAGAAAGAGAAGTTTTTTGACAACATCGGCGAAAATGCTTCAAAATACTAGAAAAGCTTTGTTTAGCAGTATGTGGATCATTCTGAGTAGTAAAACTGTATTTAGTATATTTGTCCCATTTAGCTTGTTTGATAAAAAAAAAGTCGATTCCCTCAAATCAAAACATTTCCTCAGGATTTACCCCATTTGAAACTTGAGAAAAAAAACTTTCTTGCTAATTCTTAGTTTCTTTGTGAGATAGTCACTTTTTGACGTTAAACTGAAGTCTTTTGTCAGTTTCCGCAAAGAAGCTTCAAAACACCAGAAAAATTTGTTTGGTTGTTGTGGCTCATTTTGAGGAGCAAACTTTTTTGTGGAAAATTGTTTTCTATTGTAATTTTTCACATCTTTCTCCGATAGTCTCTTTTTGGACCAAAATGAGAGGGGTTTTTTTGTCAATTTTGGGAGAAAATGCTTTAATAATACCAGAAATGCTTGCAATAGCTGAGTGTAGTTCAGTTTGAGGTGCAAAACAGTTTTCCTCTGAATTTGTCCAGTATCACCTGTTTTACGGGGGGGGGAAGCTATTTCCGCCAATTCTGAGCTTTATTCTGAGATGGCTACTTTTTGCCATATAATGGTAGTTTTAGGCGATTTCAAAGAAAATGATACAAAACACAAGACTAGTTATTAACTCCCCGGTGTGGCTTAATTTGAGGTTTGGTACTATTTTTGACAGGATACGACCTATTTCAAAAAGAGTTGACCGAGCCACATTGGAAAATTCACAGCTATTCTGGTGTTATGTATCATTTTTAATCAGTGATCACCAAAAACTACCAAATTGGGACAAAATGTCGCACTCTCAGATAAAATAAGCCCAGAATTGAAGGAAACGACTCTTTATCATCAAACTCATGTAAGTAAGCAAATTCTGCCGAAAACTGTTTTGTGCCTCAAAATAAAAAATTCCAGCTATTCAATGTTTTTCAGGTATTTTGAAGCATTTTCGCTGGAAATAGACAAGAAAACTCTCATTTCGTTTCAAAAAGAGACTATCTCAGAAAGTAGGTAAGAATTACCCAGGAAGAACTTGTTTTCCACAAACTAGCATGATTTTGGCGATAACCTACGAAATGATACACAAGTCTGGAATAGCTAAGAACTGCCCAATATGGCTCATTTTGAAGTTTGAAACTTTTTTCGTAAGAATAAGTGCCGTTTCACAATAGTTTGAGAAAAATTGTCCTTTTAGGGTAATTTTTTGCTTCTTTCTGAGATAAGTCTCTTTTTAGACCAAAATGAGTGTTGCTCTATTTAAATTTCTGGGGGAAATGCTTAATAACACCAGCAACGATAGAAATAGCAGTATGTAGTTCACTTTGTGGTGAAAAAAGTTTTCCACTGAATTTGTATTTATACAGTATCATGTGTTTAAAAAAAAGCCATTTCCATCAAGCTTTATTCTGAGATGCTACTTTTCTCCGTATAACAGTAGTATTATGCAACAACAAAAACGATACAAAACACAATATTAGCTATGAACTGCCCAATGTGGCTCAATTTGAAATTTGAAACTGTTTTTGCCAGGATATGAGAATTTGAGGGAAAAAATCCTAGCTGAGTAATTCTTAGCTACTTTCTGAGAGAGTCTCTTTTTGGAATGAAATAAGTTTTCTTGTCAATTTCCAGCGAATTCAAAACACCAGAAAAGGAAGAATAGCAGTATTTTTTTATTTTGAGGTACATAACAGTTATTAGCAGATATTCAGTTTCATTATTTTGATGATATAATTTCTGACAATTCTGAACTTATTTCTGTGATAACCACATTTGCCCCATAAAGGTAATTTTTGTTGATCACCTACAAAAACAATACATAACACCACAACAGCTGTGAATTGCACAATGTGGCTCACTTTGTTCAAAACTGTTTTCGACAGGATAAGTGCTGTTTCACATTCGTTTGAGGAAAACTGTCCTTTCCAGGACATTTTATGCTTCTTTCTGAGTCTTATTTTGGACCAAAATGAGAATTTTTATGGTCAATTTCAGGCGAAAAAGCTAAGAATAGCTGAATGTAGTTCATTTTGAGGTGCAAAACTATTTATGACAGTTTTTTCTTCATTTCATGTGTTTAACAAAAAAAGTCGTTTCCGTCAATTCTGAGTTTTTTTCTGAGAGGGCCATTTTTTGCCACTTAACGGTAGTTTTTGGCGATTTCTAAGAAATGATAAAGACACAAAATTAGCTATGAACTGACCTTTTGGTTTATTTTGAAGTTTGAAACTGTTTTGACAGGTTAAGACAAGTTTCACACTTCTGTGAGGAAAAATAGTTCTTCCTGTGTAATTCGTGGCTACATTTTGAGAGTGTCTCTTTTTGGGAAAAAATGAGTGTTTTCTTGTCAGTGTCTTTCAAAAATGCTTTAAAAACACCTGAAAAACTTATATAAGGTGAGTGTAGTTTATTTGTAACACAAAACTGTTTTCAGCTTCAATTTCATGAGATTGGTAATAAAAATTCATTTCCGTTAATTCTTAGCTTATTTCTGAGATAGCCAATTTTGGCCACTTATAACGGAATAGTTATGAACTTCCCAATGTGGCTCATTTTGAAGTTCAAAACTGTTTTCGACAGGATAAGTGCTGTTTGACATTGATTTGAGGAAAATTATCCTTTTAGGGTATTATTTTGATTCTTGCTGAGAAAGTCTCTATTTGAACCAAAATGAAAGTGTTGTTTTTTTTGTCAATTTTGTGAGAAAATGCTTAATAAGACCAGAAACGATAGGAATAGCTCTATGTATTTCATTTTGAGGTGCAAAACAGTTTTCCGCTCAGTATCATGTGTTTAACAAAAAAAAGCTGTTACCATAAATTCTGAATTCTATACTGAGAGAGTCACTTTTTGCCACAACGGTAGTTTTAGGCGATTTCTAAGAAAATGGTACAAAACACAAGATTAGCTACGAACTCCACAGTGTGGCTCAATTTGAATTTCGAAATTATTTTTGACAGGATAAGACCTGTTTCACATTAGTTTGAGGGGAAAAACTCCTCGGTTAACTTAGTTACTTTTGGAAATAGTCTTTCTTTGGAACTAAATGAGTTTTATTGTCAATTACCTGCGAAACGCATCAAAACACTTGAAAAACATAGAATAGTTGTAAGTTGTTTATTTTGAGGCACAAAATAGATTTCGGCAGAATATGTTCAGTTTCACGAGTTTAATGTTAAAAAGTCATTTCTGACAATTCTGAGCTTATTTCTGTGATAATCACTTTTGCCCCATAAAGGTAGTTTTGGTGATCACCTACGAAAACAATATGTTACACCACAACAGCTGTAAATTGCCCAATGTGGCTCATTTTGAAGTTCAAAACTGTCTTCGACAGTTTAAGTGGTGTTTCACATTCCTTTGAGGAAAACAATCCCTTTCAAGAAATGTTTAGCTTCTTTCTGGTAAACTCTCGTTTTTGGACCAAAATTAGAGGGGGGTTTTGGTCAATTTTTGACGGATAGCTAAGAATAGCAGTATTTAGTTCATTTCGAGGTGCAAAACAGTTTTCTGCAGAATTTTTCTAGTATCACATGTTTAACGAAAAAAGTCGTTACAATCAATTCTGAGCTTTTTTCTGACATACACTTTTTGCCACGTAATAGTAGTTTTTGCAATTTTTAGAAAATGATACAAAACACAAGATTAGCTATGAACTCACCTAATAGTCTCATTTTGAAGTTTGAAACTTTTTTGACACGATAAGACACGTTTCACAATTGTTTGGGGGGAAATAGTTCTTCCCGTGTAATTTGTGGCTACATTCTGAGGGTGTCTTATTTTGGAATGAAACGAGTGTTTTCTTTTCTGTTCCCTTCAAAAATACTTCAAAACACCTGAAAAGCATTGAATAGCTGTAAGTTGTTTATTTTGAGGCACAAAACAATTTTTGGCAGAATTTGTTTGAGGTAAATTTTCGTTCTTTCTGAGATAGTCTGTTTTTGGACCTAAATGAGAGATGCTTTTTTGTCAATTTCGGGAGAAATGCTTAATAACACCAGAAATGCTAGGAATAGCTGTATGTAGTTTATTTTGAGATGAAAAACAGTTTTCCACAGAATTTGTCCAGTATCACGTGTTTAACAAAAAAGGCCGTTTCCGTCAATTTAGAGCATTATTCTTGATAGCCACTTTTTGCCATATAATGGTAGTTTTAGGCAGTTTCTAAGAAAATGATACAAAACACAAGATGAACACCCTAATGTGGCTCAATTTAAAGTTCGAAACACTTTTTGACAGGATAAGATGTTTCTCACTTGTTTGCGGGGAAAAAGTCCTTCGTGGGTAATTCTTAGCTATTTTCTGAGATAGTCTCATTTTGGAATGAAAGGAGAGTTTTCTTATAAATCTCCAGCGAAAATGCTTCAATATACATAAAAAGCGTTGAATAGCTGTAATTTGTTTATTTTGTGGCACAAAACAATTTTCGGCAGAATTTCTTCAGCTTCATGAGTGTGACAATAATAAATCGCTTCCATTAATTCCGAATTTATTTCTGTGATAGCCAATTTTTTTCCCCACAAAGGTAGTTTCTGCAATCACCTTCGAAAACAATACATAACCCCAGAATAGCTGTGAATTTCCCAATAAGACTCGTTTTGAAGCTTAAAAACGTTTCGACAGGATAAGTGCTGTTTCACATTCATTTGAGGAAACAATCCTTTCCAGGTAATTTTTAACTTTTTTCTGAGATAGTCTCGTTTTGGACCAAATTTAGAGGGTTTTTTTGCCAATTTCTGGTGAAAATGCTTCAGAACACCAGAGAAGCTCAGAATAGCTGTATGTAGTTCTTTTTGAGGTGCAAAACAGTTTTCCGCTGAATTTTTCCAAAGTCATTTCCGTTAATTGTGAGCTTATTTTTTTATAGTCACTTTTTGACCTAATAAGGTGGTTTTTGGCAATCACTTAAAATGATTCAAAACACCAGAATAGTTGTGAATTGCTCAATATGGCTCATTTTGATGTTTAAAAATATTTTCGACAGTAGTAATGCTGTTTTACATTCATTTATTGAAAATAATTCTTTCCAGGTTATTTTTTAATTCTTGTGAGATAGTCTCTTTTTAACAAAAATGAATTTTTTGGTAAATTTCTGGAGAAAATTCTTCTGAACACCAGAAAAGCTAAGAAGTGCTGTATGTAAGCATTTTGGGGTGCAAAACAGTTTTCGGCTTCAATTTCATGGGATTGACGATTAAAAGTCATTTCCAGCAATTCTGAGCTTATTTCTGAGGTAGCAAATTTTTTCCCCATAGTGATTCATTTTGGTGATTACTGACGAAAACGATACATAACCTAGGAATAAACTTCCCAATGTGGTTCATTTTGAAGTTCTGAATTCGCTGTAACTCATCTCATTGTCACTGTTGATTCTGTGGTCACATGTAGCCGACCCATTTTTGAGGTTTATACAGAAAGGGTAAGGCCAACTGACATGAGCATTTTGTTCTGAGCATCACTTTAAAAAGGGTAGGCATAAGCTGCTTGTGACCAACAACAATTTATGAATCTTATTAGCGTACGCTGGCAACTTTTGCGAGCATTATGCATCAGCAGCAGGGTAGCTGCTTGTGTAAGTGAGATTTCTTGGACAAAATATTAAAGAAGAAAGGAAGAGGCTGCACAGAGAGAGTGCAGTGAAGTATTGTGCTGATCATACCAGACAGGTTTATAGGGTTTGTAGAGACTGCATGCACCAATGCTTATTTGTGTCACTTGCATGAGAGTGAGCTTAACAGTGTCGCATGTCCCAGATAGACGATTAAGCTAATATCCAGCATGGTTCTAGCAAATTTCACTTGTTGTATCTACTGCATGCTTCAACCTAGCAGATATAGGCTTTCATTCAGTTCTACTACTAATGAGCCTTGCCATAGAGAGTCCAGGCTAGACACAAAAGAGACTTCAGTTGTTGATCCACAGCAAGAAGCAAGTGAGACAGTTAATAAAATTAACATCATCAATATTGTGTAGCATTAGTTGACATAGTGATTTTTGTCCCCACATAGGTGACCGTTGAAGACAGAAGGGCTATCGTATTGACACACAATGGGGAAAACAATATGTGATGCAGGGATGGATCAAGGAATTAAAAAAGGTGCGGACACACTGAGGTAGTTTACTGGAGAACTAATATGGCAACAGCACAATAAGGCAGGTGAGGGTGAGGTAATGGAAATAGTGCAATCTACCTTTCATTTTTGATGGCCAATAATATGCTAAGATGAAAATTACTACACCAGTACAGAAATCAAGTACGATAAAATCTCTATTTAAATAGGAAGGGGGCACTTCCTTCCCCATGGATCCACCAGTGAAGAGGCTTGTAAGGATGAGCTACTCATTTGTGATTCAGCATTTATAGCATCTGCGGTGAGTTTGAAGTTAATAATCATCAACCTAGTAGAGCAATAAAGGAATATTTATGGTTTGAGCTCATTTGGCCACAATTCTTTACTTCGTGACATCAAGCGGTATAATTGGGAGACTAGTTGGTTAGAACTTGAGAACAAAATACCTAAAAGTATTTCTTCCAGAAAGAACGGAAGAAACTGCCTCAGCTTGCACCCATCTCCTTATGAATGCCTGTTCAACATCCATCTTGTCAGAAGACTTCACAAGATGGTATTGCGTATGAATGAGAAAAATAACCATCATTGTGGACCTGTGAGCCTGAGGAAGTAGTTCAATCTGAGATTTTATAAGGCCTGGGAGAACGACACATTTAAGTTTGTATAATATGTAAGGGACGTTGCTTATTAAGTATTGAACGGGAATATCAAGAATACCTCTAATCTCTATATTATATATATATATATTGCTGGATCCACAAGCCATTTATTGCACACCGCTTTTCCAGTGGGGATCAGAACAAAACACTCTCTATGTCATAACTATGCTAGACTAATGATGCTTTGGTTGGTCCGAAGAATTAAGTGCCACCACACAACTTTGAAGACAGTCACACAGTCTGTCCAGATGTGACATACCTGATATCGAAGCAATGTAGAACCAGTACTCCTTATCTTGAGATCAGAGCGATCTCAGTTGCCTCAGTTACATGAACATATTCTCCCAGAGGCCATTCACATGTGTGAGGTGCATTGCTGCACATGAAAACAATTTCTCCACTTCTTATTTTTATCGCATCAGCGATTCCACATTTCAATATGCACCAAGTGTACTTAGCTAGAGGCAGGGGCTCTTTGCGCTGCATAAGCTTTGGTTGTGTTACATAAAGGTCGGACAAGATTGAGATGATGATTATTTCTGTGGTCCAATCACAATGCTGACGCTACAGTTTGAAGTACCCCTCACCATTTTCCTGAAATAAATCTCTACAGTGCTGATATTAACTGTTGAAAAGATCAGGGTGCAGTAATCAGAGCTTACATTTGTAGATTGGATCAATTTAATGGTCATGGTGTCTGATTCTGAAGGTATATCCAATAGTTTTCCGATTTGGATCGTGAATATAAGCTTAAAAAAGTCTGATAAACAATGCAAGTGGTGTGGCAAACAGGGTGTATGGTCCCTTTAAAATATATATTACAAAATATATATATCCCTCTCAATAATCCTGGGTATGGACCTGCATAGATAACAAAAGGAAGGAATTGTTTTATGCAGATGGAAAGATTGCAATACGTACCTCACACATGATGCTATTCTTTTTTTTAGGACAGGATAGAGGCCCTCAAGAAGACGAAACCCAAGGATGAGAATGGGGAGCTGATCAAGATCGGTGGGAAAGGGCGAGTGACGAAGTAAGTTGTTGCCCGCTTCCAAAAGTACTTCGGCAAGGCTATCCGTGGGAATAAGGGTGACCCAGAGGGAATGAAAGATGCTATCATGGCTATATATTACCACTCGCTGGAAACACCCCAGCACCATCTTTGCCCCAGAGAGACTCTCTCTTGGTGTAAACACCAGCGTGCATTGGCAAAGGGTGAGGAGCCTCCGCAACCACACACCACCATACCCATTAAAGCTGCTTCATTATTTCTCAATGTTTTCCAGAAGCTTTCAGACCCAGCACTGATTGAGCGTTGTCTCTTAGGGGCAAGCCAGAACCTGAATGGGAGCTTCAACAGCCTAATATGGAACAGATGCCCCAAGACTGAGTTTTGCTCTAGTACTGTGGTCAGCATTGCTGTGGACTTGGCTGTAATGACTTTCAATTCCGGGAAGATGTCACTGCGACCTCTGTTTGATCGTCTTGGTTTGAGCTATGGATCACTCACCTCCAACTTCTTTCAGTCGCAGGATGACAATCGTGTCTGGCTTGCTGAATGGAAGAGCAGCGGCCTAGTGAAGAAGAGGAGGCAGGCTATGAGGCTGGACAGGGTTACACTGGAGGAGCGCTTGGTGGAGGAGAAGGGTGTGCCATATGAGGCTGGGGAATGGTAGGGGTGGAGCTACACCATTTTTAGCGTAACTTACTCAGAAGAGTAACAGGGAAGATATTTAGCAGAAAAACCATACTTTTGTGGCAAAGAGAGTGTTCTGATATAACCCCAACATTGACAGTGATTTTCTGAAAAGTGTATTTTGGGTGTACTTCTTGTCTTGTGCAAAGGATATCTCGCTAAAATAGTTTTGTATGCCAACTTTTTAAATACCATTTTAAAGATCTTTCTGTGCTCTATACAATGAGCGTATTAAAGTTTTGGGAGGAGGTACTAGTCAAAAGTTATACATCAATGTTTAGCATCAATTTTTTTATTTTTTGGTACTATTAGGTTTTTGACCTCCCACTTCACTTCTAAGTAGTATTGTGGCAAACTCTTCTGCTCATTGTATACCTCTGTGGTAATGCAAGACCACCTGTGAATGAGAAGTGGTTGATGACACGATATAAAAAAAAAAATTCACAAGGATCACCATTCAGGTTTCGAGGGCATGTACTTGTGACCACTGTACAAACATAACCATTTATAGTTAGTCTTCATAAAATTCATCATTGGAAAGGTCTTTAAATATGCTACCTTGTGGTCCAAAAATTATCAGTAACGGACAACAAACAAAAAAGTTATGAAGGATACAAATTTCGTTTTGAAAATTTACCAAAATGGTTTACTTCTCCTTCAGTATGCACCAATATTGTGCTGATGTGGTTGCACAGGTACTCTGTGATTTTAAAACCAGCACAATATTGGTATACATGGTTTTAAATGGTAAAGGGGTTCTAACTGGTTGCAGTGTCATGGGCAGTCTTGTTTCCGTTCTTTTTTAACAGGTCAATCCATTATAGCTGGTTGCTGGTTATTGTTAGATAAAACATTTTTGCGCTCGTTTCAATTTTTTTTTGTTAATTTTATTTTTTCTGCATAGTTTAGTAGTGGAGAAGTGGAGGACACATCAAGTGTAAGCTAGTTGTTGGAGGGTCACCCCAGACATTTACACACTTTTTCTAATTTTGTCTATTGTTGCCTACACTACTCACATGTTATTTTTGACAGTCCCCATGTACACCAAGTTGTCTAAAATATCAAAACATACATACCTTGTTGCTATGTTGATTGCCCCATATGGAATCAGCTACAGTTTCCTTGGAAGACCAGGTAACATTGCACAAGAGAAGAATACAGCAGATATTATTTATAGATGATCAGCTACGGCTTCCTATGGACATGGTAACAGTTGACCAAGAGTGAGAACTGCACAAATTAAATAGCAGAAATAAGTAAGAGTCATCCGTCATGGTACGAATCTTCAACATTAGTTGTGTGTTGACGATACTTACTGCTTCGCCTTTTTTTTCTTCTTGTTCTTCTTCCTTGGATTTAGAAATGGAGTAGTCGTGGACATTACTTGAAAATTTAGAGTCTTCTGGCACTAAAATTGTGATGAGAGTACGTATTTTATGCCAGTTACATGTAGGAAGAAAAAACAACAAACTCTTGATGATGAATTTCACTTTTTTTCCAACCGCAACGTTTTTTTGCACTTCCGGTTTACAACCTTAGCAAAGTTTTCAATGCACGCTTGGAGTCTTGAGCTAATAACCATTTAGCTATGTAGCTAAGAATTTGCTGATATGAATTTTAGCCGAGATATAAATATATAAGCTTTGTTTTGGGGGGTGGTTGGTCTTCGTTTTTAAAAATGGGGTCAATCCAATGTAGGAAGAACCAGCTACATCGACCCTTGAACTGACAGTATGGCATGCCATTATTTTATATTGTGCTGGATGGAAGAACATGTAAAATATTACGGACACCTTCAGTGAAATGTACATTGCATACACTGTGGATTATCTATGGCATCAAAGCACTGACTCCTCATGGATGGTCAGTTATTTCTCAGAAGTCATGTATTTAATTTGACCCTGGCATATACAGGGAAACAAATATCACTGATGATGAGTAATTCACCAACCACTTATTTTTGAGAGGGATATGTGCAGGGAAACAAATAACCCAGTCACAATAACCCTGTGACACCAATTATCTTTTCGATTAGCTGGCCATCTTTCTGTGGATGGGTATTGCTACTCAGTAATGCACCAGCAACCTGTCCACCCTACCAAAGTGGATGATATTTCTGTGGATGGGTATTGCTACTCAGTAATGCACCAGCAACCTGTCCACCCTACCAAAGTGGATGATATTTCTGTGGATGGATATTGCCACTCAGTAATGCACCAGCAACCTGTCCACCTACCAAAGTGGATGATATTTCTGTGGATGGGTATTGCCACTCAGTAATGCACCAGCAACCTGTCCACCCTACCAAAGTGGATGATATTTCTGTGGATGGGTATTGCCACTCAGTAATGCACCAGCAACCTGTCCACCCTACCAAAGTGGATGATATTTCTGTGGATGGGTATTGCCACTCAGTAATGCACCAGCAACCTGTCCACCCTACCAAAGTGGATGATATTTCTGTGTATGGGTAATTGCCACTCACTAATGCACCAGCAACCTGTCCACCTTACCAAAGTGAATGATATTTATTTGTGGTCTTTGGACAACTATATTGTGTAGCACATTAAATATAAATGATGTCGTGCACGAATAAAAAAGATTGAATATAATTATGGGCATGATTTTTGGTCATGTTTGTCCACAAAAAGTGGTCAGGTCAAAGGGAGGTGGGACATGTTGGAATGGTGGCCAGGGATGCATGAGTTCCAGATATGAGGGGGCATAAATGAAGTAGTCCTGGTTTTTAATACTAGATTTATTCACGTCACAGTCATAGTACCAAGTTACTTCTTCCTCATTTTGATTAGTAATAATCTTAAATATATGAGCCAAGAAAAAATAAAGAACGACAGCTAATGTCGTGTCTCTTTGCTGGAATTTGACTTGATCTTTCTAATGTGTTTGCTGTGTTGTTTGCTGACAGGTTCTCCTACTGCAACAAGTGACGGTTTCAGGAATGCTATTAGAGATCGATATTGTGAAAAATAGTGTAAGTTGGAGTAGTAAATTCTATTGAAATTTTGGCAAACATGTCAGACTACTTTGGATTGGGTAAAAGGTGACCAGTAGTGATAACTCCACTAATAAGCACGGGTCATTCGTTGTGTGATTAAATTATAAAGTGGTAAGAATTTTCAACATGATAAACATGTGTGGGAGGTTTTGACGACACACTACTTTTCACCAGGTTTTTTTTTTTTTTTACTGGATCGGGAAACTGAGTAATCATGTATATGTCCATGTATTGGAAAAATTGGAGTCTAGTTGTACTAAAGTTTTTATGAATGGACTTACCTGTATGCAAGTCTTGTGTGGGTGAAACAGAGAAACAAACAAACATACCATTTAGCGGGATAATTTTAGGGGTTTAATAATTCGTTGTTTTTGCATTTAAAAACCAATCCATTAATATTTAGTCCACAAAAAAAAATTCTAGCAAGACTATTAATGATAAACATTTACAATCTATGAATATTTCCTTCTGTGAATCCTTCAGTAGGTCACCATCAGCGTATATTTAAGCCTACAAAAACATCCCGCTTTACCGTAGATAGATTCTTGATGTGAATTTTTGGGTTTTTTTAATTTAATTTAACAATTGAGGGGGGGGGGGGGGGGGGGAAGGGGGGTTGTGCTGCCATTTTACTCCTTAATGAAGGATTCAAGGCATGCTTGGTATTCTTTTGGAGAGCTATAGTGGCTGAAACAACCCTTTAGGAAGCTAGATGTGAGTTTTAGCTGAAATATAGTGAGCTTCGTTGTTGTTATTCGGGGGGGGGTTTATCCAGCCATTTAAAAAGTGGGTCAATACAATACAGGAAATACTAGTGTACACCATGATATACATTGTTTTTAGTAGGGTTGTTCATTAAAAAAAATTGTCAGGTTTGATATTGATAAAAGGGTTGATGATGGTAGGGAAGGGGTTTTGACGGTGGATGGGGTGGGGTTGTGGTGGTGAATTGACGGTAGTAAACATTGACCATAAATATTTTTACCTCTATTAGATTTAGTTTACACAGCATGACTAATATCTATTGTACTAATAAGATACATGCCATACATAGGGGGTGATGAAAGGGGACCCTGTTTTCTCTATTTTCTTCCTTTTTCTTGTGTTCTCCCCTCCCTCCCTCTGGTGATTCCTTTGAAGCCAAACAGATGAAGTGAAGTAATTGACATTATTTGAAAATACCTGGTAAAGGTGTCACTATACCTGTCTATTTGTTGTGTGGTGGTGACTTTTCTGGCTCTATCATTGAGACTCTTGATCTCTCCTCTAACGTGAACTTGGTGGTGTGAACCACAGTAAGGTATCTATCCATGAGTATCATTTGTCTGATATCAAGTCTAGCATGCCGTTCTTTCCTCTTCTATGCAGTAGGCAGTCTAGGAAAGGCAGCTGGCCATCTCTCTCCAACTCCATTGTAAACGTGATGGTGGGCCTGATGTTGTTCAGCTGGTTAAGAATTCATCTTCTATTTTTTTTTTAAGATGCAGATTATATCATCAAAATATCACTTACATAGAACAGATTTTGATGAAACTGACTCCATGGCCAGCTTCTCGAAGAATTCCACATATAATTTGGCCAAAACGGCTTTTGCAGCTCATTTTTCTATTCATAGATATATCACTTAGCCAAAGTAGGAAAGTCTCAAATAATTTAGTGATCCTTTTTAGGCAGTTCTTTCCTCCACAGGATCTCATCCTTCCTAAACATGTCATGTAATACCTCAACTGCTTCATCTGTGGGAACACAGATGTAAAGGAACAATACATCAAAACTGACTATTTATCTGTTTTTCCATCAGGAGGAGAGATCAAGTGTGCTATAGCTATATTTTGAAAGTTGGTAAGTAGAGGAACCTATACATGAGACAATAGGTCTTGAGTTCCCTAGGTGTTTTTATTCCTGTGTATTTTTGGAAAGCCATATAACAATGGTGGTCTACATCCTTTTGGCCTAAGTTCATGTTTATATCTTCAATGTCCTCTCTAACTTCTTAAGCGTAGGTTTTCCTTGGATTTAGTGGTGGGTGGTCCTTCTTCTGCAATTTTAGGTTATAGTTTAGCATAAAAAAAAAAAATATTAGAAAATGAGTGGAAACAAGAGTGTTGCCATGAAGACTGCATGACTATTTGTCATATATTCTGATATTATACTGCTAATTGAGATGTACACAGAGTATGATTTTAGAGGGTAAAATTTCATCAAAGCCATTGTGGTCCACATGGCTACTCTCTTGCTTTGGTTCCCTTTTTGACTAGTTTATTTTTGTTCTTGTGTATAACTATCTTTTGTTTGTACAACTTGCATACAATTGGTCCATCCCTAGATATTGTTGTACCAGGAGAACCAAATTTTCTGCATGTCCACAACTATGTTTCTCAGTTGTGGAATAAAAACAAGGGTTAGGATTATCAGGTGGATAAAGTCTCCGATAATACATCAAGTGAGCAATGTGCTATGCAATGTGCTTTAAATGCAAAGAACTGAGCAGTCAGTTTTTACCTACGTGAATCATTTAACAAAGTGTAAGTAATAGCATGCAACCATATAGCAACTGCATGGTATAGAGTAAGACCAGTGGAACCTCCAAATAATGGACAAGTTTGGAACCCACCCTCTTGTCCTTTGTAGAGAGGTTATCCTCTTTTAGAGTTAGTCGAAAGGGACCTCAAGCATGTTATATCAGCAGCTGTTAGCCCTATCAGGTGTAACACATAAATAATTACTCACTGTAAACATACATAAAGAAATTAGTAATAGGTATAGTAGTGTATGTGTGTGGGATGGGCCTTGCTGATCGTGTGGAGGACTGGTCTCCCTTCATACATACATAACACATATGATAGAGTGGTATAGAGCATTGACAATCTGGATGTTTGGGTGTAGATGGGTGCAGTTTGTCTCTATATGGAGGACTGGCTTCTACCTGCTACATCACAGGAAGGAGAAGATAGATTAGTGGGAATCCATAAGTCCAAAAGGATAGTTGGCATTGTAGTCAGTAAATGGCAGAAGTAACATTGTCCAATGCTGAACGGATACCAATTGCCTCTTAAATGCATCATCTACTTTCAAGAAAATCCCTGCATCAAGCAATGGTTTCATAGCTTCACATAGAATTCCGGTTTCGCCATCCAATTCTTCCACAGGATCTTCCTCTCAGTATACCGAGTAGTTGATGGCAGGATAAATTGGGCCAAGGAGTTGGCATCCCAGTCATCATCATCCATATATGAAAAATTATCGTAATATATTTTGTCATATATAGACAAAATTGCTCAGAATCCATAGTCTTTATCCATGATCTTATATCTTCATTAATATTACTGATATTACGTAAAGAATAAATACTAGATAGCTAACTAGCTAGTTACATTGCTTTAAGTTTATTAGTTTATTTCAAAAACAGAAGATGGACTAGGCATATTGGATTGACGTAAAAATACGAAACAAGACTTGTCTAAAAACGTTGCTTCATATACCACACCCAGTTAGTGGATTATTATTTTTGATACACTTTTATTTTTTCTAGTTTACAAATTGGTGTAGGAGTCCTTTTCTTATTGATTTTTTTAAATTATTTTTATTATATTATTATTATTTTTTTACAAGTCCCCGTATTGTAGTTGTCATTGTTTTGTTATTAGACTTGGATCCAGGAGTCTCTGCTAGAGCTTCCTCAAAGACTGGTCAACAGCTGCACAGGAAGGAAATAATCACCAACTAATTAAACATAGCAGATATTCTACAACATGATCTTTATTACAAAACTGATCTTTTTTGATGAGCAAAATGAGCCAACATTGGGGAATTGGATGATATTGCCGCGCATGGTATATCATGAGGCACACTAGTATTCCTTATATGGATTGCACACTTTTTTAAATAAGGATGACAAAAAAAATTAAAAAAATTGCTCATACCAGCAGCTTCTTAGCTTCCTAAATAGAAAAAAAATAATGGAAAAAAGAAGAAGGCTCCAAGCCTTCTCTTGCTTGAGCAATAACTGGCAGTATGAAACATTTAATGTGTGAATGAAATTTATCTTCAAGGATGAATGTCAAGTTTCTATCCACTAGTAGTCTGTATAATTGGATCCACTTTTTAACGGCAGACCGAGCAAACCCCTTCCTTACCTCCCCCCACCCCCAAAAACAACAGCCAAGTCTTGTAACTCAAACTACCAGTTGCTTACCTTCCTAAATTGTGGAGTCAATCAATAATAGCTCCAAAAAGACTCCAAACATGCCTTGAATCCTTCAATAAGATAATAAACCCTATGCACAAAAAGAACATCGGTGTGAAAAACATCAACTGTGTTTCTATGTTTCACAGATCGCATACCTTACATAAATACATCCATTCATAATATCAGAAAGCTCCAAATGGTCAACTGTATTGCACTACTCAATTTCTTGATTGCAGAAAAGAAGTGTGGGGGCGATGTTGTCAATAATGCAATCAATCTAGCTCACATGTTAATTGGGCGATGCTTGCTCACTTCTGTTGTTCATTTTGTGAATGTCCTGCTCCAGGGAACAGTGACCAAGTCCAAAGGAGGCAGTTGCTGTTTAGTTGTGTGTAACTGTTATAAAGTCCTTGATGAAGGCTGTAGCTGACCCTCGTGGGCACAGTCAACAATATGGTATTTGCATTGTGGACAACATGGTATACATGGTGCTTGACATGTGTAAAAAGAAAGGAAACAATGACTGTACCAAGTAGACCACAACTAGTTAGATGACCCTTTACCGTAGGGCTATACCTTCTTTTTTTTTGTTGCTAAAATGTACGTAGGTAAAAACAGATAAAGTTACATGCAGCTAATGTCTGGAACACAAACATTCTTAGGACCTGAGCCTCTGTAGTAGCTCCCTTGGGAAGCTGCTAGCGAGTGATTAGAGGAAGGACAGTGTTTAGAGGAAGTGCAATGTGATTTTCATTAGGGATAAGTGATTAGTACAAATCACAAGCCCCCCCCCAGTTGAAAAAAATTGATTAATTAACAATTTTCACTACGATGCCACTTAAAGACTCTGCCTACCCGCTTTTCAACCGGTTAGCGCCTAATAAAAACACTCGTTGCGTAGCTTATTGCTTCCACAAAATCACACAGTATGATAAACATGTTCTAAGACTCCCATGGGCGGTTCAGGTCCCCAGAATTTTTTAGTCCCCGACTTTAGCAGCTTGCAACTTTGGTATGGTTATGTCTATGTAAGAAAAAAATGATGAAATAGGTGCACACAGAGCAATCTATCTTATAAACTACACAATCAAGTTCAGATAATAAATATGCAAACTCTAGGAGCTCCAGAGTCGTAACTACATGTTTTCTAAGTTTTCTTTAAAAATGGATAGTTTAAAATCATATACACAAATATTGTTCTGCTTTAATCAGTACATGATTGTGAAGGGCTGGTTGAGGTCTTTTACAGGTCAATTTAACTAACTATGTTTGTATTCACCATATGTTTACTTGTAAAATATATGACAGGTCACCATTTCAAGTTAAACATGAAGAGCATTCTGAACTCACTAAACTATCCAGAGTGCAAACTATCTGTTTGACCTGATCAGATCATCACACTTTTATTGTAGTGTGCTTCCGTACTATAAGGGAAGACTCTTCCACGTATTCCTAGCAAAACTACTCCTAAAGCCATATATATTCCATATGCAAATTCACAAATTTCTATGCCATTGTGTTGCCGGCATCAGGTGGTTCAACCTTGCACGGTTTAGAATCTGTAAGGATGTATCAACTCATCGCGTATACTTATCCATATCACAATCTAACATGCTGGTATCAGTAATGTACAGATCAGTACATACTATATTAGACCTTCAGCTATGCTACAGCTAGGATAATAGCTAGAACAATAATATCAATACTACGGTTTCAAGTTTTAAAATAACTGTTCTTATAAAAAAAATCACTTTTCTTATTATTATTATTTTATTTTATTTTACCCTTCATCGCAACTTCACTCAGAGTAAGTAATGAATTCCCTGAAGATATTCATTACATTATTTTTTTTATCACCATCATTACTATTATTATAATGATTATTATTATTCTTAATATTATTATTATTATTAATATCATTATTATGATTGCCTATGGAACAGTATTTGTTATATACTAAATGAATGCTTATATGTACCATAAGCAGAGTACCTGGTAGTCTAGTTCAAGGTTTCTGCTGCTAACTATAAGGCTTATATTATATAGCCAGCATGAGGCAAATGAAGTGGCAACATTTTCTATGTTTGTTGTTTTTAGCTTCGCATATATAGTGTCCATCATCCATTTATATCCGATTTATGGCTGTAATATTATAATACACTGATGACTGAGATCAGTTCACCTTTGGCACACTCAGTATGCACTGTTGGTGATTTGATTAGTAGTTCCCATACACACAAACCTGGGTATATCAAATCCCTAGACACTTCACTAAATTTCCCTGGATATTAGCTCATTTATCAGGATATATACAGATCCGGCCCCACATTCTTATTCATTGGCTGGGTCAGCATAAAGTTATTTAATATTTTGAAGGTGCTCATAAACACCATGTGCTGGCAATGCTAAAAACACTTCTAAAAGTTCATCATTGAGATTAAGCAGCTTGTTGGGTGCCAGAATCAGTGTCATGGTATGAAGGGATATAAGTATTTGTGGAGATGTCAAGTTGCCTGGGTAAAAGTGCTGCTAGCATCTCTTCATCATAGGCAGAGGAAGCTCAAATTGGGTTGGGGGGGAGGGGGAAATGGGCACAATGCTACAAATAGTTGTGGAAGAATAACAAAAATAAGTAGACAAGTATAATAAGATAACAGAGTGCATAGGCGGCAGAAGAGGAGGGGAGAGATGGGCAACAGGTCATGTACCAGGTATTTATACTGGATTTTTTGGTAGGAAAGGGTGGAATGTTGGGTGTGAATGAATTCTTCTAATTTCATATGTGCTGCTAATAATGATATCAACCACATAGTTTCATATAGGATTTTTTGTTGATGGGAGGGGAGAGAAATGTTGACCTAATAAGCAGAGTTGCAGAGCTTTCTAAGTCCTTAAGGAATGTCTGGGCTGAAGTTCCCCTCGCAAAATTTCTTTTTTTGCTTTTTACCATCCCAGAATGGAAGCTAGCCAGACAGTAAAGTTAGACGACCCACCAACTCGCATGGCTGTACAGGTTGGACTACACACCAACTAGCATGCCTGTACAGGTAGACTACCCACCAACTAGCATGGCTGTACTGGTAGGACTATACACCAACTCACATGGCTGTACAGGTAGGACTATACACCAACTAGCATGCAGCACAAGTAGGACTACCCACCAACTAGCATGGCTGTACAGGTAGGGCTACACACCAACTAGCATGCAGCACAAGTAGGACTACCCACCAACTCGCATGACTGTACAGGTTGGACTACACACCAACTAGCATGGCAGTACAGGTAGGACTACACACCAACTCGCATGGCTGTACAGGTAGGACTACACACCAACTAGCATGGCAGTACAGGTAGGACTAAGCATGGCAGTACAGGTAGGACTACACACCAACTAGCATGGCAGTACTGGTAGGACTACACTCCAACTATCATGCAGTACTGGTGGGACCACACTCCAACTATCATGCAGGACTGGTAGGACTACACTCCAACTATCATGCAGGACTGGTAGGACTACACTCCAACTATCATGCAGTACTGGTAGGACTACACTCCAACTATCATGCAGGACTGGTAGGACTACACTCCAACTATCATGCAGTACTGGTAGGACTACACTCCAACTATCATGCAGTACTGGTAGGACTACACTCCAACTAGCATGACAAGGTAGGACTACACTCCAACTAGCGTGACACTACAGGTAGTATAGGCTCATGAGAACAAATATTGAGGAACCAGACTTAAAAAGAGTCTACTCTGTTTAAATTTGGACATATTTCAACAAAATAACCAGTTTTTAATTATAGCTGTGTGAAATTTAGATTTTCAAAACCCCTAGCCTCCCCTCCTCTCCCCCAAAATGTAAAGCTTCCCCCTATGTCTTGTATAAAATCCCTGGTGAGCCCTACCGAAATCCAATCATGTGCATCTGGGCTATCTGCAATGACAGACACATTAAAAAACCTAACACCTGCATGACTAGATGGTATCAGTGTACTGTTTAGTCTATAGAATGCTTGGAGCTTGTTAAACAAACTTTCAAACTTCCAATCAATTGTCTATAGAAGATCTGTTAATTGTCTCTGTGTAACTGAGCCGTGGCTTTCCAATATGTTTATAATAATGAGATTCTCCCATCAAATTATAAAATCTATCGTTGTGGTAGAGGATCCAATGGAGTAAGTGTCCTACTAGCTGTTTCTGATAGATTTCCCTTATGGCAGATAGCCTCAAATTCGCAAATAAACTCACTTGTGATTAAACTTAATTTGATGTGGTTCCAAGCATCCCAGTATGCTGCATCTATTTCCCAACTTGCTCTGACCAATACTAGATTTGTTAAATTTTATTCATAATATTATGTTATCTGCTAATCATGTTCTGTTACTTGGATGCTCCAGATATCAATTTGAACACACAAACTGTATTGACCAATACTAGATTTGTTAAATTTTATTCATAATATTATGTTATCTGCTAATCATGTTCTGTTACTTGGTTGTGATTTCAATGCTCCAGATATCAATTTGAACACACAAACTGTATACGCCATATGTTCATCTTTCCTTTGTGATTCTATGCATTCCAAAAATCTAATTCAACTAATTACTTATGCACACAAGTTTGGCAACCCTCTAGATCTCATCTATTAGGATCTCTAATATAACAATAGAACCAAAAAAAAATTAAGATCACCATTTAATCTCATACTCTGTTGATGCTATGCACTACAATGTATGTGCTGCCGTAACAGTAGATTGCTACTCAAGGGCTGACCTTATAGTCTTGCATAATTGTCTCTTTGATGTAGATTTTAGTCATGTCACATGTTCTCTACTGGTGTGAATCCTTTCTTCAATCTAATCAAAGGAGAAATTGTAAATGCTTGTAAATTCTTCATTCCTAAGATTACACTTCCTCTGAATTGATCACAAAATTGTTCAATGCTGAGATCAGACACCAGCTAAAGAAAATTTGCTAATAGACAACTAAGGAACAATTCAACACCCACAAGATCATCCTAGCTACTTTCACCAGAGTCTGATCTCCAAATTATGATCACAAGTGCTAAATGATCCTTCATCTCCCAGGCTGGTTAGCAGTGCTAAATGATCCTTCATCTCCCAGGCTGGTTAGCAGTGCTAAATGATCCTTCATCTCCCAGGCTGCTTAGCGCCTTATCATCTGACATGTGTAAACTCTATCACCACTTACATGACCACTTCCATCATTGTGCTTACAGAGAGCAACTCGGAAACTATACAGGATGCATCTGACATAGCTTGTTCATTCAATGAATTCTTCCACTCCACCTTTACAAACAGCGACTTTGTGCTACCATGGATGGACCATTTACCAACACCTTCCGACCACATGTATTCAATTGACATCGATCCCAGTGACAACTACAATGCTTTGGAAAATCTAACGCCACTCAAAGCTATAGGGTGTGACAAGTTGCGTCACAAATTCTATAATGCCTGTACTACGTCATATCGGAACCTATCACCACTTTCTGCAGTGTATGTCTCAACTCATTTACTATTCCCAAGGAATGAAAAATGCGCAAAATTATTCCAATTCCCAAACCTGGTGATCCTTATCATATTACCAGCTACAGACCAATTTCCCTCCTATGTATCATATCCAAAGTTCAAGAATCGATAGTCTTCAAGACGATCATCAATTTTGATTGCCTTCATCTTCCGCAAGTCCAGTTTGGTTTCTTATCTAAATGCTCTAGTAGACCCAGCTGCTGGCCTGTTACTCCATGGTTGTAGAACCTTTGAAAATTGGTATACCACGGACATAGTTTATCTTGACCTGAAGAAGGCATTTGATTCAGTACCCCACATACTGTACAAACATTGGAGACTAGGAGTTACGGGCCCCCTCTGGTTTTGGTTCAAAGCTTGTCTCTTTGCGGACAACATTTGTCTGCTCTTCCCCAGCATATATATATGCAGATGGTACCAGGCTGGCTAAATGTCCTTTATACCAAGCTAGCTAAATCAATATCCTTGATACCAAGCTAGCCAAATCAATGTCCTTGATACCAAGCTAGCTAAATCAATATCCTTGATACCAAGCTAGCCAAATCAATGTCCTTGATATCAAGTTAGCTAAATCAATATCTTGACCAAGCTAGCTAAATCAATATCCTTCATACCAAGCTAGCTAAATCAATATCCTTGATACCAAGTTAGCTAAATCAATATCCTTGATACCAAGCTAGCAAAATCAATGTCCTTGATACCAAGCTAGCTAAATCAATATCTTGACCAAGCTAGCTAAATCAATATCGTTGATACCAACCTAGCTAAATCAATATCCTTGATACCAAGCTAGCCAAATCAATGTCCTTGATACCAAGCTAGCTAAATCAATATCTTGACCAAGCTAGCTAAATAAATATCCTTGATACCAAGCTAGCTAAATCAATATCCATGATACCAAGATAGCTAAATCAATATCCTTGATACCATGCTAGCTAAATCAATATCAAAGTCCACCATCATTGACTAAAAACTCCTGCAAGAGGACCTAGACTCAGTGACCCATTGGAGTGAAGACTAGAAGATTCCTAGTGAATAGTGAGTCTTAAACAACATATTAAGTCAATAATTCCATCATAAACTGCTCCATTCCTTCAAAGACCTGGGAATCACAGTAACCAAGTCCCTGTCATGGTCCAGCCATATAGACAGAATCTGTCTGCACGCCTATTGCTCACTCCATGTCATTATACAGATCATTCCTACAAACTTATCAATTATCCTGAAGAAAACACTATATCATACAGTAGTAAGATCGCATCTTCTTGCGGTTCAAAACTTGGGCATCGCAATTATATTTGAAGGATATAAAAAAATAAAAAGTCTGGCGGAGGTGCAGCATCGTGCCTCAAAGTTTATTCGCCAAGATTACTCCTTGGATTACAAGCTAGATTATAATATTCCTGAAATTATTACATATCTCATTGTGGCTTGAGCTGCAGGATGTCCTTTTCCTTGTGAAGTGCTTAAAAGACCTAGCAGACAACTTCAATATACTGGAATACATCTCATTTGCATAAAACCATACCAGATCTGCAGGTAGGGATAAACTAGCTTTCCAATATAAGAGGTCAAACATCAGTGGGTAATATTACTTAACAGTCAAAATTGTTCATTCCAGAAATTGTTCTGCACAATTCTCTGGCCACCATAAAAAATCACTTATCTCAATTCTTCTGGGACCACTTTAAAAGTAGCTTTGATCCAGACATTTACAAATAGACTTGTACTGCTCACTGCATAAACAGCTGCCATCTTTCATCTAAATCTTCTGAGTGAAACTTGCTTACCTAAATATATTTATTTACACTTGCACCACACACAAAAGGTGTTAGTCTGTCCACCCAACTTAGTCTGTTCACATGATAGCACGTACTATAGCTCGCACCACGTGCAAATAAACTGTCATAATCATATCTAGCTGCCCACGTCAAACAAACAAAAACACCACAGGCCAGCAGTGTTGAGGGGGTGGTCACCTGGCGTGGTGGGAATCCCAATAGTAGGTGTTGATGAGGTCGCTGGAGCATTCGGGCTCAAATTAATTATATGATACTCGCAGCTTTTTTTAAGCTGCGGCGTCAATAATATAAGATTCCGTTTTGTTATTTAGCCTGCTAGTTCGCAGTTTCATATTGCTAGCTAAAGCTGCTGCCAGTCTGCTTCTCGGCAACCCAACTGGCTAGAAAGAGGGAACATGAATCATCTTCCAGCTCTGTATCTGGAGAGTGCTTTCCTACTCTCCTTTTTTCTCTTCTCTCCCTCTCTCTCTCAAGAGTTTGGAAACTGCCCTATGATTACTATCAGTGACCTGGGAAGGACTAGAGATATATCTAGTGATGGACTGGCAGCTGGAATTGTGGGTGCGTCTATTCTGATACAGAATAGCTCTATTTTATGCTTATCCTCCGGCACTCAACGCTCTACTTATCGATCAGCATCAGTACTGATCCAGTACCGATGTTCTTGCAATAATCAGATCAACATACACCAGTTCGCATTCATTTGCAATGTCAGTGGAGAGTGGACAAGTAATCCAGTTTCTTCCATCAATCGTGAACCAAAGGCAACCTTTGGTATGGAAACAGAGACCAGGTGTTCATTTTGTAGCCCACTACTTGGCACATCAATATCTTCTAGCTACTGCATAGGTAAGCTTGCTGTGGGTGGGTGTTTCATTCTGGTCATGTTCAAACAAAATTGAAACCTTAGGCAGCTATTTGTATCATTGACGAGGTCGCCTCTGTTGTCTCCTATGTTGTCTCCTAGCCGATCCTTTAAAAATTGCTCCACTGGGAAAGGGTCGCACTCGTCCATAGAGCAGCTTGTTCTGGCTGTGGTATATAGTTGGTAAACGCAGCACTATTTGTGTAGCTAGCTATATCAACAGGATCATCAGCTGGCTCCTGCTATTGTAGCCTAGCGTCTATAAACTGATGTACAAATCAGATAATGACTTGCAATAGGGCTGCCAGGGCTCTACAGAAGAGCGCCAGATGCTTGTCCAACGTAGTGATTTGCTAAGAGTCGGCTAGCATGACTAACACCTACGCTACTACATAATTAGGATGGATAGTAGACACCATGCGGAGTAAGTATAGTTGAGCAGTGCATAAATAGAATTGTATTGTGTTTGAAGTTTGAGTGTTTGCTGTGCCTGGTGTATTTATGGTTGCTCATTTCTTTTCTGTGTATGTGTTATTCACATTATTGCCTGCAGAGTGGGAATTTAATTAAACCTATAATTAAATTAGTGGGAGTAGATTTATTTAAAGATGCAGTGGTCATAATGTAGGTATAATTACATGCAATAGAATTCCCTGTGGTTTACAAGAAATGCACATTCTGGCAGAGGTGTCCAGTGACTCATTTGTAATTTGATCAGTGAGCTCAGTAGTATTGATGGAGCTGAAGTCGAGGAGTTGATAGTGTTTAAGAACCTGACGAGCAAGAATAGCAGCTAAAGCAGAGGGACTGGCTGGGCATTACAACAACCAACAGACCCTCACCTGAAGTGATTTCTGATTTGCTGACTTCAGTACAAATGAACATGTGAATGGGAATAACGTGTGTGTGTGTGGGGCACATAGAATCACTGATTTCATGATGCTAGTGTCCACCACATGTAGCAAAGTGTCCACACATCTGATTTCGGGATCAATGGGGTTAAGCTCCATTGGCTCCTGTGTACATACTGTATTTTCTGGAGTACTAGTCAAAGTAGCAGCTCCATATCTTCCCTCAGTTTCAGGGGTGCAACCTATACTCCGAATGTGTTGATTTTACTGGAATACAAGTTGCATTGGCTGTAATGAATCACTGGGCGGGATCATAATTGGAGCGTGTGACCTCTTACAGACTGCATAGCACTTCTCACGAGGAAGAGCTCTATTGGGACATTTAAGCCCATGCATTTGCTGAAAATTCTTGGAACAAGAGCTGGAAGGGAGTTTGGAATAAGTGAAAAAAAAATTGCTAAAGACTGCAGAGCAATGCCTTTGCCTTGCCTTGCAGTATGGCTCTCTCTTCTCCACTCAGGACAGCCCTTGGCTTGGCCTTCTTCTCCTGCTGCTCTGGTAGTGATGGACACACAGTGCAACTTACACTCCAGTAATTATGGATTTTTTATTTTATTTAAAATGGCGAAATGTTGGGGCTGTGACTTATACTCTGGTAAATACGTTACTCATGTCTATATTGCTGCACCATTGCATGAAAAACGTGGCACAATGGTGTCTTGTCGTGGGATTTAATTACCTCATTTTTGTCGACGCCCACAATCGCACTTGAGGATTAAATATTTCTACCCATAAAAGGGAAGTCTACGTGATAGATTATGTCATCCACTGATAATCAATACATTCCATCCTCCTTTCAGAATTTTTGGGGTATAATTTTTTTTTTTCCCTACCTCAATCCTCCATACAGCTTGCAATACTTCATGTAGTGGAGCTGGACTGTGTTATGGAGAGCCCACAGGTGGGGGAACTTGCTGCAACTACTACACCGTCAGCGACGAATGCACTAGCGGGTGCAGTAGGGGTCTGGTGCCCAGGGCAAGTGATTTCAGATGTGGTTAGTTGAGGGAGTGGCTACATAAATGGGTTAATTAGATTTGAATACACTATTGCTGAACACTACAGCACTATGTGTATTTGAATACACTATTGCTGAAATCTACAGCACTATGTGTATTTGAATACACTGTTGCTGAACACTACAGCACTATGTGTATTTGAATACACTGTTGCTGAACACTACAGCACTATGTGTATTTGAATACACTGTTGCTGAACACTACAGCACTATGTGTATTTGAATACACTATTGCTGAACACTACAGCACTATGTGTATTTGAATACACTATTGCTGAACACTACAGCACTATGTGTATTTGAATACACTGTTGCTGAACACTACAGCACTATGTGTATTTGAATACACTATTGCTGAACACTACAGCACTATGTGTATTTGAATACACTATTGATGAACACTACAGCACTATGTGTATTTGAATACACTATTGCTGAACACTACAGCACTATGTGTATTTGAATACACTGTTGCTGAACACTACAGCACTATGTGTATTTGAATACACTATTGCTGAACACTACAGCACTATGTGTATTTGAATACACTGTTGCTGAACACTACAGCACTATGTGTATTTGAATACACTGTTGCTGAACACTACAGCACTATGTGTATTTGAATACACTATTGCTGAACACTACAGCACTATGTGTATTTGAATACACTATTGCTGAACACTACAGCACTATGTGTATTTGAATACACTATTGCTGAACACTACAGCACTGTGTGTATTTGAATACACTATTGCTGAACACTACAGCACTATGTGTATTTGAATACACTATTGCTGAACACTACAGCACTATGTGTATTTGAATACACTATTGCTGAACACTACAGCACTATGTGTATTTGAATACACTGTTGCTGAACACTACAGCACTATGTGTATTTGAATACACTGTAGCTGAACACTACAGCACTATGTGTATTTGAATACACTATTGCTGAATACTACAGCACTATGTGTAGTTGATTCTGGGATATTACAGCTAAGGGCTTTGGGAACCTACACACCAAATCTGAGGTTTTGTTGACCACGGTGTATGTTGGTTTCAAATATGGAGTTGCAGTTTTTTTTTAATGACCTTGATGTTGGGGCATGTATCTTCTATGAAAATGTGTCTATAGAGATTTCAACATATCATTTGAAAGCACATAGAATAAGCAACAATATGATACTTAAATTATTTGCAAAGAAGAAAGGGGGGGGGGGGATTATGGTGATTACAAATGTGTTACAAAATGTTTTTGAGTTTTGACCTCTAGTCCCCCACCCCTATAATTAATTAATTAAAAAAAATTAATGGAATTGAGTCTATATCCATGTCGACCACAACTAGTTAGATGCACACATTTAACATTTATAGTCATGTACACCAATGTTTACACTATGATGTATATAATTTTAAAACGGTAAAGGTCATCTTAAATTGTTGTTGTCCATTTGACTACGGGATAGAATTAAAGACTATAGAGCTTACACATTGCTGTGTGTGTGTCCATTCCTATATAGAGCTTACATATGGCTTGTGTGTGCCCATTCCTATATAGAACTTACACATGGCTTGTGTGTGCCCATTCCTATATAGAGCTTACGCATGGCTGTGTGTGTATCCATTCCTATATAGAGCTTACACATGGCTGGGTGTGTCCATTCCTATATATAGCTTACACATGGCTGTGTGTGTGCCCATTCCTATATAGAGCTTACACGTGGCTTGTGTGTGTGTCCATTTCTATATAGAGCTTACGCGTGGCTGTGTGTGTCCATTTCTATATAGAGCTTACGCGTGGCTGTGTGTGTGCCCATTCCTATATAGAGCTTACACATGGCTGTGTGTGCCCATTCCTATATAGAGCTTACACATGGCTTGTGTGTGCCCATTCCTATATAGAGCTTACACATGGCTGTGTGTGTGCCCATTCCTATATAGAGCTTGCACATGGTTGTGTGTGTGTCCATTTCTATATAGAGCTTATGCATGGCTGTGTGTGCCCATTCCTATATAGAGCTTACACATGGCTGTGTGTGTGTCCATTCCTATATAGAGCTTACGCATGGCTGTGTGTGCCTATTCCTATATAGAGCTTACACATGGCTGGGTGTGCCCATTCCTATATAGAGCTTGCACATGGTTGTGTGTGTGTCCATTCCTATATAGAGCTTATACATGGCTGTGTGTGCCTATTCCTATATAGAGCTTACACATGGCTGTGTGTGTGTCCATTCCTATATAGAGCTTGCACATGGTTGTGTGTGTGTCCATTCCTATATAGAGCTTATGCATGGCTGTGTGTGCCCATTCCTATATAGAGCTTACACATGGCTGTGTGTGTGCCCATTCCTATATAGAGCTTACACATGGCTGTGTGTGTGTCCATTCCTATATAGAGCTTACGCATGGAGGTGTGTGCCTATTCCTATATAGAGCTTACACATGGCTGGGTGTGCCCATTCCTATATAGAGCTTGCACATGGCTGTGTGTGTGTTCATTCCTATATAGAGGTTACGCATGGCTGTGTGTGCCTATTCCTATATAGAGCTTACACATGTTTGTGTGTGCGTGCCCATTACTAGAGCTCTGGACCACAAAAAAATATAAGTTCTGTCTTGTGTATGAATTGTGTTGCCATTGGTGACAAGAGGCGAGTATCTATTGATATGTGTTGTTAATAATTGGATGAGGGTCATCACCCTGATTGAGCCAACCAGATTTTCACCAATTTTCTCTGAGCATGCATGCATCTCGTGTGTGTGTGTGTGTGTGTGCATGTCTTTGGCACATGCCAATGTCCAGGCTTCCTTAGTTAGTGCAAGGATTTTGCCTTCCTCACACTCTGCCCCTAAGAATCCATGGCTCTATGTGCATGTATTCTGATCATATTTCATATTGACCTAGCAGCTTGTCTCAGACCCTACCACCATTGGAGTCCATTTGAAATTCTGACTCTGATTTAGCAAGGTACTTGATGGATGGGACCAACTTTCAAGCTTCTGAATCGTTGAATTATGAACGATAGTGTTTTGAGGTTTTGACCATTGTGCGGACATTGTGTGGATGAGCACCTTCAAAAGAATCCATAGTAATAGCAATTACTACTTTTGCTGAGTTTCAAAGGGGGAAGAGGAAGGAAGGGTCTGATCGTGTATATCCAGGAAAATTTTGTGTTCTGTCCAGAGATTTGACATTGACTTGTATAGGGACTTCCAAACTTAATGACAACTGAGCAACAACAACAGCAACAATATCAACAACAACAACAACAACAGCAACAATAACAGCAGCAACAATAACAGCAGCAACAATAACAGCAGCAACAACAACAGCAGCAACAACAACAGCAGAACAATAACATCAACAACAACAACAGCAACAACAACAGCTGAACAATAACAGCAACAACAACAGCAGAACAATAACATCAACAACAACAACAACAACAACAACAACAGCTGAACAATAACAGCAGCAACAATAACAGCAACAACAACAGTAACTGCAGCAACAATCACAGCAACAACAACAGCAGTAACAGCAGCAACAATATCAACAACAATAACAACAGCAACAATAACAGCAGTAACAAAAGCAGCAACAATATCAACAACAATAACAACAGCAGCAACAATATCAAAAACAATAACAACAACAGCAACAATAACAGCAACAGCAATAACAGCAGCAACAATAACAGCAGCAACAACAACAGCAGCAGCAACAACAGCAGAACAATAACATCAACAACAACAACAACAGCTGAACAATAACAGCAGCAACAACAACAGCCGCAGCAACAATATCAACAACAATAACAACAGCAACAATATCAACAACAGCAGCAACAGCAGCAGCAACAATAACAGCAGCAACAACAACAACAGCAACAACAACAGCAGCAACAATAACAGCAGCAACAACAACAGCCGCAACAACAATAGTAGCAACAATAACAGCAGCAACAATAACAGCAGCAATAACAACAGCAGCAACAATATCAGCAGCAACAATATCAGCAGCAGCAATATCAACAGCAACAATACCAATAGCAACAACAGCAGCAATAATATCAACAGCAGCAACAATAACAGCAGCAACAACAGCAGCAACAATAACAGCAGCAACAACAACAGCCGCAACAACAATAGTAGCAACAATAACAGCAGCAACAATAACAGCAGCAATAACAACAGCAGCAACAATATCAACAACAATAACAACAGCAACAATATCAACAACAACAGCAACAACAGCAGCAACAATAACAGCAGCAACAATAACATCAGCAACAACAACAGCAGCAAGAATAAGAGCAGCAAGAACAACAGCAGCAACAATATCAGCAACCACAACAGCAGCAGCAATAACAGCAGCAGCAATAGCAGCAGCAGCATAACAGCAGCAACAATGACAGCAGCAACAATATCAGCAGCAACAATATCAGCAGCAACAATATCAGCAGCAGCAATATCAACAGCAACAATATCAATAGCAACAACAGCAGCAATAATATCAACAGCAGCAACAATAACAGCAGCAACAACATCAGCAACAATAGCAGCAACAGCAATAACAGCAGCAACAATAACAGCAGCAGCAATAACAGCAGCAACAACAACAGCAGCAACAACAACAGCAGCAGCAACAACAGCAACAACAACAACAGCAACAATATCAGCAGCAACAATATCAGCAGCAACCACAACAGTAGCAGCAATAACACCAGTACCAACAACAGCAGCAACAATAGAAGGAATAACAATAGCTGCAGCAGCAATAACAGCAGCAACAACAACAGCAGCAACAATATCAACAGCAACAATATCAGCTGCAACAATATCAGCTGCAACAATAAAAGCAGCAATAAAAACAGCAGCAGCAATAGCAGCAACAATATCAGCTGCAACAATATCAACAGCAACAATATCAGCACAACAATAACAGCAGCAGCAATAGCAGCAGCAGCAGCAACAACAGCAGCAACAATATCAGCAGCAACGACAACAGCAACAACAATATCAGCAGCAACCACAACAGCAACAACAATATCAGCAGCAACCACAACAGCAGCAACAATAAAAGCAGCAACAATAACAGAAGCAACAATATCAACAGCAGCAATAACAGCAGCAACAATAGTAGAAACAGCAACATTAGCAATGTCAATAATTGAGCAGCAACAGTGGAAGAAGCAACAATAGCAATATTCCAGTCTACCTGTGCCAGCGGTACATTTCTACTTGGGATTCATTCCGCTGTCTGGTGACTGGTTGCTAGCCAGTAGTCTTGTGCTGGATCACTGGTAAAGGGCAACTATACATGTTGACAAAACCAATTTATTTAATGTTTTAAGACTTTTAGTAGTAGGTGTTTGTGGTTGAGTGTCTCCTTTGGTTGCTAAAGTAATTAACAATACCTAAGCTACATGTACATGCTGATAATGGATAATGTCATCTAGTTATCTACTTACTAACTTCCTCTTTCCTATGAGGTAAGCTGCACGCTTCCTTCTCATGAGTAAGTCCAACAGATGTTGTTTGTATTGCTGTGAAGCATTGTGTGTGCATGGCAGTTTGAACCGGAGGAAGGTCATGGTTCTTTCATGTGGTAAGAGTGAGTGGAAAGATTGACTGCAGCCATGATGAGGTCTGTAATGAGAGACTGTGTTATGGTACTATTCCAACCTGATATGTCAATATATGTGTATGTTCTTGTTGGGGCAAGCTTCTAGTTGTTCTGGTCTTATGTGTGTCTAGGAGTATCTATAGCTTCCTTCCTGACTTTGTCAATGAATATGATTAATAACTAGCATGTGATCCTGATTGAGTTGAAGATAATTAAAGTAGAATCATTACAACCATTGGTAGTAATTGGCGAGTGAAGCGAACCCTCACCAGGAAGTTGAATGAAAAACTTTGTATTGCAGTATATGTTGGGTTTTGTAAGTTTATACAATGCATGTATATCTGCTCTACATTACTGAAGAGTACACGGAATAATATATGGACTTTCCCTAAAATGGATATGTTCATCTTGGAGATAACATCACCATGGATTTGCTAAATTCCAGAAATGGTCGTCAATGATGAAGAAAATGGCTGCAGATTCGAAGTCCCAATGGAGCCGCATTTCCTCGACTGTGCAGGGCACATCCAGGGATCTATGTTTATGATTTTAGTGGGTGCATAGTCCAAGTGGCTGGACATCAACTCTTGTAGTCTATCACATCCACAAACACTATGAGAAACTCAGAATCATATTTGCAAACCAGGAATGGCCTCGGAAAGTGGTTAAGAATTCTGATCTTACATCTCAGAATTGCATAGTTCATGTCACTGCAGCTCCGTATCACCCTTCAACTAATGGCTGAGCTGAGCATGTAGTTCAAAACGTCATGAATGGACTGAAGCATACCCCTGGAGCCACTTCGCAAGAGAAGTTGTCAAGGTTTTGTTCACCTGTTGCATTACACCACAAACCACAACTGGTGTCTCCTTATTACCGATGGATACGGCTCAGATCATGTTTAGACAGACTTTTTCCATAAAATAATAATAATAATAATAATAATAATAATAATAATAATAATAATAATAATAATAATAATAATAATAATAATAGTAATAGTAATAATAATAATAATAACAATAATAATAATAATAATAATAGTAATAGTAATACTAATAATAATAATAATAATAATAATAATAATATAATAATAATAATAATAATAATAATAATAATAATAATAATAATAATAATAATAATAATAATAATAGTTGTAATAGTAGTAGTAGTGGTAGCAATAATAATAATAATAATAATAGTTGTAGTAGTAGTAGTAGTAGTAGCAATAATAATAATAATAATAATAATAATAATAATAATAATAGTAATAGTAATAATAATAATAATAACAATAATAATAATAATAATAATAATAATAGTAATACTAATAATAATAATAATAATAATAATAATAATAATAATAATAATAATAATAATAATAATAATAATAATAATAATAATAATAATAATAGTTGTAGTAGTAGTAGTAGTGGTAGCAATAATAATAATAATAATAATAATAATAATAGTTGTTGTAGTAGTAGTAGTAGTAGCAATAATAATAATAATAATAATAATAATAATAATAATAATAATAATAATAATAATAATAATGATCGAGATGAAGTAGTCAAAGCATGCCCAACAGCGTGACTCTTTCAACCCCCTTTGGACTTTCAAGGTCAGAGACACAGTGTATGTCAAGGACTTTTCCACATCAATGACTACTTGGATTTCTGGTGCCATTGTCATGGTAACTGGTCTGTTATCTTTCCATATACAACTGGAGTCAGGCAAAATTGTTTGTAGACATGTGGATGTTGTTTGCAGATGGGAAGTTCGTCTTACAGCAACTACTTTCTCACTTCAGCAAGAAACTGATGATTTTACGTATGCTGAAGATAACTTGTGCTTTCCCAGCATCATCCTACCTAACCATCCGAGAGTAGACTCTCATCAACCACCTGGGACCATGTTATGGTCTTGGCGGGGGGAAAGGGAGGGGGGGAGGGGGGTAGGGGGAGGGGGGGGGGGGCGGGGGAGGGAGGGGAAGAATGTGGTAGAGCTGAATAATCTCATCTTGTTATTGTAATAATCAATTTTTTACCACTTTCTACTCAACTAGTTACTTTGTCATCAGTTGATGCAAACTTTTAGTTTTGATATTTTGTTAAGAACATTTATGATTGTAAGTTTGCACTCGTGGTTACCACACTTCCACAAGAGTGAGTCCTTTCTCAAGAGTGAAGGGATTCGGAGTGATTCCATGTAAGCTTAGATGCCTGTGCAGCTTTTCCCCATAGAAGGGTTTCCAGCAACAGCAGTAAAGCCTGGAAGAGGCCGTTCACAACAGCAGATGCAATAGTCCGCCATTTTTTAACTTCTTTCATTTACTCACTCATTCTGTTTAACAGAAGTAAAGTTTTCGACTATTTTAGAGCAATAGCCCAGTCTGCTGGGCATGCGTAGGTAAAAATATCCGGTGTGTGGCTCATACAGTTTATTTTTTAAATATATATTAATTTTAAATGGTATGAATGGTGTGAAGTTTGCACCATATATGGCACTAATGCGGTTACTCGACTGAGCTAAGTGTGCTCTAACATTCTTACATACGCTTATATATATTAGTAGTGCTCCAGCATAGACTGTTCCTCGTAAGTCAGATTCTCTGCTCCAGCTAGATGTTGCTGCCTCTGCTCAAGACTCCAGCACTCTCCTGGCTTGTTCTCTTGATCTCTGCCTGTCTAGCTAGGCATTATTCTTGACGATCAGTGTCTCTCTCTCTCTCTCCTCTCTCTTTCTCCTCCGTCAATTATCAACATAAATGTTTTCATCAACAAATGTCCAAGGTCCTCTTGTGAGGGCCAACCACACTGCACAATCACTCTTGATATCACACGTACATATATGTGGGGCTGTAGTTAGCAGACATACATATGTATGGGGGAGTGTAATTAGCATAAATATATACATATGGGGGCTGTAGTTAGCAAACATACATACGTATGGGGGCTGTAGTTAGTATACATGCATACATATGGAGGCTGTAGTTAGTCATACATGCATACGTATGGGGGCT
>CBDHDT010000008.1:0-74330 GCA_965261215.1 Ekhidna sp.
CTACATGGCCAATTGCTACAGTCCAGACATCTTTCTTTTTGGACAAGTCAATTCAATACAGATAATGGTGGTCCATGGTTCCAGTTATTTTGTCCATTACCCAACAAGACAGACATTTTAACTGGCTCTACAAGGTTCAAAGTTCATTAGGAAGTCCCATCTTTCATGATTGGCTCAGCAAAATGATCCCTATAGCTGGTAGTCCCTCGCCAACAAAGTTGCTGCCTCCCACTACTTAGCAACCCAGATATCTCGATAAGCATGGTAACCTCTAATCATTGCTTCAACCCTAAAATTAATCATGACGTATCTGTCACCAAGGGGGGACTATCCCATTTTCCTCCGAAATTCAAAAACATATTTGTGGTTGTCATAACTTTTTCCCCCTTTCTTCTGTGCAAATAATTATTATACCAGCTTGTTGCTTATTGTGTGTGCTTTAAGATGATATGTAAAAAGTCTCTATAGGCACTTTTTCTTAGAAGATATAGCCATACACGCAAGGGTCACTCAGAAAATGGCACCTCCTAATTTCCCAGGATTCTAATTCCCAGGCGCCGTGAGCTACAAACCCCAAACTTGTTTTGTGGCTTGTAAACACCCTAAGCTGTGATATGGCTGAGTCATAATTAAAACGCGGTGAAGTGTTGAAAAGTTATGAGACACTTTATTTCAAGCCGCCGCCAAAAACCACGGAATATCTGTGACCCCGCCTCTTCTAATAATCGTATCTCAGGAATGCTTCATGGTAAAAAAATTATGACTCAGTCATATCACAGCTTAGGGTGTTTACAAGCAACACAGGAAGTTTGAGGTCTGTAGGTCAAGGCGCCTGACAATTAGAATCCTGGGAAATTAGGAGGTGCCATTTTCTGAGTGACCCTTGCGTGTATGGCTATATCTTCTAAGAAAAAGTGCCTATAGAGACTTTTTACATATCATCTTAAAGCACACACAATAAGCAACAAGCTGGTATAATAATTATTTTCACAGAAGAAAGGGGGGAAAAGTTATGACAACCACAAATATGTTTTTGAATTTCGGAGGAAAATGGGATAGTACCCCCATTAACAATTGCCATGTAGCCAACACGCTACTCAAATCAAAATGCAAGCCATACCCTGATATTGTGATTGGTGTTGCTGGCCATGTGGTGCTCATATGCATGCTTCAGGCCCTGTGATTGATGTTGCTGGCCATGAGGTGCTCATATGCATGCTTCAGGCCCTGTGATTGGTGTTGCTGGCCATGAGGTGCTCATATGCATGCTTCAGGCCCTGTGATTGGTGTTGCTGGCCATGAGGTGCTCATATACATGCGTCAGGCCCTGTGATTGGAGTTGCTGGCCATGAGGTGCTCATATACATGCTTCAGGCCCTGTGATTGGTGTTGCTGGCCATGAGGTGCTCATATACATGCTTCAGGCCCTGTGATTGGTGTTGCTGACCATGAGGTGCTCATATACATGCTTCAGGCCATGTGATTGGTGTTGCTGGCCATGAGGTGCTCATATGCATGCTTCAGGCCCTGTGATTGGTGTTGCTGGCCATGAGGTGCTCATATGCATGCTTCAGGCCTTGTGATTGGTGTTGCTGGCCATGAGGTGCTCATATGCATGCTTCAGGCCCTGTGATTGGTGTTGCTGGCCATGAGGTGCTCATATGCATGCTTCAGGCCCTGTGATTGGTGTTGCTGGCCATGAGGTGCTCATATGCATGCTTCAGGCCCTGTGATTGGTGTTGCTGGCCATGAGGTGCTCATATACATGCTTCAGGCCCTGTGATTGGTGTTGCTGGCCATGTAGTGCTCATATACATGCTTCAGGCCCTGTGATTGGTGTTGCTGGCCATGAGGTGCTCATATACATGCTTCAGGCCCTGTGATTGGTGTTGCTGGCCATGAGGTGCTCATATGCATGCTTCAGGCCCTGTGATTGGTGTTGCTGGCCATGAGGTGATCATATGCATGCTTCAGGCCCTGTGATTGTTGTTGCTGGCCATGAGGTGATCATATGCATGCTTCAGGCCCTGTGATTGGTGTTGCTGACCATGACGTGCTCATGTGCATGCTTCAGGCCCTGTGATTGGTGTTGCTGGCCATGAGGTGCTCATATACATGCTTCAGGCCCTGTGATTGGTGTTGCTGGCCATGAGGTGCTCATATGCATGCTTTAGGCCCTGTGATTGGTGTTGCTGGCCATGAGGTGCTCATATGCATGCTTCAGGCCCTGTGATTGGTGTTGCTGGCCATGAGGTGCTCATATGCATGCGTCAGGCCCTGTGATTGGTGTTGCTGGCCATGAGGTGCTCATATGCATGCTTCAGGCCCTGTGATTGGTGTTGCTGGCCATGAGGTGCTCATGTGCATGCTTCAGGCCCTGTGATTGGTGTTGCTGGCCATGAGGTGCTCATATACATGCTTCAGGCCCTGTGATTGGTGTTGCTGGCCATGAGGTGCTCATATACATGCGTCAGGCCATGTGATTGGTGTTGCTGGCCATGAGGTGCTCATATGCATGCTTCAGGCCCTGTGATTGGTGTTGCTGACCATGAGGTGCTCATATGCATGCTTCAGGCCCTGTGATTGATGTTGCTGGCCATGAGGTGCTCATGTGCATGCTTCAGGCCATGTGATTGGTGTTGCTGGCCATGAGGTGCTCATATGCATGCTTCAGGCCCTGTGATTGGTGTTGCTGGCCATGAGGTGCTCATATGCATGCTTCAGGCCCTGTGATTGATGTTGCTGGCCATGAGGTGCTCATGTGCATGCTTCAGGCCCTGTGATTGGTGTTGCTGACCATGAGGTGCTCATATGCATGCTTCAGGCCCTGTGATTGATGTTGCTGGCCATGAGGTGCTCATGTGCATGCTTCAGGCCCTGTGATTGGTGTTGCTGGCCATGTGGTGCTCATATGCATGCTTCAGGCCCTGTGATTGGTGTTGCTGGCCATGAGGTGCTCATATACATGCTTCAGGCCCTGTGATTGGTGTTGCTGGCCATGTGGTGTTCATATGCATGCTTCAGGCCCTGTGATTGGTGTTGCTGGCCATGAGGTGCTCATATGCATGCTTCAGGCCCTGTGATTGGTGTTGCTGGCCATGTAGTCCTGATATGCATGCTTCAGGCCCTGTGATTGGTGTTGCTGGCCATGAGGTGCTCATATGCATGCTTCAGGCCCTGTGATTGGTGTTGCTGGCCATGAGGTACTCGTATACATGCTTCAGGCCCTGTGATTGGTGTTGCTGGCCATGTAGTGCTCATATGCATGCTTCAGGTCCTGTGATTGGTGTTGCTGGCCATGAGGTGCTCATATGCATGCTTCAGGTCCTGTGATTGGTGTTGCTGGCCATGTGGTGCTCATATGCATGCTTCAGGTCCTGTGATTGGTGTTGCTGGCCATGTGGTGCTCATATGCATGCTTCAGGTCCTGTGATTGGTGTTGCTGGCCATGAGGTGCTCATATGCATGCTTCAGGCCATGTGATTGGTGTTGCTGGCCATGAGGTGCTCATATGCATGCTTCAGGCCCTGTGATTGGTGTTGCTGGCCATGTGGTGCTCATATGCATGCTTCAGGCCCTGTGATTGGTGTTGCTGGCCATGTAGTGCTCATATGCATGCTTCAGGCCCTGTGATTGGTGTTGCTGGCCATGAGGTGCTCATATGCATGCTTCAGGCCCTGTGATTGGTGTTGCTGGCCATGTGGTGCTCATGTGCATGCTTCAGGCCCTGTGATTGGTGTTGCTGACCATGAGGTGCTCATATGCATGCTTCAGGCCCTGTGATTGTTGTTGCTGGCCATGTAGTGCTCATATGCATGCTTCAGGCCCTTGATTGGTGTTGCTGGCCATGTGGTGTTCATATGCATGCTTCAGGCCATGTGATTGGTGTTGCTGGCCATGAGGTGATCATATGCATGCTTCAGGCCCTGTGATTGGTGTTGCTGGCCATGAGGTGCTCATATGCATGCTTCAGGCCCTGTGATTGGTGTTGCTGGCCATGAGGTGCACATGTGCATGCTTCAGGCCTTGTGATTGGTGTTGCTGGCCATGAGGTGCTCATATGCATGCTTCAGGCCCTGTGATTGGTGTTGCTGGCCATGAGGTGCTCATATGCATGCTTCAGGCCCTGTGATTGGTGTTGCTGGCCATGAGGTGCTCATATGCATGCTTCAGGCCCTGTGATTGGTGTTGCTGACCATGAGGTGCTCATATGCATGCTTCAGGCCCTGTGATTGGTGTTGCTGGCCATGAGGTGCTCATATGCATGCTTCAGGCCCTGTCATTGGTGTTGCTGGCCATGTGGTGCTCATATGCATGCTTCAGGCCTTGTGATTGGTGTTGCTGGCCATGTGGTGCTCATATGCATGCTTCAAGCCCTGTGATTGGTGTTGCTGGCCATGAGGTGCTCATATACATGCTTCAGGCCCTGTGATTGGTGTTGCTGGCCATGTGGTGCTCATATGCATGCTTCAGGCCTTGTGATTGGTGTTGCTGGCCATGTGGTGCTCATATGCATGCTTCAAGCCCTGTGATTGGTGTTGCTGGCCATGAGGTGTTCATGTGCATGCTTCAGGCCCTGTGATTGGTGTTGCTGGCCATGTGGTGCTCATATGCATGCTTCAGGCCCTGTAATTGGTGTTGCTGGCCATGAGGTGCTCATATGCATGCTTCAGGCCCTGTGATTGGTGTTGCTGGCCATGTGGTACTCATAAGCATGCTTCAGGCCCTGTGATTGGTGTTGCTGGCCATGAGGTGATCATATGCATGCTTCAGGCCCTGTGATTGGTGTTGCTGGCCATGAGGTGCTCGTGTGCATGCTTCAGGCCCTACCAAAACCAGAAAAATTCCAGCTAAATGTTAGTCTTTTGTTTGTATATTTTGTGCACTATTACTCTCAGTACTGGTACATTTAAAAATAGAAGAAGGCTAAAAAAACACCCCAAAACAAAACACATCTTGGCTAAAACTCAAACTAGAAGCTACAGCCTTTCAACCATGAAAATTACTTGAAATTCATCAAAGATCTATTTTATATATCTGTATCTATCTCTCTTTACCTTACTTCCATGCAAAATGTTCACCCATAATTATCTTATTACCAGAAGACCCCATACCTTGCAACAACAAATATGTTTCTTGATTACAGAAAATATACTTGGGTAGGGATCATCAGACTGGTAAATTCCTTGTATACTGTCATGCTACCTCTTGAGCTATACAGCTAAATTTGTTAGTTCATTTAGCTGAAAACAAGCAATCATATCTGCTGTCTTAGTAACAAGCATGGTATAGAATAATATCTGTTATGTTTGGTTAGTTCTGTGATTTTTCGATGCAACTGTTAGCTACCAAGTCTTCGAAGTAGGCCATTAGTGTACCTAGGATTTAATAGATGGGAGTGCTTAGAAGTATTGCATGGCATGCGGATATGCGTGTGGAATTCCAATGGTTACTATGTACTCTGTAACAGTGTACATGGGACTGGCTAACTGCTAGCTAGCTAGCTGCAGTGTCTGAAATGTTTGTATTGCATCCCAGGTTTGCTCCAGTGCTCTTGGCTACTGCCAGGATACACCACTCTAGGCTGTGGTTGATCCTCCACTAAGGTGGTGGCTTTACACGGTATGTTATGTGTTGACGTGCGTAGAATTCAAGTAGGAAGTGTTTAGAAATGGACATTAATCTTGAGTCTTAGTTCTTCTACTTCTATATTGTTAAAAACAACTGGAAGCAAGAACAATACTTACAACTCTTTTGGACCGACTTAGAGAAAGTAACTGTACCCATATAAACCACAACCAGTTAGACGAGCTTTGTATTCATCATATATAGCTACTCCTGCTTTTAAAAATCTATATTAATTATGATTTGAATTGGTAAAGGATTGTCTAAAAGGTTGGATTTGCGGAACATGATTTTTTTTCAAGTGTGGATCGGTATGATTTTTGTCTTACTGGTAGAATTGGTTACATGACATGTGTTTTAAATGGTATAAAGTGTTGTCTAACTGGTTCTGCTCTACATGGGTACACCTGTCATATTTCCTTTCCATTTTGTTGAGTCAATTGTTAATAACAAACAGTGTTTTTGTGCTTTACCTGATTTGGGAAACCCTGTATTCTTGCAAAATTTATTAAACTCTCTAAGGAGGAACTGTTCATCTATGTACATAAATACACTGTGCATGTTATACTGCGAAGAAATAATGTTGGTTGAAGTGAGACCTAATAAATAGCCTGGGTCTACAAGAGACCAATGTGCTTGGCAAAGTAGGTTTCACATTAGAATAGGCAAGCCAGATGTCTGGTTTCTAAATTCAACAAGTTCTTGGTTGATTGGACACACTGCCTTCGAGGCATCAGCCATTGTTTCACATACCCACCAGTGGCGTAGCTAGCTTGTTTCTTGGTTGCCCAGAATTCCTCCTGCCCATGGCCAAACTGAATGGAGGGTGGGGCTGCTATGCACACTTGGTGAATTAGACTGAGACTACCTGTAAACTGTCGACTTCTGTAATACTTTTTTGCTTCTAGAAATATGGATAGATGAATCCTACAACAGCCGTAGTATGCTCTTAGATGCTATATATGTAATCCTTCACCAACCGCGGGGCCACCAGTGGAGATGGAGACCCCTCCCCCCCATTCTCAAAATTCTGTATCTGCATATGGAGAGGCGTGCATAGTGAGCCCAATGGCTGAAGAAAAAAAAGATCTACAGACTCTGGGGAAAATAACATATTGAAAATCCGGGAATCAATCCCAGTACACTCACTTGATAAAGAGCGCGCTCTACTATCTGAGCCAAGTTGTATGCTAAGCATACAGACTGATACACATAGCCGGACCTGGTCATCATTACTACTCTCAATGTTTCGTGGCTTAACTCGAAACCTTCTTTTAATAATCCTGGCTACACCCCTGCCCACTTCCTTGGTTAATTGTTTAAAATTGTGAATCCTTACAGAGGTGTTGCAAGGAATAGTGAGGTAACCTCTGTAAATTATAAAATTACTCCGTATAACATATCTCATAATTAGGGATGAGTTGGATCCGAGCAATAAGATTTAAGGATTAGAAATTCTTATAGCTTCTTGGCTGAGGTAAGTTAACTCTAGTAGCTACTCTACTAATAATCTAGCACAGTACCAGTCTTGAGTAGTAGATCATGAAAGAAAAGTAGCATGCCAGTTTGCAAAACCGAAAGACATTCCAAGACTCAACATGAATATGAACTTGGTTTAGCTGTAGCTAGCTATGCATGGTAGCTGATTGTACTCTGTGACGTAAATAGAGCTAGAACCTTTGTAACCGACAACAAAGACACTAGTAGTTCAGTATTTAGATAGAGCTAGAGCCTTTGTAACTGACAACAAAGATACTGGTAGCTCAGTATTGTTCATGCTTCTGAGGATGGGATGGACCCATCATTTTGGTTGACTGGTCAATGCTAGTTCACACCAGTTGGAGAGCTGAATTCTTATCTGCTCCCTAGTTGGTGAAGGAAAGGATGTCTTATGAAATTGTGCCACTATGTTTCATCCTCTAAATACTGCACTCCTCTTTGTTGCAGTACATTACATTTACATTCTTATTTGTTTTGTTCTATAATTGTATTTTTAAATGTGATTTTCCCCCAATGTTGAGCAAGCCGGCACCATGGAGTCTACAAACAACAAAAAAATATATGTTGGATTGACCCGTTAAAAAGTAAAGGAAACACACTGTATCCATGTAGATCACACCAAACATTATGTCAATTTTTAAAAGATTGGTGTACAGGATTTTACATGGTAAAGGATTTTCAAACAGATTGTGGTCTACATGGGTACTCTCTTTATTCATATACATTCTTATTATTATTATTTTTATGTGGTTTTCCCTCAAGGCTGTGCAAGCCGACACAATGGACCCTTACAAATAATATATATATATATATATATATCGGACTGACCTGTTTAAAAAGGAAACATGGATGTATCTAAATAGATCACACCAAATATTACGTGGATTTTTAAAATATTGGTGTACATGATTTAACATAGTAAAGGGTCATCAAGTAGTTGTGGTCATATGGATACTGCCAAGTATTTTGTTGGTTTGTTTGTTATTTCCGTGATCCGGTAGAGGACTACTCCAAGTTAGAGTTCTACAAAGTCCGACTCAGAGCTTCTGGGCCACTAAGACATTTAATTTAAACTTTTTTTCTAACTTGTTTATTATTGTTATATCTTACGCATGCCAGCACATGGCTTGTCTTGTTTCTATTGTTACTGTACCCATGTACGCTTCATTGAACACAAAAATCAGCACGTCTATATATATATATATATCTTGTTGTTATTGTTGAAATTACCCTTGGAGGGTCAGCTACAGCCTCCTTGGACAATGAAGTTGCACTAGAGAACTTCATCAACTAAACAACACATATTTTGGTAGACAATCAGCTACAGCCTCCTTTCGACTTGGTAACAGGAGTTGGAATTCTACAATAGCAGAACTGAAAGTTGGTCATTCATTGATGACACATTACCCAACAGATGATCCGTATTAAATGCTTTATTCCACAATCGAGATACAGATTGGTCGTGGATGTGTATTGGAACATTTGGAGCCATGAATGGATCTACATGTGCCAGTCAATGTTAATCCCACCCCCACCCCCAGTTGGGGGTATGTAGGAGTCAACTCAGGAAATTTGACAAAATTTGGCCCTGAAGTTAAGACTTTTGATCTTTACATTAATTTTCAATTATGTGCAAGAAAGTTACGTGGACAGACTAAAATTATTCAAACTAGACTTTGTTAGCTGCAAAGGATATGTGGATCCTAGATTTCTAGGTCAATATGTCAAAGGAAGTAACCTTTTCTCCTTTATCCTATGAATCGGATGGGAGTGACCTTAAAGAGTTATTTGGATGGTTTTGGGGGATCTGAAGCTGAAGACAATGCCAGTTGATGTTGAAGGAAGATATATATGTACACACACTGTAGCTAGCCAAATAAATTTCACATTTTTTTAAAAATTTTTTTTGTATTTAGTTGTAGCTATCACTCTCGCTTGTTTGATTTAGTGTCAAATCCATGTAATCTCCAGGTGGCGACGTGGGTATTTGAAATCCTGCTTTGCCCCATCCCAGGGAAATTGTTCTTTGAGATATAAACTCTGATATTTGGGTGGACAGGGGGGGGGGGGGGGGGGGGGTGCCATCCCAACATGGGGAGTGAGTTATCCAAAATAGCTCTACCTTCCCAGAATTTTGGACTACATGGATTGGTTCATTAGTCAATCCTTTGAAGTTGAAGTCGCCATTCTTTATTGAGGCAAGAAGCGCAGAAGCCTTCTGTAAGCATATTCTTGACATGATAATGGCACAAAAAGTAGTCAGGTATAGATAAGTAGTGTGGCATAGTTACTGGGATTTAACCTAGAGAATGCTTCCCTTAGCAATGTCCCCTAAACCTGCTTGAGTAAAGGAAGTCGCACTGTTTGGATTATTTCACCTACTCTAGTGATTATAAATGAACAGTGGTTGAGAGAAAGATTTCTTATGACAAATAAGGAAAACGAACATATTCATTTTTTAAGCGTACCCTTTCAAATGCATATAACTAAAATGGAATTTGCTTGCAACTCTGGTCACATATTTAGACAGCTGATGTGAGTTAGTGCAGTGGAGTTGTAAGATAGAGTCTTTAATATTGTGTTAGACAATATGTATGGCAGCTATTGCTACACCGTATTTGTAGTCACTCTGCCTTCCCTTTTATTTGTGGGTCTGTTTGTATTCCATTTCTGTAGTGTCTCCTCTGACCAGCGTTGCATCACTTTACTGGGAGGAGGTAAGAAATAATCCAAACCTTGTTGTTGCACTTATGGCTTTATTATGTTGTTGTCTCTAGTTGGTGGTCCTCGTGTGTTGCCCAACTCCATCTCTCCAACTGGCGTGTTCTCACCTACTCCCTCCACTACATGGACTATGACCTTTGACCAACCAGTGAGCTGGACTATATTAACCTTATGTTTCCTATCCACTCGAAGCTATCTTCCTCTAACATCTTCCTCTGTCCTTCATCCTTCTCATCTCCCACTTCATTCCACCTCACTAGTTCCGGTTTTCTCTAATTCCAAAATATCATTGTCTTTGCTGTCATTTTCTCCTCACCAACACTCTTTGAACATGCCCTTCCATGCCCATTATCACTTTCCAAATCCACCACATTCATTAGGTTCTGAGACCAGAGGATCCTCGCTTCATTAGACTTTATGAAAGTGGCATAACAACTCATGTTTACTCTATTGATGTGACTAATTCAAGTGCGGTAGTGTTTCCTCTGCCAGACAGTGATGGAAGACTCGTTACTTTTGTGGTCACTTACCAGTTTGAGCCAGGAAAACAATATTATCTATTGATGGATGCAGGTAACTCAAGGTTCTGTTATAGGTATAGGGAATACATATGCAGCTATATAATAATACTATGTCAAATTTAGTGTGCAAAATAAATCTAACATCACTGTAATCTTTTTAAATGTGCTATTGCATATTAGTCGAATCTTGAAACTAGTTGCCAAAAATCAAGTGACCTATGTCTACTGTTGACAATTGGACCATCTTTCCTGCTCCATGGTGGCTGCATCTCAAAAGCAATTGGCAAAACTACAAACTTTGCATGTATGCTACGGAAGTTTCTTTGGCTCGAGAGTTTTTGAGATTACTTTATGAATCTCATCACAGAACTTCTTGTAGAATACTAGACACTTATACAATAGCTCCTTTAATAATTGTTTTGAGCCATTGACTTTGATTTCATAGAAAGGAAATATAATATGCAGTCGTTTGGTATAAGATTCCGATCAATTGAGGTAAGTTAATAAAAGCTATGGTTCACTACATCTCACTACGTTTCCAGCAAAATGAAATCTATCCAGGAATGCTTCCTTTCTCAAGGGTAAAGGAATTCAGAGTAGCTTCCATTATGCATAGGTGCCTGTGCCACCTTCCTCTACCGAAGTGCTTCCAGAAACAGCTATTCCATGGAGAGATGGTTTACAGCAGTTGCATTTGTCAGCTTCTACCTGTTAACATACAGTTATCTGTATATTGAATATAATTGAAACCCTTGTCAGCACTAATGATGTGCACTGGTAATATAGTCCAGTGTTTACCATGACTGTGTTGTCATTATTTATATCCTTTTGTGGGTGATGTTGGCACTTGATTACATACTTATGGTAATCAATTTGTTAACATGTATATTATATTAACAGTGAAGAATGAAAAAGAAAATATTTTTTTATCCATTGTGCTTCCTCACCTGTAGAAAAGTTTGACATCATATCTGAAAGTCTTCCATAAGCATGAAATTTGACAATTATATACATCATTGGATTGACCCACTTTTTAAAATGGCATACTGAACCGCCTCCAAACAACAACATAGCGATATCTCATCCTAAACTTACATCAGCCACTTCTTAGCTGCCTAAATGGAGGTCAGCCACTATTACCTCCAAAACGACTCCAAGCATGCCTTGAATCCTTTGAGGTAGTTCACAAGCAGCGCAAAGGAAAAGTGAATATAAAAAGTAATTGATCTTCAAGGACCTTTGGTTAGTGTCACTGTTCCTTCCCACGCATAACTTGCATACATTAGGTCCTCTCCTCCTAGCTTTTGTTCCAGAATACTCCAAATGTTCCAATAAACATCTATGACTTCTCCATTTTTTAATCCAGTGGTGACCCCTCCCCCCTTCCCCCCTCCCTCCCCCCCAAACAACAAAACAACAACAGCAACACAACCGGGGGAATGTGGTAAGTGTCAGTAAACCACAATTTTGTCGGATGATTGGTACAACTACGAATGACTCTAACTTTAGTTCAGCTGTTTGGTTTTGGGAATTTCATTCCTGATCAACTGTTACCATGTCCAAAGATGGCCAAAATATCTACAGTTAGTGGCTTCCCTTACCAAGTCCTCAATGGAGGCTATAGCTACCTTAAAGATGACCCAGCATGGGTGCAGTCAACAATAGCAACGTATATTGTATGTTCTGACTATCTGTAGTGGACAACATGGTTGCATGTGTACAGTCAACAATAACAACAATGCCTATAATGTGCTGCTGCTATGTGGGTAGTGGACAGCAACAACATACACATTAGAAGGTGTTTAAATGCCTAGGAGACCCACTGCCAATCAGCTCACACTTGATGTAGTCATCCACTTCTACTCCACTACCTAAAATAACAAGACAAACAAAACAAAAAGAAATAAACAAGAGGAAAAAATGTTGTTTTCAAAGCAATAAACCCGGCTCTATTGGACTGACCTGTTAAAAAATGAATGAAAACGGGACTGTACCCATGTAGACCACAATCAACATCCTTTACCATTTAAAATTATATAAACCAATTCGTTAACTCCAGTATGTCAATTCCTGAATAAATTGGTAAATATTGACCTATTGACCCTACACAGTCACAGTAAATGTATTTAACAATTATAGTTTCTTTTTCATGAACTCAAACTCTTCACATATTTTGAAAATTAATACAATAATTTATATTTTGGTTTTAGAATATGCTTCTTTGAGGTAAGCAAACAAAAAGCTATATGCATCGCTGAATTCCACCATTATCATCAATAAAAAACATATATACAGTAAGGAAATCCATCCTGAAGTGCCTTCTTCCTCAAAAAAAGGGATTCAGAATGCTTCCAGGTAAGTAAGGTGCTGAACTTACGGCAGTCAATTGGTTAATGATTTTATGAAATTAAAATTTGAAATAGTTCATGCATCAAAATATAATAACCTAGTACAGAAGTATAGTACATGTAGCCATTTACAAGCCTTAGCTCCAGTCATACTTACCCAGTACAGAACCATATACAAGCCCTAGCTCCTTGCATACTGACCTAGTGCCGAAGTATAGTATATGTAGCCATATACAAGCCCTAACTCCTTGCATACTTGCCTAGTACCGAAGTATAGTGCATGTAGCCATATACAAGCCCTAGCTCCTTGCATACTTACCTAGTACAGAAGTATAGTACATGTAGCCATATACAAGCCCTAGCTCCTTGCATACTTGTGTCCAATTTGTGGCACTGAGAGTGTAGGATGTATTTACATTAGACTGGGTCTTCACATTGTACTGCAGCTCACATGTGCTACCATCATTCCTCTAGTGGACTGAACCTGTTAATAATATAGCACCAGTAGAATAGGAAGATGAAGTATGTTGAGGGATGTATTTAAAATGAGTTGGCGTGTACGTGAAAGTAATGCAAAAATGATTTATTGTTCCTCTGAACTTGTTATACAATGTTAATATTTGATAAAGATTTTTATTACAAATATTTCTAGGTATTGCTGTAGGAGATAAATTTTGCAACCAGGAATCTTATCGAATTGCCAACGACACTTTTTGGACTATTACAATTAAGACTGGTAAGTTTATTTGACGTCACGTCCAGTCTAGTGGACTAATGATGTTGGTAACCTATAGCAACCATTATGCATGACATCAGGTCCAGTCTTTCAGGATTAATAATGTTGGTAACCTATAGCACCATTATGCATGACATCAGGTCCAGTTGTTCTGGACTAATGATGTTAGTAAACTATAGCTAACCATATGTCAAATGAAATTATCAAATATCTTTGTATCATTATATTATTTGTATCTTTCAAGCATGCACGGCTGAAATATTGTATCCAAACTCTATTTATTAAGTTACACTACTATATCAGTACAGTAATTGGAATCTTCCTTCATTCATTCTGCCTCACATACTTCACTTTTTTATTCTCTCCTTTCAACTGCTCTTTTCTAACTATTGTTCTAGCTTCCATTGAATTGACTCCCAGGCTTGGAAACATGCTAGGGGGAACAGGAATACTTATTGAAAGACCCTCCTTCACGGGAAAGGTGGAGTGTTCTTTTGATGGGGTGGATGGTTTGGTCAAGATTCTGAACAGCACCCTAGCTGTGTGTGTCAGTCCTTTACTGCAGAAAAGTGGATCTATTCCGTTCATGTTGACCATCAGTGATGAAAATCCATTAAAGGCTCAGTTCTTGTCCAGTAAGATGTTATGTGGTACTAAGTGCTTGCAAATATGTGATACTGAATAATATAGGCATGTGGTTATTTTTTATGACCTGGAATTGAAGAGTACCATCCTACTCTTGTAAACTTAATCTTGATCATATTTATAGCTAAAAAAAATTCATGTAGATGAGTACTATCACATAACTTGAATCTACGCAATAAGTGTGTGTTTTTGCCTAATTTAGATTAGAATTGACAAATTTCCACAACTGCAATGAGAAATACAGCCTTTATACACATGAGATTAAACTGTGCTGTGCTTGGTATCTTGATATAACTATCACTATCTATTGGCTATTTTTATTGGAATGATTCCCACCGTATTTCTTATATAAAACCAAACCTAACAGGGGCGGATCCAGGTGAGGCTTTGGGGGCTGACGGGCCACCCTCCTCCCAGTTATGGTTTTCATGATACATCTGTGTTCGTCTCATTAAATTAGCAAACTTATTCTAGCAAATGAAGAAATGAGGCTGTTTTTGTCTTATCAAAACCAGCAACAGGTGATGAGCATAAGCATTCCAATTGTGTCAGCTGTAATCAACACTAGATCGGCCGTTAGCATGGAGAGAGAAGTACAAGTGTCATAAGGCTAGACTTTCTGCCAAATCAAGTCATTAGGATGTAGTCTTTTTCTCCAGAAGAGGTTGTTGAGAAATTTGCTTGATGTCACCCCCGACACATGTTGCTGTAAATATGTAGTGTGTTACCTTCATATTTTGTGTGTGTATCGTAAATCATTGAATTTTTATCTCTTCTTCAAGCTTTGGTTTGCATCCTATCTCAGTAGCATATGTAGCCAACTTTCTGGGTAGAGTTATACACTATGTATTACCCCCTTCTTTAAAGATCCTGGATCCGCCCCTACCTATGTAGTATTGATAGCACACTGTTGAGAGATAGTGTCATATGCATCCCTCGCTTCCCATATCCTGATATTCCTGTGTATATAAATATAAATTATTATGGCTAGGATTTATTTACCATGTTCATAATCTTTCACTCAATGCACAGTATCTGCTGAGCAGGCACATGCAGTAACTTTCACTGGAGATGATATTGACTTACTGATTACACAAGTCAAAGAAATTACTTTCAGATGGTCTCCTGAGTCTCTCGTGCCTACCACATTAGTGAACAATGTTACTGTGGATATCAGTCTTCAGATCCTCTATTACAACAATGTTATTTTACCTCAGGTGTTTCAACTATTACAAGTGGAAAGCTTAATGACCAAAACTGAGAATGATGGGGAACAAAAAGTTGCTGTAAACTTTGAAACATTTTCAGTGGCATGTCCTTATACAGTACCAGGCATTAGTTTTTCCATTTGTCCAGTTTTATTCAAGATATCAATCAGTCCTAGCCAGTATCTTCCTTCAGACATCAGCATTTGGACTGGTATTGCATTTGTCCAACAAAACAGTGTAAATGATACAAAATTGAGCAAGCAATGTGGGATGTGGAAAGACACAACGACACATATATCTGCCCATCTGGATAGACTGAATCACTGCCCACCTAACCAACTGGTGGCCAATTTTGACCTCTCCTATCAGAGGGAAGACAGGACATCCATCATTACTTCCAGCAGAGTTTACCACACTATGTTTATGAGATTCTTCCATCCAGGAATAAAGCAGTGCTACAGACAGAGTGTGTAAGTTTGTTACGATGCATGTTTCCTAGACAAAGTATTATGTTCTATTGATCTTCACTTCCTCAATTCTTCTCATTTTTTCTCTACTCCCCTTTCTGTCATACCTCCTTCATCCTAACCCTCCATTCTTCTATATAAATCCACATCCATGTACATATGTTTTTTCTTGTCGCCATTTATCTTGTGCTTCTTCCCCATAGTTTATCATTTTACCAAATTCATGTCCTTCTTGTCTTCCTCTAACCTATATCCATCCTCCACTTCATTCTAAATAATCGTTCCTACAAGTACTAATTTTCCTAACCATCTTATCTCACTCATGCTCCTCCCATATTCCTGAATCACATTTCGAACTTTTCCTATGCTCATCACTGATGTGACATCAGGCCTGATAGTGGAGGTTCTGGCCAACAATGTTGCTATGGGAAAGATGGTGTCCTAATGAAGAGTCAAGTTGGAGGGACTGCAGATAGTGTATCTCCACTAAGTAAATATTACACACACGTGCTACAAGATCTGATGCCTTATGTCCTGTGCTGCAAATTGGAAATACTAAGCTGTGACAGTTATGTTAAAGGAAGACCAGAAGGGTGTGAAACTGACTATAGACTACCACTGCCAGGTAACTTAGATCACTATAAGCCTAGTATATTCCTCCATAATGGTGACTATTTTTCGTGGGTAAGCAGTGAACCGTGTCTTATAATATTTTCAACATCCCATCCAGGCTTGGAGCTTAGGATAATTAAATGCTCATGCAGGAAAGCTTGATGTATAACGGTTATGTGGGTTTGCTTCAGATTAGCCTTCATTCATTTAAACACGTTTTTTTTGTGACTTTATCTGAGTGTAGTTATGCAGCTGTGTTGATGTATAATCTCACTGTTCACTAGGCTATATATATGTTCATGGCAATGGAGCTATGTGCAAAGACTTTAATTTGTCCCAACTTTTATTTGAAAAAAATAAATAGTATTCCTTGGTGGATCTGCTATAGTCACATGATATCTGTTATAATCTTGTATATAACTCTAGATGAATCTAGTCCTCTGTGCAGTTTAACATGTGCTCATTTAACCTGTTGACACTCAATTTAATTAATGGATTTTTTTTAAAGCATTACAATTAGAGCTATGATTTTTCAGGAATATTTCAAACAGTTCATATAATGCAAATTAAGTGTATGAACTGGATCATTTAACATAAAGAAATAAGCTATGTATTGTGCAATATTTACAACAATATGTAAGTACTTCAAGAAAGTCCATCTTGGAGCACCTCTTTTCTCATGAGTGTAGTTATTTAGAATGGTCCCTGGTGCATGCATAGATGCAGAGCTTCCAGAAACACCTGGAAGAAATGGTCCATGAAATGGCATTTGTAATTTTCTGCCATTTAAAAATAATAATTTTTTTTTTTAATTTCTCGCTTAGGTCAAATGGAAGTGACTACCATAAAATCTGGCATACACATGCACTTATGACTCTAGATGGAAAAAGTTTCAAAAATCAAAATGTGCTAATAATGCTGGCAATGCGATTGTGTTTGTGGGTGTCATAATTTTATCATTTGGTACACTCTATTTTGTATGGAAAGAGTTTAAGGAGTGATGGCAGCAGTTGAACTCGACTGAGTATCACGCATGGCCACCACAAAGTGAGTATTCACTCCCACCTAGGAAGAGTACTTCTAGAAGTAGCCCCAGCAATTGAGAAGAACTATGATAATCAATTTGTTCATTCCATTTCTATTTGCATTATAAAATACGAAATCCAGAGGGCATCCCATTCATATGTCAGGAGCTGCATTACCTTTTTGGTGTTGAGACCTCATGTCCATGTGAAATTGTTGCATCATGCTCATTTGCACTGTATGAAAAGCTGCCACATCCAGTTTTTTCTTTCCTCTTGGTGCCACATTCTCCAATAGATATGACACATATGTAAGCTTGTATGAAAGAAAAACTCAATCTTTATCGCTTATGTCAGAGGCAAATCAATAATGTCTGTTTGCGCAGGTAGTAAGTGCCTGTATAATGTGATAAGGTTCAATATGTACTGTCTGCACTGGCAAAATTAGTCGAGCATACATTTTGTACGCTAGGTTTTTTTGCATTTTAAGATACAAAGTCTGCTTGGCACCAGTAAAAATCTGGTGTTCAGCATGTACGATTGATTTTTTTTTAAATTAACGATATCCGAATAAGCTTCTGTATGCTTTATCAATGCCTGTTGGTAAATAAAATATATTCATGTTTTTATTCATAGGCTATACATTTGGAGATCCTCACATGGTCACTTTGGATGGGCAGACATACACTTTTAATGGAAAGGGAGAGTTTATCCTCATTCAGACAGTAACTGAAATCTTCTCTCTCCAGGGACGCATGGAACAATTGCTAGACAATCAGGGCTTTCCAGCTCCCGGAACAGTTTTCACAGCCATTGTGGCCAAGCAGCTGCCCACCAATACGTCTGTGCAGTTTGAAGTTGACATGAATGATGAATCTCTGCTTGTGCTTGTGAATGGAGAAGAAGTTATATTTGGGGATGTGATGGTACTAGAGTTTGAGGGCATGTCACTTCTGGACAAAGGGAACAAAACTGTTTTGGCTTTATTCTCTAGTGGAGCTTTTGTGGAGATAACCATTACAAATGGAATAGTTGGGGTGATGTTGGTGAGCTTGCCTGAATCTATGCAGAGGACCACTGCAGGATTAATGGGATCATTTAATCACATCAAATCAGATGATCTCATGCCTAGAAATGGAGTGAAGGCACTTCCATTGGATGATTCTGTGGAGAATATTCACAACAAGTTTGGAATGACATGTGAGTAATATATAGTAATATTTGTTGTTGGTAATTGCATATGAATGATTTTAGAAACATTTTGTTGATATAATTACACCATTTATTGTACAGTTATTACCCTCAGTTGTGTCCCTCCAACTCCCATAAAAATCACATAATATTGCTGATAATTTAGAAATTGTTGTATGTGCTGTAGTTCTAAGATGATAATTGCAGCAGTACACAAAGCAACATAGTGGAAAGATGTTGGTGCTGCTGCACCGATATTCTATGTTCGTAGATGTATGTGTAGTATAAATATATCGTACTTACATTCCCTCCTAAATAAGAGGTAGTTGAGGTAAAACTTCTTAGAAAAGTTGTTGTTTTTGAGCAAAGTTTAAACTATTACAAACCTTTGTATGATGTTTCTTTTCTTCAGGACATTCTTCACTGAAGATTACCCTTAATACAAGGCAGGATAGATAACCCCCCCCCCCCTCCCCCCCCAACTAGGCCTGGTGGATCACTCCTCCTACCAGGCCCGAGAGATCACCCCCACTACTAGGCCTGGTGGATCATCCCTCCTACCAGGCCTGGTGGATCACCCCTCCTACCAGACATGGTGGATCATCCCTCCTACCAGGCCTGGAGGATCACTCCTCCTACCAGGCCTGGCGGATCACTCCTCCTACAAGGCCTGGCGGATCACTCCTCCCACCAGGCCTGATGAATCACTTTTCCTACCAGGCCTAGTGGATCACTCCTCCTACCAGGCCTGGTGGATCACTCCTCCTACCAGGCCTGGAGGATCACTCCTCCTACCAGGCCTGGAGGAACACTCCTCCTACCAGGCCTGGAGGATCACTCATCCTACCAGGCCTGGAGGATCACTCCTCCTACCAGGCCTGGAGGATCACTCCTCCTACCAGGCCTGGAGGATCACTCCTCCTACCAGGCCTGGAGGATCACTCCTCCTACCAGGCCTGATGGATTACTCCTCCTACCAGGTCTGGTGGATCACTCCTCCTACCAGGACTGGTGGATCACTCCTCCTACCAGGCCTGGTAGATCACTCCTCGTACCAGGCTTGGTGGATCACTCCTCCTACCAGGCCTGGTGGATCACTCCTCCTACCAGGCCTGGTGGATCACTCCTCCACTCCTCCTACCAGGCCTGGTGGATCACTCCTCGTACCAGGCCTGGTGGATCACTCCTCCTACCAGGCCTGGTGGATCACTCCTAGAAGGCCTGGTAGATCACTCCTCCTACCAGGCCTGGTGGATCATTCCTCCTACAAGGCCTGGCAGATCACTCCTCCTGCCAGGCCTGGAGGATTACTCCTCCTACCAGGCCTGGCGGATCACTCCTCCTACAAGACCTGGCTGATCACTCCTCCTACCAGGCCTGGTGAATCACTTTTCCTACCAGGCCTAGTGGATCACTCCTCCTACCAGGCCTGGTGGATCACTCCTCCTACCAGGCCTGGAGGATCACTCCTCCTACCAGGCCTGGAGGATCACTCCTCCTACCAGGCCTGGAAGATCACTCCTCCTACCAGGCCTGGAGGATCACTCCTCCTACCAGGCCTGGAGGATCAATCCTCCTACCAGGCCTGGAGAATCACTACTCCTACCAGGTCTGGTAGAAAAAGAAAGTGCTAATACTATCTCAAATGCTTTGTTTACAAATTAGCATAACATGCTAACCGCTATTCAGAAAATGTTTAAATTTGATTTCCTATAATTAGAATGATGTCTACTCTCTCATAAGTCTCATGGTAATAAGCCAATAGTTAGTATTTCCTACTATATAAGTAGGAAAGAGACATTGCTTGAACATTTGAAAAACAGAAATGTGGCATGACCTGATTTTCACCAATCTGATAGCTCAATTACATAGAAAACATGAGTGGGTGTTGCATGCCAGCCCCGAGATTTCTGACAAGACACTTGTAGAAGAGCACCGAGTTGTTACTAGGATATAATGGAAGAAGATGTACCATTCTCCTTGGAAATAAAGGTAAGTAATGAATCTGCTATAATAATAGCCGTTCCAGCTGGGCACTACCTACTTTTATTATTGATTGGTATTTCATTTTCATAGGTGGAGTTTCTGTCTCCCAATGAGTCAGACTCGACTACATCAGGAGGTAGCCTTTTAGCATACTTAAAGAGCTTTGCTTTCTTTTCAGGATAGGAATCATCACTGGTTGAATATAAAGTGTATATAATACACAGGACAGTATTGGAGCTGTGTGGGTGTTTGCAACAGCATATGCAATGCCAAAGAAGTTTGATCCCAGATTCCATCCTAATTTAACACCATTTAAGTCCTCCTATCTCAGCATGTCTTCATCACACTAGTCCCAAGTTTTAATAGACAACATGTCAAATTGGTTATAATGTCTCTATCAAATTTATATGCGATTATATATATAGTTGTGTTGTTGTAGTAATGATTATATGTGCAAGAAATATGTCTGATATCTTTGATTGCCATTATCTCAAAGTTAACTTAACATCACGTGTTTGTCTCGGTCAATTTGCTAATACCACATTTTTTAGAACCCTCTCAATGAAGTCAATGAGGATGTCGATTCCATTTAGTACTAAACCCGAAAGTATTTTCTGTCGCCATAATATAGACAAATTTTACGAAGATGGCATAATTACATCTGGGTGATCGATGACAAGTTTAAGAATAGACTGCAGGGTAATTACTCCATGTGTATATATGAGGTATGAATATCTTTAGCTAGGTATAAAACATCATTGTTACTTTAGTTAAATATGAAAAGATGGTAACCTGACTATGGCCTGGCACCATCACATTGGTGCACTAACCTTCTTGCCAAGTTTGATGATGAAACTGCAAAATTCAGAAAAGTTATGATCGATTACATGAAGAGGTGGGGAAAATAAAATCAGCATTGACAGCCTTCAGCTTATAAGCAATTAAAGTGTGTATAAGGAAATGATCATCACTTCCACTTTCACCAAACATGTCAGGTATGTAGGCTATACAATTCTGGCATGGAGTATTGCTTGCATATTATTTAAATACCCTCTATGGTGGGTATTTTTTTAATTGCTGAATGTGCCAAACATATTTGCTGTTTGCTTGGCAGGGATCATAGCCAATGAGTCTGAGAGTCTCTTCACATACCGATCTGCTGAAAGCTGGAGCAATTTCTACTGTCCTGATTTCCTCCCTGTATTTGCTCCAACTTTCACAAATACCACTCTGGAGAATGAAGCCAAGAAAATATGTGGGGATAATAGCTTCTGTCTATTTGACATTGCTGCCACTAAACGTGTGGAGATAGGAGCAGCTACCATGCTGGGAATGGAGATGCGGAACAACATCATAGAGATGTCCAAACCAAGTGAGTGTGTAATATCAGGATCCTATATGTTCGTTTATGTTAGAATTGGAATGTTGTGATTTTACCTGTTCATATACAATTATTATACCATGCAGAAAGTGTGCTAGTTCTCTCTGTATTGGATTAACCCAGCAGACTGAAAATCTCCCCAAACCATAGCTTATATCTCAGCTTAAACTCACATTGGCAGCTTGTTAGATGCCTAAACGGTGCTTCAGCTGATATTTGCTCCTGAATGACTCCTTGCATGCCTTGAATAGTTCACTAAGGTAGTAAACTGGCAGCACAAATATAAAAGTCGAGGTGTACAAAACCTGTATGATTCATTTTCAAGGATCTTTATTTCTTGTTTTTCAGTTCACAGGGGGACTTCACCTGAAACCACCGAAATTTGAATACATATTTGTAGCTGTTATAACCTTTTCTCCCTTTATTCTGTGCAGATACTTTTGATAATAACTTGTTGCTTATTGTGTGTGCTTGAAGATGATATGTGAAATATCTCTATTGGCACCACTTCTTAGAAGATACATCCAAAAAGGAAAGGGTCACTCAAAACATTAAACCCCCTTATTGCTGCAAAGATAATTACCAGGTGTCTTGTTTACAGATGCCTAAATTTGGTTTGTGGCTTGCCAAAACATTAAATTGTGATAAGACGGAGACATTATCAACACAGTCTCGCATTGATTAGTTATAAGGCACTTCATTTCCAACCGCGAAAAAACCCACGCAATATCTGTGATGTCACGTCTTTTAATCACCATAACTTGGCAATGCGTCGAGCAAAAAAATTATTGTCTCCGTCTTATCAAAACTTAGTGTTTTGGCAAGCACACAAATTTGGGCTTCTGTAGACAAGAAACCTGGTAATTATCCTTGCAGCAATTTGGGGAGTGCAATGTTTATAGTGACTCTTGCCTTTTTGAATGTATCTTCTAAGAAAAGTTGTCTATAGAGATTTTTTACATGTCTTCTTAAAGCACACACAATAAGCAACAAGTTGATATCAAAAGTATCTATACAAAAGGAAAGGGGGGAAAGTTATAACAGCTACAAATATGCATTCATATTTCTGTGGTTTCAGGTGTATTCCCCCCCTTCTGGCATACAATAGACTACTCATCATAGTTTTCGTAACAGAAGACTCTATGACGTCAACGACTACTCTTTTTTAAATCCAGTAAAGTAACCAAAACAATTGGAGAAAAGTAGTATAATTTCTGTCCACACACAACACACTCATACTAGTGAGTTTATTATACTGATGATTCATACCACTACAAATGGCTCACATTTGGTCGATGGAGTTCTCTATACTGGTAAACTGTTACCATGTCCAAGGGAGGCTGTAGCTGATTCTCTACCAAAATATCTGCTTTATTGTTCTCCTATTCAATGTTGCCGAGTCTTTGAAGGAAGCTGTAGCTGACCCTACTTGGTGCAGTCAACAATAGCTAGCCACAAGATATAGTATGTTCTGGTTGTTTTGTAGTGGACAAGATGGTGTACATGGATACACCATCCAGTCAACAATAGGAACAATGTATGTGTAGTGTATAGCAACAATAGACAAGTTAGAAAAAATCTGCACCCCAAGTTTGACACAGACATACCTCACGTATACAGGAGTAAGAAAACACCAAAATTGGTGCGTGGCTTCCCAAATCCCTTGTCTGTGATATGCATGAATAGATTTTACTATGCATAGAGATAATGCACGTATATTAGACTTGCCTAAAAATGCGTGATTTTGAAGTGTTTCCAATATTATACGTTGCCTTATAACTTTTCAACACATGCATAGTAAAATCTATTCATACATATCACAGTTAAGGAATTTGGGAAGCCACACACCAATTTTGGTGTTTTGCAATGCATGAGTGAGTTATGACAGTTTCAAGCTAGGGGTGCATTTTTTTTAATGACCTTGATGTTGGTGCATGTATCATGTAAGAAAATATGCCTCTTATGATATTCAACTTATCATTTCAAAGCACACAGAACATGCAACAATATGGCACTAAAATGACCTGCATATGTTGTGTTGAAATTTGAATTCAAAAGATTGGTTTTGGGAATAGGGGGGGGGGGGGGGGGGGGGGGGGCTGATTTATATAGTCCCCCCTTAAAAATAGTTCCCCCTTAAAAATGAAAGGAAACAAGACAGTACCCATTTGGATCACAACCAGTGAGATCTTTCTCCCTTACCATAAAATCATATCAATATTGTGCTGGTTATGAAATCATGGAGAGTAGAGTGCCCCAAACACAAAACCACATTATTGGTGTATAAGATTTTTTTTTTATGGTTAGGGGTATCTTACTGGTTGTGGTCTACATGGGTACAGTTGTATTTCACACTGACTTTATTTGTGTGTTTTATAATAATTATAATAGCTTTAACTTTATTCAATAATATATTTTTCAAGCTGTGAATATTATTTTGGGTGCAAATATAATAAGCTACAATTAGCTGTAACTATCTGCTCTATTGATAGAGGCAAACAAAAGCTATGCATCTCTGGAGAATGTGCAGGTAAAAAAATATGGTGTTTTGGGGAAATGGACTTTTTAAAAAATTCGATTCACAACCAATGTTCGCATTGATGGCATAATACTTTTTCGGCAGTTAACGATAAATAGATCATCCAATATAGTTGTTTATTTCTAAATAGAACATTTTTATGTACATATATATATGTATTTATAGATGTATATATAATATATATTTATATAGTTATATAGTGATGCTGTAACCACATGGTAAAGGTTGTAGTTAATCATTTTTGATTATATAGTTTTCTTGGTGATGTTTTTTTTTTGCTGATGTAAGTTTTGCTATAATTAATATTTTGTTTATAAACATGTCGCTTATCGGTACATACTAATAATCTCTCTCTGCAGTCAGGTGTGATCCTCCCTGTAAGAATGGAGTGTGTATGGAGAACAATACCTGCAGGTGCAGTGCAGGATTCAGAGGAGACAGATGTACAGAGTCTGGTGGGCACTTATTACTTCATTTAGAGTATTATGATTAGTAACACTATTTTAAATAATATACTCATTGTCATTTGGTCTTACGATATGTACTATCTTGAACTATTTCCTACAACTTTTGTGTACACACACACATACACACATGCACACACACACACACACATACACACACACATGCACATACACACATATGCATACATGCACACACACACACACATGCATACACACACACATACATACACACTCGTTGTTTTTCCTATTCAGTTCTGGAAGAATGTGAAGTGAATATTTGTCAGAATAATGCTACTTGCAGTAAACAAGTTCTGACCTACACTTGCACATGTCCAGCAGAATATACTGGTAGTCTCTGCCAAGACAAAGGTTTGTATATGCAACTAGCAGCTAGCCATTGAAGGGATATAGGAATGTACGAATGAATTATAGTTCTTTCTTTTTTTACTTTGAGTGTTCTCAGAACAAAAAAAAGATTTTTTAAAAAAGGAAATATAACAAGAATTCACATTGTAGACCACAAACATTTATGGGAAGGATCCTTTAATTAGCTTAAATTATGAATGCCAAATATAATACTGATTAAATGTATCTCCAAATGTTTGTATTTAACAATTTTTGATGAGTCAATTTCTATATTTAAAGTGTAACATTTTTGACTTTTTTTTTGTAGTCATGCGGATTTTTATAGTCAAGCAATCTCTTTCAAGAAGATGCAGATACCAATACACACATAAATATAAATTGATCAAAATTTGTTTAATTAGACTTTGCTGAAATTCTGAGCTGTGAACTATGGTCACATGAGTAAGCTTCTCAATAAATCATTTCTGGGGAAAATATGCAGTTCTTGCTATATCAGTCCAGCTAGGCTCACTATTGCACACACAAGCATATATTGTAACAAAAAGTCACTGCAACTCTTTGAAACATTTGAAGTGTTCTGGTAGAATAATTGTATTGAAAGGACCTATGTAGGAAGAAAAGTCTATAGAAATAGACCATTTCATAGACACATTAAATAGATGAGAGGAAAAAAAGACTTGAAGGAAACCAGATGTAGACCACAACCAATAAGATGACCCTTTACCATTTATGATATACCCCCAATCATTAGCAGATTTAAATGTGATATTATTTTAAATAGTAAAGGTTTTAATTGGTAAAGGGTAATATTGTCTTATTGTCTACATGGGGATATGCTTGTTTCCTTTCTTCTTTCTTTGGCAGCCAATCCAATAATAAAAATTTACAGAATCCTTCAACATTGTGGCAAACCAAACACCAGAAAACCAACCACAGAGATCACCACTCATATTAAACACTTGAATGGCTGACTTCACAAAACATGTAAGGCAGATTTATGCTTTTTGCTTCTTGCCATTTGAACTGCTGCACAGTCTTCATCATGTGACTGAAAAACTAGAATGCTGAGTTGATTTTCATTTTTTCATCACCCTGAATTATTCAGTTGAAATGTTGGTAAACAAACAACAAATCGCTGATTTTAATATAATTGTCGGTACATAACTATTTATATATTGCTGTGGACTAGACAGCATATATCATACGTTGTCATTCTTTTGTTATTAGAGTCAGCCATGGTTCAGAGACTTCAGTTGCTCAGGAGAACTTTAAAACTAGCTAAACATAGCTTATTGCTGAAGTACACATGCACATGTTGTTGTACAGTTGCTTGCTTTTGCTTGTCGCTTTAAGACGAGTATTCATTGGTAAATACTCGGTTCAAATTCAGCTACATAATAGAGAACATGCCATTATTTTCAAGAATGAACTAATTCTAGTTATAAACAGCACATGCGGTAGCTTGATTACAACATCAATGGTAATAATTAATCATCCTTTTTTTGTCACTGAGAAAAAGTTACTATATATAATGAATTGGAATATTTCATGTCTTCAGGTACTAAAACTTCTTATGAAGGGGCCTATTGTATGCAAGTTATGCATAAGAATATGGACAGAAACATAAATATATACACATGACAAAAATCGGGAGGACATGGATAGACCCCTTACTTTATATGGTGGATGGCAAAATAACCTAACCAAAGTTCATATCTCAGCTAAATCTTACATCAGCAGCTTCTTATATAGCTGCCAAAATGGTAGTTTTAGCCGATTTTAGTACCCAAAAATATCCAAGTGTGGCTTGAATCCTTCGCTAAAGTAGTCAACCAACAGTGCAAAAAACGTCAAATGTATGAAAGAAAAAAACCTCCTTGGAATTCATCTTCAAGCACATAATTTGCGTACGATAGGTGCATTTATATAAACTTTACGACTAGGAGACTCCTTGCAGTGTCTACTCTGTTTCTCAATTGTGTTAAAATGGCATGGTAGCGGTGTTTATTGATGATGCAATCAAGTTAGCTCACATGCTGTTTTATAATTAGAATTGGGTAAAGAGAGCAAGTGCTGTGTTATTATAAGCAGAATAAAGAACCATTGCTTGGTTCTGCTGTTTGGTTTGTGAAGTTCTTACTTCCTGGCATCTGTTATCAAGTCCAACAGAGGCTTTAGGTGGTTCGTGACTGTTACCAATGTTTTAAAAGGTGCAGCTGAGATTATAGCATGATAAATGTTCATCTAACAGGTGTGTCTTCATGGGTAAACTCTTGTTTCCTTGGGCAATCCACGGATTAACATGTCAAAAAAGAATGGAAACAAATGTCAATCATGTTGATAGACCCTTGACCTTTACAATACAATGTTGCTGTTCTAAGTCAAGGTTTGTCTAAAAATAGTTTATAATAGCTGTAGAGTTTTTTTATCAAACAATTTTTATCTCTTGTTTAAGTATATTTTTTGTTCCTATCATTATTCAAATAGCCACCTTCAAAACATTGCTAAGGATAACTCCAGAACCAAGTTATTCTACACCATATATATATATATATACCTACACACATAATTAAAAGTGTATATTGGCCTGTTAAAACAGAAAGGAAACAAAACAATGTTCCACAACCAGTTAGAGTCCCTTTACCATTTAAAATCGTACACACCAATTATTATTCTGATTTTAAAATCTGCGCAATATCGAAGTACATGTAAAGGGTCATCTAACTGGACATGTAAACAGTCTTGTTTCCTCTCTTTCAATTCCAGTAAAGCCTGTTTTTTTTCAATTGTTAGTTAGTTTGTTTGTTTGTTATTTCTAGTTGAGTGGTAGAGGACTGTACTAAGGGTGAACTACAGGTTCTCCAGGACTTTTGTACTTGTGTATTGCTCATATGACACATGCCATGCATTGTTGCTATTGTTGACGATACCCATGTATATCACGTTGTCAACAACACAACAAATAAATAGTACGTACCATATCTTGTTGCTGTTTACTGCACCCATGTAATGGTCAGCTACAGCATCCTGCAAGAGGTGAGGAGATAACCTAACCAAAATGCAGATTTTTGGTAGAGGATCAACTGCAACCACCTTTGGCCTTGGTAACAGTTGCACAGGAGGGAAACTTCCACAAACTCATTTGTTCTGCTTATAATAGAGCACATGATGTCTTTACCAAATTCTAATGATAAAAGAGCACATGAGCTTACTTGATAGCATATTGACAACCATCTCTACCCACACTTTTTACTGCCGTTGGGAAACAGATAGTCATTGCTAGACATTGGAACATTTTGGAGTCTTCTTGTACTAAATTTTTTTTTTAATGGAACCATAGTACACAAATTACACAAGTGGGGGGAAAAGATATACATGTAACATAGATCCTTGATTTCAAGGTTTTTGTCCAAACTTTCATTGTTTTTTTGTGTTTCTAGTTTACTACCTTAGTGAATTCATGGCACACTTGGAGTCCTTTTGGAGATAATATCAGTGAAACCTCCATTTAGGCATCTAGGAAGCTGCAATGTGGGTTTTAGCTGAGATATGAACTATATCTTTTTAGGACACTCACCTAAAAAAGCAACTTAAAAGCAAACAGCTATATGGATTGACCTGTTAAAAAATGGAAGCAAGACTGTACCATGTAGTCCACAACTAGTTGACACCCTTTACCTTTTAGAACCATATACACCAATATTGTTTTGGGTGGCACAGGCACTCTGTGACTTTAAAAACAGCTCAATGTTGATGTACATGATTTTAAAGTGTAAAGGGAATAAAACTGGGTGGTTTGCTTGGGTATAGTCATGTTTCTGATCTGTTTTAACAGGTCAATCCAATATAGCTGTTTGTTCTTAAATAAAATTATCTGCTCTTTTGCAGTGAGGGAGAAGTGGCAGACTTCATCAAGTGTAAGCTGTTGGTTGAAGTTCTACCAGACATTTAAACACATTTTCTAACTTGTTTATTGTTGCTGAACACCGCACATATCTAAACACGCTATCTATTGTTGATATTCACTGTGTATCATGTTTACCACTACAAAATAATTAGAACATACCAAAATATTTTGCTATCTATTGTTGACTGTATCCATGTTAGGTCTGCTACAGAATCCTTTGAGGACATGTTAATTGCTCAGGAAATCATGACAACAGGTATTTTGAGAGGCTCTGCTATAGCCTCCTTTGGATATGGTAACATTGGACCAGGAGCGAGTCCTCCTCAAACTAAATAGCTGAATTAAGCGACAGTCATTCATTGTGGAACAAATTGTCAAAAGAAGTTGAGTTGACAATACTTACAACTTTTCACCGTTTTTTTTCTTCTTTCTTCTTCTTCAGTTGATTAAGAAAAATACTAGTTGGAAACGATTATTGTATCATTTGGAGTGTTTTGGAACTAAAATTATGATGAGAAGACCTATTTTATGCGAGTTATGATTGGAGGACCTATTGTATGCAAGTTATGATGAGAGGACCTATTGTAAGCCAGTTATGATGAGAGGACCTATTGTATGCCAGTTATGATGAGAGTACCTATTGTATGCCTGTTATAATGCGAGGATTTATTGTACAACAGTTATGATGAGAGGTCCTATTGTACACCAGTTATGATGAGAGCCTATTGTTTGCCAGTTATGATGAGAAGACCTATTGTATGCCAATTATGCATTGGAATATAGAGAGAAACAAAGAAGATTGAGAAGATGAATTTCATGGATTTTTTATAAATGTTTTTTTTTTACTGCTGGCACACTGCTTAAAGTCTTTTTGGAGCTAATATTAGCTGAAACCACCATTTAGGCAGCTAAGAAGTTGCCAATGTCAGTTTTAACTGAGATATAAGCTTTCTTTTGGGGGAGGGGTATGGTACACCATTTGGGCAATCCCATATAGGGAGTACTAGCATACTCCCTGATATTTTAGAGACAATGCACTATATATGCAACCAGATATTAAGATTTCATTTGGAGTGCAATGTAGTAATTATGCTGTCTTCCTCCTTTATAGTACCTGCATTTAGAATTCATATGTTGCACAGCAGTCCAAGAGTGATTGATGGCAGTGTCTTTGCTGAATTTTCTACCAGCAAGACTGCCACTTCAATATGCACTTTTGATAAAGTGAAGCAAGATTGTATGTCATCCAACAATTGATGATACAATATAATATATATATATATATATATATTATATATACATTCTTGTTGTTTCAGGTTCAAATGGAATCATTCAGTATAATAATATCACTACTGGCCGCTACACACTAAGGATAGTTTCCAAGACAGTGGATAGAGAAAGATATGTGGTCCGAAGGCGTATTTTCATTGGTAATATATATATGTGATGCTATGCTTGTGTGGTTGTCTCGGTTAATCTATAGTTTTCACTATCTTTGTACCTTTACTCTTGCTCATATATATAGAGGAGGTTTAAAACATACAGAACCTCATACTCTTACCGATATTCACATGATCCTATCTGCCTCCAGTGTGACGTAATCCATATTATATAGAACATAATATCCATTGATCATACATACAGCCATATTTGTTGTAACCATGGCATCTGATCACATGACCATAATTATCATGAGATCATACCCTCTAGGTGTATGTGCTGTCCATCTGATCAATGATGGAGTCAGCATCAGTGAAAATGAAGCCACTGTTCAGTTTGTGGGTACACCAGATGTAACCTCCTTCCGTTGTCGGCTGGATGGTTCCAAGGCCACCATCTCCTGTAGGAGTCCTGTGAAGTACAGCAACCTGGCCCCAGGCCAACACAAAGTTGTGGTGCTTCCTAAAGGTTGTGTGGGAGATAACCAAGGAAAACTCTCTGTCAAGATTAGAATCTAAGCAAAGATGCAAGGAGATGAATAATACGACAGAATTTCTGACTAAAAATTTAGAATTAATAATATCCTAAATTAGATGCTTCTTAATTGTAGTGTTTTTCTGAATGTGCTGTAGCTATATCAAGAATAATTTATACTTTTGTGTGAATCGGGCAGGACTGTATATGAACTCGATCCTAGTCAGTAGTGGGTTATTATTAAGTGAGAATTCTAAAAGCTTACTAGCTTAATCCTTATTAACACGTGATCAAAAGTCCAAAACTATGCCAACTGTTGACTAATTCCCTTTATCAAAATCCCTATATACCAAATCGACTTTAGTCATTGATAGGAAACCACACTACACAGACAAGCTGGAAAATTAATCTCATCAAATAAAATATTCATGAGTGTGAATGTAGTCTACGACAGATAGTGTGAAGAATTTAGTTCTTAAATTTGGATACTAAATGTTAAATGCTCTGTGCATCTGTTTCCATTGAGTACTGCACTGCACACATGTTGCATATAACTGCAGAGAACATACACCACATACACATGTACACAGTTAGCAACATGGAAAGAGGTGATAGAACAAGTCCATAATATTGTTAACAAACTCATTGTGAGCAAAGCAAGCCCTCACCTGTGGGTTGGATGGAAAACTCTTTATTGCTGCACACAGCATATAATGTAATGTATGGATGTATGATATATTATGTTTCCAATGTGTTCACCCATAAAAATATCAGGTCACTTATTTTTAATATATGTATATTATATATATTTTAATTTGTTGTTGTTGTTGTTGTTGTTATTATTATTAATGTTATTATTATTATTATTATTATTATTATTACTATTATTATTTTATTTTTTCAAATAAATGTACACAAACATCCTCAATACATTATTAGTTCAGGCTTGCCCATCTACAATGGGATAACAAGGAGGGTGTCGACAAAACCTCAACCAGTTTTTACCTTCCACAGGCAAATGGCCAAACTTTGGTATAAATGGAGTGTACACTGTGCATGAGGCATTTCCCAAACATTGCCCTTGAAGCTGGCCAATAGCTCTGATAATATCCACCCTCTACTCGCTCCAACCCCCCAATGCCTATACTGCTATAGGGATAAAGTTCACTCCCACCAAATGACAGGTCCCTGAGTGGGTAGCCATCTTCTTTTTCCTAGTAACCAAGAGTGGATGACAATGTGTGTTGGAAATTCTAGTAAGAGTCAACTTTTGAAGTGCTAAAATTACACTGACATGAAGGGCAGCTGGTTGGCCCCTTTTTAAAATGGGGAGAAAGACATCCGCACAGTGGCTGGAGGATCCGGGAAATACAGCTGGCATTCATTCCTGTGCACCAAAGCAGCAGACTGGAATGCAGAGAAACCTGCATCTTTAGGGACGTGTCGGAAAATCCTGTCCCCATTAACTCCACTGTCAACCTGATGAGAGCCAGAGCATTTGAATGGATGTATGTGGCCTCTGCGAGGAGGCAATCATCAACAGTTTGACGATCACATGGGAACGAACCTTTTGATAGTGATAGACATCAACATCCAGGAACAAGACTCAACCTGGCTTCCTTGCAGTCCAGACCACATCAGCCAGAGCAGAAACAGCATGAGGGAAATCTCTGGGTATTTGTCCAAAGATACATGAAACAAAAGACTTTGAACCATCCCAAGAGCTATGGAATACAGCCGGGGCATGCAATGTAGCCAGCCAGATGTTGAAACCACCCAGTGAAGTGACCAGTCAGACATGGGACACCTGCAGTGCTAAAAAAAAATCCCACATGGTGTTATCAAAGGCTTTTGTGGCCTCTTGGAGATGGCAAGGGTTGCAGGTATAGAGTGCAAAAACTATCTTTTGAAGGGCCACACAGCACTTTAGCAGCATTGCCACCATTTGAAAATCCTGGAGGTCTGGCAAACAAGTTAATACCTGTTCAAGATGGTGGACTAACAAAGAGATAGACGGCGGTCCAAAAATAAAACGCAATAAGATAAACCCTCCATGGGAGATGGGGATATCAGAAGGGACTGGTTAGGATACGGGTGATGAGGCCTCAGGTATGTGAAGGAGTGACTTTGCCTGGTTCTGGTGGAGACCACGGGCAGGACCACCCACTTTGATGATGGCTAAAGCAGCACAGGTATCCTAGGCTGACCCACACAGGGATCCATCGTCCAAGTACCAAGCATTGATCAAAAGTCCTGGACTATATTCTCAGATCTTCTCAACTAGGGAAGCTGACGAATCTAAAGGGGCATCCTTATAGATCCACAGCAGCTAAAATGGAATGATGCCAAAATGAAGGAGAGGGCTCTCCCAATAAGCACATACCTATCCACGCAGACATCGAGGGTATATTCAATCCTATTGAAAGCTTTAGAGAAAGCAATAGGGTGGAAGGAGGCAGGGATGGAGTTTGGGGTTGAAAATAGATGGCCAAAGGGATGGAGCTTGGGATTGAAAATAGATGGCCAAATCAGACAAGCCGGCTGATGCAGATGAATGGGGTTATCAGGTGCCTCGTGGCAAACCAACAGAGACAACAGGACCATGGTTGTCAATGCAGCCAATAATAGAGGAGACAGGGGCTGAAGCGGAGATGGCAGAGGTGATAGTTTGGACAGGTGATTGTTGACCAATAGCTGAAGCCGTTTTGTGTTTTGATGAGAATCATTGTGGAAGCCAAAAAGCATACACATGATTTCTTCTGTCGGCAACAGTAGCAAATAACAACACCCTTTATGATTGCACCAATTGCACTGATAACAAGCCATGCCTAGTGTAACCAAAATTCTCTTCTGCCAAGAATACGCTTTGACTCTTGGAGATCTGAATCTTTGGCCGACACCTGGACCTATTCTAATCTCCCCGACTAGAACCTTTATCCAAGCCAACTTAGCTACAACTCTCTCCGAGCTGTACTTCCTTTCAAACAATAGTTGGTAAAATAATTAAATACTTCAAAATACAAGTTACCAATAGCATACAACAAGACAAGAGTCCAAACTTAATCTCTAAGAAAATAGCCAACTCGAAATACTTGTTCAGTTTGACGCTCTCTGTCTCTATGGTGACTCTCCAGGTGACCAATCAAATCCCTCTTGTAAGTTCACGCACAATTTGGAAGTCAGGTAAACTCTCCGTAGGTTAATAATTCACCTGGAATCCCCATAGAGACAGAGACCGTCAAACTGAACAAGTATTTCGAGTTAGCTATGTCCCCCATTTTAAGAAATACCTAAGGGAAGCACTGAAGGAAGAGGAGTCAATTCCACTAACTCCTAAAGTAACCAAGTCATGCATGGTAGTGACACGTGCACAGAAACAAGCAGAGAACAAGCTTGCAGCACAAGAACAGCTGGAACAGGAGAGAGACCAGCCAGTCACACATATGTTGGACACAGTTGACGTTAGAAGTGTAGTGGAAGAGGACGATCCTGAAATGACTTCAGATGAGGAAAGTATAGTTCAAATTGCTGCTGATCCAGAACTACCCCATAAGAACGAGGCAGAGACAGAGCAAGGACCGGTTGAGTTAGACGAACCAGAGGGTCCAGAACTAGTACCAGACACCACAAACGCAGTGGTAAATGAACAGAACATTTTCAAGACTATTTCACCGGAGCAGTTGAAGACAGCTCAATTGACAGACTCTACTTTAGAGAAAATTCGTTGCAAGGCGGGAAAGGAGAACAGCCCCTACTTTTGGCAGGATGAAATCCTGATGAGGAAGCCTTACCACATCCAAGGAAAGGATCTGGTAGTGGTACCGAAAGCAGCTCGAGTTAAAGTCTTACAGTTGGCACACAACTCCATGACGGCTGGACATTTCGGACAGGAGAGGACGATGGAAGCAATTCGCAGACAGGTTGACTGGCCTGTCATAGTGACAGACGTAAGAGAACTCTGTAAGTCGTGCCCTATATGTCAAAAGGTTAAACCAGCAGTAGTTGCTAAGGCCCCTTTATATCCCTTACCTATTCTTAAAGACCCTTTCCAGCGTATAGCCATGGATATTTTTGAGCCTTTAAAGAAGTCTAAATCTGGTAATAAATACATTTTGGTTGCTATGGATTATACAACGAAATGGCCAGAAGCATTTGCACTGAGAAATAGTACAGCAGAGACTGTGGTGAACTGCCTAATAGATCTAACGTCCAGGGTAGGAGTTCCCCAAGAGATTTTAACGGATAATGGAACAAACTTTGTTTCAAAGTTGTTTTAAGCAATTTTGCCAAACCATGGGTGTTCATCAGATCAGGACCTCCCCATACCACCCGGAGATAGATGGTATGGTGGAGCGTTTTAACTCCACTCTTAAAAGGCTATTAAGAAAGCTTACCCAGAATGATAAGGTTGAATGGGACAAATGTCTGCCATTTGTATTGTGGGCGTATCGTGGGACGGTGCATGCCACAACAGGGTTTTCCCCTTACAAGCTACTTTTTGGCAGAGAAATGAGAATGCCACTTGATGAACTAGTGAGGTTCTGGAAAGGAAAAGAAGTACAAAGTGAAATGGACATTACTGAACACATAGAAGTTATGAGAGCAAATATGGAGGTTGTCAGAGACATTGTCCAGCAAAATGAAGAGAGAGAAAAGAGAGCTCAGAAACATTACCATGACAGGAAAGTGGTTGAGAGAAAATTTGAAGTAGGTGATTTTATTCTGGTATTTAGACCAACACAAAAGAACAAATTGCTTAAAGAGTGGCAGGGTCCGTTCATAGTCACTAAACAGATCACTGAGGTGACGTACCAAGTAGACACTGGAGCTAGTGGGAAGCATCACAAGACGTTCCATGTGAATGCTATGAAGTCTTGGACTTCACAAGCTCCTGCAGTTTTTCTGACAGAGGATCAGGAAATGGACGACCTGTTCGAATCGAACGAGGAAATAAAGTTGAATGCACTCTCTCTCATGCAACATACTCAGCTCACACAATTGAAAGAAAAGTACAAAGATATCATTCAAGATGTACTGGGGAGGACGTGCCTGGCTCATCATGACATTCTAACAGGAAACTCACCACCAATTAGATTACCACCTTACAGACTGGCTCACACAGCACAAGAGGTTTTAAGGGAGGAAATTAAGAGTTTGTTGGAGCAGAACATAATTGAACCTTCAAAAAGTCCATGGTCTGCCCCCATTGTTCTGGTACCTAAAAAGATGGAACCACTCGAATGTGTGTAGATTACCGAAAACTTAATGCTGTGACAACAGGTGACCCTTACCCATTACCCCACATAGAGGACTTAATCAATGACATCGGAAGGGCAAAGTACATTACCACCCTAGCCCTCACAAAAGGTTTTTACCAGGTTCCTATGGGAGAGGATAGTAGAGAGAAGACTGCCTTTGTTACACCTTACGGGAAGTACCAGTTTGTTACTATGCCTTTTGGGTTAGTGTCAGCCCCATCGACGTTTCAACGTCTAATGGATCATGTGTTGCAAGGACTGCACAGTTTTTCTACAGCTTATCTTGATGACATTCTGATATGCAGTGATACATGGGAAGAACATGTACAACATTTAAGCGAAGTATTTGGAAGACTCAGAGAAGCAGGACTGCACATTAAGGAAAAGAAGTGTAATTTTGCAGTGAATAGTTGCAACTACCTGGGACATGGAGTAGGAGGTGGAGAAGTGAGACCTATGCATTGTAAAGTAAAAGCAGTGAAAGAATATGAGAGACCAAAAACTAAGAACCAGGTGTGTGCATTCTTGGCTTTATGTGGCTACTACCGCAGATTTATCCCTTCATTCACCACTCTAGCAAACTCATGGACTGAGCTAACTAGGAAGAACAAAGAAAATGTGGTTAAATGGAATGAGGCATGTGAACATTCATTTAACTTACTAAAAGAGGCACTCACGAGTAAACCAGTTTTGACGACTCCAGATTGGACGAGGAAATTCATTCTTCAAACTGATGCATCCGCCACAGGGTTAGAATGTCAGAAGGACCAGAACGAAGAGGAACATCCAGTTGCATATGGATCGAAGAAACTCTTACCGAGAGAGCAAAAGTATTCAGCTATAGAGCGTGAGGGATTAGCTATTGTGCAGGGCATCAAGCACTTCAGAACATACCTTCAAGGCACGACCTTTCAAATTGAAACTGATCATGACCCTCTTACCCACTTGGGAAGCATGAAGGACTCTCATGGCAGATTGGCAAGATGGGCTTTGGCACTCCAGCCTTATCAGTTCACTATAGTTCATAGGGCTGGAACGTCCAATGCTAATGCTGATGGATTATCTCGTGACCAGGGTTCACGATCAAAGGAAAGGGGAGTGTCAGAGAAACCTCTGACAGGGAAATTTCTGATGGATTCTTTTAAGAATAATGGAACAAAGGAAACTGTAGTGGAATAATATTACCAGGGAAGAGCCAGACAGAATTATTACAACCTACAGAATTATTACAACCTAGGAATTATTACATCCTACGGAATTATTACATCCTACAGAATTATTAACCTACGGAGAGTTTAACTGACTTCCATATTGTGCGTGAACTTACAAGAGGGATTTGATTGGTCACCAGGAGAGTCACCATAGAGACAGAGACCGTCAAACTGAACAAGTATTTCGAGTTAGCTATTTTCTTAGAGATTAAGTTTGGACTCTTGTCTTGTTGTATGCTATTGGTAACTTGTATTTTGAAGTATTTAATTATTTTACCAACTATTGTTTGAAAGGAAGTACAGCTCGGAGAGAGTTGTAGCTAAGTTGGCTTGGATAAAGGTTCTAGTCGGGGAGATTAGAATAGGTCCAGGTGTCGGCCAAAGATTCGGATCTCCAAGAGTCAAAGCGCATTCTTGGCAGAAGGGAATTTTGGTTACACCTAGCTAACTAACAATTAGCAACTTGATGACAATAACAACAACTAGCTGATGTATTGGCTGTCAGCTGGATGCTGGTTGTGGAAGCAGTTATCGATGTAGTCTGGCAAGCCAGACATGTAACACGTTTATGCCAAATAGATACTCCTTAAATCAGTTCTCTTTCAAGGTCAGTTCACATTCATCTCCTGCCTAAAGGTGGTAATCTGTGTAATGTGTAATAGTGGTGCAGGGTAAGATGTGGAGAATTTATTGGTGGCATGTGGAAAATTTGATAGGGATTAGTGAGTGCTCATAGATGAGGCGAGCAGAATAGTAGGGACAGGAGAGTGGCTGGAGAAATATGGAAGAGTGTGCAAGGAAGGCAGGCAAGGTGGCATTGCTGCTGGGAAAAGGCGTGGAGGGAACACAGTAATGGAGGAGGCGGATGAATGCGTTATGTATATTGGATAGGGAAGTGGTGGAAGAGAAAGAAGGATTTGTTGAATGGGAAGCTAATAGAAGGATTTTGGTTCCCCCCCCCCCCCCCCCCTCCCCCCTATGAAGAGTTGGACACACCACATATACTAATCTATTAGTAATCATATTTTCCTTACTGATTCACTTATAACATACTTTAGAACATCAAGAATTTTTTGTTTCTATTTTTGTTTTTAGCTGTCTTAGTGTTTTAAACGGTCTTAGTGTTACTGCGATGTGTACATGGTGGCCTTAACAGTCATAATATTAACAAGATTAAATCTTCAAGTCAAACTTTTTGAACCATTTTTGGCATTTTTTACCACGTAATAATACAAAGATTAAATTGAGAGATATTCTGATGGCCTATCAGACATATTGTCAATAGCATGGTATGTGTAAAACTGAAAACGAAAAAGTGGGACACAAATATTAAAAAAAATTAGGAGAAGGTGAAAGTTTACAGCACCCATTACAAGGACACACAAAAAAGAAAGTGAATGTGTTGTTTATGTTGAAATATTCATTAGAATTTTCATTATAAAATTTCTTTATCTTCTATTGTCGAAGTCTGGAGCTATAAGTCTACTTGTGGGAGGCCATTCCATAGTCTTGGAAAACTCAAAAAAAAAAAGACCCACTTGAGTTGGAAGCTTGAAGTAGCAACTTAGAGTAGCTGGCGGCCTAGGTTTGAACCGCCACACATGATACAAAATCATTTTTCTTTAAAGATGAATCTTGCGAAAGAGATTGTAGAAAAAAATACAACGTCAATTAGTTCAGATAGCATCCTCAGGGGAGAAGATGGAGGGCCTTCAAGAGTTGCATATGCCTTATTGCAGAGCTTGGTATGCTGCAGGTCCCACGATAGATTGTGATAAGGATGATGCCAAGATCACTGTGGAATTCTATGCTAATTGGTGCATTATTGATGTAGTTTCATACCTGTTAGTCTGAATTCCTCTACCTGATTAATATGGATTTGAATTAATTGAACATGTTGATCACATTACTAATAGGGGGGATACAAGGTGAAGACCAGAAAACCCCGAGTTTTGTTAATATTTCTGTATCACATTCTAATCACCACAACTCTTTTGTATCCCTGTGCAGGTAATTTTAGTACCACATTGTTGCGTATTCTGTGTGCTTTTAAATGATATGTTCAATATCTCTATAGGAACATTTTCTTACCAGATAAATGTACCAACATCAAGGTCACTAACAAATCTGCACCTCCAAACCCCTCCAGACCACTAACCCATGCATGGATAATAAAACACCAAAATTGGTTGTGACTTCCAAAAGCCAGTAGCTGTGATATGTATGAATCAGATTCACGAGGTGCTGAAATGTTAATAGGCAGCCTATTCCATTTTACAGGAATGAGTCAACCAGTCTTTTGGGAGGGCTTAATGGAAAAGGGGGAAAGTGATGAGTCAGTTGTTCCTAATGAGCTAAATGAGCTATTTGGTCACGCCACAAAACCACGCATTTTGAGACGCGTATCCGTATACGGCTGCCAACACCCCGTGTTGCTGCCAAGGAAGCGCCAGCTGCAGAGGAGAGAGCTGAGAGAGAGACAATATCAACAAAGGTAACGATCCACAAGCTTAAACACAGGAGGTTATATATATATATATATTAAAAACAACAACTAAAAAAACACCATCTATCGACATAGCTAACTAGTCTTGGCAGCTAGTTTCGCAGTTGTCTACGGAGTATTTAGATAGCTAGTCGTGTATACTCGGTACTTTACTCATACGGCGATGAGCGTACTCGTCACTTCTAAGCTCCAGTCAGTAGCTATTGCGACATATAATCTATTTAACGCACATCCGCGTAGTTATTTGGGCGTACCGATTTATCGCTTGGATCGCTCTGACGCGAATTCAGACCGCCTACTGAAAAGGGGGGACTACACCATTTTCCCCGAAACTTTCATTTTTTTTTGTACCTGTGATAACTTTTCCCCCCTTTCTTCTGTGCAAATAATTATTATACCAGCTTGTTGCTTATTGTGTGTGCTTTAAGATGATATATAAAAAGTCTTTATAGGCACCTTTTCTTAGTAGATATATCCAAACACGCAAGGGTCACTCACTTCTTAATTTGTGGCAAAGATAACTCAAAGGCGCCTTGACCGACGCGCCCCCAAATTGGTCCGAGGGTAGCTAAAGCACTTAGCTGTAATACCGACGTGTCAGAATTTTTTTCCGGTGAACCCCCCTGAGTTATACTGTTGAAAAGAGGCGGACCACGGAAATTTGCGCCAAATTTCCGAGGTCCGCCTCTTTTCAACAGTATAACTCTAGGGGGGTTCACCGGAAAAAAATTCTGACTCGTCAGTATCACAGTTAAGTGCTTTAGCTACCCTCAGACCAATTTGGGGGCGCGTCGGTCAAGGCGCCTTTGAGTTATCTTTGCCACAAATTAAGAAGTGAGTGACCCTTGCGTGTTTGGATATATCTACTAAGAAAAGGTGCCTATAGAGACTTTTTATATATCATCTTAAAGCACACACAATAAGCAACAAGCTGGTATAATAATTATTTGCACCGAAGAAAGGGGGAAAGAGTTATGACAGGGACCAAAAAAATGAAAGTTTCGGGAAAAATGGTGTAATCCCCCCGTGAATGCGCTATGTTGCGCGTTGGGACTCAATTTTCTAATGCAAATTCAGTGTGGATGCACCGGATACGCATTGTGTGAGATCTATTGCGCATTCAGTGTGCAGTGTGGACAGGCCTTAGATAAAAAGCCAATTATTTTGTTAGATCAGACGTTCTAGGACTTCGGAAACAGTTACAGGAGAGAGATAAGCATCTATCACATTTCTTGTGTACAGGAATGAGTCAACCTATCTTTTGGGAGGGTTTCATGAGAGAAGGTAAAGGAAAAGTGTTGAGTCAGTGGTTCATAATGAGCTAAAGCACATCTTGATAATGATTGTATTGATACCATCTGCACCCATGCCTTTATGTGGATTTAATGCGGTGCAGCATCATACACATCAAATGTTTGTATCAAAATCTCACTGCGGGTTATAGTTGGAAGAGGCTCCCCGTCTGCTTTTGAGTGTGTAGAAAACAAAAGGAATTTTTTTGTAAACTTAGTAGAAATAATGATTGAATGTCTCTGCCTTTTCGAGCCACAGTCAGGAGGAATCCCTTTGGATTTATATACATCACGTAGATAGCTGTAGATCTTGGATGAGTTGGTGGGAGCAAAGTCCTGAACAAGTTTAGACTCAAAGCCATTTTGGCTGCCTTCATTTCCACTTGGAGAGATTACTCTAATTTTTGGAACATTGACTAGTAGGTTGAGGTAGATTGTTTTTTTTAAGTCTTTTTCTGGTTGATTTTAGACCAAGTATTTGAAGTCCACCATAGAAGACGTTCCATAGAATGGAATTTGAATTTTGAAACAAATAGAGGGACAGCAGCCAAGATAGATTCCGTAATGAAGCTCAGACCTTCTCCACATCATAATTAGTCTAGCTTGAGTAGAAGTCAACTTCCAGTTGACAATCACCCTTGCGTTTGTAAAAACCATTGACAGAAATAGAAATGAGATAATTGTCAGTAGGGAATGTGTGGGGACACGCCCCCACAGACATACCCCCTGAGCTCTCTAACTCTCTAAGTGCATAATACACTCTGTAATGTCTAAGTGCATAATGACATTAATTAGTAGCACACTTAGCCATGTGATATAATTAGCATAGTTAACAGCCTGCCTATGCAGGTGGTATCATGGAACTCAGCATCATACCAATAGAGTTAACCTTATAAGTTATAGCTGGGTCACTAGCCAGTAACCTAAAGGAGCTGGCTTAAGGGGGAACTATACATGAAACCACCGAAATTTGAACACATATTTGTAGCTGTCATAACTTTTTTCCCCTTTCTTTTGTGCAGATACTTTTGTACCACCTTGTTGCTAATTGTGTGTGCTTTAGCATGATATGTAAAAAGTCTCTATAGGCATCTTTTCTTAGAAGATACATGCAAAAAAGGCAAGGGCCCAAAAAATGGCACTTCCTAATTTGTGACAAACCTAACTCCAAGGCGCCTTGAGAGACGTACCCCAAAATTGCTATGTGGGTTGGTAAAGGACGTAGTTGTGATTTAATGGCTTAATTTTTTTTACCGTGAACCCCCCCCCCCCCTTGAGTTATGGTGACTAGAAGAGACGGGATCACAGAAAAAAATTAAGCCACTAGGACTAGATCATAACTACGTGATTTAGCAACCCACACACCAATTTGGGGGTGGTCGCTCAAGGCGCCTTTGAGTTGGGTTTGTCACAAATTAGGAAGTGTCATTTTTTTAGTGTCCTTGCCGTTTTTGCATGTATCTTCTAAAAAAAAAGATGCCTATAGAGACTTTTTACATATTATCTTAAAGCACACACAATAAGCAACAAGGTGGTATCAAAAGCATCTGCATAGAAGAAAGGGAAAAATAGTTATGACAGCTACAAATATGTGTTCAAATTTCGGTGGTTTCATGTATAGTCCCCCCGGACCCCAGCAGAACCCTGCCAGATCATATAGTATGTAAGTGAATTATCACTGTTTTATTCTCTCCTACTATGGTTCTTACTGTGACATGCTTGCTAGAGGCAGATAAAAGTAAATTTCATAAAGCATTCGATTAGACAGAGAAGCCAGTCAATGTAGATCAGTTAATATCAGGTGAGTTAAAGTCACACATGATGATACATAAATCAGCTGAAGAGCTCAGTGAATGTAAATATCCAATCAGTAACATTTTATACTCTTCTGAGGCCGTTGTTGAGCAATCCACAACACACAGGGTGAGTAGCATGTCCCTTCTCTGGAGGAGAAGGGATGAGGAAACTAGAGATAGATTGTTTAACTGCTATCATGACGTCACCACCCTGTGAGCGTCAGTCCATGTGATAGATCAAGAACCTAAGGAAATAACTTTATTGTCACAAAACTGGTTAACTATGGTTCCGTAAAACAGGGAAGAAAAAAATTGGAGGAATAAATAAAAAGCTAGCATCTTGGAATATTTGACTAACTATACATGCATTGAGTAGACAAACTTCACAAGACGATAATCATAGAGGAGACTGAGGAGGTGTCAGTGGTATGGATGATAGATGAATTAGATGTAGATAAAATTGATATAACAATGATAGAGTTTGGAATGATGGTGATTGTCACAATATATTCATTGTTATAAGGAGATTGAGAGGGATCAGTAATAGTGCCAATAGTGGTAGTTTTATTGACCGGTTGAATCTCAGTTGGGGTTCCACTAACCAGCTGGAATTCATTAACTGAGTTTATCTGCCATGCAAATTATCATTTACCAAAATGTAAGATTTACACACCTTGAAACATGTCTGGTCCTTGGATCAGTTGCCATCGTTCCCTGAATATGACTAACTCCCCGATCCTATCTTCTTTTGTTAAATCCGGTTTGATCGCGACACATTAGCTGGCAATTGAGTCTTCTTGTGTTGGGCACGGAGAACATTTTGTAAATCGAATGAAACTTACAAGGATGGGTCTTGCCTTCTTGATCTCTTGCCTGAGTTTTCTGAGGCTATAAGAGTCCTTGATGGTGTTTGAACTCAAAGATACCTCATATGCAGTTAAGATTGAAAGTATTTCCCCCAGCTCTTCTGTTTGCCTTACTATCTTGCTTTTTCCCACACAACATTCACACCAACATATGATCTGGGCCTTTCCTTTACACCCTCAACAACACACAATCTTAGACCTTCCCTTTCACCCATACCAACACATATTTTAGCCTTTCCTATTCACCAACACAAGATCTTGCCCTTTCCTTGCTGGATGGGAAGTACAATATAACATGCCAAGTGCTTGGTATTCTGTCTGCAGGTTTTGTTGTAGTCTCAAGAGCCAGATGGTCTTTTCCTCTTGATCTCTGTGTGCTGTTAGCTAACTGTTGTTTTGTGATATACTGCACACCTTGGGCAAGTGGCAGAGAATCTGTGGGGGGAGGGGGGCCAGGGGGGCTGGAGCCCCTCCACTTCGGATAGCAATGAATATTCATTCCATGAAATTATTTAACAACTGAATTAAAAATATCTTATTAGCACCCATGTTCTGTGGTTTAGTAAAATCATAAATACTTCAGTGTACACTACCAGCCAGATTACAGTACACATGATGTAATTTTAAAAGCCTACAGTTGCTGCACTTTGAATCAAGCATACAATAGCTGGCCTGCTGCACTTTGATGTTTGATCCAAGCCAGACTCTACAATGACAAAAAGACAAGTAGGTTTATTTAGTGTTATGTCAGCCCCTAAGCCCAAGAGAGGAAGAGAAAGTGAGGAAGGACTATCAGTATCTGAAGAGGTTATTTTTGATGCTACCAATGATCCATCAGTAGCTGAAGTAGAAGATTTGAGAGTTGAAGATGAGAATGAGGTAGGCACATCAGAAACAGCATTGGATACAATTCCAGGTGGTTGTTCATCTCAGTGCTGAGTTCAGCCCAATGATAAGTACACTGAATCATTGAGTACAAAAAACCGATACCTTCAATCCTGTTGGTATGAACAATTTACATGGTTTAGTACAGCTTGTATTGGCAATTACAGTCAATATACTGCCAAGGGACAAATTGCTTATATTCAATAAATATGCAGAGACCATACCCATCATATATGCTACAGCTGAAAGGATATTTTCCTCCCTCAAACATCTTGTCACTTACTTTCATTCAACCAATGCTGAAGAATTGACTGACTCATATGATTTAATTTCTGTAGCTAAGGAATTTGTATTCATTTCAAGAAAATGCAGGTAGTCTAGGCCATTTAGGGAAGCATATTTTTTGAGCTTCTGCAAAGCATTTTTTTGAGCTTCTGCACTATGTATGAAAGGTGGCACATCCCCCTCCCACACCTAGCCCATGTAACTTATACCAAAAAAAATTAGCCCCCCCACTTTGAAAGTAGTGTCTCTGCCCCTGTTGGGGCTCGGCTTGGTGCCCCACCATGTTAGTTGCACCTGCCTGTTCTGTAGCATGGCTATTAACCTAGGCTAATGTATTTTTTTACAATAATTATTCTGAAACATGTCAAAGATGGTTCACTAATAGTGGAGACAAGTAGTATAAAATTAGTTTTGCATTATATATCCATAGTTTAGATAGTTGATGGCTACTGTCTGCATACTCCACTCTTGTTGGTGCTCGTAAGTCGATGTCCTTTAGTTGGTGAGGCCCATATTGGGTCCAAACTTCATGATGAGGGAAACAAAAAAACACCACCAGTGTTTCTTACCAACCTTTCATGTTTCTCATTCTAAGCTTCCTCTGTAGCCTCTGCCACCACTCCTCCACAAGCCGATGCTTTATGCATAAATGAAGCTTGGTTTAACGTGCGGACTACTGAATCGTCAATGAAAGTAAGGTAACCATTGTTAAGGTCTCCATGGTCTGTTCAGAGTGTGTGCACTAACTTACTGTTCAAGCTTGTTGTTAGGATTGTCATGATGGAGAGCATTGAATAACACCTCCCTCAGAGCGTCATATCTGCACATCCTATATAGGCCTGACTCACAATCCAATACACCATATTGGTTGATACCAGATGAACAGGAGTAGGCAAGCATGGGGAGATAGAATTGCAATTCCCTACCAGATGTGGGATGACACAAAAAATTCACTCTCTGCATCAATAGACTTAGAGAGAGGAATGGGACTGCTTTCAAATACAGGAGTTGAACTGCTACAGGTGCCATCCTGAAGCTTATTCTGATAGGATCAGTGTCTCCTGTAGGGACCTGTGAAGCAGAAGGTATTTCCCTCCAACGTTTGAAGATCCATCTGCGAGCAACCATATTTGTGGTGAAATTAGCAGGAATGATTGCTGGGTACAAAACAGAAGCACTGAAACTTAACAATGAGCAAGTTGTCAACCGGCTAATCCCAACTCTCCTGCAACTCAATATTTTTTAGGATGAGTGTGTTAATTAAACTGTATGTAAGAGTTCTAATTTTATAATTTATTATTGCAACCTATCAAGTTATGAGAGAAATGTGGTTTAAATGTAAAGTATTTACTGACTTAGTCTTAGTTTTCTTTGTCCACAGTGCTGAAGAATTTTTGTGTATCAATTATCAATCAAGTTTTCTAAAATTCATTTGTACGGAATATACTATCCATTCTCAGACCTGATCAATTATAAAATACATCCTATTTATTATTATTTTTTCCTTTATTTTTTTATTGAAAACACTCCCTCCTCCAAAGAAGGTATGTGGTAGATCTGCAAGTGCTGTAAGCCCATCTGGGCCAATGGTATAGACCGGTCAGTGCTGTTTCCATTCCCTTTTGTCAGGTAAATCATAGAGTGTATTAGTTATTTGTTGTCTTTAATTAAAAACCTTTTTTTGCTGTTAATGTGTTTTGTAGTTGAACAATGAAAAACACTCAGAGATCTTATAGAATATACGCATATTGATCATAACCAGTCAAAGACTCTATACTTTTTTAAATCATATTCATCAGTGATTTTACATTGCACATCAGCACATACCATGTCTGCTTTTTTGTTGTTGTTGACTGTACCCATGCAGACCATATTGTATACTGCACAAGTTACTTTTGTTGCCTGTTCCCAGATACTATAAATCAGACAATTATTTTAGGACTGGCTGTGTTCTACTATGGTTTTATTTTACTCACCTTTTTCCTAGAAGAACAAGATTCTTTAAAGCCATTATTTCTTTGCTAGTAGACAAATGCAACTGCTGAAGATAGCATCTGCTCAAGAACTTGGTAATGGTTGCACAGGACAAGCAGTGCAGATGATTAGCAACAGCCTACTCAGTACTTCGTAAATGCTTTCCATGAACTAGAAATGTCAAACCTAACAGCACATTGAGTTGCATGTTATTGTTCTGCTTAAAATACAGCTTGCCACGGTCTTTAAATTATAAATGTAAATTATAAATATAAATTATAAATACAAAACAACAAGTCTTTTTTAATGAAATAAGAAACAGATTGGTTGGTTCAATGCATTGGGACAATTTACAGTCTTCTGGCAGTAGACCAACTAAAGATTGATAGATCTGGATCTGTAGTACAAATTTCTTAGTTTAAAAAAAAACAAAACTGCAGGTTTACTAACTTTGCAAAAGATAGGCATACTCAAGGTATTTTTGGAGTTAAAAGTGGCCAAAACCACCATTTGGGAACACTAAGAAGCTTATTTTAGAAAAAAAAAAAAATCACCAGCATTTTAAAAAGGGTCAAACCTATTATTGAGTGATATTGCACTAACACTTCTGTCCAACTTCCAAATGAGAGCTCACTTCACTTGTCTAAAGAGATTCCCAATCTTTTAAAAGTTAAATATTGAATTAAACACCATAAGCGCTGTTTGTCGTGTACGCACATAGGTTGCAATTTTAATTTTTTTTTTAATGAGCCACATGCATTAAATGCCATTTTTCCCCTTCCCATTCACAAAAGATTGTTCTATCATTATAAAATTGCAGCAAAAGTTTACTTCCTGTTTGATGGTCACTCGAGCAAAAAGGAAAAAAAATCGACAGTGGCAGACTCGTTCGCAACTTCATCAAGAAGTCTCTTCCAGCCTTTATTTCTGTTTCTGGAAATTCTTCAGTTGTTGAAGGCTACACCGAGACCAATACTCACTGGAAAACTCTAAGAATCTCTTTACTCTTGAAAAAGAATGCGCTCCTGGATGGATTTCTTCTGTAAGTTTTGTTGTAGACTTGCACGATGTAGAGATGCTTTTCTTACTTACCTCAATTAAGTTAGTATGTAAATGGTTAAGTTACAAGATTTTTTATTCTAGTGCATTATCTAGTAGTTCATTCACTATGTGTACAAAACATGTAAAATAATGAAAGCTCTAATGTAGCTTTTATTAGGGTTGCTGTTAACTATAGTTCTTACTGCAGATATGCAGCAGGACTGTACACCACCTTTAATATAGCTGCTTGATATTAGTGCAACTATTAACTAGCACCACTCTGTGCATAATATTAATTGTCCAAAGCATTCTGGCAACGAAGATCATATGCAGGATATGATGTTCCAGGCAGTTGTCTGGAAGCAGTCAGTTGTGTAGACAAAAAGACTGCTAAAATAAACAGTGTCTTCTCTGTATACTAGTTAATAGTTATAAAGCTGAGTGTAGCTTCTCTGCACTTAATTAAAAGGAAAAAAAACTATCTTTAAAACTACTATGTGTTTATATACCTAGACTCCCATCATTCATTCTTATGACTCATCAGAGCATTAATTATAATATAGGTAAGATGATATTTGTAAATAAGTCATAGAATAATTGCTTCATCATCCCTTTTATACAGTAACACTTATTATCAATACACCAGTATTGATATTTGGGTTTAAAAATCCAACATTTTCAGGAGAAAAGATTTCAAGTATCAAAACTTGAAATCATAAGTATTGTTAAACTGCTGTTCTATGCCCACTGATCTGAAAGCCTGGCCAATATATTGATGCCACCATCATGTAACTGTTGTATTGTGATATAGGGAAGAGCCACAAATTGCATGTACTTATATATTCCTTACAGGCATACGGCTGTGTCCCTACAATATAATGAAATGTCAAGTTCTGAAATGGAAGTGTGCATGTGGAAGTAAGGTGTTTTGTTAAGAGAACATGAAAACAGCTTCCCTTGAAGATGGCGAGATACCACAGTAAGAGTGAGGTCATCGGGCAATGCTTTCTACGGAAATTATCAAGAGGACTAAAGGGATGACCATGCAGAAGCTGAAAAGAACTTATTCAAGTGATAGTTCACATATTTGACGGTTTATTTTTTTCAGTATGCTTCACATCATTAGCACAACTTAGACTTAGAGTTGCTCAGGAAAACTCCTCCAACCAAACAGCTGATATTTTGGTAGAGTATCAGCTACATCTCCTTTGGACTTGGTAACTCTATCCCAGGAGCGAGAACTCCATAAATCCAAACAGAACTGAGCACGGGTCATTTGTTCAGCAAAAATACAGCAGGTGCAATCTTTATTCAGTTCTAATTACTAGTAACGAATGCGAAGCATTAACTGATGAGTGAAAGTGTGTTGGCTATAGAAAGGCATTTGTTAATAATTTTTTTTTTTTTTAATTTGTTCAACCATATCATAGCTTTGTTCTATTGTATTGTTCTTGCCATTGCCTTAGTCCTATCAAGCTGAAATCTATTGCAGTACACATTATGGATGTCATCATGATTTTATAATGCTAAGATTGTGATATTGAGAAATTGCCGAGAATTGGGTGCATTTTTAGCTACGTATGTTCCTTAGAGATAGCCTAGCTAGTTGTACATGTTTGCACAACCTTTTTCTATGATGTTTCGTAATATACCTGGAACAGCGGTGTTAAGCTTACTGCACTGAGAGTATGGTCATCAGGTAGAGTTTAATTTTCAGAGTAAGGAAGACCATCCAGAAGCTGACATGAACTCTAACATAATGTGAAAAGTTAATAAATTGCAGTATTAACACTGTTTACTCTGTTCGTTACATTTTCCACAATTGGCTATATATATATATATCATTTAAGCCAGCCCTCGCTATCTGAGAGAGCCATAGCACCACATGCAAAGAATTGTGTATTTACTTGATAATAGCTTCGGCACAAGTCAAGTCCATAATATCTTCTGTGCATGCTCCGTGTTATGAAGATACATCAGATAAATAGGTGTATAGATATCTATACATACTGGAACTGATGTTTAAATGTTGAAGGCGAGTGAATACTGCTATGCTAGTAAATTCTGCTATGCCAGCGAATACTGCTATGTCAGCAAATACTGCTATGCTAGCATATACTGCTATGCTAGCATATACTGCTATGCTAGCATATACTACTATGCTAGCATATACTGCTATGCCAACAAATACTGCCATGCCAGTGATTACTGCTTTGCCAGCAAATACTGCTCTCCAGCAAATACTGTTATGCCAGCAAATACTGCTATGCCAGCAAATACTGCTATGCCAGCAAGTATTGCTATACCAATGTTCCTGACCTGTTGTGAGACAGAAATGCACATATGGAAATATGGCTGCATGTAAATGCTTTGTGTATGAGTAGCTGATCAAATATGCTAGCACACTAAGAGTGATGTCATAAGGCAGCACATTTAGTCCGAATTTCATGATTTTCATTTATAGTTGTATATATTTGCCTAGCCTTGACTACTTCCCAAGCTAAAACACAGTGACAATGCTCTGGCTAAACGTTAGTAAGGACAAGCTGAAAGCTGACCCTATACTGATTTGTGGTGTAATTCATAGATGTATTTTTTTATGATTGTGAGATGTGATGCAGTTGAGAATTGTATGTTCATTAGAGATTCACTACTGTTGTAAGTCGTTGGATGGTAAAGATTTATAAGTTTTTACATCATCTATACAGCCTTACACGTGCACAATTGAACAACCTGATAACCAATGACTTAATCTGATGACAAAATCTAAAATGGAAATGTGCATTATGGATGTAAGTAGTTTTGTGAAGAATACATGGAAACTGCTTTCCATGAAGATGAGAAAAGCAACACATTAAGAGTAAGGTCATCAGGCAGTGCTTTCTTCAGAAATTATCAGAGAACTAAGGGATGCAGAAGCTGACAAGAACTTGTTCAAGTCATAATTTGTACTTTTACAGTTAATTGTTTTCAGTATGCTGTATATCATTAGCTCAACTATTGACTATATGCATCAGTTATGCTTTATATACACGCTAAACTATCCAATCAGAGTGGCAGTAACCATGCAAGGAATTGTGTTTACTATAGAAAGATCCTACCATCAGAATTTGTACCACATCCAATGCCAGAACGTGTTGATGAATTGAAACTCCACCAAACTTCCTTGACAGCTATTAACCGCGTAGATTGCATGTGAATACTGTTTCTTACCTTTGGTCTTCAATTCTGAAGCCATTTTCTTCACATCGATGAATCTAGCGTGCGATGATTTTTTCCAAGACGACCATATCCATTCTTTTTAAAGTTGAGTCCGTCAAATCTTCTGTGCAACTCTCCGGGTTATGAAAGTAAGGTAGATACTGATATATATACTGTAAAGTACGTACCAAGCCCATATCAATAACCCACTATGCCATTTTCAGCAAGTTAAAATTGACGGATAAAAGAATGCACCCAGTGAATTGAATTGTCAATGCAATTTCAGACCTCATAGAGTTCTTTACAGGATCGCCAATAACATCGATAGCTCCGAGGATACTCTTATCAGAGACTGTATTCCTTATACAAGAGAAGACAGGGGGGGGGAGGGGGGGGGGGGGCAATAGTGATGAGAAGCCATTAGCTGACCTGGAAGATAAAGTGGGAGACTAGTCAACCTGAGGAACTGCAGTAAAAGTTAGAGCATTCTGTACAAACATTACTTTAGCCAAGTATTAGCTAAACATTTTTGCTATAACACCCATTTAGAATTCTTGCATCAAAATAATGAAGTGTCCAATATACTACATGCAACACCCATTCCATTTTAGGGGAGGAAGGCAAGCGCTCATGTGTGCTTGCAACGTACTTCACGGTGTATATATATACGAAAAACAATCAAATACGGGCATGCACGGCAATATAAAGTTTGCCATCCACCTCCCGACAAAGGCTCACTTTACTTGCCAACATACAACCAAATACAGCCATACGCAGCAATACAAAAATTTTACCCACCTCCTGACTGAGGGTTCGCTTCGCTAAACTAGTAACAAATGCAAGATATTGAGTGGAGATGAAGGTCGGGGGATAGGGTAAGAGAGAAATAAAAATTATACTTTAGCCTGATGATTATTTTAGTTTGCAGCCTATCTGATTTGAAATCCTAGCATAGTTAGTTTGCACTGCTCTACCCATTGTCTTAGCCCTATCATTGCTGGAGTCATAACACAGTACTGATCTGTTCATATTGATGCCATCATGATGTCGTAATGGATGGTGACATGGAAAAGTAGCCTGATGCCTACTCAAGCACACCACACTAAGGCTGAGGTCAACTGACAGTGCTTTTTCAGAAATTGTAGTGTACTAATGAGAATACTATGCAGAAACTGACATGAACTTGAAGTGAGAGTTTGTACTCTTGGCAATATTTATTGTTTTCAGTATGCTATTCAGTATTAGAACAACTGTATTCTACTGATCATCTTTATGCATCAGTTATTCTTCTATATAAGCTAACTACATTGCCAATAATCTACTCGGTGTTCGAGAGTGCAGTAGTACACATGCAAGGAATTTTGTTTAGCTTACCATGATTAATTCCATTATCAAGACAAAAATCACTTCCAATGCCAGTCCATGTTGTTGAATTGGGTTGTTTTGTCAATATAAAACTCCAGCAACCTATTCCAGATAGATATTAACCAAGGAGGTTACGTGTATATCCAGAATTCTTTCCATGTCTTCGAATTTGCAGCCATTTTCTTCATCTTTTTATTATCATTTCCTTTCTAGTCGGAGTCTGTAAAATATTCCTTGTACTCTCTGGGTTATGAATGTTTGGCAGAAAATTTGTGTAGTATACCACACACAGCCGTGTGTGGCAGTACTAAGTTTTCCATCCACTTCCCCTGTGAGGACTCACTTTACTAGCCAATTATTAGCAAACAATATGAGACCTCTGTGGGCAAGTGGACAGACTTTGTATTGCTGCACATGCCTTGTCGGTGTATATATATATATATATATATGAGTAACAAATGAAAGGCATTGAGTGGCGAGTGAAGGTGTGTGAGAGGGAGAAGAGGGAGTGAGAGGAGGGCGGGAGAGAAACAATTAAAAAATATATATATATATATAGCATGATGATTATTTTAGCGATGCCCTATTAGATATAACATAAATACAACATGAACACAGTGTCCGAGCCATAGCTTAGCTGAAGGCCTACATTACTCCTCTGTACATATTAATACCATCATGATGTAATGGTCAGATTGTGACATGGGAAGTAGGCAAGAATTATATTTATATATTCCTTACAGGTCCATGCAAGGAACAACCTGATGCCCAACAGACAATGGGGTGACAAATTCTGAAATAGAAATGTGCATGTGGAATTACGGAGTTTTGTTAAGAGAACTTGGAAACTGCTTCCTTAGAAGAAGGGTAGTGTGATGTCATCAGGCAGTGCTTTCTGCAGAAATTCTCAGAGAACTAAGGACGACCATGTAGAAGCTGACAAGTACTAGAAAAACAGATAGTTTGCATATTGACAATTTATTTGTTTTCAGAAAGCACAACTCTTTTCTATTCACCATATCCATCAGTTATCCGTACTATGTATGCTAAACAATGTAGCTAGTCATATACTAGCTGTCCGAGAGTGGTAGTACACATACATGGAAATGGATTTACCTTAGCAAGATTTCCTACAATCAATAACAACTATCACATCCAATACCAGAGCATGTTGATAAGTTGAGTAGTTTAGTCCAAATAAAACTCCAGCATTCTTTCCCTAGCAACTATTAATCATGCAGGTCAGGTGTGGAATTCAATTCTTTTGGTCTTCGAATCTGCAGTCGATTTCTTCACCATTGACTACTTTTCCCTTTTATGTCAAGTCTGTAAAATCTTCCGTGTACTCTCCAGTATATGAACATATGGTAGGCACCTTATATATATATATATACCTACTAGTAACAAATACAAGGCATTGAGTGGAGTGCAAAGGTGTGTGTGAGAGAAAACTGGCGAGGGGGAAACAAATATATATATATTTAGCCTGATGATGATTGTTATTTTGACCAATGCCCTATTGGATATAACATGAACACATTGTCCTAACCATAGTGAGCTGAAGGCCTAACACAGTACTCATCTGTATACACATTGATGCTCTCATGATGTTGTAAAGATTTGGTTGTGATATGGGGAAGTAGGGAGTAGTCTAGAATTGTATTTATATATTCCTTACAGGTCCATGCAAAGTTGAACCACCAGAAGGCACGCAGATAGTGAGATGACACATTTTGCGGAAATATGCGTGTGGAATGGCGAACTTGCATGATTACGCGTTTGTACGTCATGGCGAGCCCTGCCAAGCTATAAAAAAAAATGCACCATAGAAAATGTATTATAAATCATAGCGTCTCTACTCTTGCATTATACCGTATATCTCTAAAATAAATTATAGCAATGAGAGCACAAAATTTGCTTCAAGTTGGTATTATTCACGTGTTCAGTTGATCGCGAATTACAGTGAGTGGAAGTAAAATAGTGCTAATATCAGTACTGAGCCTTCCTGTGAGCTTGCTGCTTGTTCTTCTCTGAACTCATTGCCAGGCAGCAGTTCTATTGCTGCTAGTTCTCAGAATTTATTGCCAGGCAGCATCTTTATGAACGTAAATGCTGACATGAATAGTACATGTACTGGGTCTACCTCTGAGCTCGCTGCTAGTTCTTGTAAGAACTCATTGCCAGGTTGCACCTCACTGGTTTGTTTACCTGAAGATGTTCCTGGTGCATCCCTGAATGGGTGGGAGCCTAGTTAACTCCATATAGTGGAGCTCAAGCTGAACTTCTACAACAGTTAAGAAGGAGCTAGACCTTGTAAAGCAGAGAGCAGGATGTACAATACTTTTTTTTAATGAACTATCTTTCTTATATAAGCCTCCATGATGCAGTATTTCTGATTGGGGACCCAGATGGTGACGCATTCTCATGTTGTTAACAAACACAGTTTGCAAACCAAGACTCACCAATACCAAGTGTACTTCATATGGAAGGATGGACATCTAGTTTCCAACAGCTTCCACCATTTAATTATGGCTGCCTTTATGCCCACTTAGTTGCATACTCAACGACTATTGCTGAGAATCAGCAGAGCACTGCAGCTGCTAACTTTGGAGCTGGTGCAATGAAGCACAAAGGAAGGGTACCACTTGTTTTGTGATAACCATGTCCGGATGGTTGGGTTTCGACCTGGTTTTGCTACAGACAGCCATTGTCTCTTCTGTGGTATTGTGAAGCTATCTTTCAAGACCACTGGAAGCTATTTCACTATTATTGCTCTAAGTATGATCTCAGGCTACGTTCATTGGGTGATAGGTGTTATAAACATGTTGCTGCATTGTTGTATAACATTATTGACTATGTTGAACTTGGGTTAGCCATTATTCCTAAAGGCAAAATTTGCACTGACCCCACACGGAGTGGATTAGGCCAAGAAATATCACAGGTGATGATCCACTTTATTTTCCGAAATACAGTTTGTATACCATACATATGGAAAACATAAGACAGAGGTTGCTGCTGCTCGATCAGATGAATAGAGAAATACCGTGCAAGTCCTGCAGTTCTGTCAGGAACATATTCAACATGTTTGTATCTCTCAGGAGTGACATGAAAGTGCACCTCTGTTTACTGCCATTATGCAAGGCGATGATTGTGATCCTTTACTAGCTATGTCTCCCTCTGTTAGCTCTATGTCCAGCTCGGTGGTAATGATATCATTAGATATACTTTCAAGTTCCGTCCTAACCACTCCACAACTGACTACTATCACTCCCTCTCTATCACCAGAAGACGGGTTAGAGCAAAATTATGGTTACTCAGGAACAAGCTTCAGAAGTTGAAAAGTAGGCTAGATATCAAAGTAAATCTCTTTCATGGTATGAGGAGCACCGCTGTAGAATTACATCTTCTTTCTTTGGTCAAATTTACAGGAGGCTTTCTAGTACATCGCTGGATTCACTTGTGAATACTATTGTGAATCAGCATATGTACCGATCAATGCAACTGTCCTGTGCCTGGGGAAAGTACAATGAAGACAGAGCACTAAGTGCTCATAAACAAGGTTGGCTTGAGAGAGATGGCACTCCAGACTTGATGTAACAATGTCGGGTCTTGTTATATAATCCTAAGTATTCTTGGCAAGGTGCTAGTCTGGATGGTGTAGTACATGATCCAGGTTGCATTGATTCAAATGGATTGCTTGAAATTGAATGCCCTTATAATTAGCGTGACCGCACCCCTTTTCAAGTGGCATCCCAGAAAGGGCTTTGTTGTTGGTTGGTAAAGGGTAAGTTTATTTGAAGAGAACAACACCATTATTATTATTATCAAGTGCATGGACTGATGGCTATATGCTTTAGAAAGTAGTGTGACTTTGTGGATTTTATAAATGCTGGGATTTCCATCCAGCAGATTTCTATGATGAAATATTCTTAAGTTCTACGGCTTCTAAGTTAAAATGCTTTTATTCTTCTGCTATTGTGCCAAAACTTGCAAATATTTTGTGAATTTTTTAATTGATATATTCACGATCACTGACACAATTTGAAGGGGAAAAAATCTTTTTCACACACACATGGAGCTTTAATTTTAACAAGAACAAAAAATGTCAGTATTGTTTTTGTCAAAGTTCATATATTATAAATATATAAATATATTATATAATTTATATAACTAAATTACTGAACTAATGCTGAAAGAAAATTTGTAAGTTAGCTACAAATAAACCATATTTCATCTGAATGTGCATGTAAAGATAGTTGGAATAACATCTTGTAAGATCGATATTTTTTAACCGTTCAATTTCCCTCTTCACTTGAATGTGTATGGACACAATACTACTTGTTTCTACTTCTCTTCAGGTGACAGCTGCTTTTTTTCATTGAAAAAGTTGGTATGTTCAAGGTTATACATTTTGAAGCAAGGGCTGTATATCAAAAAACCCATCAGCATTTACAATATCACCAAACTTGAGAAGATCATAAGGCTACAATCTTGTGTTATTTTCCTGTCGGATATATGACCCCCCAATAGGCATGAAATAAATGTCATCATTCTACTAGAACAAGATCTTTAGCAGTGTTGTGGATCTTGTATGATGAGTACATCTGTGACTGTGCACTAATTGGAGAAAGCATTTCTCTAAATAATTCTGTGCAATCTATAATGATACAAGTAGCAGGTTATTCAGCCTTGATGCAAACAGGAGTTGTTTGATTTACAATTTCATGATAAAGACATAGCTAGCTGTTTTAGATTAAAGTATAAAAAGTTTATCCATGTGGTTAATATCTGCGAAATTGTGCTAAAGTCTATACTAAATCTATCGCTGAAGTCCTTTTCCAAAACATTGCATCTCAAACGATTCAGTACCAAAAATATTTCATCAATTGTTTGCAACTTACGACTGGGACCACAACTTACATCAGTTAAGAGATGATTCTCAGTATTATGTGTACCCCAGTAATTCAATCGAGTGGCAGAAGGTAGAAGAAATTCATAGTAACTTGTTAAGAATTGTGTAACTTGGAATAACAGTATAGAATTGAATATCATCAAATTGAATATCATCAATGCTGGCAAAATGTTGCAGACCAAATGTTAGCATTTATCTCTAATTTCATGCCAGCTTTCTCCAACTTCATGTCGGCCATCTCTTGCATCATGCCCACTATCTTTTGCTTCATGCATGCATTCTCTAACTTCATGTCAATTCTTCCCTTCTCACTGGAACCAACTTGTCCACACAAAAAATCCACCTCTTCTAAAACAGCAACTGCTAGGCCTTTTGATTTTCCAGTTCCAATATTGTTCCTTTTTAGGCTGGAGGTTGGAGTGTGGCAAATATATATTTTTTTGGCTTTCTCGGTTTGGACTGAGGAAGCAATGGAAATGTAATAAAGACATCTGATCTGCCTTACTTTTTGGCACATGGAAATTCTGTGAGCATACATAGTGCTGCTTACCTGGAATAAAATCCTCTCTCTTGATAGAATTGACCCATTTCTCTCTCAAAGATACATCGCCAAAGAAAATTGTAAAAAAGGGTTCCTTGTTTATTTTTGTTGGAGCTGCATCCAGATACACAACAAGTAAGCCTCCTCTAAAAGCTTTCTTCATATCAATACTTACCTCCATAAAGCTGACGCCTGGTAATGATTTCCGAGAACAAGAATAGAACTGCCGCCTGGCAATGAGTTATGAGAATAACTAGTAGCTAACTCACAAGATGGCACAGCATTGACATTAGCACTAACTATTTTACTTCCACTCTCCATAACTCGCTAACAGCTGATTGACTGGACATGTGAAAAATACCAGCTTGTAGCAAATTTTGGGCACTCCATTTGTTTTTGAGATATACGGTATAATGCAAAAATAATGCTCATGAATGGTACAAGATGTCGTGATTTATAATACGTTTTCTATCGGATACTTTTTTTACACCATTGTAACGTGGCTGGCTACTAGGCTCTTCAGGGATAGTGTACAACAACTACCTACAATGCTAATTAGCTCCTTTTGCAGATAACAAGACAGACAGGCACAACTTGTATAATTGAACTTCAGTATGCACTCATTCATCATCGAACAGGCGTGTCTATATAGTGTGCTAACCACTAAACCACATGAATTAAATACTACCACAAACATACATAGTCCAACCTTACGCAACACGAAATGTCTATAGCAATAGTGTTACATAACTCCCCTCTCCGAAGGAATATGTCCGGTATTACATCAGAGGGCCAGGGAAAATCCATATCGATCGGGCGGGTGATGGGTGCGTGAGGGGTTAGGAGGTATGGAAGACTGTGTGGAGCTAGCAGCAACAGTTGTGGGAGGATTGTATTGTTGAGGGATATAGGCATCATTATCATTGTCAATCAGGTCTAGGTACGTTCCTGGTGCTGATGGAAGTGGGACTGGACTCTGGTGAACTTCACTTGAAAATCTTGGCAGCAACCGGATGTTATCTGGGCAGGACTTTAGCCGGTCAAAATGAACTACTTTCTTCTTGTGGTTATGGATATGTTGGATGAAGTAATTGACATCCGAGAGCTTCCGAATGATGTGATATGGGCCAGTCCAAGCCAGTGGAACTTCTTCACTTTTCCACATGGGAGAGCAGGGTTAAACAACCAAACTAGGTGCTCCAGGCTTGTGAGGTTCTCCGTGGACTTTTCGGTTGTACAATTGTTCTTGACGCTCTTGCACCTCACCCACATTTTCACGCACTCTCTCATAGGCCTCATGGAGGAGGTCACGAAGGTTGCTTACATACCCTGCCAAAGGCACTTCCTCCTTCTGGCTTGGAGGCTTGTATATGATGTCCTCAGGAAGACAAGCCTCTCTCCCAAACATCAAATAGAAGGGGGAATAACCAGTTGTGGCCTGTTTGCTGGAGTTGTAGGCCATGCACACTTTGTGGATATGGTCTTCCCATTCAAAGGGGTGGTCCTCGATACAAGTCGACAGCATCTGAATAATTGTCCGATTGAATCGTTCCACTAGCCAGTCGGACTGTGGATGGTACAGTGTTGTCCTGGTTTTGTCGATGTGGCGGAACTTGCAGAGGTGGGTCAGGATTTCAGATTCAAACTGCCTCCCTTGATCAGAGTGAAGTTGCTCAGGAAGTGAAAATCAGCAGAACAGTTCATCTGTCAGCTTCCTGGCTACAGTAATGGCCTCCTGGTTGGGAATGGGATATGCTTCCACCCAGCGAGTGAAGTAATCAATGGCTACTAGAACATATGAGTTTCCTGCTCGGCTCTAAGGGAGGAGTCCTATGATGTCCACAGCCACCAACTGCATTGGTGATCCGATTCTTACTGGTTTCAGTGAAGCTCGAGGTTTTGGGGCCGGAGTCTTGCGAGATGCACAGACTGAGCATGTGCGGCACCAGTCACGGACGTCATTGTACTGTCCAGGCCAGTAAAATATCTCCTTGAGCTTCTCTTGGGTTTGTCCTCTCCTAGATGTCCCCCTAATTGACCCTCATGTAAACTGTTCAATATATCCTTCTTCAATACCTCTGGAACAACTAACTTGTCACTACATATGGAGACAAACTTGTAGTTGGTCCCACAATTGGTAGAGCCTTCTCGTGGATGGACTTCCTCCCTTCTGTTCTTCCTTTGAGGGTTGCAAGTGTTTGATTTAGCTTCTTTCACTGGACCAAGAAGTAGATCATCCTCCTGAAGTATTTTTATATCCTCTGCTGTCCTTCCCACAAGAGCAGAGGCTTGAATTGCAACATCATTTTCACCAGTAAATCCTTTTTCAAAATCCAGCTAGTCACATGGGATTCGAGATAATGCATCAGCATTGCAATGGAGCCTGCCCTTTCTGTGGATGATCTCAAAGTCATATTCCTGCAGGGTCTCAAGCCAACGTGCCAATTGGCCTTCAGGTTCACAGAATTTGCGGAGCCATATGAGGGAACTGTAGAGGTCCACCCTCCACATACATCATCAGCAGAGCCAACACATAACACATTTAGAACCTCTCTGTCTAAAACTCATAACACATCTAAGTCTAACCGATTAATTATGTATTTATATTGACTTACCTGAACCTACCTGTCAATAGTATATTTTGTCTTGTCTGTGTATGTTGGCCACCCATTTGGAATTCACCTTAATTACTTCCTGGCAGTATGGGTATTTAAGCCTGACTGCCAGGCCTGTAAAAGGGTCTGAGACTCACAATTCAAAAGCTTGACTATCACTGAATATAAAGCCTAAATTTCTCTGGCTTCAAGGGATAGCTACAACAGTAGGAGACATCTTAGAACTGGTGGCAGTAGCACCAAAGGGGTCATTAGCTTCAGTCGTGACCCCCACAGGAACCATAGTCAGTCCTAACCGTAAATCAACGACCCAACAAGTAGAGACGGAAGTGCTTCACAAATGTCACAACAGCCAGCAACTCACCCCATGTGACACAGTATTTCCGCTCTGTTTTACTGAGCAAACGACTGCCGTAAGCTAGCACATGCTTATGGCCATTTTTATCAAGCTGGGAGATCATGGCACCAAGTCCAGTATCACTTGCATCTGTATCGAGGATGAAAGACTTCGTGTAATCAGGAAATAAGAGAACTGGGGTATCACACAATCTGTGGCAGAGTTCATCCAAAGCTGCCTGGCATTCAGCAGTCCAGTTGAACTTAGCTGTTTTATCAGTGAGTCTGTGCAGATGTCTTGCAGTGTTAGCAAATCCCTGGACAAACCTCCGATAATAGTTGGTTAATCTCAAAAATTGCTTTACTTCTTTTGATGTATTAGGGTCTGGCCAATTCTTCACTTTGTTAACTTTTGAGTTGGTCCACGGAGACACCGTCCCTCGACACCACATGCCCAAGATAGTTCACCCTATCTTGAAAGAAGGCGCACTTTGTTGCCTTGAGTCAAAGGCCAGCATCCTTGATTCTCTGGAGGTCCAATGAAAGGTTTTCTAGATGGCTTTTGAAGTCTTTGCCCAGGATTATGATATTATCAGGGTACACAAGACAACTTGACCACTGTAGACCAGCAAGAACAAGATGCATGAGGCACTGGAATATGGCAGGGGCATTGCATAGCCCAAAAGGCATGACTTTGAATTCAAAAAGTCCATTGGGGGTACTAAATGCAGTACGATGCTGGTCTCTCTTTTCCACCTTTATTTGCCGGTATCTACTGGCCAAATCCAGTGTTGTGAACCACATGGACCCATGTAGAGTGTCAAGTGCATTGTTGATCTGAGGTAGAGGGTAGGCATCCTTTGTTATAACGCTATTTAGCTTCCTGTAATCCACACAGAACCTGGTGCTACCATCTTTTTTCTTGACTAAAATGATTGGAGAGGCCCACGGACTGTTACTCCGCTCAACGATGTCCTTCTGTAACATATCTTGAAGGAGTTTGGAGACTTCTTTTTTTTTTTTACAAGTGATAGTTTGCACTTTTGACATGGTTTACTGTTTTCTGTATGCTGAATATCATTAGCACAACTATTGACTATATGCATACTTTTTGCTTTTTAAATATGATAAATTATCCAGTTATCTACTCTCTCTTCTAGTGTGAAAGAGAGAGACAGTAAACATACAAGGAACTATGTTTACCTTAGTAAGATTGAAAATAGTTCCTAGCTACCGTCAAGAACTAGTATAACATCCAATGCCAGAGCATATGGAAGATTAAGCTTGTTTAGCCACAAAAAATATCTCCAGCAACCTTTCCCAGAAAAATATTAACCTAGTAGGTCGCATGTATATCCATTGTTTTTCCCTGTGGACTTCGAATCTGTACAAGATTGAAAAACTTGATACAGAAAAGTATAATGGGATTATAAATTCAGAAACAGAAATATGTAAGGAATAAGCAAAAACTTACAATTCTTGGCTATTTACCCATATCATTACCAAGCACTTACACCAGTTGTGATTTTAATATAATTCTTGGCTGTATCACGGCCCTACAATTGTAAAGAAGACATCTTCAAATTACTTCACAAATCACAATTGGTTTAGCTCTTCAGCTTGTCCTTACCAAGGTTAGGGCCAGACCAATGTCTACGTCTTTTGCCAAGGTAGTTGTTAAGGCTTGGCAAATATTAGCCACATTCAGCTAAACTAAGCTTATCTGGTGTTTTGTACCATTTTTGCAGAAATTGACAAAAAAAAGTTGTTTAGGGACAAAAAGTGTTTTTCTCATCAAAATGAGCAACATTCAGATAAACTAAGCTTTTCTGGTATTTTGAAGCATTTTTGAAGCAATTGACAAAAAAAATCTCTTTTAGGTCAAAAAAGTGTTTTTCTCTTCACAATGAGCCACATACAGCTAAACTAAGCTTTTCTGCTATTTTAAAGCATTTTTACTAAGCTTTTCTGCTGTTTTGAAGCATTTTTGAGGAAATTGACAAAAACATCGCTTTTAGGTAAAAAATGTGTTTCTTTCAACAAATAAGCCACATACAGCTAAACTAATCTTTTCTGGTATTTTGAAGCATTTTGGGAGAAATTTACCCCCAAAAAATCACTTTTTAAGTCAAAAAATTGTTTTGCTCATCAAAATGGGCCACATACAGTTAAACTAAGCTTTTCTGCATTTTGAAGCTATTTTGAGGAAATTGACCAAAAAATATCATTTAGGTCAAATTGTGTTTTTCTCAACAAAATGAGCCATATACAGCTAAACTTAACTTTTCTGCTGTTTTGAAGCATTTTAACGGAATTGACAAAAAAATATCTTTTGGGTTAAAAAATATTTTTCTCATGAAAATAAGCCACATACGGCTAAACTAAGATTTCCGGCTCTTTTGTTTCATTTTTGCTGAAATTGATTAAAAAAAAATCGCTTTTAATGTAAAAAAGTGTTTTTCTCATCAAAATGAGCCACATTCAGCTAAACTAAGCTTTTCTGCTGTTTTTAAGCATTTTTGAGGGAATTGACCAAAAAACTCTTTAGGGTCAAAAAGTGTTTTTCTCATCAAAATGAGCAACATTCAGCTAAACCAGAGGCTTTCATGCTGTTTTGTACCTTTTTTTAGGAATTTGACAAAAAAATAGCTTTAAGGTCAAACATGTCTTTTTCTCATCAAAATGAGCTGCATGCAGCTAAACTAATTTTTTCTGCTATTTTGAAGCATTTTTGCGGAATTGACAAAAAACATCGCTTAATGTCAAAAAAAAAATTTCTCATCAAGATTAGGCACATACAGCGAAACTAAGCTTTTCGTGTGTTTTGAAGTCTTTATGAGGAAATTGAAGAAACATCTCCTTCAGGTTAAAAGAGTGTTTTTCTCATCAAAATGAGCCACATTCAGCTAAACTAGGCTTATCTGGTGTTTTGTAGCATTTTTGCAGAAATTGACAAAAAAAAGTTGTTTTAGTGACAAAAAATGTTTTTCTCATCAAAATGAGCAACATTCAGTTACATTTATCTTTTCTGCTGTTTTGAAGCACTTTAACGGAATTGACCAAAAAATCTCTTTTAGGTAAAAAAAAATTTTTCTCATGAAAATGAGCCACTTATGGCTAAACTAAGATTTCCAGCTGTTTTGTTTCATTTTTGCTGAAATTGACAAAAAAAATCGCTTTAAGGTAAAAATAGTGTTTTTCTCATCAAAATGAGCCACATTCAGCTAAACTAAGCTTTTCTGGTGTTTTGAAGTATTTATGAGGAAATTGAAGAAATATCTCCTTCAGGTCAAAAGAGTGTTTTTTTCATCAAAATGAGCCACATAAGAGCTAAACTAAGCTTTTCTTGTTTTTGAAGCATTTGGAGGAAATTGACAAAAACAACTTTTTAAGATCAAAAAAGTGTTTTTCTCATCAAAAGGAGCCACATTTAGCTAAACTAAGCTTTTCTGCTTTTTTAAGCATTTTTAACGGAATTGATAAAAAAACATCTCTTTTAGGTCAAAAAAGTGTTTTTCTTATCAAAATGAGCACCATTCAGCTAAACTAAGCTTTTCTAGTTTTTGAAGCATTTTTATGGAAATTGATTAAAAAACATATCTTTTTAAAAGTTTAAAAAATTTTTTTTCTCATCAAATTGGACCATATACATTTAAACTAAGCTTTTCTGCATTTTGAAGAAATTTTGCGGAAATTGACAAAAATATTATCATTTAGGTCAAAATGTGTTTTTCTCAACAAAATGAGCCCTATACAGCTAAACTTATCTTTTCTGCTGTTTTGAAGCATTTAACGGAATTGACCAAAAAATTTCTTTTGGGTTAAAAATTATTTTTCTCATGAAAGTAAGCCAATTACGGCTAAACTAAGATTTCCGGCTCTTTTGTTTCATTTTTGCTGAAATTGATAAAACACATCGCTTTAATGTAAAAAAGGTTTTTTCTCATCAAAATTAGCCACATTCAGCTAAACTAAGCTTTTCGGCTGTTTTTAAACATTTTTGAGGGAATTGACAAAAAAACATTTCTTTTGGGTCAAAAAGTGTTTTTCTCATCCAAATTAGACACATACAGCGAAACTAAGCTTTTCGTGTGAGTTGAAGCATTTATGAGGAAATTGAAGAAACATCTCCTTCAGGTCAAAAGAGTGTTTTTCTCACCAAAATGAGCCACATTCAGCTAAACTAAGCTTATCTGGTGTTTTGTAGCATTTTTGCAGAAATTGACCAAAAAATTGTTTTATGGGCAAAAAAAATTTTTCTCATCAAAATGAGCAACATTCAGTTAAACTAAGCTTTTCTGGTGTTTTGAAGCATTTTTGTGGAAATTGTTTAAAAAACATCTCTTTTTAAGTCAATTTTTTTTTCTAATCTAAATGGGCCACATACAGTTAAACTAAGCATTTCTGCAGTTTGAACTAATTTTGCGGAAATTGAGTAAAAAATTATCATTTAGGTCAAATTGTGTTTTTCTCTACAAAATGAGCCTTATACAGCTAAACTTTTTTTTTTGCTGTTTTGAAGCATTTTAACGGATTTGACCAAAAAAATCTCTTTTAGGTCAAAAAATATTTTCTCATGAAAATGAGCCACATACGGCTAAAGTAAGATTTCTGGCTGTTATGTTTCATTTTTGCTGAAATTGACAAAAAAAATCGCTTTAATGTAAAAAAAAAGTGTTTGTCTCATCAAAATGAGCCACATTCAGCTAAACTAAGCTTTTCTGCTGTTTTTAAGCATTTTTGAGGGAATTGACAAAAAATATCTTTTTTTGGTCAATAAAGTGTTTTTCTCATCAAAATGAGCAACATTCATCTAAACTAAGCTTTTCTGATGTTTTTAAGCATTTTCGGAAGTTGACAAAAAAATCACATTAAGATAGAAAATGTTTTTCTCATCAAAATGAGCCACATACAGCTAAACTAATCTTTACTGGTGTTTTGAAGCATTTTTGTGGAAATTGACAAAAAAAATCTCTTTTAAGGCAAAAAATTGTTTTTCTCATCAAAATGGGCCACATACAGTTAAACTAAGCTTTTTTGCATTTTGAAGAAATTTTGAGTAAATTGCCAAAAAAATTATCATTAAGGTCAAATTGTGTTTTACTTAACAAAATGAGCCATATACAGATAAACCTATCTTTTCTGCTGTTTTGAAGCATTTTAACGGAATTTACAAAAAAATCTCTTTTAGGTAAAACTTTTTTTTCCTCATGAAAATGAGTCACATACGGCTAAACAAAGATTTCCGGCTGTTTTGTTTCATTTTTGCTGAAATTGACCAAAAAAAATCGCTTTAATGTAAAAAAAAGTGTTTTTTTTCGCATAAAAATGGGCCACTTCAGCTAATCTAAGCTTTTCTGCTGTTTTTAAGTATTCATGAGGGAATTGACTAAAAACATCTGTTTTGGGTCAAAGAAGTGTTTTTGTCATCAAAATAAGCAACATTCAGCTAAACTAAGCATTTCTTGTGTTTTGAAGCATTTTTGTAGAAAGTAACAAAAATACATCTCTTTTTAAACCCAATTTTTTTTATTCTCATCAAAATGGGCTACATACAGTTAATCTTAGCATTTCTGCATTTTAAAGCAATTTTAAGGGAATTGACAAAAACATCTCTTTTGGTTCAAAAAATGGTTTTTCTCATCAAAATGAGCCACGTTCAGCTAAATTAAGCTCTTCTGCTATTTTTAAGTATTCATGAGGGAATTGACTAAAAACATCTCTTTTGGGTCAAAAAAGTGTTTTCTTATCAAGGTGAGCAACATTCAGCTAAACTAAGCATTTCTTGTGTTTTAAAGCATTTTTGTAGAAAGTAACAAAAATACATCTCTTTTTAAACAATTTTTTTTTCTCATCAAAATGGGCCACATACAGTTAATCTTAGCTTTTCTGCATTTTAAAGCAATTTTGAGGAAATTGACAAAAAACATCTCTTTTGGTTAAAAAAAGTATTTTCTCATCAAAATGAGCCACATTCAGCCAAACTAAGCTCTTCTGCTGTTTTTAAGAATTCATGAGGGAATTGACTAAAAACATCTCTTTTAGGTAAAAAAAGTGTCTTCCCATCAAAGTGAGCAACATTCAGCTAAACTAAGCTTTACTGGTGTTTTGAAGCATTTTTGTGGAAATTGACCAAAAAATTATCATTTAGTTCAAATTGTGTTTTTCTCAACAAAATGAGCCATATATAGCTAAACTTACCTTTTCTGCTGTTTTGAAGCATTTTAACGGAATTGACAAAAAAAATTTCTTTTAGGTCAAGAAATATTTTTCTCATGAAAATGAGCCACATACGGCTAAACAAAGATTTCAGGCTGTTTTGTTTAATTTTTGCTGAAATTGACACAAAACATATCTTTTTAAGTCAAAAAAAATCGTTTTTCTCATCAAAATCGGCCACATACAGTTAAACTAAGTTTTTCTGCATTTTGGAGCAATTTTAAGGAAATTGACCCCAAAAAATTATCATTTAGGTCAAATTGTGTTTTTCTCAAAATGAGCCATATACAGCTAAACTTATCTTTTCTGCTGTTTTGAAGAATTTTTACGGAATGGATAAAAAAATTACTTTTAGGTCAAAAAATATATTTCTTATGAAAATGAACCACATACTGCTAAACTAAGATTCCCGGCTGTTTTGTTTCATTTTTGCTGAAATTGACAAAAAAAATCGCGGTAAAAAAAAAATTTCTCATCAAAATGAGAAAAATTCAGCTAAACTAAGCTTTTCTGATGATTTTAAGCATTTTTGAGGGAATTGACCAAAAAAACATCTCTTTTGGGTCAAAAAGTGTTTTTCTCATCAAATGGGCGACATTCAGCTAAACTAAGCTTTTCTGATAGTTTTAAGCATTTTTGAGGGAATTGACAAAAAAAACATATCTTTTGGGTCAAAAAAGTGTTTTTCTCATCAAAATGAGCAACATTCAGCTAAACTTAAGCTTTTCTGGTGTTTTGAAGCATTTTTGTGGTAATTGATTAAAAAACAACTTTTTTTAAGATAAAAAAATTGTTTTTCTCGTCCAAATGGGCAGGGGGGACTATACCATATTTCCCGAAAATTGTATATATTTTTTGTGACCAGTCATAACTTTTTTCCCTTTCTTCTGTGCAAATAATTATTATACCAGCTTGTTGCTTATTGTGTGTGCTTTAAGATGATATGTAAAAAGTCTCTATAGGCACTTTTTCTTAGAAGATATAGCCAAACACGCAAGGGGAGAAAAAAAAATGGCACCTCCCCATTGCCAAGTGCTCTAATTTCCAGGCGCCTTGAGCTACAAACACCAAACTTCCTCCTGTGGCTTGCTAACACCCTAAGCTGTGATATGGCTGAAACCATAATTACAACGCGTGAAGTGTTGAATAGATATGAGACACTTTATTTCCAACCGCGCCAAAAACCTCGGAACATCTGTGACCCCGCCTCCTTCTAATCACCATAACTCATAATTGCTTCACGGGAAATTTTTTTTGTCTCAGCCATATCACAGTTTAGGCTTGTAGGAAGCCACAACACATGTTTGGGGGCCGTAGCTCACGGCGCCTGGCAATTAGTGCACTTGGCAATTGGGAATTTTTTTTTTTGAGTGACCCTTGCGTGTTTGGCTATATCTTCTAAGAAAAAGTGCCTATAGAGACTTTTTTTACATATCATCTTAAAGCACACACAATAAGCAACAAGTTGGTATAATAATTATTTGCACAGAAGAAAGGGAAAAAAAGTTATGACTGGTCACAAAAAATATATACAATTTTCGGGAAATATGGTATAGTCCCCCCTTGCTTTTCTGCATTTTGAAATAATTTTGAGGAAATTGACAAAAAATGTCTCTTTTGGGTCAAAAAGTTTTTTTCATCAAAATGAGCAACATTCAGCTAAACTAGGCTTTCATGCTTTTTTGTAGCTTTTTTGAGGAAATTGACAAAAAACAGCTTTAAGGTCAAAATAGTGTTTTTCTCATCAAAATGAGCTGCATACAGCTAAACTAATTTATTCTGCTATTTTGAAGCATTTTTGCGGAATTGACAAAAAACATCGCGTAAGGTCAAAAAAGTGTTTTTCTCATCAAAATGAAACACATACAGCGAAACGAAGCTTTTCGTGTGTTTTGAAATCTTTATGAGGAAATTGAAGAAACATCTCCTACAGGTCAAACGAGTGTTTTTCTCATCTAAATGAGCAACATAGAGCTAAACTAAGCTTTTCTGGTGTTTTGAATTTTTTTTTGTGGAAATTGACCAAAAAAAAATCACTTTTTAAGGCAAAAAAAATGTTTTTCTCATCAAAATGGGCCACATACAGTTAAACTAAGCTTTTCTGCATTTTGAAGCAATTTTGAGAAAATTGACAAAAAAATTATCATTTAAGTCAAATTGTGTTTTTCTCAACAAAATGAGCCTTACACAGCTAAACTAATCTTTGCTGCTGTTTGAAGCATTTTAACGGAATTGACAAAAAAATCTCTTTTAGGTCAAAAAATATTTTTCTCATGAAAATGAGCCACATACGGCTAAACTTAGATTTCCGGCTGTTTTGTTTCATTTTTGCTGAAATTGACAAAAAACATCGCTTGGTTTAAAAAAGTGTTTTACTCATCAAAATGAGCCACATTCAGCTAAACTAAGCTTTTCTGCTGTTTTGAAGCATTTTTGAGGGAATTGACCAAAAAAATCTGTTTAGGGTCAAAAAAGTGTTTTTTTAATCAAAATGAGCAACATTCAGATAAACTAAGCTTTTCTGGTGTTTTGAAGCATTTTTGGGGAAATTGACAAAAAAATATCTCTTTTAAAGTCAAAAAAATATCTCTTTTAAAGTCAAAAAAATGTTTTTCTCATCAAAATGGGCCACATACAGTTGAACTAAGCTTTTCTGCATTTTGAAGCATTTTTTAGGGAATTGACAAAAAAACAGCCGTTTTGGGTTAAAAAGTGTTTTTCTCATCAAAATGAGCAACATTCAGCTAAACTAAGCTTGTCTGGTATTTTGAAGCCTTTTTTGTAGAAACTATCAAAAAAAACACCTCTTTTTAATCCAAAAAATTGGTTTTCTTAACAAAATGGGCCACATAGAGTTAAACTAAGCTTTTCTGCATTTTGAAGCAATTTTGAGGAAATTGACAAAAAAGTTATCATTCGGTCCAATTGTGTTTTTCTCAACAAAATGAGCCATTTAGAGCTAAACTTATCTTTTCTGCTGTTTTGAAGCATTTTAACGGACTTTTTCAGGAAAAAAAAAAAATTTTTTCTTATAATAATACATACGGCTAAACTAAGATTTCCAGCTGTTTTGTTTTATTTTTGCTGAAATTGACAAAAAACATCGCTTTAAGATTAAAAAAAAGAAGTGTTTTTCTCATCAAAATGAGCCACATTCAGCTAAACTAAGCTTTTCTGCTGTTTTTAAGCATTTTTGAGGGAATTGCCAAAAAAAATCTGTTTTGGGTTAAAAAGGTGTTTTTCTCTTCAAAATGAGCAACATTCAGTTAAACAAAGAATTCAGGTTGTTTTGTTTCATTTTTGCTGAAATTGACAAAAAAACATCGCTTTAATGTAAAAAAAATGTGTTTTTCGGATAAAAATGAGCAACATTCAGCTAAACTTAGCTTTTCTGCTGTTTTTTTGGCATTTTTGAGGGAATTAACAAAAAATATCTGTTTTGGGTCAAAAAGTGTTTTTCTCATCAAAATGAGCAAGATTCAGCTAAACTAAGCTTTTCTGGTGTTTTGAAGTTTTTTGTGGAAATTGACCAAAAAAATTTCTTTTTAAGTAAAAAAAATGTTTTTCTCATCGAAATTTACCATATACAGTAAAGCTAAGCTTTTCTGCATTTTGAAGCAATTTTGAGGAAATTGACAAAAAAAATTATCATTTAGGTCAAATTGTATTTTTCTCAACAAAATGAGCCATAAACAGCTAACCTTATATTTTCTGCTGTTTTGAAGCATTTTAACGGAATTGACCAAAAAAAACTCTTTAAGGACAAAAATATTTTTCTAATGAAAATGAGCCACATATGGCTAAACTAAGATTTCCGGCTGTTTTGTTTCATTTTTGCTGAAATTGACCAAAAAAATTGCTTTAAGGTTAAAAAAAAAGTTTTTCGCATCAAAATGAACTACATTCGGCTAAACTAAGCTTTTCTGCTGTTTTGAAGCATTTTTGAGGGAATTGGAAAAAAAAAATCTGTTTAGGGTCAAAAAAGTTTTTTTTTTCATCAAAATGAGCAACATTCAGATAAACTAAGCTTTTCTGGTGTTTTGAAGAATTTTTGTGGAAATTGACAAAAAAATATCTCTTTTAAAGTCAAAAAAAAATTTTTTTCTCATCAAAATGGGACACATACAGTTAAACTAAGCTTTTCTGCATTTTGAAGCATTTTTGAGGGGAATTGACAAAAAAACATCCGTTTTGGGTTAAAAAAGTGTTTTTTTCATCAAAATGAGCAACATTCAGCTAAACTAAGCTTGTCTGGTATTTTGAAGCCTTTTTTGTAGAAACTATCAAAAAAAATCTCTTTTTAAGCCCAAAAAATTGGTTTTCTTAACAAAATGGGCCACATACAGAACTAAGCTTTTCTGCATTTTGAAGAAATTTTGATGAAATTGACAAAAAATATCTCTTTTGGGTAAAAAAAGTGTTTTTCTCATCAAAATGAGTAACATTGAGCTAAACTAAGATTTTCTGGTGGTTTGAAGCATTTTTGTGGTAATTGACCAAAAAACCATATCTTTTTAAGTTAAAAATTATTTTTCTCATCAAATTGGGCCACATACAGTTAAACTAAGCTTTTCTGCATTTTGAAGCAATTTTGAGGAAATTGAAAAAAAAATTATCATTTATGTCATATTGTGTTTTTCTCTACAAAATGAGCCATATACAGCTAAAATAATTTTTTTCTGCTGTTTTGAAGCATTTTAATGGATTTGACAAAAAAAATCTCTTTTGGTTAAAAAAATATTTTTCTCATGAAAATGAGCCACATACGGCTAAACAAAGAATTCAGCCTTTTTTTTTCCATTTTTGCTGAAATTGACAAAACACATCGCTTTAATGTAAAAAATTTTTTTTTTTTACATAAAAATTAGCAACATTCAGCTAAACTTAGCTTTTCTGCTGTTTTTAAGCATTTTTGAGGGCATTAACAAAAAAAAATCTGTTTTGGGTCAAAAAAGTGTTTTTCTCATCAAAATTAGCAACATTCAGCTAAACTAAGTTTTTCTTGTGTTTGGAGCATTTTTGGGGAAATTGACCAAAAAATACCTTTTTATGTCAAATTTTTGTTTTTCTCATCAAAATGTACCACATACAGTTAAACTAAGCTTTTTTGGATTTTGAAATAATTTAAAGGAAATTGACAAAAAAATTATCATTTAGGTCAAATTGACTTTTTCGCAACAAAATAAGCCATATACAGCTAAACTTATCTTTTCTGCTGTTTAGAAGCATTTTAACGGAATTGACAAAAAATCTCTTTTAGGTCAAAAAATATTTTTCTCAAGAAAATGAGCCATATACGTCTAAACTAAGTTTTCTGTCTCTTTTGTTACATTTTTTCTGAAATTTACCAAAAAAATCGCTTTAAAAGGTAAAAAAAATTGTTTTTCCCATCAATATGAGCCACATTCAGCTAAACTAAGCTTTTCTGCTGTTTTTAAGCATTTTTTAGGGAATTGACAAAAAAACATCTCTTTTGGGTCAAAAAAGTGTTTTTCTCATCAAAATGAGCAACATGCAGCTAAACTAAGCTTTGCTGGTGTTTTGAAGCATTTTGTGGAAATTGACAAAAAAAAATCTCTTTGTAAGTGAAAAAATTGCTTTTGTCTTCAAAATGGGCCACATACAGTTAAACTAAGCTGTTCTGCATTTTGAAGAAATTTTGAGAAAATTGTCAAAAAAATATCATTTAGGTCAAATTGTGTTTTTCTCATCAAAATGAGCCGCAATTCATCTAAACAAATTTTTTTTGCTTTTTTTAAACATTTTGAGGGAATTTACCAAAAAAATCTCTTTTGGTGTTTTTCTCATAAAAATGAGCAACATTCAGCTAAACTAAGCTTTTCTGGTGTTTTGAAGCATTTTTGTAGAAACTGACAAAAAAAATCTCCTTTTTAGCAAAAAAAAATTCGCATCAAAATGGGCCACATACAGTTAAACAAAGCTTTTCTGCATTTTGAAGCAATTTTGAGGAAATTGACAAAAAACATCTCTTTTAGGTCAAAAAGTGTTTTTTTCATCAAAATGGCAACATTCAGCTAACTAGGCTTTCATGCTGTTTTGTACCTTTTTTGAGGAAATTGACAAAAAACAGCATTAAGGTCAAAATAGTATTTTTCTCATCAAAATGAGCCGCATACAGCTAAACTAATTTTTTCTGTTATTTTGAAGTATTTTGCGTAATTGACAAAAAACATCGCTTAAGGTCAAAAAAAGTGTTTTTCTCATCAAAATAAGACAAACAGCGAACCTAAGCTTTTCGTGTGTTTTGAAATCTTTGTGAGAAAATTGAAGAAACATCTACTTCAGGTCAAAAGAGTATTTTTCTCATCTAAATAAGCCACATAGAGCTAAACTAAGCTTTTTTGGTGTTTTTAAGCATTCATGAGGGAATTGACAAAAAACATCGGTTTTGGGTCAAAAAATTGTTTTTCTCATCAAAATAAGCAATATTCAGCTAAACTAAGCTTTACTGGTGTTTTGTAGCAATTTTGTGGAAATTGTCAAAAAAAAATCTCTTTTTTGGTTAAAAATTGTTTTTCTCATCAAATTGGGCCACATACAGTTAAACTAAGCTTTTCTGCATTTTGAAGCAATTTTGAGGAAATTGAAAAAAAAATTATCATTAAGTCATATTGTGTTTTTCTCTACAAAATGAGCCATATACAGCTAAAATTAATTTTTTCTGCTGTTTTGAAGCATTTTAACGGATTTGACCAAAAAATCTCTTTTAGGTAAAAAAATATTTTTCTCATGAAAATGAGCCACATACGGCTAAACAAAGAATTCAGCCTTTTTTTTTCCATTTTTGCTGAAATTGACAAAACACATCGCTTTAATGTAAAAAAAAAGTTTTTTTTACATAAAAATGAGC
>CBDHDT010000009.1:0-226077 GCA_965261215.1 Ekhidna sp.
TGTGATCCCGTCTCTTCTCAGCACCATAACTCAGGGGGGGTTCACCGGAAATTTTTTTCGACTCGTTAATCTTGGAGCTGCGCGCTTTAGCAACCCTCAGACCAATTTGGGGGCGCGTCGGTCAAGGCACCTTTGAGTTATGTCTGCCACAATTAGGAAGTGCCATTTTTGAGTGACCCTTGCGTTTTTTGGATATATCTACTAAGAAAAGATGCCTATAGAGACTTTTTATATATCATCTTAAAGCACACACAATAAGCAACAAGCTGGTATAATAATTATTTGCAGAGAAGAAGGGGGGAAAAAGTTATGACAGCTACAAATATGTGTTACAATTTCGTATAGTCCCCCCCTTAAACTCACTTTCCAAATCCAGAGCTGAGGCTGACCAAGGATTGGTGTGTTTTAGGTTGGGGTTAAAAGAAATGGAAGTGATGTTACACAACAATGAGAAGTAGTTTATTGACATACCATTACCGGAGCAAGCACATTTTCTGTAGCAGGGCCAAAGCCACACCCCTAGGATCAACTCACATGATGGGCTTAGTCTTGGCCATCCCCCTTTGAAACTGGCCCATATTTTTATTATTTATGGCTAATTCGTCTGTTTGTATACTTAAGTTAGAGTCCGTTATGAAGCAAGCGTGGCCATCTAAAAATTCTAGATCAGGAAAATCTCCCAAGTTGGACTCTCCCATATACTTAACAAGGTTTATTTTTTTGTGTGCTTTTTTTTTGTATACAGTTTCATTTGTGGAATTTTTATGTTTTATATATTGATACATGATGGAATTTGCTATTTCTTTAATGGAGAAGTTGGTGTGAAGTATGTGAGGGATGTAGAGGTGAAGTGTACCCCAGTGGTGAGGAGGAGGAGGAGGAAGAGAGTGTGGAAAGTGAAAACAGAAGGATTTGAATTTGAGGGTGAATTTAAATGAAGGAAAAAGTAAGGTTCATTATAGGGAAGTGGGTGTGGTACCTGTAATATTCTTGCATGGAAGTCAAACCTCAGGATTGGGTGCCAATAAAACTTACCCTAATCTCATCAAGAACCTGAACTAAAGTACGTATTATGTAGGTTGTTGTATGGTAAGTTATTACAATGTTTGTTGTTTTATCTTTTTTTTTTTGTGATGGTCCTAATGGACTCATTTGAAGAATTATATCATAATATGTACTTAATTATTTGCACACAAAAAACTTTAAGAGTTACCACAAATTCAACTTCTGTGCTCCGACTCAAAACAAAGATCTTCAGCACTTCTTTAGTTCTAGAGAATCTAAACGGTCTTTGTGGACATAGAGGACCAAAAATTGTTCAGTCTCTGTTATTCCATTGTATTCCGTAGGTATGTACCAATTATATTGAAATATACATGCCGAAGTGGTCTAAAAGATATTTCATCAGCTGTACAATTTGACCAATTTGGCTTAGTAGGCTCCATTGAGCCATGGTTAAGCCCTGAAAATAATCGATGTTAAACAAAGATTGTGATTCTGTCATTCCCTTCTCACCCATAGCACATTCAAAATCAATTCCAAAGGTACAAAGCTGTGGTTTAAGTTCCACAATTGAGATGTCTTCCTTGTAGAATTCTCAAATTCTCATCAACTCATCATTGTACTCTATTTGCTGACTAGCTTAATGATAAACTTTTACAAATTGTTTTATAGCTTGTAACTGGGATGATTGAATCGATTAGTTAAGCAGCTAACAGTTCTATGAATTATATTGAAATATATTTGCCGATAATACACTTCTGAAGATGCGGGGTGAAAATGGCTAGTGGCAACCCCATCATCGAGTAATCTTGGAATCTTGCGTTGACGGGGAATTTTAGTTCATCTACATTCTCAAGTGACTCTGCTATTCTTACCAACTTTGCAAAACATGTAAAAGGACTCATTTTTTGTGTTGTTCCGAAATAGTATCAATTACCATTTTAACAACTACTTGGCCTTCAGCTGCTGATGCAAATCTCTTCTGGAGTGTCCAGATCATTTCATCAAGAATGGTCAAACAAAAAATCAAATGTTTTCATTTAAACACATACTCCATTAATCCTTGCTTTAGTTTCAGTATCTTTTACTAGGTCAACACAATCTTCCTATGTATTTAGTAATGTTTCACAGTTTCCAATAACGCTCGCTAGAGCATCAACATGAACAGTCCAACGAGTACGGCAGAGCACACAAATGCATGGTGAATGGGTACCTGTTGCAACATCATGAGAATCCTTTAGTGCACGAAATAGTTCCTCGCAATGTGGCAAGTATTTGATAAATTTCATCACGTTACATCCAATGCCAAATATACTGTTTTTGATGTCTTCATGGCATCATTCATAGACAAATTGACAGAATATCAATAACAATGAACACTGCACAAGGCTTTTTATCCCAAATTTATGTGGCAAAACCAGATTAAGCTCCACACATGCTACTTGCACCATCATAACACTGCCCACGAAGTTTAGACAATGGTACATTTAGTCTGCAGAGGGCATCCTTAGCAACTGTTGTAAGAGTTGCGGCATGAATCGATAGCACTCTATATAGTCCAACAATTTTTTCACAAATTAAAATCTTCAGTACTCTTGATACGTTTAATAAGCATCTGCTCACTGTTTGAAATATCTGTGGTTTCATCCAACATTAATGCAAAAAAAAAAGAATTTTTCAAGCAGCTAGAAATGTCTCTAAGTGGTGTTGCCATATTTTTCAAAATGTCATTCTGGATATTATACTGGTGAACTTATTAACTTTTTTTAACTTTTTTTTTTGCAGTCAATCTAAAAGTGTGAGTCATCCTCACCATTCAGCTTCTGAAGTTGGACAAAATTTCCATCTTCTTCTCTGCCATCACCATGGAGAGGTACCATTGCCTAGCCAAGTACCTGACACTGGAAATTATTTGCAAAAGCATGTACTTATAGACTTCCGTACTTGCTGTTGACAAAGCTGTTAAGTTACATTTCTGGTTGTGGTGAAAGTGTGACAATTAACTCAACAGTTTCGCAATGTCAACAACTTTGCTCATGTGTTTTAAGCACTCTAGTGTCACCGTCCCAGTTTAAAAAATCTTTAGATACCCATTAATCAACACAGCCAACACTCAACACTGCAGTAATTATAGCTAATGTGGATATATATATATATAGTAAACTTAGATATATAGTTAACTTCTTTTACTTACCAGGGAAGGTTTAGCATTAGATGCATGGGTTTTGTGCTTCTTAAAGACCACCACACAAGTGTGGAAAAATATGACATATCGTGCTTTTTCGTAGTACATGAGGGTGTAGTGTTCACAATATTAGGTAAGGGAATGTTCGTAAGATCAGTACGTTTTCTCGCAAAGTGAATTAAGAACAAAAAGGTTTTATGTTGAGACATTCTGTTTTTTAGCACCATACGAGGCAGCTACATAGGTCACCCCGACGTTCATCACGCTCTCCTCTAGTCCTTCTCGACGACCGAAAGAGTTTCAAAAGATAGCAACTTCAACTAACGTGGTTGTAGTTGTCCAATCCTACGAACTTTATCAATATGGATCCTGCAGACGTCAACGCTATTGTACACGAGTCATCGCTCACCAATCAGCAGCAACCCCAATGGTTGGGACCTTGAGCGATATCGCCGGAGCTTTTCAAGTTGTAGCGGTTAAAGTCCCAAACTTCTGGCTCACCCTCCCTGAAGTCAGGTTTTTCCTCCTCGAGTCCTGGTTTGCCACCAAAAACGTGACAGCGGATGACACCAAATACCATCATGCCCGTGCAAGGCCTGGACAAGACAACCGCTGAAGAAATCTCTACCTTCCTTCTGAATCCTCCTGCTATTGGCAAGTTTGATGCACTAAAGACCCTACTAATCAGCACTGTTGGCCTCACTCAAGCTGACAAGGATGCTTCCCTCCTTGCTATTTCCGGTCTAGGTGACAGCAAACCATCGGGCCTCCTCAGATAGATAAACTCTCTCACTACAACTGATGACCAGAAGTCTATAGTTTACCGCGCCCTTTTCTTGCGGCAGCTTCCAGAGTCCGTTCGTGTTGTGCATGCCCGAGATCCTCCTACCAGCATCTCTGATCTTGCCAAAGCTGCAGATGATATCCTTGCAACCCAGTCCCCAGCCCCTGGCATCGCTACAGTCTCGGCAGGAAAAATGGGCAGATGAGCACAGGCAGGAAAAATGGGCAGATGAGCACATCCGTCCACTGGTAAGACAGGCACACACTCTTTTTACCATGCCATATTTGGGAAAAAAGCACGCAAATGTGGTGACACCACTTCTGCAGCAACTAGTGACATGGCCCACCTAATCCGGAGCTCGGGAAATGCCTCCGCCAGCCGCTAGCCATCAAAGCGATCGGATCATCATCAAGACGGAAGAAACATGATGTCTGTCTGGGATCGTAATACAGGCAGACATTACCTCATTGATACTGGTGCAGATGAGTCGATCTTTCCTGCCTCCCCCACTGACTGACAACATTGTTCAACAACTCAACCCCTTGCTGCAGCAAATGACTCCAGGATCGCAACCTGGGGCCAGAAGAACATTATTGTCTATCTAGGCTCCCGCTCCTTCTCTTAATCCTTTCACATCGCAGATGTACGCCAACCTATTCTGGGCGCAGACTTTCTCGTTTCCAATAGCCTCGCGGTCGACCTCAGTGGATGTCGTCTCATCGATCTTTTCTCTTATACTATCATTCTGATGACAGCCACATTGGGATCACACAAGCTGGGCATCCACCGAGTCAGGACAAATGACAATGACCTTGCCGCCATTCTGAATGAATTCCCTGAACTACTGGTTCCACGCTTCCATGCCTCCGATGAAAACCGGCAAGGAGTGGATCACCATCTGACCACCACAGGTCCACCAGTCTTTGCCCGTGCATCTTCTTGAATTCGACCTTGGCGACAGCTGGTTGCTTTCACCAAGGCCGAGTTCAAGAAGATGGACGACTTGGGCATTATCCGGAGGTCTAATTTGCCATGGTCATCTCCCTTACATATCACACCCAAACCTGGCGGTGGCTGGCGATCAAGTGACGGTTTCAGGCGCCTCAATGCAGCCACCAAGACGACCAATATCCCATCCCTCACATTGGTGATTTCAATGGAAATTTGCAGGGAAAACTATTTTCTCCAAAATTGACCTGGCCCGAGGATATCACCAAATTCCGATGGCAGAATCAGTCATCTGCAAAACTGCCATCATCACTCCCTTCGGCCTTTGAGAATTTCTTCGCATGCTGTTTGGACTCATGAATGCTGTTCAAACATTTCAACGACTCATGGATACCATACTCCGAGGTATCCCTTGCATCTTCATCTACCTGGATGATATCCTGATGAGCAGCAGCACCCGAGCAGAACATGCGGAGCATCTCCGCCAGGTCTTCAAAGCTTTGTCTCTCAGTGGCATGGTAGTAGAAAGACAAATGTTTGTCTTCGGCATCGCTGAGATTGACTTCCTTGGCCATCATGTTACCACGTCAGGCATTAAACCATTAGCTGGACATGTCTTAGAAGTTCGTGAATTCCCTGTTTGAAGTACTAAAAAAGTCTCCAGATGTTCCTTGGAATGGTTAACTTTTCCACCAATTCTTGCCTGGACTGGCTGGCCACCTACATCCTCTGCATGAGGCTTGAAAAGAAAGAGGTCAAGCAATTACCTGGACAGATGATTTCCAAATTGCCTTTGACACTGCCAAGTCAGCCCTTGCTTCTGCAGCCCTTCTTAAACACCCCACCAATGGATGCAAACTTGCTATTACTGTGGATGCTTCAGATTTTTCTGTTGGTGGTTCCCTAGACCAGTTCCACGATGGTTCCTGGCACTCTCTTGCCTTCTTCAGCAAGAAACATACCACAGCCAAATGAAAGTATGCCACTTTTGACAGAGAGCTCATCACATTATATCTTGGCATCAAACAGTTTCACCACTATGTTGAATGCCTATAATTATCACAAGCCTCTTGTTGGGGCCATGACAAATGCTGTGGACCGCTACCCTCGTCAAACAAGACATTTTTCTTTTGTAGCAGAGTTCATAAATGATGTACAACATGTGTCAGGTCGAGACAATGTGGTCGCAGACGCCCTGTCCAGAACCCCTAACATTGATGCAGTGCTCTCTCCGGAAATTAATTATAGATAACTTGCTGCTGATCAAGCTACCTCTGACGAGATCCAAGCATATCGCACAGCAATCATGGGCCTCAAGCTAGAGGATGTATCCTTCCAAGACTTCACTGTGTTGTGTAGCATGTCCACTGGCTATATACGGCCAATTGCTGCACATGAGTGGAGGAGACACATTTTCAACACCATTCTCGGACACTCAGATGCCGGTAATTGCCCTACTCTCCGAGCTATCTTGTGTCAATTTGTGTGGCACATAATGAAGACCGAGGTCTGCATCTAGTGCCGAACATGTCACCCCTGCCAATCATCCAAAGTACAGCGGCATGTCCATGCACCTCTACAACCACCTACCCTGCCTGACCGACATTTTTGATCTCTCCATGTGGACATTGTAGGCCCACTGCCTGAGTCTGAGTCCAGGACATATCTCTTCACCATTGTTGACCGGTATACTCGGTGGGCAGAAGCAATTCCCATGGAGGATGTAGTGCTGAGGCATGCATCAAGGGTTCCCGGTGATCTCACATTGGACAGAGGCCCACAGTTCACCACGGAATTATGGACCAAACTAAACAGACTTCTGGGAATTTCAGCCAGAAACACCACTTCTTACCACCCACAGGAAAATGGTCTGGTCGAAAGAATGCATTGGCAATTGAAAGCTTCCCTCAAGGTCCGTCTCACAGGATCCAAGTGGATGGATGAGTTGCCAATGGTTTAGATAGGAATACAAACAGCTTGGCATTAGGATGCAGAATTCTCCCCAGCTGAACTTGTATATGGCACCGCTCTCCACCGTCCAGGAGAGTTTTTCAACGCCCCAAGGACATTCGACCTGCACTCGGGTTTCCTCTGTGAACTTCAAAATTCAATGCACTCTGCTCTACCTCCTCCTCCCCAGTACCATGGCACTCGACCAACATACATTCCCGTGACCTTGGGCACACCGTTTTTGTCTACATTTGCCATGGTGCTCATCGTAACCCCCTCCAACGTCCTTATGCCGGTCCCTTCCCAGTGCTGGAGCGGAATGAGAAATATTTGGTCATTAATGATGATGGCAAAAATAGAGAAAGTCACAGTTGACCACCCAAAACTGCTTACCCGTCTCCCGTGGAGCCCCTGTTCCGTCCAACTGCAGCATCCCAACTCCCAGTTCCTACAGCATGTCGACCACAGACTTGACCAGCACAGGCAGATACTGCAGTACCTCTTCGTTTACGAGATCCGTCCTCGAGACAGATTGAACTTGTAAACAAGATGATCACCTGAACTGATTATTGTTGTATTTACCATGCTGGGAGGGGGGAGGGCGCATGTAGTGTTCACAATATTAGGTAAGGGGATTTCGTAAGATGAGTATGTTTTCCTGCAGAGTCAATTAAAAACAACATGTTTTTGTCTTGAGAGATTCTGTTTTGTAGCACCTTACGAGGCAGCGACATGTGGCCACTGCCTAAACCATGAAGCCAGAAGAACTACCTCAGCCATTCTAAATGCCTTCGCGGGAAAACGTACGATTCAGGAAGATGATGAGGTAGTAGTGGCAGATCAGACCAAGCAAATCGAGGTGAAGACAAGAACTAGCCACATCGTGTGTTGGCTAGACCCCTAACATTGAGAGTGTTGTATAAACATATATAAACATCCATGTTTAAACATTTATATTTCACCCATGCATACAACTCTAATATATTTCACGCAACTACAAGCTAATTGCTTTGACACATCACCCACGCACACCACTGTGTAACTATTTGATTGGTCACACCCATCTTAGCTGTAACTATTTCATTGGTCACTCGCATATTGATCCACCCACATCTTTACCTTATATGGAATGTATCATGTATGCTGGGATGGATAGCCGATTTAAGGGCATTCATCATAGCAACTAGTCATTCTGGTATACTCTACACTCATTCTTATTATAATACTTTAAGGCCTAAGAACCTGAAGAGTGGGATGGGGGTTAGATATCTGACTCTGGTGGCAGCATACTAAGAGCTTTACATCTAACTGAGTGAGTACATAGTTGTAGGTTGGGTGTTTAGTTCGACTGTGTTGTGCACATAAATCTTGGGGAGAAGTCATGCATAACATTTGGTGGCAGCAGTTGCTGAACCTTCCATTGAAATTCGCTAGCTATTGTGAACTGTAGAGGTTACTTATTCCTTTTACATTGAGATCAGCAATGCAAGGAGATGTCACGGCCATTTAAAGAGACTGGAGATCTGGCGCTGGGGCCAACAACCGGGCAGCAGACAGCTATTTTCTACAGTATGAAGCTGCTCATGGAATCTATGGAGGGTCAGGATGCAGCCTGTCGACAGGAAGAACATGAGCTGGAAGAAGAACGAGAGGGACGACGATGAAAAGAGTAACAAGAAAAGGAAGGTAAGAGACGGGAGGATGCTCTTGAAAGAGACAGAGCACATGAGCTTCGTCTGATGTCTATCATTAGAAAATTGGACAAAGTCAAGAAGGAGGAAACTGAGATGCTGCTAGACCGGCATAAGAAGATAGTCAGTATTCCAAAATGGACGGATGATGAACGACCAGCCAACTATCTCTAGAAGTTCGAACAAGCGATGACTTGCAGCAAAGAACCCAAAATCCGTTGGGCCCAGTTGCTGCCTCTCTACCTGACCGGTTATGCATCGACTGTCTATACTGCCTGGGTCTCAGCTGATGTCAAGAATGACTATGAAGGCATCAAAAAATCTTGCTAGATTCCTTTAGGGATAACATGCAGCAAGCCAGGAAGGATTGGTGGACTTTGCGAAAAGTTCAAGGAGAATCTCCTGAGGAGTTGGTGATTCATATAGAAGGGAAGATCAAACAAGGACTGGATGGGTGTGACTTAATAATGGATGCCACGGCTATGATTACGCTATTTAGATTCCTTTCCATCCTCCCCTCAGACATTAGTACCTTTGTATTAGGACAAAACCCAAAGTCTACTATGGAGGCAGCTCACATGGCCTCTGAATTCCATGCACTCCACTCATGGAAGGCTAAGCCAATTTACAGCTCAAGATATGACCGCAGGGATGAAAATCCGTCATACACGAGTGATAGGAGTGAAGGGAGGAAGGACGCCAGCTCTTCAGTATCAGGAACAGCCAGAGGAGGAGGACAGAACAGACAACAGCAAGGCTTTTCAGAAAGGAATAAAACCCTGACAGAGAGCTACTCTAACAACAGTGAGTGATCATCACTTGCTATGGATGTGGGGAAAAGGGCCACAAACGCCCTGACTGCCCAAAACGGGTCAGACGAGTGAGGTCAACTCAACCCAAACATACTTTTATGGTGCAGGGAAGAATTGGGGAGACAAAATGCAAGAAAATGGTGCTGCACTCTGGGTCTGACATAACAATTATAAATTCTAAACTGATAACCGATGATCAGCTGACGGGTGAGATAGCCACAGTTCATACTGTGAATGACTGACCCATTCATTTTCAACTGGCGAGGATTTGTTTATATGTTGGATATTACTCCGTTGATCATGTTGTGGCTGTTTACCATACTATTAAGGATGATGCTCTCTTAGGCGTGGACCTGGAGAATTTTCGTGACTTGATGAGATTGGGAGTGTGCCAGGAGATGGAGAAGGCAACTCCCATACTAGTACTGCAGATGAGGAAGCAGGTGGCTGAGCAGGAGGAGTAGAGGGACTGGCCGACATTGCCACTGCACAGTCGGGAGCTACACTCGTAGTCTTGTCAGAAGTTCCAGACCTCAATGATTCACTCTTTCAGAAAGAAGAGGAGCGACAAGTTCAGGCTACTCTGGATGCTGAGTAAGATATACTGCATCTCCCTTTACCAGAGACTGTGGCAGAGGAACCTGTTGAGGAGGGGAATTATCGTACCTTGCTAATGGAAGAGCAGAAGAAGGACGAGTCATTGGCTATGGTGACGAGGATGGCTGACAGGAACGAAAATGGATACAAGTATGAGGAGGTATTAGTGGTACATTTTGAGGTGGACCAGTTGGGTACTGCATGGACGAGGGTAGTAATGCCAAAATGCAGACACCAGTCAATACTAGCCTTAGCACACTCTAACCCTATGGGAGGTCACTTTGGGGTGAAAAGAACCAATGCCAGAGTTAGGAAACATTTCACCTGGCCAGGTCTTAGTGTGGACATTAAGTCATTGTAGATCAAGCCCAGTGTACCAAAAGGCTGCTAGGAATGACCACAGCAGGATCCCATTGGTACCCTTACAAGTAATCACTGTGCCTTTTAGCAGATTGGCATTTGACGTGGTGGGACCTCTTCCTAAGACGAGGTCAGGTTTTAAGTACATGCTAACCTGCATGTGCTATGCCTCGAAATACCTGGAAGCAATTCCATTGAAGAGTGTTGATGCTCAAACTGTTGCCGAAGGAATGGTAGAGGTGTATTCCAGAAGTGGGTTGCCTACTGAGATCTTAACTGATCAAGCGACAGTATTTATGAGTGCCTTACATAAGCAGTTGTGTGATATTTTAGAGATTAAACATATCAGAACCTCCCCTTATCACCCTGAAAGTGACGGGATACTAGAGAGGTGGCATGCCTCAATGAAATCCAAGATCAAGAAAACAGAGCTAGATCATAGGGATTGGGACAAGTATCTCAAATATTTGCTTTTTGCATATTGGTCCACACCTCATTCTGTGACAGGCTTTAGTCCCTTTGAGCTGATATATGGGAGGGATGTAAGGGACCCACTGGAGTTGTTAAAGGATGGGTGGATGAGTGGGGAACTGCCGGAAAGAGTATTGCATGACTGGATAGAGCAGTTGAAGGAAAGAATGGAGGCGATGGCTCAGCTGGCTAGTACCAGGGAGAAGGCAGGAAAAGTGAGAATGAAACAGACCTATGATAAAAAGGCCAAGAGTCGGTCCTTTGAAATGGGATATATGGTACTGATGCGGGTGCCTGGCTTGACAGGCAAATTAGAGGATTCATGGGAGGGCCCTCACGAGGTTCTAGATAAGACCTCACCAGTAAACTATCAGCTGACAATCCCAGGGAGAGCTAGAAAGCCCTGCATCGTTCATGTGAACATGCTTCGTCCATGGAATATCCCTGATGCACGAGTGTTGAGAGTGGTGGTGGCAGAAGAAGATGAGGACGAGCACACCACTGGACCTGGACCTTCAGACTCTAACTTGGACATGGAACAGAAGGCTGAACTAGATACCCTACTGAATTCTTTTAGCGATGTCATCAACGCTATGCCTGGGAGAGCCTCACTGGTGGAACATGTGATAAAGACTTCCAACTCCCCACCCTTGAGAACAGCACTGTACCGCCTGGCTCCAGCATGGAAGGATGAGCTACAGGCTGAGATATACGATCTGCTGCAGGTATCATCCAGCCCTCTCTCAGCCCTTGGTCATCGCCCATTATTCCTGTGAGGAAGAACGATGGGTGTGTGCGTCTCTGTGTGGACTTCAGGTGGATTAATGCTGTTTCAGTGTCTGACCCGTACCTGGTGCCTAGGGTGAATGAGATTATAGACCATTTGGGTAAGGCAGTGTTTCGCCCTAAACTTGATCAGGATTCCACCAAGTGCCGGTGAATCCCTCCGATATTGAGAAGAGATCTTTATGTGCAACTGCCGGAAAGTTTGAGTATGTGTTCATGCCCTTTGGCCATCGGAACGCCCCAGCGACATTCCAGTTCCTGATGGATCAGGTTCTGGTTAACATGATGGACTTCGCAAGGGCATACATAGATAATGTGGTGGTCTATAGCGAGTCCTGGGAGGAGCACCTGAGACACCTTCGGACTGTACTAGAATAATTCCGGGAGGTAGGGCTGACGGCCATGCCTTCCAAATGTGAGTGGGCTGCAGCCTCCGGTACATACTTGGGCCATGTTGTGGGGAGAGGCCAGGTTAGACCGGAGGAATGCAAGGTGAAAGTAGTGAGGGACTTCGCTCGACCTATCACCAAGACAGATATCTGATTTCAGGTAATTTCTGGGGCTGACTACCTATTATCGGAATTTAGTGGACCACTATGCAGACAATTCAGTGGCACTGACTGTGGCTACCAGGAAGACTGCACCAACGACTGTGGAGTGGACACAGCAAATGGAGGATGAGTTCAGATACATTAAGGACTCCCTATGTTGTGTTCCCTTTCTCATCATCCCTACAGAAGATGACACCTTCGTGCTCCAAACTGATACCTCTGGGACAGGCATAGGAGCCATGCTAAGTGTTAAGAGAGACTGGGGAGAAGTATGTGGCCTTCTTTTCCAGAAAGCTGCTACCCTGGGAGCAAAAGTACTCTGCTACAGAGCTGGAGGGACTGGCGGTGGTGGATGCCATTACCCACTTCGGGATCTACCCGACCAGCAGCCCTTTCACTGTTGAGATGGATCACAGTGCCTTGTCATTTCTAAACACTTGCAAGCTAACAAATGGACGTCTGGCTAGATGGGCCATGAAGCTACAGTCATATACCTTTGACATTAAGTACCGGCCTGGCTCAAACAACAAGAACGCGGATGGAATTTCCTGCCAAGTCTGGTCTTCACATAAACAAGTTCCTACCTCAGATTGCCTTCACCAATAGAAGAAGAGGGGAATGTTAGGTAAGAACACTAACATTGACAGTGTTGTATAAACATGTATAAATATCCATGTATAAACATTTATATTTCACCAACCATACAACTGTAATATATTTTACTCAACTACAAGCTAATTGCTTTGACACATCACATATGCACACCACTGAAAACTATTTGATTGGTCACACCCATCTTAGCTGTAACTATTTCATTGGTCACTTGCATATTGATCCACCCACATCTTTACCTTATATGGAATGTATCATGGATGCTGGGATGGACAGCCTATTTAAGGGCATTCATCATAGCAACTAGTCAGACTGGTATACTCTACACTCATTCTTATTATAATACTTTAAGGTTTAAGAACCTGACAAGTGGGATAGGGGTTAGATATCTGACTCTACTGGCAGCATACTAAGAGCTTTACATCTAACTGAGTGAATACATAGATGCAGGTTGGATGTTTAATTCAACTGTGTTGTGCATATAAATCTTGGGAAGAAGTCTTGCATAACATCGTGACTCTAGCATTTGGTGATATCTGAGACAAGTTGACCGGTTGAATCTTGCACATGCGCAAGATTCTAAGAATTTATTTGGCCACAACCAAATGATTGAAGGAAGTGCCACGACCAAAACCAGAGCGGCCGCATTTGGTCCGGCCTTGCATACTTTTTTTGCTGAAGAAGTAGCTTGTAAAGCTGCAGGAACACATGGATTGGATGCAGAAAACATAAAGTATGAATATGGGTGTGTGTATGATATGGTTAGTGAGTTTATTAATTATTAATTGTTGCAATGTAGTTAGGAACAATACCCAATGAGATGAAGAGTGTCATGAGGAGAGGCATAGCTGTATCAGTGTACAAGGGAGTGGTAAAAATCTACTGAAGGTTGGTAACTACTGGGTATCATACTCACATCATTACTGGCCAAAGTACTAGAGCTTTTGGTTTTTTATACAATTGGTGTTTGATGATAATGGCCTCCCACATATAAATCAGACTGCATACAAAAATGGTGTCTCATGCAGCGATGCCATATTTGCAAATCAGGAGGTCATTGTAAAATAGCTCCGTGATGATACTGCATACATATGTCTATAGGACATACAAAAGGCCTTCAATTCTGTTTTGCTCTGTGGAGGTTTGCCTTACCAATGAAAAAAATGAGGTAGTTGTGAATAGTAAGATGTGGATGTTAGTAAAGAATTGTATTAAAGGTGAGTCATGTTGACTGAGGGTGGATGGCAAGCTATCGAATGTGTTTGAAGTAGAATGAGGTGCGAAAGAGGGTTCTGTATTATCACTTGCACTCTTCCTCTTAATATGAATATACTCCTGAGTTATTTGTAAGGAACAGGAATGGGGCAAGTGTGTGTCAATTCTACTGTAGAGATTTGTTGCTTGCTGATAGTACTAGAACTATGACCTCTAGTAAGGAAACAATGAATAAGAAGATTGACCTGGTGAATTCCTTCGCTTGAAAATAGTTTCATTAATGAATTAAAAAAGTAGGAAATAAGTGAGATAGTATTGTTCAACATGGGTAGAATAGAGTCCCTGAGATAAAAAGTGCTGGGTGTTTAAATACTAGCAGGTAATGTAGGGAAGTGTTTGGGATACTGTTGGGGGGGGGCGACCTTTACACAAGGAAATTTATGGAAGATAATGTTGGGTAGGTTTGGAATGCTTTTTTCACTATGGCAGCATTGGAACATATCAGGGTGATCTCTGTCCAATATTGTCTAGATCTGTGTATGAGACTTGTGTGCTGCTAGTCCTTCTGTATGGTGGTGAAAATTAGATTTTAATGGAGATAACAATAAAGAATTGGGTGATTTTTAGGGAGATTTTGCAAAGGGTATATTGGAATGCAAAGAAAATATTGTGGTATATGATCGCTGTTTAGTTGAGAAGAGAGGGTTGTATTGTTAATAATTTTGAATTCATGTTGACAATTTAAGAAAAAATTTTTTTTTTGCTTAATTTGTAAAGTTTGGGGGTGTACTGAAGGGATAAAATGTTTGATTTTAGCTCTGGCCCTGTAGGTTCGAGTCCTACTGCGAATAGGTATATATATTTTTGAGGTATATGCTTATTTTAGCTAGGGGTTTAGGGCTTATCAAAGGTAGTTGGTTATTTTAAGTTTGACTTTACTGAATTATTTTATAATAGTGTAGGGTGGGGATGTCGGGTATATGGACTATGCATATGTATTTATTTTGGCTAATTTTATTTCATTGGCGGCTATGCTCGGGTTGATAACATTTCAAGAAGGACCCTATAATTTTATGACTGAGCAAGCATACCATCCTTATTACATAGTAGATCCTTGCTCTTGGCCTTTTCAGACTTGTGGGTCACTTTTGACTACGCTGAGCAGGATAACGTATTTTCATTAAACAAACTGGGTTATTAGTAATGGATTTAGTTATAAAGGAGACCATGTTAGTGTGGTGACGGGACGTAATAAGAGAAGGAACTTACCAAGAAAAGGTTTAAAATATGATATGCTTATATTTATATTAGCCGAGGTTTTTTTTGTTTGTTTGTTTTTAAAAATATATATCCCCAGTAATTTGTGTCAGTCACTATTCAAATATGGGCGGTTTGACCGCCCCTTGGGGTTGACATATTAGATTTTTTTTCGATTCCTTTATTAAATACTGTGATTTTATTAAGTTATGGTGCGACTGTCACCTGGGCTTACCGTGGGCTATCTAGCGGCAATAAAAAAAGAAGCCACAAAAGGTTTGGCTTTAAGTATTATAATGAGATTAATATTTACAAGTTTACCGGGAAAGGAGTATTATTCTGCTCCCTTTATAATATCGGATTCATTGTTAGCCATGTTTTATCACAATGGGGGCACACGGTAGGCACGCTAATTAGCTTATATAATTTAATAAAATTTCAATATACCAAATATCATTATTTGGGGTTTGAGACAGCGGCTTGATATTGGCATTTTGTTGATGTGGTATGATTGGTTTTGTATATTTTATGTATTGGTGCAGTGCCTAGCCCAAGCCGGGGAATATGTTTGATTCTCTTGCCCCCGAGATCATAAAAGATCTTTAGAAATGAAAAACCGGAGGTTTTTCTAATCAATAATTAGTTTATTTATCTTCCAGCACCATATAATTTAAATTATTAAATGTAATTTGCATTCTTTATTGGGGATATGTTTAATTATTCAAATGATTAGCGGAATTTGTTTAGCCATGTATATGCATTTGGTTCTTCATTTGTGGTGCATATTACTCGTGATGTAAATTATGGGTTTGTGTTATGGTATTTCCATGCTAATGGGTATCATTTTTAATGTGTTTTATTTTCATCTGGGCCGGGGTATGTATTATGGTAGTTATATTGAAGTGATAGTTTGAAATGTGGGAGTAACTATATCTTTCTTAATGATACTTAGGCTTTTATAATTTATGTATTGCGTATTTTTGAGTCGCTACTGTAATAACCAATTTATTATCAGCTATTCCGTATGTAGGGGAAGATTATGGTAGGTGGGTTTGAGGGTGTGTGTTAAATACTATTTTCCACAGGTTTTATGTATACATTATTTATTTTCATTTGTATTAGTTTCCTTGGCAATTATACATTTGATAGCCTTATATGAAGACGGATTGAATAACCCGATTGGGGTAAAATCTGAATCGGATAAGGGTTCATTTCATAGTATTATGTATTAAATGATCTCTGTATCGGGGGGGGGGGGGGGGGGAAGGCGAGATTGAAATAGGGATATTATTATTAAGCATATCAGAACTAATATTATTAATTTATGTTTTATGAAGATGTGTGCAAAGGGTCTCGATTATTGTGGTGGCATGTGGGCTTTACTCATATTTTACATGAAGGGACCTTTATGGGTATGGTTGACGGTGGGCTGTTATTATCTAGTTGTTGGGTGGACGAGTCCAGAGGTTTGCTTAAAGTGGCTTGATACTCATGTAGCTCTAAAATGTAGATAGAGAGGAAGAGGATTCTTGGGTTATGTTGATGTTAATGGTGTTGTTGGGGTCTCTGTTAGTTTCCTTGGCTAATTGGGTTTGGGTATATTTAAATTTTGAGTTAGAGACTTAATTTTTTTTAGTTGTAAAAACAAGTAATGTTTATGGGGCAGAGACTGGTTTAAAATATTCAATTTTAGGTGCAATCTCTTCTGGGTTATTTTTATTCTGGTGTGCCATATTATAGATCTGTGAAGACAAGCACCGAAGGAATTAATTCGGTATTACATGAACCAGTTGGTAAGACAATGAGGTTTTAATACAGTGGTAATTGGTTCAATACCAATTGTGCTCTAAAGCCACATTTAGATGATTCTTATTTTACGCAATATGTGAGAGCAGTATTCACTATATTGTCCTTATATTTTATTGTGAGTATAGGAATTTTTGCCTTTTTTACAGTACGAATTAGTGGTGCCTGTTAAGAGTTCGAGGGGATTTATGGATAAGAGGACCCATACACAGGGTACGGTTTTACTTCAACTACACATTTAGTAGTGACCATTGGTTTCACATTATCAGATGATGGGAGTAACTTTATTACGGGTTTAAACTTTAAAAATTGAGTTTGTAAGTATATTAGTACCCAGCGGAGTAATAGAGATACTGTTATATGTTAAAGGTGCTATCTTTATGTCTTCGGAAGGGAAAATATATCTGCAGGGTATTTATTATTTGCTATTTTATCTTGATTTTCCTTTAATTTGCTTTTAATTGGAATTTTTTTAGGATTTTTTTTTGTATTTATAATGGCGTCTATTGCGCTATTGGAGATGATGGTGGCAGTAATTCAGGCATACATGATTAGTTATTAACCAATATTTATTTAAGGGGCACAATCGCCTTACATTAAATTAAAGGGAGAGTTGTTGATAGGTTAATGTGTTAGGTTAGAACTTGAAGGTAAAGTAATTGGGTGTGGACCGGTTAATATGGGTTCGAACCCCATTGATCCAGAGTAAGGAAAAAAGAGTATACAGGTATATCAGTGTTAGTATTATGTATTACTCTAGGAAAATAACCCAACATTGAAAGGTGTCTGCCTATGAGTGCAGATTTGAGCCATTCGGAATCCCAAGGGTGCTGTTTTCAGTTAATTTTTTTAGTGGGGATCCTTTTTTTAGTTTTTGATTTAGAAATTTCTTTTATTTCCCCTTGATACGTAGTTTTAAATTGAATTAAATTATTGGAGATTTGTGTTATGTGCTTGTTTTTAATAGTTTTCACTATTGCTTTTCTTTACGAGTGAAAAAGAGGGATTAGAGTGGGAGTAAGTGGTAATTACAAGGAATTTGGTTAACGTGAGACCAAAGACCTTCAAAGTCTTAAGTGGGGGTTCGATTATGTCATCCTTTGCGATATTAGGTGAGATCTATATTAAAATCAGTACTATTATTGCCTTTAATGGGAATGGTGGCTCTAACCTCTGGAAATGTGATAATATGTTTATGGAAAATTGGCTTAGAATGGTATCTCTTGACATTAACCAGGACTATTATTTTATGGTCCTCTTTTGATAGGGAGGGGCATTTTAAATTGGTTCACCGGTTAGAGTGGATGCCTAGTGTTGAAACGGGATTTGTAGTTATTGCTTTTGGAGTTGATGGGGCATTTTTTTTTAAATATTGATGACTTTATTAATACCTATTTGTGTTTAAGTAATTTAAAGTCGATCAAGTTTTGATAGAGGAATTTTTATTGTGTTTGTTGTTTATAGAAGATATACTAATTCGATTTTTACAGTATTAGATTAAGTTGGGTTTTATATCTTATTTGAGGGATTTTAATTCCTTTTTTTCTTCAATAATTGGGATTTGGGGCTCTAATGAGTAGAAAATAAAGGCTTCTTATTTTTATTTTATTAAACTTTTATGGATTCAGTTTTTATGCTACAAGGGATATTTATGTTTATGGTAATGCTGAGAGTACTGATTATCTAATTTTATTGTTTGAAATAGAAAAAATCTTACAATATTTTTTTTTTGAGGATTTTTTTAAGTTTATATACTAAAATCCCCAAAATACCTTTTCATATGAGTATTTGAATACCCCAAGCACACGTGGAGGCCTGTATAGCAAGTTTAGTGATTTTACATATTTTTTAATATAAAATTAAGGATTATGGCTCTATTAGGTTTTTGTGGGTTTTATTTCCCAATACCTTTGAATATTTTCCCCTTTTAATTATGAGTTTGAGTATATTTGTGATTATTTGCGTAGGTTTTAACTACTTATAAGCAGGTAGATTTAAAATATCTAATAACTTATTCTTCAGTGGCTCATAGGGAATTGGTTACTTTAAGGCTTTATGGCCATACAATTCAGGGTTTAGTAGCTGCTATTTTTTAATGTTAGCTAGTGGTTTACTGAGTTTAGATTTTTCTTATGCCAATAACCTTTTTATACTACCGATATCAATCTCGTTTAATAAATTTGCTTGGTATGTTATTGTTGATTTTAGTGTTGGTCAATGCCACTATCCTTAAGTGGCAGCTATATTGGTGAGTTTTTATCGTTTTTAATGGATTTTTCTTATAGTATTATAGCGGGTTTAATTGCTTTGACAGGGATAGTGATATTTGTGGGGTACTCTATTTATATATATAATTGAGTGTGTTTTGGGCTGTTTTTCTAAATATATTTACTTTTCATGGGATTTAAATCATCAGGAGTTTTGTAGTTCAGTGCCCTTAATAATCTTAATAGTTAGGATGTTATAATTGGGTGTTATATTTGAAATCTTTGTGGAAAAAAACAGGGTACCCTAAAATATGGGTTTAGGGACTGAAGCATCCATATATTTAAGATAAAAATCAAGGGAACTTAAGTGAGTAGTGGTGAGCGAAAGTAGATGGTTGTCATTTGAGAGTATCAACTAGGGTAACAGGCCTGTAGTAGAATTATTTGAAGATAGGTATTCCATTCATAAAATTCTAGCAACCATGAGCGCAGAAGTTCTGTGATGAAAAACATATGATCCAGTTTAGGATCATAAAATTAGTTCCTTACAAACGGACAAAAAATTTCCATACCTTTTGAATAATGTGTTAATGAAATAAGGATTTGGAAATTTTAAGTTAGTAAATATTGGTGTAGTGAAACAAGTTTTAATAATTAAGCATTAGTCAAATAGAACCTGAAACTAAGTGATCTATCCATAGTCAGTTTGAAGCCCTTTTGAAGAGGGGAGGGAGGAATGAACCAGTGTTTGTGGAAAAAAATTGGAGAACCTGTGGTTAGGGGTAAAAAGCCAATCGAACTTGGGGGGATAGCTGGTTTTCAGCAAAAATTATTTTAGTAGTGTGTCATAACATTTAATTTTAACAAGGCAAAGCACTGAATAAAAATATCTATAAGGTATTTTTAATCATACTATGATGCCATTGGTTCTGGAATTTGTAATACTGCTTGGACCTTCTGCAGATCTGGGAACATGCCTAATCCTGCAAAGGTGTAATCTAGATATGCAAATGTAGGAAGACCGAAATGGCATTTCTTCCCTCGTAGTATAAGGCCTACAGTCAGCAGTTGTTCAAAGACTTCTCATATATGATTGCAATGTGATCTTTCATCTAGCGATAGCACTATAATGTTATCCTAGTAGATTGTCACAAAGGATAGGCCTCATAACACATTATCCATATGGCATTGAAAGGAGCAAGGAACTCAAGTTAACTCAAATGGTATTCATTTCAAGTGAAAGAAATCCATACCTAGGCCTGGGCAAATTATTTTTTTCTTGTCATTTGGACTTACTGGTAGCTGCAGAACCCACGTTGTAAGTCTGATGTTGAGAATACGGTTGAGACTAAGACACAATCCTACCTTCATCAGGTAAATGAAGAGGGTTAGCATCTTTTGTGGTTTTCTTAGTACGCTCCTTATGATCAACACAGAGTCGGATATCACCTGACTTCTTTGGACCAAATACTGTTGGCACCATCCAAGGGCTAAAACTTTATTCAACTATGGCCTGCTTTAACATGCTGTAAAGAAAGTTTTTAATTACCTGTTGATAATGTGCTGGTATGCGATGTGGTATTAGGGTTTCCCTTGGTTATAAAGTGAAAATCAATCACTGCGTTAAACTGATATTTACTAGGCCAAGTACACTCAAGGAAGTTTAAAACTTGTTGGTTCGTCATTCGTCAGTGTTGGGGACACGGTCCACAACAGTGCAAGAAGATTAATAAAAGGAAGAAACCAAAACAATTAACAGGATACTTGTGATGTATGTATGTATGTGTGTATGTATGTGAGTCCCATGACTGGAGGGCTTGGACAAATATCTCCAGATATTAAATATCATGTCATGGGGCTGGCTGAGGGTATTTAAGTCCAGGTCAGCCCATAGTAGACAGTTCTGTGACCATGCTTTTATATTCAAATGCTAACTTGATTACAACCTAAATTGCTCTGGTTAAGTCTAGCGAGTATATAGGCCATATAGCTGCAGGACTCTGGTGGCAGCACTACTAATTGGAAGGGAAAAGCGCAGCCTGAGCGAGTACGTGGAGAAATCCCCTTTCAGGACAGTCTTGACCCCCAACAGTCAGCACTTCACATTCGTCAACTATGCTAGATTTCCATAAAAGAAACATACTCTTGCCTCTATTTTCATGCAGTTTCAAAAATCTGTAAAACTGGGGCCAACTTCGCATAAATTGCTGATGCTTGTAAGCGCTCCTCCTCTACTTCAACTGCTTTGACTTGACAGTAGAGAGTAACACTTTGACACCTGGCCTTAACCGTGGTCTCACTACCACAGTTCTCAACCAGACCAAAATCAGACTACCAACCTCGGTAACTGTTTCCCACTGTTAACCCTAGGCTAATAGTGTAGAGAATTTGAGGAAGTTAGTTAAACGGTAACTCAGGAATATAACAACAGTACAATAAATAGATACTCAATAGCTACTGGGTTACACAAAGAAATCTTATCTACAGTTCAATAACTATCTGTAGTTCAGTAGCATAAATATACTTATCTAACTTCAACTGCTTTTTCCTCAGTTCATTCCTCTTTTTGTATCATATCCAGCTGTTGTTGTCACGCCTCCAGCCAATCAGAATCCTTCATTTGTTCTTCTAGGAGATTATAAGCCTCAGGTAACTTGTAATCCTTGGGTGCCTCAGGTGACTTGTTTTGGTCATTAGCCTCTTGTTCATCCATTTCATGTCTCCCTTCCCTCTCGCACACAGTCAGGGTTGGGGCCCCTGACAATGCTGCAGTGGTGTTATGGACCATTATATATATATATATGGTTCAGTAAAATCATTGACCACACCTTGTTGGCATGGGAAATCTACTTCCAGAATTACAGGTGTTACCAAGGTATCCACTACAACAATAATATTAGTTCACCGATGTGTGTAGGAACACTGATGTGGCTCAGTATGGGCAACTGCTTGTTCTGACAGTGTAATAATATTAAACATAGTCATGTTGTGCCTTTGATGTGGATAACTCCATTTGCATGTAAGCTAACTTCTTTTGATGATACTAATAATCCTGAATCCAACCTCATTTCTACTTCAACCTCACCTAACCTCCCAATTGTAGCACCCACCATGCTACCTTCATGGTACTCATGTCGTGATAACTCACTGGGGATTGGAATTCTTTTTTCCCCTGGCTGATGTTACTTGTTCATTTTCCAGGTCGCTATTTCTTGCCAAATGTCCTGATTTTTCACAAACTTCAATGGCAAGTGTTTGAGCTCATCTGATTGTTATGAAGACAGTCATGCTGCAAGTGTCCGGTACAATAGCATTCAAAATAGCATCTTGGTAGCTAGTGCTGTTGGTTTTAAATCAGCTGACATGTTGGTTTTGGTGGCATAAATAATGTTTTGAGAGAGCAGTTACTTGTTCCAAGGGGGGTCTATCCCAACCTCCGAAATTTGCTTTTTTTTGTACCTGTCATAACTTTCCCCCCCTTTCTTCTGTGCAAATAATTATTATACCAGCTTGTTGCTTATTGTGTGTGCTTTAAGATGATATGTAAAAGTCTCTATAGGCACTTTTTGTTAGAAGATATAGCCAAACACGCAAGGGTCACTCAAAAAATGGCACTTCCTAATGCAAGATGTCTAATTACCAGGCGCCTTGAGCTACAGACCCCAAACTTCCTGTGTGGCTTGCTAACACCCTAAGCTGTGATATGGCTGAATCACAATTAAAACGCAGTGAAGTTTTGATGAGGTATGAGCCACTTTATATCCATACGCGGCAAAATCAAAGGAAAATCTGTGACCCTGCCTCTTCTAATCACCATAACTCAACATTGCTTCACGGTAAAAAAAAATTGACACCAGTAATACTTCCCCACGTTTTCTTCGCTAAGTGAACAAACACCAGTAATGTTTCTCCTGGTGTTAGCTTACATTTGAGAAATTATTCCAATGACACAAATCCCATTGAGCTAAGGGCAGCAACCATTTTCCTCCTGGCCATAGCATTATTTCTGTGTGGTTCTGGGATTTTTTTAAGCCATAATGCTAGTGGCTCTACTTCCAAGTGGGTTAGAGGTTTGCATGCCTTTGTTGCATTTTCCAATCTGTTAGCTGTAAAGCATATCTCATATATATTTTGAAGCTATTTTCTTACATCACCACTCAAAATAGCTTGGGTTTGTTGATGTGATGCTATGACACTCTCTGTTACCAATATCAACTCAACAGATCTCTTAGGTTTCAAGTCATAAACAACAGGCAAGCACCCTTTACATTATCATCAGTCCTCTCTCAGTCACATGATCTATCAGCACAACAATACATATATCCCACTCAAAAATTAATAGTTGTGTCTATGATTTATTAATTATGTAATAATGAGTAACTCATTACATTCTCATGCAACAATATTTAGCCTAGATACATGTTTATCTACTCTCTTGTTTTTCCTAACCTATCTTGCATACAGTCAGTCTTTCATCATAATTTTTCTACCATAAAACTCTAAACGGTCCAATGAATTAAACCAACCAATCTTATTCATGATTTTGGTAAAAAAGGATTTTGTAATGATTTTGATGTCAATGCTATCAAGCTAGCTCACTGTTTAGAATTTATATTTATATTTGAGTAAATACCGCATGGAAGCTGTATTATCAGCAGAATAATGATTGCACTCAGAGTGCTGTTTGGTTGGCCGAGGTCCTGCTCCAGGAAAATGGCTACGAATTAAAACGTAGACTGTCGGTAATCCACTAGCTATTTGGTTCTTATGTGTAACAGTTACCAAGTCATCAGGAAGCTGCAAGCTTATGCAGTTGCATTTTTCTATTTTTCTACTCGCAAAGAAGTAAGCCATCAGAGGAATGTAATTTACTATAATTATAAGAAAATATTTTTAAAAAAGAAAAAAATTGCAATACAATAGCTTGCTTGGCCTAACAAAATGAACCATACAAAAATCAGCAATTGATTTAGTGTAGTAAACAATATGGTCTGCATGGGTTCAGTCAACAATAGCAATAATATGTAGAATGTGCCAGTATGTTAGGGACCGTTCACAAACAACCACTTTCTACAATTTCTAATCCCCCTCCCCGATGCAGCTAATTAACCAAAGCCCACCATTTCTTGTAACTTCTGCATGGCTTATCAGCCAAACTCCGACTTGGCAGCTAAGTAGTTTGTGAATGCTCGCTAATAAAAATCTGTGGTATGATTTACAGTGGTGAATGATCATGGAACTGGGTGTCCTTTGAGTAGTTTTCCATCTCTCAGTACCAAAACATATTAATAGGAAAAACTTGAAACAAGAATAAACAAATGTTTTAAATCAAAAACAATTGAGATATTGGATTGACTATTCAAAAAGAAGGGAAAGAAGACTAAAATCTATACTACAACCATTAAATGACACATAAAACCATTTGAACTGATATAGATCATTATTATACTGTTAAAACAAAAAGTATAATCGTAGGTGTATGTTAGCAGAACAAGTTTTTTGTGTGTCATCAAAAGGTTGTGGTATAGATGGATTTAGTCTTGCTTCTGTTCCTTTTTGAAAGTCAATAAAATATCCTATTTTTTTTTTTAATAATAACATTTTTGTTCTTATATATGTAGCTTAGATACTGCGATGTTATGATCTATGGCATTTATAAGTATGAGAGTCCAGGATTGTAGCAACCTGAATGCAGCAGGAGTGCTACTAAGGACCCGAATGTTTGTAAATGTCGTAGATCTCATTGGTGGTGGTGATAGCGAATTTGGACAATAGCATAGTAACTTTTGTAACCTACCAAACTTTTAATGTAACTAGTATGCACCATTTCTTACAGTCATGACAGCAAACAAATACACAAGCACATACTTTTGTAAATTTCCAGAGTTAAATCAGATTGAGAATGGCAATGAGAATTGGGTGTGATGGATTTCTAGCACTACAAAGAATAAGAGAAATTTGTACCTATGGTAGTCAAATTTGAATAGGGTGTATCTCTGCTGGAGACTTCACTGAAAGCAAAAAAAAATTCCCGCTGTAAAACAACAATTGAAAAAAAGTTCTTAAAAGTAAGTTCAAAAGGTAAAAAAATACGAACCTCCAACAGACCCATTGAATTGTTACACATAATCTCAGATTCGGAAGAAAGAGATTCATTAATGAACCTGTAAGACTGACCAATCAAATAGCTCAATTCTGACAGACTAATTTCAAACTAGTAACTAATACAAGGAATTGAATGTAAGTGAAGGAGTGAGAGGGATGAAAGGCAAAGAAACAATCAATATATATTTGAACCTGATGATTATTTTGCGTCATACCTTATTGGAAAAAATTGAAAATCCTAGCATTGTTAGATTGCATTGTTCTACCAATTTTCTTAGACCTAGCATAACTCTAGACCCAATACAACACTGATCTATATATATGATGGCATCATAAAGTTGTAATGATTGAATTAATATGAGGAAATAGTCAAGAATTAATTACATATTCCATTCAGGTGCAAGGTTGGAAAACCTGATACCGCAAAACAAAATGGGATGACAATTCTGAAATGCAATGTGATGTGGAAGTAAGTTGTTTTGAGATTGCTTGGAAGCTGCTTCCCTTGAAGATGGGTGGGGCATAACAATAAGGGTGTGCTCATCATTCTAGCAGTATTTTCTGCTGAAAATATTGGAGTACTAAAGAGAAGACCATGCAGAACTGGAACTTGTTGAAGTGACACTTTGCAATGCTCTCCAAAATTAGCACAACTCCACCATTTGAATATATGCATCAATTATTATTACTATATATGCTAACAATCTAGCCTGTTGTCTAGTCGCTATTAGAGAAAGCGAGGGGCTTTATACATGAAAGTAATTTGTTTATCTTACTTAGCAAAGTTGAAGATAACTCCTATTCTAACAAGACAAATAACACGTCTCCTCCAATGCCAGATCATTGATGAATTCAGTACTTTAATCAGAATAAAACTCCAGCACCTTTTTCTGAGAGCTATTAACCATGTGTATCCAGTTTTCTCCAGGATATTCTATTTTACTGGTGTTTTCTTCATCATTGATGACTGTCAAGGATGTCTCTCCTGTCTCTCACTAGCTAGCCTAGACTATCCAAGGAAAGGATCAAGTCTAGCACTACCTAATCTGCTGCAAACATAATTCCAATGTGCCTTGAGCTACAGATCCCAAGTTTGTGGCTTGCTAAAACACGTTAAATGACATATTACGTTATTTAGCAAGCCACAAACCATTTGGTGTCTTTAGCTCAAGGTGCCTTGGAGTTATGTTTGCATCAGACTTGGTAGTGCAATTTCATGAGTGATCCTTGCCTTTTTGCATGTATCTTCTAAGAAAAGGTGCCTATAGAGACTTTTCACACATCATCTTAAAGCACACACAATAAGTAACAAGTTGTTATCAAAAATATCTGCACAAAAGAAAGGGCAAATAAGTTATGATAGATACAAATATGTGTTCAAATTTTGGTGGTTTCAGTTCTTGCCCCCCCCCCCCCCCCCCCTATGTTAACATGCTGGTCTATTAAGTTTGTTGTGCAGGGAAGTATAACAACAAAACTAGGCATCACAGGTAATTGCAAGGTCTCAAGAGGTCTCTGGAGCAGACCCAAGGAGTCTAGGTCTCTCACAGGCAGTTACCTGACAATGGTGACAGTGGAGGGATCTTCATTATAGGATATCCCAGAGCAGTCATTAGCTAATGTAGAAGGTGTGCGTAATAGCTAATGAAAATAGGGGACACATCCTAGGTGATTTACCTAGAAAGCGTGCAAATCAATACCCTCATTAACTAGAGTTGATGTTTTGGGAGTTTTTTGCAGTCGAGATGACTGACAAGAGGAGAACCAAAAGAGACTCCAAATGTACCCATGTCACTATCCCAGAGGCTTCCCCTGTGGCAGTGGATACCATGGACCGGTTCCTGATCCAATGGATACAGATGGACCAGCTTAGGTCCAAGAGGGATGAACAGGAAAGAGAGTAAGAATGAAATAGACAAGCTGAACAGCAGGAGAGGCTGATTCAAACATAAGCTGAGCAACAGGAGAGGATGATTCAGATGTTGGTTGAGGCAAGGCGACCCGCACCCATGACAGAACCACCTCTCTGTATCCACAGGCTGACCCTGCACAAGTTCCAGGAAGGGGTCGACGATATGGGTGCCTTCCTAGACACCTTCGAGGCAACAGCCAGAGTTGGAGGTTGGCAACAGGGGCAGTGGACAATCTTCCTATGAAGCTCACTATCTGGAGCCGGCCTCACAGCCGTGGCAGCTATGGCAGCTGACCAACAAGCAAATTATGATACAGTCAGAGCCGAGTTGCTAAGAGAATATCATAGCACCACCGAGACCTTCAGGAGGACATTTGATACTCACTTTGACTCAACTAACCCTGACACCCGGCTGTCTAAACACCGACAGCACATGCAATAATTGTTGTCGTCATTACCACTTGATAGTGAGACCACCATGCTGATGGAGGTCACTTTACGATGACTGTCCAAATGGCTTGAAGCACAAATGAGAAACTTGAACCCGAGGAGTTTCGAGGAACTGTCTGAGGCTATTGTAAGGCACCTAGCCAACCAACTCAGGAGAGAGGTGAGGGTTCTGAGACCAACAGAAAGGACCAACGAGAGGGTGAGACTCAGACCTGAGACTACCTTCTGACCTGTACTCTCTGGAGACTTATACCCAATGGGAGGAGGTCAAGGTGTTGAAGTCAACATCCACCCACCGTCCAAAGATCTCTGGGAAATACGATGCTTCTGATGTAATAAGGTGGAATACATCAAACAGATTGTCGAGTAAAACTCGAGCAGGCACAGCTGGTGTGTGAGACAAGAGAGAATACTTCCATGAATCAGTGGAGCAGGAAGGTCAAGCTAAATGACAGAGCAGTGAAGGTGTGGCTCGACTCTGGGTGCACAAAGTTACTGGTACACACACGATGTGTGGCAAAAGGGGAGAGACTAGGGTGCGACATACCTATGCCACAGCAAGTTCCCGAAAAACTTGGTTCCCAGCATCCAGAGTAACCCTGGACTTGGCGGGAAAGGAATATCACTTGACAGTGGGCGTCTCACCACACCTGCCGGTAGGCATGTTGGTGGGCCAAGATGTCCCACAACTATGAGAGTGGCTAACAGAGGATCAGACTCGAGAGCCAGAAACCACAGGAGGAGGCGTCACAGACGTAGCCCTGGTGATGATCAGAGCCCAGGCACGGACACGGATCTAAGAGCAGCAACTGTCTCTTGCCCAGCAAGCTGACGAGGAGGTCGTACTGACAGACTCAGGGATTGAGAACAACTACGAAGGAGAGGTAGAAAATGAACCCCATTCAATTTCGAGGTTGACTTCTTCACGAAGACAAAGAACAGGGAATAGACTCGAAAAGAAAAAGAGCAAGAACCATCTTTACTACCTGACCGAGTGTCTCCAGGAGAACTGCGAGCACTACAACAAACCAACCCATCCTTGGACAAGGTGAGACAGCAATCAGATCAGGGCCATGGTCCTTATCCGTGGGAAAGGGGACTTCAGATGAGGAAGTCCTTCTCAACCAAGGGAAAGAACCTCATAGTCATACCAATTGAGAGTCGAACTGAGATCCTAAAGATGGCACACTGCTCACCGATGGCAGGTCACTTTGGACAGGCCGGGACACTCGCGACCATACGACAGAGCATGGATTGGCCCAACCTCACCATGGTTGTAAGAAATGAGTGCATGTCATGTCCCATATGTCAGCGAGCTAAACCAATGACCACTCAGTGTGCAGCATTACATTCCCTACCTGTGATGAGTGTCCCTTTTCAAAGGGTAGCTGTGGGGATCAAAATGGGATATCCAAGGGATATGCTGCCACCAGAGCCTTAGGTCTTATCAAGGTACCCAATATTCCCTTAAAGCAAGTAGCTAATTAAAACTATCATTTAAGAATATGATACAAGACATAGACTGAGTAGTCCCAGGGCCTGCCTGAGCTTAAATACCTTCAGCAGGCCCCAATGGGTATATATCCAAATATGGTATTTTACTTAGCTCTTACATCACTTCTGGCCAATCGGCTGTTCACACACATCTTTCCAAGATATCACACACATCAGTCACAGGATATAGAGTTCATCTTACATATATTACACAAAGTAATTAACACATGTTTGGTTCTAATTAGTAGCCAATGGTTCTCTTCCAGATGAGCTCCCTTAGCCTCTGCCAGTCTGAAGGCTGTTTACCTGCTGTGTATATTAGGCATTGGTCCCTAACACTCCCCCCTCTGAAGGCTGATGCCTCTGGTCATTGTCTGTGGGTTGTGGCTCTTCCCATGCTTGGCGTGATAGGCCATCCGCATTGCCATTCTGAGCTCCTTTCCGGTACTCCACATTAAAGTTGTACGGTTGTAGAGCCATCGCCCAGCGCATGAGGCGACCATTCAATTTGTTTGAAGTCTTGAGTACCTTGAGGGCGCAATGGTCTGTGACTGGAGTGAAATGGTTTGGTTTCAGTAAATGCACCGCAAAGTGATCTGCTGCCCTCACGATTGCTAGACACTCGAGCTCGGATGCAATATAATTTCTCTCAGCTGGCAGCAGCTTCTTGGAGTGGTCTCTCCTCCCCGTCTCCCACGACTGAAAGGACTGCGCCAATTCTTCTGTAAGACGCATCAGTCTGGAGTACAAATGTATCATCCTCCCGTGGGAGGCATAGCACATGGTACGAGCACAATGTATGCAAAAAATAATCATAAGCATCATACATGTCCCCAGTCCACTCCAGTTTGGAGGGAGCCACCTTTTTCAGGGCATTATATAAGGGTACCGCCCTACCAGCAAAACCAGGGACAAAGGAGGATAGTGGCCCATGGCCCTGTAAGAGCTCTCTCAACTCCAGCTTATGCGGTGCCTGGCAGTTGAAGCAGCCCTACGATACCTGGGTCTTATTTGAGATCTCACTATCCCAAATCTCGAGCCAAGCCTACCCAGACTACTGCTTATTCCGCAGCTGGGTTCCCGAGTCACTTGAGAGTGGAGTATAATAATTATAATAAACCTGGTCAAGAAACTATCTTGTACCAGCAATCAGAATCTACAAGTACTTGAACAGAATCTCAGTACATACAGGTGATCTCAATACTCAGTTCAAAACTACTTCTCTCTTAATAAGCAGTGACTACTTTATACACAGTTATCTTTGTCTTTTATAATTCTCCAGCTGTTTCATTTCCTGCCACGTCATCTTTCATCACCATTTCCTGGTTGCTCTAGCTGCCTGACAGGTAACTCGCTTGTCCATATGTCTCAGGTGTCTCTACATCAGGTGAGTTCTGCACTTTCTTAACATGTTCCTTAATATCCAATTCTTCAAGTCTGTCAACACGTTTACTATTATCAGTTGCTTTACTTCTGTTAGGTTGTAGACCACAAACCACACTCTCACAATTATCCTGTTCACAACTACTCTTGTTAATAATCAATTTCTGCTTCTCTTTAGTCAGAGTCTCTGGCACTGTCTCTGCCACTAGGGTCTCTGACACTCCCCCAACCTTAGCTAGAGACCCCTGGTCTCGGGACAAGCCGTCTGTGTTAGCATTCGCTTTCCCACTCCGGTGAACAATTGCAAAGTCGTATGGTTGGAGAGAGAGAGCCCATCTGGCTAGTCTCCCATGACTATCTTTAAGATTTCCCAGATGGGTAAGGGGGTTATGATCCGTTTGGACGGTAAAGGTGGAACCTTCTAAATAAGTCCTAAAATGTTTAATACCCTTCACAATTGCCAGGGCCTCCCGTTCTATAGCTGAGTAGTTCTTTTCACTTGCCAACAGTTTCTTTGAGGCATATGCTATGGGATGTTCTTCTCCCTTTCCATTCACCTGGCTAAGCACATAGCCTAGTCCAGTAGCTGAAGCATCTGTCTGTAGGATGAACGGTAAGTTCCAGTCCGGTGTGACCAATATTGGTGCTCTAGTTAAAGCCTCCTTTAAGTCTGAAAATGCATGGTCACATTGAGTTGTCCATTTAACTTTGTTGGGCATCCTCTTTTTGGTTAGCTCGGTCAAAGGGGTGGCCATGGTTGAGAAGTTTGGCATAAACTTTCTATAATAGCCGCATAACCCAAGGAAAGACCTCACATCTTTTTTTGTTAGTGGTACATTAAAATCTCTTACTGATGCTACCTTACAATCCATTGGTCTTACTGTGCCATTCCCCACAACATGACCCAGGTACTCACAACTTCCGCTGCCAAACGTGCACTTTCTTTCCTTCACAGTCAACCCAGCCTCTCTAAGCTTTTCAAACACAATGTTCAGATGATCTAGGTGCTGTTCCCATGTTTGACTGTGGATGAGGATATCGTCTAGATAGGCCACAGCAAACTCGTGCAAGCCGCTGAGTATTTCGTCCATAAGCCTTTGGAAGGTCGAGGGGGCTGAGATCAAACCAAAGGGCATAGTTATGAACTCGTACTTGCCATAGGGGGTCACGAATGCTGTTTTTTTCACAGTGCTTGGGGTTTACCGGAACCTGATAATATCCCTTAGTTAGATCAAGTGTACTGATAAATTTGGAGGGGCCAATGTTTGCTATTAATTCCTCAATGTTGGGTAATGGGTATGGGTCGTTTGTAGTAACATTATTCAACTTGCGATAGTCTACACACATCCTTTTGGTTCCATCTTTTTTCGCTACCAATACGATGGGGGCTGCCCAAGGGCTTTTTTATGACTTGATAATTCCCTGGTCCAGTAAGGAGCCTATTTCTTCCCTTAATATCTCCTTGGAATGGTGGGCCAATCTATAATGGGGCAACCTAATTGGTATAGCATCCCCTGTTGGAATATCATGCTGCACCAGGGTTGTTTTTCCTGGCACCTCTTTCAATACATCTTTGTATTTCTCTTTCAGCTTCTTCAGGTCCATGTGATGAGAGGTTGGCATGCTGGGTGTGAGTTTCTCTCTACTACTTTTTGGGAGTTCTTCCTCAGGGTCCTGTACCAAGAAAACTGCTGGGGCTGGAGAGGTCCACTGTTTCATGCAGTTTACATGGAAAGTTCTGTACCGCTTCCCTGACGTCCCCAAATCAACTTGGTATGTAACCTCTGTTATCTTGTTAGTAATAATAAAGGGGCCTTGCCACTGGTTCTCAAGTTTACCCTTCCTTATGGTCCTAAAGACTAGGACATGTCACCCACACTAAACTCTCTGACCACTGACTTCCTGTCGTGGTAGACCTTCGGCATCTCTTTCTCTTTAATTTCTCTCTCATTTGCCATGTCCCTTACAAGCTTCATATTCACCTTCAAGGTTGCTATGTACTCTGTTGTACTACACTCATTTCTCTCATCTTTACCCTGCCAATACCTGACCATTTGGTCCAGGGGCATTCTCATAGGCCGACCAAATAGAAGGTGATAGGGAGAGAAACCTGTGGTCTTGTGTGTGGTTCCTCTATATGCCCACAGAATATATGGTAAGCATTTGTCCCATTGTGCACCTGGGCTTTGTGTAAGCTTCTTTAGCAGTTGTTTCAGAGTAGCATTAAATCGCTCCACCATACCATCAGTTTTGCGGATGGTATGGGGAGGTCCTGATCTGCTTAATACCTGTTATCTCACAGTATCTTTGCATGGTCTTAGAGATAAAGTTTGACCCATTCTCGGTTAGCAATTCCTCAGGTATTCCTGTCCTGGCTGTCATCTCTATAAGGCAATTTATTACTGTTTCAGAAGTTACGTTCCTCAAAGCAAAAGCTTCCGGCCACTTAGTATGGTAATCCATTACCACAAGAATATACTTGTTACCAGCCTTGGTCGGGGGAAGGGGGCCAAATACATCCATAGCCATTCGGGAAAATGGTTCTTTCTGAATAGGTAAGGGATACAATGGGGCCTTGGTGATAATTGCAGGTTTAGCTTTCTGGCATGTTGGCATGAGGCACACAGTTCTTTTACGTCCTTAGCTATGCCTGGCCAATCCATCCTCTCTCGGATTGCCTGTAGGGTTCGCTCTCTCCCAAAATGTCCTGCTATAGGGGTGTTATGTGCCATTCTCAGCACTTGCGTACGGGCAATGGCTGGCACAATAACTAAGGCTTTCCCCTGGGGGTGGTATGGCTTTCTCATTAACAGATTATTAGCCCAGTAATATGGTCCTTCCCTCACTCTCGCTTTCTCTCTTATGATTTTTAAAGTTGTATCATACCTCTGAGCTCTACTCAGCTCATCCTTTGTGAGGACTCCCTCCAACTTCTCTGCAGCTCTTTCTGACTGCTCATTGTCCCGCTCTGCTGGGAGAAGGGACTCCAGCTCGTCCTGGGCATCCTCTTCCTTCTCCTCATCAGCCTCTGCCTCACTCCCATCTTCGACCGGGTATGGAGCAGATATGACAGGCTGGTCCCTCTCCTGTTGCAAGCGCTCCTTCTCCACAAGTTCGTTCTGCTTCAGATGTTGGGCCCGAGTGACTGCCATACCTGATTCGGTCAAGGTAGGAGTAGGTGGGGTGCTTTCTTCTTCAACCTCTGGCTCCACATCCAGGACTTTCCGTAAGTACTTCCTGAAATGGGGTATGTCTCTGCCCATCAGCATGTCTTCGGAAATGTGTTCAGACACTCCGACAGCCATAGTTGTGATCTTGCCTTCAACCTCCAGAGTGACACTTGCCACTGGAAAGTGAGTTCTTTTCTCTGAAGCTGTGTTATATGGAATGTTCCATCCCAGGTAATCGCTCTCATAGATACACCTTGGGTGAACTAGTGTTTTAGTGCACCCTGTGTCCATGAGGGCCTTCATCTCCTTTCCATTAATTTTCACCGTTTTTGTCCACTCTGGTAACTTCGTTCTTCTCGGTGAGGCCATCAGGCTGCACTTAGCGTTCTCTGCTTTGACTTTACAGTCTCTCTGATAGTGCCCTTTCTCACCGCACTTATAACACTCCACGAGTTTCATGTCTCTGTACTGTGGAGGTCCTTCTTGTCTCCTCGCTGGGGGTCCGTCGGTTCGCTTAGGGGGCTCCTTTTTTCCAAAACGACTGGGGGTATCCTTAGCATACCTATATTGTTCTTTCTCTTTCCTGTCACTTTTGTCTCTTCTCAGTTTGGAGTTTCCCAAATGGCGGACGATTGTTTCTGTCAATTCCTCGTACGTCTGGCAGTCTAAGTTCCGCATCTGAGCCTCAAGCCATGCTGGTAACTTTGATAGGACTAGCTCAGTCAGGATTGCTTCTCTGGGTGGTTTCTGGACTGAGTCTAGCCACTGATGGAAGTCTTGACGGAACTCTCGCAGCCACTGGTCTGGGCTAGTAGGATTGAAAGTTCGTTCAAACACCTTCCTCCTGCGAGTCTCCGTTGAGATCTGGTAAACTGATAAGAGGGTCTTCTTCACTATCTGGAAGTCAGCCTGCTGGACCGCATTGAGGGTAGAGATGGCCAGCAACCCGGCTCCAGATAGTGAGCCTCGTAAATGGATAGACCCCTGGGCCTCGGGCCACTCACTTGCAGTAGCAACAGCTTCAAATGTATCGAGGTAAGCCGCCATGTTGTCTGTTTCTTCGTTGAATTTTTGCACCGAGAGTCGCGGCGGTGCTGCTACAGGTGGGGGAGGTCTGGCATTTTGTAAAGCATCTATCCAGCGTTGTTGTTGCTCCGCTGCAAATCTTCGCTCTTCCTCCCGTTTCTGAGCTTCTCGCTCTGCTGTAAATCTTCGCTCTTCCTCCCGTTGCTGAGCTTCTAGCTCTGCTGCAAATCTTCGCTCTTCCTCCCATTGCTGAGTTTCTCGCTCTGCTCTCTCCTCGTCCCTCTGGGCCCTTCTCTCCTCGGCCCGGAAGAACTCAACCATCATTTGCATAGTCTCTGAGGGAGTGGAGGTGGGAACATCTCCTCACTCTCCCTCAAAGTCTCCTCTGGGCGAGATGAAACTCTGAGCTGTCTGGCTCCTAGTTCTACGGTCATCTTCTGGATTAGCCATCTTTCCGAATTGTATTTTCTTTTGTAATCCCACCGCTGCCACCAATGTAAGAGCTCTCTCAACTCCAGCTTATGCGGTGCCTGGCAGTTGAAGCAGCCCTACGATACCTGGGTCTTATTTGAGATCTCACTATCCCAAATCTCGAGCCAAGCCTACCCAGACTACTGCTTATTCCGCAGCTGGGTTCACGAGTCACTTGGGAGTGGAGTATAATAATTATAATAAACCTGGTCAAGAAACTATCTTGTACCAGCAATCAGAATCTACAAGTACTTGAACAGAATCTCAGTACATACAGGTGATCTCAGTACTCAGTTCAAAACTACTTCTCTCAAACAGTGACTACTTTATACACAGTTATCTTTGTCTTTTATAATTCTCCAGCTGTTTCATTTCCTGCCACATCATCTTTCATCATCATTTCCTGGTTGCTCTGGCTGCCTGACAGGTAACTCGCTTGTCCATATGTCTCAGGTGTCTCTACATCAGGTAAGTTCTGCACATTCTTAACATGTTCCTTAATATCCAATTCTTCCAGTTTGTCAACACGTTTACTATTATCAGTTGCTTTACTTCTGTTTGGTTGTAGACCACAAACCACACTCTCACAATTATCCTGTTCACAACTACTCTTGCTAATAATCAATTTCTGCTTCTCTTTAGTCAGAGTCTCTGGCACTGTCTCTGCCACTAGTGTCTCTGACAGGACCCCAGAAAGGCCCTCAAATCTCTCTTGGTTACGGGTTGCTTATAATTTTTGATGGCTGCTATCCTAGCCTCAGGTACCTTTACTAGGCCCCATCCTACACTGTGGCCTAGGTAGGTTAAGGTATGTGCACCCCAAGTGCATTTTTCAGGGTTAGCTGTCATTCCGGTCCGCTTTAGAGCTCCAACACTACCCTTATGTGCCTTAGGTGGTCTTCCCATGTCTCGGAAAAGGCAACAATATCATCAATATAGGTAGCTGAGCTATTCTTCTCCTGCCCAGCCAGGACCTCATACATTGCCTGTTGGAAAGAGACTGGCACATTCATCAAGCCAAAGGGCATTCACGTAAACGCGAATTTCCCCCAAGGTGAACAGAATGCCGTTTTGGGAACACTCTCGGGTACCAAAGGGATCTGATAAAATCCCTTGTTGAGATCTAATTTGGATAGCCACCTGGCCTGAGAAATCCTGTCTAAAAGGTCCTGAACTTTAGGCATCATATACGGGTCAGGCTGAGTCACTGAATTTAGACACCTATAGTCTATGCATAAACGAATAGAGCCATCTGGCTTCCTAATAGGCACCATCGCTGATGACCATGGGCTTTAGCTAGGCACTAGGATCCCACTCTTCACCATGTCAAAGACCTGCTCTTGTAGTTGGGCCTTCCATGCCGGTGCTATTTGGTTTGGGTGTGCCCTAATTGGTTGGTGTTCCCCAGTGTTGATTGTGTGCACTGTTTCAACATTTTTACCCATTGTTTTTGTAACTGTCTCACAAAATTCCCCTAATAGCCTATTCATCTGATCTTACTGTTCCATTGGCATTACAGTTTCGCCCATCTTTACTTTCCCTAAGGGCTGGTCGTCCCCTTCTACTTCATCAGCCACTACTAGGCGATAAAGGTTAGCTTGCGGTGTCACCCACAGTTTCAGCCTGTTAATGTGGGCAATTTGTATGCGAGAGCGTCTGTCAGGAACTGTTAATTTTTATGTGGTTTCAGACACCCTCTCCACCGCCTCAAAGGTTCCTTCCCATACAGTTTCCAATTTCCCTGAAATACTCGGTGTATGTACCAACACCATATCCCCTTCTGTAAAATATCTTTCCTTTGCCTTCCTGTCATATACCTCTTTACTTTTTCTCTTTGCTTCACCCTCATTCTCTGCTGCTTTCTCATGCAGCCGTGTTAGGGTTTCCCTTAACTGTTACACTCACTCAACTGTGCTCTGTAAGGTGACCACCCCTGTCAGCCATCCATCTTTGATGGCCTCTAAGGGTCCCCGGAGATTTCTCCCATGGACTAGCTCAAATGGAGAGAATCCCGTAGTTGAATGTGGAGATGCTCTAAAAGAAAGTAAGCAATATTTTAGGAGCTTGTCCCATTCTTCTTGTTGGTTTTCTTGCTTCCTAAGCATGCCTTTAAGGTCCCTATGCCATCTTTCAAGGATACCATTGGATTAGGGATGGTAAGGAGTTGTCTGCAATTTGTTAATATTTAGCAAGCGACAGGTCTCCTTCATGACTTTACCCGTAAAAACTGTCCCCTGGTCTGAAAGGAGCTCCTTGGGTATTCCTGTGTGAGCTAGCACCTCCATTAATCCCTCAGCGACAGTAATGGCATCTACCGTCTTTAGTGGCACACAATAGGGGTAACGGGTTCCGACACAGATTGCAGTCAGGATTTACTTAAAGCCAGTTTTTGTCCTAGGTAGGGGGTCCTACTAAATCACAAGCCAGCCTCTCATACGGCACTGATATAATGGGTATTTGGACCATAGGAACCCTAGGAGGTAGGGGTCTCCCAGTTTTCTGGCACTCTGGGCATGACCTGCAATATCTCCTCACATCTCTGATCATCCCCGGCTAAGTAAATGACCTCCTAATGCTTCCTACCATTCTCCTGTGAGAAAAAGGCCCACCAACTAGTCCCTTGTGGCCTGTTGAGGATCTCCCTCCTGCGTATCCTAGGTTTGAATCAATACCCCATCCTTCCAACCATAACCCATTTCACCCTTTTTGGCATAATCCCTCCATCCATCCAGACTATCATCCCTCTCCTGATGGCGCCTGAGCTCTGTCAACCCCTCCTGCCTCTCTGCCAGTGCAGGCAAGGGGACATCACTCACTTCATCTTGCCCAACCACTCTCCCTTCCAAACTCAAATCTTCTTCCACTCTTTCCTCTCCATCTTCTTCCAAATCTACCTCATCCTTATCATCCCAATGTACTTCATTCTTACCTTCCTCGACACCCATCTCACCCTCATTATTTTTCTGCTCTACCTTCTCTTTGGCCTGGGGTTGTTACACACAGGAGTTACTGGCTGGTGGGGCATGGGATTGGTCGGGTAGGGTAGGTTTAGGCTGATCTGGTTCTGCGGTTCTTAGGAGTGCGCCATCTTAGACCTCTGCCTCTTCATCTTCCCTTTCCTGCCTAGCTACTTCTGGCTCTTCGTCCTTGTAATAGTGCATAGCTGTTTATCTAGAGTTTCTGGGTTGGCCTTCAAGGTGTCTAGGATTTGCTGAGGTATGGGGTGGTCTTTCCCAAGTAGCAACTCCTGTGCACCCTCAGCTATGATTAACACGGTCTGGGTGGTAGTGATCCCCTCACTTCAAGTGTCACCCTGGCCTCCCTCAACCTCTCCATTTCCATGTTACTGGTGGTTATGTTATAAATCCTGCCAGTGTATTGATTTTTCCTAATGAACCTGGAGGGCACTGCCGTCATGTCGGCACCCGTATCTACCTTCACCTGGCATTGCTCCCCATTCACCTTCCCTCTAATTTCAGGGTCAGCATAGTCCTTAGTTGGGGACCTAATCTGATTCATCTTAACTTTAAGATTTGGAGTCGTATTTTATGTGTCCGGTCTTCTGGCAATTATAACATACCATGCTGTTACCACTGAAAGACTGAGGTGGTCCTCGACTGCCTGAGCTGTTAGAGACAGAAGGCCTCCTACCACCCCATTCATCCCCACTTCCCCAGTAAGATTTCCCCCCACCCCTATATACAGGTGACTCACTTTCCTTACTGGGTGGCTGTGATGGTTGTGGCTGGCCATCTCGTCTCTCATCCATCCTCGGATCCCTCCTCCAAAACAGTTGCTGCTGCTGACTTCCCTCTGGGGGGTTCCTCAGCAGCTTCCTTCTTTCTTGTTGTGACTTGGCCTCCCAGAGTTCCGTCAGCGCTTCAATAGTCTGGTACTGGGAGTTGGTGCTGCACTTCCGAATGTAGAGGAGTGTTTCTTTGCCATACGCATTCAGTAATGCCCCCTGAAACAGCTCTTCCGCTGCCTTCTCTGGGTTTGTAACCACTCTCTTTAACTTGGCTATAGCCTGTATGATAAGCTGCCAATAATCCTAGGAGATTCCTTAGGTTTTTGTTTACCTAGCCAGAGTGTCTTGCGTGCTTGCTGCACTGAAATTCCTAGGCGTTCCAACATCACCTCTTTAACCTCTTTGTACGTTGTCTCTCCAAGAGTAGCGACTTCCTTGTAGGTCTGAAGAGCCTTGCCTGCCAAATATTTCTGGAGTATGGATAACAACTCTCTTTTCTCGTATTCACCTTTCACCATGGCCTCTTTAAATGTTCTTAGGTAGGTCTCCACGTCTTTCGTATCTTCCCACTTCTGGAGCTGGTGTCCGATGATAGCTCTCTTCCTGTCGCATTTCTCAAGTCTATATTGCTCCTCCTTTCTATCCTGTAGGGCATTCTTCGCGCTTGCCTTCTGCTCTGACTCTCTTTTTGTCGCTTCTTTTGTCTGTGCCAGAGCCTCCATGAGAGCCCTCTGTCTGGATGCTGCCTCGTCATCCCGTTGCTTCATATCAGCCAGCTGCATCTCAATCAGCCTGGCCAGTAATGCAGTTGTTTGATCTCCGGGAGGATACTCCCTGGATCTCTCGGCTCCTTCCGATATCCTGTTCCGGGGTGGCGATGTAGTGTTCTCCTCCATTTCGTCTAATATACCTTGAGATGACTTTTGCTGGACTAGTCGAGTATTGTAACGCGGAGGTATTCCGTCGGTCATTGATTCTCTCCTGAAACAGTAGCAGTAGCTGTCGTTAATTCCAATATCTAGGTTACTAAAGTACCGCTGCCACCATGTGTGGGGGTCAAAATGGGATATCCAAGGGATAGCTGCCACCAGAGCCTTACGTCTTACCAAGGTACCCAATATTCCCTTAAAGCAAGTAGCTAATTAAAACTATCATTTAAGAATATGATACAAGACATAGACTGACTAGTCCCAGAGCCTGCCTGAGCTTAATACCTTCAGCAGGCCCCAATGGGCAAACATCCAAATATGGTATTTTACTTAGCTCTTACATCACTTCTGGCCAATCGGCTGTTCACACAAATCATTCCAAGATATCACACACATCAGTCACAAGACATACAGTTCATCGTACATATATTTCACAAAGTAATTAACACATGTTTGGTTCTAATTAGTAGCCAATGGTTCTATTCTTTAACAGATGAGCTCCCTTAGGCTCTACCAGTCTGAAGGCTGTTACCTGCTGTGTATGTTAGGCATTGGTCTCCAACAGTAGCTATGGACATTTTTGGGCCCCTCAAACTAACCAAGAGTTGGAATAAATATGTTTTGGTAGTTTGGGTTTATGCTACCAAGCGGCCTGAAGCATTTCCTCTCAAGAATACTTCAACAGAAATGTTTCTTGACTTGGTAGAAATAACCGCTAGGCTCCGAATCGCTGAGGAAGTGTTATCTGATAATGGTAGCAATTTTGTGTCGAAGACCATGTACCAATTTTGTTAGTTGACTGGTATCCATCAGATTAAGACATCCCCATACCATCCCCAAACAGATGGTATGGTTGAAAGGTTTAATGCCACAATGAAAAGACTACTCAAAAAGTTGACAGAAAAGCGTTAAAGAGTGGGATAAGTGTTTGCCCTTTGTTCTGTGGGTTTACTGAGGAACAGTCCGCACTACAACAGGATACTCCCCGTTCAAACTTCTTTTCGGAAGAACCATGAAGATCCTGATTGATGAGCTGGCAAAATACTGAAAGAAGAAACAAGGAGAGAAGGACATCGAGGTGGTAGAATATCTCAGAGATCTAGGAGATAAGCTTGAGATAGTACAGGGAATGGCCACGATAAAAGAAAAAGACGCCAAACTAGCACACAAAAAGTACCATGATGACAAAGCAATTGAAAGGAGTTTCAATGTAGGTGACTATGTTTTGGTGTTCCATCCCAGATGGCTGAGTAAGTTAAAAAACGAATGGAGAGGCCCAGTAGTTATCACTAAGAAACTGACAGAGGTAACATACCAAGTAAACTTAGGTCAAGGGCCAAAAAGGTTTCGGACATTCCTTGTCAAAGGAATGAAGCCGTGGTACTCCCCAGTTCCAGCAGTACTTCTTGCTGTCGATGGAGAAATGTATGATCCTTTACCTGATACGAGTCAAGACCAAATGAAACAGCTGATCCAGCTACAACCACATCAAAGGAACGAGCTGGAATGATTGAAAACAGAATTTCAGGAGGTCATCAATGATCTACTTGGGAGAACACGATTGAAACTGGCGATGCTTCCCCCATCTGGTTACCACCGTACCACCTTCTCTACTCATCCCACGAGTTCCTGCGGAACGAAATCAAGATATTACTCGAGTAGAACATTATCGACCGTCAAAGAGCCCCTGGGCTGGCCAAGTTGTTTTGGTACCCAAAGGAGATGGGACCAAGAGGTTTTGTATCGATTACCGAAAGTTGAATCCTGTCACCCAAACTGACCCCTATCCGATACCTAGGATAGAAGAACTGATAGATGGGATTGGAGATGCAAAGTGGATTACTGCACTCGACTTAACCAACGGTTGGCAGGTGCCGATGGAAATGTCTAGTCAGGAGAAGAAGGCCTTCGTAACCCCCTGTGGGAAATATGAATTCACCACCATGCCATTTGGCCTAGTTGCAGCCCCATCCACCTTCCAAACGTTAATGGACCAGATCTTCCATGACACCCACCAGTACATGGTCGCCTATCTAGATGACATCATTGTACACAGCCAGACACGGAACGAACATATACATCACTTACGAGAAGTATGACTGAAATCAACACCTGCAACTTGTGTACATACATAGGACATGTGGTTGGGAAAGGTCAAGTGAGACCAATGAAGGCAAAAGTCAAGGCTGTTAAAGAATTCAAACAACCGAAGACTAAGAAGGATGTACAGGCTTTCCTAGGGCTTTGTGGCTACTACCGCAGATTTAGCAACTTTCTCAACTTTAGCCATACCCTTATCGAATTTGACCCGGAAGGAAATGCCAAACAGAGTTATCTGGAGAGAGCAGTTGGAGACATCATTTCAGGAGAACATGCTGACAAACTACCCGGTACTGAGTATACCCATCTGGGGAAAGGAATTCATACTCCAAACAGATGCCTCAAATTCTGGTATTGGTTATGTCATAAGTCATTAAGACGACATGGGAGACGAACACCCCATTGCCTATGGCTTTAGAAAGTTACTTCCAAGAGAAACCAAGTACTCAGTGATAGAACATGAGGGTCTCGCCATCGTAGAAGGGGTCAAGCATTTCAGAGTCTATTTGGAAGGAGTTCCCTTCAGAATCGAAACCAACCACAACCTTCTCACCCAGCCTCAGCTGAAATAGTTACGGCTGCACCGCGAGATGGATACTAACCCTCCAGCCATACAACTACACCATGGCCTACCGACCAAGAAGAAGGAATGGAAATGCCGATGGGTTTTCAAGAGAACATGGTTCTCGTCTTGAGGAAGTGGAGATGTCAGGGATGGCTCTCCTGTCTCGCACTAGCCATCTCAGACTATCCAAGGAAAGGATCAATCTACAAAACCACAAATGCAAGTATACAATTCTACACATAGAACCACAGAATCTAATTACACAAGTAACTGACATCATAACCATTTATGGAGAGAAGCTTAGAATAACCTTCCACAGGGCCTGATTGGTCGGACTGTAGTGAGGGATAAGGACTGATAGCTAGTAGTTAAGAGAGGACCAGGGGAGGGAAGATAATCTGAATACGGTGTTGTATTTGAAGTATTTCTGAGCATTTGTGTAATTATTATAAACCAAGTGTTGTAAGGAAAGTGAGCCTGAGTGTATGATAACAGGCTGGTCTAGTTAGGGTTGTTGGGCCGGTAAGTCTAACAACAGGACTAGGTGTCGCAGGTAATTGCAAGCTCACAAGAGTTCTCTGGAGCAGACCCAAGGAGTCTAGGTCTCTCACAGGCAGTTACCTGACAATGACCTCAAATGTAGTGCATCCATGGCTTTTTTTTTTGGTAAATACCATGAGGACAATTTCCTTTTCAAATCAAGTTCATAAAATCTACCACTTACTCTCCGGCATATGTCACCATCGAAATAAATAAATGCTATATTGGATTGAACAATCAAAAAGAATAGAAACTAGACTAAAACCATTATATACACCTCAACATTTAGATGACACATAGAGAATCTTTCCAACAAACATAGATATCCAATTATATAGATTTCTAGAGTTTTATAACAGTAAAAGAATGATATACAATTATTCTTTGACTGGTTATATATGTCATTTATGATTGCGATATATGTAAAAATGGATTTTGTCTTGTAACTGTTCTTTTTTGTTATTAAAAAAAACACAATTTAAATGTTATTGTTTAAAATTTTAGTTTAAAATGTTTCACAGTTGTCTTATGGAGAATACGCAGCGATCTAGGGAATATACAATTATTGACCATAACCAGTCCAATAATCCTTAGCGAATTTTAATCATTTATGGCAGGATCTGGTTGTAGCCTTCTACAAGGGGGAAGGGGTATCTGGTCAATTAGCTACAAATGGGATAGAGAAGGAGGTGGTTAAACATGTAAAAAGAGGCTATGTAATTATCAACAGTCCCTCACACATCAAAACATGCCATGTAATGTATTTTTATCTGTTACCATGCAAACCATATTGTGTGCTACAAAAATATCGATTGTTGGCAGTCCTTATAGATAATATAAGTGTGACAATTTGTTTACGCCTAGCTTCTATGGTTTCATTTTATTCTAACAATTTTTTTTATAGAGCCACTGAATGCTCACGTCTTTGCAAGTAGACGAATGCAGCTGCTGAAGATTCTAGCTTCACAAGGAGATAAACCAACGAGCTTAGTGGTTTCATGACCATCTACTTAGAACTTTGTAACTGTTTTCTGGAGCAAGAATCGAAAAAACAACCAGCACACTGAATGTTTATCATTCTGTCTGTCGTAATACCGCATCCATAGACCTTAAATGAAGTAAAAGGTCTGATTGGCAATGGGGTTGACTCATGCAACCTGAAATACGATATTTCTTTGTAAAGAATATAAGCCTATAAATCTATCGTTGACATACACAACATTTCCTTGGAAATGACCGCCAAATCTATAAACAAAAGTTTATGTGAGAAATACAGATAAGCGATTCTTTTATTGGATTCCATGAATATTTAGAATATTTCAGTTGTTCCAAAGTTAATAATGGAGTCTCAGATATAGATTTATCAAATTTCAGCACACTTTCAGTTTCTTTAATAAGTTATATTTAACTATATATGAATGTCATTGGCTATTGTATCATCTTTGTGCCAATATGAATGGCCTGAGAATGAAAGTTAGATTCATTTTAGACTTTTGTAGTGTTCTAATTAATACTAAAATTATCGCTTCCAAGCAGTTTTCCACAAGCTTGTGTTGCTTTATAAGAGGTGTTGCAATGGACAAAGATACTATATTCATGGTTTGAATATAGTTTGATATTCCAATTCCAGGTAACTTATAATTGGCCTTGCATTGAATATGCTACGTAGAGCTAGACATTTCCATATGATGAACTGGGAAGGAGGCACCTGACTAAGGTGAGTAGTATAAGGTAGTAAGTATTTTGTATGTCGCATGCTCAATTATGTCCTAAAAAACTTTAATGTACCTATATGGTTTGTAAACGAAAGATGATTCCATTCCCCTGTCATCTGATCCTGTTGTAGAGTATGAACCGAGCCACTCATCACCAACTCTCTCCAGGATTAACCTCATCACCCAAACCCAGCCAACCCTCTTGTGTCTCTGTCCGAGGTATTTACTTGTCCTTAATGCTTCCCAGTATTTCTTGTGTTGATCAGAGCCTTATGCCACCAACTAGCAAGCTGTACAAGATTGAATCACATGCAACATTGTCCAAATAACCACTTGACACCAGTCACTGTTTGACTGTAGATAATCAACTCCACTGGTTTCTGTTTGTACATAACCTGAAGGTGAACCCAAATGTATGCTCCGCCTAGCTAGTGTACTAATTCTTGGACTCTTGAATCTCTGGCCGCTCTGCTGAGTCCTGTACAATGCTCTATAATTGTGCCGGCCACCCAGAAAATAGCTTTGTTAAAATGGTTGCTGCAAGAGACCAAAAATGGGCAGACTTCTTCTTTGGTGGATAATTACTCTTCTCTCTCTGAATAGCGTGACATCCAGCCTGGTACGGACTGCTGAATGTGAAATCTTTGTTCATAACATGACATGCCAACATTGCAAATCACATCGGGGATATTTGCAAAAGAGCCTTGCATGCTGCTCTCAAATATTTCAAAGAGTTTGAATCAAGCTGTCATGTGAATGAACATTTCTTGTGTAATCACGAAATGAAAGCTAATCTAACCAAACTAAAGACAAGAGCAAAGATAGCTGAGCAGAATGTAAAGGATTTGAATGCATGGTTAGGGGAGTTATCTGGGAAACAGGGAGAGAATGTGTACATTAGTTTGTATGGGGATTTGCTTGGCATTATAAGTAGTGCGAATGAAGATATTCAGCTATCATTTCCAGATGATCATTTTGCTTGAACATTTTGGGAGCAATAATTGCATGCAGTATCTGCAAAGGACCCACATCAAATTCGCCAGCATATATTGATAATACAATGGTGTCTTAACTTGAAGCTAATGTTTAGCTCAGTCTATTATGGTGCATGAACCACTGGATTCATCAAACCTTCTTAAGAAAGAACCTTGCATGACATACGGTTTACTTCAAAAGCCACACCGGGTGTCAACGAGAGGTCAATCAACATGTTTTGAAGAAAGTGAAGGTCGACCAGCTACAAAAAAATAGGAAGTATTGTGCTCTTTTGCTGGATGAAATGAAAGTGAAAGCGAACCTAGGACATGTATATGATAAGTATACTGGAGAGATTGTATGCTTTACAATTCTTGGAAAAATGAACGATGACAATTACAACTAGGAAGGGAATGCTAAGCTGACAGCAGCCACCCACAGTTGGCTAAGCAAATTTTGATTTCAATGATATTTTCTAGCTGGATTTTCTTTAAGCCCATTTTGGCAAACTTGAAGTGGTGGGAGTGTTCTGTTCCCCATCATCTTGGTACCTGTTCAGTCATTTGAAGGTCTTGGCCTGAAGTCATTTGTATCATGGCTGATAGTGCAAATTCCAATCACTTTCAAATGAGTAGCAATGTGGGCTCTTATTTACCTATGTACAAGATACTCTATCTGTATGTGCCAGAAGAAAGGTGGATCTATTTATTTACAGACCAGCAATACTGGATCAAAATTATCCACAACTGTTTCTCGAATTCCAGTACTCAGGAACCAGTCAGATAGAGGTTTGTGTATGAGAAACTTTATATGCTGGGGTTCAGTTGAAAATGTTTGCGTGTACTAGCCATATAAATAAGACAAATCTCAAACCATACCACTGTCCAGAGATAGCAGATTTGTGGTTGATTATTTAGTGTCTTCCATACTTTTTACTGTTGTTTGTGTTATTTTAGTAGTTTGAGAACAATTTCTCAAGTACATCGATCACTGATAAGACAAATCCTGAGCTGAATCACCAGAAGGAAGTACAAAAAGCAAGTGCCTCTGTTATGAGACTACTGAAGGGCTCGGAATAACAGGTATGATGTGTATTCAGCATTAAAATTCTCACTTGTAGTGCATCGTGCTTATAAAATTAATCTCATACAACATTGTTGCTTTCATTGTGTACAGTGAAATCCTTGTTGAGTTGAGATGACAAAGTTTCTGTTTCAGAATGAAGGAAGATAAATTGTTCTTCTTGACAAATGAATGTCTCAAAGTCCATTAGAAAACTGTTTGGGCTAGCATTGAGCTCATGGAAGATGATGGGACAACCCTACTTTAAAGAGTGCTTGCTGAATCCTGTTGCAATTAGAGCACAAGTATCATTGGAATTAGATTAAGTTCAAGGTAATTGCTGAAGAAAAAGATATTCCGTGGAAAGTAACAAACTAGATATTGACCGTACATTTCTTTCAAACATATATGATTGGCCAAATGAGTTAATCTGAGGCTACTATATGAATATTGTTGATTGTCGAACAATTATTAACATCATTGCTAAAGTATTATATGGATGTTGTTCATGTGGATGTTGCTAATGTAATTATTCACATTGCTGTATATACATAATATTATTATTGTAGATACTCAAATATTATTACATGCCTGGGCCAAAGGGTGTATTGTTTTTTATGACAAAACTTGTAGAGTTGCATGCATGTACTCACATGAGATGTTCTGCATCCAAGGTATTTTTAATTACTGAGTCCTTTCCGAGAGTAACTGCTTTCTTGATTTCCTGCTTTTAATTCTCCACCCACACTGCACAAAAAGAAAACGCTCAGATGGTTGTCCATGATGTTATCATTGCTTTCAAGAGTTCACCAGAGTCATCCTCTGAATCTATGTCTTGGGAGAGATTATCCATTGCCACTGATCATAATCATCGTTGACTACCATCTTGTCTACGACTTCTATCCTGAATTGTTCCTTGTATGAAGGTCCATTGATTACATCAGCAGAGATAAACTTGTTGACTTGGTTTTCAATGTTCACAAACAGAAGGAAGGTTGTATTGATTAATGGGAAAAGCCCTCTGCGATTTCCTCTCTCGATCCATTCTTTGGTACATTCTAGCAATTCATCATGGGTACTGTGTACAGCCAATTACCCAGCAAGTAACAAACTGATCATACTTCATACCAGCTAGTTTTTTTTTTACTTATTGAGCAAGGAATGAGGAATATACCAACAAAATATTCTAGTGTGTTGAGTTCATCTTCACTTAATGGCTCATCTTCTAAAGCTAGCCTACTTTGGCCTGAACATAGTGGGATCTGATGCTCAGAAAGGAACATTTCAATCAGTTTCTGGTTTACTTACTGTTGCAGTAACGGATCTTTCTCCACAACTATAGACCCAAGAAACTCTTTCCCAACCGATGAAAACATAGCTTGTCATATTCAAAATGCAGAACAAATCTTGGGTGTTTGTAGAAAAGAACATCACCTTTTAGCACAGTAGAAACTGCTTCCGTAATGCAGCTGTTAGGTCAGTGCTGAAACAGTCAATCGAGCTACATTGTCTTCATTTTTAACTTGCAAAGGATGCCTCTATCAAGCTGTTTCCAAATGTTAATATCAGGTTGCAACTGCAATTTCTCATCATGGACCACTTCTTTCAGTGCACACATGACAAATCCACTTGCCATTGCATATTTGATAGAGCGAGAAAAGTTGCAACATTCTAGCATTCTTATGACGTAAGCATATTGCGGACAGTTTCAGAATTTACTTCCATTGGCAATCCCACCTTTATTATACTCTATTTTCAGTATAAATTCAAAGTTGTGGGCCAGCTTGGTTGAATCACTGACAAAACCGCTGCCAAATCCTCTTTAATGAAATTGAGAAAAATATTAGTTGGTTGAATGCAATGGAATATTTAGAGTCTTCAGGTAGAAAAATTATAGTGAATGGACCAACAGAATACTATTCTTGTTAGGCAAGAAAAATATGTATTTAGATGTATTGATTTTACTGAAACCAAGAAATATATTGGTTGGTTTAATATATTGACAATTTAAAATGTTCTGGTATAAAAAAATTTTTTAAAGGACCGAATGTACTTGAGTAGCGTTCAGTAAGAAAAGTGGATAGATATAGATACAAAGATAAATAGTCTTTGAAGTCAGAATTTTATTGTTTAATGGCTTTTTTTTTCTTCCTGGTTTACTACTTTCATGACAGATTCTAGGCATGCTCGAAGTATTTTTGAAGTTAAATTTAGCCGAAACCACTCTTTATGATAATTAGAAGCTGCCAATGTAAGTCCTAGCTCAGATGTAAATGGTAATTTTTTTGTGTGTGCAGCCATTTCGAAAACTAATATAGGTAGTGTTACTGTCCTCTAGGTGGAAAGTGAAGTAAGTCCACACTGGGAAGTTCATGGAAAACTTTATATTGTCGCACCCAGCCATATCTGGAATGTCGTTATCAGCTCAACATTCATATACTGGTGAGTACACAGAACATTTTATAGATTCGTCTTTTATAGGATATAATGTAATCATTTTGATGATTTCTATAAACTCGCATGCCACAACAAAACCATGGATATGCCAGAGTAGGAAAAGTAGTGAATGAACCGCACCAGGGAATAAAACATGACGCACACTGAACTGGCTTGGTTAATAGATAACCATCATGGATATGTGTTGGTGTTTTATTCTGACAAAACTAATCAATTCTTCAATATGCCCGGTCTTGATGGTGTAGACCAATCTTGGTAAGTTAAAAAATATTCCTTGCTTATGTACTGCCACTCCTACTCCCAGACAGTAAATAGATTAGAGTCTGCATATAAGTATATATATATATATATATAAAGCATAACTGACGGATATAAAGAGTTGAGAAAACAAACTGGGAACAATAAACAGAGTCAAGAGTACAAACTATCACTAACAAGTTCCTGATAGCTTCTGCATGGTTGTCCCTTCAATACTAGGATACTTTCTGCAGATAGCACAGCCTCATGACCACAATCTTATGTAACTATCAATGTTAGCAGCCATCAGAAGGGGGTAGGTTGGGATAGGGTGGGAATACGACATATCAAATGGGTAATTTTCCCAGAGGGGTTGAAGGATTTCAAATCCCTACATCCCCACCTGGAGATTATATAAGGATTTGGCACTAAATCAAACAAGTGACTGTGATGGCTATGACTATATACAATTTTTTTTTGCAAAATTTATTGGGTAGCTACAGTTTGTGTGTATTACATTCAAGATGAACTGGATATTTATCTTCAGCTTCAGATCCCTAATTTTTTTCGAAATAACTCTATTAAGAGCTATCACACCTGATTTGTTGTATAAAGGAGGATAAGATACTGTGTTAACCTTTCTCCAAGAAAACTGGGACCGACTTATTCTATACAGCTAACAATGTCGAGTTCAAATAGTTAAAGTCAGTCTATGCTACTTTCTCACTCAATCATTGAAATTAATGCAAATATCAAAAGCCCCACCTCGGGGCTAGATTTTGAGAACTAGCCTGAGCTAACCTCTAGATGCACACTTCTGTGAGAGATAGGAATTGACATTGATAGGCATATTAGTCCTACGTGTCTCTATTCTTCATGGGAAGCAGTATCCTAGTTCTCTTAACAAAGCTCCTTACTTTCACTTGCACCTATCTATTTCAGGATTTGTCATCGCATTATTTTGCAAAATGTCAGGTTTTTAACCTTGCACCTGTATGGAATAGAGTTCTTGGCAACTTCCAATATCACAATCCATCCCTTACAACATCATGCTGGCACCAATACGTATAATCAGTAGCCATCAGCTATGCTATGGCTAGGATAATGCTTAGAGAAATTCATTCTAACAATGTTAGGATATCCAGTTTTGTCTAATTGGGCACCATGCTAAAATAATCATCAAACATATGTATATATAGTGCTTCTCTCTGGCCCAATTTTCTCTCTCACTCACACATATGTATATTCACTCACCCACTCAATGCCTTGGATTCATTGCAAGTATTGAATTGTTTCTTGTGTGGTACATTAACAGAGCTGGACATACAGGTACATAGATATAGGCTAATATTATTATACCAGAGCTGGTGTTTAGCAGATTTTATCTCACAAATACACACAAAAAACTGCCTACATGGTGTTTGCACCTAACTACCATCTTGGAATCTGGATCTGAACCAGGGTTCAGAGTAGTCATGGCTTTCATTGATTTAGCTCAAACGGAACATGTCATGCTGGAGAGAGAGGGAGAGTTAAACAGATTGGCATAAAACCAAAGCTTGGAGAGTATTATTTTTTTCATGGATTTAAAGTCAGATTCAGAAAATGTGGATGTGCCAGTAGAGAACCTGATAATTTAACAGCTTTACTTATAGGCTGTTCAGATAATTGGTATTCAATGAGAGAGAGATAATAGTCATCTATACACACTGCAGAGCCATTGACTTTTTGTAAAGGTTTTATTCTTTTTAAAAAGAATACTATTATAGGCTCATAACTATAATGCAGCCACTCTTACTACTGAGCCACAACGATGGTAATCTATACCATCTTTTTGTTTGTAATGAACAGTCATTGCCACTGTATGAGCTAAGAATATAGCCCCAGTCATAATCTCACGTACTCTTGTTAACCTGTGTATTTTGAGGTGGGACAAAGGGAAAAAAGAAATAATACACCAGGTAAAACATGGCAAGTTTTCGTGGCACTCTAATCCTGGCAGAGCTTACTGCACATGCTTAGTAGAGCTGTTGCGAATAAACCATGATTCGCAAATGTTTTTCTCTAAAATAGTTCATGTATTTCAAGGAGAAAGGTATTAATGAGGCTATTTCTAGTGCTGAACCCAACTCAAATATATGGAGTTACGTAAAGGCCCACAGTAGTTCTAGTTTGTGTGAGACGGGGAGAGGCAAATTACTGTTACAGCCCAAGGTTTTTGACTTCTTGAGGAACAGGCAGGAGGAAGGTACCCAATCCATAATTTGGTCCCAAGCATGGAAAAATGTGATATAAAGTTTGTAGACAATTTTTTGTAGTCAGTGTAATTAATTTTAGTTGGTTAAATGATTGTAATGTACAGTGTATTCCAGGAGATGCTGAAAATGAAGGGGAAATAATATCTGTGCTGGAAAGAACCAACTTGATTTTGTAGCCTAGAAGTTACTTTGACAGAATGTTGATAGAGGATATGCTTTAATATCTGATATACAAAAAAGACCTATGAGATTGTCAGTAGACGAAACGCATTGTGAGAAGTGTTACATAAAAATTAAAAAGATTTTTCACTATTTTAAATCATAAATGTGTGGGGAAGAAATATTTTGAAGGACTTTCACTCAAATTGGAGAAGTGAGCAGCTTGTTTCCAGAAGGTGTCAATGTAATGGCATTGACAGCAAAAACAACAATTTACACATACATGGCAGTTTTTCGACATCTTGTTATTAAAGGCTCAGAGAGTTTCAAGAACCTTAAATTAAACTAAACATGATATACTGTGTGAAAGATATTGAAACCATGGAGCAATCTTTTGCACCTCTTGATGAAGGAATTGGAGTGAAATGAATCTAAATGGACAGAATGAATATATTTTGCCATTCCTATAATGTATGCTCTAAAATCTACATGTTCATGACATCACGGATGGGGACTGGTGTGACAAAGACTATTGGTGCTAGTAAATTGGTTAGATTTAGATTAGTGGGCTTGTTTTGTGCAAGTACACCACAAATATGAATGATGATCCTCACAATCTTATGTTAATCCAGCCATTGCTTAAAGGTTGTTGAGACTACCATTGTTTTGGGCCAGGCATGAATGTATAGAGAATTATACATTGGGGGGCATCTGGGGACATGGAACAGTATGTGCAAGAAACAGACTGGGCTGGAAATGATGGCCGGCCTACTACTGTTGTTATTTACCAAACAAGTTTGCTCGGAATGAAAGTAGATAAATGCATGAAGGAATATTATTTTAATAAGAACACATGCAGATGCCATCTAGTTCTTCAGCACCTTACTCACAAAGCAACATATGAACAATCAAACATTAACTAATTGTTTGTCTTTTGATGTTTGGGCCATCGATGTTCTGAATTTTTTCCTTCTGGGAGTTAATAGTAATCTGTCTGATCAGGTAGATGTTGTTCCTTACAAAATATTTGGCTGGCTGTGACTAACTGTAGGAAACATAATAGAAATTAACAGCAGTATGTTAGCTAGGTTATATTATAGCTTCTAAGCTGATACACCATTCAATACTTGAGGTATGTTTTGAAACAATCTTAAGCCTCTTGCTTCTCCTGCATTCTTCACCTGCTGCTAAAGCTCATCCTCAACCTTTTTCTAATCCCACTTTTGCTTGTCCAATCTCTCCAATGTTCTAATGCAAGGTCTTTATAACTCAAAGTAGTTACAAGGCCAAACTTCTTCCATGTTTTGGACATACAGCTTGCACACAATATCTCCCAGCAGATACTGTATATGGTTTGATGGAGAACAGTTTATCTCCCTCCTATCTCCTGCTTTAGGAAGGGGGAAAAATGCATGTGACTGCAGGAAATCAGAGTTGTAATCATTCCTAAGGTTGCTGACCATACTAAAACATGAAGCAGCTAGCCATGTTTTTTATAGCCATGTGCGGAAAAGTTCACTTTTTAATGCCATGTCCTTTGGAAGGATGATGCAATTGAATTCAAAGGAAGGTATCTAAAAACCTGGCATGTTTGGCATACTACTTCCTCCTCTCCATTTCCCCTGCACCCAAATATGTCTAGCTAGTGTGAATATATCTGGCGAATACCTTTATTAAAATTAAAATTGTTGCTACAGTAAAATAACAGTAGTAGGTAGCATGTCTAACCAAAGTTTGGGAGTTTTAGAAGGTTGTTTGTTTTTGTCCAACCATAGACGTCCAGCACCAGACCTTGATATAATCAAAGGCTATCAATGCACCTAGTATTAGTTAATAATTTGTCTAAAAGATAGCCACATGCATAGGTACATGGATCTAGGAGAAGATAGCTAGTTATAAGAGTCTTAATCAGATATACTTAATGATATAGCTTACACTTACATGGAGCCCATCACAAATTCTTCTCCTCATACACCTATCTGATCTTCCACACCCATCAAAACCACTTCCCAATGCTAACCCAATATAGCCATTACGAAAGTTATATAGGAGCATGATACCGCTTTGCACCTTCGATGCAATGACTGCAATGTAGTCCTCCTATTTATAGTTCCTCCTATGGTATGCTGTCAGTGTGGTATACAGGTAATGATTACCTCTGTGACAGAAATAACAAAGGAGATAGTATTTCCTGACTTGTATTGTGTACAACAATAGAGAGTGCTTCATTTCTGCTGTTCGGTTGTCTTGACAGTTCACCCTTGCCTTGTTGAAGGATTCGGTGAAACAATACGACAACCAAAAATACAATACCCTATCCCAAAATGAAAGGAAACACAACTGTGTGCATGTAAACTATGTCCAGTTAGATGATTTAATTAAGTGATGCGTACTAGAACACGAATGTTATATGAACATTCTTGTTGTATAAAAACAACAACAATTATATTGGATTAACATGTAACATGACTGTACCCATGTAGGCCACAAATGATTAGAACCTCCTTTATCATTTAAATTATAATATCCTGTATTGTGCATTTGTGGTGGCACAGGCACACCATTGGTTTAAAACAGGTGCAATATGATAACGGTGAAACTAACTGGTTATGGTCTATATGGACATAGAATTGCTTCCTTTTTTTTTTAAGTCAATCTTGTCTTAAATAAAACATTTTTACGCCTGTTTCATGCTGTTTTTTGCTTGTTTGTGCTTCTGTGTATTATAAATGAGTGTGGAGAAACTCCTGAATATTTAAACATTTCTTCTAGTACACTATACATAAAAAAAAACATCCCATGTACTGTTGCTATGTTGGTGTATCCATGTACACAACGTTGTACACTTCAAACATGCCAAGTCATGTTGCTATTGTTGACCATACCCATGTGCAAGAAATAAAAAAACACATACAATGCTAGGTTCACTGTACCCATATGGAGTTAGCTAGAACCTCCTTCATTGACATGGTAACAATCGCTCAAGCGAACACTGGCTGCCCAATAGCTATTTGGACTTGGTACTGTTACAGGAAGTTAACAAACTAAGAAGGAGAACTGAAATTGCTTTAATTCTGACAATAATTGTCCACCTAATAATTTAAGTGTATTCTGTTTTGACAATACATACTACTTTTTACCAGTTTTTTTTCGTTATATTGGATTGAGAACTGGATAAGTATAGATGTGTATTGGAATATTGGTACCTATAGTCCATGAGTCTTGTATAGGAAGGAACAAAGAAACATGCTACTTTCATGTTTTATTCACTCGTTAAAACTTTTTTTGAGCTTATCTTAATGAAGGGTTAAAGGCCTAGTTGGTGGAGCCAACCATTTATGCAGCTAAGGAGCTGATGATGAAGGTAACTGAGATATATGCTTCATTTTTTTTATTTTATTTTTTTTATCGATACCCATTTTCAAGTGGATCAATACAATATAGGCAGTATATAAACAATTTTCCTCTTTTTATTTCCAAAGAAGCTATTGGACTACAAATTTTATGGAATGAAGAATTCTTGATTTGTGGTGTGGAAGTACGATTGATCCACATTAAACCACATCTCAACATTTTAATATGGCATGGCTGTCCAAACCCCTATAAACCAAAGTTTTATTGCAGCTGAAACTCACTTTGGCAGATTTTAGTATTTAAATGATGGTTTTTGCTACATAGCCTCCCAACACACTAATCTTTCACTCTGGCATTGCCAAAAAGCAACATATAGAAGTGTAAAAAATGGTGTACAAAAACTGATAACATTTCCATAGTTGGCCATAACTGTGTTAAAAGGGGGGGGCTCTACCTGAAACCAACGAAATTGTAACACTTATTTGTAGCTGTCATAACTTTTTTTCCCTTTCTTCTGTGCAAATACTTTTTATACCAGCTTGTTGCTTATTGTGTGTGCTTTAAAATGATATATAAAAAGTCTATATAGGCACTTTTTCTTAGAAGATATATCCAAACACGCAAGGGTCACACACAAAAAAAAAAGCCTAATTTGTGCCACGATTGACAGCCAGGGGCCTTGACCGCAGCGCACCAAACTCGGTACGAATGTAGCTAAAGGCATTAGTTGTGATATAGTGGTTTTATTTTCTTTTTCCGGTGAACCCCCCCCTGAGTTATAGTGTTGAGAAGAGGCGGGACCAAAAAAATTGCGCGATTACTGTTACCACATGGCTGTGATGAGAGACCGATCCTGAGTATGTTCATACCAATAGTGGTTTGGATAATGTGTATTTTTTATTCCTCAGATGTATATTTTCATCAGACATATATTTTCATCAGACATACCTTTTGGGAGGGGGATACCGATGTACTACCTACCAACAATTCACAAGTTGGTGTTGGGGCTGGTTGGAGAGAATATAAGTTTAGTTTTGACAAATAGCTACTAGCATAATTTATATATTTTTAATCATCAGACATATTTTCATCAGGCATATATATATTTTTTTTTTGGAGATACAGATATATTGCCTAGCAGCTATTCATAAATTGTTGTTGGAGCTGGTTTGGACTGATATAAGGGTAGTTATCCCAAGAAAATTTAGCGAGTGCTTTCCTTCAGCACTGTATGATGGTTTTAAGTATCCAGTAAATTGATTTTACCTTTGAATTTTCAGTAATAAATAAATCAACTTTTGTATGTCTGAATGAAATCTCAGTGAGATAAACATTATACTATTATCATACAAGTCACGACAGTTTATTAGAAATGATATCCAATAATAACTGAGTATATTGTCAATAAATCTACTTCTATGACAATTTATTGTTATATCCCTATCTGATCTTGCAAAACAATGGCTTTGGAATATTTTAGGTGGGCTCGTTAAGAAAAGATGAATATCCTTCCCTGTGGTGATCCAGAGTTTATATCACTAAATAAGGATGACCTACTAAGCATATATAAGTGATCTGTCATAGTATTAAAATACAATCACCATAACTTGGGTTGACATTGACCTTTCTTACAATATCCGTCTTTTTAAACTTTAGAAGCACCACCGCATAGCATTGTCTCCCATCTCTTGCTACTGCCTGGTCATGACTAGAGTTATCATTAAAAAGTAGCTAGTCCTGCTAGTTGCATCCTATTATTGACCCACAAATATATAGAGAGGTAGTATAAAAACAAGACTACACTACTGTAGCAAATGTCACTTCATTCCAAGGTAAGAAAGTGCCACAGATTTTGAAGTGTGTATATAAATGGAACTATGTAAGGATTCCAGCAAAGAGGTTTGGCAGGGAAATCACCAGGTATAAGTCGACTTCTCTTTGCTGTTCCAAGTAGTGCAAAACATTCTGCTAAGGCTTGAAGCAACTCACCTAAAATTATTACTGCAGAGAAAGGAGAACTTAGCTAGTAGCTGCACATTTGGCTCATTTTCGCTGCACCAGGTTAATCCACCTGTGATTGAACCTCTAAATTCTCGGGCATATTTAAAATAGTCCCACCGCTTGCATTAGTTGGAACAGCTGGCTGCCACATATTGCCTGCCTAGCATGAAATTACAATCAATTCTCTTCTTGCTTATTGTTGAAGGTCTACAGTGTGCAAAGTAAAGATTGAGCACTACATACATGCTATGATGTCTCAATTGACCATATCCCAAAAGGTAGAAGGTTTTTTTAAACAAAACATGCAAATAAAATAAAAAACTGTAGTAAAAAGCTTCAGATAACCAAAAAAAAAATAGTAAGAAAAATAAATAAGAGAAAGAATCTGAACTGTAGACCGCAACCTGTTAGACCACAAACAGTTAAACCTTTTTATCTATTAAAATCATTGGCTATCGAAGCGAGCCCTCTGAGTGGAAATGGATGGTAAACTTCGTATGGACGTGCATGGCCGTATATGGTATACATATAAATGTGCCATATGTTCGTAACCCGGATTTGACATGCTAGATTGTCTGGACTAAACTTAAGAAATATTCATCTTGGCAAATTCACATATGCTAGATATATCAATTATGATAAAATAGCAGTAGATTCGACAGTCAAAGGATAGAAACCTGGGTCAACACAAGGCCGGCGTGGTTAGGGGTTATTTCCTGATGGTTTAGGGGACAACTATTTTTCTTAGAGATTTTCAAACACCAAACATCAGAACTGATGTAGCAAAATGAATAAGATGATATATAATAGTATGTCTTTTAACATATCCCGTTTGAAAAAACCCAGCTTGTACAAAACACTAGCCTAGAATATTCCTGTCCATGTCAAACATGAATTCATGACTTATTCTAGAATATTCCTGACCACATGCATTTTAGCATTCTTGTAGTTAATTAGTGCTGATGAATCATGCCTAAAAGTCAAGCATCCTTGCCCAAGTTTTGTCAAAGTACACTTAAGAGTCAGAGGGAGTCAAGGCTGATGATGATCAAGACCAACAATCAGATGATTCTGATTACCAAGATGAATGGGTTAATGATAGTCCAGAAGAATCTGAACATGAATCTGAATATTCATGTCATGATCCATCACATATGATGTCAACATTGAGCCCAAAATTTTTTGGTGATCTCTCTGCCCATAAAGTAGTGATTCATTAAACAGAATTATATTGTCAGACCCTTTTGTTTATTTTGTATATGACTTTGATCACTCAAGCTCTATTGGTATGGTTATGTAGCAAAATATATATATTTATACAAAAATTTGTGTTTTTCATATGTAGAAACATAATGCTCTTCCTCAAAGTCCCTACCAGCCAGATGACATCAAATACTCTAAAACCAAAGTGAATCATCAATGAGCTTTCCAACCAGCTAGATATTTGCAATTTTAATGGCTGCATTACCTTCTAATTTCAGATTCTGTAATTTTCCACGTGTGCCACAGCAAATTTGAAGTGACTGCTTCATCTTGATACAAGATCTAAAAGCTTATTCTTGCCTGATGGGTTTAGAATTAAAAAAAAACTCTGTGCAAAACCAAGAGTTTCATAAACATGAAAGCTCACTATGTCACACACTTTCAGTTACTTTGTTAACTCAACCAAGTCATGTTGATGAGCAGTAGAGGGAGCAGCTCAAGAGTCAAATGGAGGAAAATAGGAACTGCCTCCTGAAAATTGTCCAAATTGTATCCTATATTTCCCCACATGGCATTGCTCTTCAAAGGACATGAAGACGAGGAGTCATATTTCAAGCAATGCCTCCTTCTCTGAGCTGAAGATGACGAAGTGCTTTGAAAGTGAATTGAAAAGTCCTATTACAAGGATATGAGCCAGCATGTTCAGAATGAAATACTACAAATCAAGGCTCTAAAAGTTCTGCGTGGTACAACCAGTGATATAGCTGAACCTGGATAGTACAGTATCATTGCTGATGAGATCACTGATGCAAGCGATATTGAACAGCTAGTATTTTGCATACGTTGGAGACAGCATGCGAGTAATATATTAGTCAGATGCCAGTCACTCTGACAAATGTAGATACAATTGTTGTTTGCATCAAAGATTTGCTGCTGCATAAGATGTCAGAATTCAAGATGTTTGTGGGAAGTGCTATGATAGATGTTTGACCATGACTGGAACCAAAAATGGAGTTGCTGTAAAAGTCAAGAAACTGAATGAAAAAATATCTGCTGATGCACTGCTACTGCTACTCACTTAATCTTCCTGTTGGGGTTAAATAAAAATATTCCATTGCTGAAAGACATACTTGATAGAGCTTATGAAATCACTCTGGTAAAGAAGAGTCCTAAAAGAGAGGCAGAATTCCACAGAATACAAGCAGAAATTCTGGGACAAATGGAACATGATTTCCATGTATACAATATGGACTCACCTACTCTGAAAATCCTCTGACCAACAAGGTTGATTCTCTGAGCTGCTTCTCTGAATGATATTCTTAAGAAATATGGAACTTTGATGAAGCTGTGAGGATGGATACAAGACAATATCAGTGACTCTGACATGAATGCAAGAATAATTGGAGTGCAGACTAAATGTAAAATTTTAGCTTCGTCGTGCCCTCAGATAACAGAGCTTTGTGCAGTGGATGCTCAAAAGAATGCCAAGTTTGCTGTCACTGTTCTTTGAGGTATACAATTTGACAGAGATACAAGCCTCCATTGGACTAAGCCACTCAAGTTGCTGTGAAGTTGGAGTTACAAGCACCAATACCTCCATGTCTCTGTAAGATACCATCCAAGTATTTTGGGGCTAATACCCAACCCGATCACCAACCCAATGTAGATGACTTTTACCGCCAAATCTACTTTACAATTGTGGAAACTGTTGCTAACTTCATTGTAGAGTGTTTCAATCAAAAGGATTATACCATGTTTGCAAACTGTGAGCAGGCTCTTCAGAAAAGAGCTTTGGGGGGAACTTGTCTCACCAAATGTCTATCAACTGTGTGAGTTCTAAACAGAGTTTGATCTGACACCCTAGGAATTCATCTACCTATATTGACAGAGTCCTATCACAGTTTCAGGAAACTTGTGGGAAATTCAGCTCTCTATATTGACAGAGTCCTATCCAGTTTCAGGAAAGTTATGGGGTGGCGGGGGATACATTGCATAATGTTGTTGATTACCTCAAAAAGGACAAAAAAAATCTGGTCCCTCATACCAGTCATATTCTAGGTCAAGATTGTTCTGGTTTTACCAGCAACAAATGCCAGCTCTGAAAGCACCTTCAATGCACAGAGAAGGGTGAAGTCTTATCTCACAACCATGTCGAACAACCATCTCAATCATCATAGGACTTGCTCAGCATTAGAAGATGGAGAAGGAACTAAACCTCAAGCAAGTAAACAATAACTTATGGATAGAGTAGAGAGGCGCTCATCCATCTCTGGTCACTTTTCTACACATCAGTAATAGATGTAGATGAATGCCTATGATTCTTCCTTTAAATAATAAGTTTTGTGCTAATCATATCCGATCAAAACTGCTATATTTTTAGTGTAGAATTGTGACCTTAACAAAAATAAATTACTAGATTACCGCAGCCCCCAATGTTGCTATAAGGCGACCAGCAATGCCACAGCTTTTGGCCCACCCAGCTTTCAGATGGAAATTACCCCACTGTTGGTTATGAAGTGTGGACATATTACTATTGTATTAGTTTCATTGTATTACTATTTATCATTTACATCTGATATTTGGTCTTACCATTTCCTATGTGGGTCATATGCATATTTCTTAATGAGATCCTGAGGATGTAACCTGCTTTTTAGAGATTTGAGTTGGGTTGTGTCAGTCATTGAGAAATAATAAAAGTTGATTATATTGAGATAACCCATCACTAAAGTTATCTGTTAGGGAAAGGATGCTGTATTTTTATTCTGACTGAACTACTCAATTCAGCCACACAGGCTTTGAATGTGATACAAGCTTTGGATAGTTAGAACATTTTTCAATCTTGTAAGGTAATCACAGTAACTTGCATGTGTGCAGCCACTCTCTCTCTCTTTCGGACAGCGAGGTGATGGCTGGAGAGTTTAACATACATCGAAAGCCTAACCGATGCATATAGTCAATATTTTGTTAGTAATATAGAGCATACTAAAAACAAAAGATTGTCAAAAGTGAAAACTATTTCTTGTTCCTATCACTTAAACAAGCTATTTTCCATTTCTGCATGGTCGTACCATAGTTATCTGATAATTTCAGAAGAAAGAACTGCCTGATGACCTGTATTGCTTATCTTATCTTCAAGGAAAGAAGTTTCTAAATTTCTCATTAAAAAACAACTAATTTCCACATGCATATTTCCATTTCAGAATTTGTCATCCCAATATGTTGTAGGGTATCCAGTTGTTCAATCATGTAACTGTAAGGAATACAGTAAAAAAACATGCATTTTTGTGGCTACTGCATTCTTTCCAACGACTTACACCTGTTTTGAATCTCTAAGGAAAATACAATTCTCACTGCATCACATCTTACAATCATAATGACGACATCTACAAATCACATCAAAATTGGTACTGGGTTAGCTCTTCAGCTTGCCGGTACTAAGGTTATTGCCAGAATAATGGTTATATTTTTATCCAGGACAGTAGTTATGGCTAGGAAAATCTCAGGAACAATAATCTTTGACAATTTTTACCAATAATACTGCCTATGCCATCTCTCCTTAAGACATCACTATTTGTATGTGATATTTCCTTCTTGTATGCAATGTAAACTGTACAGCTACTATTATACAAGTCAAAGCAATTTACTCTCAGCCATATTTCCATAAGTGCATTTTTGTCTCACAACCGGTCAGGCATGGCGTAGCAGTATTCGCTCGCCTTCGACATTTGAACGTAATTTCTAGTAATTTTCAAGTTTTGATCTTTTGTGATGATCCCGCTATCTGATTAGACCTCCGGATCCTGGAGGTGGACTCAAAATCTTTGTAGGCATTTGCTACTTCGCCAGTGGTCAAATATGCTAGCCTACGGGAATACCACAGCGATTGTCCGTGCGATGCACTCAAGTCCCCATTCCGCTGTCTATAGAACGTGAGTTGCTTCAAAACAGCGCTAGAAAATTGGGAAAACTAGGCGTGAAATTTCACAACTAGCACCCTCGCTTTTTGCGCCTTTGAAAAAAATGGGGTCGTTTGGTGGGAAATATTTCGAAACTGCACTAGAAAATCGGTAGCGCTTGTTGTGGGTTTTCATGCCCAGCACGTCCATTTTTGCTCTCTAATGCTGTTTGTTTCAAATCATCGCTAGGAATATGGAACATTAGGGGTGTAAATTAACCCCACTTCTAACCAACAAAGATACACCCTTTTTCCTAAAAGTACTTTTATCCATGGGAGTGATGCAGCTAAATTATATCTCTCAACTGCTAGTGCCTGGTTTAAAATTAACTGATAGAAACTTCCACTTTCATCCACTCACACTTATTCTGGCCGGTAGTAACACCACAACATATGTGTGGATGGAAAACTTCGTATTGCAACGCATGCCCGTATCCGTATGTGATATAGGTGCCGTACGGTCATAATCCGGAAGTGCACGGAAGATTTTACGGACTCGACATAAAAAGTAGTAAGGAGTCGTCATGTAAAACAAGTCGTGGAGGTCGCTAGAGATCAGTTTACGATGAAGAAAACGATTGCAGATTCAAAGTCCAAAGGGAAAAACATTGGATAAACCACGCAATCTACATGGTTAATAGCTGTCAGGGAATGGTTTCTGGAGTTATTTTGTGACTTTTAAATAGCTTAATGCTTCAATATGCTCTGGCATTGGATGTGGTACAAGTTCTTGATGGTGTCTAGGAATAATTTTTAATCATACTTCGGTAAACACAGTTCCTTGCATGTTTGCTGCCGCCCTCTCCCTCTCTCTTGGACAGAGAGTAGAAACATATATTAGAAACATATATAGAAAGTATAATTGATGCACATAGTCAATCGTTGTGCTAATAATATACAGCATACTGAAAACAATAACCAGTATCAATAATGCAAACTATCACTTGAACACATTCTTGTCAGCTTCTGCTTGGTCTTCTCTTAGTAATCTGAATATTTCTACGAAAGCACTGCCTGCTGACCTCAATGTGTTGCTCATTGTCATGGAAAGCAGTTTCCAAGTATTCATAACAAAACTAATTACTTCCACATGCACATTTACATTTCAGAATTTGTTGTCCTATTATGTTGAAGGTATCAGTTGTTCTCTTGCACCTGTAAAGAAAAGAGTAAAGATGTCGAATTCTTGGCCACTTTCCCATATCGCAATCCAAACACTAACATCAGTTGTGAATATCTAAGGAACATATAATTCTCGACTGCATCACATCTCACAATCATAAAGAAGACATCTAAAAATCAAGTTCTTGATAAAGGAGCAATTTTCAATCTTGCTAAGGTAAACACCATTCATTGCATGTTTAATAGCACTCGCTCTCGGATACTCGAGTACATGACTAGATAGTTTAGCATATAGAAATTATAACTGATGCTACTAACGATATAGAGCAAATTAAAAACAATTAATAGTGTTAAAAGTAAGAATTATCATTACAACAAATACTTCTCAGCTTCTGCATTCATTTGTTCTCTGATAATTTCTTCAGAATGCGCTGCCGGATGACCTAGCTCTTAATGCAGTACTTATCATCAAGGAAAGCGGCTGCCTAATAAACCTAACAAAATTACTTCCACATGAAAAATTACTTTATAGAATTTCTCATCCCAGGTTGTTCAATCTTGCACCTGTAAAGACATGCAATTCTCTGTTACTTCCCCATTTTAAAATCCAACCACTTACACCAGTTGTGAATCTCTAAGAACAGATAATTTTTGGCTGCATCACTTCCTACAATCTTAAAGAAGAAATCTACAAATCACATCACAAATCAGTATTGGGTTAGCTTTTCAGCTTGTTCTTACCAAGGTTATGGCCAGAGCAATGTCCATGTTTTTTGCCTAGGTAGTAGTTCAGGCTGGGTAAATATCTAGAACAATAAAATACAAAAGCTTGACAATTCTGACATTTGCCTTATGACTACACTCTTAGAATACTAGCATATTTGTTTCTAAGTAAATAATGCTAGCAAATTTGTTTCTAAAACAAATCAATTCCCTCTCTGCCATATTTCCAAATGTGTATTTCTGTCCCACAACTGATCAGGAACATAGGTATAACAGTATTTCAGTATTTGCCGGCTTAGCAGTACACTCTAGCAGTAGTATTCGCACACCTTCGACATTCAAACGTAAGTATCCTGGAGAAATCTTGAAACTTTTCCTAACGGGATTTTGAAAAAACCCATGTACCTTATTCAGCACGTGCACAGGAGGGCAGGGGGGGGGGGGGGGGGGGTTTAGATGGAAAATATGGGTGTATGTGGTCCAAATGTGTCAAATCAATTAGTCCGTCTATTTAAAAATAGGTCATTTCGTTTGAGTACAAAAAATATAATAATAGTTATATTAACATGGCTCTTCGGTGGAATTTATTCTTCAGTTATTTTCTGCTCTCTTTGCCGAGAAGTTATCTTGCCGATAATTGTCAATGTGAGAATAGTTGTAAGAAATTCTGCTGTGTTGGACAGGAACCTTGTCAAATAATTTGTAAGCTACTAGTAGCTCTTGATTTAGAATAAAATAAAATAATATGCGTATAGTATGTTGGGGGCACCGAATTCCAGAATTGTTTGGAGATGGAAGTAAATTAACCTATATATGAATATACATACATATGTATATATACATATATATCAATGCAGATAGAATAGCTGAGGCTAATCTATCCCTGACAACCAGTCTTTCATTAAAATGTGGGCCTAGTAATAATGGTGTGGGTTATTACTGGATGTTCGGCACTACTTTTTTAAATCTGAAAATTGTCTCTAGTAAATCAAGGATGGATATTTACTCGAGTTTAATCGATGGTGGACGTATCTTACGAGTGCAAATGAAGGTGTATATTGATGCCATGTCTCTACTTCCTCAAACCTGAATCCAGCACTGTACACTATTCTTCTTATTGAAGGTTCAATTTACGACGCACTACATAGAAAGTCGTATATTCACCTCTCTATTCTTTCTCTACCGGTCATGCTTTCTTCAAATCTTGTTCTGAGAGCAGAATGGTAAAAACTGTGCCACCACAAAAGTCATGCAATCGAAAATTGGTAGTAATGTCATGTTTGACACTGCTTTGAGATACAGAAATGGTAGATCCTGTGGTGTTAAACAAAGGATAGCTGAATTAGAACTTTGGAAGGTAATTGATGGAAACGTTTTGAAATTGTATCGATGCTGGATTATGTCTTCACCTATTGTCCTAATTCGAAGAGAATTAGTATTTCTTACCATAACAAAGATAAATCTGACTTCCATCTTAACCTGACTGATGTGAAGGATTCTGATGCTGGTGAATACGAAGCTCGTATTAGATTAATGGATTATCACAATAGTGTTACTCGCTTTGTCACCATTACTAGGATGTTTCAGCTCATGGTAAACACTGACAAGTTCTGTATCCTGGAAGGTACACATACAGGTATTTATCAAAACATACTTTTCAACTCCTAACTTAAAGCAATAGAGTAGTTGATTAGTGCTTGTGGATGTTTAACGGCCATCTTATAGGTGCTGCTTGTATTTATGGAAATATCTATTGGTATACTTTTCTTGCATTAGACTACTTTAGTGCATTCAGTCCATTTTTATGATTTCAATACCAGACGACTAAAAATTGTCCATGTGTTGAACAACCAATCTTTTTCTCATTTTCAGTGAAATCTATTTATCTAACAACCTATGTTATTTTCTTTCCTATCAAAAATAGCAAACAGTCAGTTCATTCGCTATAATACTACTACCAAAATATTCCAAATGGTCCATTGCATTGAGCCAACCAATCTGTTTCTCGATTTTGTTAAAAAGGAATTGGCAACAGTTTTGTCTGGGATGCAACCAAAGTACTCACTATTTAGAATTTATGTTTTCAACTGAGTGTAGAATGTGGAAGCAGTTTTATAAGCAGTATGATGGCCCACCCTCAGTATGCTGTTCAGCTTGTAGTGCAATTGTTACCAAGTTCTTGAGCAGATGCTATCTTCAGCAGTTGCATTTGTCTACTAGCAAAGAAGTGAGAATTCAGTAACTAAAAGAGAGTCATGTCTTCTAATTAAAGGATTGAAATATAGCCATAAAAAATAGCCTAATATACAATTAGTCATACTTGTAGGTAGTATCTTCGGGAGGAGTCAACAAAAGTGATTTTTGCAGTATACAATATGGCTTGCTTAGTTGCAGATAAAGTTAACAAAGAAACATGGTAAGCTCTGATGAGTAAGGGAATGTTCATTAACTACATAGCCTTTTTACTTCTTACCCTCTACCCCCTCCAATCTCCCCATAATCCATGTGTAGCGTATTGACCAGAACACCCCTCCCTTAACTTCCCCCCCCCCCCCCCTCACATACACACAACTTTGTTGGAGGCTCCACATACCTCCACCTCCAACCCACTTGATACCTGACTGCATAGCCTATAGCCTTGCTCCCCCAATTTAACCAATGCATAGCATATTGGCAACCCCCTCACACCTCATAAGGCTATGTAGGTAATGGACAATCCCTAATTTAATTTAAAATATTAATGTATATGATTGAAAATGCTTAAGGTTTATCGAACTAGTTGTTTCTCCATCACTCAACTACCTGACCCATTAAAAGTAACAAATTGAAACAGAAACAAAAAAGAAATTTAAAATTTAAACTCCTCAAAAATAGTATGATGGATTAACCTGTCAACTGCCAAAAAAGAAAGGAAACAAGACCATATCAATTTGTACATACTACAACTGTTAGATGACACATACAACCATTCCAACTAATAATTATACATCATTATACTGCTTTTAAAAATCTATATAATAATAAGTTTATGTTAGTTTGAATGGTTATATATAACTGTCATCTACCAACTGGGGTAAACATAAATGGATTTAGTCTCGTTTCGTTTCTTCATTCACCATTTAAACCAATTTACTATTTATTTATTTTTATTGAAAACATTTTTATGTTCTTGTTATATGTACAAATATCGATGCCATATACCGGAGGGTTCATGAAATATTTTAGTAACTTGACTAAAAAGGACACTGTCGTCTTGGAGATTTTCAGGAAAACTTGTCATGGACACGCTTGATTTGGAAATGGTTGTCTATAATGAAGAAAACACCTATTGATTCAGATATCCAGAAGAGAAATGTATACACATGCGACTTTTTTTTGGCTAGCAGTTGTCTGAAAAAGGTTGCTGGAGTTGATTCATCATTATGATCTGGTATTGAGTGTGACAGGAGTTATTTGTCTCGATGGTATAGGAGTTATTTTCTATTTTTCTATGTATGGTAAACAAAATTCTTTGGATGTGTTCTGCCGCTCCCATTAACAGACATCAAGTTGATGGCTGGCTACATAGTTGCATATATAGAAGCAATAAATGATGAATATAGTCTAACTGAGGAAAGTTGTGCTAATTAAGAAGAGTATACTGAAAGCAATAAACAGTGTCATGAATGGAAACTAACCTTTAACAAGTTCTAGCTTCTGCGTGGTCTTCTTATTAGTAATCTGATAATTTCTGTTTAAAGCACTGCCTGAATGATGATCACACTCTTTGTGTGGTTCCCTACCCATCTTCAAACAAAACATCTTCCAAGCACCCCTAACAAAATCCTTACTTCCACATGCATATTTCTATTTCAGAATTTGTGATTCCATTTTGCTGTAGGACATCAGGTTGCACCACTCAGGAATTTAAAATTCTTGTCTATTTTCCCATATCAATTCAACCATTACAACATCATGATGGCATCTATATGTAGATCACTGCAGTATTAGGCCTTCAGTTATGCTAGAGCCGGAAAAATTGGTAGAGCAATTGAATCTAAGAATGCTAGGATTTCTAGTTTTGTCCAGTAAGGAATATAGCTAAAATAATCATCAGGCTCCAATATATATTGTTTCTCTTTCATCCATCCTCCCTTGTGGGCCTTTGCTCACCACGACCCTGCATTAGTTACTAGTTAAATATGTCTGTCAAAATTGAGCAATTTAATTTTGTTAATTTTCTATCCTATGTACTTACTTGGAGCACTTATGAATCTGAGAATATGTGGAGCAATTCATTTGTCTGTTGGTGTCATATTTTTTATTTAAGAACCTTTTTTTAAAAGCCTCATTTCCAATTATTATTACAGCGGGAGTAATTTTATTACTTCCAATGAAGGCTCCTGCCAAGATAACCCTCCTTCAAATGCCACTACCGCAGTGCTCATTTCACTTTTTCTCTGTGATTCTTGAAAGTCAGCATACCCTGTTCCTATAGCCATTCGTAATCCTCCATCTTTCCAGAAATTTACAAAATATTTGCTCAATTATTTGTTAGCTGCCGTGACTATAAAATATGGAGCATACTTGTTAGAGTAATTGTAAGATGGTTATTAAAGTTGCTATGATTATTTTGTCTAAATTGGGTAGGTACTTCGACCATCGGATCGACAATATTTATAAACCCCCAGGTCCTTTGTAGCTCCCTCAGTGCATTTCACTCTCTACAATCCAGGGTTCTCACATTTATAAATCTGTGTATCTTATGATCATGGTATCTAAGCTATATATATATACACAAGAACAAAAATATATCTGTGTTAAACATATGGGATATTAGATTAACATTCAAAAATAAACATAAACACGACTAAATCCATTCATACTACAACTATTAGATGACACAAATATAACCATCTCTATAGACATTCCTATAATTATGCTGTTTTTTAAACAGTATAATAATGATGTGTATTAGTTGGAATGGGTGTCATATAACGGTTGTGGTATAAATGGATTTAGTCTTGTTTCCATTTTTTTTATACTACTAATTCAATATCGTATTTGTTTTTAACAATTTTTTTATTTTATTCTTGCTACATTGTTGTTCTTAATATGTTTTGTTGCTCTGTGATAGAGAACTACTCAGAGATCTACTGAATATGAACATATAGGCTACAACCAGTTCAATGATTGTTTACTATTGTAGATCACATCAATGATCTTACATTAGGGAGCATTAACAAACTACATAAGCTCATGAAGGGGTGAGTAGTGTTCTGGCCAATAGGCTATGCATAAGTTACAAGGAAGGGTGTGTAGTCAATAGGCAATACATGGGCTACATAGGGGAGAGGGGTGTGGGGTGGGGTTAAAGTGTTGAAATCACGAAGAGGGAAATGGTCCATTACACACCAACTATATGCTATGTACTCTTGCTATTGTTGACCGGTACCCATGCAGACAATATTGTATACTGCACAAAATCTATTGTTGACTGTTCCAATAGATGCTTCACAAGTGAGACTAATTTTGTTAGGCCATGCGGTTATATTACACTATAAAATAAAAAAAATCATATTTTTGTTGCGTAGTTAATCATTTCTCTGACTGCTGACTTATTTTCTAGTGGACAAATGAAGTTGCTGAAGATTGCAGATGCTCAGGGACTTGGTAACTATTGCACAGGAGAACCAAGCAACATAGTGGATTAGCGACAACTTAATTTGTACTTCATACCCGATTTTCAGGAGTAGGAACCCAGTAAACCTAATAGCCATCGAGTGCAGGTCATTTTTCTGCTTATACCATGTGGTTGTTACTCTATTACAAATAAAAATTATAAATAATGTGCTTGCATGATTGCGTCATCATCAAAAATTGCTACCTAATCCTTTTTACTAAATTCATGACAGAGATTGGTTGATATAATGCATTGGACAATTTAGAGTCTTCTGGTAGTATAAGTATAATAAACGCACCGACTGTACACTAATGATATGTGCAAAAAAAATAGTAGATAAAGTGCACTGAGATTGTTATTAGTGACTCATAATTGCATATAGACTGGGATATATGTATAGTTGTAATGAATTGATCATGTGACTGAGCCAGAACCGATGACCTGTAAAGTATGCTTGTCGGTTGTTTATGGCTTGAATCCTAAAAGATCTGTTGATAGTTATATTGGTTGTAGAGAATTGCAAAGTGTCACACCAGTATCCCCCAGCATTTTTGTGTGGTGAAGGAAGAGAATAGTTTTAGAGATTCTAGAAATGGCATAGACCTAATAGTTGGGAAAATGCAACAAAGGCATGCAAACATCAGATTATTAAAAAAAAAAAAGAGGCACTAATAGTATGGTTTGAAGTCGCTCTGGAACAATGGCCAAAAAGGAAATGGCTACTCGCCTTAGCTCAATCAGGTTTATCTCATTGGAATATAGGCTACAACCAGGAGAAGCATCATAGACGTTTCTTCATGAATCGAAAATGTTGTTAGATCAAGCCATGCCGACATTAGATATGCCCACAATCAGTTCTGCACCAGTTTGTAGCAGACTACCAGATGGTGTGGGGCGGCAGTTGGGAGTGACTTGAGGACTAACTACACTGGTGGTTGTTGTGTCATGGGCTCAATTGGTAATACACTTGATGACCCAAGTCGAAGTGTTGCAGCTCTTTCGGAGACACCCAATGTGGTAGCTTCAATTCATGACCAGATTTCCCTAAGAATGGAACCAGTTTCAGCTTTCTTAAAACGTCATTTATGTTGCCTGAAGGAACACATCAGCCGATGTACAACTAACAGCACTATTTAAGGGGAGACTAGACATTTACTACCGAAATTTGAACACATATTTGTAGCTGTCATAACTCCCCCCCCCCCTTTCTTCTGTGCAGATACTTTTACTACCAGCTTATTGCTTATTGGGTGTGCTTCAAGATGATATGTGAAATATCTCTACAGGCACTTTTTCTTAGAAGATACATGCAAAAAGGCAAGGGTCACTCAAGAAATTGCACTTCCTAATTTGGAACAAGTCTAATTCCTAGGCGCCTTGAGCTACAGACTCAAAATTTGTTTTGTGACTTGCTAACACCCTAAACTGTGATGTGATCATGCCATAATTACAACGCAGTGAAGTGTTGATGAGATATGAGACACTATATTTCCAACCGCACCAAAAAACACGGAATATCTGTGATCCTGCCTCTTCTGAGCGCCATAACTCTGGAGCGCTTCACGGTAAAAATAATTTCTTTTGGTCATATCACAGCTAAGGCTTGTAGGAAGCTACAACATATGTTTGGGGGCGATAACTCAAGGCGCCTTGGAATTAGACTTGTTCCAAATTAGGAAGTGCAATTTCTTGAACTACCCTTGCCTTTTTGCATGTATCTTCTAAGAAAAAGTGCCTATAGAGACATTTCACATATTATCTTAAAGCTCACACAATAAGCAACAATCTGATATCAAAAGTATCTGCATAAAGGAAAGGAGGAAAAAGTTACGGCAGCTACAAATATGTGTTAAAATTTCGGTAGTAAATGGTCTAGTCTCCCCAGATTGTATTTTGAATGCAACAAAACAAGACACTTGCAGTGTGATAGTCCTCTTTGCAATAATAAGGACTCCAACACTCGCCATTATTTTATTTGTGGATAAGCAGGGAATCTAGCAAGAATCTGCAGCCAGTTGAACAAACATGTCAGGGAAAAAAGGCTTTCCTACTCCCCAATGAGCCCCCATAACACAAGGGTTGTAACTGTAGCAGCTCTTTAACAATGTGGCTGCCACAATGGGGAGGTTAGGTGAGGTTGAAGTAGCTATGATATTGGACTCTGGATCATCCTTGTGATTGAGGCAAAATGAGGTTCTCATAATGCAAAATGAGTTCCACATTGAAGGCCCAACACAACTAAGACTTATATTATGACAGCGTTTGGACATAAATAGCTATATTGAGCCATGTCACTGTTACTGTACATATCGGTGAGCTACAAGTTTATTATAATGTATGCTTAGTATCATCTGTAATTCTGGGGTGGATTTCCTCGAACATGGTATGGTCCTTGATTTTAATAAACAATGGTCCATAATGCCACTACAGCATCAGCAATGTATCCGAAGGTGGCCCCAGTCTTACTGATTTATGAACTGCACGAAAATAGAGGGAAGAGCATACATTATTGTGAAAATTAAATGTTTTTGAGGAATGTGCATTCCTGATGTTCACAAACCAATAGTTTTGAATTGCCATGAGTGTCGTTGGCCTAGTCTCGCAAAAGTTGTACAGGAATTCCAAGCCTCATTCCAAGCAGTACCTGGTACTACAGAGGCTGCTTTGCACTTTCTCATAATGAGCAACCCTATCAAAGTCCTTCACATCGCATACCAACACATTATCAAGAGGAAATGGAAAACTTCCTTCACATCATGTAAGAGGCGGGGCATAATTGAAGAAAGTTCTAGCACCTGGATGGCACCTGAAGTTTATTCCAATGGGTAATATCTGGCTGTGTGTTGATAATAAGAGAACTTAAGAATACCACAAAAGATGCTTACCTGCTAACCTTACCTGATTAAGTGCAAGACAGTCTGTCAGGCTCAGTCATTGGATTTCTAGAATTGGTAGTGGTAGCTACCAGTAAATTCAAATGGCCAAAGAAAAAAAAAACTTTGTGCCCAGGCCCCGGAATGGGTTTGTTCCAGTTTAAACAAATCCCATTTGAGTTAACATGAGTTCCCAACTCCTTTCAACGTCATATAGATAATGTGTTAAGAGACCTTTTCTTTGTGATAATCTACTTTGATGATATTATGGTGCACTCCCTGGATAAGAAATGACATGGATTTCACCTACAATAAGTCTTTGAATGACTGCTGGCTGCTGGCCTTATATTACGATGTAAGAAATGCCATATCAGACTCAGTACTCCTTCCAATTGCTTATCTAGGCCAAACCTTTAGAGGATTAGGAATGTCTCCAGATTCACAGAAGATCCAAGTTGTATTAGAGTTTCTGGATTCAATGGATGTCAATGCAGTCTTCAACTTTATTAGACTTGCATCCTAATATTGGTGATATATAATCAGGTTCTCGGACATAGCAGCATCACTCAACACTTTGACCAAGAAGAGTAAACCGGTAAACAGTTCTTTTGGATGCTCGATTTCTTGATATCATTCAACACCCTGAAGAAACACATGGTTAGTGCTCCTATCATAGCATACCCACATTTTGATCAGTTCTTTTCAAAATTTAATTTGCACCCATATGCAAATGCTATTGGTACTGGAGTAGTGTTTGACCCCAATGGATATGTCATAGCATATGCCAGCCATCATTAACATATTAGAGTGGCAGTACTGAGAGTGTTTGACAATCAATTGTATATGCAGTGAAGTAATTTCATCATTACTTTCTTAGTCAATATTTCAAACTATTTATAGACCATGTCCCATTGCAGTGGCTTTCAGCCCAAGGAATGGAGTGTATGCTCTATCATTGGGCATTAGCTTTGCAAGATTATATTTGTCAAGTGCGGTATCGAAACCATTACAATTGGAAATTCTTCTTTTTGGTCTCAAACTAGCTCCAATTTAAAAAATATCTGCTGATGCACTGCTACTGCCACTCACTTAATCTTACTGTTGGAGTTACAATAAAAAAATATTCTATTGCTGAAAGATATACCTGATATAGCTTATGAAATCACTAAACTAGAATAGAAGAGTCCTAAAAAAGTGACAGAATTCTCTAGAAAACAAGCAGAATTTCTGGGACAAATGGACCGTGATTTCCATGTATATGATATGTACTCACCTACTCTGAAAATCCTCTAACCAACAAGGTGGAGTCTCTGATATGCATCTCTGAGTGAAATTCAGAAGAAATATGGAGCATTGATGAAGCTATGGGGATGGTAACACGTCAATGTCAGTGACTCTGACATGAAGGCAAGAATAATTAGAGTGAAGACTAAATGCAAACTTTTAGCTTCTTTTATGGACCGCAGCTTGCCACTGTCGACTATCCCATTCGGATAACTTTTGATGTGTCCTCATAACAGAGCTTTGTGCAGTGGATACTCAAAAGAATGCCAAGTTTGCTGTCACTGTTCCTTGATGTATACGATTACACAGAGATGCAAGCCTCCATTGGACCAAGCTACTCAAGTTGATGTAAAGTTGGAGTTACAAGCACCATCACTTCCATGTCGCTGTAAGATACCATCAAGTTATTTTGAGGCTAATGCCCAACCTGAGCAGCATTCCAATGTAGATGACTTTTACCGCCAAATCTACTTTAAAATTGTGGAGACTGTTGCTAACATCAATCTAGAGTCAATCAAAAGGATTACACTGTGTACGCAAACTGTGAGCAGGCTCTTCTGGAAAGAACTTTGGAGTGAACTTGCCTCACAAAATGTCGACCAACTGTGTGAGTTCTAAACAGAGTTTAACTCTGATACCCTAGTAATTCAGCTATATAGTATTGACAGAGTCCCATCCCTGTATCAGGAAAGTTGTGGGGAATTCAGCTATCTATATTGACAGTGTCCTATCACAGTTTCAGGAAAGTTGAGGGGAGGGGGGATATATTGTAAAATATTATTGATTTCCTCAAAAAAAACAAAAAAGATCTGTTCCCTTACACCAGAAGTCATATCCTAGGTCAAGATTATTCTTGGTTTTGCCAGCTCTGCAAGTGCCTTCAGTTCACTGAGAATGGTGCAGTCTTATCTCAGTTCAACCATGTTGAACAACAGCCTTAATCATCATATGACTTCAGTTCATTAGGAGCTGAAGAAGGAACTAAACCTTAAACAAGTGAGCAATGACTTTGTGGATAGAGTAGAGAGGCGCTCATCCATCTTTGTCCACTCTTCCACATAGCAGTAATAGATTTGGATGAATGCCTCTGACTCTCTCTAAATAATAACTTTTGTGCTATTCATATCCAATCAAAACTGCTATATTTTTAGTGAAGAATTGACCTTATTAAAAAAAATTACTAGGTGTTTATCGCAGCCCCCAATATAGTTGCTATAAGGAGACCAGCAATGCCACAGCTTTTGTTTTTTTTATTGAGATGCTGAGGATGTAACCAGATTTTTAGAGATTTGTGTTGTTGTCTCTGATTGAGAAATATTAAAAATTGATTGTATTGAGAAAACCCAACACTACAGTTATTATCTGTTATAGAAAGGATGCTGAATTTTTATTCTGACTGAACTACTCAATTCAGCCACACAGGCATTGGGTGTGATACAAGCTCTCGATAGTTGGAACATTTTTCAATCTGTAAGGTAATCACAGTTACTTGCATGTGTGCAGCCACTCTCTCTCTTTTGGACAGCGAGATAATGGCTGGAGAGTTCAACATATATCGAAAGCCTAACCGATGAATATAGTCAATATTTTGTTAGTGGTATTGAGCATGCTAAAAACAATAAAGATTGTCAAAAGTGAAAACTATCTCTTGTTCCTATCACTTAAACAAGCTATTTTCTGTTTCTGCATGGTCATACCATAGTTATCTGATAATTTTAGCAGAAAGAACTGACTGATGACCTATGGTGTTTTTCTCATTTTCAAGGAAAGCAGTTTCTAAATTTCTCATAACAAAACAACTAATTTCCACATGCATATTTCCATTTCAGAATTTGTCATTTCAATGCGTTGTAGGGTATCCGGTTATTCAAACATGTAACTGTAAAGAATACAGTAAAAACTTACATTTTGTGGTAACTACCCACATTTCCATCCAACGACTTACACCTGTTGTGAATCTCAAAGGAACATATAATTCTCGCTGCATCACATCTTACAATCATAATGACGACATCTACAAATCAAAATTGGTACTGGGTTAGCTTTTCAGCTTGTCCATACAAAGGTTATTGCCAAACCAATGGCTATGTTTTTATCCAGGGCAGTAGTTATGGCTAGGAAAATCTCAGGAACAATAATCTTTGACAATTTTTACCAATAAAACTGCCTATGCCATCTCTCCTTAAGACATTACTATTTGTGTGTGTTTTTTCTTTCTTGTATGCAATGTAAAATGTACAGCTAATATTATACAAGTCAAAGCAATTTACTCTCAGCCAAATTTCCATAAGTGCTTTTTTGTCTCACAACTAGTCAGGAATGGTGTAGCAGTATTCGCTCGCCTTCAACATTTGAACGTCATTTCTAGTAATTTCCAAGTTTGTGATCTTTTGTGATAATCCCGCTATCTGATTAGACCGTCAAGATCCTGGCGGTGGACTCAAAAATCTTTGTAGGCAGTTGCTGCTTCACCAGAGGTCAAATGTGCTAGCCTGCGGGAGTACCACAGCGATTGGTCCGCATAATGCACTCAGGCCCCCATTGCGCTCGTCTATAAAACTTGGGTTGTTTCAAAACTGCTCTACAAAAATAGGGCATACTAGACGTGACATTTCACAACTTGCACCCTCGCTTTTTGCGTCTTTTAAAAAAAAATGGGGTCGCTAGGTGTGAAAACTGTGCAAGAAAATCTGTAGCGCTGTTGTGGGTTTTCACGCCCAGCATGTCCCATTTTTGCTCTCTAACGCTGTTTGTTTCAAATCATCGCTAGGAATATAGGAGCACTAGAGCCGTAAGTTAACCCCTTCTAACCCACGATATAATGATCCCCCCACCCCCCCTCCCCCCTCCTTTTGCCTTTAGGTATTTTTTTCTTCTGGGTATGGAGTGATGCCGCTAAATTATCTCTCCCAACTGCTAGTGCCTGGTTTAAACTTAGATGAAGAAAACTTCCACTTTCATCCACTCCCACTTCTTCTAACCCGGAGTATCACCACAACATATGTGTGGATGGAAAACTTCGTATTGCAGCACATGTTTGAATCTATATGCGATATACACGTGCCATACCTTCATAACCCGGGAGTGCACGGAAGATTTTTCAGACTCAACATAAAAAGTAAAGGGTCATATGTAAGACAAGTCATGGTGGTCGCTAGATCAATCAATGACTGCTGATTCAAGTCCAAAGGGAGGAACATTGAATAAACACACGATCTACATGGTTAATAGTTGTAAGAGAAAAGTTTCTAGAGTAATTTTGTGACTAAAAAAGCTTAATGTTTCAATATGCTCTGGCATTGGATGTGATACAAGTTCTTGGTGGTAGCTAGAAACTATTTTTAATCATGTTCGGTAAACACAGATCTTTGCATGTTTGCTGCCTCTCTTTCTCTCTCTCCCTTGGACAGAGAGTAGAAATATATATTAGAAACATATATAGAAAGCATAATTTATGCACATAGTCAATCGTTGTGCTAATGATATTCAGCATACTGAAAACAATAAACCGTGTCAAAATGCAAACTATCACTTGAACACATTCTTGTCAGCTTCTGCTTGGTCTTTTCTTAGTAATATGATAATTTCTACAAAAGCACTGCCTGCTGACCTCACTCATAATGTGTGGCTCTTATCATCGTGGAAAGCAGTTTACAAGTATTGATAACAAGACTAATTACTTCCACATGCACATTTACATTTCAGAATTTATCATCCCATTATGTTGTAGGTATCAGGTTGTTCTCTTGCACCTGTAAAGAATAGTAAAGACGTAAAATTCTTGGCCACTTCTCCATATCACAATCCAAACACTAACATCAGTTGTGAATTCCTAAGAACATATAATTCTCGACTACATCACATCTCATAACCATAAAGTAGACATCTACAAATCAAGTTCTTGATGGAAGGAGCAATTTCAATCTTGTTAAGTTACACACCATTCATTACATGTTTACTACCACTCTCTTTAGTACATGACTGGGTAGTTTAACAGTTAGAAATTATAACTGATGCTACTAACGATATAGAGCAAATTGAAAACAATAAACAGTATTAAAAGTGAGAATTTTTATTACTACAAATTCTTCTCAGTTTCTGCATTCCTTTGTTCTCTGATAATTTCTGCAGAATGCATTACCGGAAGACCTAGGTCTTAATGTGGTACTCACCTTCAAGGAAAGCAGCTGCCAAATAATCCTAACAAAACTACATTCACATGAACATTCCTTTATAGAATTTCTCATCCCAGGTTGTTCAATCTTGCACTAGTAAGGAATACAAAAAGACATGCAATTATCTGTTACTTCCGCATTTTTAAATCCAACCACTTACACCAGTTGTGAATCACAAAAAAACGTATAAATTTTGGCTGCATCACTTCCCACTATCGTAAATAATAAATCTACAAATCACATCACATATCAGTATTGGGTTAGCTTTTCAGCTTGTCCTTACCAAGGTTATGGCCAGAGCAATGTCCATGTTTTTTGGTTGGGCAGTAGTTCAGGATGGGCAAACATCTAGAACAATAAAATACAAAACCTTGACAATTCTGACAAGTATTGCCTTATGACTTCCCACGTAGAATGCTAGCATATTTGTTTCTAAATAAATAATGCTAGCATATTTGTATCTTACACAAGCAATTCACTCTCTGCCATATTTCCAAATGTGCATTTCTATCTCACAACTGGTCTGGAACATTGGTATAACAGTATTTGCTGGCATAGCAGTATTCTCTGGAATAGTGGTATTTTCAAGCCTCTGATCAAATGAAATTACTAGTATAGATCCCAAGTGCGCTCAATTCCTGGCGAAGTTTTGAAACAAAATGGGGTTAAAAGGGAATCGCGCCCTTTCTAGCGGGATTTTGAAAATCGCGTTCCTAACTCAGCACGTGCAGGATGGGGAGGATTAGATTGTTGATTGAATAAGTTGAATATGGGTGGGTGCGGCTTTTGTTGAATGTTGCGATCGGTTGTTAGGTCAAATGGGGACTGAGTCTTCATGTGGTCCAAATGCGCCATTCGATTGGTCCGTCTATTTTAAACATTGGTCATTTCGTTGGAGTAAGAAAAAAATAATAATAATAGTAGTAACATGGCTCTTCGGTGGACTTTATTCTTAAGTTATTTACTGCTCCATTTGCCGAGAATTTGTCTTGCCGAAAATTGTCAATGTGAGAATAGTTGTAAGAAATCCTGTTTCGTTGGACAGCAACCTTGTCAAATAATTTGTAAGCTACTCGTAGCTCTTGATTTAAAATAAAATAGTATAGTACGCGTATAGTATGTTGGGGCACCGAATTTCAGAATTGTTTGGAGATGGAAGTAAATTAACCTATAATGCTAGCATATTTGTTTCTACATATATATATATATATATATCTCAATGCAGATAGAATAGCTGAGGCTAATCCACCCCTGACAACCAGTCTCTCATTAGATTGTGGTCGTAATAAAGATGATGTGGGTTATTATTGGATGTATGGCATTAATTTTTTTAATCTAAAATCTATCACAAGTGAATCAAGGACGGATATTTACTCGAGTTTGATCGATGGTGGACGCATTCTTTTACTGAGAAATCTTACGAGTGCAAATGAAGGTGTATATCGATGCCATGTGTCTACCTTCTCTAAGAACCTGAATCCAGCACTGAACACTGTTCTTCTAATTGAAGGTTCAATTTAAGACTTATATAGTACTGATATTGATCATCTGTATTTTCTGACAAAAAGTAGCCATGCATGCACTACAGAGATGGGCGTGTATTCACCTCTCTATTCTTTCTCTTCAGGTCATGCTTTCTTCAAATCTTGTCCTGAGAGCAGAAATGGTAAAAACTGTACCACCACAAAGGTCCTGCAATCAGAAATTGGTAGTAATGTCATGTTTGACACTTCTTTGGGACACAGGAATGGTGGATCCTGTGGTGTTAAACAAAGGATTGCTGAAGTAGAACTTTGGAAGGTACTTGAAGGAAAAGTTTTGAAATTGTATCGATGCAGGGTTATGTCTTCTTATTGTCCTAATTCCACGAGAATTAGTATTTCTTACCATAGCAAAGATAAATCTTACTTCCTTCTTAATCTGATTAATGTGAAAGATTCTGATGCTGGTGAATATGAAGCTCGTATTAGATTAATGGATTATCACAATATTGTTACTCACTCTGTCACAATCACTAGGATGTTTCAGCTTATGGTGAAAATTGGTAAGTCCTGTTTGACAATTTTAATTGACATTTTGATGTATAAATATAATATATATCATTTGTTCTTGCCAAGAAATCTTCCCATTGCCTACAATAAATAATCAAAGGAATCTAGACAAAACAGATTTTGTAACATCTACTGTGGTACTCTATAAACAGATTCTATGAAAATATATATTGCTACAATAAAAGGACAATTTTTATTCACTTTATAGTTATGAGCCTATAATATTTATCTCTGTAAAAATGTTTTTATTTTTTTTAAAGTCAACGTCTCTACAGTGTGTATAGATGTCATTAACTCTCTCATGGAATGGTAATTATTGGATTAGGCTATATGTTTAGCTCTTCAATTATGTGGCTCTTTCCTGGCATATTCACTTTTCCTGAAACTGTCTTTAAATTCATGGTAAAATAACTCTCTCCAGGTATGTTTACTTTGACTTTTGTCAATTTGCTTAGCTCTCCCTCAATCTTCTTCATGATATGTTCCCTTTGACTCAGCTTGTCTCTATGCTTTTGATGCTTTAATTTGTTCTTTTATAACAATTTGGCTGCCAGCAAACAAACTGTGCAGGTCTCTAGCTCTGCTGTTAACACAACTGCCATGCTGAATCTGTTGAAGTAATGGTCAAGGACTATCCATAGGTCCTCGAGTTCTTACATGAAATGTTGGATGGTATATATACAGATAATTTTTCATAATAAACTTTGCAACTCCTAACTTCATGTATTCGAGTACCATAAGCTCTGGTTGTTTAGTCCTTGTGGATGTTTAATGCCAGTCTTATAGGTGCTGCTTTTGTTCTCATTTTGCTGCATCTTTGATATGCGTCCTTCATATATTTCTTTGAGAAGTGTTGGTCGAAGAATCTCGTCGCAGTTTTGCATCAGGCAGAATTTTTGGGTATGCTGTTTTGCTTCTAGATATATGGACAGATGATGCACAAAAGCTTTATCTGAGCATTGGTCACTCCTGGATGGTAGATGACGCCAAGCGCTAACAATGGAAGTAAGAAAAGTCGAGCTATTTTTTTTCTTACTGAAATAATTTTCAATGTAAAGCTAGCTAGCTTGATGCAGTTAGACTGAGAGGGGAATAATGATGTTGGGCGTTCATGAGCTCAATTTGTTGTTTCACAGTGTCCCAGAGACTTGGATATGGATAGGTAAATTTTGTGGATTGTGTGGATCGCTACTTGCTGCTAATGCCAAACAACTTTTGGCTGAATTGATAAAGATGTGCCAAAATATTGTCTGGTGATGGAGTTGTGAGGGTTTGACACGAAACAATTTTGCTAGCTCATGCGCATTCTAATACTACTACTGGCTCCCTACCCCTTCGGATGCACAGTTATCAGCATTTATGGAATGTGGATAATGAGCCTAATGCAAACTCATCAGGTGATAATGAGCCTAACAACGACTTATCAGAAGACCCTTTTGGTGATCATGAAAATGATGCCGCTGTGTAGTTATATTTGTGGCTTGTTGTTTTTCGCTGACTAGTGGTTAATGTTTGATTATTCTTTGATTCGTGTTTGAGATTGTTGTAGTACAAAAATTAGAACATGTAACACAAGTGGTATTCAGATAATGGGAAGATAAATATGGTTCATGATACAATCAATATGGGTATGAGAGTATTATTACTGCGAGATTAGGTAAGGAACTTCATTATGTTTATCAACTGTTTGTTTCTGTCAAAGTGTTCATACATGGCAGCTCTTGTCGTTTGCCAAATCTGTTGTGCCCAGTGACTACACATTGCGGAGTTTGCACTGCCAGAACTGCTGAATGTTTCAAGGATATTCATGAGCTAGACTACAGACATGTTGTGGAAAAAAAATTAAACAAAGGAAAATACCCATACAATATAGGTCTAATTTTGCTACAAAAATCAATTGTGTGCTGTTTAGTAATCATGTTTAGTAAGCACCCATTCAATGTTTTAAGTGATGGGTTTCTTACCATTTTAGTTTGAAGCTGAGGTGATAATCAACCCGAGTTTATGGTATAATATTTGGGTGCATTCCAAAAATTTTTAGCATACTTCTAGTCTAGGTGTAATGTGTTGAGTAGCGGCATGCAGCACTCTCCTCAAACCATCAACATCCATTAAGCAAAGAGACTGATCAATAAAACTCAATTATCACCTAAGATTTGGAAAATTATGCATGCAATGTTTAGATAAACTTTAAATGAACTACTGCCATGATTCGTAAACTGTTGTTGACATATGGTGGCCCTTTATAAGAATAAAGTTACTTATGAAAAGTGACACACTTCTGTAGTAACCTGACCTCCAAAACATTCTTTTGGAGCACAATGACTGAGATCAATGCAGTAAGCCTCAAACCGCTGACCTTCTGGACATATGAGCCAAACACTGTTTCACCATTGGGCATTACTCTGGGTACCTTTGGTACTGTGATATAACAGAGTTTATAAAAAAAAAATCTATATATAATTATGGCAAATATTTAGATAATATGGCAAGATTGGTCACACATTTTACTAAGATGTGTTGCTATGTCATCAAGAGCGTCAAAATCTTTCCAGTAATGTTACCTTGTAATAATAGTAACAAACATGATGAAAGTTATTGTAATTGTTTATACAAAGTATCATAATTACAAATTTGTAATTTGTATGGCATTTGTTCTACTGAAGCATCGGCTGAAAAGTTTTCTGCAGACAAGTTATCTAGCACTATGAATCTAGCTAGCCGGAGATGGGAAGCTCATCTTTTGAATTGTATATCAGCCTATTTTTATATTGTTTATGACATATAGCACCAATTGTTGACTGGTGTCAGTAGTAGACTGTGCTAATTTCATTGTCAAACACCATCAAACCATGAGAGATAGTGAGAATGAAAGTGAATGTTGTGAATGCTAGCAATATAGTGAAAGGGATGAGAAGGACTCTGCACAAAAGTGTGAATGTTCCTTTGTGGTCAATGGAGTTATTTTCAATTTTGCTAATTATGGTAATTCCGTGGATGTGTATTTACTACCGCTCTTTTTCTCAGAAATGGATTAGATGACTAGCTTCATAATTGGCATGTACAGAAACAATAGAGTTGTGCTAATTATGGAGAGGACACTGAAAACAGTAAATAGTGACATGAATGCAAACTAACCCATTAACAAGTTCTATCTTTTGCAAAAAGGACTGGCTGAATGATTATCACACTCTGTGTGGTTCCTTCTCATCTTCAAGCAAAGCATCTTCCAAGCACTCCTAACAATATTCCTTACTTCCACATGCATATTTCCATTTCAGAATTTGTGATCCCGTTATGTTGTACGGTATCTGTTTGTTCTGCCTTGCTCCTGTGAGGAATGTAAGACTTCTGTCTATTCCTCACATCAATTCAACCATTACTATATCATGATGGCATCAATATATTTAGATCAATGCAGTATTAGGCCTTCAGTTATGCTAGGACAGGGAAAATATGTAGAGCAATGCTAGCAACAATGCTTGAGGCACAAGTTTGTCTAGTACGGCATGTAGCAAAAATACCATCAGGCTCAAATATATATTGTTTCTCTTTAGTTCATCCACCGTCTTGAGCCTTTGCTCGCCACTCAATGCCTTGCTTTGGCTACTATTAAGGCATCAGTCCGTCAGAATTATGCATTTTAATTTGCAGTCCTACAAATTCATATTTTACTTGTGAACTTACCTGGAGCACTTATGAATCTGAGATTAATTGGAGCTATTCGATTGGTCTGTTGGAGGTCACATTTTTTAACTTAAGGACCTCTTTTTACAGACCTTGTTTCCAATTGTCATTAGGCACTGGGGAAATTATATTTTTCCTGTGAATTCTCCAGCAGAGATAACCCCCTTCAAACACCACTACCATAGTACACAAAGAAATGGGGCATACTAATTACTGAAATAGATGGTGTGGTTACTAAAGTTACTATGATTGTCTAAATTGGTTGGACACTGCGACCCACGGGATCGGAGGCATTTATAAACCCTCGGGTCCTTAGAAGCTCCCTCGCTGCATTTGGTTCACAGCTATCCAGGCTTCTCACGTTCATATATCCATGAATCTTATGATCTTGGTATCTAAGCTATATATAAGAACAAAAAAATGGTTGGTAATAAAAAATATATGGGATATTAGATTCACCTTCAAAAAGAATGGAAACTCGACTAAATTCATTCATACCAAAACTATTAGATGACATATATAACCATTCTAACAAATGCATACCTATAATCAAACAAATATTTTTAAAACAGTGTAATAATGATCTGTATTAGTTAGAATGGTTGTCATTTAATGGTTGTGGTATAAATGGATTACGTCTTGTTTCCATGTTATATTTGTATGTTAGTTGGATGGAATGATTATACGTGTAGTCTAACGGTTGTGGCATAAATGGATTTGGTCTTGTTTCCGTTCTTTTAAGACAGATTAATCCAATGTCATTTTTTTTTATTATTAGAAGTATTTTTATTCGTGTTTTAATATGTTTTATTGCTCTGTGATAGAAAACTACTCAGAGATCTATAGAATTTAAACATATAGACTACAACCAGTACGATGATCGATTACCATTGTAAATCACATCAATGATCTTACATTAGGGAGCATTCACAAACAACATAAGTTCGTGAGGGGTGAGTTGTGTACTGGACAATAGGCTATGGTTAGGTTACAAGGTAGAGTGGGGATCTGGTCAATAGGCAACACATGGACTACTTGGGGGTGATAGTTGTGGGGTGGGGGGATAAGTGGGTTTAAATCATGAAGAGGGGAATGATCCCTTAATCACCAGCACATGCCATGTATTGTTACTATTGTTGACTGTAACCATGCAGACCATATTGTATACTGCACAAAATCTATTGTTGACTGTTTCCATAGATACTTCTCGAGTGAAACTAATTTTGTTAGGCCAAGCTGTTATTTTACACTTTTTTTATCACCTTTTTGTTGTGTAGTTAAACATTGTCTGACTGCTCACTTCTTTTCTAGTGGAAAAATCCAGCTGCTGATGATTGCAGATGCTCAGGGACATGTTAACTATTGCACAGGAGAACCAAGCAACATAGTGGATTAGCGACAGCATACTTTGAACTTAGTAACTTTTTTTTTAAGGAATAAGAACCCAACAAACCTAACAGTACACCAAGTTCCGGTCGTCTTTCTGCTTATATAATGTGGTTTTCACTCAATTACAAATATAAATTATAGTGTGCTAGCTTGACTGCATCATCGTCAAAATCGCTACCTAATTTTTTTACCTAAATTTGTGTTACAGATTGTTTGTTTTATTGCATTGGACCATTTCGAGTCATCTGGTAGTAAAAGGTATAATAAATGTACCAACTGTACACTAGATAAGTTAGGCATAAAAGTAGATATATAGGTAGGTTAATAATAGTTGCATTGAGATTGCGGTAAGTGACTCAAATTACATAATTGTGAGTCCACAGGAAAAGGGACAATTTGGGCTAAATGTGAGGTTTTCATTTCATACGCAGAAATTGTACACTGATCCATTATAAAATATGTGGTAAAGGTTTCTTTTTCATATTGTAAATAATTATAGAGTCATGGTTAAAAAGTGTACTTCCTGTTTACTTCCTCATAGACAGGAAGTGTAATAAAACTAATATAATTTCTTTTATTTATGCATGTGCGCTTTGTGTGTCCTTGTAGTTTACAAACACCACATGTTACTATTCATCCTTTTTTTTTTTTTACTTGGTTGATTGTCTCCCACTTCATCGTCAGAATTATGAAGAATAACTAAATTCTTGGAACACTTGGCCAAGGGAAAGTTAAATCTTTCGACAATTTGGTCTTACAGTGAGGGCCTATTTGCTCAAACAAATATCACAGCCGCTTAAAATCCAAGCCAGGTATTTTTTTTTTCAGTAGGTATCGTATCAAGATCTATCAAATTGATTCCTGTTTTTGGAATTGGAAGCCATTGCTCTGAACTGTCAGAATATTCTTTCAGGCGAATCGCCCTATAAAAATCTCATAAGCAGCTTTGAAGTTGTGGAAGGATGTTATATTTGGAACCTGTTAAAAAAATTGACTGAGGAATGATGTCCAGTTATAAAAGTGAACCAGGTGATGTCCATTGGAGTCGTATATCAGCTGAGGAATGTTTTGTCCCTTCAATGAAGATTGCTTTACCAATGTAGCAATTCCATGGGTTGTATCAACAGAAGAGTGCATGTAGAGTTTCTTGAACAAGCCCAAAAAATGATCTGGAGAAAACTTAGTTTGACCAGTCAGCATGAACGATAATTCAACACTTAAATATCGTTTTGTCATGGTGCGCCAGACAAGGTATTGCATGGTACAATTGTTTTTGTTCTGTCCGACACAATTATCTGCTTGAAGGAGAACATCAGATGCTTCAGAACCATAATTCTCCAAGTAATGGTGTACAATACTAATAACACAATCAGCACCCTTTCCAAGGTTTTCTTCTTCATTTATGAGGTAGTTTACTTGAATGTTAGCGCAGTCATTACATACTCCAAACACCCCACACTTCTTTGCAGTCTTAAATTATTCTGGCCCAGTTTGTTGGCAATCAAATGGGAAATGTACTTGCTGTGCAAAGACAAATGAATAGTGACACATAAGCGGCTTTTCTCCAGATTGCTGCCTTTACTCAAATTTCTCAGTAGCCTCAGCTATTTGAGTATTATAATACATTTGCTCTTTTTTGGCCCTTTGTAGATGTTCCTGATATTCCTCCATTCTTCTTAACTTTTCTTCTTCTAACACACAAAAAGACTTTTGCACAGCCAAGCTCAACTGCTGGCATGTAAAACAGAGATCACTACTTGGTATACTTATTGAAATGAAAGGAAGAACTGAAGCCCACATCTCATAGAACTTTGACCGGCCCACGGTTGAAACGCATGTATTACTATTACTACATGCTTCTTGATATTTCCGATAAACAAAAGCTTTTGAATGGTTTGCAGGTAATACAATCACTTTGTTGCGATGCCCAAGTACACAGCCAGGAAGGGGAAGGCCATGGGTTGATGCCTAGTTTTTTTATGAATGCTCTAACTCTCTCTCTATTCTCCAATGTTAAAACATTGGGTGGCAATCACTTGCTATTTCCATGTACATGGGTCACTAATCCATTCATTCATAGTGCTGAGTAAGATTCCTGAAGCATTTATCTGATAGACAGTGAATAAACTGAAATATAGAGCGGCAGATCTTTACTCCATGAATAAAATAATCAGTGTGTGATCGAAATGTCTCCTTTACATTGTGATGACCTTTTGATACTGTTGATTGCTGTGGTGTTGTTCTGTGAGCTTGTATCTGTCACAAAACAACTAGCTCATCATGATCTAACTCCAAACAACATGCTCTGCACTGTACAATAGTTTCTTTGGTAAGGTAAGTTGAACATGGGATCTTCTCTGGACCTAGCTTACATCCACAGAAGCATCTTCCAAACTTACATCCAAACTCTGGCCTTGTACTTCTCCTTCCCATGAAGTTGATGCTCTAAACAATGTAGAAGGTTCTCCACAAACACCAATATCCATAATCTCAGTGAACACAGCTGTAGCTAACTCGAATCAATCTTAGCGCTACAACTAGATATCCCAAGGTAAAAAGGTACCAAATTAAAGAGCACTTCTGCTCTACCTCTGCGCGCTATTTTTTTATGATGTAAGTGTTAATAGTAAGTCAGGAAATTAGTCCCAAGTTCATAAAATTTAAAATTGCTTTATCTCAAAATTGAATTTTTCCCCAAATTATTCCTTTTCCCGTGGACTGTAACAATTAATAAATGATTGACAACCATTGATTGCGGACTGGAATATAGTGTAGCTATTTATTCGACATGTGACTGGGCAAAAAATGACGATCTTGTGTAAATTTTGCTTGTCTCTTGTTTTTGGCTTTTATCCTAAGAGATTTGTTGATAGCTACGTTGGTGGAGAGTATACCCTAGCCTTTTTGTGTGCTGAAGTAAGGTTATATTTTTAGAGATACGATATATGGTTTTGAGCAAACAGATGGAAAAATGCAATAAAGGCATGCAAATGTCCTACCATCATGGAAAAAGATGCATAGCAGAATGCTTTGATCACAACCTAGAACAATGACCACGATGGAATTGGCTATTGGCGTATACTCAATCAGGTTTGTCTCATTGGAATATGTTCATGTACATAAGCTAAAACCAGGAGAAGCATTATCAGTATTTCTTCATGAAACGAAGAAATTGTTAGAACTAATCATGCCAACAATGAAACGAAGAAATTGTTAGAACTAATCATGCCAACATTTGCCCACGATCAGTTATTACTACACCAGTTTGTCTTGACTAACAGATAGTGTGTGCAGCAATTGGGAGTGACAGGAGAACTAACTGCTCTAGTGGCTGCTGTGTCAAGGGGTTGATTATTAACGACACTTGATGATCCAAGTCAATGTGTTGAAGCTGTTTCCGTGACACCCAAAGAGGTAGCTTCACTTTAAGACCAGATTGCTCTATGAATCGAACAAGTTACTGCAGTCTTAAAACATCTCTCTTAAAACATCATTTATGCCTCCAGAAGGAACACATCAGCCGATTAAACAAACAACAACTCTTTCTCTCAAGATGCTGTTTGGAATGCAACCAAACAGAACACTTGCAGTATGATTGTCCGCTTCACAATTAGAATGGTTCCAACACTTGCCATTTTTTTTACTTGTGGAAAGGCAGGACATCAGACATGAAATTGCTACCATGAAAATGATCAAACGTTCAGTCAGGGGCAACCTGCATTCCAACCCCCAATGAGCCCTCATGACACAAATGTTGTGACTGTTGCCGCTGTTTGACCAGGTGGCTATTACAATGAGAAGGTAAGGTGTGACTGAAGTAGCAATAATATTGGACTCAGCATCATCTTTGTGATGATACAAAATGTGGTTCTCACAATGCAAAATGAGTTATCCACATTGAAGATCCAACATAACTAAGACTTATATTTTGACAGCATCTGGACACAACCACCCATATTGAACCATGTCCATGTTCTTGTATGCATTGGAATGGACATGTTTGTCATAGTGTGCCTTAGTATCATCTGTAATTCTGGGGGGGATTTCCTGTGCAAACATGGTATGGTCCTTGATTTTAACAAACCAGCTACACATAATGGTTCGTAATAACACTGCAGCATCAGCAATATATGCAAAGGTGGCCCCTGTTTTATTACTGATTTATGAAGCTGCATGAAAAATAGAGGGAAGGGCATGCACTACCGTAAAATTAAATGTAGCTGTGGAATGTGCTGTTCTGATGTATCACAAACCAACTAGTTTTGAATTGCCATGATTGTTATTGGCCTAATCTCGCAGAATTTTTACAGGAATTCCAGGCCTCATTCCAAGCAGACCTGGTGCTACAGAGGCTACTTTGCACTTTATACTCACAAAGAGCAAACCTATCAAAGTCCCTTCACATCTCATAACCAGCACATTATCGAGAGCACATGGAAAGCTTACTTCACACCATGTTTGAGCAGAGCATAATTTAAGAAAGTTCTACAACTTGGATGGCACCAGCAGTGTTTGTTCCAAGGAAGTTGTTATCTGGCACTGTGTAGATTATAAAGAAATAATGTTTACCCCAAAAGATGGTTACCCACATTATCTGATGAAGTGCAGGACCATTTGTCTGGCTTAGCTCTATTCCCAACATTGGATTTATAGAGTGGGTACTGGCAGCTACCAATAAGCTCAAATGACCAAGAAAAAGCAGATTTGTACCCAGGCCCTGGAATTCCATTTGAGTTGACATGAATCCCATTTGAGTTGACATGAGTTCCCAGCTCCGTTCAACATCTTATGGATAAAGTGTTAAGAGACCTTTTCTTTGTGACAATCAACTTGGATGATATTGTAGAGGACTTTCTGGATGAGAAATGATATTGCATTCACCTACGAAAAGTCATTGGACTGCTGGCTGCTGACCTTTTGCTATGAGGTAGAAAATGCCATATCCGACACCTCATTACTTCAAATTGCATACCTAGGCCCAATGTTAACAGAATTAGGCATGTCACCTGATTCATAGAATATCCAAGCAACATTACAGTTTCCTGAACAAATGGATGTCAAGGTATCCACAAATTTATTGGACTCCCATTCTAATATAGTAGATATATAACCAGATTTTCGGACATAGCAGCTCCACTCAACAATTTGACAAGAAAAGTAAACTATGCTTATGGAAGCAGAATTTCTAGATATCATTCAACACCCTTTAGGAGCACATGGTTAGTGCTACTCTCCTTGCATACCCATGTTTTGGTCTGTTCTTTAAATATAATCTGGAAACAATGCATATGCTGTTGGTGCTGGAGTGGTGTTAGAACTGGATGGATAGTTTTTGTAAATGCTAACCATCATTAACACAGTCAGTGCTTGTTTGACAATCGTATATGTAGTGAAGTAATTTCCTCATTAACTTATTGGTCGAAATTTTAAACTTTTTGCAGACCATGTCCCATGGCAATGGCTTTCAGCCCTAACAATGGGGAGTATGCTCTATCATTGGGCAGGAGTATATTTTGCAAGTGCTGTATCGAAATGGCTCACTTAACTTTAATGCTGTCTTACAACTGGAAGGTCTTCCTTCCGATCTCGTCCTCGTTCATCCTCATTATTCCACCACTGAATTTCTAGAAGCTCTACTAGCTGATATTATTATCACAAAATTAACTCAAGCTGAACAGCAATGCCACGTCTTTCTCGTAATTGTGAGTGGGACCATTACTTTTGATGCAGGCATGTGAAACTGTGGAGTGTGCTTAGATTTATCGATGGTGTATTCTGCTGATATTACATACCCAACTGTATGTCCAATGCAGTGACTGCGATTGTCCTTCAGCTAAGCATGCAAAAATATTCTCACATGCATAATCAAGGTATTTCAGCTGGAGAATATCAAGGCTCAGTGAGAACTCTTCATTAACTACACCAAGAGGCTTTTTAGGTGAGTATAGCAGGGGATGTACAGTTGTTCTGTAGAAATTTTGTAAAGTGCCAACAGTTAAAGTTCACAATATCTCAATGAGAACCATAGACAAATGCTCCCATTGGAAAATCTCTGGAAATTCTAGCTGTTGATCTGATGTGTGAGATGTTCCCATCTTCTGTAATAGCAATTACTATTTACTTGTAATTTAAGACTATATATAGCAAAGAGGATTGATACAATATACATCCCAGATCCGAGAGCAAACCACATCATATGGGAAATCATAAAGCTGTTCTCTCCATTTGTTCCACATGCAATTTTGCAATCAGATCAAGGGTGGAATTTTGAAATCACAGTCCTTGCACTGGTTTTGGAAGCATTTGGGGTGAGGAAGTCTAGGAACTACAAAATATAGCCCTTAAGGTGATAGAATAATTGAGCGATTTGACCAATCTCTTCTACTACTTTAATGAAATTATGTTGAAAAACAGAACATCTAACACTACCACTCATTCTACTATATGCCTCTCACTCATCCAACAATCAACCACTCCCTCCACTCTGTTTCTCTTGATATGTGGAAAAAACTACATACTCAAGGATCTCTCAGCAAATCAGCAGTATTTGACTCAGTTTTATCCTACGAATATGCAGGATAATGGCAAAATTCAGAGGTTTGTGGAAGCAAACCTTTCATCTGCTGCCCTCTCGCAATATTGTACTTATGACCAACGCAATGTGCAAAACTTATTTTTCTGTAGGTAACTATGTTTTTCTCATTATACTCGATGCTGAAAAGTTGGAATCTGGATGGGAAGGATATTGGGTAATGGAATCGAAAGTTCTCACTCAGTATTGAAATTTGGAATGTCAAACGATATAGAATTGTTCATGTCAACCACCTACGACAGAATTCAACCAGGTATTACTTGTACTCAGGATAGTGAAACAACTAACTCAGCACTGGAGTGATCATGGAACCCATCTGAAGTGGACCACATCGCATTCCGTCCACCTGCCGATACTTCACTGAGACTTTAGCCTCAAAGCGAGCATCAACCACATGAACATTATTGAACCAGAAGCTCAGGATTAACTTTTATAAAGGGGAAGCATATGTAATAACTCATGATTAAACAAATCATAGACACCTACTAATATTGGACTGGGATATATGTATAGTTGTGCTGCTTAATCATGTAACTAAGAGAGAACTGATGAGTGTGCTTTGTCTGTTTTGTATGACTTGAATCCTAAGAGATCCGTTGATAGCCCGAGATGCATAGATTTTACAGAAACTAAGAAACAGATTGATTGGTTCAATGCACTGGACCATTTGGAGCATCTGCAATTAAAATTATGAATAGACTCTCTGTACTTTAGTTATGTTAGGGCAAGAAAAGTAGATAGATATATATATATACGTGACAAGGAAAAAAAATTACTTTCTTTTTACGATTTTTGGACACACTGGTTCTACTTTGGTGAATGATTCATGGCACGCTTGATATACTTTTGTGTGAAATCCGTTTCGGATACTAAAAAGCTGCCAAAATTACTATTTTTGTTTTATGTTATTTTTTTTTTAATGTGAACCAAACTTTGAAATATGGGTCAAACCAATATTGGGATTTCTATTGAACTCTGTAATACCTACAAACATCCAAATTCGGGCATGAACGGCCATACAAAGTCTTTTATTCAACTCCCCATAAACTTATGGGTTCTTGGTCAATAATTAAAAACTACAACAAAAATTAGTTCTAATAGTTATTTCCATAAACATTAAGAATAAATATTTGGTAAATTATAAACAAACCCCAAAATTTTGTATATTGTTCTTGGAGCTAGTTCTATAGAGACACCTGGGGAAATTGTCTACCATGGCTATTTTAACCAGAGATACCAATGCAATTGTTCGTGTCAGTAATAACTACAAACAATTCAGTCCCTCATACTTGCAAGTGTATCTAGCTCAGTGAGTGACAGGTCCTTCTTTGTGAGCCTGCTCAACTCTTTCAAGCTATCTTTCCCATGGAGCTACAGGCTTGCAGGTCAAGACAAAACCAGTCCCCATATTTTAATGTTTAAGTTTCCATTTCTATGGGAAAAAGGTCTGGAGTTAGGTGAAAAGCCTAAATGTAATGTTCAAGGCCAACATACCTCCTAAATACTACAGCCTTTATAGGAGTTTGCTTTTTCTTCAAATTTTGGCATGATAAAGATTGAGGAAATTATCAGGACATTGGTGGAGTTTGTATGTAATTTATTTTTCTTGCTGCTTCCTGATATGCAGGTTCTTCACAAAGTTGCTATTGTCAAATACACCGTTTGAAAACATGTAGTCTTGGAGATCAAGAAATCCGAATATCGTGTAAGCTGGAATTGTTTAGCTCTAGCTATATTTTTTACAGATGTCTATTCTTATGTTACACACATATGAGTATTTTGAACATGTAAGTTGTACACATTTTGTGTCCTGGGTGGGCTAACATAAATATTTTGTCTATCCCATTTACTATTTCTCATTGCAGATCGATTAGGTCAGACCATTGCACCACTCACCACCAGAGTCATATTCAAGTGTAGGGTGGGGAGTATTCGGAATTTTGATTGGAAGTTTGGGACAAATTTTTCCTCTCTAAATATGATAAATACAACATCAAACCCAGATATTAGCGAGAGAATAATTGGTGGAAAAAGTATTCTTACTGTGAGAAATATAAAACGTGAAAATGAAGGAATATATCATTGCTCATCTACGAAAATTAATATCCCTCAGCCAATGAATGTTCTCATTGTTGAAGGTATGAATCATGGTATGACATATACTACAGCCACATATTACTGTGACTAGTAAATGTTCATGCACACTAGCACATGCTGATATCTAACACTATATAATTATCATGTAAACTTTATTATCTTCAGGTCATGCCTTCTTTATGACTTGTCCTGAAAGCAGCAATGGAAGAAACTGTAATACTACACTCTCCTTGCAATCTGAGGTTGGTAGAAGTGTCAGATTTGATGCTCGTTTGGGATACAGGGGTCATGGTTCCTGTGGCTTTAAACAGGAGGTGAAGATATTTGAACTGTTTAAGGTAAGGTATGAAGGAAGAATTGATAAGTTGTACAGTTGTATTAGGACTTGTTACAACTCCAGCCGAATTAGTACATATCACAAAAAGCGTGATAGATCAGACTTTTATGTTTCACTGAATGATCTGAGATTCTCTGATGCTGGTAAATATGAAGCACACATGATATTATATGATAGTCGTTACTCTCTTCAAACTCTCACTATCACTAGGAAGTATGAGCTCCTGTTCACTGAAGGTATGTACTCTAGAACACTAATTAGAGTATTGTTAATAGTACAATTGTTCTTTGAGGTATAAATATTTGCCTGACTGTAAAGATCCTATCAATTGTTCTTTGTTTTAATGAATTTATAATGTATCTATACACCTCGTTTAGTGTAGTATTGCCATTTTTTGGACATAATCTTTTAAATTCAGAGCGAAGTGTAATACTGTAAATAAAATTTCTTGCAACTCGTCAGAGCAAGATACTGAATGATTTATTCCACTCCAAATCACTGCCATTTGAAAACTAAGCAAGTTGTATTCATGGTATATAATTTAAAAGTTAGGCTGATAAATATAGAAAGAATGAAGATAGAAGATAGAGCACAATGATGAAGATTTGATGGTTGCATAATTTTTAACGGCCCATTTTATTCTTTGGCATATAATTTGATGCATATGCTAAGATTATTTTGTGAAGAAATGGACCAACACTCAGTTAAGCCACTTAAAGAAGCCAGAATGATTTTTATCTGATATACATATGATCTTGGTCCTTTGAGAATTTTGTGGTATATGCTATTTTGAAATCTGGGTCTGTTTAATAGAGTGCTTACTGCATTGTTATACCTTTCAAAGTGTATGCCTCTGCAGTATATGTGTATATCAATATAGTTTTACCTTGCATGCCATGCATTTGTCTGATCAAAGTTTCAATCCATCTCTGTGTTGTTGTTGATTTTGTTCAGGAATTTCCTACTCCTTCATAGACATAGTTTATTGCTCAGAAATTTCATCTCTTGATTTGTTACTCTTATGGGGATTCCTGCTTTTTTTCCCTTCAATATATACATATCAATGTTTTATCTAATCTTCTCCCCGGGTCAGTTTTCCTTCTCTCGTCAATCTATTTTAACTTTTGTCTCGGTAGTAATAGCTGGATAATCCAGCTTCATAATGAACAGTACATTGGAACCTGAACATCCATTGTGTTTATCACCACATTCTCTCTTCAAAAATCTTTGCCAAGATAAATAAAATAAACCCTCAGTGATGAGATTTGCTCATTTGCCAACTGGGTTCCCATGGCATATACAGTTCTAGGTATTTTCAGAATGGCATGGATCATAATTGTAGTCCATTTGTAGATTAGCTTTCCATTTACCACAAACCTGGAATTTTACTTTGGTGATAAATTCAAAACTCTTACTAATCTTGAAATTTACCGTCTTTATGTGGGTATGTGGCATATATATATATATACATGTACATCACTTGATGCCACTTAGAAAACGAGTGGCTAATCTAGTATATTTTCATCTGTGCACACTAGAGAATGACAATACATAAGTTATGTAACTTGCCAAAGCTGTGTAAAACTTGCAGCTAATCAGGTAATTTTTTTATCTGTGGATATTTTTCCTTCATTGGATCAATCCTGGTACAGTCCAAGCTATATATAGCTTGCTGTAGTATGATTCTTCACTGTTCAAGCACTCTATGAAAATGCTATGTTAACTAGTAATTTGAGTAACTAGCCTATTCTCTGGCTCCTTGTGTACTTCCTTCATTGGATCATGACACTACCAGTGTTGCTGCTTCAACTACTGCTTTGGATTGTAGCGATAGTGTTCTCACTGGCACTCGTGCGCTGTATTAATAGAGCACTATATAGCTACAGGTTGGTAGCACAGTTAATTTTAGTTAACTAAAACTTTTAAAATATATTTTAGAAAGCCAAATTATTATTTGATTTAGTAATTCAAATTGAACTAAATCTGAAGAGAATCTAGCAAGTATAATATATATATATTTTGTTATTTTACGTATGCTGTAACAACACAAACAATTGAAGTGTACATTAATCAAATCGATGTAGTTGGTAGGCATTAAATGGAATGAGTGTAGTGCAGAGCTGAGTTGTCAGTTGCAGAGATATTAGAACGTGGCCTATACAATGTGCTATAGCTAGGTCAGTTCCGGCACCACCACTTTTTGAATGGTTTGGCCAGGAAGTGGGTGTTGTTTAACTAAGCATTAAGCATTTGGTGGTAAGGAAAAAAGCACAATAACATTCAATATGCTCAACAAGTATGAGGTAAATCTCAAATTACAAGCTTACACCATTGACATAAGTAAAATCCATGCCAAGGCACCAAGGACAAGAATGTATTGTTCTTTTTTACTAACATATTCTTCAGGACTTTCTTCCATGTGATGAACTTCAGACTGTTCAATACTTTCATAACACACTGTCGATTCTTTGCTCTCTCCTGAGCCAAAGAACTGGACAACAACTCACCTACGTCAGGAGTGGTTGCAGGTAAGGTGATTAACTTCTCAACTGCAATCTTACAGCACTTGCGATTTTTGTGTACGGCAAGCACTGGGTCTCCTCTTTCTAGTTGATGAATCTCTGAAACAGCTATAATTATGTACAATTCATAGTATCTCAAAAACTAACAACAATCCCCCCACAATATTACAGCTGAAAGGTTAGCTAGCTACTTCACTTCAGACTTACCTGGCTAGTACAAAATGTATAACTATCTTTCAAAAGCGGCATCATCTCCAGACTTCACTGCAATGCATATCAGTCAGAAAATGCATGGAGTTCCTTGGCTTTATTATAGTGAAGCCATGACTATGTTTGAAACAAGCTTGTTTGGAATGATCGCTCCATTTGTCTTCTTTTCCCCCCAAATTCCTTTTTAAGGAAAAAAGAAATGTGGCTGATAAAGGATTCCAGGCTTTGAGTCGATAAACTCCATCTTGGATTTATGAAAATTGGCACCATGAGTAGGGCAGTATCCCAGTCTCATTGACCAAAGAAATCTAATCTCTATTTGAAAATGTGCAAGTGCAGAATTCAAGCTTCATTCATACTTCACTTCATGCACGTCATTAGGAACTGCGTCAATTTTTTAATTTTTAATTTTTCTAATTAATTTAGTAGTTTGTTTGATTATGTTTATTTGTTTATTTATTTATTATTTATCTATATATTCATTCATTCATTCATTCATTCATTCATTCATTCATTTATTTATCTATTTATTTATTTATTATTTAATTATTTGTTTGTTTATTTATTTATTATTTGTTTGTTTGTTTTTCTTAATTAATCAATTAATTTATTAACTTGTTTACTTATCTATTATTATTTTAATTGATTAATTAATTGATTTTTATTTTACTTAATATTATTTATTTGGTTATTTATTTGTTTATTGGTTAATTAATTAATTAAACAAATAATTAATTTACTTGTTTAATTATTGCTATTATTTTAATTAATTAATTTGTTTAGTTGTTATATTTAAACTCAATTAATAATTTATATAATTATTTATTTATATTTGTATTTACAATTTATTTATTTATTATTTATTTGTTGGTTTTTGTTTATTTTTTGTTTATTTATTTATTATTAATTAATTAATAATTAATTAATTTAATTGTTCATTCATTCATTCATTTCATTCACTCACTCACTCACTCACTCACTCACTCACACAGCTCACTCACTCACTCACTCACACAGCTCACTCACTCACTCACTCACTCACTCACTCACTCACTCACTCACTCACTCACTCACTCACTCATTCAATCACTCACTCGCTCAATTTGTTGTTGTTTTTGTTTTTTTATATTTATTTTTAACTACTGGCCAATGTTGGACAAGTCGGACTACCGACACCGGGCCTATAGGTAAGTGTTGACCATTTAAAAGATGACTGACACAGTCTCTGATTAAAACTTTCCTCATCTTTGAGTCCATCTCCAAGATTTGTTTCGATAGTTTCCCAAATAGTTTATTTTTAGAAAATTTACCAAATCTGAGTAGTAGTTCAATAAAATTGAAAGGGCAGTAATTTTAGTTATAATTAATGCTACGTGCGATATGAAGACATGTGATTCATAAACTTATATATTTTTAGTTAGCAAAATATTTAGGAAGTATGCCAAAATTATTAGCAAGCAATATATGGTTATATGGTATCTAACTGGTTGTGGTCTATATGAGTATTATATATATATATATATATTTTTTAACAAGTCAGTCCTGTTTTTAAGTAAAACTTTTTTATTCTAGTTTCAAGTTGCTTTTTCTGTGTTTTTTAAATGTTTTTTGTGTATTATAAACAAGCAGTGGGGAGACCATGGAACTTTAAACTCTTTTTTCTAACATGTATACATTACACATATCAATCAATACTTACTATGTATTGTTGCTGTTGTTGGTGTACTCATATACACAATATTGAACACTACAAACATGCCATATTCTATTGCTATTGTTAACCATACCCATGTGGTTATAAAAGAAGCCATACCAATTTTGGTCATCTAGAACCTCCTTCAGGGGCTTCGTAACTATTGTACAGGAAAAATTCCACCAACCAAAAGGCTTTAACATTGGACATGGTATCTGTTTTGGGAAGTTTTCAAACCAAACAGCTGAACAGTGCGTGCATTAATTTTGATAAGAATCGTCCATGTAATAATTTGCGTGTGTTTCGTTTTGACGATGCATACAATTTCTACCATTTTTTGTTTAACTGGGTTGTGAAATGTAGTCATGGATGTTCATTGGAATACTTGGTACTTATTGTACACAATTTATGCATTGGAAGTGATGGAGGACCAAACAAATATCATAGTTATGTCACTTTTCAAATGTGCTTTAATGGAACAAAGATGCAATTGGTAGTTAGAAGTAATCCCTTTTATAATTACAATATTTATATAATTTATACAAATTATGTTTGCTGTGTTTCACTCTTTACTTACCAGATTATTTGGGTACACATTTGCTACTGAATAGAAATGTCCTTGCTGAAAACACAAGATTATATATAAATCATTTGGGCGAAGGTCACCGGGCTTTGATATGTGTGACAGACAATGAAAAATGTTGTGCTAAAGCTCACAATAATATCAAAGCAGAATTTCGTCGGCCAAGTGGGAAGTACATTGGCGGATCACGATGGGCTAATTTGTATGTCACAAGAGGATATAGGTCTGTTAGTCTGAATTATCACAGTGGAATTCTGCGTTCAACAGGAGGCCGATATTGTTGCAATATTTCTAATAAACAAGGTGTCGTGAAATCGCATTGCTTCTTTTTTAAATAGTGCAAAGAAACTATAATGTAAATGGAAATCCTAGCATGCACCCCTCATATATCCACACACTACATATGTATCATGTGGTACTAAATTTTTTATTTATATAATTATAATTTCACTACAATTTGTGTAATATAATTATTTAGACTCACTCACAAGCTTTATTAACACACGTGCTTTATACTGCCATCATATAGTGACATGGTAAAATTAAATTCTCTACCTGTTGACGAGTTATATTATTCATTTTGCAGAAGCAAGAAACTGTAAATAGTCTAAAAATTTGGTGCCTTGTGGTACTAAAATTATTGTAATTGACTTTTATTACTCAAATTATAACTTCAACAGAGATATAATATCAGCTGTCATATTAAAGTGACCCTGAGAGTAAATTCTCTACAAGAGTTTTTTATCCACACAATGAGTAACTAGTCAATATAGCAGCAGTAATGCAACTCTTCCAATTAAGCCTAACTGACTAGTACTATCTTCATGAACTCATCGTAGGAAAGACAACCATATCCATGGATACATGGTGGTGCTCGGGTTAGGCCAGTTGAACCTGTTGACAAATTATGTACAATCTACTCCTGGATACAACGCATTTCTATAAGCCATTCACTGAAAGCCAGGAAGGATGGCTGGAAGGTAAGATGCATCCTCCTTCAATCATTAAATCTTTATTGTGAGTCCACAAATGTGGTTCAACCATTGTTGCTGGACCTGAAGAGATAGGACCAGACTAGTCATGCTGGTCCACCCCTTTCGTGAATCCATAAAGGGTCTGGAGACTTACCCATACAATTTGTGTCTAGCTGGTACATCAATCTTAGGGCATACTATTTGAAAAACTACACCACAAGTGACATTAAATATCTTTAATGGCTGATGAAGGGCATCTGAACTCTCTTAATTAGGGCTCTCTCTGAGATTGTGTAACTGTGTCTTGAAATTGTGTCCATTGTAATGTTATTGATGTCCTAGGGCGGTTGGATTGTTCGGTTTCAAGTCAATTGTCTGACCTCTGAGGCTGACGGTATGCTGCTTGTGAAGCAGATCAAGCAAAGGATTTGAGGGAGTGCTTGTTTGCTGATGTGACATAGGGCATGGCCAACAATTGTGATGTTCTGTGATGGAAAGGCATGTGGTGGATATCTTGCCGATTGCTAATGCTATACAAAGAAAATAGTGAAATGATAATTAGATTTTCTCAAAAAAGGGAAAAAATCAGAGAAAATGTTGTTTTGCAGTCAGGAAAAGGAGAGATCAAAGAATATTCTGTAAGCTCTGTGGGGCTCAGAGATATGCATGGTGCATGGGGGCAACGTTTAGATAGTGATTGAAAGTGTGGAGAGGTTGAATGATGGGATTGTGGGAGTCGCTAGTGATATTGATGTGTTGTTGCTTGTTGCCTGGAATGAGGAGCTGTGTGGATCTTCTATGGCTGTAGATACTGTTAAAGAAAGGGGGATCTGAGTGTGTCATGTGGTAATCGACTTGATAACGGGGCTGGGTGTGATGGCGGTTTTGATGTATGTGTGAAATGGTCAGGAGTTGAAGTCACTATTAGTAGAAATTTTTTTAGGAAGAGATTCAATGAGAGTATCTCAGGTTTGAGAAAATATGTAGTCTCCTTGAGAAAGAAAAATTCTCAGTTTTTTTGTGTGTGTGTGTGTTGTGAGTAATGCTGCCTAACATTTGCTTGTGGGATCTGTGCCAAACTGGGAAATACCTACAAGGGGGTACTGGACCATTTTTCCCGAAAATTGTATATATTTTTTGTGACCAGTCATAACTTTTTTCCCTTTCTTCTGTGCAAATAATTATTATACCAGCTTGTTGCTTATTGTGTGTGCTTTAAGATGATATGTAAAAAGTCTCTATAGGCACTTTTTCTTAGAAGATCTAGCCAAACACGCAAGGGTCACTAAAAAAAAAACACTTCCCAATTGCCAAGTGCTCTAATTGCCAGGCGCCGTGAGCTACCGCCCCCAACCATGTGTTGTGGCTTCCTACAAGCCTAAGCTGTGATATGGCTGAGACAAAAAAAAAATTCCCGTGAAGCAATTATGAGTTATGGTGATTAAAGGAGACGGGGTCACAGATGTTCCGAGGTTTTTGGCGCGGTTGGAAATATAGTGTCTCATATCTATTCAACACTTCACGCGTTGTAATTATGGTTTCAGCCATATCACAGCTTAGGGTGTTAGCAAGCCACAGGAGTAAGTTTGGTGTTTGTAGCTCAAGGCGCCTGGAAATTAGAGCACTTGGCAATGGGGAGGTGCCATTTTTTTTTCCCCCTTGCGTGTTTGGCTATATCTTCTAAGAAAAAGTGCCTATAGAGACTTTTTACATATCATCTTAAAGCACACACAATAAGCAACAAGCTGGTATAATAATTATTTGCACAGAAGAAAGGGAAAAAAAGTTATGATGGTCACAAAATATATATACAATTTTCGGGAAAAATGGTCCAGTCCCCCCTTTTAAATCACTGCTGTTATGTAAAATATTGCTGTATAGTAGTCTATTGGATGCTCCATGCCATTCTTTTAAGGTGAAGATTAATAAGGGTGACAATGTACAAGCATTGAAGTCTGAGAGGATGTTAGGTTGTGTGGTATAAGAACGATTCATTAAATCAATTGAACTGGTGTATTTTTTTTAAACTGATCAGGAGAGTGCTAGTTAGGTGACAGTGGTTAGTGTTTACATGCCTTGTTTAGACTTGGGTGTTGAATAGTAAAGAGAGATCGTGATGCTTGACAGAATGGTATCTGTATCCAGATATTGGGTCCATAATTGTTTTGGGAGATTTTAGTGTTCATCATGGTAGTGATGGAATAGGGTACAAAATATGTAGGGATTTGCTGGAAAGGTGTCAATTTAATGCTGTGTCCGAGAGATTAATATCATCAGGTCCTAACTATATATAGATCAAGGATGATGTGAGAACAAACTTGGACTATATCTTGATGGATTTAGATGCTGCCTCATTGATGTCAAGCTGTCAAAATCATCTCATTTTGGATCAAAAATCTTCCGATATTTGGCCATGGCTGCAACACTCTTCCTTACCCTCCCTTGTGGGAATGATGTAGGCATGGTAGTGACTAGAGTGTGGTAAAGTGGTTGGAAGCTAAGTAATTTGGTGCTTAACAGGTATATAAGCATATATTATGAAGTTAACAAGCCCCATTCTTAAAGTGTATAGTCGTGTGAAGAAACTAACAAATACATGGGAGCAGTTGCAGATATATTGAGAAATGTTACCATTCAAGTATTACTTGAGGTTTAATGGAAGAGTAGGAAAAAGTGGATAGGTGGTATTACGAAGAAGTTATGTGAAGAAAGCAGATTTGCATGGGCTATGTGGATAGATCCTGATAGTTCCTATTAGTAGTAGTGAGTGTAATGCTGAGTGTTGATGCTGCTATGAATTTGGATGAAGAAAGAAGAGATTTGGATTATGTGCTGCTAACACCGAAGAGTGAGAACTCGGCACAGTGAGATGATCTTTTGGGCTGGTGAAAACTACCACTTCATGAAGCAACAGAAAAAGAAGCACGCTTGTTCCAAATTTGAGGTAGATGGAATGATAGTACATGATGAAGATGCTGAGGGTATTTGGATGGATTGTTTCAACTCACTTTCCAAATCCAGAGCTGAGGCTGATCATAGATTGATGTATTTGAAGGAGTGTTCAAACGAGATGGAATGAGGCTACACAACAATGAGGAGTATTTCATGACATAACATTAATTGCTGAAAAAGTAGCTAGTGCTGCTTGTAGACAGCTGTATTTTAAAACTGCAGGACCATATACATTTGAGGCAGAACACATAATTATGAAGGTGAGATTGAATTGATAAGGTTTGTAAGGGTATTAAATGTTGCAGTGGAGTCAGGAGCAATACCCTATGTGATAAAGAGTGGCATTGTTGAACCAGTGTATAAGACTTAGACAGGGGATAAAGATTCACTGAACGTTGATAACTACAGGGTATCAAACTCACATCAGTATTGGCCAAAGTACTCGAGCTGTTGGTTCTAAACAGGTTACAATGGGTGTTTGATGGCAATGGCCTCCAACACATAAATCAGACTGTGTATATAAAGGGTGTCTCATGCAGTGATGCCGTGTTTGCAATTCAGGTGATCATTCCAAATAGCTTTGTAAAAATTGCACTGCATATGTATATAGGACATAAAAAGGTTATTTATTCAGATGAATATACTTTGCTAATGAAAAATTTGGTTTGATATAAGTGTGAAGAGTAAGATGTTGATGTCAGTAAAGTAAAGAAGAGATATAAAGGTGGGCCATGTAGACTGATTGTGTGTGATAAGCTATTGGATGTGTTTGAATTAGAATGAGGAGTGAAGGTGGGTTCCATATTATCACCTACAGTCTTCCTCTTAGTGATGAATCCACTTCTGAGTTATTTAGACATAATGGAAATGTGTTATGTGTGCGTCAATTTAACTGTGGAGGTTGCGGCATGCTGATAGTACTAGAACTATGACCTCGAGTAAAGAAACGAATAAGAGGATTGACCTGGTGAAGTCCTTCACTCGAGAGCTGTTTCATCAATGAATAAAAAAAAGTGGGAAAAAAGTGAGATAATATTGTTCAACATGCGTGAAAGAATAGAGTCTCTGAGATATAAAGTGCTGGGTGCCTAAATACCTGCCCTTAAGGGGGGGGGGCTCTACCTGAAACCAACGAAATTGTAACACATATTTGTAGCTGTCATAACTTTTTTTTCCCTTTCTTCTGTGCAAATACTTTTTATACCAGCTTGTTGCTTATTGTGTGTGCTTTAAAATGATATATAAAAAGTCTATATAGGCACCTTTTCTTAGAAGATATATCCAAACACGCAAGGGTCACTAAAAAATGGCACTTCCTAATTTATGGCAGTCCTAACTCCCACGCGCCTTGACCGACTTGCCCCAAACTCGGTACGAATGTAGCTAAAGGCAATAGTTGCGATTTAAGCGGAAATTTTTTTTTTTCCGGTGAACCCCCCCCCCCCCCCCTGAGATATAGAGCTGAGAAGAGGCGGGACCCCGGAAATCGACGGATTTCCGTGGTCCCGCCTCTTCTCAGCTCTGTATCTCAGGGGGGGTTCACCGGGAAAAAAAAATTTTTCGCTCTAATCGCAACTATTGCCTTTAGCTACATTCGTACCGAGTTTGGGGCAAGTCGGTCAATGCGCGTGGGAGTTAGGTCTGCCAAACAGTAGGAAGTGCCATTTTTAGTGACCCTTGCGTGGTTGGATATATCTTCTAAGAAAAGGTGCCTATATAGACTTTTTATATATCATTTTAAAGCACACACAATAAGCAACAAGCTGGTATAATAATTATTTGTACAGAAGAAAGAAGAAAAAAGTTATGACAGGTACAAAAAAAGTGCAAATTTCCGGAAAAAAACGTATAGTCCCCCCCCCTTAATGTAGGAAAGTGTTGGGAAACTGTTAGGGGTGGGGGGGGGGGGGGGGGGGGGACCTTTGCACAAGGAAATTGGTGCAAGATAATGCCGTGTTGGTTTGGAAAACTCTTTTCCACTGTGGCAACATTGTTGGAATATATCAGGTGGATCTCAGTCCAAACTCTTCTAGATCTGCGTATGAGACGTGTTTGCTGCCCGTTATTCTGCATGTTAATGAAAATTGGATTTTTACGGAGATGACAATGACTATCTGGATGATTTTCAGATGGATGTTTCAATGAGAATATTGAAATGGCCAAAACGCCGTTAAATGTTGAGAGATTGTTGTGAGGAAGTTGAGTTCTTTATGGATGGAGGTGAAGAGTGAGCTAGAGAGTTTGAGGGCTCGTGAGATAGAAGTATTGAGTTGATATATTGATGATGATGTCTGCATAGGGAATATAATAAGTTTTATGGTAAGTTTTATGAGATGTTGGCTATGAACTTTACAGTTTCAGTAATGAAGTGTGGGAAATGTCTGTCAATGACTGAAGTAAGGGAAGCAGTGCGGGCATGGACAGGAAGACGATATATGATGTGTAAAATAGCTGAGGTATTTGCAGAGGTGGCGGAGAGTTGTACTAGGTGAAGATGTGGGATAGCACTACAGAAAAGGTGGAAACCCATTCCCCAGATTTGATGTTAAATTGGAGGTTACACCATATTCCTTGTGTTATGCTGATACAGAGAGGAACTAGGCCATGCAACTAAAATCCACAACTTGACAGTTACAGTGGTGGATATTCTGGTGGTGCAACATTTGGGTAACTTACTAGCCTTTACATACCAATGTGTTAGCACATCACATAAATAACTTGCACTTTGTTACCCAAACATTATGTTTTTGTGTATGTATGTATGTATGCATATATGTATGTTTGTGCTCATATGAGCTGAATTCGACTATTACAAATCATAGATAAAAGTGGTCATATATACTAGTGGCTTTAGTGCTGTTAAAGCAGTCAACCAAAAAGTCTTTTGTGTTGATAGTTGTATGGTGTGTCAAATTGTAATGCTCTCGCAAAGTTGAAGCATCTTGCACATTGTAGAGCATAACTTCCTATAGGAAAATGAAAGCGGAATGAAACAAATATTTGATGAAGTAGAGACCAACTTAGGTTTAGTCGATTATGAATTGTTGCTGTAACCATTAGTCTCGCTAAGCCAGACACAATGCTTGTTCTAACCATGGATTTAAGAAATATAATGGCCAGCTCACTGGCTTTTCTTTCCCTTGAGAAACATGAATTGTATGGAGCTAGACCTTTTCTAAATTCACTAAAGGGACAGACGCATCTGTCAGGAAGCCCTCCCTCTACCCCAACCATCAGAGTTACCAAACAAAACCGAAGTATGAGAGCTAGAAATACCTTATAAATTCATGTCAGACAGTAGTAGTTCAGATTGCTAAATGTGTATTAATTGCCAGTGCTAATGTGAGAATGATATTATCTGACTGTGCATGTGCATGTCATGTGAGACTCTGCTTCTAACTAGACTAGTTGTCAAATCTCTGTGTTGAGTAACTGAACAAGCATCTGTATGACTGTGCTACTTGATTAAGAAAGACTTTAACAAACTAAACAGTCAAAATTAGTTGGCTAGCATGCTGAGGATCATAATAAACATTGTCAGCCACAGATAGAGAGTTCTGGGGTGCTAGCGGAGATATCTGCTGTACAAAGCCTGTTAGCAATCCAATATATTCTGGTGACTTCTATGCCATAAGATGAGAATGATACCCAGTTTATGGGTCGAATGAAAGTCTTGGTAATTTCTGTTTATGTTTGAAGTGGACGTTTTGATTGATGGATAGACTGATTGTGGTACTGTTGTGCATATGTAGTTGCAGTGCATATATATATATTTGCAGCAACAAGCTGTAATTATTGTGGTTTAATTTTGTCAGTTTGCTACATCCTCTACACTTAAAAAACTACATCAAGGTGTACAGGCAGGATGATGAAGCACATTAATTCCACAGAGTTAGCCTGTGCTACAATAAATCCAGAAAATAGATAATACGATCATCCTACAGTAATACTATAGTGTTTAACCAAAGCTTACTTCAGGTTTGAATATAAATAATAATTCGGTAATGTAATTGTACTAAGTACCATAAATGGTAATTTTGATTGATTATATAACAAAAAAATATCTTGTGAGTATTGTAGGTCTATTCTAGGGTTGGTGTCAAACAGCAGTGGTAGAATTTTACACACAAAAACCACCTTTACCATTTACCCTAAAATTTTTAAGTTTACATTACATAATTAGCATTGTATAGTATTATATTTCACTGAATTTTCATCTTATCACATTTTCAACATTATTATTATTATTGGTATTTAATACACTGTATGGTGGGGATGGAGCATAATATCTCGGGGATATGTCACTATACAAGCCTAGTGAGAATTTCTATTTTATGAGGGAGTACACTGGAGTGCCCTAATTGTTTAGCCCATTTTTTAAAATGTCAGCCACCATCCAATAATTAAATAAATATATATAAGCTAAAATTCACATTGGCAGCTTCCAAAGAGTCTCAAACATGCATTGGATCCTTCAATATGGCAGTAAACTAGCAGGGCTAAAAATTGTAGAAAAAAACCTTGAAATTCATTTTCAAAGCATTATCTATCTTTTCGCGACCCACACATAACTTGCATACATTAGGTCCATTAATAACAAACAAACAAACTTTTGTGTGTGGACTAGTAAGATTCCAAATATTTCAAAGTGTATCAACAACTCACCTGTTTCTCTACTGCGGGGAAAAAGGTGAGGGTGAGGTCGTGTCAAAGACAGAGTCAAGCCAGCTCACATGCTGTTTTATTATTGGTAAAGACATTTTTTTCCAAAACATGATTCAATTAAGCTACGCTATGCAGATAAATTTGAATGGTCAGTTGGGAATACAATATTTTATTCAAACAAAAGTGAAGTAATAATTTTCAACTATACAGCTATAGAGGTGAAAGCTCCCCAAAATATAATGGAATAACATCAGCATTGTTTATAAATTTCAAGAATTGTCCATTGTGCAATAATGCCAATTAGCTTATCTTTGTCAGGTCATCAACAATAAAACAAGGAATAAAGTAATTTAAAAGTAGCTCAGCTTGCCTATTAGGTTTGTTCTCCCATGCTACTATGTTGAAGGATTCCATAAAACAACAAAATAAATACTGATAAAAATCAAAGAAGAACAACAACAAAAATTGCTTGGATTGTCTGGTCTAAAAAGAATAGAAAGTATAGTGCACCCATACAGTTCACAATGGGTAAGATGACCCTTTACCATTTAATTGAAATTGTATACAACAGAATGGCATAATAATCGGTGTACAAAAAGTTAAAATGGTAAAGGGTCATCCAATGGGCTGTAGTCGACATTCATACACTCTTTATTTTGACTATCAACTCAGCTTTATAGACAATTTAAATATAGGAGGAGAAAGTTGCATAGTTGCTATTTCTAGTACCTCCATCACTGAGGAACTCAGCCAGGTCTTCATCGGAAATTCTCTTCCACTTCAGATCCAAGCATGAGTCAGGATAGATCACTTGATCTCTGAGTGAACTCAATGTCAAGTACAGTCAATGTGGCTAGGAAAATGACTTGTTCTTGTTTGGCTTTATCAGCCGAGCCCTGGTTGCGGACCAAAATTTCATATTTGCCCAGTTGTGGTGAGGGTCTGAGACTAGATCATCTGTGTTAGATTTTTTTCCACCAAACAGTGGAAGCATTTCTGAATATTCAGGATGTATTGTAATAGCACATTTACCATTATAAGTTTAGGCTGATTCTATTTACTAGGAAGTACTAACAGCCATGGCACATAAAAACACAGCCAAGTCTTCAATATTAGAGAGAATACCAATTGTGTTACATTTAATCATCTGGGCATCATCTTCAATCATCCCCAATTACCAAGTAACATGCTCCAATAAGGCCCACAGTCAAAATTTCTGAATAGGTATTGTTAAATTTTTACACTGGGCACTCTCAGTGACTACAACATTTTCTTTGTTAACGGAACAAAAACTACATCTACACACGATATACCTGGACTGATAGTTAGATTCACTCTCTATGTTAGGTGGTTTGTTTTCAAGCTGATTTGCTCATCTGCTAAACTACAATGCATAAATACAATAACCAATAGTATATAGTTTCAATATGAAGAATATTATTCAATTGATCTTGCCATTTAGTCGGTGTTGACACTATTCACATATTATTAGAAAACTGCATTGATTCTGGGATATAGAGTGTATTTAAAGTTTTTATCAAAATAACCTTTATTCACCAAGTGTTTTTGTCTAATAGGTTACTTCTGTTTGTATGCACGATAAAACTTTTTTTTGCTTTACCTAAGAGGAATCCCAACACCAACCCAACATCCTTGGCAACCTAGTAGTGTTGATGTAAATAATTTCCTGTGGAAAAAAGTAGGCATACATTAATAGTATTTCAAGATACATTTCAATAAACCTGCTTCCCTTCAAACACTTCAATAGATAAAATCCCTGTGTTTTTCGATAGAAAACCAAGAAAATTACTTGAGTGGCGAGTGAATGTGAGGGAAATCAACTAAAAACAATAGCCAGGAGCCATATGGGACATAACTTGAAATGCTTGCATTGTTAAATTGCTTGCATTGTTAAATTGTATTGCTCTACCTTTATCCTATGCCCCAGCATAGCTTAAGGCCTAATACAGTATATCAGAAATGATCTGTATATATAAAGTTAAAGCAATTCTGTAATTCTAGGTTTGTGATAGGGGAAGTAGCCAAGAATTTATGTATATAATATTGCTATAAATGCAAGATACAGCGCTCTAAGAGAATGGTCCTCTGGTAGTGCTTTCTGCAGATCATAAAATGAATGGGAAGATCATACAGAAGTTGATAAGAAATGTTCAAGTGATAGTTTCCACTCTTAGTACTGTTTGACAATATTTATCAATTATAATTACAGTATGTTTGGTGGCCATGTAGCCTGTGTTCTACTCATGTCAAAGAAAAAGAGCAGTAATACACAAGTAAAGAATTGTGAACACCTTAGCAAGATTGAAAATAGTTCCTACACCATCAAATAACTTGTATCACATCCAATGCTAGTGCAAGTTGACTAATTGTGTAGTTCTGTCAAATTAAAACTCCAACAAACATTCCTAGACCGCAAATAATCACTCAACTTGTGCATACCCAGCTCTGGCTGTCAAAGCTGAAGCAGTTATCTTTACTATTGAAGACTATTTTCGAATCTAGCATATCCATGGTAAATTTTCTTGAAATCAGCTATATCATTTCAAGTCTAGTCTGTAAAAATTTTCATGTACTCTCTGGTGTGTGAATGAATGGCAGATACATAATTTATATATACATATACCTATAAAGAAACAAAGCATACTGGCATTCTCGGCAATATCTATTTTTCCATCCAACTCCACTGTAAAGGGGGACTTCACTCGCCAATTGCTAGTAAAAATGCAAGACATAGAGATGCCAGTGATCGTGTGTGAGAAAGAGAATAGGGCAAGAAGGAAACAAAAATTATACAATTTTTTATTTAGCCTGATGATTATTTTAGCTGATGCCTTATTGGACATAATATGACACATTTTCCAAGCCATAGCTAAAGTGATGGCCAAATACTATACTCATCTCGACTTATTTGCTTCATCGTGAAGTTGTAATGGTTAAATTGTGAATTGGGTAAGTAGTCAAGAATTGCATTTATATATTCCGTATAGTTCCATGCTAGATTGAATAACCTGATGCCCAACAAATAATGTAATGACAAATTGTTAAACAGCAATGTGCATGTGGAATTAAGGAGTTTTGTTAAAGTAATTTCATGCTGACATTCCTTGAAGAATGGAAGTGCAACACATTGAGTGTGAGGTCATTAGGCAGAGTTTTCTGCAGAAAAGCCAAGCAGAAGCTGACATGAACTTGTTAAACAGGTTGTTTGCACTATTGACAGAGCTAATTTTTTCAGAACGTTCAACAACCATTAGCTCTGCACCTTTCTATTGACTACATGCATCTGTTATTCTTTCTATCAATGCCAAAAAAATGTAGCCAATCTTCTATTAGCAGTCTGAGAGAGCATAAGTACACATGCAAAGAACTGTGTTTACCTTAGTAAGAGTTCTTACAGTCAATAACTTGTATTACATCTTATGCCAGAGCATGTTAAAAAATAGTGCAATTTAGCCAGAATAAAACTCCAGCAATCTTTCCCTGACATCTATTATGTAGGTTGCATATGGGATCCAGTCTCCTTAGGTTTCAAATCTTCAGACAATTACTTCATAATTGACAACCATTTACTTTCAAGTCAAGTCCACATAACTTTCCGTATGTTCCCCTGTATATAAATGTACGACAGCCACAATATATATATATTAGCATACATACAAAGACAGGAATGTGCTACAATACAAAGTTTTCCATCAAACTCCCCACTGGTGCGCTGTTGAACTACCAACTGATAGGTTTCGGTAACCAGTTGCAGTCAGACTTGTTCAGTAAAACAACATCTACAAAGCTGACCTGCTGACAAAATTGATGTCAACTCAGGCCAGGAGTTAGAGAATACTCTGACTTGTTGGCTATTTAATTCATTTCCAACTAGAGTTTTTAGTGAGCTGACCGATATAGCTATACAAAGGGGCAACTGAAGGGGTCCAGGAAGAAGCAATAACAAAATTAGAGGATGTCAGTACACCAGGTATTGTATGCATCTAACATAACAAGATGTACACTATTCCTTAGTGGTAGAACCAACATTGGCCGAAACAGAACATTTATGGCCGGAGCACTTTACACATGAAACACCACCTTCATACAAAAGCTTAGCTAGTTCCCCTGACTAGATATTGGAGAAATGTGAGATGGATTTGTATGAGCAACATGCATGGTCATGGTAAGAACTGCATGGGGTGGGAGGAAAGGGATGGGGGGATTGTAAGAATTGTTAGAGAATTCATTGACTATAGTGCTAGGAAGAGAGTTTGAGTGGTAAGTTGTGACTGCTGCTGCGGAGGGAGTTTTGAGAGGAAATGAAGAGCAAGGGAGCAAAAGGGATGTCAGCTCTCCAAACACATCAAGGTTATCTTTAAATTTCAACTAAAGTAAATCCCAGGATTAAGGGAAGCCTGATATGCGTATTAAACACATTATATTCTAGAAATAAATAGCGACTGCTATTTAGACATCCAACAGACTAGTAGTAGAGGTAGAACCTTTTTACAAACCAGAAAAAACTTCTTAATCCATGCTTTTCTCATCGGAGACCAAGCCATCATTCTCTGCAGTAGCGCTGAGCTAATACACCCGTGTTTCAAAAGTTTCGACAGTTGTGGACAACTTACCAAAGTCTTCACTTTCACAATAAGGCTCATCCAGGAAAGCATGGATGCTGCAATCCACTTCCTCACTAGAGTCATATTCAGACAAGTCAATAGCACCACTTGTCCCATAAAAATGACTTCAGCACGACTTAGTTATACACCTATCAATGTGTTGCCCCACAACACCCATACCGGGATGAATAGGGGTATAGTAGAGATTTGACACAACCATATGTCTGATTCCCCTCATGGGAGCAACACTTTCTATAAATTCCCTGTATATACCCACTATGGCACTTGTCTTCCAATAAGAAATTGGCAAAATTCTTATCTCTTTCACTTCATGTAGGTTCTCCCTCTCCATGCCATTCTCATTCTTTGACATGACCCTCTTAAGGTTGAAATTGTTTAGTTGCCATAAATATTTGGTATTTGCAATGAACAACTTATGTTGAGGTCTAACAAATCTGTGAAATTCACTGGAGCCGTAATGTACAGGTTGTGATCAACATTGGCTGATGGATTGGGTCAGAACTGCCAGCTTGTTGCACCTGAGATGATGTGGTGTGGATTCAGGGCTGCAATGACTGATCCATATATGATTTTACCTGAGCTACCAAGGAAACAGGAGTAGGATGTGTGATGGATAAATGCCAAAACCTATCGAGGAAGAAGAGAGTTACTTGGCTTCTTTTTTTCAGCAGGTAGAGTTGAAGAGATGATGCTCAGAAGTTGCAGTTCCAATGTCTTTGCAAGCTAATCAAGGCTGCTACTGAGAAGGCTCAGGTTGCTTCCTGGAGTAAACATGCAGTAGAAGCAGAGAAGCATGGAAAGGCTACTGTGCAGTCTATGGGGGTTTGCACATCAGAGAGCTTCGATTTAATGAAGTGGAGTGCTTCTTACGCTCAATGTCGACCATGTTACTGAGAGATAGGAGCAACCTGGCTAGAGACGTTGATAATCTTCTACGATGGGAGCATCACTTTTCTAAAGTGGGGAACAATGACAATGAGTCTGGGATCCGTGAGTTGACTCTGTTGCTTGCTTTATCTTTTCTCGATCTATGCCATGAACTGACCGATTATATGTGCGTGAGAGAGGATTTGAGTGATAACATCTCTGGAGAGAAAATTACGGGGGCCATCTCTCAGATGTTGCAAGGAAGAAATCCTGATCTGAATGAAATATCTACAGAGATACTGAAGTAGGCAAATGAGGAATGTGTCTGCTGGCTGAAGGTTTTTGCAGATGGGATCTGAAGTGTGGAATATCTATGGAGATGTTGAAGTTGTGAATTGAGGAGTGTGTCGACTGGCGGAAGTCTATAGCAGATAGGATCTGGAGTGAGGAATACTTACAGAGATGCTGAAGTTTTGACTTGATTATTGTGTCCGTGGGCTGAAGTTTATTGCAGATGGGCTCTGGAGTAAGGAATATCTGTGGAGATGCTGAACTGGAGGATGAGAAATGTATCCACAGGCTGATGCTTACTGCAGATGGGATCTGAAGTGTGGAAGCGGTAACAATTGACTGGTGGAAATATGTGCTAATCCCTCTCCACAAGAAGAGAAATCGTACCATCTGTGACAACTGTTGAGAACATTTCCCACTTCATCCTGAGTACTGGCCTTCCAAAGGTAATCCTCTAATGGTTCAAACCATGTACTGAATTCCTTCTCCATGATGGCCAGTTTGGCTTCTGTCACGGCATGGATTATGCTGATAATTGTCTCTCTGCGTGTCATGATAGTGAAAGCAGGAGTGTCTCACTGGCAAATTTACATCTGCTTCATTGACCTAAAATTGGCTTATGATTCATGAAGCTCACAGAACTATGCTGGACATTCATTCAATCTTACCACCAAATTTATTGCCATCATTTGTGTCATGCCCGAAGACTCGAGTGCGCGGTCATGCCATGAGAAGACTTTGGTTACATTTGCCATCACAATTGATGTCCATCAGCGCAATGTGCTGGATCCCAAACCTCTTCAACCTCTACTTTGATGTTGCTATATGTTTGGAACTGGAAGATTGATGGCTGCATGATAGAGGTGTAAGAGTTGTTACCTCCATGATGCAAAGTTGGTGGGCTACCACACGTAGATCCACCTTGAGACAGTGGTCTCCGATATGCAATGAGCTGATGATATGGCATTGTGACTGAGTCGTAGGATGACCTATAGTATGTACTGGAAGGTGTATCAGAGTGTAGTAGGGACTAAAGGCCTTACCACTCTGTATACTGAATGTGTGTTCAATGCACATCAATGCGTATTACCATGTCAACTGACGCTCATCAACAGGCATTGAATCTGATGCATATCTTACACATAGGATCATATTCACCTAGATAGGTGATTTAACGAGCTTTAGGACTATATATAACGGTTATAAAATTATCACATATGTGTTCAATAAATGAACTTTACTCACACTATGTCTGGAACTTGAAGAAGACTCGACCGTTCATCAACATGTGGGGATAAGCCAATGTCCAGCTCCAGGGTTGTAATCAGCAACCAGTATATATATATATATATATATATATATATATATATAATATATAGATAGATAGCTACATAGCTATTACTTTAACCTTCTGTTTTTTTATGGAATTTGTGAAGCATCATCCTTCAATGATACTGCCTTTTCCTCATCTCCATTCTCTGTTGCACATATGTACTTTGGATCAGGTAGTAAGCCCACCAGAGGAGAAAAACAGCCAATGCTAACTCCATAATGTAGCAAAGCAAGATTTCGGTAGGTGTGCTTTTTTTTTGTTTGTTTTTCTTATGCGCATTATTTATCAAAACGTTCTATTGTGGACGAAACTGACATGCATAGATTCAAATTCAGGCTTACTTAACTAGATCAGAATTAACGTGCCTCTGTTTCTGGAAGAGTATGGACAGGCCTTTAAGCCTTACTATGAGCTGCTTTAAAACAAAACTCTGGCAGTATGGCATCAGACCTCATCAAAGGCCAGAGTCTATCCACCAGTATCTGTTGATATTCCTGTAGAGTTGGGGTCTAACTTCTAATATTTTGGTAGCATTGTGCACGATGACTGCAGCTCAGCTATTGAGATAGACTCCAGAATCTGCTGGGTGTTTTGTACTGTGTGCCAAATTCCCAGGTATCAATGCAAAATCAAGACTCGCACCAAGCTCCATATCCTTAATGCTGTTATCTGTCCATCACACCCTATTGCTTAGAGAGGTAGGTACTCTTGAAACCCAGATTCATGACTCTCGAGTTATGTATGATGCACTGCCTTAGATTCATCCATGGGGTATCAGTTAGGGGGAGGAAGCATTATCCATCATTTGGAGGATGCCTAAACAGCAGAAACTCTCCTAAATGCTCTCCCAATACAGAATTTGCTTCCTTAGCTATATATTCCCAATGGATGAGGGCTAATATCGGTTGATACCACCATTAAGGCAGAGCTGATATGAGTTTCAACAGATAATTGAGCATTGATTTTGAATGTATTTAAGGCTGCCATTTTAAAACTGGTCACAAGTATAGTGCATACAGTGTGATGGTTATTATATTCATCGGTCTTGGAAGCATGCATTTTAGCAGAAATTAATTTATTTTGGAAGCGTTTTTTGTAATACTTGACAGAGCTTTCAATCCATGCTTATTTTTCATGAAGACAGTTAACAAGATATTTTTAGAAGATATAAACATAATTTTTTTATTTTCAGCTTCAAATTGAGGACACCTTTGCTTAGGTGTGGGATAATCAGATGGTAGAGCAGTATACAATTTTCTTCCAACTTCAACGAGCATTAATTTCTGTCACCCTATAGCATTAGCAACAAGTTTTCCCCATTTCATTAAAAAAAAAATTGTGGAATTTGGTAATAATTAGTTGATATTAAGTCTCTAGCACTAGATGGTTTCAGGTTCCTCACCAAACTCCCAGCTACAGTGCGAACATTGGACCATGCACCAGGCACAATATGCTACCACGCTGGTTCCTCAAAAATGTGGTTAGCTAACACATTACAATTGCTTTATTAGTTGAGGTAATATTTGGCTGATTTAAAAATTTAGAAACTGTAACAATTCATCATGCTAATTTATTTGTTCATTAACATTACCTATTATATATAGAGAAAATTGAGCTGGGAAATACTTCAAGGATCAAAAAGAATAATAAAAAATATGTGGAATTTATGTAATAAATGGTGGAGATAACAGAGATTGCAGATCAAGTCAATATTATGTGAGGTAGCTCTTTGAGAAATAGCTGAACCAACCATGGTTGGGAAATGACCAGTCGTTGGAAAGAACAGATTGTTGGAAAACTAGTTTGCAATAAGCTTTGTGCTGATGTACTTGAGATGAATAACAAGACACTTTTAGTTCGGTATTGAGTGTCTCTAGGAGTAATGAATGGAGCCATCATCTTGGTCAATGAATCAGGATGCTTGTAAATTATTAGGCTTTTTTGGTAGGATGAATTATCTTCTGCTCTAGATTTGGCCACACAAAAGGGTGTTCAATGAAATGTTGCCACTACATCAGGAATAGGGGCTTGTCACCATTACTGGTTTCATCATCCAAGTGCCTCAATCCCAGAACAGAGTATTGCATGGGCATTGTTATTTGTGATGCGTCTGTGTGGCATACGAAATGGTTGACCAAAAAAAATGCCTGCTTAGTTATAACGGTCCATTTCCTGTCTAAATTTAATTGCATGGCAACATGTTTGGAAGCATTAAAAAAGTACTGAGTGAGATAGAAGGTGGTCAAGCAGATTGAATGAGAATTGCGGAAATTACAGCGAGATAAACAATAGTGTATAGGTTGCTACTTGCAACTTACTACTTCTTGAAGCATTAGGTGTCCTATTATGGTAGGCAGGTGCTGTGTGAAACTGATTAATTACACTTGTAATGCATCATTTTCCTCTTGGTGGAAATGCATTTGTAAGTGTGTGCTTCTCTTATGGTATAATAGAAGATCACACTTACAATAAAGTACTAGGATCAATCGAATAAGATCTATATAGGTAGATATATTCGATTGACTCTAGTTCCCAAGTACACAGAGCATGTTGCACATCTGCCCATATATGAGTCGCAGCTGGAAGGTTAATGATGGTTTAGAGGCAGCAAGATGGCTGGTAGGAAATATTCTGATAACTATGAACAACTAGGGAGCACTTCAGCAAGCTGGTATATGGAGAGGGGCATCTACCTACCCAATATTACAGATGTTAGGAATGCCCCCCAATCTCTTAGTATAGTGTTGAACTAGTATTGTCGTAAAATACTGGGGAACTAACCAGAAACTTGGTGTGAGCTACGACATGCATACGACAATTTGGAAAAAAAAAGATTTAATAAATTTGGATGATGTATTAATATAACAGTCTTTATAATTTATGTTAAATAAATACAGTAAATATAATTGAGTTGCATATTAGCTTACAATCTTTGTCCAGCTCAGCCCCCATTTTTTTTCTCATCCTACCACACAGCTCTGGGAAAGCAACTTATCATGAGAAATTGGATTTACTAGGAGCTATGGTAGCAGATCCATATAGCAACTTGGTGCTTGGTAACGATTTTGATTTCTCTTGGATGCCAGAGAAAGATTATCTCGACATATACAACTTTCAAACCCACCCACTATTGCGTGCAAGCACCATATGTGGCCTTAAGATATTTTGATTAAAAAAATATGCATGCTATTGTTTGAGAGAAAATATATTTATATTTTATTTCAAGCATCCACCAAATTTTAAGTGCATCACACTCTGGTAACCAATGTACAAAATTCTTGAAACACCAACTTTTCACGGTTAGGATTATTGATAACGATAATCAAGGTTTGTGATGGGTGGATTTTGCGACAAATGTATATGATATGCTCGGAGATGGGATTAAAGACAGGGCCAGCAGCCTCCCAGATTGAGCAAGCTTGATAATTCAGATCTATGGTAACTCTGAGAATGTGGCTGGAGGGTGTTCCAGAATGGAGAATGGTGATAGAGTGGATCTTAATAACTCTGCTACCCACCCATTGGGGCTTTGGTAGTGCAGGCAATTCAATCTTTGTCTCCTTCATGATCTTTAGGGCATAAAGTAGTACACTATGATTACAAGAGGGTACTGAGAGGGCGGATATTCCAGGAACCAATTCCGATCTTCAATTTTGCATGTAGCAAAACATTCTTGGTTTTGTAGGCTTTTTTAGTTTCTTCAGAAGACACACTGGGAACAGAATGGGGTGCCAATCCATCAGTCACATGTTGTGTGATTAGCAAGACCATAGCCTAGTAACCAAGGACAAAATGAGGAGTTTCACGACTTGTTCCCCCCCCCCCCCCCCCCCCCCCCCAAATACACACACAAAATACTCATATCATAGCTACAACTCAGCTACCTAAATGGTGGGCCATTATTATTGCTCGAAAAAAATTCAACCTGCCATAAATCCTCTGCCAAGGTAGTAAACAAGCATACCTAAAAAAAATGACCCTATTATTATCAAGATTCTGTTTATAATCTTTCTTCATTCCTTCCTGGTACATTCATAACAATTTTAGTTCTGAAAACTCTGTATTATCTAATGCCTTGCCACAACGAATATGTTTCTCAATTGTGAATGGAGTGAAAATGAGTAATAGGAGTTAAATAGTGGCTTTAAGAAACTTTACAGCATGCCTTGAATCCTTAATTAATGTTGTAAACTGGTGTCGTAGTGAATCATGTTCCTGGAGCAAGTCGAGATTTATTTCATGGCTAACAATATCGAATAGGTTTACAGAACAGCTGTACTCTATACTGCTGTTGGCTCTTCAAATATGAGCTACTACACAATTTGTTTGCTCCAAACAAGCTATGATGAAATAGTTTTGGCTCTCACTTCTCACTTCTCACTAAAGCAGTTTTTTCTTGCTGAACAATACCACATCTACAGACGTGATCAGCAGTCCAGAGAATCAGTAGTCATGTACACGGTCGAGCCTAACCAACTTTCACTGCACTGTCGATTTGATGCGTATCTAGACCAAGCACTTCGCGACAGGCTGGTGTGTGGACTATGGAATAAGAGAATACAGCGAAGTTTGCAGGGGAAGCTGATCTCTCCCTAGCTATATCCATGGACATAGTACTGGGAGGGGAATGCAGCTGAACGCAATGCAAAGTCTTTAAAAAATTCGGGGATGGTCATACAGAAAGTAGTTTCCTTTCTATTGTAGCTGAAACATGGACACTGTACTATCATTGTGGCTGACCAAATCACCATGCCAAAGACTGCAGGTTCCAGAGCCTGAATGCCATATCTGTGTCATGTTTGGCCAGATAGCTTCCGTATGTAAACCAAAGTCAGTGAAGATTTTTCAGAGAAGTATCCAGGCAAATAAAAAGCATTTTGGATCAAAGCATCAATATCCAGATGGTGGGCAGAGAATGAATAAGGTAACAGTTACAAATGTCAAGCAGAAGCTACCTGGTGAAATGGATGAACTCCAAATTTTCACTATAGGCCAAACTACCACACAGTTTTGTGCAAATATTGTAGTGAATGACAAAAAAACTCGCAATAGAAATTGATGCTGGAGCTGCTGTGTTACAGAGCAGACATTTCAAAATCTCTAATGCAAAATTATCTCTACAACCGTCACACTCCATTTTGAAGACATACATTGGAGAACACGTACCCTCCTGGGAGAATCTAATGAATCCGCCCAGTACAAAGGCCAACAGAAACTCCTAAATTTGGTCGTCATTACATGAAATGCCCATGCCTCCTATGACGAAACTGATGGCCAAATTTCAACAGGACTGGGCACAAGTAGCCACACTGTCAGTCCATAATCAACAGTTAGTAAGTTTAGATGTATTAATATCTAATTATTGTGACATTTAAAGCTGAGCTGGGGACGATTGTGGACTTCACGACCAAGCTGTTGGTAATGATAGGAACAACTTCAAAAAAGCTTGGTCTGTACCCTTTGCCATCAAAAGAACTATTGTCGGGGAACTCAACAGGCTAGCAGAAGATGGTGGATTCATCTGTGGGGACTACCAGGTGACGGTAGATGGAGCGCTGGATGTTAACCAATATCCCTTTCCAGACACCAGAGAATTTTTTGCAACTATTACTGGTGGCAAGAAATTCAGTAAGCTTGACTTATCAGAGGCTTATCTGCAACTTCTGCCAGATCAGAAGTCAACCAAGTAAATTACGGACAACCTTCATAAGGAGTAATATAGATATAACAGATTCCCTATTGGAATAGCATCAGCTCCAGCTATTAAAAAAAAAAAATAGGTACCATTTTGCAGAGTATTCTTCAAGATTTGTTGATTTGATGATATCCTAGTGACGAGGTGATGAGACCATTTGCAGAACCAGGCTGAAGTTCTCAAGCTTCTTCAACTTCATGGTATCAGAGTGAAAAAGAGCAAATATCACATCATGGTGATTCCAGTTTTGTATCTGGGGCACCAAATTGATTCAGAATGACTCCATGCTATTGCAGGTGGAGGCAATTGAGAGCCCTAATTGAAAAGATGTGCAAGAGTTCCATTCTTTTCTTGGGCTCAAAATACTATCGGAAGTTCTTTCCCAATTTTGCCTCTCTGCTACAACCTCTGAACTCATGCTACAGCAAAGATTCAACTGGAAATGGACTCCAGAACACCAAGAGTTTTAAAACTTCCAATGATTTTATACTCTCAGAAAATGTGTGATCCTATGCAGCTGATGCCTCAATTTATGGCCTTGGGGCTATTTTTTAACACAATTTTCCAGATGGATCAGAGCACCCTAATATCTTTGCATCCAGGACACTCATATCCAGTGAGCGCAACTATGCACAAATTGCAAAGGAAGCATTGTGGTATTTGGGGTGCAGCATTTCCACAAGAACTATTATGTTTTAAAATTATACATGTAATTGATCGTAAACCCTTGGTGGCCATATTAGGATTCACAAAGGGAATTCCATCTCTGGCAGCAGCCAGACTTCTACTTTGGGTGATTATACTCTTAGAATATTTCTACGAGATCGAACTCAGATGAATTCATCATTGCAATGCAGTTGCTCTAACCATACTCCCATTTTATGTGAAGGTTTCCATCAATGGAAGTGAGGCTAAATTATTTAACATTTCTTAAATTGAAACCCTAGCAGTCACAGCCACTGAAAATTAGAAAGCTTCTCAACACTATCCAGCTCTCAGAAGGTGCTTCACTTCCACGAAATGTTTGGCCAGAGCATGTGTTTGGACAGTTGAAGTCATTTCATGCCAAGCAGCACGAGATATCTGTGGAGAAAGATAGTTTACCATGGGATATTTGTATCATTGTTCCAAAATATTTACAAAATCATATACACAGGGAGTTGCACCAAGACCACCCAGAAAGTGCTTGAATGAAATCACTATCCCGTAGTTATCTTTGGTGGCCTGGACTAGACTTAGACCTTGAAAGGATGGCCAAGTCCAGCACTGCTTGTCAGTGTGTCATACAAGCACAAACTGCTACTTCTCTTCACCCATGTGTGTGGCCTACCAAACCCTGAAAATGTCTGCACATAGAAGGGGCTGGCACATTGATGGATCGAGTGTTCCTATTTTGGTAGATGCCAATTCTAGTCGGGTGAGGTAATCTATATGGCCAAATTTACAACTGTGATGAGTTTCATGGCTGCTTTTCGACATCTTTTTGCAGCATATGGGTTACCAGATCAGATATTGTCAGAAAATAATCTACATTTCATCCCTAAAGAGTTTACGAAGTCTCTGCTAGTGAATGGAGTGATGCACAACTAATGTTCACTATATGATCCCTCATCCAATGGGGTTATTGAACGTTTGTATTCATTTTCAATCAAGACACATGTATGAATGTAGGGAAACATGACAGATTTTCAATTGAACATAACTTGAGAACTTCCTCATGTCCTACCAAACAAAACCACATGTCACAAATGGAGTTCCTCCCTGTGATCTCTTTCTGGGATGAAGTATACGAACCAGTCTTGATCTGCTCAAACCAGATTTGGCAAAGAAGGCAATTATAAGCAAGAATTCAGAAATCCTATCATGATCTATATGCTAAAGCTAGAGTTCTAGATGTTAGTGAATTAGTCATGGCATGTAATTTAGAAGAAGGTCCGAAGTAGTTACCTGGAATTATCTCTCAGCAGTGTGGTCCAATGATGTTTGATGAGAAACTAGAGGATGGACGACTCTGGAAAAGTAATACTGATCAGCTCAAGCATCAGGAGCAGAATCACTTAAGTGAACTCGAAGGTTGTTTACCTTCCGATAGTGAAGTGGACTATGACCCTGATATTCCCCTTTCTCTACAGGAACATTCTCCTACTCCTATTATGGCATCTCAATTTCTATTAATTTCCATAATGCCAATGGATGACTCTCATATGGTGCCTGCATCAGGAGATTCTCTACCAAATAGATCAGCTACTAGCAGTGTACCTGACCAAAAGTATCCATTACAATAACGACATGTCCTGATCGTTATCACTAAAAGTTTGTTTGTTATATATATATATATATATATATATATATATGTTTAGTGAAGAAGTAGTGTAGTAACTATGACTTTGTAATAACTGTTATAATTGTACATTTTCAGTGTACATTAGTTTTCATCTTTCTATTCATGACAAGAGTATAATAGTTTGTTGCCTGTGCTAGGGGCCCCTTTTACTCACTATTATTCAGATCACCCCCTGTGTAATATAATCAGACCATTCTTACTAATCTAATCAAAGTTAACTATTGCCAATTCATAAACTGAATTTCTAAGATGCTACAGTAGTCAGGTGATGTGAGCCCAAAAGCTCGTACCAGAGTGAAAGGACAGACGCTAACAGGTTATACATATTTATGACAGTCCTGAACAAACGAAACTGATTTTAGTGCTTGTATATAAATTTTTATGGTAAAAGTTTTCTTATTGGTAGAGGTTAACATGGGTACAGTTTTGTCTTTCAGTCTTGTTTCCCTTTTTTTTATAATTCAGTCCAATAATCTTAGCAAATTATTAAGATCTGTGACTAAAGTTTGGAGACTGACTTTAGTTGGTGGTTCCAATACCTTATGGCTGTACCTTAAAAATGAGTGTCCATCCCAAATGTGTGGATAAACTCTGTCTGATCGAAACCCAAAAAAAAAATACAATTACCAGTATTTGCTGAAAAACTGTTGCCATCACAAAGATGGTGGAGTTTTTGTCTACATATTCACAAATCATTGTAACGGTATATCGGAAAGTGGGGGAGGGGAGGGAATGAAATGCATGTTCATATCATGATGGAAATCCCAGTTGGGGGACATAGCGATTAAAAAGTCATAGCATGATTACTATTAGTAATATTAATGTAATATTGATATATATTTATGGATTCCGGGGATCTAGGAAATTACTATAAACCCTAAATAAGACTACTCTCTTCATATACTATTGTTTTGTTTTAAATCGAGATGGCCACCGCATGAAACAAATCAACAGTTTACAGTTTCTAATAGTTCTTACTGATGCCACTGGTCTTAAGCTTAGTTACCTCTTTTTCTCTTCTAAAATAGTTATTCACACAAAAATATAAGAAAACAAAATATAATGGATATTTTTCAATTAGTACTTTTCATGTGTTTGGGCTTTTTTTTGAGTTAGTTTTTTTTATTTTTGTAAATTCCAAGTTTCATGACATATTCTATATCAGAAGCCATCCATAATATCAGATTCTGAATGTAGATTAATAATAGAGTCCACGCAGTAACATGACTTGCAGAAAAAAGATTGCGCAAAATATTTCAGGAAGAGCTACTATTGTGAAACAAACTGGTGGGCATTTTCCATTAATGTCCAGCCATACTTATGTAGGGATTTATCAGTGGCAGGTCTGTTGTAATTGTCAAAGTGAACAGCAAGTAACTTACTCCATCATTTGCTCACTCTATTTTCACATGGCGAGTGTCTTCATCAGGGATGATTTGAATGGATTTGCGTTTATGCCCCACTTTGATGCCTGGGCTTATGCAAGAGTTCTGCTTACTTTATTATTATAAGCTTGTGAACATAAGTCATATTGCTTACCAGTATTGGGGGAGTGGAAGATCAGTTCCATGCATTTGATAATCTGTTTGTGGTCATCAGATTTCACTATATTTCCATAAACAAAGAAAGCTGTAGTTGCATGAATCAGATCCTGAGAATATGTACAAACCCATTATAATTGGATAAATGTCCTCAGAAGAAATTAACAGCTGTCATAGATCAACTATTGCCTCTTTAGACCAAGGACATAATCCACTTTGTGTGCAATATTTTGCTTAAAAAATCTCCACAACATCTGTCTTTGAATTATAAATGCCCAGAGTCATTGCTCTGGATCGTTAGCTGAGAATAGATATAAACAATGGAATCAGTTTCGGCGTATCCATTCAAATTCATAGAACTAAACATCATCTGCAATGGAAGACAAACTCCAACCATTATTTATTGGAATATATGAAATGGATATTTGTTTTTTTTAGTTCATATTTCAAATTCACTCAACAAGTATTGCTACTGTCAGATGTTGTTTTGTAGATTCTTGAAAAGATTGTCAAATTCTTGAGGTGAGGGTAGTTTGCTATTTTGTAGATATTCGCACCTATGCTTGTATTTGAGCAATTATCATGCTCAGTGTCTTTGATATCCACAACAATAGCACACAGTTATTGACCACAATCTCGGAATTATTTTGGGGTCGGTACAAAATTAATCTTCAAGGTATGAGCTCACATCAGGGCATCAACCTGTCCTCAATAGAAGGTGAAGGTTTCTAGATGAATCCCGTGTCCACAATGCCATGATTTATTCCAATTGCTGTGGTACAACAACATTGAACTTTTCTATCAATTTGACTTATATCCCATTCTGAGTCATTAATGTTAAAAAGTGGCACACATTCATCAGTAATTCGTTGTTCTATTACCTTTTCTTGGCGATTTCTTCTGGGGAAATAATATGAGTCATAGCTTTGTTCTCCTTTGCATTGGTTCATGTAAGAGTCCTAGACCTTCCCTTGGCAAGTTGTTGTTTGGTAAAATTGCACCCAGCATTTCAGCAAACCACTGATTAAAAGAAATGTGTCAGACAACATCCGTTCAAGGAAGAATTTTTTCAAATTTTTTTTCCTTTTGTGTTGTGTTCTTCAAAATCTTCAATATACGATTTTCAGTAAGGTGAATAGAGTTACTGAAATTAATTGGCTCGCAAAAGAATTCAGTCAAGGAGTTATCCTTGTCAAGGACAACCTGTTCATCAATTTTGAGCCCCAAATTTGAATTTTCTCCTTGATAACAAGATGTATTTGTGTGATTTTCCATTGGATGTAGTGACACTCGTACCCTGAGGACAAAATTCACTGTTCTAGTGTAAACCAACATAATTGGATCTTTTTTTTAACACTAGTGATCATCATCTGCTGTCATTTATGACCCTTTGTTGGTGATCACCTCTATTTCACAAGCCCAATTGTCAGCATGAATATGAGTAGCGAGTCATGAACTGAGAAAAAAAGACCATCAAGGATTTAATGTACACTCTCCCAGAGAGTCAGCAGAATACTATCCAAAACACAGGCCACCTTGCATATTTGTTGTCATTAATTGGCAACCAGGATAACATCATCCTCAGTGACGATTTAAGTAGATGCTTATCTGCTTGATGTATAAAATGTTCTATGTTTGGATTCATAAAATTGCAATAATGAATCAACACTAGAATTAAACAGTCTAAATTACACAAAATTGCCAATGGTTGTGCAAAATATTTCATTTTCCAATAATTGTGAGTATTTAATCAGAGCAGTATTATGGGTCAGTATGCATTAGATCAAGGACATCTGTAATCCTGGAAATATTATAATTTGTATAAAGGTTAATATGTTTCATATGGTGGCTACACATAAAAACTGGTTCTTAGTGATTTCCATGCCACAAAACTCACTAATACATCACATTAATATCATCAATATATCACATTTATCACAGATTGTAACTGTGCTATTTTCTAAAAAACAATGCGGTTGCCATTTTGGATTTCCATAGTGATTAATTGAATATGCATTCCTCCCCCCCCCCCCCCCCGACTCCAACTTCCACTGTATCAGTATTGTTGAGATTATGTACCACAGCAATGCTGGAGCGGAACTATTGAAGAATAAACAACTTCTATTGTGTTATAATTCAGCACCCACAGAATGTTTGGTAATATGCCGCCAATATGTCAAAAAATACCTAGGTGAAGTTGGAAAAAAAAATAGCTATCATGGTTTTCCTTTACAACTACATTGGAAACTATCATGCTAATCCATGTTATCACCTGGTGGTTAATTTGTTTCCCTGGATGTAGAAGACTATACCAACAGAACTAGATAAATAGTCAAGGTGTAGCATAAATGTTAGTGGCAACAGCGCTTTCCAGAGCTGCCATGGCATTTGGATCACCAACTGACTTCCAAGGTAAGTATAGCTGCCACCTACTTCTTCTCCACTACTTTCTTCCTAGGAAATGCAAAATTCATCATAGAAGAGGTAATAAGTTTTTGGTCACTGGTAGAACAGTTCGCCATTACTTTTTTAGGACAGGAAGTGAAGTTTAATGCCACGTTTTCCATAGTTATCCTAACTTAGCATTCATTACTCAAGTAAATGACTGAGCATCTCTGGGCATACTTAGATCTGCTTTTTTTTTAATGAATATTAGATATTATATGAACAAATAAGTAGCGGCAGTTACATTATGCGCCCAATGGCTTTTATGGAGGTGCAATGGTTAAAACAATCAAAAAATCCTCGCCTGGAGCTAAAGTAACTTTCTAACTTCAATACAAATGATCATGTGATTATGAGTGATGTGGGTTGGCATTACCCAGATAACAGAGTGCAAGTCTAGTGCTAACTATACATAGCAAGCAGCCACACATCAGATTATTTGATGGTGGAAAATTAAGTCCTCATTTGTGCTTGCTATGATATGTCCAAAGTTATTTTTTATTGGTTTTAAAATTGGCCACCATGGACATGCTGGCCGAAATTAAAAATAGCTGAAAACCTGCAAATCGTGTTTGTAAGGAACAATAGGGAATATTTGAAGTGATAATTAATCAAACCTTTACCTTTCGTGGTGACAGAATTTTTTAACTTAATTAGGACCTCATCTAGAATTACCTTTGGATCAATTTTCTTCAGCAATAATTCTAATAATTATTAGCTGCAACTGAGTTGGCAAAATATCAAAGTATTTAGAAGAATGTTTAAAATGTAATAATCACATTTGGAAGAACACTGAACACTTTTTGAAACTCGGCTTGGTGAGGTGTACCAAAGCTTTTTCTAATGGAGTGTTATGGCAGTCATGCTGCTGCTGCAATAACTAAACATCTAACATGAATAGGCAGGAGTCAAGCTGGAAAGTGACCGGCAACATAGATTGCATGTGTGATGTACAATTACCTTGGTTATACTGAGATTTTTTAGCAAGTACTCTTCAAATTGCAGCTAAATATAATGGTGACAGTGCAATCATGCATAATTGCCCCATTATAATGTCAGGTTAAGAATTTTTACATCTAAAGTACAATTAAATAAACTCAAGTTTTAACACATATCAATAAAAATGGTGGAGCATTAATGAAGCTTCTGAACCCACACTAGAACTATTGCTACTCTCTATTCGAGCTGTTGAAGACAAATATTTCAAGGATTTTTAACAATATATATTCCTTTTAAGTCAATCGGTAGGAAATCTTAGCAAAGGATTTTATGTACACTCAAATTGCAACATTCTTGTCTATCTTGTCACTAACTACCTTGAAGCAATTCCATTCTGGTGGGGATGGGATTGGAGAGGCAGTGCCCCAAGAAACCCAGTAGATAACTCAATTGAAGTTCACTAGTAGCATGAGCATCATGGCATTATGCACTGCACTATGTTCAATTCTAACCTGGTTGAGGTTCCGCTTGCATTGTCAGCATCATCATCATTATCATGAGCCAACTCAGTACCCGAAACTTCTGAACCCCCATTAGCGCTCTCCCTTTAAATACATCTTTGAGGATGTAAATTTCAAGGACTTTTCACTATTTAATGGTGGACGACACCTGAAATCACCAAAATTTGAAAACATATTTGTAGCTGTCATAACTTTTTCCCCCTTTCTTCTGTGCAAATACTTTTGATACCAGCTTGTTGCTTATTGTGTGTGCTTTAAAATGATATATTAAAAGTCTATATAGGCACCTTTTTTTAGAAGATATATCCAAACACGCAAGGGTCACTCAAAACATGGCACTTCCTAATTTGTGGCAGTCCGAACTGCCAGGCGCCTTGACCGACTGGCCCCAAAATCGGTGTGAGGGTTGCTAAAGCTCTTAGCTGGGATATAGTGGTTTTATTATATATTTTTTTCCGGTGAACCCCCCCCCCCCCCCCCCCCCTGAGTTATAGTGTTGAGAAGAGGCGGGACCAAAAAAAAATCGCGCAATTTTTTTGGTCTCGCCTCTTCCCAACACTATAACTCAGGGGGGGGGGGGGTTCACCGGAAAAAATAAATAAAACCACTGAATCACAGCTAAGAGCTTTAGCAACCCGCACACCGATTATGGGGCGGGTCGGTCAAGGCGCCTGGCAGTTAGGACTGCCGCAAATTAGGAAGTACCATTTTTTGAGTAACCCTTGCGTTTTTGGATATATCTTCTAAGAAAAGGTGCCTATATAGACTTTTTATATATCATTTTAAAGCGCACACAATAAGCAACAAGCTGGTATCCGAAAAGTATTTGCACAGAAGAAAGGGGGGAAAAGTTATGACAGCTACAAATATGTGTTCAAATTTTGGTAATTTCAGGTGTCGTCCCGGCCCTTAAGGTCTACTGGCTAAGTACCTTAGTAAAGGATTCGTGGCATGATTGAATATTTTTTCAGAACTGCAGAGGACGAGACAGCCATTAAGTCTACAAAAAAGTTGCCAAATTTAGTTTTAGTTTAGATTTAAAGTTTAATTTTGGGGGCTTTAGTCATCTGCCATTTAAAAAAATACTTTCATCCCACTTTATGGCTGAAGAGTGGAGCAGATGACCAAGCTGTCAATTCTGAATCCGAAGGAATGACAGATAAGCTGTTTGTGGTGAGACTGTTGAGAAATAATGGCATAAAATTTACTTCTATAAAATTGTTGTATGTCTTTTAATTAATCAGCCATCCGTCATAAATTCAACAAATAAGCTTGAAAAAATAGCTACCTAACTAACTATACAGTCAAAGTTGAATTCTATGAATATGTTCAACAAAAATCTCCCATTAAATCCTCGAGTTTCATTGCATAAATTTCAGGCCCTTCAACTGATATCCTCATGATATTGCTACACTACAGTCTAAAAGTTGATTGCATAGCATTGTTTTAATCATTTCTAAAAGACTAAATGATCATTCCAGGAAAATGTTCATCATTTCAAAAATTTCTGGAAAGATGCAAGCATAACTTGTTACCATGGTGTCTTATCTCTTGCAGGATGGAGGGCTGTTTTTTTTTTCATCATAACCTTCTTCTCTTAGAAAACGCTTTCTTATTGATAATAGTAGGAGAAGAATAGGTAACCCCTTCAAATGTTACCTCTGCTATTTCTCCATAGAAGTTAGCCATGGTTGACAGTTAGACTTAGCATAAGCTCTGAGAAGTGTTGCATCATAAGGTAGAAGAGGGGGGTTGAGTACTGAGGCTGCGACAACAAGCTTGACTACCTTACCTGAGAAGTGGCCGTTAATATTTGCCATCATAGGGAATGAGTGTATTATTAGTGATTTTTCATGGTATTAAATTGTTAAAATTACAATTAAAAAAAGTGTTTTTCTTGTGAAAATATGGAACAAAATAATACTTCTATTTTCATTCAAATTCCTTTGTAGCTAGTCTTATTTAATACACCTATCTTAGTATATATTATATTATGTTATTATGTTTTGCATTCCAGTAAGAATAAGTTCACAAATTAATCCACCTGCATCTACTCATGGAAAGGCTGTTACTATTAAAAAGTAGCAATCATTATTGTTGAAAGCAGTGCAACTAAATTTTCTATGACAGTCGCTTTTGTACAATTTCACTGTTTCTCTAAGATCTCTTAAAATGGAGGGCTACAAGGGTTCTTATTCATAAGGGTAAATAATCGGAATCCCTTTGCCTATCGGAAAGGAGTTACTACTAGATAGATTTTTATTTAAATTGTGGCAATTAATATTAACTAGCTGTTTTATTCTAATGATTAAATCATTCAAGATTAGAATTTTTCAAGTTTAAATCTACATGGTGTGATTACAATTAGATGGATATTTTTTTATAACCATTTGAAACTGAAATCGATGGTTATAATAGGAGATCTGATTAAAAGTGGAAGGGCAGTCAATAGTGTGTAATGTGTAGTAACATTGCGTACACACAGAAATAAAGGACACCACTTACTTCCTTTTTGATTTGGTCTTTTCCATGTTTCTCAGGATGTTGCAGTTGAATGGGCTACACCACAAAGAAAATTACTACAGCGATTATTGAAGCGAAAAACGAGTAGTGCACTTGCTGAATCCCAATCAGCAACCATTTCTCCAAGACCGACAAAACAAACAGAACCTATGCAAAAATCGTCTCAACTTTCAGACAAGAGAAAATCTATCGCCCTCCCACAGGTTGTGATCAAATCTGCATCCAAAAATCCCAAACCACCAACAGCAACAACAGACATCACAAAAATCAGAGGAGATAAAAATGACTCCACACACATTTCAAGTGATCCAATCTATAACCAAATTTCCTACACCAACAACTCCTACTCAAAAGACTAACCACATCGTTAGAAAATTCGTAGAAGTCCATCTACTCCCATGTGGTGAATCAATCAGCGTACTCTTCTTTCACATCATGTATAGCATCAAAATCAACAAAACAACAGTCACAGAAATCAGAGAGGAGAAAATCATTCTCCAACGAGGTGTCACTATCTGCAACCTCATCTCTTTTACCAACAACATCAACAGTGCATACGACAATAAATTATAGCTTGGCTTGTGATTCCTCTCCCATTTCCAAGGTGAGATTGGCTTTGAACAATTTTCAGGCAGTAAAGCTATAATTTCCATTTTAGATGTGACATTCGATTCGATACCAACCCATCACCCCTCCACTTCCCACTTGCCTCACTCCGAATATATATAAATATATGTGTATATTATTGCTTTAAGTAAAGGTGTGTATCTGTCTGGTCAGAGTGCATTGTAATTAATCTGCTGTAAAACATGTTTAGGTGCCAGTAACATCTATTAAATGAGTGAATACAAAATGTTTTAGTCACAAATAACTTCTTCCCTAAAGAGTTGCTTTTAAGTTTCAACTCACAACACATTAATATACTGGGGTGGGTCCTGATTGGATAATCCAGTTGGTCATGGCCAGACTGCTTACAGTCATAAATCGCAAGTTAATCTATTTCCGATTCAGTGCATATGTTGTCATGAGGAGTAAACACGACTGAGCTAGCAATTCTTTGCTGCCAATTAGAAGCAGCTTTTTTTTCTTTTTTTTTCTCATGATCTGATGTAGCATCTGAAGTGATTGTAAACTTTCTTGGCTTCATTTTGAAGGAGCCTCGGATTCTCTCTACTCCCACTATGCTGCAGTACGGTTTAGGCCTGAAAAAGTATTTAACAACTTTAGTACATTTTGTGACTAGTACTCTGATATTTATATAAATATTGTTATATGTGCATTTTGAATGCAAAAAAATGTACAATGTTTTACATATTGACAACTTCCAGCCAAACATAACTCGAATGGAACACTTCAAAAAGGCAGAGCCATTCCTGTACAGGGTTATTTAGGTTTTAACTGCTATGGAAAGAATGTTTCAAAGAAAAATCCTCACATCCATCGATACCATTGCATACCACTTACTTTCCATCATATATCATGATGCAAACCCTACTCTCAATGAAATATATGTGACCAAATCTTATGTAGACATATTGCATTCGTCACGTCATTATACCAATTAAAGGGTAGTCTTGAAGTCAAAACCTCGGAAAAAACCCCAAATTTTATCACATATCTAATCACTTTTTTTTTTCTGGGCTGGTAATGACAATACTATACTGTACTTTTTCTATGTGCTGTCAAATGAATTACTCTAAGTCTGACATATTTTCTTTGAAGTTACATGCTACGACATCAAGATCATTATAAAAAAAAATACACCCACAAAGCTTCACTGACATAACTCACCCAAGCATGGATTATAAAGTACCTAAATTGTTGAGTGACTTCCCAAAGTCCATAGCTGTGATATATGTGGATCCATTTCAATAGGCTTGCTACAGTTTGAAAGTTAGTGTGTGCTATATTTTGGACACATCAAAACCACGAGTTATGAGGCATATCTAAAATACAGCAACCAATAACATTTCATCTCCACAATACCATGTGAATGTGATCTACATACATCACAGCACAAGGATTTGGAAAGTCACTCACTTAATTTGGTATTTGTTATACTTCCATGCATGTGCGAGTAATGACTGGAACTTAGGGGGTGTAGATTTTTTTGATTACGATGATGTTGGTGCATGTACCTTCTATAAAAATGTGCCTATAGGGAAATTTAATGTTTTAACCTGTTGTTTCCCCTTTGAACGAGTAGATAAATGTAGAGAATAAGCAGACAAAATAGTACCATCGCCTTTGTAAATTTTGTTGTTTAATGTTTATATATGTTTCCGACAATAACCACATTTTTAATAATCGGCAAAATTCAATTGGTGTGTCCAGTTCAAAAACAATATTTAGAATGCGCCAGTTCGATGTTCTGTGCTGCTTTACTTGCTCTTTCAGTTGGAAGCTGAGGCACTAAACAAACTGACTATACGGTATTAGTAAAAAAAATTATAATAAACATCAACAGACAAAATACGTAACCTCGATTTCCTCTACCCCATATATCAGTTACATATAAGTACAACAGAAGAATTAACTCATTTGTATTCCTCCTTCCAAAGGTTCAACAACAACTTTCTTCAAAGGAATTCAACACCTCCTTCTACAAGCGGCATCAACATATCATCCATAAAGGGCCTGCAATTCACTCGACCTCATCAATTGATAAGACACTCCTCCAGTTCAACAAAACATCCTTTTTTAATGACTGTCATCGGTACAGCCACCCCCATTGGCCAATAATCTTTCTCCCTTATTATCCATCCACTATAGTTTCCTCTAAGTTCTTTATTACAACCTTCAATATAACCCATAAATAAATCCTCTAACTCAATGGCCATCTAGTTTAACGGCCATCTTATTAACGTCCAACATAAATGGCATCTACCCATTCCTCAAAATATTACAGTGCAAATTTCAGCTAGTTTGTGCCATCAACCTCTCTTTCTTCGAGGGCAATCAACACGTGTTCCTCTAGACCCATCATTACATTCTTCTGTTGGGGCAGTCGCTGAACTCTTCCATCCTCAAAGGCAACTATTTGGGCCATCATTACTTCTTTCCAGTAGGACAACTATATATTGGGTCATCAATACATCCCTCCTAAACACAACACCCTTCTACAAGAGAGTCTTGGTACATTATAATGTTCATCTTGGAACATAAACACCAGCATATCCTTCATCAATCAAAATAGGTTAAGACCTCATGGGCTATAAAAAGCTCCATCCTCAGTTTCATTAACACCTAAGTTAATAACCATCAAATCCTTTCTTCACCATTGTCATCAACATTGACAGGTAATCAACAACTCCTCTTCTGTTCCTTCTTCAGGGAAGATCAGGACATATGTAGTAAGCTGTCTTAAACTCAATCAAGAGCCATCATTGACACCAACTTCTTCCTAAGGCTTTCAAACCAAGCTGATTAACTGGTGTTCCTACCACAGGAGTATTCTTACATCCATCCTCTCAAAATTTCAAGGCTTCTTTCTTCAGCGAATATTAACATCACCTTCCCGATATGCCATCAATATCTATCTATAGAACCATATCTACCTCATTATTTGTGCTCATCAGCTCTTCGGACATCAATGTCATTAATGACTTTCTCACATATTATCAACACTCAAGAGCATTCAACACATTCCTCAAGTACCATCTTCATCAAACGTCATTAAAAATCCCTTTCTCAAGTGTCATCATCATCATCCTTACAGATGGACTATGAAACACATCTTCCTCTAGTGTACTTAAGACCTCCATCTTCATGAAAATCAAGACTTACTAAAAAAAAAACCCATCTAACCTAATTCCTCAAATACCGTCAACAACTCCTTCATCAAGGACCATTAACATACCACTAAACCGCTAACAACACTTCCTGACTCAAAGGCCATTAACACCTTCTTCCACGAGGAAATCAGCACAACCCTTTCAAGGAAATCAAGACTTTGCTAACCATGGCACATCAAAAATTCCTTCAGGAATATCAACATCTCCAAAATTTAGTGCCATCTACCACGAGATATTTACCCCAGGGGAACGTAATGCTGATAGCCTTTGAAAATGGATCCGCTTGATCTGGACCATCAACACATTTAGCTAACACCCCAATTCTCTAGGAAATCAACACTGTGCACATCAATGGCATCAATTCCTTCCCACAGGAATTTCTACGAAATCAATGGCCATCAGCAACTCATTTCTCATCGATCATCAATGCCTTCCACCAGGGCAATCAATTCCTAAAGGACCATCATCATATCCTTCCCTATGAACTAACTCTAGGACCATTAACACTAGTTTCTCATATTCATCACAAACTACCACAACATTCTTTTGGAAGAAGGTGTTGATGGCTCTTGAGAAAGGAGGCATTATTGGCTCTCGAAAGAGATATTTGAGAAGGATAATGTTGATGTCCTTTCAGAAATAGGTTGACCATGTAGAAGGTGTTGATGAACATGGAGAAATGAGTTGCTGATGGCCATTGATTTCATAGAAATTAATATTCTGTGGGAAGTGCTTGATGCCATTGATGTGCGCAGCATTGATTTCCTAGAGAATAGAGGTGTTGGCTGTTAGCAAATGTGAAGATGGTCCTGATCAAATGCATCCTTTTTCAAAGGCCAGCAGCATTTCGTTCCCCTGGGGTAAATATCTCGTGGATATTTAAAACATTTTTACCAAGGGACATCAACATCTTTCATCAAAGGCTCTCAATCCTTCCTTCAATATTGGGGGACAACATCTTCCTTAGCCACAAAGCTCCTTCTTCAAGATAGTCATCATATGCAACTTCCAGTGTCCAGCACTTTTGCCTTATCTCTGCACACCCCTCAGATATACTTCCAATACTAGGTATTTGCATACTGATATATATGAATATACATGAATATATATTTTATTTATATATTTAATACTGCATTGTCTATTGAATTACAAAATTAAACTCTGATTTACCAATGGATAGTTATAGAACTCATTGTGCAATGAGCAGCTGTATGTAACTGTATTATGTGGAAATTGATACAGAATATATATTGGTTAATAAGCTGCACAGTGAGAGAGAGAGAGCAAGACATTCTTCCAGCCTCTTTGAGCAGCTTGTGAGCACCATAGCAGCCAATGTACTAACCCTGGTTAAGTGATGTACTTTAATTATATTTAAATTGCTCTTGACTTGATTTCTGTTCTTCATCTAACAGCTGCCATTGGAAACAAAAACAATAACAACAGCAAAAACAAAAACAACTACAAAATCAAGAGTCAGAGCATATGATAAACTTAGGAGGTGTATATGTATAAACCGGAAAGAGAAAATTTGTAAATCTCTCAATAGCTTGTTGAGCCACAACAACCAAGTTAGCTGCCTAATAACAAGAGATGAAAAACTTTGGTAGTACAGCTCTTTATCACATTTTGCTAGGTGTCACAAATATGTGGGACAGTAGAGAATTTCAAATTTTCTAACTTCTGTTCTAGATGCCTATGTCCTTTTATATACCTGGGTAAGGGAGGTTTGTTATAGCTAATAAGACAAACACTGCAGCAGCAGTCTTTATCGGATCCTTGATAAGCCTTGTTGCTTCATTTATCTGTGATTAGTATGTCTGATCCACATGAGTTATGTTCTAGCTAGTGGTCAGCACTAGTGTCAAATCTGCATCCAGCAATGAAGAACAAAAGGGAAAATAATTCTGAACCCTACTGAAAGAATGATTGTTTAATGAAGAAGTTCAATTGGTTATGTGTTTTTGTTTATCATCCTCAAGAAATGGAATCGTTAACTAAAGTAGGTGGCTTATATTAAAGTTTTGAACTTCTTCAACTATTTCGGTCTCGCACATGGTGGATATTTATTTTAAAGCAAAGCAGCACCAAAATTATGCTCACTACACACTCTCCATCTCTTGCTATCTTCCAAATGCTAAATTTGTTATAAAAATTAGTCTTGCTGGACCACGCTTGTCACAAAACTTATTCTTGCTTTTCGCACTAGAGAAAATGTTGTAAAAAATAAGTAAAAAATATATATACATTTTTTTTTTCTTGAACGAATGTTGGTTCAACCAACTTTCTGGGGGTGTTTTGGGAATATGTTGCATTAACAAAGATTCCTTTGAGCCTCATTAATGAATATCTTGTATATGAGCTGCTTTTAGCTCTTGAAATCGCTTTTTGATGTTGCTCATCTACAAATGACCCTTAGAAAATGGTTACATCAGAAACAATATGAAATAACCCTTTCTTGAATTATAAATTCAGTGTAAACATTTTTGCTTTTTGACTAAAAAAAAGACACTCAGCAATTTAAGGGAGGACTATACCATTTTTTCCCGAAATTTGAATTTTTTTTGGTCCCTGTCATACCTTTTTTCCTCTTTCTTCTGTGCAAATAATTATTATACCAGCTTGTTGCTTATTGTGTGTGCTTTAAGATGATATGTAAAAATTCTCTATAGGCACTTTTTCTTAGAAGATATAGCCAAACACGCAAGGGTCACTCAAAAAATGGCACCTCCCCCACGACAAATCTTCTAATTGCCAGGCGCCTTGAGCTACTGATACCAAACTTCCTGTGTGGCTTGCTAACGCCCTAATCTGTGATATGACTCAGCCATATTTGAAACGCGGTGAAGTGTTGAATAGATATGAGACACTTTATTTCCAACCGCGGCAAAGTTCACGGAAAATCTGTGACCCCGCCTCTTCTAATCACCATAACTCAACATTCCCTCACGGTAAAAAAAATTTGACACAGTCATATCACAGCTTAGGCTTGTGGGAAGCCACAACACATGTTTGGGGTCTGTAGCTCAAGGCGCCTGGCAATTAGAAGATTTGTCGTGGGGGAAGTGCCATTTTTTGAGTGACCCTTGCATGTTTGGCTATATCTTCTAAGAAAAAGTGCCTATAGAGACTTTTTACATATCATCTTAAAGCACACACAATAAGCAACAAGCTGGTATAATAATTATTTGCACAGAAGAAAGAGGAAAAAAGTTATGACAGGGACAAAAAAAGTGCAAATTTCGGGAAAAAATTGTAGAAAAATAATTGTCCTTGGAATATTATTTTGTTTCTGAGAGGATGATTACAACAGTTATTAAGGCTTAAGGCTTAGTTTTGTGTTTTCTTCTAAAAGATTGAAAAACTTCTCGTTTATGCTTTGGCAGCTGATGGTCAATTTGTCCCCCCCCCCCAAAAAGTGTGCATCTCGTATTCTGACTATTGGACTATGATGAAAATGGATGTAGGTAGCAAGTACGTTTTTGGGGTGACTGCGTGGATAAAATTGATTATGGCTGATAACACTGGAGCTACTCTGATTGTATTATTTTAGCCGTTTATGAACAGAGAAAAGATGTATAACAAACATGTTTTTTACATCCAGGTATGAGTAGAGAATAATTTCCAAAAATTAGAACAATTTGCTTCAGATCTAGCTTTCAGTTGTGAGGGCTAAAGACTTTTCAGCCATAGAAATGATTTCCAAATTCCATAATGACAAACCTAGAATTTTTCAGAGGTATAATGCAGAAATAGATTTAATAAAATGTTACATTTTATTGATTATCCTTCTCAAAGAACTCTTTCTAGAGCCAATAATGTCTCTTTTCTCAAGAGCCATCAACACCTTCCTCAATAATGAAGAATTTTGTGGTAGTTTGTGATGACCCCTGAGAAATTAGTGTTAATGGTCCTAGAGTTAGTTCTTATGGAAGGATACGTTGATGGTCCTTTGGGAATTGATTACCCTGGTGGAAGGTGTTGATGATCATTGGGAAATGAGTTGCTGATGACCATTGATTTTGAGTTGATATTCCTGTGGGAAGAATTTATGACATTGATAAGTGCAGTGTTGATTTTCTAGAGAATTGAGGTGTTGGCTGTTAGCAAATGTGGTTGATGGTCCAGAACAAGCACATCCTTTTTCATAGGCCATCAGCATTTCGTTCCCCTGGGGTAAATATCTCGTGGTAGAGGCACTAAATTTTGGCGATGTTGATATTCCTGAAGGAATTTTTGATGCACCATGGTGAGCAAATTCTTGATTTCCTAGAAAGAGGTGGTACTGATTTTCTTCGACGAAGGAGTTGAGTCAGGAAGTGTTGTTAGCTGTTTAAGAGTGTGTTAATGATCCTTGATAGAGGAGTTGCTGAATGTATTTGGAGAATGAGGTTAGACAGGGTTTTATTTTAGTAAGTCTTGATTTTCATGAAGATGTAGGTCGTACACTAAAGGAAGAAGTGTTTCATAGTCCATCTGTAAGGATGATGATGAGGCCATTAAGAATTTTTTTTTTAATAACAGGCGCTGAATGCCCTCAAAGAAATTGAGGTTGATGGCACAAACTAGCTGAAATTTTCATTAAAATTTTTGAGGAATGGGTAGATATCCATTTATATTGAACGTTAATAAGATGGCCATTGAGTTAGAGGGTTTATTTATTGATTATATTGAAGGTGGTAATAAAGGACTTAGAGGAATGTAGAGTAGATGGATATTAAGGGAGAAAGATTATTGGCCGATGAGGATGGAAGTACTGATAGCAGTCATTAAAGAAGGATGTTTTGTTGAACTGGCGGAATGTCTTATCAGTTGATGGGGTCAAGTGGATTGATGACCTTTTAAGGAGGATATGTTTATGCCGCTTGTAGAAGGAGGTGTTGAATTCCCTTGAAGAATAAGTTGCTGTTGAAACTTTGGAAGGAGGAATACATATGTGTTAATTCATTTGGTTAGTAATAATTGTAGTTATATATAACAAGTACATGGGATAGAGGAAATCGAGGTTTGACCTATTGATGTTTATTATTTATTTTTTACTTATACCATATAGTCAGGCTGTTTAGTGCCTCAGCTTCCAACTGAAAGAGCAAGTAAAGTAGCACATAACATTGAACTGGTGCATTCTAAACAATATTTCTGAACTAGACACACAATTGAATTTTGTTGATAATTAAAAATGTCGTTATTTATACACTTTTTTTTTTTCTGCTATGGTCCAGTCTCTCGAAATTGGCCCTGCAACATTCAGCAGTTCTTATTTAGGACACAGCTCTACTACATAGTAAATAGACTAAAATATTTAGCAAAGGATAGGGGTGCCATGTAGGACTTAAAAGGTTACATAAACTGAATTCATCCTCACAAGAGACTGCACATTTTTTAAACCATGCATGTAATGATAATTTGCGACCAGCATTTTTCAGCAACATATCAGAAGGAAACCAAACAAAAAATCTTCTAAATGAGAATGAGAGCAGCGCATATCAGACAGATGAGAAGGAAACATAAACAACCAAAGTTCATGAAGGCGGTGGTACTATTTTGTCCGTTTATGCTGTACATTTATCTACCTGTTCAAAGGGGAAACAACAGGTTAAAACATTAAATTTCTCTATAGGTTCATTTTTATAGAAAGTGCAGGCACCAACATCATGGTCACCAATCAAACTCTACACCCCCTAAATTCCAGTCATTACTCGCACATGCATGGATATACAACAATGTACCAAAATAAATGAGTGACTTTCCAAAACCATGTGCTGTGATGTGTGTAGATCAGATTCACATGGTGTTATGGAGATGAAATGTTATTGGTTGCTGTATTTTAGACATGCCTATAACTCATGGTTTTGAGGTGTCTAAAATATGCCACACGCCAACTTTCCAACTGTACAATCCTATAGAATTGGATCCAAGTATATTACAGCTATGGACTTTGGGAAGTCACACAACAATTTAGGTACTTTATAATCCATGCTTGGGTGAGTTATGTCAGTGGAGCTTTGCGGGTGCAGTTTTTTTTTAATAATGACCTTGATGTTGTAGCATATAATTTCAAAGAAAATATATCAATACATGCATAGAGCAATTCATTTGACAGCACATAGAAAAAGTACAGTATGCTATTGTCATTACCTGCCCAGTGAAAAAAATAATGTGATTAAATAAGTGAAAAATTTAGGGCTTTTTCGAGATTTAGATTTCTAGACTACCCTTTAAGTGGTATAATGAGGTGACTAATGCAATATGTCTACATAAGATATGGTAACATATATTTCATTGAGAGTAGAGTTACATCACGACATATGATGGAGAGCAAGTGGCATGCAATTGTATCGGTGGATGTGGGGATTTTTCTTTTCTTCATCCTTTCCGTAACAGTTGAACCTAATCAGGGATGGCTCGCTCTGCCTGTTTTGAAGTGGTCCTTCCAAGTTATGTTTTTGGCAGGGAATTTTCATTATGTACAACATTGTACATTTTTTTACATTCAAAATGCACATATAACAATATTTTTAAATATCAGAGTATTCTGATATAAGAGCATTGTAGATATAATAAAAGTAAGAACTAGTCACAAAATGTACTAAAGGTGTTAATTAAATGCTTTTTCTGGTCTAAACAGCACTGCAGCATAGTGAGAGTAGAGAGAGTCCGAGGCTCCATCAAAATGGCGCCAAGAAAGTTTGCAATCACTTCAGATGTTATATCAAATCTTGAGAAACAAAATAGCAGCTGCTTCTAATAGGCAGGAAAGAATTGCTTGCACATATACGTGTCTAGTTCTCATGACAACATGTATTACTGAATCAGAAATGGATTAACTTCGAGTTATGCCAGTAAGCAGTCTGGCCAAAACTTCACCAAACGGATCATCCAATCAGGACCTACCCCAGTATATTTATGTTTGAGAGTTGATACTTAAAAGCAACTCTCCAGTGACTAAAACATTTTGTATTCACTCTCATTTAATGTCACCGGCTCTTAAACATGTTTTTAGCAAATTAATTACAATGCACTCTGACCTGATAGAAACTCACCTTTCCTTAAAGGAACAATATATACATATATTGATACATATTCAAAAGGGGGCATATAGAAAGTGGAGGGGGTGATGAGTAGGAATCTAATCAAATGCCGCATCTAGAATGGAAATTATAGCTTTACTGCCTGAAAATTGTTCAAAGCCAATCTCACCTTGGAAATGGGTGAGGATTACAAGCCAAGATATCACGCATTGTGGTTTGCACTGTTGATGTTGTTGGTAACAGAGATGATGTTGCAGATCGGGATACCTCGTTGGAGAATATTTTTCTCCTCTCTGATTTCTGTAACAGTTGTTATGTTGATTTTGATGCTATACATGATGTGAAAGAACAGTACGCTAATTGATTCACCATATGAGAGTAGATGGACTTCTCCGAATTTTCTAATGATTGTTTTGTCTTTTGAGTAGGAGTTGTTGGTGTAGGATATTGGTTATAGATTGGATCACCTGAAATGTGTGTTGAGTCATTTTTATCTCCTCTAATTTTTGTGTTGTTTCTTTTGTTGCTGTTGGTGGTTTGTGAGTCTTGGATGCAGATTTGATCACAACCTGTGGGCGGGCGATAGATTTCATCATGTCTGTGAGTTGAAACGATTTCTGCATAGGTTCTGTTTGTTTTGTCGGTCTGGGAGAAATGGTTGCTGATTGGGATTCAACTAGTGCACTACTCGTTTTTCGCTTCATTAATCGCTGTAGCAATTTTCTTTGTGGTGTAGCCCATTCAACTGCAACATCCTGAGAAACATGGAAAAGACAGAATCAAAAAGGAAGAAAGTGGTGTCCTTTATTTCTGTATGTAAGCAATGTTACAATACATTATACACTATTGATTGCCCTTCCATTTTTAATCAGATCTCCTATTATAACCATCGATTTCAGTTTCGAATGGTTACAAAAAATATTCATCTAATTATAATCACACCATGTAGAAGTAAACTTGCAAAATTTTAATCTTGATGATTTAGTCATTGGAATAACAGCAGGTAATATTAATTGCTGCAATTTAAATAAAAATCTATCTAGTAGGAACTCCTTTCCGATAGGCAAAGGGATTCCAATTATTTCTTCTTATGAATAAGAAGCCTTGCAGCCCTCCATTGTGAGAGAGCATAGAGAAACAGTGGAATTGTACAAAAGCGACCATCAGTTACAAATTGCAGTTTTGATTATTGATCATAGAAAATTTAGTTGCACTCCTTTCAACAACAATTTACGTAATGATTGCTACCTATTAATAGTAACAGCCTTTCCAATAATAGATTCAGGTGGATTAATTGCCTCAAAGAAGGAAGTCCACAGATAAAAAATAATCCAGTTATTAACTAATTTCTCAGATTCAACTGATTTGGCTTCGTACTCAACAAGCTGACTTATATATATCTAGAGCTTCAATAGAGCAATTGTGTGCTGTGAGAATGCTCTAAGTACAAACCACAGCTGCAGCTGTACTAATCTAGTTGGTGTCCAAAGAAAGAAGTCCACAGATGAAAACTCCTTGATTTGCCACGGATTTTCTAAATTTTTACTGTTAAGCACTTTTAATCACATTGGGATTGATTTAGTCCATACGTGTAAGGAATTACTTTTTATGCAGACAAAATTTTGCACATCTGCGCTATGAGGGTTAATTGGAATTTCTACAAAATTAAACAAGTCAAGTTCCCCTTCTTTGAGTAACTAACTGCCACAAGTTCTATTCATGATAACTATTCCAGATAAACATGTTTTTTTGCCAAAACAATCCCAAGAGATTGCCTTACGATTACAAACTTGAGGGAAAAAAATGACTTGTGTTTCAATGAGATGTGTGGAAAAATTAAAATGTCTGACACACTTGAGCTGCTGTTTCATAATTGGTTTAATTCATTCAATTATTGCAGTTTCTGAAAGCCTGTATCTGAGCAAACAAGCTTGCCAAATCCACCCCCCCCCCCCCCCTCCCCCCCCCTTGAATGTTGAGTTTTCTGTGATGGATGTTTAATATACATATTGTGGAAATGGCGAGATATGGTGAAATAGATATATTTGTCTGCTTATATATCACAATCGAGATGATTCTAATTACGTACTTAGTATGCTTTCAAACGATACGAATATAGTGAAAAGTTAACTCAAGTTTGAGCTGTTAAAATAAGGACAAATAAAGTTGGTTGTCAATCCGATTTTCAACACGTATAATAATAAATGACACACTGTAGCAATCAGGAAGTCAAGCATGCAGCTCTCTCAAGAAAATATTTTTGAATATAATTAATTAGTAGTCTAAATAAATATATTTGAAAATGAGGCAGCTGTTATACACATACAGGCATTACCTCTTTTTCCAGATTGTGCCAGCAGCCATCGACTTCTTCCAAACCAATGTTGGACAATTAGGACTACAATCATGCCAAGAAACGTGTCCTTGCCAAATCGGATTTAGTGCCATGCACATAGAAAGAGAGTACACTGAGTAATCCAAGTATGCTCAACCAGAACTACATTGATCACATTGAAACCAAAGTAAGATAACAATTTTATTTATACACATAACACAAGGTAGATCTTCTAAGCAGTATGCATTCACCAAATTTATCTTGAGAGATGTTACTGTTGTTGATTGTGTTGTTGGAATTGATTTTTTTCGCGACATATATTATGCTTGTAAATCTTTAGCAGGCATCATCATATTAATATGCATATTGGTGGTGGTAGGTTAACCTTAACAGTTAAGCAATTAAAAAAACGTAGAGGCTAAACCAATCAACCGTCACATGCTCCTACCAACAATACAAACACGGTCCATGTTAAAAAAATATATAATTAAAATTAATAGTAGCTACATGCTAATTACCTTGTGTTTTCAAACATGCCCAGTAGAGTTCTATATTAAATAATCATAAACCAAGAGTAACCGGGCATGCAAGCAAAAAACAAAAAATAACAACTTTTGTCTGAAAATTGAAATTGCCATCATGAACCTGCTCTCTTTCTGGCCTTAGCTACTAATTCTGGAAGATCTGCAGAGAAAGACTCAACAGTAACTATGCTCACCTAAAATCTTTCTGAATTTTCTTGTCTTGAGAAAGCAGCTGCAATTCGAAGGAACTATTTGTAGTTAGTTTACAGCTTTGCATAGATTTTGTTTGCTCATGTCAATAGAGAGTTTAAGCCGCAGCCTACTATATTTCCAATCTAATTACATGAACACTTTATATTGATTCGGCATGAAAACAAGATCAGGGGGATAAATATTATGGTTATAAAATTTAAAAAAATCGGTGGCCAATCAGTCAATGGCGTAACTCTATTAAAGTTTAATGTAAAATAAATACCTCCAACAACGGATGGTTAAGAATGCACTAGTGTATGTTTGTCTGTTAGCAGGATAATTCAAAAAATTATGGATGGATTTGGACAAGGAACATTTAATAGATCTTGGTGAACACCCAGCGCTCGAATCTAAATAACACTCGAAACCCCCCAAACCCAAGCCGCCAGTCAAAGCTAGCGTCTAGTTATATTTAATGCTCAATCACTTAGTTTGATCATGAAAATATCAACACCAATAATGCATGCAAGACAAACTAATTGGATTATGATGGATAATAAACTCTCAGCATGGCGGAGGTTTGTGATCCAACATATGTTATTGGATCAATGCATATCTAGAGTAGTTGGCAAAGGGAGTGGCAATGTAGGTGAACTATCATTTGTAGCCACATGTTTGAAACAATAACTTTTTTAGTCCCAATTATTTTTTTCTCCTCAAACCCACCACAACAGCCAAGTCCCAGTATCACCATCAGATAATTCCCACTGGCTACCACCTTTTTTCCTCTGCATTTCTGTTACATATTTCTACTATATTTTAATGACACTGTTAGAGTGGAATTTCTCTGGCCACAGAAGAAATCACATGAGTATAATGTATATATGCAATATATAAATATATCAGCACTTGTAAATCTGAATGGTAAGGACCAACGCTATTAAAACCAGCTTCAAATTGAAGGTAAAGAGTTCTGACTATGACGTATTTGGATTAGGTTGAGGTATATCATTTCCATGTCCTGCACAGCTTCATGTCAATCTACTAAATACATGGTGTCATAACGGCCACCATAAACCTTCTCCTTCATTTCAATCCTACATGCTTGCTTCTTAACAACTGTAACCTTTACCGTCTGATGTTATCAAAGCAATTTTGCTCTCTGCTTAATTGTTATGTGCCAACCTTAAATATCTGTAGATGCTTGGGAAACAAAAAAAAATATTTTTCTTCTTGACATCAGCATATCAAGATGAAAAATACTCACTAGCGTTCGTTATATATTTGACTAACCTGAAATGTTTCTCTGTACACTGGATTTAATGTATTCTATATAATTTTGGACATCTTATGATACCTGGTCGTGTCAGATACGAGGGTAACCCTCATGTACAGATTAGTGTTTTTGTCTTGTTGAGCCATAACTAAACCTTGTGCTCTATTTATGAATATTGAAATATGGCCAATGGAATAGTTGACACTGAGGAGTACCCTTCCATAAATAGAACAATCTACCATAGTGTCTTGCACCGCAGGTATCTTGGCCTAGAAAATATGACAACAGTTATGTGAGACAGCATAAATGCTCAAGGATCTTGAATGTCATAGGGTAATAAAACAAAAATTTGAAGTCAAATATATGCAGGAGTGGACTTGAAGAATTATAGTTGCTAATCCTATCAAACTTATGAGCGATGATGGCTGCTTTACTGCTGACAAGCAGGCTCAAATATATAGCTGGACAAAAAGAGTATTACTAGTTTTGCTGAAATTAGTTAAAATAATGAATGTGATAGTACAAATATTACATATGCATTGCCATACAATATTCCAACACTAACCATCGGCCTGTAAGCCACAGCTAATTGCATGTCCTAGCATATATTCACACTACCCCACATGTATTGCATTCACTATTCACTAATTTGAGCATAAAAATAATAGGATAAAATTCAATGAAAATTTTCCACAGGTTAGTATATGTTAATAATTTCCCAGCACATTATACTAATTATAATGCCTAAATCATGATATATAATCAATAGATTAAACACCAATCAATCAAAGCATACATTTCTTTGTCTAAAGATGATTCACTTTTAAGGTCATTTGTGGCACTTACCACATTTTGCAGCAAATACCAGCTGTCTTCGCAGTTATCTTCTGGGCCAATGTTTGAGAGTGGAATTTTTAATTCACCAAGAAATCTGTTCATGCCACTCCTGCCCCAGTCCCATGCACACAGCCAGAGAGAGTACAGAGCAATGTCTTAGTTCTCAAGATGGAACTATAAATTGGTCATAAAAAACCAGAGAAGGAACATTATTATCCTAATCTGGGAATTTGCTACAGAGCTCTCATTATAAGGGTTTGACCCCAACTTGAGTCAAAAAGGAGTATGAAAACAAAAAAGGAAACTCAAAAACCTTTTATCTCAGCTAAAATTCACATCAGCAACTTCATAACTGCCTAAATGGTGGTTTCAAATCATATTAGCTCCCAAAAGTATTCAAAGAATTCTAAGAACCCTTTGATTTTGTGCAATAAACTGGAAGCTAAATATAAAACATTGAATTGTTAAAATTTTCTTGAAATTCATCTTCAAGATTAATTATTTTATGTTTCTACATTTCTCTGCTTTATTCCACACTCAACTCACAAATTCAGATATAATGCTTTTGAACGAGTAAACTCTGAATGTACCATTGATTTGCAGCGACTAATCTGTTGCACATTTGGCGAAACGTGGCATGGGCAGGACTTCTTGTCGATGATGCAATGAAGCTAGCTCAAGTGCTGTTTCATAAGTAATGATGGCACATGCTCTATTATAAGAAGAATGAATGAACCACGCAGTGTTCTGCTGTTTGGTTTGTGAAGTTCTTGGAGGATGTTTCTAAACCTCTATGCTGTTATATAGGAGGATTTCTCCTGCGCTATTGAAAGAATATCATTGAATGAGGCTTTATAACTGACCTTACATGGGGACAGTTAGAATAGCAACAACATATGTTTTTTCTAGTTTATAATACGCAGATTTATTACATTAGCAATGTTTCAAGACTAACTCAGTAACTTTTCTTGGCTGAAACCATCGTTTAGGATGCTAACATGCTACCATTATGCATATACACAAGGTAAGACCATATTCTCATTGCACAACTAAAACTCTAGTTTACTATGAACTGTAGGTTTAGAGAAAATATTATTGCACGACATAGAAACATTACAACTTTTATTACGATAATTAACAAACTAAAATGTACGAGTTTTTCGCATCACTTAAATTTCAATCCAATATGTCAAGTCTTGCATATAAACAATTAGATATGTGCTATTAACAATCCGAATAGGGAAATTTGAAGATTACAATATCGGCATAGCAATTAATATCTGAAGCATTGGTAATTTTACTATATTTATGTGTACTTACTTTTGGATGACAAAAAAACACGCATTGCAACAACTTAAAAGCAGGTCAAACTCCAAAGTGGATCAGAGGGTTGAATCAAACTCCATTTTGAATCGCATACACAACAACAACATATGCCATTATACATAAACAGATGCTATGCTTGTGTGATGATGACTTTGTGACCTAATACAGTTGGTTCTTGTCCACATGGCATCATATTCAAGAGAATCCTGGCGGTCTCTGACTGCGACTGATCTACAGTGTTAGTGCTAAAAGGGATTCAAAGCTAACTGAGAAGTAGTTGGAAGTCATCAGGCAATATCTTGGATGAACTGCTGAAGTACTTTTGACCACAGGCCATATCAACTTCTGTTTAGAGCCATAGAATTTTTCAAATGGGGTGATACATTTTTCATTGGGCATGAACTAGTGTTGGATAATCACTTTAATTTTTACATTGATACTGTCACTGGTGGAATAGTCCTATTTTTTTTTGAAGCAAATAAATCTCCTCTCCATAATCAAGGTTACTAGCCCAAAGATCATAGGCTATTAACCCAGGAGAAGTCGAGAGGTCTTATGCCAAGAAGTTACATGCAATGTAGCAAACGCCATCAGAATCTTCAATTGCCACATCCACCATTTTTTTTTTCCAAGCTTGCCATATTTTTAGTCCATGTACAACAGTAAAGTCACACTTTATCAGGATGTGTTCATTAAAACTATGATGGGATTCTGTGCAGTTTTTTTTCAACTAGCGACATTTCAAATGTTTGAAACAAACAGGTTCACAACTTGTACTGAGCATCATAATATCTAGAGGAGAAACACACATAATGCATGTCTTTCACTAACCTTAAATGTTTGCATATAAAGAATTTAGTGTATTCATCTTAACTTACGTATTCATCTTCGACTCAAGGTTCTGCCAGGTACAAGGCAAACTGTAATATAAGGATTGGGGCTCCGTTTTTGGTTATCCTCAGCTAATACTTGTCCTCTATTGATGTGGACTGAAACACTGTTGTTGGCAAGTTCGATACCCAAGAGTAGTCCTCCTGCCATAGCCATCATGGATGACTCAAAGGGATACTGTGACTGTAGAATAATATGGGAAACATGTCAAACATAAATCCTTAAGGGTATAGAAACTCAAAATTTAAGGATTGTTATACGTTATTCACCATGTTAAAATGCCTAGAGAAACAATATTTACACTATATCTATGCAAACATGCAAGTAGAAGGGCCATGATTTCAGCATATTTCTTTAAAGATTTATCCACCATGTAGAAACAGGGACACTAATTTGTTGGGGAGAACCAAAAGGAAAACTAAAAAAAGAAAATGCCAAGAGAACCAATGTATGTTAAATCATATATTTCGTCTTCTCTCTTTGTTAATCCCTCACAGCATAACATCACTTCACATAAAGCGTCAGAATCATTCCTATCCACATTAATATGGCCAGGCTTTCCTTCAGTTCAATCTCCAGGAACAATCAATATGGTGTCTAACAGACCTCTCATTTCACTAAACTACCTATCCACCATGAAATGGATTAACAATCTAATGATCATTGTACATGCACAAGAAACTTGTAACCTACATTTGTTTAGCATCTCTGAAACTACAATATATAATGGTCTGTATTATGGACTTAGTGTGAGTGTTATCCTTCAGTGATGTAGGAGTACAAAATGTCTGGTAGGGCGATAATAAGAATATGGAGAAAACAACATCTAGTGAAATAAAATGGAATAAACGTTATTTTCTTCATTATAAGTTTCTTGTTGGTATTACAGCTATTTGAAGCCAAACAATTCGGTTAAATTCTCATGTAGACATGCTTGATCATAACTACATTCAATCATTCCTTGAGTAACACTGTGTTCCTAAGTCCAATTTTTTATTTGGCACAGCAGAAAGGAAACACTAAAATTATTGGTTGTTACTAACAAATGCAAGCAAAGAAAAAATATTCTCTCAGCCACGAATATGACTATGATTTTTAATTTGGTGTACTATTCTTCAATTACAGTATTGCACAAGTGTATTGACAGCATTGATTGGGATAAACACAAATAAAGGCTAAATTACACATCAACCACAAACATATGTGTTCCAACAAGCCGAATGGAAACCATCTGCTGCAAACATTACCAGATATACCCTAAAACAAAATTTAGTATTTAATTTGCCCAAATATGATAATTCCTCCAAAAATGATGTACTTTTCTCCCTTGATATATACTGAAATTAAGGTAAAGAAATAAATATTTCTGCATTTATGGTCATATTCTCTTTTTATATTCATGTGAATTGACAACTGACAGAAAATTCCAAGATCATCCCATTCTAGTTCCAATTCAACTGGGAAATTTGGACTGCTGCTACACATGTACGTGACTGGTGTCACTCACTAATCTCTATAGTGTAACTATTTTTTCCACTAGTCTTCCCATTTTCAATGGTGCAGCAAGTGCCATATGGCTGCAACTGCTTGTAGGCAAACGCTATTAAAAATAGATTTAAATTTCCGACTTTTCCTTGGAGACTTGCTTGTTTCAATAGGCTGTGAAATAATCCCAATCTAACCTGTAAAGAAGGCATCTAACCAATTAAAATCGATTTTGGCATTATCGCGAAGTAAACGTGGAGTGATAAGTACTATTCAAAGGGGATCATGACTTGCTTCCAATCCTAGACATGATATGATTCATGATTCAAGAATGAGCCACTATAATCAATTTGTTGAATTTATTCTTGTATCTATAAAACATCGATAGCTCCATTTTTAATGAAATACCTAGGAATTTCCAAACAATTTTACTTCTACATGCACATTGACTTTCTTATATCGTGTTTCTTAGTGCAAATGTCATTAGAAGCACTCACCCTATGCTGTTGTGAGTCATACTGTGACAGTTGTGAAGATTTTACGCTGGGAGTCACATTAATGGCTGGGATGTGACTAATAGGGAGGTTGGAATGGATGTTGTGATTTTGGATTTGGAAGAGGTTGGAGAGAGAGAAGAGATATATGACTTAGTCGTGATTCGAGCATGGCAGCATTCTTCTGAAGCTTTCTCTGCAAAATCAATTCGTAGCAATTACACTTTCTCACAACAGTGATTATAACATATACTACAACAAACACTCACCAATCATGGCATTCAATAAGAAAGTCTTGAATAGCACACTCCCATACGTATGTCCTACATGTTTTTCTTTGTTGGAGCTGGAGATGGTTGCATCATACGGTGGAACCAGAGGAAGGGAAAAACAGGTTATCCGGTACTTCACAGCGGTCTTCTCAATAAGCCTGTTGCCAAAAGAAAGACGGTGTGTGAGGGACACAATAAAATATTCTCTTTGTTGTGTAACATGCTTAATGACACCTATTCATACCATCAGGAACCAATATCAAGAAGAGGAAATAAATTGCTAACCTAATTTCATCTGGTAATAGTTTCTAATGATGAGCGTATGACTGAACAAAAGTTAAGATGGTGATTTGGCATAATTGGGAAAAAAGACTTGCAGCAAATGTGTATTATATTATAAATACATGATTTATGTTATTTATGAACATTGATTTGATGTTGTGAATATAGACACATTAGTGCTCATGCGAAATGGTATGTGTTAAAAATAAGGAAGTAATGGAATAATTCAGCATAGATATGAACTGTCTGGATGCAACTGCTTGAGGCCGCAATGTTTTAAAGGCTTGTATTTTGACTACAGCTGAATTACCCCAACCAGAGGGAGGTCAACAACCATTTTAACAACTACATAATTATAATAATGTAAAATAATGTCTAGCAACTACATGCTTCTAGTTGTCACCCATTCACAAACTTAAAAGGATTATCTGAAGAAACTTAAGTATTGTGTCAGCTCATATCAGTGAAGAAGGAACAAGCTGAAATATTTAGTAACTCTATACGTGACAGCTTTTTAAATTGTTCAGACAAAAATAAACTAGAACTTCGATGTCTTTCATTGTTCAAAGAAGCAACTCGGTTTTGAGGAAGCAGCATGTTATTCAGAAATGGTATCGGATATAGACGTGAGGCAATTTAGTAAGTTTTACCAACATATAGAAATTAGTGATGACTACACCACTTCATTTGGCGCACTTTGCAAATAATTTTCTGAGAATGGTCATGAGCTGTGAGCCAGCAATTTTTGCAAACTTTGTTACCACAACCGGGACAGTGAGCACCTGTATTCTACAGTCATCCCAGTTTGATTGAACATGTGGAACAAAATGACTCTCCCAGGAAAACCAGCTGCCGGAGTCTTTGAATTTTATACAGTAGATGATCACACCTAGAAGATATTTCAAGGTCAAAGCTTCATATCACTTAGAAGTTTGCTTTACAGTAATCCAGCAGGACATCTTTAATTGAAGTCTTATACAAATATATAGTTGAAATAATAGTGATTCATTATAAACCTATAATTTATGCTGCCTCAAAGCAAGATGTGTTTTCCCAAAGTGAGAAACAATATACGTGAGATACAATGATTAGAAGTTAGATAATCAACATCACATCTGCAAAACACTTAGTTATATCCTTCACAATATTATTTATCCTTGTGGGCTATATTGCCTAAAACATAAATAAACTATGCTTCAATACCACCTCTGGAAAACAAACTGAAAACAATCTAGAGTTCCTAGACACAAACATGACTGTAAACACTTGCCTTCCCCATCAACAACCTACTCCAATTTCCGTCGCATTATCTTTATTGAGGAGTTCTTATCCAAAGTAAGCTTTTCCATTGCTGGAGGGAATTGCACTGTAGTAAATGACTGATTCACAAAATTTGTCCACTATTCGACGCTTTCGTTGCTTCGAGTAACGTTGCGTCGGAGGTGCACGAATGATTGCGCGTGTGTCCGTAAGTGCGCGTCCAGCCGCGCCTACTAATGGTTTAAAAAAAGTTATCACAAGGAAAACTATTGTATGAAGTCCTCACTCCTGAGCAGTACTCCAGCATTATCTGTACACCTCAAAAACTCACTATTGGAATGGAGAGACAAGATTTACTACAGCTGGTTTGTTCACGTGTTCAGTCGATCAACATTAGCGAGTTATGGTGAGTCGAAATGAAATATTGGTGCTATTATCGGTGGATATATTTGCACACAGAACATAATTTGGTGGCCATTAGCAAAATGCTTCATTAGAGCTGCACAGTAAAATCTAACTCAAGCTGTTTGCTAGCATGGCTGCATCTAACCCTACTCTACTAGAAAAATACTGCAGTTTCTGAAATGGCGAAGTTTACAGCGGCAAGTGTTGTTGTCATCAGCAAAAATCAAAGGCAAAAAAAAGTTGTCTTAATAGCTGCATTGCTGTTGGTGAGGTAGGATTTTCCTTTAAGTGGAGACTAAGTACCGCAACATTTCTTCATCCTGCTTAACAAGAAGTGTGCTGATAATGATAAAGTTGGATTTCTTACTACACTGAATGGAGACTAAATTGCATGACTCCTTTCCCAATTTGACTAGTTGGTTAGATAGTGGACAAAATCATATGTGGGGTGGTTATTCTAGAGCAGCATTTATTTTTACTTAGAGTAGGCCATAGAGAGCATCTATAAAGGCGAGTGGCGAAAATACAGTATTTCACTCAATACCAAGGCAAAAATATCTAGCATGACCATGCCATTATTGGCTTCTTAGTTTCCCAATGAGCATTATTCTATCCGTTTGCAGGTCTTTGCTCGTCTGTTGCAAGTAATAGGACCAGAGCCATAACCGTCTCATTGGGTAGGTTCTTTGCTGGCTTTCATCTAAACAATAGTCACATTTCCAATATGAGTAAATGATGTAAACAACCAATTAAAAAATTAACTACTCTATTGGATTGATCTGTTGAAAAAGAAGAAAAGAAGGAAACAAGACTGTACTCATGTCAACCACAACTAGTTTACCTGTCCCTTTACTATTTAAAATGAAATACTGCAATACATTGTGTGGTAACCTAGCAAACGCGCTAGGACTTGCATGCTATTGAATTGTAATAGTTTTAAGTATCATAGAAATCACTTGTACAAAACTGCAAAATACTGACAACTGATCATAACAGAAGTTAGTTAGATTAAAAGAACTAGTTCAAGATAAACCACAGTCATGAATACACTTACACTATAATTACAAAAAAACTGAACCAAATGTACAAAGTACAGATATCACACTTCTCCCTTTTTAGATATTACTTGCTTGAGAAATAGTCAGGATGCTGACATTTTCTTGTAGACTGATGTGGAGGATGTGAGGCTGGTATTCGTTTATGCTATGAAGCGAGAGCACTTGATTGACTCGAAAGAGCGATTGGTGGAGCAGATGGTGGAATTTCAGTCATACGAGACAAGTCTGGTGGAGGAATGGCAAGTGGATGTGGATCCTTAGCAGGTGTGTCTTGAGCTATGTCAATTTCATGTCTTCATTTGATGATCTTGCCATCTGTTAGTTCGACTACATATGAGAGAGGACAAGCCACCTCTGCTATCTTGAAGAGATCCATTTAGGTGACTTCCCTGTAATATTCTCTGCAAACACACTGTCTCCAACTTCGAAATTATGAACTGATTTTGACGAATCATGTGACAGCTTTTGCTTAACTTGTCTATATTCTAATTTCTGGGATAGATCAGGGATTAGGTTGTCCAATAATGAATGTGGACGACGGCCCATGAGAAGTTCAGCTGGAGCTATACCCGTTGTTGTGTGGGGAGTTAACCTGTAGGTCAACAGAAATTTGGACAACCTATCCTGAATAGGAAGGTTATGCATTCTTTCAATTGCTCGCTTGAAAGTTTGAACTGCTCGTTCAGCCAAGCCATTGGTAGATGGATAGTAAGGTGCTAATGTTACATGTTTGATGCCATTCTTCTCTGTGAACTGGAGAAATTCACTGCTGGTGAAATTTGCTCTATTGTCTGTGACAAGTTTCTGAGGTAATCCATGGGTTGAGAAGATCATGCGAAGCTTTTCGATTGTCTTTGCAGAAGTGATCGATGGCATTAGTTCCACCACAATCCATTTATAGAGTATGCATCCATCAGGACTATGTAATGGTGTCCAAGAAATGGACCTGCAAAGTCCAAGTGTAATCTGGACCAGGGTTTGCTGGGCCACTCCCAGGGATGGAGTGGAGCCACTGGAGGTAAATGTCTCGATTGTTGACAGACTTGACAATGTTTGACTACATCCTCGATGGCAGAGTCCATCTTTGCCCACCAAATTTAACACCTTGCAAGAGCTTTAATCTTGCTACATCCAGGGTGTGTGTCGTGAAGTTCCTTCAGCACTGCTTCTCGGCCTTGTGGTGGAACGACTACTCTAGCTCCCCAAAGAATGCATCCATTGATAACCCTCAATTCCCGAGCTCTGGACTGGAAATGTGTAAACTCAACCTCCAACTTGTCAGATGGAAAAACTTGTAAAACAAAAGCTTTCACTTTTGAAAGAGTTGGGTCTCGGTTAGTCCATTTTTTTATGTGAGCACCACTAATGGTGGTAGTGGACAGATGGTCCATAAGCTGCATGACATCTCCAGTAAGCCCATCATGAGTAGTTGTGATTGGTTGAGGAAGTCTACTTAATGCACCTGCATTGTTTAGGGTTTTCCCAGATTTGTAACGTATACTGTAGTGATACGCTGATAGTGTTAAACTCCATCTCTGAATACGAGATGATGCTAGTCAGCTCACGGAACAAAAATGAAAGAGGCTTGTGGTCTGACTCAATGGTAAAATGACGTTCATAAATGTAGTGATGAAATTTCTTTACAGCGAAAATAATAGCCAGGCCTTCTTTCTCCAGATGGGAGTATTTCTTCTCAGCTGGGTTAAGAGTATGTGATGCGAAAGCTACCGGACGCTCTTCACCATTGTCCATTTTATGAGAGAGCACAGCTCCAAGACCATACTGTTAGGCATCACAAGCCACTACGAGAGGTTTGGAAGGGTCAAAGTGAACCAATAGTGTGTCCTCCTGAAGTGCATCCTTCACTATAGAGAATGCCTCCTGCTGTTGACCACCCCAAGACCACCTGGTCGTCTTTCGCAGTTAACTGTATAAGGGTGCCATTTTTGCTGATAAGGTGGGCAAGAAACGGCTGTAATAATTGAGGATGCCCAAAATTGAGTGCAGCTCCATGACATTCTTAGGCTGAGGTGCATTTTTTATGGATTTAATCTTTTCTCCATTGGGTGCACACCTTGAGCATCAATCGTGTGACCTAAATACTCTATCTGCTCAAGAAAGAAAGCACATTTCTCCTTGTTCAATCGCAAACCAGCTTCAGAGAGACGTTTTAGCACTCCTTCCAGATTAGCTAGATGCTCTGCTAGTATTGACCCTGTGATAAGAATATCATCCAAATACACAAACAACCCTGGAAGATCACGTAACAATGTCTCCATGGAACGCTGAAAGATTGCCGGCGCAGATGCCACACCGAATGGTAATTTGTTAAACTGGTAAAGGCCCGTATGAGTATTTATGGTCAGGTATTCTTTGGGTAACTCTGTCAAAGGAAGTTGTAAGTATGAGCTTGACATATCTAGTTTCGAACAATAATTTCCTCCTGCTAAATTAGAAAACAGCTCTTCCACTCGAGGCAAGGGGTATGTCTCAATATGTGTTGCCTGATTAACAGTGGATTTGAAATCACAAATTCGTATTGTGCCATCCTTCTTTACAACTGGCATAATGGGTGTTGCCCATTTTGCTGTTTTCACGGGAGAAATGATTCCCAGGTTACATAACCGGTCCAGTTCATCTGCAACCTTCTGCTTCAATAGGTAAGGCACTGTAAGAGGTTTAAAAATTTGGGGCTTGACCTCCGATTTAACCTCCAAGGTTACCTCTACTCCTTTCATGCATCCCAGGTCCTTATCAAAGACATCAGAATGTTTGTCTAGCATATCCTGTAGTGGTTTGGTGACATGGTTGACTTCACACAAAGAAATGTTGTTAAAATGTGATAACCAATCTCCACCCATCAAGTCTGGCCCATCCCCAGCTACAACTTGAAGAGTAAGTACCTCCTTCTGGTTACCATACCTTGCATTCACAGATGTGGTTCCCAGGACTTTGATGGATTCGCCTGTCTAAGTTTTTAGGAGAATGGCGGCTTCTCTCGAGATGAACTTTTCGATTGAGTGATTGCTTTGTAGGTTGTCGAGCTGATGATCGAGAGAGATGCTCCTGTGTCCAACTCCATCTTGATTGGAATATCGTTCAGATACCAGTCTAAAATAATAGGCTTCCTTGTACTTGAATTTACAGTATACATGCCATATGCTTCAGCATCTTCAAGTTGAAGAGTTTGCTCCTCCTGTACATAGAAGTTTCTTTTTGGTGCTGATAAAGATTGTTTGGGGTTAGCCTTGGACCTGCACACCTTCTCAACATGCCCCTTTTCTTGCAAAACCTGCAAATGGTCTCTTTGAAGCTACATGATGGGGCTAGTTGAGGTCCTCCACACCGGTAACAGGTTGAGTTTTTCTTAAATTTCTTGTCAGATTTACGGTCTTTGTGTGTACATCCTGTCTCACTATAATGTAAGGTTTCTTGCTTGCCATTGAAACCGTTCTTAATAATGATCTTTGAGTTCTTTTCAACTGCCTCAACGGATTGAGCAACTTCAAATGCTCTCTCAAAGGTAAGTTCCTTCTCAGCCAGGAGTCAAGGCTGAATCGTATCGTGATTTACCCCGCAGACCAGACGATCTCTGATCATTTCATTCAGAGAGTCTCCATAGACAGAGTGCTTGCCTTGTTTCCTCAAAGCTGCAACATAGACTGCTATTGACTTGCCTTGAGCTCTTACTCGTGTGTTAAACTGGAAACGCTGCACCGTTATGGAAGGTTTCGGATCGTAAAACTACTTGACTTCACCAACAAGGTCATGAAAGTTGATGGACTCCAGGCGTGTGGGTGTAAGTAAGCTGCTGATCCTGTGAAAAGTTGCTGAACCACACACTGCCAGTAATATAGACTTCTTCTTGCCTGCTTCTGTCACGTTATTTGCTTCAAAGTAGTATTTGAGTCTCAGGGCATACGAGATCCAGTCGTCTTTGCTGAGATCAGAAGGGAACAACGAACCGTGAGTTGCCATACTTTTATCTTCGTTGCAAAATGTAGTAACCTAGCAAATGCGCTAGGACTTGCACGCTATTGAATTGTAATAGTTTTAAGTATCATAGAAATCACTTGTACAAAACTGCAAAATACTGACCTTCTATTTGTGTAACTAATTATTATACTGTTGAGTGCAGAAGCTGCCTTTTTACGCATTCTTGATGAACAGGGGTGAGTCTCGCTCTGTCCTGCACCATGTTATTGAAAGTTTCGTGGATCATTATCGGATTAATGAGGTTTTTAAAACTAAGCTAGCCTCCATCATTAAAAAGCATGCTCTTCACCAGGTTGATTCCTCCAGCCACAACTTTAATTCTGAGGATGTGTTATATGTTCATTTCGACACTGAGACAGTCCTACTGGCTTTGGCTATCTGGGGGGACTTTATCTGAAACCACCGAAATTTGAACACATATTTGAGCTGTCATTACTTTTTTCCCCTTTCTTCTGTGCAAATACTTTTGATTCAAGCTTGTTGCTTATTGTGTGTGCTTTAAGATGATATGTAAAAGATTTCTATAAGCACCTTTTCTTTGAAGATACATCCAAAAACGCAAGGGTCACTCAAAAATGGCACTTACTAATCTGTGGTAAACATAACTCCAAGGCGCCTGGAGCGACGCGCCCCAAAATTGGTGTGTGGGTTGCTAAAGCACTTACTGTGATTTGACGGTGTAATTTTTTTTTATTCAAGTCAAGCCCTCCTGAGTTATGGTGATTAGAAGAGGTCGGGGCACAGATATTGCGTGGGCGCCCACGTAATATCTGTGACCCGACCTCTTCTAATCACCATACCTCACGAATGCTGCACGTAAAAAAATAAAATTAAACCGTCAAATCACAGCTACGTGCTTTAGCAACCCACACACCAATTTGGGGCGCGTCGCCAAGGCGCCTTGGAGTTATGTTTACCACAAATTAGGAAGTGCCATTTTTTTTAGTGACCCTCGCGTGTTTGGATGTATCTTCTAAGAAAAAGTGCCTATAGAGACTTTCTACATATCATCTTAAAGCACACACAATAAGCAACAAGCTGGTATCAAAAGTATTTGCACAGAAGAAAGGGAAAAAAAGTTACGACAGCTCAAATATGTGTTCAAATTTCAGTGGTTTCAGGTGTAGTCCCCCCTTTTAAACATGGAAAAAGAAATCACAAAACTTTATATCTAGCTGCTCTTCTTGTATCTATAACATTATCTTCCTTTCTTACAGCAGATTTGGGTCATGGCTTTCTTCATGAACATTTGATTGAGTATGTCATGGTATCCATTCGTAAACTTGGTACGAATCCCTCCCTCTCTGACATCTACCAAATCATTGCTCTTTCTTTAACCATCGGTAAGATATTGGAATGGTGTCTCCTCATCAGGTACTCTGTACATCTATCCAGTTCGGACCTGCAGTTTGGTTTAAAGAATATGTCACTTCTTTGTGCACTGGTGTTTTAATGAATAATGTGGAGAGATATATCCAAAGAGATTCCCCCATTTTTCAGTGCTTTTGAGATGCTACACGCTTTTGACCTAGTGGGGCATGACATTAAGGTTGATTTGCTCTTATCCCATGGGCTTTTACCTGTTACAACTGAACATAACAGGAAGTTAGTTAGATTAAAAGAACTAGTTCAAGATAAACCACAGTCATGAATACACTTACACTATAATTACATTAATATGGTATCAAATGAACAAAGTACAGATATCACACATTGATTTTGTAACAAGTACAAGATTGGTATCAAATGGTAAAGTGGTATCTAACTGGTAGTGGTCTCTATGGGTACTTTTTTCCTTTTTTTTTTAATTTAAATATAAAAAAAAAATTAATTTTTTTAATTTTTTCATGCAGGTTTGTTTTGTTGTTTTTGTGTTGCAGTTGAGCAGTTAAGGAGGGATGGTGGAGGACTATACCAAGTATGAAGTGAGCAAAGAATACTAAAGTTCCTAAAAACAATCAGAGAAATTGATAAACCTGCAGCCTAGTTTCTTCAGTCTAAATTTCGCTATATAATACAATCCTCAGAGAACTTCAATAATAAGTAAAAGGGTGGGCTAGTCAAACCACCACTATGTATTTCACACTGGCTGCAAATAGTCACATGATCTACAATTTCATTGCATCTGCCACTTTTTTGGCTGGCAGAAAGAAAAGATGGTGTATTGGATCATGGGGTAGAATGTCTTCCTACTCAGCCCTTTCTTTCAGACTCGCTCATGACTATTACCGAATAACAATATTAAAGTCACCATATACCACAAATAAATATCCCAGGTCATATACTTAATCATAAGAGGGGTACCCATTCAAATTTGAGTTATCTATGTTTAATTAACTCAGGGAAAAATCCCAACAGGCTGCATTATGTTGTACCTAGTCTCGTGAGCCAAAGTTTTACCAACTACTACACTGGTGAAGACTTTGACAGGTTTTCATGTCCATACAAAAATTTTGGTGCACCTTTCCCAGTGCACCAGGCTCACTGCAAACATAAATGTATCATTTCTTTTTGCTATTAGTTATATCCCAATGATATCAAAACTGCAACTATGTTTCCGAATTCCACTCTGCTTTGGCTTGTGTGTTACAGCTGTGTGTAGAATTCCAGATGTTGTGCTTCACCTTCTGTCGGTGTACACCATGGTTATTCTCATTTCTAACCATTGCCAGTCTATGAGTAATATGGCGATGGAAATAATACCTGCATGATCATATAGTGGATTGCAAATACACTATTCAAGAAAACGTTATTGGCATGAATGAATTACATTGAGGTGAATAATCTTTTTATGTAGAGTACAAATCACCTGATTGTGTGTATGGTGTGATAATCAATTGTGATAATTAATGATGTCATGAATGGTGAATGTCTGACCACAGTTATTCTTAAGTCCACTACACAATTCCCCCCAGAACCTTAATGGATTGGTTTAATAGTTCGACCATATCTCGTGATGTACGGAGCAGTTGTGGGGGCCGGTGTTGGGTTTGGTACAGATGATGAGGACGGATCCATTGCCGGTGAAGTCGCCACCTGTGAGGGTGGGGCAGGGGGGTTGACATGATTCTCAAGGTAGGCAGGTTTAAGTCTGTCCATAGATATGACCTCTTCCTTGTTTTTCCTCGCAATGGTGAATGTCTTTTCGCCTTTTCTAATTACTCTAAAGGGTCCCTCATAAGGTTTGCACAGGGGTGTTTTGTGCCTGTCGACTCTTACAAATACGAAAGCAGCTGTATCCAAGGCTTTGATAGGCGCACACTTAGAGTTACCGTGAAATTCGGTATTGGTGGGCAAAAATTTGGTAGTTGGTGCATCACATTGCCTATGAGTTGGTGATATAAATTCTCCCGGGACAGTCAATGTTGATCCAAACACCATTTCAGCAGCTGAGCAGTTCAAATCCTCTTTAGGTGCAGTCCTGATCCCTAACATAACCCAAGGTAAAGCTAGGACCCAATCATTACCCACCAACCTGGCCTTCAAGGCTTCCTTCAGGTTTCTGTGGAACCTCCCCACCATACCATTTGCCTGAGGGTGGTAAGCGGTGGTATGGTGGAGGGTGTATCCTAAACTTTTAGCAATGCCAAGCCACAGTCTAGACGTGAATTGAGACCCTCTGTCAGAGGTGATGTGGCTAGGTATGCCAAACCTTGAAATCCAACCAATCAGAGTTTGGATACAGCTGTCTGCCGAGGTATCTTTTAAAGGAAAAGCTTCGGCCCATCTAGTGGTTCTATCCACAACAGTGAAAAGGTACTGAAACCCTTGTGAGGGAGGTAATGGTCCCACAATGTCCACATGGATGTGGTCAAATTTCCTGTCTGGAATAGGGATGTGCGCTGGGGTGGTTTTGGAATGTCTAATGGTTTTGGCAGTTTGACAGGGTATACAAGTTTTATCCCATGTTCCAATTTGTTTTTTTATGTGAGGCCATACAAACTTGGCAGAAATGATTTTCTTTGTATTTCTTACAGATGGATGGGATAACCCATGAAGTAAGTCGAAAATCCTTCTTCTCCAAGAATCTGGTACCACTGGTCTAGCTTTTCCTTGGGAAATGTCACACAAGAGTTTAACCTCAGGGTCACCCAATGACACCCAGTCCAGTACCAGGCTACTATCAGCCACTTCAGCAGCTACATTTTCAGAAATCTGATCTCTAGCCATAGTTAGAAAATCAATATCTGTGCTCAGTGTGTTCACACTGTGTCTGGACAGAGCATCTGCCACAACATTGTTTTTCCCTGCTACATGCCTGATGTCTGAAGAGAACTCAGCAATGAAGCTTAACTGTCTCTGTTGTCTAGCTGGTCCTGGCTCGGATATTTTGGCTAGGCTGAAGGGGAGAGGCTTATGATCAGTGAAAATGCAGAATTCTCTGCCCTCTAAGAAGTACTTGAAATGCTTAATACCCAAATAAATGGCCAACAACTCTCGGTCATATGTGCTGTACTTCTGTTCAGCAGTTTTAAGCTTCTTGCTCAGGAAAGCTAAGGGTTGCCAATTCCCTTTAATCTTTTGCTCCAGAACAGCTCCTATGGCAGTGTCTGAAGCGTCAGTTGTAAGGGCTATGGGTGATGATGGGTCAGGGTGATTCAGCAGGGTGGCTTTAGCTAGCATCTCCTTGGCTTGATCGAAAGCACGATCCATGTCATCAGACCATGAGATCTTTTTAATAGATCTACTGTTTTTCCCAATAGCTTGGTACAAGGGAGCAAGTATCTCGGCAGAATGTGGTAAAAATCTGTTATAGAAGTTAATCATTCCAACAAATTCTTGCAACCCTTTGATGTTCATGGGTTTTGGGAACTCTCTAACAGCTTGTACCTTTTGGCCTAAGGGAATACTTCCCTGTTCTGTAATATGATGGCCTAAGAAATCAATCTCAGTGCAACCAAACTGGCACTTTGCAGGATTAACAACCAACCCATTCTGCTCTAGTCTTTCAAACAGAATTCTCAGATGCTCCACATGCTCAGTCTCATTCTCACTAGCGACTAGCAAATCATCGATATATGTGAAAACAAATGGGAGGTCTCTGCAGGTGACATCCATCAACCTCTGGAATGCCTGAGCCGCATTCCTGAGGCCGAATGGCATTCTCAAGAACTCAAACAACCCAAAAGGTGTTATGATTGCTGTTTTAGCAATGTCTTCTTGTGCCATGGGGATCTGGTGTTAGCCCCTGACCAAATCAATTTTTGAAAAAATGTTTTTTCCAGACAGATGCGCTGAAAAGTCCTGTATATGTGGGACCGGGTACCTATCTGGAAGTGTGACTTGGTTGAGCCTCCTATAGTCCCCACAAGGTCTCCACCCTCCTGAATTTTTAGGGACCATATGTAAAGGCGAGGCCCATGGGCTGGAGGAGGGTCTGATGATGCCCAGACTAACCATGTTGGAAAATTCTTTCCTAGCTACCTTGAGTTTATCAGGAGGTAACCTCCGAGCCTTTTCAAACAAGGGAGGACCATGGGTGGTAATGAAGTGCTCTACTCCATGTTTGGGAGAATGCAGGTGGAACTGGGTGGTTGTGACCGATGGGTAATTGGAAATCAACACATTGAACTTGTTGATTAGGTGAGCAATTGTACCCAAATGTGGAGCTAACATGGAAGTATGTCCAAGAGGTGAGGTGCAAAAGGTTCTAGCATCCACGAGCTGCCTGTTAGCCATATCCACCAGCAATTTATTAGCCCTTAAAAAATCAGCTCTCAACAGTGGCTTGCTCACCTGAGCCACAACAAATTCCCAGTGGTAAATACCTGAATTGAAGTGCAGGGTGAGTTTTTTGTCCCAAAGAATTGGATCTTGCTGCCGTTAGCCGCCAGCAGAAATGGTCCAGATTTTACCGTTCTGCTTTCCACTCCTGTCACAGGTACCACGCTGACCTCTGCTCCGGTATCCACCAAGAAGCGTCTTTTTGTCACCTTATCCAGTACGAAAACTAGGCAGTCTTTTAGGCCAGCCACTGCTGCCATTACTTGTGGCTGGCCTGGTCTTTTACCAGCCATGCATAAGGGTCTTGACATTTCTTGGCTTCCTTTCCCCATTTCCAGTGATAGAAACAGTATTTTGATTTGAAGGTAGGTTGGGTGGTTGATGTCATCTTCTTGGAAGAGAGAGAGTTTGCTTCTAGGGGTACTTCCAACGTGTTGGTGGTGGCTACTTCTTTTGCAGACCAGAGTAGGTCCGCTTGTTTGGCCATGGTCCTGTAACTCTCGTGTTTAACCACAACCAGTTGGGTCCGGATGTCATCGGGCATTCTCTCCAGGAATAATTGTTTAAAGAGTAGGCAAGGTGGGTGACTGCCTAGCAAGGAAAGCATCTCATCCATGAGCTCTGATGGTTTGGCAGCCCCCAAGGGGTGGATATGTAGCAGTTGGGAGGCTCTCTCCAATTCGGATAGATCAAAGGTATCCAGGAGTCTTGCCTTGATTGTTTGGTATTTTCCTTCCTCGGGTGGGTTATCCAAGAGGTCCAGGAGTCAGGTAGCAGTGTCTTGGTCCAAGGAGGCTAAGATGTAGTAGTACTTGGTGTCATCAGTCACAATTCCTCTGATGACAAACTGAGCTTCTGCCTGTGCAAACCAGCTTCTGGGGTGAGTGGTCCAGAATGGAGGCAACTTGAGAGAAACAGCGTGTTCATGTGCCATTGAAGATCTACTTCACAGCGTCGGGGTCACCAATATAGTGGATTGCAAATACACTATTCAAGAAAACTTTATTGGCATGAATGAATTACATTGAGGTGAATAATCTTTTTATGTAAGAGTACAAATCACCTGATTGTGTGTATGGTGTGATAATCAATTGTGATAATTAATGATGTCATGAATGATGAATGTCTGACCACAGTTATTCTTAAGTCCACTACACACACACCATACCACACTTGAGCAGTGCAGTGTAAGAGGAGTAATTAGACATGGGAGAAATTTGACATGACACTGCCATCTTGAAACGGGTCGCTTTCATCTGCCATTATAAAACGTGGGCCAATCAAATAATTGAAATTTTACCTTTTCAACAGTCTTGAGGGTTTACAAGCATATTCAATATATTTATGGGGGGACTATACCATATTTTCCGAAAATTTGATTTTTTTTTTCTCCCTGTCATAACTTTTTTCCTCTTTCTTCTGTGCAAATAAATATTATACCAGCTTGTTGCTTATTGTGTGTGCTTTAAGATGATATGTAAAAAGTCTCTATAGGCACTTTTTCTTAGAAGATATAGCCAAACACGCAAGGATCACTCAAAAAATTGCATTTCCTAATTTGGAAATGTCATAATTGCCCGACGCCTTGAGCTACAAACACCAAACACCTGTTGTGGCTTCCCACAAGCGTAAGCTGTGATATGACTCAGTCAAAAAAAATTTACCGTGAAGGAATGTTGAGATATGATTATTAGAAGAGGCGGGGTCACAGATTTTTCGTGAACTTTGCCGCGGTTTGAAATAAAGTGTCTCATAACTATTCAACGCTTCACCGCGTTTCAAATATGGCTGAGTCATATCACAGCTTAGGGTGTTAGCAATCCACACAGGAAGTTTGGTGTCTGTAGCTTAAGGCGTCTGGCAATTAACTCATTTCCAAATTAGGACATGCCATATTTTGAGTGATCCTTGCGTGTTTGGCTATATCTTCTAAGAAAATGTGCCTATAGAGACTTTTTACATATCATCTTAAAGCACACACAATAAGCAACAAGCTGGTATAATAATTATTTGCACAGAAGAAAGAGGAAAAAAAGTTATGACAGGGAGAAGAAAAAAAATCAAATTTTCGGAAAATATGGTATAGTCCACTACACACACGATACCACACTTGAGCAGTGCAGTGTAAGAGGAGTAATTAGACATGGGAGAAATTTGACATGACACTGCCATCTTGAAACGGGTCGCTTTCATCTGCCATTATAAAACGTGGGCCAATCAAATAATTGAAATTTTACCTTTTCAACAGTCTTGAGGGTTTACAAGCATATTCAATATATTTATTTGAAGTTAAAATGGTGATCGCCATTACTGATATGATGCTAGCAATGTAATCAACCATCCACAGAGTACATTTATCCGACCATATTCTATTCAGGGAGAAATCTTCTGACATTTTAATATTGTAATAATGGGAAGTGTCTGGATGGCATCATAGTGATACTGTATATATGTATGTATATATGGAAGGAAAAATATTGGTGTAGGATTCCCTGTATCTACAGACACCTTTACATTGTTATACATGTCAAGGCCACCAGTTAGCCAATTGCAGCCCAGTGGATGAAAGGAAGAGTATCTTTCAAAGCAACATCAGTGGTGACTTTAGAGCTATTCGGTCCTCATTCTACAATAAAAAAAAAAAAATTAGGCGAGGGGAATAAATCATCAGAATATCAAGCCAAGTCTAAAAGAGAGGCTACATGTGCAATTAGTTCAGATGATCAAGTTAGTAGACAAAAATGACTCATGGATATGTTTGTCACTCACAAATGTTCATATCCAGGCTATGAGTGACTATTACTGATGGTGAAACTCAGTATTTCCAGGACTTACTTGTGGTGCTTCTATAGTGGGTGCCTATGATCTGCTTCAAAAGGAGTAGCATCAAGTGACAGAACTGCTTGCTGTCAAGCTCGTGGTTTTCTTCTTGCACTCCATTGTAGGACAAATACACCTGTGAAGTATGGTCATATGCAATGTGCTGTGTTTCATGTTAGTTTAACTCTTCATATTGGATTTTTTGGAGAAACAAAATGACAAAATATATATTTTTCATAAATTCAATCCATTTTCCATGGAATTAGTGAACAACTGGGTCTGCCTCAGCGGTTGTCAATTCATTTATAAATATTTGGAAAGAGTTTGAAAACTGAAAATGAGTGCTGCATGTCCAGCATGCTCTACTTATGATGCACAAACAGGAGCCATGTAAGCTTTAACATTTTCATGCCGTAATTTTGAATGCTTTAACATTTAGCATAGACCTGGAAAGCTTAGCAATCTTAATCCCAGAAATCTTTATAAATCCTTTCCCTTGAAAGCTTAGAGTGTTGTAGTGGACTTGAGTAACTGTGGTCAGACATTCAGCATTCATGACATCATTAGTTATCACAATTGATTATCACACCATACACACAATCAGGTGATTTGTACTCTACATAAAAAGATTATTCACCTCAATGTAATTCTTTCATGTCAATAAAGTTTCTTGAAAAGTGTATTTGCAATCCACTATATTGGTGACCCCAACGCTGTGAAGTAGATCTTCAATGGCACATGAACACGCTGTTTCTCTCAAGTTGCCTCCATTCTGGACCACTCACCCCAGAAGCTGGTTTGCACAGGCAGAAGCTCAGTTTGTCATCAGAGGAATTGTTACTAATGACACCAAGTACTACTACATCTTAGCCTCCTTGGACCAAGACACTGCTACCAGACTCCTGGACCTCTTGGATAACCTACCCGAGGAAGGAAAATATCAAACAATCAATATGAGACTCCTGGATACCTTTGATTTATCTGAATTGGAGAGAGCCTCCCAACTGTTACATATCCACCCCTTGGGGGCTGCCAAACCATCAGAGCTCTGGATGTGATGCTTTCCTTGCTAGGCAATCACCCACCTTGCCTGCTCTTTAAACAATTATTCCTGGAGTGAATGCCCGATGACATCCGGACCCAACTGGTTGTGGTTAAACACGAGAGTTGCAGGGCTATGGCCAAACAAGCGGACCTACTCTGGTCTGCAAAAGAAGTAGCCAACACCAACACGTTGGAAGTACCCATAGAAGCACACTCTGTCTCTTCCAAGAAGATGACATCAACCACCCAACCTACCTTCAAATCAAAATACTGTTTTTATCACTGGAAATGGGGAAAGGAAGCCAAGAAATGTCAAGACCCTTGTGCGTGGCTAGTAAAAGACCAGGCCAGCCACAAATAATGGCAGAAGTGGCTGGCCTAAAAGACTGCTTAGTTTTCGTACTGGATAAGGTGACAAAAAGACGCTTCTTGGTGGATACCGGAGCAGAGGTCAGCGTGGTACCTGTGACAGGAGTGGAAAAATCTGGACCATTTCTGCTGGCGGCCAATGGCAGCAAGATTCAATCCTTTGGGACCAAGAAACTCACCCTGCACTTCAATTCAGGTATTTACCACTGGGAATTTGTTGTGGCTCAGGTGAGCAAGCCACTGTTGGGAGCTGATTTTTTAAGGGCTAATAAATTGCTGGTGGATATGGCTAACAGGCAGCTTGTGGATGCTAGTACTTTTTGCACCTCAGCTCTTGAACATACTTCCATGTTAGCTCCACATTTGGGTACAATTGCTCACCCAATCAACAAGTTCAAGGAGTTAATTTCCAATTACCCATCAGTCACAACCACCCAGTTCCACCAGCATTCTCCCAAACATGGAGTAGAGCACTTCATTACCACCCATGGTCCTCCCTTGTTTGCAAAGGCTCGGAGGTTACCTCCTGATAAGCTCAAGGTAGCGAGGAAAGAATTTTTCAACATGGTTAGTCTGGGCATCATCAGACCCTCCTCCAGCTCATGGGCCTCGCCTTTACATATGCTCCCTAAAAATTCAGGGGGGTGGAGACCTTGTGGGGACTATAGGAGGCTCAACCAAGTCACACTTCCAGATAGGTACCCGGTTCCTCATATACAGGACTTTTCAGCGCACCTCTCCGGGAAAAACATTTTTTCAAAAATTGATTTGGTCAGGGGCTACCATCAAATCTCCATGGCACAAGAAGACATTGCTAAGACAGCAATCATAACACCTTTTGGGTTGTTTGAGTTCTTGAGAATGCCATTCGGCCTCAGGAATGCGGCTCAAGCATTCCAGAGGTTGATGGATGTCACCTGCAGAGACCTTCCATTTGTTTTCACATATATCAATGATTTGCTAGTCGCTAGTGAGAATGAGACTGAGCATGTGGAGCATCGGAGAATTCTGTTTGAAAGACTAGAGCAGAATGGGTTGGTTGTTAATCCTGCAAAGTGCCAGTTTGGTTGCACTGAGATTGATTTCTTACGCCATCATATTACAGAACAGGGAAGTATTCCCCCAGGCCAAAAGGTACAAGCTGTTAGAGAGTTCCCAAAACCCATGAACATCAAAGGGTTGCAAGAATTTGTTGGAATGATTAACTTCTATAACAGATTTTTACCACATTCTGCCAAGATACTTGCTCCCTTGTACCAAGCCATTGGGAAAAACAGTAGATCTATTAAAAAGATCTCATGGTCTGATGACATGGACCGTGCTTTCGATCAAGCCAAGGAAATGCTAGCTAAAGCCACCCTGCTGAATCACCCTGACCAATCATCACCCATTGCCCTTACAACTGACGCTTCAGACACTGCCATAGGAGCTGTTCTGGAGCAAAAGATTAAAGGAAATTGGCAACCCTTAGCTTTCCTGAGCAAGAAACTTAAAACTGCAGAACAGAAGTACAGCACATATGACAGAGAGTTGTTAGCCATTTATTTGGGCATTAAGCATTTCAAGTACTTCTTAGAGGGCAGAGAATTCTGCATTTTCACTGGTCATAAGCCTCTCACCTTCAGCTTAGCCAAAATATCTGAGCCAGGACAAGCTAGACAACAGAGACAGTTAAGCTTCATTGCTGAGTTCTCTTCAGACATCAGGCATGTAGCAGGGAAAAACAATGTTGTGGCAGATGCTCTGTCCAGACACAGTGTGAACACATTGAGCACAGATATTGATTTTCTAACTATGGCTAGAGATCAGATTACTGAAAATGTAGCTGCTGAAGTGGCTGATAGTAGCCAGGTACTGGAGTGGGTGTCATTGGGTGACCCTGAGGTTAAACTCTTGTGTGACATTTCCCAAGGAAAAGCTAGACCAATGGTACCAGATTCTTGGAGAAGAAGGATTTTCGACTTACTTCATGGTTTATCCCATCCATCTGTAAGAAATACAAAGAAAATCATATCTGCCAGGTTTGTATGGCCTCACATAAAAAAACAAATTGGAACATGGGATAAAACTTGTATACCCTGTCAAACTGCCAAAACCATTAGACATTCCAAAACTATCCCAGCACACATCCCTATTCCAGACAGGAAATTTGACCACATCCATGTGGACATCGTGGGACCATTACCTCCCTCACAAGGGTTTCAGTACCTTTTCACTGTTGTGGCTAGAACCACTAGATGGGCCGAAGCTTTTCCGTTAAAAGATACCTCTGCAGACAGCTGTATCCAAACTCTGATTGGTTGGATTTCAAGGTTTGGCATACCTAGCCACATCACCTCTGACAGAGAGTCTCAATTCACGTCTAGACTGTGGCTTGGCATTGCTAAAAGTTTAGGATACACCCTCCACCATACCACTGCTTACCACCCTCAGGCAAATGGTATGATGGAGAGGTTCCACAGAAACCTGAAGGAAGCCTTAAAGGCCAGGTTGCTGAATAATGATTGGGTCCTAGCTTTACCTTGGGTTATGTTAGGGATCAGGACTGCACCCAAAGAGGATTTGAACTGCTCAGCTACTGAAATGGTGTTTGGATCAACATTGACTGTCCCGGGAGAATTTATATCACCAACTCATAGGCAATGTGATGCACCAACTACCAAATTTTTTCCCACCAATGCCGAATTTCACGATAACTCTAAGTGTGCGCCTATCAAAGCCTTGGATACTGCTGCTTTCGTATTTGTTAGAGTCGACAGGCACAAAATACCCCTGTGCAGACCTTATGAGGGACCCTTTAGAGTAATTAGAAAAGGTGACAAGACATTCACCATTGCGAGGAAAAACAAGGAAGAGGTCATATCTATGGACAGACTTAAACCTGCCTACCTTGAGAATCATGTCAACCCCCACTGCCACACCCTTACAGGTGGTGACTTCTCCTGCAATGGCTCCGTCCTCCTCATCTGCACTAAACCCAACACCAGCCCCCACACCTGCTCCCTAGTCAGGAGATATGGATGAACTATTAAACCAATCCATTGAGGTTCTGGGGGGAATTGTGTAGTGGACTTAAGAGTAACTGTGGTCAGACATTCACCATTCATGACATCATTAATTATCACAATTGATTATCACACCATACACACAATCAGGTGATTTGTACTCTACAAAAAAATATTATTTACCTCAATGTAATTCATTCATGCCAATAAAGTTTTCTTGAAAAGTGTATTTGCAATCCACTATAGTGTACATACTCATTTTTAGACTAGTGCCTCTATGTAATAAATATAATAATAATAATAGTATTAGTAGTAGTAGTAGTAGTAGTAGTGGTAATAATAATAATAATAATAAAAATAAAAAAATAATAATAATAATAGTAATAATAATAATAATAAAAATAAAAACAATAATAATAATAATAATAATTAATAATAAACAAGTTAAATAAAAATTTAAATTGATCTTAGGAAATATTTTTCATAATTAATAATCGGCTTATTATTTTATTATTATTATTATTATTATTATTATTATTATTATTATTATTATTATTATTACTACACACAACACAATAGACACACCACAATAGATGTAAACAAATAAAAATAAAAATAAATTTTAAATAGTGCACGATTGGTATTACAAGTTTGTGTCCACAAGAGAGCTGAAGCAATTATCCTCAGAATTTCCTCAGCGCTATCCTTCATGTGATCTGGCAACAGATTCCAGCTGCAACAAAATTCACGTAAAACATCAGCACCTATTTTTTCTTGCTCCACATATGCTTTCTTGAAAGTAGCCCCATTATTAACATCCAGACCAGTGAAGGTAAAACAAAGATAAGCTGCCATCCAAAAAAAAAAAAACTTGTCTATTAGAACAACACAAGCTTTCTTAATTGAGGGACAGTGGGCGTTGGCAAATAATCTTCACTAGGTTTTAAAGACCAGCAGCACAACACAAGTTGCTGTATGTGTGTTGGAGGATAGTGTACAAATCTCCCTTAGGCAGTTGTTGAAAGCAATATCTATTGAGTGCAAAGTCTTACAGGAGAGATTCCTAATACATACCCATATAGGGACAAACAGTAGAATTGAAAAGAAAGGTGAGAATTTCTGGAGGAACATTAACAAGTGTGGTAAAAAGACCATTAGCAGTCTTTATCACCTGACGACATTTATAAAGGATATCCACATCATTAGAGAGATAGGTAGATAAATAGTTTCCAAGATGGGCAATACTGATGGACAGGGGAAGATGAGAGCCACAAAAAAATAAGTATTGTTGCAGCTTCAACAAATATTTGAACACATATTGGTAGCTGTCATAACTTTTCCTCCCTTTCTTCTGTACAAATACTTTTGAAACCAGCTTGTTGCTTATTGTGTGTGCTTTAATATGATATGTAAAAAGTCTCTATAGGCACCTTTTCTTAGAAGATATATCCAAAAACGCAAGAGTCACTCAAAAAATGGCACTTCCTAATTTGTGGCAAACTTTACACAAAGGCGCCTTGACCGACGCGCCCCAAACTCGGTGTGTGGGTAGCTAGCTGTGATCGAATGATTGCCTTTTTTCACCGGTGAAACCCCCCCCTCCCACCTGAGTTAGAGAGTTGAGAAGAGGCGGGACCACGGAAATTTGCCCTACGCCCACACAAATTTCCGTGGTCCCGCCTCTTCTCAACTCTATAACTCAGGGGGGGGGGGGGGGGGGGGTTTACACCGGGAAGGGGGGGGGGGGGGGGGGGGGGGGGGAAGTCAATCCATACGATCACAGCTAAGGGCTTTAGCTACCCACACACCGGAGTTTGGGGCGCGTCGGTCAAGGCGCCTGTGTGTAAAGTTTGCCACAAATTAGGAAGTGCCATTTTTTGAGTGACCCTTGCGTTTTTGGATATATCTTCTAAGAAAAGGTGCCTATAGAGACTTTTTTCATATCATATTAAAGCACACACAATAAGCAACAAGGTGGTATTAAAAGTGTCTGCACAGAAGAAAGGAAAAAAAAATTATGACAGCTCAAATATGTGTTCAATTTTTTTTTTGGTTTCAGGTCTAGTCCCCCCTTCATCAAACAGAACCTGATCAGTCGAGTTTTCAAAGGATTGTAGCAAAGATTACTAGCTGAAGCAAAGGGCTCGCAGATTCTAAGCATTAGCCTAAGAGCTGATACACAAAGAGCTAAGAGCACCAAATCATTAGCATATGCTAGCGCTACTGCAAAGTGGTTATCCCAGTAGCAGTCTAAGCCTTGAGCTTGCATCTCACTTAGAAGCACATCAAATACAAGGATAACAAAATAGGAGAAATACCCACTCTGCCTGATCCAATTAGTAATAGTAAGGGATCTGATACGACCCCATTCCATCTAATTCAGAGGTATTGTTCCTAGTATCAGGTGTGCAGCTGCCTAACTGCATGACTCTCAGGTATTGATTGCTCTTGGTACCATGTGTGTAGCAGCCTAACTACATGACTCTAGGTATTGCTCCTGGTACCAGGTGTGCAGCAGCCTAACTACAACAGGTAAAAGCCCATGGGATAAGAGCAAATCAACCTTAATGTCATGCCCCACTAGGTCAAAAGCGTGTAGCATCTCAAAAGCACTGAAAAATGGGGGAATCTCTTTGGATATATCTCTCCACATTATTCATTAAAACACCAGTGCACAAAGAAGTGACATATTCTTTAAACCAAACTGCAGGTCCGAACTGGATAGATGTACAGAGTACCTGATGAGGAGACACCATTCCAATATCTTACCGATGGTTAAAGAAAGAGCAATGATTTGGTAGATGTCAGAGAGGGGAGGGATTCGTACCAAGTTTACGAATGGATACCATGACATACTCAATCAAATGTTCATGAAGAAAGCCATGACCCAAATCTGCTGTAAGAAAGGAAGATAATGTTATAGATACAAGAAGAGCAGCTAGATATAAAGTTTTGTGATTTCTTTTTCCATGTTTAAAAGGGGGGACTACACCTGAAACCACCGAAATTTGAACACATATTTGAGCTGTCGTAACTTTTTTCCCCTTTCTTCTGTGCAAATACTTTTGATACCAGCTTGTTGCTTATTGTGTGTGCTTTAAGATGATATGTAGAAAGTCTCTATAGGCACCTTTTCTTAGAAGATACATCCAAACACGCGAGGGTCACTAAAAAAATGGCACTTCCTAATTTGTGGTAAACATAACTCCAAGGCGCCTTGGCGACGCGCCCCAAATTGGTGTGTGGGTTGCTAAAGCACGTAGCTGTGATTTGACGGTTTAATTTTTTTTTTTTTAAGTGCAGCATTCGTGAGGTATGGTGAGTAGAAGAGGTCGGGTCACAGATATTACGTGGGCGCCCACGCAATATCTGTGCCCCGACCTCTTCTAATCACCATAACTCAGGAGGGCTTGACTTGAATAAAAAAAAATTACACCGTCAAATCACAGTAAGTGCTTTAGCAACCCACACACCAATTTTGGGGCGCGTCGCTCCAGGCTCCTTGGAGTTATGTTTACCACAAATTAGTAAGTGCCATTTTTGAGTGACCCTTGCGTTTTTGGATGTATCTTCAAAGAAAAGGTGCCTATAGAAATCTTTTACATATCATCTTAAAGCACACACAATAAGCAACAAGCTGGAATCAAAAGTATTTGCACAGAAGAAAGGGGAAAAAAGTAATGACAGCTCAAATATGTGTTCAAATTTCGGTGGTTTCAGATAAAGTCCCCCCAGATAGCCAAAGCCAGTAGGACTGTCTCAGTGTCGAAATGAACATATAACACATCCTCAGAATTAAAGTTGTGGCTGGAGGAATCAACCTGGTGAAGAGCATGCATTTTAATGATGGAGGCTAGTTTAGTTTTAAAAACCTCATTAATCCGATAATGATCCACGAAACGTTCAATAACATGGTGCAGGACAGAGCGAGACTCACCCCTGTTCATCAAGAATGCGTAAAAAGGCAGCTTCTGCACTCAACAGTATAATAATTAGTTACACAAATAGAAGGAATAGAGACATTGCCAAGGGAGAGGGAAACTGCACATAAAATCTCTTTGATGTGCAGGTATGATAGTTGGCAGTACAAGCTAAAGTTTTTCTTCAAGTAGTGCCACAGCCACCAGATCGATGGCCATGTAGGAGTGAGTCAATCACACAAGATATACCAAAGGAGCAAATTGTATCACAATAGGGCCAAAAATCAAGCGGGAAGTCCAACTAAACATATATCAAAGGAATCACGTAAATCATAAACTAAAGTAAGACTAGAGTTCCACCTTCTATAATTATAAGAAACCAGACAGCCATTAGGATTTTGCTTGGATACCTTGCTGATTACTAAATGGGAGGAAAGGTAAAGAGCAAGAGGAAGAGGAAGAGAGGAGGGCATGTAAGAGAAAGGCAAGAGCATGTAAGAGGGAAGGTGACTAATTGTTAAACGTTACTCAAAGCAACGATAGCATTGTATATTGAATTGGCATTGAGAAGCAGTCATTTATAACTGTGCATATTCCCTCCTGCAATGGAAAAGCTAACTTGTGAAGTAGACACTGGAATAAAACATATATTGCAAAGCAAATTAGGAAAAGTGGTCAGTCATAAGTTAGCTCAATGCACCTAAACTATATAAATATTGTGTCCAAATTTGAACCACTTTGTCTCTTGCAAACCTGCTATATCAATTTTAAACTAACTCAGCACATCAACTGTTTGATCAATCTTCCACTCATCAACAACTTGCAAGGTATCATCATCTCCTTGTCTATCAGCCTCAATAGGCCTCTCAAACTTCTAATATGATTCTTATATTCCAGTAAACCAGAACCCACAGAGAGTACATCTGCATCTGCTCTATGAGCATAAAAACCACCTTTCATAAATTGACACTGTTCATGTGATAACTATGCTGCAGAGAAAATCATTCCAACTTTCAAGGGATAAATTTATAAAATATTCTCCCATTTGAATTACTAACATCACTCAAACAAACAATTCAATTCAGCTATATAGTTATATTAAAACTTTCATTAAAATTGCAACTGAATCCATAAACTTATCATGTTCTACCAAATAAATATCCTTGCCAAATTAACCCTACCCCGCCCATTGTTTTTTGAACCCACACGGGCGCACTTACCAATTTAATTATAATAAATAAACTCTGCATCCTGTGTTAACAGGATGCGTATATTCAAATAAAGGGGGAAATGACCTTTCATTTGAAATACTTGGTAAGGGATTTCAATACTTTTTTTTGTTGCTTTGTTCAAATTTGGAGAAGACCTTTGGTAGCTATCCTGACAAGATGGCAACTGGCTCAATGCCCACTACCAGTCAGTAACAGCTGCTACCTTGAGTTTGGAAGAGATTTTGAGACTTTTGGATAGCAGCAGCAGTGAGGACTCAGTATGTGACATTTCTGATCCTGAAGATGGTTTTGATGGAGATACATTTACTGGGTAAGTCCAGATAGCTAGAGTTAAAGCTCTCTACTTGGATAGCTAGAGTTTAGCTATATATTTACCATAATTTAATTGTTATATAGATCCAATGCCACTGCTGTTGAATTTCCTCTGGAAGTAACTCCAGTAGCCTTAGTTTCACCATCTTCTGAGGAAGAACAGCCTCTTTGAAGCAGAGTTGGAAGAGGTGTTCAAGGACAACGTTCTCGCTGACGACTTGGTCTGCAGAGAAGTAGGGATAGAATACGAGGAAATACCCGTCCTAGAGGTCAATATAACAGTGGAGGAAGTTTAGGTATTACATGCAGACAGAGTATCTCACAATCACATGTCAATACTCTTGAGAATCCTGATACTTCAGCATTGACTGTATACCCATTCAACCCAGTGCGTGAACCAGGTTCATATGTTGCCAGTTATGATGAATCTTTCACACCATTTGATTTCTTCAAGCTCTTCATTGCTGGATGTAGATTTGACACTTAGTAATGATCACTAGCTAGAATAAAACTCATGAATCAGCCATACTAATCACAGATAAATGAAGCAACAAGGCTTATCAAGAATCCAATAAAGACAGCAGCTGCAGTGTTCGTCGTATCAGCTATAACAAACCTCCCATGCCCAGATATATAAAAGGACAGAAGCAACAAGAACAGAAGTTTGAAAATTTGGAATTCTTTACTGTCCCACATATTTGGGACTCTTAGCAAAATGTGGTAACAAGCTGTACAACCAAAATTTTGCATCTCTTGTTATTAGGCAGCTAGCTTGGTTGTTGTGGCCCAACAAGCTATTGAGAGATTTACAAATTTTCTCTTTCCGGTTTATACACATACACCTCCAAAGTTTATCATATGCTCTGACTGTTGATTTTGTAGTTGTTTTTGTTTTTGCAGTTGTTATTGTTTTTGTTTCCAATGGTAGCTGTTAGAAGAAGAACAGAAATCAAGTCAAGAACAATTTAAGGGGGGACGACACCTGAAACCACCGAAATTGGAACACATATTTGTAGCTGTCATAACTCCCCCCCCCCCCCTTACTTCTGTGCAAATACTTTTGATACCAGCTTGTTGCTTATTGTGTGTGCTTTAAGATGATATGTAAAAAATCTCTATAGGCACCTTTTCTTAGAAGATATATTCAAACACGCAAGGGTCACTCAAAAAATGGCACTTCCTAATTTGTGGCAGATATAACTCCAAGGCGCCTTGAGCGACGCTCCCCAAAATCGGTGTGTGGGTTGATAAAGCACGTAGCTGTGATATAGTGATTTTTTTTTTTTTTACGTGGACTTCCCCCCCCCCCCCCCTGAGTAGAAGAGGTTAGGTCACAGAAATTGCGTGGGCACCCACGCAATTTTCCTTGTGCTATAATTAAAACATTTTTCAAATAATAATAAGGAATACTTTTAACATGTCTTTCTGATGTGGGAGTGAATGGTGGAAGTCCTAATGAAGATGAAGAAACATCAATTTCTCACAAAGAACTGGATTACAGCAGTGAACAGAGGTGGATTTATTTATAATTTTGAGAAAACTTGGAGATGAAAATGTAACAATTCCTACCAAAAATGGTAATAAAAAGGGAGCATTACATGCATGCTGTTGTTGGTGAAGTTATTGTTAATGATGATGTCAGTACACCTACCACTTGTTCTATATGCCTATCAATCATCCAACATTCATCCACTCTCTTTACTCAGTTTCTCATGATGTATGGTAGAAACTACATACTACTCAAGGTATCTCTCACCAATTCGGCAGTATTTGATACTCAGTTGTATCCTAAGAATATGCAGGCTAAATCAGCAAACTGCAGTGATTTGTGGAGGCAAACATTTCATCTGCTGCCCACTCGCAAAAAAAATTCATTTACGACCAACTCTTATGCAAAACTTATTTTTCAGTAGGTGACACTGTTATTCTCCCTCTATCCACTGCTGAAAAGTTTGAATCGAAAGAGCTCGCTTAATGAAATTTGGAATGGCAAATGATATGGAGTTGTACATGTGAACCGGCTACAACATAGAATTCACCAGACATTTCTGAGTCTCAAGATAGTGAAACTTCAAACTCAACACTGGAACGATCATGGAACCCACCTGGGATGGATCACATCACATTTCACCCACATGCTGAAATTCCCACATAGATTTACCCTCAATGGAAGCATCAACCAACTGAATGTTATTGATGACGCAGAAGATTGTGATAATCTAGCTTATTGGAGGATATAAACCGCTTCAGATACTCTTGCAGTGTCATTTATTTCTGCAGAAGCTCAACAACCAACTGGCCTGTCAATTTCAAAGCGTGCATTTGGTAAGCAACACCATGCTTCTTGCCATCATGGTGTAAGCAATATCCATATAGAGTGTCATTTATTTCTGCAGAAGCTCAACAACCAACTGGCCTGTTAATTTCAAAGTGTGCATTTGGTAAGCAACACCATGCTTTCTCGCCATCATGGTGTAAGCAATATCAATATTTCCAGTATTAGGAAGAAGTGATATGTTTTTGGGAGCTAGCTTTGTAGCTGAGCATTAAAACCTAGTTAAAAGTCGCAATGACTGTTTTCACCATGATAGGATTTTCTAGCAAGAAAAATGCATAATCAAAGTTGGAAAAACACCAATGTTCTGCTGCACATCAGGAAGCTATAAGCATTACTGAAGCAATCCCCAAAAGCCACAAATTTATATGTGAAATTCTTAGTACTACCCTTGTTAAACAAAAGTCTGAAAGTAGGGAAATTCTGTACTACATCATGAGTGCCATTCGCTATCATGCCGGCTATGTCTAGCAATATGTGTAATGTATAAGAGTGATTTGAAGGAAGCAGGTGGAGAGTTGGATTCTAACTTCATTCAGTTTGTAAAAGTTTGTCCTGATCAGAAACCTAACTTGACCAAGTGGATGGAAAAGTATCTGGACAAGTTTATGAGTTCAAGTATTTAAAATGAAATTATCATTTTCCAGATATATTTGGAAAATGGTTCACTATAATAGTGGATGAAACCACATTCTTAAGTAACACTGAACAAACGGTATTCTGTTTGCGATATGTGGATGATGATTTACAAGTTCATGAGCTGGTAATATGACTACACAACATGGATTCAACTTCAACAGAGAGCATCTTCAAGACAATAACGGATGTTTTTCTATGCATGAATCTTAGAATTCAAAATTGCCGTGGCCTGTGCTATGATGGTGCTGGTAATATGTCCAGAGTAAAGTCTGGATTTGAACATTCAGAACATCTTTAATTGAGCCATGTGCACTATACATGCACTGTTATGGCCATGCATTCAATTTAGCTCCACAAGAGACGTTAAATTGTATCAAGTTAATGGAATACACTCTTGGAATCTACTCTGGACACGCTGTACGAGATTATGAAGGTTATTAAAAGAAATTCCTAAAGCGAAAATGTGAAATTCAAAAAGAATAGATAGACTTTGCTTTAGAATATCCAGGTATCAGAATTTTATCTCCAACTCGGAGGACAGTCAGGGAAGAATCAGTGGCATCAATTTCTGAAAATTATGAATCTTTGCAGTCAACACGTGAAGTTGCAAGATGTGCAACATGGGAAACTGAAGAAAGAGCCTGAATAACTGGTGTTGCTGCACAGATAGAAAAATTTGACTTCTTCTTTAGCATTCAATTATGTAAAAAGGTTTCGAGTATGGTCGATAATTAGTTACGGTCATTACAAGCTAAAACGTTGTCAGCTTGCAAGGTCAATAATTGAGAATCTCACCTTCAGGCAAATGAATTAATTCGTACAAATGGGTATGTCAAAAATCGACTTTCATCACCTGAAGTGTTGGAACCTTTGTTGCCACATAGAAGGTAGGTGCCTCACCATTTTGAGGTAAGAAAAGCTGCATCGGAATTTCCGATTGCACCACAGAGCTCCAGAACTGCACATATATATTGCCTTATAGGTGATTGAATTTGCTAATCATTTTGTTCAAAGATCAAAGGTGAGAGAGTTTGTGTGGCTTCTCTTTCTCTGGTTCACTGGTAAAGAAGCAGTCAGCATCCAACCTGTAAATATCAGCTACCTATACTTGGTATGAATGCAATTTTCAAAATTGCTTTTCCATTGCCTTCACATGCAAAACAATAGATTTACATTACATGTAGGAATTATTGGCCGTAATGTACACTAATGCATATTTTTTTTAATTCATGAGACACAGAAGACATAATTGTGAACTATACCCCTTCTATTTTTTAAGTGAAAAGTTTTGAGTTACGCATCTGCAGGAGAAAATATTTTCAGCCTAACTCATCCATAACTAATAAAAAGGATCACACAGTTGAAATTTAATCATATTGAGCAATCTGGAGCTATGTAAATGGCATTCCAGACTTATGTAATGGGATTTCAATGGCTTTTCTATGCATCCATAACTGAGTACCGTTAATGGCAGATTCAAGGGAGCTGAAATGTGTTTAGACTGGTTAACTCCTACGAGATGCCATATCATTGTCATTTAACTTCCTTTTTGTGTGCAGTGAATACATGTTGCATGTATACAATGGTTACAAAGTGATTATTATGGTTCTGTCTTAGTTCAAGAAAACAAAAAAAAACTGTTGTAGCTAAATGTAGCTCTAGTTATAATATAACATAAAGTAACCTGAAAAAAATCCCTAGAACATTATCATAGCTACATGTTTTTCACAAGGTTCTTTTGTAATTCCAGAATCACGACTCAGTTAGCACAATAGAGTAACACTATTACCAAAGATTATGGTATTCAAGTGAAAACTGAAGAGTGCATGCAACTATGGTGTTGTATTTGAATAAGACCTCACTCACCACTGAGACTAACTAGTTTTGAAGTACCAAAAGTATCACTAAAAGGCCTGTTAGTTTTTGTTTATTCTTGATCTAGCTGGGAATATAACTTTTATTATTTGTTTATATACACAGTATAGAATAGAATTATGGCTGTCATACTAATTGTACCAGTAGTTACATTGAATTGTAACATTATAGTAATAATGACTGTATTAACATTATCGTAACGATGGTCATTTAACCCCACAAGCACAATATAATACCCATTTACCAGAGAATATGACTTTATTCAGTGTAAGATGGAAATCTGATTTATTTTTGCTATTGTATGAAATACTAGTTTGACTGCTAGTATGACAATAATAATTAGAAATATCCAAATATATATATATAATTTCTTCAAGAATATTTTGTCGGTTATCTTCCATAGTTGTTCTCCATGCACTCTGTGTTTAATACCACAAGGACAACCATGTGTATCCGAAATGAGTACCAAATATGACATTATCATTGACCATTGATTGCAATAATTTCATGGTACCACAGTTTTTACCAATTCTGCTCTCAGGATATGATTTAAGGGATACATAGAGAAAGAAGTAAAATTGAAATGTGATATCATAAGTGATCTTACATGAACAGCCCAACAGTAGCAAATGAGGGCCTAAATGACAGCCATAAGACAACTTGTTTTTGACATTCCTCAGATAATCTGGGGTTGTGACAGCCTCATAGCTATTTTATGCTAACCTATTCGGTTTTGTTCACAAAATATTTGTGTTAATAACAAACCACAATTGAACCTAAAACAAATTGGAAATGAACTTTATTGCTACATACGTATGTATATGCTGCCATCTGCAAAGTCTTGCCAAAGTATTTGCTCAAGTTATTCAAAGTGTGTGTTTCATGAATTACTAGCGGAGGTACCCGGCTTTGCCCGGGGGATACCTAGAACAAAAACAGACATCTTTGCTTTATATATATATAAATATGGACATATCAGACACCAACAAAGAGGTAAAGTAATATTTATTCGAGGTATTTAGCTTACAGCAAGGCCACACCAGATATCAAAATTAATCTTCACAATGAGGAAGGAGTAAATGCCACTCTCCCAAAATGTGTCCTGGATGCAGCACATGCTAATTACATCATTTGCTAAAGTATAAGTCGCATTAGCAACCCTAAATCTTCTGCTCTATTTCTGGAGTATGGTTGGACAACTTTTATATGAAAGATTAATTTTGCTAGACTATAATCACACTGGCTAAAATGAAATACTGGGCATGGTCAAAAGTTGATCACGTGAACTCTAACTGCATGACGTTACACATATTTTTTAATGAAATACCCAGATCAAAGAAAAGATACACTGGAGCTTATGAGCTCAAAGTTTTTGAATTTTCGGAAAATTCCGGCAACAAGGACTGTAAGTTTTATAAAAATTTTTTTATATAGCTCAGGACAAGGTTTGCCTGTAAATTAATGCTTTTCCCAGCTTTGCAATATGGCATTCTCCTCCACACAGGACAGGCTTGGCCTGTTGGCATGCAATGGTGCGCTTATGTAAATGTTTTTGGGGGCAATGTTAAAATTGTTGATTGGAATAACTTTTTTCCAAACCACCAAATTAAATATCCATCAATAAAAATGCTATGTGGTGTATAAACTATCTAAACAATGTAAACGTAGGTGGCAACAGCGTTTCCCAGAGGTGCCATGGCATTTGGATCATCACCTGCTTCCAAGGTAAGCATACGTGCCTTCTACTTCTTCTCCACTACTTTCTTCCTCTGAGAGGCCAAATTCATCTTCAAAGAGCTGAAGAAGTACTTGGTCACCGAAATAACTATTCACCATTACTTTTATGATAGGAAGTGAAGTTTGACGTTACATTTTCCATAGTTAGCCTGACTCAGCATTCGTAATACTCAAGTAAATGACTGAGCATTGGTTTGAGCATGCTCAGATTTGTTTTTTAGTTGTTTTTTTAAGAATGTTGAATTGTATGAATAAGTAAGTAATGGCGTTATTTTATGCGCTTAATGGCACTTATGGAGGTGCGATAGTTAAAACAACCAATAAATCCATTCCTGGAGCTACAGTAACTTTCTAACATCAATACAAATGATCATGTGAATTATGTGGGTAGACACCACCTACAATAGAGAGTGCAAATCTAGCGCTAAATATATGTAGCAAGCATGTGCCCGTCAGATCCTTTGTAGGTGGCAAATTAAGTGCTCAGGTACTTGCTATGATATATGTCCAATGTGACTTGTTATTGGTTTTGAATTTGGCCACCATGAAGCATGCTGGACAAAATTAAAAGAAAACTGCAAACCTGCAAATCTTGTTTGTAAGGAACAATAGTGAACATCTGAAGTGAAAAATATTGAAACCTTTACCTTTTTTTCTTGATGACTAATTTTTTTATTTAATCAGACACAATCTAGAATTACCTGTGCCTTAGTTTTCCTTAAAAACAATCAAAATAATTATCAGCTGCAACTGAGTTGACAAAAATAAAGATATTTTGAAGAATGTTTCAAAATGCAAAAATCAAATTTGAAAGAACACTGAACACTTTTTTGAAACTGCAGGTTGGTGAGGTGAACTACAGGTTTTTCTAATGGAATATTTTGGCAGTCAAGCTGCAGCTACAATAACCAAATATCCAATAAGTCTAGGCAGAAGTTCAGCAGAAAAGTGTGACTGGCAACATAGATTGCATGTGTGATATACAATTGGCATGATTATACTGAGGTTATTTTTTTAGCAACTACTCTTCAAATTGCAACTAAGTATAATGGAAAGTGCACAATCATCCATGATTGCTCGATTGTACTGTCAAATTAAGAATAGTTTTCATCTAAATTACAACTAAATTAACTCATGCTTTACTGCATACCAATAAAAATGGCTAAGAATTACTGAACTTCTGAACCCACATTAGAACTATTGCTACTCCCTATTTAATGAGCTATTGAAGACAAATATTTCAAAGCTTTTCACAATATCTAATCCTTTTAAGTCCTCCAGTTTAGAATCTTCGCGAAGGATTTAATGCACACTCAAAGTGCAACATTCTTGTCTATCTTGTCACTAACTACCTTGAAGCCATTTCATTCTGGTGAGGATGGAGGTAGGAGTGGCAATGCCCCAAGAAACCCAGTAGGTAACTCAGTTGTGTTGGCTATTGATAATGATAATGATGATGATGTTGACAATGCAAGAGTAACCTAAACCAAGTTTACAATTGAACATAGTGCAGTACATATGGTTCTGGTGCTCATGCAACTAGTGAACTTCAACTGAGTTTTCTTCTGAAATCTTCCTGTTTCCATCAACTCAAAATATTTCCTCAGGATTTCCCATTTTCAATCTTATTGAGAAAAAATAACTTTCTGAGTAATTCTTAGCTTCTTTCCAAGATATCCATCCATATTTTGACAAAAAAAGAGCAGTCATTCAGTCGATTTCCGCGAAAATCCTTCAAAATACCAGAAGTTTAGCTGAAGGAGGCTCATTTTGAGGAGGAAACATTTTTTGTTAATATTTGTCCCATTTTACTGGTTTGTAAATAAAAAGAAGTTTCCCTCATTCAAAATTTTCCTCTGGATATGCCCATTTTCAAACATGTTGAGAAAAAATAACTTTCCGAGTAATTCTTAGGTTCTATCTCAGATAGTCAGTCACTTTTTTGAACCAAAAGAGAAGTTTTCAGTCGATTTCCTCGAAAATCCATCAAAACACCAGACAAAAATAGTTTAACTCTATGTTGCTTATTTTGAGGATGAAAACATTTTTTAGTAATATTTGTCCCATTTAACTGGTTTGTCGAAAAGAGTGTTTCAAACAAATCAAATTTTTTCCCAGGATATGCCCCTTGAGAAAAAACTTTATGGGTAGTTCTTAGGTACTATCTTTAGATAGTCACTTTTAGACCCAAAAGGGAAATTTTCAGTTGATTTCCGCGAAAATGCTTCAAAACACCAAAGCTTAGTTTAGGTGTATAAGGTTCATTTTGTGGAGGAAAAAAGTTTTTGGTAATTATTGTCCCTTTCCTCAGGTTTGACCCAAAACAATTGTTTCCATCAAATCAAAACATTTCCTTAGAATTTGTCCATTTTCAAACTTGTTGAAAAAAACAACTTCCTGACATAATCTTAGTTTCTTTCACAGGTTTGAACAAAAAAGGTTGCTTTCATCAAATCAAAATTCCTCAAGATTTGCCCATTTTCAAACTTGTTGAGAAAAAATAACTTTCTGAGTAATTCTTAGTATCTTTCTAAGGTAGTCACTTTTTATACCGAAAAGAGAAGTTTTCTTCCAATTTCTCTGAAAATCCAAACACCAGAAAAGCTTAGTTTAGCTGTAGGTAGCACATTTTGTGAAGAAAAATATTTTTTGTTAATATTTGTACCATTTCACTGGTTTTAACCAAAAAAAGTTGTTTCCATCAAATCAAAATTCCTCAGGATTAGCCCCTTTTCAAACTTGTTGAGAAAAAATAACTTCCCGAGTAATTCTTAGCTTCTAGTTCGACACTTTTTTTACCCAAAAGAGTAGTTTTCCGTCAATTTCCACGAAAATCCATCAAAACACGAGAGAACCATAATTTAGCTAGCTCATTTGGTGGGGGGGAAATGTTTTTGTTAATATTTGTCCCATTTCACTGGTTTGTACAAAAAAAATTATTCCAACAAGTCAATATTTTCCTCAGGATTACATTTTTCAAACTTGTTGAGAAAAAATAACTTTCTGAGTATTTCTAAGCTTCTTTCTGAGATGTCACTTTTTGACACAAATGAAGTTTCAAGTCAATTTCCTTAAAAAAGCTTCAAAACACTATAAAGATTTATAGTTTAGCTGTATGTGGATTATTTAGCGGACGAAAATGGTTTTTGATAATATTTATTCCATTTCACAGGTGTATCCAAAAAAAGTGTTTCCATCAAATCAAACTTTTCCTCAGGATTTTCCTCTATTCAAAATTGTAGAGGAAAAATTACTTTATGAGTAGTTCTTAGCTTCTTTCTCAGATAGTCCCTTTTTTTGTCCTAAAAAGAAGTTTTCAGACAATTTCCGAGATACTGCTTCAAAACACCAAAAAAAGCTTAGTTTAGATGTGTGTGGTTAATTGTGAGGAAGAAAAAAAATTGGTAGTAATTGTCCAGTTCACTGGTTAGTGACCCAAAAAAGTTGATTCTATCAACTCAAAACATTCCCTCGGGATTTTCCCCATTTCAATCTTGTTGAGAAAAAATAACTTTCTGAGTAATTCTTAGCATCTTTCTAAGATGTCACTTTTTAGACCCAAAAGAGATGCTTTCTACCAATATCCGTGAAAGTCCTTCAAAACATAAGAAAAGCTTAGTTTATCTGTATGTGGCACATTATGTGAAGGAAAACATTTTTTGTTATTATTTGTCCCATTTCACCGGTTTTTTCAAAAAGAGTTGTTTCCAATAATCAAAACATTTCCTCAGGATTTTCCCCTTTTCAAACATGTTTGGAAAAAAATAACTTTCTTGGTAATTCTTAGCTTCTTTCTCAGATAGACATTTTTTGTCTCAAAAGAGATGTTTTCGGACAATTTCTGCGAAATTGCTTGAAACCACAAGAAAAGCTTAGTTTAGCAGTATGTAGTTTATTTTGAGGATAAAAACATTTAGGGAAATATTTGTAATATTACACTAGTTTGTCCCAAAAAAGTTGTTTTATTAAATAAAAAATTTCCTCAGAATTTTCCATTTTCAAACTTGTGAAAAAAATATAATTTCTTAGTAATTTTTAGCTTCTTTCTTAGATAGTTATTTTTGTCCCAAAAGAGAAATTTTCATAAAATTTCCATAAAATTGCTTCAAAATACCAGAAAATTTTGTTTAGATATACGTGGTTAATTGTGGGTGAAGAAAAACGTTTTAGGTAGTAATTGTCCAGTTCACTTTAATCCAAAAAGTTGTTTCCTTCAACTCAAAACATTCCCACAGCATTTGCCCCATTTCAATCTTGTTGAGAAAAATTACTTTCTGAGGAATTCTTAGCTTCTCTCTGAGATGGTTAATTTTTAGACCAAAACAGTAGTTTTCTGTCAATTTCCGCTAAAATAGTTCAAAATGCCATAAAAGCTTAGTTTATTTGTATGTGGTTTACTTTGAGGAAGAAAAAAAATTTTGTTTATATTTGTACCAATTTACTGGTTTGTCCAAAAACGTGTTTCCATTAAATCAAAACATTTACTCAGGATTTTCCGCTTTCCAAACTTGAGAAAAAATAACTTTCTGAGTAATTCTTTGCTTCTTTCTCAGATAGTTACATTTTAATCCCAAAAGAGAAGTTTTGTGGCAATTTACGCGAAAATTATTCAAAACACTAGAAAACCATAGTTTAGTTGTATGTGGTTCATTTTGGACAGGAAAAATGTTTTTATTAATAATCCCATTTCTCTGGTTTGACCAAAAAAGTTGTTTCCATCATATCAATATTTTCTTCACGATTAGCCCTTCCCCAAACTTGTTAAGAAAAAAATAACTTTCTTGGTAGTTCTTAGCTTCTCTCTCAGATAGACATTCTTTGTCTCAAAAGAGATTTTTTCGGACAATTCTGTGAAATTGCTTCAAACCACAAGAAAAGCTTAGTTTAGCTGTATGTGGTTTATTTTGAGGTTAAAAATATTTAGGGAAATATTTGTCATATTACACTAGTTTGTCACAAAAAAGTTTAAGAAAAAATTACTTTATTAGTAATTCTTAGCTTATTTCACAGATAGACATTGTTTGTCGCAAAAGAGATTTTTTCGGACAATTTCTGCAAAATGGCCTCAAAACACAAGAAAAGCTTAGTTTAGCTGTATGTGATATATTTTGAGGATAAAAACATTTAGGAAAATATTTGTCATATTACATGAGTTTGTCCCAAAAAAGTTATTTCATTAAATAAAAAATTTCCTCAGGACTTTTCCATATTCAAACTTGAGAAAAAATAAATTTCTTGGTAATTTTTAGCTCCTTTCTCAGATAGTTATTTTGGTCCCAAAATAGAAATTTTCATAAAATTATCACAAATTGCTTCAAAACACCAGAAAATCTTTAATTTGTGCGGAAGAAAAACGTTTTTGGTAGTAATTGTCCAGTTCACTGGTTTAACCCATAAAGTTGTTTCGTTCAACTCAAAACATTCCCACAGGATTTGCCCAATTTCAATCCTGTTGAGAAAAAAAATTTTCTGAGGAATTCTTAGCTTCTTTCTGAGATTGTTAATTTTTAGACCAAAACAGTAGTTTTCTGTCAATTTCAGCTAAAAATGCTTCAATACACCATAAAAGCTTAGTTTATCTGTATGTGGTTTATTTTGGGGAAGAAAACATTTTTTGTTTATATTTGTACCAATTTACTGGTTTATCCAAAAACGTGTTTCCACAAGATTTTGCTCAGGAATTTCCTCCCTTCCTAAATTGTTGAAGAAAAAAACTTTCTATGTTGTTCTTAACTTCTATCTCAGGTAGTAATTTTTTTGACCCAAAAAGGAAATTTCAGTCAATTTCCGCGAAAAAGCTTCAAAACACCAGAAAAGCGTAGTTTAGTTGTGTGGTTCATTTTTGGGAGAAAAACTTTTTTTGATTAACATTTCACCATTTGACTAGTTTTTACATAAAAAGTTGTTTCCATCAAGTCAAAATTTTCTGCAGGATTTTTCCCTTTTCAAATTTGAGAAAAAATAAATTCTCTGCAGGATTTTCCCCTTTTCAAACTTGAGAAAAAATAAATTTCTGAGTAATTCTTAGCTTCTTTCTGTGATATTAGTTTTTTGACCCGAAATAGAACTTTTCAGTCAATTTCCGCAAAAATGCTTCGAGACACCAGAAAAGCTTATTTTTTGTCACATTTTGAGTATAAGAAGGGTTTTTTGTAATATTTATTGTTTCACTGGTTTGACCAAATAAGTTGTTTCCATCAAATACAAACATTCCTCAGGATTAGCCCCTTTTCAAAAGCTGTTGTGAAAAAATTACTTTCGAAGTAATTCTTAGCTTATTTCTGAGTGTCACTTTTGGACCCAAAAGAAAAAGATTCACTATATTTCCACGAAAATGCTACAAAAACCAGATAAGCTGAGTTTAGCTGTATGTGGCTTATTTTATGGACGAACACAGTTTTTGTTTATATTTGTCCCATTCCAGTGGTTTCACTAAAAAAGTTGTTTCCATCAAATCAAAATATTCCTCAGGATTAGCCCCTTATTAAACATGTTGTGAAAAAATACCTTTCTGAATAATTCTTAGCTTGTTTCTGAGATATCAATTTTTTGACCCAAAGGGTAGTTTTCAGTTAATTTCTGCGAAAATCCATCAAATACCAGAAAACCTTAGTAAGCTGTATGGGGCTCACTTTGAGAAGGAAAACATTTTTTGGCATTATTTGTCCCATTTCACTAGTTTTTCCAAAAAAAAGTTGAATCCATCAAGTCCAAATTACCTCAAGATATGCCCATTTTCAAACTTGTTGAAAAAAAACAACTTTCTGAGTAATTTTTATCTTCTTTCTAAGATAGTCACTTTTTAGACTAGTCACTTTTTAGACCCCAGGGAGAACTTTTCAATTTCCGTGAAAATGCTCAGAACACCAGAAAAGCTAAGTTTAGCCATATATGTTTCATTTGCTGGAGGAAAACTGATTTTGTAAATATTGTTCCATTTCACTGGTTTGCCAAAATAAGTTGAAACCATCAAGTCAAAATCTTCTTCAGGATTTTCCCCTTTTCAAACTTGTAGTAAAAAAACCACTTTCTGTGTTATTCTTAGCTTCTTTCTGAGATAGTCACTTCTGTGACCCAAAAGAGAGTTTCCAGTCAATTTCCGCAAAATTTATTAAAACACTAGAAAAGCTTAGTTTTGCTGTATGTGGTTCATTTTGAGGAGGAAAAATGTTTTTTGTAATAATTGCTCCTTTTCCAAGGTTTGCCCCCAAAAGGTTGTCCATGAAATCAAAACATTTCCTCAGGATTTTCCCCTTTCAAACTTGAGAAAAAATAAATTTCTGTGTAATTCTTAGCTTCTTTCTGAGATTTCACTTTTTTGACCCAAAAGAGAAGTTTTCAGTAAATCCGGGAAAATGCTTCAATACACCAGAAAGCTCAATTTAGCTGTATGTGGATCATTTTAGGCAGGAAAACAGGTTTTGGTCATATTAGTCCCCCTTCACTGGTTTCAACCAAAAAAAGTTGTTTCAATCAAATCAAAATATTTCTCAGGATTTTCCTGTTTCAAACTAGTGGGAAAAAAAAACTTTCTAGTATTCTTTCTGACATGAGATATCAACTCTTTTTACCCAAAAGAGAAGTTTTCAGTCAATTTCCGCGAAAATGCTTCAAAACACCAGAAAAGCTTAGTTTAGCTCTCTATGTGGCTCATTTTATGGATGAAAAGAGTTTTTATTAATATTTGTCCCGTTTCAGTGGTTGGACCAAAAAGTGTTGTTTCTATCAAATCTAAATATTCCTCAGGATTAGCCCCTTTTCAAACTTGTTGAGAAAAAATAACTTTCTGGGTAATTCTTAGCTTCTTTCTCAGATAGTCACATTTTAGACCCAAAAGAGAAGATTTCTTTCAATTTCCGTGAAATTACTTCAAAAAACCCAAAAAGTTTCATTTTGTGGAGGAAACCTTTTTTTTGGTAATAATTGCCATTTTTTACTCTTTTGACCCAAAAATGTTGTTTTCAATAAACCAAAACATTTCCTCAGGATTTTCCGCTTCCCAAACTTGGGAAAAAATAACTTTCTGAGTAATTCTTAGTGTTTTTCTGAGATGGTTAATTTTTGGACCAAACCAGTAGTTTTCTGTCAATTTCCGTTAAAATGCTTCAAAACACCATAAAATCTTAGTTTATCTGTATGTGGTTTATTTTGAGGAAGAAAATGTGTTTTGTTTATATTTGTACCAATTTACTGGTTTATCCAAAAACGTGTTTCCATTAAATCAAAATTTTGCTCAGGAATTGCTCCCTTCCTAAATTGTTGAGAAAAAATTACCTTCTATGTAGTTCTTAACTTCTATCTCAGTAGTCATTTTTTGACCCAAAAGAGTTGTTTCAGTCAATTACCCAGTAAATGCTTCAAAACACCAGAAAAGCTTAGTTTAGTTGTATGTGGTTCATTTTGGGGGGAAAACTTTTTTTTGTTAATATTTCTACTATTTCACTAGTTTTTACATAAAAAGTTGTTTCCATCAAGAAAAAAATTTCTGCAGGATTTTCCTTTTTTTTAACTTGAGAAAAAATAAATTTCTGAGTAATTCTAAGCTTCTTTCTATGATATCAGTTTTTTGACTCAATTTAGAACTTTTCAGTCAATTTCCGCAAAAATGCTTCGAGACACCAGAAAAGCTTAGTTTGTGTCACATTTTGAGTATAAGAAGGTTTTTTGTAATATTTATTGTTTCACTGGTTTGACCAAATAAGTTGTTTCCATCAAATCCAAACATTTCTCAGGATTAATCCCTTTTCAAACCTGTTGTGAAAAAAAAACTTTCAAAGTAATTCTTAACTTATTTCTGAGTGTCACTTTTAGACCCAAAAGAAAGTATTCTGTAAATCTCCGCGAAATTGCTTCAAAAACCAGAAAAGCTTAGTTTAGCTGTATGTGGCTTATTTTATGGAGGAAAACAGTTTTTGTTTATATTGGTCCCATTTCAGTGGTTTCACTAAAAATTGTTGTTTCCATCAAATCAAAATATTCCTCAGGATTAGCCCATTTTCTAACTTGTTAAGAAAAAAAAAAATTTCTGAATAATTCTTAGCTTCTTACTGAGATCTCATTTTTAGACCAAAGGGAAGTTTCCAGTTAATTTCTGCGAAAATTCATCAATACCAGAAAACCTTAATTAAGCTGTATGGGACTGATTTTGAGAAGGAAAATATTTTTTGGTAATATTTGTCCTATTTCACTGTTATTTTTTTTTAAAGTTGATTCCATCAAGTCTAAATTACCTCAGGATATACCCATTTTTCAACTTGTTGAAAAAAAACAAATTCGAGAGTAATTTTTAGCTTCTTTCTGAGATAGTCACTTTTTAGACCCAAGGGAGAACTTTTGAATTTCCGTGTGAATGCTTCAAAACACCAGAAAAGCTAAGTTTAGCCGTATGTGGTTCATTTGCTGGACGAAAACTAATTTTTTTAATATTTCCCCATTTCACTGGTTTGCCAAAAAAAGTTGAAACCATCAAGTCAAAATCTTCATCAGGATTTGTCCCTTTTCAAACTTGTAGTGAAAAAACTTTCTGTGTAATTTTTAGCTTCTTTCTGAGATAGTAACTTCTGTGACCCAAAAGAGAGTACCAGTCTATTTCCGCGAAAATGCATCAAAACACTAGAAAATCTTAGTTTTGCTGTATGTGGTTCATTTTGAGGAGGAAAAACGTTTTTGGTAATAATTGCTCCTTTTCAAAGATTTGACTCAAAAAAGTTGTCCATGAAATCAAAACATTTCCTCAGGATTTTCCCCTTTCAAACTTGAGAAAAAAATATATCTGAGTTATTCTTAGCTTCTTTCTGAGATTTCTCTTTTTGACAAAAAAGAAAAGCTTTCAGTAAATCCGCAAAAATGCTTCAAAACACTAGAAATCTCAATTTAGCACCTGTATATGGATAATTTTAGGGAGGAAAACAGTTTTTTTGCTAATATTAGTCCTGCTTCACTGGTTTGACCAAAAAAAGTAGTTTCAATTGAATCAAAATATTTGTCTGCATTTTTCCCATTCCAAAATAGTAGAGGGAAAAAAACTTTCTGAGTGTTCTTTCTGAGATGAGATATCAACTCTTTTTACCCAAAAGAGAAGTTTTCAGTCAATTTCTGCGAAAATGCTTCAAAACACCAGAAAAGTTTGGTTTAGCTCTCTATGTGGCTCATTTTATGGATGAAAACAGTTTTTATTACTATTTGTCCAATTTCAGTGGTTGGATCAAAAATTGTGGTTTCCATCAAATCTAAATATTCCTCAGGATTAGCCCCTTTTCAAACTTGTTGAGAAAAAATAACTTTGATCAAACCAGTTAATGGGTCAAATATTAACAAAAACTGATTTTCTCTTCGAAGTGAGCCACATAAAGCTAAACTATGCTTTAATGTTGTTTTGAAGCATTTTTTGGGAAATTCACTGAAACCATCGCTTTTTATTAAAAAGAGTGACTATCCCAGAAAGAAGCTCAGAAATAATCAGAAAGTTTGTTTTTCTCAACAAGTTTAAAAAGGAATAAATCCAGAGGGAAATTAGGATTTGATGTAAACAACCCTTTTTGTTCAAAGCAGTAAAACTGGACAAATATAAACAAAAAATGTTTTTCTCTCAAAATGAGCCACATACCAGCAAACTATGCTTTTCTGTTCTTTTGAAGCATTTTCGGTAAAATTCACTGATAACCTCTCTTTTTAGTAAAAAATTGACTACCACAGAAAGAAGCTCAGAAATACTTAGAAAGTTTGTTTTTTTCAACAAGTTTGAAAAAGAGCAAATCCAGAGGGAAATTTGGGTTTGTTGTAAACATCCCTTTTTGTTCAAGGCAGTAAAATGGGACAAATATTAACAAAAACTGTTTTTCTACTCAAATTGAGCCTCAAACAGCTAAACTATGCTTTTCTGTTGTATTGAAGCATTTTCGTTGAAATTCCCTGAAAAACTTCTCTTTTTAGTCAAAAAAGTGACGATCTCAGAAAGTAGCATGGAAATAGTCAGAAAGTTTGTTTTTCTTAAGAATTTTGAAAAGGGACAAAACTTGAGGAAAATTTGGATTTTTTAAACAACTGTTTTTGATCAAACCAGTAAAAAGGGACAAATAATAACAAAAACTGTTTTTCTACTCAAAATGAGCTACGTACAGCTAAACTATGCTTTTCTCTTGTTTTGAAGCATTTTTGGGGAAATTTACTGAAAAATTCTCTTTTTAGTCAAAAAAGTGACTATATCAGAAATAAGCTCTGAAATCCTTAGAAAGTTTGTTTTTCTCTTCAAGTTTGAAAAGGGGAAATCCAGAGGAAAATTTGGATTTGTTTTAAACAACCCTTTTTGTTCAAAGCAGTAAAACTGGACAAATATAAACAAAAACTGTTTTTCTCTTCAAAATGAGCAACATACAGCTAAACTATGCTTTTCTGTATTTATAAGCATTTTTGGGCTAATTTATGAAAACTTCTCTTTTTAGTCAAACAAGTGCTATCTCAGAAAGGATTACAGAAATACTCAGATATTTTGTTTTTCTTAAAAATTCGAATATGGGAAAACCTAGACGAAAATTTGCATTTGTTAAACAACTGTTTTTGATCAAACCAGTAAAAGGGGACAAATATTAACAAAAACTGTTTTTCTTCTCAAAGTGAGCTACATACAGCTAAACTATGGTTTTCTGTTGTTTTGAAGCATTTTCGTGCTAATTCACTGAAAAAAATTGTTTACACTAATCCAAATTTGGCTCAGAATTTGTCCCATTTCCAACTTGTTAAGAAAAACTAACTTTCTGAATATTTCAGTGCTCCTTTCTGAGTTAGTCATATTTTGACAAAAAAGAGAAGTTTTATGTGAATTTCCCCAAAAATGCTTCAAAACAAGAGAGAAGCATAGTTTAGCTGTATGTGGCTAATTTTTTAAAGAAAAACAGTTTATGTTTATATTTGTCATGTTTTACTGCTTTGAACAAAAAGGGTTGTTTACAACAAATCAAAATTTTCCTCTGGATTTGTCCGATTTCAAACTAGGTGAGAAAAACAACTTTCTAAGTATTTTTGAACTTCTCTCTGAGGTAGTCACTTTTTTGACTAAAAAGAGCAGTTTTCAGTGAATTTCCCCGAAAATGCTTCAAAACAACAGAAAAGCATCCAAATTTTCCTCTTGGTTTGGTCCTATTCAAATTTGTTAGAAAAACAAACTTTCTGAGTATATCTGTTCTCCTTTCAGAGGTAGTCACTTTTTGGACTAAAATGAGAAGTTTTCAGTGAATTGCCCAAAAATGCTTCAAAACAACAGGGAAGCATAGTTTAGCTGTATGTGGCTCATTATGGGGAGAAAAACAGTTTTTGTTTTTATTTGTCCAGTTTTACTTCTTTGTACAAAAAGGGTTGTTTACAACAAATCCAAATTTTCTTCTGGATTTGCCCCTTTTCCAACTTGTTGAGAAAAACAAACATTCTTAGTATTTCTGAGCTTCTTTCTTAGATGGTTACCTTTTTAACTAAAAAGAGAAGTTTTATGTGATTTCCCGGAAAACGCTACAAAACACCTGGAAAGCCTAGTTTAGCTGTATGTGGCTCATTTTGAGGAGAAAAACAGTTTTTTGAATATTTGTCCCCTTTAACTGGTTAGATCAAAAAAAGTTGTTTAAACAAATCCAAATTTTCCTCTGGATTTGCATCTTATCAAACTTCTTAAGAAAAATAAACTTTCTGAGTATTTCTGTGCTCCTTTCTGAGATAGTCACTTCCTGGAATAAAAAGAGACTTTTTCAATAAATTAGCCCGAAAAAGTTTCAAAATAACAGGAAAGCATAATTTAGCTGTATGAGGTTCATTTTGTGGAGCAAAACAGTTTTTAGTTAATATTGGTCCAGTTTTACTGGTTAGATAAAAAAAAAATTGTTTAAACAAATCCAAATTTTCCTCTTGGTTTGGTCCTATTCATATTTGTTAAAAAAAAAAAAATTCTGAGTATTTCTGTAATCCTTTCTGAGATAGTCATTTTTTGGAATAAAAAAAGAAGTTATCAGTGAATTAGCCCGAATGTGCTTCAAAACAACCGAAAAGGATAGTTTGGCGGTGTGTGGCTCATTTTGAGGAGAAAAACAGTTTTTGTTAATATTTGTTCCGTTTTACTGCTTTGAACAAAAAAGGTTTTTTTAAACAAATCCTAATTTTCCACTGGATTTTCCCTTTTCAAACTTGTTGACAAAAACAAACTTCCTAAGTATTTCTAGCTTCTTTCTGAGATAGTCACTTTTTTTTACTAAAAGGCCAAGATTTCTGTGAATTATCCCGAAAATGCTTCAAAACAATAGAAAAGTATAGTTTAGCTGTATGTGTTTATTTTGAGGAGAAAAAATGTTTTTTTAATATTTGTCCCCTTTTACTGGTTTGATCAAAAAAAAGGTGTTTTAACAAATCCAAATTTTTCTCTTAGTTTGGTCCTAATCAAATTTGTTAGAAAAACAAACTTTCTGGTTATTTCTGTGCTCCTTTCTGAGGTAGTCACTTTTTGGACTAAAGATATGTTTTCAATGAATTAGCTCAAAAATGCTTCAAAACAACAGGAAAGCATAATTTATCTGCATGTGGCTCATTTTGTGGAGAAAAACCATTTTTGTAAATAACTCTTCAATTTTACTGCTTTGAACAAAAAGACTTGACTACACGAAATCCAAATTTTCCTCTGGATTTTCTCCCTTTCCAAATTGTTAAGAAATGTAATCTTTCCGAGTATTTCTGAGCTTCCTTCGGAGATAGTCATTTTTTGACTAAAAAGAGAAATTTTCAGTAAATTTACCCAAAAATGCTTCAAAACAACAGAAAAGTATAGTTTAGCTGTACGTTGATCATTTTGAGGAGAAAATAGTTTTTGTTAATATTTGTCCCCTTTTAATGGTTTGTTAAAAAAAAGTTGTTTAAACAAATCCAAATTTTCCATTTGGTTTGACCCTTTTCAAAGTTGTTAAGAAAAACAAAACTTTCTGAGTATTTCAGTGCTCCTTTCTGAGATAGTCACTTTTTGGACTAAAAGAGAAGTCAAATATGGGCTAAAAATAGAATTTTTCAATGAATTAGCACGAAAATGCTTCAAGACAACAGGAAAGCATAATTTAGATGTATGTGGCTCATTTTGTGGAGACAAAAAGTTTTTGTTAATAATTGTCCCATTTTACTGCTTTAAACAAAAAAATTTGTGTACACCAAATCCAAATTTTCCATAGGATTTTCTCCTTTTATAACTTGTTGAGAAAAGTAATCTTTTAGAGAATTTCTGAGCTTCTTTCTGAGATAGTCATTTTTTTTTTATTAAAAAGAGTAGTTTTCAGTGAATTTCCCCAAAATTGCTTCAAAACAACAGAAAAGCATAGTTTAGCTGTAGGTCCTCATTTTGAGGGGAAAAACAGTTTTTATTATTATTTGTCCCATTTTACTGGTTTGAGCAAAAACAGTTGTTTAAACAAATCAAAATTTTCCTTTTGGTTTAGAACTATTCAAATTTGTTAGAAAAACTAACTTTCTAAGTATTTCTGTGCTCATTTCTGACAGTCACTTTTTTGACTAAAAAGAGAAGTTTTCAGATAATTTCCCCAAAAATTCTTAAAAAAAACAGTGAAGCATAGTTTAGCTGTATGTGGCTCATTTTGAGGAGAAAAACAGTTTTTGTTTATATTTGTCCAGTTTTACTGCTTTGAACAAAAAGGGTTGTTTACAACAAATCCAAATTTTCCTCTTGATTTGCCGCTTTTCAAACTTGTTGAGAAAAACAAACTTTCTAAGTATTTCTGACCTTCTTTCTGAGATAGTCACTTTTTGACTAAAAAGAGAAGTTTGATGTAAATTTCTCCGAAAATGCTACAAAATAAAAGGAAAGCAAAGTTTAGCTGTAAGTGGCTCATTTTGAGGAGAAAAACAGTTTTTGTTAATATTTGTCACCTTTTACTGGTTTGACCAAAAAAAGTTGTCTAAACAAATCAAATTTTCCTCAGGATTTACATCTTTTCAAACTTGTTAAGAAAAACAAACATTCTGAGTAATTCTGTGCTCCTTTCTGAGAGAGTCACTTTGGACTAGTGTATTTCGCGAAAACGTTTCAAAACAACAGGAAAGCATAGTTTAGCTCTGTGTGGCTCATTTTGAGGAGGAAAACTGTTTTTGTTAATATTTATCCCCTTTTACTGGTTTGATTTAACACAGTTGTTTAAACAAATCCAAATTTTCCTCAGGATTTGGACCTTTTCTAATTTGTTAGAAAAAAAAAATTTCTGAGTATTTCTGCGATTCTTTCTGAGATAGTCAAATATGGGCTAAAAATAGAAGTTTTCAATGAATTAGCCCGAAAATGCTTCAAGACAACAGGAAAGCATAATTAGCTGTATGTGGCTCATTTTGTGGAGACAACCAGTTTTTGTTAATAATTGTCCTATTTTACTGCTTTAAACACAAAAAGTTGTGTACACCAAATCCAAATTTTCCATAGGATTTTCTCCTTTTATAACTTGTTGAGAAAAGTAATCTTTCTGAGTATTTCTGAGCTTCTTTCTGAGATAGTCATTTTTTTGATTAAAAAGAGTAGTTTTTAGTGAATTTCCCCAAAAATGCTTCATAACAACAGAAAAGCATAGTTTAGCTGTATGTGCTCATTTTGAGGAGAAAAACAGTTTTTGTTCATATTTGTCCCCTTTTACTGGTTTGATCAAAAACAGTTGTTTAAACAAATCAAAATTTTCCTCTTGGTTTGGTACTATTCAAATTTGTTAGAAAAACAAACCTTCTGAGTATATCTGTGCTCCTTTCAGACATAGTCACTTTTTTAGCTGAAAAGAGAAGTTTTCAGATAATTTCCCCCAAAATGCTTCAAAACAACAGGAAAGCATAGTTTAGCTGTATGTGGATCATTATGAGGAGAAAAACAGTTTTTGTTTATATATGTCCAGTTTTACTGCTTTGAACAAAAAGGGTTGTTTACAACAAATCCAAATTTTCTTCTGGATTTGCCCCTTTTCAAACTTGTTGAGAAAAACAAACTTTCTAAGTATTTCTGAGCTTCTTTCTTAGATAGTAATTTTTTGACTAAAAAGAGAAGTTATATGTGAATTTCCCCGAAAACGCTACAAAACAACAGGAAAGCTTAGTTTAGCTGAATGTGGCTCATTTTGAGGAGAAATTATTTTTGTTAATATTTGTCCCTTTCACTGGTTAGATCAAAAACAGTAGTTTAAACAATTCCAAATTTTCCTCAGGATTTACATCTTTTCAAACTTGTTAAAAAAAACAATCTTTCTGAGTTTTTCTGTGCTCCTTTCTGAGATAGTCATTTCTTGGAATAAAAAGAGATATTTTCAATGAATTAGGCCGAAAATGCTTCAAAACAACGGGAAAGCATTATTTAGCTGTATATGGCTCATTTTAAGGAGAAAAACAGTTTTTGTTAATATTTGTCCCCTTTTACTGGTTTGATCAAAAACAATTGTTTAAACAAATCCAAATTTTCCTCTTGGTTTGGTCCTATTCAAATTTGTTAGAAAAACAAACTTTCTGAGTATTTCTGTATCCTTTCTGAGGTTGTCCCTTTTTGTACTAAAAAGAGAAATTTTCAATGATTTATCCCAAAAATGCTTCAAAACAACAGGAGAGTATAATTTATCTGCATGTGGCTCATTTTGTGGAGAAAAACAGTTTTTGTAAATAATTGTCCCATTTTACTGCTTTGAAGAAAAAGACTTGAGTACACGAAATCCAAATTTTTATCTGGATTTTCTCCTTTTCAATCTTGTTGAGAAAAGTTTTCTTTCTGAGTACTTCTGATCATCTTTCTGAGATGTCACTTTTTTTACTAAAAAGAGAAGTTTTCAGTGAATTTCCCCCAAAATGCTTCAAAACAACAGAAAAGCATAGTTTAGTTGTATGTGGTTGACTTTGAGGAGAGAAAAAAGTTTTTGTTAATATTTGTCCCCTTTTACTGGTTTGTTCAAAAACAGTTGTTTAAACAAATCCAAATTTTCCTCTTGGTTTGCCCCTTTTCAAAGTTGTTGAGAAAAACAAAGTATCTGAGTATTTCAGTGCTCCTTTTTGAGATAGTCATTTTTTGGACAAAAAAGGGAAGTTTACAGTATATTTCTCCAAAAATGCTTCAAAACAACAGGAAAGCATAGTTTAGCTGTATGTGGCACATAATGAGGAGAAAAACAGTTTTTGTTTATATTTATCCAATTTTACTCCCTTGAATAAAAGGGTTGTTTACAACAAATACAAATTTTCTTCTGGATTTGCCCATTTTCAAACATGTTGAGAAATACAAATTTCTAAGTATTTCTGAGCTTCTTTCTGCAATGGTTACTTTTTGACTAAAAACAGAAGTTTTATGAGAATTACCCCAAAAATGCTACAAAACACCACGAAAGCTTAGTTTAGCTGTATGTGGATCATTTTTAGGAGAAAATTTTTTTTTAAAGAGACGTTTACAATGAATTAGCCCGAAAATGCTTCAAAACAACAGGAAAACATAATTTAGCTCTATGTGGCTCATTTTGTGGAGCAAAACAGTTTTTGTTAATATTTGTCCCATTTTACTGCATTGAACAAAAAGGGTTGTTTAAAAAAAATCCTAATTTTCATCTGAATTTGCCCTTTTTCAAACTTGTACAGAAAAACTAACTTTCTAAATATTTCGGAGCTTTTTTCTGAGAAAGTCACTTTTTTGATTAAAAAGAGAAGGTTTTAGTGAATTTCACAGAAAAAGCTTAAAAACAACAGGAAAGCTTAGTTTAGCTCTATGTGGCTCATTTTGTGGAGCAAAACAGTTTTTGTTAATATTTGTCCCATTTTACTGCATTGAACAAAAAGGGTTGTTTAAAAAAAATCCTAATTTTCATCTGAATTTGCCCTTTTTCAAACTTGTACAGAAAAACTAACTTTCTAAATATTTCGGAGCTTTTTTCTGAGAAAGTCACTTTTTTGATTAAAAAGAGAAGGTTTTAGTGAATTTCACAGAAAAAGCTTAAAAACAACAGGAAAGCTTAGTTTAGCTCTATGTAGCTCATTTTGAGGAGATAAACAGTTTTTGTTATTATTTGTCCCCTTTTACTGGTTTGATCAAAAACAGTTGTTTAAACAAATCCAAATTTTCCTCTTGGTTTGTCCTATTCAAATTTGTTAGTATACTCTGAGTATTTCTGTAATCCTTTCTGAAATAGTCACCTTTTTGACTAAAAAGAGAAGTTAACAGTGAATTAGCCCGAAAGTGCTTCAAAACAACAGAAAAACATAGTTTGGCAGAGTGTGGTTCATTTTGAGGAGAAAAACAGTTTTTTTAATATTTGTACCGTTTTACTGCTTTGAACAAAAATTGTTGTTTAAAACAAATCCAAATTTTAATCTGGATTTTCCCCTATTTAAACTTGTTGGGAAAAACAAACTTTCTAAGTATTTCTGAGCTTCTTTCTGAGATAGTCACTTTTTTTTACTAAAAAGTGAAGGTTTCAGTGAATTAGCCCGAAAATGCTTCAAAACAACAGATATGTATAGTTTCGCTGTATGTGCTTATTTTGAGGAGAAAAACAGTGTTTTTTAATAATTGTCAACTTTTACCGGTTTGATCAAAAATAATTGTTTAAACAAATCCAAATTTTTCTCTTGGTTTGGTCCTATTCAAAATAGTTAGAAAAACAAACTTTCTTAATAATTCTGTGCTCCTTTCTGAGGTAGTCTCTTTTTGGACTTAAAAGAGAAATTTTCATGAATTAGCCCAAAAATGCTTCAAAACAACAGGAAAGCATAATTTATCTGCATGTGGCTCATTTTGTGGAGAAAAAGAGTTTTTGTAAATAATTGTCCCATTTTACTTCTTTGAACCAAAAGACTTGAGTACACGAAATCCAAATTTTCCTCTGGATTTTCTCCTTTCCAAACTGGTTGAGAAAAGTAATCTTTCTGAGTACTTCTGAGTTCTTTCTGAGAGGGTCACTAAAAAGAGAATTTTTCAGTGAATTTCCCCAAATATGCTTCAAAGAAACAGAAAAGCATAGTTTAGCTGTATGTGATCATTTTAAGGAGAAAAACTGTTTTTGTTAATATTTGTCCCCTTTTACTGGTTTGATCAAAAAGAGTTGTTTGAACAAATCCAAATTTTCCTCAGGATTTGCATCTTTCATATTGGTTAGAAAAAAATACTTTCTGAGTATTTCTGCAATCCTTCCTGAGATAGTCAATTTTGGGCTAAAATTAGAAGTTTTCAATAAATTAATCCAAAAATGTTTCAAGACAACAGGAAAGCATAATTTAGCTGTATATGGCTTATTTTGTAGAGAAAAACAGTTTTTGTTATTAATTGTCCAATTTTACTGCTTCGAACAAAAAAAGTTGTGTACACCAAATCCAAATTTTCCTCTGGATTTTCTCCTTTTATAACTTGTTTAGAAAAGTAATAGTTCTGAGTATTTCTGATCTTTCTGAGATAGTCATTTTTTTTAATAAAAAGAGAAGTTTTCAGTTAATTTTCCCAAAAATGCATCAAAACAAAAGAAAAATATAGTTTAGCTGTATGTGCTCATTTTGAGGAGAAAACAGTTTTTGTTAATATTTGTCCCCTTTTACTGGTGTGATGAAAAACAGTTGTTTAAACAAATCCAAATTTTCCTCTTGGTTTAGTACTATTCAAATTTGTTAGAAAAACAAACTTTCTGAGTATTTCTGTGCTCCTTTCGGACATAGACATTTTTTTGACTAAAAAGAGTAGATTTCAAATAATTTTCCCCAAAATGCTTAAAAAAAACAGGGAAGCATATTTTAACTGCATGTGGCTCATTTTGTGGAGCAAAACATTTTTTTTAAATATTTGTCCCGTTTTACTGCTTTGAACGAAAAAGGTTGTTTACTACAAATCCTAATTTTGCTCTGGATTTGCCCCTTATCAAACTTGTTGAGAAAAACAAACTTTCTAAGTGTTTCTGAGCTTCTTTCTGACATAGTCATTTTTTTTTTACTAAACAGTAAATGTTTCAGTGAATTAGCCCAAAAATGCTTCAAAACAACAGAAAAGCATAGTTTAGCTGTATGTGCTTATTTTGAGGAGAAAAACAGTTTTTGTTAATATTTGTCCCCTTTTACTGGTTTGATCAAAAAAAATGGTTTAAACAAATCAAAATTTTCCTCTAATTTGGTCCTGTTCAAATTTGTTAGAAAAACAAACTTTCTGAGTATTTCTGTGCTCCTTTCTGAGGTAGTCAATTTTTGGACTAAAAAAAAAAGTTTTCAATGAATTAGCTGGTAATTGCTCCAAAACAATAGGAAAGCATAATTTAGCTGCATGTGGCTCATTTTGGGGAGAAAAACAGTTTTAGTAAATAAATGACCCATTTTACTGCTTTGAACAAAAAGACTTGAGTACACGAAATCCAAATTTTCCTTTGGATTTTCATATTTTCTAACTTGTTGAGAAAAGTAATCTTTCTGAGTAATTCTGAGCTTCTTTCTGAGATAGTCACTTTTTTGATTATAAAGGAAATTTTTCAGTGAATTTCCCCAAAAATGCTTCAAAACAATAGAAAAGCATAGTTTAGCTGTATGTGGCTCAATTTGAGGGAAAAAACAGTTTTGTTAATATTAGTCCCCTTTTACGGGTTTATTCAAAAACAGCTGTTTACAGAAATCCAAATTTTCCTCTTGGTTTTCCCTTTTCAAAGTTGTTGAGAAAAACATATTTCTGAGTATATCAGTGCTCCTTTCTGAGATAGTAACTTTTTGGACTAAAAAGTGAAGTTTTCACTAAATTTCCCGAAAACGCTTCAAAACAACAGGAAAGCATAGTTTAGCTGTATGAGGCTCATTTTGTGGAGAAAAATAGTTTTTGTTAATATTTGTCCCCTTTTACTGGTTTGATCAAACACAGTTGTTTAAAGAAATCCAAATTCTCCTCAGGATTTGTATATATTCAAATTTGTTAGAAAAACAAACTTTCTGAGTAATTCTGCGATCTTTTCTGAGATAGCCAATTTTGTGCTAAAAAGAGAAGTTTCAATGAATTAGCCCGAAAATGCTTCAAAACAATAGGAAAGCATAATTTATCTGCATGTGGCTCATTTTGTGGACAAAATCAGTTTTTGTAAATAATTATCCCATTTTACGGCTTTGAACAATAACAGTTGTGTTAACCAAATCCAAATTTTCCATAGGATTTTCTCCTTTTATAACTTGTTGAGAAAAGTAATCTTTCTGAGTATTTCTGAGCTTCTTTCTGAGAGGGTCACTTTATTGACTAAAAAGAGACATTTTCAGTGATTTCCCCCAAAATGCTTCAAAACAACAGAAAAGCATAGTTTAGCTCTATGTGCTCATTTTGAGGAGAAAAACAGTTTTTGTTAATATTTGTCCCCTTTTACTGTTTTGATTACAAAAAAGTTGTTTAAAATATCCAAATTTTCTTCTAGGTTTGGTATTATTCAAATTTGTTAGAAAAACAAACTTTCTGAGTATTTCTGTGCTACTTTCTGAGATACTCACTTTATTGAATAGAAAGATAAGTTTTTTGACAATTTCCACAAAATTACTTCAAAACAACAGGGAAACATTTTAGCTGTATGTGGCTAATTATGAAGAGAAAAAAAGTTTTTATTTATATTTGTCCAGTTTTACTGCTTTGAACAAAAAGGGTTGTTTACAACAAATCCAAATTTTCTTCTGGATTTTCCCCTTTTCAAACTTGTCGAGAAAAATAAAGTTTCTAAATATTTCTGAGCTTCTTTCTGAGATAGTCACTTTTTTGACTAAAAAGAGAATTTTTCAGTGAATTTCCCAGAAAATGCTACAAAACAACAGGAAAGCTTAGTTTAGTTGTACGTGGCTCATTTTGAGGAGAAACACAGTTTTTGTTAATATATGTCCCCTTTTACTGGTTTGACCAAAAACAGTTGTTTAAACAAATTCAGATTTTCCTCTTGGTTAGGTCCTATTCAAATTTGTTAGAAAAACAAACTTTCTGTGTATTTCTGTAATCCTTTCTGAGATAGTCACTTTTTTGACTAAAAAGAGAAGTTATCTGTGAATTAGCCCGAAATTGCTTCAAAACAACAGAAAAGCATAGTTTGGCAGTATGTGGCTTATTTTGAGGTGAAAAACAGTTTTTGTTAATATTAGTCCCGTTTTACTGCTTTGAACAAAAATGTTGTTTAAAAATATCCAAATTTTCATCTTGGTTTGGTCCTATTCAAATTTGTTAGAAAAACAAACTTTCTGAGTTTTTCTGTGCTCCTTTCTGAGGCAGTCACAGTTTGGACTAAAAATAGAATTTTTCAATGAATATGCCCGAAATTGCTTCAAAACAACAGGAGAGCATAATTTATCTGCATGTGGCTCATTTTGTGGAGAAAAACAGTTTTTGTAAATAAATGTCCCATTTTACTCCTTTGAACAAGAAGACTTGAGTACACGATATCCAAATTTTCCTCTGGATTTTCTTCTTTTCAAACTTGGTGAGAAAAGTAATTTTTCTGAGTATTTCTGACTTTCTTAGGTAGTCACTTTTTTGGTTAAAAAGAAAAGTTTTAAGGAAATTTCCCCCAAAATGCTTCAAAACAACAGAAAAGCATAGTTTAGCTGTAAGCGGCTCACTTTGAGGAGAAAAACTGTTTTTGTTAATATTTGTCCCCTTTTTCTGGTTTGATCAAACACAGTTGTTTGATCAAACACAGTTGTTTGAACAAATCCAAATTTTCCTCAGGATTTGCACCTTTTCAAATGTGTTAGAACAAAAAACTTTCTGAATATTTCTGCGATCTTTTCTGAGATAGTCACTTCTTGGAATAAAAAGAGACATTATCAATTAATTAGCCTAAAAATGCTACACAACAACAGGAAAACTTAATTTAGCTGTATGTGGCTAATTTTGTGGAGCAAAACATTTTTTGTTAATATTTGTCCAGTTTTACTGCATTGAACAAAAAGGGTTGTTTACAACAAATCCTAATTTTCTACTGAATTTGCATCGTTTCAAACTTGTAGAGAAAAACAAACTTTCTAAATATTTCTGAGCTTCTTTCTGAGATAGTCACTTTTTTGAATAAAAAGAGAAGGTTTCTATCAATTTCACCGAAAACGTTTCAAAACAACTGGAGAGCTAAGTTTAGCTCTATGTAGCTCATTTTGAGGAGAAAAACAGTTTTGTTATTATTTGTCCCCTTTTACTGGTTTGATCAAAAACAGTTGTTTAAACAAATCAAATTTTTCTCTTGGTTTGGTCCTATTCAAATTTGTTAGTGTATTCTGAGTATATCTGTAATCCTTTCTGAGATAGTCACTTTTTGGACTAAAAAGTGAAGTTAACAGTGAATTAGCCCGAAAGTGCTTCAAAATAACAGAAAAGCATAGTTTGGCAGTATGTGGCTCATTTTGAGGAGAAAAACAGTTTTTGTTAATATTTGTCCCGTTATACTGCTTTGAACAAAAAGGGTAGTTTAAAAAAAATCCTAATTTTCCTCTGGATTTGCCCCTTTTCAAACTTGTTGAGAAAAACAAACTTTCTAAGTGTTTCTGAGCTTCTTTCTGAGAGTGTCCCTTTTTTTTTACTAAAAAGCGAAAGTTTCAGTGAATTAGCCCGAAAATGTTTCTAAACAACAGAAAAGTATAGTTTAGCTGTATGTGCGTATTTGGGGGAGAAAAAACAGTGTTTTTAATAGTTCTCCCCTTTTACTGGTTTGATCAAAAACAGTTGTTTAAACAAATCTAAATTTTCCTCTTGGTTTGGTCCTATTTAAATTAGTTTGAAAAATAAACTTTCTGAATATTTCTGTGCTCCTTTCTGCTGTAGTCACTTTTTGGACTAAAAAGAGAAGTTTTCATGAATTAGCCCAAAATGCTTCAAAACAATAGAAAAGCATAGTTTAGCTGTATGTGGCTCAATTTGTGGTGGAAAAAATTTTTTTTAAATAAATGTCCCATTTTACTGCTTTGAACAAAGAGACTTGAGTACACGAAATCCAAATTTTCCTCTGGATTTTCTCCTTTTCAAACTTGTTGAGAAAAGTAATCATTCTGAGTATTTCTGAGATTCTTTCAGAGATAGTCAATTTTTGATTAAAAAGAGAAGTTTTCAGTGAATTTCCCCAAAAATTCTTCAAAACAACAGAAAAGCATAGTTTAGCTGTACCTGGTTCATTTTGAAGAGAAAAACAGTTTTTGTTAATATTTGTCCCCATTTACAGGTTTGATCAAACAATGTTGTTTAAACAAATCCAAATTTTCCTCAGTGTCGAGGATTCCCAGCCTGGGGAACCCTCAACAGATTCCAGATTAGGTCATCTGATGACCTCATCAAGCGAGAGCTAATTAACACTATGACCTCATGCATAAACTGACATTCTAATTGACAATATAATGGTGTGATCGGTATGCATATGACCTTTGGCCTGGGAGGTGGCGGGACTGAGAAACTATTTAAAGGGATCAGTTCTAAAACTTCGAGGCGGAGTTGAGTTGTGGAAAGTGTTATCTGATTTATTGATTCTTCTAAATCCTATCAGAGTGATAGCTAGAGCCACTGGTCTTATTAACCAGTGATCCTCTACATTGGTGGCAGCTAAGGAGCGAACTCAAGCCGAGGGAGGAAATCCGCTACCAAAGCAGAATACTCGTTAACAAACAGACAGAAGAAAAAGAACTGATGGCACAGAGAACCAGACGAATGGTATATCAGGAACCACAGTCTACACTTCCCACTCTACCAGCTTCAAGCAGTAACAGAGGTACAGAGATTGAAGAGGGAGACAGTGAGGATGGCTCAGAGACTCCTGTGGTAGAGGTAGCTGAGCGCCTGGATAGGATGGAGTTAGCCTATACTCAGCAGGCTCAGAAAATGGAAACTGAATACAGAAGGAGAGAAGAGAGAGATGGAAAGAGATTGCAACAAGAACAGCAGAGGGAGGAAAAAAGAAGAGAGGAGGAGAGGGAGTATAGAAAAATCGAGTCAGAGAGGTGGATGGAGTTTATGCAGATGACACAGGAGGCCAATCATGACTTGAGGAGAGAGGAGATGAGAAATAGACAAAAAGAAAACGAAGAAGAGAAGCAGAAACGACAGGATCGAGAGACAAGGAAGACTGGGCATGATGCCCCTAAATTGAGACCCCTGCAGGACACAACAGAAATCGAAGCCTATCTGATCAACTTCAAGGCTCACATGACAATGTTTGAGATCCATCCAGATTATTGGGTCCCAAACCTAATGGCACTGTTGGATGAAAAGTCACTCGCCTATCTGACAGACCTGCCTACTGAAAGCAAGAAGGACATTGACACGCTGGGACACACACTGATGGAGTACCATGGAATATCCACAAGCTTTTATAGGGAAGAATGGAGAAATTTCAGAGAGAAGCCAGGGGAAACCGGTCACGAATATGTCAAAAGGATCCACTCACTGATAACCAAATGGACCAGGGATTGTGAGAATAGAGAGAAGCTGATTGACCGGATTCTCATAGAAAAGGCTTGCCAATCCTTGTCAGACACCAGAACCCAGGCATGGGTGAGGGAGCGCTACCCCAGCAGCAGGAAAGCGTTGGCAGCACTTATCGACGAGTATAGATTCAGCCATCCCAGGTCAGAGGAGCCGAAGAAACAGTGGGCAAGGCCACAGTCTAACCGACAATGGGGAGACCAATACAAGCAGAGAATGCCAATGGAGCAAGATAGAGGGGAAGCCAAACCAGGGGAGGGGAAGCAGTTCAGATTGCCAGCCTTTGATGCCATTAAAGGACCAAGGTGCTTCGGGTGTAATGACTATGGCCATATTGCAGCGAAGTGCCCAAAGAAAATACAGAGTTTGGTATGTTACCCTAATCTTAAACATAGTACTCTTTTTGGTATCCCAGGGATAATTAATGGCAGGCAAGTGGGACAGATGATACTAGATACAGCTAGTGGTATTACCCAAGTACATCAGAGGTGGGTCCCCAAGGAGGCAATGACAGGGGGGAATGTGAGAGTAACAGGAGTGGAAGGTACCACTCACACCCTCCCAATGGCTACAGTACGACTACAGGTGAATGACTGTGACCAGGAAATGCCGGTGGCTGTCAGCAACAAGCTGGAATATGATGCCCTACTGGGATTGGATGTGGCACTGGTAAGAAACATGATCCCAGAGGGAGGAGAAGAAATCAGACAGGGGAGACCAAGACGAATCTGCCCACGACCAGAGACATATGCAGAACCCAGTGAGCAAGGCACAGAGTCAGAGGACAGTGGATCGGAGGAAGATGGCGAAGTTCCAAGCAGACAGGAAAACCTTGGAGAGCAACCAACAGAATCACAGGTGGACACTTCCACAGAGGATGCGGAAGAAACACCAGACACCACAGATGTACTTGGAATGGTACCAATGGCAGAAGATATGTTTTTGCACAAAGATGATAAGGAGAAGCAAACGAGAGGCCAGAAACGCCAAGAGAGAAAGAAGTACCAAGCCATCTGGGGACAGACAATTCCATTGGATGGAGGGCCAGAACAGATTCGTGAAGAGCAGATACAAGACCAGTCTCTGGAACTACCAAGAAGAGAGTGTGGCCAACCTTGTTCACCCTTCTTCTGGAAGAACCATCTCTTATATAGAAGATGGAAACCATCCAAACAGATTGAGGAAGTGGAACAACTAGTGCTGCCAAGAGCTTACCGAGAAACAGTACTTAGGATGGCTCACCAGATTCCATGGTCCGGCCATTTGGGCAGAAAGCGAACCACTGAGAGGATCATGGCCAGATTTTTCTGGCCCAGAATGAGAGCTGACATTGCCGACCTATGTGCCAGATGTCAGACCTGCCAGAAAGTTGCACTAGGAACCACGCACAAGGTACCAATGGTATCACTTCCTGTAATGTCAGTTCCTTTTGCCAGGATTGCTATGGACATGGTGGGCCCCCTACCAGAAACAGATGAGGGTCACAAGTTTGTATTAACAGTGTGTGACTATGGAACCAAGTTCCCGGAAGCCTTTCCCATGAAAACCACCACAAGTAAGGAGGTGGCGGAGGCACTGGTGGAGCTGTTTTCTCGAGTTGGCCTCCCAGAGGAGATACTCTCAGACAGAGGTACAAACTTTACAAGTTCACTGATGCAGGAGTTCTATAACATTTTCGGCATTCATGCCATCAAGACATCAGCATACCATCCTCAAACTGATGGCTTGGTGGAGCGCTTTAACTCTACGTTGAAACAGATGCTGAGGAAGTATATAGGGCAGTTTGATAAACAATGGAATAAAATCTTGCCCTATGTCCTCTTTGCATATAGGAGTGTTCCACAGGAATCCACAGGGTATTCCCCTTTCCAGCTGCTGTATGGCCGAAATCCTAGAGGCCCCCTAGACTTGGTGAAGGAAGAGTGGGAAGCTCCAACAAAAGCACCAGAGAGTACAGTATCCTTCCTACAGGACACCTATCGCAGACTGGAGGAAGCGAAAGTGCTAGCAGCTCAGACGGAGAAAAGCGCAAAGGAAAAAAGCAAAAGGTATTATGATCGGACTTCACAGAATAGAACACTCCAGGTGGGAGATTTAGTTCTAGTATTATTACCATCTTCAACCAACAAACTTCTAGCCAAGTGGCAAGGGCCATTCCCAGTGGTAGAGAAACTCTCTGAAACCACATATAGGGTGAGAATGGAAGGAAGCAGCAGACCAATGAGAACTTACCACATCAACATGCTCAAGGTATGGGAAGCCCCTTCAGCAGTATGCCTGGTTGCTAGCGTTGCATTAGAAGAGGGACAGGAGATGGGAACACCAACCTGGACAGGAGCAAGCGGTTTAGCAGAAACACATATCAATCCAGACTTGGAGGAAGATCAGAAGACACAGTTGATGCAGTTGCTGGAAGCATACAGAGGCATGTTCACAGACCGACCAGGCAGGACACAAGAAGCTGTCATTGAGATACAGACGGGGGAGGCCTTACCAATCCACTCTCCGCCATACCGGCTACCCCATGCAAGGAAAGAAATGGTCCAGAAAGAGATACAACAGATGCTCAGGGATGACCTGATTGAGCCAAGCACCAGTGCATGGGCCTCCCCCATTGTGCTGGTGACAAAGAAGGATGGGTCGATAAGGATCTGTGTAGATTATAGGAAGATCAATGCAGTGACCCATCCAGACCCCTTTCCAATGCCGAGGATAGAGGAGATGATTGATAGCCTGGCAGGAGCAAGATACCTGACGACCTTGGATCTAACCAAAGGCTACTGGCAAGTACCAGTAGGAGAATCGTCGAGACCAAAAACAGCTTTTGTGACACCTCTCGGAAAATACCAATTCAAGGTAATGCCGTTTGGCTTGGTGGGGGCGCCTGCAATCTTCCAGAGAATGATGAATGCCATCCTGGGCCACCTAACTGCTTATGTCGCTGCATACATGGATGATGTGGTAATCTATAGTTCTACCTGGCAGGATCATCTCCAACACATCCAGCAGACGCTTGCCCAGTTGGGAAAAGCTGGCCTAACAGTAAAACCAGGGAAGTGTAGATTTGGAATGCAGGAGTGCCCGTACCTTGGCCATGTTGTAGGAAGGGGCCAACTCAAACCGATAAAAGCCAAAATAGAGGCAGTAGCAGGCTTTACCACTCCAAAGAAGAAGAAGGATGTCAGATCCTTCCTTGGATTGGCTGGGTATTACCGGAAATTTATTCCGGGATACTCCACCATTGCCACCCCACTTACCGATCTAACTCGTAAAGAGCTGCCAGACAGAGTGATATGGAAAGAAGAGCAAAAGCAGGCCTTTGACACACTGAAGAAGGCCCTGACCACAGAACCAGTACTACAGGGACCGAACTTTACAAAACAATTTACCGTGCAGACTGATGCCTCTGATGTAGGAATAGGAGGAGTCCTTAGTCAAAAGGACGAGGCACAGGAAGATCGCCCTGTGGCATTCTTCTCCCGGAAACTTCTTTCCCGGGAGAAGAACTATGCAACAGTGGAGAAGGAGTGCCTCGCCATCGTGGAGACGATAAAGCACTTTTCTGTTTATTTAACAGGAGTTCCCTTCACTGTGGTCACAGACCACAGCTGTCTGCGCTACCTCAATCAGATGAGAGACACGGGGGGAAGACTAACAAGATGGGCCCTCGTCCTACAACCATACAACTACGTAGTCCACCACCGACCAGGAAGTAAGAATGCCAATGCTGACGGATTGTCGCGGCAAGCTTGGGAGGATGCTCCAGCTACAGTGCAAGAGAAGAGACAGGGGAGTGTCGAGGATTCCCAGCCTGGGGAACCCTCAACAGATTCCAGATTAGGTCATCTGATGACCTCATCAAGCGAGAGCTAATTAACACTATGACCTCATGCATAAACTGACATTCTAATTGACAATATAATGGTGTGATCGGTATGCATATGACCTTTGGCCTGGGAGGTGGCGGGACTGAGAAACTATTTAAAGGGATCAGTTCTAAAACTTCGAGGCGGAGTTGAGTTGTGGAAAGTGTTATCTGATTTATTGATTCTTCTAAATCCTATCAGAGTGATAGCTAGAGCCACTGGTCTTATTAACCAGTGATCCTCTACACTCAGGATTTACACCTTTTCAAATTTGTTAGAAAAACAAACTTTCTGAGTATTTCTCCGATCCTTTCTGAGATAGTCAATTTTTGGCTAAAAATAGAAGTTTTCAATGAATTAGCCTGAAATTGCTTCAAGACAACAGGAAAGCATAATTTAGCTGTATGTGGCTCATTTTGTGGAGACAAACAGTTTTTGTTAATAATTGTCCCATTTTATTGCTTCGAACAAAAAAAGTTGTATACACCAAATCCAATTTTCCATAGGATTTTCTCCTTTTATAACTTGTTGAGAAAAGTAATCTTTCCGAGTATTTCTGGGCTTCTTTCTGAGATAGTCATTTTTTTGAATAAAAAGAATAGTTTCAGTTAATTTCCCCAAAAATGCTTCTAAACAACAAAAAGTATAGTTTAGCTGTATGTGCTCATTTTGAGGAGAAAAAAAGTTTTTGTTAATAATTGTCCCATTTTATTGCTTCGAACAAAAATAGTTGTATACACCAAATCCAATTTTCCCCTTTTATTAAACAGTTGTTTAATCAAATCCAAATTTTCCTCTTGGTTTAGTGCTATTCAAATTTGTTAGAAAAACAAACTCTCTGTGTTTTTCTCTGCTCCTTTCTGACAGTCATTTTTTGGACTAAAAAGAGTAGTTTTCAAATAATTTCCCCAAAAATTTTTCAAAAAAAAAGGAAAGCTTGGTTTAGCTGTATGTGGCTCAAGAACAGAAAAGCATAGTTTAGCTGTATGTTGTCAATTTTAGGAGAAAAACTGATTTTGTTAATATTTATCCCCTTTTACTAGTTTATTTAAAAAAAATTTTTTTAACAAATCTTAATTTTCCTCACGATTTGCTCCTATTCAATTTTGTTAGAAAAACAAACTTTCTATGTATTCCAGTGATTCTTTCCGAGAGAGTCATTTTTTGAATAAAAAGAGAGGTTTTCAATGAATTTCCCTGAAAACACATCAAAACAACAGGAAAGCATAGTTTAGTTGTATGTGGATCATTTTGAGAAGAAATACGGTTTTTGTTAATATTTGTACCCTTTTACGGGTTGGTTCAAACAGAGTTGTTTAAATAATTACAAATTTTCCTAAGGATTAGCAATTTGTCAAACTTGTTATAAAAAAAAATTTATGAGTATTACAGTGCTCCTTTCTGAGGTAGTCACTTTTTGACTAAAAAGAGAAGTTTGCAGGAAATATTCCCGAAAAAGCTTCAAAACAACAGAAAAACGTATACTTTAGCTGAATGAGGTCCATTTTTAGGGAAAAAACAGTTTTTATTAATATTTGTCCCATTTACTGCTTTGAACAAAAAAAGTTGTGAACACCAAATCCAAATTTTCCTCTGGATTTTCTCCTTTTCAAACTTGTTGAGAAAAGTAATCTTTCTGAGTTTTTCTAAGCTTCTTTCTGAGATAGTCACTTTTTTGACTAAAAAGAGAATTTTTTTAGTGAATTTCCAGAAAAATTCTTCAAAAGAACAGAAAAGCATAGTTTAGGTCTATGTGACTCACTATGAGATGAAAATCAGTTTTTATTAATATTTATCCCCTTTTACTAGTTTGTTCAAAAAAAATTGTTTAAACAATTCCAAATTTTCCTCTTGATTTGCCTCTATTCAAACTTGTTGTGAAAAACAAACTTTCTGAGTATTTCTGTGCTCCTATCTGAGATAGTCACTATTTTGACTAAAAAGAGAAATTTGCAGTCAATATCCCCGAAAACCCATCAAAACAACGGGAAAGTTTAGTTTAGCTGTTTGTGGCTCATTTTGAGGAGAAAAAAAGTTTTTGTTAATATTTGTTCCCATTTACTGGTTTGATCAAAAAAAGTTGTTTAAAAAATCCAAATTTTCCTCAGGATTTGCGTCTATTCAAACTTGTTAAGAAAACACACTTTCTGTGTATTTCTGCGCTCCTTTCTGAGATAGTCACTTTTTGAATAAAAATAGATGTGTTCAGTGAATTTCCCCAAAAATGCTTCAAAAGAACAGAAAGCAAAGTTTAGCTGTATGTGACTCACTATGAGATGAAAATCAGTTTTTGTTAATACTTATCCCCTTTTACTAGATTGTTCAAAAAAAATTGTTTAAACTATTCCAAATTTTCCTCTTGATTTAACTTGTTGAGAAAAATAAAACTTTCTGGGTATTTCAGGGCTCCTTTCAGAGATAGTCACTTTTTTTTACTAAAATTAGACGTTTGCAGTAAATTTCCACGAAAACGCTTCAAAACAACATGAAAGCTTAGTTTAGCTGTATATGGCTCATTTTGAGGGGGAAAAAAGTTTTTATTAATATTTGTCCCCTTTTACTGGTTTGATCAAAAAAAGTTGTTTAAACAAATCCAAATTTTCCTCAGGATTTGCGTCTATTCAAACTTGTTAAAAAAACATACTTTCTCTGTATTTCTGTGATCCTTTCTGAGATAGTCAATTTTGGACTAAAAAGATACTTTTTCAATGAATTAGCCCGAAAATGCTTCAAAAAAACAGGAAAGCATAATTTATCTTTATGTGGCCCATTTTGGGGGAAAAAACAGTTTTTGTTAATAATGGTCCCATTTTCCTGCTTTGAAAAATAACAGTTGTGTTAACCAAATCATTTTTTTCCACTAGATTTTCACCTATCAAACTTGTTGATAAAAGTAATCTTTCTGAGTATATCTGAGCTTCTTTCTGAGATAGTCACTTTTTGACTAAAAAGAGAAGTTTTCAGTGAATTTTCCCAAAAAAGTTTAAAAAGAACAGAAAAATATAGTTTAGCTGAATGGGGCTCACTTTAAGGAGAAAAACAGATTTTATTAATATTTATCCCCTTTTACTAGTTTATTCAAAAACATTTTTTTAAACAAATCTTAATTTTTCTCTTGATTTGCACCTATTCAAATTTGTTAGAAAAACAAACTTTCTATGTATTCCTGTGAACCTTTCTGAGAGTATCATTTTTGAATAAAAAGAGAAATTTTTAATGAATTTCCCTGAAAACATTTCAAAACAACAGGAATGCATAGTTTAGCTGTTTGTGACTCATTTTGAGGAGAAAAAAAGTTTTTGTTAATATTTGTACCCTTTTACTGGTTTGATCAAACAGAGTTGTTTAAACAAATCCAAATTTTCCTCAGGATTATCAATTTGTCAAACTTGTCAAGAAAAACAAACTTTCTGAGTATTTCTGTGCTCCTTTCTGAGATAGTCAGTTTTTTTACTAAAAAGAGAAGTTTGCAGTGAATATCCACGAAAAAGCTTCAAAACAACAGGAAATCTTAGTTTAGCTGTATGTGGTTAATTTTGAGGAGAAAAACAGTTTTTGTTAATATTTGTTCCCATTTACTGGTTTGATCAAAAAAAGTTGTTTAAAAAATCCAAATTTTCCTCAGGATTTGCGTCTATTCAAACTTGTTAAGAAAACACACTTTCTGTGTATTTCTGCGCTCCTTTCTGAGATAATCACTTTTTGAATAAAAATAGATGTGTTCAGTGAATTTCCCCAAAAATGCTTCAAAAGAACAGAAAGCAAAGTTTAGCTGTATGTGACTCACTATGAGATGAAAATCAGTTTTTGTTAATATTTATCCCCTTTTACTAGATTATTCAAAAAAAATTGTTTAAACTATTCCAAATTTTCCTCTTGATTTGCCTCTATTCAAACTTGTTGAGAAAAACAAACTTTCTGAGTATTTCAGGGCTCCTTTCAGAGATCGTCACTTTTTTTACTAAAATTAGACGTTTGCAGTGAATTTCCACGAAAATGCTTCAAAACAACATGAAAGCTTAGTTTAGCTGTATATGGCTCATTTTGAGGGGGAAAAAAGTTTTTATTAATATTTGTCCCCTTTTACTGGTTTGATCAAAAAAAGTTGTTTAAACAAATCCAAATTTTCCTCAGGATTTGGGCCTATTCAAACTGGTTAAAAAAAAAACATACTTTCTCTGTATTTCTGTGATCCTTTCTGAGATAGTCAATTTTGGACTAAAAAGAGACTTTTTCAATGAATTAGCCCGAAAATGCTTCAAAAAAACAGGAAAGCATAATTTATCTTTATGTGGCCCATTTTGGGGGAAAAAACAGTTTTTGTTAATAATGGTCTCATTTTCCTGCTTTGAAAAATAACAGTTGTGTTAACCAAATCATTTTTTTCCACTAGATTTTCACCTATCAAACTTGTTGATAAAAGTAATCTTTCTGAGTATATCTGAGCTTCTTTCTGAGATAGCCCCTTTTTGACTAAAAAGAGAATTTTTCAGTGAATTTCCACAAAACTGCTTCATATCAACAGAAAAGCATAGTTTAGCTGTATATGATTCTTTTGTGGAGAAAAACAGATTTGTTAATATTTATCCCCTTTTACTAGTTATTCAAAAACATTTTTTTAAACAAATCTTAAATTTCCTCTTGATTTGCTCCTATTCAAATTTGTTAGAAAAACAAAATTTCTATGTATTCCAGTGATTCTTTCCGAGAGAGTCACTTTTTTGAATAAAAAGAGAATTTTTCAATGAATTTTCCTGAAAACGCTTCAAAACAACAGGAAAGCATAGTTTAGTTGTATGTGGCTCATTTTGAGGAGAAAAACAGTTTTTGTTAATATTTGTCCCCTTTTAATACTTTGTACAAAAAAAATTGTTTAAACAATTCCAAATTTTTCTCTTGATTTGCCTCTATTCAAACGGGTTGTGAAAAACAAACTTTCTGGTAATTACAGTGCTCCTTTCTTTGATAGTCACTTTTTTTTACTAAAATTAGAATTTTTCAGTGAATTTCCCCGAAAATTTTTTAAAACAACAGAAAAGCATATTTTAGCGGTATGTGGCTCATTTTGAGGAGAAAAAAAGTTTTTGTTAATATTTGTACCCTTTTACTAGTTTGATAAAACAGAGTTGTTTAAACAAATCCAAATTTTCCTCTAGATTAGCAATTTGTCAAACTTGTTAAAAAAAAAAACTTTCTGAGTATTTCTGTGCTCCTTTCTGAGATAGTCACTTTTTTGACTAAAAAGAGAAGTTTTTTAATGAATTTCCCCCAAAATGATTCAAAACAACAGAAAAGCATAATTTAGCTCTATTTGGCTCATTTGGGGAGAAAAAGAGTTTTTGTTAACTATTGTCCCCTTTTACTGGTTTGAACAAAAATAGTTGTGTTAACCAAATCCAAATTCTCCACTGGATTTTCTCCTTTTCAAACTTGTTGAGAAAAGTAATCTTTCTGAGTATATCTGAGCTTCTATCAGAGATAGTCACTTTTTTGACTAAAAAGAGAATTTTTCAGTGAATTTCCACAAACAGATTAAAAACAATAGAAAAGCATAGTTTAGCTCTATGTGATTCATTTTGTGGAGAAAAACTTTTTTTTTAATAATTGTCCCATTTTACTGCTTTGAACAAAAAGAGTTGTGAACACCAAATCCAAATTTTGCTCTGGATTTTCTCCTTTTCAAACTTGTTGAGAAAAGTAATCTTTCTGAGTAATTCTGAGCCTCTTTCTGAGATAGTCACTTTTTTGACTAAAAGAGAAGTTTTTAGTGAATTTCCCCCAAAATGCTTCAAAAGAACAGAAAGCATAATTTAGCTCTATGTGATTCATTTTGTGGAGAAAAACAGTTTTTTTAATAATTGGCCCATTTTACTGCTTTGAACAAAAAGAGTTGTGTACACCAATCCAAATTATCCTCTGGATTTTCTCCTTTTCAAATTTGTTGAGAAAAGTAATCTTTCTGAGTATTTCTCAGCTTCTTTCTGAGATAGTCACTTTTTGACTAAAAAGAGAATTTTTCAGTGAATTTCCACAAAACAGCTTCAAAACAACAGAAAAGCATAGTTTAGCTGTATGTGATTTATTTTGTGGAGAAAAATAGTTTTTGTTAATTATTGTCCCATTTTACTGCTTTGAACAAAAAAAGTTGTGTACACCAAATCCAAATTTTACACTGGATTTTCACCTTTTCAAACTTGTTGAGAATAGTAATCTTTCAGAGTATTTCTGAGCTTCTTTCTGAGATATTCATTTTTGACTAAAAAAGAGAAGTTTTCAGTGAATTTCACCAAAAAAGTTCCAAAAGAACAGAAAAGCATAGTTTAGCTGTATGTTGTCAATTTGAGGAGAAAAACTGATTTTGTTAATATTTATCCCCTTTTACTAGTTTATTTAAAAACATTTTTTTAAACAAATCTTAATTTTCCTCTTGATTTGCTCCTATTCAATTTTGTTAGAAAAACAAACTTTCTATGTATTCCAGTGATTCTTTCCGAGAGAGTCATTTTTTGAATAAAAAGAGAGGTTTTCAATGAATTTCCCTGAAAACGCATCAAAACAACAGGAAAGCATAGTTTAGTTGTATGTGGATCATTTTGAGAAGAAATACGGTTTTTGTTAATATTTGTACCCTTTTACGGGTTGGTTCAAACAGAGTTGTTTAAATAATTACAAATTTTCCTAAGCATTAGCAATTTGTCAAACTTGTTATAAAAAAAAAACTTTATGAGTATTACAGTGCTCCTTTCTGAGGTAGTCACTTTTTTGACTAAAAAGAGAAGTTTGCAGTAAATTTTCCCGAAAAAGCTTCAAAACAACAGAAAAACGTATAATTTAGCTGAATGTGGTCCAATTTGAGGGAAAAAACAGTTTTTATTAATATTTGTCCCATTTACTGCTTTGAACAAAAAAAGTTGTGAACACCAAATCCAAATTTTCCTCTGGATTTTCTCCTTTTCAAACTTGTTGAGAAAAGCAATCTTTCTGAGTTTTTCTAAGCTTCTTTCTGAGATAGTCACTTTTTTGACTAAAAAGAGAATTTTTTTAGTGAATTTCCAGAAAAATTCTTCAAAAGAACAGAAAAGCATAGTTTAGGTCTATGTGACTCACTATGAGATGAAAATCAGTTTTTATTAATATTTATCCCCTTTTACTAGTTTGTTCAAAAAAATTGTTTAAACAATTCCAAATTTTCCTCTTGATTTGCCTCTATTCAAACTTGTTGTGAAAAACAAACTTTCTGAGTATTTCTGTGCTCCTTTCTGAGATAGTCACTTTTTGGACTAAAAAGAGAAATTTGCAGTCAATATCCCCGAAAACCCCAAAACAACGGGAAAGTTTAGTTTAGCTGTATGTGGCTCATTTTGAGGAGAAAAACAGTTTTTGTTAATATTTGTCCCCTTTTACTGGTTGATTAAAAAAATTTGTTTAAACAAATCCAAATTTTGCTCAGGATTTGCGTCTATTCAAACTTGTTAAGAAAAACATACTTTCTGTGTATATCTGCGCTCCTTTCTGAGATAGTCACTTTTTGAACAAAAATAGCAGTTTTCAGTGAATTTGCACAAAAATTCTTCAAAAGAACAAAAAAAAAAGTTTAGCTGTATGTGACTCACTATGAGATGAAAATCAGTTTATGTTAATATTTATCCCCTTTTACTAGTTTGTTCAAAAAAATTTGTTTAAACAATTCCAAATTTTCCTCTTGATTTGCATCTATTCAAACTTTTTGAGAAAAACAAACTTTCTGTGTTTTTCAGTGCTCCTTTCTGAGATAGTCACTTTTTTTATTACTAAAACTAGAAGTTTGCAGTGAATTTCCCTAAAAATGCTTAAAAACAACATGAAAGCATAGTTTAGCAGTATATGATTCATTTTGTGGCAAAAAACAGTTTTTATTAATAATTGTCCCATTTTAATGTTTGGAACAAAAACAGTTGTGTACACCAAATCCAAATTCTCCACGGGATTTTCTCCTTTTCAAATTTGTTGAGAAAAGTAATCTTTCTGAGTATTTCTCAGCTTCTTTCTGAGATAGTCACTTTTTGACAAAAAAGAGAAGTTTTCAGTGAATTTCCACAAAAAAGTTTCAAAAGAAGAGAAAAGCATAGTCTAGCTGTATCTGGCTCTCTTTGAGGAGAAAAACAGATTTTGTTAATATTTATCCCCTTTTACAGTTTGTAATAAAATATTTTTTTAAACAAATCTTAAATTTCCTCTAGATTGGCTCCTATTCAAATTTGTTAGAAAAACAACATTTCTATGTATTCCTGTGATCCTTTCCGAGAGAGTCTTTTTTGAATAAAAAGAGAAATTTTCAATGAATTTCCCTGAAAACACTTCAAATCAACAGGAATGCATAGTTTACCTGTATGTGGCTCATTTTGAGGAGAAAAACAGTTTTTGTTAATATTTGTACCCTTTTGCTGGTTTGATCAAACAGAATTGTTTAAGCAAATCCAAATTTTCCTCAGGATTAGCAATTTGTCAAACTTTTTAAGAAAAACAAATTTTCTGAGTATTTCTGTGCTCCTTTCTGAGATAGTCACTTTTTTGACTAAAAGGAGATGTTTGCAGTGAATTTCCCCGAAATTGCTTCAAAACAACAGGAAAGCTTAGTTTAGCTGTGTGGCTCATTTTGAGGAGAAAAACAGTTTTTGTTAATATTTGTCCCCTTTTACTGGTTTGATCAAAAAAAGTTGTTTAAACAAATCCAAATTTTGCTCAGGATTTGCGTCTATTCAAAATTGTTAAGAAAAATATATTTCTGTGTATTTCTGCGCTAGCAGTTTTCAGTGAATTTTCCAAAAATTGCTTCAAAAGAACAGAAAAGCATAATTTAGCTGTATGTGACTTACTATGAGATGAAAATCAGTTTTTGTTAATATTTATCCCCTTTTACTAGTTTGTTCAAAATAATTTGTTTAAACAATTCCAAATTTCCTCTTGATTTGCCTCTATTCAAAGTTGTTGAGAAAAACTAATTTCTGAATATTTCAGTGCTCCTTTCTGAGATGTCACTTTTTTTTACTAAAATTAGAAGATTGCAGTGAATTTCCACGAAAATGCTTCAAAACAACGGGAAAGCATAGTTTGGCTGTATGTGGCTCATTTTGAGGAGAAAAACAATTTTTGTTATATTTGCATTTTACTGGTTTGATCAAACAGGTTTGTTTAAACAAATACAAATTATCCTCAGGATTATCAATTTGTCAAACTTTTTAAGAAAAACAAATTTTCTGAGTATTTCTGTGCTCCTTTCTGAGATAGTCACTTTTTTGACAAAAAGGAGAAGTTTGCAGTGGATTTCCACGAAAATGCTTCAAAACAACAGGAAAGCTTAGTTTAGCTGTATGTGGCTCGTTTTGCGGAGAAAAACATTTTTTGTTAATATTTGTCCCCTTTTACTGGTTTGATCAAAAAATTTGTTTAAACAAATCGAAATTTTCCTCAGGATTTGCGTCTATTCAAAATTGTTAAGAAAAACATACTTTCCTTGTATTTCTGCGCTCCTTTCTGAGATACTCACTTTTTGAATAAACATAGCAGTTTTCAGTGAATTTTCCCCAAAAAGCTTCAAAAGAACAGAAAAGCATAGTTTAGCTGTATGTGACTCACTATGAGATGAAAATCAGTTTTTGTTAATATTATCCCCTTTTACTAGTTTGTTCAAAATAATTTGTTTAAACCATTCCAAATTTTCCTCTTGATTTGCCTCTATTCAAACTTGTTGAGAAAAACCAATTTCAGAGTATTTCAGTGCTCCTTTCTGAGATAGTCACTTTTTTTAACTAAAATTAGAAGATTGCAGTGAATTTCCCCGAAAATGCTTCAAAACAACAGGAAAGCATAGTTTAGCTGTATGTGGCTCATATTTAGGAGAAAAACAGTTTTTGTTATATTTGTACCCATTTACCTGTTTGATCAAACAGAATTGTTTAAACAAATCCAAATTATCCTCAGGATTAGCAAATTGTCAACCTTTTTTAGAAAAACAAATTTCTGAGTATTTCTGTGCTCCTTTCTGAGATAGTCACTTTTTTGACAAAAAGGAGAAGTTTGCAGTAGATTTACACGAAAATGCTTCAAAACAACAGGAAAGCTTAGTTTAGCTGTATGTGGCTCGTTTTGCGGAGAAAAACAGTTTTTGTTAATATTTGTCCCCTTTTATGGTTTGATCAAAAAAGTTGCTTAAACATATCCAAATTTTCCTCAGGATTTGCGTCTATTCAAATTGTTAAGAAAAACATTCTTTCTGTGTATTTCTGTGCTCGTTTCTGAGATAGTCAATTTTTGGACTAAAAAGAGACTTTTTCAATGAATTAGCCCGAAAATGCTTCAAAAAAAAAGGAAAGCATAATTTAGCTGTATGTGGCTCATTTTGTGGAAAAAAAGTTTTTGTTTATAATGGTCCCATTTTCCTGCTTTGAACAATAACAGTTGTGTTAACCAAATCCAAATTTTCCACTGGATTTTCACCTATCAAACTTGTTGAGAAAAGTAATCTTTCTGAGTATATCTGAGCTTCTTTCTGAGATAGTCCCTTTTTGACTAAAAAGAGAAGTTTTCAGTGAATTTCCACAAAACAGCTGCAAAACAACAGAAAACATAGTTTAGCTGTATGTGTGTTACTTTGAGGAGAAAAAAAGATTTTCTAAATATTATACCCTTTTACTAGTTTATTCAAAAATATTTTTTAAACAAATCAAAATTTTCCCCTTGATTTGCTCCTATTCGTTAGAAAAACGAACTTTCTATGTATTGTTGTGATCCTTTCCGAGATAGTCACTTTTTTGAATAAAAAGAGAATTTTTCAATGAATTTCACTGAAAACGCTTCAAAACAACGGAAATATTAGTTTACCTGCATGTGGCCCATTTTGAAGAGGAAAAAAATATTTTTAATTATTTTTCTCCTTTGACTGGTTTGATCAAAAAACGATGTTTAAAAAAATCCAAATTTTCCTTAGGATTTGCGTCTTTTCAAACTTGATATGAAAAAAAAATTTCTGAGTATTTCTGTGCTCCTTTCTGAGAATGTCATTTTTTGACTAAAAAGAGAATTTTTTAATGAATTTCCCCCAAAATGATTCAAAACAACAGAAAAGCATTATTTAGCTGTTTTTGACTTGTATTGTATTTGTTGTCAAGGAATTAGCCCGAAAATGCTTTAAAAAAACAGGAAAGCATAATTTAGCTGTATGTGGCTCATTTTGTGGAGAAAAAAGTTTTTGTTAATAATGGTCCCATTTTCCTTCTTTGTACAATAACAGTTGTGTTAACCAAATCCAAATTTTCCATGGATTTTCACCTTTCAAACTTGTTGAGAATAGTAATCCTTCTGAGAACTTCAGTGATCTTTTCTGAGATAATCACTATTTTTTACTAAAATTGGAAGTTTCCAGTGAATATCCCCGAAAATGCTTCAAAACAACAGGACAGCATAGTTTAGCTGTATGTGGCTCATTTTGAGGAGAAAAACAGTTTTTGTTAATATTTGTACCCTTTTACTGGTTTGATCAAACAGATTTGTTTAAAAAATCCAAATTTTACTCAGGATTAGCAATTTATCAAATTGTTAAGAAAAACAAATTTTCTGAGTATTTCTGTGCTCCTTTCTGAGATAGTCACTTTTTTGACTAAAAGGAGACGTTTGCAGTGAATTTTCACGAAAATGCTCCAAAACAACAGGGAAGCTTAGTTTAGCGGTATATGGCTGATTTTGCGGAGAAAAACCTTTTTTTTTAATATTTGTCCCCTTTTATGCTTTGATCAAAAAAAGTTGTTTAAACAAATCCAAATTTTCCTCAGGATTTGCGTCTATTCAAACTTGTTAAGAAAAACATTCTTTCTGTGTATTTCTGTGCTCCTTTCTGAGATTGTCAATTTTTGGAATAAAAAGAGACATTTTCAATGAATTAGCCCGAAAATGCTTCAAAAAAACAGGAAAGCATAATTTATCTTTATGTGGCTCATTTTGTGGTGAAAAACAGTTTTTGTTAATACTGGGCCCTTTTTCCTGCTTTGGTCAATAACAGTTATGTTAACCAAAACCAAATTTTCCACTGGATTTTCACCTATCAAACTTGTTGAGAAAAGTAATCTTTCTGAGTATATCTGAGCTTCTTTCTGAGATAGTCCATTTTTGACTAAAAAGAGAAATTTTGAGTGAATTTCCACAAAACTGCTTCAAATCAACAGAAAAGCATGGTTTAGCTGTGTATGATTCATTTTGTGGAGAAAAACTGATTTTGTTAATATATATTCCCTTTTACTAGTTATTCAAAAACATTTTTTTAAACAAATCTTAATTTTCCTCTTGATTTGCTCCTATTCAAATTTGTTAGAAAAACAAACTTTCTATGTATTCCAGTGATTCTTTCCGAGAGAGTCACTTTTTTGAATAAAAAGATAATTTTTCCATGAATTTCCTTGAAAATGCTTCAAAACAACAGGAAAGCATAGTTTAGTTGTATGTGGCCATTATGAGGAGAAAAACAGTTTTTGTTAATATTTGTCCCCTTTTACTGGTTTCATGAAAAAAAGATGTTTAAATAAATCGAAATTTTCCTCAGGATTTGCCTCTTTTCAAACTTGATAAGAAAAACAAATTTCTGAGTATTTCTGTGCTACTTTCTGAGAAAGTCATTTTTTTGACTAAAAAGAGAATTTTTTAATGAATTTCCCCCAAAATGATTCAAAACAACAGAAAAGCATAATTAGCTGTATTTGACTCATTTGTGGAGAAAAATAGTTTATGTTAATAATTGTCCTATTTTACTGCTTTGAAAAAAAAAGTTGTGTTAACAAATCCAAATTTTCAACTGGATTTTTACCTTTCCAAACTTGTTGAGAAAAGTAATCTTTCTGAGTTTTTCTGAGCTTCTTTCTGAGATAGTCACTTTTTGACTAAAAAGAGAAGTTTTCAGTAAATTTCCACAAAACTGCTTCAAATCAACAGAAAAGCACAGTTTAGCTGTATGTGATTCATTTTGTGGAGAAAAACAGTTTTTGTTAATAATTGTCCCATTTTACTCCGTTGAACAAAAACAGTTGTGTACACCAAATCCAAATTATCCTCTGGATTTT
>CBDHDT010000010.1:0-77063 GCA_965261215.1 Ekhidna sp.
CCTCCAGGTCCTCAAAACGCTTAGTAAAGACTGTAATTACCAGAATGTCTCCTCTATTAAATATCATGAGGGGAGCGTAAGGGACGCATTCATCTCTGGTTAAACTTCTGGACTTATTCACCAAAGGTTATTGGAAAATAATACTCTGGACCTCAAGACTATGTTCGATCTAGCCAGATCACTGGAATCAGCAGCGCGCAGCTCGGAGACATATGGCTACACCCCCATCTTTCAATGCTGCCGTATTACCAGCAGACAAAGCTCTACCAGACTGTAACCCGACTGTCAGCCCTTCTACTCTTTCTACAGCGTCTATTTTTCAAGGAGAGCAGAAGTGCTTCTTCTGTGGCTACCAAAGACATCCTCGCTCCAAGTACCCCGCATGCGATGCACGTGTTCCAAGTGCCGAAAGAAGGGCCATTTCCAGAAAGTTTGCCGAAGGGGTGCCCCACCCCAGTCTGAAGGGAGGACGTCAGCCGCTATGTGGCAACCAACACTCACTACCATCTCTGCTGAGGTGCCCCAGTCACTTACTAAGTCGACGATCATGGTGAGCGCAGATGTATTTGAAGCCACGGCCCTCATTGATAGTGGGGGCTCTGAAAGCTTCATTCATACGGGATTGGTAAAATCGGCAGCTCTTCATGTCTACCCTTCGTCGGGAACAATATCGATGGCTACACACAAAGTGTTGTTTACAACAAATCCAAATTTTCCTCTGGATTTGCCCCTTCAAACTTGTTGAGAAAAACTAACTTTCTATGTATTTCAGAGCTTCTTCTCTGAGTTAGTCTTTTTTTGACTAAAAAAAAAAGTTTCCAGTGAATTTCCCCCCAAATGCTTTAAAATAACAGAAAAGCATAGTTTAGCTGTATGTGGCTCACTTTGAGGTGAAAAACAGTTTTTGTTAGTATTTGTCCCCTTTTACTGGTTTGATCAAAAAGAGTTGTTTAAACAAATCCAAATTTTCCTCTTGGTTTGCCCCTATTCAAATTTGTTAAGGAAAACTAACTTTCTGAGTATATCTGTGATCCTTTCAGGGATAGTCACCTTTTTTGACTAAAAAGTGAAGTTTTCTTTGTATTAGCCCGAAAATTCTTCAAAACAACAGGAAAGCATAACTTAGCTGTATGTGGCTCGTTTTGTGGTGAAAAACAGTATTGTCCTATTTTACTGGTTTGGTCAAAAAAATTGTTTAAACAAAGCCAAATTTTACTCAGGATTTGCCCCTTTTCAAACTTGTTAAGAAAAACAAAGTTTCTGAGTATTTCTATGCTCCTTTCTGATATAGTCCTATTTTTGACTAAAAAGAGAAGTTTTCAGTGAATTAGCAAGAAAATGCTTCAAAACAACAGGAAAGCATAGTTTAGCTATATGTGGCTCATTTTGAGGAGAAAAACAGTATTTCTTAATTAGGTATTTGTCCAATTTTACTGGTTTGATAAAAAAAAGTTGTTTAAACAAATCCAAATTTTGCTCAGGATTTGCCCCTTATTAAATTTATCAAGAAAAACAAATTTCTGAGTATTTCTGTGCTCCTTTCTGACGATGTCACTTTTTTGAATAAAAAAAGAAGTTTTCAGTGAATTAGCCCGAAAAAGCTTCAAAACAGCAGAAAAGCAAATTTGGCGGTAAGTGAGTTATTTTGAGGAGAATTTTTTTTTTATATATTTGTCCAGTTTTACTGCTTTGAACAAAAAGAGTGGTTATCAACAAATCCTAATTTTGCCTTGGATTTGCTCCTAAACAAACTTGTTGAGTAAAACAGACTTTCTGATCATTTCTGAGTTTCTTTCCGAGATATTTTTTTTTTAATAAAAAGAGATGTTTTCAGTGAATTTGGCCCAAAATGCTACAAAACAAAAGAAAAGCATAGTTTAGCTGTATGTGGCTCATTTTGTGGAGAAAAACAGTTTTTGTTAATATTTGACCCGTTTTACTGCTTTGAACAAAAAGGGTTGTTTACAACAAATCCTAATTTTCCTCTGGATTTGCTCCTTTTCAAACTTGTTGAGAAAAACAAACTTTCTGCTTATTTCTGAGCTTCTTTCTGAGATAGGTACTTTTTGACTAAAAAGGGAAGTTTTCAGCGAATTAGCCCGAAAAAGCTTCAAAACAACAAAAAAGCAAGTTTGGCGGTATGTGCGTCATTTTTAGGAGAAAGAAAGTGTTTGTTTACATTCATCCAGTTTTACTGCTTTGAATAAAAAGGGTTGTTAACAACAAATCCTAATTTTCTCTTGGATTTGCTCTTTTTCAAACTTGTTGAGTAAAACAGACTTTCTGATCATTTCTGAGCTTCTTTCTGAGATATTTATTTTTAATAAAAAGAGAATTTTTCAGTAAATTATCCCGAAAATGCTTCAAAACAAAAGGAAAGCATAATATATGGCTCATTTTTTGGAGAAAAACAGATTTTGTTAATAATTGTCCCATTTTATTGCTTTGAACAAAAATTGTTGTTTAAACCAAATTCAAATTTTCCTCTGGCTTTTCTCCTTTTCAAACTTGTTGAGAAAAGTAATCTTACTGATTATTTCTGAGCTTCTTTCTGAGGTAGTCAAATTTTTGAATAAAAAGAAAAGTTTTCAGTGAAATTCTCCAAAAATGCTACAAAACAACAGAAAAGCATAGTTTAGCTGTATGTGGCTCATTTTGAGGAGAAAAACAGTTTTTGTTAACATATGTCCCCTTTTACTGGTTTGATCAAAAACAGTTGTTTAAACAAATCCAAATTTTCCCCAGGATTTGCCCCTTTTCAAAATTGTTAAGAAAAAAATAATTTCTGAGTATTTCAGTGCACTTTTCTGAGATAGTCACTTTTTCGGATTAAAAAGAGAAGTTTTCAGTGAATTCCCCTCCAGAATGTTTCAAAACAAGAGAGAAGCATAGTTTAGTCCTATGTGACTCATTTTGAGGAGAAAAACAGTTTTTGTTTATATTTGTCCAGTTTTAATGCTTTGAACAAAAAGGGTTGTTTACACCAAATCCAAATTTTCCTCTAACTTTTCTCCTTTTCAAGCTTGTTGAGAAAATTAATCTTTCTGAGTATTTCTGAGCTACTTTCTGTGATAGTCAATTTTTTGACTAAAAAGAGAATTTTTCAATGAATTTCCCCCAAAATGCTTCAAAACAACAGGAAATTATAGTTTAGCTGTATGTGGCTCATTTTGAGGAAAAAAACAGTTTTTGTTAATTTAGTATTTGTCCAATTTTACTGGTTTGATCAAAATTTTTTGTTTAAACATATCCAAATTTTTCTCAGGATTTGCCCCTTTTCAAACTTGTTAAGAAAAACAAACTTTCTGAGTATTTCAGTGCTCCTTTCTAAATATTCACTTTTTTGACTAAAAAGAGAATTTTTCAGTGAATTTCCCCCAAAATGCTTCAAAACAACAGAGAAGCATAGTTTAGCTGTATCTGGCTCATTTTGTGGAGAAAAACAGTTTTTGTTTATATTTGTCCAGTTTTACTGCTTTGAACAAAAAGGGTTGCTAACAACAAATCCTAATTTTCCACTGGATTTGCTCCTTTAAAAAACTTTTTGAGAAAAACAAATTTTCTGATTATTTCTGAGTTTCTTTCTGAGATATTTTTTTTTGACTAAAAAGAAGTTTTCAGCGAATTGACTCGAAAATGCTTCAAAACAATAGGAAAACGTAAATTATCTGTTTGTGGTTCATTTTTTGTGGGAAAACAGTTTTTAATACTATTGCCCCGTTTGACTGCTTGTACAAAAAGGATGGTTTACAACTATTCCAAATTTTCCTCTGGACTTGCCCCTTTTCTAACTTGTTGAGAAAAACAAACTTTCCAAGTTTTTCTAAGCTTCTTTCTGAGAGAGTCACTTTTTGGACTAAAAAGAGAAGTTTTCAGTGAATTTCCACGAATATACTTCAAAACAACAGAAAAGCATAGTTTATTTGTATGTGGGTCATTTTGAGGAGAAAACCAGTTTTTGTTAATTTAATATTTGTCCAATTTTACTGATTTGATCAAAATAGTGGTTTAAACAAATCAAAATTTTCCTCAGGATTTGCCCCTTTTCAAACATGTTAAGAAAAACAAACTTTCTGAGTATTTATGTGCTCCTTTTGGAGATAGTCATATTTTTGACTAAAAAGATTGGTTTCAGTGAATTAGCCCGAAAATGCTTCAAAACCACAGACAATTATAGCTTAGCTGTATGTGCCTCATTTTGGTGAGAAAAACAGTTTTTGTTAATATTTGACCCCTTTTACTGGTTTGTTCAAAAACAGTTGTTTATCCAATCTAAGTTTTCCTCTTGGTTTGCCCCTTTTCAAACTTGTTATGAAAAACAATCTTTTTGAGTAATTCTGTGCTCCTTTCTGAGATAGTCATATTCTTGACTAAAAAGAGAAGTTTTCAGTTAATTATCCCGAAAATGCTTAAAAACAACAGAGAAGCATAGTTTATCTGTATGTGGCTCATTTTGAGGAGAAAAAAAGTTTTTCTTAATATTTGTCCCGTTTTACTGCTTTGAACAAAAAGGGTTGTTTACAACAAATCCAAATTTTCCTCTGGATTTGCCCCTTTACAAACTTGTTGAGAAAAAAAACTTTCCAAGTTTTTCTGAGCTTCTTTGTAAGATAGGCACTTTTTTGAATAAAAAGAGAAGTCTTCAGTGAATTTCCCCAAAAATGCTTCAAAACAACAAGAAAGTATAGTTTAGCTGTATGTGGTTCATTTTGAGGAGAAAAACGGTTTTTGTTAATTTAGTATTTGTTCAATTTTACTGGTGTGATCAAAAAAAGTTGTTTAAACAAATCCAAATTTTTCTAATGATTTTCCCCTTTTCAAACTTGTTAAGAAAAACAAACTTTCTGAGTATTTCAATGCTCCATTCTAAATAGTCACTTTTTTGACTAAAAAGAGAAGTTTCCAGTGAATTTCCCCCAAAATGCTTCAAAACAACAGATAAGCATAGTGTAACTGTATGTGGCTCATTTTGAAGAGAAAAACATTTTTTGTTTATATTTGTCCCCTTTTACTTGTTTGATCAAAAACAATTGTTTAAAAACAAATCCAAATTTTCTTCTTGGTTTTCCACTATTCAAATTTGATTAAAAAAAACAACTTTCTAAGTATTTCTGTGATCCATTCTGAGATAGTCACCTTTTTGACTAAAAAGAGAAGGTTTCTATGAATTATCCCGAATATGCTTCCAAACAACATAAAAGCATAATTTAACTGTATGAGGCTCACTTTGAGTAGGAAAACAGTTTTTGTTAATATGTGTCCCCTTTTACTGATTTGATCAAAAACAGTTGTTTAAACACATCCAAATTTTCCTCTTGGTTTGCCCCTATTCAAATTTATTAAGAAAAACAAACTTTCTGAGTATTTCTGTGATCCTTTCTGAGATAGTCACTTTTTTGACAAAAAAAAAAGGTTTTCTGTGAAATAGACCGAAAATGCTTCAAAACAAGAGAAAAGCATATTTTTGCGGTATGTGACTCATATTGAGGAGATAAACAGTTTTTGTTAAAATGTGTCCCATTTTACTGCTTTGAAAAAAAAGGCTTGTTTACAACAAATCCAAATTTTCTTCTGGATTTGCTCCTTTTCAAACTTGTTGAGAAAAACAAACTTTCTAAGTCTTTCTGAGCTTCTTTCTGAGGTAGTCACTTTTATGAATAAAAAGAGAAGTTTTCAGTGAATTAGCCCGAAAAAGCTTCAAAACAACAAAAAGGATAGTTTAGCTGTATGTGGCTCATATTGAGGAGAAAAACGGTTTTTGTTAATATTTGTCCCCTTTTACTGGTTTGATCGAAAACAGTTGTTTAAACAAATCCAAATTTCCCTCTTGGATTGCCCCTTTTCAAACTTGTTAAGAAAAACAAACTTTCTGAGTATATCTGTGCTCCATTCAGAGATAGTCACTTTTTTGAATAAAAGGAGAAGTTTACAGTGAATTAGCCCGAAAAAGCTTCAAAACAACAGAAAAGCATAGTTTGGCGGTATGTGGCTCATTTTGAGGAGAAGAACAGTTTCTATTAATATTTATCCCATTTTACAGCTTTGAACAAAAAAGTTGTTTTAACAAATTCAAATTTTCCCAAGGATTTGCGCCTCTTCAAACTAGTTGAGCAAAACTAACTTTCTGAGTATTTCAGTGCTTCTATCGGAGATAGTCCCAATTTTGACCAAAAAGAGAAGTTTTCAATGAATTAGCCCGAAAATGCTTCGAAACAACAGTTAAGCATAATTTAGCTCTATGTGGCTCATTTTGAGGAGAAATTTTTTTTTTTTTAAATAACTGTCCCAATTTACTGCTTAGAACAAAAAAAGTTGTTTACACCAACTACAAATTTTCCTCTGGTTTTTTCCTTTTTCAAACTATTGAGAAAAGTAATCTTTCTGAGTATTTCTGAGCTTCTTTCTGAGATAGTCACTTTATTGAATAAAAAGAGAAGTTTCCAGTGAATTTCCCTGAAAATACTTCAAAACAACAGGAAAGCATAGTTTAGCTGTATGTGGCTCACTTTGAGGAGAAAAACAGTTTTTGTACCCTTTTACTGGTTTGATCAAAAAAAGTTGTTTAAACAAATCTAAATTTTCCTCTTGGTTTGCCGCTATTCAAATTTGTTCCGAAAAACAAACTCTTTGAGTATTTCGGTGATCCTTTCTGAGTTAGTCCCTTTTTTGTCTAAAAAGATAAGTTTTCAGTGAATTAGCCCGAAAATGCTTCAAAACAACAGAAAATCGTAGATTGGTGGTATGTGGCTCATGGTGAGGAGAAAAACAGTTTTTGTTAATATTAGTCCGGTTTTACTGCTTTGAACACAAGTGTTGTTTACAACAAATCCAAATTTTCCTCTGGATTTGCCCCTTCAAACTTGTTGAGAAAAACTAACTTTCTATGTATTTCAGAGCTTCTTCTCTGAGTTAGTCTTTTTTTGACTAAAAAAAAAAGTTTCCAGTGAATTTCCCCCCAAATGCTTTAAAATAACAGAAAAGCATAGTTTAGCTGTATGTGGCTCACTTTGAGGTGAAAAACAGTTTTTGTTAGTATTTGTCCCCTTTTACTGGTTTGATCAAAAAGAGTTGTTTAAACAAATCCAAATTTTCCTCTTGGTTTGCCCCTATTCAAATTTGTTAAGGAAAACTAACTTTCTGAGTATATCTGTGATCCTTTCAGGGATAGTCACCTTTTTTGACTAAAAAGTGAAGTTTTCTTTGTATTAGCCCGAAAATTCTTCAAAACAACAGGAAAGCATAACTTAGCTGTATGTGGCTCGTTTTGTGGTGAAAAACAGTATTGTCCTATTTTACTGGTTTGGTCAAAAAAAGTTGTTTAAACAAAGCCAAATTTTACTCAGGATTTGCCCCTTTTCAAACTTGTTAAGAAAAACAAAGTTTCTGAGTATTTCTATGCTCCTTTCTGATATAGTCCTATTTTTGACTAAAAAAAGAAGTTTTCAGTGAATTAGCCCGAAAAAGCTTCAAAACAGCAGAAAAGCAAATTTGGCGGTAAGTGAGTTATTTTGAGGAGAAATTTTTTTTATTTTATATTTGTCCAGTTTTACTGCTTTGAACAAAAAGAGTGGTTATCAACAAATCCTAATTTTGCCTTGGATTTGCTCCTAAACAAACTTTTGAGTAAAACAGACTTTCTGATCATTTCTGAGTTTCTTTCCGAGATATTTTTTTTTTAATAAAAAGAGATGTTTTCAGTGAATTTGGCCCAAAATGCTACAAAACAAAAGAAAAGCATAGTTTAGCTGTATGTGGCTCATTTTGTGGAGAAAAACAGTTTTTGTTAATATTTGTCCCGTTTTACTGCTTTGAACAAAAAGGGTTGTTTACAACAAATCCAAATTTTCCTCTGGATTTGCCCCTTTACAAACTTGTTGAGAAAAAAAACTTTCCAAGTTTTTCTGAGCTTCTTTGTAAGATAGGCACTTTTTTGAATAAAAAGAGAAGTCTTCAGTGAATTTCCCCAAAAATGCTTCAAAACAACAAGAAAGTATAGTTTAGCTGTATGTGGTTCATTTTGAGGAGAAAAACGGTTTTTGTTAATTTAGTATTTGTTCAATTTTACTGGTGTGATCAAAAAAAGTTGTTTAAACAAATCCAAATTTTTCTAATGATTTTCCCCTTTTCAAACTTGTTAAGAAAAACAAACTTTCTGAGTATTTCAATGCTCCATTCTAAATAGTCACTTTTTTGACTAAAAAGAGAAGTTTCCAGTGAATTTCCCCCAAAATGCTTCAAAACAACAGATAAGCATAGTGTAACTGTATGTGGCTCATTTTGAAGAGAAAAACATTTTTTGTTTATATTTGTCCCCTTTTACTTGTTTGATCAAAAACAATTGTTTAAAAACAAATCCAAATTTTCTTCTTGGTTTTCCACTATTCAAATTTGATTAAAAAAAACAACTTTCTAAGTATTTCTGTGATCCATTCTGAGATAGTCACCTTTTTGACTAAAAAGAGAAGGTTTCTATGAATTATCCCGAATATGCTTCCAAACAACATAAAAGCATAATTTAACTGTATGAGGCTCACTTTGAGTAGGAAAACAGTTTTTGTTAATATGTGTCCCCTTTTACTGATTTGATCAAAAACAGTTGTTTAAACACATCCAAATTTTCCTCTTGGTTTGCCCCTATTCAAATTTATTAAGAAAAACAAACTTTCTGAGTATTTCTGTGATCCTTTCTGAGATAGTCACTTTTTTTGACAAAAAAAAGAAGGTTTTCTGTGAAATAGACCGAAAATGCTTCAAAACAAGAGAAAAGCATATTTTTGCGGTATGTGACTCATATTGAGGAGATAAACAGTTTTTGTTAAAATTTGTCCCATTTTACTGCTTTGAAAAAAAAGGCTTGTTTACAACAAATCCAAATTTTCTTCTGGATTTGCTCCTTTTCAAACTTGTTGAGAAAAACAAACTTTCTAAGTCTTTCTGAGCTTCTTTCTGAGGTAGTCACTTTTATGAATAAAAAGAGAAGTTTTCAGTGAATTAGCCCGAAAAAGCTTCAAAACAACAAAAAGGATAGTTTAGCTGTATGTGGCTCATATTGAGGAGAAAAACGGTTTTTGTTAATATTTGTCCCCTTTTACTGGTTTGATCGAAAACAGTTGTTTAAACAAATCCAAATTTCCCTCTTGGATTGCCCCTTTTCAAACTTGTTAAGAAAAACAAACTTTCTGAGTATATCTGTGCTCCATTCAGAGATAGTCACTTTTTTGAATAAAAGGAGAAGTTTACAGTGAATTAGCCCGAAAAAGCTTCAAAACAACAGAAAAGCATAGTTTGGCGGTATGTGGCTCATTTTGAGGAGAAGAACAGTTTCTATTAATATTTATCCCATTTTACAGCTTTGAACAAAAAAGTTGTTTTAACAAATTCAAATTTTCCCAAGGATTTGCGCCTCTTCAAACTAGTTGAGCAAAACTAACTTTCTGAGTATTTCAGTGCTTCTATCGGAGATAGTCCCAATTTTGACCAAAAAGAGAAGTTTTCAATGAATTAGCCCGAAAATGCTTCGAAACAACAGTTAAGCATAATTTAGCTCTATGTGGCTCATTTTGAGGAGAAATTTTTTTTTTTTTAAATAACTGTCCCAATTTACTGCTTAGAACAAAAAAAGTTGTTTACACCAACTACAAATTTTCCTCTGGTTTTTTCCTTTTTCAAACTATTGAGAAAAGTAATCTTTCTGAGTATTTCTGAGCTTCTTTCTGAGATAGTCACTTTATTGAATAAAAAGAGAAGTTTCCAGTGAATTTCCCTGAAAATACTTCAAAACAACAGGAAAGCATAGTTTAGCTGTATGTGGCTCACTTTGAGGAGAAAAACAGTTTTTGTACCCTTTTACTGGTTTGATCAAAAAAAATTGTTTAAACAAATCTAAATTTTCCTCTTGGTTTGCCGCTATTCAAATTTGTTCCGAAAAACAAACTCTTTGAGTATTTCTGTGATCCTTTCTGAGTTAGTCCCTTTTTTGTCTAAAAAGATAAGTTTTCAGTGAATTAGCCCGAAAATGCTTCAAAACAACAGAAAATCGTAGATTGGTGGTATGTGGCTCATGGTGAGGAGAAAAACAGTTTTTGTTAATATTAGTCCGGTTTTACTGCTTTGAACACAAAGTGTTGTTTACAACAAATCCAAATTTTCCTCTGGATTTGCCCCTTCAAACTTGTTGAGAAAAACTAACTTTCTATGTATTTCAGAGCTTCTTCTCTGAGTTAGTCTTTTTTTGACTAAAAAAAAAAGTTTCCAGTGAATTTCCCCCCAAATGCTTTAAAATAACAGAAAAGCATAGTTTAGCTGTATGTGGCTCACTTTGAGGTGAAAAACAGTTTTTGTTAGTATTTGTCCCCTTTTACTGGTTTGATCAAAAAGAGTTGTTTAAACAAATCCAAATTTTCCTCTTGGTTTGCCCCTATTCAAATTTGTTAAGGAAAACTAACTTTCTGAGTATATCTGTGATCCTTTCAGGGATAGTCACCTTTTTTGACTAAAAAGTGAAGTTTTCTTTGTATTAGCCCGAAAATTCTTCAAAACAACAGGAAAGCATAACTTAGCTGTATGTGGCTCGTTTTGTGGTGAAAAACAGTATTGTCCTATTTTACTGGTTTGGTCAAAAAAAGTTGTTTAAACAAAGCCAAATTTTACTCAGGATTTGCCCCTTTTCAAACTTGTTAAGAAAAACAAAGTTTCTGAGTATTTCTATGCTCCTTTCTGATATAGTCCTATTTTTGACTAAAAAGAGAAGTTTTCAGTGAATTAGCAAGAAAATGCTTCAAAACAACAGGAAAGCATAGTTTAGCTATATGTGGCTCATTTTGAGGAGAAAAACAGTATTTCTTAATTAGATATTTGTCCAATTTTACTGGTTTGATAAAAAAAAGTTGTTTAAACAAATCCAAATTTTGCTCAGGATTTGCCCCTTATTAAATTTATCAAGAAAAACAAATTTCTGAGTATTTCTGTGCTCCTTTCTGACGATGTCACTTTTTTGAATAAAAAAAGAAGTTTTCAGTGAATTAGCCCGAAAAAGCTTCAAAACAGCAGAAAAGCAAATTTGGCGGTAAGTGAGTTATTTTGAGGAGAATTTTTTTTTTTTTATATTTGTCCAGTTTTACTGCTTTGAACAAAAAGAGTGGTTATCAACAAATCCTAATTTTGCCTTGGATTTGCTCCTAAACAAACTTGTTGAGTAAAACAGACTTTCTGATCATTTCTGAGTTTCTTTCCGAGATATTTTTTTTTTAATAAAAAGAGATGTTTTCAGTGAATTTGGCCCAAAATGCTACAAAACAAAAGAAAAGCATAGTTTAGCTGTATGTGGCTCATTTTGTGGAGAAAAACAGTTTTTGTTAATATTTGTCCCGTTTTACTGCTTTGAACAAAAAGGGTTGTTTACAACAAATCCTAATTTTCCTCTGGATTTGCTCCTTTTCAAACTTGTTGAGAAAAACAAACTTTCTGCTTATTTCTGAGCTTCTTTCTGAGATAGGTACTTTTTGACTAAAAAGGGAAGTTTTCAGTGAATTAGCCCGAAAAAGCTTCAAAACAACAAAAAAGCAAGTTTGGCGGTATGTGCGTCATTTTTAGGAGAAAGAAAGTGTTTGTTTACATTCATCCAGTTTTACTGCTTTGAATAAAAAGGGTTGTTAACAACAAATCCTAATTTTCTCTTGGATTTGCTCTTTTTCAAACTTGTTGAGTAAAACAGACTTTCTGATCATTTCTGAGCTTCTTTCTGAGATATTTTTTTTTAATAAAAAGAGAATTTTTCAGTGAATTATCCCGAAAATGCTTCAAAACAAAAGGAAAGCATAATATATGGCTCATTTTTTGGAGAAAAACAGATTTTGTTAATAATTGTCCCATTTTATTGCTTTGAACAAAAATTGTTGTTTAAACCAAATTCAAATTTTCCTCTGGCTTTTCTCCTTTTCAAACTTGTTGAGAAAAGTAATCTTACTGATTATTTCTGAGCTTCTTTCTGAGGTAGTCAAATTTTTGAATAAAAAGAAAAGTTTTCAGTGAAATTCTCCAAAAATGCTACAAAACAACAGAAAAGCATAGTTTAGCTGTATGTGGCTCATTTTGAGGAGAAAAACAGTTTTTGTTAACATATGTCCCCTTTTACTGGTTTGATCAAAAACAGTTGTTTAAACAAATCCAAATTTTCCCCAGGATTTGCCCCTTTTCAAAATTGTTAAGAAAAAAATAATTTCTGAGTATTTCAGTGCACTTTTCTGAGATAGTCACTTTTTCGGATTAAAAAGAGAAGTTTTCAGTGAATTCCCCTCCAGAATGTTTCAAAACAAGAGAGAAGCATAGTTTAGTCCTATGTGACTCATTTTGAGGAGAAAAACAGTTTTTGTTTATATTTGTCCAGTTTTAATGCTTTGAACAAAAAGGGTTGTTTACACCAAATCCAAATTTTCCTCTAACTTTTCTCCTTTTCAAGCTTGTTGAGAAAATTAATCTTTCTGAGTATTTCTGAGCTACTTTCTGTGATAGTCAATTTTTTGACTAAAAAGAGAATTTTTCAATGAATTTCCCCCAAAATGCTTCAAAACAACAGGAAATTATAGTTTAGCTGTATGTGGCTCATTTTGAGGAAAAAAACAGTTTTTGTTAATTTAGTATTTGTCCAATTTTACTGGTTTGATCAAAAATTTTTGTTTAAACATATCCAAATTTTTCTCAGGATTTGCCCCTTTTCAAACTTGTTAAGAAAAACAAACTTTCTGAGTATTTCAGTGCTCCTTTCTAAATATTCACTTTTTTGACTAAAAAGAGAATTTTTCAGTGAATTTCCCCCAAAATGCTTCAAAACAACAGAGAAGCATAGTTTAGCTGTATCTGGCTCATTTTGTGGAGAAAAACAGTTTTTGTTTATATTTGTCCAGTTTTACTGCTTTGAACAAAAAGGGTTGCTAACAACAAATCCTAATTTTCCACTGGATTTGCTCCTTTAAAAAACTTTTTGAGAAAAACAAATTTTCTGATTATTTCTGAGTTTCTTTCTGAGATATTTTTTTTTGACTAAAAAGAAGTTTTCAGCGAATTGACTCGAAAATGCTTCAAAACAATAGGAAAACGTAAATTATCTGTTTGTGGTTCATTTTTTGTGGGAAAACAGTTTTTAATACTATTGCCCCGTTTGACTGCTTGTACAAAAAGGATGGTTTACAACTATTCCAAATTTTCCTCTGGACTTGCCCCTTTTCTAACTTGTTGAGAAAAACAATCTTTCCAAGTTTTTCTAAGCTTCTTTCTGAGAGAGTCACTTTTTGGACTAAAAAGAGAAGTTTTCAGTGAATTTCCACGAATATACTTCAAAACAACAGAAAAGCATAGTTTATTTGTATGTGGGTCATTTTGAGGAGAAAACCAGTTTTTGTTAATTTAATATTTGTCCAATTTTACTGATTTGATCAAAATAGTGGTTTAAACAAATCAAAATTTTCCTCAGGATTTGCCCCTTTTCAAACATGTTAAGAAAAACAAACTTTCTGAGTATTTATGTGCTCCTTTCGGAGATAGTCATATTTTTAACTAAAAAGATTGGTTTCAGTGAATTAGCCCGAAAATGCTTCAAAACCACAGACAATTATAGCTTAGCTGTATGTGCCTCATTTTGGTGAGAAAAACAGTTTTTGTTAATATTTGACCCCTTTTACTGGTTTGTTCAAAAACAGTTGTTTATCCAATCTAAGTTTTCCTCTTGGTTTGCCCCTTTTCAAACTTGTTATGAAAAACAATCTTTTTGAGTAATTCTGTGCTCCTTTCTGAGATAGTCATATTCTTGACTAAAAAGAGAAGTTTTCAGTTAATTATCCCGAAAATGCTTAAAAACAACAGAGAAGCATAGTTTATCTGTATGTGGCTCATTTTGAGGAGAAAAAAAGTTTTTCTTAATATTTGTCCCGTTTTACTGCTTTGAACAAAAAGGGTTGTTTACAACAAATCCAAATTTTCCTCTGGATTTGCCCCTTTACTTGTTGAGAAAAAAAACAAGTTTTTCTGAGCTTCTTTCTGAGATAGGCAGAATAAAAAGAGAAGTTTTCAAAACGAATATACTTCAAAACAACAGAAAAGCAGTTTATTTGTATGTGGGTCATTTTGAGGAGAAAACCAGTTTTTGTTAATTTAATATTTGTCCAATTTTACTGATTTGATCAAAATAGTGGTTTAAACAAATCAAAATTTTCCTCAGGATTTGCCCCTTTTCAAACATGTTAAGAAAAACAAACTTTCTGAGTATTTATGTGCTCCTTTCGGAGATAGTCATATTTTTAACTAAAAAGATTGGTTTCAGTGAATTAGCCCGAAAATGCTTCAAAACCACAGACAATTATAGCTTAGCTGTATGTGCCTCATTTTGGTGAGAAAAACAGTTTTTGTTAATATTTGACCCCTTTTACTGGTTTGTTCAAAAACAGTTGTTTATCCAATCTAAGTTTTCCTCTTGGTTTGCCCCTTTTCAAACTTGTTATGAAAAACAATCTTTTTGAGTAATTCTGTGCTCCTTTCTGAGATAGTCATATTCTTGACTAAAAAGAGAAGTTTTCAGTTAATTATCCCGAAAATGCTTAAAAACAACAGAGAAGCATAGTTTATCTGTATGTGGCTCATTTTGAGGAGAAAAAAAGTTTTTCTTAATATTTGTCCCGTTTTACTGCTTTGAACAAAAAGGGTTGTTTACAACAAATCCAAATTTTCCTCTGGATTTGCCCCTTTACAAACTTGTTGAGAAAAAAAACTTTCCAAGTTTTTCTGAGCTTCTTTCTGAGATAGGCACTTTTTTGAATAAAAAGAGAAGTCTTCAGTGAATTTCCCCAAAAATGCTTCAAAACAACAAGAAAGTATAGTTTAGCTGTATGTGGTTCATTTTGAGTAGAAAAACGGTTTTTGTTAATTTAGTATTTGTTCAATTTTACTGGTGTGATAAAAAAAAGTTGTTTAAACAAATCCAAATTTTTCTAATGATTTTCCCCTTTTCAAACTTGTTAAGAAAAACAAACTTTCTGAGTATTTCAATGCTCCATTCTAAATAGTCACTTTTTTGACTAAAAAGAGAAGTTTCCAGTGAATTTCCCCCAAAATGCTTCAAAACAACAGATAAGCATAGTGTAGCTGTATGTGGCTCATTTTGAGGAGAAAAACATTTTTTGTTTATATTTGTCCCCTTTTACTTGTTTGATCAAAAACAATTGTTTAAAAACAAATCCAAATTTTCTTCTTGGTTTTCCACTATTCAAATTTGATTAAAAAAAACAACTTTCTAAGTATTTCTGTGATCCATTCTGAGATAGTCACCTTTTTGACTAAAAAGAGAAGGTTTCTATGAATTATCCCGAATATGCTTCCAAACAACATAAAAGCATAATTTAACTGTATGAGGCTCACTTTGAGTAGGAAAACAGTTTTTGTTAATATGTGTCCCCTTTTACTGATTTGATCAAAAACAGTTGTTTAAACACATCCAAATTTTCCTCTTGGTTTGCCCCTATTCAAATTTATTAAGAAAAACAAACTTTCTGAGTATTTCTGTGATCCTTTCTGAGATAGTCACTTTTTTGACCAAAAAAAAAGGTTTTCTGTGAAATAGACCGAAAATGCTTCAAAACAAGAGAAAAGCATATTTTTGCGGTATGTGACTCATATTGAGGAGATAAACAGTTTTTGTTAAAATTTGTCCCATTTTACTGCTTTGAAAAAAAAGGCTTGTTTACAACAAATCCAAATTTTCTTCTGGATTTGCTCCTTTTCAAACTTGTTGAGAAAAACAAACTTTCTAAGTCTTTCTGAGCTTCTTTCTGAGGTAGTCACTTTTATGAATAAAAAGAGAAGTTTTCAGTGAATTAGCCCGAAAAAGCTTCAAAACAACAAAAAGGATAGTTTAGCTGTATGTGGCTCATATTGAGGAGAAAAACAGTTTTTGTTAATATTTGTCCCCTTTTACTGGTTTGATCGAAAACAGTTGTTTAAACAAATCCAAATTTCCCTCTTGGATTGCCCCTTTTCAAACTTGTTAAGAAAAACAAACTTTCTGAGTATATCTGTGCTCCATTCAGAGATAGTCACTTTTTTGAATAAAAGGAGAAGTTTACAGTGAATTAGCCCGAAAAAGCTTCAAAACAACAGAAAAGCAAATTTGGCGGTAAGTGAGTTATTTTGAGGAGTAATTTTTTTTATTTTTATATTTGTCCAGTTTTACTGCTTTGAACAAAAAGAGTGGTTATCAACAAATCCTAATTTTGCCTTGGATTTGCTCCTAAACAAACTTGTTGACTAAAACAGACTTTCTGATCATTTCTGAGTTTCTTTCCGAGATATTTTTTTTTTAATAAAAAGAGATGTTTTCAGTGAATTTGGCCCAAAATGCTACAATACAAAAGAAAAGCATAGTTTAGCTGTATGTGGCTCATTTTGTGGAGAAAAACAGTTTTTGTTAATATTTGTCCCGTTTTACTGCTTTGAACAAAAAGGGTTGTTTACAACAAATCCTAATTTTCCTCTGGATTTGCTCCTTTTCAAACTTGTTGAGAAAAACAAACTTTCTGCTTATTTCTGAGCTTCTTTCTGAGATAGGTACTTTTTGACTAAAAAGGGAAGTTTTCAGTGAATTAGCCCGAAAAAGCTTCAAAACAACAAAAAAGCAAGTTTGGCGGTATGTGCGTCAGTTTTAGGAGAAAGAAAGTGTTTGTTTACATTCATCCAGTTTTACTGCTTTGAATAAAAAGGGTTGTTAACAACAAATCCTAATTTTCTCTTGGATTTGCTCTTTTTCAAACTTGTTGAGTAAAACAGACTTTCTGATCATTTCTGAGCTTCTTTCTGAGATATATTTTTTTTAATAAAAAGAGAATTTTTCAGTGAATTATCCCGAAAATGCTTCAAAACAAAAGGAAAGCATAATATATGGCTCATTTTTTGGAGAAAAACAGATTTTGTTAATAATTGTCCCATTTTATTGCTTTGAACAAAAATTGTTGTTTAAACCAAATTCAAATTTTCCTCTGGCTTTTCTCCTTTTCAAACTTGTTGAGAAAAGTAATCTTACTGATTATTTCTGAGCTTCTTTCTGAGGTAGTCAAATTTTTGAATAAAAAGAAAAGTTTTCAGTGAAATTCTCCAAAAATGCTACAAAACAACAGAAAAGCATAGTTTAGCTGTATGTGGCTCATTTTGAGGAGAAAAACAGTTTTTGTTAACATATGTCCCCTTTTACTGGTTTGATCAAAAACAGTTGTTTAAACAAATCCAAATTTTCCCCAGGATTTGCCCCTTTTCAAAATTGTTAAGAAAAAAAAAATTTCTGAGTATTTCAGTGCACTTTTCTGAGATAGTCACTTTTTCGGATTAAAAAGAGAAGTTTTCAGTGAATTCCCCTCCAGAATGTTTCAAAACAAGAGAGAAGCATAGTTTAGTCCTATGGGACTCATTTTGAGGAGAAAAACAGTTTTTGTTTATATTTGTCCAGTTTTAATGCTTTGAACAAAAAGGGTTGTTTACACCAAATCCAAATTTTCCTCTAACTTTTCTCCTTTTCAAGCTTGTTGAGAAAATTAATCTTTCTGAGTATTTCTGAGCTACTTTCTGTGATAGTCAATTTTTTGACTAAAAAGAGAATTTTTCAATGAATTTCCCCCAAAATGCTTCAAAACAACAGGAAATTATAGTTTAGCTGTATGTGGCTCATTTTGAGGAAAAAAACAGTTTTTGTTAATTTAGTATTTGTCCAATTTTACTGGTTTGATCAAAATTTTTTGTTTAAACATATCCAAATTTTTCTCAGGATTTGCCCCTTTTCAAACTTGTTAAGAAAAACAAACTTTCTGAGTATTTCAGTGCTCCTTTCTAAATATTCACTTTTTTGACTAAAAAGAGAATTTTTCAGTGAATTTCCCCCAAAATGCTTCAAAACAACAGAGAAGCATAGTTTAGCTGTATCTGGCTCATTTTGTGGAGAAAAACAGTTTTTGTTTATATTTGTCCAGTTTTACTGCTTTGAACAAAAAGGGTTGCTAACAACAAATCCTAAATTTCCACTGGATTTGCTCCTTTAAAAAACTTTTTGAGAAAAACAAATTTTCTGATTATTTCTGAGTTTCTTTCTGAGATATTTTTTTTTGACTAAAAAGAAGTTTTCAGCGAATTGACTCGAAAATGCTTCAAAACAATAGGAAAACGTAAATTATCTGTTTGTGGTTCATTTTTTGTGGGAAAACAGTTTTTAATACTATTGCCCCGTTTGACTGCTTGTACAAAAAGGATGGTTTACAACTATTCCAAATTTTCCTCTGGACTTGCCCCTTTTCTAACTTGTTGAGAAAAACAAACTTTCCAAGTTTTTCTAAGCTTCTTTCTGAGAGAGTCACTTTTTGGACTAAAAAGAGAAGTTTTCAGTGAATTTCCACGAATATACTTCAAAACAACAGAAAAGCAGTTTATTTGTATGTGGGTCATTTTGAGGAGAAAACCAGTTTTTGTTAATTTAATATTTGTCCAATTTTACTGATTTGATCAAAATAGTGGTTTAAACAAATCAAAATTTTCCTCAGGATTTGCCCCTTTTCAAACATGTTAAGAAAAACAAACTTTCTGAGTATTTATGTGCTCCTTTCGGAGATAGTCATATTTTTAACTAAAAAGATTGGTTTCAGTGAATTAGCCCGAAAATGCTTCAAAACCACAGACAATTATAGCTTAGCTGTATGTGCCTCATTTTGGTGAGAAAAACAGTTTTTGTTAATATTTGACCCCTTTTACTGGTTTGTTCAAAAACAGTTGTTTATCCAATCTAAGTTTTCCTCTTGGTTTGCCCCTTTTCAAACTTGTTATGAAAAACAATCTTTTTGAGTAATTCTGTGCTCCTTTCTGAGATAGTCATATTCTTGACTAAAAAGAGAAGTTTTCAGTTAATTATCCCGAAAATGCTTAAAAACAACAGAGAAGCATAGTTTATCTGTATGTGGCTCATTTTGAGGAGAAAAAAAGTTTTTCTTAATATTTGTCCCGTTTTACTGCTTTGAACAAAAAGGGTTGTTTACAACAAATCCAAATTTTCCTCTGGATTTGCCCCTTTACAAACTTGTTGAGAAAAAAAACTTTCCAAGTTTTTCTGAGCTTCTTTCTGAGATAGGCACTTTTTTGAATAAAAAGAGAAGTCTTCAGTGAATTTCCCCAAAAATGCTTCAAAACAACAAGAAAGTATAGTTTAGCTGTATGTGGTTCATTTTGAGTAGAAAAACGGTTTTTGTTAATTTAGTATTTGTTCAATTTTACTGGTGTGATAAAAAAAAGTTGTTTAAACAAATCCAAATTTTTCTAATGATTTTCCCCTTTTCAAACTTGTTAAGAAAAACAAACTTTCTGAGTATTTCAATGCTCCATTCTAAATAGTCACTTTTTTGACTAAAAAGAGAAGTTTCCAGTGAATTTCCCCCAAAATGCTTCAAAACAACAGATAAGCATAGTGTAGCTGTATGTGGCTCATTTTGAGGAGAAAAACATTTTTTGTTTATATTTGTCCCCTTTTACTTGTTTGATCAAAAACAATTGTTTAAAAACAAATCCAAATTTTCTTCTTGGTTTTCCACTATTCAAATTTGATTAAAAAAAACAACTTTCTAAGTATTTCTGTGATCCATTCTGAGATAGTCACCTTTTTGACTAAAAAGAGAAGGTTTCTATGAATTATCCCGAATATGCTTCCAAACAACATAAAAGCATAATTTAACTGTATGAGGCTCACTTTGAGTAGGAAAACAGTTTTTGTTAATATGTGTCCCCTTTTACTGATTTGATCAAAAACAGTTGTTTAAACACATCCAAATTTTCCTCTTGGTTTGCCCCTATTCAAATTTATTAAGAAAAACAAACTTTCTGAGTATTTCTGTGATCCTTTCTGAGATAGTCACTTTTTTGACCAAAAAAAAAGGTTTTCTGTGAAATAGACCGAAAATGCTTCAAAACAAGAGAAAAGCATATTTTTGCGGTATGTGACTCATATTGAGGAGATAAACAGTTTTTGTTAAAATTTGTCCCATTTTACTGCTTTGAAAAAAAAGGCTTGTTTACAACAAATCCAAATTTTCTTCTGGATTTGCTCCTTTTCAAACTTGTTGAGAAAAACAAACTTTCTAAGTCTTTCTGAGCTTCTTTCTGAGGTAGTCACTTTTATGAATAAAAAGAGAAGTTTTCAGTGAATTAGCCCGAAAAAGCTTCAAAACAACAAAAAGGATAGTTTAGCTGTATGTGGCTCATATTGAGGAGAAAAACAGTTTTTGTTAATATTTGTCCCCTTTTACTGGTTTGATCGAAAACAGTTGTTTAAACAAATCCAAATTTCCCTCTTGGATTGCCCCTTTTCAAACTTGTTAAGAAAAACAAACTTTCTGAGTATATCTGTGCTCCATTCAGAGATAGTCACTTTTTTGAATAAAAGGAGAAGTTTACAGTGAATTAGCCCGAAAAAGCTTCAAAACAACAGAAAAGCAAATTTGGCGGTAAGTGAGTTATTTTGAGGAGTAATTTTTTTTATTTTTATATTTGTCCAGTTTTACTCTTTGAACAAAAAGAGTGGTTATCAACAAATCCTAATTTTGCCTTGGATTTGCTCCTAAACAAACTTGTGACTAAAACAGACTTTCTTCATTTTGAGTTTCTTTCCGAGATATTTTTTTTTTTAAAAAGAGATGTTTTCAGTGAATTGGCCCAAAATGCTCAATACAAAAGAAAAGCATAGTTTAGCTGCTTGTGAACTTTGAGGGTTGTTTACAACAAAAAATTTTTTTGAGTGGTTATCAACAAAGGTTTGATCAAAAAAGTTTTTGCCTTTGAACCAAAAGAGTGGTTTGGATTTGCTCCTAAACAAACTTGTTGACTAAAACAGACTTTCTGATCATTTCTGAGTTTCTTTCCGAGATATTTTTTTTTTAATAAAAAGAGATGTTTTCAGTGAATTTGGCCCAAAATGCTACAATACAAAAGAAAAGCATAGTTTAGCTGTATGTGGCTCATTTTGTGGAGAAAAACAGTTTTTGTTAATATTTGTCCCGTTTTACTGCTTTGAACAAAAAGGGTTGTTTACAACAAATCCTAATTTTCCTCTGGATTTGCTCCTTTTCAAACTTGTTGAGAAAAACAAACTTTCTGCTTATTTCTGAGCTTCTTTCTGAGATAGGTACTTTTTGACTAAAAAGGGAAGTTTTCAGTGAATTAGCCCGAAAAAGCTTCAAAACAACAAAAAAGCAAGTTTGGCGGTATGTGCGTCAGTTTTAGGAGAAAGAAAGTGTTTGTTTACATTCATCCAGTTTTACTGCTTTGAATAAAAAGGGTTGTTAACAACAAATCCTAATTTTCTCTTGGATTTGCTCTTTTTCAAACTTGTTGAGTAAAACAGACTTTCTGATCATTTCTGAGCTTCTTTCTGAGATATATTTTTTTTAATAAAAAGAGAATTTTTCAGTGAATTATCCCGAAAATGCTTCAAAACAAAAGGAAAGCATAATATATGGCTCATTTTTTGGAGAAAAACAGATTTTGTTAATAATTGTCCCATTTTATTGCTTTGAACAAAAATTGTTGTTTAAACCAAATTCAAATTTTCCTCTGGCTTTTCTCCTTTTCAAACTTGTTGAGAAAAGTAATCTTACTGATTATTTCTGAGCTTCTTTCTGAGGTAGTCAAATTTTTGAATAAAAAGAAAAGTTTTCAGTGAAATTCTCCAAAAATGCTACAAAACAACAGAAAAGCATAGTTTAGCTGTATGTGACTCATTTTGAGGAGAAAAACAGTTTTTGTTAACATATGTCCCCTTTTACTGGTTTGATCAAAAACAGTTGTTTAAACAAATCCAAATTTTCCCCAGGATTTGCCCCTTTTCAAAATTGTTAAGAAAAAAATAATTTCTGAGTATTTCAGTGCACTTTTCTGAGATAGTCACTTTTTCGGATTAAAAAGAGAAGTTTTCAGTGAATTCCCCTCCAGAATGTTTCAAAACAAGAGAGAAGCATAGTTTAGTCCTATGTGACTCATTTTGAGGAGAAAAACAGTTTTTGTTTATATTTGTCCAGTTTTAATGCTTTGAACAAAAAGGGTTGTTTACACCAAATCCAAATTTTCCTCTAACTTTTCTCCTTTTCAAGCTTGTTGAGAAAATTAATCTTTCTGAGTATTTCTGAGCTACTTTCTGTGATAGTCAATTTTTTGACTAAAAAGAGAATTTTTCAATGAATTTCCCCCAAAATGCTTCAAAACAACAGGAAATTATAGTTTAGCTGTACGTGGCTCATTTTGAGGAAAAAAAACAGTTTTTGTTAATTTAGTATTTGTCCAATTTTACTGGTTTGATCAAAATTTTTTGTTTAAACATATCCAAATTTTTCTCAGGATTTGCCCCTTTTCAAACTTGTTAAGAAAAACAAACTTTCTGAGTATTTCAGTGCTCCTTTCTAAATATTCACTTTTTTGACTAAAAAGAGAATTTTTCAGTGAATTTCCCCCAAAATGCTTCAAAACAACAGAGAAGCATAGTTTAGCTGTATCTGGCTCATTTTGTGGAGAAAAACAGTTTTTGTTTATATTTGTCCAGTTTTACTGCTTTGAACAAAAAGGGTTGCTAACAACAAATCCTAATTTTCCACTGGATTTGCTCCTTTAAAAAACTTTTTGAGAAAAACAAATTTTCTGATTATTTCTGAGTTTCTTTCTGAGATATTTTTTTTTTGACTAAAAAGAAGTTTTCAGCGAATTAACTCGAAAATGCTTCAAAACAATAGGAAAACGTAAATTATCTGTTTGTGGTTCATTTTTTGTGGGAAAACAGTTTTTAATACTATTGCCCGTTTGACTGCTTGTACAAAAAGGATGGTTTACAACTATTCCAAATTTTCCTCTGGACTTGCCCCTTTTCTAACTTGTTGAGAAAAACAATCTTTCCAAGTTTTTCTAAGCTTCTTTCTGAGAGAGTCACTTTTTGGACTAAAAAGAGAAGTTTTCAGTGAATTTCCACGAATATACTTCAAAACAACAGAAAAGCATAGTTTATTTGTATGTGGGTCATTTTGAGGAGAAAACCAGTTTTTGTTAATTTAATATTTGTCCAATTTTACTGATTTGATCAAAATAGTGGTTTAAACAAATCAAAATTTTCCTCAGGATTTGCCCCTTTTCAAACATGTTAAGAAAAACAAACTTTCTGAGTATTTATGTGCTCCTTTCGGAGATAGTCATATTTTTAACTAAAAAGATTGGTTTCAGTGAATTAGCCCGAAAATGCTTCAAAACCACAGACAATTATAGCTTAGCTGTATGTGCCTCATTTTGGTGAGAAAAACAGTTTTTGTTAATATTTGACCCCTTTTACTGGTTTGTTCAAAAACAGTTGTTTATCCAATCTAAGTTTTCCTCTTGGTTTGCCCCTTTTCAAACTTGTTATGAAAAACAATCTTTTTGAGTAATTCTGTGCTCCTTTCTGAGATAGTCATATTCTTGACTAAAAAGAGAAGTTTTCAGTTAATTATCCCGAAAATGCTTAAAAACAACAGAGAAGCATAGTTTATCTGTATGTGGCTCATTTTGAGGAGAAAAAAAGTTTTTCTTAATATTTGTCCCGTTTTACTGCTTTGAACAAAAAGGGTTGTTTACAACAAATCCAAATTTTCCTCTGGATTTGCCCCTTTACAAACTTGTTGAGAAAAAAAACTTTCCAAGTTTTTCTGAGCTTCTTTCTGAGATAGGCACTTTTTTGAATAAAAAGAGAAGTCTTCAGTGAATTTCCCCAAAAATGCTTCAAAACAACAAGAAAGTATAGTTTAGCTGTATGTGGTTCATTTTGAGGAGAAAAACGGTTTTTGTTAATTTAGTATTTGTTCAATTTTACTGGTGTGATCAAAAAAAGTTGTTTAAACAAATCCAAATTTTTCTAATGATTTTCCCCTTTTCAAACTTGTTAAGAAAAACAAACTTTCTGAGTATTTCAATGCTCCATTCTAAATAGTCACTTTTTTGACTAAAAAGAGAAGTTTCCAGTGAATTTCCCCCAAAATGCTTCAAAACAACAGATAAGCATAGTGTAGCTGTATGTGGCTCATTTTGAGGAGAAAAACATTTTTTGTTTATATTTGTCCCCTTTTACTTGTTTGATCAAAAACAATTGTTTAAAAACAAATCCAAATTTTCTTCTTGGTTTTCCACTATTCAAATTTGATTAAAAAAAACAACTTTCTAAGTATTTCTGTGATCCATTCTGAGATAGTCACCTTTTTGACTAAAAAGAGAAGGTTTCTATGAATTATCCCGAATATGCTTCCAAACAACATAAAAGCATAATTTAACTGTATGAGGCTCACTTTGAGTAGGAAAACAGTTTTTGTTAATATGTGTCCCCTTTTACTGATTTGATCAAAAACAGTTGTTTAAACACATCCAAATTTTCCTCTTGGTTTGCCCCTATTCAAATTTATTAAGAAAAACAAACTTTCTGAGTATTTCTGTGATCCTTTCTGAGATAGTCACTTTTTTGACAAAAAAAAAGGTTTTCTGTGAAATAGACCGAAAATGCTTCAAAACAAGAGAAAAGCATATTTTTGCGGTATGTGACTCATATTGAGGAGATAAACAGTTTTTGTTAAAATTTGTCCCATTTTACTGCTTTGAAAAAAAAGGCTTGTTTACAACAAATCCAAATTTTCTTCTGGATTTGCCCCTTTTCAAACTTGTTGAGAAAAACAAACTTTCTAAGTCTTTCTGAGCTTCTTTCTGAGGTAGTCACTTTTATGAATAAAAAGAGAAGTTTTCAGTGAATTAGCCCGAAAAAGCTTCAAAACAACAAAAAGTATAGTTTAGCTGTATGTGGCTCATATTGAGGAGAAAAACAGTTTTTGTTAATATTTGTCCCCTTTTACTGGTTTGATCGAAAACAGTTGTTTAAACAAATCCAAATTTCCCTCTTGGATTGCCCCTTTTCAAACTTGTTAAGAAAAACAAACTTTCTGAGTATATCTGTGCTCCATTCAGAGATAGTCACTTTTTTGAATAAAAGGAGAAGTTTACAGTGAATTAGCCCGAAAAAGCTTCAAAACAACAGAAAAGCATAGTTTGGCGGTATGTGGCTCATTTTGAGGAGAAGAACAGTTTCTATTAATATTTATCCCATTTTACAGCTTTGAACAAAAAAGTTGTTTTAACAAATTCAAATTTTCCCAAGGATTTGCGCCTCTTCAAACTAGTTGAGCAAAACTAACTTTCTGAGTATTTCAGTGCTTCTATCGGAGATAGTCCCATTTTTGACCAAAAAGAGAAGTTTTCAATGAATTAGCCCGAAAATGCTTCGAAACAACAGTTAAGCATAATTTAGCTCTATGTGGCTCATTTTGAGGAGAAATTTTTTTTTAATAACTGTTCCAATTTACTGCTTTGAACAAAAAAAGTTGTTTACACCAACTACAAATTTTCCTCTGGTTTTTTCCTTTTTCAAACTATTGAGAAAAGTAATCCTTCTGAGTATTTCTGAGCTTCTTTCTCAGATAGTCACTTTTTTGAATAAAAAGAGAAGTTTCCAGTGAATTTCCCTGAAAATACTTCAAAACAACAGGAAAGCATAGTTTAGCTGTATGTGGCTCACTTTGAGGTGAAAAACAGTTTTTGTTAGTATTTGTCCCCTTTTACTGGTTTGATCAAAAAGAGTTGTTTAAACAAATCCAAATTTTCCTCTTGGTTTGCCCCTATTCAAATTTGTTAAGGAAAACTAACTTTCTGAGTATATCTGTGATCCTTTCAGGGATAGTCACCTTTTTTGACTAAAAAGTGAAGTTTTCTTTGTATTAGCCCGAAAATTCTTCAAAACAACAGGAAAGCATAACTTAGCTGTATGTGGCTCGTTTTGTGGTGAAAAACAGTATTGTCCTATTTTACTGGTTTGGTCAAAAAAAGTTGTTTAAACAAAGCCAAATTTTCCTCAGGATTTGCCCCTTTTCAAACTTGTTAAGAAAAACAAAGTTTCTGAGTATTTCTATGCTCCTTTCTGATATAGTCCTATTTTTGACTAAAAAGAGAAGTTTTCAGTGAATTAGCAAGAAAATGCTTCAAAACAACAGGAAAGCATAGTTTAGCTATATGTGGCTCATTTTGAGGAGGAAAACAGTATTTCTTAATTAAGTATTTGTCCAATTTTACTGGTTTGATAAAAAAAAGTTGATTAAACAAATCCAAATTTTGCTCAGGATTTGCCCCTTATTAAATTTATTAAGAAAAACAAATTTCTGAGTATTTCTGTGCTCCTTTCTGACGATGTCACTTTTTTGAATAAAAAAAGAAGTTTTCAGTGAATTAGCCCGAAAAAGCTTCAAAACAACAGAAAAGCAAATTTGGCGGTTAGTTACTTATTTTGAGGAGAAAATTTTTTTTTTATATATTTGTCCAGTTTTACTGCTTTGAACAAAAAGAGTGGTTATCAACAAATCCTAATTTTGCCTTGGATTTGCTCCTAAACAAACTTGTTGAGTAAAACAGACTTTCTGATCATTTCTGAGTTTCTTTCCGAGATATTTTTTTTTTAATAAAAAGAGATGTTTTCAGTGAATTTGGCCCAAAATGCTACAAAACAAAAGAAAAGCATAGTTTAGCTGTATGTGGCTCATTTTGTGGAGAAAAACAGTTTTTGTTAATATTTGTCCCGTTTTACTGCTTTGAACAAAAAGGGTTGTTTACAACAAATCCTAATTTTCCTCTGGATTTGCTCCTTTTCAAACTTGTTGAGAAAAACAAACTTTCTGCTTATTTCTGAGCTTCTTTCTGAGATAGGTTCTTTTTGACTAAAAAGGGAAGTTTTCAGTGAATTAGCCCGAAAAAGCTTCAAAACAACAAAAAAGCAAGTTTGGCGGTATGTGCGTCATTTTTAGGAGAAAGAAAGTGTTTGTTTACATTCATCCAGTTTTACTGCTTTGAATAAAAAGGGTTGTTAACAACAAATCCTAATTTTCTCTTGGATTTGCTCTTTTTCAAACTTGTTGAGTAAAACAGACTTTCTGATCATTTCTGAGCTTCTTTCTGAGATATTTTTTTTTAATAAAAAGAGAATTTTTCAGTGAATTATCCCGAAAATGCTTCAAAACAAAAGGAAAGCATAATATATGGCTCATTTTTTGGAGAAAAACAGTTTTTGTTAATAATTGTCCCATTTTATTGCTTTGAACAAAAATTGTTGTTTAAACCAAATTCAAATTTTCCTCTGGCTTTTCTCCTTTTCAAACTTGTTGAGAAAAGTAAACTTACTGATTATTTCTGAGCTTCTTTCTGAGATAGGTTCTTTTTGACTAAAAAGGGAAGTTTTCAGTGAATTAGCCCGAAAAAGCTTCAAAACAACAAAAAAGCAAGTTTGGCGGTATGTGCGTCATTTTTAGGAGAAAGAAAGTGTTTGTTTACATTCATCCAGTTTTACTGCTTTGAATAAAAAGGGTTGTTAACAACAAATCCTAATTTTCTCTTGGATTTGCTCTTTTTCAAACTTGTTGAGTAAAACAGACTTTCTGATCATTTCTGAGCTTCTTTCTGAGATATTTTTTTTTAATAAAAAGAGAATTTTTCAGTGAATTATCCCGAAAATGCTTCAAAACAAAAGGAAAGCATAATATATGGCTCATTTTTTGGAGAAAAACAGTTTTTGTTAATAATTGTCCCATTTTATTGCTTTGAACAAAAATTGTTGTTTAAACCAAATTCAAATTTTCCTCTGGCTTTTCTCCTTTTCAAACTTGTTGAGAAAAGTAAACTTACTGATTATTTCTGAGCTTCTTTCTGAGATAGTCAAATTTTTGAATAAAAAAAGAATTTTTCAGTGAATTTCCCCAAAAATGCTACAAAACAACAGAAAGGCATAGTTTAGCTGTATCTGACTCATTTTGAGGAGAAAAACAGTTTTTGTTAACATATGTCCCCTTTTACTGGTTTGATCAAAAACAGTTGTTTAAACAAATCCAAATTTTCCTCAGGATTTGCCCCTTTTCAAACTTGTTAAGAAAAACAAACTTTCTGAGTATTTCAGTGCACCTTTCTGAGATAGTCACTTTTTCGGATTAAAAAGAGAAGTTTTCAGTGAACCCCCCCCCATAATGTTTCAAAACAAGAGAGAAGCATAGTTTAGTCCTATGTGGCTCATTTTGAGGAGAAAAACAGTTTTTGTTTATATTTGTCCAGTTTTAATGCTTTGAACAAAAAGGGTTGTTTACACCAAATCTAAATTTTCCTCTAACTTTTTTCTCCTTTTCAAGCTTGTTGAGAAAATTAATCTTTCTGAGTATTTCTGAGCTACTTTCTGTGATAGTCACTTTTTTGACTAAAAAGAGAATTTTTCAATGAATTTTCCCCAAAATGCTTCAAAACAACAGGAAATTATAGTTTAGCAGTATGTGGCTCATTTTGAGGAAAAAAACAGTTTTTGTTAATTTAGTATTTGTCCAATTTTACTGGTTTGATCAAAAACATTTGTTTAAACACATCCAAATTTTTCTCAGGATTTGCCTCTTTTCAAACTTGTTAAGAAAAACTAACTTTCTGAGTATTTCAGTGCTCCTTTCTAAATAGTCACTTTTTTGACTAAAAAGAGAATTTTTCAGTGAATTTCCCCCAAAATGCTTCAAAACAACAGAGAAGCATAGTTTAGCTGTATATGGCTCATTTTGTGGAGAAAAAAGTTTTTGTTTATATTTGTCCAGTTTTACTGCTTTGAACAAAAAGGTTGTTTACAACAAATCCTAATTTTCCTCTGGATTTGCTCCTTTTCAAAACTTTTTGAGAAAAACAAATTTTCTGATTATTTCTGAGTTTCTTTTTGAGATATTTTTTTTTTGACCAAAAAGAATTTTTCAGCGAATTAACTCGAAAATGCTTCAAAACAATAGGAAAGCGTAACTTATCTGTTTGTGGCTCATTTTTTGTGGAAAAACAGTTTTTGTTACTATTGTCCCGTTTGACTGCTTGTACAAAAAGGATGGTTTACAACTAATCCAAATTTTCCTCTGGACTTGCCCTTTTCTAACTTGTTGAGAAAAACAAACTTTCCAAGTTTTTCTAAGCTTCTTTCTGAGAGAGTCACTTTTTGGACTAAAAAGAGAAGTTTTCAGTGAATTTTCCCGAATATACTTCAAAACAACAGAAAAGCATTGTTTATTTGTATGTGGGTCATTTTGTGGAGAAAACCAGTTTTTGTTAATTTAATATTTGTCCAATTTTACTGATTTGATCAAAATAGTGGTTTAAACAAATCAAAATTTTCCTCAGGATTTGCCCATTTTCAAACATGTTAAGAAAAACAAACTAGCAACATGCTGATATTGCTATAGTTTATCTCTTCGTAATAGTATTCTGATTGGTCCAACACGGTATTGCTTATGCCGCAACAGTTCTAATGCTCTGTGATGTTACATTTCATTGTTCTGTCAGTTCACAATACGACATTACTCTGTTCGGAATGCAATTACAATAAGCTGCAGTTTGGTACATGTAGCAGCTACATTGAGGTATATAAGCATACAATCGCTACAGTTGGCGTCACTACTTCACCATGTCTACAACAAAACTTAGAGTAACGAAATCCATCAAGGGTGACTCCTTTCCAAAAATGAAGGGATTCGAACGATCCAGGTAAACTTTTGTATTTGTAGCTTTCCTTCAAAGAAGGTCCTCCTGAAACAACAGTGTAGCCCAGAAAAGGCCTTTCTTGACAGCAGTTGTGATAATCATCCATTGTTTTTCCATTATTCTCACTCCCACCGTCAAACATGTGGTCAATATTTTATAATCGTACTGCAGTCTACTGGGCATGTGCAGGTAAAAGAAAATTTGATGTTTTGCACATATGGTTCTTTATACATAATACATATATTTTAACAATTGGTTGGCACTTATGGAGGTCAATCAATTAATTATCTGTGTGTTAATCTTGTGTGTTATTAGCTTTGGTGTCATAATTATATTATCATTTAATAATCTTGTACCGTAGAATACGTGCACTGCTAAAGCACCCATCCCCGAGCTCTCCGGGTCAAGCGCCCAGTATACAGAAATTTAGCTTCAATGTTTGAAGAACTTTTTTCAGGAATAAGCTCTTCATACTGTTCAGACAAGCAAACTAAAGCTATGAATTGAGATGTTGTGCTTACAGCAAAGAAATACATCCAGGAGGGCAGTCTTCCTCAAAAGCAAGGTGGTTCCGGGTGGTTCTTGGTAAGCAATGCCTCTGTTGCTTTCCTCAGCAGATGGAATTCCAGAAACAGCTGTAAACACCTGGAAGAGAAAGTCAATGATAGCAGTTGCAATCATCCACTTTTGGGGGGGGGGACCAATGGGTGCATTAATTGGATTATATTCATATGTTCATATCTGGCATATGTAGCAAGCTCCCACCCATGGTCAAACACACACTGTAGTCTTTTCTTTGGGTTTTAAAGGTTTTAAAAGGTGAGAAGGTGAATGGTAAGGGCAACCATTAGCGCTTTGCACGTATTCTCTGGCCCTCTGTCATATTACAGTAATTATCTGTCACTGTAATTATCTCTGTCATATTAATTGTCTGTCATATAAGTTCCATATTTTTCTAATAGAACTACAGTTACTAAATATACCTATGTAAATATTGGAAGGGTGGTTACAATTTTAATGGTGGTTACTATTACACCTTTCCAGTGCAATAATTATTTTGAAAGAAATGGCAGACAATCGCAACTGCTGCCTTCGAGGGATTCTTTCTGGCTGATCCTACTGTCTCTGGATGCTCTTCTGCTGAGGAAGCCTGCACAGGTACCACCTATGCTTGCTGCAAACTCTCTGAGTCCCTTTGCCTTTGAGGAAGAAGACACTCCTAGATGGATTGCTGGTAGCTTTCCCCTACTAAAAATTCTCACAAGATCTTTGCATGATTATATATGTTCTATATTGCAAGATCTCCTGGAGGTTTTGAAACCATGATGATGCAAGATCTTGGATGATATTCTAGGTTAGATATCAAAAGATCTTGCATGATCTTAAAAGTAATAAAGTTCTGTGATCTTGGCATATCAGCAAGATCTTATACTTGAGATCTTGCCAGATCATGCGAGTTCTTGCATAAAATAGCATACAAGATGTTCCAAGATCTTACATTTTCATTATCCCACTACGTTTCCAAGATCTTGGCATATCCAGCAAGATCCCAGTACGCTCCCATGATCTTGGCATATCCAGCAAGATCCCAGTACATTCCCGAGATCTTGACATATCCAGCAAGATCCCAGTACGCTCCCATGATCTTGGCATATCCAGCAAGATCCCAGCACGCTCCCATGATCTTGGCATATCCAGCAAGGGAGTTCAGTTTCCTTTCTTTTTTCATCCAATTTGATATGTTTCCAAGATCTTGGCATGTATAGCAGGATCCAGTTCCCAAGAGTGTGCAGATCCAACACGTTGAGTTGTACCAAAGTTTTGCCAAGTTATCAGTTCTGTTAGCCCAATTATATCCATGTTCTAATTATATCCATGTTCTAATTTTATCCATGTTCTAATTTTATTCATGTTCTAATTATATCCATGATGTTCTAAATCTCTATTTGCATCCCGACATATCTGTCCAAGCAGTGCCATTGATGACTTTTAGTTTTAATTCAGCCGGTCTTGCAATCTGTACAGAAACACAAAACATCATCCAATACAGCAAACAGTATATAATGACAACTCACCAAATAATTTCTGCATGTGTGTGTGATGGTGATAGTGGAGGTTTATTACTTTTTGGGGTCTTAAGGTCCACTGACTTTGCTTGCTCTTCTTTCGTTAATAACACATCCAACACACTCCATCCATGCACACACATGTCCTTAGCAAGGACAAGTAATATGTTATTCCATTACCTGTATATATATAATACAAAATATTTAGGTCGACTAGAGGGAACTATAGTGACTGCAGAAGCATCATTATGTTGAGGTGGGGCTATGAAGTACACATAATCCAGATATTCTACGTACTTAGGGGGGACTATCCCATTTCCCACCGAAATTTGAAGACATATTTGTAGCTGTCATAGCATTTTCCCCTTTTCTTCTGTGCAGATACTTTTATTACCAACTTGTTGCTTATTGTGTGTGCTTTAAGATGATATGTGAAATATCTCTATAGGCACCTTTTCTTAGAAGATATACCCAAACATGCAGGGATGACTCGAAAAATGGCACCTCCCAAATTGCAACACGTATAATTCCTAGGCGCCTTTAGCTACAGACTCAAAATTTGTTTTGTGGCTTGCTAACACCCTAACCTGTGCTATGTCAAAGCCATAATTACAACGTGGTGAAGTGTTGAATAGATATGAGACACTTTATTTCAACCACACAAAAACCACGGACAGCCTCTTCTAATCACCATAGCTCAGGAATGCTTCACGGTAAAAATAATTTTTCTTGGCCATATCACAGCTTAGGGTGTTAGCAAGCCACAAATATATTTTGACTGTAGCTCAAGGCGCCTAGGAATTATACATGTTGCAATTTGGGAGGTGCCATTTTTTGAGTGACCCTTGCATGTTTGGATATATCTTCTAAGAAAAGGTGCCTATCGAGACATTTCACATATCATCTTAAAGCACACACAACAAGCAACAAGCTGGTATCAAAAGTATCTGCACAGAAAAAAGGGGGGGGGAAAGTTATGACTGCTACAAATTATGTGTTCAAATTTTGGAGGTAGATGGGATAATCCCCCCCTTAGTAAACCCTGAGCTTGACTGCCTCAAGCAGCAATGCATAGACATTGTCTGCATGCAAAGGTGTGCCTTACTGTACCCCAGACTCTCCATGTGGTGCAGTATCCAGACTCTCCATGTGGTGCACTAGTTGGAGCCTGCCTCATTATTGCTCCATCACACTCTTACTTCACACCACAGCATGCCACACATTTTGCTTCAACCCCCAGAAAAATATTATGGCATTTGTGAATGAGGCGAAGAAGGGTCTTTCCCTGCTTATGGGCACATCTCTGCTAAAGCATACTGGGACATCAGGATGAAGGAATACCTGGAAGCAGGTTTTATATCAAACACCATAATGTGTGCCCAGCTGGAGTTGCTGTCAATTAATGAAGGTCAAGTTCTTGTGAAGCCTTCAATGCAGCACTATGTCAGCATCATATTGATACTGCCTAAATAGCCCAAGCCTAGGAAGAGCTGTGATAGGCTCATCCGAATCCCCAACTATCCAGATGCTAACTGCTGAATCGTCTGTGAGTTTTGGCAAAGTATCACTCATTAATTAACTTAATTACATTAAGACAATAAAATCATCCAACAACAACAGGTCTTATTTACTTGAGACTTCATCAATCTCCGTTTCCCTTTGAACTACTTCAGATGTGAAGTGTTTATTAACAGTGGTGGCGACCAAGGGGTTCACTGTGGATATGAAGTGTCTATTAACAGTGGTGGCGACCAAGGAGTTCACTGTGGATATGAAGTGTCTATTAATAGTGGTGGAGACCAAGGAGTTCACTGTGGATATGAAGTGTCTATTAAAAGTGGTGGCGACCAAGGAGTTCACTATGGATATGAAGTGTCTATTAACAGTGGTTGCGACCAAGGGGTTCACTGTGGATATGAAGTGTCTATTAACAGTGGCGGCGACCAAGGAGTTCACTGTGGATATGAAGTGTCTATTAACAGTGGTGGCGACCAAGGAGTTCACTGTGGATATGAAGTGTCTATTAACAGTGGCGGCGACCAAGGAGTTCACTGTGGATATGAAGTGTCTATTAACATTGGTGGCGACCAAGGAGTTCACTGTCGATATGAAGTGTCTATTAACAGTGGTGGTGACCAAGGAGTTCACTGTGGATATGAAGTGTCTATTAACATTGGTTGCGACCAAGGGGTTCACTGTGGATATGAAGTGTCTATTAACAGTGGCGGCGACCAAGGAGTTCACTGTGGATATGAAGTGTCTATTAACAGTGGCGGTGACCAAGGAGTTCTCTGTGGATATGAAGTGTCTATTAACAGTGGCGGCGACCAAGGAGTTCACTGTGGATATGAAGTGTCTATTAACAGTGGCGGCGAACAAGGAGTTCACTGTGGATATGAAGTGTCTATTAACAGTGGCGGCGACCAAGGAATTCACTGTGGATATGAAGTGTCTATTAACAGTGGCGGCGACCAAGGAGTTCACTGTGGATTGTATTGGGCTGGTAACTTTTCCATTGCTTCATCAGGTGAGCATGCAGGCAATGCTGATCTTGGTCGGTGTGAGTATGTATACATCACCATGGCTGCATTTAAGGGGGGCGAGGGGGCATTTGCCCCCCCCCCCCCACCTAGCCACATATCTTCCTTTGGTTGATTGGTGATATATCGCCGAAAGGTTTTCCACTCTGTGGGTAGGTCTGAACTTGAAGTGATGACTGCTGGCATTAGAAATTCTTCCCCTACAACTGTTTCAGCTGGGAGCTCAAACCCAGTGTTCTCGGAGTACTTTAACTTGGTTTTCTCCATTCGTACAGTTTTCCAAAGAATTTGGAGTCTTCTTAGCATCAAAAATGCTGAAACAGGAGTCAACATTTTATGAAACGAAGCGGTTTGCGATATTTTCTTTCAATTTGGTGTAAAATGGCTCTGTTATTTGGCTCTTAAATGCTATATCTTTAATGTTGAAGTTAATGCCTACAGTAATGTCCATCTCCCCTTTAACTTCTTGCAATATCACTCACACACACACATCACTCACACACACATACACATCACACACAGCCTCACCACCTATAAATATAGTAATGTAAGGTTTATACCACACCACACACACATACACACACACACATGCATACACATGCACATCACACACATCCTCACCACATGTAAATAAAGCAATGTAAGGTTTATACCACACCACACACACACACATACACACACACATGCATACACATGCACATCACACACAGCCTCACCACATGCAAATAAAGCAATGTAAGTGGTATATATCACACCACACACACACACATATACACACACACACATGCACACACACTTATAGTGTCTACCATGTAAAGTTATAAGTCAATCTACTTGTCTACCTGGCTCTTGCCCAGGCCTGGGTCGCCCACCACAAGCACATGTGGGTTTCCACGCACTGGGATGGAGTTCTGCAAGTCAAGTATCACATAATTATGTGAGACAAGGATAAGAAATAAAATAATTATGGCCTAGATACAGAAGTTGTAAGTACTTCATTCTCAGATGCACGTATGTATGGCTTTACAGTACTCATGTTGCAGTAATAAGCAACATTTATGCATAAGTAAGCGTAGGTCATAATTCATAATCTCCTCTATGCTCAATACAGAAGAAGCAGGTTGTAAAGCACGTATTAAGGACTAAACACCGTCAATACTGTTGGTTCAAGCTTCTATCTGTTAATCGTAAGTCACTGGCTCATCCGTTTCAGGTGACTAGCCAAATTAGCAGATGGAATGTCCACACCTGCTACTCTCTAGGCCCTGCTCAGCAACAGTTCCACCATTCACCATCCCCTCTAGCTATGTAGCTCGGTACACACACACACTCAAACAATCCTTACCTACAAGAAACTGACTACATCTGCACAGGGGCACTACTAATTAAGCTCCTGCTTGGTGTTAAGCGGCCATTTTCTTGTTGATGATGCTACAATATTCAGCTTAATAACCAGCTTTCATGAAAATACATTTGCTGGTGTCAGTAATTTCTATTTCTGTGTCTATGTTTTGTGACTATGTGATCCTCTATCTTCTAGCCTTTGCCACCAGACTGTTAGGAGAGATTGTATATTCACAGAATGGAGGTCAAATGAGAATTACTATTCCTATTCTTACCTATCAACACATATCATAAATAAATTATTTCAACCAATCCAAAGTGTGCTCTGCAGTGCACTGTGATAATTAGAGCACACTCTGCTTACTGATCTAGCCCGCTGGGTTTAAAGAGCTACATGATAGTCCAGCCAATGTGAATGTTAATAAAACATATCACTGGTGTTGTGCAGGGGAAAAAACAGAGGGACAACATGACTACTTGACCTTGCTTCTTGCATGCATGGGGTGTGGTTATCACTCACTGATATTGTGGGGCTACCTGTATGCATTGCCTAATGAATTCTGCCTACTGCACACATAGTCTTGTACAAATGCAGTAGTGCATGATATGCACCTGATGGTCAGCATATCTCTGTGAGCCACCAAATAAGGCTAGAACAAGGCCGGCCTTCACCATCGCATGCCCATATATAGCAGGACAGAGGGACCTGCAGAAATGAGCACAGTGTAGCAAACATGTTTGATAAAACTGTTGGTGGTGGGTGTGGTCTTCTTACCCGACTATTAGCCTGAAGACATTCATGTCGGAATGAATCTCAGATATTGCATAGTAGTCCTGCAAGTTATACATACATACATCATACAGAAAACAAATTATATACTTGCTAATATTCAAACAACCACCATAGAGTCTGATCACACACACACACACATACAGACATCCAAGAAGCATCAGTAAGTGTGTTGGTGAATGACCTTGGTGGTGAATTCCATATGTAAGCCGTGTGTGATGTTGCCCCTGTCTTCTCCCATGTTGCTGCTCACAGATATGGCTTGCAAGTAGAGCAGGAACATACACTTGTCCCTGCTGCTGTTATGACCCCGGCTAGCTGCAGGAGTGGGCAGGTGGGTGTGACCATAAATGGTGAGGATATATACTTATTAATGAAAAATATAAATATAAATTTGAAAAAATGATAAGCTTGTTTTATTGAGGGGCACCACATACAGTGTCCTAATACAAAGCAAACCTATTCAGCATTGAATGAGCACAAGACATTGTGAGCTGAAGCACATACCTTAACAGGCCTTCATTTCATGGCTAAAATTGTAGCATTGATTACTCTAGCACTGCCCAAGCTACTGTCCACCTCAAACCCAGTACTGTCTTAACAACATTGTAGGCCCTGGACAAAGCAATGTACTGGTGCCCTTATCCACTCACCCACCAAATGAAACCATATATTATTCTACGTAAGTGATGCACATTTGCAGTTAGCAAGTTAGCTCCAGGCAAGGATTTGCTGGTAGTTGTAACATCCAACATCTCCCACAGCTTTAGAGCTTCTCTAAAACATCCAACCACTCGACTTCAGAACAACCAAGTCTGCAAATGGATCATCATCGCAATCCTTCTTGTCGTTTCCACGTATCACGAGGGCCCTAAAATCATAGGGTCCTGGGCAACTTTCTAGCATTCCAATCAGTTAAGGAGGCACTGCTTCAACGCTTAAACCGTAAACATTCCGTAGATTATTGTTGGTGTCTTCATGATGATGTGTATGTGATTGTGAGATGGAAAGTAGTGCCCACACACACATGTTTATATGTTCCTTACAGATTCCCAATTGGTGCAAGGGTTGCACAACCTGATGCCCAGGAACACAATGGTGGCAGGTTCAGACACAGAAATTTGCTTGTGGAAGTGTATGGATGAGAGATGAGGGTTTTTCTAACGGTACAGAAACTAACAAGAACTTCTGACATCTTATTAAAGAGAGTTTGCATTCTTGATGCTGTTTACAATGTTCAGTCCATCATTAGCATATCTCTTCTCTATGGAAAATATGCCACATATACCAACAAAGGCAGTTCTCTCTTATAGTAGCTGTCCAAGTGAGAAGCAGCAACACGTGGCAGTACATCAAGGAATTGTGATTTTGCCATGTCAAACTAGACATACTTCATTTCACCCTCATGACCAATAGTAACCATGACCACCACGTTGAGGAATGGAATAGCATCATATGTCATCATGTATCCAAAGCATTCTTTTCCCCGCACCACAGATTTACCATACAGCCGTTCTTACTCCTCTGTCCTCCATCTTCAAATCTGCAGCTGTTTCTCGGTATTTCCCTACAATATGATGACCATTTCCAGTTTATGTAAGCCTATTTTATTTAAGGTGGGTGACCCATTCATATTTTTACGGGTGAACATACGGTGAATACATACTAAAATATATAGATACAAACGTCAAGCATGGCAATTTAAAAATTCCCACCCAGCAAAGGCTCACTATGTTGCTAAATATCCACTACACAATACACACGCTTACACATCGTTACCATCATCTGAGCTGGTTGCCTTGACTACTGCAGTGATTGTCACCATGTCCCCTGGGATGCAAGAATCCACAAGGTCGGAAGTCAGCTCACATTCGATAGTGCGAGGAATGCGTCCAGCTTCTCTCTGGTCACTGCTGGAGAGCTCCTGGATCCTTGCACACACACACACACAACCATAGTTAGCATGCTCAAAAGTTCAGTTAGGATTGGTACACAACCATAACATGTATAATGAATGTATATAACATGGCCAACACTTTTTCAATCACCGTGTACAAGTATTTTGCTTTATTTACTAAAAAAGGGGGGGAAAGGAAAAAAAAGAGAGAGTGAGAGAGAAAAAGTCTGTTTCGTAGACCTAACAATTCCCAGGGTTCTAAGGATTTGGTATTATCCCGGGATGTCCCCTTAGCGAGGGTAACTGTGTGACTACAGGGCATGGCAGTGTAACACACGTAACATGTCACACACTTGATAAGCACATTGTTTGGACATATGTCAACATGTGAGCCTGGGTAAAGTCAAGTAGGAGCATAGCTCTAGTTAGCCATCAAATTTCATGAATTGTCTTTGAATATTTTTATAGCTAGGAGGTAATTAGTGCTCGTTATGCATGTTATGAAACTCCGAACCCAATTTTTTTTTCACTAAATTTTGATGCAATATTCTCCTAAAAGTAATCTTGGAAGTTTCCTAATTCTTAGACATATTCTATGCTCATAAAGGTCAAATAATGTAACCTCTAGACACAAAACAATTAACACAAGTCATGTGCCTAGCATCAGCTGACCTCACTTTGTGATTGAACACACCTTCATCTTGATAAGAGAAGCTGCACCGAGGTTGAGAGTTCAGAAGCATGTATCAATATAACACCTTACGTTTGCAAAGTTATCAGAGTAACGCATGTTAGCACTTTGAAGAGGAATATCAGATAACCACCCATCACCATTTTCTTTGCATGAAACTTCCTTCTAAGGGAAGGGAAAAGATTTTGCAATTAATTGCAGCTAGGTCAAAAACTTGGAAGATAATGAGAACTTTTTAATGTTTTGCATAACACACATCACATTAGATCCTGACTTTTGAAAACATCAGAGAGCTCACTACTGGGGGTCTGAGGGTAAACTTTTGGGGGGGGTCATGAAACTTAGCAAGAACTCTACGCAGAAATACCATATGTGCCAGAACTATATTCTTATACATGATATGTGCATTCCTATAAATACCATGATATGTGCCACAACTATACTCATATAAATACAACCATATGTGCCACAACTATATTCATACCACAACTATATTCATATCACAGCTATATTCCTATAAATACCATATGTGCCACAACTACAGTATCATATAAACACCATGATATGTGCCACAACTATATTCATATAAATACCATCATGGCCACAACTATATTCATACCACAATTATATTCATATAAATACCATGACATGTGCCACAACTATATTCATATAAATACCATGACATGTGCCACAACTACAGTATCATATAAACACCATATGTGCCACAACTATATTCATATAAATACCATCATGTGCCACAACTATATTCATACCACAACTATATTCATATAAACACCATATGTGCCACAACTATATTCATATCAAAATTAGGCCATTGCCTCAAACATACTCTTGAAAACTTCGGCCAAGTTGAAAGCAATGGTGTAAGGTCATAAATAATGGAAATGACCAAAATCTATTTCTTTCTGGAGCCCCAAAGAGTCGACTTTTATTCGAAAACTTTTTTTGTTGCCGTATTTGATTTTTTTTCTCAAGCCACAGATGTCAGGATTTCATGGTCAAGCCCTACAGCTAGGGGTAATAGCTAGAACAAGGGTATCCTAGGGCTAGGCTGAGAGATTCAAGAGCTTGGGTTAATTAAGGCTAGGCAGGGAAATTCCAGGGCTAGGGGTATTTTAGGGCTACTCTATGGTAAGGGGTATTCTAAGGCTAGTGGCCTACTAGGGCCAGGGATACTCCAGATTCAGCGTTATTCTAGGGCTATTCAAGGACTAAGGTATTCTAGGACAAGGGGTATTCTAGGGCTAGTGCATTCTAGGGCTAGGGCATTCTAGGGCTAGGACATTCTAGGGAAGGGCTAGGGTATTCCAGGGATAGGGTTATTCCAGGGCTAGGGTATTCTAGGGCTAGGGTATTCCAGGGTCAGGGATATTCCAGGGTCTGGGTTCCAGGGTCAGGGGTATTCCAGGGCCAGGGATATTCTAGGGCTATGAAATTCTAGGGCTAGGTATTCCAAGGCCAGCAATATCCTAGGCTAAGGCTTTTTAGGGATAGAGCGAGGAACATCCCCTGTCCAAGTACCCAGAAAGTCCTGGCATATCCTGTGAAAAGTTGTAGTAGTACAAGATATCCCATCCACACTTCACACGTACATCACTCTAAACTCCAAGAGAAAACTTCAATTGTAAACATCATGAGCAATTGATACTAGATCTGTCCACCCCAGTAGATGAACCATCTATAGCAGTGGTGGCTCTGAGGTGGACCATCAAGAAGTGGGTGTGGTTAAAACATGAAATTTAAATTGCATATGTGGCAACAACATTCTAAATATGAGAAAAGTAAGACTGTGCCTCATAACTTACAAAAACACTTGATATGTGCTTAATAGCCTAACAGCTCTGCAGCGTAGGTGGCAGTGTAACTTCACTATGAAGCCAAGACCAGGAGTGGAACCAGCTTGCTTGGCATAATCTCTCCACTATCTTGTTCTTCCCGAAAGCGCTCTTCCCAAAAGCGAAGGATTCAGGTGGTTGGTGGGAACTTCAGAACGGCTCTCAATTACTTCAGACACTACATCAAAGCTGAGTAACCAACATGTAGCTGCTTCTTTTCTGCTATATATATATATTATTATTTTATTTTTTAATTGCTTGTGTGAGTGTAATCTCTTGAGGCACACTTTACCGAATTGGTAAGGGTTTGCCTTGTGATTTGTGCCAAGAAGTGGTCCGGCCAAAACCTGACCAACTGGTTCATCCAAGTGTCCCCTGCCTACTGTACGTACTTGATGGTCTGCCAGTCCGTAGCCTCAGTGAGAGGAGAGCTGCGCAGAGGCAAGAAGGTCTTACTTCTGCAACCCGTGCTGGAACACTGCATAGAGATACAATAAAGAACAGGTAGTTGACATGTTTAGCAGATGAGATGAGTGATCTTAGGTAAATTGCACAGTTTTGCAAATAACTGTATAGAGAGAATCAGATTGTAACTAATAGAAGGATTCCCAGGAGAAATATTCATAGGTTGTGTAGCGTATAGTGGAAGCCACACCTTGCTCTACTGCTACTCAGCCTAACGATAAACCATGAAAACAGTGAGTTTAAAAACCTTATTCCTGCTATGTGCTAGCCAGACATTCCATGGAAAATCATTTATCCAAAATGATATGGTTAACAAATTAGCTACAAGCCCAGAAGGAAATGGCGGCTCAGGTAAAACATCCAGAAGGAAAGAGTTACACACAAGATAAAAAAATTCGGCTGCACAGTCAAAAGTATAAATTCACAACAGCTGTGATCCATATAATATGGGAGGTTGGTATTCAGTAGGTCTGTTTTAGTTCAGATGATAGAGTATCTAGACTCAAAACACAAAGGTCTCAAGTTTTATCCTCTCATACTTCCCCAAGAAGATGATGGAAAAAAAGGGGGGGGGGGGGGGGAGGGGGGAAGGAAACATAAGTGCCCGAGTGCAGTTTTGAACTACTGGACACTCATTCTGAAAATACACTTGTTCTCATTCCAAACTTCCCACTGACTGACATCAGACTTACTGAACTGCTCAGTCGAAATCCAAAAGAAAAGGGTTACACATAAGGTTTAAAAAAAGGGGGGAAAGGGTTACACAGGTTAAAGGAAAGGGAAAGGGTTACACAGGTTAAAGGAAAGGGAAAGGGTTACACAGGTTAAAGGAAAGGGAAAGGGTTACAGAGAAGGGTAATTATATTTTACACAACAGCACTATTACAGACTTCTAAACTCTCCCGCAACGTCAAGAAGTCTTCCAGATTCAATGACACATTTCAGAAGAACAGAAATTGATTACATTCTTCCAATGAGTTACTATTCCTTGATTGACATTTGGATTCACAGGTGGCAAGTTAGGTCAAGAAGAAACATTTCATGAAGGCAGCTGCAATCATCAGCCATTTTTAATCTTTTTGTTGCTCTCAGGTCAAACTTGTAAGCATCGATTTTGTGAGTCTGAACTTTTTCTTCTAGAAATAGGCTCACCCAACTTGAGAAGGCTGTTATTCCAATAACCCACACATCAATTCACAAAATACAACATGCTGATACTACAAAACCAAACCACAAGAGAATAATGATGGCTGTGGAAGTACAACAGACACACACCACCCTGGTCCCACCTACCACAGGCATCCGCACAACAATTAGTAGATTTGTGCATGTACAAAGCACTTAGGACAAACCAACCAAACCGCAGGCAGCTGCCGCTCCCACCATCTGATAGTCATGTACAAACTCATAAAAAAATCTGCATCATTTCACACCATAGCAGTCAGGAGAGCTAAAGGGTTCCTGGGGACTATAAGGGCTACCCCACCCAAAATTGGACAATAGTTGTTGTTCTACTTGCAAGCCAAAAAATTACTTCTAGGCCACAGAGAATTGTAATAACTGCTATCATAGGATATAAAAGATGATGGACTCAAGAAAATATGCCTAGAATGTTCTTTGAACATCAAGGAGCTTGGCCAGCGTCCTCCTGCTGCATTCCATGAAAAAGAAGACACCAGGACATAATGGAGTCTTCTCCAGAGGTGTTGCAACATTCAGCAGGGATCTCACTGCAGCAATGTTGTCCTGAGGGAGGCCAGTATCAAACACTTCAACTCTGGTATGCCAAATTAACTACTTTTACTGACATGCACTCAATTTCATAATATAACTCTAGTACACTGTCAATATTATATGTAGTCCATTTAGCTCAGCAAACAGTGTTGGACTGATGTGTCTATTGCTACGCTCCAAATTAACTATTTTTTAGATGTCAATTTTATGTCACACTTCAGCCTCCCATCAGATAAGTGGCTGTAGTCTCTGCCAATGCTATCACAAAACAGACATTATATTAAGATTAACAATGAAAGTACAAGTTCTTCATATCATATGATAATTATATGCAAGCAAGCCTCCCATCAGATAAGTGGCTGTAGTCTCTGCCAATGCCATAACAAAAGACATTATATTAAGATTAACAATGAAAGTACAAGTTTTTCATATTATCATATGTATAATTATATACAAGCAAAAAATCATAGTGTACAAGCATAGTATGCAAGCATATAATTATAGTATCCAAGTATATAATTATAATATGCAAGCCTATAATTACAGCAGGCAAGCATAATCTTAGTATGCAAGCTTATAATTATAGCAACCAAGCATCTATAAAATGTGTTGTCAATGGTCAATTAATGGTTGATCATATAGGGATGCACAAAGTAAGGGCTGGAAAAACCTTCATCCACAAAATTACTACTGGTGCATAAAGAACCACTATGCACATAGAGCCAACATGCTATTCACCACACATAGCTAGCTAGTTCCCCTAGTCTCACATGGCCCTTGCACAAACAACTAGACTACTGGAGGAAACTAGAGAAACAGATTGAGGGATAGAGCCAATGCCAGTGGGAGCAAAGACTGAGAAAATATCAATCAGCCGCACCTCCTATAATTGCATATGGAAAAAAAGGCAATAATTGCAAGAAATGTAAAAAGCATCGTGTAGCGAGCTGAAGCTCTTTTCTTAGCCTGATACCAAAGAATCTAGCTTGCCCGACTTCTGCATGATGGGTGGGTCCTCACATAGGGGAATATCCACAGCTGGCCTCCGACTTATCCTGATTGTTGGTCTTGCATTTTCACGATGTATCTGCATCCTCTTCTACACTTGTTCGGTCTCTGGTCAGTCACCATAACCAGCTAATACTGCAAACCAGCAAGTTGTAGCTACAGTAGCAGTAATGTCTGAATGTATCTTCAGCATCTTTGTAGACAGATATTCACTATGCAGCCAGTTTTCTCTCCTCTACTGACTATGCAGCCAGTTCTCAACCAGTTCTCTCTCTTTCAGAGACTGTGCAAAGTTCTATCTTGGATGTCTCATGACAGCTGGATGACCGGCCAGTAGTGACAATATGTGATCTGTGTTATCTTTCCATGGATGCAAACAGTTCTCCCGAACTCATCTGTTCACCAAGACAAACTATTCCATGTAAAACAGTTTTTTGTCACTACGGGTAACCATGCATATTTTGCATGCAGCATCACAATGAAGTTCAGTTTTATTTACGAAGGACTAGCAGAGATATACGCCCTCCATTGCAGGAGTATTGTCAACCTAGTGTGGCAATCAGAGGTCTCTAATGGCCATGAACTAGTCATTTTTACTTTGCAATTGTAAATTGGTCACCAGTGAGTAAGAATGGCGCTTCTCTCTGTAATTTTTGTCATTTCAGCAACTGTAGTGTTATTTTAATAGAGTGGGGCTGAGGCAGCCTCATTAGCAAACCACATGCATATGTGAGCTCTGGCATAGCTAGTGTTGTTTGTTGGTAATGCCACATGTTGCAGCTAGTGTTGTTAATTGAAATGCCACATGCTGCACCTAGTGTTGTTAATTGAAATGCCACATGTTGCAGCTAGTGTTGTTAATTGGAATGCCACATGCTGCAGCTAGTGTTGTTTGTTGGTAATGCCACATGTTGCAGCTAGTGTTGTTAATTGGAATGCCACATGTTGCAGCTAGTGTTGTTAATTGATATGCCACATGCTGCAGCTAGTGTTGTTAATTGAAATGCCACATGTTGCAGCTAGTGTTGTTAATTGGAATGCCACATGTTACAGCTAGTGTTGTAATTGAAGTGCCACATGTTGCAGCTAGTGTTGTTTGTTGGTAATGCCACATGCTACAGCTAGTGTTGTTTGCTGGTAATGCCACATGCTGCAGCTAGTGTTGTTAATTGAAATGCCACATGCTGCAGCTAGTGTTGTTTGTTGGTAATGCCACATGTTACAGCTAGTGTTGTTAATTGAAATGCCATATGCTCCAACTTATGCTGTTTGTTGGCATGTTTTAATTGTCCGTAATGACGATGGCGACAAAAGTCCCGGAGAAACACTAAGTACTTGAACGGGTATATTTTCATTAGCATTGTGTACCTGTATCATTCTGACCTATAGCTTTGCAGCAGTTTTTACTTGCAGCTGCTTTTCCCACAACTGAAAATGGCAAATAGATTTTCTCTAGAGAATGTTGCGGACTTTTTTTCTGGTTGTGACAACAGCATCTGCAGAAGGAAGTGATGATGACTTTGAAGTTATGGAAGACAATGGCAATGTTTTTGAATCTTATAAAGTAAGTTTGTAGTTTACATAACTATTCACATATGAACCAGTATTCACAGATGAACCAGCTTCACCTCATCCAGCATGTGATTCTAAACCTCATCCCAACACCAATGGTTTGTTAATGATAAAATGTTCAATGATTATATTTGGAACACAGCTCAGTCCAGGATTTACATTTGCTATACAGGTGTGTGCACAACAACAATAAATATTTTCAGTGGAGTCAGCTTCACCTCCACCAACTATAGCTCAGAATGATACTGGTACACAGCTCAGTCCAGGATTTACATTGGCTAGAGGTGTGTGCACAACAACAATAAATATTTTCAGTGGAGTCAGCTTCACCTCCACCAAATATAGGTCAGAATGATACTGGTTCACAGTTCAGTCCAGGATTTACATTTGCTACAGGTATGTGCACAACAACATATTTTCAGTGGAGTCAGCTTCACCTCCACCAACTATAGGTCAGAATGATACTGGTACACAGTTCAGTCCAGAATTTACATTGGCTACAGGTGTGTGCACAACAACAATAAATATTTTCAGTGGAGTCAGCTTCACCTCCACCAACTATAGCTCAGAATGATACTGGTACACAGCTCAGTCCAGGATTTACATTTGCTATACAGGTATGTGCACAACAACATATTTTCAGTGGGGCCAGCTTCACCTCCACCAACTATAGGTCAGAATGATACTGGTACACAGCTCAGTCCAGGATTTACATTTGCTATACAGGTGTGTGCACAACAACATATTTTCAGTGGGGCCAGCTTCACCTCCACCAACTATAGGTCAGAATGATACTGGTACACAGCTCAGTCCAGGATTTACATTTGCTATACAGGTGTGTGCACAACAGCAACAAACATGTGACATAACCATGTCAATACATAACAATGTCAACAAGGCGACCAGCTTGGGGGGTATTACAAAGCACGCCTGAAAAGTATCAAAAATTATAAGTACATATTTTGGGTTTTGTTCGATGTGTGCATCACAAATGCATACACATTATCACGCTACAATGCCAACAGTCACCAACCAGTACCTCAATCATTGAAAACCTTCAGGCTGAAGCTTACGACACAGCTTATTGACACTTACAAGTCACAGAAGTGTGCTGGAAGGCCAAGTAGCGCTGCCACAGAACTACTACCACCAACACTTCCTCGCCTAGATCACCTTCCAGCAAGAGGAGATATACCTAGGAGGTGCATCTACTGCCAAAAACAAACAAACATGTGTGCCCTCCCGACGGAGAAGTAGCATATGGGTCTGCAATGCTTGTCCTGAGAAGCCACATCTGTACCTAAAGGGGACTGCTACAAGCTGTGGCATGAAAATAATTTCTCATAGTGACATTTGATAACAATAGCTAGCTATATGATTATCTATGTTTCATACTCAACTTACTTCTACCTAACAAAACTATATATTATTGACATTCAATATCTCAGCAACTGACTAGGTATATCCATATTTTGTCCTGAAAATATTGATGACATCATGTCCTTGCCTTTGAAAGTGAACAGCAGAACTGTCAACAAAAAAATGCCAATTGGAGGTGCTTCACGCTATATAGTACTGCGCTACAATATCTAGCTTACTTTTTTTAAACTATTTGCGTGGAAGAAACTACGTAGCATAGCATGGCAGCTCAATAGTGAGAAGATTTCAAAGCCGACAGAGATCACTAAAAGCATTAGCAAAACAAAGGTGTGCTTTAGAGTACCCAGTTAATTAAGCTAGCAACACGCTAATCTTGCGCCCTAAAACGAAGAAGCTGTCCCATGACTTCGAGGGCCCATGGTGTTTTTCTCTCACATGACTAAAATAATTCCGGCAGACACGTACACGACTAAAATAATTCTGGCAGATGCGTACACAACTAAAATAATTCCGGCAGACACGTACACGACTAAAATAATTCCGGCAGACACGTACACGACTAAAATAATTCCGGCAGACACGCGTACGCGACTAAAATAATTCCGGCAGACACGTACACGACTAAAATAATTCCGGCAGACACGTACGCGACTAAAATAATTCCGGCAGACACATACACGACTAAAATAATTCCGGCAGACACGTACACAACTAAAATAATTCTGGCAGACACGTACACGACTAAAATAATTCCGGCAGACACGTACACAACTAAAATAATTCCGGCAGACACGTACACGACTAAAATAATTCCGGCAGACACGTACACGACTAAAATAATTCCGGCAGACACGTACACGACTAAAATAATTCCGGCAGACACGTACACGACTAAAATAATTCCGGCAGATGCGTACACGACTAAAATAATTCGGGCAGATGCGTACATGGCGTTATTTCAATTATCGGCCCTAAAGAGTTAACTATTTTTAGAACGTACTCAACTATATATATATCACGCTCCTGCTTCTGTTGGATCAATATGAATGTACTCCCTACCCAATTGTGCATACTACAAAAAATTCTTTTGTTAGGTCACAAAGAAAGTACGACAGTTTCTTCAGTGCGCAACATTTAATTAAGTTAAGTAATTAATTGCTTTAGTACAACTCAGATTGCAGTCTTTAATTGAGGTGAACATTGCTACTTCAATTTCAATATATGCAGCATATATAATTATAGTATGCAAGCATATAATTATAGTGAGCGGGCATATAATTATAGTGTGCAGGCATATAATTATAATATGCAAGCATATAATTAGTGTGCAGGCATATAACTATGGTGTACAAGATATAATTATAGTGTGCAAGATATAATTATAGTGTGCAACATATAATTATAGTGTTCAACCATATAATTATAGTTTGCATGCAAGCATATAATTAGAGTTTGCATGCATATAATTAGAGTTTGCATGCATATAATTGATGTATGCAAGCATATAATTATAGTATGCAAGCATATTAATTATAGTATGCAAGCATATAATTATAGTATGCAAGCACCAAATACTGCATGGTCTTCCAATAAACAACCCACCTCATCTTGCAGCTTTGAATGAACAAGTCTATTGCTATGCTCAATAGTATGACCAACCATTTCTTTTTACAGACAATACTCAATTTTAAAGTTCACATAAACCTAATCATGTCTAGTGTATGCCTTCCACAATCTTCTTAACACAGTCATGAATGGAAGAGAATTCCAAGACCAAATTTACTAATTTCAAGATGGCACTCCATTATATACTTTTGCTTCATTCTGGACCAATGGTATCCCAAATTAGCTACTTTTACGAAAAGTACTCGATTTATATATATTAAACTTTTGCCTCCATCGGATCAATATCAACGCATGCTCTTCATAATTACGCATATGCAACATTAAGATCAACAAAGAGAGTATAGCAGTTTCTCATATCAACAAGTGTTAATTACACAGTATGCAATACAGTAATAAAGTTCAGTCCTTTCTATAGTCCAGCTCAGACAAGAACACCTGCCGATTCACCACGGGAGCGGTACTCTTTCTGAAAGTACCTGGAGATGGAGTGGACAAACATATACCGTGTCGTCGCAAAGAGGATTCCCGGCGTGGGTTCTGGTTTTTCATCTGGGTGTGTGGCTGCGTAATAACTTGGAGGTGGCCTCCGCTTATGGGGGTCCACAATCACGATATCGTCCCAAGTCCAAGCGGAGAGTTCATGTTGGCCAGTAGCGTCCAGTGTGATGCACTTGTTGGGTTCCAACACGACGTAGATCTTCTCTCCCCTGTTGACCGGAGGGTTGAGGTCAGTGGTTTGTTTGAGACAGCAGGCTTCAACCACGTAATAATAAAACAGATAGTGAAGAGGAATCTGGCGGACGACATTGATGAACACTGAGTGGTAATCATACTTGTAACTGGGTCTGTAGAGGAGATACTCCCTTGTCAGCTTGGACATCAAAGCTCCGCTGGACATCACCAGATGCATGAATTGCTTTTGATACTCCATGTTCTGACGTATCTCACTCCTCGGCCTGGGAAACAAGACATTGTTTTCGTAATGAAACTTCACCTCCCAGAGTACAAGCTCTAGAGCACGTTCATCAGCAGCAATGACCTGTAGTTCCTCCTCCGGGTTCATGGCCAGTCGCAAGAAGCAGTAATCCATGCCATAATCCAACACGTTGTAACATTCAGGGCAAAGCTCCTGGGGATCTGACATTTTTCCTAGAAAAATCCCAAATATAGCAATGCTCTCATCCCTGAGATTCAGAGCATTCCCTACGGCTTTCTTCAAGTGCAAAACTTGTAGATTACCGTAGGCCAAGAGATGAAGAGGTATCCGAACCTTCACCGACTCCTCAGGGAAGTAATGGACAGTGAAGGATAAGTTATCCTTGGTCATGGCTTCTACTTGGTAGATGGCAGTTACTTGATTGATGGCCGCTACTTAGTTGATGGCTGCTACTTTGCTCCTTGGCTGCTACTTGGTTCCTTGGCTGTTACTTGGTTCCTTGGCTGCTACTTGGTTCCTTAGCTGCTACTTAGTTCCTTGGCTGCTACTTGGTGATGACTGCTACTTGATTCCTTGGCTGCTGGTTTTTTGGTAGTTAGGTGAAGTAATTTCAAGAGAAAACTGTATTTTTTGGTTGAAACTGGCCTCTTTTTATACACAGCTGACTGCAAGCATGGATGGCACTGACTGTTCATATTAGGAAATTGTGACCAATGTGTAAATTCTGAAATATGCAAGGCACAGTTCATGCCTGCCTTTGGTGTCAGATGGTGGATGGTGAAAAATACTTCATGTGATCACTACCATAGAACCAATAACAGGATGCTAATTGCAGCCCTCGAAAAAATCGTACAGATAGATGGACTGGAGAAAACATCCCTGATGTAGCAAACGCAAAAACAGGATGTTTTTCACACCTTTTATGAAGGAAAAGAAAAAGAAAACACACGGAAAATTGCGCATGTGGACAAGTGGCCGGTGGAAAATATTCCTTGCACAAACAGGTGCTTAATAATATATTTTTAAGTTGGCAGAAAGGCAGTTGGAAAGGGATATCTGGGAGATTCATGATTCTAAGAAGTATTACTTATGATACGACACAGTGTTGAGTCACTTTCTGGGTGTAATTCCATGAACATCAAGTGCTGGGTGAAGACGGAATTAGACGAGTTGCAAAGGATAATTGTCAGCTAACAAAGTGATCAAAACCAGGATGAGTAAAGACAAATGTTCGGAGTTCCAAATGCAAACGAAGATCAGGTCAGCAAGGTCTACATCAATATCTCAACCCTACCAGACAGTCCGTAGGAAAGGAGTTCCTACACACAGTGTTGTACACAAGTATAAGAATAAGTGATCTTGCAAAAAAAGGACTCTAAGGATGCTTGACAAACCACACTCTTCTCAGGAACGTGACAAATTTCCAGAATTGCAGACTAAACACACGATCTCAGTTGATGCTGACACTTGCCAACGACTTCTTAAGAATGGTAAAACAATAACCCAGTAAGAGGATACAGCAGCTTTATTTACTACATAACCTGGACACTGGATAGGGAACAGTAACACTTCACAAAAAGTCCATGGAACCTATGCACAGACCAGCTATTAATTTTCACAAGGAGAGAATCCTGTCTGGGTCTGGCAAGAGGTTGATATATCCTTCTATCTATGGTTGATGTTTCCAGAGAGTGGCACAGCTGCTCACAGTGATGCAAGTGCACAGCATCTGCAGTGGCTACTAATATGTTGATTCAAGTTATATGTAGACATTTTGTCAGATATTCTATAGTTTCTAAATGGTGAGTTTTAGGTAACGTAAGCTCATGAATCAACTTCCGCTTACTGGAATTGGCCTGGCACACAATAACTTATTCTAAACCTTTAAATAATTCAGGAGGGATGAATTATTCCCTTATTGAAGTCATAAGTGATCCTTCGGGCCCACATAAGTTTAGGCAGCTATAGTAACCCCCCTCCCATGGACACTTGCTATAGATGGTACTCAACACAAAGTCGTGCACTTCTGATCACGTGTGCTCCACACGCTCCACGCAAATTTACTCAGCTAGAGGTAGTAGAATGTGTTGTCAGTCATACATCACTACATTACAGGCTTTGTGTCTCAAGGTATGAATCTGTGAGCACAGAATGACAGGGATATCCCTCAGAGGAGCAGGCAATGAAGTCATCTGTGAGCACAGAGTGACAGGGATGTCCCTCTGAGGAGCAGCCAATGAATGAAGTGAGCACCAATTCCTTCAATACTTGTGGCATTTCTGTGAAGACAGATCACATGGCACAGAAGAATCACAAAATATGGTAACAGCCATTGCAGAAACAACTATCACCTGTGGGACAACCAAACTAAAAAAATTTAAAAAAAATGGAAAGGCCAGCAATAATCCCTTCACAAGGAAGGGAAGAAGCTGACCTGGGAGTAAGAGAATAGCACAGACATTAGCTTGTCTCACCCGATGGAGATCTCGCAATCTATTACGTGCATACCTGTACTTAAGAGGCGTATCTTGGGAGAAAGAGGGGCATCTCCCTCCGAGCATCCTCAAAGCAGGAGATTTAACAAAGTCCAAGTCATGTGTGGGCGTATAATTATTTTGTGATTGCTATGGGATTTCATTGTTGATCTTACACTCCACATCACTATCTCCTACGAGTGTGGAAAAATTATATACACAAAGGATTATACGCTCCAACATCCACTCGAAAAACAGTCCAACGGATGGACATAACCCTATTAAAAACCTTTTTGTAGCCTTCCTTTACAATGCTCAGCAAGCATAAGGAAAAGAATGACCAGAGCTATAACAAGTGGCAAGATGTATTAACCATGTGCCATGCTAAGAACTATTCCTTCTACATAATAATTTACCATTTTGTAGAGGACTAGGCCAATACCAGGTACGGCGGTGCTGCCGTCAGCATATATGCTGCATATCGAGAGGTGTCGGTACTCATCACGAGCCAACAAGGATGCACTTTATAACATGTTTGAGAAATTATCATACTTTAGAAATGTTTCATAATTGGATTTTTTTTCGAGTGAAGGAAAGCTGAAAAAATGGAGGAGAGTGGGAAGAATTTGTGTTAAATTATATCTATATTTAAATTGGGAGAACTCCCGAAAACAGAAGACCTAGAGCCTACACAGGACTACATGTTATAATAGCACACTCTTTTGATTTGTTCATACCCTCAAATATTATGTGCAGGTATATCACTCATGAAATTAATAGAACATGCAGCATCCTATCAATGATATATGGTCTGTTCCACGCCATCTTGATTCTACTGCTGCGCACAATCCAGAAATACATGAAATTTATCACATGGCCATCAATAATCAACACTCAATCTGAAACCACTATCACTCGACTGATTGTCACTAGACTGGCTAATGTGCTCAAAGAATCAATCAAAAAGTATTCGTGACAATTGGATTTTTGATAAAAAATAAATTAGCACACAGGATGCAAGATGGTGGCTCCTGCAACTGTTGCTCAGCCACAAAAGGTCAAAGAGAGTAGTAGCCACACTATGTGATGCTACGCCATTCCCTTGCATCAAGTTGCTTCAAGCTGCTCACAGGTCAAACCATGTACAATGCCGATTGAATGAATGTAATTTTGACTGGAATTATGAACGCCACCATTAACTTACGAGCGCCACCTTCAACTTATGAGTGCCATCATTAACTTATGAGCGCCACCATTAACTTAGGAGCGCCACCATTAACTTATGAGTGCCACCATTAACTTATGAGTGCCACCATTAACTTATGAGTGCCATCATTAACTTATGAGCGCCACCATTAACTTATGAGCGCCACCATTAACTTATGAGCGCCACCATTAACTTTTGAGTCGCCACCATTAACTTATGAGTGCCACCATTAACTTATGAGTGCCACCATTAACTTATGAGCGCCACCATTAACTTATGAATGCCACCATTAACTTATGAGCGCCACCATTAACTTATGAGCGCCACCATTAACTTATGAGCGCCAACATTAACTTATGAGCGCCACCATTAACTTATGAGCGCCACCATTAACTTATGAGTGCCACCATTAACTTATGAGCGCCACCATTAACTTATGAGCGCCAACATTAACTTATGAGCGTCACCATTAACTTATGAGCGCAACCATTAACTTATGAGTGCCAACATTAACTTATGAGTGCCACCAATAACTTATGAGTGCCATCATTAACTTATGAGTGCCATCATTAACTTATGAGCGCCACTAATAACTTATGAGCGCCACCATTAACTTATGAGCACCACCATTAACTTATGAGCGCCAACATTAACTTATGAGCGTCACCATTAACTTATGAGCGCCACCATTAACTTATGAGCGCCAACATTAACTTATGAGCGTCACCATTAACTTATGAGCGCAACCATTAACTTATGAGTGCCAACATTAACTTATGAGTGCCACCATTAACTTATGAGTGCCATCATTAACTTATGAGTGCCATCATTAACTTATGAGCGCCACTAATAACTTATGAGCGCCACCATTAACTTATGAGTGCCATCATTAACTTATGAGCGCCACCATTAACTTATGAGTGCCACTAATAACTTATGAGTGCCATCATTAACTTATGAGCGCCACCATTAACTTATGAGCGTCACCATTAACTTATGAGCTCCACCATTAACTTATGAGCGCCACCATTAACTTATGAGCGCCAACATTAACTTATGAGCGCCACCATTAACTTAAGAGCGCCACCATTAACTTATGAATGCCTATATCTTACACTTGTCCTACTAATGAATGGGGGCAAGCTAAGTGACCAGGTTAAATTTGTGCAGTGCCCATTTTGTTTGTTTGTTTGTTTAACTTATTGCATATTGTGCCTGCAAGGTGCAGTACAAGGCCTCACCTTTGTGCTGGTATTATAAAACACATTTTCATTGGAATGTATATATGCACAATAATCTGACCCTCTCAAGTTATGTTCAATCATTCACTCTCCATCTACATATATGGAAACAGGCTGACTTGTTGGTTTGTTAAGTTTAAAATGAAAGTAAGTTTGCTGTATAATAGAACCCATGTTTACTAGCGCACCTTCAAAGCAAATGTCGACAGTCACTCCCTAGCAAATGTCGACAGTCACTCCCTAGCAATTGTATTCATGAAGTGAGCATGCACATAACAACCAGCCACCATGCATACACACCTGGGCTTTGACTGCACCATGGTGATGACACTTTACCAAGTTTAAGAGTTGGCGTACCCCAGAATCGTTGAACACTTATTGGTATAGAGAAAAAAGCTGGCCATGTAGTAGATACATTTACAAAACAAATTGGTACTTAACCAATTAAAAGCCATATGCATCGTTTGACGTAAACACTGACATCTTTCACAAATGTATATATAAATCATACATGATAAGCGCCATATTTTTTTACCGCCACATGCCGAGTCCGCCGCATGCCGAGTCCGCCGCATGCCGAGTCCGCCACATGCCGAGTATATTGCTCAATTATTATTAAAAAGAGCAATAAAACTTCACTTCCGGTTAGATGGTCATGTGAGCAAAAATGAAACAAAAAAAAATCAAAAACGACAGACTCATTCGCAACTCAGTCAAGAAGCGGCTCTTCCAGACCTCTATTGCAGTTTCTGGAAGCTCTTCTACTGTGAAAGGCTGCACAGACACCAATAATTACAGGAAAACACTCTGAATCCCTTCACTCATGAGAAAGGAGGCGCTCCTGGATAGATTTCTTTGCTGTAAGTTGTATTGTAGACATAGAGCAATATAGCGATGTGTAGCTTACCGCAATGGAGCTGACTGTTAAAACAAACTGCAGCTTATTGTATTTGCATTCTAATGATATGATAATTTTGAAAAGTTTAGCCTTGAACAAAAAGTTAAACCTATAAATATATAATTGCTATAAAAACAAACCCACAAATAAAGTCGTGTGGTCAGATCGGTCAATAAAGAGCACGTGCTACATGCGTTCATAAGAGATACAAATATTGTACAAAAACAATGGGAAGTTGTACATACAGAGTATTGGTGTACTAGATTTATTCCCCTTGTTTAAAAATGGAAAATCTCGTCTAAATGGGTGTAGTGCAAGTGCATACAATCTTTTCCACGTTTTTCGTTGACGGTAAATCCAATAATAATATAATACATATGCATGTTTTTTATGCTTCAACTGATGTTGTTTGTCTGTTCTATTGTAGCCTAGCAGTCGGTCAGTCAGCCATGGTGACGTAACTACTCCAGTCAAATGGCACTCTCCAGTCCGAGCATCATCTCAAGGCTGACTACTGAGTTACGTGTCACCACCTAAGATGTCTCCTACTTTTGTAATTTGCTTTTTTTTTCTGAACAAAATACAATTTGCACATTTCATACTTTGTATCAATCATCATCATCTGTGCCCCCTCAATGTGACAATCCCTACTGATCAGGGATGCATTTGGGATTTGGTTTAGGGGGAAGGGGAAGGTCATGCTCCTGCAGGATTATATTTTAAACTTTAGACATCCTGAGATCCTGGTCCTCAGTTAGCAAAAATGTATATAAAAAAATTATAATTAATTTTAAAAAAATTAATTAAAAAAATCAGATTTTGTCTGAATGCAAGCGTTGAATAGCTGTATAGAACTTGAACCATAGACCATGGTCTACATTTCTTATTTTCCCATATTTTACACTCCATACAATGACACAAGTTCCCAAAGACCACAAGGAGAGTGTTGAATAGCTGTACAGAACTTGAAGAATAGACCATGGTCTACATTTCTTATTCACCATTATTTTACACTCCATACAATGACACAAGTTCCCAAAGACCACAAGGAGAGTGTTGAATAGCTGTACAGAACTTGAAGAATAGACCATGGTCTACATTTCTTATTTTCCCATATTTTACAATGCATACAATGACACAAGTTCCCAAAGACCACAAGGAGAGTGTTGAATAGCTGTACAGAACTTGAAGAATAGACCATGGTCTACATTTCTTATTTCCCATATTTTACAATGTGTACAATGACACAAGTTCCTAAAGACCACAAGGAGAGTGTTGAATAGCTGTACAGAACTTGAACTGTAGAACATGGTCTATATTTCTAATTTTCCCATATTTTAAAATGCATACAATGACACAAGTTCCCAAAGACCACAAGGAGGGAAGATATGCAGCCCTGCTAATTGTGATGTAGATATGCAAAGCATGCTTATACTCTCGTGTTGGTCTAATCTTCAATTATTCATGGCAGAGTAAGCATCTCAATTAACACTGACACTACTCTACTGCAAAAATGCAGCAGGGGAATGAGCAGCAACTGCTCGCTAGCCTGCTCCGAGCTGTGGTTTGTTAACACCTCAAGATCAAGAGATGATGCTTATCAACTTTCTCACAGAAGGGAATCAAGATGGCAAGTCATTGGAAAATTTGGAATAGACCGGTAATAAAATTTATGTGAATGCACCTAGTGCATGCAAGTTAGCAAGGGAAAAGAACACAGCAAGATAGATAATTTGATGTATACATATTCTTAATGTCTGCCAGTTTACAAGGATTCAAGGCACACCGGAAATATTTTTGTGGTTAAAAATAGCCCAAAACACAAACTTATGCTCTAAGAAGCTGCACATTGGGAGTTACGAGCTTTTGGTATTTTTGGGTTCCACCATGTTGGTTAAACCAATGTTTTCTTAGTTTCAATGCACGCATTCTATTATGTGAGGGCAGACTTTTATTTTTTATAGCTTTGTTTGTATTGTTGTCTACTATGCCTTTCAGGTCAGCTTCGTCGATGTGATGGCAGTCCATCTCTGTCTTCATTGTGCAGTTAGGCTATCTTACTGGTGTTAGCAGAAGCTGAACTCGCTGCTACCATCCCAAACTAGAAATGGAAGCAATCTTCTGAGCTCGCAGATTCACACTAATTTTATGTCTCCAAATATTGCACTCATTAATTTTGTTTCCTAATACTGTATTTACTTGTGTTCACTTATGAGCATGCGCATTGCAATGCAATTATTAGTGGGTGTGCACGCTCTAATTGAGGGTGCATACTATTTCACTCACAATAGGAAATGGTGCATGTTCTAATCGAGGAAATAAAATAGGCAGTGCTACTAAACTCTCCGCTAGTCAGAGCAATCACATACTAACTAATTGAGGGTGACTACTTCACAGAATGTTCTCAATTCAGTGGAATGGGGTAATGCACTACTTCAATAGTATGTCTACTTGGCTATCACTACAAAATAAATTTTCTTTAGACATGATTTCAAACTGGAGAACTAGGACCAAACCATCGGCTTAGACCACACCATAAGCATTCTTGACTCACTGAACTTTATGTACTCAGTTAGAGATCTATGATTTAGCATTCTCTGCTGCCATGTCTAGTTACCTCAGCCTGTCTTATTCTGCTCAGGGGCAATTATGTAATGGCTATAATTACAGAAAAAAGATTAAATATTTTGTTTAAAAACTAACTGTATTTGATTACCACAGCAAAAAAGAAAGATGGGAAACGAGATGTACCCATTTAGAGCACACCCATTTTAATTTATAAACAAGCAAAAAATCTGAACATGCAGATATAGTACAGCATGCAGATTTGGTGCAGCATGCAGATTTGGTGCAGCATGCAGATTTGGTGCAGCATGCAGATTTGGTGCAGCATGCAGGTTTGGTACAGCATGCAGGTTTGGTGCAGCATGCAGATTTGGTGCAGCATGCAGATTTGGTGCAGCATGCAGATTTGGTGCAGCATGCAGATTTGGTGCAGCATGCAGATTTGGTGCAACATGCAGTTTGGGCAACATGCAGCAGCATGCAGATTTGGTGCAGCATGCAGATTTGGTGCAGCATGCAGATTTGGTGCAGGATGCAGATTTGGTACAGGATGCAGATTTGGTGCAGCATGCAGATTTGGTGCAGCATGCAGATTTGGTGCAGCATGCAGATTTGGTGCAGCATGCAGATTTGGTGCAGCATGCAGATTTGGTGCAGCATGCAGATTTGGTGCAACATGCAGTTTGGGGCAGCATGCAGATTTGGTGCAGCATGCAGATTTGGTGCAGCATGCAGATTTGGTGCAGGATGCAGATTTGGTACAGGATGCAGATTTGGTGCAGCATGCAGATTTGGGGCAGCATGCAGATTTGGTACAGCATGCAGATTTGGTAAGCATGCAGATTTGGTGCAGCATGCAGATTTGGTGCAGCATGCAGATTTAGTGCAGCATGCAGATATGGTACAGCATGCAGATTTGGTAAGCATGCAGATTTGGTAAGCATGCAGATTTGGTGCAGCATGCGGATTTGGGTGCAGCATGCAGATTTGGTGCAGCATGCAGATTTGGTGCAGCATGCAGATTTGGTGCAGCATGCAGATTTGGTAAGCATGCAGATTTGGTAAGCATGCATTTGGTGCAGCAGATTTGGTGCAACATGCAGTTTGGGGCAGCATGCAGATTTGGTGCAGCATGCAGATTTGGTGCAGCATGCAGATTTGGTGCAGCATGCAGATTTGGTAGCATGCAGATGCAGATTTGGTGCAGCATGCAGATTTGGTGCAGCATGCAGATTTGGTGCAGCATGCAGATTTGGTGCAGCATGCAGATTTGGTGCAGCATGCAGATTTGGTGCAGCATGCAGATTTGGTGCAGCATGCAGATTTGGTGCAGCATGCAGATTTGGTGCAGCATGCAGATTTGGTGCAGCATGCAGATTTGGTGCAGCATGCAGATTTGGTGCAGCATGCAGATTTGGTGCAGGATGCAGATTTGGTACAGGATGCAGATTTGGTGCAGCATGCAGATTTGGGGCAGCATGCAGATTTGGTACAGCATGCAGATTTGGTAAGCATGCAGATTTGGTGCAGCATGCAGATTTGGTGCAGCATGCAGATTTAGTGCAGCATGCAGATATGGTACAGCATGCAGATTTGGTAAGCATGCAGATTTGGTAAGCATGCAGATTTGGTGCAGCATGCGGATTTGGGTCAGCATGCAGATTTGGGACAGCATGCAGATTTGGTGCAGCATGCAGATTTGGTACAGCATGCAGATTTGGTGCAGCATGCAGATTTGGTACAGCATGCAGATTTGGTGCAGCATGCAGATTTGGTGCAGCATGCAGATTTGGTACAGCATGCAGATTTGGTACAGCATGCAGATTTGGTGCAGCATGCAGATTTGGTGCAGCATGCAGATTTGGTGCAGCATGCAGATTTGGTACAGCATGCAGATTTGGTGCAGCATGCAGATTTGGTACAGCATGCAGATTTGGTGCAGCATGCAGATTTGGTGCAGCATGCAGATTTGGTACAGCATGCAGATTTGGTACAGCATGCAGATTTGGTGCAGCATGCAGATTTGGTGCAGCATGCAGATTTGGTACAGCATGCAGATTTGGTGCAGCATGCAGATTTGGTACAGCATGCAGATTTGGTGCAGCATGCAGATTTGGTGCAGCATGCAGATTTGGTGCAGCATGCAGATTTGGTAGTTTGGCATACACATAGTTGTTTGATGTTGTTTTTTGCATGTTAAAAATTGGCAAAGGAAGTCTACATGGGTGTGGTCCATGTGGGTGTGGTCTACATGGGTGTATTCTTGTTTAATTCCTATTAAGACAATATATTTTGTTTTTTAAACAAAATGCTTTAATTGGTTTTTGTTGTGAAGTTTATATACCATCACCATCACCAATATTATTATTCTTATAATATTTTATGTCTCTCAATCATTGATGTGATAATACAAGAGAACCTTTATTGAAATAGGCTTTAGTCAACTAAGAACTCAAGTAGCAAACAACACAACTAACCTCACAAACATGAAGCAGCTATACAACGATACACAACGCAGTTTTGGGTGAGCGTTAATAAAAGGTGTCACATGCACTCTGGGGTGGTTACGGGAGAAGGAAATCTTTCACATCATTCACCCCCTTGTGGGAGGTGTTCATAGCATCAAACGATCGGGAGGCTGTCGACTCCAATTGGAACGGTATAGAGTAGGAGATTCTGCTCGCGACGGTGTAGAAGAAGTAGATGAGTCATCCAGGACAGGAGTGTCTGTGAGGGTCTCGGTTCCAGTCTCGGATACTGGTATCGGTATTACTTCTGTTCCTTTCGGTGATGAAGGTGTCAAAACTGAGGGGTTCTCAAGTGTTAAGGTGACTTCCTCAAGTGTTGGGGTCACCTCTCACTGAGGGGTCAGGTGTCGAATGGGCACAGTTGTTTCACGTCCATCAGGAATGCGTACATGAGCGTACTGTGCGTTAGCTTCGAGGAGCTCAACCTCCTCCACCAGGGGCTCCGATTTATGAGCTCGAACATGTCACTTGAGGAGAACAGTCCCTGGTGTCATAAGTCAAGTAGGAATAGACCTGCCAACAGTAGACCGCCGAGTGAAGCTGAACATCCGCTCATGGGGAGTCGTGTATGTAGTAGTACAGAGCAATGATCGAATAGAGTGTAGTGCATCTGGGAGAACCTCTTGCCAGCGCGATGTCGGTAGTCTCTTGGTCTTGAGGGCAAGAATAATGGCTCTCCAGACAGTTCCATTGGACCTCCCAGATTGTCCATTGCCTTGAGGATTATAGGGCATGGTACGGCTAGTAGCTATCCCCTTTTGGTGAAGAAAGTTACGCAGTTCTGTACTCATGAAGGCAGCTCCCCTGTCTGAGTATATATAGGCAGGCATGCCAAACATGGAGAAGAGTCCACAGAAACATTTGATTACCATTGCAGTGGTCATATTTGCACATGGAAATATGAAAGGAAACCTTGAGTACTCATCTATCACTGTCAGAAAATATCGATTATTATTATTACTCACGAGAGGACCTTTGAAATTGACATTTAATCGTTCGAAGGGTTGAGTAGCCGTAATCAAATGTGCTGGATCCGGTTTATGAAACCGAGGTTTGCATTCAGCACAAATGTGACATGATCTGATCATTATTTTCACATCCTCCATTGAATAAGGCAAATTTCGGGACTTTACGAAGTGAAACATTCGTGTCACACCTGGATTACACAGGCAATTCAGCAAGACTTCCACTATTCATAGCATTACAGTTCTCTCGTGACAGAGTGTCGGGAGGGATATTCTCCTTGCCAGGCCGATACACAATATCAAAATTATAACCTGAGAGTTCCATCCTCCATCGCATGATCTTATCATTTTTTATCTTTCCCCCCTGCTTCCTGTCAAACATATAGGCAACAGATCTCTGGTCTGTCTTGAGTGAGAAATGTCCCCTCTGCTTCCTATCAAACATATAGGCAACAGATCTCTGGTCTGTCTTGAGTGAGAAATGTCTACCCACTAGATAGTGCTTCCAATGACAAACAGTTTCTATTATTGCTTGTGCTTTCTTCTCTACTGATGCAGGGCGTCCCTCAGGCCCTTGGAGAGTGTGAGAAAAAATGCCACCGGACGCCCAGCTTGGTTGAGAGTTGCCGCTATTTCAAAGTCTGAGGCATCGGTTTCAATGTCAAATCTCGCCGACTCATCAATACTGCGTACCACGGATTCTTTAATGGTTTTCTTTAAAACCTTGAAAGCTTCGGCTGCTTCGGGAGTGTACGGAAATGTCTTCATTGCAACCAGAGGCTGAATCTTATCAGAGTACCCTGGTATCCAATTGGAGTAGTACGAGAAAAAGCCTAAGATGCGCTTGTGAGCTTTTGTATCTGAAGGGACTGGTAATTCTTGAAGAGGACGCAGTCACTCTGGATCCGGCCGAATAACGCATCCTAGTATGTGAAGCTCAGTCACTGGGAACACACACTTTTCAGGACTGTAAGTAATGTTGCACTGTTTTGCAGCGTTAACCTTCAGATTATTATCATGCTCCACTTGCGTCCTACCACATATAGCAACATTATCCAGGTAGGCAAACGTACCTTTCAACTCTTCCTCTGAAATGAACTCATCCATCTTTCTCTGGAAACAAGCCACACCATTAGTAACTCCAAATGGTATCCTTGTAAACTGGTAGAGCCCCACAGCAGCCTCAAAAGCTGTATAGGGCTTGTCTTCTGGTTTGATCGGTACCTGGTGATAGGCACTCTGCAGATCGATAGTACTATAGACACTATATTGAGCAATCTTATTCTCTGTCTCATCTATCCGAGGCAATGGATACGCATCAAGTAAGGTGAATCCGTTGATTGTTTGGGAAACTTTGAACATAAGAGTCCTTGACGACCACTATCTGAGCTCTCCATGGAGAATTACTCTTCTCAATAATCCCTTCCTCCATCAGTCTCTTCGTTTCTTTCTCAATAAACTGTTTATCAGCAAAGCTATATCGATGTGATGTACTTGTTACTGGATGGCAATCATCCGTGAGATTTGCAAAGAGGTCAGGTGGTTTCACATTCAGTGAGTTCAGTCTACATACATGATCTAAGGGGGGCTCCTTCCCACCATAGTTCAGGGTGATGCTCTGATGTTGAATCTGAAAGTCCAGACCCAAGACGAGGTCTGCACACAAATCCGGAAGTACATGGAGACGAACGTTTTTGTACTGACGCCCCATTAGGGCCAGATCAGTCTCACAATACCCGTGTATCTGGGCTGAATGGGAAACTGATGCCAGAGAGACAGTTCCAGAAGAGGGATATACTTGTAAACCATGGAGTTCCGCAAGGTGGGGGTTGATGAAACTTTCAGAACTTCCACTGCCATAAGGGCACGAGAGGTAACTCCATTGATGTTTACCCGGTAGGTAGACCTATCCAAGGGCGGAGCTGTAGTGGCCAAGACTGAAGCAGTTGAGGTTGTAGATACTGGGGAACAACCTGTCGTAGGAAAACTCATAGCTGACGATGTTCTACTACGAGTTGGATTGGTACTGGGATTGGCTCTGCATACTTTTGCGAAATGTCCACAACGTTGACACTTGTGGCAGGTAGCTTCTCTAGCTGGACACTTAGACCTTGGATGCTTTAGAGAGCCACAGAAATAACACTTACTTCCTTGAGAGTAAGACTGCCCAGTTGCTGCAGATAATCCCCTATCAGGAGAATTGTCTGAGTCAGGAGGGGTTCTCGAGGTCATGGCCGCTCCTACTGGATGGGCTGAGAAGCCATAAGACTCAGAGCTCTTCTGGGCGGACTCTAGGGCTCTAGCTTGATCAAACATCATTGCAAGATCCAAGGTCTTATTTTCTAGAAGACGCTGACGTATGTAACTAGACTGAAGTCCTGTAATAAAAGCATCCCTGATTGCATTATCCCTATTTTGCACAGCTGTAACAACTTGATAATTACAGTCCTTACTTAAGGTCTTCAGAACTTGGAGGTACTCATCAAGGCTTTCAGCCGTCTGCTGACTTCGAGTAGCAAGAACATGGAGAGCAAATACTTCATTCTTAGGCTTCACAAATAGTTCATAGAGAACCACGATAGCTCGATCATACCCAGTACACTCTTCGATACACACGAATATTTTCGGTGATACTTAGTTCGTGAGCACACTAAGTTTGTCGAGACCTTCCTGAGGTAAGACAGCGAGAAAGTTCTCAAAAGTCTGAAGCCAGTGAAGCCATTCTCTTGACCCAGTACTAGCATTAGGATCGGTATTGAGGCGGTCAGGTTTCAGAAGTCTTTCCATCGGTTGCTGAACTTAGTTGAATAAATTGATGTGATAATACAAGAGAACCTTTATTGAAATAGGCTTTATTCAACTAAGAACTCAAGTAGCAAACAACACAACTAACCTCACAAACATGAAGCAGCTATACAACGATACACAATGCAGTTTTGGGTGAGCGTTAACAAAAGTTGTCACGTGCACTCTGGGGTGGTTACGGGAGAAGGAAATCTTTCACATCAATCATTATATAAGAACAAAATGTAAATTGGCTATTAAAAAAAAGGAAATGGATATATATATATATATATACCCATAGACTACAATCAGTTTGATGACCCTTACCATCTTTCTAAAATTTGTACAATCGGATCGGTATATATGATTATAAATGGTAAAGGGTCACAGAAACTTAGTTAACAAACACACCAACAAGCATATCATTTAAAGAAATAAAGCAAGTCAATAACCCAACAAATATCTCGTTAAAGAATTAATTAGCAATAAATTGTAGGGTTAAACCATTATAAATACACCATTAAAAAAAAAACCCAACAAAAACTTTTGTAAACATCCCCGGTCTACATGAGTGCACTCTTGTTTCCTAATCAATCCACATGTCTATATATTCAGAGTTGAGTTTTCTGCTTTTTGCTGCTGTTTTCCAGAATCCTTCTCATGATGAGCCACTCCTATAAAACACTATTCTAGCATACTTCATACTGTTGTACACCGCTACATACTTTGTTGTTCAGTCAGCCAAGAGTCAGCTATAGCCACCTCCAAATACATGGCAACAGTTGCACAGCACTCCAAAACTAAGCATGTAGCATGATTACCATGTTTTAGAGAGACACCCTTTACCAGTTTCTGATTAAAAAACAATTGATGAGTTAGCCAGATAGATTGTGGCATCAACGAGCACCACTCCCTACTGATGCCTTTCTTTCTTTTTTACACAATCAAGAAACAGTCTAATTGTGGACGTGCACTAGAACAATTGGAGTCTTCTTGTAACACTTATTTTGGGTGTATGCACAGGAACACCGGAAGTGATAACCATTACCACAATGCCTGTTAGTATAAGGTTCAGTGCAGGGATAGAGGGCTGATGCTCAGAAAACTCTGACAATTACCTGGGCCAATAATATAATAGTAATAATATAACGGAGCTTGAAAAAGCTCATTCTGTCGATCGTCATGACCACAGCCATTTTAATGCTTATGTGGCAATGCACAATTACCTTAGAGACAAGATGATTAGACTAAAACTTGGGCATAAACAAACGACAAATATTACTCTTGGAGATACTTGGCAAAATTGGCTAGCTTATTAACGCAATGCATCATCTACCAAATGAAACAACAGGAACTCGGCTGGCTTAGGAAGCAAATAGAAGGATAGCTGAGGCATCAAGGAACACCATAAGCTGGAAGAGATATAGACACTCAGACTGAAGATAAAGTGTATGTATGCGTGAGTTGTTAGTGAGTTCATCGCCAAATAACGGTGCAGAAATGGCAGCCAAGAGACCACATTTTCAGCAATCAATAGCCGACCCTAGTCACACATCCACAGATCAGGCATTAGAGATTAGGTCAGCAATGAATGGCCAGTCATGCCACAATTTTTCCTATAGGACATCTCTAGATTCCCAGGTACACAACCCATGACCCTAGTCCAACTACTCCTAGCCTTAGCCTAAGCGCAATAATACCTTTATCCAGAGTCCTAGCCCAAGAATACTCCTAGCCCTATAGCCGATTCCACAATCGCAAGCAATGTTTCATACAGGACTTTCTAGTTTGGGGAGACAACATGTGCTTCTCTAAAGACATCCCGGGCTTCTTTGAAGCATCCCAGACTTGACCTTATCATTATTATATATTTTTTAATTTTGGCTTGAAGATTATCAAGGTGAATATTATTAGAATTGTAATTTTTTTAAATTCTAGGGGGTGTGGGGAGGGTGGAATATCAGGGCACCACTCCCTCATCCCTCTATTAAATGTTCACTAACAAGTATCCTAGGATGTCCTAGGAAAGGTTGTGGCAGCAGTGGAGATGCATGGAGGGCCCAGGTATGTACCATCTCTGCCACTACCATGTGTGGGATGCTGTGTGGAGCAGCTATAACACACAACTTACATATACCTCACCTTTGTAGGTGGAGAGTATTTCGCATCGGAAAGAAGCAGAGCTTGTGTGGCATGGCAGAGAGAACAAGTGAAGGCGAGCGTAGTCACCAGAGGCCTGATGTTGCTAACCCTCACCACTGTGCCCTGCACCTCCACACACTTCCCTGCACATACAGCACACACACCAGTCTTATGTCTTACACCTCCACACACACACACACACACACACACACACACACACACACACACACACACACACACACACACACACACACACACACACACACACACACACACACACACACACACACACACACACACACACACACACACACACACACACACACACACACACACACACACACACACACACACACACACACACACACACACACACACACACACACACACACACACACACACACACACACACACACACACACACACACACACACACACACAACACACACACACCATCAGACACACATAAAATAGTCTGGAGCTAGCTCTGATTCCAGCACCTAGCCCTTGCCCTAGTGCTACCCAAGAGTTGAGGTAATTGCTGCGGGTAGGTGCCAAGGTCCTACCCCTCCCAGGGAACCAGCGACCTACTATACATACACCTGTAAGTACCTACTAGGCCCTGCTTTGTGGTAGTCAGCGATTAGGCACCCAATAACATCAAACAGTTTAAATATTCATATACGTACAAGATGATTTTACCTAAAACACCCTCTCAATTATAATTAGTCTGCCGGGCCACTTTTAGCCAAGACCATTTTTGGTATGATGTATATACTTCCATCTCTCCACACAGCACATCACTTCATGTCTCTACATCGAGTTGAAACCCTGGACCCTCATTGGCTGCTGTTGAAACCCTGGGCCCCCACAGGCTGCTGTTGAAACCCTGGGCCCTCAATGGCTACTGTTGAAATCCTGGGCCCTCAATGGCTGCTGTTGAAACCCTGGGCCCTCACAGGCTGCTGTTAAAACCCTGGGGCCTCATTGGCTACTGTTGAAACCCTGGGCCCCCACAGGCTGCTATTAAAACCCTGGGACCTCAATGGCTGCTGTTGAAACCCTGGACCCTCATTGGTTGCTGTTGAAACCCTGGGCCCCCACAGGCTGCTATTGAAATCCTGGGCCCTCAATGGCTGCTGTTAAAACCCTGGACCCTCATTGGTTGCTGTTGAAACCCTGGGCCCCCACAGGCTGCTGTTGAAACCCTGGGCCCTCAATGGCTGCTGTTGAAACCCTGGGTCCTCAATGGCTGCTATTGAAATCCTGGGCCCTCAATGGCTGCTGTTGAAACCCTGGGCCCTCAATGGCTGCTGTTGAAACTCTGGGCACTCAATGGCTGCTGTTGAAACCCTGGGCCCTCAATGGCTGCTGTTGAAACCCTGGACCCTCATCGGTTGCTGTTGAAACCCTGGGCCCTCAATGGCTGTTGTTGAAACCCTGGGCCCTCAATGGCTGCTGTTGAAACCCTGGGCCCTCAATGGCTGCTGCTGAAACCCTGGGCCCTCAACGGCTGCTATTGAAATCCTGGACCCTCAACGGCTGTTGTTGAAACCCTGGGCCCTCAATGGCTGCTGTTGAAACCCTGGGCCTTCAATGGCTGCTGAGATCATCCAGTTACAATAGGACACCTATCATGAGAGTACCTGGAGCTAGAGTAGTGGACCCATATGTGTGCCTATGTGGCTCTCTCTCCCATAGGCAATACAGGTTGCATATGTACTGGCTGCTCTCAAAGACAAGATAGTTTGTGGTGATGGTTGCATACGTACTGGCTGCTCTCATAGACAAGATAAACTCTCTTGGGGTAATGGGTAACACACTGGCTGAAAGAATTCTTGGCTCATGATAGATTAGGCTTCTCCAAAATTCTTCATTCCGAAGCTACTTTACATCCTCAGAACTCCAACTTCATCTGATCATACCTGCTACGATGCCTTGCTTAAATCAATCTTGAGTAACATCATAAATATTCCTTTCTGTGATTTTGATCTAGACTGGTCACAAGCAACTCGGCCGATAAGATTAGATAATCTTTGACTGCAGCTACAGAGACTCTTTCGCTTCAGTTGCTGCTTCAGCCAATCTGGTCAAACATATTCTTCCAGCCCGCCTAGTATTGTCTCTAATATGTATGTACTTAAAGATTTATCTTAAAATCAGCTTTTTTTGCCAATGTTTCATCCTTCAGGATGTCCTAATAAAGTAGTGACCAGTACAAAACATGCATGCACACATCACACCTCCACCATCTCTTCACACCACACACCACCTCCACACATCATTCTAAACCACTCACACACACACAGCACCAAATCCTGGCATACACTACCAGCAAAACACATACACACACAGCTACTCCATGTTCATACCATATAGAGGTGCCTTGATGCTCTTCAGGGGATAGATGGGTCCAAAATTATAGAGCCTAAAATGAGTGAAAATTACACGGAAATAAATGTATATATAATGATGAGGTGCACATATCGTATAGCTGGTTTTGTTTGCCAGAATAATTATTTACAATTTTGCAATTCCAAAGTCCAATCGCAAAAATATGCCGGGAACACTTATTACACGCCTATAATTAAACTGTAAATATTGTAGTCACATATATAGATGGCACACAAAGGAAATCTTCCACGTCTGCAAGGCATCATTGACCTCATGTGGACAAGATGAGTCTCTTATGTTACGTCAAAGGTGGGATTCCTAACCAGAAGAGGCAGGAACGGTAGCAAGGAGACTGAAGCTGCTAATGAGGAAGAGGTAGGGATGGTAGCAAGGAGACTGAAGCTGCTAATAAAGAGGAAGAGGTAGGGATGGTAGCAAGGAGACTGAAGCTGCTAATAAAGAGGGAGAGGTAGGGATGGTAGCAAGGAGACTGAAGCTGCTAATAAAGAGGAAGAGGTAGGGATGGTAGCAAGGAGACTTAAGCTGCTAATAATGAGGAAGAGGCAAGGATGGCAGTGAGTAGACTGAAGCTGCTAATAAAGAGGAAGAGGTAGTGGATTGTAGCAAGGAGACTGAAGCTGCTAATAAAGAGGAAGAGGTAGGGATGGTAGCAAGGAGACTGAAGCTGCTAATAAAGAGGAAGAGGTAGGGATGGTAGCAAGGAGACTGAAGCTGCTAATAAAGAGGAAGAGGTTGGGATGGTAGTGAGTAGACTGAAGCTGCTAATAAAGAGGGAGAGGTAGGGATGGTAGCAAGGAGACTGAAGCTGCTAATAAAGAGGAAGAGGTAGGGATGGTAGCAAGGAGACTGAAGCTGCTAATAAAGAGGAAGAGGTTGGGATAGTAGTGAGTAGACTGAAGCTGCTAATAAAGAGGGAAGGTAGGGATGGTAGTGAGGAGATTGAAGCTGTTAATAAAGAGGAAGAGGTAGGGATGGTAACAAGGAGACTGAAGCTGCTAATAAAGAGGAAGAGGTTGGGATGGTAGTGAGTAGACTGAAGCTGCTAATAAAGAGGGAGAGGTAGGGATGGTAGTGAGGAGATTGAAGCTGTTAATAAAGAGGAAGAGGTAGGGATGGTAGCAAGGAGACTGAAACTGCTAATAAAGAGGTAGAGAAACTTCAAACAATAACTGGAAAAAAGAAACGATATTCAACATCGCAAATAATAAACTAGAATTTTTCCTCATTTTTGGCATTTAAATAAAAATATAATCCACAAACAAAATAGACGATATGGTATTTTTAACTCTCACTATCAGCTTCAAAAAAATCAAAGTGACTCATGTTTTGACCACATGATTCGGCATTCCTGTGTTCTTTTAAAACTGATATAAGAAAAGTCAAGCATTTACGTACCATGTGGTCAGCTGGTAATCATCATATACAATGATTATAAAAATCTTGTGTGCACTGTGTATTTGGTGCAAGGGCTGAACTTTGTTTGAGGGTCTCTAATTCATAAAAAGCTACGGAAACAAAAGGGGATTGTATATGGAAGATGCTAAAATCCATATGCCACTGGGGAGGCCTTCTCATTAGTCTGTGGGAACTCTTATCTCCAGTCTTACATTTGTTTGTCATTGAAAAGGGTAGGGACAATAAGATGGCCAGGAATGCACCCATGAAGACTTACGAAACCACACTATTAACTACCTTATCAAACTTTTATTGGCTGTGATTTAATTTGGCAATTTCCCTCGCAATCGTCAAATTTATTGCTGCCAAATGCAAACCAAACATTAAAAAATGGACGACCATAACCAAGAGAAGATGGCACTGTTCAAATACTTCAAGATATCGAGAGATGAGGAAGCGACGTCACCTTCCAGTTATCTTACAAATGATTCTTCCCTGCCTTAAAAAAGAGCACACTCTGTGGATATTTTTCTAGGCACATGACCTACAGCATTGCCTCCAGAGATCACAGCCACAACATATGCATCTAGAACATTCACTACTTCTCTTACACACCTGTACTCTTGTTCAGTGGTGGGGCTCCAAATATCTTTAAAGACATGGCATCCTTGAACACAACTCCCCAACTCGAGGGTCTCCACTGCAATTCTCAGCTGTACTATGTGAGAGTGGTCAAAGTCCAAGTTCAAAGTCCATGACCCAGAGGGTATTGCATTATGCGTGTGTGCATATCTTAACAAGAAGTATAGTGGGTGATACCATTAAATTTAATTCTCCCAAAAGACAGAAAGATTAAATCGTCAAATTAAACCACCGCCAATAAAAATCTCTATGCAGTAGCAAGACTACAGCAACAACAAACAACAACAGCTAACCTGATATGAAGCCGAGACATATCCTCTGTCATCCCTGGCTCCATCTCCACTCTTCCTTCTCCACCATCACCACCGTCCCCTTCCTGGTCTCCAGCAGATGCCACACCCATAGGATTAGAATTTTCCACTACCGAGTGCTGCACAGATGTACTGGACAAGACCTAAGAGTGAAGAAGCTTACTGTTATCTGCAATCCGATAAGCAAGGATCGACATCAACTGGTGCATATGTGTGCACATCACACAAGCAAGGATAAAACGACTTACAGCAATTTTTATTCATATCATTATAATTTAATTTGCGAATGGGCAGGGGTGGTGCAATGGTGCTATGGACCATCCCAGGATCAACTATGGATGTCCAAAGTTCAAAGTTGTTACCGACCTAATCCTAGCCCTATACTACTAGCCCTAGAGGTGAGAAAGAACTGATAACCAGTTTATCCTGGGGCAGTCCACAGGCATCACTGGGTGTAGTACTGTACATGCATGCATGAACTTTAGCTAGTACGAGTTTCTCAAGACCATGTGACATGGCATGTGTGTGCAAGTACTGCTTGTATGTGTGTGCATCTAGCTCACTGTGTGCAGTGCTAGGGCCATGCAGTTTAGTGATGTCTCTGGCTGGTCTCGGAGCAGCTCTGAAAGGTTGGGGAGAGAGGATGTGAGTCCTGTGTCCTGTAGCAGAATCGAAGCATCCACAGGCAGGAAGCATTGCAAGGCTATGTCATCCTAATACACACACAGAGAAGACAAGAAAAATATACCGACAGACAGAGGTTTTAACCCTCACAATTTATCCGGGATCTCCCGAAATTTAATGCAAACTCTCCCAGTCCCCCAAATTGTCCAAAAAAAAATCAAAGAAAAGGAGGAATGTTTATAAGCCTACTGCTCTTTTTGTTGTTCAGACTATACAACATTCAACATAATGAATATTGGTTCAGAAAGGCATTTTTCAATCAAATCGTAGTAGCAATCACACACAATTTTGTCTTCTTCCCCCCCCCCCCCCCCTCCCCCCTCCCACACACCACATTCAGTAGCTTTCGTGACGATGCTGGCATGTACAAAATCTGTGCATGCTGGCTTGTAAACACATGATGTCTGAGAAAATCTCCCTTATTTTCATTTTCTGGGTGGAACAACAACCTAGCGAGTCCAGACAATACAAAATTAAAAAAAAACCTATTGCATTCCCAATGGATGATTTCTACCTGGGGGACAACACCATTTTTTTAAATAATAATAAGGTGAAAAAAACACTTGTAGTTATGACCTAGGAGCTCCATAGGTTTTCCACACTTCACTTGTGTGAACTTAATATGTGGCTCTAAAGATAGATCTCTCTGTGTGCTCCCTTTTGGTATAAAATATATGCACAGGTATAACCATACCCAAGTTACATGCAGCCACAGTCTGGGATCACCACTGCAGTCCTAGCTCCTTATTTGGAAATGCTTAGAAGCTACTTTGGGCATGTGGTTAGAGGAATCTCTTAGCTATTCAATGATTGTTTCATTAGGATAAGTGGCTTGTAAAATCCCTGTTGCCATGGTTAAAAAATATTCATTAATCAACATTCTTCACGATGAAGCCACTTGAAGTTGTTCATATTTACTGTGTGGGTTCATAAAGCTAATGAGTGCTTTCAATAGGCCCTATTTAGACTAGTCGGGATATCAGAATATGCTGACCCAAGGTACATTTTTTGTTAAAAGTGTTTTCTCGATGGTTTTAATTATTTTGTGATGTGCCGAATCCAATGGCGAGCAGTGCCAAGCTAAGTACCATTACTTTGCCTCTGAAGATACCTGTCAAAAAGCAAAAAAGAAATCATATGTGCAATGCAGCACAATCCTAAGCATTCCTCAGATTGTTGACCTCTGAGGATCACTTTGATGCTCTTAATGTATACAGTAGTTTGTGCCTGAGAGAAAACCTACCAGAGCATAATGACCTACTTCCAAGTTTCTCTGTGCTAGTACACAGAACAAAAAGTGGTATATCTCAAGATTACTTGGTCGATTAAGATATCTTTGGTTATATTCTATATTGTTGGAGGTTCTGGCTCTATTCTATATTGTTTGAGGTTCTGGCTCTATTCCATATTGTTTGAGGTTCTGGCTATATTCCATATTGTCTGAGGTTCTGGCTATATTCCATATTGTTTGAGGTTTTGGATCTACTCCATATTGTTTGAGGTTCTGGCTCCATTCCATATTGTTGAAGGTTCAGAATTGATTTCCAGCGTGATTGGAGGTCAAGGTCATGTGCTGAGGTCATGGTCAAGACATATGGCTCCGGAATAACTAGGAAACAGTGTATCTTAGTCATTATTTGACAGTGCTGATATTGACCTTTCATCAAATGACATCTTGCTTGGATGGAAGATAAACGCCATGTCTGTATCCCAGGCATCACATTCCACAATAGCACCAGACTCAATGTGTGATACATTTGAATGAGTGATCACACATGGTGAAAAGGTGGGGCTTTTATAATCTGAACATTATCGCTTAGACTTCTCCCAGCACCTCAGTCACTTGCAATGTCCTTACGCGAAATTGTACAGTGTCAATGTCATCTGTAGGTTTCCCGGGGACCTCCCGGGAGATGACATCACATGTCCTGCTGTGCTGTGAGATTAGGCGGTCAAGGTTTTTCTCAAACAATGCTGGGTCAGCCTGGATAAATTGGTCATATGACATCACACAGCTGCATCGTATGACAGTTGTATGATTTCCTAAGATCTAGTGGCTTTGTGCACTTTCATGCCTAGTGAGTACTGTCTCAGGTGGATATTGTTGGGTTAGTGGCAGCATGGCGGAGGTCCTGAGCAATAGCCAGAACCTTCATCCCATTCATTCTCCCAATAAAAGCACACTGTTCCTGATGATTAATTCCCTCCAGCACCTCTTGTCCTCCAAGAAAGGTCAGTCAGAAATATATACACAGACCAAATGTCATTCGCATCTGATTCTCTTCAGTCAGTAGAGCAGCCTTGTTGAGTGGCTGATTGAGCAGATCCCGAAGCAGTTGTAGAGCAATGTCACCAGAAACAGATCTTCGTAAGAAGGCAATGCAAGACCTTCATTAGCATCTCCATCAACAGGTCCATCCTTACATCCTTCCGGAGATAACCTACATGAAATAACCAGGTCATCAGCAGGACTTGCCCTTGCAATGATATCACAACCCCGGCCAACTCAATTCCGTATAGAAGAGTAACTGCCTGCTCTTCAGACTTGCTGGAATGATTGCACCTATGCTTGCATATATTGCTAGAGATTTCTGCTAACAATCACCAACAAGAACTGCAGAGCTTCTCACTACATTTATGTGTACATAGCTCTCGTGTCAAGTCACATTCATGTAGGATAAAGTGGTAATGGATCCTTGACCTTCAGGCTAGAGCTTCCACTTGCACACAGCAAAACAGTTTAGTTGTTAAAATATATCTCCTGCCATTGCATCAAGCAACCTGATCAAAAGCTCCTGATCATTGTTGGCTTCTTCATTTAGAATGCAGTCTGAGTTGAGCTCTGGTGTAGCTGGCCTGTCTCCAGACCCATACAAGCCATACAACGTAAGAAAACAAGATTCAGCATGAGAGGGAATAACCCGACTATTAAGCAAACTGGAAGGTGTTGTAGACTGAGGATCTTGAACTACTGGGTCCATATCAACATTATCCTCTGTTTCTGCCTTTGGTAAATCTAGAAGTTGATCAATTAGTTTGACTAATGATGTTTGGATAACACTTGTCACGATGCCATACTAATTGAGAACATTCACTCTTCTCCCTCTCAGCCTCGATGATAGCCATGGCATTGCTATACTCACTGCCCACTATATGTTCTTCCTTTTCCTCAGCATTGTGTTGGGTAAGTAAGTGTCTACGAAACAGGATCACATTTGCTACGATTTGGTTGGCGACATATTTTTTAAAGACTATGACACAGATCAAGGTCTATTCTGATCCCCTTTTGAAGATTCTGTTAACCTCTAATTCCTCCATGGGGCCTGGACCAAAACAACAACAACATGACACAGAAGGTTTAAAACAAGTTTGATGGTAGAGGCAAAAAAATCTGGGCATGAAAATAGACACCTTGGAGCAAGAGGAACACATGGTTTTAACAAGATAACATTATTCTTTATCCCACACCGTTGCTTCAAAGTCAAGGGAAATTCTCGTGCATTGTTTTCAGGAAAAAATGGCTCAACTCAGAAAAAGCAAATCCATGGGAGAATGGAGATATGACATTTATTATATAAGGATTCTGGTTAAATTTCATTGTACATAACAATTTTTTTTTGCCTAAAAACAGAAATGAGCCTGGCATGTTTTTGCATGTTTTGTCATAATGTCGTAAAGTTCCCACTGTCCCCGAAGTTCTAGGCCGAGCTCCATATAACTTCCTCCTTCCTTATCACATGCTGGTGCTGCATGCCAAATATTGTCTAAATTGTACAAGCAGATTCTTGTCCATTTCACATTAAAGTTTGTAACAAGCGTCTTGCAGTTAACCCTTTCAGGGTCGGGTTTTTTTAGGTGAATTTTGGTACCATTACTAAAATTAAATGTATTGTTTCAAATATTTATTAAAGTCCTTAGCAACCATATATTTTTGGAATCACACATAGTTACTTAATGTGTAGGTGCAGTTTATGTTTCCTAGCAACAAAGTATGTGGTTATAGTTGTGGTTTTAGTAATTAATTTTTGAATTTTAAGGCAATTATTGTTCTATTTTCAAGTATATCTTATGATAAAATGTTTTATACATTTGCAGGTTCACAGATTTCAACCATAATGACTTCAGGCTGCAGCATGGAATTACAAGAAAACATTATATAAATGAAGAAAGCATTCATTTCAATAAATGAAAATTGCAAAGTACAACCAAAAATAATTCAAAGCATTACTTTCTTTTCTTTGCCATTGGCCATTTAGTATGTGCTGATCCTGTGTAATTCCACTAGTATCCGTCCCATCCCATTCCACACATTGCTTGACTGAAAGCCCCACGTCCACCTCTGCCACACCCTCTTCCAAGTCTACGTCCATGATCCCTTCTCCTTGGTTGCATACACCCCCTTCCTCTAACACCAGCACCTTGCTCTTGCTGATCTTCCACCTGAGAACTATCATCATCATCATCATCATTTGATCTAGCAAACTCTAACTCACTACCATCTGATGAGACCTCATCACTACTGCTGGGTATTTGAGCTCTGTGGGAGGTGGGGCTGCTGTACTTTGTATAGATCCAAAAACTGTGGACATAGAAACAGATATTTTTATATTCTATACCTTTTTGAACAGTAATACTTACCTAAAGGCTGAGTAAGACTCTCATCACTAGAACTGGAGCTGTCATCAAAAACTATATCGTCAAAATCCATTGGTTCTTCATCTTTCTCCATTACCTCTGAGTTTTCCCCATGACTAAGTTCGGAGTGTGCTCTAGGAAGGTAGCTCTCTACACCTTTGCCTACAAAATCACTCTCATCTTCTTCAGACAGGCCCAAATCGTCGTCTTCCAACAGCTGAAGCGCATCGCTAATGTTCTAGCGTTTAGCCACAATTTAGTGTGAACGGTGGAGTTCAAAGTCCTTAGCAACCGTTATGCTGTCATCGTTTTATGAATACACGTCATAGAGCTTCGTTTTAGGCGTCGTTCAATATGTTTGTTTCGCGGTAAGTTCAAACGATCGGTTTTTTATGATTTTTTTTACAAAGATCCTACCCAGGGCGCTTTAAAGCGCCCGTGACCGTTAAAGAGTTAAGCAGGACCAAGTATGACATGCCTCTACACATACCATTATGCTACTTACCAAGCTATTGTGGGCAATATTGTAGTAATTTCTGAACATCAAAGTCCCCAAGCAGGTGTTAGCCTTCCCATAGTGGATGGGCTGCTCACACTGGCAGATCACCCACACTAGAAGTTCGGGCCA
>CBDHDT010000011.1:0-22903 GCA_965261215.1 Ekhidna sp.
TATTGTGTGAAGTGGATTACTTGTGAATGTCTGGTTTGGTTTGTGAACGATGAAACCACCTGAAACTTGGGAGGGAGGGAGAAAAGCATCGACTATTCACTGTCCTAGGGGAAAGTGACATCTTGGCTATCAGATTATGAAAAAAATCTTAAGTCGGCCACGGTCTAGCGTCCATGTGGAATTTCAGCTTCTAAATCTCAAAAGTCTATCACCAAGGTTTAGCTAACGATCGACTGTTGTAATGCTCCTTCTATTATAGAAACATGGACAGATGAAGTATTATTACAAGCTTTACCTAAACCAAAGGAAACTCCCAATGGTAGATAATGCCAAATGCTAGCAATGAAGGCAAAAAAAGTCATGTAGCTTGCTAGCTATCTTGTTAGATAGAGCTATAGGGCTAGGCATAGCACTTATAAGCAGGGCTTTCATAATTAGAAGTGTAATAGTGCATTTGAAGCACTTTTCAAACCAGCTACCTATACATGCCATTGTCTTCACAAAATGTTTTACAGGTGTTAATTGGGGCCTGTGCATATGCACTTAACGAATTGGCTTCATGCACTTAACGAATTGGCATCAATCACAAGTAATCGTTAACAATTGCCCATGTAAAGCGTAATGGCCATCCAATGGCTTTTAAAAAAAAAAAAAAATAATTACTTCACTTTCTCTTATACCAGCTTAAACAACAATTACAGAAACCAACGTTTCAACTAGCACGCTTCGGCTTCACCATGAGGAAGGCTGAAGCAAGTTAATCGAAATTTCAGTCACCAAGAGGAAGGCTAAAGCAAGCTGTAAAAAATGGCAGTCACCAAGAGGAAGGCTGAAGTAAGCTCCGTGAAACATCAGTCACCATGAGGAAACCAAGTTGCTTGAAATGTATGTTTCTATCATTTTTTTTTTTTAACTGATACAAGAGAAAGTGAAATATTTATGATCAAGTTATTAGCTGATAATCACCGTTCTAATTTCGGAAATATTATTACCTCTCTCTTCTCCTTGATGTTCCAAACAGACACTTGCGAGCTATGCACGGAGATTTTCTGTTTGGGATGAACCTAAAATGGCAACAAATAAGCACTGGATAAATGCACATGGTCAAATAATACTCACACTAGATGTAATGCGAAGTAACTTGCCACAGTACAAATTTTGATTCACAGTGGCCACGTAATGTAACATAACTAAGTGTGAATCAGCAACTACTCAAGAAGACACATTCCACAGTACAAGGATGACCATGAACTAAACTGCATGGCATCTCTCCGAGACAGTGAGTCGCCGAAACCATGCGTTGAACATAACCATACTTAGTCCAACATTAGTCCTTGCTAGGTGTTTAATTACTGAGTACACAAACAAAACCCTTAACAGTGACGCCCCACAGACATTTTAGTTCCTAGGATGAGATCTTCAGACCTCAACATTAGTACTAGACTTGACCACACCAATCTACATTATCCAGCTCTAAATGCCAACAAACCCACAAAACAACAATTATATCTGTTCACAGGGGCCTCTGTGACCCAGCAACATAGAAAAGAACACACAGCACTATAGATACTAACTTCAACTATAACAACAAACCTATCATAGCAATTTTCTGTCGAGTTTTTTGAAGAAGAGGTCTTTCTGTAACCTGGTGAAGAGAAAGGAGAAGTAATAGGAGAGGATGAACAGTGGCGGTGTCTGCAAGAACTGCCTGGTATCAACATGGGTGAACTTGGACACCTAACCTAGTAAGAAATAGATTTTATTCATTGTAGCGCGTAGCTCCAACATGTCCATACCATTCCTACGGTCCCTGCCAGCCTTTCAGCGTACACCTGGTCCATCCAGTACACGTTTCCAAGGCAGAGGGACGTAACTAAGACAGTCAGTACGAGATAGCAAAAAGAACGTAAGAATGAAAAAAAATTCTTGAATTAGCCACCATTTATACGGCACGTGACTATGATAAACAAAAAGGGTGTTTACCCGTGACCTTTACCGGATTAGTAAAAGGGAAGGCAGGTATTTAAGTTTCAAAAACAAAAAGGTTTTTTTAGTTGTTGTTTTTTAAGTTCGCAATGGAAGTGGGCGAAGAAGCGGTGCCGAGAAGTTGTTTAGTGAAGTAATAGATTTTGGTCCCTTACCCCCTCTATAAACTTGACCCAGCCCACGCACTATATTTCCATACTATAAATTTATTTAACTTTGTTAATAGCGTACTTTAGAACGTCATGTTTTTTTTGTTCCTGTTTAGGTATCATAGTGTTATTGTGTTGTGTATGTGGTGGCTTTAACAGACTTAACCAACATCCTAAACAGTGTTGCCATAATTTTTTTGGTGATTTCCAAATTACTCGCCTGTGTTATCCAAAAATTTTGGCAACAAAAAATCCAAACAAAATCCAAACAACAATTTCATGAGAAATAACACAGTAGAGTGTGTTCATAGCATTTACACATGTCTTTAATAGTTCAGTGTTCGGTTTAAATTCATAGCATTTTTGAGGAACATTGAATTGCACTGTTAAAAGGAATTCAGTGTAGTCTGTTTCTGTGCTTCGTTTTCTGAGACCAATGTGACCACATAATAACAGGACTGTGCAGGAATATTCCTGTACAGATCAAGTGACCACATCAATATTCTTGCACAGACCAGGTGACGACAAAATGACCACACTCAGCTAACCACAGAGAGTGATTTTGAAATAGGCTGCACATGGTCTGATATGCATAAAATGTCAAACAATTTTCTAATGATGAAAAATCCAAACACTTATTGATAAAATCCAAGCAGAAAATTTAAGGGTCAAAAACTCAAACAGTTTGGATAAAATCCAACACTATGGCAACACTGCTAAACACTTGGGAAAAGGTACGGTAATGCAAATTTAGGCGTGCACTTGGCGCAGTTAGTCTCGCGTAGCCGACCCTTTACTTCCTTTTTGTCCTGTAAAAATTTGATCATTAACTCTTTTTTGTTCCCCCGCCAACTCCAACTACGGTCTGGGAAGGGGGGACCAAATCTTCGTTCGTGAGAGTCTGGATGATGGCAGCACATACTTTTTCTTAGTCTGGCATTGCCGACCCTTCCCACCGTATGTGCTTATCTTTATAATATATCAGAATAACATTTAATATTATCCATGATTGTTTATAGTCATGCATTGAGGATTGAAGGAGCTGTATGGGTGGAATTGTTTTTTTTTTGGTTTTTTTTTTGTCGCTTAGAGTTCTTTTAGTCGATCCGTACAATATGAATGTGTGGCAATACAAATTTTCATTCTACAGGCTCCCCTAAGAGGGCCTCGCTTCACTCATTAACTCTGAAATCCTGCACAAAATTGAGCGCCACTTGTAATGTCGGCCATCGTTTACTTTAGAGTTTAGACAACCCAAAAGCCACTAATCAATCAGCACCTACAAAATCTGTGGAATGTTATATTATTATTATGCTATTATTAGGTTAGAACGTACTGCTCAATGGAAAGTACCACTTTGGCAAGCATGATTTGGTAAGGATCGGCTAGTGAGACTACTTGAATTAAAAAAAAAAAATTAAACCTAGCCTCGCTTGCCGACAGGACAGCCGTTCCCTCCCTGTGGAAGCCTCCAATCCACCCCTGGATAAGAGTGCCCACTCCTCAACTTCTCCCAACTCAGCAGCCTCAGCTCCCTAGGTCGAGAGTTCCCAGTTAGCTACGCCCATTCAGCCCTCTGCATCAATTAATCCACCCAGGACGTGATGCTCGGGACAGGATCTTTACATCTGCCTCATGTCTACCCCAGGACTAGAGTGGCTGCTATCAACGTCAACAGCTTAATTCACCAAGGATAAGAGTGCCAAACATACCACACCTTCATCATCCTCAGCATCAATTAATCCACCACAAGACATGATGCCCAATCTTAACATTCCAATAGCAGCCTCTAGTCACCATGGACAAGAGTGCCTATTTAACACCTTGCATTACAGCAGCCACATATCCATCATAAGTGCCAAATCAGCCTTGTCCACTACCCCTTACCAAATCGCTATGTTGGGAAAGGGTCAGTTATTTTCTACAGAGCAGTCGTTCCAACACCCACAGATTTTGTGGATGTTGATTAATTTGTGGCTTTTTGTTTGTCTAAAGTAGACAATGGACGGCATTATAAATAGCGCTCAATTTTGTGAGTGAGTTTATAGTATAGCGAGCATCATTGGTTAAATACCAGCTGATGTTAAAGGCTGCCTACCAACCACATCAACTTTAAGAGAAAACAAACTGCTCTGTGGAAAAGTACCAGACACTTTCCCAACAAAGGGTCAGTAGTGAGACTACCGTTTTATCTTCCTTCTTTTTAATTCCTTCATTTTTCTCATATTTTCCTTCTGTTCCATGGTATTCTGCCAATTCAGTTATGACTACCGAACCTTGTTTATGTGGTGTCTGTCTTAATCATTTCTGCAAAACAGTCATCTGACACTGGAGTGGTCCCTATGTCCCATACCCTTTACAATAATATATAAATAAAAAAATCTGGACTAATTTTTTTTCCCCCTGTAAAGACAGACATGGCTATAGGGTTGGTGTTACATCTGGGTGCAATGTTTAGGGTATGGATTTACTATAGAGGGATCTGGCCCTCTAGATGGCTAGGTGTATTTCATCAGTGGCAATTGCAAGTTGGTGGCTGCTGGATCTTGCACCTTTTATGCACTTAATTGATGAGCGTAATGGATGTTGTGGAATATAGGACTTCACACCTACTAAAGGTCTCGAACGAAACCAATGACTGTGAAATTAGACGCTACTTATTTCATACTTGCTGCTTAGTAGTATCAGGATTGCCTATTCGAGAAGGGTAAATGCAAGCATTAGCAACTCTTGTATATTTGCTTCTTGGGTCCTAGGGTGGACGGGGAACAATTTTGAAACATGATTATCAGAAATCTAAAACGAACTATTTTGAAACAGATTTTTTTAAAAAAATCCTTCTATAATTGTCAGGATTGCCTACCCAGCGGGTGAGATCGTGAGATAATAATCAAATATAATTGCTCTACTTTGGCGGGCAGAACGGTAACCTGGCATTGACACACCTATTTTCTTCCCTTTTTCCCCGTCCCCTCCTTTCTGCGTGGAAACAGCTGCCCAATGGCATCATTTTGAGTGTCCACTGGAAATGCAGCAAGCCTTGCTCCAACACCAACCATGATTCAGTGGTGTTAGAATTTGTGGAGATGTAATCTGCTCTCTCCGCCAAATGTATGACTGGCAAATCGTTCTCTAAATGTTTATATTGATATTTGATTGGCAAGGTGGGAGTAGGCTGATATTTATGCCAATGTTAGTGCTCAGTGGTCTTTCTGATTTCCTTGTTTAAAAGCTTTGCAGGAACATGTTAAACTTTACAGCTGTTGATACTAGAGGTGTTCTTTAAGTCATAATAGCTATACACCTCATGTAAATTTCTCCACACCTTATGACCCACTTCAGTAACAATCAGTTGAAGTACACTACATACATGTTCCTTAGCATGGCAATATGTTGATCGGGGTTGTTTCTGTTGTGGTATGGAGGAACATCAATGCAACATAAACTTGTCCATGAAATTGTGCAAGTACCGGAGAACATTCCATGCTTGCTTTGTTGAATCACTTAATCAATTTTGCTCATAATCTATATCACTTCCTTATTCGCCATTACCTAATCAGATACTCATGAGTCAGATCATTTGCAACATTTTGCAGGACAGGCAATACATTTTCTGGAATCTTACTTTTTTTTGAGTTTGAATCGCTCAATGAGAAGCCACCCAAGGGCCTCTATGCAGAGTTTTCAGCACATTCAGGCAGCAATTAAAGTGCCTCCCTTGTAGAACTTTGGTGATAGATCCATTTGCACACAGATCAGATTGGCGATGAACTGCTGTTCAACCCCACTCCCATTCAAAGTAAAAAAAAAAGAGTGGCACCAAAGTAGGCACAACTAGTCTAGAAGACAATAAGTCGGATGCTGACCTTTTCGTACTGTTCAACATAGTACCATGTCATCTTGTAAGCCTTCATTGCTGCACACGATCCATGCCAACATGGTTCCTACTCTGCCTGACAGCAGCTGTAAAATTCTGTGCTTTTGTCAAGAATAATTCACTTTTAGAACCATTGACCCATCTTCTCCACCAAGCACAACCTGCATTTGGTTTCAAGAAGAATGCTCAACACCATATGTCACAATACCCACAAGACATCTGATTGATGTGCCATCATAAACACTTCATCATTTTTGATCAACGAAATAATTTTTGGTGGGTATGACTTCATTTTGACAAAGTACATAGGTACCTCCTTTTCATGAAATACTGACCTTGCTTTGGTCATGGAGATGTTGACGTGTGCCGGTCGGCTTCCCAACACCTTCTAATGCCAAACAATGTGTACTCTAAGTTGTACCTCATCCAGAAGGAGTTTCATCAAGCATATTGAAATTGCCAAAGCATAAATCCATGACAACATTGTTCCATGTCACCATGTGCAATGACAGAGACCACAATGTTCCTTCTCACTGAGGTAGAAAGCTGTCATGATCTCCAGTTCCTAGGAGTATGACACACAGTGCTAAACCTGTGGAGTCAAGTAATGACTTCTGCTTTCCCAGTCAGATGCCACAATGATACACCAAGCAAGATCTAATCTGATGTTATCCATGCCCATTTGTGATGGCATACTTGACATCATGAAATGATGGTGTCGCTATTTTCCCCTTTCGGCTAGACAGTCACTTGCCACCAGATTTAAGACGGGCTGAGAAGTGCAGCAACAATTTTGTTGGAGGTGTTAAGTCATGCAAGGTATGATCAGGCGGTACATAGTGTCCATGGCAGATCAAGCTATTTGAAGCTATCTAGCACTTCTCCCTTCAGTGTAAGTGCAGATTTTTTATGAATTCTGGAATCACTTCTAATGCAGCTTCAGTGCTTGGTTTTAGCACCTTGTGGAACATTACTGGAATACATTAATTCACTATTGCCAGAATTCGATGGTGTGACTGAAGTGGTTCATCGGTTTCTCATAAGTATGTATGTTTTGTAGTCAGGATTATAGAATTTAGGATGATAACATTGCAAGTATTCTTGGTACCTCTGCCTAAACATTGAGATACATTCGATGGTGGAATGCAGCTTCATGTGTGTCCAATCAACCTGGTGATTCACATGTTGTGTAGATGCTTCTTCTCAGGTAGAATGTAGGGGTATATGACTCAAAGCATAATGTGATATTTTGTTTCCTTGGTAATGAGATCCAAATGAAGTAAAAAATATCGGTATATTGTGGTCATTCAAGATGATTTTTCTCCTTCACTTCTGAATCGTGTGAATTAGAAGTTAGGTTGATCAGTTTATCAAACTTTTGGTTACACTTTTTTACCCTCTTACAACAAACGTAGCATTGGTCCTGAGAAAGTAGAGTTGATGTGCTAGTAGATGAAGTATTGGAATTGTGTTCTTTTTGAGAGCTTTTGATCAGATCACATTTATCTTTGATCTCTCTATCTTTGTGTTTTGTAATTCTAGAAGTTGACACAAAATGCCGATAAAGTTTGCGATGGTAACCATGCTTATGATCGACAATGCTATAGGAGAAATCTTCACTTTATACTTGCATCTGGTGTATAGGGTGCAAAGCATGCTATAGGAGAAATCTTCACTTTATGCTTGCATCCTGGTGTATAGGGTGCAATGCATGCTATGGAGAAATCTTCACTTTATGCTTGCATCCTGGTGTATAGGGTGCAATGCATGCTATGGAGAAATCTTCACTTTATGCTTGCATCCTGGTGTATAGGGTGCAAAGCATGCTATAGGAGAAATCTTCACTTTATGCTTGCATCTAGTGTATAGGGTGCAAAGCATGCTATGCAGAAATCTTCACTTTATGCTTGCATCTGGTGTATAGGGTGCAAAGCATCCAAGTGTTCCCTTTTTCTTGACCTTGAATTTCAGAGGTTTCTTATCAGCTATTTTAACATACATGGAATTCAGAAGAATGTTGGTCGAAACATTTTCGTGAAGAAAAAATTCTATCAAATGATGCAAGTTGATGGTCTCACTAATTAGTGGTCTAAATAAACTTGATCAACTGCTATTTTTAGCCTCACCAGTGGCCATATTAATTATTTTACGATGAAGATGACATCAAAATGGACATATTGTGTCGCCAATTTAATTTATTTTCCCCAAATTATTTTACATAAATTGGATCTATATGATTCAAATTTAACCAATGGTGCACAGGGCCATCTTGGATTACAGATGTACCAAATTGGGCAGTTCATAGCTATGCTGGTGTTTTATATCTTGTGTTAAACCATCATATCCTGTCAAAAACAGTTTTGATCCACATATGGGAAGTTCATAGCTATGCTGGTGTTTTATATCTTGTGTTACACCATCATATCCTGTCGAAAACAGTTTTGGTCCACATATGGGCAGTTCATAGCTAATGTGGTGTTTTGAATCATTTTCGTAGGAACGTGGTGTAGAAACTCGTGGTGTAGTAAAACTCGTGGTGTAGTAAAACTCGTGGTGTAGTAAAACTCGTGGTGTAGTAAAACTCGTGGTGTAGTAAAACTCGTGGTGTAGTAAAACTCGTGGTGTAGTAAACCTCGTGGTGTAGTAAAACTCGTGGTGTAGTAAAACTCGTGGTGTAGTAAAACTCGTGGTGTAGTAAACCTCGTGGTGTAGTAAAACTCGTGGTGTAGTAAAACTCGTGGTGTAGTAAAACTCGTGGTGTAGTAAAACTCGTGGTGTAGTAAAACTCGTGGTGTAGAAAACTCGTGGTGTAGTACAACTCGTGGTGTAGTTCAACTCGTGGTGTAGTTCAACTCGTGGTGTAGTACAACTCGTGGTGTAGTACAACTCGTGGTGTAGTACAACTCGGGTGGAGTACAACTCGTGGTGGAGTACAACTCGTGGTGGAGTACAACTCGTGGTGGAGTACAACTCGTGGTGGAGTACAACTCGTGGTGGAGTACAACTCGTGGTGGAGTACAACTCGTGGTGGAGTACCACTCGTGGTGGAGTACCACTCGTGGTGTAGTACAACAACTCGTGGTGTAGTACAACAACTCGTGGTGTAGTACAACAACTCGTGGTGTAGTACAACAACTCGTGGTGTAGTACAACAACTCGTGGTGTAGTACAACAACTCGTGGTGTAGTACAACAACTCGTGGTGTAGTACAACAACTCGTGGTGTAGTACAACAACTCGTGGTGTAGTACAACAACTCGTGGTGTAGTACAACAACTCGTGGTGTAGTACAACAACTCGTGGTGTAGTACAACAACTCGTGGTGGAGTACCACTCGTGGTGTAGTACAACAACTCGTGGTGTAGTACAACAACTCGTGGTGTAGTACAACAACTCGTGGTGTAGTACAACAACTCGTGGTGTAGTACAACAACTCGTGGTGTAGTACAACAACTCGTGGTGTAGTACAACAACTCGTGGTGTAGTACAACTCGTGGTGTAGTAAAACTCGAACGGACTTTTTTTTCCAAACAAGTGTAAAACAGGTCAAATCCAGTCAAAAACCATTGAACTCCAAAATGAGCCAAATTGGGCTGTTCATAGCTATGGTAGTGTCTTGTATCGTTTTCGTAGGATAGCGCTAAAAACTATTGTTATTGTGCGAACAATTGCCATCGCTGAAATAAGCTCAGAATTGACTTTTTTTCATCAAACACATAAATCTGGACAAATTCACCGAAATCTGTTTTGCGCAATTAAAATGAAACATGTACAGCTATTCTAAGCTTTTCATGTTTTTTGAAGCATTTTCTCCGAAAATTAAAAAAAAATCTCATTTTGGTCCTAAAAGAGACAAACTCTGAATGAAGCTAAGAATTACCAGGGAAGGAATTTTTTTCCTCAAATGAGAGTGAAATGGCACTTATCCAGTTTAATAGTAGAACATCAAAATGAGCCACATTGGGCACTTCATAGCTATTCTGGGTTTTTTATCGTTTTCATAGAAATCAACAAAAACTACTGTAATGGGAAAAAAGTGGCTATCTCAGAAATAAGCCCAAAATTGACGAAAACCACTTTTTTTTTGTTAAACATCTGAAATTGGACAAATACTGCCGAAAAATATTTGTGCTTCAAAATGAATCACATACAGCTATTCTTAGCTTTTCAGGGGTCTGAAGCTTTTCCTTCTTCAGGGGTCGGAAGCTTTTCCTTCTTTAAACTTGTTGAGAAAAAAATTACTTTTTGAGTAATTCTTACTTCTTTCTGTGATATCACTTTATGACCCAAAAGAGAAGTTTTCAGTCAATTTCCGCGAAATGCTACAAAACACAAGAAAAGCTTAGTTTAGCTGTATGTGGCTCATTTCAGGATGTAAACCCTTTTTTTAACTAATATTTGTCCTGTTTCACTGGTTTGACCAGTAAAAGTATACAGATAAACTAAGCATTTCAGTTATTAAGTTGCGGAAATTCACTGAAAACTTCTCTTTTGGGTCAAAAAAGTGACTATCTCAGAAAGAGGCTAAGAATTATTCAGAAAGTGGTGTTTTTTTTCAACAAGCTTGAAAAGGGGCAAATCCTTAGCAAAGTTTGATTTGATGGAAACTACTTTTTTTTTATCAAATCAGTGAAATTTTTGTTTGTCGGGCTACCTAATTCAGTTTTTCTCCTCAAATAAGCCACATACAGCTAAACTAAGCTTGTCTGTTGTTTTGAAGCATTTTCGCGGAAATTGACTGAAAACTTCTCTTTTGGGTCTAAAATGTGACTATATAAGGAAGAAGCTAAGAATTACTCAGAAAATTATTTTTTTCTCAAGTTTTAAAAGGGGCAAATCCTTAGGAAATGTTTTGATTAGATGGTAATTACTTTTTTTGGTCAAACCAGTGAAACGGGACTATTACTAACAAAAACTTAACTCCTCCTCAAATTGAACCACATACAGCTAAACTAAGCTTTTCGGGTATTATGAAGCATTTTCGCGGAAATTCACTGAAAACTTCTCATTTGGGTCAAAAAAGGGACTATGTCAAAAAGAAGCTAAGAATTACAGAGAAAGTAATTTTTGTTTGTCAAAGCAGTGAAACGGGAAAAATATTACCAAATTCAGATTTCCTCTGCAAAATAAGCCACATACAGCTGAACAAAGTTTTTCTGGTGTTTTGAAGCATTTTCATGAAAATTGACTGATTTTTTCTTTTGGGTCAAAAATGTGACTATCTCAGAAAGAAACTAGGAATATCTCTGAAAGTTATTTTTCTCAACAAATTTGAAAAGGGGCAAATCCTGAGGAAAATTTTTGATTTGATGGAAACATTTATTTTGGTCAAACAAGTGAAACGACCAAAAACGGTTTTCATCCTCAAAATGAGCCACATACAGCTAAACTAAGGTTTTCTGGTATTTTGAAGCTTTTTCGCAGAAATTGACTGAAAACTTCTCATTAGAGTCAAAAAAGTAATATCTCAGAAAGAAGCTAAGAATCAGTTATTTTTTATCAACAAGTTTGAAAAGGGGAAAATCCTAAGGAATATTTTGATTTGATGGAAACAACACTTTTTTGGTCAAACCAGTAAAACAGGACATATTTCCAAAAACTCTTTTCCTCCTCAAAATAAACCACATACAGCTAAACTAAGCTTTTCTGGTGTTTTGAAGCATTTTTGCGGAAATTGACAGAAAACAACACTTTTGGGTCTAAAAAGTGACTATATCAGAAAGAAACTAAGAATTATTCAGAAAGTTATTTTTTTCTCAACAAGTTAGAAAAAGGGCAAACACTGAGGAAAAGTTTTGATTAGATGGAAAAACTTTTACTAGTCAAACCAGTGAAACAGGACAAATATTAGTAAAAAAAAAAGTTTACATCCTGAAAATGAGCCACATACAGCTAAACTAAGCTTTTCTTGTGTTTTTTAGCATTTTCGCGGAAATTGACTGAAAACTTCTCTTTTGGGTCATAAAAGTGATATTACAGAAAGAAGCTAAGAATTACCCAGAAAGTAATTTTTTCTCAAGTTTGAAAAGGGGAAAATCCTGAGGAATATTTTTATTTGATGGAAACAATTTTTTTGTCAAACCAGTAAAATGGGACAAATATTAAACAAAAACTGTTTTCTCCTCAAAATGAGAACATATGGCTAAACTAAACGTTTCTGGTGTTTTGAACATTTTCGCGATAATTGACAGAAAAATTCTCTTTTGGGTCTAAAAAGTGACAATCTCAGAAAGAATCTTAGAATTACTCTGAGAGTTATTTTTTCTCAACAAGTTTGAAAAGGGGAAAATCCTGAGCAAAATTTTGATAAGATGAAAACAATTTTTTTATGTTAAACCAGTGAAACGGGAGTGTTATTAACAAAAATGTTTTTCTTCCTTAAATTGAACCACATACAACTAAACAAAGCTTTTCGGGTATTATGAAGCATTTTCACGGAAATTGACTGAAAACTTCTCTTTTAGGTCAAAAAAGTGATATATCAGGAAGCTAAGAATTTCTCAGAAAGTTATTTTTTCTCAAGTTTGAAAAGGGGCAAACCCTAAATAAAATTTTGATTTCTTGGAAACAACATTTTTTGGTCAAACCAGTGAAACAGGACAAATATTACCAAAAACTGTTTTCATCCTCAAAATGAGCCACATACAGCTAAACTAAGCTTTTCTGGAGTTTTGAAGCATTTTCGCGGAGATTGACTGTAAACATCTCTTTGGGTTCAAAAGAGTGATATCTCAGAAAGAAGATAAGAATTACTAATTTTTTTCTCAACAAGTTTGAAAAGGGGAAAATCCTGAGGAAAATTTTGATTTGACAGAAACAGCTTTTTTGGTCAAACCAGTGAAACGGGACAAATATTATCAAAAATGGTTTTTATCCTCAAATGAGCCACATACAGCTAAACTAAGCTTTTCTGGTGTTTTGAAGCATTCACGGAAATTGACTGAAAACTTTTCTTTTTGGTCAAAAATATGACTATCTCATAAAAAAGCTAAGAATATCTCAGAAAGTTATTTTTTCTCAACAAGTTTGAAAAGGGGAAGACCCTGAGGAATAGTTTTGATTTGATGGAAACATCTTTTTTTGGTCAAACCAGTAAAAAGGGACTATTATTAACAAAAACGTTTTTCCATCTCAAATTGAATCACATACAGCCAGTGTTGCCATAATTTTTTTTTAATTTCCAAATTACTCGTCTGTGTTATCCAAAATTTTTGGCAACAAAAAAACCAAACAAAATCCAAACAACAATTTCATGAGAAATAACATAGTAAAGTGTGTTCATAGCATTTACACATGTCTTTAATAGTTCAGTGTTCCGTTTAAATTCATAGCATTTTTGAGGAACATTGAATTGCTCTGTTAAAAGTGAATTTAATGTAGAAATTCCTAGTCTGTTTCTGTGCTTCATTTTGTTGAGACCAATGTGGCTGAATAAACGTTCGGTATCAGCATTGCCATGAGGTATAACTAGAATGGCTTTTGCGAGTTTTGCCAATGTGGAATAGTGATACTCAGTTTCCAAGCAGTGTTTGATTTGGCTGATTGCTGGCCAATACTTATCCACCTCTGTGATGGCCGTGACTTTAGGAGGTAATGGCAACATGCAGAAATCCATAAATTCTTCTTGAAGGCTGTGTTTGTCACCAACTTGAACTACCTGATGAACACACTCTGCTTCAGCAAGCACCTGACCAGCCATACTGTATTGTTGTAAGCCTGGTTGAAGCCATTTGAGATTGGAGAACTTGTGACTCATAGATAATCGTGTGGCAGCTCCCTTGGCTGCAGCAATCCACCAAGCTTGGATAGTCTCCCTAAATTTTCTCACATCTTCAGATGATAATCCATCCTCTTCTTCAAGGTATGATAGTGTGTTGTAACCTACGAAAACTTTGTGTAAAGGGAGATACTCTTCTGAGTTATCAATACACACTTGTGAAACATGTTCAGCAGCACACACATACTCAGAATTCATGAACCGCAACAGAAATTTTTGTATTAAGCCATCGAGCTCTTGGTAGAGAACATGAAGCATTGGAGATTGCTGCTGCATGTACCTGTTGAAATTATGAACAATTGGTAATGCAGAACATTGAAAGAGCAAGTAAGCTTTGGTCAGAGACTTTTCAAGTACAATTTTTACTCTTCTCACTACTGCCTGCTTATCCTCAGTACTTCGAAAGTATGAGAGTAAGGCTTCATATTACTCGATAAGACAATTTACACAAGCTTCAAGGCTGAGCCATCATGTTTGGCATGCTTTTAACAACTTGTGTGGCTTGCATTCCACAAAACTCTGAAATTCTTCAAACTGTCGCAACCTCCATGGGCTCTTCTGGAAATAATACCATACATCAGTTGTCAGATCTTCCAATTCATCAGGCAAGACTTTGCAGGCCTCATTTACTATTAGTGCTGCTATGTGACAATGACAATGAAGAGCAACTAAAGCTGACTGCTTACATCGTAACCGTGACATCAATGAATTTCGTGCTCCCAACATTACATTGGCCCCATCTGTACCTAATCCGACAAGATTATCATAAAGGAGGGTAGTGGATTCTTGAAAATGCTTATTGATTGCGTTAATAGCAGCTCTGCAGTTGCCCTCTCTACACTCTAGGGCAAAGAAGACACAATTACCTGTCCTTGGGTGTTATCGAAGAATCGAAGCATAATAGCAGCTTGTTGTGTAACGGTAATATCAGTTGTCTCATCAGTTTGGAGGCTGAAGTATTTAGTCTCTCTAACTGCTGCGGAAATGGCTTTCCAACAATCCTGGGCAATAACTTTCAACACAGCTGTTGCTTTAGTATGACTGCACTTAAAGTCTTTAGCAATAGAAGAATCAGGAAACATCAACTTGAATAGTTTGGTACAATGATCTCCCAATTGAAAAGCAAGATGGTGCTCTCCAAGGAAATATGTGAAGGGTACTTCTGCATGGATTACAGACTCCTCTCTTATTGGCCCAAAGTAAGACTGTAGAGGCAGTACACACCCACACCATCTTTTTCTAAGTGTTTGTGTAATTTCGTTTCCTGATTTCTCCTGAGATCACTAGTACCATCTCTTCCAAGGTTTATATCACAAGAGCACTTCATACAGAAGGCAAAAGAAGATCCCTTTCTCGAAGTTGTGGCCCATGGGAAAGTCTTTGCATACTGTCTAGGATAGACACACGATCGCTTTTTTGCAGACTTAGAAGACCTGATAGATGTAGAGATTTGACTGTCTATGTCAATTTGTGAAACCTCATTATCAGAGTCAGAATCCATATCTGAAGAATCTTCTTCTGGTAACCTTGAAGTATTGGGTTCTGAAGATGTCATAGCTAACTACTCTCTGACACTCACTGTGAAAAATTCTAACTCTTGCACAAATCAGGCTTTAAATACCCAACCAGATAGCTCATGCATGAGCATGCACATAGATCAAAGGGTTCTGGCTCTGCAGGCATATTCCTGCACAGACAAAGTGATCATATGAATATTCCTGCATAAACCAGGTGACCACAAAATGACCACACTCAGCTAATACCACAGAGAGTGGTTTATAAATAGGCTGCACATGGTCTGATATGCATGAAATGTCAAACAATTTTCTAATGATGAAAAATCCAAACATTTATTGATAAAATCCAAACAGAAAATTTAAGGGTCAAAAATCTAAACACTTCAACACTATGGCAACACTGTGTAACCGCTAAACTAAGCTTTTCTGGTGTTTTGAAGTATTTTCGTGGAAATTGACTGAAAACTTCTCTTTTGGGTCAAAACACTGCTCAGAAAGAAGCTAAGGGTAGCTCACTACATGCATCGGGCTGTCCTCAGCCATAACCATTTTGAAGACAAAAATCAGGTGTGACCATGGGTACAAAGTGTGCCCCAACATTTGCCAACATATTCATGGCCAGTGTGGAGGAGGAGTTTCTGGCAATGAGACAAGGTAGGGGAGCCGTGGAGCCCTCCCTATTGTTCTGGTTCATAGATGACATTTTGGTCGTGTGGCCTGGACTGGGGGAGGGGTGATTTCCTTGCCTAACTAAACTCCTTTCACCCCAACCTAGAATATACATCACAAGAGTCAACCAAAAACATTAACTTCCTGGACCTCAGGATATACAAAGGAACTAGGTTCCAGGAAAGGGGAGTTCTTGACTTGGGTCCTTACTTTAAAATGACAAATAGATTCCAATACCTCCACGATCCACCCCAGACACATCTATAAGGGCCTAATTAAGGGGGAGGCCATCAGAATGCTACGAGCCAGCAGCAATCCATTAACTCATGCCAAATCTCTGGGGGAAAAATAGGAGAAGCACTGCTGGCCCGTGTTTACCTGAAAGGGCTGGTGGCTCAAACTTTTGAGACCTTGCCATTTGGAATGAGGCAGGAAATGCTCAAACCCAATAGGGCCAGAAAGGTTTTCCCAGGACCAGGGTGTGCAGCACTAACAGTTCCTTATGACCCTGCAAAACCACCCAACCATATCAGAAGACTTCTGCCACAACTTGCAGAGTCACAACCGATCCAATCAATGTTAGTTTTCCAAGGAAGTAAACACACCTCTCAAAAAATAGTCCAGAGCAAGGTAAAAGGAGCCCCAGCAACCAAAACAAACACAAAAATGACCCCTCTCCAATCACCAATTCCGTACTAAGAAGAGCCATCCCTCTTCCTCACACCTCTGTCGATGCAAGCCCTAAAAACCCAATAATTCTAGAACCTAAAAATCTGGCTCCAGCCCTAACCCTGGAAGGGACTATCTTATCTGACGACACCTTCCAGTTACCCTACGACCATACCCAAACTGATGGCATAAAACGACCCTTCCCCAACACAACTTCGACCTTACCAGCTCAACCGACCACTACACATCATAATCAGCAACTTGATACCTTAGGACACAAGTGAGGCCTTCCCCCCCCCCCCCCCCCCCCCCCCCTTCCCCCAAGCCAGAAACATACAGCAACACTTGCAGGGAACCCACCAAGCCCAAGCGCGCAGAGAGTACCAAGCAAAACCAGCAAAGGCCTGCCCCTCACCTCGCCCACTCAGTAAAGAAACTATCAAGCTACAAAGCCGCCGTCTCTACCAAGATGAACCCTATCAACTTCACTAAACATTCAATCTCAACCTAATTCAACCAGCTGACTCGGACGTCTACGCACTTCGTCGTGGCCACACCCACCATGGCGGAGCCGCAGACGGAGACTGGCGCCATCCTCCTACCAAAGATCACCCTCATCTAATTACAAAACCACCGCCATGGGTATCTAAATCAACAACTACGCATGCTCACAATCATCTCCATATTTAAACCCCCAATTTTTCACTCCAGTCACACTCTTATTCTATAAACAAGACTGAAGAAGGCAAACCTATGTCCGAAAGCTCTCTCTCTATCTTTCAATCTATCCACTTCATTGATTGTATAATACGAGATCTCAACTTAACTTGACTGAGTGATTTAACTAGATAGCAGTCGGGGTAGCCAGTGAAAATTATCTCCTACTCTAGACTCCAACAGAGAAACGTTACTCCTTCACATCTACTCCAAATCCTTACCTCATGGCACCTATTACCAGACAAGGTTCTAAATCAGATGCCAGGAAAAAAATACACCACCTGATAAAACGCTTGACAAGGACAGTGTCCCCAACCTAACTCCAACTCAGAAAACTTCTATTTTGAGACCAAAATGTGATATCTCAGAAAGAAGTTAAAAATTACTCAGAAAATAAATTTTTTACAACAAGTTTGAAAAGGAGCAAATCCTGAGTAAAATTTTGATTTGATGGAAACAACTTTTTTTGGTCAAACCTGTGAAACTGGACAAATATTACCAAAAACAGTTTTCCTACTCAAAATGAGCCCCATACATCTAAACTAAGCATTTCTGGTGTTTTGAAGCATTTTTGCAGAAATTGACCGAAAACTTCTCTTTTGGGTCAAAATGGTGACTATCTCAGAATGAAGCTGAGAAATACTATAAGAGTTACCTTTCTCATCAAGTATGAAAAGGGGCAAATCCTGAGGAAACGTTTTGATTTGATGGAAACAAACTTTTTTTGGTCAAACCTGTGAAAAGAGACAATTATTACCAAAAAATGTTTTTTCTCCTCAAAATGAACCACATACAGCTAAACTAAGCTTTTCTGGTGTTTTGAAGCATTTTCGCAGAAATTGACTGAAAAATTCTCTTTTGAGACAAAAAAGTGACCAGCTCAGAAAGAAGCTAAGAATTACTCTGAAAGTTATTTTTTCTCAACAAGTTTGAAACAGGGTAAATCCTGAGGAAAAGTTTTGATTTGATGGAAACAACGTGGTCAAACCAGTGAAACGGGTCAAATAATACTAAAACAGTTTTCTTCCTCAAAATGAGCCACATACGGCTAAACTAAGCTTTTCTGGTGTTTTGAAGCATTTTCGCAGAAATTAATTGAAAACTTCTCTTTTGGGTCAAAAAAGTGACTATCTCAGAAAGAAACTAAGAATTACTCAGAAAGTTATTTTTTCTCAACAAGTTTGAAACAGGTTAAATCCTGAGGAAAATTTTGGAAAGAAATGGAAACAACTTTTTTTTGGACAAACCAGTGAAATGGGACAAGTATAACCAAAAACCAATTTCCTTATTGTTGTTCCTAGTATAGTTACTATTGTTGTTATTTGTCACCATTCACATGATGCTGTTTGTCTCCTTCGTCATGCCTATTCTATCCCAAAACACACATCCCCATGCTTCCTCTGCTCCCACTTCAAGTCATTTGATGAGCTCCAAAGATCTCTCATTAGTGAGATTATAACATCAGCATCAGTGATTCTTCTTGGTTACAAGCTTCTCTCCCAGTGTCATGGAGATTCAATTAGTGAGATTATTAACATCACCATCAGTGATTCGCTTGGTCAACAAGCTTCTCTCCCAACGTCATCTGGTTGTCTTGGGATCAGAAATGCTATGCAATTGGCACTATCAAGCCTTGAAATCTTCCCTACAAGTCTCCGAGAAGTATCAAACCCCCCCCCCCCTTTTTTTTTATCGGGCTGTAGTTTAGTGGAGCCAAACCCACAATGTTGCTCCACTTTCTAAGCCTGACTCATTAAAACAGGTTTGGGACACACCAGTTGTGAAAGCAGCATATGACCAGCTTATGGAAGACCCACTCTGACCATAACTGAGCTTGTTTATTTGTGCTGCCCAGAAGGAATCAGATGCATGGCTGCATGCTCTTTCAATATCTTCTCTGGGCTTGAGGATGGAGGACAATGTGATAGGAGTTGCTTTTGGGTTGTGTTTGGGCATGGCCGAGGACTATTTCGGCACACATGGACTCAACTCCCACAGGAGTCTGTGTCACTTTTCTCGTCACGCCTCTTATCAATGCAATATCAAGAGGGCACTAGACCCTGCAAAAAATCCCATCTCATTTGGAACCCAGGGGTATCTCACGATCAGATAACAGAAGGCATGATGGAATGATGCTGACTCCATGGAGATATGGCCGTGCACTGGTATGGGATGTAACTTGCCCAGACACCTTTGCCCCCACACGTGTCTTCGGCAGCTAATGGTACAGGAAATGTGGCTAATGAGGCACATCACAAGAGGTTGAAGTACAGCCAGCAGGAGCCATCCTACATTTTCATTCCACTGGCCATCGAGACATCCGGGGTTCTGGGTTCAGAAGCAATGGCCCTTTTTGCGGAATTTGGAGAAAAGGATCAGAGAACAATCTGGTGATCCTAGATCCCACCATTTCCTGAAAGAGAGAGTAGCAGTGGAGGTGCAGCTGCTGCCATTCTGGGCCCTTGTGACTAATTTATTACTAATACTATTACGATAATAATAATAGTGATAATAATTGATCTAAACAATACCTTCACACCTGTATTTATATACCTTATTATTATAATAATTATTATTACTATTATTACTATTACTATTATTATTATTACTATTATACTATTATTATTTATATTATTATTATTAATAAATACCCTGACATTTTTAAATATGTATATATATGGATAACTTTATACTCTTTTCTGATATTACTTTCTTCACATTATTCTTGCGAAAACCCACATTTTCCCCCCGACTTTTTCACTCCTGTAAAGAAAACCTACATATATACCTAACTACAGGATGATGACTGAATGGTAACTGAGGCTAGGCTTGATATTATGCTAGCATAATTTCAAGCATGACTCTTTATCACCAGGCCTAATGCTAGCATAATAGGTATATGTTTTAGAAAAATTAAGTAAGTAACTTCATGCATGCAGGTAAGGTCAAGGTAGCTATAGCTATTAGCATCTCATGGGACAATCATTAAACACACTACAGCAATAACCATGTATGACCATAATCATTAGACAGTACAAAGTGCAGCTGATATTCAGATAGCTGCCAACAGTCTACAACATAACCTACTACAATACAATTGCTGCTAGCTATAGTAACACAGACTAACTTTTATGTTACTCACTCATTGACACATATAATCACCTTTTTCACCTTTATTTTGAGGCTAAATTTGACTTGTGCTTTGTTACTACATAATGAAACAAATTTTAAGTAAAATTATGGGGATAATTTCGAGCATAATGGTAATAAAGTATACAGCTTTTTGGGGGAAATTGCTCAAAAGCATAATAGGCAAAAATATATAGCAGAAATGGCTCAAACCTCTATATCTAGGGCTAGGTGATGAAATTAACTTGAGGAAGATATAGATTGGTAGAACATCCAGGGGGTGGAGTTAAAAGGAGATAAATTGGTATATACAAGTTAGTCGAGAATGCTCGCTCAAAAGTTAGCCCAGTGTCATCAAAAAAAGAAGTTATTTTGCTGGTGGTGATTGAGAACTAATCATTAATTAGCTTGGCCATATGCAAGCAATTGCCACTACATACACCAGCTAGAAGAAAAATGAACACCATACCCTTAATAGTTCCAGATAGAAAATAGCCACCAAGACCCCACGTATATACCAGATCCTCCCCTACCCATAGTACACCAGACCACAACAATGCATGCACACCTACACACATCCATACCAAACAATTGCTCACCCACCACCTGGGAGTCATGGAGGGACCTGCTGCAGGCCTCCATCCCCAGCACAATAAAAATAGATTTTGTAAAAACTGAGCTAGTAAAAAATTTAAATAATAAAATAATATAAAAAAAGTCCAGAGTGTCGTTGGGAGTCCTGGAGAGAGCAGCTGCAGGCCTCAAAAGCAAAAAAAAAACAACAAAAAAAAAAGATTTCGATATCTATTAAAAACACAGACCACCTTTATAGTTAGTTCATTGTTTCACCTAGGCACATCCTAAGACTCTGCATAGAACCAAGGTACCTTGCGTTGTAGACTTTATACCTATATGGTCTGGTGAGTATTCTATTAGATTCAGTTGGTCTGGTCCAACTTCAGAACCAGAAAGGTCTCCTTTCAACTTTCTCAGAACCAGAGATATTCGTTGAAAACTCAGTGTAAACTCGGTGTACAATAAATGCTCCAATTGGAGCACTAAGCTGTCTGGTTGTAACTAACCAGTGACCGATATTCTCCGACGCCAGCAGGCGGCAGAATGGGGTATAAAATAAACAGAAGGCGGGAAAGGGTTAAATTAGTTTATTTTAACCAGGGGGTGGGAGGGAGAGGATAAAACAGACAGGCCGGCTATAGGCGCATGCGCGCACGTACATAAACAAAGTTGTCGACGACCGTTACCCGATAAATGACCACGCGGAAGGCAGATTTATCTCGAAAAGGGATGTCTGAAGACTTATCTTCAGGTTCAGAATATCTCAGCAGTGATGAGGAGGTAAGTTTTGTTTCAACGAATATATAATCTCTATTGATCTTTTGGAAATATCAATTAGTTGCAAGAGGAGTTCTCCAAAGGGCTACTCCAACCTGGCATTATAGTTAGAAAAGCTCCTGCAAAGAAATTCACAAACGATGTGGTAAGAACATTTTATCATTAATTTTTATAAAATGTTAAATAAGGATGGCATAAATAATGTGGTTAATATATATATAACAAATTAATGATTTAATCTGAACTTATCAACGACTATAGTAATAGTGACTATACTAGCTAGGAGTTAAGAAAACAATGTGGGCATGTTAATTATGATGGGTTTTCGCTCTCTGTGATATTAAGTGGTATGTAGTGATGATGTAGTTTGTGAGGTTCTAATCAAAATGTCCTATTTAGGCATGCATGGAAGAGCAGCTGGCCAAGCTAAAAAGGAAGGAATTGAAGTGGCTGGAGAGGATGGACATCACGGGAACAGTGGGCACTGCCGAATCATCAGAACGAGCCGAGGATAAATATGGCAAAGATGTGGGAGGAGAGCAGGCTGACATGGATGCCGAGGATGACTTCAAAAGGGAGATGCACTTGTATGAATAATTGTGCTGCTAGGAAATACCTTGCTGGCTTGTCTTACCCCAATTTGTGTTTTTCTTTCTAGTTTCTTGTCAATCTTATTCTAGTTTTATGTTTTTTCCCTTTCTTTTTTCTTTCTTAATTAAATGTTGTTTGTTCGTCAGTTTCCGGCAGGCTCAGTCATCAGTTCTCATTGGTCTCCACAAATTGGAAGAGTTAGGAGTACCTCTCCAGCGTCCAGATGACTATTTTGCAGAGATGATCAAGACAGACGACCACATGAAGAAGGTACGGCAGTCATTACTGAATCGGCAGAAAATCCTGGAACAGAAGGAAAAGGCGAGAAAAATGAGGATTTTAAAGAAGTATGGTAAAAAGGTAAGGTTTTTCATCATGTTGATCCAGATAGCAGTAATAATAGATTAATGATTGCCACCATAACCGCATGGATGTGCACGCTAACTTAGACAGTCTTAAAAATAATGAAC
>CBDHDT010000012.1:0-19872 GCA_965261215.1 Ekhidna sp.
TCTCACTGGTGGATGGTCATGAGTTACACAAGAATGTGGACCCTCTGCAATGCCTTCTACAGGTTGAGTTTAAGTCACAAGTTGTGTTCTGTCAGGACTAGGTGGCAATGACAGTTCGGAGCATGTGACGGACGGTTGGGACATGTTAGCAGATCTCATGGAGGTGTTTCTCAATAGTTGATGGTTGTTCTCAAGTCAATCATGAATGGTCCTGCTGGTTACACAGCACTGCAACAGATCCATTCCAAATAATCTGTTCATCTAGCATCCTTGACCTTGTAACTTTGGGACCTTCAGAACCAGTGTCTTTCGAACCAGCAGTGGCTTTCAGCACAGCGCCCTCTCCCACCTTCATCAGACATTCCTTTGTAGTGACATCTCAGGACAATCCGACTGGCAACCAGACAGTAGGATCTTCCTAACTGGACATCCAGACAATACCAGGGGGAACGTCCTCATCAATGGGAAGCCGATCTGTGACGACGGGTGGGATGACAAGGCCGCTACAGTGGCCTGCAGGTGAGGGCTTCTGCTCTAGACCAGAGCCGCAAATTAAAACATTTTTTAAAGACCAAGCTTGGCCATATCTCAAAAGGACAGCTTGGTGTGTTCTTCTGAGTTCAAAGTGTTAAAAAAAAAAAAAAAAAAAAAAGTTGGCTTTTGACCAAAAAGGGGGAGGGGGGGGTCAGCACAAAAACCAACTTACTATTGGGAAGGCTCATTTAAAAAAAAAAAACAAACATATTTGGCCCTCAGGGCCAAGTAGCCTCCGGGCCCCCCCCCCTACCCCGCTTGGCCCTCCCTTAACAGATTTTTTCTTCTCACTTCCATTCTATTCCAAATAACCCAAAATAGATTTTATACTAAAGTCATAAGTTGCCATTATAATTTATTAATGTTTTAATGGACACTTTGTTTTGGAGTTTGGACAATTCATCTCTGTCACCAGCTAAAATCTGTTAAGGAGGTTGGTATTTTGCCAGACCCCCCCCCCCTGTTGCTACAAAAAACAAGGGTTTTTGTGATAGTATTCTTTATTATTGGATCTCACTAGGAACCGAGCACAGGATACTCCATGAAGAAGCGGATTATCCGGTTATTCGCACAGACGCAGCACGGGTTTACATAGTAAATCGAACAGAAGACATGGGTTCATCTGTTGAACGAATGGCAGGCGGGGACCAAAAGCACCAGGTCGTTCATTCTGCCCGTAGAATGGAGGCCATGTCCCTTGATCACCATCAGTATGGACCCTTCGACGAGACCAATCTTGACGACGATGAAATCGAAGTCAAAGGAACCACTTGGTCTCTAGAGCGTTCGCAGGAACGATGTGGTACACTCGATCCATTTCAGGCTCCGCCCTGACGGACGCCGAGCCCAGCATGCTCTTAGTCGTAGAATCCGAGGCTCGTACGTGTCGCTCTCCTGGGTGAGAACCCCCAAAGAGGGACCTGGGTACAATGGCCAGCAATTCCTTTCAGGTGAAGGGAAATGATAGGAAAACGATAATAAGGATGAAATCCGAATTGAAGTTGACCCATTTAACTGAAGTACCCAAGGCGACACAGGAAGAAATGAAAGGAAACTTACAATTTCTTCCTTAGGCAGGAGGGGACCGTTGATGAAAATCGCAGGCTTCCATCCACTCTTGCCGGCCTCACCACCGAGACCCTGATGTCGTAGGATCGCAGTCATTTCTACAAGTAGAAAAGACACCTGGGAATGAAATGTAGGAAAACGAACAAAGATAAAAGTCCAGATCCTGTTTAGTCGAGAAATTATGAATGCAATGATTAATTTTTCTATCAAACTGGATCGGGCAGCGACTTGAATCTAAGTTGGTGGACTGAATAAACTATCCAATAGTTTGGACAGACCCAGATCAGCCAGTCTGATCGTTCCTACATCATTCTCAAGGCATGCACGTGGTCCAGCCAATCTTCATGAACAGAAAACAGAAAGCAGCGAGACGATTGCAAAATAAATCGAGAAGTTCGATTTGAAATTTTAAATCGTGGCGGTGTGGGTGTGGAGGACTTGCCAAAGTCGGGTGGGTCTGCTCTCTGAAATGAAGGGGAGGCTTCTTGAAATTATTAGAGAATAATTTCCAAAGAAGTCCAAACTTGGAACAAGTTTGGAGGCGGGACCAGACCTAATCTAATAAGAATAGGCGCAGTTGGCTAACACGTGGCAGAGATGTGAAGTTAATTTCATTAAGTTCTGTCTCTGGACATGAAAGGCATGTACATGTCAAGCGAAATATTCCATTATTTCAGCTGATGGCGATTTTTAGACTTGTGAAATGCACCAATCATTGAAGTATCTAAAATACAGCCGAAACAGGAAAGTGGCCAAAGGATTGTAACGCTCAAGTTGAAAAAATAAAGCTATTTTTTTAACCCTTCCCATAAAATCTCGGGATTTTAACAGGAATGACTGAGTGTATACAACCTGTTCTACGTTGGCCACCGACCGGGTCCTGGTGAGTATCCTCCAGAGTCCAGAGCCCCACTGGAGGGCGCAGACATGCACGCTTGACGTAGTCCAACAGCTGGGGGAACCTTGGAGGCTCGAGGCGAGGGCGAAGAGGCGAAACCGAGAAGTGTTTACACAGCTCCGGATTCATGTACTCGCAATGACCCAGTGGTGTGGTCTCCTCACCAAACCCCAGACACGTCAAGTGACTGGATAGGTCTCACTAGTGAGACTAGCAAGAACCATGGATACTTCCATCCGTTCTGGAGAAATTTCCACCCAAATTTAGATACTTGACTGAAAGTCCCAAGAAAAGCAGGCCGAGGTGGGTGGGCACCAAAAAGGAGTATCCTGTGCTCGGTTCCTTGTGAGATCCAATAATAAAGAATACTATCACGAAAACCCTTGTTTTTTGTAGCATTCCTCTATTACTGGACTCACGGAACCTCGCCAGGATACTCCATGAAGACGTGTATTCTGTGCTTTTCTGATGTATCTAAAGTCTTGAAATTTCTCCCATGAATCTATAGACAAAACGACGACTGGATAAAGCAGGGCTTACACAGGAGCTATGTTTTTAAGATCATGGACAAAGATGGGCTTAGGTCATTATAACCAGGCAAAGCGTCAATCAGGGTATAATAGCCAAGGAATGAGGGGACTAGGGTCCTCACTCACCTAGTTTTGAAGGCTAGGATTAAAAACCTGTATATCCTATTTGTTTTAAATTTGAAATGAAATATAAAAGAAACTTGGTCAGGAAAAAACCTTGCCAACTCGGCTAACCCATAATCAAACCTAGGTAAGGGTGGAGTCAGTTACTGTGCTCATACAGGAATCGAACCTGCCTTATCTTTACCGACACTCATGCTATCAGCATCCTAAATTACCTAGCCAGATCAAAAACCCTCGCTGAAAGCCCTGCCCCCCTAATTGCAATAATGAAGTCATTATAAGGGCCAAACAATTTATTGGACTATAACCAGAGTCCTGGCCCCCAGCAATAGGGCTGGATCCGCCGAAGCCCGGCGTGCAGGTGAATTCCTGGAGTAATAGAATCAACTATTAATCAACGATTAGTGCAGAACTAAAGGAAAACACCATTTTCCCTAGAAATAACAGACCGAAATCCGAGGAATTTCCATGGAAAATAGCCGAGGACTTTAATGCTGCATCCAGTAAAAAAGAAAACGAATTTTCTTTCCAACCGTCAGCCGAAAATGCTTGTTATAAACTTTAAAACCAATGTGCATCTGATGGACATCTGAGGCTGTAAAGAGAAAAGAGAGCATTAACGTTCAGCAAAAAAGCTTGTGTCCTAGAGAGAAAACAAATTAATGTTTAGACCGTGTAACGAAAATAAAAGGATTTTATACAGAAACAATAAATTGTTACTGAGCCTAAAGTTTTCTTACAAAGGAAATGTTGAAACACAAAACCGCAGTCCATTCTCTCTAACTAGATAACTCGTACACGTCACATACTGTACAATTCTCACCTCCAACCTGGTGAGCGGGTCTTGTGCGCACGCCTCTCCCCAGACCACGTCCGTCCCAAGCTAGCTAGACTGCTCACCCTGTTACGTGGACAATCCAGTTCTGAGACAGTACATGCGATACAGTACAGTGCAGTTGGTTGAGACGGTGTCCGAGGACAGCGAAAAAACCCTGTGCAGGTACCGGGGAAACAAATCCAACATCGCATCTCTGGTCGTGACAGTCTTTGCAGGGAAAAGACCACAAAAAACCTGGGCTAACCAAGTCTGAAATCCAGCAGGCCTATCCAAAGATGAAGTGATAAGTTAACGAAATAAACATGACCAACGCACGAGCCAATGTTTAACGAAACCCACACTTTCCTCGCATCGATGGTGAATGTAATGTACACACGTGTACCTGCAAAGCTACTACATTCAGGCCTGTCCAAGGTAACTAAACTGCTGTCCGGCAGAGAAGAAACTTTGGCTGGAAAAGAAATGTCAGGCATTTCTTCCGAATACAATTATTTCATCCAGATCCTTGTCCAAAAACAATAAATGTTGATAAGAAACAAAGCATAAACTATGGCACTGCCATAGAGTAAGTCGTACCAAAATCCGGCGAATTTGGCTACCACCTGACTCATCTTTCCCCAAACAAACGAAATCACCCACATTTGTTTTCTTAATTTCAGCCTTGCGGCCAGAAAAAAAGACTGGGAAAAACAGCTTTGTTACAGGATCGAAATAATCGAATGTTTCAAATTTAGCCAAAATAATACTTCATTGACCCCATGGAAATGAAATATAAATCTGCGCAGCAGATTAAGGCATAATCTGAAATCATAGCAAAGTTGCTATAACACTGGAGAGCTGGTGAAATCCAAGCGCGAAGCTTGACTGCGAGAAAAACATAATCAGCACATGATTTACCAAGGAAACCAACTGAAATGCATGCAAAATGCGAACACAATGGCAGCCAATCTGTACTTGCTCGAGTTAGAAAAAACAACTCGCCTGGCCCAAGGAGAACTAAGCGTGTGACCCCTGTTCTCTGGTGAAGGTGCAAAATAAAGAAAGAGATGACAAGTGAACGGATCGATCATGCAAAAGTTGAGCACTCTCCCAAACCCCGTATCCAGACGATACCTTCCTGGAGGGAAAGAAAGTCAACATACGTCCATGACCCAATGGTCTAGGAACCTAGTTCCTACTTGCTGATGTGAATGGGCAACCCAGAAGTCTCAGATAACCATCTGAAACTGGAAAGTTCCGATTCCCCCATCAGCACAGGATCTCCAAGGAAGAACTCCTGTATAAAGGCTACAAAAGTAACATTACCTGTAATGTACAAATGTGCCTTATAAAGTGAAGCCAATAAAAACCAAATTTTATGGACTACACAAGTTTATCTGTGGGGCAGAACAAATGTTTCGTTTGTTACCGCAAACGAAAACCCAGATAACAATTATGAAAAGGAAGATTTCAAGAAAAGCCAGAAAAAGGGTCCCCTTTTTTTCAAGAAACATTCCAAAACTGATTGAAATCAGGCAGGTTAAAAACCTCATACATTGTCCTGACCCCAAACTCTGTTTCTACAGTATAAATACCTAGAAACAAGAGTAAATCAACACCAGCAAGGCTGCAAGGGGAACAGAAATATGAAAAGGGTAGCAAACACAAAGTGCGAACACTTTGCCACCAGGGTCCATAATCCATCCGCCCCACCAAGCGTCTCCAGGATTAAATCTGAATTCTAGGAATTGGTTAAACTGGGAGGAGAAAGTCCAAGACTAGCAACCAACCAAAAAACAAATTCTAGAATTAAGTCACTGTCCAAACCCGCTGCTCCTGACTGTCCTGAAAAGAAGAGACAAAAGCTAGCAGGAATAGAAAATGAGGCTCCAACGCCAGATAAAATCAGAGACTCAGGTGCAGTTCTCCTAAAGCCACCAGAATGAGAACTGTGCACTGGCTAACAATTTAAGTTGACCAGAAACCATAAGAAAAGACCTTGGGCTTCTCTGCAAAAATAGTTTCAGAAAACAGAAATTGCTTACCGAAAGGAGTCCACTCCTCCTTTCTTTTGAAGAACGACCAAATTTGAACCAACCTTAGTTTAGCCAAATTGCTTAGAAGTTCTTCCTCATCCAATGACGCTTCTAAAGAAAACCACAACCGGAATGAATCCATCATTAACAAGCGAAATCGTCTCAGGATGAAGCCTGTACAGACTGCGGTATTAAAGATTTCATTCAGCGCAGGATTCTAAAGAAAAAAGAGTCAAAGACAACTCAATGAAGACACTTATAAACACTCCTGAAGTGACTCATGAAGCAAAGCAAACAAAAACAGCCAAAATAACTCACCAGAGTCCTGAGGAGCAGCACTAGCTCCGTCAGTCTTAGCTGCATTGTCGGCCTCTATGTCTTCGACCCTCGCCTTCTTGGGTTTGCGGCAAACCTTTATCACCGAAACCCTTCCAGCATTCATTGCCTCCCCATCCTCATGATAGGATGAATCCGAAAAGCCAGTCTGAGGAAGAGCCCGTTTCTTCCGCTGCTTCCCTGACTTCGGTTTGGCGTTGGTAGGAGGAAAAGGAACACCCAACCCCCCAGACTGTACCGACCCAGGAAGGTCGACCTCGTCTCCAACCTCCAAATCGACTCCACTCTGTCTTGCACTTTCCACAACGACCCGGTCGCCCACAGGCTCAGAGAGCAAAATCAATCTGTGCCTCAAGAGACTACCAAGAGCCTCGTCATGGAAACCCGACAATCTGAAGAACAAATCCAGATCCTCGCAAGTAGCAAAAGCCAATGTGGAGCTGAGATCATAAACGTACCGGAACAGGTCCTGCAGTCTACCCAACTCCGTCTCGACTGTCCCTGAGGTCGCCCGATGAACTTGGTTGATCCTTTTCCGCACCCGAGATGTCATTCCCGGTGGCAGTCCGAGACCCCCCAACATGTTCCCAGGATTGACCAAAGGGACGCTAACACCGTGACTCGCCCCCATCCAACGAGTGACGGGTCGTGGACACAAGTCGGCGCCTTTCCTGAAACCCATGTTTCTATCCAGCTGCGCGAGAGAGATGCCTAACTCCCCACAAAAGAGTTTAAGCTTGGCTACGAAACCGTCCAACTCACTGGTGAGAGAGAACAGGGGAGTCATGGCCCGCCTGATCCCCACCACCAGTTCCTTGAGTTTCACCCTGTACACTAGCTGCTGCTGGCGGATCCTCTTCTTTTCGAATCTACGAAGAAAGGCCTCCATTGGCAGGTCGCGTGCAGACTTCCACTCCTGAGCCGGAGACACCATAAGGTTGGCCTGCATCAGCTGATCAACCGAAATAGGTGCCAATGGTCTCGATTCGTGGTGGCCGACATGTTGAGCTACCTCATGCTCAACCAGATCCAACCCAACAGGGCGAGTTGGCTCTGTGCTTCCCCTCCCAAACGAGCAAGCGGAAGCAGCCAGGGGTGCTGGGACTTCCGTGGTCGGAGTAGAAGGAAAAGACAATGCCCGATCACAAACTGCGCATCCTGCCTGCCAGGATGTGGAGTGAGCAGGACAACGGCGGAAGGGGTTCAAGACCCAACCATCGATGCTGCACCCACCAGCAATTGCGACCCGTCCGACATAAACATGCGTATTGCTAATACTAGAGTCAGTATGCGAACCAGCCTGAACCCGAGGGACAGAACCAGCCGTGTACCTGACTCCAGGACCAACAGATGGAACGTGAAGCGTAGGAGAGCGATCGCTGGCCGGGAAAAAGAAAGAGGAACCTTTCCCTTCCCCAGCCCCATGATCGACTCTCCCGGTCCAAGGAGAGGGCAGGCCGATGGAGTCGTTACCATAGAGCTCCCGGTCCTGAGCCCCCCCATACCGTCCATCCAGTGGGACATGATTAGCCATCCTAAAGAAAAATATCTGTAGGATACATACACAGAACATAGTAAAATATGGTGCCGAACCAAGTAAGTACAACACTCCACCAATCTAACCTAGACCGCTGCCAGTCCTGGTTGCTGGAGAAGGTGATGTCGAGCACGTCCAGGAGGGAACGGGCTCTGCGTGGTGTGCTGGGGGCGACAGCCCCTGGTTAGAGCGTGTAACTTTCTGAAACGAAAAGATCACTCTCCAAACTCACAAGGTGTAAATAAACATATTTCACTGTCGGAGAACAAGAATAACGAAAGCGAGGCCATGCCGCGCCGAGTTAGACTATTGTCACTCCAGGGTGACGATTGAGACAAAATTTGAAAAGATTTTACTGAAAGTAAAAGTTTTTGAAATTTCTCAATTGTAAGAAGTTTAAAAGTTTAAACTTATGCCACACGACTTAAAATCCCAAAATTTTGAGAAAAGGCCCCTTGCACCAAGGCGAGTTCGGGGGAACTCAGATTTTTAAAGTTTGAAAATCGGCAAAACTGATTGTGTAGAAGAAATCACAAGTTTCTGAAACAAGAATGTTGCTAGAAAATTCTTCTAGTCCCAAACATTGCAATCCATACCCAAAAACCCAATGAAGGTTCTGAAAGAACAACAAACGGACTAGTGAGTACTCACCGAGATTACTGGGACAAACCATAGCCGAGGCAACTCGGCAGAGGAAACGACAGTGCTGACCGACCCGAATGACAGACGTTCAACAGATGAACCCATGTCTTCTGTTCGATTTACTATGTAAACCCGTGCTGCGTCTGTGCGAATAACCGGATAATCCGCTTCTTCATGGAGTATCCTGGCGAGGTACTCATGTCACACCAGAGTTTCTTCCAGATTAATATATCTTGGCAATCTCATGTTGGGTTTTCTGTTTCATTGAGAACCCAGCACTTTCATTGAACCTTCCACTGCACATAAGAACATTATTTGCAGGCTAAAAGACTGGCCAAAATGGCTTTTTTACACATGGGTTGGCCATGGTAAAAGACTGGAGCCCAAAGGGCACAGGTCTTTTACCATGGCCAACCCAGGCAAAAAAGCCATTTTGGCCAGTCTTTTGTTGTATATCAAGCATATACCGAGTATTTTATTTGATTAAAACATTGAAATTTAATAGATTTTTAATTGCTTGTCTATTACAGTGTGGTAAAAGACTCATTATATGCTTGATATGCTGCTATTTTTTTTTTATTTTTTTTTATCACATTACAGAAAATGTTGAGTGAAATAAAAATAAAAAAAAATACTTTGCAATTTCCAACTTTTGCGGGGGTTTGTCTTTAATCTGGAGGTGTCTCCACTCTGCCAAACTTTCCAACATTTCAAAAATTAACTTTCCAAATGTTCCCCATTTTCTATTTGCTGGATACACCTCCAGAATTGAAGATAAATTTATCCTGCACTTTATCATGCAGTGCACTCAACTGCACTGTGGTACAGTGATGAACATTACATGGCAGTTCTGTATTGTACTGTACTACACTATACTGTACAATACAGTTCTGTAATGCACTGTACTGTATCATAGTGTACTGATCTTTGGTGTACTCCTGCAAAATGGACAGCTGAAAGGAGTGTGCACTGGTTGAAGGGAAATTAGTAAACTAGAAGTTTGGGGTCCTATGATCTCCTTCTAGCTCCTACAAAGGGCTTGCTGGGGTCAGTACTGTGTTGTATACCTAAATAAAACCACACCATTTTTACCCACTCCCCTTGCAGGAGTGTGGGTCAACAGATGAACATTTTTGTCATATTCTTCACACCTCAAACTTTTTGTTTCTGCTAGGTACAGCTTGTTCCTGTTAGGTACAGAAAACACCGTGGGGGGGCGTGGATCTTTGGCTGTGTATGCCATCTTGTTTAACCAATTAATTGAAAAAATTGTTCAGACATCCTGACAATTATTTTTGAACTAGAACTTTGGGGGCCTATGGCCCCCTTGTTCTAGCTCCTGCGGAGGGCTTGGGAGCCCTTCGGGCCCCCTGCCAAGTGTGCGGTATTTATTTTATTTTGTGGTTTTGCCTTTTTGTATTTTTGTCTTTTTGTTCATTTTGTTCATTTGTCTTTTTGTCCTTTTTTTGTAGCATTTTTGCCTTTTTGTTGTTCTGCATTTTGCCTTTGACTTTTTTCTCTCTTTTTTTTATTTACTTTTTTACTTTTTTTTTTACTTTTTTTTTACTTTATTTTTTTTTTTTTTTTTAAAAACTTTTTTAAACTTTTTTTTGATTTTATTTTATTTAATTAAAAAAAAACCTTTTTTGACTTGTTTGACCTTTTTTTTAAACTTTTTTTAAAAACTTTTTTAAAACTTTTTTTAAAACTTTTTTTTATACTTTTTTTACTTTTACTTTTTTTACTTTCTTTTGACTTTTTGACTTTTTTTTGTCTTTTTTATATTTTTTGTCTTTTTTGTCTTTTTTGTCTTTTTTGTCTTTTTTGCCTTTTTGTCTTTTTGTCACCACTATAATAATCATGAGGTCCATATCTACTACCACACCAATTTGTGTTCCAATCTGACTATTTTTTAATTTTACCACACATTTTACCACACATTTTACCACAAACCACAATCAGTATTGCCATCCACCCCCCACAATGTTTTCTGTACCTAAGAAAAACACAGGCAAATGTTTTGAGAGGCCTGCAAAGATTTTGAGGGGGATGCAAAGTTCTGTACCTAAGAGAAACACAGGTAAATGTTTGTTGACTGTTGGTATTTTCAATGCCAGCTGAAATATTCTATTTTTTTATTTCAGAATTGCGAGCCATGGTGCAGGATGGATGCAAAGATTTGGCGACAATCTCGGAACAGAGCAGGATTAGGAGTAGGAGGACTGACAATTTGGTTCTAGGTTTCTGATATTTGGGAATTTAGACAAATTAGTTTGATGCAATAATTTAGAAGGAGGAGCAGGACAAACAGTTATCAGAACCCCAAACCCAAGCTGGTCCCCTCCTCCTCCTCCCCTTCTCCCCTCCCCTTTGTCACGTTTTTTTTACATGACTTCAAACATCAATAACTCAGTAATTTATCAAACTAGAATACTTTTTAAGACCATTTTTGAGAACTAGAAGCCATGACAGATCTGCTCATACTTTTAGATCCAGTCTCCGATTTTTAGAAGTGCCCCAAAAAGGGGTTTAAAAATGATTTTTTGGCATTTTTAACCACATTTTTTTTGACATGTTTGGTCTTATTGGATCCATTAAAACTTTTTCAAAAGTCCAGGGAGTTGGCATGAATGTAGGCCCATACATGGCCTACATTTTGTATATATAGTTTTTTATCCTTTATACAAAAAAGGGGGTTTTGGGGTCCAAACAAATTTCATCATGAGTTTCTGGCATTTTTTTGGACATTTTGACCATCAAAATGGCTGATTTTTTAAAGCTAGAACTCTTTTTAAGACCATCTTTGAATACTAGAAGCCATGACGGATCTGCACATACTTTCAGATCCAGTCAAAGATTTTTGGAAGTGCCCCATAAAGGGATTTAAAAATATTGTTGGGCATTTTTTATCAGATCCACAAAAACTCAATTTAAACATCTTAAATATTTCATGGTGGTCAATTGGCACAAATAATGTTTTTGTAGATACACAGAATTTTTTTCTGAACCCTAAAAAAGATGGTTTAGGGGGTCCCTAAGATCAGATTTTGACAAAACCATAGATCAGTCAAATGTCAATGGATTTTCCTGGATTTTTTTTCATTATTTTTTAAAATAAATTACCCCCACATGTCAGGGGGCCCAAAGGGCCTCCTAAGCCCTCCACAGGAGATAGAAGTAGGGGGCCATAGGCCCCTGTACCTTCTAGTTTTCTAATATTCTGATATTGACAAATTAAAAAGTATGTAAATCAAAAGACTACTTGAATAAAATACTGACAGAGAACCAAACTGTGTGAGATTCTTGCCAAATCTTTGCATTGCACAAGTATATTGCAGTGCCATGACTGGAGTGCATGGGTCCCTGAGCTCTCTCCCCTCACTGGTGTTGCAATGGCCAGAAGTATTGTTAGTAAATGTCTTTGTTGCATACAGACAAGTCACTATTGAACTAATTGTTACACTTGACTCAAAGACCAAGGCAAACTACTGCAAGATGAATCTTACTCACTGATGTGGACAAAAATAGACTCTGTCACATCATAGTCTGAAGTCAGGGGGATTTAGGAGAAGTCACACTCTCCTGGGGCTAATCCACCAAATAAAGAGATTCTATGAAACATTTTAATATATTCAATTTAAAGTTTAACTCTGCCACCTAAGCTGAGATTAATATTGAAAGTAAATCTGTCATCACATCTTCAAACAATTGTGTGAGATTTTCAATATAAAAAATAACTAAAAATTCAGGGACCTAAGGGCCCTTGTTTTAGCTCCTGTAGGGGGCTTGCATTTGTCTATCATGTTTTACATTGACTTAAAATATCAATTACACAGTCATTTTTAGCTATAACACTTTTAAGACCATCTTTGATAACTAGAAGCCATGATGGATCTGCTCTTTGTTCACAATTACTTAAAGCATCAATTACTCAGTCATATTCTTTGCTAGAACACTTTTTATTATTGTAGATGATATTTTTATTTAGACAATAATCACAATGAATAGGGTCTTATAAAGTCAAAGTTGTGGTTTTAAGTCTGTTTTGTACTGTACAGGTAGTCAGCTGTTGGTGGCAGTAATGGAACTTGATGCTGGTAGATGGTGCTATTGGCATCACTCTCAACCTGAAATGTGGCACTGTCAGAGGTGGGTATACTGGGCTGGGCTTGAACTTTCACCCCATAGAACACAAATTGGATGGTGTCAGCCATCATGACCACTAGACCAAAGGGTTTTCTTCATTCATTAAAGGGGACCCTGCTCTGTTCCCTGACCATATACAGTTGGAATACCTGTAGGAACCTATATAAATGGATTCCTGCTACTGCAACTTCTGCTGCATCAATTTTGTCCTATCCACTTCAGAGAGCTCTAGCAGCAAAATTACTTTACCAAAGAAGTGTCACACTTAATTTTCTAAAAATGGTAAAAACAATATTTTTTTTACTCACAGTCCCTTATGGACAGAATGTGGGTCTTCAGATTGATTTGTTCTCTTCTTTTTCTCCTCTTTTCCACACCTCTAATGTTTGGCACTCATCAAACTGCTCAACACAGCCCAGATATGTACTGTAATGTGCTGCAGTGTACTGTACTATAATACTATTTGTTAGTTTTATTCCTTGAACATTTATAGTTTTACAACATTGAAGGCAGTTGCCATGACTATAAAACTAGTATCTCAGAACAAAGATGCACCAGAGTATCACAGTTGGAGGCATAAAGGGAAGTTGTAGGCAGGTAATCTTTACATACTCATGTATCTCAGAGGCTTTGACATTTAGACTAAGTTACATAATTACTGCCACATTAGACACATTTTAGGGCCCTTTATGGGACATTGGACACTAAATTGGACATATCTGATAACAATGCTGTCACATACCTAGTATATGGTTGCTGGTGTCATCAGGTGCAGGTGTCATCAGATACAGGTGTCATCTTTGGTGTCATCAGTGGGATCATCTTTGGAGTCATCCTTGGTGCCATCTTTAGTGTCATCATGGGGTCCTTGTGTCATCCTTGGTGTTATCTGATGCAGGAGTCATCATTGGTGTCTTCCAGGGGGTCCCTGTGTTATCCCTGGTGTCATCCAATGCAGGTGTCATCTTTGATGTCATCTGAGGGGCCTTTGTGTAATCATTCATATCATCCAAGGTGTCCAACTCCCATGTGTCCTGTACTGTACTGTACTATACTGTTTGTTTGTCTGTTTGTTTGTATTGTACAGTACTGCACTGTGGAACATGAATATGAGCTGCTATGGGCTCTTGTTTGTATTTCACTGAATAAAGGCATTCTGAGCACCATATCAAACTATGTTCTTCTTATTTTTCCATAGTAAATTACCATAACTTTTTAGGGGGTCTGAAGGGTTCCCCCAATCCCTCCACAGGAGCTAGAACAAGGGGGCCAATAGCCTCCCAAAGTTATAGTTATTAAAAACGAAAATAGTCTAACGTGATTGATAGAAGAAAGTAATTTGACCGGGTATTGCTAAGTAATGTCCGCCATTCACTCTTGGTCATGGCAGCTGGTAGTGAGAACATCCCACTGTGGTGGTAGGAGCCTGGCTGGGTCCAGGCTCCTTTTGGTTTTCCAGGACTGGGGATTGTCCCCTGAACTTGGCTTCTTGTCCAAAATGTGTCTTTTTCACCATCTATTGAAGTTACCTAATTATTATGCTCTACCTCAAGTTTTATACCTTTTCAGAAACCCCTTGACCAGAGCCCAGAATTTAAGAAGTTTTCTAAAGACCAAGCATGGTCATATCTCAAAAGGACAGCTTGGTGTGTCCTTCTCAGAAAATGCTTGGACATTAAGGTGATTCTATTGGTGGTCAAAGTAGAAGGAGAGACTTGAACCGAAAGCCAAGGTGTGAGGCTAGTTCTTAGATATCCAAAACAATACATGAAACTGATTTGAATACAATCTAAACACTGCCGGTAAAATTTGACAGTCGCTCTAACCGAAGTTAGCGTATTTTTGTTATTAGCTACTCGCAGGCTCAGTATTTGCAAGTATGTCTCTGGTCTGTCCATTTAAATTCAGTTATCCATATATCTGTCTACAGGTCAGCCTAGCCAAGATTGGATAGTTTGTGAAGTGTTCAGTATTTTTTTACCCAAGTCCCTGGAGGTGGAACCGTGGGTCTTCAGAGACATTTCCATCATTTCCTCCTCCACTCCAGTAATTGGGGGCAACCTGTTTGCATATACATCACGGAGGGGGGGGAGGGGGAGGGTAACTGCACTGTAGACCATGGGTCCTGCACTGAGTAGCACCTTGTTTAAAGTTAGCTTTTGACCATTGAAGGGGGCAAAACAAATTCTGAGAGCCAATTTTGTTGGAAGGCCTGGGTCTATATATTGAACACTTCCCTAAGACAACTGATACACATGCTGATATGTCTAAATTTCATAACTAATCACCTTCTCCTGATTATTAAAATACCAGAATTTCTTGTCTAGGATGATGGGAAAGTGCTTCCTCTGGAATCAGCATTTCTATCTGAGTATGGAAGTATAATTTTTTTATTGCTCAAAAAAAATTTAAAAGGCCAAAAATTGCATTTTAGTTGAACAATCTAAATTTAGAGGATACTTTATTTTCTCCAACTTTAAAAGTTGAAGAAAATCAAGTGTGGTCAGAACAAATTTTTGGTCTGCAAATATAATGTTTGGCCACTTAGTTTGTTTTAACTAAAATATATTATGGTAACATTTAAAATCTGTTTTGCCTCTAACGTGATTGATAGAAGAAAGTAATTTGATGTGCCGTTTGCTTTGTATTGCTAAGTAATGTCCGCATATTTGGCCATTCACTCTTGGTCATGGCAGCTGGTAGTGAGAACATCCCACTGTGCAACAAAAGTGGTAGGATTTTACCTGGCTGGGCCCAGGCTCCTTTTGGTTTTCCAGGACTGGGGTAGTGTCCCCTGAACTTGGCTTCTTGGCCAGATGTTGATGAGTGTGTAGGTGATGAAGGTACTGGTGGAGGCAGCAGTGACAGTGATGACAATGTTACCTGGTGACGATGGTGGAAGTGATGAGGGTGTACTTCACATAGTGTACTGTGCACATTGGTTCGTCTCCGATACAGGCCACTGTCAACAATTAGAGCGACTCTGTCAAATTTTACTGGCAGTTTTTATATTGTCTTAAAGATCAGTTTTGTATAGTGTTTTGGATATCTGAGAACTAACCTCACACCTTGGCTTTTGGTTCAAGTCTCTCCTTCTACTTTGACCACCAATAGAATCGCCTTACTTGGACATTAGGCTGGTCATAAGACCAAGCTTGGTATTCAGAAAATGTTTTAAATTTGGGGCTCAGGTCAATAAGATAGTACAATAAAATCTGGAAACACTTCCAGATAAATGGCCAAAAATTAAGCAACATGGCTAAAAAAATTACCAAAAATAGGTAACATAAATAACCCCAAACCACAGAAAAAAAATAACTCTCACCCCCAAGTGTTATAACTTTTAGAAAGCCCTTGGCCAAGTCAATAAGATAGTAAATATCCTTTAAAAAAACAGCCAATAAATAGCTAAAAGAAATCCTGTGCTTTGGGGTTATTTTTGGCCATTTTTCTGGATGTATTTTCCTGATATTCTTCAACTATCTTAATGACCTGACCAACAGCTTTCCAAAAAGGTAAAACACTTAGGGGTTGAGTGATTTGTCTAGAGATTTGGGATTTTTTTTTGCATTTTTTTTTGCAATTTTTAGCCATTTTGTTGGACATTTTGTTGGACATTTTGTTTATTTTTTGGCAATTTTTCTAGATATTTTATCAGATTTTCTTGTACTATCTTATTAATGTGGTCAAGAGCTTTCCAAAAAGGTATAACACTTGGGGTTGAGTGTTTATAATTTGGCAAGTCTCCTAGGTTGTGTAAAAGCTACATTTTTGCCAAGTATCCAAGTTCAGGGGGACATTACTAACAAGTGCGAAAAGAGAAAACAAGTTTTTTCATGCCATCTAGTAAATCTAGTACACCCAAATAACTCAAATAAATAAAAAAAATATAGGTTAAGACAATCAATCAGCTGTATGGAGAGCCATAACTTTTATTTAAAACATTAGACAAATATTGGACCTTTTCCCCATCCTGCAGACAGTGACCCATATGAGGATTTATAGGAAGAGGCGCACCTAATCGCAAACATGTTAGGTAAAGGGTGTCTAAATAAAAGAAAAAATCCTTGTTAAAGGCTTCTAGAAAGCTAGCGTTTTTTAGCAAACAAACTTTAACAAAAAATATGTTTTACCCTCTTAAAATTGAAAAATTACTTTTTTCAATATATGTTTTTGACCATTTTAATCTGAAATTGTCAATAACAAATTATCAAATGACACACATATATATATAAACTTAATAAAAAAAGTCCAAAAAAAATTGTATTTATATTTTTAAAAATTTTATGGAACACCCCACCTGCGAAGCCACTGTGCATTGTTAAAGAAAGGTCGGATTTGAAGTCGAGGACAGTGCCAATGGGCACAGTTAGGGTTTGGTCTTGGACCCCTGGGTAGACGGTTGAGGTCCGATCAATAACTGTCCCCAGGTTGCATCTCGGAGGCTGCTTGGGCAGGTCCCAGGGGACCCTCCTCTGGTCTCCTGGCATCACTTTCCCTTGCTCAAATCAGGCCAACATTGCTGCCACTTTCCATTTTCCTTGCTCAAATTAGAGAGACTGGTCCGACAGATTTGGGAGGGAGGGGACAGCCAAGTGTACAGGGCCGTATGGGCACTTTTTTCTAGCTCCTTCAGTGGTGTACAGTCTATGGCAAATTCTATGACCGAGTTGAGGGTCTACAGGCCCTTTTCCTAGCTCCTTCGACACTGGACAATCCATGGCAAATTTAATGACTGAGTTGAGGGATCTGCAGGCACTCTTTTCTAGCTCCTTCAATGCTGAACAATCTATGTCAACTTTGGACACCCACTCCTCCTTGGTCCAAATCTGATCTACAATTTGTTTGTAGAAAACAGGGGTGTTCACCTGCTTTCTCTGTCAGTGTCAGCTGTCCTGTCTGTGTTGTCAAGTCAGGTCAATTCATGCCACAACTTCAAAATCGGAGTCTGCTGCTCCCTGGATTGGGAAGCACTGTGCAAGGGTTCTCCAGTCCAGCTCAGGGTGGCAAGGCTCGGCTTTTGCATTTTTCCTGTGTCTGGAGTCAATGTTGTTCTCAAGATTTGAGAGACAGTCAGATTGAATGTAAAGGTAAAAAAAGCAGACCAGCAACCTGGCAATAATTCCCATATATTTCAACAATTTGTGTCACATGACTCTAGCAGGCAAAACCACCTTCCATTTCATTCAGCGTCACTCCAAAATGCACCCACTGACCAGAAGACCAAGGTTCAAAAATCCTCTCACTTTCCTGGCCGCTAATCCGTCCGTCTCATCCCAACTCCAGACACCACCCACATCTTGGGTGAAGGGCCAGTGTGTTGCTTGCAGCCTTGATGCCAGGTGTCCTCTACCCTGGATTAGGATTGTGAGTCATAAACAGTACATAGTTGTGAATACAGTGACAATTCAGCACAAGACTCTAGTTTACCAAAAGTGCAAATGTAACCTTAGTGCTATAGTGAAGCAACAGGAAGCAAGAAACTTTGTGGAAATGCCCCCTAACAAGTGCCTCAAGTCATTCGCAATCGTGCAACCACGCCCTAAGGAGTGCTACAGAGAAGCACATCCATCCCTTCCCAAGACCCCATCGAGAACTGTTCGAATACTGTCTGGAAACTATTACGGATGGATAAAGTACATGTCAGAAGCTGGTCGCAGTCCACCCACTTCACCCAGTCCTCGTCTCTACCGGTCTACTTCTCACGAGACGTTACTACAGGTCAGAAGCTGGTCGCAGTCCCCACTTCACCCAGTCCTCGTCTCTACCGGTCTACTTCTCACGAGACATTACTACAGGTCAGAAGCTGGTCGCAGTCCCCCACTTCACCCAGTCCTCGTCTCTACCGGTCTACTTCTCACGAGACGTTACTACAGGTCAGAAGCTGGTCGCAGTCCCCCACTTCACCCAGTCCTTGTCTCTACCGGTCTACTTCTCACGAGACGTTACTACAGGTCAGAAGCTGGTTGCAGTCCCCACTTCACCCAGTCCTCGTCTCTACCGGTCTACTTCTCACGAGACATTACTACAGGTCAGAAGCTGGTCGCAGTCCCCACTTCACCCAGTCCTTGTCTCTACCGGTCTACTTCTCACGAGACGTTAATACAGGTCAGAAGCTGGTCACAGTCCCCCACTTCACCCAGTCCTCGTCTCTACCGGTCTACTTTTCACGAGACATTACTACAGGTCAGAAGCTGGTCGCAGTCCCCCACTTCACCCAGTCCTCATCTCTACCCGGTCTACTTCTCACGAGACATTACTACAGGTCAGAAGCTGGTCGCAGTCCCCCACTTCACCCAGTCCTCGTCTCTACCGGTCTACTTCTCACGAGACGTTACTACAGGTCAGAAGCTGGTCGCAGTCCCCCACTTCACCCAGTCCTCGTCTCTACCGGTCTACTTCTCACGAGACGTTAGTACAGGTCAGAAGCTGGTCGCAGTCCCCCACTTCACCCAGTCCTCATCTCTACCGGTCTACTTCTCACGAGACATTACTACAGGTCTGAACTTACTGTCTGGAGGCTCCGAAGCAAGCTGGTCCCTTGGAAGTCCTCACAATCCAAGAGTCCTCCCTTCAACCACTCCAAGTCTCCTGTCCATGGCAAGTCCCCAACTGGAGGTTTTTGTCTGCCATTCCATCTCTTTGATCGATAATCTGCCACGGATCACCAGACTCATTCCTTCAGGGCTTTGACTGTCCCCACTCCAGCTCAAAGTCACTGAGGTCATCACATCGGATGGAACTTGTGAGGATCAATCTGTTGCCATGCCTGAAGCCGAGAAAAACGTTTTGAACTGAATCCTAGTGTAAATGTGCTGCGCTCAGTTCCCAAGTCGTCTTCCATCTTACTGCTGCCAGAATCTTTTTATGAAAATACAAATACCAGTATGAATCCTGCAAGCGTTGTAACTGTAGAGGAAGTTCCGGATAATCTAGTTGCCAATGAATCTAGTTTCCTGATGTATGTCAACATCTCGGAAGTCTTAGAAGGGATATAAAACCACATCTCCATTTCTGAGGGAGAAACAGTCAAATTTCTTTTGTTTTTTCTTGGTCAAGTTGGGATTTGGTTATCTTGAGTTCTTTCTTGAGGCTTGTAATTTTCATATCCTTGTCCCTGGTGGCGTCCCCATAGATGAGAAAATTGATGTAGTTGATGCCAATCACACACAGGGAGAAATGACTGAACACAGTCATGGTGAAGT
>CBDHDT010000013.1:0-4631 GCA_965261215.1 Ekhidna sp.
TGCCTTCTCCTCTCCTAATATGCAGGCTCAAGCTATTGTTGTGCCTTCTCCTCCCCTAATATGTAGGCTCAAGCTATTGTTGTGCCTTCCCCTCCCCTAATATGCAGGCTCAAGCTATTGTTGTGCCTTCCCCTCCCCTAATATGCAGGCTCAAGCTATTGTTGTGCCTTCCCCTCCCCTAATATGCAGGCTCAAGCTACTGTTGTGCCTTCCCCCCACCTAATATGCAGGCTCAAGCTATTGTTATGCCTTCCCCTCCCCTAATATGTAGGCTCAAGCTATTGTTGTGCCTTTTCCTCCCCTAATATGCAGGCTCAAGCTATTTTTGTGCCTCCCCTTCCCCAATATGCAGGCTCAAGCTATTGTTGTGCATGCTAATGTTACTTTTGACTTATAATTATTTAAACTAGTTCCATTCCTTTCCCATTTTGGCTGTCCAAAACCCCTTTTGGATAGGGAGCCAGTCCCATCAAAAACCTGTCAATCCTGGTTGCGTTGCTTTTTCATTCGCCCTGAGGAAGTATTCGGTTGAAATGCTAAAAATTAAAAAAACACTTCCTTACATTTTATTAAGTCAGCTATTCTAAGGGACCTTTGCCAATCTAACACTTTATGTTGGCAATCGTACGTTTCCTGCTTGGCTCCTCTCTGACTAGGTTACTACAACTGCCAGATCACATCACAAGCTTCTCTCTCTACACACCACTCTCATCAGCATGCTCTGTGCTGGCACATCTCAAAATCAATAGGCAAACCACAAACACTGTATAGTGAGATTACTACTCTATGAATCTCATTACAGTTCTTCCTGTAGTATACTAGACACTCGTGTCATAATTTCTTCAAGCACTCCAGTCCTAGGACAAATACTAGACGTTGGCCAGTGAGTGCATATGGTGTGGCAGGTGCCTAGGCCCCGAATGCTAGACGTTGGCCAGTGAGTGCATATGGTGTGGCAGGTGCCTAGGCCCCGAATGCTAGACGTTGGCCAGTGAGTGCATATGGTGTGGCAGATGCCTAGGCCCCGAATGCTAGACGTTGGCCAGTGAGTGAATATGGTGTGGCCGGTGCCTAGGCCCCGAATGCTAGACGTTGGCCAGTGAGTGCATATGGTGTGGCAGGTGCCTAGGCCCCGAATGCTAGACGTTGGCCAGTGAGTGCATATGGTGTGGCAGGTACCTAGGCCCCGAATGCTAGACGTTGGCCAGTGAGTGCATATGGTGTGGCAGGTGCCTAGGCCCCGAATGCTAGACGTTGGCCAGTGAGTGCATATGGTGTGGCAGGTGCCTAGGCCCCCGAATGCTAGACGTTGGCCAGTGAGTGCATATGGTGTGGCAGGTGCCTAGGCCCCGAATGCTAGACGTTGGCCAGTGAGTGCATATGGTGTGGCAGGTGCCTAGGCCCCGAATGCTCAGAAGAAAGAAAAAAAGCACATCTTGATTTTCCCTGGAAGGTAATGAAAAACAAACAAAAAAAAACTTGAGGTCAACTCTTTATACTCCCCATAATTGAGTCACATGCTGTACTGATTTGCTGGCTTAGCTTCTACTACAAACAACGTCAGAAAATGTCTTCTTAATTTTTACCATACCCACCATTGCAAATTATTCGATGAAGTTGTTGTCTCAAGATCTTTTTAAAACTTATAGGATTCATTAAATTGTAAGCTTGCTTTTGCTAGAGGAGTTTATGATAATGCGAGTGAAGGAAAAGGAGAAATTACAATACAATATACATATATATCAACTGTCGAAAACAACGAGGAAATTAAAGGGAAAATGCAGGCGGGGGAAAATTGCAATTTCATTTTTCACTCATTTACAAAACAACAACTTACAATATAATGAATTAAAATAAAAAACAGTTTAATATATTCTTGAGGTAATAAAAAAAAACACAAAATATATTTCTATCAAATGCTTTACTATAGTGGATGTGATTAATAAAATTAAAACTTCTGACTTTGCAGCTGATCAAGAAAATATAAAATTATGCTATATTATGGTTTAAAGTTGAAGCTAAGCTAGGAAATATAAAATTATGCTATATTATGGTTTAAAGTTGAAGCTAAACTAGGAAATATAAAATTATGCTATATTATGGTTTAAAGTTGAAGCTAAACTAGGAAATATAAAATTATGCTATATTATGGTTTAAAGTTGAAGCTAAACTAGGAAATATATAATTATGCTATATTATGGTTTAAAGTTGAAGCTAAACTAGGAAATATATAATTATGCTATATTATGGTTTAAAGTTGAAGCTAAGCTAGGAAATATATAATTATGCTATATTATGGTTTAAAGTTGAAGCTAAGCTAGGAAATATATAATTATGCTATATTATGGTTTAAAGTTGAAGCTAAGCTAGGAAATATAAAATTATGCTATATTATGGTTTAAAGTTGAAGCTAAACTAGGAAATATAAAATTATGCTATATTATGGTTTAAAAGTTGAAGCTAAACTAGGAAATATATAATTATGCTATATTATGGTTTAAAGTTGAAGCTAAACTAGGAAATATAAAATTATGCTATATTATGGTTTAAAGTTGAAGCTAAACTAGGAAATATAAAATTATGCTATATTATCGTTTAACCCTTTCACCGTCGACTTAATTTTGATATTTTGACCTATTTTTACTTTAATTTTTGTATCTGATGATTGGTCGGGAAAAGTCCCCGGCAACCACATATCACATGATTGCTAAAGATTTGCTGATCAATTTGGCGATAAACATGTTGCCTAGCAACCAAACCACAAACCGTTTTTTAATTAGAATACTTTTTTTCTCGGCGTTTATCGACTATTACAAGTATATTTTATGGTTGTTCAGATCAAATACTAAAATATGGTTACTTATCGACCTGCAACCAACATATAATCTGAAAAATGTACATTTTTTGGCATAATTTATGAATATTGAATGCCCTCATTTTTCTATTTTGCAGGATATAGTAACCAGCCATGTTTGCCAGTCTATAACAGTATTGACTGTTGCCCATCAAGCACCACGAGGTCTGGCTGTTTTATTTGATATAAAAAAAATTATGAAGTTCAAGATGTTGCAGAAAGAGCAAAGACTCGTCAACAAAACATACGTGTACTGCACATGTGTCTGCATGCAGAAATGCACATAATAATAAAGAAAATAAGTCTACATGTACATGCCTAACAAAAGTACATACTACAAAAGAAATACAAAGAAAATCTCGAAGAGAAAACGAAGCTAGTTCGAGTAGTCAGAGAGTGTGGAATTCCCTGAAGCATGCCTTCCCACGCACAGCACAAAGGCTAACACCACAATGAGAACAGTGACAAAAGGTCTCATGTCTTTGACGGTACACACTACACACCTCACTCAGAGGTTCAGCAGATTCAATATCTGTGGCGAAACCTATTGAAAAGATTATTATTATTATTATGAACTTCACCCTGGTGATATAATTATAATATACATTCTGGCTTATTATGTCTCATTATATAGTCAAGTTTGCTAGCTAAAATTTTAGCTAAAATTTTATATTCCATTCTATAGATATCTACTCATACTTACCAAGCAACTCATCCTTCTCATACTCATTCTCCTCATCAGGAGCACAAAAGCTCCATCTCCAACAGAGCGTCCAACATCCTGAGTTGAACTTAGAGCTCTGGACAAAGCTGCCAATTCCTCATGGTCAAATAGCTCATCCCCAAGGTAGGAAGATACTTGATCTTCATCATCTTCATCACTGTCACAGTCAGAGAGGTCTAAACAGTCATCAAATAGGAGCTCTAACACTCGAGCACGATCTATTCTTTCAGCCATTATTGCTTGAATTCAAAATTGTTTGACGTCATAGTTACCTAGGTGCTACGTGTATTGAATTTTTTTGGGAAATAGAACTGTCCTTTGCGCATGTATACGCTAAGTTTTGAATGTATAGGATCAACGGTTGATTTTTAAGAATTATTTCCGCAACGGTCATCAATCTCGCGCTTCTATGCGCTCATGACGGTGAAGCGGTTAAAGTTGAAGCTAAACTAGGAAATAGTGTGACTCGATTTAACAAAATCAGATGCAGTAGTAGTAGAGGATTAATGGGCGAGCAACTATAGAAAAAAAGTTATGACATATTAGTCATCATCATAACTTTTTTCATTCCTGTGTGCAGGTAATTTTGGTACCATGTGGTTGCTTATTCTGTGTGCTTTCAAATGATATGTTGAATGTCTCTATGGGCATATTTTCTCAGAAGGTACATGCACCAACATCAAGGTCGCTCAAAATCTGCACCCCCTCAACTGAAACGGTCATCCAACTTTAAATGGTCATAACTTCCCAGTGCAGTAAGATCAAACGCTTAAATTTGATCTATGGCTTCCCTAAGCACTTAGCCGTGATACGAAAGTACAAATTAGGCTACACAAGCAATGTTAAAATTAGTTTATGGAATGTGTGTCTATAAAACTGTTTAAAACTTTAAGGACCACTTCTTCTTATCACCATTACTTGGCAAGACTTGCAGTAGACTGAGATCTGATCCACTCATTACAGAGCACTAAAATATTTGATCTGCTCATATCTCAGAGCACCAAAAGATCTGATCCACTCATATCACAGAGCACTGAAAGATCTGATCCACTC
>CBDHDT010000014.1:0-84772 GCA_965261215.1 Ekhidna sp.
TGATGTCCACCAGTCTTGCCTGCTCTGTGGCAAATGCTACAATTCGTCTTTGATTTTGAACCAAAAATACCACTGGTCTACACTGTAACTGCCATGAAAAAATAGGAGTTTAATTTGGAATAGTCATATCATCTTCCTTTGTTGCTTCTGCAACGGGTTCACTTAGTTCACTCACTGCCAAGCTGATTTTTGAAGAAACAAATATGTCTGAACAAGTTAGGGGGGGCTACACCTGAAAAAATCTGGAAAAAAAAAATTGAACAAAATTTGTACCTGTCATAACTTTTTTCCCCTTTCTTCTGTGCAAATAATTATTAACCAGCTTGTTGCTTATTGTGTGTGCTTTAAGATGATATATAAAAAGTCTCTATAGGCATCTTTTCTTAGTAGATATATCCAAAAACGCAAGGGTCACTCCAAAAAATGGCACTTCCTAATTTGTGGCAAAGATAACTCAATGGCGCCTTGGCGACGCGCCCCCAAATTGGTCTGAGGGTAGCTAAAGCACTAGCAGTGATACTGACGAGTCGGAATTTTTTTCCGGTGAACCCCACCCTGAGTTATGGTGCTAAGACGAGGCGGGATCACAGAAATTTGCCGTACGCCCACGCAATTTCTGTGATCCCGCCTCTTCTCAGCACCATAACTCTGGGGGGGTTCACCGGAAAAAAATTCCGACTCGTCAGTATCACAGCTAAGTGCTTTAGCTACCCTCAGACCAATTTGGGGGCGCGTCGCTCAAGGCGCCTTTGAGTTATCTTTGCCACAAATTAGGAAGTGCCTTTTTTTGGAGTGACCCTTATGTTTTTGGATATATCTACTAAGAAAAGATGCCTATAGAGACTTTTTATATATCATCTTAAAGCACACACAATAAGCAACAAGCTAGTATAATACTTATTTGCACAGAAGATAGGAAAAAAAAGTTATGACAGGTACAAATTGTGTTCAATTTTTTCACCCCAGATTTTTTCAGGTGAACTCCCCCCTTTTCCCAGCTTTCCACTTGACCATGAACATTGTTCATGCAATCAGGTTTTACCATCTGATCGCATTAAACCAGAGGGTTCAAGATGGGATGGGACCAGTGATCTAAGAATAGTGCCATTGATGGAAGTATGTTGAGATATCGAACTAGACCTATTTTTTATCCCAGACCATGGGCAACCAGATGCTCCACAGCCATTCCACATGGTTCAAATTGATGAGGTGGAAACATGTGATCCCAAACCAGAGGCATATGATGATACAGATAGTATCATCTCACATATGCAAACTCAGAGAAGAGACAGGTACGATATTTAAACATGTGCCAGACAGACTGTAGCAAAATTTGAATGAGGATAGCGGAACTAGGCATCTGGAGCTTTGATAGCAAGTTGGAGATCTGCTATGGCTTGTACTCATGAGAGGTCCCACACTTTCTAATAATGTGAGGATGGAGGAGGTGAACTGTTCATGAACTTCTTTCCACTAAGACAGAGCTGGTGTTGTTAGAGGATTATTTTAATTTTCTGAAAGAAACTCTATATAATAAGACTGAAAATTTGCAGTTTGTTTATAGATTTAATGTTATAGCTTTTTGGAATCATCATGGCCAAGAGAATATTATTGCAACACCAAGACTTACTCAAACAACAACCGAAAAAACTTTGAAGAACAGTACAAAGTGTTATGGCGATATTTGAACTTTTTATATGCTCCAATTCTCCCTCCCCCCCAAAAAAAAAAACAACAACAACATTACAGCGGGATGTTTTTAAGCTGGTGTAGTTGCAAACCGTGGTGAAGAGTGAGGTAGGACGAGCAAAACTACAAGACGGAGACCTTTGTATTGTCACTTCCCACATTCTGAAAGTTTTTTTTCCCAAAAGAGTCCATTGATTTGTACTTCAATTGCAGCTAGCTGTTGTGGTCTCTGGTTAGATGAGCCAAATGGCAAAAAATCTGACCTGTTTTGTCTCTCTGTTCCTAACTTAACTTTACACACATCAAACTGAAAGTGTTAGCAAGGTTCCAGTTGAAAACTAACACACCGGCAGCAAGTGCAAAGTATAGCCTACATAGTTGGTATACAGATGAAGAAAATTTCACATATAAATTTCTATTGCCATCCCATTGTATTTCAGGCCATCCAGTGCTGCAACCATGATAGTGGGTAATCTGGGAAGAGAACATACATAAATGTACATTATTATAAGAAAAACAAAAATCTTGTCAAGATTCTCTCCGCTTGCTACACAATTCCGTGCATTCATATGTAAGACTCTTTATAATGAACACAAAGTATAATGGAGATTTAAAAGATAGAAAGATAATATGTCTTCACAATATTAACCTTCTACTTAATCCTAATTTTCTACATTATATTGAGTTACACAATTCCAGATCTAGCTTCCACTACAAAGCTTCTATACAAAATGAAATAGCGATATATTTTCTTGATCAGCAAAGTAAGTTGAATTTCAGTAAGTGTGTTTCTAACCAAACTTGCTAAAGCATTTTGGATCTATTTCCTACCTATATTTATCTCAAGAAATACTGGGACTTTTAAAAAAACACAAGCATTATCTAAATAAAGTTTAAAAAAAGGGGGGGGGGGGGGGGGGGTGGAATTTATATCGGCTATTGAAAATGACAAGGAAGTTACAAAAAAATGCGAAAAAATGTTCACTCAATATTATATAATACAACTAAAACATAACAATTTCTTTGATCCCGCCTCTTCTCAACACAGCAACTCAGGGGGGTTCACGGTAAAAAAAGAAAGAAATTTTTTACTGTATCACAGCTAAGTCCTTTAGCAACCCACACACCGAGTTTGGGGCGCGTCGGTCAAGGCGCCTGGGAGTTGTGTCTGTCACAAATTAGGAAGTGCCATTTTTTGAGTGATTCTTGCGTTTTGGATATATCTTCTAAGAAATGTGCCTATAGAGATATTTTACACAACCTCTTAAAGCACACACAATAAGCAATAAACTGATATCAAAAGTATTTGCACAGAAGAAAGGAGGGGAAAGTTATGACAGCTACAATTATGTGTTCAAATTTCGGTGGTTTCAGGTGCCGTCCCCCAGTCAACATTGTCAAATTGTTGAAGTTAAAGCACAAGTCTTTTGTAGCTAATGAATTTTGTGAACGTATATAAGAAGTCAACGTTTCCATATTTTAAGTAATATTGTAAATTTAGTAAATTAATGTGAGCTTGAATTATGAGTGGATGTAAATATGTTTGTGGTAAACAGGTATTGGGTGTGCCATGGGTGTTGCTTTGCCCCATAAATACAAAATTTATTGCAATGTCTCTGCTCCATATTTTGAAAAAGCTAAACTAATTAACATCTAAACATCAGTTGCATTAACAACCATTTATTACAGTTTCACAATAATGTAAAAATATATTTTTAGTAATATAAGAGTGATCAAATTTCCAAGAGTAAAAAAATAATTAAACACTCCGTAACTTAAAAAAACAAAAAAAAATTTGTTTACAGACCTAATATAGACTGCAATACATGTGCTTATCACGAAAATAGACCATTTTCTGCTGCCAATATTAAACCCAAACATTTAATGCTCAAAAGAGCAAAGATATGTACATATATATATAAGATGCAAAGTTACAATGTCTGTCATTACTTTTACCAATAAATAGCTCCATGCTCCCAAATCATCTTGATTGAAAATAGGTATGCAATTTGAATAAATTTTATGAACGATGAAATAATTCCAACAAAAAAAAAATTTAAAAATTTAATGGTATGTTAAATTTCAGATTCAAATCTAGTTAATCTTATGATTATTAAATCTTTGAGTAAATCTACTTTTGAAATACAGAAAAACCTCTTGAGTAGTGATGGTATTTTCTTCATAAAGGCTCGGAATTTACCACGATATTATTGGACCTGTGAATATTATACAACAAAAAAATTAATGTGAAAAATGCTGCCAATGTATAACTTTTAATAACCTAGAATTTCAATTCAACTGAACTATTAAATTGAATGACAATGGTAAAGTCAAAAGTAGTTCGGCTGAAATGCTGGTAGTGTATAGAATTTTAGCTGATAAAAAGATTAAATACATTTAAATGATAAACAATAATACTTACATTTATGCATTTTGAAGTGGCACCCAATGACGCTGACTCATCAAAGATGTTGACACACATTTCACTAGCATGTGAAATCTCATTTGATGCCACATGTGATGAAACTGTAGGAGGACTGTTATCATGATTGTTTGATGCCACCGACATTTCAGACAGATAATGTGCAACATGTTCTGCAAATGAGTCGTCACTTGTGGTCCAAGTCTCACATGATGATACAGTTGATAAAGAAACAGAAGATACACTAGTCAGATCAATTGAGTCCTCCCAATAATCATAGCCAGACTCAGATTGTGGAAACAGTGTTTGATACACAGGCTCTGTAATTAAGTCATCTGGACAGATATAAAAAAAAAATTGCCTTTCGCCGGTATTTCAGTAATTGACTCCAGAAATGGAGCTGGCTCTGCTACGAGCAAGTCTTGTCAAGAATACACTCTGTTAATGGCATATCTATAATGCACCTGGAATGTGTAACAGCATCTTCAAGATAATTTATCTTTGCTTGGCCAGCATCGATGGCACACATTAACATATTGGATGATTCAAAGTTGGAGGTCTGTATCGACAATTGGCTTGATGAGATCGAAGAAGGAGCATTTTTTCTCAGTGTCACTGTTTCATTCGAAATAATTGAACCACGTTCAAATTCCTGTTAATAAAATTGTATATAACTATAGAACAATATCAAGGCCAGATCAAGGAAGAGAACCTTGAAATAATTGTATAAATTACTATTCCCCCAAAATATGCAGCAATAAGATGTACATATGTCAGAATTTACCCCAAACAGATTTGAGCTGTGCTCTGTTGTATGAAATGATCAGAAAAGATTTCAAAGGATTCTTCTTATGCCTGCTGCAATAATATTATTACTGTGAAGTACGAAGTAGGTAACCAGGATCACTTGAATTTTTAACCTCCAAATCAGATTGGTTGGTGTGCTTGCTACTATATAGTTAGCACAATAATCATGAAACTAGCACCGTTTGTTTGAAGGGACTCACACTCGCATCATTCACATTCAAGTGACCACTTGCAATGAAATAAGCAAGTTACAGAACCACAGCTCTTATAGAGGTTTAACTGTATAAAGTGGCTGGTCCTGATTTAACAGCATATTGTTGTTTGAGATCACCAGTTACCCTAAAATTTCCATCTCCTAGACATCCGCTATATTGAAGTCGGTAAATGGTTTGTCATCACTATCCATAGTGGGAATTTACAAAATGGAGGGTGCATGCTACCTAAACAGAAGTCTAATTAACTGTATGTTCCATAGACATTTTATCACTGGTCTGTGTCAGGCTGGGCAGTTAGAATATTAACCAATTGACAACTAAAATTGCTCATACAAGCTTGTGATATGGTTCCCACAGAAAATATATTTATTTTATTACAGTCAGATGTGATCCTTAAAACAAATGGCAACTGCCATTATGGACACTATTCAAGTCCTCAACTCAGTTTCTAGAAAGTCTTCTGTGAGGAATGCTACACAGATGCCTATACATACACGGGAAACCTTATTGAATCCTTTTGGCAGTATCATCACACTGGTTTAGTTTGTCTGCATCAATGGAGCAAATTCTTACAACTTTCAATTGTTTAAAGGATTAATCCAGAAAAATAGTAGCTATAAATTATCTTACTGCTATCGAAACAATATTGTACTAATGATAAGATAGGTTCGTCATGAAATTCACATTCAATATATATACATTGAATTTATCCACACAAACATAAGCACTGGCTAACTACATGTTTTAGACATTATAATGGATTTACCTCAAAAGGAGTTTGCTTCACAAGATCGAGCTCTACCTCAAAAGGAGTTTGCTTGACAACATAGAGCTGTTCCTCAAAAGAAGTGTGATCGAATAGATTGAGCACAACCTCAAAAGAAGTTTGTGTGGTAGGATCAAAATCCATTGTAATCGGTTAATTGGCCGATTCAATAAAAAATACTGGAGAAGGTATTTTTACTCTTCAACCGTAAATCAGACACAAGTTTGATTCAGACGCAGCTTAGTGTCGTGTTAATACGCTTGCCTACAATGAAATAGGGGAAGCACTTGCGATCCTCCACCAATTAGCACACCCTGGATGTGGTCCTCTAATCCTCCGCCACTCTTAACTACACAGAATCAATAAAACAAAAAACAACAACAACAACACTAGGAACAATTGCAAAAATGGTTCTTTAAAACAAACAGCTGTATAAGAAAACAATACCGTCCGCATGTAGACCACAGCCAGTTTTAAACCCCTTTACCATTTAAAATCATATACAACAACAATAATGTGCTGGTTCTAAAATCACGGAGTGCCTTTGCAACCACACATCCACAATATTGTGTGTATATAATTTAATATGGTAAAGGATATCTAACTGGCATAGCAACAGTCTTGTTTTCGTTCTATTTTAAAATGAGTAGGTTGTTTTTAAATTAGACTAATATGCATGTTCCGAATTGGTTTGGCATGTTCGAGTAAATAGATGAATCTTTGTTTTGTGCATCAAATCTTTGTCGTAGATGATTGTTGAATTGCCAGGTTCCTAACAATTTTCTTGGATGCAGCATACGGAAGCTGTCCATTAGAGCCATCGAAATCCCGAGAATGTGGCAATAACAAGCAGTATTTCTCGCAGGATAGGGATAACTGCCGATGGCATGTACTCTGATAGAAAATCTTTCAAACCGTACTCCCCAACTCATCTGTAAGCCACCGTAGTGTTGGCGACAAAACTTGGCACAAAAGCTAGTTCAGGTATAGTGGCCTCAACCAACCTTTTTAATCAAGAAATCTAAAATTTATGGCATACAAGCCGAAATTGAGAGATTCTGAAGGTATTGCAATAGTCTCTGTGTCGGCCAAATGGAAAGTGTAGTTTTTCCCAAGAAAAACATACCAACCAAATATCAACAACTGTAATTATCCTAAATATGTTGGTCTCTGAGCTGGTTGAATGGAGTCTAGAAGAAAGTGGATTTGGTTCTTTATGATTTATTGAAGAAAAAGCTTATCCTGTACTATTTGTTAGAGAGTGTAGGAAGCTGAAGGGTAGAGAGAAAGGATGCAAACTCAGATGACCTCGATGGGTGCAGAGTCTTAATGCAAAAGTGTTGGATTTTTTCTAGCTTTTTTTGTGTTGCAAGAAGAGGAAGGAGACAGAGGAAAAATTGATGGGGGAGAATCATGGTTTTATAAACTTTTGGTAGATCGTGAGGGGACAAGGGGTAGTAGAGGTTGCAATAAATTTGTCTCTTTAATTTTCAGGATTTGGTATGTATTTGACTTGTGTGGAGGTTCCTGGAAAGGTGAAAGTATATCTTAAGCATTTAAATGATGTGATGAGTTCAAGGGAAGTACTATCAAGGAGCAGTACAGAGTAGGACGAGGAGGAAAGAGATTTACGAGTGATTATTACGATATGTTTCAAGCTGGTGTTGGGATAAACTGCAGTGAACACTGAGGTTGGATGAACAAAACTGCAATAGTATTGTCATTTCCCACATGCTGAAGGTTTTTTTTCCGAAAGTAACCTTGATTTGAACTTCAATTTCAGCTCGCTATGGCAGTCTCTAGTTAAACGAGCAAAATGGCAAAAAAAGACAAAAAAACCCTGTATTTTTTAACTCGGTTTCAAATTTAACTATACACACATCAAACTGAAAGTGTTAGCATGGTTACAGATTAAAAGTTACATACCGACGGCGAGTACAAAGTACAGGCTACATAGTTGGTATATAAAGGAATAGTATTTCACATACACATTTCTATTGCCATCCCATTATGTTTCAGGCCATCCAGTGGTGCAACCATAATATGTGGGTAATTGTAGAGAACATATATATATGCACACTTATTGTAAGTAAATAAAAAAAAAATTAGGAAAAAAAATCTTGGCAAGGTGATTTCAGCTCGCTTCACAATTCTGTCCATTCCTATGTTGGACATATTATAATGAACACAAAGTATAATCCAATTTTAAAAAAGAATGATAATATTTATCTTCATAATATTAACCTACAACTTAATCCACATTTTCTTCATTATATTGAGTTACATACATCATTCCTGCTCTAGCTTCTACTACAAAGCTTCTACAAAAAATGAAATAGCGATATATTTTCTTGATCTGCAAAGTAAGATTGAAATTTCAGAAGTGTGCTTTTGTCCACACTTGTTTTAAGCATTTTCTGTTTATTTCCTTTCTGTAGCTATCTCAAGAAGTACTGGGATTTTTTCGCAAGAAATACAGGGATCATTTTTTAAACATGAGCATTCTTTTAATAGAGTAAAAAAAGGGAAGTATATATCAGCTTTCAGAAATAACAAGGAAGTTACAAAAAATTGCGATTTTTTTTTTACTCTCTACTCTATAAAAATGCAACAACTCACAATAGACAATATAACCACGCCCCATCCAGTAATTTCTTTGATGCATATATATATATATATTTTAAAAACTCAAAATATAATATTTTACATCAAATCAGGAGGGGCAGCAGAGGGTTAATTGGTAAAAGGTGCAATAAGTTTTGGTAAATAACTACTTGGGTAAATTCTAACACAATTACAATTACTACCCACTCCCCCAACACTAATTGCCTATCGCCAGCATCCACACACTACCACCAATGTAAGGCCGCCAAGTACATTGACCAAAATAATGATATCCTTAAAAATTTGCAATAGTAATGTTGTAGGTGATGCTGTTACTATACACTGATAGATTCCTAATATTCCTGTTCTATATTGACGGTCAGAATGCATGCATGGAATGTTTAAAAATTATGACCAAATAATTTGTCAAACTTTGCAACTGCCTCTTGGTGGTCGCCTACTTGACTAAGATTTTGGTAGGATGTTAATACCATTAATGCGATGAGCACTGAAAGTGTCACATCCATTCCTGGAATGAAGCGCTGGTAGAGCAGAACCAATGCACGTGAAGGGACCATGACCAAACTGCAACTGAAGTTGTCAAGTATTATTAAACGGCAAGATTATGGTGCCCTCTTTGGAAACCTGTTTTATCCAAATAAGTCTTGAGTTGTTAGATAACGAGTCAAGCATTCCTGTTACAGCCTCAAACCTTATACTTGGACATAACCATCATATTCAGCACACAGGTTCATATTCAGACTTACCATCCCCATCCAATTATGTTGAAGTAAGTGAGGAGAGCTGGACTAAGTGTCATTTAGATTTGTAGCCTCGCAATGAAGATAAACTTCTCCACTTTCATCTCTCTAGCCTAATATTTTGATCGCATCCTTAATTTGGGGATTCAGTCTTACATTCAGCATGCAGCCTCATATTCAGCGTGCAACTTCACATTCGGCTTCGCGTTCAGATTTGTCAGCCACACCTACTTATTTTCAAGTAGTCAGAGGAGCCAGATAGCATAAATATCTTCAGTCCTTTGACCTGTAGTGACACCTTCATACCTGCAGTGACACATTCAAACCTGTACCCTCATAATCTTAGTTTATCCTCATATTCAGCATGCAGCCGCACATTCGGACTTGCCAGCCCCCATTTATGCTCAAGTAGGTCAATGGAGCTCGATATCAAGACTATCTTCAGGACAACCTTCTCTTTTTTGACCAGTAGCATTACATTCAGACCTGTAATGTCGAATTCTGACTTGTAGTTTCACATTCAAACTCATTTCCATACTGACCCCAGCCTCACATTCGGCATGCAACCTCACATTCAGACTTGCAAGCCACACACACTTACACTCAAGTAAGTCAGTAGAACTGGATATTGTGAATATCTTCTCTATTAGGAACTGTAGAGACTTACCACACATCCTAATCATATTTAATGTATAAGTCGGAGTCTGGCTAGTGAGTTTCCCATTCAGACATAATATAAGCACCAATGTTGCTCCATCCATCAAATTTGGGGTAGCATGCAATTAGATATTATCGTGCTAAAGCATTGTGCAACATGCAAATCAGAATAATTAAAGCTTGAGTTCCCTATAGATATGGCTCTTGCAGATGGAACATCAACAGAAATCAATCATGGTTTGTGAAACATTATTAAAGTGAACTCCTCAGTTGGCCAAGTTTTTGTAGGTATGCTTTGATCTTTTAACCATCATACAATTTTACGTGGCACAATAAAAAAAAAAAATTAAATAGAAGCTTCAATATATAGCATGCGCATTGTGTTCAATTGAAATATGTATGAATATTGTCAAAATTACAACGTGGCTGAGATTGTGTTTTGACATTCTTATCACTGTGTAGGTAATTTTAGTATCATATTTTCAAATGATTTGTTGAAAGTTTCTATTCGCATATTTTTTTGAAAATAGTAAAAATCTGGATAAGCTTACACTATTGGTATGTACCTATATATATATATGTACAGCTATATATACTTGGTATGAGTGAACTTTCCATTTCTTGATAATTTTGAGAGGACGAGTTTACATATTTAGGGTGTAGATGTAGAATGCAGCAAAATACTTGTACAGCTGCATCTAGCAAGTGTGTGAACTTTTTTCATATTTTTGATCATTATAACGTACAAGTGTTTCATTGCCTCAATTATATTTCTTCAAATGATCAATAGAGTAGAAAGTTGCTTCAAATTAATTAAAGTAGCCGCTGGTATAAAGTAGGCAATTGGTGCTATTTTCTACTAGCCAAGTGGATATGGGTAATTTATGTTGTCCTCTACATTTTCCTGACAGCATACACCAAAAAGAAGCCTCCAAGTGCAAGCGCTTATTATGAGGATAAGTACATCAGAAATAATTTAGTTTTACCTAAACTTGTAGCTAGCTAACTAAGATTTATTTTTAAATTCATTATACACAAACTCTAAAGAAAATTTATCCATCTTGTCAGCAATCTGCAGTGGTTGTTTTCAGCACTCTTTATAGACTTTGCTTAGGTAATAAGCCATTCCTTTTATCCTCTGGTCATGGAAAAGACATCAAATCAGACATCACAATCCATCGATTGATCAAATGGGCATTAGCAAAATAATAATCAAACACGTACCTTATAATAATATTTAAGTAACAATATTGATGCATTGTACATTATATTTTAAGTTCTTTCATGTATTCCTAGCCCTGGCTTCTATACATGGAAGGAGGGGAAGTTTTTGGTCTAGTATTGCTGTAGTCTTTTATTCAGGATATGGGATAGTGATTATAATTACCATGATTCTTGATATCACAATCATAACGCTACATTACCACAATGATATGGTCAACATTGACAATATTATCATACCATTGCCCTAACCCTAGCCACTACACGTCTTACCCATTGCCCTAGACCTAACCCGGCTCTTTCAATAATCACAGTATTGACAAAGTGCGAGTTAAGCCCATAATTTGGTGTAATTGAAAAAAATTGTTCACTCCCTTCCCTTTTTTGCTGGATACACTTTGATTATAACAGCCATGATGGTTCTAAAGCCAGCTTATTAAGATTAATCACCTCATAAATAATGGCTATGTATGATTATGGGGGGCCCCCCAAAATATCAAGATCCCGAAAAATCATAATCATGTTTCTAACCACCATTTATTTTCTTAAATTTATCTAGGTAATTTGAGTACAATGATATATTGAATGTCACTCTAAGCATGTACCAACTTGAAGGTCTCTAAAAAAATCTGCACCTCAAATTTGAAGCAATCAAATCCAAGCCATGCATGGATAACTAAACACCAAACTTGTTGTCTGAGCTCCCAAAGACCTTAGCGGTGATACCTATGAATCAGACTTACAAGATACTGCTTCATTGTGAACTAATAGGTTGTTGTAAAAAGACATTTCTCAAAACTAACCAATTTTGTGACTTCTTCAAAAGCGGCTACCAATAACTAAATTTTTTTTATTTTTATTACATTAAGTCAACGTTGTTAAATTGTTGAAGTTAAAGCAAGTGTCTTTTATAGCTAATGAATTTTGTGAACATATATAAGAAGTAACATTTCCGTATTTTAAGTGATATTGTATATTTAGTAAATTAATGTGAGCTTGAATTATGAGTGGGTGCAAAAGTGTTTGTGGTAAACCGGTATTGGGTGTTCGTTGGGTGTTGCTTTGCCCCACCAATACAAAATTTATTCCTATGTCTCTTGCTCCATGTTTTGAAAAAGCAAAACTAATTAACATCTAAACATCTGTTGCATTAACAGCCATTTATTACAGTTTCACAATAATGTAAAAAAAATTTTTTAGTTAATATAAGATTGATCAAATTTCCAACTTAAAAAAAAAAAATTAAACAATTGTAACCTTAAAAAAAAAAAAAAATTGTCTACAGACCTAATATAGACTGCCATACATGCACTTATCATGAAAATAGAGGCACCTACCATTTTCTGCCGCCAATATTAAACCACTACTTTTAATGCAAAAAAAGCAATGATATGTATATATATAAGATGAAAAGTTCCAATGTCTCTCATAACTTTTACCAATAAATAGCTCCATGCTCCCAAATCATCTTAATTGAAAATTGGTATGCAATTTAAATAAATTTTATGAACAAAGAAATAATTCTAACAAAAAAAAAAGAAATTGTTAAATTTAAGGTATGTTAAATTTCAGATTCAAATATAGTTAATCATATGATTATTAAATCTCTGAGTTAATCTGCTCTTGAAATACAGAAAAACCTCTTGAGTAGTGATGGTATTTTCTTAATAAAGGCTCGGAATTTACTACGACGTTGTTGGGCCTGTGAATAATATACAACAAAAAAATTCATGTAAAACATGCTACCAATGAATAACCTTTAATAACAGAGAATTTCAATTCAACTGAACTACTATATTGAATGACAATGATAAAGTCAAAAGTAGTTTGGCTGAAACGCTGGCAGTGTAAATAATTTTAGCTGATATAAAGATCAAATACATTTAAATGGGAAACAATAATACTTACATTTATGCATTTTGAAGTGGCACCCAGTGATGGTGACACATCAAAGATTTTGACACTCATTTCATTAGTACGTGAAATTTCATTTGATGCCACATGTGATGAAACTGCAGGAGGACTGTTATCATGAATATTTGATGCCACCGACATTTCAGACAGATAATGTGGAACATGTTCTGCAAATGGGTCGTCACTTGTCGGACAAATCTCACATGATGATACAGTTGATAAAGAAATAGAGGAAACAGAAGATACACTATGCAGACCAATTGAGTCCTCCCAATCATCATAGTCAGACTCAGATTGTGGAAACAGTGTTTGATACATGGGCTCTGTAATTTGGTCATCTGGTCAGATAAAAAAAAAATTGCCATTCGCCGGTATTTCATTAATTGACTCCAGAAATGGAGCTGGCTCATTTGCCGAGCAAGTCTTGTCAAGTACACACTCTGTTAATGGAATATCTACAATGCACCTGGAATGTGTAGCAGCATCTTCAAGATAGTTTGTTTTTGATTGGCTGGCATCGATGGCACACTTTAACATATTGGATGATTCAAAATTGGAGGTCTGTATCGACAATTGGCTTGATGAGATCGAAGATGGAGCATTTTTTCTCACTGTCTCTACTTCATTCGAAATAATTGAACCATGTTCAAATTCCTGTTAATAAAAATGTATATAACTATAGAACATTATCAAGACCATATCAAGAAGAGAACCTTGAAATAATTGTACACATTACTATCCCTCCAAAATATGCAGCAATAAGATGTAAATATTCCAGGATTTACCCCAAACAGATTTGAGCTGTTCTCTGTTGGACGAAATGATCAGTCAAGATTACAAAGGATTCTTCTTATGTCTGCTTGCAATAATATTATTACGGTGAAGTAAGAAGTAGGTTACCATGGTCGCTTGAATTTTTACCCTTCAAATCAGATGGTTGGTGTGCTTGCTACTATATTGTTTGCACAAGTATCATGAAACTAGCACGGTTTGTTTGAAGGGACTCACACTCGCATCATTCACATTCAAGTGACCACTTGCAATGAAATAAGCAAGTTACAGAACCGTAGCTCTTGTCGAGGATTAACTATATAAAGTTGCTAGTCCTGATATAACAGCATATTGTCATTTGTGTTCACCAGTTTCTCAAATATAACCATCTCCTCAATATCCCCTACATTTAAGTTGGTAAATGATTTGTCATGACTATCAATAGTGGGCGTTTACAAAATGAAGGTTGCATACTATCTAAATAGAAGACTGATTAACTGTATGTTCCATAGACATTTTATCACTGGTCTGTGTCAGGCTGGGCAGTTAGAATATTAACGAATTGACCACTAAAATTGCTCATACAAGCTTGTGACATGGTTACCCCAGAAAATATATTTATTTTATTACAGTCAGAAAGCTTCAAATTAGTCGGTGATGTGATCCTTAAAACAAAAAGGCAACTGCCATTATGGACCCTATTCCAGTCCTCAACTCAGTTTCTAGAAAGTCTTCTGTGTGGAAGGATTCACACATGCTTATACATACACAGGAAACCACATTGAATTCTTTTTCCAGTATCATCACACTGGTTTAGTTTGTCTGCATCAATGGAGCCAATTCTTACAACTTTCAATTGTTTAAAGGATTAATCCTGAAAAAGAGTAGCTTCAATTATCTTACGGCTTTCCAAGCAATATTGTACTAATGATAAGATAAGTACACCATGAAATTCACATTCCATATACATACATTGAATTTAACCACACAAACAGAAGCACTATCTAACTACATGTTTTAGATATTATAATGGCTTTACCTCAAAAGGAGTTTGCTTCACAGGATCGAGCTCTACCTCAAAAGGAGTTTGCTCGGCAACATAGAGCTGTTCCTCAAAAGAAGTGTGATCGACTGGATTGAACACAACCTCAAAAGAAGTTTGTTTGGCAGGGTCAAAATCAATTGTAATCGATTAATTGTCTAATTCAATAAAAAATACTGGAGAAAGTATTATTACACTTCAACCGTAAATTGGAAACAGGTTTGATTCAGACGCACCTTAGCTTCTGTTAATACGCATGCCCACAATGAAATAGGGCACGCACACGTCTAGGCGATCTTCCTCCTATCAGCACACCCTGGATGTGGTCCTCTAATCCTCCGCACAGAAGAAGTAAAACAACAACAACAACAACAAAAGCAACAACATTTGGAACAATTGCAAAAATGGTTTCTCTAAAACAAACAGCAGTATCAGCATACGGTAACTGTCCATTAGAGCCGTCGAAATCCCGAGAATATGGCAATAACAAACAATACTTCTCGCAGTATAGGGATAACTGCCGATGACATGTTCTCCGATAGAAAATCTTTCAAACCATACTCCCCTACTCATCTGTAAGCCTTCGTAATGTAGGCGACAAAACTTGGCACAAAAGCCAGTTCAGGCATAGTGGCCTCAACCAACCGTTTTAATTAAGAACTCTAAAATCTAAAATTTCTGGCATACAAGCCGAAATTGAGCGATTTTGAAGGTATTGCAATAGTCTACGTGTCGGCCAAATGGAAAGTGTGGTTTTTACCAAGATACACATATCAACCAAATATCAACAACAGTGATTGTCCTAAATTTGTTGGTCTTTTAGCTGGTTGAATGGAGTCTGGAAGAACGTGGATTTGGTTCTTTATGATTTTATTGAAGAAGAAGCTTATCCTGTACTATTTGTTAGAGAGTGTAGGAAGCTGAAGGATAGAGAGAAGGGATGCACAGTCAGATGACCTTGGTGGGTGCAGAGTCTTAATGCAAAAGTGTTGGATTACTTTCTAGTCATTTTTTGAATTTAAAGAAGCGGAAAGAGACAGAGGAACAATAGGTAAGGGAGAATCAAGGTTTTATAAACTTTTAGTAGCTCGTGAGGGGATAAGTAGTAGTAGAAGTTGCGATAAATTTATTGTATTAATTTCCAGGAATTGGCGCATATTTGACTTGTGTGGAGGTTCCAGGAAATGTGAAAGAATATCTTAAGCATTTAAATGATGTGATGAGTTCAAGGGAAGTACTATCAAGGACCAGTACAGAGTAGGATGAGAAGGCAAGGGATTGATGAGTCATTATCATGTACATATTCTTACCAAGGTTAATCGGGAGGAGACTGGAAGATAGCCAGGATGAAATGATATCAATATCTGTTTGCATAAGGAGGATGCGGAAGCGATAGGATGGGAGAGGGGGATGACATTGGCAAATTTAGTAAGTGTAGACAAGGGAGAAGGTGTGAGCTTTGCATCATCGTTCATAGAGAGAATAGGGATTAGTGAAACAAAAATAGATCCTTGAGGCACTCCATATGTGGCATGACAGGGAGAGAAGAGAATTCCTTGTATAGCAACATTCTGTGACCAAGCTATAAGATAAGTGAAAAGCAGATTGAGAAAGGACAGGGTTTTTAGGTTAGGTCTATTCTATGTGGCACAGAGTAAAATGATTTTTTTTCACCTCAAGGAAGACTGCATATACAGATTTGCAGTCATCTATGGAAGTAAACCAAGAATAAGTAACGTAGAGTATTGTTATTTCAACTGAATTTCAATGCTGCAATGGTTTGAAGTACAAATACCACTAGTTTACACTGCCACAGCCATGAAAAAATAGGAGGAGCCTAATTTGGAATATCATCTGCCTTTGTTGCTTCTGCAATGGTTTTACTCAGTTTAATTACTGCCAAGCTGATTTTTAAAGAAACAATATGTCTGAACAAGTTAAGACCCAGCTTTCTACTTGACCATGAACATGGGTCATGCCATCAGGTCTTACCGTCTGATCGCATCAAACCAGAGGGTTCAAGATGGGATGGGACCATTGATCCATGAATAGTGCCATTGATGGAAGCATGTTGAGAATGTCAATCCAGACTTCATTTGCAGCCCAGACCATGGGTAGTGAGATGCTCCACAGCCACTCCACATGGTTCACATCGATGAGGTTGGCACAGTGGATGTCAAACCAGTTGCATATGATGATACAGATAGTATCATCACACATTCTCAAACTCTGAGAAGAGACAGGTACGATATTTAACTATGTGCCAGACTCTGTAGCAGAGTCAGCAATGAGGATAGATTGACTAAACATCTGGAATTTTGGCAGCAAATAGGAGATAAACTATGGCTTGTACCCATGGTTGGTCCCGCACTTTCTGATGATGTGAGGTAGGAGGAGGAGAGAATGGACTGTTCATGACCTTCTTTCCAATGTGAGAGAGCTGATGTTGTTAGAGAATTCTTTATAATCTTTAGCCATAAGCTCAATCTAATATGACCGAAACTTCGTAATTTGTTTGTAAATTCAATGTTATACCTTTTTGGAATCAACATAACTACGAGAAGATTTATAGCAACACCAAGACACCCTTGCATTTTTGGATATATCTACTAAGAAAAGGTGCCTATAGAGACTTTTAAATATCATCTTAAAGCACACACAATAAGTAACAAGCTGTATAATAATTATTTGCACAGAAGAAAGGGAAAAAAGGTTATGACAGCTACAAATATGTGTTCCAATTTCGTTGGTTTCAGGTGTGGCCCCCCCTTGATAGGTTGGGATAAACTGCAGTGAACACTGAGTTTGGAGGAACAAAACTGCACGAGGGAGACTTTGTATTGTCATTTCCCACATGCTGATGTTTTTTTCCTGAAAGTGTCCTTTGATTTGAACTTCAATTGCAGCTAGCTATGATGGACTCGAGTTAGATGAGCAAAATGGCAATTTTTTTAATAAATCCCTCTACTTTTTAACTTGGTTCCAAACATAACTTTACACACCATCAAACTGAAAGTGTTAGCATGGGTACAGATTAACAGTTACACACTGATAGCGAGTACAAAGTACAGGCTACACAGTTGGTATATAAAGGAACACTATTTTACATTCACATTTCTATTGCCATCACATTGTATTTCAGGCCATCCTGTGGAGCAACCATGACACGTAGGTAATTGTAAAGAGAATATATATATATGCACACTTATCGTAAGCAATTTAAAAAAAAGTAAGGAAAAAAAAAATCTTGGCAAGGTGATTTCAGCTCGCAACACAATTGTGTTCATTCGTATTTTGGACATATTATAATGAACACAAAGTATAATACAATTTTAAAAAAGAATGATGATATCTGTCTTCATAATATTAACCTACAATTTAATCCACATTTTTTTCATATATTGAGTTGCATACATAATTCCTGCTCTGGCTTCTACTACAAAACTTCTGAAAAAATTGAAATGGCGATATATTTTCTTGATCTGCAAAATAAGATTGAAATTTCAGAAGTGTGCTTTTGTCCACACTTGCATTAAGCATTTTGTGTTTATTTCCTTTCTATAGCTATCTCAAGAAGTACTGGGATTTTTTCTCAAGAAATGCAGGGTTCAATTTTTAAACATGAGCGTTCTTTTAATAGAGTAAAAAAATGGAAGTATATATCAGCTATCAAAAATGACAAAGAAGTTACAAAATTTTTTTTTTTTAAAAAGATTTACTCTAAATACTGTATAAAAAAGCAAGAACTCACAATAGATATTGTAACCACACACCCTTCCAGTAATTCCTTAGATAAATAAAAAAACAAAAAAACTCAAAATATAATATTTTATTATCAAATTGGGAGGGGCAGCAGAGGGTCAATTGGTAAAAGGTACAACACGTTTTGGTAAATAACTACTTGTATATATTCTAACACAATTTCAATTACCACCCACTCCCCCAATAACTGCCTTCTTGTAGGTGTTGTTGTTGGTATACATTGATAGATTCCTTAATGCTTCTGCTCTTATATAGTCAGAATACATGCAGGAATGAGTTAAAATTATAACCATATAATTTGTTAAAATTTGCAACTGCCTCATGGCGGTGGCGTACTTGACTTAGATTTTATTAGGATGTTAATACCACTAATGCGGTGATTACTAACAGTGTCACATCCATTCCAGGAATAAAGCCCCGATAGAGCAGAACACACTTCGTGAAGGGACCATGACCAAACTGCAACTGAAGTTGTAAATTATTATTAAATGGCAAGATCATGGTGCCATCTTTGGGAACCTTTTATATCCATATAAGTCTTGAGTTGTTAGATAACAAGTCAATCATTCCTGTTACAGCTTCAAGCCTCATATTTGGACCTCACCCTCACATTCAGCACACAGCTTCATATTCAGACTTGCATTCCTCCCCCCCCCCCCCCCCCCCCAATTAATTTGAAGTGAGTGAGGAGAGCTGGACTGAGTGGAATTTAGATTGGTGGCCTCGCAATGAAGAAGGACTTCTCCATTTTCATATCTCTAGCCTCATATTCAGATCACAACCTTAATTTCAGACTTCAGATTTACATTCAGCATGCAGCCTAATATTCTGCATGCAACTTCACATTCGGCCTCGCATTCAGATTTATCAGCCACACCTACTTATGTTCAAGTAGTCAGTGGAGCCAGATTGCGGGAATATCTTCGTTACTTGACCTGTAGTGACACATTCTTACCTGATGTGATACATTCATACCTGTACCCACATATTCATACCTTATCCTCATATTCAGCATGCAACCCCACATTCTGACTTGCCATACTCACCCATTTATGCTCAAGATGGTAAATGGAGCTCGATATCAAGACTATCTTCAGGACTATCTTCTCTATTTGGTCCAGTAGCAATACATTCAGACCTGTAATGTCGAACTCTGACCTGTAGTTTCACATTCAGTCTCATTCCCATTCAGACCTCAGCCTCACATTTGGCATGCAACCTCATATTCTGACTTGTAAGCCACACATATTTAGACTCAAGTAAGTCAGTGTAGCTGGATAGTGTGACTATTTTCACTATTAGGATCTGTAGAGACTAACCACCTATCCTAATCATGTTTAATATATAAGTCGGAGTCTGGCTAGTGAGTTTTCCATTCAGACGTAGTGCTGAAGAATTGTGCAACTTGAAAATCAGAATAATTTATAAGTGAATCTTGAGCTCCCTATGAATATGGCTCTTGCTGATGGAATTTCGACAGAAATTAATTATCATGTTTGTGTAAACATTAAAGTGTACTCCTTAGTTGTCCAAGTGTTTGTAGGTATGCTTTTGTCTTTCAACCCTCGTATAATTATATATGACACCAGAGTGTTTTTTTTTAATTTATTTTAAATTGAAGCTTCAATATATAGCATACACATTGTATTCGATTGAAATATGTATGATGTTAGTCAAAATTACAAAGTGGCTGAGATTATGGGTTTGTGCATTCTTTTCATTATGTAGGTAATTTTAGTATCATATTTTCAAATGATATGTTGAAAGTTTCTATTTGCACATTTTCTTTGAAAATAGTAAAAATCTGGATAAGCTTACACTATTGGTATGAACCTATATATATATATATATGTAAGGCTACATATACTTGGTATGAGTGAACTTTTCAATTCTGGATAATTTTGAGAGGATGAGTTTACACATTTAGGGATAGATGTAGAATGCAGCAAAATACTTGTACAGCTGATCTAGTTAGTGTGTGAACTTTTTTCATATTTTTGATCAATATAACCCACTTCAAGTGTTTCATTGCCTCAAGTATATTTCTTCAAATGATCAAGAGAGTAGAAAGTTGCTTCAAATTAATTAAAGTAGTCGCTGGTAAAAAGTAGGCAATCGGTGCTATTTTCTACTAGCCAAGTGGATGTGGGTAATTTATGTTGTCCTCTACTTTTTCTTGACAGCATACACTAAAAAGAAGCCTCCAAGTGCAAGCGCTTATTATGAGGATAAGTACATCAGAAATAAATTAGTTTTAACTAAACTTGTAGCTAGCTACCTAAGATTTTTTTTAACTTCATTATACATAAACTCTAAAGAAAATTTATCCATCTTGTCAGCAATCTGCAGTTGTTGTTTTCAGCACTCCTTATGGACTTTACTTAGGTAATAAACCATTCCTTTTATCCTATAGTCATGGAAAATACATCAAATCAGACGTCACAATCCAACGATTGATCAAATGGGCATTATCAAAATAGTAATCAAGCAAGTTCCTTATAATAATATTTAAGTAACTTTAACTTTACACACATCAAACTGAAAGTGTTAGCATGGTTACAGATTAAAAGTTACATACCGAGTGCGAGTACAAAGTACAGGTTACATAGTTGGTATGTAAAGGAACAGTATTTCACATACACATTTCTATTGCCATCCCATTGTGTTTCAGGCCATCCAGTGGTGCAGCCAGAATACGTGGTTAATTGTAGCGAACATATATATATGCACACTTATCGTAAGCAAATTAAAAAAAATTAGGAAAACAAATCTTGGCAAGGTGAATTCAGTTTGCTTCACAATTCTGTCCATTCGTATGTTGGATATATTATAATGAACACAAAGTATAATACAATTTTAAAAAAGAATGATAATATCTGTCTTCATAATATTAACCTACAACTTAATCCATATTTTCTTCATTATATTGAGTTACATACATCATTCCTGCTCTAACTTCTACTACAAAGCTTCTACAAAAAAAAAAGAGTGATATATTTTCTTGATCTGCAAAGTAAGATTGAAATTTCAGAAGTGTGCTTTTGTCCACTAAGTATTTTGTGTTTATTTCCTTTCTGTAGCTAACTCAAGAAGTACTGGGATTTTTTTTTAGAAATACAGGGATCATTTTTTAAACATGAGCATTCTTTTAATAGAGTAAAAAAAGGGAAGCATATATCAGCTATCGGAAATAACAAGGAAGTTACAAAAAATTGCAATTTTTTTTTTACTCTGTACTGTATAAAAATGGAACACCTCACAATAGACAATGTAACCACGCCCCTTCCAGTAATTTCTTAGATGCATATATATATATATATATATATATAAATATATATAAAAACACAAAATATAATATTTTACATCAAATCAGGAGGGGCAGCAGAGGGTTAATTGGTAAAAGGTGAAATAAGTTTTGGTAAATAACTACTTGGGTAAATTCTAACACAATTGCAATCATCACCCACTCCCCCAACACTAATTGCCTGTGGCCAGCATCCACACACTACCACCAATGTAGGCCGCCAAGTATATTGGCTAAAATATTGATATCCTTGAGAATTTGCAATAGTAATGTTGTAGGTGATGCTGTTAATATACACTGATAGATTCCTAATATTCCTGCTCTATATTCACGGTCAGAATACATGCATGGAATGTGTAAAAATTATGACCAAATAATTTGTCAAACTTTGCAATTGCCTAATGGTGGTGGCTTACTTGACTAAGATTTTGATAGGATGTTAATACCATTAATGCGATGAGCACTAAAAGAGTCACATCCATTCCTGGAATGAAGCGCCGGTAGAGCAGAACAATGTACGTGAAGGGACCATGACCAAACTGCAACTGAAGTTGTCAAGTATTATTAAACGGCAAGATTATGGTGCCCTCTTTGGAAACCTGTTATATCCAAATAAGTCTTGAGTTGTTAGATAACGAGTCAATCATTCCTGTTACAGCCTCAAGCCTTATATTTGGACCTCACCCTCATATTCAGCACACATGTTCATATTCAGACTTACCATGCCATCCAATTATGTTGAAGTAAGTGAGGAGAGCTGGACTAAGTTTCATTTAGATTTGTAGCCTCGTAATGAAGATGAACTTCTCCACTTTCATCTCTCTAGCCTAATATCTTGATCTCATCCTTACTTTGGGACTTCAGCCTTACATTCAGCATGCAGCCTCATATTCAGCATGCAACCTCACATTCGGCTTCACGTTCAGATTTGTCAGCCACACCTACTTATGTTCAAGTAGTCAGAGGAGCCAGATATTGGAAATATCTTCAGTCCTTTGACCTGTAGTGACACCTTCATACCTGCTGTGACACATTCAAACCTGTACCCTCACATTCTTACTTTATCCTCATATTCAGCATGCAGCCGCACATTCGGACTTGCCATCCCCCATTTATGCTCAAGTAGGTCACTGGAGCTCGATATCAAGACTATCTTCAGGACTATCTTCTCTATTTGGACCAGTCACAATACATTCAGACCTGTAGTGTCGAATTTTGACTTGTTGTTTCACATTCAGACTCATTCCCATTCAGACCCCAGCCTCACATTCGGCATGCAACCTCACATTCAGACTTGTAAGCCACACACACTTACACTCAAGTAAGTCAGTGGAGCTGGATATTGTGACTATCTTCTCTATTAGGAACTGTAGAGACATACCACACACCCTAATAAGATTTAATGTATAAGTCGGAGTCTGGCTAGTAAATTTCCCATTCAGACATAATATGAATACCAATGTTGCTCCATCCATCAAATTTGAGGTAACACGCAATTAGATATTAGTCATGCTAAAGCATTGTGCAACATGCAAATCAGAATAATTAAAGCTTGAGCTCACTATAGATATGGCTCTTGCAGATGGAACTTCGACAGAAATCAATCATGGTTTGTGTAAACATTATTAAAGGGAACTCCTCAGTTGGCCAAGTTTTTATAGGTATGCTTTGATCTTTCAACCCTCATACAATTTACATGGCACAATTAAAAATTTTTTTTTTATTAAATAGAAACTTCAATATATAGCATGCACATTGTATTCAATTGAAATATGTATGAATATTGTCAAAATTACAACGTGGCTGAAATTATGTGTTTTGGACATTCTTATCATTGTGTAGGTAATTTTAGTATCATATTTTCAAATGATTTGTTGAAAGTTTCTATTCCCACATTTTTTTAAAAATAGTAAAAATTTGGATAAGCTTACACTATTTGTATATACCTATATATGTACAACTATATATACTTGGTATGAGTGAACTTTTCATTCCTTGATAATTTTGAGAGGATGCGTTTACACACTTAGGGGTAGATGTAGAATGCAGCAAAATACTTGTACAGCTGCATCTAGCAAGTGTGTGAACTTTTTTTAATATATTTTTGATTATTATAACATACTACAAGTGTTTCAATGCCTCAATTATATTTCTTCAAATGATCAAGAGAGTAGAAAGTTGCTTCCAATTAATTAAAGTAGCCGCTGGTATAAAGTAGGCAATTGGTCCTATTTCCCCCTAGCCAAGTGGATATGTGTAATTTATGTTGTCCTCTACATTTTCCTGACAGCATACACCAAAAAGAAGCCTCCAAGTGCAAGCGCTTATTATGAGGATAAGTACATCAGAAGTAATTTAGTTTTACCTAAACTTGTAGCTAGCTAACTAAGATTTATTTTTAAATTCATTATACACAAACTCTAAAGAAAATTTATCCATCTTGTCAGCAATCTGCAGTGGTTGTTTTCAGCACTCTTTATAGACTTTGCTTAGGTAATAAGCCATTCCTTTTATCCTCTGGTCATGGAAAAGACATCAAATCAGACATCACAATCCATCGATTGATCAAATGGGCATTAGCAAAATAATAATCAAACACGTACCTTATAATAATATTTAAGTAACAATATTGATGCATTGTACATTATATTTTAAGTTCTTTCATGTATTCCTAGCCCTGGCTTCTATACATGGAAGGAGGGGAAGTTTTTGGTCTAGTATTGCTGTAGTCTTTTATTCAGGATATGGGATAGTGATTATAATTACCATGATTCTTGATATCACAATCATAACGCTACATTACCACAATGATATGGTCAACATTGACAATATTATCATACCATTGCCCTAACCCTAGCCACTACACGTCTTACCCATTGCCCTAGACCTAACCCGGCTCTTTCAATAATCACAGTATTGACAAAGTGCGAGTTAAGCCCATAATTTGGTGTAATTGAAAAAAATTGTTCACTCCCTTCCCTTTTTTGCTGGATACACTTTGATTATAACAGCCATGATGGTTCTAAAGCCAGCTTATTAAGATTAATCACCTCATAAATAATGGCTATGTATGATTATGGGGGGGCCCCCAAAATATCAAGATCCCGAAAAATCATAATCATGTTTCTAACCACCATTTATTTTCTTAAATTTATCTAGGTAATTTGAGTACAATGATATATTGAATGTCACTCTAAGCATGTACCAACTTGAAGGTCTCTAAAAAAATCTGCACCTCAAATTTGAACCAATCAAATCCAAGCCATGCATGGATAACTAAACACCAAACTTGTTGTCTGAGCTCCCAAAGACCTTAGCGGTGATACCTATGAATCAGACTTACAAGATACTGCTTCATTGTGAACTAATAGGTTGTTGTAAAAAGACATTTCTCAAAACTAACCAATTTTGTGACTTCTTCAAAAGCGGCTACCAATAACTAAATTTTTTTTATTTTTATTACATTAAGTCAACGTTGTTAAATTGTTGAAGTTAAAGCAAGTGTCTTTTATAGCTAATGAATTTTGTGAACGTATATAAGAAGTCAACATTTCCATATTTTAAGTAATATTGTAAATTTAGTAAATTAATGTGAGCTTGAATTATGAGTGGGTGCAAAAGTGTTTGTGGTAAACAGGTATTGGGAGTTCTTTGGGTGTTGCTTTGCCCCACCAATACAAAATTTACTCCTATGTCTCTGCTCCATGTTTTGAAAAAGCTAAACTAATTAACATCTAAACATCTGTTGCATTAACAGCCATTTATTACAGTTTCACAATAATGTAAAAATATTTTTTTAGTTAATATAAGATTGATCAAATTTCCAACAGTAAAAAAATAATTAAACACTATGTAACCTTAAAAAAATAATAAACATTTGTCTACAGACCTAATATAGACTGCCATACATGCACTTATCATGAAAATAGCGGCACCTATCATTTTCTGTCGCCAATATTAAACCACAACTTTTAATGCAAAAAGAGCAATGATATGTATATATATAAGATGAAAATTTCCAATGTCTCTCTTTACTTTTACCAATAAATAGCTCCATGCTCCCAAATCATCTTAATTGAAAATTGGTATGCAATTTGAATAAATTTTATGAACAAAGAAATAATTCTAACAAAAAAAAAGAAATTGTTAAATTTAAGGTATGTTAAATTTCAGACTCAAATATAGTTAATCTTATGATTATTAAATCTCTGAGTTAATCTGCTCTTGAAATACAGAAAAACCTCTTGAGTAGTGATGGTATTTCCTTCATAAAGGCTCGGAATTTACTACGACGTTGTTGGGCCTGTGAATAATATACAAAAAAAAAATTCATGTAAAACATGCTACCAATGAATAACTTTTAATAACCTTGAATTTCTAATCAAGTGAACTACAATATTGAATGCCAATGATAAAGTCAATAAGTAGTTTGGCTGAAACGCTGGCAGTGTAAAGAATTTTAGCTGATATAAAGATCAAATACATTTAAATTGGAAACAATAATACTTACATTTATGCATTTTGAAGTGGCACCCAGTGACGGTGACACATCAAAGATGTTGACACACATTTCATTAGCACGTAAAATTTCATTTGATGCCACATGTGATGAAACTGCAGGAGGACTGTTATCATGATTGTTTGATGCCACCGACATTTCAGACAGATAATGTGGAACATGTTCTGCAAATGGGTCGTCACTTGTCGGACAAATCTCACATGATGATACAGTTGATAAAGAAATAGAGGTAACAGAAGATACACTAGTCAGATCAATTGAGTCCTCCCAATCATCATAGTCAGACTCAGATTGTGGAAATAGTGTTTGATACATGGGCTCTGTAATTAGGTCATCTGGACAGATATAAAAAAAAATTGCCATTCGCCGGTATTTCATTAATTGACTCCAGAAATGGAGCTGGCTCATTTGCCGAGCAAGTCTTGTCAAGTTCACACTCTGTTAATGGAATATCTACAATGCACCTGGAATGTGTAGCAGCATCTTCAAGATAGTTTGTCTTGGCTTGGCTGGCATCGATGGCACACTTTAACATATTGGATGATTCAAAGTTGGAGGTCTGTATCGACAATCGGCTTGATGAGATCGAAGAAGGAGCATTTTTTCTCACTCTCTCTACTTCATTCGAAATAATTGAACCATGTTCAAATTCCTGTTAATAAAAATGTATATAACTATAGAACAATATCAAGACCATATCAAGGAAGAGAACCTTGAAATAATTGTAACATTATTATCCCTCCAAAATATGCAGCAATAAGATGTACATATACCAGGATTTACCCCAAACAGATTTGAGCTGTGCTCTGTTGGACAAAATGATCAGTAAAGATTACAAAGGATTCTTCTTATGTCTGCTTGCAATAATATTATTACGGTGAAGTAAGAAGTAGGCAATCATGATCGCTTGAATTTTTACCCTCCAAATCAGATGGTTGGTGTGCTTGCTACTACATAGTTTGCACAAGTATCATGAAACTAGCACGGTTTGTTTGAAGGGACTCACACTCGCATTATTCACATTCAAGTGACCACTTGCAGTGAAATAAGCAAGTTACAGAACCATAGCTCTTGTAGAGGATTAACTATATAAAGTTGCTAGTCCTGATTTAACAGCATATTGTCATTTGTGTTCACCAGTTTCTCAAATATTACCATCTCCTAGACATCCGCTACATTGAAGTCGGTAAATGGTTCGTCATGACTATCAATAGTGGGCGTTTACAAAATGGAGTGTGCATACTACCTAAACGGAAGACTGATTAACTGTATGTTCCATAGACATTTTATCACTGGTCTGTGTCAGGCTGGGCAGTTAGAATATTAACCAATTGACCACTAAAATTGCTTATACAAGCTTGTGACATGGTTCCTCCAGAAAATATATTTATTTTATTACCGTCAGAAAGCTTCAAATTAGTCAGTGACGTGATTCTTAAAACAAAAAGGCAACTGTCATTATGGACCCTATTCCAGTCCTCAACTCAGTTTCTGGAAAGTCTTTTGTGAGGAAGACTACACAGATGCTTATACATGCACACGAAACCACATTGAATTCTATAGCCAGTATCCTCACACTGGTTTAGTTTGTCTGCATCAATGGAGCCAATTCTTACAACTTTCAATTGTTTAAAGGATTAATCCTGAAAAAGAGTAGCTTAAATTATCTTACGGCTTTCCAAACAATATTGTACTAATGATAAGATAGGTACACCATGAAATTCACATTCCATATACATACATTGAATTTAACCACACAAACAGAAGCACTACCTAACTACATGTTTTAGATATTATAATGGGTTTACCTCAAAAGGTGTTTGCTTCACAGGATCGAGCTCTACCTCAAAAGGAGCTTGATCCACAACATAGAGCTGTTCCTCAAAAGAAGTGTGATCGACTGGATTGAGCACAACCTCAAAAGAAGTTTGTTTGGCAGGATCAAAATCCATTGTAATCGGTTAATTGTCTGATTCAATAAAAAATACTGGAGAAAGTATTATTACACTTCAACCGTAAATTGGAAACAAGTTTGATTCAGACGCACCTTAGCGTCTGTTAATATGCATGCCCACAATGAAATAGGGCACGCACAAGTCTAGGCGATCCTCCACCAATCAGCACACCCTGGATGTGGTCCTCTAATCCTCCGCCACTCTAAACTACACAGAAGCAGTAAAACAACAACAACCAAAAAAAAACATTTGGAACAATTGCAAAAATGGTTTCTCTAAAACAAACAGCTGTATCAGATTGAGCTGTTAAAAACTGAGTGAAAAAAATACAGTCCCCATGTAGATCACAGCCAGTTAAATCCCCTTTACCATTTAAAATCATATACAACAACAGTAATGTGCTGATTCTAAAATCATGGAGTGTCTTTGCAACCACACATCCACAATATTGGTGTATATAATTTTCAATGGTAAAGGGAGTCTAACTGGTCTACATTGCTACAGTCTTATTTCTGTTCTATTTTAAAATGAGTAGGTTGTTTTTAAATTATACTAATATGCATGTTGCAAATTGGTTTGGCATGGTCGTGTGAATAGATGAATCCTTGTTTTGTGCACCAAATATTTGCCGTAGATGATTGTTGAATTTGCAAGTTCCTAATATTTTCTTGGATGCAGCATACGGAAGCTGTCCATTAGAGCCATCGAAATCCCAAGAATATGACAATAACAAACAGTATTTCTCGCAGAATAGAGATGACTGCCGATGGCATGTACTCCGATAGAAAATCTTTCAAACCGTATTCCCCGACTCATCTGTAAGCCTTCGTAATATAGGTGACAAAACTTGGCACAAAAGCCAGTTCAGGTATAGTGGCCTCTGTCCGGGTCCACAGACCCGACAGGTGATCAGCAGACAGATAAGTCTGCAGAACAATTAAAAACTTAACCTATCATTGGAATGGGGTTGATTAATGTGATCGAACTGTTGAACTGTTGCAAGTATTCGATTGGTTCATTATTATTATGTAATAGCATCGAACATTACCTTTTATGGAATTCATGTCAGGGGGCCGGCTAGAGGTATTTAAGCCTCAGCCTGGCCTCAGTTAGACAGTCTGTGCTTAAGTCTTTTACCTTGCATGTGGAATATCAATCTAAATTTCTCTGATTGCTAACTTAAGAGGCAAGAGACTGCAGTCTCTGTTGGCATCATACCTTATTCGGGCAAACAATTTGGTTTAACTGTTGTTATTGGAGAAATCCCTCTTAGACCAGACCGCACCCCGACAGCCTCAACCAACCTTTTTAATCAAGAACTCTAAAATTTCTGGCATACAAGCTGAAATTGAGCGATTTTGAAGGTATTGCAATAGTCTCCGTGTCGGCCAAATGGAAAGTGTGGTTTTTACCAAGATACACATATCAACCAAATATCAACAACTGTGATTGTGCTAAATATGTTGGTCTTTGTGTTGGTTGAATGGAGTCCAGAAGAAAGTGGATTTGGTTCTTTATGATTTTATTGAAGAAGAAGCTTATCCTGTACTATTTGTTAGAGAGTGTAGGAAGCTGAAGGATAGAGAGAAGGGATGCACAGTCAGATGACCTTGTTGGGTGCAGAGTCTTAATGCAAAAGTGTTGGATTATTTTCTAGTCATTTTTTGAATTTCAAGAAGAGGAAAAAGACAGAGTAACAATAGGTGAGGGAGAATGAAGGTTTTATAAACTTTTAGTAGCTCGTGAGGGGATAAGTAGTAGTAGAAGTTGCGATAAGTTTGTCTTATTAATTTCCAGGAATTGGCACATATTTGACTTGTGTGGAGGTTCCAGGAAAGGTGAAAGAATATCTTAAGCATTTAAATGATGTGATGAGTTCAAGGGAAGTACTATCAAGTGCCAGTACAGAGTAGGACGAGAAGGCGAGGGATTGACGAGTCATTATCATGTACATATTCTTATTATGGTTAATCGGGAGGAGAATGGAAGATAGCCAGGATGAAATGATATCAATGTTTGTTTGCATAAGGAAGATGCGGAGGCGATAGGATTGGAGAGGGGAATGACATTGGCAAATTTAGTAAGTGTAGACAAGGAGGAAGGTGTGAGCTTTGCATCAGCGTTCATAGAGAGAATAGGGATTAGTGAAACAAAAATAGATCCTTGAGGCACTCCATATGTGGCATGACAGGGAGAGAAGAGAATTCCTTGTATAGCAACATTCTGTGACCAAGCTGTAAGATAAGTGAAAAGCAGAGTGAGAAGGGACATGGTTTTTAGGAGAGGTCTATTCTATGTGACACAGGGTAAAATATTTTTTTTTCACCTCAAGGAAGACTGCATTTACAGATTTGCAGTCATCTTTGGAAGTAAACCAAGAATAAGTAACGTAGAGTATAGTTATTTCAACCGAATTTCAATGCTGCAATGGTTTGAAGTACAAATTCCACTGGTTTACACTGCCACAGCCATGAAAAAATAGGAGGAGTCTAATTTGGAATATCATCTGCCTTTGTTGCTTCTGCAATGGTTTTACTCAGTTTATTTATTGCCAAGCTGATTTTTGAAGAAACAATATGTCTGAACAAGTTAAAACCCAGCTTTCTACTTGACCATGAACATGGGTCATGCCATCAGGTCTTACCGTCTGATCGCATCAAACCAGAGGGTTCAAGATGGGATGGGACCATTGATCTATGAATAGTGCCATTGATGGAAGCATGTTGAGAATGTCAAGCCAGACTTCATTTGCATCCCAGACCATGGGTAGTGAGATGCTCCACAGCCACTCCACATGGTTCACATCGATGAAGTTGGCACAGTGGACGTCAAACCAGTTGCATATGATGATACAGATAATATCATCACTCATTCTCAAACTCTGAGAAGAGACAGGTACGATATTTAACTATGTGCCAGACTCTGTGGTCCAGTAGCAATACATTCAGACCTGTAATGTCGAATTCTGACCTTTAGTTTCACATTCAGTCTCATTCCCATTCAGACCTCAGCCTCACATTCGGCATGCAACCTCATATTCAGACTTGTAAGCCACACACATTTATACTCAAGTAGGTCAGTGGAGCTGGATAGTGGAACTATTTTCACTATTAGGATCTGTAGAGACTAATCACCTATCCTAATCATATTTAATATATAAGTCGGAGTCTGGCTAGTTAGTTTTCCATTCAGACGTAGTGCTGAAGAATTGTGCAACTTGCAAATCAGTATAATTTATAAGTAAAGCTTGAGCTTCCTATGAATATGGCTCTTGCTGATGGAATTTCGACAGAAATTAACTATCATGTTTGTGTAAACATTAAAGTGTACTCCTTAGTTGTCCAAGTGTTTGTAGGTATGCTTTTGTCTTTCACCCCTCGTATAATTATATATAACACCAGAGTGTTAAAAAATTATATTTTTTTTTAATTGAAGCTTCAATATATAGCATACGCATTGAATTTGTTTGAAATATATATGATGATAGTTAGTGGGCTCGGATTAAACTAGGAGCGCTCCAACAATCATAATATTGGTGAAAATCAACTAGCCCTCTTTAATACGAACGTTAGTGAGCTCGAATTAAACTAGGAGTGCTCCAACAATCTTAATGATAGTTAAAATTACAACGTGGATGCGATTATGGGTTTGAGCATTCTTATCTTTGTGTGTAGGCAATTTTAGTATCATATTTTCAAATGTATGTTGAAAGTTTCTATTGGCACATTTTCTTTGAAAATGGTAAAAATATGGATAAGCTTAAACCTATGGTATGTACCTATATATATATATATCTGTACAGCTACATAGTCTTGGTATGAGTGAACTTTTCATTTTATGGATAATTTTTTTATTAAAATTGAGAGGATGTGTTTACACATTTAGTGGTAGCTGTAGAATGCAGCATAATACTTGTACAGCTGCATCTGCCTAGTGTGTGAACTTTTTTCATTTTTTAATCATTATAACGTATTTCAAGTAATACTACCAAAAATATGCAGCAATAAGATGTACATATGCCAGGATTTACCCCAAACAGATTTGAGCTGTGCACTGTTGTATGAAATGATCAGTCAACATTTCAAAGAATTCCTCTTATGTCTGGTCAAGTAAAAAGTAGGTAACCATGGTAACTTGAATTTCTACCCTCCAAGTCAGATGGATTGGGGCTTTTTACTATAGAGTTGGCCCTAGTATCATGAAACCAGCATGGTTTTGTTTGAAGGGACTCACACTCACATCATTCACATTCACATGAACATTTGTAATGAAAAAAGGAAGTTACAGAACCGCAGCTCTTTTAGAGGATTAACTATGTAAAGTTGCTGGTCCTGATTTGATAGCATATTGTTATTTGTGATCACAAGTTTCTCTAAAACTTCCATCTCCTCGACATCCGCTATATTGAAGTCGGTAACTGGTTCGTCATCACTATCCATAGTGGGTATTTACAAAATGGAGGGTGCATACTGCATACTAAATGAAATTAAGACTGATTAACTGCATGTTCCATAGACATTTTATCACTGGTCTGAGTCAGGCTGGGCTGTTAGAATGTTAACCATTTGACCACTAAAATTGCTCATACAAGCTTGTTGAGAAATGACAGGGTTTTTAGGAGAGTCTATGTGGTACAGAGTAAGTTGATTTTTTTCATGTCAAGGAAGACTGCATATACAGACTTGCAGTCATCTATGGAAGTAAGTTAAGAATATGTAACATTGAGTATGGCTATTTCAAATAAATTGCATTACTGCAAAAGTTTCAAGTATTGATGTCCACCAGTCTTGCCTGCTCTGTGGCAAATGCTACAATTCGTCTTTGATTTTGAACCAAAAATACCACTGGTCTACACTGTAACTGCCATGAAAAAATAGGAGTTTAATTTGGAATAGTCATATCATCTTCCTTTGTTGCTTCTGCAATGGGTTCACTTAGTTCACTCACTGCCAAGCTGAAGAAACAAATATGTCTGAACAAGTTAAGAACCAGCTTTCCACTGGACCATGAACATTGTTCATGCAATCAGGTTTTACCATCTGATCGCATCAAACCAGAGGGTTCAAGATGGGATGGGACTAGTGATCTAAGAATAGTGCCATTGATGGAAGTATGTTGAGATGTCGACCTAGACCTATTTTTTATTCCAGACCATGGGCAACCAGATGCTCCACAGCCATTCCACATGGTTCAAATTGATGAGGTGGAAACATGTGATCCCAAACCTGAGGCATATGATGATACAGATAGTATCATCTCACATATGCAAACTCAGAGAAGAGACAGGTACGATATTTAAACATGTGCCAGACAGACTGTAGCAAAATTTGAATGAGGATAGCGGAACTAGGCATCTGGAGCTTTGACAGCAAGTTGGAGATCTGCTATGGCTTGTACTCATGAGAGGTCCCACACTTTCTAATAATGTGAGGATGGAGGAGGTGAACTGTTCATGAACTTCTTTCCACTGAGACAGAGCTGATGTTGTTAGAGGATTATTTTAATTTTCTGCAAGAAACTCTATATAATAAGACTGAAAATTTGCAGTTTGTTTATAGATTTAATGTTAAAGCTTTTTGGAATCATCATGGCCAAGAGAAGATTATTGCAACACCAAGACTTACTCAAACAACAACCGAAAAAACTTTGAAGAACAGTACAAAGTGTTATGGCGATATTTGAACTTTTTATATGCGCCAATTCCCCCCCCCCCCCCCAAAACAACAACAACATTACAGCGGGGTGCGGTCTGGTCTAAGAGGGATTTCTCCAATAACAACAGTTAAACCAAATTGTTTGCCCGAATAAGGTATGATGCCAACAGAGACTGCAGTCTCTTGCCTCTTAAGTTAGCAATCAGAGAAATTTAGATTGATATTCCACATGCAAGGTAAAAGACTTAAGCACAGACTGTCTAACTGAGGCCAGGCTGAGGCTTAAATACCTCTAGCCGGCCCCCTGACATGAATTCCATAAAAGGTAATGTTCGATGCTATTACATAATAATAATGAACCAATCAAATACTTGCAACAGTTCAACAGTTCGATCACATTAATCAACCCCATTCCAATGATAGGTTAAGTTTTTAATTGTTCTGCAGAATTATCTGTATGCTGATAACCTGTCGGGTCTGTGGACCCCGACAGAGGCCACTATACCTGAACTGGCTTTTGTGCCAAGTTTTGTCGCCTACATTACGAAGGCTTACAGATGAGTCGGAGTGTACGGTTTGGAAGATTTTCTATCGGAGTACATGCCATCGGCATGTCATCTCTATCCTGCGAGAAATACTGTTTATTATTGCCATATTCTTGGGATTTCGATGGCTCTAATGGACAGCTTCCGTATGCTGCATCCAAGAAAAATATTAGGAACTTGCAAATTCAACAATCATCTACGGCAAATATTTGGTGCACAAAACAAGGATTCATCTATTCACACGACCATGCCAAACCAATTTGCAACATGCATATTAGTATAATTTAAAAACAACCTACTCATTTTAAAATAGAACAGAAATAAGACTGTAGCAATGTAGACCAGTTAGACTCCCTTTACCATTGAAAATTATATACACCAATATTGTGGATGTGTGGTTGCAAAGGCACTCCGTGATTTTAGAATCAGAACATTACTGTTGTTGTATATGATTTTAAATGGTAAAGGGGATTTAACTGGCTGTGATCTACATGGGGACTGTATTTTTTTCACTCAGTTTTTAACAGCTCAATCTGATACAGCTGTTTGTTTTAGAGAAATCATTTTTGCAATTGTTCCAAATTTTTTTTTTTTTTTTTTTGTTGTTTTACTGCTTCTGTGTAGTTAAGGGAGGACTATACCATTTTTTCCCGAAATTTGCACTTTTTTTGGTCCCTGTCATAATTTTTTTCCTCTTTCTTCTGTGCAAATAATTATTATACCAGCTTGTTGCTTATTGTGTGTGCTTTAAGATGATATGTAAAACGTCTCTATAGGCACTTTTTCTTAGAAGATATAGCCAAACATGCAAGGGTCACTAAAAAAATGGCACCTCCCCATTGCCAAATACTCTAATTGCCAGGCGCCTGGAGCTACAGACCCCAAACATGTGTTGTGGCTTCCCACAAGCCTAAGCTGTGATATGACTCAGCCAATTTTTTTTTACCGTGAAGCAATGTTGAGTTATGGCGATTAGAAGAGGCGGGGTCACAGATGTTCCGTGAACTTTGCCGAGGTGTGAAATAAAGTGTCTCATGACCAATTAACACTTCACCGGCGTTTTAAATATGGCTGAGTCACATCACAGATTAGAGCGTTAACAAACCACACAAGAAGTTTGGTGTCTGTATCTCTAGGCGCCTGGCAATTAGAGGATTTGGCAATGGGGAGGCGCCATTTTTTGAGTGACCCTTGCGTCTTTGGCTATATCTTCTAAGAAAAAGTGCCTATAGAGACTTTTTACATATCATCTTAAAGCACACACAATAAGCAACAAGCTGGTATAATAATTATTTGCACAGAAGAAAGAGGAAAAAAGTTATGACAGGGACAAAAAAAGTGCAAATTTCGGGAAAAAATGGTATAGTCCCCCCTTGGCGGAAGATTAGAGGACCACATCCAGGGTGTGCTGATTGGTGGAGGATCGCCTAGACGTGTGCGTGCACTATTTCATTGTGGGCATGCGTATTAACAGACGCTAAGGTGCGTCTGAATCAAACTTGTTTCCAATTTACGGTTGAAGTGTAATAATACTTTCTCCAGTATTTTTTATTGAATCAGACAATTAACCGATTACAATGGATTTTGATCCTGCCAAACAAACTTCTTTTGAGGTTGTGCTCAATCCAGTCGATCACACTTCTTTTGAGAAACAGCTCTATGTTGTGGATCAAGCTCCTTTTGAGGTAGAGCTCGATCCTGTGAAGCAAACACCTTTTGAGGTAAATCATTATAATATCTAAAACATGTAGTTAGGTAGTGCTTCTGTTTGTGTGGTTAAATTCAATGTATGTATATGGAATGTGAATTTCATGGTGTACCTATCTTATCATTAGTACAATATTGTTTGGAAAGCCGTAAGAAAATTTAAGCTACTCTTTTTCAGGATTAATCCTTTAAACAATTGAAAGTTGTAAGAATTGGCTCCATTGATGCAGACAAACTAAACCAGTGTGCTGATACTGGCTATAGAATTCAATGTGGTTTCGTGTGTATGTATAAGCATCTGTGTAGCCTTCCTCACAGAAGACTTTCCAGAAACTGAGTTAAGGACTGGAATAGGGTCCATAATGGCAGTTGCCTTTTGGTTTTAAGAATCACGTCACAGACTAATTTGAAGCTTTCTGACGGTAATAAAATAAATATATTTTCTGGAGGAACCATGTCACAAGCTTGTATAAGCAATTTTAGTGGTCAATTGGTTAATATTCTAACTGCCCAGCCTGACACAGACCAGTGATAAAATGTCTATGGAACATACAGTTAATCAGTCTTCCGTTTAGGTAGTATGCACACTCCATTTTGTAAACGCCCACTATTGATAGTCATGACGAACCATTTACCGACTTCAATGTAGCGGATGTCTAGGAGATGGTAATAGTTGAGAAACTGGTGAACACAAATGACAATATGCTGTTAAATCAGGACTAGCAACTTTATATAGTTAATCCTCTACAAGAGCTATGGTTCTGTAACTTGCTTATTTCATTGCAAATGGTCACTTGAATGTGAATGATGCGAGTGTGAGTCCCTTCAAACAAACCGTGCTAGTTTCATGATACTTGTGCAAACAATATAGTAGCAAGCACACCAACCATCTGATTTGAAGGGTAAAAATTCAAGCGACCATGGTTACCTACTTCTTACTTCACCGTAATAATATTATTGCAAGCAGACATAAGAAGAATCCTTTGTAATCTTGACTGATCATTTCGTCCAACAGAGAACAGCTCAAATCTGTTTGGGGTAAATCCTGGAATATGTACATCTTATTGCTGCATATTTTGGTGGGATAATAATGTTACAATTATTTCAAGGTTCTCTTCCTTGATATGGTCTTGATATTGTTCTATAGTTATATACATTTTTATTAACAGGAATTTGAACATGGTTCATTTATTTCGAATGAAGTAGAGAGAGTGAGAAAAAATGCTCCTTCTTCGATCTCATCAAGCCGATTGTCGATACAGACCTCCAACTTTGAATCATCCAATTTGTTAAAGTGTGCCATCGATGCCAGCCAAGCCAAGACAAACTATCTTGAAGATGCTGCTACACATTCCAGGTGCATTGTAGATATTCCATTAACAGAGTGTGAACTTGACAAGACTTGCTCGGCAAATGAGCCAGCTCCTTTTCTGGAGACAATTAATGAAATACCGGCGAATGGCAATTTTTTTAATATCTGTCCAGATGACCTAATTACAGAGCCCATGTATCAAACACTATTTCAACAACCTGAGTCTGACTATGATGATTGGGAGGACTCAATTGATCTGACTAGTGTATCTTCTGTTTCCTCTATTTCTTTATCAACTGTATCATCATGTGAGATTTGTCCGACAAGTGACGACCCATTTGCAGAACATGTTCCACATTATCTGTCTGAAATATCGGTGGCATCAAACAATCATGATAACAGTCCTCCTGCAGTTTCATCACATGTGCCATCAAATGAAATTTTACGTGCTAATGAAATGTGTGTCAACATCTTTGTTGTGTCACCGTCACTGGGTGCCACTTCAAAATGCATAAATGTAAGTATTATTGTTTCCCATTTAAATGTATTTGATCTTTATATCAGCTAAAATTCTTTATACTGCCAGCGTTTCAGCCAAACTACTTTTTCACTTTATAATTGGCATTCAATATTGTAGTTCAGTTGAATAGAAATTCAAGGTTATTAAAAGTTATTCATTGGTAGCATGTTTTACATGATTTTTGTTGTTGTATATTATTCACAGGCCCAACAACGTCGTAGTAAATTCCGAGCCTTTATGAAGGAAATACCATCACTACTCAAGATGTTTTTCTGTATTTCAAGAGCAGATTAACTCAGAGATTTAATAATCATAAGATTAACTATATTTGAATCTGAAATTTAACATACCTTAAATTTAACAATTTCTTTATTTTGTTAGAATTATTTATTGGTTCATAAAATTTATTCAAATTGCATACCAATTTTCAATTAAGATGATTTGGGAGCATGGAGCTACTTATTGGTAAAAGTAAAGAGAGACATTGGAAATTTTCATCTTATATATATACATATCACTGCTCTTTTTGCATTAAAAGTTGTGGTTTAATATTGGCGGCAGAAAATGATAGGTGCCTCTATTTTCATGATAAGTGCATGTATGGCAGTCTATATTAGGTCTATAGACAAATGTTTATTATTTTTTTAAGGTTACATAGTGTTTAATTATTTTTTTACTGTTGGAAATTTGATCAATCTTATATTAACTAAAAAAATATTTTTACATTATTGTGAAACTGTAATAAATGGCTATTAATGCAACAGATGTTTAGATGTTAATTAGTTTTGCTTTTTCAAAACATGGAGCAGAAACATAGGAGTAAATTTTATATTGGTGGGGCAAAGCAACACCCAAAGAACTCCCAATACCTGTTTACCACAAATACTTTTGCACCCACTCATAATTCAAGCTCACATTAATTTACTAAATTTACAATATTACTTAAAATATGGAAATGTTGACTTCTTATATACGTTCACAAAATTCATTAGCTATAAAAGACACTTGCTTTAACTTCAACAATTTAACAACGTTGACTTAATGTAATAAGAATTTTTTTTTTTAAGTTATTGGTTGCCGCTTTTGAAGAAGTCACAAAATTGGTAGTTTTTAGAAATGTCTGTATACAACAACCTATTAGTTCACAATGAAGCAGTATCTTGTAAGTCTGATTCATAGGTATCATCGCTAATGTCTTTGGGAGCTCAGACAACAAGTTTGGTGTTTAGTTATCCATGCATGGCTTGGATTTGATTGCTTCAAATTTGGGGTGCAGATTTTTTTAGAGACTTTCATGTTGGTACATGCTTAGAGTGACATTCAATATATCATTGTACTCAAATTACCTAGATAAATTTAAGAAAATAAATGGTGGTTACAAACATGATTACGATTTTTCTGGATCTTTATATTTTGTGGGCCCCCCATAATCATACATAGCCATTATTTATGAGGTGATTAATCTTAATAAGCTGCTGGCTTTAGAACCATCATGACTGTTATAATCAAAGTGTATCCAGCAAAAAAAGGGAAGGGAGTGAACAATTTTTTTCAATTACACCAAATTATGGGTTTAACTCGCACTTTGTCAATACTGTGATTATTGAAAGAGCCGGGTTAGGTCTAGGGCAATGGGTAAGACGTGTAGTGGCTAGGGTTAGGGCAATGGTACGATAATCTTGTCAATGTTGACCATATCATTGTGGTAATGTAGCGTTATGATTGTGACATCATGAATCATGGTAATTATAAACACTATCCCATATCCTAAATAAAAGACTACAGCAATACTAGACCAAAAACTTCCCCTTCTTCCATGTATAGAAGCCAGGGCTAGGAATACATGAAAGAACATAAAATATAATGTGCAATTCATCAATATTGTTACTTAAATATTATTATAAGGTACGTGTTTGATTATTATTTTACTAATGCCCATTTGATCAATCGATGGATTGTGATGTATGATTTGATGTCTTTTCCATGACTAGAGGTTAAAAGGAATGGTTTATTACCTAAGCAAAGTCTATAAAGAGTGCTGAAAACAACCACTACAGATTGCTGACAAGATGGATAAATTTTCTTTAGAGTTTGTGTATAATGAATTTAAAAATAAATCTTAGTTAGCTAGCTACAAGTTTAGGTAAAACTAAATTACTTCTGATATACTTATCCTCATAATAAGTGTTTGCCCTTGGAGGCTTCTTTTTAGTGAATGCTGTCAGGAAAAAGTAGATGACAACTTAAATTACACATATCCACTTGGCTAGGGGAAAATAGGACCAATTGCCTACTTTATACCAGCGGCTACTTTAATTAATTTGAAGCAACTTTCTACTCTCTTGATCATTTGAAGAAATATAATTGAGGCATTGAAACACTTGTAGTATGTTATAATAATCAAAAATATATTTTAAAAAAGTTCACACACTTGCTAGATGCATCTGTACAAGTATTTTGCTGCATTCTACATCTACCCCTAAATGTGTAAACACATCCTCTCAAAATTATCAAGGAATGAAAAGTTCACTCATACCAAGTATATATAGTTGTACATATATATATATATATATATATATATATAGGTATATACAAATAGTGTAAGCTTATCCAGATTTTTACTATTTTCAAAAAAATGCGCGAATAGAAACTTTCAACAAATCATTTGAAAATATGATACTAAAATTACCTACACAATGATAAGAATGTCCAAAACACATAATCTCAGCCACGTTGTAATTTTGACAATATTCATACATATTTCAATTGAATACAATGTGCATGCTATATATTGAAGCTTCTATTTAATAAAGAATTTTTTTTTAAATTGTGCCATGTAAATTGTATGAGGGTTGAAAGATCAAAGCATACCTACAAAAACTTGGCCAACTGAGGAGTTCACTTTAATAATGTTTACACAAACCATGATTGATTTCTCTCGAAGTTCCATCTGCAAGAACCATATTTATAGTGAGCTCAAGCTTTAATTATTCTGATTTGCATGTTGCACAATGCTTTAGCACGATAATATCTAATTGCGTGCTACCTCAAATTTGATGGATGGAGCAACATTGGTATTCATATTATGTCTGAATGGGAAATTTAATAGCCAGACTCCGACTTATACATTAAATCTGATTAGGATGTGTGGTAAGTCTCTACAGTTCCTAATAGAGAAGATAGTCACAATATCCAGCTCCACTGACTTACTTGAGTGTAAGGGTGTGTGGCTTACAAGTCTGCATGTGAGGTTGCATGCCGAATGTGAGGCTGGGGTCTGAATGGGAATGAGTCTGAATGTGAAACAACAAGTCAGAATTCGACATTATAGGTCTGAATGTATTGTTACTGGTCCATATAGAGAAGATAGTCCTGAAGATACTCTTGATATCGAGCTCCAGTGACCTACTTGAGCATAAATAGGGGCTGGCAAGTCCGAATGTGCCGCTGCATTCTGAATATGAGGATAAGGTATGAATATGAGGGTACAGATTTGAATGTGTCACAGCAGGTATGAAGGTGTCACTACAGGTCAAAGGACTGAAGATATTTCCAATATCTGGCTCCTCTGACTACTTGAACATAAGTAGGTGTGGCTGACAAATCTGAACACGAAGCCGAATGTGAGGTTGCACGCTGAATATGAGGCTGCATGCTGAATGTAAGGCTGAAGTCCCAAAGTAAGGATGAGATCAAGATATTAGGCTAGAGAGATGAAAGTGGAGAAGTTCATCTTCATTACGAGGCTACAAATCTAAATGAAACTTAGTCCAGCTCTCCTCACTTACTTCAACATAATTGGAAGGCATGGTAAGTCTGAATATGAACATGTGTGCTGAATATGAGGGTGAGGTCCAAATATTAGGCTTGAGGCTGTAACAGGAATGATTGACTCGTTATCTAACAACTCAAGACTTATTTGGATATAACAGGTTTCCAAAGAGGGCACCATAATCTTGCCGTTTAATAATACTTGACAACTTCAGTTGCAGTTTGGTCATGGTCCTTTCACGTATATTGTTCTGCTCTACCGGCGCTTCATTCCAGGAATGGATGTGACTCTTTTAGTGCTCATCGCATTAATGGTATTAACATCCTACCAAAATCTTAGTCAAGTAAGCCACCACCATGAGGCAGTTGCAAAGTTTGACAAATTATTTGGTAATAATTTTTACACATTCCATGCGTGTATTCTGACCGTGAATATAGAGCAGGAATATTAGGAATCTATCAGTGCATAGTAACAGCATCACCTACAACATTACTATTGCAAATTTTCTATGATATCATTATTTGGGCCAATATACTTGGCGGCCTACATTGGTGGTAGTGTGTGGATGCTGGCCACAGGCAATTAGTGTTGGGGGAGTGGTTGGTGATTGCAATTGTGTTAGAATTTACCCAAGTAGTTGTTTACCAAAACTTATTTCACCTTTTACCAATTAACCCTCTGCTGCCCCTCCTGATTTGATGTAAAATATTATATTTTGAGTTTTTATATATATATATATATGCATCTAAGAAATTACTGGATGGGGCGTGGTTACATTGTCTATTGTGAGGTGTTGCATTTTTATACAGTTCAGAGTAAAATTTTTTTTGCAATTTTTGGTAACTTCCTTGTTATTTCCGATAGCTGAGATATGCTTCCCTTTTTTTACTCTATTAAAAGAATGCTCATGTTTAAAAAATGATCCCTGTATTTCTAAAAAAAAATCCCAGTACTTCTTGACTTAGCTATAGAAAGGAAATAAACACAAAATGCTTAAAGCAAGTGTGGACAAAAGCGCACTTCTGAAATTTCAATCTTACTTTGCAGATCAAGAAAATATATAACTCTTTTTTTTTTGTAGAAGCTTTGTAGTAGAAGTTAGAGCAGGAATGATGTATGTAACTCAATATAATGAAGAAAATGTGGATTAAGTTGTAGGTTAATATTATGAAGACAGATATTATCATTCTTTTTTAAAATTGTATTATACTTTGTGTTCATTATAATATATCCAACATACGAATGGACAGAATTGTGAAGCAAGCTGAAATCACCTTGCCAAGATTTGTTTTCCTAATTTTTTTTTTAATTTGCTTACGATAAGTAAGCATATATATATGTTCACTACAATTAACCACGTATTCTGGCTGCACCACTGGATGGCCTGAAACACAATGGGATGGCAATAGAAATGTGTATGTGAAATACTGTTCCTTTATATACCAACTATGTAGCCTGTACTTTGTACTCGCAGTCGGTATGTAACTTTTAATCTGTAACCATGCTAACACTTTCAGTTTGATGTGTGTAAAGTTAAAGCAGAAACTGAGTTAAAAATTCAGGTTTTTTTGGTCTATTTTTGCCATTTTACTCTTTTTTAACTAGAGACTGCCATAGCGAGCTGAAATTGAAGTTCAAATCAAAGGTCACTCACGGGAAAAAAACCTTCAGCATGTTGGAAATGACAATACTATTGCAGTTTTGTTCATCCAACCTCAGTGTTCACTGCAGTTTATCCCAACACCAGCTTGAAAACATACCGTAATAATCACTCGTAAATATCTTTCCTCCTCGTCCTACACTGTAATGCTCCTTGATAGTACTTACCTTGAACTCATCATATCATTTAAATGCTTAAGATATACTTTAACCTTTCCTGGAACATCCACACAAGCCAAATACATACCAAATCCTGAAAATTAATACGACAAATTTATTGCAACCTCTACTACCACTTGTTCCCTCACGATCTACCAAAAGTTTATAAAACCATGATTCTCCCTCACCTATTGTTCCTCTGTCTCCTTCCTCTTCTTGCAATTAAAAAAAAAGCTAGAAAAAACCCAACACTTTGCATTAAGACTCTGAACCCATCAAGGTCATCTGAGTTTGTATCCCTTCTCTCTATCCTTCAGCTTCCTACACTCGCTATCAAATAGTACAGGATAAGCTTTTTCTTCAACAAATCATAAAGAACCAAATCCACTTTCTTCTAGACTCCATTCAACCAGCTCAAAGACCAACATATTTAGGATAATTACAGTTGTTGATATTTGGTTGGTATGTTTTTCTTGGAAAAAACTACACTTTCCATTTGGCCGACACAGAGACTATTGCAATACCTTCACAATATCTCAATTTCGGCTTGAATGCCATAAATTTTAGATTTCTTGATTAAAAAGGTTGGTTGAGGCCACTATACCTGAACTGGCTTTTGTGCCAAGTTTTGTCGCCGACATTACGGTGGCTTACATATGAGTTGGGAGTACGGTTTGAAAGATTTTCTATCAGAGTGCATGCCATCAGCAGTTATCCCTATCCTGCGAGAAATACTGTTTGTTATTGCCACATTCTCGGGATTTTGATGGCTCTAATGGACAGCTTCCGTATGCTGCATCCAAGAAAATTGTTAGGAACCTGGCTATTCAACAACCATCTACGGCAAAAATTTGATGCATAAAACAAGGATTCATCTATTCACTCGACCATGCCAAACCAATTCGGAACATGCATATTAGTCTAATTTAAAAACAACCTACTCATTTTAAAATAGAATGAAAACAAGACTGTTGCTATGCCAGTTAGAAATCCTTTACCATATTAAATTATACACACACAGTATTGTGGATGTGTAGTTGCAATGGCACTCCGTGATTTTAGAACCAGCACATTATTGTTGTTGTATATGATTTTAAATGGTAAAGGGGATTTAAAACTGGCTGTGGTCTACATGGGGGCGGTATTGTTTTCTTATATAGCTGTTTGTTTTAAAGAAACCATTTTTGTAATTGTTCCTAGTGTTGTTGTATTTTGTTGTTGTTTTATTGCTTCTGTGTAGTTAAGAGTGGCGGAGGATTAGAGGACCACATCCAGGGTTTGTTGATTGGTGGAGGATCGAAGTGCTTCCCCTATTTCATTGTGGACATGTGTATTAACAGACGCTAAGCTGCGTCTGAATCAAACTTGAGTCTGATTTACGGTTGAAGAGTAATAATACCTTCTCCTGTATTTTTTATTGAATCAGGCAATTAACCGATTACAATGGATATTAATCCTGCCAAACAAACTTCTTTTGAGGTTGTGCTCAATCCAGTCGACCACACTTCTTTTTAGGAACAGCTCTATGTTTTCGAGCAAATTCCTTTCGAGGTAAAGCTCGATCTTGTGAAGCAAACTCCTTTTGAGGTAAATCCATTATAATATCTAAAACATGTAGTTAGCCAGTGCTTCTGTTTGTGTGGATAAATTCAATGTATGTATATTGAATGTGGATTTCATGGCATACCTATCTTATCATTAGTACAATATTGTTTCGATAGCAGTAAGATAATTTATAGCTACTATTTATCTAGATTAATCCTTTAATCAATTGAAAGTTGTAAGAATTGGCTCCATTGATGCAGACAAACTAAACCAGTGTGATGATACTTGAAAAAGGATTCAATGTGGTTTCCCGTGTATGTATAGGCATATGTGTAGCCTTCCTCACAGAAGACTTCCTAGAAACTGAGTTGAGGACTTGAATATTGTCCATAATGGCAGTTGCCATTTGTTTTAAGGATCACATCTGACTGTAATAAAATAAATATATTTTCTGTGGGAACCATGTCACAAGCTTGTATGAGCAATTTCAGTAGTCAATTGGTTAATATTCTAACTGCCCAGCCTGACACAGACCAGTGATAAAATGTTTATGGAAAATATAGTTAATCAGTCTTCCGTTTAGGTAGTATCCACCCTCCATTTTGTAAACGTCCATTATGGATAGTGATGACGAACCATTTACCGACTTCAATATAGCGGATGTCGAGGAGATTGAAATTTTTGAGAAACTGGTGATCACAAACAACAATATGCTGTTAAATCAGGACCAGCAACTTTATATAGTTAAGCCTCTATAAGAGCTACGGTTCTGTAACTTGCTTATTTCATTGCAAATGATCATGTGAATGTGAATAATGCGAGTGTGAGTCCCTTCAAACAAACGGTGCTAGTTTCATGATACTTGTGCAAACTATATAGTAGCAAGCAAACCAACCTTCTGATTTGGAGGTTAAAAATTCAAGCGACCATGGTTCCCTACTTCTTACTTCACCGTAATAATATTATTGCAAGCAGACATAAGAAGAATCCTTTGAAATCTTGACTGATCATTTCATACAACAGAGCACCGCTCAAATCAGTTTGGGGTAAATCCTGGCATATGTACATCTTATTGCTGCATATTTTTAGGGATAGTAATGTATACAATTATTTCAAGATTCTCTTCCTTGATCTGGTATTTATATTGTTCAATAGTTATATACAATTTTATTAACAGAAATTTGAACATGGTTCAATTATTTCGAATGAAGTAGAGACATTGAGAAAAAATGCTCCTTCTTCGATCTCATCAAGCCAATTGTCGATACAGACCTCCGACTTTGAATCATCCAATATGTTAAAGTGTGCCATCGATGCCGGTCAAGCAAAGACAAATTATCTTGAAGATGCTGCTACACATTCCAGGTGCTTTGTAGATATGCCATTAACAGAGTGTGTACTTGACAAAACTTGCTCGGCAAATGAGCCAGCTCCATTTCTGGAGTCAATTAATGATATACTGGCGAATGGCAATTTTTTTTTCTGTCCAGATGACCTAATTACTGAGCCCATGTATCAAACACTGTTTCCACAATCTGAGTCTGACTATGATGATTGGGAGAACTCAATTGGTTTGCATAGTGTATCATCTGTTTCCTCTATTTCTTTATCTACTCTATCATCATGTGAGATTTGTCCGACAAGTGACGACCCATTTGCAGAACATGTTCCACATTATCTGTCTGAAATGTCGATGGCATCAAACAATCATGATAACGGTCCTCCTGCAGTTTCATCACATGTGGCATCAAATGAAATTTCATGTGCTAATGAAATGTGTGTCGACATCTTTGATGTGTCACCGTTATTGGGTAGCACTTCACAATGCATAAATGCAAGTATTCTTGTTTCCCATTTAAATATATTTGATTTTTTTTATCAGCTAAAATTCTTTACACTGCCAGCGTTTTAGCCAAACTACTTTTGACTTTATCATTGGCATTCAATATAGTAGTTCAGTTGAATTGAAATTCAAGGTTATTAAAAGTTATTCATTGGTAGCATGTTTTACATGAATTTTTTTGTTATATATTATTCACAGGCCCAACAACATCGAAGTAAATTCCGAGCCTTTATGAAGAAAATACCATCATCACTCAAGAGGTTTTTCTGTATTTCAAGAGAAGATTACCCCAGAGATTTAATAATCATAAGATTAACTTGATTTGAATCTGAAATTTAACATACCAAAAATTTAACAATTTCTTTTTTTTGTTAGAATTATTTCTTTGTTCATAAAATTTATTTAAATTGCATACCAATTTTCAATTAAGATGATTTGGGAGCATGGAACTATTTATTGGTAAATGTAATGAGAGACATTGGAACTTTTCATCTTATATATATATATACATATCATTGCTCTTTTGTGCATTAAAAGTTGAGGTTTAACATTGGTGGCAGAAAATGGTAGGTGCCTCTATTTTCATGATAAGTACATGTATGGCAGTCTATATTAGGTCTGTAGACAAATGTTTATTATTTATTTAAGGTTACAGAGTGTTTAAATGTTTTTTTTACTGTTTGAAATTTGATCAATCATATATTAACTAAAAAAATATTTTTACATTATTGTGAAACTGTAATAAATGGCTCTTAATGCAACAGATGTAGTTTTGCTTTTTCAAAACATGGAGTAGAGACATAGGAAATTTTTTTGTATTGCCATACCCAAAGAACACCCAATACCTGTTTACCACAAACACTTTTGTACCCATTCATAATTCAAGCTCACTTTAATTTACTAAATTTACAATATTACTTAAAGTATGGAAATGTTGACTTCTTATATACGTTCACAAATTTTATTAGCTATAAAAGACGTGCTTTAACTTCAACAATTTGACAATGTTGACTTAATATGTAATAAGGAATTATTATTTTTTGTTATTGGTTGCCGCTTTTGATGACGTCACAAAATTGTTAGTTTTGAGAAATGTCTGTATACAACAACCTATTAGTTCACAATGAAGCAGTATCTTGTAAGTCTGATTCATAGGTATCAGAGCTAAGGTCTATAGGAGCTCAGACAACAAGTTTGGTGTTTAGTTATCCATGCATGGCTTGGATTTGATTGGTTCAAATTTGGGGGGCAGATTTTTTTAGAGACTTTCCTGTTGGTACATCTTATAGTGACATTCAACATATCATGGTCCTCAAATTACCTACATGAAGTTAAGAAAATAAATGGTGGTTAGAAACATGATTAAGATTTTTCTGGCTCATAATATTTTGGCCCCCCCCCCCCACCCTCCCCCCATAATCATACCTAGCCATTATTTATGAGGTGATTAATCTTAATAAGCTGGCTTGAGAACCATCATGACTGCTGTACTCAATGTGTATCCAGCAAAAAAGGAAAGGGAGTGAACAATTTTTTCCCATTACACCAAATTATGGGCTTAACTCTCACTTTTGTCAATACTGTGATTATTGAAAGAGCCGGGTTAGGTTTAGGGCAATGGATAAGGCACATAGTGGCTAGGGTTAGGGCAATGGTACGATAATCTTGTCAATGTTGACCATATCATTGTGGTAATGTAGCGTTAGGATTGTGACATCAAGAATCATGGTAATTATAAACACTATTCCATATCCTAAATAAAAGACTATAGGCAATTCTAGACCAACAACTTCCCCTCCTTCCATGTATAGAAGCCAGGGCTAGGAGTACATGAAAGAACATAAAATATAATGTACAATTCATCAATATTGTTACTAAAATATTATTATAAGGTACATGTTTGATTATTATTTTGCTAATGCCCATTTGATCAATCGGTGGATTGTGATGTCTGATTTGATGTCTTTTTCATGACTAGAGGATAAAAGGAATGGTTTATTACCTAAGCAAAGTCTCTGAGGAGTGCAGAAAACAACCACTACAGATTGCTGACAAGATGGATAAATTTTCTTTAGAATTTGTGTATAATGAAGTTAAAAATAAACCTTAAGTAGATAGCTACAAGTTTAGGTAAAACTTATTTTTTTCTGATGTACTTATCCTCATAATAAGCGCTTGCACTTGGAGGCTTCTTTTTAGTGAATGCTGTCAAGAAAAAGTAGAGGACAACATAAATTACCCACATCCACTTGGCTAGTAGAAAATAGCACCGATTGCCTACTTTTTACCAGCGGCTACTTTAATTTAATTGAAGGAACTTTTTACTCTCTTGATCATTTGAAGAAATATAATTGAGGCAATAAAACATTTGAAGTAGGTTATAATGATCAAAAAAATATATTAAAAAGTTTACACACTAGCTAGATGCAGCTGTACAAGTATTTTACTGCATTCTACATCTATTCCTAAATGTATAAAGTCATCCTCTCAAAATTATCAAGAAATGAAAGATTGATTTCTGTCGAAGTTCCATCAGCACGAGCCATATTCATAGGGGGTTCAAGATTTAATTATTCTGATTTGCATGATGCACAATGCTTCAGCACGATAATATCTAATTGCATGCTTCCTCAAAGTTGATGGATGGAGCAACATTGGTACTCATGTTATGTCTGAATGGGAAACTCACTAGCCAGACTCCGACTTATATATTAAATATGATTAGGATGGTTGGTTAGTCTCTACAGTTCCTAATAGAGAAGATAGTCACACTATCCAGCTCCATGACTTAATTGAGTGTTAGTGTGTGTGGCTTACAATTCTGATATGAGGTTGCATGCCAAATGTGAGGCTGTGGTCCGAATGGGAATGCGTCTGAATGTGAAACTACAGGTCAGAATTCGACATTACAGGTCTGAATGTATTGCTACTGGTCCAAATAGAGAAGATAGTCCTGAAGATAGTCATGATATCAAGCTCCATTGACCTACTTGAGCATAAATAGGGGCGGGCAAGTCCGAATGTGCAGCTGCATGCTGAATATGAGGATAAGGTATGAATGTGTGGGTAGAGGTTTGAATGTGTCACAGCAGGTAAGAATGTGTCACTATAGGTCATATGACTGAAGATATTCCCACTATCTGGCTCCTCTGACGACTTGAACATAAGTAGGTGTGGCTGACAAATTAGATTGCAAAGCCGAATGTGAGGTTGCACGCTGAATATGAGATCCATGCTGAATGTAAGGCTGAAATCCGAAATTAAGGATGAGATCTGAATATGAGACTAGAGATTTAAAAATGGAGAAGTTCATCTTCATTGCGAGGCTACAAATCTAAATCACACTTAGTCCAGCTCTCCTCACTTACTTCAACATCTGGTGAGGCAGGCAAGCCTGAATATGAAGCGCTGTGCTGAATGTGAGGGTGAGGTCCAAATATGAGGCTTGAGGCTGTAACAGGAATGATTGACTCGTTATCCAACAACTCAAGACTTATTTGGATATAACAGGTTCCCAAGCGGGCACCATGATCTTGCCGTTTAATAACACTTTACAACTTCAGTTGCAGTTTGGTCATGGTCCCTTCACGAAGTTTGTTCCGCTCTACCAGGGCTTCATTCCAAGAATGGGTGTGACACTGTTAGTACTCACTGCATTAATGGTATTAACAACCTACCAAAAATTTAATCAAGTATGCCACCACCACGAGGCAGTTCCAAAGTTTGACAAATTATTTGGTCTTAATTTTTACTCATTCCATGCATGCATTCTTACCATCAATATTGAGCAGGAACATTAAGGAATGTATCAGTGTGTATTAGCAGCAACACCTACAACAACACTAGTGCAAATTTTCAAGGATAACATTATTTGGGCCAATATACTTGGCGGCCTACATTGGTGGTAGTGTGTGGAAGCCTGCCAAAGATAATTAGTGTTGGGGGAGTGTGTAGTGATTACAATTGTGTTAGAATTTACCCAAGTAGTTGTTTACCAAAACTTATTGCACCTTATACCAATTAACTCCCTGCTGCCCCTCCTGATTTGATGTAAAATATTATAATTTAAGTTTTTTTAATTTTATATATATGTATCTAAGGAATTACTGGAAGGGAGCATGGTTACATTGTTTATTGTGAGTTTTTACATTTGTATACAGTACAGAATAAAAAAAATTCCCAATTTTTTGTAACCTCCTTGATATTTCCGATAGCAGATATATACTTACCTTTTTTCCTCTATTAAAAGAATGCTCATGTTTAAAAAATGATCCCTGTATTTCTTGAGAAAAATTCCCAGTACTTCCTGAGATAGCTATGGAAAGGAAATAAACACAAAATGCTTAAAGCAAGTGTGGACAAAAGGACACTTCTGAAATTTCAATCGTATTTTGCAGATCAAGAAAATATATCGCTATTTCATTTTTTGTAGAAGCTTTGTAGTAGAAGCTAGAGCAGGATTTATGTATATAACTCAATGTAATGAAGAAAATATGGATTACGTTGTAGGTTAATATTATGACACCAGATACTATCATTCTTTTTTAAAATTGTATTATACTTGGGGTTTATTATAATATGTCCAAACATACGAATGGGCGGAATTGTGTTGCGAGCTGAAATCATCTTGCCAAGATTTTTTTTCCTACTTTTTTTTTGATTTGCTTACGATAAGTGTGCATATATGTCTGTTTTTACAATTACCCACGTATTATGGTTGAACCACTGGATGGCTAGAAACACAATGGGACGGCAATAGAAATGTGTATATAATATACTATTCCTTTGTAAACCAACTATGTAGCCTGAACCTTGTACTCCCTGTCAGTGCGTAAATGTTAATCTGTAACCATGCTAACACTTTCAGTTTGATATGTGTAAAGTTAAATTTAGAACCGAGTTAAAAAATACAACATCAGCTCTGTCACAGTGGAAAGAAGGTCATGAACAATCCCCTCTCTCCTCATCCTGCCTCACATCAATAGAAAGTGTGGGACCAACCATGGATACAAGCCATAGCAGATCTCCTACATGCTGTCAAAGTTCCAGATGCTTAGTCAATCTATCCGCATTGCTGACTCTGTTACAGAGTCTGGCACATAGTTAAATGTCGTACCTGTCTCTTCTCAGAGTCTGAGAATGTGTGATGATACTACCTGCATCATCATATGCCTCTGATTTAACATCCACTGTGCCAACCTCATTGATGTTAACCATGTGGAGTGGCTGTGGAGCATCTCGCTACCCATGCCACAGAGCAGGTAAGACTGGTGGACATCAATACTTCAAACCTTTGCAGCATTGCAATTCAGTAGAAATATCAACACTCTACGTTACATATTCTTGATTTACTTCCATAGATGACTGCAAGTCTGTATATGCAGTCTTCCTTGACATGAAAAAATTATTTTACTCTGTACCACATAGACCTCTCCTAAAAACTCTGTCCTTTCCAGCAAGCTTGTATGAGCATTTTTTAGTGGTCAAATGGTTAATATTCTAACTGCCCATCCTGACTCAGACCAGTGATAAAATGTCTATGGAATATACAGTTAATCAGTCTTAATTCCATTTAGTATGTAGTATGCACCCTCCATTTTGTAACTGCCCACTATGGATAGCGATGACGAACTATTTACCGACTTCAATATAGTGGATGTCGAGGAGATGGAAGTTTTAGAGAAACTTGTGATCACAAACAACAATATGCTGTTAAATCAGGACCAGCAACTTTACATAATTAATCCTCTACAACTGCTACGGTTCTGTAACTTGCTTATTTCATTGTAAATGATCACATGAATGTGAATGATGCGAGTGTGATTCCCTTCAAACAAACCGTGCTGGTTTCATGACACTAGTGCCAACTGTACAGTAACAAACACCAACCCATCAGATTTGGAGGGTAGAAATTCAAGTGACCATGGTTACCTACTTCTTTCTTGACCAGACATAAGAGGAATCCTTTGAAATGTTGACTGATTATTTCATACAACAAGCACAGCTCAAATCTGTTTTGGGTAAATCCTGGCATATGTACATCTTATTGCTGCATATTTTAGGTGGTATTACTTGAAATACGTTATACTGATAAAAAAAAATGAATAAAGTTCACGCATTAGATAGATGCAGCTGTACAAATATTATGCTGCATTCTACTGTCTTCTCAATTTTAATTTTAAAAATTCCAGAAAATGAAAAGTTTACTCATACCACGTATATGTAGCTGTACATATATATAGGTACATACCATATGTGTAAGATTATCCAGATTTTTACCATTTTCAAACAAAATGTGCCAATAGAAACTTTCAACATACATTTGAAAATATGATACTAAAATTGCCTATACACAAAGATAAAATGCTCAAACCCATAATCTCATCCACGTTATAATTTTGACCATCATCATATACATTTCAACCGAATACAATGTGTATGCTATATATTGAATCTTCAATTTAAAATAAAATTAAAAAACAACCACACTCTGGTGTCATATATAATCATACGAGGGTTGAAAGACAAAAGCATACCTACAAACACTTGGCCAACTAAGGAGTTTACACAAACCATGATTGTTTATTTCTGTCGAAATTCCATCAGCCAGAGCCATTATCATAGGGAGCTCAAGCTTAACTTATAAATTATTCTGATTTCCAAGTTGCACATTGCTTCAGCGCAATGATAAATTATTGTATGCTACTTCAAGTTTGATGGAGCTGCATTGGTACACATATTACATCTGAATTATTTTAGGGCCCTCCATAATAATACCTAGCCATTATTTATGAGGTGATTAATCTTAGTAAGCGGGGTTGAGAACCATCATGACTCTTGTCCTCAATGTGTATCCAGCCAAGACGGGAAGGGAGTGAACAATTTTTTTTCCATCACACAAAATTAAGGGCTTGCCTCGCACTTTTGTCAATACTGTGATTATTGAAAGAGCCGGTTTAGGACTAGGTCAATGGATAAGGCACGTAGTGGCTAGGGTTGGGGCAATGGTACGATAATCTTGTCAATGTTGACCATATCATTGTGGTAATATAGCGTTAGGATTGTGACCTCAAGAATCATGGTAATTATAAACACTATCCCATATCCTAAATAAAAGACTATAGGCAATCCTAGACCAACAACTTCCCATCCTTCCATGTATAGAAGCCAGGGCTAGGAATACATGAAAGAACATAAAATATAATGTCCAATTAATCAATAATGTTACTTAAATATTATTATAAGGTACTTGCTTGATTACTATTTTGATAATGCCCATTTGATTAATCGTTGGATTGTGACGTCTGATTTGATGTCTTTTCCATGACTATAGGACAAAAGGAATGGTTTATTACTTAAGTAAAGTCCATAAGGAGTGCTGAAAACAACAACTGCAGATTGCTGACAAGATGGATAAATTTTCTTTAGAGTTTGTGCATAATGAAGTCAAAAAAAATCTTAGGTAGCTAGCTACAAGTTTAGGTAAAACTAATTTATTTCTGATGTACTTATCCTCATAATAAGCGCTTGCACTTGGAGGCTTCTTTTTAGTGAATGCTGTCAAGAAAAAGTAGAGGACAACATAAATTACCCACATCCACTTGGCTAGTAGAAAATAGCACCGATTGCCTACTTTTTACCAGCGACTACTTTAATTAATTTGAAGCAACTTTCTACTCTCTTGATCATTTGAAGAAATATACTTGAGGCAATGAAACACTTGAAGTACATTATAGTGATCAAAAATATGAAAAAAGTTCACACACTAACTAGATCAGCTGTACAAGTATTTTGCTGCATTCTACATCTATCCCTAAATGTGTAAACTCATCCTCTCAAAATTATCAAGAATTGAAAAGTTAACTCGTACCAAGTATATGTAGCCGTACATATATATATATATAGTTTCATACCAATAGTGTAAGCTTATCCAGATTTTTACTATTTTCAAAGAAAAAGTGCGAATAGAAACTTTCAACATATCATTTGAAAATATGATACTAAAATTACCTACACAATGATAAGAATGCTCAAACCCATAATCTCAGCCACTTTGTAATTTTGACTAACATCATACATATTTCAATTGAATACAATGTGTATGCTATATATTGAAGCTTCTATTTAATTTAAAAAAATTCTGGTGCCATGTATAATTATATGAGGATTATAAGACCAAAGCCTATCTACAATCACTTGGCCAACTAAGGAGTTCACGGGGGACTACACCTGAAACCAACGAAATTGTCCTTGACATGAAAAAAATTATTTTACTCTGTACCACATAGACCTCTCCTAAAAACCCTGTCCTTTCCAGCAAGCTTGTATGAGCATTTTTTAGTGGTCAAATGGTTAATATTCTAACTGCCCATCCTGACTCAGACCAGTGATAAAATGTCTATGGAATATACAGTTAATCAGTCTTAATTCCATTTAGTATGTAGTATGCACCCTCCATTTTGTAACTGCCCACTATGGATAGTGATGACGAACTATTTACCGACTTCAATATAGCGGATGTCGAGGAGATGGAAGTTTTAGAGAAACTGGTGATCACAAACAACAATATGCTGTTAAATCAGGACCAGCAACTTTACATAATTAATCCTCTACAACAGCTACGATTCTGTAACTTGCTTATTTCATTGTAAATAATCACGTGAATGTGAATGATGCGAGTGTGATTCCATTCAAACAAACCGTGCTGGTTTCAGCTGTCATAACTTTTTTTCCCTTTCTTCTGTGCAAATACTTTTTATAGCAGCTTGTTGCTTATTGTGTGTGCTTTAAAATGATATATAAAAAGTCTATATAGGCACCTTTTCTTAGAAGATATATCCAAACACGCAAGGGTCACTCAAAAAATGGCACTTCCTAATTTGTGGCAGACCTAACTCCCACGCGCCTTGACCGAGGCGCCCCAAACTCGGTACTAGTGTAGCTAAAGGCCTTAGCTGTGATACAGTGGTTTAATTTTTTTTTTCCCGGTGAACCCCCCCCCTGGGTCCCGCCTCTTCTCAACACTAAAATTCTGGGGGGGTTCACCGGAAAAAATAAAATAAAACCACTGTATCACAGCTAAGGCCTTTAGCTACACTCGTACCGAGTTTGGGGCGCCTCGGTCAAGGCGCGTGGGAGTTAGGTCTACCACAAATTAGGAAGTGCCATTTCTTGAGTGACCCTTGCGTGTTTGGATATATCTTCTAAGAAAAGGTGCCTATATAGACTTTTTATATATCATTTTAAGGCACACACAATAAGCAACAAGCTGGTATAAAAAGGATTTGCACAGAAGAAAGGGAAAAAAAGTTATGACAGCTACAAATATGTGTTACAATTTCGTTGGTTTCAGGTGTAGTCCCCCCCTTATTAATGTTTACACAAACCGTGATTGATTTCTGTCCGAGTTCCATCAGCAAGAGCCATATTTGCGCCAAATTTCCGAGGTCCGCCTCTTTTCAACACTGTAACTCGGGGGGGGGGGGGGGGGGGGGGGGGGCGGGTTCACCGGAAAAAAATTCTGACTCGTCAGTATTACAGCTAAGTGCTTTAGCTACCCTCAGACCAATTTGGGGGCGCGTCGGTCAAGGCGCCTTTGAGTTATCTTTGCCACAAATTAAGAAGTGAGTGACCCTTGCGTGTTTGGATATATCTACTAAGAAAAGGTGCCTATAGAGACTTTTTATATATCATCTTAAAGCACACACAATAAGCAACAAGCTGGTTTAAAAATTATTTGCACAGAAGAAAGAGGAAAAAGTTATGATAGGTACAAAAAAAAATGAAAGTTTCGGGAAAAATGGTGTAATCCCCCCAATTCAATGTATGTATATGGAATGTGAATTTCGTGGTGTACCTATCTGATCATTAGTACAATATTGTTTCGAAAGCCGTAAGATAATTTAAGCTACTCTTTTTTGGGATTAATCCTTTAAACAATTGAAAGTCGTAAGAATTGGCTCCATTGATGCAGACAAACTAAACCAGTGTGATGATACTGGCAAAAAAAATCAATGTTGTTTCCTGTGTATATATAGGCATCTCTGTAGCCTTCCTCACAGAAGACTTTCTAGAAACTGAGTTGAGGACTGGAATAGGGTCCATAATGGCAGTTGCCTTTTTGTGTTAAGGATCACATCACCGACTAATTTGAAGCTTTCTGACTGTAATAAAATAGATATATTTTCTGTGGGAACCATGTCACAAGCTTGTATGAGCAATTCTAGTAGTCAATTGGTTAATATTCTAACTTCCCAGCCTGACACAGACCAGTGATAAAATGTCTATGGAACATACAGTTAATCAGTCTTCGGTTTAGGCAGTGTGCACCCTCCATTTTGTAAATGGCCTCTATGGATAGTCATGACGAACCATTTACCGACTTCAATGTAGCGGATGTCGAGGAGATGGTAATATTTGAGAAACTGGTGAACACAAATGACAATATGCTGTTAAATCAGGACTAGCAACTTTATATAGTTAATCCTCGACAAGAGCTACGGTTCTGTAACTTGCTTATTTCATTGCAAATGGTCACTTGAATGTGAATAATGCGAGTGTGAGTCCCTTCAAACAAACCATGCTAGTTTCATGATACTTGTGCCAACTATATAGTAGCAAGCACACCAACCATCTGATTTGGAGGGTAAAAATTCAAGCGACCATGGTTACCTACTTCTTACTTCACCGTAATAATATTATTGCAAGCAGACATAAGTAGAATCCTTTGAAATCTTGACTGATCATTTTGTCCAGCAGAGCACAGCTCAAATCTGTTTGGTGTAAATCCTGGCATATGTACATCTTATTGCTGCATATTTTGGAGGGATAGTAATGTATACAATTATTTCAAGGTTCTCTTCCTTTATCTTGTCTTGATATTGTTCAATAGTTATATACAATTTTATTAACAGAAATTTGAACATGGTTCAATTATTTCGAATGAAGTAGAGACAGTGAGAAAAAATGCTCCATCTTCGATCTCATCAAGCCAATTGTCGATACAGACCTCCAACTTTGAATCATCCAATATGTTAAAGTGTGCCATCGATGCCGGTCAAGCAAAGACAAATTATCTTGAAGATGCTGCTACACATTCCAAGTGCATTGTAGATATGCCATTAATAGAGTGTGTACTTGACAAAACTTGCTCGGAAACTGAGCCAGCTCCATTTCTGGAGTCAATTAATGATATACCGGCGAATGGCAATTTTTGTGATATCTGTCCAGATGACCTAATTACAGAGCCCATGTATCAAACACTGTTTCCACAATCTGAGTCTGACTATGATGATTGGGAGTACTCAATTGGTTTGCATAGTGTATCTTCTGTTTCCTCTATTTCTTTATCTACACTATCATCATGTGAGATTTGTCTGACAAGTGACGACCCATTTGCAGAACATGTTCCACATTATCTGTCTGAAATGTCGGTGGCATCAAACAATCATGATAACGGTCCTCCTGCAGTTTCATCACATGTGGCATCAAATGAAATTTCACGTGCTAATGAAATGTGTGTCGACATCTTTGATGTGTACCGTCACTGGGTGCCACTTCAAAATGCATAAATGCAAGTATTCTTGTTTCCCATTTAAATGTATTTGATCTTTTTATCAGCTAAAATTCTTTATACTGCCAGCGTTTCAGCCAAACTACTTTTGACTTTATCATTGGCATTCAATATTGTAGTTCACTTGAATAGCAATTCAAGGTTATTAAAAGTTATTCATTGGTAGCATGTTTTACATGAATATTTTTGTTGTATATTATTCACAGGCCCAACAACGTCGTAATAAATTTCGAGCCTTTATGAAGAAAATACCATCACTACTCAAGATTTTTTTCTGTATTTCAGGAGCAGATTAACTCAGAGATTTAATAATCATAAGATTAACTAGATTTGAATCTGAAATTTAACATACCAAAAATTTAACAATTTCTTTTTTTTGTTAGAATTATTTCTTTGTTCATAAAATTTATTCAAATTGCATACCATTTTTCAATTAAGATGATTTGGGAGCATGGAGCTATTTATTGGTAAAAGTTATGAGAGACATTGGAACTTTTGATCATATATATATACATATCATTACTCTTTTGTGCATTAAAAGTAGTGGTTTAATATTGGCGGCAGAAAATGGTAGGTGCCTCTATTTTCATGATAAGTACATGTATGGCAGTCTATATTAGGTCTGTAGACAAATGTTTATTATTTATTTAAGGTTACAGAGTGTTTAATTGTTTTTTTTTACTGTTTGAAATTTGATCAATCTTATATTAACTAAAAAATTTTTTTTACATTATTGTGAAACTGTAATAAATGGCTCTTAATGCAACAGATGTTTAGATGTTAATTATTATTTTTTTCAAAACATGGAGCAGAGACATAGGAATTTTTTTTGTATTGCAACACCCAAAGAACACCAAAAACCTGTTTACCACAAACACTTTTGCACCCACTCATAATTCAAGCTCACATTAATTTACTAAATTTACAATATTACTTAAAATATGGAAATGTTGACTTCTTATATACGTTCACAAAATTTATTAGCTATAAAAGACATGTGCTTTAACTTCAACAATATGACAGTGTTGACTTAATGTAATAAGGATTTTTTTTTTTTAGTTATTGGTTGCCGCTTTTGATGAAGTCACCAAATTGGTAGTTTTGAGAAATGTCTGTATACAACAACCTATTAGTTCACATTGAAGCAGTATCTTGTAAGTCTGATTCATAGGTATCAGAGCTAAGGTCTTTGGGAGCTCAAACAACAAGTTTGGCGTTTAGTTATCCATGCATGGCTTGGATTTGATTGCTTCAAATTTGGGGTGCAGATTTTTTTAGAGACCTTCATGTTGGTACATGCTTATAGTGACATTCAACATATCATGGTATTCAAATTACCTACATAAAGTTAAGAAAATAAATGGTGGTTAGAAACATGATTAAGATTTTTCTGGCTCTTAATATTTTGGGCCCCCCCCCCCCCCCCTCCCCTCCCATAATCATACCTAGCCATTATTTATGAGGTGATTAATCTTAATAAGCTGGCTTGAGAACCATCATGACTGTTGTACTTAATGTGTATCCAGCAAAAAAGGAAAGGGAGTGAACAATTTTTTCCCATTACACCAAATTATGGGCTTAACTCTCACTTTTGTCAATACTGTGATTATTGAAAGAGCCGGGTTAGGTCTAGGGCAATGGGTAAGGCATGTAGTGGCTAGTGTTAGGGCAATGGTACGATAATCTTGTCAATGTTGACCATATCATTGTGGTAATGTAGCGTTAGGATTGTGACATCAAGAATCGTGGTAATTATAAACACTATCCCATATCCTAAATAAAAGACTATAGGCAATTCTAGACCAACAACTTCCCCTCCTTCCATGTATAGAAGCCAGGGCTAGGAATACATGAAAGAACATAAAATATAATGTCCAATTAATCAATAATGTTACTTAAATATTATTATAAGGTACTTGCTTGATTACTATTTTGATAATGCCCATTTGATTAATCGTTGGATTGTGACGTCTGATTTGATGTCTTTTCCATGACTATAGGACAAAAGGAATGGTTTATTACTTAAGTAAAGTCTATAAGGAGTGCTGAAAACAACAACTGCAGATTGCTGACAAGATGGATAAATTTTCTTTAGAGTTTGTGCATAATGAAGTAAAAAAAAATCTTAGGTAGCTAGCTACAAGTTTAGGTAAAACTTATTTATTTCTGATGTACTTATCCTCATAATAAGCGCTTGCACTTGGAGGCTTCTTTTTAGTGAATGCTGTCAAGAAAAAGTAGAGGACAACATAAATTACCCACATCCACTTGGCTAGTAGAAAATAGCACCGATTGCCTACTTTTTACCAACAGCTACTTTAATTAATTTGAAGGAACTTTTTAATCTCTTGATCATTTGAAGAAATATAATTGAGGCAATAAAACATTTGAAGTAGGTTATAATGATCAAAAAAATAAAATAAAAAGTTCACACACTAGCTAGATGCAGCTGTACAAGTATTTTACTGCATTCTACATCTATTCCTAAATGTGTAAACTCATCCTCTCAAAATTATCAAGAAATGAAAGTTCACTCATACCAATTATGTGTAGCTGTACATATATATATATACATGTAAGCTTATCTAGATTTTACTATTTTCAAAGAAAATGTGCAAATAGAAACTTTCAACATTTCATTTGGAAATATGATACTAAAATTACCTACAAAATGAGAAGAATGTAATTTTGACTAACATCATACATATTTCAATTGAATACAATTTGTATGCTATTTATTGAAGCTTCCATTTAATTAAAAAAAAAAAAAAAATTCTGGTGCCATGTATAATTATAAGAGGGTTGAAAGACCAAAGCATACCTACAAACACTTGGCCAACTAAGGAGTTCACTTTAATAATGTTTACACAAACCGTGATTGATTTCTGTCGAAGTTCCATCAGCACGAGCCATATTCATATGTGGTTCAAGATTTAATTATTCTGATTTGCATGATGCACAATGCTTCAGCACGATAATATCTAATTGCATGCTTCCTCAAAGTTGATGGATGGAGCAACATTGGTACTCATGTTATGTCTGAATGAGAAACTCACTAGCCAGACTCCGACTTATACATTAAATATGATTAGGATGGGTGGTTAGTCTCTACAGTTCCTAATAGAGAAGATAGTCACACTATCCAGCTCCATGACTTACTTGAGTGTAAGTGTGTGTGGCTTACAATTCTGATGTGAGGTTGCATGCCGAATGTGAGGCTGTGGTCCGAATGGGAATGCGTCTGAATGTGAAACTACAGGTCAGAATTCGACATTACAGGTCTGAATGTATTGCTACTGGTCCAAATAGAGAAGATAGTCCTGAAGATAGTCTTGATATCGAGCTCCATTGACCTACTTGAGCATAAATAGGGGCGGGCAAGTCCGAATGTGCAGCTGCATGCTGAATATGAGGATAAGGTATGAATGTGTGGGTACAGGTTTGAATGTGTCACAGCAGGTAAGAATGTGTCACTACAGGTCAAAGTACAGAAGATATTCCCACTATCTGGCTCCTCTGACGACTTGAACATAAGTAGGTGTGGCTGACAAATCAGATTGCAAAGCCGAATGTGAGGTTGCACGCTGAATATGAGATCCATGCTGAATGTAAGGCTGAAATCCGAAATTAAGGATGAAATCTGAATATGAGACTAGAGATTTAAAAATGGAGAAGTTCTTCTTCCTTGCGAGGCTACAAATCTAAATCACACTTAGTCCAGCTCTCCTCACTTACTTCAACATTTGGTGAGGCAGGCAAGCCTGAATATGAAGCGCTGTGCTGAATGTGAGGGTGAGGCACAAATATGAGGCTTGAGGCTGTAACAGGAATGATTGACTTGTTATCCAACAACTCAAGACTTATTTGGATATAACAGGTTCCCAAGCGGGCACCATGATCTTGCCGTTTAATAACACTTTACAACTTCAGTTGCAGTTTGGTCAAGGTCCCTTCACCAATTTTGTTCCGCTCTACCAGGGCTTCATTCCAGGAATGGGTGTGACACTGTTAGTGCTCACTGCATTAATGGTATTAACAACCTACCAAAATTTTTATCAAGTATGCCACCACCATGAGGCAGTTCCAAAGTTTGACAAATTATTTGGTCATAATTTTTACTCATTCCATGCATGCATTCTTACCATCAATATTGAGCAGGAACATTAAGGAATGTATCAGTGTGTATTAGCAGCAACACCTACAACACTAGTGCAAATTTTTAAGGATATCATTATTTTGGCCAATATACTTGGCGGCCTACATTGGTGGTAGTATGTGGATGCTGGCCAAAGGCAATTAGTGTTGGGGGGGGGGGTGGGTAGTGATTGCGATTGTGTTAGAATTTACCCAAGTAGTTGTTTACCAAAACTTATTGCACCTTATACCAATTAACTCCCTGCTGCCCCTCCTGATTTGATGTAAAATATTATATTTTAAGTTTTTTTAATTTTATATATATGTATCTATGGAATTACTGGAAGGGAGCATGGTTACATTGTTTATTGTGAGTTTTTACATTTGTATACAGTACAGAATAAAACAAATTCCCAATTTTTTGTAACCTGCTTGTTATTTCCGATAGCTGATATATACTTACTTGCCTTTTTTACTCTATTAAAAGAATGCTCATGTTTAAAAAATAATCCCTGTATTTCTTGAGAAAAATTCCCAGTACTTCCTGAGATAGCTATGGAATTGAAATAAACACAAAATGCTTAAAGCAAGTGTGTACAAAAGGACACTTCTGAAATTTCAATCGTATTTTGCAGATCAAGAAAATATATCGCTATTTCATTTTTTGTAGAAGCTTTGTAGTAGAAGCTAGAGCAGGATTTATGTATATAACTCAATGTAATGAAGAAAATATGGATTACGTTGTAGGTTAATATTATGACAACAGATATTATCATTCTTTTTTAAAATTGTATTATACTTTGTGTTTATTATAATATGTCCAAACATACGAATGGGTGGAATTGTGTTGCGAGCTGAAATCACCTTGCCAAGATTTTTTTTTTTCTACTTTTTTTTTTATTTGCTTACGATAAGTGTGCATATATGTATGTTTTTACAATTACCCACGTATTATGGTTGAACCACTGGATGGCCAGAAACACAATGGGACGGCAATAGAAATGTGTATATGAAATACTATTCCTTTGTATACCAACTATGTAGCCTGAACTTTGTACTCGCTGTCAGTGTGTAAATGTTAATCTGTAACCATGCTAACACTTTCAGTTTGATATGTGTAAAGTTAAATTTAGAACCGAGTTAAAAAAATACAACATCAGCTTTGTCACAGTGGAAAGAAAGTCATGAACAATCCCCTCTCTCCTCATCCTGCCTCACATTATCAGAAAGTGTGGGACCAACCATGAATACAAACCATAGCAGATCTCCTACATGCTGTCAAAGTTCCAGATGCTTAGTCAATCTATCCGCATTGCTGACTCTGCTACAGAGTCTGGCACATAGTTAAATGTCGTACCTGTCTCTTCTCAGAGTCTGAGAATGTGTGATGATACTACCTGCATCATCATATGCCTCTGATTTAACATCCACTGCACCAACCTTATTGATGTTAACCATGTGGAGTGGCTGTGGAGCATCTCGCTACCCATGTCACAGAGCAGATAAGACTGGTGGACATCAATACTTCAAACCTTTGCAGCATTGCAATTCAGTTGAAATATCAACACTCTACGTTACATATTCTTGATTTACTTCCATAGATGACTGCAAGTCTGTATATGCAGTCTTCCTTGACATGAAAAAAATTATTTTACTCTGTACCACATAGACCTCTCCTAAAAACCCTGTCCTTTCCAGCAAGCTTGTATGAGCATTTTTTAGTGGTCAAATGGTTAATATTCTAACTGCCCATCCTGACTCAGACCAGTGATAAGATGTCTATGGAATATACAGTTAATCAGTCTTAATTCCATTCAGTATGTAGTATGCACCCTCCATTTTGTAACTGCCCACTATGGATAGTGATGACGAACCATTTACCGACTTCAATATAGCAGATGTCGAGGAGATGGAAGTTTTAGAGAAACTTGTGATCACAAACAACAATATGCTGTTAAATCAGGACCAGCAGCTTTACATTGTTAATCCTCTACAACTGCTACGGTTCTGTAACTTGCTTATTTCATTGTAAATGATCACGTGAATGTGAATGATGCGAGTGTGATTCCCTTCAAACAAACCGTGCTGGTTTCATGACACTAGTGCCAACTGTACAGTAACAAGCACCAACCCATCAGATTTGGAGGGTAGAAATTCAAGTGACCATGGTTACCTACTTCTTTCTTGACCAGACATAAGAGGAATCCTTTGAAATGTTGACTGATTATTTCATACAACAAAACACAGCTCAAATCTGTTTTGGGTAAATCCTGGCATATGTACATCATATTGCTACATATTTTAGGTGGTATTACTTGAAATACGTTATACTGATATAAAAAATGAATAAAGTTCACACATTAGATAGATGCAGCTGTAGAAGTATTATGCTGCATTCTACATCTACCCCTAAATGTGTAAACTCATCCTCTCAATTTTAATTTAAAAAAATTCCAGAAAATGTTAAGTTCACTCATTCCAAGTATATGTAGCTGTACATATATATATAGGTACATACCATATGTGTAAGATTATCCAGATTTTTACCATTTTCAAACAAAATGTGCCAATAGAAACTTTCAACATATATTTGAAAATATGATACTAAAATTGCCTATACACAAAGATAAAATGCTTAATTAAACCAATAATCTCATCCACGTTATAATTTTGAATATCATCATATACATTTCAACCGAATACAATGTGTATGCTATATATTGAAGCTTCAATTTAAAATAAAATTAAAAAAACAACAACACTCTGGTGTCATATATAATCATACGAGGGTTGAAAGACAAAAACATACCTACAAACACTTGGCCAACTAAGGAGTTTAACACAAACCATGATTGTTATTTCTGTCGAAATTCCATCAGCCAGAGCCATTATCATAGGGAGCTCAAGCTTAACTTATAAATTATTCTGATTTCCAAGTTGCACAATGCTTCAGCACAATATTATGTTATTGCATGCTACCTCAAATTTTATAGAGCAATATTGGTACTCATATTATGTCTTAATGGGAAACTCACTAGCCAGACTCCGACTTATATATTAAATATGATTAGGATGGGTGGTTAGCCTCTACAGGTCCTAAAAGGTAAGATAGTCACACTATCCAGCTCCACTGACTTACTTGAGTGTAAGCGTGTCTGACTTACAAGTCTGAATGTGAGGTTCCATGCCGAATGTGAGGCTGAGGTCTGAATGGGAATGAGACTGAATGTGAAACTACAGGTCAATGAAAGGAAAATAGTCTCACTATCCAGCTCATCTGACAACCTGAATCTAAGTAGGTGTGGCTGACGAATCTGAAAGTGAGACCAAATATGAGGTTGCCCGCGAATATTAGACTGCAGGCTGAATGTAAGGCTGAAGTCTGAAAGAGACGCTGAGATCTGAATATGAGGCTGAGGAAGAAAGTATAGAAATTCATCTTCATTGCAAGGTGTAACGGGATACCCTTCTCGGAGCCAGAAGCTTTGCTGCCCTCAAAATCCGTACGCCGTTCGACGCCGGCACGTAGATACTATTCTCTCTCAATAGCACCCTTATGCCAGCCAAACTCAACTCTTCCAGAGTTGGATACTAATAGAGTTAATACTTTTAGAATACTGCAACTTGCACAGGTTATACACAGAGTCCAAAATACTTGCAATACTCCTTCTTACTACCATGTAACTTGGTAACTATACAGACTACTAACTGTCCTGCGCACTAGATAAGTATTCACTAATAAGTCATGCGCACTAACACTATAGAGATAACTGATCGTTCTACATACTAGTACTTGGTATCTTCAAAGTCAGGGTTTTCCCTGACACAAAGCTCTTAATCTAAATGACACACACGCTGTCCAGCTCTCCTCACTTACTTCAACATAATTAGGTGGGGCTGGCATGTCTGAAACGAAGCTGTGTGCTGAATGTGAGGATGAGGACTAAATATGAGACTGGCTGTTACAGGGATGATATTGCATTCTACAGCTACCACTAAACGTGTAAAATCATCCTCTCAATTTTAATAAAAAAATTATCCAGAAAATGAAAAGTTCACTCATACCAAGTCTATGTAGCTGTACTGATATATATATATATATATAGGTACATACCATATGTGTAAGCTTATCCAGATTTTAACCATTTTCAAAGAAAATGTGCAAATAGAAACTTTCAACATACATTTGAAAATATGATACTAAAATTGCCTACACACAAAGATAAGAATGCTCAAACCAATAATCTCATCCACGTTGTAATTTTGACTATCATCTTATACATTTCAATCGAATACAATGTGTATGCTATATATTGAAGCTTCAATTTAAAATAAATTAAAAAAAAACACTCTGGTGTCATATATAATTATACGAGGGTACAAACTCTTGGACAACTAAGGAGTACACTTTAATGTTTACACAAACATGATAGTTAATTTCTGTCGAAATTCCATCAGCAAGAGCCATATTCATAGGGAGCTCAAGCTTCACTTATAAATTATTCTGATTTGCAAGTTGCACAATGCTTCAGCACTACGTCTGAATGGAAAACTCACTAGCCAGACTCCGACTTATATATTAAACATGATTAGGATAGGTGGTTAGTCTCTACAGATCCTAATAGTGAAAATAGTCACACTATCCAGCTACACTGACTTACTTGAGTGTAAATATATGTGGCTTACAAGTCAGAATATGAGGTTGCATGCCGAATGAGAGGCTGAGGTCTGAATGGGAATGAGACTGAATGTGAAACTAGAGGTCAGAATTCAACATTACAGGTCTGAATGTATTGCTACTGGACCAAATAGAGACAATAGTCGTGAAGATAGTCTTGATATCGAGCTCCATTGACCATCTTGAGCATAAATGGGTGAGGCTGGCAAGTCAGAATGTGGGGTTGCATGCTGAATATGAGGATAAGGTATGAATGTGTGGGTACAGGTATGAATGTGTCACATCAGGTAAGAATGTGTCACTACAGGTCAAGTACTGAAGATATTCCCGCTATCTGGCTCCACTAACTACTTGAACATAAGTAGGTGTGGCTGATAAATCTGAATGCGAGGCCGAATGTGAAGTTGCACGCAGAATATTAGGCTGCATGCTGAATGTAAATCTGAAGACTGAAATTAAGGTTGTGATCTGAATATGTGGCTAGAGATATGAAAACGGAGAAGTTCTTCTTCATTGCGAGGCTACCAATCTAAATACCACTCAGGCCAGCTCTCCTCACTCACTTCAAATTAATTAGGTGGGGGGGGGGGGGGGAATGCAAGTCTGAATATGAAGCTGTGTGCTGAATGTGAGGGTGAGGTCCAAATATGAGGCTTGAAGCTGTAACAGGAATGATTGACTTGTTATCTAACAACTCAAGACTTTTATGGATATAACAGGTTCCCAAAGAGGGCACCTTGATCTTGCCGTTTAATAATAATTTACAACTTTAGTTGCAGTTTGGTCATGGTCCCTTCACGAAGTGTGTTCTGCTCTACCGGGGCTTCATTCCTGGAATGGATGTGACATTGTTAGTACTCACCGCATTAATGGTATTAACATCCTACCAAAATCTTTGTCAAGTACGCCACCGCCATGAGGCAGTTGCAAATTTTAACAAATTTTATGGTTATAATTTTAAATCATTCCTGCATGTATTCTGACTATATAAGAGCAGAAGCATTAAGGAATCTATCAATGTATACCATAGCAATACCTACAAGAAGGCAGTTATTGGGGGAGTGGGTGGTAATTGAAATTGTGTTAGAATATACACAAGTAGTTATTTACCAAAACGTATTGTACCTTTTACCAATTAACCCTCTGCTGCCCCCCCCAATTTGATAATAAAATATTATATTTTGAGTTTTTTTGTTTTTTTTATATATCTAAGGAATTACTGGAAGGGTGTGTGGTTACAATGTCTATTGTGAGTTCTTGCTTTTTTATACAGTATTTAGAGTAAATCTTTTTTCACAATTTTTTTTGGTAACTTCTTTGTCATTTTTGATAGCTGATATATACTTCCATTTTTTTACTCTATTAAAAGAACGCTCATGTTTAAAAATTGAACCCTGCATTTCTTGAGAAAAAATCCCAGTACTTCTTGAGATAGCTATAGAAAGGAAATAAACACAAAATGCTTAAAGCAAGTTTGGACAAAAGCACACTTCTGAAATTTCAATCTTATTTTGCAGATCAAGAAAATATATCGCTATTTCAATTTTTGCAGAAGCTTTGTAGTAGAAGCCAGAGCAGGAATTATGTATGCAACTCAATATATGAAGAAAATGTGGATTAAATTGTAGGTTAAAATTATGAAGACAGATATTATCATTCTTTTTTAAAATTGTATTATACTTTGTGTTCATTATAATATGTCCAAAATACGAATGAACAGAATTGTGTTGCGAGCTGAAATCACCTTGCCAAGATTTTTTCCCTTACTTTTTTTTTAATTTGCTTACGATAAGTATGCACATATGTATATTCTCTTTACAATTACCCAAGTGTCATGGTTGCTCCACAGGATGTCCTGAAATACAATGTGATGGCAATAGAAATGTGAATGTGAAATAGTGTTCCTTTATATACCAACTGTGTAGCCTGTACTTTGTACTCGCTGTCGGTGTGTAACTGTTAATCTGTAACCATGCTAACACTTTCAGTTTGATGCGTGTAAAGTTAAGTTTTGAACCGAGTTAAAAAGTGGGGGGATTTATTAAAAAAAATTGCCATTTTGCTCATCTAACTAGAGTCACTCATAGCTAGCTGCAATTGAAGTTCAAATCAAAGGACACTTTCAGGAAAAAAAACATCAGCATGTGGGAAATGACAATACAAAGTCTCCCTCTTGCAGTTTTGTTCCTCCAAACTCAGTGTTCACTGCAGTTTATCCCAGCCTATCAAGGGGGGACCACACCTGAAACCAACGAAATTGGAACACATATTTGTAGCTGTCTTAACCTTTTTTCCCTTACTTCTGTACAAATAATTATTATACAGCTTGTTGCTTATTGTGTGTGCTTTAAGATGATATATAAAAGTCTCTATAGGCACCTTTTCTTAGTAGATATATACAAAAATGCAAGGGTCACTCACTTCCTAATTTGTGGCAGACATAACTCCAAGGCGCCATGAGCGACGCGCCCCAAAATTGGTCTGTGCGTAGCTCTGATACTGACGAGTCGAAAAAAATTTCTGGTGAACCCCCCTGAGTTATGGTGCTGAGAAGAGGCGGGATCACAGACATGTGCTTTTTATTGGAGCATATAAAAGCTCAAAGATCTCCATTGCTACTGTACTATTTCTTCAATGTTTTTTCGGTTTTTGTTTCTGGATGTCTTGGTGTTGCTATAAAGCTTCTCTTAGTTATGTTGATTCCAAAAAGGTATAACATTGAATTTACAAACAAATTACGAAGAAGTTTCGGTCATATTAGATTGAGCTTATGGCTAAAGATTATAAAGAATTCTCTAACAACATCAGCTCTGTCACAGTGGAAAGAAGGTCATGAACAGTCCATTGTCTCCTCCTCCTACCTCACATCATCAGAAAGTGCGGGACCAACCATGGGTACAGGCCATAGTAGATCTCCTATTTGCTGCCAACATTCCAGATGTTTAGTCAATCTATCCTCATTGCTGACTCTGCTACAGAGTCTGGCACACAGTTAAATATCGTACCTGTCTCTTCTCAGAGTTTGAGAATGTGTGATGATACTATCTGTATCATCATATGCAACTGGTTTGACATCCACTGTGCCAACCTCATCGATGTGAAACATGTGGAGTGGCTGTGGAGCATCTCACTACCCATGGTCTGGGCTGCAAATGAAGTCTGGATTGACAATCTCAACATGCTTCCATCAATGGCACTATTCATAGATAAATGGTCCCATCCCATCTTGAACCCTCTGGTTTGATGCGATCAGATGGTAAGACGTGATGGCATGAACCATGTTCATGGTCAAGTAGAAAGCTGGGTCTTAACTTGTTCAGACATATTGTTTCTTCAAAAATCAGCTTGGCAGTAATTAAACTGAGTAAAACCATTGCAGAAGCAACAAAGGCAGATGATATTCCAAATTAGACTCCTCCTATTTTTTCATGGCTGTGGCAGTGTAAACTAGTGGTATTTGTACTTCAAACCATTGCAGCATTGAAATTCAGTTGAAATAACAATACTCTACGTTACTTATTCTTGGTTTACTTCCATAGATGACTGCAAATCTGTATATGCAGTCTTCCTTGAGGTGAAAAAAAAATATTTTACTCTGTGCCACATAGAATAGACCTAACCTAAAAACCCTGTCCTTTCTCAATCTGCTTTTCACTTATCTTATAGCTTGGTCACAGAATGTTGCTATACAAGGAATTCTCTTCTCTCCCTGTCATGCCACATATGGAGTGCCTCAAGGATCTATTTTTGTTTCACTAATCCCTATTCTCTCTATGAACAATGATGCAAAGCTCACACCTTCTCCCTTGTCTACACTTACTAAATTTGCCAATGTCATCCCACTCTCCCATCCTATCGCTACCGCATCCTCCTTATGCAAACAAACATTGATATCATTTCATCCTGGCTATTTTCCAGTCTCCTCCCGATTAACCTTGATAAGAATATGTACATGATAATGACTCGTCAATCCCTTGCCTTCTCGTCCTACTCTGTACTGGTCCTTGATAATACTTCCCTTGAACTCATCACATCATTTAAATGCTTAAGATATTCTTTCACCTTTCCTGGAACCTCCACACAAGACAAATATGCACCAATTCCTGGAAATTAATACAACAAATTTATCGCAACTTCTACTACTACTTATCCCCTCACAAGCTACTAAAAGTTTATAAAACCTTGATTCTCCCTTACCTATTGTTCCTCTGTCTCTTTCCGCTTCTTGAAATTCAAAAAATGACTAGAAAGTAATCCAACAATTTTGCATTAATACTCTGCACCCACCAAGGTCATCTGAGTGTGCATCCCTTCTCTCTATCCTTCAGCTTCCTACACTCTCTAAACAAATAGTACAGGATAAGCTTCTTCTTCAATAAAATCATAAAGAACCAAATCCACTTTCTTCCAGACTCCATTCAACCAACTAAAAGACCAACAAATTTAGGACAATCACTGTTGTTGATATTTGGTTGATATGTGTATCTTGGTAAAAACCACACTTTCCATTTGGCCGACACGTAGACTATTGCAATACCTTCAAAATCACTCAATTTCGGTTTGTATGCCAGAAATTTTAGATTTTAGATTTTTTATTTAAAAAGGTTGGTTGAGGCCACTATGCCTGAACTGGCTTTTGTGCCAAGTTTTGTCGCCTACATTACGAAGGCTTACAGATGAGTAGGGGAGTACGGTTTGAAAGATTTTTTATCGGAGAACATGTTATCGGCAGTTATCCCTATACTGCGAGAAGTATTGTTTGTTATTGCCATATTCTCGGGATTTCGACGGCTCTAATGGACGGTTTCCGTATGCTGATACAGCTGTTTGTTTTAGAGAAACGATTTTTGCAATTGTTCCAAATGTTTTTTTGTTGTTGTTGTTGTTGTTGTTTTACTGCTTCTGTGTAGTTAAGAGTGGCTGAGGATTAGAGGACCACATCCAGGGTGTGCTGATAGGAGGAAGATCGCCTAGACGTGTGCGTGCCCTATTTCATTGTGGGCATGCGTATTAACAGACGCTAAGGTGCATCTTAATCAAACTTGTTTCCAATTTACGGTTGAAGTGTAATAATACTTTCTCCAGTATTTTTTATTGAATCAGACAATTAACCGATTACAATGGATTTTGATCCTGCCAAACAAACTTCTTTTGAGGTTGTGCTCAATCCTGTCGATCACACTTCTTTTGAGGAACAGCTCTATGTTGTGGAGCAAGCTCCTTTTGAGGTAGAGCTCGATCCTGTGAAGCAAACGCCTTTTGAGGTAAATCCATTATAATATCTAAAACATGTAGTTAGGTAGTGCTTCTGTTTGTGTGGTTAAATTCAATGTATGTATATGGAATGTGAATTTCATGGTGTCCCTATCTTATCATTAGTACAATATTGTTTCGAAAGCCGTAAGATAATTTAAGGGAGGACTATCCCACTTTCCTCATAAATTTAAAAACATATTTGTGTTTGTCATAACTTTCCCCCCCTTTCTTCTGTGTAAATAATTATTATACCAGCTTGTTGCTTATTGTGTGTGCTTTAAGATGATATGTAAAAAGTCTTTATAGGCACTTTTTCTTAGAAGATATAGCCAAACACGCAAGGGTCACTCAGAAAATGGCATCTCCTAATTTCCCAGGATTCTAATTCCAAGGCACCTTAAGCTACAGACCCCAAACTTGTGTTGTGGCTTGCTAACACCCTAAGCTGTGATATGTCTGACCCATAATTAAAACGCGGTGAAGTGTTGAATAGATATGAGACACTTTATTTCAAGCCGCGCCAAAAACCACGGAATATCTGTGACCCCGCCTCTTCTAATAATCATATCTCAGGAAGGCTTCATGTTAAAAAAATTATGGCTCACTTATATCACAGATTAGGGGGTTAGCCAGCCACAGGGGAAGTTTGAGGATAATTTAAGCTCCTCTTTTTCAGGATTAATCCTTTAAACAATTGAAAGTTGTAAGAATTGGCTCCATTGATGCAGACAAACTAAACAAGTGTGATGATACTGGAAAAAGAATTCAATGTGGTTTTCTGTGTATGTATAAGCATCTGTGTATCCTTCCACACAGAAGACTTTCTAGAAACTGAGTTGAGGACTGGAATAGGGTCCATAATGGCAGTTGACTTTTTGTTTTAAGGATTACATCACCGACTAATTTGTAGCTTTCTGACTGTAATAAAATAAATATATTTTCTGTGGGAACCATGTCACAAGCTTGTATGAGCAATTTTAGTTGTCAATTGGTTAATATTCTAACTGCCCAGCCTGACACAGACCAATGATAAAATGTCTATGGAACATACAGTTAATCAGTCTTCCATTAAGGTAGTATGCAACCTCCATTTTGTAAACGCCCACTATTGATAGTCATGACAAATCATTTACCAACTTAAATGTAGCGGATATCGAGGAGATGGTAATATTTGAGAAACTGGTGAACACAAATGACAATATGCTGTTAAATCAGGACAAGCAACTTTATATAGTAAATCCTCTACAAGAGCTACGGTTCTGTAACTTGCTTATTTCATTGCAAGTGGTCACTTGAATATGAATGATGCGAGTATGAGTCCCTTCAAACAAACAATATAGTAGCAAGCACACCAACCATCTGATTTGAAGGGTAAAAATTCAAGCGACCATGGTTACCTACTTCTTACTTCACCGTAATAATATTATTGCAAGCAAATATGAGAAGAATCCTTTGTAATCTTGACTGATCATTTCGTCCAACAGAGCACATCTCAAATCTGTTTGGGGTAAATCCTGGCATATGTACATAATATTGCTGCATATTTTGGAGGGATAGTAATGTGTACAATTATTTCAAGGTTCTCTTCCTTGATATGGTCTTGATATTGTTCTATAGTTATATACATTTTTATTAACAGGAATTTGAACATGGTTCAATTATTTCGAATGAAGTAGAGACAGTGAGAAAAAATGCTCCATCTTCAATCTCATCAAGCCAATTGTCGATACAGACCTCCAATTTTGAATCATCCAATATGTTAAAGTGTGCCATCGATGCCGGCCAAGCAAAAACAAACTATCTTAAAGATGCTGCTACACATTCCAGGTGCATTGTAGATATTCCATTAACAGAGTGTGTACTTGACAAGACTTGCTCGGCAAATGAGCCAGCTCCATTTCTGGAGTCAATTAATGAAATACCGGCGAATGGCAATTTTTTTTATATCTGTCCAGATGACCTAATTACAGAGCCCATGTATCAAACACTGTTTCCACAATCTGAGTCTGACTATGATGATTGGGAGTACTCAATTGGTCTGCATAGTGTATCTTCTGTTTCCTCTATTTCTTTATCAACTGTATCATCATGTGAGATTTGTCCGACAAGTGACGACCCATTTGCAGAACATGTTCCACCTTATCTGTCTGAAATGTCGTTGGCATCAAACAATCATGATAACAGTCCTCCTGCAGTTTCATCACATGTGGCATCAAATGAAATTTCACGTGCTAATGAAATATGTGTCGACATCTTTGATGTGTCACCGTCATTGGGTGCCACTTCAAAATGCATAAATGTAAGTATTATTGTTTCCCATTTAAATGGATTTGATCTTTATATAAGCTAAAATTCTTTACACTGCCTGCGTTTCAGCCAAACTACTTTTGACTTTATCATTGGCATTCAATAGAGTAGTTCAGTTGAATTAAAATTCTAGGTTATTAAAAGTTATTCATTGGTAATATGTTTTACATGAATTTTTTTGTTGTATATTATTCACAGGCCCAACAACGTCGTAGTAAATTCCGAGCCTTTATGAAGAAAATATCATCAGTACTCAAGAGGTTTTTCTGTATTTCAAGAGCAGATTAATTCAGAGATTTAATAATCATATGATTAACTAGATTTGAATCTGAAATTTAACATACCTTAAATTTAACAATTTCTTTTTTTTTGGTAGAATTATTTCTTTGTTTATAAAATTTATTCAAATTGCATACCAATTTTGATTTGGGAGCATGGAGCTATTTATTGGTAAAAGTATAGAGAGCCATTGAAAATTTTCATTTTATATATATGCATATCATTGCTCTTTTTGCATTAAAAGTTGTGGTTTAATATTGGCGACAGAAAATGGTAGGAGCCTCTATTTTCATGATAAGTGCATGTATGGCAGTCTATATTAGGTCTGTAGACAAATGTTTATTATTTTTTAAGGTTACATAGTGTTTAATTATTTTTTTTACTGTTGGAAATTTGATCAATCTTATATTAACTAAAAAAAAATTTTAAATTTTTTGTGAAACTGTAATAAATGGCTGTTAATGCAACAGATGTTTAGATGTTAATTAGTTTTGCTTTTTCAAAACATGGAGCAGAGACATAGGAGTAAATTTTGTATTGGTGGGGCAAAGCAACACCCAAAGAACTCCCAATACCTGTTTACCACAAACACTTTTGCACCCACTCATAATTCAAGCTCACATTAATTTACTAAATTTACAATATTACTTAAAATATGGAAATGTTGACTTCTTATATACGTTCACAAAATTCATTAGCTATAAAAGACATTTGCTTTAACTTCAACAATTTAACAACGTTGTTAATGTAATAAGAATTTTTTTTTTTTTGTTATTGGTTGCCGCTTTTGATGAAGTCACAAAATTGGTAGTTTTTAGAAATGTCTCTATACAACAACCTATTAGTTCACAATTAAGCAGTATCTTGTTAGTCTGATTCATAGGTATCACCACTAAGGTCTTTGGGAGCTCAGACAACAAGTTTGGTGTTTAGTTATCAATGCATGGCTTGGATTTGATTGCTTCAAATTTGGGGTGCAGATTTTTTAGAGACCTTCATGTTGGTGCATGCTTAGAGTGACATTCAATATATCATTGTATTCAAATTACCTAGATAAATTTAAGAAAATAAATGGTGGTTAGAAACATGATTACGATTTTTCTGGCTCTTGATATTTTGTGGGCCCTCCATAATCATATATAGCCATTATTTATGAGGTGATTAATCTTAATAAGCTAGCTTGAGAAACATCATGACTGTTATAATCAATGTGTATCCAGCAAAAAAGGGAAGGGAGTGAACAATTTTTTTCAATTACACCAAATTATGGGCTTAACTTGCACTTTTGTCAATACTGTGATTATTGAAAGAGCCGGGTTAGGTCTAGGGCAATGGGTAAGACGTGTAGTGGCTAGGGTGAGGCAATGGTACGATAATCTTGTCAATATTGACCATATCATTGTGGTAATGTAGCGTTATGATTGTGACATCATGAATCATGGTAATTATAAACACTATCCCATATCCTAAATAAAAGACTATAGCAATCCTGGACCAAAAACTTCCCCTCCTTCCATGTATAGAAGCCAGGGCCAGGAATACATGAAAGAACATAAAATATAATGTACAATTCATCAATATTGTTACTTAAATATTATTATAAGGTACGTGTTTGATTATTATTTTGCTAATGCCCATTTGATCAATCGATGGATTGTGATGTCTGATATGATGTCTTTTCCATGACTAGAGGATAAAAGGAATGGTTTATTACCTAAGCAAAGTCTACAAGGAGTGCTGAAAACAACCACTGCAGATTGCTAACCAGATGGATAAATTTTCTTTTGAGTTTGTGTATAATGAATTTAAAAATAACTACAAGTTTAGGTAAAACTAAATTACTTCTGATGTACTTATCCTCATAATAAGCGCTTGCACTTGGAGGCTTCTTTTTAGTGAATGCTGTCAGGAAAATGTAGATGACAACTTAAATTACACATATCCACTTGGCTAGGGGAAAATAGGACCAATTGCCTACTTTATACCAGCGGCTACTTTAATTAATTTGAAGCAACTTTCTACTCTCTTGATCATTTGAAGAAATATAATTGAGGCATTGAAACACTTGAAGTACGTTATAATAATCAAAAATATGTTTTAAAAAAGTTCACACACTGGCTAGATGCAGCTGTACAATATTTTGCTGCATTCTACATCTACCCCTAAATGTGTAAACGCATCCTCTCAAAATTATCAAGGAATGAAAAGTTCACGCATACCAAGTATATATAGCTGTACATATATATATATAGGTACATACAAATAGTGTAAGCTTTCCAGATTTTTACTATTTTCAAAAAAATGTGCGAATAGAAACTTTCAGCAAATCATTTGAAAATATGATACTAAAATTACCTAAGAATGTCACAAACACATAATCTCAGCCACGTTGTAATTTTGACAATATTCATACATATTTCAATTGAATACAATGTGCATGCTATATATTGAAGCTTCTATTTATTAAAAAAAAAAAATTGTGCCATGTACAATTGTATTAGGGTTGAAAGATCAAAGCATACCTATAAAAACTTGGCCAACTGAGGAGTTCACTTTAATAATGTTTACACAAACCATGATTGATTTCTGTCGAAGTTCCATCTGCAAGAGCCATATCTATAGGGCGCTCAAGTGTAAATTATTCAGATTTGCATGGTGCACAATGCTTTAGCACGATAATATCTAATTGCATGCTACCTCAAATTTGATGGATGGAGCAACATTGGTGCTCATATTATGTCTGAATAGGAAATTCACTAGCCAGACTCCGACTTATACATTAAATCTGATTAGGATGTGTGGTAAGTCTCTACAGTTCCTAATAGAGAAGATAGTCACAATATCCAGCTACACTGACTTACTTGAGTGTATGTGTATGTGGCTTACAAGTCTGAATGTGAGGTTGCATGCCGAATGTGAGGCTGGGATCTGAATGTGTATGAGTCTGAATGTGAAACAACAAGTCAAAATTCGACATTACAGGTCTGAATGTATTGTTACTGGTCCAAATAGAGAAGATAGTCCTGAAGATAGTCTTGATATCGAGCGCCAGTGACCTACTTGAGCATAAATAGGGGCTGGCAAGTCCGAATGTGCGGCTGCATTCTGAATATGAGGATAAAGTAAGAATGTGAGGGTACAGGTTTGAATATGTCACAGCAGGTATGAAGGTGTCACTACAGGTCAAAGGACTGAAGATATTTCCAATATCAGGCTCCTCTGACTACTTGAACATAAGTAGGTGTGGCTGACAAATCCGAACGTGAAACCGAATGTGAGGTTGCATGCTGAATATGAGGCTGCATGCTGAATGTAAGGCTGAAGTCCCAAATTAAGGATGAGATCAAGATATTAGGCTTGAGAGATGAATGTGGAGAAGTTCATCTTCATTGCGAGGCTACAAATCTAAATGTCACTTAGTTCAGCTCTCCTCACCTACTTCAACATAATTGGATGGGGATGGTAAGTCTGAATATGAACATGTGTGCGGAATATGAGGGTGAGGTCCAAATATAAGGCTTGAGGCTGTAACAGGTATGATTGACTCGTTAGCTAACAACTCAAGACCTATTTGGATATAACAGGTTTCCAAAGAGGGCACCATAATCTTGCCGTTTAATAATACTTGACAACTTCAGTTGCAGTTTGGTCATGGTCCCTTCACGTATATTGTTCTGCTCTACCGGGGCTTCATTCAAGGAATGGGTGTGACAATTTTAGTGCTCATCGCATTAATGGTATTATAATCCTACCAAAATCTTAGTCAAGTAAGCCACCTCCATGAGGCAGTGGCAAAGTTTGACAAATTATTTGGTCATAATTTTTACTCATTCCATGCATGCATTCTGACCGTCAATATAGAGCAGGAATATTAGGAATCTATCAGTGTATAGTAACAGCATCACCTACAACATTACTATTGCAAATTCTCAAGGATATCATTATTTTGGCCAATATACTTGGCGGCCTACATTGGTGGTAGTGTATGGATGCTGGCCACAGCAATTAGTGTAGGGGGAGTGGGTGGTGATTGCAATTGTGTTAGAATTTACCCAAGTAGTTGTTTACCAAAACTTATTGCACCTTTTACCAATTAACCCTCTGCTGTCCCTCCTGATTTGAAGTAAAATATTATATTTTGATTTTTTTTAAATATATATATATATATGCATCTAAAAAATTACTAGATGGGGAGTGGTTACATTGTCTATTGTGAGTTGTTGCATTTTTATAGTGTACAGAGTAAAAAATTTTTTTGCATTTTTTTGTAACTTAGTTGTTATTTCTGATAGCTGATATATACTTCCCTTTTTTTACTCTATTAAAAGAATGCTCATGTTTAAAAAATGATCCCTATATTTCTTAAAAAAAAATCCCAGTACTTCTTGAGATAGCTACAGAAAGGAAATAAACACAAAATGCTTAAAGCAAGTGTGGACAAAAGCACACTTCTGAAATTTCAATCTTATTTTGCAGATCAAGAAAATATATCGCTCTTTCTTTTTTTGTAGAAGCTTTGTAGTAGAAATTAGAGCAGGAATGATGTATGCAACTCAATATAATGAAGAAAATGTGGATTAAGTTGTAGGTTAATATTATGAAGACAGATATTATCATTCTTTTTTAAAATTGGATTATACATTGTGTTCATTATAATATGTCCAACATACGAATGGACAGAATTGTGAAGCGAGCTGAAATCACCTTGCCAAGATTTTTTTTCCATATTTTTTTTTAATATGCTTACGATAAGTGTGCATAAATATATGTTCGCTACAATTACCCACGTATCCTGCCTGCACTACTGGATGGCCTGAAATACAATGGGATGGCAATAAAAATGTGTAAATGAAATACTATTCCTTTATATACCAACTATGTAGCCTGTACTTTGTACTCGCAGTCGGTATGTAACTTTTAATCTGTAACCATGCTAACACTTTCAGTTTGATGTGTGTAAAGTTAAAGTTGAAACCGAGTTAAAAAATACAGGGTTTTTTTGTCTATTTTTGTCATTTTGCTCTTTTAACTAGACACTGCCATAGCGAGCTGAAATTGAAGTTCAAATCTTCATCAAACCTCAGTGTTCACTGCTGTTTATCCCAACACCAGCTTGAAAACATACCGTAATAATCACTCGTAAATCTCTATCCTCCTCGTCCTACTCTGTACTGATCCTTGATAGTACTTCCCTTAAACTCATCACATCATTTAAATGCTTAAGATATACTTTCACCTTTCCTGGAACCTCCACACAAGTCAAATACATACCAAATCCTGAAAATTAATACGACAAATTTATTGCAACCTCTACTACCATTTGTCCCCTCACGAGCTACCAAAAGTTTATAAAACCATGATTCTCCCTCATCTATTATTCCTCTGTCTCCTTCCTCTTATTGCAATTAAAAAAAAAGCTAGAAAAATCCAACACTTTGCATTAAGACTCAGCACCCAGCAAGGTCATCTGAGTTTGCATCCCTTCTCTCTACCCTTCAGCTTCCTACACTCTCTAACAAATAGTACAGGATAAGCTTTTTCTTCAACAAATCATAAAGAACCAAATCCAATTTCTTCTAGACTCCATTCAACCAGCTCAAAGACCAACATATTTAGGATAATTACAGTTGTTGATATTTGGTTGGTATGTTTTTCTTGGTAAAAACTACACTTTCCATTTGGCCGACACAGAGACTATTGCAATACCTTCTGAATCTCTCAATTTCGGCTTGTATGCCATAAATTTTAGATTTCTTGATTAAAAAAGTTGGTTGAGGCCACTATACCTGAACTGGCTTTTGTGCCAAGTTTTGTCGCCAACATTATGGTGGCTTACAGATGAGTTGGGAGTACGGTTTGAAAGATTTTCTATCAGAGTACATGCCATCAGCAGTTATCCCTATCCTGCGAGAAATACTGTTTGTTATTGCCACATTCTCGGGATTTCGATGGCTCTAATGGACAGCTTCCGTATGCTGTATCCAAACAAAATATTAGGAACCTGGCAATTCAACAATCATCTACGGCAAAGATTTGATGCTTAAAATAAGGATTCATCTATTCACACGACCATGCCAAACCAATTCGGAACATGCATATTAGTCTAATTTAAAAACAACCTACTCATTTTAAAATAGAATGAAAACAAGACTGTTGCTATGCCAGTTAGATATCCTTTACCATATTAAATTATATACACACAATATTGTGGATGTATGGTTGCAAAGGCACTCCGTGATTTTAGAACCAGGACATTATTGTTGTTGTATATGATTTCAAATGGTAAAGGGGATTTAAAACTGGCTGTGGTCTACATGGGGATGGTATTGTTTTCTTATACAGCTGTTTGTTTTAAAGAAACCATTTTTGTAATTGTTCCTAGTGTTGTTGTTTTTTTGTTGTTGTTTTATTGCTTCTGTGTAGTTAAGAGTGGCAGAGGATTAGAGGACCACATCCAGGGTGTGCTGATTGGTGGAGGATCGCAAGTGCTTTCCCTATTTCATTGTGGGCATGCGTATTAACAGACGCTAAGCTGCATGTGAATCAAACTTGTGTCCGATTTACGGTTGAAGAGTAATAATACCTTCTCCTGCATTTTTTATTGTATCAGGCAATTAACCGATTACAATGGATTTTGATCCTGCCAAACAAACTTCTTTTGAGGTTGTGCTCAATCCAGTCGACCACACTTCTTTTGAGGAACAGCTCTATGTTGTCGAGCAAATTCCTTTCGAGGTAGAGCTCGATCCTGTGAAGCAAACTCCTTTTGAGGTAAATCCATTATAATGTCTAAAACATGTAGTTAGCCAGTGCTTCTGTTTGTGTGGATAAATTCAATGTATGTATATTGAATGAGAAATTCATGGCGTATCTATCTTATCATTAGTACAATATTGTTTCGATAGCAGTAAGATAATTTATAGCTACTATTTTTCTGGATTAATCCTTTAAACAATTGAAAGTTGTAAGAATTGGCTCCATTGATGCAGACAAACTAAACCAGCGTGATGAAACTGGCAAAAGGAGTCAATGTGGTTTCCCGTGTATGTATAGGCATCTGTGTAGCCTTCTTCACAGAAGACTTTCTAGAAACTGTGTTGAGGACTTGAATAGTGTCCATAATGGCAGTTGCCATTTGTTTTAAGGATCACATCTGACTGTATTAAAAGGGGAGGTTACACCTGAAACCAACGAAATTGTAACAAATATTTGTAGCTGTCATAACTTTTTTTCCCTTTCTTCTGTGCAAATAATTTTTATACCAGCTTGTTGCTTATTGTGTGTGCTTTAAAATGATATATAAAAAGTCTATATAGGCACATTTTCTTAGAAGATATATCCAAACACGCAAGGGTCATTAAAAAAAAAAAATTCCTAATCCCCAACATGTTTTACAGCCAGGCGCCTTGACCGCAGTGCACCAAACTCGGTACGAATGTAGCTAAAGGCATTATCTGTGATGTGGTGGTTTTTTTTTTTTTTTCCGGTGAACCCCCCCTGAGTTATAGTGTTGAGAAGAGGCGGGACCCCAAAAATTGCGCAATTTTTGGGGTCCCGCCTCTTCTCAACACTATAACTCAGGGGGGGTTCACCGGAAAAAAAACAAAAAACCACCACATCACAGATAATGCCTTTAGCTACATACGTACCGAGTTTGGTGCACTGCGGTCAAGGCGCCTGGCTGTAAAACATGTTGGGGATTAGGAATTTTTTTTTTTAATGACCCTTGCGTGTTTGGATATATCTTCTAAGAAAATGTGCCTATATAGACTTTTTATATATCATTTTAAAGCACACACAATAAGCAACAAGCTGGTATAAAAATTATTTGCACAGAAGAAAGGGAAAAAAAGTTATGACAGCTACAAATATTTGTTACAATTTCGTTGGTTTCAGGTGCAAGCTTGTATGAGCAATTTCATTAGTCAATTGGTTAATATTCTAATTGCCCAGCCTGACACAGACCAGTGATAAAATGTATATGGAACATACAGTTAATTAGTGTTCTGTTTCGGTAGCATGCACCCTCCATTTTGTAAATTCCCACTATGGACAGTGATGACAAACCATTTACCGACTTCAATATAGCGGATGTCGAGGAGATGGAAATTTTAGGGAAACTGTTGATCACAAACAACAATATGCTGTTAAATCAGGACCAGCCACTTTATATAGTTAAGCCTCTATAAGAGCTATGGTTCTGTAAATTGCTTATTTCATTGCAAATGATCATGTGAATGTGAATGATGCGATTGTGAGTCCCTTTAAAAAAAATGTAATAATTTCATGATTATTGTGCTAACTATATAGTAGCAAGCACACCAACCAATCTGATTTAGAGGGTAAAAATTCAAGCGACCATGGTTACCTACTTCTTACTTCACAGTAATAATATTATTGCAGCAGGCATAAGAAGAATCCTTTGAAATCTTGTCTGATCATTTCATACAACAGAGCACAGCTCAAATCTGTTTGGGGTAAATTCTGACATATGTACATCTTATTGCTGCATATTTTGGGGGGATAGTAATTTATACAATTATTTCAAGGTTCTCTTCCTTGATCTGGTCTTGATATTGTTCTATAGTTATATACAATTTTATTAACAGGAATTTGAACATGGTTCAATTATTTCGAATGAAACAGTGACACTGAGAAAAAATGCTCCTTTTTCGACCTCATCTAGCCAATTGTCGATACAGACCTCTAACTTTGAATCATCCAATATGTTTGTGTGCCATCGATGCTGGCCAAGCAAAGATAAACTATCTTGAAGATGCTGTTACACGTTCCAGGTGCATTGTAGATATGCCATTAACAGAGTGTATTCTTGACAAGACTTGCTCGGAAACAGAGCCAGCTCCATTTCTGGAGTCAATTAATGAAATACCGGCGAATGGCAATTTTTTTTTCATATCTGTCCAGGTGACCTAATTACAGAGCCTATGTATCAAACACTGTTTCCACAATCTGAGTCTGACTATGATTATTGGGAGGACTCATTTGATCTGACTAATGTATCTTCTGTTTCTTTATCAACTGTATCATCATGTGAGACTTGGACCACCAGTGACGACTCATTTGCAGAACATGTTGCACATTATCTGTCTGAAATGTCAGTGGCATCAAACAATCATGATAACGGTCCTCCTGTCCCTTCATTTAAATGCACTTTCACCTTTCCTGGAACCTCCACACAAGTCAAATATGCTGCAAATCCAGGAAATTTATACGACAAATATATCACAACCTCTACCACCATTTGTTCCCCTCATGAGCTACTCCCTCACCTATTGTTCTTTAGTCTCCTTCCTCTTCTTGCAATTCTATGTCTCTAGAAAAAACAACAACTTTGTATTAAGACCTTGCACTCACCAAGTTCATCTAACTATGCATCCCATCTCTCTACCCTCAAACTTCC
>CBDHDT010000015.1:0-53801 GCA_965261215.1 Ekhidna sp.
TAACAATAGGGTTCAGATATTGATGATTATTAATAGTCTAAGGAGAGGGTGGGGGTGTGTGGATTTTTTATTAACTCGGTTGTGCATTTCATGGACATATTTTTAAAGGTATTTCTTGTTCTTTTTCTCTTGACAAAAATTAATTCTTTTCTTTTTTTATTTTTTTTCATCCTGTTCTGCATCCGGACGATGGAAAAAAAAGATGATTGGTGCAAGGTCTTAATTTTGTAACAGAGTTGATTTTGGCCTGCTTATGCCATAGTAAAGCAAGTTCATTGAAGCAGCATCTGATGTGGCTTGCATTTGAAGGAGGAGCTGTTCTATCACCGGAAAGAATAGCTTTACCCAGTACTAGTTTCTTCAGGATTCCGTCCTCAGCCAGTGATGGGCCTAGAGGTTCAACATACTCGATCTCAATGGCAGCCAAGTGAGCCTTTTGTTCTCTATTGCTAGCGATGATTTTACAACTGACTTTCTTGAGTCAACAACTGATTGTAAAATGATCACTGGACTCATATAGAACAGAATACTTACTTGGCTGCCATTCAGATTAAATGCACCAGCTAGTTGGAACTAGTAATTGTATGTTCTTGATCTCATTGGCAACTAAGTGAGCATTTTCTCTGTAGCTAGCATTCAATTTACAACGGGTTTAACCCAGGAAACACCATGTACCTCTTCCTGTGATAATATTTATATGAGTAGCATTTAAAAATACTGACCGTGGCTTTACATAATGTCTATTATATATGCTCTCTCCATATATCTAGATTTTACTGCTCAGTTTTCTCTCTCCGGACCAGTTTGTCTGTCGCTTCCTGTCTGAATGTGGTAGTTTGTTCTGCTAAGCAGAACTGGATTATCTTACCATTTTAGTATTAGGTTTCAAAGAGCTAGCATAGTGTTTACATTTCTTCACTAGGTTGTGCATCTTGACAGATTGAATGGCTAATCATGTTCTTTTCCTAGGAATGATACACCGGTAATTCAAACAAGCAAAGCAATGTCTTGTTTACCCGATCCTAGTTCTCGGTAACCTGTCTCTGGTTAGTGGTATTGGGCCAAGTGTCAGGATTTTTTTTACAGTTTTCAGAGATTCATGAGGATTTCAGAGATGTGGGAGTTTTCCGTGAATTTGCAGTAATGCTGGAGGAAAAAAACTGATCTCAGTGAGACTCCTACTGGTTGTGGTGGAATTGGAAGCTTTGCATATCTATGTAAAACTCCTATCTGCTTATTCTTAGCTGCCTAAATGTGGTTTCAACAGATATTTGCTCCAAGAAGACTCCATGCATACCTTGAATCCTTCACTAAGGTAGTAAACCAGCAGCGCAAAAAAAAAAAAAAAGCAAAGTTGAGAGTGTGATTATCCCCTTGAAATTGTTCTTCAAGGATCTGTCTGTTTCTCAATCGTATTAACTTACGTAAATTTAGGATATTCATAAATACGCAGGACCACAAGACTTCAAAAGTTCCTATTCATGGCTAGGGCTAGGGCTAATCTGTTTCTCAATTGTGGAAGAGATACATGTGTAGCAGTATTTGATGATGACGCAATATTCTGTTTTATAATGAGAATTGAGTAACAACAGTAGTTGCTGTATTATAAGCAGAATGAATGATCCGAGTTCAGTTGTACTATTTGGTTTGTGGAGATCTTACTTCTTGGCCTGCTACCAAGTGCAAAGGAGGATATAGCTGATGCTCTATCCAAACATCTACTATTGTGTTGGTGGAGTTCTGCTGTTCAACCGTTACCAGGCTATAGCTGACCATACATGGGTCCTGTCAGCAATGGCAACAAGATATGGTATGTTCAGATATTTGTATAGTGGACAACAGTCAGCAGTGTCAACATGACATGGCATGTGTAGAGTCCAATAGCAATAAAGCTCAGAGTTGGACTTGGTAGAACTTTCAATTGTTGTAGCCCTCCACCACACCACTGCATTATATGTTAGAGAGAAACAATAGAACTAGCAAACAATCAAAAAAAAACACTTGAAACTAATGCATAATGACCTATTTGAAGACCAGGTAAATGGAAAGGAAGCCAAACTGTACACTTGTTGACCACAACCAATTAGATAATATTATATACACCAATTATTGTATGAGTTCAATGGCAAAGGTTCGTCCACCTGGTTATTGTCTACATGGATCCAGTCTTGTTTCCTTTCTTTTTAAAAGGTCCATTCAATATAGTAGATTGCTTTTAAACAAAACAAGTTTTGTTGGAGAGTCCTACTCTGAGCTTCGAGTTCTTCATCATTAGTGTCTCCTTTTAAACACTTTCTAACTTCTTGCTTCTTCATATAAATATTTGAATTTCTATCTCAGAGTAAAAACCAGCTTTGATTCTGAGCAAGAAATATATAGATCCTTATTAAGATTCCAGAATTCATCAGTTTAGATTCTCTTTTTCTTGCTCTGCACTATAATACACAATATTACTGCAAATGTTATTATCGCTATTTGACAGCATAGTTTATTTATTGAATAGGTTACAGTTATTTAAATTATACCACAATGTTTATTGAACTAATGTTATCCTATAATCTAGATTGCTAGGAATATTTGTGCATTGTTTATAACTTGTTTCAGTTTGTCAAGAGGGTTAAAGGAACTTCCTTATAGAGGGATATTTTTTAGTGGTGATATATTTTTAGATGGTCATAAACTCCTGCGTGATGTGGAGTAATTAGTGATAGTCATATCATGCACTCTACTCTTTGTCTTATATACCTATTCAGTGATTGGATTCTAATGAGATGAACTGCAGCAGATATTAAATCCCTTGAAAACATCTATCTATATTTTACAGTAATATTGTGATGTGATTTTTGCTAGATGTATTTGTTGTACATGACCAATCCTTAGACTTGCAGTTTAAATCTGGTTCCCCATTATCAGCATTTTACTCTGTATGTGTTTGTCCGTCATGTTTTGGGTAACAACATTTGACATTTTTCTGTATATTTTTTCCTCATGAATTTCTACCATTTTTTGTAACATAATGTTAAAGGACCCCTCTCAAACTGTCAAAGTACTAAAACCGTATTTCCTCGAATAGACCCCATGCAAACTATTCATTTTGACCACCTAGAACCTTCACATGAGTGCCCTATTTAACTTAGTAGGGAGGGTGCCAGCTTTGAGAAGTGTCATCAAGAACTGAAAGGTCGGCCAGAACATGGGATTTAGCTTTTAGGTGCAGCCTCAGTCATAGTTAATTCAGACTATTGAGCAGCAGCTTATTAGCACTTGCTAGAAGCAAAAGAATGTGACTGTAGCTATTATTAGTGTACTAAGCAGTTAATTATCCTCTATAACAACTTTATCCTCCTCCAACTCTCTCTTGCTGATGCTAGCAAAGGAATCTTCTTCACTTTGTTTGTATTGTTGAGGCGAATAGTTTTGAGTTAGTCCAGGCTTCATATGTGCGTGAATAATTCCAGGGACAAGCTTATTAACTGAAGACTGGAGCCAGGGAGCGCCGTATTCGAGGGTGCTGAGTGATCAAGGGTGCAAAGTGATTGAGTAAATGTCATAGTCTAAATTTGAAAAGTACTTGATAAAAAATCTCTGTCTGACCGTGCCAAATACCTTTCTTTTGACGATCACATGGTCCTGTTTGGCTCCGATGCATGATCAACTTAACTGCATATTCTATACCAACAGAAAGTTTCACTCCACTCTTACCTGCATGCTCCATAGTGGCTGGTAGCTTGTCTCAAAAGCTAGAAAACCATATAAACTTTGAAGGCAATCTAGAGTTTAAGGAATTATTGTTTTGTGAATCTTATCACTGCACTTTATGTGACCTGTGGGATAGCTCTTTTTTTTGGTAGTGACTGTACAAGCATTAGCTTATTGATGTTCATGTACCATCATCGGTTTGATTTTGGTTTTTCTGTTGGTGAGATGATATTGTTTTAAAAGGTTGAATGAAGAAATCACGTGGATCAAATGAAATACGAGAGAGAAAGACCCAAGGAAGAGGTATGTTGATGCAACTGTAAGTGTATAATAATAAGGTATAGCAGTATTAGATGAGTTGAAATATTGATGATTAATTAAAATTGAAGGAGTAATCCCATGGGTGTCTAGCATATTATATGAAGTTATGTGCCATAACCTCTAATGACTTAATGTTTAAAACACCAAAAAAATATGCACATAATGACCCATCTTGCTGTCGTTACAATTTTTTGGGTGGCATCTGGTTTCTCACTCTGAAATATTGGTCTCAGTGTCATGGAAAAAACTATCGGTTGTGTGCATGCATAATTATTCATCAAGGAAACATTTTTCACAAAATGCTGTGGCAAAATTTTACTAGTATGACCACGCCGATTATTAGCTTCATTTTAATAGTTGTAGTTGTCCATAGTTTCCTGACCAGCTTTTTGCTGCTTATTTGCAGACAACTTCTATTCCTCTTCCATGTCTTCTAGAAGTGCAGGTAACTCTTCCTTGGCTTTTGATGTTCCATGACAATTTCTAGTGCACTCAATGTCTGACTCATCTGGCTTACTAAAGATGTCAACAGCAAGCCTATCACAAGAATTATTCTCATTTTTGGTTAAATGGAGCTGTTCACCAAGAAGAATGTCGCTGTAGATAAAAAATACTTTGAAGTGTTAAGTCCATTGCAATGTCTAAGACTCACCCTAGCTTCTTCTTGGTTGGCCTCCAGAATCTTACTCCTATTAATCTGGCTAGAGAAATTGGGTCTTTCTTGTCCTGCTTGAGTAGTAGCTCCTTCTAGGACTGGCTTACAAAAAAACAACTTCGTTCTCCATTGATCCAGTCTGAAATAAGATTATGCAGACTTCTCTCTAATATTTTTGAGTGTGCATTTTGGAAATTGTTTTTAGTATATCAACGTACAGTAGTTGAAATGCAAGTCATACAGTGTTGACACTTAATTTTTTGTACCAACTTTTCAAAATTCCACCAAGGTTGCTGGCAGTGTGTGGTAGTGAGCAATAGCTCCATTTAATATTGTCTTCATTGAAGATGTGCGTGTTTTCTCTTCCACTAGTTTTCACCACATGCTGAAACTTAAACAAAATTGAACAAAGTCTTGGTGTAGTGATGTTTCGCATTACTTTGTAGTATCCGTAATATTTTGGGAAAATTTTGCATTGTGTTTTCTGCATTATGAATAATTGATGATCACATAGATATCATGGATGATTTGTCTTTTTATATATTACAAAAGGATGGAGGAGAAGCGTTTCAGGCTTGAGCTAATGTGGTAGCTTATTTGCTGTACATGGCTACTTTATACTACTCAGTCTAAACCAGCTTCCATAATTTTTTTAAAAAAACTGAAAAATTGGTCTTGCAGGCTAAACTTTATGGAGTACACAGAAATTTGTTGAAACTCCTTCTCAAGCAGCAGTCCCTATCGAGGGGGAAATAAGAAACTTCTCTAGCAATGGTAAACTTTGATAAACTGGTGTTATGATCACATGCTCTAACAACAGTCACAGTACATAAACATGTGAATAGAAAATACCGGCCTCAGCATCAATGCATCCTTAGAATATAAGCCTATGACACTAAATAATAAGTATGTTTAAATGGAGTTTTTCAGACTGAAGAAACCATGGAGGGATCTCAAAGAGTAGGGTTATGATGGAGGAATAATTGTCCATATTCTCCTGTTTATCATTCTTTGTGTTTTGGTGAGAATTGAAGTTGCCACTCCCCTTTTTTGCATTCAGTCCTCGTTTAATATACCAAGTGTAAGTACCATATTGTTAACTGTATTAAGTTTTGATAGATGCCACTGCATGAATCTATGTACTCTTTAGTGTATGGACCACTAGATGTTGACTTTTATTTGATAGCTGTGCAGAAGGACTCTGTTGGTGATTGGTTGATATAATCTGGACGTGTATTCCCTATATTTGATTCATCCACCTTTTAAATTGGCAGACCAAAAACAAAGTTAAATTTCTGCCTAAACTCAGCTTCATAGCAGCATAAATTGTGGTTTCAGCCAATATTAGCTTCAAAAATATTAGTGGGCCTTGAATCCTTTGCTAAGGTAGTAAATTGGCACCACAAAATAACATTGAATGTTTGAAAAATGCTCGAAACCATCAAGATTTTTGTTTCTCTTTTTGATGGTGGTTTCAGCCAATATCTCCAAAAAGACTCTAAAGCTTGCCTTTGACACCACAAAAAACATTGAAAATATTAAAAAATGATCTTTGTTTATCCTTTCCCCCCCCCAATTACATAACTTGCATACCTTAGTTCCATTCAGAAAAATAGTAGTCCCAGAACTCGCCCAATGTTCCAATGTGTAGCTGCGACTACTGTGTTTATCAATCCCATGAAACACACAAAAAATGGTAGTAGTGTGGCATGAGCAGATATGTTTGTTGATTAATAGCCGATAATTTCATCAATGATCTAATCTAAGCACAAAGAATAACCCGTGTGACACGATCCCTGACCTTTAACTTAGGTTCAATTGTTTTCTTATCATACTGAACTTTGGGATATTTTTTCAGTCACATGATGATGGTATTTGCAGGACATCTGGACTGACCATTTGGAACAGGTCTCTTTCTGGATTTGATTGTAGTTGAGCACATTTTGCTCATCTAGGTCCTTTCCATGATGCATAGACGAGGCACCTCTTGCAATACCTTCTCTCTCAGCCTGCAAACCCATCCACCACTATTTTTAGCATAGTGTGAAATAGATTCAGAAGGGGCTCGAGAATTTACCTCCATCGCTCTCCTTCTGGAAGGTATGTCTTTAGCTCTTTGGAATAGCTATTCTCCAGTGAAAGTGATTCTCATATTGAGCAATCCTTTAATCACTTCAAAATCGATAGCTAGCCTACTGGCTTACCTTTTTCAGCTGTGAGAATAACTTACTTAAGCACTCAAAGATAGGAGTGATGTGACCATCTCTGCTCTGGAGCCTCACTATGTCACTCTTACATCCTGTTGACTCAGGTGGTGTATCAGCCACCTGAATGTGTAGCACACTCACCATCGGTACAGGCTTTCTTGACAATATATGAGACATGATTGGCTCTTTCCCCACTGGTTCCAGTTCAAGCTCCAGAATCACCATGGCCCACCTGGCTAATTTGAGAGGGGGTTGGCAGAATTTAGAAGAGAGATACTTGCAGCATGATCTTTAAAAAATATGCAATGATATCCAAGTATGTAGCGATGAATGATCTTAGCTGCCCAGTAAGTTCCATGGTTTCAAACTTGTTTATCCCATACACATTTATGTATGGAGAGAAAACTGGAAGAAAAACTATGGAGTGGTCGTGTCCATCGTATTGCTGTTTTGCTAGCACAACTCAGAGTCTTGCAGTACTTGTAAGATTTTCCCAGGTGAATTGTTGCCCAGAATGAAATTGCAGGTATGAAAATATGGGTAGAAAATACTATGGTGTGGTCTTGTCCATTATCTTACTGTTTTGCAAGCACAACTCAGAATCCTGCAGTGCTTGCGTCAGTTTCCAAGATGAATGGATGCCCGAATGAAATTGAAGGTATGCCAGTACAGGAGCAGTCTCAGGAAGCTCTTCAGCTTTTTAAATTTGTATGTACCCAGTTATCAGTAAAATCAACAACAAAGAATGATGAGGTGATGCAATTTGGCACAAATCTTCCATAATATGTGGCCATTCCTAAAAATTTACTAATTTGACTCCACTGAGAGTGACTGGATAGGAAGTCGGGAACTACTTTACCTTGCCTGTCCTGGAAACAGGCTTTATTACTTCATGCTCCATGTATGGCATTTCTTAAGAACTTCATGAAGGTGCTCCAGATGTTACAGAAAGGTAGAGGAGAAATCAACAATGTAGATGAAGCAATTGACCCACACCAGTTCAGCCATTATGATTTCCATTAATCACTGGTTTATACCAGTGGTATTTCATATGCCAAAGGGCATAAAACAAACTCATGTAGTTCTTGGTGAGCAGTGAAAGCGGACAATGCAGCTGACTCATATCCTAATCAACCAGCTAGTGCACTGCGACAAGATCTAAAGAGGCTAAGGACTGTGTTCTTCCCGAATATCCCAGATGTCATATATACTGGAAAGGAGCTAGATGTCCTTCTTAGTGATGCTGTTCAGTCTCCCATCTTCAGTACAGACTCTGGTAGTACCATCTTTCTTTGGTTATAATATGATGGGACTAGCCCATGGGCTAGATGAAGGTTTGATCACATCAGTATCTTCTAGACAAAGAGGAGTCTTCTTCAATTACTGCTTTATGGGTTGGTATCCCAAATTTAAATTGTCCAGAGCTCAGCATCCTCATCCATCAATTGCTTCAGTTCTTCATTGGTAAAAGACCTTGCTCTAGAGTAATACCTCAAATATTTGACAGAGTCATTCAGGTAATTTAGCATCCACTGCATTGACTGCAGCTTGTCCTGCTGCTTGCATTGACATTCCTGGCAGTGGATTTTATGGAGGTTGTGTTCCATTCTCCTGGAGTTCTGACTCTGATTATAAGTAGCTCTTCCAATGCACATTCCTGGTTCTAACCAGGCCGAGAGTGCTTCTGAATTTTTCACTGGCAAGAAGGCATGTCCATCAGAATGCTGTCGCAGGAGAGCATCTCTAATATGAGATCTCTCTGATTTGGCTCACAGACCAGGAGTATCACTTTCAAAAAAGGAAGTCTGCTATGCCGCCTCCAGGAAATGAGCTTGCTGACATGGAAGGTATGTCACTTCACTATACTGACTTTCAACACACTCTTCCTGTACTCGAATAGTGGCAAGGCAGCCTACACCTATCATGATTAACTATCTGCAGCTTGTACAAGTTACAATCCAATATGTGGTAAAACATTCAAGCCTATGAAACATGGAATTTTACTTTCATGTTGGACAAAAACCAGAATCTTTACACCATGTCCATTTAAGGGAGAATTTAAACAGGTTTTCTGCTGTGATAGGAAGCTCACAGATATCCTTACCACTTCTGTTATAGAGTTTCATATACAGTCATTCCAACTTGGGTAGTCCACGACCTTGTCCATGCATGTGCCTAGCGATGCTGTACATGGGACTCTGATAAACAATGGAAGATGGTCTCTTTTATAGACTACTAACTCTACTGAATAGCCTTAGATTTCGACTTCCATATAGAGCACAAACCTTAACTGAAGAAAAGTAACCTGCATCTAAGACAACCTCCACCATGGTCGAACTGGAAACGTCACTAGTATTAGTTCCAACTTTGGCTGCTTGCCCTTTTCTGCAGCTAGCCTCTTGGTACTTATGAATCCCTCCAGTCACTAGATCATCATTTCCTTTGTAGCACAAGTGATTAATGACTGACACCTTGCTTGACTTCCCTTAGAATTTAGAGACTTGTTTTGGATTTCCCTCCCAAAATTATCAAGCTTACTTCAGTTGAGACAGAACCTCAGCCTGTACTATCCCACATTCCACCTAAAGGGTTGGTAAGCTGTCCTTTAACTTGCTGATCCTGATCAGTAACTTGCCGGTCCTGGTTAGTAACTTGCCTTCCTTTGCTGCCCAACTTATGGAGATGATTACTCTGCAGTTTGGCACCATTTCATTTCATACACTTACTCTCATGTGCAGGTCATCAAAGGTTTCCATTATCTTTAGAGCTCCTAACTTGAACTGCCATTTTGGTGGCAAGGCTTGGTAAAACCTTCCCTTCAACATCCGATCAAATTATTTCGGACCACTTCTAAAAGCTTTGCGGGAGAATTTTTGAAGATGAACACCCATTTCTGCTTATGTTTGCTTGTCTTGCATTAGCAGATGAAATTTAAGCCCACAAAGTTTCTCTTTGTCTAGGGAATAAATTTGTTTCTCAAGGGCTTCCTCAATAGATCCATAACCTTCTTCTCTGCAGAGAGCATTCTAACACATCCAGTCTTCTCAAGATTTGATTTAAATTGAAGTAGATGCTGCTCTTCACTCCAACCAGTAGCCTGGGTACCTTGAAACCTCCAATCCATTGATCATAGCTGCCTTCAGTGTTGAAATCTTCTCCACTAAACTATCGTATGGGTGGAAGGCTTTGGGAAACCATAGCCTGGACTTGCTCTGCCATCTCACATGCTGAACCTCAAGTAGTTGAGCTACAGACTGCATGACTTCAGTATTGAAAGTGGTTGTCCCATTTGATCAGTATAAGGGTTGTCCCTGTGTCTGTCTCAGTTGGCCTAGGAGTGGTTACGTCACATTGGCCATTTCTGATGCTGGTCGCACTAGCATTCCCACAACCAGTAAATCCTTGCATGGTAGTGTGACTAGTGGTTACATATTGGCTCATCCGACCTAAACCTGCTCAATTTACCACATCTATCTTAGTGGGATGGACATATTACATCATATAGTACCTTAACTCTTATTATTACCCATTCTGATCTTCTGTGGTCCAATCTACTATATCTCTTTTTAATTCAATTGTACTCAGTAGCCTGGTGCTACATTGACAACCCAGACACGATATTGAAGAACATTGCCGTTCTCATTATTTTACTCATTTCGTCTTCCTGCCTCTCGACTGGAATCTCATTCAGCCTTACACCAATTCGTTTTACTTTTGGCTGATCACATTATAACCGAGAACATCACAACGTGTCAGTCAAGCTTCCGCTGTTATGGTCTCACGAACCTGAACTCTGGTTTAGCCAAGTCGAGGCACAGTCCACCATCCACAACATCACACAACAACTGATTAAGGACCACTATATATTGGCCTCCATCATTCTGGATGTTGCTGCTGACGTAGATGACTGCATTCTCATGGCCCAAGCTAGCAAGCCTTATGAGGCCATGAAGAGAAGCCTCATCAAGAACATGACTCTCTCATTGTCTGAGAGAATAGTGAAACTACTCCTGCTACAGATGCAGGAAAACCTAAGTCAACTCAACTGCTACATAAAATAGAGATGCTGGCCAGTAGAGATGTCGCCCATGATCCGTTCATACTGAAACTCTTCCTCAATCTCCTACCGAGATTTCTACAGCTACTGCTACAATCTGATGGGGCTTTATCTCTCACCTAGTCTGCCCAATGTGCTAACAACCTCTGCACCATCAACAGCGATATACCCCTTTTCAGCCACATGCACCTCCCTTCAGGCCAAAATGATGTTTTGAAAAAACGACGGACTTCAGTTCATCCAGCCATTTTGACCAAGTTTTCCCATCTAACTGGAGAGTCAGGGTTATGCTGATATAATTCCAAGTTTAGAGACAATTCCCAGATATGTCGGCCCACATACAATATGCGGGAAATGCTTCCCCCGACCTTTAATCGTGGGCAATGTACCAGGACACAAAAAACTGCCTTCTCTTCATTAATGACTACGCTCTGGCCATGATTTCCTCATTGATTGTGGACCAGCTGTATGCATGTTTCCATTTCTTCCACACAAGTGATCAGTGAAGGAAGGTTTGCCTATCACTGCTTTGAATTGCACAACAATCTCCACTTTCGGGTCCAACCGCATCGCACTTGATCTCCGCTCAAACCATTTATGACTAACAATTTATCCTCGCAGATATCATCCGACCAATCATCGGTGCCGATATCATTCACCTTCATGATCTCCTGATTAACATTACCATAACAATCTCATTGATACAAAGACATCTGCAGTGTACCTGCATATGCATCTAACGTCCCAGTAGCTGGCCTCATTTTCTCCATCGAACTCCAGGTACTCCACCATCATTAAGGATTTTCCATCCATCACAATCCGCTTGCTCAATACCATGGTACTAGCTCATTTGATCAAGCATCACATCACAACCAATGGCCCTCCACACTTTGTGGGAGCACGAAAACTTGCCCCAACTTATTTATGGTCACCAAAAAAGAGTTAGATGAGATGATCAATAAGGGAATCATTCGTCTTTCTTCTAACAGTTGGTCTTTCCCATTGCACTTGGTACCCAAGAAATCTAGTTCATGGCGCCCCTGTTGTGGCTATTGCATCTTTAATGAGAAAAATATTCCAAACCTCTCCCAATCCAAACATTCAGTATTCCAGAGTTCAGCTTAGTGGTAAGACAATCTTTTCTAGATTCGATTTGGAGCATGCGTACCACTGGAAAAGGTGGACATCTGTTTGGCCACTGGAATTTGGACTCCAATTTCCTTCTATCTCAGAATCTTCATGAACGAGTGACATGATACTCTGCATATGATAGAGAGCACCTTGCTATTTATCTCACCATTTGTCAAGTTCAACGTTTTGTTGAAGATCACAATCACAAGCCATTGACTATTATCATTGTTAGAGGCTTAAATCGGGGGACGCCATGCCAAGTTAATCATATGTCCTACATTTCTGAGATTACAACTGACCTCCGTCACATCCAGTGTTGAATGCATTCTCTTGAGTTCAACTGAATAAAATCTCCACTTCTAGGGTTACTATTGACTACGAAGCAATGGCGGAAACTCCCAAAACAGATGATGAAATCATGTCCTACGCAGAGCTATCACATCACTTCAGCTCGATGAGATTCCAATCAGATCTGGTTGCCTGCTATATATGACATGTGTATGGGCCAAGCATGCCCAATTGTCCCAACTTGATTACAGTGGTTGGTCTTCATTACACTGCACAATGTCTCTCATCCAAGAGTTCAGGCAACCCAGAAACTGATAATTGTCCTTTTAGCTTGGCAAGGCCACCACCAGGACATCTCTAAGTGGGTAAAATGTTATCTTCCTTTCCAGCAGTCAAAATTCCATTGGCATAGAGTCAGCCCATTTCAGTATTTGAGATGCCGACTGCCTGCTTTCGACATGTATAAGTGGACATTGTCGGGCTTCTGCTCTCTTCCAATGGCCATTCCTACCTGTTCATAATGGGTGACTCATTCACTTAATGTCCAGAGGCCATTCCATTGGCTGACATGACAGCAGAGGCCTGTGCATATGCCATCGTGAATGTTTTGATCGATTTAGTTCAATAACAATCACCTCGGACAGAGGCCTGTATTTTACATCCGACCATTGGACTATACTCAAATTATTGGGTATCACAAAGGGATGCACACTACTACAAACCACCCTACGGCCACTGAACTGGTCAAACAGATTCACCGCAGCTGAAAGCCCCCCACCGTAAAGCTCTCCTTTGTGACATGATACAACGAACTACCTATAATTCTTGGCATTCAGGCTTCTTTTAAAATGGATTATCCTGGTCTGCCATAGAGCTTTTTTTCGGCACAAACTAACTTTTACTTGGAGAATTAATTATGCCATAAAGTACCAATTTCGATGTCATTACTTGTGATGATTGACTCAAGCAGCACATGAGCTATCTTTAGCCTACCCGAATAGCCAAGCATGACAACAAGGGCTTCCTCGTCGAATAGCAAGTTAATGTCATTCAACACTGTCATAAAGTGGCCCTCTTTTTATTCCAGCTTCCCAGATAACCACTTGTCCAGCATCTGTTCCAGGTCAGCATATAACTTGATATGGTCGGGAAGTATGCCTCCTGCACGCTAACAGCAATCTCCTGGCATACTTCCACTGTTGGGATTGTCCTGGTAGTAGTTCCATATATCAGCTCATCTAACCTATGCGTACACAGATTATCACATCCATCTGAGCAGGTCGAATTATTACATCATGGAGTAATTATTTCTTATTTTTCCCATTCTGATGTTCTGTGGTACTTTTCTTCTTGATACTGTACACACTCCTGTAAGTTTACAATTGTTTTTTATATAAAATAATATAATAAACAAATTAAAAATATATATATTTTGACTCAGTAGCCTGGAGCTACAATAGCATTGCAAACGAAGTGTCATGCACAATATGTTGAGCACTATCAGGGATAGAACGGGTTTCCACTTAAGGGTGTAGAAGGTTTTACAAGCACACACTATCTGAGGGTAGGTGGTCTTCTCCACCTTCTGGGTGCAGCCACAACTAACAGAATGGGCATGACCACTACCAACAGTATGGGTGTAGTCATCGCTTCTGGGTAGGTGTGGCCACCAACATCATTGCAGGTTTGGTCATCGCTATTAATATGGGTGGGGTTTAATATGGATGGGGTTGTCTGTTGGAGCCTATTAGTGTGTGGAGGGAAATATATTATACTCTTTCCTTCTACTGGTTCTTCCTCACTACTGCTGCAACACGATTTATTGCTCCACTTCCTTCTCCTGGCTTACTCTAGCTGCTACTTGAGTACCGTTTTCACTACCAGTATCTCTTACTGCCACGCTTGGAATCACGCAAACCCTTTGCCCGCTCTTCGCATAGCTGCTTTCAGTCCATAACAAGTTCTCTTCTAGATGACTCCATTGCCCTGGGTTTGTCAATATCTACATACCTCCATACCAGATGTGTGGGGCTTCATTTCTTGCTGGACAATTTTTCTCATGCATTTTGTCGCAGTTCCTGGGTTTTGAGCTTCTCTCTCAGCTCAGATTTTCTAGCTTTACTTGGCCTTCGATACTCCAATGCCTGTGTTACACTGGAATAGGAACACCTTGGATTGGGGACCACAGGCCCTATATATCTATGGATTTGGGGATCTCTGGGCCCCTTAAATGTTAGAAACATTGGGATCTGTTAGGGATTTAGGGATTCCCTTCCTGAGCAACAATTGTTTGGTTAAAAAATAGTTTTTGTACTGAATGAATTGTGACAGATCCTATTTTCAGTCGAAATTATTAAGAATAAAATCATGAATAAAGTTTAAAGAATTGCATGGCTGACTGAAGCATTTCTCCTATGAAGGAGCACTCATTGGTCTAGTTTGATCCGGTGAAAAATAGAAACTTGCTACCAATATCTGATCATTTCCTTGGCATGTTTTCAGTTTTCATATTTGCTGCATTTTCTTCTGCTTATAACATCTAGTATATAAAGTGTCCAGGATATGAGCATGAATGATGACAAGACAGATTAGTAGTAGTAAATAAAGGTTACCTACAGCCAATTGAAAGGCAAAGGTAATAATGACAATGACACAATCTGCAGTTCCCCTTCTGCTGTTGCATGGACATAAGCAAGGTTTATGATCTTTCTATAAATCATGTTGCACTTGCTCCTGTACAATAATGCCTGAAGATGATGGGCACTGGTTATTCTCTGCTCACTCTTTGTCTTCTCAAACAAGCATGCCGACACATGATTTACAAATTCCTTTTATTGATCAGTCATGACAATCTCTCTGCTTCCAAGTCGACAAATCACCTAATATAATATGTAGAATTACATACATGAAACAAGAATGTGACAGTTGAGTAATTTAAATGTATACTGAATTTTTCACTTATACGACTAAAGTAGCTGGTTTATCCTTTAGAGCTCAGTTTCAGCCTACTTAGTATGGGTTATCGTCATGATATACTTATTGCTATTCTTGGTTTCTGGAAGTGGGCCCACAAGGTCCATCCCAATTTGAGACCAAGCCTAATTGTTGATTTGAATTGGATGGAATGATTCATGCAGCTTATGTAATTTTGTATTATTTCTTTGATATTTGTCACAAGTCTCCACCGTACTATGGAATGGACAATTAATACTGGAAAAAAACTCACCAAAAACAAACGTATACACAAGAAGTAACATCCATGTAAAAAAATTAGCCCAGTGATATTTGGCGTTGACTTGGTCACGCTTTATATTTTACAAAGGTGAGATTGGTCATAGACGCTTCCTCTTATTCTCTTTTAATACCTGAACTTTCTGTAACAAATCTCTGTTTTCCCCTTGACAGATTTTCCACCAGTATAGTGGAGTTGGCCTCTATCATGGTTAAAATATTTGATGCACTTTCTAAGCCCATATTATATTTGAGATTTTGATATATATCATAGCTGCTATACATTTTTTTCTTGCTGCTCTATATTTTTCTCATAGATTTCTTTGTTTGCCATCCTTTTATATTCAGCTACAAGTGGCCGCCTTTGTTGGTGCATGCAATAGGATTCCCCAAATCTCCAGAAGGAACATTTAATCTCTAACATTTTGGGGGAACTGGGTCCCCAAAATGTTTGGGACAGGGGTACCCATAATAGTGCAATGACTACATTCACACCTGGTGGAAGAGTTACTTTCTGTAGCGAGTAGGTTGATCATGTTTTTACTTACCATGACAATTCTGAAAGCCTCTCTTCGGAGTTATTACTGGAGGAGAATGCTCAGAGGAACTGTCTGACTCAGTATAACTAGAGTTGGCATGGATGTGTCACTGCCTAATGAGCTTTCTGATGACTTAACATCCCACTGAAACCCTCAGAATCAGATATAGCTTAGTAAACAGCAGTTTACTTAGCCCAACCACATGTGTTCCGTGATTTGCGTCATCCTTAGGTCACGCTCACAACATGTAATGTTTCATTATGTCAAGTTTTGAGTGCCTGTAGTTCCAAGGATCATGACCTAAAGGAGTAATTTTTTTCAGCTAAACTTTTGAACCTATAGTAAGTTAAAATACAAAAAACTTTTTTTTTAATTTCACTTCAGTTATTCCTTGTTGCCACATCACAAACTGGTCACATGCAAATTTTTCACATTCTGGAACACATGAACCTGTTCTGGCCTTTTTTTAATATGCAAACCCACTCCCCCCACTAATTAGCTTTATTATCCAAAACCAGCCTTGCTTAGAAGTTAAATTGAGCTCTGTAACGTACCAGATTGATCTGTTTTGTCTTGTAACAAGGTTGATCAAGGACTAATAGCAGAAGAGTTTCTCTCTGCAGTTCCTGATAATCTAACCCTAGTCTTGTCCTAGTCCTTTTGCATAGTGTATAGAACATCCGGTTTTGTTTGGTTACTATGGCCTACATTTAAAAATACACAGCGAGGGCCGGGTAAAATGCCAATGGTTGGCACTGATATTCATTCATAACTCTGGCTTATATACATGTACATTATGGTCAAACACGATCAGTTTCAGGAGGAAAAAAGATTGTGGGAAATAAAAAGGCTGGAGAGAGAGAGGTAAGTGGTCATGAGTTAATGCCTGTATGCCGTGCAGTTAACTTCTGTGCAGATTGAAAATATTATTTTTGGGTATGGTTTGTGTGTGTCTCAAACTAAACTAAAATGTTTAGCATAACAAATAATGATGTGAACCAATTTTGTGCATTAGGGAAAACAACGTATATGATGAGCTGAATCGCAGTGAACTACTGAATGAGATTACAGCCTTCTAAATTGACGGCAAATATTGATTGGTGTTATGTCATAGCAAACCTGCTTGTACTTTTTCTTATTTGTTTTTTCATGTTTTATAAAACCTAGCTATTGAATACAACGTATAATACTTTCTTATTCTGGTTTTTTTTTTTTCATAAGTGGACAAATCTGAAAGTATATATATATATATATAAGTTTTCCTCCACTAGAGTAAGCTATATACTTTATCCACTACTATGAAGTCGAGTAGAGAAGTCTGGAAGTATTTTTACAGCCTTTTTTTTTGTTGTTTTGGGGGGAGGGGGGGGGGGGGGGGGGCACTACATGGTGATCTGGTGCAGGCTTGGGGGTTCCTATGATTTAGTCAACTTGGAATATTAGCCAGTAAAAGGACCATATAGCCTAAAAATTGGTGGGTTTTAAATTTAGTGGATTTGTCTCAACCGGTGTGGAAATTAAATTGTTAGATGGTTTAATCGTAATGTGTAATGACGGGTGTGGTAAAATCTAGTGCTTTGCATATCAAGGGTGGAGACAAGTATATTACACAAAGATGTTAAATTTAAGATTGAGAGAGCGCCGTTCATTAAAACCTAATTTATAAGAATGTTTGAATCCCAGATTAAATGAAGAAATATCCTGTAAACTGTGGTAATCAGTATACTATGGCAATGTTGCAAATGAACACCTCCATCAACCATGTTTCCGGAAGACATCAGCTGCTTATTCTTGGGCTGACAACAATCTATTTAGAAGCCTCTTTCTAGCGAAATACATAAATAGCTCTATATTACTCTAGCAATGGATATAATTAGAAGACTCCAACTTTCTGAAAAAAAGAACCGTGAAAGAATGTTGGCACATTTTGATTTGGTGGTGCCTTTGTCTATCTGCTAAATTTCCAAATTATATTTCCTGTCAAATTTACTATCTATACTCTATACAATACGTGTAAAAATCTGATCATTGTATAATTAGTGGAACTACCCTAATCCAACTCCCAAGTTATAGGTGCTCTCACTACAGGCATCGTTCTAGAACATCACATCAATTAATGAGGGCTGAATTTGTCTATTCAATTTTGTATACCAAAATCCATTATTCTCAAAATCATACACAAAGTATCAAAGCTGGAAAAAATTTCGGAGTTATGGAACTCTTGGACACTCACAAAGTTTCAAGGGATGTTCCACTGTAGTATAGTGAGTGTAACATAACAAGAACAATTAGCAAAGCAAGCCCTCAGTGGGGAGGTGGACGGATAACTTTGTATTGCTATGCATGATGTCTCAATGTGTCAGGGAGTGGCTAGCTAAACAACAACAAAGCTTATATCGAGTTGAAACTTGCATGAGCATATTCTTAGCTTCCTAAATAGTGGAAAAAGACTCCAATTGGTGTAACTTGTAACCTTCGCTAAGGTAGCAAACCAGCAGGGTTTAGGAAAAAGATCAAGGTTCTATATGTTTTTTTTCTTCATTTTTATCACAAAACTTGCTTAAAATCAGTCCATTAATATATTTAGTTCCTGAAGCCTCCATGTAATATTCCAATTTAACCAGATGACTCCAAATAATGTTCCATTGCCATCCATGTCCATTTCTAAACAAAAAGACAGGTGAACAAAGGTTATTAATATAAAAACCGATAAGCTCATACTAGTGTGATTTTAGGTTAACAGTTCTTATTCAATCCCTCTCGTTATGTGCACAGAACCAACCCTTGCACACGAGAGGGAAATATCATACCAGCTCATCATGTCTTATTTCAATACTCAAGTGTGTTAGAGCATATTCCAAGAAAGATTGTCTTGTTGAACACATACAAATGATCCATGGAGAGAGTTCTCAGCAGTTTCAACATCGAGCTATCTGTCCCTTTACCTGTCTGGATCCTTCCATATAATAGACCATCGTTGTGCTAGTCCGACAGCCAAATCAAATTTTAGATCAGAACCCATATTTTGATCTAAACTTCTTTGATTTTGGTAATTTTTTTGGCCATGACTGCCAATTTTATTATTTTATTTTTTTACTGGATCTCTGTCTGCATTGAGGAATTTATACTAGTGACTAACACCACACATACCACATCTCATCATGACACAACAAATAGCACCATTAGCACATAGATCTATCATGTCATGATTACACCTCGGATCAAATATATCGCAAATCTCATCATCAGCATACAATTCACAGTGCACCATCAACACACACATCACATTGCGTCATCTCCACCAAAGACCAAAGTCTCATCGCACCATTGGCACACATGTCACCCAATTAGCACATACTTTGCATTGCACCGTCAGCACACAATTCACATTGTAAAATCAACATACACGCAACATTGCACTATTGGCACACAATCAGCCAATTAGCTAATACTTCGTATCACACTATCAGCACACTATTCACATTACAATATCAATATGCATACCACATCACATCATCGGCATATGTGCACATCGCATCTATGCAAACATGTCACATTGTGCACCATTATCACCTATCACATACATCATCATTGTACCATCAGCACATTTCTTTTCTCAACTTTTGTTAATCACACTATTGGTACACATATCATATTGAATCAGCAACACAACATTACAGTGTTATGTGTGTTAATTTTAATAATATTTGTTAAATTTACAAAACTTATTTGTGACGATAATTAACTGATTCCTTTTAACCAAAAATCTTTTAACGTTAAATAAGAAAAAAATTGTGTTCAACTATCAGAGCATGATCAAATGAATATGTTAACATAGAAAATCTTCTTTAATCTAGACAGTTTGGATAGAATGTTACAGCAACCTGCAAACCAGTTCTAGCAGACTCAATTGTATGCAATGGTTTACTATGTTTAAACAATTATTTTAAGAAGTTTATGTAGGTCACATAGTTAAAAGTATGCCGATTAAATACTGACAATCTGAGGATGACTGAATCTAACATGAGGAATGACATGGTATATGTTGCGACACCAATTAACACACTAATTTTGACATGTTCACTTGTAATTCTCACAACCAAGATTGTGCTGCAAGATATATGTATATATACGGGTTCTTAAAAAGGTGAGCAATCCAAAAGTTGGATCCAGAAAAAAAGAACTGATAATGGCGCACAAGATTTGTACAAGTATCCTATCCTTGAAGTCTAAATATCTTCTGACAGGATCAAGGGCTACTTTTATAATATAAGCATGGTGTGATGGGGACTATGAATATTATTATCATTTTTAAGACCACATGAAATTGTGCCTGTAATGGCCTGTCATTCCATGCCATATTGAATCTCATAGAAGGCATGGTACATTTCTCAGGAAGAAAAGGATCAAATCATGAAAAACACGTATTTAATATTATTGCTGATTTAAGTTGGACCTTAGTTACCATTCCAGGTGGGAGTGGTGAAATCTGCTGATCCATGGACCCTAGTTTCCAGGTGGGAGTGGTGAAATCCGTTGATTTAAGTCCATGAAACCCAGCCACCATTCCAGGTGGGTGTGGTGAAATTAGTTGATATGTCCATGGAACCTAGCTACCATTCCAGGTGGGAGTGGTGAAATTGGCTGATTTGACGTCCATGTACCCCAGTTACCATTCCAGGTGAAAGTGGTGAAATTTGCTGATTTAAGTCCATGTACCCCAGTTGGGAGTGGTGAAATTTGCTAATTTAAGTCCATGGACCCTAATTACCATTCCTGATGGGAGTGGTAAAATTCTTCAGGTGGCATTTTTTTAGGTTATTTATTCAATTTAGCACGGCATAATTTTTGAATGTTAAGTCCATGAACCCCAGCCACCATTCCAGGTGGGTGTGGTGAAATTTGCTGATATGTCCATGGACCCTAGCTACCATTCCAGGTGGGAGTGGTGAAATTGGCTGATTTGACGTCCATGTACCCCAGTTACCATTCTAGGTGAAAGTGGTGAAATTAGCTGATTTAAGTCCATGTACCCCAGTTGGGAGTGGTGAAATTTGCTAATTTAAGTCCATGGACCCTAATTACCATTCCTGATGGGAGTGGTAAAATTCTTCAGGTGGCATTTTTTTAGGTTATTTATTCAATTTAGCACGGCATAATTTTTGAATGTTGAACCAGATTATAAAGGGTAAATTCAAATGAGAAACACATTTTTCAAGTGATATATTCAATTGGATGTCATATTATGGAACAAATCAAAGATGGCTGCTGCTCTTACATATCTATTTTCAACTTCTGAACTGAACAAGCTAAAAAGTCATAAGAAACCTCTACTTCACAAGGGGAGTCTTGTGATGAGAAATGCATTCTTGATGTTAGTCTTACATTAGGGATATAGTCCAGTCATTTAATAGTTGGACCCGAAACAAATTGCAAGAAAAGTTTTCTCAACTGTTTCCTACAAAAAAAAATGCTCTACAACATACTAAAAGTCCTAAGGAATCCCGCAAAGGTAAGACCCTGAAATCTATGATCTTAATTGGTTAATATCCGAGTCATGATAAATGCAATAATACACTAAATAATACAGCTATACAAGCTTATCCAGGTGCCTATTTATACATCCTGCTGTCATTACATCATACTTGACCTACTGGCATTACATCAAGTCTGTGTTATCTGCCAGCAACCATTAGGTAAGTGCAATAATGAAGCTCAATGAGTATATAGACAACCATGCTACCTTGTAGGAGATCTTCCATCTGCAACTCTGACTGAGAAAGGGTGTGCTAGCATAAAGAAGGAAAGTGAGGAAATGGAAGATGCCGATGCTATTCAGCCTTTCCCTGGAGAAAGTGTACACCGGGACTCTCGACGAAATTATTGTAAGCTTGATCAAATTGAAAAAATTCACGTATCAAGCAAGGAATGATAGGTGAGGTGAGGCAGCTTTCGAAAGACTAGCACTTAGATCAGATGATGACAAATTTAGCTTTAAATCAAACTGTTTTTTGTGGTCAGCTGGCTATTGCTGGAAACAAGAGTAAATGTTTTGATTAGGACTATCGAATGGAAAGATACAGTCCTGACAATGTGCCAGGAAAGAAATGATTCATGGGCACATAGTGTACTGACACGAATTTCAAAAGCTTATGACCTGCATAGACCATATGCAATCTACCATAAAGCTCGTGATATCAATTTTCGTAAAATGAGTCAAATCCCTACATGTTTCAGAAAAGAAAAGTTATGTAACAAGAAGGTAAAGCTAGATCGTCCAGAAGAGCTAGACAGGGCAGAAGCATTTTTGGAATTAGCAAAATTTCTAGAAGAAAATGATGATTAGCAGATCACTATTAGCGACCTTATAAGCAAGATGGAAGTCATTCCAGATGGTTCAGAGTATAGTGCATATAGCAGAGCACATATGTGTTCCATACTTAAAGAGCATTTTGGAGATCGTCTTGTTATAACACATATCAATGGAAAGTCCAATGTCGTTACATTCAGAAATACTGCTGCGGCTATTCTACAGGACTTCTACAACAGTCAGCAAAAGACTGATCTTAGCTCAGAAAAGAAAAGGCTCGTTCAAACTGCTTCTAAGCTTATCATGAGTGACATAAAGCTAGTAGAAACAGAAAACAATTGTTATCCTAGCAATGATGACTTCGAGTCACAAGATAATGTATATCATTCTTGCCTGTTAAGAAAATTGCTAGTAGCACTAATTGTTGGAAAAGGAGCCAAAATGAAAATTGTTTCAATAGGTTAGGCAATAATGTAAGTTGCCAGACCACGGGTTTGCTAGCACCATTGCAGTTTGGGTTAGGTGTACAGATGCACCATCATTTTGGATCACGCTTCTTAATTGATAGAGCAAGCACTTATGATGACCTTAAAGTCGACTGGTTGCCTCACTAGAGGAAGGGGTATGACAGAGCAGCAACCTTGACATGGGTGATGGCAATGCCTGCTTGTGCAGAAGTCAACAAAATAATGCAGGATGTCACAAGAATAAACTATAACACAGGGGATAAAAATAAAGATATGTCAGTGACTAGGCAAGACCGAGATTGGAAAGACACCAACACAGTCGTCAGGTATCTTAGTGATAGAAACACCTTCACCTCTGACATTGGTTTGCATAACATTTCAACTGGAGTACATGCACATAGTTCAATTGATGTTGACCAGGCAAAAATGGTGGGGAAAGCCATTTTAAATGACATGAAAGGGCAGTGTGTGTGATGGGGTACACGTTCAGGAGAAAGAATCAAGCAATTACAATGGACATGAAGTCTTCCATAAAAATTGAAGGCAATACAGTTCAAATTGACCCATAACTTCTTTTTCTACTACTTGCACTCGCTGCTAAAGCTACACAGGATTTAGAGGCTGGCTTTAAGTATGAGTTATGTAGCTATCCTCCTTGTGCTCGCTGCTAAAGCTACACAGGATTTAGAGGCTGTCTTTAAGTATGAGTTATGTAGCTATCCTCCTTGTGCTCGCTGCTAAAGCTACACAGGATTTAGAGGCCGTCTTTAAGTATGAGTTATGTAGCTATCCTCCGGCTTTATTTGAATCTCCATTTCTACTTCGTTAGGCACAGAAACCTGTACTGGCAGATGCAATATGGTTGTTATTGCAAACACCCAACATTCCAGCTGTAAGTTGCCAAGTTTAGTATGTTTTGGATGGCGGGGCACTTCTTAAACGTATCCCATGGAAGAAGCGAGTGACATACAGTGAAATTTTGGGTACCTACTCTGAGTATGTCACCAGAAAATATGTCACGCAATTGTTGTATTTGATGGTTATCTGAACTCATCAACCAAAGACATGACTCATCAAAGACATGACTCATCAAAGATGCCTGAAGTCGAAAATTGGAGCCACTGTGAACATTTACAGAAAAAATGCATCTCACTATGACCAAAAGTGAGTTTTTGATGAATAAGATCAACAAACAGAGATTTGTCAACATGTTGGGTGAAACATTAGAAAAGAATAACTGCAAGTCTTATTATGTTTCTGCTGATGCCGACCTACTAATTGTTAAAAAAAAGCAATAGAGTCTGCCACCACAATGAAGACCGTGTTGGTTGGTGATGACACTGATCTGCTTGTTCTTTTATGCTATCATGCAAGTTTAGACACTTGTAACCTTCTTTTCAAGCCAGAACGCCCCCCAAAAAATGCCAAGAATATTCGAGTTTGGAATATACAAGCTGTGAAATGGCAACTTGGGGTGGATGTATGCAATCATATTCTATTTCTTCATTCCATCCTTGGATATGATACAACTTCTCGCCTTCATGGCCTAGGTTAAGGCAATGCTCTGAAGAAATTTAGAGAACAATGTCGCTTTGTTGAACTAGCCAGAGTTTTTGATTCCCATTGACTCTGAAAGAAGACGTAATTGCTGCTGGTGAAGAAGCCCTGATCATTTTGTAGAATGGAAAGGTAGGAAGAAGTCTTGACTCACTGAGATACAAAAGATATTGCGACAAAGTAGCAAGTTCAAGTTTCTATGTTCATCCTCAGATACTACCTCCAACATCTTCTGCAGCAAAGTATCACAGTCTGCATGTCTACTATCAGATAAGGCAGTGGCAAGGTACTGAGGCTGGAATGTCTCCACAAGACTGGGGTTGGAAAGAGAGTGATGGCGCACTCATTCCTGTCACCACTGACCTTGATCCTGCCCCAAAAAAACTCTTACGAATGGTAAGGAGTAATTGCCAAACCGACTGCAGTACGCTTGTGGTAACTGTCGGTGATCAGGGTGCTGCATTTCAAATCCTGAAATGGACCTTGATGATGAAACTGAACAACTGCGTGTATAATAAATGTCCCTAATATCAATGTCATGGATGCAAAAATATTTTTATGAGTATTTTTCGGTATTTTTTTAGTGCAATAATGGTTTGCTAATTTTCAGGGCCTTTGCTTCAAAGGATTCCTTAGGACTTTTAGCATTGTGTAGAGCACACTTTTTTTGTATAGGAAGCAGTTGATAAACATTTTCTTGCAATTGTTTCAGGTTGATCCTTTTTTTGCCGTAAAATGACTGGACTAATAGGCAACATAGATTTTATTCCCCCCACTTTTTCACACAACTTATCGTAACTTTTCTGTATTTTATAGTTACATCACCAAACTTGGCTAGAAGGCTAGTGGCACCACCGTCATGGTGCAATGCTTGAGTCAGTTTACCAAGACATGATCGTGGGCGTTAGAAGAAAATGAAAATATCGTTTTCATGTGCTACGGTGGCTCTCGATGACATGTTATATCCAGCTAAATATATTCATACATTATATAGACATATAAAGTAACTATGATAATGTCTATTTCTAAACTTGTCATCTATCACCAGATATAATTATGCCACTTTCAGCACATTTAAAAATTCAGCACAACAAAAAAAAAACATTCGAGTTTAACCCAAAATGAAATAGATCTCGTTGTCGATAACATTAAGAAGATTTTGAAAATATGTAACATTATTATTTTTATAGAAAATTAGTTGAGAACCACCCTTACTCGTGATGTAAAGTCAACTATGAGAAATTGCAACCTAAGATCTCAAACATACTTCTTGCACATATTATTATGGATAATGATTAAAAATGGCATCTATAAAACTTTTGGACTCATACGATGAACACACACTGAGATAAGAGGGGGCTTTAAAATGTGTCAAATTAATCGGTATGTTTCATGTATGGATGGGTTCTGACTTCCTTGGTTTTACATATTCTGCTGTAAACATCAGCACCCATTTCACTGGTTTGACCAAAAAGTTGTTTCCATCAAATCAAAACTTTTCTTTCGGAATTGCCCCTTAACTGGTTGTGAAAAATAAATTTTCTGAGTAAGTCTAGCTATTTCAGAAATCGTCAATATTTAGACCTTGAATAGAATTTTTTGGTCAATTCCCGCGAAAATGCTTCAAAACACCTGAAAAACTTAGTTTTGCTATATATGTCTCATTTTGAGAGGAAAAGTGGTTCGTGAATAATTGTCCAATTTCACTGCTTTGAACAAAATAATTTGTTTTCATCACATCTTAATTTTTCTCTGGATATGCCCCTTTTCAAACTTGTTGAGAAAAAATATCTTTCTGAGTAATTCTTAGCTTCCTTCTGAGGTAGGCACTTTTTAGACCCTAAAGAAAAATTTTCAGAAAATATCCGCAAAAATGCTTCCAATCATCAGAAAACCTTAGTTTAACTGTAAAGGGCTAATTTTGAGGAGGAAAACCGTTTTCGGTAATATTTGGCTCATTTCTCTGGTTTTGACCAAAAAAAGTTGTTTCCATCAAATTAAAACTTTTCCTCAAGATTTGCCGCGTTTCAACCTTGTTGAGAAAAAATAACTTTCAGAGTAATTCTTAACTTTTTTCAACTTTAAGACCCTAAAGAGAATTTTTCTGTCAAATTCCTCACAAATGCTTTTAAATACAAGAAAAACTTAGTTTAGCTGTACGTGCCTCATACAGAGGAGGGCGCCCATTTTAGGTATACATTTTCCCCGTTCCACATGTTTGACCAAAATAATTTGTTTACTGATTCAAATCACAACTTTTCCTCAGGATTTTCCCCTTTTCAACCTGCTGAGAAAAAATTACTTTCTGAGTAATTCTTTGTTTCTTACTAAGCTAGTCACTTTTTAGACCTTAAAGAGATGTTTTTTGTGAATTTTCCTGAAAATGCTTCAAAACAACTCAAAAGTTTAGTTTTGTTGTATGTGGCTTAGTTTAGGAGAAATTTTTTTTCCAGTAATATATGTCCCATTTCACTGGTTTGAACAAAAAAGTTGTTTCCATCAAATCAAACTTTTCCTCCGGATTTGCCCCTTTTCAAACTTGTTGAGAAAAAATAACAAGTTTAGTATTCTTAGCTGCTTTCTGAGATAGTTAATTTTTTGACCCAAAAGAGAAATTTACAGTAAATTTCTGTGAAAATGCTTCAAAACATCTGAATAGCCAAGTTTACTGCATATGGATCATTTGGAGGAGGAAAACCATTTTTGTTAATATTTGTCCCCTTTAACTGATTTGACCCAAAAGAGTTCTATCAATCGAATCAAAATTTTCCTCAGGATTTGTCCCTTTTCAAATTTGTTGAAAAAAAATTCTTTCTTAGTAATTCTTTGCTTCTTCCTGAAATAGTCAATTTTTGGACCCAAAAGGGAAGTTTCAGGCCACGAGAAAATGCTTCAAAACTAATAAAAAACTTATTTTAGCTATATATGGCTCATTTGAAGGAGAAAAACCGTTTTTGTTAATATTTGTCCTTTTTCACAGGTTTAACTCAAAAAAAGTTGTTCCCATTAATTCAAAAATTTCCTTAGGATTTCCTTATTCAAACATGTTGAGAAAAAAAGTTCTGAGTAATTCTAAGCTTATTTCTGAGATAGTAAATTTTTCACCCAAAAGAGAAGTTTGCAGTCAATTCCCGCAAAAATGGTTTAAAACACCTAAAAGATTCGTTTAGCAGTATATGGCTTATTTGGAAGAGGAAAACATTTTTGTTAACATTAGTCCCTTTTAACAGGTTTGATCAATAGAGTTGTTTCCATCAAATCAAAATTTTCCTCAGGATTTGCCCCTTTTTAAAATTGTTGAGAAAAAAATAACTTTCTTAGTATTTCTTTGCTTCTTGCTGAGATAGTCAATATTTGGACCCAAAAGGGAAGTTTTCAGTCATCATTAAAATGCTTTAAAACACCTTAAAATATTATAGCTCTATATGGCTCATTTGGAGGAGGAAAACCGTTTTTGTTAATATTTACCCTTTTTTACCGGTTTAACCAAAATAGTCGTTTCCATTAATTCAAAATTTTCCTTAGGATTTCCTTATTCAAACATGTTGAGAAAAAAAAATTCTGAGTAATTCTAAGCTTATTTCTGAGATAGTAATTTTTTTTCACCCAAAAGAGAAGTTTGCAGGCAATTTCCGCGAAAATGCTTCAAAACACCTAAATTGCTTAATTTAGCTGTATATGGCTTATTTGGAAGAGGAAAAACGTTTTTGTTAATATTAGCCCATTTCACAGGTTTGATCAAAAGAGTTCTTTCCATCAAATCATAATTTTCCTCAGGATTTTCCCCTTTTTAAACTTGTTGAAAAAAAAAAAATTTCTTAGTAATTCTTTGCTTCTTGCTGAGATGTCAAAAGGGAAGTTTTCAGTTATCGTAAAAATGCATTTAAAACACCTAAAAAGATTATTATACTTTATATGGCTCATTTGTAGAAGGAATACCGTTTTTGTTAATATTTGTTCCTTATCACTGGTTTGACCAAAAAAATTTTTCTATCAGTTCAAAATTTTCCTCAGGATTTCCCACTATTCAAACATGTTGTGAAAAATAATTCTGAGTAATTCATTGGTTCTTTCTGAGATAGTCAATTTTTTTCACCCACAAGAGATGTTTGCAGTCAATTTCTGTTAAAAAGATTCAAAACACCTAAAATGCTTAGTTTAGCTGTATATGATTCATTTGGAAGAGGAAAACATTTTTTGTTAATATTAGTCCCTTTTGTCAGATTTGACTAACGGAAGTTGTTTCCATCAAATCTAAATTTTCCTCAGGATTTGCCCCTTTTCAACTTGTTGAGAAATAATTACTTTCTGATTAACTCTTAGCTTCGGTCTATTGTTTAGCCCAAAAGTGAAGTTTGCAGAAAATATTTGTGAAAATGCTTCAGATCTAAAGCTTAGTTTAGCTGTATATGGCTCATTTGGAGGAGGTAAACTGTTTTTGTTAAAATTAGTCCCATTTCCCTGGTTTGACCAAAAAAAGTTGTTTCCATCAATTCAAAATTTTCCTCAGGATTTCCCCCTTTTAAAACAAGTTGAGAAAAAAATCTGAGTAATTTTTAGCTTCTTTCTGAGATAGTCAATTTTTTGATCAAAAAGAGAAGATTTCAGTCAATTTCAGCTAAAATGCTTCAAAATACATTAAAAAAATTAATTTACCTGTATATGGCTCTTTTGGAGTAGGAAAACCGCTTTTGTTAATATTTGTCCCTTTTCACTATTTTGACCAGAATAAGGTTGTTTCCATGAATTCAACATTTTCCTTGGGATTTTGTCCTTTTCTAACATGTTAGGAAAAAAATTCTGAGTAATCCTTAGCTTCTTTCTGAGATAGTCAATTTTTGGACCCAAAAGAGAAGTTTTCGGTCAATATCCGTGAAAATGCTTCAAATCACATTAAAAGCATAGTTTAGCTACATTAAAAGCATAGTTTAGCTGTATATGGCTCATTTGAAGGAGGAAAACCGCTTTTGAATATTTTTCCCTTGTTACGGGTTTTCCCAAATAATTTTGTTCCTTCTATTCAAAATTTTCCTCACGATTTTCCCCTTTTCAAACATGTTGAGAAAAAAAAATTCTGAGTGATTCTTAGCATGAGAAGTTTTCAGTCTATTTCCATAAAAATGCTTCAAATCACTTAAAAAGCTTTGTTTAGCTGTATATGGCTCATTTGAAAGAGGAAAAAAAAATTTTTAATAAGTGTTCCTTTCACTGGTTTGACCAAAAAAATTGTTTCCATAGTGTCTAAATTTTCCTCTGGATTTGCCTTTTTTCAAACATGTAGAGAAAAAAATTTGAGTAATATTAAGCTTCCTTCTGTAGTGGTCAATTTTTTTCCCCAAAAATGAAAAATTTCAGTAAATTTCTGTGAAAATGCTTCAAATTGTTTGAAAAGCTTGGTTTAGCTGTACATGGCTCATTTAGAGGAGGAAAACCGTTTTGTTAAACATTTTCCCTTTTCACTGGTTTGACCAAAAAAGTTGTTTCCTGCAAAACAAACATTTCCTCAGGATTTACCCCTTTTTAAACTTGTTTAGAAAAAAAAACACTTTCTGAGTAGTTCTTTGCTTCTTTCTGAGATAGTCAATTTTTTGACCCAAAATAGAATTTTTCAGTCAATTTCCGCGAAAAGGCTTCAAAACACCTAAAAGGCTTAGTTTGGCTGTGTATGGCTCATTTGGAAGAGGAAAAATATTTTTGATAATATTTGTCCCTTTTCAATAGTTTGACAAAATTTTCTTTGTTTCCATCAAATCAAAAGTTATCCTCATGATTTGCCTGTTTTCAACTAGTTGAGAAAAATAATTTCAGAGTAATTCTTGGCTTCTTTCTGAGATAGTTACTTTTAAGACACTAACGACTGTTTTCAGTCATTTCTGCAAAAATGCTTCAAATCGCCAAAAAAAATTGTTTAGCTGTAAGTGGCTCATTTTTAGGGGCAAAATGTTTTTCTATATTATTGGTCCCGTTTCACTGCTTTGACCAAAAAAAGTTGTTTCCATCACATCAAAACTTTTCCTCAGGATTTTCCCATTTCAAACTTGTTGTGAAAAAATAACTTTCTGAGTAATTCTTAGCTTATTTCAGAGATTGTCACTTTTTAGAACCAAAAGACGTTTCTGCTAATTTCCACAAAAATTCATCGAAACACCAGAAAAGATTAGTTTAGCTCTATGTGGTTCATTTTGAGGAGGAAACCCATTTTCCGTAATATTTATCCTGTTTTACATGTTTGAAAAAAAGTTGTTTCCATCAAATCAAAACTTTTCCTTACGATTTCCCCATGTTAAACTATTTGAGAAATAATAAGTTCTAAGTTATTCTTAGCTTCTTTCTGAGATAGTCAATTTAAAGATTTAAAAAAAAAATTTTTTGGTCAATTTCCACGAAAATGCTTTAAAATACTTGTAAAGCTTAGTTTAGCTGAATGTGGCTCATTTTGAGGATAAAAACCTATTTCGACCTGTTTCAACATGTCAAAAAATTGACTTCATAGAATCAAATTATTTCCTCAGGGTTTGCTCCTTTTCGAACTAGTTTCTCTCTGAGAGAGTCAATTTTCACCCAAAAGAGAACTTTTCCGTCAATTTCCGCAAAAAGGCTTCAAAACATCTAAAAACCTTATTTTAGCTGTATATGGCTCATTTCGAGGCGGGAAACTCTTTTTGTTAATATTTGTCCCTTTTTACTGGTTTGACCAAAACAAGCTGTTTCCATCCGGTCTAAATTTTTCTCTGGGTTTGCCCTTTTTCAAGCATGTAGAAAAAGAACAAACTCTATGAGTAATATTTAATTCTTTCTGAAGTAGTCAATTTTTGACCCAAAGAGAAGTTTCAGTAAATATCCGTGGAAATGCTTCAAATCACTTGAAAAGTTTAGTTCAGCTGTATATCCCTCATTTAGAGGAGGAAAAATATTTTTGTTAAAAAATTTCCCTTTTCACTGGTTTGACCAAAAAAGTTGTTTCCTGCAAAAAAAATTTCCTCAGGATTTGCCCCTTTTCAAACTTGTTTAGAAAAATATTACTTCCTGAGTAATTCTTTGCTTTTTTCAGAGATAGTAAAATTTTTGACCCAAAATAGAAGTTTCAGTCAGTTTCCGTGTAAAGGCTTCTAAACACATAAAAAGCTTAGTTTAGCTGTATATGGCTCATTTGGAAGAGGAAAACCGTTTTTGATAATATTTGTCCCTTTCCAATAGTTTGACCAAAAAAAAATTGTTACCATCAAATCAAAATTTTCTGCAGGATTTTCCCCCAGTCAAATTTGTTGAGAAAAAAATTATTTCTGAGTAATTCTTTGCTGAGAGAGTCAATTTTTCACCCAAAAGATAAGTTTTTAGTCAATTTCCATTAAAATGCTTCAAATCTCTTGAATAGCTTAGTTTAGCTCTATATGTCTCATTTGGAGGAGGAAAAAAATTTTTGTTTAAATTTGTCCCTTTGAACGGGTTTAACCAAAAAATGTTGTTTCCATCAAATCAAAATTTTCCTCGGGATTTGTCCCTTTTCAATTTCTGAGTATTTCTTTGCTTCTTTCTGAGATAGTCAATTTTTTTACCCAAAAGAGATGTTTTCTGTCAATTTCTGAAAAAAATGTTTCAAAATACCTAAAAAACTTAGTTTAGATGTATATGGCTCATTTGGAGGAGGAAATTTTTTTTGTTAATATTTGTCACTTTTCACTGCTTTGATCAAAAAAGGTTGTATTCATCAAATTTAAACTTACCTCAGGATTTGCCTCTTTTCAGACTTGTGGGTGAAAATAAATTTCTGCATTATTCTTAGCTTTTTCTGAGATTTCAGTTTTTTTATCCCCAAAAGAGAACTTTTCCGTCAATTTCCTCAAAAATGCTTCAAAACATCAGGAAAGCTTCGTGTAGCCGTAAGTTGCTCATTTTGAGGAGGAAACTTGTTTTGTTAGTATTTGTCCCGTTTCACTGGTTGACCTAAAATGTTTGTCTCCATCAAATAAAAAACATTCCTCTGAATATGCCCCTTAACAAACTTGTTGGGAAAAATTACTTTCTGAGTAATTCTTAGCTTCTTTCTGAGGTATCACTCTTTTGAACCCAAAGAGAAGTTTTCTGTCTATTTCTGTGCAAATGCTTCAAAATTCTTGAAAAGTTTAGTGTAGCTGTACAAGGCTCATTATGGGGAGGAAAAACATTTTGCGTAATATTGTCCCGTTTCATAAGTTTGCCAAAGAAAAGTTGTTTCCTTCAAATAAAAACCTTTCCTCAAGATTTTTCCTATTTCAAAATTGTTTAGAAAAAAAAAATTCAGCTAAATTCTTAATTTCTTTCTGTGATAGTTTGTTTTTTGAACCAAAAGAGAAATTTTCTGTCAATTTCGCAAAAATGCTTCAAAACACCAGAAAAGCAAAGTTTAGCTGTATGTTGCTCATTTTGGGGGGGGAAACCATCTTTGGTAATATTGGTCCCTTTTCACTAGTTTGACCAAAAAAAGTTGTTTTCAACAAATAATAACTTTTTCTCTGGATTTACCCCTTTTTAAACTTGTTGGGAAAAAATATCTTTCTGAGCTATTTTAGCTTAATTCTGCTATAGTCAATTTTTGACCCAAAAGAGCTTTTCAGACAATTTCCGCAAAAATGCTTCAAACACCAAACTAGCTTAGTTTAGCTGTATGTGGCTCATTTTGAGGAGCAAAATCTTTTTTTGTAATGTTGTCCCGTTTTACTGGTTTGACCAAAAAAGTTGTTTCCATCAAATATAAACCTTTCCTTAGGATTTGCCCTATTTCAAACTTGTTCAGAAAAAATATATAAATCACTTTTTTGACACCAAAGTGAAGTTTACAGTCAATTTTAACGAAAAAGCATCAAAATATTGAAAAGCTTAGTTTAGCTGTATGAGGCTCATTTAAGGGGAGGAAATCAGTTTTTGGTAGTATTGTCCCGTTTCACTGGTTTGACCAAAAAAATTTTTTCATCAAATTTAAAACTTTCCTCAGAATTTGCCTTATTTCAAACTTGTTATGAAAAAATATACTTTCAGCGAATTTCTTGGCTTCTTTCTGAGATAGTCTGTTTTTTAACCTAAAAAAAGAAGTCCAGTTTCTTCAGCATTGCTTCAAAACACCAGACAAGCTTAGTTTAGCTCTATGTTGCTAATTTGGGTGGAAAACCGTCTTTGGTAATATTAGTTCCGTTTCACTAGTTTGACCAAAAAAGTTGTTTCCATCAAATAAAAACAGTTCTTCTGGATTAGCTCCTTTTTTGACTTGTTTGGAAAAAATATCTTTCTGAGTTATACTTAGCTTCATTCAGCAATAGCAATTTTTGACCCAAAAGCGAACTTGTCAGACAAATTCTGCAAAAATGCTTCAAAACACCAATCAAGCTTAGTTTAGCTCTATGTGGCTCATTTTGAGGAGGAAAAACGTCTTTGGTAATATATGTCCCGTTTCACTGGTTTGACCAAAAAAGTTTCCATCAAATCAAAATCATTCCTCAGGATTTGGCCCTTTTCAAACATGTTGAGAAAAAATTACTTTCAGGGTAATTCTTAGCTTCTTACTGAGAAAAATTTTTTTTTACCCAAAAGGGAAGTTTTCATTCAACTTCCGCTAAAATGATTCAAAACAGCAGAAAAGCTTAGTTTTGTTGCATGTGCTCATTTTGTGGAGGAAAACCGTTTTTGGTAATATTTGTCTAATTTCACTAGTTTGAATTAAAAAAATAGTTTCCATCAAATAATACTTATCCTTGGGATTGGCCCCTTTTTAAACTTGTTAGGAAATTATCACTTTCGAGGAATTCTTAACTTCTTTCTAAGATTGTCACTTTTTTTCCCAAATGAGATGTTTTCCGACAATTTCTTTGAAAATGCTTCAAATCAAGGCTTAGTTTAGCTGTACGTTGCTAATTTAAGGGAGGAAAATTGTTTTTGTTAGTATTTGTCCTGTTTCACTTGTTTGATTAAAATTTTTTTCCATCAAGTCAAATATTTCTCAAGGTTTTCTACTTTTCAATTATGTCAAGAAAAATAATTTCTGATTTATTCTTAGCTTCATTCTGAGATAGGCAATTTTGGACTCAAAACAGAACTTTTCAGTCAATTTCCGCTAATGTGCTTTAAAACACCAGAAAAGCTTAGATTAGCTTTATGTTGCTCATTTTGAGGAGGAAAACTATTTTTGGTAATTTTTGTCCCGTTTTAGTGCTTTGAACCAAAAAAGTTATTTCCAACAAATTAAAACATGTGTTAGGATTTTCCCCCTTTCAGACTTGTGGAGAAAAAATAAATTTCTGAATAATTTGTAGCTTCTTTCTGAGATAGTCACTTTTTTCAAACATATGAGAAGTTTTCAATCTTTTTCCACTAAAATGATTCAATACACCACAAAAGTTAGTTTAGATATATATTGCTGATTTTGAGAAGGAAACTCGTTTTTGGTAGTATTTCTCCAGTTTCACTGGTTTGACCAAAATATGTTTCCCAGGATTTGCCCTTTTTCGAACTACTTCAGAAAAAAATATTTTGTGAGTAGTTCTTGGTTTCTTTCCGAGATAGTCACTTTTTTGACCCTAAAGGGAATTTTCCAGTCAATTTCCACAAGAATGATTCAAAACACCTGAAAAGCTTAGTTTAGCTCTATGTTGCTCATTTTGAAGAGGAAAACCATCTTTGGAAATATTTGTCCAATTTTACTGGTTTGACCAAAAAATTTGTTTTCTTCAATCAAAACATTTACTCAGGATTCGTCCCCTTTCAAACTTGTTTGGAAAAAAATATTCTGCATAATTCTTAGATTCTTTTTGAGATAGTCGGTTTTTTGACTTAAAAGAGTTTTTTTTTCAGTCAATTTTCGCAAAAATGCTTCAAAACACCAGAAAAGCTTAGCTGAATATAGCTCACTTGAGGAGGAAAAATGTTTTTGGTAATATTTGTTCCATTTTTTTGGTTTGACCACAAAAGATGTTTCCATTAAATCAAAAACTTTTCTCAGGATTTGTCCCTTTTCAAACTTGTTGGGAAAATATAACTTTCTGTATAATTCTTAGCTTCTTTCTGAGATTGTTACCTTTTTGAACAATAAGAGAAGTTTTCAGTCATATTCCGTTAAAAAGATTCTTCTAAGTATTTCTTAGGCTCTTTCTGAGTTAGTAATTTTTTTATCCCGAAGAGAAAGTTTTCAGTCAATTTCCGCGAAAAAGCTTCAAAATGACAGATAAGCTTAGTTTAGCAGTATGTGGCTCATTTTGGGGATGAAAACCATTTTTGTTAATATTTGTCCCGTTTCACTTGTTTGACCAAAATTGTAGTTCCATCAAATCAAAACTGTTCCTCAGGATTTGACTTTTTTCAAACTTGTTGAGAAAAAAAAAACTTTCTGCATTATTCTTAGCATTTTTCTTGAGAAATTCGGTTTTTTTACCCAAAAGAAAATTTTTCGGTCAATTTCTGCAAAAAATGCTTCAAAATACAAGAAAAACATAGTTTAGTTGTATGTGGCTCATTTTGGGAGGAAAACATTTTTGGTTATTTTTCCCCTTTCACTGGTTTGACCAAAATATGTTGTTTCCATCAAGCCCTTTACTCTAGATTTGCCTCATTTCAATCTTGTAAAAAAATACTTTCTGTGTAATTTTTAACTTCCTTCTGAATGGGAAGTTTTCAGTCAATTTCCACGAAAATGATTCTATTCACCAGAAAAGTTTAGTTTAGCTGTATGTTGCTCATTTTAAAGAGGAAACTTGTTTTTTGGTAGTATTTGTCCCATTTTTCTAGTTTGACCAAAAAAAATTGTTTTCATCAAATCAATACCTTTCCTCAGGATTTGGCCCTTTTCAAACTTGTTGAGAAAAATAACTTTCAGAGAAATTCTTAGCTTCTTTCTGAGACAATAATTTTTTAACCCCAAAGAGAAGTTTTCAGTCAAATTCCTCTAAAATGCTTCTAAACATAAGAAAAGCTTAGTTTCGCTCTATGTGGCTCATTTTGCGGCGGAAAACCTTTTTTGTTATTATTTGACCCGTTTAACTGGTTAGACTTAAAAAAGATGTTTCCATTAACAAAACCTCTCCTTAGGATTTACCCCGTTTCAAAATTGTTGAGAAAAAATAAATTTCTGCATAATTCTTAGCTTCTTTCTGAGAGGGTCAGTTTTTTGATCCATATGAGAAGTTTTCAGTCATTTCCTCAAAAAAGCTTCAAAATACCAGAAAAGGTTAGTTTAGTTGTGTGTGGCTCATTTGGATGAAGAAAAAAGTTTTTGGTAATATTTGGCCCAATTCACTTTTTAGACCAAAAAAGTTGTTTCCATCAAATCAACCTTTCGTCAGGATTTTTCCTCTTTCAAAATGTTGGAAAAAATTAACTTCCTGAGAAATTCTTAGCTTCCTTCTATGATGGTCCCTTTTTTTTCACAAAAGGAAAGTTTTCAGTCAATTTCCGCTAAAATGATTAATTACTCCAGAAAAACTTAGTTTAGCTGTATGTTGCTCATTTTGTGGACGAATATTTTTTTTTTGTCCCTTTTTACTGGTTTGACACAAAAAAGTAGTTTCCATCATATCCATGCCTTTCCTCAGGATTTTCCCCTTTTCAAACAAATTAAAAAAAAATACCCGCGTAATTCTCAGTTTCTCTCTGAGATAGTCACCTTTTTGATCCAAAAGATAACTTTTCAGTCTACTTCACAAAGTGATTCAAAACTCCTGAAAAGCTTAGTTTGGCTGATGTTGCTCATTTTGTGTAGGAAAATCGTCTTCGGTAATATTTGCCTCGTTTCACTGATTTGTCAAAAAAAAATTGTTTCCATCAAATCAAAACTTTTCCTCAGAATTTGTCCCTTTTCAAACTTGTTGAGAAGAAATAAATTTTTGCGTAATTCTTAACATCATTCTGAGATAGTTTATTTTTTTATTAAAGGGAAAGTTTTCAGTCAATTTCCGTTAAAATGATTCAATACACCAGAAATGCATAGTTGAGCTGTATATTGCTCATTTTGTGGAGGTAAACCATTTTTATTAATATTTGTCCCTTTCACTGGTTTGACCAAAAAAATTTGTTTCCATCAAATCAAAACTTTTCCTCAGGATTTGTCCCTTTTCAAACTTGTTGCGAAAAAATAAATCTCTACTTATTCTTAGCTTCTTTCTGAGATAGTCAGTTTTTTTACGCCAAAGAGACTTTTCAGTCAATTTCCGCAAAAATGATTCAAACATTAGAAAAACTTAGTTTAACAGTATGTTGCTCATTTTGGGGAGGAAATGGTCATTGGTAATTTAACCCGTTACATTGGTTTGACAAAAAAAAGTTGTTTAGATCAAATCAAAACCTTTCCTCAGGATTTACCCCGTTTCAAACTCGTTTGGAAAATATTACTTTGTGAATAATTCTTAGCTTCTTACTAAGATTGTCAGTCTTTGGACCCAAAAGAGAAGTTTTCAGTCAATTTCCGCAAAATTACTTCAAAACACCTGAAAAACTTAGGTTAGCTCTATGTGGCCAATTTTGAGGTGGAAAATTGTTTTTGTAAATATTTGTCCCATTTCACTGGTTTGACCAAGTTCAATTAAATAAAAATCTTTCCTCTGGATTTCTGCATTTCAAACTTATTGAGAAAAATATTACTTTCAGAGTAATTCTTGGCTTCTTTCTGAGATGGTAATTTTTTGACCCAAAAGTGAACGTTTCAGTCAATTTCCGCGAAAATATTTCAAAACACAAGAAAAGCATAGTATAGCTGTGTGTGGCTAATTTTGTGGAGGAAAACCGGTTTTGGTAATATTTGTCCCATTTCACTGGTTTGACCAAAATGTTGCTTCCATCAAATAAAAACTTTTCCTCTGGATTTCTCCCGTTTTAAACTTGTTTGGAAAAAAAATTTTCTAAGTATTTCTTAGCTTCTTTCTGAGAGAGTTAATTTTTGTCCCAAAAGAGAAGTTCAATCACTTTCTACGAAAATTAACATGTACAATGGTTTGAAATAGTTTATCTATTGCAAAACGCCTCCTGTTATCATTTATGACAACCTTAATTAAATCCATGGACCCTAGTAACTATTTTAGGTGAGAGTGGTGAAATTTAGTACTACTAGGCATGCCTTAATTGTGAAAATCTAAATCAGAACAGATAATTAATCTAATAAGTTTATAAGGGTAATTTGGAGGAAAAACACTTTTTTTTTCCATTTATAAGTCATATTATGGGTCAAATAAAAGATGGCTGCTGCTCTGATATATATCCATTTTCAACTTCTAAACTGAACGAGCAAGAAAGTCATATGATACCTCCCTTTAACATTGGTAATTGTGTGGATAAATTTTTGATGAGAACTCTGTCTTGGGGTTATTAGGACATTAATTTTATAATTTATATCTGGATGGACCAATAAACCCCACAACTGATTCTATGAAAATTGGAAATTTCTTTTTCTGCACCTATGATCCTTGAAACTCAAAGGATTTTATACTAAGTGAATCATTGTGTTGTGACGAGATTCCTATATAGGCTTCCATTTCCCATTTTGGATCATTTAAGGTGTAGAATATAATATTGGTTGACCCACTTTTTTAAAAGCAGACACCTATAAAAAATAAAAGCCAAGCACAAATCTCTCAATTTAACATCTTCTTAGCAGCTTAAATGATGGTTTCAGATGCAAAAACACGTACTTTGAGTCCATGACTAAGGGATGCCTAAAAACAAAAAGTTGGGAAAACCCCCTCAAGATTCATCTCCAAGGAGCCATCTTATGTGTCTATCACGTTTTTTTCCCCCCATACAATTTGCATACATTAGGACCATTTATAACAATAGAACCGGATGACTCCAATGCACGTCCACAACTAATCCGTTTCTCAGTTGCAGGAAAAAAAAAGTGGGTTAGGGATTTCAGACAATATGTTTGTTGATGGCACAATCAAGCTAGCTCATGCGGTTCTGTGTTATAAGAAACAAAGATAATTCTGCTGTTTGGTTTGTGGTGTTCTTGTTCCTGTACAAGTCCCTAAAAGAGGCTTTAGCTGGTCACTGCCCAAACATCTCTCACTTGATTCATAAAGTTCTCCTGTACAAATGTTGCAGAGGCTATGGCTGATCCTTGATGAGTAGAACTAGCAATAATAGCAAGGCGACACAAATTCTGGCATCCCAGAAGCTCTGAGTTGGACTCTACAAAACACGGACATAGACATATGATGTTGGAGTTGGGATGCTACCAACATTCTCCAATAATACCACACAACACTGGTTGATAAGCTGGCATCTCCAGCACCTACTTACTATTGATTATAGTTAAGGGGGGGCTCTACCTGAAACCAACGAAATTGTAACACATATTTGTAGCTGTCATAACTTTTTTTCCCTTTCTTCTGTGCAAATACTTTTTATACCAGCTTGTTGCTTATTGTGTGTGCTTTAAAATGATATATAAAAAGTCTATATAGGCACCTTTTCTTAGAAGATATATCCAAACACGCAAGGGTCACTAAAAAATGGCACTTCCTAATTTATGGCAGTCCCAACTCCCACGCGCCTTGACCGACTTGCCCCAAACTCGGTACGAATGTAGCTAAAGGCAATAGTTGCGATTAGAGCGAAAAGAAATTTTTTTCCGGTGAACCCCCCCTGAGATATAGAGCTGAGAAGAGGCGGGGCCACGGAAATCGACGGATTTCCGTGGCCCCGCCTCTTCTCAGCTCTATATCTCAGGGGGGGTTCACCGGAAAAAAATTTCTTTTCGCTCTAATCGCAACTATTGCCTTTAGCTACATTCGTACCGAGTTTGGGGCAAGTCGGTCAAGGCGCGTGGGAGTTGGGACTGCCATAAATTAGGAAGTGCCATTTTTTAGTGACCCTTGCGTGTTTGGATATATCTTCTAAGAAAAGGTGCCTATATAGACTTTTTATATATCATTTTAAAGCACACACAATAAGCAACAAGCTGGTATAAAAAGTATTTGCACAGAAGAAAGAAGAAAAAAGTTATGACAGGTACAAAAAAAGTGCAAGTTTCCGGAAAAAAGGGTTGATCATAACTATATCTCCTCCTCATCAAAAGTCGGAGTTTCTTTTGTTTCTGGCAGCTAACAAAATATCCATCTATGACCAACTTCTATAAATAGGAAAACAAGAAATTACTCCAGGAAACCACCTGAATCCTCTGGTTGCTAGTAATTCGAAAAACTTTCACAAAATGGAAAACCTCTTCAAAACTAGGGAGTGACATTTTGTCACAAATTTGATATCAAGCTCCCAAGAATGCTAGCCATACAACACCACTCTACTGCAGAAGACTGTGTCAGATACTCTTTAAATGTACAATTGCATATTCTGAAATTCATGGCACTAAACACGATCAGTATTCTAAGAAAAAACAAAACCTCTCCAGTGTTCTCAGACATATATATTCTATTAACACATGTCTCCATAAATATACATTCGGTTCACAAGACAACCCATGGTCCTGGTCCCAGGCTGCCCAGATAAAGGAGTTCCACTGTAGGTGCACATAAAGAATTTCTATCATGGATTTTATAGCCATATTTGAAACATTTTGCTCCGAAATTCAAAAACATATTTGTGGTTGTCATAACTTTTCCCCCTTTCTTCTGTGCAAATAATTATTATACCAGCTTGTTGCTTATTGTGTGTGCTTTAAGATGATATGTAAAAAGTCTCTATAGGCACTTTTTCTTAGAAGATATAGCCATTCACGCAAGGGTCACTCAGAAAATGGCACCTCCTAATTTCCCAGGATTCTAATTCCCAGGCGCCGTGAGCTACAAACCCCAAACTTGTTTTGTGGCTTGTAAACACCCTAAGCTGTGATATGGCTGAGCCATAATTAAAACGCGGTGAAGTGTTGAAAAGTTATGAGACACTTTATTTCAAGTCGCGCCAAAAATCGCGGAATATCTGTGACCCCGCCTCTTCTAATAATCGTATCTCAGGAATGCTTCATGGTAAAAAAATTATGACTCAGTCATATCACAGCTTAGGGTGTTTACAAGCAACACAGGAAGTTTGAGGTCTGTAGGTCAAGGCGCCTGGCAATTAGAATCCTGGGAAATTAGGAGGTGCCATTTTCTGAGTGACCCTTGCGTGTATGGCTATATCTTCTAAGAAAAAGTGCCTATAGAGACTTTTTACATATCATCTTAAAGCACACACAATAAGCAACAAGCTGGTATAATAATTATTTGCACAGAAGAAAGGGGGAAAAAGTTATGACAACCACAAATATGTTTTTGAATTTCGGAGGAAAATGGGATAGTACCCCCTTAAACATATGAGCTCTTCCTTAGCTCTTTGGCCACCATGCACACCTTTTCTTTAGCTTTGCTACTTTAGATGATTTAATGTGCTAAATTAGCACTTGTCTAAAGCAATACATTCCCTTGGCTGGCATTACAAAATATTTTTAAGATACCAGCATATCCTTGTTGAGAGGACATTAGTTTGGTTTAGAATCCACAACACCGTTTCCTCGCTTCTGTCCTCATGTGTGAAACTTTTTGCTCAGCCCTGTCCTGAAGACTGGATTGCTTATCATACAGGAGTCCTGCATCAACAGTCCCAATTAAACAATTTCTGGATCACTATCATAATACTTGGTGAAGAAGGGTATCAAATGCCCCCAATAGGAAACTTGCATTACTACGTTACGTATGTTACTTATAATATCAATAATTCTATTCAATAGGAAAATGTGTTGTCTTTCATGATTATAGATGAATCCACGAGCACTGCTCGTGCTTTACTGAGCGTATATATATATATGAATCAAATTCTAGGGATGGAAAGCTAACAAAATTGTCTACAATCTCATATCTCTTTTATGTTCGTTAGAGCGACGGTAGGAGAAATTGAGTCAATAACGATCGAACTACCGAGCTTGCTGCTAGGAACTCGTGCCAAGTGACAGTTCACTAGTTTGTCTTAGGTAAGGTGTTCCACGAACATGATTGAATGAACGTAAGCCTAGTCTACATCATGTATTGGAGCTCAAGCGCTGGTTGAAGTGAAGAGGTGCTACAACAGCTTAGAACAAGCAGCACCTCTCTGCTGTAACAATTCAATATCGCATAACAGAAGGTAAAGGGTCTGGGCAGAGAGCACGTGATGTCGGTGGCAAGTAAACCTTAGTCTCGCGCATGGCCTGACCCTTTAACTACAGGCCTACCGACTACCTAGTTTTCATTCTCTAACTGGCACCCTAAAACCGAGAGCTTTTGAAGTGCGTGCCACCACAGTTTGTTTAACCACTTTCCTTAAAGGTGTTAACAAACTAGCTTGGCTATAATAGTACTTTAGCCATTTAGGTGATGTTAGGCCACTAAGTGGTCTAACAGACACCAACTTGGTAATTCGCTGCCACCAGAGTCTCTGCTCTCTAACTTCTTCCAACTAGCCTCTTCCTGAGCCTGACATAGAGGTTTAAACCCTAAGTAAACGCATTAGCATATGGACAATAGAACAGCAGAATATGAAGAAAGAAGGAGACTAACTATTGAGCTGGGCAGCAGCTGCTTTTATAGGCAGCTACCCCAGCCCTTACAACACAAGAAGAGATAGTGACTTTGACAACTACACAACCACATATACATGCAATTACTAGATAAAGAAGATAATGTTCTTGCAACCATTACACACACACACACAACTACATCTACATGCTTGTTCTGTTCTTTGAGGCCTGTTCTGCAGCCAGTCAGGTCTGAGGCATGACAGGTTATCCCAGTTTTTGTATCTACCAGGTAAGCAAGTGTTAGGTAGAAGTGCATTAATCACAATTACAGTTGACTTCACAAATATCACAACATTTGCATTCAGTTATGCTTCAAAACTTCCAAGTTTCCCTTTGAACAATAGTGCTTCTGCTGACAGGCTATTATATCCAGCATATCCTATTTCCTGGACCTGCTCCTTGACAATTACTTGGAGGATCCCGATGAATTATTTCTTATATCATTGCAATCGATCCCCATACCAAATGCAGTTGTGGCAATCAGTAATCTGACGTAATTATGGAGTTACCTGCATAATGATTATTAATCAAAACCTACATTGCAGTTTCATTACAACTATGTAGCTAAGGGTAGTTGTTTAAAAGTAAGGAGTTACCAGAAACAAACCATGCATTGCTGACTTTTCATAGCCTCTAGATAGTATTATATCCTGGTAGATTCTCTTCTTATTATTCAACTCTCCTATGCCCATTTTTTCACAGCCTCTTCAATGGCCTCCTCATTACTCAAACACCTTCTGCACTCCAATCTATTATAATCAAGAAGTGTGAGATAATAACACAACTTCCCTAGCAAATAGAAATGGGAGAAAGTATGGTACTGCCGAAGGTTGTGAAGATATTAGAAAATAATATTGCTTGTTGACTTAAAGTGGATTTTGGCAGCTATGCGCATAGAGGGAGCAGATCCATTAATACCATAAGAAGTTAGTTAACACTTTGCCTTTTAACAATGCTAATGTGACATGCATGCATACTCATTACAAACAAGTGTACACAAACAATTTAATATCAAGAATAGCTACAACAAATTCTGGCCAACAATATGTAGTAGTATATGAAGAAATGAGGAGTTTACTGTCCTGCCCTATCAAACTTCAGAAACCTCTGACTGTAGTGGAAAATGTGAGCCTAGTTTAGGGAAGCTTACTCATCTCCAAAACCAAGGACACAACAGACATATCAATTTGTGCTAATATATTTAACAACTGTACAAAGAGAGTGGTAATAAGTGCTGTGTTATGCACATGAAATGTATCCAATTTTGAGAGGCTAGTAGAGAAAGAAGCCTTGGTCCTGACCCGTGACTACATCGCATAGCGATAATTGCGTAGTGGTAGGTAAAGGGTCTTTATACGCACGAGACCAGTCGCTTAGACTATAATCCTGATAGACATGACAACCGTGGGGGACTGAGGCTGCTAAAGCATAGGAAAGTTAAGATATTTCATATGCAAGGAGTATTATACCTGTTCAGCTTTCTGCTAGATGCTCAATCCACAATACACTAACAACATAAAAATACAAACGGTACAAATTGCATATAATCATGAACTTGGCTTTAACGCTTTGTGTTGTTTCCAAACTCACTTGTATGAAGAAAGAAAGAAAGAAAGAAAGAAAGGAAAGATTCATTCGGAAAGCCAATTTGAGCATGATACTTCATTATACACACAACAACATGCTACAATATAGAGATGATACAACCACTGGCACTCACGTGGACATACACCACCTGGGAGAGAGGAAGGGAATTGTGGCAACCATTCTCAATAGCTGTGACTGCCACATGCCTCATTCACCATGATACACACACACAGAGAGACAGATACAGAGTTAAGTTGTAAATTTATAGGCGATGAACCCTTCTTCCCAAAATCCTGGCTACATCCCTGCCTCTGAAATTCAACTAACGCTTGAGCTCGACTCATGAAGGCTAGGCTTAAGCTCATCCAGGGATGCTAATGGCACATCTTACCTGAAACTAACCACTATTGCCCAACAAATAGTTCAGAGCAACAAGCTTGCTATAATGCTCAGGATTTAACTTCCCGTCTCCAAACTCTGATAATCAATCAACGGAAAATTATATCAGACGTAGCATACTTGGTTAGTTTTCCATCCCTAAAATTTGGTTCAAAAATGCTCTAAAGCATGAGCAGTGTTCATAGATTCATTGGTAATATTGAATGACAAATACATTTCTCTATGGGCCATAGAATTATTGATACCATAAGTAGACATTACAAAGTAATGGTGTAAGTTCCCATTCACATGTCGCTGAGTATCTTTCACTTGAGTAGAGGTATATTTGTATTGTAGTCAGTCTCACTTCACCAAATGTATCCCTAGCTTAAAAACAACAACTATCTTTAATTTTCCAAGTGCTAGCTAATGTAGCATTATTCTCAAATAAAAACGACCAAACCCAAATGAATACTCTAGGCCAATCCTACAAAGTTCTCATCTCACAGGTGAAAATTTGGAGTGTTGACTATAATACTTCCTTTTTGCCATGCACAAAAATCCACATACAAAGGTGTATGGAATAAATTATTCAAAACGATCGTGGAAGATCAAGAAGTGTGCATTGTCAGCATGAGGGTTAGCAACTAGAACTCATACTGGCTACATCTGAATCCCTATATGGTCCCTAGCCATCCATGGCTTGAATGCTGATACGGCATGCTTCATGATTCTCTAAGGGTAAGTGAAGAGGAGGAATTACAAAATAGCTAATCATGAATGACAATACTTTTCTCTATGGGACATAAAATTATTGATACCATAGGTAGGCATGGCTGGACGTAACAACGCAGTGGTGCTAGTTCCCATTCACATGTCATTGAGTAAACTCGTTTACTTTTTTTTGTTGTTTTTTAAGCTAAGGATAGATTTGGTGAAGTGAGGCCAACTATAATAGAAATATACATCTACTCATAGCATATTCTCAAATGACTTGGTATACTAAAAGATGCTAGCATAAACTACCAAACCAAACTGAATACTCTTGGCCAATCCTACAAAGTTCTCATCGCAAAAGTGAAAAATTGGAGTGTTGACTATAACACTGCCTTTTGCCATGCACAAAAATCCACATGCAGCAATAGTTTGTAGAGGGTTATTTAGATAAATATCATTAGCTAGCTAGTTGTTACTTACTTTAAATGCACTACTGATATAATAAGACATATGGAATAAATTATTCAAGACGATCATGGAAGATCATGAAATGTGCATTGTCAGCATGAGGGTTAGCAACTAGAACTAGCACTGGCCACTTCTGTATCCGTATATAATCCCTAGCCATTCATGGCTTGACTGCTGATACTGCATACTTCATGATTCTCTAAGGTTAAGTGAAGTGGAGGAATTACAAAATATATAGCTCAAATTGCAGTCTGGAAGGAGATATAGGCCACAGAAAGAGGTGCATTCAGTTTAGGGTGAGTTACTGATGACACACTTTCAGGAACATGTCAATAACCTGATAGCTATTGCAGCACTGTGGCATCTGAGATGCTCAATTCTTCATCTCCAGAACAATCTGTGTCATCTTCAGAACACAAGTATGAGAGTCAGGTAGGGAAGAAGAACATAGAGATGGCATTTCATCCAGCCTCCTACAGGTTTGGACCGGAGCTGCAACCGTGAGTGATTCTGAATCCACCAGTGTTGATTCCTATTCAGACAATGACAGGCTACATGGTTTGTCTAGGTAAGCTGTAGTCCTACTGTTAGCTATTTGGTCTTCTACTCAGGTATGTGTGTAGCCACTCCAACACCATGGACTAGCAGGGAATGTGTGTGTGCAAGGAGATTGTAAGTATGGCAGCGAAGATGGATGAGCCAGACAATCATATTTCATGCAAATCCCAGCAACCTGGTTCTCAAGCAATTTATTTGAATGTGTAGATCCTCCAGACCGCTTACTACCAGTACCAGCAGCACTATAAGGATTGGTGCTCATCTCCATTGCACGAGGATGTTTCAAACTTGATGATTCGTGGGGTTTTTTATTCACTTTTCGAGTTGTGATTTTGTTGCTACAGAAAGTATAGATACCAGCCTATTGACAGCTCACAAAGTTGTGTTGAGGATGTCAGAAGATAATGATTTCTAAGCAAAAATAATTACTTTAATAAAAAAAATTGGTTTGGAGTTGAGTGATGCTTCCTCTTGGTCTGGATGAACAAAAGTGCACCATAGTAAAGGTGATCATACTAAGCAGGTTTTTGTTGAATTTTGTGCATCTTCCACAATACTATAAACTTCACCAAACAGATCCTCAACGTCACCTGGGACAGGAATAAGTGGGTGCATGAAGCAGAATAAATATACACTCTATGATAAAATAAGTATGCTTCTATACCAAAAGTGCTGTCTTCCACACTCACTCTGACAATGTATCTCCATTTCTTGCTCTTGAAATATTGTAGAGCCAAACTTCTTGGTTCCCTCCTTGGCTATAGCTCGCTTTCTCCCTTTATTTTCTTTGGAATGAAGGGCTACCAAGTGCAACCTATAATTGCAGGAGGTAATTGACATGCCCAGTCAATGCTAGGTACATTTACTAGTAACAACTCATTATGATACTATGCTACACTATATAGCATCTCACCTTGCAATCATTTCAGCATAAATGAAAGAGGCAGATTTTGATGCAAAATGTATGAATACACTTATGAAATGCTTCACAACAAGATGTCTGGTATTGTTGATAATTTTGCCACATCTTTACAAAGTCAGCTATTTCAAATAACCAACATGAGTTTCTCACTGGTTTCGTTATCCACATAGAAATAAAAAGCAATACAAATATATCCAAAATGATAGTGAGGACATCAACAAAATTGTATACACTTAATAAAATATGCCAGAGGAGGAATTATGGGTATACCATATTGGTAACATATTGTTGCTTATTCTGTGTGTTTACAAATGATACCTTGGATGTCTCTATAGCACATTTTCTTAAAGATACATCCACCAACATCAAGTCAACAGGTCAGATTTCGTGGGAGGGTTACCAAAGCCTTTAGCTCTGATGGAGGGACTTGACCATTTACTACCGAAATTTGAACACATATTTGAAGCTGTCATAACTTTTTTCCCCTTTTTTCTGTGCAGATACTTTTATTACCAGCTTGTTGCTTATTGTGTGTGCTTCAAGATGATATGTGAAATGTCTCCATAGGAATTTTTTCTTAGAAGATACAAGCAAAAAGGCAAGGGTCACTCAAGAAATTGTACTTCCTAATTTGGAACAAGTCTAATTCCTAGGCGCCTTGAGCTACAGACTCAAAAATTGTTTTTGTGGCTTGCTAACACCCTAAGCTGTGATTTGACCAATCCATAATTACAAAGCGGTGAAGTGTTGATGAGATATGAGACACTTTATTTCCAACCGCGCCAAAAAACACGGCTTATCTGTGATCCCGCCTCTTCTAATCACCATATCTCAGGACCGCTTCATGGTAAAAATAATTTCTTTTGGTCACATCACAGCTTATGCTTGTAGGAAGCCACAACACAAGTTTGGGGGCGGTAGCTCAAAGGTGTCTAGGAATTAGACTTGTTCCAATTTAGGAAGTGCAATTTCTTGAGTGACCCTTGCCTTTTTGCAGGTATCTTCTAAGAAAAAGTGCCTATAGAGATATTTCACATATCATCTTGAAGCACACACAATAAGCAACACGCTGGTAATAAAAGTATCTGAACAGAAGAAAGGGGGGAAAAGTTATGACAGCTACAAATATGTGTGCAAATTTCCGTGCTGAATGGTCAAGTCCCCCCTTTTGAGGCGTGTACAAATGGTGGTCGGTTTCCTGTCACAAACAAACACTGAAGCACTTTGTGGATAAGCAGGAATCACATACCTCATTATTCGTGGTTTTGAGGCATGGCAAACGTGGCCCACTAATCTTGGTAATGTTGAGTCTGTTAGGACCACCACATCCACAGCACAGTAACACTAAGACAGTTAAAAAATTAACAGAAAAACATGATGTTCTAAAGTTTGAATAGCAACAATTTGGTACCAAAATTACCTGCACAGTGGAAAGAAAAAGGTAAGGTGATAACAAACATGTTAAAACATTTTCAAGTTTAGACACATAATCACCACTATAATTAAGCTACATGTAAGTATGCTTAAGTGGCTTGAGTCATTAGTTTAGACACATAATCACCACTATAATTAAGCTACATGTATGTATGCTTACGTGGCTTGATCCATTAGTTTAGACACATAATCACCACTATAATTAAGCTGCATGTATGTATGCTTAGGTGGCTTGATCCATTAGTTTAGACACATAATCACCCCTATAATTAAAGCTACATGTATGTATGCTTAGGTGGCTTGATCCATTAGTTTAGACACATAATCACCCCTATAATTAAGCTACATGTATGTATGCTTAGGTGGCTTGATCCATTAGTTTAGACACATAATCACCCCTATAATTAAGCTACATGTATGTATGCTTAGGTGGCTTGATCCATTAGTTTAGACACATAATCACCACTATAATTAAGCTACATGTATGTATGCTTATGTGGCTTGATCCATTAGTTTATACACATAATCAGCCCTCTAATTAAGCTACATGTATATATGCTTAAGTGGCTTGATCCATTAATTTTTTTGGCACGTCCACGTAATCATGATGTTCATACATTGGGAATTTTTCTGAATGCCCTCTGTGGATGTTATGGATATGGTTACCAAGTGATATCAATTTTTCCCGAATCACAAACATATCTTCACTTTGTGTGGACACAGCTTCCAATAAAAGTGGTTGACCATAATCTTTAATCATTCCCCCACAATCTCAAAAACCTTCCTCTTGGAGAGAGCATCAATTTTTTACAAAAAGATTTATATATATATATATGTAAATATATCAAATATACCATATTATAATGTATCATGTATTGGACCTTTGGCAAGGTGCCAAATATCATAGTGATGATCAGATTCTGGAAGATTTTCACATACCCACTTCGCAATTTGTCTCTGTCTGTCCGTTACAAGTAGACCAATTAGAAATTCTTACTAGAGAAGGTTTTAAACTGCTCTTACAAGAGCTTCTTCTTCCATATGGTAGCTCCCATCGACTACATTACTCTTGCAGAAGAAAAAAAAACAATAAAACAAAGAAAAAATAATAATAAAGGACTAAAGGAGGAAATGCCACCAGCACCACCTCTACATCAATCACCACACCATCTAAGTTCCACTACAGCACTAGATTCATACTTTGCTGAGTGCCCGGAGCTATCTGCCCTGCCATCTCCACCAATAACTAGAGCCCATTCATCACTTGTCAGTTTTCCAGGAGTGCCGACTAGTGCTTAATCCACACAGACAATGTAGGCTGGCTGAAAATGATCGTAATTGATGCTCAAACAAAGTGAGTCATAACCTTAATATCTGAGCAGAGATCCAGAGAATAAAATTGATGCAGAAAGGAGGATATTCACACTGGAATATTCTGTATAAATGGCTGACTATTCCACTAGAAAGTACTGATAAAGTTGAGACTGACCCACGGCAAAGAAATTTGCCAATGGTTTGTTTGGTGACGTCAGTTATGCTCCCACACAAGCATTTGTTGAAGAGTGACAACACTCTTCAAAGACAATGTACTCCTCACACGATGAAGTGTAGCGAAGTCTTTCTGTATGACAAAAATAAAGTCTATAAAAAATTAAAGAATTTTAGAGATGTCATGCTTGCACCATATTTTGTCTCGGCACCAAAGTGAACTAATGTAAAAAAATATATAGCATATTTAGCTACTGTTTGCTATCAGTTGGAAGAATGCTACCCAAAAGCAGAAAATCCAGAGGAATCAAAGTGTATGGATTGTGCCTCTGACAGATCATGAACCTCAGCGTCACACACAAATCGCTACTATCAGTACATCCTTAACAATGAGTATGCAGAGGAGATGCAGGAAGCATGATACAATGGACAGCAAAATCTCGGCACGTGACATTGTGACTGGACTCCTACAGTGCGAGAGCAGTATATTAGAACTAGCCAATTAAAAATTCTATACCATTCACTATTGCTATTGTGTAAACTTCACCGCCAGCATCTCTTTGGTTGAACACATGTTGCTAACTTGATTGAAATCTATCTAGCAATGTGTACATCAATTTAGTCACTACCTATTGGAATCACAAGAATGCTGCGGAGAATCCTCTGGACCTTCACTGTCCCATTGTTATTTTTTTTTGTCTCCCATTGTACTTGGACTGGTTGATGCAACTTCCAAAATCTAAGTAAGGGATCATTTGGTAGCAAGTGAGCTAATCATGTTTATTATGGCCAACACAGTTATTCTGAAGTACAACAATGCTGGTATATACTCACACTTGCTCTCGCCCTCTTCTCATACAGCATTCACTTTGTTCACTGGATTTGGCTCAGTTGCAGAAATGCTTGCAGCCTGCATCTTTGGTAATGGCCTGCTGAAACCTGTTTGGACAGCATAATCTTTCAAGGAAGCCTATCTTCTTCCTAAGCCAAGATTTTCAGATAGATTTTATCCTTGTACAAAGCAGCCTTCTGCAAAATATTACCTTCAGGGAACTTAATGCTCAGTTGGCTCCCACTTCTCATTGGTTCTTCTGACCAAGTCAGCCCACCTCTTCATTAATTGGGCATTCTTGGGGAAATTGAATAAACCCCACATTTGGGTTGTTACCACAGCCTGCTTCTACACAGCGATCCAGCATGCTAGCCTTACTTTCATCTTCATTGAATGCTATGTGATAGGAGGCGTTCCGAAAGTGCATCATCAGCAAGCCCCAACCGAAACAGGATGAACCACTTTGTGGCCTATATCTCCTTCTAGACTGAAATTTGAGCTGTAATGAATACATACATATGTATTTACTAAAGTAATGCACGAAGACCTACCACAAAAAATTAAATTAAATTTGACACTTGATTTACCCGTTAATGAAGGTAGAACCTAAATTACTGACCACACCTGGGGTAGAAATTTAATGTCCTATTTGAACTACCAATTAACCAGTATCAATTAGTAGACTTAAACAACTCCACAAGAAAAATGCAAAGTTCAAAACTAAGTAGCTAGTTGAACTTTGATTTTTGACATCAAGCATACTGACATCCACAAAATACTGCTGGTACTGCCGTTAGTTAGAACTCCAGTCCAGATCCAGTGTAAGGTTTTATCTTTGTCAAACTCACCATGATCATATCTTTGGCCATTCTGACAAGGTCAGATGTAACCATACAGTTAGTCAATCTAGCATAGTGTATCCTAATAAGTGCCTACAGCAACAACCTACACCATGATTAACACTTCCATTTTACTTCCTTGTATGGTCATTTTAGTGCACCTCACCGCTCTCTGTTTATGATTGTATATAGACACTCTCTAGGATCCTGCTGACCCTCATAGAGTTGTACAGTATGTAGCAATAAAACCTTGGTTGCGTACCATTCCTAAAATACCCTCAATCGAAACCCTCTAAGGTCAGACTTCACGGCATAATTATGTCGACCTGTGTTAAAATATAATCTTTGTCAGAGATGGCCAGTGCTGAAGTCCAGGATGATAAAGACCCAATTTCTAACAAGAACCCCCAGCAACCTTCCAGAGCAACTGGCTGTAGATATGCAACTTCATGGACTAAGTATATAGAATGGATATGTAAGTATATATTCTTTTCCCTTTTGTAGATCACGATTGAGAGCTCCTAATAAGTGCCTACAGCAACAACCTACATCCTAAGACTGCAGTTGAGTCGACTTAGGAGCCTCACTGCAACACCTGGATATACCAGTTGCACATGGGATATAAAAGTCTCCCATTGTTCAACAAACTTAACCTCACAGCAAAGTACAGTGATTATTTAGAAAGTTACAAGATGACTCTCCTTTACTCCACAACCATGGATAACTAGAGAGAATCTCGAGGTAGAGAAAGTTACAAGATGGCTCTTCTTTACTCCACAACCATGGACATCTAGAGAGACTCTCGAAGTAGAGAAAGTTACAAGACCACCCTCCTTTAATCCACAACCAAGGACAACTACGAGAGACTCTTGAGGTAGAGAAAGTTACAAGATGACTCTCGTTTACTCCACAACCAAGGACAACTACGAGAGACTCTTGAGGTAGAGAAAGTTACAAGATGACTCTCCTTTACTCCACAACCAAGGACAAATAGAGAGACACTCGAGCAAGAGAAAGTGATTTTCAGAGTATCCAGCTGCAGCAAAAAAACACTGAAAAAAATATATATATCAATAAACAGAACACAAAAAGATTATTATATACTGGACATAGCAGAAATTTACACAAAACAGGTGCAGATTTGTTAAGACAAAGTTACTACTAAACAAACACTTCACAGACATATCTATTGTCATATTTCAGGGATATATATATACAGGTGAGTCAAGATGGCCGTACTCTCCTTCAGCTGTTAACAAGGCATCGCCACTTGTAGAAGAGGATGTCATATGATTCAGCTCAGAAAACATTGAGTCCTAATGCACAAAATGATTGGGGTTCATAGCATTGTTATTTGTATAAACATCACAGATTATGTTCATACACAAAAGATTCATAAAACATCACAGAACAAGCACAGAGAAGACCTGAATGCTTAGTTGTAAATAGGTTCCTTCTACTGTATAGCCGGTTTTGTTTGTGACATATATTTATTTGTTTAAATGCCAAAATAAGCAAAATCTCCAAATATGTGATTTATTATTTGGGATGTCGAATAATGTTTCCTTATTCGAGTCATGTTAGATGTTTTTCTACCTCTTCATTACCAGCTAGAGT
>CBDHDT010000016.1:0-91381 GCA_965261215.1 Ekhidna sp.
TACTGCCATGCATACACCAGTCCATTAGGTTAGATAATTAAGTATTGCACAGTTGGTATGGACCCGGCAGCTAGCCCTGCCCTACCCCCAACTCTAGCCCTAGCCCTAGCCATTTTATGTCTAAAAAGAAAAATTGTCTATGAATTTCCCCAAAAATGCTTCAAAACAACAGAAAGGCATAGTTTAGCAGTATGTGGTGCACTTTGTGGATAAAAAAAGTTTTTGTTAATATTTTCCCCATTTTACTGGTTTGATCAAAAACAGTGGTTTAAACAAATCCAAATTTTCCTCAGGATTTGCCCCTTTTCAAACATGGTAAGAAAAACAAACTATTCGAATATTTCAGTGCTCATTCCTACAATAGTCACTTTTATGTCTAAAAAGAAAAGTTCACTATGAGTTTGCCCAAAAATGCTTCAAAACAACAGAAAGGCATAGATTAGCAATATGTGGTTCACTCTTTGGAGAAAAACATTTTTGTTAATATTTGTCCCATTTTACTGGTTTGATAAAAAACTTTTGTTTAAACAAAACCTAATTTTCCTCTGGATTTGCCTCTTTTAAATATAGTAAGAAAAACAAATTTTCTTAGTATTTTGATGCTTTTACTGTGATAGTAATTTTTATGTCAAAAAAGAAAAGTTCTCTATGAATTTTCCCAAAAAAACTTCAAAACAACAGAAAGGCATACTTTTGGCAGTATGTGGCTCACTTTGTGGAAAAAAACAGTTTTGTTAATATATGTAGCATTTTGCTGGTTTGATCAAAAACTGTTGTTTAAAGATATACAAATTTTCCTCAGGATTTGCCCCGTTCACACATGGTAAGAAAAAAAAATTCTGAGTATTACGATGCCGTTTCTGCGATAGTCATTTTATATCTAAAAAGAAAAGTTCTCTATAAATTTCCACCAAAATGCTTCAAAACAACAGAAAGGCATAGTTTAAGAGTCTGAGGCTCACTTTGTGGAGAAAAACAGTTTTTGTTAATAATTATCCACTTTTACTGGTTTAATCAAAAACTGTTGTTTAAACAAATCCAAATTTTCCTCTGAATATGCACCTTTTAAACATGGTAAGAAAAACAAACTTTCTGAGTATTTCAATGCTATTTGAGATAGTCACTTTTAAGTCTAAAAAGAAAAGTTCTCTATGAATTCCCCCAAAATGCTTCAAAACAGTAGATAAGGCATTGTTTAGCAGTATGTGGCTCACATTATGGAGAAAAACAATTTTTGTTAATATTTATCCACTTTTACTGGTTTGGTTTAAATCTCTTGTTTAAACAAATCCAAATTTTCCTCAGGATTTGCACCTTTCAAACATGGTAAGAAAAACAAACTTTTTGAATATTTCGGCGCTCGTTTCTGCTATAGTTACTTTTATGTCTAAAAAGATAAGTTACCTATGAATTTCCCCAAAAATGCTTTACAACAACAGAAAGGCATAGTTTAGCAGGATTTGGCTCACTTTGAGGAAAAAAACAGTTTTTGTTAATATTTGTCCTCTTTTACTGGTTTATCAAAAAATGTTGTTTAAACAAATCCGAATTTTCCTCAGGATTTGCCCCTTTCAAACATGGTAAGAAAAACAAACATTCCGAGTATTTCTGTGCTCGTTTCTGCGATAGTCACTTTTATGTCCAAAAAGAAGTTCTCTATGAATTTCCACAAAAATGCTTTAAATCAACAAAAAGGTGTAATTTAGCAGTATATTTCTCACTTTTGGAGAAAAACAGTTTTTGTTATTATTTGTCCCATTTTACTGGTTGGATAAAAAATGTGGTTTAAAACAATCCAAATTTTTCTCAGGATTTCCCCTTTTCAAACATTGTAAGAAAAACAAACTTTCTGAGTATTTCAGTGCTCGTTTCTGTGAAAGTCACTTTTATGTCTAAAAAGAAAAGTTTCTATGAATTTCCCCATATATGCTTCAAAACAACAGAAAGGCATATTTTAGCAGTATGTGGTGCACTTTGTGGAAAAAAAAAGTTTTTGTTAATATTTTTCACATTTTACTGGTTTGATCAAAAACAGTGGTTTAAACAAATCCAAATTTTCCTCAGGATTTGTCCCTTTCAAACATGGTAAGAAAAACAAACTATTCGAATATTTCAGTGCTCATTCCTACAATAGTCACTTTTATGTCTAAAAAGAAAAGTTCACTATGAGTTTGCCCAAAAATGATTCAAAACAACAGAAAGGGATAGATTAGCAATATGTGGTTCACTTTTTGGATTTTTGTTAATATTTGTCCCATTTTACTGGTTTGATAAAAAAACTTTTGTTTAAACAAATCCAAATTTTCCTCTGGATTTGCCTCTTTTAAATATAGTAAGAAAAAGAAATTTTCTTAGTTTTTCGATGCTTTTACTGTGATAGTCATTTTTATGTCAAAAAAGAAAAGTTCTCTATGAATTTTCCCAAAAAAATTCAAAACAACAGAAAGGCATCGTTTAGCTTTGATATGTAAAAAGTCTCTATAGGCACTTTTTCTTAGAAGATATAGCCAAACACGCAAGGGTCACTCAAAAAATGGCATTTCCTAATTTGCAAATCCTCTAATTGCCAGGCGCCTTGAGCTACAGACACCAAACTTGTGTTGTGGCTTCCCACAAGCCTCAGCTGTGATATGACTCAGTCAAAAAAAATTACCGTGAAGGAATGTTGGGTTATGGTGATTGGAAGAGGCGGGGTCACAGATGTTCCGTGGATTTTGCCGCGGTTGGAAATAAAGTGTCTCATATCTATTCAACACTTCACCGCGTTTCAAATATGGCTGAGTCATATCACAGCTTAGGGTGTTAGCAATCCACACAGGAAGTTTGGTGTCTGTAGCTCAAGGCGCCTGGCAATTACAAGATTTGTCGTGGGGGAGGTGCCATTTTTTGAGTGACCCTTGCGTGTTTGGCTATATCTTCTAAGAAAAAGTGCCTATAGAGACTTTTTACATATCATCTTAAAGCACACACAATAAGCAACAAGCTGGTATAATAATTATTTGCACAGAGTAAAGGGGGGAAAAGTTATGACATGTATAAAAAAAATATATTAAAAAATCGGAAAAATGGGATAGACCCCCCTTATTAAGTCTAAAAAGAAAAAACCTCTATGAATTTCCCCAAAAATGCTTCAAAACAACAAATAGGCATAGTTTAGCAGTATGTGGCTCACATTATGGAGAAAAACAATTTTTTTTAATATTTGCACCTTTCAAATATGGTAAGAAAAATAACCGTTTTGAATATTTAAGTGCTCGTTTCTGCTATAGTCACTTTTATGTCTAAAAAGAAAAGTTTCCTATGAATTTCCCTAAAAACGCTTCAAAACAACAAATAGGCATAGTTTAACAGTATGTGGCTCACATTATGGAGAAAAACAATTTTTTTTAATATTTGCACCTTTCAAATATGGTAAGAAAAATAAACGTTTTGAATATTTCAGTGCTCCTTTCTGCAATAGTCACTTTTATGTCTAAAAAGAAAAGTTTCCTATGAATTTCCCCAAAAATGCTTCAAAACAACAGAAAGGCATAGTTTAACAGTATGTGGCTCAATTAGGGGAGAAAAACAGTTTTTGTTAATATTTGTCCCCTTTTACTGGTTTATCAAAAAATGTTGTTTAAACAAATCCAAATTTTCCTCAGGATTTGCCCCTTTCAAACATGGTAAGAAAAACCAACATTCCGAGTATTTCAGTGCTCTTTTCTGCGATAGTCACTTTTATGTCTAAAAAGAAAAAATTTATATGAATTTCCACAAAAATGCTTCAAAACCAAAAATGGTATAGTTTAGCAGTATGTGGCTTACTTTGTGGAGAAAAAAAATTTTTTTTAATATTTGTCCCCATTTACTGGTTTGATCAAAAACTGTTGTTTAAACAAATACAAATTTTCCTTTGAATATGCACCTATCAAACATGGTAAGAAAAACAAATTTTTGTAATATTTCAGTGCTCGTTTCGGCAATAGTCACTTTTAATTTTAAAAAGAAAAGTTCCCCATGAATTTCCCCAAAAATGCTTCAAAACAACAGATAGGCATAGTTTAGCAGTGTGTGGCTCACTTTGTGCAGAATTTTTTTTTTTTTTTTTTTTTGTCCCAATTTATTGGTTTGATCAAAACTGTTGTTTGAACAATACCAAACTTTCCTCAGGATTTGCTCCTTTCAAACCTTGTAAGGAAAACGAACTTTCTGAGTATTTCGATGCTCGTTTCTGCGATAGTCTTTTTGATGTCCAAAAAATACACTTCTCTATGAATTTCCCCCAAAATGCACTTAAAAACAACAGAAAGGCATAGTTTAACATTATGTGGCGCACTTAGGGGAGAAAAACAGTTTTTGATAATATTTGTCCCCTTTTACTGGTTTGATTAAAAACAGGTGTTTAAACAAATCCAAATTTTCCTCAGGACTTGCCCCTTTCAAACATGGTAAGAAAAACAATCTTCCTGAGTTTTTCAGTGGTCATTGAGAGAATCACTTTTAAGTCTAAAAAGAAAAAACCTCTATGAATTTCCCCAAAAATGCTTCAAAACAACAAATAGGCATAGTTTAGCAGTATGTGGCTCACATTATGGAGAAAAACAATTTTTTTTAATATTGCACCTTTCAAATATGGTAAGAAAAATAACAGTTTTGAATATTTAAGTGCTCGTTTCTGCTATAGTCCCTTTTATGTCTAAAAAGAAAAGTTTCCTATGAATTTCCCCAAAAACCCTTCAAGACAACAAATAGGCATAGTTTAACAGTATGTGGCTCACATTATGGAGAAAAACAAATTTTTTTAATATTTGCACCTTTCAAATATGGTAAGAAAAATAAACGTTTTGAATATTTCAGTGCTCCTTTCTGCAATAGTCACTTTTATGTCTAAAAAGAAAAGTTTCCTATGAATTTCCCCAAAAATGCTTCAAAACAACAGAAAGGCATAGTTTAACAGTATGTGGCTCAATTAGGGGAGAAAAACAGTTTTTGTTAATATTTGTCCCCTTTTACTGGTTTATCAAAAAATGTTGTTTAAACAAATCCAAATTTTCCTCAGGATTTGCCCCTTTCAAACATGGTAAGAAAAACCAACATTCCGAGTATTTCAGTGCTCTTTTCTGCGATAGTCACTTTTATGTCTAAAAAAAAAAAATTTATATGAATTTCCACAAAAATGCTTCTAAACAACAAAAAGGTATAGTTTAGCAGTATGTGGCTCACTTTGTGGAGAAAAACATTTTTTTTTAATATTTGCCCCCATTTACTGGTTTGATAAAAAACTGTTGTTTAAAGAAATACAAATTTCCCTTTGAATATGCACCTATCAAACATGGTAAGAAAAACAAATTTTTGGAATATTTCAGTGCTCGTTTCGGCAAAAGTCACTTAATTTTAAAAAAAAAAGTTCCCCATGAATTTCCCCAAAAATGCTTCAAAACAACAGATAGGTATAGTTTAGCAGTATTTGGCTCACTTTGTGGAGAAAAACAGTTTATGTTAATATTTGTCCCCTTTTACTGGTTTGATTAAAAACAGTTGTTTAAACAAATCCAATTTTTCCACAGGATTTTCCCCTTTTAAACATGATAAGAAAAGTTCACTATGAATTTCCCCAAAAATGCTTCAAAAAACAGAGAGGCATAGATTAGCAGTATGTGGTTCACTTTGTGAAGAAAAAGAGTTTTTGTTATTATTTGAACCATTTTACTGGTTTGATAAAAAACCGTTGTTTAAACAAATCCAAATTTTCCTCAGGATTTGCCCCTTTCAAACATGGTAAGAAAAACAAACTTTCTGAGTATTTCGAAGCTTTTTCTGCGATAGTCATTTTTATGTCTAATAAGAAAAGTTCTCTATGAATTTTCCAAAAAAAGCTTCAAAACAACAGAAAGGCATAGTTTAGCAGTATGTAGCTCACTTTGTGGAAAAAAACAGTTTGGTTAATATATGTTGCATTTTACTGGTTTCATCCAAAACTTTTGTTTAAAGAAATCCAAATTTTCCTCAGGATTTGCCCCTTTCAAATATGTTAAGAAAAACAAATTTTCTTAGTATTTCGATGCATTTACTGTGAAAGTCAATTTTATGTCAAAAAAGAAAAGTTCTCTATGAATTTTCCCAAAAAAGCTTCAAAACAACAGAAAGGCATAGTTTAGCAGTATGTGGCTCACTTTGTGGAAAAAAACAGTTTTGTTAATATATGTAGCATTTTGCTGGTTTGATCAAAAACTGTTGTTTAAAGAAATCCAAATTTTCCTCAGGATTTGCCCCTTTCACACATGGTTAGAAAAAAACTTTCTGAGTATTACGATGCCCTTTCTGCGATAGTCATTTATATCTAAAAAGAATAGTTCTCTATAAATTTCCACCAAAATGCTTCAAAACAACAGAAAGGCATAGTTTAACAGTCTGTGGCTCACTTTGTGGAGAAAAACAGTTTTGTTAATAATTATCCCCTTTTACTGGTTTAATCAAAAAATGTTGTTTAAACAAATCCAAATTTTCCTCTGAATATGCACCTTTCTAACATGGTAAGAAAACCAAACTTTCTGAGTATTTTAGTGCTCCTATCTGAGATAGTCACTTTTTACTAAAATGAGATGTTCTCTGTGAATTTCCACAAAAATGCTTCAAAACAACAGAAAGGGATAGTTTAGCAGTATTTGGTTCACTTTGTGGAGAAATTTTTTTTTTTGTTAATAGTTATCCCCTTTCACTGGTTTGATCAAAAACTGTTGTTTAAACAAATCCAAATTTTCCTCAGCATTTCTCCTTTTCAAATATTGTAAGAAAAACAATATTTCTGAGTATTTCATGCTCATTTCTGCGAAAGTCACTTTTATGTCTAAAAAGAAAAGTTATCTATGAATTTCCCCAAAAATGCTTCAAAACAACAGAAAGGCATAGTTTAGCAGTATGTGGCTCACTTTGTGGAAAATAAAAGGTTTTGTTTATATTTTTCCCATTTTACTGGTTTGATCAAAAACAGATGTTTAAACAAATCCAAATTTTCCTCAGGATTTCCCCCTTTTCAAACATGGTAAGAAAAACAAACTTTTTGAATATTTCAGTGCTCGTTTCTACAATAGTCACTTTTATGTCTAAAAAGAAAAGTTCACTATGAATTTCCCCAAAAATGCTTCAAAAAAACAGAGGCATAGATTAGCAGTATGTGGTTCACTTTGTGAAGAAAAAGAGTTTTTGTTATTATTTGAACCATTTTACTGGTTTGATAAAAAACTGTTGTTTAAACAAATCCAAATTTTCCTCAGGATTTGCCCCTTTCAAACATGGTAAGAAAAACAAACTTTCTGAGTATTTCGATGCTTTTTCTGCGATAGTCATTTTTATGTCTAATAAGAAAAGTTCTCTATGAATTTTCCCAAAAATGCTTCATAATAACAGAAAGGCATAGTTTAGCAGTATGTAGCTCACTTTGTGGAAAAAAAAAATTTTGTTAATATATGTTGCATTTTACTGGTTTCATCCAAAACTTTTGTTTAAAGAAATCAAAATTTTCCTCAGGATTTGCTCCTTTCACACATGGTAAGAAAAAAACTTTCTGAGTATTACGATGCTCGTTTCTGCGATAGTCATTTTATATCTATAAAGAAAAGTTCTCTATAAATTTCCACCAAAATACTTCAAAACAACAGAAAGGCATAGTTTAACAGTCTGTGGCTCACTTTGTGGAGAAAAACAGTTTTTGTTAATATTTATCCCCTTTTACTGGTTTGATCAAAAACTTTTTTTTAAACAAATCCAAATTTTCCTCAGAATATGGATCTTTCCAACATGGCAAAAAACCAAACTTCTGCGTATTCCAGTGCTCCTTTCTGGGAGAGTCACTTTTTTACTAAAATGAGAAGTTCTCAGTGAATTTCCAAAAAAATTCTAAAAAACAACTGAAAGGGATAGTTTAGCAGTATGTGGCTCACTTTGTGGAAAAAAAAAATTTTTGTTAATATTTTTCCCATTTTACTGGTTCGATCAAAAACAGTTGTTTAAACAAATCCAACTTTTCCTAAAGATATGCCCCTTTTCAAACATTGTAAGAAAAATAAACATTTTGAATATTTCAGTGCTCATTTCTACAATAGTCACTTTTATGTCTAAAAGAAAAGTTCACTATGAATTTCCCCAAAAATGCTTCAAAACAGCAGAAAGGCATAGATTAGCAGTATGTGGTTCACTTTGTGGAGAAAAACAGGTTTGTTAATATTTGTCCCATTTTACTGGTTTGATCAAAAATGTGGTTTTAACAATTCCAATTTTTCCTCAGGATTTTCCCCTTTCAAACATGGTAAGAAAACCAAACTTTCTGAGTATTTCGATGCTCGTTTCTTCGATAGACTTTTTTTTGGTCTAAAAAGAAAAGTTCTCTATGAATATCCCCCAAAATGCTTCAAAACAACAGAAAGGCATAGTTTAACAGTATGTGGCTTGTTTAAACAACTGTTTTTTTGATCAAACCAGTTAAAGGGCATAAATACTAACAAAAACTTTTTATCATCCCAAAGTGAGCCACATACTGCTAAACTATGTATTTCTGTTGTTTTGAAGCATTTTGGGGGAAATACATAGAGAACTTTTCATTTTAGACATAAAATTGACTAATGTATTACCGAGCACTGAAATATTAAAAAAGTTTGTTTTTCTTACCATGTTTGAAAAGGGTCAAATCCTGAGGAAAATTTGGATTTGTTTAAACAACATTTTTTGATCAAACCAGTAAAATGCAACATATATTAGCAAAAAAACTGTTTTTCTCTTCAAAGTGAGCCTCACACTGCTAAACTATACATTTCTGTTGTTTTGAAGCATTTTGGGTGAAATTCATAGAGAACTTTTCTTTTTGGACATAATAGTGACTATTGCAGAAACGAGCACTGAAATACTCAGAATTTTTTTTTTCTTACCATGTTTGAAAGGGGCAAATCCTTAGGAAAATTTGGTTTTGTTTAAATAACAGGTTTTGATCAAATCAGTATAACTCGATAAATATTAACAAAAACCTTTTTTCTCCAAAAGGTGAGCCAAATACTGCTAAACTATGCCTTTCTGTTGTTTTGAAGCATTTTTGGGAAAATTCACAAATCTTGGCTATCTAAGAAACGAGCACTAAAATACTTAGAAAGTTTGTTTTTCTTATCATGTTTGAAAGGGGCAAATCTTGAGGAAATTTGGATTTGTTTAAACAAATGTTTTTGACCAAACCAGTAAAAGGGGATAAATTTTAACAAAAATTGTTTTTCTCCAAAATGTGAGCCACATACTGCTAAACTATGCCTATCTGTTGTTTTGAAGAATTTTTGGGGAAATTCATAGAGAAATTATCTTTATAGACTTAAAAGTGACTATCTCAATGAGCACTGAAAAACTCAGAAAGTTTATTTTTCTTTCCATGTTTGAAAGGAGCAAATCCTGAGGAAAATTTGGATTTGTTTAAACCACTTTTTTTAATGAAACCAGTAAACAGGGAAAAATATTAACAAAAACTGTTTTTCTCCACAAAGTGAGCCACATACTGCTAATCTATGTCTTTCTGTTGTTTTGAAGAACTTTAGGGGAAATTCATAGTGAACTTTTCATTTTAGACATAAAAGGGACTATTGCAGAAACAAGCACTGAAATATACAAAAAGTTTGTTTTTCTTACCATGTTTGAAAAGGGGAAAATACTGAGGAAAATTTGGATTTGTTTAAACAATTTTTTTTGATCAAACCCGTAAAATGGGGAAAATATTAACAAAACGAATTGTTTTCCGCAAAGTGAGCCAAATACAGCTAAACTATGCCTTTCTGTTGTTTTGAAGCATTTTGGTGGAAATTCATAGAGAACTTTTCTTTTTAGACATAAAAATGACTATCGCAGAAACGAGCATGGTAATACTCAGAAAGTTTATTTTTACCATGTTTGAAAGGGGCAAATCCTGAAAAAAATTTGGATTTGTTTAAAAAACTGTTTTCTATCAAACCAGTAAAAGTGGACAAATATTAACAAAAACTGTTTTTCCCCTCTAAGTGAGCCACATACTGTTAAACTATGCCTTATTGTTGTTTTGAAGCATTTTGGGGGAAATTCATAGAGAAGTTTTCTTTTTTTTTCATAAAAATGACTATCTCAGAAACGAGCATCGAAATACTCAGAAAGTTTGTCTTTCTTACCATGTTTGAAAGGGGCAAATCCTGAGGAAAATTTGGTTTTGTTGATCCAACCAGTAAAATGGGAGAAATATTAACAAAAACTGTTATTCTCCACAAAGTGAGCCTCAAAGTGTTAAACTATGCCTTTCTGTTGTTTTGAAGCATTTTGGGGGAAATTCATAGGGAACTTTTCTTTTTAGACATAAAAGTGACTATTGCAGAAATGAGCACTGAAATATTCAAAAAGTTTGTTTTTCTTACCATTTTTGAAAGGTACAAATCATGCAGAAAATTTGGATTTGTTTAAACAACTGTTTTTGATCAAAGCAGTGAAATGGGAAAATGTTAACTAAAATTTTTTTTCCCCCAAAGTGAGCCAAATACTGCTAAACTATGCCTTTGTGTTCTTTTGAAGCATTTTTGGGGAAATTCATAGAGAACTTTTCTTATTAGACAAAAAAGTGGCTATATAAGAAATGAGCACTGAAATACTCAGAAATTTGTTTTTCTAACCATATTTGAAAGGGGCAAATCCTGAGGAAAATTTGGATTTGTTTAAACAACTGTTTTATACCAAACCAGTAAAAGGGGATAAATATTAACAAAAAAATTTTTCCTCCATAATATGAGCCAAAAACTGCTAAACTATGCCTATCTATTGTTTTGAAGCATATTTGGGGAAATTCATGGAGAACTTTTCTTTTTGGACTTAAAAGTGACTATCTCAATGAGCACTGAAATACTTATAAATTTTTTTTTTCTTACCATTTTACAAAGGGGAAAATCCTGAGGAAATTTGGATTTGTTTAAACAACTGTTTTTAATCAAACCAGTAAAAGGGGACAAATACTAACAAAAACTGTTTTTCTCCCCTAAGTGAGCCACATACTGTTAACTATGCCGTTCTTTTGTTCTGAAGCATTTTGGGAGAAATTCATAGAGAAGCTTTCTTTTTTGTCATCAAAAAGACTATCGCAGAAACGAGCATCGAAATACTCAGAAAGTTTGTTTTTCTTACCATGTTTGAACGGGGCAAATCCTGAGGAAAATTTGGTTTTGTTTAACAACTTTTTTTGAACAAACCAGTAAATTGGGAAAAATATTAACAAAAACTTTTTTTCTCCACAAAGTGAGCCACATACTGCTAAACTATGCCTTTCTGTTGTTTTGAAGTATTTTTGAGGCAATTCATAGGGAACTTTTCTTTTTAGACTTAAAAGTGACAATTGCAGAAACGAGCACTGGAATATCTAAAAGTTTATTTTTCTTACTATGTTTGAAAGGTGCAATCCTGAGGAAAATTTGGATTTGTTTAAACAAATGTTTTTGATCAAAGCAGTAAAATAGGAAAAATATTAACACAAACTTTTTTTTCCACAAAGGGAGCCTAATACTGCTAAACTATGCCTTTCTGTTGTTTTGAAGCATTTTTGGGGAAAATCATAGGAAACTTTTCTTTTTAGACATAAAAGTGACTATCGCAGAAACTAGCCCAGAAAAACTCAGAAAGTTTGTTTTTCTTACCATGTTTGAAAGGGGCAAATCCTGAGGAAAATTTTTATTTTTTTAAACAACTTTTTTTTATCAAACTAGTAATAGGGGACAAATAATAACAAAAACTGTTTTTCTCTCCAAAGTGAACCACATACTATTAAACTAAGCCTTTCTGTTGTTTTGAAGAATTTTTGGGGGAATTCACAGAGAACTTCCCTTTTTAGTCAAAAACGTGACATCTCAGAAACGAGCACTGAAATTCTCCGAAAGTTTGTTTTTCTTACCATGTTTGAAAGGAGCAAATCCTGAGGAAAGTTTGGATTTGTTTAAACTACTTTTTTTAATCAAACCAATAAATGGGGAAAAATATTAACAAAAACCGTTTTTCTCCACAAAGTGAGCCACATACTGCTAATCTATGCCTTTCTGTTGTTTTGAAGAACTTTTGGGGAAATTCATAGTGAACTTTTCTTTTTAGACATAAAAGTGACTATTGCAGAAACGAGCAAAGAAATATTCAAAAAGTTTGTTTTTCTCACTATGTTTGAAAAGGGGCAAATCCTGAGGAAAATTTGGATTTGTTTAAACAGTTGTTTTTGATCTAACCCGTAAAAAGGGGAAAATATTAACAAAACTTTTTTTTTCCACAAAGTGAGCCAAATACTGCTAAACTATGCCTATCGGTTGTTTTGAAGCATTTTGGGGGAAATTCACAGAGAACTTCTCTTTTTAGTCAAAAAGGGACTATCTCAGAAAGGAACACAGAAATTCTCAGAAATTTTTTTTTCTTACCGTGTTTGAATGGGGCAAATCCTGAGGAAAATTTGGATTTGTTTAAACAAATGTTTTTAATCAAACCAGTAAAAGGGGACAAATATTAACAAAAACTGTTTTTCTCCCCTAAGTGGGCCACATACTGCTAAACAATGACTTTCTGTTGTTTTGAAGCATTTTGGGGGAAATTCATAGAGAATTTTTCTTTTTTGACATAAAAAAAAGACTATCGCAGAGACCAGCATCGAAATACTCAGAAATTTGTTTTTCTTACCATGTTTGAAAGGGGCAAATGCTGAGGAAAATTTGGATTTGTTTAAACAAGAGTTTTTCATCAAACCAGTAAATTGCAGGCATATAGAACAAGACTAAACATATATATTGAGCTAGATTTCAAAGTTAGGGCTAAAGCTAGGAATATAGAACGACAATAAACTCATATATTGAACTTAATTTTAAAGCTAGGTCTAATGCTAGGCATATTGAACAATACTAAACTCATATTTTGAGCTTGATTTTAAAGCTAGGTTAATGCTAGGCATACAGAACTAGACTAAACTCATATATTGAGCTAGATTTAAAAGTTAAAGCTAAAGCTAGGCATATAGACTAATACTAAACCATTTATTGAGTTAGATTTTAAAGCTAGGGAAAAAGCTAGGCATTAAAAACAAGACAAACTCATATATTGAGCTAGATTTTAAAACTAGGGGTAAAGCTAGGCATATAGAACAAGACTAAACTCGTACATTTAGCTAGGTTTTAAAGCTATGGCTAAAGCTAGCCATATAGAACAAGACTAAACTCATATATTGAGCTAGATTATAAAGCTAGAGCTAAAGCTAGGCATATAGAACAAGACTAAACTCATATATTTACATAGATTTTAAAGCTAGGCCTAAACTAGGCATATAGAAGAAGACAAAACTCTTATATTGAGCTAGATTTTAAAGCTAGGGCTAAAGCTAGGTATATAGAACTGTACTATACTCATATACTGAGATAGATTTTAAAACTAGAATTAAAAATAGGTAGATAGAACAATACTGGACTCATATATTGAGCTAGATTTTAAAGATAGGGCTAAGGCTAGCATAGAGAACAAAACTAAACTCATATATTAATCTAGATTTTAAAGCTAGGGTTAAAGCTAGGCATATCGAACAAGACTAAACTTATATATTGAGCTAGATTTTAAAGCTATAGCTAAAGCTAGTCAAATAGAACAAAACTAAACTCATATATTGAGAGAGATTTTAAAGCTTGGTCTAAAGGTAGGCATATAAAACAACACTAAACACATATATTGACCCAGATTTTAAAGCTACGGCTAAAGCTAGGCATATAGAACAATACTAAACTCATATATTGAGCTAGATTTCAAAGCACGAGCTAAAGCTAGGCATATAACACACGACTAAACTCATATATTGGGCTAGATTTCAAAGTTAGGGTTAAAGCAAGTCATATTGAACAGTACTATACTCATATATTGAGATAGATTTTAAAGCTAGGATTAAAGCTAGTTAGATAGAACAATACTAAACTCTTATATTGAGCTACATTTTAAAGCAAGAACTAGAGCTATGGATATAGACCAATACTTAACTCGTATATAAAAAGAATTTAAAGCTAGGGCTAAACTAGGCATATAGAACAAGACTAAACTCATATATTGAGCTGGATTTTAAAGCTTGGGCTAAGCTAGGCATATAAAACATGAATAAACTCATATATTGAGCTAGATTTCAAAGCAATAGCTAAAGCTAGGCATATAGATGAAGACTAATCTCATATATTGAGCTATACTTCAAAGCTAGGACAAAAGCTAGGCATATAGAACAGTACTATACTCATATATTGAGCTAGATTTCAAAGCAATAGCAAAAGCTAGGCATATAGATCAAGACTTATCTCACATATTGAGCTAGATTTCAAAGCTAGGACTAAAGCTAGGCATATAGAACAGTACTAAACTCAAATATTTAGCTAGATTTTAAAAATAAGGCTAAAGCTAGGCATATAGAACAAGAATAAACTCATATTTTGAATTAGATTTTAAAACTAGGCCTTAAGCTAGGCATATAGAACAATACTAAACTCATATATTGAGCTAGATTTTAAAGCTAGAGCTAAAGCAAACATATATAACAAGACTAAACTCATATATTGAGCTAGATTTTAAAGCTAGGGCCAAAGCTAAGTAAATAGAACAAGACAATTCTCATATATTCTGCTATAATTTAAAACCAGGGCTAAAGCTAGGCATATAAAACAATACTAAACCCATATATTAAGCTAGATTTTAAAGCTAGGGCTAAAGCTAGGCATATAATACAAAACTAAACTCATATATTGAGCTAGATTTTAAAGGTAGGGCTAAACCTAGGCATATAGAACTAGACTTAACTCATATATTGAGCTATATTTTAAACCAGTGCTAAATCTATGCTAATAGAAAAATACTAAACTCATATTTGGCTAGATTTTTAAGCTAGGGCTAAAGCTATGCATATAGAACAAGACTAAACTCATATATTGAGCTAGATTTTAAAACTAGAGGTAAAGCTAGGCATATACAACAAACTCGTATATTTAGCTAGGTTTCAAAGCTATTGCTAAAGCTCTCCATATAGAACAAGACTAAACTCATATATTGAGTTGATCTTAAAGCTTGGGCAAAGCTAGGCATAAAGAACAAGACTAAACTTTTATATTGAACTAGATTTTAAAGCTAGGACTAAAGCTAGGCATATAGAACAAGACTAAACTCATATATTGAGCTAGATTATAAAGCTAGGGCTAAAGCTAGGCCTATAGATCAAGACTAATCTCGTATTTGAGCTAGATTTCAAAGCTAGGACTAAAGCTAGGCATAGAGAACAGTACTATACTCATATGTTGATATAGATTTTAAAGCTAGGAATAAAACTAGGTAGATAGAACAAAACTAAACTCATATATTTAGATAGATTTTAAAGATAAGACTAAATCTAGGCATATAGAACAAGAATAAACTCATATTTTGAGTTAGATTTTAAAGCTAGGACTAAAGCTAGGCATATAGAACAATACTAAACTCGTATATTGAGCTAGATTTTAAAGCTAGGGCTAAAGCTAGGCATATAGAACAAGTATAAACACATATATTGAGTTAGATTTTTAAGCTAGAGCTAAAGCTAGCCATACAGAACAAGACTAAACTCATATATTGAGCTAGATTTTAAAGCTAGGGCCAAAGCTAGGCATATAGAACAAGATTAAACTCATATATTGAGCTAGATTTTAAAGCTAGGGCCAAAGCTAGGCATATAGAACAATATTAAACTCATATATTGAGCTAGATTTTAAAGCTAGGTCTAAAGCTAGGCATATAGAACCAGACAAAACTCACATATTAAGCTTGTTTTAAAGCAAGGATTAAAGCTAGACATATAGAACAAAACTAAACTCTTATATTGAGCTAGATTTTAATGCTAGAGCAAAAGCTAGTCATATAGAACAAGACTAAACTCATATTTAGCTAGATTTTAAAGCTAGGTCTAAAGCTAGGCATATAAAAAAACACCAAACTCATATATTGACCTAGATTTTAAAGCTAGGGCTAAAGCTAGGCATATAGAACAAGAATAAACTCATATATTGAGCTAGATTTTAAAGCATGGGCTAAGCTAGCCACATAGAACAAGACTAAACTCATATATTGAGCTAGATTTTAAAACTTGGGCTAAGCTAGCCATATAGATCAAGACTAATCTCATGTATTGAGCTAGATTTCAAAACTAGGATAAAGCTAGGCATATAGAACTGAAATAAACTCATATATTGAGATAGATTTCAAAGCAAGGATTAAAACTAGGTATATAGAACAAAACAAAATACATATATTTAGCTAGATTTTAAAGCTAAGTCTAGGCATATAGAATATGAATAAACTCATATTTTTATTAAATTTTAAAGCAGGACTAAAGCTAGGCATATAGAATAATACTAAACTCGTATTGAGGTAGATTTTAAAGCTAGGGCTAAAGCTAGGCGTAAAGAATAAGTGTAAACACATATATTGAGCTAGATTTTAAAGATAGAGCTAAAGCTAGGCATACAGATCAAGACTAAACTCATATATTGAGCTAGATTTTAAAGCTAGAGCCAAAGCTAACTAAATAGAACAAGACTATTCTCATATATTCAGCTATATTTTAAAGCCAGGGCTAAAGCTAGGCATATAAAACAATACTAAACTCATATATTAAGCTAGATTTTAAAGCTAGGTCTAAAGCTAGGCATATAGTACAAAACTAAACTCATATATTGTGCTAGATTTTAAAGCTAGGGCTAAACCAAGCCTTATAGAACAAGACTAAACTCATATATTGAGCTATATTTTAAACCAGGGCTAACGCTATGCTTATAGAACAATACTAAACTCATATTTAGCGAGATTTTTAAGCTTGGGCTAAAGCTATGAATATAGAACAAGACTAAGCTCATATTTTGAGCTAGATTTTAAAGCTAGAGCTAATGCTATGCATACAGAACAAGACTAAACCCATATATTGAGCCAGATTTTAAAGCTAGAGCTAAAGCTAGGCATATAGAACAAGACTAAACTCGTAGATTGAGCTAGGCTTTAAAGCTAGGGCTAAAGCTAGGCATATATAACAAGACTAAACTCATATATTTACTTAGATCTTAAAGCTAGGGCTAAGCTAGGAATAAAGAACAAGACTAAACTCTTATATTGAGCTAGATTTTACAGCTAGGGATAAAGCTAGTTATATAGAACAGTACTATACCCATATATTGAGATAGATTTTAAAACTTGGATTAAAGCTAGGTAGATAGAACAATACTAAACTCATATATTGTGCTAGATTTTAAAGCTAGTTCTAAAGCTATGCATATAAAACAAAACTAAACTCATATTGAGCTATATTTTAAAGCTTGGGCTAAGCTAGGCATATAGATCAAGACTAATCCCATATATTGATCATGATTTTAAAGCTAGAGCTAAAGCTAGGCATACAGAACAAGACTAAACTCATAAATTGAGCTAGATTTTAAAGCTTGGGCAAAAGCAAGGCATATAGAACAAGACTAAACTCATATATTGAGCTAGATTTTAAAGCAAGGGTTTGAGCTAGGCATATAGAACAACACTAAACATATATATTGAGCTAGATTTCAAAACTAGGACTAAAGCTTGGCATATAGAACGACAATAAACTCATATATTGAGCTAGATTTTAAAGCTAGGGCCAAAGCTAGGCATATAGAACAATACTAAACTCATATAATGAGCTAGATTTTAAAGCTAGGATTATAGCTTGGCATATAGAACCAGACTAAACATATATATTGAGCTAGATTTCAAAGTTAGGGCTAAAGCTAGGCATATAGAACGATAATAAACTCATATATTAAGCTTTATTTTAAAGCTAGGATTAAAGGTAGGCATATAGAACTAGACTAAACTCATATATTGAGCTAGATTTAAAAGTTAGAGCTAAAGCTAGGCATATAGACCAATACTAAACTCATTTATTGAGTTAGATTTTAAAGCTAGGGCTAAAGCTTGGCATATACAACAAGACTAAACTCATATATGAGCTAGATTTTAAAACTAGGGGTAAAGCTAGGCATATAGAACAAGACTAAACTCGTATATTTAGCTAGGTTTTAAAGCTATGGCTAAAGCTCGCCATATATAACAAGACTAAACTTATATATTGTGTTAGATTATAAAGCTAGAGCTAAATCTAGGCATATAGAACAAGACTAAACTCATATATGAGCTAGATTTTAAAGCTAGAGCTAAAGCTAGGCATACAGAACAAGACTGAACTCGTATATTGAGCTAGGTTTTAAAGCTAGCGCTAAAGCTAGGCATATATAAAAAGACTAAACTCATATATCTACATAGATCTTAAAGCTAGGGCTAAACTAGGCATATAGAACAAGACTAAACTCTTATATTGAGCTTGATTTTAAAACTAGGGCTAAACCAAGGTATATAGAACAGTACTATACTCATATGTTAATCTAGATTTTAAAGCTAGGGTTAAAGCTAGGCATATAGAACAAGACTAAACACATATATTGAGCTAGATTTAAAAGTTAAAGCTAAAGCTAGGTATATAGACCAATACTTAACTCGTATATTGAGCTAGATTTTAAAGCTAGGGCGAAAATTAGGCATATAGAACAAAACTAAACTCATATATTGAAATAGATTTTAATATCAGGGCTAAAGCAAGGCATATAAAACAATACTAAACTCATATATTAAGCTAGATTTTAAAGCTAGTGCTAAAGTTAGGCAAAGAGCACAGTACTATACTTATATATTGAACTAGATTTTAAAACAAGGATTAAAGCTAGGTAGATAGAACAATACTAAACTCGTATATTGAACTAGATTTTAAAGCTAGGGCTAAAGTTAGGCATATAGAACAATACTAAACTCATATATTGAGCTAGATTTTAAAGCTTGGGTTATAGCTAGGCATATAGAACTGAACTAAACTCATATATTGAGCTAGATTTAAAAGTTAGCGTTAAATCTAGGCATATAGAACGAAAATAAACATATATTGAACTAGATTTTAAAGCTAGGGCGCTAGGCATATAGAACAAGACTAAACTCATATATTGAGCTTGATTTTAAAACTTGGGTTAAAGCTAGGCATATAGAACTAAACTAAACTCATATATTGAGCTAGATTTTAAAGATAGAGCTAAAGCTAGGCATATAGAACAAGACTAAACACATATATTGAGCTAGATTTTAAAGCTAAGGCTAAAATTAGGCATATAGAACAAGTCTAAACTCATATAATGAGCTAAATTTTAAAGCTAGAGCTAAAGCTAGGCATATAGATCAATACTAAACTCGTATATTGAGCTAGATTTTAAAGCTAGGCTAATATTAGACATATAGAACAAGTCTAAACTCATATATTTAGCTAAATTTTTAAGTTCGAGCTAAAGCTATGCATATAGAACAAGACTAAACTCATATATTGAAATAGATTTTAAAGCTAGGATTAAAGCTAGGTAGATAGAACGATTCTAAACTCACATATTGAGCTAGATTTTAACACTAGGATTAAAGTTAGGTAATTAGAACAAAACTAAACTCGTATATTGAGCTTGATTTTAAAGCTAGTGCTAAAACTAGGCATATAGAACAAAACTAAACTCATATATTGAACTAGATTTTAAAGCCAGGGCTAAAGCTAGGCATATAAAACAATACTAAACTCATATATTAAGCTTGATTTTAAAGCTAGGGCTAAAGCTAGGTATATAGAACAATACTATACTCATATATTGAGATAGATTTTAAAACTAGAATTAAAGCTAGGTAGATAGAACAATACTAAACTCATATATTGAGCTAGATTTTAAAGCTAGGGCGAAAGCTATATATATAGAACAGTACTATACTCATATATTGAGATAGATTTTAAAACTAGGATTTAAGCTAGATAGATAGAACAATACTAAACTCATATATTGAGCTAGATTTTAAAGCTAGGGCTAAAGCTAGGCATATACAACAAGACTGAACTTATATATTGAGCTAGATTTTAAAGCTTGGGCTAAGCTAGGCATATAGAACAAGACTAAATTCATATATTGAGCTAGATTTCAAAGCAATAGCTAAAGCTAGGCTTAGAGATCAAGACTAATCTCATATATTGAGCTAGATTTCAAAGCTAGGACTAAAGCTAGGCATATAGAACTGTACTATACTCATATATTGAGATAGATTTTAAAGCTAGGATTAAAACTAGGTAGATAGAACAAAATTAAACTCATATATTTAGCTCGATTTTAAACCTACGGCTAAAGCTAGGCATATAGAACAAGAATAAACTCATATTTTGAGCTAGATTTTAAAGCTAGGACTAAATCTAGGCATATAGAACAATACTAAACTCGTATATTGAGCTAGATTTTATAGCTAGGGCTAAAGATAGGCATATAGAACAAGTGTAAACACATATATTGAGATAGATTTTAAAGTTAGAGCTAAAGCTAGGCATACAGAACAAGACTAAACTCATATATTGAGCTAGATTTTAAAGCTAGGGCCAAAACTAGGCATATAGAACAATACTAAACTCATATATTGAGCTAGATTTTAAAGCTTGTGTTATAGCTAGGCATATAGAACAAGACTAAACTTATAAATTGAGCTAGATTTCAAAGTTAGGGCTAAAGCTAGGCATATAGAACGACAATAAACACATATATTGAACTAGATTTTAAAGATAGGACTAAAGCTAGGCATATAGAACAATACTAAACTCGTATATTGAGCTAGATTTTAAAGCTAGGTCTAAAGCTAGGCATATAGAACAAGACTAAACTCATATATTGATCTTGATTTTAAAGCTAGGGTTAAGGCTAGGCATATAGAACTAGACTAAACTCATATATTGAGCTAGATTTAAAAGTTAGAGCTAAAGCTAGGCATATAGACCAATACTGAACTCGTATATTGAGCTAGATTTTAAAGCTAGGGCTAAAGTCAAGCATATAGAACAAGTCTAAACACATATATTGAGCTAAATTTTAAAGCTTGAGCTAAAGCTAGGCATATAGAACAAGACTAAACTCATATATTGAGCTAGAGTTATAAGCTAGGACTATAGCTAGGCATATAGACCAATACTAAACTCATTTATTGAGTTAGATTTTATAGCTAGGGCTAAAGCTAGGCATATACAACAAGACTAAACTCATATATTGAGCTAGATTTTAAAAATAGGGTTAAAGCTAGGCATATAGATCAAGACTAAACTTGTATATTTAGCTAGGTCTTAAAACTATGGCTAAAGTTCGCCATATAGAACAAGATTAAACTCGTATATTGAATTAGATCTTAAAGCTTGGGCTAAGCTAGGCATATAGAACAAGACTAAACTCATATATTGAGCTAGATTATAAAGCTAGAGCCAAAGCTAGGCATATAGAACAAGACTAAATTCATATATTGAGCTAGTTTTTAAAGCTAGAGCTAAAGCTAGTCGTATAGAACAAGACTAAACTCGTATATTGAGCTAGGCTTTAAAACTAGGGCTAAAGCTAAGCATATATAACAAGTCTAAACTCGTATATTTACATAGATCTTAAAGCCAAGGCTAAACTAGGCATATAGAACTAGACTAAACTCTTATATTGAGCTAGATTTTAAAGCTAGGGCTAAAGCTAGGTATATTGAACAGTACTTTACTCATATATTGAGATAGATTTTAAAACTAGGATTAAAGCTACATAGATAGAACATTACTAAACTCATATATTGAGCTAGATTTTAAAGCTAGGGCTAAAGCTAGGCATATAGAACAAAACTAAACTCATATATTAATCTAGATTTTATAGCTAGAGTTAAAGCTAGGCATATAGAACAAGACTAAACTCATATATTGAGCTAGATTTTAAAGATAGAGCTAAAGCTAGGCATATAGAACAAGACTAAACACATATATTGAGCTAGATTTTAAAGCTAGAGCTAAAGCTAGGCATACAGAACATGCCAAAACTCATATATTGAGCTAGATTTTAAATCTAGTGCCAATGCTAGGCATTTAGAACAAGTCTTATCTCATATATTGAGCTAGATTTTAAAGCTAGGGTTATAGCTAGGCATATAGAACAGGACTTAACATATATATTGAGCTAGATTTCAAAGTTAGGGCTAAAGCTAGGCATATAGAACGACAATAAACTCATATATTGAACTAGATATTAAAGCTAGGGCTAAAGCAAGGCATATAGAACAAAACTAAACTCATATATTGAGCTTGATTTTAAAGCTAGGATTAAAGCTAAGTAGATAGAACAAAACTAAACTCATATATTTAGCTAGATTTTATAACTAAGGCTAAAGCTAGGCATATAGAACAAGAATAAACTAATATTTTCAGTTAGATTTTAAAGCTAGGACTAAAGCTAGGCATATAGAACAATACTAAACTCGTATATTGACCAAGATTTTAAAGCTAGGGCAAAAGCTAGGCATATAAAACAAGTGTAAACATATATATTGAGCTTGATTTTACAGCTAGAGCTAAAGCTAGGCATACAGAACAAGACTAAACTCATATATTGAGCAAGATTTTAAAACTAGGGCCAAAGCTAAGTAAATAGAACAAGACTATTCTCATATATTCAGCTATAATTTAAAGCCAGGGCTAAAGCTAGGCATATAAAACAATACTAAACTCATATATTAAGCTAGATTTTAAAGCTAGGGCTAAAGCTAGGCATATAATACAAAACTAAACTCATATATTGAGCTAGATTTTATAGCTAGGACTAAATCTAGGCATATAGAACAAGACTAAACTCATATATTGAGCTATATTTTAAAGCTAGGGCTAAAGCTAGGCATATATAACCAGACTAAACTAATATATCTACTTAGATCTTAAAGCTAGGGCTAAGCTAGGCATATAGAACAGAACTATACTCATATATTGAGATAGATTTTAAAACTAGGACTAAAGCTACGTATATAGAACAATACTAAACTAATATATTGAGCTAGATTTTAAAGCTAGGGCTAAAGCTAGGCATATAGAACAAAATTAGACTCATATATTAATCTAGATTTTAAAGCTAGGGTTAAAGCTAGGCATATAGAACAAGACTAAACTCATATACTGAGCTAGATTATAAAGCTAGAGCTAAAGCTTGGCATATAGAAAAAGACTAAACTCATATATTGAGCTAGATTTTAAAGCTAGGTCTAAAGCTAGGTCTATAAAACAACACTAAACTCATATATTGATCTTAATTTTAAAGCTAGGACTAAAGATAGGCAAATAGAACAATACTAAACTCCTATTGTGCTTGATTTTAAAGCAAGGGCTAAGCTAGGCATATAGAACTAGATTAAACTCATATATTGAGCTAGATTTCAAAGCAAGAGCTAAACCTAGGCATATAGCACAAGACCAAACTCATATATTGAGTTAGATTTCAAAGATAAGGTTAGAGCAAGGCATATAGAACAGTAATATACTCATATATTGAGATATATTTTAAAGCCAGGATTAAAGCTAGTTAGATAGAACAATACTAAACACTTATATTGAGCTAGATTTTAAAGCTAGGACTATAGCTATGGATATAAAACAATACTAAACTTGGATATTGAGCTAGATTTTAAAGCTAGGGATAAAACTAGGCATGTAGGACAAGACTAATTTCATATATTGAGCTAGATTTTAAAGCTTGGGCTAAGCTAGGCATATAGAACAAGACTAAACTCATATATTGAGCTAGATTTCAAAGCAATAGCTAAAGCTAGGCTTATAGATCAAGAATAATCTCGAATATTGAGCTAGATTTCAAAGCTAGGACTAAAGCTAGGCATATAAAACAGTACTATACTCATATATTGAGATATATTTTAAAGCTAGGTATAAATCTAGGGAGATAGAACAAAATTAAACTCATATATTTAGCAAGATTTTAAAGTTAAGGCTAAAGCTAGGCATATAGAACAAGAATAAACTCATATTTTGAGTTAGATTTTAAAGCTAGGACTAAAGCTAGGCATATAGAACAATACTAAACTCGTATATTGAGCAAGATTTTAAATCTAGGGCTAAAGCTAGACATATAGAACAATACTAAACTCTTATATTGAGCTAGATTTTAAAGCTAGGACTTTAGCTATGGATATAGAACAATACTAAACTCGTATATTGAGCTAAATTTTAAAGCTAGGTCTAAAGCTAGGCATATAGAACAAGACTAAAATCAAATATTGAGCTAGATTTTAAAGTTAGAACAAAAAAAGGCATATAAATCAATATTAAACTCGTATATTGAGCTAGATTTTAAAGCTAGGGCTAATATTAGGGATTTAGAACAAGTCTAAACTCATATATTGAGCTAAATTTTAAAGCTTGAGCTAAAGCTATGCATATAGAACAAGACTAAACTCATATATTGAGCTTGCTTTTAAAGCTAGGGCTAAAGCTACGTATATAGAACAGGACTAAACTCATATATTGAGATAGATTTTAAAGCTAGGATTAAAGCTAGGCAGATAGAACAATTTTAAACAAATATATTGAGCTAGATTTTAAAGCTAGGATTAAAGCTAGGTAGTTAGAACAATACTAAATTCGTATATTGAGCTAGATTTTAAAGCTAGGGCTAAAACTAGGCATGTAGAACAACACTAAACTCATACATTGAGCTAGATTATACAGCTAGGGCTAAAGCTAGGTATATAGAACTGTACTATACTCATATATTGTGATAGATTTTAAAACTAGGATTAAAGCTAGGTAGATAGAACAATACTAAACTCATATATTGAGCTAGATTTTAAAGCTAGGGCTAAAGCTAGGCATATAGAACAAGACTAAACTCATATATTGAGCTAGATTTTAAAGCTTTGGCTAAACTGGGCATATAGAACACTACTAAACTCATATATTGAGCTAGATTTCAAAGGAATAGCTAAAGCTAGGCTTATAGATCAAGACTAATCTCATATATTGAGCTAGATTTCAATGCTAGGACTAAAGCTAGGCATATAGAACAGTACATACTCATATATTGAGATAGATTTTAAAGCTAGGTTTAAAACTAGATAGATAGAACAAAACTAAACTCTTATATTTAGCTAGATTTTATACCTAAGGCTAAAGCTAGGCATATAGAACAATACTAAACTCGTATATTAGAACTAAAGCTAGACATATAAACTCTAAATATATTGAGCTAGATTTTAAAGCTAGACTTTAGCTATATATAGAACAATACTAAACTCGTATATTGAGCTAAATTTTAAAGCTAGGTCTAAAGCTAGGCATATAGAACAAGAACTAGATTTTAAAGTTAGAACAAAAAAACTCAATATTAAATATATTGAGCTAGATTTTAAAGCTAGGGCTAATATTAGGGATTTAGAACAAGTCTAAACTCATATATTGAGCTAAATTTTAAAGCTTGAGCTAAAGCTATGCATATAGAACAAGACTAAACTCATATATTGAGCTTGCTTTTAAAGCTATAAAGCTATGTATATAGAACAGGACTAAACTCATATATTGAGATAGATTTTAAAGCTAGGATTAAAGCTTTAAAGAACAATTTTAAACTGAGCTAGGCTAGGATTAAAGCTAGGTAGTTAGAACAATACTAAAGTATATTGAGCTAGATTTTAAAGCTAGGGCTAAAACTAGGCATGTAGAACAACACATCATACATTGAGCTAGATTATAAAGCTAGGGCTAAAGCTAGGTATATAGAACTGTACTATACTCATATATTGTGATAGATTTTAAAACTAGGATTAAAGCTAGGTAGATAGAACAATACTAAACTCATATATTGAGCTAGATTTTAAAGCTAGGGCTAAAGCTAGGCATATAGAACACTACTAAACTCATATATTGAGCTAGATTTCAAAGGAATAGCTAAAGCTAGGCTTATAGATCAAGACTAATCTCATATATTGAGCTAGATTTCAATGCTAGGACTAAAGCTAGGCATATAGAACAGTAGATACTCATATATTGAATAGATTTTAAAGCTAGGTTTAAAACTAGATAGATAGAACAAAACTAAACTCTTATATTTAGCTAGATTTTATACCTAAGGCTAAAGCTAGGCATATAGAACAATACTAAACTCGTATATTGAGCAAGATTTTAAATCTAGGGCTAAAGCTAGACATATAGAACAATACTAAACTCTTATATTGAGCTAGATTTTAAAGCTAGGATTAGCTATGGATATAGAACAATACTAAACTCGTATATTGAGCTAAATTTTAAAGCTAGGTCTAAAGCTAGGCATATAGAACAAGACTAAAATCAAATATTGAGCTAGATTTTAAAGTTAGAACAAAAAAAGGCATATAAATCAATATTAAACTCGTATATTGAGCTAGATTTTAAAGCTAGGGCTAATATTAGGGATTTAGAACAAGTCTAAACTCATATATTGAGCTAAATTTTAAAGCTTGAGCTAAAGCTATGCATATAGAACAAGACTAAACTCATATATTGAGCTTGCTTTTTTAAAGCTAGGGACTAAACTCTAAAGATTAAAGCTAGGCAGATAGAACAATACTAAACTCATATATGAGCTAGATTTTAAAGCTACTAAAGCTATGTATATAGAACAGGACTAAACTCATATATTGAGATAGATTTTAAAGCTAGGATTAAAGCTAGGCAGATAGAACAATTTTAAACAAATATATTGAGCTAGATTTTAAAGCTAGGATTAAAGCTAGGTAGTTAGAACAATACTAAATTCGTATATTGAGCTAGATTTTAAAGCTAGGGCTAAAACTAGGCATGTAGAACAACACTAAACTCATACATTGAGCTAGATTATACAGCTAGGGCTAAAGCTAGGTATATAGAACTGTACTATACTCATATATTGTGATAGATTTTAAAACTAGGATTAAAGCTAGGTAGATAGAACAATACTAAACTCATATATTGAGCTAGATTTTAAAGCTAGGGCTAAAGCTAGGCATATAGAACAAGACTAAACTCATATAAAGCTTTGAGCATATAGATTTTAAAGATTTCAAAGGAATAGCTAAAGCTAGGCTTATAGATCAAGACTAATCTCATATATTGAGCTAGATTTCAATGCTAGGACTAAAGCTAGGCATATAGAACAGTACATACTCATATATTGAGATAGATTTTAAAGCTAGGTTTAAAACTAGATAGATAGAACAAAACTAAACTCTTATATTTAGCTAGATTTTATACCTAAGGCTAAAGCTAGGCATATAGAACAAGAATAAACTCATATTCTGAGCTAGATTTTAAAGCTAGGACTAAAGCTAGGCATATAGAACAATAATAAACTCGTATATTGAGGTAGATTTTAAAGCTAGGGCTAAAGTTTGGCATATAGAACAAGTGTAAACACATATATTGAGCAAGATTTTGAAGTTAGAGTTAAATCTAGGTATACAGAACAAGACTAAACTCATATATTGAGCTAGATTTTAAAGCTAGGGCCGAATCTAGGCATATAGAACAATACTAAACTCATACATTGAGTTAGATTTTAAAGCTTGGGTTATAGCTAGGCATATAGAACACGGCTAAACATATATATTGAGCTAGATTCAAAGTTAGGGCTACAGCTAGGCATATTGAACGACAATTAACTCATATCTTGAACTAGATTTCAAAGCTAGGGCTAAAGCCAGGCATATAGAACAAGACTAAACTCATATATTGAGCTTGATTTTAAAGCTAGGGTTAAAGCTAGGCATATAGAACTAGACTAAACTCATATATTGAACTAGATTTAAAAGTTAGAGGTAAAGCTAGGCTTATAGACCAATACTAAACTCGTATATTGAGCTAGATTTTAAAGCTATGGCTGAAGTTAGGCATATAAAACATGACTAAACTCATATATTGAGCTAGATTTTAAAGCTAGGGCTAAAGCTAAGCATATTGACAGTAATATACTCATATATTGAGATAGATTTTAAAGCTAGGATTAAAGCTAGGTAGATAGAACAAAACTAAACTCATATATTTAGCTAGATTTTAAAGCTAGGACCAAAGCTAGGCATATAGTACAAGTCTAAACTCATATATTGAGCTAGATTTTAAAGCTAAGGCTAAAGCTAGGCATATACAACAAGAATAAACTCATATTTTGAGTTAGATTTTAAAGTTAGAGCTAAAGCTAGGCATATAGAACAAGATTAAACTCATATATTGAGCTAGAGTTTTAAGCTAGGACTATAGCTAGGCATATAGACCAATACTAAACTCATTTATTAAGTTAGATTTTATAGCTAGGGCTAAAGCTAGGCATATACAACAAGACTAAACACATATAATGAGCTAGATTTTAAAACTAGGGGGAAAGCTAGGCATATAGAACAAGGCTAAACTCGTATATTTAGCTAGGTTTTATAGCTATGGCTAATGCTCGCCATATAGAACAAGACTAAACTCATATATTGAGTTAGATCTTAAAGCTTGGGCTAAGCTAGGCATATAGAACAAGACTAAACTTTTATATTGAGTTAGATTTTAAAGCTAGGACTAAAGCTAGGCATATAGTACAAGTCTAAACTCATATATTGAGCTAGATTTTAAAGCTAAGGCTAAAGCTAGGCATATACAACAAGAATAAACTCATATTTTGAGTTAGATTTTAAAGCTAGGACTAAAGCTAGGCATATAGAACAAGATTAAACTCATATATTGAGCTAGAGTTTTAAGCTAGGACTATAGCTAGGCATATAGACCAATACTAAACTCATTTATTGAGTTAGATTTTATAGCTAGGGCTAAAGCTAGGCATATACAACAAGACTAAACTCATATAATGAGCTAGATTTTAAAACTAGGGGGAAAGCTAGGCATATAGAACAAGGCTAAACTCGTATATTTAGCTAGGTTTAAAAGCTATGGCTAAAGCTCGCCATATAGAACAAGACTAAACTCATATATTGAGTTAGATCTTAAAGCTTGGGCTAAGCTAGGCATATAGAACAAGACTAAACTTTTTTATTGAGTTAGATTTTAAAGCTAGGACTAAAGCTAGTCATATAGAACTAGACTAAACTCATATATTGAGCTTAATTTTATAGCTAGAGCTAAAGCTAGGCACACAGAACAAGACTAAACTCATATATTGAGCAAGATTTTAAAACTAGGGCCAAAGCTAAGTAAATAGAACAAGACTATTCTCATATATTCAGCTATAATTTAAAGCCAGGGCTCAAGCTAGGCTTATAAAACAGTACTAAACTCATATATTATGCTATATTTTAAAGCTAGGGCTAAAGCTTGGCATATAGAACAAGACTAAACTCATATATTGAGCTATATTTTAAACCAGGGCTAAATCTATGCTTATAGAACAATACTAAACTCATATTGAGCTAGTTTTTAAAGCTAGGGCTAAAGCTAGGCATATAGAACAAAACTAAACTCATATATTAATCTAGATTTTAAAGCTAGGGTTAAAGCTAGGCATATAGAACAAGATTAAACTCATATACTGAGCTAGATTATAAAGCTAGAGCTAAAGCTAGGCATATAAAACAAGACTAAACTCATATATTGACCTTAATTTAAACCAAGGACTAAAGATAGGCATATAGAACAATACAAAACTCCTATTGAGCTTGAATTTAAAGATAGGGCTTAGGTAGGCATATAGAACTAGACTAAACTCATATATTGAGCTAGATTTCAAAGCAAGATTTAAACCTAGGCATATAGCACAAGACCAAACTCATATATTGAGCTAGATTTCAAAGATAAGGTTAAAGCAAGGCATATAGAACAGTAATATACTCATATATTGAGATATATTTTAAAGCTAGGATTAAAGCTAGTTAGATAGAACAATACTAAACTCTTATACTGAGCTAGATTTTAAAGCTAGGGCTATAGCTATGGATATAGAACAATACTAAACTTGTATATTGAGCTAGATTTTAAAGCTAGGGATAAAACTAGGCATGTAGGACAATACTAATTTCATATATTGAGCTAGATTTTAAAGCTTGGGCTAAGCTTAGCATATAGAACAAGACTAAACTCATATATTGAACTTGATTTCAAAGCTAGGGTTAAAGATAGGCATATAGGACTAGACTGAACTCATATATTGAGCTAGATTTTAAAGTTAGAGCTAAAGCTAGGCATATAGACCAATACTAAGCTCTTATATTGAGCTAGATTTTAAAGCTAGGTCTAAAATTAGGCATACAGAACAAGTCTAAACTCATATATTAAGCTAAATTTTTAAGCTAGAGCTAAAGCTAGGCATATGGAACAAAACTAAACTCATATATTTTGCTAGATTTTAAAGCAAGAGCTAAAGCTAGGCATATAGCACAAGACTAAACTCATATATTGAGCGAGATTTCAAAGTAGGGTTAAAGCAAAGCATATAGAACAGAACTATACTCTTATATTGAGATAGATTTTAAAGCTAGGATTAAAGCTAGTTAGAAAGAACAATTCTAAACTCTTATATTGAGCTTGATTTTAAAGCTAGGGCTATAGCTATGGATATAGAACAAAACTAAACTCATATTGAACTAGATTTTAAAGCTATGGCTAAAGCTAGGCATATAGATCAAGACTAAACTCATATATTGAGCTAGATTTTAAAGCTTGGGCTAAGCTAGGCATATAGAACAAGACTAAACTCATATATTGAGATAGATTTCAAAGCAATAGATAAAGCTAGGCATTTAGATCAAGACTAATCTCATATATTGAGCTAGATTACAAAGCTAGGACTAAAGCTAGGCATATAGAACAGTATTATACTCATATATTGAGATAGATTTTAAAGGTAGGATTGAAACTAGTTAGATAGAACAAAGCTAAACTCATATATTTAGCTAGATTTTAAAGCTAAGGCTAAAGCTAGGCATACAGAACAAGACTAAACTCATATATTGAGCTAGATTTTAAAGCTAGGGCAAAATCTAAGTAAATAGAACAAGACTATTCTCATATATTCAGCTATATTTTAAAGCCAGGGCTAAAGCTAGGCATATAAAACAATACTAAACTCATATATTAAGCTAGATTTTAAAGCTAGGGCTAAAGCTAGGTAGATAGAACAAAACTAAACTCATATATTTAGCTAGATTTTAAAGCTAGGACCAAAGCTAGTCATATAGAACAAGACTAAACTCATACATTGAGCTAGATTTTAAAGCTAGGTCTAAAGCTAGGCATATAGCACAAGACTAAACTCATATATTGAGCGAGATTTCAAAGTAGGGTTAAAGCAAAGCATATAGAACAGAACTATACTCTTATATTGAGATAGATTTTAAAGCTAGGATTAAAGCTAGTTAGAAAAAACAATTCTAAACTCTTATATTGAGCTTGATTTTAAAGCTAGGGCTATAGCTATGGATATAGAACAAAACTAAACTCATATTGAACTAGATTTTAAAGCTATGGCTAAAGCTAGGCATATAGATCAAGACTAAACTCATATATTGAGCTAGATTTTAAAGCTTGGGCTAAGCTAGGCATATAGAACAAGACTAAACTCATATATTGAGATAGATTTCAAAGCAATAGATAAAGCTAGGCATTTAGATCAAGACTAATCTCATATATTGAGCTAGATTACAAAGCTAGGACTAAAGCTAGGCATATAGAACAGTATTATACTCATATATTGAGATAGATTTTAAAGGTAGGATTGAAACTAGTTAGATAGAACAAAGCTAAACTCATATATTTAGCTAGATTTTAAAGCTAAGGCTAAAGCTAGGCATACAGAACAAGACTAAACTCATATATTGAGCTAGATTTTAAAGCTAGGGCAAAATCTAAGTAAATAGAACAAGACTATTCTCATATATTCAGCTATATTTTAAAGCCAGGGCTAAAGCTAGGCTTATAAAACAATACTAAACTCATATATTAAGCTAGATTTTAAAGCTAGGGCTAAAGCTAGGCATAGGGTACAAAACTAAACTCATATATTGAGCTAGATTTTAAAGCTAGGGCTAAACCTATGCATATAGAACAAGTCTAAACTCATATTTTGAGCTCTATTTTTAACCAGGGCTAAAGCTATGCTTATAGAACAATACTAAACTCATATTTAGCTAGATTTTAAAGCTAGGGCTAAAGCTATGCATATAGAACAAGACTAAACTCATATTTTGAGCTAGATTTTAAAGTTAGGTCTATAAAGCTAGGCTTATAGGACAAGACTAAACACATATTTGAGATAGATTATAAACTAGAGCTGAAGGTAGGCATATAGAACAAGACTAAACTCGTATATTGAGCTAGGTTTTAAAGCTGGGGCTATAGCCAGGAATATATAACAAAACTAAACTCATATATTTACTTAGATCTTAAAGCTATGGCTAAGCTAGGCATAGAGAACAAGACTAAACTCCTATATTGAGCTAGATTTCAAAGCAATAGTTAAAGCTAGGCATATAGATCAAGACTAATCTCATATATTGAGCTAGATTTCAAAGCTTGGACTAAAGCTAGGCATATAGAACAGTAATATACTCATATATTGAGCTAGATTTCAAAGCTAGGGCTAAAGCTAGGCCTATAGAACAACAATAAATCATATATTGAACTAGATTTTAAAGCTAGGGCTAAAGCTAGGCATATAGAACAATACTAAACTCGTATATTGCGCTAGATTTTAAATCTAGGGCTAAAGCTAGACATATAGAACAATACTAAACTCTTTTATTGAGCTAGATTTTAAAGCTAGGACTATAGCTATGGATATAGAACAATACTAAACTCGTATATTGAGCTAAATTTTAAAGATAGGGCTAAAGCTAGGTTTATAGAACAAGACTAAAATCAAATATTGAGCTAGATTTTAAAGTTAGAACAAAAAAAGGCATATAAATCAATAATAAACTCGTATATTGAGCTAGATTTTAAAGCAAGGGCTAATGTTAGGGATTTAGAACAAGTCTAAACTCATATATTGAGCTAAATTTTAAAGCTTGAGCTAAAGCTATGCATATAGAACAAGACTAAACTCATATATTGAGCTTGCTTTTAAAGCTTGGGATAAAGCTACGTATATAGAACAGGTCTAAACTCATATATTGAGATAGATTTTAAAGCTAGGATTAAAGCTAGGCAGATAGAACAATTTTAAACTCATATATTGAGCTAGATTTTAAAGCTAGGATTAAAGCTAGGTAGTTAAACAATACTAAATTCGTATATTAAGCTTGATTTTAAAGCTTGTGCTAAAACTCGGCATATAGAACAACACTAAACTCATACATTGAGCTAGATTTTACAGCTAGGGCTAAAGCTAGGTATATAGAACTGTACTATACTCATATATTGAGATAGATTTTAAAAATAGGATTAAAGCTAGGTAGATAGAACAATACTAAACTCATATATTGAGCTAGATTTTAAAGCTAGGGCTAAAGCTAGGCATATAGAACAAGACTAAACTCATATATTGAGCTTGATTTTAAAGCTTTGGCTAAACTAGGCATATAGAACAATACTAAACTCATATATTGAGCTAGATTTCAAAGCAATAGGTAAAGCTAGGCTTATAGATCAAGACTAATCTCATATATTGAGCTAGATTTCAATGCTAGGACTAAAGCTAGGCACATAGAACAGTACCATACTCATATATTGAGATAGATTTTAAAGCTAGGTTTAAAACTAGGTAGATAGAACAAAACTAAACTCATATATTTAGCTAGATTTTAAACCTAAGGCTAAAGCTAGGCATATAGAACAAGAATAAACTCATATTCTGAGCTAGATTTTAAAGCTAGGACTAAAGCTAGGCATATACAACAATAATAAACTCGTATATTGAGCTAGATTTTAAAGCTAGGGCTAAAGTTTGGCATATAGAACCAGTGTAAACACATATATTGAGCTAGATTTTAAAGTTAGAGTTAAATCTAGGTATACAGAACAAGACTAAACTCATATATTGAGCTAGATTTTAAACCTAGGGCCAAATCTAGGCATATAGAACAATACTAAACTCATACATTGAGCTAGATTTTAAAGCTTGGGTTATAGCTAGGCATATAGAACAAGACTAAACATATATATTGAACTAGATTCAAAGTTAGCGCTACAGCTAGGCATATTGAACGACAATTAACTCATATCTCGAACTAGATTTTAAAGCTAGGGCTAAAGCCAGGCATATAAAACAAGACTAAACTAATATATTGAGCTTGATTTTAAAGCTAGGGCTAAAGCTAAGCATATTGACAGTTGTATACTCATATATTTAGATAGATTTTAAAGCTAGGATTAAAGCTAGGTAGATAGAACAAAACTAAACTCATATATTTAGCTAGATTTTAAAGCTAGGACCAAAGCTAGGCATATAGTACAAGTCTAAACTCATATATTGAGCTAGATTTTAAAGCTAGGGCTAAAGTAAGGCATACAGAACAAGTCTAAACTCATATATTGAGCTAAATTTTAAAGTTAGAGCTAAAGCTAGGCATATAGAACAAGATTAAACTCATATATTGAGCTAGAGTTTTAAGCTAGGACTATAGCTAGGCATATAGACCAATACTAAACTCATTTATTGAGTTAGATTCTATAGCTAGGGCTAAAGCTAGGCATATACAACAAGACTAAACTCATATAATGAGCTAGATTTTAAAACTAGGGGTAAAGCTAGGCATATAGAACAAGGCTAAACTCGTATATTTAGCTAGGTTTTAAAGCTATGGCTAAAGCTCGCCATATAGAACAAGACTAAACTCATATATTGGGTTAGATCTTAAAGCTTGGGCTAAGCTAGGCATATAGAACAAGACTAAACTTTTATATTGAGTTAGATTTTAAAGCTAGGACTAAAGCTAGTCATATAGAACAAGACTAAACTCATATATTGAGCTTGATTTTATAGCTAGAGCTAAAGCTAGGCACACAGAACAAGACTAAACTCATAAATTGAGCAAGATTTTAAAACTAGGGCCAAAGCTAAGTAAATAGAACAAGACTATTCTCATATATTCAGCTATAATTTAAAGCCAGGGCTAAAGCTAGGCATATAAAACAATACTAAACTCATATATTTAGCTATATTTTAAAACTAGGGCTAAAGCTTGGCATATAGAACAAGACTAAACTCATATATTGAGCTATATTTTAAACCAGGGCTAAAGCTATGCTTATAGAACAATACTAAACTCATATTGAGCTAGGTTTTAAAGCTAGGGCTAAAGCTAGGCATATATAACAAGACTAAACTAATATATTTACTTAGATCTTAAAACTAGGGCTAAGCTAGGCATATAAAACAGAACTGTACTCATATATTGAGATAGATTTTAAAACTAGGACTAAAGCTACGTATATAGAACAATACTAAACTAATATATTGAGCTAGATTTTAAAGCTCGGGCTAAAGCTAGGCATATCGAACAAAACTAAACTCATATATTAATCTAGATTTTAAAGCTAGGGTTAAAGCTAGGCATATAGAACAAGATTAAACTCATATACTGAGCTAGATTATAAAGCTAGAGCTAAAGCGAGGCATATAGAACAAGACTAAACTCATATATTAAGCTAGATTTTAAAGCTAGGTCTAAAGCTAGGCCTATAAAACAACACTAAACTCATATATTGACCTTAATTTTAAAGCAAGGACTAAAGATAGGCATATAGAACAATACTAAACTCCTATTGAGCTTGATTTTATAGATAGGGCTTAGCTAGGCATATAGAACTAGACTAAACTCGTATATTGAGCTAGATTTCAAAGCAAGAGCTAAATCTAGGCATATAGCACAAGACCAAACTCATATATTGAACTAGATTTCAAAGATAAGGTTAAAGAAAGGCATATAGAACAGTAATATACTCATATATTGAGATATATTTTAAAGCTAGGATTAAAGCTAGTTAGATAGAACAATACTAAACTCCTATATTGATCTAGATTTTAAAGCTAAGGCTATAGCTATGGATATAGAACAATACTAAACTTTAATATTGAGCTAGATTTTAAAGCTTGGACTACGCTTGGCATATAGAACAAGACTAAACTCATATATTGAACTTGATTTCAAAGCTAGGGTTAAAGATAGGCATGTAGAACTAGACTGAACTCATATATTGAGCTAGATTTTAAAGTTAGAGTTAAAGCTAGGCATATAGACGAATACTAAGCTCTTATATTGAGCTAGATTTTAAAGCTAGGTCTAAAATTAGGCATACAGAACAAGTCTAAACTCATATATTAAGCTAAATTTTTTAAAGCTAGAGCTAAAGCTAGGCATATAGAACAAAACTAAACTCATATATTTTGCTAGATTTTAAAGCAAGAGCTAAAGCTAGGCATATAGCACAAGACTAAACTCGTATATTGAGCGAGATTTCAAAGTAGGGTTAAAGCAAACAAATAGAACAGTGCTATACTCTTATATTGAGCTTGATTTTAAAGCTAGGGCTATAGCTATGGATATAGAACAAAACTAAACTCATATATTGAACTAGATTTTAAAGCTATGGCTAAAGCTAGGCATATAGATCAAGACGAAACTCATATATTGAGCTGGATTTTAAAGCTTGGGCTAAGCTAGGCATATAGAACAAGACTAAACTCATATATTGAGATAGATTTCAAAGCAATAGATAAAGCTAGGCATTTAGATTAAGACTAATCTCATATATTGAGCTAGATTACAAAGCTAGGACTAAAGCTAGGCATATAGAACAGTATTATACTCATATATTGAGATAGATTTTAAAGGTAGGATTGAAACTAGTTAGAACAAAACTAAACTCATATATTTAACTAGATTTTAAAGCTAAGGCTAAAGCTAAGTAAATAGAACAAGACTATTCTCATATATTTAGCTATATTTTAAAGCCAGGGCTAAAGCTAGGCATATAAAACAATACTAAACTCATAAATTAAGCTTGATTTTAAAGCTAGGGCTAAAGCTAGGCATAGAGTACAAAACTAAACTCATATATTGAGCTTGATTTTTAAGCTAGGGCTAAACCTAGGCATATAGAACAAGTCTAAACTCATTTATTGAGCTCTATTTTTAACCAGGGCTAAAGCTATGTATATAGAACAAGACTAAACTCATATTTTGAGCTAGATTTTAAAGCTAGGTCTAAAGCTAGGCTTATAGGACAAGACTGAACACATATATTGAGATAGATTATAAACTAGAGCTGAAGGTAGGCATATAGAACAAGACTAAACTCGTATATTGAGCTAGGTTTTAAAGCTAGGGCTATAGCCAGGAATATATAACAAGACTAAACTCATATATTTACTTATGGCTAAGCAAGGCATATAGAAAAAGACTAAACTCCTATATTGAGCTAGATTTCAAAGCAATAGTTAAAGCTAGGCATATAGATCAAGACCAATCTCATATATTGAGCTTGATTTCAAAGCAAGGACTAAAGCTAGGCATATAGAACAGTAATATACTCATATATTGGGCTAGATTTCAAAGCTAGGGCTAAAGCTCGGCCTATAGAACAACAATAAATCATATATTGAACTAGATTTTAAAGCTAGGGCTAAAGCTAGGCATATAGAACAATACTAAACTCGTATATTGAGCTAGATTTTAAATCTAGGGCTAAAGCTAGGCATACAAACCAAGACTAAACTTATATATTGATGTAAATTTTAAAGCTAAGTTCAAAGCTGGGCATATAGAACAAGAGTAATCTCATATATTGGGCTAGATTTTAAAGCTAGGTTATAGCTAGGCATATAGAAAAAGACTAAACATATGTATTGACCTAGATTTCAAAGCTTGGCTAAAGGTAGGCATATAGAACGACAATAAAATCATATATTGAACTAGATTTTAAAGCTAGGGCTAAAGCTACGCATATAGAACAAGACTAAACTCACATATTGAGCTTGATTTTAAAGCTAGGATTAAAGTTAGGCATATAGAACTTGACTAAACTCATATATTGAGCTAGATTTAAAAGTTAGAGCTAAAGCAAGGCATATAGAACAATACTCTACTCTTATTCAGTTAGATTTTTAAGCTAGGACTAAAGCTATGCATATAGAACAAGACTAAACTCATATATTGAGCCAGATTTTAAAGCTAGGGTTAAAATTAGGCATATAGAACAAGTCTAATCTCATATATTGAGCTAAATATTAATGCTAGAGCAAAAGCTAGGCATATAGAACAAGACTAAACTCATATATTGAGCTAGATTTTAAAGCTAGGTCTAAAGCTAGGCATATAAAACAACACTAATTTCATATATTGACCTAGATTTCAAAGCTAGGCTAAAGGTAGGCATATAGAACGAGAATAAAATCATATATAGACCTAGATTTTAAAGCTAGGGCTAAAGCTACTCATATAGAAAAAGACTAAACTCACATATTGAGCTTGATTTTTAAGCTAGGACTAAAGCTAGGCATACACACCAGAACTAGACTCATTTATTGAATTAGATTTTAAAGCTAGGGCTAAAGCTAGGTGTATAGAACTAGACTAAACTTGTATATTTAGCTAGGTTTTAAAGCTATGGCTTAATCTCGCCATATAGAACAAGACCAAACTCATATATTGAGTTAGATCTTAAAGCTTGGGCTAATCTAGGCATATAGAACAAGACAAAACTTTTATATTGAGCTAGATTTTAAAACTAGGACTAAAGTGAGGTATATAGAACAAGACTAAACTCATATATTGAGCTAGATTATAAAGCCAGAGCTAATGCTAGGCACATTGAACAAGACTAAACTCGTTTATCGAGCTAGGTTTTAAAGCTAGGGAAAAAGCTAGGCATATATAATAAGACTAAACTAATATATTTACTTAGATCTTAAAGCTAGGGCTAAGCTAGGCATATAGAACAGAACTATACTCATATATTGAGATATATTTTAAAACTAGGACTAAAGCTACGTATTTAGAACAATACTAAACTCATATATTGAGCTTAATTTTAAAGCTTGGGCTAAAGCAAGGCACATGGAATATAACTAAACTCATAAATTAATCTAGATTTTAAAGCTAGTGTTAAAGCTAGGCATATGGAACAAGACTTAACTCATATATTGAGCTAGATTTTAAAGATAGAACTAAAGCTAGTCATATAGAACAAGACTAAACTCATACATTGAGCTAGATTTTAAAGCTAGGTCTAAAGCTAGGCATATAAAACAACACTAAATTCATATATTAACCTAGATTTTAAAGCTAGGGCTAAAGCTAGGCATATAGAACAATACTACACTCATATTGAGCTTGGTTTTAAAGCTAGGGCTAAGCTAGGCATATAGAACAAGACTAAACTCGTATATTGAGCTTGATTTTAAAGCTTGGACTAAAGCTTGGCATATAGAACAATACTAAACTTGTATATTGAGCTAGATTAAAACTAGGATTAAAACTAGGTAGATAAAAAAAAACTAAACTGATATATTTAGCTAGATTTTAAAGCTAAGGCTAAAGCTAGGCATATAGAACAAGAATAAACTCAAATTTTGAGTTAGATTTTAAAGCTAGGACTAAAGCTTGGCATATAGAACAATACTAAACTTGTATATTGAGCTAGATTATAAAGCTAGAGCTAAAGCTAGGCATACAGAACAAGACTAAACTCATATATTGAGCTAGATTTTAAAGCTAGGGTTAAAGCAAGGGATATAGAACATTACAATACTCATATATTGAGACAGATTTTAAGGCTATGATTAAAGCTAGTTAGATAGAACAAAACTAAACTCTTATATTGAGCTAGATTTTAAAGCTAGGGCTATAGCTAAGGGTATAGAACATAACTAAACTTGTATATTGAACTAGATTTTAAAGCTAGGGCTAAAGCTAGGCATATTGAACAAGACTAAACTCATATATTGAGCTAGATTTTAAAACTTGGGCTAAGCTAGGCATATAGAACAAGACAAAACTCATATATTGAGCTAGATTTCAAAGCATAGTTAAAGCAAGGCTTATAGATCATGACTAATCTCATATATTGAGCTAGATTTAAAAGCTAGGACTAAAGCTAGGCATATAGAACAGTACTATACTCTTATATTGAGCTAGATTTCAAATCTAGGGTAAAAGCTAGGCATATAGAACTACAATAAACTCATATATTGAACTAGATTTTAAAGCTAGGGCTAAAGCTATGCATTTAGAACAAGACTAAACTCATATATTGAGCTAGATTTTAAAGCTGGGTTTAAAGCTAGGCATATAGAACTAGACTAAACTCATATATTGAGCTGGATTTAAAAGTTAGAGCTAAAGCTAGGCATATAGACCAATACTAAACTCGTATATTTAGCTAGATTTTAAAGCTAGGGCTAAAGCTAGCCATATAGAACAAGACTAAACTCGTATATTGAGCTAGATTATAAAGCTAGAGCTAAAGCTAGGCATACAGAACAAGACTAAACTCTTATATTGAGCTAGATTTTAAAGCTAGGGTTAAAGCAAGGCATATAGAACAGTACAATACTCATATATTGAGACAGATTTTAAAGCTATGATTAAATCTAGTTAGATAGAACAAAACTAAACTCTTATATTGAGCAAGATTTTAAAGCTAGGGCTACAGCTATGGATATTGAACAAGACTAAACTCATATATTGAGCTAGATTTTAAAGCTTGGGCTAAGCTAGGCATATAGAACAAGACAAAACTCATATATTGAGCTAGATTTCAAAGCAATAGTTAAAGCTAGGCTTATAGATCAAGACTAATCTCATATATTGAGCTAGATTTAAAAGCAAGGACTAAAGCTAGGCATATAGAACAGTACTATACTCATATATTGAGCTAGATTTCAAATCTAGGGCTAAAGCTAGGCATATAGAACGACAGCACACTCATATATTGAATTAGATTTTAAAGCTAGGGCTAAAGCAATGCATATAGAACAAGACTAAACTCATATATTGAGCTTGATTTTAAAGCTAGGTAAAGCTAGGCATATAAAACTAGACTAAACTCATATATTGAGCAAGATTTAAAAAATAAAGCTAAAGCTAGGCATTTAGACCAACACTAAACTCGTATATTTAGCTAGATTTTAAAGCTAGGGCTAAAGCTAGCCATATAGAACAAGACTAAACTCATATATTGAATTAGATCTTAAAGCTTTGGCTAAACTAGGCCTATAGAATAAGACTATACTTTTATATTGAGCTAGATTTTAAAGCTAGGGTTAAAGCAAGGCATATAGAACAGTACTATACTCATATATTGAGCTAGATTTCAAAGCTAGGCATATGGAACTAGACTAAACTGATATAATGAGCTTGGTTTAAAAGTTAGGCATATAGTCCAATACTAAACTCGTATATTGAGCTAGATTTTAAAGCTAGGGCTAAAATTAGTCATGTAGATAAGTCTAAACTCATATATTGAGCTAAATTTTATAGCTAGAGCTAAAGCTAGGCATATAGAACAAGACAAAACTCATATATTGAGCTAGATTTCAAAGCAATAGTTAAAGCTAGGCATATAGATCAAGACTAATCCCATATATTTAGCTAGATTTCAAAGCTAGGACTAAAGCTAGGCATATAGAACCGTCCTATACTCATATATTGAGCTAGATTTCAAAGCTAGGGCCAAAGCTAAGTAAATAGAACAAGACTATTCTCATATATTCAACTATATTTTAAAGCCAGGGCTAAAGCTAGTCATATAAAACAATAATAAACTCATATATTAAGCTAGGTTTTAAAGCTAGGGCTAAAGCTAGGCATAGATTACAATACTAAACCTATATATTGAGCTAGATTTTAAAGCTAGGGCTAAACCTAGGCATATAGAACAAGTCTAAACTCATATATTGAGCTATATTTTTAACCAGGGCTAAAGCTATGCTTATAGAACAAAATTAAACTCATATTTAGCTAGATTTTTAAGCTAGGTCTAAAGCTATGCATATAGAACAAGACTAAACTCATATTTTGAGCTAGATTTTAAACCTAGAGCTAAAGCTGTGCATATAGAACAAGACTAAACCCATATATTGAGCTAGATTTTAAATCTAGGGCTAAAGCTAGGCATATAGAACAAGACTAAACTCATATATTGAGCGAGATTAAAAAGTTAGAGCTAAAGCTAGGCATATAGAACAATATTAAACTCGTTTATTGAGCTAGATTTCAAAGCTAGGGCTAAAATTTGGTATATAGATCAAGTCTAAACTCATATATTGAGCTAAATTTTAAAGCTAGAGCTAAAGCTAGGCATATAGAACAAGATTAAACTGATATATTGAGCTAGATTTTAAAGCTAGAGCTAAAGCTAGTCATATAGACAAGACTAAACTCATATATTGAGCTTGATTTTAAAGCTAGGTCTAAAGCCAGGCATATAAAAAAAAAAAAATCATATATCGACCTAGATTTTAAAGCTAGGGCTAAAGCTAGGCATATAGAACAATACTAAACTCATATTGAGCTTGATTTTAAGGCTAGGGCTAAGCTAGGCATATAGAACAAGATTAAACTCATATATTGAGCTAGATTTCAAAGCAAGAGCTAAAGCTAGGCATAGAGCACAAACTAAACTCATATATTGAGCTAGATTTCAAAGCTAGGGTTGAAGCAAGGCATATAGAACAGTACTTTACTCATATATTGAGATAGATTTAAAGCTAGGACACCTTAAAATATAGCTGAATATATGAGAATAGTCTTGTTCTGTATACTTAGCTTTGGCCCTAGTTCTAAAATCTAGCTCAATTTATGAATTTAGTATTGTTCTATCTACCTAGCTTTAATCTTAGTTTTAAAATCTATCTCAATATATGAGTTTAATCTTGTTCTATATGCCTAGCTTTAGTCCTAGCTTTAAAATCTAGCTCAATATAAAAGTATAGTCTTGTTCTATATGCCTAGCTTAGCCCAAGCTTTGAGATCTAACTCAATATATGAGTTTAGTCTTGTTCTATATGGCGAACTTTAGCCCTAGCTTTAAAATCTGGCTAAATATACGAGTTTAGTCTTGTTCTATATGCCTAGCTTTACCCCTAGTTATAAAATCTAGCTCAATATATGAGTTTAGTCTTGTTCTATATGCATAGCTTTAGCCCTAGCTTAAAAATCTAGCTAAATATGAGTTTAGTATTGTTCTATAAGCATAGCTTTAGCCCTGGTTTAAAATATAGCTCAATATAAGAGTTTGGTCTTTTTCTATATGCCTAGGTTTAGCCTTAGCTTTAAAATCTAGCTCAATATATGAGTTTAGTTTTGTACTATATGCCTAGCTTTAGTCCTAGCTTTAAAATCTAGTTCAATATATGAGTTTAGTATTGTTCTATATGCCTAGATTTAGTCCTAGCTTTAAAATCTAATCAAAATATGCGTTTATTCTTGTTCTATATGCCTAGCTTTAGCATTCATTAGCTTTAAAATCAAACTAAATATATGAGTTCATTTTGTTCTCCCTTCCTAGTTTTAAACCTAGCTTTTAAAGCTAGGACTAAAGCTAGGCATATAGAACAATACTAAACTCGTATATTGAAACAGATTTTAAAGCTAGGGCTAAAGCTAGGTATATAGAACAAGTGTAAACACATATATTGAGCTAGATTTTAAAGCTAGGCATACAGAACAAGACTAAACTCATATATTAAGCCAGATTTTAAAGCTAGGGCTAAAGCTAGGCATATAGTACACAACTAAACTCATATATTGAGCTAGATTTTATAGCTAGGGCTAAACCTAGGCGTATAGAACAAGACGAAACTCATATATTGAGCTATATTTTAAACCAGGTCTAAAGCTATGCTTATAGAACAATACTAAACTCATATTTAGCTAGATTTTTAAGCTAGGGCTAAAGCTATGCATATAGAACAAGACTAAACTCATATTTTGAGCTAGATTTTAAAGCTAGAGCTAAAGCTCTGCATATAGAACAAGACTAAACCCATATATTGAGCTAGATTTTATAACTAGGGGTAAAGCTAGGCATATAGAACAAGACTAAACTCGTATATTTAGCCAGATTTTAAAGCTAGGGCTAAAGTTATGGTGCTGAGAAGAGGCGGGATCACAGAAATTTTCTGTCCTCCACGCCATTTCTGTGATCCCGCCTCTTCTCAGCACCATAACTCAGGGGGGGTTCACCTGAAATTTTTTTCGACTGGTAAGTATCACAGCTAAGTGCTTTAGATACCCTCAGACCAATTTGGGGGCGTGTCGGTCAAGGCGCCTTTGAGTTATGTCTGCCATAAATTAGGAAATGAGTGACCCTTGCGTGTTTGGATATATCTACTAAGAAAGGTGCCTATAGAGACTTTTTATATATCATCTTAAAGCACACACAATAAGCAACAAGCTGGTATAATAATTATTTGCACAGAAGAAAGGGAAAAAAAGTTATGACAGCTACAAATATGTGTTCCAATTTCGTTGGTTTCAAGGTGAAAAAAATGGCTACAGTCCTGCTTTGATTGAAGAAGTTAATTGTAGTAACCTAGCAAACACGTTAGGACTTGCACGCTATTGAATTGTAATAGTTTTAAGTATCATAGAAATCACTTGTAAAAAACCGCAAAATACTGACAACTGACCATAACAGGAAGTTAGTTAGATTAAAAGAACTAGTTCAAGATAAACCACAGTCATGAATACACTTACACTATAATTACAATAATTCTATATCAAAGGTACAAAGTACAGATATCACATTTTCCCCTTTTTAGATGTTACTTGCTTGAGAAATAGTCAGGACGCTGACATTTCCTTGTAGATTGATTTGGAGGATGCGAGGCTGGTATTTGTGTAGGCTGGGAAGTTAGAGCACTTGATTGACTCGCACAAGCGATAGGTGGAGCAGATGGTGGAATTTCAGTCATACGAGACAAGTCTGGTGGAGGAATGGCAAGTGGATGTGGATCATTAGCAGGTGTGTCTCGAGCTATGTCCATTTCATGTCCTCGATTGATGGAATCCACTTGCCTACGCATAATCTTGCCATCTGTTAGTTCGACTACATATGAGAGAGGACCAGTTACCTTTGCTATCTTGCAAGAAATCCATTTAGGTGACTTCCCTGTAAAGTTCTCTGCGAACACACTCTCTCCAACTTCGAAATTACGAACTGATTTTGATGAATTATGTAACAGTTTTTGCTTAACTTGTCTATATTCTACTCTCTGGGATAGATCAGGGATTAGGTTGTCCAATAATGAACGTGGACGACGGCACATGAGGAGTTCAGCTGGAGCTTCACCCGTTGTTGTATGGGGAGTTAACCTGTAGGTCAACAGAAACTTGGATAACCTATCCTGAATAGGAAGGTTATGCATTCTTTCAATTGCTCACTTGAAAGTTTGAACTGCTCGTTCAGCCAAGCCATTGGTAGATGGATGGTAAGGTGCTTATGTTACATGTTTGATGCCATTCTTCTCTGTGAACTGGTGAAATTCACTGCTGGTGAAAGTTGCTCCATTGTCTGTGACAAGTTTGTGATGTTATCCATGGGTTGCGAAGATCATGTGAAGCTTTTCGATTGTCTTTGCAGAAGTGATCGATGGCATTAGTTCCACCACAATCCATTTAGAGTATGCACCGCCAAGACTAAGTAATGGTGTCCAAGAAATGGACCTGCAAAGTCCAAGTGTAATCTGGACCAGTGTTTGCTGGGCCACTCCCAGGGATGGAGCGGAGCCACTGGAGGTGAAGGTCTCGATTGACAATGTTTGACTACATCCTCGATGGCAGAGTCCACCTTTGGCCACCAAATGTAACACCTTGCAAGAGCTTTCATCTTGCAACATCCTGGGTGTGTGTCGTGAAGTTCCTTCAACACTGCTTCTCGGCCTTGTGGTGGAACTACTACTCTAGCTCCCCAAAGTATGCATCCATTGATAACACTCAATTCCTGAGCTCTGGATTGGTAAGGTGTAAACTCGACCTCCAACTTGTCAGATGGAAAACCTTGTAAAACAAAAGCTTTCCCTTTTAAGAGAGTTGGGTCTCGGCTAGTCCATTTTTGTATGTGAGTACTACTAATGGTGGTAGTGGACAGATGGTCAATAAGCTGCGTGACATCTCCAGTAAGCCCATCATGAGTAGTTGTGATTGGTTGAGGAAGTTTACTTAATGCATCTGCATTGTTCAGGGTTTTTCCAGATTTGTAACGTATACTGTAGTGATACGCTGATAGTATTAAACTCCACCTCTGAATACGAGATGATGCTAGAACAGGGACACCATTCAGCTCAATGAACAAAAATGAAAGAGGCTTGTGGTCTGACTCAATGATAAAATCATGTCCATAAATGTAGTGATGAAATTTCTTTACAGCGAAAATAATAGCCAGGCCTTCTTTCTCCAGTTGGGAATATTTCTTCTCAGCTGGGTTAAGAGGCTGTGATGCAAAAGCTACTGGACGCTCTTCACCATTGTCCATTTTATGAGACAGCACAGCTCCAAGACCATACTGTGAGGCATCACAAGCCACTATGAGAGGTTTGGAAGGATCAAAGTGAACCAATCTGAAGTGCATCCTTCGCTATAGAGAATGCCTCTGGCTGTTGACTACCCCAAGACCAGCTGGTCATCTTTTGCAGTAAACTGTATAAGGGTGCCATTTTTGCTGATAAGTGGGCAAGAAACGGCTGTAATAATTTAGGATGCCCAAAAATGAGCGCAGCTCCGTGACATTCTTAGGCTGAGGTGCATTTTTAATGGCTTTAATCTTTTCTCCAGTTGGGTGCACACCTAGAGCATCAATCGTGTGGCCTAAATACTATATCTGCTCAAGAAAGAAAGCACATTTCTCCTTGTTCAATCGCAAACCAGCTTCAGAGAGACATTTTAGCACTCCTTCTAGATTAGCTAGATGCTCTGCTAGTGTTGAGTCTGTGATAAGAATATCATCCAAATACACAAACAACCCAGGAAGATCACGTAACAATGTCTCCATGGAACGCTGAAAGATAGCCGGTGCAGATGCCACACCGAATGGTAATCTGTTAAACTGGTAAAGGTCCCTGTGAGTATTAATGGTCAGGTATTCATTGGATAACTCTGCCAAAGGAAGTTGCAAGTATGCGCTTGACATATCTAGCTTCGAAAAAAAATTTCCTCCTGCTAAATTAGAAAACAGCTCTTCCACTCGAGGCAAAGGGTATGTATCAATATGTGTTGCCTGATTAACAGTGGATTTGAAATCACCACAAATTCGTATTGTGCCATCCTTCTTTACAACAAGCACAATGGGTGTTGCCCATTTTGCTGTTTTCACGGGAGAAATGATTCCCAGGTTACATAACCGGTCCAGTTCATCTGCAACCTTATGCTTCAATATGTAAGGCATAGGACGAGGTTTAAAAAAATTTGGCTTGACCTCTGATTTAACCTCAAGGGTTACCTCTACTCCTTTCATACATCCCAGGTCCTTATCAAAAACATTTGAATGTTTGTCTAGAATATCTTGTAGTGGTTTGGTGACATAGTTGACTTCACACAAAGAAATGATGTCAAAATGTGATAACCAATCTCTACCATCAATTCTGGCCCATCCCTGTCTACAACATGAACAGTAAGTACCTCTTTCTGGTTACTATACCTTGCATTCACAGATGTGGTTCCCAGGACTTTGATGGATCCCCTGTGTAAGTTTTTAGGAGAATGGCGGACTTCTCCAGAGATGAACTCGTCAATTGTTGAGTGATTGCCTTGTAAGTTGTCGAGCTGATGATCGAGAGAGACACTCCTGTGTCCAACTCCATCTTGATCGGAATATCGTTCAGATACATGTCTACAATAATAGGCTTCCTTGTCCTTGCATTTAGAATATACATGCCATTTGCTTCAGCATCCTCCAGTTGAAGAGTTTGCTCCTCCTGTACATAAAAGTTTCTTTTTTGTGCTGATAAAAATTGTTTGGGGTTAGCCATGGACCTGCACACCTTCTCAACATGCCCCTTTTTCTTGCAAAACCTGCAAATGGTCTCTTTAAACCTACATGATGGGGCTAGGTGGGGTCATCAACACCGGTAACAGGTTGGGTTTTTCTTACATTCCTTGTCAGAGTTACGGTCTTTTTGTGTAAATCCAGTCTCACTATAATGTAAGGTTTCTTGCTTGCCATTGGAACCGTTCTTAATGATCTTAGATTTCTTTTCAGCTGCCTCAATGGATTGAGCAATTTCAAATGCTCTCTCAAATGTAAGTTCCTTCTCAGCCAGGAGTCGAGGCTGAATCGTATCGTTATTTATCCCGCAGACCAGATGATCTCTGATCATTTCATTCATAGAGTCTTCATACACACAGTGCTCGCCTAGTTTCCTCAAAGCTGCAACGTAGACTGCGATTGACTCGCCTTGAGCTCTTTCTCGTGTGTTAAATTGGAAATGCTGCAACGTTATGGAAGCTTTCGGATTGTAAAACTCCTTGACTTCACCAACAAGGTCATGAAAGTTGATGGACTCCAGGCGTGTGGGTGTAAGTAAGCTGCTGATCCTGAGAAACGTTGCTGGGCCGCACACTGCCAGTAATATAGACTTCTTCTTGCCTGCTTCTGTCACGTTATTTGCTTCAAAGTAGTATTTGAGTCTCAGGACATAAGAGGTCCTGTCGTCTTTGCTAATATCAAAAGGGAACAACGAACCATGAGTTGCCATACTTTTATCCTCGTCGCCAAATGTAGTAACCTAGCAAACACGTTAGGACCTGCACGCTATTGAATTGTAATAGTTTTAAGTATCATAGAAATCACTTGTACAAAACTGCAAAATACTGACAACTGATCATAACAGGAAGTTAGTTAGATTAAAAGGACTAGTTCAAGATAAACGACAGTCATGAATACACTTACACTATAATTATAATAATACTATATCAAAGGTACAAAGTACAGATATCACACTAATTAAAGGTTAAATGACTGCCACGGTCTTCGTCATACACACTGTGGGTAAAAAAAAAAATTTAAAAAAATTATAATATTTTTATCCAATGATTTTGGTCAGAAAAGGTAGCCCATTCTGGGTTCTTTCCAATGGTTTAGCATATTGAGCAACATTCCACATCCTAAACATAGTAATCAAAAGCAGCCATTTATGGTGTTATTAGAGTACACACAGATACAAGTACAAGTATTTTTTCACTATCAATAAAATCCAGTAATGTGCACTTGCATTATTGCAGCTGAAGAGAACATACAGACAGGACCAAATCGGAGTAGGAAAAGGCTCAAATGAAAATTTAACACTCATATGAAAGAGCAAAAATTCATATCATTTGACATAAAATATCACCTTAATGTGGTTATAAGAGCTCATTGTGTGAACTCATTAAATAGCCCAGAAGAAAGATCTCTCCGAATATTCTCTTTAAACACAAAACCGTGTTGATGCTCCAACAACACCACTCTTTCTTACTCTAGCATGCTCCACCTAACACTACTCTTTCTTACTCTAGCATACCCCACCTAACACCACTCTTTCTTACTCTAGCAGGTCCCACCCAATACCTATCTTTCTCACTCTAGAATGCGACACCTAACACCACTCTTTCTTACTCTAGCATGCCACACCTAACACCACTCTTTCTTACTCAAGCAGACCCCAACCAACACCACTCTTTCTTACTCTAGCATGTCCCACCTAACACCACTCTTTCTTACTCTAGCAGGCCCCACCCAACACCATTCTTTCTTATTCTAGCATGCTCCACCTAACACTACTCTTTCTTACTCAAGAATGACCCACCTAACACCACTCTTTCTTACTCTAGCATGCTCCACCTAACACCACTCTTTCCTACTCTAGCATGGGACACCTAACACAACTCTTTCTTAATCTAGCATGCCACACCTACCACCACTCTTTCTTATTCTAGCATGTGCCACCTAACACCACTCTTTCCTACTCTAGCCTGCTCCACCTAACACCAGTCTTTCCTACTCTAGCAAGTGCCACCTACCACCACTCTTTCTTACTCTAGCATGCCCCACCTAACACCACTCTTTATTACTCTAGCATGCTCTACCTGAGACCACCCTTTCCTACTCTAGCATGCACCACCTAAAACCTCTTTCTTATCTAAGCGTCTTCCACCTAACACCACTCTTTTCTACTCTAGCATGCACACCTAACACCACTCTTTCTTACTCTAGCATGTGAGACCTAACACCACTCTTTCTTAGCCTTGCATGCCCCACCTACCACCACTCTTTCTTAATCTAGCATCCTGCACCTAACACCTTTCTTTCCTACTCTAGCATGTGCCACCTAACACCACTCTTTCTTACTCTAGCATGCTCCACCTAACACCAATCTCTTACTCTAGCATGCTCTACCTAAAACCACTCTTTCCTAATCTAGCATTTGCCACCTAATACCACTCTTTCTTACTCTAGCATACTCCACCTAACACCACTCTTTCTAACACAAGCAAGTCCCGCCTAACACCATTCATTCTTACTCAAACATGCCCCACCAAACACCAGTCTTTCTTACTCTAGCATGCTACACCTAACACCAATCTCTTACTCTAGCATGCTCTACCTAAAACCACTCTTTCCTACATAGCATGTGCCACCTAACACCACTCTTTCTTACTCTGGCATACTCCACCTAACACTACTTTTTCTTACTCAAGCAAACCCCACCTAACACCATTCTTTCTTAATCAAGCATGCCCCACCTAACACCACTCTTTCTTACTCTAGCATGTTCCACCTAACACCTCTCTTTCTTACTCAAGCATGCACCACCTAACACCAATCTTTCTTACTCTAGCATTCTCCACCTAACACCTCTCTTTCCTACTCTAGCATGCGCCACGTAACACCTCTCTTTCTTACTCTAACATTAGCCACCTAACACCATTCTTCCTTGCTCTAGCATGCTCCACTTAACACCATTCTTTCTTACACTAGCATGCTCTACCTAACACCACTCTATCTTACTCTAGCGTGCTCCACCTAACACCACTCTCTCTTACTCAAGCATGGTCCACCTAACACCACTCTTTCTAACTCAAGCATGCTCCACCTAACACAACTCTATCTTACTCTAGCGTGCTCCAACTAACACCACTCTTTCTTACTCTAGCATGGTCCAACTAACACCACTCTTTCTTACTCTAGCATGTTCCACCTAACACTACTCTTTCTCACTCTTGCATATTCCACCTAACTTCACTCTTTCTTACTCTAGCATGCTCCACCTAATACTACTCTTTCTATCATTAAGAAAAATATTCAACTGACCAAACACCATAAGCATAGTTTGATGTGATCACGGACATCGGTTAAAAAAAATTGTAAAAAAATTAACGATATGTACAAAAACACCCCTTTTCTTTTCCAGCACACGTCCAAAAAGATAGCGTTTATGAAAATAGCAAGAAAAACTATACTTCCAGTTAGACGGTCACGCAAGCAGGAAGGAAAACTATACTTCCAGTTAGACGGTCATGCAAGCAGGAAGGAAAACTATATTTCCAGTTAGACGGTCATGCAAGCAGGAAGGAAACTATACTTCCAGTTAGACGGTCACGCAAGTAGGAAAGAAAACTAAACTTCCAGTTAGACGGTCACGCAAGCAGGAAGGATAACTATACTTCCAGTTAGACGGTTACGCAAGCAGGAAGGAAAACTATACTTCCAGTTAGACGTTCACGAAAGCAGGAAGGAAAAATATACTTTCAGTTTGACGGTCACACAAGCAGGAAGGAAAACTATACTTCCAGTTAGATGGTCACGCAAGCAGGAAAGAAAACTATACTTCCAGTTAGAAGGTCACGCAAGCAGGAAGGAAAACTATACTTCCAGTTATACGGTCACGCAAGTAGGAAGGAAAACTATACTTCCAGTTAGACGGTCACGCAAGTAAGATGGAAAACTAAACTTCCAGTTAGATGGTCACGCAAGCAAAAAGGGAAATTCTACTTCCAGTTAGACGGTTACACAAGCAGGAAGGAAAAATATACTTCCAGTTAGACGGTCATGCAAGCAGGAAGGAAAACTATATTTCCAGTTAGACGGTGACACAAGCGGAAAGGAAAACTCTAGTTCCAGTTAGATAGTTATGCAAGTAGAAAGGAAAACTATACTTCCAGTTAGACGGTCACACAAGCAGGATGGAAAACTACACTTCAAGTTAGACGGTTACGCAAGCAGGAAGAAAAAAATATATATATCTGACTAGTTCACAAATCCAACAAGAATTATCACTTCCAGCCCATTACTGCTGATTCTGGAGGCTTATCTGCTGGAAAAAGCTGCACAGACATCAATGTATTAAGGAAAACAATCTGAATCCCGTCGCTCATGAGAAAGGTACCGGGATGGCCTTCCTATTGTCAGTTTTGCATGATGTAGATATGCACAGTTTTTGTTTGCTTACTTCAATGCAGCTGATGCATACAATTCTGAATGGAAATAAAAGGAACGGAAACACCGAGTTTAACTTGACTCCTACTGTACACAATCAAGTACAAATATTAGCCATTCAGAATAACCTCTGCAACACAGTAGGACAACCACAACAATGATAACTACCATCACAATGACAAAGCCAATTCCAACCAGCACACCAGCAATCACACTCGCATCGGTGCCTCCACCATCTGTTGTTGTAATGGTTGTAGTAGTAGTAAGTTCAGAGACAGTAGTTTCTGTGGTGGTACCTACAGTAATAAAATGTCACAAGCCATATATTAAATTTGAAGTAGCAAACAATATTTTCGTTCTTGCCGGAGTATAATTTGCACAGTATTATAAGTGACACCTCAAAGTTTGGTAAAATTAACACAGAATAAGCCCTAGCCCTATGAGCCAAACTTGATGTGATTTGGATGAACTTGGTGGTGTTGTCAACTCAAGCTTATCTCCAGTCTCACACTAGCTTTTCACTTACTAAGTACTCCCTGCAAGCTCGACTGTTCCATGTATACCCTGCAAATTCAATAATTTTGGGCAAAGAAGCTTCAGCAGCCACACACTTTGTTCCCAACATTTTACACAAAGAGAAACTCCCTAACTAGAATAATGCAGCTAGAAGCAATAGGAGGTCACATGTGTCCCGGCTCAGTGATTCATTCTAGCAATTGTGACTTATAGACCAGCAAAATTAACATGTTTGGTACTTAAATCACATTCCAGAAATAGAGAGGATGATGCGTATTACGGTGAATAGCCACCAGATTAAGATTTCAACAAGGAGATATGTATCTACTCACAAGCAATAATAACCTAGTGCATCAACAAGGAGATATATAGCTAACAGCCACAAGCAATAATAACCTAGTGCATCAACAAGGAGATATGTAGCTAACAGCCACAAACAATAATAACCTAGTGCATCAACAAGAAGATAAGTACCGCAAGCACTAATAACCTAGTGCATCAACAAGGAGATATGTAGCTAACAGCCACAAGCAATAATAACCTAGTGCATCAACAAGTAGATATGTAGCTAACAGCCACAAGCAATAATAACCTAGTACATAAACAAGGAGATATGTAGCTAACAGCCACAAGCAATAATAACCTAGTAGCTGCTTAGGTGAAACAAAAGGTCAAAAGTAAAATTAAAAAAATTAATCGAAATCAGGCTAAAGGGGTGTGTCTCTACATCAGAGCTCTATACCTTCCACAAGGTTCATTGTTATATACACAGATCAACTTGTGTAATTCCATTTTGGCATTAACAGTGTGTGGGGATAGGTAATAGGTACAACCATACCAACAATACATGAAACGTAAGTCTTGGACCTAAGCTCACAAATTAGAGGAGTCATGATGTTCAAGGGGTCTTAAAGACAAGAGATGCTCACAGTAACTTTATTTTTTGGATGGCTTTGGGTTGCTAGAAGCTCCATTTTGAATAATGGAAGTCGGCTAATGATGACTAGGTTGTTGGGAAAAATGGAGGGTCTATAAATTTGTATAACTGTGAACTTTATATTTCGGCATAAGGGGGTACCGTATCCTTTATTACAGAAGAGCAAAAAGTTTTATTTGATCAATTAATCGCCATATTGCATCAATGCAACATTGGTCCTGAAATAAAAAATTAAAATATCCCATAACTTTAAACGCCACATTATTTCACCTGCACATGGCCAGGAGAAATTGCTCACCATTTAAAAAAATTAAATAAAAACCTTACTTCCAGCTAGATGGTCACGAGAACAAAATGAAAAACATCAACAATGCTGACTCGTATGCAACTCCTTCATGAACTGTCTCTTCCAGGTATTCACAGCAGTTTCTGGAAGCTCATCTGCTGAGGAAGTTGGACAAACAGGAAAACACTCTCATTCCTTTTGTTTCCGAGAAAGAGGTTGCTCCAAGATTGATTTCTATGCTATGGCTTTTGTTGTCGACATAGAGAGCAGTGGAGATTCATAGCTTACATTTACCTTACATAACTCAATGGGTCAGCATATTTTGTTCACTAACCTCAATGGAGAAGGATATTTTGTTTACTTGCCACAACGGAGCAGCTTATATCGTTCACTAACCTCATTTTACAATATAGAGAGAGATAGCATACACCCTAATTATAATTATATGTGTATACTACATATGCATTTTCCAATATAGAGAGTGCTAGCATACATCCTGATTATAATTATATGTGTATACTACACTTGCATTTTCCAATATAGAGAGTGCTAGCATAAACACTGATTATAATTATATGTGTATACTATACTTGTATTTTCCAATATAGAGAGTACTAGCATACACCCTGATTATAATTATATGTGTATACTACACTTGTATTTTCCAATATAGAGAGTGCTAGCATACACCCTGATTATAATTATATGTGTATACTACACTTGCATTTTCCAATATAGAGAGTGCTAGCCTACACCCTGATTATAATTATATGTGTATACTATACTTGCATTTTCCAATATAGAGAGTGCTAGCATACACCCTGATTATAATTATATGTGTATACTACACTTGCATTTTCCAATATAGAGAGTGCTAGCATACACCCTGATTATAATTATATGTGTATACTACACTTGCATTTTCTAATATAGAGAGTGCTAGCATACACCCTGATTATAATTATATGTGTATACTACACTTGCATTTTCCAATATAGAGAGTGCTAGCATACATCCTGATTATAATTATGTGTGTATACTACACTTGCATTTTCCAATATAGGGAGTGCTAGCATACACCCTGATTATAATTATATGTGTATACTACACTTGCATTTTCTAATATAGAGAGTGCTAGCATACACCCTGATTATAATTATATGTGTATACTACACTTGCATTTTCCAATATAGAGAGTGCTAGCATACATCCTGATTATAGTTATGTGTGTATACTACACTTGCATTTTCTAATATAGAGAGTGCTAGCATACACCCTGATTATAATTATATGTGTATACTACACTTGCATTTTCTAATATAGAGAGTGCTAGCATACACCCTGATTATAATTATATGTGTATACTACACTTGCATTTTCCAATATAGAGAGTGCTAGCATACATCCTGATTATAGTTATGTGTGTATACTACACTTGCATTTTCTAATATAGAGAGTGCTAGCATACATCCTGATTATAATTGTATGTGTAAACTACACTTGGCATCATTTACAACTGGATAATAATAGGACAACATGATGTCACCATTACTGTAGAAGGGGACATCACGTTGTGCTATTATTATCCAGTGGCCCCTTATCATAACTTACTATAGAAACGACAATTAATTTGCATTGAACTGGTTGATGCCACACCCTCAGCCATCAAGGAGATATTGCATGAAAGAGTGGGATTTTCAATGCTGGTAGAGGATAGCACGAGAGACCCTGATATGTTTGCAGGAGTGATGAAAGTTCGGAGAGTAGGTTGGACACAACCAGCATCAATATTAACACGCTCATAGCTGACGATACTTCCTGTAGCCATAATTGTTGGAGACGCAGCAGCTGATATACCTAGAGAAATAAAGTCCTTGTTAATACACAAAATATAAACTTCTAAAAAAGCTCACCAGCAAAGATTGCACTGACAGCATCTTCACTTATATTTAGTGCTGGGAGAATTGTAAAATCTTCAATTGTGCATCTAGACAGTTGCAAGGAGTAGCTGTCATAGCACTCTCCTGGAAGACTGCTAGAGATAGACCACTGCACCATCCCATCAACAAGTCTGACAGCAGAAAGCTCTGAAACAGCTACAACATGAACACAACACAAACATAAATATTGGGCTCAGATACATCACATCCGTGCAATACCAAGAGTCAAAGTGTACCCATAGCAACAAGTCTTCAAACATTTAACCAATTAAATTCCGAAAGCGTAGTTTGACGTAAATGAACACATGTGCTAAATGCCATATATACTTTTTTTTTTAACAGCACATGCCCGACAGATTGCTCTACAGTTATGGAAAATCTCAGCATCCCTTGCTCCTGAATGATTTTCCACCAGTAAGTTTTGTTGTAAGCATGACACAATGTAGAGCATTCGTCGTTTTTGAAAAAATAAGTAACAACTATAAATCAATTGTTTAAAAAAGGACACAATCAAACTCAGAGTGTAATGGGGGCAGATCCACTGACAGAATAAGTGGATTCCAAGTTTTAGAAGATTTGGATGCTCCATTCAGGACCAACAATGGCTTTTGCACACCCACACACCAAGTCAAAGATTAAATCATTTTTTAATGAGTTAGACAATCAGGAGCCTGCCGCAAGGTCAAATTGGATGCACACAGCTCTTGTCAACCTGCCATACTCATTCACAGACAATGACGATGCCCATTCTGTGCTTGAAGTAGATATAGTCACTACACAAGCCCCAACTAACATGCTAGACACACACAGCGATAGAACGACCAGGTCAGTACAGAACAGTAAATGCAGATATCTTTCAGTTCACATGAGTTACCTTTAAGGGGATTGAAGTAGACATAACTACTGCGCAAGGCACCTACTAACATGCTAGACACACACAGCGATAGAACGACCAGGTCAGTATAGAACAGTAAATGCAGATATTTTTCAGTTCATTTTAGCCACCTTTGAGCAACAGTAATGCTGAAATAATGTCTATCTCTGAAAGTAACTTCACCAGCTGTCTTGCCCTCCACCGCTGCACAAGTGATAGAAGCAAGGATAGGTCAAGAGAGTGAAGAGGTTTATCTGGTGCGCAAGCTTAGGAGAAACCAAGTGGAACCTGTTGGGGCAGTGAGTAGTTAGAAGCTTCCACTTTCAATGCCATTGCCCGCTGGAGCTTCGGTAAGTCTAGAGCTTGATTACACTTGTGTTGCTGCTGCCACTGAGGATGATACCTATTGCACTGACTCTTCCAAAGATGATAGGCAACTGGTTAATTTCATGTGAGGCATTGTTGGCAGTGGTGAAGAAAGGCTTGCAATACCTGTGATTCCCCTCTATCTCATTGTATGACTAGGCATTCAGAAAAGGACTTCACAAAGATGGCTCATGTACCAGGGATAGTTGTGAAGGTGAAGATGCTGTCTGTTCATATACGCACACCCAGCCAATGGCATTGAACAGCAAGTCTGCCCCAAACAGCCAGGACTATTAGTTGAGCGAGTGTTGGTCAGGGAACATTATGTTCAGTAATGGGGTTGGCAATGGTGCCTGGACTAACACACCAGCACACACACACAGTGACAGGAAACCATGCCTACATGCATGATCATATGAATTTCAAGCCCAGACGATCCACTAGTCAAGACAGTTTTAACAGTGCTGGAGTGGGCAAGTCACCGCATGAAGCTGTAAACCAGGAACCGTGGTGACTACAGGAGCTACTGGAGCTCATCATGATCTTCCTGGGAGGAGTGGTGAGTTCTATTCAAGAAGCCAAACTAGATATGACTTTTAATGACACTGATCTCATTCTCTGTCTCTAGGTGAAGCATTGTTACAAGAGAAACAGGAAGTTTTAGATAGTGGTCCACAGCCACATCAGCAAGCCTGGGGATCTGCTCCATGCCAGACTCAAGGCCTCCAGTCTGTAATATATAAGATCTACTCTAACAAGACTCAGTTCTAGATTGGCAATCAGAGGAAGACTCGCAGGGTTCAGGTGCTGGAAGAGTTTACCGCCCTGCTATATGCATCATACTGTTTGCAGTAAGCAGTATCCATCGTTGCCCCATGCCAGGACCATGACCTGTGATTGACCTCATGGCCTACGCCCTACAGGGTATACTGCTGCAATGCAACATGCATATTTTAGTGTGTATGTAGGAACCCTAAATATATATATATTTTTTTTCATTCTTTCCAGGCTTGCTATGCTGCCAGCTTACCCTTGCTGCACTAGAGAGTGTACTCCCGCCACCTCTGGTCCCAAGTGCAGAATTGGTTCCATTTGCTCTCTTGGATACCCATTTGGGCAAGCAGGAATGACAGAAAAACATATAACATTGGTCTCCCGTCGAGAAGCAGTGCAGCGGAATGCCCATCTCCTGTCCAGAAGCAGTTTCCTTGTTGGTTTGTTTACATTTTAAATTGTTTTTGAGTGTTGCTCTTCTTACTATTTTTTTTTTTTAATGTGTACAGAGTACATAATGTTGTAGGAAGACAGTCCTTGTTTGATTGCATGGTGAATGATTGGCCACATCTAATATTCTTTAAAACCAGAATGGATGGCTAACTGCCCACAACAACTTTCATATGTATAACTCGATCCACTCTCAGGTGCAAATACTGGACAACACAGGTTGTTGATTTGGTTGTTGATTTGGTCAGTATCAGCTATTTTTCTGGGTGATCTCTCTAACTAGAGGAAGGTTGTATGGGAAGAGAAAGGTAGTATGGTAAATAGCTACCCTGTAAAGGGGATTAACTCATTGATATGTACGTGAGGTCGTTTTTGGCAGGACGGTTCTCTCGAAAGGTTTAGAATTCTCCTGTATATATATATAATATACCCAAAGATGTTACATAGAGCTGTAAGATCTCTGCAAACCACATATTTGGGCAACATAATTCACCACTACTCAAAATATGTGTCCATCTTGCTTGTCCTCCTTTCCTCAGCATTTCTTTGCTTCTCTAAGAAGAGAAGCAGAGGAGAGAAAGAACAAGAAGCAAATCCTCTGGCATGTCCCACACCGTCTCCTTTGCCTCAACTGAAAGCAGGCAATACATGTCCACATACACCACAAAACAAAAGCAACACTTATCATTTCACTCATTGCCGTCTTACAAATATTGGACTCGTGGTATATATAAGATTGATGCATACCTAATGTTTTACACCAACTGAGAAGGGAGCACACACCATGCCACAAGCATATTACTGATCGCAGTCAGGGTTTCATTTAGAAAATGAAAATATTCCAAGGGGGGAAGGGGGGGGAGGGGGGGAAACCAACTGGATGAATCCTGATTTTAAAGGGAGGCATGATGGTTAAAGATTGACAAAGTTTCGTAAACGCCATCTGGGTGGTCGGGATAAGCTTGAATGTGTGTGTGTGTGTGTGTGTGTGTGTGTGCAAGGTTTTATACAGGATTTTGAGTTTTCAGATGGGAGGAAGTCCAAAGTTCAGTGTTGACGTGGAGGGGTGCATAGCACATAACAAGTAGGAGGGGTCTGGGGGCATGCTCCTCCAGATTTTTTAAAGAAAATTTTGCTCTGAGATTGATTCTGAGGGTTCTAGTAGTCAGTTATAAATGAAAGTTTACACAGCCAGACTCGGTTTTATTTGGGTTGTGAAAGGGGTGGGGCATTAAATTAGTCTTTGGGGTTAAGGGAAATCCCACCTCCCCCCTAATGCTGAAGGTGACTATTCTGCAATAGTGGAGTACTGCAGGGAAAAGAACATTCAGTCTGGAAGGCTTATAGGAATGGTATTTGATGGAGCTGCTACTCTCTCTGGTGACAAAACAGGAGTGCAAAGAAGGTTGAAAGAGCTCTCACCTCATGCATTGTTTGTCCACTGTCACTGTCATGTCCTTCAACTGGCTTCTGTGCAAGCTGCTATTGCTATACCAGGCATCAAGCATGTCTACACTACCCTGATGACGTTATGGAAGTTCTTTCATTACTCCCCAGAACGTGCAGAGTCATTAAAGGAGATTCAGAAAGTACTAGATCTTCCAGAACTCAAGATTGTGAAACCATCAGACACACACTGGCTTGCACATGACCGTGTGTCAAAGCAGTAAAAGCTAGTTACAGCTCAATAGTTCTTGCTCTTGAAAATATATATGAAACATCACATGAACCAGAAGCTCTTGGACTAAGTAAGGCCCTTTCTAGTCACTCCACAATAGCAGCAATATACCTACTTGACTACAATCTTCCCCAAGTGGCAAAGCATAGTGGTGCCTTACAGACCTCTCCCATATTTCTAGTCTAGTAGATGCTACTATTAATCCACTTGATGGTGCTATACTGCCTTCAGCATATTGGGTTTTACAGCTACAAGATGCATGAGAAGAGTTGAAAGCAGCAACAGGTTTTGAAGTCACTCATTTAGATATATGCTCTTTTCAAGAAAGAGTGGGCAAGCCATTTATCAGATTCATCCAGTCGGTATAGATCCTCCTCAAAATATGTGTTATCAGCCTTCAGTATTCTTGATGCAAAGAAAGTGCCCAGCCTCTCTACTCATGAGCTACCTTTATATGGAGACAGTTCAATTTAAACTTTCATTGGACAGATTGGGAGAGATTTACCAGCTAAATCATTAGAAGGAACTGAATTTGAGAAGGCATCCATTGTCTCTTCTGACCTCAGCATAGAGTGGAAGTCATATCGTCAGCTCCTTATTAAGCAGCCAAAAGATGATATATCCATGCAACTGAATGAATTACTCACCAATGACATGCTTATAGCATTATTTCCCAATCTACATAAACTGGCAACCATATGCTTGTCTATTCCATATCAACAGCATCAGCGGAACGAAGTTTCTCAGACATGAAATTAATAAAGAATCGCATTCGTAACCGCCTGAACTTAGGCTGTCCAACTTATGAAGATTGTCATTGAATCTCCCGAAAAACTCACTGAGTGATTTGGAAGAAATTGTTGACGTGTGGAATAGAAAAGGTAGACAGATTGCTGTGTAGACTCTCATTCAGATTCTATCTCATTACATATGCATACCCTCACTGCTCATGCACTTATCAACATATAATAATACAATTTCCACGGGGGGCAAAAAAAGTCCAAGTGGGGGCAGCCCCCCCCCCCTTAAACGAAACCTGGTAGTCCAAATTGCTCAAGTTTCAATAGTGAAATTTCATCAACAACCAAAGCAAGCACCATGCAATAATCTGTTACAGACAATAACAGAGACAGAATTTTGTTCAGGCCAAAAGATCAAACTGTGTTCTGTAATAACACCATCCTAGGAGAGTGCTGCTACACAGCTAGTGATTGGTCCAGATTGAACTTAATAAAAGTTCACTTAATAGGAAGTTCAGACCTCTAGCTCCTCACTCAGCCAAGTTAGAGGGAAAGGCTTGCTTGCTAAAGAGACATCTAGCACCTTACTCAGCTAAGCCAAGGGGAAAGGCTTGCTTGCTAAGCTTTTTGGGGAATGTTACAGCCTTTTTCGGGCTAGCCCTTTTTATGTCACACATTTCTTAGAGAAAAGGCTAGCCAATGCTAGCCAGCACAGAAGCTATGGCATTCAAAGTGAAGGCCACGCCACTTGGGAGGAGAGGTCCGAGGCTAACACAGAATCAATTTACTACTTCATACACAAATGGTTCTTGAAAACTCGCGCAGGTAGAACAGCAGCTGGTAGAATAAGATGAAATGACAGAGAATAAGATGACAGTGCTCTGGAAATGACAGAGAATAAGATGACAGTACTCTGGAAATGACAGAGAATAAGATGACAGGACTCTGGAAATGACAGAGAATAAGATGACAGGACTCTGGAAATGACAGAGAATAAGATGACAGTACTCTGGAAATGACAGAGAATAAGATGACAGTACTCTGGAAATGACAGAGCAGAGAAAAATTCCATCCCAAAATGAAACACGCAATGTATCTGAACATATCTGCACGTGTAATGGTGACCTTTGGAAGAGTGTTCCAGCCAAACTCAAAAAGATCGGCGGTGTTGCAGCCTAAGTCGCAATAATAGTAAACTGTAACCTTTGATCTGTTGTTGTTTTTGCGTTGGATGTATTTTTAAGTAATGGATGGAAATGGTAAGCGTTTACAGCGTTGAAACAAAATGTAACCAGCATGTATTTCTGTCAAATGTGAAATATGCTACCTATCTGAACATTTGATTTCATCATAGTTTGTAATGCATGCATTTCAATATGGCTAAGTAGTGAAGAATTGTATTTCTTCATAGCAGCAAGGTAGAACAACCTGATGCTCTGCAACATAATGAAAATTTGAAAAGTATGGCTGTGAGAGTTTTGTTAATATTTGGAAGCAGCTTCCCTTAGAGATGGAAGCACACTAGACTAGGAGTTAGGTCACCAGGCAGTGCCTTAGGAAAGAATTCACAGAGTGTATAGTAAAGAAAGAAGCTGACAAGAACTTGTAAAGTGATAGTTAGCACTCTTGACTCTCAATCATTAACACAACAGTTCTCTACAGACTACATGCATCATTTAGCCTTTCTACAAGCTAACTACATAGCCATCATCCACATGCTGTCTGAGAGAGATAGCCACAGTATATATGCAAGTTGAGCTTATCAAGATTGACACTAGTTCCACCATCAAAACAAATAACTTTTATCACCTCCAAAGCTAGTCTGAGAATTGCATAGTTTTGTCAGAATAAAACTCCGTCCCCCAACAGCTAGTAAACAAACAGGTTGCATATGCATCCAGTTTTCTTTTCTTGATGACAATTTCCGAATCTGGTGTATCTAAAGTTCGTTTTATTCATGCACGCTAGTTTTCTTGAAATCTCCCAGATCATATCATTTCCAAGTCAATTACGCAAATTCATCTGTGTACTTGCAAGTACATGTGGAACATATAAACCACATACGGCCATGTGCGCAAAAAAAAAAAATTCAGTCCAACTACAGAATGAGGGCTCGCTTCGCTCGCTAGCGATCAATTGTATCCTAGGTTACACTCTTTTTTTACATTTAGTCCCCACCCGAAGCAGCAAATACACTAAATGAGTACTTCGGTCACAAAAAAATAAAAAATAATAAGCACTAAACATTATATTTGTTTTACCTGCACATGCCCAGAAAATTTCTCTATCACTAGAAAATAGAATACTATTTCCGGTTTGACGGTCAATGAGCAAAAATGAAAAAATCAACAACAGCCGACTCGTTCACAACTCATTTAAGAAGTGTCTCTTCCGGCTCTCCAAGGCACTTTCTGGAAGTTTCTCTGCTGAAAGGGGCTGGACAGACACCAATGCTTATTGGAAAAACTCTCCTTTCATTCTTGCGAAAGGATGCTCCTGGGTGGATTTCTTACTGTAAGTTATCATGTAGAAGTAGAGATGCGAAGCTTTTGTTTGCTTTCCATAATGGAGCTGATTCTTATACCACACTGCAGCTTATATTATTTGCATTCTAATGACATGAACAGTTTTAAAAATACTTTTGTGAAAAAAATGTTATTGCTATAAATATAGTTGTTATAAAAACCAAAGTCAGTGGGTAATCGGTTTAGGTGAAGCAAAAATACATACACCACTAGAAACAAATGCAAGGCATTGAGTAGCGAGCAAAGGAGTGTGTGAGAGAGAACAGGGCGAGAGAGAAAATTCTAGCCTGATGACTATTGGACTGATGCCCTATTGAACAAATAAACATTGTTAGATCTCATTGCTCTACCCATTGTCCTAGCCCAAGCTTAGTTGAAGGCCTAATACAGTACTGATCTGTAGATATTGTTGCCAGCATGATGTATAATGGTGGGACTGGATTATGATATGGGGATGTGGCCAAGAATTGTTTGTATTTATATATTCCTTACAGGTGCAAGTTTGGACCACCTGACGCCCTACAGCATAATGTGATGACAAATTTTGAAATGGAAATGTGTGTATGACAGTGGATATAAGGATTTCAGTAGGAGTCCTTGGAAGCTTAATTCAGTTAACAATGCAAGTGTATCACTGTAAGAGTGAGGTCATCAGGCAGTGCTTTCTGCAAAAAACAAAAAAAGAGAACTAAAGGGAAGACCATGCAGAAGTAAACAAGAACTTGTTCAAGAGCTATTTTGCAATATTGACACTATTTATTAATTTCAGTATGCTCCCCATCTTAGAACAACTCTCCTCTATCGATTATAAGCATCAGTTACCCTTTCTATGTAGCCAGTTGTCTACTCACTGTCAGAGAGAGAGAGATAGCTAAATACACATGCAAGGAATTGTGTTCACCTTAGCAAGATCGATAATAGTTCCTATACCATCCATCCAGACAAATAACTTGATCTCTTCCAATGCCAGAGTATGTCGATGAATTAAGTAGTTAAGTTGGTTAACTCAAGGAACACTTCCCAGCTATTAACTTTGCTTGTCACGTGTCTTCAGTCGTGTTCTTCATTATTGACGATAATTTCCGATCTAGCGTATTCATGGCGAGTTTTCTTGAAATCTCCAAGAAGACAGTAATTTTTTAAGTTGAGTCCGAAAAATCCTCTGTGAACTCTCTGGTAAATGGACGAACGACAGAAATATATATATATACACACCTACATACAACCAAATATGTGTATGCGCAGCAATACAAAATTTTCTGTCCAGCCCTAAAGCCAGTAATCAACATCTTCATTGCCCACCACTAGGGACCGTATCAGTTTCAACAAAGATATTTGTCAATCTCCAGCATTTTGTATATAAGAAAAATGACCAAAGAAAAAAAGGATTGACATACAGCTATTGTTATAACTGGACATCCTTGAAGAGAATGCACACGTTCGAATAATTTCATGAGTAGCCTAATTATGCATATTATTTGAGGGTGCACACTGGTCGAGGTCGCACTCGATTCTTTAAGCTTGCAAAAGCCTGCCGTACCAGCTTACTGGTATCGATAAAGCAGAGCTTCCATAAGAGTTTTAAGGAGATAACCCCTCCCCTATTTGATTAAATTTAAATTTGGGGAGGGGGGAAGGGGACAGGGGAATCAATCTTACCGAGCATGTAACCTTTAAAGTAGTTCTTCCTCTTCAAAAAATTTGTTGCTGTTAAGCACTTTGAAGAGCAGTTGAGACTGGAAGGATAACATTTGTTTAACATCAAACAGCATATCATGTTGTCGATGTAGCTAGCGGACAGTGGGTAGATCCTGTTTATCTGCGTCAAATGATCCCTTTTCCACTTCATGGAAATGCATATTCCGTATTGTGGACAGTTTTTAGAGCGTTTTCTGTTTTTATGCCAGATTTTGTATGATGTGATTAATCGGATTTGCTATAACCCATCAAAACAAAACAAAAATATCAGAGTACAAATTCTCTTTTTACCACGACAATTACTCTTTGAGGGAAATATATTTGTTTGGCAGGTATTGTTGAGAGGTTACTATTGGAGGGAGGTTATTAATGTTGAGAGGTTACTATTGGAGGGAGGTTATTATTGGAGGGAGGTTATTATTGTTGAGAGGTTACTATTGGAGGGAGGTTATTATTGGAGGGAGGTTATTATTGGTGGGAGGTTATTATTGGAGGGAGGTTATTATTGGTGGGAGGTTATTATTGTTGAGAGGTTACTATTGGAGGGAGGTTATTATTGGAGGGAGGTTATAATTGGTGGGAGGTTATTATTGGAGGTAGGTTATTATTGGAGGGAGGTTACTATTGGAGGGAGGTTATTATTGGAGGGAGGTTATTATTGGTGGGAGGTTATTATTGGTGGGAGGTTATTATTGGAGGGAGGATATTGTTGGAGGGAGGATATTATTGGTGGAAGGTTATTATTGGAGGGAGGTTATTATTGGAGGGAGGTTATTATTGGTGGGAGGGTATTATTGGTGGGAGGTTATTATTGGTGGGAGGTTATTATTGGTGGGAGGTTATTATTGGTGGGAGGTTATTATTGGAGAGAGATTATTATTGGTGGGAGGTTATTATTGGAGGGAGGATATTATTGGTGGGAGGTTATTATTGGTGGGAGGTTATTATTGGAGGGAGGTTATTATTGGTGGGAGATTATTATTGGTGTGAGGTTATTATTGGAGGGAGGTTACTATTGGTGGGAGGTTATTATTTGAGGGAGTTAACTATTGGTGGGAGGTTATTATTGGAGGGAGGCTATTATGGGTGGGAGGTTACTATTGGAGGGAGGTTATTATTGGAGGGAGGTTACTATTGGTGGGAGGTTATTATTGGTGGTAGTTTATTATTGGAAGGAGGTTATTATTGGAGGGAGGTTATTATTGGAGGGGAGTTATTATTGGAGGGAGGTTATTATTGTTGAGAGGTTACTATTGGAGGGAGGTTATTATTGGAGGGAGGTTATTATTGGAGGGTGTTTACTATTGGAGGGAGGTTATTATTGGAGGGAGGTTATTATTGTTGAGAGGTTACTATTGGAGGGAGGTTATTATTGGAGGGAGGTTATTATTGGTGGGAGGTTATTATTGGAGGGAGGTTATTATTGGTGGGAGGTTATTATTGTTGAGAGGTTACTATTGGAGGGAGGTTATTATTGGAGGGAGATTATAATTGGTGGGAGGTTATTATTGGAGGTAGGTTATTATTGGAGGGAGGTTACTATTGGAGGGAGGTTATTATTGGAGGGAGGTTATTATTGGTGGGAGGTTATTATTGGTGGGAGGTTATTATTGGAGGGAGGATATTGTTGGAGGGAGGATATTATTGGTGGAAGGTTATTATTGGAGGGAGGTTACTATTGGAGGGAGGTTATTATTGGTGGGAGGTTATTATTGGTGGGAGGTTATTATTGGTGGGAGGTTATTATTGGTGGGAGGTTATTATTGGTGGGAGGTTATTATTGGAGGGAGGTTATTATTGGTGGGAGGTTATTATTGGAGGGAGGATATTATTGGTGGGAAGATATTATTGGTGGGAGGTTATTATTGGAGGGAGGTTATTATTGGTGGGAGATTATTATTGGTGGGAGGTTATTATTGGAGGGAGGTTACTATTGGTGGGAGGTTATTATTTGAGGGAGTTTACTATTGGTGGGAGGTTATTATTGGAGGGAGGCTATTATGGGTGGGAGGTTACTATTGGAGGGAGGTTATTATTGGAGGGAGGTTACTATTGGTGGGAGGTTATTATTGGTGGTAGTTTATTATTGGAAGGAGGTTATTATTGGAGGGAGGTTATTACTGGAGGGGGGTTATTATTGGAGGGAGGTTATTATTGTTGAGAGGTTACTATTGGAGGGAGGTTATTATTGGAGGGAGGTTATTATTGGAGGGTGTTTACTATTGGAGGGAGGTTATTATTGGAGGGAGGTTATTATTGGAGGGAGGTTATTATTGGTGGGAGTTTATTATTGTTGAGAGGTTACTATTGGAGGGAGGTTATTATTGGTGGGAGGTTATTATTGGAGGGAGGTTGTTATTGGAGGGAGGTTACTATTGGAGGGAGGTTATTATTGTTGAGAGGTTACTATTGGAGGGAGGTTATTATTGGAGGGAGGTTATTATTGGAGGGAGGTTATTATTGGAGGGAGGTTACTATTGGAGGGAGGTTATTATTGGAGGGAGGTTATTATTGGTGGGAGGTTATTATTGGTGGGAGGTTATTATTGGAGGGAGGATATTATTGGAGGGAGGATATTATTGGTGGGAGGTTATTATTGGAGGGAGGTTATTATTGGAGGGAGGTTATTATTGCAGGGAGGTTATTATTGGAGGGAGGTTACTATTGGAGGGAGGTTATTATTGGAGGGAGGTTACTATTGGAGGGAGGTTATTATTGGAGGGAGGTTATTATTGGTGGGAGGTTATTATTGTTGGGAGGTTATTATTGGAGGGAGGATATTGTTGGAGGGAGGATATTATTGGTGGGAGGTTATTATTGGAGGGAGGTTATTATTGGAGGGAGGTTATTATTGGTGGGAGGTTATTATTGGTGGGAGGTTATTATTGGTGGGAGGTTATTATTGGTGGGAGGTTATTATTGGTGGGAGGTTATTATTGGAGGGAGGTTATTATTGGTAGGAGGTTATTATTGGAGGGAGGATATTATTGGTGGGAGGTTATTATTGGTGGGAGGTTATTATTGGAGGTAGGTTATTATTGGTGGGAGGTTATTATTGGTGGGAGGTTATTATTGGAGGGAGGTTATTATTGGTGGGACTCTACCATTGTCATTAATGTAGACAACAAAACCAGACCATGGAGAACACTCAATGAATCATTGGAATGACGAGGTGTCGTTTTGAGTCTGAATGGCATGAGGTTTATAATGGCTGTCTTTGGAATGGCAGCCTCATTCACAGGAATGTGATGAAATCCACGGACAAGGTCGATCTTGATAAAGGTGGTCTTATTTTCGAGCATTGCAGCAAAATCCTGCTTGTTGGAGATCGGATAGCGGTCATCTGCCGTCAAGTTGTACAGGCAGTCAATGTCACCACAAGATCGCCAACCCCATCTGTACAGCTTGGAAGCATGTGGAGTGGCAAGGCCCCTCTCGGAGGAAAGGATGATGCCAAGACCGAGCGAGCACTTCGTTAAACTCCTTTTTGGCTATTTAGAGTTCCTAAGGACAGAGGCGTCGAAAGAGAGCAAAGACTAGTGGTCCGTTTGTACCAATGTGGTCACTAACGTAGAGTCGGATATCACTTCAGCTGAAGTATGGTTACAAGAGGGAGGAAAAGGATTGGAGAAGCGAACGATACTTGCATGATTCTGCAATGTAGCAGAGGCTGAGGGGCTGTTTACGAGATGTCTTGATCACAGTGCTATAAAATGTCTGTCTGTTAATTTAGTGAGCAAGGTCACCCCAACAGGTCCGACTAGCAGAGGAAGTCAGCAGTAAGGATGGAATTATAGACATCCGTGTTGGTGATGGACCAGGAGAACTAACAGTTCATAGTCGAGGGAGAGAGTCCAGGTCCATAGTTTACGATATGGATGCCAATGCCGCATGAAGAATCAGCCCTTACTCAACAATAGGCCTGTCACGACGCTGTGTCAGTACTACAGTAATTTCAGCACCAGGGTCCACTCTGTTGGTAGACCGATCTGTGGTATAAAGGAGGTGTCCTGTTTTTTTCAAGACACCAGTCACCACTAGTAGCACAGTTAAGCATTTCCAGAAAACCAGAAGCATGGTATGCAACACTTCCGAGCATTCTATTCGCAGCAGCGAATTTAACAGCAATTGTCATTTTGTGATCTGACAAGGTTGCGACGGAGAGCATCAATTCCAGCCTCAGCAGCTGGAACAGAAGACACTTTCGAGATAGGAAGAACGGCGGAATGTGTTTCTTTTAACAGAGCCAAGACATGGTCACCCACAACAGAGAATGCAGCAAGAGAGGTATTGCCAGGCTCTTTCCGAAGGAGATGTCTGATGTGCATGAGCTCAAGATATATGGATTTCTTCATGCTGTCTACAGCTCTCCCGGTTAGGATCTGCATGTCGCTGAACAGTTTTGAAGGCCGGTGATCACCAATAGGGTGGAGAGAGGTTGTTATAGGTCTGTTCGCCACACAGCCAAGTGTGATGTCCCAGACAATCAAGCAGGTCTCTTGGTTGAGAGATGGGACTACGTGGTTATAGCTGGGATGTGCTGAAGTGATCTTACAAGTTTCGAACTTGGCCTTGAATGTAGCAAACCGGGTAGTGGCATTTTTGCTCAAGAACAAGGTGAGACATAAGCTACTGTGGGTGTTTCTTGTTACTCATGTTCAGATTTTGAAAGGATAGGAGGAAAGTTCGATACAGCCAATGTTCGATTCAGGATCACCAATAAAGTAGTATTCCTCAAAAGTTGATATTCAAGTTAAAAAACCTGTACAAACCTACAAAGATGACACAACCAGAGTTGTTTATTGAGACAGAACGATCCCATGTCAAGTCTTTTCACTCTGTAGATGTGGTACTGAAGCAGTAATTTCATAACCACAGGGTGTACCTAAACCAACATTCACGAATAGTGAATTTGGTAACCATGGAAGCACCATATTTTTATTAATTTGAATATCTGCATTGCTTACTTTTACATTTCCTGTTGCTAAGAATGTATTGGAATTTACTTCACTTCTAAATCCACAAAAACGCTGAGCAATATGTCACTATGTAAGCTAGACAAGGTCTATTTAGCCATGAATGGTGATACCATGTGGTAAAGGTTAGATCTCGGTGCATCTTCTCTAGAGGTTACTGAGGGCTCCAAAAATAAACTTTTGTGGAAAAAGACCATCAATGCCTGAGTATACACCTCATCCATTGAAAAGGCAACATTTAATCACAGCCACCTCTACTGAGTAAACAGATATAAGCTGGACCTACACGTGTTCGGTAAAGTACAAGTTTGGTAAAGGGTTGTTTACAAATTGTCAATGCCAGTGTCTTTATTATATTTTTATCAAAGCCACTCTAAGACATGACTTGAAACACTAAGTACTATTGCGAATGGGCAAAGCTCAGTAATAGAGAGAAATTTGATATAGAATCTGAGTATGTGTGTGCCAGCTTCAAGAATGAGGTCAAAAATTAAACTGCTAGTCATAAAGCCCTAGCCCAATGAATTTTTTAAACCTTGACTCACCTCACCCGTGTAGGTTTCCTATTTTCATGACGTCTCCAAGATTCAGGGTGGCCCAATGGAAAAATAAGACTGTGGCTCAAGCCAAAACTAAAAAAATCAAATATTTTTTACACTCGTTCACAATGCGGGATTTTCTCACAGCACAAACTGTATTTATGCAGGAATAAAACCAGTGGGTAGCTCTGTTTGGTTTGCTTGTAGACGAGGCCTAGTCCAACAATTCCTTCTAAATCAGCTTCAGCAGCCTCTCGATGTTTTCATTGTGCAGCTAGGCAGCCTGACTGGTGTTAGCAGATGCTCTACAGGATACAACAATCCCAGACTGAGACATTCTGCTCGCAGATTCAACTTATACATTATTAATTCTTTGTTTAATAATACCAGGGATTATGAAAAAGTTAGGGAGAGAGAAATTGGGACTTATGTATATAGAGGGAGGAGAGGGTAAGTGGATCCAGAAAAATATCTGAGTATATAGTTACCAGGAACTACAACCCAGGAAATATGTGCAGGAGTTGAGTGTGCAGGAGTTGTGTGTGCAGGAGTTGTGTGTGCAGGAGTTGTGTGTGCAGGAGTTGTGTGTGCAAGAGTTGTGTGTGCAGGAGTTGTGTGTGCAAGAGTTGTGTGTGCAGGAGTTGTGTGTGCAGGAGTTGTGTGTGCAGGAGTTGTGTGTGTAGGAGTTGTGTGCACAAGAGTTGTGTGCTTGACATTATCGAAGCACCTGGAACATGTGTCAAGGAGTCTATTTTAAAAAGGCTTCAAAGGCATCAGTTTTTATAGTGTCATGGCAGATGAGTCCACTGATATCACGGGAGTAGAGGAATTTTCAGTTTTTCGTCGTTTGGAGGAAGATAGCACTCCTGTTAAAGGCTTTTTGGACATTGTGACTTTAAAGAAAGCAGATGCTGAGATCATATATTTAGCACTTGTCAAGTGTATCAAAGACAAACATCTTCAGGTTGGCAATATTGTAGGGATGGGTTTTGATGGTGCTGCCACCTTCTCTGGTATAAAGACTGGTTGGTATTCAAGCAAGACTAAAGAAACATGCTCCATATTGCGGTGTTTGTCCACTGTCACCTCCTGCAATTAGCTTGCGTGCAAGCTGCCAATAGCATGACTGGAATTAAGCATGTCTATACCACGCTGACCACTCTCTGGAAGTACTTTCACTACTCTTCTAAAAGAGCGGAATCTTTGAAAGAGATCCAGCATGTCCTAAGGGGAGACGGCACCTGAAACCACCGAAATTTGAACACATATTTGTAGCTGTCATAACTTTTTTCCCTTTCTTCTGTGCAAATACTTTTGATTGTTGCTTATTGTGTGTGCTTTAAAATGAAATGTAAAAAGTCTCTATAGGCACCTTTTCTTGGAAGATATATCCAAACACGCAAGGGTCATTCAAAAAATGGCACTTCCTAATTTGTGGCAGACATAACTCCAAGGCGCCTTGAGTGACGCACCCCCATATTGGTGTGTGCGTTGCTAAAGCACGTAGCTGTGATATAGTGATTTTATTTTATTTTTAACGTGAACCCTCTTGAGTTTTGGTGATTAGAAGAGGTGGGGTCACGGAAGGTGCCTATAGAGATTTTTTACATATCATCTTAAAGCACACACAATAACCAACAAGCTGGTATCAAAAGTATTTGCACAGAAGAAAGGGAAAATAAGTTGTGACAGCTACAAATGTGTTCAAATTTCGGGGGTTTCAGGTGCCGACTCCCTTTACCTGAAATGAAGGTCACCAAACCACGTGACACTCGTTGGCTTGTACACGAGCAGTGAGTATAAGCAGTAAAGGTGAGCTACACTGCATTAGTTGTCACCGTTGAGAGTAACTATCAGAATTTCCATGCACTGAAGCTTTGGAATTATACAAAGCTCTGTCCAAGTTCACCACCATTGCAGCCATTTATCTACTGGATTACACTTTACCATTAGTGGTCAAGCTCAGCAAAAAGTCTTCAAACAAAACAGCTTGATTTGTCCATGACCTCTTCTCACTCGATGCAGTTCTCCATGCATTGGATGATGTCATTACACCAGCAGCATACTGGGTTTTGGAACTATTGGATTCTAAGGATGACCTTCAACAAGCGACCGTAGAAATTGTTAGTGCAGAGAAGATCCACACATTCCAGGTGACAGTGGAGACACTATTTGTAGCCCTCCTTAGGAAAACATTACAAGCCGGTTTGCAACTCATGATATTGTGTCAGTACTGGCCTTATTTGATCCACGTAACGTTCCCAGCACTGATTCTTCCCAATTTTCCACTTATGGAAGGATGTCAATTGAGGTTTTGCTCAACCACTACAGGAAAGTAAGTTTGCTCTCACCCTGAACGATGAAGAAACAGTAAAGACAGCTGTCATATCCCCGAGGTGCACACAGAATGGATAACGTTTCGTATTTGATTAGCTAGGAAACTCGAAGACAGCATTGCATTGCAACAGAGCTCATCCCAAATAAAATGCTGGTTACAATGCTCCTAAACTTACAAAAGATGGCCTCAATTGGTTTGACATTGCTAGTTTCAACAGTTTCTGTTGGGAGAAGTTTCTCCCAGATGAAACTAATCAAAACACACCTACGAAACTTTCTCACTGAAGGCAGGCTCACTCAAGCTAATGAAGATTGCCATTGATTGCCCAGCTTAGAGAAGATGAAATAGAAGTCATCTTGAATATTTAGAACAGGAAACCTCAAAGAATATCTATTTGAACCCAGTAAGAACAATTACTCTAGCTTGTGCTGTAATTCCTAATTTGTATAAGTGCATGGAACATTATGCAATACATAATATCAATAAAATCTCAAAAAAAAAGTAAAGGGTGGGGGGGCACCCCCCCCCCTTAAATGCAGCCATGCAACTACTAACAAGCGAAGTTACAACAGAAAATAGGAGAAAGACTACCCTTGACCAGAATACGATGGCAATTATCTAGGTGCATTTTGTCAAGTTGTAGAGAGCCAGAGTCTTACCTCAAAAGGAAGTATGGGTCTAGAGTCAGTGGTTCTCAGTTTCTGCGGAAAATGGATGGATTGACATAAATTAAACTTTGAAACGATTTTTTGAGAGAGTGGGGTGCTCATGTTGACTCTGCAATCAACCCCACCCACTCTGCTCGGGGACATTGTGAAAAACTGGAGCAATCTTTTACTGCATTCTAGTATGTGAGTGGACTACCCTTGGATATATAGACAGTGTATTAATTAACCATATTTCCACCAAAAGTAAATGTCCTGGTAAAAAGAGAATTTGTACTTAGAAATTTGTTCTCTGTTTTGACAGGTTGGCAAGTCCGATTAACCATCTCCCGTATAGTCTAACATGACAACGGGAAAAGGCTTTAGTGGTCCACGAAACGAAATATGCATTTTCGTGAAACGGAAAACCACACATAAAGATCCGAGCAGGTGAGCTATTGGTGAGTAGCTGAGTTTTACTTGTGCATGCCAGGCAAGCACAGTCGGTAGAGCATCAGACTCGTAATCTGAGGGTCGGGAGTTTGAGCCCCATAGATCAATGGGTCACCCAAGCTAAAAAAAAAAGGAAAACCAATCACATATCACTTACAATGTGTTGGGATCATGAGAGAAGAAAGAACCAAAATGCTATCAAGTCATTTCTTCGCTACACTCATGTCCTATGCAAACAGCACATTCCTCACTTGATACATTTGATAAGCTGCTCAACCTTGTCACTTCTTGTGCTGGAAAAGATCTAGTAGAGCAGCAATGAATGCATCCTACGCATCATCAGATCCCATTACTGATTCATGGAAGCTATCACAGTATGGGTGACGAGTGGCAAATATATCTACTTCCAGATGCTCCATTTTGCAGTCTAATGGCAAGACCTCATTTATATAGTTTGATTTAAATGATCATCTGTTTAATATTTCGTGGACTAGCCCTAGAACTATCTCACTTTTATCTATTCTACATTGATTGACTGGCTCAAGAAGAAGAATGTACAACTTGGCATGGGCTTTGATGTCGCAACAATGTTTGCGGGAAAGAAATCTGGTGTTCAAGCACAACTGAAGAAGCCAATGCTATCTTCAACCACTGCCACTGTCCATATGCTTCATCTGGCAATTGTTTAACTGTAAATTGTACTCAGGGAATTCCTCAAAGAGATGTGAAAGCCTCAAGGAGGTGCAGAAATTACTAGACTTCCCCCAAGTTGAAAATTGCAAAACTTTCCGACACAACGCGGTTAACCCATGAAAAATATAGCTGACGAGTTGTACCACGGAGAATGACTCGCACTTAGTTCAACTATTTAGTTGTGCTATCCTTGCTCCTGATCAACTGTTACTGTGTCCAAAGGAGGCTATAGCTAATCCTCTATCAAAATATATCTGCGGTAGTTTAACCCTGTGCAATGTTACCAAGTCCATCAATGTAATTGAAGCTGACCCTACATGGTGTCAACAATAGCAACAATACCTAGCGTGAAGTGTACATTCAACAACAATAAACAAGTTTAGGAAAAGTGTTTAAATGTCCAATCAGCTCACACTAGTTGTAGTCCTACATGAGAAAAAAAGTAAAGGAAAAAAATGGGAAAAAAATAGCAATTGAAACGAGAGAAAAATAAACCACCAGCTATTTGATTGACCTCTTAAAAAGGAACAGAAACAAGACTGTTCCCATGTTGGCCATAACCAGTCAGATCCCATTTACCATATAAATCTTATACTCCAATATTGTGCTGGCTTAAAAATACGGAGCGCCTGAGCAACCACCAAAAAAAAAAAAAGGACAATATTGGTGTATATGATTAAAAAAAGGTAAAGGGGTCTAACTAGTCATGGTCTACATGGGTAGTCTAGTTTCCTTTCTTTATTAACATATCAATGCAATATGCTAGTTGTTTTTACTCTTTTTTTTATGGCGCTAGTTGATATCGCACCATTTTACACGAATTTTTTTCCCGGTAGGACTATACCTGTTTAACAAAAAAACGTTTGTCCTCTTTGTAACTGCCATAACTTTTTTTTTTTCAACTATACAGATATTTTTGTTATCAAAGTGTTGCTTATTCTGTCTTCTTTCCAAATGTATCTGAAATGTCTATATATACACATTTTATTAGAAGATACAAGTGATAGACCAGGACCCCTACTACTCAAGCGTTGGCCGACTAACTCAACACCACTAGAAGATCTTGGGCTCAAATTTGTTTTGTGGCTTCCTGAAGCACTTGGCTGTAATTAGAGGGAATCCAATTTGGCTTGTGCACAACTGTTGGTCAGTTGCAATTGACCGTGTGGGTTGAACTCGTTAACCCCAAAAAGTCATCTCTTCTAATGACCATAACTTGGCAATGCTATTTTAAAAAAAAAAAATGATTCACTTTAATTACAGAACACATACAGAGCTTTCAAATGACAACAACAAATATTTTTTCGGTTAAACTGTGACAAAGTTATGCTCGCCAAACGCTAATTTTTCGTGATTTGTAGAAATAAGCAGAAAGTCGACAATGAAATGTTTGGGCTGAAATGGCAAAATGTGTTCTTATTCAAGTTATTTTTGAAGTTTCTTTCTTGATCTGTTCTTGTACTTCCATGTCTCTCTTGATCTGTTCTTGTACTTCCATGCCTCTCTTGATCTGTTCTTGTACTTCCATGTCTCTCTTGATCTGTTCTTGTACTTCCATGTCTCTCTTGATCTGTTCTTGTACATCCATGTCTCTCTTGATCTGTTCTTGTACTTCCATGTCTCTCTTGATCTGTTCTTGTACTTCCATGCCTCTCTTGATCGGTTCTTGTACTTCCATGCCTCTCTTGATCTGTTCTTGTACTTCCATGTCTCTCTTGATCTGTTCTTGTACTTCCATGCCTCTCTTGATCTGTTCTTGTACTTCCATGCCTCTCTTGATCTGTTCTTGTACTTCCATGTCTTTCTTGATCTGTTCTTGTACTTCATTGCCTCTCTTGATCTGTTCTTGTACTTCCATGTCTCTCTTGATCTGTTCTTGTACTTCCATGCCTCTCTTGATCTGTTCTTGTACTTCCATGTCTCTCTTGATCGGTTCTTGTACTTCCATGTCCCTCTTGATCTGTTCTTGTACTTCCATGTCTCTCTTGATCTGTTCTTGCACTTCCATGTCTCTTTGATCTGTTCTTGTACTTCCACGTCTCTCTTGATCTGTTCTTGTACTTCCATGCCTCTCTTGATCTGTTCTTGTACTTCCATGCCTCTCTTGATCTGTTCTTGTACTTCCATGTCTCTCTTGATCTGTTCTTGTACTTCCATGTCTCTCATGATCTGTTCTTGTACTTCCATGTCTCTCTTGATCTGTTCTTGTACTTCCATGTCTCTCTTGATCTGTTCTTGTACTTCCATGTCTCTCTTGATCTGTTCTTGTACTTCCATGCCTCTCTTGATCTGTTCTTGCAATTCCATGTCTTTCTTGATCTGTTCTTGTACTTCCATGTCTTTCTTGATCTGTTCTTGTACTTCACGACTTTCTTTAATTTTCTATGCTTGTATTTACATGTAAGAAGAAAAATATGATAAAATTTGATATTCGAGATGTATGCATGTGGAACTTCCCGTTACAGCCCAGCACGTCGTCTGCCACACATCCTCCCTGCTAGAAGAAACATGGAGTTGAAAGCCTTCGAATGCTTGGAAGGGTCACAAAAAGGCATCATCACTGCCTGCACACAACGAATTGGTACAGGACAGAGACAGCCTAGAGCATATTCCCTTCCTCAACTTCAGGTCATCTCTAACAGTTAGCAGTGAACCACAGACATTACAACTAGCACGTCTAGAGACAGATGCTAGCACACTCTCCAGGTCAATAAGCCGTAGCCCTTTCATCTCACACTGAAAATCAGTCTGAGAATCAGAACTACAAGCTCCATGACTGGGTTCACTGGTTGAGGATGATGGCCGAGTTAGTGCTTGTTTCTTCCCAGTAGCTGTCACAGCTACTGAGAAGAAACAAGCACTAACTCGCAGCTAATGGGAAGATTCCTAACCTCTTTCTGAGAGCACTCCGGTACTCCCACAGAATCCAGGCCTCTTCTTTGGCCTCGTATGGCGCTGCTTACGGTAATGGCACGAAGAAGACATCCAAACACTTCCATAAAAAAACTGAACGTGAGGCGACTGGAAATGCCGCGTGCGCACCAGAGTTAAATATTGAGGGTCTGCGCTAAAGGCGGAAAATGACTCAGCAGAAAATTTGGTACCTTTCAGAGGCAGATGAGCTTCCAGGTATAAGCGGTAGCCATTTTATGGCGCCGAAAAACTTACCATTCCGCCCCTGTGCATGTCTCTTCCAATTTTGAATCGAGGAAGTTAAATTGCATTGACAAAAAGCACCATAACTTTGAAATGAATGCTACAATGCTTCTAAAACTTTGGAAATGGCTAGTAGATGCTTACAACATTTATAAATGATTTTTTTTAAAAACAGGTATAGCCCCCCTTAATTTTTTTAAATGTTTTTAAGGTTGAATCCTCCCACATTCAAATCAATACAACTTATCTACACTTATAGTATACGAAAATCTGGCACGCACATTTTATAGACCATTGAAAGAACTTTTAAACCATACATAAAATAAGCAAAGAAAGTAACGTACAGCACATTTATCGTTATACAGATTGTATCAAGTGTATTCTGCGGATTTGGATCCTTTGTCCTCAATTTTTTTACTTGGGATAAGTCAACTAGCCTAGACAAGAACAACCATAACTAGGAAAAGGGGCATGCAATATACCGCCAAAAAATTAGAAAATGGCAACAAGGTAGATACAGCAACAAAATAGAAACTTTTCTTTTTTTTAATTTTTTTTAATGTTTTTGACCTACTTTCAACACCTACATACATTTGCATCCATATAATTTTGGTAACTGTAATTCATTTCAACAGAATCATGAAAAATATATAGCAATAACCTATATATCCACATATATACATATGTATGTATACCTGTGAAGTTAACTTGTCCTGCAACAGACACACTGCTACTACTCATATTCTTCGTCTCTGCAACAGCAGTGAAGGTGTACGTGTTCTTGCAGAGATTTAAGTCTTCAACACTTCCAGTTCCACTAGAGCCAATAATAGTCATTGTTGTCAATGGCCCTCTATTCTCAGTAATAGTGAGGGTATATTGAATGACACATCGAGCAGAAGACCCAGCAGTGGAGAGAGCCACATTGAATGACTTGAAATCAGCACTTGCAATAGGAGTTATAGTAGGAGCAGGAGGAGTATCTAGGACAATAATTTAAATATATTATACACTATACAAACAAAATACAATTTGGAGGAGCATATAACTCTTTGGGGCCCAAAATTAAATTATTGGAAGCACATACACACCTGAATTATTTTGAATGTCATGTGACGAATAACAACAAGAGTCAAGGTGGTTGGTTATCTCATTCGCATAGGAGCTCGATCAGGTAAGTGCCATTGATATGCTAGCTTGCCTAGCAACAACAAACAGTACTTGAGAACTTTCTTTTTTGTTTCTCTAGCTCGCTATTGATTCAGCCAAAGACTATAACTGTCATTTAGCTGATAGCTAGCTATTACCTCGAACAACTAAGCTCAAGTAAGCAAGGTTTTGAATCTGGTTCGTCCTGGTTATAATCTAAATCATCTGCTCACTTCAGCCCACGAAATTTGCGTGGGCGTACGGCAGATTTCCGTGGCCCCTCCTCTTCTCAGCTCTATATCTCAGGGGGGGGTTCACCGGGGAAAAAATTTGAATCCGTACGATAACAGCTAAAGGCTTTAGCTACCCGCACACCGAGTTTGGGGCACTGCGGTCAAGGCGCCTGGCTGTAACGTTTGCGGCAAATTAGGAAGTGCCATTTTTAGTGACCCTTGCACTTTTGGATATAGCTTCTAACAAAAGGTGCCTATAGAGACATTTTATATATCTTTTTAAAGCACACACAATAAGCAACAAGCTGATTTCAAAAATATCTGCACAGGAGAAAGGGGGGGAAAGTTATGACAGCTCAAATATGTGTTACAATTTTTTGGTTTCAGGTCCAGTACCCCCAACTATAATAATGTTCACAGTTGCCATACAATACATACTATAAGTGTACACCTCAGCTAAGACAGTGAAAGACAACATGGCTTAAATTATAATAATGTTCACAGTTGCCATACAAGACATACTATAAGTGTACACTCTCACCTAAGACAGGCAGACAACATGGCTTAAACTATAATAATGTTCCCAGTTAACATACAAGACATACTATAAGTATACTCTCTCACCTAAGACAGTGGAAGACAACATAGCGGGGTGGCTATACCTAAAACCAACGAAATTGTAACACATATTTGTAGCTGTAATAACTTTTTTCTCCTTTCTTCTGTGCAAATAATTATTACACCAGCATGTTGCTTATTGTGTGTGCTTTAAGATGATATATAAAAAGTCTCTATAGGCATCTTTCTTGGTAGATATATCCAAACACGCAAGGGTCACTCAAAAAATGACACTTCCTAGTGTTGGGCAGACATAACTCAAAGGCGCCTTGACCGACGTGCCCAAAAATTGGTCTGAGGGTTGCAAAAGCACTCAGCTATACAATTAGCGAGTCGAATTTTTTTCCGGTGAACCCCCCCTGAGTTATAGTGTTGCGTAGGCGTAAGGCAGATTTCCGAGGTCCTGCCTCTTCTGAACTCTATATCTCAGGGGGGGTTCACCGGGGGAAAAAAGGCTAACTGTGCAATTACAGCTAAGGCCTTTAGCTCCCCGCACACCGAGTTATGGGGCGCTGCGGTCCAGGCGCCTGGCTGGAAAGTTTGCTACCAATTAGGCTTTTTTTTTTTTTTAGTGCCCTTGAGTTTTTGGATATTTCTTCTAAGAAAAAGTGCCTATAGAGACTTTTTAAATAACATTTTAAAGGATACACAATAAGCAACAAGCTGGTATCAAAAGTATTTGCACAGAAGAAAGGAGAAAAAAGTAATGCAGCTACAAATATTTGTTACAATTTCGTTGGTTTCAGGTATAGTCCGTCTTAAACTATAATAATGTTCACAGTTAACATACAAGACATAATATAAGTGTACACTCTCACCTAAGACAGTGGAAGACAACATGGCTTAAACTATAATAATGTTCACAATTAACATACAAGACATAATATAAGTGTACACTCTCACCTAAGAAAGTGGAAGACAACATGGCTTAAACTATAATAATGTTCACAGATAATATACAAGACAGACTATAAGTGTACACTCTCACCTAACACAGTGGAAGACAACATGGCTTAAACAATAATAATGTTAACAGTTAACATACAAGACATACTATAAATGTACACTCTCACCTAAGACAGTGGAAGAAAACATGGCCTAAACTATAATAATGTCCACAGTTAACATATAAGACATACTATAAATGTACACCTCACTAAGACAGTGGCAGACAACATGGCTTAAATGTCCACAGTTAACATACAAGACATACTATAAGTGTACACTCTCACCTAAGACAGTAGCAGACAACATGGCTTAAACTATAATAATGTCCACAGTTAACATACAAGACATACTATAAGTGTACACTCTCACCTAAGACAGTGGCAGACAACATGGCTTAAACTATAATAATGTTCCCAGTTAACATACAAGACATACTATGAGTGTACACTCTCACCTAAGACAGTGGCAGACAACATGGCTTAAACTATAATAATGTTCCCAGTAAACATACAAGACATACTATAAGTGAACACTCTCACCTAAGACAGTGGCAGACAACATGGCTTAAACTATAATAATGTTCCAGGTTAACATACAAGACATACTATAGTTTACACTCTCACCTAAGACAGTGGCAGACAACATGGCGTAAACTATAATAATGTCCACAGTTAACATACAAGATACTATAAGTGTACACTCACCTAAGACAGTGGAAGACAACGTGGGTTAAACTATAATAATGTCCACAGTTAACATACAATACATACTATAAGTGTACACTCTCACCTAAGACAGTGGCAGACAACATGGCTTAAACTATAATAATGTTCCCAGTTAACATACAAGACATACTGTAAGTGAACACTCTCACCTAAGACAGTGGCAGAAAACATGGCTTAAACTATAATAATGTTCCAGGTTAACATACAAGACATACTATAGTGTACACTCTCACCTAAGACAGTGGCAGACAACATGGCTTAAACTATAATAATGTCCACAGTTAACATACAAGACATACTATAAGTGTACACTCTCACCTAAGACAGTGGAAGACAACATGGCTTAAAATATAATAATGTTCCCAGTTAACATACAAGACATACTATAAGTGTACACTCTCACCTAAGACAGGCTGACAACATGGCTTAAACTATAATAATGTTCACAGTTAACATACAAGACATACTATAAGTGTACACTCTCACCTAAGACAGTAGCAGACAACATGGCTTAAACTATAATAATGTTCACAGTTTACATACAAGACATATTATAAGTGTACACTCTCACCTAAGACAGTGGAAGACAACATGGCCTAAACTATAATAATGTTCTCAGTTTACAAACAAGACATACTATAAGTGTACACTCTCACCTACGAGAGTAGCAGACAACATGGCTTAAAGTATAATAATGTTCCCAGTTAACATACAAGACATACTATAAATGTACACTCTCACCTAAGACAGTGGAAAACAACATGGCTTAAACTATAATAATGTTCACAGTTAACATACAAGATATACTATGAGTGTACACTCTCACCTAAGACAGTGGAAGACAACATGGCTTAAACTATAATAATGTTCACAGTTAACATACAAGACATACTATAAGTGTAAACTCTCACCTAAGACAGTGGAAGAAAACATGGACTAAACTATAATAATGTCCACATTTAACATACAAGACATACTATAAGTGTACACCTCACCTAAGACAGTTGCAGACAACATGGCTTAAATGCCCACAGTTAACATACAAGACATACTATAAGTGTACACTCTGACCTAAGACAGTAGCAGACAACATGGCTTAAACTATAATAATGTCCACAGTTAACATACAAGACATACTATAAGTGTACACCTCACCTAAGACAGTGGAAGACAACATGGCTTAAACTATAATAATGTCCACAGTTAACATACAAGACATACTATAAGTGTACACTTCACATAAGACGGTGGAAGACAACATGGCTTAAACTATAATAATGTCCACAGTTAACATACAAGACATACTATAAGTGTACACTCCCACCTAAGACAGTGGAAGACAACATGGCTTAAACTATAATAATGTCCACAGTTAACTTACAAGACATACTATAAGGGTAAACTCTCACCTAAGACAGTGGCAGACAACATGGCTTAAACTATAATAATGTTCCCAGTTAACATACAAGACATACTATAAGTATACACTCTCAACTAAGACAGTGGCAGACAACATGGCTTAAACTATAATAATATTCCCAGTTAACATACAAGACATACTATAAGTGAACACTCTCACCTAAGACAGTGGCAGACAACATGGCTTAAACTATAATAATGTTCCAGGTTAACACACAAGACATACTATAAGTGTACACTCTAACCTAAGACAGTGGCAGACAACATGGCTTAAACTATAATAATGTCCACAGTTAACATACAAGACATACTATAAGTGTACACTCTCACCTAAGACAGTGGAAGACAACATGGCTTAAACTTTAATAATGTTCCCAGTTAACATACAAGACATACTATAATTGTACACTCTCACCTAAGACAGGCAGACAACATGGATTAAACTATAATAATGTTCACAGTTAACATACAAGACATACTATAAGTGTACACTCTAACCTAAGACAGTAGCAGACAACATGGCTTAAACTATAATAATGTTCACAGTTTACATACAAGACATAATATAAGTGTACACTCTCACCTAAGACAGTGGAAGACAACATGGCCTAAACTATAATAATGTTCACTGTTTACATACAAGACATACTATAAGTGTACACTCTCACCTAAGACAGTGGCAGACAACATGGCTTAAACTATAATAATATTCCAAGTTAACATACAAGACATACTATAAGTGTACACCTCACCTAAGACAGTGGAAGACAACATGGCTTAAACTATAATGATGTTCCCAGTTTACATACAAGACATACTATAAGTGTACACTCTCACCTAAGAGAGTAGCAGACAACATGGCTTAAACTATAAAAATGTTCCCAGTTAACATACAAGACATACTATAAGTGTACACTCTCACCTAATACAGTGGAAGACAACATGGCTTAAACTATAATAATGTTCCCAGTTAACATACAAGACATACTATAAGTGTACACTCTCACTTAAGACAGTAGCAGACAACATGGCTTAAACTATAATAATGTTCACAGTTTACATACAAGATATACTATAAGTGTACACTCTCACCTAAGACAGTGGCAGACAACATGGCTTAAACTATAATAATGTCCCCAGTTAACATAGAAGACATACTATAAGTGTACACTCTCACCTAAGACAGTGAAAGACAACATGGCTAATGTTCACAGTTAACATACAAGACATACTATAAGTGTACACTCTCACCTAAGACAGTGGCAGACAACATGGCTTAAACTATAATAATGTCCACAGTTAACATACAAGACATACTATAAGTGTACACCTTAGCTAAGACAGTGGCAGACAACATGGCTTAAACTATAATAATGTCCACAGTTAACATACAAGACATACTATAAGTGTACACTCTCACCTAAGACACTGGAAGACAACATGGCTTAAACTATAATAATGTCCCCAGTTAACATACAATACATACTATAAATGTACACTCTCACTTAAGACAGTGGAAGACAACATGGCTTAAACTATAATAATGTTCCCAGTTAACATACAAGACATACTATAAGTGTACACTCTCACCTGAGACAGTGGAAGACAACATGGCTTAAACTATAATAATGTTCCCAGTTAACATACAAGACATACTATAAGTGTACACTCTCATCTAAGACAGTGGAAGACAACATGGCTTAAACTATAATAATGTTCACAGTTAACATACAAGACATACTATAGGTGTACACCTCACCTAAGACAGTAGCAGACAACATGGCTTAAACTATAATAATGTTCCCAGTTAACATACAAGACATACTATAAGTGTATACTCTCACCTAAGACAGTGGAAGACAACATGGCTTAAACTATAATAATGTCCACAGTTAACATACAAGACATACTATAAGTGTACACCTCACCTAAGAGAGTGGTAGACAACATGGCTTAAACTATAATAATGTCAACAGTTAAAGACATACTATAAGTGTACACCTCACCTAAGACAGTGGAAGACAACATGGCTTAAACTATAATAATGTCCACAGTTACCATACAAGACATACTATAAGTGTACACCTCACCTAAGACAGTGGAAGACAACATGGCTTAAACTATAATAATGTCCACAGTTAACATACAAGACATACTATAAGTGTACACCTCACCTAAGACAGTGGAAGACAACATGGCTTAAACTATAATAATGTTCACAATTAACATACAAGACATACTATAAGTGTACACTCTCACCTAAGACAGTGGAAGACAACATGGCTTAAACTATAATAATGTTCACAGTTAACATACAAGACATACTGTAAGTGTACACTCTCACCTAAGACAGTGGAAGACAACATGGCTTAAACTATAATAATGTTCCCAGTTAACATACAAGACATACTATAAGTGTACACTCTCACCTAAGACAGTGGAAGACAACATGGCTTAAACTATAATAATGTCCACAGTTAACATACAAGACATACTATAAGTGTACACCTCACCTAAGACAGTGGAGGACAACATGGCTTAAACTATAATAATGTTCACAGTTAACATACAAGACATACTATAAGTATATACTCTCACCTAAGACAGTGGAAGACAACATGGCTTAAACTAAAATAATGTTCACAGTTAACATACAAGACATACTATAAGTGTACACTCTCACTTAAGACAGTGGAAGACAACATGGCAACTATAATAATGTTCCCAGTTAACATACAAGACATACTATAAGTGTATACTCTCACCTAAGACAGTGGAAGACAACATGGCTTAAACTATAATAATGTTCACAGTTAACATACAAGACATACTATAAGTGTACACTCTCACCTAAGAGTGTGGAAGACAACATGGCTTAAACTATAATAATGTTCCCAGTTAACATACAAGACATACTATAAGTGTACACCTCACCTAAGACAGTGGCAGTAGAAGTCTGGGTTTCTTCAACCACCAGAAGACCATCAGCACAGGTAAGTTTAGTGGCATCAAACCCAGAATACACAACCAAGGAAAGTGAAGTTATTATTACACTTGTTTGGTTTCCCACACGTGTCAATATGAATCTACCATCAGGTCCTCCCATAAAAGGCACCACAGTACCAGGAGAAATTGATACACTCAAGCTAGGACCAGTCCACAGATGAACAAGTGAAGATACTGTACAAGTAAAGGTTACATTATCTCCAACACAAAATCCAGTCCCATTGAACTCCACACCATCCACAAGTACCTCGAAAGGTGCAGTCCAACCTAATATAATATAATAGCAACATTATAGACATCCAGAACAACTCTCAGTGTCTAAACCAGTGTGGACTACCAGTATTAGCTATAGAAAGACGAAGGATTTGTCTACAGAGCACATGAAAATAAGATACTAACTTGGAGCTGGTTGGGATCTACAGGCAAATACACACACACACATGCACGTACACTCACACATGTACACAGACACATGCATGCACACACAACCACATGCACACACATCACACACACACACTCACACCTGCGCATACACAAAACCAGAATATGTTACACCATCCACAATGCAAATGTCACGTATTTGTTTTTGAGCCACTTCAATAGGTGATTCGGGACAAATCTAAACCGGATATGGTAAGGTGCGTGTGCATTTACGGTTTTACAAGTTGGCAAAATCTGAGATAAAAAACATTCCCATAGTCGATGTTTAGAATGACAGTTTTCTGAAAGTTAGTGGCAACTGAAACCTTATCTAGCTAGTGAAGAATTACTACTGACTGGTGAGACAATTAATGAGAATTCAGTAGCATGGACATACATTTCAAGCATATAGTGTAAGATGGCAAAAATGTCTGTATGAACTTTTAATCACAACTTCCAGCAGATTGCTAAATTTTATGTTTGTTTTTTTAAAACTAAAAGAAACACGAGTGAAAACAATACCCAGCCATACATAGCTGTGGGAGTGACTAGAAATGTTAGTCCAAACACCGACTCATATATAGTCCCATAACCAGCTGAGGAAAGCAGCATGTTCCTAAGACTAGCAAATACTACAAATGTTTGCTAGCTGAGGAAAGCAGCTAGAACTACTCGCTGAATACATGCCTATGTGATTCTAGACGCTTGGTGCAAACAATCTATTTTACACAATTCATTTAAAAATAATAGCATGTCACCGCCACGTGTCTAGCAGTGAAAGAGTTAATACGACTATATATCAAAAAATTTTAAAAAAAGAAAGGAAAGTAAATAAAATAAAAACTGTTTCAGTTCCTAAGTAGTAGCCATATTATAAATTGCAGAGCCATTGGATACTCCAGTTCCAAGTCATGGTGTTCTTTGTCCATGCAATTTCTTAATCTCAAGTCCAAAATTTGAAGAGAAACCTCGGGGCAGAAACCAAAGATGTAAGTTTGAAGCAAGTGATACGAAACTATTTGCCACAGCATACTTTCTCAATATCATAGGAAGACACCAGCAACCAGTATTAGCTATAGCAAGACACCAGCAACCAGCATTAGCTATAGGAAGACACTGGCAACCAGCATTAGCTACAGGAAGACACTGGCAACAAGCATTAGCTATAGGAAGACACTGGCAACCAGCATTAGCTATATGAAGACAACAGCAACCAGCATTAGCTATAGGAAGACACAAGCAACCAGCATTAGCTATAGGAAGATAATAGCAACCAACATTAGCTATAAGAAGTGACCAGCAACCAGCATTAGATATAGGAAGACACCAGCAACCAACATTAGCTATAGGAAGATACAGGCAACCAGCATTGGCTATAGGAAAACACAGGCAATCAGCATTAGCTATAGGAAGACACTGGCAACCAGCATTAGCTATAGGAAGTCACCAGGAACCAGCATTAGCTATAGGAAGACACGAGCAACCAGCATTAGCTATAGGAAGAAACCAGCAACCAGCAGTAACTACAGGAAGACACTGCCAACCAGTATTAGCAATAGGAAGACACAGGAAACCAGCATTAGCTATAGGAAGATACCAGCAACGAGCATTAGCTATAGGAAGACACCGGCAACCAGCATTAGCTATAGGAAGTCACCAGCATCCAGTATTAGCTATAGGAAGACACCAGCAACCAGCATTAGCTATAGGAAGACACCAGCAACAAGCTTTAGCTATAGGAAGTCACCAGCAACCAGTATTAGCTATAGGAAGACACCAGCAACCAGCATTAGCAATAGGAAGACAACAGCAACCAGCATTAGCTATAGGAAGACACGAGCAACCAGCATTAGCTATTGGAAGACACCAGCAACCAGCAGTAACTATAGGAAGTCACCAGCAAACAGCATTAGCTATAGGAAGACACCAGCAACCAGCATTAGCTATAGGAAGATCCTGGCAACCAGCATTAGCTATAGGAAGACACCAGCAACCAGCATTAGCTATAGGAAGACACTGGCAACCAGCATTAGCTATAGGAAGACACTCTCAACCAGCATTAGCTATAAGAAGACACTGGCAACCAGCATTAGCTATAGGAAGTCACCTGCAACCAGCATTATCTTAAGGAAGACACCACAACCAGCATTAGCTATAGGAAGACACCAGCAACCAGTATTAGCTATAGGAAGATACTGGCAACCAGCATTAGCTATAGGAAGACACTGGCAAACAGCATTAGCTATAGGAACACACTGGCCACCAGCATTAGCTATAGAAAGACACAAGCAACCAGCATTAGCTATAGGAAGACACCAGCAACCAGAATTAGCTGTAGGAAGACACTAGCAACCAACATTAGCTATTGGAAGACACCAGCAACCAGCATTAGCTATAGGAAGACACCAGCAACCAGCATTAGCTATAGGAAGACACCAACAATCAGCATTAGCTATAGGAAGACACTGGCAACCAGCATTAGCTATAGGAAGACACTGGCAACCAGCATTAGCTATAGGAAGACACTGGCAACCAGCATTGGCAATAGCAAGACACCAGCAAACAGCATTAGCTATAGGAAGACACCAGCAACCAGAATTAGCTGTAGGAAGATAGTAGCAACCAACATTAGCTATTGGAAGACATCAGCAACCAGTTTTAGCTATAGGAAGGCATCAGCAACCAGCATTAGCTATAGGAAGACACCAGCAACCAGCATTAGCTATAGGAAGACATAAGCAACCAGCATTAGATATAGGAAGTCACCAGCAACCAGCATTAGCTATAGGAAGACACTGGCAACCAGCATTATCTATAGGAAGACACGGGCAACCAGCATTAGCTATAGGATGTCACCAGCAACCAGCATTAGCTATAGGAAGACACTGGCAACCAGCATTAGCTATAGGAAGACACCAGAAACCAGCTTTAACTATAGAAAGACACTGGAAAAAAGCATTAACTTTAGGAAGACAACAGCAACCAGCATTAGCTATAGGAAAACACCAGCAACCAGCATTAGCTATAGGAAGACACCAGCAACCAGCAGTAGCTATAGGAAGCAACCAGCGTTAGCTATAGGAAGACACCAGCAACCAGCATTAGCTATAGGAAGACACGAGCAACCAGCATTAGCAAAAGGAAGACACCAGAAACCAGCATTAGCTATAGGAAGTCACCAGCAACCAGCATTAGGGCTAGGAAGACACCAGCAACCAGCATTAGCTATAGGAAGTCACCAGCAACCAGTATTAGCTATAGGAAGACACCAGCAACCAGCATTAGCAATAGGAAGACAACAGCAACCAGCATTAGCGATAGGAAGACACGAGCAACCAGCATTAGCTATTGGAAGACACCAGCAACCAGCAGTAACTATAGGAAGTCACCAGCAAACAGCATTAGCTATAGGAAGACACCAGCAACCAGCATTAGCTATAGGAAGATCCTGGCAACCAGCATTAGCTATAGGAAGACACCAGCAACCAGCATTAGCTATAGGAAGACACTGGCAACCAGCATTAGCTATAGGAAGACACTCTCAACCAGCATTAGCTATAAGAAGACACTGGCAACCAGCATTAGCTATATGAAGATACGAGCAACCAGCATTAGCTATAGGAAGACATCAGCAACCAGCATTAGCTATAGGAAGACAACAGCAACCAGCATTAGCTTTAGGAAGACACAGGCAACCAGCATTAGCTATAGGAAGATATCAGCAACCAGCAGTATCCATATGAAGATACTGGCAAACAGCATTAGCTATAGGAAGATACTGGCAACCAGCATTAGCTATATGAAGACAAAAGCAAACAGCATTAGCTATATGAAGATATTAGCAACCAGTATTAGCTATAGGAAATCACCAGCAACCAGTATTAGCTATAGGAAATCACCAGCAACCAACATTAGCTATAGGAAGACAACGGCAACCAGCATTAGCTATAGGAAGACACCAGCAACCAGCATTAGCTATAGGAAGACACCAGCAACCAGCATTAGCTAGAGGAAGACACCAGCAAACAGTATTAGCTATAGGAAGACACTGGAAACCAGCATTGGCTATAGGAAGTCACCAGCAACCAGTATTAGCTATAGGAAGACACTGGCAACCAGCATTAGCTATAGGAAGATAACAGCAACCAGCATTAGCTATAGGAAGACACCAGCAACCAGCATTAGCTGTAGGAAGACACTAGCAACCAGCATTAGTTGTAGGAAGTCACCAGCAACTAGTATTAGCTATACGAAGACACTGGCACCTTCATTAACTATAGGAAGACACTGGCATCCAGCATTAGCTATAGGAAGACACCAGCAACAAGCATTAGCTATAGGAATATCACCAGAAACCAGCATTAACAATAGGATGACACAGGCAACCAGCATTAGCTATAGGAAGTCACCAGCAACCAGAATTATAGCTATAGGAAGACACCAGCATTAGCTATAGGAAGACACTGGCAACCAACATTAGCTATAGGAAGACACAGGCAACCAGCATTACCTATAGGATGTCTCCAGCAACCAGCATTAGCTATAGGAAGACACTGGCAACGAGCATTAGCTATAGGAAGACTCCAGCAACAAGCATTAGCTATAGGAAGACACCAGCAAACAACATTAGCTATAGAAAGACACTGGCAACCAGCAGTAGCTATAGGAAGACACCAGCAACCAGCATTAGCTATAGGAAGACACCAGCAACCAGCATCAGCTATAGGAAGACACGAGCAACCAGCATTAGCTATAGGAAGACACCAGAAACCAGCAGTAACTAAAGGAAGTCACCAGAAACCAGCATTAGCTATAGGAAGACACCAGCAACCAGCATTAGCTATAGGAACTTACCAGCAACCATTATTAGCTATAGGAAGACACCAGCAACCAGCATTAGCTATAGGAAGACACCAGCAACCAGCATTAGCTATAGGAGACACGAGCAACAAGCATTAGATATAGGAAGACACCAGCAACCAGCAGTAACTATAGGAAGTCACCAGCAACCAGCATTAG
>CBDHDT010000017.1:0-7555 GCA_965261215.1 Ekhidna sp.
AATTTGAAATCATGCAAGGCTCTCTCAGTCTTACTAGAAGAGTCCCAGTCCTGTTTCTTGGAGTCAGACCCAATGACCATAGCTAGTTTGCTGAAAGCTGTACTACATAACAGAAGTACCTCTCCATTGGTAAGTATATAATGTGTTTGTGCAACAATGCCAACATTTAACTTATACACTGTATATATTCTGGCTGTAACAGCAAAAAGAACACTCTTCAATTTTTGTTACTATGGATCTTTATTCTCAGCTAGATATCGGCCCAACGAAAGTATAACAAGAAATGGAAAACCGATTACTTGTGTTTGGAATATGACCATAATTATCAAGGAGCATTTGTAAGGTCTGTAGAAAGCAGAAGCCTCAGTCACTTCCAAAAATTGGAGGTGTATGGATTACCAAGTCGTTCAAGAACTGGAAAAGGGTAGTGGAGAAAATGAGGGCACATTCGAAAAGTAATTCTCATATTAAGCACTGTGAAGCAGAATTATTAGCAGCAAGAGCAAGAAAAGAGGGATCTTGTATTATACAGCAACAACAAATTGTTGGAGAGCAAGAGAGGATAAAAATAGGAGTGTTATCAGGGTGCTTCTCCTTTGTACCCATTTTCTTGCATGGCAGCATATTCCCCAAACTACTAATTTTGATATATTGGTTGATTTGGTCGTGTCCTGTGGTGGTGAAAATCTAAAACAGTTCGGATAGGGCAGGAAGAAATGCTACCTATACATCAACAGAAGCTGTATTTGATTTCATTGAGGCAATCGGTAATTGGTTGAAGCAGAGGAATATACAAATCAGCAAGCTTGTTGGCATGGGCATTGGCTTTGATGGAGCAGCAACATTTTCTGGTAAAAAAATGGAGTTCAGGAAAGAATGAAAAGGAACTTACCACATGCTATCTTTGTGCACCTGTCACCGTCATTTGCTTCAACTAGCTTGCATTCAGGCTACTAATCACACAGAAGGGATCAAACATGTTTACATAACTTTGATCACCCTGTGGAAGTTTTTTTCATTACACTCCAAAAAGATACGAGAATTTTTTTTAACCTGCAAAATATTGGTGTATATGATTTTAAAAGGTAATGAGCGTCCAACTAGTGGTGGCTAACTTAGGGACAGTCTTGTTTCCGTTCTTTTTTAAAAAGATAAACCAATATAACTGGCCGTCTTTATAAAAAGATTTTATTCTCTTGTTGAACTAGTATTGTCATAAATCATTTGGTAGCTTCCCATGTGATGATATTTTTTCCAAATGTGAGTAACACTATTTTTAAATATTTCCATCCTGTACATGTGCACATGTATCAATATGACCATTCTTTTTTTTCAAAAGTAATTTTTAAAACATTAAAGTTGTTGCAAATATTTGTCCAGCTCTGTCCCACTCTCCAATATTTTTTCCTTCCTACTCCTATGCAAAGTGTTCAAACCATTAGATTGCAAGTACAGTAAGCTGCAATTTGGTGTAAGAATGGAATTAATGTAATCAGACAAAAGCTATGCATTGCTACATTGTGCATACAGCAAAAAAAATCCATCCAGGAGGACATCATTCTCAAAAGTAAAGAGAGTCAGAGTGATGCCCAGTAAACATAAGAAACTCTGCTGCTTTCTCAGCAGATGGATGTTAGCCGTTGTGATCTACTGCTATTTTTAGGGATAATCATCCTGAGCACTCATATGTGTGAATTTATTGGTGTAGTAATGCATTTTTAACTTACATATGACTGCTCACGTGTCTTGCCCCAGATATAGCCGGTTATGATGGTGAGAATTATGCGCTTATGGGTGTTTAAATAAGGTACTAGAATGCAATGCAAGGCATTGTATGGTGAGCTGAAATACCTTGCCAAGTGTATAAATATAGAAGACTGCAGTACCTTGCAGGCGTATAAATATAGGAGGCTGCAGTAGCACTTCACTATGGTGTAGGCGAAACACAAAAAGCTCCTATTAACTGTATAAATGGTGGTTTGAGCTGATATTAGCCCTAAAAAACTCAAAGATGGCTGTAAATCCTTCATTTAGGTATTAAATTGACAGCATTAAACATGTTAAAAACCTGAAATTCATCTTTAAATCGATATCTCTTTTTTTCCAAACGCATAACTTACATAAAAACATAAAACACATTACCAGTAGCCCCCAAATATTCCAGCACACATCCACGACTACTCTGTTTGTTTGTTTTAGAGTTAAAAGGCATGGGTAGCTATGTTTGTCAATCTTGCAATCATGCTAGGTCACATGCTCTTTTATAATCCAAATTAGGTTAAGATCATTAGCTACGTTACACATTCTATAAGCAGAATGAATAACCTACACTAGTTTTGGTGTTTGGTTTGTGGAGTTCTTGCACCTGGAAAACTCTTACCAAGTCCAAAGGAGGCTTGGGTGGTGGAATTCTCTTATGTAGCTGTTAGTATGTCCTTGAAGGGTGTTGTTGGCTGACCCTACATGAGTACTGTCAACAAGAGCAACAAGATATGGTATGCTCTGAGTTTTTTTGTGTAGTGAACAACATGGTGTACAAGTAATGATATATGTTGTGTCCAACAACTATATAACTCTAAGTAGGACTCTGTTTAGTCCTCCAACTATCAACTATAATCTACAGAAACAACAATTGGAGGTTATTAAAAAACAATGAATTGACAAGATTGGAAACAATACTGCACACATGTCGGCCACTATGGTTAGATGACTCTAGACCATTAACCAATATGATACTTTAAAATCAGTATAATGATTGGTGAATACAATTTTAATTAATAAAGGTCATCTAACTGGTTGTGGTCTAAATGTGTACAATCTTATTTCCTTGTTTAGCAGGTCAATCTAATGTAAACACCCTATAATGTTTCTTGTTTATTTAAGTACTAACAGAGTCGCCACCCATTGGGTGGCTGTGCTAGCAGTAGTTGTTGACCTTTTTAATGCTGGACCTATATATCTGTCCGTTGGTCTAAGTAAATATTATTATCTAATTTCAACAACCTTTTTACTACAATAATTTTCTCCCTTTTTAAACTATGATGATAAAAGTGAAAACTCTCTTTTTCGTTTGAAAACCCACCATTTTGTCATGGCAATCCGACCTTGGCAAATTCTATTTATCTTGGTTATGCCCACTATTTATGTCATGGCAACCTAACCATGGCAGGCGCCAACACAATAGTCCCACCAGTCTTCTCACCAAGTTGATGACAGAACTGCAAAATATTATTATTATTTTTTGTTAATCCCAATCATTGTTGTCATGGCAACTACTACTCATCCCATGTTACTTCCGGGCCCGAGGTATTGCTGTATCCAAAATTTCAGCCACCCCTGGCCTACTCTCCGGATGACCATAATAAATGAACATAGATATACCTAGTAAAAGCAAAAATAACATTGGATTGATGTGTCAAACGGTAACAAGACTAAATCCATTTATATCACAATTGTTAGATGACACTTGAATTTTATATAGCTTTTAAAAAGTTGTAAAATTATTGGTATGTACAAGTTGTAATGGTTAAATGTCATATAAAGTTTGATAAATGGATTTAGTTTAGTTTCTTTCACATTTGACAAATCAGTCAAATATAGTCTTCTTTTAATTAAATATTTTTTTAAATTTCTTACTTCTTTCTTTCTTTCTTTCATTTTTTTAGTGTTTGTCACTTATGATTTGTAGATGGAGAACTACTTAGATATCTACAGAATATATACATAATAACACAACCAGTCCAATGACCCTTTACCATAAATCATATAACCAATCGTTACCCAGCAGCACATGCCATGTATTGTTGCAATTCTTGGATATCCCCATGTAAAGAAAATTAGCTCATACTATATCAATCTTTTTGCTACTGTTAACTGTACACTTGCAGAGTGTATTGTAAGCAACAAAAACACTATGTTAACAACTCCCATAGATACTACAAGAAAGACATTAGCTTAATTTTGCTAGGCCAGGTTGTTATATTGCACTATGGCTTTATTTTACTCGCCTTTTTCTTAGTGGAACAAGGTTGTCTGTATTGCCACTGACTGTTCACTTCATTGTAGTAGATAAATGCAGCTGCTGTAGGCTGAAGCTGCTCAATAACTTAGTAATATTTGCACAGGATAACCAAACAGCTTAGAGGATTAGCATCAGCCTACTTAGTTTGTTCTGGGAAAACTGTTCGTGGAAAACTGTTACGAAGAACAAAGAATAATATTACACAGAATATATTACACAAAATGTGAAACTATTATCCTTCTGCTAACAATATCACTTGAGCGATCATTAAAAATAAATTTTTAATCGAGTTAGCTTGATTGCATAATCAACAGAATGGTGGACAATTTTTTTCACAAAAATTGAAAAACATTTGTTGGTCATATGTATTTGATAATTTGGAGGCTTCTTATAGTAAAATTATAAAGGGTGGATCTCCTGTACACAAGTTATAACAGAGAAGAAAAGTAGATAGATATATAGATACATATCCATGAACATGTAAACTTAACATATTTTAGTGGTTATTGAAGGCACTGGCTTACAACCTTCGTGAATAATTTAAGGTAGTTTGAAGTGTGTTTGGGTTGAAATCTGCTGTAAACCATGTTTAGGGTACTAAGAAGTTTCCAAAGTGAGTTCTAGCTGTGATATGAATGTTTTGTTTGTACCGCTATCCTAAAATTGGGGTCAACACAGTATCAGCTAGTGCATCCACACTCCCTAATATATACATGTTTGTATACATACAATAGCAGAGATTCCAACCAAAAGTTGGCTTTGCTAGATTCTGGGGATGATGCTGTTGTTGTTTTTTGTCACAGGAACAGCACATATCAGTAGATCTTGGTAAAGAATATTCTTTAATTCACTCATCTTTCCCAACATCTGTCTATTATACATATTTTTCTCTTCAATTTAGATGACGAAACTGCAAAATTAACTTTCCCCCTGGTATTGCCCACCATTTTTGTCAAGGCAACACAACCACAGCCTGCATTATCATGGTAGTGCCACCAGACTTCTTACCAAGTTTGATGATAAAACTGCAAAATCCCCCCTTTTCCATGTTGACACCCACCATTGTCATGGCAACCCAAACAGCATAGATGTTGGTAATGCAATATTATATTTTTTCTTGGTAATGCCATCATTTTTGTCATGGCAATCATTTTTGTCATGGCAGTTGCGCCACCAGCCTCCTCACCAACGTTGGTTACGTAAATGTTTGATGGTGAAATGGTAAGAAATATATATTTTTTCTTGATATCCCCTACCATTGTTGTCATAATCACTACTCATCCCATATTACTTCGGACCCGAGTTACTCCTGTGTCCTAAATCTCAGCCTCTTCAGATTGTTTTGCCGACAAAAAAAAAAGAATATTGACACATATATTTTTATACATACATACTGCCATAAATATATATAAGACAGAAGCAAATTTTTATTTTATTTTTTAAATCAGCCATATAGGATTGACCTGTTATAAAAAGAATGGAAACAAGACTGCACACATATAGGCCATAATCAGTTAGACCACATTTACCATTTGAGATCATACACTGTTATTGTGCTTGTTTAGGTGGGGTTCAGTGGCACTTCATGATTTTAAAACCAATCCAATATTAGTGTATGATTTTAAATGGTTACAGTCCTGTTTTCGTTCTTTTTTAAAAGGGAAATCCAACATAGCTGATTGTTTTTAAACAAAACACTTTTGTTCTAACTTCATGTACTTTCTTTGTTTGTTCTTTTTTATATATATTTTTTAATTTCTGTACATCATGGTTGAGCAGTAGAGGAGAAAAGGAGAATTGACATCAACTTTTAGCAGATGGGTGGAGGGTCTCCAAGATATTTAATCACTTTTCTAAACTTTATTGAAGGTGTTACTCTACTCATATATCAATGCACACAATGTTGTTGCTATTGTTGACTGTACACATAGGGGGTCAGCTACAGCTTCCTTGAGACGGTAACATTGCAAATGTGACTACTACAGCTGATATTTTGATAGAGGATCAGTTATGGCTTCTTTTGGACAAGGTAATAGTTGACCAGGAGCAAGAACTGCCCAATCCAAATAGCTCAGTGATGCCATAATTTTTTGGTAATTTCCAAACTACTCGCCTGTATTACCCATATTTTTTGGCGACAAAAATTCCAAGCAAAACCCAAACAACAATTTTATGAGAAATAACATACTAAAGTGTTTTTATAGCATTTTCACATGTCTTGAATAGTTCAGTGTTCGGTTAAATTCATTGCATTTTTGAGGATCTTGAATTGTACTGCTAAAAGTGAATTTAATGTATAAATTCCTAATCTGTTTCTGTGGTTCATTTTGTTGAGACCAATGCTCAACATTACAGCAATCTACCAAGCTAGGATAGTCTCCCTAAATTTTCTCACATCTTCAGATGATAATCCATCCTCTTCTTCAAGGTATGATAGTGTGTTGTGATCTACACAAGTTCATGTAAAGGGAGATACTCTTCTGAGTTATCATAAACTTGTGAAACATGTTCAGCAGCACACACGTACTCAGAATTCATAAACCGCAACAGAAATTTTCGTATTAAGACATCGAACACTTGGTAGAGAACATGAAGGATTGGAGATTACTTCTGCATGTACCTGTTGAAATTATGAACAATTGGTAAGCTTTGGTCAGAGGCTTTTCAAGTACAATTTTTACTCTTCTCACTACTGCCTGCTTATCCTCAGTGCTTTGAAAGTATGAGAGTAAGGCTACATATTGCTCGATAAGACGATTTACACAAGCTTCAAGGCTAAGTCATCATGTTTGGCATGCTTTTAACAACTTGTGTGGCTTGTATTTCACAAAACCCTGAAATCCTTCAAACTGTTGCAGCCTCCTTGGGCTCTTCTGGAAATAATACCATACATCAGTTGTCATATCTTCCAATTCATCAGGCAATACTTTGCAGGACTCATTTGCTATGTGCTGCTATGTGACATTGAAGAACAACTAAAGCTGGCTGCTTACATCTTAACCATGGCATCACTGAATTTCATGCTCCCAACATTACATTGGCCCCATCTCTACCTAATCCGACAAGATTATCATAAAGAAGGGTGGTGCATTCTTGAAAATGCTTATTGATTGCTTTAAATAACAGCTCTCTAGTTGCCCTCTCTACATTTCGTGGCCAAAGAAGACACATTCTCACCTGTCCTTGGATGTTATCGGAGAATTAAAACATAATAGCAGCTTATTGTGTAAAGGTAATATCAGTTGTCTCATCAGTTTGGAGGTTGAAGTATTTAGTCTCTTTAACTGCTGCGGAAATGGTTTTCCAACAATCCTGGACAATACCTTTCAACACAGCTGTTGCTTTAGTACGACTGCACTTCAGGAAACATCAACATGAATAGTTTGGTACAATGATCTCCCAATTGAAAGGCAAGATGATGCTCTCCAAGGAAATATGCGAATAGTACTTCTGCATGGATTACAGACTCCTCTCTTAATGGCCCAAAGGAGGACTGTAGAGGCAGTACACCCACACCATCTTTTTCTGAGTGTT
>CBDHDT010000018.1:0-35980 GCA_965261215.1 Ekhidna sp.
AAACTTCTCTTTAAGATCAAAAAAGTGTCTATCTCAGATAGAAGCTAAAAACTACACAAAAAGTTATTTTTTCTGTCATAGTTTGAAAGGAGGCAAATACTGACGAACAGTTGATTTGAAGGAAACGACACTTTTTGTTCAAACCAGTCAAATGGGAGAAATAATATCGAAAACAGTTTTGCTCCTCAAAACAAGCCACAAACAGATAAACTAAGCTTTACTGGTGGTTTAAAGCATTTTCGTGGTAATTTATATAAAACCTCTCTTTAAGGTCCGAAAATTGACTATCTCAGAAAGAAGCTAAGAATTACCCAGAAAGTAATTTTTTCCAAAATGTTTGAAAACAGACAAAAAATGAACGGTTTTCATTTGATGGAAAAGATATTTTTTGGTCAAACAAGTCAAATTGGTCAAATATTTCCGAAAACTGTTTTGCTCCTCAAAACGTGCCACATACAGATAAACTAAGCTTTTCTGGTGTTTTAGAGCATTTTCTCGGAAATTGTCAAAAAAATTCTCTGCCTCAGAATGAAGTTTAGAATTACCCAGTAAGTTATTTTTTCTCAATGTGTTTGGAACAGTGTAAATTCTGAGATTATATATTGATTTGGTGGAAATGAATTTTTTTGGTCAAACAAGTCAAGGGACAAATAAAGGAAGACAGTTATGCTCCTTAAAATGAGCCACATACAGCAGAATTATGCTTTTCATTAAATTGGAAGCATTTTCCCTAAAATTGACTAAAAACCACTCTTTAAGGTTAAAAAATGACTATCTCAGAAAGTAGCTAACAATTAGCCAGAAAGTTATTTTTTCTCAAAATGTTTGAAAAGAGACAAAAACTTAGGAATGGTTTTGTTTTGATGGAAAAGATATTTTTTGGTCAAGGAAGTCCAACAAGACAAATATTACCGAAAAAAGGTTTGCTCCTCAAAATGGGCCTCATACAGATAAACTAAGCTTTTGTGGTGTTTTAAAGCATTTTTGCGGAAATTGACAAAAAAATTCTCTTTACTGTTTGAATGTGACTACCTGGGAAAGAAGCTAAGAATTGCCCAGAATTTTTTTTTTATTAACGGGTTTAGAATGGGATAATTTGGTTTAATTGGTAGGAAACGACCCTTTTTGGTCAAACAAGTCAAATTTGACAAATATTACTGAAAACTCTTTTATTTTTTAAAATGAGCCACATAGAGCTAAACTATCCTTTACATTCGTTTCGAAACATTTTTCCGGAAATTGACAAAAACTTGTCTTTAAGGTCAAAAAAGTGACTACTCAGAAAGAAGCAAAAAATTACCTAGAAAGTTATTTTTTCTCAAAGTGTTTGTAAAGAGGGAAATACTAAGGAATGGTTCTGATTTGATGTAAAATACTTTTTTTGTCAAACAAGTCAAATGGGACAAATATTATCGAAAACAGTTTAGCAAAACGAGCCACATATAGATAAACTTAAGCTTTTCTGCAAGTTTTATATCATTTTCAAGTGAATTGACAAAAAAATTCTCTTGACGGCGAATATGACTACCTCAGAAAGAAGCGAAGAATTACCCAGAAAGTTATTTGTTCTCAACGAGTTTGGAAGGGAGTAAATCCTGAAGATATATTTTGAATTGATAGAAACGACTTTTTTGGTTCAAACAAGTCAAATTGGACAAATATTACCGAAAACAATTTTGCTCATCAAAATGAGCCACATACAGCTAAACTAAGCTTTTCATTAGTTTTGAAGCATTTTCCCGGAAATTGACAAAAACTTCTCTTTTAGGCCCAAAAATATCTCAGAAAGAAGCACCGAGAAACACTTTTGATTTGATGTAAAAGTTATTTTTTGGTCAAACAAGTTAAATGGGACAAATATTACAGATAACAGTTTTGCTCCCCAAAACGAGCCACATACAGATAAACTAAGATTTTCTGGTGTTTTAAAGAATTTTCGCGGATATTGACAGCAAACTTCTCTTTACGGTATGAATATGACCACCTCAGAAAGAATCTAAGAATTACAGAGAAAGTTATTTTTGTTCCAATGAGTTTGGAATCGGGTAAATCCTGAGGATATGTTTTAATTTGAAGGAAATGAGATTTTTTGGTCAAACAAGTTAAATGGGACAAATATTAGCAAAAAAATGTTTTTTTCCTCAAAATGAGGCACACACAGCTAAACTAAGCTCTTCATTAGTTTTGAAACATTTTTACGGAAATTGACAAAAAAATTCTCTTTAAGATCAAAAAAGTGTCTATCTCAGATAGAATCTAAGAATTACCCCCAAAATTTTTTTTCTGTCATAGTTTGAAAAGAGGCAAATACTGACGAACAGTTGATTTGAAAGAAAAGACACTTTTTTGTTCAAACCACAGAAATAATTGTGGTGAAAATCACTTCCCCTTTATTTCCAAGGAAACAGCGATCACCCGAGGCCTAAACTTCCCCAGTCTAAGCAAAAATCAGCTACCCAGCTGTATTACCTCTCTCGAAGAGAGCCTGAATTCTCACTCAATGAGCTTTAGATATTTCAAACTTGTATATAACAATATTCAGTGTCTCACACTAAGAGGCTAACTAAATCTGTATCTCAAATACAAGCCCCCCCTAACTAACAATATCCAATCCTTTTATAATTTACAAGCTGTCCTCTTGCTGTCACTTGGTCACCATGGTGTCTTCCCCTGGCAAACAATAAGACCTTCCTACTTCCCCTGGTGAGGTCTTTGTATTGTGCTTCTCTGTTGGGGTTGTGTTTGTGGTGACTTCTTGCATGGTATTTAAATACCTTGTAATGTTATCTACAAGTGAATGTCATTAGCCAAAGTCAGGGCTTCTCCTGACATTTCCCCCTCCTCAACTCAGAGAGCTATGCTCTCGAGACAACCCGTCAATGTTATTATTAGCAGCTCCAGCTCGATGTTTAACTGTAAAGTTAAAGGGCTGTAAAGCCAATGCCCATCTTCCTATACGGCCATGACTATCTTTCATGTGGGGCATGTGAATGAGTGGGTTGTGGTCAGTTTGCACTTCAAATTTTGTTCCCTCCAAGTAAGTCCGGAAATGACGAATTCCTCTGACTATGGCTAGGGCTTCCCGTTCGATGGCCGAGTACTTCCGCTCTCATGGTAGTAATTTCCGGGATTCAAAGGTGATGGGGTGTTCCTCTCCAAATTCGTTTATTTGGCTTCATATAACCTAGGCCAGAGTCCGAGGCATCCGTCTGTAGAATAAACATTCTTTTCCAATCTGGCGTTACTAACACTGGAAATTCGGTTAACATTTTTTTCAACAACTGAAAGGATTGCTCGCAAGGTGGTGTCCATTTGACTTTATTATCCATTCTTTTCTGAGTTAATTCCGTCAGAGTTGTTGCGATTGTGGAAAAGTTTGGGATGAATCTTCTGTAGTACCCACATAACACGGTAAAGGCTCTGACTTGCTTTTTTGTTGTAGGTTGTGTGAAAGCTTGCACAGCATCCACTTTACATTGCATTGGCCGTATCTTTCCTTTTCCAACGATATGACCCAGGTATTTGCACTCATTCACCGCAAAATTACATTTTCGTGCTTTAATACAAAGGCCTGCTTGTTGAATCCATTGTATCACTCGCGAGAGATATCCCAAATGATCCTCCCAGGTTGCACTGTGAATCAGGATATCATCCAAATAGGCCACGGCAAAAGGGTACAACTCCCGTAGCACTTCATCCAGGGACGACACCTGAAATCACCAAAATTTGAACACATATTTGTAGCTGTCATAACTTTTTTCCCCTTTCTTTTGTGCAAATACTTTTGATACCTGCTTGTTGTAGGACTGCCACAAATTAGGAAGTGCCATTTTTTGAGTGACTCTTGCGTGTTTGAATATATCTTCTAAGAAAAGATGTCTATAGAGACTTTTACATATTATCTTAAAGCACACACAATAAGCAACAAGCTAGTTTTAAAAGTATTTGCACAGAAGAAAGGGGGGGAAAGTTATGACAGCTACAAATATGTGTTCAAATTTTGGTGATTTCAGGTGTCGTCCCCCCTTAAGATTAAACTAAATGGCATAGTCTGGAATTGGTATTTTCCAAAAGGCGTAACAAATGTGTCTTGTCCTTGCTCGCTTGTTCCATCGCTACTTGATAATATCCTTTCATGAGACCCAACGTGGTTATGAATGTTGACTTCCCAATTCCATCTATCAATTCCTCTATATGGGGTAGAGGATAGGGATCTGCTTGAGTGATGGCATTCAGCTTTCGATAATCCACGCACATTCTGGTTGATCCATCTTTCTTAGCTACCAATACAATGGGTGTAGCCCAAGGACTCTTAGAAGGTTCTATGATTTCCTGTTCTAATAATGTTTTTATTTCTTCTCGAAGGAAGTCACCTATATGGAGGTTACCGAACTGGCCGAGCGTCTCCTGTAGGAATGTCATGGGTCACCACATCTGTTCTGCCCGGCACATCCTGAAAAACATCTTTGAAGTCTTCCTTCAACTCCATGAGTTGCTGCTGCTGAGAGAGAGTGAGGTGAGTGGGTAACTTGTCTTCTAGTTCCAATAGGGGCTGGTTGTCAAATTCATTCTCAAGCGACAGAAACACTGCTGCTTCGGGAGAGATCCATGGCTTCATGCCATTGATATGAAACGTTCGGTATCTTTTTCTCTCCGAACCTAGATCAACTTTGTATGTCACATCCGTAATCTTCTGGGTAATAATAAAATTCCCCTGCCACTCATTGTGTAATTTGTAGGTCTTCCGTGGACGAAATACAAAACAAACTCCCCAACAAAGCACTCGGTCAACCGCTCTTTGGTCATGGTAATACTTAGAGGATTCCTTCTGTTTCTGCTCGTTCTTTTGGGCCATCTCTTGCACCAACTCTATATTTGCCTTTAGCACTTTTACGTATTCCACCACATCCACCTCACTGGTTTCCTCCTTCCCTTTCCAATATCGGGTAAGCTCATCAAGGGGCAACCGCATCTCCCTTCCAAACAAGAGATGGTAGGGGGAAAAACCGGTAGTACTGTGAATTGTGCCACTGTACGCCCACAGCACAAAGGGTAAACACTCATCCCACTCAATATTGGGTGTTTGGGTCAACTTTCTGAGGAGTCTTTTCAAGATAGAATTGAAATGCTCCACCATACCATCAGTTTGGGAGTGGTATGGGGAGGTTTTAATTTGGTGAATACCTGTGATGTGGCAAAACTGTCTCATAGTTTTTTTAATGAAATTGGCTCCGTTATCGGTTAGGATTTCCTCGGGAACTCCCATTCTAGCAATCAAATCAATGAGGCAATTTACCACAGTTTTTGAGGTCATATTCTTTAACAGAAAAGGTTCCGGCCACTTGGTGGCATAATCTACTACCACCAGGACATATTTGTGACCCGATTTAGTTCTTTTTAACGGACTAAAAATATCCATTGCTACTCTTTGAAATGGGTTTTTTATTATAGGTAAAGGATGCAAGGGTGCCTTAGTCAGCAGGGCTGGGCTGGCTTTCTGACATGTAGGACATGAACTACACATTTTTCTCACGTCTGTGGCGATTCCTGGCCAGTCCATCCTGGTTCTGATCGCTTCCAACGTCTTTGCTCTTCCGAAGTGACCCACCAATGGAGAGTTGTGAGCCAGCTGTAACACTTTCGTCCTGGCTGCCTTAGGTATGATGACGAGCTCCTTTCCATTTGTGTGATAAGGCTGCCTCATCAGAATATCATCTTTCCAAATATAGGAAGCACCTTATGTCTTTGTCTTCTCTCCGATCTTTTGTAGAGAGGGTTCATCTTTCTGCAACTTCTTCAAGTGATCAGGAGTATTGGTATCGAATACTGTCACCTCAACAGGTTCCGGCTCAGCCACCCATGATGGATCCACTTCGTCCATCTGGTTAAGTGTGTTTTCGTCTTCTCCTTCACCATCTGGTGAGTCAGAATCCTCTGAGTGTATAACAGGTTCATCCTCTTCCTGCTCTTTTTGTTCCTGTAGGTCTTGTAGGTGCTGTCCATCGAGTTGGGCTCTGGTAGTGATCAAGCTGGTCTGGATCCTCGTTTTTTTCTTCATCTCTTCTGACGGTGAGTTAGTCTCTGGTTTCATACTAGATTCTTCCTCTAGGGCCTCATTCAGCAACTTCCTGAAGTGGGGAAGTCTCGCCTTAGCAATATGTCTACAGAGATGTGGGGGATACTCCAACCGCCAAATCTGTGTCCTTTCCTTCGATCTGCAGTGTGTTTCTGGATGCAGGAAAGTAAGTTTTTGTTGAACAGGCTGTCTTGTATGGAATCTTCCATGGCAAATGATCTGATTCCTGCACACAGCGTGGGTGTACCATGGATTTAGAGCAACCTGTGTCTAGGAGCGCTAACACCGGCCTGTTGTTAATCTTCATAGGGCGTGTCCACCTTGGCAAGTTCATAGCTTCCATATGTGCAACTGCTAGATTGGTTCCTTCCAATTTTATTCGGCAATCTCTTTTGATAGGCCCCTTTTTCCCACATCTGGAAAATTCCATCTGTCTCGGATCTCTGAACTGGAACGGAGTGGTATCCTTCCTATTTCTCATCACTAGCCTTCGAGGTCCGGCTCCCGGTTCCTATTTGGGGTGTCAGACATCTCTGTTCGGAACTTCTCTGGTCTATCAGTTCTCTTAGTTGAGGTGTCATCTCGTTTCTGACTTCCCAGGTACCTGACTATGACTTCTCTAAGCTCTTCGAAATTGTCAGGCTTGATTTTCCTCATGTAGGTTTCCCGCCATCTGGGCAAATTGCGAATGGTGAGTTCCATTAATACTGCTTCGAATGCTGTTTTATCTGTGGAGTCGAGCAATTGGAAATAACTCTGCCTGTATGTTCGAAGCCAAGCATCAGCATTATTTTGGTCAAATGATTGTTCAAAGACCTTCCTCCTATAAGCTTCCATTGACACTTGATAGGTAGACAGCAAAGTTTGCTTCACTTTCTCACAGTTCTCGTGTTGTTCTGCAGACAAGACTGTTACAGCTGTCATCCCTGCTCCCGATAAGGAGGTTCTGAGATACAAGGACCATTGCCCTTCCAGCCATCTTCCGCTCTCACTGCCACTCCAAATGTTTTCAGGAAGGAGCTCATGTCATCAAACCCTTCCTGAAATTTCTGTAGCGTCAACTTAGGAATATTGGGGGGTAATTCGACAAATGCAGGTCTCCGTGCTTCAGTTAGGAGTTGGGCCCAGTATTCTTGTTGCTGTGCTTGAAGCCGATGGCCTCTTCCCGCCTCGGGTCTTCTCTCTGCATTCTCCTTCCATCAACCTCCAGCCATCTCGTAATGGGACGTTCCAGGGGGTCATAATTGCTCTCCTCTAATGCAGGAGGTTGAACTTGACTCCGAAGGCGACGATCCTCTCCGGCAGCTCATCGTGGTTCTTCTGACATGTCGTTAACAAAATAAAAATAATTAAACTGAAATAATGTCGCTATATATAAACGACAAACCAAAAAAATAAAATGCAATAAAACAACGACTAGCCTAGCTGGTCAGGGATGGGTTTTCAAGTCCCGTAGGTGCAATGCCTGGACTGTTTCCCTAGTACAATTGCTAGCTATCCTGCTGCTCCTCACAACAGGCTAGGTCTGGGATCTCCACTATTGGATCCCTTCGCTGCCACCACTGTGGTGTAAATCGCTTCCCGTTTATTTCCTAGGAAACAGCGATCACCCGACGCCTAAACTTTCCCAGTCTAAGCCAAAGTCAGCTACCCCAGCTGTATTACCTCTCTTGAAGAGAGCCTGAATTCTCACTCAATGAGCTTTAGATATTTCAAACTTGTATATAACAATATTCACAGTCTCACACTAAGAGGCTAACTAAATCTGTATCTCAAAGACAATCCCCCCCTAACTAACAATGTCCAATCCTTTTATAATTTACAAGCTGTCCTCTTGCTGTCACTTGGTCACCATGGTGTCTTCCCCTGGCAACCAATCAGACCTCCCTACTTCTCCTGGTGAGGTCTTTGTATTGTGCTTCTCTGTTGGGGTTGTGTTTGTGGTGACTTCTTGTGTGGTATGTAAATACCTTGTAGTGTTATATATAAGTGACGGTCCATTAGCCAAAGTCAGGGCTTCTCCTGACAATAATATCAAAAACAGTTTTGCTCCTCAAAATGAGCCACATATAGATAAACTAAGCTTTTCTGGTAGTTTAAAGCAATTTCGTGGAAATATACAAAAAAATTCTCTTTAAGCTCTGAATAGTGACTATCTCAGAAAGAAATTAAGAATTACCCAAAAAGTTATTTTTTCTGAAATAATTTGAAAAGAGGCAAATGCTGACAAGCGGTTTTGGTATGATGGAAAAGGTATTTTTTGGTCAAACAAGTCAAATTGGTCAAATATTTCCGAAAACTGTTTTGCTCCTCAAAATGAGCCATATACAGATAAACTAAGCTTTTCTGGTGTTTTAAAGCATTTCCTCGGAAATTGACAAGAAATTTCTCTTTAGTCAAAAAAGTGTCTATCTTAGAAAGAAGCTAAGAATTTACCAGAAAGTTGTTGTTTTTTCCTCTCAAAGTGTGGGTAAAGAGGCAAATACTGAGGAACGGTTTTGATTTGAAGGAATAGACTATTTTTGATCCAAGAAGTCAAATGGGACAAATACCGAAAACAGTTTAGCTCCTCAAAATGAGTCTCATACAGATAAACTAAGCATTTATGGTGTTTTATAGCATTTTCACGGAAATTGACAAAAAGCTTCTCGTGACGGGTATGAATATGACTACCTCTGAAAAAAGCTAAGAGTTACCCAGAAAGTTACTTTTTCACTAAGAGTTTAAAGGTAGTAAATACTGTGAAATTTTTTTATTTGATTAAAAAGACATTATTTTGTCAAACAAATCAAATGGGACAAATATTACCGATAACAGTTTTGCTCCTCAAAACGAGCCACATACAGATAAACTTAGATTTTCTGGTGTTTTGAAGCATTTTCGCGGAAATTGATAAAAAAAAACTTCTCTTTACGGTATACGAATATGACTACCGCAGAAAGAAGCTAAGAATTACAGAGAAAGTTATTTTTTTCCAACGAGTTTGGAATGGGATAAATCCTGAGGATATGCTTTGATTTGATGGAAATGAGTTTTTTTGGGTCAAACAAGTTAAATGGGTCAAACTAGTTAAATGGGACAAATATTACCGAAAAACGTTTTATTCATCCAAATGATGCACATACAGCTAAACTAAGCTTTTCATTAGTTTTGAAGTATTTTTCCAGAAATTGACAAAAATCTTCTCTTTAAGGTCAAAAAAGTATCTATCTCAGATAGAAGCTAAGAATTATCCAAAAAGGTATTTTTTCTGAAATAGTTTGAAAAGATGCAGATACTGACAAACAGTTTTGATTTGAAAGAAAAGACACTTTTGTTCAAACCTGTCAAATGAGAGAAATAATACCGAAGACAGTTTTGCTCCTTAAAACGAGCCACAAACAGATAAACTTATTTTTTCTGATGGTTTAATGCATTTTCGTGGAAATTTACAAAAAATTCTCTTTAAGGTCATAAAAGGGACTCTCTCAGAAAGAAGCTAAGAATTACCCAGTGTTATTTTTTCTGAAATATTTTGAAATGAGGCAAATACTGACGAACAGATAACAAGGAAAAGACACTTTTTTGTTCAAAACAGTCAAATGAGAGAAATGATACCGAAAACAGTTTGCTTCTCAAAACGAGCCACATACAGATAAACTAAGCTTTTCTGGTGGTTTAAAGCATTTTGGTGGAAACTAGTATAAAACTTCTCTTTAAGGTCCAAAAAGCAACTATCTCAGAAAGTAGCTAAGAATTACCCAGAAAGTTATTTTTTCTCTAAATGTTTGAAAAGAGACAAAAACTGAGGAACCGTTTTGGTTTGATGGAAAAGATATTTTTTGGTTAAACAAGTCAAATTGGTCAAATATTTCAAAAAACTGTTTTGCTCCTCAAAACGAGCCACATACAGATAAACTAAGCTTTCTGGTGTTTTAAAGCATTTACTCAGAAATAGATTTTTAAAAACTTCTCTTTATGGTATGAATGTAACTATCTCAGAAAGAAGCTAAGAATTACCCAATAAGTTATTTGTTCTCAATGAGTTTGGAAAGGTGTAAATCCATTGTGGATATGTTCTGATTTAGTGGAAATGACTTTTTTTGGACAAACAAGTCAAATGGGACAAATAACCGAGAACAGTTTTGCTCCTCAAAATGAGCTACATACAGCAGAATTATGCTTTTCATTAATTTTGAAGCATTTTCCCGAAAATTGACAAAAAAACACTCTTTAAGGTGAAATAGTGTCTATCTCAGAAATAAGCTAAGAATTACCCAGAAAGTTTTTTTTCTCAAAGAGTTTGAAAAGAGTCAAATACTGAGGAACAGTTTTGATTTGATGGAAAATACATTTTTGGGGAAAACAAGTCAAATGGAACAAATATTACCGAAAACAGTTTTGCTCCTCAAAATGAGTAACATTCAGATAAACTAAGCTTTTGTCGTGTTTTATAGCATTTTGGGGAAATTGACAAAAAAAACCTCTCTTCATTGTAGGAATATGACTACCTCAGAAAGAAGCTAAGAATTTCCCAGAAATTAATTTTTTTGTCAGTGAGTTTGGAACGGGTTAAATATAGAGAATATTTGATTTTATGGAAATGACTTTATTTGGTCACACAAGTCAAATTGGACAAATATTACTGAAAACTTTTATATTCCTCAAAATGAGCCACATACAGTTAAACTAAGCTTTACATAAGTTTTGAAGCATTTTCCCAGAAATTGATGAAAAAATTATCTGTCAAAAAAATTATCTCAGAAAGAAGCTATGAATTACCCAGAAATTTTTTTTCCTCAAATTGTTTGTAAAGAGGCAACTGAGGAATGGTTTTGATTTGATGGAAAATACATTTTTTGGTCATACAAGTCAAATGGGACAAATATTACCGGAAAAAGTTTAGCTCCTCAAAACGAGCCACATATAGATAAACTAAGTTTTTCTGGAGTTTATAGCATTTTCTCAGAAATTGACAAAAAACTTCTCTTGATGGTACAAATGTGACTACCTCACAACGAGTATGGAACTGGGTAAATACTGATTTTGAATTGATGAAAACGAGTTGTTGTTTTTCAAACAAGTCAAATGGGACAAATAACACCGAAAACAGTTTTGCTCCTCAAAATGAGCCACATACAACTAAACTAAGCTTTTCGTTACTTTTGAAGCATTTACCCGGAAATTGACCAAAAAATTTCTCTTTTAATGTCAGAAAAGTGACTATCTCAGAAAGAAACTAAGAATTACCCAGAAAGTTATTTTTTCTCTAAGTGTTTGCAAAGAAGCAAATACTGATGAACGGTTTTGATTTGATGGAAAGACATTTTTTGGTTAAACAAGTCAAATGGGACAAACATTACCGAAAAAAGTTTTACTCCTCAAAATTATCCACATACAGATAAACTAAGCTTTTCTGGTGTTTTAAAGCATTTTTGCATAAATTGACCCAAAAAAACCTCTCTTTACACTATGAATGTGACTTCCTCAGAAAGAAGTTAATAATAATTGCCCAGAATGTTATTTAATCTCAACAAGATAGGAAAGGGATAAATCCCAAAAATATGTTTTCATTTGATGGAAATGAATTTTTTTTGTCAAACAAGTCAAATGGGACAAACATTACCGAAAACAGTTTTGCTCCTCAAAAAGAGCCACATACAGACAAACTAAGCTTTTCAGGTGCTTTAAAGCATTTTGCGGAAATTGACAAAAATTTATGACTGCGACTACCACAGAAAGAAGCTAAAAATTGCACCGAAAGTTATTTTTTCTCTAAGTGTTTGAAAAGAGGCAAATACTGACGAACGGTTTTGATTTGATGGAAAAGACATTTTTTGGTCAAACAAGTCAAATGGGACAAACATTAACGAAAACAGTTTTTCTCCTCAAAATGAGCCACATACAGATAAACTAAGCTTTTCGGGTGTTTTAAAGCATTTTTGCAGAAATTGACAAAAAATTTCTCTGGAATGTATGAATGTGACTACCTCAGAAAGAAGCTAAGAATTGCCCAGAATGTTATTTATCTCAACGAGTTAGGAAAGAGATAAATCCAGAATATATGTTTTGATTTGATGGAAACGCCTTTTTTTGGTCAAACAAGTCAAATGGGACAAATATTACAGAAAATTGTTTTGATCCTCAAAATGTGTCACATACCAGCTAAACTGGGCTTTATATTAAAGCATTTTCCTGGAAATTGAAAAAAAAGTGATTATCTCAGAAAGAAGCTAAGAATTACCCAGAAAGTTATTTTTTCTCAAAGTGTTTGTAAAGAGGCAAATGCTGAGGAATGGTTTTGATATCATGGAAAATATATTTTTTGGTCAAACATGTCAAATGGGACAAACATTACCGAAAACAGTTTTTCTCCTCAAAACGAGCCACATAGAAATAAACTAAGCTTTTCTGGTGTTTTATAGCATTTTTGCGGAAATTAACAAAAACATCTCATTACGGTATCAATGTGACAAACCTCAGAAAGAAGCTACGAGGTCCCCAGAAAGTTATTTTTTTCCAATGTGTTTGGAGAGGGATAAATCCAGAGGGTGTATTTTGAATTGATGGCAAACGACTTTTTTTGTTCAAACAAGTCAAATGGGACAAATAATACCGAAAACAGTTCGGCTCCGCAAAATGAGCCACATACAGCTAAACTAAGCTTTCCATTAGTCTTGAAGTATTTTCCCGGAAATTGACAAAAAAATTCTCTTGACGGTCAAAAAAGTATCTATCTCTGAAAGAGGCTAAGATTTACCCAGAAAATTGTTTTTTCTCAAAGAGTTTGAAAATAGTCAGATACTGACGAACGATTTTGATTTGAAGGCAAAGACTTTTTTTTGGTCAAACAAGTCAAATAGGACAAATATTACTGAAAAACATTTTTCTACTCAAAATGAGCCATATACAGATGAACTTTTTTTTTTGGTGTTTTAAAGCATTTTCGCAGATATTGACAAAACATTTCTCTTTACAGTATGAATGTGACTACCTCAGAAAGAAGCTAAGATTTACACAGATTTTTTTTTCCAACGAGTTTGGAACTGAGTAAATTCTGAGGATTTTGATTTTATGGAAATGACTTTTTTTGGTCAAACAAGTTAAATTGGACAAATATTACCAAAAAAAAGTTTTGCTCCTCCTCAAAATGAAGCACATACAGCTAAATTAAGCTTTTGATTAGTTTTGAAGCATTTTTCAGGAAATTGACCAAAAAATTCTCTTTAAGGTCAAAAAAGAGTCTAAGCAAAGAATAACCCAGAAAGTTATTTTTCTCAAAGGGTTTGAAAAGAGGCAAATACTGAGGAACAGTTTTAATTTGAGTGAAAATACATTTTTTGGTCAAACAAGTGAAATGTGACAAATAACTGAAAACAGTTTTGTTCCTCAAAACGAGCCACATAGAAATAAACTAAGCTTTTCTGGTGTTTTATAGCATTTTTGGGGAAATTAACAAAAAACATCTCTTGACAGTCCCAATGTTACTACCTCAGAAAGAAGCTACGAGTTACCCAGAAAGTAATTTTTTCCGAATGAGTTTGGAATGGGGTAAATCAAGAGGTTTATTTTGAATTGATGGCAAACGACTTTTTTTGTTCAAACAAATTATATGGGACAAATAATACCGAAAACAGTTTTGCTCCTCAAAATTAGCCACATACAATTAAACTAAGCTTTTCATTAATTTTGAAGCATTTTCCCGGTAATTGAAAAAAGCCTCTATTTTAGGTAAAGAAAGTGTATATCTCAGAAAAACGCTAAGAATTACCAAGATAGTTATTTTTTCTCAAAGAGTTTAAAAAGAGGCAAATACTGAGGAACGGTTTTAACTTGATGTAAAAGATATTTTTTATCTAACAAGTCAAATGGGACTAATATTACTGATAACAGTTTTTGCTCCTCAAAATAAGCCACTTACAGCTAAACTAAGCTTTTCATAAGTTTTGAAACATTTTCCCGGATATTGACAAAACATTTCTCTTTAAAGTCAAAAAAGTGTCTATCTCAGAGAAGCTAAGAATTACCCAATGAGTTATTTTTTGTCAAAGAATATGAAAAGATGTAATTACTGAGGACATGTTTTGATTTGATAGAAAAGACATTTATTGGTCAAACAAGTCAAATGAGACAAATAATAACGAAAACAGTTTTGCTCCTCAAAACAAGGCACATACAGATAAACTAAATTTTCTGTTGTTTTAAAGCATTTTTGCGGAAATTGACAAAAAAAAAACTCTTTACATTATGAATGTGACTATCTCAGATAGAAGCTAAGAATTACCCAGAAAGTTATTTTTCCCAACATATTTGGTACGGGATAAATTCTGAGGATATGTTTTGATTTGATGGAAACAACATTTTTTGGTCAAACATGTCAAATAGGACAAATATGATCGAAAAAAAATTTGGTCCTCACAATGTGTCATATACAGCTAAAATAAGCTTTTCATTAATTTTGAATCTTTTTCCCGGATATTGACATAAAACCTCCCTTAAGGTCAAAAAAAGTCTAACTCAGAATTATTCAGAAAGTTATTTTTTCTCAAAGAGTTTGAAAAGACGCAAATACTGGGATAAATATTACCGAAACTATTTTGCTCCCCAAAATGAGCCACATACAGTCAAACTAAGCTTTTCATTCGTTTTGAAGCATTTTCCCGGAAATTTACAAAAAAAATTTCTTTAATATCAAAAAATTATTATCTCAGATAGAAGCTAAATGTTACCTAGAAGTTATTTTTTCTAAAGTGTTTGAAAAGAGTCAAATACTGAAGAATGGTTTTGATTTATGGAGAAGATATTTTTTGGTCAAACAATTTAAATTTGTCTCCGAAACTCTTTTGCTCCTAAAAACGAGCCACATACAGATAAACTTGAGCTTATCAGGTGTTTTAAAGTATTTTTGCGGAAATTGACAAAAAAATTCTCTTTACAGAATGAATGTGACTACCTCAGAAAGAATCCAAGAATTACACAAAAAGATTTTACCCGAGTTTGGTATGGGATAAATCCAGAGGATATGTTTTGATTTGATGGAAACGACTTTTGGGTCAAACAAGTCAAATGGGACAAATATTACCGAAAAAAAGCTTAGCTCCTCAAAATGAGCCACCTACAGCTAACCAAGCTTTTCTGGTGTTTTTGAAGCATTTTTGTGGAAATTGACAAAAGACTTCTCATGAAGGTAAAAAAAATTATCTATATCAGAATGAAGCTAAGAATTAGCCAGAAAGTTTTGTTTTTTTTAACGAGTTTGGAACAGGGTAAATCCTGAGGATATGTCTTGATTTGATGGAAAAGACAATTTTTGGTCAAACAAGTTAAATGGGACAAATATTACCAAAAACAGTTTTTACTCCTCAAAACTTGCCACATAGAGATAAACTAAGCTTTTCTGGTCTTTTAAAGCATTTTTGCGGAAGTTGACAAAAATCTACTCTTTATAGCATGACTGTAATTACCTCAGAAAGAAGCTAAGAATAACCCAGAAAGTTATTTTTTCTCAACAAGTTTTGAATGGGTAAATCCTGAGGATTTATTTTGTTTCGATAGAAACAACTTTTTTGGGGTCAAACAAGTCAAATGGGACAAATATTACTGAAAACAGTTTTGCTCCTCAAAATGAGCTAAATACCACTTAAACTAAGCTTTTCATGAGTTTTAAAGCATTTTCCCGGAAATTGACAAAAAAACTCTCTTTAAAGTCAAAAAGTGTCTATTTCAGAAAGAAACTAAGAATTACACAAAAGATATTTTTTCTCAAAGTGTTTGAAAAGAGAAAATACTAACAAATGGTTTTGATTTGAAGGAAAAGACATTTTTTGTTCAAACATGTCAAATGGAACAAATAATACCGAAAACTGTTTTTCTCCTCAAAACAAGCCACATACGGATAAACTAAGCTTTTCTGGTATTTTAATGCATTTTCGCGGAAATTGATATAAAATTTCTCTTGACAGTATGAATTTGACTACCTCAGAAGGAAGCTAAGATTTACCCAGAAGGTAATTTTTTCCCAACGAGTATGGAACGGAATAAATCCTGAGGATGTTTTGATTTGATGGAAACGAACTTTTTGGGTCAAAATGGTCAAATGGGGCAAATTTTAACGAAACCGGTTTTGCTCTTCAAAATGAGCTACATACAGCTAATCAAAGCTTTTCCTTAGTTTTGATGCATTTTCCCAGAAATTGACAAAAAAAATCTCGGTACGGTAAAGAAAGTGTCTATCTAAGAAAAAAGGTAAGAATTACACAGAAAGTTATTTTTTCTCATAGAATTTAACAAGTCAAAAGGCAAAAACAAGTTTAGCTCCTCAAAAAGAGCCAACTACAGCTAACTAAGCTTTTCTGATGTTTTAGAAGCATTTTGCCGAAATTGACAATATACTTCTCATTAAGGTCAAAAAGTATCTATTGCATTATGAAGCTAAGAATCACCCAGAAAGTCTTTTTTTCCCAATGAGTTTGGAACGGGGCAAATCCAGAGGATATGTTTTGATTTTATGGAAAAGATATTTTATGATCACTCAAGTCAAATGGAACAAATATTACCAAAAAGACTTTTACTATGCAAAATGAGCCACATACAGCTAAACTAAGCTTGTCATTACTTTTGAAGCATTTTCCCGGAAATTGATAAAATACTTCTCACTAAAGTCAAAAAAGTGTCTATCTCAGAAAGAAACTAAGAATTTTGCATAAAGTTATTTTTTCTGAAAGAGTAAAGAGACGTTTCAGAGGGAAGGTTTTGATTTGAAGGAAAAGACACTTTTTGGTCAAACAAGTCAAATGGGGCAAATATTACTGAAAACAGTTTTGCTCCCGGAAATTAAAATATATATATATATTTTTTAATTCTATTTAGTGTCAAAAAGTGTCTATCTCAGAAAGAAGCTAAGAATTACCAAGAATTTATTTTTCAAAGAGTTGGAAAAGAGGCAAAAACTGCTCTTTAAGATCAAAGAAGTGACTATTTCAGGAAGCTCAGAATTATCAAGAAAGATATTTTCTCTATGTGTTTAAAAAGAGGCAAATACTGAGGAACGCTTTTGATTTGATGTAAAAGAAATTTTTTGGTCTAACAAGTCAAATGGGACAAATAATACCGATAACAGTTTTACTCCTCAAATCGAGCCACATACAGCTAAACTAAGCTTAACATTAGTTTTGAACCATTTTCCCGGAAATTGACAAAAACTTCTCTTTGACGTCAAAAAAATGTCTATCTCAGAAAGAATCTAAGAATTACCCAGAAAGTTATTTTTTCTCAAAATAAAGAAAAAATGCAAATATGAGTAACTGTTTTGGTCAAACAAGTGAAATGGAACAAATAGTACCGAAAACTGTCTTGCTCCTTAAAATGAGCCTACTACAGCTAAACTAACCTTTTCTGGTGTTTTAAAGCATTTTTGTGGAAATTGACAAAAAAGTTCTTTTAAGGTCAAAAAAGTGACTATCTCAGGAAGAAGCTAAGAATTATCCAGAAAGTTATATTTTCTCATGTGTTTGAAAAAAGGCAAATACTGGGTAACGATTTTGATTTAATTGGAACGACTTTTTTTTAAACAAGTCAAATGGGACAAATATTGCCGAAAATAGTTTTGCTCCTCAAAATCAACCACATACAGATAAACTAAGCTTATCATTTTGAAGAATTTTACAGGAAATTAACAAAATATTTCTCTATCGGTATGAATGTGACTAACTCAGAAAGAAGCTAAGAATTACCCAGAGAGTTAGTTTTTCTCAACGGGTTTGGAATGGGGTTAATCCTGAGGATATATATTGATTTGATGGAAACAACTTTTTTTCGTAAGGAGTTTTGCTCCTCTAAATGAGCCACATACAGCTAAACGAAGCTTTTTTGACGCATTTTCCCGGAAATTGACCAAAAAATTCTCTTAGGTCAAAAAGTATCTTATCTCGGAAAAAATAAGAATTTCCCAGAAAAATGTTTTCTCTAAGAGTTAGAAAAGAGAAAATCTGACAAACGGTTTTCATTTGAAGTAAAAGATATTTTTTGGCAAAACAAGTCAAATGGAAAAAATATTACCGAAAATTGTTTTGCTCCTCAAAACGAGCCACATACAGATAAACTATGCTTTTCTGGAGTTTTAAAGCATTTTCGCGGAAATTGACAAAACACTTCTCTTTACAGTATGAAAGTGTCTAACTCAGAAAGAAGCTAAGATTTACCCAGAAAGTTATTTTTTCCCAACGAGGGTACGGGGTATATCCTGAGGATTTGTTTTGATTTGATGGAAAAGACATTTTTTGGTCAAATAAGTCAAATGGGACAAATTACCAAAAAAAGTGCTCTTCAAAATGAGCCAAATACACCAAAACTAAGTTTTTCGTTAGTTTTGAAGCATTTCCGGGAAATTGACAAAAAAAAGTCTCTTTATGGTCAAAAAAATGACCCTCTCAGAAAGAAGATAAGAATTACCCAGGAAGTTTTTTTTTTTTTTTAATTGAATTTAAAACGGGGCAAATCCTGAGGAAAGATTTTGATTTGATGGAAACGACTTTTTTCTCCAAACCAGTGAAACAGAAACATCACCAAACAGGTTTGCTGCTCAAATAGAGCCACATACATCTAAACTAAGATATTCATAAGTTTTGAAGTACTTTCCCGGAAATTGACAAAAAACTTCCCTTTAAGATCAAAAAAGCTAAGAATCCAGAAAGTGATTTTTTCTCAGAGTTTAAAAAAAGGCAAATACTTGAAGAACGGTTTTGATTTGAATGAAAAGACATTTTTTGGTCAAACAAATCAAATTGGACAATATTATAGAAAACAATTTTGCACCTTAAAACAAACCACATACAGATAAAGCTTTTCTGGTGGCATTTTCACAGATATTGATTAAAAACTTCTCTTCACGGTATGAATGTGACTGACTGCCTAAGAGAGAAGCTAAGAATTACCAGAAAGTTATTTTTTCTCGAGTTTGAAACAGGTAAATCCTGAGGATATGTCTAGATTTGATGGAAACGACTTTTTTTGCTCCAACTAGTCAAATTGAACAAATATCACCAAAAACAGTTTCGCTACTAAAAATGAGCCAAATTCAGCTAAACTAAGCTTTTAGCTAAACTAAGCGAGTTTTGAAGCATTTTCCCAGAAATTATCAAAAATACATGTTTACCGTCAAATTATTGCCTTTCTCAGAAAGAAGCTAATAAATAGCCAGAAAGATATTTTTTCTCAAAGAGTTTGAAAATTGGCAATACCGATGAACGGTTTTAATTTGAAGGAAGACATTTTTTGGTCAAACACGACTAATGAGAATAATACAGAAAACAGTATTACTCCTCAAATTGAGCCACATACAGTACACTAAGCTATTCATTTGGTTTTATTTTCGCGGAAATAGGCAAAAAAATTCTCTTTATGGTATAGTTTGACTACTTCTGAAAGAATCTAAACATTAACCAGAATGATATACATTTTTTGAATTTAAAACCTGAAGAAAGATTTTGACTTGATGCAAAACGAATTTTTTTAAGTTCAAACCAGTATAATGTAACAAATATTACCGAAAACACTTTTGCTTCAAAACATTAGTTTTGAAGCATTTTCCCGGAAATTGACAAAAAACATCTCATTAAGGTCCAAAAGTGTCTATCTCAGAAAGAAGCCAAGAATTATACAGAAACATTTTTTCTCATAGAGTATGAAAAGTGGCAAATACTGACGAATGGTTTTGATTTGAAGGAAAGACATTTTTTGGTCAAACACGTCAAATATTATCGAAAACTTTTTGCTCCTCAAAACGAGACACATACAGATAACCTAAGCTTTTCTGATGTTTTGTAGCATTTTCGCGGAAAGTGAAAAAAAATTCTTTAGTCAAAAAAGACTCTCTCTGATAGAAGCTAAGAAATACCTAGAAAGTTATTTTTTCCCAAAGAGTTTGAAAAGACACAAATACTGTGGAATGGTTTTGATTTGATGGAAAAGACAGTGTAGAAATCGGTTTCAGTTCTTTTGTTCTTTGCTAAGGCATTGAACTGGTCGTGGTGGTGGTCAAATCCCCCCCCACTCCCCCCCAAAAACAAAACAGGTCATGCATGCGTCACCAGATGGATTCAAAGGTCACGTTGTCTATGAGAAATGTCTGCATGTAATTGGATCAAGAATTCCACGCAATCATTAAATACTTCCTCCTATTTGTGTCTAGGTGTCTCAAACTTCTTGGGTACTTGGTATCTTAGACAGCATTAGCGTTGCCAACTGCCACAATTGCAGTTCCTGCCCTTTCTAAGTCTTTCTTCCACCTCAGAATCACACATGCCTCACGCCAGAGTGTACTGCACATCCATTATTATCATGGATAAAATATTTCATTTGGGGATAGTGAACATCCATTGTTCTCAACAAGGGTGTAGTCAGAAGGCAATATTCGTAACTTTCGGAGCTGGTTCCCTCATGTCCAATGAATCAATCGCTGTTACGAGAGTATCAGCTTCATCAATCTTCATGGGCTACTTAAAAGAATCAGCTTACAAACCAAATACACACTGCAAACAAATAGTTGACAAACCAAATATATATTTACGCAACAGGTGGGTCACATGATCCTACATCCAACAACCGACCCTCCCAGCCCAAGCATTTACAGGAAACAATCAATTTAAGAGAAAAATTCAGTAATTCTTCAGTAGACATTGATTGATTCAAAGTAATGATTCAGTTCTTAGCATCGTCCAATTTTTTGTCATCTGGCTTCATGGCAGGGAAGAACAAAACCTCCTACAAGCACAAACAAATATGCATACAAAACCAATGAATAATGCATGCTCACACAAGCCAATGAATAATGCATGACCACACAAGCCAATGAATAATGCATGAATACACAAGCTAATGAATAATACATGAATACACAAGCCAATGAATAAAGCATGTATACGGAAGGTAATAAGGCTGTTGACTCCTCTTACTGCCTTCCTCCAGAGGCTGACACACACTACAGGAGACTACTGACCACACTCTCCTCCCACCCTGTGGAACAAACCCAGGATACACAAGGCTACGATTACACCCTGTCCCAATGGTATAGGAGGCCAGACGATATTGTTATGAAATAACAATATCACCATAAAATCTATTTTTAACAAAACAACACCCACCCATCCATCCAACCACAACACACAGCCAACCTTGACCAATGCATGACAACTTTAAACCTGCATGTATCAGGGAGTATGCTATTACTCCCTATATTAGATTGACCCATCACTATTTAAAATGGCAGTCAAACCCCCCAAAACAAATCTTATATCTTGGCTAAAACTCATATCGGCGGCAGCTTCCTAAATGCTGTCTTCAGCCAATAATAGCACCAAAAAGACTTCATGGCACCATGGAGTCTTTTTGATGCTATTATTGGCTGAAGACAACTACTCCATTCTCCATGAATAATTTACTAAGGTAGTAAACTGGCAGCGCAAAAAAACGTTGGTGCAAAAAAGAAGAAGAAAGTGAGTTATCACCAAGAAGTTTGTTTGTTTCTCTGCTTCTTCTTACGCACAACTGGCGTTCAAGGCCTTCACCATAGCTTTAGTAGAATAAGACCCCAAATGTTCCAATAAACATCCACAACCACTCCACTATCACAACAACTCCACTTCTCCATCCACAATTACTCCACTCTCCATCACAACTACTCCACTTCGCCATCCACAACTACTCCACTTCTCCATCCACAACTACTCCACTTCTCCATCCACAACTACTCCACTTCTCCATCCACAACTACTCCACTTCTCCATCCACAACTACTCCACTTCTCCATCCACAACTACTCCACTTCTCCATCCACAACTACTCCACTTCTCCATCCACAACTACTCCACTTCTCCATCCACAACTACTCCACTTCTCCATCCACAACTACTCCACTTCTCCATCCACAACTACTCCACTTCTCCATCCACAACTACTCCACTTCTCCACTTCTCCATCCACAACTACTCCACTTCTCCATCCACAACTACTCCACTTCTCCATCCACAACTACTCCACTTCTCCATCCACAACTACTCCACTTCTCCATCCACAATTACTCCACTTCTGCATCCACAACTACTCCACTTCTCCATCCACAATTACTCCACTTCTCCATCCACAACTACTCCACTTCTCCATCACAACTACCACTTCTCCATCCATAACTACTCCACTTCTCCATCCACAACTACTCCACTTCTCCATCCACAACTACTCCACTTCTCCATCCACAACTACTCCACTTCTCCATCCACAATTACTCCACTTCTCCATCCACAACTACTCCACTTCTCCATCACAACTACTCCACTTCTCCATCACAACTACCACTTCTCCATCCACAACTACTCCACTTCTCCATCCACAACTACTCCACTTCTCCATCCACAACTACTCCACTTCTCCATCCAGTGAAGCAAAAAAAACTGGCAAACATGATAAGTACTGTCAAGACATGCCTTCTGTTGATACACAAATGAATGACCTGGGTATAATTCAGCTATTTGGTTCATGCAGTTATCTCTACTGGTCAACTGTTACCATGTCCAAAGGAGGCCGTAGCTGATCCTCTATCAAAATATCTTCTGCAGGTAATTATCTTCAAAGACACACCTGTTGACGATTTGTACCACAACGAATGACCCGTGCTTAGTTCAGCTATATGATCCGTGCAGTTCTCGCTCCTGGTCAACGGTTACCATATCCAAAGGAGGAGCAGTTCCTCGTTATAAAATATCTTCTGTAGTGTTCTCCTGTGCATGTTACCAAGTATTCAAGGGAAGCTGTAACTGACCCTATATGGCTGTCAACAACATGGTGTACATGGGTAGTCACATAACACATTACATAGCATGCATTTATGTGTAGTGGAGAGCAAAAATAGAAAAACTGTTTAAATGTTTAGGAGACCCTCCCACCAATCAGCACACACCTGATGTAGTCCTTCTCCTCCACTACTCAACTATAATATACAGAAACAACAAAACAGACAAACAAATACTTGAAACATGAGTAGAAATGTTTGTTTATATTGGATCGACCTGTTAAAAAAGAACGGAAACAAGACTGTACCTATGTAGACCACTACCAGCTAGACCACTTTATCACTTAAAATCATATACACCAATATTGTGCTGGTTTTAAAATTACGGAGTGCCTGTGCAACCACTAAACAAAAAACAGCACATTACTGATGAATAAGATTTTAAATGGTCAAGATGATCTAGCTGGATGTGGTTTACATAGGCACAGTTCTGTTTCCATTCTATTTTAACAAGTCAATCCAAAACAGTTGGTTGTTTTTAAATAAAATATATTTGCTCTACCATACGTACATTACCTCGATGCATGCACACACAGATACCCTTTGATGCATGTACACACAGATACCCTTTGATGCATGTACACACAGATACCCTTTAATGCATGCACACACACGTCCCCTTTGATGCATGTACACACAGGTACCCATTGATGCATGTACACACGGGTACCCTTTGATGCATGTTCACACAGATACCCTTTGATGCATGTACACACAGGTACCCTTTGATGCATGTACACACAGGTACCGTTTGATGCATGTACACACAGGTACCAATTGATGCATGTACACACAGGTACCCTTTGATGTATGCACACACAGGTACCCTTTAATGCATGCACACACGTACACCATGATGGATGCACACACGTACACCATGATGTATGCCCACACAGTTACCCTTTGATGTATGCACACACATACACCACGATGCATGCACACATGTACACCATGATGCATGCACACACGTACACCATAATGTATGCACACAGTTACCCTTTGATGCATGCACACACGCACACCACGATCCATGCACACAGATACCTTGATGTTAGCAGAATCAGTGAGGAACATTGTTAGTCTATCAATGCCAAGACCCCACCCACCCGTGGGTGGAAGACCGTACTCCAGAGCAGTGCAAAAGTTCTCATCAATCATCTGTGCCTCATCATCACCGGCCTCCTTCTGCTTAGATTGTTCCTGGAACCTCTGCCGCTGGACCATGGGGTCATTGAGTTCAGTATAGGCATTGACCACCTCCTTCTGACATACAAACAGTTCAAATCTTTCCGTCAGGCCGGGGATGCTCCGATGCCTGAGAGCATGTAGTAGGACATGTAATGACAATGGAGGGTCACGTTAATGAACAAGATGGTGAAGTGAGCAGTGATGAGTGAGGGTGTGTGAGTAGTGATGAATGGGGTACGAGTGGATGTGTGGTGATGAGTAGATATAAGCCAAGTGGTGATGAGCGGGTGTTAATAGTGACGAGTGGGTGTGAGTAGTGATATTAGTAGTTGTGTAAGCAGTAATGAGTGGGTGTGTATGAGTGGTGATGAGTGTGTGTGTGTGAGCAGTTATGAGCAAGAGTTTGCTGATGGTAATGAGTGAGGCTGCGTGACTGGTGCCAAGATGGTGATAAGTGGGCGACTACGAGGGTGATCACAAGTGAGGGTAAGAGTGGTGATTAGTGGGAATGTGAGTTGTGATGAGTGAGGGTGAGAGTGGTGATTAGTGGGAATGTGAGTTGTGATGAGTGAGGGTGAGATGTGGTGGGAGAGAGGGTATGAGATGTGGTGGGAGAGAGAGGGTGTGAGTGTGGTGGGAGAGAGGGTGGGAGAGAGGGTGTGAGATGTGGTGAAAGAGAGCGTGTGAGATGTGGTGGGAGAGAGGGTATGAGATGTGGTGGGAGAGAGGATATGAGATGTGGTGGGAGAGAGGGTGTGAGATGTGGTGGGAGAGAGGGTGTGAGATGTGGTGGGAGAGAGAGGGTGTGAGATGTGGTGGGAGAGAGGGTGTGAGATGTGGTGAAAGAGAGGGTGTGAGATGTGGTGAAAGATAGGGTGTGAGATGTGGTGGGAGAGAGAGTATGAGATGTGGTGGGAGAGAGGGTATGAGATGTGGTGGGAGAGAGAGGGTGTGAGATGTGGTGAAAGAGAGGGTGTGAGATGTGGTGAAAGAGAGGGTGTGAGATGTGGTGGGAGAGAGAGGGTGTGAGATGTGGTGTGAGAGAGCTTAGGTCAGTGGGATGCTAACCATTTAGACAGAGGACTCATGATCTCTGGATGGTTGCAGATGAAGGTGGGGTTGATGCATTGCACCTCAATGAGGTCCCCTACCAACTACAGCACACACACAAGACATCAACAAAGTCAGTCATCAGAATGACATGCAACCGATGAGAAGAGAGTGAGGGAGAGAGCTCCTGTACTAGGGAGATGTTTGGATACAAGGATGACCTTTACAACTCCAGAACACACACTGAGAATGTACAAGTAAGATGTAGGTTGTCCTTGTGGAGACTTGTAACAGTGCTCCTTTAATACTAATATTTAATATTAAAGATATATATTTTTTAATTCAAGATATTTTTTCAAAATATTTTTTTCAGAACTTTGGTTTGAAAACCTTTTTCAATTAAAACAACACTTGAGCAACAAAAGTCACCATTTTAAGAATTGCCCTTTATATTACAATGAATTCACCTTTACATTACAATGGATCCAAATAATGGACAAGTTGGTACATAGTTCTTTGCCCATTATTCAGAGCTTGTCCTTTATTGGAAAGCTTCCTATCAGAAGCTTTAATAAGGGCTTGGGTGAGGTGACAGAATCAACAGAGGAGCTGGATATGGTTTGGAGATCCCATGTACATACGGTTTTTACGGACAAGCGTTACACTAAAAATAAGGGGAAAAAACAGATCTCTACATGCAAGTGGACTTCCGCAGCTAGCCCTAGTGGCTACATAGCTATTAAAGTAGCTACGAGTATGTCTGGACTTCTGTAGCTAGCCCTAGCTACTACACAGCTACTATCATGTAGCTATGAGTATGTCTGGAATTCTGTAGCTGGCCCTAGCTGCTACACAGCTACTATCATAGTAGCTATGAGTATGTCTGGACTTCTGTAGCTAGCCCTAGCTGCTACACAGCTACTATCATGTAGCTATGGGTATGTCTGGACTTCTGTAGCTAGCCCTAGCTGCTACACAGCTACTATCATGTAGCTATGGGTATGTCTGGACTTCTGTAGCTGGCCCTAGCGGCTACACAGCTACTATCATGTAGCTATGGGTATGTCTGGACTTCTGTAGCTAGCCCTAGCTGCTACACAGCTACTATCATGTAGCTATGGGTATGTCTGGACTTCTGTAGCTAGCCCTAGCTGCTACACAGCTACTATCATGTAGCTATGGGTATGTCTGGACTTCTGTAGCTAGCCCTAGCTGCTACACAGCTACTATCATGTAGCTATGGGTATGTCTGGACTTCTGTAGCTAGCCATAGCTGCTACACAGCTATCATAGTAGCTATGAGTATGTCTGGACTTCAGTAGCTAGCCCTAGCTGCTACACAGCTACTATCATGTAGCTATGGGTATGTCTGGACTTCTGTAGCTAGCCCTAGCAGCTACATAGCTACTATCATGTAGCTATGGGTATGTCTGGACTTCTGTAGCTGGCCCTAGCGGCTACACAGCTACTATCATGTAGCTATGGGTATGTCTGGACTTCTGTAGCTAGCCCTAGCTGCTACACAGCTATCATAGTAGCTATGAGTATGTCTGGACTTCAGTAGCTAGCCCTAGCTGCTACACAGCTACTATCATGTAGCTATGGGTATGTCTGGACTTCTGTAGCTAGCTCTAGCAGCTACATGAGCTGTCCATTGTTGGTATTGGGAGGTTGTCCACTATTCATGGTTTTTCTAAAGCACTATTCCTATGGAGACATCAGTGCATCTGCCTCTGTCAGTTATAAGGTAGGTGGTGCCCGCTATTGGGAGTGTCATGCTAATGGAGGTTTTAAGGTAGGTGGTGCCTGCTATTGGGAGTGTCATGCTAATGGAGGTTAAGGTAGGTGGTGCCTGCTATTGGGAGTGTCATGCTAATGGAGGTTAAGGTAGGTGGTGCCTGCTATTGGGAGTGTCATGCTAATGGAGGTTAAGGTAGGTGGTGCCTGCTATTGGGGAGTGTCATGCTAATGGAAGTTAACTCTTTAGGGCCGATAATTTAAAAAACGCCGCGTACTCGTCTGCCGGAATTATTTTAATCGTGTGGGAGGAAAATATCGTCGGTCCTCGAAATCATTGGACAGCTTCTTCACTTCGGCGCTCATCCCGGTTAGCGTATTGCTAGCTTAACTTGGCACCTTCTATACCACACCTTTGTTTTGCTAACGCTTTTAGCGATCTCTGTCGGCTTCGAAATCTTCTTACTATCAAGCTGTGCTACGTAGTTTCATCCACACAAATAGTTTGAAAAAAGCAAGCTAGATAGTGTAGCACAGTACTATATAGCTTGAAGCCTACCTCCAATCGGCATTTTTTTGGTTGTTGACAGTACTGTTGTTCACTTCCTATGGCAAGGACATGTCATAAATATTTACTGAACAAGGCATGGATATACTGGTAAGTTGATGAGATATTGAATGTCAATAATATATAGTTTTGTTACGTAGAAGTAAGTTGAGTATGAAACATAGATAACTATTTAGCTAGCTATTGTTATTGAATGTTACTGTGTGAAATTGTTTTAGTGCCACAGCTTGTAGCAGTCCTCTTTCAGGATCAGATGTGACTTCTCAGGACAGGCATTGCAGACCCATATGCTACTTCTCCATTGGGAGGGTTCTTATTTGTTTGTTTTTGGCAGTAGACACACCTAGATATATCTCCTCTTGCTGGAAGGTGATCTAGACGAGGAAGTGTTGGTGGTAGTAGTTCTGTGGCAGTACTACTTGGCCTTCCAGTATGCTTCTGTGGCAGCACTACTTGGCCTTCCAGTATGCTTCTGTGGCAGCACTACTTGGCCTTCCAGTATGCTTCTGTGGCAGTACTACTTGGCCTTCCAGTATGCTTCTGTGGCAGCACTACTTGGCCTTCCAGTATGCTTCTGTGGCAGCACTACTTGGCCTTCCAGTATGCTTCTGTGGCAGCACTACCTGGCCTTCCAGTATGCTTCTGTGGCAGCACTACTTGGCCTTCCAGTATGCTTCTGTGGCAGCACTACTTGGCCTTCCAGTATGCTTCTGTGACTTGTAAATCCAATAAGCTGTGTTGCAGACTTCATCCTGAAGGTTTTTAATGATTGAGATACGGTTGGTGACCGTTGAAATTCTAGATGATAATATGTATGCATTTGTGATACACACATTGAACAAAAACCTGTACTTATATTTTTTTGATACTTTTCAGGCGTACTATGTAATACCCCCTAAGGTGGGCCTTGTTGACATTGCTATGTATTGCCATGGTTATGTCATATGTTTGTGTTGTTATTTCACTCACCTGTAGCAAATGTAAATCCTGGACTGAGCTGTGTACCAGTATCATTTGGACCTATAGTTGGTGGAGGTGAAGTTGACTCCTCTGAAAATATATATTGTTGTTGTTTCACACACCAGTAGTAACTGTAAATCCTGGACTGAGCTGTGTACCAGTTTCAGTCTGACCTATAGTTGGTGGAGGTGAAGTTGACTCCTCTGAAAATATATATCGTTGTTGTTTCACACACCAGTAGCAACTGTAAATCCTGGACTGAGCGGTGTTCCAGTAACATTTGGACCTATAGTTGGTGGAGGTGAAGCTGACTCCTCTGAAAATATATATTGTTGTTGTTTCACACACCAGTAGCAACTGTAAATCCTGGACTGAGCTGTGTACCAGTTTCAGTCTGACCTATAGTTGGTGGAGGTGAAGTTGACTCCTCTGAAAATATATATCGTTGTTTCACACACCAGTAGCAACTGTAAATCCTGGACTGAGCGGTGTTCCAGTATCATTTGGACCTATAGTTGGTGGTGAAGCTGACTCCTCTGAAAATATATATCGTTGTTGTTTCACACACCATTAGCAACTGTAAATCCTGGACTGAGCGGTGTTCCAGTAACATTTGGACCTATAGTTGGTGGTGAAGTTGACTCCTCTGAAAATATATATTGTTGTTGTTTCACACACCAGTAGCAACTGTAAATCCTGGACTGAGCGGTGTTCCAGTATCATTTGAACCTATAGTTGGTGGAGGTGAAGCTGACTCCTCTGAAAATATATATTGTTGTTATTTCACACACCAGTAGCAAATGTAAACCCTGGACTTAACTGAGTTTCAAATATAATTTTTGAACATTTTATCATAAACAAACCATTGATGTTGGGATGGACTTCTGAATCACAGTGCTGGAGGAGATAAAGCTGGTTCAACAGTGAATACTGGTTCTTCAGTGAAAACTGGTTCATATGTGAATAGTTATGTAAATTACAAACTTACTTTATATGATTCAAAAGCATTACCCTTGTCTTCCATAATTTAAAAGTCTCACTTCTTTCTGCCATGTATTTACTGATGCTGTTGACATTACCAGAAAAAAGTCCACCACACTCTCTAGACAAAATCTATTTGCCATTTTCAGTTGTGGGAAGAGCAGCTGCAAGTAAAAACAGCTGCAAGTTATAGGTCAGAATGATAGTGGTACACAATCCTAATGAAAATATACCCGTTCAAGTAATTAGTGTTTCTCCGACAATGGTCACTATCGTCTTTACGGACAATTGAATTATGCGCGTGAAAAGTCGCTATCGGCCCTAAAGAGTTAAGGTAGGTGGTGACTGCTATTAGGAGTGTCATGCTAATGAAGGGTAAGGTAGATGGTGCCTGCTATTGGGGAGTGTCATACTAATGGAGGTCACACTGTATACAGTTAGAGGACCAATTGCAAAATATTCAGGTCATGGAAGCAAACATGTTGACGAACCGATTTCCCCCCAAAACAGCTTCAGAACAAATAGTGAAGATATTGGGATTGTACAAATTGTATAATGTTTATCCACAGGAACTCTTTCTGTGCAGCCTCTACTCTGTGCACTGTGCTTCCTCTGTGCATTGTGCTGCCTCCACAGAAACTCTTTCTGTGCAGCCTCTACTCTGTGCACTGTGCTTCCTCTGTGCATTGTGCTGCCTCCACAGGAACTCTTTCTGTGCAGCCTCTACTCTGTGCACTGTGCTTCCTCTGTGTATTGTGCTGCCTCCACAGAAACTCTTTCTGCGCAGTGCTGCTTTGCACACTATGCTGCCTCCACAGGAACTCTTTCTGCGCACAATGCTGCTTTGCACACTATGCTGCCTCCACAGGAACTCTTTCTGCGCACTGTGCTGCCTCAACAGGAACTCTTTCTGGCACTGTGCTGCCTCCACAGGAACTCTTTCTGCACACTTTGCTGCCTCAGTGCACTGTGCTGTCTCCACAGGAACTCTTTTTGCGCACTGTGCTGCTGCTGTGCATTGTGACAACACAGTAGTTGACTTATCATACTGAAAATGCTTCCTGCGACACAAGAAGTGATGTGTACGGAAGGGGAGGCACTAGAAGGATGTGGGTGGGAGGGGAGGCACAAGAAGGGATGTGGGTGGGAGGGGAGGCACAAGAAGGGATGTGGGTGGGAGGGGAGGCACAAGAAGGGATGTGGGTGGGAGGGGAGGCACAAGAAGGGATGTGGGTGGGAGGGAAAGCACAAGAAGGGATGTGTGTGGAAGGAGAGGCACAAGAAGGATGTGTGTGGAAGGGGAGGCACAAGAAGGATGTGTGTGGAAGGGGGGGCACAAGAAGGATGTGTGTGGAAGGGGAGGCCCAAGAAGGATGTGTGTGGAAGGGGAGGCACAAGAAGGATGTGTGTGGAAGGGGAGGCACAAGAAGGGATGTGTGTGGAAGGGGAAGCACAAGAAGGATGTGGGTGGGAGGGGAAGCACAAGAAGGAATGTGTGTGGAAGGGGAGGCACAAGAAGGATGTGGGTGGGAGGGGAGCCACAAGAAGGATGTGTGTGGAAGGGGAGGCACAAGAAGGATGTGGGTGGGAGGAAAGAACTAACAGTCGACATGTAAAACAATTACAATTGAGAGGAGAGAGGGAAGGCTCACACATGATGGAAGATTGGTCGGACACAGGAGATGAATTATTACTGTAGCTAGATAGTGACTTTACGTGTACACCTATGAGTTCGGGGTTGAGAGAGGGGAGGAGGCAGTGGTGATCAGAGAAATGATCGACAAGTACCTACCCATTGTTCTAAAGTATCAACAGACTTTTTGTCACTCTATAAAACTATCAATTCTGCCAACATACTACATTAGAAGCAGATATCAACTCAAATCAAGAGCTACAACTTGTCATGGCCAAAGCCAAGTCTCGGAGACACTACTGAGGCAAAAAAAATAGAGCATATGAATGTCCATACATATGGCCATAGCTGCATCAAGCTAGCTATGCATTAGTTGTGTTCAAACAAATAACAGAGACCTTCTCTTACTTCCATTCTAGAGATGCCATCATCCACCATTGAGTAGGTTCCTACGCTCAGTTAAAGCTTGTAGGCTTCATCTGTCTAATTACTAGAAGCCTAACAGCACCACAGAAGTTGATGGTTAGAAGCCAAACAGCACCACAGAAGTTGATGGTTAGAAGCCAAACAGCACTACAGAAGTTGATGGTTAGAAGCCAAACAGCACCACAGAAGTTGATGGTTAGAAGCCAAACAGCACCACAGAAGTTGATGGTTAGAAGCCAAACAGCACCACAGAAGTTGATTGTTAGCTGAACACACGGTGAATGTCTTTGAGACATCTTTGTGCTTCAAGGAAGGTATAGAAAATTTTAATTCCTGTGCTTTATAAATGGCTTCTTGTTTTTGCTGTCATGCAGGTAATGGAATGCCGTCCATTTGGTGCTCAGAGGACCGCCCCACACACAAAAACAACATTTGATGGAGGAAGGTATATTTGTGTAGAACGACAGATGATAGGAAGACAACATCCAAAGAAGTAATTGTAAGGCATGCACATGACAGAAATGGTGCTTGCCGGAGTCAATAAAAAGTTGACCAAACAAATGAAGACTATGGCACAGCAACAAAGCAGACCACTAAACATGGCCTGACCAAACAAATGAAGACTATGGCACAGCAACAAAGCAGACCACTAAACATGGCCTGACCAAACAAATGAAGACTATGGCACAGCAACAAAGCAGACCACTACACATGACCTGACCAAACAAATGAAGACTATTGCACAGCAACAAAGCAGACCACTAAACATGGCCTGACCAAACAAATGAAGACTATGGCAGAGCAACAAAGCAGACTACTAAACATGGCCTGACCAAACAAATGAAGACTACGGCACAGCAACAAAGCAGACCACTAAACATGGCCTGACCAAACAAATGAAGACTATGGCAGAGCAACAAAGCAGACCACTAAACATGGCCTGACCAAACAAATGAAGACTACGGCACAGCAACAAAGCAGACCACTAAACATGGCCTGACCAAACAAATGAAGACTATTGCACAGCAACAAAGCAGACCACTAAACATGGCCTGACCAAACAAATGAAGACTATGGCACAGCAACAAAGCAGACCACTAAACATGGCCTGACCAAACAAATGAAGACTATGGCACAGCAACAAAGCAGACCACTAAACATGGCCTGACCAAACAAATGAAGACTATGGCAGAGCAACAAAGCAGACCACTAAACATGGCCTGACCAAACAAATGAAGATTATGGCACAGCAACAAAGCAGACCACTAAACATGGCCTGACCAAACAAATGAAGACTATGGCACAGCAACAAAGCAGACCACTAAACATGGCCTGACCAAACAAATGAAGACTATGACCAAACAAATGAAGACTATGGCAGAGCAACAAAGCAGACACGGCAACAAAACAGACCACTAAACATGGCCTGACCAAACAAATGAAGACTATGGCAGAGCAACAGAGCAGACCACTAAACATGGCCTGACCAAACAAATGAAGACTATGGCACAGCAACAAAGCAGACCACTAAACATGGCCTGACCAAACAAATGAAGACTATGGCACAGCAACAAAGCAGACCACTAAACATGGCCTGACCAAACAAATGAAGACTATGGCAGAGCAACAAAGCAGACCACTAAACATGGCCTGACCAAACAAATGAAGACTATGGCAGAGCAACAAAGCAGACCACTAAACATGGCCTGACCAAACAAATGAAGACTATGGCAGAGCAACAAAGCAGACCACTACACATGACCTGACCAAACAAATGAAGACTATTGCACAGCAACAAAGCAGACTACTAAACATGGCCTGACCAAACAAATGAAGACTATGGCACAGCAACAAAGCAGACCACTAAACATGGCCTGACCAAACAAATGAAGACTATGGCACAGCAACAAAGCAGACCACTAAACATGGCCTGACCAAACAAATGAAGACTATGGCACAGCAACAAAGCAGACCACTAAACATGGCCTGACCAAACAAATGAAGACTATGGCACAGCAACAAAGCAGACCACTAAACATGGCCTGACCAAACAAATGAAGACTATGGCACAGCAACAAAGCAGACCACTACACATGACCTGACCAAACAAATGAAGACTATTGCACAGCAACAAAGCAGACCACTAAACATGGCCTGACCAAACAAATGAAGACTATGGCAGAGCAACAAAGCAGACTACTAAACATGGCCTGACCAAACAAATGAAGACTACGGCACAGCAACAAAGCAGACCACTAAACATGGCCTGACCAAACAAATGAAGACTATGGCAGAGCAACAAAGCAGACCACTAAACATGGCCTGACCAAACAAATGAAGACTACGGCACAGCAACAAAGCAGACCACTAAACATGGCCTGACCAAACAAATGAAGACTATGGCACAGCAACAAAGCAGACCACTAAACATGGCCTGACCAAACAAATGAAGACTATGGCACAGCAACAAAGCAGACCACTAAACATGGCCTGACCAAACAAATGAAGACTATGGCAGAGCAACAAAGCAGACCACTAAACATGGCCTGACCAAACAAATGAAGACTATGGCAGAGCAACAAAGCAGACCACTAAACATGGCCTGACCAAACAAATGAAGACTATGGCACAGCAACAAAGCAGACCACTAAACATGGCCTGACCAAACAAATGAAGACTATGGCAGAGCAACAAAGCAGACCACTAAACATGGCCTGACCAAACAAATGAAGACTATGGCACAGCAACAAAGCAGACCACTAAACATGGCCTGACCAAACAAATGAAGACTATGGCACAGCAACAAAGCAGACCACTACACATGACCTGACCAAACAAATGAAGACTATTGCACAGCAACAAAGCAGACCACTAAACATGGCCTGACCAAACAAATGAAGACTATGGCAGAGCAACAAAGCAGACCACTACACATGACCTGACCAAACAAATGAAGATTATGGCACAGCAACAAAGCAGACCACTAAACATGGCCTGACCAAACAAATGAAGACTACGGCACAGCAACAAAGCAGACCACTAAACATGGCCTGACCAAACAAATGAAGACTATGGCACAGCAACAAAGCAGACCACTAAACATGGCCTGACCAAACAAATGAAGACTATGGCACAGCAACAAAGCAGACCACTAAACATGGCCTGACCAAACAAATGAAGACTATGGCAGAGCAACAAAGCAGACCACTAAACATGGCCTGACCAAACAAATGAAGACTATGGCACAGCAACAAAGCAGACAACTAAACATGGCCTGACCAAACAAATGAAGACTATGGCAGAGCAACAAAGCAGACCACTAAACATGGCCTGACCAAACAAATGAAGACTATGGCAGAACAACAAAGCAGACTACTAAACATGGCCTGACCAAACAAATGAAGACTATGGCTGAGCAACAAAACAGACCACTAAACATGGCCTGACCAAACAAATGAAGACTATGGCAGAGCAACAAAGCAGACCACTAAACATGGCCTGACCAAACAAATGAAGACTATGGCAGAGCAACAAAGCAGACCACTACACATGACCTGACCAAACAAATGAAGACTATTGCACAGCAACAAAGCAGACCACTAAACATGGCCTGACCAAACAAATGAAGACATATGGCACAGCAACAAAGCAGACCACTACACATGACCTGACCAAACAAATGAAGACTATTGCACAGCAACAAAGCAGACCACTAAACATGGCCTGACCAAACAAATGAAGACTACGGCACAGCAACAAAGCAGACCACTAAACATGGCCTGACCAAACAAATGAAGACTATGGCACAGCAACAAAGCAGACCACTAAACATGGCCTGACCAAACAAATGAAGACTATGGCACAGCAACAAAGCAGACCACTAAACATGGCCTGACCAAACAAATGAAGACTATGGCAGAGCAACAAAGCAGACCACTAAACATGGCCTGACCAAACAAATGAAGACTACGGCACAGCAACAAAGCAGACCACTAAACATGGCCTGACCAAACAAATGAAGACTATGGCACAGCAACAAAGCAGACTACTAAACATGGCCTGACCAAACAAATGAAGACTACGGCACAGCAACAAAGCAGACCACTAAACATGGCCTGACCAAACAAATGAAGACTATGGCACAGCAACAAAGCAGACCACTAAACATGGCCTGACCAAACAAATGAAGACTATGGCACAGCAACAAAGCAGACCACTAAACATGGCCTGACCAAACAAATGAAGACTATGGCACAGCAACAAAGCAGACCACTAAACATGGCCTGACCAAACAAATGAAGACTATGGCAGAGCAACAAAGCAGACCACTAAACATGGCCTGACCAAACAAATGAAGACTATGGCACAGCAACAAAGCAGACAACTAAACATGGCCTGACCAAACAAATGAAGACTATGGCAGAGCAACAAAGCAGACCACTAAACATGGCCTGACCAAACAAATGAAGACTATGGCAGAACAACAAAGCAGACTACTAAACATGGCCTGACCAAACAATGAAGACTATGGCTGAGCAA
>CBDHDT010000019.1:0-21091 GCA_965261215.1 Ekhidna sp.
TCAGCCATTTTAACACACGTGAAAATAGACAAAGTTTAGAGAAATTTGGTAAAAAAAATAAAATATTGGTAGAAAACATTTCAAAAAAAAAAATCTATCACAATATGTAAGTTGATGGTCTCAGTAATTATGAGTCTAAAACTGCCTATTTTTAGCCTCAACAGAACCATATTGAATTTTTACAAAGAAAGTGACTCAAGTGTGGACAAATTGTCTCCACTAAATTCATTGCCCCGAAACCATTACTTTCCATAAATTAGATCCAAGATTGAAATTTAGCCAATGTTGCACAGTGTCCATCTTGGATTGCGGATTTACCATGCACGCAATCCATATTGCATGTATACCAGGCTGTTTTGTAAAGACATGGGTTTGCACTAACATGAATCAGAGTGAAAGTTATACAGACAGGGGGGCAGGTAGCCTTTGGACTACATAAGAGATTTGATTGAATTGTTCTCATCTTTCATGAGATGAACAAACCTCCTCATAGTTGCCTTACCATCATGATAAGTAGTTACACATTGAATTTGAAATCAATTTTGTGGAATTTTTTATCTTTCGTTTAGAGTTCTATATTCACAGAAATCCATTGGTTCATCACTTTCAGAAAATCCTGTGTTTTGAATTTACGGATACAGCCTGCTGGATTGGGAGAGCTAAATAACTTTTCAGTTTTTATAAAATCAGTAAAAAAAAACAGAGCATAATTGAATGGACAAAACATTGATTGCCAATGGTGTATGTAGATGGATGTATGAGCCTACGTTTAATTGTAGTGTGGTGTCTGCAATTTGCACATGTAATGAACTTTAAAGAATGTGGAACAGCTCCTGCATCTTTGTCATTCTCCATTTCCAAAAGGATGGTAGAAATCCCCCATGAATTACATGATCATTGCTATCAATGTGGCCGGTGACATCCTTGCCGAACACTTCCATGGTACAGTGGCCATCCTACTAGTTAGCTCTGATCTGTTGTAATATGGAGGGAGATGATGGCAATAATTTTTTTAAAAGCATGCAACCTGTGCCACATGAAATTATTATTATTACTTCTTGTAGTTAATTAAATGGGAAATACAAGGTACAGGAGGAATATTCAGCATATGAATTATTGATAATTGCGTTGCTTTCTTTTTAACTTTGTTGATCCTTAGATATATTCACTATGTACAAGTCACGTTACTTTCCTTAATTTTACAAAATGGCTCGTATGGCATGGTAAACTTTGAGTAGGTTCCTGTATATGTGACTTAAAGGTTATTTTTGCCATTGTTTTATGCTGACATAACCAGCGTTAAAGTCAAAGAAGTGTACACTAGTTTATGTCATTCATAATTGTTAACACATGGATGCTATTATTGCACTGTAAAGCCGATTATATGGCTCTCCACGGTCAGTTATCACTGGAGATTAGACTATTAACATCAAGTGCCATTAATTAATGGATATATACACACACACAATGTAGTCTCTGATATGCTGCTATAAATTATTAGATCAGAGAGAGTTGCTGTAAAATAGCGAGGATGTTACTTCACTCTCATATAACATGTGAAGAATTTACCTATTAAGTGGCTAACATAAACATGCATATTAATTACACTATAGGTTCATATTACACCAACCATACATCACTCACTCTTCTCCACCACTCATCAACTTCTGAGGTCATCTCATCACAAGAAAGTTAAATGAAAATTCCAATGTCCTCCACATAGGCTTTAATCATGCAGATTTTCATCACAAAATGACCACTAGTCACTTGCAATATATGATTCATTTCAGAGGTTACCATTACAGTTACTTTGAAGAAGGTAGCCTTTTTCTTTTCATGTTTGCATCACAATCTTCCTCCATTCACTTTTACACAGTTTTAGAGAAACCTTCACATCCAGTAAATTGAAAATAGCCATCATTCACCTGCATGGTCCTTATCAGAGGAGAACCTCCGTACAGTTTGTTGACGGTAGTTTCAAGAGCAATCTTCATGGGCGTGTTGCATTGATGTTGGCCATACACATCATTTATCATTCCACGGCCATTCCAGACGATGATCTTCACTACCAGTTGAAGATAGGAACTGAAACTATTTTCATAAGTTCATTGACATAAGTTCAATACAACTGTTGGCTCTATTATTAACCATTGTGTTTGTGGTAGGAAGCTGGCACTATTGACTTCGGAATATTGACCCACAATACTGACCTAATGCCAATTACTATGCATAATCAGTCACTATGAGGTATATATGATGAAAAAGAAAATCAGTGCCAATGGAACACATCCTGAAGACTCATCACACACATGACCTATGCAGGTATTATCATTATTTTATTACATGTTGAAAATGTCTCAGCAAACCTGTTACGTGTATCGCTGCTACCAAGAACCTACATGGTGGCACCTGCATACTATTAAAATATATGCGTAAGAAATGTATTGAAGTAATCTGAAAAAATTGGTTAGACCAAAAAAAATTGGTGTGCTGTGCTTGTCAACCTCTAGAGAGCTGTACTACTAGCTATACCCATAAAGTAGATATTTATGCCGGCTATACTTACTTGATATACTGCTTGGCCAATACATATGCTTATATACCCCACTGATAGTTATCAACCTGGTTACTTTTTCTGATAAGTGGAAAATAAATTACGCATTGCGATTGTCACATTAAAAGCATCGCTAGCAAACTCGGTACAATTTTTTTTTTACAGATTAAATAACAATTATTGATTACCACATATGCCATTTCACTCTCACTCTGAATAAGGCCAAAGCATGTTGACTGAAATGGATCATTATTTACTCTGATAAACAGAAATGTACAATTTTATGCTAACATCAAAGATGCTCAGTTTGTTTCAAAGCTACATTGACTTTTGCAGATGCTGTATTATATGCTAATTGGCACAAAAATTTTGTAGTAAATTTTGTGTTATAATACGTACATACTTGGTTGAGTGACGCCTAACTCAAACTATTCTATGCAAATATACCAGATGTATGCTAGCCATTATGTGGCAAGTTGAAGTACCTTGCCAAATTTTTTTCTTCTTATTTGTATATGATAGTGTATATATACTCGTATACGTTCTTTACTGATGTCTAACTACAGGATGTTTGCAAAACCGGATGGCCTGCAATACAATGGGCTGGCATTGAAATGTAAATGTGAAATATGACTGTGAGAGAATATTAAGACTAGTTGGAAGCAGCTTTCCCTGAAGATGGAAAGCACACAGTAAACATGACATCATAAAACAGTGCTTCCTGGCTGAAGAAATTGTCAGTGTACTGAAGGGAAGGCACAGAAGGTGACATGAACTGCGTGAAGTCATTAGGAAGACTTGCTGGCTAAAGGAATTGTCAGACTTCTGAAAGAAAGGCCATCCAGAAGCTGATAATAAATTGAAAACCATATTTTACCAAGTTGACCTCTTTGTTGGCTAGTTTCCATATTTATCCTCAATTCATTACATGCAGTCAGCTAATCCTTCCTCTAGATTGTATCAAATATGTAGCCTGTTTATTGTAGTCACTGCCTGAATGAACAGCACCCACAAGTGAAAGTAAATGCAAGGAACTATGTTTTTACCTTGCCAAGATAGATATTGTTTCTATATCTACATGACAAATGGTGAATCCACCGCCATATCAATGCTGAAGAACTGAATATAGCTATATTGTAATGGAACTCAAACATCCTTGCCTGACAGCTTGCTATTAAAAATGCAACCTATCGAACTCCTGTTCATCCAGTTTCTTTCGTCGATCTTGGAATTTTCCTACCAAATATTGTTTTAAAAGATGACCATTTTTTGTTAAAATATTTTTTTATTTATAGTAGTGAACTATTCATTTTTATGGAATACAAACAAATACATAATATATATATATATATTGGATTGTCTTGTAAAGAATGAAATGAAACAAGAATTACCCGCTTGACCCACCACAATGAACCTCAAATCAAATCTCTTAAGTAGTCCAACTGATTCACTAGTTGTGTAGAAGATCCTTCATGGGTTGAATATAGGGATGATCTGACATTTTGATTCCTTAGCTATCCAAAGTAAAGTTATCAGGTTATTTTGTTATTCAAGATGATTTTTCCCACTTCTGTCTCACGTGACTTAGAGTTTGATCAGTTTATCAAACTTACGGTTATCCTCTTTCACCTTCTTCATATACAACAAGAAGCATTGATCCTTATGAATTAGAGTTGATGTGCTGTTAGATGAAGTATTGGACTTGCATTATTTTTGAATAGGTCTTTTGACCAAATAGCATTCATCTTTGATCCTTCTTGGTAGGAACTATGTTAGGATTTGGTGATTCTAAAATTTGATATGAAATGTTGGTAAAATTTTCTATGGTAACCTTTCCTATGATTGACCATGCTATTAGGAAAACCTTCACTTAATTAAACTGCTGCACTGCTCAGAGTCTGTTTTTCCAATAACCTTGCAGAATTTTGTGTTGTATTCAAAGAATGCTATGCAAACTGAATATTATAATATATTCTTGAATCTTGGTGTGTAGGATGCTATACATTCAAGTATTCTTTTTCTTGACCCTTTTCAATTTCATAGGTTGATCATCAGCCATTTTAACACACGTGAAAATAGACGAAGTTTAGAGAAATTTGGTGAAAAAAATAAAATGTTGGTAGAAAACATTTCATGAAAAAAATTCTATCACAAGATGTAAGTTGATGGTCTCAGTAATTATGAGTCTAAAACTGCCTATTTTTAGCCTCAACAGAACCATATTGAATTTTTACAAAGAAAGTGACATCAAATTGGAGAAATTGTTTCCACTAAATTCATTTCCCCCAAACTATTACTTTACATAAATTAGATCAAAGATTGAAATTTAGCCAATGGTGCACAGTGTCCATCTTGGATTGCAGATTTACTGTACATGCAATCCATATTGCATGTACACCAGGCTGTTTTGTAAAGACATGGGTTTGCACTAACATGAATGACAGTGAAAGTTATACAGACTGGGGGTCAGGTAGCGTTTGGACTACATAAGAGATTTGATTGAATTGTTCTCATCTCTCATGAGATGAACAAACCTCCTAATAGTTGCCTTACCATCATGATAAGCAGTTACACATTGAATTTGAAATGAACTTTGTGGAATTTTTTATCTCTTATTTAAAATTATATATTCACAGAAGTTCATTGGTTCATCACTTTCAGAAAATCCTCTGTTTTGAATTTACGGATACAGCCTGTTAGATTGGGAGGGCTAAATATTTTTTCAGCTTTTATAAAATCAGTAAAAAATACATAGAGCATAATTAAAAGGACAAAACAGTGATAGCCAATGGTGACTATAGATGGATGTATGAGCCTACTGTTAATTGTAGTGTGGTGTCTGTAATTTGCACATGTAAAGAACTTTAAAGAATGTGGAACCGCTCCTGCATCTTTGGCACTCTCCATTTCCAAAGAGATGGTAGAGAGCCCTCATGAATTACATGATCATTGCTAGCATCGTGGCAGGTGACTTCTATGCCGAATACTTCTAAAGTACAATGGGCATCCTATGAGGTAGCTCTGATCTGTTGTAATTTGTTGGAGTGAGATGATGGCAATGATATTTTTTAAGCATGCAATCTCTGCCACATGAGATTATTATTACTTATTGTAGTTAATTAAATGTGAAACACAAGGTACAGGAGGAATGTTCGGGGTATGAATTTGTGATAATTGCATTGGTTTCTTTTTAACTTTGTTGATCCTTATATATATTCGTTATGTATAAGTCCTTTTTTTTACAAAATATCTTGTGTGGCATTATAAACTTTGGAGTGGATTCCTGTATATGTGGTTTAAAAGTTATTTTGGGGCATTTTTTTTCAGCTGACATAACCAGCACTAAAGTCAAAGAAGTGTATACTATTTTAAGTCATTCACAATTGCTAGCTCATGAATGATATCATTGTTCTGTAAAGTAGATTGTATGGTTGTCCACGGTCTATTATCAATGGAGATTAGACTATTACCACCAACAAAGTTCCATTAACCATTGGATATATATACACACACAATGTAGTGTAAAGTATTCATGATACACGTCTATAAATTATTTTATCCGAGAATGTGGCAGAAAAATAGCGAGGGTGTTAATTTATTCCCAAACAATTTATTCTCATATATTATACGTAAAGATTTTTTTTTTATGTGGCTAACATAAACATATTGGTTCATATTACACCAACCATACATCACTCCCTCTTCCCCACCACTTATCCACTTCAGAGGTTATCACATTACTAGCAAGTTAAATGAAAATACTAATGCCCTTCACATAGGCTATAAGAATGCAAATTTTTATCACACAAACAGCACTGTCAACATGCAATACATGGTTCTTTTCAGAGGTTACCATTATTATAGTTCCTTTGAAGGAAGTAGCCTGTTTTCTTGCCATGTTTGCATCACAACCTTCCTCCATTCAATTTTATACAATTGTTGAGAAGACCTTCACATCAAGCTAATCATTCACCTGCATGGTCCTTATCAGAGGAGAACTTCTGTACTATTTGTTGACGGTAGTTACCACAGCACCTTTTATAGGGATGTTGTATTGAAGTTGACCACACATTTCATTCACCATTCCATGTCCTTTCCAGAAGTTGATCTTCACTACCAGTTGAAGAGAGGAACTGAATCTATTTTCATAAGTTCAATACTACTGTTGGCTCTATTAATAACCACAAGTTTGTGGTAGGTAGCTGACACGATTCCCATCATCGGAATATTGGCCCACAATACTAACCTAATGCCAATCACCATACATTATCAAATATTCTATGAAGTATATATGATGAAGAGAAAAATCCTTAAGATTCATCACACACCAGACCTATGCAGGTAGCTAGATATTATTATTATTATCATTAGTTATTACGTGCTTAAAAAGTTTCAGCAACCCAGTTACGGGTTTCGCTGCCACCAAGAATCTACATAGTATCACCTGCATAATATATCTTTGTAAGAAAATTAAAGCAATTTGAAATACTGGGTTAGACCGGTGAGTGCTTGTTAACCTCTAGTCAGTTACACTACTAGCTATACCAATGAAGTAGATATTTATGCTAACTATACATACTTGATACCCTATTGGGCAACATATTATGCTTATGTAACCTACTGATAGTAATCAACCTGGTTACTTTTACCTGATCAGTGGAAAATTACATACTCATTGCAATTGTCACATTAAAACCATCACTAGCTAACTCCATGCATTTTTTTTACAGATTAAATAGCAATTATTGATCATCACATGTGCCATTTCACTGTCACCCTGAATAAGGCCAAAGCATGTTGACTGAAATGGATCATTATTTAATCTGATAAACAGATAATGAACATTTTTATGCTAACATCAAAGATACTCAGTTTGTTTTATGGGTCAGTGAATGCAAATTTAAGGCTATTGTATATATATATACCAGATGAATGCTAGACATTGTGTGGCAAGTTGAAGCATCTTGCAAGATTTTTCTCCCTTCTTATTGGTATATGATAGTATATATCTATATATATATGTTCTTATAAGAGGCCAGCTAAGGCATACTTGCACAACAGAATGGCCTGCAATACAATGGACCTGCAATAGAAATGTATGTGTGAAATATGGCAGAGAGAGAATATTAAGAATAGTTAGGAGCAGCTTCCCCTGAAGATGGAAAGCAAGTAAGCATGACATCATAAGGTAATGCTTCCTGGCTGATAGTATTGTCAGAGCTGAATGGAAGACACACTTAAGCTGACATGAACTCAGTGAAGTCATCAGGCAGATTGCTGGCTAATGGAATTGTCCTACTACAGAAGGAAATACTGCAGTTGCTGATAATAACTTCAAACCGATATTTTAACAAATTGACTGTTTGTTGGCTAGTTCTCATATTTATCCTAAATTTATTACATGCTGTCAGCTAATCCTTCCTCTACATTATACCCAATATGTAGCCGGTATTTTGTACTCAATGTCTGAATGAACAGCACCCACAAGTGAAAGTAAATGCAAGGAACTGTGTTTTTACGCTGCCAAGCTAGATATTGTTTCAGCATCCTCATGACAAACGGTGTATCATCCTCCCAATGTTGATGAACATTTTTATGCTAACATCAAAGATACTCAGTTTGTTTTATGGGTAAGTGATAACAAATTTAAGGCTATTAAGGGCTAGGGCTAGGGCTAGCCCTAGTAATAGAACTCCAACATCCATTCCTGACAGCTTGCTATTAACAGTGCAACCTGTTGAACTCCTGTGCAGCCAGTTTCATTCCTTGATCTAGGAATCTGCCAGCCAAATTTTTTTTCAAAGATGACCATTTTCTTGTCAACATGTATTTTTTTGTGTGTAAATTATTCATTTTTACTGAATATATATATATATATGGATAAAAAATATGTACATATTGGATTGACTTGTCAAAAATAAAATGAAACAAGAATTGCCTGCATGATCCTTCACAATCAACCCCAAATTTAATGTGCAGATTTTCTAAAGAGCATCATATTTATAGCCAATAAATGTTGTTGTCTACATATGTTTCATTTATTTGACAAGGCAATGTGATATGTTTTTGAAAAGAGTTTTTGTAGTCAAGATCCTCCTATATAAATGTTTATTACTAATATAGATGTATATACACATGTACCTATATATCTATTCACATAGATACAGTATTTGGATCATTAGTTATCTGGTTTTGGTGATATTATCTGTTGTCACAAGAGTTAGTTTCCTACTTCTGAATAGCAAAAATTTTCAGTTTCTTGCAGACTCAGCAGAGGAAGACACGATATTGCACATACAAAATTGTGTTTATTATATTGATGATCACTTTGGTGTTTTACTGAATCGAGAAACAGATAGTAACTGCAATGCATTGTAGACATCTGGCAGTAAAATTACTACGAATGGACTTACAGCATGCAAGGTATATGTGGGGGAGGGGAGGGGGGAGAAGTAGATGAATGGATCTTCGAATACCGAAGCACTGAAGGTACCAAGTTTTTGAAACAACTCAATTCCTTTGAAACTCTGGCCACATCGCATATGGAGACTTATCTATTTCCCAGACTAATTTTAACCGCTACTTGGAAAAGGGAGTTAATGTATTGAGACAGTAGATGTCTGTGGGCTTAACTGCTCTAACACTGGTAATATTGTTACACAGATTGTTAATTGTGATTGGATGAGTAGGGTACAGACATGCAACATGACAATGGAAAATAGGTAGAGTTAGAAGTGCTTAGTTTTGCTGAGTTGAAGTAGAACCACAAGTGGTCATTAATTATGTTTTTAAGATAATTTATGAAGATCATAACCACAACTTAACAATTATTCATACGATTTTTGGATTGCATTTTTTTTTGTTATAAGCAAGTAATTTAAGTGCACAATGATAGCATTTTTCAGTTGCTTTCCAATGATATAATTAATGTCGACTTATAACTAGGGGGTAGGTACTGGTGTTTTAACTTTTACTAGAACCTCTACCAAAAATATTCCCCATCCCATTGATAACTAGCTATATATTTATATACATACACCACTTGCCATCTAAGGTCAAACTGGAAATTAAATTCAGGTTTTAAGTGTCACAATCAACACTATATCACCACAGAAGCAGGTATACAAGTCAGCCACTCACGTGTATATCACTTACCAACTTACTTCAGGCATTGATATCCATGCTATAGGTGTCTAGTTAATTAAAATTGAAATACGAGACACTTAAACATAGAGAGCAGAGAATAAGCTAAAAATGAGAGCAGAGAATAAGCTACAAAATGATATAAAATAATGCAGTATTCATGAATTTCCCCCCCCCAATATAGTAATATTTGCCAAACTAAATCTGTCCTTTCGGAGAAAACCCTGTTTTCAAAGAAGGACGGAAATTCAGAACCCGAAATATCCCAAACCATTGAGCAGAGATGAACTAGAGCTGGATATTAGTGATTTTTAGTTACATATCTGATCATAGCTTTGCATGTACAGATTTGTTTAGTGGCCTTGATGTTGTTGCTCATACCTTCTAAGATAATGTGCTTATGGAGACATTCATCACATCATTTGAAAGTGCACAGAATAAGCAACAATATGGAACATAACTACCTGCACAGAGATAAGGGAAACAAGTTATGATTACAAATGTGACAAGAAATTCAGGATTTTTTTGGACTATATCTTCATCCTCAAGAGGCAGTTTTTCTCAGTTGCCCTCTGGTGGCTGAGGATTGGTAGCAGATGATGGCCTTGGGTGAGGAATGGCAGATGATGGACCTGCTGAAGAGTGGCAGCAGATTATGGTCCTGGCTGAGGTGGCGACATAAACTCCATGATGAAGCATTTAAGTTACATCAAATATGAAGGTCAACTTATGCATATGTAGTAGGAGAGATGAAGCAATTCCTCTTTTTTTTGGACAAACATGCAAATGTTATGGGTATGAGCTGCATTTAATGTAAAATTGAAGAGAGTTGCTAGTGCTTTGTATGATGTGAACTAGCATCTTTTGTTTTACTGGATTACTAATTGTAACAGTCAGTGATACATGAGACCAGGAAAAGTATATATGCCTGATGAGGCTTATCCATTTGAAATCAATAAGATAAAGTCTTTGTCCCAGGACATCATTAGAAATTCCTATTCCAAGGTGGGTGTCGTATACTGGTATATAGTTCATCAATCACCATGTACAAGTTGAATTTAACTGAGGGAGATATGCAGAGAGAATGAATAAGTGCAAACTTGATAACGTTCGTAGTCCAATTTCAACTTCGTTGACTGGCCAAGGAAGTTTTCCAGATCATGGAGAAGGATTACATCACAAGGAGACATTTTGTGTCTTCATCAAAACAAAGAAGTTCGCAGTTAAATAAAGAGTAGGCAAGTGATTCAGGTGCATGATGAATTAGATCAAATCAAGGATATTATATACCCTGCAGTGTTAGAGATGGCAGGTCATTCAGGTACATGATAAATAAGATCAATCCAAGGAACGAGGGTGTTACATCATTCTCATCGTGAAGATTTTTTTTTGTGGCTCTAGGTTCATATTACAACAACCATATATTACTCACTCTTCCCCACCAATCATCCACTTTAGAGGTCATGTCATAACAATCAAGTTAAATGAAAATACCAATGTCCACCACATAAGCTATAACCTTGAAATTCTTTTTCTTCACACATCCACCACTGGCCACATGCAATATATGGCTCATTTCAGAGGTTATCATTAGAGTTCCTTTGAAGAAGGTGACCTGTTTTCTTGCCATCATTGCATCACAGCATTCTTCATTTCAATTTTAGTTTATAGATAATATCCTTGGCTTGAATTACAAAATAACCTGATATCTATACTTCATTTGGATAGCCAAGGAATCAAATTGTCAGATCATCTCTAAATTCCACCCAAGAAGGATCTTCTACACAACTAGTGAATCAGTTGGACTACTTAATGGATTTGATTTGAGGTTCTTTGTGATGGGTCAAGCGGGCAATTCTTGTTTCATTTCATTCTTTACAAGACAATCCAATATATATATATATATATTATGTATTTGTTTGTAATCCATAAAAATGAATAGTTCACCACTATAAATAAAAAAAAATTTAACAAGAAAATAGTCATCTTTTAAAACAATATTTGGCAAGTAAATTCCAAGATCGATGAAAGAAACTCGCTGCACAGGAGTTCGATAGGCTGCACTTTTAAAAGCAAGCTGTCAGGCAAGGATGTTGGAGTTCCGTTACAATATAGTTATATTCAGTTCCTCAGCATTGATATGGCGGCGGATACACCATTTGTCATGAAGAAATAGAAACAATATCTAGCTTGCCAAGGTAAAAACACAGTTCCTTGCATTTACTTTCACTTGTGGGTGCTGTTCATTCAGGCAGCGACTACAATAAACAGGCTACATATTTGATACAACCTAGAGAAAGAATTAGCTGACTGCATGTAATGAATTGAGGATAAATACGAGAACTAGCCAACAAAGAGGTCAACTTGGTAAAATATGGTTTTTAATTTATTATCAGCTTCTGGATGGTCTTTCTTTCTGAAGTCTGACAATTCCTTTAGCCAGCCAGTCTGCCTGAAGACTTCACTCTCTTCATGTCATCTTCTGTGTCTTCCCTTCAGTATACTGATAATTTATTCAGCCATGAAGCACAGCTTTATGATGTAATGCTTACTGTGTGCTTTCCATCGTCAGGTGAAGCTGCTTCCAAATAGTCTTAATATTCTCTCACAGTCATATTTCACACATACATTTCAATTGCCAGCCTATTGTATTGCAGGCCATCCGGTTTTGCAACCATGCTTTAGTTTGACATCTGTAAAGAAAATATACGAGTATATATCACTATCATATACAAATAAGAAGAAAAAAATCTTGTAAGGTGCTTCAACTTGCCACATAATGGCTAGCATACATATGGTACATATGTATAGAATAGTTTGAATTAGTGGTCACTCAACCAAGGATATATGTATTATAACACAAAATTTACTACAAAATTTTTGTGCCAATTAGCATATAAGACAGTATCTGCAAAAGCTAATGGAGCTTTAAAACAAACCTAGTATCTTTGATGTTAACATAAAAGTATACATTTCTGTTTATCAGATTAAATAATGATCCTTTTCAATCATCATGCTTTGGCCTTATTCAGAGTGAAAGGGAAATGGCAGATGTGGTGATCAATACTTGCTATTTAATCTGTAAAAAAAAAATGTACCGAGTTAGCCAGCGATGCTTTTAATGTGACAATTGCAATGCGTAATTTATTTTCGACTTATCAGGAAAAAGTAACCATGTTGATAACTATGAGTGGGTTATATAAGCATATGTATTGCCCAAGCAGTATATCAAGTAAGTATAGCTAGCATAAATATCGACTTTATGGGTATAGCTAGTAGTACAGCTCTCTAGCACAGCACACCAATTTTTTTGGTCTGACCCTTTTTTTCAGATTGCTTCAATACATTTGTTACATATATATTTAAATAGTATGCAGGTGCTACCATGTAGGTTCTTGGTAGCAACGATACACATAACAGGTTTGCTGAGACTTCTTCAGCATGTAATAACAATAATGATAATACCTGCATAGGTCATGTGTGTGGTGTGTCTTCAGGACGTGTTCCATTGGCACTGATTTTCCTTTTCATCATATATACCTCATAGTGTAATTGATTATGCAGAGTGATTGGCATTAGGTAAGTATTGTGGGTCAATATTCCGATGTGAATAGTGTCAGCTACCTACCACAAACACAATGGTTAATAATAGAGCCAACAGTTGTATTGAACTTAAGAAAATAGTTTCAGTTCCTATCTTCAACTATAGTGAAGATCATCTTCTGGAAAGGTCATGGTATGATAAATGATGTGCATGGCCAACATCAATGCAACACGCCCGTGAAGATTGCTCTGGAAACTACTGTCAACAAACATTACGGAGGTTCTCCTCTGATAAGCACCATGCAGGTGAATGATGGCTACTTTCAATTTACTGGAGGTTAAGGTCTTCTCTTAAACTGTGTAAAAGTGAACAGAGGAAGATTGTGATGCAAACATGACAAGAAAACAGGCCACCTTCTTCAAAGTAACTGTAATGGTAACCTCTGAAATGAATCATCTATTGCAAGTGGCTACGGCCGTTGTGTGATGAAAATCTGCATGATTAAAGCCTATGTGGAGGACATTGGAATTTTCATTTAACATGCTTGTGATAAGATGACCTCTGAAGTGGATGAGTTGTGGGGAAGAGTGATTGGTGTATGGTTGGTATAATATGAACCTATAGTGTAATTGATATGCATGTTTATGTTAGCCACCTAAAGGAAAATTCTTCACATGTTATATGAGAGTGAAGTAACATCCTCGCTATTTTACTGCCACTCTCTCTGATTTAGTACTCTATAGCAGCATATCATGAATACTTTACACTACATTGTGTGTGTATATATATATCCATTAATTATTGGCATCGCAAAGTTAAAAAGAATCCAACACAATTATCACAAATTGATACGCTGAATATTCCTCCTGTACCTTGTATTTCCAATTTAATTAACTACAAGAAGTAATAATTATAATCTCATGTGGCACAGGTTGCATACTTTAAAAAAAATAATTATTGCCATCATCTCCCTCCAAATTACAACAGATCAGAGCTAACTAGTAGGATGACCATTGTACCGTGGAAGTGTTCGGCAAGGATGTCACCGGCCACATTGTTAGCAATGATCATGTAATTCATGGGGGATTTCTACCATCCTTTTGGAAATGGAGAATGACAAAGATGCAGGAGCTGTTCCACATTCTTTAAAGTTCATTACATGTGCAAATTGCAGACACCACACTACATTTCACAGTAGGCTCACTACATCCGTCTACATAGAGCATTGGCAATCAATGTTTTGTCCATTCAATTATGCTCTGTTTTTTTAATTGATTTTAAAAAAACTAAAAAGTTATTTAGCTCTCCCAATCCAGCAGGCTGTATCCGTAAATTCAAAACACAGGATTTTCTGAAGGTGATGAACCAATGGACTTCTGTGAATATAAAACTTTTAATGGAAGATAAAAAATTCCACAAATTGATTGATCCTAGTAGTTCCAATTTTTTTAGTACCAGTTTACTACCTTTTTATAAGTGAAGGTGTTAAGCATGCTTGAAGTCATTTTGGAAATAAATCTGGCAAAAAACAGTTTTAGCTGCCATATAAGCTTTGGTTTTGCCGTTCACCATTTTTTAAAAGGCATAGAAATGATAGTCCATTGAGTACTGAGCTATCATTCCAAGCTTCCCATGTCGAATCTCCTCTTCAATGTTTCCGATAAAGTATATCACTTCCTCATCAGCCATTAAGGCAATCATATTGTCATAAGTCTGATCAATGGTAACAGGTTGCAGGACTGCCAATACTGGAATCATACCCTTCATTTTGAGTTCAAATTGCACAATGAATCCCGCTCATGGGCCACTAGTCAGGAGTCTCAGCACATAAAGGCAGTGATTGTAAAGCTTCCCTTGTAAAATATTGGTATTGGATCTAATTGCATACTGATCTGATTGGATAATAAACTGCTTTTCAACACCACTCCCAACCATATATTTGAAAGTGGCCCAAAGTAGGCACATATGAGCGGAATATACAGAGTTGGATGAAGAACGGTTTGTACCTTTCAGCAAAGTGGTATTCATCTTGTAAGCCATCATTGTTTCACCATAATCCATGCCAACAGGGATCCATCTCTGCCTGACAGCAGCTGTGAAATTCAGTGATTTTGTCAAGCATTCACTAATAGTAATATTTTCTGTGATTGGTGCATCAACTTCTTTCTAAGGTAAATACAGTTCCTTGCATGTTTAGTGCCACTCTCTTTCTCCGAAAGCTAGCGATTATTTCATTTGATAGTTTAGCATATATAGAAAGCATAACTGATGCATAATCATTAGTTGTGCTAATGGTATACAGCATACTGAAAACAATAAACTGTCAAAATTGAAAAGTATTGAAAAGTATTATTTGAATAGAATCTAGTCAGCTTCTGCATGGTATTCTCTTAGTATTCCGAAACTGCCTGCTGACCTAACTCTTAATGTGTAGCTCTTCTCATCTTAATGGAAAGCTGTATTTCCTAGAATTCTTTAACCTACCTACTTCCACATGCACATTTCCATTTCAGAATTTGTCATCCCATTATGTTGTAGTTTCAGGTTGTTGTATCTTGCACGTGTAAAGAATACAGTAAAGATGAAATTCTTGGTAACTTCCACATATCGAAATCCAAACACTTTCACCAGTTGTGAATCTCTAAGGAACATATGATTCGCGACTGCATCACACCTCATAATCGTAAAGAAGACATCTACAAATCATGTTCTTGATGGTAGGAATAGTTTTCAATCTTGCAAAGGTAAACAAAATTCCTTGCATATTTACTGAAATTTTCTCTCTCAGATACTGAGTACATGACTGGATAGTAACACATATAGAAAGCATAAATGATGCAACTAAAGAAAGAGAGCAAACTGAAAAACAGAACTGCCCTTTAGTGACATATGGCAGTGTGGTATTGTAGTGCTTTAGCAATGTCCCTCTGATAGGCTTCAAGTTTTTGTTTCTTTTTTTACTTGATCTTACAAGATTTGAGATTCTGAGAATCAGCGTGAAGTTTGCTAACATTTGCTCTTTTTCAGAGACACAGGCTCACGACTGGCAGGGTAAAACAGCTAAACCATGTTAAAAGTAAAAAATATCACTACAACAAATTCTTCTCAGTTTCGGCATCCCTTTATTCTCTGATCATTTCTGTGGAAAACACTTCCTGTGGCCTAACACTTAATATTGTACTCAACTTCAAGGAAAGTGTTTTCCAAATAATCTTAAAAAAATACTTCCACATGAACATTTCCATTTCAGAATATTTAATCCCATTACGTTGTCGAGTAGCAGGTTGTTCAATCTTGCACCTGTATGGAATATGTAAAAACTTAAAATTCTTGGCTACTTCTCCATATTATAATCCAACCACTTACACTAGTTGTGAATCTCTAAGAATATGTAACTCTAGGCTGCATCATGTCCCATAATCGTAAGCAAGACATCTACAAATCACTCACAATCTCTCACAAATAGGGTTTGCTCTAGCTCTTCAGTTTGTCCGATGAAGGTTATGGCCAGAGCAATGTCTATTTTCTTTTTTCCTGGGATAGTTAAGACAACGCAAATATCTAGAAGAATAAAATAAAAATCTTGACAATTCTGCCTACATGTACAGCCTTATGATATCACTCTTAGTATGCTTGTAACTTTGTTTCTAAGTAATGTAGTTACTCATACACCAAGCAATTCACTCTCTGACATATTCCATATGAGCATTTCTGTCTCATAACTGGTCAGGAACATTGGCATAGCAGTATTTTCTGGTATAGCAAAATTCACTCCCAGCTATTTTCCCAAATTGGCATTTCTGTCTCACAACTGGTCAGGTACATTGACACAGTAGTATTTGCTGGTATAGCAGCATTCACTGGCAATAGTAGTATTCATTGGAAAATCATTTCGTTCTTTGACATTTTAATGTCATTGCTAGTATTAGATTTTTCGAGGTGTTATTGGTTTTCCATCTAGCTACTTACTGATCATACTTACTACCCATTCATACTTTTTCCTCAAAACCTCATACTTACCTTCAAGAGATGTTTTTGATCTATTTCCACAAAAAATGCATAAAAATTACAGAAAAACTTTGTTTGATAAATGTGACTGATCTTGATGAGAAACTTTTTTGACCTTAAAGGGATGTTTTTTTGTCAATTTTCCAAAAAATACATCAAAACACCAGAAATGCTAAGTTTAGCTGTATGTGGCACATTTTGTTGAGAAAAACACTTTTTTTACTGTAAAGAGATTTTTTTTGTCATTTTCCGCAAAAAATGCTACAAAACAGCAGAATAACTTTGTATAGCAGTATGTGGCTTATTATTTTGAAGAGAAAATTACTTTTTCACCCATAAAGAGATTTTTTTTGTAAATTTCCTCAAATATACTTCAAGACACCAGAAAAGCTTAGTTTAGCTGTATATGGCGAATTTTGATGAGAAAAACTCTTTTTGACCGTAAAGAGATTTTTTTTGTCAATTTCTTCAAAACTGTTTCAAAATAAGAGAAAAGGTTAGTTTAGCTGTATATGTCTCATTTCGATGAGAAAAAAAAATTTTGGACCTAAAAGGGATAGTTTGTTTTTTAATTTCCTAATAAAAACTTTAAATTACCCGAAAAGCTTAGTTTTGCTCATGTGGCTCATTTTGATGAGAAATCATTATTTTAACTTACAGAAATTCTGGTTTTGTAAATTTCCACAAAATTGCTTCAAAACTAAAAAAACAACAACAAGAGAAATGCTTAGTTCAGCTGGCATATTTCGATGAGAAAAACACTTTTTTAAACCTAAATTTTTATTTTTATTTTTTAATTTCAACAAAAATGCTTCAAAACACTAGAAAAGCTTAGTTTTTCTCATGAGGCTCATTTAGATGAGAAAATTTTGACCTAAGAGATATTTTTGTTCAATCTGCAAAAACGCTTCAAAACTCCAGAAAAGATTAATTTAGCTAGTATTGCTCATTTTGAAGAGAAAAACAGTTTTTGGACCTAAAAGATATTTTTTTTTTGTTAATTTCGGAAAAAAACTTCAAAACATCAGAAATACTAAGTTTAACTGTATTTGCATCATTATGATGAGAATAACACTTTTTTGACCTTAAGAGATGTTTTTTGTAAGTCAGCAAAAATTCTTCAAAACACCAGAAAAGCTTTGTTTAGCTTTATGTGGCTGATATGGATGAGAAAAACTCTTTTTTGACCTAAAACAGATGTTTTTGGTTGATTTCCTAAAAAATGCTTCAAAACAACAGAAATGTTTAGTTGAGCTGTATGAGGCTCATTTTTATAAGAAACATTTGACCTTAATGAGATGGTTTTTGGTAAATTTCTACAAAAATGCTTAAAAACAATAGTAAAACTGTTTCAAAACAAGAGAAAAGGTTAGTTTAGGTCTATATGGCTCATTTTGATGAGAAATAAACATTTTAAACCTAAAAGGGAATGGATATTTTGTAATTTCCTAAAAAAATGATTCAAAATACCAGAAAAGCTTAGTATTGCTCATGTGGTACAATGTGATGAGAAAACACTTTTTAACTTAAAGAAATTTTGGTTGTGTAATTTCCGCAAAATTGTTTCAAAACACCAAAAAAGCTTAGTTTAGCTTTGTATGGCCCATTTTGTAGGGAAAAATACTTTTGACCGTAAAGAAATTGACCATTTCCTCAAAACTATTTCAATACAAGAAAAAAAAATAGTTCAGCAGGCATATTTCGATGAGAAAAACACTTTTTAAACATAAAATATTTTAATTTTTTTAATTTCCATAAAAATGCTTCAAAACACTAGAAAAGCTTAGTTTTTCTCATGAGGCTCATTTAGATGAGAAAATTTTGACCTAAGAGATATTTTTGTTCAATCTGCAAAAATTCTTCAAAACTCCAGAAAAGATTAATTTAGCTAGTATTGCTCATTTTGAAGAGAAAAACAGTTTTTGGACCTAAAAGATTTTTTTTTTGTGTTAATTTCGGAAAAAAACTTCAAAACATCAGAAATACTAAGTTTAACTGTATTTGCATCATTATGATGAGAATAACACTTTTTTGACCTTAAGAGATGTTTTTTGTAAGTCAGCAAAAATTCTTCAAAACACCAGAAAAGCTTAGTTTAGCTCTATGTGGCTAATTTTGATGAGAATAACTCTTTTTTGACCATAATGAGATGTTTTTTGCCTATTTCCACTAAAATGCTTCAAAACAGCAGAAAAACTCTGTTTAGCTGTGTGTGGCTAATTTTGATGAGGAAAAGTTTCTTGCCGTAAAATAGTATATTTTTGTCAATTTTTCCGCAAAAAATGCTTCAATACAGCAGCTGTATGTAGCTCATTTTAATGAGGGAAAAAAAATTATATATGAGATATTTTTTTGTCAATTCACAAAAATTATTTAAAACTCCAAAAAAAACTTAATTTAGCTGTATGTGGCATATTTTTATGACAAATAACTTTTTTGACCAAAACAGTTGTTTTTATATCAATAAACGCAAAAATGCTTCAATATAGCAGAAATGCTTATTTTAGCTGTATGTAGCTAAACCGCAAAAATGCTTCGAAACAAAATAAATTCTTCGTTTAGTTTTATGTGCCTTATTTGAATGAGAAAAACACATTTTAGAACTAAAAGGGATGTTTTTTTAGTAAATTTCCTCAAAGGTGCTTCAAAACACCTGAAAAGCTTAGTTTGGCTGTGTGTGGCTCATTTTCATGAGAGAAACACTTTTTTGACTTAAAAGGAATGTTTTTAGTCAATTTCCCCAAAAGTGCTTCAAAACACCTGAAAAGCTTAATTTATCTGTATGTGGCTTATTTTGATAAGAGAAACACTTTTTTGTTAAGGGGGGGAAAATACCATTTAGTACAGAAATTTGAACACATAATTGTAGCTGTCATAACTTTTTCCCCCCTTTCTTCTGTGCAGATACTTTTATTACCAGCTTGTTGTTTCTTGTGTGTGCTTTAAGATGATATGAAAAAAGTCTCTATAGACACCTTTTCTTAGAAGATATATTCAAACACGCAAGGGTCACTCAAAAAATGGCACTTCCTAATTTGGAACAAATCTAATTCCAAGGCGCCATGAGCTACTGCCCCCAAACTTGTGATGTGACTTGCTAACATCCTAATCTGTGATATGGCTGAGAATTTTTTTTTACCGTGAAGTATTCCTGAGATATGATGATTAGAAGAGGCGGAGTCACAGATATTCCGTGATTTTTGGCGCGGTTGGAAATAAAGTGTCTTATATCTGTTTAACGCTTCACGCGTTGTAATTATGGTTTCAGCCATATCACGGCTTAGGGTGTTAGCAATCTATAAAAGAAATTTGGAGTCTGTAGCTCAAGGCACCTGGGAATCAGACATGTTGTCATTTGGGAGGAGCTATTTTTGAGTGATCCTTGCCTTTTTGCATGTATCTTCTAAGAAAAGGTGCCTATAGAGACTTTTTACATATCATCTTTATTTATAACCAGACGCCACACTTTTAATGTTGAAGGCTAGGCTAGCCCATGATGTGAACCAGAGTAACCTCAATTCCTCTCCATTGGGGGAAGGGCGACCTCTAGTTATGGGCCTCTCTATCCCAAGTACCTGTTTCTGGACCATATTTCCCGAAAATTGTATATATTTTTTGTGACCAGTCATAACTTTTTTTCCCTTTCTTCTGTGCAAATAATTATTATACCAGCTTGTTGCTTATTGTGTGTGCTTTAAGATGATATGTAAAAAGTCTCTATAGGCACTTTTTCTTAGAAGATATAGCCAAACACGCAAGGGAGAAGGAAAAAAATGGTACCTCCCCATTGCCAAGTGCTCTAATTTCCAGGCGCCTTGAGCTACAAACACCAAACTTCCTCC
>CBDHDT010000020.1:0-2624 GCA_965261215.1 Ekhidna sp.
CCCGGTGCCCTAAGACTGGATTCTGTTCTCTGGTGAGTGTCGATATCGCTGTCAATCTGGCAGTGATCACTTTCAATCATGGATTGGAAGGACTCTCGCCTCTCTTTGTGCAATTGCTTGGCTCTCCCCCAAGTGTCTTTACAGCCAACCACATAGCATCCTCGGATGATAAATGATAAAAAAAGGCTGAGCAGAAGGTAGGGTGCACGAGCCAGAGACAGAGTAAGTCCTTACGATCTACAGAACTGGCGACGGAGCAAGGACACATCGCTCAGGAAGGTATCACCTATGAGTCTGGTGCATTTGGATGTTCCCCCTTTTTTTCCTTCTTTTTGGGGGGGAGATGGATTTTTTTTGACCGGCTTTTTTCAAAGCCAAGCTTATTATTATTTATTTTTAATCCACCTTAGGCAGCCCAAACTGGGCTACCACCGTATCTAAAAAAAAATTAAAACTATGCATACAATACCGAGCACGACATCACTTCATTGCGGGACGATGTTCAACTCTCAAGGGAAGTTCCATTTACATACATCTCATATCAAATTTCATCATGTTTCTCTATCTTACATATTCATACAGGCAGAGCAAACTCAAGAAAGGCATGGAAGTACAAGAACCTATCAAGAAACAACTGAAACTTTATAAGAACACATTTTGCCAGCTATTTCATTGCAAAATTCAAACATTTCATTGTCCTAACTTTAAATACCTATTCCCAGGAATTTTAAAAATCTATTTTGTTCTGATTTTGGAGCAAACATAACTTTGCCACACTTCACTCAATTTTAATATTTGAAGGTACATTTGAGAGCTCTTTTAGTGCTCGGTGCTATGACGGTTTCAATTATTTTTTTACGTGAAGCGTTGCTGAGTTATGGTGATTAGAAGAGGGGACGTCACAGATATGCGTGGGTTTTTGCGCAGTTGGAAATGAAGTGTCTCATATCTAGTCAACACTTTACCGTGTTGTATGGCTCCATGATATCACAGCTTAGTGTTTTAGCAACTCACACAGCAAAATTTTGGGTCTGTAGCTCAAGGTGCCTTTGAATTATACGTGTTCCAATTTGGGAGGTGCAATTTTTGAGTGACCCTTGCGTGTTTGAACGTATCTTCTAAGAAAAGGTGCCGATAGAGACATTTCACATATCACCTGAAAGCACACACAATAAGCAACAAGCTGGTATCAAAAGTATCTGAACAGATAAAAAGGGGGGGAAATTATGACAGCTACAAATATGTGTTTAAATTTCGGTAGTAAATGATCACTGATACTGTGTCCATTTCCTTCTGTGAAATAATGTTTTCTGCCCAATTCTCCATTTTTTAACGCAAATGATATCATTGTAACGTACGTGGAAATGCTGAGAGTAATTCTTTTGACAATTTAAACTTTGAATGACTTTTGATGGCATTAAAACTTGGCAGTGATGATCGCCATGGATACGTGCAAATTGTTGTGGCTATTATATTTGGCAGTTTTTGCGCCTGGACTGCCAATGCAACAAATATAATTCTCCATCTACACTTCTGGCTATATGGTATATACTGTGTATATACATGCACAGATACCCCATGCTCTACTTATTAGTAAACTCCTTGAAATATAAACCCTGATTATTATGTCTTTACATGTAACAAATAATATTTACTTGACTCGGTCTTGATCTTGATAACAGCTGCTTCACCCGCCCCCACAACATTCACTGCCCAAACTGTAACGTTATACGAGGAATCTTCATCCACTTCATCAGTCAAGTTAATGAAACTCATAGCTGTCCTTTGCAAGCCTTTTCCATCTGCGTTAGTATCGCCTTGATTAGTGGTTGTGCCGCCATCACTTACATCACTGCTGCTATCATCCGACAAATCAGATATAGGCTTCACCACATACATGTACGATATGTTTTCTGAAGGGTAGAGGTGAAATGGCTCCTTCCACGCCAAGCTTTTGTTGTTGTCATGGTAATGGAGATCTTGCACAGCACCCAGAAGTCCTACAAAAAAATAAAATAAAAATGTTAAAGTAGGTCTGCATCCTGGAAAAATGTAATCTAATTAATCTAATTATATCTATATGTTGACCGGCATTTCAGAACAACATACCATCAACTTGCAACTAATTAATCTAATCATATCTATATGTTGACCGGCATTTCAGAACAACATACCATCAACTTGCAACTAATTAATCTAATTATATCTATATGTTGACCGGCATTTCAGAACAACATACCATCAACTTGTAACTAATTAATCTAATTATATCTATATGTTGACCAGCATTTCAGAACAACATACCGTCAACTTGCAACTAATTAATCTAATTATATCTATATGTTGACCGGCATTTCAGAATGCCATACCGTCAACTTGCAACTAATTAATCTAATTATAGCTATATGTTGACCGGCATTTCAGAATGCCATACCGTCAACTTGCAACTAATTAATCTAATTATATCTATATGTTGACAGGCATTTCAGAATGCCATACCGTCAACTTGCAAAACAAAAAAACCCAAAAAAAAACACTTCACAATCTTCGTCAACTCTTTGACTGCATAGCTTGTAACCAAGGTGATTCCCCCTGATATGGAAGCTGTTTTCGAATATTTACTG
>CBDHDT010000021.1:0-11161 GCA_965261215.1 Ekhidna sp.
CGTCCACCTCTGCCACACCCTCTTCCAAGTCTACGTCCACAATCCCTTCTCCTTGGTTGCATACACCCCCTTCCCCTACCACCACCTTGCTCTTGCTGATCTTCCACCTGAGAACTATCATCATCATCATCATCATTTGATCTAGCAAACTCTAACTCACTACCATCTGATGAGACCTCATCACTACTGCTGGGTATTTGAGCTCTGTGGGAGGTGGGGCTGCTGTACTTTGTATAGATCCAAAAACTGTGGACATAGAAGCAGATGTTTTTATATTCTATACCTTTTTGAAGAGTAATACTTACCTAAAGGCTGAGTAACACTCTCATCACTAGAACTGGAGCTGTCATCAAAAACTATATCGTCAAAATCCATTGGTTCTTCATCTTCCTCCATTACCTCTGAGTGTTCCCCATGACTAAGTTCGGGGTCTGCTCTAGGAAGGTAGCTCTCTACACTTTCTCCTTCAAAATCACTCCCATCTTCTTCAGACAGGCCGAAATCGTCGTCTTCCAACAGCTGAAGCGCATCGCTAGTGTTTTAGCGTTTAGCCACAATTTAGTTTGAACGGTCGAGTTCAAAGTCCTTAGCAACCGTTATGCTGTCATCGTTTTATGAATATGACGTCATAGAGCATAGTTTTAGGCGTCGTTTAACGTTTGTTTCGCGGTAAGTTCGAACGATCGATTTTTTTTATGAATTGTTTAACAAAGATCCTTCCCTGGGCGCTTTAAAGCGCCCGCGACCGTTAAAGGGTTAGTATACCAACATTCTGAATTTGGTATTTATTGTAATATTTAAGAAGTTTCTCAATCACCATTCAACACCAGATATACTGGTCTAAAAAGCAGAACAATTTTTTCCGATCTGGTAAGGACATTTTTATTACAGCATAAATCCTGATGTTGAGAAGCACCTTTTTTAAAATTTTTTCCCCCCCTTGCTTATTTTGGACTGGAAACAAACCAACATTTTACCCGTCTATTTTTTCTGGTTGCAGAAAATGGTTGAATATGTACCTCACACACTGTCGCAAAGGTAGATTCCACATTCTGAGCTAACATCCTGCCTTTGCCAATACATAAAAATTTGCATCCGAGCATAAAGATTGGCAGAAAATATTGATGCCCACTGAAACCACCGAAATTTGACCGAAATTTGAACACATATTTGAGCTATCATAACCTTTCCCCCCTTTCTTCTGTGCAAATACTTTTGATATCAGCTTGTTGCTTTTTGTGTGTGCTTTAAGATGATATGTAAAAAGTCTCTATAGGCACCTTTTCTTAGAAAATCCATCCAAACACGCAAGGGTCATTCAAAAATGGCATTTCCTAATTTGTGGCAAACATAACTCCAATAGAAGTGGGCGGGTCACGCAATTTCTGTGACCCGACCTCTTCTAATCACCAAAACCCACGAATGCTTCACGTAAAAAAAAAAATTAAAAAGACTATATTACAGCTACATGCTTTAGCAACTCACATACCAATTTTGGGGTCTGTCGCTCAAGGCGCCTTGGAGTTATGTTTGCCACAAATTAGGAAGTGTCATTTTTGAATGACCCTTGCGTGTTAGGATGAATCTTCTAAGAAAAGGTGCCTATAGAGACTTTTTACATATTATCATAAAGCACACACAATAAGCAACAAGCTGGTATCAAAAGTATTTGCACAGAAGAAAGGGAAAAAAGTTATAACAGCTCAAATATGTGTTCAAATTTTAGTCAAATTTTGGTAGATTCAGGTGTACTCCCCCTCTGGTTACTTCCCCATTCAGACAGGGAGAACAGGATCAAATGTTTTATCTATAGAGAAATATATTTTAATTGAACCAGAAAACCTAGAAAGTTGATGAATTACTAAGGGTAATTCGATGAGAGACATCTTAAATGTATTATTATTTTTTAATATGACATATTGTTAGCAGTGAAATCATAGGTGGCAGCCCCTCGTGTCCGTTTTCAACTTCGAAACTGCATGAGCCAGATAGTCGTAATATTCTATAAAGGGTAGTTTTGTGATGACATGCTTCTAATTGAGGTTACTTTTATTTACAATTTTAAATAGTTGTGGAGCAATTAGATAAAGAATTTTCATCGCCTGCACCGGTGATCATGGAACTTAAAATTTTATCCGTGGAACTTAAGATTTTAGATTGAAGTGAGTCATTGTGACGAGATAATTATTTGGCATTGCCCATATTTGGAGTTCATTTATTTAGGAGTAAAATTTAATATTGATTTGGCCCAACAAGTTGGAATTCAAAGGGTGACCCACTTCAGACTATGGTGGTTTTTATCTCCACATTTATCTTGAGTCAAATGTTTGCGGACCCGAATTTTAACAGCTTTGCCTGCGATCATGTTTTCTACATCCACTAAATTTCAATTCCAAACCTTACATTTTTTTAAACTATTTTAGTGCTCTGATATATGATTGTTCCAGACTTTTGTATATTGCAAGCATTGTCTATTTTTGATGGTTTGAAGAGGTGACATTTCAGATTTTAATCAGTTATCTTACATGTTGGACTCATTTAAACTATTAGACACTGTATGTGTAGCCAAGTTATATCCACTCTTGTCACATTCTGCTTACTTTAACTGAGAAAGAAGTGTAGTTTTTTGGGGGGGATTTTTAAGAAAATGTGTTTTTAGAAATATTTAACAATGTTAATGCACAACATATTGCAACACCTTGATACCAAAATACCTGCATGAAAAAAGGGAACAAGTGACCTATATATTATATATATAGCACCATATATTTGTAACACTTTGGTTGCTTGGGGAATTGATGTATAGATCTCCTTAGCGGTTCATATCAGCCTTAAAGGTAGTTTGACATGAATCCTTGGCCATTTATAAATGGACAAGGCCAAAAAATTTGAAGAAAGAAACAAAAAACTTTAATTATATTTATCTTCAGGGATCTATTTTTTCTCTCCCTCACATTACTTGCATACAATAGATCTCTTCATAACAATTTCAGTACCAGATGACTCCAAATTTTTAATACACATCCACAAATAGTCTGTTTTTGAGTTGAGAAAAAAAGGGGATGAATATAAGAGAGGTAAGTTAAAATATGGCCTTACGTGGTGTGCACATGTGTTTTAACAAATTACAGCATAGTTCTGCTGTTTGAGTTGGATATTCTCATTCCTGAGGATATAATTGATCTCTACAAAAAAAATTTGCTGCTAACCCTCGATGGGTTCTGTCAACATTAGTTGCAAGATATGGCTTGTGCTTACATGTACAGTGTACTATATTAAGAAAAATGTTAGGACAAGCTTGTTAAGGGAGACACTAAAGGTGGAGATCGATAATCTAAGAGTAGGACATTGCAGAACTCTGACATTGACATTGATGTTGGAATGATGTAGCTCTCAATATACTCTTGTACCATATAAGCTGCTGCAGGTGTTGGGCATAGGCACAAATATTGGACTGATGTAGCTCTCCAACCTTCAACTATAATACCATATATGCTGCTGCAATTTTTCGCAGGCACAGATTATTTAACTCCACTGAAGTCTGAATTTCTGGAGGCTATTTAAATATGCTGATGTGATATTCTTATCTGATATTTTTCAAGCTCTGCTCTACAACAGTCCAACCTTCTACCCAGATAATGCCACTCCTCACTACCATATCCATGATTTCCATTTTAATGGGTACTTGTTCGAACCCTGATGGATATTTATTGCTGAAAAAGATTATTAAAATTTCAGTTGAGCCCAATAGAAACAGAAAAAATTGGCAGGAAAACCATCACAATTCCAACAACTGGTCCGTAGTGGCAATTCAAGTTGTTTGAAATGCTCCCCAACAATTGCGGACCGTGCCCTGCATTTTCATCGAATATTTAAAACAATCTGCCCCTCGCACCCCCTTACATTAATAATTACTAGTTAGTTAATACAAAAATTCTCGAACCATATTGTGATGTCCAGTTTAACATGGATATGAAAGTTATAAAGGAGACTTCACAGAAAACTTTGAATTATTGCGCATGCCCATATTTGATATATGTAAGGTGTGTGTGGTGCATTTCCTGTATAGGTTTAACCCCCTTCCAAAATAGTGGCACATAAGCCATTTATGTCAGTTAAAATTCACTTTGGCATTTTTTTAATTATACTAAATGTTGGCTTCAGCTCTAAAAATTCTGCGTGTTCCAATACTTCACGAATATAATACACTTCCCCGCACCCACCCAACCACACCCACCATAAATAAAATTTAATTTTTTATAAAATAAACAAATAAACCGTTAAAACCTTGAAAATCCAGTCATCAAGGATCATGTTGGCGAGTGAAGCAGGCCCTCAGTTGGGATGTGGATGGAAAACTTCGATTGTCGGGTATTCCCTTATGTGGTATATATATTTGTTTGTGCCATACGTTCATAACACGTTGATTGGCCAGTTGACTTGATGGACTCAAATTTATAAAAGGAAACGGTCATCTTTAAAAAACAAAACAAAAATTCAAACTCGCTCTAGGTAAGCTATATTCGTCAATGATAAAGAAAAGGGTGCAGATTTGATGGCCCTTGGAAAGAAACATGGATTTACATGCCACATGCTTGGTTAATAACTATTGGGGAAAGGATGTTGGAGTTCTTTTTACAGTCTAAATTACTTTAATTCATCAACACTGTCATTGGATGCGACACTAGTTCTTGATAGTAGGAACTATTTTAAATCTTGCAAAAGTAAACACAATTCTTATCTGTGTGCATCCACTCCCTCTCTCTCTCTATAGGACAAAGAGTAGATGGCTGGATAGTTTGGTAAATATAGAAAGCTTCTAATGCATATAGTCAATACTTTGTTAATGATAACGAGTATACAGAAAACAATAAACAGTGTCAAAAGTGCAAACTATCTCTTGTTCCCATCACTTGAAAAGTTATTGTCATGTTCAGCATGGTCCTCGGTTAGTTATCTGATAATTTCTGCAGAAAGACCTGTCTGATGACCTCACTCTTATTGTGGTACTTATCTCATCTTAATGGAAAGTAGCCGCCAATCACTCAACAAAGTTACTTTTTTACACATGTACATTTCCATTTCAGAATTTGTTATCCCATTATGTTGTGGGGTATCAGGTTGTTCAATCTTTCACCTCTACAGAATACAATAAAACATACAATTCATGGCTACTTTCCCATATTACAATCCAACCACTTACACCAGTTATGAATCTCTAAGTTACATATAGTTTTCAATTGCCTCACTTCTTGCAATCATAACACTTTTCGGACCTTACGTATATGGAAAAGTGAACGCGTAATTGCACACTTCGTACGCGCAACTATCGATACAACTACAATTATCCGTATCGATATCAAATAACATCTCTAGTACTGTCTGAGTATCATAACTACAAGCTATTGACAGCTAACAACGACGAAGAGAGCATGTGTCGGTCGTAAAACAGTTGAGTTCAATATTGCGCAACAGTCACGGTATCGTGACAACGGTCTACAGGTAAAAATTATCGCTGTCACGAATACGTGACAAAGGTTAACGCAAGCCTGTGTTACGTATTCGTGATAAAGGTCCGCTAAGTGTTAAGACAACATCTGCAGTCACATCACAAAAAGGTAGAGTTCGCTCTTCAGCATGTCCTTACTAAAGGTTTGGCCAGAGCAATGGCTATGCTTTTAGACAGGGCTGTCGTTAATGTTAGGAAATGACTAGATCATTAAAACAATACTCTTGACAATTCCTACTACAAAACTGACTTATGACATCACTCTCCTTGTGACATCAATCTTCACTTCGACGTTTCAACACATTCTTACTAAGATACTGGGCATGCACCACAATACATATTTTCCATCTACTTCCCAGCTGTGGGCTTGCTTCGCTGGTCTAAGATTTAACCAATGTCTCTTAATTCAGTATTTCAGTCTCACAAATATTCGGGAACATTGGCATAGCAGTATTCGCTCTCCTTCGACATTTGAACTTTCTTACTAGTAGATAGATATACCGACATATATATGAATACCTTCAAATGACCTAATACGGGCATGCGCGGTATTTTCCATCCACCTTCCCTGAGGGCTCGCTTCACTCGTCTGAGATAACTTTGGTCTCATTATTCAGTAAAGCACCCGAAATAAGTTTAAAGATCGGAAACAATAGTAACTACAATCTTCTGTCTCTGCTATTGTCTTCTAGCAAGGAAATGAGCATTTGTGGCTAGACAGAGAACCTTGTTCTTTTGAAGAGAAAAATCAAGGCATGCCTTATTTGTATCCATGGTGGCTGTCAACAAGAGTAACCTGTAATATGGCCATTATAGATGATCTCTGAAAGTTGATATATCATGTCAGCGGAGGCTTGTTCAGGATAGCTCTCATTGTACAGTTCCAGACTCTCTTGAACTTTTTAGAGAGTGAGATTGTGTCGATCCCATATAGTGGAGCAATATTCGTGAGGTCTGACAAGTAAATATATAAATGCTTGGTCCCAGAGAGAAGATTATATTTGTTATAGCATGTTAATAGTTAGGGCTAATCAATATACTGACTGTGTTTAAAAAAAGAAAAAAAAAGAATGTGGGTTGAAAATGTTCAACTAGCAGTCTAAATTGTGTTCTCAGGTGAAAACACCTAAATATCAAAAATTATTGGGGAGGGGGAGGGAGGGGGGGGGGGGGGGGGGGTTTGAGCATGTCCAGGACTCCTAGCTAGCATGCTTATGGTACGCAGTTACATATTCAGTAATCTGAACTCTCCCTTCCTTGAAAGCTTGATCCATGTATATAGCTGTAAAAATGTTGGAAGCAATGCATTATTTTAATTCCTGTCACCCTCATTGTAAACATGTAGTCAAATAATAGAAGCAAGTTATTATAGAAAGTTTCAGACTTGTTAAGTATAATAAAATGACGAATTAAAGCTGGCTTTGGTTAGCTTCTAGATTTTTACTGTATTTACTAACTTTGCAACAGTGTTAGCTAACCTATCATTGTCTTTAAATGCACACTCTGTGAAAAAAGAAGCACCTACTTTACTTTGTTTCTAACCCCCATTGATCAAGACTATGTCTTCTTTAGTATGAGTTTCTTCTTTTTCTGGTGGATATACAAATTGTTGATGTATTGCACATGTCTAACATTTTTTAGGCTCTGCCTAACAATAGTTAACCTTTTCCCCCAAAATGACAAACCCGCTTTGGACAGTCCACACTACTATGACCATGACTACTCTTTTATGGGTACTTGATCGAGCCTGATGGATATTTATTGCTACGAAGCAGGACTGCAACTTCAAATCAACTTAAATGGAAATTGATAAACTTGGCAGGAAATCCAGACCCCTGTTGTGGTCCATTATGGCCAATCAACCGATATGTAAAACACAGCTATTTCAATTGCATACCTCATCCATGACCTTTTAATCATGTTGAAAAATGCCTGTTTTGCTGATGGTGGCCCTGACTGGACAACCAAGTCCAATTCTTTCACGACCATGTGAGAAGAAGAAGGTTTTTGTCTTTCCTGATTTAATCCCAATGAACAGGTGTGGTTGTTTTGTTCCCGCTGTTTACTGAAAACAGTTTTGTTCCTCATAATGAGCCACATATAGCTATACTAAGCTTTTCTGATGTTTTGAAGTATTTTTACAGTAATTAACAAAAAGGACTAAAAATTTCTGAAAGAAGATAAGAATTCCTCAGAGAGAATTTTTTTTCAACAAGTTTGAAAAGGACCAAATCTTGAAGAAAGGTTTTGATTTGATGGAAACAACTTTTTTTGTTCAAACTAGTAAAATAGGACAAATATTACCGAAAACAGTTTTGCTCCTCATAATGATCCACATACAGCTATATTAAGTTTTTCTGGTATTTTGAAGCATTTTTGCAGAAATTGACAAAAAAATATATTTAATACAAACTGGGTTGATCAATTGCATAATGACTTTTGAGTCACTTCTGAAGGAATTTCTACTTCAACAGGTAATAGTAACAAAACTAAAATTCCACAAAGTGAATGTTCAACACTTCTCTGGCATATATTCATGAATTGGGGCGCTGTTAATACTTTTGGATATGAACATGTTTTACTTAAAACCCATGGAGAATAGACTGGAAATGGTAGTATTCAGAAGAGAATAATATGGCAGTCTGACTTGTGCATGTCATCAAAATGAGGTTTCTGCAATAGAAGTCAGGAAGCTACCAACATCTGATATTGATCCCAATTATTCGGGTTGTTATTTTTTCCAGAAGTCTCTCCTGATACTCAGTGCACCAGATAAGCACATATAGAGGCTGCAAATGTGCACATAACATGTGCCAATATGGTACATGTATAGAAGACATTTCCAGCTGAGCTTGTTATTTTTGAAGTACTTCGGATGAATTACATCTCAATGTAGCATCAATTAATACTAGTATATGACCTATTTTAGCAATTATATTAGATTTTACAATAACAGACCTCAAAAAGGAATAATAATGTCAAATATGAGTATCTCATAACAATGACTTACTATATATTTAAGATTCAATGATCACAGAATCTGACAATGAAAATTCCCATTTTTCAGCATATCAGTTGGCAACCAAATTGTATTTACTCCTCGCTTCCTCCCGAAATGAGTAAAAAAAACAAAAACCCAAGAATTGTTTTCGCAAAACAAAACTCTGCGATAGAAACTTACGAAGTTTGTTACTTTTGATATGACAAAGGACATGTCAAGTGGTAGCCATCTTGTATATGTCCCCTAAACTGTCCACCAATTGAACTAAAAATGAGTTCTCATCATTACATTTTCCTTTGAGGAAGTGTCATTCGACATTCTAGGTTATCTGGCCCAAATTTCAAACAAAGTAACATAAATATGCCTCTGGGAAAATCCCACTACACACTTAAAATGGTCACTACGGTTCCGGACTTAAATTTATAATGATTTTCCATGTTCCTTAAAAGATTCCCCTCTAAATATCTCATAATTCATAAACATAGTTACCCTTTCCTCTGCATTCTTACTGCTGTATTGTTACTATAGGCCTTTTTAATTTTATTATTACATTACCACAATATTAGATGCTGTCAAAAATTCCCTTTTACACCTCTAAACCCACATTCAGACCATGGCCAGACATTTAAACCTCAGCCTGACATTCAGATCTTGGCCAATTGTTTTGGATAATTCCAAGCCTCACTCTCGCATTCACACTGGCCAGCTCCTCATACATCTTAATGTAGACTCATACTCAGTCTGGAGCTTCACATTAGATCAAAGCTAAAAAGGACCTTCAAACACATTATTACACAACTATTTTAAAACATGATATCTCACAATTTGACAATTACTCCTAAATTTCCAGCCTCACATTGAGCTTCACATTCAAGCTCATATCCACCCCTCCAATATTCACTATACATAAGTGCATGCAAATTTATGACTACAGTCTGTATAGTAGAGATAAAAGCAGCAAAGATACTGAAAAAGTCTGGTACATCCAAACGGATGTGGTCCATTAATTATCTGCTGATGACAATAATACTAAATTCTAGGCTAGGATGAGATAGGTTAAAATGATATTAGATACTCCTGATTCTTATAGGAAAAGGGTCGTATTTCTTCGTTCACATACATATGGCACAGAGTAAAGTGCTGAGTATAGCATCTAGGAGTGCACCATGGCCTACATAAGAATAGAGTATTTTGTTTGCTCAACGTGTGGTAAAGATGTATCAAAGCTTTTACTTGCTTTTTTTTAGTTATATTTAGTTATCAGGATAAACTTTAAAAAAAATTATAATAATTGTCACAGCTCTTTTTTCAGTTGACTGGAATGGTATATTTTATGGCAGAAAGAAAACTACATTGTGTAACAGAAGGCATTTTTTTAATTTTATATGAAATCTAGATATAGAACAGAGAGAAACATAGAAATTCCGTTAATAATTCAACTCACTATTGTAAACTGTTTTTCAGCAAGTAGTTCACCAAAAGTTTTAACCAAGTTATATTATCCCTTCTTCCTTACCCAAGTATGTGTATACACCTTTTTATTTGCATAGGAACAACATTTATATCAAAATATAGAGTATCTAAGTTGGTGAATCTACTGTGTAGGGCTCTCCTCTTCCTTATTTGTGTGCAGACTTCAGCTGGATATCTGTCATACTGGTAATCATGTCACACACATAGTAGAGTGCTTTCATGCTTACATCCATAAAATTAGCCTTCAGATCAAAGTGATGGGGATGCCATTGAAGTTTACACAAACTTGTGTGATATTATGCTTAAGTTTTCAAATCCCACATCTACTTTTGGAAGGACTGTTGGTCAGTAGCTAGTTGGGTTTTTTAAAAAATCTGCCATAACCTTTTTATCCTATCCCACATGAATGACAATATTATGTCAAAAGATAGTTCAACCTCTGCTTAATACATGATTAAGGTGTTAAGAGAATATGTGAGGTATTGGGTCAAGGGCATGTAAAATAATGGAGGTCCTAATTTTGATTGTGGCAGAGATTTCTGACTATACAACACTCCTATGAGCTTCAACATTTGTGGGTGATTACTTGTTAGCAGCTCTAAGCAATAAAACTCCAGATTTGTGATTATTTGAAAGTTTGAAGGTCACCTTTTTCTATAGATCATCTGGGTTCCAGTCCTTGTATATTACTATAATAGTGTATTTCAAAGTTTTATTACATAGAGCAAAGAAAGGGCTTCCAGATGATGTATTAAGTTTGAGACAAAAATAAATAAATAAGGAGTTATCTTTGCAACACAAAAAATATGAAAAAGTGCTACATGACCTCAAAGTTGTATGTTATATTGTGTTCTTTAACACATGCACAGGAATGTTTCATCTTTTCTTCTTTCTTGTAGGTTTTGATCTTCAATCTTGCTAACCAAGTTTTGAAGACTCCAAGTAGGATAACTCCAAGTAGTGCAATCTGCGAAGGAGGATACTGATGTATATGAATGAATATGTATTCCAGAGGTACATGGAACTTCTATTCTTTCATGCCTAGGAAGAGTTTTATCTTTTCTTCAAGGTACCTTCAATAATCTCAAACAAGTTTTGGGGCCCTTAAGTCAAGCAATCTGTGGATGTATTGTTACAGATATTTGGAATATTCAGTTTATTCCTTGAACCATGTTAGG
>CBDHDT010000022.1:0-7289 GCA_965261215.1 Ekhidna sp.
ATGCGAGGACGAACTGCTTTACGGAAAAGTGCCAGACTTGAGCCAGGATTTGGCAAGGGTTGGCTAGTAAAACTAATTTGGACGAGGCTAGTCTCCGACCCGACCCTAGTCTCCGACCCGACCCTTTGGCGATTGGGAAAAGGTTGGCTACGTAAGTTTAAGTTGGGGGGGGGGGTGAGGAAGCTTACCTCCTAGTAGGAAGCCCGCGCCAACATTACATAGAACTTAATCACGAACATAATGACTTTTTTTTTAATGGAAGTGCAGAACAGCCACAGCCAAGGTGTTCTATGACCACGAGTGGATCCGTGATCTTGATAGAAAAATGAGTTGGATGAATTCTGTGAAACTGGAAAGAAAATTACCAGTAATCTGAAGTGTGTGGCAAGTATATTGAAGAATGGCAGAAGGATTTCAGTGTCAATTGGATTGTCAGAGTAGAGTCTTTTTTAACCATAGTGAGCAACAGATAGAATCTGTGCTACTTGAACAAGCAACTTCTATGGTTAAAAGCTATACTCTTGGCTTGGATGAACTTGGAGTCAAGTTGGATATAGTATAGTTAGTAGCTACTGAATTTTTTTGTCTTTACCAGAATATGGGAATTGAAGCAAAGCATGCTGTCTAGCTTGAAAATGCTTGGTTCAATGTTGACTTTGCCCATGTAAAGAGCTAGCTAAATAACGTAGCCAGTTATTTTCTGATGGATCTCACTGATTGAGGAAATGTGACAATGAAGTGCTACTAGTATGTTGATCGAATCTTCTGATGAAAACATTAACACCAGTGTGAGTTTTTAAAAGGAGATTTGGTTACAGCAAAATGTTTCTTATTCCTCTATAGGAATTCAATTCATTAGTATAGCTGTCTGTAGTAAGCTTGTGGGGGTAGGAACTGATAGAGCATTAGCTAGTATAGCAGGTAATGAATTGAAGGGGATGGTAGACGAGCAGCTTAGTTGAGTTCTTTGGACGTGGTGTCTCACACGTTAGTGTTGGCAGTTAAAGGCTCCATTTATCAGAATGATAACAATGATGTTGATACCATGCGCGGAATGGGGGAGGGGGGGGAGCCACCTATAATTTTTGTATTGTGTAATACTTGGATTTGACCAAGATCGTTTAAAGAATTTAACTGACATTTCACATTATTTCTGGAACAGGAAAAATATAATTTTCAGCTCTCCACCGAATTCAAACTTACTTATGAGGTGTACCGGCAGACTTAAAAACGATTTTTATTGTATGCGCACCAATCAAAAACAGATAAACTTGTTTGTTTTATGTATCAAGGCACACGTAGAATGCATTATTTTGGAAATCATTTTGAACATTTGTTATATGGATGAGTAGTTACCCGACTGTTTTGGGTTCATTATTTAAATCTAACCTTTGCAGGTAATTACAAAGACAAAAAGCAAGCATTTTAATTTTGGAGACAAATCCCATCCCAAACAGTCATGCTGCAAGTTCTTTCTTTGCTGGTCCCCCTTGGAGGACCCCCTAAAGAAAATCATCTTCCTCCAGCACTAGATATTATGTTTATTATCTCTACAAAAATTCACCAAAAAGTGCAGAGAGCTTGAGATGTTATTTCTCATCTCTGTGATTGCATTCAATTTAAAGCCAGGTGGCACTAAACCTAGGTTATAGGAGTTAATGATACTTGGGTGGGTTACTCACAAGCTTTGATGCCTATACCACCCACATTGCTTTTCTGATAAATGATTCCTCCATAAAAGCTTCTGACTAAAAGGAAAACTATGTGGCTATATACCGCACAAATGGGGTGGGGGGGGAAGCCAAATATTCCCTTAGATATGCATTATTCATTGCCATATTGACACCATACTCTATATTTTCTGTATGTGTATGCAGTTTGATGAGCTTGATAACTTGGGTGCACTTTTGTGCTCACTAAGAACTTTGACGGAAACAAATCAATTAACATCTATAAATTTTAACTCATGTGGCCGCCATATAGCAGTGTACTTTAAAAAAAAAAATTTTTTATTAAATGAGAAAAAAAATTAAAATGAGAAAAAAAGGGCGAGATGCAGAAATTAAAACAGTACGAGAAAATGTAAATACAAAGACTATTGTTCAAGTGTCTGCTTGTAACAAATATAAAGACTATTGTTCAAGTGTCTGCTTGTAACAAATACAAGACTATTGTTCAAGTGTCTGCTTGTAACAAATACAAAGGCTATTGTTCAAGTGTCTGCTTGTAAAATACAAAGACTATTGTTCAAGTGTCTGCTTGTAACAAATACAAGACTATTGTTCAAGTATCTGCTTGTAAAATACAAAGACTATTGTTCAAGTGTCTGCTTGTAACAAATACAAAGACTATTATTCAAGTGCCTGCTTGTAATAAATACAAAGACTATTGTTCAAGTTCTTTTTGTATTCATGGCTGGTCTGATTTACAACTTATTTCAGACATCATAATTATACTAGATTTGCAACTCAGGGTTGGCAGAAGATGGTTCCTGACTCCACCTGAAACCACCAAAATTTGAACACATATTTGTAGCTGTCATAACTTTTTCCCCCTTTCTTCTGTGCAAATATTTTTGATACCAGCTTGTTGCTTATTGTGTGTGCTTTAAAATGATATATAAAAAGTCTATATAGGCACCTTTTCTTAGAAGATATATCCAAACACGCAAGGGTCATTAAAAAAAATGGCACTTCCTAATTTGTGGCACCGACCCGCCCCAAAATCGGTGTGCGGGTTGCTAAAGCTCTTGGCTGTGATATAGTGGTTTTATTTTTTTCCCGGTGGAACCCCCCCCCTGAGATATAGTGTTGAGAAGAGGCGGGACAAAAAAAAAATCGCAAATTTCCGCCGTCCGCCTCTTTTCAACACTATATCTCAGGGGGGGGGGGAAGTGAATCCATACGATCCAGCTAAGGGCTTTAGCTACCCACACACCGAGTTTGGGGCGCTGCGGTCAAGGCGCCTGGCTGTAAAGTTTGCCACAAATTAGGAAGTGCCATTTTTGAATGACCCTTGCGTGTTTGGATATATCTTCTAAGAAAAGGTGCCTATAGAGACTTTTTATATATAATTTTAGAGCACACACAATAAGCAACAAGCTGGTATCAAAAGTATCTGCACAGAAGAAAGGGAAAAAAGTTATGACAGCTCAAATATGTGTTCAAATTTTTGTGGTTTCAGGTCCAGTCCCCCCTTAATTGTTAGAATTCGACTTCCCTTATTTTAAGACAAATTAGATAGTGATAGTGATGTTGAGTTTGTATCTTAATTGGATGAAGAGGAACTACTGGTATTTGGTAGTGTCACCACATCGAAGGATGAAGATGGACCTGAAAATATTTACTTTGGTGTTAACTCGTGGTTACTAGGTTTAAACCCCTTTAAAAATGCTTCTGCTGACCGAGATTCCTTCATTACTGGTGCAATAATTATTCTGTACAATATTTTCCACTTTCTACAATAGACTACCGAAGTGTTGGTGGCAACTTTCATTGTCCATCTACAACTGAATGGAGCAACTAGTTGAACTGTTAATTTTCTTACCGATTATATATCTAATGGCAGTGGAAGAGACGAGAGATAAAAAACACAAATAATTGTAATCAGAATAACTTTTCTTGTCTTTCTTCTATGCAGGTAAGTTTGGTATTAAACAGTTGCTTGTACTGTGTGCTTTCCACTCAAATATAAATGTTACATTTGCTTAAAAGATACATCCGGCAACATCAACGTCACTCTAAAGCTACATTCACCTCTCTAGGCATTGGTGGATTAGGCTATCTTCTTCTATTCTCCTATTATTTCCTTTCATTTGACCTCTTCTTTTCCATGTCCTATAATGAACATGGTCTCGATTCTGAAAAAAAAAAATCACATCCATAAACTGTCTAGACAATAATTGTTGGACATGTGGCATGTGATAATTCTAATTGATGAACACTAAACTTTGACCTTGGAAGTCGAGGGTCCTACCTATTGAGGCTGGTGATCACTCCTAAACTTTAGTCTAGGATATAAGCTGCCTATTTTTCTCCTAGGAAATTCTACCATTTAATTCATGATGCTCATATGCACCTACTAAAAATATGCTAGAAATAATCAGCCAAGGCCTACCTCTCTTGAGGAATATCTCCACATTGGAGTGCTAACAAAGTATAATTGGGAATGTACTTTGTCAAAACCAGAGCCATGTAAAGAGTGGAGGAAATTGGTTCAATGTCACATTGAGCTAAACTGAAAGGTCCCTCAAATCTTGTCTGTACAAAATCTACTACTTTCATATATAATCACACAGTAATGAAAGAATAAGCTTTGCAGTTAAACTGTGGCAAAATCATGATCGTATCACTCGCATTAAGCTTACCTCATATGTAATTGCACCACTGCAGTTTTTCTCTTGGACTTAAACTTAAAATTGTATGGACGAAACAACAACTTTGAAATAGAGCATCCTATCGCTAGCATCCTATCGCTTACTAGATAGAACAAAAAGTTTCCCGTTTTTAACGTAACTTTAGTTATCAAAAAAAGGTCATTGATTGATGACTTTCTCTTTTTGACTTGGATGAGATTTATTTGAGCAAGTTCAGTGCAGACGAATACATCAATTTATGGAGGAAATCAAGGTTCAGTGTTTTTATCAGCCACCCAGAAAAAAGTTTTGTAAAGAGAGAAACCTCTCAAACCAGCTGCAGACACTAATGCTTTTACAAACTCAGACTCAATCTGATACTTGAGCCAGAACTTTTTAAAACTTGGATACTCTATTTGAATGTTAAATATTGTTACAAATTTTAATGTTTTATGGTATACTCAATTTCTCCAAATGGCCAAACAAATTTTGAAGTGGTTAGCTAACTTGCCAAAAGTCATTTTTAACCCGGTTTATTTCATTATCTTTTTGAGTTCCTGGCTGACTTGGCTTGCTTGAGCTCCTGCCTGGGCACCTACTACTCCTACCTGCAATACCCTTGGCTGCAGTTTAATTAGTATATTACCTAATAATGCTGGACGCTCCCGTCCTCCAGCTGGACTGGTTCCTCTACTGCCGCCAGAGTCTACACTACTACTAGTGCCAATATCCCACTTTGTACGCCTCAGTTTCTTGGTGACTTCAGGCTTTTCCTTAGCAGTAGCAGCAGCAGCAGCAACAGCAGCAAGTGCAGATGGTTTCTTGGTGGCAGTAACAAATTCAATGGAATTCAGTTTTGCCTTATCCTTCTTTGCATTGTAGTTTTTCATCTGTTCCAAATACAAGTTGTCGTACATTGATTCCTCTGTGAACTCATTAGGGTTATACAGGTGATTTGGATAGTTTGAGCCAAGTTCCTTTAGATCACAAAAATGCACAAGTTTTTCCAGTATACTTGGATTTCTGACATCTTTGCGGGATTGAAGACTAGAGTTCATATCAACTCCTGAGGTAGCCTTTTTTGCAACAAAGTTGTGATTTTACTCCTAAGGTGATTGGAACACTTTGCTGCAGGTTCAGGAGGAAGTAAATTATGGGCAGTTTGTAAAAACAAAGGAATACTACATAAAGTTTCATCAATTTCAATGGAGGGCAGTCTTCACTCTGGTATGATAACATTTCACTTTCCTCCATATGCTCTGATACCACCAACTCATCATCTATTTCTTCTACTACATCATCTTTACTGTCATTTCAATCATCTTTTTCTTCTATGTAAACCACTAATCCCAGTGCTGTTATGGGAGCAGCTTCCACTTTTATGGTTGGAAGGGATGGAGGAGTAGAAGTGGGCGAGGTTTGGAAAAAGGGATTCCCAAGTTGTTGGCATTACAGAGGTGGATGACACCGGAGGGCTTGAACTGACTGATACCCTTTCATCATCACTGTCCGATATCTCCGAATCACCACCGTAACTCACTAGACCACTTCGTGCCATTTCTAGACGATATCGACCTAATCTAATCGTTGATTAGCCCAGTCTTTTGACATGTCGAAAACCTTGTAAGGCAAAGGGTCGTTTCGCCAGCGCAAAAGGTTGGGAAGCGGTAAACGTAGGCGTAGACGTATTGGATTGACCTTTGACCCACGTACTTGACTTATTAAGTACACCAATAAAAAAAATGGTGTTTGTAGAGGGGGTACTGGACCTGAAACCACAAAAATTGAACACATTTGAGCTGTCATAACTTTTTTCCCTTTCTTCTGTGCAGATACTTTTGATACCAGCTTGTTGCTTATTGTGTGTGCTTTAAAATGATATATAAAAAGTCTCTATAGGCACCTTTTCTTAGAAGATATATCCAAACACGCAAGGGTCACTCAAAAAAAAAATTCCTAATCGGTGGCAAACTTTACAGCCAGGCGCCTTGACCGCAGCGCCCCAAACTCGGTGTGCGGGAAGCTAAAGGCCTTAGCTGTGATCGTATGGATTCCCAATTTTTTTCCGGTAAACCCCCCCCCCCCTGAAATATAGTGTTGAAAAGAGGCGGACCACGGAAATTTGCGTGGGCGAACGGCAAATTTCTGTGGTCCCGCCTCTTCTCAGCTCTATAACTCTGGGGGGGGGGGTTCACCGGGAAAAAAAATGTGAATCCATACGATCACAGCTAAGGTCTTTAGCTACCCGCACACCGAGTTTGGGGCGCTGCGGTCAAGGCGCCAGGCTGTAAAGTTTGCCACCGATTAGGATTTTTTTTTTTGAGTGACCCTTGCGTGATTGGATATATCTTCTAAGAAAAGGTGCCTATAGAGACTTTTTATATATCATTTTAAAGCACACACAATAAGCAACAAGCTGGTATCAAAAGTATCTGCACAGAAGAAAGGGAAAAAAAGTTATGACAGCTCAAATATGTGTTCAATTTTTTTGTGGTTTCAGGTCCAGTCCCCCCTTGCACCTCAATCCAGTTTAGTTTTTTTTATCGATTTTTTGAGTATTTATTTTTATTTAAATTTTTTATATTTTATTATTATTATTTTATTCTATTGAGCAGTGGAGAGACCCAGTGCTTTTAAACATGTTATTGTACACTAGGTATATTATTATTGCCTACTGTATGCATGTACACATGTTGTACTCTACACCACGCCATGCCTTGTTGCAATTCTTGACTATTCCCATTTGACTTTTCCTATGTACACCACAGTATCCATTTTCCACCAAAAACAACAACAACAAACCATATGCTTGTCTGTTTATATTGTTGACTATACCTATATATGTAGGTTCAGCTAAAGCCTTCTTCAGGATGGACTTGGTAACAGTTGCACAGTATTTCCTGTTTGATAAGTCACATGTTTCAGCAAGAGCCAC
>CBDHDT010000023.1:0-56562 GCA_965261215.1 Ekhidna sp.
AGGCAATAATGTTGCGCATGGTTGGCCACACCCCTGACCACCGTGATCGTGAGCCCACTATACACTGAAATTAGGCGTTGTCGGAGGTTGTGGTGATCTCCAGTTCTAGGTGTCCCATTCAGTCACTATATACTGCTGTGTATGAGATACTAGGATTCCGCAACAACTAGATGATTCCGTACCCCGTATCCCCCCCCCCCCCCCCCCCCCCCCCCTCTACTTTTTACAATCTGCCTATGCCGCGATCCACTGAGCCAGCATCTAAAAAGTTTGCGAAGCGGTAGAGAGCGTGAGGAGCGAGACTTCTGCGTGGTCAGAGAAGGTTTGAACTGCAGCTTCTTCCGCTTTCTATTTCTTCCTGAACGCAATGCAGAGGCTCAGATTGAAGAGCTCTGGACACCAGCTGTGAAAAGTTGATGCCTGGCCGCAAAGTTTACTACAACTCAATCTAATTTACTGGAATTTTAGATTTTTTTTACTGTTTAATGTGAAAATGTGTTTCGATATTTATTGAACGAATGAAGCAGACAATTGTATTCTAACAATATTGAAAACTATCTCAGAGCTTAAATATTAGTCTCCATGAAATTGTGGATTGTAGGTCTGCGATCATCACAATGAATGTTTTTTTCTTCCATGCTGAAATCAACTGCTTTTTGGCATTTCAATACGATATAGTTAACAGAGTCTGCTGAACATTTGTGGAAATGTATCACAACAAGAAAAAAGTAAATTTCTTAATTTTGTGCAGGTTATCACTCATTTTCACAGTAATTGGAGGGAAAAAGGATGTGTTCAGCACTTATCGAGTGAGGAGATACCAGCTTCCATCGCTGAGTTGCCAGCATCTGAGCTGTTTTTTCTGACAGCGGTGTCGCAGCCAGTGGAAGAAACTGACGCTGTCATTACCATCAACTTCTGGGACCTGTGAAGCGGGCCTAATACTACTTCCCAAACGTCAGCTTTATCTCCCTAATGATTGTGTCGATGTAGGATCAACACTCCGCAGGAAGACTCATCTTCAAGGAATCAGTTTTAGCCTCCTTTAGGACTGCACCCATGTAGGATCAACACTACACTGTACCCGGCTTTTTTCAAAACCACGGACCTTTTATGACAGGGCCCATTGGGTCCAACAAGGTTCAATAGGGAAAACCTTTAACACTACATCCACAGATTGAACACTTTGGAGACCCCATGACTTGTTTGACAGGATACATGCTCATACATGACCTGGAAGAAAAGACAAAAACCCTTTGAGTGATGCAGGCATGTCAAACCTCAAAATCAGATAGAGTTAGAGATGTTTACTACCAATAAATCTTGACCAACAATTTATTGCAGACGGTCATTTGGGTCGAGACAAAACACTGCAGAAGATTTGCTCTTTATTTTATTGGAAACCTAACATGACCAGCGATAAAGAATAGTGCAGCTAGTGACTAATGTCAGTGAGTAAGTGAATAGTCTTACACATTCTCTCCTCAGCTCCATCCATTACCCATGAAACCCAAAGTTAGGAAAAAGGTATCCATATTATAGAATTCCAGCAAAAATTCACAATTACAAACTTTTACAGGTTGGTATTGATTTCATTTGATCAGTGCCTCAAACAGATGCTGGAAACGAGTACATTGGGATATTAATTGAATATTTCACTAAATGGTCTGAATTTCAAGCTTAGATAGCAAATAAGATGAAAGAATTGCCTTTTTTAAAATACAAAACCTCTTGGAGGTAAGAAAGATTCTGTAATGTTAAAATGATTATAGTACTTTTAATCTCGAACACACTACAAGTTGTTTAGGCATGGAATGCCAAGCATTGGAAAGTACTGTGTACTATATAAGGTCTTCTGTCAGAATATCGGTGCTGAATTTATTGGAAACTTTTTTCTCATGAAACCAGGCTAGAGTTACAAGACATTCCTATTATATCCTATTTACATGTGATTACATTTCAAGGTAGGATTGCAGTGGTCTATGTCAATCTTCTCATTTTTATGCTGCATAAGGAAAGTGATTGTGACCACAATTTCCACTGGAAGGTACACTCTCAATACGCTGTAGCACATTTCTCTGCAGCTGCTCCTAAAACTCCCTGGCCAATTGTTTTAGCAACTTACAGAGCTGATGCATATTATTTTATAGACACCAATAGCTATAACAATAGGACTTTGTTTTATACGTTGGCAGACAGCATGCTGTCAAGTAACTGGAGAAAATGACAAAAAAATTAGTTAGAGTAACAAATAACTGTCACCAAATATTTGACAAAAATATTCCGAATTATATTGTTAAAGAACCGTACTCATAGAATTTTTTACTGTTTATGACAAGAACATCCACTGTATACATGCCAACAATTCCACTAGTTCTCTCATGTGTTGGCTGTCTTGCGGTAAAATGGCATAAGTAGCTGTGATTTTGTGTGGCGTAATCAAGCTGGCTCACATATTGCTTTATGAGTGTTGACCACATGCATGCACAAAAAATTTACCGCAATGGTTCTGCTTTTTGGTTTGTGGAGTAGTTCCTCCTGGTAAACATTTAACAAGTCCAAAGCAGTAAGAACTGAATGGATCAAAACACAGCTGTTTGATTGGTAGTTTTCTCCTGCGTACCTGCACCACCAATTTATTGAAGGACGCAGTACTTGACCAACACGGCCAGATGGTGTGTGCTGAATTATGTGTAGTGGACAGCTTGGTGTACACAAATTGTTTCAGTCAAGGTTACCAAGCCGCAATATGTTGTATGTGTATGGCACAACAAGTTAGAAAATGTTCAGAAGACCCCGAAAATTACATTTGGGTGACATGCAGCGAAATATCGATCTATCAACACTAAACCAAGGATGTGATGGAACTTAGGATGATGCTTCATTCTCTACACCACCACAAAATGGGTGGGGGAGCTTCATTGTAACTCACATGCACATTATTCAAAATCACAAATACAGCTGCCAGGTTTTTGTTTGCAGTATTCTAAGTGTAAATTATGCATAATGCCAAGCTGTGAGTTGGTAATGCTCAGCTAAGCTAAAATCACAACAGCTACATGTCAATAAACCTGAATGCTCAGCAAAGTATTAATAGCTGAATAAGGTTAGGAGCTTATCAACCATCTAGAAGACTTGGCTGCTTTTCTATTCAGATAAAATTGTTAACCTTCACAATATATATTTACTTCACGAACTCCATACTCTATTTTACATTCTATTCCAATATAGCAGCTTGAATTCTATTATTTTAGCAATTTCCATGCCACAGAGTAATATTGAATCTTTTACTTTTTTTCTCTCTAACATCTGCTTACTGATGTTTCCAATATAATATGCACAAAAGTGAAAATCCAACTGAATAGTTGCAAGTTTTGATCTCTATCCATGCAACTATATTTAAATTTATTTCACTTGAAGTTTAGTTCAGAGTGCACCTAAATTGATGTCAGAGCCTCGAATCTAAAATCAAAAAAAGTCTCTGCGGTGCACGCACCCGGATACCCATAGGCTAGGATGGCCAGGCTCTATGGCTGCTCACTCAATCAATAGCCTGTGGTCAGCCTACTCCCTCAATCTCCCAACCAAAAACATCTTTCTATTCCCTAACCAAAATAAATCATCAGCGTCAATAAAGCGACATGAATTATAATGTTTTAAGAAGATGGGAAATCAAACTGAGTGCATGTTGTCCTCAAACAGTTAGATGACCCTACACTACTTGAAATATATGCCAATATGTTACTGCTTGATATGTTATAATAGCACAGCTGGTGCTAGATTTATCGAGGAGAGTTATCATGTTGGTCCCATATGTACATCGGAAAGTAGAAATCTGGGTTTAACAGGTCCAGCTGTTCAGTTGAACGTATATTACACATAAAAGTATGTGAACATAGTACAGATTGATTTGATTTATATTTTACCGGTACCAGCAAACACATTTATTCCGGAAAACCATTACCCAAAATCACTGGTGACAATTGGCAACATGCAGAAGAAAAAGATAGATTGTTGCTGATGTACCGATGATTGAGAGTGACATTCTAAAAAAGAAATGAGATTGCCCATTATGGAATTAAAAACTTCAATGGATAAAACAATCACAAGAAACTGTTATTGATCCAACTAATAATATCGGCAGGTCATTGCTCCTATTTGTAGAGACAGGTCTGGATCCTCTCCTGTATTAATTAAGGATTAGAAAATTATTTCTCTGCCAGAAGCACGAAGGCAACTGCAGATCGCTAGATAAGCGGTAGTTTCTAATTAGATGGAGCTGTCCATTTGGGCAAGATGGAATAATTTTATGTCAACATGACTGGATATTTTTAGACCGTTCTGAACAAAGTGACCAAGAGATACTCTGTGCAAGTCAGGCCCACCAAGCTTTATCTCTCATAATAGATGTGTTCTGGTCCACAAACACAGGGATCCTACAGGAAGAGAAATAGTCTGCCTAAGCAGACAGACAAATCTCTTGGTAAGTGCTGCCGCCAGAATCCTCCTTTACAAATACCCAGCTAAAATGTAAGTTGTTTGGCCTTAAGTTAACATTGAATTGAAGATGTGAAGTCAATATGGTAGGAAGTGCAGTAAATGGAGAACTGCCTGGGTTAAGATTGCAGAGGGGTTTAAATACCCTTAGAGGCCAGCCCAATCTGACAAGGTGTCTATTGCGCACAAAATAGGGCAGACTCTCATAGGAATGATATAAGTGTTGCTTAGTTTATTTAGCAGGCAATGTGTTCATGGTTAGTTCTAGGTTATTCTATCTCTTGATGTTCTCTGCAGGGCTGTGCCTGCATAGCAGTCAAGGTTGAGGCCTGATAACAGTCTTATGACAATGCAAGGTCTCGATGTAACCTAACAATTTAGTGAACCCTTTAATATATTGAAGCTTTTAGCACAATGAAGAAATTTTTTTTTACATATGCATCGTCAAAGTAAATCCTACACTAAACCATTATAGTTCGTATCTGTTTGTCTGCACTTGCTTCCTTCTTTTCCTAAGATTCAAGTAGTCTCATGAACAGCCAAGCTAAATGGAGACGGCTCATGTGAGTTGTTTAATCCTGGAATTGTGCACTGTATCGAAATTGAAAGAATGTAACAGTTGCCTGACTTTTGGGATCTAAACCACAAAGACATAATTATGATTTCACTGTGCAGCACAATTGTGAAAAACAAAAACAGAATGACTGCTCTTTCCCACATAAACTGTTATTGAAAAATTGGAGAGGAGTGTGGTTTAATAGCTCAAAATATACATGGCCGTGTTAAAGCAAGGACTAGTTTAAACACCTAAATAGATCTGTACAGATGTTATGGTTGACAGGATTGAGATGACTAAATTCTGCAGATTACTATGTATATATTTTTAAAATGTAATTTGATACCTCGTGCACAAAAGCGTATTTTTAAAGATAACACACTTAAAAATTATTATGATAACATAGATGCCATAATACGTGGGTACATTTTGAGCATTTTCTATCCTATTATACAATTCTTAAAATGTCACAGAGTGTAATAATTTAATACCAATTACCAGGTTATGAGTTTTCAACATAGTGACAGGATGGCAATGGTAGCTTGTGGTGGTGGCAGCAGTAACAGTGGTGGATGCGGAGTCGGTGGTGACAATTAATCTATCGTAAGCAGAGATGGCAGTGGAGTGGTAGCTGTGATATCTGCAGAGGCAATGAAGGCAGTGTTGGCAGCGGTGGATATCTGTGGTAGTACTGGTGGCAAATTTGACATTGTTTGTGCAGTATGGTTACAATGTTAGACTGGTGCATGCTAGGAAATGGTTCAATGGTGAAAGTTGCATGAATGATGGCGATGTTGGCAGCCATAGTTCAAAAGTGGCAGCAATAGTTCAAAAGTGGCAGCAATGTCAGATGATGGTGGAGTTTGTGGCTAGTTCCTGTGGTGGCTGTGGTTGAAGTGGTGCAACTGGTGGAAGTAGTTTCAATGGTGGGAATGGTGGCCGAATTAGCTGTGTTTGCAATGGTGGAAGTCTTTCGTGGTGGTTGTGGTAGTGATGTAAATTGTAACAGTGCTGTGATTGAGGCAATGATGGCAGTGTGCAGTGCAGTGATGGCAGTTGTGACCATTTGTCCAGAGGTGATGATTGTATTTCAGAGATGGAACTGAAACACTACCATTACTACACCACAAATTGTCACAACTGCCACCACTGGACTCACCACTGCCATCATGGCCTCAACAAACAACACCAGTACAACTTGCATAATTACCAAAACCACCACAAAACTGTTCCACCATCGCAGCCACAGCAGATTCCTTCACCAATGCCATCATTGCCTCAACGTCCACCCATTTCACTGCCTCAACCACTGCCACCACTGGCTCTAGTGCCATCACCCACTAACAAAAGAGCCAGTGCTAATACCACTGACATATTGCAGGAATTATATGCTGGTAATTCTGGCACTGATACCTGTGACGGCAGTTTGTGGTGGGGGTGTGGGCCCCACGCATGTTTTCATGCTGTGAAGCAGCTGTTTTTGTGGTGGCTGTATTGTCATTGAGTGTTTGTTTCAAGTAGAGGCAATGATGTTTTTTTTCTGGCAATCAATGGTGGAGCTGGCTGCATTTTTAGAGTGGTGACATTGGGAGCAGTTGGTTCTTTAGTGTTTGCAGTTTCACTAGAGAAGGCAGTGGATGCAGTTTGTGGGGCAAAGTAGTGGCAGCACTGCCAGTGGTGTCCGTGTTGGCAATATTTGCTGTTATTGATGGCTGTAGTGGCTGCAATGGGCTGTTATTGTCATGTAGATGGTGGCATTTGAGGTGGTTGTGTTAGAGGTTAGTAGTAGATAAGAAGGTTAAACAAAGCTAAACTATTGAAATTCTGGCTGTCACAAACTCTCACTTTCACGTATTAATTGTTTGTATTCTTGTCCTGGTCGATATTTGCCACATCTCAAGCGGTTGGGTGCTCTTGTTCTTCTTCTCATCACTTTTTTATGATCGGCCGGTTGACGTGGAGGTTAATTTTTGTCAGAGGCTTACATTCATATTGGAAGTCCACGTCCATCTAGATATGGAGAACACACCAAAATAAAGGAATAGAGACATATTTTACTACAACAAACTCAGAATGTGAACAGATTGGGATAAAAACACACAATTTTGTGTTAAAAAAGGTGAATAAAATGCACTGGAAAAAGTATGGTCCTTTGGTAAAATCAATCTCTACTTTATTACTGACATGTCACCTTGGCATTATTCAGAAAATGATAGTAAAGGCAAGAAAAAGCAAAGAGAGGGAAAACAAACTGTTTTGAAAAAATTTCCTTCCACATAACGTGTGCTGTCAATTTTTTAATGTTGCTACTCCATGTAATACTGTCCTCAATTCTGAGCCATGGTGTAGTCCGATTATTGGTTGGAATTGAACTTGGAAGATTAAACTCAGCCAGTATTGAAATGACAGATTAGGCAGATGGGTTGAGTGTCACATGCATGAATCAACTCATGGTCTTAACTGGTACAAGAGTGCTAGACAGGCCTGAGTGTGATTGGCAAGTATGTTGCTTGAGATCATCATTCAGTGATATATATTATATTTTTGAAATAAGAGCATAGGTGAAAAATTATCCTGTTAAAGAGAGCCACAGAGCAAGATCATTTATGGTTTATGGGCTTGTTCATTGTTTGGCAACATGGAAACCCCTGCTTAAGCCTCTCTCTTTCATGAACAGCACCATATTATTCTTTCAATGCAAGAAAATTAGAAAGTCCAGCATTCCAGATAAAAATGACATACATGCTAATTATTAACTGAATTTATTTAACAGGGCCTCCATCAGTTTACCTTGCGGAAAACTAAATTTTATGCCGTATTTTCATGCAATACAAGTCTACTTGGCTTCATAAGCTTGATGGACTTGCCTTTTTTTGCACTCTCATAAAACCATTCAACTGTGCCTTTGTAATTCCCAAAGGCTTTCTGCAATTCAACTTTCAAAAGTAGATCTATAGGGGATAACGAAAAAAATTGAATGTGACAAACATCTGTGCCTGAGCTCAGAGTGAAATCTAACACACGTTCTTAGCTATCAATGCTGCATAAAAAACATTTACAAGAAAATCAAGATTCACATCAGCAAATTTCATCATCTCCCGTTTTCAATAAATAGTGAGAGGCCACTAGCAACAGGAACAAAACAACTGCTCTGGAGTTGGAGTTAAATGTTTAACAAAAAAAGGCGGACTCGAGGAAGCTTCATCTTATTTAAATTTTCAACCAAAAGATTTTAACAAGGCTTGACTGTTTTATGCTGGATACTGCAGTGTAATTATGCTTGACAATATACACTCTATAATCAGCACAATTTAGAAATGCATCCAGGCGCACATCAAAGCTGTTACTACAGTCGTGATTGAGAAAAATGATAAAAAGTAATAGGCTTCTTATTTCTAATATGTATTATTAGCAACTTTGCAGTTGTCGCTGTTTCGCCATTGGCATTCTAGTTGAAATAAAATGAAATTCACTCAAATGACTTCTACCATAAATTTCCAATATTGGGCACATTATTGAAATGCACCCATGCTCTTTAATTTGTCTGGTCACATCACGAGGAAACAGCAACAGTCTTGAGAGTGTTCTTTGGGATGCCATGCGACAAAAAATTAACGTAATTGTAAAAAAATATATATTTTTTTAATCTCGCAAACAAGCATTTGCGTAAAAATTATGTCCATAAATTAACTTCTTATCTAGGCATAATAGTTACAATGCTATCACTAATCATATGTTGGGAAGAAGAAATGACCTACTTGACTAAGAAAGCTGCAAGTTTGTTTGAAACATCCTTGATCAGAATATCCAGCATTCCACACTTCCTTTCATTCTACCGCACTATTTGCCTTGTTCCAACATGAGGTAAATTTTGATATATGTAACGGAGGTGTCATCCTCACCTTACAAACACTTTTGTGCATTATTAAATGAAAATTTACTATAATGATATTTTGTCATATGTTCTTCATCTTCCAAACTGTACCAGTGGTTTGTGGCGTTAGTTAGATCCAGGGCAGAGAGTATTTATCTGACCTCACCCAAGAACCTTTTCATTCCAAACCAGTTCATATCCCATACGCTCACACTAAGTGTGACCAATTGCTGTTCTGACTCTTTTATCTTATATAGAAAAAGGACAAAAACAGAAAACGGGTATTAAATAATGCAACAACATATGTACTGAATATACTTTCATAAATGTATTGTACTCTGGACAAATTGTTCTCCTTTTGAAATCAGTTTACCGCTTCGATTGTTTGCTTTTGTCTGGCAAGAGATACGTCTTGATATAGTAGCCTTTGGACTTGTTAGCTGCTAGGTCCCTGCATTTACACACATGCACCACCAGTTCACCTTCTTTGAATGCGACTCCAAACATCACATCACCTATCCCAAAAGTATTCTGGGCTTTGTAAACCACACACGAGTCATCTTGTGTTGCAGATTGAGGTAGTGAAGAGGGGATGCAAGAAACTGTCTCTCTCTCATCTTCACTTGACGAATGATGCGGTAATAAATCCTGAAGAGACAAGAAAAAATATAAAATGTAAATTCTAATTCTGCATGGAGGAACTTAATCATTATTAAAATACTTTTGAGGAACTGAGGGAAGAGATGATGTTGGCGGTGGCTCTTTTGACGGAAGGGGAAAGGGAACATGCTTTTCCACAGCTGGGGTCATGGCCTATGTAAAAATAAAGAGAGACATTTCAAGCACAAGATATTTTGAAACTTAATTGAAGACTGAATGCTAAGGAAAAATAGTTGAGAAAAATATAACAATTATCACAGCATATCCTATCAAACTTATGATCCACGATGCCACTCTCCAGTTGCTTAGCTAGGCATCTAATGTAAGTCCATTAACATTTACTCTTACTACAGTCCTAGTTAGCATTATGTTTTGCCTCCCACTATTCTGTGGCATATATGCCACAGCTATAGTAGCTGGTCTCTTAGTTTGTCTGCTAAATACGTGTAACACACGTTTACTGTTGGCCAGATTTTAAATACAACATTTTCCCAGTCCAGTTCGCAATTCAAATAAATGCAAATATCTCTTTGTGGGTCTGTCCAAGTAAATTACATACTGGACGTATTGCATATGTCACAAATTTCCAATTACAACTATACCGCAACTATAGCCAGGCGTGTGAATATGCAGGAATGCAACTTGATAGCTATTGCTAAAATGCTATGCTCGCATTCGCATATTGAAATCTAAATTAACCTGTCGCTATTGAGGCTATACTGAACCCTACTCAACTATGAAAACAATCATACACAATTGAAAAATTGATGATCCTCAAAAGCTTCCACTCTATAACTCTATTTTTTTTTTGTAATTTCGTTTCAGACAATGTACTAAATCTAGGCAAGTTAACACTTTAGGGCCCATAAGATGTTTACATGTGCAAGCATTTTTTACAAACCAGACAATAACTTGTGAACATGCGCAAAGAATGCAACTTGATAGCAATTGCTAAAAAAGCTATGCTCGTGTTCGCAAAGTGAAATCTAACTCAAGCTGTCACTATTTAGGCTATACTGAACTCTACTCAACTATGAAAACAATGCAGTTGTTGAAATGCAGAATTTAAAAGAGACCAGCATCGACATTATTGGCTTCGACAAAATAAAATAAAAAATGATGAAAAGTATCCTTATCCATATACCTAGTTGTAGTAGAAGATAACATATGATTCTGTATACCACACGGAACTAAAAACTTCATTGCCTGCCATAAAAGAGCTTTACTAGAGCACTGTTTATCATGGCTCCAGCAAGCTTAAAATGAAACAATTTAAGGGTTTGCTACAGTCATTGGTCATATCTCTAGCATGCCAGAGAAAAACTGGTACTCCAAGCATTGTTTACTTTGATTGTCATTGGGGAAGGAAGCTTGTCAATAATGTTTTACAACTGATAGAGCCCTCAAGCAAAGAAAAAACCCTCAGTGACTCATGCTGTATTAGTCGCTTGAAAAAAAAAATAATTTGGCCGTACGCTTGCATCGAACATTTGAAATTTAGGCCCAAAACAGATAAGATTCAACTTAAGAATCCGCATAACAAACTACCTCTTTAACTCTAGTCTTTTCCATTAGTGTATATCAGGTGATAGGCATAAGAGAATATGACAGATACACAATTATCATGGTGCATTTACAAGTGTCTACAGTAGCACATTAAAATTCAGTGACTATCAGAAGGTATCAAATTGAGTATCAAAACTTTAATAAAAGCAAAAAAACTGATTCTGCAACTTAGAAAATAAAAACAATATGCTGATGATTTAATAAAGTACCGCTTGTATACTATGAGAGAGCTCTACTTCTATGAGGTAATCCCCAAGTCCGTCACATCAAATGACATGCTTACCTTTTCTTACTGATTGTCCATGCAATTCCTGTTGGGTGCACTCACACACAAGTCTGAAGACACTTTTGCTGGTGCACATTTTGATGAGATTTTTGTTGGTTATCGAGTAATGGCTTAGAAGGGAGAAAGTGTTGGAATGAGAGTTGTCTTGTGGGAGGTGGAGGAGGGTGGAGGCTGGAATGAAGCAGAGGATCCTCCACTGTGGTCTTTGTTTGGTGTGGATGATATTGTTGAAGGGCGGGTCATCTTTGGTTGTCCAGCTGGGTGACGTAGTGCAAGAAATTCTTCTGCAATATCAAACAGTCAAATTTCTTCACAATAAAATTGATATAATGTAAACACCAAATTACCCACCAATCATGGCTGCCAATATGTAGCACTTGAAGAGGCTTCTTCCTCGCGTGCATCCCACAAACTTTGTTTTGGTAGAACTGGTAATAGATGCAGCATAATTAGGTGGAATGACTGGAAGAAGTGGGGAGGAGTATCCATAACATCTTGTCTTCTTATCTATGGCACTATTGCCAAAAGGATGACAATGAATGCATGGCTAAACTAAATACTTGCATTACATCATGCAGTGGCAGCCATAACCAGTAACTACTGTCAAGAAGAGGGAATATGATCACTAATCTCTAAGCACATTTTGGCGTACATCTGATTACATGATGAGCAATGTAAGCTACGGTTGCATGTGCAAGCATGCAAACAGGTTGTGCTCAGGCAAATGGGTGGAAGTATACATGTATGCAGTAAAGCATATCACAGGGCGATATCCATGATTCACTGTATTCATAGATCCATTGCAGAGTATATATACCCACAGTGCTCTGACCTAATTCATTAGTTTAACAAAAAAAGCTTTGGCTTAGAGCTATGTAGCTTAAGCATCGTGCTTTCCATGGAAACTGTGGTAAATGATAGCTAAGTGGTATGATCAATCAGCGGTGCTCCTAAGTTGGTTAATTAGCCCTCTATACTGTTCAGCTGCATTAGCAGAGCAGACTACCATTCATTCTCCTATCCACCGCCCAACATTGTATAGTTAATAATCAGGTCCATAATGATGTTGACTTAGCGAGTGGGACTTTGCTGTACATGCCAATAGAAACTCTACCATTCATGGCACATATTGTTTCTGTATCCATGACAGAACTTAAAAGACTTTGTTCAATTTAGAAACGGAAAAAAAATTCAGCTGATATAACTGAACTAGAAGTAATTTCAGTTTTCTAAAAGATCTCCAAACGAGACTTGTGTGGCTTCCATCAGACACTAAATGGATCCACGACCCTATATAGATGTACTAAATACTCCTGTTTTGTATAAACCAGTGGCTCCCAAAGTGGGAGGTGGAAAGATCAAGATGAGAGGTGAGGCAAAAGGGGGAAAACAGGGAGGGGGGAAGGGGGGGGGGGGGGGGGGGTGAGAGGGAGCAACAGAGTGGCATTAGGAGCAGTCAAAAATAACCTTTTGTTTACCAAATTTGAATGACAAAATATGTCATAAACACTAAGATAGGAACAGGTATGCAGTTTGAGAATAAAACTGACATAAGAATTATAAACGAATGCATAGCTTTGTAAAATAATCAAAGTCGGAGTCAAGAGTCCAAACATTTGCTTGATGCCTGTACACAACACATACATTGATGCATCAGTTACCCACATGCTGCCTAGCCAGATCAGAGAGCAGAGTCAGCAGACGGCCTAAGCTCAGCTCAGGTTTGTAAGCACTGCATGTTATTTTCAATCTTGTAATGTTCAGAATTTAAAAATATACTAAAGATGTAACAGAGTGGTAGCTTATTGATGGAAGGATGCCAAAAGGTTTGGAAGTGTTACTGTGCTACGACCTTATTAGTGAGTTCCAGCCCGATGTTGAGAAGCTGATATCCCTGCACCAAGCACATCCATCCCATTAACAATAACTGTGAAGAAAATGAACTATGTTACTATGGTTACTGGTGAAATGTTGATTTACCTTTCTCTATCGCAGACACAGTTAAAACAGCTAAATAAATTGGTTTACTAAATTAGGTTTTATTTGGAAAATACATCTTTGTGTTTAATTTTTTTTTTTCAATTTGAAGCATACCAAAATAATAATAAAAAGTTGTCTGTTGGCATGTGTGTATGAGGGGAGGGGTGGGAGGGCGCTAGGAATCTACCTGGAAGCCAAGGGGGAGCCAGCCTGGAAAGGTTTGGGAACTACTGGACACTATACACAAAGAGTAGTACATTTGACCCAACATTTCCTAACCCTATGGGATCAAACCCTGTTTGGCTAAGTTCAAATTTCGGTTATATGAAGGTGGTGTTCCCCATAAAATAATCATTGTAGTCGAGAAGTAAGTGTATTGTTAGCTTTTTTAAGTCTGCATACCACTCAACAACAGCTAGCTTAATCTCTACATACTTCGAGTTGAATGCACACAATTGGACAAGAAGTGGAGAGAAGGAATACAGTTGGAAGGTGTGGCATAGACTTCTTTTTGAATAGAAGGTATTGTAATACAGTTGGAAGGTTAGGCATAGACTTCTTTTTGAATAGAAGCTATTGAGCGGACAGCTGCAATGTTTTTTTGTGTGCTAAATACACCAGTATTGGATAATTGCTGCAAGGCCAGGTACAGAAGTACAATGTAAAAATTCTCCTGCAGTGTGCTTGAATTAACGAGGCTAACATTACTGCAGATAATCTATCCAAAAAGCCAGATAAGTGAGGGTGAAAAATGGAAATCCTCTGAAGTTAATCTGCTTTAATTTATACACAACAGTGAGAAAATATGTACTGTGATTTCAAGATATATATTTCCGCTGTTTTCATGGGCTTATCTAACTAATGTATGAAACCTAGAGTCAGTACTAAATTGCATCAATGTATACATTATATTAGATTTTGAACTTTGATCTTTAACTGTCATAATTTTGGAGACCATACCGTCACAACAGTCAAATTAATAACTGTCCATCCAGGCAGCAGCGTTCTCAAACACTGAACTTTTAAGTCAAACATGCAAAAAATAATCCCATGTGCATTTCAAAATTATCTGGTAAGTATGACTGCAGCTGGAAAAGAGCTACCACAACGGAGGGCAACAGACAACCACACAAACCTCTGTAGTATTTAGCTCAGAAATAGTGCACCATGGCTAATTTTCATTGGGAATAGTGCATCACGACAAAATCAAAATAATGCAACAATAATTTCCAACTTTTTCATTTACCACATCATTTCAGAGACTTTACAGTGGAATTTGCTTGAACCATTGGATATACGGCAGTCCTTGCATATCATGTATCCACAAGTGGGGCAAGGATTCCCAGTATTCATGATATGTCCAAAAATACATGTAGAGTTGGTACAAATACGCATGCCTTTAAATTCTGAATGTCTCTCCCTTCTTATTTCATAAAGTAGCCTTTCACACCTGGAAAGTATATGATATAAATCTTTCATATATGATTCTATGCATGTTCAATTAGAACTCTATGTCATGAGTGATTGTATTGTTAATCAAGTGTGTGATATTTTATCATTCCAATAAAGAACTTGCCAAGCCAACTAAGTATGTGATTGTATTTTCTCAGTCTCAAAGCGGTCATTGTATTATTTTTCACGATGTAAGTCAGCTCTTCTGTAACTACATGTTGAACATCACAGAGATTGCTTGCTAGTACTGTTGGAATAAGTACATGACCAATTACCAAATTATATCTCAAAATGTTCAGGGTTGTATTTAAAGCACACATCCTGACATTGATGAATTCTGCTTTCAAAATGGAAACCAGTCCTCATCACAATCAACTCCGAACTGCGTTGCTGAATTCAGTCGACTGGCTGTAACACTTGAATTTTTTAAAAGAAGTTTTGGATCAAATGTTCAGAGATCATTTAATGTTGTTACCTAAATCTGAGCAAATTCAGAAATATCTCTTTGCTGAACTTGGCTTGACATTGGCCAGAGCATAAGCAAAAAAAAAAGGTGCATTCAGAGATGCAAAGAACATGATACACTCAAACTCAGCACAGGTTATGCACATGTCACACTCCGCCGACAACAGTCATCCCGTGGTAAGAAGCTTTGATGCCCCCTGCTAAATCTGGTCATTTGGTAGTGATTCCTGCAGATTCAAGGACGTCTCTTGCCTCAAATTTGGTGAACAAGGTCACATACACCCTGTTTGCAACAGTGAACCATGAATTGATAAAATTGGGTAAACAGCCAACCACTGAGGTTATCTTCGATCTCAAGCAATGTTTGTGGAGTTCTTTTTAGCAAACTCTGGAATGGAAACAGGAGGACCAAGAAAGTATGGCTCTCTCTCTCTCTCTGTGGCATATATCGGAGAGAGATCACTTCGCCCAATATTCTCAATGGGATAGAAAACCGGTAAACTTTGGATAATGGAATTAGATACAGGAATGCTTGGTCAAGCTCAAAAATTCCATTAGAGTAATAGGCCCATATTGCAAAAGACTATACCAAATATTTATCATGCAGGAATATGACATTCATCAGAACGCATTTATTAAATTCGGACTTATAACTTGTGGAGGGTGAGCATTATGTCACAAGTACCAAAATTACTATTATGAAGCAGTTAAATAGCTCTTGCTATAACTACATTAATTTAGTCCACAATCAACACCCCAATATTTAATATTTTTTCCCTTGCTGCTAATAAACATGTGCATTACCCTTCCAACAAATATTGGCCGATCGAAAATAATCATCGGGAATATTTACTGTTACTCAGTGGAAACACCACAATGATCAGTGGTACACTCTATTGCAATATTTGCACTCTTTCAAGGGCAACTTTGAAATGCTGAGCTCGGTCATGTGGCTGAACTACAAACATGTCCTTACGCTTTGGTCATAACACCATTATGTTATGAAAAACTACCAACATAAGACATCATAACTTCAACACAAACCATGAAACCAAAAGAAAAATATTATCACGAAACAGTCACCACAAGCCTGCCTCATCACCAACTTACTCCATAATTTCATTCTCATTTTCGTAAGATGCACTTCATATGCTTCCAAATGATTCTCTCTCGTGTCATTTTTTATGGAATTCATATTCATTAGCTTACTCTTCTTCGATTATTCAATCTCCTTGTAGCAGTAAGTCTTCGCCAACTATTCACAATAACTGAATGTGACACTTGCGTGGCGTTGCGTTGAGGCAATAATGTTGCGCACGGTTGACCACACCCAGACTACCGTGATCGTCAGCCAACTATATACAGAAATTAGGCCTTGTCGGATGTTGAGGTGATCCCCAGTTCTAGGTGTCCCATGCAGTCACTATATACTGCTGTATATGAGATACTAGGATTCCGCAACAACTAGATGATTCTATATCCGTACCCTCCCCCCCTACTTTTTACAATCTGCCTACCCGCGATCCACTGAGCCAGCATTTAGAAAGTTTGCGAAGTGAAAGAGAGCGCGAGGATCGAGACTTCTGCGTGGTCAGAGAAGGTGTGAACTTCAGCTTCTTCCGCTTTCTACTTCTTCCTGAACGCAATGCAGGGGCGCAGATTGAAGAGCTCTGGAGACTAGCTGTGAAAAGTTGATGCCTGGCCGCAAAGTTTTCTACAACTCTACCTAATTTACTGGAATTTTAGATTTTTTTTACTGTTTAATGTGATAATGTGTTTCGATATTTATTGAACGAATGAATCAGACAATTGTATACTAACAATATTGAACACTGTCTCGAAGCTCAAATATTAGTCACCATGAAATTGTGGATTGTAGGTCTGTGATCATCACAATGAATGTTTTTTTCCTTCCATGCTGAAATCAACTGCTTTTTGGCATTTCAATATGATATAGTTACCAGCGTCTGCTGAACATTTGTGGAAATGTATCACAACAAGAAAAACGTAAATTTCTTAATTTTGTGCAGGTTATCACTCATTTTCACAGTAATTGGAGGGAAAATGAATGTGTTCAGCACTTATCGAGTGAGGAGATACCAGCTTCCATCGCTGAGTTGCCAGCATCTGAGCTCTTTTTTCTGACAGCGGTGTCGCAGACAGTGGGAAGAAACTGACGCTGTCGTTACCATCAACTTCTGGGACCTGTGAAGCCGGCCTAATACTACTTCCCAAGTGTCAGCTTTATCTCCCTAATGATTGTATCGATGTAGGATCTACACTCCGCAGGAAGACTCATCTTCCAGGGATCAGTTTTAGCCTCCTTTAGGACTGCACCCATGTAGGATCAACACTAGACTGTACCCGGCATTTTTCAAAACCGCGGACCTTTTACGGCAGGGACAATTGGGTCCAACAAGGTTCAATAGGGAAAACCTTTAACACTACATACACAGATTGAACACTTTGGAGACCCCATGACTTGTTTTACAGGATACAAGCTCATACATGACCAGGAATAATAGACAAACAAACCTTCTATACATGCATGCATATCACACCTCAAAATTAGGTAGAGTTAGAGATGGTGACTACCGATAAATCTTGACCAACAATTTATTGCAGACGGTCATTTGGGTCGAGACAAAACACTGCAGAAGATTTGCTCTTTATTTTATTGGAAATCTGACATGACCAGCGATAATGAACAGTGCATAGACACTAGTGACTAATGTCAGTGAGTAAGTGAAAAGTCTTTCACATTCTCTCCTCAGCTCCATCCATTACCCATGAAACCCAAAGTTGGAGAAAAGGTATCTATATTATAGAATTCCAGCAAAGATTCACAATTACCAACTTTTACAGGTTGGTATAGATTTCATTGGATTATTGCCTCAAACAGATGCTGGAAACAAGTGCATTGGGTTATTAATTGAATATTTCACTAAATGGTCTGAATTTCAAGCGTAGATAGCAAATAAGATGAAAGAATTGCCTTTTTTTTAAAATACAAAACCTCTTGGAGGTAAGAAAGATTCTGTAATGTTAAAATGATTATAGTACTTTTAATCTCGAACACACTACAAGTTGTATAGTCATGGAATGCCAAGCATTGGAAAGTACTGTGTACTATATCAGGTGTTCTGTCAGAATATCGGTGCTGAATTTATTGCAAACTTTTTTCTCTCATGAAACCAGGCTAGTGTCACAAGACATTCTTATTATATCCTATTTACATGTGATTACAATTCAAGGTAGGATTGCAGTGGTCTATGTCAATCTTCTCATTTTTATGCTGCATAAGGAAAGTTATTGTGACCGTAATTTCCACTGGAAGGTACACTCTCAATACGCTGTAGCACATTTCTCTGCAGCGGCTCCTTAAATTCCCTGGCCAATTGTTTTGGCAACGAACAGAGCTGATGCTTATTATTTTGTAGACACAAATAGCTATAACAATAGGACTTTGTTTTATACGTTGGTAGACAGCATGCTGTCAAGTAACTGGAGAAAATTACCAAAGATTTAGTTAGAGTAACAAATAACTGTTACCAAATATTTGACAAAAAGATTCAGAATTATATTGTTAAAGAACCCTACTCATAAAATGTTTTACTGTTTATGACAAGAACATCCATTATATATATGTACCAACAATTCCACTAGTTCTCTCATGTATTGGCTTTCTTGCGGTAAAATGGCATGAGTAGATGTGATTTTGTGTGGCATAATCAAGCTGGCTCACATATTGCTTTATGAGTGTTGACCACATGCATACACAAAAATTTCCCACAATGGTTCTGCTCTTTGGTTTGGGGAGTAATTCCTCCTGGTAAACATTTAACAAGTCCAAAGCTGTAAGAAGCTGAATGGACCAAAACACAGCTGTTTGATTGGTGGTGTTCTCCCGCGTACCTGCACCACCAATTTATTGAAGTACGCAGTACCTGACCTACACGAGCAGATGGTATGTGCTGAATTATGTGTAGTGGACAGCTTGGTGTCCACAAATTGTTTCAGTCAACATTACCAAGCCGCAATACGTTGTATGTGTATTGCACAACAAGTTAGAAAATGTTCAGGAGCCCCCAAAAATTACATTTGGGTGTCACGGAGCGAAATATCGATCCATCAACACTAAACCAAGGATGTGATGGAACCTAGGATGATGCTGCATTCTCTACACTACCACAAAATGGGTTGGGGAGCCTCGTTGTACCTCACATGCACATTATTCAAAATCACAAATACGGCTGCCAGGTTTTTGTTTGCAGTATTCTAAGTGTAAATTATGCATAATGCCAAGCTGTGAGTTGATAATGCTCAGCTAAGCTAAAATCACAACAGCTACATGTCAATAAACCTGAATGCTCAGCAAAGTATTAATAGATGAATAAGGTTAGGAGCTTCATCAACCATCTAGAAGACTTGGCTGCTTTTCTATTCAGTTAAAATTTTAACAGTCACAACATCTAATCACTTCACGAATTCCATACTCTATTTTACATTCTATTCCAATGTAGCAGCTTGAATTCTAATATTTTAGCTATCACCATGCCACAGAGTAGTAATGAATTTTTTTCTTTTGCTTAACATCTGCTTACTGATGTTTCCAATATAATATTTATCCACAAAAGTGAAAATCCAACTGAATAGTGGCAAGTTTAGATCTCTATCCATGCAACTATATTTAAGTTTATTTCATTTGAAGTTTTGTTCAGTGTGCACCTGAATTGATGTCAGAGCCTCGAAGCTAAAAAAAATAAAAAATTCCCTGCAGTGCACGCACCTGGATACCCCTGGACTAGGATGGCCAGGCTCTATGGCTGCTCACTCAATCAATAGCCTGTGGTCAGCCCGCTTCCTCAAGCTCCCAACCATAAATATCTTTCTATTCTCTAACCAAAATAAATCATTGGCGTCAAAAAAGCAACATGAATCAAGATAGTATTTTAAGAAGATGGGAAACCAAACTGAGTGCATGTTGTCCTCAAACAGTTAGATGACCCTACACTATTTGAAATATATGCCATTATGTTACTGCTTGAAACATTATACTAGAACAGCTGATGCTAGATTTATCGAGGAGAGTTATCATGTTGGTCCCATATGTACATCGGAAAGTAGAAATCTGGGTTTAACAAGTTCAGCTCTTCAGTTGAACGTATATAACACATAAAAGTATGTGAACATACTATAGATCGATTTGATTTATATTTTACTTTAAGGTACCAGGAAACACATTTTTTTCTGGCATTCCTTTACCCAAAATCACTGGTGACAATTGGCAACAAACAGAAGAAAAAAATAGATTGTTGCTGATGCACCGATGATTGAGAGTGACATTCTAAAAAAGAAATTGTATTGCCTATCATGGAATTAAAAACTTCTATGGATAAAACAATCACAAGAAACTTATTGATCCAACTAATAATATCGGCAGGTCAGTGCTCCTATTTGTAGAGACAGGTCTGGGTCCTCTCTTGTATTACTTAAGGATTAAAAATTTATTTCTGTGTCAGAAGCACGAAGGCAACTGCAGATCGCTGGATAAGAGGTAGTTTCTAATTAGATGGAGCAGTCCATTTGGGCAAAGATGGAATAATTTTATGTCAACATGACAGGATATTTTTAGACCGTTCTGAACAAAGTGACCAAGAGATACTCTGTGCAAGTCAGGTCCACCAAGCTTTACCTACAGGAAGAGAAAGAGTCTGCCTAAGCAGACAGACAAATCTCTTGGTAAGTGCTGCCACCAGAATCCTCCTTTACAAATACCCAGCTAAAATGTAAGTTGTTTGGCCTTAAGTTAACATTGAATTGAAGATGTGAAGTCAATATGTTAGGAAGTGCAGTAAATGGAGAACTACCTGGGCTGAGATTGCAGACGGGTTTAAATACCCTTACAAGCCAGCCCAATCTGACAAGACATCTATTGTGCATAAAATAATGCAGACACCCATAGGAATGATATTAGTGTTGATTAATGTATTTAGCAGGCAATGTGTTCATGGTTATTTCAAGGTTATTCTATCTCTTGATGTTCTCTGCAGGACTGTGCCGGCACAGCCATCAGGGTTGAGGCCTGATAACTGTCTGATGACAATACGAGGTCTCGATGTAACCTAGGAATTAAGTGAACCCTTAAAATTTAATATTTTGAAGCTTTTATTACAATGAAGAATTTTTTTTTAATATGCATCGTCAAAGTAAATTCTACACTAAACCGTTGTAGTTTGTATCTGTTTGTCTGCACTTGCTTCCTTCTTTTCCTAAGATTCAGGTAGTCTCATGAACAGCCAAGCTAAATGGAGACGGCTCATGTGAGTAGTTTAATCCAGGAATTGTGCACTGTATCGAAATTGAAAGAATGTAACAGTTGCCTGACTTTTGGGATCTAAACCACAAAGACATAATTATGATTTCACTGTGCAGCACAATTGTGAAAAACAAAAACAGAATGACTGCTCTTTCCCACATAAACTGTTATTGAAAAATTGGAGAGGAGTGTGGTTTAATTGCTCAAAATATACATGGCTGTGTTAAAGCAAGGACTGGTTTAAACACCTAAATACATCTGTACAGATGTTATGGTTGATAGGATTGAGATAGTAAATTCTGCAGATTGCTATGTATATATATTTTTAAATGTAATTTGATACCTCGTGCACAAAAGCGTATTTTTAAAGATAACACTGCGAAAAATTATTATGATAACAGAGATGCCATAATACGTGGTTGGATTTTGAGCATTTTCTATCCTATTATACAATTCTTAAAATGTCACAGAGTGTAATAATTCAATTCCAAATACAAAGTTATGAGTTTTCAACATAGTGACAGGAATGGCAAAGGTAGCTTGTGGTGGTGGCAGCAGTAACAGTTGTGGATGCAGAGTCAGTGGTGACAATTATTCTATCGTAAGCAGAAATGGCAGTGGAGTGGTAGCTGTGATATCTGCAGAGGCAATGAAGGAAGCGTTGGCAGCGGTGGATATTTGTGGCATTGTTTGTGCAGTGTGGTAACAATGTTACACTTGTGCGTGCTAGGAAGTGGTTCAATGGTGAAAGTTGCATGATTGATGGCAATGTTGGCAGCCATAGTTCTAAAAGGGGCAGCAATAGTTCAAAAGTGGCAGCAATGTCAGATGATAGTGGAGTTTGTGGCAAGTTCCTGTGGTGGCTATGGTTGAAGTGGTGAGACTGGTGGAAGTAGTTTCAATGGTGGGAATGGTGGCCGAATTAGCTGTGTTTGCAATGGTGGAAGTCTTTCGTGGTGGTTGTGGTAGTGATGAAAATTGTAATAGTGCTGTTATTGAGGCAATGATGGCAGTATGCGGGGCAGTGATGGCAGTTGTGACCATTTGTCCGGACGTGATGATTGTATTTCAGCGATGGAACTGAAACACCACCATTACTACACCACAAATTGTCACAACTGCCACCATTTGCCTCTCCACTGCCATCATGGCCTCAACAAACAACACCACTACAACTTGAATAATTACCAAAACCACCACAAAACTGTTCCACCATTGCAGCCACAGCAGATTCTTTTTCCAATGCCATCATTGCCTCAACGTCCACCCATTTCACTGCCTCAACCACTGCCACCATTGGCTCTAGTGCCATCACCCGCTAACAAAAGAGTCAGTGCTAATACCACTGCCACAAAGGACAAATAGCAGGAATTATATGCTGTTAATTCTGGCACTGATGCCTGTGACGGCAGTTTTTGGTGGGATGGTGGGCCCCATGCATGTTTTCATGCTGTGAAGCAGCTGTTGTTGTGGTGGCTGTATTGTCATTGAGTGTTTGTTTCCAGTAGAGGCAATGATGTTTTTTTCTGGCAATCAATGGTGGAGTTGGCTGCTTTGTTTTGAGTGGTGACATTGGGAGCAGTGGATTCTTTAGTGTTTGCAGTTTCACCAGAGATGGCAGTGGATGCAGTTTGTGGGGCAAGGTAGTGGCAGTACTGTCAGTTGTGTCTGTGTTGGCAATATTTGCTGTTATTGATGGCTGTAGTGGCTGCAATGGGCTGTTATTGTCATGTAGGTGGTGGCATTTTGGGTGGTTGTGTTAGAGGTTAGTAGTAGATAAGAAGGTTAAACAAAAGCTAAACTATTGAAATCCTTGCTGTCACAAACTCTCACTTTCACCGATTAATTGTTTGTATTCTTGTCCTGGTCGATATTTGCCACATCTCAAGCGGTTGGGTGCTCTTGTTCTTCTTCTCATCACTTTTTTATGATCGGCCGGTTGATGTGGAAGGTTAATTTTTGTCGGAGGCTTACATGCATATTGGAAGTCCACATCCATCTAGATATGGAGAACACACCAAAATAAAGAATTAGAGACATATTTTACTACAACAAACTCAGAATGTGAACAGATTGGATTAAAAACACACAATTTTGTGGTAAAAAAAGGTGAACCAAATGCACTGGAAAAAGAACGGTCCTTTGGTAAAATCAATCTCAACTTTATTACTAACATGTCACCTTGGCATTATTCAGAAAATAATAGTAAAGGCAAAAAAAAGCAAAGAGAGGGAAACAAACTGTTTTAAAAACATTTTCTTCCACATAACGTGTGCTGTCAATTTTTTAATGTTGCTACTGTGTGTAACCCTGTCCTCAATTCTGAACCATGGTGTAGTCTGATTATTGGTTGGAATTGAACTTGGAAGATTAAACTCAGCCAGTATTGAAATGACAGATTAGGCAGATGGTTTGAGTGTCACATGCATGAATCAACTCATGGTCATAACTGGTGCAAGACAGCTAGACAGGCCAGAGTGTGATTGGCAAGTATGTTGGTTGAGATCATCATTCAGTGATATATATCATATTTTTGAAATAAGAGCATAGGTAAAAAATTATTCTGTTAAAGAGAGCCACAGAGCAAGATCATTTATGGTTTATGGGCTTGTTCATTTTATCCTGTCAACCATGTCATGGGGTCTCCAAAGTGTTCAATCTGTGGATGTAGTGTTAAAGGTTTTCCCTATTGAACCTTGTTGGACCCAATGGGACCTGTCATAAAAGGTCCGTGGTTTTGAAAAAAGCCGGCTACAGTGTAGTGTTGATCCTACATCATTACAATCATTAGGGAGATAAAGCTTGACACTTGGGAAATATTATTAGGCCCGCTTCATAGGCCCCGGAATTTGATGGTAAAGACAGCGTCAGTTTCTTCCCACTGGCTGCGACACCTCTGTCAGAAAAAACAGCTCAGATGCTGCCAACTCAGCGATGGAAGCTGGTATCTCCTCACTCGATAAGTGCTGAACACATTCATTTTCCCTCCAATTACTGTGAAAATGAGTGATAACCTGCACAAAATTAAGAGATTTACGTTTTACTTGTTGTGATGCATTTCTACAAATGTTCAGCAGACTTTGGTAACTATATCATATAGAATTGCCAAAAAAGCAGCAAGGAAGAAAAACAAACATTTATTGTGATGATCACAGACCTACAATCCACAATTTCATGGAGACTAATATTTGAGCTTCGAAACAGTGTTCTATATTGTTGGAATACAATTGTCTGCTTCATTTGTTCAATAAATATCGAAACACATTTTCACATTAAACATTAAAAAAAATCAAAAATTCCAGTAAATTGGATAGTTGTAGTAAACTTTGCGGCCAGGCATCAACTTTTCACAGCTAGTCTCCAGAGCTCTTCAATCTGCGCCTCTGCATTGCGTTCAGGAAGAAGTAGAAAGCGGAAGAAGCTAAAGATCACACCTTCTCTGACCACGCAGAAGTCTCGCTCCTCGCGCTCTCTACCGCTTCGCAAACTTTCTCAGTGGATCACGGTATAGGCAGTATGTAAAAAAAGTGGGGGGGGGGGGGGGGGGAGGAGGGTACTGGCACAGAATCATCAAGTTGTTGCAGAACCCTAGTATCTCATATACAGCAGTATATAGTGACTGCAAGGGTCACCTAGAACCGGGGATCACCACAACATCCGACAACGCCTAATTTCTGTATATAGTGGACTGACGATCACAGTGGTCAGGGTGTGGCCAACCGTGCGCAACATTATTGCCTCAACGCAATGCCACGCAAGCGTCACATTCAGTTATTGTGAACAGTTGGAGAAGACTTACTGCTAAAGGATATTGAATAATCGAAGAAGAGTAAGCTACTGAATATGAATTCCATGAAAAATGACACGAGAGCGAATCATTTGGAGGCAGATGATGTGCATCTTACGAAAATGAGAATGAAATTATTGGAGAATTTGGTGATGAGGCAGGCTTGTGGTGACTGCTTCGTGATAATATTTTTCTTTTGGTTTCATGGTTTGTGTTGAAGTTATGATGTCTTATTTTGCTAGTTTTTCTCAACATAATGGTGTTATGACCAAAGCGTAAGGAATTGTTAGTAGTTCAGCCAAATGACCGAGCTCAGCATTTCAAAGTTTCCTTTGAAAGAGCGCAAATATTGCAATAGAGTGTAACACTGATCATTGTGGTATTTCCACTGAGTGACAGTAAATATTCCCGATGATTATTTTCGATCGGCCAATATTTGTTGGAAGGGTTATGCACCTGTTTATTAGCAGCATGGGAAAAGATATTAAATATTGGGGTGATGAGTGTGGACTAAATTAATGTAGTTATAGCAAGAGCTATTTAACTGCTTCATAATAGTAATTTTGGTACTTGTGACACAATGCTCACCCTCCACAAGTTATAAGTCCGAATTTTATAAATGCGTTCTGATGAATGTCATATTCCTGCATGATAAATATTTGGTATAGTCCTTTATAATATGGGCCAATTACTCTGATGGAATTTTTTTAGCTTGACCAAGCATTCCTGTATCTAATTCAGTTATCCAAAGTTTACCGGTTATCTATCGCATTGAGAATATTGGGCGAGGTGATCTCTCTCCGATATATGCCACAGAGAGAGAGAGAGAGTGCCATACTTTCTTGGTCCTCCTGTCTCCATTCCAGAGTTTGCTAAAAGACCTCCACAAACATTGCTTGAGATCGAAGATAACCTCAGTGGTTGGCTGTTTACCCAATGTTATCAATTCATGTTTCACCAAATTTGAGGCAAGAGATGTTCTTGAATCTGCAGGAATCACTACCAAATGACCAGATTTAGTACAGGGGCATCAAAGCTTCTTACCACGGCAAGACTGTTGTCGGCGGAGTGTGACATGTGCATAACCTGTGCTGAGTTTGAGTGTATCAAGTTCTTTGTATCTCTGGATGCACTTTTTTTTTGCTTGTGCTCTGGCCACTGTCAAGCCAAGTTCAGCAAAGAGATATTTCTGAATTTGCTCAGCATTTAGGTAAGACCATTAAATGATCTCTGAACATTTGATCCAAAACTTCTTTTAAAAAATTCAAGTGTTACTGCCAGTCGACTGAATTCAGCAACGCAGTTCGGAGTTGATTGTGATGAGGACAGGTTTCCATTTTGAAAGCAGAGTTCATCAATGTCAGGATGTGTGCTTTAAACACAACCCTGATCATTTTGAGATATAATTTGGTAATTGGTCATGTATTTATTCTAACAGTGCTAGCAAGCAATCTCTGTGATGTATAATATTCAACATATAGTTACATAAGAGCTGACTTACATAGTGAAAAACAATACAATGACCGTTTAAGACAGGGAAAATACAATCACATACTTAGTTTGCTTGGCAAGTTCTTTATTGGAATGATAAAATATCACACACTTGATTAACAATACAATCACTCATGACATAGAGTTCTAATTAAACATGCATAGAATCATATATGAAAGATTTATATCATATACTTTCCAGGTGTGAAAGGCTACTTTATGAAATACGAAGGGACAGACAGTCAGAATTTAAAGGCATGTGTATTCTTGGACACATCATGAATACTGGGAGTCCTTGCCCCACTTGTGGATACATGATATGCAAGGACTGCCGTATACCCAACGGTTCAAGCAAATTCCACTGTAAAGTCTGTGAAATGAAGTGATAAGTGAAAAAGTAGGAAATAATTGTTGCATTATTTTGGTTTTGTCATGATGCACTATCCCCAATGAAAATTAGCCATGGTGCACTATTTCTGAGCTAAATACTACAGATGTTTCAGGTGTGTATCCAGGATTTAGAAAGGGAGGGGGAGCACACTGAGATAATTTACTGTGGTGATTGATATGAAAACACATTACTGTAGCACAATTGATTAAGTTTGCGAAACCAATTCCGTATAATTTTACAACATTTTTATATAATAAATATTTAATCATCACATTAAGAAAGTTCAGTCCACTAAATTATGCAATGTTTTTAATAGAAAATTTTTCGAAGGAAGTTGGTTAACTTATAATCGCATTCGTCTTGGATGATTCCTAGCAAATTCTTCAACTACTTGTTCTGGAGAAATTTTGATCTCATGATGGCAAAACAACATTGCCAATCCATTTAGTCTAACTTGTCCCATTGTACTCCTCAGTGGTGTGAAGCAGAGCATGCTTATTGACCGCTCACAGTCACAATTTGTGACTGGAAGAGTTCCCATAATTTTTAGCAGCACTTTAATATTTGGGGAAAAATCACCATCAGCATGTTTCAAGGATTTTTCAGGTGTGTTGAGGGCAGAAGCAACCTCTGCTTGGGATGACCATTTATGCTGCCACAAGTGTAGTTCTGATGGAATCTTTTTGAAGATAGAAGGTCGTCACCATACATTTTCAAAACATTCACAAAATCATGATGTTGTGAACTTGTTATGGTAGATGGAAGCAAGTTCATCAACTCAATGACATGCTGAGATGAGACAGGATCAAACCTATTATTAAGTTCAGCAATTAAATGGCATAACAGTTCCATTGTTAGACCATTACGCTGATAATACTGAATACAATTATCAGCATGGATGTTAGTGTGATGTTGCTGTCGACTTGCTAGGCGTGGTGCAGATTCTTCAATGCCACAGTAGCAGCTACTCGTTTAGCAGCACCATAGATACTTTTATGGAATGACTCTACATTCCTTCGAGCTTTCAGCAGAGTAGACTTCACCTGTTCTATATCATGGTGAGTACGAGCAACATCCACATATTTCCCTTGGAGATCCTTAGTGTATCCCAAAACTGCTTGTGTGATATGCAATCCCACAATGAAAGGAAATTGTGACAATGCCAGCAAAAAAGACTTTGCATCAGATCGCGAATCTCTGTTCCATTCCAAAGATGTACTTTGTGATATTGCTTCTTAGCAGCTAACAATGGGCATAAATAAATCAGAGAACAATTCAAAAGCTTCGTGGTGCTCTACCCATCTAGTTTGGCACATTTCTTTAAAATTTTTGCTCTTTTCTCCCTGCAGAATGTCTTGTATCCAAATTTTTAATGTAGGCTGTCTCTTTGGTGAATTACTGAAGAAGCGAGCAATTTTATCAGCTACTTGCATTACGTTATTAACTTCACTGATGCTGCACCATTTCACTATGCAAAGATTTAACCTGTGAGAGGCACAGTGGGTATATATAGCCTTATGGTACTTTGCAGTTATACATGATGCTGCACCTTTTGCCCTACCTGCCATAGCACTAGTTCCATCATAAGCTTGACCTCTTAGCAGTCTGCTTCTAACTTCCAGTCAGTAAGCTTTGATAAAATATTATCACAATTGTCTCACCTGTAGTGCCAGAGATGCATTCTTGAAAGCCTAGAAACTTCTCTTGTGGCTCACCATTTTCAAGAAAATGAACATTAATAGACAACTGTTCAACATTAGATGACTCAGTGGCCTCATCTGCTATAACTAAAAAATTTAGCTTTATGAATTTTATCCAAAAGTCTATTTCATATAATATTACCACACACTGATATCATTTGATTATGAATTTCTGAATTGCTAATACCACTGCCACAAAGGCAAATTTCAGGAATTATATGCTGGTAATTCAGGCACTGATGCCTGTGATGGCAGTTTGTGGTGGGATGGTGGGCCCCACGCATGTTTTCATGCTGTGAAGCAGCTGTTGTTGTGGTGGCTGTATTGTCATTGAGTATTTGTTTCCAGTAGAGGTAATGATGTTTTTTTTCTGGCAATCAATGGTGGAGTTGGCTGCTTTGTTTTGAGTGGTGACATTGGGAACAGTAAGTTCTTTAGTGTTTGCATTTTTCACCAGAGATGGCAGTGGATGCAGTTTGTGGGGCAAAGTAGTAGCAGTACTGTCAGTGGTGTCTGTGTTGGCAATATTTGCTGTTATTGATGGTTGTAGTGGCTGCAATGGGCTGTTGTTGTCATATAGGTGGTGGCATTTGAGGTGGTTGTGTTAGAAGTTAGTAGTAGATAAGAAGGTTAAACAAAAGCTAAACTATTGAAATCCTTGCTGTCACAAACTCTCACTTTCACCGATTTATTGTTTGTATTCTTGACCTGGTCGATATTTGCCACATCTCAAGCGGTTGGGTGCTCTTGTTCTTCTTCTCATCACTTTTTTATGATCGGCTGGTTGATGTGGAAGGTTAATTTTTATCTAGATAAGGAGAACATACCAAAATAAAGGAATAGAGACATATTTTACTACAACAAACTCAGAATGTGAACAGATTGCGATAAAAACACACAATTTTGTGTAAAAAAAAAAAAATTAAAAAAAAAGCTGAAAAAAGTACGATCCTTTGGTAAAATCAATCTCAAATTTATTACTGACATGTCAGCTTGGCATTATTCAGAAAATGATAGTAAAGGCAAGAAAAAGCAAAGGGAAGGGAAACAAACTGTTTTGAAAACATTTTCTTCCACATAACGTGTGCTGTCATTTTTTAATGTTGCTACTGTGTGTAACACTGCCCTCAATTCTGAGCCATGGTGTAGTCTGATTATTGCTTGGATTTGAACTTGGAAGATTAAACTCAGCCGGTATTGAAATGACAGATTAGGCAGATGGTTTGAGTGTCACATGCATGAATCAACTCATGGTCTTAACTGGTGCAAGAGTGCTAGACAGGCCAGAGTGTGATTGGCAAGTGTGTTGCTTGAGATCATCACTCAGTGACATATATCAATTTTTTTAAATAAAAGCATAGGTGAAAAATTATTCTGTTAAAGAGAGCCACAGAGCAAGATCATTTACGGTTTATGGGATTGTTCATTGTTTGGCAACATGGAAACTCCTGCTTTAAGCCTCTCTCTTTCATGAACGCCACCATATTATTCTATAAATGCAAGAAAATTAGAAAGTTCAGCATTCCAAATAAAAATGACATACAGGAAAATTATTATGCAGGATATGACATTCATCAAAACATATTTATTAAATTCGGACTTATAACTTGTGGAGGGTGAGCATTATGTCACAAGTACCAAAATTACTATTATGAAGCAGTTAAATAGCTCTTGCTATAACTACATTAATTTAGTCCACACTCAACACCCCAATATTTAATATCTTTTCCCATACTGCTAATAAACAGGTTCATTACCCTTCCAACAAATATTGGCCGATTGAAAATAATCATCGGGAATATTTACTGTTACTCAGTGGAAACACCACAATGATCAGTGTTACACTCTATTGCAATATTTGCGCTCTTCCAAGGGCAACTTTGAAATGCTGAGCTCGGTCATGTGGCTGGACTACTAACATGTCCTAATGCTTTGGTCATAACACCATTATGTTGAGAAAAACTAGTAACATAAGACATCATAACTTCAACACAAACCATGAAACCAAAAGAAAAATATTATCACGAAACACTCATCTCAAGCCTGCCTCATCACCAACTTACTCCAATAATTTCATTCTCATTTTCGTAAGTTGCACATCATCTGCCTCCAAATGATTCTCTCTCGTGTCATTTTTCATGGAATTCATATTCAGTAGCTTACTCTTCTTCGATTATTCAATCTCCTTGTAGCAGTAAGTCTTCTCCAACTATTCACAATAACTGAATGTGACGCTTGCGTGGCGTTGCGTTGAGGCAATAATGTTGCGCAAGGTTGGCCCACCCTGACCACCGTGATCGTCAGCCCACTATATACAGAAATTAGGCGTTGTCGGATGTTGTGGTGATCCCCAGTTCTAGGTGTCCCATTCAGTCACTATATACTGCTTTATATGAGATACTAGGATTCCGCAACAACTTGATGATTCTGTACTCTTAACCCCCCCCCCCCCCCCCCCCCCCCCCTCCCCTACTTTTTACAATCTGCCTATCTCGCGATCCACTGAGCCAGCATCTAGAAAGTTTGCGAAGCGGTAGAGAGCGCGAGGAGCGAGACTTCTGCGTGGTCAGAGAAGGTGTGATCTTCAGCTTCTTCTGCTTTCTACTTCTTCCTGAACGCAATGCAGAGGCGCAGATTGAAGAGCTCTGGAGACTAGCTGTGAAAAGTTGATTCCTTGCCGCAAAGTTTACTACAACTATCCAATTTACTGGAATTTTAGATTTTTTTTAATGTTTAATGTGAAAATGTGTTTCGATATTTATTGAACGAGTGAAGCAGATAATTGTATTCTAACAATATTAAAAACTCTCTCGAAGCTCAAATATTAGTCTCCATGAAATTGTGGTATTGTAGGTCTGTGATCATCACAATGAATGTTTTTTTCTTCCATGGTCAAATCAACTGCTTTTCGGTATTTCAATATGATATAGTTACCAGAGTCTGCTGAACATTTGGGGAAATTTATCACAACAAGAAAAACGTAAATTTCTTAATTTTGTGCAGGTTATCACTCATTTTCACAGTAATTGGAGGGAAAAAGAATGTGTTCAGCACTTATCGAGTGAGGAGATACCAGCTTCCATCGCTGAGTTGCCAGCATCTGAGCTGTTTTTTTTGACAGCTGTGTCGCAGCCAGTGGGAAGAAACTGATGCTGTCGTTATCATCAACTTCCGGGGCCTCTGAAGCAGGCCTAATACTACTTCCCAAGTGTCAGCTTTATCTCCCTAATGATTGTATCGATGTAGGATCAACACACTGCAGCAAGACTCATCTTCCAAGGTTTAGTTTTAGCCCCCTTTAGGACTGCACCCATGTATGATCAACACTAACTGCAGCCAGCTCTTTTCAAAACCACGGACCATTTACGGCAGGGCTCATTGGGTCCAACAAGGTTCAATAGGTAAAACCTTTAACACTACATCCACTGATTGAACAGTTTGGAGACCCCATGACTTGGTTGACCGGATAAAAGACAAAAACCCTTCGAGTGATGCAGGCATGTCAGACCTCAAAATCAGATAGAGTTTGAGATGTTTACTACCGATAAATCTTGACCAACAATTTATTGCAGACGGTCATTTGGGTCCAGAGACAAAACACTGCAGAAGATTTGCTTTTCATTTTATTGGAAACCTGACACGACCAGCGATAATGGACAGTGCATAGACACTAGTGACTAATATCAGTGAGTAAGTGAAAAGTCTTTCACATTCTCTCCTCAGCTTCATCCATTACCCATGAAACCCAATGTTGGGGAAAAGGTATCTATATTATAGAATTCCAGTAAAAATTCACAATTACAAACTTTTACAGGTTGGTATTGATTTCATTTGATCAGTGCCTCAAACAAATGCTGGAAACAAGTACATTGGGATATTAATTGAATATTTCACTAAATGGTCTGAATTTCAAGCTTAGACAGCAAATGTGATGAAAGAATTGTTTTAAAAAAAAATACAAAACCACTTGAAGGTAAGAAAGATTCTGTAATGTAAAAATGATTATAGTAGTTTTAATCTCGAACACACTGCAAGTTGTATAGTCATGGAATGCCAAGCATTGGAAAGTACTGTGTACTATATCAGGTGTTCTGTCAGAATATCGGTGCTGAATTTATTGCAAACTTTTTTCTCATGAAACCAGGCTAGAGTCACAATACATTCCTATTATATCCTATTTACACATGATTACAATTCAAGGTAGGTTTGCAGTGGTCTATGTTAATCTTCTCATTTTTAAGCTCCATAAGGAAAGTTATTGTGACCGTAATTTCCACTGGAAGGTACACTCTCCGCTGTAGCACATTTCTCTGCAGCGGCTCCTAAAATTCCCTGGCCAATTGTTTTAACAACTAACAGAGCTGATGCTTATTATTTTGTAGGCACAAATAACTATAACAATAGGACTTTGTTTTATACGTTGGCAGAGAGTATGCTGTCAAGTAACTGGAGAAAATTACCAAAGATTTAGTTAGAGTAACAAATAAATGTTACAAATATTTGACAAAAAGATTCAGAATTATGTTGTTAAAGAACCACTCTCAAAGAATTTTTGACTGTTTATGACAAGAACATCCATTGTATATGTGCCAACAATTCCACTAGTTCTCTCATGTGTTGGCTGTCTTGCGGTAAAATGGCATGAGTAGCTGTGATTTTGTGTGGCGTAATCAAGCTGGCTCACATATTGCTTTATGAGTGTTGACTACATGCATGCACAAAAAATTCCCCGCAATGGTTCTGCTCTTAGGTTTGTGGAGTAGTTCCTCCTGGGAAACATTGACCAAGTCCAAAAAAGTCAGAAGCTGAATGGACCAAAATACAGCTGTTTGATAGGTGGTGTTCTCTCGCGTACCGTTACCACCAATTTATAGAAGAACACAGTAACTGACCTACACGAGCAGATGGTGTGTGCTGAATTATGTGTAGTATACAGCTTGGTGTCCACAAATTGTTTCAGTCAACATTACCAAGCCGCAATACATTGTATGTGTATTGCACAGTAAGTTAGAAAATGTGCAGGAGACACCGAAAATTACATTTGGGTGTCATGCAGCGAAATATTGATCCATCAACACTAAACCAAGGATGTGATGGAACTTAGGATGATGCTGCATTCTCTACACTGCCACAAAATGGGTTGGGGAGCCTCATTGTACCTCTCATGCACATTATTCAAAATCACAAATACGGCTGACAGGTTTTTGTTTGCAGTATTTTAAATGTAAATTATGCATAATGCAAAGCTGTGAGTTGGTACTGCTCAGCTAAGCTAAAATCACAAAGCAAGCTACATGTCAATAAAGCTGAATGCTCAGCAAAGTATTAATAGCTGAATAAGGTTAGGGGCATCATCAACCATCTAGAAGATTTGGCTGCTTTTCTATTCAGAAAAAATTGTAATCGGTCAGAACATCTATTCACTTCACGAACTCCATATTCTAGTTTACATTCTATTCCAATGTAGCAGCTTGAATTCTATTATTTTAGCTATAACCATGCCACAGAGTAGTATTGAATCTTTTACTTTTTTTCCCTGCTTAACATCTGCTTACTGATGTTCCTAATATAATATTTATGCACAAAGGTGAAAATCCAACTGCATAGTGGCAAGTTTTGATCTCTATCTATGCAACTATATTTAAATTTATTTCACTTGAAGTTTTGTTCAGAGTGCACCTGAATTGATGTCCGAGCCTCGATGCCAAAATGAAAAAAAATTCCCTGCGGTACATGCACCCTGATACCCCTAGGCTTGGATGGCCAGGCTCTATGGCTGCTTACTCAATCAATAGCCTGTGGTCAGGCCGCTCCCTCACCTCCCAACCAAAAACATCTTTCTATTCCCTAATCAAAAGAAATAATCGGCGAAAAAAAAGCAACATGAATTCAGATAATATTTTAAGAAGATGGGAAACCAAACTGAGTGCATGTTGTCCTCAAAGAGTTAGATGACCCTACACCATTTGAAATATATGCCAATATGTTACTGCTTGAAACGTTATAATAGAACAGCTGGTACTAGATTTATCGAGGAGAGTTATCATGTTGATTCCATATTTACATCAGAAAGTAGAAATCTGGGTTTAACAGGTCCAGCTGTTCAGTTGAATGTATATTACACATAAAAGTATGTGAACATAGTATAGATCAATATGATTTAAATTTTACCTTAAGATGCCAGGAAACACATTTTTTCCGGCATACCATTACCCAAAATCACTGGTGACGATTGGCAACATGCAGAAGAAAAAAATAGATTGTTACTGATGCACTGATGATTGAGAGTGACATTCCAAAAAAGAAATGGGATTGCCTATCATGGAATTAAAACCTTCAATGGGTAAAACAATCACAAGAAACTGTTATTGATCCAACTAATACTATCGGCAGGTCATTGCTCCTATTTGTAGAGACAGGTCTGGGTCCTCTCCTGTATTACTTGGGAATTAGAAAAATATTTCTCTGCCAGAAGCACGAAGGCAACTGCAGATCGCTAGATAAGAGGTAGTTTCTAATTAGTTGGAGCAGTCCATTTGGGCAAAAGTGGAATAATTTTATGTCAACATGACTGGATATTTTTAGACCGTTCTGAACAAAGTGATCAAGAGATCCTCTGGGCAAGTCAGGCCCACCATGCTCTATCTCTCATAATAGATGTGTTCGGTTCCACAAACACAGGGATCCTACAGTAAGAGAAATAATCTTCCTAAGCAGACAGACAAATCTCTTGGTAAGTGTTGCCGCCAGAATCCTCCTTTACAAATACCCAGCTAAACTGTAAGTTGTTTGGCCTTAAGTTAACATTGAATTGAAGATGTGAAGTCAATATGGTAGGAAGTGCAGTAAATGGAGAACTTGCTGGGCTTTGATTGCAGAGGGGTTTAAATACCCTTACAGGCCAGGCCAATCTGACAAGGCCTCTATAGCATACAAAATAATGCAGACCCACATAGCAATGATATAAGTGTTGCTTAATGTATTTAGCAGGCAATATGTTCATAGTTAGTACAAGGTTATTCTATCTCTAGATGTTCTCTGCAGGGCTGTTCCTGCACAGCCGTAAGGGTTGAGGCCTGATAACTGTCTGATGTCAATGCAAAGTCTCGATGTAACCTAAGAATTAAGTGAACCCTTAAAATGTAATAATTGAAGCTTTTAGCACAATGAAGATTTTTTTTTTAAATGTGCATCGTCAAAGTAAATCTACACTAACCCGTTGTAGTTCATATCTGTTTGTCTGCACTTGCTTCCTTCTTTCCTAAGATTCAAGTAGTCTCATGAACAGCCAAGCTAAATGGAGACGGCTCATGTGAGTAGTTTAATCCTGGAATTGTGCACTGTATCGAAATTGAAAGAATGTAACAGTTGCCTGACTTTTGGGATCTAAACCACAAAGACATAATTATGATTTCACTGTGCAGCACAATTGTGAAAAACAAAACAGAATGACTGCTCTTTCCCACATAAATTGTTATTGAAAAATTGGAGAGGAGTGTGGTTTAATTGCTCAAAATATACATGGCCGTGTTAAAGCAAGGACTGGTTTAAACACCTAAATAGATCTGTAGAGATGTTATGGTCGACAGGATTGAGATGAATAAATTCTGCAGATTGCTATGTATATATATTTTTAAATGTAATTTGATACCTCGTGCACAAAAGCGCATTTTTAAAGATAACACTGTGAAAAATTATTATGATAACATAGATGCCATAATACGTGGGTACATTTTGAGCATTTTCTATCCTATTATACAATTCTTAAAATGTCACAGAGTGTAATAATTTAATATCAATTACCAGGTTATGAGTTTCAACATAGTGATAGGGATGGCAATGTTGGCTTGTGGTGGTGGCAGCAGTAACAGTTGTGGATGCAGAGTCAATGGTGACAATTAATCTATCGTAAGCAGATATGGTAGTGGAGTGGTAGCTGTGACATCTGCAGAGGCAATGAAGGCAGCTTTGGCAATGGTGGGTATTTGTGTTAGTACTGGTGGCAAATTTGGCATTCTTTGTGCAGTATGGTAACAATGTTACACTTGTGAATGCTCGGAAGTGGTTCAATAGTGAAAGTTGCATGAATGATGGCAATGTTGGCAGCCATGTTCAAAAGTGGCAGCAATAGTTCAAAAGTGGCAGCAATGTCAGATGAAAGTGGAGTTTGTAGCAAGTTTCTGTGGTGGCTGTGGTTGAAGTGGTGAGACTGGTGGAAGTAGTTTCAATGGTGGGAATGGTGGCCGAATTAGCTGTGTTTGCAATGGTGGAAGTCTTTCGTGGTGGTTGCGGTAGTAATGAAAATTGTAACAGTGCTGTGATCGAGGCAATGATGGCAGTGTGCGGTGCAGTGATGGCAGTTGTGACCATTTGTCCGGAGGTGATGATTGTATTTCAGAGATGGAACTGAAAAACTACCTTTACTACACCACAGATTCTCACAACTGCCACCACTGGCCTCTCTGTTGCCATCATGGCCTCAACAAACAACACCAGTACAACTTGCATAATTTCCAAAACCACCACAAAACTGTTCCACCATTGCAGCCACAGCAGATTCCTTCACCAATGCCATCATTGCCTCAACGTCCACTCATTTAACTGCCTCAACCACTGCCACCACCTGGCTCTAGTGCCATCACCCACTAACAAAAGAGTCAGTGCTAAACCACTGGCACTGATGCATGTGATGGCAGTTTGTGGTGGGATGGTGGGCCCCACGCATATTTTCATGCTGTGAAGCAGCTGTTGTTGTGGTGGCAGTATTGTCATTGAGTGTTTGTTTCCAGTAGAGGCAATGATGTTTTTTTCTGGCAATCAATGTTGGAGTTGGCTGCTATGTTTTGAGTTGTGACATTGGGAACAGTTGGTTCTTTAGTGTTTGCAGGTTCACCAGAGATGGCAGTGGATGCAGTTTGTGCGGCAAAGTAGTGGCAGTACTGTCAGTGGTGTCTGTGTTGGCAATATTTGCTGTTATTGATGGCTGTAGTGGCTGCAATGGGCTGTTATTGTCATGTAGATGGTGGCATTTGAGGTGGTTGTGTTAGAGGTTAGTAGTAGATAAAAAGGTTAAACAAAGCTAAACTATTGAAATCCTTCTGTCACAAACTCTCACTTTCACCGATTAATTGTTTGTATTCTTGTTCTGGTCGATAGTTGCCACATCTCAAGTGGTTGGGTGCTCTTGTTCTTCTTCTCATCACTTTTTTATGATCGGCCGGTTGATGTGGAGGTTAATTTTTGTCAGAGGCTTACATGCGTATTGGAAGTCCACGTCCATCTAGATATGGAGAACACACCAAAATAAAGGAATAGAGATATATTTTACTACAACAAACTCAGAATGTGAAAAGATTGGGAAAAAACCACACAATTTTGTGGTAAAAAAAAATGTGAACAAAATGCATTGGAAAAGGTACGGCCCTTTGGCAAAATCAATCTCAACTTTATTACAGACATGTCACCTAGGTATTATTCAGAAAATGATAGTGTAGGCAAGAAAAAGAAAAGGTAAGGGAAACAAACTGTTTTGAAAACATTTTCTTCCACATAACGTGTGCTGTCGATTTTTTAATGTTGCTACTGTGTGTAACACTGTCCTCAATTCTGAACCATGGTGTAGTCTGATTATTGGTTGGAATTGAACTTGGAAGATTAAACTCAGCCAGTATTGAAATGACAGATTAGGCAGATGGTTTGAGTGTCAAATGCATCAATCAACTCATGGTCTTAACTGGTGCAAGACTGCTAGAGAGGCCAGAGTGTGATTGACAAGTGTGTTACTTGAGATAATCATTCAGTGATATATTTCGCATTTTTGAAATAAGAGCATAGGTGAAAAATTATCCTGTTAAAGAGAGCCACAGAGCAAGATCATTTACGGTTTATGGGCTTGTTCATTGTTTGGCAACATGGAAACCCATGCTTGAAGCTTCTCTCTTTCATGAAGAGCACCATATTATTCTTTCAATGCAAGAAAATTAGAAATTCCAGCATTCCAGATAAAAATTACATACAGGCAAATTATTAACTGAATTTATTTAACAGGGCCTCCATCAGTCCACCTTGCGGAAAAATAAATTTTATGCCATATTTTCATGCAATACAAGTCTACTTGGCTTCATAAGCTTGATGGACTTGTTTTTTTTGCACTATCATAAAACCATTCAACTGCGCCTTTGTAATTCTCAAATGCTTTCTGCAATTCAACTTTCAAAATAGATCCATAGGGGATACTCTATCAGTGAATGTGACGGTCTCATAGTGATGATTGCAGATATATTCACACAAAAAAAATTGAATGTGACAAACAACTGCGCCTGAGCTCGCAGTGAAATCTAACACACTTTTTAGCCATCAATGCTGCATAAAAAAACATTTACAACTAAATCAAGATTCACATCCTCAAATTTCATCATCTCCAGTTTTCAATGAAAAGTGTGTGGCCACTATTAACAGACAAAAAACAACTAATCTCTAGTTGGAGTTAAATGTTTAACAAAAAAAGAAGAAAAAATGTCGGACTCAAGGAAGCTTCATCTTATTTAAATTTTCAACCAAAATATTTTTACAGTGTTTGACTGTTTTATGCTGAATACTGCAGTGTAATTATGCTTGAAAATATACAATCTATAATCAGCACAATTTAAAAATGCATCCAGGCATACATCAAAGCTGTTACTAGAGACATGATTGAGAAAAATGACCAAAAGTAATTGGCTTCTTATTTCTAATATGTATTTTTAGCAGCTTTGCAGTAGTCGCTGTGTCATCCTCACCTTACAAACACTTTTGTACATTATTAAATGATAATTTACTATAATGATATTATGTCATATGTACCTTATCTTCCCAAACTGTACCTGTGGTTTGTGGCATTAGTTAGATCCAGGGCAGAGAGGGGATGTCTGACCTCACCCAAGAACCTTTTCTTTCCAAACCAGTTCATATCCCATACGCTCACACTAAGTGTGACCAATTGCAGTTCCGACTCTTTTATCTTATAGTGAAAAAAGACAAAAACAGATAACGGGTATAAAATAATGCAACAACATATATACTGAATATACCTTCATCAATGCATTGTATTCTGGACAAATTGTTCTCCTTTTGACAATATTTTTCCACTTCGATTTATTGCTTTTGTCTGGCAAGTGATACATCTTGATATAGTAGCCTTTGGACTTGTTAGCTGCTAGGTCCCTGTATTTACACATATGCACCACCAGTTCACCTTCTTTGAATGGGACTGCAAACATCACATCACCTATCCCAAAAGTATTTTGGGATTTGTGAACCACACAAGTGTCATCTTGTGTTGCGGATTGAGATAGTGAAGAGGGGACACAAGAAACTGTCTCTCTCTCATCTTCACTTGATGAATGATGCGGTAAAGAATCCTGAAGAGACAAGCAAAAATATAAAATGTAAATTCTAATTCTGCATGGAGGTCGTTAATCATTATTTAAATTCTTTTTTGGGAACTGTGGGAAGAGATGATTTTGGCGGTGGCTCTTTTGATGGAAGGGGAAAGGGAACATGCTTTTCCACAGCTGGGATCATGGTCCCTGTGAAAATAAAGAGAGAGATTACAAACACAAGATATTTTGAAACTTAATTGAAGATTGAATGCTAAGGAAAAATAGTTGAGAAAAATATAACAATTATCACAGCATATCCTATCAAACTTATGATCCATGATGCCACTCTCCAGTTGCTCAGCTAGGCATCTAATGTAAGTCCATTAACATTCACTCTTACTACAGTCCTAGTTAGCATTATGCTTTGCCTCCCACTCTGGTCTCTTCGTTTGTCCACTAAATACGTGTAACACACGTTTAATGTTGGCCAGATTTTAAATACGGCATTTCCCCAGTCCAGTTCGCAATTCAAATAAATGCAAATATCTCTTTGTGGGTCTGTACAAGTAAATTATGCATTGTACGTATTGCATATATCACAAATTTCCATTTACAACTCTACTGCAATTATAGCCAGGCGTGTGAATATGCAGGAACGCAACTTGATAGCTATTGCTAGAATACTATGCTCGCGTTCGCATATTGAAATCTAAATCAACCTGTCGCTATTGAGGCTATACTGAACCATACTCAACTATGAAAACAATCACACACAATTGAAAAAATGATGATTCTCAAAGGTTTCCACTCTATATCTCTATTTTATTTTTTGTAATTTCGTTTCAAATAAAGTACTAAAACTATGCAAGTTAACACTTAAGGGCCCATAGGATGTTTACAAGTGCATGCATTTTTTACAAACCTGACAATAACTAGTGAATATGCGCAAATAAGGTAAATTGATAGCCATTGCTAAAAAGCTATGCTCCTGTTTGCAAAGTGAAATCTAAATCAAGCTGTCACTATTGAGGCTATACTGAACCCTACTCAACTATGAAAACAATGCAGTTGTTGAAATGCAGAATTTTAAAGAGACCAGCATCGACATCATTGTCTTCCACACAAAAAAAAAAAAAAAACAGATGAAAAGTATCCATATCCATATACCTAGTTGTAGCAGAAGATAGCATATGATTCGGAATACCACACGGAACTAAAAACTTCATTGCCTGCCATAAAAGAGGTTTACTAGAGCACAGTTTATAATGGCTCCAACAAGCTTAAAGTGAAAAAATATAATGCTTGCTACAGTCATTGGCCATATCTCTAGCATGCCAGAGAAAAACTGGTCCTCCAAGCATTTTTTACTTTGATTATTATTGGGGAAGGTAGCTGGTCAACAATGTTTTATACCTGATATAGCCCACAAGTAAAAAAAAAACCCACTATAACTCATGCTGTTATTAGTCGCTTGAAAATAAAGAAATAATTTGCAGTGCGCTTGTATCGAATATTTGAAATTTAGGCCCAAAACAGTTAATATCAACTTAAGAATCAGCATAACAACCTACCTCTTTAACTCTAGTCTTTTCCATTAGTGTATATTAGGTGAAAGGCATACGAGAATATGACAGATACACAATTATCATGGTGCATTTACAGGTGTCTATGGCACCACATTAAAATTAAGTGACTATCAGAAGGTATCAAATTTAATATAAAAACTTTAATAAAAGCAACAAAACTGTTTCTGCACCTTAGAAAATAAAAACAAAATGCTGATAAATCAATAAAGTACCGCTTGTATACTATGAGAGAGCTCTACTTCTACGTGGTAATCCCCAAGTCCTTCACATCAAATGACATGCCTACCTTTTCTTGCTGATTGTCCATGCAATTCCTGTTGGGTGCACTCACACACGAGTTGGAAGACACTTTTGCTGGTGCATATTGTGATGGGATTTTTGTTGGTTGTCGAGTAATGGCTTGGAAGGGGCAAAGTGATAGGGTTGGAATGAGAGTTGTCTTGTGGAAGGTGGAGGAGGGTGGAGGCTGGAATGAAGCAGAGGATCCTCCACTGTGGTATTTGTTTGGTGTGGATGTTATTGTTGAAGGGCAGGTCATCTTTGGTTGTCCAGCTGGGTGACATAGCCCAAGAAATTCTTCTGCAATATCAAACAGTCAAATTTCTTCACAATAAAATTGATATAATGTAAACACCAAATTATCCACCAATCATGGCTGCCAATATGTAGTGCATGAAGAGGCTTCTTCCTCGCGTGCATCCCACAAACTTTGTTTTGGTAGAACTGGTAATAGATGCAGCATAATTAGGTGGAATGACTGGAAGAAGTGGGGAGGAGTATCCATAACGTCCTGTCCTCTTATCTATGGCACTATCGCCAAAAGGATGACAATGAATGCATGCCTAAACTAAATACTTGCATTACAGCATGCAGTGGCAGCCATAACCAGTAAATACGGTCAAGAAGAGCGAATATGATCAATAATCTCTAAACATATTTTGTCGTACATCTGATTACATGATGAGCAATGTAAGCTACTGTTGCAAGTGCAAGCATGCAAACAGGTTGTGCTCAGGCAAATGGGTGGAAGTATATATGCATGCAGTAAAGCATATCACAGTGCGATATCCATGATTCACTGTATTCATTGATCCACTGTACAGTATTTATACCCACAGTGCTGCGACATAAATCTGTGGTTTAACAAAAAAACTTTGGCTTAGAGCTCATGGAAACTGTGGTAAATGATAGTTAAGTGGTACGATCAATCAATGGGACTCCTAAGTGGGTTACTTCACCCTCTATACTGTTCAGCTGCATTAGTAGAACAGACCATCATTCATTCTCCTATCCACCTCCCAAAATTGTATAGCTAAAAATCAGATATATAATGATGTTGACTTAGTGAGTGGGACTTTGCTGTACATACCAATAAAAACTCTACCATTCATGGCACATATTATTTCTCTATACATGACTGAACTTTAAAGACTTTGTTCAATTTAGAAACAGAAAAAAGAATTAGCTGATATAACAGAACTAGAAATAATTTCAGCTTACTAAAAGATCTCCAAAAGAGACTTGGTTGGCTTCCATCAGACACTAAATGGATCCACGACCATATATAGATGTTCTAAATAATCTGGTTTTGTATAAACCAGTGGCGCCCAAAGCTGGCGGTGGAAAGATCAAGGTGGGAGGTGAGGCAAAAGGGGGAAAACGGGGGGAGGTAGGGAGCGACAGAGTGGCGTTAGTAGCAGTCAAAAATAACTTTTTGGTTACAATATCTGAATGACAAGATATATGTCATAAACACTAAGGTAGGAACAGGTATGCAGTTTGAGAATAAAACTGACATAAGAATTATAAACGAATACATAACTTTGTAAAATGGTCCAAAGTCGGAGTGAAGTGTCCAAACATTTGCTTGATGCCTGTACACAACACATACAGTGATGCCTCAGTTACCACACGCTGCCTATCTAGATCAGAGAGCAGAATCAGCAGATGGCATAAGCTCAGCTCAGGTTTGTAAGCACTGCACATTATTTTCTATCTTGTAATGTTCAGAATTTAAAAATAAACTAAAGATATGACAGAGTGGTAGCTTATTGATGGAAGGATGCCAAAAGGTTTGGAAGTGTTACTGTGCTATGACCATCTTAGTGAGTTCCAGCCCGATGTTGAGAAGCTGATATCCCTGGACCAAGCACATACATCCCATTAACAATAACTGGAAGAAAATGAACTTTGTTACTATGGTTATTGGTGAGATGTTGATTTACCCATCTATATCGCAGACACAGTTAAAGCTGTTAAATAAATTGGTTCACTAAATTAGGTTTTATTTGTGTTTTATTAATATTTGTCCGATTTTACAGGTTTGATTAATAAACAGTTGTTTAAACAAATCCAAATTTTCTTCTTGGTTTGTCCCAATTCCAATTTGTTAAGAAAATCAAACTTTCTGAGTATTTCTGTGATCCTTTCGGAGAAAGTCACTTTTTTGACTAAAAAGAGAAGTTTTCTGTGAATCTCCCCCAAAATGCTTCAAAACAACAGAAAAGCATAGTTTAGCTGTATGTGGCCCACTTTGAGGAGAAAAACAACTTTTGTTAATATTTGTCCCCTTGGTTTGATCAAATACAATTGTTTAAACAAATCCAAATTTTCCTCTTGGTTTGCCCCTTTTCAAACTTGTTAAGAAAAGCAAACTTTCTATGTATTTCAGTGCTACTTTCTGAGATAGTCACTTTTTTGACTAAAAAAGAATTTTTTAGTGAATTTCCCCAAAAATGCTTCAAAACAACAAGGAAGCATAGTTTAGTTGTTTCTGGCACATTTTTAGGAGAAAAATAGTTTTTGTTTATATTTGTCCCCTTTACTGGTTTGATCAAAAACAGTTATTTAAACAAATCCAAATTTTCATCAGGATTTGCCCCTTCTCAAACTTGTTATGAAAAATAAACTTTCTGAGTATTTCTGTGCTCCTTTCTGAGATAGTCACTTTTTTGACTAAAAAGAGAAGTTTCCAATGAATTATCCGGAAAATGCTTCAAAACTACAGGAAAGCATAGTTTGGTGGTATGTGGGTCATTTTGAGTCAAAACAACAGAAAAGCATAGTTTTGCTCTATGTGGCTCATTTGAGGAGAAAAACTTTTTTTGTTAATAATTGTCCCCTTTTACTGGTTTGATCGATAACAGTTGTTTAAACAAATCCAAATTTTCCTCTTGGTTTGCCCCTTTTCAAACTTGTTAAGAAAAACAAACGTTCTGAGTATATCTGTGCTCCATTCAGAGATAGTCACTTTTTTGATTAAAAGGAGAAGTTTACAGTGAATTATCCCGAAAAAGCTTCAAAACAACGAAAAAGCTTCAAAACAACAAAAAAGCATAGTTTGGCGGTATATGGCTCATTTTTAGGAGAAAACGGTTTTTGTTAATATTTGTCCCATTTTACAGCTTTGAACAAAAATAGTTGTTTAAAACAAATCCAAATTTTCTTCTGAACTTGCCTTTTTTAAACTTGTCGAGAAAAATTAACTTTCTAAGTATTTCCGAACTTCTTTCTGAGATGTCTCTTTTTTGACTAAAAAGAGAATTTTTCAGTGAATTTCCCCCAAAACGCTTCAAAACAACAGAAAAGCGTAGTTTAGTTGTATGAGGCTCATTTTGAGGAGAAATTTTTTTTGTTAATATTTGTCCCATTTTACTGGTTTGATAAAAAACAGTTGTTTAAACAAATCCAAATTTTCCTCAGGATTTTTGCCTTTTCAAACTTGTTGAGGAAAAATAACTTTCTGAGTTTTTCAGTGCTTCTTTCGGAGATAATCCCATTTTTGACCAAAAAGAGAAGTTTTCAATGAATTAGCCCGAAAATTCTTCAAAACAACAGGTAAGCATAATTTTGCTGTATGTGGCTCATTTTGAGGAAAAAAACTTTTTTTGTTAATAATTGTCCCATTTTACTGCTTTGAACAAAAACAGTTGTGTACACCAACTACAAATTTTCCTCTTTTTTTTTTTCCTTTTCAAACTTGATGACAAAAGTTATCTTTCTGAGTATTTCTGAGCTTCTTTTTGAGATAATCACTTTTTTGAATAAAAAGAGAAGTTTTCAGAGAATTCTCCCCTAAATGCGTCAAAACAACAGAGAAGCATAGTTTAGCTGTATTTGGCTCACTTTGAGGAGAAAAACAGTTATTGTTAATTTAATATTTGTCTACTTCTACTGGTTTGATCAAAAACATTTGTTTAATATAATCCATATTTTACTCAGGATTTACCCCTTTTCAAACTTGTAAAGAAAAACAAACTTTCTAAGTATTTCTGTTTTCCTTTCTGAGATAGTCAATTTTTTGATTAAAAAGAGAAGTCTTCAGTGAATTTCCCCAAAAAAGCTTCAAAACAACAGGAAAGCATAGTTTAGCTGTATGTGGCTCATTTTGAGGAGAAAAACAGTTTTTGTTTATTTATTATTTGTCCAATTTCACTGGCTTGATCAAAAAAAGTTGTTTAAAGAAATCCATATTTTCCAGAGGGTTTACCCCTTTATAAACTTGTTAAAAAAAAAAAACTATCTGAGTATTTCAGTGCTTCTTTCTGAGATAGGCATTTTTTGACTAAAAAGAGAAATCTTCAGTGAATTTCCCCCAAAATGCTTCAAAACAACAGGAAAGCATAGTTTAGCTGTATGTGGCTCATTTTGAGGAGAAAAACGGTTTTTTTTCATTTAGTATTTGTCCAATTTCACTGGCTTGATAAAAAAAAGTTGTTTAAACAAAGCCAAATTTTCCATAGGATTTACCCCTTTTCAAACTTGTAAAGAAAAAAAAACTTTCTGAGTATTTCTCTACTCCTTTCTGAGTAGTCACTTTTTTGACCAAAAAGAGAAGTTTTCAGGAAATTAACCCGAAAATACTTCAAATCAACAGGAAAGTATAATGTTGCTGTTTGTGGCTCATTTTATTGGGAATTTTTTTTTTTAATATTTGTCACATTTTCCCCTTTGTACAAAATGGTTTGTTTCCAACTTATCCAAATTTTCCTCTGGATTTGCTCCTTTTCAAACTTGTTGAGAAAAAAAAATTTCCAAGTATTTCTGAGCTTCTTTCTGAGGGAGTCATTTTTTGACTAAAAAGAGAAGTTTTCAGTGAATTTCCCCAAAAATGCTTCAAAAGAACAGGAAAGCATAGTTTAGCTGTATGTAGCTCACTTTGAGGAGAAAAACAGTTTTTGTTAATTTAATATTTGTCCACTTTTACTGGTTTGATCAAAATTTTTTGTTTAAACAAATCCAAATTTTCCTCTGGATTTTCCTCTTTTCAAACTTGTTAAGAAAAACAATCTGAGTATTTCTGTGCTCCTATCTGAGATAGTCATACTTTTGACTAAAAACAGAAGTTTTCAGTAAATTAGGCCGAAAATGCTTCAAATCAACAGGAAAGTATAATTTAGCTGTATGTGGCTCATTTTATGGGGAAAAACCATTTTTGTTAATATTTGTCACGCTTTACTCTTTGTACAAAATGGTTTGTTTACAACTTATCCAAATTTTCCTCTGGATTTGCTCCTTTTCAAACTTGTTGAGAAAAAAAAATTTCCAAGTATTTCTGAGCTTCTTTCTGAGAGAGTCATTTTTTGACTAAAAAGAGAAGTTTTCGGTGAATTTCCACCAAAATGCTTCAAAACAACAGAGAAGCATAGTTTAGCTGTATGTGGCCCATTTTGAGGAGAAAAACAGTTTTTGTTTATATTGGTCCAGTTTTACTGCTTTGAACAAAAAGGGTTGTTTACAACAAACCCTAATTTTCCTCTGAATTTGCTCCTTTTCAACTTGTTGAGAAAAACAAACTTTCTAAGTTTTTCTGAGCTTCTTTCTGAGACAGGCACTTTTGACTAAAAAGAGAAGTCTTCAGTAATTTCCCCAAAAATGCTTCAAAACAACAGGAAAGCATATTTTAGCTGTGTGTGGCTCATTTTGAGGAGTAAAACATTTTTTGTTAATTTAGTATTTGTCCAATTTTACTGGCTTGATCAAAAACATTTGTTTAAACAAATCCAAATTTTTCTCAAGATTTGCCCCTTTTCAAACTTGTTAAGAAAAACTAACTTTCTGAGTATTTCTGTTCTCCTTTCTGTGATAGTAATTTTTTTGACAAAAAGGTGAAGGTTTCAGTTAATTAGCCGAAAAATGCTTCAAATAAACAGGAAAGTATAATTTAGCTGTATGTGGCTCATTTTGTGGGGAAAAACAGTTTTTGTTAACATTTGTCCTGTTTTAACTGCTTTGTACAAAAAGGGATGTTTACAACTAATCAAAATTTTCTTCTGGATTTGCCCCTTTTCAAACTTGTTAAGAAAAACAATCTGAGTATTTCTGTGCTCCTATCTGAGATAGTCATATTTTTGACTAAAAACAGAAGTTTTCAGTAAATTAGCCCAAAAATGCTTCAAATCAACAGGGAAGTATAATTTAGCTGTATTGGCTCATTTTATGGGGTGAAACCATTTTTGTTAATATTTGTCACGTTTTACTCTTTGTACAAAATGGTTTGTTTACAACTTATCCAAATTTTCCTCTAGATTTGCTCTTTTCAAACTTGTTGAAAAAAAAAAAATTCCAAGTATTTCTGAGCTTCTTTCTGAGAGAGTCATTTTTTGACTAAAAAGAGAATTTTTCGGTGAAATTCCCCCAAAATGCTTCAAAACAACAGATAAGCAGAGTTTAGCTGTGTGTGGCTCATTTTGAGGAGAAAAACAGTTTTTGTTTATATTTGTCCAGTTTTACTGCTTTGAAAAAAAATGGTTGTTTACAACAAATCTAATTTTCCTCTGAATTTGCTTCTTTTCAAACTTGTTAAGAAAAACAAACTTTCTGAGTATTTCTGTTCTCCTTTCTGTGATACTCATTTTTTTGACAAAAGGTGAAGTTTTCAGTTAATTAGCCCAAAAATGCTTCAAATAAACAGGAAATTTAGCTGTAAGTGTCTCATTTTGTGGGGAAAAACAGTTTTTGTTAATATTTGTCCTGTTTAACTGCTTTGTACAAAAAGGGATGTTTACAACTAATCAAAATTTTCCTATGGATTTGCCCCTTTTCAAACTTGTTAAGAAAAACAAACTTTCTGAGTATTTCTGTGCTCCTTTCTGAGATAGTCATTTTTTGACTAAAAAGAGAAGTTTTCAGTGAACTTCCCCAAAAATGCTTCAAAACAACAGAAAAGAATAGTTTAGCTGTATGTTGATCACTTTGAGGAGAAAAACAATTTTTGTTTATATTTGTCCAGTTTTACTGCTTTGAACAAAAAGGGTTGTTTACAACAAATCCTTATTTTCCTCTGGATTTGCTCCTTTTCTAACTTTTTAAGAAAAACACACTTTCAAAGTATTTCTAGCTTCTTTCTGAGAGAGTCAACTTTTTGACTAAAAAGAGAAGTTTCGGTGAATTTCTCCGAAAAAGATTCAAAACAACAGGAAAGCATAGTTTAGCTGTATGTGGCTCATTATTTTGAGAAAAACAGTTTTTGTTAATATTTGTCCCCTCTTACTGGTTTGATCAAAAACAGTTGTTTAAACAAATCCAAATTTTCCTCTTGGTTTTGTCCTATTCAAATTTGTTAAGAAAAACAAACTTTCTGACTATTTCTGTGATCCTTTCCGAGATAGTCACTTTTTTGACTGAAAAGAGAAGTTTTCTGTGAATTAGCCCGAAAATGCTTCAAAACAACAGAAAAGCATAGTTTGGCTGTATGTGGCTCATTTTGAGGAGAAAAACAGTTTTTGTTAATATTTGTCCCATTTTACTGCTTTGAACAAAAAGGGTTGTTTACAACAAATCCAAATTTTACTCTGGATTTTCCCCTTTACAAACTTGTTGAGAAAAACAAACTTTCTAAGTTTTTCTGAGCTTCTTTCTGAGATAGGCAATTTTGACTAAAAAAAAAGTCTTCAGTGAATTTTCCCCAAAATGCTTCAAAACAAGAGGAAAGCATATTTTAGCTGAATGTGGCTCATTTTGAGGAGTAAAACAGTTTTTGTTAATTTAGTATTTGTCCAATTTCACTGGCTTGATAAAAAAACAGTTGTTTAAACAAATCCAAATTTTTCTCAAGATTTGCCCCTTTTCAAACTTGTAAAGAAAAACAAACTTTCTGAGTATTTCTGTGCTCCTTTCTTAATAGTCACTTTTTTGGACTAAAAAGAGAAGTTTTCAGTGAATTTCCCCAAAAATGCTTCAAAACAACAGAGAAGCATATTTTAGCTGTATGTGTCGCATTTTGAGGAGAAAAACAGTTTTTGTTTATATTTGTCCAGTTTTACTGCTTTGAACAAAAAGGGTTGTTTACAACAAATCCTAATTTTCCTCTGGATTTGCTCCTTTTCAAACTTGTTGAGAAAAACAAACTTTCTGAATATTACTGAGGTTCTTTCTGAGATATTTTTTATTTTTGACTAAAAAGAGAAGTTTTCAGTGAATTAGTCCGAAAATGCGTCAAAACAAAACGAAAGAATAATTTAGCTGTATGTGGCTCATTTTGTTAAGAAAAACATTTTTTGTTAATAATTGTCCCACTTTACTGCTTTGAACAAAATCAGTTGTTTATACCAAATCCAAATTTTCCTCTGGCATTTCTCCTTTTCAAACTTGTTGAGAAAAGTAATCTTTCAGAGTATTTCGGAGCTTCTTTCTGAGATAGTCAATTTTTTGATTAAAAAGAGAAGTTTTCAGTGAATTAGCCCGAAAAAGCTTCAAAATAACAGAAAAGCATAGTTTGGCGGTATGTGGCTCATTTTGAGGAGAATTTTTTTTTTTTGTTAATATTTGTCCCGTTTTACTGCTTTGAACAAAAAGGGTTGTTTACAACAAATCCTAATTTTCCTTAGGATTTGTCTCTTTTCAAACTTGTTAAAGAAAAAAAAAAATTCTGAGTATTTCTGTGCTCCTTTCTGTGATAGTCATTTTTTTTGTCAAAAAAGTGAAGTTTTCAGTTAATTAGCCCAAAAATGCTTCAATTAAACAGGAAAGAACAATTTAGCTGTATGTGGCTTATTTTGTGGGGAAAAACAGTTTTTGTTAATATTTGTCCTGTTTTACTGCTTTGTACAAAACGGGATGTTTACAATTAATCAAAATTTTCCTCTGGATTTGCCCCTTTTCTAACTTGTTGATAAAAACAAACTTTCCAAAAATTTCTGAGCGTCTTTCTGAGAGAGTCATTTTTTAACTAAAAAGAGAAATTTTCAGTGAATTTCACAGAAAATGCTTCAAAACAACAGGAAAGCATAGTGTAGCTGTATGTGGGTCATTTTGAGCAAAAAAAACAATTATAGTTAATTTAATATTTGTCCACTTTTACTGGATTGATCAAAAAAAGTTGTTTAAACAAATCCAAATTTGCCTAAGGATTTGTGCCTTTTCAAACTTGTTGAGGAAAACTAACTTTCTAAGTATTTCAGTGCTTCTTTCGGAGAGTGTCCCATTTTTGACCAAAAAGAGAAGTTTTCAGTGAATTAGCCCGAAAATGCTTCAAAATAACAGGTGAGCATAATTTAGCTGTATGTGGCTCATTTTGAGGAGAAAAACTGTTTTTGTTAATGATTGTCCCATTTTACTGCTTTGAACAAAAAAAGTTGTTTAAAAAAATTTAAATTTTCCACAACTTTCTGGGTATTTCAGTGCTCCTTTTTGAGATAGTCACTTTTTTGACTAAAAAGAGAAGTTTTCAGTGAATTTCCCCCAAAATGCTTCAAAACAAGAGAGAAGCATAGTTTAGCTGTATGTAGCTAATATTGAGGAGAAAAACAGTTTTTGTTTATATTTGTCTAGTTTTACTGCTTTGAACAAAAAGGGCTGTTTACAACAAATCCTAATTTTCCTCTGGATTAGCTTCTTTTCAAACATGTTGAGAAAAACAAACTCTCTGAATATTACTGAGCTTCTTTCTGAGATATTTTTATTTTTTACTAAAAAGGGAAGTTTTCAGTGAATTAGTCCGAAAATACGTCAAAACAACAGGAAAGCATAACTTAGCTTTATGTGGCTCATTTTGTGGAGAAATTTTTTTTTTGTTAATATTTGTTCGGTTTTACTGCTTTATACAAAAAGGGTGGTTTATAACTAATCCAAATATTCCTCTGGATTTTCCCCTTTTCTAACTTGGTGAGAAAAATAAACTTTCCAAGTATTTCGGAGCTTCTATCTGAGAGAGTCAATTTTTTGACTAAAATGAGATTTTTTCAGTGAATTTCTCCGAAAATGCTTCAAAACAACAGGAAAGCATAGTTTAGCTGTATATAGCTCATTTAAGTAGAAAACAGTTTTTATTAATTTAATTTTTGTCCAATTTCACTGGTTTGATCAAAAAAGTTGTTTAAACACATCCAAATTTTCCTCAGGATTTGCCCCTTTTCAAACTATCCCATTTTCCTCCGAAATTTAAAAACATATTTGTGGTTGTCATAACTTTTTTCCCCTTTCTTCTGTGCAAATAATTATTATACCAGCTTGTTGCTTATTGTGTGTGCTTTAAGATGATATGTAAAAAGTCTCTATAGGCACTTTTTCTTAGAAGATATAGCCATTCACGCAAGGGTCACTCAGAAAATGGCATCTCCTAATTTCCCAGGATTCTAATTGCCAGGCGCCTTGTGCTACAGACCTCAAGCTTCCTTTGTGGCTTGCTAACACCCTAAGCTGTGATATGAGCGAGCCATAATTTTTTTACCATGAAGCATTCCTGAGATATGATTATTAGAAGAGGCGGGGTCACAGATATTCCGTGGTTTTTGGCGCGGCTTGAAATAAAGTGTCTCATATCTATTCAACACTTCACCGCGTTTTAATTATGGCTCAGACATATCACAACTTAGGGTGTTAGCAAGCCACAAAACAAGTTTGGGGTCTGTAGCTCAACGGCGCCTTGGAATTAGAATCCTGGGAAATTAGGAAGTGCCATTTTCTGAGTGACCCTTGCGTGAATGGCTATATCTTCTAAGAAAAAGTGCCTATAGAGACTTTACATATCATCTTAAAGCACACACAATAAGCAACAAGCTGGTGTAATAATTATTTGCACAGAAGAAAGGGGAAAAAAGTTATGACAACCACAAATATGTTTTTAAGTTTCGGAGGAAAATGGGAGAGTCCCCCCTTAAGAAAAAAAAAATTCTGAGTATTTCTGTGTTCCTTTCTGAGGTGGTCACTTTTTTGACTAAAAAGAGAATTTTTCAGTGAATTTTCCCAAAAATGCTTCAAAACAACAGAAAAGCATAGTTTAGCTGTATGTGGTTCACTTTGAGGAGAAAAACAGTTTTTGTTAATATATGACCCCTTTTACTGGTTTGATAAAAAAAAGTTGTTTAATATAATCCAAATTTTCTTCAGGATTTATCCCTTTTTAAACTTATTAAGAAAAACAAACTTTCAGAGTATTTCTGTTCCCCTTTCTGAGATAATCAATTTTTTGATTAAAAGGAGAATTTTTCAGTGAACTTCCCCAAATATGCTTCAAAACAACAGAAAAGCATAGTTTAGCTGTATGTTGATCACTTTGAGGAGAAAAACAGTTTTTGTTAATATTTGTCCCCATTTAATGCTTTGATAAAAATAACGTGTTTAAACAAGTCCAAATTTTTCACAGGGTTTACCCCTTTACAAACTTGTTAAGAAAAATAAACTTTCTGAGTATTTCAGTGCTCCTTTCTGAGAAAGTCATTTTTTGACTAAAAAGAGAAGGTTTCAGTGAATTTCCGCAAAAATGCTTCAAAACAACAGAGAAGTTTAGTTTAGTTGTATGTGGCTCATTTTGAGGGGGAAAACTGTTTTTGTTTATATTTGTCCAGTTTTATTGCTTTGAACAAAAAAGATTGTTTACAATAAATCCTAATTTTCTTCTGGATATGCTCCTTTTCAAACATGTTGAGAAAAAAAAAATTCTGATTATTTCTGAGCTTCTTTCTGAGACACTTTTTTTTTGAATAAAAAGAGAATTTTTCAGTGCAGTAGTCCAAAAATGATTCAAAACAACAGGAAAGCATAACTTAGCTGTATGAGGCTTATTTTGTGTGGAAAAACAATTTTTGTTAATATTTGTCCCGTTTTACTGCTTTGTACAAAAAGGGATGTTTACAACAAATACAATTATTCCTCTGGATTTGCCATTTTTCTAACTTAAGAAAAACAAATTTTCCAAGTATTTCTAGCTTCTTTCTGAGAGAGTCAACTTTTTGACTAAAAAGAGAAGTTTCGGTGAATTTTCCGAAAACGCTTCAAAGCAAAAGGAAAGCATAGTTTAGCTGTATGTGGCTCATTTTGAGGAGAAAAACAGTTTTTGTTAATATTTTTCCCCTTTTACTGGTTTGATCAAAAACAGTTGTTTAAACAAATCCAAATTTTCCTCTTTGTTTTCCCCTATTCAAATTTGTTAAGAAAAACAAACTTTCTGAGTAATTCTGTGATCCTTTCCGAGATAGTCACTTTTTTGTCTGAAAAGAGAAGTGTTCTGCGAATTAGCCCGAAAAGGCTTCAAAACAACAGAAAAGCATAATTTGGCTGTATGTGGCTCATTTTGAGGAGAAAAACAGTTTTTGTTAATATTTGTCCAATTTTACTGCTTTGAACAAAAGGGTTGTTTACAACAAATCAAAATTTTTCTCTGGATTTGCCCATTTACAAACTTGTTGAGAAAAACAAACTTTCTAAGTTTTTCTGAGCTTCTTTATGAGATAGGCACTTTTTGACTAAAAAGAGAAGTCTTCAGTGAATTTCCCCAAAAATGCTTCAAAACAACAGGAAAGCATAGTTTAGCTGTATGTGGCTCATTTTGAGGAAAAAAACAGTTTTTGTTAATTTTGTATTTGTCCAATTTAACTAGCTTGATCAAAAAAAGTTGTTTAGACAAATCCAAATTTTTCTCAGGATTTGCCCCTTTTCAAACTTGTTAAGAAAAACAAATTCTTTCTAAATAGTCACTTTTTTGACTAAAAAGAGAATTTTTCAGCGAATTTTCCCAAAATTTCTTCAAAACAACAGGGAAGCATAGTTTAGCTGTATGTGTCTTATTTTGAGAAGAAATTTTTTTTTTTTTATTTGTCCAGTTTTACTGCTTTGAACAAAAGGGGTTGTTTTCAAAAAATCCTAATTTTTCTCGGGATTTGCTCCTTTTCAAATTGTTGAGAAAAACAAACTTTCTGAATACTACTGAGCATCTTTCTGAGATAGTTTTTTTGTGACTAAAAAGAGAAGTTTTCAGTGAATTAGCTCGAAAATGCTTCAAAACAACTGGAAAGCATAACTTAGCTGTATGTGGCTTATTTTGTGTGGAAAAAAGTTTTTTGTTAATATTTATTCCGTTTTACTGCTTTGTACAAAAAGGGTCATTTACAACTAATCCAAATTTTCCTCTGGTTTTCCCCTTTTCTAACCTGTTGAGAAAAACAAACTTTCCAAGTATTTCTGAGCTTCTTTCTGAGAGAGTCAATTTTTTTGATTAAAAGAGAAGTTTGCAGTGAATTCTCTGAAAACGCTTCAAAACCCAGGAATATATAGTTTAGCTGTATGTGGCTCATTTTGAGTAGAAAAACAGTTTTTGTTAATTTAATATTTGTCCAATTTTACTGGTTTGATAAAAAAAAAGTTGTTTAAACAAATCCAAATTTTCCTCTGGATTTGCCCCTTTTCAAACTTGTTAAGAAAAAAAAACTTTCTGAGTATTTCTGTGCTCCTTTCTGAGATTGTCATATTTTTGAATAAAAAGAGAATTTTTCAGTGAATTAGCCCGGAAATGTTTAAAAACTACAGAAAATCATAGTTTAACTTTATGTGACTAATTTGGGGAGAAAAACCGTTTTTGGTAATATTTGTCCCCTTTCACTGGTTTGTGCAAAAACAGTTATTTAAAGGAATCTAAATTTTCCTCAGGATTTTCTCCTTTTCAAACTTGTTAAGAAAAAAAAACTTTCTGAGTTCACTTTTAGATAAAAAAGAGAATTTTTCAGTAAATTAGCCCGAAAATGCTTCAAATCAACAGGAAAGTATAATTTTGCTGTATGTGGCTCATTTTATTGGGAAAAACCATTTTTGTTAATATATGTCACGTTTTACTCTTTGTACAAAATGGTTTGTTTACAACTTATCCAAATTTTCCTCTGGATTTGCTCCTTTTCTAACTTGTTGAGAAAAAAAAATTCCAAGTATTTCTGAGCTTCTTTACGAGAGAGTCATATTTTTTTTACTAAAAACAGAATTTTTTAGTGAATTATCCCGAAAATGCTTCAAAACTGCAGAAAATCATAGTTTAGCTGTATGTAGCTCAATTTGGAGAGAAAAACAGTTTTTGTTAATGTTTGTCCCCTTTTAATGTTTTGATCAAAAACGGTTGTTTAAACAAATCCAAATTTCCCCCTTGGTTTGTCCCTGTTCAAATTTGTTAAAAAAAACAAATTTCTGAGTATTTCTGTGATACTTTCTTAGATAGTCACTTTTTTGACTATAAAGAGAATTTTTCAGTGAATTATTTGAAAATGCTTCAAAACAAAAGCAAAGCGTAGTTTGGCTGTATGAAGCTCATTTTAAGGAGAAAACCAGTTTTTATTAATATTTGTTCCGTTTTACTGCTTTGAAAACAAATCCAAATATTCCTCTGGATTT
>CBDHDT010000024.1:0-1840 GCA_965261215.1 Ekhidna sp.
ACAAAAAAATTAAACTAATCCGCCCACGCTAAACTCCATATTTTTTACCTGCAGATAATCGATTGCTCTGTCATTATACTAAAACAATGGCTGATCCATCCACATCTCCATCCAGAAGCGTCTCTTCCAGGTCTTTACTACTGTTTATGGAAGCTCTTTTGCTGAGGAAGGCTGCACGGACACCATTTCTTACTGGAAAGCATTCTTCATCCCTTCACTCTTGAGAAAGGAGGCACTACTGAAGGGGATTTCCTTCTGTAAGTTTTGTTGGTGACATGGCAGGATGTAGAGATGCGTCATTTTTGTTAGCTAACCTCGATAGGCTGATTCGCAAACTGCAGCATGTTGTATTTGCTATAAACAGTTCTAAAAGTGTGTTCTTTAAAAATAATAATAATAATAATAATAATAATAATAATAATAATGAGTTATTGCTCTAAATATAATTATTGTGATAAAACGCAATTAACATTATTGTCTAATCGTTTATGACTGGTTTGCAATATGATACCACACTAGTGTTGCAATGTGTATACCCTCAAGCGATGCATCTCTGTCCCCTACACTTGAATAGACTCAATTTCTTCTTTACATGGTTGCAATAGATTGGCGTGCTTTATTTGGGTTCTGGAATGGATGATGATAGGCCGATATGATTAATAGCCGCAGCCTCCAATCAAGCAGATACAGTATACATAAAAATAAAAAAAAAGAGAGAGAGAGAGAGAAAGTTTCATTAGAAACGAGCAACTATATTGGATTGACTTGTCAAAAAAATGAACAGAAACCTATCTATACTACAAACAGTTAGAAAACCCTTTACCATATAGACTCATGCACACCAACCATACACTGGTGTGTTTAGTTTTAGGAGAGTATATCATAATTCTTTGTGCCGTTTATGACCTCATAACTTTGTTATCTTTCATCCAATGCCGGTAATTTTGGTACCAAGCTGTAGCTTGTTCTTTGTGCTTTCTAATGATATGCTTTAGTGTATACACACCTACAATTTCATTGAAATTATACATGTATAAAAAATCTCTACCTCCCCAGTCTTTTAAAATCATATAAAAGCAATACCTGATGTATGTTATGAGCACAAGCTTTTAGTTCATTAGTACCTTCTGGGATAATCAGCTGAATCTTTAAAAAAAAAAAAGGTAAAGGTAGGATCAAACATCCACCCATAAAAAGTGACAGGTACTTTGAAATGAAAAAAAGCTTCAGCTCATAACACAGATCAAAGACAGAGCTTTAAAATGGTATGTAGAATGTTGAATTTAATGATTTAATGATGTGACTACTGGATTAAGATTCCCCCCCCCCCCCCCCAAAAAAAACATGTTTTGAGAAGATCAAGAGTAAAGTTGTGGTAATGGTAAGTTTGTACAGCTACACTATTTTTGCAACAGAATAATTTGAGTCGCTCCCAGTACACATCCCTTCATCAGGCTGTCCTTGGAGAGCCGCTCAAAGATCTTGAACAGATGAGGGGCAATGTCTGGATGGATGGATGGTGGGTGAGTGGGATGGAGGTGGCTCTGACATGGCAAATGCACGATTATACTTGCACCAAGACCGCTGCCCACTGGGACAAAACTGGTGTTGTGGCATGCTATCTGTGGACTGCGAATGGTAAAATATTGCCCATATAGCATCTTTCATTGCAGCTGAGTCACAAATGTTGGACCTAATGGCCTTACCATAATACTTAGTGAGCTTCTTGATGTTCTTATCAGTGAGCCTCCCCTTCTCCTTCATCCTCACCTGCTTACCCTTCCCATCCACTAGCTTCTCCTTGCATTTGACCCTGAGTTCATGGTCAATACATTCATGC
>CBDHDT010000025.1:0-44552 GCA_965261215.1 Ekhidna sp.
GTATTGATACTTTTAGATATACTAGAATCTTCTGTGTAATCGGTGAATGGTATCTGTTCATGAAATTCACTAAGAGCAACAATCAAATTATTTAAAAATTCCCCTGAATCTTTGAGTGTAAAGTCTGCTGTATATGTGTCTTTGGTACCATTAACTTTAGTGTATGAATAGGATTCTTTCTCGAAGAACAGATTTTTAATATCAACGCTTCCTTGTATTGGATCTGTATCGTATGTATTATCGTCTTCACCAGGGTTTGCGGGGGTATAAAGGTCTTCAAAATTTCTTACAAGCTTTACAAAGGTTAGATCAAGCTTGTCCCTACCTGTTTCGGAACCTGGGTCTTCTGAATTTGGGATTGGTTTTCCCGCTCTCACTCTACCCCATAGTAGGTTAGATATCGCATCAAACAAATTGGATGATCCTTCGGAATTGCTGGCATCAGATAACGCATCTAAATTATCTGGATCAAGTGCAATAGACATTATGGTTTCTACCGCTTCTCGTACACTTGTATTTTTGTAGAGTGCTTTATAGGCGACGGAGTCCACCAAAGAGAGTAAGTGTACATTCTCTCTTAACAAATTAATAAATAAGCTAACATCTTCTAAGCCCTCTTCATCAAGTGCATTGTAAAGAAAACCAAGTGAACCAGCGTTGATGGGTAGTATGTCAGCTAGTAGTCTTTTATCTCTATAGTCTATCCGTCTGACTCTTTCCAGTAAGGTTACAAAAACGTCATAAGAATCTGGATCAGTTGTCCTCATGCGTTCCATCATACTGGATAAAGTAACCATGAGGTTAGGTAGGCTTTCGCCTCGGAGAACATGAGAAAGTCGATCCAGTCCCTTTACTAAAATATCCCCTTCCATGGCCTGAAAAGTAAATTGAAGGGATTCATTAAAAGTAACATTGTCAATGTGACTAAATGCAGCTTCTAATGAGGGATAACCTTTGAGCATGTCAAAAATATTGGTATCATCACCAGAATCATATACTTCAGGATCGGGTAAACTAGCACATGCAGACATGTAAAAAGCCATTAGGCATGCTAATAATAAACCACGTACTATACTAAAAATAAACCTTTTTGACATCTGTAAATAAACTCCTTGATAAATCTTACTTAGTAAAACACAAGTATACAATGATACTATACTTTATTTACGTGATTAAAGCCATAAAAAAGATATGTTATAAGAATAAACAGGAGAAATAAATACTACTTCCCCAATACATAGTTTGATCAGTTCAATCTATATTATGGAACTTTCAGAAAAAGAAAATCAGACAATGGAAAAAAAATTAAAAAAGCTTAAAAAAGAGCAAAAATATAGAAAAAAAGATTCTTTGGTAATTACTTTCACTGGTGATGGGAAAGGGAAAACCTCTTCTGCACTTGGAACAATGATCCGTATGTTAAGGGCTGATAAACAAGTCTTAATTATACAATTTATGAAGGATCCAAGTAAATTTCAATATGCCGAAAAAAAACATGCTGATATTGAATCTAACCTAACCTACGTTAGCATTGGTAGTGGATTTACCTGGGACACAAAAGATAAAGAATTGGATCGAGAAAATGCACAATCTACATTTTTAAAGGCAAAAGAATATATTTTTTCTGATAAATATGATCTAGTAATTTTGGATGAAATTTTGTATATTATCCACTATGGATATTTACATGAAAAACTTTTATTGGATCTGTTATGGGATAGACCTAAAAACGTGAATATAGTTCTTACAGGTCGAAACGCATCAGACAAGGTTATAGACGCATCAGATATTGTAACTGAGATGAAGAATGTAAAACATATATATGAGACAGAAGGAGTTTTGGCACAGAGAGGGATTGATTGGTAAGCATATATTTGTATAGCAAAATATATACAAATGATTAAAAAAGATGTACAAATGATATAGATTGTATTAGTATTGCTATACAATGTATAAGATAGCGGTACATATACTGAAGGGTGGATGTGGTAAAACTACCTTGAGTGGTAATCTTTCTTTTGGATTAAAGAAAGAGAATAAAAATGTGTTATTGATCGACTGTGATATACAGGCGAATGCCACCAGTTGGCTTATAGGTAAATATACGGGTAAGGAGCTTGGAGATGTATTGTATGGTGAATGTACTATTGCGGATTCTGTTGTAAGTATTTCTGATAACTTGTCTATTTTACCAACTAGAACAAGTAATAGCCAGCTAAAAAGTTATGCTGAAACAAAATTATTTCAGGAGCCTTTTATTTTTGAAGATTTATTACAAGAAGTAGATAAGATGCAATTTGATTATGTTATTTTTGATTTATCTCCTTCGATTAGCCAATTAGAAAGATGTGTATTATTATCTGTTAATGAGGTAATTATGCCACTTAGCCCTGAGTTTTTTTCTTATGAAGGTATTAATCTTTTCACTCAAGAGATCACGAAAATCAATCATAGTTATAGAAAAAATATTCAACATAATAAAATTATTGTTAACTTATTTAATCAAAGTTTTCGTACACATAGAGTGTACATGGAAGCGATAAAAAAACTGCAAGACTATCGTATTTATTATGTACCACAGGACAGAAAAATGGCAGATTCTCAGATCCATCATCAGACTATATTTGAATACTATCCTAGAAGCAAAACAATAGAACCTCTAACTAGAATAGTGAAGGAGATCATCCATGCCAATCAAAAAGAATAAACATTCTGATATGATATATGAGCAGGTTAATAATTCGGATTTGGGTCATACAAACTATGTTGATAACACAGTCACTAGCTTAAATTCTACTTTACCACCTATACGAATTGATAAAGATAAAAAGGAGTGCTTGGAAAACCATTTTAAAAATGAGCAAGGTCTTTCTTTGTCATCAGGTGTTCGCATGATTATTTTCCAGTATATGAAAGGGAAAAATTTATTTTAAATTTTTGCATCATCCTCGTTTATGAATACTAAGAGATCATACATAGTATACTTTTTAGGATTTATATATTTTTTTTGTATCACAATTTATGGTATACTACCTGCTGCATCCAAGAAGCACCAGCAATCGATTGAAATAGATGGCAAGAAGTTTACATTGTCTGAGGCAATGCATCTTGTGATAAAGAACAGTCTAACTATTCGCAAATCTATTTATCGATATTTAACATTAGATGCAGATTTAAACCAATTTCTGGCCCAATATGCTATCCACCTACATTTGGATGCTTCCTATGATCGCCAAAATAAACCGGCTGCAAATGATTTTAGTAGAAATCTATATGGTGAAATTTCTGCACTATACACAATTACACCGTCTTTAAGAACAGCCTTACCTTTTGGTACCAAGTTAAGTATGGGTTTAATTACAAACCGCTACGATGCAAATGACACCGGATTACCAGGTACTACTGAACCTGTTAATCCTCTTTGGAGACCACAACTTTTTATTGATCTCCGGCAACAGATTATTAAAAATGTTGTAGGACTTAATGAGAGAAAAAAAAGAAAGATTTTAGAGATACAGACACAGATATTAAGAGAAGCTATTCTAGAGCAGCTTTCTGTTGTATTAGTTGAGTCATTATTTGCTTACTGGATGGTTATAATCAATAAAGATATGTATAAGAGTAGGGTAGAAGAGCTTAACTCTATGAAAGCATTAAGAAAAAAGATTATCCGTAATGCGAAATATGGTATAAGCGAAAGATTCGAAATAAATAATTATAATGGTTTTGTTTTATCTGCACAAAATCAAGTTGAATTGAGTAAATTTGAGTTAGATGATAGTATTAGAACGTTATTAAGACTAGTGAATTTACCCGTTAACACGAAACTTGAAGGATTGACTGACTTAATACAAGACCACCAGTATTTTAATGTGAACGAAGAAATAAAAAAGGCATTCCATAAAAGAATAGATTATAAGAATAAAATACGAGAAATTAAAAAAAATACATTGCAGAAAGAAATTGCTAAAAATGAGCTTTTACCTGATTTAGATGCTGTTGTTCGATTTTCTGGACGTAGCCAAAACGAGGGTTATAGAAGTGCCTTAGGCGATGTCTTGACCTTTTCTTATCCTAATATTTATGCTGGTTTAGAATTTAATTACGCATTTAATCAAACAGACCTACAGTCTAATTTTAAGAATGCCATACTAAATCTAAAAAAATCAAAAATTGATCTAAACAATCAAAAGAGACTCATCCGGGATGAGATTGTCAAGAATCATGAAAGTATAAATCTTAAATATAAGATTTATACGAACAGTAAAAAAATTAGGATAAGTACGGAAAAATATTATTTTGCCGTACGGAAACGGGTTACTCAGGGAAAATTTACTTCTGTTATTTTAAAAACAGCCTTAGATGAAGTAATCAGAAGAAAATCAGAAGAGTTAAGATTTCTTGTGAATTATAATATCGCTCTTGTAACATTTAGTTTGTCAAAAAATGAAATCTTTGAAAAATATGGTATAAAACCATACGCTATCTTAGATGAATTTATCAGTAAAAATATTAGATAAAAAGTTATTTCTGACTTTTTTTAACACGTTCCAATACTTTTTTTAGAGTATCTTTTACCAGTGGCGTATCCAGAGTATTCTGTAAATCTTCAATTGAATCGTTATATTTTTTGCTAGTAAGATTATGTCTAAGATTACTTTTTATATCAAGTATGTTTGGAGTTCTTCTAGACACTGATTGAGAAAAGAATAAAGCTTTTTCTTCTATCTGATCTTCTGGCTCTACGAAATCAACAAAACCAACTTTGAGTGCTTCTTCACCTTTGTAGGATTTTCCAAACAAACACGCTTTTTTAGCATCTACGTAGCCCACACTTTCTACAATAGCATCTATCATCGGCTGTGGTATAGGCATGCCTATCAAGGACTCGTTAAATACATATTTGGATTTGGCACCTAAAAATTTAAAATCGAATGGTAATGCAAATGCAGCACCACCTGCTATTGCATGACCTCTCATACAAGCTACAGTAATTGTTTTCATATGAAACATGTAGGAAAACAATTCAAATAAAGCCTTAAAGGGTTTGGCACCTTCCTCAACAACTTGTTCAATATCTATTCCATTAGAAAAAAACTTACTGGATGTACTAGTTACTAATATAACCATAATATTAGGATCTTTTTCCAAATCCTGAAATTTCTGGTACACCTCGGTTAATAATTCGTAATTTAATGTATTTTGCTCATTACGATCTAATTTGATTACTGCAAGATTATTGATTTGTTCAAATCGTATATTTGACATATTTAAATAGCAAGGTCTAAGATCCTTCTTGTCGTACTATCTATTTTATGCCTCTTCCCACACCCTTTTTATGTTGACAATGCAAACAACAAGCAGAAAAGAATAGAGTCGACCGAAGCTAACGACCGACCCCATAAAATCTAAAGCGATTTTAAGCTGTCTTTCATATAGCCTTTGTCAATAAAAATAAAGGTTGCTATGAAAAAAAAAATATTGTCCAAACAATTTTTAATAACCACTAAACCATACAGAAAACATAAATTAACTCCTCACCCCGATTTGTTTGGTAATCTAGCCTATAAATTAAGTAAGCAATATTTAACTGATGATGATATTTACCACGGACTAATAGGAGAAAAAGAAGTAGGGTATTTTAATAATAGATATCCTATTTTTTTTGCTATAGATATCGATGATCATCTGCAAGGCAAAAACTTTAATCAGCTATACTAACTATCGTTATGGTGATGCCTGGTCATATCTAAAAATACCATTTGCAATCGTTTACAAATGGTATACAATCATAAATAATTATCCATTTATAGTGATCAACACTCCAAATTAAATACCTTTTATTCTGTCATAACCAATAAAATAAGTAACTACACATAAACTAGTAATTCAGCTTACGGACCCCCAGTATGTTGTATATATGTACCGAACTTAGCTTTACACTTTTAGCCATTTGTAAATAGTTTGTCTATAAACGTTTATATCATACTCTTGCTATTTTCATCCATTTATATACAAACATATAGAAAGATTATCATATAACCATATTATGTATAGGGGTGTGTATCTTCCATATATGTTACACTAACTATCGTTCTGGTTTAATCTGGTGATGCCTGGTGATGTCTAAAAATACTATTTGTAAACGATTACAAATAGTATACAATCATAAATAATTATCCATTTATAGTGATCAACACTCCAAATTAAATACCTTTTATTCTGTCATAACCAATAAAATAAGTAACTACACATAAACTAGTAATTCAGCTTACGGACCCCAGTATGTTGTATATATGTACCGAACTTAGCTTTACACTTTTAGCCATTTGTAAATAGTTTGTCTAGAAACCTGGTATTTTTTTGCTATTAGTGTTATATTTAAACCTTTATTTTTCATTTGGTTAATTGTATTTTTTCTTTCAATATTTATATTTTTTATGGTGTTAGGTATAGATTTTTGTTTTTCTAGATCGAATTGATAGTATTTACATATGTGTAATCTGTTTGAGTAATCTTGTGTTGTGTTTGTAATAATTTTGTGTTTCCTTAATATGGTAAAGGTATCTTTTATAAGTTTTGTATTTTTTTTGCTAAATTTTTCTAAAAGTTTGTAGCTTAAAGGATAAAAGTTTTTTGCAGTTTTTTTAGAAAAAGTAGGATATAGGTAGTTCCATAGATCTTTTTCTGTTGTTTTCTGTTTCACAGAATCTATCTTATCAATCCATAGAAGTAAACTGGATAAGAACTTTTCTGTATTTTTTCTTCTATCTTTTCTAAAATTCTGGAATAGTAGCATTAGATTTTGTACTTTTATCTGGATGTCAATAGTGAGTTGTTTACTTTCCTCAACTAGATTTACACCATTGTGTAAGTTTTTGTAACTGCTTTTTACTCTTGTGGGTAGAGTTTTGTGTAATGTACCTGTATATTTATCCTGGTAGAGTTTTCTTTGTATTTCTGCCAAAGATTCTTTTTCAGTGAAACCTCGTAAAAATAAAAAGCTTACCAAGGTGCAATAGGCCTCATTAGTATAACCTTTAAAAAATTTGATTTTGTTGAGAACTCTTTGGATACTTCTCCTTTTGATTTCTATCCTGGTTGCCTCGTATAAACTAAATCCACTAAATAATTCTGAGTAGTAATATTTCTTGATTTTATTTATATCCCACTCAATAGATTCTAATTGTTTATTAACAAGATATCTGATTTTAGGTATACGTAGACCTTGCACATCAGTTGGTCTTATTTCAATTAGATGCATAATATTGTGACATGTATGCCGAATAGTCTCTAGTAAAACTTGTATAGGTACTGATTTCTTTAGACAATAGTATAGATGTAGTCCCCTTTGGCTGATAAATATCAAACTGGGTGTTCCTAAGCTGATTAAAGTTTTTTCATATTTTTCCCGAATAGAAGGAGTAATTATAAAGTTTTTGCCTTGCAGATGATCGTCGATATCTATAGCAAAAAAAATAGGATATCTATTATTAAAATACCCTACTTCTTTTTCTCCTATTAGTCCGTGGTAAATATCATCATCAGTTAAATATTGCTTACTTAATTTATAGGCTAGATTACCAAACAAATCGGGGTGAGGAGTTAATTTATGTTTTCTGTATGGTTTAGTGGTTATTAAAAATTGTTTGGACAATATTTTTTTTTTCATAGCAACCTTTATTTTTATTGACAAAGGCTATATGAAAGACAGCTTAAAATCGCTTTAGATTTTATGGGGTCGGTCGTTAGCTTCGGTCGACTCTATTCTTTTCTGCTTGTTGTTTGCATTGTCAACATAAAAAGGGTGTGGGAAGAGGCATAAAATAGATAATACGACAAGAAGGATCTTAGACCTTGCTATTTAAATATGTCAAATATACGATTTGAACAAATCAATAATCTTGCAGTAATCAAATTAGATCGTAATGAGCAAAATACATTAAATTACGAATTATTAACCGAGGTGTACCAGAAATTTCAGGATTTGGAAAAAGATCCTAATATTATGGTTATATTAGTAACTAGTACATCCAGTAAGTTTTTTTCTAATGGAATAGATATTGAACAAGTTGTTGAGGAAGGTGCCAAACCCTTTAAGGCTTTATTTGAATTATTTTCCTACATGTTTCATATGAAAACAATTACTGTAGCTTGTATGAGAGGCCATGCAATAGCAGGTGGTGCTGCATTTGCATTACCATTCGATTTTAAATTTTTAGGTGCCAAATCCAAATATGTATTTAACGAGTCCTTGATAGGCATGCCTATACCACAGCCGATGATAGATGCTATTGTAGAAAGTGTGGGCTACGTAGATGCTAAAAAAGCGTGTTTGTTTGGAAAATCCTACAAAGGTGAAGAAGCACTCAAAGTTGGTTTTGTTGATTTCGTAGAGCCAGAAGATCAGATAGAAGAAAAAGCTTTATTCTTTTCTCAATCAGTGTCTAGAAGAACTCCAAACATACTTGATATAAAAAGTAATCTTAGACATAATCTTACTAGCAAAAAATATAACGAGTCAATTGAAGATTTACAGAATACTCTGGATACGCCACTGGTAAAAGATACTCTAAAGAAAGTATTAGAACGTGTTAAGAAAAGTCAGAAATAAAGTTTTATCTAATATTTTTACTGATAAACTCATCTAAGATAGCGTATGGTTTTATACCATATTTTTCAAAGATTTCATTTTTTGACAAACTAAATGTTACAAGAGCGATATTATAATTCACAAGAAATCTTAACTCTTCTGATTTTCTTCTGATTACTTCATCTAAGGCTGTTTTTAAAATAACAGAAGTAAATTTTCCCTGAGTAACCCGTTTCCGTACGGCAAAATAATATTTTTCCGTACTTATCCTAATTTTTTTACTGTTCGTATAAATCTTATATTTAAGATTTATACTTTCATGATTCTTGACAATCTCATCCCGGATGAGTCTCTTTTGATTGTTTAGATCAATTTTTGATTTTTTTAGATTTAGTATGGCATTCTTAAAATTAGACTGTAGGTCTGTTTGATTAAATGCGTAATTAAATTCTAAACCAGCATAAATATTAGGATAAGAAAAGGTCAAGACATCGCCTAAGGCACTTCTATAACCCTCGTTTTGGCTACGTCCAGAAAATCGAACAACAGCATCTAAATCAGGTAAAAGCTCATTTTTAGCAATTTCTTTCTGCAATGTATTTTTTTTAATTTCTCGTATTTTATTCTTATAATCTATTCTTTTATGGAATGCCTTTTTTATTTCTTCGTTCACATTAAAATACTGGTGGTCTTGTATTAAGTCAGTCAATCCTTCAAGTTTCGTGTTAACGGGTAAATTCACTAGTCTTAATAACGTTCTAATACTATCATCTAACTCAAATTTACTCAATTCAACTTGATTTTGTGCAGATAAAACAAAACCATTATAATTATTTATTTCGAATCTTTCGCTTATACCATATTTCGCATTACGGATAATCTTTTTTCTTAATGCTTTCATAGAGTTAAGCTCTTCTACCCTACTCTTATACATATCTTTATTGATTATAACCATCCAGTAAGCAAATAATGACTCAACTAATACAACAGAAAGCTGCTCTAGAATAGCTTCTCTTAATATCTGTGTCTGTATCTCTAAAATCTTTCTTTTTTTTCTCTCATTAAGTCCTACAACATTTTTAATAATCTGTTGCCGGAGATCAATAAAAAGTTGTGGTCTCCAAAGAGGATTAACAGGTTCAGTAGTACCTGGTAATCCGGTGTCATTTGCATCGTAGCGGTTTGTAATTAAACCCATACTTAACTTGGTACCAAAAGGTAAGGCTGTTCTTAAAGACGGTGTAATTGTGTATAGTGCAGAAATTTCACCATATAGATTTCTACTAAAATCATTCGCAGCCGGTTTATTTTGGCGATCATAGGAAGCATCCAAATGTAGGTGGATAGCATATTGGGCCAGAAATTGGTTTAAATCTGCATCTAATGTTAAATATCGATAAATAGATTTGCGAATAGTTAAACTATTTTTTATCACAAGATGCATTGCCTCAGACAATGTAAACTTCTTGCCATCTATTTCAATCGATTGCTGGTGCTTCTTGGATGCAGCAGGTAGTATACCATAAATTGTGATACAAAAAAAATATATAAATCCTAAAAAGTATACTATGTATGATCTCTTAGTATTCATAAACGAGGATGATGCAAAAATTTAAAATAAATTTTTCCCTTTCATATACTGGAAAATAATCATGCGAACACCTGATGACAAAGAAAGACCCTGCTCATTTTTAAAATGGTTTTCCAAGCACTCCTTTTTATCTTTATCAATTCGTATAGGTGGTAAAGTAGAATTTAAGCTAGTGACTGTGTTATCAACATAGTTTGTATGACCCAAATCCGAATTATTAACCTGCTCATATATCATATCAGAATGTTTATTCTTTTTGATTGGCATGGATGATCTCCTTCACTATTCTAGTTAGAGGTTCTATTGTTTTGCTTCTAGGATAGTATTCAAATATAGTCTGATGATGGATCTGAGAATCTGCCATTTTTCTGTCCTGTGGTACATAATAAATACGATAGTCTTGCAGTTTTTTTATCGCTTCCATGTACACCCTATGTGTACGAAAACTTTGATTAAATAAGTTAACAATAATTTTATTATGTTGAATATTTTTTCTATAACTATGATTGATTTTCGTGATCTCTTGAGTGAAAAGATTAATACCTTCATAAGAAAAAAACTCAGGGCTAAGTGGCATAATTACCTCATTAACAGATAATAATACACATCTTTCTAATTGGCTAATCGAAGGAGATAAATCAAAAATAACATAATCAAATTGCATCTTATCTACTTCTTGTAATAAATCTTCAAAAATAAAAGGCTCCTGAAATAATTTTGTTTCAGCATAACTTTTTAGCTGGCTATTACTTGTTCTAGTTGGTAAAATAGACAAGTTATCAGAAATACTTACAACAGAATCCGCAATAGTACATTCACCATACAATACATCTCCAAGCTCCTTACCCGTATATTTACCTATAAGCCAACTGGTGGCATTCGCCTGTATATCACAGTCGATCAATAACACATTTTTATTCTCTTTCTTTAATCCAAAAGAAAGATTACCACTCAAGGTAGTTTTACCACATCCACCCTTCAGTATATGTACCGCTATCTTATACATTGTATAGCAATACTAATACAATCTATATCATTTGTACATCTTTTTTAATCATTTGTATATATTTTGCTATACAAATATATGCTTACCAATCAATCCCTCTCTGTGCCAAAACTCCTTCTGTCTCATATATATGTTTTACATTCTTCATCTCAGTTACAATATCTGATGCGTCTATAACCTTGTCTGATGCGTTTCGACCTGTAAGAACTATATTTACGTTTTTAGGTCTAACCACTAACAGATCCAATAAAAGTTTTTCATGTAAATATCCATAGTGGATAATATACAAAATTTCATCCAAAATTACTAGATCATATTTATTAGAAAAAATATATTCTTTTGCCTTTAAAAATGTAGATTGTGCATTTTCTCGATCCAATTCTTTATCTTTTGTGTCCCAGGTAAATCCACTACCAATGCTAACGTAGGTTAGGTTAGATTCAATATCAGCATGTTTTTTTTCGGCATATTGAAATTTACTTGGATCCTTCATAAATTGTATAATTAAGACTTATTTATCAGCCCTTAACATACGGATCATTGTTCCAAGTGCAGAAGAGGTTTTCCCTTTCCCATCACCAGTGAAAGTAATTACCAAAGAATCTTTTTTTCTATATTTTTGCTCTTTTTTAAGCTTTTTTAATTTTTTTTCCATTGTCTGATTTTCTTTTTCTGAAAGTTCCATAATATAGATTGAACTGATCAAACTATGTATTGGGGAAGTAGTATTTATTTCTCCTGTTTATTCTTATAACATATCCTTTTTATGGCTTTAATCACGTAAATAAAGTATAATATCATTGCATACTTATGTTTTACTAAGTAAGATTTATCAAGGAGTTTATTTACAGATGTCAAAAAGGTTTATTTTTAGTATAGTACGTGGTTTATTATTAGCATGCCTAATGGCTTTTTACATGTCTGCATGTGCTAGTTTACCCGATCCTGAGATATATGATTCTGGTGGTGATAAAAATATTTTTGGCTTAGTAGATGGTTATCCCTCATTAGAAGCTGCCTTCAGCCACATCAATAATAGTGATTTCAACGAATCCTTTAGATTTACTTTCGAGGCCATGGAAGGGGATATTTTAGTAAAGGGACTGGATCGACTTTCTCATGTTCTCCGAGGCGAAAGCACACCTAACCTCATGGTTACTTTATCCAGTATGATGGAACGCATGAGGACAACTTATCCAGATTCTTATGACGTTTTTGTAACTTTGATGGAAAGAGTCAGACGGATAGACTATAGAGATAAAAGACTACTAGCTGACATACTACCCATCAACGCTGGTTCACTTGGTTTTCTTTACAATGCACTTGATGAAGAGGGCTTAGAAGATGTTAGCTTATTTATTAATTTGTTAAGAGAGAATGTACACTTACTCTCTTTGGTGGACTCCGTCGCCTATAAAGCACTCTACAAAAATACAAGTGTACGAGAAGCGGTAGAAACCATAATGTCTATTGCACTTGATCCAGATAATTTAGATGCGTTATCTGATGCCAGCAATTCCGAAGGATCATCCAATTTGTTTGATGCGATATCTAACCTACTATGGGGTAGAGTGAGAGCGGGCTACCCAAGATCGAACCCAAATTCAGAAGACCTAGGTTCCGAAACAGGTAGGGACAAGCTTGATCAAACCTTCGTAAAGCTTGTAAGAAATTTTGAAGACCTTTATACCCCCGCAAACCCTAGTGAAGACGATAATACATACGATACAGATCCAATACAAGGAAGCGTTGATATTAAAAATCTGTTCTTCGAGAAAGAATCCTATTCATACACTAGAGATAATGGTACCAAAGACACATATACAGCAGACTTTACACTCAAAGATTCAGGGGAATTTTTAAATAATTTGATTGTTGCTCTTAGTGAATTTCATGAACAGATACCATTCACCGATTACACAGAAGATTCTAGTATATCTAAAAGTATCAACACATTGTTAGATGTGGATATAAACGGCATAAGTAGAAATACAAGATCTAGTAATGTTATACCTGCTCTGGAACATCTATTGTACCTATTTAAAGTAGCGGAGTTTTATGGTTATAATTGGAATACTAATGCTGCCCAGCCTAGAATAATGTCTGAATCTGGGGGAATTATTAACTTGGCGGATGCGTTATCCTCGATGGGTGCAGCAAAAGACACTACAGATGCAACAGTAGTTGGTATCATACAACTATTAGATACTAAGGAAAATTATCATACTGATGTATTAAAGAATGGAGGTCCATTTGTACTTACCCAAAATTCACCTGCTTTAGCGGCAGTAGAATCTGCAGAAGTAAGTGCAAGTGATTTACTTAGTCCAGCTGACTTAGCAACGGCAAAGGCAGCTACGACGAGATTAGCAACTACGGCGGCAGGAAATACTGATTATACAAAATTAGCGGCGGCCATTGCAGACGGTACTTTGAAGGAAGGAGTAGTAGACAATAAACTACTAGACAAATGCGAAACAAAAGGCCCTACACCTACAACTCATATCAAACCTAAAAGAAGTGATTATACAAGTGATAGTGCATATGAAGCTGACCTTGACACATATCAATCTGCCCAAACTCCTGTATACTTCTGCGACCCTCTTAAATATAAAACCCTCTACTGGGCACTCAATTTATTAATAGATACGCTAAGTAAGGGGAAAGCTCCTTACTTTTATCCAGAAAATACGGATACAGCTGGAAATATCCTAACATTAGATGGTAAAATCTATCGTAAAAGGGAAGCTGGCGGGACATTCCGTGATATTACCTACAAATCAAAATGGAAGACTTCTCGTTTTAAAATCAAAACAAGAGGTCTGAAAAATGGCAAACATATTTTTGCGGGTTTAGGTGGAGAGCCCATACCAGAAGATTGTGCGACGAGCACAGATACGAATATAGTTGCTAAAAAAACTGCAGACCCTTATTACTGTATGGGTTCTTACTATACCATTAAAGAAATTGATATACCCTTAGAAAATAGAAAATCTGCTTCAAACGAAGAGGCCTTTTTCAAAAATCTCCAGTGGTTTTTGTACCAAAAAAGACTGGTTCTAGTTATACCTTTGTTGGCAGATATTGAGGCCGACTCATTTTCCTACAAAGATGCCGTGTACATGAATGCCATAGGGAATGGTCTAATGGGAATGCTTGCCATGAAGCCATTTTGCGGTAAATTCGACAAAGACCTTACTGATGGCATGGAGCTTGAGGATCTTACTGCTGTAGGTGCCACACCCACATCGGCACAACTTGGAAATGTACCTTGTGGGGCTGCTGCCACTACAGATTCCAATGGTAGATGGGTGAAGTCTTCTAGGTTGATTAAAGAAAATTTTACAGTATTAGATAATGCAGATGGTGGCTCTGGAAAAGATCTAGAACATTTCTCGGATTTACCAGGTGATGCAGTAGTTTTTATGGAACTATGGGGGGGAGGGACTTCGACAGAAAACCCAGAGTTTGGATTTGCTCCCGATTTCTTTGTGGAACTAATCTTTCCGCTTGCATTCCCTGACCCAGTTGAACAAATTACTGGATTATTACCCCCTGTTTTTGGAAACAACGCTGTATTATTTCGATTGTTAGGATTTATTAGAGAACCATCCAGTACGCCCATTCTACCTGTTGATGTTTCAGAGACTGCAGAGACATGGAATAAACGGAATCGCTTAACAGCCATGTTAATTCCTGTGTTGGATGTGCTACTAAAGCATTCAGGTGTAGAAAACGGCACTACACATGACGGGTTAAAAGCATTACTCTCTATATGTGGTAAGATGTTAGCGCCTTACTTTTACAGAGGCCCAGACACAGCAGGTAAGGCTACCGAATCAACCGTAGACTATTCTGGACCAGGGCCAGTGATCAATCTAATCAGAATGAATGGAAAATGTGGAAGTGGATGTGATGATAAGTATTATAGCCTAAGAGAGGCAAAATTAACTACAAATGGATATTATCCTGATTCTAATCTAAAAAGTGTAATTAGGCTATTCGTTGAATATGAGGATAGGAGAAAAAATGGCCTCTTAGATGTCATTACAAAGACCAATATCATGGATATTGCTTTATCTGTCTTGGTTGAGGGCGGACGTAATCCAGAGATTCGATTGCCTTTAATCGATGCCCTAAAAAATATGTTAGATTTTATTAGCTTTGAGACTTCTGCGAATACAGCAGATGACCAGATTAGTATACGAGATGGCATGGGTGATTTTATTGATTTTGTCGCCAAATATCCGGACGATAAAAGTAACAACGTAACACATGAAGACTGGAAAATCGTACGAAAAGTAATTACCATCATGGCAAATGTAATAGGAGAACCAAATACACAAACAGGTACGGGAGCTTTAACGGCTTTATTAGACATACTGGCCGAAATTAACATACAAGATCACGAAATTGAAAGTTTAATGCGTGTGGTTAGTACTGTATTTGCAGACAAAAATGGAAATAATATCAATCTTGTTTCTTCATTAGTAGACCCAGATTTAGTTAATTTGTTAACCATAATGGAACCAGACATTAAGAATCTTGTTGGTATGCTAGTATATATGGCTCAAACTGGTTCTATGATACATTATTTTTATGTTACCATGGAGGCTCCAGATTTTACGTTAAGAGATATCTTTTATGATTTGGAAAAATTACTAGCGTCTGATAATTTTACCAATAGAACACCTGATGGTCTTTTATATGGTCTAGGTGTATTACTAAGTGATTTTTCAAAATTGATAGATCGATCCATCAACGATCCTTCAGATTCATGGATTGGTGTTAATTGGTTTGGTGATGACCGTTTAGCAGAATTTGATCGAGAGGATTATATCAATAGATTTAATAATGTATTGCATGGAAAATAATAGGCATGCTCTTCTGCACGCCTATTAAAAGGTATAAGATATTATTATTCTTTTTATTTTTATGCATAACAATGAAACAAACACATCCTGCAGATTATGCAAATATTTATGGTATACATGGTAGATACGCTGCGATGGGTAATGCAGCTGTATCTCTAGTTAATAACTCTTCAGCTGCTTTTTATAATCCAGCGGGACTAGCTCGTAGTTCCAATGCAAATTTCTTGTTGAGACAAGTATACAAAGATGAAGACGAATACAGAACCCGACTAAAAAAGCACCAAGATAAGTATATACTGACGTATGGTAGGCCTAGCCTGTACCAAGATATCCAAAAAGTAGATAAAAAAGATATTATGGGGAAAAATGGTATAGACTATAAAGCGTTAAACCAATTTGAGTATGCCGTAGAAATATTCTTAAACTATGGAATCACCATACCTCTACTTAAACATACAGTGCCATCAAAGCATGTTTCGCAAGATATCACGTTAGTAAATGATAACTTTATCTCTCTTGGCATGGGATTTCATTTAAATAATTTTGTTAAAATCGTTGATAATCATATTAAATTTGGATTAGTCGTTTCATTACCAGCTACAGGATCACTTATTACGATTAATGATATTAATCCAAGTTCATTACAATATTTAACAATTGGTAGATCTAACTTACGCCCTAATATTAATGCCGCCTTAGGTATAGAAATTATTAAAGATTATGTTTATTACGGACTAGGGGTATCCGTATTATTTGATGGTGGTGGTAGCTTTTTATTAAAAGACATACCTGTTAGTCCAAACCAGATCGTCCCAAACCAACAAATAATCCTTGACCTCAAGCCAAAACTCTACGTCAGCACAGGATTTATATTCAAATACAATATATTAGCGATAGGTGCTTCATATAGACAAAAATCGCAATTACAGATAGAAGAATTGATAGCACGAGCTGTGATACCTATAGCTGGTGCAAATGGTATTGAAATTAATGCAAGAGTAGGTATATTAACTCTTATTAGCCCCAGTACATACGCTGCAGGATTTAGCTTAACTCTTAAAGATGGTAAATTTGATATAGAAAATCGCTTTCTTCGGGATATGACATTAAGTTATGAAATCACACATGAAAGATGGAGTGAATTTACTCATGCAGCAGAAAAGCTAATATTCATTGAACCGTATAATTTAATAAATATTAATGTCCATAAGGTAGGCGTAGAATATGGATTTGAAGAAACCATATTTATTAGAATGGGTTATGCCAACAGAGATACACCTGTCACGGATGAAACATTAAAGAAAAATATTAATGTACTAGAGGCCAAAAGAAATATTATTACTGCCGGACTGGGATTCCAAATACCATCAGCTTTAGTTGTACGCACTCCTATTCTATTTGATATAGCTTTTCAATATCATATATTTAAAGACAGGAGTGTTGTAAAAAATGACCAAAGTGCTGACCTTAAGTCATTCCAATTTGGAGGTAAAATAGCCCTAATAACATTTACAGTGGGCTTCTTTTTTTAAGAACTATGAAAAATATAATGAACATAATAACTATAATGTTATTACTTTTAAGTACTAACATTATCTCACAAGAGAAAAAGAAAAAGGCATCATCGCCAAAGGATGCTAAGAAAGTTATAAAAAAAACAACAGAGAAAGGGGGGAAAGTTACCAAGGCATCTATAAATCAAAGAATTAAAAAAAAGAAAAAGACTTATAATAACTGGAATCCATTTAATTATCCCGTTACATCCGGTTATAGTAGACATACCCTAAAATTATATTTGGGAATAGAGTACCAAAATCCTCTAGAGTATTCAATTAATGCCAATCTAAGTCTGGCACGTATCGCTAATATATTTGTCCAATATGGCTTTGAATATGCACTAACTAATCACATTGGTTTTATTGTTCAATCTGCTTATGGGTTAAGATATGGATTCCCTGATCAAGGTTCTGTACAAAGAAGAATGATTCCATTATTGTTTGGTGCCAGATATAATTTAATACCAAGAATTCCAATCAACCCATTTATAGGATTCTTAGGGGGAGGGTATTTTATTCAGGCTAATAATGAACAACGATTCACTCCTGCTTTCGTTGCTAATGCAGGAATAAGTTCTTACATTATAGGACTTTTGTTTATGGAGCTTGATATCTCTTATGCAGTATACCACTATTATAATACGCAAATAAAAGATAATTATAATTCAATTAGTGTATCTTTAAAAACAGGAATATATTTATAACAAATCTTAAATAATGAGATACCTTCCTCTATACATTGCATTATTTTGCACAATACAATGTAGTTTCTTACCTAAGAAATTTACAAAACATTTTACTCGTATAATATCGCCCACTAGGGTACATACGAATCTCCATACAATAACAGATTCTTATACAGAATATCCTTTTGTTAAAATAACAACTTTTGCAGCTACGCACCAGACAAAAGATCCACAAGAACCAATCATAATGATTGATCCAATTTTTTTCAAAAAAGAACACCTCTACAATAACCCATATAAAAGTATCATACCCTGGTTAAATTATCATGGAATTCACGTAATCTTAATTCACCTAGAAAGATACAACCCAAATACTACCAACTTAGAGACATTAGGAACAAAAATTATACCACATACCATCCAAAAAATAGCAGCAAAACGAAAAGAACGGTCATATATACTCATGGGCATCTCTTTAGGAGGACAGTCCGTGATGCATTTTATAGCATCTCAACAAGTTAGTTATCTGAGGAGACGCAAGAATATTAATATTACAAGAGTTGCTTTTTATAATACAGGATTAGACTATAACTACGAGCAAAGCTTTTATAACTGGTGTCTCCGAAATAAATATGTAAACAAAAACGTCAAAGAGATTCCCATTCAAAAGGGTTATGGAGAATTTAACAAAAAGAATAAAAAATTTTTTAACTACATACCAAGTCTAGAAACAAAACCTAGAGTAAAATGGAAAAAGATTACATCCATCAAAGATTTACCTATGGTATTTATTACATCTGCACTAGACAACCTGTCCCCATCTGAATCCATGTTTCCATTATACATACTTTATGGAAATGGCAGTGACCAAAATTACTATTTGGTGAAAAAAGACATACCTAGATTTTTTCTTACATCTGGTATCCTTATGGGATTTAGTAAAGATTATAATCACATCGAAAATATATGGGGCGAAGAAATACGAAAAGACATGCTAAGATACCTAATATTCTGGATGAAAGAAGACTTATATTAGCCACACAGGTAATAAGATATAATGTTTTATAAAATAAAATATATCTGTCTTATTGTAGGGTTATTAAATCTATATAACTGCAGAATACCTATAGAATTAATACCTAAAGAATCTTATAAACCTATCACGTATGATGGTTGGAAAATAGGTCTCTATAGATTCCCCGCTTATACAGGTACTGTATCTAGGAAATACCCTATAATTATAGGTCATGGTATTGCAGCAAACTATAACTTTTTTAGAACAAAAAATCTTAAACAATCTCTTGTTCATGCTCTCAACAAAAACGGATATGATGTATGGCTTCTTAGCTTTCGAGCTAGAGAGGGATCTGAAATAGCCAGTTGGTTCTGGGGACATAATCGATATGCAGATTACCATGTATCTCATCTAGCCAAATATGATCTACATCTAGCTATAAGTCATGTGTTAGAAAGAACTAGAAAAGAGAAAGTAATCTATGCAGGACATAGTATGGGTGGACTTGTTGGTTTTGAGAGATTAGGTGCAGAAAAAGAAAAAAGAATAGCACAGTTTATTTCTCTAGCGGGCCTAACAACCCTAGGGATTTCTGCACTTCATATGACTTTTCTCAGTACTAGATTGCTGAAGTTTGTGGATGCTTTTTTACCCTACGTACCATTCGGTCATATGAAAGGTCCTGGTAGAATAGAAAAATATCTACCATTTAGATTCAATATACTGAATACGCCTATTAAAACTGGTGGCCAACTGATCAACATGACAGGCCCAGAACGTGCTAGGTTATTTGAATACGGTGTATCCAATGATGGCATGAATATTTGGAAAGAATTAGATACATCAACCTATACAGGAGAAATATACGATGAACATCATACCATCAATTATACTAAAGCAGCAAAACACATACAAGTACCCACATTAATTGTAATGCCCAAATTAGATGGTATCATCTTGCCTGAAATGATACGATACACATATGACCAAATTAGTAGTAAAGATAAGACTCTCTTTCTTGTTTCGAAAGCTACAGGCTCAACCACCAATTATGGTCACCTTGATGTTATAACAGGAGACAACACCCATAAAGATGTTTACCCAACTATCATACGGTGGCTTAATAAACGAAACTAATATTGTTTCTTAGTATTTTTAAAAATATGAGGAAAAGACATGCTAAGATACCTAATATTCTGGATGAAAGAAGACTTATATTAGCCACACAGGTAATAAAATATATATGTCTTATTGTAGGGTTATTAAATCTATATAACTGCAGAATACCTATAGAATTAATACCTAAAGAATCTTATAAACCTATTACGTATGATGGTTGGAAAATAGGTCTCTATAGATTCCCCGCTTATACAGATACTGTATCCAGAAAATACCCCATGATTATATCTCATGGTATTACAGCAAACTACAACTTTTTTAGAACAAAAAATCTTAAACAATCTCTCGTTCATGCTCTCAACAAAAATGGATACGATGTATGGCTTCTTAGCTTTCGAGCTAGAGAGGGATCCGATATAGCTAGTTGGTTCTGGGGACATAATCGATATACAGATTACCATGTATCTCATCTATCTAAATATGATCTACATCTAGCTATAAGTCATGTGTTAGAAAGAACTAGAAAAGAGAAGGTAATTTATGCAGGACATAGTATGGGTGGACTTATTGGATTTCATAGATTAGGTGCAGAAAAAGAAAAAAGAATAGCACAGTTTATTTCTCTAGCTGGTCTAATAACCTTAGGGGTTGCCCCACTTCATATGACTTTTCTCAGTACTAGATTCTTGAAGTTTGTAGATACTTTTTTACCCTACGTACCATTGGGTCATGTGAAAGGTCCTAGCAGGATAGAAAAATATCTACCATTTAGATTCAATATACTGAATACGCCTATTAAAACTCTTGGCCAACTGATCAACCTTACAGGCCCAGAACGTGCCAGGTTATTTGAATATGGTGTATCCAATGATGGTATGAATATTTGGAAAGAATTAGATATATCAACCTATACAGGAGAAATATACGATGAACATCATACCATCAATTATACTAAAGCAGCAAAACACATACAAGTACCCACATTAATTGTAATGCCAAAATTAGATGGTATCATTTTACCTGAAATGATACGATACAGCTATGACCAAATTAATAGCAAAGATAAAACTCTCTTTCTTATTTCGAAAGCAACAGGCTCAAGCACCAATTATGGTCACCTTGATTTCATAACAGGAGACAACACCCATAAAGATGTCTACCCAACTATCATACGGTGGCTTAATAAACGAAACTAATATTATTTCTTAGTATTTTTAAAAATATGGGGCAAAGACATGCTAAGATACCTAATATTTTAGATGAAAGAATATTTGTATTAACCACACAGGTAAGAAAATATCATGTTTTGTAAAATAAAATATATCTGTCTAATTGTAGGGTTATTGAATCTATATAACTGCAGAATACCTATAGAATTAATACCTAAAGAATCTTACAAACCCATCACAGCTGACGGTTGGAAAATAGGTCTCTATAGATTCCCCGCTTATACAGATACTGTATCCAGGAAATACCCTATAATTATAGGTCATGGTATTTCAGGAAACTACAACTATTATAGAACAAAAAACCTTAAACAATCTCTTGTTCATGCTCTCAACAAAAACGGATACGATGTATGGCTTCTTAGTTTTCGAGCTAGAGAGGGAGCCAAAATAGCTAGTTGGTTTTGGGGAAATAATCGATATGCAGATTACCATTTATCTCATCTAGCTAAATATGATCTAGATCTAGCTATAAGCCATGTGTTAGAAAAAACTAAAAAAGAGAAAGTAATTTATGCAGGACATAGTATGGGTGGATTTATTGGATTTGCTAGATTAGGTGCAGAAAAAGAAAAAAGAATAGCACAATTTATTTCTCTAGCTGGTCTAACAACCCTAGGGATTGCTGCACTTCATATGACTTTTTTCAGTACTAGATTACTGAAATTTGTAGATACTTTTTTACCCTACGTACCATTGGGTCATCTTAAAGGTCCTGGTATTATAGATAAATATCTACCATTCAAATTTAATTTATTGAACACGCCTATTAAAACTCTTGGTTCACTGATCAACCATACAGGCCCAGAACGTGCCAGGTTATTTGAATACGCTATATCTAACGATAGCATGAATCTCTGGAAAACATTTGATACAGCAACCTATACAGGAGAAATATACGACGAACATCATACCATCAATTATACTAAAGCAGCAAAACACATACAAGTACCCACATTAATTGTAATGCCAAAATTAGATGGTATCATTTTACCTGAAATGATACGATACAGCTATGACCAAATTAATAGTAAAGATAAGACTCTCTTTCTTGTTTCGAAAGCAACAGGCTCAACCACCGATTATGGTCATCTTGATCATATAACAGGAGACAACACCCATAAAGATGTCTACCCAACTATCATACGGTGGCTTAATAAACGAAACTAATATTGTGGATAAAAGAAGATTTGTATTAGCTAAACAGGTAAGAGAATATCATGTTTTGTAAAATAAAATATATCTGTCTAATGGTAGGGTTATTAAATATATATAACTGTAGAATACCTATAGAATTAATACCTAAAGAATCTTACAAACCCATCACGGCTGACGGTTGGAAAATAGGTCTCTATAGATTCCCTGCTTATACAGGTACTGTATCCAGGAAATATCCCATGATTATATCTCATGGTATTACATCAAACTACAACTTTTTTAGAACAAAAAACCTTAAACAATCTCTCGTTCATGCTCTCAACAAAAATGGATATGATGTATGGCTTCTTAGTTTGCGAGCTAGAGAAGGAGCCAAAATAGCTAGTTGGTTCTGGGGAAATAATCGATATGCAGATTACCATTTATCTCATCTAGCTAAATATGATCTAGATCTAGCCATAAGCCATGTGTTAGAAAAAACTAAAAAAGAGAAAGTAATCTATGCAGGACATAGTATGGGTGGTTTTCTTGGCTTTGCTAGATTAGGTGCAGAAAAAGAAAAAAGGATAGCACAATTTATTTCTCTGGCTGGTCTAACAACCACAGGGGTTGCAGCACTTCATATGATTTTTTTCAGTACTAGATTCCTGAAATTTATAGATGCTTTTTTACCCTACGTACCATTGGGTCATCTTAAAGGTCCTGGTAGGATAGAAAAATATCTACCATTTAGATTTAATTTATTGAATACGCCTATTAAAACTCTTGGTGAACTGATCAACCATACAGGCCCAGAACGTGCCAGGTTATTTGAATACGCTATATCCAATGATGGCATGAATCTCTGGAAAACATTTGATACAGCAACCTATACAGGAGAAATATACGATGAACATCATACCATCAATTATACTAAAGCAGCAAAACACATACAAGTACCCACATTAATTGTAATGCCAAAATTAGATGGTATTATTTTACCTGAAATGATACGATACAGCTATGACCAAATTAATAGCAAAGATAAAACTCTCTTTCTTGTTTCGAAAGCAACAGGCTCAACCACCGATTATGGTCACCTTGATCTTATAACAGGAGACAACACCCATAAAGATGTCTACCCAACTATCATACGGTGGCTTAATAAACGAAACTAATATTATTTCTTAGTATTTTTAAAAATATGGGGAAAAAAGATATAATGGGATATTTAGTCATCTTTGATAAAAAAATATTTGTATTAGCTAAACAGGTAAGAGAATATCATGTTTTGTAAAATAAAATATATCTGTCTAATGGTAGGGTTATTAAATATATATAACTGTAGAATCTCCATGGAATTAATACCTAAAGAATCTTACAAACCCATCACAGCTGACGGTTGGAAAATAGGTCTCTATCGATTCCCTTCTTATACAGGTACTGTATCCAGGAAATATCCCATGATTATATCTCATGGTATATCATCAAACTACAACTTTTTTAGAACAAAAAATCTTAAACAATCTCTCGTTCATGCTCTCAATAAAAATGGATACGATGTATGGCTTCTTAGTTTTCGAGCTAGAGAAGGAGCTGAAATAGCCAGTTGGTTCTGGGGAAATAATCGATATGCAGATTACCATTTATCTCATCTAGCTAAATATGATATAGATCTAGCCATAAGCCATGTATTAGAAAAAACTAAAAAAGAGAAAGTAATCTATGCAGGACATAGTCTGGGTGGATTTATTGGCTTTGCTATATTAGGTGCAGAAAAAGAAAAAAGGATAGCACAATTTATTTCTCTAGCAGGTCCAGTAACCGTAGGGATTGCCTCACTTCATAGGACCTTTATCGCTATTAGGTTCCTGAAGTTCTTCGATACCTTTTTCCCTTATTTACCATTTGGTCATATGAAAGGTCCTGGTAGGATAGAAAAATATCTACCATTCAGATTTGATTTATTGAATACAGCTATTAAAACTGGTGGCGAACTGATCAACATGACAGGCCCAGAACGTGCCAGGTTATTTGAATATGCTATATCCAATGATAGTACAAACCTTTGGAAAGAATTAGATACAGCAACCTATACAGGAGAAATATACGACGAACATCATATCATCAATTATACTAAAGCAGCAAAACACATACAAGTACCCACATTAATTGTAATTCCCAAATTAGATGGTATCGTTTTGCCTGAAATGATACGGTACGGCTATGACCAAATTAATAGTAAAGATAAAACTCTCTTTCTTGTTTCGAAAGCAACAGGCTCAACCACCGATTATGGTCATCTTGATCTTGTAACAGGAGACAACACCCATAAAGATGTCTACCCAACTATCATACGGTGGCTTAATAAACGAAACTAATATTGTGGATAAAAGAAGATTTGTATTAGCCACACAGGTAAGAAAATATCATGTTTTGTAAAATAAAATATATCTGTCTAATGGTAGGGTTATTAAATATATATAACTGTAGAATCTCCATGGAATTAATACCTAAAGAATCTTACAAACCCATCACAGCTGACGGTTGGAAAATAGGTCTCTATCGATTCCCCGCTTATACAGGTACTGTATCCAGGAAATATCCCATGATTATATCTCATGGTTTTGCAGCAAACTATAACTTTTTTAGAACAAAAAACCTTAAACAATCTCTCGTTCATGCTCTCAACAAAAACGGATACGATGTATGGCTTCTTAGTTTTCGAGCTAGAGAAGGAGCTAAAATAGCTAGTTGGTTCTGGGGAAATAATCGATATGCAGATTACCATTTATCAGATCTATCTAAATATGATCTAGATCTAGCCATAAGCCATGTGTTAAAAAGAACCAAAAAAGAAAAAGTAATCTATATGGGACATAGTATGGGTAGCTTAGTTGGTTTTGCTAGATTAGGTGTAGAAAAAGAAAAAAGAATAGCACAATTTATTTCTATATCGGGTCCAATAACCCTAGGAGTTGCGGCACTTCATATGATTTTTCTCAGCACTAGATTACTGAAGTTCGTAGATGCTTTTTTACCTTATTTACCATTCGGTCATCTGAAAGGTCCTGGTAGGATAGAAAAATATCTACCATTCAGATTTAATTTATTAAATACAGCTATTAAAACTGGTGGCGAACTGATCAACCATACAGGCCCAGAACGTGCCAGGTTATTTGAATACGCTATATCCAATGAGGGCATGAATATTTGTAAAACATTTGATACATCAATCTACACAGGAGAAATATATGATGAACATCATATCATCAATTATACTAAAGCAGTAAAATACATACAAGTACCCACATTAATTATAATGCCAAAATTAGATGGTAGTGTTTTGCCTGAAATGATACGATACAGCTATGACCAAATTAATAGTAAAGATAAAACTCTCTTTCTTGTTTCAAAAGCAACAGGCTCAACCACCGATTATGGTCATTTTGATCTTATAACAGGAGACAACACCCATAAAGACGTCTACCCAACTATCATACGATGGATAAATAAACGAAACTAATATTATTTATTAAAAAATACAATTTTATTAGCCTTTTACATTATAATATAGTATATATCAAGCAGTAGATTATTACTTCTGCTGTAGGAGATTTAGAATGATTAAAATAGTAAATTTATTAAAGAGTTCAAGATTTTGGCTTATATCATGTATAGCCGTATCGCTAATAGCCCAATCTTGTTCGGTAGACCTTGGTAACGAAGAGAATTTTGTTAAGAAGGAAGCAATCGATAGAGCAGAAAAATTGGAAAGTCTCGTTGAAAATGAGAATACTCCAGTCATATTTGGTGATTTAGATGAAGAGTTTGGCCCAGATCTGCTATTTGACGATGAAATTCTAACTTATACCATCGCAATGAGTGATATAGATCATATATCTCCTCAAGCAAAGAAAAAAATCAAGATATCTTTTACAAATGATGTGACTAATAAGGATGATTTTGAATTCCAAATGTATGCTTTAGATGAATCTAGTGATATATTACTAGATTCCGCTGTTCCAGCTGATACTTTCTGGAGTGGTGCTCGAACTGCATTCGTTCAAGCGAATACAGACTTACAACAAAACACGCAATATGTTATTAAAGTAGTGGAAGACGCAGTTATCAAATCAAATGAAGAGCGTCAGTTTACGGAAGGTCCCATCAGTAATATCAGATTTAGGACTGACTTTAGATTTGAACCAAGTATAAAGCTTAGTATCCAATACACACCAGATGTTACACATGTTTTAAACAATGATGCGTTTCATCAATCTGAGCAGGGTGTTATCATTGATAAAAGTGGTTTGTCACCAAATATTGAACTTAGTTTAGATTTTCGTACTGGCTCTTTAGCTAAAATAGAGAGTATCAAAGTCCGTAATGTGAAAGTAGATGGCACGTCAGAAGAGAATAAAATAGTTAATCTATGTGGTGATGTTGCAAATTGTGCTGATGTGACGGCAGTAGAAAATGATGATTTAACAAGTGTTCTAGTATCCTTAACAGGTAACTTAACCACTCAAGAAGGACATAACATCTATGTTGCAGAAATAACAGATCATAAGGGTAATGTATATCATAGAACTATCAAGTTCCAATATGGTAATATGAGAGATCCAGAAGACACTCTAGGTAGTCTACCTGGTTCCATGAGAATTCTTTTAACTTCAGATGGTGGTCTTAGTGCTTTAAGTAGCATGATAGAAAACTTTTTTACTAGAAGTTCTTTAGGCAAAGATCAATCAGTATCTGAATTTATGGATGAAAGTTTTCGTGTTAATCACCTAACATGGCAGCAGTACATGATGGGTGTGCACTATAATGGTGCTCGCAATAATGATGGAACCATGAAATCATCTATCGAAGATGTATATGTTAGATCAACAGCTCCTGGAGGACAATTTAGTGAGGGAGGCAATGGGAGAGATCCAAGGTGTGACGAGTTAACTAGAGGTTATACATGGTCTAAACTTTATGGACCATACTGTGGTTTAGATTTTCAAGGTGGTCTACAACTACCTGTATGGATGGGTGCTCTAACGGCTACTGGAATGGCTGCTGCATCAGCTTGTGTAGCCTTTCTGCCAGCATGTGCTGCGATGGGATTAGCGGGTCCTGCCATAGCTACATTAACATTCTCAGCTGAGATGGTAGAACTTGCAAAGTCCGTTAACGGAAAAACAAGATTTCATGCTAGGATTGGTTTGTATCTGAATAATATAACTATGGATGGTTTTGCACCATCTAGCATTGATAGTACAAAGATGTTACAGAATTCAGCTTTAGATCTAAAAGCCAGTGAGTACTCAAAAACAGATCTAATAGAAATCTGTGATAATCCTAGAACAGATCAAGAATTTGTTTTTAGAAAATACTTGGATTGTACTAAAATAAAAAATATGGCAGGTACACATTTCTTAGGAGTTGACTTTGGGTTTAGATACATGTATGGTACTTTCTTGGCATCTGCTACTGACTTATATATGCCTGTAGGTACGAAAGTTAGATTTGGTACGGTTGACACTAAAATACCATTTTCTCTACCTATGGATGATGCAAATACGGGAAGAGACAGTAATGGAAATATCCGTAACCCAATTGGCATGGGGATTTTGTTTAAAATAGAAAACGGTAATCTAGCTCTTTATTCTCCGCGTAGTAAGGCTTCTATGTCTTTAAGATCTGTTAGAACAGATGTTTCCAATCAAACAAATTTTGATACCGTCCATAAATCAGATAGTGATTTTAGAAGTCGTGATATACCTAACAGTACAGATCACGATAAAGTAACTCGTTTTATAATGACGTACTCTAAGTTGGAACGTGCTTTAGGGTATGATATCCTAAAAATGGATCATTTATTAGACTATCTTCGCATAGATCCAAGTGAGATTAGTGTTATTGAAAGAAAAGGTCTTGTGGGTCTTATCAATAAGACACCAATACGTTTCGTTGTAGACGCTATATTGGATGTATTTACGAAAAGGTTATCTGATTCATCGCAATTTAGATCGTTAGCCTTAGGATCCGTAACTTATTCATTGGTAATCAATGTCATGAGTAAATTTTTAGATGCCATATTCTTGCCATTTAAAACAGGGCAAGCTGGTATAAGCTTTTCTTCTTACCTACCTGCACCTTTTAATAAAGCAAGTGCAGCCATTAAGGTTAGTTTCAAGAATATGGGTATATTCTCAAAAACTGGTGGAAGCTCTGGTTTAGAAGCAAGCCTAAATGGTTCTCTATTAGCTCGTAACGGCCATTTATTTACAGATAATGGCAACAGAAAAGAGGATCTTACTGGATTGGTGCCAAACTTACCAAAGTATGTATCTGCCAGTGGAGGAGTAGAAGATAAATCGACCTTCTTAACCATCTCACCAGATGGACTACCATTTGATAGAGGAAGTAAGAGTCTGGTTAATGCAGGATTTACTACAAATGCCGTAGCTCTATCTCCTGACCTAGTTAACCAAATGTTATATTCTCTATGGAGAGAAGGTGTATTCAATCTTGATTATGATTCTAACTTCTCTAGTATATTGAGTGTATTTTCCAATACACCAGCCATGAGGGACTTTGCGGATGGCTTACTCATAACAGGTCAACTACTTCCTATACTAGATCCATTTAGATCTTGGGGAGACTTTACAGCACCGCCGGCCAGCTCTAGTATATTTGGTCCCCAAACCGAAACAATTAGTTCTAACGATACTATGATGTTTAGGATTAAGTTTCTCACTCCACCAACCTTAACCTCTACTCTTTCACAACTCAGGAGAGATGTGCCTGTTATGAATCTAGACTTTGGTGATGGAATTATCCAAGTGAGAGGTCGTCGGGAAGACGGTTCCACCTATCAGATTGCAAATATTAGATTGGGGATGAAGGCAAAGACAGAATTTAGTATTTCTTACTTTAGTAACCCTAAAAACATATCTGCTATGGATAAGTTTGTTGCCTTTAAACTGGGCCTGCTAAGAGGTAAGGAAAACTTTCAATATGTAGTTAGCATAGATGATGGCCAACAAGCTAACCCAATGAAGTTAGATCCTAAAAGGGTTAAAAGAATTATATCTGCCATCATTCCTGATGTTGTGGTTCCAATTTTAGACTCTGTTATGTCAGAATTACCGCTACAAAGGTTGTCTGCTTGCGGTATGCAATTTCAGAATATGGCAGTTCGACCTATACCTGCATCTGCAACAGAACAATACCTAACACTGACATTTGATTCTGACAGATCTTCTTATGATAGCAGTGTAAAAGGACTTAACTGTGGTGTAGGTGACTCAAGGTCCTTACAGGAAGATGAAGTGGGTAGTATACCTGTGCCAGCTGTGCCTGTCAAGCTAACACCGCCAGCACCAGCACAAGAAGTCACACTTCCTAGTAACACAATTGGATTAGGTGGAAATAAGCATTCTTATGCAAAAGCTTGCCATTTAAATCAAGAATCTATTATAGCACCTGTCGGAGAATCTAATGTTGACTTAAGAAGCCTTGACGTTATTGGAGATAATGGTGAAGTCATCACTACCATCGATTCTTGTCACGATAGCTCCCATGTAATACATGGTAAAACTGTAGAAAGTTCTTCCATAAAAACAAAATATGAAGATAGCCGTAGAGCTCATTGCACAGAAAATAATGGTGACTTTTCGATATCTAGTGACTACGAGTATTTCTGTACAACACAGAATGTAGTTCAAAGTGCATGTAGTGGTACTTTTACACAAACATCAGCACCTGGCGTAGTACCGTCTACTAGTACCTGTCAAGTAGATATATCTACTACAGATATGCCGGCTAGATTAGTTTTGTAAATACTGGTAAGTAATCTGTACTTACTAAGTGTGGGGTTTAATAAAAACATCCACACTTAGTAGGATATAGAAACATATTAGAAATAAGAAAAGCAGTGGTAAACTAATCAGTTTCTACTGCTTTTTTTGCATATAAAACTTGGGAGAATTACTAAATTTTTATATTCTATTTTTGTTACCTAACCTATTAATAAAAATTTACAAACTATATCAGATTCTCTATCTAAAATACGAGTAGATGATATTTATAAAACTAGATTAATCTATATAAAATATATCTTAAATTTCTCTAAAGTAGAAAAACTAAATTACTGGTTCTTTATGTATACTATATACTAGTGACCTAAAAGAATAAATAACTACATCACATCTTCCATTTCATATACCTTGTAAATTTCAAGGTACATTCATAAAAAGATAGTTTACAATATCTTTACAAATACTATTTTATAGTGTGCACGTATGAATGATTTTTTGAGAGAAACTGTTTTACGTTTTTTAGAAAGTCGAAAAGAGAAAAAAACATCCAAACTAAAAACTGTCTATCTATTTAATCTATGGACATTTCCTTTATTAGTTATAGTTCTTATTACCTCTTCACTTAGTTTGTTTCATGCTGATTTTGGTAGCCTAAAACAGTTTCTATATGGAGATCAATCAAAAGAAATAATTTTTGTCTTGGGTGAAGAATGCCCGAAAGGTACTGAAGTTTTTCAAGAAGCACAAAATAGAGTAATCCTAGTAGACAACATGGAAAGTAGTACACTTTATAATATGATTATTGGTGGTAATAATGTACATAGCCACCAGAGCATTAGCAAAACTGAAGAATTAGATGAAAGTGATCAAGATCAAAAACCTTTTGTTAAAACAGAAGTCTCACGTAATAATGATCTTATTGATTGGCAAGGTGGTGGGGTATTAGATGACAAACTATCAACGGTAAATCACCATCATAAGATCCATTTACCTTACGGAGCTAGTCTGCCATCTTACATCAAAGTAAAAGCTTGTCTACGATCAATATAATCAATGATAAAATATAATATAAATGGCTTGTAAAGCACCCACTAATCCACCAATTATTGATCCAATAATAATTAATATATATTCATCTTGTTGAAAAGCCGAACGTAGTAAACCCTCAAACTCAATTGGTGGTAGTTTCCTTAAATTATTATATATTCTACTCTCCATATTCAAAAATCTGGTAAAATATTGATGGAGAGATGAAGAGTTTTTATGTATTAATAAACATATGTCTGATACGATTTTATCTTTATTTGATTGTGAGCATATCTGATTTGTTACTGACATATCTATTTTGTTAAATTTTTGCAAAGCAGTATCCAATATATTATATATGAAGGGTTCATAAAAAATAGAATTTAGTAATTTCTTAGAATCAAACACATGTTGATTTAAAATAGAAGCATACTGTCTCGACACATCATCCTGCCTTTTTAAAAATAACCCCTGTAATTCAAATATTAAAAAACGCTTTTTATTTATAGGTCTAAATATTAAGAATAAAGCTAACCAGTTTGTTACATATCCTACTAATATACCTTGCAAAACTAATGTCCACCACATAGGATATACAATCCATATACCCATCTGTATTAAACCAAAAAAAAATCCAAAATAAAAACCACTCTTTTTAATAAAGTAAAGCTCTTGTTTCCCAATATCTTGAAAAACATTTGTAATAAGTCCTTTATTCTCTTTACTAAAGCTATTTACAAAATAAATTTTGAAATTAAATAATGATGATAGATTAGTTTGCATTGTATGTATAATACTATCTAAAGATTTAGAGGCTTCTGTGCGAATATCCTTCCTGAATTTTATCCATTGTTTCGATTGGAGAAGTATAGATTGTTTATCCTTATTAACAAATGCTATAAATTTATTACATATCTCATCAGAATAATATGTTAGATGCTCTTTAATATCTTTTCGTAATATATCAGGATCTATTTTTTTAAATAATAGATCAAGTTGTAAATATTTCTTAGCAACAAGATTAAATATATTCAATGCTAATAAACTAGACTTCTTAGGAACAATACCCTGCCAACCCAAGTAAGGTTTAATACCAATAAATTCCATTGGAGAAAATATCATTTTTACAGCAATAATATTAGTTAAACCTCCAACCAAACTATACGTAATTGGCATCAAAAGTAAAATGAAATAATTAGAAGTAAAAATAGATTGAAAACTCATGAAGATATAAATAAATAATCTAAGTAGATCTCTAATGGTAACAATACTATTTTACTGGAGAACTGCATATTTTTTATAAACCATAACATAAGGTATCATTTATAGTATATGTGTGAAGTAACTTTTTATAGTATCTATAATAAATATTTTATGGGAATCAAAAATATAGATTATATGATTTTTTTTAGGTCAGTTAGAATAAGGTTACCATTTATGTCATGAATATATTACGCTATTTATGACATAAAAACACTTTAAATACCATAACAAAATATAAATTATGTTATGGTATACTATATACATAATCTAAGTAGAGACCAATGAATATACTAACTAAAAAAGAAAATATAAAAATACTACCACTAACTAATAACAAACAATATGATATTTATATAGCAAAGTATAATACTCATATTATTAAGACTAGACAAACCGTAAGTTTTAAAACCATAAAAGACTTTATTTATGGTTACGATCAAAAGTCTGCTAGTACCCAGCGTAAGGTAAAGACATCTTTAAAACAAGCAATTAATAATACAACTAGCAACTATAAAAACCTGTTTCTTATTGATAAAGAGTTTAATAAAATAAAAACTAAGACAGCAGATACTAAAATATTAAATAACAAAGTATTTACAAACAAAGAAATAACTTTCCTAAAAAGCAAGGCCACACAAAGACAAGAGATTATTATTGATTTACTATATACCACAGGCCTACGTATATCTGAGTTAATCAATATCAAATATACAGATATAAAATGTGATGATGAGAATTGTCATGCACGGGTACTAGGTAAAGGTAAAAAAGAACGTATCGTTTATTTGTTACAAAAACAAGTAAACAAAGCACAATATATTTTTAATAGTAAGGTTTATTTGCTTGAGACGAAAAATAATAATAAATATGCACGGACACAAATAAATGAGCTACTTAATGGTTTAGGGAAGCGCATAGGCATGACAATAAATCCACATAAATTTAGACATTCATTTGCTACTAATACATTAATAAGTAAAGGCAAGTCACTAAAGGCTGTAAGTAACTATCTAGGACACAGCACAACAGGTGTCACGGCCGATATGTACATACATGATACTTTACATCCTAGAGATGTGTTGATGTAGATATAAAAAAATTAATTTCAGGAACACAACTTAAAATATTAGCTATTATAAATACAAATATAATAAAGATACCCAATCTTAGTTTTGTTTATTTTTATGAAGAACAGAAATAAGTTTTATTTTGGATACGTAAACTATCTACTTATGGATTTTCTTCACAATCTATCTATAATTAAAAATTTAATGACGTTATGTGTCATTATTATTACACATAAGAAATGTATTTATATATTGGAAGTTATCAGCCTGTTTTTGGACAAGACTTACTTGAGTTAGAAAATATACATTATATTAAAAAGATAGGTTTCACAGAAGATTTAGAATCTCGTAAAAGTTCTTTGACTAGAGATTTTCTTTCTTTTGAATATTTAAAAGTTTGGGAAATACCTAATAAGGCAATAGAGAAGGCTATACATAATTTATTATCAGGTAGAATAGAAAAAACAGAATGGTTTTTAGATTTAGATAATAACTTAGTAGATAAGTTATCTAAATCTCTGTCAACATCTGCATTTGGTGAATGTAAAGTATGTAATGATATAGATGATATCAAATATAAATTAAATCCTGACCATAAAGAACATCAAAAAGTCAAAGAAAGTTTAATCAATGATATTAAGAAAGACAAGAGATATGAAGACATGAAACTTGATGGTAAAAAAATTATTATATTGAGAGGTATTAAAAAAAAATATGAAGGTATAAGTAAAGATGACTTATACACAGATATGCGTTGTTCTTGGGTAGCGACATTTAAGGATGCTAAATATGCTATTTTACTAAATAATAACATACTTTATGCTTGTTATGAGATTACTAATGTTAGTTCACTTTCTGATGATGCTAAGAGAAGAGAATTTACAGGTACGGAAACAAACTTATTTGAATCCTTAGAAGGTAAAGAGTATAAAGTATTTCCTAAAGGGCTAGGGTCTCACACTTCTTTAGATTTTTCATCAATTTAGACATTCATTTGCTACTAATATATTAATAAGTCACTAAAGGCTGTAAGTAACTATCTAGGACACAGCACAACAGGTGTCACGGCCGATATGTACATACATGATACTTTACATCTTACAAATGTTTTTCAAGATATTGGGAAACAAGAGCTTTACTTTATTAAAAAGAGTGGTTTTTATTTTGGATTTTTTTTGGTTTAATACAGATGGGTATATGGATTGTATATCCTATGTGGTGGACATTAGTTTTGCAAGGTATATTAGTAGGATATGTAACAAACTGGTTAGCTTTATTCTTAATATTTAGACCTATAAATAAAAAGCGTTTTTTAATATTTGAATTACAGGGGTTATTTTTAAAAAGGCAGGATGATGTGTCGAGACAGTATGCTTCTATTTTAAATCAACATGTGTTTGATTCTAAGAAATTACTAAATTCTATTTTTTATGAACCCTTCATATATAATATATTGGATACTGCTTTGCAAAAATTTAACAAAATAGATATGTCAGTAACAAATCAGATATGCTCACAATCAAATAAAGATAAAATCGTATCAGACATATGTTTATTAATACATAAAAACTCTTCATCTCTCCATCAATATTTTACCAGATTTTTGAATATGGAGAGTAGAATATATAATAATTTAAGGAAACTACCACCAATTGAGTTTGAGGGTTTACTACGTTCGGCTTTTCAACAAGATGAATATATATTAATTATTATTGGATCAATAATTGGTGGATTAGTGGGTGCTTTACAAGCCATTTATATTATATTTTATCATTGATTATATTGATCGTAGACAAGCTTTTACTTTGATGTAAGATGGCAGACTAGCTCCGTAAGGTAAATGGATCTTATGATGGTGATTTACCGTTGATAGTTTGTCATCTAATACCCCACCACCTTGCCAATCAATAAGATCATTATTACGTGAGACTTCTGTTTTAACAAAAGGTTTTTGATCTTGATCACTTTCATCTAATTCTTCAGTTTTGCTAATGCTCTGGTGGCTATGTACATTATTACCACCAATAATCATATTATAAAGTGTACTACTTTCCATGTTGTCTACTAGGATTACTCTATTTTGTGCTTCTTGAAAAACTTCAGTACCTTTCGGGCATTCTTCACCCAAGACAAAAATTATTTCTTTTGATTGATCTCCATATAGAAACTGTTTTAGGCTACCAAAATCAGCATGAAACAAACTAAGTGAAGAGGTAATAAGAACTATAACTAATAAAGGAAATGTCCATAGATTAAATAGATAGACAGTTTTTAGTTTGGATGTTTTTTTCTCTTTTCGACTTTCTAAAAAACGTAAAACAGTTTCTCTCAAAAAATCATTCATACGTGCACACTATAAAATAGTATTTGTAAAGATATTGTAAACTATCTTTTTATGAATGTACCTTGAAATTTACAAGGTATATGAAATGGAAGATGTGATGTAGTTATTTATTCTTTTAGGTCACTAGTATATAGTATACATAAAGAACCAGTAATTTAGTTTTTCTACTTTAGAGAAATTTAAGATATATTTTATATAGATTAATCTAGTTTTATAAATATCATCTACTCGTATTTTAGATAGAGAATCTGATATAGTTTGTAAATTTTTATTAATAGGTTAGGTAACAAAAATAGAATATAAAAATTTAGTAATTCTCCCAAGTTTTATATGCAAAAAAAGCAGTAGAAACTGATTAGTTTACCACTGCTTTTCTTATTTCTAATATGTTTCTATATCCTACTAAGTGTGGATGTTTTTATTAAACCCCACACTTAGTAAGTACAGATTACTTACCAGTATTTACAAAACTAATCTAGCCGGCATATCTGTAGTAGATATATCTACTTGACAGGTACTAGTAGACGGTACTACGCCAGGTGCTGATGTTTGTGTAAAAGTACCACTACATGCACTTTGAACTACATTCTGTGTTGTACAGAAATACTCGTAGTCACTAGATATCGAAAAGTCACCATTATTTTCTGTGCAATGAGCTCTACGGCTATCTGCATATTCTGTTTTTATAGAACGAGTAGAAATAGTTTCACCATCTATTGTATAAGAGTTATCTTGACAATAATCGATGGTAGTGATGACTTCACCACCACCTCCAGTAACATCAAAGCTTCTTAAGTCAATATTAGATTCTCCGGCAGGTACTGAAATAGATTCTTGCTCTAAATGGCAAGCTTTTGCATAAGAATAGCTATCTGTGTTACTTCTATCCATGCTTGGGCCACTACTAGCAAACGTTATTGCTTGCACTGGTGTTGGGAGTGTGAGATCGGAAGGTGGTTCATAAGCTTTTACAGCACCTACTTCATTTTCTTTTACTATGCTTGAATCACCTATACCACAGTTGAGACCAGTTACAGTGTTGTCGTAAGACGCTTTATTAGAATCAAATGTTAATGCGATGTATGGTTCTGTTGCATTCTCATCTAAGGATGCGATTGCCATATTCTGAAATTGCATACCACAAGCATCTAATCTTTGCAGTGGTAATTCTGACATAACAGAGTCTAGAATTGGAACCACAACATCAGGAATGATGGCAGATACAATGCTTTTAACTCTTGTTGGGTCTAACTTCATTGGGTTAGCTTGTTGACCATCATCTACGCTAACTACATATTGAAAGTTTTCCTTACCTTTTAGAAGCCCCAGTTTAAAGGCAACAAACTTATCCATAGCAGATATGTTTTTAGGGTTACTAAAGTAAGAAATACTAAATTTTGTCTTTGCCTTCATCCCCAATCTAATATTTACGATATGATAGATTGAACCGTCTTCACGACGCCCTTTTATTTCAATAGCACCATCGCCAAAGTCTATGTTCATAATAGGCACATCTTCCCTAAGTTCTGCAAGAGTAGTGGTCAAGGTTGGCGGAGTGAAAAACTTAATCCTAAACATCATAGTATCATGAGGACTAACTGTTTCAGGGCCAAATAGGCTACCCAGTCTATCTGCTTTAAAATCTTCCCAAGCTCTAAATGGGTCTAGTACGGGAAGTAGCTGACCTGTTACAAGTAAGCCATCTGCTAAGTCTCTCATAACTGGTGTATGGGAAAATATACTTAATGTATCAGAAAAATTAGAATCGTAATCAATATTGAATACACCTTCTCTCCATAGAGAATATAACATTTGGTTAACTACATCAGGAGATAACGCTACGGCATTTGTAGTAAACCCTGCATTAACTAAACTTTCACTTCCTTCGGTACCAAATGGTAATCCGCCTGGTGCTACAGTTAAAAATGTTGATTTATTTTCTATCCCTGCAGCAGATACATACTTAGGTAAGTTTGGCACCAATCCAGTAAGGTCCTCTTTCTTTCTACCGTTATCTGTAAATAAATGGCCGTTACGAGCTAGTAAGGCACCATTTATGCTTGCTTCTAAACCAGAGCTCCCGCCAGCTTTTGAGAATATACCCATGTTTTGAAAAGACATCATAATGGAGGCACTTGCTTTATTAAAAGGTGCAGGCAGGTAAGAAGAAAAGTTTATACCAACTTCTCCACGTTGGAATGGTATAAATACAGCATTTAAAAACTTACTCATGACCTGGGTCACCAATGAATAAGTTACAGAGCCTAAGGTTATTATTCCAAATTGGTCTTCCTTGGACAACGACTTCGTAAATGCATCTAATATGGCATCTACAATAAAACCAAATCCTACCTTGTGAACAATATTCGCGACACCTTTTCTCTCAATAATACTAACTGCATTTGAATCTATGTTAAAATATTGGAAATGATCCATTTTTAAGAGATCATACCCTAAATTTTCTTGTATCTTATTATACGTCATTATGAAACGAGCTATTTTGTCGTGGTCATTACCTTTTTTTAATTCAGTGAGATCTTCTTCACGAAAATCACTATCTGATCTATATATAGTATCAAAATTGTCCCTACTCTCTTCCGTAAGATCTAGTCTAATAGATTTTAAAGATATGGAATCTGCATTTCGTACAGGATAGAGAACTAAATTACCATCTTCTATATTTAACACAATCCCTACTCTGATTGGTGTACGGATTCTACCGCTGCTATCTCTCCCTGAATTTGCATCAGGTAGAGATATAGTGTATGGTATTTTACTGGTAACACTGCCAAACTTAAATTTTGTACCAACAGGCATATGTAGGTTACTAGCTTTTAATAAAAATTCACCACCTAAATACTTAAAGCCCAAATCAATTCCCAAGAAATTTGTACCCACCATCTTGCGTATTTTCTCGCAATCTAAGAATTTTCTAAAAACAAACTCTTGATCTGTAGCTGGACTATTACACACACTTTGCAACTGTGCTTTTGTATACGAACTGTGTTTTAGATCTATGTCTGTATTTCGCACCATATTTGCAGGATTTACAGTGGATGGTACGTAACCTGGCATAGACATGTTATGTATATACACATCAGCGTTAGATTGAAAATTTGTTTTCCCATTAGGTGTACCTGGTCCGGAACGTGAGATTTCTGCTAAGTCAGCTGATATTGTTAAGATAACTAGAGATTGGGCAAAGAATGGGGCAGCCAATATAGCACACCAAGGCATTGTCGCCATACAACCTACAGCAGAAGCCATTGCAGCAGCCGTTAGAGAACCCATCCATGAAGGTAGACGTAGACGACCTCTGAAGTTTGCACCACAGTATGGTCCATAAAGTTTAGACCATGCATAACCAGCAACTAATCCACCTGAACAGCCACCATTCCCATCTTGCCAGTTACCACCAGCAGCTGTTGACTTAACATATATATCGTCGATAGATGATTTTACGGTTCCATCATTTCTGCTACCACCATTATAGTTAAGGCCCATCATATACTGTTCCCACGTTAAGTGATTAATGCGAAAACTTTCATCCATAAATTCAGATACTGTTTGATCTTTGCCTAAAGAACTTTTACTTAAATAGCTTTCTATCAGACCGCCTAAGGCATCAAGACCACCATCTGAAGTTAAAAGAATTCTCATAGAACCAGGTAGCACATCTAAGGCTTCTTCTGGTTTTCTCATGAGACCATATTGGAACTTAATGATTCTATGATATACATTACTTTTATGATCTGTGACTTCTGCAACATAGATGTTATGTCCTGCTTTAGGGGCTAAGTTACCTGTTAAGGATACCGGGACACTTGTTAAATTACCATTTTCTACTGCAGTCACATCAGCACAATTTTCAGCATGAGCACATAGATTAACTACTTTATTCTCTTCTGACGTACCATCTACTTTTACATTACGGATTTTGATACTTAGTATTCTGGCTAAAGAGCCAGTACGAAAATCTAAACTAAGTTCAATGTTCGGCGACGAACCACCACTGTTGATAATAATACCCTGATTAGATTGATATAACGCATCATTGTTTAAAACCTGTATGTTATTTTCTGTATACTGGATACTAAGCTTTGTATTTGGTTCAAATTTAAAGTCAGTCTTAAATCTGATATTACTAATGGGACCTTCTGTAAACTGACCACCACCAACCGATTCGATAACCGTGTCTTCTGATGCTTTAATAACGTATTCCGTATTTTGTTGTAAGTCTGTATCTGCCTGAATGAATGCAGTTCGAGAACCACTCCAGAAAACATTAGTTGAAACAGCAGAGTCTAGCAACATATCACCAGATTCATCTAAAGCATACATTTGGAATTCAACATCTTCTCTGCTAGCTACATTATTTGTAAAAGATATCTTGATTTTTTTCTTTGCTTGAGGAGGTATATGATCTATATCAATCATTACGATGGCATAAGTTCGAATCTCATCGTCAAATGGCAGATCTAAGCCAAACTCTTCATCTAACTCACCAAATATGACTGGAGTATTCTCATTTTCAACGAGACTTTCCAATTTCTCTGCTCTATCAATTGCTTCCTTCTTAACAAAATTTTCTTCGTTACCAAGGTCTACTGAACAAGATTGGGCTATTAGTGATACGGATATACATGATATAAGCCAAAATCTTGAATTCTTTAATAAATTTACTATTTTAATCATTCTAAATCTCCTACAGCAGAAGTAATAATCTACTGCTTGATATATACTATATTATAATGTAAAAGGCTAATAAAATTGTATTTTTTAATAAATAATATTAGTTTCGTTTATTTATCCATCGTATGATAGTTGGGTAGACGTCTTTATGGGTGTTGTCTCCTGTTATAAGATCAAAATGACCATAATCGGTGGTTGAGCCTGTTGCTTTTGAAACAAGAAAGAGAGTTTTATCTTTACTACTAATTTGCTCATAGCTGTATCGTATCATTTCAGGTAAAATGATACCATCTAATTTGGGCATTACAGTTAATGTAGGTACTTGTATGTGTTTTGCAGCTTTAGTATAATTGATAGTATGACGTTCGTCGTATATTTCTCCTGTATAGGTTGATGTATCTAATTCTTTCCAAATATTCATGCCATCATTATTCGTCTTCATCTTTGTATACTTGTCTCAACAAGAAATTTGCATTGGAACTACGAGCTAGTCCCGCTGGATTATAAAAGGCAGCTAAAGAGTTATTAACTAGAGATACAGCTGCATTACCCATCGCAGCGTATCTACCATGTATACCATAAATATTTGCATAATCTGCAGGATGTGTTTATTTTATTATTATGTATAATAATAAAAATAATAATAATATCTTATACCTTTTAATAGGCATGCAGAAGAGCATGCCTATTATTTTCCGTGCAATACATTATTAAATTTATTGATATAACCATCTCGATCAAATTCTGCTAAACGGTCATCACCAAACCAATTAACGCCAATCCATGAATCTGAAGGATCGTTGATGGATCGATCTATCAATTTTGAAAAGTTCTCTAATACCGCACCTAGACCATATAAAAGACCATCAGGTGTTTTATTGGTAAAATTATCAGACGCTAATAACCTTCCTACGTCATAGAAGATATCTTTTACCGTAAAATCTGGAGCCTCCATGGTAATATAAAAATAATGTACCATGGAATTAACACGAGCCATGTATACTAGCATACCAACAAGATTCTTAATGTCTGGTTCCATTAGGGTTAGTAAATTAACTAAATCTGGGTCTACAAATGAAGAAACAAGATTGATGTTATTTCCATTTTTGTCTGCAAATATAGTACCCACAACACGCATTAAGCTTTCAATTTCGTGATCTTGTATGTCGGTTTCGGTCAGTATGTCTAATAAAGCCGTTAAAGCTCCCGTACCTGTTTGTGTATTTGGTTCTCCTATTACATTTGCCATGATGGTAATTACTTTTCGTACGATTTTCCAGTCTTCATGTGTTGCGTTGTTACTTTTATCATCTGGATATTTGGCGACAAAATCAATAAAATCACCCATGCCATCTCGTATACTAATCTGGTCATCCGCTGTATTCGCAGAAGTCTCAAAGCTAATAAAATCTAACATATTTTTTAGGGCATCGATTAAAGGCAATCGAATCTCTGGATTACGTCCACCCTCAACCAAGACAGACAAAGTAATATCTATGATATTGGTCTTTGTAATGACATCTAAGAGGCCATTTCTTTGGTTTTTCTGGTATTCAATGAACAGCCCGATTATACTTTGTATATCTGGATCAGGATAATAATCTTCTGCAATCAATCCTGGCTTCCTTAAGCTATAATATGGACTATTACATGTATTTCCTTCACATTTTGCACCCATTCTAATCAAATTAATTATATTTCCATTGCCATTGGGTTCTGGATCTACACCCCTATATATGTAAGGCGTCAATACTTTACCACATATAGCAAGTAATGCTTGTACGCCACTATATATAGTGCCGTTTTCTTCACCTGAATGCTTTAGTAGTATATCCAACAAAGGAATTAACATGGCTGTTAACCGATTCCGATTATTCCACTCTTCATTTCCCTCTGAGACATCAGCGGGCAGGATGGGTACAAATGTATCTGGTTGCCCTGGGCCTACTACTGGTTTCGGTCTAATAAAGCCTAACAATCGAAACAATACAGCGTTGTTTCCAAAAACAGGGGGCAACAATCCAGCGACATCTCGAACTGGGTCAGGGAATGCTAGTGGAAAGAGTAGGTCCATAAAGAATGCAGGAGCAAATCCAAATGGGGGGTGGGTTGTTGTGGTGCCTCCCCCCGGGGTAGATGCATCACTCTCTGTGCTTGTTGATGGATGCGTGCCCCCCCCCCATAGCTCCATAAAAATCACTGCATCACCTGCTATATCCGATAAATGTCCTAGATCTTTTCTGGAGCCATCCGCCGTTAGTGCAGTAAAGTCCTCTTTAATCAATCTAGAATCTTTGATCCATCTACCATTAGAATTCTGTGTGGCTGGAGCATTACAATTTACAGTAGCAGTTACATTACCAGTGTCGTATTCACCACAAAATGGTTTTATAGAAAGTACTCCCATTAAACCATTTCCCATTCCGCTTAGGTATACGGCATCTTTATACGTAAATGAGTTAGACACAATGTCTGCTAACATAGGTATAACTAGAAACAATCTTTTTTGGTACAAAAACCACTGGAGATTTTTAAAAAAAGCCTCTTCGTTTGAAGCAGATTCTCTATCTTCTAAGGTTATCGCTATTTCGTTAACAGTATAGTAAGAACCCATACAGTAATAAGGGTCTGCAGTTTTTTTATCTCTTATAATTTTGTTAGCTGCCTTAACCTCATCCGTGTCAGTATTCGTGTCAGAGTATGTGTTTGTTTCACAATCCTCTGGTATGGGTTCTCCACCTATGCCTGCAAAAATCTTTTTACCATTTCGATAACCTCTTGTTTTGGTCTTAAAACGGGAGGTTATCCATTTTGATTTGTAGGTAATATCACGGAATGTTATGGTTCCGTCAGGCTTAGTCTCTTTCTTACGATAGATGTTACCATCCAATGTTAGGATATTTCCGTCATTATCTGTGTTTCCTGAATAGAAGTAAGGGGCTTTCCCATTGTACAGCGTTCCTACTAACAGATCTAATGCCCAGTAGATGGTCTTTAATTTAAGAGGGTCACACAATATTACAGGAACCTCTGTAGATTTATATGTTGTATATTCTGTAGGGTCACTAGGTTTGATATGAGTACTAGGTGTAGGGCTTGTTCTTTCACAGGGCTCTAGTATTTTATCATCTACTACTTCCCCGCTAGCTTTTTTTACCAGTAATTCTGCTGGACTAAGTAAATCACTTGCATTTACTTCTCCTGACTCTACCATCATTAAAGCAGGTGAATTTTGGGTAAGTACAAACGGTTTTCCATTCCTGTATACACTTGTATGTGTACTCACCTTAGGATCCAATAGTTGTACGACACCAAGTACTGTTGCATCTGTAGTATCTCTTGCTGCACCCATTGATGATAACGCATCCGCTAATGTAATAATTCCCCCTGATTCAGATGTTACTCTAGGTCTAGGGGCGTCAGCATTCCAATTATAACCATAAAACTCCGCTACTTTAAATAGGTACAAGAGGTGTTCTAAAGATGATATATCATAGGTGGAAGAGGGGTGTAAGCTTCTACTAGTGCCACTTACATCGATAT
>CBDHDT010000027.1:0-47157 GCA_965261215.1 Ekhidna sp.
CATAATCGCTCTTTTGTCACTATCGATGGGCCACAGTTGCAAGTCTTAGACCATGACTTCCATGTCCATGGCAATGTACCATCTATAGCTTTCTTCATTGATGTGCCGGAAAGTAATTCTGACTCATTCTTCAGATGTCGGCGCAATTTTTTGGGTCCCGCCTCTTCTCAACACTAAAACTCAGGGGGGGATCACCGGAAAAAAATAATAAAACCACTACATCACAGCTAATGCCTTTAGCTACATTCGTACCGAGTTTGGGGTGCTGCGGTCAACGCCCCTGGCTTGGAAACCTGCCACGAATTAGGAAGTGCCATTTCTTGAGTGACCCTTGCGTGTTTTGATATATCTTCTAAGAAAAGGTGCCTATATAGACTTTTTATATATCATTTTAAAGCACATACAATACGCAACAAGCTGATATAAAAAGTATTTGCATAGAAGAAACGGAAAAAAGTTATGACAGCTACAAATAAGTGTTACAATTTCGTTGGTTTCAGGTGTAGCCCCCCCTTAAGGGAAGTACCGAAATTTAAACAGATATTTGTAGCTATCATAACTTTTTTCTCCTCTCATCTGTACAGATACTTTTAATACCAGCTTGTTGCTTATTGTGTGTGTTTTAAGATAATATGTGTAATATCTCTATAGACATATTTTCTTAGATGATACATCCAAAAAGGCAAGAGTCACTCAAAAAATTGTACCTCCCAAACTGGGGCAAGGATAACTCCCAGGCACCTTAGTTTACAAATGCCAAAATTTGGTTTGTGGCTTGCCAAAATACTTAGCTGTGATTAAGCAGTTTAAATTATTTTTTTACTTGAAGCATTGCCAAGTTATGGTGATTGGATATTACGTGTTTTTTTTGTGCTGTTGGAAATGACGTGCCTTATAACTAATAAACGCGAGACTGTATTGATAAATGTCTCTATTAAATCATAGTTTAGTGTTTTGATAAGCCACAAACAATTTGGGCATCTGTAGTCCTGGCACTTGAGAATTATTCTTGCCCCAGTTAGGGAAGTTCAATTTTTTGTGTGATCCTTGCCTTTTTGGATGTATCTTCTAAGAAAATGTGCCTATAGAGACATTTCACATATCATCTTAAAGCACACACAATAAACAGCAAGTTGTTATTAAAAGTACCAGCATAAAAGAAAGGGAAAAAAGTTATAATAGCTACAAATATGTGTTTCAAATTTCGGTGGTTTCAGGTGGTCCCCTTCTGGTGAAGCATATATTTAAACCATTGCTTGTTAGTGGCTTGTGCCTGGTAATTTCTTCATTGTCTTTAACCTGTAATTCTGTATCTGGCTCAATACACATTCCTTTGACATTTTAAAGTAATTGCAAATAGTCTAGGTGTAGGTTTTGAGGAGAATACCAGCCTTGCAGTAAGAGTGGTAGATTCTTTGATGAAAAGGGAAAAATTATCACTACATAGAGGCAACAGAGTGAGAATTTCTGGCTTTACTTTGAATCACTGCTTGAAGTTATGTAAAATTCTTCAATATCTTCTTTGCTGGGTAATTGTTTTATAACATTTTTCCAATTCAGGACTTGGCTTGATATGCCATTAGTTCGCCGCTAGGAAATTTTCTCCATTTCCTCCAAGGAACTTGCTGGCAAGCCTTTGGTAAATATGGAGGAAGCTCAACTATTTGGCTTGGATGTACAGGCATTGTTGTTGCTAATATGGATAGCTGCTTCCTTCCAGTACAGGATAGCTGCAATGTGAGAACTAGTTTCAGCTAAACCAGCCATGCATGTACAGTACCCCAAAACAGTAGAATTCTTCCTTATGGCTGCCCAAAGTTGCAGTGGTAACTTGGACACTGTATATGAGTGTTTTACATCACTTGCTTTCCAAAATGTTTGAAGAACCATTATCTGTCAATAAAACACTTATATGCAATAATGCTTTTTTATATATATATATTTTACTCCTCCTCAACAAAACTAGTGGAGTATATTAAGTAGTGATAGAAGTCGGGATAATGGTATAGGATCGGGAAAAACTTCTCGGTCTACTATTAGCTACTAGCTAGTTAGCTTCATTAGCTAAGATGCTACCTGAAGTCGGAGAAATGATCTGTTTGATTCAACAGATTGTTTTGACTTGAAATAAAGGGATCTTGGCCTTCAAAGAGTGTTCATATACCTTTTCTTACTGTCAGGCATCATGCAGAGAATAATAATGATCAGAAACCTTTATAACCGATGCCTTGCTGTTTTTGCCATGCAAAATGAATGTGTGTTGTGATGGTGACCTCACGTGCAGCTGCTCTATTCTAAAGACAAATTCTTAATCAGCGCAAGCTGGATTGCATCGACAAAATATAAAATCTTAATTGAGCTTTGCGTTATGGACAAAATGGCGCCAATTTTTTCCCAACAAAATTTGAAGCAGATTGGTTGAATAATGCATTGGACAATTTGGAGTCTTCTCAAAGTAAAATGATAATGAATGGACCTATGGTACTTGAGTTATGATAAGCAATATTTGAAGTTACAAGATCCGAATAGTAAATTTCTGGTTTTTAACAGTTTTGGGGGGTGCAGTCCACTGCCATTCCGTCCCCTCCCCCCCCCCCCCCCCCGAAGAATCCAAAACTCCCGTTACATAGGTCTCAGGTATCCTTATTAAATGACTGTAAAATTGAAAGGATTATGGCACAACCAAAGTGTTTTCAAGTTGAAATCTGCTGAAACCACCATTTTGGACACTAAGAAGCTGCCAAAGTGAATTTTAGCCGAGATATAAACAGTAGTTTTTGTGGCGTCTTGAAATAGGGGTCGAACCAATATAGGGAGTGCTACCATACTCAATAGCGACAAATTACCAAATAAGCCATGCACAGTAATATGAAGTATTCTGACCAACTCACTAGTGAGTTCTGGTATTGCTCGTCGATTATTTATTAATTTTTTTCAGCTAAATGCAGGTGTGATATAGTCTTATGAGCCAGACCAAACATGGTACTACTTCCAGTGATCAACTGGTGGTCCTGAAATATCTCTGGGTTCTTACACATATTCATTAAATTCCTAATTTGGGTTATGAGACAATGGGAAAGTAGCGCAACGGAACTAGTTCCCTGAACAGAAGACGACACATAGGATGCCAAATGGTGTTTGGCATGGTGGTGCTAAAAAGTGGGGATGCCAAATTCTGTGTGGCCACATACAGCTGCACTAAGCTTTTCTGCAGTTTTGAAGTTATTTTACTGAAATTGACAAAAAAACTTGTTATTTAGGTCAAAAAAATGTTCTTCTCATCAAATTAAGCCACATACAGCTACACTATGCTTTTCTGCTGTTTAGAATCGTTGTTACGGAAATTGACAAAAAAAACATCTTTTTGGTCAAAAGAGTGTTTTTCTCAGCATAATGAGCCAGATATAGCTATAATAAGCTTTTCTGCTGTTTTGAAGAATTTTACTGAAATTGATTAAAAAAATTGATATTTAGGTCAAAGAAGTGTTTTTCTCATCAAATTGAGCAACATACAGCTACACACTATTTTTCTGCTGTTTTGAATCATTTTTACAGAAATTGACAGAAAACCTCTCATTTAATTCAAAAAAGTGTATTTCTCTTAAAAAAATTAGCCACATACAGCTGCACTAAGCTATTCTGCTATTTTTGAAGCATTTTTACGTATATCGACCAAAAAATTGTCATTTTGGTGAAAAGGTGTTTTGCTCACCAAAATGAGCCACATATAAATTTAATTAAGTTTTTCTGCTGTTTTGAACCTTTTTTTACTTAAATTGACAAAAAACATGTTATTTAGATCAAAAATTGTGCTTCTCATGATATTGATCCACATAGAGCTACTCTAAGATTTTCTATAGTTTTGAAGCATGTTTACTAAAATTAACCAAAAAAACTTGACATTTAGGTCAAAAAAGTTTTTTTCTCATCAAATTGAGCCACACACAGCTAAACTAAGCTTTTCTGCTATTTTAAAGCATTTTTACTGAAATTGTCCAAAAAATTGTTATTTAGGTCAAAAGAGTGTGGTTCTCATCAAATTGAGCCAAATACAGCTACACTAAAATTTTCTGCAGTTTTGAAGCATGTTTACTAAAATTGACCAAAAAAAATTGACATTTAGGTCAAAAAAGTGTTTTTCTCATCAAATTGAGCCACATGCAGCTACACTAAGCTTTTCTGCTTTTTTCAAGCATTTTTAAGTAAATCGTCAAAAATCTGGTCATTTTGGTCAAAATTTTTTCTTCTCATCAAAATGTGCCACCAAAATGACCAGATTTTTGACGCTTTTCTGCTGTTTTGAAGCATATTTACTGATATTGATAAAAAACTTGTTATTTATGTCAAAAAAGTGTCCTTCTCTTCAAATTGAGCAACATGCAGCTACACTAAGATTTTCTGCAGTTTTGAAGCACGCTTACAGAAATTGACAAAAAAACTTGACTTTAGGTTAAAAAATTTCTCATCAAATAGAGCCACAAATTTTGAAGCTTTTTTTCGTAAATCGTCCAAAAAATTGTCACTTTGGTCAAAAATTGTTCTTCTCATCAAAATGAGCCACATACAGCTACACTAAGCTTTTCTGCTATTTTAAAGCTTATTTACTGAATTGACAAAAAAAGTTGATATTTAGGTCAAAGAAGTGTTTTTCTCATCAAATTGTGGCACATACAGCTACACTAAGCTTTTCTGCTGTTTTGAAGCTTTTTTACTGAAATTGACCAAAAAATGTTATTTAGGTCAAAAAATGTTCTTCTCATAAAAATTGAGCTACATACAGCTACTGTCAGGGCTAACCCCACTGACTGACAGATTATCCCCAGACCAGTCTGATAGCCCACCACCTAATTGGAATAAGAAGACAATCAATTACAAGATGACAGGATGCATTGATAATGGTCATTTCAAAGGACCGAAGAATGCTGATGACGTCCCGTGATGGGACGTAGAACTGCTCGTAAATTATATAAGGAATGGACGGATGTGTTGTTAGAGAGATTTTGGTCATTTTCTGAATTATTGTAAGACTGGTGTGTTATTTGAACTAGTGTCTTTGAACTACTTTTGTGTGTGGGCCATTGTATCCATTGTCTTGTATAACCAGAGGGAGTAAAAGAGACCGTTCTCTCCCTGATGATATTTTGAATACCTATCTCTTAATTGCTAATTAGTGTCAGAAGCTAGCGGCACAAGGCTTGTTAGCTGAGTGGAGTCTGAGCTGAGGATTCTCTATAGAAGATTGAGAACAAGGCCAAACTAGCTAAGCGTTTACTTATTGTTGTCAACTAAAGTAGTTAGGCAAAATAAGTTGCAAGGAGCTGAAAACGCTTACAGCTACATTAAGCTTTTCTGCAGTTTTGAAGCATGTTTACTGAAATTAACAACAAACATGTCATTTATTAAAAAAAAAAATTCTTATCAAATTGAGCTACATACAGCTACTCTAAGCTTTTCTGCTGTTTTGAATCATTTTTACATAAATTGACAAAAAAATTGAAAGGTAGGTCAAAAAATTGTTTTTCTCAACAAATTGAGCCACACAGAGCTACACTAATTTTTTCTGTTGTTTTGAAGCTTTTTTTTACTGAAATTAAAAATAAACTTGTCATTCAGTTAAAAAAAGAGTTTTTCTCACCAAATTGAGCTACATAGAGCTACACTAAGCTTTTCTGCTGTTATGAAGCATTTTATTGAAATTTACAAAAAAAACACTTGACATTTAGATAAAATAGTTTTTTTCTCATCAAAATGTGCTACATACAGCTACACTAAGCTTTTCTGCTGTTTTGAATAATTTTTACAGAAATTGACAAAAAACTTGTCATTTCAGCCAAAATTTGTATTTCTCATCAAAATGAGCCACATACAGCTGCACTAAGCTTTTCTGCTGTTTTGAAGCATTTTAACGGAAATTGACAAAAAAACCTGCTATTTTGGTCAAAAAGTGTTCTTCTAATCAAAATGAGCCACATACAGATACACTAAGCTTCACTGCCATTTTGAAGTTTATTTTACTGAAATCGACAAAAAAAATTGTTATTTAGGTCAAAAAAGTGTTCTTCTCATCAAATTGAGCCACATACAGCTAAACCATGTTTTTCTGCTGTTTGGAATCATTTTTACGGAAATTGACAAAAAACACATCTTTTTAGTCAAAAAAGTGTTTTTCTCAGCATAATGAGCCACATACAGCTATAATAAGCTTTTCTGCTGTTTTAAAGAATTTTACTGAAATTGATTGAAAAAAACTTGATATTTAAGGTCACTGAAGTGTTTTTCTCATCAAATTGAGCCACATAGAGCAACACTATGTTTTTCTGCTGTTTTGAAACATTTTTACAGAAATTGACAGAAAACCTGTCTTTTAGGATAAAAAAGCGTATTTCTCATCAAAATGAGCCATATACAGCTGCACTAAGCTTTTCTGCTATTTTGAAGCTCTTTTTAGTATATATATCGACAAAACTTGTCATTTAGGTAAAAAAATATATTTGTAATCAAAATGTGCCACATACAGCTACACTAAGCTTTTCTGCTGTTTTGAAGCATTTTTACTGAAATTGACAAAAACTTTTTATTTTGGTCAAAAATATGTTCTTCTCAGCAAATTGTGCCACTTACACCTATACTAAGCTTTCTGTTGTTTTGAATCATTTTAACGGAAATTGAAAAAAAACCACATCTTTTTAGTCAAAAAAGTGTATTTCTCAACAAAATGAGCCACATACAACTATACTTAGCTTTTCTGCTATTTTAAAGCATTTTTACTGAAATTGACAAAAAAATTGTTAATTAGGTCAAAAGAGTGTGGTTCTTATCAAATTGAGCCACATCCAGCTACACTAAGCTTTTTTGCAATTTTGACGCATGTTTACTGAAATTGACAAAAAACATGTCATATAGGAAAAAAACCCTTTTTTTTTCAATATAAACCATATAGTGCTATACCAAGGTTTTCTTCTGTTTTGAACCATTTTTACTGAAATAGACAAAAAATTGTTATTTAGGTAAAAAAAAGTGTTCTTCTCATCAATATGACCAACACAGAGCTACACCAAGCTTTTCTGCTGCATTGAATCATTTTTACTGAAATTGACAAAAATACTTGTTATTTAGATTAAACTTCTACTATTCTGCAATTTTGAATCATTTACAGCTATACTATGCTTTTCTGCTGTTTTGAAGCATTTTTACAGTAATTGACAAAAAAATCGGTCATTTAGGCCAAAAAAGTGTTTTTCTAATCAAAATGAGACTCATTCAGCAACACTAATATTTTTTTGTTGCTATTTTGAAGCATTTTTAATGAAATTGACAAAAATAATTGACATTTTGGTCAAAAATGTGTTTTTCTCATCAAATTGTGCCACATACAGCATAAGCTTTTCTTCTGTTTTGAATCATTTTTACTGAAATTGACAAAAAACATGTCATTTAGGTCTAAAAAGTGTTTTTCTCATCTATATGACCTATACAGAGCTATACCAAGGTTTTCTTCTGTTTTAAACAATTTTTACCGAATAAGACAAAAAAATTGTTATTTAGGTCAAATTTTTTTTTTCTGATCAATGTGCGCCAAATTGATCTACACCATGCTTTTCTGATGTTTTGAAGCATTTTTACTAAAATGACAAAAACACTTGTCAGTTAGGTCAAAAAAGTGTTTTTCTTATCAAATTGGGCCTCGTACAGATACACTATGCTTTTCTGCTGTTTTAAAGCAATTTTGCTGAAATCGACAAAAAACTTTAGTCATTCAGCAAAAAAAAGGGTTTTTCTCCTCAAATTGGGCCACATACAGTTACACTAAGCTTTTCTGCTGTTTTGAAGCATTTTTATGGAAATTGACAAAAAAATAGTCATTTATGTCAAAAGAGTGTTTTTCTCATCAAATTGTGAAACTTACAGCTAAACTAAGCTTTTCCGCTGTTTTGAAGCATTTTAACGGAAATTGACAAAAAAAATTTCATTTTGGTCAAAAAGTGTTCTGCTCATGAAAATGAGCCACATACAGATACACTAAGCTTTACTGCCGTTTTGAGGTTTTTTACTGAAATTGACAAAAAAAAAAAATCTTTTTAGTCAAAAAACTGTTTTTCTCAGCATAATGTGCCACATACAGCTATACTAAGCTTTTCTGCTATTTTTAAGCATTTTTACTGAAATTGACAAAAAAAATTGTTATTTAGGTCAAAAGAGTGTGGTTCTCATCAAATTGAGCCACATACAGCTACACTAAGATTTTCTGCTGTTTTGAAGCATGTTTACTGAAATTGACAAAAATACATCTTTTTGTCAAAATTTTTTTTCCCTCAGCATAATGAGCCACATACAGCTATACTAAGCTTTTTTTTTGCTGTTTTGAAGAATTTTACTGAAATTGATAAAAAAAACTTGATATATAGGTCAAAAAGTGTATTTCTCATCAAATTGTGCCACATACTGAAATTGACAAAATGAGTTTCTGCTGTTTCGAATTATTTTTACAGAAATTGACAAAAAACATGTCATTTAGGTCAAATAAGTGTATTTCTCATCAAAATGAGCCATATACAACAAAACTAAGCCCTTTTTTTTTTTGCTATTTGAAGCATTTTTACTGAAATTGACCCAAAAAATTGTCATTTTGGTAAAAAATGTGTTTTCTCCACAAATTGTGCCATATACAGCATCATAAGCTTTTCTTCTGTTTTGAATCATTTTTACTGAAATTGACAAAAAACATGTCATTTTGGTCAAAAAAATGTTTTTCTCATCAATATGACCCATAGAGAGCTATACCAATGTTTTCTTCGGTTTTAAACCATTTTTAATGAATTAGATTAAAAAAAATTGTTATTTAGGTCAAAAATATTTTTTTCCGATGAATGTGCGCCAAATAGATCTACACCAAGCATTACTGATGTTTTGAAGCATTTTTACTAAAATTGACCAAAAACTTGACATTTAAGTCAAAAAAGTGTTATTCTCATCAAATTGGGCCTTGTACAGCTACACTAAACTTTTCTGTTGATTTGAAGCATATTTACTGAAATTGACCAAAAAATTGACATTTAGGTCAAAAAAGTGTTTTTCTCTTGAAATTGGGCCTTGTACAGTTACACTATGCTTTTCTGCTGTTTTGAAGCAATTTTCCTGAAATGGATAAAAAAAAATTTAGTCATTCAGCTCAAAAAAAGATTTTTTTTCGTCAAATTGAGCCACATACAGTTGCACTAAACATTTCTGCTGTTTTGAAGCATTTTTATGGAAATTGACAAAAAACTAGTCATTTTTGTCAAAAGAGTGTTTTTCTCATCAAATTGTGCAACTTACAGCTACACTAAGCTTTTCTGCAGTTTTGAATCATTTTACGGATATTGACAAAAAACACATCTTTTTAGTCAAAAATGTGTTTTTCTCATCAAAATAAGCCACATAGAGCTACAATAAGCTTTTCTGCTGTTTTGAAGCATTTAACGGAAATTGACAAAAAAAACTTTTCATTTTGGTCAAGTGTTCTTCTCATGAAAATGAGCCACAGAGAGATACACTAAGCTTTACTACCGTTTTGAAGTTTTTTTTACTGAAATTGACAAAAAAAACTTGCTATTTAGGTCAAAAAAGTGTTCTTCACATCAAATTGAGCCACATACAGCTACACTATGCTTTTCTGCTGTTTAGAATCATTTTGACTGAAATTGACAAAAACACATTTTTTTTGTCAAAAAAGTGTTTTTCTCACCAAATTGAGCCCCATACAGGTACACTAAGCTTTTCTGCTATTTTGAAGCATTCTTGCTGAAATTGACAAAATACTAAGTCATTCAGCTCAAAAAAGGGTTTGTCTCGTCAAATTGAGCCACATACAGTTACACTAAGCTTTTCTGCTGTTTTGAAGCATTTTTATAGAAATTGACAAAAAATTGTCATCAATGTCAAAAGAGTGTTTTTCACATCAAATTGTGCAACTTAACTAAACTAAGCTTTTCTGCAGTTTTGAATTATTTTTACGGAAATTGACAAAAAACATCTTTTTAGTCAAAAAAGTGTTTTTCTCAGCAAAATGAGCCACATACAGCTACTCTAAGCTTTTCTGCTGTTTTGAATCATTTTTACAGAAATTAACAAAAACTTGTTATTTAGGTCAAAAATTGTTCTTCTCATCAAATAGAGCCACATACAGATACACTAAGCTTTTCTGCTGTTTTGAAGAATTTTACGGAAATTGATAAAAAAAACTTGATATTTAGGTCAAAGAAGTGTTTTTTCTCATCAAATTGAGCCACAAATAGCAACACTATGTTATTCTGCTGTTTTAAATCATTTTAACAGAAATTGACTGGAAACCTGTCATTTAGGTCAAAAAATGTATTTCTCATCAAATTGAGCCACATACAGCTACACTAAGCTTTTCTGATGTTTTGAAGCATTTTTACTGAAATTGACAAAAAACTTATTTAGGTCAAAAAAGTTTTCTTCTCTTCAAATTGAGCCACATACAGCTGACTAAGCTTTTCTACGGTTTTGAAGCATTGTTACGTAAATCGACAAAAAACTAGACATCTGGGTCAGAGAAGTGTTTTACAAAACAAATTGAGACATAAACTACACTAAGCTTTTCAGCTGTTTTGATGCTTTTTTTTTTTACTGAAATTGACCAAAAAAAAAATTGTTATTTAGGTCAAAAAGTGTTTTTCTCATCAAATTGAGCCACATACAGCTAAACTAAGCTTTTCTGCTGTTTAGAATGATTTTTATGGAAATTGGCAAAAAAACCCCATCTTTTTAGTCAATTTTTTTTTTCTCAGCAAAATGAGCCACATGCAGCTATGCTAAGCTTTTCTAGTGTTTTGAGAATTTTTACTGAAATTGTCAAAAACTAAATGATATTTTGGTCAAAGTGTTTTTCTCATCAAATAGAGCCACATACAGCTACTCTAACTCTGCTGTTTGATGTTTTTTTTACTGAAATTGACAAAAATATTTGTTATTTAGGTAAAAAAAAAGTGTCCTTCTCATCAAATTGAGCCACATACAGTACACTAAGTTTTCTGCTGTTTTGAATCCTTTTTTTGGAAATGGACCAAAAAAATCTTTTTAGTCAAAATAGTGATTTTCTCAGCAAAATGAACCACATAGAGCTCTAATAAGCCTTTTAGTTGCTTTGAAGCATTTTACTGAAATTGACAAAAAAAATTGTTATTTAGGTAAAAAAAAAAGTGTCCTTCTCATCAAATTGAGCCACATACAGCTACACTAAGATTTTCAGCTGTTTTGAATCGTTTTTTTTTGGAAATTGACAAAAAAAATCTTTTTAGTCAAAATAGTGATTTTCTCTGCAAAATGAACCACATACAGCTTTTTAGTTGCTTTGAAGCATTTTACTGAAATTGACAAAATAAAATTGACATTTAGATCAAAGAAGTGTTTTCTCATCAAATTGAGCCACATACAGCTCCTCTAAGCTTTTCTTCTGTTTTGAATCATTTTTTCGTAAATCGTCAAAAAAATTGTCATTTTGGTCAAATTTTTTTCTTCTCATCAAAATGAGCCACATACAGCTACACTAAACTTTTCTGCTGTTTTGAAACATATTTACTTAAATTGACAAAAAACTTGTTAATTATGTCAAAAAAATGTCCTTCTCATAAATTGAGCCACATACAGCTAAACTAAGATTTTCTGCAGTTTTGAAGCATGTTTACTGAAATTGACATAATAACTTGACTTTAGGTCAAAAAAGTGTTTTTCTCATCAAATTGAGCCACATACCGCTACACCAAGCTTTTCTGCTGTTTTGAATCGTTTTTACAGAAATTGACAAAAAAATTGACAGTTAGGTCAAAAAATTGTTTTTATCATCAAATTGAGCCACATGCAGCTATAGTAAGCTATTCTGTTGTTTTGAAGCTTTTTTTTTTACTGAAATTAAAAATAAACTTGTCATTTAGGTCCAAAAAGAGTTTTTCTCACCAAATTGAGCCATATACAGGTACACTAAGTTTTGCTGCTGTTTTAAAGCATTTTTAAGGAAATTGACAAACAAAATAGTCATTTATGTCAAAAGAGTGGTTTTCTCATCAAATTGTGCCACCTTCTGCTACAATAAGCTTTTCTTCTGTTTTGTTTAATTTTCACTGAAATTGACAAAAAAACTTTGTCATTTAGGCCAAAAAAGTGTATTTGTTATAAAACTGAGCCACATATAGCTACACTAAGCTTTTCTGCTGTTATGAAGCATTTTTACTGAAATTGAAAAACAACAACTTGACATTTAGATAAAATAGTGTTTTTCTCATCAAAATGTGTGGCATTCAGAAATATTCTGGATTATTAACAGAGTATCCGGATAAGAAAGGCATAATGTTGAGTTTGTTTAGTGAAGTGAATATGAGTAGTACATAGAGTGGTACTATAATGCACTGCAACGCACAAGTATACAGTATAATTATTACTATTTATTTAGATATATAACTATTTGTTTGCTCTATTCCAAATAATATGACATGTTGCAGGAGAGTTGCAAGTTATGCTGGCAATAAATGGTGTATGCGCAGGTTTTCTCAAAAAAGGTCAATATTATAAGAAATGAATAAAATCAAGGAGATAATATTCGTAAACATTGTCATGTAAACATAACCAAGAAAACTTCATTAAATTGGTAATTTCTTTAAAAAAACTCTAAAAAGACAACCTTCAGCAAAAATGCTATACACATTCAACTGCAGTTATGCTGCTTTGATGCCAGCGGCTTCATCTCTTTCTTGATGGTTGAAGCTAATTCCTGTAATACATGGCCTTAGATTGAAGCTGACTTCATGACAGCAGCATGCAGCCACAGACTTGTAGGTATGTTGTGAATATTCCTTGATAGCAATCTTATGTGAAGGGGTGACAGTATAAACATGTGAGCCAGATGGATAGCTCGTCTTTTACCTATTAAAAAAATGCATTAGCATTCTTGCATGTTAATTGTTCAAGTTCTTGGTGTTATTGTCAATCTATCTGTCTGCATGTCAGCCTCTCTCTCTTTCTACAAAAGTTTGCATGAATAGTCAATATGATTATTCCTTTTGTAGCATTTTTACCATACAGTCATTTTACTACAATATTATGTCAACTTAAACAGTAGCAAACAGCAGTCAAGTAACTACTTACATTCACTTCTGATGATTGCTGTGCTGCTCCCATCAGAGTATCGTTCACTATGCTGAAGTTGTAGAGATTGTTGTGTAAATCATGTCTCTCTACAAACCAGATCACTTTGATCAGTTGGAAACCAAACACTTTGCAGGAAAAATGCTAGTCACGCTTTCAGTATCTGAAGGCATGCATCTCATTTGACCAGCAAAATGTAGTGCAGGTGGTGAGAACATCAGCCGAAAATAAAGCGAAATAGAGATGAATTCTTCTTTTCAACAGGAACAATTTTATACTTCATGAATTTTGTTCAATATAAAATCACAATCCCTGCAGAGATAACTATTTCCTTCATCCTTCACGAAGTAAATCAATTGTAAATCCAAGTTTTTCCTAACTTCTGCATTCAATTCAGCTCAAGATCCTTAAACAGAGATCCATACAACTTCTTCCTCCTAATTTTTGGCATGGCCAGAGGGTAAGTGAGATCTTACACAAGCTGCAGCTTTCAGCCTTCACAAAGAACAACACACATCCATAGTAGCAGTAATATTTATGCACATTTATACATTCGTAATCAGTTCATACTGGTTAAGGTTCAATCAACACCCCCAATTATGCTAGGGTGTCAAGAATGTATCACTCTCTGTAACTGTACCAGACTATAGTTTTCCCCGCCTGCCAGATGTAAAGGAAAACTATAGTCTGGCCACATAAGACTAGTGTGTGCTGAGCGGTGGAGGATTTCCTAGGCTTTAAGATCCCTTTATCTAACTTTATTCTCATTGTGGTACATCACACATATCAACATGTCAACACATGCTATATATGTATTGTTGCTATTGCTATTGTTGACTGGTAATCATGCTTACCATGTCCGCTACAAAAGAATCAGAACATATCATATCTTGTTACTAATAGACAAAAGCAAGTTTGGTTTAACAAAATTGGCAAAAGTGGTAAGAATCGGCACATGCTATTGCATTACTCACCGACTTGAACACCTTAGCTGTCCAGACAATTATCCTCTGACCTGTTGATATTTTTCCGACAATTATCAAATGATAAAGTAAACATTACACGACCCCTGTAGTATTTTTCATATCTACAGGTAACACTGGGGTCAAGTTACATCAATGTTTGTCGATGAACTTCCTTGATCTTTTATCCACATTCACTACTTATTCTCGGCTTTACTCCCTATATTGATTTGACCCACTTATTAAAATGGTGGACCTAAAATCACCAAAAAAAAAAGCTGGCAATGGATGGGGAGGATCAGTGGGATAATGCTCTCTTGTATATCTGTGGGCTGTGGGTTCAAACCCCATTGAAAACCATTTTCTCCCCATTCTTCTCATGTTGTAAGGACAACAAAAATTATGGAAGTTTTGTATCCTAAGTGATAAATATTTTCTGAACCAGGTGCACTTTTAGGCCCCCATCCCCATAGTTAGACTTCAGCCTCATGCATGCAGCCCCATATTTAGACTACAGAATGCTGTTTATCTTTCCTTAGACTTGTAGCCTCACATTGGAGATCAATTTCCACATTTCCATGCCTCATATTCAGTCATTAGCCTCACTTTCAGACCACAGCTTCACATTCAGCCACACATTCAGATTTTCCAGTACCACCACTTACGTTCAAGTAATAAAAGCAAGATATACTATCATACCTATTGTGAAATATTCAGACTTGTAGCTTCACATTCAGACCTGCACCCTCATATTCAGCCACACATTCTTGTGCAGCCTCACATTCAACCTCATATTGAGACTTGCCAGCTTATGCTCAAGTAAGTCTGAGGAGCTGGGTAGCAGGGCTATTTGGATCTGTACCTAAACATTCAGATCTATTGATTCACATTCAGCACATTCAGACCTCAGTCTCATATTCAGCATGTAGCCCCACATTTGGCCTCACAATGCTCATTTTTTTTTCCTTCCAAGTCAGAGGAGCTGGATAGCAGGACTATCTTTCCTGTTTAGACCTGCAGTGTCAAATTCAGACCTGCATCCTCACATTCAGACCACCGCCTCACATTCACTGTGCCGCCTCACAATCGACCTTTCCAGCCCCACCCACTTATGCTCAAGTCAGTCAGAGGAGCTGGATAGCACATTTAGACTTTCTAGCCCCTCCCACTTATGCTCAAGTAAATAATATCTGCAGATAGGTTTTCAGTTTCACCAAATTGTACCATTATAATAGTAGTAGAAATTATAAAATACTGTACTAGTAGCAGCAATAGTAGTAATAGTAGTAGTAGTAATAATAAAATTAGTAATATTTTAACAATAACAACCCTATATTATAATATTATTATTTATCACTGTCATTCTTATTACTGCTTATTATTATTATCTGGTTATTATTATTGTTGTTGTTGCCATTGCTGTTGTTGTCATTATTGTTGGTATTATTATTAATTATTATTGTTGTTCTTGTTGTTTTTGTTATTATTTTACAGAATTTTTTTAATGATGATGATGATGATGATGATGATGGTGATGATGATAATAACAACAACAACAACAGTAACAACAACAACAATAACAACAACAACAACAACAACAATAATAAAAATAATTTTAATTTTTAAAGAACAGCTATTTGATTGACTTGTTAATCAAGTAAGTAAAGATGACTGCACCCATGTAGACACCAATACTGTGCTGGTTTAAAATCATGGAGTACCTGTGCAACCACAAACCCACAATATTGGTTTATGTGATGAAGGGTGACTGGTTGTGGTCAAGGGAACAATCTTGTTTCCTTTCTTTTCTAATAGGTCAATACAATATAGCTGTTTATTTTTAAATAAAACATTTGTGCTCTTGTATCAATTTTTTCGTGTTTATTGTTGTTTATGCACATTAGCTAGTTGAATGCTGGAGGACTGCACCAAACATAGGCTGTACAATGGAGGTACAATTTGGTTTTTATCACGTTTTTTTTGTTATTGCTGTGTACTACACATATCAACATATGCTATATATTGTTGAATGCACTGATGTACACCACAATATCTACTACAAAATAACAGAAAACAGAATATGTTGTTAATGTTGTAGCCTCCTTCAAAGACTTGCACGGGAGAACACTACCAAATATATTACGGTACAGAATCAGCTTCAGCCTCTTTGGACTTTGTAACAGTTGCCAAAAGTGAGATCTCCAAAAAGTAAACAGCTGAACTAAGCGCGAGTCATTCATTACGGTATGAATCATCAGCGAAAGTTGTGTCCTTATAGTATTTACCATTATTCACCAGTTTTCATGTTTGTTGCTTCACTGGATCGAGAAACGGAGTAGTTATGGACCAGCATTGGAACATTTGGAGTTTACTACTACTAAAATTATGATGAGAGGACCTACTTTATGCCAGTTATGACAATGACCTATTGTAAGCCAATTATGATGAGAATGTATTGTACACCAGTTATAATGAGGACCTATTGTATGCCAGTTATGATAAGGATCTATTGTATGTGAGTTATGAGATGAGGACCTATTATACGTCAGTGATGATGAGGACATATTGTATGCCAGTTATGATGAGGACATATTATATGCTAGTTAAGATGAGGACAAATTGTACACCAGTTATGATGAGGACCAATTGTACGCCAGCTATGCAGATGAAGAAAAGAGAAACAAGGAAGCAAATAAAGAAACAAAGAAAGATCATGAAGAAAAATTTTATGGGTTTTTTCATACCTCAACAATTTGCACTGCCGGTGCACTACCTTAGGGAAGTATTCATAGCACACTTGGTATCTTTTTGGTCCTAACATCGGCTGAAACTGCCAATTAGGCAGAAGCTTCCAATGTGAGTTTTAGTTTAGATACAACTGTTGTTGTTGTTGTTGTTGTTGTTTTTGGGGGGTTTCCGTCAGACTTTTTTTTTAATAAATGAAAACTGATATAGTTAGATGCAGATTCCATTCTTCACCATTCAAAATGTTCTTTGGTACATATTTAATCTTTCCATTAAGTGTAAATAACATCAAGCAGGTTTCTAGCCTGACTGATCTTTCCAAATTTGTTCCATGGTGCGTACTTAGTCTGCCTATTCAGTATTTGGCAAATCGTGCAATGCCTAATTGTGACCCAATTTGAGACCAGATCAACCAAGCAGGTATTTTAGTAGGAACCTTGCCCTAATAGAATTTAAATTAACCATTACATGGTTCCCAAATATTAACCTGCCTACCAAATTTGGCAAGGATCATCAAGCTATTTTTCCTGTGTTGCACTTTTAACCTTTGAAAATTTAATCAATTGTTCTTTGGAACATATCTTGGTATCAATTAAGTTATTTTGTTGACTCACACAACCACACAGACATGGGTGAAAAAAAACCCAACAAAAACCTTACCACACATCACTGTGGGCAAGGTAAAATGGTGATGATATGATGATGAAGAAATGGGCTCCAGTTCCAAGTACAGAAGTAGAGTTCCCACCTGGACACAGCAATTAGGAAGTGGTGTTGTTAAGGATCACCTAACATCTTTATTTAATTTAATTAATCTTATGTTCAGTATGACATAATGTGTGTAGCTCCGATATTACATACTAGCATACAAATTATACAATTGAACATGAACCAATATTATAAAACACTGAGATAAAGCTAATATATGGCCTCATTAGTTATCACAGAAATGTATGGAGAACACACTCAACTACAAAACCTTTAAAATCCCAAGACAAGCCCACATTATGGAATTTCTATGTAACTACTCTAATGTTGGTTCAAGTCAATTAGGGTTCATGTAGCTATCACAAAAACTCATAATGTAACACTTTTACCAAGACTTCATTAGCAGTTTACTAACAAATATGATGAACAAGCATTACAAAAATTGTCCAAGGCAATCCTATGTTATGGTATTTCCAGATAGTCTGGCTCTAGATCTTGTGCGACTCCATAGATTTCATTAGATGTAATATTGCCATTTACTTCTGGTAGATTCTCTACAGGCAATCCATACGTTTCATTCGGAACCATTGTGATATTGGTGCTATCGTTCAGAGCATCTGAAAAAAAAAATATAGGAAGAAAGGCAGCATATTTTATACGATGCAGTGTAAATGCTACTGTGCTTACAAGTTAGTTCACACAATACACATTTAAACCAACACTCCCTCCCTATTGGAACTTAGACAGCAACCCATACCCCAAAACAAAGCTTTCTTCACAACATTTCTAGAATCCTTTGCTAAGTTAACAAACCAGCAGACAAAAAAACAGTAAAAACAGTAAAAATATCTCTTCTAGGATCATCTATCAAGAGGTGTATTAGCAATCTATATTGGTTTCACTCCTGTTTCAAAATGTTGGATGACAAAAACCCAAGTCATAATAAAAATAATGCTCATATATCTCAGCTAAAACACATTTTGGTAACTTTTTGTAGTATCCAAAACGGAATTTTCAGCTCCAAAACACTTCCGCATGCTTTGAATCCTTCGCTAAGGCAGTAAAACTGGCAGCAGAATTCTCCCATTAAAAACCGTGAAAAAAAAATTGTCTTGTCAAAAAAGAAATGTAACATAACATTTAAAGGACACTTTACTATGAATATCAAATGTAATTCTGATTGAAAAACAACGACAGTATGATATCGGTGGTCACTATTTTACTAGGTAAAGAGTCCATTAATTATTTTGAAGGAAAACTGTTGCAGTATACAGTAATGTTCAGTATAATGTCATGTATATGAAAACTGAAATAAAAATTCGATTTCCAATGAATTCTTCGGTTTCCAAGTCCACTTCAGTGATCAGCATCCTTAATAAAGTTAAATTTATCAAGGGGGAGCTTCAGTTGAAACAAATATGAGCTGTTCGAAAGTCACAGCCTTGAGACAATTTGTGATTCACTGCTGAGTCATGCACCCAGTCAGCAGTTGCAATGGGAGCGTTTAAATATATTGGCTGGAAGGCCACTAACAAACAAGAGGGTTGAATCTGTGTTTCTCTTATGACATATGAATGCATTTTCTTTAATTTGTGACATGCATTAGTAAAAAAAAAATAGTGTAGAACTATATTTGTCCAAATATATTCATTAGAAATGTGTGACCTTTGATTTCTCTGGTGCAGCCCATAAATCATGTCTCTGTTGCTAGGTATCACCATATCAATCATTAATTATATTACATGGATATCATAATCCTAGCTTTTATCTATTTCAGGCCAACTGCTTGTATATTGCAGGCAGGTCTACAACTCACACAACATTCACATGCACAGGGAAAGAGCTGTCTTATGACAACAAAATTGTTTGTAAAGCATAAATTATAGAAAAAAGTTTCCCGGCTTTGAAATTGAGGCATGTTTGTAGCTATTTTACTTATAGCATGTCCAAGTCACAATGTTCTATTAACTGCAATCATGCATTAATGGCCCAGCAGGGAATCTGCCAGCAGGGAATCAGTCATCGTGCAATCTATTAAATTTTCTTAAGGAAATGTGTCCAAGTACAAGGATCTCACAATAGTTTCAACATCCAGCGTCAATATAAACCAAGTATCTGATAGACATTTGCATTTACCCAATGCAGTGCAGTGTAGTGATGCCTTTAGCATGCTAGCATGATGTCCACTGCATTTATAATGCAATTGCTCTCCAGTGGAGACTTGGTAAATGTGCATGACATGCACTGCAGTGTAACTGTAGTGCACTCCAGTAATGCCTTAGCACACTTACATGATGTTCAATGCCTAACAACACCTTAATTGATTAATTCCCTACAAGCTTTTAATGCTACTGGTGTTGTGATCCATACAGCTCTCTCATTTTCCTGGTAAGTCCCACCCATATCTAATGAGTAACCGGCTCATCTCAGCACCAGCAAACATCCAACAGAAAAAAATAAAGTAAGTCAGAGATCTTGTTGAATAAGTTGGCTTATGATGTAGCTATCAAATCTTATCTAGTTCAAAAATGTAAATGTTGAGTAATTTTCATTCACTTATAGAGGATAAGTTTTATGTCAAATAGATGCCTCCACAAGTCCTTTTTATCGTTATATTTTCCTGTTCACGTCCTTGATCTAGAGGCATTAAAGAAAACGAATTTTGTGTCTTTGACAAAAAAGCCATTGCATTAGAACTTCACCATGGATGGTGTTAATAACTTCAAATCTCTAATATAAATTTGCAGCCATCATGAGTATCAAGTAGTCAAGAGCAAAGGCCAAAGGAGTAAGTTACTTCAAAGCCTCAACAAACTAAGGGAAGTAAGAGAAGTTTCTGTCTCTGTAAAGACTTGTGTCTCCCACAATATGAGCATATTCCAGAAGATGGCAGACTCATTTTGAGCACGTTTTCTCTCCATGTGGTAAAGGATGGCTTCATCATTGCATAGGCATCATCTGGAGCTTGGTTAGTGTCACCAAGTAGCTTGATGTGCATGCCTGTAAATGATTAGAATATTTAATATTTAGCTATTCCACGAAGAAAAAAAAATTATAGTGTAAAATACAAACATCCTAACCATGTTATTAGTCAGATTAAAATCCAGCAGATACAACAGTAGCTTCACTAAGACTTGTTATCCACTCCAACGACTTCAATAAATCTATCATTTTCCTTGGAGAAATTTTAACATAGAGTTTCCTTGTATCACAATATATTTGTCCTCATTGTGTGCCTGGGCCTTTTCCATTGAGTTACAATAGGCATCCACCCAGGATTTAAATATCCAATTACATCACTTAAGACATCCATTCCACGTTCAGTCATAGCTGGAGTTGCTGCTTTACAAGAGAGGTGAGCTCTCCTCTCAGGACATCATTTGTAAATACTGATGCATGGTATGAAAACTATGAGAGAGATAAATCAGTGGAGTCAAATTACCTTTGCCAGCACTGAGATATAATCCCTTTTCCATTCTTTTCCTTGTGTGAGATAGATTTCCATGAAACTCTTCATATGTCTTGGGTGGGGCAGAAACATCCATTGGGTTTACTGCTACACAGGATTATGGCAATTCAAGAGCTGCTGGTCTTCTGGGGGAATTTGTATTGGGTGTCTACTTGTTTCAAAATATGAGACAGCTGGAAATCGAGACATAGTTCCATAAAATGAAACAGAGGCGGTGGAGGTGATATTCAATGTTCCAACAGTGAACGGACCTTTCCGAAGATTCATTGGACAAACTACATCCATTATCTTAACAAACTTTAGTGCCGACCAAGCTTTTATTTAACTCCAAGACTGTTGCGTACGATATCGATACAGCTAATTGATGTAATGTTAGTAGCTTCTTTGTGTGAGTGGACTTTGAGTCGCATGTAGATTGGAAAGGGAGGAGTTCACATTCAGATCTGTGCCTGGTGTGTATGCTTTCTGTAGAAAATTTCTTCCCAGTACATGTGGTAGTTTGGCTAACAGTCAAACATGCTTGCAACTCAGACTTTTCTTGATTTTTTATGCTTGTTATTTTGAAGATCATTGCTATCAAGGATTTTAAACTGGATGGGGCAGACTTAGTTGGACAATCTACAGGAAATGACCTTGTAAATTGGAATTGACTAGGACCTTTCTGATTAACTTTGCTGTTGCTGTCAACAATTTGCAATCTTTGTCAAAATTCTTCCTTTCTAGAGCTTCATCGAACTATAGGTCAATATTCTTGTCGAAAAATAACTTGACACTGTGACTAGAATGTTTCTCTTTGAGATCAAGCAAAACATATCATAGTCCTGTTGATTGTGACATGGCACCCAAGGTTCTGGAGTCACTCTATGGTTAAAAAATGTAGATCTCTCAACTGAAATAGGATACACCTCTTGTTAACTTAATATTCCATGTACAAAGCCAGCTCTACAAATTGAATCTGCCACTATATTACTACTTATTAGTCTCATATTACTTTCGCACACACACACACACACCACAAACACATGCATGCATGCACACACACACACATGCACACATACACACATGCACACAGACATTGACATCACTACCACTAATTACCAAAGTAAAGTTTTAAACACAGAGGAATATTTTCATTAAAAAAGACATAAACAGATAAAAGTGGACTAATGCATCGACTTTATTTCATGTGAAGGATCTCTTGTTTGAACACAATGAGCACAGCTTATAGTTAAACCTCCTTTCTAAATTTTTTTTAATCATTTCAATGCATGGCCTTATTATCGTAATTTATGCTAACTGTTAAAAATTGCTAAAAAAAGTTTGTTGTGGTTCTCGAAAATATCCTGTGAAATTATTCAGTAAAAATGTAATCCAATGGAAGTGTGAAGTAATAATCAGATAGCATGCTGTGTTATAAAACTGTTAAAATTGGAATACCATATAGAATTTTCGAAGGGTATATAGCTATTCTCTGTTTCAATGGCTACCCTTTTAGAATCAAGAGGACATCTCTGTGCCAAGTTAGGTGCTTTATTTTCAGAAAATAAATGTTTGGCCAATTACTTGAGCTAAAAACCCTGACTATGCACATCTCTATCTTTCAGCTGTGCAAGCTCTGCTTTCAGTGAGACAACTTTTGCTTTATATCAACTTCTGCTTTATATCAACTTTATATAGGTCAGATACCGTAGTGGAGTATCTACAAGGTTTCAAACCGAGTAATATGCCACTGAGTTGTCTAACCGGCTTAGAAAGTGCCACCTGTTTGAACATACCAGGCTATGCCTAGAAGGTCCACCGAGTTACTATTTTGCTATTCTATGATTATTATAATATTTGTTGCACTAGTATGGGCACAAATCAAGGCAGTGGCTTAAGAATAAGTGTTCAGTCTTACATGTTGAAACAATTTCTGATATATTCTTCCTCCCAACTACACAACATAGATTTAAGAATAAGTGTTCAGTCTTATGTGATGAAACAATTTCTGTAATATTCTTCCTCCCAACTACACAACGTAGATAACAGTTCATTGAGCACATTACTGTAATTATTTGTTGATGTGATATTTTTGATATATACCTTCTCTTTCAGCACGATGCTAATGAAAAGCTCAGGAATCTGTCCAGTGGCCTTCCTTCCAGCCCCACCACACTGCTCCCTAATTCATCCAAGGAGGTTGGAGGAGGCCTATATACCACACCACTCAAGTTCTTGGGCGTTTCTTACAAACTCCTGTTTCCCGCAATTAGAGGAGTTGATGTGACAACGGCTAGAACAAATGAAGAATTGACAATGAGAGACAGTGTACTCTCAACAGTTACCAATCTGCAGCATATTTCATCAGTGCTATAACCTAGGCAAGGCAAATATTGTCATCCTCCATTTTCCTGTAAATATGCCTGACAATATAATCTGAGCCTATGTCCTGTAGAAGGGCAATAGTAAAGACTGGTTCAGTCACATTTTGCATTTGATTGGTTGTTCGGTAGCAGAAGTTGAAGCCTATCAGATATCCTTGCAAGCAGGAGCTGTTTAATAGAGGCTGTGTGTACAGATAAATACTGTTGTAAGCTGAGCTGTCCAATCTAACTTTGACCAGTTCTACAGGATCGGCCTGAAGAGATCCACAGCAAACCAAGGAATAACCTACAGGGTTAAGTAACAGATAACTTTGTTGCTATTATACAAGTTAGTAGTATAGACCTGCTACTATAAAGCTATACAATTAGCTACATCAACTCATCTATTACTCACCACTCTTCAATGTCATGCAAAAACTAATATAATGCCACACAAAATCAATTTGTAGTTTCTCATATCACTTGCAGTTCCACATCACACTCGTAGTTTCTCATCACACCCTTAGTAAAAATACATGCAGTGTGCACATTACATAAAAGTTTAATGTATATACTACTAATGATGTTCAAAAGGCTAAGGTGAGTGAATACTGCTAAGCTCATGTTCCTGACTGGTTGTAAGACAGAAATGTACACATAGATATACGGCTGAGAGTAAATTGCTTTGACTTATGTAAGACTAGCTACTTTACATACATAAAAAAAACCCACTAAAAGTGTGTCATACAGAGAGTGATGTCATAGGCAGTAGTATTTGTAGTCAGAATTGTCAAGATTATTCTTTTACTGTTCTAGATATTTTCCCAGCCTTAACTACTTCCCAGGCTAAAAATATACCAATTGCTCAGGCCATAACCATAGTAGGACAAACTGAAGAGCTAACCCAGTGCCAATATGTGATGTGATTCGTAGATGTCTTCTTCATGATTGTAATATATGATGCAGTCAAGAATTACATGTTCCTTGAAGATTTACAACTGGTGTAAGTGGGGAAGTAGCCATGAGTTGTATATTTTTTACTGTATTCCTTACAGGTGCAAGATTGAACAACCTGATACCCTACAACATAATAGGATGCCAAATTCTGAAATGGAAATGTACATGTAGAAACAAGTTGTTCTGTTACTGAGTAATTATAAACTCCCATCCCTGAAGATGAGAAGAGCACCACATTAAGAGTGAGGACATTAGGCAGTTCTTTCTGCAGAAATTATCAGATAACTAAGGGAAAGCCATGCAGAAGCTGACAATAACTTGTTCAAGTGATAGGAACAAGTTATAGTTTTCACTTTTAACATATTTATTGTTTTCAGTATGCTCTATATCATTAGTTGCATCGGTTATGCTTTCTATGTATGCTAAACTATCCAGTCAAGTACTCGCTATCTGAGAGAGAGAGAGCGGCAGCAAACATGCAAGTAACTGTTTACCTTATATAGCAAGATTGAAAATAGTTCCTACCATCAAGAACTTGTTTTTAGATGTCTTCTTCATGATTGTAAGATGCGATGCAGTCGAGAATTTTAGAGATTCACAACTGTTGTAAGTGGCTGGATTGTAATATGGGAAAATAGCCAAGAATTGTATGTTTTTACTGTTTTCCTTACAGATGCAAGATAGAACAACCTGATACCCAACAATGTAATGGGATGACAAATTCTGAAATGGAAATGTTCGTGTGGAAGTAGTTGTTTTGTTACGAGTAATTGTAAACTGCTTTCCATTAAGAGTGAGGCCTGCAGGCAGTTCTTTCTGCAGAAATTATCAGAAAACTAAGGGAAGGCCATGCAGAAGCTGACAGGAATCTGTTCAAGTGATAGTTAGCACTTTTGACACCATTTATTGTTATCGGTATGCAGAATATCATTAGCACAACTATTGATTATACATCAGTTATGCTTTCTATATATGCTAAATTATCCAGTCATCTAATCTCAGTCTGAGAGAGAGAGAGAGAGTGGCAGTAAACAAGCACGGAACTGAGTTTACCTTAGCAATATTGAAAATAGTTCCTATCTACCATCAAGGTCTTGTATCACATCTATTGCCAGATCATATCTTGAAGCATTAGGCTAATTTGGTGGCAAAATAACTCTAGTAACCTTTTCCTGACAGCTATTGACCAGTAGGTCACGTTCCAGTGTTCTTCCATTAGGACTTCGAATCCGCACTCGTTTTCTACATCAAAACACATCTAGCAACCTCCATAGCTTGTTTTCCAAGACGCCCATTTCCATTTTTAAATCGAGTCCGTAAAATCTTCCGTGCACTCCAGGGTTATGAATGTACAACATATATACTGACATATATACCACATGCAGACAAGTATGACAAAATGAAGTTATCCATCCACTTCTCCACTGAGGGTTCACTTCGCTCACGAACTAGTAATGACGTTCAAGCATTAAAGGCGAGCGAATACAGCTATGCCAGCAAATACTGCTATGACAATGTTCCTGATTGGTTGTTAAATAGAAATGCACATATGGAACTATGCCTAAGAGTATATTGCTTTGACTAGTGTAAGAGTAGCTTCTTTACTTGCATGAAAAAACAAATAAACACTAAGAGTGATGTCATAAGGAGAGTCTAACAATGCAGTAGGAGTAGGATTCTTCATAATGGAACATATCTACTCCATTTATTGAACAAAACATGCACACTCGCACGTCAGCAGTGCTGTGCTAACACATCGCAGTAACGACAACGTCCTCAGACGTGTGACCCCATATTGGATGGTATGCAGGCAGACAAGAGATCGAATGCTCTGCATTCCCACATTTTGCAATTAATTGATGGGTTGCATATGTGTGTCCTCTGAACCCGACACGTCGTTGGCATTCGTCACTACATCACCACTCACCTGTAGAAGACCTAGAGTAACAAGACGTTGGTTCTCGCCATTCCCAAGCTTCACACACAAACACATGTTAGCTACTATATGTATTAAGTATCGGAATATTGTACTAGATGAATACATTCATAGTTACTAGTTCCATAGGACTACTGGTAGAGTAACTAATATTAGTTATAAGCTTCGTAAACATCCACAGTGTAAGAGATACATATATAATTTTAAGCCAAGGTGATCATCCAGCTCACTTCATCATATAACCTAACTTTGTAGCATAGATTTGATTTATAGCTGGCTTGGACATACGCATGACATCTGTAGAGATAGGAGAGTTTCCGACAAACTAACCATCCATATTCTGACCTTTCCCGGCAAAAGTCATGCTCTTTCCCGGCTTGGACATATGCATGACATCTGTAGAGATAGGAAAGTTTCCGACAAACCAACCATCCATATTCCGACCTTTCCCGGCAAAAGTCATTCTCTTTCCCGGCAAATGTCATGCTCTTTTGTACATACATGGCTAGGGCTAGGGCTAGGGCTAGCGCTAGCGCACTCAATCAATATTCAAACCCTTTCCTAGAGTTCGATTATTGTCGAACTGGACAAGAGGAAATAGTAGATGCCATTTCCAATTGTGCTGGTAATGACAAGCGGTAGAGCAAGAAGGAACATTGAGCTACGTCTGGCCAGAGTTTGAGCAACATCTGGCTGGAGTCTGAGCTACGTCTGGCCGGAGTCTGAGCTGCATCTGGCCGGAGTCTGAGCTACGTCTGGTCAGAGTCTGAGCTACGTCTGGTCAGAGTCTGAGCTACGTCTGGTCAGAGTCTGAGCTGCATCTGACCAGAGTCCGAGCTATGTCTGGCCGGAGTCTGAGCTGCGTCTGGCTGGAGTCTGATCTATGTCTGACCGGAGTCTGAGCTGCATCTGGCCGGAGTGTGAGCAGCATCTGGCCGGAGTTTGAGCAGTGTCTGGCCAGAGTTTGAGCTGCATCTGGCTGGAGTTTGAGCTGCATCTGGCTGGAAGCAGCACCTGGATAGAGTTTGAGCTGCGTCTGGCCGGAGTTTGAGCTGCGTCTGGCCGGAGTCTGAGCTGCATCTGGCCGGAGTTTGAGCAGTGTCTGGCCAGAGTTTGAGCTGCATCTGGCTGGAGTTTGAGCTGCATCTGGCTGGAGAGCAGCACCTGGATAGAGTTTGAGCTGCGTCTGGCCGGAGTTTGAGCTGCGTCTGGCCGGAGTCTGAGCTACATCTGGCCGGAGTTTGAGCAGTATCTGGCCAGAATTTGAGCTGCATCTGGCTGGAATTTGAGCTGCATCTGGCTGGAGTTAAGCTGCACCTGGATAGAGTTTGAGCTGCGTCTGGCCGGAGTTTGAGCTGCGTCTGGCTGGAGTTTTGTATGTCCATGAACAAGAGTAGTTAGTTTTCCAGCTGGAAGTTCAATGAGGAGTCTTGACCTTGGCCAAAATACTGAGGTATGCCCTAGACACCACCTGTTACCTCAATTAAAACATCTCTCAATAATCATGGTGTGATCCCCTCCCCCCCTCCTCTCCCCAAACTTGGTCACTCACGTGCAGTGGTCATCAGTTTGATTCAATTTGTGGATTAGGTCCACTGCTAGCTGACAAAAAAATTATTACACATTTCGATGTGAGAATTTTCCGTTGGTTGTCTAGTCACAGGTACTAGGCATTCAAGATCGATCTCTAGCAGAGAATCCAGGGATGGTGGAGAGAAGGCCTCATTGCAACTGATAGGAGGCCAGATCCATTGGAGGTACATGAGGGTGGGGAGGGGCCAGGTTAAAAAAAGAGAGTATGGCGGCTGCAAATTATGCCTAGCACTCCAGGTTGCGTGTTGGCGCACCAGTCTGGAAAGGTTCAAGGTTCAATATTGGTGTGGCATTAACAGTGCTATGACTAACTCTCTCTATGTAGAGACAACGTCATCAATTTGTCTGATAAGGCTGTGAACTGCCTCCTCTACTCCATCCCCCCCCCCCCCCCCCTTCTCTTCCACACTCTCCACTCCCTCCATGGCGCAGTGTGTGCCAGTTACATTGCCACCAATATAGTCCTAGTGCATTTGGCTGTTCAATGTGTGCTGGTTACATTGCCACCAAGGTATATAATCCTGGTGCGCATTGGCTGCTCAATATGTGCTGGTTACACTGCCACCAAGGTAGTCCAATAGGCTCAGCACACATGTACATTCTATGTGTGGTGTGGGTTGACAGCCACTATTGCCACCTGCAATTTGTTCCATGACGCTCAGAATTGACATGGCTTATTGGGCACTCGGTCTAGTGGCTATACTAACAAGAGAGAACAAATTACTGTCAAACAAATGTGAACTAAGAAGCAAAGGCTTGGCTATGGCCCCACACTGACCAGCAAACAGTTGGCCACCCACGCAATTTCTGTGACCCGACCTTTTCTAACCACGTTAACTCAGGGGGAGTTCACAGTAAAAACAACAACTAAACGTCATATCACAGCTATGTGCTTTAGCAACCCTCAGACCAATTTGGGGGCGCGTCGCTCAAGGCGCCTTGGAATTATTACTGCCACAAATTAGGAAGTGCCAATTTTTGAGTGACCCTTGCGTGTTTGGATATATCTTCTAAGAAAAGGTGCCTATAGAGACTTTTTACATATCATCTATCTTAAAGCACACACACAATGCAACAAGCTGGTATTAAAAGTATTTGCACAGAAGAAAGGGGGGAAAAGTTATAACAGCTACAAATATGTGTTCAAATTTGTTCAAATTTCTGTGGTTTCATGTGAAGTCCCCTCTTAATTAAGGGGGGGGAGGGGGGGAATATACCATTTTTACCTTGTAAATTTGTGATCCCATAACTTAGTTATTTTTCATCCTATGCAGGCAATTTTGGTTCCAAGTTGTAGCATTTTCTTTGTGCTTTTTAATGATACTGTTTGATTATTATACCCAACTATTTCATGACCTCATAGTTGTATACCGTACCACCTTCTCAACCCACTTCCAGAATTCTATAAAATCAATGGTATCGAATCAACACTAGCCACTTAGAGAGTGGTTGTAGTTTACACAGATCTATGACCTGAAAGGAAGCAAAAAGTTCATTAGTACCTTCTGTGGTGATAGGCTGAAAATTAAAAAAAAAGTCCCAAGTATGGATCAAACATCCACCCATAAAAAGTGACTGATACTTGGAAAAAAAGAAAGAAAAAAATCAACTCAGATTGTAGAGCAAAGAAATAGCTTTAAAATAGTATTTATAAAGTTGGAATTGAATGCATGACTATTGATATAACATTCTGAAACAGAAAAAGATGTGTTTTGAGAAAATCAAGAGAAGTTGTGGTATGGTAAGTTTGTATAAAACTACACTATTTTTTGTTGAAATCGCTTCCGGAATTCAATGCAAACCTAATTTGTCTTGGGAATAATTCAAACACATGCACACACATACACCCACACAGTTAGTGAAACCCTTCAGTAAGTGGTGACTTTGAAATAAGCCGGTCAAAAAAAAAGTTTGGATGAGATGGTGGTGGTTGAACTTCTATGGTATGTCCTGCCTGTCCTGTGATGACTAAAACCTCCCAGAGCCATTGGTCTCTCCCTCTCCTCCACTTGCTGCTCCTCCAGTGCCACCCCATCCAGGTGTAGAGCCTGCCTCTTCCTCTTCACCAGTGCCTCTGCCATCATCACTAATGCAGACATACTGTGATGGTCCTTGTCAGAAAGGTACTGCCTTGTGAGGGAAGAAACAGTGACCTCCAACCTTTCCTGGAGTTTAGTGAAGGGAACCTGGCCCGAGTTGAAGGAGGTTACTGCTAAATTGTCAGCAATCTCCACCAGGGTTGCAGAGCAGAACTCTGTCTTCGGACAACGCTGCCAGACCGTGGTATTGAATGACTCGTTCTGATTCTGAGTCTCTCCAAGTACGCAACGCTCCATTAGCGCAGGGTGAGAGTGTCGCTCAAAGACCTTTTTGAGAGGAGGAACAATGTCTGGATGGATGGTGGGTGAGTGGGGTGGGGATGGCTCGGAATTGGCAAGTGCCCAGTTGAACTTGCACCAGCCACAGCAAGTGAAGGCGCTGACTGCTCCTTGGAGACTACCCAAAGGAATCAGATGAAGGCTAGCAGAATCCTCCAACGGAGTCAAGGTTGAAGGTGCCTCGCGCACTATCTTTTTGCTGCTTGTAGTCGGAACTGGCACAGGGGCTATTGGTTCACTGGAGGGCAAAGAACGACTCTCTGGTGACTTCACTACTCCAAAGAAGCGCTTAGGTTGCTTTCGCTGGTAGTCCACTCGTTTTTCTTGCACATACCTTGACCGGGCATGTTTTAGATTTTCAGAAAGGAAACAAGTGGCTCACCTAGTGGAGTAATTAACATTCAGTACTATGGCCAAAAAAAATAATTATATTTTAACCCCCAAAATACGAAGGGGAAAACAAAAAAAACAACCCTATATTTTAACCCCCAAAATACCAACTAAACTGTTCATGATCATTGGCAAACAAAATTCGTAAACAAGGTTATTTGAAAGGTATGTTTTCTCAAACACACCTAATAATTATATGAATTAGTTTTACATAGCTGGCCTGCTGGATTGAGAACCAAATGAGTGACACAAGACAGTAATAAAGGTATAAACTTGAACTTAATGACTTTTGTCTGGGGCAAACATACACATATGCATATTTGTTGAGTTAAACATCATGATTACAGAACTCTGCTTTGCACTTGTGCAACATAATGTAGAAAAAAAGGGTTTTGAAATAAATCCTGCATGCAGGGATAGCTAGCTACTTTGTAAGGACATCCCAAGAGGATGTACGAATAATATACACATTAGCTTTTACAACTAAACAAACACAAAACAAGCTCACGTTTTTTTAATGAATCCGTCGTCTTGTTCTTTAGGTACAGCACTACACAGAGAATGGTTAGTACCACTATGATCATTCCAAACACAGCTGCTATAACAACAAGAACATATGCCCACAGGCTGAGTGTGGGGTTCCCTCTAGAACAATCTGCTGTGGAAGGAGAGGAAGCTACGGTATGCTGAAGAGGTCTGGCAGATGTGGTATGCTGGGGAGGTGCGGCAGACATTAGTGCCGATGTGGTTAAAGATGTGCTTGAAGATAAGTTGCCAGCACATTTCATTGTGCGTTTGAATAATGCATCAGAACAAGGATGGAAATTGAGGTAATCACCGATTTCTTCAGTTTCAACTAAAAGACCGTCGCTCGGAGAGAATAATGCAATATTACCATCTAGAGCTACTTGACAGAAATACACCCCTTGATGTATAAGAGAAGACAAACTTGAGAAAGTTATCCTGGAAGAGAGGGTCCTCATATCACCATCAACAACTGTCTGATTTCCCAAGTAAGAAATAGCTGAAAGTGGAGGGAAAGACTCAGTGTCTGTTATGTGCAGAATTGCTTGGCTGGTAGTATCATTAAACAACCACTGTATGTCCACTCTACTACTTCCAACAGAAGCTAGTACTTGCACTTCACACTCCAGCATTAGACTAGCACTTCTAGAGTAAGGATTGCACATGATTTCGGAAGGAGGTGTCCTCAAGTATTGGAGATCACAACCTAAAATGGAAGAATTATAATTAGCTAGCTTTAGTAGCTACTCAACTCTGCTGAGGGTAAAAAAAGTCTTACCTCCTTCCGAAGCTTCTGGACATGAAAAGCCAACCACCAAGAGAATCAGTAAAGGAGACGAAAGCGTCAACTCTCGCGGTAATGTCCCTTCCATATCAAGGCGAACAGGCTAATCATCAACTCGATCTAGTGAAGGCTCTTAATAATGGTTTCAAATTTTACCACAACTATTATCTTTGAGGCACGAATGTTACAGACCCTCTTCCAGCGCATGCGTTGTTAGAAAGTTTGTAAGCGAGCGTTTCTACAAACGCGGTGGCGTTCCCGCGCGAACGCTATGACAACCACGATCGACTATGGAGAGGGAAATGGTAAGGTATGGCCCCCGACCCTCCCCACCCAGTCGGGATTGCAGATGGGGAACATTTGACTCACCCGTGAATCACTTTTGCATGTTACTAACCACCGATCAGATCGGGCTGTATGTAGATAGTTGACTTACTGTACTGCACTAACTTGCTAATTGATCTTGCAAATGCTATTTATTGGGCAAAAGCTGAGCATGGGTGTAGACAGGGTTTATTGTGGGGGAAATTTGCTGCATGGGAATACATGCTCGCTCATCATTCTTGGCATGCAGAGGCCTCAGGATAATTTTGAATACTTTTGAGCTTTTGGGGACTAATTTAGCACACATGTCAAAAATGGTCCTAACAGAAAATGAATTGAAATGCTTCTTAAATTAAAACTTTTGTTTTCTTCTAATAACTACCCATTACATCCTTGACAATGTATAGAAATGTTTAAGTTGTATGGTTCTGTCTTCAATAAGGAGTGTCCTCATGTACCAATAGGCTGAAATTAACTGAATGTCAATAATAACCATGCTTTCAAACTCCTCAGTGTATTGAAGCTGGTGACATTTTTTGCTAGCTTCTCTAGTATGAGTTTAATAACTTGCACTACTTCAGGGTATCTCATTACTAAAGTGAGCTGTGACCGATTATTGCACATACATGACGACATGACTAATGCTTTGCCTGTAGTTGATCTTCTAAATGAATTTGTTTCATGTAATATACTATTGAGACAATTTGAATAATGTCATTTGTTGAATATAATATTGCCTGTGGTTGATCATCTAAATGAATTTGTTTCATGTAATGACAGCTACCTATTGAGACAATTTGAATTTTTGTTGAATATACTATTATACTATTACCATTAAAAAATATTGTCCCCCCCCCTTATTAGGTATTTGAAGCCAAGACCTAGCTAGGTTTTAATTTTTAATTTATTTGAGTACTTAACAGCAGTAGCTATATATAATTTAATCTTGGATATTATTTGATGCATTCCATGAACCCGCTACTATCAATGTCTCCAAAGCCATAGTGAAGATATCCCAACAAAATTCTGGGAAATGCTAGTCCCATTCCACCTTTTTTCTTGTCAAATGGCTTTCGATTTGAATAAAAATTCTTAAAATCACTTCAATATTCAAATTTGGTGATCATTTACTTAATTTCATTACTCTATTGCATCTCCAAAGTGCTTGAATATGTTTTGTATACCTGTAGTACAAGTTTAATGAGTAAATCTCCCGTACTCAGTTTAGCTTTATCAGTGGCAGTTGAACTCTCTGGCATTTCCTACTCAAATTTGTGCACAACCATTTTAAGAACCTGACTCAGGTGGACTTGATTTACCTGAACTTTAATAACCATCAGCCACAGTTCCTCAAGCTTTTTTATAAGTTCGGATCCTATTTTTTACATTATATATGCAATGTGGGGCAGGTTTGAAGGCAATATCAATCCCAGTGGTGTGTCACTATTTCTATTGGTAAGGCCTATCACCAGTTTTGTCAAGAGATCTTCAAGCCAATTGTGTGGGTGCAATTTCTGTTCATCATGTAAGTCAATGGCCGCCATTCTTTCGCAAGAGACTTTAGCTCCCTTCTCTTTGCAGATGAAACACTTTAAAGTCATCTCCACTTCTGATAGTCTCTTTCTTCAAAATGATTTGAAAACTCAAAACAATTGGAGAAGTTATTGGAGCTTAAAGATTCAAATGCTCTCTGCTCCACTTCACTTGACATACTCTAATACCATCATTCCAACCAGCTAATTTGTTAAACTACCCAACACTACATCAGACAAAAACAATGGTCTGGGTCGGAAGATATTTCTTGGACTCAAGGCCTAAAAATACCTAGGTCTTCTGAGATGTTTCTTCAGCTTATGAAAACTAAAATTTTAGCTACTGCACAGCTTCTTGGTAATGTCTCTGCTATTATATTGTTCCCAGGTCTGTAGACATCATCTTGACAACACTTTGGTTTACAAACAAAGACTACTAACATTAAAATCCTTCCATTGTTGATGACACTTGAGCTAAACAATATTCTGTTTTTTTGTGAGTGATCTCGTAGACTCTTCCAATGGTGTAACAATTACAAAGTTCACCATTTTTATCAACTCAGACACAGAGCATCCAACACCCTCAAACTCAAAACTAACACTCAATCACTATAAATTATGCAAAGGGATCAGGCATACCTTAATTAGTGTATCAGGAGTGGACATGAGTTGTGTGGCATGGGCATGCATAATGAGAGGCATAGGGCTTGAGTGGTCAAAGTTGATAGTGAAGTGAGACCATAGGGACTGTGTGAGCTTTTTAAATATTGGTTCTGGTCAAAATATGCGGAGTATGGTTAATGACAATAGTAATTAATAATAATAATAACAATAATAACAGTGATAACAAAAAGCAGAAGCAACCACAAATTACAATAATACAGTTATAGCTAGTCATTGTCCTCCTGCATTACATCACCATGTTGACCGTGATGATGACCATCTATCAGTGTACACAGGGGGAAGGGCCAGGGCAGTGGCATGAGTGAGGGCCATGGCAGTGGCAAGAGTGAGGGCCAGGGCAGTGGCTAGGGTTAGCCCTTTGGCTATAGCCAAAAATAATGTAAATACATACTTGTTACATGAAAAATCTGCTAAAATACCAGGTGTTGGGTGGTGGTGGAATTAAGCCCATGATGAAAAGTTATTATGGAAAGGTTAACACGATAATCGTTGCAATGTTGATCCCTAGACTCTCTTGACTTAGGAAATGTTTGCTATGATTTGCATTATGTAAAGTGCCCCTGATTGGGTGGATATAATGGGGGTGGCTTACAATTCAACATATCTAAAATAAAATTAATAAAATCGTATTGGAGGGCGATCACTTTACCTTTGCAGTATGGCTGAGATTTTTGCGTGCGTGTTGTTGTTTTTGTCCTGGCCAATTTTACATGTTAACATGCATCTGTCATGCAATATGTATATACTTACTAGCAATATGCCTGTGTTTCCAAATTTTTTCCCCTCCAATCTCTACCATATAAGCAAAGGACTGTGGCAAGTGTTGGTGGAAGTTAGTTTGTGAAGTCAGTGTCACTATTAGCTTTTTGAGGTGGGAAATGGTTCAGACGTTCAGATAATATTTTTCTCCCCTCCATGGATGTGAATATCATAGATACTGATTCAAAGTTCTACATATATATATATATATTATATATATATATATCCAACAAGATGCACTGAATTGCTGATTTGATAGCACTCTTGCACCACCTTATTTTCAAAGTGCAAACAGGTTACCTGGCTAGATATGCCTAACTCCAACAACTGATAACAAGGGCAACCGAGAGCAGATTAACACCAGCTTTATTGGAGCTGCTGAGTTGAGATATCGTCTGCTATTAATGGAGGCACATTTAGAAGGAGGAAAATAGTCTGCCATGGATTTGAATCACTGTGTTCTGTTTATAATGTACTCCACTGAGCAATGAAAGCAAGAAGAAACATACATACAGACACACATGATTAATACATTGCATCATGACTAAAATGATTATAAATCTGAAATGGTGACCAAAAGCTTTTTTTTTGCACTCAAATGCACATCAAAGAATATATTGGAGCCTATAAACCTTCACCAGCTGGCTCTCAACATGGCCGAGCCTAGGCCCCACCCAACTGAAGTCACCTCAAGCTAAAGGTAAAGCAAGCATTTGTGATATAATTAGTACAAGTGTAGCTCTATCCATCGTGTAATTCCACTACAAGCCTGAAATCAATTAAAGCATGCAAGACCTTGCGAACATTTCAATTCGAATCATGTATGTAACTCATTGGCATTATCAAAATTCCTGTAGATACATGGAATCAGGCCAAGTATTTCCACATTCATCTGTCTGTATGCTAGTAGGTTCCAGGTGTTATGGAAATAGACTGTTATCTTAGACTAACAAAGATTAGCAAGAGCTGGTACTTTCTAAGAGGTGACATGGGGCGAGGGGTTTTAGTTGTTTTTTTGCTTTCAACTGCAATTACTTAATTGCATGTACAACCAGAAGTCAGACATTCGATATAAGTAGCTTGTATCCAAACAACAGAATGAAAATAACCCCCACACGGTACTTGTCTACATATGTAGTTGATGACTGTGGCAGTTTCGATAACTATGTATATCCACGAAGTGTAATCACTAATTTTAGACAAACACAAAATTATAAACTCTAGAATTTTGTAGCCCTTATGCTATAGCAGTCAAAATCCATCATTCCCCAGGGAGTATAAAATAGTGAGTTGATTTAAATAATTCTAACCGAATTACAAGCCTTAAAGGTATAATAATTATTTCAAGTAGGTGGAATTGTTACCTAATAAGAGCAACCAGTCAAATCAGGTCACAAGACTGAGAGGTTGACATGACTTTTCTGTATTACTTTCGTCACCTAAAATATACAACTTACAAACAGACTTGAGAGAGAGAGAGAGAGAGAGAGAGAGAGTTGTGTCTGCACTGGAGAGGTACATTTGATTCTATCAATGAAAAGATTGTATCTAAAATAACAATAACAGACACAAAAAAAAAAATAAGTCATATGAATAATTTATTGCACAGTTTTACTATTATAAAATGACTGTTTCATGTAATGTTTATTAATTTCTGGAAGGTACATATCTGTAGACACTAGCATTGCAATTCCTGGAATAAGCCTCAATTATTATCTGTAATTCAAGCTGCCTTGCACCAAACATGCTCCTGTAATGCCTCACAAATATGTACAGGGTCTCAGAAGTTACTAACTAATTTCTTGTACTTTCTAACAGTGCCCATATCTGACTATCAATAAAGAGAAAATAGCTTGATGTGCATAAGTTGCTGATGGCCTTATAGTACTAACAGTTTCTATTACAAATGCATAAATGTGGGCATTCTTACACGAGGGGAATGTTTCGATAACATACTGTATTAATAAGTAGCATTTGCATATGTATTATTCATTACTTCAGAGCCACACTATGTGTGGTCGTGCATGCATGTGCATGTGTGTGTGTGTGGATGTCAATAAGAATGTGTGAGTGTGTGCATTGTAGCATGAATAAGTGCATAAATGTAACGTATCTGTGGCGATATCAGCTTGATTAATGCCAATGTTAGATAATTATAGTCAGTTAGTAGTATGTTCATAGTTGCCAACCATCTTGTATCTGGTGGCGCAGTCTTAATTTCTTCGTCCTGTCTCACATGTACCAAAACAATATTTTGGTCAGGGATTTTTTGTTGTTGCTAGGAACATAGCAGCTCCAATTATTCCTGGATCATTGCCTTGTCTGATTGAATCTATTATTTGTGATTACTATGGTTGACTCATGTCATCTATCTACTTCTTAAAGTGTATTAGCACCAGAGTCTAGCTGAAGAACGGAATGCCACTTATTTCCAAGTGGATTAGCAAACTGTCAAGAAATGCTAGACGTTATAAAAGTTTAGGAATTTTTTTAAGCAGATTCATGGAGTAACACATCAGCTAATTTTTAGCTGTGACTTGCACATTAAGTTCACCAGCCATAACAATTATGAAAACGCAAACTCTACAAGTGATATATTTTCACCTTATCTGTTCAATGATCTCCAGAGCCTCCCATGGTGGATGAGATGACGTTCCGTAATCTACAGAGAGCAAAAAGTGTGATAGAGGCTGAGACTTGTTGGGCCATGTTTGTCACAAAGCATAATCATTCTAGTGATGAAACTCTGTTCTGAACAAAAAATAAATAAAAGCTCAGAAATCTGCATGTGGTTGAATGAAAACAAGGATATACAACATGTTTATTTCACATATAACTCAATTGACAGTATAATGCTTAGCTTCATAAACATCTGGTCGGTCTAAAAATGTAGCTTACTGGCTTGTTCTAGATGGGTGTGACAATCCCTAAAATTCATTTTTGGCAATCAGCATGTTGCAATTATCTAATTTATAGAAGTACTGAATACTTGCATGAGGGATATTTTGAAGAGTTTAACTTTCAAGGTTAGAATCCTACCCAGGTAGGATGATGAGCAGCAAAACTCGGCATGGCTTCCACTATATGCTACACAATCAGTGATTATTTCCCCCACAAATTGACTAGCAAACAGTGTATTTAGCAGTGACACATTATGTATGAATTGGAAACCATGAATTACATGTGAAGCTTACTTAGGAAACCAAGAATTACATGTGAAGTTTGCTTCTTTATGTTTGTGCATGTGGTGTGTGATACCTGTGTGTGTAGAGCAGTGTATGGTGTATTATGTTGAAGTATCAAACTTGTGTATATAGCCAATCCGGCTCCTTTCGGATCCCAAGTTGAGCAAGAGCTTAATTGTATTGAGTGTTGGCTTAGTGGGACCTTGACTGTACAGACAGATCGATACCTCTATGGCCTCTGTTGTCTACTGAGAGCATAAGAACAGCTCCTGTTCAAGGGCACACACTAGCAACATGTATCTTTGTATTCACTTTTATTACAGTGTTAATCATATCATATGCAACACCATCTTATGAAAAATCCTATTTTAAGAAAAGTTTAAAAAATAAGTCTAGACCGGACACAACCTAAATGGTCTAGGGCCAAAATTGGCTGCCCTGACCTTATTTTAAATCCCGAATCGAGCCTTGGCCCTAGTACTGATTCTAGCACTAGTCCTTACCTTTCCCTGGCCAAACCTCTATCTCTTATTCTAGCACCTAGTACTTGTTACCCTGGTCCTGACCCTGGTCCTGCCTTGCCCTGGCCTAGCTCTGATTCTAGCACTAGTCCTTGCCTTACCCTAGCTATGAGGTGACTACTGCTGGTGGTAGGCCATGTTTTGACGGGAACCCAGTGCTTAGTCACCAAATAGCACCCAGCATGTTCTTATGGAAACACTCCCATTCAATTATACATTAGTCTCCCAGAATAATTTTGACATGACTCTGGTTCCCCCTAGTTTGTTGGGTTTTTTTTTTTAATTTTTACAAAAACTCCTCCCCCAACTTTTTTTATTAGACCTTGGCCCCTCTACACACACTTTATCAATGTTACCAAATAACACATTATTATGGCCCATACTTTAGCCGTCAAACTCCATGCTTTTCTTCATCCTTCCGTTGTCTAAGGCTTTGTGTAACTAGGTGTTGCATGTTTCCCATTGGCAGTAATGCCCTTAGCATTGGCTGCCATGTTTGTAGTCATGTGTGGTTGCCTTTGGGGTATTGCACCTGCCTTCCTTCCTTTCGCTCTGACAGTCTAAAGCAGTCCACTCACAAGACTGCACTTTTCTTCCATTCGTCTGGTCATGTGTGCATGTTACAAGCCAAACCAGACAATGGCGGAGGTCTTCTCCTAGTTGGCATTTTGGTTCTAGTAAATTTGATGAAGGACATGCTGTGATTGTGCTGAAATGCAGTGAAAGCTTGTAACTATTTGGCATATTATCCATGAGCCCATGAGGTAATGTAACCTTTGCCTATACAAGCATTCTCCATTTTTTTAATTTCCACATTGGTCCACGACTAATTAGCTCTGCACCTGTCAGTTTTATTTTATTTTCATTTGTTAAGGGAGGGAGATAACATTTTTGTAAAAAACAAATATTTTTTTATATCATTTTGTACCTCCATGCCTGTTCTAACTTCCAAATTTGGAAGCATTTGGACGCTCCATTCTGAAGATATAAATATTTTTAACCTTTCATTTGGATCAGCCTGATAACTTAGAAGAACCATGGTAAGTTGGATCGGCTCGTATCTCCTTAACCGCAATGGCTACGGAGAAACTATATGACTCAAAATGAAGCTAGTGGGTTGCTGCCTATATTCATACTATCTGCACAATAGCAGGCAAGAATGTTAATTACTCCGCAAGGTGAGCCACTTGTTTCCTTTCTGAAAATCTAAAACATGCCTGGCCATAGTTTGTGCAAGAAAAACGAGTGGACTACCAGCGAAAGCACCCTTAGTGCTTCTTTGGAGTGGTGAAGTTACCAGAAAGTCGTTCTTTGCCCTCCAGTGAACCAATGGCCCCTGTGCCAGTGCCGACTACAAGCAGCAAAAAGATTGTGTGCGAGGCACCTTCAACCTTGACTCCGTTGGAGGATTCTGCTAGCCTTCATCTGATTCCTTTGGGTAGTCTCCAAGGAGCAGTCAGCGCCTTCACTTGCTGTGGCTGGTGCAAGTTCAACTGTGCACTTGCCAATTCCGAGCCATCCCCACCCCACTCATCCACCATCCATCCAGACATTGTTCCTCCTCTCAAAAAGGTCTTTGAGCGACACTCTCACCCTGCACTAATGGAGCGTTGCGTAATTGGAGAGACTCAAAATCAGAACTAGTCATTCAATACCACGGTCTGGCAGCGTTGTCCAAAAGTGTTGTTTTTTGTGTGTGCTTATCTGGTGTTGTGTAAGATTGAACACAGATGTCAAACAGAGAGGCAAGAGCCAGAGTCAGATCACGACGCCGATGGCGCGGAAGTGAGACAGGAGCCGAAGACACTGGGACTGAGTACGCTAGATCTATCAGTGACCAGTCTTCGGAAGAAGAAGATGGCTCCAGGGACAGATCCATCATGAGCAGAGCCAGGTCTAATGACTCAGTGATCCCAGTGGACGTAGGCGAGACAACGACTGGAGATGGTGACTGGGACTCTAGACAGATGATGACAATGCTAACTCGCTGCATGCAGAAGCTAACCACTAATACAGCAGTGAAAGTCAATCTGAACTTGCCTAAGTGGACAGATGAGCAGGACCCTGAGCAGTTCTTCACCCTCTTCGAGTCTGTAATGGAAGACCACAACATACCGGAGGACCAGTGACTCAAGCACTTGAAGCCGACCCTGCAGGGAGCAGCGCAGACTGAGTGGACGGAGATGCATAGGGAAGACAGGAAGAGATACTCCAAAGTGAAGAGAAGACTGCTCAGGAGGCTGGGATTGAGCTCATCAGAGAGGCGAAGACGGTGGTGGGATCTTAGCCCTACGGATAAGGAAACAATACTGATGTGGCACCGCAGAGCTGGGGAAGCCACAGAGAGGTACTTGAGAGATTTCAGCAGTGTGCAGGATCTAATTGAACACTTGGCCATGGAGAGCTTCTTGCGAGGCCTACCACCCTCAGCAGCGACCTGGGTCAGAGACCACAGCATGGACGACCCCAGGGAAGCAGGGGACCAGGCGGTGAGTTTTACGACGAGAGCGGGTGGGACAAGACAGTCAAGGGCAGGAGGAGAAAGGAGGACAATTTGAAGGGAGTGCTGCAGCATAACCATGCTGGAACTACCCAGAAGGCAGCTATGATGCAGCAGAGCAAGACGGAGAAGAACAGCTCCTGCTCAGCAGGCCGAGCCAGGGAAAAGAAAGTGATAGACTCAAAGTACTTCGACGAAAAGAAGGGAGCTATGTGCTTCAGATGTAAGGAGTGGGGGCACAAGGCAAATGAATGCACCAAACCTGTGTACCGAGTACAGCAAGAAAAGCCAGAGCCATATTCAGATGCAGGCTGGAACACTGCTCAGGGAACAGTGGGCTGCAGTTATTGTCAGATCACACTGGACTCTGGAGCTGATGTGTCGCTCATCCGAGAAGATCTGGTACCTGGAAATGCTTACACCGGAGAGGTAGCATGTTTCAAGGAGTCTCGCAGATTTCCCAGAGAAGGCCTGTGGCTAAGGTGTTGGTGAGAGTTGGACAGAAGAAATTTTGGATGAAGGCAGCGCTGGTGGAGGAGCTCACAGGAGACGTGTTGCTGGGTAGGGATTGCAAAGAACACCTACACCTGATCAGAGAGGCAGTGGATCTGGCTCTGAAGACTCCAAACCAGCAGGTACTAGCAGTGTCCACATGCAGTCAGGCGAAGCAGGAGTTGGATGAGCAGAGGAAGGATCAGCTGTCCAATGAAGAAGTGCTGGGACGCGAGTTTGATTTGGATGACTCCTTGTTGCAGAGAGAGACTAAGGCCAAGGTCAAGGAGACCAGGGCTGTGAAGAGGAAGGACAGACTGATGGCTTTTTCCAAAGCAGACAAGGAGAAGCCAGATGAGGAGGAGACAGGCCCGGTGCAGTTAGCTGAAGAGCAGAAGGCCGACGAGACTCTACAGCAGGCCTGGAAAGCGGCGGAGGAGAAAGGTAGCGAGTTCGAGTGCAAGAACGATTTGCTTTACCACAGGACTGGAAAGCAAGAAGAGGAGCTGCAGTTAGCGGTTCCGACTCCCCGGAGGAAGAAGTTGATCAGACTGGCACACACCGACCTGATGGCTGCACACATGGGGAGGAAGAGGACGTCGGAGAAGTTGTTCAGACGATACTGGTGGCCAGGACTGCGCCAGGACGTCAAGAGATTCATACAGGAGTGTGTCGAGTGCCAGAGAGCTGTACCAATGAGAAAGAGTAAGGCACCACTGAGAATGATGCCTGTGTTTTCAACTCCTTTTGACAGGTTGGCAGCAGACATCTTTGGACCACTACCTCTCACAGAGAGAAAAAATAGATTCATTTTGACGATAATGGACTGTTCCTTGAGGTACCCTGAGGCTGTGCCGCTGAGGAGGGTGGATGCGGCTTCGGTAGCAGATGCTCTCCTACAGTTTTTCTGCCGGTTCGGGTTGCCCAAGGAGCTATTGACAGACAGAGGCAGCAACTTCACCTCGACACTAATGGAGGAGACATTGGAACGACTGAGAGTGAAGCACGTAAAGTCTTCACCCTACCACCCAGAGACGAACGGGATGATAGAAAGATGGCATGGAACGCTGAAGACCATGCTCAGGAAGGCGGGCAAGGGGAAGAAGGAGTGGGATCTTCTTTTACCGGTGCTGTTGTTTGCCTACCGTGATGCTGTGCATAAGCCAACGGGCTTCTCGCCTTTCGAGCTCACATTTGCCAGGCACATACGCAGACCGTTGGATGCAGTCAGGGAGCAGTGGGAAGGCGTGGAGAAGTTCCCTGTGGCCGTGGCAGACACCTGTCAACTCTGTACGAAAGGATGGCGGAGATCTCAGAGATAGCAGAAAAGAAGGACCTGGAAGCCAAGGAGAAAACCAAGAAATGGTTCGACGGAAATACCAGAGAGAGAAGATTCGAAGTCGGCGAATCAGTGTTGGTACTCATCCCCGAAAGGAAAAGCAAGCTAGAGGCATTGTACCGCGGGCACTACACTGTGATGGAGAAAGTTTCGCCTGTGATGTACAAGTTGGATTTGAGAGGACAGCATGGATAAGGGCGAGTGGTTCATATTAACTTGATGAAGAAGTGGAACATACCGACGGCCCAGGTATTGTCAGTTACCTTGCTGACAGATGAGGATGAACCAGACCAAGGAGAGATCATCATGAAAGAACCTGGTGGTGATGAAGCACCAATTTTGGATGACAGCCTTAATGCTGAACAAAGACAAGAGGTGAGCGCACTACTACAAGAATTTGCTACGATGTTTAGCCACCTTCCAAGAAAGACAGACCTGACGTTTCACGAAATCAGGACTGCAGGAGCGACGCCAATAAGAATGCCTCTCTACAGAATTCCGGTGGCCTACCAAAAGCAAGTCAGGGAAGAGCTCAAGGCTATGGAAGAGATAGGAATCATAGAGCCAGCGAAGAGCTCGTGGTCATCCCCAATGGTGATGGTCAGGAAAAAGGATGGCGGGGTGCGGCTGTGCGGAGACTACCTCAAGCTAAATGAACTCACTGAGGAAGATCCATACTGCATGCCCAGAGCAGACGAGTTGATAGACAGGATTGGCAGAGCTACTTACATCACGACGTTGGACATGTCAAAGGGCTTCTATCAAGTGCCCATGAAAGTTGGAGACAGAGTGAAGACTGCATTTACGACCCCACTGGGTCGTTACCAGTTCATCAGAATGCCATTTGGTCTGAAGGGAGCACCAGCCACCTTCCAGAGGTTGGTGGACGGCCTACTGGACGGAACGCAGGCCTATGCAGCGGCCTACATCGATGATGTAGCAGTATTCTCAACAAGCTGGACGGAACATTTGGAGCAGTTGAAGGAGATTCTGACAAGAGTCAAAGATGCGGGACTAACTTTAAGAGCAGAGAAGTGCAAAGTTGGAGCAGCGTCGTGCATCTATTTGGGACATGAGGTTGGGAGTGGAAGGATCAGCCCGATGGAAGCCAAGATCTCGGCGATCAAGGAATTCAACAGGCCAAAGACAAAGAAGGCTGTCAGAGAATTATTATGTCTGGTAGGCTACTACCGGAAGTTTATCAAGAACTTCGCGGAGAGATCAGTGCTTTTGACAGGAACACTTGGAGGGAAGAGACCAGACGTGGTGGATTGGGACCAGGGATTGGAAGAGTAGTTCCAGGACCTGAAGAAAGCACTCAGGAGCAAGCCAGTTCTCAACGCACCAGATCTGGACAGAGAGTATCTGGTCCAGATGGATGCATCGCAAAAGGCAGTGGGAGCAGTACTGAGTCAAGTCTTTGAGGAGGGGGGGAGAAGCCGACCACTTTCTTCTCTAAGAAATTGAGTGAGACACAGAAAAGATACATGGCTACAGAAAAGGAAGTACTAGCCATAGTTTTGGCTTTGGAACACTTTGTGTTTTACCTGATGAGAAGAAAATTTGGACTGCAAACGGATCATCGAGCTTTGACAAAATTAAAGACAATGAACAACACAAACAATAGATTGATGAGATGGTCCATTGCATTGCAAGCTTATGACTTTGAAGTAGAATACAAGCCCGGATGAGAACATTTGAATGCAGATGCTCTATCAAGGCAAGCGGATGTTGACGACTCACCTTCTTAGGAGAAGGGGGGAAATGTCAGGGACATCGAGCCTGACATGACCCTCTTCAGCCAGCCCTGCCTGGTCAAGGAACAGATAGACAATTAACAAGTTTATGTGTTAAATAGTTAGATAAACTGGTGATAGAGATATGTATGTGTGTTAGTTATAGTGTGAGTGACTCTGTGTGCAATTTCATTGGTTGAGGTTTGTGTATTTTGTCCTTAAATGGCTGTGTTGTAAGGGCAGGCTGGGCCTATAAAAGGACCAGACCTGCTAGTTAAAAAAGAGGAAGTTAATTCTTGATTAGACTTTGTGATTCTGTTGCTGTTATATCAATTTGAAAAACTACTCTTGAACCTTGGGTTTTGGGGGTTGCTACAGTAGCTGAGGCAAGTGACAAGGCTTTCTGTAGTAGATTAGATAGGGTCGGGCCGGCAAACCCTGACATATGCATAACTATGGAAAAGGAAAGATCTAGATCTCTGAGTGTGCCTTCTGGAGAGAGGAATGCTTTTGATGTTTTGATGGCCTCATCCCAGATCATACTTCCATCACCGTTGACACCTCCAGAGGGGAAAGAGCTGCACAAAGATCAGCAAATGTATACTGATCTAATTGGTATGCACCTTTCCATCATGCATTCTTAATCTGTATTGCTACATGCATTGCTTAAATACATGCACGTATCATATTATACTTGTAATTTAACTACGAACCATGGGTGTTGGTTGGAGGTTTTGTAGTATTTAAACAGGAAGTAGTTTCATCTGTAAGCTTTCTCAAGCACTTTGGTGCTTGAATCCTCACCATACAAAATTTCAAGGTCAAGGTATGCATAAACCAGAGAGTTTTTCTAGTTACACTGAATAAATGATTTCAAATGGAAAAGAGAAAAGGAACCACATTTGTCAGCAGAGGGTTTACATCAACATATTGAACAGTTAAGTATTATTTTAATGCAACCATGGTTATCTGCCAAATGGTTTGATGTGATACGTGGTGATGTTGGAAATCTTGTAGATATACTGCATAGCTACAGAAAATACTTAACTTCAAAGTGGCAAAAGATGAAATTGCATCAGCAATACGAAGCAACTCCTGTTGAAGAAGAAAAAAACCTTGCTTGTGGCATTACCTGCGCGAAAGTGTACATCATCACTGTATGTGACTTGGAACAGAAGCTTATGGACCTTCCTCTTTATCAGCTACTATTGCTCCTGTGGACCACCTTGAATGCAGGCAGTGGTAATCTGGAATATCTCTTCCATTTCCTATTATGCTCTAGTATGCCTATGGCAATAATGTTGGAACATTGGTATATGTATGGAGAATCCCTGAAAATGAGTGTGCTGATTTTGCCATAGTTAGCAAGACATTTTCACAGCTCTGTAAGGAGCAAGCATTTTACTCATCACGTGCTATGCGACATGATTTCCTGAATCGTTGCAATCTTGTGGCTGATATACCAAAGCTGATGCTTCGGAACATCTTTCGTACCCTCTTGCAAGACAGTTCTGCAGCCGAGTACCAAAGATGATGCTTCGGAACATCTTTCGTACCCTCATGCAAGACAGTTCTGCAGCTGAGTATGCATCACAAGCAGAGGGGGATGAGCAAGTAGCAAATGCTGGCTTGCGATTTGATAATCCAGAGTTAGTTATTGATCTTCGACGAGCAAATGCTAACCCTCAATCTACTATTTTTGATGTCTTTTGGAAAGAATTTCAGCATTACCTAGACGAGATAACAGCTGTTGATGAAAGACAACATAGAGATGTTCTGCATATGCCAGTTGCGATTTCAGTATGCCACCTCCAAGAATTAATCAAGAAGAGATTGGAGGAAAAGTTTCCAGTATCTTCACCGGCTATTCCATCACAAGAATGGAAACGTTTACAGTTTTCTCCATCAAACCCATTTACACAGAAAGCCTTATGTTATACTGGCCATTACAACATGAAATTTGGCATTCAGATTCAGCAACTGCATAAAGATCACCCAGACTCAAACTACGTAAGTTCTTTTCTGAGGTATGTTAAAGTTTTTTCTTATGATTATCGCAACAACATAGTAGTGATTTCGGTTGATGATAAATGCATAATCCCAGTTGTTGTGTCTGATGGTGCTGTATCTACAGGAGTACGGGGCCATAATCGCTC
>CBDHDT010000028.1:0-55000 GCA_965261215.1 Ekhidna sp.
TTGGACATACGTATGGGAGTGTGCTTTTCAAGGCTCTCTTATTGAATGTCATGATTGGTGAGTGTTTGTTGTAGTTATAACCACTGTTGATGTGAGAAAGTGCAATTGCTATGAATTGTTTTTTTGCAGAGGAAGCTTCAGAAGAATGCCGCTATACTCGAATCACGACTGAGTCATCTGTCCCTTCTCTCTCTCCAGCCTCTTCCAAATCCAAAATCACTACATCCGTTCCATCCCCCTCTATTAGTCACATCTCAGCCATTAATGCAACTCCCTGTGTTAAATCTTCACAACTGTCACAGTGTGACTAAGATCAGCATACAGTGTGTGCTTCCAATGACATTCGCACTAACAAACATGATGTAAGCAAGTCAATGTGCATGTAGATGTAGATGTAAACTTGTTTGGAAATTCACGGGAATTTCATTACTGATGGAGCTATCGATGTTCTATGAGATACAAGGATAAATTCAACAATGTTGATTATAGTGGCTCATTCTTGAAACATGAATCATATATCATATTCAGTATTGGAAGCAAATTGTGATCCCCATTGAATAGTACTTATCACTCCATGTTTGCTTCGCGAAAATGCCAAAATCGATTTTAATTGGTGAGATACCTTTTTTGCAGGTTTGATTGGGATTATTTCACAGACTTTATGAGCAATTGAAACAATCAAGTCTCCAAGGAAAAGTCAGAAAGTTAAACCCATTTTTAATAGCGTTTGCCTACAAGCAGTTGCAGCCATGTGGCACTTGCTGCACCATTAAAAATGGGAGGGTAAGAGGAAAAAATAGTTGGAGAGTTGGGAGTAGCGAGTGACACCAGTCACATACATGTGTAGCAGCAGTCCAGCTTTCTGAACTGGAGGATGAGGTGATCTAGGAATTTTCTGTCAGTTGTCATGGATATAAAAAGAGAATATGACCATAAATGAAAAATTATTATTTCCTTACCGTCATTTCAGTATATATCAAAGGAGAAAGGTTCATCAATTTGGGGGGAATTATGATGTTTGGACAAATTAAATGCTAAATTTTGTTTCATGATTTATCTGGTAATGTTTGTAGAAGATTGTTTCCATTCAGCTTGTTGGAGCACATATGTCTGTGGTTGATGTGAGCATCAAGCCATTATTGGTATTTATCCCAATCAATGTAATACTGTGAATACACTTGTGCAACACTGTAATTGAAGAAGAGCACACCAATTTAAAAATCATAGTCAAATCCGAGGCTATGAGAATTATTTTTTCTTTGCTTAAGGGGGTATTAGGGGTAAGATCTTTTTTTTAAACATATATATATATTTATGTGCTCATGTTGTGTGTATATGTATCTAGAACAAGATTCCCAAGTTCTAGAGCAATTAAAGATGTCTATCTCGAGATATACCTTTTTTTAAATCATGTATTTATGCCACTCAATTCATTTCACTTTGCCTCGAGGAGGTTCTTCTCCGCCTTTAGTCCATTTGGAGGAGATGATCCCTACTTCCCAGTACCTTTATATTATATCAAAATGTAGCTCTTTCAAACTCTTTACCTTACCAGCTAAAAAATCTATTAAAACACGAGGGAATGGTGTTTGCCCTGTCACGAGAGAACCAAAAGAAATTTTGTTATGCCTGGAAAGAAGCCTAGAAGCCGATATTCCAAGAAAAGGAGGGTTTCCTCTGCAGGAAGAAAAGATAAAAATCCACTGGAGGTAAAATAAGCCAGGTAAGAAATGAGTTTTATAGAACAACAACTAGCAACTACAACATTTGTTGCATTTTTAGGTGATGCCAAGCCCCCTACTGCCTCCATGAAGAAGCTGATCAAGTCTCCTTTCTTTGACTTATTTGCCCCCAATTTGACATGAGGAAGAGGATGTGTCAACAAAGGCTCTGGAGGCTCCAACCATGTTATTGGAAGAGGGTGCAGTCACTAATGCGTTAAGCACAGCATTTGTTTGTAAACATTGCAATTCTGGAAAAAATAGTTCAACACCCTGAGCTGCGCAAGGGTTTGTGCATGTATCCCACTCTGGTTTGTGAGGACTGTAAAGCCTCAACACCGATTGTTTCTTCATATGCTGGTGAAATTCATAGGCATGCTGTTAACCTTCGATCTTCTCTTGCTAAAGTAGCTTTTGGAGAGTCCCATTCATCTTTTGAGACATTTTGCTGCTTAAGGGGGGGGTGGGGGGGGGAGATACCATTTTTGTATTAAAAAATGTTTTATATATATATATAAAACAGGTGATCTAGGAATTTTCTGTCAGTTGTCATGGATATAAAAAGAGAATATGACCATAAATGAAAAATTATTATTTCCTTACCTTCATTTCAGTATATATCAAAGGAGAAAGGTTCATCAATTTGGGGGGAATTATGATGTTTGGACAAATTAAATGCTAAATTTTGTTTCATGATTTATCTGGTAATGTTTGTAGAAGATTGTTTCCATTCAGCTTGTTGGAGCACATATGTCTGTGGTTGATGTGAGCATCAAGCCATTATTGGTATTTATCCCAATCAATGTAATACTGTGAATACACTTGTGCAACACTGTAATTGAAGAAGAGCACACCAATTTAAAAATCATAGTCCATGCCTGTTTTAGCTAACTTTCAAATTTGGAAGCATTTGGTTGCTCCATTCTGAAGATATAAATATTTTTATCCATGCACTTCACCTAAACCTTTCATTTGGATCAGCCTGATAACTTAAGGGTTGTCTCCAAACTCTCCATCTGTTGCTCTGTGTGTGGCAAGTCTTCTGCCATCACAGATCCATGTCATAAGAGAGATTTGGAGACTTAACACCAAGCATGTGCTAGTCATGAGAGCCATAGGCAAGGGGAGACTTTTTGTGGCATGATGGGCATGTTGCCTCCAGTCTCCCAAAGAGCGTACACCACTCAAAACCAGAAGTTGTTTGTTGCCTCAGGTGATGTGCGAGAGGCCTCCTTTGCTGATGATGCTGCCGAGCTAAGGAAGGATGTACCTGATGACCAAGTTCTTGACATTACTGTGACTTGTGATGGTACCTTGGCCAGGCGAGGATTCCAGTCTCTTTATGGGATTGTAGTGGTGGAGTCATGGAAGTCTGGAAAAGTGCTGGATGTGGAAGTACTGAGCAAGCACTGCCAGGCTTGTGCCACACACCATGAAATGAATACTTCCTCTGATGAAATTTTGGATTGGTGGGAAGGTCACCAGGCTTCATGTGAGGTAAACTACTGTGGTTCATCCTCCGTGATGGAGTCAACTGGAGCCCTCGCAATCTGGAAACGGTCTGTGAGCAAGAATATGCTCAGGTATACACAGATGATATCAGATGGTGACTCCAAAACATTCAAACTTCTCAGTGATCAGCTGCCCATGGTGCGTCCAAACCTGGTGAGCAAGCATGAATGTGTGGGGCATGTGCAAAAAAAGAATGGGTGCGACATTAAGAGAGAAGGCAAAGGAGAAGTTTGTGAATGAGAGGAGAGAGCGCGTGAAGATGAGGTGGAAGGGGCGGATCACAGACAAGACGTTAAAACTGTTGACTCGTTATTATGGCAAAGCCATCAGATCCAGCACCGGTGTCTGTGCGGCAATGCAGGATGTTGCCTGGGAGGTTTTTTTACCACTCCCAGTCCTCAGTACCAGTATTGCCCCAGTGGCCAGCGGTCTTGGTGCAAGTTCAACTGGGCACTTGCCAATTCTGAGCCATCCCCACCCCATTCACCCACCATCCATCCAGACATTGTTCCTCCTCTCAAAAAGGTCTTTGAGCAACTCTTTCACCCTACACTAATGGAGAGTTGCGTACTTGGAGCGACTCAGAATTTGAATGAGTCATTCAATAGCACGATGTGGCAGCATTGTCCGAAGACAGAGAGTTCTTCTCTGCAACCACGGTGGAGATTGTTGTCAATTTAGCAATAATCTCCTTCAACTCGGGCCAGGTTCCCTTCGCCAAATTCCAGGAAAGGTTGGAGGTCACTGTTTCTCCTCCCCCGAGGCAGTACCTTTCTGACAAGGACCATCACAGGGTGTCTGCATCAGTGATGAAGGCAGCGGCGCAGGTGAAGAGGAGATGGCAGGCTCAACACCAGGATAGGGTGGCACTGGTGGACCAGCAAGTGGCGGAGGAGGGAAAGACATATGGCTCTGGGAGGTTTAGTCATCACAGGACAGGCAGGGCACACCTTAGAAGTTGAACCACCACCACCACCTCCTCCAAACATTTTTTTTGGTCTGCTTTTTTCAAAGCCACTGCTTACTGAAGGGTTTCACTAACTGTGTGTGTGTGTATGCATGCATTTGAATTAGTCCCAAAGCAAATTAGGTTTGCATTGAATTCCGGAAGTGATTAGAGCAAAAAATAGTATAGTAGTACAAATTTACCGTACCACAACTTCCATCTTGATTTTCTCAAAGCCCGTCTTTTTTCGGTTTCAGAATGATATATCAATAATCATGCATTCAATTCCAACTTTGTATATATCATTTTAAAGCGATTTCGTTGCTCTACAATTTGAATGGATTTTTTTTGTGTTCCAAGTATCAGTCACATTTTATGGGTAGATGTTTGATCATACTTGGGACTTCTTTTTTTTTATTTCAGCCAATCACCACAGAGGTACTCATGAATTTTTTGCTTCCCTTCAGGTCATAGATCTGTGTAAACTACAACCACTCTCTAAGTGGCTAGTGTTAATTCAATACCATTGATTTTATAAAATTCTGGAAGTGGGTTGAGAGGGTGGTATGTTATACATCATGAGGTCATGAAATTGTTGGGTATTTAATAATGAAACATGTCATTAAAACGCACAAAGAATATTCTACAACTTGATACCAAAATTGCCTGCACATGATGAAAAGTAAAAAAGTTATGAGGTCACAAAGTTACAAGGTAAAAATGTTATATCCCCCCCCCCCCCCCCCGTAATGAATCTTCCTCCGCCATCTGGTAAGAGTATCTTTGTTGAATATCACAAGCTTATAGTAGAGAAAAGTCAGCTTCATGTTGAAGACAGTCTTAAACATGCTAGAGAAGTGCAAGACAGTTTTATGGAGCAGTTTCTCTATCTGAAATAGTGGATTGTTTAGTTAGCGTTGATGGCACATGGCAGAAGCGGGGTCACCAATCTCTACTTGGTGCAGTGTATGTGATTGAATATCAGACTGGAAAGGTATTAAATTGTAATATAGTCTTTTGCAAATATTGTCACAATTGCAACTTGCATTAGATTGGAATGAAGATATTGCAGATTTCCTGGCGTGGAAGGAATCTCACGAAAGCAAATGTGAAAGTAATTTTTATGGTAGCTCAGGTTCTATGGAGCCCGTGGGACTTGTTAAGATTTTCAAATGTTCTCTGGACTATAAACTTCGCTATAAACACTTTGGTTCTGATGGAGATAACAGTACTCTAGTATCTTTGATGAAGGAAAAGCCTTATGGAGAAGACTGTGAGATGGTAAAAGAAGACTGCATTGGGCATATACAGATATGAATGGGTTCTGCACTTCGTAGACTAGTGGTGGAATATAAAGGCAAATTTCTTTCAGATAGTAAGAAGATCAGTGGCACTGGTAGGCATACTAAAAAGGTCATAGATAAGTTACAAACTTTCAAAGCAATGTCAGTGTTGACTTTAGGGCTATTCGGTCCTCATTCTACAATTTTTTGATTTTTTGTTTTAAAGCGAGGGGATTAAATCATCAGAATGTCAAGCCGAGTCTAAAAGAGAGACCAGATGTGCAAATAGTTCAGATGATCAAGTTAGTAGACAAACATGACTCATGGATATGTTTGTCACTCACAAATGCTGACCATATTCTAGCAATGATTGACTTTTACTGATGGTGAAACTCAGTATTTCCAGAATTTGCTTAATGGAGTGCTTTACTATAGTGGGTGCCTATGATCTGCTTCACGGAGGGCAGCATCAACTGACAGATTTGTCTGTGTCAAGCTCATAATTTTCCTCCTCCTCTCCATTGTAGGACAAATATACCTGTGAAGTATGGCCATATGCAATATGCTATGTTTCATGTTAGTTTAACACTTCATATTGGATTTTTTGAAACAAATTGATTTACAAAATATATATTTTTTAAAAATTCCTTTCATTATCCATGGAATTAGTGAACAACTGGGTCTACCTCAGCTGTTACCAATTCATAAATACATATTTGTCAAGAATTTGAAAAGTGACAATGATTACTGCATGTCCAGCATGCTCTACTTATGATGCACAAACAGGAGCCATGTAAAGCTTTAACATCTTCATGCCTTAATCCTGAATGCTTTAACATTAAGCATAGCCCCTGAAAGCTTAGCAACAACTTAATCTCAGAAAGCTTTATAAATTCTTTCCATTGAAAGCTTAGAGTGTACATAGTCATTTTTAGACTAGTGACTCTATGTGATAAATATAATAGTAATAATAGTGGTAATAGTAGTAGTAGTAGTATTAGTAGTAGTAGTAGTAGTAATAGAATTAATAATAATAATAATAATAATAAAAATAATAATAATAATAGTAAAAAATAACAAGAGTAATAATAATAATAAGCATAATAATAATAATAATAATAGTTTTAATAATAATAATAATAATAATAATAATAATAATAATAATAATAATAATAATAATAATAATAATAATAATAATAATAATAATAACAACAGTAATAATAATAATAATAATAATAATGATATTAATAATAATATTAATAATAATAATAATAATAATTATTATTATTATTATTATTATTATATATAAATGTATAAATAAATAATAATATTAGTAATATTAATTGTAATAGTAATAATAATAATAATAATAATAATAATAATAATAATAATAATAATAATAATAATAATAATAATAATAATAATAATAATAATAATAATAATAATAATAACAATAATAACAACAGTAATAATAATAATAATAATAATAATAATAATAATAATAATAATACTAATAATAATAATAATAATAATAATAATAATAATAATAATAATAATAATAATAATAATAATAATAATAATAATAATAATAATAATAATAATAATAATAATAAAATATTAATAATAATTATTATTATTATTATAATTATTATTATATATATAAATAAATAAATAATAATAATAATAATAATAATAATAATAATAATAATAATAATAATAATAATAATAATTGTAATAGTAATAACAATAATAATAATAATAATAATGAAAAAATAAATTATTAATGATTAATAGTAAACAAGTTAAATAAAAGTTTAAATTGATCTTTCGGAAATATTTTTCATAATTATTATTACTATTATTATTTTATTATTATTATTATTATTATTATTATTATTATTATTATTATTATTATTATTATTATTATTATTATTATTATTATTATTACACACAACACAATAGTCACACCACAATAGATGTAAAGAATTAAAACGATTTTTTATTTATTAAACTATTGGTATAACAAGTTTGAGTCCACAAAATTAGCTGAAGCATTCGTCCTTAGCATTTCCTCAGCACTGTCCTTCAGGTGATCTAGCAAAAGTTTCCAGCCACAACGAAATTCACGTAAAACATCAGCACCGATTTTTTCTTGCTCCATGTATGCTTTCATGAAAGTAGCCCCATTATTAACATTCTGACCAGTGAAGGTAAACAGAGATAAGCTGCCCTCCAAAAATAACAAACCCTCATTAACTTGTCTATTAGAATAGCATGAGCTTTCTTAATAGGGGAGAGTGGGTGTTGGCAAACAATATTCACTAGGCTTTGAAGACCAGCAGCACAATGCAAGTTGCTGTGTGTGTGTTGGAGGATAGTGTCTAAATCCCCCTCAGGCAGTTGTGAAAGCAATATCTATTGTGTGTCAAGTCTTACAGGAGAGATTCCTAATACATGCCATATAACGACAGACAGTATAATTGAAAAGAAAGGTATGAATTTCTGAAGAGTGGTAAAAAGACCATTAGCAGCCTTCATCACCTGACAACATTTGTATGGGATGTCCACACATTAGATAGATTGGTTGATAAATTGTTTCCAAGATGGGCAACACTGTTGGACAGGGGAAGGTGAGAGCCACAAAAAATCAGTATTGTCGCAGCTCGAATTCATGAAACAGAACCTGGTCAGTCGAGAGGATAGGAGAAAAGACCACTAGCTGAAGCAAAGACTCGCAGGTTCTAGGCATTAGCCTAAGAGCTGATGCACAAATAGCTAATAGCACCAAATCATCAGCATATGCTTGAGCTCATGCAAAGTGGTTATCCCAGTAGCAGCCTAGACTCTGAGCTTAGAGGTCAGTTAGAAGCACATCAAAATACAAGGAGAACAGAATAGGAGAAATACCTTCCCAGCCTGACCCCTTTAGTAACAGTAAGGGATCTGATAGGACTCCATTCTATCTGATACAGAGGTATTGCTCCTAGTATCAGGTGTGCAGCAGTCTAACTACAAGACTCTCGGGTATTGCTCCTGGGACCATATGTGTAGCAGCCTAACTACATGACTCTAGGTATTTCTCCTGGCACCAGGTTGCAGCAGCCTAACTACAACAGGTGAAAGCAATGGGATAAGAGCAAATCAAACATCATGTCATGCCTCACTAGGTCAAAAGCTTGAAGCATCTGAAAAGTGCTCAAAAATGGGAGAGTCTCTTTGGATATATCTCTCAACATCATTCTTGGGACATATTTTTTTTAAAACCAAACTGCAGGTCCGAACTGGATAGGTGTACAGTATACCTGATGAGGACACCATTCCAACATCCTACTGATGGTTAAAGAAAGAGTAATGGTGTGATAGATGTCAGAGAAGGAGGAGTACGTACCAGGTTTACGAATGGGTCCCACGACATGGTCAATCAATCGTTCAGGAAGAGAGCCATGACCCAACTCTGCTTTAAAAAAGGAAGTCAATGGTATAGGTAAAAGAGGAGCAGCTAGATATAAAGTTTTGTGATTTCTTTTTCCAAGTTTAAGATTGCCAAAGCCAGTGGGACTGTCTCAGCATCGAAATGAACAGATTACACATCCTCAGAATTATAGTTTTGGCTGGAGGAATCAACCTAGTGAACAGCATGCTTTTTTTAGAATGGAGGCTAGCTTAGTTTTAAAAACCTCAATAATCCGATAATGATCCACGAAACGTTCAATAACATGGAGCAGGGCAGGGAGAGACTCACCCCTGGCCTTCCTGACCTACTTTCAAAACTTTGATTTGTTAACATTACAAAAGCTTGCAGAAAGATTTTCATGCCTAGTGTGCTCTTCTCGCCTTTTTAGCCTCCATAAGCTTAGTCTTCTTCTTCTTCAGTTCAGCCAACAAACCTGAGGTGAGAGAGCATGAATCAATCAAAATACCTGCCAAAAGTTGGCGTGATCCTAAAGATTCCTGGCACCATCAGTCTAGCCAGGTAATCTATGTTTTGTTGCAAGAGCATGGACTGATAAAGTCTTCACCCTATAGCGGAGTGGATATAATCCAAAAATCCATTAAAAAAATCTGAAAAAGCTGGGAGTTTGAAAGTGCAAGAAGAATCTGTATGACAACGACCTCAGACACGAAAATACAGACGAGCCAATAAAAGTCACAAAATATTGGACGGCTAGTCGGAAACTAGTTTCCAATTAGTAGATGTACTAGAAGCTGGAGTACTGGTTCACTGATGAATATCTGCCTGAGAAATGCACAGGGAATTTCCAAAATCGTAGCTGTAGGTAAGTTATTTGATAGATTTGCGCCAAGATCCATGTGATAATGTTATAGGCCATAATTGCAAGCACTTTGTCACAGAGAAAGAAATCAATCCACAAAAAAGTGTCATGTGTGTTACTCCTGTAAATTTGGCAGATACCAGAGGAAGGTAGCATATCTAAATAAACAACATTTCACTCTTGGATGAAATCTTGAGAGTATAGATGAACGAACCGAGCGAATACTTAGATCAGCATTGATGTTCCCACAGCCATGTGATCAGTAGCAACATAATCAACAAAGGCTTCAAGTTCATCAAGAAGCCATAAAAGGCACCTTCTGCACTCAACAGTATGATAATTAGTTACACAAATTGAAGGAAAAGAGACATTGCCATTGGAGAGGGAAACTGCATACAAAATCTCTTTGATGTGCAGGTAGATAGTTGGTATTACCAGCTAAAGTTGTTCTAGAAGTTATGCCACAGCCATTAGATCGACGACCATGTAGGGGTGGGTCAATCACACCAGATTTACCAATGGAGCAAATTGTATCACAATAGAACAAGAACTCGAGCGGGAAGTCCAACAAAACAAATATCAAAGGAATCTCTTAAATCATAAACTAAAGTAAGACTAGAGTTTCACCTTTTACAATTAAGAAACAAGACAAAGAGCTGGAGGTCAGCCATTAGGATTCTGCTTGGATACCTTGTTGATTACTTAATGGGAGGAAAGATAGAGAGCGGGAGTCAAAGTAAGACAGAGGGACATGTAAGAGAGAGGCAAAGGCTTGTAAGAAGGAAGGTGACTAATTGTCAAACGTTACTCAAAGCAACGGTAGCGTTGTATATTGGACTGGTTGAGTAGCAGCCATTGCATATTACCTCCTGCAATGGCAAAGCTAACTTGTGATATAGACGCTGGAATAAAGCATATTGCGAAGCAAATTAGGGAAAGCGGGCAGTCAGAAGTTAGCTCAATGCACCTCATAGTATATAAACATTGTGTCCAAATCTAAACCACCTTGTCTCTTGCAAACCTGCTATATCAATTTTAAACCAACTCAGCACATCAAGTGTTTGATCAATCTTTCCCTCACTAACTTTCTTCCACTCATCAACGACTTGCAAAGTGTCATCATCTCCTTGTCTATCAGCCTCAATAGGCCTATCAATCTTCCAATTTGATTCTCATATTCCAGGAAACCAGAACCCACAGAGAGTACATCTACATCTGCTCTATAAGCACAAAAACCATCTCTAATAAATGGACACTGTTCACGTGATCTCTATGCTGCAGAGAAAATTATTCCAACTTTCAAATGAAATTGTTGTAAAATATTCTCCCTTTTGAATTAATACTAACATCACTCAAATAAACAATTCAATTCATCTATATAGCTACATTAAAACTTTCATTAAAATTGCAACTGAATCCATACACATATCGTGTTTTACCAAATAAATATCCTTGCAAAATTAAATACTCCATTTTCTTTCAACAAAAACAGGTCCTACTGTTGTATTTTTGGTTTTGTTTGTCATGCTACCAAAAAAAAACTGGAATCGAAAAGCATATTGTAAAACTTCAGTCTTTAGATAAAATCTTAATCGTAATAGAGGCACCTCAACATTTCAGTATGCAGTTTCAGTGAAGAATTCTATTTTTAATAGAGTATCGCATTGCTTCAGTATAAAGGTAATTGTTGTATTTTTTTAATCGTTAGAACTTTTTTCTTTCTTTTTGATTGCAGATTTCAAATTCTTGAGCGAATTGGGTAAGTAATTTATATCACTGGTATTTATGTAATGTTATTGACGGAACAAACTTATCAATAAAATGTAACATTTTATTAAATCTATTTCAGCATTATATCTCTGAAAAATACTAGGTTTGTTATTGTGGAATTTGGCATTTATTTCTACAGCTGAAGTCTTTAGCCCCCTCAACACAGAAAGCTTGATCTGAAGCAAATATTGCTCTAATGTTTGTAAACTATACTCTACTTATACCTGGGTGTAAAAAAAAATGCTTGTCATACATTTTTTCTACGCCCATAAACGGCAAAAATAATACAAAGTAGCACAACTATTATCAGCCATAATCAATTTTGATCACAGTGTCATCACAAAAACACTCTTGCTACCTACCTCCATTGTCTTCATAGTCCAATAGTCAGAATATAAGAAACATGCTGTTGTTGTTTTTGGACAAATCGACCATCTGTCGCCAAAGCATAACTGAGTTGTTGTTTTTCATCTTTTAGAAGAAAACACACAACTAAGCCTTAATAACTGTTTTAATCGTCATCTCGGAACCAAAATGCAATTCCGAGGGCAATTATTTTTCTCAAATTGTAGAGTGTTTTTTTTTTAGTCCAAAAGCAAATAAAATGTTTACATTGAATTTAAAACTCATGAAAGGGGTATTTCATATTTTTTCCGACGAACCCAATTTCTAAGGGTCGTTTGTAGTTGAGAAACATCCAAAAGCGATTTCAAGAGCTGAAGCAGCTCATACACAAGATATTCATTAACAAGGCTCAAAGGACTCTTTATTAATGCAACATATTCCCAAAATACCCACAAAAAAGTTGTTTGAACCAACATTCGTTGAAGAAAAAAACCAATTTGTAGATATTTTTACTTATTTTTTTCACAGAATTTTCTCTGATACGAAAAGCAAGAATAGGTTTTGTGACAAGCATGGTCCAGCAAGACGAATTTTTATAACAAATTTAGGATTTGGAAGATAGCAGCAGGAGATTGGTGTTAAATTTCGCAATACTTTCAAAGAAATATCCACCTCATGCGAGACAAGGACAGTTGAAGAGGTTCAAAATTTTAATATAGGCCACCTACTTTAGTTAACAATTCCATTTTTTGAGGATGATAAACTTATTGCAATAAACATATAGCATTGTGATTGTAACTACCTACATCAAATGTTTGTTGTTTTGCCTTACATCAAACACATAACCATTTGAACTTCTTCATTAAACAAACATTCATTCAGAAGGGTTCAGAATTATTTTCCCTTTTGCTCTTCATTGCTGGATGTAGATTTGACACTGGTACTGATCACTAGCTAGAATATAACTCATATGAATCAGCCAAGCTAATCACAGATATATGATGTATCAGAATGAACCTCTCATGCCCAGGTATATAAAGGGACAGAAGCAACAAGAACATAAGTTAGAAAATTTGAAATTCTTTACTGTCCCACATATTTGGGGCATTTAGCCAAATGTGGTAACGAGCTGCACCAACAAAGTTTTGCATCTCTTGTTTTTAGGCAGCTAACTTGGTTGTTGCGGTCCAACAAGCTACCGAGAGATTTATAAATTTTCTCTTTCCGGTTTATACACATTTACCTCCTAAGTTTAGCATGTGCTCTGACCGTTGATTTTGTAGTTGTTTTTGTTTATGCAGTTGTTAATGTTTTTGTTTCCAATGGCAGCTGTTAGTTGAAGACCAGAAATCAAGTCAGGCGCAATTTGAAAACAATTAAAGTGCATGACTTAACCTGGGTTAGGACATTGGCTGCTATGGCTCTCGCATGCTGTTCAAAGTGGCTGCAAGAATGACCCCCTATTTCTCTCACTGTGTAGCTTATTAACCAATACATATTCTGTATCAAGTTTCCACATAACAATACAGTTACATACAGCTTCCCATTGCACAATGTGTTGTATAACTATCCATTGGTAAATCAGAGTTTAATTTTGTAATTCAATAGACAATGCAGTTAAATATATATATATATATATAATTATGTGTATCCATATATATCAGTATGCAAATACCTAGTAATAGAAATCTATCTGAGGGGTGTACAGAGATAAGGAAAAAGTGCTGGACACAGGAAGATGTATATAATAACTATCATGAGGAAGGAGGCTTTGTGGCTATTGAGGAAGATATAGTCACCCAATATTGAAGGAAGGATTGAGAGCCTTTGATGAAGAAGATGTTGATGTCCCTTGATGAAGAATGTTTTGAATACACGAGATATTTACCCTTGGGGAACGAAATGCTGATGACCTTTGAAAAAGAATGTGCTTGATCAGGACCATCAACACATTTGCTTACAGCCAACACCTCACTTCTCTAGGAAACCAACACTGGCTCATCAAAGGCATCAACCCCTTCCCACAGGAATATCAATTTCTACGAAATCAATGTCCATCAGCAACTCATTTCTCAATGCTCATCAGCAATTTCTACATAGACTCTCTACTTCTGAAAGGACATCAACATTATCCTTCTCAAAGATCTCTTTCTAGAGCCAATAATGCCTCCTTACTCAAGAGCCATCAACACCTTCCTCAACAATGAAATGTTGTGGTAGTTCGTGATGACCCCTGAGAAACTAGTATTAATGGTCCTAGAGTTAGTTCTTAGGGAAGGATATGTTGATGGTCCTTTAGGAATTGATTGCCCTGGTGGAAGGTGTTGATGAGCATTGAGAAATTAGTTGCCGATGGCCATTGATTTCGTAGAAATTGATATTCCTGTGGGAAGGGATTGATGACATTGATGAGTGCAATGTTGATTTCCTAGAGAATTGAGGTGTTGACTGTTAGCAAATGTGTTGATGGTCCTGACCAAGCACATCAATTTTTTAAGGCCATCAGCATTTTGTTCCTTCCAAATTTTCTGACGATTGATTTGAATTGGTTGCTGCTTGGGATTCAGCAAGTGCACTACTTGTTTTTCGCTTCATTAATCGCTGTAGCAATTTTCTTTGTGGAGTAGCCCATTCAACTGCAACATCCTGAAAAACATGGAAGAGACAGAATCAAAAAGGAAGAAAGTGGTGGTTTTATTTCTGTATATAAGAAAATATTACTATACACTACACACTATTGACCGCCCTTCCACTTTTAATCACACCCCTATTATAACCATGGATTTCAGTTTTGAATGGTTACAAAAATTATCCATCTAATTGTAATCACACCATGTAGATGTAAACTTGCTAAATTTTAAACTTCAATGATTTAGTCACTAGAATAAAACAGCAGTATATTAATTGCCACAATTTACAATAAAATCCATCTAGGAGGAACTCCTTTCCAATAGGCAAAGGGATTCTGATTATTATTCCTTACGAATAAGAACTCTTGCAGCCTTCCATCGCGAGAGAGCTTAGAGAAAGAGAGGAATTGCACAAAAGCAACCGTCAGCTGTAAATTGAAGTTGCGATTATTGATCAAAGAAAATTTAGTTGCACTCCTTTCAACAACAATTTACATAATGATTGCTACCTTTTAATAGTAACAGCCTTTCCAAGAGTAGATGCAGGTAGATTAATTTCTGGACTTATTCTTACTGGAATTCACGACATAATAAAATATATATTGAGATAAGTGTATTAAATAAGACTAGATACAAAGGAATTTGAATGAAAATAGAAGTAATATTTTCTTCCATATTTTCACAAGAAATTAAAAAAAAAAAATTTTTTTTTTTTGCAATTCTATACCATGAAAAAACACTAATACCTGCAACTGCGCTGTGTTGGTGGCAAATATTTTTAAACCTGTAGCATTAATGCACAAAAATTTAAAATATTTTATGCACTAGATACGGTTAGCTGTTATCAAGAGCGATACAGAGTTATTATCAGAATAAGCATTCGAGAGCCACAAGAAGCTATAGCCATGATCCACATCAGTAGCTATAGCTGCTGCACTGGACTAGGCTTGGTCCAAAGATGGAAGTCCCAAAATGAAATCTAAACCAATTAGCAACCAAGTTTGCACGGTGCCACAGCTCAGGCTAATTACACTACTTTTAACTTACTTATATATATAGGTAGCTTTTGAGCCATTTGAAATAAAGAACCTCAAGACACAGCAGAAGTTCAAGATAATGGACTTGTCCAGGTTTGTTCCATATATGGAAGACAAAGATAACGATTTACGGGATATAGCAACAAAGTTACTCGGAGCCTCAGATTGGGATTCCTACCAACTAACTTGTATAAATAACACGTTCATCAGGGCACTCATTTGTCATGTGAAAGCACACAGCTGTAACTCAAGTTAATGGACTGGTCATTGTTTGCTCCAAAGAAGGAAGTCCACAGATAAAAACTAACCCGTTATTACCTGATTTCTCAGAAGCAACTGATTTGTTCAATAGAGCAATTGTGTGCTGTGAGAAAGCTATTAAGTACCAAACCAAAGCTGTGATTATAGCAGCTGCTCTAATCTAGGTTGTGTCCAAAGAAGGAAGTCCTCAGATGAAACCTCTTTGATTTGCCACAGATTTTCTAAATTTTCTCTGCTAGGCACTTTTAATTACATTGAGATTAATTTAGTTTCTATGTGTAAGGAATTAGTTTTTATGTAGCCAAAATTTTGCACATCCGTGCTAAGAGGGTTAATTGAATTTCTATACAATTAAACAAGTCAAGTTCCACTTCTTTGAATGAGTAATGGCCACAAGTTCTATTCATGATAACTATCAAGATAAACATGGTTTGTTTGTTTTCCAAAACAATTCCAAGAGATTGTCTTACGATTACAAACTAGAAAAAAAATGGCCGTTAGTCATTCAAAGAAGTGGAACTTGACTTGTTTAATTGTATAGAAATTCCATTTAGCCCTCTTAGCGCGGATGTGAAATTTTTTTGTCTTAATAAAAACTAATTCCTTACACGTAGGAACTAAATTAATGAGATGTGCGGAAAAATCAAAGCGTCTGACAAACTGAGCTGCTGTTTCATAATTGGTTTAATTTATTCAATTAGTGCAGTTCCTGGAAGCCTATATGCTGAGCAAACAAGCTTGTGCCGAATCCACCCCTCCTTGAATGTTGTGTTCTCTGAATAATAATTATAGATATTGTGAAAATGGCGAGATATGGTGAAATAGTTTCATTTGTCTGCTTATGTATCGCAATGGAGAAGATTTTAATGACGTACTTATTTCGCTTTCTAACGAAACAAATATAGTGAAAAGTTAATTCAAGTTTGAGCTGTTGAAATAAGGACAAACAAAGTTTGTTGTCAATCCCATTTTCAGCACATATAATAACAAATGACAAACTGTAGCAATCAGGGATTCAAGCCTGCAGTTCTACCAAGAAAATATTTTTGAATATAATTAATTAGTAGTCTAAATAAATACATTTGAAAATGAGGCAGCTGTTATACATATACAGGAAATTACCTCCTTTCCAGATTGTACCAGCAGCCATCGACATCTTTCAAATCTATGTTGGACATTAGTAGTACAATCACGCCAAGAAACCTATCCTTGCCAAATCGGTTCCAGTCCCATGCACATAGCAAGAGAGTACACTGAGTTATCCAAGGATGCTCAACAGAGAACTATATCGACCACATTGAAAGCAAAGTAAGATAACAATTTTATTTATTCACATAATGCATGGTAGATCTGGTAAGCAGTATACATTCACCATATTTATCTTGACCGATGTTACTTTTGTTGATTGTGTTGTTAGAATTGATGTTGTTCGTCCACATGTTTTATGGTTGTAAATATATAGCGGACATCATCATATTAATATGCACATTGGTGGATAGAGGATACACAGTTAAGCAATACAAAATAAAAAAGGAGAAGCTAAACCAATCAACCATCATAAGTTCCTACCAACAGTGTAAACACGGTCCATGTTACAAAATGATTATACGTAGCTACATGGTAATTACCTGATGTTTTCGAACTTGCCTATATTGTTATTTAATAATCATAAATCCGGGCTAACCAGGCATGCAAGCAAAAAAATAATAATAATAACAAACGTTTGTCCAAAAATTGTAATAGACATCGCGAACCAGCTCTCTTTAAGGCCTTAGCTACTAATTCTTGAAGTCCTGCAGAGAAAGGTTCAATAGTAGCTATGCTCACCTAAAATATCTCTGAATATTCTTGTCTTGAGAAAGTAGCCACAATTGGAAGGATCTATTTGTTGCAAGTTTACAGCTTTGCATAGATTTTGTTTGCTCACGTCAATAGAGAGTTTAAACCGCAGCGTACTATATTTCCAATCCAATTACATGAACACTTTGTATTGATTCGGCATGAAAACTTGATCAGCAGGCTAAATATATTGTCATAAAATATGAAACAAATTTGGTGGTCAATCAATCAATAGCGTGACACTATTAAAATTTAATGTAAAACATATACCTCCAACAACGGATGGTTAAGAATGCACTTGTGTCTGTTTGTTTTTGATGTTTGTCTCTTAGCAGGATACTCGAAAAGTAGTGGATGGATTTGGACAAGGAACATTTAATGGATCTTGGTGAAGATCCAGCGTTTGAATCTAACAACACTCGAAACTCCCCAAGCCCAAGCCTGCAGTCAAAGCTAGCATCTAGTTATATTTTTAGAGCTCAATTACTTAGTTTGATCATGAAAATATTAACACCAGTAATGCATGCAAGACATACTAAGATTACGATGGATGAAAAACTCTCAGCATGGCGGAGGTTTGTGTTCAACTGAGAAAGGCTCTTGTCGTATTTGGTTAGTGCAAGACATTATAATATATGTTATTGGATCAATATTCTTTTGTGTATCTAGAGTAGCTGGCAATGGGAGTGGCAATGTATGTGAACTAACATTTGTAGCCACATGTTTGAAACAATAACTTTTTTTAGTTACAATTTTTTTTCTTCCTCAAACCCACCACAACAGACAAGTCAAAGCATCACCTTGAGTAAATTCCCACTGGCCACCACTCTTTTCCTCTGCATTTCTGTGACATATTTCGACTATATTTTAATGGTCCTGTTAGAATGGAATTTCTTTGGCCACAGAGGAAATCCAATGTGTATAATGTACATATACAATATATAAACATATCAGCACTTATGAATCTGAACGGTAGGGATCAATGCAATTAAAATCAGCTTGTAATTGAAGGTAAAGAGTTCTGATACTGACGTATTTGGATTAGGGTGAGATATTTCATTTACCATGTCCTGCACAGTTTCATGTCAATCCACTAACAAAATGGTCATTTGAACATTGTGTCGTAATGGCCACCATGACCCTTCTCCTTAATTTTAATCCAACATGCTTGCTTCCTAACAACTGAAACCTTTCCGGTCTGATGTCATCAAAGCAATGGTTGCTCTCTGCTTAATTTGTATGTGTCAACCTTAACTATCAGTAGAAGCTTGGGAAAAATAAAGTGATTTTTCTTCTTCACATCATTATATCAAGAGGAAAAAGACTCACAAGCATCCATTATATATTTGACTAACCTGAAATGTTTCTCTGTACACTGGATTTGATGTTTTCTTTATAATTTTGGTCTTCTTCTTGTGATACCTGGTCATGTCAGATACGAGGCAAACACTCATGTACGGATTAGTGTTTTTATCTTGTTGTGCCACAACTAAACCTTGTGCTCTATTGACGAATATTGAAATACGGCCATTGAAATATTTGACACTGAGGAGTACCCTTCCGTAAATAGAACTGTCTGCCTTAATATTTTCCAAAGATGACACAATAGGGTCTTGCATAGCAGGTATCTTTGCCTAGAGAATATGACAACAATTATGTGAGACAGCATAAATGCACATGGATTTTGAATGTCATGGTGTAATAAAACTAAAATTTCAAGTCAAATATTTGCAAGAGTGGACATGTATTGCATTCACTAATTTGTGCATAAAAATAATACGATAAAATTCAATGAAACTTTCCACAGGTTAGTATAATATGTTAATAATTCCCCAGCACATTATACTAATTATAATTCCTAAATCATGATTCATAATCAAGATTGAACACCAATCAATCAAAGCATACATGGCTAAAGTTGATTCACTTTTATTGTTATTTGTGGCACTAAGGGGGGACTACACCTGAAACCAACGAAATTGTAACAAATATTTGTAGCTGTCATAACTTTTTTTCCCTTTCCTCTGTGCAAATAATTTTTATACCAGCTTGTTGCTTATTGTGTGTACTTTAAAATGATATATAAAAAGTCTATATAGGCACATTTTCTTAGAAGATATATCCAAACACGCAAGGGTCATTAAAATAAAACACTTCCTAATCCCCAACATGTTTTACAGCCAGGCGCCTTGACCGCAGCGCCCCAAACTCGGTACGAATGTAGCTAAAGGCATTATCTGTGATGTAGCGGTTTTTTTTTCTTTTTTCCGGTGAACCCCCCCCTGAGTTTTAGTGTTGAGAAGAGGCGGGACCCCAAAAATTGCGCGAAATTTTTGGGGTCCCGCCTCTTCTCAACACTAAAACTCAGGGGGGGGGGTTCACCGGAAAAAAAAAAAAAAAAACCGCTACATCACAGATAATGCCTTTAGCTACATTCGTACCGAGTTTGGGGCGCTGCGGTCAAGGCGCCTGGCTGTAAAACATGTTGGGGATTAGGAAGTGTTTTTTTTTTAATGACCCTTGTGTGTTTGGATATATCTTCTAAGAAAATGTGCCTATATAGACTTTTTATATATCATTTTAAAGCACACACAATAAGCAACAAGCTGGTATAAAAATTATTTGCACAGAAGAAAGGGAAAAAAAGTTATGACAGCTACAAATATTTGTCACAATTTCGTTGGTTTCAGGTGTTTTGCAGCATATACCAGCTGTCTCCGCAGTTATCTTCTGTTCCAATGTTGGCGAGTGGAATTTTAACTTCACCAAGAAACCTGTCGATGCCACTCCTGCCCCAGTCCCATGCACACAGCCAAGAGAGAGTACAGAGCAATGTCTGAGTTCTCAAGATGGAACTATAAATTGGTCACAGAGAAACCAGAGAAGGAACATTATTATCCTAATCTGGGAATATGCTACGGAGCTCTCCTTATAAGGGTTTTACTGCAACTTTGTGTCAATAAGGAATATGAAAACAAAAAAAAAACTCAAAAAAATTTTATCTCAGCTAAAAATTCATATCAGCAACTTTATAACTGCCACCATGGGGGTTTCAGACGATATCAGCTCTCAAAAAAATTCAAAGATTTCAAAGAATCCTTTGATTTTGTGCAATAAACTGGAAGCAAAAAAATAGTGACATTCCAAACGATTGAAACAAACAAATTCATAACTTGTACTGAGCATCCTTACATCTAGAGGAAAAGCACTCATAATGCATGTCTTTCACTAACCTTTAATGTTTGCATATATAAAGGATTTAGTATCTCCATCTTAATTTCGGTACTCATCTTTCGACTCAAGGTTCTGGCAGGTACAAGGCAAACTGTAATATAAGGATTGGGGCTCCGTTTTTGGTTAGCCTCAGCTAATATTTGTCCTCTATTGATGTGGACTGAAACACTGTCGTTGGCAAGTTGGATACCCAAGAATAGTCTTCCTGCCATAGCCGTCATGGATGACTCAAAGGGATACTGTGACTGTAGAGGAATATGAGAAACATCAAACTAGGTTTAAAAAAGGGGGAAAAAAAAAATCAGCCCAGCTGTCAAGCATAGATCCTTAACCAATGGAATGGGTAAGGAAACTCAAAAAAATAATGATTGTTATACATCAACAAACATGTCATAATGCCTTCAGAAACATTTACACTATATCTATTCAAAAATGCAAGTAGAAGGGTCATAATTTCAGCGTATGTCTTTTTAAAGATTTTCCCACAATGTAGAAGCAGAATGGACACTTATTTGCCAATTCTGTGGTTGGAAGAACCAAAACAAAAAAAATACCAAGAGAACCAATAATATGTTAATCATATATTTGGCCATTTCATCAATATATTTGCTCATCGCTCACACCATAACATCACTTCAGTACATAAAGCATCAGAATCATTCCTATCCACATTAATATGGCCAGGCTTTCCTTCGGTTCAATCTACAGGAACAATTGACAAGGGATCCCACTCACCACATTTAACAGACCTCTCATTTCACTAAACTACCTATCCCCCATCAAACGGATTAACAATGTAATGATCATTGTACATACATGAGAAACATTTTACCTACATTTGTTTAGCATCTCTGAAACTAATATATGTAAAGGTCTATATTATGGGCTTAGTGCGAGTGTTATCCTTCTTCAGCGATGAAGCAGTGCAAAATGTTTGGTTGGGCGATAATACGAATACGGAGAAAACAACGTCTAGTGAAATAAAGTGGGATAAACATGTTATTTTCTACATCATAAGTTTTTGTTGGAATTACATCCATTTCAAGCCTAACCATTTGGTTAAATTCTCATGTAGACATGCTTGATCATAACTGCATTCAATCATTCCTTGAGAAGCATCGTGTCCAATTTATTATTTGGCACAGCAGATATGAAACACTCACATTATTGTTTGATGCTAACAAATGCATTAAGCGAAGAAAAAATAATTCTCTCAGCCTCGGATTTGACTATGAATTTTAAATTGGTGTGCTCTTCTTCAATTACAATATTGCACAAGTGTATTCACAGTATTACATTAATTGGGATAAATACCAATAATGGCTTGATGCTCACATCAACCACAGACATATGTGCTCCAAAAGCTGAATGGAAACAATCTTCTACAAACATTACCAGATAAATCATGGAACAAAATTTAGCATTTAATTTGTCCAAACATCATAATTCCCCCAAAATTGAAGTACTTTTCTCCCTTGACATATACTGAAATTATGGTAAGAAAATAACTTATTTCTGCATTTACGGTCATATTCTCTTTTTATATCCATGCAATGAATTGACAACTGACAGAAAATTCCAAGATCACCTCATACTCCAGTTCCAAATCAACTGGGAAAGCTAGACAGCTGCTACACATGTATGTGACTGGTGTTTCTCACTACTCGCAACTCTCCAACTGTTTTTTCATCTTACCCTCACATTTTTAATGGTACAGCAAGTGCCACATAGCTGCAACTGCTTTTAGGCAAACATTATTAAAAATGGGTTTAATGACTTTTCCTTGGAGACTTGAGATTGTTTCAATTGCTCATAAAGTCTGTGAAATAATCCCAATCAAACCTGCAAAGAAGGCATCTCACCAATTAAAATCGATTTTGGCAATATCGCGCCAACATGGAGTGATAAGTACTACTCAATGGGGATCACGATTTGCTTCCAACACTGGACATGATATATGATTCATGAGTCAAGAATGAGCCACTATAATCAACATTGTTGAATTTATCCTTGTATCTCATAGAACATCGATAGCTCCATCAGTAATGAAATCCCCGCGAATTTCCAAACAGGTTTACATCTACATGCACATTGACTTGCTTACGTCATGTTTCTTAGTGCGAATGTCATTGGAAGCACACACTATATGCTGATCTGAGTCACACTGTGACAGTTGTTAAGATTTTACACAGGGAGACGCATTAATGGCTGAGATGTGACTAATAGAGGGGGCTGGAATGGATGCAGTGATTTTGGATTTGGAAGAGGTTGGAGAGAGAGAAGGGACAGATGACTCAGTCGTGATTTGAGCATGGTGGCATTCTTCAGAAGCTTCCTCTGCAAAAAAAAAACATTCATAGCAGTTGCACTTACTCACATCAATATTGGTTATAACTACAACAAACACTCACCAATCGTGGCATTCAATAAGAGAGTCTTGAAAAGCACACTCCCATACGTATGTCCAACATGTTTTGTTTTGTTGGAGCTGGAGATGGTTGCAGCATACGTAGGTGGAACAAGAGGAAGGGGAGAACAGGAGATCCCATACTTCACGGCGATCTTCTCAATAAGCCTGTTGCCAAAAGTAAGAGTGTTTGTGTGTGACCCCATAAAATATTCCCGTTGTTGCGTAACACGTTTAATAACACCTATTCATACCACCAGGAACCAATGTCAAAAAGATGAAATAAATTGCTAACATAATTTCATCTTGTACCAGTGTGCAATGATGAGCGTATGACTGAACAAAAGTTATGTATGCATGAATGCAAATGAGGTGGTGATCTGGCATAATTTGGAAAACACTTGCACCAAAAGTATATTGTATTATAGATACATGATTCATGATATTTATGTACATTGATTTGATCTTGTGAATATAGACACGTTAGTGCTCATGCAAAATGGAATGTGCTAAAAAAAAGAAGTAATGGAATAATTCGGCATGGATATGAACTGTCGGGATGCAATTGCTTGAGGCTGCAATATTTTAAAGACATGTGTTTTGGCAACAGCAGAGTAGAATTACCCCCACCAGAGGAGGTCAACTTCCGTTTTAACAACTATATAATTTCAATAATGTAAATTAACGTCCAGCAACTACATTTACTTGAGATTTGATGCAGGTGTGCTTCTAGTTGTCACCTATTCACCACTTAAACGGATTACCTGAAGAAACTTATGTATTGAGGCTGCTCATATCAGTGATGAAGGAATGACCTGGCTTTTTAAATTGTTCAGACAATAATCAACTAGAACTTGAATGTCTTCGTTGCCCATGGAAGCAACTCGGTTTTGAGGATGCAGCATGTTATTCAGAAACGGTGTTGGATGTACACATGAGGCAATTTAATATGTTTTACCAACATATAGAAATTGGTGATGACTGCACTTACCACTTCATTTTGCACACTTTGCAAATAAATTTCTGAGAGTGGTCATGAGCTGTGAGCCTGCAGTTCTTGCAAACTTTATTACCACAACCGGGACAGTGAGCACCTGTATTCCACAGTCGTCCCAGTTTGATCGAACATGTAGAACAAAATGGGTTTCCCTGGAAAACCAGCTGCCGGTGTCTTTGAATTTCATAGAGTAGACGATGACACCTAGAAAAGATATTTCAAGGTCAAAGCTACATATCACTTAGAAGTTAGCTTTATAGTAATCCAGCAGGACATGTTTAATGGAAGTCTCATACAAATATATAGTTGAAATAGTAGTGCTCCATTAATAACCTATAACTTTGTGCTGCCACAATGCAAGATGTCTTTGCCCAAAGAGAGGAACATTATGCCCGGGATACAATGATCAGAAGTTAATCACCATCACATTTGCAAAACACTTTGAAATATTTCTTCACAATATTCTTTATCTTTGTGGGACATATTGCCCTAAATATAAATAAATTATGCTTCTATACAACCACTGGAAAACAAACTGAAAACAATCCAGAGTTCCTAGCCACAAGCAATGACTGTAAAGACTAGCCTTCCCCATCAACAACTTACTCCAATTTCCGTCGCATTATCTTTATTCTGACAAAAACTAACTATTGGAGTGCAGAGACAAGATTTACTACCAGTTTGTATTGATCACGAGTTAAGCCTAGCAAGTTATGGTGAGTGGAAATGAAATATTGGTGCCAATATCAGTGGATTTATTTGCACACTGAACGTAGTTTTGTTTGTGGCAATTAGCAAAAAGCTTCATTAGAGCTCGAACAGTGAAATCTAACTCCAGCTGTTTGCCAGCAAGCCTGCATCTAATCCTACTCTACTAAAAAAATACGGCAGTTTCTGAAATGGCGATGTTTATAGCGTCAAATGTCGTCATCAGCAAAAATCACCACTCACCTCAAGTAGATGCTCGCTAATAGTGGCCTCCTCTAAGTAAAAATAAATGCCGCTCTAGACCGCCTCATTTATGATTTTGTCCAGTCTAAACTTTGAACCTACATACAGCTGTGTGGTAAGGAGTCGCGCAATTTAGTCTCCACTGAGAGTAGCGAGAAATCCAAATTTATCATTATCTGCAGCACTTCTTGTTAAGCGGGACGAAGAAATGTTGCGTTATTTAGTTTACACTTAAGTAGTGGCAAATCCTACCTCACCAGCAGCTATGTAGCTATGGCTACTTTTTTTGCCTTTGATTGTCTCTCCACTCCAATAGTTTGTTTTTGTGATATACAGAATATGCTGGAGTAGTGTGCTCAGGAATAGCACAAGAGGACTCGATTTACAGATTTACAATACGTTAACTATGTGATATACACCACTGCACCTTCTTTCTTTAATTTTTTTTACCACTAGTAGGCGTGGCTAGACGCGCACTTACGTACACACACGCAATCATTCATGACCCTCATTGACGCAACGTTCCTCGAAGCAACGAAAGCGTCGAATGGTGGACAAGTATTGTGAAACAGTCATTTACTATAGTGCAATTTCCTCCAGCAATGGAAAATCTTACTTGCGATAAAGACGTCAGAATAAAGATAATGCGACGGAAATTGGAGTAAGTTGTTGATGGGGAAGGCTAGTGTTTACAGTCATTGCTAGTGGCTAGGAACTCTGGATTGTTTTCAGTTTGTTTTCCAGAGGTGGTATAGAAGCATAATTTATTTATATTTAGGGCAATATGTTCCACAAAGATAAAGAATATTATGAAGAAATATTTCAAAGTGTTTTGCAAATGTGATGGTGATTAACTTCTGATCATTGTATCCCGGGCATAATGTTCCTCTCTTTGGGCAAAGACATCCTGCATTGTGGCAGCACAAAGTTATAGGTTATTAATGGAGCACTACTATTTCAACTATATTTGTATGAGACTTCCGTTAAACATGTCCTGCTGGATTACTATAAAGCTAACTTCTAAGTTATATGTAGCTTTGACCTTGAAATATCTTTTCTAGGTGTCATCGTCTACTCTATGAAATTCAAAGACACCGGCAGCTGGTTTTCCAGGGAAAGCCATTTTGTTCTACATGTTCGATCAAACTGGGATGACTGTGGAATACAGGTGCTCACTGTCCCGGTTGTGGTAATAAAGTTTGCAAGAACTGCAGGCTCACAGCTCATGACTACTCTCAGAAATTTATTTGCAAAGTGTGCAAAATGAAGTGGTAAGTGCAGTCATCACCAATTTCTATATGTTGGTAAAACATATTAAATCGCCTCATGTCTACATCCAACACATTTTCTGAATAACATGCTTCATCCTCAAAACCGAGTTGCTTCCTTGGACAACGAAGACATTCAAGTTCTAGTTGATTATTGTCTGAACAATTTAAAAAGCCAGGTCATTCCTTCATCACTGATATGAGCAGCCTCAATACATAAGTTTCTTCAAGTAATCCGTTTAAGTGGTGAATAGGTGACAACTAGAAGCACACCTGCATCAAATCTCAAGTAAATCTAGTTGCTGGACGTTATTATACATTATTGAAATTATATAGTTGTTAAAATGGAAGTTGACCTCCTCTGGTGGGGTTAATTCTACTCTGCTATAACCAAATCACATGTCTTTAAAATAATGCAGCCTCAAGCAATTGCATCCCGACAGTTCATATCCATGCCGAATTATTCCATTACTTCTTTTTTTTAGCACATTCCATTTTGCATGAGCACTAACGTGTCTATATTCACAAGATCAAATTAATGTACATAAATATCATGAATCATGTATCTATAATAAAATATACTTTTGCTGCAAGTGTTTTCCAAATTATGCCAGATCACCACCTCATTTGCATTCATGCATACATAACTTTTGTTCAGTCATACGCTCATCATTGCACACTGGTACAAGATGAAATTATGTTAGCAATTTATTTCATCTTCTTGACATTGGTTCCTGGTAGTATGAATAGGTGTTATTAAACGTGTTAAACAACAAAGAGAATATTTTATTGGGTCACACACAAACTGTCTTACTTTTGGCAACAGGCTTATTGAGAAGATCGCCGTGAAGTATGGGATCTCCTGTTCTCCCCTTCCTCTAGTTCCACCTACGTATGCTGCAACCATCTCCAGCACCAACAAAACAAAACATGTTGGACATACGTATGGGAGTGTGCTTTTCAAGGCTCTCTTATTGAATGCCATGATTGGTGAGTGTTTGTTGTAGTTATAACCAATGTTGATGTGAGAAAGTGCAATTGATATGAATTTTTTTTGCAGAGGAAGCTTCAGAAGAATGCCAACATGCTCAAATCACGACTGAGTCATCTGTCCCTCTCTCTCACCAACCTCTTCCAAATCCAAAATCACTGCAACCGTTCCAGCCCCCTCTATTAGTCACATCTCAGCCATTAATGCGTCTCCCTGTGTAAAATCTTCACAACTGTCACAGTGTGACTCTGATCAGCATATAGTGTGTGCTTCCAATGACATTCGCACTAAGGTACCTGATGTAAGCAAGTAAATGTGCATGTAGATGTAAACCTGTTTGGAAATTTGCGGGAATTTCATTACTGATGGAGCTATCGATGTTCTATGAGATACAAGGATAAATTCAACAATATTGATTATAGTGGCTCATTCTTGAATCATGAATCATATATCATGTCCAGTGTTGGAAACAAATCGTGATCCCCATTGAATAGTACTTATCACTCCATGTTGGCGCGATATTGCCAAAATCAATTTTAATTGGTGAGATGCCTTCTTTGCAGGTTTGATTGGGATTATTTCACAGACTTTATGAGCAATTGAAACAATCTCAAGTCTCCAAGGAAAAGTCATTAAACCCATTTTTGATAGCGTTTTCCTAAAAGCAGTTGAATCTATGTGGCACTTGCTGCACCATTAAAAATGCGAGGGTAAGATGAAAAAATAGTTGGAGGGTTGCGAGTAGCGAGAAACACCAGTCACTTACATGTGTAGCAGCAGTCCAGCTTTCACAGTTGAATTGGAACTGGAGTATGAGGTGATCTTGGAATTTTCTGTCAGTTGTCAATTCATTGCATGGATATAAAAAGAGAATATGACCGTAAATGCAGAAATAAGTTATTTTCTTACCATAATTTCAGTATATGTCAAGGGAGAAAAGTACTTCAATTTTGCGGGAATTATGGTGTTTGGACAAATTAAATGCTAAATTTTGTTTCATGATTTATCTGGTAATGTTTGTAGAAGATTGTTTCCATTCAGCTTGTTGGCGCACATATGTCTGTGGTTGATGTGAGCATCAAGCCATTATTGGTATTTATCCCAATCAATGTAATACTGTGAATACACTTGTGCAACACTGTAATTGAAGAAGAGCACACCAATTTAAAATTCATAGTCAAGTCCGAGGCCGAGAGAAATTTTTTTTCTTCGCTTAATGCATTTGTTAGCATCAAACAATAATGTGAGTGTTTCATATCTGCTGTGCCAAATAATAAATTGGACTTAAAGTACACGATGCTTCTCAAGGAATGATTGAATGCAGTTATGATCAAGCATGTCTACATGAGAATTTAACCAAATGGTTAGGCTTGAAATGGCTGTAATACAATCAAGAACTTATGATATAGAAAATAACATGTTTATCCCACTTTATTTCACTAGACATTGTTTTCTCCGTATTCGTATTATCGCCCAACCAAACATTTTGCACTGCTTCATCGCTGAAGAAGGATAACACTCGCACTAAGCCCATAATATACACCTTTACATATATTAGTTTCAGAGATGCTAGACAAGTGTAGGTTAAACGTTTTACATGCATGTACAATGATCATTACATTGTTAATCCGTTTGATGGGGGATAGGTAGTTTAGTGAAATGAGAGGTCTGTTAAATGTGGTGAGTGGGATCCCTTGTCAATTGTTCCTGTAGATTGAACCGAAGGAAAGCCTGGCCATATAATGTGGATAGGAATGATTCTGACGCTTTATGTACTGAAGTGATGTTATGGTGTGAGGGATGAACAAATATATTGATGAAATGGCAAAATATATGATTAACATACTTTTGGTTCTCTTGGTATTTTTTTCATTTGGTTCTCCCTACCACAGAATTAGCAAATAAGTGTCCGTTCTGCTTCCACCTTGTGGGCAAATCTTTAAAAAGACATACGCTGAAATTATGATCCTTCTACTTGCGTCATTGAATAGATATAGTGTAAATGTTTCTGAAGGCATTATGACATGTTTGTTGATGTATAACAATCATTAATTTTTTGAGTTTCCTTACCCATTCCATTGGTTAAGGATCTATGCTTGACAGCTGGGCTGTTTGGTTTTGGTATTTTTCCTATTTTTAAACCTAGTTTGATGTTTCCCATATTCCTCTACAGTCACAGGATCCCTTTGAGTCATCCATGACGGCTATGGCAGGAAGACTATTCTTGGGTATCCAACTTGCCAACGACAGTGTTTCAGTCCACATCAATAGAGGACAAATATTAGCTGAGGCTAACCAAAAACGGAGCCCCAATCCTTATATTACAGTTTGCCTTGTACCTGCAAGAACCTTGAGTCGAAAGATGAGAACCGAAATTAAGATGGAGACACTAAATCCTTTATATATGCAAACATTAAAGGTTAGTGAAAGACATGCATTATGAGTATTTTTCCTCTAGATGTAATGATTCTCAGTACACGTTATGAATTTGTTTGTTTCAAACATTTGGAATGTCACTAGTTTATTGCTTCCAGTTTATTGCACAAAATCAAAGGATTCATTGAAATCTTTGAATCTTTTTGAGAGCTGATATCGTCAGAAACCAACATTGTGGCAGTTATGAAGTTGCTGATATGAATTTTTAGCTGAGATAAATGGTTTTTGAGTTTTTTTTTGGTTTCATACTCCTTTTTGACACAAAGTTGCAGTCAAACCCTTATAAGGAGAGCTCCGTAGCATATTTCCAGGTTAGGATAATAATGTTCCTTCTCTGGTTTCTCTGTGACCAATTTATAGTTCCATCTTGAGAACTCAGACATTGCTATGTACTCTCTCTGGCAGTGTGCATGGGACTGGGGCAGGAGTGGCATCGACAGGTTTCTTGGTGAAGTTAAAATTCCACTCTCCAACATTGGCACAGAAGATAACTGCGGAGGCAGCTGGTATATGCTGCAAAATGAGGTAAGTGCCACAAATAACCTTAAAAGTGAAACAACTTTAGCCAAAGTGAAATGTATGCTTTGATTGATTGGTGTTCAATCTCGATTATGAATCATGATTTAGGAATTATAATTAGTATAATCTTCTGGGGAATTATTAACATATTATACTAACCTGTGGAAAGTTTTCATTGAATTTTATCGTATTATTTTTATGCACAAATTAGTGAATGCAATACATGTCCACTCTTGCATATATTTGACTTGAAATTTTAGTTTTATTACACCATGAGATTCAAGATCCATGTGCATTTATGCTGTCTCACATAATTGTTGTCATATTCTCTAGGCAAAGATACCTGCTATGCAAGACCTTATTGTGTCATCTTTGGAAAATATTAAGGCAGACAGTTTTATTTACGGAAGGGTACTCCTCAGTGTCAAATATTTCAATGGCCGTATTTCAATATTCGTCAATAGAGCACAAGGTTTAGTTGTGGCTCAACAAGATAAAAACACTAATCCGTACATGAGTGTTTGCCTAGTATCTGACATGACCAGGTATCAAAAGAAGAAGACCAAAATTATAAAGAAAACATCAAATCCAGTATACAGAGAAACATTTCAGGTTAGTCAAATATATAATGAATGCTTGTGAGTCTTTTTCCTCTTGATATAATGATGCGAAGAAGAAAAATCACTTTTTGTTTCCCAAGCTTCTACTGATAGTTAAGGTTGGCACATAAAAATTAAGCAGAGAGAAACCATTGCTTTGATGACATCATACCGGAAAGGTTTCAGTTGTTAAGAAGCAAGCATGTTGGATTAAAATGAAGGAGAAGGGTCACGGTGGCCATTACGACACAATGTTCAAATGACCATGTTGTTAGTGGATTGACATGAAACTGTGCAGGACATGGTAAATGAAATACCTCACCCTAATCCAAATACGTCTGTGTCAGAACTCTTTACCTTCAATTTCAAGCTGATTTTAATAGCATTGATCCCTACCGTTCAGATTCATAAGTGCTGATATGTTTATATATTGTATATGTACATTATGCACATTGGATTTCCTCTGTGCCAAAGAAATTCCATTTTAACAGGACCAATAAAATATAGTCGAAATATGTCACAGAAAAGCAGAGGAAAAAAGTGGTGGCCAGTAGGAATTTACTCAAGGTGATGCTGTGACTTGTCTGTTGTGGTGGGTTTGAGGGAAGAAAAAAATTGTAACTAAAAAAAGTTATTGTTTCAAACATGTGGCTACAAATGTTAGTTCACCTACATTGCCACTCCCATTGCCAGCTACTCTAGATACACAAAAGAATATTGATCCAATAACATATATTATAATGTCTTGCACTAACCAAATAAATGACAAGAGCCTTGCTCAGTTGAACACAAACCTCCGCCATGCTGAGAGTTTTTCATCCAACGTAATCTTAGTATGTCTTGCATGCATTACAGGTGTTAAAATATCTTCATGATCAAACTAAGTAAATGAGCTCTAAAAATATAACTAGATGCTAGCTTTGACTGCAGGCTTGGGCTTGGGGAGTTTCGAGTGTGTTAGATTCAAACGCTGGATCTTCACCAAGATCTATTAAATGTTCCTTGTCAAAATCCATCCACAACTTTTCGAGTATCCTGCTAACAGACAAACATCAAAAACAAACAGACACAAGTGCATTCTTAACCATCAGTTGTTGGAGGTATATGTTTTACATTAAATTTTAATAGTGTCACGCTATTGATTGATTGACCACCAAATTTGTTTCCTATTTTATGATATTATATTTAGCCTGCTGATCAAGTTTTCATGCCGAATCAATACAAAGTGTTCATGTAATTGGATTGGAAATATAGTACGCTGCGGTTTAAACTCTTTATTGACATGAGCAAACAAAATCTATGCAAAGCTGTAAACTTGCAACAAATAGATCCTTCCAATTGTGGCTACTTTCTCAAGACAAGAATATAAAGCGATATTTTAGGTGAGCTTAGCTACCATTGAACCTTTCTCTGCAGGACTTCAAGAATTAGTAGCTAAGGCCTGAAAGAGAGCAGGTTTGCGATGTCTATTACAATTTTTGGACAAACGTTTGTTATTATTATTATTTTTTTGCTTGCAGGCCCGGTTAGCCCGGATTTAGGATTATTTAATAACAATATAGGCACGTTCGAAAACATCAGGTAATTACCATGTAGCTACGTATAATCATTTTGTAACATGGACCGTGTTTACACTGTTGGTAGGAACTTATGACGGTTGATTGGTTTAGCCGCTCCCTTTTTATTTTGTGTTGCTTAACTGTTTAAGTATCCTCCATCCACCAATGGACATATTAATATGATGATGTCCGCTATATATTTACAACCATAAAACATGTGGACGAACAACATCAATTCTAACAACACAATCAACAAAAGTAACATCTGTCAAGATAAATATGGTGAATGTATACTGCTTACCAGATCTACCATGCATTATGTGAATAAATAAAATTGTTATCTTACTTTGCTTTCAATGTGGTCGATATAGTTCTCTGTTGAGCATCCTTGGATAACTCAGTGTACACTCTTGCTATGTGCATGGGACTGGAACCGATTTGGCAAGGACAGGTTTCTTGGCGTGATTGTACTACCAATCTCAAACATAGATTTGAAAGATGTCGATGGCTGCTGGTACAATCTGGAAAAGGAGGTAATTTCCTGTATATGTATAACAGCTGCCTCATTTTCAAATGTATTTATTTAGACTACTAATTAATTATATTCAAAAAAAATTTCTTGATAGAACTGCAGGCTTGAATCCCTGATTGCTCAGTTTGTCATTTGTTTTTATATGTGCTGAAAATGGGATCGACAACAAACTTTATTTGTCCTTATTTCAACAGCTCAAACTTGAATTAACTTTTCACTATAATTGTTTTGTTAGAAAGCGAAATAAGTACGTCATTAAAATCTTCTCCATTGCGATACATAAGCAGACAAATGAAACTATTTCACCATATCTCGCCATTTTCACAATATCTATAATTATTATTCAGAGAACACAACATTCAAGGAGGGGTGGATTCGGCACAAGCTTGTTTGCTCAGCATATAGGCTTCGAGAAACTGCACTAGTTGAATGATTTAAACCAATTATGAAACAGCAGCTCAGTTTGTCAGACGCTTTAATTTTTCCGCACATCTCATTAATTTAGTTCCTACGTGTAAGGAATTAGTTTTTATGAAGACAAGAAAATTTCACATCCGCGCTAAGAGGGCTAAATGGAATTTCTATACAATTAAACAAGTCAAGTTCCACTTCTTTGAATGACTAACGGCCATTTTTTTTTTAGTTTGTAATCGTAAGACAATCTCTTGGAATTGTTTTGGAAAAAACAACCATGTTTATCTTGATAGTTATCATGAATAGAACTTGTGGCCGTTACTCATTCAAAGAAGTGGAACTTGACTTGTTTAATTGTATAGAAATTCAATTAACCTCTCTTAGCACGGATGTGCAAAATTTTGTCTGCATAAAATCTAATTCCTTACACATAGAAACTAAATTAATCCCAATGTAATTAAAAGTGCCTAGCAGTGAAAATTTAGAAAATCTGTGGCAAATCAAGGAGTTTTCATCTGAGGACTTCCTTCTTTGGACACAACCTAGATTAGAGCAGCTGCTATAATCACAGCTGTGGTTTGGTACTTAATAGCTTTCTCACAGCTGCCAATTGCTCTATTGAACAAATCAGTTGCTTCTGAGAAATCAGTTAATAACGGGTTAGCTTTTATCTGTGGACTTCCTTCTTTGGAGCAAACAATGACCAGTCCATTAACTTGAGCTACAGCTGTATGCTTTCACTTGACAAATGAGTGCCCTGATGAAAGTGTTATTTATACAAGTTAGTTGGTAGGAATCCCAATCTGTGGGTCCGAGTAACTTTGTTGCTATATCCCGTAAATCGTTATCTTTGTCTTCCATACATGGAACAAACCTGGACAAGTCCATTATCTTGAACTTCTGCTGTGTCTTGAGGTTCTTTATTTCAAATGGCTCAAAAGCTACCTATTTATATAAGTTAGTTAAAAGTAGTGTAATTAGCCTGAGCTGTGGCACCGTGCAAACTTGGTTGCTAATCGGTTTAGATTTGTTTTTGGGACTTCCTTCTTTGGACCAAGCCTAATCCAGTGCAGCAGATATAGCTACTGATGTGGATCATGGCTATAGCTTTCTTGTGGCTCTCGAATGCTTATTCTGATAATAACTCTGTATCGCTCTAGATAACAGCTAACCGTATCGAGTGCATAAAATATTTTAAATATTTGTGCATTAATGCTTGATGTTTAAAAACATTTGCCACCAACACAGCGCAGTTGCAGGTATTAGTGATTTTTTATGGTTTAAAATTGCAAATATTAAAATTAAAAAAAAAAAATTCTTGTAAAAATATGGAAGAAAATATTACTTCTATTTTCATTCAAATTCCTTTGTATCTAGTCTTATTTAATACACTTATCTTAATATATATTTTATTTTGTCGTGCATTCCAGTGAGAATAAGTTTAGGAATTAATCTACCTGCATCTACTCTTGGAAAGGCTGTTACTATTAAAATGCAGCAATCATTGTGTAAATTGTTGTTGAAAGGAGTGCAACTAAATTTTCTTTGATGAATAATCGCAACTGCAATTTGCAGCTGACGGTCGCTTTTATGCAATTCCTTTCTTTCTCGAAGCTCTCTAACGATGGAAGGCTGCAAGAGTTCTTATTCGTAAGGAAAAATAACCAGAATCCCTTTGCTAGATGGATTTTATTGTAAATTGTGGCAATTAATATACTGCTGTTTTATTCTAGTGACTAAATCATTCTAGTGACTAAATCATTCAAGTTTAAAATTTTGCAAGTTTACATCTACATGGTGTGATTACAATTAGATGGATAATTTTTGTAACCACTCGAAACTGAAATCCATGGTTATAAAAGGGATGTGATTAAAAGTGGAAGGGCAGTCAATAAGTGTAGTGTATAGTAACATTTTCTTATATACAGAAATAAAACCACCACTTTCTTCCTTATTGATTCTGTCTTTTCCATGTTTTTCAGGATGTTGCAGTTGAATGGGCAACTCCACAAAGAAAATTGCTACAGCGATTATTGAAGCGAAAAACAAGTAGTGCACTTGCTGAATACCAATCAGCAACCATTTCAAATCAATCGTCAGAAAATTCGGAAGGAACAAAATGCTGATGACCTTTAAAAATTGATGTGTTTGGTCAGGAACATCAACACATTTGCTAACTGTCAACACCTCAATTCTCTAGGAAATCAACACTGCGCTCATCAATGTCATCAATCCCTTCCCACAGAAATATATATTTCTACGAAATCAATGCCATCAGCAACTAATTTCTCTATGCTCATCAACACCTTCCACCAGGGCAATCAATTCCTTAAGGACCTTCAACATATCCTTCTCTAAGAACTGACTATAGGACCATTAATACTAGTTTCTCAGGGGTCATCACGAACTACCACAACATTTCATTGTTGAGGAAGGTGTTGATGGCTCTTGAGAAAGGAGGCATTATTGGCTCTAGAAAGAGATCTTTGAGGATAATGTTGATGTCCTTTCAGAAGTAGATAGTCTATGTAGAAGTTGTTGATGAGCATAGAGAAATGAGTTGCTGATGGACATTGATTTCGTAGAAATTGATATTCCTGTGGGAAGGGGTTTATGCCTTTGATGAGCCAGTGTTGGTTTCCTAGAGAAGTGATGTGTTGGCTGTAAGCAAATGTGTTGATGGTCCTGATCAAGCACATCTTTTTTCAAAGGTCATCAGCATTTGGTTCCCCAAGGGTAAATATCTCGTGTATTCAAAACATTCTTCATCAAGGGACATCAATATATTCTTCATCAAAGGCTCTCAATCCTTCCTTCAATATTGGGTGACTACATCTTCCTGAATAGCCACAAAGCCTCCTTCCTCAAGATAGTTATCATATACATCTTCCTGTGTCCAACACTTTTGCCTTATCTCTGTACACCCCTCAGATATACTTCTATTACTAGGTATTAGCATACTGATATATATGGATACACATAATTATATATATATATATTTTTATATTGAACTGCATTGTCTATTGAATTACAAAATTAAACTCTGATTTACCAATGGATAGTTATACAACACATTGTGCAATGGGAAGTTCTATGTAACTTTATTGTTATGTGGAAACTTGATACAGAATATGTATTGGTTAATATGCTACACAGTGAGAGAAATCGGGGTACATTCTTGCAGCCACTTTGAACAGCATGTGAGAGCCATAGCAGCCAATGTCCTAACCCTGGTTAAGTCATGCACTTTAATTGTTTTCAAATTGCGATTGACTTGATTTCTGTTCTTCAACTAACAGCTGCCATTGGAAACAAAAACATTAACAACTGCATAAACAAAAACAACTGCAAAATCAACGGTCAGAGCACATGCTAAACTTAGGAGGTAAATGTGTATAAACCGGAAAGAGAAAATTTATAAATCTCTCGATAGCTTGTTGGGCCACAACAACCAAGTTAGCTGCCTAATAACAAGAGATGCAAAACTTTGGTAGTGCAGCTCGTTACCACATTTGGCTAAGTGCCCCAAATATGTGGGACAGTAAAGAATTTCAAATTTTCTAACTTCTGTTCTTGTTGCTTCTGTCCTTTTATATACCTGGGCATGAGAGGTTCGTTCTGATACATCACATATCTGTGATTAGCTTGACTGATTCATATGAGTTATATTCTAGCTAGTGATCAGTAATAGTGTCAAATCTACATCCAGCAATGAAGAGCAAAAGGGAAAATAATTCTGAACCCTACTGAATGAATGATTGTTTTGAAGAAGTTCAAATGGTTATGTGTGTGATATAAGGCAAAACTACAAACATTTGACGTAGATAGTTACAATTGCAATGCTAAATGTTTATTGTTATAAGTTTATCATCCTCAAAAAATGGAATTGTTAACTAAAGTAGGTGGCTTATATTAAAATTTTAAACCACTTCAACTGTCTTTGTCTCGCGTGAGGTGGATATTTCTTTGAAAAAATTGCGAAATTTAACATCAATTAATAGCAAAGCCGCATCAAAATTATGCTCACTATGCACTCTCCTTCTGCTGCTATCATCCAAATGCTAAATTTGTTATAAAAATTAGTCTTGCTGGACCATGCTTGTCACAAAACCTATTCTTGCTTTTCGTACTAGAGAAAATGCTGTAAAAAAATAAGTAAAAATATGTACAAATTTTTTTTTTTCTTCAACGAATGTTGGTTCAAACAACTTTTTTGTGGGCGTTTTGGGAATATGTTGCATTTATAAAGATTCCTTTGAGCCTCGTTAATGAATATCTTGTGTAAGAGCTGCTTCAGCTCTTGAAATAGCTTTTCGATGTTTCTCATCTACAAACTACCCTTAGAAAATGGTTTCGTCAGAAAAAATATGAAATATTCCTTTCATGAGTTTTAAATTCAATGTAAACAATTTTTTTGGCTTTTGGACTAAAAAAAAAACACTCTACAATTTGACAAAAATAATTGCCCTCGGAATAGCATTTTGTTTCCGAGACAATGATTAAAACAGTTATTAATGCTTAATTTTGCGTTTTCTTCTAAAAGATGAAAAAAACTACTCAATTATGCTTTGGCGGCCGATGCTCGATTTATCCAAAAAAAAGAACCTTTTTTTGTATTCTGACTATTGGACTATGAAGACAATGCAGGTAGGTAGCAAGAGTGTTTTTGTGATGACACCGTGGTCAAAAATGATATTGGATGATAATAGTTGTGCTACTTTGTATTATTTTTGCCGTTTATGGATGTAGAAAAAATGTATGATAAGCATGTTTTTTTTGCATCCAGGTATAAGTAGAGTATAGTTTCCAAAAATTAGAGCAATATTTGCTTCAGATCTAGCTTTCTGTGTTGAGGGGGCTAAAGACTTCAGATGTAGAAATAAATTCCAAATTCCACAATGACAAGCCAATTATTTTTTAGAGAAATAATGCTGAAATAGATTTAATAAAATGTTACATTTTATTGATAAGTTTGTTCCATCAATCACATTATATAAATACCAGTTACAAAAATTACTTATCCAATTTGCTTAAGAATTTGAAATGTGCAATCAAAAAGAAAGATAAAAGTTCTAACGATTAAAAAAATGCAACAGAAGTACCAGTCTTTTGTTGAAAGAAAATGGAGTATTTAATTTTGCAAGGATATTTATTTGGTAGAACACGATATGTTTATGGATTCAGTTGCAATTTTAATGAAAGTTTTAATGTAGCTATATAGATGAATTGAATTGTTGATTTGAGTGATGTTAGTATTAATTCAAAAGGGAGATTATTTTACAACTATTTCGTTTGAAAGTTGGAATGATTTTCTCTGCTGTATAGATATCACGTGAAGGGTGTCTATTTATGAGAGCTGGTTTTTGTGCTCATAGAGCAGATGTAGATGTACCCTCTGTGGGTTCTGGTTTACTGGAATATGAGAATCAAATTGGAAGATTGATAGGCCTATTGAGGCTGATAGACAAGGAGATGATGACACCTTGCAAGTCTTTGATGAGTGGAAGAAAGTTAGTGAGGGGAAGATTGATCAAACACTTGATGTGCTGAGTTGGTTTAAAATTGATATAGCAGGTTTGCAAGAGACAAGGTGGTTTCGATTTGGACACAATGTTTATATAGTATGAGGTGCATTCAGCTAACTTCTGACTGCCCGCTTTTCCTAATTTCAATCGCAATTTGTTTTATTTCAGCGTCTATAACACAAGTTAGCTTTTCCATTGCAGGAGGGAATATGCACAGTAATAAATGACTGCTTCTCCACCAGTCCTATATACAACGCTATCGTTGCTTTGAGTAACATTTAACAATTAGTCATCTTCCTTCTTAAATGCTTTTGCCATTCTCCTACATGCCCCTATATCTTTCTCTGACTCCTGCTCTCTATCTTTCCTCTCATTTAGTAATCAGCAAAGTATCCTAGCAGAATCCTAATGGCTGACCTCCAGCTAATTGTTTTGTTTCTTAATTGTAGAAGGTGGAAATCTAGTCTTACTTTAGTTTATGATTTAAGAGATTCCTTTGATATTTGTTTTGTGGGACCTCCCGCTTGAGTTCTTGTCCTATCGTGATACAATTTGCTCCGTTGGTATATCTGGTGTGATTGACTCACCCCTACATGGTCGTCGATCTGGTGGCTGTGGCATAACTTCTAGAACAACTTTAGCTGGTAATACCAACTATCTACCTGCACATCAAAGAGATTTTGTATGCAGTTTCCCTCTCCAATGGCAATGTCTCTATTCCTTCAATTTGTGTAACTAATTATCATACTGTTGAGTGCAGAAGCTGCCTTTTTACGCCTTCTTGATGAACTTGAAGCCTTTGTTGATTATGTTGCTACTGATCACATGGTTGTGGGAACATCAATGCTGATCTAAGTATTTGCTCGGTTCGTTCATCTATACTCTTAAGATTTCATCCAAGAGTGAAATGTTGTTTGTTTAGATATGCTACCTTCCTCTGGTATCTGCCAAATTTACAAGAGTAACACACATGACACTTTTTTGTGGATTGATTAATTTCTCTGTGACAAAGTGCTTGCAATTATGGCCCATAACATTATCCCATGGATCTTGGTGCAAATCTATCAAATAACTTGCCTACAGCTATGACTTTGGAAATTCCCTGCGCATTTCTCAGGCAGATATTCATCAGTGGACCAGTACTCCAGCTTCTAGTACATCTACTAATTGGAAACTTGTTTCCGACTAGCCCGTCCAATATTTTGTGACTTTTATTGGCTCGTCTGTATTTTCGTGTCAGAGGTCGTTGTCATACAGATTCTTCTTGCACTTTCAAACTCACAGCCGTTTCAGATTTTCTTAATGCATTTTTGGATTATATCCACTCCGCTATAGGGTGAAGACTTTACCAGTCCATGCTCTTGCAACAAAACATAGATTACCTGGCTAGACTGATGGTGCCAGGAATCTTTAGGATCACGCCAACTTTTGGCAGGTATTTGGATTGAGTCTGGCTCTCTCACCTCAAGTGTGTTGGCTGAACTGAAGAAGAAGAAGACTAAGCTTATGGAGGCTAAAAAGGCGAGAAAAGCACACTAGGCATGAAAATCTTTCTGCAGCTTTTGTAATGTTAACAAATCAAACTTTTGAAAGGAGGTCAGGAAGGCCAGGGATGAGTCACTCCCTGCCCTGCTCCATGTTATTGAAAGTTTCGTGGATCATTATCGGATTACTGAGGTTTTTTAAAACTTAGCTAGCCTCCATCCTAAAAAAGCATGCTGTTCACCAGGTTGATTCCTCCAGCCACAAGTATAAGTCTGAGGATGTGTAATCTGTTCATTTCGATGCTGAGACAGTCCTACTGGCTTTGGCAATCTTAAACTTGGAAAAAGAAATCACAAACTTTATATCTAGCTGCTCTGCTTGTACCAATACGACGGTCTTCCTTTTTCAAAGCAGAGTTAGCTCATGGCTCTCTTTCTGAACGATTGATTGACCATGTCGTGGTACCCATTCGTAAAACTGGTACGTACCCCTCCTTCTCTGACATCTATCACACCATTACTCTTTCTTTAACCATCAGTGAGATATTGGAATTGTGTCTCCTAATCAGGTACACTGTTCACCTATCCAGTTCGGTCCTGCAGTTTGGTTTTAAAAAGAATATGTCCCTTCTTTGTGGACTGGTGTTTTAAGAATAATGTTGAGAAATATATCCAAAGAGACTCCCCCATTTTTGAGCGCTTTTCAGATGCTTCAAGCTTTTGACCTAGTGAGGCATGCCATTGTGCTTGATTTGCTCTTATCCTATGGTTTTCACCTGTTGTAGTTAGGCTGCTGCAACCTGGCGCCAGGAGCAATAGGTAGAGTCATGTAGTTAGGCTGCTACACATATGGTCAAAGGAGCAACACCCGAGTCATGTAGTTAGACTGCTGCACATCTGGTACTAGGAGCAATACCTCAGGATCAGATGAAATGGAGTCCTATCAGATCCCTTACTGTTACTAATGGGGTCAGGCTGGGAGGGTATTTCTCCTATTCTGTTCTCCTTTTATTTTGATGTGCATCTAACTGACCTGTAAGCTCAGAGTCTAGGCTGCTACTTGGATAACCACTTGCATGAGCTCTAGCATATGCTGATGATTTGGTGCTATTAGCTCTTTGTGCATCAGCTCTTAGGCTAATGCCTAGAACCTGCGAGTCCTTTGCTTCAGCTAGTGGTCTTTTCTCCAATCTTCGCGACTGACCAGGTTCTGTTTGATGAATTCGAGCTGCGACAATACTGATTTTTTTTGTGGCTCTCATCTTCTCCTGTCCAACAGTGTTGCCCATCTTGGAAACAATTTATCAACCAATCTTTCTAATGAGTGAACATCCCATACAAATGTCGTCAGGTGATGAAGGCTGCTAATGGTCTTTTTACCACTGTGAGCATCAAGCAATTATTGGTATTTATCCCAATCAATGTAATACTGTGAATACACTTGTGCAACACTGTAATTGAAGAAGAGCACACCAATTTAAAATTCATAGTCAAGTCTGAGGCCGAGAAAAATATTTTTTCTTCGCTTAATGCATTTGTTAGCATCAAACAATAATGTGAGTGTTTCATATCTGCTGTGCCAAATAATAAATTGGACTTAAAGTACACGATGCTTCTCAAGGAATGATTGAATGCAGTTATGATCAAGCATGTCTACATGAGAATTTAACCAAATGGTTTGGTTTGAAATGGCGGTAATACCAACAAGAACATATGATATAGAAAATAACATGTTTATCCCACTTTATTTCACTAGACGTTGTTTTCTCCGTATTCGTATTATCGCCCAACCAAACATTTTGCACTGCTTCATCGCTGAAGAAGGATAACACTCGCACTAAGCCCATAATATAGACCTTTACATATATTAGTTTCAGAGATGCTAGACAAATGTAGGTTAAACGTTTCTCATGCACGTACAATGATCATTACATTGTTAATCCGTTTGATGGGGGATAGGTAGTTTAGTGAAATGAGAGGTCTGTTAAATGTGGTGAGTGGGATCCCTTGTCAATTTTTCTTGTAGATTGAACCGAAGGAAAGCCTGGCCATATTAATGTGGATAGGAATGATTCTGACGCTTTATGTACTGAAGTGATGTTATGGTGTGAGGGATAAACAAATATATTGATGAAATGGCCAAATATATGATTAACATACTTTTGGTTCTCTTGGTATTTTTTTCTTTTGGTTCTCCCTACCACAGAATTAGCAAATAATTGTCCGTTCTGCTTCCACATTGTGGGCAAATCTTTAAAAAGAAATACGCTGAAATTATGATCCTTCTACTTGCATCATTGAATAGATATAGTGTAAATGTTTCTGAAGGCATTATGACATGTTTGTTGATGTATAACAATCATTAATTTTTTGAGTTTCCTTATCCATTCCATTGGTTAAGGATCTATGCTTGACAGCTGGGCTGTTTGGTTTTGGTGTTTTTCCTATTTTTAAACCTAGTTTGATGTTTCTCATATTCCTCTACAGTCACAGTATCCCTTTGAGTCATCCATGACGGCTATGGCAGGAAGACTATTCTTGGGTATCCAACTTGCCAACGACAGTGTTTCAGTCCACATAAATAGAGGACAAATATTAGCTGAGGCAAACAAAAAACGGAGCCCCAATCCTTATATTACAGTTTGCCTTGTACCTGCAAGAACCTTGAGTCGAAAGATGAGAACCGAAATTAAGATGGAGACACTAAATCCTTTATATATGCAAACATTAAAGGTTAGTGAAAGACATGCATTATGAGTATTTTTCCTCTAGATGTAATGATGCTCAGTCCATGTTATGAATTTGTTTGTTTCAAACATTTGGAATGTCACTAGTTTTTTGCTTCCAGTTTATTGCACAAAATCAAAGGATTCATTGAAATCTTTGAATCTTTTTGAGAGCTGATATCGTCTGAAACCACCATTGTGGCAGTTATGAAGTTGCTGATATGAATTTTTAGCTGAGATAAATGGTTTTTGAGTTTCTTTTTTTTTTTTTTTCATACTCCTTTTTGACACAAAGTTGCGGTCAAACCCTTATAAGGAGAGCTCCTTAGCATAGTCCCAGATTAGGATAATAATGTTCCTTCTCTGGTTTCTCTGTGACCAATTTATAGTTCCATCTTGAGAACTCAGACATTGCTCTGTACTCTCTCTGGCTGTGTGCATGGGACTGGGGCAGGAGTGGCATCGACAGGTTTCTAGGCAATGTTAAAATTCCACTCTCCAACATTGGCACAGAAGATAACTGCGGAGACAGCTGGTATATGCTGCAAAATGCGGTAAGTGCCACAAATAACATTAAAAGTGAATCAACTTTAGCCAAAGTGAAATGTATGCTTTGATTGATTGGTGTTCAATCTCGATTATGAATCATGATTTAGGAATCATAATTAGTATAATGTGCTGGGGAATTATTAACATATTATACTAACCTGTGGAAAGTTTCCATTGAATTTTATCGTATTATTTTTATGCACAAATTAGTGAATGCAATACATGTCCACTCTTGCACATATTTGACTTGAAATTTTAGTTTTATTACACCATGACATTCAAGATCCATGTGCATTTATGCTGTCTCACATAATTGTTGTCATATTCTCTAGGCAAAGATACCTGCTATGCAAGACCCTATTGTGTCATCTTTGGAAAATATTAAGGCAGACAGTTCTATTTACGGTAGGGTACTCCTCAGTGTCAAATATTTCAATGGCCGTATTTCAATATTCATCAATAGAGCACAATGTTTAGTTGTGGCTCAACAAGATAAAAACACTAATCCGTACATGAGTGTTTGCCTCGTATCTGACATGACCAGGTATCATAAGAAGAAGACCAAAATTATAAAGAAAACATTAAATCCAGTGTGCATAGAAACATTTCAGGTTAGTCAAATATATAATGAATGCTTGTGAGTCTTTTTCCTCTTGATATAATGATGCGAAGAAGAAAAATCACTTTTTGTTTCCCAAGCTTCTACTGATAGTTAAGGTTGGCACATACAAATTAAGCAGAGAGCAACCATTGCTTTGATGACATCAGACAGGAAAGGTTTCAGAGAAGCAAGCATGTTGGATTAAAATGAAGGAGAACGGTCATGGTGGCCATTACGACACAATGTTCAAATGACCATGTTGTTAGTAGATTGACATGAAGCTGTGCAGGACATGGTAAATGAAATACCTCACCCAAATCCAAATACGTCAGTGTCAGAACTCTTTACCTTCAATTACAAGTTGATTTTAATAGCATTGATCCCTACAGTTCAGATTCATAAGTGCTGATATGTTTGTATATTATATATGTACATTTTACACATTGGATTTCCTCTGTGGCCAAAGAATTTCCATTCTAACAGGACCATTAAAATATAGTCGAAATATGTCACAGAAAAGCAGAGGAAAAAAGTGGTGGCCAGTGGGAATTCACTCAAGGTGAAGCTGTGACTTGTCTGCTGTGGTGGGTTTGAGGAGGAAAAAAAATTGTGACTAAAAAAAGTTATTGTTTCAAACATGTGGCTACAAATGATAGTTCACCTACATTGTCACTCCCATTGCCAGCTACTCTAGATACACAAAAGAATATTGATCCAATAACATATATTATAATGTCTTGCACTAATCAAATAAACGACAAGAGCCTTGCTCAGTTGAACACAAACCTCCGCCATGCTGAGAGTTTTTCATCCATCGTAATCTTAGTATGTCTTGCATGCATTACTGGTGTTAATATTTTCATAATCAAACAAAGTAATTGAGCTTTAAATATAACTAGATTCTAGCATTGACTGCTGGCTTGGGCTTGGGGAGTTTCGAGTGTTGTTAGATTCAAACGCTGGATCTTCACCAAAATCTATTAAATGTTCCTTGTCCAAATCCATCCATAACTTTTCAAGTTTCCTGCTAACAGAAAAACATCAAAAAAAACAGACACAAGTGCATTCTTAACCATCCGTTGTTGGAGGTATATGTTTTACATTAAATTTTAATAGTGTCACGCTATTGATTGACCACCAAATTTGTTTCATAATTTATGACATTATATTTTGCCAGCTGATCAAGTTTTCATGCCGAATCAATACAAAGTGTTCATGTAATTGGATTGGAAATATAGTACGCTGCGGTTTAAACTCTCTATTGACATGAGCAAAAAAAATCTATGCAAAGCTGTAAACTTGCTACAAATAGATCTTTCCAATTGTGGTTACTTTCTCACGACAAGAATATTCAGAGATATTTTAGGTGAGCATAGCTACCATTGAACCTTTCTCTGCAGGACTTCAAGAATTAGTAACTAAGGCCTGAAAGAGAGCAGGTTCACGATGTCTATTACAATTTTTGGACAAACGTTTGTTATTATTATTATTTTTTTGCTTGCATGCCCGTTTAGCACGGATTTATGATTATTTAATAACAATATAGGCATGTTCAAAAACATCAGGTAATTACCATGTAGCTACGTATAATCTTTTTGTAACATGGACCGTGTTTGCACTGTTGGTAGGAACTTATGACGGTTGATTGGTTTAGCCTCTCCCTTTTTTATTTTGTGTTGCTTAACTGTTTAAGTATCCTCCATCCACCAATATACATATTAATATGATGATGTCTGCTATATATTTACAACCAAAATATATGTGGACGAACAACATCAATTCAAACAACACAATCAACAAAAGTAACATCTGTCAAGATAAATATGGTGAATGTATACTGCTTACCAGATCTACCATGCATTATGTGAATAAATAAAATTGTTATCTTACTTTGCTTTCAATGTGGTCAATGTAGTTCTGTGTTGAGCATTCTTGGATTACTCAGTGTACTCTCTTGCTATGTGCATGGGACTGGAACCGATTTGGCAAGGACAGGTTTCTTGGCGTGATTGTACTACCAATGTCCAACAAAGATTTGAAAGATGTCGATGGCTGCTGGTACAATCTGGAAAAGGAGGTAATTTCTTGTACATGTATAACAGCTGCCTCATTTTCAAATGTATTTATTTAGATTCAAAAATATTTTCTTGATAGAACTGCATGCTTGAATCCCTGATTGCTACAGTTTGTCATTTGTTATTATATGTGCTGAAAATGGGATCGACAACAATCTTTATTTGTCCTTATTTCAACAGCTCAAACTTGAATTAACTTTTCACTATATTTGTTTCGTTAGAAAGCGTACTAAGCACGTCATTAAAATCTTCTCCATTGTTATACATAAGCAGACAAATAAAACTATTTCACCATATCTCACCATTTTCACAATATCTATATTCATTATTCAGAGAACACCACATTCAAGGAGGGGTGGATTCGGCACAAGCTTGTTTGCTCGGCATATAGGCTTCCAGAAACTGCACCAATTGAATGAATTAAACCAATTATGAAACAGCAGCTCAGTGTATCAGATGCTTTAATTTTTTCTCATATCTCATTAATTTAGTTCCTACGTGTAAGGAATTAGTTTTTATGAAGACAAAAATTTTGACATCCACGCTAAGATGGCTAATTGGAATTTCTATACAATTAAACAAGTCAAGTTCCACTTCTTTGAATGACTAACCGCCATTTTTTTCTAGTTTGTAATCGTAAAACAATCGCTTGGAATTGTTTTGGAAAAAAAAACCCATGTTTATCTTGATAGTTATCATGAATAGAACTTGTGGCCGTTACTCATTCAAAGAAGTGGAACTTGACTTGTTTAATTGTATAGAAATTCAATTAACCCTCTTAGCACGGATGTGCAAAATTTTGTCTGCATAAAAATTAATTCCTTACACATAGAAACTAAATTAATCCCAATGTAATTAAAAGTGCCTAGCAGTAAAAATTTAAAAAATCTGTGGCAAATCAAAGAGTTTTCATCTGAGGACTTCCTTCTTTGGACACAACCTAGATTAGAGCAGCTGCTATAATCACAGCTGTGGTTTGGTACTTAATAGCTTTCTCAAAGCACACAATTGCTCTATTGAACAAATCAGTTGCTTCTGAGAAATCAGTTAATAATGGTTTAGTTTTTATCTGTGGACTTCCTTCTTTGGAGCAAACAATGGCAAGTCCATTAACTTGAGCTACAGCTGTGTGCTTTCACATGACAAATGAGTGCCCTGATGAAAGTGTTATTTATACAAGTTAGTTGGTAGGAATCCCAATCTGTTGGTCCGAGTAACTTTGTTGCTATATCCCGTAAATCGTTATCTTTTCTTCCATACATAGAACAAACCTGGACAAGTCCATTATCTTGAACTTCTGCTGTGTCTTGAGGTTCTTTATTTCAAATGGCTCAAAAGCTACCAATTTATATAAGTAAGTTAAAAGTAGTGTAATTAGCCTGAGCTCTGGCACCGTGCAAACTTGGTTGCTAATCGGTTTAGATTTGTTTTTGGGACTTCCTTCTTTGGACCAAGCCTAGTCCAGTGCAGCAGATATAGCTACTGATTTGGATCATGGCTATAGCTTTCTCGTGGCACTCGAATGCTTATTCTGATAATAACGCTGTATCGCTCTTGATAACAGCTAACCGTATCGAGTGCATAAAATATTTAAAAACAGTTGCCACCAACACAGCGCAGTTGCAGGTATTAGTGATTTTTTATGGTATAAAATTGCATAAAATAAATTAAAAAAAAAAATCTTCTTTAAAAAAAATGGAAGAAAATATTACTTCTATTTTCATTCAAATTCCTTTGTATCTAGTCTTATTTAATACACTTATCTTAATATATATTTTATTATGTTGTGCATTCCAGTAAGAATAAGTTCAGGAATTAATCTACCTGCATCTACTCTTGGAAAGGCTGTTACTATTAAAAGGTAGCAATCATTATGTAAATTGTTGTTGAAAGGAGTGCAACTAAATTTTCTTTGATCAATAATCGCAACTGCAATTTGCAACTGACGGCCGCTTTTGTGCAATTCCTCTCTTTCTCTAAGCTCTCTCGCGATGGAAGGCTGCAAGAGTTCTTAATCACAAGGAAAAATAACCAGAATTCCTTTGCCTATCGGAAAGGAGTTCCTGCTAGATGGATTTTTATGTAAATTGTGGCAATTAATATACTGCTGTTTTATTCTAGTGACTAAATCATTCAAGTTTAAAATTTTGCAAGTTTACATCTACATGGTGTGATTGCAATTAGATGGATAATTTTTTTAACCATTCGAAACTGAAATCCATGGTTATAATAGGGGTGTGATTAAAAGTGGAAGGGCGGTCAATAGTGTGTTGTGTATAGTAACATTTTCTTATATACAGAATTAAAACCACCACTTTCTTCCTTTTTGATTCTGTCTTTTCCATGTTTTTCAGGATGTTGCAGTTGAATGGGCTACTCCACAAAGAAAATTGCTACAGCGATTAATGAAGCAAAAAACAAGTAGTGCACTTGCTGAACACCAATCAGCAACCATTTCAAATCAATCGTCAGAAAATTCGGAAGGAACGAAATGCTGATGGCCTTTAAAATTGATGTGCTTGGTCAGGACCATCAATCCATTTTCTAACAGGCAACACCTCAATTCTCTAGGAAATCAACACTGTGCTCATCAATGTCATCAATCCCTTCCCACAGGAATATCAATTTCTACGAAATCAATGGCCATCAGCAACTAATTTCTCAATGCTCATCAACATCTTCCACCAGTGCAATCAATTCCTAAAGGATCATCAACATATCCTTCCGTATGAACTAACTCTAGGACCATTAATACTAGTTTCTCAGGCGTCATCACAAACTACCACAACATTTCATTGTTGAGGAAGGTGTTGATGGCTCTTGAGTAAGGAGGCATTATTGGCTCTAGAAAGAGATCTTTGAGAAGGATAATGTTGATGTTCTTTCAGAAGTAGATAGTCTATGTAGAAGTTGTTGATGAGCAATGAGAAATGAGTTGCTGATGGACTTTGATTTCGTAGAAATTGATATTCCTGTGGGAAGGGGTTGATGCCTTTGATGAGCCACTGTTGGTTTCCTAGAGAAGTGAGGTGTTGGCTGTAAGCAAATGTGTTGATGGTCCTGATCAAGCACATTCTTTTTCAAAGGGCATCAGCATTTCGTTCCCCAAGGGTAAATATCTCGTGTATTCAAAACATTCTTCATCAAGGGACATCAACATCTTCTTCATCAAAGGCTCTCAATCCTTCCTTCAATATTGGGTGACTACATCTTCCTGAATAGCCACCAAGCCTCCTTCCTCAAGATAGTTATCATATACATCTACCTATGTCCAACACTTTTTTCCTTATCTCTGTACACTCCTCAGATATACTTCTATTACTAGGTATTTGCATACTGATATATATGGATACACATAATTATATATATATATATATTTTATATTTAACTGCATTGTCTATTGAATTACAAATTTAAACTCTGATTTACCAATGGATAGTTATACAACACATTGTGCAATGGGAAGCTGTATGTAACTTTATTGTTATGTGGAAACTTGATACAGAATATGTATTGGTTAAAAAGCTACACAGTGAGAGAAATAGGGGGACATTCTTGCAGCCACTTTGAACAGCATGCGAGAGCCATAGCAGCCAATGTCCTAACCCTGGTTAAGTCATGCACTTTAATTGTTTTCAAATTGCGCTTGACTTGATTTCTGTTCTTCAACTAACAGCTGCCATTGGAAACAAAAATATTAACAACTGCATAAACAAAAACAACTACAAAATCAACGGTCAGAGCACATGCTAAACTTGGAGGTAAATGTGTATAAACCGGAAAGAGAAAATTTATAAATCTCTCGATAGCTTGTTGGGCCACAACAACCAAGTTAGCTGCCTAATAACAAGAGATGCAAAACTTTGGTAGTGCAGCTCGTTACCACATTTGGCTAAGTGCCCCAAATATGTGGGACAGTAAAGAATTTCAAATTTTCTAACTTCTGTTCTTGTTGCTTCTGTCCTTTTATATACCTGGGCACGAGAGGTTCATTCTGATACATCATATATCTGTGATTAGCTTGGCTGATTCATATGAGTTATATTCTAGCTAGTGATCAGTACTAGTGTCAAATTTACATCCAGCAATGAAGAGCAAAAGGGAAAATAATTCTGAACCCTACTGAATGAATGATTGTTTTGAAGAAGTTCAAATGGTTATGTGTTTGATATAAGGCAAAACTACAAACATTTGACGTAGATAGTTACAATTACAATGCTATATGTTTATTGTTGTAAGTTTATCATCCTCAAAAAAATGGAATTGTTAACTAAAGTAGGTGGCTTATATTAAAATTTTAAACCTCTTCAACTGTCTTTGTCTCGCGCGAGGTGGATATTTCTTTGAAAAAATTTCGAAATTTAACAACAATTAATAGCAAAGCCGCATCAAAATTATGCTCACTATGCACTCTCCTTCTGCTGCTATCATCCAAATGCTAAATTTGTTATAAAAATTAGTCTTGCTGGACCATGCTTGTCACAAAACCTATTCTTGCTTTTCGTACTAGAGAAAATGCTTTAAAAAAAAAATATATATATATATACAAATTTTTTTTTTTCTTCAACGAATGTTGGTTCAAACAACTTTTTTGTGGGCGTTTTGGGAATATGTTGCATTTATAAAGATTCCTTTGAGCCTCATTAATGAATATCTTGTGTATGAGCTGCTTCAGCTCTTGAAATCGCTTTTCGATGTTTCTCATCTACAAACTACCCTTAGAAAATGGTTCCGTCAGAAAAAATATGAAATACCCCTTTCATGAGTTTTAAATTCAATGTAAATTTTTTTTTGCTTTTTGGACTAAAATAAAACACTCTACAATTTGACAAAAATAATTGCCTCGGAATAGCATTTTGTTTCCGAGACAATGATTAAAACAGTTATTAATGCTTAATTTTGCGTTTTCTTCTAAAAGATGAAAAAAACTACTCAGTTATGCTTTGGAGGCCGATGCTCGATTTGTCCCAAAAAAAACAGAGTGTTTTTTGTATTCTGACTATTGGACTATGAAGACAATGGAGGTAGGTAGCAAGAGTGTTTTTGTGATGACACCGTGGTCAAAATTGATTATGGATGATAATAGTTGTGCTACTTTGTATTATTTTTGCCGTTTATGGATGTAGAAAAAATGTATGATAATCATGTTTTTTTTTACATCCAGGTATAAGTAGAGTATAGTTTCCAAAAATTAGAGCAATATTTGCTTCAGATCTAGCTTTTTGTGTTGAGGGTGCTAAAGACTTTTCAGGTGTAGAAATAAATGCCAAATTCCACAATGACAAACCAATTATTTTATAGAGATATAATGCTGAAATAGATTTAATAAAATGTTACATTTTATTGTTAAGTTTGCTCCATCAATCACATTATATAAATACCAGTTACAAAAATTACTTACCCAATTCTCTCAAGAATTTGAAATGTGCAATCAAAAAGAAAGATAAAAGTTCTAACGATTAAAAAACTGCAACAGAAGGACCAGTTTTTGTTGAAAGAAAATGGAGCATTTAATTTTGCATGGATATTTATTTGTTAGAACACGATATGTTTATGGATTCAGTTGCAATTTTAATGAAAGTTTTAATGTAGCTATATAGATGAATTGAATTGTTGATTTGAGTGATGTTAGTATTAATTCAAAAGGGAGATTATTTTACAACTATTTCGTTTGAAAGTTGGAATGATTTTCTCTGCTGCATAGATATCACGTGAAGGATGTCTATTTATGAGAGATGGTTTTTGTGCTCATAGAGCAGATGTAGATGTACTCTCTGAGGGTTCTGGTTTACTGGAATATGAGAATCAAATTGGAAGATTGATAGGCCTATTGAGGCTGATAGACAAGGAGATGATGACACCTTGCAAGTCTTTGATGAGTGGAAGAAAGTTAGTGAGGGGAAGATTGATCAAACACTTGATGTGCTGAGTTGGTTTAAAATTGATATAGCAGGTTTGCAAGAGACAATGTGGTTTCGATTTGGACACAATGTTTATATAGTATGAAGTGCATTCAGCTAACTTCTGACAGCCCACTTTCCCTAATTTCCTTCGCAATATGTTTTATTCCAGCGTCTATTACACAAGTTAGGTTTTCCATTGCAGGAGGGAATATGCACAGTAATAAATGACTGCTTCTCAACCAGTCCTATATACAACGCTATCGTTGCTTTGAGTAACATTTAACAATTAGTCACCTTCCTTCTTAAAAGCTTTTGCCATTCTCCTACATGCCGCTCTATCTTTCTCTGACTCCTGCACTCTATCTTTCCTCTCATTTAGTAATCAGCAAAGTATCCTAGCAGAATCCTAATGGCTGACCTCCAGCTAATTGTTTTGTTTCTTAATTGTAGAAGGTGGAAATCTAGTCTTGCTTTAGTTTATGATTTAAGAGATTCCCTTGATATTTGTTTTGTGGGACTTCCCGCTTGAGTTCTGGTCCTATTGTGATACAATTTGCTCCGTTGGTATATCTGGTGTGATTGACTCACCCCTACATGGTCGTCGATCTGGTGGCTGTGGCATAACTTCTAGAACAACTTTAGCTGGTAATACCAACTATCTACCTGCACATCAAAGAGATTTTGTATGCAGTTTCCCTCTCCAATGGCAATGTCTCTATTCCTTCAATTTGTGTAACTAATTATCATACTGTTGAGTGCAGAAGCTGCCTTTTTACACCTTCTTGATGAATTTGAAGCCTTTGTTGATTATGTTGCTATTGATCACATGGATGTGGAAACATCAATGCTGATCTAAGTATTTGCTCGGTTTGTTCATCTATACTCTCAAGATTTCATCCAAGAGTGAAATGTTGTTTGTTTAGTTATTCTACCTTCCTCTGGTATCTGCCAAATTTACAGGAGTAACACACATGACACTTTTTGTGGATTGATTACTTTCTCTGTGACAAAGTGCTTGCAATTATGGCCCATAACATTATCCCATGGATCTTGGTGCAAATCTATCAAATAACTTGCCTACAGCTATGACTTTGGAAATTCCCAGTGCATTTCTCAGGCAGATAATCATCAGTGGAGCAGTACTCCAGCTTCTAGTACATCTACTAATTGGAAACTTGTTTCAGACTAACCCGTCCAATATTTTGTGACTTTTATTGGCTCGTCTGTATTTTCGTGTCAGAGGTCATTGTCATACAGATTCTTCTTGCACTTTCAAACTCCCAGCCGTTTCAGATTTTCTTAATGCATTTTTGGATTATATCCATTCCGCTATAGGGTGAATACTTTACCAGTCCATGCTCTTGCAACACAACATCGATTTCCTGGCTAGACTGATGGTGCCAGGAATCTTTAGGATCACGCCAACTTTTGGCAGGTATTTGGATTGAGTCTGGCTCTCTCACCTCAAGTGTGCTGGCTGAACTGAAGAAGAAGAAGACTAAGCTTATGGAGGCTAAAATGGCGAGAAAAGCACACTAGGCATGAAAATCTTTCTGCAGCTTTTGTAATGTTAACAAATCAAACTTTTGAAAGGAGGTCAGGAAGGCCAGGGGTGAGTCACTCCCTGCCCTGCTCCATGTTATTGAAAGTTTCGTGGATCATTATCGGATTACTGCGGTTTTTTAAAACTAAGCTAGCCTCCATCCTAAAAAAGCATGCTGTTCACCAGGTTGATTCCTCCAGCCACAAGTATAAGTCAGAGGATGTGTAATCTGTTCATTTCGATGCTGAGACAGTCCTACTGGCTTTGGCAATCTTAAACTTGGAAAATGAAATCACAAAACTTAATATCTAGCTGCTCTTCTTGTACCAATACACTGTCTTCCTTTTCCAAAGCAGAGTTAGCTCATGGCTCTCTTTCTGAACGATTGATTGACCATGTCGTGGTACCCATTCGTAAACCTGGTACGTACCCCTCCTTCTCTGACATCTATCACACCATTACTCTTTCTTTAACCATCAGTAAGATATTGGAATTGTGTCTCCTCATCAGGTACACTGTACGCCTATCAAGTTCGGTCCTGCAGTTTGGTTTTAAAAAGAATATGTCCCTTCTTTGTGTACTGGTGTTTTAAGAATAATGTTGAGAAATATATACAAAGAGACTCCCCTATTTTTGAGCACTTTTCAGATGCTTCAAGCTTTTGTCCTAGTGAGGCATGACATTGTGCTTGATTTGCTCTTATCCTATGGCTTTCACCTGTTGTAGTTAGGCTGCTGCAACCTGGTGCCAGGAGCAATACGTAGAGTCATGTGGTTAGGCTGCTACACATATGGTCCAAGGAGCAATACCCGAGTCATGTAGTTAGACTGCTGCACATCTGGTACTAAGAGCAATACCTCTGGATCAGATGAAATGGAGTCCTATCAGATCCCTTACTGTTACTAATGGGGTCAGGCTGGGAGGGTATTTCTCCTATTCTGTTCTCCATGAATTTTGATGTGCTTCTAACCGACCTGTAAGCTCAGAGTCTAGGCTGCTACTGGGATAACCACTTGCATGAGCTCAAGCATATGCTGATGATTTGGGGCTATTAGCTCTTTGTGCATCA
>CBDHDT010000028.1:57500-65935 GCA_965261215.1 Ekhidna sp.
GAAACCAAGCAGCCAATGGCAGTCTTGCAATATATTTTTTTCCTCTGGTAATGAGTGAGATACTGTATTTTCACCACTCACCTCAAGTAGATGCTCGCTAATAGTGGCCTCCTCTAAGTAAAAATAAATGCCGCTCTAGACCGCCTCATTTATGATTTTGTCCAGTTTAAACTTTGAACCTACATACAGCAGTGTGGTAAGGAGTCGCGCAATTTAGTCTCGACTGACAGTAGCGAGAAATCCAAATTTATCATTATCTGCAGCACTTCTTGTTAAGCGGGACGAAGAAATGTTGCGTTATTTAGTTTACACTTAAGCAATGGCAAATCCTACCTCTCCAGCAGCTATGTAGCTATGACTACTTTTTTGCCTTTGATTTTTGCTGATGACGACATTCGACGCTATAAACATCGCCATTTCAGATACTGCCGTATTTTTTTAGTAGAGTAGGATTAGATGCAGGCTTGCTGGCAAACAGCTGGAATTAGATTTCATTGTGCGAGCTCTAATGAAGCTTTTTGCTAATGGCCACAAACAAAACTACGTTCAGTGTGCAAATAAATCCACTGATATTGGCACCAATATTTCATTCCACTCACCATAACTCGCTAGGCTTAACTCGTGATCAATACAAGCTGGTAGTAAATCTTGTATCTCCACTCCAATAGTTAGTTTTTGTGATATACAGATAATGCTGGAGCAGTGTGCTCAGGAATAGCACGAGAGGACTCGATTTACAATGATATACACCACTGCACCTTCTTTCTTTAATTTTTTTTTTTATTATTAGTAGGCGTGGCTGGACGCGCACTTACGTACACACACGCAATCATTCATGACCCTCATTGACGCAACGTTCCTCGAAGCAACGAAAGCGTCGAATGGTGGACAAGTATTGTGAAACAGTCATTTACTACAGTGCAATTTCCTCCAGCAATGGAAAAGCTTACTTGCGATAAGGACATCAGAATAAAGATAATGCGACGGAAATTGGAGTAAGTTGTTGATGGGGAAGGCTAGTGTTTACAGTCATTGTTAGTGGCTAGGAACTCTGGATTTTTTTCAGTTTGTTTTCCAGAGGTGGTATAGAAGCATAATTTATTTATATTTAGGTCAATATGTCCCACAAAGATAAAGAATATTGTGAAGAAATATTTCAAAGTGTTTTGCAAATGTGATGGTGATTAACTTCTGATCATTGTATCCCGGGCATAATGTTCCTCTCTTTGGGCAAAGACATCTTGCATTGTGGCAGCACAAAGTTATAGGTTATTAAAGGAGCACTACTATTTCAACTTCATATTTGTATGAGACTTCCATTAAACATGTCCTGCTGGATTACTATAAAGCTAACTTCTAAGTGATATGTAGCTTTGACCTTGAAATATCTTTTCTAGGTGTCATCGTCTACTCTATGAAATTCAAAGACACCGGCAGCTGGTTTTCCAGGGAAAGCCATTTTGTTCTACATGTTCGATCAAACTGGGATGACTGTGTAATACAGGTGCTCACTGTCCCGGTTGTGGTAATAAAGTTTGCAAGAACTGCAGGCTCACAGCTCATGACCACTCTCAGAAATTTATTTGCAAAGTGTGCAAAATGAAGTGGTAAGTGCAGTCATCACTAATTTCTATATGTTGGTAAAACATATTAAATTGCCTCATGTCTACATCCAACACTGTTTCTGAATAACATGCTGCATCATCAAAACCGAGTTGCTTCCTAGGACAATGAAGACATTTAAGTTCTAGTTGTCATTGTCTGAACAATTTAAAAAGCCAGGTCATTCCTTCATCACTGATATGAGCAGCCGCAATACATAAGTTTCTTCAGGTAATCCGTTTAAGTGGTGAATAGGTCACAACTAGAAGCACACCTGCATTAAATCTCAAGTAAATGTTGTTGCTGGACGTTATTTTACATTATTGAAATTATATAGTTGTTAAAACGGAAGTTGACCTCCTCTGGTGGGGGTAATTCTACTCTGCTGTAACCAAAACACATGTCTTTAAAATATTGCAGCCTCTAGCAATTGCATCCCGACAGTTCATATACATGCCGAATTATTCCATTACTTCTTTTTTTTAGCACATTCCATTTTGCATGAGCACTAACGTGTCTATATTCACAAGATCAAATCAATGTACATAAATATCATGAATCATGTATCTATAATACAATATACTTTTGCTGCAAGTTTTTTCCCAATTATGCCAGATCACCACCTCATTTGCATTGATGCAAACATAACTTTTGTTCAGTCATACGCTCATCATTGCACACTGGTACAAGATGAAATTATGTTAGCAATTTATTTCCTCTTCTTGACATTGGTTCCTGGTGGTATGAATAGGTGTCATTAAACATGTTACACAACAAAGAGAATATTTTATTGGGTCACACACACACGGTCATACTTTTGGCAACAAGCTTATTGAGAAGATCGCCGTGAAGTATGGGATCTCCTGTTCTCCCCTTCCCCTAGTTCCACCTACGTATGCTTCAACCATCTCCAGCTCCAACAAAACAAAACATGTTGGACATACGTATGGGAGTGTGTTTTTCAAGACTCTCTTATTGAATGCCATGATTGGTGAGTGTTTGTTTTAGTTATAACCAATGTTGATGTGAGAAAGTGCAATTGCTATGAATGTTTTTTGCAGAAGAAGCTTCAAAAGAATGCCGCAATGCTCAAATCACGACTGAGTCATCTGTCCCTTCTCTCTCTCCAACCTCTTCCAAATCCAAAATCACTGCATCCGTTCTAGCCCCCTCTATTAGTCACATCTCAGCCATTAATGTGTCTCCCTGTGTAAAATCTTCACAACACTCACAGTGTGACTCAGATCAGCAAATAGTGTGTGCTTCCAATGACATTCGCACCAAGAAACATGATGTAAGAAAGTCAATGTGCATGTAGATATAAACCTGTTTGGAAATTCGCGGGAATTTCATTACTGATGGAGCTATCGATGTTCTATAAGATACAAGGATAAATTCAACAATGTTGATTATAGCGGCTCATTCTTGAATCATGAATTATATATCATGTCCAGTGTTGGAAGCAGATCGTGATCCCCATTGAGTAGTACTTATCACTCCATGTTGGCGCGATATTGCCAAAATCGATTTTAATTGGTGAGATGCCCTCTTTGTAGGTTTGATTGGGATTATTTCACAGACTTTATGAGCAATTGAAACAATCTCAAGTCTCCAAGGAAAAGTCATTAAACCCATTTTTAATAGTGTTTGCCTAAAAACAGTTGCAGCTATGTGGCACTTGCTGCAACATTAAAAATGGGAGGGTAAGATGAAAAAATAGTTGGAGAGTTGCGAGTAGCGAGAAACACCCGTCACATATATGTGGAGCAGCAGTCCAGCTTTCCCAGTTCAATTGGAACTGGGGTATGAGGTGATCTTGGAATTTTCTCTCAGTTGTCAATTCATTGCATGGATATAAAAAGAGTATATGACCGTAAATGCAGAAATAAGTTATTTTCTTACCATAATTTCAGTATATGTCAAGGGAGAAAAGTACTTCAATTTTGGGAGAATTATGATGTTTGGACAAATTAAATGCTAACGAAGCAGTGCAAAATGTTTGGTTGGGCGATAATACGAATACGGAGAAAACAACGTCTAGTGAAATAAAGTGGGATAAACATGTTATTTTCTATATCATAAGTTCTTGTTGGTTTTACCGCCATTTCAAGCCAAACCATTTGGGTAAATTCTCATGTAGACATGCTTGATCATAACTGCATTCAATCATTCCTTGAGTAGCATCGTGTAGTTTAAGTCCAATTTATTATTTGGCACAGCAGATATGAAAGACTCACATTATTGTTTGATGCTAACAAATGTATTAAGCGAAGAAAAAATATTTCTCTCAGCCTCGGACTTGACTATGAATTTTAAATTGGTGTGCTCTTCTTCAATTACTGTGTTGCACAAGTGTATTCACAGTATTACATTGATTGGGATAAATACCAATAATGGCTTGATGCATACATCAACCACAGACACATGTGCTCCAACAAGCTGAATGGAAACAATCTTCTACAAACATTACCAGATAAATCATGAAACAAAATTTGCATTTCATTTGTCCAAACATCATAATTCCTCCCAAATTAAAGTACTTTTCTCCCTTGACATATACTGAAATTATGGTAAGAAAATAACTTATTTCTGCATTTATGGTCCTATTCTCTTTTTATATCCATGCGTTGAATTGACAACTGACAGAAAATTCCAAGATCACCTCATACCCCAGTTCCAATTCAACTGGAAAAGCTGGACTGCTGCTACACATGTATGTGCCTGGTGTTTCTCGCTACTCGCAATTCTCCAACAATTTTTTCATCTTACCCTCCCATTTTTAATGGTGCAGCAAGTTCCACATAGCTGCAACTGCTTTTAGGCAAACGCTATTAAAAATGGGTTTAATGACTTTTCCTTGGAGACTTGAGATTGTTTCAATTGCTCATAAAGTCCGTGAAATAATCCCAATCAAACCTGCAAAGAGGGCATCTCACCAATTAAAATCGATTTTGGCAATATCGCGCAACATGGAGTGATAAGTACTACTCAATGGGGATCACGATTTGCTTCCAACACTGGACATGATATATGATTCATGATTCAAGAATGAGCCACTATAATCAACATTGTTGAATTTATCCTTGTATCTCATAGAACATCGATAGATCCATCAGTAATGAAATTCCCGCGAATTTCCAAACAGGTTTACATCTACATGCACATTGACTTGCTTACATCATGTTTCTTAGTGCGAATGTCATTGGAAGCACACACTATATGCTGATCTGAGTCACACTCTGACAGTTGTTAAGATTTTACACAGGGAGACGCATTAATGGCTGAGATGTGACTAATAGAGCGGGCTGGAATGGGTGCAGTAATTTTGGATTTGGAAGAGGTTGGAGAGAGAGAAGGGACAGATGACTCAGTCGTGATTTGAGCATTGCGGCATTCTTCTGAAGCTTCTTCTGCAAAAAACATTCATAGCAATTGCACTTTCTCACATCAACATTGGTTATAACTACAACAAACACTCACCAATCATGGCATTCAATAAGAGAGTATTGAAAAGCACACTCCCATACGTATGTCCAACATTTTTGTTTTGTTGGAGCTGGAGATGGTTGCAGCATACGTAAGTGGAACTAGAGGAAGGGGAGAACAGGAGATCCCATACTTCACGGCGATCTTCTCAATAAGCCTGTTGCCAAAAGTAAGACAGTGTGTGTGTGACCCAATAAAATATTCTCTTTGTTGTGTAACACGTTAATAACACCTATTCATACCTCCAGGAACCAATGTCAAGAAGATGAAATAAATTGCTAACATAATTTCATCTTGTTACAGTGTACAATAATGAGCGTATGACTGAACAAAATTTATGTATGCATGAATGCAAATGAGGTGGTGATCTGGCATAATTGGGAAAACACTTGCAGCAAAAGTATATTGTATTATAGATACATGGTTCATGATATTTATGTACATTGATTTGATCTTGTGAATATAGAAACGTTAGTGCTCATGCAAAATGGAATGTGCTAAAAAAAAAAAGTAATGGAATAATTCGGCATGGATATGAACTGTCGGGATGCAATTGCTAGAGGCTGGAATATTTTAAAGAGATGGGTTTTGTTTACAGCAGGGTTGACTTACCCCCTCCAGAGGAGGTCAACCTCCGTTTTAACAACTATATAATTTCAATAATGTAAAATAACGTCCAGCAACTACATTTACTTGAGATTTAATGCAGGTGTGCTTCTAGTTGTCAACTATTCACCACTTAAACGGATTCCCTTAAGAAACTTATGTATTGAGGCTGCTCATATCAGTGATGAAGGAATGACCTGACTTTTTAAAATTGTTCAGACAATGATCAACTAGAACTTGAATGTCTTCGTTGTCCAAGGAAGCAAATCAGTTTTGAGGATGCAGCATGTTATTCAGAAACGGTGTTGGATGTAGACATGAGGCAATTTAATATGTTTTACCAACATATAGAAATTGGTGATGACTACACTTACCACTTCATTTTGCACACTTTGCAAATAAATTACTGAGAAAGGGCATGAGCTATGAGCCTGCAGTTCTTGCAAACTTTATTACCACAACCGGGACAGTGAGCACCTGTATTCCACAGTCGTCCCAGTTTGATCGAACATGTAGAACAAAATGGCTTTCCCTGGAAAACGAGCTGCCGGTGTCTTTGAATTTCATAGAGTAGACGATGACCCCTAGAAAATATATTTCAAGGTCAAAGCTACATATCACTTAGAAGTTAGCTTTATAGTAATCCAGCAGGACATGTTTAATGGATGTCTCATGCAAATATATAGTTGAAATAGTAGTGCTCCATTATAAACCTATAACTTTTTGCTGCCACAATGCAAGATGTCTTTGCCCAAAGAGAGGAACATTATGCTCGGGATACAATGATCAGAAGTTAATCACCATCACATTTGCAAAACACTTTGAAATATTTCTTCACAATATTCTTTATCTTTGTGGGACATATTGCCCTAAATATATATAAACTATGCTTCTATACCACCTCTGGAAAATAAACTGAAAACAATCCAGAGTCCCTAGACACAAGCAATGACTCTAAACACTAGCCTTCCCCATCAACAACTTACTCCAATTTCCGTCGCATTATCTTTATTCTGACATCCTTATCGCAAGTAAGCTTATCCATTGCTGGAGTAAATTGCACTTTAGTAAATGACTGTTTCACAATACTTGTCCACCATTCGACGCTTTCGTTGCTTCGAGTTACGTTGCATCAATAGAGTTATGAATGATTGCGCGTATGTACGTGAATGCGCGTCTAGCCACGCCTACTAATGGTAAAAAAATTAAAGAAAGAAGGTGCAGTGGTGTATATCATATAGTTAACATATTGTAAATCGAGTGCTCTCGTGCTATTCCTGAGCACACTACTCCAGCATTATCTGTATATCACAAAAACTAACTATTGGAGTGGAGAGACAAGATTTACTACCAGCTTGTATTGATCACGAGTTAAGCCTTGCGAGTTATGGTGAGTCGAAATGAAATATTGGTGCCAATATCAGTGGATTTATTTGCACACTGAACGTAGTTTTCTTTGTGGCCATTAGCAAAAAGCTTCATTAGAGCTCGCACAGTGATATCTAACACCAGCTGTTTGCCAGCAAGCCTGCATCTAATCCTACTCTACTAAAAAAATACGGCAGTTTCTGAAATGGCGATGTTTAAAGCATCGAAATTCGTCATCAGCAAAACTCAAAGGCAAAAAAAGTAGTCATAGCTACATAGCTGCTGGTGAAGTAGGATTTGCCACTACTTAAGTGTAAACTAAATAACGCAACATTTCTTCGTCCCGCTTAATTAACAAGAAGTGCTGCAGATAATAATAAATTTGGATTTCTCGCTACTGTCAGTGGAGACTAAATTGCGCGACTCCTTACCACACTGCTGTATGTAGATTCAAAGTTTAGACTGGACAAAATCATAAATGAGGCGGTCTAGAGCGGAATTTATTTTTACTTAGAGAAGGCCACAATTAGCGAGCATCTACTTGAGGTGAGTGGTGAAAATACAGTATTTCACTCATTACCAGAGGAAAAAAATATCTTGCAAGACTGTGCCATTGGCTGCTTGGTTTCCCAATGAATTTGCAGGTCTTTGCTCCTCTGTTGCATGTAATGGGACCAGAGGCATAACCTTCTCAATGGGATGGTTCTTTGCTGGCTTTCACCTAAAAAATAGTCACATTTCTAATATGCAAAACGACCTGGTGAAGAAAGAAGAAAAAAAAATGTAAATAAGACCGTACTCATGTAGACCACAACTAGTTACATGTTCCTTTACTATTTAGAAAGATATATTGCAATACATTGATTTTGTAACCAGCACAAGATTGGTATAAATGATTTTAAATGATAAAGGGTTATGGAACTGGTTGTGGTCTCTATGGGTACAGTTTTGTTAGCTATAATTTTAATATCATTTTTTATTTTTATAATTTTTTTTCCTAGTTTGTTGTGTTGTTTTTGTGTATTACAGCTGAACGCTTGAGGAGTGGTGGTGCCGGACCATATCAAGTGTGGGGTGAGCAGTGGATGGGTCGTCTAGGAATTTAAACACTTTTTTTATATCTAATACCTTGTTTCCGAAGAATAATCAAGTTCCTAAAAGAAATCACAAAAATTCATAAACCTGCTGCCTAGTAGCCTTAGTCTGAATTTCACTATATAATACAACTCTCAAAACAATTCAATCATAAGCAACAGGCTAGGGTAGTCAAACCGCCAGCACATATTTCGCACTTGCTGCATTAGTCACATGATCTACAATTTCATTGGTTCTTCCACTTTTTTTGGCTGGCAGTAGGAAAAGATGGTGTATTG
>CBDHDT010000029.1:0-182638 GCA_965261215.1 Ekhidna sp.
TAGACCCCCCCTTATTAAGGGGTCAATAAAAAAGAGAGGTGTGTCTGTATACTGGAGTTATATATTCAAACATACATCACATTTTTTTCAATTCAGTTGAGGGATTTCTTCCACTCCTAGCTAAGCTAATAACACCTCTAAATGGTAACCGCACAAATTTGTGAGAGTGGGTCCCCAACTTTGGATGCGTGTGACTTTGAGACTTGTAGCATGAGCGACCATTACATGTCCACGAGAACATATGTCCAGTACTGCCACATCTTTCCTGGGACACCCAGTATCCTGGATGTTCCTGGTAAGGGTGACTGATATATCATGGATCCTGGAATCATGGCTAAGGATATTCTAGGGAGAAGGATATCTTAAGGCTAAGGATATTATAGAGTTAGTACTGGGATGAGGGCTAAGGCAAGGATATTCTAGGGCTATGGTTAGGGCTAAAGATACTCTAGAGCTCTGGTTAGGGCTAAGGGTATTTTAGGGCTATGGTTAGGGCTAAGGATATTCTAGGTCTATGGTTAGGGCTAATAATATTTTAGGACAGGAAAATCTCAGTAGCAAGTTTCCAGGATACAATTATTCCAGGATCCATGATGTATAGTCAGTCACCTTCCTAGGTATATCTGGGATAGTTCAGGATTCCAGGAATGTCTCAGGAAGGTCGTTGAAGAAAAAGACATCCCACAATGACAAAATACTTTGAGAAATAAAAAGAAGCTACTACAAATCTCCATAACTGGTCAACGGCAAGTCTTCTGAGAAAAAAATCTTTTACTCCAACTCCCCTTGAACGTTGCACAGCCATGCGGGGGCATATATAAATTTTGTGGTTGCTATGTGTGGTATCTTCAACACTGAACCGTTTCTCCATCCTACTGAAACCAGTAGATAGAGGACACTATCAGTCCGAGCCCTGAATGGAAACTGACACTTATACCATGAAAGATTTTACGGCCTATCAAGCTTCTGCTCTAAAAACTTATAAAACATTTAGACTGGCAGACTTATTTATAGAAAATTTTCATTAGTCTTATTAACAATATTATTACAATAAGCTCTGCTACCTGTACATCCATTCCCACTGTAAATGCATATAACCCAATACTCCAATTGAGATCCTTTTTGTGTCCTCCATTTCTTCTCTAACTCAAACTTCAGTGCTCCTACTAGCAGCAGCGGTAGTGCCACCACTCTGGTAATCAACACACAGATAATTGTATACTTCCATACACCTGATCAGGCTCAAAAGCAGAACTCAAAATGAATAAGAGTAGCAGGAATATATATATTAAACGTGAATTTGCAATAGCTGCAACCATTATTTTCCCATGTGACATTTTCCAACTTTTGTTTTTTTCCTTTCCCCAACGAGTGAAAAAAAAAAGAATAATGAAAAAAAGGGGAAGGGGGGGGAGGAAAGAAGAAGAGTGAAGAAAAAGGAAAAAAAATGCTTAAGTGCGGAATCCCGCATCTAGGCACTTTTTTTTGTTATGTAAATACACTCTATTCTCATTCCAAAATTTTAATCGACCGACAAACCGACCAACATACAAATTTAATGACCTGCTCATTCGCAGCTAAAATATGGATTAAACAGGTCATGGAAATTCGGGTTCTTTTAAATTATATATATATATATATTGTTCTACATTTGAAAAAAAAAGTAAAATTGTTGATTGGGGTACAGACCAGAAAATATTTACAGAAATGTTTATTTTGGGCTATGCCAGCTATAGTAAAGTGATTTTTTTGCAGCCGCATCTGGGATGGCTGGGCATTTATCACCAGGATCTCGTCCTCAGACAACAAAGCAGGTGCAGAGTATTCAATCTAAGTAAGCATTATGTTTTCTTTAACGATCATTTTACAACAGATACAAACTTAAGGCAAGTAAACTGATAGACACAACTCATCCAAACAATTCAATTAAACATCCTCTTGTTGTTAACACAGAGAACTTATGCCACTCCCATTCTCGCACAAGGAATAGTGTAAATATAACACATTTTTAATCCAAAACAAAAATACAGTAGAAAAAAAATTGGTCAAAAAAAGAAGTAAAACTACAATTTCCTCCCCAAGTACAACCCAGGGTCTTTGCACAACAAACCCGCCACGTTGCTCAGAATTGCTTGATTCATTTTTTTATTTATTAATATTATCAATAACCCTTGACCTTACTGTGTTTCATAACTCTTTAGGCCAAAAATTTCGACTAACTCATATATCCGAATAATGTCATGTGACTAATAACAGCAAGAGTCATGGAGTTTTCTTCTTCACTTGAGGCTTCTATCAGGTAAGCGCTATAGATAAGCTAGCTTATCTAGCGACAATAATAGTAAACATAGCACTTGGAGTACCTTTTTTGTTACTCAAACACGCTAGAGATCTATTACACAAGCACGCTAGCGATCTATTACACAAGCACGCTAGAGATCTATTACTCAAGTACGCTAGTGATCTATTACTCTAGCATACTAGCAATCTATTACTCAGGTACGCTAGCAATATATTACTCAAGCATGCTAGCAATCTATTACTCTAGCATGCTAGCAATCTATTACTCAAGTACGCTAGCGATTTATTATTCTAGTACGTAGCGATTTGTTACTCTAGCACGCTAGCAATCTATTACTCTAGCACGCTAGTGATCTATTACTCTAGCACACTAGCGATTTATTACTTTAGCACGCTAGCAATTTGTTACTCCAGCACGCTAGCGATTCGGCCAAAGACCATAGTAGTCATTTTAGCTCTTAGCATTTAGCTAGCTAGTACCTGGATCAACTAAGCTCTAGTATAGCTTTAGTATGGCAGGAAATGCATTTTGTACATAATGCTGTAAGCTAAATCATTTTCTATTCTGTTATAGCTAGCTATAAGGAAACATACCTTTTTATCTTCTATTTCGTTTTTGTCGAAGCCGATGACAATGACGCTTACCTCTTTAAAACTCGCCATTTAAGCAACTGCCGTGCTTTTCTAGTAGAACAGGGTTCGGTGCAGCCTCACCATCGAATAGCTTGAGTTCGATTTAACTTGCAAACTCGAGCATATCCTTTTAGCAATGGCTGTCAAGTTGCGTTCGTAGCGTGTGTATATAAGGTACGGTTAGGACGTAAACAAATTATGAGCGAATGTACATGCTATGGGCCTTAAAGAATTAATAAATAGTAAATCTAGAAGTGGCCATGGACATCACTAGCTATTTCAGGTAATCTGTAGAGAAGACATCTTGCAAGTCTGAAAAGAATTCATGTACTGTAGTCTCTACTACTCCTAAAGGGGGATTACAGGACAAATCCCTCCCAAACCCAATATTTCAAAACCAAATTTTTAATCACATCTACTTATCTCTGTGCAAGTAATTTTAGTACCCCAGTGTTGCTTATTCAGCGTGCTTTCAAATGTTATGTTGAAAGTCTCCATAGCCACATTTTCTTATAACATACATGCACCAACATCAAGTTACCTAAAAAAAATCTACACCCTAAGTTAGAAACGGTATTAACCCACCCATGCATGGATAACAAAACACCAAACTTGGTGTGTGACTTCCCAAAGCCTTTAGCTGTAATATGCAAGATAAAATTCACTAGGTGTTGAGGTAATGAAAAGTTATAAGACGCCGTAACGTGGTTTGTTCAAAACCGTGCCAGAAAAATGAGGTCCGCTAAACGTGAGATTTCAAACCAGCGCCCCTCTATTTGCACACTTAAAAAAAACGGGGCACACTAGGTGTGAGTTTTTACCCTTAGAGTACACCCTTTAAGCACTCTAGCTTCGTTGTTTCAAAAACATGCTGAAAAAAATACACGATAGCGTTAGTTGAGATTTTGCATCTGGCATGCCGCATTTTTCCCCTCTCTAACACTGTTTCAGTACCTCGCTAGGAATTTTGGAGTTCTAGGGATGCAAATGAACACCCTTCCCAACCCAGTTTACAGAGATACAGTGACAACCTCTTGAGTTTTATTTTCCCCCCGGATAGAATGATGTAGCTAAACTATACCTCCCACCACTAGTGCCTGGGTGTCAATTGGTTAACTACCACTTTCTTCCACTTCCACTCCATCTGGCCAGAATTGACTAGGATTAACAACAGATAAAAGAAATAACGTACCAAAATCAAAAGGTGAAGAGAGAGAGTTGTGTAATTTTGTAAAAAGAAAAAAAGGTCCCGAGATATTGGGATGCATAACGTAGCTATGGTTATTTTGATTGCTTGTATCAGAAGTGATACCTTTGCTATTCAGAACGCAACTATTGATGGATCAGAATCCTAGATAGGCTGCAGGCTAATAATGACTATTTCAGATTTAAATACAATCCATGCATAATTATATCTGGAAGTCATTTATAAAGATGGAATGCTTCCAAAACACAGTGATGAGTACAGTACAGTGCATTAGTCTAGTGTGACTATTACCCGTAATTTTCTGAATGAACCATCCAGTTTCTTGGAAATGTTAACTTGAGCTGCAGTGTTTAGTATTTCTATATGCCATGAGTTTTCATTTTCTGGTAGCACTAATGGCCTTCTTCCTTTCCCCAAGCCGACTTCGCTACTCGGTTATAACCCTCAGCATGAATTTTCCCAACAAGACTAATGGGTCCTATTGGCATGCTGTGCTCAGCGGAAAATCCTTGGAATAATAGGTCCTTAGTAATTGCACTGACAATGTCCCATTGTCCGAATCCTTCATCAGCATGATACTTACAGAACAAGTAGATATAGACTTTTCATTTTAAGGCAAATAGCATGTTATTAACATCATGTTAAAACACTTAAAAAATTCACACAGTCATGAATTTGCTATCTAGTTATTCTTCCCAAGATATCATAATATCATGCAATTATTCCTTGTGGGCTTGCTGTTACATAGTAGATCTTACCCTAAGACTCTACCGCTGATTAATAACCTTCAACAGCTGGGAGCTCTATTTGGAACCAACATATTTTGGCCAGAAAACGGTAAGGTGAAGAAGAAAAGTTACAAAAGGATGAGTACTTGTTTCAAGTATAGACAAACATATTAGCAAAATTAATGTCTATGCTGAGAGACTGGACCTAATCATCATTTTAAATAAAAATGTTGTTATGTGCATACATATAATGCTATGTGTATCCTATGTGTAATCCACACAGTATTACATTAGCACACGAAATTCAGTTTGGTATAAACAGTGTGGAGTTCATGCCAATTATGGTAGTGTGTGTGACACATCAGAAAAGGTGTAACTATTGGGACAAAACTGACACATCTATGTTTTTTAAAGAGATTCCTAGGATCATGTGACTACCAAGCTGAGTTCCCCACGAGTCAGTGCTTAGGTATCCACCATTAGCAGTTCCTCAAGGCTAGGGCAGGAGCTAGGGTTGTAATAATGATAATACAATAACATACATACAATATCTGTTGACAGTAGCATATGCAGGGTTAAGTTGGAGAGGGATGCTCAGATATAAATGCAAAAGGAGATGTCTGGCTGTTAGACAGAAGGAATGGTCTAGATCACAGATACAGAGGAAAGATCTGGCTGTCGCAATCTAAAGAAGTAAAGTGTAGACAGGCATTGAAGGGAATTCCTGGATGTAGCTATGAAGGGGTTGCTCTTGTTGGACTCCATTATTAAAGATCATCATATATTGTGTTTTTGTGTGCTAAATATTTCTTGAAATTATTCAGAGATGTTAATTGAAGTCTTAATTTGATGGAGATAATTTTTTTTTGACACAAGGCAACATAATTCAATACATGTATTATAAAATCAGTCAGTTGCAATATTCTAATTATAGTGGACCATGGATGCCAAACTAAATCTATTCTGGTCCAGGTCTGTAAAAATAGGCTGAACTCAAGCCACTATGCATCTCAGTCTTGGGATAATTCCTCACGTCACAACAAAGGAAAAAAACGTAGCATCCATTGCTATGACATCATCCGATAATCATACAATAGGGTCACACTTGAGTGCTGTTTTAATCTTTGTGTGTGTGTGGGGGGGGAGAGGGAGGGGGGGGGGGGGGGGGGGGGCATGTGATGTACTTAGTAATCCTAAACTACCATAGCTCCTTTATGCTTAGGCATGGCAAACATCCCAATAGTCTCTCATTGGTGAGGTACTACTTTTATTTTCTCTTTTGGAGATTACACAACTCCCACTCTTCACCTCCTCATTGTGGGAAGTTTTTTTCTCCTGAAGTTATTTTGTGAAGATATGGAAATGAGTCTTGCTTTGGGAAAAATGTACTACTTGTGTAAGAGACATAAGAACAAGAATAAATTCAATCAATGCTGTATGGAGTGAACCTCCATGTTTATCTACAGGGACAGCCTTCGTTGTCATTGTTCATGTCAGCAGCATAAGGCCACATGTTTAGACTTGGAAACTTATAGAGAAGCTAACCAGAGAAACGGTGATCATGGAGGAGAGGTACAGCATCCATTGCATCCAACATCGACTAGCATTAGCTGCTAGCCAGTCTTGAGATTGTGTAAATACATATCAAATGCATACAATCCCACACTAAGGCAGTTATTTTACTTATGAAAATATCCCAATGCAAATGAGGGTCTTGAAGGCAAAAAGTTATTACAAAGAACAGAACTCAAGCGTAAGCAGCATTCTAACACATGTTGTTGGCTTTCACATGATTCAATGGGTCAGAAGTCCTTCCAGCTGTCACTACTAGCATGGAATAGGAAACAGAGGAGAGAGGTCAAGTGTTTGTCATTGGAAAGTTGTGAAGAAATAAAATATGACGTGTGATGTTCTTACCCAAATCTCTTGACTCAGCTGTGTCTTTCATCTTCGTCCAATGATCGATCAACACTAGACAACTAAATTTCACCAACAATTGAAGGACTACAGCTTCTATGTAATCATATTAGTTTCCTTGCATGGAAGCTAGACACAGATCTCTTGTCATCAATGGCACCATCCAACATTAGTCACACTACTGGATAAAAACAGAGATTCCAACAGTATATTGTCCAAAAGTTTCAATAGGGTTTTAAGGAAAAAAATCAAAGATCATTTTCCTGACACTAGCAAGTATGTACATGTTTGATGTTTTGAGCCCAGTAAATCTCCCACAGACAACAGAAGAAGCCATAGAAATTAGGAATGGGGGGGAAAATTGCAGGAGCCAGGGGGATACTATGAAATTGGAGACTCAGTTTGGTACATTCCGAAAAGTTGAGGTGGAGTATTCTGATCTCCAGATATATATGACTTGAACTGTTCATCCAAGACCATGATCCTCTAATATTTTTATGAATGCCATAAATTTTTCTTTGCACAAATTAATGAACAAATTAGGCCCAGAGTCCAAGTCGTTTCGAAATTAAGTCACATTTTAAAATGTGCCACACACCCTCTCAGGTCACAACATTTTTTTGGTTGATTTGAGAAGCTTGTACTTTTTTTATGGGAAAAACTACAAAACTGAAAATTGATACCCTGTACAATTTATACCCAGTCATTACAAATCTGCCATCAAAACATGCATCTTAAAGTTTATTTTAAAGTTGATTACATATCAAAACACATGTTTTGCACTATTTTCATATTTGCCTAATGGCCATACCATGAAACTGAGGAGACCCAAATTGTTGATGTAATATCTCTAGGAATTGATGTATAACTCCAAGCAAGAACATGTATTAATAAAGGTATGGATGGCTACAGCCTAAGTCAGAACGATAAGCAAAAAAAATCCACCTTGTGATGAATGGTGGCCATTTAGACAGTTATCAGAGGTATTGACACTTCCACCACAGGAGTATATGTATCTGATCTACATATATTACTAGAGGTATTGAAACTCCCATCACAGGAGCATATGTATCAGATCTACATGTTACTAGAGGTATTGAAACATACACCACAGGAGTGTATGTATCTGATCTACATATATTACTAGAGGTATTGAAACTCCCATCAAAGGAGCATATGTATCTGATCTATCTATGTTACTAGAGGTATTGAAACTTCCACCACAGGAGTGTATGTATCTGATCTCTCTATGTTACTAGAGGTATTGAAACTTCCACCACAGGAGTATATGTATCTGATCTATATATGTTACTTAGGGGTATTGAAACTTCCACCACAGGAGTATATGTATCTGATCTACATGTTACTAGAGGTATTGAAATTTCCACCACAGGAGTGTATATATCTGATCTACATGTTACTAGAGGTATTGAAACATGCACCACAGGAGTATATATATCCGATCTATATATGTTACTAGAGATATTGAAACTACACCACAGGGGCATATGTATCTGATCTATATATGTTACCTGAGGTCAGAATCAAATATTTTTTGTCAGTAATGCTTATGTGCAGAGAAATGCAGAGACAGATACCAGCTAGAGAAGCATACTCCATGTCAAAGACTGTTTCAGGTACACGCTGTCATCAGAGTTTTGTATCCATGTATCCCAGAAGGGGAAGGGGCACTGGAAATGCAGCAGCTCTCTGCAATGACATTTGTACCAAAATTTTACTTGGTGACAGCAACACTGAGTTAGACACTCTTCCCAAAACTGTCCTTGCTGGCTCCAATAACTTTCAACATGGCAATTACATAGCTTGTAATGTTCGACCAGGAATGGTTCATCGAGAGCATTTTAAGCATCCGGACGAACACAATGATGCTTACGTGAATTTTATGAATACAATCCTGTCCTGGGCACAGAAATCAGTGCTAAATGCCTTTTCAAGACATCTTGTGTATCATCAGTGCTCCAGAACTGCAAAGACATGGAAGTCACCAGTATATATTGTCTTCTACTACAAACTATGATGGTATAAATGCACTTCTGCCAACTTTCTTAAATAAATTATGAAAAATGTTGATGAATTTGTCCATTAAAATCAGATCTTTACAATATGAATATATATTACGGGCGTTGTCTATCCTCATTTTGGGGGGGGGAAGGGGAAGGGAGGACTGAGCCATGTTAGAGGCAAAACAACTTTTTAAGATACACACCTGGCTGATATATCTGGATAAAATACGCAGAAAATAATTAGTCATGAATAATATGCATTCGATTACATATGACATGCTTTAACTTTTTAGAGCCCTAGCATATATACACGAGCTAAGAATGAAACTTGACAGCCATTGCCAAAACGCTAAGCTTGGATTCGCAGTGTGAAATCCAACTCAAGCAGTTCACTGGTAAGGCTGCACCAAACCCTACTCTACTAGAAAAACATAGCAGTTGCTGAAATGGTGAATTTTAAAAAGAATTGAGTATAGAAGTGTTGCATAGGTATAACCATAGCTAAGTTACATGAACCAAACCCAGGTACCTCAAATATGAGTTGCTTGATTCTTGGCTAGAAAAATTCCATATAGGGAAATTCAGAAAACAGCAGTGATAGGTAGTGTGGTTAGTTGAAGCATTCCTCAACAAAGAGTAAAAGCCAATTGTGACCAGATTTGCAAAAACCTGGAACATATACATAGCAAGAGTTTTCAATTATTTTTTGTACATACATGTTGTATCAAATTTGATAGAATATTCATTCACTTTTTTGGCTGATGATAGCAAAGTGAGCAAGCAGATGTCTTCCTATACAGACTATTAATCCCTACAGACAGATGTCTTCCAATACAGACTATAAATCCCTACTGGCAGATGTCTTCCAATACAGACTATAAATGCCTACAGAGAGATGTCTTCCTATACCGACAATATATCCCTGCAAGCAGATGTCTTCCAATACAGACTATAAATCCCTACTGGCAGATGTCTTCCTATACAGACTATAAATCCCTACGGACAGATGCCTTCCAATTAAGACTATAAATCCTTACAGGCAGATGTCTTCCAATACAGACTATAAATCCCTACTGGCAGATGTCTTCCAAGACAGACTATATATAAATCCCTACTGGCAGATGTCTTCGAATACAGACTATAAATCCCTACAGGCAGATGTCTTCCTATACAGACTATAAATCCCTACTGGCAGATGTCTTCCAATACAGACTATAAATCCCTACAGGTTGATGTCTTCCTATAAAGACTATAAATCCCTAGAGACAGATGTCTTGCTATACAGACTATAACTCTCTACCGACAGATATCTTCCTATAGAGACTATAAATCCCTACAGACATATATCTTCCTATACAGACTATAAATCCCCACAAACAGATATCTTATTATATAGACTATAAATACCTACAGGCAGAAGTCTTCCTATACAGACTATAAATCCCTACAGGCAGATGTCTTCCAATACAGAGTATAAATCCCTGCTGGCAGATGTCTTCCTATACAGATTATAAATTCCTACTGGCAGATGTCTTCCTATACAGACTATAAATCCCTACAGGCAGATGTCTTCCAATACAGAGTATATATCCCTACTGGCAGATGTCTTCCTATACAGACTATAAATCCCTACAGGCAGATGTCTTCCTATACAGACTATAAATCCCTACTGGCAGATGTCTTCCAATAGAGACTATAAATCCCTTCAGACAGATGTCTTCCAATACAGACTATAAATCCCTACAGGCAGATTTCTTCCTATACAGACTATAAATCCCTACAGGCAAATGTCTTCCAATACAGACTATAAATCCCTACTGGCAGATGTCTTCCAATACAGACTATAAATCCCTACAGGCAGATGTCTTCCAATACAGACTATAAATCCCTAGAGGCAGATGTTTTCCAATACAGACTATAAATCCCTACAGGCAGATTTCTTCCTATACAGACTATAAATCCCTACTGGCAGATGTCTTCCAATACAGACTATAAACCCCTACAGGCAGATGTCTTCCAATACAGAGTATAAATCCCTACAGGCAGATGTTTTCCAATACAGACTATAAATCCCTACAGGCAGATGTCTTCCTATACAGACTATAAATCCCTACTGGCAGATGTCTTCCAATACGTCTACAGGCAGATGTCTTCCAATACAGAGTATAAATCCCTACAGGCAGATGTCTTCCAATAGAGACTATAAATCCCTACTGGCAGATGTTCAACCTTTCATCATTTTATGAAGAGTGCAACTTGCAGCTATATGGCTCATAGTGCTCATCAATGAGTAGTAAAATCAGAACCACATATATACAAGGTAAAAGTAATCCCTTTAAAGGCATTTAAGCATCAGAAGGATCTAGGAGTAATGGTATGTAGGGATCTGTCCTGGCATGACCACCATATCTCGCACATTTGCTGCAGGACATATGCCACCCTAAACCTGATATGAAGAACCAACCATCCTTGAATTGATTCAATTGGAGTTAGGAGGTCCCTTATCTTATTACTGTAGTGAGATCTAAGCTAACATACTGTTCACAGATTTGAACTGGTCAAGGATATCAGAATGCTGGAATTGGTGCTGAAAACAGGAACTCAATTCTTCTTGAGAGATTACACAACAGAATAAAAGACAAAGACTTCTTACTTACCTTAATTAAACATCCTGCCACTGATGTACTGGATGGAACTTCTGGATTTCTGAAGTGTCCATCAACCAAAAATTGTAATACAATAACAACCACACTTCAGCTTTCAGACATTTCTATATGCTTCACAAGAGTAACACAACTCGGGGACGCACTTCCCTTTATTGAACTCACACCCCTTTATTGAACTCACTCCCCTTTATTGAACTCACTCCCCTTTATTGAACTCACTCCCCTTTATTGAACTCACTCCCCTTTATTGAACTCACTCCCCTTTATTGAACTCACTCCCCTTTATTGAACTCACTCCCCTATATTGAACCCACTCCCCTTTATTGAACTCACTCCCCTTTATTGAACTCACTCCCCTTTATTGAACTCACTCCCCTTTATTGAACTCACTCCCCTTTATTGAACTCACTCCCCTTTATTGAACTCACTCACCTGTATTGAACCCACTCCCCTTTATTGAACTCACTCCCCTTTATTGAACTCACTCCCCTTTATTGAACTCACTCCCCTTTATTGAACTGAACTCACTCCCCTTTATTGAACTCACTCCCCGTTATTGAACTCACTCCCCTTTATTGAACCCACTCCCCTTTATTGAACTCACTCCCCTTTATTGAACTCACTCCCCTTTATTGAACTTGACCTATCTCTAAAAACAATCAAGTGTAAAATAACTACATAACTGTGGCAACATTTCCCAAGTAACTATGACTCCACTATCCCATCCACAATCCATTGCTTCAGTCCCTGTAATAAATGTCATGTTTACAATGAAAATCATAACAGCCATTATTATAGTCAATCTTTCCTTTTATTTTCTGGCTGCTTCAGACATCATGGTCACCTATTATAACATAATCTGAGGGTTTTTTCTTCAAAATTCACTATATGGTTGTTTTTCACAAATCAGGTAACAAATAGTCCTGGGATTGGGGGGGGGGGGGGAGAAGTGGTTAAGTGTGGGCTTACAAAACCTCGCGTGAAATGCTTAATTTTTTGATGGGTCATAACTCAATAATTTTTTTTATTTTTATTAATTCTAAAAGAGCTCTCATATGGATGTAGTAGAAATGTTCTATCAACCTATCAACACCTTGTGCTACACTGATATTTGATTTTTTTTACTCAGGCCGGTCAGAGGTAATTTTAACATATAGTTTATGAAGGAAAACATGTATGGGAGGATAAAACATACCATTCGAAAGCATATTGAATGGGCTACAATTTGGTATATAATTCAGAACCATAGCATGAATGTGTGCAAAGATGTGGCAAAAAGAGATTAAAAAATGGCAGCCAGGTCTAGTCTTCCCAGAGGCAAGCTTCACATCATAGGCTTCAATAAAACAGCAACAAAAGAAAAATGGTAAATAGCTATATAGCTAGCTATTGCAGAAGACAGCAAATGATTTAGAATAAGACAAGCAAATACAAAATTCATTGCACGCCATATTAGAGCTTATTGATCAGGTACTAGCGAGCTAAAAGTTACAGGTTAAAATGAATTCTATGGTATTTGGCAGAATCGCTAGCGTGCTAAAGTAACAAAGAGGTACACCATGTGCTATGTTCACTTTTATTGTCGCTGATAACACCCTCAAGCAAAGAATAAAATCAACATGACTCTTGCAGTAATTAGTCACAGAACATGAAATAATTATTCAAGCATACATGTCCGTCTAATAATTGAATTTTAGGCCACAAAGAGTTAAAAATGCGCTTTAAAAGATATGCAACGTATAAAATAAATAATTATAAACAGCTGTGAAACTATGAAGGAGTTGGGTGACATAGTTTATATTTGACACATGTAGTATAAGTTTAAATACCTCTGGTAACTGTCTATGTGGTCATCCTACATCATAAGATGGGCATTAATTGGATTTTGCATGTCGGTCCGACTCTAGGCCACAGCTACACCATTACAAACAGTTGAATTTGTCGATTCTTGCTTTGGATTACACACCAAGAGATAATACATCATCAATTAGGGTCACCCCAGATTCATGGTATGGACCATTAAACAAACATGAATACTTTATTTTCGCCAGCAAAAAATGTATTTAGTTAGACCCCAACTTTAAAATAAAGAAAGATGCAGAGCTTTTGATGGCAGATTTGGAATGCTTGGGTAAAAACTATCCAAGGTGTCAATTTTCAGCTTGGCAGCTTCTTCCAATAAAATAATTATATGTATATATATTTTTTAATGAGCTTCTCAAAACGACACAGGGCCGATTTTTTTTTTGTGTTCATTATTCTAGGTAATCATCACACAGATTTGAGTCCAATTTGGGAATAATTGTACACGAAACAATCTTGTGTAATAGGCAAATTGCATTATTATGTCATGTACGTCAGCCATGCCTACTTATGGTATCATTAATTCCATGTCCCTCAGGAAATGTATTATCATTCTTGATTATCGATGAATCCATGACCACTGCTCGTGCCTTATAGAACATTATATGAACCAAATTCCAGAGATGGAAATCTTACACAATTTGCTACAATCAGATATATTTTTCGTGTTCGTTCGAGCAACAGCAGTGAGATGTGGAGACTGGAGGTCAGAAACTGAGCGCAACTATCAAGCATGCTGCTTGGAACTCACTGTCAGGAGAAAGTTTACTGGTTTGTCTAAGATGGCCTCGTCTATTTCATGTATTGGAGCTCAAGCGCAGGTTGAAGTGCAGAGGTGCTACAGCAGCTTAGAAGAAGCGGCACCTCTGCAGCTGTTGTAGCACCTCTGCACTTCAACTAATGCTTAGCTCCACTACATGAAGTAGACTAGGCTCACTCTCGTTTAGTGATGCCACCAGACAAACCAGAAAACTATCATCTGACGAGTTCCAAACAGCAAGCTCGTAGTAATGCTCAATACTTGACCTCCAGTCTCCATATTTATTCCGACAGTCGCTTGAATGAACACGAAAAATATATCAGATTGTAGCAAATTGTGTTAAGATTTCCATCATAAAATTTGGTCTCATATATGGTCTATAAGATACGAGCAGTGCTCATAGATTCATTGATAATCATGAATGATAATATATTCCATAGGGCTTAGAATTATTTATACTATAAGTAGGCATGGCTAGTCCCCTATTGCAAGTGCCTTTAATTACACAGTTACTTGGAAAATTGTGTAGATATGCATTTATTTATCCATCAAAGATCTAAGACTGTTGACAGGAGAAAAGTAGAAAGTGCTTCTAGTATGTATTCTATATCTTTCTGTCATTAGGACTAGTTTAGTACCTTCCATGTCTTTAAATTCAACAGACTCGCGAATCCTTTCTCTCAAAAATTCTTCATGTAACTTTTCCAAAGAAAGCTGACACCAGGTCATATGTAGTCACTTAGAATAAACTCATCTGATGTTAAGCCCTCCAACAAGGCTCGCTCAAAAAATATCTTAACTCTACTGGATGAACATGAAATATCAAATCTTTGGGGGGGCTCTACCTGAAACCAACGAAATTGTAACACTTATTTGTAGCTGTCATAACTTTTTTTCCCTTTCTTCTGTGCAAATACTTTTTATACCAGCTTGTTGCTTGTTGTGTGTGCTTTAAAATGATATATAAAAAGTCTATATAGGCACTTTTTCTTAGAAGATATATCCAAACACGCAAGGGTCACACAAAAAAAAAACTGCCTAATTTGTGCCACGATTGACAGCCAGGGGCCTTGACCGCAGCGCACCAAACTCGGTACGAATGTAGCTAAAGGCATTAGCTGTGATATAGTGGTTTTATTTTTTTTTTCCGGAGAACCCCCCCTGAGTTATAGTGTTGAGAAGAGGCGGGACCAAAAAAATTACGCGATTTTTTGGGGTCCCGCCTCTTCTCAACACTATAACCCAGGGGGGGTTCACCGGAAAAAAAAAATAAAACCACTATATCACAGCTAATGCCTTTAGCTACATTCGTACCGAGTTTGGTGCGCTGCGGTCAAGGCCCCTGGCTGTCAATCGTGGCACAAATTAGGCAGTTTTTTTTTTGTGTGACCCTTGCGTGTTTGGATATATCTTCTAAGAAAAAGTGCCTATATAGACTTTTTATATATCATTTTAAAGCACATACAATAAGCAACAAGCTGGTATAAAAAGTATTTGCACAGAAGAAAGGGGGAAAAAGTTATGACAGCTACAAATAAGTGTTACAATTTCGTTGGTTTCAGGTGTAGGCTCCCCTTAATTTCAGTCACTGAGAAAGCATGTATTTTACTCATGTGCAATTTTTGTGACGGTGCTTTAGGCATGGCAGGAATGTAAGTCCTGCATACCTCATTGGATTCTCCATAGATAGAGTAATGCTACTAAATGTCTCCGACCTGTACTCTTTCCTATGGGAGTAAATATACTATCACTATACAACTGTACGATTATGTACCAGGGTACATTTTGATGGAGTTTCGTCAAAATCTGAGAGGAAACCTGGGGACCTCCAGCTGATTTAGTATGGAATGGCCCAATGGGCATCTTCCACGATGTAAAGGATCAAAATTCAAGAAGCCAAGTGAACAATTCTATACTCAGCAACTGAATGAGAATATCACTGGAAGGTTCTAATATAGAACATTTTGTTTGATAAGTCTTTGGACAGTTGGTCAAAGCAGAAAAACACAACAATCATATAATCCAGCTTGCCCATATTTTATCCAATTTTAATATTGAAGAAAAAAAGGACAGTATATTGATGGTGCTGAGTATAGCCAGTTAATCGGTTAAAAATAATCACTCATCATCAAAGACATTATTAGTCATAGCTGTTGGCGCACACGAAGAAGTTGGTATTTTATGTCCTGATATAGGATGGACTCCCAGGCCACTGGTAATACATGTGACACATGTAAAGTTTCCGAGATTTAGTATGTGTGCGCTCAATCAATGGTAATCCACAAACGTTTGTGCATGCATGGAAAAATTTGACGTAGATATATTGACTTCTAATACTTTGTCTCAGCACAGTGCTGAGACAAAAACTTTGACATTCAATAGTAAAGCATCAGCAGTATAGCAATTTTACTGTGTATGGTATGTAGCTAGCTACAGCTATTCTTTTAATGTGTACACAATTCATCATAATTATAGCCATTGGCACTAGACTTGGAGGGTGAAGGACTCCAAGGTGAGTGGGAGAGGGAATCACTTATTTTTCTACAAGAAAATTGATGCGATTCTGAACACATACTTGATGCAGAATGGAGTCATTTGGTTAAATTAGCTGACACCACCCTTACTCAACATTAGGGGAGGACATACATTTGTTTATAATTTAGACTGTACATCACCAGAAAATATTCCCAAAACAAATTCACTCATTATCATTACTTACCTAATGCCTTTCTGTAAGTAATACTCTTCTCCAAATCTCTTAGATCTCTACAGGTAACTATAGTGGAATTGAGCATATCGCTGTATTTAATAATAAGTGTACTTATGAAAGGATTAGGAGATATCGGCGTAATGGTGACGGGACCATTATCTCGAGGTCCACCTAAACTACCGGCTGTTAGAAATTCCTGAAGAAAAAAAGGTAAGGCTGTCCAAATGATACTTGCAGCATCTGTGGTGCAAGTATAAACCACATCAACACCAGGACATATAGGACTATCTACATCAGCTGTTAACTGCAGAAACGTTTGTGTGAATCCTATAAACAAAAATATATATTTTTTAAAATTATGAAAATCCACAAAATTATATTCAGAATGCAATAGTCACACATGAAATTACAACCAAGAAGCACCACTCTCTCATCTACAAAAATGTGTAAAAAAATAACAACACAAAATACTGCATCTGAAGCCCAAGCACATGAGTAGTATTACAAACTATATGTGGTAAGGGATTTCACAAAGTAGAAGACTGACACCAATTTATGACCGTCATCTTTCTAATATCTAAATGTTTGCAACTGATTTGTGATCGTTTAAGCAGATGTAAAATTTAGCCACCGAAATGTCACGGTTGCCCTCTAAGTATTACAATCAAAAGAAATAGGGGAAAACATCTTATACTCCAGCTAAAACCATAATCCAAGGCACTATATAGGGTATCAAAGGAGCACAGAAAACAACAAAATCACAGAAATGTATAGCTGGTGAACTAACATTAAACTAACTTGCTTTGATATATTTACGTACCTCTTGATGCCAGTAGTAGAATCTATGAAACAAAACAACAAACAATAAAAAATCGATAACTGGAGCATATTGCAATTACTGACTCCAGATGACAAATTTAAGCCTCAAGTTTTCTGTACTCTATGGACACATTCTATTGACTTCACTGTGAAATTATAAAAATTCAGTTTCAGATGTACACTAGAGTTTTAGTAGGTTGTAGAATATTGGTAAAAATTTTATGAATTTGGTGAGATTATTCCAATATTGTGTACTTGTACAAAGCTCTGGCTAAAAGTTCAATAGTTTATGTTAGAATATGCCGCCAAAAATTAGTGCGGCATATACACTAAGCAAGGTAAATTAAACTATTAGATATTGGTTTGATGCACATAGCAAAGAGTAGACGCCAAAAATATACAAAGCTCATATTTCAGCCAAAGCATATTTCTAACACCCTAAACAGTGGTTTCGGATATTTTCAGTCAAAAACAACAACTGTCCATTATGCCTTTGCTAAGGTAGTAAACTGGTACACCAAATTAAACTTTCCAACCATGAAATTTGTCTTCAAAAATCTGTCTCTATCCTCGCACCCCCATAACTTGAGTACCATAAATCCATTCATAACAAATTAGTACCAGAAGACCCCAAATTGCCTATTACTTGAAAAATCTTTTTAGAGTAATAAAAATATACCAGTAGCCTGCTTTGAGTATGATGTAGTATCACAATCAGTAGAGTAAAGATGAAACCATGAAATATGACACAAGAGTTATCTGCACATACCTTCAACTAAACCAAGTATATTATGTGTTTATGTGTATACACATGTGTGAGTACTTCAGTAATAAACATGACATCTTTCATGATTGGTTAGTTCTGAAGTTATCCTAAGTAACTGTTCAAGATCTTTCATAGGAACAACAAATCAAAACTAATATTGTATAAACTTGTCAAGGAAGCAAGAATTTATCCATGTAGATCACATTATCCTTCACCTCCTCCAATAATGTACATCCAATACATTGTATAGATATATATTAAATATTACAGGAGTGGATTTAGGAGAAGGGGGTGTGTAGAGACAAAATGGGACATAGCCCAATTTGTGGGCCACAGCAACACATGCATGGAGAGAGGTGCCATTTATGATGTCCAGAAGAACATTTTTTATGTCTCAGGAGAATACAATTTCCCAGCACGGAAGTCCACAGAGAAGGGAAAACTCAGAAAGAGACACTTCAATAGACATTGGCCAACAAGAGTATGATTGCTTGGCACACTCACCTTCAGAAGATGGTTGCTATATTACATACTGCGTCCTGCTGAGCAGAAGAAGGAGTTGAGGATCCCTGGTGGACACCGTATTCACAAATTGGAAAATGGCAAGGGATCGCTTTAATAACCACTTCAAGAATATTTGGAGTGACAAAATAAAATAGGCCAGGATCTAAGAGTCCCATAAAAATGAATAAGTCAAAGCTCTAAACCTGGTGGCTGTTTATGAGGGGGGAGAGCCTTGGTATCAATCTGCAAGATGTGGTGGAAGGTAAGGCATAGGTTACCCAGGCCCACAGGGGTAACTACCAATACCTCAATGTGTTACACAACAACAAGCAAATTCATTGAACGTGAATTCAGAATTGATGCTGGGGATAACATTCTGGTTAAACACTTCAGCTTGGCAAACAAAAATGCTACATATTGTTAAAAACAACAACATGCACCCAGAATACCATCATTAGAAAGTATGGGAAGCAAAAGGGGGCAGCAGGCCATTAAGAGTTCAACTTACACTTAGCATTCGCTATGTCACCAAAACAGATACCATCTCAGAAGCCATTTGAAGGATATAATATTAAAAAAAATTGGGAGATGAATTTGGATTCAGAAGGCATGAGAGGCCAGTGCTATGATGGTGCCGGAAACATGATCTATTTGGACACACATTGAAACATATGGTTTTGAGGCATGTTCAAATATGGCGCCTTATAACTTTCATCACCTCAACACCTGGTGAATCTGATATGGTTATATCATAGCTAAGGGCTTTGAGAACTCACTCATTAATTTTGGTGTTTCTTTACCTATACATGCATGTGTAAGTTGTGACTTAGAGCTTTGGACATGCTGATTTGTGAATGACCTTAATGTTGGTGCATGTATCTTCGAAGAAAATGTGCCTATAGAGACATTGAACATATAATTTGAAAGTACACAGAATATGCAACAATCTGGTGCTAACATTACCTGCACAGAGGTAAGAAAAAAAATTATGGTGATTAAAAAAAAAAGCATTATAAGCTCACACTTGATGTAGTCCTCCTTTTCGCCTCGCCTACTCAACTACTAGGAATGACGTTCAGACATCGAAGGTGAGTAAATAATGCTATGCCAATGTTCGTGACCAGTTGTGATAAAGAAATGCACGGAAATATGGCTGAGAGTAAATTGATTTGTGTAAGAGTAGATACTTTACTTAGAAGCAAAGAGAAGCCAAGCACACTAAGAGATATCATAAGGCTGTGCTTGTAGATAGAACTGTCATAAAAAAATGTTTCAATGTTCTAGATATTAGCCTAGCCCCAACTACTGCCCAGGCTAAAATCATAGTCCCTACCCTGGCTATAACCTTAGTAAGCCCAACTGAAGAGCTAAAGATATGTGATGTGATTTGTAGATATCTTTCTTGTGATTGTGAGAACAATGTTTCTTCAACAAAATTCACAAATGGTTAATGTGGCTGGGTTGTGATATAGGGAAGTAGCCAAGAATTATATGTTTTTAGATATTCCTTATAAAAAGAAGGCTGAACAACCTGCTACCATACAACTTATGGGATGACAAATTCTGAAACGAAAATGTGCAAGTAGTTTTGTGGATGCTGCTTCACTTGGATGGAACGAGTGAGGTCATCAGGAATGCTCTCTGTAGAAATTATTAGCGTACTAAGGGAAGTCCATGCAGAAACTGAGAGGAACTTGTTAAATTGATAGTTTGCACTATTGAGACTGTTTATTGTTTTCAGTATACTCTCCATCATTAGAACAACGCCTTTCTATTGACTATATGAATCAGTTATCCTGTCAACATATATTAAACTACGTAGCCAGTCATCTACCCGCTGTCCGAGAGAGAGAGAGAGCAGTAGTTCACATGCAAGGAAATGTGGTTACCATACCAATATTGAAAATAGTTCTTATCCTCAAGAACTAGTATCACATCAAATGTCAGAGCATGTTGATGAATTCAATAGGTTAGATTGAAAAACAAAAAAAACCAAGCAACCTTTCCCTAACAGCTAATAACTACGCATGTCGCATGTGTATTCAAGCTTCTTTCCTTGGTCTCTATGTAGCCATTTTATCACCATTGACGAGCTATCTATGGCAAGTTTTCTTGAAATCTCCAAGATGCCACTATCCATTTCAATTAGAGTCTGTAAACTCTTCCGTGTATTCCCTGGTATACGAACATATATCAGATAATACTGTCAAACAACCAAATATGAACATATGTGTCAATACAAAAGCTTTCGTCCACCTTCCAAGTGAGGGCAAGCTTCGCTCGCCAAAAAACAACAAAACAAAGAAATGAGACACAGAAACAAGAGCATAAAAATATATATGTATACATATTAAAAACAATCCCCTATATTGGATTGCCTGTTAAATGGAACGGAAACAAGACTGTACCCATGTAGACCACAGCCAGTTAGACACCCTTTACCACTTAAAACCAATACACCAAAATTGCACTGGTTGTAAAGACACGGAATGCCTAAGTTACCACAAAAAGTACAAACCAGCCAAAATTGGTATCTTATATGGTAAAGGGTCAAACTGGTTGTGGCCTACATGGGTACAGTCTTGTTTCGTTCTTTATAACAGGTCTACCCAATATAGCTGGTTGTATTTTAAAATAAAATATATCTGCTCTTGTATACCTATAACTATGAAGATTTAAAAAAAATTAAAAAAACAACAATAAAATATTGACTTGTATTAGTTGGAATGGTGTCATCTAATGGTTGTGGTATATATAAATGGATATAGTCGTGTTTCCGTTCTTTTTTAACAGGTCAAACCAATAGATTAATTTATTTTTTTTAAGAATATTTTTTTTGATAAAATATATATATATATTTTTATGTGTTATGTGATAGTCCCTTTCACATCAGAACATGCCATGTATTGTTGCAATAGTTTCCTGTTTCCATAGATATTACAAGTAGGACTAATTCGGTTAGGCCAGGCTGTTATATTGCTCTACTGTTATATTTTACTTAACTTTTTCTTAGAACAAGATTCGATAAGGCCACAGATTACACACTTCTTTGCTAGTAGACAAATCCAGCTGCTGAAGATTGCAGCTGCTTAAGGACTTGATAGCAGTTGCACTGGAGAACTAAACAGTGTAGAGGATTAGCGTCAACCAAGTTACATTTGTTGGTTTTTGTTCCTGGAAAAGTAACCTACAGCACAGTCAATGTGGATCACCCTTCTGCTTATAATATAGCTTGTGAGTTCTCAAAAAAAAATATATAAAAAAAAAAATTAAAAAAAATAATAATAATAAAAAAAAAATAATAATAAATTAAAAAAATGAAATAAAATAAATAAATTAAAAAATATATATAATAATAAAAATATATATATATTAAAAAAAATTATAATAAAAAAAAATAATAAAAAAATTATAAAAAAAAAAAAAAAATAATAATAATAATAATAAAAAAAATATATATAAATATATATATATATATATATATATAAGAAATTCTAAATAAAGCCCACTTGATTGTATTATCAACAAAATGGCTGCCAATCCTATTTTTACTGAATTTGAGAAATATTGGTTGGTTCAATGTATTGGACAATTTGGAGTCGTCTTATTGTAAAATTATAAGTGTGCATGTTATTATAGGCAAGAAATGTAGATACAAGATCCAGAGAGTTGAATTTTACGATTTTCAAATTTTTTTGTTTTTTTTGTAACTTGCCAACTACCTTCGCGAAGGATTTAAGCCACACTCAAAGTGTTTTCAGATTAAAATCTGACAAAACTACCGTAAACTAAGAAGCTGCCAAAGTAAGTTAGCTGGATTTAGAGGGAGTTTTGCCGCTATCTTGAAACAGGGATCAAACCAATATAAGGAGTAAAACCGATTGAAGTGCAGAGGTGATACAACAGCTGCAGAGGTGATACTTCTTCTAAGCTAATGTAGCACCACTACACTTCAACCAGCACTTGAGGTCTAGACTTACGCTCACTCAGACATGCTCCTGAAACATCATCTTACCTTAGACAAACCAGTAAATTATTGTCTGATAATGAAATCCGAGCAGCAAGCTCAGTACATACGCTCATTTAGCCGATAATTGCAAGAACAATCACGAAAAAGATAGCAGATTGAGCAATACGAAGACATTAATTATTCTGTCCTACATTCTCAAGTAAGGGCTCGCTTCTCATGCTAACAAACAACAAATACAGGCATGCGCGGCAATGCCAAGTTTTCCATCCAACTCCCAAGTAAGGGCCCGCACTTACAAAGCATTATACGAACCAAATTCTAGGGCAGGACAGTCAACAAAATTTTCCACAATTTGGTATCTTTTTCTTGTTTATGCGTGCGATGGTTGGCAAAATTTCGAGACTGAAATTTGTGTACTGAGCGCAAATAGCTACGATCTTGCTGCTTGAAACACTTTGCAGGCGACAGTTCACTGGTTTGTCTGTACTTCAAGTAGTGGAACTCAAGCACTGATTGAAGTGCAGAGGTGATACAACAGCTGCAGAGGTGATACTTCTTCTAAGCTAATGTAGCACCACTACACTTCAACCAGCACTTGAGGTCTAGACTTACGCTCACTCAGACATGCTCCTGAAACATCATCTTACCTTAGACAAACCAGTAAATTATTGTCTGATAATGAAATCCGAGCAGCAAGCTCAGTACATACGCTCATTTAGCCGATAATTGCAAGAACAATCACGAAAAAGATATCAGATTGAGCAAATTTGTTAGCTTTCAACCCCTAAAATTTGGTCCATTTATGCTCTATAAGACACAAGCAGCCGTGATCATGGATTCATGTATACTCATGAATGATAATTCTTCCTATGGGACATAGAATTAGTGATACCATAATTAGGCGTGGCTGATGTACATGACATAATCGACATAATAGTGGAAGTCCATTATTTACAGCTGTTTTAAACTACAAGAGATATCTTGCCAGGGGTGTCCCACAAGATTTTGATGTAGCTGACTGTGCCTACATGTAACTTTGGTATAGTTATACCTATGCACACTTTTTAGTATCATAAGAGACCACACAGAGAGATCTATCCTTTCAGCTAAAAATAAGTCCACACAGTCGAGTATGCAGACCATGGAGTTCCAAAATCATAACCTCAAAAAGAAATACAATTTAAAAAATGTTATTGCCCCCCCCTCCCACCCCTTCTCAACACAGGTTAGCTACCACAATGTTGGAGTTTTATTCGGTAGCAAGATATCTAGAGAACAGCTACAAGTAATTTTGAAATTGATAGAATCTTTTTTTGGGTTACTTTGGACACAAAAATACCTTTCCATTTTCCCATGACCATTAATAAACCTACCAATCCACCTTATTATTTTATTTCATGGATCTTGAGTTAAGCTGAGTTAACAAAGGATTCTGGAAGCCACACACGCACGGGAGACACACTGCTGCCAAAGTAGACAGTGCAAAGTGCTACTACACATGAGGATCGCACAGGTCAGTCAGTCATTGTCATGCTAGATTAAGGGAAAGGCAGACAGTTTATCATATCGCATCTAATCCAAATCAGGAAAGACAGCTAAAGGAGAGGTGTGACTTCTACTCACACAGGAGAAAGCAGAATGGTCTGTAGCCATGGAGTGGTACCTGACCTCAGCCAGGCATCCCTACAAGCTATTGGTGAGGGCATGGCATGTCGCTTACTGCATGACAGGCCATGCGTGTAGCAAGACCAAGCACTAGGTTGGTAATTTTAGCATGGTCACTTGGCTAGTAGGGGAAGATAGTGATAGCTACATTACAGGAAGCCATTCTTCCACCTTTGCTGGAGTGACAGGCTATTGTTTTTAACAAAAATAGGGATTGCCCAGCTTTTTGAAGTAGGATCTATTTAGAGCGATGGGGATAATATGGGGTAGAAACTCATGAAGGGCAGGTTAGACAAGTACTGCAAGAGTGCTAAGTAAGGCAGGATCGGCAACTATTCCTGGTTTGGAAAGGTGGATATGATTGGTAATGAGTGCATGATTGGCAAGGTTGGACAATTGCAGGATGGCAAGTACGCATAATTGTACCGAGTAGGACAGGATTGGCAAGTAGGATTAGATTGGCAAGTAGGATGTTTGGCCAGCTTTGCACACACAAGTGTGGCATAAATAGCCAGTATTGCAGGATTGGCAATATGGCAGGATAAGTCAAGTAAGGCATGTTTAGCAAGTATGGCAGGTTTGGCAAGTATGGCAGGATAAGCCAAGTGTGGCAGGATAAGCCAAGTATGGCTCAATAGAAAAATGTGTGATTGGCAAGAATTGCAGATGGACAAATTAGGCAGAGATTGGCCAGTACACGACTGGCTGGCATCGTTTGAGGTCAAGCTCAGAAGGGTGAATTGACAGCAGTGCATAAGGGGCAAGTATTGCATAATTGGGCAAGTATGGTATGAATGGCAAGTATGCTGTGATTCAGAGCGGTAGCAGGAAAGGCAAATAGTGCAAGAGTGTTAAGTTTGTCAAGTGATCTTGTAATAAGAAGAATGACACAGCAGGGGAGAAAACAAAATCATCTAGTAAGCCTGACAAGCAGCAGTAGGGAAAGGAAAAGATATTATAATGGGCAGTGGGATAATAATTAAAGATAATTACTTACAATCAGCCAGGAGGAGGGCAAGTGTTAGTAATGTGTTCTTAGAGTTCAGTCCTCATAACAGGGTAGACCTACCAAGCCTGATAAGCAGGAGGGCAAGGTAATAGGCATGACCAGAAAGATTACAGGGGGATAGCTAGGTAAGCTCTCTAAACAGAAATAGTGACAAGGAAGGATAATGATAATATGGCAAAAGCAGCAAGCAATGACCAGTTAGGTTTGGTGCGTGAGAAGTAAAAACAAGGGCATAAATTTAAAAACTTTTTTTTCCCCCAACATATTTGGTATCATTAGAAAGGAAAAAACATCTAGTTTAAGAATATCTAACTATTTTTGCAATAACTCTAGTTGATTAATGGTTATAGCCCTTTTTTGTTGAGGGACCTTAGCTAACGTTAAAGAACGCTACTTTTGCTTGTAGCATTTCATAAGTAATTTCTATGGAATTTAGATCCTTCTCTTCAGCAAAATATGTTAATTGAATTAGTTCTAGGCTTCTTTAGATAAGGTGTGCATAAAACCAGCTTGTTACAAAAGATCTCACTTTTATTATGCATCCTTTCAGGGTTTCATTGGCATGTACGTCTGTCACTAAATAAAAAATTTATTTTTAATAGTATCTTTTATTTCATTTGATTTTTTCTGTAGTTCCAGGCTACCAATAAGCATCTTAATAGACACATTTTCTGCTATTTATTTCCATACGTAGACTTTGAATATAGCCAGAAAGTATGCAACGTACGTACAATATTTGTGTACGTCCGTCACGTACGTCCATCACAAGTAAATATGATGTTTTCTATTTAGTTATCACTGAAGGAATAAGCAGCTTTGTTGGCATGAGAACACACCAAACATCAAATAAAATATTGTAGAGTAAGAAAAGAGTTGTTATTTTGTTTGTTTTTGTGTGTTTTTAATAAAAGAGTTTTTTTAAGAGCATAAGAAAGGAAGAGAGGTTTTTCGTACCTGCAACTGCACACTCTGCTTGCTGTAGAGTCTAGACAGAACAATTACAAAACAGAAAAAGTTGACATCATAGGCACCATAAGTGATGTTTTTGCTGAATTGAAAAGGCAACTGAGGGATTTTTTTATTCACACTTGTCAAGCGCAAGCAGGATATTTACATGGATGCTTTGATTTCAAAGTGTGATGGGGAGAATGTCGTGTTACAAGTAGATTTCTCTGAGAATGCTATTATTGCTAGTAAAAATGAGACACAATCAGTACACTGGTGCCATGGTCAGGCAACCCACTTCACAGCGTATGCTTGGATCAAGGAAGATGAAAATGAAAGTTTTGTCATTGTGTCAGATGATCTAACTCATACGAAGTGCAGTGTCTATATCTTCATGGAGTAAATCATGAAGCACCTTAGGGAGAATTCCATCAATTAAAGTGCTAAATGTCTTCAGCGATGGTGCAGGTTCACAGTTCAAACAAAAAAAAAAATTCTCGAACTTGCACTACTGGGAACAAGATCACCACCTAAAGCTTACATGGAACTTCTTCGCCACATCTCATGGAAAAGGTGTCGTGGATGGACTCGGGGGAACAGTCAAGAGAGCAGTGTGGAGGCATGTTAGAAGTGAGCAAGTGCACATAACAACAGCAGAGGAGTATGCTAAAATAGCTGAACAGCATAACCCAAAAATACACCTGCAATTTATTGCTAAGGGAGACATTGACCAAATAAAGCCACAATTATATGCTAAATGGGAAGATGTGCTGGCTGTGCCCAAGACACATAGAAGGCACTGCATCATTCCAAAAGGGAAAGGAATGGTTATGGTTTCGGATACCTCTGATTCAAAAGAATATACCCTAGTCCCTTTAAGGAAACCTGATAGCCCAGATTCTGAAGAAGAGGCAGTCACCCCATTGGACAAGTCACAAGAACCTTTGGGCAAGTCAGAAGAACTGTTTGTTGAGTCAGAAGAGCACACAGTCACCACTGTGGATCTGTGTGTTTGACAATGGGTGGTTGTGAACTACTATGGAGAGAATTTTCCTGGAGAGATTACATGTTGTGATGGCAATGATCAGTTTGAGGTCAGCGTGATGCACAAGAGCTGCAACAATTGGAAGTGGCCTAATACAATAGACAAGATTCTCCTATGGAAGAGATGCCACAGTGCAAACACTTTACTATGTAAATATGCCATATTTATATATCAAAGTTACTTTTGGGTGATGAATTGTTACACACACTGATGAAAATCGGACTTGTACGTCCGTCACGCAAATTGTGTACGTCCGTCACAATATGTAATAGCTATTTTCAAAATGAAAAATAAAATTTTGCTTCCTTAAAGCCAGTAATAACCTTACCCTCAGTGTAAGGATGAGTTTGATACCAAGGACAGATTTATTTCTTTGCACAAGTCACAGGATTCTAGAGGTAACGAACATTGATATAAAAAGTGTAATTCTCTCATCTGTGCAGGTAATTTTAGTATTATATTAGTGCTTATTCTGTGTGCTTTCAAGTGATATGCTGAATGTCTCTATAGACAGATGTTCTTAGAAGATACATGCACCAACATCGACTAAAAAAAATCTGCACATCCCAAGTTTGAAAGAGTCATAACTTATCTACGTTTTGATAACAAAACACAAACTTGGTGTCCCAAATCCTTTAGCTGTGATACGTATGGATCAGGGTCACGTGGTATAATGGTGTTGCGTTTATAGAGCACCATATTTGGACATGCCTCAAAACTGCCTTTGGACATGTGGCAAAAATGGCTGCAAATAATTAATTAACACTACAGCAACTTGTGAATGTGATTCATACGTATCACAGCTAAGGGCTTTGAGAACACACACACCCACCAAGTTTGGTGTTTTGTTATCCACATATGGGTGGGTTAAGACTATTTCAAACTAGGTGGTACTGATTTTTGGGTAACCTTGATGTTGGTGTATCAGGACTGTGTACAGAAAATTTGCCAAGTGAGACACACCTATAGTATGGAAAAAAGGAGGGGGAACAGAGGTCCTGACCCTGTATCACATGGTTGTTAGGCCATGAAGAGTGGGATGGTGCAGGAGGGGGATGAGCAACTTTCGGCATGGAGTGCAAAGTTTTAACCACAGGTATTTTGCTGTACCCTTACCTACTTTGATGGCATGTACTTTTTCTAATTTTTAAATCCTTGTGCATTCCATCTTAGAAAGTGTAGGTAGGTAAAAGTTTGATGAAATTGCAGGCAACTACGGTCAACAGGTATAAAGATATAACTAGTGTGATAGAGATGGGCTATTGTGAAATGACTTCACAACTATCCAGAATTGGCAGATTAAAAATATATTGTACTCAAATTATGTCATTGAGGATAAAATACTGTCCTTCTAGTTACCTACACTGTGTCATAACCTTATTTGGTCATGTCTGAGTATTGCATGCATTTTCTTGTGAAGTAATATGCCATCACACACACATTACAAGATCTCTTTTGTAGGTTTTCTATTTCTTTCATCTCACTTCTTCTTTCCCACACCCTCTCTCTCCCTCCCTCTCAGAATTTAAACTCTGTCCATTTTGTCTTGCTCTCCAAGATTCTATAAAAGAAATTTTACTAACTTATTTCCTCTCATTTAATCTCTGCAAAAATGTATATTTGCTCTTACTTTGCAAGTACTTCTCAAACATCTTCTCATGGTTATAGCTGTGTTGGCGAAGGGAGTGGAACAGATAGCTCTGACAATGAGTCATCTATTTCCAACCCTAGCCCTCTATATTCCAAGAAAAGGTGCAACACGGAAAACAAACCGCTCCTCTTCTGAAGCCATGAAGCAAAAATAGGTTTTCAGTGGGATGTATTCTGATGAGAGTAGTGATGGTGCCTTTTTCAAGGTTTGCAAGCAATCTTAAATGTCTGGTCTTCAGTGTACTGGAGAAGAGTGGATCTCAGCATTTAAAAAATTGGAAGAAATGTGTTGAAAAAATGAATGTTCATGCAAGAAGTGATGTCTATGCAACTCAAGTTCTTTTGGCAGCTAACAGAGCAGCCAAAGATGGAACAGTTGTACAGCAACTCCAGAAATTTGAAGCTCACAAAAAGGCTCAGATCTGTGATGTAATGATGTGTCTGATCCTCTCTCATTTTCATATGAAAGAACATGATAAACATGCTACCAAATTTGAGTAGCTGGTTGATGTGGGGTTAAGATATAGCAGCCAACTTTTGAAGTTCTTAGCTACTGCACTACTAAATGCTGTATTCATATCATCATGAGTGGTCCTGGTTGAATTCATCAAATCATTGGGAACATAGGTGGAGGAGTGGATTCTTAAGCATCTTCGAAAGGCACCTATGTACAGCACACATGGCCGATGAGTGCATTGACATAACCAATGTAAAAGAATTGTCTTGTATTTTGCCGCAGCGAGGATGAAGGTGTACTGGTGGAGTGCTTTCTGGAGCTTGTTCCTTTGAAGAAGGCTGATGCAGAGACCATCTATTGTGCTTTCATCGAATGTTATAAGAAAAAAAGTCTACTAGTGGGAAGAATAGTTGGATTGGGATTTGATGTAGCCACAACATTTTATGAACGAAGGACCGAGGTTGCGGTTCAGGCACTTATCAAGAAGCACACTCCTCATGTTAGGTTTGTACAATGCCAAGGCTTGTGTGCATTATCCATTAAAACTCCAGGAATTGCTGATGCTTATAGGACATCGACTACTCTTTGGAAATATTTTCACAAATTCCCTTAGTAAGTAGAGTGTCTGAAGTTGGTACAGAGTGTTCTTGAACTTCCAGAAATGAAACTGATCAGGGGACACAAGCTGGCTGACATGTGAAAGTTGTGTCAATGCAGTCAAAGTATGTTATTCTGCAATTAGACCATTGGTAACATCTACGATGAGACATCCTACAAGCCAGAAGCTTTTGAAATCTATGGTGCCCTCTGTAAACTGTCTACCATTGCAGCTATATGCTTGCTTGATTTCACTCTACCACAAGTAGTCTGGCTCAGTAAAGTTCTTCAGACAAAATAATTTGATCTCTCATTGATATCTTTCCTTGTTGATGCAACTGTTCAGTCCTTGAATGGTGCAGTTTTGCTTGAAGCCAACTGGGTGTTGGAGCTTCTTGAAAACGTTGAAAATTCTTGAAAACATTGATGACTTGAAATCTTCACAAAAATGACTACTGTAGCTGATAAAATATCTTTAATCCTGAATACTGCTGTAAATATTATGTTGCTTTAAAGGCCATCCTAACAGCTGATTTTCATCATCGAATGCTGTTGAATCAGCATTGTCTAGCGACCAATGGAAGATGCTAAAATGAGTTTCGGTATCTTTGCCTTATGGCGATGAGTTTGTTGAGAATCTAATTTCTTACTGTGTAGAAGATAGAGATGCAGAAACATTGGATGGAAATGAAAGAATAAAGACAGCCATAATATCTACTGAAATGCTTACAGAGTGGAAAACATTTCACCAGTTGTTAGTCAAGAAAACATGGGATACTACTGCATCAGGGATGAAAGAACTAGTTCCTATGATTGCTCAAGGCCATGTTTCCTATGCATGTGATTGCCTCCATCAACTTATCGATTCCAGTTTGTACAGATTCTCTGGTGAGAAGCTTCTAACAGTTAAAGATGATCAAGACTCATTTGCGGAAATCTCTAATTGACTGCATCCCTTTTCAGCTTATGAGGTTTACTATAGATATAACAGAAGTAGTCTCTGAGAGCGACATTAAAGAAATTTTGGATTTATGGCAGTGAAAATCAAGAAAAGTGCCAGCTTGACTTCCCTATCATTAGTAACTTGATATCATAAGCTATTACTCCTTTCTTGTCCTCATTAATTAAAAATAGTGTTCCCGCTCCCTCCTGGATATTAACCATTTCAGTGCATGCAGTCTCCACAAACACCTCCAAACCTTGGAATAAGCATTAGTGCAAGCAGTCTCTACAAACACCTCCAAACCTTGGAATAAGCATTAGTGCAAGCAGTCTCCACAAACACCTCCAAACCTTGGAATAAGCAACTAAGATAATTTTTTTTTTTTAATTAGACAACAAACAGCTTTTAATTATTCAGCAATCAGTCATATAGTCAACACATAAGCTTGCAACAATAGCTACCTAACTAAACTACACAGTCAATGTTGTATTCTATGAATGTCTTTCAAAAATCTCCAGTGTTTCCTCAAATTCCACTGCATCAATTTCAGGCCCTTCAATCGATATCCTCATGAGCTGTAGAACACTACAGTCTGATAGGCAACTGCGTAGCCTTGTTTTCACCATTTATAAGTGGTGACTTATCCATTTACCACCAAAATTTGAACACATATTTGTAGCTGTCATAACGTTTTCCCTCTTTCTTCTGTGCAGATATTTTTGAAACTAGCTTGTTGCTTATTGTGTGTGCTTTAAGATTATATGTAAAAAGTCTCTATAGGCACTTTTGCTTAGAAGATATATTCAAACACGCAAGGGTCACTCAAAAAAGGCACTTCCTAATTTGCAAGATGACTAATTCCTAGGCGCCGTGAGCTACAGACTCAAAATTTGTTTTGTGGCTTGCTAAATCCTAAGCTGTGATATGGCTGAACCATAATTACAACGCCGCGGTGAGTGTTGAATGGATATGAGACACTTTATTTTCAACCGCGCCAAAACCACGGAATATCTGTGACCCCGCCTCTTCAAATCACCATATCTCAGGAATGCTTCATGGTAAAAACAATTTTTCTCGGCCATATCACAGCTTAGGCTTGTCGGACGCCACGACACAAGTTTGGGGGCGGTAGCTCAAGGCACCTTGGAATTAGACTGCTTTCAAATTAGGAAGTGCCATTTTTTGAGTGACCCTTGCATGTTTGGCTATATCTTCTAAGAAAAAGTACCTATAGAGACTTTTTATATATCATCTTAAAGCAAACACAATAAGCAATAAGCTGGTAATAAAAGTATCTGCACAGACGAAAGGGGAAAAAGGTTATGACAGCTACAAATCTTTGTTCAAATTTTGGTGGTAAATGGGATAGTCCCCCTGTAGCAATGAAAATGTTCATCACTTTACAAGTTTCTGAAAATATACAAGCATAACATGTTTCCATGGAGTCTTTTATGTCTTGGAAAGATGGAGGGCTGGTGCTTTTATCCATCATAACCTTATTCTCTTCGAAAATAACTCTCTTAAAAACTTGCCATTCAACTAGCAAATTCAAACGTTACCTCTGCTTTTCCTCCATAGACATTAACCAAAGTTGACAGCTTAGAAATACCATAAGCTCTGAGTAGTGTCTAATCATCAGGAAGAAGTCCTGGGTTGAATACTGGGGCTAAGACAACAAGCTGGACTACCTCGCCTGATAAGTGGCTGTTAATATTTGCTATCAGTGTATTATGGTAGGGAATAGACACTTGTACTCGAAACTGTTGAACTGACAAAGGAGATGATTTCCGTATAGTTGGTCCCCTACTAACTTTGATTGTTAGTCCATGCTCAGTTTCTTCATTCAATATGGCTCTCTCAGCTGTAGTACTTCAACTGGCATCACTCTCCTTGGTGGAATTTATATGATCAAGTACATTCTTGAGCATAAAGGGAGGCTTTCTGAAGTCAGCTATCTTCTTCTGCATGAACAAGTTTAAGTGACCAAGTGCAGTGAGAATTCTGATAGGAGATAACTACTTGATACACCATTAACACTAGCCCAAGGGAAGTATATATCATATGCCTTAGCACAACCAGATGACTCGTATGATTGTGAAAGGGTTTGCAAAAATGGAATCAGTTCCTTGTAAATTGCCTTAACACAGGGCTCATGCGACAGCCACTTAGTGTCACTAGGCTTCATAGCTCAGGAAAACCAAACAGTCTGGTTGGCCTTCAATGCCCCTGCTATTTTGGGGGAATAATAAATCAACTTCAAAACACTGGTCATGGTTCCAAAAACATCCTTATCTCCTTCACTGATGTGGCTGCCAGAATTGAAGTGAGCTGAAACCTGTGACAAGAACAGCGGATGTAGATTGCATGAGCAGAGGAGGTCTGAATTCGCTTATGAACTCCACTTACCTTTTCAGCATATGTTGCAGCACCATCATATTCTTGGCCAATCCACTTCCTTAGATGAAGTAGTTGCTTCTGCTATACGAAGGTGTGTGAAGCTTCTGCGACACTGGCATCTGTAGAACGGACATGAAGTACCGTTAAGAATTACACCTCTGGTATTTCATTAACTAGCCATCTGCCACAGATAGAGAGCTCTTCCTGAGTACTGATGTCCTGGCACTTATCTGCTAAGATGGAAAAGTAGGGATTCTCTTGGAGACTTCACATCAGCTTTCTTTCGATCCAAATATTAATCGCTTCATTCAACACCCAGCACTGAATCTTGATGCGTGCCCACCATTAGATGGCCATTCACTAAGATGCTTTTCAAGCAATTCTTCATCAAACAATTGTAGCACAATTAACTCCTTGTTTATGCTTGATTGTGGGGTACAATTCTTAGCCAAGAAGTACATGGATCTCATCAATTTGAGAACAATCTCATGATTCTTTTTCTTTTGCTCTTCATCTTATTTAGCAGTACCTGTACATTACATTTCAATGATATTCTGCTGCTCTACATGCTTAGCCACTCCTGCTGTAATTGATGCGTCTTTGTGCCACTTAGATTAGATCCATTATGGTTCCAGTCAGCAATTTCCCTTGTCATCTACCCACCTTTTTCGCATGTAGGTTGCCTTCCCCATTTCTTACATTGAATACAAAACATCCCAAGTTTAGGATCTTCACACTTAACCCAAGGATAACCTTTCTCTCAAACTTTCTTGTAGCTTAGCTTTTTCTTGTAACATTTCTTCTTCTGTTGTGCAGATAATTTATTAGAAACGGGGCAGGTCATAATTATCTTGCTCTTGTCTTCACGACATGTGATTCCTCTGTATTAGATCCTTCCCCACTTGATTTCTCTGTTCCTTCTGAGTTCGCTTTCCAAAATACTTCCTGATATCCTTAACATTCTGCTCATATTTTGCTGAGAAGAGTAACATTAGATTCATTAGAGGAAGCATAGATTCAGTGGCTGACAGTTTTGTTATGATGACAAAATACAAGCTACTCTAAAGTCTGGTGCTACAGTTACTACAGGTACTACAAACATTGATTATTTGTTCTGAAACAGAAAGACTATTGATGTCAAGCCAGATCAGGTCCTACATGTGTTAATGATATATGAAGAGGTGATGACAAGGGATACACCACAAGTAGGGAAAAATTGGTAGCTTTGTCTATGCATGTTTTTTTTGTGCGATGTGTTTCTGGTAACACTTGTGAGTGAGTTGGACACTCAGATGTCCTAAGTAGAAAAACACTAATTCAGTGGGATGCTACACTCACTCCCACCATGCTCTTTTGCATGTGGGAATAATTAAAAAACCATAAAGAAAACTACAACTTTTGCTCACCTCAGTGTGTCTTTGCAATCATTCAACCCTCTATGACTCAATGTCAAGGAGAAGGCTAGGTAAAATTACATAAAATGAACCTGGTAGTAGCCAGCTCTCCTCATACAGACATGGAATTTGTTTGAGTATTCTCTTCAAGATATGGTGGGGTACTTGTAACGCTTTTTCTTTCCATGACTGTTCCCTTCCCATCCACCCTTGTGGAAAAAACACTCAGAATAAGCAACAAATGGCACTAAATTACTGGCAGTGTAGTAAGAATAGAGTTATGGTGATTTGAAATTTGATAAATCATTTTGGGTGTTTGATGTCTACACCTCCCTTTTATATTTATTGATATTACTTACTAGGAATGCCAGCCATGAACAGTGCTAACCTGATAGAGCCCTCATGGGATAATGATGTCACACATGACTCATCTTATCACAAAGCTTAAAAAATAAACACAAAATAAATCGATAATTGAGTTAAAAAAATATAAAAAAATATATAAAATGGTGCTTATAAATATTCCTACACCAAATTAAATGTGTGTGTGGTGTATGTGTGTTATATCATGGATATAGCTTTAATCCTTAACCATTACCGGAGAGAAATGAACTGCTCTCTTGTAGTGTGGCTTATTGCTGGTTCATGGTATGCTGTATTTACTAGCATTGCAACAAGATGCAATGCATTAGATAGGACTATTTCGATGCATATGCAACACAATGCATATCTGTCACATTGTGGACCAGGATTTAGACATCTATCTAGATAGTTTATTCTTCCTGTACTTCATAATTGCTGCACTTCATAATTAGAATGAGGATAGCCAGACATTATCAGAAAATTTATGTAGCCATTGCAAACAATGTAATGTGTATATATGTGTTCACTGTTTTCAGATGGTGGCTCCTGTTGGTGATGAATACAGTCAATTACAGCATGAAAATATACCTCCAAGTCGACATGATATACAGGTAGATGACAGTGGTGTAAAACTCTATTACTCCGATATATATATATGTATACATGTAAGTTGTGAGTGTTTATATTTGGTGATAAGTTCAGCTTTGAGTATGTAGGTGTGCATAGTATTTCTTATTATGTCAATATTTCATCTACAGTACAAGCCAAATTAAACTTTATGTTTCCATTATTTAGTATGTTGTCTTAACACCAACCAATTCCCCACTCCCCTCAAAACATGCGAAATCAACAGATAAAAAAAGAAAAGAAAAAGATAATCGACTGGAATATCTCTCAACATCACCACGGTGAATGAACTGTCGGTTATTGCCTCGGCTGACTGACCACTTGTCTGAATCAGCTCTTGGCATGCTGCTACAGCTGGAGGAGTAGCTCACCTCACTTTCCACTTGACTGCAGAAGCTCACAACATTGCCAGACTGGCCAATGCAATAATACTGTAATTTCTACATGGATACATTCCTATCATTGCCACAGTTGACCAAGGCTCAAATGCAGTAGCTATGGATATCATCACAGCTCGCAGGTTGCTCGACCAGAGACTGTATTAGCTCTTGGCACTGACTAAGCCGAACTGCTTCTCGACTGCTGTGGCTCTCAACTGGACACAATCTTGCCAGGATCAATAATTTTTTCTCTCAATTTTTAAATGGCCAAAAAAAAAAAATTTAAACATGCTATGAAATTCTACATGGGAAATACACCAAATGAAAATGTAGAGTTTGATTTTACTCCAACAGTATCATCCATACTGTTTCAGTAATTCTTTTGTTGCCTTAACTCTGACATGGATAGTGTTGAACTGCTCTCTAGTAGATCACAAGACCTTTCACTTGATATTATGGTGTTTTACTGCACTTCACAAGTACAATGAACAACAGTATTATCTAGGGACACATTAGTTGAGAACATCCGGAAGTATATGTATAACTATATTAGTAACTATTGTAAAGTAGATTCAGCTGGTGTCTGGCAAACTTTTTTTAAAAATATATGCATGTGCAATAGGGACCTTGCATTAATTCCATTTTCATTCAGCCACACCTACTTATTGTGTCATTGATTTTATACATGGGAATGTTTTGTTATTCAATGACTCAATGATTGCGTATATGAATAAAATTACAGGGATGAAATCCTCACAAAATTGCTAATATCATATACATCATTCTTGTTAGTGACAGTCGGAGAAATATAAAGTGTCAGTCAGACTTTTGTTAGAACTGAGCCTTCCTATGAGATTGCAGCTAGTTCATCTTAAACCATTCTAAGGAGGCAGTCCACTGGTTTGTCTACCACAAGATGATGTCGCACAGCTGTTGTTGTATCTCTGTAATTCAACCAGCAATTAAGCCTCTCTATATGAAGTAGACAAGCTCATGCCCATTCAGTTTTCTCTGAACATCAGAAAAAAAGTGAACCACATCCCCATAATTAGTTTTAAGCACCAGCAGCAAGCTGACTGGTAATCTCCATGATTCACAGATCCTCGCTCCCATGGACACAAAAATATTTACCAGACTGGAGAAAATTTTGTAAATTTTTTATCTGGTTCATAATTTAGGTCATAATTTGGTTCATTTATGCAATATAATGCACACCCAATGGAAGAATGACAAGTATTTTATATAGGCTTAAAAATCATCAGGAGATTTGAAGGTATATATGTGATGTAATAATGCCGACCCCCTTTTATTATTATATTTTATGCAGGCTTGGTTTTAATTGCAATATTCTGATTATAAACTTTTAATTGCGAATAGCTAATTGTAATCTTAACCAATATTTGCAATAATTTCTTCTAACCACAAATTCAATTTTTGCTGTACAGATGTATTTATTGGAACAGCACATAAGACTGGAATGCCATTAGGGCATTTTTTCAAAGTATAACATTGAAAACCCAGCCTATATTATAAGATATATTAGTGTTGCAATCATGATGTTTTGTTGTTATTTCTTAGCAGGCAAATGGACTACAATATAGTTTCTTGGATGCTAAGGTAATAGTTATTATTAGTAGTGCATAGTAACCCATGAGCCAGTTTTCCAAATATTGGTCATAATATGTATGTATCTGGTTGATGCTCATAGTGATATTAATGGTGGTCATAATATGTATGTATCTGGTGGAGTGATGCTCATAGTGATATTGATGGTGCACTCCAGGAGTTGAATGACGCATGTTAGCATTGCAGCGGTCGGTATGGTAAAGAATGTTTTTAATAAGATATACAAAACATTTTACATACGGTATAAACTTCTTCGTAAGATGTTGCAATCATGAAAGAACTGTATGTGTTGTTGTTGTTGTTTATTTGCAGGAGAAAGGACTACAATGTAGAATAGGCCTCAAAATTTTGACCATGACAACTGGGAGAATAATGCCCATAATGAGTTTTTTGATGCATTGTTTTCCTTGAGTTCAAAATACACGACAACATTGCAGCAGTTATAAATTGTTTCATAATTATAAACTCTGGTTGATTAGCACCCCAGCTTCCAAATGAAATGGCAAAAAAACCAGCGCTTAACACCGAATGGGCACATACTAAACGCGATTAATAAATAATGCACATCAATTGATTTTGGAGTAATTTGACGAATATTTTGGGTATTTTTTCATTGCTTAATTTTTTTTTACTAGTCCATTCTAGCTTGAGAATGGGCTAGCTTCATTCAGCAGTTCTGGAGGAACACACTGAGTGCAATGTTTAGTCACTGGGTACAAAAGAATTGGCAGAGCACTAGAGGTGCCAACAAACCAACTATGACATTCTCAAACATAAATCAATGAGTGAGCAAAATATTGGTCAGCAACTTTCACAGGCAGAAGTCAGTTGATAAAAAAATACTGACGTTATTGACCTCATCTGACAGTACAATTATTTCTTGCCCAAATTGAATGTAAATATCATGAACCATATTTATCATCCTATTATCCAAACACCTTGCAGTACAAACAAACAAACTATGACCTTCTCAAACATGAATCAATGAGTGAGCAAAATATTGGTCAGCAAAAAGAGGAAGCTATAAAACATAACACACAGACAGCTGCATAATCATCCACATCACTAAAAGGCTCTCCTGATGATCGGTGTTGGTTTCTTTATCCACACAATCACTATAACAAACATTACTTTGGCACTAATATATAGGCTAAGCCCAATGTTTTTAGCACTTAGAAGCAGGTAGCTATCCACTCTAACCTGGCAAAACTTGCCATCTATAGCTAAGTCCCTGAGACATTGCTGAAACAATAAATTGAGCTCATGAATTCCTTATATTGTCATGTCCCTCTATCGACATAGAAAAAATGCTTTGCGTTAAAAAATAAAGAATAGCTGACTTTTCTTACCTCCATTGCTTGCATTTATATCATCAATCATCTAGGAGTTTCTTACACTCAGATAAAGGTTGTGGGTGTCATCTGTCCATATTTTTGGAAGTAAAACTGAACCCCTAAAGTCATTGATTAGCTTAGCACTCGGTGAAATGGATTAGCTGGACATGGAAGATTACGTGAAATCAATTCTATCTCACATGATACTGCGACCATAACTATGCAACCAGCGCTTCTCAGCAAGATATCAGAAGGATTCCCAACAAATACACTTCAAAACATGAACAAGAGCAGTGTTCAACAACCAGTTGGGTGCTAAATGTCACAAGACTAATTAACCAGAGTTTACGCTACATATCTATGCATATGTTTTTCTGACGTGCATATGAAGTACAGAATTCTTTCCTTACTTGTGATATCCAGGATCTTATACAGGAGGAGGTAATGTGAGATCATAACTGGAAATCCCTCTCCCTCCTCTATATGAGGCCAGTTAAAGAAGAAGAATGTTAGTTTCAAATTTTTTTTTCTTAAAAAAAAACCCAGTGAAACAACCTTGATCCTTCCACATCTATCTTCATTTTTAATGATCTAAGTTTTAGTTATAGGAATGATTTCTAAGCCTTGACAACTTGCTAAGCCAGTATAGTTTTAATCTAGAATGCTTTCAAGGACCATAATTATCTATGTACCCAGCAATTTGAAGAATGTATACTTTAAAAAATATATATATATATATGCTTAAAAGTTATTCTCTCTCTGCATACAAGAATTACTTTCAATGAAAATGACCCTCTGTACACTTAATAACCTTGAAACATGTCTTGAAAATGAAGTACTGACTGTAGCTGTTGAATTAGTCAGACTCGGCATAGTCATGAACCATATGTGAATAGGTGTGGCCATAACTGCCAGCTTGTTTTGCAGATCTAGCCTGTTGAGTTGAGAGACTGAATGATTTTTCAGCATCACCATATATATTTTATGCAACACATGATCATCATAGTGGTTTAGTGTAGATATTTTCCACTAATGTGTGTGTCTGCGTACCCTGGTATTGGCACACTATATGTCCTTGATTAGAACATGCACGTACTATTCATTTCACACAAGAACCTGTGCGCACTATACAAGGATAGGGTCAAATCAATGTCTCAAATATCACGTGTTGACTTTGTGTGATTGTCACAAATAGTACTCCGTGGAATCAACCTATACGGGCTAAGCAGAGTCACCTGAGAAATCCCTACACTATTTGAAGAAGAATCTTTAATATATTATTAATTTGGCTTAAAAGCAGGTGATATCGGGGAAAATCTCCTGAGTCTCCTGGCCGGCACCCTTTTATATGTTGCCAGCAATGGACCCAGTTACAACCTTATATGGTTCAAATCATAGGTGACAAATCATAGGTGACATATTATATAGGGATGAAACCTCGATCGGCTAATTGGCGTGTGATCCGCTAATGTGTTATGTGGTATTAATTATAATGCAGTACGTGACTGGCAATGTCAGCTGTGGATGAAGTATGGAGGGTGCGTCTCCTCACTGATTAGCAACAAACAGTTAGAACTTAGTGATTCATAAAGTATTAGCCATCTAGTTTTGAGATTGTTTCTGGTATGGCTCAACATCGCTAGCTGATCATCATAAGTGTCCTCTCTAAGTTTAGTTTAGCAATCTCAGTGGGTGGCAATAGTTTGTGCTGCTCTGGCTACCATCTAACCAGGCACAATGCTCATTTCATCTTCAGAGGCATCCCTACTTGCTGTGATGGCACAAACTTTGAAGAGCATGGAGTAAAGAAGGGTGTGATTCCCGTGGTCTACTCAAGGGCATGCACTGGAGCTAGAATGGTTTATGATCTATTCAAGGTGAGGCCAGCGGAGTAACCATTGAAGTACGATATTTAGAATTACACCATAACTTTTATTTCTATACACTACTCATGCCTCCCCCTCCTCCCTCCTTTTTATTTTAACAATTCTATACTTGACTCCCTAGGACGTATTGTCTTGGTGTAGTACAATTACTGGTGTAGAATAGCTTAGTTGTTATGTAGTTGACATTTAAAAGCACATTCTTGATATATTTTAAAATTCTACAGGATGGGATTAATGGAGCAGGTATATCTAGTAAACCTCGTGGAGGCTTGACGTATGCTGATGTTGGGGGAAACCCTACTTGTAGTACCACGATCCCCATGATGGACACCAGTATTGTGTATTTCGATGTGAAGTGCAAGACTGAAACATCTGCAGAGACCAAGAAGCATCCTGAAGCTGGTTAGCTTATATACTGTTAGGTCCATGGCGAGGGAAGTCTGAAAAAGGTACTTTGGCCAAAAGATCCTAAGCTCAAATCAATATTCTTACAGCAAACAAACCTATCATCAAACAAACAATAAATAATATACATATTATATACTGATAATACTATTAATGCTGTCTATGACACTCAAGCCTCCAGTTAGCCTTCTGATCATAATGTCTTTGGGTGAAGGGATTTTTGGACGTTCCTTGATGGAATAGCAGCAATGCCAAACCATTGAGTTGGTTCTCTGTCATCGAGGTCCTCATCCAGTTTTTTAATCTCCTGAGGACAGAAAATGAGAATTCCTAGCGACACTGCTGACTGGTATCACCAGGAAGATCCAAGGATTTTCTGGATGTTGGGAAATATTTAGAGGCTGCAATCAGTCAGGGCCTCAGTGGTTGTCGCAAGCTTTAACATATTGTACTTAGCATAGCGGTTCTAACACTTGCTCACTTCATGTTTAGGATCATCATTCTCAGACATTGTCAAAGATTTGCCATAATGATCCCGTATCATTTACATGGCTGCATCATCGAATTGTACCAGCTGAGTTGGCACAGAGTTTTGTGCAGCTATAATACTTTTTTATTTGTTATTAAATCGAGACTCAAGCTCTTCAATTACATGTTTGATGAAGGTGAAGTCAAGATCTTCAAATACGTAGTTTATAAATGTGTATACATTTTTACTCGGTATTTAGCTGTTGCTGATTGTTCTCCTTCAGATCAAGCATTTGCACGGTGCCATTGAGTGATTGCCACCCGTAGTTTGTAGATAGAAATATCAATGTACTCCCTAACAAGCATACATATCATCCAGACCTTGATTCAGCGGTCATGTTCATCACTTATAATTTCATTAGCCAGTACCACTTCTTCATATGCATCAGCAAGATTGCAGTTATTGGTCTGCTGTACCTTGGTCACTGGACTAAGAAGGCTCAGAACTGACTAACTCTCGGAGATACAACAAACTAAGGATCTTTAATCTATAGTATAAATGTTCCCGCATCCATTTTGGCTTCAGCAATACTGCTTTTTATGATTGTTTCCAATGAGTTCAGCACTGTTCTCTACTTGGTCAGAAAGACAATAAGGTTTCCAACCTGGTTGACCAACACATTGCATGAATTTTGGTACGGTTTGCTTCCTGGTAACTTTTAACATGGATTTTACATCATTGTCATAGTCACCTATATCCCCTGGGTCTTCACTGCCATAAGAAGTTCTGTCAAGTTTTCATCCTTTAATTCATTGGAGCAGTACAGAAAAGTAGCTTTTCTTCTTGCATTGGCATCCAGAACCAGGCTAACTTGGGAACATTAGCAAACAGATTCCTGATTGATAAGATATCATAGCCAGCTGAATATTTCAAGAATAAGTATGTGTGTGGCAGTGGACATATATGATATTAGTGTATAATGATGCACTTTTGCTTGTATGCCAGCAATGTTCGAGGTCATAACAGTGGCACTATCATAGCCTTGTGCTACCAGTAATGAAAAGTCAAGACCTCATTACTCTAGACTTGGAATCATGACATCAACGATGGATTGAGCAATTTTTTTCTCGAGCATCATAATCCTATGAAGTCCTTGCACATCTCTGTATTATTATATACATACATTACAGACCAGTCCTGTGTTTCATCCGCCATTCATCTCCAGTGCCCAGGTATTTCAGTTACCACCTTTTCAAGAATAACAGGTTCGCAATGACTGACTGATTTTGAATCAACGGTTATATATATGCTGAATTTCTCAGTGCATGGTATAAGTAATCTTGCAGCTCATCATCGAATTTGATTTTTTAACAAAGAAAGAAAAAATTTCCATTCCCCATTTTGAGTTTTTCCCAGCTTCCTCTCATGGCTATTCCTCTATGTCCAAGCGCAATTCTCACATCTATTACTGAGAGAATTCCTTTGTACATTCGGACCTCTGGACTAGGTAACTCCTTTGCAAGCTTGGATTGAATGTTGATGTCAGCTTTCCATTCTCTAGCATGCTGGTCAAAATAGCTGCTTTTCTTCTTTGATTGGTTTATTTCTCTCTTTCTCTTGTTGAATCCTCCACTAATGAGGGGAGATTCTCTAGATTTCCCACCCCACCAGAACAGAAACACAGACACTCTACACAAAGAACATACTATCGGTTTTTGACACTATTGTGCAACAAAGGCCTGTTTTCCATCCACTTCAAGTTGAATCACCTTCCATCTGTGACAGGATACTCTAAGTTACTTGGTGATGCAGGTGGTAATATGTATAGTAGTTGCAGCCCATAATCAACAGTTACCTTGGCATAGTTGCTGGGTCCAATGGATCCACAAAAGGTGAGTTGATTAGAATAACTTCCCTGGCATTTAGAATGTGGGCTCATCTTTATTAACCGCGTAGATATCCTCCATATCACAGGCTCTTGCTTTCACTAGCATCAGTTAGCCCACCTTCACTGGCATCTTGAATGTGAGGCTCATCTTCATTAACCTAATGATGTCCTCTAATCACTGTAATCTCCATCATTATCATCAATATCAGTGCCTGTGTCCTCAATCATATTCAGTTTGGAATTTCTGAAGAGAGATGAATTGGATGTAGAGGCTTCCATTAAGAATGATGTTGATGGAGAAATAGCTGATGCAAAGGAAGACATGTGGCTTGTATTTTTCTAAGGGTTGATTACTATTGTAGAATTATTCTTGAAAAGAGATGGTGGGCTTGTAGTAAATACATGGATAGAAGGATTTACATTTAGTACAATATGTAACTACAGATTGTTGTAAATTTTACTAGAACTAATAATTCAGTATAATTTTGAGCCCCACACACAAATGAGGACCACTACCCTCCAAATTTGTCAACCCCTGACATGATCGGATTGACTGAATACTTGAGTGGTTATCCATTCTGCTCCACTTTGTAGGAGGAAGGCTTCTCATCCATAGTCAGATAAAAGATGGATCCAGCAGCGACTGCTGTATTCATAAAATCAATGAGTTTGCCTCCTCAGGTGCTTTTAGGGACCAAAGTCAGACTCTATGTAGAAATTAAGGATTAGCTTGCCAGACTTAGGACTGTTGGCTACTATTTGCAATGATATCTTATGTTTGCTTATGGCTTAGCAAGGTGACTTGGTAAGATGGCTTGGTACGAGAATAGCACCACACATGTGCACTAGTTCCATTCCCTTTTATATAATCTCATTACTCACCTGAACATGTCAGGTATGCATTTACTCTAACTCGCTTGTTCATCAAGTAATCTCTTCCTTTCTCGCTTGTGCCGCTCTTTCCTTGCATCTTCACTTACAACAGATGAGGTGGCATTATATATTCAAACAACTAGATGGCAAGGGAGTTGGGACCCTTGAGATGATCTAACTTGGGTAACTAGGAATTGAAATTTGCCAAAAAATAGTTTAGAATTTGATTAGATATTTGCAAAGATAAAGCAAAGAAGTGATAATGAACTACATTGTAGAAAACTCAGGTACTTATTTAATGATACAGGCAGATACTTGTTTAATGATACAGGCAGGTACTTATTTAATAATACAGGAAGGTACTTATTTAATGATACAGGCAGGTACTTATTTAATAATACAGGAAGGTACTTATTTATTGATACAGGCAGGTACTTATTTAATGATACAGAGAATAACACAATGATCATTGTTCAACAATATTAGTTTCTTCAATGTCCAGCCAGATGCACTTGCAGTATATGATTAGGTGATGAACACACTAAGCATGTGTAATCATGGTGAGTTGTGTTTTCTAAAACTGGCCAAAAACTACCTCATCCAAAGAAAGTATAGCAATTTAGGTTACATATACTGATTCTTTCCTTTAAAATTGCCAGTACTTGATAGTATTAAAGAGGTCTTTATATGATGACGGAAAACTATTGAGGGTTTCCATGTGACCATTTAGAGTTCAGCTCAGTGAACATCAAAGGTTCATCAGAGGGGCTTGTAGAACAGCAAGAATGATAGAGATAGAGGATGGATGAGCATGACAAATTGTGTTTAGGCTGGTCGTATCTGAGCATGTGTTCAATGTCTACTTCCAACTTTCAATGTTTAATTTCTCTACCACTAGCAAACACCATTTACACAGGGGCTGTGGACTGACCGGATGTTAGTTATCATGTTATGGGAAACGTTATAGTTTCATTATTCACTGGCTTCACTGGCTCACGTTCTAATCCTTGATTCTCCATTCATTGGGTCACATTTGTAACAGACAGCACTACTAGAAAACTACCACTTAACTTTATTGTGTAATTCTTCCCGCATCTAGCTACTATTTTACCCTTACAGGCCAGCCCCTTTTTGCAGCCTATGGAAATGGCCTGGGAACATTTGACATGATTCTATACGTGCTAGGAATGTAGCAAATTTTTATAGGGCTTATATTTTTTTAAAAATACACAAGACACTTTTAATGGATTTCTTGATAAGGGCACTAAAAATGGCACTATAAATGGCACTTAAAAAGGGCACTTTTTATTTCAAAACTGCATTTTCCCATTTTATGCACAAAGGTGCATTTTGGCAACATTTTTCGTAAGGAAACTGCTCTCCTGCTAAATACTGGCCTTGAGAGTGTGTGCCACATTAAATATACACATACTGTTGGTGGGAAGAGCGTACATGAAAATTATTAGATATATTTGGGGGGACTGGACCTGAAACCAACGAAATTGGAACACATATTTGTAGCTGTCATAACTTTTCCCCCCTTTCTTTTGTGCAAAAACCTTTGATACCAGCTTGTTGCTTATTGTGTGTACTTTGAAATGATATATAAAAGGTATCTATAAGCACCTTTTCTTAGAAGATATTTCCAAAAACGCAAGGGTCACTCAAAAAAAGGCACTTCCTAATTTGTGGCAAACTTTACAGCCAGGCGCCTTGACCGCTGCCCCCCAAAACTCGGTGTGCGGGTAGCTAAAGCCCTTAGCTGTGATCGTACGGTTTCATTTTTTTTCCTGGTGAACCCCCCCCCCCCCCCCCCCCGAGATATAGAGCTGAGAAGAGGCGGGACCACGGAAATTTGCCGGACGCCTACGGAAATTTGCCGGACGCCCATGCAAATATCCGTGGTCCGCCTCTTCTCAACACTATATCTCGGGGGGAGGGGGGGGGGGGGGGGGTGGATTCACCCGGAAAAAAAAAGTGAATCCGTACGATCACAGCTAAGGGCATTAGCTACCCGCACACCCAGTTTGGGGATCTGCGGTCAAGGCGCCTGGCTGTAAAGTTTGCCACAAATTAAGAAGTGCCATTTTTGAGTGACCCTTGCATTTTTGGATATATCTTCTAAGAAAAGGTGCCTATAGAGACTTTTTATATATCATTTTAAAGCACACACAGTAAGCAACAAGCTGGTATCAAAAGTATCTGCACAGAAGAAAGGGAAAAAATTTATGACAGCTCAAATATGTGTTCAAATTTTTGTGGTTTCAGGTTCAGCCCCCCCCCCCCCCCTTGTGTGCATATGTTCAAAGATCTATGCTCTATGCTCATAATGCTCTAGTTACTAAAAGATCAATTCAACTGTCTGTCATAGTGTGCAGGCATCCTCTATAACAGTATGTTGACACCCTTTGCCATAGTGTGTTAGCTCCCTCTGTCGTAGTGTGTTTGCATCCTCAGTCATAGTGTGTTAGCTTCCTCTGTTATAGTGTGATACTACACTCTGTCATAGTATGATACTGCACTCAGTCCTAGTGTATTAGCACAGTTCTTTCCCCCATCCTCCCCATTTTCCCTTTGTAGATGCTAGCCTTGACTTGAACATGTTGCTCATTCAAGTTGCCGATATGGAGCACTTGTGGGAAAGTTATGGTGAAGCTATGGGTGTACCACTGGATGTGTTGGCTGAAGTTAGCCACATGAGGGGTGGAAATCATGATAAGATGGTTGAAGTAATGGACTACTGGTTCTTTGAACATCCCAGGAATCCCCAACCTTCTTGGAGATAAATATGCATGGGCTTGATGGAAATAGAATGTAGCAAACTTGCTGAAGATATATTGGAAGTGTACAATACTGGTGAGTCAATACTCTTTGATTCTCACATGTCTTTATTACCCTGTGGCATATATGCACAAAGCAGGTCAAGTAATTGTATTGTCCATCGGTACGTATATTAAAATATACATACCAGCTGAGGTACCCGACTTTACCTGGCACTTGGCTAGGTATGCTCGGAATGAAAAATGTCTGTTTGGAAGATCTGTTTGGTCTTGGTTATGTATCTTATGTGCGTCAGTGTATGAATGTTTCTGATGTTTACTATCACAACAAATGCCTTGTCCCTGTACATACATGACAGGTTCCAGTTTTAAGGCATTATCCTTGATCCTATACTGTATATAATACAACTTATTTGTTATATTATTGTTGTGCAGCATCCTACTACACTGTGCTGCCTTCACTAGGCCTTTTGGTTAATTTATTCCTTCCCAATTTTTGATCTAAAACTGCTGTTTCAGGTCAATTAAAAAGAAGAGGTCCAAAAAATCTCTCTAAGGACCCCAAGACCTCAACTATATATTCATTTTTAGCATCAAGAGGCACAGGTTGTCTGTCTTTCTCCCCATGTTAGTATTATTAATATTGTTGATTATTATTATTATCATTATTATTATTATTTTTACTAGTGCACCTCTGATAATTTTTCCAATAATATATTTTAATAGTGTTTTGCGTTTTGTGACTTACTTTTATTTTTTTTATAAACAAACAGTCAAAACAATAAACAAAAAATAACAGATTATTGAGCATGAGAAATTGAACAACCATAAAATATCTGCTGTAATTTTGTCCTGGACCTGTTATCAATTTCTCAGAGGAAGCTGTAGCTGACCCTAAGTGGGTGCAGTTCAATAGCAACAAGGCATGGTATGTTCTTTTTTTGGACAACATGGTGTACATGGGTAGAGTCTACAAATACAATAATACATAGTGTGTATTGATATGGGTAGTGTGCTGGCAGCAATAAATATGTTAGAAAAGGTGTTTATATCTAGGTGACTCTCCACCAATCAGCTCAAATTGATGTAGTCCTCATTTTCTTTTCCACTGCTGCTCAAATATAACATAAAAAAACAACAGAATCGATGAAAAAAAAGATTGAAACAAGAGCAAAAAAATTTTATTTAGAAATAACCAGCTATATTCGATTGACCTGTTAAAAAAGAACAGATATAAGACTGTACCCATGTAGACCACACTCTTAGAATCCCTTTACCATTCAAAATTATGTACACGTATATTGTTCTTTTTTTCCCTGTCATTGCATAGGCAAATTGTTATTTTAAAACCAGCACAATATTGGTATACATGATTTTAAGTGGTAAAGTGGTCTAACTGGCGGTAATTTGCATGGGTACAACAGTCTTGTTTCCGTTCTTTTTTAACAGGTCAATCTAATATAATTGGTTGTTATTAAACCAAACATTTTATTATTATATTATTATAGTCGAATAAATGCCTTTAGCAATGGATGAGCTTTCGACCTGTACTTTCGGTCAATTTACTATTGTAAATCTCTCAGGTAGTTATGGGGAAACAGGTGACCTATGTCTCATGACTTTGGTTTATCGTCAGTAGACGTGATATACAGCAGCTATGGTTGCCTATAACTAGGGAAACCTATTCATACTGACCAGGCCTGCTTGATTGAGACACTAAATGATTTTTGGGGGCAGTGTAAAGGCTTGAGGTCACATGAAGATGACCTGAAGGCTACTCAGCATTCTATTAGAATTTAACCTATTATATCTCAATGAAATAATATCCCAGGATCAACTTCTACTATTATTGTTGTTGTTATTATTATTGTTGCTGTTTTTGTTGTGCTCATTATTTTAGTGGTGATATAATAATAATTTATTATTATGTTATATTTAAAAAAACAAAACAATTATTATTATTTTATTATTATTATTATTATTACTATTATTATTTTGAAAAATAAATGGTTACCTTGCTCACGGACTCAGTTTTTTGTATAAAATTGGTAGTTAAACATTCAGGTACTGATGACAACATTGATGATGTCGGAGTGGGGGGAGAGGGAGTTTGATAAAAAAATTAGGAATTTAATTAAATTTAATTAGTCAGTTGAAGATCTCTTATCCAGCATGGGACCATGGGATGCAAAATTGCACTAAATTACAAGTTAACTGATTATACACCAACTTTATATGTGGATTTCTATAATGATGCTATAAATATTTAAAAAAAATTATTTACAAACAGTTCATATGATTAGGATGTAAATGCAATAAGCTACAGTTTGATTTAAGAATCAGCTCCTTTGAGGCAAGCAAATAAAAAACTATGCATTGCTAAGTTGCTCTATGTATATAGCAAAGAAATCTATCCAGGAGCAGCATTTTCACTTGAGTGAAGGAATTCAGAGGGTTTACCAGTAAGTAATGGAGCCTATGCAGTCCATCTTAGTAGAATACATCCAGAAACTTCAGTAAAAGCCAGGAGGCGACGCTTCTTGACCATTTTGTGAATGAATCAGCCATTAATGTTTTTTCTTCGCTTTTTGATCGCGTGACTGTCTTACAGGAAGTAAAGTTTTTAATAATGCTTTATAATGATAGACAATCTACAGGGAATGTGCTGGTAAAAATAAAGTGTTTTGCAATTAAAGTTCATTTTTATATAGTATAATTTTGTGACCAATGTCACGTTTACGTCAAATTACACATGTGTTGGTCAGTTAGATGAGCTATTCTACTGTAGTTAATTTTAAAATTGTCTCCCTATTTATACATATTGTACATACCATATATTAGTAACCGCCCTTCCAGTGGTAACTAGTACCTCAGTCTCAATTGATTGTAAGTACTGTCCTTCCAACAGTGACTGTACCTCCAGTTGTGACTGTGACAAATTTTTAGCCCGGCTAATGAGACTTAGCTGTCCAGAGAGTATGAAGAAGTATTTCTTTGACTACTCATTGTTGTGCCATGTTCTAATTATGGTGTTCAGTTTGTCCTATAAATATTCATTCCACTTAAAGCAAGCCTAATGTATCACAATATAATCAGAGGTTATTAGGCATGCATAGATTATTAAATGCCACTTTTCTTGCAGTCGCTGGTATAAGCACTTATGCTAAACAACCTGTTAGTATGGTATTTCCCATATTCAGGAGAAGCTGCATCCATGTACTTAACAAAACCCTCCTCTCTAAATCATATTTCACACATAATTTCTGTTTCACAACAGCTGCCCATTTTGTTGCTGAGCATGTGATTATGTCAACATACATAAGTTGGACATCCATAAAGAATATATATGGTCATTATCACGAACAAATAAAGAGGCTGGAAACCAAAGGCTTGACAATGCTTTAACTCCGCTACACAATGCCATGCGTTAATTTCTCTTTAAGCAAACTAATTTTAATTACAATCAGTTACTTTCATGTTTTATTAGATATTGATTAGTTGCAGGAGGTAATCAGGAAAGTTTGTTCTGTACATGACCAGGGGGATGTATGCTGAAATTTTTTCAAGGGGAGGGCGAAGTGATTTATCGGTCTTTATTATGGTTTAACACAACACCTTATCTAGTGTACAGAGGACACAAGTATCACTGAACTCCTGTGTGCTGTGTGTCTCAACCCTGTACCACATGCACCACAGAATTGACTGTAATCTCAATGAATTTTTTTCCACCAGGAAGCAGGGATGGGAACACTCAAGGAAAGTAAAAGTGTTATGGATACCCCACCGTATTGGGAAGAATACTTAAACAAATCCCATGTCTGTAAGAGGCGAGCCGGCTACTACCAGGTTCATTGTATATAATTCCATCCTATCTTCTTCTTGACCATGAGTCATAGGGGGTTGAATGATTGTAAAGGCGCACTGAGGTGAGCAAAAGTTGCAGTTTTCTTTTTGGTATTGGAATTACTAGCGCAGGCAATAGAGCATGGTGTGAGTGAGTGTAGCATCCCACTGAATTATTGTTTTTCAACTTGGGACATCTGAGTGTGCAGCGGTCTTAGGTGTATTAACTCACCCATATGTTTTACCAGAAACCCATCGCACAAAAACACATGCACAGACAGTGCTACCATAGTCATGAACTCATCATACCTTTAACACATGTAGGGCCTGATCGGGCTGGACATCAATAGTCTATTGTTTCTGAACAATAGTCTTTGTTAGTTCTGTTTGCACTGTATGTAGCACATGACTTTTAGACTTATTGTATTTTGCATCATCACTAAACTGTCAGCTACTGAACCTAGCTTCCACCAATAAATCATTTACTACTCTATCAGAGCAGAATATAATGGATATCTGGAAGTAAATAGGATAGAGAACTCAGAAGGAACAGTAGAAAAAATCTAGTGGTGAAGGAATCAGAGCACGATATTCAAGACCTACCACATCTCTAATTAATTATCTGCACAACAGAAGAAGAAATGTTACATGAAAAAGCTGAGCTACAAGAAAGTTTGGGAGATATTTATATTTGGGTTCAGTGTGAAGATCATAAAGTTGGCACATTTTTTACTCTTTGAATAAATGGGGAAGGCCACCACCAACCCTAAATGGAGGGTGGAAGAGAAGGGGAATTGTTGACTGGAACCATGCCACCGAACTACTAAAATAACATAGTGGAACTAAATGGCACCAACACTCATCATTTGCTGTGAGAATGGCTAAGTATGTGGTGCAGCAGAATGTCACTGAAATGCAATGTGCGGGTGCTGCTAAACAAGCTGAAAGCCAAAGAAACAGAATCATGAGATTATTCTAAGGGGGGACTGGACCTGAAACCAACGAAATTGGAACACATATTTGTAGCTGTCATAACCTTTTCCCCCTTTCCTCTGTGCAAATAGTTTTGAAACCAGCTTGTTGCTTATTGTGTGTGCTTTAAAATGATATATAAAAAGTCTCTATAGGCACATTTTCTTAGAAGATATATCCAAACACGCAAGGGTCACACAAAAAAAAAATTCCTAATTTGTGGCAAACTTTACAGCCTGGCGCCTTGACCGCAGCGCCCCAAACTCGGTGTGCGGGTAGCTAAAGCCCTTAGCTGTGATATAACGGATTCACTTTTTTCCCCCCGGTGAACCCCCCCCCTGAGATATAGTGTTGAGAAGAGGCGGACCACGGAAATTTGCGTGGGCGTACGGCAAATTTCCGTGGTCCCGCGAAAAAATATTAATCCGTTATATCACAGCTAAAGGCTTTAGCTACCCGCACACCGAGTTTGGGGGGGGGGGGGAAGGGGGAGGTGGGGGGGGGGGGGGGGTTCGGTCTAGGCGCCTGGCTGTAAAGTTTGCCACAAATTAGGAAGTGTTTTTTTTAGTGACCCTTGCGTGATTGGATATATCTTCTAAAAAAAATGTGCCTATGGAGACTTTTTATATATCATTTTAAAGCACATACAATAAGCAACAAGCTGGTATCAAAAGTATTTGCACAGAAGAAAGGGGGAAAAAGTTATGACAGCTACAAATATGTGTTCCAATTTCGTTGGTTTCAGGTCCAGTGAGATCCATATACTTCTTGGCTAAGAATCATATTCCACCCTCAAACACATACAATGTAATTGAACACCAAGTGCTTAATGGTAATGAATTGTTTGAAAAGCACCTTAGTGAAGGGCCCATCTTGCACAGTGTACATTAAGATTCAGTGCTAGTGCATTGATTGAAGGGATTGATATTTGGATCGAACGAAAGCTTATGTGGAGTCTCCAAGAGAGTCCCTACATTTTCATCTTAGCAGATGAGAGCCAGGACACCAGTACTCAGGAAGAGCCATCCATCTATGGCAGGTTGTTAGTTATGGAAATCCTTAGGAACATTTCTTAACATTACTTCATATCTGTTCTACAGATGCTGGAACTATTGCAGAAGCTTTACAGTCCTTCATAGCAAAAGCAACTTGATCTAAGATAATTGATTGGCCAAGGATTCGATAGTGCTGCTAAATATGCTGTGAAGATATGTGGATTTCATATAAGAATTCAGATCTCCTCAACTCATGCCATCTACATCCACTTCTTGTCACAGGTTACAGCTTGCTTCAATTCTGGCAGCTGTATCAGTGAAGGAAATAAGGATGCTTTTTGGAACTATGACCAGCGTTTGGAAGCTGTTTTATTATTCCCCCCAAGATAGCAGAGGCATCGAAGGGCATTCAAGCTGTTCCTGTTTTTCCCGAGCAGATAATCGTGAAGCCTAGTGACACTAGGTGACAGTGGCATGAGCGTTGAGTTAAGACAATTTGCAATGAACTGCCTCCATTGTTGCAAACCCTTTCACAGCTATGTGAGTCATCATGGAGATGCTGATGCATGTAGTGTACACTCCTTTTGGCTGGTGTTAATGGTGTATCAAGCTATTTTCTCTTATCAAAAGTTCTAAGTGCAAATGCTCTCTTAAATTTGTTCATGCTGAAGAATATAGCTGACATCAGCAAGCTTCCCTTTATGATCAAGAGTAAATTTAATCATCTAAATTCCATCAGGGAAATTGATGTTAGTTGGTGTACTGCTGAGACAGCCATATCAAACATAGAAACTGAGCATGGAATAACAATCAAAGGTAGTAGGGGAACTACATATGGAAATCAGCTCCTTTGTAAGTTCAACAGTTTCGAGAACAAGTGGCTATTCTCTTGATTGATATACTGATAGCAAACATTAACGGCTGCTTCTCTGCGGTATTCGTGCCTGTTGTCTCAGCCTCAGTATTCAACCCAACTCTTCTGACTGATGAAGAGCCACTTCACAGAGATTATGTTAATTGTAAGCTGTCAACCTTGGCTTACTTCTATGGAGAAAAAGCAGAGGTAACGTTTGAAATGGTTACATATCCTTCTCTTGCTATTATCATTATATAAGAACATCAAGTGGAATGGAAATTTTTTAAGAGAGCTTTTTTCCAAGAGAAGAAGGTCAAGATGAAAAAAATCACAGCTCTTCATATTTGCAAGACATAAACCAGGTGCTTCCAATATGCGCAGCCTTGGTGGAATGATCATTTAGCCATTCAAAATGATAAAATATGGCTACGCAATCGCCAATCAGTCTATAGTGTAGCTCAGCTCATGAGGATATCGATTGATGGGCCTGAAATTGGTACAATAGAATTTGTGGAAATATAGGAGATTTTTAAACAATAAATTGTTGAATACTACTTTGATTGTGTCGTTAAGCTAGCTATTGTTCAAGCTTATGTGTTGACTTTATGACTGATGGCTGTTTAATTAAAAGTGTTTTTTTTGTCTTATTTAAAAGATTTATTTTAGCTTAGTTTCTTAATGAAATAGCTAATATCCAGGGGAGGATAACACAGCCCAGGGGGGAACTCAGCTCAGGCGGATGGAAATTCCTGGTTGCTTCCCACCCCCCACCCTCTGTATACATCCCTGGCCAAATAATAAATATATGTATATAAGGTTCTATGAAAGGGTTTTGAACGATTCCCCCCCCCCACTTTTTATTAAACTTTTGAATCTGTTTTTCCTCTCTAATGGCAATGCTTTTCATTTGTTCTAGTGCACTGTAGAGTTCATCATGTACTTTTTGTAGGTACTTGTGAGTATTTATAATGCGTCTTTTCTTTCTGTTCTTTCTGAGTGTATAAAGTATTAGCTAGTATATTTATTGAGGTTGGTGTAATTATTCTTTATAGGGCAATTACCTATTCAAGTTGATAACACTGTGGCTCTTGGTATGCAAAATGCTATGGAGGCGCCACCTCCCCTCCCACTAAAGACAAATGAGTCAGACATAATAATTCCTGCTAACTCCGGTTACTCTTCTGCTGCACCTCCAATACCAGAAAAGCATATGTAAGACCACCAATATATATACTAGATCTGTACTGTAAGTTGTGACACCAATAACCATTTTTAATTATTTTCTCAGTTATTCAATGTTGATGTATCCCTTTAACTTCAAGTGTATAGCTCTCTGTGTGCACAGATTACTGTAGTAGAGGTAGAGGATTTCTCTACCTTGATGACTTCCATTAGTAGCTCACTCTGCAGTTAACATGAAAATATTATAATATATGGATATTAAGAAAATGCAGGGTGAAAAACCATAGATTATATATAGGCCAGTCAGTCTGGAGAGATGTGATAAGTTTGAAAGAAAACAAGAAAATTGAAGAGAAAATTTTAAAATTTGGTGAACTATGCAGTAGGGCAGGAAAATGACTTTTCTTGCCACACTATATTTAACAATGGAGCTACAATATTTGCTGGGATGCATAGCAGTAGTAGCTATTCAGGGGATGTGACTTAAGGTCGGTTCACAATATGACAATAGATAAATATATCAAATTGCCTTCCTTTGCATTGCATTGCATTATATTACACTGCATGGTTCAAAATATCTGAGTTCTGCACCTAACCCTTCTGTACTAAAAAAAATTGGCTGTTGCTGAATTAATGAGTTTAGAAAAGGCAAGCATTGACATCAATTTTGACAAAAACAAAGCAAAAAAGTTTAGTAGCGATATAGCTAGTTATAGAAGTCAGCATATAGAACAAAATTCACAGCCTGCCGTACTAAAGCATAGTTGATCGACCATTGTGAGCCTAATAATTAAATTGTAGGCCATACAGTGTTAATGCAATTGTCCTGCAGTGACTCTCACCTCGAAGAGGGTTTGTTTATCTTGACATTGCCTGCCATACTGGAGCTTAGTTGACAAAGGTTCTAGCTACTAAATGACCACTATGGTTGGCTGAAATGCTAACATGCTAGAGTATCAACAACAACAACAACAACAAAAATCTATTAAGTGTTTTGTTGTCACAAGCATATCATTAAATAGAGACTTCAAATGAAATTAAAATGCCCATGACACTTGCGGTTATTTGTTACATGGCATAAAAAAATAATTTAGGCACACAAATGCATTTGATAATTGAATGTTAGGCCCCAAAGATTTAATTTTTTGACTGCAGTGCTTCTTAAAACACTTCAGAAAAGTTTGGTTTTAGAATTTTATTTTGATATTATTATTTTTAATTCCCCTCCATGTAGGATGGTGCCAGTTATTCCAGCTCATCCTCCTAAACAAGCGCCTGTTGTGCCCTCAAAACAGCCAATACTTCCACCCCGGCTGTTTAAGTGAATTTCAATTTTTTCTTTCATTGTGTGTATTTTTGTATAATTTTTTTGTAGTATTTTACTATTCATATATACTAAATTAACTGACAATGAGTATCATATTTCAGTCAGAGTACTGTTTAATTTACGGTTTATTTTTCTACTCAACAGTTGTTACATTACCCACTATAAATAGCCAACGCACAATGTTTAGATTTTTGTGATTTGTATGTAAAAAAAAAAAAAAATACATCTACTATTGAACCAACCAAGGAGCGATACACAATTATCAACATTTGTAAATCATATCCAATAGAGTACTCTTTCCCCTTCCCCCTTATGAAAGTGTATAACTAAATGTTGATCTCGGTTGAGTTTTTATCTAAGAAAATCCACACTCCTTGATAAATAACAATTTATATATACATGTAATAACCAGATTTGCTATTCATCTCATGTTTTAATCCAAGTTAATATAGATGTACTTAAAATGATTTTAAATTTTCTTATATTAAATTAACAGCCCCAAATTTTTTGTTAAATAACATTTAATTTTTTCTTCTTGCATGTTTATGCAGCATCATAAAAATTACAGATTAATAGTCAGCGATTCTTTATTGACCATGGTAGAGGACCTACTGACAGTCAAGGAGGGAAGTGATGATGGACTGCTTTGTCCAAAAATAGCTTTGGAGCATTATATTGAAGATATAGGTACTGTATATGAATTTGGTAAAATTAATATATTATCTAGATATATCAATAGTAAATATTCTCCAAAACACTGCTGCTATGCATTGTGTCAACACAATAGTTTGTTATGAAGGCTCAGTTTACTTTATCATATATATATATATTTATACTGAAATCAATACCGATTGCTTCCTGAAGCACAAGAGGGGTATGTGTTGGGGGGGAGGGGGGGTTGAAGAAATATTTACATGCAGTCAATGTGTAAAGAAAATGAGAGATAGGGCAGGTACATGCCTGAGAGATGATTGGTGAAACCCAAGAGTTAAACTGCTGTTGTAGCTAGATAGTGATTCGATGTGAGAACCCATAATACCTGCATATACCACAAAGTGGGGGAGGGTAGGAGGCAATAGTGATGCATGATGTAAAGAATGTGCCAGTTAGTACCAAACTATTTTTTCCCGTTGTTCTGTCAATCGAAATAAAATTATCAATTCTTCCCAAGGACATCTCTACTTTTACCAGACTTTAGGTGACATTTCTAAGCAACTGCTTCCCAGGAAAGAGTGGAGGCCCCCACATTAAGACTCACATTCTGCCAATCCTTGCTCAAAAAGAGGTGGGATCCTTCAAACCGTATGATTTAATTCGATCACGTGGAATCCCATCTAGTTTTGTTAGGACCACCATAGATATATATAAAATACACGAAGGGTGTGTATATCTTTGGCATATAGTGTATCTATGACCTATATAGTGATATCTATGCAGGAACTAAAGCCATGGTCAAGAGTTGTTGCGCTGTTGGATGAACTAACTGTTATAAGAAGGGATCTACTATTCAGTTCTACCATTTTCCAAAGTGTGCATGAAGTAGGTCATAAACAATGAACAGTTCTTAAGTACAAATCATCAATTGGATGAGCATTTTCATCTTATTCATTGCCCTCCTTTAGTTTTCTGATAGTTTCTGCTGAAAATACTGCCAACTGATGTCACTCTTAATGTGTTGCTCTTCAAGGAAAGCGGCTTCCAAATAATCTTAACAAAACTATTTTCACATACACATTTCCATTTAAGAAATTTATCCCATTGTTGTCAGATATCTGGTTGTTCAATTTTGTACCTGTAAGGAACAATACGCAAAAACCTAGAATTTTCTAGGCCACATCCCCCACATTAAAGTCCAACCACTTGCATCAATTGTGAATCTCTAAGAACATATGGCTGCATCACATCCCACAATCATAAAGAAGACATCTACAAATCACATCATAAATCAGAATTGGGTTAGTTCATCTGCTTGTCCATACCAAGGTTGTGGCCAGAGCATTATCTATATAATAATGTATATATATATGATTTTTTGCCTGGGGAGTAGTTAAGGCTGGTCAAATATCTAAAACACCAAAATTATTTTTTTGACAATTTAGCCATGTATACATTTTATTATGACAGCACTTCCTAGAATGCTAGCATATTTGTTTCTAAGTATAGTAGCTACTCTTACACAAAACAGTTCACTATCACCATATTTCAATATGTGCATTTCTATCTCACGACTGGTCAGGAACATTGTCATAGAAGGTTTGTTGGCATAGTAGCATTCGCAGGCAATAGCAGTATTCACTGTTAAAGCAGTATTCACTGCATAGCAGTTTTCGCTCGTCGTCGACGCACATCATTATACTAGTTGGCAGGTGAAGCAAGTCCTCACTAAGTTGATCGAATTTCCGAGAATGGCCATTTGTGCCATATATATATATATGCTGTACTTACAAAACCTGAAGAGTGCACGACAGATTTTGCGGTCTCAACATAAAAATTGAAATGGTGATCCTGGAAAAATCGTCTGGAGATTCCTGCATTAATAATGGAGATCTCTAGATTAGTCACCAGGAGATCGCTGGATTAGTCAAATGAAGATAACGGCTGCAGATTCGAAGTCCGAAAAGAACACTGGATTCACTTGCTACCTACGTAATTAATAACTGTCAGGGAAAGGAGGCTGGAATTTTTTCAGACTAAACTAGCTTAATTTAGTGCTCTGGTATTGGATTGGATACAAGTTCTTAATGGTAATTAGGAACTATTTTCAATCTTAATAAAGTGGACACTGTTCCTTGCATGTTTATTGCCACCCTCTCTCAGACAGCGAGTAGATAACTGGAGAGTTTAGCATTTATAGAAAGCATAACTGATACATTTAGTCAATAGTAGTGCTAATGATATACAGAATACTGAACAATAAATAGTGTCAAAACTATCACTTGAAAAAGTTTTGTTAACATCTGCATGGTCTTCCCTTAGTTCTCTGGAAATTGCTGCAGGAAGCTCTGCCAGCTGACCTCACCCTTCATGTGGTCCTCTTCTCATCTTCGAGAAAAGTTGTTTCCAAAGTATACTTTGCAAAACTACTTACTTCCACATATGCATTTCCATTTCAATGATCAGGTTGTTCTCTCTTACACTTGTACGGAATACAAAGCAATTCTTAGCTACTTTCCAAAATTATAATCCAAGCACTTATGCTGTAGGGAATCTTTAAGGAACATTAGTTATCTACTATATCACATCTCAAAATCGTATTATCTACAAATCATATCACATTCCTGATATCGCTGTGTATGCTCGCCTTCTATATTTGAACCTCACTACTAGTTATCTCTTTGCTGGTTAGGAACATTGGCATAGCAGTATTTCATGGCATAGCAATATTCGCTTGGCTTCGACGCTTGAATGTCATTACATGTGTAGAATTATTTATATTTCTCGATATTGGCCGGACGTTCATAACCCTGAGAGGTATACACGTAAGATTTTATTGTCTTGACTTAAATAAGGATCTGGTCATCACGGGAACTCACACTAGATTCATCAGTAAAGAAAATGGCTGCAGAATTAACGACCAAAGGTAGGAAAGTAGATCCACATGTGACTTGCATTGGTTAATAGATGTCTGGGAAAGTTTGCTGGAGTTTTATTTGAACTATACTACTAAATGTATCACATGATCTGGCATTGGATGGATACATACTTTTTGATTGTAGTAACTATTTTCAATATTGCTTAGGTAAACACAATCCCTTGCATTTTTATTGCTTCTCTCTCTCTCTCGGATAGCGAGTTGATGATTGGATAGTTGAGCATATGTAGAAAGCCAGACTGGTGCATATAGTGAATTGTTGTGCTAATGATATAGAGTAAACAGAACACAATAAACAGTATTAAGATGTAAAGTATGACTAGAATAAGTTCATGTCAGCTTCTGTATGATCTTTTCCCTAAGTTATCTGATAATTTCTGCCGGAAGCACTGTACAATGATTTCAACTTCTCATCTTCAAGAAAAGTATCTTCCAAGTAATCATAACATAACTACTTACTTCCATATTCATATTTCCCTTTTAGAATTGTCATCCATGTTGTCATCGGGTATCACGTTCAATCGTGCTCCTATAAGGAATACATAAAACTTACAATCTTTGGCTACTTACCCAAACAATCCAAACACTTATTCCTATTTTGAATTTCTATGAAATGTGTATAATTCTCTACTACATCACATCGCAGAATTATTAAGACATCTACAAATCACATCACAAATCAGTATTGGGTTAGGTCTTTAGCTTGGCATACTATGGTTATGGCCTGAGCAATATCAATCTTTTTGACCACAGCTGTAGTTAAGGCAGGAAATATCTAGAAAAAATCTTGATAATTCAGACTAACATTACAACGTTACCACATCCATCTCGGTGTACTTAACATTTTTGCTTCAAATTATACTAGATACTCTTACAGAAATGAAATCATTCTCAGCCATATTTTCATTTGAGCATTTCTTTCTCATAACTAGACAGTAACATTGGCATAGCAGTATTTGCTGGCATAGCAGTATTTGCTGGCATAGCAGTATTTGATGGCATAGCAGTATTCGCTCGCCTTTAATGTTTGAACTTAATTAGTAGTTGGTGAGTAAATCATGCTCTAATGGGAGAATTGACTGGGAAACTTCATGTTGCCGTGCATGGCCATATGTGGTATTTAAGTTGCAGAACGTATATCTAGGGATTTTGTGATATCACTGTTTTATTTAGAGATTACATGAAAACACCAAAATGTCTAGGGCTAGGACTTGGGCTAGCTAGGGCTTGGGGTTTCATGAAATCATTGTCACTTATTATATTTATTTATATGTACTTAGTAATGGCCTATACCAAGGCTCTACAGAACAATTAAATTATTATTAATACTGGAAATAGTGGCTTCATTTTATTCAATGCTGCAAAACAGATTTTGTTAAATCCCTATATAGATATACAATCTTACGGTAACATATTTACTTTTTTACAGCGTCTGGGTGCAGCACTTGCCTGAACTAAAAGAAATGTCAAATAGGAAATATCATTTTTGTGACCACCTTATAGTATGTCTCACCAGTTAAAAGTTGACGGTAACGGGTCCAAGTGGCTGGCCCACGAGACTTGCAGGTGTGTTGGATGGGGAATTTTAAATGCCTAATAGATGATAGCTCCTTCACTGCAGCAGCGTTCTGAGTCAGCGACTACAGCAGTCAGTGACTAAACCGAGCCTAAAAAAAAGGGTAAAAAAAAATCCCTGTAGAGCGGTGCTAGTACCTAGCTACTATTGTTTCAATTATTCTTACTTGTAGTACCTATGGTAACTGTCAACAATAGCAACTAGATAAGAAATGTGATGATTTCTTTTATATATAATATAGTCTGCATGTGCAATAACAAGAGCAACAAGATATTGCATATCAACTCCATAAATAGTTGTAGCTATGATTCCACCTTGCTATGCAGTACACTGTATGATGCTTCAAATTTGTGAGTGGATATCTATTCAACACTCCATATAAAATATTACCTCATGATGACTTTTTGGTAGGCAGTATCAACAGTCAGCACAAGATGCCATTATCTGTGTTCCTTAGTGCGCTAGCCCATTAATTAGGTTTCAAGTCACCTGTGGTTAGTTTTTACGTGTCACTTGTCTGCAATTGACATTCCAGCTTAACACGAATTTACGGGTTAGTCTCCAGACCCATTTTGGATTATGAAAGTAGCTGGCAGTTGACATGTGCAGATATATGTACATCTACAACTCAACCATTCGATGCCCCTTTATTATTCACCCTAATTGGCGAGAAAAACGAGCCTTCACCCAGGAGTTGGACAGAAGACTTGGTCTTGCAACACATCCCATATTTGGTACATATATGTATGTATATGTTTCCACTTTGCATTTACATAATGGAGAGTATACAGATGATTCTACAGACTCAACTTGAAAGGAAATAGTTGTCTTGGAGCTTTCCAGAAAGAAAACTTGCCATGGATAATCTGGGTTCAGAAGTGGCCATTAATTGAATAAAATGGCTGCTGATTCATGAAATAAGGGGAAAAAAATGAATCTCCACCAAACCTGTGTGGTAAATACCTGTCAGGAAAGGTTGCTGGAGTTTGAATAAAGCAACTCAATTCACAACTAACTCTGGTATTGGATGATACACACATTCTTGATGCTAGGAACTATTTTCAATCTTGCTAAGGTAAACACACTGTGAGTTCCTTGCATGTGAACTGCCACTCTCTCTCTCTCTCTGACAGTGAGTATATGACTGGCATCATATTTAGCATATATAGAAAAGATTACTGATGCATACAGTCAATCGAAATGAGTTGTGCTAAAGATGGAACGCATATCAAAAACAATAAACAGTGTCAACAATATAAACTGTGACAATTTCTTATCATATTCTGCATGGTCTTCCATCATGCCAATAATTTCTGCAGAAAGCACTGCTGATGACCACATTCTCAATGCGGTGCTCTATCCATCTTCAAGGGAAGCAGCTTCCAAGTGTTTAACAAAACTCCTTACTTCCACATGTACATTTCTGTTTCACAATTTCTCATCCCATTATTTTGTTGGTATCAGGTAGTTCAACCTTGCACCTGAGGAATATGTAAATATATATATTTCTTGGCTACTTCTCCATATCACAATCCAACCTTACACCAGTATGTATCTGAAAGGAACATATAATTCTCGACTGCATCACAACTCGCAATCACAAAGAGATATCCACATATCATATCACAAATCATTACTGGATTTCTAAGGTTATGGCCAGGCAATGTTTTGGTTTTTAGCCTGGGTTTTAGTTAGGGCTAGGCCAATATCTAGAATAATAAAACAAAAATTTTGACAATTCTGTCTGCAAAAACTGCTTTAAGACATCACTTTAAGTGAGCTTGCCATCTTTGCTTCTAAGTAGTGCATATATACACTCCTAAACAAAATCTCTCTCAGCCATATTTCCATATGTGCTTTTGTATATCACAAAACTGGTCAGAGACACTGGCATAGCATATTTACTTGGCTTCAAACCTTCTACATCATTACTAGATTACGTCAATTGTTATACTGCTTTTCAAGATCTCTATGGGGTGATTGATGTATATTTGCTTGAATGATAAAGGGTCATAAATGGTCGTGTTTAAATAGGATTAGTCTTGTTTCAGTTATTTTTTTAATGGTACCCCTAAACAATCATCAAATAGTGATATAGCATTTTGTTTTTGATTTAAATACCTATGTTGTTGTATTTGATTTTAAATATTAGTAAATGGGCTTCTGTGAGGTTGTGTTCTGCACTTTTTTTTGGTTTTTTTTTTGAAAATTTAATAAAATCATAATTGCGAGACTGTTTTATTCAGAGGTACAGTTCTGTTAAGCACTTAGCTAGTGATATTATCTGTAGCCACCCAATGCTGCAACGTAGAAGAAAAGCTGAGAAATAAAGTACCCCAACACTATGATGATGGTCTATGCATAGTAGGATATTAAAATATTATACACACGCATACTTACAAGCCTATTAGGGCATCTTTCCTTGAATCCACCCTTCATCTTCCATGCTATTATGTTTTCTTTGATCATTTATATAGCTATGCTCATTGGCTTTGAATGCTGACTGCACTACCAACGTATCGCATGGCCTTATTCGCACGTACAAGTTTAGAATCAGTGAACAATTTTGAATACAAAAGTGAATTGAACTGCACACAGCAATATTGCTGCTAGTGAACTTTCACATATTATTGGCAAGACTTCGTAAAGAACTTTGTCTTTAACAGCTATGCAGCTACGTCAAAGTTCATAATCATATGAGTTTGTAGAACACGTCTATATCAAAAAGAGGCACGTAGATGTTCATGTGATCCAGACTAATGACCTAAGTTTCTACGATGTATTCCACTACTTCTCCATACCACCAGTCAAGGCATATCATTATGATCACAGATTGTCCAAGAGAGCAAGGGAAGCAAGTATGCTGTATGCTGCAATGGTTAAAGTGCTGGAGGTAGCAAGCATTTCATGAATAATGTACTATGAGAAATCTGCCCTGAAATCCGGGAGTTTGAAGCCTTTTTGGTGGGGATACCGGATTATATCCCATTTTCCGGTATAAATACCAGAAAATCTTGGATACTTGGCCACTATGCACCGTCTACTGTACTCTCCGAGGTTGCTTTAGGTGCAACGGTATGCACCCTGGGGGAACACCCGAAACCTCCAAAATTTGGACACATATTTGTAGCTGTCATAACTTTTTTTCCTTTCGTCTGTGCAGACATTTTTGATACCAACTTGTTCATATTGTGTGGGTTTTAAGATAGTATGTGAAATATCTCTATAGGTACCTTTTCTTAGAAGATACCTCCAAAAAGGCTAAGGTCACTCAAAAAATTGCACTTCCTAATCTGTGGCAAAAATAACTCCAAGGCGCCTTGATCTACAGCCGGTTTGTGGCTTGCTGAAACACGTAGTTGTGATATAGTGGTTTAATTTTGTTTTACTTGAAGCATTGCTGAGTTATGGTGATTAGAAGAGGTGACGTCACAGATATAGCGTGGGAACGGCGCCTTGGAGTTATGTTTGCCACAGATTAGGAAGTGCAATATTTTGAGTGATCCTTGCCTTTTTGGATGTATCATCTAAGAAAGGATGCCTATAGATATATTTCACATATTTTTTTAAAGCACACACAATAATCAACAAGTTGATATCAAAAGTTCAAAAGTATCTGCTGAAAAGAAAGGGTAAAAAAGGTATGATAGCTACAAATATGTGTCCAAATTCGGAGGTTTCAGGTACAGTCCCCTTTGTTAGTAAACACACAGCTCCCCCAAAAATAGGAAGTTTGAAAAATCCTTGAAATTCAGCTTCAAGATCTATTTATCTCTCTCACTTTTGTACAGGTATAACTTGCATACAAAAGGTGCTGCATAAAAACTGTACTTCCAGAAGACTCCTAATCTTTCCATGCACATCAATGACTACTCAACTCTTGTTTGATTGCGGAAAAAAAATCATGGTTGCAGTGGTTGTTAATGATGCAATCAAGCTTGCTCTTGTGCCAGTTTACAATCAGAATTGGGTAAGATCATTCGTCACATGATCCCAGCTATACTACGCTAAGCAGCTGAATCTGAACTGAGCATCAGTTGATTTACTGTTAATATACCTTCACACAAAAGCATAAGAAAATGCAAGCAACTATACAAATCATATGTATGCATTATAGCAATAAACATGGGATAGAATAACATCTACTATGTTATTCCTAGAGTTCTCCTGTGCTGTACTGTGGTAAGACTAAACTGTAGGGGCTCTGACCTGAAGAGATAGATGGCAATGTCAAGTAGTTTCCACCAACATTAGCTAGAAAGTTCCTGACCGTAGCCATAATTATGTAGCTACATGATATAAAGCAAACAATATTTCTCATGCATATAGCTGGTACATGCCATATTTTTATTCCTAGGCAGGAAATTGGGAAATTTGTCTTACCACCCTCTCCCAGCTGACCTAGCATACTAAGTTGTTAGGACTATAAATATATAGCTGGAGAGCAAGTTAACAATGATTATTTAGCTACTAGCTCTCTCCTACTTTTGTGGATGTAATCAAAGAATTTCAATCTATCGAGTAAACATGTCATAAAACTGTGAGTTCTACTCCTTCGACATATTCCTAAGCTGAAATATGTCAGAACTCTGAGAGATTTTCTCTTCCTCTCAAATCCTTTCTGTGCTTTCTGTACTTGCTTGAACAAGTTCACAATTTATTTTCTAAATAATGCACCCCATTTTTTTTTAGTTTTAACATGTGATCGAGTGAAGTTGGAGTCATGAAAGCCCTTATCTTGATCTACAGCCAAAGTTATACATTCTACTGCATGAACATAATTATAAACAAACAACCATGTTGGATTGGCCTGTCAAAAAAGAACAGAAACAAGACACTATACTTATCAATACCACAACAGTTAGTAGTAATGTATCGGTGGTATAGATAGGTAGAGTGTGTGTTTGTCTTTACATTTTTGTTCGTATTTCAAGTTGTCAGTTTCTGTTGTTTATAGTTTGTATTTGAGTGTTCGTATTTCAGTGGTGAAGAACTACACTAACTTCCTTCTGGGAATCCAACACTGTTTAACTCTATTTCATTGTTTCTTCTTGTTGTACACCTCACAAATCAGCAAATTGATTCTAATGTTGACTGAACCCATGCAGAGCATTTGTACACTTCCCACATCAACACATGCCATATTTTGTTGCTATTGTTAACTGTACCCATGTATACTACAAATATGAACAAACATTACAGTATACAATTCCTGATCTGCTAGACCAGACTGTGGCCAGGCTGTTATACTGCTTCATGGTGGTTTTCACTAACTTCTTCTTAGAAAACAAGACTATCTGTATAGCCGCAGACGGTCCACTTCTTAGCAAGTAGACAAAAGCAGTTGCTGATGATTGCAGCTACTATTAATTCACCACATAAGCTACCTAAATTGTTGAATTTTTTACACTTGGCAATTTTTCAAAGCACTCTCCGCTCAGCTGCTGGGCAAAATATTACCAATGCAAAAGCTCATTTTTTTCTGAATAAAAAACACAGATTAGTCACTGAAATGGTTTTGGTTTTCCAGTAATATAATTATGACAAATGATCCTATTGTACGCATGTTATATGTGGAGAAAAAGTAGCCCATAGATAGATAAGAACAAAAGTGTATTAAACATGAAACATATACTATATTGTGAATTGTCGCAATAGTCAGATGACCCTATATGATTTATATAATGCATATGTGACATGTATGCTTACATGTGTATGGACTTTTTATTATAAAATTCTTGCTCTTACTGTGTGTAGTACTGACCGTAATGAGCAAATATTATGGGTGTACTAAAATTATAATGTTAATCGTTAGTTTTATCTTAGGATTGTAGGAATGGTAAACCCCCCTCCCCAATCCACCTGTCTCTTTTCACCACGTTAGGAAACTCCCACTTGTGCTTAGCTTGAAAAATGTGACTGCTGACTGGTGCTTTGCTTAGTATGAGAGAACCAAACCTCCAAGTTTGATAAGTGTGTGTACATGTACATTTATATAGACATTTTAAATCCTAAAATACATGATGATACCTTTCTGTACATTTTTAATGCAACTACCAATGCTTTTACATCTCCCGAAATAATGCATTCTGGAAACACTGTCACTTACAGTTGCAATAAAGGTGATGATATACTTGTGTGGTCCTATGCTGACATGCATGTGGTAGGGTTTTATGAACAGACCTTGATGGACACAACCACACATTTGGCGGTTGGAGTAGAATTCACAGTGTTCTGATATTTGTAAACAGTACTCTATCTCCAACCAGCTAGTTTTACTGCCATTTCAGCTACAAATGGATAGATTGGCTGTGCTTGGGCAAGTGTTTCTGCTTTACCTGAAACCATACATGTTATAACTGGTGGTAAGTCTCTCAAAAATATTCAATAAAGGAATTCGACAATGGAAAAGTAAAAAATGGCCACCTAACCACCTAATACATATCTTATACAACCCTAGTTGATGAAGACAGATAAACTAACAGAGGATGGAAGAATAGGATTGAGGGAATGTTATGAGATTTTGAGGAAAAATATGTATTGGATAATAAGGTATAGTCGGAGAGTGATTGAAGAATAAGGTTAAGGAAAAAAAATGAGAAGAAGGGGGGGAAGATGACGTATGTACAAAAAGTGCATTGTAATGGTTGGCAAATCATGGTCCAGAGAAGAAGAGATACCTGAGATCTGTACAGGATCAGGAGAGTATGAGGTTTTTGTTCAGGCAGATAACTGGTTCAGCTGCATTGAAGGAGAATAAGTGGATATATAGAATGGTTAGTTATGACATATGTGTAATTGCAGAGAAGGGGAGAACATAGGTTATTTCCAAGTGGGTTTTAGAGAATTCGAGGGAGATCGACTGTTGATGTTGAATGAGGTGTGCTTAATTGTTGGTGGTGGAGAGTGGTTGGATGAATTACATAGAGTTGAGGAGGAGGTAAAGGTGGCATTGTTGTTGTGAAAAGGGGTGGAGGGTGTATGTAACATAGTGATGGTAGAGTTGGTATTGTGTAGTGTAATGATTGGGTAGAAGATGGAATAGAAGGTAGCAATAGTTGTATGGTTATTTGTTATTGGAGTTAGGTCATCATCTCTCTTACTACCTCTCTTTCTCCATGAACAGTTGAACATAGAACATATATCCTCATTTAGTGGATTATTATTTTTTTAAATTTCGACTATCATTTAGAAATAGGTAATTTGTTACACTGCCGATGGAGACCTTGACAGGCTCTGGAAAATCAAGATTAAATCATTACAGCCAAGCAAGCAATTTTGATGTAAATTTATTTAACCCATTACACACTAGAAATACAAACTGTCTAGGGGTGCTAGTAGAGAACAAAATCTTGGTAGTCCAGAGGGTTAATTTCGATCATAAATTTGTAGGGCTAAAAGCTGTGGAAATGTTGGTCGCCCTACAGTTACTGTATGGGGGACTGCGGGAAACTCCTAGTAATATTTTTTTGAGTACACTGAAAATATAGCAGTTTAGATCAGATCGGACTAGCACAAGACTTATAATTTAAAGGGAGAGTCAGAGGCATTCACCCACGTCTATTACTGCTATGTGGAAAAGTGACCAAAGATGAATGAGCAACCCACTATTCTCTATCCACAAAGTGATTGGGGACTTTCTTAAGGTTTGCTCCTTCACCAGCTCCTTTTGAACTGTGCATGCCAGAAAATAATTGAGGCGGTTGTTCTACATCGTTGTAGGGAAATAAGACTTCACCCTTCTGGGTGGACTGAAGGCATACTCAGAGCTGGCATTTGTTGCTGGGATAACCAGTTTAACTTAACCAAAAACATGACATCTGTTATGAGGAAACAGATCTTTTTGAGGAAATCAACGACATCATACAATTGTGATAGGACTCTACCAAATAGATAGCTAAATTTGCAGGATATCATAGTCAAACTCTGTGTAGAACTCATGACTGGGTTGGCATTTTGTGACAAAAGTTACCCCTGAGTTCCTTACAGAAGAACCTGCTCACAATTTGTATACATGGTCTAATCCTTTTGATGGAAACGCTTTACAATATAATTAGGTACTATATCCACAGTTTCTATAAAGATCTAGGGTTAAATAATAGTGCTCAGGTTGAGCGTCACTCTCAAAATATCCTGATGGCATTTTATGGTAAAGTGAAAGTAAAAGTGCTTGTAACTCCAACTTCAAAGCAGCTTGAGCGACCTAGGTCCAATGGAGGCTATACATCAAGGGATAGTGACAGAAAACTTGATATTCATTTAAGCATCCGTTGTACATTGCTTTGCTCTCTGAAGATTTGAGCTGAGGTTATCTGAATGGGAAAGTACTACAATGGCAAGCTGAAGTCCATAAAAGAAGCTAAAGATTTGCATTTTAGTCCACACTCCCAATTATTCTTGCATTCATGTTAGTGTCACCGACTTTGTCTTGTACCCTTCCCCACAGCTTCATCACAATTCCATAGTTATTCGGAATAGCACTCAGAATGCAGCTCAAACAGTCTGCCTTGATGGGGCGCGGATTGTTTTAGTTGGTGAGTCCATATCGTACACATGAAAATCATGTTCCTTTTGTGGCAGTAATAGTGCGTCAGCAGATATTTTTCATTCAGCTTCTTGATTTGTGAAGCAACCCCATTTTAGGTTCCAGTCATGGTAGAATATCCATCATAGCACTGCCAACGAGCATTCTGAATTCTAAGATTCATACGCAGCAGTACTTATTGATGCAAACACGGATTGTATCTTCATCTGTGTGACTGGCATCAGACTAAAATATTCCTAGCATACACTAGTCTCCTTGTCCACTCAACATATGCGAACTACAAGCTGTTCAATATTGCGTGCATCAGTCCTCTCATCAGCCCTGATGCTGCATCATCCCGATTCATGTCACTTGCTATACCATGCAGCACTTTTATAGCCAAAATGTTTGTATTTCATTCTGAGCATTCAGGCTCATATGCTTAACTTAAGATTTTTCAATCATCATCAGCTCTGAGAATTTAGAGCAACTTGAAATTTGACTCCTGATCTTGCTTGCCGTAATGAAGAGCAATGCCAAGATGGGAAAGTTGGATATACTTTAGACAATTTTCAGGAGGCAATTACTATTTTCCTCCTTCTTACACCTGAACTACTCCCCTAGCTGCTAATCAATGTGACTTGATTGAGTTAACATAGTAACTGATGTTTGTGACATAGTGAACTCCCATATTTAAGGAAACACTTGGTTTTGCACAGAGCATTTTTCCAATTACTACCATCCGACAAAGAATAAGCTTTCAGATCTTATATCTAGAAGAAGCAGTTTTTCCCGAATAACCTGCCAGCCACAGGCCTGCAAGAACAATCAACTACCCTGCATGATTGAACCAGCCCATAATTATATACTTCACTATTAGTGTAAATTGAATCATGCGCATGCATTTCCTTGTAAGGAGATATTACCTACCGGGGCTAGTAACTTAATTTAGGGAACTGGTTTTTCCCTGCAGGTATAGTCTACCCAATATATATTTACTGTGTGGTGCTCAAGTTGTGGTCTCTCAGTTTTTCTGTCATTGCCTATCGTACTACCTGTCAGCCTGGTTCAGTGGTAGCCCAGTTGAGCTACCTGGTGGCAGCCTGCTTAGTTATAGATAAATCAGATTCAGCAGTTTGTTCCACGGGTGTCAGAGGGCACTCGAAGATATCTGGTGGCAGCAGTTTGTGAACCTGACAAGAACGAGATGCTAAGACCTTCTTAGCAAAGACCAGCTACTTGTATTTGTTTTTGATGAACTGATCGAACAGTGGGAATGTCAAAGAAGTCAAATATGATGGAGATATCCCAGACATAAGAATAAATGTACTCCAATCACACAGTGGGAATGTCAAGGAAGTCAAATAAAATAATAGAGACATCCCAGATGTACGAATAAATGAACTCAAATTACAGAGTGGGGATGTCAAGGAAGTCAAATAAAATGATTGGCACATCTCAGCATTATGAATAAATGAATTCAAATCAGAAGAAGAGGATGCAGACAGCCAGTGATCCTCACCAAATTATAAGACTGCAGACTTTTAGCTGTGCAACAAATGCCAGAATGGATGCCGATACTAATGTTCATGCAAAATAATAGAACGGAGGAGGAGTTTGGAAAAGAGGAATTGAGAGAAGCTAGACGGAAAAAAAACACAGAAAGCCCAAGACAAAATATACCAGAATCAGCCGGAAATGCTGGAGAGACGGAAGGAAGAGTACTTGAAATGAACGAGAACAGAAATTACTCAAAATAACACAACAGAATCAGTGCACACAACTGGGGAAGACCGACAAAGAAAAGTGGACTGGTTTCGAACAAATGAAAAGGAAGAACATACTGAATAATACATTGCTGCTTTTGAAGCGCATATAACAATGTCCTAGGAAGATAGAGTAGAGTGAACATGCTGCCTAACCCCGCTGCTGGATTTAGCTGCCAGCAGAGTCTACATTCAACTAAGCATGGAAACATGTCTTGACTATGCTCAGGTTAGAGCTGCTCTATTCGATCACTACTGTGTACAGCAGGCGTCTCTCAGACTGAGTATAGAAAACTGAAAAGAAAAGAAGATGAAGCATGTGTCACTATTGGGGAAAGAGCCAGACATCTGTTGAAACCCTGGACCTCAGACTGCACTAGAGTGGATGAAGTAATAGAGCTGGTAGTGATCGACTTGGTGGTGAAGACCAATCCCAAGACACAAGCTACTCATGTGAAAGATCAGAAAAAGAAGCCCCTCAGAGAAGTATTGAAGACAGAAGTTGAATGGATGATGAACTGCAACTTGAGCTATGCTGTCTCATCTGAGGCAGTTAAATCAACAACCTGACTTCCCAGATGGGAAGACAGGCTGCAGCAGCTGATTCAACAGCAGAGCAGAGATAACAGAGGTGGACAGACTCCAAAAGATAGGCACAGAAGAGAGAGACAAACCTCGAACACCAAGCCCAAATGGAGAAGGAGAGAGAAGTTCACCAAAAGAGGCACAGAATAAAGAATTAAGCACTGGAAAAATCAACCCAAATTAGACAAAAGTCGGAAACCAAGATGCTTCTGTTGTAATAGGTGTGATTACTACGCCTCTTAGTGCCGTTCAGCTGCTGTTTTTGCAAGTTAAAAGTTGTACACAATCAATCTAGTGAAGCTTCTGATCAAACAGAAGGAGCTGCTCTTCAGAATGCAGAGATTTTCAGAAAAGCAATAGTTCCTGGACGAATAGGAGAAGTCAACAGCAAAGACATCCTACCAGATACCTGAGCTGGAGAGATTGTGTTACGTCCTGGACTTATCAGAGATGAAAAATATCTGGGCAAGACCAAACCTACCCAAGAATTTGAAGGCAGGATAGAAATCTCCAACTGGCAGAGATGGTAGTAGAGGTTGATGGAGACAGTCGACATCTGGAAGTGCTGGTGGACGATAGATTAGGCCATGACAATTGGCAGAGCTATGGGAATTGGGTAAGCGGTTATTTTTGATAAAATGATTAACCATGTAAAAACAAGGAGAGTGGAGGCTGAGCCAATGAAACAACTTCCCCTGAACTACCAAGAGCCTGCAGCCAATGATGAGGATGCAGAGACTGAAACAGAATGTAAGTCAGATAAAGGAAGATAAGGATGAGGTATGCATTTTTTGTACCCTCAATACAATTGGTGCCAGACCACTGCCATATGAGACACAACCAGCAGATCCCAGAGCAGTCGAAGAAAAGGAGATGGAGTTTGGAGAATCAGGAGAGGAGGCAGAGGTTGAACAGATAGCTTGGACTGAACCTAACAGCAGTGAGGAAGAAGACTCCCTTTGATGAAAGAGTGCAGATTAGCCAGATATAAGACCAGAGTGGACTACATCCAAGGAAAACCTCGCCGCCCTATAGATACAAGTGCTGATACCTTTAAATGTGTGCAGCAGATGGATGACACTCAGCCCTTTGATGCAGAAAGCAGAGGACGGCAATGGAGAGTTTGTGCTCAATGATGTGCTACTCAACTGCCTTGCTACAGAGAGAATGGGCGATTGAACTGTTACAGCTATGTATACCAAAATCATGCCGATTGGTGGTCGGGTCTCTAGAACACTGCCTAGGACATCTTGGAAGAGACAGGACAGCCAACAGAATTCTGGATGTACTTTTGGCCAGGAATCTACAAGGAAGTGAAGCAGCAATGAAAATTATGCACAGAATGTCAGAAGGTAAATAGAGGCACACAGTCACCGGCACCTTTGAGACCACTACCGGTATTCAAAGTTCCATATAAACGTATTGCTATGAATGTTGTAGGGCCGTACCAGTGACAATTGAGGGGAACAAGTCTGCAGTTGTAGTAATGGATTCTGCAACCAGATGGCCAGAAGCTTTTGCAATGAGACAGATTGAAAGTGCTACCATGGCTGCCAAAGTCCAGGTTAGAGTATATTATGATGGACTTTGGTAGGAAACTAACAGGAAGGTATAAGAAGGAACTGTTTAAGTTGTTAGGAGTAAGAGGTATCACCACCACACAATACTACCCAGCTACTGACGGGATGGTGGAGCAGTTTAATGGTAGCATAAATGAAATGATCAGAAAGACTACTAAGAAGTAGAATGGGCAATAGGATCTGGCATTGCCTTTTTTACATGGAGAGAATCAAAGCTCATCAAACACAACTACTGGATTTACCCGATCTGAATTACTGCATGGGCGGCAGATTAGAGGACTGCTACAAGCATTAAAGTGGAGATGGACTGGTTAAAAAAAAGTCAAATAATGTTGTGTTGTGCCTAACCACAATCCAAGAGAGAGAGGAACAAATTAAGAAATGGTCAGCAGCCAGAGAAGAGAACAAGAAGACTGTCACAAAAAAACATGTTTCAATGAGTCTCTACATAGATTATAAAGCTCTATGCAGCATTACCATTTCAGATCCTTTCCACTCCATGAAATAACGGAATGATGGATAAATGGGGCAAAGCATCTTTCGTCTCCACTTTTGATTTGGCTAAGGGCTACCATTAGGTATAAATCATCTGGATTCAATCGCAAAGACAGCATTCATCAGGCCTCACGGAAATAGGGAATATCCGAAGATGCCCTTTTGCTAGATAAATGTTCCCAGTACCTTTCAAAGGTTGATGAATTCAATAATGGCGTACCTGGCTGACTTCAAAGCCGCCTATATTAATGACATAGAAGTTTTAGTCAGGTTTTCGATAGCCACTTGCAGCATAGGGATTCAAGCGGAAACCCAAGAAGTGCACGCTCGCAGCAGGATATTGCCAAAATCTGTGACACTCGGTAGGTGAGGGAAAGATAAGGCCACTGCAGGAAAAAGTGAAGGTGGTGTTGCAGTGCTCACCACCCATTAAGAAAAAGGACTTGGGTGCATTTTTTTATGCTCGACTATCATTATCACCAATTTGTTCCCAATTATGGCTCATTAGGCAGACCTCTCAATGAAGCTACAAAAAAGACGGCACCAGACAAGATTGAGTAGTCAGCAGTCAGAGTCAAGGCTTCAGAACAGTTGATGAATGTCCTTGCATATAACCTGATGCAGGAAAGCTCAAGCGTAGAGAAAATATTCATATTAGGTATAGATATCTCAGGTATTGGCATAGAGGCAGTGCTCAGTCCGCATGATGGAGAGAAAGCTACTATTCGAGATAATTCAAACCAGCAGAAACCAGGTACACTCTCACTGAGCAGGAATGTCTGGCAGCAGTCGATGTAGTCAAACATTTCAGGGTATACTGGAGTGGTGCACCCTTTACTATTGTGACAGACTACCGTAGTTTCTCTATCTTCATCACATAAAGGTTGAAAATGGAAGGTTGACCAGTTAGGCCCTAGTCTTTCAGCCACACATGTTTAAGGCAGGCCAGAGAGCAGGGACCCATCATCGTAATGCCTACATGCTCTCTCGTCAGTCATGGTGCAGGACTTCTCCCTAAGGGAAGAGAGGGGTGTCACCGCTGTTACCTGCCAGCCACAGTCCTGCAAGAACAATCAACTACCCTGTATGACTGAACCTGCCCATAATTGTTAATTATCACTATTAGTCTTGATTAAATCAAGTGCTAGCAATTCCTTGCAAGGAGATATCTCCTAGCAGGGCCAGTCGTCTAATTAAGGGAACTGGATTTTCCCTGCAGTGGATAGTCTGCCCAATATATATTTGCTCTGTGGTGTTCTAGTTGTGGTCACTTAGTTTTTTTGTCATTGTTTATCATACTACCAGTCAGCCGTGTTCAGTGGTGCTACCTGGTGGCAGCCTACTTAGTGACAGCTAAATTGAATTCAACAGCTAGTTCCACGGGAGTCCCTTCAAATTTGGTGTGGCACAAATGTGGTAAATTACAGAATCTGAAATTGGAAGGTGATGCAGCCATGAAAATTGTGACACAGCTGGTGGGAAACCTCGTTGATGATACACTTTGGTTTTCAAGTATTTAATGTCAACTACTTTGAGGAAGGGCATTCGGAGTTTAGGATATTATCCTCACTCCTGGTTTCTGCAAATGATAAACAAAGGTTTATTTAAATTTATATCTTCTGCTACATAACTCATGCTACATCAGCATGAGTGGTCAAAGTCACATTCAAAATAAACATCATGGTCTGACCATACAATACTGTCTAATGACTCACTACTTTAGGGCCTGCGAGATCACCATATATTTAGGGAATAATTGTTCATATCAAATGTGATATATCATGACATGAATGTTCACATTCTTGTTCATATTCTTTGGGGCTATCTTCAACCTCTACATCTTGGCGATCAGAGTCATCTGATTTGTGACCTTGATAATCATCAGCCTTCACCGTAGACTCATTTGTCTCTTTGTACTTTGACAAAAACTAAGCAAGGGCGCTTTTTTTAGCCAAGATTCACTCAGTACCAGTTAACTCCTAGAATACTCAAATATATGTTGTCTGGAATATTCAGGAATAAGGTCAGGTATTCATATATGATGTGGCTTGGAATATTCTAGGCCAGAGTGTGTAGTACAAGTTGGCACTTTTCTCACTGAACACATTAAAACTCAATACTATAACATATGCTCTTATTAAGCTTTTCTACATCATTTCTGATGCTGGGAGTACGAAAACCTGTGTGAAAAAAAGTTGCTGGCCAAACGCAGGAATCTATTTGGCCCTGGATGGTGGACTATACATATGCAGTCCCTCCGCAGAGGGATTTGAAGAGAAATAAGGAACCTGCAACAGACCAATGAAATTACTCCATTCTAAGTAGCTAGGTTTATAAACAAATTAGACTGGCCATTCATGACTTAAAATTCCACCAGCATGTCTTGCTACTCTACGTTGGTTTTCTCATATTTTTTTGCTTCATTGCTCTGGTAATGTTATAAAAGAGCAGCTGTCTCTGAGCTCCATAGTGATACTATTTTTTGTTGTGGGGAGGGACGAGGGATTGGGTGTGTGTGCGAGGGGAGAATCTGTAAAATAGAGCCACAATATAGATAACAGCATGTAAGACAAGCCCATCTCTGTCATCATGTGGAATGGGAAGCTAAGCTTTTTCTTCCTTTTCAAATATATACATATTTTTGAAGTCTTTTACCTCTCTCTACATTTGGTAAATTAAGACTCTTGTAATACTAGCTTTATGGGACCTTGTTATACTTACCCGTGATGGTTACTTGTCGAGTTTTTAAACTTTTTTGAATTATAATTTTTATGTACTTTTAGCAAGAAATCCACCTTTGAAGAGCGTTGAATTTCAAAGCTCTTCTCTCTTCCTCAGTGATGGACATTTTGTAGGGATTGCGGAGAAATGGCAGTGCTAACGTAATGCAATACTCACTATCCTGTCCAAATGAGAATTGCCAGAATGAATCTTTAAATGGAAATGAGGAGAATACCCTATTTCTTGTTTTCTTAAAGAATGAAGTGACTGTGATGCTGACAGCAATATATCAACATAGTATAACTGTCACTATATTCAATGTACCTCAAATAGGAACACTACAGCTACATCTACTACATTTCAGCAGTTTGCAGAGGTATTTCACAGTTTAAACAAGTCTTATTTTCTTACCATACAGGAGGGGAGAGACTTATTTAGGGTAATGTGTGAGCTTTCTTTAACTCTCAAGTAACACTTTTACATGCATGCTAGTGGTGTTCCTGGAGTTCATGTCATATGCTTGATGATACGTGATATTAATTGTTTAGCACTTGTTAATGGCAGGAAAAAATGTGCACTGTAATTGATGCTTGAGGTGATTCATATTTTTCTTTTTTTATTAAAGGCTAACATTTGAAATTGCAAAAATCTGACAGTTGACATATTATTGTGACATTACTCTCTGGAGTATGTATATGCTATACAAGAAAAAAAAATTTGTAAAGCAAACAATTATATTGGATTGACCTGTAAAAAAACTTAAAAAACGGGATATTTTCCATGTTGACCACAATCGGTTAGATCTTAATCATATAAAGCAACAGGCCCACTATGATTTTAAAACCAGCACAATATTGAAGGGGTCTAACTAGTTATGGTCTACATGGGTAGAGTCATGTTTCTTTTTTTTTAATTTTATCAAAGTAATCCAACAAAGTTGTTGGATTAAAAAAAAATTCCTCCATCAACGGTAGTGGTATTTTTTCAGCCTTGTCTCTTTTCTCTCTGTTTGTTAGCTGGATTATGAAAAAAAAATTTATGGATGGATTTGGAGAAAACGTCATGTACAATATTCTATGAGACACGGAATAGTAGATTAGATTTTGGTGAATATATTGTGCTAGAATCTCCTTTGCACTTGGATCTCCTCCAAGCACCATCCTGCAGCCATAGCAAGGCAACCAACACCCATGACACTGTTTGATCATGAATATTAATGGTACTTGTTTGCATATTGATGGCAGATGTGTGCATTCTACTGAGCACCGCTCATAGTTGAGTAGTGGAGAACTACACCTAGTGTAAGTTGAGTTATGAGGGAGTCGCCAGTGCATTTAATCATTTTTTCTAACTTGTCTATTGTTGCTGTACATGACATGTAAATCAACATATGCTATTATTGTGACTGACATCTTGTTGTCCACTACAAAATAATCAGAACATTTATTGTTGCCATTGTTATCCTTCAAGGACTTGTTAACATTGAAAAGCAGAAGACTATTGCAGAAATATTTTGTTTGATGATGCTTCCATTGGATATGGTAACAGTTGTCCAGGAACGAGGAGAGCACAAACCAAACAACTAAAATAAGCATGAGTGTTTCAATGTGGTACGAATCATCAACATAATAAACACGTTAGTATCTGTGTATTTGGTTTTTATGATACTCCCACTTTTTGCCAGTATTATTATTAATATTTTTCTTTACTGGATTGAGAAACAAAATTGTTGTGGACTTGCATTGGAACATTTAGAGTTTCCAGTATTAAAATTGTGATGAATGGACCTAATGTACAAGAGTTATGTGATTGAAGATACAGAGAAATATAGAAAGATCCTTGAAAATAAATCATAAAACTTAGAGCAAAAGAGGACCATGAGGAAAATGTGAAAAATACTTTGAAAGAGTCTAAAAGAACACAAAACAGGAGGGGGAAATGTAGCTGAAGCAGTTCCCTATCAGGCTCTGGGGAGGCTGAGGGTTCCTGGCAGCAGGTGGAAGCTGAAGGGGCTTCAGTTTGCCATTGGGTCAGTGCCTGCCCGCCACTTTGCAATTCGTTGGGGAGCAGTCCAAGAGCAGCCATTTTTTCCCACACGTAAATTTTTTTTTTGCACTATGGAGTAACTTAGCAAAGGATTAATGGCAGGCTTGGGATCCTTTGGTGCTAATATCAGCTGAAAACTGATTTAGGTGGCAAAGAAACTGCCAATGTGAGTTTTAACTGTTATATAATTTAAAAAAATGTAGGTCAGTCCTATACAGGGAGTATGCTAGGACTTCCTGATATCTTCAGGTAGACAGAGCCCTCCATAATGTAACTTGATGCAGAGAGTGTGGTAACATTCCCTATATTGGCATTCCCCTATCTTAATATGATGTATACTAAAAACACACAAAAACCTTGTTTGTACATCGGCTAAATCGTACTATGGCTATGTCCTCGCATCCAATGGTGGTTTTGGCCATTACAAGTTATAAAAATACTACCAGAATGCTCTAGTTCTTCGCAATGGTGGTAAACTGTAGTTATGAGAAAGTATTAAAAAAAGGAAATTATCTTCAAGATCTATTTGGGAGTGTGGTAGCACTCCCTGTATTGGTTTGACCCTGTTTCAAAAGATGGCGGCACAAAAAACACCATTTATATCTCAGCTGAAACTTACAGTGGCAGCTTCTTAATATCCCAAACCGTGTTTTGGGAAAGTTCACTCCAAAAACACTTCGAGCATGCCTTGTATCCTTCGCAAAGGTAGTAAACCAGCACCTCCCTAAAAACCATAACATTTTTTGAAATTTACTTATCTGGATCTTGCATCATTGTAATATATGTATCTACATCAACTAGGATCAATAATGCATTTGTGTGTGTGTGTGTGTGTGTGTGTGTGTGTGTGTGTGTGTATGTGTGTGTGTGTGTGTGTGTGTTTTGTGTCTTCCATCTTAAAATACATCTGGGTTAAACCAATATAAAGAGTTCTACCACAATCCAGTGCCACTGGTAATACTGTAAATTCTTCTAGTCCATAACCAAGAAAACCAGATGGTCATGTTCCTGTTGACCTCCACCACTTTGTTACTCCAACCCCCGAGTGATTCTACATGGAATGGGATAAATGTCACTACATATAAGGCAATATGTCTATGCATGTGCAGTCATCTTCCTCTTTTTCCCACCGAAAGAACATGGCCCTGGGTGGAAGAAGACCTGTTGACCTATTTTTTTTGGCAGGGTGTAGATGATGGACCTTATCCAGTAGTGTCATGTTCTGTCCACAACTACTCTATATGTCTTAGTAACACTGATATTTTTCGGATTATCCCAAGATAATACCCAGCCACCTCATGGCGTAGTGTCACAGGATAACATCTTTTGGTTTTAACTTGTTATTGTTGCTACTGTTGACTGCACCCATATACAGCATGTTGTCCATAGTACAAAGATCTGTGCATGCCATATCTTGGTGCTACTGTTCACTGTTCTCATATACACCACGTTGTCCATTGTACAAAGATCTGTGCATGCCATATCTTGTTGCTATTGTTGACTGTACCCATATACACCATGTTGTTCATTGTACAAAGATCTGCGCATGCCATATCTTGTTGCTATTGTTGACTGTACCCATATACAGCATGTTGTCCATAGTACAAAGATCTGCGCATGCCATATCTTGTTGCTACTGTTGACTGTACCCATATACACCATGTTGTCCATTGTACAAAGATCTGCGCATGCCATATCTTTTTGCTACTGTTGACTGTACCCATATACACCACGTTGTCTAATGTACAAAGATCTGCGCATGCTATATCTTGTTGCTACTGTTGACTGTACCCCTCTACACCACGTTGTCCATTGTACAAAGATCTGCGCATGCCATATCTTGTTGCTATTGTTGACTGTACCAATCAATGTAGGGTCAGCTATAGACTCCTACAAGGACATGCTAACAGTTGCAGAGGAGAAATCCATCAACCAAAAAGCGGGTATTTTGGTAAACAAAAAGCGGATATTTTGGCAAATAATCAGCTACAATCCCCTTTGGACTTGTATCAATTATCCTGAAGCGCGAAATCCACAAACCAAACTACAGAACCAACCGTGTGTCTTTCATTCTGCTTACAATTCAGCTCAATCAGTTTATGCTGAATTCTAATTATAAAACAGCACGTGAGCTAGCTTGCTTGCATCGACAACCACCACCGCTACGCATGCCTTTTTACTGCAATTGAAAAAAAAAGCAGTCGCTGAACTCATTGTAAGATTTGGAGTCTTCTGGTCTTAAGTTGTTATCAATGGACTATGTACGCATGTTATGCAAGTGGGGAAACAAAAACAAACATAGATCCATGAAGATTAATTTCAAGCATTTTTAAATTTTTTTTTTGCTCTGCTGATTTTGGAGCTATATCAGCTGAGAACAATATTTTGTAGCTAAGAAGCTGCCAATATCAGTTCCAACTGTGATTTTTGTGTTTTGGTTTGAGGGAGGAGGAGGGTGCTGTGTGCCATTTTTAAAAAGTGGGTCAAAACACAATTTTGAAGTACATTTAGTGGCTGGTAATCATTGATAATGTTAAAAAATTAACTCATTAACTCATTGTAGTTATGTCGATTTATCAATAGTTAAGCTTTTGGTTAACCATTTCATCAAGACAGAGAAAGGTATCTGCCTCTTGTGTGATAACTTGTCTGCCAGTTTGTACAATAGTAGTCACCTGACCAATTCCACCAGTGGGTGAAGAATGGTTGTAAAAACATGAGGCTCTCTATCTCTCTGACACACCGGCCACATGCCTTTTAGCATCGTTAAGCCTTTTGTTTGGTGCTAGAATTGCTCCCGAACAGATGCAGGATGCATTGGAATAAAAGAACCTTATGTCAAACAAGAATCCTATGTTAAAATAGCCATTGCGTCAAACTTGACATTCTTGGTTAAAATACCCTTATGTCAAACTAAACTTCCAATAACATTCCAGAACCCATAGCTCTGATGTGAAGTTGTGCCTCATCATCCGTGATTGCAGAGCATGGAAACATGACCTCACCCTTATGTAGCTAAAAAAACACTTTCAGGAAAAAAAGGTTAAAAATCTTTCTGATAGTTTTGTTCAATGTTTTTTAGCCGTTAGATTCTACATTTCTAGTTTTGTCCCTGTAATTAAATGTCTCAAGTCGAATTTCGAAAAGAACCGCAAGGGGACAGAAACCAAAGAGGTTAGCTATGATACGGTGATAACTTTTCATTATTTCATTTACTGTTTGAATGCTCTTTCAATGCTCTGTGAAATGTGATATGAACTTGGCAGATTTTTGTTTATCGGAAATATTGCCAAGGTTTGCTGATGTGTAGTGATTTGATAAGTTGTCCTTTGAATTATGGCTCATGTGTGGTTTAGGGCAAATTTTGGTGGGAGGATAATTTTCTTTTCAGCTTAATGCTTGGACAAACCACAGACTAAATGATAGACCATGTTAACATTCCATGGTGGAAATATTCATTGGAGAGAGGAGTGCTAAAACTGTGTTACTAGTTTTGACCAAAAGTCCCACCTAACCAATGACTGATTGAACGTTGTTGTTTTTATATTTATAGTTCTATCAATAGAATGGAAACAGTAACAATAAGCTGAAGTTTGGTTCAGTTTCATTGAGGTAAGCAAGCAAAAGCCAAGCTTCTCAACATCACTTTATATCTCCATCTACAACATGACTTACAGCAAGGAAATCCGCCCTGGAGTGCCTTCTTTCTCGCGAGTGATGGGATTAAGGGTAGGCAATGGTGCCTATGCTATGTTTTTCAGAATAAGAGCTTCCAGAACGAGAAATAAGTGCCTGGATATGACCATTTATGACAGCAGTTGCGATCATCAGCCATTTAAACAAAATCTTTAATTTTTCTCACTCACTCCGTCAAGCCAGAAAAGTTTTGTGCGCAATAGATCAGTCTACTGGGCATGTCTGGGCAAACAAAATCCAGCGTTTGGGATGAAATGGTAATTTTTTTTAATTAATACTGAGTGTGCACCATAAGGTACTTTTGGCACCTAATTGATTAATTAAGCTAGTAGAAACAGGTCTCAACAATAAGCGGATGCTGGTGTAGTTCGGTGGCAACATTCGTGGCATACATCTGAGAGTAGCATAGCAGTGAGATCAATGATTTTACTGTGTTGGATTATAGGAAAACCTCCCATGTGTCACACCATTGTATGGTCATGTGAAGGTAGAACCACAGCTACAATCTGATGTGGATTCCAACCATATCTGAGGCAAAGTACATCTCTGAACTTCCCTTTGTGTAGGACAAAATCTTCATCTCCCAGTGTGACTGCCATAATAATGTGCCTTGTCAACACACTGTGGGACTTTTCTGTTATCCAATGCTGTGTGCAATTTGGTTAGTTATTCAAGAAGTATCATCATCATTTCTGAGGCATATAATGCTCTCTTCTGTTACTCTTTGCTCCAAAAAGACTTCCAGCATGGTTGAATCCTTCAATAGGATAGTAAACAGGAAAACCTAGAAATAAATTAAAAACCACGAAATTCATCAGCAAAGATCGTATTTTAATCTATCTCTGTCCTTTTCCACAAATATTTTCATACAATAGGTCCATTCATAACAATTTTGTTTCCAGAATACTCTAAATATTACGATGCATATATCCATGACTAACCTGTTTCTCGACCACTGGAAAATACTGTTAGTAAGGGATGCTAGGAAGCTACAGTTTATCGACTTAATCTAGCTTGCTCATGTGATGTATTAAAAGTAGAACAAGTCACCACTCGGTTAAGTTACTGAGAATGTTGTTCTTCTTTACTGTTTGGTTTGTGGAGTTCACCTGTGACCACATGCTTGATGGAGACCATAGCTGATACTCTACAAAGGGACTGACAAAAAATGATTATCAATAACCAGATATGATATGTATTGACTTTTAGTGAACAGCAAACTAAGAAGTATCTCTCAACATAGCCACCACTGTCCAACATCACAATTGCTATACTATGCATAAACTTATAAAAAGGACTTCCTCAATTAAAATGCAAGCATTCTAATAAGTTCACCCTAACTCTGAGCTCTAATTGTGGGCGCATTCTATTTTAATAGGCTTGTTTATGTGACTTCGTTGTGTACTATTCCTCAGATTTATATTAAATGAAGGCAGTCTCTCAATGTCGTAATTGTAATGTTAGCAGTAGCAGATGCTATACTTGCGACCATCCCTGACTTGCAATGGAATGATCTGAGCCATTCCACTCACATATTCACAGTATATAGTTCTGATTTTATGTTTCGTATTACTGTACTCATATTCCTTATGGGCTTGTGAATTGCAATTGTGGGTGGGCGTATGTATTCTAATCGAGGGTGCCTTCTATTTCACTAGAGATAGTAAATGGTGCGAGTTCAAATCAAGTATATACAATAGAAACTATACAAGAGAAACAACTACAAAAACTTAACTTTTTAAAAAAAATACCAAACAACTTAAAATATACCAAATTTTTTAATTTTTTTTTATTGACTTGTTAAAGAAATAAGAAACAAGACAATGTACTTCAGACCACAACCAGTTAGACCAATACTAATGATGGGTGTATGTGCAGTATGATGATTTTGCAAGTGAAACTCCATGCAACTGTAAGCTTTCATTTTTCTATGTCCGGAGTTCATGGTGTAATTATGATAAATGATTGTGTGTTAAGAATAAAAGAGTATCTAGGGGCTACTAAATGCAGGTTAGGTACTGAATCCGAGAGATCTACATTACTTACAAACCCAAGGGCCTTGGGCTGTAGCGTCTCTAGCGGAGCGAAGGTGCTACACTGACCCTTGGGTTTATAATTAGATCACATTGGTTGAGGTATATAAGCTATTTGTAGCAAAACTCCTTAGAAACTAATCTTGGATATAGCAAATAGCCAGCTAGCTAAAACAAATGGAACTAATCCGACTTCTTTCAGCCTCAACATAAGGGTGCCATCCTGGGTCTTTACTCTACCATCCAACAAACGTCTATGGCCTGGAAGCATGGCCTTCTGGTCAAGCAGGATGTTAGAAAAAAATCCTCCTCAAAGAGAATGTCCACCATGAATGTATATTCAAAAGTTCTTTTTCACTCACCGGCATAGCCAGAGAGGTTGATATCATGACACCATTAAGACTTGGGGTTAAGTATATACGGGATTTATATACCACTAATTGGGAAATCTGATTGGTCAATTCAAATAGTTATGCTTCATGAAAGTTAAACTAAAGTGTCACACACTTTTTTTACCATACTTTTTGGACTTGTTTCAACATGTGACCCTGGGTAAAGTTTTATAACCAAGTAGGAGGATAGCTCTAGTTAGCCATCAAATTTCATTTTTTTATTATCCTTGTAGCCAGGAGGTAACTAGTGCTCGTAATGCATGTTATAAAATTCTGACACCAATTTTTTTTAAATAAATTTTAAGCAATATTCTCCGCAAACGTTTCATGGAATTTTTCCAATTAATAGGTATACTCTAAATAACTGTGTTGAACATCATCAACCCAAATTTCATAGTTCTATCATTAACCTTGTCCGCACAGTAGTCTTCATTACAAATTGAGTAACGTAACACATGTTACTTAATGAACATCACAAAAAACTGGTATTTCTGAGAAGCTTTGTTGTTGCAGAGAAATTGTGTAAACATTTTGTCTACAGAAGATAATTATTTCATGGTACATTCATCAGTTTGTAATCACTGTAAACATGCAAATCAAGGTAAGTGACTAGCATGGAACATCACATGTTATGGAATAGGAAAGTACGGGGGAGGAGGATCATTTGAAAGTCAGTAAATTGGCTTCTATTTGATCAACCCTTTGGCCATATTGTTTTCATAACTGTCACTGTGTACAAAGAATCTGCTGCAATTGCATATGGGTGCTGGAAGATTGACATGGGTATGTGGTCCTCCAGTAGGATAGGTCGGCAATCTGGCTTCCATGGCCAGTTCCATGGCTTGAAACCAGGTCTTCGAACGACATCAGAACATGGCTGTCTGTATTGCTCACAACATCTCCAATATAGGATTTTTTGTCCTATACTGCGGCAAGGAACACCACAGCATTGAAGATAGCTATCACAAAATTTTCCTCACCGGCTTCAATATCCTCTTCTTTACCCTCCTCCATCTCTATCGCTAAATCCTTATGAGACAGGAGAGTATCACTTCACCATTGTAGTTTATGATGCAGAGTATCTCTCGAATACTCACACAGCCTGTGAAGCTACCCAAAATGCATCTGCCATCTGGGTGTTTGGCTGTTTTATGTCATCCTAAGTTACAGCAATAACACCCACTCAGGGCATGATACCACATCTGTGGCAAATGTTGGTGAATCATGAACAAGGTTACTGCCTTGACACTGATCAACACAAAAAGTTTTGTGCTCCCACCTGTCCCATCAACAGGATCCTTCCCAAGGGGGTACTATACCATTTTTCCCGAAATTTGCATTTTTTTTTGTACCTGTCATAACTTTTTCCCCCTTTCTTCTGTGAAAATAATTATTAAACCAGCTTGTTGCTTATTGTGTGTGCTTTAAGATGATATGTAAAAATATCTATCGGCACTTTTTCTTAGAAGATATAGCCAAACACGCAAGGGTCCCTCAAAAAATGGCACCTCCCCATTGCCAAGTCCTCTAATTGCCAGGCGCCTTGAGCTACAGACCCCAAACTTGTGTTGTGGCTTCCCACAAGCCTAAGCTATATTATGACTCAGACAATTTTTTTTTTACCGTGAAGCAATGTTGAGTTATGGTGACTAGAAGAGGCGGGGTCACAGATGCGCCGTGAATTTTGCCGGGTTTGGAAATAAAGTGTCTCATATCTATTCAACACTTCACTAGCAAGCCACACAGGAAGTTTGGGGTCTGTAGCTCAAGGCGCCTGGAAATTAGAGGACTTGGCTATTCGGAGTTGCCATTTTTGAGTGACCCTTGCTTGTTTGGCTATATCTTCTAAGAAAAAGTGCCTATATAGAATTTTTACATATCATCTTAAAGCACACACAATAAGCAACAAGCTGGTATAATAATTACTTGCACAGAAGAAAGAGGAAAAAAGTTATGACTGGTACAAAAAATGCAAGTTTCGGGAAAAATGGTATAGTCCCCCCTATTATGCTCCATCAAAATCCTATTACCATATAACCGGTTTTGTTGGTGGCTTACGTTTTGCTGAAGTGCCAAAAATGAAAAAAATCTCAAATATGTGATTTATTAGAAATATACAATATGTGATTTAATAGAAATATACAATATGTGATTTATTATTTGCGTAGTCGAATATCATTTATTATTATTTTTTAACTGTTTGAAGTTTCTCTAGCTCATTACTAGCAACTTCAGTCTCCTTCCTACAAATCCATGCCTCATCTGGGGAAAGAATCCGATGCTTGCAGTAATGTAAGATGTCTACCTGAGGTCAATGATGCCATGCTGGAGTGGATTTTTTGTGTGTGCTACCTCTATTGATGCGATTCCTGTATTTCAAGTTGTATGTTGAAGTTCATTTTTGCAGCGGGGTGACTACACCTGAAAAAATCTGGAAAAAAAAATTGAACCCAATTAGATCCGGTCATAACTTTTTTTCCCTTTCTTCTGTGCAAATAATTATTACACCAACTTGTTGCTTATTGTGTGTGCTTTAAGATGCTATATAAAAAGTCTCTATAGGCATCTTTTCTTAGTAGATATATCCAAAAACGCAAGGGTCACTCCAAAAAATGGCACTTCCTAATTTGTGGCAAAGATAACTCAAAGGCGCCTTGAGCGACGCGCCCCCAAATTGGTTTGAGGGTGGCTAAAGCACTTAGCTGTGATACTGACGTGTCAGAATTTTTTTCGGTGAACCCCCCTTGAGTTATGGTGCTGAGAAGAGGCGGGATCACAGAAATTTGCCGTACGCAATTTCTGTGATCTCGCCTCTTCTCTGCACCATAACTCAGGGGGGGGTTCACCGAAAAAAATTCCGACCCGTCAGTATCACAGCTAAGTGCTTTAGCTACCCTCAGACCAATTTGGGGGCGCGTCGCTCAAGGCGCCTTTGAGTTATCTTTGCCACAAATTAGGAAGTGCCATTTTTTGGAGTGACCCTTGCGTTTTTGGATATATCTACTAAGAAAAGATGCCTATAGAGACTTTTTATATATCATCTTAAAGCACACACGATAAGCAACAAGCTGGTATAATAATTATTTGCACAGAAGAAAGGGAAAAAAAGTTATGTCAGGTACAAATTGTGTTCAATTTTTTTTTCTTCAGATTTTTTCAGGTGTAGTCACCCCTTAATTTATGCTATTTGTCTTTGGAATCACAAAATAGGAAATATTTATTCATGTCAAGAAAAACTGGCACTACAGTAAGCTCTCACTATGCGCACAAATTAAAATAATGTGACACCCAGACCACCAAATCAATTAACACAAGTCATGTGCCTAGCAATAGCTGACCTATACACTTTTTGTAATTGAACAAGCCTTGATAAAATGAGCTGCTGAGTGTGGGTGTTTGGAAGCATGTATCATTGTAACACACGCCACATATTTTGAAATGGGATTATCTGATAAATACTCATTGGATTTCCACCATATCATGCATGAAACTTTCATCTAAGGTTAGAGAAGAAATTATGCAATTATTTGTCACTAGGTCAAAAAAAATGATGATTGTGAGAAGTTTCTGCTAATTTGAAAAACACGTATTATGATATATCATTACTTATGAAAGCACCACTGCTCTCACTATAGGGTGTCTGAAGGTAAATTTTTTTTGGTCAAGAAATGTAGCTAAAGTGTCTATGCAGAAATACCATGGTAGTTCCACAATAATATTCATATAAATACCATGATATATGCCACAAATATATTCATTTAATAATTAGGCTAATGCAAAGTTGTGCCATTTTTTTCTCAAAAAGGCACATGAAAAATTCGGCATGTTCAAATTAATGGTGTGAGGCTATGAATAATGAAGTCCCACAGAGTCTACTTTCTTTTTCATATATATTTTTTGCCATATCATTTAATTTTTTTCAAACAACCAATGTCAGGATTTCATGGCCAAGCCATTCTCGGTTTGTCACTTCTGGGTCAAAAGAAATGTGGTCTTATTACAAGCTTGATCTCATCTTTTTTCAATTAAACTATTTTTTTTTACAGGAATTTTTTTTGGGCTAGGTGTAGGAGTGGCACTATTTGGTTTCCTGTTTGTGCTGATGGGTGCAGCTCTCATTTGCTATGCTATCTATATGGTAAGTGATGTGTGTGTGGGTTTTAGTATAGTGCACTATACTATTGTACTCACATTGGTCAATTGATTTGGTACAATACAATATGGTAGAGGAACTGTATAACTTCCGTAGCACACAGTACAGCTCAATGTTCACACCATCACTGTAGTGTGTGCTTTTTCCATCATCTTTTGTCCTCTCATCATAGTTTGGGACCTAAGCCTTGAAGAAAAGCTTGGCAAACGCTTAGTTTCAATGCATGACCGCAATGTCCAACAATCCTTTGAGTGATGAAGATATTTTTAAAAGGCATAGAACTTTCATTTTTCTCTGTTAAATGCAGTCCTTGAATAACCACAATGAAGAGCAACAGAATATAAATACCAATCCCACATTTATTCTGTTAAGGCTGGTTCACAATATGATACTCACTATGCATTTGGTTACAGCAATATTACGGTCAGTTACATTTGACAGTTAACAATATCATGCTCACTGAGCCTTCAGTTATCTGACATGGGTAGAGACTCGATTAGTTATTATTTTCAAGTTTCAAAGTTCAACATGTGCCAACATTCTAATTGGTCAAATGCTGGATGCTAGAGAACCTATTTTACTATTTCGATATGGTCAATTTCATTACTTGCAGTCGGTTACATTTCACAGTTTACAATATCAAGCAAATGAATGCAATAGCAAACGCTCAGTGAGCATTCATATTGTGAACCAGCCTTAGTCATGTTCTGTGAGAATAGGCTGTACAAAATATGTTCGTGAATATAAGCATCACACTGACAAATATTATGGCCACCGAACCCAACATATCACATGACAAACTCATGGTCACAAATCCCAATGTATCCCATGAAAACATATGACCCAGAAACCCAACATACCACAAAACCACAAAACACAAGATATCACATGAAAATCCCTAGACCATCCCAAAATATCACATTGCCATCCCTAAATAGCACATGATTATCCCATGTCTACAAAGCTCAACATGTCACATGAGAAATCCATGGCCACATGATAAACACTTGACCATCCCAACATGTCACATGGCAGACCAATGGTCACACAGCTGAACATCATACCACATGTAAGTAAGTCCATACCAACATAGCTGGACATATCATATGACATGTACATGACTACAAAGCCCAACATATTACATACAGATCAGTTTCAAGTACTGAAGATTTATTCTAAGTGATGCACGCAAGCATTACTCATGTTTACCTAATCATTTGCCATGGTATAGGCAAGGTAATGCTAGAGCTAGGCATAAATTTGCTAATTATTTGAATGTCCAGCCAGTAACTCTATTTAGCTTTTGCTGTTCATGATCTTCAAGTTCTCTGAGAATTCCAAGTCTTTAATACTGATCCATTCATTGACTACTTGTACATATCAACATATATACAATAAACATGCACCATTGCATGTAACGTGTATAACCGTAAAGAAAAGAAATGACTAATTACCCTAAAACACCATTTGAACTTAAAAAAAAAAAAAAAAGAAAATACATATGTATGTTACCACTAAATGCATGTTCACTGATCAGATTTTATCTCAGCTTGCTCAGCAAGCTGTAAGTGTCACTCTCATTATCATTACAAACTCGTAATCATCATTAGTAGGCACCTTATATTATCTTGCTATTAAGCGCTGGTCTGTCTATTATTGTATGCTTGAGAGGCCACACTGGCTTCTTTACATTCATAGTCAGGCTCGTTCATAATCTGGATTGTGAGATTTGCTTCTTCTTCAACTGGCCCATTCTTCAACTGGCTCCATCTCATCTCTCTATTGGTACAGTATTCATTTAATTTTGGTTGAATCAGTGGATGTGTATTGTTTGGATATCTTTGTAGACTAGCTGTTGAGTGCCGAATTTCTTGCAAGTTTAGATTAGAAGCCTGGCGATATTTGCTCTATGTCCAACTGGCCGATTCTCAGTTAGCAATATAGCATATGTCCTGTTTGAATAGAAGCCCTGCTAATTAAGTGCACACTGCCAGCCCAAAGCTGAAAGAAATCATGTTGTCCATCAGAATATATGTTTAAATGTCTGATTGAAATTTCTACTCTTTACCTCTATGCCAATGTTATTTGTTACCAGTTTATTGCTGAACTACATACTTGTATACATATTGCTGTTTAGTTGTTTGCTGTTTGCTTATTTCTTTGTTGAAGAAGATTATCCACCATAAGTTAACTTACCGCTCAGTTCTGATTCAGTTGTACAGCATAGCATAGCTGGAGTCATTTGAAGGATGCTCTTTACCCAATTCGTGCTAGCTTGATTACATTATCGGCAGCCACCTATACTAATGCTTTTATACCGCACTAGAGTCACCATATGAATCGTGTACATGTTTTGGAAGGTTTTGAGTTTTCTGGTACCAACCAATATGGAGAGTATTATCACACTCCCTGATGGAAAAAATGGTATCATAAATGAACGGATAACTAAAGAAAGGTAATTAGCTAGAGCTTGAACCTCAATACATGTGATCTGTGACATTGGTTATCAAATTCGCACACACAGTAACCTTACCTGTTTGACCAGATCCTCATTAAGGATTCATGAGAATAACACATTTTCTGAAAATTCAAGGGGACAAGTTGGTTGGTGAAATTAAATTAGAAATATGATTAGAGAGTTTTAACCCTTTTGCATACCCAAAGATGCCATTTCTAAGCTTCTCTGGATTTACATCTTTCTATAAGCATTCTATGAGCTCTACGGATGTTACATGTATTAGATGTAATTAGATGGGTTAGCACTGAAGGAGGAGCCATTCTCTGAGCATAGCATGCTTGTGTCTATTTTGGTTGTTCATGCACTTTGACCTGAGACCTCTTCTCAACAAGACTCAGGGAAGCTGCTGGCCAGTATTTGTTGTAAACATGCCCATTATTATATTACCATTATTATTATTATTTTAATTTGGGATATACCAATACAACAAAGGGCGCCCTCTGTTGAGGGTTACTACTGTAGATAACTCCCAACTTGGTAACAATGCTGCCACCAGAGTAATATCAATGCTGTACAATCACTCCTTAGCTTAACTCAGAGAAATTTAGAGTGTTATTGCTCAATTATTTAAGCCCTGAAGCCCAGGAAACAGGAAACCACACAAATATATAATACACACACAAAAGTCTAAGTACAGAAACCCCATAGGCTTTCATATGTCCATATAATAAGCTAATTGAGCATGCAACTAAGATCATTGTATGTTTAACACCTACTAATTATAATTACAGATCAACACTCCACTAATTATAATTACAGCTAAGCTAAGTGTTCAGGCCTAAGGGCCATCTTGATGGTTCTTGGGCATGTTGAGGGCTGCCCTCGACATATCCCCCTCCTAAGCTTGGAGCTCTCGCTTCTGGTTTAGGTCCTCTTCCTGTAGATGTCACTTCTTGCGTGAGCCTAGGGCCAGTAGTTATCGCTTCGTTGTCTGTCACCAGATCTACTGTCGATGGTGTCATGGCTGGATCATCCCCCGGCCAGCACTGTCTGGATAAACCATCGGCGTTTTGATGATGTATGCCAGGTCTGAACTTCAGGACAAAGTCGAATACTTGGAGTGCCAGCGCCCATCTCATGAGACGTCCATTCAGTCGATTTGAGTCTTGGAGGGCTACCAGGGCACGGTGGTCGGTCACCACAGTAAAGAAATGCCCCAGTAAGTGGATGGCGAAGTGATCAATAGCCTTGACAACTGCTAGGCATTCCAACTCTGAAACTGTGTAGTTTTTCTCTGCAGCTGATAATCCTTTCGAATAATAAGCCACAGGTTTTTCCATGTCCTCCCGTATCACTGATAGTACAGCTCCGATACCCATCGTAGAAGCATCAGTATGCAGTTCCAGCTTGTCGTTGTTCCTGGGGAGTGTGAGCGTATGCTCGTGGCAAAGAATAGAGATTAAATGTTTAAATGATGCACACATATGTTTATCCCATGCAAGGGAACAGGGGGCACCTTTCTTAAGGGCATTGAATAGGGGACCCGCCCACTGAGAAAATTCAGGGATAAACTTCCGGTAGTAACCGGCCGTACCCAGAAATGCCCGCAACCCTTTCTGGTTGGTTGGTCTGATATAATCCTTCAATGCCTTAACCCGAGCTTCCGGCACACCAACCATCCCATAACCTATCTTGTGTCCTAGGTATTCAAGTGACTTTGCACCCCACACGCACTTATCCGGGTTAGCAGTAAGTCCAGCTTCTCTTAATGCAAGTAACACTGCTTCAATATGGTCCAGATGGTCCTCCCAGTTTTTGGAATAAATCAGAATATCATCTATATAAGCGGAGCTGTACATAGAAAGATGTGCGAGAGCGTTCTGCATGCATCTCTGGAACGCAGCAGGTGCATTTTTCAACCCAAATAGCATGCGCGTGAAGGCATACTTGCCCCTTGGTGTGCAAAATGCTGTTTTGTCCTGGCTTCCTCTACTCAATGGAACCTGATAAAAGCCCTTGTTAAGATCTAGTTTCAATAACCAGACCGCAGCTGAGACCTGATTTAATAAATCCTCGATACATGGCATCTGATAAGGATCCGAAATAGTAATCTTATTTAGCTTCCTATAGTCAATGCAAAGCCTCACATGTCCAGTACTCTTTTTCCTAAGAGGCACCATTGGTGATGACCATGGGCTCCTTGATGGAACAATAATGCCTTTACTGATGAGATCATCAATCTCTCCCTTCAAATCATCAAACATACCTGGGGCAATGCGATAGGGGCGAGTTCTCAAAGGATAACCTTCCTTGACATTGATGTCGTTCTCCTCAAATTTTGCAACACCTAAGGTATGGGTAACTCGATCGGAGAATTTGGCAAGCCTCCTGTCTAACTCAAGGCGCTGTTCTTCAGTTAAATGAGTAACACCCATCTTGACCTTCCCAATAGGCTCAGGATTGACTTCAATTTCATCAGCCACTACAACCTGAAACAAGTTGGCAGTTGGGGTCTTCCATGCTTTTAATCTATTGATATGCACAGTGGTATGTCTAGATCTTTTGCCTTTGACTGCAATAGTGTAGTTGCAATTAGATAGTTTAGCAACCACTTCGTAGGGGCCATCCCAGATTGACTGTAGTTTCCCCGTGAGCCCAGGGGTATGGCATAACACAAGACCACCTGGCTCAAAGCTACGGGCCTTGGACCCAACATCATATGCTGTCTTAGATTTATCTTTTGCTACCTCCTCATTGGCATGAGCTACCTTGTGTAGAGCTACTAGAGTCTCCCTCAATGCTTGTACCCACTCAACTGTGCTGGTAAAACTGATGTCTCCTCCTATCCATCCCACCGCTGCCACCATATGTTGAGGGTTACTACTGAAGATAACTCCCAACTTGGTAACAATGCTGCCACCAGAGTAATATCAATGCTGTACAATCACTCCTTAGCTTAACTCAGAGAAATTTAGAGTATTATTAGAAAGCTGATAGAATAATTGAGCAATAACAGACAGAACTCAAGAATAATGGGGAATCAGGGTGAAGCCCAGGAAACAGGAAACCACACAAATATATAATACACACACAAAAGTCTAAGTACAGAAACCCCATAGGCTTTCATATGTCCATATAATAAGCTAATTGAGCATGCAACTAAGATCATTGTATGTTTAACACCTACTAATTATAATTACAGCTAAGCTAAGTGTTCAGGCCTAAGGACCATCTTGATGGTTCTTGGGCATGTTGAGGGCTGCCCTCGACACCCTCTTACATGGGTTAAGCTTTACATCTGATAGTAAATCCATTCCATTAGTTTGTAACAGTTATGTATATGTGTGTATGTATGTATATATATGTATATATACATTGATAAGTATATCCAGTTAAGTATGTATGTATAAATATAGGTATGTATATATATACCGGGTATGCACTAGTACTTTGTATTGGATTAACCCTTTTTTAAATGGTATTCAGGAGTGGGGAAGGGGGGGTTGGAAGCCCAAAACCAAAGCTTACATTTCAGCTAAAACTCACACTAGCAACTTCTAGAAGCCAAAACGGTGGTTTCAGCTACACAAAAGACTCCATGTGTGCTATGAATTCTTCACCAAGCAGTGCCATCAAATTCATCATCAAGGATCTAGGCATGTTTTTTCACTTCATTTTACACATAACTAGTATGCAATAGATTCACTCATCATACTTTTGATAATAAAAGACTCCAAATTTTCAATCTACATCCACAACTTTTTCATTTCTCGATCCATTGAAACATGAAGAAAAAATACTGGAAAAAGGTGTTAATGATTAAAAAAACCAAAGATGCTCATACATTTGGGTTTATTAAGTTAATAATTTTTTTTATATCACTACAATTGTAACCATAATAAATTAATCATAAGCAAAGAATGTTATCAAGTCCATAGGAGATTGTAGCTGATCCTTGTTAAAAATATAAGAGCTCCGCCGTTCAGCTCTTACTAGGTGTTGTGGTCAACTACTCTACTATACAGAAAATACAAAACAACATCTTAAAACAAGAACAAAAAGGTTTGTTTAAAAACAAACAGCTATATTGAATTGGCCTGTAGAAGTTTAGAAACAAGAAGGTACCCATGTACACCACAACCACTTAGATGTCCCTCAATCAATTAAAATGATATACACCAATAATGTGGTGATCTTAAATGGTAAAGGATATCTAACTGGTTGTGGTCTACATGGGTACAGCCTTGCTTCCATTTTTTTTTTAAGAGACCAACCCAATAAAGCTGATTGTTTTTAAATCAAACAAGGGTATCTGCCTTGCACCCACTCCACTATTCTTGTTCAGCATTACTGGATTCATACCCACTCACAAAGTCAAGGGCAATGAGGGAAGGGAAGATCAAAAACCCACAATGACATATAAACACAGGTAAGTGTCCATGGATTGACTTCCTAGCAATCGGGCAAGGGCAAATGTTGCGGGAACCTATAAACAAGCAATCTCCCTTGGGAAATCTCCATAGAGACACAAAGGGTGAGTGACCAGGGGAAGTTCCACCAGGTCTATTGACAGGATGATGCAGGGAAATGCCATATTTTTTTATATATAAGAAATACCTATAGTTGTGTAATTGGATTAGGGCTAATATCGACGAGCCTGGCTCTGAAAAGCATGTTAATTAGTTGGATGTGCACGTGTATGCATTCACATTAGGTAGTTACAGGGAGTAGCCCTGTATGTTACCATTCCATTCTCCATATTGTCGAATGTTGCTGAGAATAGTTGTGCATTCCTTTGGCATCACTGCAAGAGTATTAAATACTTGTGCATCACCACACCTTCAGTCTATTCTCAATGCATTTACATGAGGAAAGTTTGTGTAAGTACTACATGAACAATTTAAACCTCAGTAGGTGAGCATTTAGCTATATTCTACTATTTTTTAGCTTTGTACTAGTTATATCTACCACAGTAGATTGAATTGAGTAGATAAATCAAATTAAACCAAAACATTTGTGATAGTGAACTGCTGATATGGCACTTACAAGCTGAGTTCCCTCAATGCGGGACCTTGAAATTTATATGCTTGGCATCTATTTCACCAGGCCAGGAATATATTGTGCTATACAGAGCTGTATTGATTTTTATATAATACTGGATAAACTAGTCAAAAAGGAAAGGTAACAAGAATTTACCTATATACTGTTGTGTTCATTATTAAAGGGTCCGTTAAATGTATGTGGTCTAATCAAGAATTTAAAGAGCGATATAAACTTGATGTCCATTATTTAAAAATGTGAAAGATAAGTGGTCCTCTGAATGTTTGTAATCAACATTGGTAAGTGAATCTATTTATTTTGTTTTTTCTTTTAAATTTAATAGCCGCATTTAAAAAAGTTTTTGTAACAATTACTCAGGAGAATTCCTGAACTTATCAATTATAAAATCTTTTACCAAGTTCATTATTAAATTATATACACCCACATATATATAGGATTATATTCATGGATCACAAGTGGTTGATCCAATTTATTTTGGTACTCAAGATATATGTGAGGAGAAATAGACAGATACAAGATCTCCTAAAAAATGGAATTTCATGGTTTTAATAAAGTCTGCATTTTGCTGAGCTGTGGTTGTCTTTGCATTTTACAATAGAGTAACAAGTGCAAGAAGTTTAGACCTTAACTTCCAATGAACTATGTGTAAATTAAGAAACTAACTTTTAGTTATTATTTGCCAAGGCAATGTTGATTTTATTTAGTTTCTTGTATTTTTCCTGTTATATATCAGTTTATATTTTCATGGACCACTACGGAATATTTAGAATGAACATTTTTTGATCAGTCACGTACCATTCCGAAAACAGTTTCCAAGTATTCTGCTAGCAACTTGGTGAAGAGTATAGCTTGACATCTCCAATTTCCTTTTTGTTTGTTTTGCTAAGTTCCTGGTATAAAGAGGTGTGATAAGATCCTGTATCAGAGACTATGGTAACACTCTCTCTACCTCTAGGAGAACTACACAAGCTAGCCCCCCCCCCCCCCCCCATAAATCCCAATTTTAAATTTTTTTTTTTTTCCTCAACTCTGTGCCGGTAATTTTAGAATGCCTCTATTCTGTGTGGTTTCAAATGATATGCTGAATATCTCTATTGGACATTTTCATAGAATATACATGCACCAAATCAAGGTTACCAAGTATATTTGCACCCCCAGTTTGATACAGTCATAACTAAGCATGCAAAGATAATGAAGCATGTCCAATATATGGCGCCTTATAACTTTTCAACAAGTCCATGCGTATTAAAATCTATTCATATCACAGCTAAGGGCTTTGGGAAGACACATTCCAAGTTGTTTTGTTATCAATGCATGTGCGATTTACATAGTTCCAAACTTGTGGTAGAGATTTACTTAGTAGCCTTGATATTGGTGAATGTACCATCTTAGAAAATATACTAATATATACAATAAACATATCATTAGAAAACAAACAGAATAAACAACAATATGATATTGAAATTACCTGCACAGAGTTATAGGAAAAAAATTATGGTGAGTAGAAATTTGATTTTAAAAATTGGGATTTGGGGAGCAGGCTTATACAGCCTCCCCATAGACCTCCAGGTGCTCTATCACAAAAGCGCTTATGTTCGGTATACTATACATAGAAAGCCATAACTAGGAAATTTGTTCACCCTCCAGATCACTCCATCATGCAGTGCTCATTAATAAAAGCTAATGCAACATCTTTTTTGGAGGTACCAGTTGTATATATGGCCTTGTGTTATTCTGAACTGGAGGACTCCTTGTTCAACATTGTGAAAAGAAGTGTTCAACCTGAACATTGCCTCATTTACAAGACATGTACAATCCAATTGCAATTCATGCTGGCCAAAATGTGACTTTGATGATTGTAAATAGATTGTTGAGATGTTTGTGTGATATTTCTTACTATAAGGGTAGGGAGAGGGGGAAGAGAAGTCAAATTTCCATTAACTAACTACACAATATCTTAGAACTAGCTGGGATTTATTCCAAACCCTTCATGTTTGAACATATTTTGATTGCGCCATTTTATACCAGGAGATTGAAACAGGAATCATAGCTTTCATGCACTCGAAATATATACTGTCAAGTAATAGGTTACTTTTTAAGCTGATACTGGTAACCTCCATGTTGCAAGCCCCCAATACGCTCCTTCTTCAATCTAGGATCAGGCTATACACATAAGATGTGCCAATGGTCCACCTAATAATGCCCATACATATGATTTTCATGGTGAGTAATTAGTTTAACTTCCACGGATGCTGACTACGTAGTTCACAGTAGTAGATGATGGCATGCAGTATGTGGTACATAACTGTGAATTCATCTTAGCTGTCGGCCACATCACCTGCATCACTTGGGTCTACATCATTCTCAACCTAACATGGTATGCTAGTACTCACTTGGCATACTCCCTATTTAGGATTGCCGCACATTTAAAAATAGTGCACCAACCCCACTCCCAGCCCCACCCAAAATAAAAGAAGCTGATATCCCTCTAAAACTTACATGAGCAGCTACAGCCCTGCTAGAAGAGTTGCGAGAGAGAAATATCCTTGTAAATGCATGTAGCTGAAATGCCAGATGTGGCAACTGTTACTTCTGCCTCATACTGGCAACAACCCTTGCACAGTCAAAGTTAGCAGCAATTCATAGCACATATTGATAAATGTGAAGTGAACAGCAATAGTAAATAAGATAGATAAAGTGTTTAAATGCCTAGGCGACCTTCCGCCAAACAGTTTAAATTAGAAGTAGTCTTACTTTTTTCCAATACTTCTCAACTGCACAGATTCAACAAAACAAACAAAAAAAATAATAATAACCCCCAAAAACCAACTAGGAACAAAACAAAAAAAAAATTTGATATAAAAACAAACTGCTATATTTGTTGACCTATTAAAAAAATTAATGGAAACAAGACTGTACCCATGTAGACCACAACTAGTTGATCCTTTTACCTTTTAAATCATGTACACCAATTTTGTGATGGTTCTAAAATCATGCAGTACTTGCGCAACCATATAGCCATAGTATTGGTGTGCACAATCTTAAGCGGTGTAGGGTCTAACTGTTTGGTCTGCATAGTTACAAACTTTTTCCATTTTTTTAACAGGTCAATCCAATATAGCTCTCTGTTTCTAAACAAAGCAATTTTTGCTTTTGGACCAACATATATTGGGTAGTACAATATATATTAGGTAAAGAATCACTTTTCCTGCAGCAAGTATAAGTACTAATATCACATATTCTATAGGGAATACTCCACCCTCATAAACGATCACATCTGCAAGCAGATTGTGTGATCATGTGGCAGCTTTTTTGAAATACAAAGCATTTACTTGCTGGTTTCTCAGTTATTTTTTGGTAACTGATGGAGTATACAAAATAACATGTAATTAAATGGAAGTGGGTCTATATTTCGACAACAACAGTCCATGCTATAGAATATTAAAAACATGACTTTTTTTATTAATTACTACCTGCAGAACAAGTATGGTTCCACAGCAAGTGTGTCGGCATCATAGCTCTAAATGCTGAGGCAGAAACTGAACTAAAGATGTGTAATAAGCTACTTCTTGCATTGTTGCTGTGTACAAGTACATAGGTTTACTGGCTTATTTATATTAAATGTGTAAAATAAATACGTTCTAATGTAATTTGTAATGCAATATATATACTGCAAGTATTGGCTTTAAAAAGCTTAGGATCATGTCATATCTATGTCAATTTGTTTGTGTGAGTAAGTGAATGTGTGTGTGCATGTGTGTTTAGCTATGTTTTCGTTTCTCATTGTTGTTTTTGTTAATTGTAAGTGTTGTTTTGTAGATGTTTGTTTCATAGATTAAATTGTTTTTTGTAGTCTGGCCAATGTCAATTTAGTTAAAGCACTAATTTTTGGTTTCCATCCTCTATATTACATAAAACTTGTTTGAGATACACTTGTTCAAGCCCGTGTCTGAAGTGGCTGACCCCATACATTTTTTATACTTGGGTCGGGGGAAAAAAGTTCTGGTGTATCTCAAGCATATATCTCTGCAACAGGAATTTAATACTTCCCCTATATATCAAAAATGGCATTCAATCATTTCCAAGAAGTACAACCTTTTGCAAGTATAGTAAGGATAACACAGATTCACTAGCAGCTAGCTGATGGTCACTTCTTTGCACTTCTCCGGCATTATGGCCTGTTCGCCTGGCATGTGGAAATTATACTCCTTCCAAATGCCTGGAATATAATCAATAGGAAAAATTTTTATATATTTGGGCTGCAGTTACAGTTTTAACACAACTCGACTTCTCCCATCGCAAAGATAAGGGAATTTAAGGGTAGGTATTAAGACTGGGTTGGAGCATGGCAAGGCTCTATATCAATGCCTTTGCCTTTAGTTGTCTCAAGGGCCAGCCCCTTTTGTGAATCAGATCAAATATGGCTCTCCATTACATGATGGCAAGAAAAGCCATGTGGAAATTCAAGCAGTGATACATGCAGAGTTAAAGCTGGCCATTGTAGTATCATATAGATTTTGTTTAATAATTGACATCGGTTAACTTTTATTAGAGAAGTAAGAATGTAAAATGGGTCATATCCTGTAGAAAAAAGTTTTGATCTTCAAAATTAGCCACACTGGGCTGTTTATTCTGCTGTTTTGTATAATGTTCGTAGGAAATAGCCTAAAACTACCGTTATTGGGCAATAAATGGCTATATCACAAATAATCTCAGAATTGACGGAATCTAACTTTTTCTTTAATCACATGAAACTGGACCAAACTGCCCAATACAGTTGTGCACCGCAAAATATACTACATACAACTAATCTAAGGTTTTCATGTGGATGAAGCATTTTTCCCGGAATTTCACAAAAACTCTCATTTCGGTCCAATAAGAGATTGTATCAGAAAGCAGCTATGAACTACCCGGAAAGAACTTCATTTCTCAAACGAGTGTGAAACCAGTTTATTCCTGTTGAAACTAGTTTTGTGTTTCAATATGAGCCACATTGGTCAGTTTACTACTCTTCTGGAGTTTTTTTAATCATTTTCGTAGGAATTTGCCAAAAATTTTGCCGTCAAACACGTGAAACAGGACAAATACTACCGGGAAAAGTTTTAAACCACAAAATGAGCCTCATAGCTAATCTAAGCTTTTCAGGTGTTTCGAATTTTTTTGCCGAAATCGACAAAAAACTCTCATTTTGGACCAAAAAGTGCCTCAGAAGGAAGCTAAGAATTACCAGGAATAGACCTCTGTTCTTAAACTACTGTGAAATGAGTCAACTACTGTAGAAAACTGTTTTGAACTTGAAAAATTAGCTACATAGGGGAGTTCATATCATTTCTGATGTTTAGTATTATTTTCATTGAAAATCTGGAAAAAACCACTGTTATGGGGAAAAAAGTATTAATCTCAGAAATAAACTCTGATGTGACAGAAACAATTTTTTTCCAGAATTGCATGCAACGGAACAAATACAAACAAATACAGTTTTGTTCCTCATAATGAGCCCCAGACAGCTAATCTATGTTTTTCAGGTGTTTTTAGCATTTTTGCAGGAAATTGACAAAAATAACTCTTATTTCGTTCCAGAAAGTGACTATCTCCGAAAGAAGCTAAGAATTAAACAGAAAGGATTTTCTTTCCTCAAAATAATGTGAAATGGGTCATATCCCGAGGAAAAGTGTCTTGAAACACAAATTGAGCTCATTGAGCTATTGTTGTGTTTTGTAACATTTTCGTCGGAAATTACCAAAAACTACCATTATTGGGAAAAATATGGGATCTCAGAAATAAACTCAGATTTGATGGAAACAACATGTTTTTTTCCATCAAACATTTGAAACTGAACAAATTCTACCGAAACAATTTTGACCCTCAAAATGGCCACATTCAGCTTATCTAAGCTTTTTGGGTGTTTTGTAGCACTTTTGCTGGTATTGACAAAAAACACAATTTCAGTCCAAAGTGTGAATACCTCAGAGTTAGAATCACCTGGTAAGGGCTTTTTCCTCAAAATAATGTGAAAGGGTCATATTCTGTCAAAAAAGTTTTTGTTTTTCAAAATGCATCACATTGTGCTGTTCATAGCTATTCCTTGTAGGAAATTGACAAAAACTACAGTTAAGGGGGGAAATTGCTATTTCAGAAATAAGCTCTGATTTGATGGAAATTATATTTTTTGTCGAACAAGTGAAACAGGTCGAATAATAACCACCCTGATTTGCTGAAAAAATATAAGCTTTTCAGGTGTTTTATGTATTTTTTCCAGAAATTGTCCAAAAAAATTATTTTCACCCTAGAAATGACTAGAAAGAATTTAAGAATTACAGAGAGTGAAAGGGGTCAAATCATGTGGAAAAACGTTTTGTAATTCAAAATGAGCATATTGGGCATTTCATTGCTATTCTGGTGTTTTGTATCGTTTCCTTTAGAAATCGCCAAAAACTACCTTTATTGGGCAAAAAGTGTCATCTCAGAAACAAGCTCAGAATGGAAATGCTCTTTGGCAAACTCTTAAAACTGGAAAAAAAAGCCTATAACAGTTATTGCACCTCATAGTGAACAACATACAGCTTTTCTTAGTTTTCAGGTGTTTTGATACATTTTCGCCACAAATTGACAAGAAAATAATTACATCGGCCCCAAACGATATTATCTCTGAAAGAAGCTAAGAAGAACCAGGAAAGTACATTTTTCTCGAACAAGTATGAAACAGATCAAATCCTGTCGAAATCGCTTTTCAACTTCAAAATATGCCACAATTGACAGAACAGCTATGCAGGTGTTTTGTACCATTGTCTTTGTAAATTACCAAAAACAACATTATGAGGCAAAAAGTGGCTCTCAAAAATAAGGTCAGATTTGACTGTAATATTTTTTTTGGTCATGCATGTGAAATGGGACAAATACTGACGAAAACAGTTTTTTTCTTCAAAATATGAACACACTGCTAATCTGAGCTTTTCAGATGTTTTGAATTTTTTTTTGCAGAAATTTGTCAAAAAAACACTCATTTCGGTCCATAAAGTGACTACTCAAAAATATGCTAAGAATGATCTGGAAAAGTCATTTTTTTCCATAAACAAGTGTGAAATGGGTCAAATCATCTCGAAACCTGCTGAGAACTTCAAAATGAGGCTTATTGGACACTTCATAACTATTCAGCAAAAAAGTGGCATCTTGATATAAGGTCAGATTTGATGGAAAAAAAATTTTTCATCATGCACATCAAACGGAACTAACAATGAAAACAGCTTTGCACCATAAAATGTGCCACATGCTGCTGATCAAAGCTTTTCAGGTGTTTTGAAGCATTCATGTTGGTATTGAAAAAAATAACTCATTTCGGTCTAAAAAATGACAATTCTGAAAAAAAAATTCATGGATAGGACTTTATTTTCCTCAAACAAGTGTCCTACGGGTGATAAACTGTATAAACTGTTTTAACTTCTAAATGAGCCATTTGGGCAGTTAATAACTATTTAGGTATTTTATCTTTTTTACAGGAAATCACCAAAAACTGTTATGCAACAAAAAGTGGCTCTATCAGAAATAAGCTCAGATTGGATAAAACGCTTATTCTTGACATTAAACACGTGAAATTGGATAAATTCTACCATAAACTGTTTTCCATCACAAACTGAACCACATTGAGCTAATCTAACCTATTCAGGTGTTTTTAAGCGTTTTTTCTGAAATTGCCAAAAAAACTCTCTTTTGGTCCAAAAAATGAAAAGGACATTATTTCTTAAAAGAATGTGAAACTGGTATAATCCTGTCGAAAACATTTTTGACCTTCAAAATCAGCCACATTGGGCAGTTGATAGCTATTCTGGTTTTTTGTATTGTTTTGTCAGTAAAGCTCCAAAAACAACTGCTATGGGGCAAAAATTGGCTATCTCAAAATTAAGTCAGATTTGTTGTAAACAACCTTTATTCTTCAAACACGTGAAATGGGAAAATACTAATGAAAACAATGTTTCATCTCAAATTGTGCCACATACTATTGTGAGCTCTCAGGTGTTTTAAAGCATTTTTGCGGAAAATGGCCAAAAAAACTCTGACTTCAGTCCATAAAGTGACGATCTCAAAAATAAGCTAGAATTACCAGGACTTGTTTAACTGGTTGTAGCTTACATGTGTATTTTTCCCCTCAAACGAGTTTGGAGCGGGTCATATCGTGGAAAAACCTGGTGTGAACTACTAAATGTGTCACATTGGTCTTTTCACAACTATTTTGATGTTTCGTAACATTTTCGTAGGAAATTGCGAAGAACTACCATTATGCTGCAAAAAGTTACATCTCAGATATAAGGTCAGATTTCACGGAATTTTTTTTTCCTTCACACACGTCAAATGGGACAAATACAAATGAAAACAGTTTTGCTCGTCAAAATGTGCCACATATTGCTAATCTAAGCTTTTCAGGTATTTTAAAACATTTATGCTGGAATTGACAAGATAAATCTCATTTCGGTCAAAAAAGTGATTTTCTCTGAAAGAAGCTAAAAAATTTCCGGATAGGACTTTGTTTTCCTCAAACCGGTGTCAAACGGGTCATATCCTATCAAAAAATGTTTTAAGTTTAAGCTACTTTGGAGAGTTCATAGCTATTCTGGTTTTTATATTTTTTGCAAATTCCGAAATGAGTTCAGATTTCATGGAAATGTCTTTTCTTGCCGTCCAACACGTGAAACTGGACAAATACGAGCAAAAGCGGCTTTGCACCATAAAATTAGCCATATAGAACTAATTTAAGCTTTCCAGTTGCTTTGAAGCATTTTTGCCGAAATTTTCAAAAAAAACATTTGTCCAAAGATTGATTACACAAAGTAGCTAAGAATTACATGGAAAAGATTTTATTTCTCCAAAGATTGTGAAATAGGTAATATCTTGTAGAAAACAGTTTTGATCATCAAAATGATTTGGAAGTTCATAGATATTCAGTTATTTTGTATTTTTTTTTTTTTTACATCGCCAAAAACAACCATTGTGGGGCAATAATTGGCTATCTCTGAAATAAGCTGAGATTTGACGGACACGGCATTTTTTCTTGATACAAGTGAAACAGGACAATTTCTAACGAAAACTGTTCTGTATCTCAAAATGAGCCAAGTTGTGGCTAATCTTAACTTTTCTGGTAGTTTAATGCATTTTGGCTGGAAATTGACAAAAAAATGACCAAAATGTAGGTAACTCTCTCAGAAGGTAACTAAGAATTACCCAGGAGTGACTTTTTACCCCTCAAACTAGTGTGAAATAGGTCAAATAATGTCGTTGTTTTTAAGAACAAAATGAGCCACTTTGGATAGTTCACTGCTATTGTTGTATTTTGGATCATTTTCACCATTATTGGGAAAATATTGGCTATCTCTGAAATATACTCAGATTTGACAGAAACCACTTTTTTCTTCACACACTTGAAGTGACAAAAACTAACGAAGTGAGTTTTGACCTTAAAAAATGTGCTGCATACTGCTAATCTGAACTTTCCAGGTGTTTTGAAGTATTTTTCCGGAATTGACAAAAAAAGTCATTTCAGTCCTTTTGAAGCAAAAAAATTCCAGGATAGGAATTTTTTTTTCCTTAAATGGGTGACGGGTCAGATTCTGTCATAAACCTTTTAGCATTAACATGAGCCACTTTGGGAAGTTTATAGCTATTCTGGTGTTTTATCTTTTTCGCAACAAAATGCAAAAAACAAATGTTATGGGGCAAAAGTGGATATCTTAAAAATAAGCTCAGATTAGATAGAAACAACTTTTCTTGCTGACATAGCCGTGATTCTGGACAAATACAGCCAAAAAAGTTTTGCACCTCAAAATGAACCACATAGAGCTAATCCAATATTTTTAGGTGTTTTGAAGCATTTTTGCTGAAATTTACAAAAAACTCTCATTTTGGTCCGGAAATTTACCATCTCAGAAAATAGCTAAGAATTACCTGGAAAGGACATTTTTTGTCAAAAGAATCTGAAATGGGTCATATCCTGTCGAAAACAGTTTTAAACTTCAAAATAAGCCACATTGGGGAGATCATGGATATTCTGTTGTTTTTATGGTTTTTATAGGATATCACCAAAAACTACCATTGTGGAACAATAAGTGGTTGTCTCTGAAATACACTCAGATTTGACGGAATTCGTCAAACAAGTGAAACAGGACAAATTCAAATGAAAACAGTAGATCTCAAAATGAGTCAATTACAGCTAATCTAACTTTTCAGGTGTTTTGTAGCATTTTTCCCTGAAATTGAATTTTTTTTCAGTCCTATAAAGTGACGCTCTCAGAAGGTAACTAGAACTTACCCAGAAGTGACTTTTTATACCACTAACGAGTGTAAAGCGGGTCAAATCCTGTTGAAAACTATTTTTAACTACCAAATTAGCCAAATTGGACAGTTTCCAAATTGTTGTATTTTATATCGTTTTCTCAGTAATTCCTAAAAAACAACCTTTATGGGGCAAAAACTGGGCATCTCAGAATTAAGCTCAGATATAATGGAAACAACTTTTTTTCTTCAAATACATGAAACGAGAAAAATCCAAACAAAACAGTTATGAACCTCAAAATGTGCAACATATAGATAATCTAAGCATTTCAGGTTTATTGAAGCATTCTTGTGAGAAATTGACAAAAAAACTCACAATTCGGTCCAAAAAGTGACTTCTCCGAAAGAACCAAAGAATTACCCTGCGAGGACTTTTTCCCTCTAATATGTGTGAAATGGGTCACATCCAGTCGAAACAGTTGTGAACTTCCAAATGAGCCATATTAGGCAGTTGATGTTGTGTTTTGTATCATTTTCGAAGTAAATTGCCAAAAAACAACCGTTATGGGCTGAGGTGTCTATATCATAAGATCAGAATAGATGGAAAGGACTTTTAATCCTCAAATACGTGAAACCGAAAAAATATTCCTGAAAACTCTTTTGAGCCTCAAATTAAACAACATAGAGTTATTCTAAGCTTTTTAGGTAATTTGGTGCATTTTCACTTGTAATTGACAAAAACTTCACATTTCGGTCCACGAATAAATGTCTCAGAAACAAGCTAAGAATTACCTGGAAAGGACTTTTTTTTCCCCAAACCAGTGTGAAAGGAGTGATATCCTGTCAAAAAATGTTTTGAACACACTATGAGCTACAATGGGCAGTCATAGCTATTCTTGTGTTTTGTATTATTTTCATAGGACATCGCTAAAACTACTGTCATGGGGGAAAAAATTGGCTATCTTAGATCAGATTTGACAGAACCAGCTTTTTTTTGACAATTACATATGAAATGTGACAAATACTAACGAATACAGTTTTATACCTCAAAATGAGCCATATAGCGCTAATCTAAGCTTTTCAGGAGTTTGAAACAATTTTACCAGAAATTGACAAATAAGTCTCATTTCGGTCCAAAAATAATTATCTCAGAAAGAAGCTAAGAATTACACAGAACGGACTTTTTTCTCTCAAACGATTGTGAAATGGGTCTTATCATTGCTGAAAACTTTTTTGGATTTCGAAATAACTGCATTGGGAAGTTCATATCTATTCTAATGTTTTGTATTGTTATTGTAAGAAATCTCGAATAACAACCGTTATTGGGCAAAATATGGCTACATCAGAAATTGGCTTAGAATTTGTGGTAACAACTCTTTTCGTCACACACATGAAACTGGACCAATATTGCCGAATACAATTTTGCACATCAAAATAAACCACTTACCAGAAAACTAAGCTTTTCATGTGCATTGAAGCATTTTTACCGGAAATTTACAAAAACTCTCATTTCGGTCCAAAAAGAGATTTTCTCAGAATGAAGCTTTGAACTACCAAGAAATGACTTGTTTTCTCAAACAAGTATGAAACAGGTCATGTCCTGTAGAAAACTGTTTTCTACTTCAATATGAGCCACAATGGCCAGTTTTCGGCTATTTTGGTGTTTTGTATTGTTTTCGTAGGAAATCACCAAAAACTACCATTATGGGGAAAAAAAACAGAAATTAACTCAGAAAAGATGGAAATGCTACTTATTCGTCATACACAATAATTGGAAAAATATATCAAAAAGTTTTACACCCCCAAATAAATCACATACATCTATTATAAGCTTTTCAGGTGTTCAGAAGCATTTTTGCCAGAAATTGACAAAAAATCTCATTCGATACAAAAAGTGATTCCTCAGAAAGAAGCTAGAAATTACCCAGAGTGAACTTTTTTCATAAACCAGTGTGGAACAGTTGATTTTCGAAAACTGTTTTGCAAATCAAAATGAGCCCAATTTGGCAGATAAAAGCTAATATCGTGTTTTGTATCATTTTCATAGGAAATCGCTAGCTAACTTTGTGGGGCATAAAGTGGTTATCTATGAAATAAGCTCAGAATAAATGGAAAAACCTTTACTTGTCAAACACGTGTAACTGGAAAAATAATGCCGAAAACTTTTTTACGCCACAAAATTAATCACAAACTGCCCTACTAGGCTTTAGTGGTGTTTTGTAGCATTTTCTCAGGAAATTGACAACATAATCTCATTTCAGTCCTTAAAATGACTGTCTCAGAAATAAGGTGAGAATAACCCGGAAAGGACTTTTTTCCACAAAACTGATCATATTCCGTTGAAAACTGTTATGAACTTCAAAATGAGTCATATAGTGAGTTCATAGCTATTCCGATGTTTATTGGTGTTTTGTAGCATTTTCTCAGGAAATTGACAACATAATCTCATTTCAGTCCGGGGGGACCACACCATTTTTCCCCGAAACTTTCAGGGTTTTTTGGTAGTTGTCATAACTTTTTTTTCCTTTCTTCTGTGCAAATAATTTTTATACCAGCTTGTTGCTTATTGTGTGTGCTTTAAGATGATATAAAAAAGTCTCTATAGGCATATTTTCTTAGTAGATATATCCAAACACGACCTAATTTGTGGCAAAGATAACTCAAAGGCGCCTTGACCGACGCGCCCCCAAATTGGTCTGAGGGTAGCTAAAGCACTTAGCTGTGATACTGACGAGTCAGAATTTTTTTCCGGTAAAACCCCCTTGAGTTCTAGTGTTGAAAAGAGGCGGAACGCGGAAATGTGCGCCAAATTTTCGCGGTCCGCCTCTTTTCGAGGAAATTTATAGAGAACTTTTCTTTTTAGTCAAAAAAGTTACTATCTCAGAAACGAGCAATGAAATACTCAGAAAGTTTGTTTTTCTTACCATATTTGAAAAGAAACAAATCCTGAGGAAAATTTTGATTAATTTAAACAACTTTTTTTGTTCAAAGTGAGCCACATACTGCTAGATTATGCATTTCTGTTGTTTTGAAGCATTTTTGGATAAATTCATAGAGACATTTTCTTTTTAGTCACTAAATTGACTATCTCAGACACGACCATTGATAAACTCAGTAAGTTAGTTTTTCTTACCATGTTTGAAAAGTGGCAAATCCTGAGGAAAATTTGGATTTGTTTAAACAACTGTTTTTGTTCAAACCATATAGAGAACTTTTCTTTTTAGTCAAAAAAGTGTCTAGCTCAGAAACGAGCACTGAAATACTCAGAAAAAATTTTTTCTCACCATGTTTGAAAAGAAACAAATCCTTAGGAAAATTTGGATTAGTTTAAACAAATGTTTTTGATCAAACCAGTTATAGGGGACAAATATTAACAAAAACTGTTTTCCTCCCCAAAGTGAACCACACACTGATAATCAATGCCTGTCTGTTGTTTTGAAGTATTTTCGAGGATATACATAGAGAACTTTCAATTTTAGTCAAAAAGTGACTATTTCAGAAACGAGCACTGAAACACCCAGAAATTTTTTTTCTTACCATGTTTTGAAAGGAACAAATCCTGAGGAAAATTTTGATTAGTTTAAACAAATGATTTTGATCAAACCAGTAAAAGGGGACAAATATTTACAAAAACTTTTTTTCTACAAAAAGTGAGCCACAGACTGCAAAACTATGCCTTTCTGTTATTTTGAAGTATTTTCTAGAAAATTCATAGAGAAATTTTCATTTTAGTCAAAAAAGTGACTAGCTCTAAAATGAGCACTGAAATACTCAGAGGGTTTGTTTTCTTACCATGTTTGGAAAGGAACAAATCCTGAGGAAAATTTGGATTAGTTAAAACAACTATTTTTCATCAAACCAGTAAAAGGGGTTAAACAATAATAAAAACTGTTTTTCTCCACAAATTGAGCAACGCACAGCTAGATTATGCCTTTCTCTTGTTTTGAAGCATTTTTGGAGAAATTCATTGAGAACTTTTCTTTTTAGTCAAAAAATTGACTAGCTTAGAAACAAGCACTGAAATACGCAGAAAATTTTGTTTTTTTCCAAGTATGAAAAGGGGAAATCCTGAGGAAGATTTGGATTAGTTTGAACAGTTGTTTTTGATCAAACCAGTAAAACGGGACAATATTAACAAAAACATTTTTTCTCCACAAAGTGAGCCACATACTGATAAACTATGCCTTCTGTTATTTTTAATCATTTTCGAGGAAATATATAGAGAACTTTTCTTTTTAGTCAAGAGAGACTATATCAGAAATGAGCACTGAAATACTCAGAAAGTTTGTTTTTCTTACCATGTTTTTGAAGGAACAAATCCTGAGGAAAATTTGGATTAGTTTAAACAAATTTTTTTGATCAAAACAGTACAAGGGGACAAATATTAACAAAATTGTTTTTCTTCCCAAAGTGAGCCACTTACTGCTAAACTATGCCTTTCTGTTGTTTTGAAGCATTTTTGGAGAAATTCATAGAGAACTCTTCTTTTTAGTCAAAAAAGTGACTAGCTCAGAAACAAGCACTGAAATACTCAGAAATTTTTTTTTTTACCATATTTGAAAAGAAACAAATCCTGAGGAAAATGTGGATTAGTTTAAACAACTGTTTTTGGTCAAACCAGTAAAAGGGGAAAAATAATAACAAAATTGTTTTTCTCTCCAAAGAGAGCCACATATTGATAAACTATGCCTCTCTGTTGTTTTGAACAATTTTTGGAGAAATTCATAGAGAACTTTTCTTTTTTGTCAATAAAGTGTCTATCTCAGAAACGAACACTGATATACTCTGAAAGTTTGTTTTTCTTACCATGTTTGAAAACGGGAAAATCCAGAGGAATATTTGGATTTGTTTAAACAAATTTTTTGGATCAAACCAGTAAAAGGGGACAAATATTAACAAATCTGTTTTTCTCCCCAAATTGAGCCACATATTGCTAAACTATGCCTTTCTGTTGTTTTGAAGCATTTTTGGAGAAATTCATAGAGAACTTTTCTTTTTAGTCAGTGACTATCTCAGAAACAAGTGAAACATTCAGAATCTCCATGTTTGAAAAGTGGCAAATCCTGAAAAAAATTTGGATTTGTTTAAACACCAGTAAAAGGGGACAAATATTAACAAAAACTGTTTTTCTCCCCAAACCGAAATACTTAAACTTTTTTCTTACCATAGAGAATTTTTCTTTTTAGTCAAAAAAGTGACTAGGAAGCATTGAAATCCTGTTTTTCTTACCATGTTTGGAAAAAAATGAAGAAAATTTGGATTAGTTTAAACAAAACAACCAGTAAAAGTTTTTGATCAAACTGATAAACAGTAAAAGGGAACTTTTAATTTTACAAATATATTTAGCACTGAAAACTCTGTTTTTGTTTTTTTCCATGTTTGAAAAGGAACAAAGTGAGCCACATATTGTTTTTCTCCCCAACGTGCTAAACTATGCCTTTCTGTTGACCAATTCTTTTTAGTCAATAAAGTGACTATCTTTTGAAATACTCAGAGTTGGAAATTGAGGAAAATTTGGATAGTTTAAACAAGACCTTTTCTTTTTAGTCAATGCTGCTAAAAGTGACTTCATAGAGAACTCAGAAACGACCATCCTGATATACCAGTAAAAGGGAACAAATATTAACAAATCTGTTTTTCTCCCCAAAGAGCCACATATTGCTAAACTATGCCTTTCTGTTGAGCATTTTTGGAGAAATTAATAGAGACCTTTTCTACCATGTTTGAAAAGTGGCAAAACTTAAAGAAAAATTTGGATTTGTTTAAACAACTTTTTTTGATCAAACCAGTAAAAGGGGACAAATTTTAACAAAAAATGTTTTTCTCCCCAAAGTGAGCCACATACTGCTAAACTATGCCTTTCTGTTATTTTGAAGTATTTTCGACGAAATTCATAGAGAACTTTTAATCTTAATAAAAAAGTGAATAGCTCTAAAACAAGCACTAAAATACTCAGAAAGTATGTTTTTCATACCATATTTGGAAAGGAACAAATCCTGTGGAAAATTTTGATTAGTTTAAACAAATATTTTTGATCAAACCAGTAAAAGAGGACAAATATTAATTAAAAAAACTGTTTTTCTCCCCAATGTGAGCCACATACTGCTAAACTATACCTTTCTGTTGTTTTGAAGCATTTTTGGAGAAATTCATAGACACCTTTCATTTTTAGTCAATAAAGTGACTATCTCAGAAACGACCACTGATATACACAGAAAGTTGGTTTTTACTACCATGTTTGAAAAGTGGCAAATCCTGAGAAAAATTAGGATTTGTTTAAACAATTTTTTTTGATTAAACCAGTAAAAGGGGACAAATATTATCAAAAACTGTTTTTCTCCCAAACTGAGCCATATATTACTAAACTATGCCTTTCTGTTGTTTTGAAGTATTTTCGAAGATATTCATAGAGAAATTATCATTTTTGTCAAAAAAGTGACTATCTCAGATATGAGCACTGAAATACACAGAAAGTTTGTTTTTCTTACCATGTTTGATAAGAAACAAAACCTGAGGAAATTTTGGATTAGTTTAAACAAATGTTTTTCATCAAACCAGTAAAAGGGGAGAAATATTAACAAAAACTGTTTTTCTCCCCAAAGTGCGCCACATACTGATAAACTATGCCTTTCTGTTGTTTTGAAGTATTTTCGATGAAATTCATAGAGAACTTTTCTTTTTAGTCAAAAAGTGACTAGCTCAGAAAAGAGCATTGAAATACTCAGAAAGTTTGTTTTTCTTACCATGTTTGAAAAGATACAAATCCTGAAGAAAATTTGGATTAGTTTAAACAAATTTTTTTAATCAAACCAGTAAAAGGGGACAAATAATAACAAAAATTATTTTTCTCCCCAAAGTGAGCCACATACTGATAAACAATGCCCCTCTGTGGTTTTGAAGTATTTTCAAAGATATACATAGAGAACTTTTAATTTCAGTCAAAAAAGTGACTATTTCAGAAACGAGCACTGAAACACTCAGAATGTTTGTTTTTCTTACCATGTTTGAAAAGTGGCAAATCCTGAGAAAAATTTGAATTTTTTTAAACAAATATTTTTGATCAAACCAGTAAAAGGGGACAAATATTAAGAAAAACTGTTTTTCTCCCAAACTGAGCCACATACTGCTAAACTATGCCTTTCTGTTGTTTTGAAGTATTTTCGAAGATATTCATAGAGAACTTATCATTTTAGTCAAAAAAGTGACTATCTCAGATATGAGCATTGAAATACTCAGAAAGTTTTTTTTTCTTAACATGTTTGATAAGAAACAAAACCTGAGGAAATTTTGGATTAGTTTAAACAACTTTTTTTGATCAAACCAGTAAAAGGGGACAAATAATAACAAAATTTTGTTTTTCTTCCCAAAGTGATCAACATACTGCTAAACTATGCTTTTCTGTTGTTTTGAAGTATTTTCGAAGATATTCATAGAGAACTTTTGTTTTTAGTCAAAAAAATTACTAGCTCAGAAACCAGCACTGATATCCTCAAAAAGTTTGTTTTTCTTACCATAATTGAAAAGAAACAAATCCTGAAGAAAATTTGGATTAGTTTAAACAACTGTTTTTGATCAAACCAGTAAAAGGGGACAAATATTGACAAAAACTGTTTTTCTCCCCAAAGTGAGCTACATACTGCTAAACTATGCTTTTCTGTTGTTTTGATGAATTTTTGGAGAAATTCATAGAGAACTTTTTTTTTAGTCAAAAAATGACTATCTCAAGAAACGACCACTGATATACTCAGAAAGTTTGTTTTTCTCACCATGTTTGAATAGGGACAAATCCTTAGGAAAATTTGGATTAGTTTAAACAAATTTTTTTGATTAAAGCAGTAAAAGGGGACAAATATTAACAAAAACTCTTTTTCTCCCCAAAGTGAGCCACATAATGCTAAACTATGCCTTTCTTTTGTTTTGAAGCATTTTGGGGGAAATTCATAGAGAACTTTTCTTTTTAGTCAGAAAAGTGACTATCTAGGAAAAAAGCACAAAAAAAAAATCAGAAAGGTTGTTTTTCTTACCATTTTTTAAAAGGAACTAATCCTGTGGAAATTTTGAATTAGTTTAAACAACAATTTTTGATCAAACCAGTAAAAGGGGACAAATATATACAAAAACTGTTTTTTTTCCGCAAAGTGAGCCACATACTGCTAAACTATGCCTTTCTGTTGTTTTGAAGTATTTTCGAGGAAATTCATAAAGACCTTTTCTTTTTAGTCAAAAAGTGACTAGCTCAGAAACGACAACTGATAAACTCAGAAAGTTTGTTTTTCTTACCATGTTTGAAAAGCGGTAAATCTGAGGAATATTTGGATTTGTTTAAACAAATGTTTTTGATCAAACTAGTAAAAGGGGACAAATACTAATAAAAAAGAAAAATTTCTCCCCAAAATGAGCTACATACTGCTAAACAATGCCTTTCTGTTATTTTGAAGTATTTTCCAGGACATTCATAGAGAACTTTTCATTTTAGTCAAAAAAGTGACTATCTCAGAAACGAGCTCTGATATACTCAGAAAGTTTGTTTTTCTAACCATGTTTGAAAAGGAACAAATCCTGTGGAAAATTTGGATTAGTTTAACAACTTTTTTGATCAAAGCAGTAAAAGGGGACCAATATTAACAAAAACTGTTTTTCTCCCCAAAGTGTGCCAAATACTGCTAAACTATACCTTTCTGTTGTTTTGAAGCATTTTTGGAGAAATTCATAGAGACCTTTTCTTTTAAGTCAATAAACACTATCGCAGAAAAGACCACTGATATACACAGAAAGATTTTTTTTCTTACCATGTTTGTAAGGAACAAAACCTTAAGAAAATTTGGATTAGTTTAAACAACTGTTTTTGATCAAACCAGTAAAATGGGACAAATTTTTACAAAAACTCTTTTTCTCCCCAAAGTGAGCCACATACTACTAGATTATGCCTTTCTGTTGTTTTGAAGCATTTTTGGAGAAATTCATAGAGAACTTTTCACTTGAGTGAAAAAAAGGACTAGCTCAGAAAAGAGAACTGAAATACTCATAAATTTTTTTTTTGCCAAGTTTGAAAAGGACAAATCCTGAGGAAGTTTTGGATTAGTTTAAACAGTTGTTTTTGATCAAAGCAGTAAAAGGGTACAAATATTAACAAAAACTGTTTTTCTCCCAAAATGAGCCACATACTGCTAAACTATGCCTTTCTGTTGTTTGGAAGTATTTTCGATGAAATTCATAGCGAAATTTTCATTTTCGTCACAAAATTTACTTGCTCAGAAAAGAGCACTGAAATACTCAGAAAGTTTCTTTTTCTTACCATGTTTGAAAAGTGGCAAATCCTGAGAAAAATTTGGATTTTTTTAAACAAATATTTTTGATCAAACCAGTAAAAGGGGACAAATATTAACAAAAACTGTTTTTCTCCCAAACTGAGCCACATATTGCTAAACTATGCCTTTCTGTTGTTTTGAAGTATTTTCGATGAAATTCATAGAGAACTTTTCTTTTTAGTCAAAAAAGTGACTAGCTCAGAAACTAGCATTGAAATACTCAGAAAGTTTGTTTTTCTTACCATGTTTGAAAAGAAACAAATCCTGAAGAAAATTTGGATTAGTTTAAACAAATTTTTTTAATCAAAGCAGTAAAAGGGGACAAATAATAACAAAAATTGTTTTTCTCCCCAAAGTGAGCCACATACTGATAAACAATGCCTCTCTGTGGTTTTGAAGTATTTTCAAGGATATACATAGAGAACTTTTAATTTCAGTCAAAAAAGTTTCTATTTCAGAAACGAGCACTGAAACACTCAGAATGTTTGTTTTTCTTTCCATGTTTGAAAAGTGGCAAATCCTGAGAAAAATTTGGATTTTTTTAAACAAATATTTTTGATCAAACCAGTAAAAGGGGACAAATATTAAGAAAAACTGTTTTTCTCCCAAACTGAGCCACATACTGCTAAACTATGCCTTTCTGTTGTTTTGAATTATTTTCGAAGATATTCATAGAGAACTTATCATTTTAGTCAAAAAAGTGACTATCTCAGATATGAGCACTGAAATACTCAGAAAGTTTGTTTTTCTTACCATGTTTGATAAGAAACAAAACCTGAGGAAATTTTGGATTAGTTTAAACAACTTTTTTTGATCAAACCCGTAAAAGGGGACAAATAATAACAAAAATTTGTTTTTCTTCCCAAAGTGATCAACACACTGCTAAACTATGCTTTTCTGTTGTTTTGAAGTATTTTCGAAGATATTCATAGAGAACTTTTCTTTTTAGTCAAAAAAGTGACTAGCTCAGAAAAGAGCATTGAAAAACTCAGAAAGTTTGTTTTTCTTACCATGTTTGAAAAGAAACAAATCCTGAAGAAAATTTGGATTAGTTTAAACAATTTTTTTTGATCAAACCAGTAAAAGGGGACAAATAATAACAAAAAAATATTTTTCTCCCCAAAGTGAGCCACATACTGATAAACTATGCCTCTCTGTTGTTTTGAAGTATTTTCGAGGATATACATAGAGAACTTTTAATTTCAGTCAAAAAAAGTGACTATTTCAGAAACGAGCACTGAAACACTCAGAATGTTTGTTTTTCTTACCATGTTTGAAAAGAAACAAATCCTGAGGAAAATTTGGATTAGTTTAAACAACTGTTTTTGATCAAACCAGTAAAAGGGGACAAATATTAACAAAAACTGTTTTTCTCCCAAAGTGAGCCACATACTGCTAAACTATGCCTTTCTGTTATTTTGAAGTATTTTCGAGGAAATTCATAGAGAACTTTTCATTTTAGTCAAAAAGTGTCTAAAACGAGCACTGAAATACTCAGAAAGTTTGTTTTTCTTACCATATTTGAAAAGGAACAAATCCTGTGGAAAATTTGATTTGTTTAAACAACTTTTTTTCATCAAACCAGTAAAACGGGATGACAAAGTAATAAAAAATTTTGTCTCAACAAAGTTAGCCACACACTGCTAAATTATGAAATTCTGTTGTTTTGAAGCATTTTTGGAGAATATTCATAGAGAACTTTTCTTTTTTGTCAAAAAAGTGACTAGCTCAGAAACAGAGGACTGAAAATACTAAGAAAGTTCTTGTTTTTTACCATGTTTGAAAAGGGAAATCCTGAGGAATTTTTGGATTAGTTTAAACAAGTTTTTTGATCAAACCAGTAAAAGGGGACAAATATTAAAAAAAAATTTTGTCCCCCAAGTGACCCACATACTGAAAAACTATGCCTTTCTGTTATTTTGAAGTATTTTCGAGGAAATTCATAGAGAACTTTTCTTTTTAGTCAAAAAAGTGACTATCTCAGAAACGAGCAATGAAATACTCAGAAAGTTTGTTTTTCTTACCATGTTTGAAAAGGAACAAATCCTGAGGAAAATTTGGATTAGTTTAAACAACTATTTTTGATCAAACCAGTAAAAGGGGACAAATATTAAAAAAAATTGTTTTTCTCCCAAAAGTGAGCCACATACTGCTAAACTATGCCTTTCTGTTGTTTTGAAGCATTTTTGGATAAATTCATAGAGAACTTTTCTTTTTAGTCAATAAAGTGACTATCTCAGAAACTCCACTGATAATCTCAGAAAGTTTTTTTTTCTTACCATGTTTGAAAAGTGGCAAATCCTGAGGAAAATTTGGACTTGTTTAAACAATTTTTTTTGATCAAACCAGTAAAAGGGGACAAATATTAACAAAAACTGTTTTTCTCCCCAAAGTGAGCCACATACTGCTAAACTATACCTTTCTGTTGTTTTGAAGTATTTTCGAAGAAATTCATAGAGAACTTATCATTTTAGTCAAAAAAGTGACTATCTCAGATATGAGCACTGAAATACTCAGAAAGTTTGTTTTTCTTACCATATTTGATAAGAAACAAAACCTGAGGAAAATTTGGATTAGTTTAAACAACTGTTTTTGATCAAACCAGTAAAAGGGACAAATATTAACAAAAACTGTTTTTCTCCCCAAAGTGAGCCACATACTGCTAAACTATGCCTTTCTGTTGTTTTGAAGTATTTTCGATGAAATTCATAGAGAACTTTTCTTTTTAGTCAAAAAAGTGACTAGCTCAGAAAAGAGCATTGAAATACTCAGAAAGGTTGTTTTTCTTACCATGTTTGAAAAGAAACAAATCCTGAAGTAAATTTGGATTAGTTTAAACAAATTTTTTTGATCAAACCAGTAAAAGGGGACAAAATAACAAAAATTGTTTTTCTCCCCAAAGTGAGCCACATACTGATAAACTATGCCTCTCTGTGGTTTTGAAGTATTTTCAAGGATATACATAGAGAACTTTTAATTTCAGTCAAAAAAGTGACTATTTCAGAAACGAGCACTGAAACACTCAGAATGTTTGTTTTTCTTTCCATGTTTGAAAAGTGGCAAATCCTGAGAAAAATTTGGATTTGTTTAAACACATTTTTTTGATCAAACCAGTAAAAGGGGACAAATATTATCAAAAACTGTTTTTCTCCCAAACTGAGCCACATACTGCTAAACTATGCCTTTCTGTTGTTTTGAAGTATTTTCGAAGATATTCATAGAGAACTTATCATTTTAGTCAAAAAAGTGACTATCTCAGATATGAGCCCTGAAATACTCAGAAAGTTTGTTTTTCTTACCATGTTTGATAAGAAACAAAACCTGAGGAAATTTTGGATTAGTTTAAACAACTGTTTTTTATCAAACCAGTAAAAGGGGACAAATATTAACAAAAATTGTTTTTCTCCCCAAACTGAGCCACATACTGCTAAACTATGCCTTTCTATTGTTTTGAAGTTTTTCAATGAAATTCATAGAGAACTTTTCATTTTAGTCAAAAAGGTCTAAAACGAGCACTGGAATACTCAGAAAGTTTTTTTTCTTACCATATTTGAAAAGGAACAAATCCTGTTGAAAATTTGATTTGTTTAAACAACTTTTTTTCATCAAACCAGTAAAACGGGATGAACAATAATAGAAAATGTTTGTCTCAACAAATTTAGCCACACACTGCTAAATTATGGAATTCTGTTGTTTTGAAGCATTTTTGGAGAAATTCATTGAGAACTTTTCTCTTTTGTCAAAAAATTGACTAGCTCTGAAACAAGACTGAAATACTAAGAAAGTTGTTGTTTTTTCCAAGTATGAAAAGGGGAAATCCTGAGGAACTTTTGGATTAGTTTAAAGAGTTGTTTTTGATCAAACCAGTAAAAGGGACAAATATTAACAAAACTTTTTTTGTCCCCAAGTAACCCACATACAGAAAAACTAAGCCGTCTGTTATTTTTAATCATTTTCGAGGAAATTTTTAGAGAACTTTTCTTTTTAGTCAAAAAAGTGACAATCTCAGAAACGAGCAATGAAATACTCAGAAAGTTTGTTTTTCTTACCATGTTTGAAAAGGAACAAATCCTGAGGAAAATTTGGATTAGTTTAAACAACTATTTTTGTTCAAACCAGTAAATGGGGACAAATATTAAAATAAATTGTTTTTCACCCAAAAGTGTGCCACATACTGCTAGACTATGCCTTTCTGTTGTTTTGAAGCATTTTTGGATAAATTCATAGACACCTTTTCTTTTTAGTCAATAAAGTGAGTATCTCAGAAACTCCACTGATAAAATCAGAAATTTTTTTTTCTTACCATGTTTGAAAAGTGGCAAATCCTGAGGAAAATTTGGACTTGTTTAAACAAATTTTTTTGATCAAACCAGTAAAAGGGGACAAATATTAACAAAAACTGTTTTTCTCCCCAAAGTGAGCCACATACTGCTAAACTATGCCTTTCTGTTGTTTTGAAGTATTTTCGATGAAATTCATAGAGAACTTTTATTTTTAGTCAAAAAAGTGACTAGCTCAGAAAAGAGCATTGAAATGCTCAGAAAGTTTGTTTTTCTTACCATGTTTGAAAAGAAACAAATCCTGAAGTAAATTTGGATTAGTTTAAACAAATTTTTTTGATCAAACCAGTAAAAGGGGACAAATAATAACAAAAATATTTTTTCTCCCCAAAGTGAGCACATACTGATAAACTATGCCTCTCTGTTGTTTTGAAGTATTTTCAAGGATATACATAGAGAACTTTTAATTTCAGTCAAAAAAGTGACTATTTCAGAAACGAGCACTGAAACACTCAGAATGTTTGTTTTTCTTTCCATGTTTGAAAAGTGGCAAATCCTGAGAAAAATTTGGATTTGTTTAAACAAATTTTTTGATCAAACCAGTAAAAGGGGACAAATATTATCAAAAACTGTTTTTCTCCCAAACTGAGACACATACTGCTAAACTATGCCTTTCTGTTGTTTTGAAGTATTTTCGAAGATATTCATAGAGAACTTATCATTTTAGTCAAAAAAGTGAATATCTCAGATATGAGCACTGAAATACTCAGAAAGTTTGTTTTTCTTACCATGTTTGATAAGAAACAAAACCTGAGGAAATTTTTGATTAAGTTTAAACAACTTTTTTTGAACATACCCGTAAAAGGGGACAAATATTAATAAAAACGGTTTTTCACCCCAAAGTGAGCCTCATACTGCTAACCTATGCTTTTCTGTTGTTTTGATGTATTTTCGATGAAATTCATAGAGAACTTTTCTTTTTAGTCAAAAAAGTGACTAGCTCTAAAACGAGCATTAAAATACTCAGAAATTTTTTTTTTCTTGCCATATTCGGAAAGGATCAAATCCTGTGGAAAATTTGGATTAGTTTAAACAACTTTTTTTCTTCAAACCAGTAAAAGTGGATAAACAATAATAAAAACTGTTTTTCTCCACCAATTGAGCCACATACTGCTAGATTGTGCCATTCTGTTGTTTTAAAGCATTTTTGGAGAAATTCATTTAGAACTTTTCCATTTAGTCAAAAAATTGACTAGCTTAGAAACAAGGACTGAATTACTCAGAAATTTTTTTTTTTCAAGTATGTAAAGGGGAAATCCTAAGGAAGTTTGGGATTAGTTTAAACAGTTGTTTTTGATCAAACCAGTAAAAGGGGACAAATATTAACAAAACTGTTTTTCTCCCCAAAGTGACCCACATACTGATAAACTATGCCTTCTGTTATTTTTAATCATTTTCGAGGAAATTTATAGAGAACTTTTCTTTTTAGTCAAAAAAGGGACACTATCAGAAACGAGCAATGAAATACTCAGAAAGTTTGTTTTTCTTACCATGTTTGAAAAGGAACAAATCCTGAGGAAAATTTGGACTGGTTTAAACAACTGTTTTTGATCAAACCAGTAAAAGGGGACAAATATTAACAAAAACGTTTTTTTTGCCAAAATGAGCCACAAACTGCTAAACTATGCTTTTATGTTGTTTTGAAACATTTTTGGAGTAATTGATAGAGAATTTTTCTTTTTAGTCAATAAAGTGTCTATTTCAGAAACGACCACTGATAAACTCAGAGTTTGTTTTTCTTACCATGTTTGAAAAGGGGCAAATCCTAAGGAATATTTGGTTTTGTTTAAACAATTTTTTTTGATCAAACCAGTAAAAAGGGAAAAATATTAACAAAAACTGTTTTTCTCCCCAAACTGAACCATATACCGATAGACTATGCCTCTCTGTTATTTTGAAGTATTTTTGAGGTTATACATAGAAAACTTTTAATTTTAGTCAAAAAAGTGACTATTTCAGAAACGAGCATTGAAATAATCAGAAAGTTTTTTTTTCTTACAATGTTTGAAAAGAAAAAAATCCAGAGTAAAATTTGGATTAGTTTAAACACCTTTTTTTGATCAAACCAGTAAAAGTGGACAAATATTAACAAAAACTGTTTTTCTCCACAAAGTGACCCACATTCTGCTAAACTATGACTTTCTGTTGTTTTTAAGCATTTTTGGAGAAATTCATAGAGAACTTTCATTTTTAGTCAATAAAGTGTCTTTCTCAGAAACGACCACTGATATAGTCAGAAAGTTTGTTTTTCTCACCATGTTTGAAAAGGGTTAAATCCTGAGGAATATTTGGATTTGTTTAAACAATTTTTTTTGATCAAACCATTAAAAGGGGACAAATATTAAAAAAAAAAAATTTTCTCCCCAAAGTGAGCCATATACTGATAAACTATGCCTCTCTGTTGTTTTGTAGAATTTTCGAGGATATTCATAGAGAACTTTTCCTTTTATTCAAAAGAGTGGCTATTTTAGAAACGAGCACTGAAATACTTAGAAAGTTTGTTTTTCTTTCCATATTTGGAAAAGAACAAATCCTGTGGAAAATTTGGATTAGTTTAAACAACTTTTTTTGATCAAACCAGTAAAAGGGAATAAACAATAATAAAAAATGTTTTTCTCCCCAAAGGGAGCCACATACTGCTAGATTATGCCTTTCTATTGTTTTGAAGCATTTTTGGAGAAATTCATATAGAACTTTTCTTTTTAGTCAAAAAAGTGATTATCTCAGAAACGAAGACGGATATCCTCAGAAAGTTTCATTTTTTTCCATGTTTGAAATGGGGCAAATCCTGAGTAATATTTGGATTTGTTTAAACAAATGTTTTTGATCAAACAAGTAAAAGGGTGTAAACATAAAAAAAAAATGTTTTTCTCGCCAAAGTGAGCCACATACTGCTAGACAATGTCTTTCTGTTGTTTTAAAGAATTTTTGGAGAAATTCATTGAGAACTTTTCTTTTTAGTCAAAATATTGACTAGCTCAGAAAAAAGCACTGAAAAACTCAGAATTTTTTTTCTTCCAAGTATGAAAAGGGGAAATCCTGTTGAAGTTTTGGATTAGTTTAAAGAGTTGTTGTTGATCAAACCATTAAAAATGGACAAATATAAACAAAACTGTTTTTCTCCCCAAATTGAGCCACATACTTGTAAACTATGCCTTCTGTTATTTTTAAGCATTTTCGAGAAAATTTATAGAGACATTTTCTTTTTAGTCAAAAAAGCTATCTTAGAAACGAGCACTGAAATACTCAGAAAGTTTGTTTTTCTTACCATGTTTGAAAAGGAAAAAATTCTGAGGAAATTTGGACTAGTTTAAACAAATGTTTATGATCATAGCAGTAAAAGGGAAAAAATATTAAAAAAAACTGTTTTTCCCCCAAAGTGAGCCACATACTGCAAAACTATGCCTTTCTGTTCTTTTGAAACATTTTTGAAGAAATTCATAGAGACCTTTTCTTTTTAGTCAATAAAGTGACTATCTCAGAAATGATCACAGATATACTCAGTAAGTTTGTTTTTCTTACCATGTTTGAAGAGTGGCAAATCCTGAGGAAAATTTGGATTTGTTTAAACAAATGATTTTGATCAAACCAGTAATAGTGGACAAATATTAACAAAAACTGTTTTTCTCCCAAAAGTGAGCCACATATTGATAAACTATGCCATTCTGTTGTTTTGAAGTATTTTCCTGGATATTCATAGTCAACTTTTCATTTTAGTCCAAAAAAGTGACTATCTCAGAGACGTGCACAGAAATACTCAGAAAGTTTGTTTTTCTTACCATGTTTGAAAAGAAACAAATCCTGTGGAAAATTTGGATTAGTTTAAACAATTTTTTTTGATCAAAGCAGTAAAAGGGTACAAATATTAACAAAAACTGTTTTTCTCCCAAAAGTGAGCCACATACTGCAAAATTATGCCTCTCTGTTATTTTGAAGTATTTTGAGGAAATTCGCAGAGAACCTTTCTTTTTAGTCAAAAAAGTAACTTACGAAGAAACGAGCACTGAAATACTCAGAAAGTTTGTTACCATGTGTGTGAAGGAACAAATCCTGAAGAAAATTTTGATTAGTTTAAACAAATGTTTTTGATCAAAAAAGTAAAAGGGGACAAATATTAACAAAAACTGTTTTTCTCCCCAAAGTGAGCTACATTCTGCAAAACTATGCCTTTCTGTTGTTTTGAAATATTTTTGGAAAAATTCATATAGAACTTTTCTTTTGTCAATAAATGTCTCTCAGAAACGAACACTGATATACTCAGAAAGTTTGTTTTTCTTACCATGTTTGAAAAGTGGCAAATCCTGAGAAATATTTGGATTTAAAAAATAATTTTTTTTTATCAAATCAGTAAAAGGGGACAAATATTAATAAAAAATGTTTTTCTCCCCAAAGTGAGCCACATACCACTAAACTATGCCTTTCTCTTGTTTTGAAGTTTTTTGAAGATATTCATGGAGAACTTTTCATTTTAGTCAAAATAGGAACTAGCTCAGAAACGAGCACTGAATTACTCAGAAAGTTCGTTTTTCTAACCGTGTTTGAAAAGGAAAAAAACTTGAGGCAAATTTGGATTAGTTTAAACAACTTTTTTGATCAAATCAGTAAAAGGGGACAAATATTAACAAAAACTTTTTTCACCCAAAAGTGATCCACATATTGCTAAACTATACATTTCTGTTGTTTTGAAGTGTTTTCATGGAAATTCATAGAGAACTTTTATTTTTAGTCAAAAAAGTGACTAGCTCAGAAATGAGCATTGAAATACACAGAAAGTTTTTTTTTCTTACCATATTTGAAAGGGAAAAAATCCTGAGGAAAACTTGGATTATTATACACCAATTTTTTTGATCAAACCAGTAAAAGTGGACAAATATTTAAAAAAATGTTTTTCACCCCAAAGTGAGCCACATGCTGCTAAACTTTGACTTTCTGTTGTTTTGATGTATTTTCGAGGATATTCATAGAGAACTTTTCATTTTTGTCAAAAAAGTGGCTATTTTAGAAACGAGCACTGAAATACTTAGAAAGTTTGTTTTTCTTACAATGTTTGGAAAGGAACAAATCCTGTGGAAAATTTGGATTAGTTTAAACAACTGTTTTTGATCAAACCAGTAAAAGGGGATAAAAAATAATAAAAGCTGTTTTTCACCCCAAAGTGAGCCACATACTGCTAGATTATGCCTTTCTCTTGTTTTGAAGCATTTTTGGAGAAATTCATAGAGAACTTTTCTTTTTAATCAAAAAGTGACTATCTCAGAAAAGAGGACTGATATCCACAGAAAGTTTGTTTTTCTTACCATGTTTGAAAGGGGTAAATCCTGAGGAATATTTGGATTTGTTTAAACAAATGCTTTTGATCAAACCTGTAAAAGGTGTAAACATTAACAAAACTTTTTTTCTCGCCAAATGAGCCACACACTGCTAGCTACGCCTTTCGGTTGTTTTGAAGTATTTTCGAAGATATTCATAGAGAACTTTTCATTTTAGTCAAAAAAGAGAGTATCTCAGAAACGAGCACTGAAATACTCAGAAAGTTTGTTTTTCTTACCATATTTGAAAAGAAACAAATCCTTAGGAAAATATGGATTTGTTTAAACAACTCTTTTTGTTCAAACCAGTAAAAGGGGCTAAATATTAACAAAAAACGTTCTTCTCCAAAGAGTGAGCCACATACTGCTAAATTTTGCCTTTCTGTTGTTATGAATTTTTTTCGGGATATTCATAGAGAACATTTCGTTTTAGTCAAAAAAGTGACTAGCTCAGAAATGAGCAATGAAATACTCAGAAAGTTTGTTTTTCTTACCATGTTTGAAAAGGAACAAATCCTTAGGAAAATTTTGATTGGTTTAAACAACTGTTTTTGTTCAAACCAGTAAAAGGGGACAACTATTAAAAAAAAAGTTCTTCTCCAAAGAGTGAGCCATATACTGCTAAACTATGCCTTTCTGTTATTTTGAAGTATTTTCGAGGAAATTCATAGAGAACTTTTCTTTTTAGTCAAAAAAGTGAATAGCTCAGAAACGAGCACTGAAATACTAAAAAAGTTTGTTTTTCTTACCATGTTTGAAAAGAAACAAATCCTGAGGAAAATTTAGTTTAATTTAACAAATGTTTTTGATAAAAACAGTAAAAGGGGGAAAATATTAACAAAAACTTTTTTCTCCCCAAAATGAGCCACATACTGCTAAACTATGCCTTTCTGTTGTTTTGATGCATTTTTGGAGAAATTCATAGAAATTTTTTCATTTTAGTCCAAAAAGTGAATATCACAGAAAAGAGCACTAAAATACTCAGAAAGTGGGTTTTTCATACCATGTTTGGAAAGAAACAAATCCTGTGGAAAATTTGGATTTGTTTATACATCTTTTTTATTAAAACAATAAAAGAGTAAAAATACTAAAAAAAAAAAAAAAAATTCCCAAAGTGAGACATACTGTTAAACTATGCCTTTCTGTTATTTTGAAGTATTTTCGATGAAATTCATAGAGAACTTTTCTTTTTAGTCAAAAAAGTGACTAGCTCAGAAAAGAGCACTAAAATACTCAGAAAGTTTGTTTTTCTTCCCATGTTTAAGAAACAAATCCTGAGGAAAATTTGGATTAGTTTAAAAAAAGTTTTTGATTAAATCAGTAAAAGGGACAAATATTAACAAAAACTGTTTCTCTCCCCAAAATGAGCCATATACTGCTAAACTATGCCTTTCTGTTGTTTTGAAACATTTTTGGAGAAATTCATAGAGAACTTTTATTTTTAGTCAATAAAGTGTCATCTCAGAAAAGAATACTGATATACTAAGAAAGTTTGTTTTTCTAACCATGTTTAAAAGTGGCAAATTCTGAGAAATATTTGGATTTGTTTAAACAAATATTTGTGATCAAACCAGTAAAAGGGGACAAATATTAATAAAAACTGTTTTTCTCCCCAAAGTGAGCCACATACTGATAATCTATGCCTTTCTATTGTTATGAAGTATTTTCGAAGATATTCATAGAGAACTTTTCATTTTAGTCAAAAAAGTGACTATCTCAGAAACGAACACAGAATAACTCAGAAAGTTTGTTTTTCTTACCATGTTTGAAAAGGAACAAATCCTGAGGTAAATTTGGATTCGTTTAAATAACTTTTTTGATCAAACGAGTAAAAGGAGACAAATATTAACAAAAACTTTTTTTCTCCAAAAAGTGAGCAAGATATTGCTAAACTATGCCTTTCTGTTGTTTTTAAATATTTTCATGGAAATTCATTGAGAACTTTTCTTTTTAGTCAAAAAAGTGACTAGCTCAGAAAAGAGCATTGAAATACTCAGAATATTTTTTTTTCTTAACATGTTTGAAAAAAAAAAAAAATGAGGAAAATTTGGATTAATTTAAACAACTTTTTTTGATCAAACTAGTAAAAGGGGACAAATATTAACAAAAACTTTTTTTCTCCCCAAAGTGAGCCACAAACTGATAAACTATGACTTTCTGTTGTTTTGAAGCATTTTTGGAGAAATTCATTAAAAAAAATTCCTTTTTAGTCAATAAAGTGTCTGTCTCAGAAACGACCACTGAGAAATGACCCAGAAAGTTTATTTTTCTCACCATGAATGAAAATGGGAAAATCCTGAAGAATATTTGGATTTGTTTAAACAATTTTTTTTGATCAAACCAGTAAAAGGGGACAAATATTAAAAAAATATGTTTTTCTCCCCAAAGTGAGCCACATACTGATAAACAATGCCTCTCTGTTGTTTTGAAGTTTTTTCGAGGATATTCATAGAGAACTTTTCATTTTATTCAAAAAAGTGGCTATTTTTGAAACGGGAACTGAAAAACTTAGAAAGTTTGTTTTTCTTACCATGTTTGGAAAGAAACAAATCCTGAGGAAAATTTGGATTAGTTTAAACATTTTTTTTGGATTAAAGCAGTAAAAGGTACAAATTTTAACATAAACTGTTTTTCTTCCCAAAGTGAGCAACCAACTGCTAAACTATGCCGTTCTGCTATTTTGAAATATTTTGAGGAAATTCACAGAGAATTTTCTTTTAAGTAAAAAAAGTGACTAGCTAAGAAACGAGCAATGCCTTTCTGAATACTCAGAAAGTGTGATATTCTTACCATGTGTGTGAAGGAACAAATCCTGAGAAAAATTTGAATTAGTTTAAACAAATTTTTTTGATCAAAACAGTAAAAGGGGACAAAAAAAAAAAATCTTTTTCTCCCCAAAGTGAGCCACATACTGCTAAACTATGCCTTTCTCTTATTTTGATGCATTTTTGTGGAAATTCATAGACAACTTTTCTTTTTAGTCAATAAAGTGACTTTCCCAGAAACGAACACTGAAATACTAAGAAGTTTTTTTTTTTTACCATGTTTGAAAAGAAACAAATCCTGAGGAAAATTTTGATTAGTTTAAACAACTGTTTGAGAACAAACCAGTAAAAGAAAACAAGTATTAACAAAAACTATTCTGCTCAAAAAAGTGAGCCACATACTGCCAAACTATGCCTTTCTGTTTTTTTTAAGTATTTTCGAGGAAATTCATAGAGAGCTTTTCTTTTTAGTCAAAAAAGTGACTAGCTCAGAAACGAACACTGAAATACTCAGACAGTTTGTTTTTCTTACCTTTTTGATAAGAAACAAATCTTGAGTAAAATTTGGATTAATTTAAAAAACTTTTTTTGATCAAAACAGAAAAGGGGACAAATATGAAATAAAAACGGTTTTTCTCCCCAAAGTGAGGCACAAACTGCTAAACTATGCCTTTCTGTAGTTTTTAAGTATTTGGAGGAAATTCACAGAGAACTTTTCTTTTTAGTCAAAAATGTGACTAGATAAGAAACGAGCACTGAAATACTCAGAAAGTTTGTTTTTCTTACCATGTGTGTGAAGGAACAAATGCTGAGAAAAATTAGGATTTGTTTAAACAAATGTTTTTGATCAAAACAGTAAAAGGGGACAAATATTAACAAAAACTTTTTTTCTCCCCAAAGTGTACCACATACTGCTAAACTATGCCTTTCTGTTGTTTTGAAATATTTTTGGAGAAATTCAGAGAGAACCTTTCTTTTTAGTCAATAAAATGTCTATCTAAGAAACGAACACTGATATACTCAGAAAATTTGTTTTTCTTACCATGTTTGAAAGGGGGCAAATCCTGAGGAATATTTGGATTTGTTTAAACAAATGTTTTTGAGCCAACCAGTAAAAGGGGACAAATATTAACAAAAAAAAATTTTCTCCCCAATGTGAGCCACATACTGATAAACTATGCCCTTCTGTTGTTTTGAAGTATTTTCGAAGATATTCATAGAGAACTTTTCATTTTAGTAAAAAAATTACTATCTCAGAAATGAGCACTGAAATACTCAGAAAGTTTGTTTTTCTTACAATGTTTAAAAAGAAACAAAACCTGAGGAAAATTTGGATTAGTTTAAACAAATGTTTTTGATCAAACCAGTAAAAGGGGACAAATATTAAAAAAAAAGTTTTTCTCCCAAAACTGAGTCACATACTGCTAAACTATGCCTTTCTTTGGTTTTGAAGCATTTTTGGAGAAATTCATAGAGAATTTTTCTTTTTAGTCAATAAAGTATCTATCTCAGAAACGACCACTGATATACTCAGAAAGTTTGTTTTTCTTACCATGTTTGAAAAGGGGAAAATATGAGGAATATTTGGATTTGTTTAAACAAATGTTTTTGATCAAAACAGTAAAATTGGACAATTATTAACAAAAACTATTTTTCTCCCCAAAGTGAGCCACATACTGATAAACTATGCCATTCTATTGTTTTGAAGTATTTTCAAGGATATTCATAGAAAAATTTCCTTTTTAAAAAAAAAAGTGACTATATCAGAAACGACCACTGAAATACTCAGAAAGTTTGTTTTAATTGCCATATTTGAAAAGAAGAGATCCTTAGGAAAATTTGGATTAGTTTAAACAACTGTTTTTGATCAAACCAGTAAAAGGGGACAAATATTTAAAAAAAGTTCCTTTCCAAAAAGTGAGCCACATACTGCTAAACTATGCCTTTCTGTTTTTTTAAAGTATTTTCTAGGATATTCATAGAGAACATTTCTTTTTAGTCAAAAAAGTGACTAGCTCAGAAACGAGCACTGAAATACTCAGAAAGTTTGTTTTTCTTACCAATTTGATAAGAATCAAAAATCTTGAGGAAAATCTGGATTAGTTTAAAGAACTTTTTTTTATCAACCCAGTAAAAGGGTACAAATATTCACAAAAACTGTTTTTCTCCCAAAAATGATCCACATACTGCTAAACTGTGCCTTTCTGTTGTTTTGAAGCATTTGTGGAGAAATTCATAGAAAACTTTTCATTTTTGTCAAAAATGTGACTATCTCAGAAACAAGCACTGAAATACTCAGAAAGTTTGTTTTTCATACCAGGTTTGGAAAAAAAAAATCCTGAGGAAAATTTGGATTAATTTAAACATTTTTTTTGGATCAAAGCAGTAAAAGGGTACAAATTTTAACAAAAACTGTTTTTCTCCCCAAAGTGAGCCACCAACTGCTAAACTATGCAGTTCTGTTATTTTGATGTATTTTGAGGAAATTCACAGAGAATTTTCTTTTTATTAAAAAAAGTGACTAGCTAAGAAACGAGAACTGAAATACTCAGAGCGTTTGTTTTTCTTACCATGTATGTGAAGGAACAAATCCTGAGAAAAATTTGGATTATTCAAACAAATTTTTTGGATCAAAACAGTAAAAGGGGACAAATATTAACAAAAAATGTTTTTCTCCCCAAAGTGTGCCATATAATGCTAAACTATGCTTTCTGTTGTTTTGACGCATTTTTGGAGAAATTCATAGAGACCTTTTCTTTTAAGTCAATAAAGTAACTTTCTCAGAGCCGACCACTGATAAACTCTGAAAGTTTGTTTTTCTAACCATGTTTGAAAAGTGGCAAATCCTAAGGAAAATTTGGATTTGTTTAAACAAATTTTTATTGATAAAACCAGTAAAAGGGGAAACATATCAACAAAAAAAATTTTTCTCCCCAAAGTGAGCCACATACTGCTAAACTATGCCTTTCTGTTATTTTAAAGTATTTTGAGGAAATTTACAGAGAACTTTTCTTTTTAGTCAAAAAAGTGACTAGCTAAGAAACGAGCACTGAAATACTCAGAAAGTTTGTTTTATTACCATGTGTGTGAAGGAACAAATCCTGAGAAAAATTTGGATTTGTTTAAACAAATTTTTTTGATCAAAAGAGTAAAAGGGGACAAATGTTAATAAAAACTGTTTTTCTCCCCAAAGTGAGCCACATACTGATAAACTATGCCTTTCTATTGTTTTGAAGCTTTTTGGGAAAATTCATAGAGAACTTTTCTTTATAGTCAATAAAGTGACTATCTTAGAAACGAACACTGAAATACTCTGAAAGTTTGTTTTTCTTACCATGTTTGAAAAGTGGCAAATCCTTAGGAAAATTTGGATTAGTTTATACAACTAATTTTGAACAAACCAGTAAAAGGGACAATATTAACAAAAACTGTTCTTCTCAAAAAAGTGAACCACATACTGCTAAACTATGCCTTTCTGTTGTTTTTTTGTATTTTCGAGGACATTCATAGAGAACTTTTCTTTTTAGTCAAAAAAGTGACTAGCTCAGAAACGAGCACCGAAATACTCAGAAAGTTTGTTTTTCTTACCATTTTTGATAAGAAACAAATCTTGAGGAAAATTTGGATTAATTTATAGAACTGTTTTTGATCAAACCAGTAAAAGCGGCCATTAACAAAAACTGTTTTTTTCCCCAATGTGAGCCACATACTGCTAGACTATGCCTTTCTGTTGTTTTAAAGCATTTTTGGAGAAATTCATTGAGAACTTTTCTTTTTAGTAAAAAAAATTGACTAGCTCAGAAACAAGCACTGAAATACTCAGAGTTGTTTTTTTTCAAGTATGAAAAGGGGAAATCTTGAGGAAGTTTTGGATTAGTTTAAACAGTTGTTTTTGATCAAACCAGCAAAGTGGACAAACATTAACAAAAAAGTTTTTCTCCACAAAGAGAGCCACATACTTGTAAACTATGCCTTCTCTTATTTTTAAGCCTATTCGAGGAAATTTATAGAGAATTTTTTTTTAGTCAAAAAAGTGACTATCTCAGAAAAGAGCACTGAAATACTCAGAAAGTTTGTTTTTCTTACCATGTTTGAAAAGGAACAAATCCTGAGGAAAATTTGGATTAGTTTAAACAACTGGTTTTGATCAAACCAGTAAAAGTGGTCAAATATTAACAGAAACTGTTTTTCTCCCCAATGTTTGCCACATACTGCTAGATTATGCCTTTCTGTGGTTTTGAAGAATTTTTGGAGAAATTCTTAGAGAACTTTCTTTTTAGTCAAAAAAATGACTATCTCAGAAACGAGCACTGATATCCTAAGAAAGTTTGTTTTTCTTACCATATTTGAAAAGAAACAAATCCTGAGGAAAATTTGGATTAGTTTAAACAACTGTCTTTGATCAAACCAGTAAAAGGGGACAAATATCAACAAAAAATGTATTTCTCCCCAAAATGAGCTCCATACCGCTAAACTATGCTTTTCTGTTGTTATGAAGAATTTTTGGAGAAATTCATAGAGAAGTTTTCTTTTTAGTAACTATAGTGTCTATCTCAGAAAAGACCACTGATGTACTCTGAAAGTTTGTTTTTCTTACCATGTTTAAAAAGAGGCAAATCTGAGGAATATTTTGATTTGTTTAAACAAATTTTTTGATCAAACCTGTAAAAGGGGAAATATATTAACAAAACTGTTTTTCTCCCTAAAGTGAGCGACATACAGATAAACTATGCCTTTCTGTTGTTTTGAAGTTTTTCCGTAGAAATTCATAGAGAACTTTTCTTTTATGTCAAAAAGTGACTATCTACGTGACGAGCATTGAAATACTCAGGTTTGTTTTCTTACCACGTTTGAAAAGTAACAAATCCTGAGGAATATTTGGATATGTTTAAACAAATGTTTTTGATAAAGCTTTAAAAGGGGACTAATATTAACCAAAAAAAAATTTCTCCCCAAATCGAGCCACATACAGCTAAACTATGCCTTTCTGTTGTTTGAAGCATTTTTGGAGAAATTCATTGAGAACTTTTCTTTTTAATCAATAAAGCGACTATCTCAGAAACGAGCACGAAAATACACAGAAAGTTTGTTTTTCTTACCATCTTTGGTAAGAAAAAAATCTTGAGGAAAATATGGAATAGTTTAAACAAATTTTTTTGATCAAACCAGTAAAAGGGGACAAATATTAACAAAAACTGTTTTTCTCCCCAAAGTGAGCCACACACTGCTAAACAATGCCTTTCAGTTGTTTTGAAGCATTTTTGGAGAAATTCATATAGCCCTTTTCTTTTTAGTCAATAAAGTGTCTATCTCAGAAACGACCACTGAAACACTCAGAAATTTTGTTTTTCTTACCATGTTTGAAAAGAGGAAATTCTGAGGAATATTTGAATTGTTTAAACAAATATTTTTTATCAAACCAGTGAAAGGGAACAAATATTAACAAAAACTGTTTTTCTCCCCAAAGTGAGCCACATACTGCTAGATTATGCCTTTCTGTGGTTTTGAAGCATTACTGGAGAAACACATAGAGAACTTTTTTTTTAATCAAAAAAGTGACTACCTCAGAAACGAGCACTGATATCCGCAGAAAGTTTGTTTTTCTTACCATATTTGAAACGAAACAAATCCAGAGGAAAATTAGGATTAGTTTAAATAACTGTTTTTGATCAAACCAGTAAAAGGGGACATATATTAACAAAAACTGTTTTTCTCCCCAAATTGAGCACATACAGCTAAACTACACCTTTCTGTTGTTTGAAGCATTTTTGGAGAAATTCATAGAGAACTTTTCTTTTTAGTCAATAAAGTGACTATCTCAGAAACGACCACTGGTATACTCAGAAAGTTTGTTTTTCTTAACATGTTTGAAAAGAGGCAAATCTGAGGAATATTTGGATTTGTTTAAACAAATGTTTTTTATCTTACCAGTAAAAGGGGACAAATATTAACAAAAACAGTTTTTCTCCCCAAATTGAGCCACATACTGCTAGATTATGCCTTTCTGTGGTTTTGAAGCATTTTTTGAAGAAATTCATAGAGAACTTTCCTTTTTAGTCAAAAAAGTGACTAGCTCAGAAACGACCACTGATATCCTCAGAAAGTTTGTTTTTCTTACCATATTTAAAAAGAAACAAATCCTGAGGAAAATTTGGATTAGTTTAAACAAATTTTTTTGATCAAACCAGTAAAAGGGGACAAATATTAACAAAATCTATTTTTCTCCACAAAGTGAGCCAAATACTGCTAAACTATGCTTTTCTATTGTTTGAAGAATTTTTGTAGAAATTAATAGAGAAATTTTCTTTTTTGTCAGAAAAGTGACTATCTCAGAAATGAGCACTGAAACACTCAGAAAGTTTGTTTTTCTTACCATGTTTGATAAGTGGCAAATCCTGAGGAAAAATTGGATTAGTTTAAACAACTTTTTTTGATCAAACCAGTAAAAGGGGACAAATATTAACAAAGAACTTTTTTCTCCCAAAGTGTGCAACATACTGCTAGATTATGCCTTTCTGTGGTTTTGAAGCATTTTTGGAGAAATTCATTGAGAACTTTTCTTTTTAGTCAAAAAAGTGACTAGTTCAGAAACCAGCACTGATATCCTCAGAAAGTTTTTTTTTTTCTTACCATAATTGAAAAGAAACAAATCCTGAAGAAAATTTGGATTAGTTTAAACAACTTTTTTTGATCAAACCAGTAAAAGGGGACAAATATTGACAAAAACTTTTTTTTCTCCCCAAATTGAGCTACATACTGCTAAACTATGCTTTTCTGTTGTTTTGATGAATTTTTGGAGAAATTCATAGAGAACTTTTTTTTTTAGTCAAAAAAGTGACTATCTCAGAAACGACCACTGATATACTCAGAAAGTTTTTTTTTTTACCATGTTTGAATAGTGGCAAATGCTTAGGAAAATTTGGATTAGTTTAAACAATTTTTTTTGATCAAACCAGTAAAAGGGGACAAATATTAACAAAAACTCTTTTTCTCCCCGAAGTGAGCCACATAATGCTAAACTATGCCTTTCTTTTGTTTTGAAGCATTTTGGGGGAAATTCATAGAGAACTTTTCTTTTTAGTCAGAAAAGTGACTATCTAGGAAAAAAGCACAAAAAAAACTCAGAAAGGTTGTTTTTCTTACCATTTTTGAAAAGGAACAAATCCTGTGGAAAATTTGAATTAGTTTAAACAACTTTTTTGATCAAAGCAGTAAAAGGGGACTAATATTAACAAAAACTGTTTTTCTCCCCAAAGTGAGCTACATACTGCTAAACTATGCTTTTCTGTTGTTTGAAGAATTTTTGGAGAAATTCATAGAGACCTTTTCTTTTAAGTCAATAAACACTATCGCAGAAAAGACCACTGATATACACAGAAAGATTGTTTTTCTTACCATGTTTGTAAAGGAACAAAACCTTAAGAAAATTTGTATTAGTTTAAACAACTGTTTTTGATCAAAGCAGTTAAAGGGGACAAATTTTTACAAAAACTGTTTTTCTCCCCAAAGTGAGCAACATACTGCTAGATTATGCCTTTCTGTTGTTTTGAAGCATTTTTGGAGAAATTCATAGAGAACTTTTCACTTTAGTGAAAAAAAAGACTAGCTCAGAAAAGAGCACTGAAATACTCATAAATTTTTTTTTTGCCAAGTTTGAAAAGGGCAAATCCTGAGGAAGTTTTGGATTAGTTTAAACAGTTGTTTTTGAACAAACCAGTAAACGGGGACAAATATTAAAAAAAAATGTTTTTCTCCCAAAAGTGAGCCACATACTGCTAAACTATGCCTTTCTGTTGTTTTGAAGTATTTTCGATGAAATTCATAAAGAACTTTTCATTTTCGTCAAAAAATTGACTAGCTCAGAAACAAGCACTGAAATACTCAGAAAGTTTGTTTTTCTTACCATGATTGAAAAGGAACAAATCCTGTGGAAAATTTGGATTATTTTAAACAACTTTTTTTGATCAAACCAGTAAAAGTGGATAGACATTTACAAAAACTCTTTTTCTCCCCAACCAAATTGAGCCACAAACTGCTAGACTATGCCTTTCTGTTGTTTTGAAGAATTTTTGGAGAAATTCATAGAGAACTTTTCTTATTAGTCAGAAAAGTGACTATCTCAGAAATGAGCACTGAAACACTCCGAAAGTTTGTTTTTCTTACCATATTTGGAAAGAAACAAATCCTGAGGAAAATTTGGATTAGTTTAAACAACTTTTTTTGATCAAACCAGTAAAAGGGGATAAATATTAATAAGAACTTATTTTCTCCCCAAATTGAGTCACATACTGCTAAACTATGCCTTTCTGTTGTTTTGGAGCATTTTTGGGGAAATTCTTAGAGAACTTTTCTTTTTAGTCAGAAAAGTGACTATCTCAGAAACCAGCACTGAAAAACTCAGAAAGTTATTTTTCTTACCATGTTTGAAAAGGAACAAAATAATGTGGAAAATTTAGATTAATTTAAACAACTGTTTTTGATCAAACCAGTCAAAGGGGATAAACATTAACAAAAACTGTTTTTTTTCCAAAGTGAGCCACACACTGCTACACTATGCCTTTCTCTTGTTTTGAAGTATTTTCAAGGATATTCATAAAGACCTTTTCTTTTTAGTCAAAAAAGTGATTAGCTCAGAAACGAGCACTGAAACATTCAGAAAGTTTGTTTTTCTTACCATGTTTGAAAAGGAACAAATCCTGAAGAAAATTTGGATTAGTTTAAACAACTGTTTTTGATAAAACCTGTAAATGGGAAAAATTATTAACAAAAACTGTTTTTCTCCCCAAAATGGGCCACTTACTGCTAAACTCTGCCTTTCTGTTGTTTTGAAGCATTTTCGAGGAAATTAATAGAGAACTTTTCTTTTTAGTCAAATAATTGACATCCCAGAAACGAGCACTGAAATACTCAGAAATTTTTTTTCTACCATGTTTGAAAAGGAACAAATCCTGAGGAAAATTTGGATTAGTTTAAAATACTATTTTTTGATCAAAGCTGTAAAAGTTGACAAATAAAAAAAAAAATTGTTCTCCACAAAGTGAGCCATAAACTGCTAAACTATGCCTTTCTCTTGTTTTGAAGCATTTTTGAAAAAATTTATAGAGACCTTTTCTTTTGTCAATAAAGTGATTAGCTCAGAAACGACCACTGATATACTCAAAAAGTTGGTTTTTCTTACCATGTTTGAAAAGTGGCAAATCCTTAGGAAAATTTGGATTAGTTTAAACAACTGCTTTTGATCAAACCAGTAAAAGGGGACAAACATTAACAAAAACTATTTTTACACTGCTGAACTATGCCTTTCTTTTGTTTTGAAGTATTTTAGAGGAAATTCATAAAGAACTTTTCCTTTTATTCAAAAGAGTGACTAGCTCAGAAACGAGCACTGAAATTCACAGAAAGTTTGTTTTTCTTACCATGTTTGAAAGGAACAAATCCTGAGGAAAATTTGGATTAGTTTAAATAACTGTTTTTGATCAAAGCAGTAAAAGGGACAAATATTAACAAAAACTGTTTTTCTCCCCAAAGTGAGCCATATACTGCTAAACTATGCCTTTTTTTTTTTTTGTATTTTCGAGGAAATTCATAGAGAACTTTTCATTTTAGTCCAAAAAATGACTAGCTCAGAAACGAGCACTGAAAGACTCAGAAAGTTTGTTTTTCTTACCATTTTTGATAAGAAATAAATCTTGAGGAAAATTTGGATTAATTTAAAGAACTGTTTTTGATCAAACCAGTAAAAGCGGCCAACTATTAACAAAAACTGTTTTTCTCCCCAATGTGAGCCACATACTGCTAGACTATGCCTTTCTGTTGTTTTAAAGCATTTTTGGAGAAATTCATTGAGAACTTTTCTTTTTAGTAAAAAAAATTGACTAGCTCAGAAACAAGCACTGAAATACTCAGAAAGTAATTTTTTTCAAGTATGAAAAGGGGAAATCCTGAGGAAGTTTTGGATTAATTTAAACAGTTGTTTTTGATCAAATCAGTAATAGTGGACAAATATTAACAAAACTGTTTTTCTCCCCAAAATGAGCAACATACTTATAAACTATGCCTTCTCTTATTTTTAAGCCTATTCGAGGAAATTTATAGAGAATTTTTTTTTTTAGTCAAAAAAGTGACTATCTCAGAAAAGAGCACTGAAATACTCAGAAAGTTTGTTTTTCTTACCAAGTTTGAAAAGGAACAAATCCTGAGGAAAATTTGGATTAGTTTAAACAACTGTTTTTGATCAAACCGGTAAAAGGGGACAAATATTAACAGAAACTGTTTTTCTCCCCAACGTTTGCCACATACTGCTCGATTATGCCTTTCTGTGGTTTTGAAGCATTTTTGGAGAAATTCATAGAGAACTTTTCTTTTTAGTCAAAAAAGTGACTATCTCAGAAACGATCACTGATATTCTAAGAAAGTTTGTTTTTCTTACCATATTTGAAAAGAAACAAATCCTGAGGAAAATTTGGATTAGTTTAAACAACTGTCTTTGATCAAACCAGTAAAAGGGGACAAATATTAAAAAAAAAAAAAATTCTCTCCAAAGTGAGCTACATACTGCTAAACTATGCTTTTCTGTTGTTTTGAAGAATTTTTGGAGAAATTCATAGAGAAGTTTTCTTTTTAGTCACTATAGTGTCTATCTCAGAAACAACCACTGATATAATCTGAAAGTTTGTTTTTCTTACCATATTTGAAAAGAGGCAAATCTGAGGAATATTTTGATTTGTTTAAACAAATGTTTTTGATCAAACCAGTAAAAGGGGAAAAATATTAACAAAACTGTTTTTCTCCCTAAAGTGAGCCACATACTGATAAACTATGCCTTTCTGTTGTTTTGAAGTATTTTCGTAGAAATTCATAGAAAACTTCTTTTTTGTCAAAAAGTGACTATCTACGTGATGAGCATTGAAATACTCAGAAAGTTTGTTTTTCTTACCACGTTTGGAAAGTAACAAATCCTGAGGAATATATGGATATGTTTAAACAAATGTTTTTGATAAACCATTAAAAGGGGACTAATATTAACAAAAAAGGTTTTTCTCCCAAAATTGAGCCACATACAGCTAAACTATGCCTTTCTGTTGTTTGAAGCATTTTTGGAGAAATTCATAGAGAACTTTTCTTTTTAGTCAATAAAGCGACTAACTCAGAAACGAGCACGGAAATACACAGAAAGTTTGTTTTTCTTACCATCTTTGGTAAGAAAAAAATCCTGAGGAAAATTTGGATTAGTTTAAACAAATTTTTTTGATCAAACCAGTAAAAGGGGACAAATCTTAACAAAAACTGTTTTTCTCCACAAAGTAAGCCACACACTGCTAATCTATGCCTTTCAGTTGTTTTGAAGCATTTTTGGAGAAATTCATATAGCCCTTTTCTTTTTAGTCAATAAAGTGTCTATCTCAGAAACGACCACTGATATACTCAGAAAGTTTGTTTTTCTTACCATGTTTGAAAAGAGGAAAATCTGAGGAATATTTGGATTTGTTTAAACAAATTTTTTTGATTAAACCAGTAAAAGGGACAAATATTAACAAAAAATGTTTATCTCCCCAAAGTGAACCACATACTGCAAGCTTATGCCTTTCTGTGGTTTTGAAGCATTTATGGAGAAATACATAGAGAATTTTTCTTTTTAGTCAGAAAAGTGCCTATCTCAGAAACGAGCACTGAAACACTCAGAAATTTTTTTTTTTACCAAGTTTGAAAAGGGCAAATCCTGAGGAAATTTTGGATTCGTTTAAACAGTTGTTTTTGATCAAACCTGTATAGGGGACAAATATTAACAATAACTTTTTTTCTCCCAAAAGTGAGCCACATACTCCTAAACACTGCCTTTCTTTTGTTTTGAAGAATTTTTGGGGATATTCAAAGTGAACTTTTCTTTTTAGTCAGAAAAGTGACATCTCAGAAATGAGCATTGAAACACTCAGAAAGTTTGTTTTTCTTACCATATTTGAAAAGAAACAAATCCTGAGGAAAAAATGGATTAATTTAAACAACTTTTTTTGATCAAACCAGTTAAAGGGGATAAACATTAGTAAGAACTTTTTTTCTCCCCAAATTGAGCCACATACTGCTAAACTATGCCTTTGTGTTGTTTTGAAACATTTTGGGGGAAATTCATAGAGAATTTTTCTTTTTATTCAAAATATACTATCTCCGAAACGAGCACTGAAATACTCAGAAAGTTTGTTTTTCTAAACATGTTTGAAAAGTAACAAATCCTGTGGAATATTTGGATTTGTTAAACAAATGTTTTGATCAAACAAGTAAAAGGGGATAAACATTAACAAAAACTGTTTTTCTCCTCAAATTGAGCCATATACTGCTAAGCTATGCCTTTCTGTTGTTTTGGAGCATTTTTGGGGAAATTCTTAGAGAACTTTTCTTTTTAGTCAGAAAAGTGACTATCTCAGAAACGAGCACTGAAAAACTCAGAAAGTTTACTTTTCTTACCATGTTTGAAAAGGAAAAAAAAACTGTGGAAAATTTGGATTAGTTTATACAACTGTTTTTGATCAAACCAGTCAAAGGGGATAAACATTAACAAAAACTTTTTTTTTCCCAAAGTGAGCCACATACTGCTACAATATGCCTTTCTCTTGTTTTGAAGTATTTTCAAAGAAATTCATAAAGACTTTTTCTTTTTAGTCAAAATGTGACTAGCTCAGAAACGAGCACTGAAACACTCAGAAAGTTTGTTTTTCTTACCATGTTTGAAAAGGAACAAATCCTGAAGAAAATTTGGATTAGTTTAAACAACTTTTTTTGATAAAACCTGTAAATGGGAAAAAATATTAACAAAAACTGTTTTTCTCCCCAAAATGAGCCACATACTGCTAAACTCTGCCTTTCTGTTGTTGTGAAGCATTTTCGAGGAAGTTAATAGAGATCTTTTCTTTTTAGTCAAATAATTGACATCCCAGAAACGAGCACTGAAATACTCAGAAATTTGTTTTTCTACCATGTTTGAAAAGGAACAAATCCTGAGGAAAATTTGGATTAGTTTAAAAAACTATTTTTTGGTCAAAGCTGTAAAAGTGGACAAATATTAACAAAAACAGTTGTTCTCCACAAAGTGAGCCATATACTGCTAAACTATGCCTTTCTCTTGTTTTGAAGCATTTTTGATGAAATTTATAGAGACCTTTTCTTTTTTGTCAATAAAGTGACTAGCCCAGAAAAGACCACTGATATACTCAAAAAGTTGGTTTTTCTTACCATGTTTGAAAAGTGGCAAATCCTTAAGAAAATTTTGATTAGTTTAAACAACTGCTTTTGATAAAACCAGTAAAAGGGGACAAATATTAACAAAAACTGTTTTTCTCCCCAAAGTGATCCACACACTGCTAAACTATGCCTTTCTTTTGTTTTGAAGTATTTTAGAGGAAATTCATAAAGAACTTTTCTTTTTAGTCAAAAGAGTGACTAGCTCAGAAACGAGCACTGAAATACTAAGAAAGTTTGTTTTTTTTACCATTTTTTATAAGAAACAAATCTTGAGGAAAATTTGGATTAATTTAAAGAACTGTTTTTGATCAAACCAGTAAAAGCGGCCAACTATTAAAAATTTTTTTTTTCTCCCCAATGTGAGCCACATTCTGCTAGACTATGCCTTTCTGTTGTTTTAAAGCATTTTTGGAGAAATTCATTGAGAACTTTTCTTTTTAGTAAAAAAAATTGACTAGCTCAGAAACAAGCACTGAAATACTCAGATTTTTTTTTTTTTTAAGTATGAAAAGGCAAAATTCTGAGGAAGTTTTGGATTAGTTTAAACAGTTGTTTTTGATCAAACCAGTAAAAGTGGACAAATATTAACAAAACTATTTTTCTCCCCAAAGTGAGCCACATACTTATAAACTATGCCTTCTGTAATTATTAAGCCTATTCGAGGAAATTTATAGAGAACTTTTCTTTTTAGTCAAAAAAGTGACTATGTCAGAAAAGAGCACTGATATCCTAAGAAAGTTTGTTTTTCTTACCATATTTCAAAAGAAACAAATCCTGAAGAAAATTTGGATTAGTTTAAACAACTGTCTTTGATCAAACCAGTAAAAGGGAACAAATATTAACAAAAACTGTTTTTCTCCCCAAAGTGAGCTACATACTGCTAAACTATGCTTTTCTGTTGTTTTGAAGAATTTTTGGAGAAATTCATAGAGAAGTTTTCTTTTTAGTCACTATAGTGTCTATCTCAGAAACGACCACTGATATACTCTGAAAGTTTGTTTTTCTTACCATGTTTGAAAAGAGGTATCTCTGAGGAATATTTTGATTTGTTTAAACAAATGTTATTGATCAAACCAGTAAAAGGGGAAATATATTAACAAAACTGTTTTTCTCCCTAAAGTGAGCCACATACTGATAAACTATGCCTTTCTGTTGTTTTGAAGTATTTTCGTAGAAATTCACAGAGAACTTTTCTTTTTTGTCAAAAAGTGACATCAACGTGACGAGCATTGAAATACTCAGAAAGTTTGTTTTTCTTACCACGTTTGAAAAGTAACAAATCCTGAGGAATATTTGGATATTTTTAAACAAATGTTTTTGATAAACTATTAAAAGGGGACTAATATTAAAAGGGGGGACTATACCTGAAACCAACGAAATTTTAACACTTATTTGTAGCTGTCATAACTTTTTTTCCCTTTCTTATGTGCAAATACTTTTATACCAGCTTGTTGCTTATTGTGTGTGCTTTAAAATGATATATAAAAAGTCTATATAGGCAACTTTTCTTAGAAGATATATCCAAACACGCAAGGGTCACTAAAGAAATGGCACCTCCTAATCGGTGGCAGGTTTTAAATCCAGGCGTCTTGACCGCAGCGCCCCAAACTCGGTACGAATGCAGCTAATGGCCTTAGCTGTGATGTAGTTGTTTTATTATTTTTTTCCGGTGAACCACCCCTGAGTTTTAGTGTTGAGAAAAGGCGGGACCCCCAAAAATTGCTCAATTTTTTGGGTCCCGCCTCTTCTAAGATTTTTCTTACCATGTTTGAAAAGGAGCAAATACTTAGTAATATTTGGATTAGTTTAAACAAATGTTTTTGATAAAAACCAGTAAAAGGGGACAAATATTAACAAAAAATGTTTTTCTCCACAAAGTGAGCTACATACTGATAAACTATGCTTTTCTGTTGTTTTGAATAAGTTTTTGAGAAATTCATAGAGAAGTTTTCTTTTCAGTCAATAAAGTGACTATCTCAGAAACGACCACTGATATACTCAGAAAGTTTGTTTTTCTTACCATGTTTGAAAAGGAGCAAATTCTTAGTAATATTTGGATTTGTTAAAACAAATTTTTTTGATCAAACCAGTAAAAGGGGACGAATATTAACAAAAACTGTTTTTCTCCCCAAAGTGTGCCACATACTTCTAGTTATGCCTTTCTGTTGTTTTGAAGCATTTTTGGAGAAATTCATAGAGATCTTTTCTTTTTAGTAAAAAAAGGGACTATCTTAGAAACGAGCACTGATATCCGCAGAAAGTTGTTTTTCTTACCAAATTTGAAAAGAAACAAATCCTGAGGAAAATTTGGATTAGTTTAAACAACTGTTTTTGATCAAACCAGTAAAAGGGGAAAAATATTAACAGAACTGTTTTTCTCCCTAAAATGAGCCACATACTGATAAACTATGCCTTTCTGTTCTTTTGAAGTATTTTCGTTGAAATTCACAGAGAACTTTTCTTTTTTGGCAAATAGTGACTATCTCAGTTACGAGCATTGAAATACTCAGAAAGTTTATTTTTCTTACCACGTTTTAAAAGTAACAAATCCTGAGGAATATTTGGATATGTTTAAACAAAGTTTTAGATCATACCAGTAAAAGGGGACAAATATTAACAAAAACTGTTTTTTCTCCCAAATTGAGCCATATACAGCTAAACTATGCCTTTCTGTTGTTTGAAGCATTTTTGGAGAAATCATAGAGAAATTTTCTTTTTAGTCAATAAAGTGACTATCTCAGAAACGACCACTGATATACTCAGAAAGTTTGTTTTTCTTAACATGTTTGAAAAGAGGCAAATCTGAGGAATATTTGGATTTGTTTAAACAAAGGTTTTGATCAAACTACTAAAAGTGAGAAAATATTAACAGAACTGTTTTTTTCCCTAAAGTGAGCCACATACTGATAAACTATGCCTTTCTGTTGTTTTGAAGTATTTTCGTAGAAATTCACAGAGAACTTTTCTTTTTCGACAAAAAGTGACATCTCAGTAACGCGCATTGAAATACTCAGAAAGTTTATTTTTCTTACCATGTTTGAAAAGGAACAAATCCTGAGGAATATTTGGATATGTTTAAACAAATGTTTTTGATCATACCAGTAAAAGGGGACAAATTTAACAAAAACAGTTTTTCTCCCCAAAGTGAGCCACATACTGCTAGATTATGCCTTTCTGTGGTTTTGAAGCATTTTTGGAGAAATTCATAGAGAACTTTTCTTTTTAGTCAAAAAAGTGACCATCTCAGAAACGAGCACTGATATCCTCAGAAATTTTTTTTTTACCATATTTGAAAAGAAACAAATCCTGAGGAAAATTTGGATTAGTTTAAACAACTGTTTTTGATCAAACCATTAAAAGGGGACAAATATTGACAAAAAATGTTTTTTCTCCCCAAATTGAGCTACATACTGCTAAACTATACTTTTCTGTTGTTTGAAGAATTTTTGGAGAAATTCATAGAGAAATTTTCTTTTTAGTCAGAAAAGTGACTATCTCAGAAACGAGCACTCAGAAAGTTTGTTTTTCTCACCATGTTTGGAGAAATTCATAGAGAAATTTTCTTTTTAGTCAGAAAAGTGACTATCTCAAAAACGAGCACTCAGAAAGTTTGTTTTTCTTACCATGTTTGAAAAGGAACAAATCCTGAGGAAAATTTGGATTAGTTTAAACAACTGTTTTTGATCAAACCAGTAAAAGGGGACAATATTAACAAAAACCTTTTTTCTCCCAAAGTGTGCCAAATAATGCTAGATTATGCCTTTCTGTGGTTTTGAAGCATTTTTGGAGAAATTCATAGAGAACTTTTCTTTTTAGTCAAAAAGTGACTATCTCAGACACCAGCACTGATATCCTCAGAAAGTTTGTTTTTCTTACTATAATTGAAAAGAAACAAATCCTGAAGAAAATTTGGATTAGTTTAAACAAATGTTTTTGATCAAACCAGTAAAAGGGGACAAATATTGACAAAAACTGTTTTTCTCCCCAAAGTGAGCTACATACTGCTAAACTATGCTTTTCTGTTGTTTTGAAGAATTTTTGGAGAAATTCATAGAGAAGTTTTCTTTTTAGTCACTATAGTGTCTATCTCAGAAACGACCACTGATATACTCTGAAAGTTTGTTTTTCTTACCATGTTTGAAAAGAGGTATCTCTGAGGAATATTTTGATTTGTTTAAACAAATGTTATTGATCAAACCAGTAAAAGGGGAAATATATTAACAAAACTGTTTTTCTCCCTAAAGTGAGCCACATACTGATAAACTATGCCTTTCTGTTGTTTTGAAGTATTTTCGTAGAAATTCACAGAGAACTTTTCTTTTTTGTCAAAAAGTGACATCAACGTGACGAGCATTGAAATACTCAGAAAGTTTGTTTTTCTTACCACGTTTGAAAAGTAACAAATCCTGAGGAATATTTGGATATTTTTAAACAAATGTTTTTGATAAACTATTAAAAGGGGACTAATATTAAAAGGGGGGACTATACCTGAAACCAACGAAATTTTAACACTTATTTGTAGCTGTCATAACTTTTTTTCCCTTTCTTATGTGCAAATACTTTTATACCAGCTTGTTGCTTATTGTGTGTGCTTTAAAATGATATATAAAAAGTCTATATAGGCAACTTTTCTTAGAAGATATATCCAAACACGCAAGGGTCACTAAAGAAATGGCACCTCCTAATCGGTGGCAGGTTTTAAATCCAGGCGTCTTGACCGCAGCGCCCCAAACTCGGTACGAATGCAGCTAATGGCCTTAGCTGTGATGTAGTTGTTTTATTATTTTTTTCCGGTGAACCACCCCTGAGTTTTAGTGTTGAGAAAAGGCGGGACCCCCAAAAATTGCTCAATTTTTTGGGTCCCGCCTCTTCTAAGATTTTTCTTACCATGTTTGAAAAGGAGCAAATACTTAGTAATATTTGGATTAGTTTAAACAAATGTTTTTGATAAAAACCAGTAAAAGGGGACAAATATTAACAAAAAATGTTTTTCTCCACAAAGTGAGCTACATACTGATAAACTATGCTTTTCTGTTGTTTTGAATAAGTTTTTGAGAAATTCATAGAGAAGTTTTCTTTTCAGTCAATAAAGTGACTATCTCAGAAACGACCACTGATATACTCAGAAAGTTTGTTTTTCTTACCATGTTTGAAAAGGAGCAAATTCTTAGTAATATTTGGATTTGTTAAAACAAATTTTTTTGATCAAACCAGTAAAAGGGGACGAATATTAACAAAAACTGTTTTTCTCCCCAAAGTGTGCCACATACTTCTAGTTATGCCTTTCTGTTGTTTTGAAGCATTTTTGGAGAAATTCATAGAGATCTTTTCTTTTTAGTAAAAAAAGGGACTATCTTAGAAACGAGCACTGATATCCGCAGAAAGTTGTTTTTCTTACCAAATTTGAAAAGAAACAAATCCTGAGGAAAATTTGGATTAGTTTAAACAACTGTTTTTGATCAAACCAGTAAAAGGGGAAAAATATTAACAGAACTGTTTTTCTCCCTAAAATGAGCCACATACTGATAAACTATGCCTTTCTGTTCTTTTGAAGTATTTTCGTTGAAATTCACAGAGAACTTTTCTTTTTTGGCAAATAGTGACTATCTCAGTTACGAGCATTGAAATACTCAGAAAGTTTATTTTTCTTACCACGTTTTAAAAGTAACAAATCCTGAGGAATATTTGGATATGTTTAAACAAAGTTTTAGATCATACCAGTAAAAGGGGACAAATATTAACAAAAACTGTTTTTTCTCCCAAATTGAGCCATATACAGCTAAACTATGCCTTTCTGTTGTTTGAAGCATTTTTGGAGAAATCATAGAGAAATTTTCTTTTTAGTCAATAAAGTGACTATCTCAGAAACGACCACTGATATACTCAGAAAGTTTGTTTTTCTTAACATGTTTGAAAAGAGGCAAATCTGAGGAATATTTGGATTTGTTTAAACAAAGGTTTTGATCAAACTACTAAAAGTGGGAAAATATTAACAGAACTGTTTTTTTCCCTAAAGTGAGCCACATACTGATAAACTATGCCTTTCTGTTGTTTTGAAGTATTTTCGTAGAAATTCACAGAGAACTTTTCTTTTTCGACAAAAAGTGACATCTCAGTAACGCGCATTGAAATACTCAGAAAGTTTATTTTTCTTACCATGTTTGAAAAGGAACAAATCCTGAGGAATATTTGGATATGTTTAAACAAATGTTTTTGATCATACCAGTAAAAGGGGACAAATTTAACAAAAACAGTTTTTCTCCCCAAAGTGAGCCACATACTGCTAGATTATGCCTTTCTGTGGTTTTGAAGCATTTTTGGAGAAATTCATAGAGAACTTTTCTTTTTAGTCAAAAAAGTGACCATCTCAGAAACGAGCACTGATATCCTCAGAAATTTTTTTTTTACCATATTTGAAAAGAAACAAATCCTGAGGAAAATTTGGATTAGTTTAAACAACTGTTTTTGATCAAACCATTAAAAGGGGACAAATATTGACAAAAAATGTTTTTTCTCCCCAAATTGAGCTACATACTGCTAAACTATACTTTTCTGTTGTTTGAAGAATTTTTGGAGAAATTCATAGAGAAATTTTCTTTTTAGTCAGAAAAGTGACTATCTCAGAAACGAGCACTCAGAAAGTTTGTTTTTCTCACCATGTTTGGAGAAATTCATAGAGAAATTTTCTTTTTAGTCAGAAAAGTGACTATCTCAAAAACGAGCACTCAGAAAGTTTGTTTTTCTTACCATGTTTGAAAAGGAACAAATCCTGAGGAAAATTTGGATTAGTTTAAACAACTGTTTTTGATCAAACCAGTAAAAGGGGACAATATTAACAAAAACCTTTTTTCTCCCAAAGTGTGCCAAATAATGCTAGATTATGCCTTTCTGTGGTTTTGAAGCATTTTTGGAGAAATTCATAGAGAACTTTTCTTTTTAGTCAAAAAGTGACTATCTCAGACACCAGCACTGATATCCTCAGAAAGTTTGTTTTTCTTACTATAATTGAAAAGAAACAAATCCTGAAGAAAATTTGGATTAGTTTAAACAAATGTTTTTGATCAAACCAGTAAAAGGGGACAAATATTGACAAAAACTGTTTTTCTCCCCAAAGTGAGCTACATACTGCTAAACTATGCTTTTCTGTTGTTTTGAAGAATTTTTGGAGAAATTCATAGAGAAGTTTTCTTTTTAGTCACTATAGTGTCTATCTCAGAAACGACCACTGATATACTCTGAAAGTTTGTTTTTCTTACCATGTTTGAAAAGAGGTATCTCTGAGGAATATTTTGATTTGTTTAAACAAATGTTATTGATCAAACCAGTAAAAGGGGAAATATATTAACAAAACTGTTTTTCTCCCTAAAGTGAGCCACATACTGATAAACTATGCCTTTCTGTTGTTTTGAAGTATTTTCGTAGAAATTCACAGAGAACTTTTCTTTTTTGTCAAAAAGTGACATCAACGTGACGAGCATTGAAATACTCAGAAAGTTTGTTTTTCTTACCACGTTTGAAAAGTAACAAATCCTGAGGAATATTTGGATATTTTTAAACAAATGTTTTTGATAAACTATTAAAAGGGGACTAATATTAAAAGGGGGGACTATACCTGAAACCAACGAAATTTTAACACTTATTTGTAGCTGTCATAACTTTTTTTCCCTTTCTTCTGTGCAAATACTTTTATACCAGCTTGTTGCTTATTGTGTGTGCTTTAAAATGATATATAAAAAGTCTATATAGGCAACTTTTCTTAGAAGATATATCCAAACACGCAAGGGTCACTAAAGAAATGGCACCTCCTAATCGGTGGCAGGTTTTAAATCCAGGCGTCTTGACCGCAGCGCCCCAAACTCGGTACGAATGCAGCTAATGGCCTTAGCTGTGATGTAGTTGTTTTATTATTTTTTTCCGGTGAACCACCCCTGAGTTTTAGTGTTGAGAAAAGGCGGGACCCCCAAAAATTGCTCAATTTTTTGGGTCCCGCCTCTTCTAAGATTTTTCTTACCATGTTTGAAAAGGAGCAAATACTTAGTAATATTTGGATTAGTTTAAACAAATGTTTTTGATAAAAACCAGTAAAAGGGGACAAATATTAACAAAAAATGTTTTTCTCCACAAAGTGAGCTACATACTGATAAACTATGCTTTTCTGTTGTTTTGAATAAGTTTTTGAGAAATTCATAGAGAAGTTTTCTTTTCAGTCAATAAAGTGACTATCTCAGAAACGACCACTGATATACTCAGAAAGTTTGTTTTTCTTACCATGTTTGAAAAGGAGCAAATTCTTAGTAATATTTGGATTTGTTAAAACAAATTTTTTTGATCAAACCAGTAAAAGGGGACGAATATTAACAAAAACTGTTTTTCTCCCCAAAGTGTGCCACATACTTCTAGTTATGCCTTTCTGTTGTTTTGAAGCATTTTTGGAGAAATTCATAGAGATCTTTTCTTTTTAGTAAAAAAAGGGACTATCTTAGAAACGAGCACTGATATCCGCAGAAAGTTGTTTTTCTTACCAAATTTGAAAAGAAACAAATCCTGAGGAAAATTTGGATTAGTTTAAACAACTGTTTTTGATCAAACCAGTAAAAGGGGAAAAATATTAACAGAACTGTTTTTCTCCCTAAAATGAGCCACATACTGATAAACTATGCCTTTCTGTTCTTTTGAAGTATTTTCGTTGAAATTCACAGAGAACTTTTCTTTTTTGGCAAATAGTGACTATCTCAGTTACGAGCATTGAAATACTCAGAAAGTTTATTTTTCTTACCACGTTTTAAAAGTAACAAATCCTGAGGAATATTTGGATATGTTTAAACAAAGTTTTAGATCATACCAGTAAAAGGGGACAAATATTAACAAAAACTGTTTTTTCTCCCAAATTGAGCCATATACAGCTAAACTATGCCTTTCTGTTGTTTGAAGCATTTTTGGAGAAATCATAGAGAAATTTTCTTTTTAGTCAATAAAGTGACTATCTCAGAAACGACCACTGATATACTCAGAAAGTTTGTTTTTCTTAACATGTTTGAAAAGAGGCAAATCTGAGGAATATTTGGATTTGTTTAAACAAAGGTTTTGATCAAACTACTAAAAGTGGGAAAATATTAACAGAACTGTTTTTTTCCCTAAAGTGAGCCACATACTGATAAACTATGCCTTTCTGTTGTTTTGAAGTATTTTCGTAGAAATTCACAGAGAACTTTTCTTTTTCGACAAAAAGTGACATCTCAGTAACGCGCATTGAAATACTCAGAAAGTTTATTTTTCTTACCATGTTTGAAAAGGAACAAATCCTGAGGAATATTTGGATATGTTTAAACAAATGTTTTTGATCATACCAGTAAAAGGGGACAAATTTAACAAAAACAGTTTTTCTCCCCAAAGTGAGCCACATACTGCTAGATTATGCCTTTCTGTGGTTTTGAAGCATTTTTGGAGAAATTCATAGAGAACTTTTCTTTTTAGTCAAAAAAGTGACCATCTCAGAAACGAGCACTGATATCCTCAGAAATTTTTTTTTTACCATATTTGAAAAGAAACAAATCCTGAGGAAAATTTGGATTAGTTTAAACAACTGTTTTTGATCAAACCATTAAAAGGGGACAAATATTGACAAAAAATGTTTTTTCTCCCCAAATTGAGCTACATACTGCTAAACTATACTTTTCTGTTGTTTGAAGAATTTTTGGAGAAATTCATAGAGAAATTTTCTTTTTAGTCAGAAAAGTGACTATCTCAGAAACGAGCACTCAGAAAGTTTGTTTTTCTCACCATGTTTGGAGAAATTCATAGAGAAATTTTCTTTTTAGTCAGAAAAGTGACTATCTCAAAAACGAGCACTCAGAAAGTTTGTTTTTCTTACCATGTTTGAAAAGGAACAAATCCTGAGGAAAATTTGGATTAGTTTAAACAACTGTTTTTGATCAAACCAGTAAAAGGGGACAATATTAACAAAAACCTTTTTTCTCCCAAAGTGTGCCAAATAATGCTAGATTATGCCTTTCTGTGGTTTTGAAGCATTTTTGGAGAAATTCATAGAGAACTTTTCTTTTTAGTCAAAAAGTGACTATCTCAGACACCAGCACTGATATCCTCAGAAAGTTTGTTTTTCTTACTATAATTGAAAAGAAACAAATCCTGAAGAAAATTTGGATTAGTTTAAACAAATGTTTTTGATCAAACCAGTAAAAGGGGACAAATATTGACAAAAACTGTTTTTCTCCCCAAAGTGAGCTACATACTGCTAAACTATGCTTTTCTGTTGTTTTGATGAATTTTTGGAGAAATTCATAGAGAACTTTTTTTTTAGTCAAAAAATGACTATCTCAGAAACGACCACTGATATACTCAGAAAGTTTGTTTTTCTCACCATGTTTGAATAGTGGCAAATCCTTAGGAAAATTTGGATTAGTTTAAACCAATTTTTTTGATCAAACCAGTAAAAGGGGACAAATATTAACAAAAACTCTTTTTCTCCCCAAATTGAGCCACATAGTGCTAAATTATGCCTTTCTTTTGTTTTGAAGCATTTTTGGGGAAATTCATAGAGAACTTTTCTTTTTAGTCAGAAAATGACTATCTAGGAAAAAAGCACAAAAAAAACTCAGAAAGGTTGTTTTTCTTACCATTTTTGAAAAGGAACAAATCCTGTGGAAAATTTGAATTAGTTTAAACAACTGTTTTTGATCAAACCAGTAAAAGGGGACAAATATATAAAAAAACTGGTTTTTTTCCGCAAAGTGAGCCACATACTGCTAAACTATGCCTTTCTGTTGTTTTGTAGTATTTTCGAGGAAATTCATAAAGACCTTTTCTTTTTAGTCAAAAAAGTGACTAGCGCAGAAACGACAACTGATAAACTCAGAAAGTTTGTTTTTCTTACCATGTTTGAAAAGCGGTAAATCTGAGGAATATTTGGATTTGTTTAAACAAATGTTTTTGATCAAACTAGTAAAAGGGGACAAATATTAATAAAAAAGAAAAATGTCTCCCCAAAGTGAGCTACATACTGCTAAACAATGCCTTTCTGTTATTTTGAAGTATTTTCCAGGATATTCATAGAGAACTTTTCATTTTAGTCAAAAAAGTGACTATCTCAGAAACGAGCTCTGATATACTAAGAAAGTTTGTTTTTCTAACCATGTTTGAAAAGGAACAAATCCTGTGGAAAATTTGGATTAGTTTTAACAACTTTTTGATCAAAGCAGTAAAAGTGGACTAATATTAACAAAAACTGTTTTTCTCCCCAAATTGTGCCACATACTGCTAAACTATACCTTTCTGTTGTTTTGAAGCATTTTTGGAGAAATTCATAGAGACCTTTTCTTTTAAGTCAATAAACACTATCGCAGAAAAGACCACTGATATACACAGAAAGATTGTTTTTCTCACCATGTTTGTAAAGGAACAAAACCTTAAGAAAATTTGGATTAGTTTAAACAACTGTTTTTGATCAAACCAGTAAAATGGGACAAATTTTTACAAAAACTCTTTTTCTCCCCAAAGTGAGCCACATACTACTAGATTATGCCTTTCTGTTGTTTTGAAGCATTTTTGGAGATTTTCATAGAGAACTTTTCATTTTAGTGAAAAAAAAGACTAGCTCAGAAAAGAGCACTGAAATACTCATAAATTTTTTTTTGGCCAAGTTTGAAAAGGGCAAATCCTGAGGAAGTTTTGGATTAGTTTAAACAGTTGTGTTTGATCAAACCAGTAAAAGGGGACAAATATAAACAAAAACTGTTTTTCTCCCAAAAGTGAGCCACATACTGCTAAACTATGCCTTTCTGTTGTTTTGAAGTATTTTCGATGAAATTCATAGAGAAATTTACATTTTCGTCACAAAATTTACTTGCTCGGAAAAGAGCACTGAAATACTCAGAAAGTTTGTTTTTCTTACCATGTTTGAAAAGGAACAAATCCTGTGTAAAATTTGGATTCGTTTAAACAAATTTTTTTGATCAAACCAGTAAAAGGGGATAAACATTTACAAAAACTGTTTTTCTCCCCAAAATGAACCACATACTACTAAACTATGCCTCTCTGTTGTTTTGAAGCATTTTTGGAGAAATTCATAGAGAACTTTTCTTTTTAGTCAGAAAAGTGACTGAGCTCTGATATACTCAGAGAGTTTTTTTTTCTTACCATGTTTAAAAAGGGGCAAATACTAAGGAATATTTGGATTTGTTTAAACAAATGTTTTTGATCAAACTAATAAAAGGGGCGAAATATTAACAAAAACTGTCTTTCTCCCCAAAGTGAGCCACATACTGTTAAACTATGCCTTTATGTTGTTTTGAAGCATTTTTGGAGAAAATCATAGAGAACTTTTCTTTTTAGTCAAAAAATTGACTTGCTTAGAAACAAGCACTGAAATACTAAGAAAGTTTGTTTTTCTTACTATAATTGAAAAGAAACAAATCCTGAAGAAAATTTGGATTAGTTTAAACAAATGTTTTTGATCAAACCAGTAAAAGGGGACAAATATTGACAAAAACTGTTTTTCTCCCCAAAGTGAGCTACATACTGCTAAACTATGCTTTTCTGTTGTTTTGATGAATTTTTGGAGAAATTCATAGAGAACTTTTTTTTTAGTCAAAAAATGACTATCTCAGAAACGACCACTGATATACTCAGAAAGTTTGTTTTTCTCACCATGTTTGAATAGTGGCAAATCCTTAGGAAAATTTGGATTAGTTTAAACCAATTTTTTGGATCAAACCAGTAAAAGGGGACAAATATTAACAAAAACTCTTTTTCTCCCCAAATTGAGCCACATAGTGCTAAATTATGCCTTTCTTTTGTTTTGAAGCATTTTTGGGGAAATTCATAGAGAACTTTTCTTTTTAGTCAGAAAATGACTATCTAGGAAAAAAGCACAAAAAAAACTCAGAAAGGTTGTTTTTCTTACCATTTTTGAAAAGGAACAAATCCTGTGGAAAATTTGAATTAGTTTAAACAACTGTTTTTGATCAAACCAGTAAAAGGGGACAAATATATAAAAAAACTGTTTTTTTTCCGCAAAGTGAGCCACATACTGCTAAACTATGCCTTTCTGTTGTTTTGTAGTATTTTCGAGGAAATTCATAAAGACCTTTTCTTTTTAGTCAAAAAAAGTGACTAGCGCAGAAACGACAACTGATAAACTCAGAAAGTTTGTTTTTCTTACCATGTTTGAAAAGCGGTAAATCTGAGGAATATTTGGATTTGTTTAAACAAATGTTTTTGATCAAACTAGTAAAAGGGGACAAATATTAATAAAAAAGAAAAATTTCTCCCCAAAGTGAGCTACATACTGCTAAACAATGCCTTTCTGTTATTTTGAAGTATTTTCCAGGATATTCATAGAGAACTTTTCATTTTAGTCAAAAAAGTGACTATCTCAGAAACGAGCTCTGATATACTAAGAAAGTTTGTTTTTCTAACCATGTTTGAAAAGGAACAAATCCTGTGGAAAATTTGGATTAGTTTTAACAACTTTTTGATCAAAGCAGTAAAAGGGGACTAATATTAACAAAAACTGTTTTTCTCCCCAAAGTGTGCCACATACTGCTAAACTATACCTTTCTGTTGTTTTGAAGCATTTTTGGAGAAATTCATAGAGACCTTTTCTTTTAAGTCAATAAACACTATCGCAGAAAAGACCACTGATATACACAGAAAGATAGTTTTTCTCACCATGTTTGTAAAGGAACAAAACCTTAAGAAAATTTGGATTAGTTTAAACAACTGTTTTTGATCAAACCAGTAAAATGGGACAAATTTTTACAAAAACTCTTTTTCTCCCCAAAGTGAGCCACATACTACTAGATTATGCCTTTCTGTTGTTTTGAAGCATTTTTGGAGATTTTCATAGAGAACTTTTCACTTTAGTGAAAAAAAAGACTAGCTCAGAAAAGAGCACTGAAATACTCATAAATTTTTTTTTGCCAAGTTTGAAAAGGGCAAATCCTGAGGAAGTTTTGGATTAGTTTAAACAGTTGTTTTTGATCAAACCAGTAAAAGGGGACAAATATAAACAAAAACTGTTTTTCTCCCAAAAGTGAGCCACATACTGCTAAACTATGCCTTTCTGTTGTTTTGAAGTATTTTCGATGAAATTCATAGAGAAATTTACATTTTCGTCACAAAATTTACTTGCTCGGAAAAGAGCACTGAAATACTCAGAAAGTTTGTTTTTCTTACCATGTTTGAAAAGGAACAAATCCTGTGTAAAATTTGGATTCGTTTAAACAACTTTTTTTGATCAAACCTGTAAAAGGGGATAAACATTTACAAAAACTGTTTTTCTCCCCAAAATGAACCACATACTACTAAACTATGCCTCTCTGTTGTTTTGAAGCATTTTTGGAGAAATTCATAGAGAACTTTTCTTTTTAGTCAGAAAAGTGACTGAGCTCTGATATACTCAGAGAGTTTTTTTTTCTTACCATGTTTAAAAAGGGGCAAATACTAAGGAATATTTGGATTTGTTTAAACAAATGTTTTTGATCAAACTAATAAAAGGGGCGAAATATTAACAAAAACTGTCTTTCTCCCCAAAGTGAGCCACATACTGTTAAACTATGCCTTTATGTTGTTTTGAAGCATTTTTGGAGAAAATCATAGAGAACTTTTCTTTTTAGTCAAAAAATTGACTTGCTTAGAAACAAGCACTGAAATACTAAGAAAGTTTGTTTTTCTTACTATAATTGAAAAGAAACAAATCCTGAAGAAAATTTGGATTAGTTTAAACAAATGTTTTTGATCAAACCAGTAAAAGGGGACAAATATTGACAAAAACTGTTTTTCTCCCCAAAGTGAGCTACATACTGCTAAACTATGCTTTTCTGTTGTTTTGATGAATTTTTGGAGAAATTCATAGAGAACTTTTTTTTAGTCAAAAATGACTATCTCAGAAACGACCACTGATATACTCAGAAAGTTTGTTTTTCTCACCATGTTTGAATAGTGGCAAATCCTTAGAAAAATTTGGATTAGTTTAAACCAATTTTTTTGATCAAACCAGTAAAAGGGGACAAATATTAACAAAAACTCTTTTTCTCCCCAAATTGAGCCACATAGTGCTAAATTATGCCTTTCTTTTGTTTTGAAGCATTTTTGGGGAAATTCATAGAGAACTTTTCTTTTTAGTCAGAAAATGACTATCTAGGAAAAAAGCACAAAAAAAACTCAGAAAGGTTGTTTTTCTTACCATTTTTGAAAAGGAACAAATCCTGTGGAAAATTTGAATTAGTTTAAACAACTGTTTTTGATCAAACCAGTAAAAGGGGACAAATATATAAAAAAACTGGTTTTTTTCCGCAAAGTGAGCCACATACTGCTAAACTATGCCTTTCTGTTGTTTTGTAGTATTTTCGAGGAAATTCATAAAGACCTTTTCTTTTTAGTCAAAAAAAGTGACTAGCGCAGAAACGACAACTGATAAACTCAGAAAGTTTGTTTTTCTTACCATGTTTGAAAAGCGGTAAATCTGAGGAATATTTGGATTTGTTTAAACAAATGTTTTTGATCAAACTAGTAAAAGGGGACAAATATTAATAAAAAAGAAAAATTTCCCCCCAAAGTGAGCTACATACTGCTAAACAATGCCTTTCTGTTATTTTGAAGTATTTTCCAGGATATTCATAGAGAACTTTTCATTTTAGTCAAAAAAGTGACTATCTCAGAAACGAGCTCTGATATACTAAGAAAGTTTGTTTTTCTAACCATGTTTGAAAAGGAACAAATCCTGTGGAAAATTTGGATTAGTTTTAACAACTTTTTGATCAAAGCAGTAAAAGTGGACTAATATTAACAAAAACTGTTTTTCTCCCCAAAGTGTGCCACATACTGCTAAACTATACCTTTCTGTTGTTTTGAAGCATTTTTGGAGAAATTCATAGAGACCTTTTCTTTTAAGTCAATAAACACTATCGCAGAAAAGACCACTGATATACACAGAAAGATTGTTTTTCTCACCATGTTTGTAAAGGAACAAAACCTTTAAGAAAATTTGGATTAGTTTAAACAACTGTTTTTGATCAAACCAGTAAAATGGGACAAATTTTTACAAAAACTCTTTTTCTCCCCAAAGTGAGCCACATACTACTAGATTATGCCTTTCTGTTGTTTTGAAGCATTTTTGGAGATTTTCATAGAGAACTTTTCATTTTAGTGAAAAAAAAGACTAGCTCAGAAAAGAGCACTGAAATACTCATAAATTTTTTTTTTGCCAAGTTTGAAAAGGGCAAATCCTGAGGAAGTTTTGGATTAGTTTAAACAGTTGTTTTTGATCAAACCAGTAAAAGGGGACAAATATAAACAAAAACTGTTTTTCTCCCAAAAGTGAGCCACATACTGCTAAACTATGCCTTTCTGTTGTTTTGAAGTATTTTCGATGAAATTCATAGAGAAATTTACATTTTCGTCACAAAATTTACTTGCTCGGAAAAGAGCACTGAAATACTCAGAAAGTTTGTTTTTCTTACCATGTTTGAAAAGGAACAAATCCTGTGTAAAATTTGGATTCGTTTAAACAAATTTTTTTGATCAAAACCAGTAAAAGGGGATAAACATTTACAAAAACTGTTTTTCTCCCCAAAAATGAACCACATACTACTAAACTATGCCTCTCTGTTGTTTTGAAGCATTTTTGGAGAAATTCATAGAGAACTTTTTCTTTTTAGTCAGAAAAGTGACTGAGCTCTGATATACTCAGAGAGTTTTTTTTTCTTACCATGTTTAAAAAGGGGCAAATACTAAGGAATATTTGGATTTGTTTAAACAAATGTTTTTGATCAAACTAATAAAAGGGGCGAAATATTAATAAAAAATGTCTTTCTCCCCAAAGTGAGCCACATACTGTTAAACTATGCCTTTATGTTGTTTTGAAGCATTTTTGGAGAAAATCATAGAGAACTTTTCTTTTTAGTCAAAAAATTGACTTGCTTAGAAACAAGCACTGAAATACTAAGAAAGTTTGTTTTTCTTACTATAATTGAAAAGAAACAAATCCTGAAGAAAATTTGGATTAGTTTAAACAAATGTTTTTGATCAAACCAGTAAAAGGGGACAAATATTGACAAAAACTGTTTTTCTCCCCAAAGTGAGCTACATACTGCTAAACTATGCTTTTCTGTTGTTTTGATGAATTTTTGGAGAAATTCATAGAGAACTTTTTTTTTTAGTCAAAAAATGACTATCTCAGAAACGACCACTGATATACTCAGAAAGTTTGTTTTTCTCACCATGTTTGAATAGTGGCAAATCCTTAGGAAAATTTGGATTAGTTTAAACCAATTTTTTGGATCAAACCAGTAAAAGGGGACAAATATTAACAAAAACTCTTTTTCTCCCCAAATTGAGCCACATAGTGCTAAATTATGCCTTTCTTTTGTTTTGAAGCATTTTTGGGGAAATTCATAGAGAACTTTTCTTTTTAGTCAGAAAATGACTATCTAGGAAAAAAGCACAAAAAAAACTCAGAAAGGTTGTTTTTCTTACCATTTTTGAAAAGGAACAAATCCTGTGGAAAATTTGAATTAGTTTAAACAACTGTTTTTGATCAAACCAGTAAAAGGGGACAAATATATAAAAAAACTGTTTTTTTTCCGCAAAGTGAGCCACATACTGCTAAACTATGCCTTTCTGTTGTTTTGTAGTATTTTCGAGGAAATTCATAAAGACCTTTTCTTTTTAGTCAAAAAAAGTGACTAGCGCAGAAACGACAACTGATAAACTCAGAAAGTTTGTTTTTCTTACCATGTTTGAAAAGCGGTAAATCTGAGGAATATTTGGATTTGTTTAAACAAATGTTTTTGATCAAACTAGTAAAAGGGGACAAATATTAATAAAAAAGAAAAATTTCTCCCCAAAGTGAGCTACATACTGCTAAACAATGCCTTTCTGTTATTTTGAAGTATTTTCCAGGATATTCATAGAGAACTTTTCATTTTAGTCAAAAAAGTGACTATCTCAGAAACGAGCTCTGATATACTAAGAAAGTTTGTTTTTCTAACCATGTTTGAAAAGGAACAAATCCTGTGGAAAATTTGGATTAGTTTTAACAACTTTTTGATCAAAGCAGTAAAAGGGGACTAATATTAACAAAAACTGTTTTTCTCCCCAAAGTGTGCCACATACTGCTAAACTATACCTTTCTGTTGTTTTGAAGCATTTTTGGAGAAATTCATAGAGACCTTTTCTTTTAAGTCAATAAACACTATCGCAGAAAAGACCACTGATATACACAGAAAGATAGTTTTTCTCACCATGTTTGTAAAGGAACAAAACCTTAAGAAAATTTGGATTAGTTTAAACAATTGTTTTTGATCAAACCAGTAAAATGGGACAAATTTTTACAAAAACTCTTTTTCTCCCCCAAAGTGAGCCACATACTACTAGATTATGCCTTTCTGTTGTTTTGAAGCATTTTTGGAGATTTTCATAGAGAACTTTTCACTTTAGTGAAAAAAAAGACTAGCTCAGAAAAGAGCACTGAAATACTCATAAATTTTTTTTTGCCAAGTTTGAAAAGGGCAAATCCTGAGGAAGTTTTGGATTAGTTTAAACAGTTGTTTTTGATCAAACCAGTCAAAGGGGACAAATATAAACAAAAACTGTTTTTCTCCCAAAAGTGAGCCACATACTGCTAAACTATGCCTTTCTGTTGTTTTGAAGTATTTTCGATGAAATTCATAGAGAAATTTACATTTTCGTCACAAAATTTACTTGCTCGGAAAAGAGCACTGAAATACTCAGAAAGTTTGTTTTTTCTTACCATGTTTGAAAAGGAACAAATCCTGTGTAAAATTTGGATTCGTTTAAACAACTTTTTTTGATCAAACCAGTAAAAGGGGATAAACATTTACAAAAACTGTTTTTCTCCCCAAAATGAACCACATACTACTAAACTATGCCTCTCTGTTGTTTTGAAGCATTTTTGGAGAAATTCATAGAGAACTTTTCTTTTTAGTCAGAAAAGTGACTGAGCTCTGATACACTCAGAGAGTTTTTTTTTTCTTACCATGTTTAAAAAGGGGCAAATACTAAGGAATATTTGGATTTGTTTAAACAAATGTTTTTGATCAAACTAATAAAAGGGGCGAAATATTAACAAAAACTGTCTTTCTCCCCAAAGTGAGCCACATACTGTTAAACTATGCCTTTATGTTGTTTTGAAGCATTTTTGGAGAAAATCATAGAGAACTTTTCTTTTTAGTCAAAAAATTGACTTGCTTAGAAACAAGCACTGAAATACTAAGAAAGTTTGTTTTTCTTACCATGTTTGATAAGTGGCAAATCCTGAGGAAAATTTGGATAAGTTTAAACTTTTTTTTTGATCAAACCAGTAAAAGGGGACAAATATTAACAAAAACTGTTTTTCTCCCCAAATAGAGCCACATACTGCTAAACTATGCCTTTCTGTGGTTTAAAGAATTTTTGGGGATATTCATAGAGAACTTTTCTTTTTAGTAAGAAAAGTGACTATCTCAGAAATGAGCACTGAAACACTCAGAAAGTTTGTTTTTCTTACCATGTTGGAAAAGGAACAAATCCTGAGGAAAATTTGGATTAGTTTAAACAACTGTTTTTGATCAAACCAGTAAAAGGGGATAAACATTAAAAAAAAAGCTGTTTTTTCTCCCCATATGAGCCACATACTGCTAAACTATGCCTTTGTGTTGTTTTGAAGCATTTTTGGAGAAATTCATAGAGAACTTTTCTTTTTAGTCAGAAAAGTGACTGAGCTCTGATATACTCAGAGAGTTTGTTTTTCTTACCATGCTTAAAAAGGGGAAAATACTAAGGAATATTTGGATTTGTTTAAACAAATGTTTTTGATCAAACTAATAAAAGGGCACAAATATTAACAAAAACTTTTTTTCTCCCCAAAGTGAGCCACATACTGTTAAACTATGCCTTTATGTTGTTTTGAAGCATTTTTGGAGAAATTCATAGAGAACTTTTCTTTTTTAGTCAAAAAATTGACTAGCTTAGAAACGAGCACTGAAATACTCAGAAAGTTTGTTTTTCTTACCATGTTTGATAAGTGGCAAATCCTGAGGAAAATTGGGATTAGTTTAAACTTTTTTTTTGATCAAACCAGTAAAAGGGGACAAATATTAACAAAAACTGTTTTTCTCCCCAAAGAGAGCCACATACTGCTAAACTATGCCTTTCTGTTGTTTGAAGCATTTTTGGAGAAATTCATAGAGAACTTTTCTTTTTAGTCAAAAAATTGACTAGCTTAGAAACGAGCACTGAAATACTCAGAAAGTTTGTTTTTCTTACCATGTTTGAAAAGGAACAAATCCTGAGGTAAATTTGGATTAGTTTAAACAACTGTTTTTGATCAAACCAGTAAAAGGGGATAAACATTAACAAAAGCCTTTTTTCTTCCCAAAGTGAGCCACATACTGATAAACTATGCCTTTCTGTTGTTTTGAAGCATTTTTGGAGAAATTCATAGAGAAATTTTCTTTTTAGTAAAAAAATTGACTAAGTCTGAAACGTGCACTGAAATACTCAGAAAGTTTTTTTTTCTTACCATGTTTGAAAAGTGGCAAATCCTGAGGAATATTTGGATTAGTTTAAACAACTTTTTTTGATCAAACCAATAAAAGGGGGCAAATATTAACAAAAACTTTTTTTTCTCTCCAAAGTGAGTTACATACTGCTAAACTATGCCTTTCTGTTGTTTTGAAACATTTTTTGGGAAATTCATAGAGAACTTTTCTTTTTAGTCAGAAAAAGTAACAAAAACACTCAGAAAGTTTGTTTTTCTTACCATGTTTTGAAAATGAACAAATCCTGTTGAAAATTTGGAATAGTTTAAACAACTGTTTTTAATCAAAGCAGTAAAAGGGGATAAACGTTAACAAAAATTGTTTTTCTCCCCAACGTGAGCCACATACTGTTAAACTATGCCTTTCTTTTGTTTTGAAGTATTTTCGAGGAAATTCATAAAGAACTTTTCTTTTTAGTCAAAAAAGTGACCAGCTCAGAAACGAGCACTGAAATTCAAAGATAGTTTGTTTTTCTTCCCACTTTGAAAAGGAACAAATCCTGAGGAAAATTTGGATTTGTTTAAATAACTGTTTTTGATCAAAGCAGTAAAAGGGGACAAATATTAACAAAAACTGTTTTTCTCCACAAAGTGAGTCACATACTGCTAAACTATGCCTTTCTGTTGTTTTGAAGCATTTTTGTAGAAATTTATAGAGACCTTTTCTTTTTAGTCAATAAAGTGACTAGCTCAGAAACGACCACTGATATACTCAGAAAGTTTGTTTTTCTTAACATGTTTGAAAAATGGCAAATCCTGAGGAAAATTTGGATTCGTTTAAACAACTTTTTTTGATCAAACCAGTAAAAGGGGATAAACATTAACAAAAGCTGTTTTTCTCCCCAAAGTGAGCCACATACTGCTAGTCTATGCCTTTCTATTGTTTTGAAGCATTTTTGGATAAATTCATAGAGAACTTTTCTTTTTAGTCCAAAAATTGACTAGCTCAGAAACGAGCACTGAAAAACTCAGAATTTTTTTTTTTACCAAGTTTGAAAAGGGCAAATCCTGAGGAAATTTTGGTTTAGTTTAAACAGTTGTTTTTGATCAAACCAGTGAAAGGGGACAAATATTATCAAAAACTGATTTTCTCTCAAAAGTGAGCCACATACTGCTAAACTATGCCTTTCTGTTGTTTTGAATTATTTTCAAGGAAATTCTTAGAGAACTTTTCTTTTTCGTCAAAAAATTGACTAGCTCAGAAACGAGCACTGAAATACTCAGAAAGTTTGTTTTTTACCATGTTTGAAAAGAAACAAATCCTGAGGAAAATTTGGATTAATTTAAACAACTTTTTTTGATCAAAGCAGTAAAAGGGGTAAACATTTATAAGAAATTCATATTTCCGTACATTTTAAACTTGTGAACCGGAATTCACCTTTTTCAAAAGGGATCATAGTGGTGCAATGGGAAGCTCACCTTTTTTAAATATATATATATGTATATAATCTCTATCTTTATCGTTCTAGTTAAGACCTTTTTAAATATTAAGCTTTAAGGTGCTGGGATGACTTGTGGATGTTTAGACTTTAGTATTTTTAATTTAATATTATTATTATTATATTTTTATATACTTTTAGATCATTCAAGAAATTCACCTTTGGAGAGTTTTGTATTTCTAAGCTCTTTTCCTTCCTCGGTGAAGAACGTTTTGTAGGATTGCGGTGGAATAGAAGTGCTAATGTGATGCAATACACACTATCCTGCCCAAACAAAGATTGCCAGAATGAAACATTAAATGGAAATGTGGGTAGTGCTATATTACAGGTTTTCACAATGAAAGATTTAATTGTGACGTTGACAGCAATGTATCGATGTAATACAACTACCACTCGTGTCACTGTACCTCAAGTAGAAACCACTACATCTACACTTACTACTCCTACTGCAGTTTACACAGGTTTTTACAGCATAAAATGTACATATTTTCTTACCATACAAAGAGAAGGGGGAAAAGTTGTTTTCGATAATGTGTGAGAATTCTTTTGACACAAAGGGAAAATATGTATATACATGCATGTAAGTGGTTTTGCTGGATTTTAAGTCATATGCTCAGTGATATGTGATATTTAATAAATTGAGCATATCAATAATTGTATAAAATGATCGCTGCTTGAGAGGATTCATATTAAAAATGACAACATTTGAACGCAAATACTTTACAATTGATATGCTATTATGACTTCTCTCTCCAAAGTATGTTTTTCCTCAGGTGTTGATAATATAATTTACACTATTTGTTCATCCTCTATTTTAAAATGGAATCCGAAAATAAAAAAGAACCAAAGCTTCCTCATCAGCTAAAACTCACTTAGGCAGCTTCTTTGAATCCAAAATGTTGTTTTAAGCTCTGAAACAACTTCCATCCAGATTTAAATCCTTTGTGATGGTAGTAAACTAGCAGCACAAAAATATTAGGGCATGAAATCATCTTCAAGATCTACGTATCTATCATCTCTATTCCTATACCCACATAACTACGAGTCTCATAAGTCTATTCATAACAATTTTTAGCACCAGAAGACCCCAAATCTTCTAATGACTTGCAATGATAGTATGCATGTGCCCCATTCTATAAAATTTACTTCTTCAACTGAACTATGAGAAAATGGACTTGAAGCACAAGTTGTAGGACTCATACAATACACATTATTAGCCAGTCACACCCTACAGGTAAATGGATAATGTACATTGCAACTTTGTACGGTTCGTATCTTGCTGCAGACTGCAACTTATAGTATGTTTTTACAGGATATTATTAGGTAAGGGGTTTGTTGCTGTTGCTCTTTAAGCCAGAAGAAACATGTTTTCAACTCAACATTGCGTCGATGCTGGTGTGGTTCACTGCTTCATTTTTGGCATACTTCTGTGGGTAGCATAGCTGTGAAGTCACAGATTACACTGTGACGGATTGTGGCATATCATTGTATTGTCGGTTGAGAAGGCAGGTCATAGCTACAAACTGAAGTAGATTCAAACCATGTCTTAGGCATAGTGCATCTCTAAACTCCCCTTTGTGTAGGACAAAATCATTGTCTCTCTGCGGAAGAACTGACAGCCATGATGATGTACCTATCCACATTGTGGGGCCTTGTATGTGCATTGGTTTGTTATTCAAGAAAAGCCTCTTTATTTTTAGGCATTAAATTCTATCGTCTGACTGAGCTCTTGGTATAGAGGATATGGTTTGACCCACATGGTGAAGAAGAAAAAAAAAGTTTCAACTGTTATTTGCTTCAAAAAGACTTCCAGCATGCCTTGAATCCTTCATTACAGTAGTAAATATGGCAGATCTTAAAATACGTAAAAACTGTGAAATTCATCTTCAATGATCATTTTATATCTTTAATCTATCTCTGGTTTTTTCCCCATATAACTTGCATACAATAGGTCCATTTATAACAGTTTTGGAACTATTGGACTTCTAATATTACAATGCATGTCCGTGATAATGTTTCCATGATTGGAAAACTCTGTGAGTAAGGATTGTCATAAAGCTAAGGTTTCTTGACTTTAATCTTGCTGAAGTCATATATTATAAACAGAACAAGTCATCGCTTGGTTAAAAGTCATTTAGCTCTGCTGTTTCGTTTGTGGTGTTCTCCTGTGTAATTAAATTGTTACCACATCCTTGAAAGAGATTAACTAATCCTCTTCCAATGGGCCACTCTAACAACATAACAACATTAATAACTATAACAAGGTATGGTATGTGTTGACTTATGTGGTGTACAAACATGAACAAGTAAGTTAGATAAACAGTTTAAAATGAGACATTTATTCTGGTAGTCGATGTTTAAGTTGAAAATAAATAATACTTCTCTGATCATTCCAGAATATCACAAGTAACAACATATTAAAAATGTTTCCAAGTTTCCTGTGTACGCTTAATTTTCTAGCGCCAAAATTCGGTGGCCGCCATTTTGGACAAAAACTATTTATCTCGCATAAAATACAGCTACTCAATTTAATTCTGTTCAATCATGTTGTTGGTGTTCTTTAAATAATACAACTGCATAATGCTTTCAATATAACTATAAATTATACCCATCAAAAAGAAATGCCCGTCCTTTCTACACACATCTAATGGTGCATTATTTTTGATGGGGAGAATAGTTAGGTTCAGAGATAGGTTCAGAGTTAGGTGGAAGGCAGAGTATGATTACCTTAACTATAAGGGTAAGGTAAGTACTTTGCTAAGGTCACATTAATCTCTTCATCAACCATAGAGCAGGTTTCTGTGATGCTAAATGTATCTTCCATGCAAAGGGGGACATGAACTTTTACGTCACGTGTGTTCAACCATGCCCACTTATGGTATAAAAAACTGTGCTCCATAGGAAAATGTACTGCTATTTGTGATTATCAATGAAACAATGAGCACCACTAATGCTATATACTCTATATATGAAACAAATTATACATCTGGAAAGCTCACAAGATTTCTAACATTTTGATTTTGTTCATGTTAATTTGAGGGAATGTCAGGAAAATCTGAAGAGTGGAAGTTGGTATGTTCGTGGTGCTGATCCTACCAGAGAGCTTACTTCTAGTTTTTATCAGAACTCCTTGCAAGGCAGCAGTTACTACACCCTTGCAAGGCAAGGGTGTATGCCTTGTCTACTTCATGTGGAGCTAAAGTGCTAGCTAAAGTACAGAGGTGCTTCAACATCTGGAAGAAGTAGGATATTCTGGAAAAATGAGCTGAATCATAGATAGCTAGCTAGCTTTCAGAGAAAATAATATATGACCTGAAAACCTTCTATACCTAATGTAGGTTTTGTGACTATATTAATGCTGGTTTGGATGCCAAAATTGTGGACCCAAATGGTGGGGTGCACACACATCACTTGCATGCTGCAGAACAAGCTGCAAGCCAAGTCTCACCAGTACCTAGTACCCTTCCTTCAGATGGTGGATGTTCAATCTGCAACAGCTTCCAATATTTAATTATGGCTATCTTTATGCTAATTTAGTAACAGGCTCCAAGACTATTGTTGAGAATCAGTGTGGTGCAGCAGCTCAGTGCTTAGAGCTGGGGCAATGAAGCACTAGGTGGAAGGACACCATTTGTTTTGTGACTACCATGTCAAGGTGCTCATCCTGGCTGTGCTAGTGATAGCCATTGTGTGTTCCATGGGATAATAAAACTGTGCCAAAGTGTCTGGAAGCTATGCTGTTCTTGCTTCCAATAGCAAAGCATCGGGTTATGTTGTGGATGCACAGTGTAATTGTAAGGCAGGTGCTGGTGAATGCTGTAAGCATATTACTGCATTGCTTTTTTAATATCCTAAATTATGTTGAGCTTGCTTTATCCAATATTCCCAAGAACAAGATCTGTCCTGATAAGCCGCACCAATGGAATCAACCAATAAATTCTGTTGATAATGGTCCAATTCTCTTTCCAGAAATTCTGTTTGTGCACGACTCGTATGGGAAGCATAAGGCAGACGGTACAGCTGTTCGGTTGGATAAACACAAAAATTATTGTGCATGTATATCAATTCCATTAGAGGAAAGTATCCAACAATTCTGTATGAATCTGGAAGTGAAAAATGTACTTCTGTTTACTGCTGTTTTATGAGGCAACGATTGTAAACTTGTATATCGTGTATCCAACTCATCCAGCTCAGTAGTAGTGACAAGTGATAGGCCTTTGAGTTCCACCACCACTGCCATTCCTGTCACACCAGAGCAAGATGTGTGGAGCAGATTTAATGTCATGCCTGTACAAGCTGCCGACATTGAAATAAAAACAAGAGGCCAATCAGATTCTCTTGTTTGGTATGAGGAGTGCCGGTAGAATAACATCTTTTTGGTCAAGTCTGCAGGAGGCTACTCACTACACCACTAGGTCCTCTTGTATTTCTGTTTTGACCCTTCACATGTATCAGTCAATACCATTATCCTGTACCTAGGGGAAAGACAATGAAATGACAGCAGAAGATACCTACAAATATGTAGTTCAGCATGAAAAGGGGCACCCACATCTGCAAGTGACAACTTCAGGTCTGTTATCCATTCAGCATACAATTTTCTTGGAGTTAGTCCAGATGGTGTAGTGTATAACACCGATACTCCAGAACCCAATGGATTGTGTGAAATGAAGTGCCCATATCAGTTCCATGATACCACGCCAATTGAAGCAATATCCCAGAAAGAATTTTGTGCATGCAGTCAAAATGAAACTCTTGTTTGAGAAGAGTATCACCATTACCTTTCTAATTACAAGGACAGATGTCTGTCTGCTCTAAGGAATGATGTGTTTGACATATATACAAATGCTGGAATTTTAATCCACCAATTATATTTTGTTGAAACAATCTTGTCTAGCATGGTTTCAAAGTTGAACTCATTTTATGATAGTGCAATTGTTCCAAAACGTATAGGAAAATTATAGTAAGGATAATATTATATGTGTGAGAATGAAATCATAAAAATTAACATAATTGTTTTGTTGTATTGTGAAAATTATATACATGCAATATATGAAGATATCAGAAGATGTTAAATGAAACATGAAGACCTATTGGGCCAGACCTGGAAGAAAATTTGTGAGTACAAAACAAATATACCAAACTTGGTCCAATACTGCAAGCCGAGCTAAGGGAATTATCCTAGTAGTAAAATGCAATAGTTTTTACACTTTCTGTTGCTCTCTCTACAAAGAGATGCTGTACTTCTTGTTTTAAATTCTTCTTTTGAGGAACAATGGTTCTTTTCTCTCATGAAGGGTAGTATATTCAATTAGATACTCCCGGAACTAGTAGTTGTTACATGTCAAAACTGCTATCCGTCATTAAAAGCTCAAAAAGGCTGAGAAGGCCACATTCCTGTGTTATCTTCTTGTCAGATATATGCCCCCCACACTGAGCAGGGAAAAAGTCACAAATCTACTAGGAGCAATACCAACAAGACTTTAGATTAATAACTGAGCACGTAATGAAGAAGGCATTTGTATAAACAACTCAGTGCAATCAACAATGACATGAGTATCAGGATAGTGAGGCTCGAAGCAATCTGGCATTGTTTCCATTTCAACTTCCTTTGATACCCACAAAGGTAGCTGCTTAAACATACTGTATAAAATATTAATCCAAATTGTTAAATATTTTTGAAACAAAGGTAGTTTCAAGCCTTAATCAATCACCCAGATATTTTTCTAAAATATTAATCCAAACCGATAGAACACCATTAAAATTTCATCTATTGGTTAGTTTACGTCTTGGACCACACTTTTCCTCAATTGAAGAACAATCCTCAGCATTATTTAAACTCCAATAATTAGTACAAGGAAGAAGAAACTCATAGAAACATGTAAACTTACTATAATTTGGAAAGCCTGTATAGAACCTGGTAGCATCATCACTATCAGCAAAATGTTGTAGATAAAATATCAAGTTTTCTATATCTTGACTCATTGTTGTCATTATCATGACTCATTGTTGTCATTATCATGACTCATTGTTGCCATTATCATGACTCATTGTTGCCATTATCATGACTCATTGTTGCTATTTTCATGACTCATTGTTGCCATTATCATGACTCTTTGTTGCTATTATCATGACTCGTTGTTGCCATTATCATGACTCATTGTTGCCATTATCATGACTCATTGTTGCCATTATCATGACTCATTATTGCCATTATCATGACTCATTGTTGCCATTATCATGACTCACTGTTGCCATTATCGTGACTCATTGTTGCCATTATCGTGACTCATTGTTGCCATTATCGTGACTCATTGTTGCCATTATCGTGACTCATTGTTGCCATTATCGTGACTTATTGTTGCCATTATCATGACTCATTGTTGCCATTATCATGACTCATTGTTGCCATTATCGTGACCCATTGTTGCCATTATCGTGACTCATTGTTGCCATTATCGTGACTCATTGTTGCCATTATCATGACTCATTGTTGCCATTATCAAGACTCATTGTTGCCATTATCATGACTCATTGTTGCCATTATCATGACTCATTGTTGCCATTATCATGACTCATTGTTGCCATTATCATCACTCATTGTTGCCATTATCGTGATTCATTGTTGCCATTATCGTGACTCATTGTTGCCATTATCATGACTCATTGTTGCCATTATCATTATCGTGACTCATTGTTGCCATTATCATGACTCATTGTTGCCATTATCATGACTCATTGTTGCACACTCTTAGTTGCCATTATCATGACTCATTGTTGCCATTATCATGACTCATTGTTGCCATTATCATGACTCAATGTTGCCATTATCATGACTCATTGTTGCCATTATCGTGACTCATTGTTGCCATTATCATGACTCATTGTTGCCATTATCATGACTCATTGTTGCCATTATCATGCCTCATTGTTGCCATTATCATGACTCATTGTTGCCATTATCGTGACTCATTGTTGCCATTATCGTGACTCATTGTTGCCATTATCATGACTCATTGTTGCCATTATCACGACTCATTGTTGCCATTATCATGACTCATTGTTGTCCATTATCATGACTCATTGTTGCCATTGTCATGACTCATTGTTGCCATTATCGTGACTCATTGTTGCCATTATCGTGACTCATTGTTGCCATTATCCTGACACATTGTTGCCATTATCATGACTCATTGTTGCCATTATCATGACTCATTGTTACCATTATCATGACTCATTGTTGCCATTATCGTGACTCATTGTTGCCATTATCGTGACTCATTGTTGCCATTATTATGACTCATTGTTGCCATTATCACGACTCATAGTTGCCATTATCATGACTCATTGTTGCCATTATCATGACTCATTGTTGCCATTATCATGACTCAATGTTGCCATTATCATGACTCATTGTTGCCATTATCATGACTCATTGTTGCCATTGTCATGACTCATTGTTGCCATTATCATGACTCATTGTTGCCATTATCATGACTCATTGTTGCCATTATCATGACTCATTGTTGCCATTATCATGATTCATTGTTGCCATTATCATGACTCAATGTTGCCATTATCATGACTCATTGTTGCCATTATCGTGACTCATTGTTGCCATTATCGTGACTCATTGTTGCCATTATCAAGACTCATTGTTGCCATTATCATGACTCATTGTTGCCATTATCATGACTCATTGTTGCCATTATCGTGACTCATTGTTGCCATTATCGTGACTCATTGTTGCCATTATCATGACTCATTGTTGCCATTATCACGACTCATTGTTGTCATTATCATGACTCATTGTTGCCATTATCATGACTCATTGTTGCCATTGTCATGACTCATTGTTGCCATTATCATGACTCATTGTTGCCATTATCGTGACTCATTGTTGCCATTATCCTGACTCATTGTTGCCATTATCATGACTCATTGTTGCCATTATTATGACTCATTGTTGCCATTATCATGACTCAATGTTGCCTTTATAATGACTCAATGTTGCCATTATCATGACTCATTGTTGCCTTTATCATGACTCAATGTTGCCATTATCATGACTCATTGTTGCCATTATCATGACTCATTGTTGCCATTATCATGACTCATTGTTGTCATGCTCGGCATTACTAGCTACTCATAAAAATCGTATCTCTTCCTCTACAGCATTTGTAACGGCTTCAACTTGACCTAAGCTTCAGTCTCCTTTTTGGGGGCTGGCTGTAATTGTTGCTCACTCAACTTTGGGACCTTCCGCAGATTTGTCTAGGTAGTTGTGGAAATAAGATGGCATTTAAGTGCAGCTTTGCTTTTTGCCTTCAAAAAAATATTGTGAGTGCACACGATGCTTGGAAGAGAATGCATTCTGTTGATAGCAAATTTTCCATCTCTTTATAAAAGATGGGAAACTTGAATAAAATGACAGCTCCCTGTGTCTCTTTGTGTTGTTATAGCAGCCAGGCAAATAACAGGTATCTGATCTACATCAGTCTCCATCACATAGCTGCAAGAAGAACAAGCAGCAATCATACCACCATCTGGACCCATAATTTTGGCATCCAAACCAGCAGCAATGTAGTCACAAACCCTACATTAGGTATAGGTTTTCGGGTTGTATTATTATCTCCGTATGCTGGCTAGCTATCTATAATCTGTCCAGCTTTTCACAAGATCTTGCTTATTATCAGCTGTTGTTGCTCCTCTGCACTTTAGCCAAAGCTTTAGCTCCACAATATGAAGTAGATGAGGCTTACATCTATTTGGTGATGCTCTAGGAATATCTTCCCTTAGACCAACCAGCAATGTGGCTGATAAGAACTAGCAGCAAGCTCACTGGTGGGCTCAGCACCAACAACACACTGACTTCTGCTCTTCATATTTTCTGACCGTTGTTGAATAAACACAAAAACAAAATATCAGAATGTAGCAAATCTTGTAAGTTTTCCTGATCTATTATTTGGTTCATATATATGGTGTACTGCACGAGCAGTGCTCATTGTTTCATTGAGAATCACGAATGATAATACATTTTCCTATGGGGCAGTATTGTTTTCTTCTTTTTTGACTAGTCATCTGCTACTCTTTTTAAAAAATATTATTCTCATACAAATCATTTGACTATGTATGCACTAGAAGACATTGGTTTCAAATGTGCAGTATGAAAATAGTGTGCATGTGATAGCTTCATTTTTCTTTGAGATCTAATCGTAATTACATGGTGCAAATGTGAAATGATATATGTTAACAATAAAGGAATAGACCCTAGTATGCATCAATTATGCTTTTTTTCTTCTCAATTATATGCTGCAATGCCAGGAAGTTGGCCCTTTTATGCTCAAAAAGTGTTTTTTTTTTTTCATATTAAAAATAAAAATAATTGTAATTAATACTTGTTAACTGAACATAATAGAGGCTTCAATGTAGTTGCACAGTCAACTGTTTATGCAAAGGAAATACTCCCTAGCAGCTGCTGGGGAATATTGCAGTCAGAAATATAACTTATTGTGATTGCTTGTGTGATCCACTACTTGCATAATATAATATTTACAAATTAACACTAATTATGCCAGAATTATGTAGAATACATGTTACCTATTATTCCCTAAATTACACTGGCATCATTTGCATAGCTCTTGAAGCCACTAAGAAATGGCTTCTAGGAAAGTGTCAGTAATAAAGTCATTTCAGGTTTTGTTAGGTCTAGGTCAAATGAAATATGGTCATATTACTAGCATGAGCTCATTGTCAGTTTCTAATTAATGTAATTATTTTTACAGGAACTATTTTGGGCCTGGGTGTGGCAGTAGCAGTACTTGGTTTTCTGCTTGTGCCTGCCATTGCAGCGCTCATTTGCTACATGCGCTATGTAGTAAGTGATGTGTGTGTGAATACGCTATGCTATCATGGTACTCCCACTGGTCATATGGTCACTTGCATGTGCTACAATACACAATAGAGGGACTACAAAACTTGTAGCATACCATGCTACTATTGTTCAATTTTCAAACCATTGCTGTATGGTATGGTTTTTTCACCATAATTTGTCCCATTATTTGTTACGAGGCTATAGTTTGGGCCTAATACTAGAAGTAAAGCTTAGCAAAAGCTTTTTGCAATGCATGACCATAACGCTCAACATACCTTTGAGTGAGAAGGACATTGTCAAGGGGTTTAGTATTGTAGTTTTCACAGATAGAATCCAATCTTTGAATAGATATGATGAAGTGTGACAGAGCAGTGTGTGGGCAGCTTCACTATACGCTTACACAATTCCCCACCAACACCATAACCACTGCAAATTATTCTGTTAGTTAACTTAGTGTAAATATTTACTCTCTCAAAAATACAGTACATGATTACATGGATCACACTAACAAACATGTATAATCACAAATCCCAACATATCACATGACAAACACATGATCACATACCTCAACATGAACTGCATATAGAAAATGTGGTTAGGGGGAGCAAAATGAGATTTTCCAAAAAGTCTAGGGGATGCATCTAACATATCTATAACTTTCCAAAATACTTGGGGGGAGATTGGGGGGGGGGGGGGGACAAATGCCCCTCTAAATGCAGCATTGATATCACATAACAAACACATGATCCAAAATCCCAATATATCACTTGACTACAAAGCTCAACAAACATGACAGACACATGACTATCCGAACATAACACATATCACATGACAAATCCATGGCCACAAAACTGAACATATTCACATGTGATAAACAAATGACTATTCCAACATATCACATGACAGTTCCATGCCCGCAAATCTGAACATATTACTTGACAAATATGTGGTTACATAGTTGGGCATACTACATGATAAACACATGAACACAAAACTCAACATATCACATACAGGGCTGTTAGGATTCCTGAGAATTGATTCTAAGTGGTGCTCACTAGCAATATTCGCATTCAAATGATCATTTGCAATCCAGGTGTAAGGATAAATGAAGCTAGCTCCAGGCAAGGATTTACTGGTTATTTCAATGTCCAGCTGGTGCTTCTACTTTAGATATTGTTATTCTTGATCTTCAGGTTCCCTAAAACTTCAAGTCATCGATTTCATTCATGTCAAATGGATCATCACTATTCTTCTCGTTGGCTTTGTGTACGGTTTGGATTAAACCCATATGCTTGGGCATTTGCTACATGTACACAGCCTAATTGTTGAAAACAGCTTAGTAAGCGCTTGCTACATGAAGGGCACTTGCATACAGAGTATGCTAGTAATCCCTATCTATATATTGGATTGACACATATTTTAAAATGGAAGACCAAAAAAAACACAAAAAAAAACTCGTATATCTCAGCTAATACTCACATAGAGCTTTTTAACTGTCTAAATGGTAGGTTTAGCTGCCATTACCTCCAACAGACTCCAAGTATGCCTTGAAGGCTTTGCCATGGTAGTTAGTCAGCAGTGCAAAAAAAATTGTGTGAAAAACATGAAATTCATCTTCTGAATTGTTTCTTCATTCACATAACTGGCATACAAAAGGTCCACTCATCACAATTTTTTTAATATAAGACTCCAAATGTTTCAATGCACATCCATGATTACCCTGCTTCTCGATCCATTGAAGACCCAAAAAGGATTAATGAAAAATGGTAAGTACCTTCAAAACAACTTTTCACATACAAAAATGAATGACTGCACTTAGTTCAGCAGTTTGCTTTGTGGAGTTTTCACTCCAGAAATCCAAAGGAGGCTATTGCTGATCCTCAACCAAAATATCTGCTGTAGTGTTCTCCTGTGCAATGTTACAATGTCCTCAAGGAAGCTGTAGCTGACCCTACCAGTCAACAATAGCAACAAGATATGTTATGTTCTGATTATTTTGTAGTGGACAGCATGGTATACATGGGTGCAGGTAATAAAAACGGCCTATGTTGATATGTGTGTAGTGTATGGCAACTTGGAAAAAGTGTTTCTATTTTTCGGCGACCTTGCATCACTCAGCTTACACAAGATGTAATCCTCCTCTGCTCAACTATAATATACAGAAACAATAAAACAAATTTACAAATGAAAAAAAAAAATTATGTATATATATATGTGTGTGTGGGGAGGTAAATTTTCAAGATGCATGAGAAATGCATGATCTGGCATGAGAGCATGAGAAGATAGCCTCACACCTAGAGGAAAAGACAGCAGAGGGTACGAGACTTGACAGGTCTATGCATGACAAGCACAAGTCTAGCGTATCAAAATGGAAAACTCTACAAAACCCAACATATCTCTCCCAAAAACTCAGAACCTAATATATTACGACAAGCACATGACCTCTAGGTTCATGACAAATGCATGACCACAAAGCCCAACATATCAAACCGAGAAACACATTACAAAAGTCAAACACATACCGCAGAGCTCAAGTATTGATTCAGATGTTGACAACTTGTTCAAGCTAGTGTACTCAACATATGAACAATACATGTGCACCTGCACATAATATGTGTAATCACAAAGGAAAGAAGTGACTCAACTACCCTAATATGTATAACCACAAAAGAAAGAAATGACTTAATTACCACCCCTATGCTAGGCCATAACTAGCTCCTTTGCAGTCTGAAAAATATTGGATTTTTTTCCTTTATCTACTCTTTCTGTTACTTGGAAAAATAGAATATTAATTTGTTCTGCTGGAATGTAATTACCAGTTGCTCTTAGTAGACTGAGTTTCTGGAATGGATATCAATGTGGGTGAGGCTTTGAATGTCAATGTGGGTGAGGCTATGTTACTGACATCATAAATGGATGATTGCTTTCTGGATGTTGTGTTTGGTGCGTGAAACTGACATCTCCACAGCAAGAGGGCGATAGAAACAAAGTTCTGAATCTTTAGTTTCTACTTCATGTGAAATATAACGATGCACAGCATGTGAGCAAGCCCCTAATGCCTGCAGACACCATTGCAACACTATAGTGGTGGCAGAACAACTTCATTATACTTGTGTTCCCAGATCCTCTTTCCTCCGCACACGTTGGTAAAGGGTTTAATAGGTGAGACTAGCTATGGCCACCAGCTCTGTAGTAAGTGCATCCCAGGAAACGGCCTCCAGATTTGCAGCAACAATCTTTCTAAAATGTGATGAAGGAACTTGTGCTGCACATAGCAGTGGTTTCATGATATAGTTGAAGATATTACAAAATCTTGTACAAAAATGTTTTGTCCTCATATATTCACTGATGAGCAAGAGTGCTTGGGATTAAATTACTTGATTCGACAACTGAGTCTAGTAGAGTTTTATTCCTATTCACATCAATTCATTATCAAAATAATGTAAGTAAATATCAGCTTAAAGTGAGTTAGTACAGCTTGTGTGCGGGGCTCAAGATTAAGATGTGATGCCATAGTTGCCTGCAGACAGATGTGATGCCATAGTTGGCTGCAGAGATATGTTATGCCACAGTTGGCTGCAGACAGATGTGATGCCATAGTTGGCTGCAGACAGATGTGATGGCATAGTTGGCTGCAGATAGATTGATGCCATAGTTGGCTGCAGACAGATGTGATGCCATATTTGGCTGCAGACAGATTGATGCCATAGTTGGCTGCAGACAGATGTGATGCCATAGTTGGCTGCAGACAGATGTGATGCCCTAGTTGGCTGCAGACAGATGTGATGCCATAGTTGGCTGCAGACAGATGTGATGGCATAGTTGGCTGCAGACAGATGTGATGCCCTAGTTGGCTGCAGACAGATGTGTTGCCATAGTTGGCTGCAGACAGATGTGATGCTATAGTTGGCTGCAGACAGATGTGATGCCATAGTTGCCATAGTTGCAGACAGATGTGATGCCATAGTTGGCTGCAGACAGATGTGATGCCATAGTTGGCTGCAGACAGATGTGATGCCATAGTTGCCTGCAGATAGATGTGATGCCATAGTTGGCTGCAGACAGATGTGATGCCATAGTTGGCTGCAGATAGATGTGATGCCATAGTTGGCTGCAGATAGATGTGATGTAATAGTTGGCTGCAGACAGATGTGATGCCATAGTTGGCTGCAGAGAGATGTGATGGCATAGTTGGCTGCAGACAGATGTGATGCCATAATTGTCTGCAGACAGATGTGATGCCATAGTTGGCTGCAGACAGATGTGATGCGATAGTTGGCTGCAGACAGATGTGATGCCATAGTTGGCTGCAGACAGATGTGATGCCATAGTTGGCTGCAGATAGATGTGATGCCATAGTTAGCTGCAGACATATGTGATGCCATAGTTGGCTGCAGACAGATGTGATGCCATAGTTGGCTGCAGATAGATCTGAAGCCATAGTTGGCTGTAGACTGATCAGATGCCATAGTTGGCAGCAGATAGATCTGACGCCATTTCATAACAGTAATTGTGCAATTAAGGAGCATAAAACTTTGATATCAACTGAACATCTGTAGGTGTTGATGGATCAAGAAGCATCATACAAGCCACTAGTAGCTGCTATGGAGAAACAACAGGGCTACAACCCGGTAATCCAGTGACTGGTGGATGCTATGGAGACACAATCTTAGCTACAGATGTTGCAGTTACTGGTGGATGCTATGGAGACACAACAGAGCTGCAATCAGGAAATGCAGTCACTGGTAACTACTGTGAAAGCAAAACTTAGCAGCAACCAGTTGTTGCAATCACTAGTGGCTGCTATTGTGATACAACAGAGTGGCAACCAGATGTTGCTGTCACTGGTGGCTGCTATATAGACACAACTGAGCTGCAACTGTTGGCTACTGCGGAGGCACAACAGAGCTACAGTCATCAGATATTGCAGTCAATGGTGACTGCCGTAAAGCCAAACATAGCTGCAACCAGGTATTGCATTCACTAGTGGCTGCTATGGTGATATGACAGAGCTGCAACCAGGTATTGCAGTCACTGGTGGCTGCTGCAAGCAGGTGTGGCAGTCAATAAAGCTGCAATTAGGTGTTGTAGTCACTGGTGGCTGCTGTATAGACACAACAGAGCTTCAACCAGGTGTTGAAGAGTCAGTGTTAGATGTCTAAATGGTGGTTTCTGTCAATATTAGCTCCAAAAAAACACTTCGCTAATGTAGTATTAGCAGCAAAAATATTGAGTGTGAAGTAATGTGAAATTTATCAACTGTTTTCTTTGTTTCTCTGTATTTTCCCGCACATAGCAGGCATACAATAGGTTCTCTCATCATCATTTTAGTACTAGATGACTCCCAATGTTCCAATAGGCCTTCACGACTACTCCATTTCACAATCCAGTGAAGCTCTCCCAAAATACCAGGTGAAAGTGGTAAATACAATCAAGACACAAATTATGTTGATGATTCATACAATAACAAATCATTTGTGCTTGGTTGAGCTGTTTGGTTTCTGGAGTTCACGCTCCTGGACAACTCTTACCATGTCCAAAAGGAGACCAAAGCTGATCCTCTACCAAAATATCTGCTGTAGTGTTTTCCTGTGAAATGTAAGCAAATCCTCAAAGGAAGCTCTAGCTGACCTTACATGGGTGCAGTCAACAATAGCAACTAGATATGGTATGTTCTGATTATTTTGTAGTGGACAGCATGGTGTAAATGGGTAAAGTTATAATAGCCGTGATACATAGCATAGGTGTTTATATGTGTGTTGTTGTAGTGGACAGCTTGGTGTACATGGGTAGAGTTATAATAGCAGTGATACATAGCATATGTGTTTATATGTGCGTAGTTGTAGTGGACAGCATGGTGTACATGGGTACAGTTATAATAGCAGTGATATATAGCATATATGTTTATATGTACGTAGTTAAACTGGACAGCAGAGTGTACAGTTATAATAGCAGTGATACATAGCATACGTGTTTATATTTGCGTAGTTGTAGTGGACAGCTTGGTGTACATGGGTACAGTTATAATAGCAGTGATACATAGCATATGTGTTTATATGTGCGTAGTTGTAGTGGACAGCATGGTGTACATGGGTACAGTTATAATAGCAGTGATACATAGCATATGTATTTATATGTGCGTAGTTGTAGTGGGCAGTACGGTATACAGTTATAATAGCAGTGATACATAGCATAAGTGTTTATATGTGCGTAGTTGCAGTGGACAGTATGGTGTACAGTTATAATAGCAGTGATACATAGCATAAGTGTTTATATGTGTGTTGTTGTAGTGGACAGCATGGTGTACATGGGTACTGTTATAATAGCAGTGCTTATATATAGCATAAGTGCTTATATATGCATTGTTGTAGTGGACAGTATGGTGTACAGTTATAATAGCAGTGATACATAGCATATGTATTTATATGTGCGTAGTTGTAGGGAACAACATGGTGTACAGTTATAATAGTGGTGATACATAGCATAAGTGTTTATATGTGCGTAGTTGCAGGGGACAGCATGGTGTACAGTTATAATAGCAGTGATACATAGCATAAGTGTTTATATGTGCGTAGTTGTAGGGGACAGCATGGTGTAGAGTAATAATAGCAGTGATACATAGCATAAGTGTTTATATGTGCGTAGTTGTAGGGGACAGCATGGTGTACAGTTATAATAGCAGTGATACATAACATAAGTGTTTATATGGGCGTAGTTGTAGGGGACAGCATGGTGTACAGTTATAATAGCAGTGATACATAGCATAAGTGTTTATATGTGCGTAGTTGCAGTGAACAGCATGGTGTACAGTTATAATAGCAGTGATACATAACATAAGTGTTTATATGTGCGTAGTTGCAGGGGACAGCATGGTGTACAGTTATAATAGCAGTGATACATAGCATAAGTGTTTATATGTGCGTAGTTGTAGGGGACAGCATGGTGTACAGTAATAATAGCAGTGATACATAGCATAAGTGTTTATATGTGCGTAGTTGTAGGGGACAGCATGGTGTACAGTTATAATAGCAGTGATACATAGCATAAGTGTTTATATGGGCGTAGTTGTAGGGGACAGCATGGTGTACAGTTATAATAGCAGTGATACATAGCATAAGTGTTTATATGTGCGTAGTTGTAGTGAACAGCATGGTGTACAGTTATAATAGCAGTGATACATAGCATAAGTGTTTATATGTGTGTAGTTGTAGTGGACAACATGGTGTACAGTTATAATAGCAGTGATACATAGCATAAGTGTTTATATGTGCGTAGTTGTAGTGGACAGTATGGTGTACAGTTATAATAGCAGTGATACATAGCATAAGTGTTTATATGTGCGTTGTTGTAGTGGAGAGCATGGTGTACATGGGAACAGTTATAATAGCAGTGATACATAGCATAAGTGTTTATATATGCGTTGTTGTAGTGGACAGTATAGTGTACTGTTATAATAGCAGTGATACATAGCATAAGTATTTATATGTGCGTAGTTGTAGGGAACAGCATGGTGTACAGTTATAATAGCAGTGATACATAGGATAAGTGTTTATATATGCGTTGTTGTAGTGGACAGTATGGTGTACAGTTATAATAGCAGTGATACATAGCATAAGTATTTATATGTGCGTAGTTGTAGGGAACAGCATGGTGTACAGTTATAATAGCAGTGATACATAGCATAAGTGTTTATATGTGCATAGTTTTAGTGGACAACATGGTGTACAGTTATAATAGCAGTGATACATAGCATATGAGTTTATATGTGCGTAGTTGTAGTGGACAACATGGTGTACAGTTATAATAGCAGTGATACATAGCATAAGTGTTTATATATGCGTTGTTGTAGTGGACAGCATGGTGTACAGTTATAATAGCATTGATATATAGCATAAGTGTTAATATGTGCGTAGTTGTAGGGGACAGCATGGTGTACAGTTATAATAACAGTGAAACATAGCATATGTGTTTATATGTGCATAGTTGTAGTGAACAACATGGTGTACAGTTATAATAGCAGTGATACATAGCATATGAGTTTATATGTGCGTAGTTGTAGTGGACAACATGGTGTACAGTTATAATAGCAGTGATACATAGCA
>CBDHDT010000030.1:0-64501 GCA_965261215.1 Ekhidna sp.
TACATTTTGTGGAAGTTTATGCTCCCAGCTAATTAGGGAGGTAAACTAGGTAATATTTTTGAGTAGTGCTTGGGTTTGGCTGGCCACTATAGCTGGGATTATGGTATTGAGCATAGGTTTGGCCTGAGGGTGCTAAAGATACTAAACATACTAGGGCTCAGCTTCTGCTGGGGCTAAATCTTCATGCAGGGTTTCTTGTGGAAACTCGATTTTTATTTGTCCACCTTCCAGGTCAAGAGGTTGGAGTGGGCACAGCAATTCATTGGAGAGGCAGAAAGTGGATTTGATAATGTCATCTGTTCCGATAAGTAAACTGTGCAGCACATGAAGCACGGACGTTTTTGCTGTCGGAAGGCAGGAGAACCTGCAAAAAACAAACCAAGGTACATGTACTGAATACTAATGGTTGGGTTTTAAATCTTGACATGTGTGGTCTGTTACAAGCATTTTTAATTCTCTTGTAAATGTGTGACATGCAATGAATTAAAGAATGAGGATGATATTGATTGTATGTGTTACATCAGAGTGAGGGTAAAGTAATGAGTTCACAATGGCTTTCCCCAAATTTTGTGTTGGTCCTAAAAGTGTGGGATATGATGCACGTTGTAAAAGTATTCTATTGTATAAAAAAAAATTCCTATAATCAATTATAGGGCAAAACATCCCGTCTAAGTGCACGTCTGGGCTGGAATAAGCATTAGGAGAAGAACAGGAGTGTGTATTTTTGATCGGATAATGCGAGCCCCTCTCTACGCAGAGATCCTTATGGAAACTCTTTTGCCCTTTATTAATCTTTTTTCCCCCTGATCACTGTTATATGCAGGACAACGACCCCAAACACACCTCTTGATTGGTCAAGGCTATCTTTGACTCTAATGGTGTCAATTGGTGGAGGACGCCACCAGAATCGCCGGATGCCAATCCAAATGAAAATCTTTGGCATAAACAAAAAATGTGGGATATGGTCCACGTTGTAAAAGTATTCTAGGTAAAGAGCCAAAAAAACAAGGCAGAGTTGGTGGGAGGGGATCAAAAGATTCTGGCAGACTGTTGATGCCACTAAGTACCAGAAATATATCCGACATTTGAGAAAAGTGATTCCTCGAATCATTGAACTGAATGGCAATGCAACTGGTTACTGATTTATATTGTTGTGGTTTGGTTGTATTCACTGTAATGGCATTCACTGAGTAGCCATACCCCTTGTTGTTGCATGTCTCTATGTTTGCATCAAGGCTATACAAAGAGGTGAAGCAAGTAGTGGTTTAGTACTGGGCAAAACAGTTTACTAGTCTGGAATTTGAACCATGCTAAGGTGTGGTTTTATGGATGGACAGGAAAAAGAACAGTGGAAGTGTGGGGAAAACCAGGAATGTGTGAACATACCATCCCACTTTATTCAACTGTGGCAATCGCAATAATATTTCAATTTGCGCATGCATGCATTACTTTTATTGTGGAGAAAAACTAAGTGTCAATCTGGGTGTACCTGCCCATTGAGGCCAATTTTAAACCAGTAGCAGCTGCTAGTGAAATAGCAGCCTTCCAGTAACTTGTCTTTGTTTTTTTCTTATTGGGCCCAGTAGTCATCCAGCAGCAGCGCTATATATTTAAAGATATATAGAGGAGGCTACTACCTAGCTTTAGGTACTGAATTGTCAAGAAATAACTACCTACTAAAATAATTTCAGCAACAACCATAGCCTGCAATACTACAGAATTAGAGTTGTGCACTATCTAGAGCTTAGATCAGGATTGCATACTACATGAGCCCTCTTCACAACTGATGCAAGCTTTATGTTGCACTTGACATAAAATAGAACTCAAGAGTATATGCTTGGTCTTGCATTGAATTCAAGACATTTATGTGCAACTGTCCTTTAGATCACACACATTGATCAAGCTTCAACATCATGTGAAAAAAGCTACACAGGATAGTCACCTGTAACTACATTGGCTATGCTGGTAGTAGTTAGATAATAATATCAAAACTAACACAGATTATCCTCCAGTATACAAAATCAACAATCAAAATCTGAGAAATCAAAACTAACACAGAACATCCACAACATCTAAACCAACATTGATTTACCAGCAATTAAAACTAACACAGAACATCCACAACATCTAAACCAACATTGATTTACCATCATTTAAAACTAACACATAACAGCCACAACATCTAAACCAACACTGATTTACCAGCAATTAAAACTTGAAATACTCTGCCACTGTAACTAGAACATGGACTAAACTCTCTGAAAAAAATATATAAAGCTAGACACCGAGAGTAAATGCTGGGAAAAGGGCTTACTTCTTTGTGCGAGGGAATCGTTCAGAGCCTTCCTGAATGTCTCTTGAAATACTCAGCATAGAACTCAATACAGGACACTAATACACTGCGTGTTCATTTAAGAGCGCTCATTTAAGATGCTCACGCATGGATGACAATTACAGATGCACATAACAATTTCTACAGATGCACGTAACAACGGTGCATAGTACGCATCTGTAGTCCTCACGCGTTCCGTTATCCGTGCGTATACTTTTTGCGCTGTGACCGGTCAAGCGTACAATACGTTGTAATAGAACGCAACGGAGAGTAATTTTTGGCGCCTACTGCAAATCATCTTTATTGACCGTGCTACAAGTATGTCCACATCATCTTTATTGACTATGCTACAAGTATGCGCACATCATCTTTATTGACTGCTACAAGTATGTACACACCATCTTTATTGGCTATGCTACAAGTATGTGCATACCAGCTTTATTGACTGTGCTACACGTATGTGCACATCATTTTTATTGACTGCTACAAGTATGTGCACATCATCTTTATTGATTGTACTACAAGTATGTGCACACCATCTTTATTGACTGCTACAAGTATGTGGACATTATCTTTATTGATTGTACTACAAGTATGTGCACACCATCTTTATTAACTGTGCTACAAGTATGTCCACATCATCTTTATTGACTGTGCTACAAGTTTGTGCACATCATCTTTATCAACTGCTACAAGTATGTGCACATCATCTTTATTGACTGCTACAAGTATGTGCACATCATCTTTATTGACTGTGCTACAAGTATATGCACACCATCTTTATTGACTGTGCTACAAGTATGTGCACATCATCTTTATTGACTGTACTACAAGTATGTACACATCATCTTTATTGACTGTGCTACAAGTATGTGCACATCATCTTTATTGACTGTGCTACAAGTATATGCACACCATCTTTATTGACTGTGCTACAAGTATGTGCACATCATCTTTATTGACTGTACTACAAGTATGTACACATCATCTTTATTGACTGTGCTACAAGTATGTGCACATCATCTTTATTGACTGTACTACAAGTATGTGCACACCATCTTTATTGACTGTACTACAAGTATGTGCACATCATCTTTATTGACGGTGCTACAAGTATGTGCACACCATCTTGTATTGACTGTACTACAAGTATGTGCACACCATCTTTATTGACTGTACTACAAGTATGTGCACATCATCTTTATTGAGTGTACTACAAGTATGTGCACATCATCTTTATTGACTGTACTATAAGTATGTGCACATCATCTTTATTGACTGTACTACAAGTATGTGCACACCATCTTTATTGGGTGTACTACAAGTATGTGCACATCATCTTTATTGACTGTGCTACAAGTATGTGCACACCATCTTTATTGACTGTGCTACAAGTATGTGCACACCATCTTTATTGACTGTGCTACAAGTATGTGCACACCATCTTTATTGACTGTGCTACAAGTATGTGCACACCATCTTTATTGACTGTGCTACAAGTATGTGTACACTATCCTTGTTGGGTCTTGTTATAAATCCTGAGTGTTCTTGGTTTGGAGCTAGTCTGGATGGTGTACTACATGATCCAGGTTGTACTTGTCCTAATGGATTTCCTGAAATCAAGTGCCCTTGTAATTACCATGACAGCACACCTTTTCAAGCTGCATCCCAGAAGGAGTTGTGTTGTAGGTTGGAAAAGGTAAGCGTGTGGAGAACAACACCATTATTATTACCAAGAGCATGGTCAGATGGCTATCTGCTCTAGAAAGTAGTGCGACTTAGTGGTTTTTACAAATGCTGGGATTTCTTTCCCAGTGGACTTCTAAGGCTTCTAAGTTAAGGGGGGGGGGGGGGGGGGTATACACCTAAACCACCGAAATTTGAACAAATTTGAACACATATTTGTAACTCATAACTTTTCCCTCCTTTCTTCTGTGCAAATACTTTTGATGCCAGCTTGTTGCTTAGTGTGTGTGCTTTAAGATGATATGTAAAAGGTCTCTATAGGCACCTTTTCTAGAAGATATATCCCAACATGCTAGGGTTACTCAAAAAATGGCAGTTCCTAATTTGTTGCAGTAATAATTCCAAGGCGCCATGAGCGATGCGCCCCCAAATTAGTCTGTGGGTTGCTAAAGCACGTAGCTGGGATTTGACATTTAGTTGTTGTTTTTTAAAGTGAACCCCCCCCCCCCCCCCCCCCCCCCCCTGAGTTATGTTGTTGAGAAGAGGTGGAATCACAGAAATTGCGCGGCCTCCCACGCAATTTCTGTGATCCCGCCTCTTCTAACCACCATAACTCAGGGGGTGTTCACGTTAAAAAAATTTCGATCGTCAGTATCACAGCTACGTGCTTTAGCAACCCTCAAACCAATTTGGGGGCGCATCGCTAAAGGCGCCTTGGAATTAATAGACCCACTAATTCGGAAGCGAGTGACCTTGCATGTTTGGATATATCTACTAAGAAAAGGTGCCTATAGAGAATTTTTACATATCATCTTAAAGCACACACAATAAGCAACAAGTTGGTATAAAAATTATTTGCACAGAAGAAAGGGAGAAATAGTTGTGACAGCTACAAATATGTGTTCAAATTTCGGTGGTTTTGGGTGTAGTTCCCCCTGGGGATCTATGGACATGTTCCCTTAGATTTTTTTTGTAATTTTAACAATCTTTGATCATTTTTTGGTTCATTTCAGACAACATTTATGGTTCATCTCTTAAGTAGGCAAAAACAATTAGTTATATATAGTTTAGTTATATAAGGAGCCTTTTTGTTCCCAAAATTATATATCAACATTAGTGTTGAATCAGTCCAGTTAGGTTGATTATGCCCGATCTCTTGGAAATCTCATTCCACCATAAAAAATCATTTTATGATTATTCACTTTCACTTTATAGATAGCGATAGCATGTTGTAAGTGTTCCCAGAATGCCTGCATTTTATGTGCAAAAGTGCCCTTGTTTGAGGAATAGACCTTGTCCAAACCAACTGCTATCCTAGTTGGAACCCTGTGAATGGTGAAAGCCATGTGAATATAACATTGGCTGAGCATCACATCACATCATTCATGTAATTTCACGAGGTCCAAGCATCATGAGGTTTCGCGAGGATGCTGGAATAGAACGTGAGTCCAAATCATCACTCTTCGTACCTCAAGTTCAAGACAAACAGTAACATGCCTTAGACCTGGATTTCTAATCGCATACAAATGTGATGGAAGCAATGCTCAGCCAATGTAATAGTTATTGTGAACCAGGTTTATGTGCTGACATTTGTAATTAGTTGCTAAGTGCAGATCTGCTTAAAAGGGGGGGAGAAAACATTTTTGTAAAAAAATTAATTAAAAAAAAAAATGTATATCATTTTGTGCGCCCATGCTTGTTCTAGCTAACTTCCAAATTTGGAAGCATTTGGATGCTCCATTCTGAAGATATAAATATTTATATCCATGCACTTCACCTAAACCTTTCATTTGGATCAGCCTGATAACCTAGAAGAACCATGGTAAGTTGGATCGGCTCGTATCTCCTTTACCCGCATGGCTACGGAGAAATTGTATGACTCAAATGATGCTAGTGGGTTGCTTCCTATATTCATACTATCTGCCCAATAGCAGGCAAGAATGTTAATTACTGCGTAAGGCGAGTCAAGTATTTCCTTTCTGAAAATCTAAAAGATGCCCGGCCAGGGTCTGAGCAAGAAAAAGCAAGAGGACTACCAGCTTTAGTGCCCTGAGCACTTCTTTGGAGTGGTAAAGCCACCAGAAAGTTGTCCTGTGCTCTCCAGTGAACCATTGACCCCTGTGCCAGTGCTGACTACAAGCGGCAAAATGATAGCACTCTAGGCGCCTTCAATCTTGACTCCGTTGGAGGATTCTTCTAGCCTTCATCTGATTCATTTGGAAAGTCTCCAAGGAGCAGTCAAAATCTTCACTTACTGTGGCTCTCCTCTGGCAGTCGTTGAAGACAGGAATCAGAGGAGGGGGTTAGTCTCCAAACTCCCCATCTGTTGCTCTGTGTGTAGCAAGTCTTCTGCCATCACAGATCCATATAAGAAGAGAGATTTGGAGATACACACCAAGCCATGAGAGCCATAGGCAAGGGGAGGGCTGGATAGGAGATTTTTTGTGGCATGATGGGCATGTTGCCCCAGTCTCCCAAAGAGCGTTCGCCACTCAAAACCAGAAGTTCTTTGTTGCCTCAGGTGAAGAGCGAGAGGTCTCCTTTGCTGATGCTGCTGCCGAGCTAAGGAAAGATGTGACTGAGGACCAAGTTCTTGACATTACTGTGACTTGTGATGGTACCTGAGCCAGGCGAGGATTCCATTCTCTTTATGGCGTTGTAGTGGTGCTGTTATGCAAGATTGGGAAAGTGCTGGATGTGGAAGTACTGAACAAGCACTGTCAGGCTTGTGCCACACAACATGGAATGGATACTTCCTCTGATGAATTTTCGGACTGGTGGAAGGGTCACCGGGCTTCATGCGAGGTATACTACTGTGGTTCATCCTCCGTGATGGAGTCAACTGGAGCCCTAGCAATCTAGAAACGGTCTGTGAAGCATGAATAAGCTCAGGTATACACAGATAATATCAGATGGTGACTCCATGACATTCAAGCTTCTCAGTGATCAGCTTCCCTATGGTGCGTCCAACCTGGTGAGCAAGCATGAATGTGTGGGGCATGTGCAAAAAAGAAGGAGAAGTTTGTGAATGAGAGGGGTGACCATGTGAGGATGAGGGGGAAGGGGCGGCTCACAGACGAGACGATAAAACTGTTGACTTGTTATTATGGCATAGCCATCAAATCCAACACCTGGTGACTGTGCAGCAATGCAGGATGCTGTCTGGGCGGTGTTTTACCACTCCCAGTCCACAGACAGCAGTCCACAGTACCAATATTGCCTCAGAGGCCAACGGTCTTGGTGCAAGTTTAACAGGGCACTTTCCAATTCCACGGTCTTGGTGCAAGTTTAACAGGGCACTTTCCAATTCCACGGTCTTGGTGCAAGTTTAACAGGGCACTTGCCAATTCCACGGTCTTGGTGCAAGTTTAACAGTCCACTTGCCAATTCCACGGTCTTGGTGCAAGTTTAACAAGGCACTTGCCAATTCCACGGTCTTGGTGCAAGTTTAACAGTCCACTTGCCAATTCCACGGTCTTGGTGCAAGTTTAACAAGGCACTTGCCAATTCCACGGTCTTGGTGCAAGTTTAACAGGGCACTTGCCAATTCAGAGCCATCCCCACCTCACCACACTCACCCACCATCCATCCAGACATTGTTCCTCCTCTCAAAAAGGTCTTTGAGCGACTCTCTCACCCTACACTAATGGAGCGTTGCGTACTTGGAGCGAGCCAGAATCAGAACGAGTCATTCAATAGCACGATCTGGCAGCGTTGTCCGAAGACAGAGTTCTGCTCTGCAACTACGATGGAGATTGCTGTCAATTTAGCAGTAATCTTCTTCAACTCAGGCAAGGTTCCCTTTGCCAAACTCCAGGAAAGGTAGGAGGTCGATGTTTCTCCCCTCACGAGGCAGTACCTATCTGACAAGGACCATCACAGGGTGTCTGCATCAGTGATGAAGGCAGAGGCGCAGGTGAAGAGGAGGAGGCAGGCTCTACACCTGGATAGGGTGGCACTGGAGGAGCAGCAAGTGGCGGAGGAGGGAGAGACCTACGGCTCTGGGAGGTTTTAGTCATCACAGAACAGGCAGGACACACCGTAGAAGTTTTGCCACTAACCCGTGGGAGAGAAGTCAGGACACACCATAGAAGTTGAACCACCAACCCGTGGGAGAGAAGGCAGGACACCATAGAAGTTCAACCACCAACCCATGGGAGAGAAGGCAGGACACACTGTAGAAGTTCAACTATCAACCCGTGGGAGAGAAGGCAGGACACACTGTAGAAGTTCAACCACCAACCCATGGGAGAGAAGGCAGGACACACCATAGAAGTTCAACCACCAACCCATGGGAGAGAAGGCAGGACACACCATAGAAGTTCAACCACCAACCCGTGGGAGAGAAGACAGGGCACATCGTAGAAGTTCAACCACCACTGCCACCTCCTCCAAAGTTTTTTTTGACCGGCTTTTTTCAAAGCCACCACTTACCCAATTTTTTTAAAAGCCACCACACTGAAGGATTTCATTAACTGTGTGTGTGTGTGTGTGTATGCACATGTGTGTGCAAGTGTGTATGCGTTTGTATAAGTCCCAAGGGAAATTAGGTTTGCATTGAATTCCGGAAGCGATTTGAGCAAAAAATAGTAGAGTTGTACAAACTTACCATACCACAACTTCATCTTAATTTTCTTAAAATCCGTCTTTTTTCGGTTCCAGAACGATATATCAATAGTCATGCATTCAATTCCAACTTTGTATATTCCATTTTAAAGCTATTTCCTTGCTCTACAATCTGAGTGGATTTCCCCCCCCCCCCCCCCCCCCCCCCTTTTTTTTTTCCAAGTATCAGTTACTTTTATGGGTGGATGTATCCATACTTGGGACTTATTTTTTAATGTTCAGCCCATCACCACAGAAGGTACTAATGAACTTTTTGTTTCATTCTGGTCACAGATCTGTGTAAACTATAACCACTCTCTCAGTGGCTAGTGTTGATTCAATACCATTCATTATTGAATTCTGGAAGTGGGTTGAGAGGGTGGTATGTTATACATCTATGAGGTCAGGATTAGTTGGGTATATAATAATCAAATATGTCATTAAAAAGCAGAAAGAACATGCTACAACTTGGTACCAAAATTACCAGCATAGGATGAGAAATAACAAAGTTGTGCAGTCACATAATTACTAGGCAAAAATGGTATATCCCCCCCACCCCTCCCACCCCTCCTACCCGGGAGTATTGTACCTTTTATTTTGATAAAAAGTGGGAAAATGTGGTCATAACTTTGGAGCTCCATAGATTCTATGCTATTCACTGTATATACTTGATATATAGTTACCTCTCTGTGTGCTCTCTTTTGATACAGGAAATGTTGCATAGGTATAATCATGGCAAAGTTTCCTGCTGCCAAAGTTGGGTACTTAAAAAACAAGCAAGCAGTGTTTTCTCAGCAAGGATGTCTCCCTACTACAAAGTGCTATCTATTGCAAATTTCACGTGGTTTGAAGCAGTCCACAGGTACAGGACTTAGCCAGCTTTGAAGTTTGTTTTGGTGAGTCCATTGTTACCTGTGGTTAATCAGCCTCAGAATAGGACCTCAGATACCTCTCCTTGCTCAGCAAATAGACCTCTGAATTTTTTTAGGAACCAAACATTGGCTGCTGATAACTTTGCTATGGTTATATCTATTAAAAAACAAATTTAATATAAGAAGAGAGCCCACAGAGATATCGATGGTTTGAGCTATACATCAAGTCTACACAGTATAGTGTCCCGAATCTGTTGAGCTCCAAAGTTGTGACCATATTTTTCACATCTTAAAAGCAGGTACAATACCACTCAGTGTGACTAGCTTTTTCCTCAGTATATAATTAGTAGGTCACGGGCATACAATATCAGTCAGTTCAGTTAGATATACAGAAGGGTTTTTTTTATAGTTGGCTAGAATAGGCAGATCCATCAAATATCTGCATGAAGACATGATGTTTGCTCTTCCTTTGAAGCTTGTACATTCTCCTCTGTTGCAAGCTCTAGTACCCATATGGGGAAAGGATCTCACTGTTCTGATTCCAATTCTGATTTTACTGATCCTACCTCCAAAAAGGCTTATAGAGAGTTGATCCAGCCTTTGACAAGGAAGAAAAAATACTCAAAAACTGGGAAAATGAGTTCAACTGGCTAGTGTGTTTTGAAGAAACTGTGATGCTTTCTGCAGACATTGTAAACAGACCACAGCACAGAGAGCGCCACTCGGTACACAGGGGGTGTTTGCGACACAAGACTGTTCCAGAATTGGAAGAAATCTACCGAGAGAATGAAAGCTTATGGAAGAAGTAGCCTCCATACTCAAGCCAGTCAAGCCCTGCTAGACTTATCAAAACTGGGTTCAGTTGTGCAGCAACTACAGAGGGTGGGTATGCAAGAAAGAGACAAGAACTGAGCTGCAATGAAATCTCTTGTATGGGAAGAATGTAAGTATTAATAGTCAGTCTGCTTGTTCAATTATTAATCACAGGTCAGCTAGTTCAATTTTAATAGCAGGTCATCTAGTTCAATTTGAATAGTAGGTCAGCTAATTCAGTTCTAATTGCAGGTCAGCTAGTTCAATTTGAATAGTAGGTCGGCTAGTTCTTATTAGTAGATGTCAAAGTCAGCCACTTCTGTGCATGTGTGATGGGCGTGTGTATGTGTGTGTGGTTGAAGTATAGGTGTGTGGCTGCATATGTGACTGTTAAGTGTGTGTGTGTGTGCAGTGCAGAGAAGCAGGTGACATGTGTGCAGGGAAATACGTGGTCTAACGAGTAGGGCTATAATTATATCACTGTTGTCTAGCAAGCTTAATTGGAACTAATGCCAGGTTCACAATATGCCGCTCACCCTAGCGGTGCATTTGAATTCTGTTCTGACGTATCCACAATGCAATGCATATCTGTTTTCTCATGTTGTGGACCAGACTATAGGCCTATTCTAATTAGAGCTCTCTCATTGTTGCATATTGTTGGCTAGAGGTTAAAGTGCATTAGAGTGGGTTATAGTATGTTAGTTTGTTCAGATTGTGTTTGAATAAGAGTTGGGTGTAATAGGTAAGGGTGGGTTGGAGTGGCTTAGAGTAGAGTATGCTCGAGTTGGTTAGTGTATTTGAGTGGGTAAGAAATGGTTATAGTGGGACCCATACATCATATTACTAAGATAAGACACGACGTTCTATGGAGGTAGAGATGAATTTACAATGTTTGAATTTCTCCTACAATTTGTTATGGAAGTGCCATGGTAAAATCGTTCACTATCTGCTAATGAGATGACTGCCAGCGCATTTCATTTGGTTCTCCAGCTCTAAACACTAACTCAATAAACAGGAATCACATTACATCAAATCTCTCCCTGTGCTCTCCTTAATGCAGACCACCTGATGCATATAATATTGTGACTGTGTTGTAGATGTATGCCTGGTTTTTGTTCCAGGCAGTGGGCACAGTCATGGACTCCCAAGTCTTAATGTTGGTGGTGTTTATAACATACCTACATTAATCAGCTTCTCCATGGGGACTAGGCCCCTGAATGATATGGACACCAGCAATGTTGTCCCTGTGGACAGACCTAAGACACATTAGCTTCTCTCCCACCATACAAACTAATAGGAATGAGAAGGTTTTGTTGTTATTTTAAGGCTGGAGATGATGCGTGGCTGTAATTAACTGCCGTAGGCCGTGTTTTAAATGTGTAGTATTTTGCATTTTTGTCTTCCGGTCTAGTATGGGTTCTAATTAATATGTTTGTGCTGCCAAGCCGCTGTTTATGGTCTGTGCAAGTAATTAGGTGTTGTAAATGTTGAGTATGGGCCACAGATTAACAATTCATTATTAGTATATGTCTCAATTAAAACCACGCCCAAGGTAATCATGGGAGTGCTGACCCTTGGACTTGGATACTGGCTCGCACAACTTCAACTATCGACATTGCGACAACTGATGAACAATTGGAGCTGCTTCTCTTAGGCATCAAGCCAGCTGATATGAATGATCATCTGTACCAGTTCTCAACAATACCATAGTTATTGGAAACTTGTTGGAGTAGCTATAGCATCAACTACAGTAGCTCTTGGCCTCAACTACAGAAGTTTTCAGCCTCAATCTGCGGGTGGAATGCTAGACTGGAGACAATAACTAGAATATTATTTATTTAATATTTTTCACATAAAAAAGGTGTTAAATTCTCGGAGGGCAATCTCCAAGAAAGTTTGCAAGGAAGCCAATGGAACAAAATAAAAAACCTAAAACTCTACAGTAAGCCTACACTGCTGCTGTACATATACAAACATGTACATGGCTGAGGAAATAGACAGTTTATCTTGGGCTAGGCAACACCACATCTGTATTTACTCTATGATAACTGTTAGCACACTTTGTGTTGTGTGGGTCATTGAAATATGACCTTGCACGTGTTGAGGTTATGTGTATTCAAACAACCACGTAGTTGGCACATGCGAGTGTAAAGTGGTGTGGGTGAACTGCTCCCATCTTTGTGACAATCATTAACCTTAGCGAAATTTAAACAGTATTGAGTCAAGGGCTCTGATGACTTACACTGTTGGTATCTCATTGCTACTTTGCATGGAGGCCCACCAACATCTTGGCTCTCATTCAGACATGTTCAAACTGCTGCTTCCACTTGGTTGTCAGGTGCTCAAGACCTGAGCTCTGTGTTATGCTTGCAAAGCCTTTTACCCCGACCATAACTTTACCTTTACTAAATGACAGCTTGGTTGTCAGGGAAAGACGGTCTTGCCAAGCGTGGGGGTTTGTGGATTACCCATTGTTAGGGACCAATGCCTAACATACACAGCAGGTAGCAGCCTTGAGACTGGTAGAGCCTAAGGGAGCTCATCTGTTAAAGAAGATAACCATTGTCTACTAATTAGAACCAAACATGTGTTAATTACTTTGTGTAATATATGTAAGATGAACTGTATGTCTTGTGACTGATATGTGTGAACAGCCGATTGGCCAGAAGTGATGTAATAGCTAAGTAAATTACCATATTTGGATGTATGCCCATTAGGGCCTGCTGAAGGTATTTAAGCTCAGGCAGGCCCTGGGACTAGTCAGTCTATGTCTTGTATCATATTCTTAAATGATAGTTTTAATTAGCTACTCGCTTTAAGGGAATATTGGGTACCTTGGTAAGACCTAAGGCTCTGGTGGCAGCATATCCCTTGGATATCCCATTTTGACCCCCACACATGGTGGCAGCGGTACTTTAGTAACCTAGTCATTGGAATTAAGGACAGCTACTGTTACTCTTTCAGGAGAGAATCAATGACTGACGGAATACCTCCGCGTTACAACACTCGACTGGTTCAGCAAAAGTCATCTCAAGGTACTTTAGACGAAATGGAGGAGAACACTACCTCGCCACCCCGGAGCAGGATATCGGAAGGAGCAGAGTGGTCCAGGGAGCATCCGCCCGGAGATCAAACAACTGCATTACTGGCCAGGCTGATGGAGATGCAGATGGCTGATATGAAGCGACGGGATGACGAGGCAGCAGCCAGACAGAGGGCTCTTATGGAAGCTCTGGCACAGACAAAAGAAGCGACAAAAAGAGAGTCAGAACGAAAGGCAAGCGAGGAGAATGCCCTACAGGATAGAAAGGAGGAGCAATATAGACTTGAGAAACGCGACAGGAAGAGAGCTATCATCGGACACCAGCTCCAGAAGTGGGAAGATACGACAGACGTGGAGACCTACCTAAGAACATTTGAAGAGGCCATGGTGGAAGGTGAATATGAGAAAAGAGAGTGGCTATCCATACTCCAGAAATATTTGGCAGGCAAGGCTCTTCAGACCTACACGGAAGTCGCCACTCTTGGAGAGACAACGTACAAAGAGGTTAAAGAGGCGATGTTGGAACGCCTAGGAATTTCAGTGCAGCAAGCACGCAAAACACTCTGGCTAGGTAAACCAAAGCCTGAGGAATCCCCCAGGACTTATTGGCAGCCTATCATACAGGCTATAGCCAAGTTAAAGAGAGTGATTACAAACCAAGAGAAGGCAGCGGAAGAGCTGTTTCAGGGGCCATTACTGAATGCGTATGGCAAAGAAACACTCCTCTACATTCGGAATTGCAACACCAACTCCCAGTACCAGACCATTGAAGCACTGACAGAACTCTGGGAGGCCAAGTCGCAACAAGAAAGGAGGAAGATGCTGAGGAGCCCCCCAGAGGGAAGTCAGCAGCAGCAACCGTTTTGGAGGAGGGATCCGAGGATGGATGGGAGACGAGATGGCCAGCCACAACCATCACAGCCACCCAGTAAGGAAGGTGAGTCGCCTGTATATAGGGGTGGGGGGAAACCTTACTGGGGAAGTGGGGATGAATGGGGTGGTAGGAGGCCCTCTGTCTCTAACAGCTCAGGCAGTCGAGGGGCGCCTCAGTCTTTCAGTGGTAACAACGTGGTATGTTATAATTGCCAGAAGACCGGACACATAAAATATGACTGTCCAAATCTTAAAGTTAAAATGAATCAGATTAGGTCCCCAACTAAGGCCTATGCTGACCCTGAAATTAGAGGGAAGGTGAATGGGGAGCAATTCCCGGTGAAGGTAGGTACGGGTGCCGACATGACGGCAGTGCCCTCGAGGTTCATTAGGAAAAACCAGTACACTGGCAGGATTTATAATATAACCACCAGTAACATGGGAAAAGAGAGGTTGAGGGAGGCCAGGGTGACACTTGAAGTGAGGGGAATCACTACCACCCAGACCGTGTTAGTCATAGCTGAGGGTGCACAGGAGTTGCTACTTGGGAAAGACCACCCCATACCCCAGCAAATCCTAGACACCTTGAAGGGCAACCCAGAAACTCCAGGTAAACAGCTATGCGCTATTACAAGGGCGGAGAGCCAGAAGGTAGCTAGGCAGGAAAGGGAAGATGAAGAGGCAGAGGTCCAAGATGGCGCACTCCTAAGAACTGCGGAACCAGATCAGCCCAAACCTAACCTACCTGACCAATCCCATGCCCTACCAGCCAGTAACCCATGTGTGTACCAACCCCAGGCCAAAGAGAAGGTAGAGCAGGAAAAAAAAGAGGGTGAGAGGGGTGTGGAGGAAGAGAAGGATGAAGTAGATTGGGATGATGAGGATGAGGTAGATTGGAAAGAAGATGGAGAGGAAAGAGTGGAAGAGGAATTGAGTTTGGAAGGGAGAGTGAGAGGGCAAGATGAAGTGAGTGATGTCCCCTTGCCTGCACTGGTAGAGAGGAAGGAGGGGTTGACGGAGCTGAGGTGCCAGCAGGAGAGGGATGATAGTCTGGATGGATGGAGGGATTATGCCAAAAAGGGTGAAAAGGGTTACGGTTGGAAGGATGGGGTATTGATTCAAACTATTTTTCAGGACCCAGGTCAGGAGTGGATCAGGATAGTGGTACCTAGGATACGTAGGAGGGAGATCCTCAACACAGGCCACAAGGGACTTGTTGGTGGGCACTTTTCTCACAGGAGAATGATAGGAAGCATTAGGAGGTCGTTCACTTGGCCGGGGATGATCAGGGATGTGAGGAGATATTGCAGGTCATGCCCCGAGTGCCAGAAAGCTGGGAGACCCCTACCTCCTAGGGTTCCTATGGTCCAAATGCCCATTATATCAGTGCCGTATGAGAGGCTGGCTTGTGATTTAGTGGGACCCCTACCTAGGACAAAAACAGGCTTTAAGTATATCCTGACTGCAATCTGTGTAGGAACCCGTTACCCCTATTGTGTGCCACTAAAGAGGGTAGACGCCATTAGTGTCGCTGAGGGATTAATGGAGGTGCTAGCTCACACTGGAATACCCAAGGAACTCCTTTCAGACCAGGGGACAGTTTTTACGGGTAAAGTCATGAAGGAGACCTGTCGCTTGCTAAATATTACCAAATTGCAGACAACTCCTTACCATCCCCAATCCAATGGTATCCTTGAAAGATGGCATAGGGACCTTAAAGGCATGCTTAGGAAGCAAGAAAACCAACAAGAAGAATGGGACAAGCTCCTAAAATATTGCTTACTTTCTTTTAGAGCATCTCCACATTCCACTACGGGATTCTCTCCATTTGAGCTAGTCCATGGGAGAAATCTCCGGGGACCCCTAGAGGCCATCAAAGATGGGTGGCTGACAGGGGAGGTCACCTTACAGAGTACAGTTGAGTGGGTGCAACAGTTAAGGGAAACCCTAACACGACTGCATGGGAAAGCAGCAGAGAATGAGGGGGAAGCAAAGAGAAAAAGTAAAGAGGTATATGACAGGAAGGCAAAGGAAAGATGTTTTACAGAAGGGGATATGGTGTTGGTACATACACCGAGTATTTCAGGGAAATTGGAAACTGTATGGGAAGGACCCTTTGAGGTAGTGGAGAGGGTGTCTGAAACCACATACAAATTAGCAGTTCCTGACAGACGCTCTCACATACAAACTGCCCACATTAACAGGCTGAAACTGTGGGTGACACCGCAAGCTAATCTTTATCGCCTAGTAGTGGCTGATGAAGTAGAAGGGGACGACCAGCCCTTGGGAAAAGTAAAGATGGGCGAAACTGTAATGTCAATGGAACAGAAAGATCAGATGGATAGGCTATTAGGGGAATTTTGTGAGACAGTTACGAAAACAATGGGTAAAAATGTTGAAACAGTGCACACAATCAACACTGGGGAACACCAACCAATTAGGTCACACCCAAACCGAATAGCACCGGCATGGAAGGCCCAACTACAAGAGCAGGTCTTTGACATGGTGAAGAGTGGGACCCTAGTGCCTAGCCAAAGCCCATGGTCATCAGCGATGGTACCTGTTAGGAAGCCAGATGGCTCTATTCGTTTATGCATAGACTATAGGCGTCTAAATTCAGTGACACAGCCTGACCCATATATGATGCCTAGAGTCCAGGACCTTTTAGACAGGATTTCTCAGGCCAGGTGGCTATCCAAATTAGATCTCAACAAGGGATTCTATCAGATCCCTTTGGTACCCGAAAGTGTTCCCAAAACGGCATTCTGTTCGCCTTGGGGGAAATTCGCGTTTACGCGAATGCCCTTTGGCTTGATGAATGCGCCAGCCTCTTTCCAACGGGCAATGGATGAGGCCCTGGCTGGGCAGGAGAATAGCTCAGCTACTTATATTGATGATATTGTTGTCTTTTCGGAGACATGGGAAGACCACCTAAGGCACGTAAGGGCAGTGTTGGAGGCTCTAAAGCGAACCGGAATGACAGCTAACCCTGACAAATGCACTTGGGGTGCACAGACCTTAACCTACCTAGGCCACAGGGTAGGACGGGGCCTAGTGAAGGTACCTGAGGCTAGGATAGCAGCCATCAAAAATTATAAGCAACCCGTAACCAAGAGGGATTTGAGGGCCTTTCTGGGGACCGTGGGCCACTATCGCTCCTTTGTCCCTGATTTTGCTGGTAGGGTGGTACCCTTATATAATGCCCTGAAAAAGGCGGCTCCCTCCAAACTGGAGTGGACTGGGGACATGTATGATGCGTATGATTATTTTTTGCATACACTGTGCTCGCACCATGTGCTATGCCTCCCACGGGAGGACGATACATTTGTACTCCAGACTGATGCATCTTACAGAGGAATTGGTGCAGTCCTTTCAGTCATGAGAGACGGGGAGGAAAGACCGGTGGGCTACTTCTCCAAGAAGCTGCTGCCGGCTGAGAGAAATTATACTGCATCCGAGCTTGAGTGTCTAGCAGTCGTGAGGGCAGCAGATCACTTTGCGGTGCATTTACTGGGACCAAACCATTTCACTCTGGTCACAGACCATCGTGCCCTCAAGGCACTCAAGACTTCAAACAAATTGAATGGTCGCCTCATGCGCTGGGCGATGGCTCTACAAACGTACAACTTTAATGTGGAGTACCGGAAAGGAGCTCAGAATGGCAATGCGGATGGTCTATCACGGCAAGCATGGGAAGAGCCACAACCCACAGCCGATGACCAGAAGCATCAGCCTTCAGAAGGGGGATGTGTTAGGGACCAATGCCTAACATACACAGCAGGTAGCAGCCTTGAGACTGGTAGAGCCTAAGGGAGCTCATCTGTTAAAGAAGAGAACCATTGTCTACTAATTAGAACCAAACATGTGTTAATTACTTTGTGTAATATATGTAAGATGAACTGTATGTCTTGTGACTGATATGTGTGAACAGCCGATTGGCCAGAAGTGATGTAATTTTAATTAGCTACTCGCTTTAAGGGAATATTGGGTACCTTGGTAAGACCTAAGGCTCTGGTGGCAGCATATCCCTTGGATATCCCATTTTGACCCCCATACCCATCCTTCTCTAGGATGTGACAAAGGATGAAATAAGATCCTGCTATCCAAGCGTACTGATCCAGTGTGTGTAAAAATGTCACTCTAAGTGTAAGAAATTGCCACTCCTCCTGCTTTACGCTTATGAAATGTTGGGTTGAGTTCTATGAATGCTTCTGTCATGATCTTCAATCTCGGCCTTGGGCCAGTCCTGCTTCTATTGTCAGGACATAGTTTTGCAGAGGCCTAGAGGAATAAAATATTGGCATCTCATTAGTAGTGCTACACTTTTTTACTACACCTTTTGAAACCATAATTTTGTTCCCACTGCCTTAACAATAGTTTTACAACTTGCCTCAAAGTTTTATTTACACAGTGAGTGTTTTACACAACTTGAAGTGGACACACAACCTTGTGGACCCACTTACAGTGATTATCATTGATTCTGTATATTTAGTTGGAATGTTAATTCAATCAACTCTGGCCTGGCACTTATAATTCCACTGCTCTTGAACCAAACCACAATCTAATACGCCACATGGCTTATTAATTACCACAGGCAGGTCAGGTACTGAGGCTATCAATGCAGCTTCTGGCAGTGGCCTTGAAGTGCTTGAGGCAATCTCAGCTGGTATTGTTTGTGAGGTTGATATTGCAACTGGGGCTCTGGTGGTTAGACGCTGCATGGGCATTTCCCAGAGTGAGAGGTGAGTGAGGTCAATGTACAGTGGAGTAGCAATAGGAAAGAAAATATATCTGGAGGGGTGTGGTTGGATGGGTGTGGCTAATATGTGTGCATCATTTCTATGTTTAATTAGTTATTTTAGAGAAGCACTTGTCATATTAGTACATGCACAAGATAGAACAATTCTATATCAACTGTTTAAAGTATTAGTCCCATGGCAACATTTGGCTGGTGTCTCATATTGGAGGGTGTTTCTTGTTTACAAATGGCTTCATCTGGGGTTGCAGTCGATTTGATTGGATTGATTTGATATATGTAGCTTCCCTCTGGCTGTCTTTTAGCATTGGTTCTTGCTCTTTGATGGCTAATCTTTTGGCTTTGTCCAATTTAAGTCCTGCCTCTCTCTGCAGATGCGCTGAGAGAGAAGGATCCCTGATCCGTACAAATATATGATCTCGGATCTTTTGGTTTTTCATTGAACAAAGTTCACAGTTATCAGCTGCATGATGCAATGCTGTAATGAAATGTTCAGCTGACTTGCCTTTTTCAAGTGGGCTCCTCTCAAAAATGGGCTCACATTGAAGTGGGCATCCAGCCTCCCTGTGACACGATCATAGACTTCCTGGTCTTCTTCATCAGAAATGCCAGTCATGTTCAGAATGACCTCAGCATTTTCTCCCATGCAATGCAGTAGGGTTACTGACTTGGTGCTCTCCTGATTCTGCTGATAGACTACAGGCAAGTCAGTAATGTTGAAACCAGCTTTTCCACTTGCCCATTCATTCTTCAGACTAGTTTAAACAAAAGAGTTTGATGGTAAGAAAGAGAGCCATTTGTCAAGATCACATCCCTTCGATCTTTGTAACATGCCATCATCTCACATGATATTATATAGATTGGGTAAAGGTTTATTCACAATAGGTAAATGGTTATGCATGACATAACCGATTCTTCAGTGGTTTCAGCAGATGTTAGCTCCTAAAAAACTCCAATCATATGTTGAATCCCTCGCTAAGGCTGTAATCTGGCAGCGCAGAATAACAACAACAGCATTGAAGTATGAAGATCTATCTTTCTTTGTTTCTCTGTTCCTTCCCACACATAACTTGCATACAGCAGGTCCATTCAAAAAGCCTTTAGCTCAAGAAGTCTCCTAAAGTTCCAATGCACATACATCTCATTCCACTGTTCTCGATGCAGTTATAGAGGAAGGGAACCAGTGAAAAGTGGTACGGATCATGAAAAACAATTGTACTAGAATATTTATTATACTAACGATTTCTACCACAAAAATGACCCACACTTAGTTCACTGTTAATTTTCACTGTGTGTCAAATATTACCAAGCCAAAATGAGGCCATAGCTTATCTCCACCATAACATCTGCTGTTTTCTGAGTAGTGTTCTCCTGTGCAATGTTATCAAGTCCTTGAAGGAGGCTATAACTGACCCTACATGGGTACAGTCAACAATAGCAACAGGACATGGCATGTTCTGAGAATTTTTAAGTGGAAAACATAGTGCGTACAAGTATAGTCACCAACAAGTGAAAATATGCTTAAATACCCAGGAGGCCCTCCACCTCTCAGCTCACACTTCTAGTCATCCACTGCTCAACAATAATATACCGAAACAGCCCCCAAAATACTCGCTACATTATCGAAAACAAAGGATTGACGGGTTATAAGAGAACGGAAGCATTACTGTACCCATGTAGACCACTACCAATTACATTCCCCTTCACCATTTAAAACATTGCACACCATTATTGTGCTGGTTTTAGAAGTCTGTGCAACCGTTCTTTAAGTCCACCGTTTTGATGTATATGGTTTTATATGGTAAAGGGAGATCTTACAGGGTGTGGTCTACATTGGGTTCGGTTTTGTTTCCCTCTTTTTTTAAAAGGCCATTCCCCGAGTGTGGTTTGCTAGCAGTAGTCCTTCCCCTGGGGCCATTGTCATAATGATAGTTCAAACCGCTTCCCCTCCTTTTTCTATAACTCGTTGACAGACTTATGTTGCCAATTTGCAACTTCAGCAGCTTATGCGACGTTCACTGCAACATGAAAAATAGGAGGACTGGAAACAGCGAATTTAGATGCGCTATGAGTGACACACAGGGAGTTCGATCATTCTATTTTTGTGCGCTGCCAGGCCAAAGCGGCTCTGAATATTTGATTATGGTTAGTGAACTAGTTCATTTTGCAATTGTTTCAGAAATCTTTAGTGAATATAATTCTGAATTGTTGTTTGTTTCAAACTCAAGTGAAATTGGTATCTAAATCACATGAGTGGTCTGGATATCACCTAATAAGGATGGGTGATGAATTTTGCTCCAAATGGAATGATAAGTTGATGTACTGAAGATTCATCTTAAATCATTTGAGTTGATGATCCTTTGTTTGAGCAGGCAAGAGGTAGGAAGCATAAAGGAATGTCGTCTTTACTGTCTGTAGTGCAAGATGTCAGCTCATTTGGAGTTAGCTTCTTCTTCCTCTCCTGCCTCTTCCCATGCTAGAATGTTTTTCAATGAAGATTGGCTATGCATAAAATATTAATTATCACATGATGAAAGTAGACTATATCTACCAATGTACATGGGGTATACAAGAGATTAAATGGAAGGCATAGTGAACATTAAAGCCTCCTTCCAAAACAAATTAAATATTCATTTACTTACCATGTTGCACTATCAACAAAACATGAATTTGCCTTTAAAATGTTATCATGTGACATGATCTAGAACCATTTCCTGTCTCTCAAACTTGTGTAACCATAGCTGCACCAATCAAAGTGGGTGAAAAGAGGGCATTGGGTAAAATGCCTAGTCACTTGCTCAAATAACTGGGAAAACGAGTTCAACTGGCTAGTTTATTATGAAGACATCAATGTAAACTGACCACAGCAGAGAGTGCCATACAGCACACAGGAGGTGTTTGCGTCTCAAAACCGTTCCAGAATTGGAAGAAATCTACCAAGAGAATGAAAGCTCATGAAGGAAGAAGCCTCCATTCTCAAGCAGTCCTGCTAGTCTTATCAAAACAGGTATCAGTTGTGCAGCAACTACAGAGGGTAGGTATGCAAGAAAGAGAGAAGAACAGTGCTGCAATGAAATCTCTTGTACGTTGCACTCACTTTCTTACCCAGCACCATATTGTTCACTCTACCAATTGTCTTGTCTTCTGGGACTAGAGAATTGAAAATTTTCTTTGAAAATGTCTCAATGAATGCAGTATACACTTCTCGAGGGGCAGTGGTTGACTTTATGGACGCACTTGGAACATGGGTCGAGGAGTCTAAAAGGCTACAAAAGGCATCAGTTTTTAGTTTCTTGACAGACGAGTGCACTGATATCACGGCAGTGGATGAATTGTCAGTTTTCTGTCGCCGGGAGCTTTTCACCCCTACCATAACATCATCCACCTTTACTAAATGACAGCTTGGTGCCAGGGAAAGACGGTCTTGCCAAGCGTGGGGGTTTGTGGATTACCCATCCTTCTCTAGGATATGACAGAGGATGAAAGAAGATCCTGCTATCCAAGCGTACTGATCCAGTGTGTGTAAAATGTCACTCTAAGTATAAGAAATTGCCACTCCTTCTGCTTCACGTTCATGAAATGTTGGGTTGAGTTCTATGAATGCTTCTGTCATGACCTTCAGTCTAGGGCTTGAGCCAGCCCTGCTTCTGTTGACAGGACATAGTTTTGCAGAGGCCTAGAGGAATAAAATATTGGCATCTCATTAGTAGTGCTACACTTTTTTACTTCACCTTTTGAAACCATAATTGTGTTCCCACAGCCTTAACAATAGTTTTACCACTTATCTCTAAGTGTTATTTACACAGTGAGTGTTTTACACAACCTTAAGTGGACACATAACCCACTTACTGTGATTATCATTGATTCTGTATATTTAGTTGGAATGTTAATTCAATCAACTCTGGCCTGGCACTTACTTAGCAACTGTGGCCTGTTAATTTAATCAACTCTGGGCTAGGACTATCTTGTAGGGTGTGGCTAATATATAGGCATTATTTCTATTAGCTAATTAGTTATTTTAGAGAAGCATTATTATATTATTACATGTACAAGATAGAACAATTCAATCACAACTGATTAAAAGTATAAGCCCCATGAACCCATTCCCCTTCCCCCTTGGCTCTGTACTTTCAAGATGTGTTGACATATGTAGCTGGTCAATGAGATTATAGTTGTGTGTGGTTGGACTGTAGATTACCTGCTTCCCAGGTGGCAAGCTGGTGACTAGGGAATGTGTTGATGAATTAGCACTCATTAGTGCATTGGCTGTGATGTTCTAGAAAATGAATTTATTCTCTCACATGTGTCCACATTCCAAAGCTTCTTGTTACTTTTTCAATAACTCTTTGAAATTGGACCTGACCTCTGTGTTAGGTATGTCAAATGGAGGCTCATCCAAACAGAGTCCATAAATTTGCTTGTTGCTAACATAGTTGTGATTGCTGGCTACATGGCACTGTCGTTCCTGGCAATACATGTTTTGCATAGCCAGCAAGGAGAGAGACTAATCAATGACTTTTTTAATAATAATAATAACGTGACACTGCCTATCTCAGTTTGTATCTACCTATTTATGGGAGGTCAGCCCATGATCAACATCAGCTCTGGATTTCCTCTTATTGATGTGGTCCTGTGCCATTGGGAGTGGGTTATATTTTGTTTGAAGGATGGGTGCTAATTGTAGGGGTTTCCAGCTTAGTGGATTTGGTAGGCACTACATTTACTGATCTAGTTCTAATATTTAAAATTTCTGTTTCATAATTTAGCACAAAAAGCATTTATCACTCCGCTAATAATACGAGCCTTAAGATATCCTGTAAACTCTCCTCCTGTATAACCCCATGTCTCTCTCTCACCTATTTAAAATAACCCTTTAAACTCTTCCCTCTACTTAAGATAACCATCTTATGGGGTATAGTAAGTCAGTCTAAGTTAGGGTATAGCAAATTTATAGAGATCATCTCCCCCCCCCCCCCCCCCCCCCATTTCCTCCTTCCTCTGCAGTCTATTCAGGTACCAGCAAGCAATTGTAAATCAGAGATGGATAGGAGAGGTTGATTATTCAGAGATAGTACTGGTATCATATTATACCTCGCTATATACAATTAAGATAGTACTGGTATCATATTATACCTCGCTATATACAATTAAGATAGTACTGGTATCATATTATACCTCGCTATATACAATTAAGATAGTACTGGTATCATATTATACCTCGCTATATACAATTAAGATAGTAATGGTATCATATTATACCTCGCTATATACATATTATACCTCGCTATATACAATTAAGATGGTACTGGTATCATATTATACCTCGCTATATACAATTAAGATAGTACTGGTATCATATTATACCTCGCTATATACAATTAAGATAGTACTGGTATCATATTATACCTCGCTATATACAATTAAGATAGTACTGGTATCATATTATACCTCGCTATATACAATTAAGATAGTAATGGTATCATATTATACCTCGCTATATACAATTAAGATAGTACTGGTATCATATTATACCTCGCTATATACAATTAAGATGGTACTGGTATCATATTATACCTCGCTATATACAATTAAGATAGTACTGGTATCATATTATACCCCGCTATATACAATTAAGATAGTACTGGTATCATATTATACCTCGCTATATACAATTAAGATGGTACTGGTATCATATACCTCGCTATATACAATTAAGATAGTACTGGTATCATATTATACCTCGCTATATACAATTGTGTGGCCATTTTTTTTTAATGAACTAAATACTAAGGTATTAATTAACCAAAGATTGTCAAAAGACTTGAAAAAATTCTTGAATTGGCACTATCATCCCCTCTCCAGCATCCTTCCCCCCTCACACACATATTTGACTCTTGATAGCATAGCATACATAGGAATGATGCTGGATCAATTTGTACAAGATGTGAATATCATCAAGCATTAATATTGCTACTAGATTTCACAGGATTTGCAGGATGACTCCTCACTAGCTTTTGAAGGTCATGTGAACTCTTACACATGCCAGATGAGATGATCACACTGGTAAATATTTCAATCCCACGAGCTTCTAGCAGATCTCGGGCTAGAATAATTTGGTCACAGATAGTGTGTAAATATGTTGGAATAGTATGTATTTGAACACGATGGAATGAACCTAACACATAATACAAATATTATTATTGACACAGATTCTTGCTTGCTTATATATATCTAGTCCCAGAGCTTCCTCAGGCAACAGATCTGATTAGCCCTTTTTATTTCTCTTGCAAGCCAACATAATGTTAGTCTGAACAGTGTCTGTTAGAGAGGCTGCTTTGTTTGCTCTACAAGATGAGGAGAAAGTGCTGCTAGTTTAATTAGACCACTGTTAGATGTGACAACATTTCCTCCTGGTGTTCCTAGGCTAACAGCATTACTATATACACTAATCAGAGACCTCACAAACTGAACACACTTTGGGTGCTTCTGACTTTAACCACCTCACAAATTCCATTAATCACACAGGTTTATGGCGCTTGTGGCAGTTATTGGTTAAAACCAAGCCATGTCCTTCGGAAGATGGGAGTTCAAATGTTGCTAAACACTTACCTTCTATAAAGTATCTATTACGACCAGAGACTAGCAATCAGAAGTCGTGATGTCAAGGAAGGAAACTTGGTACAGCTAAACTATGTGGTGAAACAACTGCCAACTGCAGACATGGTTGCGGAGGGAAAAAAACATTTCGCCGGTTATTGTTAGTGAGCAAATAAAAGTCATGGAGACTTTTGTACTTCCTAGGCTTCTAACTGAAATTAGACATGCCCCACATGGCTAGTGCAATGGATGTAAAGTATAAGGAACACATGTGTGCAGCAATTAGATGGGTGGATGAGGTCTACAAAATTTATGAAGATCAATACACCTAAAAGAGATGATGAATGCTTTAGTTGATGTCCTTGTTTGCTATATTCTAGCACTGACTGAGTCAATGTAGGGCACAAGCGCATGTATGATGGTGAAGTACGTGGCATTGCTACAACAATCAAAATGAGTAACCTGCTGCCCTCCTGAGCATTGCCATATACACTTCTTTAGGGGAACCTGAAAGTTATGGAATGGACCATGCTCAATGACCTTGAACTTCTTCCATGTACCTCCTATGCACTTGAGCTTAGTGTCTTGACAAATCTCATTGAGGGCTTTAAAATGGTGTAAAACTTGAAAGACGTAGGGGGTTAGGTATTGGGTTAATGACATGCCTATATATAAGTTGAGGTATCTAACTGGCTATGGATATATCTTAGTGACTACCACTTCAATGAACCTCAAACAGCTGTTGAGTGTAGCTAATGATACCTTCCTGCAACCAATGCTTGATGTTGTGATAGCTTTAAGTGTGGAGTTAGGAAAAGAATTAAGTTGTGGCCTGGGGGTAGCACCAATTCACCACTCTTCCACGTATAATTTATTGGGGGTCACACAATCTTGTGCAAAGTTTCAGAATAGACTGATTCCAATTGGAGGTCGTTGGGTAGGCACAGGACACAAAAAGAGGGGAAAAAGCCTCTTTCAAGGTCCTTAATTAGCACTAGTTACCAACTTCCCAAGTTGGCCGCAAGGTTCAAAATGTTTGCAACAACTTTGTATTATGAATCATGACCTCTCGTGCTATTCATGAGCACTACTCATTCATTATACCATATATCTCAAAGACGAAGTATTGGAATTGGGAGCACAAAGTTTGCTACAAGCTGGTGTTATTCACATGTTCAGTCTATCAACGGTTAGTGAGTTATGGAGAGTGGAATTAAAATTGTTAGTGCCAATGTCAGTACTAAGCCTTCCTGTGAGCTTGCTGCTAGTTCCTCTCAGAACTCAATGCCAGGGGCAGTTTTATGGAGGTAAATGCTGACATGAATAGTACAAGTACTTAGCCTACCTGTAAACTTGCTGCAAGTTCTTCTCAGAACTCATTGCCAGGCTGCAGCTCACTTGTTGGTTTACGTGAAGATGACATTCCTGGTGTATCCCTAACATGCGTGAACTTAGTCACCTTCATGTAGTGGAGCTCATGCGCTGGTTAAAGTGCAGAGCTGCTTCACAGTTGGGAAGAAGCAGGACCTTGTGAAGTGGTGTGCAGGCTGTACAATATTGTTATAATGATTTCTCTTTCTAATATTTATATCCAATTATGGATTTGATGCAGTGTTTGTGATTACATTACAGCTGGTTTGAATGCTTAAAATTTGGACCCTGATAGTGGCATACACTCAAGTCGTTTACGAGCACAGTTTGCAAACCAAGTCTCACCTATACCAGGTGTCCTTCCTTTGGAAGGATGGACATCTAGTTTGCAGCAGCTTCCACCATTTATTTATGGCTGCCTTTATGTCCACTTAGTCCCAGACTCAAAGACTATTGCTGAGAATCAGCTGAGCACTGCAGCTTCTATGTTTGGAGCTTGTGCAAAGAAGCACAAAGAGGAAGGATATTGATTGTTTCCTGAAGGCCATGTCCAGATGGTTGGGTTTCCACCTGGTTTTACTACAGACAACCATAGTCCTTTCCGTGGTATTGTGAAGCCATCTTTCAAGACCACTGGAATGTATTCCACTGTTGTTGCTCTTAGCAAGATCTCAGGCTATGTTCTAGGTGCACAGTGTAATAGCAAAGCCGGAGCTGGTGGATGTTGTAAACATGTTGCTGCATTGCCGTATAACATTCTCAGCTATGTTGCAGTTGTGTTAGCTATTATTCCAGTGGACCAAATTTGTATTGACACCTCACAACATTGGAATAGGCTAAGTCACTCAAGAAGTTTAACTAAGAATTGTTTGTCTAACATTGGCTGGGTGAGGGAATGTCTTGCGCAGAACTGTGTTCCTTTTGTGCAATAATATGAACTGATATTTCCATTTATCTCTCTCCCTCTCTTTCTCTCTCTCTCCCTATACCTCTAAGGGAGGGTGTGTTAAACTAAGTAAACAGCAATCAGACACTTGTGACACAGCTCTATGTATGGTGTTTATACATGGTTTGTACACATGGTTTATACACATGGTTTATACACATGGTTTATACACATGGTTTATACACATGGTTTATACACGTGGTTTATACACATGGTTTATACACATGGTTTATATGCATGGAATAGGTGAGGAAGATGCCAGATAAATGGCCAGACAAAAAAATGTAGTAGCCGGGTAAAGGGTACCTAGTATGTTGAATAATTATGTTGATAGACTTAATGATGAATGGCAGTGGGGATGGTGGACTAATCTGTATCCACATTCTTAGTGCCAAAAGGGAGCACAGAGATAGTGCTATGATTAGTGCAATGTATCTAGCCAATGCCATGAAGTATGCAGCCGCTCTGAAGCTACAAACCAAGACTTTTTCAAATTTATATTCATATTTTGGTTAGATTGTGGTGAATAAAATTTGACCACAATGACAGAACTATGGTGATGACTGATGACAGAATTGCAAGTGGTATTTGTAAATCCTAGATTTTATACTCATTTTAACTGGAACTGATGTCAATTTGAAATAGTTATCTACAATGCCGATGGTGAGCAGCATAACTAATCGTAACCCCCCCCCCCCAGTAATTGAATACTCTTTCAATACAATTCACTTGTATAGCTACTAGTAATATCGTTCAAATGTAGAATGCAAGCGAATACTGCTATCAAGCATGCAGGTCGCAAGTGTTTGCCGACAAATACTGCTATGCCAATGCTCCAGACCACTTGTGATTCAGATATGCAAATATGGAAATATGGCTGAAAGGGAGTTACTTAGTGTCAGAAGAGCTACTTAGTTTGTAGTAAAGATGCAAGCACACCAAGAGTGATGTCATTAGACAGTATTAATATTCAAAATTGTCAAGATTTTTGTTTTATTGCTCTAGATATTTGCCAAGCCTGAACTATGCCCAGACTAAAAATAATGACATTGTTCGGGCCAAAGCCTTAGTATGGACAAGCTGAAGCATTAAATCAATACTGATTTGTAATGTGATTTGTAATTTTCTTCTTTTTGATTGTGAGATCTGATGCAGTCGAGAATTATGTTCCTTGGAGATTCACAAACCGGTGGAAGTAGTTGAACTGTAATATGGGGAAGTAGCCATGAATTCTAAGTTTTCACATATTACATACAGGTGAAAGATTGAACAAACTAATACCCTACAACATAATGACATAATGGGATGACAAATTCTGAGATGGAAATAGGATATTAGGAAGCTGCTTTCCTTGAAGATGAGAAGAGCACTACATTAAAAATGCGGTCATCAGGCATGCTTTCTGCAGAAATTATCAGAGAACTAAGGTAAGAACATGCAGAAGCTGACATGATCTTGTTCATGTGATAGTTCGCACTTGAAACTGTTCATTGATTTCTGTTTGCTCAATATCATTAGCACAACTATTGACTATATGCATCAATTATGTGTTCTATATATGCTTAATTATCAAGTCATCCACTCGCTGTGTGGGGTACAAACTTACGGCAAAATATTAATTATTATTTACTATTAACGAAAGCAAGGCATTGAGTGGTGACCGAAGGTTTGAGAGAGAGAATTATATATATATATTTATTAGCCTGAAGCTCTATTGGAAAAAAAACTAGGACTTAGTTTTGTTTAATTGGAGTGCTACCCATTATCCTAGGACTAGCATAGCTGAAGGTCTAGTATGCCACTGATCAGGACATATTGATGCCATCATGATGTTGTAATGGATCGAAATGTAGCCAAGAATTGTAGGTGTATATCCTTACAGATTCAAGGTTCAAATCCAGATGTCCTACAATATAATGGTATGACAAATTCTGAAACAGAGATAGGGAACCACACCACACTAAGGATGAGGTTGACTGGCAGTAATATTTGCAGAAATTATCAGAGTACTAAGGGGAATACTATGCAGAAGCTGACAAGAACTTGTTCAAGTGATATTTTGATAAGTGTTTATTTTTTTCAGAATACTCTCCATCATTAGCACTACTCTCCTCAGTGATCCTTTCTATATATATAAACTTTATAGAGACAGGGAACAGACTGAACACATGCATGGAATTGTGTTTATCTTACCAAGATTGATGATAGTCCCTACACCATCAAGACATGTAATGGTATCCCTTCCAATATAATAGCATGTTGAAGAATAAAACTTAAGCAACTTTTTCTCGACGGCTTTAAATCTTGCAAGTCACATGTGTATCAACCGACTTATTTCTCCTTAAAATCTTCTGTGCACTCTGGTATATGACCGTACTGCAGAAATATACATATAATAGATGTACATATACATATATATACATATATATATAATACATATATATATATAAACTGGTAAAGAATGCAAGGCATTGAGTGGAGAGTGAAGGTGCAAGAGAAAGAGTTTGAGAGAAGGAAGAGTGAGAAGGAAACAGAATAGGGTATATAGCTATATTTTATCCTGATGATTATTTTAGCATGAAGCCCTAGTGGACAAAACTTGAAATCCTAGCATTGTTTGATTGCATTGCTCTAACCATTGTCCTAGCCCTAATATCTCATCTCTACATGTTGATGCCTTCAAGATGTTGTAATGGATGGATAATGATATGGAAAAGTAGCCATGATTGTATGCATATACATATTCCTTACAGATAAAGGAAGTATCCTAGAATTTTATGTATTAAAGCTTCCCTTCAGGTGCAAGGTTCAACAACCTTGTGGTTTGCAACATCATTATGCACTAACATATTCTGAATGGAGATGGATAAGCACACCACTAAGGATGAGGTCAACTGGCAGTACTTATTGCAGAAATTATCAGAGTACTAAAAGGGAATACTATGTTGAAGCTGACAAGAACTGATTAAAGTGATAATTTGCACTCTTGTCACTGTTTATTGTTATCAATCTGCTCACCATCATTAGCAACACCCTCCTCTACTGATTATATGCATCAGTCATCCTTTATATATATTCTAATTATGTAGAGAGAGACCAGACTGTACACTTCAAGGAATTGTGTTGACTTTACCAAATATGATAATATTTCCATTGCCATCAAGATCTGCATCACCTCCAAGCAGAATATATAGCTTAGCAACCTTTCCCTAATCGCTGTTAACTACACATATTGGGTGAGTTATCTAGTTCTTTCCTTTGAATCTGTAGCCATTTTCTTCTTCATTGACAAACATTTCCGAATCTGTTCAGCCATGTGTAGACAGCCGTGGTGTGCTTTCTTCTAAATTCCAAGACAAAATTTCAATTCGTGTTGAGTCCGTAAAATCTTCCTTGTAATCTCTAGTATTTGAACGTATGTCAGAAATAAACATATTATGATCAAATTCGGGTTTCCACGGCAATACAATGTTTCTATCCACCTCCCCTCTGAGGGCTTGCGTAAACATACCACATACAGCCATGTGCGGCAATACAGAGTTTCCCGTTCAACTCCCCTGTGAGAGGTCACTTAACTCGCCAATTATGCCAATTTTTAAAGCAGTATAATAATAATGTGTACAAGTAACAGATGCATGGAATTGAGTGTTGAGTGAAGGTGTGTGAGACAGAAAAGGGTGCGGGGGAGAAACAAAATATAAATACATATTTCATATAGCCTGATGATTATTTTAGCTGATATAGTATTAGACATAACATGAATACATCGTACTAACCATAGCATAGCTGAAGGCCTAATACATCACTCATCAGGACATATTGTTGCCATCATGAAGCTGTAATGGTTAGGTTGTGATATGGGGATGTAGTCAATAATTGTACTTATATATTTCTTACAGGTCCATGTAATATTTATTAAGGTTCTATCAAATCATGGGATGACAAATTCTGAATATGAGTTTTGTTAAGAGTATTGGAAGATGCTTCCCTTGAAGAACAGAAGCACATCGCACGAAGTGTGAAGCCATCATGCAGTGCTTTCTGGAGAAATTCTCAGAGAACACAGTGAAGACCAGAAAAAGCTGAGTTGAACTTGTTAAACAGATAAGTTTGCACTATTGACATTCTTTATTGCTATTAGATTGCTTTCCATCATAGCACAACCCTTTTTTATTCACTATATGCATCAGTTATCCGTTCTATATATGCTAAACAATGTAGCCAGTCATCTAGTCATTGCCAGGGAACAGTAGTACCCTTGCAAGGAATTAATTGTGTTGACCTTAGCATGATTTCATACCATCAATAACTTCTATCACATCCAATGCCAGAGCACGTTAATAAATTGGCTAGTTTAGTTAGAATAAAGTCAAACATCCTTTTTCTGCCGGTCGCGAGTGTGATCCATGTTTCTGCGGTCTTCGAATCTGCAGTTGATTTCTTCATCATTGGCGACTATTTCCTTTCGAGTCAAGCCCCTAAAATTCTGTGTGCTCTCTGGATTGTGAAGGTACGGCAGCCATATATATATATACAGAGATTATACATATATTTATACATATATATACCACATACGGCCATGCACGGCGACACAAAGTTTTCCTTCCACCTCCTCTTTGAGGGCTCGCTTCAAACGCCAATTAGTAATGAATGCTTGGAATTGAAGGTCAATCGATAATACGATAGAGTGAAAATATATATTTAGATAATACATTACATCTAAACATTGTTGCATTGCATTGGTTTACCCATTGTCCTAGATCTTGCATAGCTGAATTTAATACAGTACCGATCTTAACACAGTACCGATCTTTACTTATTGATGCCTTCATGATGTTGGACTGTGATATGGGAAAGTAGCCAAGAATTGTATGCATTTATTACTTACAGATGCAATGTTGGATAAACTGAAGCCCTATAACATAATGGTTGACATTCTGAAATAGAAATGTGCAAGAGGAAGTACGGAAATGTGGAGGAGAACTTGGAAGCTGCTTCTCAGGAAAAGAGAGGGACCATCTGGCAGTGCTTTTTGCAGAACTTCTCAGAGTAGTACAAAAGGAATGACCACGCATAAGCAGCCATCATTAAATTGTTAAGTGATTGTTTGCGCTCTTAATACTCTTTATTGATTTCAGTATACTCTCCACAATTAGCACAATTCTCCTGAAGTACTTGCATCAGTTATGCTTTCTATATGCTAACAATGTAGCCAGTCATCTACTGATGTCCAAGAGTGAGAGAGGGCATAAACACGCAAAGAATTTGACTTACCAAGATTGATAATAGTTCCTACATGCCGTGACAAATAACTTGTGTCACTTCCAATGCTAGAGCATGGAGTAGTTTCGTCAGAATAATTTAAAACTCCAGCACCAGTACCTTTTCCGACAAATGTCGCGTTTTCCTGGTCTTCGAATTTATAAAGCCTTTGTTTTCTTTGACAACCATTTCCGTATATGGCATTTCTCAACGGTTGATGCACGTAAAATTTCCAGGGCGACCATCCTGTCGAGTCGGAAAAATCTTCAGTGAACTCTCCGGTATAAAAACGTACAGCAGAAAAAGTATGTATATCGCATACGGAAATACGATGTTTCCAGTTATACTCCCAAGTGAGAGCTCACTTCGCTCGACAGCTGGTTGAAATGATTAAATGTCATCTAAGGTAGCCTCGTTTCCGCATTTATTTTATTACTATTTTTTTACTGGTCTTATCCAATGTTTATTTTCGTTCACTTTGTTATTTCTGTATGTTGAAAACTGCTTAGAGATCTATAGGATATACACATAACACTTAGCAGACACGAATACGTGACACACGCATGCGTATCTAAAAGGTTATCACGTACGTATTCGTGACCGGTAATTTTCACCTGTAGACCATGGTCACGATATCCTGCTGCTGATTTCACCACAACTCGTTTTAACTTGCTCTCTTGGTGGTTGTTGGCTGGATATGGCTTGTGGTTATGATACCCAGACAGTACTAGAGATGTTATCTGATTTGGAGACTGATAATGGCATCGAGGGATTATATACAGTGACTCAAAATAGTGACAGTAGTTGTAGTGATGATGAAAATGAGTAGCAATTTTGAAGAGAGTGAGGATGAGAGTGTAAGTATGGATGTTGGAGTAAGTGGGAAGAGTTGCAATGTGAGGACTGGGTCAGCAGATGTCAAGGGGAGGTAGTGGTAATAGGGGAAAAGGTGCAGGTAGCGGACAGAAGAGGTGCAGGTAGAGGACAGCAGAGGTGCAGGTAGAGGACGACTGGGTCAGCAGATGTCAAGGGGAGGTAGTGGTAATAGGGGAAAAGGTGCAGGTAGCGGACAGAAGAGGTGCAGGTAGAGGACAGCAGAGGTGCAGGTAGAGGACGACTGGGTCAGCAGATGTCAAGGGGAGGTAGTGGTAATAGGGGAAAAGGTGCCGGTAGAGGACAGAAGAGGTGCAGGTAGAGGACAGCAGAGGTGCAGGTAGAGGACAGCAGAGTAGAGGAAGATACGTTGGAAGTGGAACCAGTCCTGTGGGTGCTTGCCAATATATCTGGAGTCCTGTAGGGGAAGGTATGATATTCCTGCAATAACAATAATAAGAACAATACAGCTACAACTCAGATGAATGTTTTTATATCAAGCAAACTTCTTCTACAAACCATTTATTTCTTCAAATTCTAGATGACATTGCTCCACCAAGCAGCCCATGCACCCTCCAACCAGGACCTAATGTTCCTCCATCCTGCAAAAGAGCAAAAGATTGTTTTTTATTATTCTTTGGGCCCACCAAGCTAAAGTTTATCATTGACAGGACTAATGCATATACTGAGCATAGGTTGTCCACTATGATTATCAAACCAAACAATTCTCTTTACCAAAATTGGACCCCATTACAACGGATGAAATGAAAGGGTTCATAGCTGTGATTTTGAACATGGGATCATTCAGCTCAATAACATGAAGGATTACTGGGCTACTGACAGTGCAACAAACTTCACCTTTTTTCGACCTATTTTTTCATGGAAGCGATTCTTTCAAATTTTTGGCATGTTGCATGTCAGTGACATCAACAGCAACACAAAGAGAGCCAAAATACAACCTTTTTTTTTGGATATCCTCTCTCCAGCATTTCAGTCCTCTTATACTCCTCATAAGGCGATTGCAGAGGATGAGTCCATGATTACGTTCAAGGGTAGGATATCATTCCACCAATATCTCAAAGGAAAGCCTCACCCTTGCTGGCCACGATCACAGGCCTTTGTCTTGTCCGACAGCCTGACTGGGTATATGCAGAGTAACTGTATCTACTATGGAAAGGAGACATTACTTATTAACACAGATCACCCACATACCACGTGATGTACTTACTCTAGTTCAGCCATTTTACAACAGAGGACATGATTTGTATATGGACCGGTTTTATTCGAGTCCTCTTCTTGCCACTGAACTCAGCAAGGTTGGCATCACGATCATAGGCACAGTTCAGTTCAATAGGAAAGGTCTGCCTAAGAATGTGACAGCAAAGAACAAGGAACAGATTGGAATTGTTAAGGCAGCTCGCTCAGGAAACATACTTGCCCTTTCATGGATGGACAAAAGGAAGGTCCTGATGATTACTACCAAGCATAACAATGCAATGACGGATGTCCGTACAAGGTAATCCTAAAATATATCAATATTAGTTTTATCAATTTTATATTTATTTACTTGTAAGGCGTGGCCAGCTAAAGAACAAGCCAGTTGTCATTGCCGACTACAACAAATGGCAGGAGTTGACAAGCTGGAACAACTAACCACTTATTACAGTTTCCTTCACAAATCTGTCAAGTGGTGGCATAAGGTATTCTTTTGGTGCATGGAAGTGGCTGTGGTGAATGCGTACATCATTTACAAGAATCAAAAACCACATAGTCATCTTACCCACCTTGCATTAAGAAGGTTATTGATAAAAGCCTTGTCTGACCCAATTTGATCCACAGCCATTCAACGTAGCCGAAGTGGGCCTAACCTGGCTGAGTACCCCAACAGGCTGTACTGATCATTACCCTGTGAAAGGAAGTCAGGTGTGACTGTTGTCTGCAGCAGAAGGCACCCAACACCTCACTCTGTATGGATGTGGTGCTTGTCCTAACACACCCACTCTGTGCCCAACTGTCTGCTTTCAGACCTATCACACACAGAACATATATCAAACTGAAGACTGAAGTATTATATATACATATGCATACCTTCATCCGTGTTTCATTGTTATGATTACATGACAGCGTTGCCATGACAGATGTTTTGTTATCCTGTATGTAAAATATATTACTAAGTGAGAAGCTGAAAGGAGTGAACCAATCTAAGGCTAGCTAGCTAATCGGGTGCGCTAGCTATTTAACTACGCTAGCTAAACAGTCACTATTCCTGCAATTTTAGCTACACCAGACATGGGTAGAATCATAAACGAAACTACTGAGTCAGCCAAAGTAAAGTTAGTTAGCTAGCTACTTACCTTATTACAAGAGTTGTTGGCTTTCTTTACAAAGAAATAGCTGTCCTTCAAACACTAGCTGATCACGCACCTAGAACTTCTCCGTCAACACTTCAATACGAGGTCAAACTAAGAATCGCCCAGGTGACCATGTGTCTGGGAATAGCTGCGCATGCCAATTGTGCAATCTCGCATTTACTTTTCAATTTATAGACAAGGTCCGAAGTATTAACCACAACCAGTTTGATGAGGCTTTACCATAAGCATGTATGCCAATCATTGCACAGTTGCACATACCATGTATTGTAGTTGTAGTTGTTGACTGTCTCCATGTAATGTGCACAGCAGAAGTCATATCTTGTTGACTGTGCCCATGTTGGCTGTATTAAACCACACAAATCACTGTTGTTGATTGCTCTCACAGCTACTACAAGTATGACTGACAAGGCTAATTTTATTAGGCCAGGCTGTTATATTGTTCAGTGGTTTTATTTTACTCATATTTCAGATTGTCTAATATGCAAACATTGAATAATTGGAATGAAATGTTAATATGATAATGATTTACTCTCTCATTTGAACATATCTCTGTGATTTTACATATGTTTTTATAGCATACCTATGTTGGATTGACAAAATGGCGAACCAAAAAAAATCCAAAGCTCATATCTTGGTTCAAACCCATATCAACATCTTCTAATTAGTTATTTTTCAGCTGCTATTATCTCCCAAAAGACTCCTAGCATGTCCTAAATCCTCTAAGTTAATAAATCGGCAGCACACACAAAAAAAAAAGGAAAATGGATTGGGGGAAAAAACTTGAAATTCATCTACAAGGAATTCATTTTTTCCTTTGCATAACTTGTTCAAATGCCAGTCCACAACTACTCCATTCCTGTAAAACAAACAATCTGGGAGGAAATAGTATGCATCAATGCAGTTGTACTGCCATGCTTATTTTAATAATGATTCATGCCAAGCATTGTGGACTTGGAGACTGTTATTTTTTCCATGGTTGTTGAAGTTCTCCAATACAACTGTTACCAGGAGGTAGCTGACCCTACATGGGTATATTTGTGTGTGCTAATATCTTGTACATGGGTACAGTCAACATTAGCAGCAAGACATGGCAGGTGTGTGGTGTACAACATTGTGTACATGGGTACATTTAGCCAAAACATTTATAAACAAATTCAAGTTGTTGGTATATAGTGAAAATGAAAATATGTCAATGAGAGTTAATTGAGAACCAATAATGGCATGCGTAGTGGGCAATAGCAATAAATAAAGTTAGTGAATGTGTTCATATGACCTGGAGTCCCCCCACCCCTCATGTATTATTTGCACACATGGGAGGGGAGGGGTGTAGAAAAAAAGGAAACAAACAAAAAAGAATGATTTGACAAACACGAAACAACTACATAGACAACTACCACCTAGATAACACTTTACCAGATACACCAATATTGTGCTGGTTTTAAAATGAATGGTGTATATGATTTACAATGGTAAAGTTGTGGTTGTGGTCTACATGAGTATTGTTTTGTTTCATTTAAAGATCACTTAATAAATTTGTGTCTTTTTAAATAGTTCTTGTAGCCCAGGGGTACTATCATCAAGCCCATTCATATGTCTAGAGCTGCCATCTCCACATTACTCTCTTTTCTCAATAAATGCTGTAAACACAATCATGAATATGAAGAGCCACTACCTCTATCATCACTGGGCAAACTCCACTATCGCCTACCAAACTCCATCAATGCCTGCCATATTTCATTGCCCTTGTACCATGGATACAAGGTTATACGGAACAAAAATGACTTCATTGACCTTTGGCTAAGATAAAGCTCAATCTTTTTCAGGAAGATGGCATCTGCAAAGAATAAATCATAGGATCAAATGTTTATCATGCAAGACTCAAACAGCACAAGCAATGTAGAGTACATGTAAATAGTTTTAACTAAAAAATATTTGATACGAATTAGTGTTCAGGCTTGTTAATTCGGAAAAAGATTCTCTTAATATAGTGATGCATTGTCCTGCAGAGTGGCAAGATAGCTAGTGTACAATTGAGTTGACCTTGCTGTAGATCCATCCAGAACATGTCACATGGGTGGCAGAGTGATTTACCAAAAATGGATGGATTTGAATTTGTTGCAGTTGCCTTGTATCCTTCCCTCCACAGGCGATTACAAGAAATCTTTTGCCTCGAGTGCAACAAAGTGGAAGCAGTGTGTCTCACTGCAGTATTCATCAGTTTGGTTAGATTTGCATCAATGATGTTTATTTGTCGTAAACCTTCTCTAAGAGGATAGCAGTTACAAATTCCTATTACTAGTGACAAAATATACTAGCAAGAAGACAATATACAATTAAAATAGTTTGACCATTTCTGACTAGTTTCAAAGATATCATCTGCTAATTGAATAAACCATTCAAGTTATCCCCATTATGTGTCTGAAGTACGTCTTCTTGGTAGTTCACAAAAAAATTTAGCATCATGATATCTGAACATGGGTCCGGTTAAACAGACTTCTCTCAGCTTCTGACATGCCATAATACTTAGTGAGTTACTTATAAGATTCTCAACAGTGGCCTAATCTCTTATAAAATATGAGGCTTCAATGTCCAAACCTCACTGCCAACCCACTTGTCCATGTCATTTAAGACAGCGAGTATTTAGGCATTCAGAGGCAGAGCGAAGTCTATGTTTACAGGGAGATAATGCATGTGACAACAGCAACCAGTCCTGGAGGTATTCCTTTTTTGCTATAAGGCAGATCATACTTAAACTTGACATCCACCATATTGCTCCAAGAACGATTAGATGTGTTATGTCCAAAGACTTTAATGAAAAGTTATACTTGAAGTGTATACTGTATTTATCTAATAAGTGTGTGCCTAATAAGTTTGTACCGAATAAATTACTGAAACTAATTACAGGAGTAAATATCGCACATTTTAATGCCAATCTGTTGTACTTCGTAAAATTCTCAATTTTATTTTGTTCGGGACTGTGTGAAATCTAGTTTTCTCCAGATTTAATTCATATATACATAATTCTAAGCTACCCAATCCATTTTATACACTCTGCTATGTACACACGTTTTGTTTCACACACAAAGAAAATTATGGTGTGCACAAGCCAACTGGTCTACATTGTAAGTTCTTGTTTCCCTTCTTTCTAGACAAGACCGACCCTAGTATAGAAAAAAAAAACTTTTGTGCCACTCAATTTCTATATAAAAAAAAGAAAAAAGTGTTATAACATTGGCAAAAGGGGTAAGAATCTTCAAACATAAGAAAAAGCTTGTACTTAAAGCTTAGTGTAGCTGTATGTGGTTCAATTTGGTGAGAAAATCAATTCTTGACCTAAATGACTTTTTTTTGGTAATTCCCTTAAAAATGCTCCAAAACAATTCAACTGCTTAATTTAGCGGAATGTGACTCATTTTGCTGAGAAAAATACTTTTTTTTTTACTACAAAGAGTTGTTTTTTGTCAAATAAGTCAGCATTTACTGTTTTGTTATTGGAGGAATCAGCCAGATGTTGAGTATACCTCATTTGGTCCTTCAGAGAATCTCAGAGGAGAATTTGATATCCTTCAAAGCCTTCGAAAAACTTGCTGAGGAGAACTCAAGATCTCGGATTGAGTTGCACTGGATAATTCCCAAACTAACCCAACTGGGCAGATGTTTTTCTATGCCATGATTATTTCTTACACACATGTTGAGATATTTGATTGCTTGCTCCAACTGACTCATATCAAATTCAGCTGCTTAGAACTTTGCATAGCGAGGCAGTCTCGCGAGCTATACTACCAACTTGTATGGTACATTGCGTCATTGAAGTCAACATAATAAACGTGCTAGTAAGAGCATGTTTTTTTTGTATTTTTTTACAATACTTACCATTCTTTGCCAGATTTTATTGTTTCACTGGAACATTCGAGGTCTTCTTGTACTAAAATTATGTCTATTGAATACATGTTATGAGTAACAAAAAGGAGAAAGAAGAGAATTTCATGTTTTTTTTCTAACTTTCAACTGTTCTTGCAATGCCTGTTTCCTAACTTAGCGAAGGATTCAATGCATGCTTGGAGTCATTTTGAGTTAAAATGGGCATTTACTTAGCGAGAAAGTTTAGCTACAATATAAGTGTTGGATTTGGGGAATTTTTGGAGTTTTCGGTTGCCATTTAAAAAATGGATCATCCAATCTAGTAAGTATACCAACTTACTCCCTGATATAAGAGTCCTATTTAAAGGATTTACATGTTTGAAATGGGAAAAGATACTCTACTCACATCGACCACAACCAGAGATCCCATTAGCATTTAAGATCATGTTACCACAATCCATGATTGGTGTATATATATACGATTTAAAAAGTATTATAGGTGGTCTGGTCTACATAGGTACTGTCTTATTTCCTTCCTTTTTTAATGAAGCAATCCAATAGAGTTGTTCATATTGGGCAGGAGCAAAAAAACAAAACAAAAAAAACCACCAGCTACATTGGATTTACAGGTTTAAAAAACCCTGTAAACAAGACTACACCCATGTCGACCACAACCTGTTCGATCCCTTTTCCATGTACACCAATATTATGCTGGGTTTTTGTTTCTGCACTGGCACTCTGTGATTTTAAAACCAATTCAATATTGGTGAAGAGGATTTTTATTGGTAAAAATTGTTGTGATCTACATGTGTACACTCGTGTTTCCAGTCTTTTTTTAACCATCTATCCAATATAGCTGGTTGTTTTTGGGGGGACTCTACCTCTAACCTCCGAAATTTAAACACATTTGTATCTGTCATAACTTTTTCCCCTTTCTTCTGTGCAGGTACTTTTGATACCAGCTTGTTGCTTATTGTGTGTGCTTTAAGATAATATGTAAAAAGTCTCTATAGGCACCTTTTCTTAGAAGATACATGCAAAAAGGCAAGAGTCACTCAAGAAATTGCACTACCTAATCTGAGGCAAACCTAACTCCCAGGCGCCTTGAGCGTCAGATCCCAAAATTGGGGGTGCTAAAGCACGTAGCAGATCTGGCGGGTTTTTTTTTTTTTTACGTGAAGCATTCCTGAGTAAGAAGAGGTCAGGTCACAGTTATTGAGGGGGGTCCATGCAATATCTGTGACCCGCCTCTTCTAATCTCCGTAACTCAGGAATGCTTCACGTAAAAAAATAATAAACCGCCAGATCACAGCTATATGCATTTTGGGGTTTGACGCTCAAAGGCGCCTTGGAGTTAGGTTTGCCACAGATTAGTGCAATTTCTTGAGTGACTTTTGCCTTTTTTCATGTATCTTCTAAGAAAAGGTGTTTATAGAGACTTTTTACATATCATCTTAAAGCACACACAATAAGCAACAAGCTGGTAACAAAAGTATCTGCACAGAAGAAAGGGGGGGAAGTTATGACAGCTACAAATGTGTTCAAATTTCGGAGGTTAGAGGTAGAGTCCCCCCTTAGTAAAGTCAACCATTTTTGCTCTGGTTTCAAGTGTTTTTGTTTGTTTGTTTTGCTGTTTCTGTATATTGTAGGTCTGCAGTGGGGGTGAAAAGGTGCACTACACAGCAAGTGTTAGTTGACTGTAAGATGTAGCCACATTTTAATTCTCGGCAAAACTTGTCTACCTACATGTACTTGGATCCACCATCATTGCCATCACCTCAACCGTCACCACCATTCCATCTGCTGTTCTTATCAACCATATTATCAACACCTTTGTCACAATAACTTTCACTTTGGCCAGCCTGTTGTCCAGTAAATTGAATGTAGCAGGAGTGGCTGGAGGCCCACATAAGCATCTATCTGAGCAAGACATACTTGAAGCTTCTGTTGGCTGGAATTTTTAGAGGAATAATTCAATAGTAATAATAAAATATAGATACACTCAAATGCCATTTGATAGAGTAGTACCTGTAGCAAACTTTGTAAGAGAATGGTTTCATCACTGGTAGAATACTCGCACTCTGCCAGAGCTCGACTTCTGAACATCCAGCACACATGGCATTTAATTATATTTAGTGGATGTTTACATTTAGTATGACCAGTACATTGAACAAAGAATTCACAACAAGACAACAATATTATACAGAGTCCTGTGGGAGTGTTCTTAAAACTTGCCTTGGGTGGTTCATAAGGCCACACAATGTTTCATCCCAGTGGATGCAACCATGTGGGAGGAGTTTGGGGACAAACAGATTGCAATAACAGTAATCAGCACTACATATAAATGTGGAGTAGCTATACTATAAAAGTACATAAAAGCTAGATGTCTCACAGTAACTATTTATAAATTTTTATGTAGCAAGAGTTTTTGAAGGGGAAGACAGTTGACTATCTAGCCATAGGAAATGTGCCGAAATAATTCTCCAGTTGAACTATTTTGTATTAGCATAAGCTCATCTCTATTGTCCGGTTTTAGTTGGCCATGTTTGGTGAGATCATTATAATAGTAATGAGTGGCATTATAATAGTAATGAGTGGCAGTCTTGTTCTTCCAATTGACATAATAGTTCCCACCCACCCACCTTCTAACTTCATTATAGCTAGGATCTTGAGATATTGTTTCATCCACATGTAAATTGTAGCATGTCCCATTGTTATCTGACTTCCTGAGGATTTTCGTTGGAACTATGCCACTGTTGAATGTCCAACCATGCCTATAGTCAGTGTGGTATTTATGAAGCCATGCATCAACAAACAACGAGCCTCTTATGCATGAAAGAGCACCTATGTTGACCTGACCACTATTACCCTCAACAGAAAGAATGCAGGAGTATATCTTCTGTTCTTTTCTCCACGTTGTTCCATTGATCATAATCACGTCAAAGTCAAATATTGACCCTCCATATTCTTGAAGTATCCGTAATTTCGTATAATCTACTTCATGCTCAATGTATTTAACCTTTACTCCAGCAAGCTTAGGAACTCTTTCAATTTTGTTGATTTCAACCACAGTATCACTCCATTCCTGGATAGACTTCCAGTACCACAACATCAGTTGGTGTGCAGTATAATTTTCTCAGGCTTGAGGAACTAGTAAGAAGAAAGAATCAACATAATTGTCACGAAAGATGAGCTGGTATCGGGATGTTGTGGAGAACATGACATAGTGCACTATATTTGAATGATGGTAGAGCACAGAAGTTTTAGCTGTATTGGGCTTGTAATCTCTCAATTTTCTTAAAATACAGCCTGGGTTGAGTATGCGATCTACACTATAATCCAAGTTGTCAACATTTGCCTTTTCATGTTCCTGGCACACCAACTTTACTGGTAAAGCTGAAATAGCATAACAGTAGCAGATAGGCTGCTACAGTGATTATCAATATTTACTACGTACTTCGATTTATCTACCTTTGACATTTTGTTCTGTACAGCACTGCCTGGTTGATCTGTCCGCAAGAATTACATAGCCCTCAGAGGATCTCGTGAGCAACGGACCGCAACCGTTCTCCCCCACAGCGAGAAAATATCGGTTGTTGAGTCAAGTAACCAGACCCTTTACCGAATTACTAGTAATATCTTTTAACCGCCGGGGGCAGGAACTCTTTCTAGCTAATGTGATACGAATAAAGTGAAACTCACACGTGTATCACTTTACTAGGAAAAGTGCATATTATATTTCAATAAAATGACCTTTAAACCTACATCATGTTCGAATTGCTTTCCTTGGTTTCTCTCCACCTGATCTTGAGTGAGGTGACACAACAGAGTAATCACTTGGGTGGCTTTTGATCCTTTAGAATCTTTCAGACTCTTCACCCAATGAAGTAACCAGTACTAAATTTATTGTGAGAGCCTGTGATCAATTTTAAATGTCTTTCAGAATGGAATGACTTGAGAGACCAAGGAACATGATCCACTTATTACACAGGCAGCATTGGATTCACATCTTATCACCTGTCAAGTGAAGGTTAAACATTCATAAGTTTTGATGTTCCTGCTTACACCAAAAAACTATTTTTTGTGGAATTTCATAGCAAGCAAGAGATCCAGACTAAGCAGCATCATAGCATATATGTATTGTATTAGCTATACTTAGTGTGGCTGGAGTGATTATTGTTTGTAAAGCCATGGCAGCTGTGGATCCTGCTAGTGCTTTATTATAAGCTATCGGGATAAGTTTAACCAACCTTGGTGTTCATGAATTTGTATCTGTGACAAAGTTCTCTACCTAATCTTGGCCTCAGTATATGTAGTGATGAAGAGAGCAAGCAGTCAAATACAAAGTTCTCTACCTAATCTTGGCATCCGTGTATGTAGTGATGAAGAGAACAAGCAGTCAAATACAAAGTTCTCTACCTAATCTTGGCATCCGTGTATGTAGTGATGAAGAGAGCAAGCAGTCAAATACAAAGTTCTCTACCTAATCTTGGCATCCATGTATGTAGTGATGAAGAGAAAAAGCAAAATACAAAAGTTCTCTACCTAATCTTGGCATCCGTGTTTGTAGTGATGAAGCGAGCAAGCAGTCCAAAGTTCTCTACCTGATCTTGGCATCAATAGGCCATTTTAGCAAGAAATGTTGGTGACTGATCTTGTGTTACTGAGTGCGAGTCTGAACGTGTTGATCATGTGAGTGGTCATGATGTTGATGATGGTGATAGTCCTCATGATATTATGGTGTGCTCCATAGGCTGTTTTATGCCAGACCACGAAGGGCCTAATCAACCATCATCTGGCCAAATTCTGGTGAGCAAGACACTTGCTTAGCATTTGTCATTGTTGCTGCCTCCTTCCATGCTTCCACTTTGTCAGACTAGAAAGATACTATTTTGTTTCAACTGATCAGTGGCTGACAGCAGGAAACTAATGTCTTCCAGTACTATAGATAAGGTGTTTTTTCAAAATTTGTTTTCGGTAACTGGAAAAGGCATCACAGCTGTTCATTAACCAACTGAATGTTGTATTTATTTGTGGTTTGCAATAACAGTTATATTTTGTTGCTGTAAAAAAAATTCAAGAACAGTACAAACTGTTCATATAATTAGAAAGCAAATACAATATGCTGCAGTCTGGTAAAGGGTCTGCTTCATTGAGTATGCAAACAAAAATTATGCATTGCTACATCACTCTATGTCATAACATGTAGCAAAGAAATCCGAGAACCTTCTTTCACAAGATAGAAATGCCTATGCAGCTTTCCTCCAAAGAAGATTTTTCAGTGAAGCAGTAAAGGCTTGGAAGTGACTCTTCATGACATCAGTTGCAATCATCAGATATTTTAGATTTTGCTAACTTACTCAATTACACTGGACTCTTTTAGTGCAATAGAGCTGTCTTCTGGGAATGGGTAGAAAAAGGTGTATTTTGGCCATATGGCGAAAAAAAAGTATGAACGATGTCCGAATTTGTGCCTTATGACGCTTGTGGCAGTTATTGTTTACAACCAAGCCATGTTCTTCAGGAGATGGGAGTTCAAATGTTGTTAAAATACTTACCTTGTATAAAGTATCTATTATGACCAGAGACCAGCTATCAGATGTCATGATGACATGGGACGAACTTAGTACAGCTATTAAAACTGTGTTGAAATGACTGCCAACTGCAGACATGGTTGTCAGAGGGAAAACACATTTCTCCGGTTATTGTTCGTGAGCAAATATAAGTCATGGAGACAATGTACTTCATGGACTTCTAACTGAAATTAGACGTGCCCTATATGGGTTGTCCAATGGATGTAAAGTTATTGAACATATGTGTGCAGTGATTAGATGGGTGGATGAGGTCTACGAAATTTATGAAGATCAAATAGATTTAAAACAAGTAAACACCTAAAGGAGATGTTGATTTGATGAATGCTTTAAAGGATTTCCTTGTTTGCTGGATTATTGCACTGACTGAGTCAATGCAGGGTACAAGCGCATGTATGATTGGTGAAATACATGGCATTGAGCATTTCCTTACACCTGAAGGTTATGGAATGGGCCATGTTCAAGAACTCTGATCTTCCTTGGACCTCCTATGCACTTGAGATTTGTGTCATAATTAATCTAATTGAGTGCTTTAAAGTAATGTAAAACTTGAAAGATGTGGGGGAATGGGTTTGGGGGATTAAGTATTGGGTTGGTAACATGTCCATGTATTGTGTATTTAGTGGTATAAGTGATGGGAATTCATGCGATGTAATCCAATAACTTCAGTGTCAAGACATGTTAACTATTAATGTATTGTGTGGCATGGGAAGATGTAGTGGAGAAGAAAATATAAATGGATATCAATTGCGTTATGCCCTATGGGGAAAACAACTGAAGGTCTAATACATAGATGTTATCATGATGTTGAAGGCTTGGGTAGTGATATGGAGAAGTAGCTGAAAATTTAACTTATATGTTCCCTAGATTCCCAATTGGTGCACGGTTGTTGACAGTACTTGGAAGCAGCTTCCCTTGACGGTCACTACACTGTGAGTGAGATCATCAGGCAGAGCTTTATGTAGGAATTTTCAGAGGACTGAAGGGAAGACTACAGAAGCTGGATAAGAACTTTGATATCACGTGAATAGGCACTCTTGACACTGTCAGTGCTCACCATCATTGCACATCTGTTCTCTATATGCACCAGTTATCCTTTCTATATGTGCAACTATTTAGCCAGTCCTCTCATGTTCTTGCTGCTTGAGAGAGGGAACAGGTGTGCATGCAAGGAATTGTGTCTACCTTACTAAGATTGATAATAGTTCTTACACCATCATTGAATAATTTGTGCCACCTCCAATGCTAGAGCATGTGGATGAATTGAGTAGATATTTCTGAATAACACTACTCAACCTTTCCTCGGTAATTGAATCAGCAACCATTTCCTCAATTATTTTATTCACTGGCGACCAATTCTTGTTTGTGCAAGCCCAGTTTATTTTTGACATGTGAACTGCACATATTTGTTTTACAGGTGAACATGTGTGCAAGCATACATAGATACATACATTGATATGCCTTGCACAGCAATACAAAGGTTTCCAATCAACTTTCCTGTGTGAACTCGCTTTGCTAGCCGATTATGTGCTTCACTGAGATGGTGTGATTCTAGTGGTGTTCCATCCAACCCTGACTGGCTTGTAGCTATCTGGGTATAATTAAGTTTGCTGATATATTGGAACATTACCTTAGAGGAATGCCATCATTTTAAAGTGGTCTCTGATGTAATATTGGGTGCGCGTATATAGTATTAATGCATATGTTTAGGAGTGTGGTATCACTCTCTATATTGGCAGGACCCCTATTTCAAAATGGTGACAAAAAACACTGTTCTTATCTCTCCTAAAACTCATTTTTGACAGCTTTTTAGTATTCTAAACATTGATTGATTTTGGCAGATATAATTCCAAAAACTCTTTCAGCACGCCGTGAATGCTTTGCAAAAGTAGTAGGCCAGCCTGCAGTACAAAATACCATTAGAAAGCTTGAAATTCAGATCGTGTATCTATCTACTTTTGTTATGATGCATAACTAGCATATAATAGGTCTATTTATTCAAGTTTTATTACCAGAAGACTGTAAATGTTCCAATTTATTGCAGTCTCTATTCCAATACTCAATTCAGTAAAACTCCAAATTCGGTAAAATGTCTTCATCACAACAAACACTCTCATGGAAATACATCCTGTGTGTATATGTGTGTATTGCAGTATTTAACCTTGCAGCTGAGCTCATTCAGCCAATGTTCACTTCCCTGATTAGGTCACCAAGCCTAAAAGGAATATCCTCACGTGGTGTGCGGCAATCTTTAGCAGCTGTATTTATCTAATAGCAAAGAAGTTGGTGGCTTACAGAGAATCTTGTTTTGTCATATTAAAAAGTAAAAAGACAACATAGCAATATACCCACCTGGCCTAACTATACTGTCTTACTTATAGATGGAAATAGTCTACAAAAGTAGTGAACAATATGGTCTGCATGGCTACAGTCATTAATTGCAGCATGATATGGCATGTGCTAATTTTTTTTAAAAAAATTTCTTCATGAGGACTGTCAAGGGGCAAATCAACAATATGTGCTGATTGCATAATGTAAAATCTATGTTGTATGTGATTTAGATTGTTAAAGGATCATTAAACTGCATGTGTTCTATGTGTGTGTTCTGTACATCTCTGAGTAGTCGTCTTTTCTTTCTTTTGATGGGTTAATCCAATCTTAAACTTTTCTATGAAGTTTGACTCGAGTCAATTACTGTAAACTTACTTATTTACGTGAATACCAATGTACTTTTTCTTATAATTATTTCTATCAATTAGACCACTGCCAATTAAAATGTTGCAGCAATGGAAAATAAGGTGTAAAGTGTAGCCAGCAACTGTTCAATTGTACTAACAATGGCAGTAGAGAAGAAGAGCTACATATTGCTTCGAAAAGTGAGTAGATGTAGCTTTTCCTCTTTGGAACTGTTCTACCTGACTATAAGATCTGGTCCTGAAGTTAGTAGCTATGAAGCCAGGAAAAAAAGAATAGAAATAAAAGGAGTGTGCTAGCAAAAACTGTTTTTCTCCCAAAATTGAGTCACATACAGCTAAACTATGCTTTTCTGTTGTTTTGAAGCATTTTGGGGGAAATTCATAGAGAACTATTCTTTTTAGACATAAAAATGACTATCTCAGAAACGAGCACTGAAATACTCAGAAAATTTGTTTTTCTTACCATGTTTGAAAAGGGGCAAATCCTGAGGAAAATTTGGATTTGTTTTAAACAAATGTTTTTGATCAAACCAGTAAAAGGGGATAAATATTAACAAAAACTGTTTTTTTCCACAAAGTGAGCCACATACTGCTAAACTATGCCTTTCTGTTGTTTTGAAGCATTTTTAGGGAAATTCACAGAGAACTTCTCTTTTTAGTCAAAAAAGTGACTATCTCAGAAACGAGCACTGAAATACTCAGAAAGTTTGCTTTTCGTACCATGTTTGAAAGGGGCAAATACTGAGGAAAATTTGAATTTGTTTAAACAACTATTTTTGATCAAACCAGTAAAATGGGATAAATATTAACAAAAACTGTTCTCCTCCACAAAGTGAGCCACATACTGCTAAACTATGCCTTTCTGTTGTTTTGAATCATTTTTCGGGAAATTCATAGCGAACTTTTCTTTTTAGACATAAAAGTGACTATCTCTGAAACGAGCACTGAAATACTCAGAAAGTTTGTTTTTCTTACCATTTTTGAAAAGGTGAAAATCCTGAGGAAAATTAGGATTTGTTTAAACAAATTTTTTTTGATCAAACCAGTAAAAGGGGACAAATACTAACAAAAACAATTTTTTATCCCAAATTGAGTCACATACAGCTAAACTATGCTTTTCGGTCGTTTTGAAGCATTTTTGGGGGAATTTACAGTGAACTTCTCTTTTTAGAAAAAAAAGTGACTATCTCAGAAACGAGCACTGAAACACTCAGAATGTTTGCTTTTTTACCATCTTTGTAAGGGAGCAAATCCTGAGGACAATTTCGATTTATTTAAAAATGTTTTTGATCAAACTAGTAAAAGGGGATAAATATTAACTACAACTGTTTTTCTTCCCAAAGTGAGCCACATAGTGTTAAAGTATGCCTTTCTGTTGTTTTGAAGCATTTTGGGAGAAATTCTCAGAGAACTTCTCTTTTTAATCAAAAAAGTGACTATATCAGAACGAGCACTGAAATACTCAGAAAGTTTGTTTTTCTTACCATGTTAGAAAGAGGTGAATCCTGAGAAATATTTGGATTTGTTTAAACAACTGTTTTGAACCAGTAAAAGGGGATAAATATTAACAAAAACTGTTTTTCTCCACAAAGTGAGCCACATACTGCTAAACTATGCCTTTCTGTTGTTTTGAAGCATTTTTGCAGAAATTCATAGAGAACTTTTCTTTTTAGACTAAAAGTGACTATCTCAGAAACTAGCACTGAAACCCTCAGAAAGTTTGTTTTTCTTACCATGTTTGGAAGGGGCAAATCCTGAGGAAAATTTGGATTTGTTTAAACAACTGTTTTTGATCAAGCCATAAAAGGGAATAAATATTAACAAATGCTGTTTTTCTCCACAAGATGAGCCACACACTGCTAAACTATGCCTTTCTGTTGTTTTGAAGCATTTTTGGGGAAATTCATAGAGAACTTTTCTTTTTAGACATAAAAGTGACTATCTCAGAAACGAGCACTGAAAACTTAGAAAGTTTATTTTTCTTACCATATTTGAAAAGGGGTAAATCCTGAGAAAAATTTGGATTTGTTTAAACAAATGGTTTTGATTTAAGCTAGTAAAAGGGGATAAATATTAACAAAAACTGTTTTTTCCCCCCGCCAAATTGAATCACATACAGCTAAACTATGCTTTTCTGTCGTTTTGAAGATTTCTTAGGGAAATTCATAGAGAACTTTTCTTTTTAGACATAAAATGACTATTTCAGAAACGAGTACTGATATACTCAGAAAGTTTGTTTTCCTTACCATGTTTGGAAAGGGGAAAATCCTGAAGAAAATTTGGATTTGTTTAAACAACTGTTTTTTGATCAAACCAGTAAAAGAGGACAAATACTAACAAAAATTATTTTTCTCCCCCCCCCCCCCCCCCCAAATTGAGTCATATACAGCTAAACTATGCTTTTCTCTCGTTTTGAAGCATTTTTGGGGAAATTTACAGTGAACTTCTCTTTTTAGTAAAAAAAAAGTGACTATCTCAGAAATTAGCACTGAAACACTCAGAAAGTTTGTTTTTCTAACTATCTTTGTAAGGAGCAAATCCTGAGGACAATTTCGATTTGTTTAAAACTGTTTTTGATCAAACCAGTAAAAGGGAATAAATATTAACAAAAACTTTTTTTCTACATAAAGTGAGTCACATACTGCTAAACTATACCTTTCTGTTGTTTTGAAGCATTTATGGGAGAATTCATAGAGAACTTTTGTTTTTAGACATAAAAGTGACTATCGCAGAAACGAGCACTGAAATACTCAGAAAGTTTGTTTTTTGTAACATGTTTTGAAAAGGGGCAAATCCTTAGGAATATTTGGATTTGTTTAAACAAATGTTTTTGATCAAATCAGTATATTTAACAAAAACTTTTTTTCTCCACCAAGTGACACACATAATTCTAAACTATGCCTTTCTGTTGGTTTGAAGCATTTTTGTAGAAATTCATAGAGAACTTTTCTTTTTAGACATAAAAGTGACTATCTCAGAAAAGAGCACTGAAATACCAGAAAGTTTGTTTTTCTTACCATGTTTGAAAGGGAAAAATCCTGAGGAAAATTTGGATTTGTTTAAATAACTTTTTTGATCAAGCCAGTAAAAGGGTATAAATATTAACAAAAACTATTTTTCTCCACAAAGTGACCCATATACTGCTAAACTATGCCTTTCTGTTGTTTTGAAGCATTTTTGCAGAAATTCATAGAGAACTTTTCTTTTCAGACATAAAAGTGACTATCTCAGAAACGAGCACTGAAATACTTAGAAAGTTTGTTTTTCTTACCATATTTGAAAACGGACAAATCCTGAGGAAAATTTGGATTTGTTTAAACAAATGGTTTTGATCTAACCAGTAAAAGGGGATAAATATTAATAAAAAACTGTTTTTCCCCCCCAAATTGAATCACATACAGCTAAACTATGCTTTTCTGTCGTTTTGAAGATTTCTTAGGGAAATTCATAGAGAACTTTTCTTTTTAGATATAAAATGACTATCTCAGAAACGAGCACTGATATATTCAGAAAGTTTGTTATCCTTTCCGTGTTTGAAAAGGGGAAAATCCTGAGGAAAATTTGGATTTATTTAAACAACTGTTTTTTGATCAAACCAGTAAAAGAGGACAAATACTAACAAAAACTATTTTTCATCCCAAATTGAGTCCCATACAGCTAAACTATGCTTTTATGTCGTTTTGAAGAATTTTTTTGGAAATTTTCAGTGAACTTCTCTTTTTAGAAAAAAAATGACTATCTCAGAAACGAGTACTGAAACACTCAGAAAGTTGTTTTTTTTTTACCATCTTTGTAAGGGACCAAATCCTGAGGACAATTTCGATTTGTTTAAAACTGTTTTTGATCAAACCAGTAAAAGGGGATAAATATTAACAACAACTGTTTTTCTTCCCAAAGTAAGCCACATAGTGTTAAAGTATGCCTTTCTGTTCTTTTGAAGTATTTTGGGAGAAATTCTCAGAGAACTTCTCTTTTTAGTCCAAAAAGTGACTATCTCAGAACGAGCACTGAAATACTCAGAAAGTTTTTTTTTCTTACCATGTTAGAAAGAGGTGAATCCTGAGAAATATTTGGATTTGTTTAAACAACTGTTTTGGATCAAACCAGTAAAAGGGGATAAATATTAACAACAACTGTTTTTCTCCACAAAGTAAGCTACATACTGCTAAACTATGCCTTTCTGTTGTTTTGAAGCATTTTTGGAGAAATTCATAGAGAACTTTTCTTTTTAGACATAAAAGTGACTATCTCAGAAACGAGCACTGAAATACACAGAAATTTGTTTTTCTTAGCATGTTTGAAAAGAGGTAAAGCCTGAGGAAAATTAGGATTTGTTTAAACAACTGTTTTGGATCAAACTAGTAAAAGGGGATAGATATTAACAAAAACTGTTTTTCTCCACAAAGTGAGCCACATACTGCTAAACTATGCCTTTCTGTTGTTTTGAAGAATTTTTAGAGAAATTTATAGAGAACTTTCCTTTTTAGACATAAAAGTGATTATCTCAGAAACTAGCACTGAAATACTCAGAAAGTTTGTTTTTCTTACCATGTTTGGAAGGGGCAAATCCTGAGGAAAATTTGGATTTGTTTAAACAACTGTTTTTGATCAAGCCATAAAAGGGAATAAATATTAACAAATGCTGTTTTTCTCCACAAGATGAGCCACACACTGCTAAACTATGCCTTTCTGTTGTTTTGAAGCATTTTTGGAGAAATTCATAGAGAACTTTTCTTTTTAGACATAAAAGTGACTTCTCAAAAACGAGCACTGAAATACACAGAAAGTTTGTTTTTCTTAGCATGTTTGAAAAGAGGTAAAGCCTGAGGAAAATTAGGATTTGTTTAAACACCTGTTTTTGATCAAACTAGTAAAAGGGGATAAATATTAACAAAAACTGTTTTTCTCCACAAAGTGAGCCACATACTGCTAAACTATGCCTTTCTTTTGTTTTGAAGAATTTTTAGAGAAATTTATAGAGAACTTTTCTTTTTAGACATAAAAGTGATTATCTCAGAAACTAGCACTGAAACACTCAGAAAGTTTGTTTTTTTTACCAAGTTTGGAAGGGGCAAATCCTGAGAAAAATTTGCATATGTTTAAACAAATGGTTTTGATCTAACCAGTAAAAGGGGATAAATATTAACAAAAACTGTTTTTCCCCCCCAAATTGAATCACATACAGCTAAACTATACTTTTCTGTCGTTTTGAAGATTTCTTAGGGAAATTCATAGAGAACTTTTCTTTTTAGACATAAAATGACTATCTCAGTAACGAGTACTGATATACTCAGAAAGTTTGTTTTCCTTACCATGTTTGAAAAGGGGAAAATCCTGAGGAAAATTTGGATTTGTTTAAACAACTGTTTTTTGATCAAACCAGTAAAAGAGGACAAATTCTAACAAAAACTATTTTTATCCACAAATTGAGTCACATACAGCTAAACTATGCTTTTCTGTCATTTTGAAGCATTTTTTTTAAAAAAGTGACTCTCTCAGAAACTAGCACTGAAACACTCAGAAAGTTTGTTTTTCTTACACTCTTTGTAAGGGAGGAAATCCTGAGGACAATTTCGATTTGTTTAAAACAGTTTTTGATCAAACCAGTAAAAGGGGATAAATATTAAAAAAACTGTTTTTCTTCCCAAAGTGAGCCACATAGTGTTAGACTATGCCTTTCTGTTGTTTTGAAGCTTTTTTGGTGAAATTTACAGTGAACTTCTCTTTTTAATCAAAAAAGTGACTATCTCAGAACGAGCACTGAAACACTCAGAAAGTTTGTTTTTCTTACCATGTTTTGAAGGGGCAAATCATGAGGAAAATTTGGATTTGTTTAAACAACTGTTTTTGATCAAGCCATAAAAGGGAATAAATATTAACAAATGCTGTTTTTCTCCACAAGATGGGCCACACACTGCTAAACTATGCCTTTCTGTTGTTTTGAAGCATTTTGGGGGAAATTCATAGAGAACTTTTCTTTTTAGACATAAAAGTGACTATCTAAGTAACGAGCAATGAAATACTTAGAAAGTTTATTTTTCTTACCATATTTGAAAAGGGGCAAATCCTGTGAAACATTTGGATTTGTTTAAACAAATGGTTTTGATCAATCCAGTAAAAGGGGATAAATATTAACAAAAACTGTTTTTCTACACAAAGTGAGCCACATACTGCTAAACTATGCCTTTCTGTTGTTTTGAAGCATTTTTGGGGAATTTCATAGAGAACTTTTCTTTTTAGACATAAAAGTGACTATCTCAGAAAAGAGCACTGAAATACTTAGAACATTTGTTTTTCTTACCATATTTGAAAAAAGACAAATCCTGTGGAAAATTTGGATTTGTTTAAAAATGTTTTTGATCAAACCAGTAAAAGGGGATAAATATTAACAAAAATGTTTTTCTACACTAAGTGAGTCACATACTGCTAAACTATGCCTTTCTGTTGTTTTGAAGCATTTTTGGGGAATTTCATAGAGAACTTTTCTTTTTAGACATAAAAGTGACTATCTCAGAAAAGAGCACTGAAATACTTAGAACATTTGTTTTTCTTACCATATTTGAAAAAAGACAAATCCTGTGGAAAATTTGGATTTGTGTAAATAAATGGTTTTGATTTAACCAGTAAAAGGGAATAAATATTAACAAAAACTGTTTTTTCCCCCCCAAATTGAATCACATACAGCTGAACTATACTCTTCTGTCGTTTTGAAGATTTCTTAGGGAAATTCATAGAGAACTTTTCTTTTTAGACATAAAAAGACTATCTCAGTCACATACAGCTAAACTATGCTTTTCTGTCATTTTGAAGCATTTTTGGTGAAATTTACAGTGAACTTCTCTTTTTATTAAAAAAAGTGACTATCTCAGAAACTAGCACTGAAAAACTCAGAAAGTTTGTTTTTCTTACCATCTTTGTAAGGGAGGAAATCCTGAGGACAATTTCGATTTGGTTAAAACTGTTTTTGATCAAACCAGTAAAAGGGGATAAATATTAAAAAAAACTGTTTTTCTTCCCAAAGTAAGCCACATAGTGTTAAACTATGCCTTTCTGTTGTTTTGAAGCTTTTTGGGAGAAAGTCTCAGTAAATTTCTCTTTTTAATCAAAATATGACTATCTCAGAACGAGCACTGAAACACTCAGATAGTTTGTTTTTCTTACCATGTTTGGAAGGGACAAATCCTGAGGAAAATTTGGATTTGTTTAAACAACTGTTTTTGATCAAGCCATGAAAGGGAATAAATATTAACAAATGCTGTTTTTCTCCACAAGATGGGCCACACACTGCTAAACTATGCCTTTCTGTTGTTTTGAAGCATTTTTGGGGAAATTCATAGAGAACTTTTCTTTTTAGACATAAAATCTCAGAAACGAGCACTGAAATACTTAGAAAGTTTATTTTTCTTACCATATTTGAAAAGGGACAAATCCTGAGGAAAATTTGGATTTGTGTAAACAAATGGTTTTGATCTAACCAGTAAAACGGGATAAATATTAACAAAAACTGTTTTTCCCCCCCATATTGAATCACATACAGCTAAACTATGCTTTTCTGTCGTTTTGAAGATTTCTTAGGGAAATTCATAGAGAACTTTTCTTTTTAGACACAAAATGACTATCTCAGAAACGAGCACTGATATATTCAGAAAGTTTGTTTTCCTTACCATGTTTGAAAAGGGGCAAATCCTGAGGAAAATTTGGATATGTTTAAACAACTGTATTCGATCAAACGAGTGAAAGGGGATAAATATTAACAAAAAAAAATTTCTCCACAAGATGAGCCACACACTATTAAACTATGCCTTTCTGTTGTTTTGAAGCATTTATTGTCAAATTCATAGAGAACTTTTTTTTTTAGACATAAAAGTGACTATCTCAGAAACGAGCACTTATATATTCAGAAAGTTTGTTTGCCTTACCGTGTTTGAAAAGGGGAAAATCCTGAGGAAAATTTGGATTTGTTTAAACAACTGTTTTTAGATCAAACCTGTGAAAGAGGACAAATACTAACAAAAACTATTTTTCTCCCCAAATTGAGTCACATACAGCTAAACTATGCTTTTCTGTCATTTTGAAGCATTTTTGGGGAAATTTACAGTGAACTTCTCTTTTTAGTAAAAAAAAGTGACTATCTCAGAAACTAGAACTGAAACACTCAGAAAGTTTGTTTTTCATACCATCTTTGTAAGGGAGGAAATCCTGAGGACAATTTCGATTTGTTTAAAACTTTTTTTGATCAAACCAGTAAAAGGGGATAAATATTAACAAAAACTGTTTTTCTTCCCAAAGTGAGCCACATAGAGTTAAACTATGCCTTTCTGTTGTTTTGAAGCATTTTGGAAGAAATTCTCAGAGAACTTCTCTTTTTTGTCAAAAAAGTGACTATCTCAGAACGAGCACTGAAATGCTCAGAAAGTTTTTTTTTCTTACCATGTTAGAAAGAGGTGAATCCTGAGAAATATTTGGATTTGTTTAAACAACTGTTTTGGATCAAACCAGTAAAGGGGGATAAATATTAACAAAAACTGTTTTTCTCCACAAAGTGAGCCACGTACCGCTAAACTATGCCCTTCTGTTGTTTTGAAGAATTTTTAGAGAATTTTATAGAGAACTTTCTTTTTGGACATAAAAGTGATTATCTCAGAAACTAGCACTGAAATACTCAGAAAGTTTGTTTTTCTTACCATGTTTGGAGGGGGCAAATCCTGAGGAAAATTTGGATTTGTTTAAACAACTGTTTTTGATCAAGCCATAAAAGGGAATAAATATTAACAAATGCTGTTTTTCTTCACAAGATGAGCCACACACTGCTAAACTATGCCTTTCTGTTGTTTTGAAGCATTTTTGGGGAAATTCATAGAGAACTTTTCTTTTTAGACATAAAAGTGACTATCTCAGAAACGAGCACTGAAATACTTAGAAAGTTTATTTTTCTTACCATATTTGAAAAGGGACAAATCCTGAGGAAAATTTGGATTTGTGTAAACAAATGGTTTTGATCTAACCAGTAAAAGTGGATAAATATTAACAAAAACTGTTTTTCCCCCCCCCAAATTGAATCACATACAGCTAAACTATACTTTTCTGTCGTTTTGAAGATTTCTTAGGGAAATTCATAGAGAACTTTTCTTTTTAGACATAAAATGACTATCTCAGAAACAAGCACTGATATATTCAGAAAGTTTGTTTTCCTTACCATGTTTGAAAAGGGGAAAATCCTGAGGAAAATTTGGATATGTTTAAACTACTCTATTTGATCAAACGAGTGAAAGGTGATAAATTTTAACAAAAAATGTTTTTCTCCACAAGATGAGCCACACACTGCTAAACTATGCCTTTCTGTTGTTTTGAAGCATTTATTGGGGAATTCATAGAGAACTTTTGTTTTTAGACATAAAAGTGACTATCTCAGAAACGAGCACTTATATATTCAGAAAGTTTGTTTTCCTTACCGTGTTTGATAAGGGGAATATCCTGAGGAAAATTTGGATTTCTTTAAACAACTGTTTTTAGATCAAACCTGTGAAAGAGGACAAATACTAACAAAAACAATTTTTCTCCCCAAATTGAGTCACATACAGCTAAACTATGCTTTTCTGTCATTTTGAAGCATTTTTGGGGAAATTTACAGTGAACTTCTCTTTTTAGTAAAAAAAAGTGACTATCTCAGAAACTAGAACTGAAACACTCAGAAAGTTTGTTTTTCATACCATCTTTGTAAGGGAGGAAATCCTGAGGACAATTTCGATTTGTTTAAAACTTTTTTTGATCAAACCAGTAAAAGGGGATAAATATTAACAAAAGCTGTTTTTCTTCCCAAAGTGGGCCATATAGAGTTAAACTATGCCTTTCTGTTGTTTTGAAGCATTTTGGGAGAAATTCTCAGAGAACTTCTCTTTTTTTGTCAAAAATGTGACTATCTCAGAACGAGCACTGAAATAATCAGAAAGTTTGTTTTTCTTACCATGTTAGAAAGAGGTGAATCCTGAGAAATATTTGGATTTGTTTAAACAACTGTTTTGGATCAAATCAATAAAGGGGGGATAAATATTAACAAAAACTGTTTTTCTCCACAAAGTGAGCCACGTACCGCTAAACTATGCCCTTCTGTTGTTTTGAAGAATTTTTAGAGAAATTTATAGAGAACTTTTCTTTTTAGACACAAAAGTGATTATCTCAGAAACTAGCATTGAAATACTCAGAAAGTTTGTTTTTCTTACCATGTTTGGAAGGGGCAAATCCTGAGGAAAATTTGGATTTGTTTAAACAACTGTTTTTGATCAAGCCATAAAAGGGAATAAATATTAACAAATGCTGATTTTCTCCACAAGATGAGCCACACACTGCTAAACTATGCCTTTCTGTTGTTTTGAAGCATTTTTGGGGAAATTCATAGAGAACTTTTCTTTTTAGACATAAAAGTGACTATCTCAGAAACGAGCACTGAAATACTTAGAAAGTTTATTTTTCTTACCATATTTGAAAAGGGGCAAATCCTGAGAAAAATATGGATTTGTTTAAACAAATGGTTTTGATCTAACCAGTAAAAGGGGATAAATATTAACAAAAACTGTTTTTCCCCCCTAAATTGAATCACATACAGCTAAACTATGCTTTTCTGTCGTTTTGAAGATTTCTTAGGGAAATTCATAGAGAACTTTTCTTTTTAGACATAAAATGACTATTTCAGAAAAGAGTACTGATATACTCAGAAAGTTTTTTTTCCTTACCATGTTTGGAAAGGGGAAAATCCAGAAGAAAATTTGGATTTGTTTAAACAACTGTTTTTTTATCAAACCAGTAAAAAAGGACAAATACTAACAAAAACTATTTTTCTCCCCAAATTGATTCATATACAGCTAAACTATGCTTTTCTGTCGTTTTGAAGCATTTTTGGGGAAATTTACAGTGAACTTCTCTTTTTAGTAAAAAAAAGTGACTCTCTCAGAAAATAGCACTGAAACACTCAGAAAGTTTGTTTTTCATACCATCTTTGTAAGGAGCAAATCCTGAGGACAATTTCGATTTGTTTAAAAATGTTTTTGATCAAACCAGTAAAAGGGGATAAATATTAACAAAAACTGTTTTTCTATACAAAGTGAGTCACATACTGCTGAACTATACCTTTCTGTTGTTTTGAAGCATTTATGGGAGAATTCATAGAGAACTTTTGTTTTTAGACATAAAAGTGACTATCGCAGAAACGAGCACTGCTATACTCAGAAATTTTTTTTTCTTACCATGTTTTGAAAAGGGGAAAATCCATAGGAATTTTTGGATTTGTTTAAACAATTGTTTTTGATCAAATCAGTAAAAGTGGATAAATATTAACAAAAACTAATTTTCTCCACCAAGTGACCCACATAATGCTAAACTATGCCTTTCTGTTGGTTTGAAGCATTTTTGTAGAAATTCATAGAGAACTTTTCTTTTTAGACATAAAAGTGACTATCTCAAAAAAGAGCACTGAAAAACTCGAAAGTTTTTTTTTTTTACCATATTTGAAAGGGGAAAATCCTGAGGAAAATTTGGATTTGTTTAAATAACTTTTTTGATCAAGCCAGTAAAAGGGTATAAATATTAATAAAAACTGTTTTTCTCCACAAAGTGACCCATATACGGCTAAACTATGCCTTTCTGTTGTTTTGAAGCATTTTTTGGGAATTTCATAGAGAACTTTTCTTTTTAGACATAAAAGTGACTATCTCAGAAAAGAGCACTGAAATACTTAGAACATTTGTTTTTCTTACCATATTTGAAAAAAGACAAATCCTGTGGAAAATTTGGATTTGTTTAAAAATGTTTTTGATCAAACCAGTAAAAGGGGATAAATATTAACAAAAATGTTTTTCTACACTAAGTGAGTCACATACTGCTAAACTATGCCTTTCTGTTGTTTTGAAGCATTTTTGGGGAATTTCATAGAGAACTTTTCTTTTTAGACATAAAAGTGACTATCTCAGAAAAGAGCACTGAAATACTTAGAACATTTGTTTTTCTTACCATATTTGAAAAAAGACAAATCCTGTGGAAAATTTGGATTTGTGTAAATAAATGGTTTTGATTTAACCAGTAAAAGGGAATAAATATTAACAAAAACTGTTTTTTCCCCCCCAAATTGAATCACATACAGCTGAACTATACTCTTCTGTCGTTTTGAAGATTTCTTAGGGAAATTCATAGAGAACTTTTCTTTTTAGACATAAAAAGACTATCTCAGTCACATACAGCTAAACTATGCTTTTCTGTCATTTTGAAGCATTTTTGGTGAAATTTACAGTGAACTTCTCTTTTTATTAAAAAAAGTGACTATCTCAGAAACTAGCACTGAAAAACTCAGAAAGTTTGTTTTTCTTACCATCTTTGTAAGGGAGGAAATCCTGAGGACAATTTCGATTTGGTTAAAACTGTTTTTGATCAAACCAGTAAAAGGGGATAAATATTAAAAAAAACTGTTTTTCTTCCCAAAGTAAGCCACATAGTGTTAAACTATGCCTTTCTGTTGTTTTGAAGCTTTTTGGGAGAAAGTCTCAGTAAATTTCTCTTTTTAATCAAAATATGACTATCTCAGAACGAGCACTGAAACACTCAGATAGTTTGTTTTTCTTACCATGTTTGGAAGGGACAAATCCTGAGGAAAATTTGGATTTGTTTAAACAACTGTTTTTGATCAAGCCATGAAAGGGAATAAATATTAACAAATGCTGTTTTTCTCCACAAGATGGGCCACACACTGCTAAACTATGCCTTTCTGTTGTTTTGAAGCATTTTTGGGGAAATTCATAGAGAACTTTTCTTTTTAGACATAAAAGTGACTATCTCAGAAACGAGCACTGAAATACTTAGAAAGTTTATTTTTCTTACCATATTTGAAAAGGGACAAATCCTGAGGAAAATTTGGATTTGTGTAAACAAATGGTTTTGATCTAACCAGTAAAACGGGATAAATATTAACAAAAACTGTTTTTCCCCCCCATATTGAATCACATACAGCTAAACTATGCTTTTCTGTCGTTTTGAAGATTTCTTAGGGAAATTCATAGAGAACTTTTCTTTTTAGACACAAAATGACTATCTCAGAAACGAGCACTGATATATTCAGAAAGTTTGTTTTCCTTACCATGTTTGAAAAGGGGCAAATCCTGAGGAAAATTTGGATATGTTTAAACAACTGTATTCGATCAAACGAGTGAAAGGGGATAAATATTAACAAAAAAAAATTTCTCCACAAGATGAGCCACACACTATTAAACTATGCCTTTCTGTTGTTTTGAAGCATTTATTGTCAAATTCATAGAGAACTTTTTTTTTTAGACATAAAAGTGACTATCTCAGAAACGAGCACTTATATATTCAGAAAGTTTGTTTGCCTTACCGTGTTTGAAAAGGGGAAAATCCTGAGGAAAATTTGGATTTGTTTAAACAACTGTTTTTAGATCAAACCTGTGAAAGAGGACAAATACTAACAAAAACTATTTTTCTCCCCAAATTGAGTCACATACAGCTAAACTATGCTTTTCTGTCATTTTGAAGCATTTTTGGGGAAATTTACAGTGAACTTCTCTTTTTAGTAAAAAAAAGTGACTATCTCAGAAACTAGAACTGAAACACTCAGAAAGTTTGTTTTTCATACCATCTTTGTAAGGGAGGAAATCCTGAGGACAATTTCGATTTGTTTAAAACTTTTTTTGATCAAACCAGTAAAAGGGGATAAATATTAACAAAAACTGTTTTTCTTCCCAAAGTGAGCCACATAGAGTTAAACTATGCCTTTCTGTTGTTTTGAAGCATTTTGGAAGAAATTCTCAGAGAACTTCTCTTTTTTGTCAAAAAAGTGACTATCTCAGAACGAGCACTGAAATGCTCAGAAAGTTTTTTTTTCTTACCATGTTAGAAAGAGGTGAATCCTGAGAAATATTTGGATTTGTTTAAACAACTGTTTTGGATCAAACCAGTAAAGGGGGATAAATATTAACAAAAACTGTTTTTCTCCACAAAGTGAGCCACGTACCGCTAAACTATGCCCTTCTGTTGTTTTGAAGAATTTTTAGAGAATTTTATAGAGAACTTTTCTTTTTGGACATAAAAGTGATTATCTCAGAAACTAGCACTGAAATACTCAGAAAGTTTGTTTTTCTTACCATGTTTGGAGGGGGCAAATCCTGAGGAAAATTTGGATTTGTTTAAACAACTGTTTTTGATCAAGCCATAAAAGGGAATAAATATTAACAAATGCTGTTTTTCTTCACAAGATGAGCCACACACTGCTAAACTATGCCTTTCTGTTGTTTTGAAGCATTTTTGGGGAAATTCATAGAGAACTTTTCTTTTTAGACATAAAAGTGACTATCTCAGAAACGAGCACTGAAATACTTAGAAAGTTTATTTTTCTTACCATATTTGAAAAGGGACAAATCCTGAGGAAAATTTGGATTTGTGTAAACAAATGGTTTTGATCTAACCAGTAAAACGGGATAAATATTAACAAAAACTGTTTTTCCCCCCCAAATTGAATCACATACAGCTAAACTATGCTTTTCTGTCGTTTTGAAGATTTCTTAGGGAAATTCATAGAGAACTTTTCTTTTTAGACACAAAATGACTATCTCAGAAACGAGCACTGATATATTCAGAAAGTTTGTTTTCCTTACCATGTTTGAAAAGGGGCAAATCCTGAGGAAAATTTGGATATGTTTAAACAACTGTATTCGATCAAACGAGTGAAAGGGGATAAATATTAACAAAAAAAAATTTCTCCACAAGATGAGCCACACACTATTAAACTATGCCTTTCTGTTGTTTTGAAGCATTTATTGTCAAATTCATAGAGAACTTTTTTTTTTAGACATAAAAGTGACTATCTCAGAAACGAGCACTTATATATTCAGAAAGTTTGTTTGCCTTACCGTGTTTGAAAAGGGGAAAATCCTGAGGAAAATTTGGATTTGTTTAAACAACTGTTTTTAGATCAAACCTGTGAAAGAGGACAAATACTAACAAAAACTATTTTTCTCCCCAAATTGAGTCACATACAGCTAAACTATGCTTTTCTGTCATTTTGAAGCATTTTTGGGGAAATTTACAGTGAACTTCTCTTTTTAGTAAAAAAAAAGTGACTATCTCAGAAACTAGAACTGAAACACTCAGAAAGTTTGTTTTTCATACCATCTTTGTAAGGGAGGAAATCCTGAGGACAATTTCGATTTGTTTAAAACTTTTTTTGATCAACCAGTAAAAGGGGATAAATATTAACAAAAACTGTTTTTTCTTCCCAAAGTGAGCCACATAGAGTTAAACTATGCCTTTCTGTTGTTTTGAAGCATTTTGGAAGAAATTCTCAGAGAACTTCTCTTTTTTGTCAAAAAAGTGACTATCTCAGAACGAGCACTGAAATGCTCAGAAAGTTTTTTTTTCTTACCATGTTAGAAAGAGGTGAATCCTGAGAAATATTTGGATTTGTTTAAACAACTGTTTTGGATCAAACCAGTAAAGGGGGATAAATATTAACAAAAACTGTTTTTCTCCACAAAGTGAGCCACGTACCGCTAAACTATGCCCTTCTGTTGTTTTGAAGAATTTTTAGAGAATTTTATAGAGAACTTTCTTTTTGGACATAAAAGTGATTATCTCAGAAACTAGCACTGAAATACTCAGAAAGTTTGTTTTTCTTACCATGTTTGGAGGGGGCAAATCCTGAGGAAAATTTGGATTTGTTTAAACAACTGTTTTTGATCAAGCCATAAAAGGGAATAAATATTAACAAATGCTGTTTTTCTTCACAAGATGAGCCACACACTGCTAAACTATGCCTTTCTGTTGTTTTGAAGCATTTTTGGGGAAATTCATAGAGAACTTTTCTTTTTAGACATAAAAGTGACTATCTCAGAAACGAGCACTGAAATACTTAGAAAGTTTATTTTTCTTACCATATTTGAAAAGGGGCAAATCCTGA
>CBDHDT010000031.1:0-15796 GCA_965261215.1 Ekhidna sp.
TATTATCAATAGAATGATGAGTCAGCATATTGCATTGTGTTTGGAGGTACAAGAGCATCTCAAGCAAGGCTAGAACTAACAGTGGTGACTTCTAACAAAACAATCAATGGAGAAATGTACTAGACAACTAGTGTCTACGATATCTGATGCGAGGAACTAACACAATTATGGATCTACCATTGTTGTCTTGTAACCATGGTGATGATGGTCTGAAGAAATGGTGCACTTTTTGGTGCTATTGATTGATTCTTCTCTCTACCACCACAGGGAAGTAGTCCTCACTAATTAGTACAGGCACAAGGCCCTCTCCCTGCAATTCCCTCTCTTTAACCTCCATAGACAGCCACTTGTGTTATCCTCTTTGGAGGGTCAATGGGTCTTGGGGGATGAGAAACAGTGCAGTACATTTTCTGGATTTGTCAGCGACGGTAAGGAGTGATCTGGTGGACACAGTAATACTGTCAACTCAACTTGACTTAATCGTTAACTAGTAACACTGGACAAGGCTGTCTGAAGATGGAGGGCTTCATCCAGTAGCCAGATGCCGTCATGCTTCAGTATGTTTGGACTATGGAGTAGACCAACCACAACTACTGGTGACAGGTGGACAGGATAGTGATTATCAAGTAGTGAGGTATATCTGGATATTAGACATCCAGTCTCGAAGGTGGAGGGAAGTGAGTGATTATTATGAATATATCTCTTTCCTTCTTTTCCCTCTAAACCTCTGACAGTCTTTTTGTAGAGGTTAAAGGTCTTTAATTTATAGTTTGCCTATGGCGGTGTATATAATGAAGTGTCACTTCCTGTCATTGTCTTATTTCTTCACCACATTTCCTGTGTCACTTCCTGTTATTGTCATATTCTCTTCTCCACCTCATTTCCGGTGTCACCTCCTGTCATTGTCATATTCTCTTCTCCTCAATACCTTTATCATACTGTAAGTAGTAGCCAGGCCAGGTGGAGGCACTGTGCTGCTGCCTTCCAGATCTGTCTAGGGATGACTGAGATAATGTTTGGTGGGTCTCCAGTAGCCAAGGAACTGGAAGACTGTTGCTGACTTTGGTACTTGGTGAGTGGACATGTAGGGGTCCATATAGCCATGGCAACTGTGGATTTAGGTTGGATGCATTACACAGAATAGTAAACCAACTTGTGCCTTACATTACAAGTAATGCAATATTTTCGTAGGATTTAATATTTACAGTTTTCACAGTTAAAACCCAATCCATGAATATGTACAACTAAGGACAGTAGAGCATGGAATATATATATACATATATATATATATATATACATACAATTAGCAAATATGTATGACTAAGGACAGTAGCATGAAATATATATATATATACATACAATTAGCAAATATGTATGACTAAGGACAGTAGCATGAAATATATATACACACAATCAGAAAATATGTACAACTAAGGGCAGTAGAGCATGGAATATATACACACACAATCAGCAAATATGTATGACTAAGGACAGTAGCATGAAATATATATACACATACAATCAGCAAATTGACTAAGGACAGTAGGGCTTGGAATATATATACACACACAATCAGCAAATATGTACAACTAAGGACAGTAGAGTATGGAATATATATATACACACACAATCAGCAAATATGTGTGACTAAGGCCAGTAGAGCATGGAATATTATATGCATACAATCAACAAATATGTATATAATATTACAAAGGGAAGTAGAACATGGAATATATATATATGCACACAATCAGCAAATATTTCCACCATATGTGCAACACAATCAGCAATCAGCGAATATTTCCTCTGCCCCCCCCCCCCCCCCCCCCCCCCCCCCCCCCTCCTAGAAAGCATCCCACTATACAGCACATTATGCAAAGATCACATTTGTCTGCTATAATTAGTAGCAGCCCTGGCAGTGAGTACCATATAGAGTTTTATTATGACAGTGGCTCTATCAGAAAGTACAATAAGAGTTCAAAGTTTTGAGATTACTATCACCAAATATATATGTCATCAAATGATCTATTAGTGACCTGTTGGAGCAGCCATGCTTCCTGCAGAAACCCTTCATGATTTCAGTTCACAACCTTAATGGTTTGGTTTGCCATGCACAGAGAATAGTCCCTGGACCATTTTAAAAAATGGCTGACAGCAAATGTAAAAAAAACTCCAAAAACCAAAGCTCAGCTACAACTCACATTGACAGCTTTTTAGTTGCCTAAAGAAAGGAGCTTTTTAGTTGCCTAAAGAAAGGAAAATACTCCCATGCATGCCTTGCAAATACTTCCAGCATGCATGCCTTGAAAATACTCCCAGCATGCATGCCTTGAAACTAATCCCAGCATGTATACCTTGAATTCATAATAAACTGGCAGTCTAAAAAAACCACATAGAATGCATGAAGATCCTCCCATGAAATTTGTCATCAAGGGTCTAGCTATGTATCTACGTATCTATCTCTTTCTTTCTTTCTCTCCCACATATCTTGTGTACAGTAGAGCCTTTCATAAAGATATGAGTACAATACCAGAATAGTCCAATAACAGAATAGTCCAAACCTTCCAATGAACGTTGTTGGGGTCACCTGCCTATACCTGACTGTTGACAGGCTTCCAACTTCTGTTATCTCTGTTACCACCACAGAGAACTGTCTATCTTTTGCTAACTGAAGCTTATCCTGTTCCTCAGCTTGCTTGCAAACTTATATTTGCTGGTATTAGTTAGTTAGTTAAGTCTTTATCAAGTTGTACACTCATACAGATACTTGCACAAAACTGAACACTCAGATATCAACAATCATCACTAAGCTACGTACTGGGCAAGTCATGCGCACAAACACCTAGCTAATCAGTTACTACATGCATTAGCTAATCTGTTACTACATGCATCTAATTACAGTTCACATCTGTCTGGAGTCTCTAATGTATAAGGTAATTCTAGCTATCACAGTTGGTTCTGTCAGGGAGCCCTGCTGGCTAGGGTAGAGGGTGTGGCTCCCTGACACTCCTCACCCCTTCTCCTGCACTCAGCATCTTCCGTCCAGGCTTGTCTGCTGAGATCGTTGGCATTGACATTAATGGGGCCTTGTGCTTATGGTGACGTGCTACTCTCTGGCACTCTGGACAGGTTCGGCATAGTTCCTGAACGTCCACATATATTCCTGGCCTGAAGAATCTTTCGAGCAGTCTGTTCATCGTCTTCTTCCGTCCAAGATGTCCTGCCATTGGTACTGAGTGAGCTGTTCTGAGTGCCATCTCCCTGTACATTCGAGGTAGCACTAACTGTCTTGCGCATTCTCCGGTTCCATCTCGTTCTGTTACTTGGTAGAGGAGTTCGTCCTCCATGAGATACTGCTTGTCTCCATTATGGACACTCTTTCTGATGATGTCTAATGTCGAATCGCTCTCTTGAGCAGTCTGTAGTCTGCTAGCTCCTCCATCCAACTGATGGCTAGTGTCACTGACAGTTGCATACTTTTGTCTCTTACTTCTGTACTCACTATGTGTGAGTTTCTTCCTTGCTGGGTCAGGGAGGAATAGATCTTCAGTAAGTACTGGCAGGTCTGACGCTTCCTCATCCAGCCACTCACTGGGTTCCCCCACCTGCTGTTCGACTAGTGACGTTTCTGACAGTTCCACGCTTTCGTCTCTGTTACTGCTGTCATCACTGTTCTGTTCCTGCACCTCCTCCCATGACGTTACATTTGCTTGACTTGCTTTGGTGGCTTCTTCTGCTTCCATTGTCGCTGCATCAGTTTGCTTCCTCTGCGCTTGGGTCTGTACCATGCCAACGTAGTCTGGCACCTGGAGATGACTACCCAAGTTCCAAAGGAACGGGACATCTCTGCCTAGCAGTGCATCATACCTGAGGTTGTCAGATACGGCAACTTCCAGCTCTAGTTTCTGTCCATCGATTTCAAGAGTCACTACAGCCAAGGGTAGCACCTGGAGTGGTCCGCTCAATGCTGCAAAACGTAAACGTTTACCTGTCATGGCTGCATTGGGTACCCACTGTTTCCTGATTACAGTTTTGCTTGCTCCAGTATCGACTAAAATATGGTGTACATCGTTTCCGGCTATCTTGCCTCTGATTACTGCTGCCAATGGTTCTTCCTCAATGAAGTTGATCTGTTGCACTTTCTCTGGGCAGGCATTTGCAAAATGCCCATACTCATTACAGGAGAAGCAACGTGGGCCCAAGTTGGGGTCGAACTTAGGTCTACGCCATGGCTTTGTTCCTTCATCTGTACGCTGTTTCTTTCCTGATTTCTGCTCTGCCTCCCTCTTTACTGCTGAGGTTGGCTTTTGTTCTGTCTCTGACTGACGCCCATGTTCAGTCAGGCGGTCTCCTCTCTGCTGGAAACGTCTGTTTTGATCTGGCGGTCTGTTGCTGTTGAACAGATGGTCATCCACCCATTCCATCATTTCCTCGATGTCTCGGGGTTTCTTGTCTCTAATCCAAGTGACTAGCCACGGTGGCATTTTCCCGAGAATGATCTCTGCATCATACATGTCACTGACTTCTTCTCTCGTCTTGCACTCCTGGATCCAACGGCGACTCCATTGTTGATGGCGTCTCCAGTGAGTGACCCATGACTCCTGTGGCAACTTCTTGAGGCTAAACATTTTTCGCCTATAGGAGTCACGGTTGACGTGGAAATGTTTGAGTAAACATTCTCTGAGTTGGTCATAATCCTGTTTCACTGTGGTTTTGAATGCAGCGTGTGCCTGCTGTGCACTTCTGTTTAACACTGGGACCAGGTGTGCGGGCCAATGCCTTTTAGGGACGCTGTAGCTCTCCATATGGGATTGAAAATTTACCAAGAATGAGGCGATATCGGTATCGTCCTCGGCTTGCTTGCAAAACTTTGGAACTTGGATGTTTGCTATTGATGAGCTGCTGATCAATGTCTCAGTTGAGTTGTCCCTCTGTTGCAAGAGTCGATCCCAACGTTCATCATTCCGCTGTTGCTGTTCTCTATCGTACCGTTCTCTTCTTTCCGTCTCCTCCTGTCGCCACATCTCTCTCTCGAATTCCCTCTGTTCTCTTTCGTCTTCTCTCTGTTCTCTTTCGGCTGTATCTTTGTGTCTCTGTTCTTCTATATGCTTGATGATCGAGAGTAGGGAGGTTGCGTCAAGGTGACTGTCTTGTGAGAGTGTGATGTCAGTTTCAGAATCGGAGGCTCCGTCGGTTGCATCTTTCTTTGTAGCTCGTCGTCGTGACATAGCTGTTCTGGCTCTGTTCTGATGCTGATATGGTTATCTGTGCTGCCTGTAACGTGAACTCAATTGGTTGAGTGAGCGTCTTCCTTCCTCCTTTCCTGCAGTGAAGGCGGAAATTTCTAAGATTGAATTTGAGTCGCTGACGGTTCGGGTGTGAATTGGTTGAATCGAAATAGCCACTAGCTGAACTGGTTGGCTAGAAGTATTGTATTACTGCTCTGTAGAACTGATAGGCTTTTCTTTCTAGCCAAACTAACTGAAATAGCCTAGAAACTGTAGCTGAGGCCACTGACTGCTGAACTGAGTAGCGAACAAATAGCGATAGCAAAACCTGAGCTACCCTATTATTCTGAGGCTACTATTACTGCTGAATGGTTAACTCTGAGCTGACTGACTAGCTCTGAGCTGACTGACTGAAACACTGGTCTGAGTTAACTGAAGTTTCCGCTGCCACCATATGTTGGGGTCACCTGCCTATACCTGACTGTTGACAGGCTTCCAACTTCTGTTATCTCTGTTACCACCACAGAGAACTGTCTATCTTTTGCTAACTGAAGCTTATCCTGTTCCTCAGCTTGCTTGCAAACTTACATTTGCTGGTATTAATTAGTTAGTTAAGTCTTTATCAAGTTGTACACTCATACAGATACTTGCACAAAACTGAACACTCAGATATCAACAATCATCACTAAGCTACGTACTGGGCAAGTCATGCGCACAAACACCTAGCTAATCAGTTACTACATGCATTAGCTAATCTGTTACTACATGCATCTAATTACAGTTCACATCTGTCTGGAGTCTCTAATGTATAAGGTAATTCTAGCTATCACAGTTGGTTCTGTCAGGGAGCCCTGCTGGCTAGGGTAGAGGGTGTGGCTCTCTGACAAACGTCCATGACTCATTGGTTATTCAATTGCAGTTAAAAAACAAACAACTGTGGGTAGCTGTGGTTGTCGATGATGCAACCATGTGCTGTTATTTAACTAAAGACTGATATCCATATGACTTGAGCTATGCTATGTTGTGCGCAGCTCAATCTGAATTGATACTCAGTTGTTTTACTGACAAATAATCTGTTCTAACAAAAGTGAAGCTAAAGCAAGCAACTGTTAACAGTATATATGTGTGTACTGTAGTATTAAACATGGTAGAGAATAACATCTGCTATGTTTGTTTAGTTCAGGAGGTGCAACACTTGACAAGGCTGTAGCTGATCCCTGGCTTCGAGTAACTTAACAACATGGTGTGGTACGTGCTCACTTGTGTAGTGTACAACAATAAATTAGATAAAGTGCCCAATAGTTAGTTTGCTACAATGTTGTAGGATTCTGTAAAATGTCAAGACAAGCAATAAAAAACTAGAGTTGTCTGATCAAAAATGAAAGGAAATCAGAGTGTAGTCATGTAGACCACAACCAGTTAGATGACCCTTTACCATTTAAAATCATATAAACCAATTGTACTGCTGATTTTAAGGATCATATAAGCTTTTGTTGTCTACATCCAACCAATTGTTGTCTATACTCATTATATTTTCACCATCACTCTTATTGGTGAGCGAAGTGAGACCTGACCGAGGAGTTGGACCCTGACCGAGGAGCAGGACCCTGACCATGGAGTTGGACCCTGACTGGGGAGTTGGATCCTGACCAGGGGGTTGGACACTGACCTGAGGAGTTGGATCATGATCAGGGAGTTGGACCCTGCCCGGGAAGTTGGACCCTGATTGGGGAGTTGGACCCTGCCCGGGGAGTTGGACACTGACTGGGGAGTTAGACCCTGACCAGGGAGTTGGACACTGACCAGGGAGTTGGCCATTGACCGGGGAGTTGTACCATGATGGCCGGGGAGTAGTTGGACCCTAACCGGGAAGTTAGACCCTGACCGGAGAGTTGGATCCTGATCGGGGAGTTGGACCCTGACCAGGAAGTTTGACCCTGACCGGGGATTTGGACCCTAACTGGGGAGTTGGACCGAAAATTTAGTATTGTCACGTATGCTTGTATTTGGTTGTTTGTCGGTGTACTTATCAGTATCTGCTGTACATTCATGTACCAGAGAGTAGCGGAAGATTTTATGGACTCGACTTAAAATTGTCTTGGAGATTTAAAAAAATATATATCACCATTGATATGCTAGATTCTGAAATGGTCATCACAATGAAGAAAAAAACGACTGCAGATTCAAATATCCTGGGGGAAAAAATGGATGCACCGGCGACCTGCATGGTTAATAGCTGCCAGGGAAAGGTTGCTGGAGTTTGACTCTGATTAAACTATTCAATTTATCAACATGCTCTGGCATTGGAGGTGAATTTGTCTTGATGGTGTACGAATATTTTCAATATTGCTGGGTAAGCACAATTCCTTGCATGTGTACTGCTGCTTTCTCTTTTATATAGAAGGATAACTGACGCATATAGTCAATAGAAGAAAGTTGTTCTAATGATGGAGAGCATATTGAAAACAATAAGCAGAGTCAAGAGTGCAACCTATTACTCTAACAAATTCTTGTTAGCTTCTGCATGGTCTTCCCTTTAGTACTCGGATAATTTCTGCAGAAAGTACTGCCTGATGACCCCAGTCTTAGTATGATTTGCTTCCATTCTTGGAAGCAGCTTCCAAGTTCTACTAAAAAAACTCCTTATTTACACATGCACTTTTCTGTTTCAGAATTTGTCACCCCATTATGCTGTAGGGAATCAGGTTCTTCAACCATGCACATATAAGGAATATACAATGCATACAATTCTTGTCTATTTGCAAATATCATGATCCAAGCATTTCAATATATGATGCCATCAATATGTACAGATCAGTACTGTACTTTGGCCTTCAGCTATGCTAGGACTAGGACAATGCAATGATGATGTAGTACTATATTTGGCCTTCAGCTATGCTCGGACTAGGACAGTGCAATGACATGATGTACTGTATTAGCCCTTCAGCTGTGCTAGGACTAGGACTATTCTTGATTGCATCATATCTCACAATCTTAAAGAAAATCACAAATCACATCATAAATCAGTATTGAGTTAGCTCTTCAGCTTGGCCTTGCTAAGGTTAGGCCAGGGCATTGGCTATGTTTTTAGCCTTGGCTGTAGTTAAGAATAGGCCAATAGCTAGAACAGTAAATCAAAAACACGAACAATTTGGTCTACTGGCACTATCTTATGCCATCACTCTTAATGTGCTTGCTATCTTTGTTTCTTCTTACACAAGCAATTCCTCACAGCCATATTTCCTTATGTGCACATTTATATTACAACTAGCCAGGGATATGGTATAGCATTATTCACTCGCCTTTGACATTTGAACTTAATTACTAGACTCCTAATTATCCAAATACTGAGAAATGGCATTCTTGTGGAGGATATGACATAGCATTATTCACTCGCCTTTGACATTTGAACTTAATTACTAGTTAACTCCTAATTATCCAAATACTGAGAAATGGCATTCTTGTGGAAGGTGAAAGTAGGTGTAGTTTAAAAAATTGACTTACTCCCTTATTCTGTGACAGATCGGGTGAAGTTTGTGACCACTGACATGTCATGTGGAGTATTGTCTATACTGATTAGGAAATTATTTGTATATTTGTAAGACTCATCCTGCTAGAATGGAACTACCATAAATCATGAAATTCAACTGTATTAAAATTATGCGCTTTTAGGCCAAAATAGTTAGTATAAGTTTATTCATGCAGATTTGTAATTCTGGGTTGATATAGGGGAACATGTAGCATGATAGACACTGAGTGTTATGATTAGTCTAAGCCATGGCAAGGTATCTGCCTAATTATCTGTAGGTGCAATAGGAACAATATTTTCAGGATTGGAGTTTGCCTCGGCTACTCTACCTTCACAAACCTTTTCTTATGAATGTTCAGATAACTCAGAAGGTAGTCGTATATAGACACTAGCCATTTTGGTCCAACCTCTTTCATCACTGTCAGCTTCATGTCTAGTATCATCCATGAGGCATGATGTTAACATCCTCCATGAGGCACCATGTTAGCATCCTTCATGAGGCACCATGTTAGCATCCTCCATGAGGCATGATGTTAACATCCTCCATGAGGCACCATGTTAGCATCCTCCACGAGGCACCATGTTAGCATCCTCCTTGAGGCAGCATGTTAGCATCCTCCATGAGGCATGATGTTAACATCCTCCACGAGGCACCATGTTAGCATCCTCCATGAGGTACGATGTTAGTATCCTCCATGAGGCCAATGTTAGCATCCTCCACGAGGGCCAATGTTAGCATCCTCTACGAGGCACAATGTTAGCAACTGCCACGAGGGCTGATGTTAGCATCCTCAACGAGGGCCGATGTTAGTATCCTCCACGAGGCACGATCTTAGCATTATTCACGAGACACCATGTTAGCACCCTCCACGAGCCCCCATATTAGCATCCTCCATGAGGCATCATGTTAGCATCCTCCACAAGGCACCATGGCGATTTCCTAAAACAATAATTCAAAAGACTAGGTTAGATGAACTGCCCAATGTGGCTCATTTTGAAGTTCAAAACAGTTTTCGACAGGATTTGACCCCTTTCACACTCATTTGAGAAAAAGACCTTCCCCAATAATTCTTAGCTACTTTTAGAGATACTCTCTTTTTGGAACGAAATGTGAGTTTTTTTGCCACTTTCCAGCGAAAATGCGTCAAAACACCTGAAAAGATTAGAATAACAGTATGAGGTTCATTTTGATGTACAAAATATTTTTCGGCAGTATTTATCCAGTTTCATGTGTTTGACGAAAAATGTTTTTTCCGTCAATTCTGAGCTTCTTTCTGAGAAAGCCACTTTTTCCCCTGTACGATTGTTTAGGCAATTTCCCAGGAAAACGATCCAATTTGGTTCTTTTTGAAGTTCAAAACTGTTTTCCACAGGATAAGATCCGTTTCACACTGGTTTGAAGAAAATAAGTCCTTTCCGGGTAATTCTTAGCTTCTTTCAGAGATACTTTATGGACCGAAATGAGGGTTTTTTTTTCAATTTCTGGTAAAAATGCTTCAAAATGACTGGAAAACTTAGATTAGATGTATGGGGCTTATTTTGAGGTGCAAAACATTTTTTGTCAGTATTTCTCTGTTTCATGTCTTTGACAAAAAAAAGTCATTTCCGTCAAATCTGAGCTTATTTCTGAGATAGCCACGTTTTGCTGCATAACGGTAGTTTTTGGCGTTTTCCTACGAAAATGATACAAAACACCCAGAATAGCTGTGAACCTTCCAATGTTGTATTTGACCTGTTTCACACTAGTACGAGAAAAAAAGTTCTTCATGGGTAATTCTTAGCTTCATTCTGAGGTAGTGTATTTTTGGACCAAAATGAGAGTTTTGTCAATTTCCGGCAAAAATTCTTCAAAACACCTCAAATGCTTAGAATAGCTCTAGAGTTTCATTTTGAGGTGAAAATAATTTTCAGCAGTATTTATCCAGTTTCATGTGGTTGACGAAAAAAGTTGTTTCCGTCAATTCTGAGTTATTTCTGAGATAGCCACTTTTTGTCCCTTAACGGTAGTTTTTGGCGATTACCTACGACCATGATACAAAACACTAGAATAGTTACTTCCCAATGTGGCTCATTTATGTAGTTCATAACTATTTTTGACAGAATAAATCATGTTTCACACTAGTTTGAGGAAAAAAAGTCCTTCCCAGGTAATTCTTAGATTCTCCTGAGATAGTCTGCTTTCTGTAACAAAATGAAAGCTTTTTGTCAATTTCCGGCGAAAATGATACTAAACACTTGAAAAGCTCAGATTAGCTGTTTTTAAGCTCATTTTCAGGTGCAGAACTGTTTTAGGCAATATTTGTCCCATTTCAAGCAATATTTGTCCCGTTTCACTTGTTTCACAAAAACAAAGTGCTTTCCATCAAATCTGAAATTATTTCTGAGATAGCCACTCACTCATAAAGGTAGATTTGGGCGATTTCCTACGAAAACAACTCAAAACACATGAATAGCTATGAACTACCCAGTGTGGCTCATTTTGAAGTTCAAAACTCTTTTTGAGTGGATATACCTGTTTCACACTCATTAAAAAAAAAATGTCCTCACCAGGATTCTTAGCTTCATTGTGAGATAATCACTTTATGGGCCAAAATGAGATTTTTTTTGTCATTTTCCAGCAAAAATGCAACAAAGCACCTGAAAAGCTAACATTAACTGTATGTGGCTCATTTTGAGGGGCAAACCTGGTTTTGTTAGTATTTGTCCTGTTTCACTTGTTTAATAAAATAAAAGTCATTTTTGTTAAATCTGAGCTTATTTTTTAGATAGCCACATTTCGTTACATAATGGTATTTTTTGGGATTTCCTACGAAAATGATACAAAATATCCGAACTCTAAAAGGAGCACACTGGACTGTTCAGAGCTATTCTGGTGTTTTGTATAATTTTCGTAGGAAATCGCCAAAAACTACCGTTATGGGGCCAAAAGTGGCAATCTCACAAATAAGCTCAGATTTGACGGAAACAATTTTTTTTTGTCAAACATGTAAAACTGGACAAATACTACTGAAGGACTTTTTTTCTCAAACGAGTGTTAAACGGGTCATATTCTGCCAATAACATTTTCGAACATAATAAGCCACAATGGGGAGTTCATGCTATTCTGGTGTTTTGTATCGTTTTCATTAGAAGCCTAATCCATCTTTATGTGTGCAAAAAATAGCTATCTCAGAAATAAGTTCATATTTGATGGAAAGGACTTTTTTTTGTCAAACAAGTGAAATGGGACAAATACTTCCAAAAACAGTTTTCACCTCAAAATGAGCCACTTACAGCTAAATTAAACTTTTCAGGTGTTTTGAAGTGTTTCACCGGAAACGATACAAAACACCAGAATTGCTATGAACTCCTCAATTTGGCATATTTGAAGTTCAAAACTGTTTACGACAGGATAAGTGCTGCTTCACACTTGTTAGAGGAAAAAAACTCTTCCAGGGTAATTCATAGCAGGTTTCGGGGATAATCTCACTTTGGGCCAAAATGAGAGATTTTTTTGTCAATTTCCGGTGAAAATGCTTCCAAAAACCTGAAAAGATTAGAATAGCTGTATATGGCTAATTTTGAGGCACAAAACAGTTTATGGTAATATTGGTTCAATTTTACGAGTTTGAAGGAAAAAAAAGTCGTTTCCGTCAAATCTGAGCTTATTTGTGAGATTGCCACTTTTTGGCCCATAACGGTTGTTTTTGGTGATTTCCTATGAAAATGATACAAAACCCATGAATAGCTATGAACTGCCCTATGTGGCTAATTATGATGTTCAAAACTGTTTTCGACAGGATAAGTGGCATTTCACACGTTAGAGGAAAAAATTCCTTTCCAGATAATTCTTAGGTTCTTTCTAAGATAGCATCCTTTAGCTGAAATGAGTTTTTAGATAATTTTCGGAGAAAATGCTTCAAAACACCTAAAAAGCTTAGAATAGCTGTGGTTCATTTTGATTCGCACAACATTTTTCGGCAGTATTTTCTAGTTTTATGTGTTTGACATAAAGAAAGTCGTTTCTGTCAATTCTGAGCTTATTTCAGTGATAGCACTTATTTCACATAATGGAAGTTTTAGGCGATTTCTACCGAAAACGATACAAACCACTGAACAGTGGCAATTTTTGAAGTTCAAAACTATTTTCGACAGGATAAGTGCTGTTTCACACTCATTTGAGGAAAAAAATTCCATCTTTGGTAGTTCTTAGCTGCTTTCTGATATTGACTCTTCTTTGACCGAAATAGTTAATTTGTCAATTTCCGGCGAAATGTTTCAAAACACCTGAAAAGCTTAGAATAGCTGTATGAGTTTCATTTTTATAGTGCAAAACTGTTTTGGGCTGATTTGTTCAGTTTCACATGTTTGAAGGCAAAAAAGTTGTTTTTGTCAATTCTGAGCTTATTTCTGGGATAGCCACTTTTTCCCCGATAACAGAAGTTTTGGCGATTTCCTTCAAAAACGATACAAAACATCAGCATAGCTATGAACTAACCCAATTTGTCACATTTTGAAGTTCATTTTTTTTGGATGGGATTTGTCCCATTTCACACTACTTTGAGAAAAAAAGTCTTTTCTGGGTAATTAAAGCTTCTTTCTTGGACCGAAATGAGTTTTTAGACAATTTCCAGTGAAAATGCTTCAAAATACATGAAAAGCTTCGAATAGCTGTTTGTGGTTCAATTTGAGGCGCAAAACAGTTTTCTGCAGTATTCGTCTAGTTCCACATAACTGCCGAAAAAATTTTTTTTGGCAATTTTGAGCTTAATTTTTAGATAGCCACTTTTTGCAACATAACGGTAGTTTTATGCTATTTCCTAAGAAAACGAGACAAAACTCCAGATTAGTTATGAACTCCTCATTTTGGCTCACTTTGAAGTTCAAAACTGTTTTCGACAGAATATGACCTATTTAACAATCGTTTGGAAAAAAAGTCCTTTGGCAGTATTGGTCCAGTTTTACGTGTTTGACTAAAAAAATTATTTCTGTCAATTCTGAGCTAATTTCAGAGATAGCCACTTTTTTTCCACTTTACAGTAATTTTAGGCAATTTCCTAAGAAAATGATACAAAACACCAGATTAGCTATGTACTCCCCAATGTGGCTCATTTTGAAGTTCAAAACTATTTATATCCATATATGACCAATTTAACACAACTTTGAGGGAAAAAACCTCACCGGATAATTCTTAGCTACTTTCTGAGATAGTCTCGTTTTGGAACGAAATGAGAGTTTATTGTCAATTTCTGGCAAAAATGCTTCAAAACACCTGAAAATCTTTGAATAACTTTTGTGGTTCATTTTGAGACACAAAACAGTATTCGGCTGTATTTATCCAGTTTTATACGTGTTTGACGAAAAAAAGTTATTCCGTCAATTCTGAATTAATTGTGAGTTTGCCACTTTATGCCCCATAATAGTAGTATTTGGTGATTTCATACGAAAATTATACAAAACACCAGAATAGCTCTGAACTTCCCAATGTGGCTCATTTCAAAGTTCAAAACTGTTTTCGACAGGGTATGACCCGTTTAATATTCGTTTGAGAAAAAAAGTCCTTCCCTGGTAATTCATAGCTTCTTTCAGAGATAGTCACTTTATGGACAGAAATGAGAGTCTTTTGCCAATTTCATGCAAAAATGCATCACAACACATGAAAAGCTTAGATTCGATGTATTTGGCTCAATTTTAGGTGCAATACTTTTTCCGTTAGTATTTGTTCCATTTCACGTGTTTGACGGAAAAAAAAAGTTTCCGTCAAATCTGAGCGTCTTTCTGAGATAGCCACTTTTTGCTACATAATGGTAGCTTTAGGCATTTTCCTACAAAAATGATAAAAAAACACCAGAATAGCTGTGAACTGTCCAATGTGGCTAACTTGAAGTTTAAAACAGTTTTCTACGGGGATTGGAACCGTTTCCCACTCGTTTTCAAAAAGTCCTTTCTGGTAATTCATAGCTGCTTTCTGAGATAGTCGCTTTTTAGACTGAAATGAGAGTTTTTTTTTGTCAATTTCCGGCTAAAATGCTTCAATACACCAGAAAAGCATAGAACTACCATTTTCGTATAAAATTGCCTAAAACTACCTTATGTGGCAAAAATTGGCTATTTGAGATATAAGCACAGAATTGACGGAAACGACTTTTTTCTTGAAGTACGTGGAACCGGACAAATATAGCTAAAAACTGTTTTGCGCCTCAAACTTAATCACATAGAGTTCTAGGCTTTTCAGGTGTTTTGAAACATTTTCGCCGGATTTGACAAAAAATCCCATTTCTGTCCAAAAAGAAGCCAAGAATTACCCGGAAAGAACTTTTTTTGTCAAACTATTATGAAACGGGTCAAATTCAGTAGAACAATGTTTTGATTTTCAAAATGAGCCAAATTGGGCAGTTCATATCTATGCCGTTGTTTTGTAGAGTTGTTGTAGGAAATCGTCTAAAACTACCGATATGGGGAAAAAAGTGGCTATCCCACAAAAAAAATCTCAGAATTGACAGAAATGACTTTTTTTCGTCAAACAAATAAAATGGACAAATACTGCTGAAAACTGTTTTGTGCCTCAAAATGAACCACAAACAGTTTTTTTTTAAACTTTCAGGTGTTTGTAACCTCTTTCGCTGGAAATTGACAAAAAAACTCTTATTTCATTCCAAAAAGATACTCTCTCATAAATAAGCTAGGAATTGCCTGGGAAGGACTTTTCTCCAACAATTGTTAAACAGGTCATATCCTGTCGAAAACAGTTCAAAATGAGCCATATTGTAGAGTTCTTAGCTAATCTGATATTTTGTATAATTTTCGTCAGAAAATCACTTTAAACTACCCTTATGTGTCAAAATTCTAAGTACAATGGAATGAAACAGGGTTCCACATGCTTTTGAGGCTTGTCCTCGGAGCCTTACAACTTTTCAGCACCTCTATGCTTAGTAAAAATCTGTTCATACACATAACAGCTAAGTGACCTTGATGTTGGTGCATGCATCTCCTAAGAAAATATGCCTATAGAGACATTCAAAATATTATTTGAAAGCCCAGAGAATAAGCAACAATATTA
>CBDHDT010000032.1:0-55259 GCA_965261215.1 Ekhidna sp.
TAAGAATCACCTCTAGAAGCTACCCTTTTCTCAAAAGGGAATTGATTCTATACTAGTGGTTTCGGTAAGTATAGGTGTCCAGTTTTCATAGGCAGGGAGAATTTCCAGAAACAGCAGTAAAGGCTTAGACGAGGTGGCCCATGACACCATTGTGCTTTATCTTTCCTCACTGCAACCAAAAGTGCAGTCATGATTTGGCAGTCTGCTGGGCATGTGCAGAAAAAATAAGATAGTATTTGTTTTGTTGAGATTATGTTTGTTCTTACTAGTATGAGCTTATGGCAGTCAATCAGAGATGAAGAATGCTCCGGCAAAAGTGGAACCAGCTGGACCAGTTATGCTGCCAATGGTCAGAAAAAGGTTATTTCATATTAATACATAAGAATGGCTCATATACATGTATTAAAATGTGAATGTGTGTTAAATTTAAGTTTCTCTCTATCTGGTACTGAACATCCACCTTGTCAAGAACGAGTCAAGACAAAAAGTGTGAAGATATGCACAGATGGCACTAGATTTTGAGATATAACGAGCTTAGTATGTAAACAAACAATTTTCCTCAGAGCGAGTTTCTGAGTTGTGCGGCATTCAGAAGTTTGACCATCTTTTAGATAATTTATTCAAAATTTGAAGGTGATCCTGACTACACCATTTTTCCCGAAATTTGCATTTTTTTTTGTAACTGTCATAACTTTTTCCCCCTTTCTTCTCTGCAAATAATTATTATACCAGCTTGTTGCTTATTGTGTGTGCTTTAAGATGATATATAAAAAGTCCCCATAGGCACCTTTTCTTAGTAGATATATCCAAACACGCAAGGGTCACTCACTTCCTAATTTATGGCAAAGATAACTCAAAGGCGCCTTGACCACCGCGCCCCCAAATTGGTCTGAGGGTAGCTAAAGCACTTAGCTGTGATATGACGAATCCGAATTTTTTTCCGGTAAACCCCCCGAGTTATGGTGTTGAGAAGAGGCGGGATCACAGAAATTTGCCGTACGCCCACGTAATTTTTGCGTGGGCGTACGGCAAATTTCTGTGATCCCGCCTCTTCTCAACACTATAACTCGGGGGGGGGGGGGGGGGGGGAGGGGGTTTACCGGGAAAAAATTCGGACTGGTCATATCACAGCTAAGTGCTTTAGCTACCCTCAGACCAATTTGGGGGCGCGGCGGTCAAGGCGCCTTTGAGTTATCTTTGCCATAAATTAGGAAGTGAGTGACCCTTGCGTGTTTGGATATATCTACTAAGAAAAGGTGCCTATGGGGACTTTTTATATATCATCTTAAAGCACACACAATAAGCAACAAGCTGGTATAATAATTATTTGCACAGAAGAAAGGGGAAAAAAGTTATGACAGTTACAAAAAAAATGCAAATTTCGGGAAAAATGGTGTAGTCCCCCCTTGGTTATGCTGCTGAAATCCTAATGTCCAACTTGAGGCTTAAATGGATGAAATCAACAGGTGGATTACAAGCCAAGCTGTTTTTCAATCTTGGAGTTGCTATTATTACAATGTGGACCATATATTTTAAAATTTGAGAAATCTATTGATTCTAACAATCTGTGGAAATAGAATTCTAGGAGCTGAAAAGAGAGTAGGAGAATGGACTTGGAGTGGGAGAGAGGGCATGCCCAATTCCCTGACAACTAATAAGAGCTTTTTTACCACCAGACATATGGATATTACAATGTAGTTATTGAACAAAAGAGTGGTGAATGTCAGACGTGATGTACTTGGGATGCTGTGGCCTGCAGTGACTAAAGCCAATCTTTTTGCGTGGAGGGCTAAAAGTTTGGAGCATTTTTGCTACTCCGAGACGTAAAATTTAGCTAAATTTCTGATTCAATATGTCTATGTAAGTCCGAGATCCAACAAAATTGTCATCAGAGTCATTGTTTTGTAGAGCATCTAAATAATCCAGCAAAACCTTCAAGTCAAACTGCATGTTACCACAATCTTCTCTGCTTAGTAAGCACTCTCTGCCAACCTAGTTGTAAGCACTCTCCGCCAACCCAGTTGTAAGCCCTCTCTGCCAATGCAGTTGTTAATACTCTCTGCCAACCCAATTGTGAGCACTCACTGCCAACCCAGTTGTGAGCACTCACTGCCAATGAAGTTGTAAGCAGCCTAAACTAACTAGTAGAGACCATAGCTTCCAAAAACCGTGATGCATCTCGTGAATGATTTACCATCCAACAGCGAGGGTTAATCCACCCCACACAGAGTTTTAAATATTGCAACGCTACTAATCCAATGAACCGTGAAATATATGTGGTGGCAACGCTAACGCTTATTACATTCAATAAATGGTACATAGAGTGATTTTTTGTTTGTTTATACTAGACAACTTGGTTTACATCATGTGTGGGATAAATAATATATATATGTAAAGCTATTCAATTATTCAGTGCTTTATATAGCAACTCTATGATATTTGCATCTCTGTGAGTGGCAGCTCATACTGGACACTCATTTACTACTCACATAAATTCATGCCCAGCAACACACTTGAAGTAATGGAATTGAAAATGACTGCCTATAATACTTAAAATATCTGTAGTCGGATGTGAGAGCTCATTGACATAAGGTTGACATATATATTATGTTACTTCTTGTAACACAAATCAATTGGCATGTCCATGCTCAATAATAAAGAACCTATACATAATTATATCATGTACATTATACTACATGAAGAATATATGCCGAAATCAAAATAACAAACAAGGTACCAAAATAAATTAACTGATTGACTACCATTAGTGCCTACTGATGTTGAAAATTGACATTGTTCACTAATGCATACATAAAAAAAATTAAAAAAATCGTATACACACAAAACAATGGATGTTTAATTTGCACATGCTTAGTAGATTAGTGCAGCATTTTAAAATAGTACTTCTGGTTTTATAGGGTGAGAGTGGCTAATAAAAAGGCTGATGGTCTCAACTGCCACTTTTGGTGTAAACTTGATGTAGGCATAGAGCGACATGCAATCACTGCATTTCTTTTGCTTTCTTGGCTCAATAGAGCTGATTCTTATACCAAACTGCAGCTTGTTGTATTTGCATTCTCGTAACATGAAGAGTTTATTCCTGAAAAAAACAATAAGTCGAGGTGAGGGAAGGGGGGAGGGGAGTTCTTTGTTGCGAGTAATGAATGAAAGCAGGGGGTGTTTGGCTACAGTGGATTAAAAACAATTCCTATTTTAACCAAGAAACATAACAAAACAAAAAGCTAGCATCTAAATTTAAACTCACGATAGCATCTCAAATACATTGATACATCACAGATAAGGTCATCCAAATCCTAGCCCTCCATCCAACTACTCAGTATCATGATGTATGTATGTATGTGTGTAATAACACATTTAAACCAAACAAGCAATTGTTTCACACAATCAGAGCCTAAAACACCATGATATGAGGAGTTTAAACGGCCTATCATCACTTTAGCGTCCATTTCAAAATCTCTTTCAAAATCAATGCCGGCTGTATGCTGTCACCTAGCGAAAATGCAGGAAATTTCACACGGTAAACAAGGAAGTACCATTTTCTGTTGGAAACAGGTGAAACCAAAACCTTCACTTGCAGAATCTGATTGTTTTTTCCTTTTCCAGAGGAGAGGTTTCGGATGAACATCTTGAAACTACACCCACCAATTATGTGCCTGTTCTCATACGTACATGTCACATAGCACCACATCCATGTAGCTCAATGCCTTCTGTTACCATTCATGCCTATTAATTAGAGCTGATCAAATATCTGAGACATCTAATTAAAAACAAACTCATATAAATGCCTTTAAATGGCAACTAAATAAATACACATATGAACCCAATACCTTTTATCACCAAGTGAAATAAAGCACAACCATCTTGACAGGGTAGTAAGCTACATGTATGTACTAATAAAGTAGTACAGATTTGGAGGAAAAAAACTTTGCAACAAAAATACACTCATAGAACATGTGACCTGCATGTGATTAACTTGCCTCTTGATATCTGCAGCTGTTTAGTATACACCTTAAGGGCTTGAATTTTCATGGTTTCTAATTTCATGTTTTCACAAGAATCCTTAAATTACTAAAATCATGGGGATTGGATTTCGTGGATCCAAAAGAAAGAGAAGTGGGCATGGTAGCCTACATGCTATGCCACATCACTCTGGGAGAATAGTGCAATGATTCAGTGTTCAGTAATTCTTCCCCACACTATGTCACAATAGCTAAGTACTCATTTGACGGGCTATCAAAAGGGTGCAGTTGCTTATACAGGTATGCGCTGATTTGAAACGTCCATGAAAACAACGAAAATATAAACCTTTTCAAAATTCCTGCCTTTACAGTATAACTTTCACAAACTGTCTTGACAAAGAAGTAACTGATGTTTACAAAGAAGTAATTTATGTGGACTATACACAATATAATGGAGGTATACTCACATCCTCTCCCAATGCGATGATGCCATACATCCTGATGACATTGGAGTGGCTGAACTGCCCTATGATGGCTGCTCCCTGCAATAACTTGGCCCTGTCCCATCTGAAGCTCCAAGCTTGAGGACCTTTACTGCTAGCTCTGGTTTGGGTCCACCCACAGTCAACTGAGCCTTGTGCATCTTACCAAACTGACCTGAACAAAGCTGCTCTAAGATCCATTGGGGGAGATGTGGGTGTGAAGGTGGCACACTAATTAGACTTAACTCAGCTAGCTTTGTTTGCATACAACTATTGCAGCTGAGTGAATGGCTTTGGATGGCATACAATCATTTCATCCATTGTAATTGGTTTAGTTACTTACTATCATCTTAGTCAATAGCAACTGATTTATCATACCGAGACACATGCATGTTAAGTATCCACACAGATTTGGCTTGTAATTTTTGCCATCCAGAACTTAGTTACAGTTGTTTTCAAACATCATGTAACACCTTTGTTAAGCTCTGAATATTTTCATAAAAGTTTCGCAAATAATTTCTGGTTTAGTTTTCTATGGCCACCTCTGATCATTTCCAACATATAATTGATCTTTGTGAATCCTTTGATATAGTAGTAGAGAGTTACTTAGTGATAATTGACATTTGGGGCTACAGCAAAATGAAGTTCCAAAAATTCAAAATATTAAGTGTAGCTTGTATACATCAACTCCAGTAGAATTATCTTATTTGGTCTCACCATATCTCTCCGCATCTCTTAGAAGCAAGTTGACAGTATGATACAGAGGTTGTGCAAGTAGGTGCTCAGTACCACAAAAAATGTAAAAAAAGTTTGCTGCAGGCCACACACTGAAAGTTCCCACAAATAATGATTGTCAGCAATGCACATCAAAGTATTGGATACACTAGCTTCCAACTCTCATCACCTACAGTGTTTACGTATTGTTGCTCGTGGTTTTGTCCAAATCCTTTCCACAGTTGCTCTAATTAGATAACAAAAGGGACAAAGTTAATAACTATTTTGTGCATATAAACTGAAATCATTAATTAAGAATCATACAATTTTGTTTACAACAGTCTCTACTAAACTCTACTTACCACAGTTGGTACATAGTAACCAGTTGACTCAAATGGTCCATTCTGCTTGGCTGAATCTCGAAGCTAAAAGGAATGGGTAAAAAACAAAAAAAAACAACGGCAAAACATATGATTTACCTAGTGTATATTATCTTACTCTGAACTTTGGTAGTGTTGGGGCTTCGTAGTGCACAGATGTATTTTCCAGAGAAGGATAAGTGGGAGAAGCCACCCCAAGGATGAGAAAGACCACCTCATGTTCGGTCCTAACCTTTACCAGAACAGGAGGGTGAGTTGGAGGAGTCTCTTCCAGGATATGATAAAGCACTTCATGTCCACTGCCATCCTTTACTGGAACGGTTGAAGATGAAGGGATGAAACCTTCTCTAGGATGTAGTACACCAACTCATCTGCTGTATCATTCCTAACCAGGGCAGGGGAAAGATGAGGAGGCAGAGGGTGGATGCAGTGACTGGTATAATATTCTTTGTCCAACCTCTGATATTTCATATATCGTCATCTGAATCAAAATTTGTACCTGCTGATCATCCAGCCTCACCTTTGCTGGCAGGGACTGGGATGTAGGTAGAAGTGTGAGCGGAGGAGCCAGCAAAGGAAGCCATAGGCTCCATGTAGTTGACAACATTTTTATCGTCTATGCTTTTGTACATGTCTAGTACCCCAAGGGGAATAAGAAGTTGCTTGTATGGGGGGCTTGATGGGGGAGCTCTGCAGCTTCTTGCTATTCTGATATTTGAGCTGAGACGAAGAAACTATGATTTTCCTAATACATAAGCACTGTGAACTGAAGGCAGGGGCAAATAATTACTATGCAAGTATTCCTTACAAGTCTGAATACCATAAAGGTTGGTATTTTTAATGAATTTTGATATCATTGATATTTTCTATGCATATAATTTTAGTTATTTTCTTTCTGCAAATGTACAATAAGTATGTACAAACAGAAATATTAATTTAAACTTCATTGATCATCAAAATTTAGTTAGCTAGACCTCATCCTATCCATAGCTGGCGGAGTTATGGAGACAAGATATCTCATATACCAAACTCACCTGTACTGAGAGACTCTCCTTTGCTACATGAATGATGCTTTGATGACCGGCATATTTCTGTATTGCAGTCTCCTCAATTAGCAATTATAAAATTATAAATCATGGAAAAATCGATCCTTTATAGAGTATACTCTGAACTATCAACTATTGTAATTGGCAAGTGAAGCAAGAGCTCCCAGGGTGGTTGAAAGGAATCTAGTTTACATTTCCATGCATGGCCATGGTCCATCCACATAAGTATGAGTGGGTCAAACATCTTAAATAAAACATGGCAATATAGAAAAAGTGCTTGTGACATAGAAAATAGACTGAGAAGAAAGATCTGGCTGCATTGGAAGAGAAAGAATTGGCTGCACATCAAGCAGAGGAAGGACATAGACTAAAGGCTGAATTTAAATTCAGACATTGTTACTATATCTACCTACAGTTCTCTACATTCCTCCACTGCAAATTTGCAATCTTCTTAAAGGAATTTATACCACTACCACCTCCAGAATGCACATGAGCACATTCTACCTGCCGATAAGCCCATCACTACTCTCCGCCTGATAGACTAGGTTATGGTTTCAGAGGGAAAAAGTGTGGCTACTGACTCAATAACTGTTCATATGCGTACATTATTCACCGTGGGTGATATTACATTTCCTGTTTCCTGTTTTGCCAATTAGTTGTATAGTTGTTTACTCGAACATGTCTATGCTAATAATTTTACAAGAGAGTGCATCAATGCTTACCACACTTCAATACTCCATGAGCTGTTTTGTCTGGAAGAGGCCTTGCTTCTTCCCATTTTGAAAAGTAAAGGTGATGATGTACTTGCAGTGGAGTGGGAAGGGAAAAAAATATTTGTGGGCCAGAGATGGACTAGGATTATTAGTACAAAGTGTTGCATGTTTTATTTACACATTTTAGAAAATAAAAGAAGTCATATTTGTACATCAGAACTGAAGTGTCCTAATTAGTTAAACCATTTTTCATTAGTTTGAATAAATTATTTCATAATGTTATATATGTTGAGGCTATCAGTAAGTACCTGGGACGCTACCTGATGGTTTATGACAATATTAGTTTAAGATATTAAATAATAATAATTAATAAACAATAATAATATAATAATAATAATATAATACTAATAATAATAATAATAATATAATAATAATAATAATATAATAATAATAATATAATAATAATAGTATAATAATAATAAAAATAATAAAAATAATAATATAATAATATAATAATAATAATTATTATAATAATAATAATAATAATAATAATAATAATAATAATAATAGCAGCAACAACAACAACAACAACAACAACAACAACAACAACAATAGAAAGTGAAATTTGAACTTCATTGACCATCAGATCTGTAGTTAGCAGAGATTTAAAGACAAGATATCTCATATAATAAACTAATTTCTAAACTGAGAGACTCTTCTATTACATACAGATGATGCTTTTAAGTATTTAGAAGCACCTTCAAAATTGCATCCCTTATTGTGATAGAGTATACTAACTATTAACTATTACTTGGCAAGTAAAGCTAGCCCTCCTAGGGAAGTTAAATGTAAAATAGGTTGTATTTCCATGCATGGTAATTTTTACAACTGTGAAAGCCCCAAATGTAAAATCCTCAGAAATATTCCGCTGTATGGTGCATACATATAGCCATTATCGCTTCCTTCACCTCTGCAGATACACAAAGGCAAATCCCTATCTCAAATTTTCTCCCTCGTTCCAAACAGTGTAAGCAAACAGAATAGGCCTGTTATGGATTTATCCGCCTGTACAAATATGAATGGATCAATTGTCATAAACAAAACCGACTTTATGAAGAAACAAAAATAGATGTTCCTGTCACAGAAAATAGATCATGGAGAAAGAACTGGCTGAATTATCAATAGAGAGAGAATTGGCAGCACATCGCAAAGGAGAGAGTACTAGCTACATAGACAGAGAGAAATAGTGGTAGACTGGAATGAAATGGAATTAAGGCACATGAACAAACAACAATCATGAACACAAAACGTGGAAAACAGGCCGAAAAAAATACATCCATCATGCAGATATAAGGCCAACAAATATATTCTCTTTTTCTTGCCGATGCGGAGGATTTGAAGTTTCATCAGTCACCAGAACCAACAGTCCCAAAGTACTGTTTCAGATATAAGCCTACCCACCTAGGCTTACACAGCTTGCCACGAAGGACAGAGATGTGCCTTTGTGAATCAGAGGTGGAGAAATAAGTGACATGTTTTATATAGCAGAGGAATTAATATTCGTGGCTTTTACAGTTAGAATTTAATCTGCAAATATGTATGATAAAGGGCAATAAAGCGTGGTGTTTTAGGCTGAATTATCAATGAATATTTCACCTCTGAATCTTTCAATATGTCATCACAGTCCATATTTAACCATACACAGTCTAATTCCATGACATTGCTGAATTAGCTCTAGCCTAATGTTTAATTGTCCACCTAGTACTCTTATTAATCTGTACAAGTTATAAATCAAGAACTTTGACTTAAAACTGTCTCATAAAATTAATGGTATTAGGAATCATCTGTATAAGTACACTGTTAAACACAGGGTGTTGATGTACACCCTACAACTTACACAACTGGTTGTTAATATACTCCATAGGTGCTATAGTGGTCCAAAAGTTGTTTTGATCAACCAGTTGGTGATAATAAAAAAAAAGTTATTCTGTTTCAAAAACATCCAAAAACTGATATATGGGCTGTAAAGTTAAACTCTTAGTGCTGAAGCAACCTATTAGTTTAAGATGTGATGTTGCAAAACATTCTTTCATGTTCAAAATACTATACGGTATTAAAATGCACCCTCCTTGCTACATGGGCCCATGCATATAAATATATAGTGAAAACAGTGTAGCAAATATGTTTTCTGTCATGGCTGCCACAAAGTGTAAATGCATAGTATATTTATTTTTGTAGTGTGGAGAATGTATTTTTTTTATAATGCAGTAAATTTTATGCAATTTCTTCTTTAAAAATTACTTTAAGCTGAAAGTTACTCAATAAAGGTTTTAAGAAGCCAAATTTGTTTTTTTATGTGTGTAACCATATCTATTCATTAAAAATATCAGCATTCATCAAGGTTTTCAGAGAGAACATTAAACAAGAAGGTTGAGTTTATATACCATAAAGTAGGTATGCATGCAGACATTCAGAGGTGTTTCCAGTCCTACCATGTATAAAAAGCTGACCTGGCATGCACTTTGACCTCAGAGAAGCAAGATTCAAACCTTTTAACTAGTCAGCTTTTTGGTCCGGACATACTTCAGCTTCAGTACATGTATACAGGTCTCCTCACGCACAATAGCTTCACCAAAAACTTTTTAGATGAACTTATCAACCACGCAACACTTAGGCAGTAAACCCATCAACAAGCAACCAAGCACGATTTGGGAAGATATGGCTGAAGCCAAAGGCTGTTTGAAATAATATAGCTGTATACTTTTTCTTCTCTCAATACAAATAATTATATAGATACAAGCACTGCATGACATGAATGGGCCCCAGGCATACAGGAAGATATTTCATCATTTCTACACAGAATATCTGGAGCATAATCAGATGTGTAGGCTGCTTAAAGGTGCATAGCATATATATCATTGTTTTTTCCTTCCCCCCTCATTTATACAATTATATAGCTACAAGCACTACAGCACACAATGGATGTATCACAGGCATTGCTGGAGACATTTCTGAATTTCTACACAATGTTTGGGGTATACCAAGGAGTGCTAATTGCTCTGCAGGAGTTCATTGTCCAGCCACAGACTCTGTCTCATACTGCTCCACCTCCAACACTAAAGTTGCTTCCCAAGAATTGGTCACCAAGCGCACCAAAGTTGCTTACCATGAAGCAGACACAATACTCTGTATAAACATAAATCCATTATGATCATATTTATATTATGTAATTCTACTTAGCTATAGGTCCCATACGGTTTGATGGATGAGACACTCCTATGTTATGCGGAACAATGGCTGACCCTCCCAGCTCATTTGGCCATTTGGGGCCCTGCATCGTAATACGGCAACCAAGCTGGCTAATTGGGTTCTCCTTTACAAGCATGGCCACAATGGTCAAATAAATTAAATTATATAGGAAATTTTGGCGAGTCATTCGGCAACTTGTGGCATGAACACACCCTCTCTAACTAATGTACATGCCATCAAGATGGACTAATCATATATACCACTTTCCAAATACAGTATGCAGGTTTCTGCAAATTTGCTGAAGTGATTGTACTGGCTAGGCAGGACACCAGCACACATAAAGGCATGGTTGAGTGAAAAGGTATGATTGAGTCTACAGATATGTCCACACATACACATATTCATTGTGCACAGCAACACAGTGATCAGCAAATAGGCTGAAGTGATTGTACTGGCTGGCAGGACACCAGCACACGTGGAGCATGGTTGAGTCTACAGATATGTCCAGACATACACATATATTGTGCATAGCAACACAGTGATCTGCAAAGAGGGCTGAAGTGATTGTACTGGCTAGGCAGGACACCAACACACGAAAAGGCATGGTTGAGTGTAAAGGCATGGTCGAGTCTATAGCACATACACATATATTGTGCACAGCAACACAGTGATTGCAATATATACTACACTGAAATTACTTCAGGCTCACAAGGTAGTACCCACCCATAATACGTTTGCTAGCCCATCAACATTTCTCCTGACCCTTCCAGTTCGTACACGTAAATTCAACTCTAAGTGTGTGCCAACTACAAATTCAAAGTTCAATGGTAAAATAGTGCTCAGCATAAACTGTAACCAGATCGTAAAGAAGAGTACTTCACACATAACACTATTCCTATGCACGATTGAATGATTTTTTTTCCCTCCCTGACTCTAGACCTGGCCTTATACCTGGGCCTGGCAGCCTTATACCTGGGCCTGGCAGCCTTGCCCTAAAGCAACACACCATAATACAACACAAAACAATGCAACAAAAACAATGCTAATGACTGGGTATACATTACCCAGGGAGAGAGAGAAAGAAAATCATTCCTTAGTTTTTGCCAACATCGATTATGCACGAGATTTTATTTAGGTGTGAAGTAATACACTTTAAATGATCCCCATAATCTTACCTGTTTGTATAAACTGGCCTCCCATATGTTGTTCCGAAGCTGCTCAAGACACTACACTCACAACACAAGTTGTGGATCTCCAGCATTGGGTTGCTCAGGGACAAAACCTATAATATTATTGGTAATGTAGCATAGTGGCAGTGCTATAGTACTATATGGTTTCACAAACTAAAGTGTTGAAAAACTAACCAGATGAAGCCAGCATGGATATTGAAGAACTGTTTGTACCTGCTGCTCTTGTGTCTGCTTGTATTCACCTTCAACCTATCGACCAGAGAGAGAAACAGCTGATAATTGTTCATTGAGCAGCCAGAAGACAAAATCTGTTTTTCTCAATCCAGTCTGAAAAGGAAAGCATCTATTGCATTCTCAAACTCAAAGGTCAGCTGCATATGGTGGAGAAAGTCAGGTCTAGCTCGCTTTCAGGCCATTGAAGGGAAGAACAAGAGAAAGTTCACTTGCCAGTCATGCTCTAGTGTGTTTTGGGAGGCAGAAGGGTGGGCCTGATGGCTCCCCGAGCAATGGGCCAAGCAAACTATACACAATCAGTTTCAGAACATGATACTGAACACAGCCATTCACTCTGCGATCCCTTGCTAAATTGTTTAAATTAATATGCTATGCTTAAAATATTTCCTTTATCAATAATTTGAGTGTGTAGGATGGGAGGATGGGAATGTAGTCATGGCTAGGGTTTGAAACATATTGCCATATAGTTGGGAGGAGGGTGGGGGTTGCAGAGTTTTTTTTCTAAAATTTCAACTTTTGCACTGTAAGTAATTATTACCAGACTGCATGTAAGCAAATTGATTTGGCATGGTAAGTGCTACTAGCAGATTCATCCCAAATTAAATATTAAATGTTCTAGAAAGCTTTCCCGTAGTAAGTGCCAGCAATAAGGGGCCATATTACAGATTGCTTTATACATAGGTGTGTGTATAGCAATTGTATTATTGTAGCCACTCTGCCAAATAATTTATCGTAGGATGCATAAAACACACACAGACACACACACACACTCACTCACTCTCACACACAAGCAAAGATAATGCAGGAAAGTTGCTTAAAAAATGTGACAAATGTAAGGAAACTTGTCCCTATCTATTGGTCATGGTGCATCTTGTTTTGTTTATTCTTCCCATTTACTATACAGATGCCCGACTAGACAATTTCATTGTTGTAGTTGAACTATGGAGGCATATGACTGCTGTTATTGCAGGTTCAAAAATAGTCAATGAAAATTCCAATAAAACTTTCTCCAATATAACTCTGTATATGCCACATTGTTCATAACACCACGGGATATGCAATGGAAAGAATTTTTTTCATGTATAGCACATAAACATACTCACTCACACACACAGACATGCCCACATTTACACTTTTCAAACTAATATCATCTGACTTCTAAAACTATAAGATACCAAAACACGTGCACTGTCATCATTACATGTCCAGTTCACATGACTTCATATCCAATGAATGTCACATGATTAAGAATGGGCAATTAGCCAATATATATAGAAAATTTATTTAGTATTTATTTATTTATTATTTAATTATTACCAAAAAATAATAATTTCACATAAGAAAAACTCCAGGCAGTATCTCCTTGACCAGATCGCACTAGTAATCCAAGGTGCAATAAAGATGCAATATTGTTATCACTTTGGCCAAGTGATTCCTAAATTAGTCTTAGTTTGATAGTTTTAGTTACTACTATTATATTACATTATTTAATTTTTATTATATATAACCAATTATGCTAGTTTGTTTATTCAATTTTATAATAAAGATAATTATCTGCACATCAATCTTGACAGTGTCACAGTGGCTAATTAATTAAAATGACAGCTACAGATAATACAATACAAGAATCAAACAACAAATCTGCCTTGAAGTCCAGATCTTCTGACTTGGGAATTTGGTCTAAGTTTTGTATAGTAGGCTAGAAGATCTGGACTTCATGAAGGGTTAGTTACTTGATTCTTGCAATCTATATTATGTAATTACTTCTTACTCTGAAAACTGATTGTTAATACTGTTTATGAATATTCCATTATGAACAACATCATATAGTTAAAAAAAAATTTTTTTTTTTAATTAATAAAAAAAGAAAGAAGGAAGAATAAAGTCTAGCAGAACAATCTACCTTTTGTGGAGTTTCTTTTTTTGTTTCTTGGCATACACCATATTGTGGCTCTGAGTATACCACATGATTACAAAGGGTGATAAATGTAGGGCTTCAGCCAGATGTTCAATCAGTGTTAATTAACTCTGCTTATATCTGAGATGTTCTCATGGATAATCCATTGGGTATCTTAATAATACTTGGATTGTAACTTGCACAACGCCCCACGAGTGCTGAATAATATACTATAATAACACCTATAGATGTGCATGCAAACCAATGCATACAGAGATGGTAGTAACACAACACAGAATACTAACCCATATCTGTCACGTCAAGTATTGCCATTATTATCATTCTCTATCTTACTACCGGTTTAATAACAGGAGTAGACATGATCATATGACAATATTTAAAAAATATCTTACAATAATCATAGTTGGAGTGAAGCGATCGAGATGCTTCCCAGCATCTTTCAACTTCATGTTTTCTGTAATATCTTCCTCCTCCATAGCAGTAGCACCACCACCACCATCACCACAAGAACACTCACCACCAACATTGCAATCACCAAAATACCTACTGAAACTTCAACAGATAATGGACTTGTTGATAGCAGAGACATGTCCATGCTCTGGCAGGAAATATTTGTCGGTTCAGATGTTCCTGATGGGAGAGGGATGGGACAGAGAGGAGATGGAGAGATAGTGTTGCTAGGGACAGAAGTGGTTGTAGCAATCATTGAAGGAGGTAGCAAAGAAGGGGATGAAGGAGGTAGTGAAGAAGTGAATGAAGAAAGTAGAGAAGAAGAGGATGACGGTAATATAGTGGGAGTGGTTGGACATGAAAAAGAAGCTGCAAATTATAATAAATAAATGTTAACACAACAAGGAAACATTCTTAGCTAAGGGAGATGATCACTTACATATACTCACTGAGAGGACTGGAGCTGCACTAGTAAAGGACCTCAATAGTCTACCAGTACTTGATCCTACTGGGAACGGACACTCAAGTCCACCATATATAAGAGGGTCACTATCAGTATTAGTGTGGTACCACACACTATCAATCATTTGGTTATTATCCAGTTGAATTCCATCATCCTTGCCGTTTCTGCTTAAAGTGAAGTATCCCACCACATCTCCAGGCTGTACAGTGAGGATATTGGATGGTTCTGGGGTCTCATATACTAGACCATCATTAAGTGATATAGTTGTGAATCTATTCTCTCCCACCAAACTGTAGCATCCACTCTCCTGCACCGTTGGTGAAGGCCTCCACACATGGAAGGTGATATCATAGACTCCTTGATGTAACTTACCTCCAGGATGGACATAGGTCAGCCATGCAGTGATGTTGCCACAACATCCAAACTTGTAACTGGTGATGATGGCTAGAGTTCCACTGAATAGGCGAGGTTGGTAATTAACCTTTCTGAAAGGAATTGCTCTCCCTTCTGCTGCCAGCAAACAGTCCTGAGCTGACACTGAATATTTAGCTAGCATCATCAAATAATATTATTGTAGCCACAGTATACATATATATATATATATATATATATATATGTAGCTAGCTACTATAGCCAGCTAGAAACTTACCAAACAGTGTCATTTGTACAACCACAAGTACAACTCCGAAGTGTCTTCTTAATGATTCCATTTGTCGGCTAGTAATTTGCTAGCTGCATAGTCGTGCACCAAGAGTCTAGCTAAGTTACAGAGACGTCGTGACAGAGAAGTTGTGTATCCAGGAGCAAGCAAATTAAGGGTGGTACGGCGGAGCTAGCTGTGCTGCAGTACGTCTGTGGTTGTCACCTACAAATGTCCAACGCAGTCAACGGAAGAGAGCCTCAGCAAAATTTATTTCCTGTTTCTCATACTGCGGGTGTAGATCTCTAGATAAAAAAACGTAATACAAATTACTATGGAACTTGCGCATTGGACTGGACCGTTTGAAAACAATTATCATACTGTGGTTTCTTACAACCTCCTGTGCTTTCTACCGCAGAGACCGTGAACAGCCACTGCCACGTGCGAGGTCACTGCCTTTAAATTTTTTTTTAGAGAATTGTGTATCGCTAGCCTGTTTTTAAATTACTTTTTTTAATTAAAAAAACCAACAAAAAAAACAACAGGCTAGCCAATACACAATCCTCTAAATCAGAATATTGGTCGAGTAAACTAATTCTGTGGGGGCACACGGCAATAGTTTACTGATGAAGTTGATATGAAACTGGTACAATAGATGGGTGAGGGTGAGGTAAAAAAATAGTGTTATCAAAAATATGAGAAAATTGCATTCAATTGAATATTGAAACAGGTGGCGCCTACCCCCTTCTTTGATCCACTCCTGAGTGGGTTTTCTCCTTTTAAGATCTCCCATTCTTCCTCAGGTCCACAGGATCATTGTGAATCTGTTGTACTGAAGCGGACAGAGAAGGCATGTGAGGCCCTTGTCAGGCTTAGGGGTATCCAGGACTCTTAGTTTCAGGCAGGCCACTGATGACTTTAATTGTATCAAAATGGACTCACCTATCTGGCAAGAGGATCTCTATCTGATTGGGCTTGGCTGATGGCATCTCTTCCCAGTTCCTTCGCCGGGCCACCCAACATGCCCCTGCTGCCTAATTCAGCTCCTACTAGGAAAACATCCTGTAACCTTGGCTCATCCCATGGACTCCCCCTCTGAGCTGGCTGAAGTTGCTGGGAAGGATTACTGGCTCTCCATCGAGGAAGTTGATGTTCCACTCCATCAGTGAGCGCTCTATCAATGAGTCTGTCTTCAACCAACTTCTTGCCAAAGCTCCTGGAACTCATTTCAGAGTCCTTGCACTCTCTTCTGTGATTTCCCTTGCTAGTGACTAGCTGTCTGCCTGGCCCACCTGATACTTTGATCCTAGCTCTCAGTTGCAGCTGGCCTGCCCTCATCCTATCCTAATGTGGCCAGCAGCATCCAGTAGCAAACATTTCCATTACATAATATCTAAAGTGAATACATTTACTAGACTTGGCTCTCAATTCAGCTATCATAAGTAATTTCTTCTGAATTGAAAAATAAAGGAGAAGTGAAATAATAACAACAAATATATCTATTATGCTACAACATGACCTATATATGTGGGAGTTTGCAAGATTGGGATATTGTGAAAATTTTAAATCATGTTATCATGACTATTGCTGCCATAGATTGTGACCTTGACCTTATATATACCATATTTTTCCTCAAGTAGACTGCATCCTCAAGTTGATCAGTCATTTACTATCTCAAAACGAAGTTTTCATGGTCTGGCTACAGTAGCTACTTGTAAAAAAAAGCTGTAAAGAACTGCTGATCACCTTGCCGCTATTATAACTTACTAGATTAACACACATGAATGGAATTAGATACTTCGAGTTCAGAGCACATTACAGAAATAGTGTCAGCCATTGCAATAGACTACATCCAACACTAATCCAATTATAATTGCATTAAAACACCAAACCAAAATAAACAAAAAAAAATGACTGACCTGTTAGAAAAAAAGAAGAATCAAAACAAGATTGTACCTATATGTAGACCACTACCAGTTTGATGCCCCATTACCATTTAAAACTATACACAATATTTTTGGTTGCAGAACAGCCATTGATTTTATAACCAGCAAAATAATACTTCAAATGAAGGAGCATCTTACAGGTTATGGTGTACATTTTAAACTAGTAAATCCAATAGATATGTTTTTATTGTTTCAGATGTGTTTTTGTTTGTATTATTGTTTCTGAGGAGAGGCGATGAGACTCAAGGGATTTTGAATAGTAAATGTACATTACATATATCAACATATATCATGTGTTGTTGATATTGTTGTACTGTACTCATGTACACAACATTGTACACTACACACATGCCATGTAACGTTGCAATTTTACTACACCCATTAAAAGTTTGCTTGTTTTTTATTAGCACTTTGTTACCATGTTGACTGTACCCATGTAGGGCCTCCTTCTAGAAGTTAGTAACAGTTGTACAGGAGAAATCCACCAAACAATAAGCCGCATCCTCCTTTGGACTTGGTAACAGTTTCCAATATGCAGGAAATCCTTCCAATTCTAATTCTGACAAAAATTGTCCACCTAATAAACTATGAGCGTGTTTAATTTTACAGTGTTATTACTTTTAACGAGGCTTGTGGATCAAAAATTGGAGTAGTTACGGACATATACAGGAACAGAAGAACCTGGAATTTGGTCTTCTGCTACTAAAATTATGATGTGAGGAATTGTGTGGGTAAAAACAGAGAAACCAACAAAGAAACAAAGAAATACTTGAAGCTGTATTTCGTGCCTTTTTCACAATTCAATGGGTTTTTTGTAGGTTATTTACCACCTAAGTGAAGGATTCAAGGCACGCTTGGTGACCGTAAGGAAGTGATATATGCTTTGATTGTTGTTTATTTAGAGGGGGAGGGGGAATGGAAGAGGGGAGGGAGGGTTAGTCCGCCATTTTTCATACCAATATTGTAGTCTGGTTGTACCAAATCAATTATTTTGAAAAACCTGAATTTTTTGTGGTGAATAATTGTTTTAGTGGATTTTACATCTTTGACTTGTCATTTTCAGGTCAAATATATAATGTCATTGTGATGGGATTGCCATATGAAAATCCAATATAGCCACCAGTTTTGATACCTATGTTATTGCATTATGTAAGTCATATTTTAAAGCAAATGGCTATATTAGATAGACCTTTAAAAAAACATGTACAAAATTGTCCCCATGTAGACCACACCCAGTTTGAACCATACTTCCATTTAAAAACATCTACACCAATATTGTGGCTTTGTAATTCCACAGGCACTTGGTGATTTTGTTGAATTAAAAAAAAATTACCCCCTCTAACTACACAGTGTCTAATCTCGTAGGACAGTCCCTTTGACCTCTGAACCACTAACACTGAGGGAAAGGGTTTGGACAACTGGTGACATTAGTTTTGTGCCAGCAGAATGTGTTGTTTAACACTAATACTAAATAAGCTGGATCAATTTAAGAAATTATCATGTACTGTAATTTTATCGTTGTTTGCTCAGCTGCTCTGACCTTAGCGTGTCAATGGCTCATTGCTGTACTTGTGCTGCTAGCTTAAATAAAGGTAGCATAATCTAAAGTGCAATTGTGCCAGTCGTATTCTTTCAGACATTTTGGAGATTTTTGTTGGCATCACTGATCAAAATGTACTTTCACTTGTCAACTAAAAGTTAGATATCTGTATCGCCCATGTTTCCAGATGCTGAAAAGCTTGTCGCACTGTGCTCAAATTGTCTAGCTCACTACGATTATTTTTAAGCATAACGATCTGTTTTGTGATGTTTATTGCTTTGTGACTTTAAGCTATATGATCTGACCACCAAGATCTTGGCTGTGGACCAAAATTTTGCAGATAGTTGTCCAGATCCTTTTCCTCAACGTTAGTGGTTCCAAGGTCAAAGTGACTTCCCACAAGACTGGCACATTGTCGTTGTTGTTGAAAAACAATAGTTCGCCTTTTTAGTTACAAGATTGTCCCTTTCTGCTCTTGTGTGTATGTCTAAAAGGCTCATGAAGATGATTAGTGCATGAAAATAGAATTTTGTGCTGAAAATATTTTTTCCTTAGTTTTGACATCTTCAGGGGTTCAATTTTTTTCCGACCCATAAGATCATTTAGCGGAATCTTCATGGTCCTCTGGCCTCATGAAAAGGGCACCGCTCCATCTCACCTCCTAGAAGTTCTCCACTCATTTTTTGTCTAACTGTGGCCAATTCACCCAGTTTCAAGAGACACTCTGTATCTCTGCTCCTAATAGTCTTAGCTACATGATCCTGGTGTCTAGAATGGGGCTTGTGTGGTTGTAGAGTTTGATTGCATTTTGGAGGTCATTTGAGGTTGTGCCGATATACCTCTCTAGTGGCCAGGCCGCTGGGAGCATTTCCCCACCCATAAGCTACTCTTGTGGCATTTAGGATCTCCACATCCATAAGAACGAAAACTTAAAAGAATGGGGTCGTCTGATGTCAGCTATGGGTACACAGGTACCAATCCTCTTCGATATGCTGATGAATTTTCTACCCCATTCTGCTCCTGTGAAGTTATGGATGGATATCTACAAGGTCTTGGGATTTTGGTGCACTGAGACTCCTCATTCCCACTACAAATCAATACTCCTGAATTTATGACTCATTCCTGTGTGGATCTCCAAGGTGGTAAGTGTTCCCAAGTGGCCATGTGTGACCAGGTCAATCTGGGGATTAAGATATCAGTGTCTGGGGACAGCATGACTACTCACCTCTATGACAATTGCTTCACATAGTCGATGACATGGAAAGGGATCTGAGTGTCAGCCCACTCGTGGCCAGGTTAGGAAGTCATCAGGTAAGGTGTGGGGCTCATTGATGTTGATAGTATTGTCATATGTAGTGATGAGGCAAATATCATGCCCTGTAAACTCCACTTCCAGCTGACCAGCCTCATAAGCAGAGCCTTTGGTCTTTTTTTCACTGAAGAATGCAAGTCATGGAGAGGAACAGTTTGCAGACGTATCTCATCATGTACATCGCACTCAGCTGCTAAGTATGATCCATTTGCTCTCCTTGCCAGTGTCTTGTCTTAAAGGATGTTTAGCAAGAATTAACAAAGAGGACTCTGGCCTCTGTATAACAGCTACGGTGGATGCATTTCTTGATTGTAGAGAAGACAAGCTTGAAATAAGGGACCAGGAGGGTGTGTGGATTCAAGAGCTGAAGTGGTGGGTAGATTCAAGATTAGATGCATGACGCTTGCCAACTATAGGTCAGAAGAAGTGAACCATCAGATGCAAAGAGGGACTGATGCATTACTGACATTTTACACTTGCGATTGTGTCAGCAAGTTTTGTTATTGTGTCAGCAAGTTTTGTTATTATCTCAGGTCTGGCTTGACTGGTGATATGACACCGCTCCATTAGCTGTCAATTCTCTCTCAGAAATTGACTGCAGAATGGCTACTCTGCAAGTTGCACAGATTAGATTAGAGAACTACACAGGAACTGCAGCAACAGAAACTCAGAGAGTAGCTAACAGAAACGAATGGTACTTCACAGAGCAGAAATTTCTAAGTGATCAAAGGAATGAATAGAGAGGAGCAAACACTGCTAGGAGGAGTGGACAGAGAGGGACAGCCAGATAGTGCAATGGTGAGAGCAGGCAATATCAACAATCATCATCAAACAATTGATGTATCATCAAACTATGAAGGTTGTACCAGGGACAGATCCAGGGACTTTGGGGGCTAAAGTCACTAGTGGCTAATATATTACCACAATTTTTGGAAACATCTAACTCTGTGGACATAAAGGAAAGCCTCGTGTTGTCTTCATGGCAAAAATTAATTTCCTTATGTGTGTAGTTAAGTCTTTAAGACTTTAACAGATTCACTGAACCATCATTCGCTAAAGTCTCTAGAGAACACGAAAGTATTACTCTATTATCCTTATGCAGCTTCTGGTAATGCTCATAGGAGGACATCTACGACATATTTTCCCACATTACTTCAACGGCACATCTTTATCCACATCTCTCCCAAATCCCCTTACAAAATCTCCATATTTGCACCCGTTCACTTCTGCAAGAGACTCATCTCAACCCAAGCAAAGCACAGCTAAGCGCGTGACCTTAGCCTCCACTTCCACTGATCAGTTGAATGTGAGCCAGCTGCAAAGATGCAAATTGAGCTTTGTGGTAACTGTTCACTTTCAGCCCTGCCCACATTTTCTGTAATCACATTCATTGTTACAGATGTCGTATGCTAAGTTCCCCACACTCTCTAGCTGTTGTGAGAGGCTGGCCACACCCAAACTAGCCATTAGTGTGTGTGCTCCCTTCACTCACATAATAAAATTAAAAAAATCATCTAAAAAATCTTTTTATTTGTCTAGTGGTTCTATTGATCTAATAGTCAAAGAAGTAACTGCCACTCAAACCTGATGCTGGACTGTAGTATCTGTTTTGAGGATCTGACTGGTCAATACAGGTATATTTCAACATGCAATTCATAAACAAATATATATGTGGCAAGTTGGAACTTATTATTAGAAAGCATATTGAATAAGCTACGTTTCAGTAGACAAATGAAGACTATAGCATAAACGTGTGCAAAGATGTGGCAAAAAAAAGAATGAAAAAAATGCCAGTCATTCCAGGTCAGACTTACATTAAGGAGTTCGATCTACCTTTTATTCAAGTGATGGTCCAAATCTGCTGGCTGAAATTAACTCCTACTAGACCGCATAGCTGTATTATCGATGACTTAGTATTATAAAGAATTATCATCCATTCATTCAGAGTGTAATTGACCACATTACTTGTAGGTCAAACTTGTGATGTTACATTTGATCCTTACATTTTACTTGAAAATTGATTCACTTTCTTCCTATACTGCAAGTAAGAGTTACAAACTCGGACCAAATTCTTTAATGTCCATAGCAATGTTTCATTTTTGGAGTTCAACTGCAACAGAGTGGAGAATCTTTTGGTGCATATTGCTTAGAAGTTTTGGAAGTACATCAAATCCTGATGTTGACTAGCATTTAAAAATGCGACTCTAAAAGTTTTCCAAATCTCCTCTGCACAACATCAACACTTGAAACATCTGCGACATGAAATTTGTGTAGACAAGTTAAGAAGCAACCTTAATGAAGCACAATCTCAAGCCATGCAAGTGTGCATAAAATGTTCAAATTGGTTGAAGTGAAAAAGTGCTGTAAGTGATTAAATGTAAATCACAAATAAAGTGAACATACTGATACGAATAACAGTTTAGTTATTTTAATACAGTCATCATTTTATGGGTGTTTTTTTTCCTGTTCTAGTGTCGATGGAACTGGATGATGATGATAATGTTTGTTGTTGTTATTGTTTTTTTAATTATTATTATGTTTATTTATGTATTAATAAATAATATTATCTATAACTTCTTATATACGAACGTGATAAACAATAAGAAAAAATCAAGGTTTTTTTTAGCCCTAGCCCTAGCCCTAGCCCTAGCCAAATGTTAAAAATTAATGGAAACAAGATTGTACCAAAAAAGACCGTAACCAGTTTGAATCCCCTTTGCCATTTAAAATAACAAAATCATTATAGTATATTTATGTTTGGACAAGTACTTTGATACTAAAAAACCCAGTGCAGTATACATCTAACTGTGCTTGTGGTCTACATAGGTAGAGTCTTGATTCTTTTAGACCAACCCTTTGTTTCTTGTTTTAAACTCCTTCATATTTGTTTGTTTCTTTTGTTGTTTTTGGGTATTACAGATGAGCATTGTAGAGACTCCGGGTTTTTAAAACAGCTGTTGTACACTATACATCGCTACTGTTGACTGCACCCATGTAAACAATTTTGTATGCTTCGCACATGCTATATCTTGTTGCTATAGTTTACTAGAACCATGTACAAGAAATTAAAAACGAGCACTGCAGTTAATTGTTGACTGTACCCAAGTAGAGTTAGCTACAACAACCTTCAAAGGATTTGGTAACAGTTTCACAGGAGAACTCGACCTACCAAACTCAAAACGGCCTATAATGATATCCGGGCAGTTTGGAACCAGGCATGCACACTCATTAACTTTTAAATCCCATAGCTCATCGAAAAGTGCATTCTCCCAAGACAAAGGACGAAAAATGTTCTGGGTACACCAATTGTGCATGGAAAACTCACACGATTGAGTTGAAGATCTGCAGTAAACAAAGTTGTTGCTTGACAACCTTTCTTTGCTAGCCTCTTGTCATCCAGCATAGCAATTTTCATAGTTGGATCTGAAGGAAATATGTCAATGAGAGGTGTGTACATTGCTTTGGTATGAGGTTATAGTTCTTGTCCCTGATCGATCTATGCTTATTGAAGCCACCAGACTCAGGTGTTGAGGACTTTGTGGCAACACTTCTAAAAAAGTCAAAAGCATGTAACATTGATCTTTGAATGAGGATTCTTTGTTGTGCTATATAACACCTTAGGGGAAGGACACCTTTCTTTGAAACTACTTCTGGAATTTCAGGATTTTTAAGGCCATGTTAGTAGATGTCAGGTGGTGAACATCTTCTGTCTTGTGTCCTTTGATTGTAGTGTCTTCGTGGATTTCTTCAATATTTGGACATAGGTCATCATAAGGCCAAAATCTGAATTGATTTTAGTCCATCATATGGCGAGGTGTAATCTTCAATGGCTTGCACCAGGCCCATATTTGATAAATGGATACTGATCAGTTGTGTTTGTTTGATGTACCCATATTGGTGATGTTTTTATGAGCAAAAGATACTAAGACCTTGAAATTGTTCCACAAGGCTTTCCTTGCGAAGGATGACACCAAACCCAATTTCAAGCAATATTGGATGATATGTGACTGCATTTGTGATGATATTTCCAATAATCAATGATAGAATATATTTCCTATAATTAGATAACATGTGAACCAGGGATGTCTGACTGATTTTCAAACTGAGAAAGAAGAGTGCTTTAACATAGCCAATTCCTACCTGCTTGTAGACCTGGATGGTGTCTTTATCATACACAATTTTTTTACACTTTCTGTGAATTATCCTACTGATATTCTTAATCATGACATTATTAGCATTATCCTAAATACTCTTGGAACTATATTATCACAAAACACCAAAGACTGCAGAGTTCTGGAGCAGAGAAAACAATCTATTTGGTACCTCACTTGAAGAAACACTTTGAAGTCATCATCTAGCTGCCGTATTTGCCGGAGTATAAGTCGCCGAAGACAAAATTTTCCAGTCCGAGACTGACAGCGCGAAGTAATAGGTCTCAGACATATTACTTCGCGCTGCGGCTCTGGAGTCAGTCTCGGTCTGGAATTTTTCGTCTTCACAACTGCAACACGAAACAATCCTGCGAAAAAGCAGCGCATATTCTCTAACTTTGCATGCTGTGTCTCAGAATGTACTGAGGGCCTCTCATACGCCTCTTTCTTTCAAATTTTCCGGGCGGGCCGGGCATGCCTCTGGACCCACCAAGTGTTGTTGGGTCCCTGCTTAAGTGCCAGTAAACTGTGCCTGTGGAACATCTTTCTCAGTTCAGCATGCCTTATCATGTCCGAAGGGAGGATACCCTTCAATCAGACACAATGAGGTAAGAGACCTCACAGCAGAGTTACTAACCGAGGTGTGTTCAGGTGTGGCTACAGAACCCAAGCTACAACCAGTTTCAAGCGAGAGATTTCATAGGGTATCTACCAACACACAAGTAGGAGCTCGTCTAGATATCGTGGAAAATGGTTTCTGGGGTGGAAAGTTTGAGATAGCATTTTTTGACGTGAGGGTTTTTAACCCTTTTTCTCCCTCTAACAGAAAACCTCTTCTCTCGTCAGTGTATCGACAGCATGAGAAAGTGAAGAAACGCCATTACGAGCAAAGAATACAAGAAATCGAACATTCCTCGTTTACCCCACTGGTCTTCTCTTCAACTGGTGGAATGAGACCCATCACCACAGTTTTTTTTACAAATGGGTGGCATCGCTACTAGCTGCAAAGTGGGAGGAACCTTATTCTACGACCATGGGTTGGCTCCGCTGCAGGCTTTCATTTTCCCTCTTACGTGCTTCCATAATGTGCATTCGAGGGGCCCGCTCTTCCATTCACCACTATGAAAGACAGCATTAGATGTCATCATACAAGAAGCCAGGCTATCGGTTTAAAACATAACTTATAATTCATAACTTATGGTGTGATGTGTATACATATAATTATTTGTGTTTAAAAAAATAATAATAAATAAATAAAATAAAAAAGTATGGTGTGCCATGCCTGCGCCACGACGTGCGGCTCCGCCTACGATGACTACAGTTAATAGCATCAAATTCGTAACCCTTCTTACAAATCCTGTATCCGCCACTAGCATTAGCAGCTCCAAATCTACTTATAGATTTCTGGGGTAAGACTTTTTTTCCATGTGCCATGAGTCAAGTACTCCATATTTTGAAGTATAGACTTTGGCTTTTGTAACCGACCGAGCTTATTTCTTCAAACGATATTCAGCTATTCAACTAGTAACCAACTCAGTACAGCAATATCTGAGGTATATTCTATTAATAGATAGTTAGGTAGTCAAGAGTTTAAATAGATAATATTATTACAAGACAAGATTAAATGAGATAATAATAAAGCACAGCAAAGTCCAAAACTCAACAACCAAAAAACAACTCAACTCTCCTCCTCTATCACTACTATGTTCTGTACATGCGTACATAATTGTTTCTTAGACTACAGGTAAATACATAATACATTATGCCTACAGGAAACTACATGCCATTATACAGTTCATGACTCTCTGACTCTGTCACATTTTCTCCCCTCCTTCTAAAGGCTGGAACATGTACTCTGGCATCCTTGATAAGGTGCTGCATTAGCATTGTCCTTTCCTTTCTTATGTTCAATGGTAAAGGTGAAAGGCTGTAGAGCAAGACTCCATCTAGTCAATCGGCTGTTCTTCTCTTTGAAATTGTTTAACCATTGTAGGGCACGATGATCAGTCTGAATTCGGAAAGATTTTCCCATAAGGTAAACAGCAAAGTGTTGGATTCCCAACTTGACAGCTAGACACTCTTTCTCTACTGTTGCATATTTCTGCTCTCTTGGTAAGAGCTTCCTGCTGAAATATCCGATAGGATGATCCTGATCATTATCGTCCAGTTGACTTAGTACAGCTCCTACGCCCACCTCAGAAGCATCAGTCTGAAGGATAAATTCCTTACTGAAGTCAGGGTTCCTGACTATTGGATTGGTTAGTAATGTCTGTTTCAATATCTGAAAAACTTCTTGATATATCACATTCCATGGAATTCTTTCTGGTACACTTTTCCGTGTTAAATCTGTGAGTGGTTTCGCTATTGTAGCATAGTTAGGAATAAATCTCCTGTAGTAGCCCGTCAATCCTAAGAATGATCGAACATCCTTCTTGGTAGTTGGTACTGGGTATATCTCTACAGCTTTCAATTTGCTCAGTTCCGGTCTTGTGGTTCCTTTTCCAATCACATGTCCAAGGTAAGTGCACTCTTCCATACCTAATTGGCATTTTTTTTAGCTTGATAGTTAATCCTGCTTTCTTCAATCTTAGAAATATCTGTTCTACATGGGATAGATGTTCCTGCCAAGTTGAACTATAAATGACCAAGTCATCCAGATAAGCCTTGGTAAAAGTCAGTCCGTTGATGACTCTATCCATCAGTCTCTGGAAAGTACCTGGTGCACCACTAAGTCCAAATGGCATTCTTTTGAACTGAAATAGTCCAAGTGGGCTGCTGAATGCTGTCTTCTCTTGGTCCTGTGGATTCACTGGTACTTGCCAATACCCTTTAGCCAAATCTAGTGTAGTGATGTATTTTGCCTGTCCAAGCTCATCCAATATGTCATCGATTCTAGGCATTGGGTACGCATCTCTTTTTGTCACGGCATTCAACTTCCTGTAATCAATGCATATTCGTATGTCCCCATCTTTCTTTTTCACCACAACAATTGGTGAAGTCCATTCACTCTGGGATGGTTCTATAATTCCTTGCTCTAACATTTCTTGTAATTCTTTTTCCACTTGCACCTGATATGCTCGTGGTATCCTATACGGTCGTTGTCTAATAGGTTTCTCTTCTTTTACTATTGATATACTGTGATGAGTTAATTCTGTCTTTCCTGGTTTATTTGAAGTGATCTCAGGAAATATTCTCAATAGTTCGTGTAATTCCTCACGTTGTTTCCTTTCTAATTGGTTTCCCATCTTTAACTCGCTTGATATATTTTCATTTCTCCATTCAGCTATGTTCTCTTCATTAACTGAGTCTTCTGATTCAACTACCAGTAATGTTTCTTCCATCTTTCTTAATTCAGGGTCCTGTTCTTGAAGTTCTCCTATCTTCATTTCCTGATGCTGAGTCCTTCGTTCTATACCCTGATGTCTCTTCTGAGCCTTAGATAATTTCTCACGACAGGGTCGACTCTCTCCAAACAACTCCTCCGAGAAGGAATCAAAAGGATTCTCCTCATCTTCCTCTGTAATTGCTGATTCCTCTGACTCTTGAGTATCTATTGCTGCTTCCTCATCTGTTTCCTCAGATTTTTTACTGCTGACGACTGAACTCTCACTCATTGCCGGCTGAACATCCTCTATGTCAGATGTCCTGAATGAGCTGGGCTTTCCTCCAGACTCATTCTCCTGGTTCCTCGTTTGAACCTCCTCCTCTAACCGCTTGATCTTTTGAGCTCTCGTCTCCACAGCTAGTACATACTTCTCTGAAGCCTCCGCTATAATTGCTTCTGGATTAAGTACTCCTTTCTGCAGCATCCTCAGTAAGGTCTGCTTAATTTCTTCTGTCTCCATGCGTTCCAGGGTGTATTCTAGCAAGGGAACACCTTTCCCAAGCAACACATCCCTGCCAAGGAGCACATCGGCCGGCAATTGCCTCACAATTGCTGCCTCAATTTGGTAGGTATTATTTCCTGTCTTGATTATGACATCAGCTACCGGACATTTCACCTCCGTGTTGTCAGCTATTCTCAGCTTTACTATTGAGTCCTTCCAAGTGAGTCTTGAAACAAGATCTTCTCTGACTACAGTTCTGCATGCTCCTGTGTCAATCTGGATGTTCCTAACAAATTTTCCATTTACTTCTCCTTTGCAACACATATTATCAACATGGAACTCCTTGATCAGAAATGCTTTCTCTGGACAATTCTTTGCGATATGGCCTAATTTCCTACAATTGTAGCATGTTATCTGTGAATCCCTTTCCATCCGTGCATCACGGTAATCTTTCTTTCTGAATAGTTGATGGCTTTTATAGATTTCATTGCTCCTTTCATTTCTTTTCGGTTCTCTAAATGTGTCACCTTGAGGGTATCTGCCGTGATGATTTTCCTTTGACTTATGGTTTTGTTGGTATTCCACTACTTTTCCAGCAGCTTCCATTAGAGTTGTAGGCTGTTGGTCTCTCAACCATTCAGCAATTTCGCGTGGTATTGCGTTATAATACTGCTCCAAAGCCACTGTCTCCACTTTATCTTCTGATTCCTGTAACCATCTTTCTGTCAAAGTATAAACTTCTATTGCCAAATCAGTTACATCATCCCCCGTTTTCAACTTAGTAGCTCTCAATCTCTGACGATATGTTTCTGCATTGACAGCAAATCTCCTTCGAATGGAAATTTTCACTTCATCATAATCAGAGTCTTCATCCAGGGCACTATATTGACTTAGTGCCTTTCCTTTCAAGTGTGGTGTTAAATATCTCATCCACTGGTCCTTCTCGATCTCATTAAATCTCATACTTCTTTCAAATGCAATAAAGTAGTCATCTATGTCCACGTCATTTGTCAGCGACTGTAGACCAAGCGAAGCTATCGTAGGTTTACTCGAGTGTCCATCCACCTCGCTTCGTCGTCGACTTACACACTTCAATACCTTCAGTTGCTGTTCGAACTGCTCACACTGCTGCTCTCGCTGTTCTTGCTGTTTTTCGATTTGTTGCTTCTGTTGATCCTTCATGACAGTCATCATAGTCTTTAACACTTCTGCTACTGCCTCCATCTTTCCCGTTGCTAGGTCAAATTTCTCTCTACCGTTGTGATTCAATAATTAGCTTACTTCGGTCTTTTTCTTTAAAAAAAAAAAACGAATATAAATTTCGATGTATCCCACCGCTGCCACCAAATGTAACCGACCGAGCTTATTTCTTCAAACGATATTCAGCTATTCAACTAGTAACCAACACAGTACAGCAATATCTGAGGTATATTCTATTAATAGATAGTTAGGTAGTCAAGAGTTTAAATAGATAATATTATTACAAGACAAAATTAAATGAGATAATAATAAAGCACAGCAAAGTCCAAAACTCAACAACCAAAAAAACAACTCAACTCTCCTCCTCTATCACTACGGCTACTATGTTCTGTACATGCGTACATAATTGTTACTTAGACTACAGGTAAATACATAATACATTATGCCTACAGGAAACTACATGCCATTATACAGTTCATGACTCTCTGACTCTGTCACAGCTTTATATAACTTAGGTATGGTTAGGTCTATGTAAAACTCTTCAGTGTCAAAAGAGAGCACACTGAGAATCTTTTGAGCTATAAATCAAGTTCATACAGTCAATCTTTGGAACTCCAAAGTTGAAACCACAAAACTGTCTTAAATTTTTTAAAGATGGTCAGCCAGACTTGCATTCCATTAGAATGAAGACTTCACTAGAGTGTATTGCGGTTATGCTAGACATGCAATGCATTACATCTTCATTAGCTGTTAAAACTAAATGCTAAGCTTCAAATTTTATAAAAAAGGGAATAACCTTCAGTCATCTCATCAGTTACCTTGTAAAGATAAAAAAAAAAAACTATGCCTGGTGTACTTGACTTTAGATGGTAAAGGAATATCTAACTACTATGTGGTCTTTTTCCCTTCTTTATTTGACAAGCCCATCTATGCTAGCTAATTTGTTAGTGTGTATATGGTACATGTGTGTGTGTGTGTGGCTCTATACATCTTGTGTTTAAATTGAGACACCACATGTCCAAGGTTGCCTATTTTGGACACTGCAATGCTGCATACGGCACAGCTGCCACTCAAATCCAACCAGGCTCAATTTTTATATCTATATCATCATAAAATGTATAGAATTCTATGTCCCTGAGCATAAACCAAGCCCAAAAGTAATGGGGGGGAAAAGTCTTTAAACTATGAAGGAGGTGGAGGTCCGTTGGAAGGTATGGCCTCCACTCTGTCATTTGGTCATGAGTGGGTTCTGTCTCCTCCTTTGACAGTACCGGTGTCAAGGTGGTTTGTTACCCTCAGTGATTATACTTATCACTGGTGAAGCAATCCATGCAATGAAGTTGAATTTCTGTAGACTTCTACCAGCCATCTCATTTAAACCCCCCTCCTAAGTATTCCTGTGTAGCTTATTGCTGCTTTCTAACCTGCCTGCTTGATCCTAACTATAGTGCCTGATGAGGCCAAGGATATGCTGCAAACAGCTCATGCATTGTATGGATTGCAAAGACTGTGCTGTATCTATTCATACATTTGTGGATCTATATCGATTTCAGTGTAGGTTTTCTCTGGTTCCATTGTTGCCAACTGTTCCGGATTGGAGACTCTTGTTCCAGATGTATCCTGGATTGCTGCATTGATTCCAAGATTAATTATTTTGGACTCTACTTGGCACAGGTGAAGGCATGATGATTGTTTAGCCAGTATGTTTGACCATGGCAAGGTTTTCTCAGCCTCCCATGCCCAGAATATGGGCATGCCACTTTGACAGGACGTTGATCCAGGAATTCCATTGGATAGCTTCAAGCACAATTGGCCAATTCTTTCATACTTCATTATAATATTGTGGGGTTCAAATCCCATCCCAGATTATAGACAGGGAAATTTGGCAAATTTGTCTTGCCTAGTCCTACATGTACATGACTTAATGGATCCAGGTTTCTTGTGAAACTTAGATTAGGTGAAGTTCACCAACTCACCTCTAGAATGGATTGGTTTATCATTCACATAGTATCTTTTATCACAACACAACAACAGCAGCAACATCTATACACCATTTTATACAACAAAATTAATATTGAGGAAATATTAATACTAAGGCCACCAGGTAATGGCGATATTGATGGTATTATGTAGAACAACCTTTTCCCCTCTCTGTGACAATTTAAAAAAGCTAACAGCTGAAGGGACGCCAAATAATAACAATATAATTATCAAAAAGTATGCTAGCACACCCTACAATGATCCAGGAAGTATGCTGCACTACCTATACTGGATTGACCCACTTTTTTAATTGGTGGACCGAAAATCCCCCCAAAACATCTCAGCTAAAACTCATATGGCAGCTTTTTGGAAGCTTAAATGGATTTCAGCTATTATTAACTCCAAAAAGACTCCATGTGAGTTTTAGGTAAGAAAAAAAACATGAAATTCAGCTTCAAGATCTTCGCTTCTTTGTTTCTCTTTCTTCATTCACATAACTGGCGTACAATAGATCATATTGTCATAATTTTAATACCTGAGGACTCTAACAACTTTCACAATTATTTTCAAGTAATAATTTTGGCATAGTGACAAACAAACCATAATAATTTTGATCAGCTCAAGAAAGAAAATGCGACAGTCATATGAGCTTTATTCCTTTGGTGCAACTGACACACTTTTGGTAGCTTTCAGAGAAGAAATCCTTTTCAATACTAAGAAGTATGGAAGAAGGTATATTCCATTTAAACTCACAGCTGGATACTCCATCTTCATGGATTAGCCAAACTAGGTTTGATTTCATGAGTCAACGTCGAGAGATTTGAGGGATACAATGCCTGTAACATTTCGTCATGAATTTCGAAGTAGTCTTCCTGATGATGATCAGCAGCATGAAAGTCATAGCATATTACCACAAGAATCAAATGTTGTAACTTGTCTCAATTGCTACGTATAACTTTATAAGAATTAATGAGCAAGTTTTTAAGCAAAATCTGTAAAAATGTTTCAAAACAGCAGAAAAGCTTAGTTTAGCTGTATGTGACTCATCTTGGTGAGAAAAACACTTTTTTGACCTAAAACAATTTTTTTTGTCAAATTCCTTGAAAATTCTTCAAAACAGCAGAAAAGCTTAGTTTAGTTGTAGGTGGCACATTTTGATGAGAAAAACACTTCTTTGACCTAAAAGAGATGTTTTTTGTCAATTTCCGTTAAAATGCTTCAAAACAGCAGAAAATATTTATTTAGCAATAAGTGGCTCAATTTTGATGAGAAAAACACTTTTTTGCCTAAAAAGAAAAGTTTTTTTGTCAATTTTAATAAAATTGTTTCAAAACAGCAGAAAAGCTTAGTTGAGCTGTATGTGGCACATTTTGATGACAAAAACACTTATTTGACGTAATAGAGATGTTTTTTTTCAATTTCCATAAAAATCTTCAAAATAGCGGAAAAGGTATGTCCATCATTTAGATTAGAAAAACACTTTTTTTAACCTAAATGACAAGATTTTTGTCACTTTCCGTAAAAATGTTTCAAAACAGCATAAATGCTTAGTATAACTGTATATGGGTCATTTTGCTGAGAAAAACCCTTTTTGACTAAAAAAGAGATTTTTTTTACCAATTTCCGTAAAAATGCTTCAAAACAGCAGAGAAGCTTAGTTTAGCTGTAGTTGGCTAATATTGCGAAAAATACTTTTTTGACCTAAATGACAAGTATTTTGGGAAATTTCCATAAAAATGCTTCAAAACAGCAGAAAAGTTTAGTTTAGCTGTATGTGGCTCATTTTGACAAGAAAAAAACTTTTATGACCTAAATGACAGGTTTTTTTGTCAATTTCCGTAAAATTGCTTCAATACAGCAGAAAAGCTTAGTTTAGCTGAATATGACTCATTTTGATGGGAAAACACTTTTTGACTAAAAAGATGTGTCTTTTGTCAATTTCCGTAAAATTGCTTCCAAACAGCAGAAAAGCTTAGTACAGCTGTATGTAGCTCATTTTGATGAGAAAAACACTTTTTGACCTAAAAGATGTTTTTTGTAAATTTCTATAAAATACTTCAAAACAGCAGAAAAGCTGTTTGTAGCTCATTTTGATGAGAAAAACCTTCTTTTGATCTAAAGAGATGTTTTTTTCAATTTCCGTAAATATGCTTCAAAACAGCGGAATTTTTTTAGTTTAGCTGTATGTGGCTCAATTGAGAAAAATACTTTTTTGACAAAAACGAGATGTTTTTTGTCAATTTCCGTAAAAATGCCTCAAAATAGCAGAAATGCTTAGTTTAGCTTTATGCGGCTCATTTTGATAAGAAAAACTCTTTTGACTAAAAAGAGATGTTTTTAACCAATTTCCGTAAAAATACTTTAAACAATAGAATTGTTTAGTATAGCAGTATGTGGCTCATTTGGATAAAAAAAAAAAATTTGACCTAAAAGAGATTTTTTTGTCAATTTCCATTAAAATGCTTCAAAACAGCAGAAAACCTTTATTTAGCAGTAAGTGTCTCAATTTTGATGAGAAAAAAAAAAATTTGACTAAAAAGACAAGTTTTTGTCAATTTTAATAAAATTGTTTAAAAACAGCAGAAAAACTTAGTTTAGCTGTATGTAGCTCATTTTGATGAGAAAAATACTCTATTTTTTACCTAAAAGACATGTTTTTTTTGTCAATTTCCGTAAAAATGCTTCTAAACAGTTTAAATGCTTAGTTTAACTGTAGATGGCTCATTTTGATGAGAAAACCCCATTTTTGACCAAAAAGAGATATTCGTTGTCATATTCCGTGAAAATTCTTCAAAGCGTAAAGCTTAGTTTAGCTGTAGGTGGCACATTTTGATAAGAAAAACACTTTTTTGACCTAAAAGAGATGTTTTTTTATCAATTTCCATTAAAATGCTTCAAAACAGCAGAAAACCTTTATTTAGCAGTAAGGGAGGACTATCCCACTTTCCTCCGAAATTCAAAAACATATTTGTGGTTGTCATAACTTTTTCCCCCTTTCTTCTGTGCAAATAATTATTATATCAGCTTGTTGCTTATTGTGTGTGCTTTAAGAAGATATGTAAAAAGTCTCTATAGGCACTTTTTCTTAGAAGATATAGCCAAACACGCAAGGGTCACTCAGAAAATGGCACCTCCTAATTTCCCAGGATTATAATTCCAAGGCACCTTGAGCTACAGACCCCAAACTTGAGCTGTGGCTTTCTAACACCCTAAGCTGTGATATGTCTGAGCCATAATTAAAATGCGGTGAATTGTTGAATAGATATGAGACACTTTAATTCAAGCCGCGCCAAAAAACACGGAATATCTGTGACCCCGCCTCTTCTAATAATAATATCTCAGGAATGCTTCATGGTAAAAAAAATATGGCTCGCTTATATCACAGCTTAGGATGTTAGCAAACCACACAGGAAGTTTGAGGTCTGTAGCTCAAGACGCCTTAGCTGTATGTGGCTCATTTTGATGAGAAAAACACTTTTGTGACCTAAAAGACATGTTTGTTTTGTCAATTTCCGTAAAAATACTTCCAAACAGCATAAGAACTCAGTTTAGCTGTATGTGGCTCATTTTAATGAGAAAAACACTTTTTTGTCCTAAATGACAAGATTTTTGTCAATATCCGTAAAAATGCTTCAAAACAGCAGCGAAGCTTAGTTTAGCTGTAGTTAGCTCATTTTTGTGCAAAAAATATATTGACCTAAATGACAAGTTATTTTGGCAATATCCGTAAAAATGCTCTAAAAAAGTAGAAATGTTTAGTTTAGCTGTATGTGGCTCATTTGGTTGAGAAAAACCCTTTTTTAACCTAAAAGAGATTTTTTTGTCAATTTTCGTAAAAATGCTTCATAAATGGCAGAAAAGCTTAGTTTAGCTATATGTGGATGATTTTGATGAGAAATACATGCTTAAAAACACTTTTTTGACCTAAAAGAGATGTTTGTTTGTAAATTTCTGTAAAAATGCTTCAAAACAGCAGAAAAGCTTTGGTAGCCACGTGTGGCTCATATATATGAGAAAAACACGTTTTGACCTAAATGACGAGTTTCTGTCCATTTCTCTAAAAACTTCAAAACAGCATAAAAGCTCATTTTGATGAGAAAAACACATTTTTGTACTAATTGACTAATTTTTTTTGTCAATTTCAGTAAAAATTCTTCCAAACAGCAGAGAAGCTTAGTTTAGCTGTAGGTGGCTTATTTTGATGAGAAAAACACTTTTTTTGAACTAAAAAGGTGTTTTTTGTCAATTTCCGTAAAAATGTGTCATACCAGCAGAAAAGCTTAGTTTAGCTTGTTTGTGGATCATTTTGTTCAAAAAAAAAACTTTTTTGCCTAAAAAGAGATGTTTTTTTGTCAATTCCGTAAAAATGCTTCAAAACAGCATTTGAGCTAACTAAGTTTAGCTTAGTTAGCTCATTTTAATGCGAAAAATATATTTTGACCTAAAAGACAATTTTTTATGGAAATATTCGTAAAAATTCTTCAAAACAGTAGAAATGCTTAGTTTAGCTGTATGTGGCTCATTTTGGTGAGAAAAGCACACTATTTTTACATAAACGAGATGTTTTTTTTGGCAATTTCCATAAAAAAAAATGCTTCAAAATAGCAGAAAAGCTTTAGATAGCTGCGTGTGGCTCATTTTGAGGGGGAAAAAAATACTTTTTTTGACCAAAATGACAAGTTTTTTTTGTCCATTTCGGTAAAAATGCTTCAAAACTGTATAAAATTTTAGTGTTTCTGTATGAGGCTCATTTTGATGACAAAACAATTTTTTTGGCCTAATTGACTAATTTTTTGTCAATTTCCATAAAAATACTTCAAAACAGCTGAGAACATTAGTTTAACTGTAAGTGGCTTATTTTGTTTAGCTATATGTGGCTCATTTTGATGAGAAAAACACTTTTTTGACCTAAAAGAGATGTTTATTGTTCATTTCCGTAAAAATGCTTCCAAACAGTAGAAAAGCTTAGTTTAGCTTTATGTGGCTAATTTAGATGAGAAAAACACTATTTTCACTAAAAAGAGATATCTTTTTATCTATTTCGGTAAAAATACTTCAAAACAGTTTAGCTGTATGAGGCTCAATTTGTTGAGAAAAAAACTGTTTTCGACAATTTTGTAAAAAAGATTCAAAACAGCAGAAAAACTTGATGTGGCTGTATGTGGCTCATTTTGTTGAGAAAACCACTTTTTTGACTAAAAGGATTTTTTTCTTCAATTTCTGTAAATATGCTGAGAAAAACATTTTTTTTTACCTTATAGAGATGTTTTTTGTCAATTTCCGTAAAAATCTTCAATACAGCGGAAAAGCTTAGTTAGCTGTATGTGGCTCATTTTTATGAGAAAAACACATTTTTTGACCTAAATAACAAGATATTTTTCAATTTCAGTAAAAATGCTTCAAAACAGCAGAAAATCTTAGTATAGCTCTATGTGGCTCATTTTGATGAGAAATATACTTTTTTGATCTAAAAGACATATTTTTTTCAATTCCGTAAAAATGCTTCCTTACAGTAGAAACACTCAATTTAACTGTAGGAGGGTCATCTTGGTGAGAAAAACACATTTGACCTAAAAGAATTTTTTTGTCAAACTCCGTAAAAATTCATAAAAACAGCAGAAAAGCTTAGTTTAGCTGTATGGGGCTCATTTTGATGAGAATAACACTTTTTTGACCTAAAAGACATGTTTTTTTTGTCAATATCTGTAAAAAATACTTCAATAATGAAGAAAAGATTAGTTTAGCTGTAGGTGGCTCATTTTGAGGAGGAAATCAAACAATTTTTTTTTGACAATTTACGTAAAAAATGCTTCCAAACAGCAGAAAAGCTCAGTTTAGCTGTATGTCTCTCATTTTCATGAGATAAACACTTTTTTTAACATTAAAGAGATGTTTTTTGTCAATTTCCGTAAAAATGCTTCAAAACAGAAGAAATTCTTAGTTTATCTTTAGCTGTATATGGCTCAATTTGTTGAGAAAAACATTTTTTGACCTAAAAGACATGCTTTTTGACAATTTCCGTAAAATTGCTTCAAAACTTTTAAAATGCTTATTTAGCTATAGATGGCTCATTTTGATGAGAAAAACTATTTTTTTGACCTAAAAGAGATATTTTTTTGTCAATTTCCGTAAAAATACTTCAAAACAACAATAAAGCTTAGTTTTGCTGAATGTGGCTAATATTGATGAGAAAACACTTTTTGACCTAAATGAGATGTTTTTTGTCAATTTCCGTAAAAATGCTTCAAAACAGCATAAATGCTTTGTTTAGCTATATGTGGCTCAATTTGTTGAGAAAAACATTTTTTGACCTAAAAGACATGCTTTTTGACAATTTCTGTAAAATTACTTCAAAACAGTTGAAATGCTTAGTTTAGCTGTAGCTGTTTCTTGAGAAAAACACTTTTTGTCTAAAAAGAGATGTTTTTGTCAATTTCTGTAAAAATGCTTCCAAACAGCAGAAAACTCAGTTTAGCTGTATATGGCTCATTTAGATGAGAAAAATATTATTTTCACTAAAAAAAGAGATGTTTTTAAAAATCTATTTCCGTAAAAATGCTTCAAAACAGCTGAAAAGTTTAGTGTAGCTGTAGTGTCTCATCTTAATGTGAATATATTAAACAAATAACATTTCTATCATACACATGAGAAGTGACCATGATAATAAACATTGCAATGCTCTCTTAATAACTGTAGAGTCCACTCTATGTTTTCCTTTTATTGGGTGTTTGCAATATATATTCTCATGAGGACGTAGTGCCTTACTAACAGCATTCCATGTGATATTTTCCTTACCAACTGCATTCTGTGAGATGTTCCCACTGACCAACTGCATTCCATGACATGTTCCCAGAACAGCATTGTCATCATGATATGTTGCTATTCAATGGCAGTTAACAAAACAACTACCCGACATAATGTCACATAGAATGGAGCAAGTTGCTACACCTCTATCTCTACTCATGATCCTGAAATGGACTCCAATGTAACTTGGAATGTTGTCAGTATAAAGGGATAACATGCAAAAAGGACAAAGTCATAATTCCAAAGACACCATCGATTAATGATGTGCTCTTGCCAAGAGTAATTGACATAAAGAATTACAGTGTGTAGTTTAACTTTTATTTCTGACATGTTCACTATTTTAGCTGTCATGTCCAAACCAGCAATTAAAGTGCATATACATTAGATGTTATAGGAACTATTTATAATTTTGGGTGGCATTCATATTGTATTTGTGTCATAAACATTTGTGTTCCAAGGGTGGTATTGATAATCATTGGACTACTTTTTGATGTCATTAATCACATAGACATTTGTCCTCAATTAATGGTGGCCATGTAGAATTTTTATGTCCTTGAATTTGAAAGTACCTTATCCTGCCCTTATCTCTACAAACTCTATGAATAAACTTGTTATGTATGTGTTTAACATAATTGGTTCAACTTACAACATTGATGGGTTATTCATGACATTCTTCCAGACATGAACTTTGAAACTGGCCATCTTGGATTTGGAAATTGACAAAAAATATCTTTTTTAGGTTAAAAAAAAAGTTTTTTTCTCATCAAGATGAGCCACCTACAGCTAAACTAAGCTTTTCTGCTGTATTCAAGCAATTTTAATTAAATTGACAAAAAAAATCTCGTTTTAGTAAAAAAAAAAAGTTGTTCTCATCAAAATGAGCCACATATAGCTAGAGTAAGCTTTTCTTCTGTTTTGAAGCATTTTTACGGAATTGACATAAAATATATCTTTTAGGCCAAAAAAGTATTTTTCTCAACCAAATGACCCACATCAGCTAAACTAAGCTTTTCTGCTGTTTTGAAGAATTTTTACGGAAATTGACAAAAAAAATGTCGTTTAGGTATTTTTTCATAAAATTAAGCCACCTACAGCTGAACTAAGCTTTTCTGCTGTTTTGAAGCATTTTTATGGAAATTTACAAAAACATCTCTTTTAGGTCAAAAAAAATGTTTTTCTCATCAAAATGAGCCACATACATCTAAACTAAGCTTTTCTGCTGTTTTGAAGCATTTCTACGGAAACTTATAAATAACATGTCTTTTAGGTCCAAAAAAGTGTTATTCTCATCAAATTGAGCCACATACAGCTAAACCAAGCTTTTCTGCTGTTTTTAAAAGGGGGGACTATCCCACAGCCCTCCGATTTTTAAAACATATTTGTGGTTGTCATAACTTTTTTCACCTTTCTTCTGTGCAAATAATTATTATACCAGCTTGTTGCTTATTGTGTGTGCTTTAAGATGATATGTAAAAAGTCTCTATAGGCACTTTTTCTTAGAAGATATAGCCAAACACGCAAGGGTCACTAAAAAATGGCACTTCCCATTTTTCAAATACTCTAATTGCCAGGCGCCGTGAGCTACCGCCCCCAAACTTGTGTTGTGGCTTCCTACAAGCCTAAGCTGTGATATGGCTGAGACAAAAATTTTTTACCGTGAAGCAATTAAGAGTCATGGCGATTAGAAGAGGCGGGGTCACAGATGTTCCGCGGTTTTTGGCGGGGCTTGAAATAAAGTGTCTCATAACTTTTCAACACTTCACCGCGTTTTAAATATGGCTCAGTCATATCACAGCTTAGGGTGTTAGCAAGCCACAAAACAAGTTTGGGGTTTGTAGCTCAAGGCGCCTGGAAATTAGAATCCTGGGAAATTAGGAGGTGCCATTTTTTAGTGACCCTTGCGTGTTTGGTTATATCTTCTAAGAAAAAGTGCCTATAGAGACTTTTTACATATCATCTTAAAGCACACACAATAAGCAACAAGCTGGTATAATAATTATTTGCACAGAAGAAAGGTGAAAAAAGTTATGACAACCACAAATATGTTTTAAAAATCGGAGGGCTGTGGGATAGTCCTCCCGCATTTTTACGGAAAATGACAAAAAAAATCTCTTTTAGGTAAAAAAAATTGTTTTTCTCATCAAAATGAGTCACATTCAGCTAAACTAAGTATTTATGCTGTTTTGAAGCATTTTTAAGGAAATTTATAAATAACGTCTTTTAGGTCAAAACAAGTGTTATTCTCATCAAATTGAACCACATACAGCTAAACTAAGTATTTCTTCTGTTTTGAAGGTTTTTTTACGGTAATTGACAAAAAAAACACCTCTTTTTTGTCAAAAAAGTGTTTTTCTCATCAAAATGACCACATACAGCTAAACTAAGCTTTTCTGCTGTTTTGAAGCATTTTTACGGAAATTGACAAAAAACTTGTCATTTATGTCAAAAAAGAGTTTTTCTTATCAAAATGAGCCACATACAACTAAATTAAAGCATTTCTGTTGTTTTGAAGCATTTTTACGGAAATTGACAAAAAGCTGTCATTTCGGTCAAAAAAGTCCCGAAAGGTATGCTCTATAGTAGCTGAATGTCCACCTGGATTTGCCTGTACTTAGTATTAACTTATCAATAGCTTAAAAAAAAAAAAAAAATCATGTAACAATCTGACACATTTGGAATATAAAAATCTATTGTAATGTTATTAACTGATTCTGGCTGGTTTGTAATAATTATATCAAGAATACACCATGGGTGTGAGTGGGATCTGTGATGATTTGGGTTCAATTCAAGTCAAACAAGTAGTCACAAGTGAGAGATCCAGCAAATTTTATCTACCGGGTTAAAATCACCAAGGAATACAAGCTTAATGTTGCCCACAAAGAGATGTGAGACTGAAGTGAAGATGTTGTTGCATATATGGGATAGAGATTGTGGAGAGAGATATACAAGAGGAGAGTGGGAAAGATTCTATTTTTACTGCAACCATGTAATATCTGTAAGGGAGGGGAATGAATTGGAAATAGCTATCATGACACCACCGCCAACGGAACCCATCTCTACGATGTATTTGGTAAACTGATGAGATAATTTTGTCTTTATACATATAGGAAGAGGGCTAGGTTTCTGTAATGTCAATGATGCTGGTAAGTAAGTAAATTTAATGAATATATTGTTGATTTTAGTTACGTCAATTTGTTCTTAAGACATGAACATTCCATAAAATAATTCTGAGCATATTGTTGTGTAATCATTGGAGATTAGATTTGGCAGGAGAAGGGAGGATATGTTAGTTGGGGAGTTATAAACTGCAGAGGCAATAGTAGTAGTAGAAGAGGAGCGAGGTTGATCTGTAGAATGGTTTCCATCACAAACTGTAGCAGTGACAGGGAGTAAAGCAGAGCTAGAGTCTTGTTTGACTGGGTGCAAGTGTTAATTATGTCATCATGTTAGCAACTAAAGGTGGACCCTAAACCTCTCCAATTGGCTTCCCTCAAAAATTATATGACACCTCAGCTTAATGTCCTTTGAATTTTTCCATAGTGACCCTCACTCTCGAAGGAAAATGGACTCCACCCTCCATTCAGCAAATGACCGGTGAGGTTTGATTGCGAATTTACTTGATTGTGACAGCGAACCTCTGTTAGACAGAATTCAACTAATCTCGATTGATTAAACCACTTTTACTAATGTAACGCGACCAGTTTGACAAGTGGAATTCAAATGTTCAAAGGCTTTTCAAAGTCTTACTCACCAACAAAGGCGACACAGCAGAACAGAACAATAATAATTATACTTACAGCACAATCGCACAACTGTTTGAAATCCATTGCTGTCTACTACTCATGGTGGTACAGATAAATACAGATAAACAATATCACTAAGACACTAAGTCTAATCTGTAAGATAAAATACGAACACACTGTCACACTAATAAAGCTAATAAAAGGACATGACCTATCTGCAGAATACTTGCCCATTCTTATACAACTGCTTACCGATTGGTGGGTGTGATATTGAGATAATGGGGGAAATACTGAAACAGCTATCTCAAGGTCTTTGATAATCCTAACATGTTGTTGAGTACATAGTTCTCTACAAACTTAAACTCTTTATTCATGTTTGACATGAACCTGCCTAATTTCATATACCATGTGTGGCTAGGGAATCACTCCCACATTTAGCGTGAGTAACAGAGGAGTCACTCATGCCGGGGAGTCACTCATGCCTCTGACACCGGCAAGTGAATAGTCTGCTGGGCCAGTTCTGCCACCACTGGTTGATACATTGATATTACAAGAGCAAAAATGCTGGGTTTTTTTTACTGACGGGGTCAATCCCAAATAAGACCCCAAACAGCAAAAAAAAAAAATTGTGCATCCTCCCATTGTCTAAATTGCCCCCCCCCCCCCCCCCCCCCCCCCAGTAGGACGAAGTAGGCATTGGGTGCTCTTGTATATTTGTATACATCTAGGGTGGAAGGGATCTAGGGTGGAAGGGGAACAATAGTTTAATCTTCGTCTTGTTGAGCATGTTATTTTGGAAAATGCACTTTTTCGCTCAAGTAATTAAATTGTTTATGAGGAGTTGGAGGGAGGATGAAATGATAAAGGTTGAAGTGAGAAGATTTTGTGGAGCCAGGAAATAGCTGAATGAATTTGTGACTTGCAGGAAATGGCTGAATGAATTTGAACTTGTGGGAAATGAAGGCAAGGTGGCGTTATTGTTTGGGAAGGATGTTGTGGAAGAAAGTGACAGAAATTGGAGGAGGTGGGGAAATATATATTGCATATATCAGATTATCAGATAGGGAAGTGGAGGCAAAGGTGGAAGGAGTCGCTGCTTTTCATGAGTTTAGATTTAGTCCTGGTCTTCCTCCCTATGCCTCACAGAACAACAGTACAGAATCCATGCATATATAATTGTCTTTTATTATTGGGGGGTGGGGGGGGGAGGGGCTATAGGTCTAAACCTCTAAATTTGTAACATTTAAATCAACGTAACTTTTTTTTAATTTTTTTCTTACCTCCGTGCAGGTAATTTTGAATTGTTACTTATTCTTTGTGTTCTCAAATTATAATTATATGTTGAATGTCTCTATAGGCACATTTTCTTAGAATATGCATGCACCAACATCAAGGTCACTAAAAAAATCTGCACCCCAAAGTTTGAAACAGTCACAACTCATGCAAGCAATGATAACAAAAATACCAAAAATTTTGTGTGGCTTTCCAAAGCCCTTAGCTACGATATAAGCGGGTCTGATCCTGAGCCGTTGAGGTGTACAAAATTTATAAGGCATCGTTAGGCCTTGGCACATTATGCTCAAAAATTGAGCTATTATGCTATGCTCCTATGCTCTAAGAATCATTATTATGCTTCCTAGTCCTGATCATCACGCTTTCAATATAACCATTATGCCCATACAAACTAACCTTTGACCTTGTCATGTAATCGACCATGTGACCAAAACCAACAGCTGACTGAGCAAAATGTATCCACAGAGAGGCAGGCCCAGTGGTTCAGGCTCAGGGTTCATGGTTTCAGGTTCACCACTTGCATCTGTTGAAAGGATTTTTTTTTCAACTTTGAAGAGACATTCTACACAATCTCTGCAATCTGCACTTTAAGACGTTGATAGAGTAACCTTAGTTTAACAATTCTTAACAATATTAATTAAGTTTTGTACCATAATCACATTTGTTGAGTCAGTATGCCCAAATATTTTGCTATTATGCTCAAGTCGAAAGGAGAGCGATTATGCTTCAATTTATTGGCATAATGTGCCAAGGGCGTCGTATTTGGACACAAACCGTATTTAGACTTGCCTCAAAACCTCGGAAGTTTTGAGGCGTGTCCAAATACTGCGCCAGTAACTTGGCAGTAGCCCAGATATTGCTGAGAGCTAGCTGGAGATATCACCGCTAATGCTACATAATGTTGCTGATCCAAAAGATATAATCTGAACTATATATCTGAACTAGAGCCAAAGAGCACCCGTTATTTCGATTTTCTATAGTATGTATAATAGTCTAGCAAGCTATAATAATCAGCTAGACTGTCATATATCTTCTATTTTCAGGATCAGGGGCTCCTTTACTGGTTGCTACACTTTCCCTTGCTATACCTTTCCTACTGTCAGCTTAAACTGGGAAATGTTGAAGATAATTGTATATATATATAAACTAGCAATAACTAGAATATTGATTGGTATTTTATTTTTGTAGGTGGAGCTTCTGTCTTAGGAGGTAGGCCTTCTGCATATCAAAGAGTCTTACTTCCTTTTCTGGATAGAGATCTACATAGGTTGAATATAAAGTGTATTATAATAAGCAGGAAATGACAAGTATTTTTGTTATCTTATTCGGGCACGTACTTGTGTATCGTATGAACCACAGCTATGCCCACCACAACTACACCTACCACAACTTGAATTACTGGCTAGTTTGTTGCATCGAAACTTTTATTGGTCTTGATGTGTTGTACAAGGGTGTTTACAACAGCTTTTGTAATGCCAAAGAAGTTTGAACCCATCCTTATAAGAAACATGCCAAGACTCCATCCTAGTTCAACCCCTTTTAATTCCTCATATCGCAGCATGTGTTCTACGTACAAGTCCAAAAAATGTATGGACACATTGTCATATTGTTTGTATGTCCCATTAACTTAATGTATCATTATTTATAATTGTGTTGTTGTAGTGATCATTATATATGTATAAAGTACCTGGAGTGGGAAATTTTTAGCAGGTGCAAATTTTTAATTTCATCCAGTAACAAGTAGGACGAACATTTACCGAAGGCTAAAAAATGTTTAAAGTTAATTGAACTTGCGATCCATAGTGTACCCAGCAGCCGTATCTCTATACACGTTTCTCTAACTTCCCCCAGTGAACCTTTAGCTGATGTTATGAGTCCAGCTATCAGGGCTGAAAATGAAAAATAAATCCTAAATTTCGTTCCAAGGTGCTTCTTACTTTAGAACGAAAAATTTACATACTGAAAAATTTATTGTATATGGTGTCTTAAATCTTTGATTGCTGTCGAAGGTACCTCCTCGACAATCGCCATGACAGGCCTTGGACTGATTCATTAGACAGTTATGCATAAGCAGGCACTAATTGCTGGCATGCCCATGTAGGTCCAAATTCATTGACACCTTGCATTTATGATAGCTGTGGACCTACCTGTTATCTGTACATTTGAGTTCTGTGGGCATTGTAGCGAGGCAAGATATCCTGTTTCCTGTATTGAAAGGGCCATCTGGGTATTTAAACTCTGATAGCACAATTGAGGATTAGTCTTGTTCTAAGATGCCTATGTGATCCTTCGCTTTATGATCTTCCTAAATTACTCTGGAATAAATGAAGGGGCACCAGATGGCAAGAACATTACTCTGGTGGCAGTATTTGTTACACAGTTGAGGAATCAAAGCAGTTGAACCCCAATAATTACCATTATCTCAAAGTTGACTTTATGTCACAAGATGGTGATTCTCAGTCAATTTTTAATATAAATGCCAATATTACATATTTTTAGAATCCTATCAATGAGTCTATGGCGATGTTTATTCCATTTTGTGCAAAACTTAAAAGTATTTTCTATAACACCCATTATGTAGTTGAATTTTCTAAATTTTCTTAAAGTGGCATAGCTATATCTAGATGATAGATGACAAGTTTAGAAACACCGTTCGACGTAGTTCTTATATATGTCTATATGAGCCATAAATATTTGTAGCTGGAAATGTAATGTGTTTGAGAGCCACCATAACGTGCAAAAATATCCTTTTTTTGTTGTTGCTATAGCCCACCATTATTATCATGGTAACCCCACAACCGCCTGGTGCCATCATAGTGCCACCAGCCTTCTTGCCAAATTTGATGACCAGCCTTTTTGCCAAATTTGATGATGAGACAGCAAAGTACAGAGCGTTATGATCAACTGCATGAAAATGGGGGGGGGGGGGGGGGGGGGGGGGGAATATAATGAGTTGTTAATAATAAAGTCTGTGAACATATTTATAGAGATTTAAATATATGCATTTAGATTAGAGGGAGTGGATGGTGTGAATATTTGTTACAGGGACAGATATAGTGAAAAAACTGGAATTTACAGATGAAAGATGGTTGCTGAAAGGAGATAAGTGAATACGGGCATGCTTAATAATAGTACTGGTAGTGAGATCCATGTTTAATTAAGGATGGTAGCAAGATCCATAATCTTGGTTCTAGCAAGTCCTTTGATCTTGTGCAACAGTTGGCAAAGGCGATAAAGTTGTTGTATGTTAAAGGTGGAGGTGGAGTTAGCATTTTTGAGGGAATGCATTAGAAACCTGATCTCTCTCCATCATTAGTGGAAGTAATTCGAGGTTTTGAAGGCGACCTTTGTAATCTGACTGATAATCACTGAGAATCAATTTGGTAGCCCCTATCTGGATGATTAATATGTCCTTAATGAGATTTTGGCACCAGAGCTGAGAATGGTGATTATCAGAGATAAGTAGAGCAATTTCTTGGCTCTAATTGAAGCTGAAAGCACTGAAATAGTGGCAAAATAGATGGAGCAATCTATACATCTTAGACGACAGGTGGACATAGTGATCAGACCATAATAAATCTGCAGATAGAATGTTGCTAGATCTCGATGGCATTTTTTTTGTAGACATTTCGTGGGTGCTAATGTAATAATTTGAAAGGATAACATCGTTATTTTCCAGAAAACTCAGGTGGACATATTTGGATTCGTTGAAAGCTAGGTTCCAAAGTTTACTCCAGTTTGAAATGTTATTGATGTCCTGTTGTAGCAGATCTCTATCCGAGGGAGAGTGTTTTGATGAAAGCACTTTGTATTGTTAGTAACAGGCAACAAGGAAGAGTTAAAAGTGGATTGGGGTCGATCATTAATAAAATTGAGAAATAGCATCTGACCCAAAATACTACCTGAGGCACACACTGACTGAGGCACACCCAACACCACAGTAGTAGGTCAGAACATGTGTTACTCTTCTAGTAAGATTGGCTTGAAACCAAAGCTGTAAGTTTCTGGTAATACCAATATGTCTAAGATTAGACAGAGGTTCCTTGTGAGGGACAATATCAAAAGTTTTTTTGAAGTTCATGTATATAACATCTAACAAAGGTTTTCTTATCATTACAGTCATAGATAGTTCTGAATAAGGTTAGCAGCTGCTGTAGCATAAAACATTTCTAAAAAACTGATTCCGAGATGGTCCCAATGATAAAATCAGTGCATTTATCATAAATAATCCTTTTTTGCGCAAAGAAGGAAGATAGGCCAGTAACTGCTGACCTGAAATTGATCACCTGTTGCCTGATGCACCTGACTTATATATAGGCATATTTGAATTAGTATGTCAGTCACTTGGAAGTTCGTGTTTGGAAAGTGTGAGATTGAACAAGAGTAAGAGAGGTTCATACAGTGCTACTGAACACAATTTCAGTATTTTGGGGCCTTTGCCATCAATTCCCATTGTTTCCCTGTTGTCTAGGGAGTTTAAGCCTCAAACACATCATAGTTAGAAATTAAGATGTTATCCAGAACAGACTCATGAGAGCCTATATCTTCAAGGGTTGGGGTGACATAATAGCTATTAGTGAACACAGAATAAAAGTATTGATTAGAGGCTTTATGATAGTCAACATAAGTTCTAGTGGAGCCATGGCACATTCTTGTCGGAATAATGTTGGTACCTGTTAAGGTCCTCAAATATCTATGGATATTATAGTTGTTAGAAGAGGCAAGTTCATGGATCAATTTAGACATATGCTGATTTAGCATGCTTGAGATCATCCTTCCTGAACTATTTCATCAAGGAGAGCTTGGAAAGAGTGGGAATTTTTTTTCTTTTTTCTGTGTACAAAGGCAGTTGTATTTGTGCAGCAGATCTTGTGTGACCCATTTTTGGCATTGTTTTACTCTTAAATGTAGGGACAAACTAAGTCGTGGCATCTAAGATTTTATCACTGGTACAAACCCAGGCCTGCTCCATATCACCAGACAGCATAAGGAACTAAAGTATGCATCCAAGAAGTAGGAGCAAAGGCCTAGAAAATCAGCTTTTGAGTAATCGTAGACCAATGTTGGAGTCATTTTGGGTTAGTGGTCGAAGAGATGCTGATAAGAAAAGAGATTTGTTAGTGTGATGAGTGGAAAAAGGAAACTGATCTTTGGATAGGACAGAAACACCATGCACACACAACTTGTCATTTGTTAAGATCTGATCAAGTATGTTACCCATACTTTAAGCAGCATGAGGTTGCCTAAGAACACAAGGTCACAGGGGGAGTTAAAATAAGTAGTAGAGGCTTTGAGGGAGGACCAGTTGATGTCAGGGCATTAAAGTCTCCTACGTAGACTAAAAATGAAGGAGGAGTATTACATAGTTGATTACATTTTCTCCATAATTATAGCAAACATTGGGAAAGGGGGGGGGGGGGGGGGGGGGGGGGCAAATAAACTGGGGTTAGTGAAAAGGGGTAATAACAACAGATAGCGATAGTGATCTTGAGAGAAGCAGGAGAATTCACAAGTTTACTAGAGATGTCTTCTTTGAAAGTCATCAAAACACACTCCCTCTAGTGCCCCGGACTTTTCTAAAAATGTAAAACCCTCTCTGGATATTTTTGCTGTTAATTATGTTGGAGGAAAGCCAAGTTTTGGTGAAACAGTGTATAGTGTAACCAGTTGAAAGAATAAAGATTGCAAGGAAGTAATCTTTTAAACAAGATAGTTGATAACTATCTTGTGTACTTACTAGAGTGGTTACACAAACTTTGAGGGATTGATTTTTGCCTGGTCAGAGTTTATTAGGCAATGTGATACTTCCACCTCCCATATCCTCATCATTATTTCCATTTTCTGCAGCTTCCGGAGTAACAGTAGAACGAATTTTCATGACTTTTCTTTTCTTTGAAGTCCAATTTTTATCTTTATTTATGGCTCTTTTCCTTTTCAACTCCTGTTAATGCTCGTACAGGATGCTTCTTTCTTCTCTAGACAGGTCTGGTTGGATGTACACTTTCTGAAGCCCAAACATCTCTCAGTTGTCTTAATTTTTGGAGAAGCTCTCTTTTGGTCAATGTAATGCATAGCACTTGGGACCCATCTACATGCCTTTTTCCAACTTTCTTCACATCCACCTGGACTCCATCAAGTGATACTTCCATTGCATCAGAGATCTCACAAACCAGCTCTTAACCTTCTTTTCCAACTTCAGATTTAATATCAGATGATGATGTAGGTGGAACGGTCTATTTGAAATTGTTCTTCACTTGATCACAAGACAGCTTGGCCATGTTGATAGTAGCACCACTGCAGGTAAAATTGGCATAAGTTGTACATTGGTTGGAAGTGGAGTGTTCTCAAGTTTTTTTTACTTCATGCAATACTTTCTCTGTTTTATAAAGTTCTGCCTTCAATTTTAACAACTCATCCTCCAACTCGCATTTTTTGCATCACAAAAACAATGAAAGAAGTTTTTATATGTTGCACCTTCTAGTCCAATTTAGTTTGTATCCAGACATCAACCTATATGCCACATTTACAGTTGCATTCGACAAGAGTATTTGATTCATCCACCTTGTTCTTGCTCACCATCTTCAGTGACCAGAACAGTACAGTAGGCTGTTTATCAGCTAAAGAAGGGAAACTCCAGCTAACTAGCTAGAGGTTGTTAGAGCTAGCTAGCTAAATATCTGGAGTTGAGCAACTAGCTAGCTGACTAGCTAGCTAACTTGCTATATAACTTGCTACCAATCTTTTTTTTGGTGGGCAGCATATAGAAATCCTGGCAGAGCTCTGCATCTGACTTCACATATTCTTAAGAAATTTCTCTGATGGATCTCTGCATCTGACTGCACATATTCTTATGAAATATTTCTTGGATCTTTGCAGGTGAACAGACTATTCACTCTTAGAAGAACGGGGTAATAGCAAAATGCAGATAGCTAAGTTCAGTTAAGAAAAATACATTAAACAAGTCTGAGGAATGAATTGGCCATTTGCACTTTAGGCTATCCCTTGGAATTCCTGGATCCACTTTTTGTCAAAGTGGCATGCCCTTTTCTTGGCCTTGGGAAGCTGAGGAAATCCTTCCATGGTCACAGATACTGGCTACACAATTATCATGGTTACACCCTAGTCTGGTGAACTAAATATATTTTTGTGTGCAAGAAAATATAGTCTGGGGACCCTGCCCAGGTTTTGGTAGACACTGATGGGGTGCTGTGAGGCCCAATCACATTCGAAATGTCACATGGCAATGCATGGAATGCATTAGAAACCATAGCACATCCATACTCCCAGCAGTATCCATCCCCACATTCAGAATTCGTTGGCTAATATCATGTGACTCGCATACCAGAGGAAAACCAAAACCAGGATGGTGTTCCCAGATGTATTATACATGAATATGTGCATGAAAATATGTCAGGTTCACGACACCTTTTACCCGTGCCAAGTTCAGTAAAATATAATTAATCTTGGAATTAAAGCAACAATCTGGCACATCCAGGTCACGCATACATGCCAACCATTCTGAATTTTCTGGGAAAATAGGGTTATATCCCGGTATCTTTGGGAAAAGGCAGTGTAAGCTAGCTGCATATACACGGCTTACATTCGTAATCTAGTTCATAAATATTGCGAACAAATAGCATCTGATCATGCGCAGTTTTCTAAGCAAAGATCTCCAAGTCTGAATGTCTTTCAACTCGGCATCTTTCCTCCAGCTCTTGGAAGTTGTAAAGATGAAGTTAACGAGCTTTATAAATATGGAAATAATAATAATAAGTTAATAACTAAAAATACAAATAACATAATAATAAACAAAATAATAGTGTAAGGTTGAGATATAAGGAGAGGATGAAACTGTTCATGTTAAGCCTCAAGCTATCTACAGTTGGAATTCTAACAGAAGAGAGCCAAGTGTCAAAACATCGTTCTTTCCTGGGTAACTGGAAGTTGTGTGTGTGTGGATGTGTGGTGCTTGCTTTGCAGGTATAGCCTGTCACATTACCCAATACCAGTCATGAAACATTTGTACTATTGCACTCCACTGTCAACAAAGATTTTTACTTCATACTCTTTGTGGTTTGATGCTAGGCAACCATATCCATGGGTCGAATTCAGTTTTTACTGTCCATTCTGAAAATATGTTGTCTAGGGAGTTGAAACTATCTTATTATAGCACTTTCGTTGTCAACAAACTGATTTTATACATTATAATAATATTCGTAAAACTTGTAATCACTTTGTGATTTGTTCCTAGGTAACCTTTTTCAAGAATCGTATTTGGTTCTCTTGTACGTTCTAAAAATATATATTTGGACTTTAGAGTGATTCCAAAGCCTAGTATTTAATGATATGTATCAGATAGCTGCTGTCACAACTAGAAAGTCACTGGTAAAAGGGTTAAATATGATTTATGGTGAGATCTAGGATTGTGGAGCAAGTTCTATGCAAATGCTACTAATATAAGATTTAGGATTATGGTGACATGATCTGATCTATGTAAATCCCATTCCAATTCATGTACATGATTTTATATAGACTTAGGAAAGACCAATGTAAATCCCTCACATAAGATAGGTGTTGCAAGACTATTGCAAATCCTACACATATGGTAGGTGTGGCAAGATCAATGCAAATCTTACACATAAGATAGGTGTGGCAAGACCAATGTAAATCCTACACATAAGATATGTGGCAAGACCAGTATAAATCCCACACAAGATAGGTGTGGCAAGATAAATGTAAATCTTACACTAATTCTTGGATAAATTGATGCACTGAATAGATTTGATTATATGCTACAGATTATTGTGATCACATGCTACAGAGCTAGATGGCATCTTAGTGTGTGCATAAATTTGTTACTAATCTCTAATGAGAACCTTTCTGGGTTAAAATTCCTAAATCAACAACAAAAAATTACCTAAAGTGGTCGTGTGTGAAAGCACATGTTCATGCCAGAACTCCATTTTTCTTCTGAAGTTAGTGCTCAGAATTCAGTATAGACTTCCCAGTAATTTTGTCTCCTTTTTTTCTGCCATGGCTATGAAGGAAAAGAGGACTGAAACTACTCCACCATAGTTGAAGGAAAGTACAATGCTGAAAATATTACTGACTAATTTATAAAGTGAGTGTAAGTGTTTTTGTGACAGCTAGCAGGTGTATAGTTGGAGTCTGCATAGTTAACATGTAGCCCTAGTCCTGAGACAGTTAGTGTTTAACTAGTATGCTACATCACAGAGTTTGTAATAATTTATACAGAGTGGTGTACTTGGTTGTGCACAGAAGATAACAAGCAGCTGGAATCTGAGGAGAGGTTTAGATTGGTATATTCTGTGAGAGTCGTGGAGATATTGGAAGTTTATGGTGAGTATGTTCTTCTCAACAGTGATAGCTGATTTGTGGGGCTCAATAGTCTTACGGGGGGAATATACGTTTTTTTCCGGAAATTTGCACTTTTTTGTACCTGTCATAACTTTTTTCTTCTTTCTTCTGTACAAATAATTATTATACCAGCTTGTTGCTTATTGTGTGTGCTTTAAAATGATATATAAAAAGTCTATATAGGCACCTTTTCTTAGAAGATATATCCAAACACGCAAGGGTCACTAAAAAATGGCACTTCCTACTGTTTGGCAGACCTAACTCCCACGCGCATTGACCGACTTGCCCCAAACTCGGTACGAATGTAGCTAAAGGCAATAGCTGTGATTTGAGCGGAAAATTTTTTTTTCCGGTGAACCCCCCTGAGATATAGAGCTGAGAAGGGGCGGGGCCACGGAAATCGTCGATTTCTGTGGCCCCGCCTCTTCTCAGCTCTATATCTCAGGGGGGGTTCACCGGAAAAAAAAATTTTCCGCTCAAATCACAGCTATTGCCTTTAGCTACATTCGTACCGAGTTTGGGGCAAGTCGGTCAATGCGCGTGGGAGTTAGGTCTGCCAAACAGTAGGAAGTGCCATTTTTTAGTGACCCTTGCGTGTTTGGATATATCTTCTAAGAAAAGGTGCCTATATAGACTTTTTATATATCATTTTAAAGCACACACAATAAGCAACAAGCTGGTATAATAATTATTTGTACAGAAGAAAGAAGAAAAAAGTTATGACAGGTACAAAAAAGTGCAAATTTCCGGGAAAAAACGTATACTCCCCCCTTAACTTTCTATGTTATGCAGGAACTTGTTTATCTAATGGCAGTCAATCTGGAAAAATATGCATTGGCTCTCATGGAAGCTTTGTTTACAGATGAGGAAATTGCTTCATCTTGCTATTGTATGTTGATAAGGAGCAAAAAGACTCCTTGCCAATGGAGAAAAAAGTATTTTGATATGCATATTGTGACACTCCTGCACTATATATCACTCACTTAGGACAAATGGTTATCTTCATTCAAGAAGGAGGAGGGTGCACTCTCATAGAGTGTCCATATAGTGTACCACAATGTGGACAGTGGTTAAATTGACCTGCTAATCAAAATTCTTAGGGGTTAATTTAATTTTACTCACTACTTTTGGGGGATGTACTGTTTGGTAAGTGCATTCGGCCTCTCCAATTGTCAGAAACTCTTGCCCCAACTTATACTATAAAATCTGGTCCATTAGATAATGGAACAATACTGGAGAGCTGCAGATGGTCCTCTTGACCATCAGCAGTGTGCATGGCAACATGATGAGTCTCTCTCTCCTGCATCGTGATACACCACTATAACCACATGTGTGTGTGGGTGTGTGTGTCCCTGCTTATAGGCAAACCTGCAAGCAAACCTGTGCTTATCGGTGTGTGCCCCTATTTATAGGCAAACTAGCGCTTATCTGTGAAAAGGTGCTTACTGAATTTGGTTTGTAAATAGTGCAGTCACGAGACTTCCGCATACCATGAGTCTTCTATCACAATTAATGGGCACATAACAAAGATGCTTTATAAACCAGTGCATAATAACTTGGTAGGCGCTTAAGATCTAGAGTGCTTATAGATCAGATCTATGTTATATATATATATATATATATATATATAAACATGATTGTTTATCGTTCATCGGTGTTAAGCACCCATCCTACATTGAACAAGCTATTGGTACAAAGAGACTTTTTTTGCACCCATCTCGTGTCATTACTAAAACAGTTTACACATATGTAATGAGGGTGTTAGTCATCCATGGACGTTATGTGCTGTGTTTTCCCGTGCCTGATTTGGTTAGAAGCATGGACACTAAACAATCATACGGTGTATATCATTAGCATCACTCTTCAACCAACAATGCAGCCTGTTCCTCTGCTCTTGCTTGTGTCTCTGCAACTCATCACATACAGTCTAGACTATGCTCATACAAGTTTTATCATGCATCTAATTTTAGATTTAAAGTATCCATAAGTTGTCTTGGCCATTTTCTGTGCCTGTTGGTTGTGATAAAATGTGGGATTTTGATGTGTAGATTACTGTAATCTTAATAAATGTGTTTTATGTTCAGTACCAGCTCCATACAGTATATATATACATACAGTATATATACATACAGTAGTTATATATATGGAATCTTTAATATCTCTTGTGCATGAATATTCCATTCCGTAGATGCTGTCGAGTTGTAGTTTAGAAAGGGGGGGGGGGGGGGGGGGGGGGTATGTCAGAGCATGGACAGATGATAAGAAGAACAAACAAAAAAAATGCATAGATAAAAAGTTTAAAGCAAAGATTGACAATAAGTAATATATACACTTGTGCATAATCTTGTCAAAATTATCTGAATCTGACATATATATGTTTATGAATATTAGTGATTGTTCCTGCCTTACTAGAATGATCAAAGACATTGGTAGGTGAACCAAGTGGCAATGGTTGCCTAAAGCCATGTTCACAATATGATATATGCATTCACGAAATTGATGCAAGCATCATTCTACATACTTATATACCGTATTTGATCTCACAAGCTTCTAACAAAGACCTTGTAATATGATACTAAGTCTTGCAATACTGAATCTTCCATGAATCATTCTACAAACTTACAGT
>CBDHDT010000033.1:0-172595 GCA_965261215.1 Ekhidna sp.
AACGTATGTATATATGTTTGCATGTCCATGAACTTCTGCAAGAGTTCTGAACACTGCATTACCAAATTTGGCATAGGCACTCGGTAGTGGATAATTGTGAGGACAGTAAGCGATTTGGTAAACAAAAATATAAACATGTAGCTGGAAGATGAGGCATCAGGGCGTGCCATAAGCTGGAAGATGAGGCATCAGGGTGCGCCATAAGCTGGAAGATGAGGCATCAGGGTGTGCCATAAGCTGGAAGATGAGGCATCAGGGTGTGCCATAAGCTGGAAGATGAGGCATCAGGGCGTGCCATAAGCTGGAAGATGAGGCATCAGGGCGTGCCATAAGCTGGAAGATGAGGCATCAGGGTGCGCCATAAGCTGGAAGATGAGGCATCAGGGTGTGCCATAAGCTGGAAGATGAGGCATCAGGGTGTGCCATAAGCTGGAAGATGAGGCATCAGGGCGTGCCATAAGCTGGAAGATGAGGCATCAGGGTGTGTCATAAGCTAGAAGATGAGGCATCAGGGTGTGCCATAAGCTGGAAGATGGGGTATCAGGGTGTGCCATAAGCTGGAAGATGAGGCATCAGGGTGTGCCATAAGCTGGAAGATGAGGCATCAGGGTGTGCCATAAGCTGGAAGATGAGGCATCAGGGTGTGTCATAAGCTGGAAGATGAGGCATCAGGGTGTACCATAAGCTGGAAGATGAGGCATCAGGGCGTGTCATAAGCTGGAAGATGAGGCATCAGGGTGTACCATAAGCTGGAAGATGGGGCATCAGGGGGTGCCATAAACTGGAAGATGAGGCATCAGGGCGTGCCATAAGCTGGAAGATGAGGCATCAGGGTGCGCCATAAGCTGGAAGATGAGGCATCAGGGTGTGTCATAAGCTAGAAGATGAGGCATCAGGGTGTGCCATTAGCTGGAAGATGAGGCATCAGGGTGTGTCATAAGCTGGAAGATGAGGCATCAGGGTGTACCATAAACTGGAAGATGAGGCATCAGGGTATGCCATAAGCTGGAAGATGTGGCATCAGGGTGTGCCATAAGCTGAAAGATGAGGCATCAGGGTGTACCATAAGCTGGAAGATTAGGCATCAGGGTGTGCCATAAGCTGGAAGATGGGGTATCAGGGTGTGCCATAAGCTGGAAGATGAGGCATCAGGGTGTGCCATAAGCTGGAAGATGAGGCATCAGGGTGTGCCATAAGCTGGAAGATGAGGCATCAGGGTGTGTCATAAGCTGGAAGATGAGGCATCAGGGTGTACCATAAGCTGGAAGATGAGGCATCAGGGCGTGCCATAAGCTGGAAGACGGGGCATCAGGGTGTGCCATAAACTGGAAGATGAGGCATCAGGGAGTGCCATAAGCTGGAGGATGAGGCATCAGGGCGTGCCATAAGCTGAAAGATGAGGCATCAGGGTGTGCCATAAGCTGGAAGATGAGGCATCAGGGTGTGCCATAAGCTGGAAGATGAGGCACCAAGGTGTGCCATAAGCTGGAAGATGGGGCATCAGGGTGTGCCATAAGCTGGAAGATGGGGCACCAGGGTGTGCCATAAGCTGGAAGATGGGGCATCAGGGTGTGCCATAAGCTGGAAGATGAGGCACCAGGGTGTGCCATAAGCTGGAAGATGAGGCATCAGGGTGTGTCATAAGCTGGAAAATGAGACATCAGGGCGTGTCATAAGCTGGAAGATGTGGCATCAGGGTGTGCCATAAGCTGGAAGATGAGGCATCAGGGCGTGCCATAAGCTGGAAGATGAGGCATCAGGGTGTGCCATAAGCTGGAATATGAGGCACCAAGGTGTGCCATAAGCTGGAAGATGAGGCATCAGGGTGTGCCATAAGCTGGAAGATGAGGCATCAGGGCGTGCCATAAGCTGGAAGATGAGGCATCAGGGCGTGCCATAAGCTGGAAGATGAGGCATCAGGGTGCGCCATAAGCTGGAAGATGAGGCATCAGGGTGTGCTATAAGCTGGAAGATGGGGCATCAGGGTGTGCCATAAGCTGGAAGATGAGGCATCAGGGTGTGCCATAAGCTGGAAGATGAGGCATCAGGGTGTGCCATAAGCTGGAAGATGAGGCATCAGGGTGTACCATAAGCTGGAAGATTAGGCATCAGGGTGTGCCATAAGCTGGAAGATGAGGCATCAGGGTGTGCCATAAGCTGGAAGATGAGGCATCAGGGTGTGCTATAAGCTGGAAGATGGGGCATCAGGGTGTGCCATAAGCTGGAAGATGAGGCATCAGGGTGTGCCATAAGCTGGAAGATGAGGCATCAGGGTGTGCCATAAGCTGGAAGATGAGGCATCAGGGTGTGCCATAAGCTGGAAGATGAGGCATTAGGGTGTGCCATAAGCTGGAAGATGAGGCATCAGGGTGTGCCATAAGCTGGAAGATGAGGCATCAGGGAGTGCCATAAGCTGGAAGATGAGGCATCAGGGTGTGCCATAAGCTGGAAGATGAGGCATCAGGGTGTGCCATAAGCTGGAAGATGAGGCATCAGGGTGTGCCATAAGCTGGAAGATGAGGCATCAGGGTGTGCCATAAGCTGGAAGATGAGGCATCAGGGCGTGCCATAAGCTGGAAGATGAGGCATTAGGGTGTGCTATAAGCTGGAAGATGAGGCATCAGGGTGTGCCATAAGCTGGAAGATGAGGCATCAGGGTGTACCATAAGCTGGAAGATGAGGCATCAGGGTGTGCCATAAGCTGGAAGATGAGGCATCAGGGTGTGCCATAAGCTGGAAGATGAGGCATTAGGGTGTGCAATAAGCTGGAAGATGAGGCATCAGGAAGTGCCATAAGCTGGAAGATGAGGCATCAGGGTGTGCCATAAGCTGGAAGATGAGGCATCAGGGCGTGCCATAAGCTGGAAGATGAGGCATCAGGGCGTGCCATAAGCTGGAAGATGAGGCATCAGGGTATATCATAAGCTGGAAGATGAGGCATCAGGGTGTGTCATAAGCTGGAAGATGAGGCATCAGGGTGTGCCATAAGCTGGAAGATGAGGTATCAAGGAGTGCCATAAGCTGGAAGATGAGGCATCAGGGTGTGCCATAAGCTGGAAGATGGGGCATCAGGGTGGGCCATACGCTGGAAGATGAGGCATCAGGGTGTGCCATAAGCTGGAAGATAGGCATCAGGGTGTGCCATAAGCTGGAAGATGAGGCATCAGGGTGTGCCATACGCTGGAAGATGAGGCATCAGGGTGTGCCATAAGCTGGAAGATAGGCATCAGGGTGTGCCATAAGCTGGAAGATGAGGCATCAGGGTGTGCCATAAGCTGGAAGATGAGGTATCAGGGTGTACCATAAGCTGGAAGAGAGGCATCAGGGTGTGCCATAAGCTGGAAGATAGGCATCAGGGTGTGCCATAAGCTGGAAGATGAGACATCAGGGTGTGCCATAAGCTGGAAGATGAGGAATCAGGGCGTGCCAAAAGCTGGAAGAGAGGCAAATAGGGTGTTAGACAGAAGCAAAAACATTTGTATGCGTGAGTGGTGAGCTCATTGCCAAATAGCGATGCATAAAAAGGCAGCCGAGGACCACGTTTTTCTGCTAGGACACAAATAGAAGGATAGCTGAGACATCCAGGAGTGCCATAAGCTGGAAGAGAAGCAAATAAAATTGCCGAGTTAAAGATGTTCAGACAGAAGGGAAGGCATTTGTATGCACACATCACCAGTGAGCTCATCGCAGAATAACAATACAGAAATAGCAGCAAGAGGCCGCACTGTAATAATAATAAATAATTTCATTAATTAATTAATTAATTAACAACACCAACCCCAACAACAACAACAACAATAATGAACTATGGCTTTGGTTGGTGTTGTTGCTTTGGGGAGGTTGCGGTCTGCCATTTTAAAATGTGGGTGATAATAATATAGGGAGTAGTAGCACACTCTCTGATGAGGTAATGTAAATACTTAGTGTCTGTATGAAAAATATTTTATAACCTTTTCCTCCCTTCATAACAAGAGATCGATGAATATTATATTATAGCTGGTCTATTGTTACAGCAGGGCCAGGTTTCCCCCCCTAGTACATCAGTTCCAGAGAGAAACCAGTTAAGTTAATATTACTAGGCCATCCAGTTCACTCCTCAAAGCTAGCTTTGCTCCTCTGCCACCACCACCACCAGTATGTGCATGACCAAAGAATAACTAACCATACCACCTTACCGTCTCCCATTGTAGCTAATGTAGATGTGCAACAGCAGAGCAATTCATATTTACATACTCTCCAGTTTCCAACAGAATCACAAGTGCACTCCCACCTCCTTCAAGTTCAAGAAGTTTAGACCAGTATGGCAGTGGTCCACATGCACAACTTAACCACCGACATCGGCCAAAGAGTATATATATATATATAAATGAAGCATACGAGCTCAATGACATTTTTTCTGCCTGCACCTGCCGGTTAGATGGTGGCTAACTCGTTTGCAACTCCATCAAGATGTGCCTCATCCAGACCTTTACTTGCTGAGGAAGGCTGCACAGACACCAATGCTTACTGGGAAGCTCTTCTGCTGGGGAAGGCTGCACAGACACAAATGCTTACTGGGAAGCTCTTCTGCTAGGGAAGGCTGCAAGATACCAATGCTTACTGGGAAGCTCCTCTGCTAAGGAAGGCTGCACCGACACAAATGCTTACTGGGAAGCTCCTCTGATAAGGAAGGCTGCACAGGCACCAATGCTTACTGGGAAGCTCCTCTGCTGAGGAAGGCTGCACAGACACTAATGCTTACTGGGAAGCTCCTCTGCTGAGGAAGGCTGCACAGACACTAATGCTTACTGGGAAGCTCCTCTGCTAAGGAAGGCTGGACAGATACCAATGCTTACTGTTAAGCTCTTCTGCTGAGGAAGGCTGCACATACACTAATGCTTACTGGGAAGCTCCTCTGCTAAGGAAGGCTGGACAGACACCAATGCTTACTGTTAAGCTCTTCTGCTGAGGAAGGCTGCACAGACACTAATGCTTACTGGGAAACTCCTTTGCTAAGGAAGGCTGCACAGACACCAATGCTTCCTGGGAAGCTCTTCTGCTGAGGAAGGTTTGTCAGACAACAATGCTTACTGTGAAGCTCCTCTGCTGGGAAAGGCTGCACAGACACCAATCTTACTGGAAGCTCTTCTGCTGGGGAAGGCTGCACAGACACCAATGCTTACTGGAAGCTCTTCTGCTGGGGAAGGCTGCATAGACACCAGTGCTTACTGGAAAACACTCAGAATCCCTTCGCTTTTGAGAAAGGAGTCATTCCTGGATTGATATTTTTGCTGTAAATTTTGTTGTAGACATCGAGCGACGTAGCGATGCATAGCTCTTGTTTGCTTACCTCAATGGAGCTGATTCTTATAACAAAAGCAGCTTACTGTATTTGCATTCAACAGTTCAATATTTTATTCCTGACAAAACAAGTTATAGCTATAAATGTAATAGCCCGGTTGCAGGTGAGGCCTAAGGAATTCTTCAACAATTAACTGCTGTGATGTCACGGCTGGGTGCTGTGGCTGCCCACTAAAATGCATTGCTGTTTATAGAGATTCACAACAAACAGTTTTAAAATTTCCGTCTCACACTTGTATAAATGCTATTCCAATTGAGTAAAAGAAGTCAAGTTTACTCCCATATTCATATTAGAAGTGATAAGCATGGTAACTCTTTCTCCTGAAGAGAAAATAATTCAGAGCCATACGAAGGACCTACTATTTCTGCTCTACACTGGTAGCTACTTTATAGGGGAATCAACAGCATCTATGGCCAGTCATCTCCGTATCTCTCAAAATGCTTGGCTTTTGTCTTCAAATAAAGACTCACATGCAGCTGGAATAAAGACTCGCATGCAGCTGGAATAAAGACTCGCATGCAGCTGGAATAAAGACTCGCATGCAGCTGGAATGGAGACTCGCATGCCACTGGAATACTACAATCAACTCATCATTCAGTGTTGGCTCAAGTTAGCTCTTTAACAGGCTCGACTCCTTCTGCCAGGAGTCTAGAATTGAATATGGCATCTTAGTCCCTGGGCGTTACTCTGGAACTGTGTGAAGCTACTCTGGGTATGGTGAGTCAGGTGTATATGAGAGGAAGTTATAATACTACCTCGCTCCAACTCTCTTCTTGAGCCCTTGGACTGCCCTTGACTGAAAGGAATTTACAGAACAGTAGTTCTGATGGCAGATCTATCAAATGGTACAATAGATGGTTAGGTTAGCAACAAACCGTTAATAAATAATGAAGAAGAAGAATTAGAACTCAACCAAATGATAGTACAGAGTATGTAGTCTCTCCGAAGTGAAGAGACTACCAATGAACAAAACTGACGGGAGTACCCGGAGCCAGCACAACTTGGGGAAGGTAGAGTGAAGGTAGGTCGGTAGAGTAAAGGTAGGTCACTAGAGTGAAGAATGTGAAGACTGAAGACAAGAGCAGTGGGATGAGGTTTTTATAGAGAGAGGTTGAGAAGGTGTGTTTCATGGGAGGAGTAGGGTAGTTTGACCAATTAGAAGAGGCCAACAGAGTAGGAGAGCAATAGTGACTATATATGGAAAAGGGGGTGACTAGTAGCATGGCAATGGTGAGGTGATGGACCGTTTTAAAGTTAATGTGAGTAAAGTGGGTGTTGATTAGGTCTGATGATGGTGCAAGTTAGAGGTGGGTCTGGTCACTGCAGCTGGCTGGAGCTTGCATCCCACAGTAGCTGCTTTAGGCGGTTTCTGCTACAACATTCGCTAAATTGAAATAGCATTTATGGCATGAGGGAGACGAGAATATTAAAAATGTTTGTCGTGAATCTGGATAGACAGCAGTCCATTATAGGCTGGCAATCACAGCAAAGAGCCGTGACAGCAGCGTAATTAAAACTTTCATTAACATTCTTTTGCTTACATGCAATTGCTGGGCTACTGTTATTAAAAACCAAACCCACAAATAAAAGTCAGAGGTCAATAGGTTCACCCAACATGGTTGAGCTCCTATCATTCCACCTCAGTGAGGCCTCACAAGTTGTCTACCAGCTGAGCTATGCTCTCCTTATTATCAGACACCCTTAATTACACTCCTTTGATCAAAATGTCAGTACTGCATTACATAGCCACAACCACACAACAACGAGCCACGCCCACTAACTTACTCCACAACATGCGAGAGTACACAAAGTTCTTGTAGAGAGGCTTCAAACCATTCGGAAGCTTGCTAGCTTTGGATAATGGTGCCATCTGAATCTTATAGGAAACCTCTGCCATCTCCAGACAGACTTGCTCCAGCAAGTGGAAGACCGAGCTGTTCTTGTCTGCATCGTCAGCAGGATTGTACGCCACTCTAAAGTCACGCCTGAAACCAGAGACATCTCATGAACATGTATCATACTGTGTTCATACCACACCTACATGTGTCCTAGGGTGGTATATCACACCCACATATATTCAAAGGTGTTCATACCACACCTACATGTGTCCTAGGGTGGTATATCACGCTCACATATATTCAAAGGTGTTCATACCACACCTACATGTGTCCTAGGGTGGTATATCACACTCACATATATTCAAAGGTGTTCATATGACACCTAATGTTTCCTGAATTATTCAAAATATTATCACACCTCTCCAGGCATCCTAGGACATTCATTCACACCTACATGTATCCTGGAAGCTCACATAACACCCACATGTATCCTAGGCTATACACAATGCAACATAGGGTATTCTCTGCTGCAGCAGCTTCCAGCCAGTGTGGCCTTGAGGGAATAAAACTAGAGACAATAAGCTTGCCTGTTGAGGAAGTGTGTTAGCACATTAGTCACGACCATTATGTCGGCTCTCTCCAGCCTGTCTATGCAGTTGATGATGAACAATTGCAGCTGATCACACATATACTTGCGATGCTTCCTGCGCACATAAGAGGAGAGACAGAGAGAGAAAGAGAGAGAAGTTACTATCAGTGGCAGGACCACAGTGAGTATAGAAGTTCATGCATATGCATATACATGTACAGCATAGAGAAGGATATTTTGAGCGCTTAATAGTCATGTTTTCACTGTGTGCTGAAAGAGGAATAGTTTGGGAGGGTAGTATCTCACATGTCTCTGTACAAGTGCATCAAGCATGCAGGCAGGGATGGCTGACAAACTTCATGATCCTCGAGGTCTGCTAGTAAAGATCACGCCAGCATCTCACATCACAGATGCAAATAGTGATACACAAGCCATGAATATTTCCCATGCAAATTATTCATTCAGTCACCATCGGTGAACGTTTAAGCCTCAAAATATCCCTCTATATGGTATAATACACACAATTGTGAGGTGTGCATGAGATATGTATGAGGTGTGCATGTGTTGTGAGTGAGGGTGGTGTGCATGTGTGTGTAAGGGTGTGCAAGTGACATGCGTGTGTGCATGTGATGTAGCTGGGCGGATATGTGTCCGAGGTATGCACTTCTGGAAAGAAACATGAAAATTGGCTCTAGGGATTTTCTTTGAGTATGTGGACTGTAGCCTGATTACCAGGATCTTGTTGTCTATACATATATCAATGATGTCATGGACCATAGAATGGTTGACTGTAAGTAGCCTGATTACCAGGATCTTGTTGTCTATACATATATCAATGATGTCATGGGCCATAGAATGGTTGACTGTAAGTAGCCTGATTACCAGGATCTTGTTGTCTATACATATATCAATGATGTCATGGACCATAGAATGGTTGACTGTAAGTAGCCTGATTACCAGGATCTTGTTGTCTATACATATATCAATGATGTCATGGGCCATAGAATGGTTGACTGTAAGTAGCCTGATTACCAGGATCTTGTTGTCTATACATATATCAATGATGTCATGGACCATAGAATGGTTGACTGTAAGTAGCCTGATTACCAGGATCTTGTTGTCTATACATATATCAATGATGTCATGGGCCATAGAATGGTTGACTGTAAGTAGCCTGATTACCAGGATCTTGTTGTCTATACATATATCAATGATGTCATGGGCCATAGAATGGTTGACTGTAAGTAGCCTGATTACCAGGATCTTGTTGTCTATACATATATCAATGATGTCATGGGCCATAGAATGGTTGACTGTAAGTAGCCTGATTACCAGGATCTTGTTGTCTATACATATATCAATGATGTCATGGGCCATAGAATGGTTGACTGTAAGTAGCCTGATTACCAGGATCTTGTTGTCTATACATATATCAATGATGTCATGGGCCATAGAATGGTTGACTGTAAGTAGCCTGATTACCAGGATCTTGTTGTCTATACATATATCAATGATGTCATGGGCCATAGAATGGTTGACTGTAAGTAGCCTGATTACCAGGATCTTGTTGTCTATACATATATCAATGATGTCATGGGCCATAGAATGGTTGACTGTAAGTAGCCTGATTACCAGGATCTTGTTGTCTATACATATATCAATGATGTCATGGGCCATAGAATGGTTGACTGTAAGTAGCCTGATTACCAGGATCTTGTTGTCTATACATATATCAATGATGTCATGGGCCATAGAATGGTTGACTGTAAGTAGCCTGATTACCAGGATCTTGTTGTCTATACATATATCAATGATGTCATGGGCCATAGAATGGTTGACTGTAAGTAGCCTGATTACCAGGATCTTGTTGTCTATACATATATCAATGATGTCATGGGCCATAGAATGGTTGACTGTAAGTAGCCTGATTACCAGGATCTTGTTGTCTATACATATATCAATGATGTCATGGGCCATAGAATGGTTGACTGTAAGTAGCCTGATTACCAGGATCTTGTTGTCTATACATATATCAATGATGTCATGGACCATAGAATGGTTGACTGTAAGTAGCCTGATTACCAGGATCTTGTTGTCTATACATATATCAATGATGTCATGGGCCATAGAATGGTTGACTGTAAGTAGCCTGATTACCAGGATCTTGTTGTCTATACATATATCAATGATGTCATACATATATCCATAGAATGGTTGACTGTAAGTAGCCTGATTACCAGGATCTTGTTGTCTATACATATATCAATGATGTCATGGACCATAGAATGGTTGACTGTAAGTAGCCTGATTACCAGGATCTTGTTGTCTATACATATATCAATGATGTCATGGGCCATAGAATGGTTGACTGTAAGTAGCCTGATTACCAGGATCTTGTTGTCTATACATATATCAATGATGTCATGGGCCATAGAATGGTTGACTGTAAGTAGCCTGATTACCAGGATCTTGTTGTCTATACATATATCAATGATGTCATGGGCCATAGAATGGTTGACTGTAAGTAGCCTGATTACCAGGATCTTGTTGTCTATACATATATCAATGATGTCATGGGCCATAGAATGGTTGACTGTAAGTAGCCTGATTACCAGGATCTTGTTGTCTATACATATATCAATGATGTCATGGGCCATAGAATGGTTGACTGTAAGTAGCCTGATTACCAGGATCTTGTTGTCTATACATATATCAATGATGTCATGGGCCATAGAATGGTTGACTGTAAGTAGCCTGATTACCAGGATCTTGTTGTCTATACATATATCAATGATGTCATGGGCCATAGAATGGTTGACTGTAAGTAGCCTGATTACCAGGATCTTGTTGTCTATACATATATCAATGATGTCATGGGTCATAGAATGGTTGACTGTAAGTAGCCTGATTACCAGGATCTTGTTGTCTATACATATATCAATGATGTCATGGGCCATAGAATGGTTGACTGTAAGTAGCCTGATTACCAGGATCTTGTTGTCTATACATATATCAATGATGTCATGGGCCATAGAATGGTTGACTGTAAGTAGCCTGATTACCAGGATCTTGTTGTCTATACATATATCAATGATGTCATGGGCCATAGAATGGTTGACTGTAAGTAGCCTGATTACCAGGATCTTGTTGTCTATACATATATCAATGATGTCATGGGCCATAGAATGGTTGACTGTAAGTAGCCTGATTACCAGGATCTTGTTGTCTATACATATATCAATGATGTCATGGGCCATAGAATGGTTGACTGTAAGTAGCCTGATTACCAGGATCTTGTTGTCTATACATATATCAATGATGTCATGGGCCATAGAATGGTTGACTGTAAGTAGCCTGATTACCAGGATCTTGTTGTCTATACATATATCAATGATGTCATGGGCCATAGAATGGTTGACTGTAAGTAGCCTGATTACCAGGATCTTGTTGTCTATACATATATCAATGATGTCATGGGCCATAGAATGGTTGACTGTAAGTAGCCTGATTACCAGGATCTTGTTGTCTATACATATATCAATGATGTCATGGGCCATAGAATGGTTGACTGTAAGTAGCCTGATTACCAGGATCTTGTTGTCTATACATATATCAATGATGTCATGGGCCATAGAATGGTTGACTGTAAGTAGCCTGATTACCAGGATCTTGTTGTCTATACATATATCAATGATGTCATGGGCCATAGAATGGTTGACTGTAAGTAGCCTGATTACCAGGATCTTGTTGTCTATACATATATCAATGATGTCATGGGCCATAGAATGGTTGACTGTAAGTAGCCTGATTACCAGGATCTTGTTGTCTATACATATATCAATGATGTCATGGGCCATAGAATGGTTGACTGTAAGTAGCCTGATTACCAGGATCTTGTTGTCTATACATATATCAATGATGTCATGGGCCATAGAATGGTTGACTGTAAGTAGCCTGATTACCAGGATCTTGTTGTCTATACATATATCAATGATGTCATGGGCCATAGAATGGTTGACTGTAAGTAGCCTGATTACCAGGATCTTGTTGTCTATACATATATCAATGATGTCATGGGCCATAGAATGGTTGACTGTAAGTAGCCTGATTACCAGGATCTTGTTGTCTATACATATATCAATGATGTCATGGGCCATAGAATGGTTGACTGTAAGTAGCCTGATTACCAGGATCTTGTTGTCTATACATATATCAATGATGTCATGGGCCATAGAATGGTTGACTGTAAGTAGCCTGATTACCAGGATCTTGTTGTCTATACATATATCAATGATGTCATGGGCCATAGAATGGTTGACTGTAAGTAGCCTGATTACCAGGATCTTGTTGTCTATACATATATCAATGATGTCATGGGCCATAGAATGGTTGACTGTAAGTAGCCTGATTACCAGGATCTTGTTGTCTATACATATATCAATGATGTCATGGACCATAGAATGGTTGACTGTAAGTAGCCTGATTACCAGGATCTTGTTGTCTATACATATATCAATGATCTCTCCAGCATGTGCCATGGGAACAGAAAAGGGGAATCAACCAGCTTGTTCTTCTCTGTGATAACACCACAGGAGACTTTCACAAAGCCGAGTAGATATCCCTGGATACCCGTGTCAAATAAATAGCTATGGAGCTCAGAGATTCCAAGCTGTTGGCCATTATGGGTTGGAGATATGATGACTATTGATGCTGTATATCTCTTAAAGTGCTTGACATCATTCTATAACAAACACAGATAGCAACAAAGACGTTCAACTGAGAAGTGTCGCCAAATAAACCCACTGTCACTTGCACTTGCTGAGGTGGAGTCTTACAGTGAGGAATATGGCCAATTGGGTGGAGACCTGAATCATGTTTTCAAACTCTCTGATCTCAAGGAATTGTATTGTGAGCACCTACAAAAATTAGGTGGTGACCCAACTGGACACATCCATTCCACCAGACTTGCATAGAAACTCCAACAACTATTCCAGCTCTCGAAACTTATAACAGCAAGTCTGGCACAGTATTGTCATTCAAGGAGATGTTAGTAAAACTTATAACAGCAAGTCTGGCACAATATTGTCATTCAAGGAGATGTTAGTGAAACTTATAACAGCAAGTCTGGCACAATATTGTCATTCAAGGAGATGTTAGTGAAACTTATAACAGCAAGTCTGGCACAGTATTGTCATTCAAGGAGATGTTAGTGAAACTTATAACAGCAAGTCTGGCACAGTATTGTCATTCAAGGAGATGTTAGTGAAACTTATAACAGCAAGTCTGGCACAGTATTGTCATTCAAGGAGATGTTAGTGAAACTTATAACAGCAAGTCTGGCACAGTATTGTCATTCAAGGAGATGTTAGTGAAACTTATAACAGCAAGTCTGGCACAGTATTGTCATTCAAGGAGATGTTAGTGAAACTTATAACAGCAAGTCTGGCACAGTATTGTCATTCAAGGAGATGTTAGTGAAACTTATAACAGCAAGTCTGGCACAGTATTGTCATTTAAGGAGATGTTAGTGAAACTTATAACAGCAAGTCTGGCACAGTATTGTCATTCAATAAGATGTTAGTGAAACTTATAACAGCAAGTCTGGCCCAGTATGGAGATGTTAGTGAAACTTATAACAGCAAGTCTGGCACAGTATGGAGATGTTAGTGAAACTTATAACAGCAAGTCTGGCACAGTATTGTCATTCAAGGAGATGTTAGTGAAACTTATAACAGCAAGTCTGGCACAGTATGGAGATGTTAGTGAAACTTATAACAGCAAGTCTGGCACAGTATTGTCATTCAAGGAGATGTTAGTGAAACTTATAACAGCAAGTCTGGCACAGTATGGAGATGTTAGTGAAACTTATAACAGCAAGTCTGGCACAGTATTGTCATTCAAGGAAGATGTTAGTGAAACTTATAACAGCAAGTCTGGCACAGTATTGTCATTCAAGAAGATGATAGTGAAACTTATAACAGCAAGTCTGGCACAGTATTGTCATTCAAGGAGATGTTAGTGAAACTTATAACAGCAAGTCTGGCACAATATTGTCATTCAAGGAAGATGTTAGTGAAACTTATAACAGCAAGTCTGGCACAGTATTGTCATTCAAGGAAGATGTTAGTGAAACTTTTATAACAGCAAGTCTGGCACAGTATTGTCATTCAAGGAGATGTTTGTGAAACTTATAACAGCAAGTCTGGCACAGTATTGTCATTCACAGAGATGTTAGTGAAACTTATAACAGCAAGTCTAGCACAGTATTGTCATTCAAGGAGATGTTAGTGAAACTTATAACAGCAAGTCTGGCACAGTATTGTCATTCAAGGAAGATGTTAGTGAAACTTATAACAGCAAGTCTGGCACAGTATTGTCATTCAAGGAGATGTTAGTGAAACTTATAACAGCAAGTCTGGCACAGTATTGTCATTCAAGGAAGATGTTAGTGAAACTTATAACAGCAAGTCTGGCACAGTATTGTCATTCAAGGAAGATGTTAGTGAAACTTATAACAGCAAGTCTGGCACAGTATTGTCATTTAAGGAGATGCTAGTGAAACTTATAACAGCAAGTCTGGCACAGTATTGTCATTCAAGGAGATGTTAGTGAAACTTATAACAGCAAGTCTGGCACAGTATTGTCATTCAAGGAGATGTTAGTGAAACTTATAACAGCAAGTCTGGCACAGTATTGTCATTCAAGGAGATGTTAGTGAAACTTATAACAGCAAGTCTGGCACAGTATTGTCATTCAAGGAGATGTTTGTGAAACTTATAACAGCAAGTCTGGCACAGTATTGTCATTCAAGGAGATGTTAGTGAAACTTATAACAGCAAGTCTAGCACAATATTGTCATTCAAGGAGATGTTAGTGAAACTTATAACAGCAAGTCTGGCACAGTATTGTCATTCAAGGAAGATGTTAGTGAAACTTATAACAGCAAGTCTGGCACAGTATTGTCATTCAAGGAGATGTTAGTGAAACTTATAACAGCAAGTCTGGCACAGTATTGTCATTCAAGGAAGATGTTAGTGAAACTTATAACAGCAAGTCTGGCACAGTATTGTCATTCAAGGAAGATGTTAGTGAAACTTATAACAGCAAGTCTGGCACAGTATTGTCATTCAAGGAGATGTTAGTAAAACTTATAACAGCAAGTCTGGCACAGTATTTTCATTCAAGGAAGATGTTAGTGAAACTTATAACAGCAAGTCTGGCGCAGTATTGTCATTCAAGGAAGATGTTAGTGAAACTTATAACAGCAAGTCTGGCACAATATTGTCATTCAAGGAGATGTTAATGAAACTTATAACAGCAAGTCTGGCACAATATTGTCATTCAAGGAGATGTTAGTGAAACTTATAACAGCAAGTCTGGCACAGTATTGACATTCAAGGAGATGTTAGTGAAACTTATAACAGCAAGTCTGGCACAATATTGTCATTCAAGGAGATGTTAGTGAAACTTATAACAGCAAGTCTGGCACAGTATCGTCATTCAAGGAGATGTTAGTGAAACTTATAACAGCAAGTCTGGCACAGTATTGTCATTCAAGGAGATGTTAGTGAAACTTATAACAGCAAGTCTGGCACAGTATTGTCATTCAAGGAAGATGTTAGTGAAACTTATAACAGCAAGTCTGGCACAGTATTGTCATTCAAGGAGATGTTAGTGAAACTTATAACAGCAAGTCTGGCACAGTATTGTCATTCAAGGAGATATTAGTGAAACTTATAACAGCAAGTCTGGCACAATATTGTCATTCAAGGAGAAGTTAGTGAAACTTATAACAGCAAGTCTGGCACAGTATTGTCATTCAAGAAGATGTTAGTGAAACTTATAACAGCAAGTCTGGCACAGTATTGTCATTCAAGGAGATGTTAGTGAAACTTATAACAGCAAGTCTGGCACAGTATTGTCATTCAAGGAAGATGTTAGTGAAACTTATAACAGCAAGTCTGGCACAGTATTGTCATTCAAGGAAGATGTTAGTGAAACTTATAACAGCAAGTCTGGCACAATATTGTCATTCAAGGAGATGTTAGTGAAACTTATAACAGCAAGTCTGGCACAGTATTGTCATTCAAGGAAGATGTTAGTGAAACTTATAACAGCAAGTCTGGCACAGTATTGTCATTCAAGGAAGATGTTAGTGAAACTTATAACAGCAAGTCTGGCACAGTATTGTCATTCAAGGAAGATGTTAGTAAAACTTATAACAGCAAGTCTGGCACAGTATTGTCATTCAAGGAAGATGTTAGTGAAACTTATAACAGCAAGTCTGGCACAGTATTGTCATTCAAGGAGATGTTAGTGAAACTTATAACAGCAAGTCTGGCACAGTATTGTCATTCAAGGAAGATGTTAGTGAAACTTATAACAGCAAGTCTGGCACAGTATTGTCATTCAAGGAAGATGTTAGTGAAACTTATAACAGCAAGTCTGGCACAATATTGTCATTCAAGGAGATGTTAGTGAAACTTATAACAGCAAGTCTGGCACAATATTGTCATTCAAGGAGATGTTAGTGAAACTTATAACAGCAAGTCTGGCAGAGTATTGTCATTCAAGGAGATGTTAGTGAAACTTATAACAGCAAGTCTGGCACAATATTGTCATTCAAGGAGATGTTAGTGAAACTTATAACAGCAAGTCTGGCACAGTATCGTCATTCAAGGAGATGTTAGTGAAACTTATAACAGCAAGTCTGGCACAATATTGTCATTCAAGGAGATGTTAGTGAAACTTATAACAGCAAGTCTGGCACAGTATTGTCATTCAAGGAAGATGTTAGTGAAACTTATAACAGCAAGTCTGGCACAGTATTGTCATTCAAGGAGATGTTAGTGAAACTTATAACAGCAAGTCTGGCACAGTATTGTCATTCAAGGAGATGTTAGTGAAACTTATAACAGCAAGTCCGGCACAATATTGTCATTCAAGGAGAAGTTAGTGAAACTTATAACAGCAAGTCTGGCACAGTATTGTCATTCAAGAAGATGTTAGTGAAACTTATAACAGCAAGTCTGGCACAGTATTGTCATTCAAGGAGATGTTAGTGAAACTTATAACAGCAAGTCTGGCACAGTATTGTCATTTAAGGAGATGTTAGTGAAACTTATAACAGCAAGTCTGGCACTGTATTGTCATTCAAGGAGATGTTAGTGAAACTTATAACAGCAAGTCTGGCACAGTATTGTCATTCAAGGAGATGTTAGTGAAACTTATAACAGCAAGTCTGGCACAGTATTGTCATTCAAGGAAGATGTTAGTGATGCCTTGCTAGATGCAGGCAACTTCAATCCAGATGAAGAAGCTGTCGTGCTGATGAGAGTGGCCTATTGGTTCACAAAGAAATGTTTTAGAAAAAATACCACTTCAATAGAACCTAAGTGATGGCCAATATGACAACCTACAACTTTCTCTATCTGCTCCTGTCAGGATAATTCTAGGGGGCTCAAATGTAAGACAGCGTATTGATGACAATGATGTAAACACCGATGCCTCGTCCATCACACAGTAGTATACTAGTCATCAGTGCTGTCAAACGAGGTAGGAGAGATTCTGTAGCAGCATGGCACAACTAGGACCACGAGACTGTTCTCCCGTTGTATCTTGGCACAACTAGGACCACGAGACTGTTCTCCCGTTGTATCTTGGCACAACTAGGACCACGAGACTGTTCTCCCGTTGTATCTTGGCACAACTAGGACCACGAGACTGTTCTCCCATTGTATCTTGGCACAACTAGGACCATGAGACTGTTCTCCCGTTGTATCTTGGCACAACTAGGACTACGAGACTGTTCTCCCGCTATATCTTGGCCTACTCATTCAAAACAGAACACGTAAACGTCATCTCATTGACAATCTCTTTGAGAAATGTCTGTTGGTGTCACGTGACAGAGTTTTGCAACTGTCCACGGAGCAATCCAATAGAGTAATTGACATATATGAGAATGAGGGCAGTGTTCACCACTGGAGACCTGGACAACATGATCACAGCTACCCGTCCACCTCAAGTCATACTCTTGCCATGGCACTGCAATATCAATCACACAACACACAACAAGTGACAATCCTGGAGTTGTCACGGAACTTCAGGAGATTACTGAAAACAGAGCCCAACCAGTCGAAATCTGTCAAGTTATTACCAAAGTCATTACCAAAGTCATTATCAAAGTCATTACCAAAGTCATTACCAAAGTCATTACCAAAGTCATTACCAAGGTCATTACCAAAGTCATTACCAAAGTCATTACCAAAGTCATTACCAAGGTCATTACCAAGGTCATTACCAAGGTCATTACCAAAGTCATTACCAAAGTCATTACCAAAGTCATTACCAAAGTCATTACCAAAGTCATTACCAAAGTCATTACCAAAGTCATTACCAAGGTCATTACCAAAGTCATTATCAAGGTCATTACCAAGGTCATTACCAAAGTCATTACCAAGGCCATTATCAAAGTCATTACCAAAGTCATTACCAAAGTCATTACCAAGGTCATTACCAAAGTCATTACCAAAGTCATTACCAAGGTCATTACCAAAGTCATTACCAAAGTCATTACCAAGGTCATTACCAAAGTCATTACCAAAGTCATTACCAAGGTCATTACCAAAGTCATTACCAAAGTCATTACCAAGGTCATTACCAAAGTCATTACCAAAGTCATTACCAAAGTCATTACCAAAGTCATTACCAAGGTCATTACCAAAGTCATTACCAAAGTCATTACCAAAGTCATTACCAAGGTCATTACCAAGGTCATTACCAAAGTCATTACCAAGGTCATTACCAAAGTCATTACCAAGGCCATTACCAAGGTCATTACCAAAGTCATTACCAAGGTCATTACCAAAGTCATTACCAAAGTCATTACCAAGGTCATTACCAAGGTCATTACCAAAGCCATTACCAAAGTCATTACCAAGGTCATTACCAAGGTCATTACCAAGGTCATTACCAAAGTCATTACCAAAGTCATTACCAAAGTCATTACCAAAGTCATTACCAAGGTCATTACCAAAGTCATTACCAAGGTCATTACCAAAGTCATTACCAAAGTCATTACCAAAGTCATTACCAAAGTCATTACCAAGGTCATTACCAAAGTCATTACCAAAGTCATTACCAAGGTCATTACCAAGGTCATTACCAAAGTCATTACCAAGGTCATTACCAAAGTCATTACCAAAGTCATTACCAAGGTCATTACCAAAGTCATTACCAAAGTCATTACCAAAGTCATTACCAAAGTCATTACCAAGGTCATTACCAAAGTCATTACCAAAGTCATTACCAAAGTCATTACCAAAGTCATTACCAAAGTCATTACCAAAGTCATTACCAAGGTCATTACCAAAGTCATTACCAAAGTCATTACCAAAGTCATTACCAAGGTCATTACCAAAGTCATTACCAAAGTCATTACCAAGGTCATTACCAAAGTCATTACCAAAGTCATTACCAAAGTCATTACCAAAGTCATTACCAAAGTCATTACCAAAGTCATTACCAAAGTCATTACCAAAGTCATTACCAAAGTCATTACCAAGGTCATTACCAAGGTCATTACCAAAGTCATTACCAAGGTCATTACCAAGGTCATTACCAAAGTCATTACCAAAGTCATTACCAAAGTCATTACCAAGGTCATTACCAAGGTCATTACCAAAGTCATTACCAAAGTCATTACCAAAGTCATTACCAAGGTCATTACCAAGGTCATTACCAAAGTCATTACCAAAGTCATTACCAAAGTCATTACCAAAGTCATTACCAAGGTCATTACCAAAGTCATTACCAAAGTCATTACCAAAGTCATTACCAAAGTCATAATCAAGGTCATTACCAAGGTCATTACCAAAGTCATTACCAAGGTCATTACCAAAGTCATTACCAAAGTCATTACCAAGGTCATTACCAAAGTCATTATCAAGGTCATTACCAAGGTCATTACCAAAGTCATTACCAAAGTCATTACCAAGGTCATTACCAAAGTCATTACCAAAGTCATTACCAAAGTCATTACCAAAGTCATTACCAAGGCCATTATCAAGGTCATTACCAAAGTCATTACCAAAGTCATTACCAAGGTCATTACCAAAGTCATTACCAAGGTCATTACCAAAGTCATTACCAAAGTCATTACCAAAGTCATTACCAAGGTCATTACCAAAGTCATTACCAAAGTCATTACCAAGGTCATTACCAAGGTCATTACCAAAGTCATTACCAAGGTCATTTACCAAGGTCATTACCAAAGTCATTACCAAAGTCATTACCAAGGTCATTACCAAGGTCATTACCAAAGTCATTACCAAAGTCATTACCAAAGTCATTACCAAGGTCATTACCAAAGTCATTACCAAAGTCATTACCAAGGTCATTACCAAAGTCATTATCAAGGTCATTACCAAGGTCATTACCAAAGTCATTACCAAAGTCATTACCAAGGTCATTACCAAAGTCATTATCAAGGTCATTACCAAAGTCATTACCAAAGTCATTACCAAGGTCATTACCAAGGTCATTACCAAAGTCATTACCAAGGTCATTACCAAAGTCATTACCAAAGTCATTACCAAAGTCATTACCAAAGTCATTACCAAGGTCATACATATACTGATGTGCCACCTAATAATGGCATTCCAACAGTAAATGATGACCAAGTAATTCCATATCTGCTGAAATGGGTGAAGAAAAAATGCAGAAGTGTTGGTTTGAAAAAGTGAGGACAACGTTGGCTAATGAAAACCAAATTGATCTGGTGAACATGGAGCTATCATGCTCAGCCTCTTTGCCAGCTCACAGGCGTCTGTACTCAAGCCACCTGCGATTATCTCTCCATAGCTATTGTTTGGAGATGAACACAGTCACCCGCTATGGTCAAGCATGGAAGGAATATCATCAAACACATCATGCTCAGCCTCTTTGCCAGCTCACAGGCGTCTGTACTCAAGCCACCTGCGATTATCTCTCCACAGCCATTGTTTGGAGATGAACACAGTCACCCTCTATGTTCAAGCATGGAAGGAATATCATCAAACACAACATGCTTCGTGTCAATCCAAGCCAGATCCAATGCTCACTGTTGATCAGCTATTATATGCCATTGCAAAGACTTCAACGGAAATGTCCAGAAGAGTACGGGAAAAGACAATATGTTGTACTGATGGGGGTCTCCATATAGAAATAACCATGTTGATAGTAATTGGTGACTGGCTTGATGGAAGTGGTTGGACCTATGTGATGACTTCAGCCAATGTTACAACTGAGGGGCGTACAGCTGGTCCACAGAAAGCTTCACACACATCAGGGGTCAGTGGGCACATCAAGCAACAGCAGCGGCTCTGTACATTCTTCTTCACAGGTCATATGCTCAGTATCAAATCAACACACCAGATAAATACACTATGATGAGTGGTGTAAGCAGATGGCTTCAGACCATCCTCAGTTCTATTACTGACTGGTACAAAGTATGGCAGTTGGAACTCCTCTTCCCACAGTTCCTTAGATCACAGCATGAACAAAATATGTTACTTACGTGCAGTCACTTGGGAAGATTATTCCGTGGATGTTCGCTCTTGGTCACTATCACTATGCTCGCGGGATGACGATTCATGAGAGAGATCCACATAGATTAACTTCCCTACCACATATACAGAGTTCCTCAAAGGCAATTGTGACGCAAATTCTCAGCACTAGCCCACGATCAAGTTCATGAGCAGATGAATGCAATGGTGAAGGGAGATGGAGGCATAATAGGTAGCATTGGAAATGAAGCAGCACTAAGATGGTAGATGGTAGCAGGTCAAGAAACAGCTAGACTATTAATAGAGGACGATGACAAACATTCCATGAAAAAGAAGGACACAGAATGCCACCCTGAAAAATAGCAAGTGTGCAGAAGACTACCCTATCTCAAGTCAAGAGCGTCACTAATGTGATGGAGGAACTTGGCAATCCCTATGCTGATACAAGCACAGACCTCTATGCACTTGATACCAAAGTGAATAGTTGATCTTATAGTATGTACATACATACTATAAGGTCCGCAGAAGACGTAAGTAAAACTACAGTAACAAAAATTTGTTGCAAAGAGTATCAATGACAATGACAATACCACTGCACTCAATGACACCATATGTACATAGCAACAGTCCGCCTCTGTTAACTTCTAGTTCAAGAAAGAAACCAGTGAAGTCCATTTCCAAGATTTCCCGCCTTCATAATGACGCTAGTCTCTTCTCACAGATGTATATATCGAATCAAGCTAGAGAAAGTGAATGGATGCCTTCTTCGGCCATGAAATGCTTGGCCTCCATCGTTGGCGTCAAATGGCATCATGCAAAAACAAACAAATCTGACTTGATGGAATGCTTGGAGTCATTGGTACCATAACCTGAGTCATTGGTCCCACAGCCGGAGTCATTGGTACCACAACCAGAGTCATTGGTACCACAACTGGAGTCATTGGTACCACAACCGGAGTCATAGGTACCACAACCGGATTGTCATTCATACCACAACCGGAGTCTTTGGTACCACAACCGGAGTCATTGGTACCACAACTGGAGTCATTGGTACCACAGCCTAAGTCATTGGTACCACAACCAGAGTCATTGGTACCACAACCGGAGTCATTGGTACCACAACCGGGAGTCATTGGTACCACAACCGGAGTCATTGGTCCCACAACCAGAGTCATTGGTACCACAACCAGAGTCATTGGTACCACAACCGGAGTCATTGGTACCACAACCAGAGTCATTGGTAACATGACCGGGAGTCATTGGTACCACAACTGGAGTCATTGGTACCACAACCAGAGTCATTGGTACCACAACCAGAGTCATTGGTACCACAACTGGAGTCATTGGTACCACAACCGGAGTCATTGGTACCACAACCGGAGTCATTGGTACCACAACCAGAGTCATTGGTACCACAACAAGAGTCATTGGTACATTGATACCACAACCAGAGTCAACAAGAGTCATTGGTACCACAACCGGAGTCATTGGTACCACAACACAACCGGAGTCATTGGTACCACAACCAGAGTCATTGGTACCACAACCTGGGAGTCATTGGTACCACAACCGGAGTCATTGGTCCCACAACCGGGAGTCATTGGTACCACAGCCTGAGTCATGGTACCACAACCGGGAGTCATTGGTACCACAACCGGAGTCATTGGTACCACAACCGGAGTCATTCGTACCACAACCGGAGTCATTGGTACCACAACCGGAGTCATTGGTACCACAACCGGAGTCATTCGTACCACAACCGGAGTCATTGGTCCCACAACCGGGAGTCATTGGTACCACAGCCTGAGTCATGGTACCACAACCGGGAGTCATTGGTACCACAACCGGAGTCATTGGTCCCACAACCAGAGTCATTGGTACCACAACCGGAGTCATTGGTCCCACAACTGGAATCTGTTCCAAATGTTGATGTCAAAGTTGTTGATGGTGCTGCCCTCTGTGCACATGCACGATCCAAAGAAGTACCAACTTTCTGTCAAAACATTGCAGGACTATTCACAATTGGTGTTCTTGCCCTATGTGCAACACAAGCTACAAGACGTTGTTCATGTAGATGTTGTGTGGGATGTCTAGAGGAAGGACAGCCTAAAGGCACAAACATGACAGACCTTGGATCTGGTGGTCATCTTCGGGGAGACAACAACACCAATCTGTGAACTGAATGAACTTCCTTCACCGTGGTGCAAACAAAGTCAGCATGGTGGTCATCTTCGGGGAGACAACAACACCAATCTGTGAACTGAATGAACTTCCTTCACCGTGGTGCAAACAAAGTCAGCATGTTCCAACTTCCAGCCAATGCAATACAGGAGTTTCAACCTCCGCCACAGAAGCAAGTGATCTCCACACAGGGCCAGAATGCTGTACCATCACCCATAGCTGACCTGTCCGGCACTCACGAAGAAGCAGACACTCAGCTCCGGCTTCATGCTTCCCATGAGTTCCTTCATGGATTTACCTAGCTGATGATACATGCAACAGATACTATGTGGTGGTTATAGCAATTGCAGTGTCTAAAGTTTTACAGGACTGTGAAATATGGATAGCATTTGGTCGTGGTGCGAAACTATGTTAGATCTCCATGCCACCAAATTGCAGCTGAATTAGCCAATGACACATCATGGGGTCCTCTAATCTTGCAAGCAATATCAGGATGTGATACTCTTTCTGCCTTCCACAGAATTGGAAAGAAAACAGCTTGGGATGTTTGGTGCAGTAAGCCTCATCTCAACCCCGATTTTTGCTCAGTTATTCCATGCTCTAAGCCAGGTATCCCTCGACAACTTGGAGCAAGTAGAGAGATATGTTGTTGTCTTGTATCAGCGAACATCAGGACTCAGTCATATGAATGAAGCCAGAAACAAGCTGCTCACTCCAAATCATAAGATGGAAAACAATCCTCCAATGCAGGAACAGCATGTGAAAAGGGCAGTTTATCAGGCAGGGCACATCTGAAACAATTACTTATAGGAGACCTTGAAGTTCCATCACAAGACTTATGTGGCTAGAAGAGAGTGAGAGATGATTCTCCATTGACTCCATGCTGAACTACTCTTCCAGAAGCAGCCAAAGCTTGTCAGTAACTGTTGAAATGTGAATGCAAAAAGTCTTGAACAAAACGATGCCATTATGTCAAAGCAAATCTGGAGTGTACACAGTTATGCTTCTGTTCAGGACAGTGTAGCAGAGAACAAGCAAGCACATCTTAGCATGAAATACTGACAGGGAACATTTAATTATATTTTAACATAATGTATGACATACCATTGATTCGTTTGACCTGAAAAAACATAGGTAGAGGTACCATACACAAATACATGTCATTGATGTAACAAATTAATGTTATTATATGGCATTATTTTTTAAGTTTCCTCCATGATATTTCACATGTGTTCTACGGAGTTCTTGGACCTAAAAGTATCGGTATAGATACTAAGATCGTGGTAATCCGGACACTTGAGCCGTTTTATGGTAAACAAAACAAACCTTTTTGTGGCGGCCATTTTAAATTTTCAACTTTGGCAAGAATACGTGTTATGATAGTCACATGTGGTTATTGGGTTCATGGACCTCAAAAACATGGATAGACACCAAGATCATGGAAGGCGGGGCACTTAGAGTCACTTTAAGGGAAAAAACGTGTTTTTTTGTGCGGCCATTTTGGATTTAATTTTTTTTGGTAGGAACCACTGGAGTGACATTGTGTTCCTGCAATTTTTGAAATCGGAATACTTAAATTAAAAAAACCTATTCTCCCCACTACTGTGAGTGAAGGTATGCATGCATGTTATATGTGCATGTGTGAGTGTAAGGGTCTGCATGTGATGTGTGTGAGAGTGTGCAAGTGATGTGTGTGCACGTGATATCAGTGAGGGTGTGCATGCACATTATGTGTGCATGTGTGTGGGTAAAGATCAGCATGTGATATGTGTGAGAGGGTGTGCATGTGATGTGTGTGCATGTGAGGGTGTGTACTTGTGCATGCGGTAGATGAGCAAGATGTAAAAGGGAAATTCAGTCAACAGAAGCTCGTCCATGTGACTCCGAAGTTTCATGAAGACATCCTTCAGCTCATTGTTGCCCGACTTAACTTGACGAGATATCTAAATCATATAAGCCACACATAGTCCAAACTCAAAACAAGGGTTTTCACTCCCCCCAACTGACACTTACCACAGTCATAATTAGTCTCATTGATAATTATCTCACACATAATTACTCCCACATGTAATATTACTTGACACATAATTAGCATGACAACAAAAATATCTCTAGTCTGGCATATTGACTCTGAATTATGGTCTAATAATCTGTAGGTGCCTAATTCTAAATAATGCTGACTAACTAAACAATATTGACTTGTGGGCATGGTTTAATTTAGGAGAGTTTGAGGACCGACAGCAGTGGTCGAGTTTCACGAAGAGAACACTATGCTAGGCCACAAACAGATTCCCAGCTCCCACACTAATACCAATCCTAGTAGTTCCCCCCGCAATTATTAATTCCCACCATGCTGGGACAATCATATGCCTAGCAGTAGCCCAAGCAATTATTAGCTACTACCCAAGGAGGAATCCTTCGCATAGCAGTAGCCCTTGCCATCATTTACCCCCACCCACCCAAGGGGGAATCCTATGCCTAGCAGTAGCCCTAGCTATTATTCACTCCAACACTAGGAGGAGTCCTATGCTTAGCAGTAGCTCCAGCAATTATTCACTCCCACCCTAGGGGGGATCGTATGCCTAGCAGTAGTCCCAGCAATTATTCACTCCCATCCTAGTGGGAGTCCTATGCCTAGCAATAGTCGCAGCAATTATTCACTCCGACCCTAGGGGGAGTCCTACGCCTAGCAGTAGCCCCAGCAATTATTCACTCCCACCCTAGCTGGAGTCCTCCTAGCAGTAGCCCGAGCATTTATTCACTCCCACCCTAGGGGGAATCCTGTGCCTAGCAGTAGCCCCAGCAATTGAGAACAATGATATCCAAGTTGCTTTTTTCGTTACAATTTGTAAAATATAAAACCCAGGGTCACCATCGTTACACCCATTCTCACATTAGGAGCTGCCATCTCATAGTCTTCTTCCCTCCAGACCTGCCATGTCCTTGGTTCTTCAATGTCAATGTGAAAGTGCAGTCACCATGCCAGTTTACACACGGTAACTAAGAAGAGCTCTTATCACCTTCCCTCAGACCTGTGACATTTTCCTCCATGTACCATCAATATATAAGTGTGAACTGACAACTATCACATCTAAGACCTTTGGCTGAGATAAAGCTCAATATTTGTTAGGGGCGAGTCTCCAAGGCATAAACCATCACCATGACGACATCATCAGGGCTTCAAGCTAAGATTAGGGCCAGAGCAGTGGCTGGTATTAGCGCCAGGGCAATGGCCAGGATTAGGGCCATTCAGTAACTAGGGCTAGGTCACCTAGGGAGGATTAAGGCTAAGGCTAGAGCTAGGGCTAGGGCTAGGGCTGGGGCATTGATAAATCTGTGTTTCCTTTATTTTTTGACAGACAATCCAATATATTTTCAAAGAGTGAAAATTTACAAAAGTTTAAAAAATTATTTTATGGTCATCTCTGCTACAAAACATATCAGTGCATGCATTGACATGAAGGCACGCACGCAGCAAACACAATTAGAGCATGAAAAGGAGAATTCAATTAAAGGAAATACAGTATACATATGTATATATACAAGAGCAAACAGCTATATTGGCTGGATTTGTTAAAAAAATGGAACTGCCCCCACGCAGACTACAACCAGTTAGACCACCTTTACCAATTATCATACACACCAATATTGTGGCACTGTGGTTGCACAGGCACACATTGATTCTAAAACCAGCACAATATTGAAATATTTGATTATAAATGGTAAAGGGTGTCTAAAAGGTTGGGCCTAGTCTTGCTTCCATTCTTCCTTTTCTAACAGCTCAAATCCAATACAGCAGGTAGTTAATACAGCTGGTTGTTATACAGCTGGTTGTTAATACAGCTGTTTGTTAATACAGCTGGTTGTTAATACAGCTGGTTGTTAATACAGCTGATTGTTAATACAGCTGGTTGTTAATACAGCTGGTAGTTAATATAGCTGGTTTTTAATACAGCTGGTTGTTAATACAGCTGGTTGTTAATACAGCTGGTTGTTAATACAGCTGGTAGTTAATATAGCTGGTTTTTAATACAGCTGGTTGTTAATACAGCTGGTTGTTAATACAGCTGGTTGTTAATACAGCTGGTTGTTAATACAGCTGGTTGTTAATACAGCTGGTTGTTAATACTGCTGGTTGTTAATACAGCTGGTTGTTAATAGAGCTGGTTGTTAATACAGCTGGTTGTTAATACAGCTGGTTGTTAATACAGCTGGTTGTTAATACAGCTGGTTGTTAATACAGCTGGTTGTTAATACAGCTGGTTGTTAATACAGCTGGTTGTTAATACAGCTGGTTGTTAATACAGCTGGTTGTTAATACAGCTGTTTGTTAATACAGCTGGTTGTTAATAGAGCTGGTTGTTAATACAGCTGGTTGTTAATACAGCTGGTTTGTTAATACAGCTGGTTGTTAATACAGCTGGTTGTTAATACAGCTGGTTGTTAATACAGCTGGTTGTTAATACAGCTGGTTGTTAATACAGCTGGTTGTTAATAGAGCTGGTTGTTAATAAGAGCTGGTTGTTTCTACACGTTGTTGTATCAAGTTGTAGTTCTTTGTTTTGTTTTTCTGTGTAGTTTGGCAGTAGAGGAGAAGTGGAGGACTACATCAAGAGTGAGCAGATTGCTTGATGTCTCCTAGACATTCTAACTTGCTTATTGTTGCTATCCACAACACACATATCAATACATGCTATGTATTTTTGCGATTGTTGAATGTACTCATGTACACCATGTTGGCCATTACAAAATAGTCAGAACATATTTTGTTGCTGTTGATGGCACCTGTTTAGGGTCTGCTACAGTCTCCTTCGAGGACTTAGTAACATTGCACAGGAGAACACTACAGCAGATATCTTTGTAGAGGACCAGCTACGGCCTATGGTAACAGTTGACCAGCATCAAGAACTCCACAAACCAAATAGCTGAACTAAGCGTGAGTCATTCGTAGCGGCATGAATTGTCACCATAAGTTATATACTGACAATACTTACCACACCTTACCAGTTTTGGGGACTTAGGGGAGGGTACATAGTTCAAAGCCACCAAAAAGAATCCCATCACCATAATTCTTTTCCCCTTACCTCGGTGCAGGAAATATTTGCACCATATTGTTGCTATTCTGTGTGCTCAAATAATGTTGAAAGCCACTATAGGGATATTTCCTTAGTTGATATATGCACCAACATTAAGGAAGGTCAAAAAATATATGCACCCCCAAATTTGCAAGTCATAATCCACAAATGCATGGATAACAAAACTCAAAACTTGGTTTGTGAGTTCCAAGAGGCCTTGCGATATATATTTACATTTACGAGGTGTTGAAAAGTTATAGGCCCCAAACCCCTCCCCCCCCCCGAATGTTGACACGCCCCCAAATCACACATTTTGAGAGATGTGCAAAAAATATGTGGCTACAAAAATCTTATCAACCTACCACACCTCATGAATCTCATAAAGACTTTGGTAACTCACACCTAAGTTTGGTTTTTGTTATCCATGCATGGGTGGGTAATGACGGTTTCAAATTAGGGGGTGCACAATTTTTTAGTGATCTTCCTTCATGTTGGTGCAAGTATCTTCCAAGAAAATGTGCCTATAGAGACATTCAACATATCACTTGAAACACAAAATAAGCAACAATATGGCACTAGAATAACTTGCACAGAGGTAAGGAAAAAGAGTTAAGGTGATTGAAAATTTGATAGTTCATAGTTATTTTGTGATATTGACCTATAGCCCGCCCTTCAATGTACGGAGAAACGGAGTAGTCGCGGATGTTTATGGCAACATTTGGAGACTTTTGGTACAAAAATTATGATGAGAGGACCTATTGTACGCTATTCATGATGAGAGAACCTATTGTACACCAGTTATGATGAGAGGACCTATTGTACTCCATATGATTAGGGGACCAATTGACGCCTGTTTACATGGAAACATACAGAGAAACAAACAAAGAAAGATCCTTGAGATAAATTTCACGGGTGGGAGGGGGGAGAAAGAATTAATGCATGCAGAAAAACTCAGTTACATGATTTCATTTCAAAACAAAAACAAATATACTTAATTACGCTGAAGAATAGCAGAATTATAAAGTGAACTCACCACTATTTCATGGACCATGCCTGTTGGAGAATGGGACAATACTGCCATGTCTCCACTACCTCCGCTACCATAGGGAAATATTCAAGGCATGCTTGGAGTAATATTGGAGCTAATATCAGTTGAAACCACCATCTAGGCAGCTACATGTAAACCACCATTTAGACAGCTACATGTAAACATCATTTAGACAGCTACATGTAAACCACCATATAGGCAGCTACATGTAAACCACCATTTAGGAAGCTACATGTAAACCACCATTTAGGCAGCAACATGTAGACCACCATTTAGGCAGCTACATATAAACCACCATTTAGGCAGCTACATGTAAACCACCATTTAGGCAGCTACATGTAAACCACCATTTAGGCAGCTACATGTAAACCACCATTTAGGCAGCTACATGTAAACCAACATTTAGGCTGCTACATGTAAACCACCATTTAGGCAGCTACATGTAAACCACCATTTAGACAGCTACATGTAAACACCATTTAGGCAGCTACATGTAAACCACCATTTAGGCAGCTACATGTAAACCACCATTTAGGCACATGTAAACCACCATTTAGGCAGCTACATGTAGACCACCATTTAGGCAGCTACATGTAGACCACCATTTAGGCAGCTACATGTAGACCACCATTTAGGCAGCTACATGTAAACCACCATTTAGGCAGCTACATGTAAACCACCATTTAGGCAGCTACATGTAAACCACCATTTAGGCAGCTACATGTAAACCACCATTTAGGCAGCTACATGTAAACCACCATTTAGGCAGCTACATGTAAACCACCATTTAGGCAGCTACATGTAAACCACCATTTAGACAGCTACATGTAAACCACCATTTAGCTACAAGCTACATGTAAACCACCATTTAGGCAGCTACCATTTAGGCAGCTACATGTAAACCACCATTTAGGCAGCTACAGGTAAACCACCATTTAGGCAGCTACATGTAAACCACCATTTAGGCAGCTACATGTAAACCACCATTTAGGCAGCTACATGTAAACCACCATTTAGGCTGCTACATGTAAACCACCATTTAGGCAGCTACATGTAAACCACCATTTAGACAGCTACATGTAAACACCATTTAGGCAGCTACATGTAAACCACCATTTAGGCAGCTACATGTAAACCACCATTTAGGCACATGTAAACCACCATTTAGGCAGCTACATGTAAACCACCATTTAGGCAGCTACATGTAGACCACCATTTAGGCAGCTACATGTAGACCACCATTTAGGCAGCTACATGTAAACCACCATTTAGGCAGCTACATGTAAACCACCATTTAGGCAGCTACATGTAAACCACCATTTAGGCAGCTACATGTAAACCACCATTTAGGCAGCTACATGTAAACCACCATTTAGGCAGCTACATGTAAACCACCATTTAGGCAGCTACATGTACATGTAAACCACCATTTAGGCAGCTACATGTAAACCACCATTTAGGCAGCTACATGTAAACCACCATTTAGGCAGCTACATGTAAGCCACCATTTAGACAGCTACATGTAAACCACCATTTAGGCAGCTACCATTTAGGCAGCTACATGTAAACCACCATTTAGGCAGCTACAGGTAAACCACCATTTAGGCAGCTACAGGTAAACCACCATTTAGGCAGGTACATGTAAACCACCATTTAGACAGCTACTTGTAAACCACTATTTAGACAGCTACATGTAAACCACCATTTAGGCAGCTACATGTAAACAACATTTAGACAGCTACATGTAGACCACCATTTAGGCAGCTACATGTAAACCACCATTTAGGCAGCTACATGTAAACCACATTTAGACAGCTACATGTAAACAACATTTAGGCAGCTACATGTAAACCACCATTTAGGCAGCTACATGTAAACAACATTTAGGCAGCTACATGTAAACCACCATTTAGGCAGCTACATGTAAACAACATTTAGACAGCTACATGTAGACCACCATTTAGGCAGCTACATGTAAACCACCATTTAGGCAGCTACATGTAAACCACCATTTAGACAGCTACATGTAAACCACCATTTAGGTAGCTGCCTAAATTGTGGTTTACATGTTCAGCTGTTCTGAACAAGATCCCATCAGATTTCTCTTTCATCAAGTTTAGCAATCTCTCACCATATATTTATACTTCAGCAGAACTGCCAGCCTCTTAGGCTGGCTCCTTTAAATAGGTTGCCAGCCCATGACCCAGCTATTACCTAACATGGTATTTTACATACTAATCAGGCAATCAACACATCAAGCCTTGAAGTCCCATGACTATGAGCTCATATCTGATGTGTGTGTAGTGCATGATTACATGCCCATATAAGGTACAGCATAGAGTTATAATAGGGTTTGTCTGTGGAGGCGGTCCCTCCACACCTCCCCCTCCCCCTCTAGCAGACGATGTCAGGGTGGGAGGGTCATTCCAGCTCTGTCTGGTGAGTCAATCAGCATTACCGTGTGTAGTCCCAGAGCGATGGACGATCTCAAAATTATATTGCTGCAGAAAGATGGACCACCTTGCCAGTCCTCCGTTTGCATCTCCAATCTCTTGTATAAGCCGAAGACAGGCATGATCAGTATAGATTCGGAATCTCACTCCTTTCATGTAGATCTTAAAATGTTGTATGGCTTTGATCACCGCCAGGTGTTCTTTCTCCACCACTGCGTATCTGGTTTTCCTGGAGAGCAGCTGCTTGGAGAAGTAGGCTACAGGGTGGTCGCTGCCATCTGCCGACTGCTAGCTCAGCACTGCTTCGATCCCCTGGTCAGATGCACCTGTGAACAGAAGGAAGAGTGGATCAAAGACAGGGCCTTTCAATACAGGTCAACAAATGAGAGCCGTCTTCAGATGGTAGAAGGAAGTCTGCAGCTCCTTCGTCCATACCACCTTCTCGGGCTGCTCCTTGTTGGTTGTCTTGGCGAGAGGGAGGGCAAGCTCTGCAAAGTCCTGGATAAACCGCCGGACCTAGTAAAGACCTCACGTCCTTCCTTGATCTAGGTCTGTTAAACTGTTCCACTTCTTCGATCTTGGCCTTCTGTGGTCATATCTTTCCACCCGCCACCGTATGTCCCAGGTACTCCACCTCACGCATACCTAAATGGCATTTTCCCGGCTTTGCAGTGAGTCCGGCCTTCCAAGACTGGTTGTGGTCCGACTGGTTGGGGTCTAACTGGTTGGGGTCCAACTGGTTGTGGTCTAACTGGTTGTGGTCCAACTGGTTGTATAACAACTGGTTGTGGTCCAACTGGTTGTGGTCCAACTGGTTGTGGTCCAACTGGTTGTGGTCTAACTGGTTGTGGTCTAACTGGTTGTGGTCTAACTGGTTGTGGTCCAACTGGCTGTGGTCTAACTGGTTGTGGTCTAACTGGTTGTGGTCTAACTGGTTGTGGTCTAACTGGTTGTGGTCCAACTGGTTGTGGTCCAACTGGTTGTAGTCTAACTGGTTGTGGTCCAACTGGTTGTGGTCTAACTGGTTGCAGTCTAACTGGTTGTGGTCTAACTGGTTGGGGTCTAACTGGTTGTAGTTTCACTGGTTGTGGTCTAACTGGTTGTGGTCTAACTGGTTGGGGTCCAACTGGTTGTCGTCTAACTGGCTGTGATCTAACTGGTTGGGGGCCAACTGGTTGTGGTCTAACTGGTTGGGATCCAACTGGTTGTGGTCTAACTGGTTGGGACCCAACTGGTTGTAGTCTAACTGGTTGTGGTCTAACTGGTTGTGGTCCAACTGGTTGTGGTCTAACTGGTTGTGGTCTAACTGGTTGTGGTCTAACTGGTTGTGGTCCAACTGGTTGGGGTCTAGCTGGTTGTGGTCTAACTGGTTGTGGTCTAACTGGTTGTGGTCTAACTGGTTGTGGTCTAACTGGTTGGGGCCCAACTGGTTGTAGTCTAACTGATGGGGTCCAACTGGTTGTGGTCTAACTGGTTGTGGTCTAACTGGTTGTGGTCTAACTGGTTGTGGTCTAACTGGTTGTGGTCTAACTGGTTGTGGTCTAACTGGTTGTGGTCTAACTGGTTGTGGGCCAACTGGTTGGGGTCCAACTGGTTGTGGTCCAACTGGTTGTGGTCTAACTGGTTGTGGTCTAACTGGTTGTGGTCCAACTGGTTGTGGTCTAACTGGTTGTGGTCTAACTGGTTGTGGTCTAACTGGTTGGGGTCTAACTGGTTGTGGTCTAACTGGTTGTGGTCTAACTGGTTGTGGTCTAACTGGTTGTGGTCCAACTGGTTGGGGTCTAACTGGTTGGGGTCTAACTGGTTGTGGTCTAACTGGTTGGGGTCTAACTGGTTGTGGTCTAACTGGTTGTGGTCTAACTGGTTGTGGTCTAACTGGTTGTGGTCCAACTGGTTGTGGTCTAACTGAATGTGTCTAACTGGTTGTGGTCTAACTGGTTGTGGTCTAACTGGTTGTGGTCTAACTGGGTACAGCCATGTTTCCTATTTTTAACATGGTCAATCCAATACAGCTGCAGGCACACACACAACACATCACACAAACACACGTGTGCGCACAGACACGCACACTATTTCAATAACCTGTGGCTGATTCTGAAATAGAATTGTTTGGGAAGAATATTTCTAGAGGGAAGCGAGGAGTGTTTTGTTAAGAGTATTTGGAAGCAGCTTTTTCTGAAGATGAAAGTATTCTAAGTGTGAGGTCATCAGGTGGTGCTCTGCTGACAGAACTGTTGGAGAACTGAAGATAAATATGCCCATGCAGAAGCTGACATGACAATTTAAGCATTAGGAAGTTTGCTCACTGGTAAATTTTATGCTGTTGTTTTTGTGTTCAGTATGTTCTCAGTCACTTCCTGTAAACTAAATGCAACAAGTTATCTTTCCACATACCAACACTGTAACAGCCAGTTCTCTCTTGCACTCCTTATCAGAGACACCACCTGGGGGGGAATACAGGAGAATAAGTCTGGGGGAAAAAATGACCACAATTTGTACCTGCTATAACTTTTTTCCCCTTTCTTCTGTGCAAATAATTATTATACCAGCTTGTTGCTTATTGTGTGTGCTTTAAGATGATATATAAAAAGTCTCTATAGGCATCTTTTCTTAGTAGATATATCCAAACACGCAAGGGTCACTCAAAAAATGGCACTTCCTAATTTGTGGCAAAGATAATTCAAAGGCGCCTTGACCGACGCGCCCCCAAATTGGTCTGAGGGTAGCTAAAGCACTTAGCTGTGATACTGCCGAGTCAGAATTTTTTTCCGGTGAATGGTGCTGAGAAGAGGCGGGATCACAGAAATTTGCCGTACGCCCACGCAATTTCTGTGATCCCGCCTCTTCTCAGCACCATAACTCAGGGGGGGGGGGGGGGGTTCACCAGAAAAAAATTCTGACTCGTCAGTATCACAGCTAAGTGCTTTAGCAACCCTCAGACAAATTTGGGGGCGCGTCGGTCAAGGCGCCTTTGAGTTATCTTTGCCACAAATTAGGAAGTGCCATTTTTTGAGTGACCCTTGCGTGTTTGGATATATCTACTAAGAAAAGATGCCTATAGAGACTTTTTATATATCATCTTAAAGCACACACAATAAGCAACAAGCTGGTATAATAATTATTTGCACAGAAGAAAGGGGAAAAAAGTTATGGCAGGTACAAATTGTGGTCAATTTTTTCCCCCAGACTTATTCTCCTGTAGTCCCCCAGCAGCAGTGTAGTGTGTATTCAGTCTAAGAACTTGCCAAGCTTGCAAATTTTTATACCACATGACAGATGGTGTAGCCATCAGTGAAAAACACTTTCATGGCTTGTGGTGGGGAGTGTGGGAACAAGTGAGTAGGGCCCAGTCCTAGTGGTTAGCCAATGAGTAACATGTGCTTTATCAGAAAACAACAATCAGTTGGTACTATCTGAGAGAGACTGATTCAGGACAACAGCTGGCTACAAAAGCATGTATATATAGTCTCCTCAGCTTGCCTCTGATCTCTGCATGATGTGTCCCAAATAGGAGAACCAGTAGCCTTCACAGCAACGCTAAACCATGTTGTGGAACTGTCTGACAGCTATTAACTATGCAGCAAGTTCTCTTAATTTCTTCTCTTCAACAAGACAGCCATTTAAAACTTGCTTACTTAAGAAGGGCCATCCTTTCACTTAAAGACAGACGACCCATTCATAATTTCTTTTTCAGGTGAATATTTGGTATAAGAAATAGACAGGCAGATCCATCGCAAGTATACAGCCACACGGGTATGACAATAAAAAAGTTCCTGTTGAGTGAGGGCACACTTTGTTTGCCAACTGAGATATCTATACAAACATATGAACATTTGCTCATAGTTTCAGCAGGATTGTCTGCTGGGGTGAAGAAGGGGGAGGACACTTGGTCTGCCCAAATATCCTCCCATTTCTACAAAGGTATTACCCTGTTAAAAATGGGGGAAAAGGTGAAAGACAAGAATGAGTGATGATCGCTTTGAAGAAATCTTGGAGGGTTTTTTTATGGGAGGGGGAGGGGGGGGGGGGGGTTCTTTTATAGGGTGTTTCCCCCTACCATCTCCAGCCCCACAATCCTATATCCCCCATATACCACCCTGTTAGCCCCACAAGTAACTTGTCTGGTCCCTGGTGTTAACTACAGTCATAAACATCATTAGTGCCTACCTCAATGTGATAATCTCACTGATTGTGACAACCTAATCTTATCTTATTCATAGGAGAGTAAGCTTCCCTATAAACCAGATGACAGTTCACTTCCATGCCATGAAAAAATACAGCTGCTAAATCAGCCGCTGCTAGCAATGCTGGAGATACTATTCCCTACTCGGTAAAGATTGAGATGAGCACTTTGACTCATTCTCGTGCTTTCACAATCAAGAAACAGATTTGCGACATCTTTGGGAAATTAGGAGTACCTGGCTATATACTAAAGTAGTCATGAATGCACCTGTAGTAGGCTATGTACTAAAGTAGTCATGAATGGACCAGTAGTAGGGGTATGTACTAAAGTAGTCATGAATGGACCTGTAGTAGGAGTATGTACTAAAGTAGTCATGAATGTACCTGTAGTAGGGGTATGTACTAAAGTAGTCATGAATGCACCTGTAGTAGGGGTATGTACTAAAGTAGTCATGAATGGACCAGTAGTAGGGGTATGTACTAAAGTAGTCATGAATGGACCTGTAGTAGGAGTATGTACTAAAGTAGTCATGAATGCACCTGTAGTAGGGGTATGTACTAAAGTAGTCATGAATGAACCTGTAGTAGGCTATGTACTAAAGTAGTCATGAATGGACCAGTAGTAGGGGTATGTACTAAAGTCATGAGTCATGAATGGACCTGTAGTAGGAGTATGTACTAAAGTAGTCATGAATGCACCTGTAGTAGGGGTATGTACTAAAGTAGTCATGAATGCACCTGTAGTAGGGGTATGTACTAAAGTAGTCATGAATGGACCTGTAGTAGGGGTATGTACTAAAGTAGTCATGAATGCACCTGTAGTAGGGGTATGTACTAAAGTAGTCATGAATGCACCTGTAGTAGGGGTATGTACTAAAGTAATCATGAATGGACCTGTAGTAGGGGTATGTACTAAAGTAGGGGTACTGTACTAAAGTAGTCACGAATGCACCTGTAGTAGGGGGTATGTAGTCTAAAGTAGTCATGTCTGTCTGACTGTCTGTCCGTCTGACTGTCTCTCTATTTCTCTCTGTGTTGTCTGTCTATCTGTCTGTTGTCAGAAGTAAGATTTCAGATCAAAAAGATTGGACGGATTTCAATCAAAATTTGTGGGAAGGTGGACTAAAGCCCTGTAATTTAGATGCACCTTTGGAGAAGTTCTGGAGTTCTGGCCTCCTTTTCATGCAGCTCATGCCAGTGTTTTCTTTCCGTACAGCCACATGAGATGATGAAGTGAAATTCTAAACGATGCACACACACATTTGCCCTACAACTTAGCATAGATGGTAGGGCATTCACATAGCATGCAAGAAATGCCAAGATTGATTCCTGGATTCTCAACCAAAAAAAATGAGTATACTTTTACAAGTTTTTGGACCTAAAAACACACAAAGACACGAGTAAGCTAAGACACGACTAAGCTAAGACACGACTAAGCTAAGACACGACTAAGCTAAGACACGACTAAGCTGAGACACGACTAAGCTGAGACACGACTAAGCTAAGACACGACTAAGCTAAGACACGACTAAGCTAAGACACGACTAAGCTAAGACACGACTAAGCTAAGACACGACTAAGCTGAGACACGACTAAGCTGAGACACGTTTAAGCTAAGACACGTTTAAGCTAAGACACGACTAAGCTAAGACACGACTAAGCTGAGACACGACTAAGCTGAGACACGACTAAGCTGAGACACGACCAAGCTGAGACACGACCAAGCTGAGACACGACCAAGCTGAGACACGACCAAGCTGAGACGCGACCAAGCTGAGACGCGACCAAGCTGAGACGCGACCAAGCTGAGACGCGACCAAGCTGAGACGCGACCAAGCTGAGACGCGACCAAGCTGAGACGCGACCAAGCTGAGACGCGACCAAGCTGAGACGCGACCAAGCTGAGACGCGACCGAGCTGAGACGCGACCGAGCTGAGACACGACCGAGCTGAGACACGACCGACCTGAGACACGACCGAGCTGAGACACGACCGAGCTGAGACACGACCGAGCTGAGACACGACCGAGCTGAGACACGACCGAGCTGAGACACGACCGAGCTGAGACACGACCGAGCTGAGACACGACCGAGCTGAGACACGACCGAGCTGAGACACGACCGAGCTGAAACACGACCGAGCTGAGACACGACCGAGCTGAGACACGACCGAGCTGAGACACGACCGAGCTGAGACACGACCGAGCTGAGACACGACCGAGCTGAGACACGACCGAGCTGAGACACGACTGAGCTAAGACACGACTAAGCTAAGACACGACTAAGCTAAGACACGACCTAGCTGAGACACGGCCAAGCTGAGACACGGCTAAGCTAAGACACGACTAAGCTAAGACACGACTAAGCTAAGACACGACTAAGCTAAGACACGACTAAGCTAAGACACGACTAAGCTAAGACACGACTAAGCTAAGACACGACTAAGCTAAGACACGACTAAGCTAAGACACGACTAAGCTAAAACACGACTAAGCTAAGACACGACGAAGCTAAGACACGACTAAGCTAAGACAGGACTAAGCTGAGACAGGACTAAGCTGAGACACGACTAAGCTGAGACACGACTAAGCTGAGACACGACTAAGCTGAGACACGACTAAGCTGAGACACGACTAAGCTAAGACACGACTAAGCTGAGACACGACTAAGCTAAGACATGACTAAGCTAAGAAGCTCCCGAATTGAGTCATAATTGAGATATTGGCAGCTTTTAGGGGCCGCCATTTTTTAAAATGTTTATCCCACATACACCACACATCAAACGCTCACTCGCTCACTCACTCACTCACACTCACTTTCACCCCAGCCCCACCACACTGCTCACTCACCTGTCGCTCATAGTTGTGGAAGGCAGACATGATCATACTGAACTTAGCCTGATCGAGAACCACTTGGACTGGCCTCTCATCTCTAAACATCCACCTCTTGACCTCTACCTTCAAGTCAGCAGCAGGCTTAGATTGTGAGTGATCATAAAACTTCTGCTTCCTCCCAGTCTCTATTTGACCACATGCACATACACGAGTGCATGTCATGCGCAAAAATGGGATCGATCACTAATAATCATATGACAGTCACATGAGTACATGAGTATGGTCTCACTTATGTGGCTGTTTGCACTTGGTGCCATCTTCAAGCCAGCAGCTGCTTCAGCCGGAGGAGGTAGTGGCTGTTTCGTAACTGTGGCCCCTCCTTCTATCACACCCACCATATTCTCTGCATGAATCCTCGCATACACATCTTCATCCCTCTCCTTCGCTTCCTCGAGACAACACAGAATACGTTCTCCATCACATTTAGACACCACTATGACAGGCAAATGTAACTCCGTCACACCAGAGGTGAGTCCGGATGCAAGTGTGTAATCATCTGAGGTATTAATCAGCACCACTGCTTTAGAGTGGTTGTTTTGGAAGGAGTCTAACAGTGGAGAAAGCTGTTCATCTCCTAGCAACCTGTGGCAACGAATATTCTCCCCTTCGAACTGATCTGCTACCAGCAATTTCCAGTCAACCGGCGTAGATTTCTCAGTTCCCGGGAAGAGGGCGTACGAGAAGGTTTGGACAGGAGGAACACGGTCAGCTATTCTTACTTTAAGTCCTGCAAATGTTGCGAGTGAAGGAAGAAAGGTTGAGGTAAGATACACAGGAATGGCTTTATGGGAAGCTATTGCCAACCCACTTCAACCTGCCTCACCCTAGTGTAATGTTGGTCCAGTGTGTGACAACTTAGAAATATTGTCAACCTCCTTCAACCTGCCTAACCCCAGTGTAATGTTGGTCCATGTGTGACAACTTAGAAATAGTGTCAACCTCCTTCAACCTGCCTCACCCCAGTGTAATGTTGGTCCATGTGTGACAATTTAGAAATAGTGTCAACCTCCTTCAACCTGCCTCACCCCAGTGTAATGTTGGTCCAGTGTGTGACAACTTAGAAATAGTGTCAACCTCCTTCAACCTGCCTAACCCCAGTGTAATGTTGGTCCAGTGTGTGACAACTTAGAAATAGTGTCAACCTCCTTCAACCTGCCTCACCCCTGTGTAATGTTGGTCCAGTGTGTGACAATTTAGAAATAGTGTCAACTTCCTTCAACCTGCCTCACCCCAGTGTAATGTTGGTCCAGTGTGTGACAACTTAGAAATAGTGTCAACCTCCTTCAACCTGCCTCACCCCAGTGTAATGTTGGTCCAGTGTTTGACAACTTAGAAATAGTGTCAACCTCCTTCAACCTGCCTAACCCCAGTGTAATGTTGGTCCAGTGTGTGACAACTTAGAAATAGTGTCAACCTCCTTCAACCTGCCTCACCCCAGTGTAATGTTGGTCCAGTGTGTGACAATTTAGAAATAGTGTCAACCTCCTTCAACCTGCCTCACCCCAGTGTAATGTTGGTCCAGTGTGTGACAACTTAGAAATAGTGTCAACCTCCTTCAACCTGCCTCACCCCAGTGTAATGTTGGTCCAGTGTTTGACAACTTAGAAATAGTGTTAACCTCCTTCAACCTGCCTCAACCTAGTGTGATGTTGATCCCGTGAATGCCCCCATGGAGCTATTGTCAGCCTGCCTCAACCTAGTGTGATGCTGATCTAGTGTATGTCCCCATAGAACTATTTCCAACCAGCCTCAACCCAGTGTGCTGTTGTTCAAGTGAGTGACCCCATAATAGCTACCTTTATCTGAGTCAACCAATTGTGATGCTGATCCAGTGTATGTCCCCATAGAGTAATAGTCAACCTGCTTCTAACTGTGATGTTGGTCCAGTGTGTGTCACCATAGAGCTATTGTCGTCAACCGCGGTGTGATACTGACCCAGAAAGTATAATCTTTACACTGCTCTGATTTCCATATGACTACGCTAAAGATTGACAAGATTGATGAAACTGACATGTAATGGAGGTAATCTTGGGCTAGTCCCATGAGCTATCTGGAGATAGATGCAACCATTTCTCGGGCATCTTGCTTTGATGTAAAGGCTCTTGGTAAGATTGATTCTTCTTTCAGAGAGTAATGCTTCGCAAAGTTTAAATTGGCGGAGCGTCCATTTTCTTACAGTTTCCACCACAAGCACCCAGTGCTGAAAGTATGAGACCAGCATAAAGAAGCCCTTCCTAACCTCTCCTCTCGACCACCCCCCCCCCCCCCGCCCCCCTCCCCCCCCCAAGGTAGCTATAGCTACATGTATAATATTCCCACCTACAGTTCCCATAAAATGCATCACTTTTGTATTGAAGCCAGCAGCCACGTATTTATGATTAACCTACTTCAACCAAGTGTGTTGATCGCAGTATTGCTATGCTGGTGTGCTGGTAGACAATCCCTATTGAACTTCTGGTATCCCTAATTAGGAGCCACCCCTCCAATTGTAACCAGTAGTTCAGTCTCAATTGGTTACAAGAATAAGTCCACAGCAAAACTTACTGCAAAGAAATCCATCCAGTTGCAACTCCTTTCTCAAAGGCAAAGGGATTCAGAGCATTTCCCGGTATAAATAGGTGTCTGTGCCGTTCTTTTATCAGCAAAAGAACTTCCAGAAAAGTAGAATCAGCCAGAAAGAGACTGTTAAAGACGGCAGTTACAATCAGCGGCCATTGATTAAAAAAAAAATTAATAAAAAGGTTGTGCAGCCCTGCAACCAAAACTTACTTAATAGAAACCTTCCTACCCATACTTAAAGGGACAGGTCAATTGGACCGAAACAATTAGTAACCATGGTTTCTATCAGACAATATACATAGATATGGTTGACACTGGTCAAGGAGCTTCTGGAGAATCAATCAGTTAGTTTTCCACCTTGGTCAACCTTCAGCATCAAGATGTCAAAACTGGTACATGTACCCATTTTCAGGGATAAAAGTCGTACCTGGGTGGTTTTTAAGCCCAGCCCCGAATCAGCTTAGCACTGTATATGTGGTACACTTTTGATTTTCCTGCATAGAAGTGGCATTTTTATACCATAATATTATAAAATAAATTTCATCTCACACAGGACCAAGCTGTAAATCGCTAGACTTGAAGAAGCCATGGAGAAGCAGAATGTTCTTTTACTCAAATTTCCCTTCCTTTTAGAAAAAGAAATAACCAGTAGTTTGAAGTTAGTAGTGTAGCTCATATTTCTTGCTGGTTGTAACCATAGACACACACACAACTCCAGCTTCAGAATGATTCCACATGCATTTAGAGGCCACGCCCACTGTTAGCAACCTAATATCTATCCCCATATTTGAAGAGGATATTTGCAGCTGCAACTGTGAATTATACACCAGCAAATATGGTAATAAAACTTAACAAATTGGAGCTGTTCAACAGACATCTTCCTCCCTAACAACTCCTCCAAAAGGCTACAACTCATGCCAGCCAATTACAAATTTCTTGGGGATTTAGTGGGAGATTCATTGTTACATTAGAATCAAGCTTACCCTGTGCAATAATAATTTAGTGGGAGATTCATTGTTACATTAGAATCAAGCTTACCCTGTGCAATAATAATTTAGTGGGAGATTCATTGTTACATTAGAATCAAGCTTACCCTGTGCAATAATAATTTAGTGGGAGATTCATTGTTACATTAGAATCAAGCTTACCCTGTGCAATAATAATTTAGTGGGAGATTCATTGTTACATTAGAATCAAGCTTACCCTGTGCAATAATACCAGATCCCATCTGTGTCACCAATGCACTGAGAGAGGCTCCATCTGCTTCAGTGCCCTCTTCAGGGGATATCGGCAGCTGGCTATCGACTCCAGAAGTAAAACTTTCATCAGTAGTCAAATCTTTATCCATGACGTCTACTTCACTGCCCCCTTCAAGAGATATCGGCAGCTGGCTATTTGTTCCAGAAATCAAACTTTCATCAGTAGTCAAATCTTGATCCAAGACCTCCTCTGCTTCACTGCTCCCTTCAGGGAATATCCACAGCTGGCTATCTTCTCCAGAAGTCAAATTTTCATCTGTAGTTAAACCATTATCCAAGACCTTCTCCTCTACTTCACTGTCCTCTTCAAGGGACATCTGCAGCTCATAAACTGCTTCAGAAGTCAAACTTTTATCTGTAGTCAAATTTTTATCCAAGACCTTCTCTACCGGTACAGAAACCGGCAGGCTCTCTGGCATGCAAGTTTCCATGTCTAGATCAAAAGCTGGTTAGCTAACCAGCTACCAACTAGCTTAGCAAGCTACAAACCTTGCTGAATAGTCCCTTCCAGCTAAATCAGGTTTACCAATAGAAGAACTACGCTCTTTGGCACGCAATTCGGACAATTCCTACGTCCAAAGAAACTGCAACATGTTTAGTCTTCGATATTCATCAGCTGACTTGTTTATTGCGTCATTTTGGGCGAGGATTTCAAGAGTAAATAAAGAACTTCCAACGTCGAAGGCGTGCGAAACTGCAATGCCAATGTTCCGGACCATGGAAATATGGCCGGAGGAAATCACTTTGACTTGTGTAAGAGAGCTACTTCACTTACACGAAAAACACACTAAGAGCAATGTCATGAGGAGAGTGATGTCATAAGGCAGTATTTGCAGTCAGAATTGTCAAGGTTATTGTTTTCCTAGTCTACTACTGCCCAGGCTAAAAACATAGCCATTGCTCTGGCCATAATCTTAGTAATAACAAGCTGAAGTATTAACTCAGCTGATTTGTGATGTGATTTGCAGATGTCTTTTTTATGATTGTACAATGTGATGCAGTCAATAATTATGTTCCTTAGAGATTCACAACTGGTGTAAGTGGCTGATGAAGTTGCCATGAATTGTAAGTTTTTTCCGTATTCCTTACAGGTGCAAGATTGAACAACCTGATACCTACAACATAATGGGATGACAAATTTCGAGATGGAAATGTGCAAATATGTTGTCCTGCTATGAGCAATTGGAAATTGCTTTCCTTGAATATGAGAAGAGCATGACATTAAGAGTTAGGTCATCAGGCAGTTATTTCTGAAATTATCAGAAAACATGCAGTTAGACCATGAAGAAGGTGACAATTTTATTGTTTTCAGTATGTTCTATACCATTAACAAAGTATTGACTATGCATTCCATATATTCTTGCTCACATGCAAGGAACAGTGTTAACTTTAGCAAAATTGAAAATGATTCCTATCAAGAACTTGTATCAATTTAGCCAGTGTGTTGACCAATTGAATAAAACTCCTAGCATCCTTTCCCTGACAGCTATTAACCAAGCTAAGCCGGCCGCGTGTAGATCAATGTTTCATTCCTTTGGCCTTCGAATCTACAGCCATTTTCTGCATGATTGACGAATCTATCGCAAGATTTCCAAGGTCGAGTCCTGTAAAATCATCTAAGTACTCCCCAGGTTATGAACGGTACACATATGGGCATGCATGCGCGGCAATACGTAGGGTTTTCCTTCCTCTTCCTCACGGAGGGCTCGCTTCGCTCGCCAATGATATCGAAAAGAATGCCTCTTCCACTACACCTTGATCCCGACACTAAGATATGCTACAAAAATAGAGTGTTCTTGAGGGAGAGACAGAAGTGGGGGAAGAAGCCACACCTAAGAATGTCGTAGACCAAGAGGTCACTGTTCCTTAGCGAGCCGTGACAAAGATGGAAACAAAGCTCTAGAGCTTCTCAGGCAGTGCACTGTGAATTCACACTTTCTGAAGAAGCTCATGAAGGCAGTGAGGCAGGACTTCTTTAAGGGGGGGCTATAAGTTAAAATACCCCTAAAATGTAGCGAATATATATTGCTATAATTTGTTTCCCATTCTTTCCATTATGCAGCTGTTTTGTTATTTAAAGTTGTTTTTTCTTTGTACTTTCCAATTTAATGATAAATATCTCTATAGGCCCATTTTCTTACAAGATTCATTCAGCAACATCAATGTCACCCAAAAACTACATCCCTGTCTGCTACAGGAGTATCTCCACAGTTGATGGAGTACATGGAAGAGCTTAATTTAGTCTGTAGTTGTATAAAGTTCCTATCTAATAATAATAATAATAAATTTTGTTTTACAACATGTGAGAAATGAATGTGTGAGGTTGAAGGTTGAGTGCACCAATGGCTGGTTTTGCCTGTGTATATATATATATATATATATATATATCTAAGAAAATGTTCCATAAGTTTATATATAGATTTCTTTCTGATGGATGTGAAGGATGAGGAGAGGTTGATGAGTGTTAAACGAGTTCCATAACTTTATACATAGATTTCTTTTACTGGATGTGAAGGATGAGGAGAGGTTGCTGAGTGTTAATGAGTTCCATAACTCTATATATAGATTTCCTTTGATGGATGTGAAGGATGAGGAGAGGTTGATGGGTGTTAACGAGTTCCATAACTTTATATATAGATTTCTTTTGCTGGATGTGAAGGATGAGGAGAAGTTGATAAGTATTAACGAGTTCCATAACATAGATTTCTTTTGCTGGATGTGCAGGATGAGGAGACGTTGATGGGTGTTAACGAGTTCCATAAGTTTTTATATAGATTTCATTTTCTGGGTGTGAAGGATGAGGAGAGGTTGATGGGTGTTAACGAGTTCCATAATGAAACAACATGATTAAAGTATTGGTGGTGAGTTGTGGAAGTGCGCTGTGGCCTTGGAAGGATCGAGTGAGTGGAGTGCATTAAACATTTCAGATGAGTTAATCTGGATATCACTTAGCTGTGATTGTGGTGTTGGAAGTTCATCGATAGGTGGAAGTACAAAAGTCGCTAGTAGAGAACACAGAATTGAAGTATTGGTTGAATAATTCAGCTTTGTCACGAGGTTTATAAATAGCAGAGAAATTATTAATCATAACTTGAGGAAGTTTATCAGGAATTGAAAGGAAATGCAGATGCTTGAAAAGAGACTTCTGATTTGAATGGTGAGAATGAAGCAGGTTTTTTAGGAAAGAGCTTTGGGCAGACAGAATCATAAGTTGACATTTAGATCCCATTAAAAGTAATGTTGCCAATAGAGAAGTTGCATGAGAATTTCTAACTAGATGCCTTTTGGTATGTATACACTTTTAAGAAGATGCCTACTTTCTCACGTGAACCATCTAGGAGAAGGCTGAGCAGCAACTTTAGACTTGGGAACATAATCATTACGGGCCTGTAGCATTGCCGATTTAATGTAAGCCCAGATTAAGTTGGGATCACCCAAAATCAGTACACAGTAAAGGGCAAAGATAAGATAGTCAGACTTGTTTACAAAATTAGTGCACTGTATAAAGGGCAGAGATAAGATAGTCAGACATGCTTACAAAAATGGTACACGGAATAAAGGGCAGAGACAAGATAGTCAGACATGCTTACAAAATTGGTACACAGCAAAGGGCAGAGACAAGATAGGTCAGACATGCTTACAAAAAAGGTACACAAAATAAAGGGCAGAGACAAGATAGTCAGACATGCTTACAAAAATGGTATAAGAATGAAGGGCAGAGACAAGATAGTCAGACTTGCTTACAAAAATGGTACACAGAATAAAGGGCAGAGATAAGATAGTCAGACTTACTTACAAAAATGGTACACAAAATAAAGGGCAGAGACAAGATAGTTAGACATGCTTACAAAAATGGTACACATTAGCTCAGGATTTGTCTTTTTTCAAACTCGTTGAGAAAAAATAACTTTCTTAGTAATTCTTAGCTTTTATCTCTGAAATAGTCACTTTTTATACCTTAAAGAGAAGTATATTTGTCACTTTCCGGGGAAAATGCTTTAAAGCCCCAGAAAAGCTTAGCTTTATGAGGTTCATTTTGAAGAGCTAGCTATATTTAGTAATATTTGTCCAATTTAACTTGTTTGGTCAAAAAAAGTCGTTTCCATCAAATCAAACTATATCGTCAGGATTTACCCCATTTTAAACTCGTTGAGAAAAATAATTACGGTGTAATTCTTACGTATTTTCAAAAATAGTTTCGTGTTTGACCATAAAGAGAATTTTTTTGTCAATTTCAGGGAAAATGCTTCAAAACACCTGAAAAGCTTGGTTTAACTGTAGTTGGCTCATTTTGAGGAGCAAAACTATTTATTTTGTCCTGTTTATCTGGTTTGACCAAAAAATGTCTCAATCAAACCAAAACCATTGCTCGGGATTTGCCCCGTTTCAAACTCATTGTGAAACAAATTTTTCTTGGGTAATTCTCAGCTTCATCCTGAGAATCAATTTTTGACATGGGGGAACTGGACCCGAAACCCAAAAAAAATTAACACATATTTGAGCTGTAATAACTTTTTTTCCCTTTCTTCTGTGCAGATACTTTTGATACCAGCTTGTTACTTATTGTGTGTGCTTTAAAATGATATATAAAAAGTCTCTATAGGCACCTTTTCTTAGAAGATATATGCAAACACGCAAGGGTCACTCAAAAATGGCACTTTCTAATTTGTGGCAAACTTTACTGCCAGGCGCCTTGACCGCAGCGCCCCAAACTCGGTGTGCGGGTAGCTAAAGCCCTTAGCTGTGATTGTATGGAATAACTTTTTTTTTTCCAGGTGAACCCCCCCCCCCCCCCCCCCCCCCCCCTTCTGAGAAATAGAGCTGAGGAAAGGCGGGACCACTAAAATTTGCGGTACGTCCACGCAAATTTTCGTGGTCCCGCCTCATCATAACTTCAGAAAGCTTCATTTTGAGGTGACAAAACTGTTTTCGGTAATATTTGTTCCATTTCAATGGTTTGACCAAAAAAGGTTGTTTCTTTCAAATCAAAACTTTTCCACAAGATTTTCCTTGCTTCAATCGTTTAGAAAAAATAACTTTCTGAGTAATTCTTAGCTTCTTTCTGAGATGTCATTTTTTATACCTCAAAGAGTTTTTTTTTTTCCATTTCCAGCAAAAAGGTTCAACACATCAGAACAGCTTAGTTTAGCTATATGTGGATAATTTTGAGGAGCACAATTGTTTCCGGAAATATTTGTCCTGTTTCACTGGTTTGACCAAAAAACTCATTTCCATCAAATCAAAACCTTTCCTCAGTGTTTAATCCTTTCAAACTCATTGGAAAAAAAAAATTGGGGTAATCCTTAGATACTTCCCAAGAAAGTCACATTTTATACCTCATTGAGAAGCTTTTAGTCAATTTTCAGAGAAAATGCTTCAAAACAACAGATTTGCTTAGTTTTGCTGAAAGTAACTCATTTTGAGGAGGAAAACTGTTTTCGTTAATATTTATCCCATTTCACTGGTTTGACCAAAAAAAGTCTTTTCGATCAAATCAAAACCTTAGCTCAGAATTTGTCCCTTTTCAAACTCGTTGAGAAAAAATAACTTCTTAGTAATTCTTAGCTTTTTTTCTGAGATAGTCACTTTTTATATCTTAAAGAGAAGTTTATTTGTCAATATCCAGCAAAAATGCTTTAAAATACCAAAAAAGCTTTGCTGTATGAGGCTCATTTTGAAGAGCTAACTATATTTAGTAATATTTGTCCCATTTAACTGGTCAAAAAAAGTCGTTTCCATCAAATCAAACTATATCCTCAGGATTTACCCCGTTTTAAACTCATTGAAAAAAAAATTTACGTTTTAATTCTTAGCTATTTTCAAAAATAGTTTAGTGTTTGACATAAAGAGAATTTTTTTGTCAATTTCCGCAAAAATGCTTCAAAACACCTGAAAAGCTTAGTTTAGCTGTAGGTGGCTCATTTTGGGGAGCAAAACTATTTTTGTTTGTCCTGTTTATCTGGTTTGACCAAAAAACGTCTCAGTCAAACCAAATCCATTGCTAGGGATTTGTCCCTTTTCAAACTCATAGAGAAACAAAAAAATTCTTGGGTAATTCTCAGCTTCTTTCTGAGAATCAATTTTTTACCTTAAAGATAATTTTTTTGTCAATTTCCGCGAAAATACATCAAAACATCAGAAAAGCTTGGTTTAGCTCTATGTGGATCATTTTAATGAGAAAATTTTTTTTCGGTAATATTTGTTCTGTTTCAATGGTTTGACCAAAAAAGGTTGTTTCTTTCAAATCAAAATATTTCCTCAAGATTTTCACCGCATCAATCGTTTAAAAAAAAAAAAATTCCGGGTAATTCTTAGCTTCTTTCTGAAATGTCACTTTTTATACCCCAAAGAGAAGTTTTTTGTCATTTTCCGGCAAAAATGCTTTATAACACAAGAAAAGCTTAGTTTAGCTGTATTTGGCTCTACTTCAGGAGCAATACTCATTTTCAGTGTTCTATTTCCCTTGTTTAAACCAAAAAAGTTATTTCACTCAAACCAAAACCATTGCTCAGAATTAGCCCATTTTCAAACTCGTTGAGAAAAAATAACTTTCATAGTATTTCTTAGCCTCTTTCTGGGAGCCACTTCTTGATCTTAAAGATAATTTTTTTGACAACTTCTGCGAAAATCCTTCAAAACATCAGAAAGGCATACTTTGGCTGTATGTGGATATTTTTGAGGAATAAAACTGCTTTTGGTAATATTTGTCCCATTCGACTTATTTCCCAAAAGTCATTTCCCTCAAATCAAAACCTTTCCGCAAGATTTATCCCGTTTCAAACTTGTTGAGAAGAAAATAATTTCTGGGTATTTCTTATCTTCTTTTAGCGAAAGTCACTTTTTTGACTATAAAGAGAAGACTTTTGTCAATTTCCGCGAAAATTCTTCAAAACAACAAAAAAGCTTAGTTTAGTTGAATGTGGCTCAACTTGAGAAGCAAAATTGTTTTCGTAAATATTTGTCCCATTTCACTGGTTTGAACAGAAAAGGTCGTTTCCATCAAATCAAACTTTCCTCAGGATTTATCCCTTTTCATATTCCTTGAGAAAAAATAACACTCTGGGTAATTCTTAGCTTCTTTCTGAGATAGTCACTTTTTTTACTTAAAGAGATATTTTTGGCAATTTCCAGCAAAAATGCTTTAAAACACCAGAAAAGCCTAGTTTAGCTGTATGTGTTCATTTGAGAAGAAAAATTGTATTCGACAATTTTTGTCCCATAAAACTTGTTTGATTAAAAAAAGTTGTTTACATCAAATCAACATGTACTCAGGATTTAACCCTTTTCAAACTCGTTGAGAAAAAATATCTTTCTGGGTAATTCTTAGCTTCTTTCTGAGATGGTCACTTTTTATACATCAAAGAGAATTTTTTTGTCAATTTCCAGCAAAAAGCTTCAAAACACCAGAAACCCTCAGTTTAGCTGCATGTGGCTCAATTTGTGGAGCAAAATTGTTTACGATAATATTTGTCCCATTTCACTTGTCTGACCAAAAAGTCGTTTACTTCCAATCAAAACCTTTGCTCAGGATTTGCCCCTTTTCAGACTCGTTGAAAAAGAATAATGTTCTTAGTAATTCTAGATTTCTTTCTGAGAGACACTTCAATGAACTTACAGATTTTTTTTTGTCAATTTCCGTGAAAAAGCTTCAACACATCAGAACAGCTTAATTTAGCTATATGTGGATCATTTAGAGGAGCACAACTGTTTCTAGAAATATTTGTCCCTTTTCACAAGTTTAACTAAAAAACTCGTTTCCATCAAATCAAAACCTTTCCTCAGGGTTTAAACTTTTCAAACTCATTGAAAAAAAACAACTTTTGGGTAATTCTTACACACTTCCTGAGAAAGTCACTTTTTATACCTTTTTGAGAAGCTTTTTGTCAATTTTCAGCGAAAACGCTTCAAAACAACAGAAATGCTTAGTTTTGGAGAAAGTAACTAATTTTGAGGTGGAAAACTGTTTTCGTTAGTATTTGTCTCATTTCACTGGTTTGACCAAAAAAGGCTTTTTCATCAAACCAAAACTTTAGCTCAGAATTTGTCCCTTTTCAAACTCGTTGAGAAAAATTACTTTCTTGGTCATTCTTAGCTTTTTTTCTGAGATAGTCACTTTTTATACCTTAAAGAGAAGTTTTTTTGTCAATTTCCGGTGAAAATGCTATAAATCACCAGAAAAGCTAAGCTGTATGAGGCTCATTTTGAAGACCAAAACTATATTTAGTAATATTTGCCCCATTTAACTTGTTTGGTCAAAAAAAGTCGTTTCTATCAAATCAAACTATATCCTCAGGATTTACTCCGTTTCAAACTCGTTGAAAAAAATAACTTTCGGTGTATTCTTAGCTACTTTCTAAAATAGTTAGTGTTTGACTATAAAATTTTTTTTTTGTTAATTTTCCCGAAAATGCTTCAAAACAACTGAAAAGCTTAGTTAGCTGTAGGTAGCTCATATTGAGGACCAAAACTATTTTTGTTTGTCCTGTTCATCTTGTTTGACCAAAAAAACGTCTCAATCAAACCAAAACCATTGCTCGGGATTTTCCCCATTTAAACTCATTAAGAAACAAAAAAATTCTTGGGTAATTCTCAGCTTCTTTCTGAGAATCAATTTTTGACCTTAAAGATAGGTTTTTTGTCAATTTCCGTGAAAATATATCAAAACATCAGAAACTTGGTTTATCTCTATGTGGATCATTTTGAGGTGACTAAACTCTTTTCGGTAATATTTATTCCATTTCAATGGTTTGACCAAAAAAGGTTGTTTCTTTCAGATCAAAACTTTTCCTCAAGATTTTCCATGCTTCAATCGTTTAGATAAAAAAAAAATTCTGTGTAATTCTTAGCTTCTTTCTGACATATCACTTTTTATACCTCAAAGAGAATTTTTTTGTCAATTTCCAGCAAAAAGCTACAAAACACCCGAAACCCTTTGTTTAGCTGCATGTGGCTCAATTTGAGGAGCAAAATTGTTTTCGATAATATTTGTCCCATTTCACTTGTCTAACCAAAAAAAAAGTTTACTTCAAATCTAAACCTTTGCTCAGGATTTGAACCTTTTCGGACTCATTCAAAAAGAATAATTTTATTAGTAATTCTAAGCCTCTATCTGAGAGTCACTTCAATGAACATACAGATTAGTTTTTGTCAATTTCCGCAAAAAAGCTTCAACACATCAGAACATATGTGGAATATTTTGAGGAGCACAACTGTATCCGGAAATATTTGTCCCGTTTCACTGATTTGACCAAAAACCTCATTTCCATCAAATAAAAACCTTTCCTCAGGGTTTAACCCTTTCAAACCCATTGAAAAAAAAATTCCGGGTAATTCTTAGCTATATCCTTAGAAAGTCACGTTTTATACCTAATTGAGAAGCGTTTTGTCGATTTTCAGCAAAAATGCTTCAAAATAAAAGGAATGCTTAGTTTTGCTGAAAGTAACTCATTTTGAAGAGGAAATTTTTTTCATTAATATTTGTCCCATTTCACTGGTTTGACCAAAAAATGTCTTTTCCATCAAATCAAAACCTTAGCTCATGATTTGTCCCATTTCAAACTCATTGAGAAAAAAAATTTCTTAGTAATTCTTATTTTTTTCTGAAATAGTCACTTTTTATACCCTAAGGACAGGTTTTTTTTGTCAATTTCCGGCGAAAATGCTTTTAAAACACCATGAAAGCATAGCTGTATGAGGTTCATTTTGAAGAGCAAAATTATATTTAGTAATATTTGTTCCATTTAATTTGTTTGGTCAAAAAAGGTATTTCCATCAAATCAAACTATATCCACAGGATTTACCCCGTTTCAAACTCGTTGAGAAAAAATAACTTTCGGTGTAATTCTTAGCTACTTTCTAAAATAGTTAATGTTTGACCATAAAGAGAAATTTTTTGGCAATTACAGGGAAAATGCTTCAAAACACCTGAAAAGCTTATTTTATCTGTAGGTGGCTCATTTTGAGGAGAAAAACTATTTTCGTTTGTCCCGTTCATCTGGTTGACCAAAAAACATCTCAATCAAACCAAAAACATAGCTCGAGACTTGCCCCTTTATAAACTCATTGAGAAACAAAAAAATTCTTGGGTAATTTTCACCTTCTTTCTGAGAATCAATTTTTGATAATTTTTTTGTCAATTTCCGCAAAAATACATCAAAACATCAGAAAAGCTTGGTTTAGCTCTATGTGGATAATTTTGAGAAGAAAAAAATATTTTCGGTAATATTTGTTCCATTTCAATGGTTTGACCAAAACAGGTCGTTTCTTTCAAATCAAAAATTTTCCTCAAGAATTTCCCTATTTCAAACTCATTGAGAAAAAATATCTTTCTGTGTAATTCTTAGCTTCTTTCTGAGATGGTCACTTTTTATACATCAAAGAGAATTTTTTTGTCAATTTCCCACAAAAAGCTTCAAAACACCAGAAACCCTTAGTTTAGCTGCTTGTGGCTCAATTTGTGGAGCAAAACTGTTTTCATTAATATTTGTCCCATTTCACTGGTTTGACCAAAAAAATTATTTTCCATCAAATCAAAACCTTAACTCAGGATTTGTCCCTTTTCAAACTCGTTGAGAAAAAATAACCTTCTTAGTAATCCTTACCTTTTTTTCTGAGATAGTCACTTTTTATACCTTAAAGAGATGTTTAATTGGTAATTTCCGGTAAAATACTTCAAAACACCAGAAAAGCTTAGCTGTATGAGGCTCATTTTGAAGAGCTAACTATAATTAGTAATATTTGTCCAATTAACTTGTTTGGTCAAAAAAGTCGTTTCCATCAAATCAACCTATATCCTCAGGATTTACCCTGTTTCAAACTCATTGTGAAAAAATAACTTTCGGTGTAATTCTTAGCTACTTTCTAAAATAGTTAGTGTTTGACCATATAGAGAATTTTTTGGCAATTTCTGCAAAAATGCTTCAAAAACCTGAAAAGCTTAGTTTAGCTGCAGGTGACTCATTTTGAGGTGCAAAACTATTTTCGTTTGTCCCGTTTATCTGGTTTGACCAAAAAACGTCTCAATCAAACCCAAACCATTGCTTGGGACTTGCCTCTTTTCAAACTCATTGATAAACAAAACCTTTCTTGTGTAATTCTCAGCTTCTTTTTGAGAATCGATTTTTGTTAAGTTTTTTGTCAATTTCCGCGAAAATACTTCGAAACATCAGAAAAGCATGGTTTAGCTCTTTGTGGATCATTTTTAGGAGAAAAAACTGTTTTCGGTAATATTTGTTCTGTTTCAATGGTTTAACCAAAAAAGGTCATTTCTTTCAAATCAAAACTTTTCCTCAAGATTTTCCCCATTTCAAACTCATTGAGAAAAAATATCTTTCTTGGTAATTCTTAGCTTCTTTCTATGATGGTAACCGTTTATACATCAGAAGAGAATTTTTTTGTCAATTTCCAGCAAAAAGCTTCAAAACACCAGAAACCCTTAGTTTAGCTGCATGTTACTCAATATGTTGAGCAATATTGTTTTCGAAACTATTTGTCCCATTTCACTTCTCTGACTAAAAAAGTCGTTTATTTCAAATCTAAACCTTTGCTCAGGAATTGCCCCTTTACAGACTCGTTGAAAAAGAATATTTTTTTTGTAATTCTAGATCTCTTACTGAGAATCACTACAATAAACTTAAAGATTTTTTTTTGTCAATTTCCGCCAAAAAGCTTCATTACATCAGAACAGCTTAGTTTAGCTATATGTGGTTCATTTTGAGGAGCACAACTGTTTCAGGAAATATTTGTCCCGTTTCACTGGTTAGATCAAAAAAGTCGTTACCATCAAATCAAAACCTTTCCTCAGGATTTAACCCTTTCAAACCCATTGAAAATAATAAAACCTTCTGGGTAATTCTTAGCTTCTTCCAGAGAAAGTCATTTTTAATGTCTCATTGAGAAGCTTTTTGTCAATTTTCAGCGAAAAAGCTTCAAAACAACAGAAATGCTTAGTTTTGCTGAAAGTAACTCATTTTGAGGAGGAAAATTGTTTTGGTTAATATTTGTCCCATTTCACTGATTTGAACAAAAAAGTCTTTTCCTTCAAATCAAAACCTTAGCTTAGGATTTGCCCCTTTTCAAACTCGTTGAGAAAAAATAACTTTCTTAGTAATTCTTAATTTTTTTTCTGAGATAGCCCCTTTTTATACCTTAAAGTGAAGTTTATTTGACAATTTCCGGTGAAAATGCTTTGAAACAGCAGAAAAACTTTGCTGTATGAGGCTCATTTTGAAGAGCTAAACTCTATTTTGTAATATTTGCCCCATTTAACTTGTTTGGTCCAAAAAGCCGTTTCCATCAAATCAAACTATATCTTCAGGATTTACCCCGTTTCAAACTCATTGAGAAAAAATAACTTTCGGTGTAATTCTAAGCTACTTTCTAAAATAGTTAGTGTTTGATCATAAAGAGAAGATTTTTACCAATTTCCGCGATAATGCTTCAAAAACCTGAAAAGCTTAGTTTAGCTGTAGGTGGCTCATTTTAAGGAGCAAAAATATTTTCATTTGTTCCGTTTATCTGGTTTGACCAAAAAACGTCTCAATCAAACCAAAACCATTGCTTGGGACTTGCCCCTTTTCAAACTCATTGAGAAACAAAAAAATTCTTGGGTAATTCTCAGCTTCTTTCTGAAAATCAATTTTTTAAATTTTTTGTCAATTTCCGCGAAAATACATCAAAACATCAGAAAACCTTGGTTTAGCTCTATGTGGATCATTTTGAGGAGAAAAAACTGTTTTCGGTAATATTTGTTCTGTTTCAATGGTTTGACCAAAAAATGTCGTTTCTTACAAATCAAAACGTTTTCCTCCAGATTTCCCCCACTTCAAACTCATTGAGAAAAAATATTTTTCTGTGTAATTCTAAGCTTCTTTCTGAGATAGTCACTTTTTATACATCAAAGAGAATTTTTTGTCAATTTCTAGCAAAAAGCTTCAAAACACCAGAAACCCTTAGTTTAGCTGCATCTGGCTCAATTTGTGGAGCAAAATTGTGTTTGATAATATTTGTTCCATTTCACTTGTCCGAACAAATAAGTCGTTTACTTTAAATCTAAACATTTGCTCAGGATTTTCCCATTTACAGACTCGTTGAAAAAGAATAATTTCTTAGTAACTCAAGATTTCTTTCTGAGAGTTACTGCAATGAACTTACAGATTATTTTCTTGCCAACTTTCGCGAAAATTCTTCAACACATCAGAACATCTTTGTTTAGCTATATGTGGATCATTTTGAGGAGCACAACTGTTTCCGCAAATATTTGTCCCGTTTCACTGGTTTGACAAAAAAACTCATTTCCATCAAATCAAAAACCTTTCCTCAGGATTTAACCCTTTCAAACCCATTGAAAATAATAAAACCTTCTGAGTAATTCTTAGATACTTCCTTAGAAAGTCACTTTTTATAACTCATTGAGAAACGTTTTGTCAATTTTCAGCAAAAATGCTTCAAAACAACAGAAATGCTTAGTTTTGCTGAAAGTAACTCATTTTGAGGAGGAAAACTGTTTTTGTTAATATTTGTCCCATTTCACTGGTTTGACCAAAAAAAGTCTTTTCCATCAAATCAAAACTTTAGCTCAGGATTTGTCCCTTTTCAAACTCGTTGAGAAAAAATAACTTTCTTAGTAATTCTTAGCTTTTTTTTCTCCAAAATAGTCACTTTTTATACCTTAAAGAAAAGTTTATTTGTCAATTTCCGGTGAAAATATTTTAAAACACCAGAAAAGCTTAGCTATATGAGGCTCACTTTGAAGAACTAAACTCTATTTAGTAATATTTGTCCCATTTAACTTGTTTGGTCAAAAAAAAGTCGTTTCCATCAAATCAAACTATATCCTCAGGATTTACCCCATTTCAAACTCATTGGGAAAAAATAACTTTCGGTGTAATTCTTACCTACTTTCCAAAATAGTTAGTGTTTGACCATAAAGAGAATTTTTTTGTCAATTTCCGCGAAAATGCATCAAAACAACTGAAAAACTTAGTTTAGCTGTAGGCGGCTCATTTTGAGGAGCAAAACTATTTTCGTTTGTTCCGTTTCACAGGTTTGACCAAAAAAGTCGTTTCCATCAAATGAAAACCTTGCCTCAGGATTTATCCCTTTCAAATCCATTGAAAATTAAAAAAAACCTTCTGGATATTTCAACTACTTCTTGAGAAAGTCACGTTTTATACCTCATTGAGAAGCTTTTTGTCAATTTTCATCAAAAATTCATTAAAACATCAGAAAAGCTTTGTTTAGCTGTATTTGACTCAACTTGAGGAGCAAAACTTATTTCTGGTGTCCCATTTTACTTGTTTAACCAAAAAAAGTCAATTCCCTCAAATCAAAACCATTGCTCAGGATTTGCACCTTTTCTGACTTGTTGAAAAAGAATAATTTTGTTAGAAAGTCTAGTTTGCTTTCTAAGAGTCATTTCAAACAATTTAAAGATTATTTTTTGTTAATTTCCGCAAAATACCTTCAACACATCAAAACAGCTTAGTTTAGCTGCATGTGGCTCAATTTGGGTAGCAAAATTGTTTTCGATACTATTTGTCCTATTTCACTTGTCTTAACAAAAAAGTCATTTACTTTAAATCTAAACCTTTGCACAGGATTTGCCCCTATACAGAGTCGTTGAAAAAGAATAATTTTCTTAGTAATTCTAGATCTCTTTTTGAGAGTCACTTCAATTAACTTACAGATTAGTTTTTTGTCAACTTCCACAAAAAAGCTTCAACACGCCAGAACATCTTTGTTTAGCTATATGTGGATCATTTTGAGGAGAACAACTGTTTCCGGAAATATTTACCCCGTTTCAATGGTTTGACCAAAAAACTCATTTCCATGAAATCAAAACCTTTCCTCAGGATTTAACCCTTTCAAACCCATTGAAAATAATAAAATCTTCTGGGTAATTCTTAGTTACGTCCTGAGAAAGTCACGTTTTATACCTCATTGAGAAGCTTTTTGTTAATTTTCAGCGAAAATGCTTCAAAACAACAGAAATGCTTAGTTTTGCTGAAAGTAACTCATTTTGAGGAGGAAAACTTTTTTCGTTAATATTTGTCCCATTTCACTGGTTGGACCAAAAAAAGTCTTTTCCATCAAATCAAAACCTTAGCTCAGGATTTGTCCCTTTTCAAACTCGTTGAGAAAAAATAACTTTCTTTGTAATTCTTAGCTTTTTTTCTGCGATTGTCACTTTTCATACCTTAAAGAGAAGTTTATTTGTCAATATCCGGAAAAAATGCTTTAAAACACCAGAAAACCATAGCTGTATGTGGCTCATTTTGAAGAGCTAGCTACATTTAGTAATATTTGTCCCATATAACTTGTTTGGTCCAAAAAGTCGTTTCCATCAAATCAAACTAAATCCTCAGGATTTATCCCGTTTCAAACTCGTTGAGAAAAAATAACATTCGGTGTAATTCTTAACTACTTTCTAAAATAGTTAGTCTTCTTCTTTCGTGTGCTTGCTGCCCGCGGCTCAGATCTCCAGCTCGGTCGATGCCAGCCACGCTCTCTTGTTGTCGTCCAGGGTCGCCAAGCCTTGATCGCCGTTGACTGGTGAGCGCCCACTCGATGTTATCCTTCACAAAGCGGTGGTGTTTGTTAGTGTGGCCAGCATCGGAGGATGCTCGCCACACTTAGCTGGTTGAAGACATTAGTTTCGCGGCACGAAGCCGTTACTAGTGGAGGAGGCCGCGTACAGGCTGTCTTCTTCTCCCCCAATTAGTTAGTGTTTGATCATAAAGAGAATTTTTTGGCAATTTCCGCGAAAATGCTTCAAACAATTGAAATCTAGTTTAGCTGTAGGTGGCTCATTTTGAGGAGCAAAACTATTTTAGTTTGTCCCGTTTATCTGGTTTGACCAAAAATGTCTCAAACCGAAACTATTGCTTGGGATTTGCCCCATTTCAAACTCATTGAGAAACAAAAAATTCTTGGGTAATTCTCAGCTTCTTTCTGAGAATCAATTTTTGTTAATTTTTTGGTCAATTTCCGCGAAAATACATCAAAACATCCGAAAAGCTTAGTTTAGCTCTATGTGGATCATTTTGAGGAGAAAAAACTGTTTTCTATAATATTTGTTCCGTTTCAATGGTTTGACCAAAAAAGGTCGTTTCTTTCAAATCAAAACTTTCCCTCAAGATTTTCCCCAATTCAAACTCATTGGTAAAAAATATCTTTCTGTGTAATTCTTAGCTTCCTTCTGAGATGGTCACTTTTTATACATTAAAGAGACATTTTTTTGTCAATTTCCAGCAAAAAGCTTCAAAACACCAGAAACCCTTAGTTTAGCTGCATGTGGCTCAATTTGTGGAGCAAAATTGTTTTCTATAATATTGTTCCCATTTCACTTGTCTGACCAAAAAAGTCGTTTACTTTAAATCTAAACCTTTGCTTAGGATTTGCCTCTTGATAGACTTGTTCAAAAAGAATAATTTTCTTAGTAATTCTAGATCTCTTATTGAGAGTCACTTCAATGAATTTAAAGATCAATATTTTGTCAATTTCCGTGAAAAAACTTCATCATATCAGAACAGCTTAGTTTAGCTATATGTGGATCATTTTGAGGAGCCCAACTGTTTCCGGAAATATTTATTCCGTTTCACTCTTTTGACCCAAAAACTCGTTTCCATCAAATCAAAACCTTTTCTCAATATTTTACCCTTTCAAACCCATTGAAAATAACAAAACCTTCTGGGTAATTCTTAGATACTTCCTAGGAAAGTCACGTTTTATAACTCATTGAGAAACTTTTTGTCAATTTTCAGCGAAAATGCTTCAAAACAACAGAAATGCTTAGTTTTGCTGAAAGTAACTCATTTTGAGGAGGAAAACTGTTTTCGTTAATATTTGTCTCATTTCACTGGTTTGACCAAAAAAGTGTTTTCCATCAAATCAAAACCTTAGCTCAGGATTTGTCCCTTTTCAAACTCGTTGAGAAAAAAATAACTTTCTTAGTCATTCTTAGCTTTTTTTCTGAGATAGTCACTTTTTATACCTTAAAGAGAAGTTTATTTGTCAATATCTGGCCAAAATGCTTTAAGAACCAGAAAAGCTTACCTGTATGACGCTCATTTTGAAGAGATAACTATATTTAGTATTATTTGTCCCAGGGGGGGACTATACCATTTTTCCCGAAACTTGCATTTTTTTGTACCTGTCATAACTTTTTTCCCCTTTCCTCTGTGCAAATAATTATTATACAAGCTTGTTGCTTATTGTGTGTGCTTTAAGATGATATGTAAAAAGTTTCTATAGGCACTTTTTCTTAGAAGCTATAGCCAAACAAGAAAGGGTCACTCAAAAATGGCACCTCCCATTGCCAAGTCCTCTAATTTCCAGGCGCCTTGAGCTACAGACCCCAAACTTCCTGTGTGGCTTGCTAACACCCTAATCTGTGATATGACTCAGCCATATTTGAAACGCGGTGAAGTGTTGAATAGTTATGAGACACTTTATTTCCAACCGCGACAAAATCCACGGAACATCTGTGACCCCGCCTCTTCTAATCACCATAACTCAACATTGCTTCACGGTAATTTTTTTTTGACTGAGTCTTATCACAGCTTAGGCTTGTGGGAAGCCACAACACAAGTTTGGGGTCTGTAGCTCAAGGCGCCTGGCAATTAGAGGACTTGGCAATGAAGAGGTGCCATTTTTTGAGTGACCCGTGCGTGTTTGGCTATATCTTCTAAGAAAAAGTGCCTATAGAGACTTTTTACATATCATCTTAAAGCACACACAATAAGCAACAAGCTGGTATATAATTATTTGCACAGAAGAAAGGAGAAAAAAGTTATGACAGGTACAAAAAAAATATGCAAATTTCGGGAAAAATGGTATAGTACCCCCTGCATGGCTCCGAGTGTCATTGTGCTACTGCATGGCTCCGAGTGTCACTGTGCTACTGCATGGCTCCGAGTGTCACTGTGCTACTGCATGGCCCCGAGTGTCACTGTGCTACTGCATGGCTCCGAGTGTCACTGTGATACTGCATGGCTCCGAGTGTCGCCGGGCTCTTAACTTGCTTGGTCAAAAAAGTCGTTTCCATCAAATCAGACTATATCCTCAGGATTTACCCCGTTTTAAACTCGTTGAGAAAAAATAACTTTCGGTGTAATTCTTAGCTACTTTCTAAAATAGTTAGTGTTTGACCATAAAGAGAATTTTTTTGGCAATTTTCGCGAAAATGCTTCAAAAACCTGAAAAGGTAAGTTTAGCTGTAGATGGCTCATTTTAAGGAACAAAACTATTTTTGTTTGTCCCGTTTATCTGGTTTGATCAAAAAAAGTATCAATAATACCAAAACCATTGCTTGGGACTTGCCCCTTTTCAAACTCATTGGGAAACAAAAAAAATTTCATGAGTAATTCTCAGCTTCTTTCTGTGAATCAATTTTTGTTAAGTTTTTTGTCTATTTCTGCGAAAATGCATCAAAACATCAGAAAAACTTGGTTTAGCTCTATGTGGATCATTTTGGGGAGAAAAAAACTTTTTTTTGGTAATATTTGTTCCGTTTCAATGGTTTGAACAAAAAGGTCGTTTCTTTCAAATCAAAACTTTTCCTCAAAATTTTCCCCATTTCAAACTCATTGAGAAAAAATATCTTTCTGGGTGATTCTTAGCTTCTTTCTGAGATGGTAACTGTTTATACATCAAAGAGAAGTTTTTTTTCAATTTCCAGCAAAAAGTTTCAAAATACCAGAAATCCTTAGTTTAGCAATTATTATCGAATACAGTTTTGCTCAATTTGTGGAGCAAAACTGTATTCGATAATAATTGTTCCATTTCACTGGTCTGACCAAAAAAGTCGTTTACTTTAAATCTAAATCTTCGTTCAGGATTTGCCCCTTTACAGACTTGTTGAAAAAGAATAATTATCTTAGTAATTCTCGATCTCTTATTGAGAGTCACTTCAATGAACTTAAAGATCAGTTTTTTGTCAATTTCCGCGAAAAAGCTTCATCACATCAGAACAGCTTAGTTTAGCTATACGTGGATCATTTTGAGGAGCACAACTATTTCTGGAAATATTTGTCCCGTTTCACGAGTTTGACAAAAAAACTCACTTCCATCAAATCAAAACCTTTCCTCAAGGTTTAACCCTATCAAACTCATTGAAAAAAAAAACAACCTTTTGAGTAATTCTTAGATACTTCCTGAGAAAGTTACATTTTATACCTCATTGAGAAGCTTTTTGTCAATTTTCAGCGAAAATGCTTCAAAACAACAGAAATGCTTAGTTTTTTCTGAAGGTAACTCATTTTCAGGAAGAAAACTTTTTTCGTTAATATTTGTCCCATTTCACTGGTTTGACATTAAAAGTCTTTTCCATCAAATCAAAAATTTAACTCAGGATTTGTCCTTTTACAAACTCATTGAGAAAAAATAACTTTCTTAGTAATTCTTAGCTTTTTTTTCTGAGATAGTCACTTTTTATACCTTAAAGAGAAGTTTATTTGTCAATTTCCGGCGCAATTGCTTTAAAACACCAGAAAAGCTTAGCTGTATGAGGCTCATTTTGAAGAGCTAAATATATTTAGTAATATTTGTCCCATTTAACTTGTTTGGTCAAAAAAGTCGTTTCCATCAAATCAAACTATTTCCCCAGGATTTAGCCCGTTTCAAACTCGTTTAGAAAAAATAACTTTCGGTGTAATTCTTAGCTACTTTCTGAAATAGTTAATGTTTGACCATAAAAGAGAATTTTTTGGAAATTTCTGCGAAAATGCTTCAAAACAACTGAAAAGCTTAGTTTAGCTCTAGGTGGCTCATTTTGAGGAGCAAAACTATTTTCGTTTATCCGTTTCACTGGTTTGACCAAAAAAGTCATTTCAATCAAATTGAAACCTTTCCTCAGGATTTCCTTTCAAACCCATTGAAAATAGAAAAAAAATCATCTGGGTAATTCTTAGCTACATCCTGAAAAATCACGTTTTATACCTCATTGAGAAGCTATTTGTCAATTTTTAGCAAAAATGCTTTAAAACATCAGAAAAGCTTAGTTTAGCTGTATTTGGCTCAACTTGAGGAGCAAATCTCATTTCTAGTGCCCTATTTCACTTGTTTAACCAAAAACATTCATTTCCCTCAAATCAAAACCATTGCTCAGGATTTGCCCCTTTTCTGACTCATTGAAAAAGAATAATTTTCTTAGAAATTCTAGTCCACTTTCTGAGAGTCACTTCAATCAAATTAAAGATTATTTTTTTGTCAATTTCCGCGAAAAAACTTCAACACATCAGAACAGCATAGTTTATCTATATGTGGATCATTTGGAGGAGCACACTTGTTTCTGGAAATATTTGTCCCGTTTCACTCGTTTGACCAAAAAGTCATTTCCATCAAATCAAAACCTTTCCGCTGGAGTTACCCCTTTCAAACCCATTGAAAAAAAACAACCTTCTAGGTAATTCTTAGATACTTCCTGAGAAAGTCATTTTTTTCACCTCATTGAGAAGCTTTTAGTCAATATTCAGTGAAAATGCTTCAAAATAGCAGAAATGCTTAGTTTTGCTGAAAGTAACTCATTTTGAGGAGGAAAACTATTTTCGTTAATATTTGTCACATTTCACTGGTTTGACCAAAAAAACACTTTTTTATCAAATCAAAACCTTTGCTCAGCATTTGTCCCTTTTCAAAATCGTTGAGAAAAAATAATTTTCTTAGTAATTCTTAGCTATTTTTCTTAAATAGTCACTTTTTATACCTTAAGAGAAGTTTTTTTGGTCAATTTCCGGCGAAAATGCTTTAAAGCACCAGAAATGCTTAGCTGTGTGTGGCTCATTTTGAAGAGCAATACTATATTCGGTAATATTTGTCCCATTAAACTTGTTTGGACAAAAAAAGTCGTTTCCATCAAATCAAACTATATACTCATGATTTATCCCGTTTCAAACTCTTTGAGAAAAAAATTACTTTCGGTGTAAAACTTAACTCCTTTCTAAAATAGTTAGTGTTTGACCATAAAGTGAAGTTTTTTGGCAATTTCTGCGAAAATGTTTCTAAACAACTGAAAAGCTTAGTTTAGCTGTAGGTGGCTCATTGTGAGGAGCAAAACTTTTTTTCTTTTGTCCCGTTTCACTGGTTTGATAAAAAAAACACGTTTCCATCAAATCAAAAACCTTTCCTCAAGATTTACCCCTTTCAAACCCATTGAAAAAAACACCTTTTGGGTACTTCTTATCTACTTCCTGAGGATGTCACGTTTTATACCTCTTTGAGAACCTTTTTGTCAATTTTCAGCAAAATGCTTTAAAACATCAGAAAAGCTTAGTTTAGCTATATTTGGCTCAATTTGCTTAGCAAAACTCATTTCTGGGTCCCATTTCACTTGTTTAACCAAAAAAATTCATTTCCCTCAAATCAAAACTATTGCTCAGGATTTGCCCCTTTTATAACTGGTAGAAAAAGAATAATTTTCTTAGAAATTCTAGTCCGCTTTCTGAGAGTCACTTCAATCAAATTAAAGAATTTTTTTTTTTTAATTTCCGTGAAAAAGCTTCAACACATCAGAACAGCTTAGTGTAGCTATATGTTGATCATTTTGAGGAGCACTATTATTTCCGGGTATATTTGTCCCCTTTCACTGATTTGACCAAAAAAAGTTCTTTCCATCAAATCAAAACCTTAGCTCAGGATTTGTCCCTTTTCAAACTTGTTGAGAAAAAATAAATTTCTTAGTGATTCTTGGCTTTTTTTCTGAGATAGTCACTTTTTATACCTTAAAGAGTAGTTCATCTGTGAATAACCGGCGAAAATTCTATAAAACACCAGTAAAGCTTAGCTCTGTGAGGCTCATTTTGAAGAGCTAACTATATTTAGTGATATTAGTCCCATTTAACTTGTTTGGTCAAAAAGTCGTCTCCATCAAATCAAACTATATCCTCAGGATTTACCCCGTTTCAAGCTCGTTGAGAAAAAATAAATTTTGTTGTAATTCTTAGCTATTTTCTAAAATAGTTAGTGTTTGAGCTGAAAGAGAATTTTTTTAGCAATTTCTGAAAAATGCTTCAAAACAGCTGAAAATCTTAGTTTAGCTATAGGTAGCTCATTTTGAGGAGCAAAATTATTTTTTTTGTACCATTTATCTGGTTTGACCAAAAAACATCTCAGTCAAACTAAATTCATTGCTCGGGATTTGCAAATATTTGTCCCGTTTCATTGGTTTGACAAAAAAACTCGTTTCCATCAAATCAAAACCTGTCCTCAGGATTTAACCCTTTCAAACGCATTGAAAATAATAAAATCTTCTGGGTAATTCTTAGATACGTCCTGAGAAAGTCACGTTTCATAACTCATTGAGAAACTTTTTGTCAATTTTCAGCAAAAATGCTTCAAAACAACAGAAATGCTTAGTTTTGCTGAAAGTAACTCATTTTGAGGAGGAAAACTGTTTTCGTTAATATTTGTCCCATTCCACTGGTTTGACCAAAAAAATCTTTTCCATCAAATCAAAACCTTAGCTCAGGATTTGTCCCTTTTCAAACTCGTTGAGAAAAAATTACTTTCTTAGTAATTCTTAACTTTTTTCTGAGATAGTCACTTTTTATACCTTAAAGAGAAGTTTATTTGTCAATAACTGGCGAAAATGCTTTAAAATACCAGAAAAGCTTAGCTGTATGAGGCTCATTTTGAAGAGCTAACTATATTTAGTAATATTTGTCCCATTTAACCTGTTTGGTCAAAAAAGTCATTTCCATCAAATCAAACTATATCCTCAGGATTTACCCTGTTTCAAACTCGTTGAGATAAAATAACTTTCGGTGTAATTCTTAGCTACTTTCTAAAATAGATAGTGTTTGACCATAAAGAGAATTTTTTTGGCAATTTCTGCGAAAATGCTTCAAAACAACTGAAAAGCTTAGTTTAGCTGTGGATGGCTCATTTTGAGGAGCAAAACTATTTTCGTTAGTCCTGTTTCACTGGTTTGACCAAAAAAGGCGTTTCCATCAAATCAAAACCTTTCCTCAGGATTTACCCCTTTCTAACCCATAGAAAATAAAAAAAATCTTCTGAGTAATTCTTAGCTACATCCTGTATGAGGCTCATTTTGAAGAGCTGAGAAAGTCACGTGTTATATCTCATTGAGAAGCTTTTAGTCAATATTCAGCGAAAATGCTTCAAAATACCAGAAATGCTTAGTTTTGCTGATAGTAACTCACATTGAGGAGGAAAACTGTTTTCGTTAATATTTGTCCCATTTCACTGGTTTGACCAAAAAAAGTCTTTTCCATCAAATCAAAACCTTAGCTCAGGATTTGTCCCTTTTCAAACTCGTTGAGAAAAAATAACTTTCTTCACGTGTAATTCTTAGCTTTTTTTCCAAAATAGTCATTTTTATACCTTAAAGAGAAGTTTATTTGTCAATATCCGATGAAAATGCTTTAAAACACCAGAAAAGCTTAGCTGTATGAGGCTCATTTTGAAGAGCTAGCTACATTTAGTAATATTTGTCCCATTTAACTTTTTTGGTCAAAAAATTCGTTTCCATCAAATCAAACTATATCCTCAGGATTAATCCCGTTTCAAACTCGTTGAGAAAAAATTAATTTCGGTGTAATTCTTAACTACTTTCTAAAATAGTTAGTGTTTGACCATAAAGAGAATTTTTTGGCAATTACCGCGAAAATGCTTCAAAACACCTGAAAAGCTTAGTTTAGCTGTAGGTGGCTCATTATGAGAAGCAAAACTACTTTCGTTTGTCCCGTTTATCTGGTTTGACCAAAAATGTCTCAATCAAACCTAAACCAATGCTTGGGACTTGCCCTTTTCAAACTCATTAAGAAACAAAAACTTTCTTCGGTAATTCTCAGCTTTTTTCTGAGAATCAATTTTTGTTAAGTTTTTTGTCAATTTCCGGGAAAATTCATCAAAACATCAGAAAAGCTTGGTTTAGCTCTATGTGGATCATTTTGTGGAGAAAAAAATGTTTTCGGTAATATTTGTTCCGTTTCAATGGTTTTACCCAAAAAAATAATTTCTTTCATATCAAAACTTTCCCTCAAGATTTTCCCCATTTCAAACTCATTGAGAAAAAATATCTTTCTGTGTAATTCTTAGCTTCTTTCTGAGATGGTCACTTTGTATACATTAAAGAGAATTTTTTTGTCAATTTCCCGCAAAAAGCTTCAAAACACATGAAACCCTTAGTTTAGCTGAATGTGGCTCAATATGTGGAGCAAAATTGTTTTGGTACTATTTGTCCTATTTCACTTGTCTGAACAAAAAAGTCATTTACTTAAAATCTAAACCTTTGCTCAGGATTTGCTCCTTTACAGACTCGTTGAAAAAGAATAATTTTCTTAGTAATTCTAGATCTCTTTTTGAGAGTCACTTCAATTAATTTACAGATTAGTTTTTTGTCAACTTCCGGAAAAAAGCTTCAACACGTCAGAACATCTTTGTTTAGCTATATGTGGATCATTTTGAGGAGCATAACTCTTTCCGGAAATATTTATCCCGTTTCACTGGTTTGACCAAAAAACTCGTTTCCATGAAATCAAAACCTTTTCTCAGGATTTAACCCTTTCAAACCCATTGAAAATAATAAAACCTTCTGGGTAATTCTTAGTTATTTCCTGAGAAAGTCACTTTTTATACTTCATTGAGAAGCTTTTTGTCAATTTTCAGCGAAAATGCTTCAAAACACCAGAAATGCTTAGTTTTGCTGAAAGTAGCTCATTTTGAGGGGGAAAACTGTTTTCGTTAATATTTGTCCCATTTTACTGGTTTGACCAAAAAAAGTCTTTTCCATCAAATGAAAACCTTAGCTCAGAATTTGTCCCTTTTCAGACTCGTTGAGAAAAAATAACTTTCTTTGTAATTCTTAGCTTTTTTTCTGAGATAGTCACTTTTTATACCTTAAAGAGAAGTTTATTTGTCAATATCCGGTGAATATGCTTTAAAACACCAGAAAGGCTTAGCTGTATGAGGCTCATTTTGAAGAGCTAGCTACATTTAGTAATATTTGTCCATTTAACTTGTTTGGTCAAAAAAGTCGTTTCCATCAAATCAAACTATATCCTCAGGATTTATCCCGTTTTGAACTCATTGAGAAAAAATAACATTCGGTGTAATTCTTAACTACTTTCTAAAATAGTTAGTGTTTGACCATAAAGAGAAGTATTTTGGCAATTTCCGCGAAAATGCTTCAAACAACTGAAAAACTTAGGTTAGCTGTAGGTGGCTCATTTTGAGGAGCAAAACTATTTTAGTTTGCCCCATTTATCTGGTTTGACCAAAAAATGTCTCAAACAAACCAAAACCATTGCTTGGGCCTAGCCCCTTTTTAAACTCATTGAGGAACAAAAAATTTCTTGGGTAATTCTCAGCTTCTTTCTGAGAAACAATTTTTATAATTTTTTTTTGTCAATTTCCGCGAAAATACATCAAAACATCAGAAAAGCTTGGTTTAGCTCTATGTGGATCATTTTGAAGAAAAAAATTTGTTTTCGGTAATATTTGTTCCGTTTCAATGGCTTGACCAAAAAAGGTCGTTTCTTTCAAATCAAAACTTTTCCTAAAGATTTTCCCCATTTCAAACTCATTGAGAAAAAATATCTTTCGGTATAATTCTTAGCTTCTTTCTGGGATGGTCACTATTATATATTAAAGAGAATTTTTTGTCAATTCCTACAAAAAGCTTCAAAACACCAAAAACCCTCCCTTAGTTTAGCTGCATATGTTTCAATTTGTGAAGCAAAATTGTTTACGATAATATTTGTCCCATTTCACTTGTCTGAACAAAAAAGTCGTTTACTTTAAATCTAAAACTTTGCTCAAGATTTTCCCCTTTACAGACTCGTTGAAAAAGAATAATTTTCTTAGTAATTCTAGATCTCTTATTGAGTGTCACTTCAATGAACTTAAAGATAGTTTTTTTTGTCAATTTCCGCGAAAAAGCTTCATCACATCAGAACAGCTTAGTTTTGCTATGTGTGGATAATTTTGAGGAGCAAAACTGTTTCCGGAAATATTTGTACCGTCTCACTGGTTTGACCAAAAAACTAGTTTCCATCAAATCAAAACCTTTCCTCAGAATTTAACCCTTTCAAACCCATTGAAAATAATAAAACCATCTGGGTAATACTTAGATACTTCCTGAGAAAATCAAGTTTTATACCTCATTGAGAAGCATTTTATCAATTTTCAGCGAAAATGCTTCAAAACAACAGAAATACTTAGTTTTGCTGAAAGTAACTCATTTTGAGGAGGAAAACTTTTTCGTTAATATTTGTCCCATTTCACTGGTTTAACCAAAAAGTCTTTTCCATCAAATCAAAACCTTAGCTCAGGATTTGTACCTTTTCAAACTCGGTGAGAAAAAATAACTTTCTTTGTAATTCTTAGAATTTTTTCTGAGGTAGTCACTTTTTATTCCTTAAAAGAGAAGTTTATTTGTCAATAACCGGCGAAATGCTTTAAATCACCAGAAAAGCTTAGCTGTATGAGGCTGATTTTGAAGAGCTATACTCTATTTAGTAATATTTGTCCCATTTAACTTGTTTGGTCAAAAAAGTCTTTCCATCAAATCAAAATATATCCTCAGGGTTTACCCCGTTTTAAACTAGTTGAGAAAAAAATAACTTTCAGTGTAGGACTCAACTCCTTTCTAAAATAGTTAGTGCTTGACCATAAAGAGATGTTTTTTGGTAATTTCCACGAAAATGCTTCAAAACAACTGAAAAGCTTAGTTTAGCTGTAGGTGGTACATTTTGAGGAGCAAAACTATTTTCATATGTCCCGTTTATCTGGTTGGACCAAAAAATATCTCAATCAAACCAAAACCATTGCTTGGGACTTTCCCCTTTTCAAACTCATTGAGAAACAAGAATTTTCTTGGGTAATTCTCAGCTTCTTTCTAATAATCAATTTTTGATAAGTTTTTTGTCTATTTCCGCGAAAATGCATCAAAACATCAGAAACGCTGGGTTTAGCTCTATGTGGATAATTTTGAGTAGAAAAAAATGTTTTCGGTAATATTTGTTACATTTCAATTGTTTGACCAAAAAAGGTCGTGTCTTTCAAATCTAAACATTTCCTCAAGATTTTACCCATTTCAAACTCATTGAGAAAAAATATCTTTCTGGATAATTCTTAGCTTCTTTCTGAGATGGTCACTTTTTATACATCAAAGAGATGTTTTTTGTCTATTTCCAGCAAAAAGCTTCAAAACAACAGAAACCCTTAGTTTAGCTGCATGAGGTCAATTTTGGAGCAAAAATGTTTTCGATAATATTCGTCCTATTTCACTTGTCTGAACAAAATAGTCGTTTACTTTATATCTAAATCTTTGATCAGGATTTGCCCCTTTACAGACTCGTTGAAAAAGAATAATTTTCTTAGTAATTCTAGATCTCTTTCTGATAGTCACTTGATTGAACTTACATATTAGTTTTTTGTCAACTTCCGCAAAAAAACTTCAACACATCAGAACCTCTTTGTTTAGCTATATGTGGATCATATTGAGGAGCACAACTGTTTCCGGAAATATTTGTCCCGTTTCACTGGTCTGAAAAAAAAACTCGTTTCCATCAAATCAAAACCTTTCCTCAGGATTTAACCCTTTCAGACACATTGAAAATAATAAAACCATCTGGGTAATTCTTAGAAACATCCTAAGAAAGTCACGTTTTATACCTCATTGAGAAGATTTTTGTCAATGTTCAGCGAAAATGTTTCAAAACAACAGAAATGCTTAGTTTTGCTGAAAGTAACTCATTTTGAGGAGGAAAACTGTTTTCGTTAATATTTGTCCCATTTCACTGGTTTGACCAAAAAATGTCTTTTCCATCAAATCAAAACCTTAGCTCAGGATTTGTCCCTTTTCAAACTTGTTGAGAAAAAATAACTTTCTTATTAATTCTTAGCTTTTTTTCTGAGATAGTCACTTTTTATAATAGAGAAGTTGATTTGTCAATAACCGGCGAAAATGCTTTAAAACACCAGAAAAGCTTACCTGTATGAGGCTCATTTTGAAGAGCTAACTATATTTAGTAATATTTGTCCCATTTAACCTGTTTGGTCAAAAAAGTTGTTTCCATCAAATCAAACAATATCCTCAGGATTTATCCCGTTTCAAACTCGTTGAGAAAAAATAACTTTCGGTGTAATTCTTAGCTACTTTCTAAAATAGTTAGTATTTGACCATAAAGAGAACTTTTTTGGCAATTTCCACGAAAATAATTCAAAAAAACTGAAAAGCTTAGTTTAGCTCTAGGTGGCTCATTTTGAGGAGCAAAAGTATTTTCGTTTGTCCCGTTTTACTGGTTTGACCAAAAAAGTCGTTTCCATCAAATCAAAATCTTTCCTCAGGATTTACCCCTTTCAAACACAGTGAAAATAAAAAAAATTCTGGTTAATTCTTAGCTACTTCCAGAGAAAGTCGCGCTTTATACCTCATTGAGAAGCTTTTTGTCAATTTTCAGCAAAAATGCTTTAAAACATCATAAAAGCTTAGTTTAGCTCTATTTGGCTCAACGTGAGGAGCAAAACTCATATCTGGTGTCCTATTTGATTTGTTTAACCAAAAAAGTCATTTACCTCAAATCAAAACTATTGCTCAGTATTTGCCCCCTTTCTGACTCGTTAAAAAAAAACAATTTTCGTAGTAAATCTAGTCTGCTTTCTGAGAGTCCTTCAATCAAATTAAGGATTATTTTTTTGTTAATTTCTGCGAAAAAGCTTCAACACATCAGAACAGCTTAGTTTAGCTATATGTGGATCATTTTAAGGAGCACAACTGTTTCCGGAAATATTTGACCTGTTTCACTGGTTTGACTAAAAAAGTCGTTTCCATCAAATCAAAACCTTTCCCCAGAGTTTACCGCTTTCACACACATTTAAAATTTAAAAAAAATTCTGGATAATTCTTAGCTACTTCCTGAGAAAGTCATGTTTTATACCTCATTGAGAAGGTTTTAGTCAATATTCACCAAAAAAGCTTCAAAACACCAGAAACCCTTAGTTTAGCTGCATGTGGCTCAATTTGTGGAGCAACACTATTTTCGATAATATTTGTCCCATTTCACTTGTCTGACCAAAAAAGTCGTTTAATTTAAATCTAAACCTTTGCTCAGGATTAGCTCCTTTACAGACTCGTTGAAAAAGAATAATTTTCTTAGTAATTCTAGATCACTTATTGAGAGTCACTTCAATGAACTTAAGGACCAATTTTTTTGTCAATTTTCGATAAAAAGCTTCATCACATCTGAACAGCTTTGTTTATCTATATGTGGATCATTTTGAGGAGCACAACTGTTTCCGCAAATATTTGTCCCGTTTCACTGGTTTGACCAAAAAACTCATTTCCATCAAATCAAAACTTTTCCTCAGAATTTAACCCTTTCAAACCCATTGAAAATAATAAAACCTTCTGGGTTATTCTTAGATACTTCCTAGGAAAGTCACGTTTTATAACTCATTGAGAAATTTTTTTTGTCAATTTTCAGCGAAAATGCTTCAAAACAACAGAAATGCTTAGTTTTGCAGAAAGTAACTCATTTTGAGGAAGAAAACTGTTTTCGTTAATATTTGTCCCATTTCACTGGTTTGACCAAAAAAAGTCTTTTCCATCAAATCAAAACCTTAGCTCAGGATTTGTCCCTTTTCAAACTCATTGAGAAAAAATAACTTTCTTAGTCATTCTTAGCTTTTTTTCTGAGATAGTCACTTTTTATACCTTAAGAGAAGTTTATTTGTCAATATCCGGCGAAAATGCTTTAAAAACCAGAAAACCTTAGCTCTATGACGCTTATTTTGAAGAGCTAACTATATTTAGTAATATTTGTCCCATTAACTTGTTTGGTCAAAAAAGTCATTTCCATCAAATCGGACTATATCCTCAGGATTTAACCCGTTTCAAACTCGTTGAGAAAAAATGACTTTCGGTGTAATTCTTAGCTAGATTCTAAAATAGTTAATGTTTGACCATAAAGAGGTTTTTGGGGCAATTTTCGCGAAAATGGTTCAAAAACCTGAAAAGCTTAGTTTAGCTGTAGATGGCTCATTTTAAGGAGCAAAACTATTTTCGTTTCTCCCGTTTATTTGGTTTGACCAAAAAATGTCTCAATCAAACCAAAACCATTGCTTGGGACTTGCCCCTTTTCAAACTCATTGGGAAACAAAAACTATCTTGGTTAATTCTTAGCCTCTTTCTGAGAATCAATTATTGTTAATTTTTTGTCAATTTCCGCGAAAATACATCAAAACATCAGAAAAGCCTGGTTTAGCTCTATGTGGATCATTTTGAGGAGAAAAAACTAATTTCGGTAATATTTGTTCCGTTTCAAAGGTTTGAACAAAAAAGATCGTTTCTTTCAAATCAAAACTTTTCCTCAAGATTTTCCCCATTTCAAACTCATTGAGAAAAAATATCTTTCTGTGTAATTCTTAGCTTTTTTCTGAGATGGTAACTGTTTATACATCAAAGAGAATTTTTTGTCAATTTCCAGCAAAAAGCTTCAAAACACCAGAAACCATAGGTTTAGATGCATGTGGCTCAATTTGTGGAGCAAAACTGTATTCGATAGTATTTGTTCCATTTCACTTGTCTGACCAAAAAAGTCGTTTACTTTAAATCTAAATCTTTGTTCAGGATTTGCCCCTTTACAGACTCGTTGAAAAAGAATAATTTTCATTGTAATTCTAGATCTCTTATTGAGAGTCACTTCAATGAACTTAAAGATCATTTTTTGTCAATTTCCGCGAAAAAGCTTCATCACATCAGAACAGCTTAGTTTATCTAATATATGGATCATTTTGAGGAGCACAACTATTTCTGGAAATATTTGTCCTGTTTCACTAGTTCGACAAAAAAATCACTTCCATCAAATCAAAATCTTTCCTCAAGGTTTAACCCTTTCAAACTCAATAAAAAAACAAAAAACTTTGAGTTATTCTTAGAGGCTTCCTGAGAAAGTCATATTTTATACCTCATTGAGAAGCTTTTTGTCAATTTTCAGCGAAAATGCTTCAAAACAACAGAAATCCTTCTTTTTTTTTTTAAAGTAACTCATTTTCAGGAACAAAACTGTTTTCGTTAATATTTGTCCCATTTCACTGGTTTGACCAAAAAAAGGCTTTTCCATCAAATCTAAACTTTAGCTCAGGATTTGTCCTTTTTCAAACTCATTGAGAAAAAATTACTTTCTTAGTAATTTTTACCTTTTTTTCTGCGATCGTCACTTTTTATACCTTAAAGAGAATTTATTTGTCAATATCCGGAGAAAATGCTTTAAAACACCAGAAAGCTTACTGTATGAGGCTCATTTTGAAGAGCTAAATATATTTAGTAATATTTGTCCCATTTAACTTGTTTGGTCAAAAAAGTCGTTTCTATCAAATCAAACTATATCCCCAGGATTTACCCCGTTTCAAACTCGTTTAGAAAAAATAACTTTCGGTGTACTTCTTAGCTACTTTCTAAAATAGTTAGTGTTTGACCATAAAGAGATTTTTTTGGCAATTTCTGTGAAAATGCTTCAAAACAACTGAAAAGCTTAGTTTAGCTGTAGGTGGCTCATTTTGAGTAGCAAAACTATTTTCGTTGTCCCGTTTCACTCGTTTGACCAAAAAAGTCATTTCCATCAAATCAAAACCTTTCCGCTTGGGTTACCCCTTTCAAACCCATTGAAAATTTTTAAAAACCTTCTAATTAATTCTTAGATACTTCCTGAGAAAGTCACTTTTTACACCTCATTGAGAAGCTTTTAGTCAATATTCAGTGAAAATGCTTCAAAATAGCAGAAATGCTTAGTTTTGCTGAAAGTAACTCATTTTGAGGAGGAAAACTGTTTTCGTTAATATTTATCCCATTACACTGGTTTGACCAAAAAAACACTTTTTTATCAAATCAAAACCTTTGCTCAGCATTTGTCCCTATTCAAACTCGTTGCGAAAAAAATATTTTTCTTAGTAATTCTTAGCTATTTTTCTTAAATAGTTACTTTTTATACCTTTAAGAGAATTTTTTTTGTCAATTTCCGGTGAAAATGCTTTAAAGCACCAGAAATGCTTAGCTGTGTGTGGGTCATTTTGAAGAGCAATACTATATTCGGTAATATTTGTCCCATTTAACTTGTTTGACCAAAAAAGTCATTTCCATCAAATCAAACTATATCCTCAGGATTTATCCAGTTTCAAACTCGTTGAGAAAAAAATAACTTTCGGTGTAATAATTAACAGCTTTCTAAAATAGTTAGTGTTTGACCATAAAGAGAAGTTTTTTGGCAACTTTGCGAAAATGCTTCAAAACAACTGAAAAGCCTCTAGGTTGAGGAGCAAAACTGTTTTCATTTGTCCCGTTTCACTGGTTTGACCAAAAAAGTCGTCTCCATCAAATCAAAACCTTTCCTCAAGATTTACCCCTTTCAAACGAATTGAAAAAAATAAAAAACCTTCTGGGTAATTCTTAGCTACTTCCTGAGGATGTCACGTTTTATACCTCATTGAGAAGCTTTTTGTCAATTTTCAGGCAAAAATGCTTTAAAACATCAGAAAAGCTTAGTTTAGACTATATTTGGCTCAACTTGCTTAGCAAAACTCATTTCTGGTGTCCCATTTCACTTGTTTAACCAAAAAATTCATTTCCCTCAAATCAAGGATTTGCCCCTTTTCTGACTGGTTGAAAAAGAATAATTTTCTTAGAAATTCAAGTCTGCTTTCTGAGAGTCATCAATCAAATTAATGATTCATTTTTTTCAATTTCCGTGAAAAAGCTTCATCACATCAGAACAGCTTAGTTTAGCTATATGTGAATCATTTTGAAGACCACAACTGTATCCGGAATTATTTGTCCTGTTTCACTGGTTTGACCAAAAAACTCGTTTCCATCAAATCAAAACCTTTCCTCAGTGTTTAATCCTTTCAAACTCATTGGAAAAAAACAAAATTTTGGGTAATCCTTAGATACTTCCTGAGAAAGTCACATTTTATACCTCATTGAGAAGCTTTTAGTCAATTTTCAGAGAAAATGCTTCAAAACACCAGAAATGCTTAGTTTTGCTGAAAGTAACTCATTTTGAGGAGGAAAACTGTTTTCGTTAATATTTATCCCATTACACTGGTTTGACCAAAAAAAGTCTTTTCGATCAAATCAAAACCTTAGCTCAGAATTTGTCCCTTTTCAAACTCGTTGAGAAAAAATAACTTCTTAGTAATTCTTAGCTTTTTTTTTGAGATAGTCACTTTTTATATCTTAAAGAGAAATTTATTTGTCAATATCCAGCAAAAATGCTTTAAAACACCAAAAAAGCTTTGCTGTATGAGGCTCATTTTGAAGAGCTAACTATATTTAGTAATAATTGTCCCATTTAACTGTTTGGTCAAAAAAAAGTCGTTTCCATCAAATCAAACTATATCCTCAGGATTTATCCAGTTTCAAACTCGTTGAGAAAAAAATAACTTTCGGTGTAATACTTAACAGCTTCCGGCAAATTCCGTGGTCCCGCCTCTTCTCAGCTCTATATCTCAGGGGGGGTTCACGGGAAAAAAAAATTACTTCGGTCATTTTACAGCTATTGCCTTTAGCTACATTCGAACCACGTTTGGTGCAAGTCGGTCAATGCGCGTGGGAGTTAGGCTTGACAAACAATTGGAAGTGAGTGACCCTTGCGTGTTTGGATATATCTTCTAAGAAAATGTGCCTATATAGACTTTTTATATATCATTTTAAAGCACACACAATAAGCAACAAGCTGGTATAAAAATTATTTGCACAGAAGAAAGGAGAAAAAAGTTATGACAGCTACAAATTTTTTTTTCAATTTCGTTGGGTTTAGGTATAGTCCCCCCTTAAGAGAAGTTTATTTGTCAATAACAGGCGAAAATGCTTTAAAACACCAGAAAAACTTAGCTGTATGAGGCTCATTTTGAAGAGCTAACTATATTTAGTAATATTTGTCCCATTTAACTTGTTTGATCAAAAAAAGTCGTTTCCATCAAACCAAACTATATCCTCAGGATTTACCCCGTTTCAAACTCGTTCAGAAAAAAATAACTTTCGGTGTAATATTTAACTACTTACTAAAATAGTTAGTTTTGACCATAAAGAGAATTTTTTTGTCAATTTCTGCAAAAAAGCTTCATCACATCAGAACAGCTTAATTTAACTATATATGGATCAATTTGAGGAACACAACTGTTTCCGTAAATATTTGTCCCGTTTCACTGGTTTGACCAAAAAACTTGTTTCCATCAAATCAAAACTTTTCCTCAGGATTTAACCATTTCAAAACCATTGAAAAAAATAAAACCTTCTGGGTAATTCTTAGCTACTTCCAGAGAAAATCACGTTTTATAACTCATTGAGAAGCTTTTTGTAATTTTTCAGATAAAATGCTTCAAAACAACAGAAATGCTTGATTTTACTGAAAGTAACTCATTTTGTGGAGGAAAACTGTTTTCGGTAATATTTGTCCCATTTCACTGGTTTGACCAAAAAAATCCTCTTTTCTATCAAATCAAAACCTTAGCTCAGGATTTGTCCCTTTTCAAACTCGTTGAGAAAAAATAATTTTCTTAATAATTCTTAGCATTTTTTCTGAAATAGTCACTTTTTATACCTTAAAGAGAAGTTTTTTTGGTAAATTTCCGGCGAAAATGCTTTAAAGCACCAGAAATGCTTAGTTTTGTTGAAAGTAACTCATTTTGAGGAGGAAAACTGTTTTCGTTAATATTGGTCCAATTTCACTGATTTGAACAAAAAAAGTCTTTTTCATCAAATCAAAACCTTAGCTCAGGATTTGTCCCTTTTCAAACTCGTTGAGAAAAAATTATTTTCTTAATAATTCTTAGCATTTTTTCTGAAATAGTCACTTTTTATACCTTAAAGAGAAGTTTTTTTGGTAAATTTCCGGCGAAAATGCTTTAAAGCACCAGAAATGCTTAGTTGTATGTGTCTCATTTTGAAGAGCAATACAATATTCGGTAATCTTTGTCCCATTTAACTTGTGAGGTCAAAAAAAAGTCGTTTCCACAAATCAAACCATATCCTCAGGATTGACCCCGTTTCAAACTTGTTGAGAAAAAAATAACTTTCGGTGTAATTCTTAGCTACTTTCTAAAATAGTTAGTGTTTGACCATAGAGAGAATTTTTTTTCAATTTCCGAGAAAATGCTTCAAAACAACTGAAAAGCTTAGTTTAGCTGTAGGTGGATCATTTTGAGGAGCAAAACTATTTTCGTATGTCCCGTTTATCTGGTTTGACCAAAAATGTTTCTATCAAACCAAAACCATTGCTGGAGACTTGGCCCTTTTCAAACTCATTGAGAAACAAAAACTTTCTTGTGTAATTCTCACCTTCTTTCTGAGAATCAATTTTTGATAATTTTTCTGTCAATTTTCACGAAAATACAGTAAAACATCAGAAAAGTTTGGTTTAGGTCTATGTGAATAATTTTGAGGAGAAAAAACTGTTTTCGGTAATATTTGTTCCGTTTCAATGGTTTAACCAAAAAAGGTCGTTTCTTTCAAATCAAAACATTTCCTCAAGATTTTTCCCATTTCAAACTCATTGAGAAAAAATATCTTTCTGTGTAATTCTTAGCTTCTTACTGAGATGGTCACTTTTTATACATCAAAGAGAAGTTTTTTTGTCAATTTCAAGCAAAAAGCTTCAAAACACTTGAAACCCTTAGTTTAGCTGAATGTTGCTCAATTTGTGGAGCAAAATTGTTTTCGATAATATTTGTCCCATTTCACTTGCCTGACCAAAAAAATCGTTTACTTTAAATCTAAACCTTTGCTCAGGATTTTCCCCTATACAGACTCGTTGAAAATCAATAATTTTCTTAGTAATTCTAGATCTCTTACTGAGAATTACTTCAATGAACTTAAAGATCAGTTTTTGGCAATTTCCACGAAAAAGCTTCATCACATCAAAACAGCTTAGTTTAGCTATATGTGGATCATATTGCGGAGCACAACAGTTTCCGGAAATATTTGTCCCGTTTTACTGGTTTGACCAAAAAAGTTGTTTCCATCAAATCAAAACCTTTCCTCAGGATTTAACTCTATCAAACCCATTGAAAATAATAAAACCTTCTGGGTAATTCTTAGATACTTCCTGAGAAAGTCAAGTTTTATACCTCATTGAGAAGCTTTTTGTCAATTTTCAGCGAAAATGCTTCAAAACAACAGAAATGCTAAGTTTTGCTGAAAGTAACTCATTTTGTGGAGGAAAACTGTTTTCGTTAATATTTGGCCTATTTCACTGGTTTGACCAAAAAAAGTCTTTCCATCCAATCAAAACCTTAGCTCAGGATTTGTCACTTTTCAAATTTGTTGAGAAAAAATAACTTTCTTAGTAATTCGTAGCTTTTTTTCAGAGATAGTCACTTTTTATACCTTAAAGGGAATTTTTTTTTGTCAATTTCCGGTGAAAATGCTTTAAAGCACCAGAAAAGCTTAGCTGTATGAGGCTCATTTTGAAGAGCAAAACTATATTCGGTATTATTTGTCCCATTTACCTTGTTTGGTCAAAAAAGTTGTTTCCATCAAATCAAACTATATTCTCAGGATTTACCCCATTTCAAACTCGTTGAGAAAAAAATAACTTTCGGTGTAATATTTAAATTGCTTTCTAAAATAATTTGTGTTTGACCATAAAGAATAGTTTTTGTCAATTTCCACGAATTTTTTTTAAAACAACTGAAAAGCTTAGTTTAGCTGTAGGTGGCTGATTTTGAGGAGCGAAACTATTTTCGTTTGTCCCGTTTCACTGGTTTGACCAAAAAAGTCGTTTCCATCAAATCAAAACCTTTTCCTCAGGATTTACTCCTTTCAAACCCTTTGAAAAAAACAAAACCTTAGCTACTTCCTGAGAAAGTCACCTTTTATACCTAATTGAGAACCTTTTTGACAATTTTCAGCGAAAATGCTTCATAATACCAGAAATGTTTAGTTTTGCTGAAAGTACCTCATTTTGAAGAGAAAAACTTTTTCCGTTAATATTTGCCCCATTTCACTCTTTTGACCAAAAAAAGTCTTTTCCATCAAATCATAACCTTAGCTCAGGATTTGTCCCTTTTCAAACTCATTGAGAAAAAATAACTTCTTAGTATTTCTTAGTTTTTTTTCTGAGATAGTCACTTTTTATACCCTAAAGAAAAAATTTTTGGTCAATTTCCGGCGAAAATGCTTTTAAAAAACCAGAAAAACTTAGCTGTATGAGGCTCATTTTGAAGAGCAAAACTATATTTAGTAATATTTGTGCCATTTCACTTGTTTGGTCAAAAAAGTTGTTTCCATTAAATCAAATTATATCCACAGGATTTACCCCATTTCAAACTCGTTGAGAAAAAAATAACTTTCGGTGTAATTCTTAGCTACTTTCCAAAATAGTTAGTGTTTGACAATAAAGAGAATTTTTTTGGCAATTTCCGCGAAAATGCTTCAAAACTCCAGAAAAGCTTAGTTTGCTGTAGGTGCTCATTTTGAGTAGCAATACTATTTTCGTATGTCCCATTTATCTGGTTTGACCAAAAACGTCTCTATCAAACCAAAACCATTGCTTGAGACTTGCCCATTTTCAAACTCATTGAGAAACAAAAACTTTCTTGGGTAATTCTCAACTTCTTTCTGAGAATCAATTTTTGATAAGTTTTTTGTCAATTTCCGCGAAAATACATCAAAACATCAGAAAGGCTTGGTTTAGGTCTATGTGGATAATTTTGAGTAGAAAAAACTGTTTTCGGTAATATTTGTTCCGTTTCAATGGTTTGACCAAAAAAGGTCGTTTCTTTCAAATCAAAAAATTTTCTCAAGATTTTCTCCAATTCAAACTCATAGAGAAAAGATATTTTTCTGGGTAATTCTTAGCTTCTTTCTGAGATGGTCACTTTTTATACATCAAAGAGAAGTTTTTTGTCAATTTCCAGCAAAAAAGCTTCAAAACACCAGATACCCTTAGTTTAGCTGCATGTGGCTCAATTTTGTAGCAAAATTGTATTCGATACTATTTGTCCCATTTCATTTGTCTGAACAAAAAAGTCATTTACTTAAAATCTAAACCTTTGCTCAGGATTTGCCCCTTTACAGACTCGTTGAAAAAGAATAATTTTATTAGTAATTGTAGATCTCTTATTGAGAGTCACTTCGATGAACTTAAAGATCAGTTTTTTTGTAAATTTCCGCGAAAGAGCTTCGTCACATCAGAACAGCTTAGTTTAGCTATATGTGGATCATTTTGGGGAGCATAACTGTTTCCGGAAATATTTGTCCCATTTCACTGGTTTGACCAAAAAACTTGTTTCCATCAAATTAAAACCTTTCCTTAGCGTTTACCACTTTCAAATCTATTGAAAATAAAAAAAAATTTCTGAGTAATTCTTAGCTACTTCCTGAAGTACTCACGTTTTATACCTCAATGAGAAGCTTTTAGTCAATATTCAGAGAAAATGCATCAAAATACCAGAAATGCTTAGTTTTGCTGAAAGTAACTCATTTTGAGGAGGAAAACTCTTTTCGTTAATATTTATCCCATTTCACTGGTTTGACCAAAATTTTTTTTTCCATCAAATCAAAACCTTAGCTCAGGATTTGTCTCCTTTTAAACTCGTTGAGAAAAATGTAACTTTCTTAATAATTCTTAGCTTTTTTTCTGAGATAGTAATTTTTTATACCTTAAAGGGAAGTTTATTTGTCAATAACCGGTGAAAATGCTCTAAAATACCAGAAAAGCTTAGCTGTATGTGGCTCATTTTGAAGAGCTAACTATATTTAGTAATATTCGTCCCATTTAACTTGTTTGGTCAAAAAAGTCGTTCCCATCAAATTAAACTATATCCTCAGGATTTACCCTTTTTCAAACCCGTTGAGAAAAAATAAATTTCGGTGGAATTCTTAGCTACTTTCTAAAATAGTTATTGTTTGACCATAAAGAGAATTTTTTGGAAATTTTCGCGAAAATGCTTCAAAAACCTGAAAAGCTTAGTTTAGCTGTAGGTGGCTCATTTTGAGGAGCAAAACTATATTCGTTTGTCCCGTTTATCAGGTTTGACCAAAAAACGTCTCAATCAAACCAAAACCATTGCTTGGGACTTGCCCTTTTCAAACTCATTGGGAAACAAAAACTTTCTTGTGTAATTCTCAGCTTCTTTCTGAGAATCAATTTTTGATAATTTTTTGGTCAATTTCTGCGAAAATACATCAAAACATCAGAAAAGCTTGATTTAGCTCTATGTGGATAATTTTGAGTAGAATAAAAAGTTTTCGGTAATATTTGTTCCGTTTCAATGGTTTGACCAAAATAGATCGTTTCTTTCAAATCATAACATTTCCTTAAGATTTTCCCCATTTCAAACTCATTGAAAAAAAATTCTTTCTGGGTAATTCTTGGCATCTTTCTGAGATGGTCACTTTTTATGCATCAAAGAGTAGTTTTTTGTCAATTTCCAGCAAAAAGCTTCAAAACACCAGAAACCCTTAGTTTAGCTGGATGTGGCTCAATTTGTGGAGCAAAATTGTTTTCGATAATATTTGTCCCATTTCACTTGTCTCAACAATAAAGTCGTTTACTTTGAATCTAAACCTTTGCTCATGATCTTTCTGAGAGTCACTTCAATGAACTTACAAATTAATTTATTGTCAACTTCCACGAAAAAGCTTCAACACATCAGAACATCTTTGTTTATCTATATGTGGATCATTTTGAGGAGCATAACTGTTTCCGGAAATATTTGTCCCGTTTTACTGGTTTGATCAAAAAACTCATTTCCATCAAATCAAAACTTTTCCTCAAGATTTAACCCTTTCAAACCCTTTGAAAATAATAAAACCTTCTGGGTAATTCTTAGATACTTCCTGAAAAAGTCATGTTTTATACCTCATTGAGAAGCTTTTTGTCTATTTTCAGCGAAAATGTTTCAAAACAACAGAAATGCTTAGTTTTGCTGAAAGTAACTCATTTTTAGGAGGAAAACTGTTTTCGTTAATATTTGTCCCATTTTACTGGTTTGACCAAAAAAAGTCTTTACCATTAAATCAAAACCTTAGCTCAGGATTTGTCCCTTTTAAAACTCGTTGAGAAAAAACAACTTTCTTAGTAATTCTTAGCTTTTTTTTTTCTGAGATAATCACTTTTTATACCTTAAAGAGAAGTTTATTTGTCAATAACCGGCGAAAATGCTTTAAAACACTGTAGTAATGTCAACTAACTAATCTTGGGGTAATTAATTATTATTGTGGTAATATGATCTTCCTGTCGAACAGTACTTAGAAATGTGTTTCCTGTCAAATATCCAGTTCTTGTTATCGAATGAAATTGTTAAAGTATTGTTTGGAGTTACGACAATAAATTGGCGACGAGGACGGGATCCTTGGCAGAAACTAAAGTTAGTCATGGCCACTCTGCTAGGGAAGCTAGAAGAGTTTGACCCTGCCAGTGATTCCATCACAGCCTATGTGGAACGGGTCCAGCTATTCTTCGATGCAAATAGCGTGGCAGAGGGCAAGCAAGTAGCCGTCTTCTTAAGTGTCCTGGGGAGTAAAACTTATTTGCTTCTAAGAAATCTTCTCACACCGGAGACACCGAAAGACAAAACATTCGATGAGTTGGTGACAGTGCTGAAAGAGCATTTTGAACCAAAGCCTCTCATCATCTCAGAGCGTTTTCATTTCTATCGCCGAGAGCAGGCAGTGAATGAATCTACATCTGACTATGTCGTGGAGTTAAGAAGACTTACAACACACTTGAGTTTGGCGCATTTCTGGAAGACGCCCTTCGAGATAGGTTCGTATGTGGATTAAAGAACGAGACTACGCAGAGGAAGTTGCTGACAGAGTCAAATCTCACCTTCCAGCGAGCGTTAAAGGTGGCACAGAGTGATGAGACAGCTACAGCTAAGGCTAAACTGTTACAGAACACCTCTCCTATTGCTCATTCACAGGATCTCTCACAAGATATTTGCAAGGTGTCAGGGCGTGGTCAAGGAATTATCAGTTGTTATAGGTGTGGTAAGCCTGACCACCATTCTACCCAGTGTCCATTCATGAAGTCCAAATGTTATAAATGTGGGAAGTTAGGCCACATCAGGAGTGTCTGCCGGCAGCCTTTGAAGGGGCAAGGAAAATACCAAAGAGGAAAGCCTATCAAGTCAGTGTTGGAGACATCAGAAGATTGCGTCGAATATGAAGCGCCTCTAAATCACTTTGGAGCAAAGTCGGATCAGCCATATGTATTGGATGTACAGCTAGATGGTAAGCCAATAAGAATGGAGATTGACACTGGAGCTGCTTTGTCATTAGTGTCTGTACAGACTTTTAGGAGCCAGTTTCCTCTTAGGTCAGTGGAGACCTCCAAGGTTCACTTACGAACATATTCGGGTGAGGTTATATCGGTAGTGGGACAAGTGCAATTGGCTGTTTCATACCAGGATCAGAAAGCTATGCTACCTTTAGTAGTGGTAAAGGCTTCAGGCCCTAGTTTGATTGGTAGGAACTGGTTGTCTGAGATTCATTTGGATTGGAGTGCAATCAATGTGATTCAAAGCAAAATACTAGCTCAAGTGTTGGATTGCTATCAAGATGTGTTCAAGGAAGAATTGGGAAAATTGAAAGGTCATCAAGCGAGGATCTATGTTGATCCAGGGGCCCAGCCACGTTTTTGTAAAGCACGACCTCTACCTATGCCATGAGGAGCAAGGTAGAGGCAGAACTTCAGCGCCTTACAGAACAAGGCATTCTTCAACCTGTTCAATTTGCTGATTGGGCTGCCCCAATTGTACCTGTTTTGAAAGCAGATAAACAATCAATTTGTATATGTGGAAATTTCAAACTTACTGTCAACCAAGGATCAAAGCTGGACAGATACCCAATACCCAGGATTGAGGATTTATTTGCCAAACTGTCTGGTGGTCAGTGATTTACTAAACTGGACATGTCTCAAGCGTATCAACAAGTTGAACTGGATGAAGACTCTCGTAAGTATGTGACAATTAATACACATAAGGGGTTGTTCCAACATAATAGACTTCCTTTTGGGGTATCCTCTGCACCTGGTATTTTTCAGAGGGTGATGGAGTCTATCCTTAATGGGATACCTAATGTTGTTGTATATCTTGACGATATTCTGGTCTCAGGTCCATCAGTAGAGAAGCATTTGGCTACATTGGCCGAAGTCCTTCACAGTTTGAAGGAAGCAGGGCTTCGCCTGAAGAAGGGAAAATGTGTATTCTTAGCACCATCTGTTGTGTATTTAGGACATAGAATTGATGCTCAAGGGCTACACCCGATGTCTGAAAAAGTTGGAGCCGTGCAGGATGGCCCTAGCCCACAGAATGTGTCCGAGTTAAAATCATATTTGGGGTTGTTGTCCTACTATTCCAAGTTCCTTCCAAATCTATCTACAGTATTGGCTCCACTCTACTATCTTTTAAAGAAAGATGAACCATGGCACTGGACATCAAATCAGAGTAAAGCATTTGAACACTCAAAAAAATTATTATTATCTTCTCAAGTGTTAGTCCATTTTGATCCGTCTCTAGAAATCATTCTAGCCTGTAATGCTTCATCTTATGGGATTGGAACTGTGCTCTCACATCGGATGCCGGATGGGTCTGAGAAGCCAATAGGTTTCACATCTAGGACTTTGAGTGATACAGAGAAGAAATACTCACAAATAGAGAAGGAGGCATTATCGTGTATAGTAGGAGTAACCAGATTTCACTCCTATTTGTATGGACATCACTTCACATTAATGACAGACCACACACCACTTCTGATGTTATTGAATGAGAGTAAAGCAGTACCTCAGCAAGCAGCTAATCGTATTCAACGTTGGGCATGGAAGTTGGCATCGTATGAATATACGATTGCTTGGAGGACATCAGCGAAGCTTGCCAATGCAGATGCTCTTAGCAGATTGCCATTATCAGAGTTTCCAGCCCACACTACCATTCCTGCTGAACTTGTTCTTATGGTGGAAAACTTACAGGACACTCCCATTTCAGCCACACAAATAGCAGGATGGACTAGGCAAGACCCAGGGATGGCAAAGGTTCTTTGGTATATCCATGAAGGATGGCCTGCTGGGGTGGAAGAGGCTCTTAAACCCCACTGGTTACGCCAACTTGAGCTCTCATCACAAGATGGATGCATAGTCTGGGGAGGAAGAGTGGTCATTCCTCCACGTGGTCGAGAAACTGTCTTGACAGAATTGCACGGAGGACATCCAAGAGTATCCAGGATGAAGTCTCTGGCTCGGGGACTTGTATGGTGGCCTGGGATGGATGTAGCAATTGAAAGAATGGTGAAGCAGTGTCAGAAATGTCAGCAAATCCAACCATCACCTCAGCAGCACCACTTCAGCCATGGAGTTGGCCAACTAGGCCATGGTCAAGGTTACATGTAGATTATGCTGGTCCTATAGGAACAAAGATGTTTCTGATAGTAATTGATGCTCATTCTAAGTGGATTGAAGCATTTCCAATGTCGACTGCCACTGCATTTACAACAATTCAGCGTTTGAGACAATTGTTCGCTCAATTTGGAATTCCTGAATCTCTCGTTTCAGATAATGGACCTCAATTTACGGCTGTCGAATTTCAAGATTTCTGTCGTCTGAATGGAATACGACATATAAGAGTTGCACCCTATCACCCTTCATCCAATGGGTTAGCAGAAAGGGCAGTGAGAATTTTCAAAGAGGGTTTGAAGAAACAGTCTGGTGGATCATTAACAGATCAGATTGCTCGTATGTTGTTCCAATACAAGATCACACCCCATACGACAACAGGCATAGCTCCTGCTGATCTTTTGATGGTTAGAACCCTCCGATCAAGGCTGGATATTCTAAAGCCACATGGGGAACAAAGAGTCCAGGACAAGCAGTTATGCCAGAAAGTGGATCATGATAAGCTCTCGAGGACTCGCCACTTCTCAACAGGAGACCATGTATTCGTGAGAAACTATGCTAAAGGGGAAAAGTGGTTACCAGCTAAACTCATTGATAGTTCCGGTCCATTATCCTTCACTGCACACACACTGGATGGAAGACTCATTCGTTGTCACCAAGATCAGCTCAGAAAAAGAATTCTGGGTGCGGAGTTGTGGCCTGAATCAGGGGAAAGGGAGTATGGCAATGAGTTCCCCCCTGGGTTTCTGTCAAATGGATCAGCAAAGGAGGGCGCAGATGGGTTAGTAGAGCTTGATGAAGGTTTTCCTGCTAGTAAGACCATGGAGCCTGTACCAACTACATGTAACTCTCCATCGACAGAGTTGCAGGAGATACCTGACGTTTCAGTGGTACCAGAAAGCCCACGTGTAGCCAAGCCTCCAGGTCACAAGTATCCGTCTCGAGAGAGGAAGCCCCTTGACTGGTCCGTTCCAGTAGTAATTAAGAGAGACTACTGAATTGATTTCGTATGTGTTGTTGTTGTTTTTTTATTAGGGGAGGGAAATGTAGTAATGTCAACTAACTAATCTTGGGGTAATTAATTATTATTGTGGTAATGTGATATTCCTGTCGAACAGTACTTAGTAATGTGTTTCCTGTCAAATATCCAGTTCTTGTTATCGAATGAAATTGTTAAAGTATTGTTTGGAGTACGACAAACACCAGAAAAGCTTAGCTGTATGAGGCTCATTTTGAAGGGCTAAACTCCATTTAGTAATATTTGTCCCATTTAACTTGTTTGGTCAAAAAAAGTCATTTCCATCAAATCAAACTATATCTTCAGGATTTACCCCGTTTCAAACTCGTTGAGAAAAATTACTTTCGGTGTAATTCTTAGCTACTTTCTAAAATAGTTAGTGTTTGACCATAAAGAGATTTTTTTTGGCAATTTCCGCGGAAATGCTTCAAAACATCTAAAAAGCTTTCTTTAGCAGTAGGTGGCTCATTTTGAGGAGCAAAACTATTTTTGTATGACCCGTTTAGCTGGTTTGACCAAAAAAACATCTCAATCAAACCAAAACCATTGCTTGAGACTTACCCCTTTTCAAACCCATTCAGAAACAAAAACTTTCTTGGGTAATTCTCAGCTTCTTTCTGAAAATAAATTTTTGTTAATTTTTTGGTCAATTTCCGCGAAAATACATCAAAACATCAGAAAAGCTTGGTTCAGCCCTTTGTGGATCATTTTGAAGAGAAAAAACTCTTTTCGGTAATATTTGTTCCTTTTCAATGGTTTGACCAAAAAAGGTCGTTTCTTTCAAATAAAAAATTTTCTTCAAGATTTTCCCCATTTCAAACTCATAGAGAAAAAATATCTTTCTGGGTAATTCTTAGCTTCTTTCTGAGATGGTCACTTTTTATACATCAGAGAGAATTTTTTTGTCTATTTCCAGTAAAAAGCTTCAAAACACCAGAACCCTTAGTTTAGCTGCATGTGGCTCAATTTGTGGAGCAAAACAGTTTTCGATAATATTTGTCCTATTTCACTTGTCTGACCAAAATAGTCGTTTACTTTATATCTAAATCTTTGATCAGGATTTGCCCCTTTACAGACTCGTTGAAAAAGAATAATTTTCTTAGTAATTCTAGACCTCTTATTGATAGTCACTTCAATGAACTTAAAGATCATTTTTTGTAATTTTTCGCGAAAAAGCTTCATTACATCAGAACAGCTTAGATTAGCTATATGTGGATCATTTTGAGGAGCACAACTGTTTCCGAAAATATTTGTCCCGTTTCACTGGTTTGACCAAAAAAATCGCTTCCATCAAATCAAAACCTTTCCCCAGGGTTTAACCCTTTCAAACTAATTGGAAAAAAATTACCTTTTGAGTAATTCTTAGATACTTTCTGAGAAATTCACATTTTATACCTTATTGAGAAGCTTTTTGTCAATTTTCAGCGAAAATGCTTCAAAACAACAGAAATGCTTATTTTTTTCTGAAAGTAACTCATTTTAAGGAAGAAAACTGTTTTCGTTAATATTTGTCCCATTTCACTGGTTTGATAAAAAAAGTCTTTTCCATCATATCAAAACTTTAGCTCAGGATTTGTACTTTTTCAAACTCATAGAGAAAAAATAACTTCTTAGTAATTCTTAGCATTTTTTCTGAGAAAGTCACTTTTTATACCTTAAAGAGAAGTTTATTTGTCAATATCCGGCGAAAATGCTTTAAAACACCAGAAAAGCTTAGCTGTATGAGGCTCATTTTGAAGAGCTAACTATATTTAGTAATATTTGTCCCATTTAAAAATTGTTTGGTTAAAAGAATCGGTTCCAGAAAATCAAACTATATCCCCAGGATTTACCCCTTTTCAAACTCATTTAGAAAATATATCTTTCGGTGTAATTCTTAGCTACTTTCTAAAATAGTTAGTGTTTGACAATAAAGAGAAGTTTTTGGCAATTTCTGCGAAAATGCTTCAAAACAACTGAAAAGCTTAGTTTAGCTGTAGGTGGTTCATATAGAGGAGCAAAACTATTTTCGCTGTCCCGTTTCACTGGTTTGACCAAAAAAGTCGTTTCCATCAAATTAAAACCTTTCCTCAGAATTTACCCCCTTCAAACCCATTGAAAATTTTTTAAAAACCTTCTGAGTAATTTTTAGCTACTTCCTGAGAAAGTCACTTTTTATTTCTCCTTGAGTAGCTTTTTGTCAATTTTCACCAAAAATGCTTTAAAACATCAGAAAAGCTTAGTTTAGCTGTATTTGGCTCAACTTGAGGAGCAAAACTCATTTCTGGTGACCCATTTCACTTGTTTAACCAAAAAAATTATTTCCATCAAATCAAAACCATTGCTCAGGATTTGCGCCTTTTCTGACTCATTGAAAAAGAATAATTTCTTAGAAATTCTAGTCCGCTTTCTGAGAGTCACTTCAATCAAATTAAAGATTAGTTTTTTATCCATTTCCGCGAAAAAGCTTCAACACATCAGAACAGCTTAGTTTAGCTATATGTGGATCATTTTGAAGAGCCCAACTGTTTCCGGAAATATTTGTCCCGTTTCACTGGTGTGACCAAAAAAGTCGTTTCCATCAAATCAAAACCTTTCCGCAGGATTTACCCCTTTCAAACCCATTGAGAATTTTAAAAAACCTTCTGGGTAATTCTTAGCTACGTTCTGAGAAAATCACTTTTTATTCCTCATTGAGAAGCTTTTTGTCAAATTTCAGCGAAAATGCTTCAAAACAACAGAAATGCTTAGTTTTTTCTGAAAGTAACTCATTTTCAGGAAGACAACTGTTTTCGTTAATATTTGTCCCATTTCACTGGTTTGACCAAAAAAAGGCTTTTCCATCAAATCAAAACTTATCTCGGGATTTGTCCTTTTTCAAACTCATTGAGAAAAAATAACTTCTTAGTAATTCTTAGCATTTTTTCTGAGATAGTCACTTTTTATACCTTAAAGAGAAGTTTATTTGTCAATATCCGGCGAAAATGCTTTAAAACACCAGAAAAGCTTAGCTGTATGAGGCTCATTTTGAAGAGCTAACTATATTTAGTAATATTGGTCCCATTTAAAAATTGTTTGGTTAAAAGAATCGTTTCCAGAAAATCAAACTATATCCCCAGGATTTACCCCTTTTCAAACTCATTTAGAAAATATATCTTTCGGTGTAATTCTTAGCTACTTTCTAAAATAGTTAGTGTTTGACAATAAAGAGAAGTTTTTGGCAATTTCTGCGAAAATGCTTCAAAACAACTGAAAAGCTTAGTTTAGCTGTAGGTCGTTCATATAGAGGAGCAAAACTATTTTCGTTGTCCCGTTTCACTGGTTTGACCAAAAAAGTCGTTTCCATCAAATTAAAACCTTTCCTCAGAATTTACCCCTTTCAAACCCATTGAAAATTTTAAAAAAACCTTCTGAGTAATTTTTAGCTACTTCGTGAGAAAGTCACTTTTTATTTCTCCTTGAGTAGCTTTTTGTCAATTTTCAGCAAAAATGCTTTAAAACATCAGAAAAGCTTAGTTTAGCTGTATTTGGCTCAACTTGAGGAGCAAAACTCATTTCTGGTGCCCCATTTCACTTGTTTAACCAAAAAAAATTATTTCCCTCAAATCAAAACCATTGCTCAGGATTTGCGCCTTTTCTGACTCATTGAAAAAGAATAATTTCTTAGAAATTCTAGTCCGCTTTCTGAGAGTCACTTCAATCAAATTAAAGATTATTTTTTATCCATTTCCGCGAAAAAGCTTCAACACATCAGAACAGCTTAGTTTAGCTATATGTAGATCATTTTGAGGAGCCCAACTGTTTCCGGAAATATTTGTCCCGTTTCACTGGTGTGACCAAAAAAGTCGTTTCCATCAAATCAAAATCTTTCCGCAGGATTTACCCCTTTCAAACCCATTGAAAATTTTAAAAAACCTTCTGGGTAATTCTTAGCTACTTTCTGAGAAAATCACTTTTTATTCCTCATTGAGAAGCTTTTTGTCAAATTTCAGCGAAAATGCTTCAAAACAACAGAAATGCTTAGTTTTTTCTGAAAGTAACTCATTTTCAGGAAGACAACTGTTTTCGTTAATATTTGTCCCATTTCAATGGTTTGACCAAAAAAAGTCTTTTCCATCAAATCAAAACTTATCTCGGAATTTGTCCTTTTTCAAACTCATTGAGAAAAAATAACTTCTTAGTAATTCTTAGCATTTTTTCTGAGATAGTCACTTTTTATACCTTAAAGAGAAGTTTATTTGTCAATATCCGGCGAAAATCCTTTAAAACACCAGAAAAGCTTAGCTCTATGAGGCTCATTTTGAAGAGCTAACTATATTTAGTAATATTTGTCCCATTTAACTTGTTTGGTCAAAAGAGTCGTTTCCAACAAATCAAACTATATCCCCCGGATTTACCCCGTTTTAAACTCGTTTAGAAAATATAACTTTCTGTGTAATTCTTAGCTACTTTCTAAAATAGTTAGTGTTTGACCATAAAGAGATTTTTTGGGCAATTTCTGTGAAATGCTTCAAAACAACTGAAAAGCTTAGTTTAGCTGTAGTGGCTCATTTAGAGGAGCAAAACTATTTTCGTTGTCCCTTTTCACTGGTTTGACCAAAAAAGTCATTTCCATCAAATCAAAACCTTTCCTCAGGATTTACCCCTTTCAAACCCATTGAAAATTAAAAAACCTTCTGAGTAATTCTTAGCTACTTCCTGAGAAAGTCACGTTTTATACCTCATTGAGAAGCTTTTAGTCAATATTCAGTGAAAATGCTTCAAAATACCAGAAAAGCTTAGTTTTGCTGAAAGTAACTCATTTTGAGCAGGAAAACTGTTTTCGTTAATATTTGTCCCATTTCACTGGTTTGACAAAAAAAACACTTTTCCATCAAATCAAAACCTTAGCTCAGGATTTGTCCCTTTTCAAACTCGTTGAGAAAAAATAACTTCTTAGTAATTCTTAGCCTTTTTTCTGAAATAGTCACTTTTTATATCTTAAAGAGAAGTTTATTTGTCAATATCCAGCGAAAATGCTTTAAAACACCAAAAAAGCTTAGCTGTATGAGGCTCATTTTGAAGAGCTACCTATATTTAGTAATATTTGTCCCATCTGGTTTGGTCAAAAAAAGTCGTTTCCTTCAAATCAAACTATATCCTCAGGATTTACCCCGTTTCAAGTTCGTTGAGAAAAAATAACATTCGGTGTAATTCTTAGCTACTTTCTAAAATAGTTAGTGTATGACCATTAAGAGAACTTTTTTTTAGCAATTTCCGCAAAAATGCTTCAAAACAACTGAAAATCTTAGTTTAGCTGTTGGTGGCTCATTTTGAGGAGCAAAATTATTTTCGTTTGAACCGTTTATCTGGTTTGACCAAAAAACGTATCAGTCAAACCAAAACCATTGCTCGGGATTTGCAAATATTTGTCCCGTTTCACTGGTTTGACCAATAAACTCGTTTCCATCAAATCAAAACCTTTCCTGAGGATTTAACCCTTTCGAACCCATTGAAAATAATAAAACCTTCTGGGTATTTCTTAGATACTTCCTGAGAAAGTCACATTTTATAACTCATTGAGAAACTTTTTGTCAATTTTCAGCGAAAAAGTTTCAAAACAGCAGAAATGCTTAGTTTTGCTGAAAGTAACTCATTTTTAGGAGGAAAAATGTTTTTGTTAATATTTGTCCCATTTCAGTGGTTGGACCAAAAAAGTCTTTTCCATCAAATCAAAACCTTAGCTCAGGATTTGTCCCTTTTCAAACTCGTTGAGAAAAAATAACTTTCTTATTAATTCTTAGCTTTTTTTCTGAGATAGTCACATTTTATACCTTAAAGAGAAGTTTATTTGTCAATATCCGGCGAAAATACATTAAATAACCAAAAAAGCTTTGCTGTATGAGGCTCTAACTGAACGAGCTTATTTCTTCAAACGATATTCAGCTATTCAACTAGTAACCAACTCAGTACAGCAATATCTGAGGTATATTCTATTAATAGATAGTTAAGTAGTCAAGAGTTTAAATAGATAATATTATTACAAGACAAGATTAAATGAGATAATAATAAAGCCCAGCAAAGTCCAAAACTCAACAACCAAAAACAACTCAACTCTCCTACACTATCACTAAGTACATGGGTACATAATTCTTACTTAGACTACAGGTAAAACCATAATACATTATGCCTACAGGAAACTACATGCCATTATACAGTTCATGACTCTCTGACTCTGTCACATTTTCTCCCCTCCTTTTAAAGGCTGGAACATATACTCTGGCGTCCTTGATAAGGTGTCTGCATTAGCATTTTCCTCTCCTTTCTTATGTTCAATTGTAAAGGGGAAAGGCTCTAGAGCCAGACTCCATCTGGTCAACCGGCTGTTCTTCTCTTTGAAATTGTTTAACCATTGTAGGGCACATTGATCGGTCTGAATTCGGAAAGGTTTTCCCATAAGGTAAACAGCAAAGTGTTGGATTCCCAACTTGACAGCTAGACACTCTTTCTCTTCTGTCGCATATTTCTGCTCTCTTGGTAAGAGCTTCCTGCTGAAATATCCGAATAGGGTGATCCTGATCATTATCGTCCAGTTGACTTAGTACAGCTCCCACGCCCACCTCAGAAGCATCAGTCTGAAGGATAAATTCCTTACTGAAGTCAGGGTTCCTGACTATTGGATTGGTTAGTAATGTCTGTTTCAATATCTGAAAAGCTTCTTGACATATCACACTCCATGGAATTCTTTCTGGTACACTTTTCCGTGTTAAATCTGTGAGTGGTTTCGCTCTTGTAGCATAGTTAGGAAGAAATCTCCTGTAGTAGCTGTCAATCCTAAGAATGATCGAACATCCTTCTTGGTAGTTGGTACTGGGTATATCTCTACAGCTTTCAATTTGCTCAGTTCCGGTCTTGTGGTTCCTTTTCCAATCACATGTCCAAGGTAAGTGCACTCTTCCATAGCTAATTGGCATTTTTTTAGCTTGATAGTTAATCCTGCTTTCTTCAATCGTAGAAATATCTGTTCTACATGGGATAGATGTTCCTGCCAAGTTGAACTATAAATGACCAAGTCATCCAGATAAGCCTTGGTAAAACTCAGTCCGTTGATGACTCTATTCATCAGTCTCTGGAAAGTACCTTGTGCACCACTAAGTCCAAATGGCATTCTTTTGAACTGAAATAATCCAAGTGGGCTGCTGAATGCTGTCTTCTCTTGGTCCTGTGGATTCACTGGCACTTGCCAATACCCTTTAGCCAAATCTAGTGTAGTGATGTATTTTGCCTGTCCAAGCTCATCCAATATGTCATCGATTCTAGGCATTGGGTACGCATCTCTTTTTGTCACAGCATTCAACTTCCTGTAATCAATGCATATTCGTATGTCCCCATCTTTCTTTTTCACCACAATAATTGGTGAAGTCCATTCACTCTGGGATGGTTCTATAATTCCTTGCTCTAACATTTCTTGCAATTCTTTTTCCACTTGTACCTGATATGCTCGTGGTATCCTATACAGTCGTTGTCGAATAGGTTTCTCTTATTTTACTGTTGATATACCGTGATGAGTTAATTCTCTCTTTCCTGGTTTATTTGAAGTGATCTCAGGAAATATTCTCAATAGTTCGTGTAATTCCTCACGTTGTTTCCTTTCTAATTGGTTTCCCATCTTTAACTCGCTTGATATATTTTCATTTCTCCATTCAGCTATGTTCTCTTCATTAACTGAGTCTTCTGATTCAACTACCAGTAATGTTTCTTCCATCAAACTTTGATCTTTCTCTGGGGTTTGCCACTTTTTCAGCATATTGATGTGAAAAATAACTCTCTTTCTCCTTCGTTCGGGCATTTAAATTTCAAAATTGACCTTCCCAATGACTCTTGTCACCTCATATGGACCATGCCATTGACTTAAGAGTTTGTTCGTGGATGTTGGCAGTAGCACTAGCACTTGGTCTCCGATTCTCAGTTTCATATCACGAGCTTTTAAGTCATACCATTCCTTTTGTTTATTTTGTGATTTCTTCATGTTCTGTATGACGATCTCCCTAGCTGCTTCCATCCTTCCCCTGACCATGGTTACATAGGTCAAGATGTCATCTACCGGTTCCTCTGCCTTGCTCCATTGTTCCTTTAGTATATCCAAAGGTCCTCAAACATCTCGTCCAAAGATGAGTTCAAATGGACTGAATCCTGTTGATTCCTGCGGGACTTCACGATAAGCAAATAAAACATAGGGTAGATATTTTTCTCACTCTCGTCCTTCTCCTTGTATGATCTTTCTCAACAGATCCTTTAATGTCTTGTTGAACCGTTCCACAAGTCTGTCCGTTTGTAGATGGTATGGTGTTGTCCTTATTGGCTTTACTCCCAATAGTTTGTACAGTTCCTGTAGAAGTTGTGACGTAAAATTGGTACCTTGGTCAGTAAGAATTTCCTTGGGTACTCCATACCGAGCAAACAATGTGATTAGTTCCTCCGCCACTGCATCTGCTGTAAACTTTTTCAGTGCTATAGCCTCGGGGTATCTAGTTGCATAGTCACAAACAACTAGTATATACTTGTAACCCTTGATACTTCTCGGTAGAGGTCCGACTATATCCATTGCGATCCTCTCAAATGGCTGTCCCATTATTGGTAGGGGTATCATTGGTGCTCTTTGTCCAGTTTTTCGGGCTGCCTTTTGACACTCAGGACACGAGTGACAGTAATCTGCTACATCCATAAAAATATTGGGCCAAAAGAATCTCTTCAAAATTCTTGTTGCGGTCCTGTCCCGTCCCATATGCCCTGCTAAAGTTATAGAATGTGCCAACTGTAACACTTTAGCTCTGTACTTCCTAGGTACCACTAATTACTCATATTCTTCTCCTTGAGTCCCTCTAGGTGTCCCTTTTCGGAAGAGAATTCCATTTTTTCTGTAATAGCGGCTGGTCTTATCGCCTTCTTCCAGTTTACTTAATTCAGGGTCCTGTTCTTGAAGTTCTCCTATCTTCATTTCCTGATGCTGAGTCCTTCGTTCTATACCCTGATGTCTCTTCTGAGCCTTAGATAATTTCTCACGGCAGGGTCGACTCTCTCCAAACAACTCCTCCAAGAAGGAATCAAAAGGATTCTCCTCATCTTCCTCTGTAATTGCTGATTCCTCTGACTCTTGAGTATCTATTGCTGCTTCCTCATCTGTTTCCTCAGATTTTTCACTGCTGACGACTGAACTATCACTCATTGCCGGCTGAACATCCTCTATGTCAGATGTCCTGAATGAGCTGGGCTTTCCTTCAGACTCATTCTCCTTATTCCTCGTTTGAACCTCCTCCTCTAACCGCTTGATCTTTTGAGCTCTCGTCTCCACAGCTAGTACATACTTCTCTGAAGCCTCCGCTATAATTGCTTCTGGATTAATCCTTTCTGCAGCATCCTCTGTAAGGTCTGCTTGATTTCTTCTGTCTCCATGCGTTCCAGGGTGTATTCTAGCAAGGGAACACCTTTCCCAAGCAACACATCCCTGCCAAGGAGGACATCGGCCGGCAATTGCCTCACAATTGCTGCCTCAATTTGGTAGGTATTATTTCCTGTCTTGATTATGACATCAGCTACCGGACATTTCACCTCAGTGTTGTCAGCTATTCTCAGCTTTACTATTGAGCCCTTCCAAGTGAGTCTTGAAACAAGATCTTCTCTGACTACAGTTCTGCATGCTCCTGTGTCAATCTGGATGTTGCTAACAAATTTTCCATTTACTTCTCCTTTGCAACACATATTATCAACATGGAACTCCTTGATCAGAAATGCTTTCTCTGGGCAATTCTTTGCGATATGGCCTAATTTCCTACAATTGTAGCATGTTATCTGTGAATCCCTTTCCATCCGTGCATCATGGTAATCTTTCTTTCTGAATAATTGCCGGCTTTTATAGGTTTCTTTGCTCCTTTCATTTCTTTTTGGTTCTCTAAATGTGTCACCACGAGGGTATCTGCCGTGATGATTTTCTTTTGACCTATTATTTTGTTGGTATTCCACTACTTTTCCAGCAGCTTCCATTAGAGTTGTAGGCTGTTGATCTCTCAACCATTCAGCAATTTCGTGTGGTATTGCGTTATAATACTGCTCCAAAGCCACTGTCTCCACTTTATCTTCTGATTCCTGTTACCATCTTTCTGTCAAAGCATAAACTTCTATTGCCAAATCAGTTACATCATCCCCCGTTTTCAACTTAGTAGCTCTCAATCTCTGACGATATGTTTCTGCATTGACAGCAAATCACCTTCGAATGGAAATTTTCACTTCATCATAATCAGAGTCTTCATCCAGGGCACTATACTGACTTGGTGCCTTTCCTTTCAAGTGTGGTGTTAAATATCTCATCAACTGTTCCTTCCCAATCTCATTAAATCTCATACTTCTTTCAAATGCAATATAATAGTAATCTATGTCCACGTCATTTGTCAGTGACTGTAGACCAAGCGAAGCTATCGTAGGTTTACTCGAGTGTCCATCCACCTCGCTTCGTCGTCGACTTACACACTTCAATACCTTCAGTTGCTGTTCGAACTACTCACACTGCTGCTCTCACTGTTCTTGCTGTTTTTCGATTTGTTGCTTCTGTTGATCCTTCATGACAGTCATCATAGTCTTTAACACTTCTGCTACTGCCTCCATCTTTTCCGTTGCTAGGTCAAATTTCTCTCTACCTTTGTGATTCAATAATTAGCTTACTTCGCTCTTTTTCTTCTTCTTTTTTTAAAAATGAATATAAATTTTGATGTATCCCACCGCTGCCACCAAATGTAACCGACCGAGCTCATTTCTTCAAACGATATTCAGGTATTCAACTAGTAACCAACTCAGTACAGCAATATCTGAGGTATATTCTATTAATAGATAGTTAGGTAGTCAAGAGTTTAAATAGATAATATTATTACAAGACAAGATTAAATGAGATAATAATAAAGCACAGCAAAGTCCAAAACTCAACAACCAAAAACAACTCAACTCCTACACTATCACAACGACTACCTTGTTCTGTACATGCTTACATAATTGTTACTTAGACTACAGGTAAATACATAATACAATAAGCCTACAGGAAACTTTACACCATTATACAGTTCATGACTCTCTGACTCTGTCACAGAGGCTCATCTTGAAGAGCTAAACTCTATTTAGTAATACTGTCCCATTTAATTTGTTTGGTCAAAAAAGTCGTTTCGTTCAAATCAAACTATATCCCCAGGATTTATCCCGTTTCAAACTAGTTTAGAAAAAATAACTTTCGGTGTAATTCTTAGCTACTTTCTAAAATAGTTATGTTTGACCATAAAGAGAAGTTTTTTCGCAATTTCCACGAAAATGCTTCAAAAAAAAATGAAAAGCTTAGTTTAGCTGTAGGTGGCTCATTTTGAGGAGCAAAAGTATTTTCGTTTGTCCCGTTTCACTGGTTTGACCAAAAAAGTCGTTTCTATAAAATCAAAACCTTTCCTCAGGATTTACCCCTTTCAAACCCATTGAAAATAATTTAAAAAAACCTTCTGGGTAATTCTTAGCTACTCTCTGAGAAAGTAATGTTTTATACCTCATTGAGAAGCTTTTTGTCAAATTTCAGCAAAAATGCTTTAAAACACCAGAAAAGCTTAGTTTAGCAAAACTCATTTCTGGTGTCCCATTTCACTTGTTTAACCAAAAAAAAATATTTCCCTCAAATCAATACCATTGCTCAGGATTTGCCTCTTTTCTGATTCGTTGAAAAAGAATAATTTTCTTAGAATTTCTGGTCCGCTTTCTGAGAGTCATTTCAATCATATTAAAAAAAATTTTTTTTAATTTCCGTGAAAAAGCTTCAACACATCAGAACAGCTTAGTTTAGCTATATATGGATCATTTTGAGGAGCATAACTATTTCCGGAAATATTTAGTCACTTTTTATACCTCTTTGAGAAGCTTTTAGTCAATATTCAGCGAAAATGCTTCAAAATACCAGAAATGCTTATTTTTGCTGAAACTAACATATTTTGAGGAGGAAAACTGTTTTTGTTAATATTTGTCCCATTTCACTGGTTTGACCAAAAAAAGTCTTTTCCACCAAATCAAAATCTTAGCTCAGGATTTGTCCCTTTTCAAACTCATTGAGAAAAAATAACTTTCTTATTAATTCTTAGCTTTTTTTCTGAAATAGTCACTTTTTATACCTTAAAGAGAAGTTTATTTGTCAATAACCGGCGAAAATGCTTTAAAACACCAGAAAAGCTTAGCTGTGTGAGGCTCATTTTGAAGAGCTAACTATATTTAGTAATATTTCTTCTATATAACTTGTTTGGTCAAAAAAGTCGTTTCCATCAAATCAAACTATATCCTCAGGATTTACCCCATTTCAAACTCGTTGAGAAAAAATAACTTTCGGTGTAATTCTTAGCTCCTTTCTAAAATAGGTAGTGTTTGACCATTAAAAGAATTTTTTTGGCAATTTCGCTAAAATGCTTCAAAAACCTGTAAAGCTTAGTTTAGCTGTAGGTGGCTCATTTTAAGGAGCAAAACTATTTTCGTTTGACCCTTTTTTTTTTTTTTTGGTTTGACCAAAATACCTCTCAATCAAACCAAAACCATTGCTGGTGAATTGCCCCTTTTCAAACTCATTGAGAAACAAAAACTTTGTTGGGTAATTCAATTTTCCCCATTTCAAACTCATTGTGAAAAAATATCTTTCTGGGTAATTCTTAGCTTCTTTCTGAGATGGTCTTTTTTATACATCAAAGAGAAGTTTTTTGTCAATTTCCAGCAAAGAGCTTAAAAATACCAGAAACCCTTAGTTTAGCTGCATGTGGCTCAATTTGTGGAGCAAAAAATTTTTCGAAAATATTTGTCCCATTTCACTTGTCTGAACAAAAATGTCATTTACATTAATTCTAAACCTTTGCTCATGATCTTTCTGAGAGTCAATTCAATGAACTTACAGATTAGTTTTTTGTCAACTTCCGCCAAAAAACTTGAACACATCAGAATATCTTTGTTTAGCTATCTGTGGATCATTTTGAGGAGCACAACTGTTTCCGGAAATATTTGTCCCGTTTCACTGGTTTAACCATAAATTCATTGCTATCAAATCAAAACCTTTCCTTAGGATTTAACCCTTTCAAACCCATTGAAAATAATAAAACCTTCTGGGTAATTCTCAGATACTTCTTTAGAAAGTCACTTTTTATACCTCATTGAGAAGTGTTTTGTCAATTTTCAGCGAAAATGCTTCAAAACAACAGAAATGCTTAGTTTTGCTGAAAGTAACTCATTTTAGTAGAAAATATTGTTTTCGTTAATATTAGTCCCATATTACTGTTTTTACAAAAAAAAAGTCTTTTCCATCAAATCAAAACCTTAGCTCAGAATTTGTCCCTTTTCAAACTTGTTGAGAAAAAATAACTTTCTTAATAATTCTTAGCTTTTTTTCTGAGATTGTCTCTTTTTATACCTTAAAGAGAAGTTTATTTGTCAATTTCTGGTGAAAATGCTTTAAAACACCAGAAAAGCTAAACTCTATTTAGTAATATTTGGCTCATTTAACTTGTTTGGTCAAAAAAAGGTGTTTCCATAAAATCAAAGTATATCTTCAGGATTTACCCCGTTTCAAACTCGTTGAAAAAAAAAATTCCGGTGTAATTGTTGGCTGCTTTCTAAAATAGTTAGTGTTGGACCATAAAGAGATATTTTTTGGCAATTTCCGCGAAAATGCTTCCAAACAACTGAAAAGCTTAGTTTAGCTGTAGGTGGTTCATTTTGAGGAGTAAAACTATTTTCGTATGTCCCGTTTATCTGGTTGGACCAAAAAACATCTCAATCAAACCAAAACCATTGCTTGGACTTTCCCCTTTTCAAACTCATTGAGAAACAAAAACTTTCTTGGGTAATTCTCAGGTTCTTTCTGGGAATCAATTTTTGATAATTTTTTTGTCAATTTCCGCAAAAATGCATCAAAACATCAGAAAAACTTGGTTTAGCTCTATGTGGATAATTTTGAGTAGAAAAAACTGTTTTTGGTATAATTTGTTCCATTTCAATGGTTTGACCAAAAAAGGTCGTTCCTTTCAAATCAAAACTTTTCCTCAAGATTTTTCCCATTTCAAACTCATTGAGAAAAAATATCTTTCTGGGTAATTCTTAGCTTCTTTCTGAGATGGTCACTTTTTATACATCAAAGAGAAGTTTTTTGTCTATTTCCAGCAAAAAGCTTCAAAACACCAGAAACCCTAAGTTTAGCTGCATGTGGCTCAATTTGTGGAGCAAAATTTTTTCGATACTATTTGTCCCATTTCACTTATCTGACTAAAAAAGTCATTTACTTTAAATCTAAACCTTTGCTCACGATTAGCCCCTTTACAGACTCGTTGAAAAAGAATAATTTTTTAGTAATTCTAGATCTCTTATTGAGAGTCACTACAATGAATTAAAGATCATTTTTTGTCAATTTCCGCGAAAAAGCTTCATCACATCAGAACAGCTTAGTTTAGCTATATGTGGATCATTTTGAGGAGCACAACTGTTTCCAGAAATATTTGTCCCATTTCCCTGGTTTGACCAAAAAAACTCGTTTCCATCAAATTAAAAACTTTCCTCAGGGTTTAACCCATTCAAACTCATTGGAAAAAAACCTTTTGGGTATTTCTTAGATACTTCCTGAGAAAGTTACTTTTTATACCTCATTGAGAAGCTTTTTGTCAATTTTCAGCGAAAATGCTTCAAAACAACAGAAATGCTTAGTTTTGCTGAAAGTAACTCATTTTGAAGAGGAAAAATGTTTTCGGTAATATTTGTCCCATTTCACTGGTTTGACCAAAAAAATTTTTTTCCATCAAATTAAAACATTAACTCAGGATTTGTCCCTTTTCAAACTCGTTGAGAAAAAATAACTTTCTTAGTAATTCTTAGCTTTTTTTCTGAGATAGTCACTTTTTATACCTTAATCTCTCTTTCTTCCCTTTCTCCATCTCTCTTTCTTCACTTCCTCTGTCTCTCTTTCTTCCCTTCCTCTGTCTCTCTTTCTTTCCTTCCTCTGTCTCTCTTTCTTCCCTGGGGGACTATACCTAAAACAACGAAATTTGAACACATATTTGTAGCTGTCATAACTTTTTTCCTCTTTCTTCTGTGCAAATACTTTTGAAACCAGCTTGTTGCTTATTGTGTGTGCTTTAAAATGATATATAAAAAGTCTATATAGGCACCTTTTCTTAGAAGATATATCCAAACACGCAAGGGACACTCAAAAAATGGCACTTCCTAATTCGGGGCAGACCTAACTCCCACGCGCATTGACCGACGCGCCCCAAACTCGGTACGAATGTAGCTCAAGGCCTTAGCTGTGATAAGCAACAAAAAAAAAAAATTCCGGTAAACCCCCCCTGAGTTATAGAGCTGAGAAGAGGCATTCCGTGGCCCCGCCTCTTCTCAGCTCTATAACTCATGGGGGGTTTACCGGCAAAAAAAAATTTTTTTAAGCTTAAATCACAGCTAAGGCCTTTAGCTACATTCGTACCGAGTTTGGGGCGCGTCGGTCAATGCGCGTGGGAGTTAGGTCTGCCCCGAATTAGGAAGTGCCATTTTTTGAGTGTCCCTTGCGTGTTTGGATATATCTTCTAAGAAAAGGTGCCTATATAGACTTTTTATATATAATTTTAAAGCACACACAATAAGCAACAAGCTGGTTTCAAAAGTATTTGCACAGAAGAAAGAGGAAAAAAGTTATGACAGCTACAAATATGTGTTCAAATTTCGTTGGTTTTATGTATAATCCCCCCTTAAAGAGAAGTTTATTTGTCAATAACCGGCGAAAATGCTTTAAAAACCCAGAAAAGCTTAGCTCTATGAGGGTCATTTTGAAGAGCTAAACTCTATTTAGTAATATTTGTCCCATTTAACTTGTTTGGTCAAAAAAAAGGCGTTTCCATCAAATCAAACTATATCTTCAGGATTTACCCCATTTCAAACTCGTTTAAAAAAAAAATTTCGGTGTAATTCTTAGCTACTTTCTAAAATAGTTAGTGTTTGACCGTAAAGAGAATTTTTTTGGCAATTTCCGCGAAAATGCTTCAAAAACCTGAAAAGCTTAGTTTAGCTGTAGGTGGCTCATTTTAAGGAGAAAAACTGTTTTTGTTTGTTCCGTTTATCTGATTTGACCAAAAAATATCTCAATCAAACCAAAACCATTGCTTGGGACTTGCCCCTTTTCAAACTCATTGAGAAACAAAAACTTTTTTGTGTAATTCTCAGCTTCTTTCTGAGAATCAATTTTTGATAAGTTTTATGTCAATTTCCGCGAAAATACATCAAAACATCAGAAAAGCTTGGTTTAACTCTATGTGGATAATTTTGAGTAGAAAAAACTTTTTTCGGTAATATTTGTTCCGTTTCAATGGTTTGAACAAAAAAGTCGTTTCTTTCAAATCAAAAATTTCCTCAAGATTTTCCCCATTTCAAACTCAATGAGAAAAAAAATCTTTCTGGGTAATTCTTAGCTTCCTTCTGAGATGGTAACTTTTTATAAATCAAAGAGATTTTTTTTGTCAATTTCCAGCAAAAAGCTTCAAAATACCAGCTGCATGTGGCTCAATTTGTGGAGCAAAACTGTTTTCGATACTATTTGTCCCATTTCACTTGTCTGAACAAAAAAGTCGTTTATATTAAATCTAAACCTTTGCTCAGGATTTGCCCTTTTACAGACTCATTGAAAAAGAATAATTTTATTAGTAATTCTAGATCTATTTCTGAGAGTCACTTCATTGAACTAACAGATTGGTTTTTTGTCAACTTCCGCAAAAAAGCTTCAACACATCAGAACAGCTTACTTTAGCTATATGTGGATCATTTTGAGGAGCACAACTGTTTCCGGAAATATTTGTCCCATTTCACTGGTTTGACCAATAAACTCATTTCCATCAAATCAAAACCTTAGCTCAGGATTTGTCCTTTTTCAAAATAGTTGAAAAAAACAAACTTTCTTAGTAATTCTTAGTTTTTTTCTGCGATAGTCACTTTTTATACCAAGAGAAGTTTATATGTCAATATCCGGTGAAAATGATATAAAACACCAGAAAAGCTTAGCTATATGAGGCTCATTTAGAGAGCTAAATATATTTAGTAGTATTTGTCCCATTTAACTTGTTTGGTCCAAAAAGTCGTATCTATCAAATCAAACTATATCCTCAGGATTTACCCTGTTTTAAACTCGTTGAGAAAAATAACTTTCGGTGTAATTCTTAGCTACTTTCTAAAATAGTTAAATGTTTGATCATAAAGAGAATTTTTTGGGCAATTTCCACAAAAATGCTTCAAAACATTTTAAATGCTTAGTTTAGCTGTAGTGGCTCATTTTGAGGAGCAAAACTATTTTCGTTTGCCCCGTTTCCCCGGGCTTGGGACTTGCCCCTTTTCAAACTCATTGAGAAACAAAAACTTTCTTAGGTAATTCCCAGCTTCTCTATGAGAATCAATTTTTGATAAGTTTTTTGTCAATTTACACAAAAAATACGTCAAAACATCAGAAAACTTTGGTTTAGCTCTATGTGGATAATTTTGAGTAGAAAAAAACTGTTTTCGGTAATATTTGTTCCGTTTTAATGGTTTAACCAAAAAGGTTGTTTGTTTCAAATCAAAACATTTTCTCAAGATTTTCCCCATTTCAAACTCAATGAGAAAAAATATCTTTCTGGGTAATTCTTAACTTCTTTCTGAGAAGTTCACTTTTTATACCTCAAAGAGAAGTTTTTTGTCAATTTCCAGCAAAAAGCTTCAAAAGACCAGAAACCCTTAGTTTAGCTGCATGTGGCGCAATTTATAGACAAAAATTGTTTTTGATAATATTTGTCCCATTTCACTTGTCTGACCAAAAAAGTCGTTTACTTTAAATCTAAATCTTTGTTAAGGATTTGCCCCTTTACAGACTTGTTAAAAAAGAATAATTTTCTTAGTAATTCTAGATCTCTTATTGCGAGTCACTTCAATGAACTTAAAGATCATTTTTTGTCAATTTCCGTGAAAAAGCTTCATCACATCAGAACACTTACTTTAGCTATATGTGGATCATTTTGAGGAGCACAACTGTGTCCGGAAATATTTGTCCTGTTTCACTGGTTTGAAAAAATAACTCATTTCCATCAAATCAAAACCTTTCCTCAGGATTGAACCCTTTCAAACCCATTGAAAATAATAAAACCTTCTTGGTGATTCTTGGATACTTCCTGAGAAAGTCACGTTTTATGCCTCATTGAGAAGCATTTTGTCAATTTTCAGCGAAAATGCTTCAAAACAACAGGAAAGCTTAGTTTGGCAGAAAGTAACTCATTTTGAGGAGAAAAACTGTTTTCGTTAATATTTGTGCCATTTCACTGGTTTGACCAAAAAAAGTCTTTTCCATCAAACCAAAAAGTTAGCTCAGAATTTGTCTCTTTTTAAACACATTGAGAAAAATAACTTTCTTAGTAATTCTTAGCTTTTTATACCTTTTATACCTTAAAGAGAAGTTTATTTGTCAATATCCGGCGAAATGCTTTAAAAAAACCAGAAAAGCTTAGCTGTAGAGGCTCATTTTGAAGAGCTGAATATATTTAGTGATATTTGTCCCATTTAACTTGTTTGGTCAAAAAAGTCATTTCCATCAAATCAAACTATATCCTCAGGATTTACCCCGTTTCAAACTCGTTGAGAAAAAAAAACTTTCGGTGTAATTCTTAGCTACTTTCTTAAATAGTTAGTGTGGGACCATAAAGAGAATTTTTTTTGGCAATTTCCGTGAAAATGTTTCAAAACAACTGAAAATCTTAGTTTAGCTCTAGGTGGCTCATTTTGAGGAGAAAACTATTTTCGTTTGTCCCATTTCAATGGTTTGAACAAAAAAGTCGTTTCCATCAAATCAAAACCTTTCCTCAGGATTTATCCCTTTCAAACCCATTGAAAATTATAAAATACCTTCTGGGTAATTCATAGCTATTTCCTGAGGAAGTCACGTTTTATACCTCATTGAGAAGCTTTTTGTCAATTTTCAGCGAAAATGCTTCAAAACACCAAAAATACTTAGTTTTGCTGAAAGTAACTCATTTGGAGCAGGAAAACAGTTTTCGTTAATATTTGTCCCATTTCAATGGTTTGACCAAAAAAAGTCTTTTTCATCAAATCAAAACCTTAGCTCAGGATTTGTCCCTTTTCAAAATCGTTAAAAAAAACAAACTTTCTTAGTAATTCTTAGCTTTTTTTCTGAGATAGTCACTTTTTATACCTTAAAGAGAAGTTTATTTGTCAATTTCCGGTGAAAATGTTTTAAAACACCAGAAAAGCTTAGCTCTATGAGGCTCATTTTGAAGAGCTAAACTCTATTTAGTAATATTTGTCCCATTAAAATTGTTTGGTCAAAAAAAGGCGTTTCCATCAAATCAAACTATATCTTCAGGATTTACCCCATTTCAAACTCGTTTAAAAAAAAAATTTCGGTGTAATTCTTAGCTACTTTCTAAAATAGTTAGTGTTTGACCGTAAAGAGAATTTTTTTGGCAATTTCCGCGAAAATGCTTCAAAAACCTGAAAAGCTTAGTTTAGCTGTAGGTGGCTCATTTTAAGGAGAAAAACTGTTTTTGTTTGTTCCGTTTATTTGATATGACCAAAAAATATCTCAATCAAACCAAAACCATTGCTTGGGACTTGCCTCTTTTCAAACTCATTTAGAAACAAAAACTTTTTGGGGTAATTCTCAGCTTCTTTCTGAGAATCAATTTTTGATAAGTTTTATGTCAATTTCCGCGAAAATACATCAAAACATCAGAAAAGCTTGGTTTAACTCTATGTGGTTAATTTTGAGTAGAAAAAACTTTTTTCGGTAATATTTGTTCCGTTTCAATGGTTTGAACAAAAAAGGTCGTTTCTTTCAAATCAAAAATTTCCTCAAGAATTTCCCCATTTCAAACTCAATGAGAAAAAAAATCTTTCTGGGTAATTCTTAGCTTCCTTCTGAGATGGTAACTTTTTATAAATCAAAGAGATGTTTTTTGTCAATTTCCAGCAAAAAGCTTCAAAATACCAGAAACCATTAGTTTAGCTGCATGTGGCTCAATTTGTGGAGCAAAACTGTTTTCGATACTATTTGTCCCGTTTCACTTGTCTGAACAAAAAAGTCGTTTACATTAAATCTAAACCTTTGCTCAGGATTTGCCCTTTTACAGACTCATTGAAAAAGAATAATTTTATTAGTAATTCTAGATCTCTTTCTGAGAGTCACTTCATGAACTTACAGATTGGTTTTTTGTCAACTTCCGCAAAAAAGCTTCAACACATCAGAACAGCATACTTTAGCTATATGTGGATCATTTTGAGGAGCACAACTCTTTCCGGAAATATTTGCCCCATTTCACTGGTTTGACCAAAAAACTCATTTCCATCAAATCAAAACCTTAGCTCAGGATTTGTCCTTTTTCAAAATAGTTGAAAAAAACAAACTTTCTTAGTAATTCTTTTTTTTTTCTGCGATAGTCACTTTTTATACCAAGAGAAGTTTATTTGTCAATATTCGGTGAAAATGATATAAAACACCAGAAAAGCTTAGCTGTATGAGGCTCATTTAAAGAGCTAAATATATTTAGTAGTATTTGTCCCCTTTAACTTGTTTGGTCCAAAAAGTCGTATCTATCAAATCAAACTATATCCTCAGGATATACCCTGTTTTAAACTCGTTGAGAAAAAATAACTTTCGGTGTAATTCTTAGCTACTTTCTAAAATAGTTAAATGTTTGATCATAAAGAGAATTTTTTGGCAATTTCCGCAAAAATGCTTCAAAACATTTGAAAAGCTTAGTTTAGCTGTAGTGGCTCATTTTGAGGAGCAAAACTATTTTCGTTTGTCCCATTTCCCTGGGCTTGGGACTTGCCCCTTTTCAAACTCATTGAGAAACAAAAACTTTCTTAGGTAATTCCCAGCTTCTCTATGAGAATCAATTTTTGATATTTTTTTGTCAATTTACACAAAAATACGTCAAAACATCAGAAAACCTTGGTTTAGCTCTATGTGGATAATTTTGAGTAGAAAAAAACTGTTTTCGGTAATATTTGTTCCGTTTCAATGGTTTAACCAAAAAAGGTCGTTTGTTTCAAATCAAAACATTTTCTCACGATTTTCCCCATTTCAAACTCAATGAGAAAAAATATCTTTCTGGGTAATTCTTAACTTCTTTCTGAGAAGTTCACTTTTTATACCTCAAAGAGAAGTTTTTTGTCAATTTCCAGCAAAAAGCTTCAAAAGACCAGAAACCCTTAGTTTAGCTGTATGTGGCGCAATTTGTGGACAAAAATTGTTTTTGATAATATTTGTCCCATTTCACTTGTCTGACCAAAAAAGTCGTTTACTTTATATCTAAATCTTTGCTAAGGATTTGCCCCTTTACAGACTCGTTGAAAAAGAATAATTTTCTTAGTAATTCTATATCTCTTATTGCGAGTCACTTCAATGAACTTAAAGATCATTTTTTGTCAATTTCCGTGAAAAAGCTTCATCACATCAGAACAGCTTACTTTAGCTATATGTGGATCATTTTGAGGAGCACAACTGTTTCCGGAAATATTTGTCCTGTTTCACTGGTTTGAAAAAAAAACTCATTTCCATCAAATCAAAACCTTTCCTCAGGATTGAACCCTTTCAAACCCATTGAAAATAATAAAACCTTCTTGGTGATTCTTAGATACTTCCTGAGAAAGTCACGTTTTATGCCTCATTGAGAAGCATTTTGTCAATTTTCAGCGAAAATGCTTCAAAACAACAGGAAAGCTTAGTTTGGCAGAATGTAACTCATTTTGAGGAGGAAAACTGTTTTCGTTAATATTTGTGCCATTTCACTGGTTTGACCAAAAAAAGTCTTTTCCATCAAACCAAAAAGTTAGCTCAGAATTTGTCTCTTTTTAAACACATTGAGAAAAATAACTTTCTTAGTAATTCTTAGCTTTTTTTCTGAGATAGTCACTTTTTATACCTTAAAGAGAAGTTTATTTGTCAATATCCGGCGAAATGCTTTAAAAAACCAGAAAAGCTTAGCTGTAGAGGCTCATTTTGAAGAGCTGAATATATTTAGTGATATTTGTTTCATTTAATTTGTTTGGTCAAAAAAAGTCGTTTCCATCAAATCAAACTATATCCTCAGGATTTATCCCATTTCAAACTCGTTGAAAAAAAAAACAACTTTCGGAGTAATTCTTAGCTACTTTCTAAAATAGTTAGTGTTTGACCAAAAAGAGATTTTTGTGTCAAATTCCGCGAAAATGCTTCAAAAAACCTGAAAAGCTTAGTGTAGCTGTAGGTGGCTCATTTTGAGGTGCAAAACTATTTTCGTAGGCCCCGTTTATCTGGTTTGACCAAAAAACGTCTCAATCAAATCAAAACCATTGCTCGGGATTTTCCCCTTTTCAAACTCATTGAGAAACAAAAACTTTCTTGGGTAATTCTCAGCTTCTTTCTGAGAATCCATTTTTGACCTTAAAGATAATTTTTTTGTCAATTTCCGCGGAAATACATTAAGACTTCAGATAAGCTTGGTTTAGATCTATGTGGATCATTTTAAGGAGAAAAAACTGTTTTCAGTAATATTTGTTCTATTTCAATGGTTTGACCAAAAAAGGTTGTTTCTTTCAAATCAAAACTTTCCCTCAAGATTTTCCTCGTTTCAATTGCTTAGAAAAAATAATTTTCTGGATAATTCTTAGCTTCTTTCTAAGATGTCACTTATTATACCTCAAAGGGAATTTTTTTGTCAATTTCCAGCAAAAATGCCTTAAAACATCAGAAAAGCTTACTTTAGCTGTGTTTGGCTAACTTAAGGAGCAAAACTCCTTTTTGATGTCCCATTTCACTTGTTTAAAAGGGGAGACGGCACCTGAAACTACCGAAATTTGAACACATATTTGTAACTGTTATAACATTTTTTCCTTTCTTCTGTGCAAACATTTTTGATATTAGCTTGTTGCTTATTGTGTGTGCTTTAATTTGGTATGTAAAACGTCTCTATAGGCACCTTTTCATAGAAGATATATCCAAACATGCAAGGGTCACTCAAAAAATGGCACTTCCTAATTTGTGGCAGATATAACTCCAAGGCGCCTTGAGCGACGCGCCTCCAAATTGGTGTGTGGGTTGCTAAAGCACGTATCTGTGATATGTTGTTTTTATTTTATTTTTAACGTGAACCCCCTCCCCCCCCCCTCCCCCCCTCCCAGAGTTATGGTGATTAGAAGAGGCTTGGTCACAGAAATTGCATGGGCGCCCACGCAATTTCTGTCTTCTAATCGCCATAACTTAGGGATGTTCACTTAAAAAATTAATAATAATCGCTATATTACAGCTACATGCTTTAGCAACCCACACACCAATTTGGTGGAGCGTAACTCAAGGCGACTTGGAGTTATGTCTGCCACAAATTCCTAATTAAATGACCCTTGCGTGTTTGGTTATATCTTAAAAGGGGCCTATAGAGACTTTTTACATATCATCTTAAAGCAAACACAATAAGCAACAAGCTGATATCAAATGTATTTGCACAGAAGAAAGGGAAAAATGGTTATGACAGCTACAAATATGTGTTCAAATTTCAGTGGTTTCATGTGCCGTAACCAAAAAAATTATTTCGCTCAAATCAAAACCATTGCTCAGGATTGGCCCCTTTTCAGACTCGTTGAAAAAGAATACTTTTCTTATTAATTCTAGGCCGCTTTCTGAGAGTCATTTCAATCAAATTATAGATTAGTTTTTTGTCAATTTCCAAGAAAAAGCTTCAACACATCAGAACAGATTAGTTTAGCTATATGTGGATCATTTTGTGGAGTACAACTGTTTCCGGAAATATTTGTTCCGTTTCACTAGTTTGACCAAAAAAGTCGTTTCTAGCAAATCAAATCCTTTCCTCAGGATTTACCCATTTTAAACCCATTGAAAATTTTAAAAAAAATTCTGGGTAATTCTTAACTACTTCCTGAGAAAGTCACGTTTTATACCTCATTGAGAAGCTTTTAGTCAATATTCAGCAAAAAAGCATCAAAACACCAGAAATGCTTAGTTTTGCTTAAAGTACTCCTTTTGAGGAGGAAAACTGTTTTCGTTAATAGTTGTCCCATTTCACTGGTTTGATCAAAAAATATCTTTTCTATCAAATCAAAACCTTAGCCCAGGATTTGTCTTTGTTCAATCTCGTTGAGAAAAAAATACTTTCTTAGTAATTCTTAGCTTTTTTTTGTAGATAGTCACTTTTTATACCAGAGATGTTTAATTGTCAATTTCTGGAGAAAATTCTTTAAAATACCAGAAAGTTTAGCGGTATGAGGCTCATTTTGAAGAGCAAAACTATATTTAGTAATATTTGTCCCATTTAACTTGTTTGGTAAAAAAAAGTTGTTTCCATCAAATCAAACTATATCCTCAGGATTTACCCCGTTTCAAACTCATTGAGAAAAAATAACTTGCGGTATAATTCTTAGCTACTTTCTAAAAAGTTAGTGTTTGAACATAAAGAGAATTTTTTGGCAATTTCCGCAAAAATGTTTCAAACCACCCGAAAAGCTTATTTTAGCTGTAGGTGGTTCATTTTAGGAGCAAAACTATTTTTGTTTGTCCCATTTATCTGGTTTGACCAAAAAATGTCTCAATCAAACCAAAACCGTTTCTAGGGATTTGCCCCTTTCAAACTTATTGAGAAACAAAAACTTTCTTGTGAAATTCTCAGCTTTTTCTGGGAATCATTTTTTTAACCTTAAAGATAAGTTTTTTGTCAATTTCTGCGAAAATACATCTAAACATCAGAGAACTTAGTTTAGCTCTATGTGGATCATTTTTAGGAGAAAAAAAGTTTTCAAAAATATTTGTTCCGTTTCAATGGTTTGACCAAAAAAGGTCGCTTCTTTCCAATCAAAACATTTCCTCAAGATTTTCACCATTTCAAATTCATTGAGAAAAAATATCTTTTTTGTTAATTCTTAGCTTCATTCTGAGATGGTCACTTTTTATACCTCAAAGAGAATTGTTTTGTCAATGTCCTGCAAATAGCTTCAAAACACCAGAAACCCTTAGTTTAGCTGTATGTGGCTCAATTTGAGGTGCAAAATTATTTTCGATAATATTTGTCCCATTTCACTTGTCTGACCAAAAAAGTCGTTTACTTCAAATCTAAACCTTTGCTCAGGATTTGCCCCTTTACGAACTCGTTGAAAAAGAATAATTTTCTTAGTAATTCTAGGCCTCTTTCTGATAGTCACTTCAATGAACTTAAAGATTAGTTCTTTGTCAATTTCCACGAAAAAGCTTCAACACACCAGAACAGCTTAGTTTATTTATATCTGGATCATTTTGAGGAGCTCAATTGTTTCCGGATATATTTGTCGTGTTTCACTGGTTAAACCAAAAAAGTCGTTTCCTTCAAATCAAAACTTTTCCTCAAGATTTTCTCCACTTCAATCGTTTAGAAAAAAAAAAATTTCAGGGTAATTCTTAGCTTGTTTCTGAGATGTCACTTTTTATACCTCAAAGAGAAATTTTTTGTCAATTTCCGCAAAAATGCTTTAAAACATCAGAAAAGCTTCGTTTAGCTGTATTTGGCTCAACTTGAGGAGCAAAACTCATTTCTGGTGTGCTATTTCACTTGTTTAACAAAAAAAGACATTTCCCTCAAATCAAAACCATTGCTCAGGATTTGCCACTTTACAGACTCGTAAAAGAATAATTTTCTTAGAAATTCCAGTCCGCTTTCTGAGAGTCACTTCAATCAAATTAAATATTATTTTTTTGGCAATTTCCACGAAAAAGCTTCAACACATCAGAACAGCATAGTTTAGCTATATGTGGATCATTTTGAGGAGCACAACAGTTTCCGGAAATATTTGTCCCATTTCACTGGTTAGACCAAAAAAGTCGTTTCCATCAAATCAAAAACCTTTCCTCAGAATTTAACCCTTTCAAACCCATTGAAAATAATAAAACCTTCTGGGTAATTCTTAGATACTTCCTGAGAAAGTCACGTTTTATACCTCATGGAGAAGCTTTTAGTCAATATTCAGCGAAAATGCTTCAAAAAATCAGAATTGCTTAGTTTTGCTGAAATTAACTCATTTTGAGGAGGAAAACTGCTTTCGTTAATATTTGTCCCATTTCACTGGTTTGACCAAAAAATATCTTTTCCATCAAATCATAACCTTAGCTCAGGATTTGTCCCTTTTCAAACTCGTTGAGAAAAAATAATTTTCTTAGTATTCTTAGCTTTTTTCTGAAATAGTCACTTTTTATACCTTAAAGAGAAATGTTTTGTCAATATCCGGCGAAAATGCTTGACAACACCAGAAAAGCTTAGTCTATGGGCTCATTTTGAAGAGCAAAACTATCTTTAGTAATATTTGTCCCATTTAACTTATTTGGTCAAAAAAGGTAGTTTCCATCAAATCAAACTATATCCTCAGGATTTACCCCTTTTCAAACTCGTTGAAAAAAAATTATTTTCAGTGTAATTCTTAGCTACTTCCTAAAATAGTTAGTGTTTGACCATAAAGAGAAGTTTTTGTCAATTTCCGTGAAAATGCTTCAAAACACTTGAAAAGCTTAGTTTAGCTCTAAGTAGCTAATTTTGAGGACCAAAACTATATCGTTTGTCCCGTTTATCTGGTTTGACCAAAAAAGTCTCAACCAAATCAAAACCATTGCTCGGGATTTGCCTTGTTTCAAACTCATTAAGAAACAAAAACTTTCTTGTGTAAATCTCAGCTTCTATCTGAGAACCATTTTTTGACCTTAAAGAGAGTTTTTTTGTCAATTTCCGTGAAAATATATCAAAACATCAGAAAAGCTTGGTTTAGCTCTATGAGGATCATTTTGAGGAGACAAAACTGTTTTCGGTAATATTTGTTCCGTTTCAATGGTTTGACCAAAAATGGTCATTTCTTTCAAATCAAAACTTTTTCTCAAGATTTTCCCCGCTTCAATCGTTTAGAAAAAATAACTTTCTGTGTAATTCTTAGCTCTTTCGGAGATGTCACTTTTTATACCTCAAAGAGAAATTTTTTGTCAATTTCCGCAAAAATGCTTTAAAATATCAGAAAAACTTAGTTTAGCTGTATTTGGCTCAACTTGAGGAGCAAAACTCATTTGAATATATCTCAGTGAACTAATTTATTAGCAAAAGGCTAATCCATTTATCTTTCGGAGATAAGTGGGGAAACAGCTAGAATAGACTTATTTTGGCTTGGCTAAGGTTTAGATGTAGTGAGACAGCTAAATAGGGTCAGGTGTCGAAGAATATTACCAGCTTCAATTAAAGCAATTGAAGCCCAGGTAGATATATCTTACATTACTCTTTTTTTCCAGTTGTTACGTTTATTATATTATTTCAGAATTGAGGGTTGGAGAGCTACTTCACATTGTTTCAGAGTTGAGAGTTGGAGAGCTACTTCACATTATTTCAGAGTTGAGGGTTGGAGAGCTACTTCACATTGTTTCAGAGTTGAGGGTTGGAGAGCTAAATCACATTGTTTCAGAGTTGAGGGTTGGAGAGCTACTTCACATTATTTCAGAGTTGAGAGTTGGAGAGCTACTTCACATTCTCAGAGTTGAGGGTTGGAGAGCTACTTCACATTTTCAAAGTTAAGGGTTGGAGAGCTACTTCATATTGTTTCAGAGTTGAGGTTTGGAGAGCTACTTCACATTGTTTCAGAGTTGAAGGTTGGAGAGCTACTTCACATTATTTCAGAGTTGAGGGTTGGAGAGCTACTTCACATTTTCAGAGTTGAGGGTTGGAGAGCTTCTTCACATTATCTCAGAGTTGAAGGTTGGAGAGGTACTTCACTCCAGCAACATCAATGTCAAAATCTGAGCTACAAAAAGTCCAAAATCCGAGCTTCTGGGTCTTCAGCATTCGTGACTCCTTTAAAGACTTGGTAACATTTGCCGAGGAGAACTCAACGAACAAAACAGCGGAACTTAGCAGTCATTGTTTTGCTTATAATAATACATCACATGAGTTAGCTAGAGTGAGGCAGGATTCCTATATGCCAGGCAATCTTTACCCATCACAGCTTCTTCCGAAAATGACCAACAGATTAATTGTTGCAATGCATTGGAAAATGTGCAATTTTCTGCCACCAAAATTGTCATGAATGGACCTAATCTTCTTAAGTTATGTGAAGGAAAGGGAAGAACAGAGATGGATACACTAATCCTTAGGGAAGAATAGAGATAGATACACTGATCCATAGAGAAGAATAGAGATAGATACACTGATCCATAGGGAAGAATAGAGATAGATACACTGATCCTTAGGGAAGAATAGGGATAGATACACTGACTGATCCATAGAGAAGAATAGAGATAAATACACTGATCCTTAGGGAAGAATAGAGATAGATATACTGATCCTTAAGGAAGAATAGAGGTAGATTCACCAAACCTTGAAGATGACTTTCACATTATCAAGGCCGGCCAGTTTACTACATTAATTATGAAAGAGTACTGGAGGTCTTTCTGGAGCTAGTACCATCATTACTTCTAGGGAGTCTTTCTGGAGCTAGAGCCATCATTTACTACATTAATTAATGACGGTGTACTGGGGGACTATCTGGAGCTAATACCATCATTAAGGCTGCTAAAAAGCTGTCAATGTAGATTTAGTTGAGATATGAGCTTTTAGCCATCTGCCAATTTAACATAGACACATACTTTCCATATTAAGGATTGGGAAAACATGCTGCTGTTACATACCAATTGTTAGCATGCACTTTGTAAGCATCTACTTCATTGCTGTTCTAGCCGACACATGTATAAACACATGTCGTGAACATGTTGCCGCATGCTCAAGAGTCAGTGTTTCTCCCACGACTGGTGACCAGACAGTATTGTAGATTCGACTGCAAAGGTTCAATCCTCTGCCATCCTTTTTTTAAGACCAGCAAATCACATCAACATGATGGAGTAATTGAGCTACAATATCCTCCTTGCATTGATTGGTGGACACTTACCTTATTTGGAACATTGTTGTCTGCCATTATAGGTACACGTGCCAAACAACAACTTAACAAGCACAACTTAGCACGTGCCAAACAACAACTTACAACTTAACACATGCTAAACAACAATTTAGCAACACAACTTAGCACATAATAAACAACAACTTAGCAAGCACAATTTAGCATGTGTATAGTATGTGAATTTATTTGTTAGGTAAAATGTATCAAACCACAACAGAAAACACATAATATACCTAGAGTAGGAGTTGAGAGCGTGTTACAGAGACCTGCATCACTCTGGAAGTCCTTATAGAGAGAGGCCAAGTACAACACTTAAAGAGGAACAACAAATGAGCAAAGCCCTTCAGGAATAGTCTGCGGTCATCCCAGAGCAGCCAGTGGGCTGGCTTGCGGACTTTCCAGTAGACACATCATGAGTTCCTCAGTGGCCAAGCAAAGGGGCTGGGAGGGCAGAGAGAGCTGGGGCACAAAAGGAGGCATGGGAGTAGAGGGATCAGCAAGATAGGATTCACCACTTCTGCATGAATAAAATAATGCAACGTGAGAAAAGAAAATGGATGCAGCAATTTATGCAGGAGCACCAACAGCATCCGCATGGATAACTGCACATGGATTACTGGCTGCACAGTCAATACAGGAGAGAGAACTGGCTGCATAGTCAATACAGGAGAGAAAACTGGCTATATAGTCAGTAGAGGAGAGAGAACTGGCTAGTCAGTAGAGGAGAGATAATTGGCTGCAGGAGGGAGAACAAACTACATAGTCAATGCAGGAGGGAGAACTAACTACATAGACAGTGCAGGAGAGAGAAATGGCTGCATAGTCAACAACAACTGGCTGCATAATCAATCCAGGAGAGAGAATTGGCTGCATGATCAGAACAGGAAAGAGAACTAGCTACATAGTCAGTACAGGAGGGAGAAATGGCTACATAGTCAGTAGAGGGGAGAGAACTGGCTGCATAGTCAGTACACACGAGGGAGAACTGGCTGCTTAGACAGTACAGGAGAGAGAAATGGCTCCATAGTCAATACAGGAGGGAGAACTGGCTGCATAGTCACAGGAAAGAGAACAAGTTGCATAGTCAGTAGAGGAGAGAGAAATGGCTGCATAGTGAATACAGGAGGGAGAAGAGGCTACATAGTCAGTAGAGTAGAGAGAACTGGCTGTATTGTACAGGAGAGAGAACTGGCAGCATATTCATTAGAGGAGGGAGAACTGGTTGCATAGTCAGTACAGGAGGGAGAACTGGCTGCAGAGTCAATACAGGAGAGAGAACTGGCTGCATAATCAGTACAGGAGGGAGAACTGGCTGCATAGTCAGTACAGGAGAGAGAACTGGCAGGATAGTCAATTCAGGAGAGAGAACTGGATACATGGTCAGTACAGGAGGGAAACAGGCTGCATAGACAGTACAGGAGAGAGAAATGGCTGCATAGTCAATACACGAGAGAGAACTGGCTACATAGTCAGTAGAGGAGAGAGAACTGGCTGCATAGTCAGTACAGGAGGGAGAACTGGCTACATATATACAGGAGGAAGAACTGGCCGCATAGCCAGTACAGGAGAGAGAACTAGCTGCATAGTCAATACAGGAGAGAAAACTGGCAGCATAGTCAATAAATGAGAGAGAACTGGCTACTTGGTCAGTACAGGAGAGAGAACTGGCTACATCGTCAGTGGAGGAGAGAGAATGGCTGCATAGTCAATACAGGAGGGAGAACTGGCTTCATAGTCAACACAGGAGAGGGAACCTGCTGCATAGTCAGTAGAGTAGAGAGAACTGGCTGCATTGTACAGGAGAGAGAACTGGCTGCATTGCACAGAAGAGAGAGCTGGCTGCATAGTCAGTAGATGAGGGAGAACTGGCTACATAATCAGTAGTGGAGAGAGAACTGGCTACATAGTCTGTAGAAGAGGGAGAACAGGCTGCATAGACAGTACAGGATAAAGAACTGGCTGCATAGTCAACACAGGAGAGAGAACTGGCTGCATAGTCAGTAGAGGAGTGTGAACTGGTTACATAGTCAGTACAGGAGGGAGAACTGGCCGCATAGACAGTAAAGGAGAGAGAAATGGCTACATAGTCAGAGGAAGAAATGGCTGCATAGTCAATACAGGAGAGAGAACTGGTTGCATAGTCAATACAGTAGGGAGAATTGGCTAAGTAGTCAGTAGAGTAGAGAGAACTGGGTGCATTGAGGAGAGAGAACTGGATGCATAGCCTGTAGAGAAGGGAGAACTGGCTGCATAGTCAGTAGAGGAGAGAGAACTGGCTGCATAGTTAGTAGACGAGAGAGAACTAGCTGGATAGTCAGAGAGAGAACTGGCTGCATGGTCAATGCATGAGAGAGAACTGGCTACATAGTCAGTAGAGGAAGGAGAACTGGCCATAGTCAGCAGAGGAGGGAGAACAGGCTGCATGGATAGTACAGGAGAGAGAAATGGCTGCATATTCAAAACAGGGGAGAGAACTGGCTGCATAGTCAGTACAGGAGAGAGAACTGGTTGCATAGTCAGAACAGGGTAGAGAACCGGCTACATAGTCAGTAGAGTAAAGAGAACTGGCTGCATTGTACAGGAGAGAGAACTGGCTGCATAGTCAGTAGAGGAGAGAGAACTGGCTGCATAGTCAATACATGAGAGAGAACTGGCTACATAGTCAGTAGAGGAGAGAACTGGCTGCATAGTCAGTACAGGAAGGAGAACTGGCTGCATAGTCAATACATGAGAGAAAAGTGGCTGCATATTCAGTACAGGAGGGAGAACTGGCTGAATAGTCAGTGCAGGAGAGAGAACTGGCAGCATAGAAGAGAGAACTGGCTGCATAATCAACATATGAGAGAGAACTGGCTACATAGTCAGTAGAGGAGAGAGAACTGGCTACTTAGTATGTCATAGAGAGAGAGTACTGGCTACATAGTCAGTACAGGAGGGAGAACTGTCTGCATAGAGTGTACAGGAGAGAGGAATGGCTGCATAGTCAGAGGAAGAACTGGCTGCATAGTCAATACAGGAGAGAGAACTGGCTGCATAGTCTGTACGGGAGAGAGAAATGGCTGCATAGTCAATACAGGAGGGAGAACTGGCTAAATAGTCAGTAGAGAGAGAACTGGCTGCATTGTATAGGAGAGAGAACTGGCTGCATAGTCTGTTGAGGAGGGAAAACTGGCTGCATATACAGTAGAGGAGAGAGAAATAGCTGTATATTCAGTACTGGAGGGAAACTGGCTGCAAAGACAGTACAGGAGAGAGAAATGGCAGCATAGTCAATACAGGAGAGAGAACTGGATGCATAGTCAATACATGAGAGAGAACAGGCTACGTCAGTCAGTAATGGAGGGAGAACAGGCTGCATAGACAGTACAGGATAGCGAAATGGCTGCATAGTCAATACAGGAGAAAGAACTGGCTGCATAGTCTGTACAGTAGGGAGAATTGGTTGCATAGTCAGTACAGGCGAGAGAACTCGCTGCATAGTTAGTAGAGGAGAGAGAACTGGCTGCATAGACAGTACAGGAGGGAGAACTGGCTGCATAGTCAATACAGGAGAGAGAACTGGATGCATAGTCAATACATGAGAGAGAACAGGCTACGTCAGTCAGTAATGGAGGGAGAACAGGCTGCATAGACAGTACAGGATAGCGAAATGGCTGCATAGTCAATACAGGAGGGAGAACTGGCTGCATAGTCAACAAAGGAGAGAGAACTGGCTGCATACAGGATCGTCTTTTAACGCATGGGCCTGATGGGCACCTGCCCGGTGGCTCCACGAGCATAGGGGCCCCAATCCCCCATGCTAATCCGTGTCCAATAGATGGAGCGCAGCTACTGCTCTCGTAACTTTAGCATTGAGTTGCCTCTCAGCCCTCTCCGTATTTTCTCTGCTCGGTGCATCACACGCTTGTTGACAACACTTCGCGGCAGTTAGTCACGGTCTAGGCGCTAGCACTGAGGGAGGTTGTGAGCTGTTTGTTTTGGAGCAAGTGAATTCCGACTAATTAAGGTAAGACTGGGCTTCACTGGTGTAAGCCTGGCAGTGTGGGTAATGGAGAACTAAATGTCAACAACTCGTCAATGTGGGTGAAGCCCAGTACGTACGGTACGGCCTTTCTGGACGATAGTTTGCATTTCATGAGAATGTGTTAATTGGCGTCTAGTTTTGTATATATTATTATACAGGTACAGTACATGTAACACAGTTACCCTGGTCCCTGGAAGCTATTATAGATACGTTGCTTGCAATTGTTTTCCGTGATAGTTACGAAGGTAACTAGGTATGTACAGCAATATGGCCATAAATACCGACCATTTATAATTTATATTTCCAGGTGAATAATCCTTTCAGCAGAAATGAAGAAATGTAATGTTTTGAGTGGAGCACAGAAGAGGAAGAGAGCTGCAGAGGAGAAGGAGAAAATAGGAAAACATTCAAAATTAACATCGTGGTTCAACACAGGTGCAATGTCAGCCACTCATACCATTCCTTCAGATGTAGCATCCACATTTACATCCACTCCTGCAATATCATCCACTAGTCCTGTTCTTTCAGATATAGCATCCATATCCAAATCCATTCCTGCTACCAATCATCCAGTTTCAGCAGACATGCCAATAGTATCATTACCTGTTGCTGCTGCTGGTGACATTTCACAAGAGGAAATACCCAAATCTGTAACAGTAAAGGAGTTTCCAATCCAAGAGACAGATCCGGGACTATGGAACATTAATGATACTAACACAGTAAATTACAGGATTAGTAGTGAGCCCTCATCATATGAGAATCATGATATCAACCTTTCAAACTCACGCAGAGTGTATTAAACAGCTGGAGTAGAGAGTATGAAGACAAGGTATTTATCAAATAATGTGTTCAAACGTGAACTGCAGAATGGCAAGTGTGTAAAACGTGAATGGCTACTCTATTCACCATCCCAAGGTCATTTGAACTGATTTGTATGTCGCCTATTGTCCAACAAAGAATCTCGCTTTGCTACATCCGGGTTCAATGACTGGAAGCACTGCAGCAATGTTATTGTAGAACATGAAAATGGAGAAGAGCATCGAAAGTACATGACAGCATATTTGATTAGGCATAAAGCAACTGGAAGTGTAGATTCTTTATTACTTGAACAACATCGCTCAGAACAGGAATATTGGCATAGAGTGTTGACACATGTGGTTTCTGTAATTCGCTTTCTTGCCTCCAGACGTTTGCCATTTCGTGGAGAAAATCAGATTATTGGGTCAGCAAAAAATGGCAACTATTTAGGTATACTAGATCTATTGAGTGAATTTGACCCTTTCTTGGAAGAACATATCAAACTTTATGGAAATCGTGGAAAATGGAATCCATCATATTTATCTGCAAACATTTGTGAGGAATTTATTGAATTAATGGGACAACAGGTTCTTTGTACTATTCTTGAAGAAGTAAAAGAGTCAATAGATTATTTAATAAGTGTAGATTCCACTCCAGACATCTCTCACACAGATAAACTAACATTTATTGTCCGAAACATTATAGGCTGTGAGTCTGTGGAATGTTTCTTGATGTTCATTCCCTTTTTTTCTCATGGAGCAAAGGCTCTAACAGACACTGTTGTGGATTTTCTTAATGAGAACAAAATTCCACTATCAAACTGCCGTGGTCAGTCATATGACAACGTCTCAAATATGTCTGGACGATATACTGGATTGCAAGCACAGATATTCCAGGAAATTGACAAAAAAACTTTTATTTGAAGTCAAAAAAGTGCCTATCTCAGAAAGAAGCTAAGAATTACACAGAATGTTGTTGTTTTTCACCATGAGTTAGAAAAGAGGCAAGTACTGAAGAACGGTTTTGACTTGATGGAAAAGACATTTTTTGGTCAAACAAGTCAAATGGGACAAATATTACCGAAACTTTTTTTGCTCGTCAAAACGAACCACATTCAGATTAACTAAGCTTTTGTGGTGTGTTAAAGCTTTTTGCGGAAAATGACCAAAAAAAGTCTCTTTACGGTATGAATGTGACTACCTCGGAAAGAAGCTAAGAATTACCTAGAAAGTTATTTTTTCTAAACGAATTTTGAATGGGGTAATTACTGAGGATGTTTTGATTTCATGGAAACGGCTTTTTTTTTGGTCAAACAAGTCAAATGGGACAAATCTTACAGAAAACTTCCTTTAAATGACCCACATACAGTTAATCTAAGTTTTTCATTAGATTTGAAGCATTTTCCTGTAAATTGGCAAAAAACTTCTCTTTAAGGTCACAAAAGTGTCGCTCTCAGAAAGAAGCTAAGAATTACCCAGAAAGGTGTCTTTTCTCAAAGAGTTTGAAAAGAGGCAAATGCTGAGGAACGGTTTTGATTTGAAGGAAAAACGAGCCACATACTGATAAACTAAACTTTTCTGGTGTTTTAAAGCATTTTCGCGGAAATTGCTAAAAAATTTCTCTTTAAAGTAAAAAAAGTACTTCTCTCGGAAAGAAGCTAAGAATTACCCCGAAAGTAATTTTTTCTCAAAGAGTTTATAAAGATGCAAATACTGAGGAATTTTTTTTTGATTTGATGGAAAAGACATTTGTGATCAAACAATTCAAATGGGACAAATATTACCAAAAACAGTTTTGCTCCTCAAAATGAGCTTCATACAGATAAATTAATCTTTTGTGGTGTTTTAAAGCATTTTTGCGTAAATTTACAAAAAAAAAACACCTCTTTACAGTATGTATGTAACTACCTCTGAAAGAAGCTAAGAATTGCCCAGAGAGTTATTTTTTCTGAACGAGTTTGGCACTGTGAAAAACATAAGGGTATGTTTTGATTTGATGGAAACGACTTTTTTGGTCAAACCAGTCAAATGGAACAAATATTACCGAAAACTGTTTTGTTCCTCAAAATGAGCCGCATACAGCTATAGCTAGCTTTTCATTAGTTTAGAAGTATTTTCCCATAAATTGACAGAATTTTTCTCTTTAAGGTCATAAAAGTGTCATGTCGGGAAAAAGCTAAGAATTACCCAGAAAGTTATTTTTTCATAAAGGCTTTGAAAAGATGCAAACACAGAGGAACGTTTTTAATTTTATGTAAAAGATATTTTTGGTCACACATGTCAAATGGGACAAATATAACCGAAAACTGTTTTGCTTCTCAAAACGAGCGACATACAGATAAACTAAGCTTTTCTGGTATTTTAAAGCATTTTCGCGGAAATTGACAAAAAATTCTCTTTACGGTATGAATGTAACACCTAAGAAAGAAGCTAAGAATTACAAAGAGAAAGTAATTTTTTCCCAACGTGTTTGAAACGGGTAAATCCTGAGGATATGTTTTGATTTGAAGAAAACGACTCTTTTGGTTAAACAAGTTAAATGGGACAAATATTACCGAAAACAGTTTTGTTCCTCAAAATGAGCCACATACAGCTAAACTAAGCTATTCCTTAGTTTTGAGGTATTTTTCAGGAAATTGACAAAAAAACTTCTCAGGTCAAAAAATGTCTATCTCAGATAGAAGCTAAGCTAATCCAAAAAGTAATTTTTTCTGGAAGAGTTTGAAAAGAGGCAAATACTGACGAATGATTTGAAGGAAAAGACACTCTTTTTTTTTCAGTCAAATGTGAGAAAAAATACCAAAAACTTTTTTGCTCCTCAAAAAAAGCCCCATAGAGATAAACTAAGCTTTTCTGGAGGTTTAAAGCATTTTCATAGAAATCTACAAAAAAATTCTCTTAAGGTGAGAAAAATGATTCTCAGAAAGAAGCTAAGAATTACCCAGAAAGTTATTTTTTCTCAAAACGTTTGAAAAGAGAAAAAAACTGAGGAACATTTTGATTTGATAAAAAAGACTTTTTTTTGGTCAAACAAGTCAAATGGGACAAATATTACAGAAAACAGTTTTGCTCCTCAAAACGACCCACATACAGATAAACTAAGCTTTTGTGGTGTTTTAAAACATTTTTGCGGAAATTGACAAAATACTTCTTTTTACAGTATGAAAGTGACTGCCACAGAAAGAAGCTAAGAATTACACCAATTTTTTTTTCTCAGTGAATTTAAAATGGAGTAAACCCTGAGGATATATTTTGATTTGATGGAAACGAATTTTTTAGGTCAAACAAGTCAAATGGGTCAAATATTACCGAATACTGTTTTGCTCCGCAAAATGAGCCACAAATAGCTAAACTAAGTTTTTCGTTAGTTATTGTTGAGGGTTCTTTCAAGTTAACTCTCAAGGTAATGGTAACTATTGCTGCCACCAGAGCTATACTTATGTAAATAGCACCCTCTATCTCACAATCAAAGAAATTTAGATAATAATGAAGACAAAAGTTGCAAATACAATATTAAGCAAAGACTCCTGAACCTTGGTCAGTCAGAGTTCTTATACTCTGACTTCCCAGGAACAGGATATCACATGTTCACACATACATTCAGCAAGGTTCAAGTCCATAAGGCAGAATTATACAAGGTGACATAACTTGGCCATGGACCGTTGGTCAATACTTGTGGTGCTATTGAACTTACTGTACTGCTAATGAAGTAATTATAATTATTTATTAATAATATTAATAATTACAATATGAGGTTAGTTTAGCCAAGAGTCATCCATGGGCCTTGGCTATGTTGAGGGGTCGGCCCTCAACATCTCCCCCTCCTGAGCTGCAAGCCCTCCTCCTCCAGCTGAAGGTCCTCCTCTGAGGATAGGCTTGTCATCAAGTAATGAAACATTAACTGGGAGCGAGCTCAATGGTGTCTCCTCAGCAGATCTCATCAGCTCTTCATCTTCAGGCCTGCATTGTTGTGACAGTCCATTTGCGTTTTGATGTAAGATGCCCGGCCGGTACTTAAGTTCAAACTGGAATACTTGCAGAGCCAATGCCCATCGCATCAGTCTGTCTGTCAGTCGAGTAGACTCCTGTAGAGCCAGCAGAGCTCGGTGGTCGGTGAGGACAGTGAATTTACAGCCAATCAGATGAATAGCAATGTGGTAAACCGCTTTGACCACTGCCAGGCTTTCAAGTTCGGAAATAGTGTAGTTTCTTTCAGCAGAGGTCGTTCGCTTAGAGAAGTAGGCTACAGGTTGTTCCTCTCCCACTCTCTTCACTGAGAGCACAGCACCAATTTAGAGGACAGAGGCATCGGTGTGGAGAATAAACTCGTCATCAGCCCTGGGAACAGTGAGCGAATGCTCGTCACATAAAACAGAAACAATATGATTAAATGCATCTGATTCTCTCTTATTCCATTTCAGGAAACAGGGGACCCGCCCATCTAGCAAAGTCGAGTATAAACTTCCGGTAGTAACCGGCAGTCCCCAAGAAAGCCCTCAACCCTTTCTGATGCTTAGGTCTATGGTAGTCCCTTAGTGCCTTGACCCTGGCTTCTGACACACTTACAAGGCCATGTCCAATTTCGTGTCCTAAATACTCTAGTGACTGTGCCCCCCACACACACTTGTCTGGGTTTGCAGTCAGCCCAGCCCCAACCAATGCTTCCAACACTTCCTCAATATGTTGTACATGCTCCTCCCAAGTAGCCGAAAATATAAATATGTCATCAATATATACCGAGCAGCTATCCCTCAAGTGGTCCAGAGTGTTTTCCATGCATCTTTGGAAGGCTGCTGGTGCATTTTTAAGCCCAAATGGCATACGGATAAATGCATACTTTCCCCATGGAGTGCAGAATGCTGTCTTTTCCTGACTAGCCCTACCAAGAGGAACCTGGTAAAACTCCTTGTTTAGGTCAATCTTGGAAAGCCAGACAGCATTGGACACTTGGTTCAATAGATCTTCAATGCATGGCATCTGGAATGGGTCATTGATAGTAATTTTATTTAACCGTCTGTAATCAATACTGAGTCGAATTTTCCCAGTTGCTTTTTTTTTCAGAGGCACCATAGGAGATGACCATGGACTTTTGGATGGAACCAGTATACCCAAGACTAGTAACTCATCTATCTCCTTCTTAAGGTCATTTTTCATTCCTTGAGAAATTCTGTTCGGGTGTGAATGAAGTGGGTTTCCCTCCTCCATATAGATTTCGCATTGGTCATGTTTCAGCAAGCCCAACCCATTCAAGGTGGGGTACTTAGCTAAAATGGCCTTCAACTGTGATTCCTTGGCCTCAGACAAAGGGGCTTTTCCCATTTTGATGCTACCTATGGGATCAGGTGTGTCCTCGGATTCATCTGCCACATTAAGTCTAAGGATATTAGCAGGAGGCATTTTCCACTCTTTAAGCCGGTTAATGTGGACAGTTAGCTTTTTAGATCTTTTGTTGGGAACAGCTATTGTATAGTTACAGTCAGACAGTTTGGCTATGACTTCATAAGGTCCATCCCAAATTGAGTGTAGCTTCCCTGTCAACCCTGGGGTGTGACAGAGAACCATGTCCCCAAGTTCATAACTCCTTGGTTTGGAGCTCTGATCATAGGCCTGTTTAGATTTTTGTTTGTAGCTTTCCTCATTTTCGTAAGCCTGTTTGTGTAGTGCTGTTAGGTTCTCTCTCAGTTCAGCTACCCATTCTACAGTGCCTGAGTATGTGATTTGATTTTCAAGCCAGCCAGACCTCATAGCCTCTAGTGGTCCTCTCAAATTTCTACCATGTATCAATTCATAGGGGGAAAACCCAGTGGCGGAATGAGGTGTTGCGCTAGATGCCAGTAAACAATACTTGAGCATGCGGTCCCATTCTTTGGGGTCAGTCTGAACCTTCATAAGCATCCCTTTTAGACAAGCTTGCCAACGTTCTAACATTCCATTTGTTTGAGGGTGGTAGGCTGTGGTTACTATGTGGTCAATACCCAGTAGCTCACACAACTCTTTGTTCAGTCTGCTAGTGAAGACAGAGCCCTGGTCCGTCAATAGTTCTTTAGTGATGCCCGTGTGTTGTATTACCTCCAATATTCACTCAGCAACCGTCCTAGCATCAACTTTTTTTAGAGAGATAGCATAAGGGTACCGGGTTCCCATGCACATCATAGTCAGTATATACTTATACCCAGTAGTGGTTCGTTGCAATGGCCCAACTAAGTCACAGGCCATTCTTTCATATGGCCTTGAGATAATAGGGGTGACAACCATAGGGACTTTGGGTTGGAGTTTCCTGCCCGCCTTTTGACACTCAGGACACGTGCTACAGTACTCTCTTACATCCTTTCTCAACCCTGGCCAGGTAAAATGTTGGGTAATCATTGATACCATTTTGTTATGTGAAAAGTGCCCACCAGCAAGTTCTCTATGACCTGCATCTAAAATATTTTGCATCTACAAGAAGGGACCACTACCCTTGTGAACTCCCTCCTTGAGTCAGCCAGTTTGCTATGCACTAATACACCTCCTTGATAGAAATATCCATCTTCCTGCCTATCAGCCCTACATCTCATCTCATTCAACATCCCATCTTCCTTCTGCTGTGTTGTAAGAGCCAACACATCAGCCTTCTCTTTTGCAAGGGTTGGAAGTGGCTGCTCACTCAGACAACCTCCCTCTAGCCCTTGAAGGTTACCTGCCTCACAATTCCCAAAGGATTCTTCTGTTACCTCATCTTCAATAGCAGATTTGGAGTGAGTGTCTTCCTCTACAGGAAGACTGGTCCTGATGCTCACTTCTTCTGATTCTGTCAATAACTTTTCAATATCAGGCAGAAGGTCAACGGGTTTGCATGCCATTGGTAGTTGTGTATCTTTCTTCCTTCTGGGTTTGGGTATTGGTTTTGCATATGGTTTGGTTTGAGTAAGGGGTAGCTGCCTAGTGCAAGGACCATCCCTGCTATCTTGAGTAAGGGGTAGCTGCCTAGTGCAAGTACCATCCCTGCTATCTTGAGTAAGGGGTAGCTGCCTAGTGCAAGTACCATCTTTGCTATCCTCAATTTGATTAGCTACTTCCTCTGCTGCTAAAGCCTGGCTTTGAGCCATAGTGATGGTGGCTAATGGCACCGGGTCATCTACAATCCCACTTTGTTTGGATCTCCCAGCAATTCATGACCTGACACATGGGTGGTCCTTTCCCCACAAAACATGTTTGGTATCCTCACCCACTACGAATACCTCCATGGACTTAGAGATTCCGTCCACCTTTAGGTCTATGGTTGCTGTTCTAAGTGTGACAATCCCTTGATTAGCTAGCTTGCCTTAGCAGTTTTGCCAGTAAAATATTCCATAGGGACTAGCCTATCAAGGACCGTTGTTCTGTTGGCACCAGTGTCAATGAGGCACCTACAAAGTCTACCATTTATATTGCCAGTTCTGAGCAACTCCTGCATTTCCTCAGCCTCAGACCCAGAACTTATCATGCCTAACTTAGCTTTGGCCTTACCATTTGGGCAGTACCTCTAAGTATGCCCCGTTTCATTACATTCAAAACAAACAATGTCCTTAGGAAATGACCTAACTCTCTGTGGGCCACCGGTTACACCTTGGCTGCCAACCCGACCATGCTCAGAAGGGGGCCCCCCATCTTTACCATTAGTTAGGCACCCACCTGATCCGTTAGTAGATGTCTGTTCCCTGGAGTTGTAGGACATCTTTCTACTATTAAAATGTTGTCCCTCTGCTTGTCTCCTGTGCATCTTGCTTCTGTCATGAAAGGATTTTTATTCCCAGGTAGCCTCCAGCTCATCGATGAAATCCTGAGTATTTTTGTAACTGTTACTTCGCACTGCATGACATGTCTCTGGCGAGTAATAAAGTGTAAAATCTCCTCGAAACATCTCCATCGCAATGTCCTTTTTGCTCTCCATCCGCGCTATGAGCCTATTGATGCTCTTCATGATCGGAGTTAGATGGTGTCTAGGCGATAGGTTATCGGTTGGTGCATTTCTCCAAATTTTTTTCCTGGCTCTGGTGTCCGTACAACCCAAATGTTCCAACAGTGAAGTCTTCAATGTTTGATACGGTATCGTAAGGTCCAATTCCCGGAAAGCTTCCAGCACTTTCCCGGAGACTTGCTTCCGAAGAATATCGTTCCATTCTCTTTCAGGAAATTCTCCCTCTGTTAGGGTTTGTTCAAAATTTTGCATGTAGGCTTCAGGATCAATATGTTCGTCCATTTTATGAAGTGCCTGCAACACTGCTTTCTTCCATTGCTCAGCTTCTCTTGCTGATACATCGATATGTTGGTGCTCTTCTATCAATCTGTGGAATGCTGCGTTTTCCTCTTCCAATTTCATAAGCTGGTCATTTCTCTGCTTCTCTTCCTTGGCATGTTCAATTGCTGCTGACATCCTGTCTTTCCTTTCCTGGTTCATTGAGGTTATCATTGTTGCCATAGCATTCTATAATAGTGCCATAGGATCAGCAGGAACTTCAGCTTCGGGTGAAACAGCTGATGTCATCGATAACGGATAATGTTCTGATCTTAAGTTGCTGACCTCTGTCCATGGGTCTCCTTTGTCGAGTTCTGTCGCTTCTTTACTCTTATCACTCTTTGAGCGAGTCTGGATAATACTGTGATTCATGCTTCCCTTGGTAGTGATGGTAATTAGTGATGGCGATTATCTTTTTCTCCTTTTTCAAGAGTCTCCACCGCTGCCACCATGTGTTGAGGGTTCTTTCAAGTTAACTCTCAAGGTAATGGTAACTATTGCTGCCACCAGAGCTATACTTATGTAAATAGCAACCCGTATCTCACAATCAAAGAAATTTAGATTATAATGAAGACACAAGTTGCAAATACGCAAAGACTCCTGAACCTTGGCCAGGAACAGGATATCACATGTTCACACATACATTCAGCAAGGTTCAAGTCCATAAGGCAGAATTATACAAGGTGACACATAACTTGGCCATGGACCTTTGGTCAACACTTGTGGTGCTATTGAACTTACTCTACTGCTAATGAAGTAATTATAGATATTTATTAATAATATTAATAATTACAATATGAGGTTAGTTTAGCCAAGAGTCATCCATGGGCCTTGGCTATGTTGAGGGGTCGGCCCTCAACAGTTATTAACTAAGATTTTTCCCGGAAATTGGCAAAAACTTTTCTATAAGGACAAAAAATGACCATCTCAGAAAGAAGCTAAGAGTTACCATGAAGTTATATTTTCCAAAGTGTTTGAAAAGAGCCAAATATTGAGGAACGATTTTGATTTGATGGAAAAGATATTTTTTGGTCAAGCAGGTCAAATTGGACAAATATTTCTGAAAACTTTTTTGCTCTGCAAAACGAGCCATATACAGATAAACTAAGCTTTTCTGATGCTTTAAAGCATTTTCTCGGAAATTGACAAAAAATACTTCTCTTTACGGTATGAATGGGACTACCTCAGAAAGAGCTAATAATTACCTAGTAGGTTATTTTTTTCTTAACGAGTTTGGAACATGTTAATCCTGAGGATATATTTTTATTTGGTGGAAATGACTTTTTTTGACCAAACAAGTCAATTGGGACAAATATTACAGAAAACTGTTGTGTTCCTCAAAATGAGCCACATACAGCAGAATTACGTTTTTCACTGATTTTGAAGCATTTTCCCGAAAATTTACAAAAAAATACTCTTAAGGTGAATAAGTGTCTGTCTCAGAAATAAGCTAAGAGTTACCCAGAATTTTTTTTTCTCAAAGATTTCGAAAAGAGGTTACTGGGTTTTGATTTGAAGGAAAAGACATTTTGGTTAAATAATTTAAATGGGATAAATATTAGCGAAAACTGAATAGCTCCTCAAAACGAGCCACATACAGATAAATTAAGCTTTTCTGGAGCTTTAAAGCATTTTCGCGGAAATTGACAAAACATTTCTCTTTTAGGTCGAAAGAGTGACTATCTCAGAAAGAAGCTAAGAATTACCCAGAAAGTAATTTTTTCTCAAAGAGATTGTAAAGAGGCAAATCCTGAGGAATTTTTTTTTTGATTTGATGGAAAAGACATTTTTTGGCCAAACAAGTAAAATTGGACAAATATTACCGAAAACAATTTTTCTCATCAAAACGAACCACATACCGATAAATTAAGCTTTAGTGGTATTTTAAAGCGTTTTTGCGGAAATTGACAAAATACTTCTCATTACACTATGAATGTTACTACCTCAGAAGAATTGCCCGAAAGTTATTTTTTCTCAACGAATTTGGAATGGAGTAAATTCTGTGGATGTGTTTTGATTTGATGGAAATGACTTTTTTAGGTCAAACAATTCAAATGGGTCAAATATTACGAATACTGTTTTGCTCCTAAAAATGAGCCATATACAGCTAAACTAAGCATTTCATTAGTTTTGAAGCATTTTACGGGAAATTGACAAAACACTTTTCTTTAAGGTCAAAAAATGACTATCGCAGAAATAAGCATAGAGTTACCTAGAAGTTCCAAATTGTTTGAATAGAGGTAAATACTGAAGAGCGGGGGGGTTTTGATGGAAAAGAAATTTTTTGGTTAAACGAGCCAAATTGGTCTCTGGAAACTGTTTTGCTCCTCAAAACAAGCTACATACAGTTAAACTAAGCTTTTCTGGCGTTTTAGAGCATTTTCTCGGAAATTGAAAAAAAAATTCTCTTTACAGTTTGAATATGACTACTTCAGAAAGAAGATAAGAATTACGCAGTGAGTTATTTTTTCTCAACGAGTTTGGAACGGTCTAAATCCTGAGGATATATTTTGATTTGGTGGAAACGGCTTTTTGTTCAAACAAGTCAAATGGGACAAATCTTACTGAAAACAGTTTTGCTCCTCAAAATGAGCCAATTTGAAGCATTTCCCTGTAAATTGACAAAAAACTTCTCTTTAAGGTCACAAAAGTGTCTATCACAGAAAGAAGCTAAAATTATCCAGAAAGTTGTTTTTTTTCAAAGAGTTTGAAAAGAGGCAAATACTGACCAATAGTTTTGATTTGAAGGGAAAGACATTTTTTTGTCAAAGAAGTTAAATTGGGGACAAACCGAAAACAGTTTTACTCCTCAAAATGATCCATATACAGATAAACTAAACTTTTCTGGTGTTTTAAAGCATTTTTGCGGAAATTGACAAAAAAATCTCTTTAATGTCAAAAAAGTATCAGAAGGAGGCTAAGAATTACGCAGAAAGTATTTTTTTTCTCTCAAAGTGTTTGTAAAGAGGCAAATCTGAGGAACTTTTTTGATTTGATGGAAAAAATTTTTTTTGATCTAACAAGTCAAATTGGACAAGTATTACAAAAACAGTATTGCTCCTCAAAACGAGCCACATACAGATAAATTAATAAGTTTTTGTGGTGTTTTAAAGCATTTTTGCGGAAATTTACAAAAAAACATCTCTTTACATGTGACTACCTCTGAAAGAAGCTAAGAATTTCCCTGATAGTTATTTTTTCTCAACGAGTTTGGAATGGTGAAAATCAAGAGGATATGTTTTGATTTGATAGAAACGACCTTTTTTGGTCAAACATGTCAAATGGGACAAATATTAACAAAAAAAAATTGTCCCTAAAAATGTGCCACATACAGCTAAACTAAGCATTTCATTAGTTATGAAGCATTTTCACGGAAATTGACAAAACTTTTCTCTGGTCATAAAAGAGCCTATGTCAGAAAAAAGCTAAGAATTACCCAGAAATTTATTTTTTCACAAAGAGTTTGAAAAGAGGCAAATACTGAGGAACAGTTTTGATTTGATGTAAAGGATATTTTTTGGGCTAACAAGTCAAATGGGATAAATATTACCGAAAACAGTTTTACTTCTCAAAACGAGCGACATACAGATAAACTATGCTTTTCGGGTGGTGTGTTTGTTCATTGTGTGTGTTTGTTCATTGTGTGTGTTTGTTCATTTTGTGTGTTTGTTCATTGTGTGTGTTTGCTCATTGTGTGTGTTTGTTCATTGTGTTTTAAAACATTTTCGCGGAAACTGACAAAAAGCTTCTTTTTACGGTATGAATGTGACTACTTCAGAAAGAAACTAAGAATTACAGAGAAAGTAATTTTTTTCCAACGAGTTTAGAACATGGTAAATCCTGAGGATATGTTTTGTTTGATGGAAAAGACATTTTTTTCTTCAAACAAGTCAAATGGGACAAATAATACCTAAAACAATTTTTCTCCTCAAAATGATCCACATAGAGAAAAACAAAGCTTTTCATTAGTTTTGAAGCATAATCCCGTGAAATTGACAAAAAAACTACTCTTTCAAAAAAAATTGTCTCTCCCAGAAAGAAGCTAATAATTACGCAGAGAAATTTTTTTTCCAAAAGAGTTTGAAAAGAGGTAAATACTCAGAAATTGTTTGATTTGATGGAAAAGTCATTTTTGGTGAAACAAATAAAATGGGACAAATATTACAGATAATAGTTTTGCTCCTCAAAACGAGCCATATACCGATAAACTATGATTTTCTGATGTTTTAAAGCATTTTCGCGGATATTGACAAAAAACTTCTCTTGACGGTATTAATGTGACAACCTCAGAAAGAAACTAAGAATTACAGAGAAATTTATTTTTTTCAAATGAGTTTGGAATGGGGTAAACCCTAAGAATATGTAGGATTTGATAGACATTTTTTGTTCAAACAAGTCAAATGGGATAAATATTACCAAAAACTATTTTATCTCCTCAGAATGAGCTACATACAGAAAATTTAAGATTCTCATTAGTTTTGAAGAATTTTCCCGGAAATTGACAAAAAATTCTCTTTCAAGTCAAAAAAGTGTCTCTCTCAGAAAAAACGCTAATAATTACGCAGAAAGTTTGTTTTTTTTCAAAGAGTTTGAAAAGAGGTAAATACTGAGAAATTTTTTGATTTGATGGAAAGGTATTTTTGTTCAAACAAATCAAATGGGACAAATATTAACGATAATAGTTTTGCTCCTTGAAACCAGCCACATACAGATAAACTAAGCTTTTCCGATTTTTTAAGCATTTTGTGGAAATTAACAAAAAAAGTCTCTTTACGGTATGAATATGACCACCTCAGAAGGAAGGTAATAATGACAGAGTAAGTTATTTTTTCCAACGAGTTTGAAATGGGGTAAATACTGTGGATATGTTTTGATTTGAAGGAAATGACTTTTTTGGGGTCAAAAATGAGACAATTATTAACAAAAACAGTTTTGTTCCTCAAAATGAGGCACATACAGCTAAACTAAGCTTTACATGTTTGGAAGCATTTTCCGGACATTGCCAAAAAAAAAAAATTTCAGTCAAAAAGTGTCTCTCTCAGAAAAAAGCTAATATTTACGCAGAAAGTTACTTATTCTCAAGGAGTTTGAAAAGAGGCAAATACTGACGAACGAAAATGACACTTTTAGTTCAAACCACTAAAATGGGAGAATAATACCGAAAAAAATTTGCTCCTAAAAACGTGCCAAATACAGATAAACTAACCTTTTCTGGTGCTGTAAAGCATTTTTGTGGAAATTTACAAAAAAATTCTCTTTAAGGTTAAAAAAGTATCTATCTCAGAAAGAAGCAAAGAATTACCCAGAAAGTTGTTTTTTTTTCAAAATGTTTGATAAGAGACAAAAACTGAGGAATGGATTTGGTTTGATGGAAAATACATTTTTTGGTCAAACATGTCAAATGAAACAAATATTACCGAAAACAGTTTTGCTCTTCAAAATGAGCCACATACAGTTAAACTAAGCTTTTGCGGTGTTTTAAAGCATTTTATCGAAAATTGAAAAAATACTTCTCTTTACAATATGAATATGACTACCTCAGAAAGAAGCTAAGAATTGCCCCGAAAGTTAATTTTTCTCAACGGATTTGGAAGGGGGTAAATCCTGAGGATATGTTTAGATTTGATGGAAACGATTTTTTTTGTTCAAACAAGTCAAATGGGTCAAATATTACCAAATACTGTTTTGCTCTTCATAATTAGCCACATACAGCTAAACTAAGCCTTTCACTTGTTTGGAAGCATTTTCCCGGAAATTGACAAAACACCTTTTTTTTTGGTTCAAAAAATGATATCTCAGAAAGATGCTAAGTGTTACCTAGAAGTTATTTTTTTTTCAAATTGTTTGAAAAGAGGCAAATGCTAAGGAATGTTTTTGATGTGATGGAAAAGATATTTTTTGGTCGAACAAGTCAAATTAATCAAATATTTCCGAAAACTTTGGGTCCTCAAAACAAGGCATATAGAGATAAACTAAGCTTTTTGGTGTTTTAAAGCATTTTATCGGAAATAGTCAAAAAAAACTTAGAGTCTCTCTGTATATACATCACTCACTAACTACAGTCTCACTGTATATACATCACTCACAAACTACAGTCACTCCGTATATACATCACTCACAAACTACAGTCTCTTTACGGTATGAATGTGACCCTCAGAAAGAAGCTAAGAATTACCAAGTAGGTTTTTTTCCCAATGAGTTTGGAATGGTGTAAATCCTGAGAATATATATTTGCCTAGTTGGAAATGACTTTTTTTAGGTCAAACAAGTCGAATGGGACAAATATTACCGATAACAGTTTTGCTCCTCAAAATGAACCACACACAGCTAAACTAAGCTTTTCATTTGTTTTGAAGCATTTTCCTGGAATTCGACAAAAATCTTTTCTTTGAAGTGAAAAAAGTGCCTATCTCAGAAAGAAGCTAAGAATAATGCAGAATATTATTTTCTTCACCAAGCGTTTGAAAAGAGGCAATTAGTGAAGACCTTTTTTTTGGTCAATCAAGTCAAATGAGACAAGTATTACAGAAAATAGTTTTGATCCTCAAAACGAGCCACATTCAGATTAACAATGTTTTTGTGGTGTTTTAAAACTTTTAGTGGAAATTAACAAAAAAAATCTCTTTATGGTAAGGATTTGACTCCCTAAGAAAGAAGCTAAGAATTTACCCAGAAACTTATTTGTTCTCAACGAGTTTGGAACGGGGTGAATCCTGAGGATATGTTTTGATTTGATGGAAACAGATTTTTTTGGTCAAACAAGTCAAATGGGACAAATCTTACCAAAAACAGTTTTGCACCTCAAAACAAGCTTCATACAGATAAACTAAGATTTTATGGTGTTTTAAAGCATTTTCGCAGAAATTGACAAAAAAATTCTCTTTACGTTATGAATATGACTATCTCCGAAAGAAGCTAAGAATTACAGAGAAAGTTATTTTTTCCAACGAGTTTGGAACTGGGTAAATACTGATGATATGTTTTGAATTGAAGGAAACAAGTTTTTTTGGTCAAACAATTTAAATGGGTCAAATATTACCGAAAACAGTTTGTTCCTCAAACTGAGGCACATACAATTAATGTAAGCTTTTCATTAGTTTTGTAACATTTTTACGGAAATTGACAAGAAACTTCTCTTTAAGATCAAAAAAGTGTCTATCTCAGATAGAAGCTAAAAACTACACAAAAAGTTATTTTTTCTGTCATAGTTTGAAAGGAGGCAAATACTGACGAACAGTTGATTTGAAGGAAACGACACTTTTTGTTCAAACCAGTCAAATGGGAGAAATAATATCGAAAACAGTTTTGCTCCTCAAAACAAGCCACAAACAGATAAACTAAGCTTTACTGGTGGTTTAAAGCATTTTCGTGGTAATTTATATAAAACCTCTCTTTAAGGTCCGAAAATTGACTATCTCAGAAAGAAGCTAAGAATTACCCAGAAAGTAATTTTTTCCAAAATGTTTGAAAACAGACAAAAAATGAACGGTTTTCATTTGATGGAAAAGATATTTTTTGGTCAAACAAGTCAAATTGGTCAAATATTTCCGAAAACTGTTTTGCTCCTCAAAACGTGCCACATACAGATAAACTAAGCTTTTCTGGTGTTTTAGAGCATTTTCTCGGAAATTGTCAAAAAAATTCTCTGCCTCAGAATGAAGTTTAGAATTACCCAGTAAGTTATTTTTTCTCAATGTGTTTGGAACAGTGTAAATTCTGAGATTATATATTGATTTGGTGGAAATGAATTTTTTTGGTCAAACAAGTCAAGGGACAAATAACGGAAGACAGTTATGCTCCTTAAAATGAGCCACATACAGCAGAATTATGCTTTTCATTAAATTGGAAGCATTTTCCCTAAAATTGACTAAAAACCACTCTTTAAGGTTAAAAAATGACTATCTCAGAAAGTAGCTAACAATTAGCCAGAAAGTTATTTTTTCTCAAAATGTTTGAAAAGCGACAAAAACTTAGGAATGGTTTTGTTTTGATGGAAAAGATATTTTTTGGTCAAGGAAGTCCAACAAGACAAATATTACCGAAAAAAGGTTTGCTCCTCAAAATGGGCCTCATACAGATAAACTAAGCTTTTGTGGTGTTTTAAAGCATTTTTGCGGAAATTGACAAAAAAATTCTCTTTACTGTTTGAATGTGACTACCTGGGAAAGAAGCTAAGAATTGCCCAGAATTTTTTTTTTATTAACGGGTTTAGAATGGGATAATTTGGTTTAATTGGTAGGAAACGACCCTTTTTGGTCAAACAAGTCAAATTTGACAAATATTACTGAAAACTCTTTTATTTTTTAAAATGAGCCACATAGAGCTAAACTATCCTTTACATTCATTTCGAAACATTTTTCCGGAAATTGACAAAAACTTGTCTTTAAGGTCAAAAAAGTGACTACTCAGAAAGAAGCAAAAAATTACCTAGAAAGTTATTTTTTCTCAAAGTGTTTGTAAAGAGGGAAATACTAAGGAATGGTTCTGATTTGATGTAAAATACTTTTTTTGTCAAACAAGTCAAATGGGACAAATATTATCGAAAACAGTTTAGCAAAACGAGCCACATATAGATAAACTTAAGCTTTTCTGCAAGTTTTATATCATTTTCAAGTGAATTGACAAAAAAATTCTCTTGACGGCGAATATGACTACCTCAGAAAGAAGCGAAGAATTACCCAGAAAGTTATTTGTTCTCAACGAGTTTGGAAGGGAGTAAATCCTGAAGATATATTTTGAATTGATAGAAACGACTTTTTTGGTTCAAACAAGTCAAATTGGACAAATATTACCGAAAACAATTTTGCTCATCAAAATGAGCCACATACAGCTAAACTAAGCTTTTCATTAGTTTTGAAGCATTTTCCCGGAAATTGACAAAAACTTCTCTTTTAGGCCCAAAAATATCTCAGAAAGAAGCACCGAGAAACACTTTTGATTTGATGTAAAAGTTATTTTTTGGTCAAACAAGTTAAATGGGACAAATATTACAGATAACAGTTTTGCTCCCCAAAACGAGCCACATACAGATAAACTAAGATTTTCTGGTGTTTTAAAGAATTTTCGCGGATATTGACAGCAAACTTCTCTTTACGGTATGAATATGACCACCTCAGAAAGAATCTAAGAATTACAGAGAAAGTTATTTTTGTTCCAATGAGTTTGGAATCGGGTAAATCCTGAGGATATGTTTTAATTTGAAGGAAATGAGATTTTTTGGTCAAACAAGTTAAATGGGACAAATATTAGCAAAAAAATGTTTTTTTCCTCAAAATGAGGCACACACAGCTAAACTAAGCTCTTCATTAGTTTTGAAACATTTTTACGGAAATTGACCAAAAAATTCTCTTTAAGATCAAAAAAGTGTCTATCTCAGATAGAATCTAAGAATTACCCCCAAAAATTTTTTTCTGTCATAGTTTGAAAAGAGGCAAATACTGACGAACAGTTGATTTGAAAGAAAAGACACTTTTTTGTTCAAACCACAGAAATAATTGTGGTGAAAATCACTTCCCCTTTATTTCCAAGGAAACAGCGATCACCCGAGGCCTAAACTTCCCCAGTCTAAGCAAAAATCAGCTACCCAGCTGTATTACCTCTCTCGAAGAGAGCCTGAATTCTCACTCAATGAGCTTTAGATATTTCAAACTTGTATATAACAATATTCAGTGTCTCACACTAAGAGGCTAACTAAATCTGTATTTCAAATACAAGCCCCCCCCTAACTAACAATATCCAATCCTTTTATAATTTACAAGCTGTCCTCTTGCTGTCACTTGGTCACCATGGTGTCTTCCCCTGGCAAACAATAAGACCTTCCTACTTCCCCTGGTGAGGTCTTTGTATTGTGCTTCTCTGTTGGGGTTGTGTTTGTGGTGACTTCTTGCGTGGTATTTAAATACCTTGTAATGTTATCTACAAGTGAATGTCATTAGCCAAAGTCAGGGCTTCTCCTGACATTTCCCCCTCCTCAACTCAGAGAGCTATGCTCTCGAGACAACCCGTCAATGTTATTATTAGCAGCTCCAGCTCGATGTTTAACTGTAAAGTTAAAGGGCTGTAAAGCCAATGCCCATCTTCCTATACGGCCATGACTATCTTTCATGTGGGGCATGTGAATGAGTGGGTTGTGGTCAGTTTGCACTTCAAATTTTGTTCCCTCCAAGTAAGTCCGGAAATGACGAATTCCTCTGACTATGGCTAGGGCTTCCCGTTCGATGGCCGAGTACTTCCGCTCTCATGGTAGTAATTTCCGGGATTCAAAGGTGATGGGGTGTTCCTCTCCAAATTCGTTTATTTGGCTTCATATAACCTAGGCCAGAGTCCGAGGCATCCGTCTGTAGAATAAACATTCTTTTCCAATCTGGCGTTACTAACACTGGAAATTCGGTTAACATTTTTTTCAACAACTGAAAGGATTGCTCGCAAGGTGGTGTCCATTTGACTTTATTATCCATTCTTTTCTGAGTTAATTCCGTCAGAGTTGTTGCGATTGTGGAAAAGTTTGGGATGAATCTTCTGTAGTACCCACATAACACGGTAAAGGCTCTGACTTGCTTTTTTGTTGTAGGTTGTGTGAAAGCTTGCACAGCATCCACTTTACATTGCATTGGCCGTATCTTTCCTTTTCCAACGATATGACCCAGGTATTTGCACTCATTCACCGCAAAATTACATTTTCGTGCTTTAATACAAAGGCCTGCTTGTTGAATCCATTGTATCACTCGCGAGAGATATCCCAAATGATCCTCCCAGGTTGCACTGTGAATCAGGTTATCATCCAAATAGGCCACGGCAAAAGGGTACAACTCCCGTAGCACTTCATCCAGGGACGACACCTGAAATCACCAAAATTTGAACACATATTTGTAGCTGTCATAACTTTTTTCCCCTTTCTTTTGTGCAAATACTTTTGATACCTGCTTGTTGTAGGACTGCCACAAATTAGGAAGTGCCATTTTTTGAGTGACTCTTGCGTGTTTGAATATATCTTCTAAGAAAAGATGCCTATAGAGACTTTTACATATTATCTTAAAGCACACACAATAAGCAACAAGCTAGTTTTAAAAGTATTTGCACAGAAGAAAGGGGGGGAAAGTTATGACAGCTACAAATATGTGTTCAAATTTTGGTGATTTCATAGCAGGACTCACAGAGTAATAGCGTATTCCGTGATAAGCAGGACTCTCAGAGTAATCTTTTTTCCTTGACAAGTAGGACTCTCTGAGTATTAGTTTATTCCTAAATAAGCGGTACTCTCAGAAAATAGCTTATTCCGTGATAAGCAGGACGCTCTGAGTAACAGCTTATTCCTTGAAAAGCAGGACTCTCTAAGTATTAATTTAATCCTTGATAAGCAGGACTCTCAGAGTAATAGCATATTCCTTGATAAGCAGGACTCCCAGAGTAATAGCTTATTCCTTGATAAGCAGGACTTCCAGAGTAACAGCCTATTCCTTGATAAGCAGGACTCCCAGAGTAACAGCTTATTCCTTGATAAGCAGGACTCCCAGAGTAATAGCTTATTCCTTGGTAAGCAGGATTCTCAGAGTAATAGCTTATTCCTTGTAAGCCGGACTCTCAGAGTAATAGTTTATTCCATGATAAGCAGGACTCTCAGAGTAATAGCTTATTCCGCGATAAGCAGGACTCTCAGAGTACTAGCTTATTCCTTGATAAGCAGGACTCGCTGAGTACTAGCTTATTCCTTGATAAGCAGGACTCTCAGAGTAATAGCATATTCCTTGATAAGCAGGACTCTCCGAGAACTAGCTTATTCCTTAATAAGCAGGACTCTCAGTGTAATAGCATATTCTTTAATAAGCAGGACTCTCAGAGTAATAGATTATTCCTTGATAAGCAGGATTCTCAGAGTAATAGCATATTCCTTGATAAGCAGGACTCTCAGAGTAATAGAATATTCCTTGATAAGCAGGACTCTCAGAGTAATAGCATATTCCTTGATAAGCAGGACTCTCAGAGTAATAGCATATTCCCTGATAAGCAGGACTCTCAGAGTAAAAGAATATTCCTACATAAGCTGGAGTCTCAGAGTAATAGCTTATTCCTTCATAAGCAGAACTCACAGAGTAATAGCATATTCTTGATAAACAGGACTCTCAGAGTAATAGCATATTCCTTGATAAGCAGGACTCTCAGAGTAATAGCATATTCCTTGATAAGCAGAACTCTCAGAGTAAAAGCAAATTCCTTCATAAGCAGGACTCTCAGAGTAATAGCTTATTCTTTCATAAGCAGTTCTCTCAGAGTAATAGCATATTCCATGATAATTAGGACTCTCAGAGTACTAGCATATTCCTTCATAAGCAGGACTCTCAGAATAATAGCTTATTCCTTGGTAAGCAGGACTCTCGGAGTAATAGCTTATTCCTTGTAAGCAGGACTCTCAGAGTAATAGCATATTCCTTCATAAGCAGGACTCTCAGAGTAATAGCATATTCCTTGATAAGCAGGACTCCCAGAGTAATAGCTTATTCCTTGATAAGCAGGACTTCCAGAGTAACAGCTTATTCCTTGATAAGCAGGACTCCCAGAGTATTAGCTTATTCCTTGGTAAGCAGGATTCTCAGTGTAATAGCTTATTCCTTGTAAGCCGGACTCTCAGAGTAATAGCTTATTCCATGATAAGTAGGACTCTCAGAGAACTAGCTTATTCCTTGGTAAGCAGGGCTCTAAGAGAATTAGCTTATTCCTTGGTAAGCAGGACTCTCAGAATAATAGCTTATTCCTTGTAAGCAGGACTCTCAGAGTAATAGCTTATTCCTTGATAAGCAGGACTCTCAGAGTAATAGCTTATTCCTTGGTAAGCAGGACTCTCAGAGTAATAGCTTATTCCTTGTAAGCAGGACTCTCAGAGTAATAGCTTATTCCTTGTAAGCAGGACTCTCAGAGTAATAGCTTATTCCTGGATAAGCAGGACTCTCAGAGGACTAGCTTATTCCTTGGTAAGCAGGACTCACAGAGTAATAGCTTTTTCCTTGAAAAGCAGGACTCACAGAGTAATAGCTTATTCCATGATAATCAGGACTCTCAGAGTAATAGTATTTTCCTTGATTAGCAGGACTCTCAGGTAATAGCTTATTCCGTGATAAGCAGGACTCTCGGAGTAACAGCTTATTCCTTAATAAGCAGGACTCTCTAAGTAATAGTTTATTCCTTGATACGCAGGACTCTCAGAGTAATAGCTTATTCCTAGATAAGCAGGACTCCCAAAGTACTAGCTTATTCCTCGATAAGCAGGACTCTCAGAGTAATAGCTTATTCCTTGATAAGCAGGACTCTCAGAGTAATAGCATATTCCTTGATAAGCAGGACTCTGAGAGTAATAGCTTATTCCTAGATAAGCAGGACTCTCAGAGTAATAGCTTATTCTGCGATAAGAAGGACTCTCAGAGAACTAGCTTATTCCTTGATAAGCAGGACTCTCAGAGTAATAGCTTATTCCTTGATAAGCAGGACTCTCAGAGTAATAGCATATTCCTAAATAACCAGGACTCTCAGAGTATTAGCTTATTCCTTAATAAGCAGGACTCTCAGAGAAATAGCATATTACTAGATAAGCAGGACTCACAGAGTACTAGCTTATTCTTTGATAAGCAAGGTTCTCAGAGCACTAGCTTATTCCTTGTTAAGCATGACTCTCAGAGTAGTAGCTTATTCCTTGATAAGCAGGACTCTCAGAGTACTAGCTTATTCTTTGATAAGCAGGACTCTCAGAGTACCAGCTTATTCCTTGATAAGTAGGACACTCAACAGTACTAGCGTATTCCGTGATTAGCAGGACTCTCAGAGTACTAGTTTATTCCTTGATAAGCAGGACTCTCAGAGTAATAGCATATTCCTTAATAAGCAGGACTCTCAGAGTACTAGCTTATTCCTTAATAAGCAGGACTCTCAGAGTACTAGCTTATTCCTTGATAAGGATGACTCTCAGAGTAATAGCTTATTCCTTGATAAGCAGGACTCTCAGAGTACTAGCTTATTCTTTGATAAGCAGGACTCTCAGAGTACTAGCTTATTCCTTGGTAAGTATGACACTCAAGAGTACTAGCGTATTCCGTGATAAGCAGGACTCACAGAGTACTAGTTTATTCCTTGGTGAGCAGGACTCTCGGAGTAGTAGCTTATTCCTTGTAAGCAGGACTCTCAGAGTAATAGCTTATTCCTTGATAAGCAGGACTCTCAGAGTAATAGCTTATTCCTTGGTAAGCAGGACTCTCAGAGCATTAGCTTATTCCTTAATAAGCAGGACTCACAGAGTAATAGCTTTTTCATTAATAAGCAGGTCTCTCAGAGTAATAGGTTATGACTTGAAAAGCAGGACTCTCAGAGTAATAGCTTATTCCGCGATAAGCAGGACTCTCAGAGTACTAGCTTATTCCTTGATAAGCAGGACTCGCTGAGGACTAGCTTATTCCTTGATAAGCAGGACTCTCAGAGTAATAGCATATTCCTTGATAAGCAGGACTCTCCGAGTACTAGCTTATTCCTTAATAAGCAGGACTCTCAGAGTAATAGCATATTCCTTGATAAGCAGGACTCTCAGAGTAATAGCTTATTCCTTGATAAGCAGGATTCTCAGAGTAATAGCATATTCCTTGATAAGCAGGACTCTCAGAGTAATAGAATATTCCTCGATAAGCAGGACTCTCAGAGTAATAGCATATTCCCTGATAAGCTGGACTCTCAGAGTAATAGCATATTCCTTGATAAACAGGACTCTCAGAGTAAAAGCGTTTTCCTTCATAAGCAGGACTCTCAGAGTAATAGCATATTCCTTGATAAGCAGGACTCTCAGAGTAAAAGAATATTCCTTCATAAGCTGGAGTCTCAGAGTAATAGCTTATTTTTTCATAAGCAGAACTCACAGAGTAATAGCATATTCTTGATAAACTGGACTCTCAGAGTAATAGCATATTCCTTGATAAGCAGGACTCTCAGGGTAATAGCATATTCCTTGATAAGCAGGACTCTCAGAGTAATAGCATATTCCTTGATAAGCAGAACTCTCAGAGTAAAAGCAAATTCCTTCATAAGCCAGACTCTCAGAGTAGTAGCATATTCCTTGATAAGCAGGACTCTCAGAGTAATAGCATATTCCTTGACAAGCAGAACTCTCAGAGTAAAAGCAAATTCCTTCATAAGCAGGACTCTCAGGGTAATAGCTTATTCTTTCATAAGCAGGACTCTCAGAGTAATAGCATATTCCATAATAAGCAGGACTCTCCGAGTAATAGCTTATTCCTTGATAAGCATGACTCTCAGAGTAATAGCTTATTCCTTGACAAGCAGGACTCTCAGTGTACTAGATTATTCTTTGATAAGCAGGACTCTCAGAGTACTAGCTTATTCCTTGGTAAGTATGACACTCAAGAGTACTAGCGTAGTCCGTGATAAGCAGGACTCTCAGAGTACTAGTTTATTCCTTGGTAAGCAGGACTCTCGGAGTAATAGCTTATTCCTTGTAAGCAGGACTCTCAGAGTAATAGCTTATTCCTTGATAAGCAGGGCTCTCAGAGTAATAGCTTATTCCTTGGTAAGCAGAACTCTCAGAGTAATAGCTTATTTCTTGTAAGCAGGACTCTCAGAGTAATAGCTTATTCCTTGTAAGCAGGACTCTCAGAGTAATAGCTAATTCCTGGATAAGCAGGACTCTCAGAGTACTAGCTTATTCCTTGGTAAGCAGGACTCATAGAGTAATAGCTTTTTCCTTGAAAAGCAGAACTCACAGAGTAATAGCTTATTCCGTGATAATCAGGACTCTCAGAGTAACAGTATTTTTCCTTGACAAGCAGGACTCTCTGAGTAATAGTTTATTCCTTGATAAGCAGGACTCTCAGAGTAATAGCTAATTCCGTGATAAGCAGGACTCTTAGAGTAATAGCTTATTCCTTGTAAGCAGGACTCCCAGAGTAATAGCTTATTCCTTGTAAGCAGGACTCTCAGAGTAATAGCTTATTCCATGATAAGTAGGACTCTCAGAGAACTAGCTTATTCCTTGGTAAGCAGGACTCTCAGAGTATTAGTTTATTCCTTGGTAAGCAGGACTCTCAGAATAATAGCTTATTCCTTGTAAGCAGGACTCTCAGAGTAATAGCTTATTCCTTGATAAGCAGGACTCTCAGAGTAATAGCTTATTCCTTGGTAAGCAGGACTCGCAGAGTAATAGCTTATTCCTTGTAAGCAGGACTCTCAGAGTAATAGCTTATTCCTTTAAAGCAGGACTCTCAGAGTAATAGCTTATTCCTGGATAAGCAGGACTCTCAGAGTAATAGCATATTCCTTGATAAGCAGAACTCTCAGAGTAAAAGCAAATTCCTTCATAAGCAGGACTCTCAGAGTAATAGCTTATTCTTTCATAAGCAGGACTCTCAGAGTAATAGCATATTCCATGATAATTAGGACTCTCAGAGTACTAGCATATTCCTTCATAAGCAGGACTCTCAGAATAATAGCTTATTCCTTGGTAAGCAGGACTCTCGGAGTAATAGCTTATTCCTTGTAAGCAGGACTCTCAGAGTAATAGCATATTCCTTCATAAGCAGGATTCTCAGAGTAATAGCATATTCCTTGATAAGCAGGACTCCCAGAGTAATAGCTTATTCCTTGATAAGCATGACTTCCAGTGTAACTGCTTATTCCTTGATAAGCAGGACTCCCAGAGTAATAGCTTATTGCTTGGTAAGCAGGATTCTCGGAGTAATAGCTTATTCCTTATAAGCCGGACTCTCAGAGTAATAGCTTATTCCATGATAAGTAGGACTCTCAGAGAACTAGCTTATTCCTTGGTAAGCAGGACTCTCAGAGTATTAGTTTATTCCTTGGTAAGCAGGACTCTCAGAATAATAGCTTATTCCTTGTAAGCATGACTCTCAGAGTAATAGCTTATTCCTTGATAAGCAGGACTCTCAGAGTAAAGCTTATTCCTTGGTAAGCAGGACTCTCAGAGTAATAGCTTATCCCTTGTAAGCAGGACTCTCAGAGTAATAGCTTATTCCTTGTAAGCAGGACTCTCAGAGTAATAGCTAATTCCTGGATAAGCAGGACTCTCAGAGTACTAGCTTATTCCTTGGTAAGCAGGACTCACAGAGTAATAGCTTTTTCTTTGAAAAGCAGGACTCACAGAGTAACAGCTTATTCCGTGATAATCAGGACTCTCAGAGTAATAGTTTTTTCCTTGATAAGCAGGACTCTCAGAGTAATAGCTTATTCCGTGATAAGCAGGACTCTCGGAGTAACAGCTTATTCCTTAATAAGCAGGACTCTCTAAGTAATAGTTTATTCCTTGATAAGCAGGACTCTCAGAGTAATAGCTCATTCCTAGATAAGCAGGACTCCCAGAGTAATAGCTTATTCCTCGATAAGCAGGACTCTCAGAGTAATAGCTTATTCCTTGATAAGCAGGACTCTCAGAGTAATAGCATATTCCTTGATAAGCAGGACTCTCAGAGTAATAGCTTATTCCTTGATAAGCAGGACTCTCAGAGTAATAGCTTATTCTGCGATAAGCAGGACTCTCAGAGAACTAACTTATTCCTTGATAAGCAGGACTCTCAGAGTAATAGCATATTCCTAAATAACCAGGACTCTCAGAGTACTAGCTTATTCCTTAATAAGCAGGACTCTCAGAGAAATAACATATTCCTTGATAAGCAGGACTCACAGAGTACTAGCTTATTCATTGATAAGCAGGACTCTCAGAGTAATAGCTTATTCCATGATAAGCAGGATTCTCAGAGTACTAGCTTATACTTTGATAAGCAGGACTCTCAGAGTACTAGCATATTCTTTGATAAGCAGGGTTCTCAGAGCACTAGCTTATTCCTTGTTAAGCATGACGCTCAGAGTAATAGTTTATTCCTTGATAAGCAGGACTCTCAGAGTACTAGCTTATTCTTTGATAAGCAGGACTCTCAGAGTACCAGCTTATTCCTTGATAAGTAGGACACTCAACAGTACTAGCGTATTCCGTGATAAGCAGGACTCTCAGAGTACTAGTTTATTCCTTGATAAACAGGACTCTCAGAGTAATAGCATATTTCTTAATAAGCAGGACTCTCAGAGTACTAGCTTATTCCTTGATAAGCATGACTCTCAGGGTAATAGCTTATTCCTTGATAAGCAGGACTCTCAGAGTACTAGCTTATTCTTTGATAAGCAGGACTCTCAGAGGACTAGCTTATTCCTTGGTATGTATGACACTCAAGAGTACTAGCGTATTCCGTGATAAGCAGGATTCTCAGAGTACTAGTTTATACCTTGGTAAGCAGGACTCTCGGAGTAATAGCTTATTCCTTGTAAGCAGGACTCTCAGAGTAATAGCTTATTCCTTGATAAGCAGGACTCTCAGAGTAATAGCTTATTCCTTGGTAGGCAGGACTCTCAGAGTATTAGCTTATTCCTTAATAAGCAGGACTTACAGAGTAATAGCTTTTTCCTTAATAAGCAGGACTCTCAGAGTAATAGCTTATTCCATGATAAGCAGGACTCTCAGAGTAATAGCATATTCCGCGATAAGCAGGACTCTCAGAGTAATAGCATATTCCTTGATAAGCAGGACTCTCCGAGTATTAGCTTATTCCTTAATAAGCAGGACTCTCAGAGTAATAGCATATTCCTTAATAAGCAGGACTCTCAGAGTAATAGCATATTCCATGATAAGCAGGATTCTCAGAGTTATAGCATATTCCTTGATAAGCAGGACTCTCAGAGTAATAGAATATTCCTCGATAAGCAGGACTCTCAGAGTAATAGCATATTCCTTGATAAGCAGGACTCTCAGAGTAATAGCATATTCCTTGATAAGCAGGACTCTCAGAGTAAAAGCATTTTCCTTCACAAGCCGGACTCTCAGAGTAAAATAATATTCCTTCTTAAGCTGGAGTCTCAGAGTAATAGCTTATTCCTTCATAAGCAGAACTCACAGTGTAATAGCATATTCTTGATAAACAAGACTCTCAGAGTAATATCATATTCCTTGATAAGCAGGACTCTCAGAGTAATAGCATATTCCTTGATAAGCAGGACTCTCAGAGTAATAGCTTATTCCTTGATAAGCAGGATTCTCAGAGTAATAGCATATTCCTTGATAAACAGGACTCTCAGAGTAATAGAATATTCCTAGATAAGCAGGACTCTCAGAGTAATAGCATATTCCTTGATAAGCAGGACTCTCAGAGTAATAGCATATTCCTTGATAAGCAGGACTCTCAGAGTAATAGCATATTCCTTGATAAGCAGGACTCTCAGAGTAATAGCTTATTCCATCATAAGCAGGACTCTCAGAGTAATAGCATATTCCATGATAATTAGGACTCTCAGAGTAATAGCATATTCCTTCATAAGCTGGACTCTCAGAGTAATAGCATATTCCTAGATAAGTAGGACTCTCAGAGTACTAGCATATTCCTTCATAAGCAGGACTCTCAGAATAATAGCTTATTCCTTGGTAAGCAGGACTCTCGGAGTAATAGCTTATTCCTTGTAAGCAGGACTCTCAGAGTAATAGCATATTCCTTCATAAGCAGGATTCTCAGAGTAATAGCATATTCCTTGATAAGCAGGACTCCCAGAGTAATAGCTTATTCCTTGATAAGCAGGACTTCCAGAGTAACAGTTTATTCCTTGATAAGCAGGACTCCCAGAGTAATAGCTTATTCATTGGTAAGCAGGACTCTCAGAGTAATAGCTTATTCCTTGTAAGCCGGGCTCTCAGAGTAATAGCTTATTCCATGATAAGTTGGTTTCTCAGAGAACTAGCTTATTCCTTGGTAAGCAGGACTCTCAGAGTATTAGCTTTTTCCCTGGTAAACAGGACTCTCAGAGTAATAGCTTATTCCTTGTAAGCAGGACTCTCAGAGTAATAGCTTATTCCTTGATAAGCAGGACTCTCAGAGTAATAGCTTATTCCTTGATAAGCAGGACTCTCAGAGTAATAGCTTATTCCTTGTAAGCAGGTCTCCCAGAGTAATAGCTTATTCCTTGTAAGCAGGACTCTCAGAGTAATAGCTTATTCCTGGATAAGCCGGACTCTCAGAGTACTAGCTTATTCCTTGGTAAGCAGGACTCACAGGGTAATAGCTTTTTCCTTGAAAAGCAGGACTCACAAAGTTATAGCTTATTCCGTGATAAGCAGGACTCTCAGAGTAATAGTTTTTTCCTTGACAAGCAGGACTCTCTGAGTAATAGGTTATTCCTTGATAAGCAGGACTCTCAGAGTAATAGCATATTCCTTGATAAGCAGAACTCTCAGAGTAAAAGCAAATTCCTTCATAAGCAGGACGCTCAGAGTAATAGCTTATTCTTTCATAAGCAGGACTCTCAGAGTAATAGCATATTCCATGATAATTAGGACTCTCAGAGTACTAGCATATTCCTTCATAAGCAGGACTCTCAGAATAATAGCTTATTCCTTGGTAAGCAGGACTCTCGGAGTAATAGCTTATTCCTTGTAAGCAGGACTCTCAGAGTAATAGCATATTCCTTCATAAGCAGGACTCTCAGAGTAATAGCATATTCCTTGATAAGCAGGACTCCCAGAGTAATAGCTTATTCCTTGATAAGCATGACTTCCAGTGTAACAGCTTATTCCTTGATAAGCAGGACTCCCAGAGTAATAGCTTATTGCTTGGTAAGCAGGATTCTCGGAGTAATAGCTTATTCCTTATAAGCCGGACTCTCAGAGTAATAGCTTATTCCATGATAAGTAGGACTCTCAGAGAACTAGCTTATTCCTTGGTAAGGAGGACTCTCAGAGTATTAGTTTATTCCTTGGTAAGCAGGACTCTCAGAATAATAGCTTATTCCTTGTAAGCATGACTCTCAGAGTAATAGCTTATTCCTTGATAAGCAGGACTCTCAGAGTAAAGCTTATTCCTTGGTAAGCAGGACTCTCAGAGTAATAGCTTATTCCTTGTAAGCAGGACTCTCAGAGTAATAGCTTATTCCTTGTAAGCAGGACTCTCAGAGGAATAGCTAATTCCTGGATAAGCAGGACTCTCAGAGTACTAGCTTATTCCTTGGTAAGCAGGACTCACAGAGTAATAGCTTTTTCCTTGAAAAGCAGGACTCACAGAGTAACAGCTTATTCAGTGATAATCAGGACTCTCAGAGTAATAGTTTTTTCCTTGATAAGCAGGACTCTCAGAGTAATAGGTTATTCCGTGATAAACAGGACTCTCAGAGTAATAGCTTATTCCTTGATAAGCAGGACTCTCAGAGTAATAGCTTATTCCTTGTAAGCAGGTCTCTCAGAGTAATAGCTTATTCCTTGTAAGCAGGACTCTCAGAGTAATAGCTTATTCCTGGATAAGCCGGACTCTCAGAGTACTAGCTTATTCCTTGGTAAGCAGGATTCTCAGAGTAATAGCATATTTCTTAATAAGCAGGACTCTCAGAGTACTAGCTTATTCCTTAATAAGCAGGACTCTCAGAGTACTAGCTTATTCCTTGATAAGCATGACTCTCAGGGTAATAGCTTATTCCTTGATAAGCAGGACTCTCAGAGTACTAGCTTATTCTTTGATAAGCAGGACTCTCAGAGGACTAGCTTATTCCTTGGTAAGTATGACACTCAAGAGTACTAGCGTATTCCGTGATAAGCAGGACTCTCAGAGTACTAGTTTATACCTTGGTAAGCAGGACTCTCGGAGTAATAGCTTATTCCTTGTAAGCAGGACTCTCAGAGTAATAGCTTATTCCTTGATAAGCAGGACTCTCAGAGTAATAGCTTATTCCTTGGTAGGCAGGACTCTCAGAGTATTAGCTTATTCCTTAATAAGCAGGACTCACAGAGTAATAGCTTTTTCCTTAATAAGCAGGACTCTCAGAGTAATAGCTTATTCCATGATAAGCAGGACTATCAGAGTAATAGCATATTCCGCGATAAGCAGGACTCTCAGAGTACTAGCTTATTCCTTGATAAGCAGGACTCGCTGAGTACTAGCTTATTCCTTGATAAGCAGGACTCTCAGAGTAATAGCATATTCCTTGATAAGCAGGACTCTCCGAGTACTAGCTTATTCCTTAATAAACAGGACTCTCAGAGTAATAGCATATTCCTTAATAAGCAGGACTCTCAGAGTAATAGCATATTCCATGATAAGCAGGATTCTCAGAGTTATAGCATATTCCTTGATAAGCAGGACTCTCAGAGTAACAGAATATTCCTCGATAAGCAGGAATCTCAGAGTAATAGCATATTCCTTGATAAGCAGGACTGCTAGCTATTACTCAGAGTAATATCATATTCCTTGATAAGCAGGACTCTCAGAGTAAAAGCATTTTCCTTCACAAGCAGGTCTCTCAGATTAAAATAATATTCCTTCTTAAGCTGGAGTCTCAGAGTAATAGGTTATTCCTTCATATGCAGAACTCACAGAGTAATAGCATATTCTTGATAAACAAGACTCTCAGAGTAATATCATATTCCTTGATAAGCAGGACTCTCAGAGTAATAGCATATTCCTTGATAAGCAGAACTCTTAGAGTAAAAGCTAATTCCTTCATAAGCAGGACTCTCAGAGTAATAGAATATTCCTAGATAAGCAGGACTCTCAGAGTAATAGCATATTCCTTGATAAGCAGGACTCTCAGAGTAATAGCATATTCCTTGATAAGCAGGACTCTCAGAGTAATAGCTTATTCCTTGTAAGCAGGTCTCTCAGAGTAATAGCTTATTCCTTGTAAGCAGGACTCTCAGAGTAATAGCTTATTCCTTGGTAAGCAGGACTCACAGAGTAATAGCTTTTTCCTTGAAAAGCAGGACTCACAAAGTTATAGCTTATTCCGTGATACGCAGGACTCTCAGAGTAATAGTTTTTTCCTTGACAAGCAGGACTCTCTGAGAAATAGTTTATTCCTTGATAAGCAGGACTCTCAGAGTAATAGCTTATTCCGTGATAAGCAGGACTCTTTGAGTATCAGCTAAATCCTTGATAAGCAGGACTCTCTAAGTAATAGTTTATTCCTTGATAAGCAGGACTCTCAGAGTAATAGCTTATTCCTAGACAAGCTGGACTCCCAGAGTACTAGCTTATTCCTAGATAAGCAGGACTCTCAGAGAAATAGCTTATTCCTTGATAAGCAGGACTCTCAGAGTACTAGCTTATTCCTTAATAAGCAGGACTCACAGAGTAATAGCTTATTCCTTAATAAGCAGGACTCTCAGAGTAATAGCATATTCCATGATAAGCAGGACTCTCAGAGTAATAGCTTATTCCTTGATAAGCAGGACTCTCAGAGTAATAGCTTATTCCGCGATAAGCAGGACTCTCAGAGTACTAGCTTATTCCTTGATAAGCAGGACTAGCAGAGGACTAGCTTATTCCTTGCTAAGCAGGACTTCCAGAGTATTAACTTATTCCTGGGTAAGCAGGACTCTCAGAGTAATAGCTTATTCCTTGTAAGCAGGTCTCTCAGAGTAATAGCTTATTCCTTGTAAGCAGGACTCTCAGAGTACTTGTTTATTGCTTAATAAGCAGGATTCTCAGAGTAATAGTTTTTACCTTGACAAGCAGGACTCTCTGAGTAATGGTTTATTCCTTGATAAGCAGGACTCTCTAAGTAATAGTTTATTCCTTGATAAGCAGGACTCTCAGAGTTATAGCTTATTCCTAGATAAGCAGGACTCCCAGAGTAATAGCATATTCCTAAATAAGCAGGACTCTCAGAGTAATAGCATATTCCTTGATAAGCAGGACTCTCAGAGTAATAGCATATTCCTTGATAAGCAGGATTCTCAGAGTAATAGCATATTCCTTGATAAGCAGAACTCTCAGAGTAAAAGCAAATTCCTTCATAAGCAGGACTCTCAGAGTAATAGCTTATTCCTTGATAAGTAGGACTCTCAGAGTAATAGCATATTCCATGATAATTAGGACTCTAAGAGTAATAGCATATTCCTAGATAAGTAGGACTCTCAGAGTACTAGCATATTCCTTCATAAGCAGGACTCTCAGAATAATAGCTTATTCCTTGGTAAGCAGAACTCTTGGAGTAATAGCTTATTCCTTGTAAGCAGGACTCTCAGAGTAATAGCATATTCCTTCATAAGCAGGATTCTCAGAGTCATAGCATATTCCTTGATAAGCAGGACTCCCAGAGTAATAGCTTATTCCATGATAAGCAGGACTTCCAGAGTAACAGCTTATTCCTTGATAAGCAGGACTCCCAGAGTAATAGCTTATTCCTTGGTAAGCAAGACTCTCAGAGTAATAGCTTATTCCTTGTAAACCCGGGCTCTCAGAGTAATAGCTTATTCCATGATAAGTAGGTTTCTCAGAGAACTAGCTTATTCCTTGGTAAGCAGGACTCTCAGAGTATTAGCTTATTCCTTGGTAAACAGGACTCTCAGAGTAATAGCTTATTCCTTGTAAGCAGGACTCTCGGAGTAATAGCTTATTCCTTGATAAGCAGGACTCTCAGAGTAATAGCTTATTCCCTGGTAAGCAGGACTCGCAGAGTAATAGCTTATTCCTTGTAAGCAGGACTCTCAGAGTAATAGCTTATTCCTTGTAAGCAGGACTCTCAGAGTAATAGCTTATTCCTGGATAAGCAGGACTCTCAGAGTACTAGCTTATTCCTTGGTAAGCAGGACTCACAGAGTAATAGCTTTTTCCTTGAAAAGCAGGAGTCAGAGAGTAATAGCTTATTCCGTGATAATCAGGACTCGCGGAGTAAAAGTTTATTCCTTGATAAGCAGGACTCCCTGAGTAATAGCTTATTCCTTGGTGAGCAAGACTCGCAGAGTAATAGCTTATTCCATGATAAGTAGGTTTCTCAGAGAACTAGCTTATTCCTTGGTAAGCAGGACTCTCAGAGTATTAGCTTATTCCTTGGTAAACAGGATTCTCAGAATAATAGCTTATTCCTTGTAAGCAGGACTCTCAGAGTAATAGCTTATTCCTTGATAAGCAGGACTCTCAGAGTAATAGCTTATTCCTTGGTAAGCAGGACTCGCAGAGTAATAGCTTATTCCTTGTAAGCAGGACTCTCAGAGTAATAGCTTATTCCTTTAAAGCAGGACTCTCAGAGTAATAGCTTATTCCTGGATAAGCAGGACTCTCAGAGTACTAGGTTATTCCTTGGTTAGCAGGACTCACAGAGTAATAGCTTTTTCATTGAAAAGCAGGACTCTCAGAGTAATAGCTTATTCCATGATAAGCAGGATTCTCAGAGTCCTAGCTTATACTTTGATAAGCAGGACTCTCAGAGTAATAGCTTATTCCTTGATAAGCAGGACTCTCAGAGTATTAGCTTATTCCTTAATAAGCAGGACTCACAGAGTAATACCTTTTTCCTTAATAAGCAGGACTCTCAGAGTAATAGCTTATTCCATAATAAGCCGGAATCTCAGAGTAATAGCATATTCCGCGATAAGCAGGACTCTCAGAGTACTAGCTTATTCCTTGATAAGCAGGACTCGCTGAGTATTAGCTTATTCCTTGATAAGCAGGACTCTCAGAGTAATAGCATATTCCTTGATAAGCAGGACTCTCCGAGTACTAGCTTATTCCTTAATAAGCAGGACTCTCAGAGTAATAGCATATTCCTTAATAAGCAGGACTCTCAGAGTAATAGCATATTCTATGATAAGCAGGATTCTCAGAGTTATAGCATATTCCTTGATAAGCAGGACTCTCAGAGTAATAGAATATTCCTCGATAAGCAAGACTCTCAGAGTAATGGCATATTCCTTGATAAGCAGGACTCTCAGAGTAATAGCATATTCCTTGATAAGCAGGACTCTCAGAGTAAAAGCATTTTCCTTCACAAGCAGGACTCTCAGAGTAAAATAATATTCCTTCTTATGCTGGAGTCTCAGAGTAATAGCTTATTCCTTCATAAGCAGAACTCACAGTGTAATAGCATATTCTTGATAAACAAGACTCTCAGAGTAATGTCATATTCCTTGATAAGCAGGACTCTCAGAGTAATAGCATATTCCTTGATAAGCAGGACTCTCAGAGTAATAGCTTATTCCTTGATAAGCAGGATTCTCAGAGTAATAGCATATTCCTAGATAAACAGGACTCTCAGAGTAATAGAATATTCCTAGATAAGCAGGACCCTCAGAGTAATAGCATATTCCTTGATAAGCAGGACTCTCAGAGTAATAGCATATTCCTTGATAAGCAGGACTCTCAGAGTAATAGCATATTCCTTGATAAGCAGGACTCTCAGAGTAATAGCTTATTCCATCATAAGCAGGACTCTCAGAGTAATAGCATATTCCATGATAATTAGGACTCTCAGAGTAATAGCATATTCCTTCATAAGCTGGACTCTCAGAGTAATAGCATATTCCTAGATAAGTAGGACTCTCAGAGTACTAGCATATTCCTTCATAAGCAGGACTCTCAGAATAATAGCTTATTCCTTGGTTAGCAGGACTCTCGGAGTAATAGCTTATTCCTTGTAAGCAGGACTCTCAGAGTAATAGCATATTCCTTCATAAGCAGGATTCTCAGAGTAATAGCATATTCCATGATAAGCAGGACTCCCAGAGTAATAGCTTATTCCTTGATAAGCAGGACTTCCAGAGTAACAGCTTATTCCTTGATAAGCAGGACTCCCAGAGTAATAGCTTATTCCTTGGTAAGCAGGACTCTCAGAGTAATAGCTTATTCCTTGTAAGCCGGGCTCTCAGAGTAATAGCTTATTCCATGATAAGTTGGTTTCTCAGAGAACTATCTTATTCCTTGGTAAGCAGGACTCTCAGAGTATTACCTTTTTCCTTGGTAAACAGGACTCTCAGAGTAATAGCTTATTCCTTGTAAGCACGACTCTCAGAGTAATAGCTTATTCCTTGATAAGCAGGACTCTCAGAGTAATAGCTTATTCCTTGATAAGCAGGACTCTCAGAGTAATAGCTTATTCCTTGTAAGCAGGTCTCTCAGAGTAATAGCTTATTCCTTGTAAGCAGGACTCTCAGAGTAATAGCTTATTCCTGGATAAGCCGGACTCTCAGAGTACTAGCTTATTCCTTGGTAAGCAGGACTCACAGAGTAATAGCTTTTTCCTTGAAAAGCAGGACTCACAAAGTTATAGCTTATTCCGTGATAAGCAGGACTCTCAGAGTAATAGTTTTTTCCTTGACAAGCAGGATTCTCTGAGTAATAGTTTATTCCTTGATAAGCAGGACTCTCAGAGTAATAGCATATTCCTTGATAAGCAGAACTCTCAGAGTAAAAGCAAATTCCTTCATAAGCAGGACGCTCAGAGTAATAGCTTATTCTTTCATAAGCAGGACTCTCAGAGTAATAGCATATTCCATGATAATTAGGACTCTCAGAGTACTAGCATATTCCTTCATAAGCAGGACTCTCAGAATAATAGCTTATTCCTTGGTAAGCAGGACTCTCGGAGTAATAGCTTATTCCTTGTAAGCAGGACTCTCAGAGTAATAGCATATTCCTTCATAAGCAGGAATCTCAGAGTAATAGCATATTCCTTGATAAGCAGGACTCCCAGAGTAATAGCTTATTCCTTGATAAGCTTGACTTCCAGTGTAACAGCTTATTCCTTGATAAGCAGGACTCCCAGAGTAATAGCTTATTGCTTGGTAAGCAGGATTCTCGGAGTAATAGCTTATTCCTTATAAGCCGGACTCTCAGAGTAATAGCATATTCCATGATAAGTAGGACTCTCAGAGAACTAACTTATTCCTTGGTAAGCAGGACTCTCAGAGTATTAGTTTATTCCTTGGTATACAGGACTCTCAAAATAATAGCTTATTCCTTGTAAGCATGACTCTCAGAGTAATAGCTTATTCCTTGATAAGCAGGACGCTCAGAGTAATAGCTTATTCTGCGATAAGCAGGACTCTCAGAGAATTAGCTTATTCCTTATAAGCAGGACTCTCAGAGTAATAGCATATTCCTAAATAACCAGGACTCTCAGAGTACTGGCTTATTCCTTAATAAACAGGACTCTCAAAGAAATAGCATATTCCTTGATAAGCAGGACTCACAGAGTACTAGCTTATTCATTGATAAGCAGGACTCTCAGAGTCATAGCTTATTCCATGATAAGCAGGATTCTCAGAGTACTAGCTTATACTTTGATAAGCAGGACTCTCAGAGTACTAGCTTATTCTTTGATAAGCAGGGTTCTCAGAGCACTAGCTTATTCCTTGTTAAGCATGACTCTCAGAGTAATAGTTTATTCCTTGATATGCAGGACTCTCAGAGTACTAGCTTATTCTTTGATAAGCAGGACTCTCAGGGTACCAGCTTATTCCTTGATAAGTAGGACACTCAACAGTACTAGCGTATTCCGTGATAAGCAGGACTCTCAGAGTACTAGTTTATTCCTTGATAAGCAGGACTCTCAGAGTAATAGCATATTTCTTAATAAGCAGGACTCTCAGAGTACAAGCTTATTCCTTAATAAGCAGGACTCTCAGAGTACTAGCTTATTCCTTGATAAGCATGACTCTCAGGGTAATAGCTTATTCCTTGATAAGCAGGACTCTCAGTGTACTAGCTTATTCTTTGATAAGCAGGACTCTCAGAGGACTAGCTTATTCCTTGGTAAGTATGACACTCAAGAGTACTAGCGTATTCCGTGATAAGCAGGACTCTCAGAGTACTAGTTTATACCTTGGTAAGCAAGACTCTCGGAGTAATAGCTTATTCCTTGTAAGCAGGACTCTCAGAGTAATAGCTTATTCCTTGATAAGCAGGAATCTCAGAGTAATAGCTTATTCCTTGGTAGGCAGGACTCTCAGAGTATTAGCTTATTCCTTAATAAGCAGGACTCACAGAGTAATAGCTTTTTCCTTAATAAGCAGGACTCTCAGAGTAATAGCTTATTCCATGATAAGCAGGACTCTCAGAGTAATAGCATATTCCGCGATAAGCAGGACTCTCAGAGTACTAGCTTATTCCTTGATAAGCAGGACTCGCTGAGTACTAGCTTATTCCTTGATAAGCAGTACTCTCAGAGTTATAGCATATTCCTTGATAAGCAGGACTCTCCGAGTACTAGCTTATTCCTTAATAAGCAGGACTCTCAGAGTAATAGCATATTCCTTAATAAGCAGGACTCTCAGAGTAATAGCATATTCCATGATAAGCAGGATTCTCAGAGTTATAGCATATTCCTTGATAAGCAGGACTCTCAGAGTAATAGAATATTCCTCGATAAGCAGGACTCTCAGAGTAATAGCATATTCCTTGATAAGCAGGACTCTCAGAGTAAAAGCATTTTCCTTCACAAGCAGGTCTCTCAGAGTAAAATAATATTCCTTCTTAAGCTGGAGTCTCAGAGTAATAGGTTATTCCTTCATAAGCAGAACTCACAGAGTAATAGCATATTCTTGATAAACAAGACTCTCAGAGTAATATCATATTCCTTGATAAGGAGGACTCTCAGAGTAATAGCATATTCCTTGATAAGCAAAACTCTTAGAGTAAAAGCTAATTCCTTCATAAGCAGGACTCTCAGAGTAATAGAATATTCCTAGATAAGCAGGACTCTCAGAGTAATAGCATATTCCTTGATAAGCAGGACTCTCAGAGTAATAGCATATTCCTTGATAAGCAGGACTCTCAGAGTAATAGCATATTCCTTGATAAGCAGAACTCTCAGAGTAAAAGCAAATTCCTTCATAAGCAGGACTCCCAGAGTAATAGCTTATTCCATCATAAGCAGGACTCTCAGAGTAATAGCATATTCCATGATAATTAGGACTCTCAGAGTAATAGCATATTCCTTCATAAGCTGGACTCTCAGAGTACTAGCATATTCCTTCATAAGCAGGACTCTCAGAATAATAGCTTATTCCTTGGTAAGCAGGACTCTCGGAGTAATAGCTTATTCCTTGTAAGCAGGACTCTCAGAGTAATAGCATATTCCTTCATAAGCAGGATTCTCAGAGTAATAGCATATTCCTTGATAAGCAGGACTCCCAGAGTAATAGCTTATTCCTTGATAAGCAGAACTTCCAGAGTAACAGCTTATTCCTTGATAAGCAGGACTCCCAGAGTAATAGCTTATTCCTTGGTAAGCAGGACTCTCAGAGTAATAGCTTATTCCTTGTAAGCCGGGCTCTCAGAGTAAGAGCTTATTCCATGATAAGTTGGTTTCTCAGAGAACTAGCTTATTCCTTGGTAAGCAGGACTCTCAGAGTATTAGTTTTTTCCTTGGTAAACAGGACTCTCAGAGTAATAGCTTATTCCTTGTAAGCAGGACTCTCAGAGTAATAGCTTATTCCTTGATAAGCAGGACTCTCAGAGTAATAGCTTATTCCTTGATAAGCTGGACTCTCAGAGTAATAGCTTATTCCTTGTAAGCAGGTCTCTCAGAGTAATAGCTTATTCCTTGTAAGCAGGACTCTCAGAGTAATAGCTTATTCCTGGATAAGCCGGACTCTCAGAGTACTAGCTTATTCCTTGGTAAGCAGGACTCACAGAGTAATAGCTTTTTCCTTGAAAAGCAGGACTCACAAAGTTATAGCTTATTCCGTGATACGCAGGACTCTCAGAGTAATAGTTTTTTCCTTGACAAGCAGGACTCTCTGAGTAATAGTTTATTCCTTGATAAGCAGGACTCTCAGAGTAATAGCTTATTCTGTGATAAGCAGGACTCTTTGAGTAACAGCTAAATCCTTGATAAGCAGGACTCTCTAAGTAATAGTTTATTCCTTGATAAGCAGGACTCTCAGAGTAATAGCCTATTCCTAGACAAGCTGGACTCCCAGAGTACTAGCTTATTCCTAGATAAGCAGGACTCTCAGAGAAATAGCTTATTCCTTGATAAGCAGGACTCTCAGAGTACTAGCTTATTCCTTAATAAGCAGGACTCACAGAGTAATAGCTTATTCCTTAATAAGCAGGACTCTCAGAGTAATAGCATATTCCATGATAAGCAGGACTCTCAGAGTAATAGCTTATTCCTTGATAACCAGGACTCTCAGAGTAATAGCTTATTCCGCGATAAGCAGGACTCTCAGAGTACTAGCTTATTCCTTGATAAGCAGGACTCGCAGAGGACTAGCTTATTCCTTGCTAAGCAGGACTTCCAGAGTAATAACTTATTCCTGGGTAAGCAGGACTCTCAGAGTAATAGCTTATTCCTTGTAAGCCGGACTCTCTGAGAAATAGTTTATTCCTTGATAAGCAGGACTCTCAGAGTAATAGCTTATTCCGTGATAAGCAGGACTCTTTGAGTATCAGCTAAATCCTTGATAAGCAGGACTCTCTAAGTAATAGTTTATTCCTTGATAAGCAGGACTCTCAGAGTAATAGCTTATTCCTAGACAAGCTGGACTCCCAGAGTACTAGCTTATTCCTAGATAAGCAGGACTCTCAGAGAAATAGCTTATTCCTTGATAAGCAGGACTCTCAGAGTACTAGCTTATTCCTTAATAAGCAGGACTCACAGAGTAATAGCTTATTCCTTAATAAGCAGGACTCTCAGAGTAATAGCATATTCCATGATAAGCAGGACTCTCAGAGTAATAGCTTATTCCTTGATAAGCAGGACTCTCAGAGTAATAGCTTATTCCGCGATAAGCAGGACTCTCAGAGTACTAGCTTATTCCTTGATAAGCAGGACTAGCAGAGGACTAGCTTATTCCTTGCTAAGCAGGACTTCCAGAGTATTAACTTATTCCTGGGTAAGCAGGACTCTCAGAGTAATAGCTTATTCCTTGTAAGCCGGACTCTCAGTGTAATAGCTTATTCCATGATAGGTAGGACTCTCAGAGAACTAGCTTATTCCTTGGTAAGCAGGACTCTCAGAGTATTGGCTTATTCCTTGGTAAGCAGGACTCTCAGAGTAATAGCTTATTCCTTGTAAGCAGGTCTCTCAGAGTAATAGCTTATTTCTTGATAAGCAGGACTCTCAGAGTAATAGCTTATTCCTTGGTAAGCAGGACTCGCAGAGAAATAGCTTATTCCTTGTAAGCAGGACTATCAGAGTAATAGCTTATTCCTTGTAGGCAGGACTCTCTGAGTAATAGCTTATTCCTGGATAAGCAGGAATCTCAGAGTACTAACTTATTCCTTGGTTAGCAGGACTCACAGAGTAATAGCTTTTTCTTGAAAAGCAGGACTCACAGAGTAATTGCTTATTCCTTGATAAGCAGGACTCTCAGAGTACTTGTTTATTGCTTAATAATCAGGATTCTCAGAGTAATAGTTTTTACCTTGACAAGCAGGACTCTCTGAGTAATGGTTTATTCCTTGATAAGCAGGACTCTCTAAGTAATAGTTTATTCCTTGATAAGCAGGACTCTCAGAGTTATAGCTTATTCCTAGATAAGCAGGACTCCCAGAGTAATAGCATATTCCTAAATAAGCAGGACTCTCAGAGTAATAGCATATTCCTTGATAAGCAGGACTCTCAGAGTAATAGCATATTCCTTGATAAGCAGGACTCTCAGAGTAATAGCATATTCCTTGATAAGCAGAACTCTCAGAGTAAAAGCAAATTCCTTCGTAAGCAGGACTCTCAGAGTAATAGCTTATTCCTTGATAAGTAGGACTCTCAGAGTAATAGCATATTCCATGATAATTAGGACTCTAAGAGTAATAGCATATTCCTAGATAAGTAGGACTCTCAGAGTACTAGCATATTCCTTCATAAGCAAGACTCTCAGAATAATAGCTTATTCCTTGGTAAGCAGAACTCTTGGAGTAATAGCTTATTCCTTGTAAGCAGGACTCTCAGAGTAATAGCATATTCCTTCATAAGCAGGATTCTCAGAGTCATAGCATATTCCTTGATAAGCAGGACTCCCAGAGTAATAGCTTATTCCATGATAAGCAGGACTTCCAGAGTAACAGCTTATTCCTTGATAAGCAGGACTCCCAGAGTAATAGCTTATTCCTTGGTAAGCAAGACTCTCAGAGTAATAGCTTATTCCTTGTAAACCCGGGCTCTCAGAGTAATAGCTTATTCCATGATAAGTAGGTTTCTCAGAGAACTAGCTTATTCCTTGGTAAGCAGGACTCTCAGAGTATTAGCTTATTCCTTGGTAAACAGGACTCTCAGAGTAATAGCTTATTCCTTGTAAGCAGGACTCTCGGAGTAATAGCTTATTCCTTGATAAGCAGGACTCTCAGAGTAATAGCTTAATCCCTGGTAAGCAGGACTCGCAGAGTAATAGCTTATTCCTTGTAAGCAGGACTCTCAGAGTAATAGCTTATTCCTTGTAAGCAGGACTCTCAGAGTAATAGCTTATTCCTGGATAAGCAGGACTCTCAGAGTACTAGCTTATTCCTTGGTAAGCAGGACTCACAGAGTAATAGCTTTTTCCTTGAAAAGCAGGAGTCAGAGAGTAATAGCTTATTCCGTGATAATCAGGACTCGCGGAGTAATAGTTTATTCCTTGATAAGCAGGACTCCCTGAGTAATAGCTTATTCCTTGGTGAGCAAGACTCGCAGAGTAATAGCTTATTCCATGATAAGTAGGTTTCTCAGAGAACTAGCTTATTCCTTGGTAAGCAGGACTCTCAGAGTATTAGCTTATTCCTTGGTAAACAGGATTCTCAGAGTAATAGCTTATTCCTTGTAAGCAGGACACTCAGAGTAATAGCTTATTCCTTGATAAGCAGGACTCTCAGAGTAATAGCTTATTCCTTGGTAAGCAGGACTCGCAGAGTAATAGCTTATTCCTTGTAAGCAGGACTCTCAGAGTAATAGCTTATTCCTTTAAAGCAGGACTCTCAGAGTAATAGCTTATTCCTGGATAAGCAGGACTCTCAGAGTACTAGGTTATTCCTTGGTTAGCAGGACTCACAGAGTAATAGCTTTTTCATTGAAAAGCAGGACTCTCAGAGTAATAGCTTATTCCATGATAAGCAGGATTCTCAGAGTACTAGCTTATACTTTGATAAGCAGGACTCTCAGAGTAATAGCTTATTCCTAGACAAGCTGGACTCCCAGAGTACTAGCTTATTCCTAGATAAGCAGGACTCTCAGAGAAATAGCTTATTCCTTGATAAGCAGGACTCTCAGAGTACTAGCTTATTCCTTAATAAGCAGGACTCACAGAGTAATAGCTTATTCCTTAATAAGCAGGACTCTCAGAGTAATAGCATATTCCATGATAAGCAGGACTCTCAGAGTAATAGCTTATTCCTTGATAAGCAGGACTCTCAGAGTAATAGCTTATTCCGCGATAAGCAGGACTCTCAGAGTACAAGCTTATTCCTTGATAAGCAGGACTAGCACAGGACTAGCTTATTCCTTGCTAAGCAGGACTTCCAGAGTATTAACTTATTCCTGGGTAAGCAGGACTCTCAGAGTAATAGCTTATTCCTTGTAAGCCGGACTCTCAGTGTAATAGCTTATTCCATGATAGGTAGGACTCTCAGAGAACTAGCTTATTCCTTGGTAAGCAGGACTCTCAGAGTATTGGCTTATTCCTTGGTAAGCAGGACTCTCAGAGTAATAGCTTATTCCTTGTAAGCAGGTCTCTCAGAGTAATAGCTTATTTCTTGATAAGCAGGACTCTCAGAGTAATAGCTTATTCCTTGGTAAGCAGGACTCGCAGAGAAATAGCTTATTCCTTGTAAGCAGGACTATCAGAGTAATAGCTTATTCCTTGTAGGCAGGACTCTCTGAGTAATAGCTTATTCCTGGATAAGCAGGAATCTCAGAGTACTAACTTATTCCTTGGTTAGCAGGACTCACAGAGTAATAGCTTTTTCTTGAAAAGCAGGACTCACAGAGTAATTGCTTATTCCTTGATAAGCAGGACTCTCAGAGTACTTGTTTATTGCTTAATAAGCAGGATTCTCAGAGTAATAGTTTTTACCTTGACAAGCAGGACTCTCTGAGTAATGGTTTATTCCTTGATAAGCAGGACTCTCTAAGTAATAGTTTATTCCTTGATAAGCAGGACTCTCAGAGTTATAGCTTATTCCTAGATAAGCAGGACTCCCAGAGTAATAGCATATTCCTAAATAAGCAGGACTCTCAGAGTAATAGCATATTCCTTGATAAGCAGGACTCTCAGAGTAATAGCATATTCCTTGATAAGCAGGACTCTCAGAGTAATAGCATATTCCTTGATAAGCAGAACTCTCAGAGTAAAAGCAAATTCCTTCATAAGCAGGACTCTCAGAGTAATAGCTTATTCCTTGGTAAGTAGGACTCTCAGAGTAATAGCATATTCCATGATAATTAGGACTCTAAGAGTAATAGCATATTCCTAGATAAGTAGGACTCTCAGAGTACTAGCATATTCCTTCATAAGCAGGACTCTCAGAATAATAGCTTATTCCTTGGTAAGCAGAACTTTGGAGTAATAGCTTATTCCTTGTAAGCAGGACTCTCAGAGTAATAGCATATTCCTTCATAAGCAGGATTCTCAGAGTCATAGCATATTCCTTGATAAGCAGGACTCCCAGAGTAATAGCTTATTCCATGATAAGCAGGACTTCCAGAGTAACAGCTTATTCCTTGATAAGCAGGACTCCCAGAGTAATAGCTTATTCCTTGGTAAGCAAGACTCTCAGAGTAATAGCTTATTCCTTGTAAACCCGGGCTCTCAGAGTAATAGCTTATTCCATGATAAGTAGGTTTCTCAGAGAACTAGCTTATTCCTTGGTAAGCAGGACTCTCAGAGTATTAGCTTATTCCTTGGTAAACAGGACTCTCAGAGTAATAGCTTATTCCTTGTAAGCAGGACTCTCGGAGTAATAGCTTATTCCTTGATAAGCAGGACTCTCAGAGTAATAGCTTATTCCCTGGTAAGCAGGACTCGCAGAGTAATAGCTTATTCCTTGTAAGCAGGACTCTCAGAGTAATAGCTTATTCCTTGTAAGCAGGACTCTCAGAGTAATAGCTTATTCCTGGATAAGCAGGACTCTCAGAGTACTAGCTTATTCCTTGGTAAGCAGGACTCACTGAGTAATAGCTTTTTCCATGGAAAGCAGGAGTCAGAGAGTAATAGCTTATTCCGTGATAATCAGGACTCGCGGAGTAATAGTTTATTCCTTGATAAGCAGGACTCCCTGAGTAATAGCTTATTCCTTGGTGAGCAAGACTCGCAGAGTAATAGCTTATTCCATGATAAGTAGGTTTCTCAGAGAACTAGCTTATTCCTTGGTAAGCAGGACTCTCAGAGTATTAGCTTATTCCTTGGTAAACAGGATTCTCAGAGTAATAGCTTATTCCTTGTAAGCAGGACTCTCAGAGTAATAGCTTATTCCTTGATAAGCAGGACTCTCAGAGTAATAGCTTATTCCTTGGTAAGCAGGACTCGCAGAGTAATAGCTTATTCCTTGTAAGCAGGACTCTCAGAGTAATAGCTTATTCCTTTAAAGCAGGACTCTCAGAGTAATAGCTTATTCCTGGATAAGCAGGACTCTCAGAGTACTAGGTTATTCCTTGGTTAGCAGGACTCACAGAGTAATAGCTTTTTCATTGAAAAGCAGGACTCTCAGAGTAATAGCTTATTCCATGATAAGCAGGATTCTCAGAGTACTAGCTTATACTTTGATAAGCAGGACTCTCAGAGTACTAGCTTATTCTTTGATAAGCAGGGTTCTCAGAGCACTAGCTTATTCCTTGTTAAGTATGACTCTCAGAGTAATAGTTTATTCCTTGATAAGCAGGACTCTCAGAGGACTAGTTTATTCTTTGATAAGCAGGACTCTCAGAGTACCAGCTTATTCCTTGATAAGTTGGACACTCAACAGTACTAGCGTATTCCGTGATAAGCAGGACTCTCAGAGTACTAGTTTATTCCTTGATAAGCAGGACTCTCAGAGTAATAGCATATTTCTTAATAAGCAGGACTCTCAGAGTACTAGCTTATTCCTTAATAAGCAGGACTCTCAGAGTACTAGCTTATTCCTTGATAAGCATGACTCTCAGGGTAATAGCTTATTCCTTGATAAGCAGGACTCTCAGAGAACTAGCTTATTCTTTGATAAGCAGGACTCTCAGAGGACTAGCTTATTCCTTGGTAAGTATGACACTCAAGAGTACTAGCGTATTCCGTGATAAGCAGGACTCTCAGAGTACTAGTTTATACCTTGGTAAGCAGGACTCTCGGAGTAATAGCTTATTCCTTGTAAGCAGGACTCTCAGAGTAATAGCTTATTCCTTGATAAGCAGGACTCTCAGAGTAATAGCTTATTCCTTGGTAGGCAGGACTCTCAGAGTATTAGCTTATTCCTTAATAAGCAGGACTCACAGAGTAATAGCTTTTTCCTTAATAAGCAGGACTCTCAGAGTAATAGTTTATTCCATGATAAGCCGGAATCTCAGAGTAATAGCATATTCCGCGATAAGCAGGACTCTCAGAGTACTAGCTTATTCCTTGATAAGCAGGACTCGCTGAGTATTAGCTTATTCCTTGATAAGCAGGACTCTCAGAGTAATAGCATATTCCTTGATAAGCAGGACTCTCCGAGTACTAGCTTATTCCTTAATAAGCAGGACTCTCAGAGTAATAGCATATTCCTTAATAAGCAGGACTCTCAGAGTAATAGCATATTCCATGATAAGCAGGATTCTCAGAGTTATAGCATATTCCTAGATAAGCAGGACTCTCAGAGTAATAGAATATTCCTCGATAAGCAGGACTCTCAGAGTAATAGCATATTCCTTGATAAGCAGGACTCTCAGAGTAATAGCATATTCCTTGATAAGCAGGACTCTCAGAGTAAAAGCATTTTCCTTCACAAGCAGGACTCTCAGAGTAAAATAATATTCCTTCTTAAGCTGGAGTCTCAGAGTAATAGCTTATTCCTTCATAAGCAGAACTCACAGTATAATAGCATATTCTTGATAAACAAGACTCTCAGAGTAATGTCATATTCCTTGATAAGCAGGACTCTCAGAGTAATAGCATATTCCTTGATAAGCAGGACTCTCAGAGTAATAGCTTATTCCTTGATAAGCAGGATTCTCAGAGTAATAGCATATTCCTTGATAAACAGGACTCTCAGAGTAATAGAATATTCCTCGATAAGCAGGACTCTCAGAGTAATAGCATATTCCTTGATAAGCAGGACTCTCAGAGTAAAAGCATTTTCCTTCACAAGCAGGTCTCTCAGAGTAAAATAATATTCCTTCTTAAGCTGGAGTCTCAGAGTAATAGGTTATTCCTTCATAAGCAGAACTCACAGAGTAATAGCATATTCTTGATAAACAAGACTCTCAGAGTAATATCATATTCCTTGATAAGGAGGACTCTCAGAGTAATAGCATATTCCTTGATAAGCAAAACTCTTAGAGTAAAAGCTAATTCCTTCATAAGCAGGACTCTCAGAGTAATAGAATATTCCTAGATAAGCAGGACTCTCAGAGTAATAGCATATTCCTTGATAAGCAGGACTCTCAGAGTAATAGCATATTCCTTGATAAGCAGGACTCTCAGAGTAATAGCATATTCCTTGATAAGCAGAACTCTCAGAGTAAAAGCAAATTCCTTCATAAGCAGGACTCCCAGAGTAATAGCTTATTCCATCATAAGCAGGACTCTCAGAGTAATAGCATATTCCATGATAATTAGGACTCTCAGAGTAATAGCATATTCCTTCATAAGCTGGACTCTCAGAGTACTAGCATATTCCTTCATAAGCAGGACTCTCAGAATAATAGCTTATTCCTTGGTAAGCAGGACTCTCGGAGTAATAGCTTATTCCTTGTAAGCAGGACTCTCAGAGTAATAGCATATTCCTTCATAAGCAGGATTCTCAGAGTAATAGCATATTCCTTGATAAGCAGGACTCCCAGAGTAATAGCTTATTCCTTGATAAGCAGAACTTCCAGAGTAACAGCTTATTCCTTGATAAGCAGGACTCCCAGAGTAATAGCTTATTCCTTGGTAAGCAGGACTCTCAGAGTAATAGCTTATTCCTTGTAAGCCGGGCTCTCAGAGTAAGAGCTTATTCCATGATAAGTTGGTTTCTCAGAGAACTAGCTTATTCCTTGGTAAGCAGGACTCTCAGAGTATTAGTTTTTTCCTTGGTAAACAGGACTCTCAGAGTAATAGCTTATTCCTTGTAAGCAGGACTCTCAGAGTAATAGCTTATTCCTTGATAAGCAGGACTCTCAGAGTAATAGCTTATTCCTTGATAAGCTGGACTCTCAGAGTAATAGCTTATTCCTTGTAAGCAGGTCTCTCAGAGTAATAGCTTATTCCTTGTAAGCAGGACTCTCAGAGTAATAGCTTATTCCTGGATAAGCCGGACTCTCAGAGTACTAGCTTATTCCTTGGTAAGCAGGACTCACAGAGTAATAGCTTTTTCCTTGAAAAGCAGGACTCACAAAGTTATAGCTTATTCCGTGATACGCAGGACTCTCAGAGTAATAGTTTTTTCCTTGACAAGCAGGACTCTCTGAGTAATAGTTTATTCCTTGATAAGCAGGACTCTCAGAGTAATAGCTTATTCTGTGATAAGCAGGACTCTTTGAGTAACAGCTAAATCCTTGATAAGCAGGACTCTCTAAGTAATAGTTTATTCCTTGATAAGCAGGACTCTCAGAGTAATAGCCTATTCCTAGACAAGCTGGACTCCCAGAGTACTAGCTTATTCCTAGATAAGCAGGACTCTCAGAGAAATAGCTTATTCCTTGATAAGCAGGACTAGCAGAGGACTAGCTTATTCCTTGCTAAGCAGGACTTCCAGAGTATTAACTTATTCCTGGGTAAGCAGGACTCTCAGAGTAATAGCTTATTCCTTGTAAGCCGGACTCTCAGTGTAATAGCTTATTCCATGATAGGTAGGACTCTCAGAGAACTAGCTTATTCCTTGGTAAGCAGGACTCTCAGAGTATTGGCTTATTCCTTGGTAAGCAGGACTCTCAGAGTAATAGCTTATTCCTTGTAAGCAGGTCTCTCAGAGTAATAGCTTATTTCTTGATAAGCAGGACTCTCAGAGTAATAGCTTATTCCTTGGTAAGCAGGACTCGCAGAGAAATAGCTTATTCCTTGTAAGCAGGACTATCAGAGTAATAGCTTATTCCTTGTAGGCAGGACTCTCTGAGTAATAGCTTATTCCTGGATAAGCAGGAATCTCAGAGTACTAACTTATTCCTTGGTTAGCAGGACTCACAGAGTAATAGCTTTTTCTTGAAAAGCAGGACTCACAGAGTAATTGCTTATTCCTTGATAAGCAGGACTCTCAGAGTACTTGTTTATTGCTTAATAATCAGGATTCTCAGAGTAATAGTTTTTACCTTGACAAGCAGGACTCTCTGAGTAATGGTTTATTCCTTGATAAGCAGGACTCTCTAAGTAATAGTTTATTCCTTGATAAGCAGGACTCTCAGAGTTATAGCTTATTCCTAGATAAGCAGGACTCCCAGAGTAATAGCATATTCCTAAATAAGCAGGACTCTCAGAGTAATAGCATATTCCTTGATAAGCAGGACTCTCAGAGTAATAGCATATTCCTTGATAAGCAGGACTCTCAGAGTAATAGCATATTCCTTGATAAGCAGGACTCTCAGAGTAATAGCATATTCCTTGATAAGCAGGACTCTCAGAGTAATAGCATATTCCTTGATAAGCAGGACTCTCAGAGTAATAGCTTATTCCATCATAAGCAGGACTCTCAGAGTAATAGCATATTCCATGATAATTAGGACTCTCAGAGTAATAGCATATTCCTTCATAAGCTGGACTCTCAGAGTAATAGCATATTCCTAGATAAGTAGGACTCTCAGAGTACTAGCATATTCCTTCATAAGCAGGACTCTCAGAATAATAGCTTATTCCTTGGTTAGCAGGACTCTCGGAGTAATAGCTTATTCCTTGTAAGCAGGACTCTCAGAGTAATAGCATATTCCTTCATAAGCAGGATTCTCAGAGTAATAGCATATTCCATGATAAGCAGGACTCCCAGAGTAATAGCTTATTCCTTGATAAGCAGGACTTCCAGAGTAACAGCTTATTCCTTGATAAGCAGGACTCCCAGAGTAATAGCTTATTCCTTGGTAAGCAGGACTCTCAGAGTAATAGCTTATTCCTTGTAAGCCGGGCTCTCAGAGTAATAGCTTATTCCATGATAAGTTGGTTTCTCAGAGAACTATCTTATTCCTTGGTAAGCAGGACTCTCAGAGTATTACCTTTTTCCTTGGTAAACAGGACTCTCAGAGTAATAGCTTATTCCTTGTAAGCACGACTCTCAGAGTAATAGCTTATTCCTTGATAAGCAGGACTCTCAGAGTAATAGCTTATTCCTTGATAAGCAGGACTCTCAGAGTAATAGCTTATTCCTTGTAAGCAGGTCTCTCAGAGTAATAGCTTATTCCTTGTAAGCAGGACTCTCAGAGTAATAGCTTATTCCTGGATAAGCCGGACTCTCAGAGTACTAGCTTATTCCTTGGTAAGCAGGACTCACAGAGTAATAGCTTTTTCCTTGAAAAGCAGGACTCACAAAGTTATAGCTTATTCCGTGATAAGCAGGACTCTCAGAGTAATAGTTTTTTCCTTGACAAGCAGGATTCTCTGAGTAATAGTTTATTCCTTGATAAGCAGGACTCTCAGAGTAATAGCATATTCCTTGATAAGCAGAACTCTCAGAGTAAAAGCAAATTCCTTCATAAGCAGGACGCTCAGAGTAATAGCTTATTCTTTCATAAGCAGGACTCTCAGAGTAATAGCATATTCCATGATAATTAGGACTCTCAGAGTACTAGCATATTCCTTCATAAGCAGGACTCTCAGAATAATAGCTTATTCCTTGGTAAGCAGGACTCTCGGAGTAATAGCTTATTCCTTGTAAGCAGGACTCTCAGAGTAATAGCATATTCCTTCATAAGCAGGAATCTCAGAGTAATAGCATATTCCTTGATAAGCAGGACTCCCAGAGTAATAGCTTATTCCTTGATAAGCTTGACTTCCAGTGTAACAGCTTATTCCTTGATAAGCAGGACTCCCAGAGTAATAGCTTATTGCTTGGTAAGCAGGATTCTCGGAGTAATAGCTTATTCCTTATAAGCCGGACTCTCAGAGTAATAGCATATTCCATGATAAGTAGGACTCTCAGAGAACTAACTTATTCCTTGGTAAGCAGGACTCTCAGAGTATTAGTTTATTCCTTGGTATACAGGACTCTCAAAATAATAGCTTATTCCTTGTAAGCATGACTCTCAGAGTAATAGCTTATTCCTTGATAAGCAGGACGCTCAGAGTAATAGCTTATTCTGCGATAAGCAGGACTCTCAGAGAATTAGCTTATTCCTTATAAGCAGGACTCTCAGAGTACTAGCTTATTCCTTAATAAGCAGGACTCACAGAGTAATAGCTTATTCCTTAATAAGCAGGACTCTCAGAGTAATAGCATATTCCATGATAAGCAGGACTCTCAGAGTAATAGCTTATTCCTTGATAACCAGGACTCTCAGAGTAATAGCTTATTCCGCGATAAGCAGGACTCTCAGAGTACTAGCTTATTCCTTGATAAGCAGGACTCGCAGAGGACTAGCTTATTCCTTGCTAAGCAGGACTTCCAGAGTAATAACTTATTCCTGGGTAAGCAGGACTCTCAGAGTAATAGCTTATTCCTTGTAAGCCGGACTCTCTGAGAAATAGTTTATTCCTTGATAAGCAGGACTCTCAGAGTAATAGCTTATTCCGTGATAAGCAGGACTCTTTGAGTATCAGCTAAATCCTTGATAAGCAGGACTCTCTAAGTAATAGTTTATTCCTTGATAAGCAGGACTCTCAGAGTAATAGCTTATTCCTAGACAAGCTGGACTCCCAGAGTACTAGCTTATTCCTAGATAAGCAGGACTCTCAGAGAAATAGCTTATTCCTTGATAAGCAGGACTCTCAGAGTACTAGCTTATTCCTTAATAAGCAGGACTCACAGAGTAATAGCTTATTCCTTAATAAGCAGGACTCTCAGAGTAATAGCATATTCCATGATAAGCAGGACTCTCAGAGTAATAGCTTATTCCTTGATAAGCAGGACTCTCAGAGTAATAGCTTATTCCGCGATAAGCAGGACTCTCAGAGTACTAGCTTATACTTTGATAAGCAGGACTCTCAGAGTACTAGCTTATTCTTTGATAAGCAGGGTTCTCAGAGCACTAGCTTATTCCTTGTTAAGCATGACTCTCAGAGTAATAGTTTATTCCTTGATATGCAGGACTCTCAGAGTACTAGCTTATTCTTTGATAAGCAGGACTCTCAGGGTACCAGCTTATTCCTTGATAAGTAGGACACTCAACAGTACTAGCGTATTCCGTGATAAGCAGGACTCTCAGAGTACTAGTTTATTCCTTGATAA
>CBDHDT010000034.1:0-4529 GCA_965261215.1 Ekhidna sp.
TTGCATAACACTGTTTATATTGAGTAGCATGTTTTATAGAATACGCAGATCTACAGGGAACAAATATACAAGAAAAAACAATAGAAATAGTGTTTAGATGAAGGAGTCCCAGAGTAAGTTAGACAATAGTATAATTCCTCACTTACTCAAATATAATAAATAGAAACAACAACAAAGAACAAATAGAATCTTGAAACAAAACCAGAAATGTTTTCCTATTAAATGGCTTGATAAAAGAAAAACATAACAAGATTGTACCTTTCTGTATCACATAATCCTTCACCATTTAAAGTTTTAAACCATACACATCAGTATTATACATTTTTTTAATTAAATATAATAATTAGTTTAAATGGTAAAGTATAGATGGTGCGGTCTTTTTCCCTGTTATTTGTTTTAACAAGTTAATCCAGTTGATATGTTCTTGTATATGAAAAACACATACATGTGCACATTAAAATTTGTAACACACTCTTGAACCCACCATAAACTTTTTTCTTACCTCTGTGCTGCTAATTTTACTAGCATATTATTTTTTTTATTCTGTATGCTTTCGAATAATATGTTAATTGTCTCTATAGGCACATTTTCTTTGAAGATACATGCACTAACATCAAGGTCACTCAAGAAATCTGCATGCACGAAACTCCAGTCTTAACTCACGTGTATGGATTACAAAATATTTTGAGGCATGTCTAATTAACCATGCATGCGTGGACTGGAGCTTCACGCATGCAGATTTTTTTTAATGACCTTGATGTTGGTGCATCTTCTAAGAAAATGTGCTTATAGAGACATTCAACATATCATTTGAAAGCACACAGAGTAAAATTACCTGCACAGAGGTAAGAAAAGGTTTATGGTGGTTTCAAGAATATGTTAAACTTTTAGAGGTCATAACCAGTAGTCACCTCCATGCTGTGTTTTACTTGTTGCAACAAAATATACACTTATGAGAAGATAACGGAGAAATGATTGTGACTCTTTTAGGTTTAAAACAATGAATAAAACAGAAGTAATGAAAGGAGAATGCAACTGGATCTTTGTAAACCTGCAGTAATGAAGAAAAATCAAAAAGGAGTTTTAAAACACAAAATACCCAACAAAGTATAATAAAGTGGCTCAACTGTTGTCATTCTGAAGATCATTATTTCAACCACCCACACTGAAGGTACAATTGCCCCTCTCAAAATGTAATCCAGTTCAGATAAATTTCTCTCAAGGAGTGATCATACACAATCTCACTAGCGTCATTTATTATTTCTCACTTACTATCTAGTGCCAGCCAAAATGATGCAAATTACATGGAATTAAATATAGTAGACTTGAGTAGTGTGTGTTAATCAGGAATTGCAGCAGTTTCAAACCTTGCTATTTTTTTGGTTGTTGTTACTAATTTAGTTGTTTAACTAGCTGTTAAGTGATAGCAGTTATAAGAAAGAAGGTTGAAGTAGCATGTCAGAGAGAGAAAAACAACAACTAAAATGTATCCTTTGAAAAAAACGGATGGAGTCCAAAATGGCTGTCAGAGATGGAACTACGAGTGCTAATGTTGCTGCTAAGACTTTTTAGTGTGTCTTCATCCACTTTGAAGGACAGGTTTTAAGAAACTATTTTTGATACGAAAAAAAAGATGGGATGGTTATTCCTCAGATCTGATGGAATTCCAGTGAAGAATTTGTTCCATATATAAACAAGCAAGGAGTGTAAAAGTGGATGCATGAAAGATTGTGTCTCTATAAATAGCAGGGACAATTTATTTTGTGTGTGAACTAATGTTTTCAGGTACCTACCTCTGAGTAGAAATTTACATTATTGTAGGCTATCCTTCAATTTGCATTACTTTAGGCTAGAATCTTTAAATTAATATGAATTTGGTTATTTCATGCTGATTTGTTGATGCTAATAAAACTGTCGAAATTAAAAACAAAAATGGCTGTATTCAACAACTGAATAATAAGAAACAAATTGCAGGTCGGAAATGGGTAAAGGTCGTTGACTTTGGATACTTGAGTAGCCTCAGCGGAGCTGGTGATATAACTCAACTTCCACATGGCATGTGGAAATGATAATATCTAGGTAAATAGTTACACAATAAATTTTGTCCCGAGGAGAGGCAATCAGCGGTTTAGGAGAAAATGTAATGAGAAAATCAACTGGTCGACAATTGTTGAATGACGCTATAACCATACTAAACTAGCTAACACTACAAATGATTAGCCAATTAAAAGTCAAACTTCCCAAATTGAGGACCATAAAATGAGGACTGAAGAAAAATTAGGACTAAGGAACAAAGAAAGAGGAAAAGAGTGAAGAAATAAGAGAAAATGTCAGCATGCATGCCATGCTACTGAACTATGAGAGTCACTCACTACTACAATAGCAAATCATATTTTAGTTAAACAGCCATGAGATTTATATTTGAACTTGCTTCAGTAACTTTTCTGACATTATATAGATGCATAATTACAGAGAAGCTAATTATTATATAATTAAAATAAATGCCAGGGTTAAAGGTTGTTCAGACTCCTTGTTGTAGAGATCTTTCACACTAACAGTTATCCACAATGCACATAATTAACTGCATTTAGTTCATTTGTGAGTAACACACTCAAATTCAAAAGATCACAAACTCCAAATAGAGTTTTAATCGGATTTATACTTTCCTTTAATACTGTATAAGATTCATACACAATGTTTTTGGTCTCAGTGTACATACCAACCTGATTCTCCATCTCTAGCTCCAGAATTTCCTGAAAAAGGTTAACAATAAAAACAAAAAATAACAATAAATTTATTAAGCAGGAAATTGTTACTTCTATTTAGTGCCACAACCACATTATTATTAATGCAAGACCGTCATACAATTTGCACCAACACTTTGCAATAGTAATGGGAGGGACTTTCTACATGGACTCATTCAAATTGAGCAGAGAAAGAGTATAATAGCCTATGATCCAGTACCCAAAATTTTGTCACTGGCGCCATCTGGATGGAATACTTATAGTAATTTTAGCAAGGTGTATATAGATAGTAACTATGAATTACTGTAGCAACTTTATAAATATCCTGTAACATACTTGTGTTAATATCTCCATGATTATTATGTCAGTTGTCAGATGATATGAATTCAACACATTGAAAACTTAACTACAACCACATTCGAGCATAGTATAATAGATAAGAAACACACATAAGCCTTTTGTTGTTCAAATATACTGAAGCAAAATCATATTAACCATTCAACTCTTTTGCTGTCATTAACCCTATACTTACCCTTCCCTCAATATTGTCAATCAAATGTACTACAATGCATGCAATACTCATAAATCAACAGAAAGGTGCATTGTAAAAGACGTGGACTAATAGGCTCTTGCATAGTTATCGCCTCTACACACAATTTGGATCATTCAACCACCATTAGGTTCAGATAGTTCTATCACTTTTTTGTCAGTCACTTCCGAGTAATTATTCCAGTTGATTGGAAATCATTCACTTCTAATGGTACATACCATAATCATAATATGTTTATCACAATGGATATCTCTTATATTCAAAACTTACTGAAGAATACGTTTACTCCATTACTAGCTCCAAGCAGATTGTAGGCTCTGATTGTTGCCACATAATTAGTGTCCGGACTCAGCAAGTATAACTCGATTTCTACCTGCATAATCAAGCCTGCCTCTACAATTTGACTAAATTTCTGTCCCACGCCACTCACAGGGCTAACAGTAATGGTGTAATTGGTCACTGCAATATCATTTTTTTTTTTGTCATAAGTCCAGGTAATAGTCACAGAGTTGAATTCATTTACAATGGCCTCACTATTTCTTACACTTGATGGAAGACCTGTAAAAAGTAACACATTCTGCATTACATAGTAGTTGTTTTTAAAAGGGGGAAATAGAGGTCGAACCCCTGATTTTTTTAAATCATTTTTCTAATTACCACAACATTTTTTCTTACCTCTATGCAGTTAATTTTAATAACACGTTATTGCTTATTCTGTGTGCTTTCAAATGATATGTTGAATATCTCTATAGGCAATTTTTCTTAGATGATACATGCACCAACATCAAGATCACTCAAATATCTGCATCCCAAGTTTAAAATGGGAATATCCAGCCCATGTGTGGGAAACAAAAATAAAATTTGGTTTGTGAATTCCGAGAGCCCTTAGTAGTGATAGGTATGAATCAGATTCATGAGGTGATGAGGCTTGGTTAGTTGTTGGAAGCCCACTTTACATGCTTCAAAATGATTGGTTTTGAGGCACGTCCAAATACGGCGCCTTATAACTTTTCAACAGCACAGCATCTCATGAATCTGATTCATAACTATCACTACTAAGGGATCTCAGAACTTACATACCAAGCTTGCTGTTTTGTTTTCCATGTATAGGTTGGATATTCCAGTTTCAAATGAGGGGGTGCAGTTTGTGAGCGACTTTGATGTTGGTGCACGTATCTTCTAGGAAAATGTGCCTATGTTTAGAGGCATTCAATAACCACATAGAATAAGCAACA
>CBDHDT010000035.1:0-58260 GCA_965261215.1 Ekhidna sp.
TAGGTATGTGAAGCAGGGTCAACCGCCTATGTAGGTAAAGCAGGGTCAAGACACCAAGGTGAAGCTGGGTCTAGGCACGCACATATGAGAACCAGGGCCCAGGCATCCACATACATAGAATAGCAAGGTCTAGATTAGTGAACAGAGTCTACCATCGTTACATATGAAGCCAGAAGCAATCGCATACCATCTATAGCTGTGTGGTACAGGCGCAGTCACCCCAGGACCTGATACTACCCTAAATAGTTCATGAAAGACAAGTATATTCATTAGTCATATGTTCCTGTAGAGTGAATTTCTTTTTAAACAACATTTAAGCAGATTTTAAAAAATTGAAAAAAAAGTGAAAAAAAGTTGTAGGTCATGACTTCATTGCTGTGTCCAATCAAGAGCCATAGATGTCAAGAAACAGATCAGTTGAGTCGGTGCCAAGAGCTAACTACAGTCTCCAGTCGAGCAGTTTTGTGAGATGTGGTGTTGTCCAGAGCAATTGCATTTGAGCGTCCGACAGCTGTGGTGACGTCGGGATTTCAGCATTCTAGTTTGCCGATATCGAAATCTGCTGCAGTTGAGCAGCCAGTGAATTGAGCGACTCCACCAGTTGTAGTAGCATATCAAGAGTTGGTTCAGTCGAGCATTTTGGTCAGCAGAAGCAGTAACTGACGTTCACTCAGCTGTGGCGATATTGAAAGCTACTCCAGTCGATCCTATGTCAGTGTTTCAACACCAACAGCTGCTCCAATCGATCCTCAGCTGCTGTGATGTCGAGAGGGTCAATTCTCTGCTGACTGGAGCCAAGCATCACCTCTCACAGAAAACAAATCAAAAATCTCTCACCATTTTCTGGCCTCTGTTGTAAGTTGTTGTGTTTTTGGGTTGTTTTTTTTTTGCTAAACAACTGAATGTAAAGCTTAGCATTTTATTTTGACTTATGCAGTATATATGTGTGTTATATGTATGTATATCCCCAACTTAATCAAGCATGTCCTATTAGCTCCCTAGCTGAGTGTCCTATTTGAGTGAATGCTACATACAATCATGGGAAAGTTCAAATATTTTAGCTTGCAAGTCTTCTTGAAACAAGATCACCAAATCTCGATAAGGTTACACTATCATTGTTAGTGTGACTATTTGTTGTCTACTATTCCTTCCAGATCAGCTTTGTTCGATGCAAAGGCAGTCTATCGATGTCTTCATTGTGCAGTTCGGCCGTCTTATCGGTAATAATAGGTGGTGTACTCGCTGCAACTGTATGTAACATCCCTTGACTTGCAGTGGAAGCGATCTTCTGAGCCATTCTGCTCACAGACTCACCCTACACATGTACACGTATATTTAAGATTGTATTTTTCATAATACTGCAACTTGAGTTCACTGACGAGCATGCACAAAGCAATTATACAGAAGGTTGTGCATCTAATCGAAGGTGCGCACAATTTCAGTCCAGATATGAAGTATGGTGCACGTTATAATCAAGGGTGTGTTCTAACAGCAGAAGCTACATGTATTTGTATATGTAACCAGGGGATATGAAACCTCAGAAACTTAGTAGTCAATAGATTTGTACGAAATACTTGAGACATTACAATGGCAAAAAACAACAGAAATCCCTCCAAAAAATGCCACTGATACGCAGTGGCAACTGTTAGCTCAAAACACTAGCCAAGACTCGACACAAGAAGCTAACAGTTTGAGTGCTGTATGTACCTCACTGCAACTTGCACTGACGTCTCTGCATTGTCTCCAGCAATCATGGTGTCAATGGTTTCTGTAGAGGAAATTAAAAAAAAAGTATTACAAAAAAAACTTTCAAGGTTTTACAAGTAACAACAGCTCCACTCTGCACAGCTAAACCTGACTGACAGGTACAGAAACTCAATTAAGTGACTGCATACAAGAGCCTTACATACTTAGAGTACACTGAGTCAGTATTCCTGAACTAGATGGATGTTCCATAATTTGCTGCTGAGTGCATTTGTACATTAGTACCATCCACATCAATCAACAAACTTGTCCTAGATACCAGCCAACCACTCTACAGCAAATATCTATGCATTATCTTACAATCAGATTTAGTAATCTACAATAGCCCCATCAAGAAGTTATGTAAGTCTCGGGATTTAGTCTTAATAAGCACCAAAAAATGCTGGTTGTTAATTACGTTGGGAAAATGCCATCAGTGCAGCAAGAATCGATAGAAGAACCAAAACGGATGCCTAATTAATAACAAGTGCTTAGCAACCAATACCATGTCGAGACATACTCAATTCTATACCGTTGACACAGACTGTCGAGTCCAAAGGCAACACTGCATATAGCAAGGCTGGATGACAGACTATTACAGTTGCAGAAAGCATTTCTAGCTCCAACAATGGAATGGAAGTCACAATGGCTATCAAACAGAAAGCTGGAATAAATTAGAGAAATAAACACTTGAGCCATTTAAAATACTGACCTCCAATACCAATTTATGACCCCACACACATTACCCAATACCAACTTGACACCCAATAGACACTCTATAGTATGATCTATACTAGTCAACCTCGCGCGTGTACATCCGTTAGGTTATGACTCTGGAACTACAGGTTGTAGAGAAAAACTCAGACCAGATCTGAACTCCTCCAAGTCCGGAAGATCGTTATTAGCCATCAAGTGTCTGGCATATGGGAGAGGGGGGGGGGGAACTATCACAAAAAGCAGTAGTTGCGAAGGAGAGCCATTTTGGCCTTAGTTTTCACACTTCCATGCAAGCGCAAAAAAAAAAGGCCATAGTTACATGAGCTTTCCAATTCTGAGCTATCAAAACCTACGACACTTAGGTAGCAGATCCAAGCTTTCCAATTCTGAGCTGTCAAAACCTACAACAGTTGATGGCATAGCCAAGCTTTCCAATTCTGAGCTGTCAAAACCTACAACAGTTACACGGCATATCCAAGCTTCCCAATTCTGAGCTGTCAAAACCTACAACAGTTACACGGCATATCCAAGCTTCCCAATTCTGAGCTATCAAAACCTACAACAGTTAGATAGCATATCCAAGCTTTCCAATTCTGAGCTGTCAAAACCTACAACAGTTACACGGCATATCCAAGCTTCCCAATTCTGAGCTATCAAAACCTACAACAGTTACACGGCATATCCAAGCTTCCCAATTCTGAGCTGTCAAAACCTACAACAGTTACACGGCATATCCAAGCGCAAGTGCATAGGAAGAATCTATCTGCCTAGAATTCCATATCAGAGAATTCCAGGGCACTCATAAGCTGGAAGAGAAGCAAATAGAAATGTGGAGTTAATTGAGGTGCTTGCATGCGACAGTCATCGTTGAAGTCATTGCCAAATAATGATGCAGATAAAGGCGGCTAGAGGCCGTATTTTTCTATTAGTTGTACCGTAAAACGCCCACTTATGCCCCCCAAATAGACCAACACACTCAACTCTTAATATTCACAATTATGACCCCCAAATAGTCTCACATATTATACCCCAAAATATACCATCTCACGACACCCAAAGACAACCTTATCATATCCCAACATACCATGCCACTCAAATAGACCCACTTATTATACCCCCATACACACATTTATAATCCCAATTTAATATAACCCACATAATATCCCCAACATCTCACTTACGGCACCCCAAATACCAAGACATATAACCAACATAATATACCCAACATCTCACTTACGGCACCCTAAATACCAAGACATACATGTATAACCAACATAATATCCCCAACATCTCACTTACGGCACCCCAAATGCCAAGACATATAACCAACATAATATACTCAACATCTCACTTACGGCACCCTAAATACCAAGACATACATGTATAACCAACATAATATACTCAACATCTCACTTACGGCACCCCAAATACCAAGACATACATGTATAACCAACATAATATACTCAACATCTCACTTACGGCACCCCAAATACCAAGACATACATGTATAACCAACATAATATACCCAACATCTCACTTACGGCACCCCAAATACCAAGACATACATGTATAACCAACATAATATACTCAACATCTCACTTACGGCACCCCAAATACCAAGACATACATGTATAACCAACATAATATCCCCAACATCTCACTTACGGCACCCCAAATACCAAGACATACATGTATAACCAACATAATATACCCAACATCTCACTTACGGCACCCCAAATACCAAGACATACATGTATAACCAACATAATATACTCAACATCTCACTTACGGCACCCCAAATACCAAGACATATAACCAACATAATATACTCAACATCTCACTTACGGCACCCCAAATACCAAGACATACATGTATAACCAACATAATATCCCCAACATCTCACTTACGGCACCCCAAATACCAAGACGTATAACCAACATAATATACTCAACATCTCACTTACGGCACCCCAAATACCAAGACATACATGTATAACCAACATAATATCCCCAACATCTCACTTACGGCACCCCAAATACCAAGACATATAACCAACATAATATACTCAACATCTCACTTACGGCACCCCAAATACCAAGACATACATGTATAACCAACATAATATCCCCAACATCTCACTTACGGCACCCCAAATACCAAGACATTTTCAAGAGGAAATATTCACAGATGCTGAATAACAAAAGGATTTGCAGAGAAAATATTTGATGTGCATGGCAATAATGGATGCCACACCACACTCGGCAGTTCTTGGTCATACCCATTCACTGATTGGTTACAAATCTATGTATATATGCATGACCAGCAGTATGTATATATGCATGACCAGCAGTATGTATATATGCATGACCAGCAGTATGTATATATGCTTGACCAGCTGTATGTATATATGCATGACCAGCAGTATGTATATATGCATGACCAGCAGTATGTATATATGCATGATCAGCAGATGTATATATGCTTGTCCAGCAGTATGTATATATGCTTGTCCAGCAGTATGTATATATGCATGACCAGCAGTATGTATATATGCATGACCAGCAGTATGTATATATGCTTGTCCAGCAGTATGTATATATGCATGACCAGCAGTATGTATATATGCTTGTCCAGCAGTATGTATATATGCATGACCAGCAGTATGTATATATGCTTGACCAGCAGTATGTATATATGCTTGTCCAGCAGTATGTATACATGCTTGTCCAGCAGTATGTATATATGCTTGTCCAGCAGTATGTATATATGCATGACCAGCAGTATGTATATATGCATGACCAGCAGTATGTATATATGCATGATCAGCAGTATGTATATATGCATGACCAGCAGTATGTATATATGCTTGTCCAGCAGTATGTATATATGCATGTCCAGCAGTATGTATATATGCATGATCAGCAGTATGTATATATGCTTGTCCAGCAGTATGTATATATGCTTGTCCAGCAGTATGTATATATGCATGACCAGCAGTATGTATATATGCATGACCAGCAGTATGTATATATGCATGATCAGCAGTATGTATATATGCTTGTCCAGCAGTATGTATATATGCATGACCAGCAGTATGTATATATGCTTGACCAGCAGTATGTATATATGCTTGACCAGCAGTATGTATATATGCATGATCAGCAGTATGTATATATGCATGATCAGCAGTATGTATATGTGCTTGTCCAGCAGTATGTATATATGCTTGTATAGTACTATATGTACAAGTATTTGATGACATTGGTTGTGCATTTGTCACACACACAAAAAAAATGTCTAGGATTGAAAGGGTCACCGTCCTACATACGTAGAATGAGTGGAAGCTAGGGTTAGGGGGAGGGGTTAGTACAGGGATCCACCTGCAGCATCAAGACAGTCCCTAGAATTTCTGGACATGACTCAAGTTACATCACAGTGGATGGAAGAAGATGATGGGCACATGTACAGCTGTATGCTGGACTCTATGCTGCATGCATGTCTCCACAGTACCTACATATGTGTACATGCACATACAGAGCACACCACGTTGTCTGGTCAATGCCGCCGTGCAGGCGCCACAGATGAATTGGTGGATGTTGTATTGTGTGCAACTCGTGTCCCATAGAAATCGCAATCACATCATAATTTAGCCGTGTGTATGTGGGTGCACCTCTATATAAGCAGAACCCCCTCCAACCCCCTTCTCTTCATTTTATACACGTAGGGGAGCGGGCTGGGAAATAGACTGCAGACAGAGACTGATGTAGTGTACAAGCTAGCTGTTGAGCAGGCGGGCTAATAACACCAATTTGCAAGAAAACCACTGCCCAACACAAGGCATGCACCTAGCAACCCCCAACATAAGGCATGCACCTAGCAACCCCCAACATAAGGCATGCACCTAGCAACCCCCAACATAAGGCATGCACCTAGCAACCCCAACATAAGGCATGCACCTAGCAACCCCCAACATAAAGCATGCACCTAGCAACCCCCAACATAAGGCATGCACCTAGCAACCCCCAACATAAGGCATGTACCTAGCAACCCCCAACATAAGGCATGTACCTAGCAACCCCCAACACAAGGCATGCACCTAGCATCCCCCAACATAAGGCATGCACCTAGCAACCCCCAACATAGGGCATGCACCTAGCAACCCCCAACATAAGGCATGCACCTAGCAACCCCCAACATAAGGCATGCACCTAGCAACCATACACATAGCAGAGTTTGTGTGGTTGTGTTGTTATTATTGATGATATATTTCCTTCTATAGAGTGCACACCATTAGCAATGGAGGCTTAATTAAAGAGGATGTAAGACGATCAAAGTGTACAGCACAGTGCAGTCTGGAGAGTGTCACAATGCCAGCATCATTATATGTTAGGTACACTCATGCCCTTGTTGTTTTTAATGTGTCCATCCATGCAGTGTGTATATTCACGATGGAAATAGAAAATCTGTAAACAAACCAGCTAAATCTCATCTTCAGCCATATATTCTCCCTCACTCACATCAGCTCAGCAGTTATTTCTTCAATCCCTTCTAATCTCGATCAGGTTTAAACCTTTTCAACTATTGTGCCAAACACACCTCCCGGCTTGGGAAGGCAGTCAGATATGCTAGTCTCTGCCTCAGTGGCAAATGCCCTCAGCCATCAACCCATCTATAACTTCCGGGGCCAAAGTTTAGTCTAATTAGCAAATGATTTGTGGTTGACAGTTCATTCGTGCAGTAACATTTCCTGACTGTGGAGGGAGGGGGGGGGGGGGGGGGGAGGAAGAGTTAGCAGTGACTAGGTTTCATCATTAACTGGTTTTCTTCCAGATGGTGGTTCCCCTCAGCCTTTTACTGGAAGCAACCCTTCAAACATCCTGTCAAAATTCAATCAATTTAGCAAACCAAGCGGTTGATGCTCCATGGCATAATGCTAGCATTACAGCATTATGAAATCCTCAATACCGTACGATCAAAACTCAGTACTGGATTAGGGCTTCAGTTAGAGCCAGGGCAATGGTGCCAGGCAAGTAGCTACGGCTACAAGGGTAATAGCTCGGTGCTAGAGCCGGGAAAAAGGAAATGGTAGGGTGAGGGCCAGGACAACTGATAGGACAAGGGCAATGGCAAGGGTGAGAGCAGGAAATTAGCTAGGGGTAAGACTAGGGCAATAACTGACAACCAGGATATGTGGCTAGGGCAATGGCTAAGATGACGGCAAGGGAAGTAGCTAAGGCTAACTCTACGCCATGGCTAGGGTGAGGCCAAGGCCAGTAGATAGGTCCAGTACTTTAACAATAGCTAGTGTGAGGCCCAGCAGAGTAGGCAATGGCTAGAGAAATGTAATCTAACAGATCACGTTGTCATCATGCTGATGTAAAGCTTGGACTTTTGTTAAATTCCTACAGGTATACATAGTATGTTATGGGTAACCAATCAAAATAGCCAATGCTAGCCAGTTAATTAATTAAGAGTGAATTGCATATGTGCCTAATATAACAAGAGCGAGAATCAACAGTGGGGAAAAAAATATGCATAATAGCCAAACCTGCTTTTGTAGATTGCAAAATGAAAGTATTAATTAAAATAGTCTTCACAAAATATGTATGCTGATTGAGAGAGAAATAGTTCATGTCATTACAACACATCTGAACAGTGTCAAAAAGTTATGAAGTAGATTAATTAAGCAGTGGTGTAGTTGGCATGGCAAACTGAAGTCAATAAAGTACTTTTGAAAAATGTGAGACGAAGGTGATCTGTATCTGGGTAGCTATCTTCTTCCCCCCCCCCCCCCATTGTATTTATCGCATTTTTCCCTAGCATAACTTGGATGGGAACAATAGTCCCATACATAGACAATTTAGTACCAGAAAACTCCAAATGTTCTAATGCACGTCAATGACCAATCTGATAGTGGAAAAAAGTGGAGGGGAGAAATGAACAGGTGTGTAAGATCGTCGATGAGGCAATCAAGCTAGCTCACATACTGAATTATAAGTAAAATGACCAGTGCTTGGTTCAGCTATTTGGTTAGTGAAGTTAGTATGCGAGCTACAGCTTGATTGCCTCATCGACGATCTTACACACTTGTTCATTTCTCCCCTCCACTTTTTTCCACTATCAGATTGGTCATTGACGTGCTACAGGGCAACTGCTGTCAAGTCTTAGAGGATTGTAGAGCAGATCCTCTACTAAAGCATCCACTGTTCAGTTTGTGGAATTCTTCTATTCAACTACTACCAAGTTCATGATGGAGGCTTTAGCTTACCCTATACGAGGAGATTGAACAATAGCAACAAGAAAAAATGTTTTAAAGAGCTTACACTCAGAAACTCGGAATAGAAATTTACAGAATTCGAAAACATTGTTCGCTGGCTCTTCAACGCTCAACTTTAATACATAGAAACAACAACAACAAACAAACAAAAAAGTGCCAACTACAAACACGAACAAAAATGCTATTTAAAAGACAACAATTGATTGGTTAAAAAAGAAGGAAATCAGGACTGTACCCATGTAGACCACAACCAGTTTGATGACCCTTTACCATAAAAGAAGTTCACCACTCACCATACGGTATTTAGATGATTAGTGTACCTATATGATTCTAAATGGTAAAGGGTCAACAAAAAGGCTGTGGTCGACAGTCTGGTTTCCAGGCCAATCCAATATGTAGTTATCGGCTTAAACATTTTGTTGTTTACACAATAATGAGTGTTCCTAGAGGAGCAAATAAGATTGTTTTAAGCACTTTTTCAATTATGGAAGTGCCGTTAATTCAAGGTTCTCTATGATGCAGTTCCCTAGCAGTTTCCTAGTGTCTGTATACTAAAACAGCCATCGTGACTATTATAAATGGATAAGAGAAATTGTTACTCGGGCGTTTTGCCTCTGTTATGGTTCAACCATGTACCCGTTAATTCAGGGTGCTCTATGATGCAGTTCCCGAGTGACTATTATAAATGGAGAAGAGAAATTGTTACTCGGGCGTTTTGCCTCTGTTATGGTTCAACCATGTACCCGTTAATTCAAGGTGCTCTATGATGCAGTTCCCGAGTGACTATTATAAAAGGAGAAGAGAGAATTGTTACTCAGGTTTTTGCCTCTGTTGTGGTTCAGCCATGCACCCTTAGAAATGCTGGTTTCTTTTTATCCAATGAATCAGTCTCATTTACTGCAGCAGAGGAGTCCTAATAGAGCACATTTAGACTAGAGCACATTTAGCCTAGAGCACTTCACATGTCCTTCCAAGTTCGTAACGGGCAATTACTTCATAACTCAGAGATTACCAGAACCGAATATTGCATAACCGGAAAAAGGGAAGAGGAGCAAAGAATTAAATTTGGCGGATTGGTCGCAAGCAGTGAGGAAATTAAAGTTGTGCACTTAAATACGGCGGAAAGTAGAGTGTTTTAGACAATGAAAGGTGTGGTCATGTCTAGTGCTTAGCAGAGCGAGTGAAGAAACAAGTACAAAATGTGTGTTGATGAGATACCTCTCGGAGTATGAACTCACAATCGAGTGTCACTCAGGACACAGTATTTATAAGAATACAAGGAATCCAAGCATAGATGAAGAATTGCCCTGAAAGAGAGAGGCAACAAAAAAACTAAATTATGCGGTGGCAGTGTTGTAAAGATACACCACCGTTGACCATATACCACAGAAGATATTAGCGACTTGTTCTTTGTTTGACAACTATGAAATCATGTGGAAAACTCTCTCTATGCTCATAATACTCAAGCAGTGCTACATTATTCTTGCAACACAAGATTAGCAGAGTACACTTACCAGATAACAATGATATCATGACAAGATTAATGGCTGAATGCAATTTAGCACTGCATCCATCAATCTGCCAAACTCACAAATTAAACTCACAGCTAAACCTAAAAATTAATTTCCCTGCAAAGTTTTCTGTCTATGTACAGTAATACCCAACAAGATGCATACATGTATATGTAAATGATGACTATCTATTAAAGAAGAGCAAGTAACTCTGCAGTACTTGTTACGATCTAGCATCGCAAAAAAAAATAATGGAAATGAAGGAAAAAGTGGTCAGAATCTGACATGACTTCAAGTATTTCAATACAGCATTGCTTTCTGCTTCACGTATACAAACCAAAATAAACCAGATCAGAAAAATTGCAACATATAACCTATCAAATTGCCAGCCATATTAGGGCATAATCATAGGGAGGAGGGGCAAAAATATCCTGTGAACAATGGTAATTACCACAATCATGGTAAAAAAAAAAAATGCAAATTGTCAAGTAATTGATACCATTACCGTAGAGCCAGTTTATTTGCGAGAGTAATTATTTGCAATTTTGCAATTCCATAGTCCAATTGAATAAATAATACACGCAAACTATTAAATCGTAAATATAATAGTTGCATAAAAAGAGTCGGCACACAAAGAAAATCTCGTGTAGACAAGATGAGCCTCTTACGTTACTTCAAGCATCGGATTCCTACCCCAGAACGGCAGGGATCAATAGCTAAACTGAAGCTGCTAATAAAGAGGTAGAGAAGCTTCAGACAGTAACTCGAAAAAGGAAACATTCGACATTGCAAATAATAAATCACACATCAGAAATGTAGCTCATTTACGGCACCTTAGCAAAAAAATTAGGCCCAAAACAGAACCGGTTATATTGTATAATTGCTGACGATATTAGATAGTGCATTGACATACACCAAAATGATATCAGAGATTGCCAAGAAAGCCAATGACAAAGCTATTCATAGATGGGAAGAATCAGATAATAGTTGACACAAGACAGATCAAGACATCGTTGAGGTGCATGCAAACTGTCTTACACGTGGATGACATATATACAATGCAGACTTGGAAAGGTGTATCTTTCACCAGACATTTTTGATGCTGTAATAACTTATTGAAAAGATAACATCTTATCAGATTTTTTCCAGAACCCAAAACGCATGACTCACATGACTTCCTTGACAATGCCTGACACTTAGGAAACAAACAAATAATTCACATTAGACAGCCACAGTCCATGCAAATAGCTCCATACTTGGGTCTCTCATCTGATACATTCTTTCGCCATTTCGAATCATAGCGATTTCTCTATAACCATGTAGATAAGCCTAGAAAAGCTATTCCCTTACTATTGCTCCTGTATCTTGAATACCTGCAGTAATTGTATATCTTAAACAGTGGTCATCTCAAACGGCCTTCCTCTTGAAAGTCAGTTACAAGCTAGCAATTATTATTTAACTTAGCAGAACGCCAAACCTCTGAACATGCCATTTTAAATTTGGTCCAAAGTTCACACGTCATGGTGACGTTTAGAAATGCCACCCACCCACGTACGTCCCACGGATTTGTTACGCGCCATAACTTTTCCATCAGTTGGGAGGTAGTCAGGCGCCGCCACACCCCTAAATTCGCAGCGGTGAAGCAGTACCCGAGTTCTAGCCTAGGAATTTCTACACGCCCATTTTGTACTACAAAATTTCATTTTGACGCAAATATTTTGAACCGCGCATATTTGTTACTGAACACCACGTCTATGCTCACTGACTCCTAAGCTGTGCACCTACATTAAAATTCTACATGCTAAGTTTAAGTATATACAGGTTTACCGATGTACTTGTCAAGAAAGATGTTAATCATTTTGGTCGTAGCAATGTTTTGTGGATCTGATCTGACCCACCACAAACAGGCAGCCGGCAGATGGACAGCAGCATTCATTCATTTACTATAAAATTATATATAGCTCTAACCACCGTTAGTCAAACTTTAGAGCCACAGCCGCAAGGCAAGCCGTTCCTCAGGGCGCTAAATAAAGCAAGTATTGCGAGTTTTAGGTGAGTGGGCGTGTAATAAGGAATTTAATTTATTGTGCTCAGAGAAATCTGCTTGGACTGCAATTTTTTTTGCCGTTGGAACAAATCGAATTAATGTTTCTCTAGACCATCTCTCCACTCTCGTGTTTGGAAATATGGCTGCACCAGATTAGTATCAACCCATCTATTGCAGCGACTCGCTACCGTAAACTCTAGTTGCTTAGCGTCTCAGTTTCTTACTGAAACTGCAAGAAAACCAGTGCTTAACGTCGAATGGATGCTTATTACAAACATGGTTTCTAAATAATGTATACCAATTGATTTTTGTACATGAAATGTGCACAGAAGAGACTAGAATGACTTTATTCCATAAACAAGTGGGGAACGGGTCAAATGCCACCGAAAACTTATTTGTCTTCTAAAATGAGCAACACACACCACATCAAGCTTTTGACGAGTTTTGGCGCATTTTCTTCGAAATCGTGACAAAATGCTCTATTTTGGCCGATAAGTTACTATCACATAAAAAACTTCAGGATAGGCTATAAATGATTATTCCATAAACGAGTGGGAAATGGGTCAAATAGCACCCAAAACTGTTTTGGCTCCCAAAATGAGCTACGAACACCAGTTTTAACCATTTATGGTGTTTTGGTGTGCTTTCGTCCAATATCTGATAAAATCTTTGTTTTGGGCCGATAATTGACTATTTCAGAAGCCAGAAATGGTATTTTCCCCTAAATGACAGTTTTGGCCAACAAAATGAGCCACAAACACCAGTTTTAAGCTTTTCTGGTATTTTAGTGCATTTCCATTCAAAATCAATAAAACCTCCTTTGTAGCAGAAAAGTTACATCTCAAATGAAAGGCTAAGAATTGGCCAGAATGACTTTTCCATACGAGTGGGAAACGGGCCAGATGCAACCAAAACGTTCTTGAACCCTAAAATAAGTTTGAAACACCAGTTTATAGCTAGCTTTTCAGGTGTTAGGGTGCATTTTCATCTGAAAGCTAACTAACACATGTTTTGGGCCAAAATGTGACAATCACAGAAAATTGGCTCTAACTAGGCTATAATAAAAAATACTTTAGTCTGCAAACGAGTGGGGAATAAGTCAAATACCTAACTGGGCTATGTAGAATTGACTTTAGTCTGCAAACAAGTGAGGAACAGGTCAAATACCTAACTAGGCTATATAGAATTTACTTTAGTCTGCAAACGAGTGGGGAACAGGTCAAATACCTAACTAGGCTGTATAGAAATGACTTTAGTCTGCAAACGAGTTGGAAACAGGTCAACTGAACTACACACACCAGTTTTTAGCTTTTAAGGTGTTTTGGGGAATTTCCAACGAAATCGAAAAATAGCTGGATTTTGGCTGATAAATGACATCTCAGAAAAAAAGCTCACAATTGGACATAAATTTTTTTTTCCATAAATGGATCAAATGCCACCAAAAACTCTTGCCTCCTAAATTGACCGCAAACACTCGTTTTAAGTTTTTTTAGGAGTTATGATGTGTTTTGTCCAAAATCAACAAAATGCTCGTTTCTGGCCAAAAGTGACTATCTCAGAAAAAATCTCAGAATTAGAAATGACTTATTATTTTCCATTAACTAGTGTGAAACGGGTCAAATGCCACCAAAAAAAAAGAATTACAAACATTCTTTTTAAGCTTCTCTGGTGTTTCAGCGCATTTTTGACCAAAATTGACAAAATGCTTGTTTTTATCCGATAATGTATATATCTGGAAAAAAAAATCAGAATTAGCCAGAAGTGACTTTTTCCCGTAAACAAGTGAGAAACAGGTAAAATGTGTCCGGAAACAGGTAAAATGTGTCCAAAAACTGTCTGGACCAATAAAATTAGCAAAAAAACGCAAGTTTTCAACTTTTCTGGTGTTTTGACACTTTTTCATCTGAAATCGACAAAATTGGTTCTAAATAGGCTATGTAGGAATTACTTTAGTCTGCAAACGAGTGAGGAACAAGTCAAATACCATAGACTATATAGAATTGACTTTAGTCTGCAAATGAGTGGGGAACGGGTCAAACAAACTACAAACATTGCAGTTTTTAGCTTTTGAGGTGTTTTTGGGAATTTCCGTCCAAAATAGACAAACGCTCATTTTTGGCCAATAAGTGACTATCTCTGAAAAAAAAGGCTCAGAATTAGCCAGAAATGACAAGCAAATGGGAAATGGACCAAATGCTTTCAAAATCTGTTTGATCAGCAAAATGAGCCGCAAAACACAAAGTTTAATCTTCTCAGATGCTTTGGCGCCTTTTGGTCCAAAACAGACAAAATGCTCCTTTTGGGCCGAAAAAGGACATCTCTGAAAAAAGGCTCACTGTTTCCTAACAGTGACTTTTTTTATAAACGAGAGGGAAAAGAATCGTATATCATTGAAAAATGTTTGGTTTGCCAAAATGAGCTACAAGCAACTGTTTTAAGCTTTTCAGGTGTTCGGGCTTGCTTTCATCCGAAAACGACAAAACACTTATTTGTCCAATAAGTGTCTAACTTAGAAAAAAAGGGCTTAGAATAGGCTAGAAATGACTTTATTCCAATAACGAGTGGTAAATGAATCAAATACCATCTGAAACAGTTGACCCCCCAAAATAGAGCTTCAAACACGGCCATTTTAAGCTTTTCAGATGTTTTGACTGAGAAGTAACATCTCCAAAAAAAAATAGAAAAGGTCAGAAATGATTTTCTCCACAAATAAGTGGGAAACGGGTCAAATGCCTCCAAAAACTTTTTTGACCTGCAAAACGATTTTCAAACATCGGTTGTTGTTTTCTTGCATTGTTTTGGCATAGTTTCATCTGAAATTGACAAAAAATGCATGTTTTGAGCCAAAAAGTGATATTTCAGAAAAAATGTATAGAATTGGCCAGAAATGACTTTTTTTCCATAAATGGGAAAAGGAGGAAAATTCCACCAAACTCTTTTAAGCATTTCAAGTATTACAACTTCGTCAGAAATTGACAAAAAATATGTTTTTTGCCAAAAAGTGACTCTCTCGGAATAATGGCAAAAATAGGTATAAATGACTTATTCCATAAACGAGTGGGGAATGTGTCAAATTCCACCGAAAACTCTTTTGTCTCCCAAATTGATTAACAAACACCTGTTTTAACCTTTCCAACAGTTTTGGTCTATTTTGTCCAAAATTGATGTTTCTGGCCTATAAGTGACATCTCAGAAATAAAGCTCAGAATTGTCCAGAATGATTTTTTTTTTTTAAACGAGTGGAAAAATGGTCCACGGCCTCAGAAAAGTGTTTTGGCTGACAAAATAAACCACAATCACTTCTTTTAAGCTCATTTTGGTGCATTTGCAACTGAAATTGCCAAAAAAAAAAAAAAAAAGCTCAAATTGGGCTGAAATTAAGGGGAAACTGAACAAATGCCAAAAAAACAAAACAGTTCTAACCCCCAAAATGAGCTTCAAACAACATGTCATAGCTTCTTAGGTGTTTTTATGCATTTTCGTCCAAATTTACCAAATGCTTGTTTTGGGAAAAAAGGTGACATCACAGAAAATGGTCTCAGAATTGGCTAGAAATGACAATATTCCGTAAACAAGAGCAGAAAATGGTCTCAGAATAAGCTAGAAATGACAATATTCCTTAACCGAGAGAGAAACTGGTCAAATAACATCGAAAACTGTTTTCTCTCTCAAAATGTGTTACAAACATCTGTTTAAAGCTTTTGAAGTATTTTGGAGCATTTTAGTCCAAAATTTACAATAGAATTGGCCAGAAATGACTTTTTTCCTTAAAATAGGTCAAATGATTCCAAAATTGGTTCTGCCCAACAAAATGAGCAACAAACACAAATTTTAAGCTTTTAGATGTTTTGGTGCATTTTCTTCAAAAAGCATCAAAACGCTCGCTTTTGGCTGATAAATGACTACCTCAGAAAAATAGCTTTGAATTGGCCAGATGTGACTTGGTCAAATGCTTAGCAAAATGGGCCACAAACTCTCATTTTTAAGCTTTTCAAGTGTTTTTGACGAGTTTTTGTCCGAAAACAACATAATACTCGTTTTTTGACAAAAAATGAAGATGTTAGAAAAAAAAGCTCAGTATCAGTTTGAGTAATCCTTTTCATAAATGAGTAGAAAATTGAAAATGGATCAAATGACACTTAAAAATATTTTGATCCTGAACTTCAAACTACAGTTTTTAGCTTTTTAGACATCAAGACGAATCTTTATCCTAAATCAGCAAAATGTTGATTCTGATCAAAAAGTGGTCCCTCAAAAAAAAGCATCAGAACCGTCTAGAATTGACTTTATATCAATAAAGGATTGGAAACAGATAAAATTGCAACGCTAATCTTTTGACCCCAAAAATGTGCTCAAATACTGTTTCAAGTTTTCAGGTGTTCTGGAGTGTTTTTTTCCAAAATCGACCAAACTCTCGTTTTTGGGCAATAAATCACATCTCAAAAAATTGTCTCTGAAGTGGCCTGAATGACTCTTCCACAATGGAGTAGGAAATGGGCCAAATGCTTTCAAAAATGTTTTAACCAACAAAATGGGCCACAAATATTAATTTTAAGCTTTTTTGGTGTTTTGGCACATTTACATACAAAATCGACAAAAAAAGCTCTTTTTTGGTCAAAATTTGACTGTCTTTGAAAAAATAAAAAGCTCAGAATATGCCAGAAATGACTTTATTCCATAAATGAGTGGGAAGCGCATCAATTCCACCGAAAACTCGTTTTGTCTCACAAAACAAGCTAATAACACTTGTTTTATGATTCAGATGTTTTGGAATGTTTTGGTCCGATAAAAATGCTCTTTTGGGCAATTATTGTCTATGTCAGAAAAAGGCTTAGAATGGAGAGGAAAGATGTTTTTCCCCTAAATGAGTGGAAAGCAGGTCAAATGCTACGGAAAAACTCTTTTGATACAAAAATGAGCTTCAAACTCACATTTTTAGCTTTTCTGAAATAATCAAAAAATGTCCATTTTTGGCTGAAAATTGTCTATCACAGATAAAAAGGCTCAGATTTGGCCAGAAATAACCATTTTCCCTTAAACATGTTGGAAAGGGTACAATGCCATATAAACTCATTTTACCACTAAAATGAGGATCAAACACAAGATATGGCTTTTCGGTGTTTCGGAGCTGAAAAGTAGCTCAGAATTGGCCAGAAATGACTTTTTTCCGTACAAATAGGAAACTGATCAAAAGCCTCAGAAAATTGTTATTACCAACAAAATGAACCACAAGGACCAGTTTTAAGTTTCTAATGTGTTAGACTCATTTTCATCTGAAATCGACGGAATACCAGTTTTAGTCCAAGTGACTATCTCAGAAAAAATACATATTTCTAGAAGTGACATTATTTCTTAAATGAGTAGAAAATGGGTCAAATGACACTGCAAACTATTTTGGCACCCAAATGAGCGTCAAAAACAGTTTTTAGTTTGTGTTTTGGTGCGTTTTCTTCCAAAATCTACAAAGCACTCCACAAACAGTTTTGGGGGAAAAGGGCTTACTTACAGTTGTCCAGAATGAATATGATTGAGTGAGAAACAGATCATATGCCACTTAAAAATATTTTGTCCTGGAAAGTGGGCTGTGAATCCAATTTTAAGTTGTTTTGGAGTGTTTTCATCCGAGATCGACAAAATGCTCAGAAGATAAATGACTATCTCAGAAAAAAAACTTAGAATTGGCCAGATGTAACTTTTTTCCATAAGTGAGTTGGAAATGGATCAAATGCCTTGGAAAACTTGTTTATAACCAACAAAAAAGGGGGAAAAAAGAGCCACAAACAGTTAGTAATCTTCTCAAGTGCTTTGGCATGTTTTCATCTAAAATTATACAATGCTCGTTTGTGGAGAAAAAAATGTCTTTCTCAGAAAAAAAGGCTCAGTGTCGGTCTGAAATAATTTTGTTTTCCATAAACGAGTGGAAAACAGGTCAAATGCAACCAAAAACTATTTTGACCCCAAAATAAACTTTAGACTCCGGTTTTTAAGTTTTTCAGTTGTCTTGGCGAATTTTTGTCTTAATTAAATCGACAAAATGCTCATTTTTTCCAAAAAATGCCTATATAATTTTTTTTTTAAAGAAGCAACTAATCGCCAGAAATTTTTCCATAAACAAGCGGAAATGCGTCAAATGCTACTGAAAAATAACTTTCAGGAGAAATACCCAAATGGCCTCTCCTCTTATTCAATGTCTACTTGACTTAAGGACGGCTCCTATTATGAGATCCGAGATGTCAGTCTGAAGGATCATTCGCTCCTCTAGCTTGGGTGCTCTAAGTACAACGTCTCCTGAAAGGTGATCCATCAGTGTCTGGAAGGCTTTCTCTACATCTGTGGTCCAGATGACTTTCTCCTGAGCTTCTTTTTTTGTAAGGTCACTAAGCAGGGTTGCTAGTGTTGAAAATTTTGGGTCAAAACACCTGTAGTATCTAGCGAGACTAAGGAATGATCACAATATTTCCCTTTTTGGATCGTAGAAATTGTTGTAAAGCTATCACTCAAGCTTCTTCTGCCTTCTAGTCCAATGTCTACCACATGTCCTAGATAATGGCATTTAGTATTGCCTATCAAACACTTTGTTGGTTTGGTTGTTACTCCCATGGCAAGTAGTCTAGTCAGGACTTTTCTTAAGTGTTGTCGGTGTTAATTGCATGTCGCGCCGTATACAACAATGCCATCTAAATAGAGGATGAAAAATTTCTAGTGTCTGCCAGCAACATATTCATTGTGTGTTGAAATACTTAGGGCGCCCACAACAATCCAAAAGGCATGACGTAAAACTGGTATTTTCCTAAAGGTATGGTGAATACTGTCTTTTCAACACAGTCTTTGGCCACTGGCACCAATGTTAAGTTTTGGCTTAAAAAGTAACAATTTCAGAAAAATATCACAGAATTGTCCAGAAATTACTTTTTCCATAAAGGATAAGGAAAGGGTCAAATGCCATTGAAAACTATTTTGATCCCCAAAATGTACTTAAAACTACAATTTTTAGTTTTCATGCGTCTTGGCGCATTAGTGTCCGATTTTTTTTGTCAATTTAAGACGAAACGGCATCAAAACATGTGTAAAGCTAAAAATAGGTTATTGTGGCTCAAAATATTTTTCGGCAGCAATAGACCTGTTTGACACTCGTTTGACGGAAAAATTCATTTCGGTCCAATTCTGAGCCATTTTTCAGAGGTCACTTTTTGGCCAAAAATTAGGTTTTATTTTTGTCAATTTATGACAAAAATGCTTCAAAACGCCTGAAAAGCTTAAACTGGTCATAGAGGCGTATTTTATGATTCAAAACAGTTTTTGGCACATTTGTCCCATTTCACACAAGTTTGTGGGAAAATGTCATCTAGGCCCAATTCAGAGACTTTTTTCTGAGATAGTCCCTATCTTGCCAAAAAGAGCTTTTTTTTGTCTGTTTCAGATGAAAATGCTTCAAAACGCCTGCAAATATTTAAACAGGTCTTATTCGGACATTTTTAGTGCAAAATTGTTAGCAGCAATTTACTCATTTGAAGAAAAAAGTCATTGTTGGACAATTCTGACAATTTTTTAGAGTATAGATACTTTTTGGACCTGAACAGTTTTTGTTTGTTTTGTTTATATCCAACAAAAACGCTTTAAAACTCCTGAAAAAGTAAACAATTGATCATGGTTGATCATTTTGTGGTTCAAAACAGTTTTCGGCAGCATTTGACCCATTTCACACACATTTGTGGGGGAAAAAATCATTTTGGGTATATTTTGAGACTTTTTTCTGAGTAGTCACTTTTTTTCATCAGCATTTTTGGTGATTTCTGACAAAAATGGTTCAAAACACTTAACAAGCTTAAAACTGGTCAGAGTGGTTTTGGCTGTTTTTGACTTGTTTATAGAAAAATGAATCTTTTTGACCAATTTTGAACCTTTATTTTGGAGATAGACACTTTTGTCCCAAAACGTGAGTTTTTAGTCGATTTCAGACGAACTTACTCCAAAACCTGTAAATCTTAAAACAAATATTTTAGGCTCATTTTGCAGGTCAAAACTGTTTACACTGCCATTAGCCTGTTCCCGACATATTTATGGAAAACTTCCATTTCTGTACAACACTAAGCATTTTTTGACATGTGACTATTTGGCCATAAAGCGTTTTTGTCGATTTCAGACGAAAACACTACAAAACACCTGAAAAGCTTCAACAAGTCTTTGTGGCTCATTTTGAAGGTCAAAATTATTTTGGTAGATATTTGACCCAAATCTCACATGTTTATAGGAAAAACATATTTCGGGCCAATTATGAGCCTCTTGTTTGTTGAGATGTCACATTTTGGCCAAAATGAGTTTGTTTGTCAATTTAAGATGCAAACACTACAAAAACCAGAAAAGCATAAAACTAGACAGAGTGGCACATTTTGTGGTGTAAAACTATTTTCAGCAGCATTTGACTTGTCTGTGGGGGGAAACGTAATTTTTGGCCAATTCAGAGCCTTCTTTCAGAGAAACTTTTTGGCCGAAAACGAGCTTTTTTTTGTTAATTTCAGACTAAAACACTTCAAAACACATAAAAGATTAAAACTGGTCATAGTGGCTTGTTGTGTGGTTCAAAACATTTTTGGAAGCATTTGACCTGTTTCACACCTGTTAGGGAATAAATCATTTCAGGCCAATTCTGAGCCTTATTTCTAAATCTATTATGACACAAAACAAGCACTTTTTGTCGATTAATGCTCTAAAACACCTTAAATACATAAAACAAGTGTTTGTGGCTCATTTGAAAGGTCAAAACTGTTTCTTCGGCATTCGACCAGTTTCCAACAGGTTTACATTTTTTACCAATTCAGAGCATTTTTTGACAGACTTTTTGACTATAAACAAGCTTTTTTTGTTGATTTTGGTTGAAAAATCATCAAAACACCAGAAATGCATAAAACTTGTCATATTGGTACATGTTGTGGTGCAAAATTGCTTTCAGCTGCATTTGACTCCGTTATGGGGGGGAAAATTGCCAATTCTGAGCCATTTTTCTTTCTAAGATACTCTTTTGGGCACAAAACAAGCTTTTTTGGGCGTTTTCTGACGTAAACGGTTCAAGACACATGAAAAACCAAAAATGGGTCATAGAGACTCGTATTGTGGTACAAAACTGTTTATGGCAACATTGACCCTTTTAACACTCTTTTGAGGAAAAAAAGTCATTTCAGGTCAATGAGTCATTTCTAAGATCATGGCCTAAACGAGCATTTTTTGGTCAATTTCAGATGAAAATGCTCCACCAAATAACCACAAATGCTAAAAAAAAAGTGCTTGTGGCTCATTTGAAGTGTCAAAACTGTTTTGGTTGGCATTTGACCAGTTTCCCACACGTTTCCGGAAAAAAAGCCGCAGCTGGCCAATGCAGAGCGATTCTATACTTAGATATCACTATTTGGCCTCAAGTTTGTGATATTTTGATATCTGACGAAAATTTGCCAAAACTCTAGAAATGCTAAAAACCAATTATTGTCTTATTTTGCTGGTCAAAATTGATTACTTTGGTATTGGACCTGTTTCCCACATGTATATGGAAAATATACATACCTGGCCAATTCTGATTCTTTTTCGTTAGATAGCCACTTTTCAGCAAAAACAACCTTTTTTATAATGAATTCAGTCGAAAACCTTCAAAATACCTGAAAAGTATAAAATTAGTCATAGTGACACATTTTGAGATGCTAAAAAAATTCGACAGTACTTGGCTCGCGGGAAGAAAAAAAAATTTTTTTTTTTTTTTTTTTTGAACCTTTTTTTTTGAGATGGACACTTTTCACACAAAGCGAGTTATTTGTCGATTTGAGACAAAAATGCTCCACAACACCTGCAAAGCTAAAAGCAGGTGCTTGAGGCTCATTTTTGGGTCATAACAGTTTTTATCGGCATTAACCAGTTTCCCCGCATGTTCATAGATAAAAGCCATTTCTGGCCAATTCTGAGCACTTTTTGACAGACTTTTTGACCATAAAAGAGTTTTTTTTGACAATTTAGGACAAAAAACTCCAAGACACCAGAAATGCTTAAAACAAGAGTTTGGGACACGTTCTGCGGGTCGAAACAGTTCACGTAGGCATTAAGGTCCATTTTCCACGGGTTTTATGAAAAAAAAGCTATTTCGGGCCAATTTTGATCCTTTGTCAAAGTGACTTTTTTTTATATAGTGACCATTTAGTCCTATAATGAGCCTTTTGTCGATTTATGATGAAAACGCTTCAAAACACCTGAAAAACTAAAAGCTGATCACAGTAGCTAGTTTTGCATTTCAAAAGTTTTCGGCAGCATTTGCCCCGTTTCACGCTCGTTTATGGAAAAAAAATCATTTCTGGCTAATTTTTTCCTCCCAAAAACTTGGTTGATTTCAGTTTAAAATACTTTAAAACACCTAAAAAAAACAAATACCATTTCTGGCCAATTCAGAGCCTTTTTTCTAAGAAAGTTATCATGGACAGAAATGCTTTATGAAAATGCTTAAAAAAATAGAATTCTTAAAATGTGTGTTTGGGGCTCATTTGGTGGGTCAAAAGTGTTTTTTCTGGCATTCTACATGTTTCCTACATGTTTATGGAAAAGCCATTTCAGGCCAATTCTGAGAGATTCCACACAGAGATGTCACTATTTGGCTTCAAATGTGTGTTGTATCGGTAACTACGAAAATGCACCAAAACTCCTGAAATGCTTAAAACAGATCATTGTGTCTCACTTTGCCGGTCAAAAGTGATTACTTTGGCATTGGACCCATTTCGCACATGTTTATGGAAGTTAAACATACCTAGTTAATTCAGAGCCTTTTCTCCTAGATAAACACTTTTCGGCCTAAAATGAGATATTTTAGGTCGAGATCAGTCGAAAACACTTCAAAACACCTGAAAAGCATAAAACTGGTTATAGTGGCATGTTTTGAGTGCTAAAAATTTTTGACAGCATTTGACTCGTGAAAAAAAAGTGAGTTATTTTTAGCCAATTCTGAATCTTTTTCAGAGATCAAATTTTTTTTGGTCGATTTAAGACGAAAACGTTCCAGAACACTTGTAAAGCTTAAAACAGGTGTTTGAGGCTCATTTTTTGGGTCATAACTATTTTTGATGGCATTATACCAGTTTCCCACATGTTTATGGAAAAAAGCCATTTCTGTCCAATCCTGAGCTCCTTTTTTCGACATAGTGAATTTTTGGCTATAAAGAGTGTTTTTTTTGTCAATTTCAGATCAAAACACACCAAAACACCAGAAAAGCAAAAAACACGAGTTTGTTGCACATTTTTGGGTCAAAACAGTTTCATAGGCATTACACTCGTTTCCAACAAGTTTGTGTAAAAAATATATTTCTGGCTAATACTGAGCTTTTCATAAGTAACCTTTTGACATTGTGACTTTTTGGTCCAAAACGAGCTTTTTTTTTGTCGTTTTTGGATGAAAATGCTTCAAAACACCTAAAGAGGTAAAACTGGTCATAGTGGCTCGTTTGGTGTTTCAAAACAGTTTTCAGCAGCATTTGACCCGTTTCACACTCGTTTGTGGAAAAAAGTCAACTCGACCAATTCTGAGTTTTTTTTCTGAGGTAGTCAATTTTTCCCCAAACCAAGTTTTTCTGGTCTATTTCAGTCGAAAAAACTTCAAAACACCTGAAACGCTTAAAATTAGTCACAGTGGCAAATTTAGTGGTGCAAAATTGTTTTTGGCAGCATTTAACTCACATATGAAAAATAAAAGGTCATTTTTGGCTAATTCTGATTTTTTTTTCAGAGTTAGACACTTTTTGACACAAAATGAGCTTTTTTTTTTGTCGATTTCAGACGAAAACACCTCAAAACACCTGAAAGAACAAAAACACACAAAAAAAGGTCACGTTGGCTCGTTTGCGGTTCAAAACTGTTTGGGGATGCATTTGACTTGTTCACACTCATTTGTGGAAACAAAATCATTTCGGACCAATTCTGAGCCATTTTTCTAAGATAGACCCCATTTTGGCCAAAAACAAGCATTTTTGGTCGATATCAGATGAAAACGCTCCAGAACACCTGAAATGTTTGTGGCTCATATGGTGAGACAAACTGTTTTCGTAGGCATTCAACCAGTTTCCTACAAAATTGTGGGAAAATGCCATTTCTGGTCAATTCTATACTGTGATGTCACTATTTGGCCTCAATGTGCGTTATTTTGATATTTGACGAAAATGCGTCAAAATTCCTGAAATACTTAAATCAGATCTTAGTGTCTCATCTTGCTGGTCAAAAATGATTACTTTGGCATTGGACCCATTTCTCACACGTTTATGGAAAATATACATACTGACCAATTCTGAGCCTTACTTCCTAGATAGCCACTATTTGGCCTAAAACGAGTTTTTTTTTGTAGAACCGTAGTTACACATTTTGTGGGGCAAAATCGTTTTTGGCAGCAGATTTATTTTTGGCCAATTCTGAGGAGGTTTTCAGAGATGACACTTTTTGGCCCAAACCGAGAGTTTTTTGACAGAAACGAGATTTTTTCTGGAAAAAACTCACCACAACACCTATAAAGCTTAAAATGGGTGTTTCAGGCTCATTTTGCGAGTCAAAACATTTTTTTTGTCGGTAATAGACACTTTTTTTATCGATTGCAGATGAAAACATTCCAAAACCAGTTTTTGTTACATATTTTGTGGGTCAAGAGTGTTTTCGTAGGTATTAGACCCATTTCCCACAAGTTCATGGAATAAAAACCATTTCAGGCCCATTCTGAGCATTTTTCTAAGATCGTCATGTTTTGGCCCAAATTGTGCGTTATTTGTCTATTTCAGGCGAAAACATTTCAAAACACCTGAAAAGCCTGGCCATATTAGCACATTTTGTTGCAAATTTGTTTTTGGTAGCATTTTGTGGAAAAGATGATTTTTAGGCCAATTCTGAATTTTTTTTCCCAGAAATAGACATTGATTGGCCCAAATGAGCTATTTTTTTTTGTTAATAGCATTTGACCCATTTCAGATTTGTTTGTGGAAAAAAAAACATTTTAGGCCTATTCTGAGTTTTTTCCCCTAAGATAGTCCATTCTGGCCATAAACAAGCATTTTTTGGTCGATATAAACACCTAAAATGCTTAAAACAGGTATTTGTCTGATTTGATGAGTTAAAACATGCTTTCGTCGGCATTCGACTAGTTTCCCACACATTTGTAGAAAAATGAAATTCTGGCCAATCCTGAGTGATTCTACTCTGAGATGTCACTATTTGGCCTCAAATGTGCATTATCTGATGAAAATGTGACAGAGCTCCTCAAATGCTTTAAACTGATTATTGTGTTTCATTTTGCTTGTCAAAGTGATTACTTTGGAATTGGACCAGTTTCCCACATGTTTACAGAATATATATATATAAGGCCAATTTGAGCCTATTTTTTTCACAAACAGGGTTTGTTTTTTGTTGTTTTCAGTTGAAAACCCTTCAAAACACCGGAAAATCTTAAAATTGGCCATCGTGACAATTTTTGTGTTGCAGAATTGTTTTTGGCAGTATTTGACTCATTTGAGGGGGAAAAAAGAGTCATTTTTGGCCAAAGAGTTTTTTTTCGGAGAAAGGTACTTTTTGGCTCAAAACAAAATTTGTTTTGTGAATTTTTGACAAAAACTCTCCCAAACACCTGTAAAGCTTAAAGCAGGTGTTTGTGGCTAATTTTGCGGGGAACAAAACAGTTTTCTTAGGCATTAGACCGGTTTTCCCACAAATTAATGGAAAAGAGCCATTTCTGGCCAATTCTGAGCAATTTATTTTACATAGCCAACTTGGTCAATTTCAGTAGAAAATGCTACAAAACACTGGAAAAGTATAAAACTGGTCAGAGTGACATGTTTTATGGATCAAAATTTTTTTTGGCAGAATTTCAGTCGGGAAAAAAAAAATTAGGAAAATTCTTAGGTTTATCTAAGATCACTTTTGGGCTCAAAACAAGCTTATTTTTTCGATTACAGACAAAAACGCTTCAAAACAACTGGAAAAAAAACAGGTCATAGTGTCTTGTTTTGTGATTCAAAATCAGGCAGAATTTGACCCATTTCACACTTGGTGAAAAAATAGTCATTTCGGTCCAATTCTGAGCCTTTTTTTTCTAAGAAACTCATCATGGCCAAAAAAAGCGGGTTTTTTTGTCGATTTCAAACATGATTCCCACACCTTTATGGAAAAATGTCGTTTATGGAAAATTGCCACTTTTAGCCAATTTTGAGTGATTCTACACAGTGATGTCACTATTTGGCCTCAAATATGCGTTATTTAGATATCTGACGAATATGTGCCAAAATTTCTGAAATGTTTTTAACCTGATTATTGTCTCATCTTGCTTGTCAAAAGTGATTACTTCGACATTGGACCCGTTTCCCACACGTTTATGGAAATATACATAACCGGCCAATCTGAGCCTTTCTTCCTAGATTGCCACTTTTTTGGCCCAAAACGAGCCTTTTTTGTTGATTTCAGTCGAAAACTCCAAAAAAAACACCGGAAAAGTTTAAAACTGGCCATAGATACACATTTTGTAGAGCAAAATTGTTTTGGGCAGCATCTGACTCATTAGTGGAAAAAAAAAGCCATTTTGGTCAATTCTGAGCCTTTTTTTCAGAGATACACTTTGGGGCCCAAAACAAGCTTTCTTGTCAACCTTTGACTAAAACTCTCTAAAACAACTGCAAAGCTTAAAACAGGTGATTAAGGCTTATTTTGTGGGTCAAAACAGTTTTCTTCGACATTAGACCCGTTTCCCACACGTTAATGGTAAGAAAATATTTCTGGTCAATTCAGAGCATTTCTTTTTTGACTGATCTTTGGACATAAACAAGCATTTTGTTTTGTCAATTTAAGACGAAAATTTTCCACAACACCTGTAAAGCTTAAAACAGATGTTTGTGGCTCATTTTGTGGATCACAACTGCTTTTTGTAGGCATTATACCCGTTTTCCACAAGCTTATGGAAAAAAAAGCTATTTTGGGCCAATTCTGAGCCTTCTTTCTGAGATGTCTCTTTTTAGCCCAAAACGATCTATGTTTGTCGATTTCCGATGAAAATGCTTCAAAACATGTGAAAAGCTTAAAACTAGTCAGAGTAGCACTTTTCGTTATGCAAAATAGTTTCCACAGCATTTGCTCGTTTGTGAAAAAAGGGTCATTTTTAGTCAATTCTGAGCATTATTTCTGATGTTGCACTTTTTGTCCCAAAAGGTTTTTTTCTTTCTTTTCCTAATTTCAGACAAAAACTCTCCACAACACCTGTAAAGCTTAAAACATATGTTTGTGGCATATTTTGTTGGTCACATTTGCTTTTTGAAGGCATTAGACCCGTTTTCCACAAGTTTGTAGACAAAAGGTTATTTTCGGCCAATTCTGAGCCTTCTCTCTGAGATGTCGCTTATGGCCCAAAACGAGCTATTTTTTTGTCAATATCCAATGAAAATGCTTCAAAACATGTGAAAAGCTTAAAACTGGTCATAGTAGCACATTTTGTGATGCAAAATTGTTTATGCAGCATTTGACTCGTTTGTGAAAAAAGGGTCATTTTTGGCCAATTCTGAACTTTACTTCTGAGATTACACTTATGGCCAAAAAAAAATTTTGGGGGTTAATTTCTGACGAAAACATTCCAAAACACCTGTAAAGCTTGAAACAGGTGTTTGAGATTCATTTTTCGAGTCATAACTGTTTTCGTCAGCATCCGTTTCCCACATGTTCATGGAAAAAAGCCATTTCTGGCCAATTCTGAGAATTTTTTGGACAAAAGCGACGTTTTGGCCATAAGCGAGCATTTTTGGGGGGTTGATTTCAGACGAAAACTCACCACAACACCTGTAAAGCTTAAAACAGGTGTTTGTGGCTCATTTTGTGGATCACACCTGCTTTTAGGCATTAGACCCATTTCCCACAAGTTTATGGGGAAAAAACCCAACTATTTTGGACCCATTTTAATCTTCTTTTTTTTTAGATAGTTATTTTGGCGGTTCTGAAATGGCCGTCTGTGCATTTTTGGAGAAAAACATACCAAAATGTAAAACGCTTTTCCAATTTGGCATTTCAGAGCAAATGCACCAAAATGCCTGAAACGGTGTTACTTGCAAATCACCTGTTTGTAGCACATTTTCGGGGTCAAAAAATCAGTCATTGAAATGGTTAGGTCTATAGAAACAATGGTGAAAAGCTAGTACCATAAATGTTGCAGATATTATTGACAACCTGACAGTTTTTATACATTACACAATCAAGAAAAATTCTCTCCCATTGTCCAGTTCTCCAAAAGTGCAGCAACTGACATCCCAATGTAGCAATACAAGAAAGTCTCTTTGGCCGTCTGTAAACAGCTAAGCAGTGTGATGGAGATTTCACAACATTTTTTTCCATGCAAATCAAAGTACACTTCCTTCTTTGTCTGATTTCCAAAATATTCATTTTGGAAAAAAAGTCAGCACTCCTTAGCTACTTAGATTTTAGCAATCAGCCTAATCTTCCAGATTATTTTGACAGTAAGATATAGGTGGCATAGCTGTTGTCCAATTTCAGTCCATAGCTGCTGAAAAATGTTTGCTGAATATGAGGCAAAAAGCAGGCTTGCTTGCGTCTGGGGTCGCTACATCCCATGTAGCATCAAGGATTCAATTAATAGAGGGAGTGGATTGCAGACTAAAGTTTCTGGACAAACCAAAACTACAATGCAAGGGGAATGATTTTCTGAGAGATACTACAACAAAGAACAGTAGGATTTCTTACTGAAATAGTAAGTGCCACAGAGGTTCCTCAGCACAAAACTCTGTTCATTACATCAGACAGAAAAATTCTTTGCAAAGACACAGAGCAGCTTTAGCCACAATCTGACCATGAAGAGGTAGATACTCGCATTATTGTTCAGTGAAAGATTTTCTTGAAAGGGGTGATAACTCAGTAATGGTTCGCACTGGTAACACAGATGTTGCCATCCATCTTAATGGTCATTTTTATGACTTGTGTGAACATAATCCAAGCACTGCCATCTGGTTAGGATTTGTCACAGAAAAGCAGTATTTTTACCACCACATCAACACAGTTTGTAAGCACCTAGGGAGGGATAAGTGTAAAGCATTGCCTACATTTCATGCCTTCACAGGATCTTACACAACCTTTTCGGGAAAAGTAAGAAATCTGCATTGAAGGCCAGGAATTCTCATCCTGAGGCCCTAGCCCTAGCTAGCCATATGAGAGTTTGTAATTTTGGCGAGGTTCATCGTGATCTTGTATTATAAAGAGAGCACATTATTACAGTGAATAAAGCTAGGGAAGAATTGTTTTACAAGAAAGATAAACATTGGAAAATCTTTCTCCCACTCAGGATGCCCTGATCCAGCATGTCAAAAGAGTTGTTTTTCAGGTAATTGGACAACTAGTCAACTAAACATCTACAATGTTCCGATTCCTGAAAGCTGAGACTGGACATAGTGGTATAATACTTGGAAACCAATCTGGATGATACTGCTGAGGCTGCTAAGGCATGCAGCTAGCTAATTAAATGTGTATGCAAGTCAAAAAGAGGATGCAGTTCTCATTTCAGGTGTGCAAAAGCAGGACTTTGTTGTACTGAATTGTGTAGTTTGTGTTAAATTTAGTTCTATGCTATAGTTATTCGCATTCTCACTGTGTATTCACCAGTAAATTCTATCCGAGGAGTAAAATTTCCATAAGGTTGTGAACCCCATTCCTTCATTACAGTGCATGCATTTGAAAAGAGGCGTGATTTTGTTCTCTAATTGGTGGCCACAAGTGAGTTGTGGTTGGAGCAGATGATTTTATCACTTTCATACTCAAAAGAACCACTATGCAAAATTTGGGAACATTTGGGACATTTGGGGGATTTGAGGGATTTTTTTGCCCATAAGCCACTGGACTATTAGAGCTAATTGACTTGTACTAACCAAGAGCCTAGGTTGAAAACTGTAATTAACATTTTTCACTATGGGGCCACATGGAGGCCCAGCTTGCCAACTTAGCAACACATGTTAACAGATATTAAAAACACTCATTATATGGCTTGCGACTTCCTCTAACCCACACTGTAAAAACCAATATCCTAGCACTTTCCTGAAGGAACTACACTGGTGAACACTTTGATATACAATTTTTTTGAGAGCCCTGACTTTAGCTGTAAATAACTTAGGTATGGTTATAGTTACCTAGGCAACATTTTTATATCAAAAGAGAGCACACTGAGAAAAACATCTTTTTAGCTACATATTAGCAAAGTAAGCATTACCTATGGAGCTCCAAATCAGTAATGACGTTGTTTTTTATAAATGAAAATGCTGGAAGTACCCCGTTTAAAAGGATGCCTTCTAAACCATTGTGGCTTATATACATGGGTAAATTATAGTTTTCATTCATATGGGACAAGTCAATTGAATTTTTTTCCTTTTTTTTTACTATAAATAATTATTACACATTGGTAGTCATTAAAGACGCTTTGGCTCAACTGATCAGATTAGAACACTGTTGCTTGAGTTATAGGTTGAATCCATATTTCGGATATACAACTGATAATTTTAAAAGGGGAGACATTAGCGTGAGATGCCTTAGTCATTTATGTCTTCCATGATACACTTTATGGGATGGAGAGTGTACATCGTGGGATGAAGGGTTTGGTTGGCCAAGGAGCTAAATACTCTTCAATCATTTTTCCACTCATTATGTAGTTGGATCCTATTTGCTGTGCGAGATGATCTGCTGTCATTCATGACATAAATGATATGGAAAGATCAGCATATATGATACAGAGTTCTCAACACAAAATGAACATGTATGTAGAGTGTGAGTAAATTTAACAGAGATGTAATTCATTTAAGTATTTAGTACATGTGGACCAGAGAGAGCTGTACAAAGCAACTTATTATAATCAGCAATCAGATTGGCTACTTCACTGGAAACTTGAACATAATTTCCTTCTGACTGTTTTATACTTATAACTAGTATAGCGTAAAGGAATACAAAGAGAGAAACAAATGGTTCTGTCATTTTCCCAAATGCACTCAATATAGTATTGATTCTTTCCTGCACTACAAAAATACAACAACAACAACCATTCCCAACCAAAAAGGATACACTCCTTCATACCGAAGTTGCTCTGCTCATGCATCTGCCATTTATGCTCTAAGTTCTTGAGCTGAAGCAAACAAACATATAATGTATAAAGTGCTTAATTTATTATATGGCAATAAGATGCTCTACTTAGTTGAATGTTTCAATACATACACTCCATATCCTCACAAGATAATACATAACAGAGTGTGCATGTTAGTAACCACAAGTTAAATGCCATATCTATAAATATCCCCAACTAGAACATTATTTGGTCTAGTGGATCAATGCAATTGAGAATGGTCAGAAGAGGCCCTGGAGGAGCCTGGCACCAGCCTCCACCCCAATTCCTCTCACTTTCCAGTGACAGTCACGCATTGTTACAATACTTAGCACCATGGGGAAGATTAGTAGGAAATGACACACTACTCATATGAACCTATCATGATCTGACTCAGACTTGACTTGTATATACATACTCCTGACCAGAGAACAACAATAGTGAAGTTTGAGTTCCTACTGGAGTTCCAGATGATGCCTGGAAGGGTGGGTGGAAGAGGAAAGCTTAACTTGTATGGATCTCAATACTTCCTTAAATCGAATGGACTAACTTGGTTACAAAATGATCAAGCTAACTAAAAAAATTTTTTTTTTAAAACCAGCTTACCCCCCACCCAGTCACCATCACTCACACACTTATATAAAAATAACAAATACAACAATAAAAACCTGGCAGTATGTATCATTCTCATCCAGCTTATCTTTAGCTGCCTCATACTTAGCAGTTAGTTCATTTTGACCTGCAAACATAGAGAGAAGCAGTTACACTATAAAAAGTATACTGCTTAATTCAGTAGTTCATTAGCTAAACACAAACACTGCCTGGACAAATAAAAAGCTCGTAAATTTTTTTTAACTTCTGTTGTAAATGAAAAACAACAACTAATAAATATATATAATATATATAATAGAAACCAAAAAAATACCATTTTCCCTGCCTCTGTAAAAGACCAATTCCAGCTGCTAAGTGAAATCTAATTACTCCAATTAAGTTGTTAGTTACAAATTTTATTCTGGCAGATTAGGAACTTTAAAAAGGGAGACTATATGTCAAAACACTCCCAAAAATGTAATAAATACATATTGCCATTACATTTTTTCATCTTTCCATACGCAGTTATTTTGTTATTTGAGAGCGTAGCTACTCTTTGTACCTTCAAATATATGTTAAATATTTCTATAGGCACATTTTCTTAGAAGATTCATTCGGCAAAATCAACGTCACTCAAAAACTGCACATCCCAGTCTGCTACAGGAGTAGCTCCACAGTGGATAACTTGGAAGGGCTTTAATTTAGTCTGTGGTTTGATAAAGCTCTTATCTGTGATATAAATGGAAGGGAATTTGCTATACCCATAGTGTTTATTAGCTGAAGGCCATCATGTGAGCTAAATTATTAAAAACACTAAGGTCACCACTTCAAACCACCAAAACTAGGCAATGCTTGCAATATAGAAAAAAATAGGAAGACTCATATCAGAGAGCACTAAAAGAGCTTTCAAATTTTATATAATGTAAGTGTGGAAAATGATGTGTGCAATATAATAGTTGTTTGGAATACAGAAAACGGCATAAGCTGTCAAAGTCAGGCTTCCCTTCAAATCTTTTACTTGAGATAAATGAACACTGACAAAAACCATCATAATTTGAAATGGAGCAGCCAATGACTCTGAAACTTTGGATTGGCTAATACATAGATATAGCAACATTATGAACTCAATTTTTTTTTTTAATTTGTTATACGCTTTTGAGGTAGAGTCCTCCCACCTCTTCAAATCAATATAACTTAGCTAAACTTGTAGCACATGAAAATCTGCACAGTCAGTTTATAGAGCAATGAAAGGGCTGGGTTTCAAACCATATATAAAATAAGCAATGAAATTGATGTCAGGCATAGTTATTGCCATGTTTCTTGCATCAAGCATATATCTTCATATTCCGATCCTTTGCGTTTTATTTGAGATAAGTTAAATTGCATAGACAAGAACAACCATGAGCATGAAAAAGAGCGTGCAATATTATATCTCCAAAACTTCCAATATGGCAACAAGGTAGAGGGAGTAACAGCTTCAATAGGAAAAAGTGTCACCCTATTTAAAAACAATAACTTTTTTTTTTATGTATAGCCCCTTTAAAACAAGCTGCTAAAAGTCCTCTGGACATAATCACCTGAGCATGTAGAAATCGAGTTGAATATTCCATTTGAATATTCTGTTATGCACATACCGTATTTCCTCAATCATTTTGCAACCAAGAAGCGTTGGCTCCCTAGCTCCAGTCTTCTGTAAAATAGCTTGTGCTGTCAAATTGTTCAAGACCAGCAGCACTGATGGTCAGATGATGGCTCCATTCACTGTCTGAAGATTGGTTGACCAGCCCACAGCACTACTGAGCAGTTCCAACAAAGACCACTCTCCTCAACAATACAGAGTAGTGAAGATGATACCTTCGCCAGCATCAGCGACGGAGTTTGAGGAGGATGAAATGGTTATAGTTATAGGGGACGAATAATGTTTAATAAACTTACTAATAATAGCTATACTCACATTCTTTTGCTTCCAACAAATGCTAATAAGTTACACCGCTCAATAGTCAGAGTCAACTGTGACTGAGGCCGCACCTAAAGCTAAGACCTATGCTTAGGCCAGCTTGGTACCCATGATTAGAAAATACGGCACACCCTTGATCTCTTCGCACACTTGTATAGAACTTGCAGGTCTATGGGATCGAAATGAATTGTTCGCATGCGGTCTATTCGAAGAAATATGGTATATATAATGCTACAAGGATACAAATCCAGTCCTGGTGATTTGGTTACCAACCCAAGATCACCAACTGCTAAGTGAAGTCTAAATTAATGTCTGCCTAGTAAGTAAAGTATATTCTGGCTGATGAGATTATGTGTCTACAACAAGGACAAACTAACCAAAAACACCACACACTTGGTGCTTGGCTTGGGTTAATAATGGTACCTACCTCTCTAATGCTATTTTTAATTGCTCTCCGAAGCATTGCAAAACTATAGCAATGAACACGTCAATCAGTTTGTCTGTATATGTATCGGCGAGTCTGCCTCTCTGTTCCCTTTCATGACTGAGTTATAAGAGTGTCTGAATTACAGAAGAAGGGTGGTTCATATCCTGAGCAATCCGATCTTCTTTGTGGCAGATAGTTGAGAGGCTCAACTATGCAAACCTTTCAGTTTCCCTTTTTATGCTTGTGATCAAGGGGCTGCAGGTACAGTGGGTGCTGAAGCATGGAACGATATCTGAAATATCAGCTGGACTGAACCAGGTCAAGCAGAGCTTGTGGAACTTAGACTTCAGCTCATGCTTTCTTCCTGGCCAGACTTGCGGATGTGATATAATGGAGTTCCCAAGGTACAAGTTAGGTAGCTAATCAGGATTGGGTTTGTCCTCATGACTACCCAGAAACAAAGTGCCAGGAATAGATTACTCCTTAGCTAGATACTACTTCTGTCAAAATTTTAGCTGATAAAACCTTGTCCTGTATTTCTTACTGAGTTCCAAGATCTCCAATCCCTTACTTTTGGTAAGCGTATATGGGTATTTAACAGATGCTGACATCCTTATCCCTCCTAAATCTCATTGGACAACCATAAACAATAAGATCCACCACTATAAACAGTAGCAAGCTCTACACCTGTTAGGATTGCCACATACCAATGGATATGCTCTATGGTAGCCGCTACTGGACTAGGCTTGGTCCTAACAAAGCAAGGTCACATAAAATCACACATGATTAGCTATATTAACTAGGAGTGAATAAATACATAAGACCTTCTAGACGAGGCAGTGGGACAGCTTAGTGAACATTTTTGAAAGGATGGGGACACACTGGATAAAAGCGCCAAATTTTTACATAAGAGTTTTGAGACCATTTGCTGTCACTTTCTGCTAGGACCCATCTAAAACGGTTTATTTTTTACCGACTTCATAAGGAATAAAAAAGTATATGTTAGCTATTTTAGAAACCATGTAACTGCTCTCATGATCTGCATTTGGAGCCAACTAAACTGCCTTTCTAGCTTTCTTTGTGCACAAAATCATCATAACAAAGTAAGTTAAGCTGTATTTTGCTGATCTTGACCCAAAAAACCTTGAGTATGTTCATAGGTCTTTTGTTATCAAACACCGATCTACCACCAAGCCCTCAAACATGGACTGGGCAATATGCATGGTATGCCAGCAGCCTTCTAACGAAGCCCTTTAGTGTCTATTACAGTGTTTCTCAACCTTTCAGTCACCATTCCTCCCTTACCTGAGCCGGGCCATCACAATTCCTCCCCTCTCAAAATTAAAACAAAACAAAATTAATTGACACAATTCGGATTCATTATTGACATTATTGATTATCGACCAATTAGAAAGTTGTTGACAGTTACATATTTACAAATGTCAGTTCAAAATGACCAAGGGACCTCATCTGACAGAAAGACAATGAGACAGCGGACAGAAATCGAAAAAAAAATAATGCAGACCCTGTGCTTGGTGTCTAGCAACCAAATTAGAAATTCTAGGAACAAAACACGTCAACTTTGAACGAAGATCCCCATGACCAGTAATGTCCAAACGTCCTCGTTTCTTTGTTAAAATGTCCGTCACTGAACTGAAGGCACACTCGATCATTGGAAATGGGAGAAGGGCCTGCTGGGCCACGACAGCTAACTTGCTGTATTTGGCACTGACTTGGGAGTCCAACCACATCATTTCGTTTCTGACAGCGTGGATAGGTTGCATGCCATCGTCGTTTTGTAATTCCATCAACTCTTCCACCTGATCAGGGTCCATGGCCAAACACTCCTAGCTTCCACAGTCAAACAGGAATGGCTGGGTTATCCATGCAGGAAAAGTCATTGACTTCAGGTCGGTGTATCTTCCATTGAGCTCCTGAGACAGCTTGGCAAGGTGTTCGGCGATGATTCTCAGGGCTTCGTCGGAAGGTTCACACTGGCCGAGGTGCGGGAATTGGCAAATGTTACGTCTCGCAATCTGTGAGCACCAGAAGGTCAGTTTCATGATGAAAGCACAGATTTTGGTCCGCTGTCAGTCTTTTGCGCACCCTGGAGTTCCTTGTTTAGTCCTTTCAATTTACCAAAAACATCCGCTAAGTAACAAATCAATGCTTTCGTGTCATTGTATTTCAAAAACTGAAACACATCTTTGTTACTTCCAAATTCTAACACCATGTCATAGAGTGCCACGAACCTCTCAAGACACTTTCCTTTGGATAACCATCACACCTGAGTGTGCAGAACTAGTCTCACGTAATCCTGGTCCATATCCCGACAAAAAACTTTGAACAGTCTCTCAGTTTTGGGGTGTGCTTTTATGAAGTTGATCACTTTGATGACGCCTTTCATAACTTGGTCAAGCTCCGGATTCAGGGCTCCAGCGACCAAATTCTCTCGATGTATCACACAGTGAACAGTAATCATATCCGGATTGTCATCTTTCAAAAGTTTCAGCACACCGTTCTGATGGCCCATCATTGTGGGAGTGCCACCTGCTGCGGTAGGCACACTGTTTGAAATCGGAATGTTCTTTTCACTAAGATAGTCCTTGACCACAGTGTAAATGTCCAGCGCAGTTGTGGTGGTTTTGAGAGATTTACAAAACAGCATATCCTCAACAAATTCGTTTTTGTGCTGAAATCTGGCGTAGGCGAGTAGAAGCACTTTACTGTCGTGGACGGTGGATTCGTTGAGGGCCATGGAGAACTTGTTTGTCCTGAGGATGGTGACCAGCTGGACCTCCAGATCGTCCGCGATGTCATCGATGCGCCGGCGAACAGTGTCATTGCTGAGTAGCGCTGTGGACAGTTCCTGTGCAACTGGTTTGTTCTGCATCGTTCTGAGGTAGATCTACAGGGTGGGCTTCAGCACATCCTCTCCGTCGGTGTGGGGTCAGGCGTTCTTGGCAAGGAGGAAGCTCAGTTCGTAGCTAACCTGAAGGCCTCGCTCCTGCATACTGGTGTTAGCTTTGAACATTGAATCCAGGGACCTTTCTTGAGTTTTGGACGTCTTGTCCTTCAAACGTTTAAAGTGTTCCAAGGGCTTCTCTCAGTGTTCGGGATGCATCTTTTTGAGGTGTTCTTGAAGCTTTATTGGTCGCATTGAGTCGTTGCAGAAAGGTTTGCAGCATAGTAGACAGTGTGGGTTCGTTGCGTCTTTGGTATCAGTAATAAAACCGAACTTGATATACTCGACAGAGTATTGGCGAACCTTCTCTTTGTTGCTTGTTGACAGCTGATCAGGCGCCTTTCTTTTCAACATTTGGACACAAAATCATTAAAATAGCAACGAAAACAAATCAGAGTGAACTGTTGGCAAACTGACCTGTGACAGGTCTTTTATACCAACCCCAAGTTTGACAACAAGTAACAAAACCTGTTTGCCAATTAATCCCGTTTGCAAGTACACAAACATAGAGTCATGACAACTCGCCTCTGCAGGCCTTTCATATGAAAACTTAAAAGAAGCACAGTCACACATCATGCACAAACAGACTCAACCCCAAAGACCATGATACGTCATGACCGACGCGAGTCGTCAGGGATTAGAGTGCTAGAGGTGTTAAAATCAATTACTCATTACAGGGGATTAAAATCGTTGTAGCATTTTGAAAGATGCTGGGGAAAATGGGTTTTTTTGAAGAAAACGTAGAAAATTATTATTTTGAGGTAGCTGGCCCAATCCTCCCCATCACTGTTCCAATCCTCCCCATTTCATTCCCTGGCCCACAATTCTCTCCGGGCTCTTCTCAATCCTCCACTGGGGGTGAAATCCTCCCAGGTTGAGAATCTCAGGCTATTGAATAGATCAGGTAGTACAGACAAATCAGGCCTATACCAATCTTTCCATTCTCTGGTATGTACTTCGGGTGCTAGATGTACAACCTATACCTCTAATTCATCTAGTAGAGCATGTAACTATGCACGGTTTAAAATGAAGCTAGTGACGTAAGTCTTGTCATAGTAAATTTGGCCATGAAAGGCAAGACAGAGCACGAAAAGGGAAAGACCTGAGATGGAAGTGGTGATGTTAATAGTGCCAGACGAGTTTTCCCATGAAGATAAATATCATCAGTTTAATACACTGCAATCAGATACTAGTGATGAATGCCATCAGTTTAATACACTGCAATAAGATACTAGTGATAAATATCATCAGTTTAATACCCTCAATCAGATACTAGTGATAAATGTCATTAGTTTAATACACTGCAATCAGATAAACTTCCCATCTTATGAGGACTAGGTATGCTCACCAAGTCAGTGCTGTGACTTTAGCCAAGCTCCAAGAAGAGGTGTATGCAAGAACTGGTAGATTGTTGTCGAAACAGGCTTGGAGAGAGTATTAGGAAGGGTAGTCCAATGTTTCAGAACTGGGACACTATACTCAGCTTCAAGCGCATGGGTCATGTTTTATCAGGGAAAATCGCGAGAAGAGTATCTCTCTTGATATTGACTCGTTTAAAGAAATTATCCCCTGATTTTCACTATATCACATCATTATGCTCGATGAATGCCTGTTCACATTTGTGACATGGAGAACTTACCCACATTAATTCACAAAATAGTTTCATGAGCATGGTCATTGTGTGGTTCACAAAACCAAGAACCGCTTTTCGGCAATGCCCATAGATAAGGCTTATGAACAAAATAATGAGCTAGTCAAAGGATCTAGTTGGGAAGTAACGTTTACACAAAATCGTCAGCTTTCAGAAAATGGCTACTGGCTAGGCCTGAGCAAGCACAGCTTATTTAAAGAGCTATTTGTGATTGAAAAAGAAGGGAATTATTTTCACCATGATGATGTCTTTCAACACGTAAGACCTTCAAGTTATATGTTCTTCCTTTGGTGGAGGCTATTCAAGATATGGGTAATCCCATTCTAGATCAATTTCAAGAGCTCTTAATGTTGGACACAGGCAATGTCCTGGTGAATCTGTGGTTGAGACTGTCTGTACAATTGGGGAGCTGGGGAAATATTAGTTCAAAAGCTACTACAAATCTGTCCTTGTTAACCGTACTTGCTCTATCCATGAGCCAATCAAAAAGGAATAGTCTTTCAGTCTATAAATGCCCAAAACCGAAATCAAAGTCAAGGCAATCAAAGGCTGAAGAAAATCTAAAAAATTATGTAACTTTTCCAATGACTGTACATTGTAGTAAAAAAAGGATTGCAATATGACCACTTTTTTCAAACATGAAAATCAGCTTTTTCCACCCTCTTTACCTGAGTATGGAAAACTACGATCCTCCAAGAAGTCTGATCTTTGAGCTAATTATTACCAGCGGATGATCAGTGTGGGTCTCCAACTTTTTTTTATGCAATAGCTATTAATGGTGCTGCTCTTATTCATTTTCTTCTCACAGCAAGCATCACTACATTTGACAAATAAGCCATTTTTGACTTTCTGCCTCATCTTAGCGAGTAGCTGGAGAAATGTGTTTGTCTTGATGTGGTGAGTGTTGTATACATCACAGAGAGTATCAAAGCATCAACAAGAGAAAAGCAGGTCAAGGCATTGGGAGAAAAGTAGCTGGACAACATAGTACTAACATACTAGATGGGTTTCTAGCATGATGAAAAAATAAACATGAAATCCTCGAGTTTCTATCTTCTAAGATTACAGCATTTCACTATATCGGCAGCAAGGAGGTACTTGTTACCCAAGGCTAAGAAGTTTTGACAAACAGGATCAGTCTAGAAATGTCAACATGTGACTATGAGGAAGCAAACACTCGGCTCATGGCCCACATTATCGATACACTGAATAAAGTACAGAGTACTTTTCTGGTGCATATAGTGAACACAAACATTGTTGCTATTCTTGTGGGAAAGTTCTTTCACATTACAGCATTGAATTCAACTGCAAATATTTGGGTAGCATTTGGTACAGGAAAAAATCAATGGCCATTAAATACTATATGCCACAATTTAAAGGTCCCATAGCTTTACCATTTTTTCACGGTTTCATTGCTTGAGCTTATTTCAGAAGAGGGAAAAGGTCATACTTGGAAGCATGGAATTGCTTCCCAAACATCCCCACAGCCTTCGTTACTATCGCATTGAATCCATTCACACATCTGGACATTGCAACTCCAATTTTCAGCCTTCTGCAAAGATTTACTGTACTTCTTTGCAGCAAGAGCAACAATGTTGAGCTTCTTGATGAAGCAAGAATGGGACTATATTGCTGAGACAACAAAACCATGGCGAACAACCCACCAACACCCGATGCCCTGTTGCAGCATACAAGGTGAACAGCCTATCAGCCTACTGTCTAGGCTATAAGTGAAAATACATAACAACGAAGGACATATCAGAATTCTCGGCTGGTCTTGGGATGAATGTAACAAGAAATGGGCACCTGTTTGGATGACATAGACAATAGCCGGCAAAGTATGACAGGAACTGGTGAAGTGTAACTGCAAAATTGCTAAAGCTTGCAGTTCCAAAAGCAGATGCAAGAAAGCTAACTGGTCATGCACTGAACTGTGTAGATGTAACCATACAAGTTAAAACATGTTTTTTTATAAATAAAAAAATCAATTTAGTTCGTGATACTGAATAAAAAATGTGCTACAACGAATTAACACCTCAATTACTTAAGTTTTAGCAGAATTTTTTTTAACTAGGCTTGTAAAAGCAACACCAAAAAATGGTGCTTTTATCCAGTGTGTCCCAATATTTTCTGTAACCTGCCACACTAAGGGGGAGGGGGGGAAGAGAGCTACTTAAATGAAGTACCTCACTTAGCAGCTGGAGATCTTGGACTGATAAGCTAAATCACCTGGGATGGATTAGCTGGGTCAGACTAGTAATAGAATTTCACAAGCTCAGGTCCTTGCCCATAACAGAATACAAGGCTTTGATATACCTTAGAATCAAATCCTGTGCTAAACACCCATGAGCATATAATACTAACAGTATAGAAGGAGTTTGATCTGTGGGTGATGCTTGTCAAGTTTAGTATTCACTTAGGCGCACACATTTTGAGGAGGAGAGCAAGCCTAAAAAAAGCCGACAAGAGCAAATTCCATCAAAAACAGCTCATTCCCAGGCTTTACTGCTATTTCTGGAAGTCTACCCACTGATAAAAACTACAGAGGCACTTGTGTTTACCAGGAACCACTCAGAATTCCATCGTTATTAACAAGGACAGAATTCCTGGATAGATTATTTGCACTAAGCATGATGTAGTGATGCATAGTCTAATTGTTTACCTACCTCAATGTAGCCCATTCTTATACGAAACTGCAGCATATCATATTTGCATTCTTATGACTTGAACACTTTGAACTAAAAATATATATATATATAGCTATTAAAAATATTACTGCCATCTTTAATGTTATGTGTATGCATGTGGTTTGAAGCTAAATTTTTGTATACAGGGCATTGATATGGATAGCTCACATTCATATATTGCTGAACTTGGGGGAGTGTGTTTAGCATAGATTCTTGGTAGAAGCAACGAGTTATAATCTTCCTAAACTAGCAACTAGACTGAACGAAAAAAAGTAAATTAGCAACTTCTTGGCGCATTTAAGATTTCATTTGGAACCTGGAGATCTTGGACAGATAACCCAAATCACCAGGGATAGCTAATCCCATTTCCCCTTTTAAGGTAGGTAATTACCGAGACCCAAGTGATGTTCAATTTTCAGTTGAGATAAACATATATAAATAGATACAATACACAAATACCGAGTTATTAGTATGAGAGGTGGCTTTCAGCCATATCCAACTCCATGCTGGCATTTGGTAATGGTGGGAAGATGATCAACTCCTTGAAAACACAAACTGCTGATCTCTGATCTGACAAATGGCAGACCAAAAAATTTATATTTAATACAATGCAAGGAGGGCTTTTTTTTTGTGACTTTTTTGGTTGTTGAATAATCTATAGAAAAGGTGATTTTTAATTTACAATGCAACTGAAAGTTTTATTCCAAATTAATATAGTGCATATATAGCAGCAATTTTTTCAATCAAAATCATCGAGGAAAATTACGAAGAACAGCTCAGTTTTCACTGTTATACACAATCCTGTAACTTTGTCAATTCTGTGTCTATAAATATCCAGTATAAACCAAGCACTTCCCTTTGCCACTCATTGAACACTAACTACACAAATGCTGGAGAACATGCATACTTGAATGAGACCATGTGGAACAATTTCAGAGGGTCAGCGTCATTTGACTGGGGCTCTCTAGTTGTTTTTTTAATCTTCCAATATGACTCCCAAGAAATAAGAGAAGTTCCAAGAGTAACAGCAGGAGAGCAATTGCTGGGAGAACTAGGGTCCCTAACCAGCCACTGCCTAACCTACCCAATCTTGTACTTTGGTAAATTTAAACCTTGATGATTAGCTAGCTATATAGCTCCTAGGTACAGATGGTTCACATAGCCTTCAAATCCATGCTAGCCATATAGCTGCACACTGTGAACCAGACTTTGTGGACCATCTACTGTTGAACTCCCTATCTACTGTTATTCTACATCCCTCTGCCATAGCCACTACTATTCTAGCTCTGCCAACCTTTCAGGTTTTCCTGGTACTGGTCAGAGTCCATTGCTGGGAAAGAGGGGCTGGGTATTGTGCAATCAAATATGAATTGTTACATGCTGTCCTTCAGGAACCAGCTAGAGGCATATATTGCAGGTCCCATGTGATTTCTAAAAAAAAAATATGGGGATCGAAAAAGGTTTAGTCTCAAGGGTGAGTTTGAAGTGTTGTAGTCCTACTTGTGGTAATGGACTTGTTCAGATCACTCCTCTGCTGAAGCTATTCATTCAACAAAGTTGCTGTTTTGGATGCTCGATTGGAGAGTTATGGGATAAGTACCTTTAAAGCAATAAATTACTGCATGTCTAGAATGTTTTCATCCTGTCACCTACATCTTTTTCGACCTTTACCAAGGATATATAGGAGTCAGTGATAGGCCAGCTAAAAGTAGTAGCAGCAAACCACCTAGACTTGCAGGTATAACTGTTAATGAGACTTGGCAGAAATGTTGCACTATTAACCTTTTGATGTAGTTATAGTGATAGCCTGGAAAATGGGTAAAGGCCTTGATCGCGACTTACTTTTTAAACCTTCTAGGTCTTGTTCTGTGAGGGAGTCAATGAATATAGAGTGAGGGGGGGGGGGGGGGGGGGGGGGGGATATCAACAACAAAGCCGAACTGCCAAGCAAATTACACTGGATTCTCTAATATATGAAATTTGATGGAGTTTAACGAATCTGTTGTTAGGTTCTGTTGACAAGCTGAAGCATAGGTACACAATTTTTATTAGTGATGGTGATGATGTTTCCCAATGTTCATACAGATTGACCATGAATGCATAGGGAATCTATATATAAAAATGAGTACAGCACTAATCAAATTGAAGAAGTCTGGTAAAATAGATAGACAGGTAGAAAGATAGTGTTTAACTCTTTCACGGATAGCGCATAAATAATTGGATGTTCACATGTGCAACTGTCAGAAACTAGACAAGAATGCCTCAAGCAATATATCGGTGAAGATCGGACTGCAGAGCATTTCTTTGGACCTCAAGATATGTTTGTAGTCAGATGCATGTTTTATAGAAAAGTTTGACTAGTCCACTTCAATAAAATACCAAACTTAAAGCTAGCTACTAGGTTTTAACCTTTATCTACTACCTTAGCACTAGTGCTTGCTGGCTGGCTTTCTCTGTAAGTTGGCTAACAAGTACACTGTGTAGTTTTGCGACCTCTCTTCTTGTTACACATCACCACCATGGTCCTGGAGCTTATATCTTCATCCTCGTTAACATAGCCATTAAACCACAGTCCGAGTCTTCGCTAAATAAGTGTGCCATCTAGTCCATGTTTCAGATGTTAAGTATATCTGTGACATTCACTCATTTTTAAATCCTGTTTGGTGGTAACAACCTAAAAAGAAGGAAGAAAAGTGAATAACAGCGAACGAAAGCTTTTTCTGCAGAATTGTATAGATGAACTATCCCTAAATATAGCAGTGCCGCGCAAGTGCAGGAATGCATTAGTATCCACAAAAAGTGAATGGAAGGCAAACTGATGGTAATATAAAGGCAAAAAACATATTTTATGGTGGTGCAATCAGAAACAATGCTGGTGATGTTGAGTTGATGGTCCATGCTATAAATTCTTCATTTTTTTCATTGTTTATCAAAGGATAGAAAACCAATGCACCAGTTTTCCCCAGATGGTAAGGATAGTTGGCGTATGCATCAGAGACCAATATTCACCACCAACATTACCTATTCCCAACACTACCCATTCCCATCGTACATACAACTTCCACAGGATATGGCAAAGTAAGATAGTCAATTATTTATCCGTTTGTCTATCTGAACCTTTGGAATAATATTCCCCAGGAGCAACAACTAAACCTTTCAAACTGTTGTGTGGTCCAGGGCAACTAAAACACAGTTCATAACCAAGTCGACAGTGTGCCTTCTGTGAACGTAGCTGTGTTGAGGTTCAGTGATAGTGAAGGCAAGGACGTTGGAATATTATGCTTGTAGATGGAAGTGGGTATTATAACAACACTTTTTGGGGGGCTGAAACTGGCAAAACGAGGCATGCCAAGAGTGAGTGCAAAGCAGAGGATGTGGCAAAGATGTTAACAGGGCGAGGGATGCAGAAATAGAAGCTGAAGAGGAGAGGGGCAAAATGTTGACCGGGTGAGGGATGCAGAAATAGAAGCTGAAGAGGAGAGGGGAAAAATGTTGACCGGGTGAGGGATGCAGAAATAGAAGCTGAAGAGGAGAGGGGGAAAATGTTGACCGGGTGAGGGATGCAGAAATAGTAGCTGAAGAGGAGAGGGTCATTGTATCAGAAGGACCTACCTATGATGCCGGACAATTTCCAATTTAAATATGTATTGGTAAGTCAGAAACTGATTAGATATGTGCAGAGTAAAGTTTTATACTTGTGGTTTGGCTACTCACATATTAACAGCTGGTTTCTTGAGATTGTTTTCGGTGGTTTTAATTTAAATTTTTTCTCAAGATTACCCTGCTTGAACATCTATCAACTGAAAACATCAACATACCATCAATTTATTTTATTTTTTCAGTTATTTCAATGCAATGCTTGTATGTGTACTCGTGTGTAGTGATCATTTATATTTTGTGATGGTAATATTTTGAGCAAGATGCAACAAAACAAAACACAGGTTGTCCTTTGAAGTAATAGAGTACCCACTATATAAAGTCTGAACAGCAGCCAGTCAGGATAAAGATTATTAATACAGGTGAAGGTAAGTACTTTCAACATTTATGTCCAAAAAATTAGACTAGCACAGGGGTGCCCAATACCTCGATCATAAAGGTATTGTGGGTAGATCGCATGGCATAATTTTTTTTAGATAGCCTATCATCCATCCGCACTATGGCACGTGCCACTTGATTCGTACAGGGCAGCCAGTCTGAGATCTCATCTTTTCTGACACCCATGTCACCACGCATGTGCGGTCAACCACACAAGCTACTGCAAAATGTGGGTGAGCTAATAACCTAGTTAGCTCTAAAGAAAGGGTATAGAAATGGGTGAAGGAGCTGTACCAAGTAAGAAACCAAAAACTTAACACTTCCATCCGGAAAGGGAGGAGGACTTTTTTTCACAATGTCGTATTCGAAGTGCATTTGTCTGATCTGCCTATCTACCATCGCTATTCCAAAGAAGGAAAATGTGGAGCAGCACTTTCGGACTGTTCATAGAAACTACGACACTGACTTCCCGCCGGTACACCAGCATATATTGTATATACGTCTCAGTATATATATAAATAAATAATATTTAGCATTTTAATGTAGGTAGATCATTTTGACTTGGTCATTTTAAAAGTAGCTTGAAGCCGAAAAAGTGTGGGCACTCCTGCACTAGAAGATCGCATTCAACAGTCACATTTTGGCACCAAAATCAAATTTTTGTTTGCTGATTTGTTCTACTAATTATTATTGATGAGAGCCACAAAATGACCTCATAATACATGGCCGGACAATTAGGCACTTTGCCTGAACACATGCAGTAGACTGACTATTCAGTTGTCTTGGCAACTACCATAAGTTACTGTAACTACTCACTAACTAGGTTATAATTTTCCCTAATAGGGCCTGAGGACTCTGAATTTTATGTAACTCACACAGCCTAGTTACCAGTGACGCTGAATTTATTTTCTCAACAAATCACATCCCTTTTTTTTTTCAAGTTCTTACATTTCATCAAGACAGTTATCCTAGTCAGAAAGGAGGAACTGAATCATTTTTTTTAAAAAGGCAAAAGAAAATTGTTTGTGGCTCCATAGATGTTTGTCTTGCACACTTCACTGTATGAACTTGATTTATGGCTCTAAAGTTAAGATCTCTGTGTGTGCTTTCTTGTGATATATATATATATCCCAGGTAAAACCATGCCTAAGTTACTTGCAGCTAAAGTGCAAGTCCAAGCTCCCTTCTTGGAAGTGCAAGGAAGTTATTGTTTTTTACCGTGTGTATCAGAGGAAGCCATAAGCTACACAATGAGAACTTTAATAGGCATCAAAGGTTGCCAAGTTGGCAAGCTCTGGTCTCCAAATGCCTCATAAAAAAAATATAAAAAAGTAATCAATACCTGTTAGGGACTAACCCCTAACATACACAACCTTCAGACAGGTAGAGCCTAGGGGAGCTCGTCTGTTAATGAAGAGAATGGGCTATAATTAGACCAGAACATGTGTTAATTACTTCGTGTAATGTATGTAAGGTGAACTGTGTGTCTTGCTGATGTGTGTGATATCTTGGACAGATGTGCGTGAAGAGTCAATTGGCCGGAAATGATGTAAGAGCTAAGTAAAATACCATATTTAGATGTATGCCCTTTGGGGCCTGCTGAAGGCATTTAAGCTCAGGCATGCCCTGGGATGTCAGTGATGTCTCGTACCATATTCTTAAATGATAGTTTTAATTAGCTACTTGCTTTAAGGAAATATTGGGTATCTTGGTAAGACCTAAGGCTTTGGGGGCAGCAAATCCCTTGGATATCTCATTTAGACACCCACAATACCTTTCAACCTCTTGTTAGTGTTTTTTTTAAAGTCAGCCGGGAGCTTCCTCTAACCACACATGCACAAAGTAGCTTCCTACCACTTCCCAGTAAGGAGATAACACTGTACAACTTTCAGTACAAAGACTTTAGAGATACCCGACTTTACCAGCAAGTAAGTTAGGTATGGCTAAACTTAGGCAACTTTTTTTTTATATATCAAAAGAGAGCATACAGAAACCTATCTTTAGAACCATATATAAAGTTTGTGAAGTGTGAAAAATCTATGGAGGTCCAAAGCTATATCAACAATTTTTTTAATCTTTAAAAAAATGCTGATTAGGCTTTGGATGGGACGAACTTAAAGCTGACAACAACTGTAAGATCATTGGAACTATTATTCTTCCAATTTTTCCAGGAAAGAAGAATCTGGGGGAAAAAAAACCTGGGCACCAGTTAGATCAACCTTGTTCATTCCTCTATTGTTGAAGGAGAAGAACTTTCAACTAGGCTTGAACTGATTCTTGGGAGCTATTCTTTCCAAGATCGTTGAATATTCCTCCTAGAGGTTTAAGATGCTTACATCAAGCTTCAATAGCTTGATCTGGAGGAAATCTACAGATACACTGCAATTCTATGTTAAAATCCATCAAATCAAAAAGTAGGGATTCAAAGAAGAGAACATTATCTTCATAGTGACATCAGAAAATCGGAGATTAGACAAAAGCTTAATGAGAAGGAGGATATTTGGCCATTTGCATGCATCAAGTAAGGCATTCAGGTTATACTACAATTTCTGGTAATTTTAAGTGTGAAAAGTGAGTATTTTTCACACTCAATCTCATCATGAACATTTTTGGCATGTAGGGGTTCTCTGAATAATACGACAATGTATTCCACTGCAGACTCAATTTCAGTCAAATCATCTTTCCAGCTTCAGCATTTTTGAGTCACAGAAGTAACATAGGAATTTGCTTTGGTTTGCCATCAAGGAAGACCAGAATACTTCATAGCATCTTAACATCAGACCATTCCAGTCTATCATGCAATGCTTGGTCTCAAGAAGATTACTAGAGTCTTAAACACATCAGTAAAGCTCGGTGATATTCCTTAGAACCATTTTGAACCAGCTGACTACAAGTTTGACTGTAGGCAATTGGAGTGGGTGCTGTCCAGCCAACTGTTGCAGTGTTTAGTAGTCGTGAGAATGTGCTTGATTGCCAGTACAAATCAACCTTACTGCCTTGTAAAGTCAGACTAAGAAGTGAAGGGTGTTTGAGAATGTCAGACAGAGAAAAGTGAAGGGAGTTTGAGGATATCAACATACAGACATACAAAGCACAACCGATAAGCAGTGTTGCCATAGTGTTGGATTTTATCCAAACTGTTTGGATTTTTGACCCTTAAATTTTCTGTTTGGATTTTATATGTTTGGATTTTCATCATTAGAGAATTGTTTGACATTTCATGCAAATCAGACCATGTGCAGCCTATTTCAAAACCACTCTCTGTGGTATTAGCTGAGTGTGGTCATTTTGTGGTCACCTAGTCCTTGCAGGAATATTCATGTGGTCACTTAGTCTGTGCAGGAATATTCCTGCACAGTCCTGTGTTATTATGTGGTTACCTGGTCTGTGTAGGAATATTCCTGCACTGTCCTGTGTTCACCCAGGTCTGTGCAGGAACATGCCTGCAGAGCCAGAACCCTTTGATCTATGTGCCTGCTCATGCATGAGCTATCTGGTTGGGTATTTAAAACCCGATTTGTGCAAGAGTTAGAATCATTCACAGTGAGTGTCTGAGAGAGTTAGCTATGGCATCTTCAGAACCCAGTACTTCAAGGTTACCAGAAGAAGATTCTTCAGATATGGATTCTGACTGTGATAATTAGGTTTCACAAATTGACATTGACAGTCAAATCTCTACTTCTATCAGGTCTTCTTAGGCGGGGCCACAACTTCGAGAAAGGGATCTTCTTTTGCCTTCTGTATGAAGTGCTCTCTTAATATAAACCTTGGAAGAGGTGGTACTAGAGATCTCAGGAGACATCAGGAAACGAAATTACACAAACACTCAGAAAAAGGTGGTGTGGGTGTATAGCCTCTACAGTCCTACTTTGGGCCAATAAGAGAGGAGTCTGTAATCCGTGCAGAAGTAATCTTTGCATATTTCCTTGGAGAGCACCATCTTGCCTTTCAATTGGGAGATCATTGTACCAACCTATTCAAGTTGATGTTTCCTGATTCTTCTATTGCTAAAGACTGTAAGTACAGTCATATTAAAGCAACAGCTGTGTTGAAAGTTAGTGCCCAGGATTGTTAGAAAACCATTTCCGTAGCAGTTAGAGAGACAAAATACTTCAGCATCCAAACTGATGAGACAACTGATATTACTGTTACACAACAAGTTGCTATTATGCTTCGATTCTTCGATAACATCCAAGGACAGGTGAGATGTGTCTTCTTTGCCCTAGAGAGTGTAGAGAGGGCAACTGCAGAGCTGCTATTTAACGCAATCGATAAGCATTTTCAAGAATCCACTGCCCTCCTTTATGATAATCTTGTCGGATTAGGTACAGATGGGGCCAATGTAATGTTGGGAGCACGGAATTCAGTGATGTCATGGTTACAATGTAGGCAGCCAGCTTTAGTTGCTCTTCATTGTCATTGTCACATAGCAGCACTAATAGAAAATGAGGCCTGCTAAGTATTGCCTGATGAATTGGAAGATCTGACAACTGATGTATGGTATTATTTCCAAAAGAGCCCAAGGAGGCTGCGACAGTTTGAAGAATTTTAGTGTTTTGTGGAATGCAAGCCACACAAGTTGTTAAAAGCATGCCAAACACGATGGCTCAGCCTTGAAGCTTGTGTAAATCATCTTATCGAGCAATTTGAAGCCTTACTCTCATACTTTCGAAGTACTGAGGATAAGCAGGCAGAAGTGAGAAGAGTAAAAATTGCACTTGAAAAGCCTCTGACCAAAGCTTACTTGCTCTTCCTATGTTCTGCATTACCAAGTTCATAATTTCAACAGGTACATGCAGCAGCAATCTGCAATCTTCATGTTCTCTACCAAGAGCTCGATGGCTTAATACGAAAATTTCTGTTGCGGTTCATGAATTCTGAGTACGTGTGTGCTGCTGAACATGTTTCACAAGTGTGTATTGATAACTCAGAAGAGTATCTCCTTTTACACGAAGTTTTCATAGGTCACAACACACTATCATATCTTGAAGAAGAAGATGGATTATCATCTAAAGATGTGAGAAAATTTAGGGAGACTATCCAAGCTTGGTGGATTACTGCAGCCAAGGGAGCTGTCAAACGCTTACCTATGAGTCATAAGTTACTCTCCAATCTCAAATGGCTTCAACCAGGCTTACAACAATAGAGTATGGCTGGTCAGGGTCTTGCTGCAGCAGAGTGTGTTCCTCAGGTAGTTCAAGTTGGTGACAAACCCAGCCTTCAAGAGGAATTTATGGATTTCTGCACGTCACCATTACCTCCTAAAGTTACGGCCATCACAGAGGTGGATAAGTATTGGCATGCAATCAGCCAAATCAAAGACTGCTTGGAAACTGAGTATCGCTACTCCACATTGGCAAAACTCGCAAAAGCCATTCTAGTTATACCGCATGGCAATGCTGATACCAAACATTTATTCAGCCACATTGGTCTCAACAAAACAAAGCACAGAAACAGACTAGGAATTTCTACATTAAATTCACTTTTAACAGTGCAATTCAATGTTCCTAAAAAATGCTATGAATTTAAACCGAGCACTGAACTATTAAAGACATGTGTAAATGCTATGAACACACTTTAGGATGTTATTTCTCATGAAATTGTTGTTTGGATTTTGTTTGGATTTTTTGTTGCCAAAAATGTTGGATAACACAGGCGAGTATAGCAACACTGGATAAGCATCGTGCTCTGGCACCACTTTCAAGCACAATTGGACGAGTGCTCTATCTCCACCAATTGTACTGCCTCAGCAGGTATATCGAGATGAGTCAAATATGTATCATCTCAACTCCAGTCAATAACTTTCCAAAGACCTTTGCGTGTATAAGAGATACATCAACTGCCTTGTAACAGATATAGGTCACTATTATCAGGAAACTCAAGGATTTCTTTGAGGTGAGAAATAATGTCAACGACTTCACGAAAGATTTCTCATAAAAATACATCAATATCACAATATGATTGGTAAAAATCTTATCTTTGCAGGCTAGTTCCAAGCAATAAGCATAACACCAAGCCCCCCCAAAAGCCATAGTAGGAATCCCTGCATAGTGTCCTTCCATTTCCCCCAGAGATATTAACTCTTTCACCACCGGATTTAGGGAAAAATTATAAAAATCAGGTCGCACATGAATAGTTAGATATATATATATAAATCAATTCACAGGATTACCAAACTCTATTGTGGTGAACTTTAGCTGTCATGGAAACCATCCGCAATGTTATTATAACTAACCATAACAGTAACCATAGAAATTAATATATGTAACATGGCATGTATTCAATGAACCACATGCTGTTCTACCCTTTTCAATCTAGCTGCGGTTTGGGGAACCAAATAGGAGTATGCCAGGGATTGGCACTGTGCAAACTTGAATCTGATAATCACTTTCATGAACACTAATGATACAACATGCATGCTACTGTATATAATGCTTAATACAGTATGCCATACTTGGTATAAACATTCAAAGTAACTAATCACTAAGACGCTTCTCTCCACTGTCCACATTCAATCTCCAGTTCCAAACCTAAAAAAATCAAGCTAACAAGACAAGTCAACTGCAGCTGAGCTGTTTACCTGCCAACCAAACATGAAATACTTATACATGTACCTATTATACAGCCTGCCAAATGCCCAAGAAGAATTAACTAAAACTGCTAGTATAGCTTATGCTCTGCTAACAAATTTTCTAGCATGCTAAGACAATACATCTTTCTGTAAGAGTTCTTACCACTCATAAAATTAGAGAGAATGGAAATGTTTTTCCAAGCAAGAAGGTAGGTCCAGAGCTTCACGCTGGCCAATGACAAGACTATGTTCAGGTCAACGATGATGACTCCAAGGAAAAAAGAGATGCCTTCTCCTTCTTCATCACTTGCTTCTCCCCAGACAAGCCGGAATCATTTTTCAACATTGCAAAAGAACTAGGTCCAAATTAAGTCTGTATGACATCGTGAATGGATCTCCTGGAGTGAACTGTCTGGGTTAGTTTTGGAATCCAAGATATTCCTTTTTTTTTTGGAAGTGTGTAGGGAAGCAATTAGCTTAATTTAGATATCAAAGTTTGTTATAAACTATAAAATTCAACAGTCGATTTTTTATCAAAGTGAATGGATGTAATCTGATGCTTATGGCAGTGAAAGAGAGTGATGTCCCAACTGTCCCAACCTCAAACGAATAGCCTGTCCATCAAATTCAAGAAGATTAGCCACATCGAGAACATCATCAATTCTTAATGCCTCACAAAGATTTAATTCAGCCTTTCAAGTAAGCCGTTTCAAGAACATGAACAGAAAAGTATCTGGCATATGACAGAATTTCTTCGGCTCATTGTCTCTTAGGCCATTCAGGCCGTACAAAATAGCAGGGGTGTAGCTAGGGATTTTTAATCATTGAGGCAAGAATGGAGCAGAGAGCATGCACAGAAAACTTTGTCATAGACACACCCAATATTAAGTCACACCCACTTTACATGTACCACATATACTGGTCTTGCGTGATAGATCCATTATCTCACAAGAGGCATGGTCGAGAAAGGGTTTGGTCAAATTCATATAGTTACCACATTCAGCTGTCATCAGAATGAGTGACCACAAATTGATTTTATATGTTTTTTGTCAAGGAAAATCGTTGACAGCAGAATGAGTTGACTATACAAGTTTGACCAGACCCTTTCCCCAACCCCTTGTGAGGTATAGGGTCTGGCCGCGAGACTAGTACCATATAGAATACACATTGATACTGAAAAACTGTCAATAGCTAGCAATGAAACTCTAACTGGGCAACTCTGCTTGGCCCTCAGTTACTGAGTCTGGTCAGATCTAGTAGGAGCCAGCAACATTGATGACCATTACCAGGTATATTTGGAATATGACCACCAAGGCAAGTGTCTCGTTGCCTCTATTCAGGCTATGCCCCTAGATAAAATGAGTTCAACAACATTACCGGCATCTACAGATTCACCCATGATGAAACTGTAGAAATGAACAACTGAGAGTGACGTACAAAATTATGACATTGATAGTTTACTGGCCATATGGCATAACTCCACCCTGTACGTAAACCATATTACTAAGTGCACATTAGCAAGCTGTAAATAATACCAAGACACACCATAATCAGCCATGATTGGCAGTTTATTGGTCCATCAATTGCTGAATGCATTTAGTCTGGTGAGAGGCTGTTATATACTGATGTGAATGTCACTGTGCACCATTCCAATGGGAGTTAACATTTTTTACAGTAGATATTATTCTTATGCCATAATACAGAGTGTATTAGATTTTTTTAATCAACTTTTTTTTCTCGTTGAATGTGCATATTTTCCAACGCTTAAGCAGTCTACTGAGCAGGTGCAGTACAATTTTTTTTTTAAACATACAGTAAATCCTGGTTATTTCCCCTTTAGGGCGAACAGCAGATATATCCACGCATGCGGGTTTTACATTCTCAATGAGAGCAGATATATACATCTGCACAACGAATGCAACTTGTTAACCATTACCAAAAAGGTATTCTAGATCTCGCATGGTGAAATTTAACTCAACTTGTTGGCTAGCAAGGCTTTATCTAACCAAACTCAACTAGAAAAAAACTGCAGTTGCTGAAATGGTGAGATTAATAATGGAAGGCTGCATTGTCATCGGTTTTGATAAAAAAATAATGGTTAAAAATATATATAGCCAGCTCTAGCAGAAGGTAACAAATACTTTACGATACAAGCATGAAGTACTGAGAAATTTATTGCCAGCCATGCAGAAGCTTTGAGGATTAAGGTACTAATTAGCTAATAGCTAAAATGACTGCTACTTTGGCCAAAATCCTACCAAGCTAGATTTTTTTTAAAGTACTGTAAGTATTGTTTACTTATAGTACAGCTTAAATATCTAACATATCAACAGCACTTATCAGATAGGGCCCTCAAGCACAACCCTGCATCGCATTATTTTAAAATTTTCAGTCCTAATGGGGTGCGAATAGCAACAGTCAGCAAGAAAAGGAGCACTTAAAACTGAACAGCTGCTATCATGCAATAGCAAGCATGCGCATGATAGTGAGCATAGCCACCAAGATGGTTGTTTATTCATGTACAATTTCGGCAGTCTGTATACAAGAACTCGAGATATGGCATCTCAATGTTCAGGAGTTCCGGCAATGTGCATACAAGAACTCGAGATATGGCATCTCAATGTTCAGGAGTTCCAGCAGTATGCATACAAGAACTCGAGATATGGCATCCCAATGTTCAGGAGTTCCAGCAGTATGCACACAAGAACTCGAGATATGGCATCCCAATGTTCAGGAGTTCGGGCAGTGTGCATACAAGAACTCGAGATATGGCATCCCAATGTTCAGGAGTTCCAGCAATGTGCATTCAAGAACTCGAGATATGGCATCCCAATGTTCAGGAGTTCTGGCAGTGTGCATACAAGAACTCGAGATATGGCATCCCAATGTTCAGGAGTTCCAGCAGTGTGCATACAAGAACTCGAGATATGGCATTGTTCGGGAGTTCCGGCAGAGTGCATTCAAGTACTCGAGATATGGCATCCCAATGTTCAGGACTTCCGGCAGTATGCATACAAGTACTCGAGATATGGCATCCCAATGTTCAGGAGTTCTGGCAGAGTGCATTCAAGTACTCGAGATATGGCATCCCAATGTTCAGGACTTCCGGCAGTATGCATACAAGTACTCGAGATATGGCATCCCAGTATTCAGGAGTTCTAGCAGTGTGCATACAAGAACTCGAGATATGGCATCCCAATGTTCAGGAGTTTTGGCCAAGTACACTATGTATGAATATATTTCGAGGTCATCATATACACAAAGAAATTCACACAGATAAATACCAAGATATTTGCTGCACTACTTCAGTAGACACAATTTCATTACATATCTACACATTTGTGCCCTGAATATGCTCCCAATAGATCACCATTGTTCTTTCAGCCACGCTGAAGTAGCCATTTAATCATAGAGAGAAAAACTATTAAAAAAATCGTAGCATTTGTAAATAGAGAACAAGAATACCAACCACGAGGGCACTTCAGATTTAGCGTGATCTTAGGTGAGGTTTAACCCTTTCATGACTCAATGGTTGACATTATGCATATAAATTGAATTACATGTTCATGGTCTAAATGACTTACTCTTCTCGTTCTCTTGTATTTTTATAGTCAAATAGTCCTTTTCTTTAGATAATTTCTGCATGAAAATATCAGAAGATATAGTAACCACTACTACCTACTAAACAAAGGCACACTTCATCACTTACTTTGCGTTTTTCTTCTTCTGTAATATGCAGCCCTTCCAAATCTTTATAAATTACTAATTCCTGTCATAAATTATAAAATAGAAGCATATATATATGACAGCAAGCACACCTGTTAAAATATTTACAACTTTCTCAAAAGGTTCAGAAAAATATGTGTTTAAATCAGGGAGGACATTAGGATTGAGCCACTTTTTAAAATGGCGGACCAACCTCCAACCCTCCCCCCTCAAAAGAGAAAGTTTATATCTCAGCTAAATCTCACATCGGCAGTTCTTAAATGGCAGCTTTAGCCAATATCAGCTCCAAAAAGACTCCAAGAGTGTCTTGAATACTTTGCTAAGGTAGTAAACCGGAAGTGTGTAAAAAAAAAATATTGCGGTTTGAGAAAAATGTGAAATTTATCAAGACCTGTCTGTTAGTTGTTCTTTGTTACTCTGTTTCTACACACGCACAACTGGTGTACAATAAGTATATCATCATAAGACTCCAAATATTTCAATAAATGGACGATTACTCCGCTTCTCAATCCAGTGAAGCAACAAAAAAAACTGGCGAAAGTGGTATCTTTGAGATACAACTCATATTTGCAGATTCATACCACGACGAATGACAAGCGCTTAGTTCAGTATTTAGTTTGTGCAATATATGCTCCTAGTCTACTGTTACATGTCCAAAAGAGGTCATAGCTGACTCTCTATAATATATATAACTGCTGCAGTGCTCTCCAGTGCAATGTTGAAGTAAGCTGTAGGTGACCATATAGGAGTGCAGTCAACAATAACAACAAAGAATGATATGTTCCGATATTTTGGACAACATGATGTATATGGGTACAGCCAACAACAGCCACAATACACAGTGCATTGATCTGTGGACAGTAGAGCCAACAATATAAATTTTAGAAAAAGTGTTTACATGTCATGGAGACACTCCACCAATCACCTCACATTTGATGCTTGACCATTTCTCTTCCACTGCTCAACTATGATATACAGAAACAACAAAACAAACAAACAAACAAACAAAAAAACTTGGACATGAGCAAAAATATTTGATTTAAAAACAACCTGCTATATTGGATTGACCTGTTAAAATAGAACAATAACCAGACTCTACCCATGTAGACCACAACCAGTTAGACACCCTTTACCATTTAAAATCATATACATCAACATTTTGCAGGTTTTAAATCACCGAGTGCCTGTGCAACCACAAAAAACAGCAACCCCAAAACCCAATATATTGGTGTATATTATTATAAATGGCAATGGGGGTCTAACTGGTTGTGATTTACAAGGGTACAGTCTTCTTTCCATTCTATTTTAATGGATCAAGCCAATACAGCTGGTTGTTTTTAAATAAAACATTTTTGTTCCTGTATATATATATTGCTCTTTCCCATTAAATACACCACATGATGAGCTCAGTTCAATTAGCTGTTACCAAAAAATAATAATGATTAAATCTTCAATAATTTGTCAATACCATAAAAGCTTTATATTTTGCAGATGTGCATTACAAATAAGCAAATAAGCAAGAAAGCTTGTGCTGCAAACATACACAGAATGTAAATACATTTTTAAAAACCATCTTGAAATTAGGTGAAGTATAACATTTGAGCCAAGAAAAATAGAAACAGTCATTTCCCATGCACTTTGTGCCAAGTCATACCTCAGTAGCCCACATATATGGGTCTTAATAGGGACACTTGACTACATAGACAACATTGACACATAGCTAGGGGAACCTTTACAAGGAGAGACTTGACTACACAGATAGCATTGACACATAGCTAGGGGAACCTTTACAAGGAGACACTTGACTTAGACAGCATTGACACATAGCTAGGGGAACCTCTATAAGGAGACACTTGACTACATAGACAACATTGACACATATAGCTAGGGGAATCTTTTCAAGGAGAGACTTGACTACACAGATAGCATTGACACATAGCTAGGGGAACCTTTACAAGGAGACACTTGACTTAGACAGCATTGACACATAGCTAGGGGAACCTCTATAAGGAGACACTTGACTACATAGACAACATTGACACATATAGCTAGGGGAATCTTTACTAGAATACACTTGACTACATAGACAACATTGACACATAGCTAGGGGAACCTTTACAAGGAGACAATTGACTACACAGATAGCATTGACACATAGCTAGGAGAATCTTTTCAAGAAGAGACTTGACTACACAGATAGCATTGACACAGCTAGGGGAACCTTTACAAGGA
>CBDHDT010000036.1:0-16295 GCA_965261215.1 Ekhidna sp.
TAAAGTTTCAAAATAACAGAAAAGCTTAGTGCAGCAGTATGTGACTCATTTGGATGAGAAATACACTTTTTTGGTCTAAATGACAAATTTTTTTGTCAATTTCTGAAAAAATTATTCAAAACAGCAGAAAAGCTTAGTGTAGCTGTAAGTTGCTCATTTTGATGAGATGAACAATTTTTGTCCAAAATGACAAGGTTTTAGTCAATTTCAGTAAAAATTCTCCAAAACAGCAGAAAAGTTTAGTGGAGCTCTATCTGACTCAATTTGTTGAGAAGAACACTTTTTTAACCTAAATAACTAAATTTTTAGGTCAATTTCAGTAAAAATGCTTCAAAACAGCAGAAAAGCTTAGAGTACATGTATGTAGCTCAATTTGGTGAGAAAAACTGTTTTTTGACCTGAATGACAAGTTTATTTTTAATTTCAATAAAAAAAATTCAAAACAACAAAATAGCTTATTGTAGCTGATGTGGCTCATTTTGATGAGAAAAAAAAATTTGACCTACCTTTCAATTTTTTGGTCAATTTCAGTAAAAAAAAAACTTCTAAACAGCAGAAAAGCTTAGTGTAGCTGTATGTGCCACAATTTGATGAGAAAAATCCATTTTTGACCTAAATATTAAGTTTTTTTTAATCAATTTCAGTAAAATTCTTCAAAATAGCAGAAAAGTTTAGTATAGCTGTATGTGGCTCATTATGCTGAGAAAAACACTTTTTTTGACTAGTAAGATGTTTTTTTGGTCAATTTCCGTAAAAATGATTCTAAACAACAGAAAAACATAGTGTAGCTGTATGTGGCTCAATTTGATGAGAAAAACACTTCTTTGACCTAAATATCAATTTTTTTTATCAATTTCAGTAAATTTCTTCAAAACAGCACAAAAGCTTAGTATAGCTCTATGTGGCTGTATGTGGCACATTTTGATGAGAAAAAGACTATTTTAATTAAATGTCAATTTTTTTTGTCAATTTCTGTAGACTTGTAAGTTTTGTATTGGGGTGATTCGCTCAAAGAGCTGTTAAAGAGGGAATTGGCACAAATAAGCTTTGACAATCCCATAGTATTGTACTGTAGCTACATGCCATACGACCACATAACTTATTAATCATTTCTTTTTTCAAAGGACGTTTCCACTTGTACCCTATCCCTATAACCACCTAATAATCCTACTATGGTTATGCAACAGCTAATAATGGCCAGATTTACATCATTTGCCACCTATGTGCTCTGGAGGTTCTCCTGCTGATAATGATTCAGTTTCTGTATCATTTATCACATGCTCTAGTCTCCTATCAGTATCGGTGACATAACATCTATCCCATCTGCCCAATGCTATAGTTCCATATCCAGGACATCAGTATTATGTCAAGATGACAGTACCTTTTGGATTGAAATCATTTCGTTAAACTGTAACGGATCACCATGAGTGGAATGGTTTGTTTTTTTGTTAGTTTCATGGAGTTTCACGGACTATGGTACAAAATGGCCTGAAGCATACCCCCTGAAAAACATTGATAGCCCCACAGTGATCTCTCAAGTATCTTATGGGCTTGACTACATGGATAGGTTTGCCTCAGGAGATATTTCGCAATAACAGGTTCAACTTCACATCACATACCATGAAGCAGTTTAGTGCCATGACAAGAATCAAGCAAATCAAAATTTTACCATACCATCCCCAGATGGATGGAATGATAAAACGGTTTAATTCCACCTTCAAATGAACTCTCATGAAGTTGACTCAAAGGAGAGACGGGAATGGGACGAGTTATTGCAGTATACGGAAGAACCATCCATACTATGACAGGATATTCCCATTACGAACTCCTCTTTGGACAATAGATCTGAATGGACATCGATGAACTTGCAGACCTCTAGTTGGAAGAAGAAACAGAAACCCAAGTTGGCGAAGTGGAGGACCTAAGAAGACTGTACACTAAATGGATAATGTCATAAATGGCCCAAGGGACTGAGAAGAAAGCAAAACTAAGGCAAATGGAACAACACAAGAAAGCAGTGGATAGAAGTTTCTGGACCAGAGACTTTGAACTGGTACTGGAGCCATAATGCCAGAACAAGTTGCAAGTGGAATGGGCAGGAATATTCCAAGTCCCGGACAAACTCACACCAGTGACCTATGTATTAGACTCTGGACAAGGATCAAGGAAGAGAGCCATTTTCCACATCAAATGTCTCAAGCAATGGATGTCTCTAGCAACGCAGTCTTATGGGCAGAAGAGGAAAGAGAACCACTAACCCTGGGATATGAAGGAGAACCAAGTGAGAGGAGCAGAAACTAACTCAAACTGAGCCAGGAGAAGCAGGTGGAGGAGTTAAAGAAAGACTTTCAGGATGTCATCATGGGTATTCCTGGAACCACAACCCTGGCTGAACACCAGATCAAGACAGACAATTCCCTGCTGATTCACTTACCCCCATATTATTGAGCACAATAGGATTTGGTAATATTAAAGGAAGACCTCAAGCACAGCTTAAGCAAGAAATTATTATTCTCTTGACCAGCAATTGGTAAGCTGCTGTGCTCTACGTGACCAAGAAAGATGGAACTAAGCGACTGGTAGTGGACTTCAGACACTTCAATACAGTGACCAGAGCAGATCCACATCAATTACTCTGCATCGATGACCTTATAAATTTGCTAGAAAGATTCAATACATCTCTACCTTAGACTTCTTTCATCACGGCTAGAAGAAACTACGAATATGTCAACATGCCTTTTGGCCAGATGAAAGTCCCCTCAAGATTGCAGCAATTCATGGAACAGGATACTGGAAGGCACACATGCTTTTCCAGCAGGCTACTTAGATGACATTGTCGTCTAAAATGAGTGAGGAAGGAGATTTTCAGGAGACTGAGGAGTGGAGGACTCTCAGTAAAGCTATCGAAATGTCAATTTTGCAGAAACACTTGTTCCTACCTAAGACATGTGTTAGGAAATGGAAAGGTGTTACCCAAGAGGGCCAAAGTGCCAGACATAATGAATTTCAATCAGCCCAAGACCAATCCAAGGTACGTGCCTTTCTTGGACTAATTGGCTACTACTACAAATTCATACCCAAATACCGACCATTTCCACACCTTGTCAGAAATGACATAAGTAAAGTCCAGACAAAGTCAACTGGACCATGGAGTGTCAAGAAGAAACATTCATGACATTGAAGATAACCTTGACTCTCTACCCTATCCTCATGAGCCCTGACTTCGACAACCAATTTGTCCTACAGACTGATGCCTCAGCAATAGGCATCAGTTCTTAACCATAAAAGTGACTCAGGAGAGGAGCACCATCTTGCATACGGATCAAGGAAGCTGCTAGAGTGAGAATGCAAGTACTCAGCCATGAAAAAGGAGTGCCTAGCCATAGTAGAAGGAATAAAATTTCAGAGACTACCTAGCAGGAGTCCACTTGAAATTCTAATAGACCACAACCCTCTGCTGTACTTAGAAAAATTCAAAAAACATCGGATGATTTCCCGCTGGAACCTGGCTCTACAATCCTACAGCTACACAGTGCAATGCCAACCTAGGAGACTGATAAGCAATGCTGACAGACTTTCTAGAGGGCCAAGCTTTCATCCAAAAGCTGGGGAAGTAGTTCCTGACTACACCCACACTCATTAAATAACACTACCCGTACAAAATTCTGCTTGCACGATTGATCAGTCCTCTATAGGATTGACACCTAGAACTGGACTATATTAGGGCATCACACACACACAAGCATCTCTTTGGCTATTAGGCTAAGGCATAACCTTATTTGCTCATTTCACACACTATGTGGTCAACCCATAATTATAGGATATCAAACAACAGCTAGCTAGAATATAAGGGGAGAGAAGCGATTCTCAACCATTCTGTTCATGTCTTGCCCAATGTATAGTTCTGATACCTATTACTTTAATTATACAAATTGTTATAATTATTATTGACTTTCCTGGCTTGTTGCTGGGGTATAGGAGTAATAGATTGCTGGAAGCATACCTGTTCAAAGCATTTAACTTGGGTACCAGTTCACTAGCATGCATCCAGTGTCAATTGAACAGAAGAGCATCCAGAGACTGAATGCTTCAGCCATTTCTAATTTTTTTAATTTTTGCTCACATGCAGACAGGAAAAAAATTTCTCCATTTTATGATGACCCATCTACTCGGCATGTCCAAAAATGTGGCATTTAGCACGTATGTTTCCTTTTTTCAAATAACATCTCAAATTACATCTATTTTATTTATCAGATTCATGGATTTTCTAGGCTCAGCTAGCAGCTCATATAGATACTCTACACAATACAGTTTCTACTTCAGAAAACTACATGATGTGTGCCATTTCAAAGATGCTACAGTCCTCTTTCAAGGGTATGGTCTTCCGATCAGGGAGGTTTATTATTCCAGACAAATCATCAAGGAGACATTAATTCAAGGAAATAATGTATGTTGCTAATTCATTGTATTCATCACTCAAGTCATTCAATAATTAGATTTTAATTATTAAATAAAATGAAATTAAGATTTATATGGATGGTATGTGTCAATCTTTATTAAGTGATATACAACTATAATATACCACACAGGTGTACACAGGAATTTATATGTCAAAATCAATTGCCATATATCTTGTAATTTAAACCCTTACAAAGGGGGCTGGGCCATGACGTACTTATACATATGACTTCCATTGTACCTGTGTGATAACACATTTAAAACTGCTTTTAATCGATTTTCACTTTCACACTTCAAAACAAAGGATTTTGAAAATCACATACATGAGCTTGAAGACAAAGGTAGTTCAGAGACTGGCATATTCCCTCAAGGTTCACCAAAAAGATGTCCATGAAATCAAAAGTTGCAAGCTAAATTGCAGCTATTTTGTTGATGTACTTGAATATTTATGAAAATTATATTATAGGTACCATTGCGAGTCAAGCTCTATAAAGAGAACAAGTTGGACGAAATGGCAAAAATTCTGGCGGAACTTCAACTGTATATTCCCACAGGCTTCCATGGGAAATACTACTCCCAAACACAGTACCATTCCCTTTAATTATACCCATTTTCATCAAATTTTGATGGGAGGTGACCAGCTAACTTTAGCAGAACAACTATTCTACAGTCTTCTGGATCGGTTGGAGGATATTACACCCGTTATTAAGGATTGGAATGCAAGATTAACACTAATGAAAGTAATTTACCTGATGTATATATGTAATTTATAAGTAGTTATATATTACAAACTTTCCATCATGAATAATTAATTATTGTACATGCAGGTGATTTTGAATTATTTGTTCTCAATCAAGTCCACAGTAGAGAAGGAGACAATGTACCAGCATCATCTTCTCAATTGTACAAGAGTACTCTGAGCTGCTGAAATGGACATGAAGGCTGCAGGAGACTATCCCTTCTATTAGTCCATGCACATGTTAAAGCAGCTGCCAAAATATTTTTACTACTAAACCTGCAGCTTCAGCATCATAGGTAGCTCATTCATGGCTAAGTCAATTGTTTACAGCTACTTACTCTTACCAGGAAGTTATGACCAAGGTGACCAAGTAGATGGAATCAATTTGTATGCTAGAGAACTCTTCATTCTCTGGTACAAATTTCATGACTCAACCACTGAGGGAGATGGAGAATACATTCTCATATGTAGAAAATATTGCAGGAGATTTCAAGGTCACCAATCATCAAAATCACTCAAAAAAAACAGCCAAACTTCTCATACAGCATAGCTCTTTAACAGAACGAAAGCTTCATTTATTATGCTCCTGGTGTTTTAATACCATGGGAAGGGTTGGATGCAATATCCCGTGTGATTAGCACCAAGAACAATTATACAAAATATTGAAATTGTTTCATACAATCATATTCCTACATCAATTGTGCATGGTTGAGAATTGCTTGCTGTTATGCATAGCATTTGTGTGAAGTTTTAGAAGAAACCTTCGTATTCTCATCCATCTATTTCGGCACATGGAACTCTCCCTCATCTAATATGGATTTTGATCAGATTTTGTCGGTCATGTTGGAAGGACAGGCAGTGGAGTAAAAGGGGAAAATATTGGGGCAGCGTAGCTTGACTATGTTATATATTTATTTAGTTTATTTAGAGAAAAAGTACTGTCGTATAAACAGAACCGAAGTGTCCAAATTAGTTAATCCAATTTTCAACAAATTCTTACATTATATCACACATGTCACAGCTATAAGTAAATATACCTGGGTAACTACCCAATGGTTCATGACAAATTGGGGGACTCTGTGGGAGAGCAGGTGCCGAGGTTATGGAGCCAAACAAGTGAGGAATCGTGCTCATTTACATTCATGTGGGAACTGTTGTCAGGCTGTCTATATAACAAGGAACTAATGTTGCAGGTCCAAAAATGTTGGTAATATCTTATTTGTAAGATGATTTCTCCCTTTCTGCCAAATTCAAAAGACAACTATATCATGTTTCATGATCAGTACTGATGTTATTTATTACATGGGGAACACTGGCAATATCTAGCACAAATATTACAGCATTTAAAGCCACTAAAAATATTACTCTCACAATAATTAATAAACCCTGAAAGAGGAGCCTTCTTCTGTATCATGTGGTGTTATTTATGTAAGTTTTCATGATTTGTGTAGCATGGAAACCTGTTTTACCTTGGAATAAAATAGGTTTTGCATATTTAACATCTCTTCCAGCTCTTCCCATTTCCTGTACATAAGTTTTTGCATTTCAAGGTAATCTCCAGTGTGGAATGCAAAGTATGTCAGACAGTCAATACCCATTCCAAAATTGTGGCAATGATTTGACACAATCTACCATTACGAATCGTAAATAGCTTGAGTACATCATCTCATTTTTGAGCTTGGGAATCACAGGTATAAATCAGAACATCCTGGTGGTTCTGTAAAGTTCCACCATAATATGGCATACAAATCAGAGCAATCTCCATATTGTCTGCCAAATGTAACTGCCTTTGGAAATTTTTTTTTTTTCCATCAAACTTGCAATAGATAAACTTAGCTTCTCCAAATCAGGTGGATTCAATCTGTGCAGGATATTAGATATAGTTGGTGAAACGCAATTATTAGGCTCTTAAACGTTGAATTAAAATTGGCAGTGCGTGTTATGTTGCTGTTGCTGTAAGAGCCATCAACTTAAACATTTTGAGGAATCATACTCATTATAGTATCCATATCAGAAAAAGCTATTCAAAATTCATTCCCCCCAAATATTAACATAATGAGATTCATCGATAACAAGACTAATATATCCTAGTTGAGCTACAAATTTTTTATCACCCATTTTACACCTTCAGGGTCAGTTTGTACTTCACTCACAAATTCAGTTTTAATGCCTCTGGGAAATTTTGAATGCTGATCCATCATGATTGAAATTTGGGGACTAATACTCACAACAACACTGAGTAGTCCAGTGTGTCCTAGAATTTGCATATACAATCACAATAAATATGTACAGGTTACAGCTTTGTCATTAGTAACTATAACAATTTAGTAATCTCACAACTCAAGTTGATACTTTACATGATCCTTAAATTGCTCTATACTCATCTTTTTGTTATCAGTACAAGATTTTCTGTATAGCTGCAGCCTCCTTAATTGCCAGCAGACAGGTGCAGCTAAAATAATTGTTAATATAACAATTGTAATAATAATATACATACATGACCCAGCCAAAGCAGGTGAAAACATGCTGAATCAGCTAAGACCCTCATTGTGGATGTGTATGTGGTGGTGAATGTGGCACATGCAGTCAAATATGGTATGTGGTGTCAACACTCAAGTAGCAATTAAAAAAATAAAATGGCACTTAATGTAACTTGATTAAGTTATTGGAAAAACTGCTAATGTTGCCTTTTTAATGCAGTCCAGAAACAAAAAAGTGTTGTCATTTGAGTCTTCCTGATCTGTCAACTTCAAAAACTAATTGGTCATGCAAAATGACTTCCTACACTCACTCTGCATTGTAGTCCTTAAAGAAATGTATGCTGATAATAACACTATAATATTAGCTCCATGGCCTTGTCTTTGACAGTGCAAGATGACTGTAACCACTACCACTGTCTGATAATAACACTATAAAACTAGATACATGACCTTGTCTTTGACAGTGCAAGATGACTATAACCACTACCACTGTCTGATAATCACACTACAATACTAGCTACATGGCCTTGTCTTTGACGGAGCTAGATGACTATAACAACTACTGCTATCTGAGTCAAACCTTTCATCAAGACAACAGACTCCAATGTGGTAACATCGTTGGAAGAATAAGAAGTGGAAGCAGCTATTTAACCTGCAATGGCTAACCAGCGATGAACCCGTGCATGAAACAGTGTCAGAGGGAATTTGGTTTCCCGGGAATGTCATTTCCAAGTCAAATACCTTAGTGAATTTAGCAACCATTAGGGGAATTTGGCACCCCTCTTCAGACGGTTCTGCTGGCGCACTGGACGAGAGCAAGTAGGGAAGTGATATTTTTCTAGTTTATATCACAAGCCCTAGCACTAGCCCAAGCCATTGACAATAGAAAAAGAGCCATAATGGGCACCTAATATACTCACCTCCCCCTGCTGGGGTGGCAATTTTGACAACAAAAAGGACAGACAATAGAAAATACCCTATCTCTAAGCCCTGGCCTTAGATCTGGCAATCCAAACAATAGGAGAGAACACCTAATGTTTTTGCTTCATTTGCTCATTTCACCCTGCCGGAGTAGCAATCCTAACTATAAAGAAAGGGTTGTCAATAGAAAAGGGGTAGAACAGAAGGTCGCTGACAAAGACGAAAGTAGTAAAGAACACTGACAGTAGATAAGAAGTACCACATAAAGTAGCATCACTATTATGTTATGTAGTGATCAACCGGTAGTCCTGAAATATCTCTGGGTTCTTACACATATTCATTAAATTCCTAATTTGGGTTATGAGACAATGGGAAAGTAGCGCAACGGAACTAGTTCCCTGAACAGAAGACGACACGTAGGATGCCAAATGGTATTTGGCATGGTGGTGCTAAAAAGTGGGGATGCCAAATTCTGTGTGACACCGGAAGTATTACCATGTTTGGTCTGGCTCATAAGACTATATCACGCCTGCATTTAGCTAGAAAAAATTAATAAATAATTGACGAGCAATGCCCGAACTCACTAGGGAGTTGGTCAGAATACTTCATATTACTGTACATGGCCTATTTGGTAATTTGTCGCTATTGAGTATGGTAGCACTCCCTATATTGGTTCGACCCCTATTTCAAGATGCCACAAAAACTACTGTTTATATCTCGGCTAAAATTCACTTTGGCAGCTTCTTAGTGTCCAAAATGGTGGTTTCAGCAGATTTCAACTTGAAAACACTTTGGTTGTGCCATAATCCTTTCAATTTTACAGTCATTTAATAAGGATACCTGAGACCTATGTAACGGGAGTTTTGGATTCTTCGGGGGGGGGGGGGAGGGGACGGAATGGCAGTGGACTGCTCCCCCCAAAACTGTTAAAAACCAGAAATTTACTATTCGGATCTTGTAACTTCAAATATTGCTTATCATAACTCAAGTACCATAGGTCCATTCATTATCATTTTAATTTGAGAAGACTCCAAATTGTCCAATGCATTATTCAACCAATCTGCTTCAAATTTTGTTGGGAAAAAATTGGCGCCATTTTGTCCATAACGCAAAGCTCAATTAAGATTTTATATTTTGTCGATTCAATCCAGCTTGCGCTGATTAAGAATTTGTCTTTAGAATAGAGCAGCTGCACGTGAGGTCACCATCACAACGCGCATTCATTTTGCATGGCAAAAACAGCAAAGCATCGGTAATAAAGGTTTCTGATCATTATTATTCTCTGCATGATGCCTGATAGTAAGAAAAGGTATACGAACACTCTTTGAAGGCCAAGATCCCATTATTTCAAGTCAAAACAATCTGTTGAATCAAACAGATCATTTCTCCGACTTCAGGTAGCATCTTAGCTAATGAAGCTAACTAGCCAGTAGCTAATAGTAGACCGACCGAGAAGTTTTTCCCCATCCTATACCGTTATCCCGACTTCTATCACTACTTAATATACTCCACTAGTTTTGTTGAGGAGGAGTAAAATACATATATATAAAAAAGGATTATTGCATATAAGTGTTTTATTGACAGATAATGGTTCTTCAAACATTTTGGAAAGCAAGTGATGTAAAACACTCATATACAGTGTCCAAGTTACCACTGCAACTTTGGGCAGCCATAAGGAAGAATTCTACTGTTTTGGGGAACTGTACATGCATGGCTGGTTTAGCTGAAACTAGTTCTCACATTGCAGCTATCCTGTACTGGTTGGAAAAAGCTATCCATATTAGCTGTACATCCAAGCCAAATAGTTGAGCTTCCTCCATATTTACCAAAGGCTTGCCAGCAAGTTCCTTGGAGGAAATGGAGAAAATTTCCCAGCGGCGAACAAATGGCAGATTAAGCCAAGTCCTGAATTGGAAAATTGTTATAAAACAATTACCCAGCAAAGAAGATATTGAAGAATTTTACAAAACTTCAAGCAGTGATTCAAAGATAAAGCCAGAAATGTTCACTCTGTTGCCTCTATGTAGTGATAATTTTTCCCTTTTCATCAAAGAATCTACCACTCTTACTGCAAGGCTGGTATTCTCCTCAAAACCTACACCTAGACTATTTGCAATTACTTTAAAATGTCAAAGGAATGTGTATTGAGCCGGATACAGAATTACAGGTTAAACACAATGAAAAAATTACCGGGGACAAGCCACTAACAAGCAATGGTTTAAATATAAGCTTTACCAGAAGGGGGGACCACCTGAAACCACCGAAATTTGAAACACATATTTGTAGCTATCATAACATTTTTTCCCTTTCTTTTGTGCTAGTACTTTTAATATCAGCTTGTTGTTTATTGTGTGTGCTTTAAGATGATATGTGACATGTCTCTATAGGCACCTTTTCTTAGAAGATACATCCAAAAAGGCTAGGATCACACAAAAAATTGAACTTCCCTAACTGGGGCTAGAATAATTCTCAAGTGCCAGGACTACAGATGCCCAAATTGTTTGTGGCTTATCAAAACACTAAGCTATGATTTAACAGAGACATTTATCAATACAGTCTCGCATTTATTAGTTATAAGGCACTTCATTTCCAACAGCACAAAAAACACACGTAATATCTAATCACCATAACTAGGCAATGCTTCAAGTAAAAAATTAATTTAAACTGCTTAATCACAGCTAAGTGTTTTGGCAAGCTACAAACCAAATTTGGGCATCTGTAAACAAAGGTGCCTGGGAGTTATCCTTGCCAAAGTTTGGGAGGTACAATTTTTTGAGTGACTCTTGCCTTTTTGGATGTATCATCTAAGAAATGATGTCTATAGAGATATTACACATATTATCTTAAAACACACACAATAAGCAACAAGCTGGTATTAAAAGTATCTGTACAGATGAGAGGAGAAAAAAATTATGATAGCTACAAATACCTTTTTAAATTTCATTACTTCCCTTAATTGACTCATCACTATCAATGAAAACCACAAAAAAAATCTCAAGTCCTATCTTTTTAGTAATTTCATGAACAATTTTGAATCCAATAACATTCATTTTCTGAGTCCCTTTTACAAATGCTCTATCTCTCCCAAAAATCCAAACCTTCAAACCCTCCAATGTGTTAGTAATCCCTTAATATCCCTTCAGGTCCACCCGTTCTATTGCTGTCATGCATTCATATTTTCAACCTGTAAGACATTAATAATATTAATAATAATAATAATAATAAATAATTAATAATAATAATAATAATAATAATAATAATAATAATAATAATAATAATAATAATAATAATAATAATAATAATAATAATAATAATAATAATAATAATAATAATAATAATAATAATAATAATAATAATAATAATAATAATAATAATAATAATAATAATAATAATAATAATAATAATAATAATAATAATAATAATAATAATAATAATAATAATAAAAAAATAATAATAATAATAATAATAATAGTAATAATAATAATAATAATAATAATAATAATAATAATAATAATAATAATAATAATAATAATAATAATAATAATAATAATAATAATAATAATAATAATAATAATAATAATAATAATAATAATAATAATAATAATAATAATAATAATAATATAAAAAAAAATAATAATAATAATAATAATAATAATAGTAATAATAATAAAAATAATAATAATAATAATAATAATAATAATAATAATAATAATAATAATAATAATAATAATAATAATAATAATAATAATAATAATAATAATAATAATAATAATAATAATAATAATAATAATAATAATAATAATAATAATAATAATAATAATAATAATAATAATAATAATAATAATAATAATAATAATAATAATAAACAATAAGAACAACAAAACAACAACAACAACAATAATATTAATAATAATAATAATAATAATAATAATAATAATAATAATAATAATAATAATAATAATAATAATAATAATAATAATAATAATAATAATAATAATAATAATAATAATAATAATAATAATAATAATATTAATAATAGTAGTAGTAGTAGTAGTAATAATAATAATAATAATAATAATAATAATAATAATAATAATAATAATAATAATAATAATAATAATAATAATAATAATAATAATAATAATAATAATAATAATAATAATAATAATAATAATAATAATAATAATAATAATAATAATAATAATAATAATAATAATAATAATAATAATAATAATAATAATAATAATAATAATAATAATAATAATAATAATAATAATAATAATAATAATAATAAAAACAACAACACAACAACAACAACAATAATAATATTAATAATGATGATGATACTAATAAACAAATAAAATAAAATAAATTAAAATTTAAAGAACAATAAATATAGGATATACCAAAGTGGCACATGGATGCATGGTGATGGAGGAATGGGGGAGTTAAATGATACCATCAAACCTGGCTCCTTAATAATGATATCTGCCATACGTTCATATACAAGAGAATACACGGAAGTTTTTATGGACTCTACACAACTGTCATCTTGAAGACTTCATGAAAAGATACACTAGATTCAAAAATAATTGTCAATGATGAGAAGGATGCCCACAGATTCGATCTGGATACACACTCGACCTGTATACAGCTGTGTGGGAAAAGTTGCTGGAGTTTATTCTGACTGAACTACTCAATTTATCAATATACTCAGACACAGCATACTCTGGCATGGTGGTAATACAAAATATTTGTCTGGATAGAGTAGGTACGATTTTCATTTAGTTATTATTTTTTAATTAATTAATTTTTTTTAATAATCAGATACACAAGTGGTCATCTAATACTAATGTGTAAGTTTCTGTGTAAGTTTCACATGAACAAAAGTGAAATGTTTTGATGGAAGGAGCTGAAAGTGCTTCATGGGGCAAACCTTTTCCATATGTGAATATTGTCAAGCACAAAGGAGGACTGAAAGGCATTTTTGTGTGCTTATGACTGGTCTAATAAATGAAATGAGTCAGCCTGATATCCGTTTACTTTCCACAAAAAAAAATCAGTTGGATAATAAAATTATCCATTAATTATTTCGTATAAGATGTATTACTTTAAAAATGACCAGCGGTTCTTGAGGGTTAATAATTCTGAATAGTCTAGTAGTTCATGCAAACTTTTAAACCATTACCATCTGCTTAATTTCCTTGATTATATGTGGATCCTAAAGTGAGGATGCACAAGTAAGCTATACATACTAATTAGGCTGTCTTCATTCATGTTACCATAAAATCTTCAGTACAGTGGACCTAGATGTTTGCCTTCGAGCCGATGGGAGTCTATTTAACACAAGACCAGGAAAGACCAGATGAAATGAAGACTCCTAGGTTCTTGAAGTTGCCTATATATTAAATGGATGTATTATTCAACAAGAGTTATGTGGTTGAACAGTTTTCCTCCTCTGCTCTTCTATGATATCACCAATGCCTTGCATTTAGTTGTATTGAAAATAAAGGAAGTTTTTGTTAATCCTGTCATTTATGCTACAGATCAATAACTGCAATTGGGAAAAGTCTATGTTTGAATTAATAAGCTTGTACACTAGTATATCATCTGCATAAGAGTCAACATACTCCCATCCAAATGTGTCACAGATACATCATCAATGTAAACCAGAAATAAAAGAGGATCCAGAACTGGACCCTGAGGCACTCCAGATAAAATAGCAACTCTATGGACAACTCCCCACCAACAACTACATACTAACACACATAATCTTCCATTGTGCTATAGTCTATTCGTTGTAGTTTTGTGAATACACCAAATATGTGATAAGGGTCATAGTTTGATGATAAAATTAATTGTTTCACGATGATTGTTAATATTGTTTGCTTCCTCATATCCCTTACATTCTCTGGCAGAGCTTCATTCTGTTCTCTCCTAAAGTATTGCCTGATTTCTCCACATCTCTTGCACTCTCAGGCAACATTCTCTGTTCACTCCTCCTCCCATTGTTTGCTGTTCTCTCCTCATTCCTTGACCACTCTGAAATTTCTACTCTGTGAAGTATCATTCGTTTCTGTTAGCCACTCGCTGTGTCTCTTTTGGTTGCAGTTCCTGTAGGGTTCTCTACGCTGTGCAGGTCACTGAGTAGCCATTCTGCAGTCAATTTCAGCAGGATTGCGTAGTCTCAAGGCCAATGATCTATTTACGCATGCGTTTGATCACAAACATTAACTGTTTTAAATTGGCACATGCGTATGACCGTATAAGTGTGTCCCAGTCTAATTGGCGAAGCGAGCCCTCGCGCATGCCAGTATGGGTGTGCCGTACGCTCATAACCCGGAGAGGACACGAAAGATTTTACGTTCTCCTCTCGGGTTGGGGAAGGGGGAAAGAGAAAAGAAAATCAAAAGAAAAAAAATGATCGTCTTGGAAAACTTGTCATAGATCGCTAGATTGGTCTTTGATGAGGAAAACGGATGCTGATTCGAAGGCCAAAGGAAAGAAACCTCGCTCAACACGTTGCCTGCTTGGCTAATAGCTGTCAGGGAAAGGATGCTGGAGTTTTATTTGGACTAAACTACTCAATTCATCAACACACTGGCATTGATGTGATACAAGTTCTTGATAGTAGGAACTGTTTTCAATCTTGCTAAGGACTTTAGGACTGCGAGTAAACGCTGGATAGTTAGGCATATATAAAAAGGATAACTGATGCACGGTCAACACTTTATTAATGATATAGAGCTTAGGCCAAACCAAATTTATTACATATTTCTTGGACAATCCAGCCCTAAATTTGACCAGGGTGGCATGGCAACAAAAGCATGACATCTGAAGAATGAATCAGATTACTTTCCGGCACATCAATGAAGAAAGCTACAGATGGTACATTGCCATGGACATGGAAGTCGTGGTCAAAGACTTGCAACTGTGGCCCATCGATAGTGACAAAAGAGCGATTATGGCCCAGTACTCCTGTAGATACAGCACCATCAGGGCACAACAACTGGGATTATGCATTTATCATCAACCGAAATCACTACTATGTTGTTGCGATAATCAAAAGAAAAAACTTTAACATACCTCAGAAAAGCACTTACGTAATTTGAGTCTGGGTGATCTTTATGTAGTTGCTGAATCTGAATGCCAAATTTCATGTTGTAATGGCCAGTATAACGTAAGGCTTTCTCTGTAAATGGGTTTGATGGAGAAAACTGTAAACGTTTCCATTCTTGGGATGGAATAGCCAGTGAAGATACTGGAAACTTTTCCTCCAATCTCTTCTTGATTAATTCTTGGTTGTGGCATACTGAAATCGCAAATGGCATATGCAGAACATCTCTATATTGTCTTTCATCAACAGCTGTTATCTCGTCTAGGTAATGCTGAAATTCTTGCCCAAACACATCAAAAATAGTAGATTGAGGGTTAGCATTTGCTCGTCGAAGATCAATAACTAACTCTGGATTATCAAATCGCAAGACAGATTTTGCTACATGCTCATCCACCTCTGCTTGTGATGCATACTCAGCTGCAGAACTGTCTTGCAAGAGGGTACGAAAGATGTTCCGAAGCATCATCTTTGGTACTCAGCTGCAGAACTGTCTTGCAAGAGGGTACGAAAGATGTTCCGAAGCATCATCTTTGGTATATCAGCCACAAGATTGCAACGATTCAGGAAATCATGTCGCATA
>CBDHDT010000037.1:0-45000 GCA_965261215.1 Ekhidna sp.
TATGTGGCTCATTTTTGGAGAAAAACAGTTTTTGTTAATATTTGTCCCCTTTAACTGGTTTTATCAAAAAAACAGTAGTTTAATCAAATCTAATTTTTAATCAGGGTTTGCCCCTTTTCAAACTTGTTGAGAAAAAAAAACTTTCTGAGTATTTCTGGGCTTCTTTCTGAGATAGTCAATTTTTTGACTAAAAATAGTAGTTTTCAGTGAATGTTCCCAAAAATGCTTCAGAACAACACAAAAGCAAAGTAAAGCTGTATGTGGCTCACTTTGTGGAGAATTTTTTTTTTTTTAATATTTGTCCCCTTTAACTGGTTTGATAAAAAAAAGTTGTTTTAACAAATCCAAATTTTCCTCTTGGTTAGCCCCTATTCAAATTTGTTAAGAAAAACCAACTTTCAGAGTATTTCTGTGATCCTTTCTGAGATAGTCAATTTTTGGACCAAAAAGATAATTTTTCAGTAAATAAGCCAGAAAATGCATCAAAAAACAAGAAAGTACAATTTAGCTGTATGTGGCTCATTTTGGGGAGAAAAACAGTTTTTGTTAATATTTGTCCCGTTTTCCTACTTTGTACAAAAAGGGTTGTTTACAACTAATCCCAATTTTTCTCTGGATTTGCCCCTTTTCTAACTTGTTGAGAAAAACAAACTTTCCAAGTATTTCTGAGCTTCTTTCTGAGATAGTCACTTTTTGAAAAAAAGAGAAGTTTACAGTGAATTATCCCGAACAAGTTTCAAAACAACAGAAAATCATAGTTTGGCGGTATGTGGCTCATTTTGAGGAGAAAAACTGTTTTTGTTAATATTTGTCCCATTTTACTGCTTTAAAAAAAAGGTTTGTTTAAAACAAATCTAAATTTTCTTGTGGATTTACCCTTTTTCAAATTTGGTAAGAAAAAAAAATTTCTGAGTATTTCTGTGCTCCTTTCGGAGATAGTCACTTTTATGAATAAAAGGAGATATTTTCAGTGAAATTCCCCAAAAATGCTTAAACAACATGAAAGCATAGTTTATCTCTATGTGGCTCATTTTGAGTAGAAAATTTTTTTTGTTAATATTTGTCCCCCGAATTTTACACAGGATTTTTCTGCTTTTCAAACTTGTTAAAAAAAAAATTTCTGATTATTTCTGTGCTCCTTTCTAAGGTAGTCACTTTTTTGACAAAAAAAGAGAATTTTTCAGTTAATTAGCCTGAAAATGCTTCAAAACAAAAGGAAAGCATAATTTAGCTGTATGTGGCTCATTTTGTGGAGAAAAAAAGTTTTTGTTAATATTCGTCCCATTTTACTACTTTGTACAATAAGGTTTGTTTACAACTAATACTGAGAGAGTCACTTTTTTGACAAAAAAGAGAAGTTTTCAGTGAATTTCGCCGAAAATGCTTCAAAACAACAGAAAATCATAGTTTAGCTGTATTTGGCTCATTTTTGGAGAAAATCAGTTTTTTTTTAATACTTGACCCCTTGCACTGGTTTGATCAAAAAAAGTTGTTTAAACAAATCCATATTTTCCTCAGGATTTGCCCCTTTTCAAAATTGTTAATAAAAACAAACTTTCTGAGTATTTCCGTGCAACTTTCTGAGATAATCACTTTTTTGAATAAAAGGAGAAGTTTTCAATCAATTTCACAGAAAATGCTCCAAAACAACAGGAAAGCATAGTTTAGCTGTATGTGGCTCACTTTAAGGAGAAAAAAAGTTTTTTAAATTTACTATTTGTCCACTTTCACTGGTTCGATCAAAAACAGTTGTTTAAACAAATCCAAATTTTCCTCAGGATTTACCACTTTTCAAACTCGTTAAGAAGAACAAATTTTCTGAGTATTTCTGTGCTCCTTTCTGAGGTAGTAAATTTTTGAATAAAAAGACAATTTTACAGTGAATTAGCCGGAAAAAGACTTAAAACAACAGAAAAGCATAGTTTGGCAGTATGTGCTCATTTTGAGAAAGAAAAACATTTTTTGTTTATATTTGTCCAGTTTTACTGCTTTGAACAAAATGGGTTGATTACAACATAGCCTAACTTTCCTTTGGATTTGCTCCTTTTCAAACTTGTTGTGAAAAACAAACTTTTGGATTATTTCTGAGCTTCTTTCTGAGATATTTTTTTTTGACAAAAAAGAGAATTTTTCAGTGAATTAGCCCGAAAATGCTTCAAAACAACAGGAACGTATAGTTTAGCTATATGTGACTCATTTTGAGGAGAAAAAAGTTTTTGTTAATATTTTTCACCTTTTATTTCTTTAATCAAAAAAAATTGTTTAAACAAATCCAAATTTTCCTCAGGATTTGCCCCTTTTCAAACTTGTTAATAAAAACAAACTTTCTGATTATTTCAGGAGACTATACCATTTTTTCCGAAAATTTGATTTTTTTGTTGTCCCTGTCATAACGTTTTCCCTCTTTCTTCTGTGCAAATAATTATTATACCAGCTTGTTGCTTATTGTGTGTGCTTTAAGATGATATGTAAAAAGTCTCTATAGGCACTTTTTCTTAGAAGATATAGCCAAACAAGCAAGGGTCACTCAAAAAATTGCATTTCCTAATTTGGAAATCTTCTAATTGCCAGACGACTTGAGCTACAGACCCCAAACATGTGTTATAGCTTCCCACAAGCCTCAGCTGTGATATGACTGTGTCAAAAATTTTTTACCGTGAAGGAATGTTGAGATATGATTATTAGAAGAGGCGGGATCACAGATTTTCCGCGAACTTTGCCGCGGTTTGAAATAAAGTGTCTCATATCTATTCAACACTTCACCGCGTTTCAAATATGGCTGAGTCATATCACAGCTTAGGGTGTTAGCAATCCACACAGGAAGTTTGGTGTCTGTAGCTCAAGGCGTCTGGCAATTAACTCATTTCCAAATTAGGACATGCCATTTTTTGATGACCCTTGCGTGTTTGGCTATATCTTCTAAGAAAAAGTGCCTATAGAGACTTTTTACATATCATCTTAAAGCACACACAATAAGCAACAAGCTGGTATAATAATTATTTGCACAGAAGAAAGAGGAAAAAAGTTTATGACAGGGACAAAAAAAAAATCAAATTTTCGGAAAAAATGGTATAGTCCCCCCTTTTAAGATAGTCACATTTTTTACTAAAAAGAGAATTTTTCAGTGAATTTCCCCCAAAAAGCTTCAAAACAACAGAAAAGCATAGTTTAGATGTATGTGGCTCACTTTGAGGAGAAAAACAGTTTTTGTTTAATATTTGTCCCATTTTACGGGTTTGATCAAAAACAGTTGTTTAAACAAATCCAAATTTTCCTCAGGATTTGCCCCTTTTCAAACTTGTTAATAAAAATAAACTTTCTGATTATTTCAGTGCTCCTTTCTAAGATAGTCATATTTTTTACTAAAAAGAGAATTTTTCAGGGAATTTCCCCAAAAATGCTTCAAAACAACAGAAAAGTATAGTTTAGCTGTATGTGGCTCATTTTGAGGAGAAAAACAGTTTTTGTTTATATTTGTCCAATTTTACTGGTTTGATCAAAAATAGTGGTTTAAACAAATCCAAAATTTCCTCGGGATTTTCCCCTTTTTAAACTTGTTAAGAAAAACAAACTTTCTGAGTATTTCAGTACTCCTTCCTGAGATAGTCAATTTTTTGACTAAAAAGAGAAGTTTTCAGTAAATTTCCCCTAAAATACTTCAAAACAACAGAGAAGCATCGTTTAGCTGTATGTGGCTCATTATGAGGAGAAAAACAATTTTTGTTAATATTTGTTCCCTTTTACTGGTTTCATCAAAAAAAGTTGTTTAAACAAATCCAAATTTTTCTCAGAATTTTTCGCTTTTCAAACTTGTTAGAAAAAACAAACTTTCTGAGTATTTCCGTGCAACTTTCCGAGCTAGTCACTTTTTTGACTAAAAAGAGAGTTTTTCAGTGAATTTCACCGAAAATGCTTCAAAACAACAGGAAGGCATAGTTTAGCTGCATGTGGCTCATTTTGAGGAGAAAAACAATTTTTGTTAATATTTGTCCCCTTATATTGGTTTGATAAAAAAAAGTTGGTTAAACAAATCCAAATTTTCCTCTTGGTTTGCCCCTTTTCAAACTTGTTTAACAAAAACAAACTTTCTGTGTATTTCTGTGCTCCTTTCTGAGATAGTCACTTTTTTGAATAAAAGGACAAATTTAGAGTGAATTAGCACGAAAAAGTTTCAAAACAACAGAAAAGCATAATTTGGCGATATGTGGCCCATTTTGAGGAGAAAAATTTTTTTTTTATATATTTGTCCCATTTTATAGCTTTGAACAAAAAGGGTTGTTTACAACAAATCCAAATTTTCTTCTGGATTTTTTCCTTTTCAAACATGTTGAGAAAAACAAACTTTCTAATTTTTTCTGAGCTTCTTTCGGAGATAGTCATTTTTTTGACTAAAAAGAGAAGCTTTCAGTAAATTTCCCCCAAAATGCTTCAAAACAACAGAAAAGCATAGTTTAGTTGTATGTGGCTCATTTAGAGAAGAAAAAAGTTTTTGTTAATATTTGTCCCCTTTTACTTGTTAAATAAAAAAAAATTGTTTAAACAAATCCAAATTTTCCTTAGGATTTTCCCCTTTTCAAACTTGTTAAGAAAAACAAACTTTCTGAGTATTTCAGTGATCCTTTCTGAGATAGTCACATTTAAAAAAAAGAGAATTTTTCAATGAATTTCCCCAACAATGCTTCAAAACAACTGAAAAGCAGAGTTTAGCTGTATGTGGCTCATTTTGAGGAGAAAGATAGTTTTGGTTTATAATTGTCCAGTTTTACTGGTTTGATCAAAAACATTTGTTTAAACAAATCCAAAATTTTCTTAGGATTTGTCCCTTTTCAAACTTGTTAAGAAAAACAAATTAGCTATATGTGGCTCATTTTGTGGAGAAAAACAATTTTTCTTAATATATGTCCCGTTTTACTGCTTTATACAAAAATGGTTGTTTATACCAATCCAAATTTTTCTCTGGATTAGCCCCTTTTCTCATTTGTTGAGAAAAACAAACTTTCCAAGTATTTCAGAGCTTCTTTCTAAGTCTTTCTGTGCTCATTTCTGAGATAGTCAAATTTTTGACTGAAAAGAGAAATTTTCAGTGAATTAGCCTGAAAATGTTTCATAACAACAAAAGATCATAGTTTAGCTGTATGTGGCTCACTTTGGGGAGAAAAACTGTTTTTGTTAATATTTGTCCCCTTTTACTGGTTTGTTCAACAACATTTCTTGAAACAAAGCCAAATTTTCCTCTTGTTTTTTCCCTTTTTAAAATTGTTAAGGAAAACAAACTTTTGATATATTTCTGTGCTCCTTTTTTATTCAAAAGTGAACTTTACAGTGAATTAGCCAGAAATTGCATCAAAACAACAGAAAAGCCTAGTTTGGCGGTATGTGGCTCATTTTGAGGAGAAAAACAGTTTTTGTTAATATTTGTCCCGTTTTACTGCTTTTAACAAAAAGGGTTCCAATTTTTCCTCAGGATTTGCCCCTTTTCAAAAATGTTAAGAAAAACAAACTTTCTGAGTATTTCCGTGCTACTTTCTGAGATAGTCAATTATTTGACTAAAAAGAGAAGTTTTCAGTGAATTTCAACGAAAATGCTTCAAAACAACAGGAAAGCATAGTTTAGCTGTATGTAGCGCACTTCGAGGAGAAAAACAGTTTTTGTTAATATTTGTCCTATTTTATCGGTTTAAACAAATCCAAATTTTCCTCTTGGCTTTCCCCTATTCAGATTTGTTAAGAAAAACAAACTTTCTGAGTATTTCTGTGATCATTTCTGAGATATTCATTTTTACCTAAAAAGAGAAGTTTTCAATGAATTAGCCTGAAAAAGCTTCAAAACAACAGAAAAGCAAAGTGTAACTGTATGTGGCTCACTTGGAGGAGAAAAACAGTTTTTGTTAATTTAATATTTGTCTACTTTTACAGGTTTGATCTAAAACAATTGTTTAAATAAATCCAAATTTTCCTTAGGATTTGACTTTTTTCAAACTTGTTAAGAAAAACAAACGTTCTGAGTATTTCTGTGCTCCTTTCTGAGATAGTCAGTTTTTGACTAAAAAGAGAAGTTTTCAGTGAATTTCCCCAAAAATGCTTCAAAAGAACTGAAAAGCACAGTTTAGCTGTATGTAGCTCACTTTTTGGAGAAAAATAGTTTTTGTTAATATTTGTCCCCTTTTACTGGTTTGATCAAAAAAAGTTGTATAAACAAATCCAAACTTTCCACAGGATTTACCGCTTTACAAACTTGTTAAGAAAAGCAAACTTTCAGAGTATTCCAGTACTCCTTTCTGAGATAGTCAGTTTTTGACTAAAAAGAGAAGTTTTCAGTGAACTTCCCCCAAAATACTTCAAAAAAACAGAGAAGCATAGTTTAGCTGTATGTGGCTCATTTTGAGGGGAAAAACAGGTTTTGTTTATATTTGTCCAGTTTTACTGCTTTGAACAAAAAGGTTGTTTATAACAAATCCTAATTTTCCTCTGGATTTGCTCCTTTTCTAACTTGTTGAGAAAAACTAACTTTCCGATTATCTCTGAGCTTCTTACTGAGATATATATATATTTTTACTAAAAAGAGAAGTTTTTAGTAAATTATCCCAAAAATGCTTCAAAACAGCAGGAAAGCATAACTTAGCTGTATGTGGCTCATTTTGTGGAGAAAAACAGTTTTTGTTAATATTTGTCCCGTTTTAATGCTTTGTACAAAAAAGGTTGTTAACAACTAATCCAAATTTTCCTCTGGATTTGTCCCTTTTCTAATTTGTTGAGAAATACAAACTTTCCATGTACTTCTCACCTTCTTTCTGAGAGTCAATTTTTTACTAAAAAGAGAAGTTTTCAGTAAAATTCCCAGAAAATGCTTCAAAACAACAGCAAAGCATAGTTTAGCTGTATTTGGCTCATTTTGGGGAGAAAAATAGTTTTTGTTAATTAAATATTTGCCCAATTTTACTGGTTCACTTCGCTCACCAATTACTAATGACAATCATACATCGAAGGCATGCAAATATTGCTCTGCCAATATTCCGGACCAGTTGTGATACAGAAATGCATATATAGAAAAATGGCACAGAGAGAAATGATTTATGTAAGAGCAGCTACTTAGAAACAAAGATGTAAGCACACAAAGAGTGATGTTGGTGATACTTGAGGACAGAATTGTCAAGATATGTGTTTTATTTTTATAGCTAGAAACATAGCCATTGTCCTGGCCATAAGTAAGGCCAAGCTGAAGAGCTCAACCAGTACTGTTTTGTGATATAATTTGTAGATGACTTCTTTATGATTTTGAGATGTGATGCAGTCGAGAATAATGTTCCTGACAGATTCACAACTGGTGCAAGTGGTTGGATTGTGATATAGGGAAGTAGCCAATAATTGTATCTATCTACATATTACTCACAGGTGCAAGGTTGAACAACCTGATGTCCTAAAGGGATTACAAATTCTGAAACAAAAATATGTATACGGATAAAAGGAGTGTTTCTAAAAGTAATTGGAAGTTATTTCCTTAGGGTAGAGCAACACATCATGAGTGAGCTCATCAGGGAATGTTTAAATGATCCCCCTCTAACAGGAACCATTTTGTCACAATTAATCACAATTAATCAACATTATCTTGCTTGCCAGTTTTCTCAGGTGTCCCCAACATCCCAAAGACTACTTTCAGTATCCCATCTTAAATCTATTTCCTGACAACACCAAACTATCAAAGCAAATTTGGAATTTATCTGATCAATACAAGAATGCTGTTCAGCTACACTTAGATTCCTGTATGCCGAGTGGTTCATGTCTTTGAACCCAGACAAGTGTATGGCTATTCGTTATGCTCGATCCAAGGAAATTCAAGATGATATAATCATCAAGAATGTATAGGGCTAGTAATGCCAAAGAATTATCATGGTCTAATCAATATAACCATATAAGTTCAAAAGCGTACCACAAAATGTATCTAGTATTTTACTCCTCGTTTCCTGTTTACTTCACTAATGAGCTTATGAGCTTTATTATTATGTCGGTATGGTTCACTTCACCAAGGATGGCAGCTTTGAAATTTGCTACCACCTAATGGTGTATTCAGCTAGCTAGTTCGTTTTTGAGCAAAGACAGCTATCATAGTAAGCGCTCTATTTCTAGCTGTGCGTCTGTGTATAGCTACAGTTACTATCAGTAACTGTCATAAATCTCATGAAGAAGGCAAAGTAAACTGGTCCTCTATTCTTCTTCTTCAGACATTGATAAGAATGTAGAAGCTACTTTAAATGTGAGTGTGGAATTGATGGCTAGAAATCCGAAGTTAATATTTTATGATCTAGGCTCCTCTGGATGTGATGATCAAACCTTCCCCACTCTGAGTGTTCTGATCAAGAATCAGATATTTCATGAAGGTAGGTCCAAGTTGGCAGGAATATGGGCCCTTTTTGTATGGATGCAGCTTACACAGTGGCTAAGCTGATCAAGAGGAGTCGGGCTCATGTGGGTCACATTCATACCTCACCCATGCCAGAACTACTGGCTGCCAAAGTGCACAACACTTCCTGGGGACTTCATGCTCCTGCAGACAACCTAGCCAATGCCAGTTGGAACTCGTCAAGCATGCCAAATGGTCTCAAGTTTTTGCTTTTTACCAACATACACTCACGGATATGAAACACACATTCATGCTCTTCAAGAGACAGCTGAAAGACTGGGTATGTCATAATACGAACAAAAGCAATAACAGAAGCATCAGCAGCAATAAAAATACTACGATTTTTTACACCTCTTTTTTGCAAAATGTTCCTATTAAAATGCACAGGATTCTGTCTAACCACACAGTACGTATTCTCTTCCTCATGTTGGATGCAGAACTAGCACGAAATATATTGTGTCAAGCTTTCATGTTGAAAGCCTATTATCCATTCTACCAGTGGGTGATTGTAAAGATATCACCAAACAATCTAATTTCAGTGGAAAAAGTGTACATGTAAGCATATGTTTGTGATAAGTTGGATATTCTTAGAGTTCTAAAGAGTGCTCTTTTTGTTAATTTTCAAACTAAGGTTTCAGGAAATGTATTTCTCTCGAGTCATGTTTGCAACTAGGATGGAAGTCCAGAGGCGACATCGTTTTTAAACGATTGCACTATTCAGGCCATGAACACTATTTATAAATAATACAGAATTATTAGTTAACCAACTGCTCACCCAGCCAATGTTAGAATAACCCTTTTTGATTATGCATCTCTAACCACATTCCCCAGGGAAGTATCTATTGAGCAAATACAGAATAACGTGCCTATACAGAGTTTTCTTTAGTCAGCTCGCACTAACTCCCTTAAAAATGTCTCGGAAAACATTTTCCTCATTTCTGGTGAACTTACGGAACATATCAGAGTTGTTAATCTTCCATTGGTTATCGTATTTTTGTGCATCAACTTTATTAGACTTGTCATGTGCATAATTCTTCAAGCCATAACTTTTGTTTTCAGACTCGAACCACCTGTGAAATCAGGCAATTCTGTTCTCTTGCGCTTCTCCTACATCGGAATCTACATGCTCAACCTAGTATCGACTATCCATTTTATCTAGTCAACATTTGTTATCACCTCAGATACGGTCTATGTTGCTCTCTGTAGCATCTCTATCATCACAGGTAGCTTTGGACTAACACTTGTATTGGGAACTTTGACCATGAAAACATGGAGATTGTACAAAATCTTTGTTCACTTCATGAATCCTGCAAGTTCCTCTCTAATAAAACATTGCTACTTTTTGTCTGCTGTTTGACTCTTGTTGATCTAGTCATCTGCATTATCTGATTCATGTTTGACCAAATAACAATAAGTTATGAGGAAGTTAGTCACAATAACTTGGAATGAGTGATAACATACACAGCTGAGTGTGGATCTAAAGCATACTTACCAATGTTTATGCTGATAGTAGTCTACCATGCTGTAATTATGGCCGTCACACTGTTCATAGTATGCAATTCTCAGAATAAGATACCCAAAACACACAAAAAAATTCTGTCAGCTAATTCAGTATTGAAGCTGGTGTACGTGGCAATATTTGTGTTCAGTTTTGGGATGACTGGAAACTGGTTGGCTTGTATTCTGAATTTCTATCTATTGATTTTCTAACGCTGGCCTTGTTGTTTCAATCTCTGCAAGCGTCATTTATACTTCTATTACTCCTCCCTCCTGTTTTACTAGTACTTAAGAAGTTTTTGAATAAAGTAATAAAGTAACTTCTAACTATTAAAAAAAATTTTTTTTAGAAATATTTACCTTTGTAATATATAGCTAATGTTAAAATAAACCAATTCTTTAGTCTTAGTGACAATATCATGTGTATTCATTGATCACATTTAATATGGTGCCTGAGATTAACTTGCTAACTACCTTGGCACAGTGGAATGTAGAAAACCTCCCTTATCAAGCAAATTTAATTGATTATAAGTTTTCCAATTGAACAGAGCAGAATTTGGTTGATTCCTCATAAGCACAGGAATATAACAAATTTTTAAACTATATTGTTATGATGATATCATGAGCATTAGTGGCATTTCATGGCTGGCTGGTTTTCTGTAGTAACAAAAATACCAACCTATGTTGATGACATCATGAGTGTTGTTGGAATTATATTGACCTTGCCCAACTTCAAAGTCTAGTCCTAACTACTGCTCTGACCCTAAACATAGCTATTGCCCTGCCTCTAAAGCTGAAGCTCTAATCAAGTCCAGATCCGTACTTGATAATATCATCATGATGATTTAATATCAGGATTAGCTTTGCCATTGGAACCAACCCAAAAAGGACTGAAATTACTCCGGAAGTTCTGGGAAAATATATTGAAAATGGTATTGCTCATGTTGGTAACTCTGATTGCAAACAAACTAAAGCTATAAAATTTTGCTAGCAAGTAATGATGAACTAAAAGTCTGAATCCTCATTACTGGAGTGGGTTTTGTCAATGAGGTCATCACTTTAACTGTTCCTTCACGTTACTTTCCATGCAACTGAGTCCGTAAAAACAAGGACCTGGCCCTCTCTGGCTTATTCTTTTGAAATTAAACCTGTTCAGAAAATCTGCAAACTCTGAGACATCGCTTCCCTAAAGTACCGAAGTATATAGTGTAAAAATGTATGTGTCAATGACACCCTAACTGTACCAGGTTTGTCCCAATAAACACATGCTTTTGTGTTACACACAACCATAAATGGTGTGAATGGCACATCTACTGTGATGTGCCAAGTTTGTCCCAATATATTAACTTCATTTTTTGCATACCTCCAAAAATGTTGTGAACTGCACACTAATTAATAGGGCAATATATACAGCTACCTAAATTAATGTGCTAACATATGCTAGCCCACCAGTACTGCTTTAGACGCTATTTGATATATTTTAGGTGTATTAATTTTTTTCTTTTCAAATGATTTTTTTTCAGTAAGGTGGCCTTAATGGCAAGTGTCATACCCAAAAGTTGGTGTACCCAACTAGCTGACCTGAATAGATTTCAGTGACCACCACTTCAATGAACCTCAAATGGCTGTGGTTGTAGCTAATGAACCCTCTATATGCAGCCAATCTCTATATTGTGATAGCTAAGTAGTGTAGCAAATGGTGGCCTAATTCTATCGGTGCATCATAAAAGGAAAAAGACATTGTGCATAGTAAAGAATTGCCTTTCACATGATACCAAAGGTTCTAGATAGAAGTAGAAATGAATCCCCATTCATATTTTATACCATTTAAAAGCACTCTGTGAGATCTATTGTTTTACACTAAAATTAAGAGCATGGAAAGTATAGGGAGGAAATTTGGGGTCCTTGAACATGGCCCATTTATTGACCTTACATAGGTCCCACATGTGTTATTTTGTTTAATATTTTTTTTTTTTTAACAATTCATTTTACCCTTTTTAAGTGGCACAACGTAATATCCATAAACAAATAAGCCAGAAGTCCATCTGACAGTTGGTCCATTGACCACAGCATCAAGGCAGCATTTCCTCTCTGAATCGCAACAAAGAACCTTTTCAGGAGGAATATGGCTCCTCTGATGCTACTCATAGTCTTCACCCTAGGTATATTTTTCTTCATCAACAAAACTAGCATATCTATGGCGAGTTGTCCACGACGACCATTTCCTTTTTATAAAGCTGAATCCGTGAAAGCTTCCGTTTACTCTCCAGGTTATGAATGTAAGGCCTATATAATACTTTTTTTTTTTCTTTTCCAATAAAACAAACCCACAAACAAACAATAATATAGTCGAGTTAGTCTTGTGGAATGCCACCCTCAGATGCTGCAAGGGTGATATCTGCTTCTTGCAATGGTCGTTTGTTGGATATTTTGTTCGACGGATGCACATGGTGGTCATACTGACTGCAGCAAATGAGAGCTTGCACCTCAACCATCATGAACAACTGAGTATGGTTTCTTCAATTTCCAAGAAAAAATATCTGCCAGCCTTTCATAAAATGTCGTTGCTCAAACACGCTGGCCGTATGGCCGTTACTTATATTTATATATGGTCATGCGCGACAATGGTCGGTGGTGATACTCCACTAGTCCTGCAGCAGTCACACATTAGCCTAGAAATTTTTTTATTCCCTCAAAGGAAATTTAGAGATTCGTATATTCTGAAAAGAAGTTCAGTTAATGACCATGACTCCACTATGATGAAGGAAAAGATCTAATATTTTGCTTTGTGTGTAAATAGGGGAAGAAACCACATTGGTCATGGTAATGCTGACAAAACTTATATTATCCGAGGTTATTCCAATTGGAAGAAAGCTGTGGGTCAGTTTATGAGCTACAACACTAGTATATGCCACAAAGATTCAGTGCTAAGATTCATTGCTTAAATTGTTATATCACCATCTACAATGAATGATGTTGCTGACAGTCTCGCAAAAACAACATGAAAAAGAAAAGCATGATAACGACAGTGCTTTCTGTAAATACCGTCCAATCTGACATTCTAAGCTCGTCAAGGTTTTGCTTTCAGACGTCAACAATGTGATGACGTAACTGATTCTAAATTGCACACAACTACTAAAATTAAGAGGAGAAGATGATACTCGAACTAGTTCCTGGATGGATACGAATACATATAAGTATACTTCAGCCAATATCCAAAACAAAATTTTTTAAATAAAGTCTTCGATATCCTTCATCAGAATCCCTCCACTCAATTACCTACTACACTTTATGGTCGATGAAACAAATCATTCTTTGGACAAAGAGAAAGCTATTATATGCGTGTGATGGGTGGATAATGAACAAAGCTATGAAAAATTTCTTGACCTTCATCAACTGGAATCTACCAATCCTTTATTACTCGTAGCTATGATACATGATGTAATGCCATGATTAAACCTCTCATACATTACTTGGTCAATTCTATGATGGTACCTCTTGAATGTCAGGAACCAGGACAGGAGTAGCCAATCAAAAGAAAGAGCCACATTCAGTCTACACACTGTTATGTTCACTCTCTAAACTTAGCATGCTGTAACATCATCAAGTAATGCAAAGTAATGAATGATGCACTGAATGTAAAACTGGAAATCTGCAAGCTGGTAAAAAATTCTTCACAAAAGCTGCTTAACTTATTTCAGTTATGTTAGTTATCCATGCTGTTAGCAAACGTCCATTCAGTATCGTACAACATATCAAGACATATTTGTGTACAAATATGACGCAGACTCTTCTAAATAGCATGAAGATTCTAAGTGTTCACAAGGAAATGACCAATAAGTTATCCCTGATTATAATTACAAATCAATTTGTTCGAAACTCGGATCATCGCTTGCCTTTTTTTGAGAAGTATAGGCACTTATTAGTTGTTCAGAGAATCATGCATGGTTCATTGTTTTTAATGATTATTATTGACCTTTATAAACCTAACAACTGGAGTTATTTCAAAATCCCTCCCCCCCCTACAATGCATTGTAACAAACTTTAGTCACAACTTATACCAATAGAAGAGACCTTCTACTTAAATTTTGCTTCGACACCTTTGAGTTTTCTTCTGTTTAAACTTTCGCATAACTGGCAACAACATGGCCCTTCTTGTCAAAATTTTCACAAGAATTTTTCCAATGGCCATGACTTTGCTGTTTTTCGATCCAGCCAAACAGTAATTTTTTTTAATAATTAAAAAAAAAATATTAAAAATTAAAAACCCGGAAAAAATGGTATTGTCAAAACACAATAGAGCATACATAAGTTTTGTTTATTTATTATGTTGACAATCATTACCACTTACATAGTATTTCTTGAATAGCTGGTCCTACATTGGTAACAGTCAACTGGTAACAAGATGTGGTATGCTCTGATTATTTGTAGTGGACCTCTAGATACATTCAACAATACATAGCACACAGGTTCCAATCATCCTGATTTATTCGTATGTCACCCGATATTTCAATGAGTTTTGTGGTGTCAAATTCAGGAGGTATGAATGATGAGAATTAAAGAGTCAAAGTCAAAGCTAGGAGTGAAAAAGCATGCAAAGTCAATGTGTGCTGTCATCTCTATTGGATAGACTCTTTGAAAAAAAGGAAAAAAAGTGTGGTTGGACAGCATGTGGTTTATCACAGAAATCTGAGAAATGGTGATGTCCAAACTCATTGGCATATGTGGTTGCTTCTATACAATAGGCGAGGTTTAGTGTAGCTTCCACTAGTGTAAGGTTGTGAGGTTGGGATTTGGTTGGATCAGATATGCATCAATGGTCTAGATTTAGTGCCATTCTACACGATAAAGCGTTTTTAAATTAGTGTGGAGTCCAACCAACTTTCTGGCTTGAATGTACTAACACAAAGCTTCCACTGACTTTTGTTTAGAAATATACTGAGGCGTTCTGGCTGCCACGTACCCATGAATCAACCACAGCTACAACAATGTAGTAGCTAAACTACCATATTTAGAAGATTCTTCACCTGATATGTTATTATGAAATTACAAGTTATCGCCCTTATGTCTCATGAGATTCGAAAATATAAAAGGTTCAAAAGTGTGTGTCATTTGCATCATTCCACCCCTTACCAGTGGTTTTTAGCTATTTCCTAAAAAAATTATACAAACCACCAGAAAGACCTGAACTGCCCTATGTGGCTCATTTTGAAGTTCCAAATAATTTTCAATAGGATAAGACCTCTTCCATACTTGTTTGAGGGAGAAATATCCTTCCCATATAAATCATAGCAAATTTCTGGGTTGTCTCTTATGTGACCGAAATGAGGCTTGTTTTGTCAATTTTCTTCTAAAAACCTTTAAAAAACCTAAACAACTTAGAATATCAGTATATAGTTATTTTGAGGCACAAAGCAGTTTACGAATGTTTGATACAGTTTTACGTGTTTGACGAAAAAGTTGTTTTCTGACTAGTCTGAGTTTATTTGTCAGATTGCTACTTTTTGCCACATAATGAAAGTATTTAGCGATTTCCTTCAAAAATAATACAAAACACCTGAATGGCTCTGAACTGCCCAATATGGCTCGTTTTGAATTTCAAAACTGTTTTTTTATGGGATAGAGCCGTCCGTTTCTTATTCGTTTCAGGAAAAAAAGTCCATCCCTGGTATTTCTTAGCTAATTTCAGTAATTGTCTCTTTTTGGAATGAAATGAAAAAGTTTTGGTCAATTTACACCGAACGCTTAAAAACACCTGAAGAGCATAAAATAGCTGTATTTGATTCATTTTGTGGCACAAAACAGTTTTCGGCAGTTTGTTCTGTTATACTTGTTTGACACAAAAATATCATTTCAGTCAATTCCGAACTCATTTCTGGGATAGCCTCTTTTCCCCATAACGGTAATTTTTGGCGATTACCTAGGAAAATGATACAAAACCACAGAATAGATATGACAGCACAATGTGCACAGTTTGAAGTTCAAACCTTTTTTCAACAGGATAAGACCTATTTCTCATTCATTTGAGGAAAAAATGTCCTTCTCCGGTATTTCTTAGCCGATTTCTGAGATGTCCCTATTTGGAATGAATTGAGAGTGTTTTTTTCAATTTTCAGCGAAAATGCTTCAAAATACCTGAAATGCTTAGAATAGCTGTATGTAGTTCATTTTGAGGTGCAAGTTTGCAGCAGTATTTGTCCATTTTTACATGTTTGATGATACGGTCATTTCCGACTAGTCAGAGCTTATTTGAGTGATTGCTACTTTTTGCCACATAGTGAGAGTATTTGATGCTTTCCATCAAAAATGAATCAAAACACCAGATTATCTCTGAACTGTCCAATATGACTCATTTTGAAGTCATAATAATTTTTTACCCGAAAAACCCATTTCTCATTCGTTTGTGGAAAAAAATGTCCTTCCCCGGTAATTATTAGCTAATTTCTGAGATAGTCTCTTTTAGTTATGAAATGAGTGTTTTTTGTCAATTTCCAACGGAAATGCTTCAAAATACCTGAAATGCTTAGAATAGCTGAATGTAGTTCATTTTGAGGCGCAAAACAGTTTAAGGCAGTATTTGTCCAGTTTTACGTGTTTAACGAACCAAAGTTGTTTTCGACTAGTCAGAGCTTATTTGAGTGATTTCCACTTTTTGCCACATAATGGTAGTATTTGGCGATTTCTTACGAAAATAATTAAAAAAAAAAGAAATGGCTCTGAACTGCCCAATATAGCTCCTTTTGAAGTTCAAAACGTATTACGACAGGTTAAGACCCGTTTCTTATTCGTTTATGGAAAAAAAGTCCATTTTGGGTAATTCTTAGCTAATTTCTGAGATTGTCTCATTGGGAACAAAATAATTTTTTTTTGTCAATTTCCAGCGTAAATGCTTCAAAACAACTGAAGAGCTTATAATAGCTGTATGTGGCTGATTTTGAGACAAGAAAGGTTTTGGGGCAATATTTGTCCTATAATACGTGTTTAACCCAAAAATATATTTTCCGTTAATTCTGAACTCATTTCTGAGAGAGCCACTTTTGCCACATAACGGTGGTTTTTGGGGATTAACTACGAAAACATTACAAAACCTCAGAATATATGAACAAACCAATGTGGCCAATTTTGAAGTTCAAAACTGTTTTCGTCAGGATAAGTGCCATTTCACATTCGTTTGAGGAAAAAAGTCATTTCTGGGTAATTGTTAGCTTCTATCATATGTTTCATATGGAAAAAAGTCATTTCCCTCAATTCTGATATTATTTCTGAGATAGTCTCTTATTTCAGCATAACGGTAGTTTTTGGCGATTGCCTACGGAAAAAATACAAAACCTCGGAATCAATATGAACAATGTGGCATATTTTGAAGTTCCACAGTGTTTTCGACAGTATAAAACCTGTTTCTCATGCGTTGGAGGAAAAAATTTCCTTTCCAGGTAATTAATAGCTAATTTCTGAGATGGTCTCTTATAGGAATGAAATGAGAGGGTTTTTTGTCAATTTCGTGTAAAATTTGTCCTGTATCACATATTTTGCGGAGGAAAAAGTCTTTTCCATCAATTAAATGCTTATTTTTGGCATGATAACCAATTTTTGCCCCATAACGGTAGTTTGTGACGATTACCTACGAAAATGATACAAGATCTAGAAATAGATATGGCTCATTATGGAGTTCAAAAGTGTTTTCGACAAGATAAGACCCATTTTTCATTCGTTTGTGGGAAAAATGTCCTTCCTGCTGAGATAGTCTCTTTTAGGAACAAAATGAGAATTTATGTGTCAATTTCCTGCAGAAATGCTTCAAACAGCTGAAAAGCTTAGAATAGCTGTATGTTGTTCATTTTGAGGCCAATTTTTTTTCGGTAATTTTTTCTCCTGTATCACGTTTGACGAAAAATAGTCATTTCCATCAATTCAGAGCTTATATCTGAAATAGCCACTTTTTGCACAATAATAGTTTTGGGGATTACCTTGTAATACGATACAAAACCTCAGAATAGATATAAACAGCCCAATGAGGCTGATTTTGAGGTTCAAAAGTGTTTCTCATTTGCATCATTTTGGCCCTTAATGGTATTTTTGGTGATTTCTTACAAAAATGATACAAACCACCAGAAAGCTCTGAACCGCCTATGTCGCTTATTTTAGGTTCAAAACAATTTTTGATAGGATAAACCCATTTCACACTTGTTTACAGGGAAAATGATATGAACAACCCATCAGAGTATATTTCTGAGATATCTCTTTTGGGACCGAAATGAGGATTGTTTTGTCAATTCCAGTTTTACGTGTTTAACGAACCAAAGTTAAAAATCGTTAAAACACAAAAAAGCTTAGAATAGCTGATGTAGTTCATTTTGAGGCGCAAAGTAGGTTACGAATGGTTGATACAGTTTTACGTGTTTGACGAAAAAAGTTGTTTCCGACTAGTCTGAGCTTATTTATCGGATTGCTACCTTTTGCCACATAATGTGAGTGCTTGGCGATATCCTTCGAAAAAAATACAAAACAACTAAATGGCTCTGAACTGCCCAATATGGCTCATTTTGAAGTTCAAAACTGTTTTGACCGGTTATGGCCTGTTTCTTATTCGCTTTAGGAAAAAAAGTCCATCCCTTGTAATTCATAGCTAGTTTCAGTGATTGTCTCTTTTTGGAATGAAATGAGAGATTTTTTGTCAATTTACAGCGAATGCTGCAAAACACCTGAAGAGCTTAAAATAGCTGTATGTGGTACATTTTGAGGCACAAAACTGTTTTCGGCACTATTTGTCCTGTTATACTTGTTTGTCACAAAAAATATCATTTCAATTAATTTCGAACTCATTTCTGCGATAGCCTCTTTTCTCCATAACGGTAATTTTTAGCGATTACCTAGGAAAATGAATAGATATGACCTGCCCAATGTGGCACATTTTGAAGTTCAAAACTCTTTTCAACAGGATAGGTCCAGTTTCACACTCGTTTGTGGAAAAAAAGTCCTTTCCGGATAATTCTTAGCTTCTTTATAAGATAGTCTCTTTACGAACGAAATGAGACTTTTTTTGTCTATTTCAAGTGAAATGCTATAAAACAACTGTAAAACAAAGAATAGCTGTATGTGGTTCATTTTGAAGTGCAAAACAATTCACCACCGAATTTGTCCTGTATCCCATATTCGACGGTAAAATGTCTTTTCCATCAATTTAAAGTTATTTTTTAGCTGACAACCAATTTTTGCCCCATAATAGTAGTTATTGGCAATCACCTATGAAAATGATACAAAACCAAGTAATAGATATGAAAAACCCAATGGCCACATTTTGCCACATAATGGTAAAAATGAATCAAAACACCAGATTATCTCTGAACTGTCTAATATGGCTCATTTTAAAGTTCAAAACTCTTTTCAATAGGATAAGAACTGTTTCTCATTCGTTTGAGGGGAAAATGTCCTTCCCAGGTATTTCTTAGCTAATTTCTGACATAGTCTCTTTTAGAAACGAAATGAGAGTTTTTTTGTTAATTTTCAGCGAAAATGCTTCTAAATACCTGAAATTCTTAGAATAGCTGTATGTTGTTCATTTTGAGGCACAAAACAGTTTAAGGCAATATTTGTCCAGTTTTACGTGTTTGATGAAACAAAGTTGTTTCCGACTAGTCAGTGCTTATTTGATTGATTGCCCCTTTTTGCCTCACAATGGGTATTATTTGACGATTTCTTACGAAAATAATAAAAAACACCAGAATGGCTTTGAACTACCCAATATAGCTCCGTTTGAAGTTCAAAACAGTTTTCGACAGGTTAAGACCCATTTCTTATTCGTTTGTGGAAAGAAAGTCCATCCCTGGTTCTTATCTAATTTCTGAGATGATCTCTTTTGGGAACAAAATGATTTTTTTTGTCAATTTCCAAAGTAAAGGCTTCAAAACATCTGAAGATCTTATAATAGCCGTATGTGGTTCATTTTGAGACAAAAAAACGGGTTTTGGCAGTATTTGTCCTATAATATATGTTGACCCAAAAATATCTTTTCCATCAAATCTGAACTCATCTGAGATAAATACTTTTGCCCCATAATGCAAATTTTTGGAGGTTATCTACGAAAACAAATTAAAACCTCAGAATATATATGAACACCCCAATGAGGCAAATTTTGAAGTTCAAAATTGTTTTTGACAGGATAAGTGCCATTTTACACTCGTTTGAGGAAAAAGGTTATTTCAGGGTAGTTGTTAGTTTCTTTCTGAAATTGGTCCCTTATGAAACAAAATAATTTTTTGACAATTTCAGATGAAATTATATAAAACAACTGTAAAGCTTAGAATAGCTGTAATTGGCTTATTTTGAATGATAAAACAGTTTTCCATTGAATTTATCATGCATCACTTGTTTGATGGGGAAAAAAATCATTTCCTTCAATTCTGATATTTTTTTTGAGATAGCCACTTATTTCAGCATAATGGTAGTCTTTGGCGATTGCCTACAGAAACGATACAAAACGTTGGAATAGATATGAACAATGTGGCATATTTTTAAGTTCCATAGTGTTTTTGACAGGATAAAACCTGTTTCTCATGTGTTGGAGAAAAAAATATCCTTCACAGGTAATTCATAGCTAATTTCTGAGATTGTCTCTTTTAGGAACGAAATGAGATTTTTTGTCAATTTCGTGTGAAATTTGTCCTGTATCACATATTTGATGGGGAAAAATATCTTTTCCATCAATTTGTTTATTTTTGAGATGATAACCAATGCCCCATAGCGGTAGTTTTTGGTGCTTACCTACGAAAACGATACAAAATCTAGAAATATATATGAAAAAGCCCAATGTGGCTCATTATGGAGTTCAAAAGTGTTTTCGATAGGATAAGATCCGTTTTTAATTTGTTTGCGGAAAAAATGTCATATCTGGGAATTCTTAGCTAATTTCTGAGATGGTCTCTTATAGGAATGAAATGTTGTTTTTTTTGTCAATTTCCAGTGAAAAAGTTTCAAAATACCAGAAATGTTTAAAATAGCTGTATGTAGTTCATTTTGAGGCGCAAAACAGTTAACGTCAGTATTTGTCCAGTTTCGCTATTTGACGAAACAAAGTTGTGTCCGACTTGTCAGAACTTATTTGAGTGATTGCCATTCTTTGCTACATAACGGTAGTATTTGGCCATTTCCTACAAAATGAATCAAAATTCCAATTTATCTCTTAACTGCCCAATATGGCTCATTTTGAAGTCATAACTCTTTCTGACCAGATAAAACCTGTTTCTCATTCGTTTGTGGAAAAAAATATCCTTCCCAGGTAATACTTAGCTAATTTCTGTGATAGGATTTTTTTTGGAATGAAATGAGAATTTGGGTCAATTTCCAGCGAAAACACTTCAAAACATTTGAAAATCTTAGAATAGCTGTATTTGGTTCATTTTGAGGCACAAATGTGTTTTCAGCAGTATTTGTCCTCTATCACATGTTTGACAAAAAAGTTTTTTGGCAATTACATTGGAATACAATATAAAACCTTAGAATAGATGTGAACAGCCCAATGTTGCTTATTTTAAGGTTAAAAAGTGTTTGTAGTTCATTTCAACTCTTTGCTCCTTAATGGTAGTTTTTTTGGGATTCCCTACAAAAACAACAAAACACCAGAAGAGCTCTGAACTGCCCTATATGGCTCACTTTGAAGTTCGAAACAGTTTTTGACAGGATAAGACCCATTTCACACTTGTTTGTGAGGAAAATGTCCTTCCCATATAAATCATAACAGATTTCTGAGATGTCTCTCTTGGGACCGAAATGAGGGTCGTTTGTCAATTTCCATCTAAAAAGCTTTAAATCACCTGAAAAGCTTAGAATAGTTGTATGTAGTTCCTTTTGAGGTGCAAAACAGTTTACAGCAGTTTGGTCCAGTTTTACATGTTTGACGGGAAAAAAGTCGTTTCCAACTAGTCTGCGCTTATTTGTCACATTGCCAATTTTTGCCACACAATGGTAGTATTTGGCGATTTCCTACGAAAGTAACACAAAATACCAGAATGGCTCTGTACTGCCCAATATAGCTCATTTGGAAGTTTATAACAGTTTTCGACAGTATAAGATCCGTTTCATATTCGTTTGAGGAAAAAACTCCATCCCGGATAATTTTAGCTAATTTCTAAGATTGTCTCTTTTTGGAATGAAATCAGTTTTTTTTGTCAATTTCCATCAAAAAAGCTTCAAAATAACTGAAGAGCTTAAAATAGCTTTTTTTGGTTCTTGAGGCATGAAACAGTTTATTTGTCCTGTAATATGAGTTTGACTCAAAAAAATCTTTTCAGTCAATTCTGAGCTATATCTGAAATAGCCACTTTTCCCAAACAGTAGTTTTGGGGGATTACTTACGAAAACGATACAAAACCTTGGAATATATATATGAACAGCCTAATTTGGCATATTTCGAAGTTCAAAAGTGTTTTCAACAGTATAAGACCCATTTCTCATTTGTTTGAACAAAAAATGTTCTTCCAGGTTAACTCATAGGTAATTTCTGAGGAAGCCTCTTTTATGAACTAAATGAGTTTTTTTTGTCAATTTCATGTGAAATGCTATAAAACATATATAAAGCATAGAATTGTTGTAATTAGTTCTTTTGAAGTGCAAAAAAAAATGTCCACTGAATTTGTCCTTGCATCTATTCTTGCTTCTTCCAACTTGGTTCTTGCCTCATATCTTTCATTTTTGATTTCCATAAGTTTTTTATCCTTAGTTTCTTTTTCTTCCATTTTTCTCATTTGTTTTTCTTCTTCCCATTTTCTGGCTTCCCTTTCCATCAGCATTGAATTCATGAGGAGTGTCATGGACTTTTGCAATGCCTCCATTGAGTCAGCCACTGTTGAAGATTCGGATGTTTCCTCTTCTTCCATTGTATGTGCCTCCCTTCTTCTCTCCGTTACGGAGCACGTTTGTCTTGAGTGAGTAGGTCCTTCCTCCATATTGGACCTCTACAAAAAGGAGAACCCAAGTCAATTTAAATATATTTCTTACTAGTGATGGTTCTTGATTCTTGGTTCGTGCTTCACTGCTGCCACCATGTGGGGGTCTCGACTGGAGCTAATGACCACTTTGGTGCTACTGCCACCAGTTCTAAGACGTTTCCTACTGTCATAGCTATCCCTTGAAGCCAGAGAAATTTAGGTTTTATATTCAGTGATAGTCAAGATTTTGGATTGTGAGTCTCAGATCCTTGGACAGGCCTGGCAGTCAGGCTTAAATACCCATACTGCCAGGAAGTAATTAAGGTGAAATCCAAATTAAGTGGCCAACATACACAGACTAAGACAAAATATACTATTGAGAGGTAGGTTCAGGTAAGTCAATATAAATACATAATTAATTGATTAGACAGAGAGGCTCTAATGTGTTATGTGGTATAGACAGAGATGTTCTAATGTGTTATGTGTTGACTCTGCTGATGATACATGCGGAGGGTGGAACTCTACACAGCCCAATGTGGCATATTTTGAAGTTCAAAAGTGTTTTCGACAGATTAAATCCTCTTTCTCATGCATATGAGTGGAAAATGTCCTTTCCCGGTCATTTTTCCAGCTTCATGAGCTTTATTTTTGATTCCATCAATCCTGCAATTAGCAACAAGATTCACTTCTTGCATATCTGATAGCTTTAATTTGTTTCAAATTAATAATTTAGTCAGAAACATGGCAATTTGATTATTATCTTACTAATTGGTATATTGTGATAATGTCATATATTGAATGACTTTTTTCCATAAGAGGAAAGATAAAATGAGTGCATTGTTACCAAAGCAAAGTCCATCAAGCTGTGGAGAAACCGCTAGAATTATTTTAATGTTCACAAGAGGAATATTTTTCTTTAGAATTTTTTTATAATGAATTAAGAAAATCAATCAGTTCTACACTTTCGCTTGGAGATTGTAGAACCAGTTTATTGCTGATGTCCCTTCCTCAGACTGAGGCAAAATGGATATGCCTAGAAAGAGCAGCATAACTAACCAGCAATATCTATATTTCCTAATGGGACATGGTAATAAGTAAAGACAGAGTGTGCATTGTATAGCGCTACACAACCCAATAAGGGATCATGGCCTCTTTAATCCTCTCACCATTGGCATTGTAGACAACTATTCCAAAATTGAAATCATTTCCAGTCATAAATCAATTAAAATCAGGGATTTACTCATTCCTCTTGCAATTAGTTTTTCCTATAATACCATTGTTGAGTCATTGTGATCAATTTTATTACCATAAACTGACCAAACTGACCACAAAATATGAATATAATCATGAAAATAGTGGCCATGGTTTATATTGCCATAGCCTGCACATACTTCATGGTATTGACTTGATTTATGACTCAAATGATAGCTTTATCTATCTGCTCACTTTTGGCACTAATAATGTAGGTATAGCTTAGTCCACAATCATCAATACCATCCATCATCAAATCTATCAACAAAATTATTCAACATATTATTATCTTACACTTTACCCGGGTACTTTTTTTTTGTCCTGCCAAATTATCCAGGAAAAGCTGTCTAATCTTGGACACCTAACAGGCTAATACTACAGTTAGATCTCTTCACAAACCTGAGAATCCTTCCTTATCTGTATTCTTCCCTTCAGTTTGTCATCCATCACCATCAGTTAGAGAGCTAGCATATGTTGGTCGAATGCCAACAGCACCAAAGATTCTACTGATCCCCAGTCGAGAAACTACACTCCATCTTAAGCATGAATCCATCTCTTTAATCCTCACTTGACTGTTAATCAGAGTGATCCAAAATTTTCCCTGTTACCTCAGAAATTAACTTTGCAAGACTAATGACTCTTCACCATTTTGAGAGTGTGGATCATTATTACTTCAACTATTTTTCGCCAAATTTTCTCCAACTATATGCCATAAATTTTGGTTTATAAATAGAGTAGGAATTCAGCTATTTAATGATATATAAATTATGGGTCATGGATGAAGAACTTTAATTATTTCAATATGCTATCCGAGTTGCCATATGGTACCTGTAACAGTGAGAGGATTAAACCAATGTTTGAAATTAATTCAGAAAACATAAGTGCCATAGGCATGTGGGGGTTGAGATAACTTTTGCACAAATAGAAATGTTCTATTCTTTGATTCCACCATGTCATACATTATAAACTGTTCACTACATAGTTCCAGGAGGTAATGACTTAAAATTTCCAGAATAGAGCATGAATTAATGATCTCTGCAGCTCCTATCATTAGAATCCTAGCTATAACCTACACAACGGTGATTGGCTAATTGCAAGGAGATGTGACATTATAATCAAGGTCATAAGTAAGATATGATGATGTATAACTTTGGATGTTTGGAGTTTGTTTTGGTTTAATAATCAATTGATTTTTTTTTTAAACAATACTGTAATTGCAATTCCATTATCAATAATTTAAATTGGTCTTGTCCATCTTTAACATGATGATATTGATATGTTAAACAAAACAAGTTGGCAATGCAGCTATACTTCAAAAGTATAGGAAACCTGTATTAATTACAAATCCATGGAGGATACTTTCCAATCCTAATATATTAATTTTATTTCTATCTTTGACAACAATGGATTGTGTACTCTTTATGACTTTAAAAGCACAAACTATTTGAAAATTAATTTTTTTCCCAAAAGATAAGACATTACATGCATAGACATAGTCAAGCTCCATTATGTTGTTGTTTTCGAAGTTAATCGTTACCATGCTCTTGCCTAACAAGCCATTTTCATTTGGTTTCTCCATGAGCCACATACCGAAATAGGAGAATAAAAATGAACATCAGAAAATACATCCAATGATTCTGTTTGAAATCTAAAATAGAGTAAGGTGTGCATGAAACATGATATTACATGCATTGTGATTAGTGAACCTTATGTTTGTACCTAAACACTGTGTAATACTATACACTTAGATACTCTTTAAAAGCGAGTTTTTAGTGAGTATTTTTGTCACATACTATCGGTTACCATTAATTTTTTCCTATCTGTTTGAAACATAATCTGAATCGAACCATGATTGAATGCTTAGAAGCATTGAACCCAAGTCAGTGATCTTGACAATACTTAATTATTGCCTGCTGGGAATGTTTGAAAAACAACTAATACAGGATGAAGCAGTGGTCCCCAGGACAAGAATGAAGCCAATGCTATATAACAGTTAACAAATTAACAACCTTCACGAAATGGTGCCACAGAAAGAATTAAGTAAATTTATTTACTACCATTACCAGATCGAAATTGAAGAATACAGAAAGTTATTAAAAATAAATTAAATTTGTTATTTCCATGTACTTATTGTTGTCTCCCACCCAGATTATTATTAATCACACAGTATAACATAAAACATTGACTTTGCCTATCTGATATCAATGACATCAGGTGTGTTCATGGTTAATGTTCACAATAGTGCAAGAGCATTTTTGAAAGGAGATTTTTTTATATCGACGATCAGCAGTAATGGTTAAGAGTAGTGAAAATCATAGTAGAGCGAATGATTCTCCCTCATGCTCTGTGTGTTTTGCCTATTATAAGGATGAAATTTTACCAATGACAAGAATAGTGGTCAACAATTGGGGTATAATCCATACAGAAATGTAACCAAATGGCTGTAATATACACTCTTCTTCCTGATTAATGTCAAAGTACAATAGTAAACAAAGATCATTTGTGGCATTCTGTAACCATAAAAGGTCTGTATTTTGGGAAGACTGGACAAATATTTTCATTTTTTCGGCTGAATTAATAAATTGTTACTATTGGATCACCCGATGTAGTGAAACATTTAAAGCCATTGTGCGAACAGTGACAGATATTGATGGAGCCATTTGTGTGAATCTAAATGAATCAATTGTAGCTGGTCATCAAAAGCAACTGGAATTTATTTTGTGCTCCAGCTCTCCTATATCTGATATGATATCACAGTGTGAAGAATTGCAGGAAGTTTTTCTGAGGAGATGACCAGTGGTCAAGGATGAACCTGAAACATAAAATCTGATTAGCAAAAACTATTTGTAAATTTTATTCTCATCTCCACATGAGTTAATCCATTATATTAAAACCTCCTAAACTCAAATGATGCACTGGAAATAGTTGACTCGCATACCGCCGTAAGACACTACACAGTAATTACTGTTAGAATACTGAAAAAATTGAGTAAAGAAGGAAGATGCTGTAAAGGAAGCGTCCACAGAAGAAAGTTCGAAGGAAGAGAAAAATAATAGTCCAGTCAGCAATGTTTCTCAATTTCAGTGCTCATTGGAAACACTGTTATTCAGTTGAAGCTTTTGGAATTTGGAATTGGGAATATAATGTATTATATTTCTATTATTAAATTTTTCTTATTATTAATTATTGTAATTCTTGTTATTTTTATATTAGATGTTGCTAATATCACTAACAGAAAAATGTGCCTCTGACCATTTTCATTGCAATTTTTTGGCATTGAGCTTACCTAATAGTGTTCAACAAGTGGTGACACAAATATTCAGACAGTCACAAACAAATACACAAATATACACAGACACACACAAACATACATACACCACATACCACACACACAAACACACACACAGATGTACGGGGCACATTCTAGACTAGAAGGATTCTAGTGATAATTACCAGAGTAAGTGCCAAGTGATTAGGGGGAGTAATAGAGTCAGATTGCTGGATGGTGGTGACCATGCAGAGACCGATCCAGAGAATTGAAGAGTTGTTTCTTATGGAAAACTATTAATCCACACCCATTATATTTAAACAACACCCTCACAAAATCCGTAAGAATTATGCAGAGGAGTTTTACAGTACTGACAATGATTACGTCATTACAGGAAGTCATCCATATTGGAGGCATAAAACTGTAGCAGAATGAGTAGACTTATTGGGATATTTCAAGTGATTTATGGTAAAAAGACATGCTAAAATTAAACAAAAGTATGGTATTATCACCAAGTGTCATAAGAGAATTCCAGATACAAAAACAAACAAACATCACTATTCTTGCAAGTTGGTGGGTAGTTTTTAATAGGAGTATGTGATCCTTTCGAATTGTTGAAGATGGACTGGTCAGAGGCTTTTCATTTGTTTCCAAATTTATATCATGAATGTTGCTGCCCTACATCTGGCCATTGAAGAAGCTGTGTAAGTTTGGAATTGAAGACCACAGTGACACTTGAAAGCATATTGGTTGTTGATGACATCTGTGAAGAATTAGTGAAGAAGTTTGAAAGAAATAAATGATTTTAATTTCATGTGCCCAAGTTCACAATGAAATACTAAGATGATCCAGGCAAGCCACTACCATGGTGAAATTATACTATTTTGGGGAAAATGGCTAAAATATATATTTAACCCCCACTTTTTATATTTGACCATATCAAGAGGTGCTTGTTGCTTTTAGGTGTTGTTGGCAAAGATTCAAGCTTTACGATAAGAAACTTTTAAAGTAAAATAACAATCATATATGCAATAAAAGTACTATACATATCACAATTTTACCTCAATGTTTATTTGAAAGTGCAAACGCTTGCTCGCATGGTCTGTGAAAAAAGAGCAAAAACCAAAAAGGACTCTGCCTATTGTCATCCCTCATCTACAGATAAGACAAGGATGGTATGTGTAAAAGATGTCATTTTCAAATATCTCAAGCTGGGCACATTGTGTGAAGGGGGACAACTGGCCTGCAAGCTTGCAAGGGAGACTTATTTCACCTTCTCAAACATTGCTTCCCAACAAGCTTGCATGCCACTTTCCCTAACTTACACACCATATCCAGATGGTAATGCGACATCTTTTGAACAAACAAACTTCATCTTTTCAACAGATGAGGATGATGGAACTGGTGGTGGAACGAGGAGTATGTGCCTGTTGATGAGAGAGTTTGCATCCGAGAAGGAGTTTTTACTTGTGGTAGTTGTCAAATGCACATGCTAACCTTGTCTTCTAACGTCCAACTTGTTCAAGAGGACCACCAAAGTCTCCATCCTATATCAATTGGTGACATAACCTGAGAATTGTTTATAACAAATTTGAGACATGCTACAGAGCTCTACCGTCATGTGTTTCAACTTGGCCCCAAAACCAAAGTATAATATGCAAAATGTGTTATCTCTCAATCTACATGTCAATAGCTAGAGGCTGTATTTTCTAAGACAAGGCCATTGAGTTCATGTGAAGTCTTACTTTAAAAGCCAAAGTATAGCAGGCTTTATCTGACAATACTATAAGCCACACTCCTACACTAAACTTTAATAGTTAAGCATAGCTGGCATTGCCTGACAACCCTAGAGTACAACCCTAAGCTTTGGTGGTTAAGCATGCTGGCTGGGCCCAAAACTTTGCTTAGCAAACCTTACTTCTACAAAAATTGTATTGAAAAAACCTTGTCTAACATTGCTTATTAGCTAAACAGAATGTGCCGAAAGCAAAGCTACTAACTAATAGTCCAGTCAGAAAATTATATCACTAATACTTCTGTCAGCGATGGACTTCTTCAGAGCAGCCCTAAAAATATCCTGCTAGACGATGCAAAACAACACACACTGGGTTTTCATCGCATTTTTTGCATTGCCGTTGGAACAGGTATGGAAATGTAACTTTTTTTTCCTTCAACTGTAGGTGAGTCCTAGGTCTAAGACTGTCAATTTTTCGGATTCTCCCTTGGTTCTCGGGGTGGCATTGTTACAGTGATACTCGCTGTAAACATCTCCGTGTTATCATCCAAATCTTCTCTCTGTGTGATGTTTTGTTTACCTTTTCTTTTTTTTGAATTGTAGAAGTTTACTTATCAATTGTTTCCTAGAAATGCACAGCATCACAAAATTAATTTGTTGTTTTGCTGTAATTTTTATTACTGTCGGTAAAAATGTTTCTAACCATACCATATTCTGCCAAGTGAGCCCGTTACTGGCGACTGACAGGTACCAAGTTGTCTTCCTTGCCAGCCTTCCGGCCATGGGGCAAACTGGGCTGGTCACAGCAATACCTCCAGGATTTCTGGCTGCAGGGCACATAGTCATAGCAAATATGCTACACATCAACTATAATGTTCCAACACGGTAAACAGAGTTTTAATTTTTCGTTAAATCCTAATAACATAACCTTGAATTCGTCCAGCTCTATATTCAACACCGAACAATATCCAAAACATTGATGTCCTTCTGTCGAAGCTCTATTATGTTGGGTCAGTTGTAGAGCATGTCGGTTGGATCCTGCAAATTGGAGGTCAATATGTACGCTGTGTAATACGGTTCTTATAGCGGCAAAGATAGGATTGGAGTAAACCTATTTTTACCTCATTACAAGGTATCACACATGGTTTTGTCCAATGGCAAGCCTTACATCATTGTTTGGGCTCCAACTTAGGAGTCGCTGTGGGCTTCAACTCTTGTACCGAGAGTCTGGGAAAATGCTTCTTGGAATGGGCTCCTTTACCTGGGGTGTAAATCCCGGCTCAGTAAGGCCACTCTGGGGAATGAGAAAGACTGAAGGGTGTAAATGTTCTAATGCTCTCTCCGTCCAAAGTCCTCTGGAGCTCTGTTGGAATCAGGTTTACTTAGCAGTTACTAAGAAGGTACAATGGAGGTAGGGATTGAATTAGATCAAACAAATGAGTAATAAATATGAAGTCTAAGATTACAAATCACAGCTAAAGGTTGATACACAAATAGCAGGACAAGATACCCAGAGGTTCACAAGGATGACACGGATGATAGGTTGGACGGTTGAACATGGGAGATAGTGAACACTGAGGAATAAGAGTAGGGGGGGAAGATTTAAATAGTAAAGACTGGAGAAGGTGTGGTGCATGGGAGGAGTAGATTGAGTGGAGCAATGGGATTGGTCAGAAAGAGTAGGGAACAATTCATGGACATATATGGTAAAATGGATTCATTGAGGTTCATTAGCAGAATGGGTGATGATTGCATGTTGGCTGCAAGCCTGTGTAAGTCTGTTTGGGTGAGAAGTGAAGCATGACATAATACTTTAATTAAAGTTCTTTTTATTTAATGGGGGATGGTTCTTGCCCGAACAATCATCATAGTTATTCAATCTTTGGTGAGTTCGACGTACAAGTACGTTAATAGCAATAGTGTAACTTGAAATGTCCGAGTTGGTAAGGTAGACAAGTTAGAGCACAATAACTGTGACATGAGGTTGCTATGTTTCATAGAGAATATTTTTGTAGAGGTTGGGAGGAAACTATTTGATATACCTGAAATTATTTCCTTGATCCACCCACTTATGTATAACAACAAATGTGTGTGAGTGGGTAGAAATATCTCCCCTTTCGATCCTCACTCACCTTCCCTTGTAAGTTTCTTGTACAATCTAATTTATATAATTATTCATTATTTTTTATTTACATTTTTATTTTATTTTATTATTACAATTACTACCTTTAATCAATATCATGATTATTACTATTATTACTATGATTATTTATTATTATTTTTATTGTTATTATTATTATTATTATTATTATCATTATCATCATTATCATCATCATCATCATCATCATCATCATCATCATCATCATCATCATCATCATCATCATCATCATCATCATTATCATCATCGTTATCGTCGTCGTCGTCGTCGTCGTCGTCCTCGTTGTCGCCCTCGTTGTCGTCCTTGTTGTCATCCTCGTTGTCGTCCTCGTTGTCGTCCTCGTTGTCGTCGTTGTTGTCTTCCTCTTTGTCGTCGTCGTTGTCGTCCTCGTTGTCTTCCTCGTTGTAGTCCTCATTGTCGTCCTCGTTGTCGTCCTCGTTGTCGTCCTCGTTGTCGTCCTCGTTGTCGTCCTCGTTGTCGTCCTCGTTGTCGTCCTCGTTGTCGTCCTCGTTGTCGTCCTCATTGTCGTCCTCGTTTTCGTCCTCGTTGTCGTCCTCGTTGTCGTCCTCGTTGTCGTCCTCGTTGTCGTCCTCGTTGTCGTCCTCGTTGTCGTCCTCGTTGTCGTCCTCGTTGTTGTCCGTGTTGTCGTCCGTGTTGTCGTCCGTGTTGTCGTCCGTGTTGTCGTCCATGTTGTCGTCCGTGTTGTCGTCCGTGTTGTCGTCCGTGTTGTCGTCCGTGTTGTCGTCCGTGTTGTCGTCGTTGTTGTCGTCGGTGTTGTCGTCGGTGTTGTCGTCCGTGTTGTCGTCGTTGTTGTCGTCCGTGTTGTCGCCATTGTTGTCGCCGTTGTTGTCCCATTGTTGTCGCCATTGTTGTCGCCATTGTTGTCGCCGTTGTTGTCGCCGTTGTTGTCGCCGTTGTTGTCGTTGTTGTTGTCGCCATTGTTGTTGCCGGTGTTGTCGCCGTTGTTGTCGCCATTGTTGTCGCTGTTGTTGTCGCCGTTGTTGTCGCCGTTGTTGTCGCCGTTGTTGTCGCCGTTGTTGTCGCCATTCTTGTCGCCGTTGTTGATGCCGTTGTTGATGCCGTTGTTGTTGTCGTCGTCGTAGTCATTGTTGTCGTTGTTGTTGTTGTTGTTGTCGTCGTTGTTGGCATTGTTGTTGTTGTTGTTGTTGTTATTATTATTATTATTATTATTATTATTATTATTATCATTATTATTATTATTATCGTTATAATTATTATTATTAGTACAACTCCTACAACTATTAATTATTATTATTATTAATTATTATTTTAATTATAATTATAATCTTAATTATAACTTATTATTTTTTTATTTTTTTATTATTATTGTTATTATTATTAAAACTATTACTGTTAATATTATAATAATTATTATTATTAAACTATTACTGTTATTATTATTATTATTATTATATACTCTACTCTATATCATGGAGTATGATAGATAGCACTTACCCACATAGGAAGCTTCATAGTGACTTTGTAAACAGTTTTTCAGATGCTTTCCTTATCCTATTACTGAGCACCAGTTATAGCAATTTTAATACCTGAAGATTACCAAATTTTCCAATAACTAGACATTACTAATCATTTTGTTTAGCATGAAAATGGGTATAGAAAATTAAAATTATAATCGCACTCAGTGTGATTTGAATTTTCCTATACAGTACTATTATGACTGCATTATGAATTACCTCACGCAATACATTATGAATTGTCTCTCTCATAACTCTGCATTATGAAAGACTTTGCACACACTCCACAGTTAAAAAGGTAAAAGAGGTGAAAACTTTCCATCCTTAAGTGAAGCACTCTGTTGTCCTGTCCAGCTCCCCGGGGCTAGATGTCCTCTCTCTCTCACCACTCAACAATATAACATTCACCATTTTTATTAAGATAGGATAGGGCATTAAGATAGGATGGCATACTAAAAAAAGGATGGGATATATGGATAGGGTGGGATATAGGTTGAGGCTGACAAATATTAAAATTGTATAATATCACGGAAAGTGTTGGCACTCACTGATATGTCCTTATTAAAGATAGTGGATGCCAAAAAGGACAAAAAAAGGAGCTTTTATTTCAGCTAAAATTGACTTGTGTATCTTCTAACTTACTATATGGTGATTTTAGCTCCAAAATACTAATTAGTATGCCTTCAATCCTTTACTGAGGTAGTGAACCAGCAACGCAAAAAAAAAATTAATAAAACTTTTTGTCATTTTCTATTCCTATATACATAGGAAGCTTACAGTTTTACTACCAGATGTATCCAATGCATTGTTGCTATTAATCTCTTTCATGGTTTAGTAAAATACCTAAAAATTGTTGTAAAATATTGTCAATACTATAATTGTGCAGATATGTGTATGTGCAATATTGAGTCTTGCTGAGCTGAGTCAACAGTATATCACGTTCTCTTCATCCCTTCCACAACACTACTTTGAATATTCTCTTAACCACAACCCATCCATACCAACACATTGATAACTCTCTAATGCACATCACTTCAACACTACTATTTGAATACTCTTTACCCACATCCCATCCATACCAATACAATGATTAATCTTTAATGCACATCCCTTCCATACCACTACTTTGATTACTCTCATACTCCATGCGCTGTAGACGGAAAACATGTAGTTTTTCTGGACCGATGATAGTAGGTCCCTCCTTCGTTAGCTATAAAGCGACACACTTGATTGTCCAGCTTGCTGTGTGTGATATTACTGCAGATCAGGAATGAAGCAACCTGTGTATGCAAACATAATTCATAATTATTCATTTTAATCTTGCAGGTTCAACATTGTTGATGTAAGGGTTGCTAGGCATCACAGTGACAAGTGTGTCTTTTCAAATACAGAGTTTGGAAAAGCATTGGATAATGGAAATGTTTCCATTCCATATCTATATTCCCACCCAGGCCCTCCTAGCCACTTTCCCTTGTTTTTTGTTGGGAATGCAGTTGTTGTTGTTGTTGTTGTTGTTAACACATTGAAACCAGAACTGCTGACCTTGCAAATACTCTAACTACAATAGAGATTTTTATAAAATTGTAAATTTTTGTTGTACATGATTTTAAATGGTATATGGTCCTCCAGCAGTTTGTGGTCAACATGTGCACAGCCTAGTTCCCATTCTTTCAATCCTAAATTATTGAATATCAACTTACAATTCCAAGAGATGAGCTTCATGCTTTCCACCAATGAATAGGGTGAACAACGGTGCCTTCTATTACTTGTAGAAATGCAGCATATGGCAGTATTTCATGGCCACAGCCATGCAATTTCATATCCACATAGTTACTCATGGCGAAAAAATTAAAACCAAGAGAGTCCGACAATCAAAGAGAGATCAGCAGTGATGAAGAGGTAATAGTCAGAGATAGACTGACAGTTATGGAAAGACTGGCATCCAAGGTGAGAGTGGTGGTCATGGAAAAACTGACTGTCATGGAGAGATTGATAGCCTACAAGAAACTGACTGTCAAGAAGAGATTTAATTTAAGGATAGAAAGACTGAATGTGAGGAAGAGACTGCCAGTCGTGGAGAAACAGACAGTCAAAGGGAGCTTAATTCAGACAGTCAAAGGGGGAGTAATAGTCAAGGAGCGGCTGACAGTCAATGAGAGACAGGAAGTCAAGGATAAAAATAAAAAAGATCTTTCCATAAAAAATCAAAATTAAATAATTTAAACAAATTAAAAAATACAATAATAATAATAATAACGAACAACAAAAATAACAACAACAACAAACTATAACAATAAAAATAGCACTAAAAAACCTAGACAAAGAAACAAATAAACATTCTGTGGAAAAAGCCCAAGTGTTCATGAAAATAGTATAGGTTGCCAAGCAACTGTCCACAATACAGCTACACAGTGGCTAAGCAGATCAAGAGGAGTCGGGGTCATGTAGGTCACATCCATATCTCACCCTTGCCAGCACTACTGGCTGCCAAAGTGCACAACACTTCCTGGGTACTGCTTACCCCTGCAGACATCCTAGCCAATGCCAGTGTGGAACTCGTCAAGCATGCCAACTAGTCTCAAGTTATTTTGCATTTTACCAAAGTACACTCACAGATATGAATCACATATTTATGCTCTTCAAGAGACAGATGAAAGACTGTGCCCGACATAAAAAGAACAACAGCAATAATAGTAGCAGCTGCAGTATACTATCATTTTTACACCTCTCTATTGCAAAATGTTCCTATTGATTTACGCAGGATTCTGTCTGACCACTCTGTATGTATCCTCTTCTTCATTTGGATGCAGAACTAGCATGAAATATGTTGTGTCAAGCTTTCATACTGAAAGCCTATTATCCATTCTACCAGTGGGTAATTGTAAAGATTTCACAAAACAATCTATGGAAAAAGATGTACATGGAAGCATATATTTGTGATAAGTTGGATATTCATAGAGTTCTAAAGAGTGCTCTATTTGTTAATTTTTAAACTAAGGTGAAATCTATTTTTCTTGAGTTGTGTAGCAATCAGGAAAGAAGTCCAGAGTTGATATCGTTTTGTACAATTGCAGGATTCAGGCTATGAACAATATTTGAATAATACAGAATTATTATTTAAAGCTACCTCTCACCTAGCCAATGCTAGAACTACCCTATTTGATTATGCGTCTCTAATCACATTCCCCAAGGAAGTATCAATTGAGCAAATTAAGAATAACGTACCTATACAGCTTTCTTTACTCAGCTCGCACTAACTCCCTTAAAAATGTCTCGGAAAACATCTTCCTCATTTCTGGTGAACTTATGAAACATATCAGAGTTGTTAATCTTCCATTGGTCATCATATTTTTGGTATCAACTTTATTATTCTTGTCATGAGCATAATTCTTCAGGCCATATTGCTCTCTGTAGCATCTCTATCATCACAGGTAGCTTTGGACTAACACTTGTATTTGAAACTTTGACCATGAAAACATGGAGATTGTACAAAATCTTTGTTCACTATATCAATCCTAGAAAGTTCCTCTCTAATAAAACATTGCTACTTTTTGTCTGCTGTTTGACTCTGGTTGATCTAGTCTTCTGCATTACCCGGTTCGTGTTTGACCCAATAACAATAAGTTATGAGGTAGTTAGTTGCAATAACTTGGAAGGAGTGATCACGTACGCTGCTGAATATGAATCTAAGGCATACATGGCATATTTATGCTGATAATGGGCCACCATGCTGTAATTGTGGCAGTTATACTGTTAGTGATATACTCGAAAAAAGATACCTAAAGCACAAAAAAAATTTCTCTCAGCTAATTCAGTAATGAAGCTGATGTATGTGTTGATACTTGTGTTCAGTTTGGGGATAACTGGAAATTGGTTGGCTCATATTCTGAATTTCTATCAATTTGAGTTTCTAACATTGCCCTTGTTGTTTCAATCTCTGCAAGCATCATTTATACTCTACTGCTCCTCCCTCCAATTTCAACAGTTCTTATGAAGTTTTTGAGTAAGGTAATAAAGTAACTTCTAATTAAAAAAATATATATTTTTTAGCTATGTTCAACTAAACAAATTCTTTTAGAGTCTATATGACCACATTATATGTATTCATAGCCCACTTTTAACCTATGATGCCTGAGATTAACTTGCTTACCACCTTGACAGCGTGATACATTGAAAATTTATCTTATCAATCAAACTGAATTAATTATGAGTTTTCCATTTGGACAGAGCAGAAATTAGTTGACTCCCCACAAGCACAGAAATGTAACAAAAATTCTAAATTATATTGTCATGATGACATCATGAGCATTATTGGCATTGCATGGCTGGCTGGTTTTCCATAGTAACAAAAATACCAACCTGTCATGATGACACCATGAGCAATGTTGGAATTCTATTGACCTAGCCCAACTGCTAGGTCTAGCCATAACTACTGCACTGACCAGGAACATAGCCATTTCCCTAGCTCTAAAGCTGAAACTCTAGTATAGTCCTGAGTTGTACTATATTGATAATATCATCATGCTGATTTAATGTCAGGATTAGCTATACCATAGGAACCAACACCCCAAAAATACTGAAATTAAACAGGAGTTACTTGGAAAATGTATTGAAAATGGTAATGCTCTCCTTGGCAGTTCTGATTACAAACAAACTAAAGCTATAGAATTTTTCTAGCAAGTGATGATGTACTAAAAGTCTGACTCATTACTGGAGTGGGTTTTGTCAATGAGGTCATCACTTTAACTGTTCCTTCACATTCATATACTTTAGTCCAGGTCTTGGATTCATCTCTTTGTAATCTTACCAGGAACAAGTGATATTTCACTCTAAATAGAAAAAGTACATAAGATATTTGTTTGTGAGTTACTGAGAATGAAGTATACTCGAGGATATAGAGGCATAAATGGGTAAGTTAATATCTGAAACTAAGAAATGTTGTGCTCTTTAGTTTCCATATACTGTACAACTCAAAATGGCCACTTCTTCCAAAGATATATCAAAGTTGGGGTCTACTAGCTTGCAAATATAAATTCCGTATTAGATATATAGGTCTGAAGAGACAAAATCACCCTCACAACAATAAAACTACATTAGGGCTTTTTTCTCTTATGTCATAATTTTTTTTAACACAATAGAGCAACATTTAGATATGAATCGAGTCTTCTCCTGTGTAAGTGTTGCATTTGGCATAAATTTCTAACTTATTATGAATCAGTCTTTGGAGACACTATTTGATTTGTTATTTCCAAGCCAGACAGTCTGTAAACTGAAGTCTCAGACATTTCAGTGCCCCTAAGTTATGACTATACAGGCCTGCCTGGAGAGATAGTCAATAAAATAATGCTATTTATTTTCTGACATTGATTACATGTAAGTTATCCTTACAAAACCTGCCATAATGGAGAACTGGCTTGTGATGCATAGCATACAGAATAGAATGCTGATATACCAGATGTTCAGGACACTTTTCTAGACAGTTGAATATCACTGTAGTTAATTTCAAGTGCTATACAAAGCCCAATACAGTATTACTAGTAATGACATTCGAACGTTGAAGATGAGAGAAAATAACTATGCCAGCAAATACTGCTATGCCATTGTGAGACAGAAGAGAAAAGAGCTATGCAAGCATAGACTGCTACGCCAGTTGTGAGATGGAAGAGAACAGCTATGCCAGCAAATGATGATTTACCAGTTGTGCGATGGAAGAGAAAACAGCTATGCCAGCATATACTGCTATGCCAGTTGTGAGACATGAATGTACATGTGGAAATATGGCTGCGAGTTAATTGCTTTAACTTGTGTAAGAGTAGCTACCTTACTTACATGAAAAATATACTAAGAGTGATATCATAAGGCAGGACTTGTAATTAGAATTGTCTTGATTATTGTTTTATTGTTCGAGATATTTTCAAAGCCTTCGCCACTACCCAGGCTAAAATCATTGCCATTGCTCTAGCCATAACCATAGTAAGGAAAGCTGAAGAGCTAACCCAGTTCTTATATTTTATGTAATTTGTAAATGTCTTCTTAAGGATTGTGGAATGTGATGCAGTCAAGAATTATATGTTCCGCTGAGATTCCTAACTGGTGTAGGTAATCGGATTGTAATATGGGGAAGTAGCCATGAATTTATGTTTTTACTGTTTTCCTTACAAGTGCAAGATTGAATAATCTGATACCTTACAACGCAATGGGATGACAAATTCTGAAATGGAAATGGGCATGAGGAAATAAGCTTTTTTATTACGAGTAATTGGAAACTGCTTTCCATGAAGATGAGAAGAGCACCACATTAAGAGTGAGGTCATCATGCTTTTCATTCTGCTGAAATTATCAGATAACTAAGGGATGACCTTGCAGTAGCTGACAATCTTGTTCAAGTAATAGGAACAAGTAATAGTTCGCACTTTTGACATGTTTATTGTTTCCAGTATGCTCTATATTACAAACAAAGTATTTACTCTATGCACCAGTTATGCTTTCTATGCAAGGAACTGTCTACCTCAACAAGATTGAAAATATTTCCTACCATCAAGAACTTGTATCACATCCAATGCCGGTATTTTGATGAATTGAGTAATTCAGTCGGAATAACACTCCAGCATCCTTTCCTTGATAGCTATTAACCAAGCAGGCAGGTTGTAGATCCAGGTTTCCTTTCTTTGGCCTCCAAATCTAGAGCCATTTTCTCCCACTAGATGGATCTGGCATATCTTTGACGAGTATTCCAAAACGACCATTTCCTTTTTTAAGTCGAGTCGTGATTATCCGTGCACTCTCCGGGTTATGAACATGCATGCATATATATATACCGCATATGAGCATGCATAGCAAATGATTTTTTCCATCCACCTTCCCATTGAGAGCTCACTTCGCTCGCCAATTAATCTAAATATTTTCAGAAATAATTGAAGGCCTGTCTAGTTGTGATGAGCAACATATGAATAAAAAAATAAACCTCTTTAAAATTTTTACTTGAATTATTTATTAATCGGGAATAATATATGCCCTTGCCCCCCCCCCCCCCCCCCCCCACTTAAAAGTCTGAACCCATCCCAGGTTCCTGTATAGATCACAACCAGTTTCTGAATCCCCCCCCCCCCCCCCCCCCCAAGTACCTGTATAGATCACACCCAGTAAGATACCTCTTTACCATTTAAATTCGTAAAACAATATTGTGGTTGCACTGTGATTTTAATTGGTAAAAGTGAATCTAACAGGTTATGGTCTATACGGGTACAATCTTGTTTCCCTTATATCTTCATTTTTTTTAGCAGGCCAATCCATTGCTTGTTTCAGTGTTAGTTTTAATGCTTGCTCGCTTGATTCATTCTTTCTGTATTATAGTAGAACAGTGGAGATGTGTGGAGGACCACACCAAGAGTGAGCTGAGAAATGGAAGGTCTCCAAGAATTTTAAATACTTGCTGGACACATATCAATACATGCATGTATTGGTGTTATTGTTGGCTGTACTCATATCCACCATGTATCCACTACAAGAACATTCTCTATGTCATAAAATTTGTTGCTATGTTGATTGTACCCATGTAAGGTCAGCTACAGCCTCCTTCAAGGACTTGCACAGGAGAAATCCAACAACCGAACAGCAGATGATTTGGTAGGGGATCAGCTACGGCCTCCTTTGGACTATTTAACAGTTTCCCAGGAGCAAAAAAAAAAAAGCTGAATTAAGTTTATTCATTCGTTGTGTTCATAATTAGCTGCTAATTATCACATGGGAAAAAGTCACTGATTGTAAGTGTCCTGTGAAGATTGTGGTTATGGTTTGCTTGCAAGACGGGCTTTTTTCAGATGATCATAAGACAGGTGTGCTGCTTTCACTGTGTATACATTTAGAGACAAAGTCTATGCTTTGGAGATGCGGTTTGGACTGCCAGACAGGATTTTCTGTTAGATTTTATTGGGATCAGTACAAGACTGAAGCCGAGAAAATGGAAAGGAAAAAATGGTAAAAGGAAAGTGGACTCTCTGAAAACAAAGAGCATTTGAAGCTCCCACAGATGACACTGCAGAAGTCCTCAAAAAGAAAGAGGAAGGTGTCCTCTCTGAGCAGAGACCATAAGAAGCTTCCCAGGTAACACCGCCGAACACTCACCATTCCTGATGTTATTGTAATAATGTACATAATAAAGCATACCAGCACATTGTTACTTCTTCTCCCCCGCCCACCCCACCCTCTCCCAACATATAACAGCTGGCCCCATAGAGGGAAAATCTATGAGGATGTAGAGGATGAAATTAGTTGGCTGACTGTGGTCATGTGATCATGTGGAGGCTGAAATTAAATGAGAGATGAAAAGGTGGGCATGAGGTATGGACCCCAGAGCGAAGGTGGAGGAAGAATAGGACTAGAAGTGAGTGGGATATCCAATTAACCATAGATGAACATGTTTAAGCAGGATAAAGGATAAGCAACAGTCCCTGTGCACCCATAGGGATAGTTTAAAAAAATTGAAACAGAGAATATTATGCAATTTGCATATTTTTACTGTCACCAAGAGTTTCCGAGATCTTGGGTGGTGTTGGTGGACTTGTTTTGGATATATTTCTCTGGCATTTGTAAAGTATATTGCTTGGGTAAGTTTTGTCCAGTCTTCCCAAAATACAGACTTTTTATGGTTACAGAATGCCACAAATGATCTCTATTTTTTCTGCAGAATTAATAAATTGTTACTATCGGATCACCCGATGTAGTGAAACATTTAAAGCCATTGTGAAGACAGTGACAGATATTGATTGAGCCATTTGGTGTGAATCTAAATGAACCAATTCTAGCTGGTCATGAAAAGCAACTGGAATTTATTTTGTGCTCCAGCTCTCCTATGTCTGATGTGTCATCATATTGTGAAAAATTTAAGGAATATTTTCTGAGGAGATGACCAGTGGTCAAGGATGAACCTGAAGCATAAAATCTGATTAGCAAAAACTATTTTCAAATTTTAAGCTCATCTCAACATGAGTTAATCCATTATATTAATACCTCCTAAACTCAAATGTTGCACTGGAAATAGTTGGCTCTCATACTGCCGTAAGACACTACACAGTAATTACTGTCAGAATACTGAAAAAATTGAGTAACAGAGGAAGATGCTGTAAAGGAAGAGACCACAGAAGAAAGTTCGAAGTAAGAGGAAAAGAATAGTACCAGTCAGCAATGTTTCTCAATCCATTGCTCATTGGAAACACTGTTATTCAGTTGGAGCTATTGGAATTTGGAATTGGGGATATAATGTATTATATTTTTATTAATAAATTTTTCTTATTATTAATTATTGTAATTCTTGTTATTTTTATATTAGATGTTGCTAATATCACTAACAGAAAAATGTAGCCTCTGACCATTTTTTCATTACAATTTTTTTGGCATTGAGCTTACCTAATAGTGTTCAACAAGTGGTGACACAAACATTCAGACAGTCACAAACAAATACACACACACACACAAACATACATACACCATGTACCACACACACAAATACACAAACACACTCACAGATCTACGGGGCACATTCTAGACCAGAAGAATTCCAGTGATAATTACCGGAGTAAGTGCCAAGTGATGATGGAGAGTAATGAGAGTCAGATTGCTGGATGGTGGTGACCATGCAGAGACCGATCCAGAGAATTGAAGAGTTGTTTCTTATGGAAAACTATTAATCCACACCCATTTTTTAAAAACCACACCTCTCAAAATCCGTAACAGTTATGCAGAGGAGTTTTACAGTACTGACAATGATGACGTCATTACAGGAAGTCATCCATATTGGAGGCATAAAACTGTAGCAGAATGAGTAGACTTATTGGGATATTTCAAGTGATTTATGGTAAAAAGACATGCTAAAATTAAACAAAAGTATGGTATTATCACCAAGTGTCGTAAGAGAATTCCAGATACAAAAACAAACAAACATCACTATTCTTGCAAGTTGGTGGGTAGTTTTTAATAGGAGTCTGTGATCCTTTCGAATTGTTGAAGATGGACTGGTCAGAGGCTTTCAATTTGTTTCCAAATTTATATCATGATTGTTGCTGCCCTACATCTGGACATTGAAGAAGCTGTGTAAGTTTTGAATTGAAGACCAGAGTGACACTTGGAAGCATATTAGTTGTTGATGACATCTGTGAAGAATTAGTAAAGAACTTTGAAGGAAGTAAATGATTTTAATTTCATGTGCCCAAGTCTACATTGAAATACTAAGATGATCCAGGCAAGCCACTACCATGGTGAAATTATACTATTTTGGGGAATATGGCTAAAATATATATTTAACCCCCACTTTTTATATTTGACCATATCAAGAGGTGCTTGTTGCTTTTAGGTGTTGTTGGCAAAGAATCAAGTTTTACGATAAGAAACTTTTAAAGTAAAAGAACAATCACATATGCGATAAAAGTACTGTACATAATCAAAATTTTACATCAATGTTTATTTGAAAGTGCAAACACTTGCTCGCATGGTCTGTGAAAAAAGAGCAAAAACCTAAAAGTACTCTGCCTATCGTCATTCCTCATCTACAGATAAGACAAAGATGGTTTGTGTAAAAGATGTCATTTTCAAATATCATAAGCTGGGCACATTGTATGAAGGGGACAACTGGCCTGCAAGCTTGCAAGGGAGACTTATTTCACCTTCTCAAACATTGCTTCCCAACAAGCTTGCATGCCACTTTCCCTACCTTACACACCATATCCAGCTGGTAATGCGACATCTTTTGAACAAACAAACTTCATCTTTTTCAACTGATGAGGATGATGGAACTGGTCGTGGAACGAGGAGTATGTGCCTGTTGATGAGAGAGTTTGCATCCGAGAAGGAGTTTTTACTTGTGGTAGTTGTAAATGCACATGCTAACCTTGTCCTCTAACATCCAACTTGTTCAAGAGGTATACCAAAGTCTCCATCCTATATCAATTGGTGACATAACCTGATAATTGAATATAATAAATTTGTGACATGCTACAGAGCACTACCATCATGAATTTCAACTTGGCAAAAAAAAATGTATAATATGCAAAATGTGTTATCTCTCAATCTACATGTCAATAGCTAGAGGCTGTATTTTCTAAGACAAGCCCATTGAGCTCATGTGAAGTTTTACTTTAGAAGCCAAAGTAAAGCAGGCTTTATCGGACAATACAATCCTACACTAAACTTTAATAGCTAAGCATAGATGGCATTGCCTGACCAACCTAGAGGACAATCCTAAGATTTGGTGGTTAAGCATGCAGGCTGGCCCCAAAACAATGCTTAGCAAACCTTACCTCTACCAAAATCTTATTGAATAAACTTGGTCTAACATTGCTTATTAGCTAAACAGAATGTGCTGAAAGCAAAGCTACTAACTAATAGTACAGTCAGGAAATTATATCAATAATACTTCTGTCAGCGATGGACTTCTTCAGAGCAGCCCAAAAAATATCCTGCTAGATGATGGAAAACAACACACACTGGAGTTTTCATCGCCAGTGTTGCATTGCCGTTGGAACAGGTATGGAAATGTAACTTTTTTTCCTTCAACTGTAGGTGAATCCTAGGTCTAGGACTGTCAATTTTTGGGATTCTACCTGGGTTCTTGGGGTGGCATTGTTACATGATACTCGCTGTAAGCATCTCCGTGTTATCATCCAAATCTTCTCTCAGTGGAGATTTTTTTGTGTATTAGGGGGTGTGATGTTTTGTTTACCATTTTTTTAATTTGAATTGTAGAAGTTTACTTATCAATTATTTCCTAGAAATGCACAGCAACACAAATTAATTTGTTGTTTTGCTGTGATTTTTATTACAGTCGGTAAAAATCTTTCTAACCACACCATATTCTGCCAAGTGAGCCCGTAACTGGAGACTGACAGGTACCAAGTTGTCTTCCTTGCCACTCTTCCGGCAATGGGGCAAACTGGGCTGGTCACAGCAATACCTCCAGGATTTCTGGCTGCAGGGCACATAGTTATGGCAAATATGCAACACATCAACGATAATGTTCCAACAAGGTAAACAGAGTTTTAATTTTTTGTTAAATCCTAATAACATAACCTTGAATTCGTCCAGCTCTATATTCAACACCGAACAATACCCAAAACATTGATGTCCTTCTATCGAAGCTCTATTATATCGGGTCAGTTGTAGAGCATGTCGGTTGGATCCTGCCAATTGGAGGTATATGTATGCTGTGTAATAAGTTTCTTATAATGGCAAAGATAGGAATGGAGTGAACCTATTTTTACCTCATTACAAGGTGTCACACATC
>CBDHDT010000038.1:0-293879 GCA_965261215.1 Ekhidna sp.
AATAGTTTAGCTGTATTTAACTCAATTTGGATAGGGAAAAAAAAATTAATTAATATTTATCCCATTTTACTGGTTTGATCAAAAACAGTTGTTTAAACAAATCCAAATTTTCCTCAGGATTTGCCCCTTTTCAAAAATGGTAAAAAAAACAACCTTTTGAGTATTTCAGAGCTCCTTTCTGAGATAGTCACTTTTATTTCTAAAAAGGAAAGTTTGTAAATAATTTCCCCAATAACGATTCAAAACAACAGAAAGGCATAGTTTAGCAGTATATGGCCCACTTTGTGGAGAAAAACAGTTTTTGTTAATATTTATCCCCTTTACTGGTTTGATCAAAAAAAGTTGTTTAAACAAATCCAAATTTTACTCAAGATTTGCCCATTTAAAATACGGTAAGAGAAACAAACTTTCTGAGTTTTACTATGCTGGTTTCTGAGAGAGTCACTTTTATGTCTAAAAAGGAAAGTTTGCTATGAATTTCCCCAATAATGATTCAAAACAACTGAGAGGCATAGTTTAGCAGTTTGTGGCTCAATCTGTGGAAGAAAAAAAAATTTCTAATATTTATCACCTTAAACTGGTTTGATCAAAAAAGTTGTTTAAACTAATACAAATTTTCGTCAGGATTTGCACATTTTCAAACATGGTAAGAAAAACAAACTTTCTGTGTATTTCAGTGCTCGTTTCTGAGATAATCACTTTTATGCCTAAAAAGAAAAGTTCTCTATGAATTTACTCAAAAATGCTTCAAAACCACAGAGAGGCATAGTTTAGCTGTATGTGGCTCATTTTTTGGAGGAAAACAGTTTTTGTTAATATTTATCCCCTTTTACTGGTTTGATCAAAAACTGTTGTATAAACAAAAAAAAATTCCTCAGTATTTCCCCGTTCAAAATTGGTAAGAAAAACAAACTTTCTAAGTATTTCAGTCCTCGTTTCGAAGATAGTCTATTTTATGCCTAAAATGAAAATTTCTCTAGGAATTTCACCCAAAAAGCATCAAAACAACAGAAAGGCATAGTTTAGCAGTATGTGACTCACTTTGAGGAGAAAACAGTTTTTGTTAATACTTATCCCCCTTTACTGGTTTAATCAAAAACAATTGTGTAAACAAATCCAAATTTTCCTCAAGATTTGCCCCTTTCAAACATGGTAAGAAAAAAAAATTCTGAGTATTTCTGTGCTCGTTTCTGAGGTAGTCACTTTTATGTCTAAAAGGAAAAGTTTGCTATGAATTTCCACCAAATGCTTAAAAACAACAGAAAGGCATAGTTTAGTAGAATGTGGTTTGCTTTGTAGAGAGAGACATTTTTTATTAATATTTATCTCCTCTTACTGGTCTAATCAAAAAAAGTTGTCTAAACAAATCCAAATTTTCCTCAGGATTTTCCCCTTTCAAATTTGGTTAGAAAAACAAACTTTCTGAGTATTTCAGTGCTCGTTTATGAGATAGTCCGTTTTTTGACTAAAAAGGGACGTTCTCTTTGAATTACCACCAAAATGCTTCAAAAACACCGAAAGGCATAGTTTAGCAGTATGTGGCTCACTTTGTGGAGAAAAACAGTTTTTGTTAATATTTATCGCCTTTTACAGGTTTGATAAAAAAAAGGTGTTTAGACAAATCTAAAATTTCCTCAGGATTTGCAACTATTCAAACATGGTAAAAAAAAACAAAGTTTCTGTGTTTTTCAGTGCTCTTTTCTGAGATAGACTATTTTATGTCTAAAAAGAAAAGTTCTCTATGAATTTCTCCAAAAATGCTTTAAAACAATAGAAAGGCATAGTTTAGCAGTATGCGGCTTACTTTGGAGAGAAAAACAGTTTTTGTTAATATTTATCCTCTTTTACTTGTTTAATCAAAACAGTTGTTTAAACAAATCCAAATTATCCTCTGGATTAGCCCCTTTCAAACATGGTAAGAAAAAAAAAATTCTGAGTATTTTTGTGCTCGTTTCTGAGATAGTCACTTTTATGTCTAAAAAGAAAAGTTTCCTATGAATTTCCACCAAAATGCTTCAAAACAACAGAAAGGCATAGATTAGCAGAATGTGGTTCACTTTGTAGAGAAAGACATTTTTTATTAATATTTATCTCCTCTTACCGGTCTAATCAAAAAAGGTTATCTAAACAAATCCAAATTTTCCTCAGGATTTTCCCCTTTCAAATTTGGTAAGAAAAACAAACTTTCTGAGTTTTTCAGTGCTCGTTTATGAGATAGTCCGTTTTTTGACTAAAAAGGGACGTTCTCTTTCAATTACCCCCAAATTGCTTCAAAAACACCGAAAGGCATAGTTTAGCAGTTTGTAGCTCACTTTGTGGAGAAAAACAGTTTTTGTTAATATTTATCCCCTTTTACAGGTTGGATAAAAACAATGTTTAAACAAATCTAAAATTTCCTCAGGATTTGCAACTTTTCAAAGATGGTAAGAAAAAAAAAGTTTCTGTGTTTTTCAGTGCTCTTTTCTGAGATAGACTAATATATGTCTAAAAAGAAACGTTCTCTATGAATTTCTCCAAAAATTCTTCAAAACAATAGAAAGCCATAGTTTAGCAGTATGTGGCTCACTTTGGGGAGAAAAACTGTTTTTGTTAATATTTATCCTCTTTTACTTGTTTAATCAAAAAAAGTTGTTTAACAAATCCAAATTTTCCTAAGGATTTGTCCGTTTCAAACATGGTAAGAAAAATAAAATTTCAGAGTATTTCATTGCTCATTTCTGAGATAGTCACTTTTATGTCTAAAAAGAAAAGTTTTCAATGAATTTCCCCCAAAAAAGCTTCAAAACAACAGAAAGGCTTAGTTTAGAAGTATGTGACTCACTTTGTGGAGAAAAACAGTTTCGGAAATATTTAACCCCTTTTACTGGTTTAATCAAAAAAAAAATTAAACAAATCCGAATTGCCAACAGGATTTGCCCCTATCAAACCTGGTAAGAAAAACAAACTTTCTGAGTATTTCGATGCTCATTTCTTAGATAGTCACTTTTATGTCTAAAAAGAAAAGTTTTCTATGAATTTCCCCCAAAAAAGCTTCAAAACAACAGAAAGGCAAAGTTTAGCAGGATGTGGCTCACTTTGTGGAGAAAAAGAGTTTTTGTTAATATATATCCCCCTTAGATGGTTTTATCAAAAATAGTTGTTTAAACAAATCCAAATTTTCCTCAGGATTTGACCCTTTTTAAACATGGTAAAAAAAAAAATTCTGAGTATTTCAGTGCTCGTTTTTGCGATAGTCACTTTTATGTCTAAAAAGGAAAGTTTGCTATGAACTTCCCCAATAATAATTCAAAACAACTGAGAGGCATAGTTTAGGAGTTTGTGGCTCACTCTGTGGAAGAAAAAAAAATTTCTAATATTTATCCCCTTAAACTGGTTTGATCAAAAAAGTTGTTTAAACTAATACAAATTTTCGTCAGGATTGCACATTTTCAAACATGGTAAGAAAAACAAACTTTCTGTGTATTTCAGTGCTCGTTTCTGAGTTAGTCACTTTTATGTCTAAAAAGAAAAGTTCTCTATGAATTTCCCCCAAAATGTTTAAAAACAAAAGAAAGGCATAGTTTAGCAGTTTGTGCCTCATTTGTGGAGAAAAACAGTTTTTGTTAATATTTATCCCCTTTAACAGATTAGATCAAAAATACATATTTAAACAAATCCAAATTTTCCTCAGGATTTGCCCCTTTTCAAACATGGTAAGAAAAACAAACTTTCTGCGTTTATCAGTGATTTTTTCAGAGATAGTCACTTTTATGTCTAAAAAGAAAAGTTCTCTATGAATTTCCATAAAAATTCTTCAAAACAACAGAAAGGCATAGTTTAGCACTATGTGGCTCACTTTGTGGAGAAAAACATTTTTTGTTAATATTTATCCCCTTTTACTGGTTTGATCAAAAATAGTTGTATAAAAAAACCAAATTTTCATCAGGATTTACCCCTTTTCAAACATGGTAAGAAAAACAAACTTTCTGATTATTTCAGTGCTCGTTTCTGAGATAGCCAATTTTATGTCTAAAAAGAAAAGTTTTCTATGAATTTCCCCAAAAATGCTGCAAAACCACAGAAAGGCATAGTTTAGCTGAATGTGGCTCACTTTGTGGAGAAAAACATTTTTGGTTAATATTTATCCCCTTTTACTTGTTTAATCAAAAATAGTTGTTTAACAAATCCAAATTTTCCTAAGGATTTGCCCATTTCAAACATGGTAAGAAAAATAAAATTTCTGAGTATTTCAGGGCTCATTTCTGAGATAGTCACTTTTATGTCTAAAAAGAAAAATTCTCTATGAATTTCCCCAAAAATACTTAAAAACAACAGAAAGGCATAGTTTAGCAGTATGTGGCTCACTTTATGGAGAAAAAAGTTTTTGTTAATATTTATTCCTTTTAAATGGTTTGATTAAAAATATTTGTTTAAACAAATCCAAATTTTCCTCAGGATTTGCCCCTTTTCAAACATGGTAAGAAAAACAAACTTTCTGAGTATTTCAGTGCTCGGTTCTGCGATAGTCACTTTTTTGTCTAAAAAGAAAAGTTCTATATGAATTCCCCCCCCCAAAAAAGAAAGCAACAGAAAAGAATAGTTTAGCTGTATGTAACTCAATTTGGATAGGGAAAAAAAATTAATTAATATTTATCCCATTTTACTGGTTTGATCAAAAACAGTTGTTTAAACAAATCCAAATTTTCCTCAGGATTTGCCCCTTTTCAAAAATGGTAAAAAAAAAAACCTTTTGAGTATTTCAGAGCTCCTTTCTGAGATAGTCACTTTTATTTCTAAAAAGGAAAGTTTGTAAATAATTTCCCCAATAACGATTCAAAACAACAGAAAGGCATAGTTTAGCAGTATATGGCCCACTTTGTGGAGAAAAACAGTTTTTGTTAATATTTATCCCCTTTACTGGTTTGATCAAAAAAAGTTGTTTAAACAAATCCAAATTTTACTCAAGATTTGCCCATTTAAAATATGGTAAGAAAAACAAACTTTCTGAGTATTACATTGCTGGTTTCTGAGAGAGTCACTTTTATGTCTAAAAAGGAAAGTTTGCTATGAATTTCCCCAATAATGATTCAAAACAACTGAGAGGCATAGTTTAGCAGTTTGTGGCTCACTCTGTGGAAGAAAAAAAATTCTAATATTTATCCCCTTAAACTGGTTTGATCAAAAAAGTTGTTTGAACTAATACAAATTTTCGTCAGGATTTGCACATTTTCAAACTTGGTAAGAAAAACAAACTTTCTGTGTATTTCAGTGCTCGTTTCTGAGATTGTCACTTTTATGTCTAAAAAGAAAAGTTCTCTATGAATTTCCCCCAAAATGTTTAAAAACAAAAGAAAGGCATAGTTTAGCAGTTTGTACCTCATTTGTGGAGAAAAACAGTTTTTTTTAATATTTATCCCCTTTAACAGATTAGATCAAAAATACATATTTAAAAAAATCCAAATTTTCTTCAGGATTTGCCCCTTTTCAAACATGGTAAGAAAAACAAACTTTCTGCGTTTATCAGTGATTTTTTTCAGAGATAGTCACTTTTATGTCTAAAAAGAAAAGTTCTCTATGAATTTCCATAAAAATTCTTCAAAACAACAGAAAGGCATAGTTTAGCACTATGTGGCTCACTTTGTGGAGAAAAACATTTTTTGTTAATATTTATCCCCTTTTACTGGTTTGATCAAAAATAGTTGTATAAAAAAACCAAATTTTCATCAGGATTTACCCCTTTTCAAACATGGTAAGAAAAACAAACTTTCTGATTATTTCAGTGCTCGTTTCTGAGATAGCCAATTTTATGTCTAAAAAGAAAAGTTTTCTATGAATTTCCCCAAAAATGCTGCAAAACCACAGAAAGGCATAGTTTAGCTGAATGTGGCTCACTTTGTGGAGAAAAACATTTTTTGTTAATATTTATCCCCTTTTACTTTTTTAATCAAAAATAGTTGTTTAACAAATCCAAATTTTCCTAAGGATTTGCCCATTTCAAACATGGTAAGAAAAATAAAATTTCTGAGTATTTCAGGGCTCATTTCTGAGATAGTCACTTTTATGTCTAAAACGAAAAGTTCTCTATGAATGTCCCCAAAAATGCTTAAAAAAAACAAAAAGGCTTAGTTTAGCAGTATGTGGCCCACTTTGTGGAGGAAAACAGTTTTTGTTAATATTTATCCGCTTTTACTGGTTTAATCAAAAACAATTGTGTAAACAAATCCAAATTTTCCTCAAGATTTGCCCCTTTCAAAATGGTAAGAAACACAAACTTTCTGAGTATTTCAGTGCTCTTTCTGAGCTAATCACTTTTATGTCTAAAAAGAAAAGATCTCTAAAAATTTCCCCAAAAAAGCTTTGAAACAACAGAAAGGCATAGTTTAGCAGTATGTGGCTCACTTTGTGGAGAAAAACAGTTTTTGTTAATATTTATCCCCTTTTACTTGTTTAATCAAAAACAGTTGTTTAACAAATCCAAATTTTCCTAAGGATTTGCCCCTTTCAAACATGGTAAGAAAAATTAAATTTCTGAGTGTTTCAGTGCACATACCTGAGATAGTCACTTTTATGTCTAAAAAGAAATGTTCTCTATGAATGTCCCCAAAAATTCTTCAAAACAACAGAAAGGCATAGTTTAGCAGTATGTGACTCACTTTGGGGAGAAAAACGGTTTTGTTAATATTTATCCCCTTTTACTGGTTTAATCCAAAAAAAAGTTGTTAAAAAAATCCAAATATTCCTCAGGATTAGCCCCTTTCAAACCTTGTAAGAAAAACAAACTTTCGGAGTATTTCGATGCTCATTTCTGAGATAGTCACTTTTATGTCTTAAAAGAAAGGTTTTCTATGAATTTCCCCCAAAAAGTTTCTAAAAAACAGAAAGGCATAGTTTAGCAATATGTGGCTCACTTTGTGGAAGAAAACAGTTTTTGTTAATATATATCACCCTTAGCTGGTTTGATCAAAAATAGTTGTTTAAACAAATCCTAATTTTCCTCAGGATTTGATCCTTTTTAAACATGGTAAGAAAAACAAATTTCTGACTGTTTCAGTGCTAATTTTTGCGATAGTCACTTTTATGTCTAAATAGAAAGGTTCTCTATGAATTTCCCAAAAAATTCATCAAAACAATAGAGAGGCATAGTTTAGCAGGATGTGGCTCACTTTGTGGAGAAAAACAGTTTTTGTTAATATTTATCCCCTTTAACAGATTAGATCAAAAATACATATTTAAACAAATCCAAATTTTCCTCAGGATTTGCCCCTTTTCAAACATGGTAAGAAAAACAAACTTTCTGCGTTTATCAGTGATTTTTTCAGAGATAGTCACTTTTATGTCTAAAAAGAAAAGTTCTCTATGAATTTCCATAAAAATTCTTCAAAACAACAGAAAGGCATAGTTTAGCACTATGTGGCTCACTTTGTGGAGAAAAACATTTTTTGTTAATATTTATCCCCTTTTACTGGTTTGATCAAAAATAGTTGTATAAAAAAACCAAATTTTCATCAGGATTTACCCCTTTTCAAACATGGTAAGAAAAACAAACTTTCTGATTATTTCAGTGCTCGTTTCTGAGATAGCCAATTTTATGTCTAAATAGAAAAGTTTTCTATGAATTTCCCCAAAAATGCTGCAAAACCACAGAAAGGCATAGTTTAGCTGAATGTGGCTCACTTTGTGGAGAAAAACATTTTTTGTTAATATTTATCCCCTTTTACTTGTTTAATCAAAAATAGTTGTTTAACAAATCCAAATTTTCCTAAGGATTTGCCCATTTCAAACATGGTAAGAAAAATAAAATTTCTGAGTATTTCAGGGCTCATTTCTGAGATAGTCACTTTTATGTATAAAAAGAAAAATTCTCTATGAATTTTCCCAAAAATACTGAAAAACAACAGAAAGGCATAGTTTAGCAGTATGTGGCTCACTTTATGGAGAAAAAAAGTTTTTGTTAATAAATATTCCTTTTAAATGGTTTGATTAAAAATATTTGTTTAAACAAATCCAAATTTTCCTCAGGATTTGCCCCTTTTCAAACATGGTAAGAAAAACAAACTTTCTGAGTATTTCAGTGCTCGGTTCTGCGATAGTCACTTTTTTGTCTAAAAAGAAAAGTTCTATATGAATTCCCCCCCCCCAAAAAGAAAGCAACAGAAAAGAATAGTTTAGCTGTATGTAACTCAATTTGGACAGGGAAAAAAAAATTAATTAATATTTATCCCATTTTACTGGTTTGATCAAAAACAGTTGTTTAAACAAATCCAAATTTTCCTCAGGATTTGCCCCTTTTCAAAAATGGTAAAAAAAAACCTTTTGAGTATTTCAGAGCTCCTTTCTGAGATAGTCACTTTTATTTCTGAAAAGGAAAGTTTGTAAATAATTTCCCCAATAACGATTCAAAACAACAGAAAGGCATAGTTTAGCAGTATATGGCCCACTTTGTGGAGAAAAACAGTTTTTGTTAATATTTATCCCCTTTACTGGTTTGATCAAAAAAAGTTGTTTAAACAAATCCAAATTTTACTCAAGATTTGCCCATTTAAAATATGGTAAGAAAAACAAACTTTCTGAGTATTACATTGCTGGTTTCTGAGAGAGTCACTTTTATGTCTAAAAAGGAAAGTTTGCTATGAATTTCCCCAATAATGATTCAAAACAACTGAGAGGCATAGTTTAGCAGTTTGTGGCTCACTCTGTGGAAGAAAAAAAAATTCTAATATTTATCCCCTTAAACTGGTTTGATCAAAAAAGTTGTTTAAACTAATACAAATTTTCGTCAGGATTTGCACATTTTCAACCATGGTAAGAAAAACAAACTTTCTGTGTATTTCAGTGCTCGTTTCTGAGATTGTCACTTTTATGTCTAAAAAGAAAAGTTCTCTATGAATTTCCCCCAAAATATTTAAAAACAAAAGAAAGGCATAGTTTAGCAGTTTGTGCCTCATTTGTGGAGAAAAACGGTTTTTGTTAATATTTATCCCCTTTAACAGATTAGATCAAAAATACATATTTAAAAAAATCCAAATTTTCTTCAGGATTTGCCCCTTTTCAAACATGGTAAGAAAAACAAACTTTCTGCGTTTATCAGTGATTTTTTTCAGAGATAGTCACTTTTATGTCTAAAAAGAAAAGTTCTCTATGAATTTCCATAAAAATTCTTCAAAACAACAGAAAGGCATAGTTTAGCACTATGTGGCTCACTTTGTGGAGAAAAACATTTTTTGTTAATATTTATCCCCTTTTACTGGTTTGATCAAAAATAGTTGTATAAAAAAACCAAATTTTCATCAGGATTTACCCCTTTTCAAACATGGTAAGAAAAACAAACTTTCTGATTATTTCAGAGCTCGTTTCTGAGATAGCCAATTTTATGTCTAAAAAGAAAAGTTTTCTATGAATTTCCCCAAAAATGCTGCAAAACCACAGAAAGGCATAGTTTAGCTGAATGTGGCTCACTTTGTGGAGAAAAATATTTTTTGTTAATATTTATCCCCTTTTACTTGTTTAATCAAAAATAGTTGTTTAACAAATCCAAATTTTCCTAAGGATTTGCCCATTTCAAACATGGTAAGAAAAATAAAATTTCTGAGTATTTCAGGGCTCATTTCTGAGATAGTCACTTTTATGTCTAAAATGAAAAGTTCTCTATGAATGTCCCCAAAAATGCTTAAAAAAAACAAAAAGGCTTATTTTAGCAGTATGTGGCCCACTTTGTGGAGGAAAACAGTTTTTGTTAATATTTATCCCCTTTTACTGGTTTAATCAAAAACAATTGTGTAAACAAATCCAAATTTTCCTCAAGATTTGCCCCTTTCAAAATGGTAAGAAACACAAACTTTCTGAGTATTTCAGTGCTCTTTCTGAGCTAATCACTTTTATGTCTAAAAAGAAAAGATCTCTAAAAATTTCCCCAAAAAAGCTTTGAAACAACAGAAAGGCATAGTTTAGCAGTATGTGGCTCACTTTGTGGAGAAAAACAGTTTTTGTTAATATTTATCCCCTTTTACTTGTTTAATCAAAAACAGTTGTTTAACAAATCCAAATTTTCCTAAGGATTTGCCCCTTTCAAACATGGTAAGAAAAATTAAATTTCTGAGTGTTTCAGTGCACATACCTGAGATAGTCACTTTTATGTCTAAAAAGAAAAGTTCTCTACGAATGTCCCCAAAATTCTTCAAAACAACAGAAAGGCATAGTTTAGCAGTATGTGACTCACTTTGGGGAGAAAAACGGTTTTGTTAATATTTATCCCCTTTTACTGGTTTAATCCAAAAAAAAGTTGTTAAAATAATCCAAATATTCCTCAGGATTAGCCCCTTTCAAACCTTGTAAGAAAAACAAACTTTCGGAGTATTTCGATGCTCATTTCTGAGATAGTCACTTTTATGTCTTAAAAGAAAGGTTTTCTATGAATTTCCCCCAAAACGTTTCTAAAAAACAGAAAGGCATAGTTTAGCAATATGTGGCTCACTTTGTGGAAGAAAACAGTTTTTGTTAATATATATCACCCTTAGCTGGTTTGATCAAAAATAGTTGTTTAAACAAATCCTAATTTTCCTCAGGATTTGACCCTTTTTAAACATGGTAAGAAAAACAAATTTCTGACTGTTTCAGTGCTAATTTTTGCGATAGTCACTTTTATGTCTAAATAGAAAGGTTCTCTATGAATTTCCCAAAAAATTCATCAAAACAATAGAGAGGCATAGTTTAGCAGGATGTGGCTCACTTTGTGGAGAAAAATAGTTTTTGTTAATATATATCCCCCTTAGCTGGTTTGATCAAAAATAGTTGTTTAAACAAATCCAAATTTTCCTCCGGATATGATCCTTTTTAAACATGGTAAAAAAACAAACTTTCTGAGTTTTTCAGTGCTCGTTTTTGCGATAGTCACTTAATGTCTAAAAAGAAAAGTTCTCTATGAATTTACACAAAAATTCTTCAAAATAACAGAAAGGCATAGTTTAGCAGTATGTGGCTCACTTTGTGGAGAAAAACAGTTTTTGTTAATATTTATCCGCTATAACTAATTTTTTCAAAAAAGTTGTTTAAACAAATCCAAATTTTCCTCAGGAATTACCCCTTTTCAAACATGGTAAGAAAAACAAACTTTCTGAGTATTTCAGTGCTCGTTTCTGAGATAGTCAATTTTATGTCTAAAAAGAAAAGTTTTCTATTAATTTCCTCAAAAATGCTGCAAAACCACAGAAAGGCATAGTTTAGCTGTATGTGGCTCACTTTGTGGAGGACCAGAGTTTTTGTTAATATTTATCCCCTTTGACTGGTTTGATCAAAAACAGTTGTATAAATAAAACCAAATTTTCCTCAGTATTTCCACTTTCAAAATTGGTAAGAAAAACAAACTTTCTGAGTATTTAAGTCCTCGTTTCTAAGATAGTCAATTTTATGTCTAAAAAGAAAAGTTCTCTATGAATTTCCCCAAAAATGTGTCCAAACAACAGAAAGGCATAGTTTAGCAATAATTGGCTCAATTTTTGGAGAAAAACAGTTTTTGTTAATATTTATCCCCTTTAACTGGTTTTGATCAAAAACAGTGGTTTAAACAAATCCAGATTTTCCTCAGGATTTATTCCTTTTCAAACAAGGTCAGAAAAATAAACTTTCTGAGTATTTCAGTGCTCGTTTCTGAGATAGTCAATTTTATGTCTAAAAAGAAAAGTTCTCTATAAATTTCCCAAAAAATGCTTAAAAACAACAGAAAGGCATAGTTTAGCAGTATGTGGCTCACTTAATGGAGAAAAACAGTTTTTGTTAATATTTATCCCCTTTAAATGGTTTGATTAAAAATTATTTTTTTAAACAATTCCAAATTTTCCTCAGGATTTGCCCCTTTTCAAACATGGTAAGAAAAACAAACTTTCTGAGTATTTCAGTGCTCGGTTCTGCGATAGTCACTCTTTTGTCTAAAAAGAAAAGTTCTATATGAATTCCCCCCCCCCAAAAAAGAAAGCAACAGAAAGGCATAGTTTAGCTGTATGTAACTCAATTTGGATAGAAAAAAAAATTTAATTAATATTTATCCCATTTTACTGGTTTGATCAAAAACAGTTGTTTAAACAAATCCAAATTTTCCTCAGGATTTGCCCCTTTCAAATTTGGTAAGAAAAACAAACTTTCTGAGTATTTCAGTGATCGTTTCTGAAATAGTCAATATTATGTCTAAAAAGTAAAGTCCTCTACGAATTTCCCAAAAAATTCTTCAAAACAACAGAAAGGCATAGTTTAGCAGTATATGGCTCACTTTGTGGAGAAAAACAGTTTTTGTTAATATTTATCCCCTTTACTGGTTTGATCAAAAAAAGTTGTTTAAACAAATCCAAATTTTACTCAAGATTTGCCCCTTTAAAATATGGTAAGAAAAACAAACTTTCTGAGTATTACAGTGCTGGTTTCTGAGAGAGTCACTTTTATGTCTAAAAAGGAAAGTTTGCTATGAATTTCCCCAATAATGATTCAAAACAACTGAGAGGCACAGTTTAGCAGTATGTGGCTCACTCTGTGGAAAAAAAAAATTTCAAATATTTATCCCCTTAAACTGGTTTGATCAAAAAAGTTGTTTAAACTAATATAAATTTTCGTAGGGATTTGCACATTTTCAAATATGGTAAGAAAAACAAACTTTCTGTGTATTTCAGTGCTCGTTTCTTAGATAGTCATTTTTATGTTTAAAAGAAAAATTCTCTATGAATTTCCCCCAAAATGCTTCAAAACAAAAGAAAGGCATAGGTTAGCAGTTTGTGGCTCACTTTGTGGAGAAAAACAGTTTTTGTTAATATTTATCCCCTTTTACTGGTTTGATCAAAAATAGTTGTATAAAAAAACCAAATTTTCCTCAGGATTTACCCTTTTAAACATGGTTAGAAAAACAAACTTTCTGGGTATTTCAGTGCTCGTTTCTGAGATAGTCACTTTTATGTCTAAAATGAAAAGTTCTCTATGAATTTCTCCCAAAAAGCTTCAAAACCACAGAAAAGCATAGTTTAGCTGTATGTGGCTCAGTTTGTGGAGGAAAACAGTTTTTGTTAATATTTATCCCCTTTTACTGGTTTGATCAAAAACCGTTGTATAAAAAAACCAAATTTTCCTCAGGATTTTCCCCCTTTTAAAATTGGTAAGAAACACAAACTTTCTGAGTATTTCAGCGCTCCTTCTGAGATTGTCACTTTTATGACTAAAAAGAAAAGGTCTCAAAAAATTTCTCCCAAAAACCTTTAAAAAAAAAAAAAGGCATAGTTTAGCAGTATGTGGCTCACTTGTGGAGAAAAACATTTTTTGTTAATATTTATCCCCTTTTACTTGTTTAATCAAAAATAGTTGTTTAACAAATCCAAATTTTCCTAAGGATTTGCCCATTTCAAACATGGTAAGAAAAATAAACTTTCTGAGTATTTCAGTGCTCGTTTCTGAGATAGTCAATTTTATGTCTAAAAAGAAAAGTTCTCTATGAATTTCCCCAAAAATGCTTAAAAACAAAAGAAAGGCATAGTTTAGCAGTATGTGGCTCACTTAATGGAGAAAAACAGTTTTTGTTAATATTTATCCCCTTTAAATAGTTTGATTAAAAATATTTGTTTAAACAAATCCAAATTTTCCTCAGGATTTGCCCCTTTTCAAACATGGTAAGAAAAACAAACTTTCTGAGTATTTCAGTGCTCGGTTCTGCGATAGTCACTTTTTTGTCTAAAAAGAAAAGTTCTATATGAATTCCCCCCCCAAAAAGAAACAAACAGAAAGGCATAGTTTAGCTGTATGTAACTCAATTTGGATAGGAAAAAAATTTAATTAATATTTATCCCATTTTACTTGTTTGATCAAAAAAAGTTGTATAAACAAATCCAAATTTTCCTCAGGATTTGCCCCTTTTCAAAAATTGTAAAAAAAAAAACCTTTTGAGTATATCAGAGCTCCTTTCTGAGATCGTCACTTTTATTTCTAAAAAGGAAAGTTTGTAAATAATTTCCCCAATAACGGTTCAAAACAACAGAAAGGCATAGTTTAGCAGTTTGTGGCTCACTTTGTGGAGAAAAACAGTTTTCGTTAATATTTATCCCCTTTAACAGATTAGATCAAAAATACATATTTAAACAAATCCAAATTTTCCTCAGGATTTGCCCCTTTTCAAACATGGTAAGAAAAACAAATTTCGGACTATTTCAGTGCTAATTTTTGCGATAGTCACTTTTATGTCTAAAAAGAAAGGTTCTCTATGAATTTCCCAAAAAATTCATCAAAACAATAGAAAGGCATAGTTAAGCAGGATGTGGCTCACTTTGTGGAGAAAAATAGTTTTTGTTAATATATATCCCCCTTAGCTGGTTTGATCAAAAATAGTTGTTTAAACAAATCTAAATTTTCCTCCGGATATGATCCTTTTTAAACATGGTAAGAAAAATAAACTTTCAGAGTATTTCAGTGCTCGTTTTTACGTAGTCACTTTAATGTCTAAAAAGAAAAGTTCTCTATGAATTTCCACAAAAATTCTTCAAAACAACAGAAAGGCATAGTTTAGCAGTATGTGGCTCACTTTGTGGAGAAAAACGGTTTTTGTTAATATTTATCCCTTATAACTAGTTTTTTCAAAAAAAGTTCTTTAAACAAATCCAAATTTTCCTCAGGATTTACCCCTTTTCAAACATGGTAAGAAAAACAAACTTTCTGAGTATTTCAGTGCTCGTTTCTGAGATAGTTAATTTTATGTCTAAAAAGAAAAGTTCTCTATGAATTTCCCCAAAAATGCGTCAAAACAAAGGAAAGGCATAGTTTAGCAATAATTGGCTCAATTTTTGGAGAAAAACAGTTTTTGTTAATATCTATCCCCTTTAATTGGTTTTGAAACAAAACAGTGGTTTAAACAAATCCAGATTTTCCTCAGGATTTATTCCTTTTCAAACAAGGTGAGAAAAATAAACTTTCTGAGTATTTCAGTGCTCGTTTCTGAGATAGTCAATTTTATGTCTAAAAAGAAAAGTTCTCTATGAATTTCTCCAAAAATGCTTAAAAACAACAGAAAGGCATAGTTTAGCAGAGTTTGGCTCACATTATGGAGAAAAACAGTTTTTGTTAATATTTATCCCCTTTAAATGGTTTGATTAAAAATATTTGTTTAAACAAATCCAAATTTTCCTCAGGATTTACCACTTTTCAAACATGGTAAGAAAAACAAACTTTCTGAGTATTTCAGTGCTCGGTTCTGCGATAGTCACTTTTTTGTCTAAAAAGAAAAGTTCTATATGAATTCCTCCCACAAAAAAAAAAGCAACAGAAAGGCATAGTTTAGCTGTATGTAACTAAATTTGGATAGAAAAAAAAAATTGTAATTAATATTTATCCCATTTTACTGGTTTGATCGAAAACAGTTGTTTAAACAAATCCAAATTTTCCTCAGGATTTGCCCCTTTTCAAAAATGGTAAAAAAAAAAACCTTTTGAGTATTTCAGAGCTCCTTTCTGAGATAGTCACTTTTATTTCTAAAAAGGAAAGTTTGTAAATAATTTCCCCAATAACGATTCAAAACAACAGAAAGGCATAGTTTAGCAGTATATGGCTCACTTTGTGGAGAAAAACAGTTTTTGTTAATATTTATCCCCTTTACTGGTTTGATCAAAAAAAGTTGTTTAAACAATTCCAAATTTTACTCAAGATTTTCCCTCTTTAAAATATGGTAAGAAAAACAAACTTTCTGAGTATTACAGTGCTGGTTTCTGAGAGAGTGACTTTTATGTCTAAAAAGGAAAGTTTGCTATGAATTTCCCCAATAATGATTCAAAACAACTGAGAGGCATAGTTTAGCAGTTTGTGGCTCACTTTGTGGAGAAAAACAGTTTTTGTTAATATTTATCCCCTTTAACAGATTAGATCAAAAATACATATTTAAACAAATCCAAATTTTCCTCAGGATTTGCCCCTTTTCAAACATGGTAAGAAAAACAAATTTTCTGCGTTTATCAGTGATTTTTTCAGAGATAGTCACTTTTATGTCTAAAAAGAAAAGTTCTCTATGAATTTCCATAAAAATTCTTCAAAACAACAGAAAGGCATAGTTTAGCACTATGTGGCTCACTTTGTGGAGAAAAACATTTTTTGTTAATATTTATCCCCTTTATCTGGTTGATCAAAAATAGTTGTATAAAAAACCAAATTTTCCTCAGGATTTACCCCTTTTCAAACATGGTAAGAAAAACAAACGTTCTGGGTATTTCAGTGCTCGTTTCTGAGATAGTCACTTTTATGTCTAAAAAGAAAAGTTCTCTATGAATTTCTCCCAAAAAGCTTCAAAACCACAGAAAGGCATAGTTTAGCTGTATGTGGCTCACTTTGTGGAGGAAAACAGCTTTTGTTAATATTTATCCCCTTTTACTGGTTTGATCAAAAACAGTTGTATAAAAAAACCAAATTTTCCTCAGGATTTTCCCCCTTTTAAAATTGGTAAGAAACACAAACTTTCTGAGTATTTCAGTGCTCTTTCTGAGATTGTCACTTTTATGACTAAAAAGAAAAGGTCTCAAAAAATTTCTCCCAAAAAGCTTAAAAACAACAGAAAGGCATAGTTTAGCAGTATGTGGCTCACTTTGTGGAGAAAAACATTTTTTGTTAATATTATTCCCCTTTTACTTGTTTAATCAAAAATAGTTGTTTAACAAATCCAAATTTTCCTAAGGATTTGCCCATTTCAAACATGGTAAGAAAAATAAAATTTCTGAGTATTTCAGTGCTCATTTCTGAGATAGTCACTTTTATGTCTAAAACGAAAAGTTCTCTATGAATGTCCCCAAAAATGCTTCAAAAAAACAGAAAGGCTTAGTTTAGCAGTATGTGGCCCACTTTGTGGAGGAAAACAGTTTTTGTTAATATTTATCCCCTTTTACTGGTTTAATCAAAAACAATTATGTAGACAAATCCAAATTTTCCTCAAGATTTGCCCCTTTCAAAATGGTAAGAAACACAAACTTTCTGAGTATTTCAGTGCTCTTTCTGAGCTAATCACTTTTATGTCTAAAAAGAAAAGGTTTCTAAAAATGTCCCCAAAAATGCTTTGAAAAAACAGAAAGGCATAGTTTAGCAGTATGTGGCTCACTTTGTGGAGAAAAACCGTTTTGTTAATATTTATCCCCTTTTACTTGTTTAATCAAAAAGTTGTTTAAACAAATCCAAATTTTCCTCAGGAATTACCCCTTTTCAAACATGGTAAGAAAAACAAACTTTCTGAGTATTTCAGTGCTCGTTTCTGAGGTAGTCAATTTTATGTCTAAAAAGAAAAGTTTTCTATGAATTTCCCCAAAAATGCTGCAAAACCACAGAAATGCATATTTTAGCTGTATGTGGCTCACTTTGCGGAGGACCAGAGTTTTTGTTAATATTTATCCCCTTTGACTGGTTTGATCAAAAACAGTTGTATAAATAAAACCAAATTTTCCTCAGTATTTCCACTTTCAAAATTGGTAAGAAAACAAACTTTCTGAGTATTTAAGTCCTCGTTTCTAAGATAGTCAATTTTATGTCTAAAAAGAAAAGTTCTCTATGAATTTCCCCAAAAATGCGTCCAAACAACAGAAAGTCATAGTTTAGCAATAATTGGCTCAATTTTTGGAGAAAAACAGTTTTTGTTAATATTTATCCCCTATAAATGGTTTTGATCAAAAACAGTGGTTTAAACAAATCCAGATTTTCCTCAGGATTTATTCCTTTTCAAACAAGGTCAGAAAAATAAACTTTCTGAGTATTTCAGTGCTCGTTTCTGAGATAGTCAATTTTATGTCTAAAAAGAAAAGTTCTCTATAAATTTCCCAAAAAATGCTTAAAAACAACAGAAAGGCATGTTTAGCAGTATGTGGCTCACTTTATGGAGAAAAACAGTTTTTGTTAATATTTATCCCCCTTAAATGGTTTAATTAAAAATTATTTTTTTAAACAATTCCAAATTTTCCTCAGGGTTTGCCCCTTTTCAAACATGGTAAGAAAAACAAACTTTCTGAGTATTTCAGTGCTCGGTTCTGCGATAGTCACTTTTTTGTCTAAAAAGAAAAGTTCTATATGAATTCCCCCCCCCCAAAAAAGAGAGCAAAAGAAAGGCATAGTTTAGCTGTATGTAACTCAATTTGGGTAGGAAAAAAAAATTTAATTAATATTTATCCCATTTTACTGGTTTGATCAAAAATAGTTGTTTAAACAAATCCAAATTTTCCTCAGGATTTGCCCCTTTTCAAAAATGGTATAAAAAAAAACCTTTTGAGTATTTCAGAGCTCTTTTCTGAGAAAGTCACTTTTATTTCTAAAAAGGAAAGTTTGTAAATAATTTCCCCAGTAACGATTCAAAACAACAGAAAGGCATAGTTTAGCAGTATATGGCTCACTTTGTGGAGAAAAACAGTTTTTGTTAATATTTAACCCCTTTACTGGTTTGATCAAAAAAAGTTGTTAAAACAAATCCAAATTTTACTCAAGATTTGCCCCTTTAAAATATGGTAAGAAAAACAAACTTTCTGAGTATAACAGTGCTGGTGTCTGAGAGAGTCACTTTTATGTCTAAAAAGGAAAGTTTGCTATTAATTTCCCCAATATTGATTCAAAACAACTGAGGGCATAGTTTAGCAGTATGTGGCTCACTCTGTGGAAAAAAAATTTTTGCTAATATTTATCCCCTTAAACTGGTTTGATCAAAAAACTTGTTTAAACTAATACAAATTTCGTCAGGATTTGCACATTTTCAAACATGGTAAGAAAAACAAACTTTCTGTGTATTTCAGTGCTCGTTTCTGAGATAGTCACTTTTATGTCTAAAAAGAAAAATTCTCTATGAATTTTCCCCAATATGCTTCAAAACAAAAGAAAGGCATAGTTTAGCAGTTTGTGGCTCACTTTGTGGAGAAAAACAGTTTTTGTTAATATTTATCCCCTTTAACAGATTAGATCAAAAATACATATTTAAACAAATCCAAATTTTCCTCAGGATTTGCCGCTTTTCAAACATGGTAAGAAAAACAAATTTTCTGCGTTTATCAGTGATTTTTTCAGAGATAGTCACTTTTATGTCTAAAAAGAAAAGTTCTCTATGAATTTCCATAAAAATTCTTCAAAACAACCGAAAGGCATAGTATAGCACTATGTGGCTCACTTTGTGGAGAAAAACATTTTTTGTTAATATTTATCACCTTTTACTGGTTTGATCAAAAATAGTTGTATAAAAAAACCAAATTTTCCTCAGGATTTACCCTTTTAAACATGGTTAGAAAAACAAACTTTCTGGGTATTTCAGTGCTCGTTTCTGAGATAGTCACTTTTATGTCTAAAATGAAAAGTTCTCTTTGAATTTCTCCCAAAAAGCTTCAAAACCACAGAAAGGCATAGTTTAGATGTGGCTCAGTTTGTGGAGGAAAACAGTTTTTGTTAATATTTATCCCCTTTTACTGGTTTGATCAAAAACCGTTGTATAAAAAAACCAAATTTTCCTCAGGATTTTCCCCCTTTTAAAATTGGTAAGAAACACAAACTTTCTGAGTATTTCAGCGCTCTTTCTGAGATTGTCACTTTTATGACTAAAAAGAAAAGGTCTCAAAAAATTTCTCCCAAAAAGCTTTTAAAAAAAAAAGGCATAGTTTAGCAGTATGTGGCTCACTTGTGGAGAAAAACATTTTTTGTTAATATTTATCCCCTTTTACTTGTTTAATCAAAAATAGTTGTTTAACAAATCCAAATTTTCCTAAGGATTTGCCCATTTCAAACATGGTAAGAAAAATAAACTTTCTGAGTATTTCAGTGCTCGTTTCTGAGATAGTCAATTTTATGTCTAAAAAAAACAGTTCTCTATGAATTTCCCCAAAAATGCTTAAAAACAAAAGAAAGGCATAGTTTAGCAGAATGTGGCTCACTTAATGGAGAAAAACAGTTTTTGTTAATATTTATCCCCTTTAAATAGTTTGATTAAAAATATTTGTTTAAACAAATCCAAATTTTCCTCAGGATTTGCCCCTTTTCAAACATGGTAAGAAAAACAAACTTTCTGAGTATTTCAGTGCTCGGTTCTGCGATAGTCACTTTTTTGTCTAAAAAGAAAAGTTCTATATGAATTCCCCCCCCAAAAAGAAACAAACAGAAAGGCATAGTTTAGCTGTATGTAACTCAATTTGGATAGGAAAAAAATTTAATTAATATTTATCCCATTTTACTTGTTTGATCAAAAAAAGTTGTATAAACAAATCCAAATTTTCCTCAGGATTTGCCCCTTTTCAAAAATTGTAAAAAAAAAAACCTTTTGAGTATATCAGAGCTCCTTTCTGAGATCGTCACTTTTATTTCTAAAAAGGAAAGTTTGTAAATAATTTCCCCAATAACGGTTCAAAACAACAGAAAGGCATAGTTTAGCAGTTTGTGGCTCACTTTGTGGAGAAAAAAAGTTTTCGTTAATATTTATCCCCTTTAACAGATTAGATCAAAAATACATATTTAAACAAATCCAAATTTTCCTCAGGATTTGCCCCTTTTCAAACATGGTAAGAAAAACAAATTTCGGACTATTTCAGTGCTAATTTTTGCGATAGTCACTTTTATGTCAAAAAAGAAAGGTTCTCTATGAATTTCCCAAAAAATTCATCAAAACAATAGAAAGGCATAGTTAAGCAGGATGTGGCTCACTTTGTGGATAAAAATAGTTTTTGTTAATATATATCCCCCTTAGCTGGTTTGATCAAAAATAGTTGTTTAAACAAATCTAAATTTTCCTCCGGATATGATCCTTTTTAAACATGGTAAGAAAAATAAACTTTCAGCGTATTTCAGTGCTCGTTTTTACGTAGTCACTTTAATGTCTAAAAAGAAAAGTTCTCTATGAATTTCCACAAAAATTCTTCAAAACAACAGAAAGGCATAGTTTAGCAGTATGTGGCTCACTTTGTGGAGAAAAACGGTTTTTGTTAATATTTATCCTCTATAACTAGTTTTTTCAAAAAAAGTTCTTTAAACAAATCCAAATTTTCCTCAGGATTTACCCCTTTTCAAACATGGTAAGAAAAACAAACTTTCTGAGTATTTCAGTGCTCGTTTCTGAGATAGTTAATTTTATGTCTAAAAAGAAAAGTTCTCTATGAATTTCCCCAAAAATGCGTCAAAACAAAGGAAAGGCATAGTTTAGCAATAATTGGCTCAATTTTTGGAGAAAAACAGTTTTTGTTAATATTTATCCCCTTTAATTGGTTTTGAACAAAAACAGTGGTTTAAACAAATCCAGATTTTCCTCAGGATTTATTCCTTTTCAAACAAGGTGAGAAAAATAAACTTTCTGAGTATTTCAGTGCTCGTTTCTGAGATAGTCAATTTTATGTCTAAAAAGAAAAGTTCTCTATGAATTTCTCCAAAAATGCTTAAAAACAACAGAAAGGCATAGTTTAGCAGAGTTTGGCTCACATTATGGAGAAAAACAGTTTTTGTTAATATTTATCCCCTTTAAATGGTTTGATTAAAAATATTTGTTTAAACAAATCCAAATTTTCCTCAGGATTTACCACTTTTCAAACATGGTAAGAAAAACAAACTTTCTGAGTATTTCAGTGCTCGGTTCTGCGATAGTCACTTTTTTGTCTAAAAAGAAAAGTTCTATATGAATTCCCCCCCAAAAAAAGAAAGCAACAGAAAGGCATAGTTTAGCTGTATGTAACTCAATTTGGATAGAAAAAAAAATTTAATTAATATTTATCCCATTTTACTGGTTTGATCGAAAACAGTTGTTTAAACAAATCCAAATTTTCCTCAGGATTTGCCCCTTTTCAAAAATGGTAAAAAAAAAACCTTTTGAGTATTTCAGAGCTCCTTTCTGAGATAGTCACTTTTATTTCTAAAAAGGAAAGTTTGTAAATAATTTCCCCAATAACGATTCAAAACAACAGAAAGGCATAGTTTAGCAGTATATGGCTCACTTTGTGGAGAAAAACAGTTTTTGTTAATATTTATCCCCTTTACTGGTTTGATCAAAAAAAGTTGTTTAAACAATTCCAAATTTTACTCAAGATTTTCCCCCTTTAAAATATGGTAAGAAAAACAAACTTTCTGAGTATTACAGTGCTGGTTTCTGAGAGAGTGACTTTTATGTCTAAAAAGGAAAGGTTGCTATGAATTTCCCCAATAATGATTCAAAACAACTGAGAGGCATAGTTTAGCAGTTTGTGGCTCACTTTGTGGAGAAAAACAGTTTTTGTTAATATTTATCCCCTTTAACAGATTAGATCAAAAATACATATTTAAACAAATCCAAATTTTCCTCAGGATTTGCCCCTTTTCAAACATGGTAAGAAAAACAAATTTTCTGCGTTTATCAGTGATTTTTTCAGAGATAGTCACTTTTATGTCTAAAAAGAAAAGTTCTCTATGAATTTCCATAAAAATTCTTCAAAACAACAGAAAGGCATAGTTTAGCACTATGTGGCTCACTTTGTGGAGAAAAACATTTTTTGTTAATATTTATCCCCTTTATCTGGTTGATCAAAAATAGTTGTATAAAAAACCAAATTTTCCTCAGGATTTACCCCTTTTCAAACATGGTAAGAAAAACAAACGTTCTGGGTATTTCAGTGCTCGTTTCTGAGATAGTCACTTTTATGTCTAAAAAGAAAAGTTCTCTATGAATTTCTCCCAAAAAGCTTCAAAACCACAGAAAGGCATAGTTTAGCTGTGTGTGGCTCACTTTGTGGAGGAAAACAGCTTTTGTTAATATTTATCCCCTTTTACTGGTTTGATCAAAAACAGTTGTATAAAAAAACCAAATTTTCCTCAGGATTTTCCCCCTTTTAAAATTGGTAAGAAACACAAACTTTCTGAGTATTTCAGTGCTCTTTCTGAGATTGTCAATTTTATGACTAAAAAGAAAAGGTCTCAAAAAATTTCTCCCAAAAAGCTTAAAAACAACAGAAAGGCATAGTTTAGCAGTATGTGGCTCACTTTGTGGAGAAAAACATTTTTTGTTAATATTATTCCCCTTTTACTTGTTTAATCAAAAATAGTTGTTTAACAAATCCAAATTTTCCTAAGGATTTGCCCATTTCAAACATGGTAAGAAAAATAAAATTTCTGAGTATTTCAGTGCTCATTTCTGAGATAGTCACTTTTATGTCTAAAACGAAAAGTTCTCTATGAATGTCCCCAAAAATGCTTCAAAAAAACAGAAAGGCTTAGTTTAGCAGTATGTGGCCCACTTTGTGGAGGAAAACAGTTTTTGTTAATATTTATCCCCTTTTACTGGTTTAATCAAAAACAATTGTGTAGACAAATCCAAATTTTCCTCAAGATTTGCCCCTTTCAAAATGGTAAGAAACACAAACTTTCTGAGTATTTCACTGCTCTTTCTGAGCTAATCACTTTTATGTCTAAAAAGAAAAGGTTTCTAAAAATGTCCCCAAAAATGCTTTGAAACAACAGAAAGGCATAGTTTAGCAGTATGTGGCTCACTTTGTGGAGAAAAACCGTTTTGTTAATATTTATCCCCTTTTACTTGTTTAATCAAAAAGTTGTTTAACAAATCCAAATTTTCCTAAGGATTTGCCCCTTTCAAACATGGTAAGAAAAATTAAATTTCTGAGTATTTCAGTGCTCATTTCTGAGATAGTCACTTTTATGTCTAAAAAGAAAAGTTCTCTACGAATGTCCCCAAACATTCTTCAAAACAACAGAAAGGCATAATTTAGCAGTATGTGACTCACTTTGGGGAGAAAAACGGTTTTGTTAATATTTATACCCTTTTACTGGTTTAATCCAAAAAAAAGTTGTTAAAAAAATCCAAATATTCCTCAGGATTAGCCCCTTTCAAACCTTGTAAGAAAAACAAACTTTCTGAGTATTTCGATGCTCATTTCTGAGATAGTCACTTTTATGTCTTAAAAGAAAGGTTTTCTATGAATTTCCCCCAAAAAGTTTCTAAAAATCAGAAAGGCATAGTTTAGCAATATGTGGCTCACTTTGTGGAAGAAAACAGTTTTTGTTAATATATATCCCCCTTAGCTGGTTTGATCAAAAATAGTTGTTTAAACAAATCCTAATTTTCCTCAGGATTTGATCCTTTTTAAACATGGTAAGAAAAACAAATTTCTGACTATTTCAGTGCTCATTTTTGCGATAGTCACTTTTATGTCTAAATAGAAAGGTTCTCCATGAATTTCCCAAAAAATTCATCAAAACAATAGAAAGGCATAGTTTAGCAGGATGTGGCTCACTTTGTGGAGAAAAATAGTTTTTGTTAATATATATCCCCCTTAGCTGGTTTGATCAAAAATAGTTGTTTAAACAAATCCAAATTTTCCTCCGGATATGATCCTTTTTAAACATGGTAAGAAAAACAAACTTTCTGAGTATTTCAGAGCTCTTTTTTGCGATAGTCACTTTAATGTCTAAAAAGAAAAGTTCTCTATGAATTTCCACAAAAATTCTTCAAAACAACAAGAAAGGCATAGTTTAGCAGTATGTGGCTCACTTTGTGGAGAAAAACAGTTTTTGTTAATATTTATCCCCTTTAAATGGTTTGATTAAAAATATTTGTTTAAACAAATCCAAATTTTCCTCAGGATTTACCACTTTTCAAACATGGTAAGAAAAACAAACTTTCTGAGTATTTCAGTGCTCGGTTCTGCGATAGTCACTTTTTTGTCTAAAAAGAAAAGTTCTATATGAATTCCCCCCCCAAAAAAAGAAAGCAACAGAAAGGCATAGTTTAGCTGTATGTAACTAAATTTGGATAGAAAAAAAAAATTTAATTAATATTTATCCCATTTTACTGGTTTGATCGAAAACAGTTGTTTAAACAAATCCAAATTTTCCTCAGGATTTGCCCCTTTTCAAAAATGGTAAAAAAAAAACCTTTTGAGTATTTCAGAGCTCCTTTCTGAGATAGTCACTTTTATTTCTAAAAAGGAAAGTTTGTAAATAATTTCCCCAATAACGATTCAAAACAACAGAAAGGCATAGTTTAGCAGTATATGGCTCACTTTGTGGAGAAAAACAGTTTTTGTTAATATTTATCCCCTTTACTGGTTTGATCAAAAAAAGTTGTTTAAACAATTCCAAATTTTACTCAAGATTTTCCCCCTTTAAAATATGGTAAGAAAAACAAACTTTCTGAGTATTACAGTGCTGGTTTCTGAGAGAGTGACTTTTATGTCTAAAAAGGAAAGGTTGCTATGAATTTCCCCAATAATGATTCAAAACAACTGAGAGGCATAGTTTAGCAGTTTGTGGCTCACTTTGTGGAGAAAAACAGTTTTTGTTAATATTTATCCCCTTTAACAGATTAGATCAAAAATACATATTTAAACAAATCCAAATTTTCCTCAGGATTTGCCCCTTTTCAAACATGGTAAGAAAAACAAATTTTCTGCGTTTATCAGTGATTTTTTCAGAGATAGTCACTTTTATGTCTAAAAAGAAAAGTTCTCTATGAATTTCCATAAAAATTCTTCAAAACAACAGAAAGGCATAGTTTAGCACTATGTGGCTCACTTTGTGGAGAAAAACATTTTTTGTTAATATTTATCCCCTTTATCTGGTTGATCAAAAATAGTTGTATAAAAAACCAAATTTTCCTCAGGATTTACCCCTTTTCAAACATGGTAAGAAAAACAAACGTTCTGGGTATTTCAGTGCTCGTTTCTGAGATAGTCACTTTTATGTCTAAAAAGAAAAGTTCTCTATGAATTTCTCCCAAAAAGCTTCAAAACCACAGAAAGGCATAGTTTAGCTGTATGTGGCTCACTTTGTGGAGGAAAACAGCTTTTGTTAATATTTATCCCCTTTTACTGGTTTGATCAAAAACAGTTGTATAAAAAAACCAAATTTTCCTCAGGATTTTCCCCCTTTTAAAATTGGTAAGAAACACAAACTTTCTGAGTATTTCAGTGCTCTTTCTGAGATTGTCACTTTTATGACTAAAAAGAAAAGGTCTCAAAAAATTTCTCCCAAAAAGCTTAAAAACAACAGAAAGGCATAGTTTAGCAGTATGTGGCTCACTTTGTGGAGAAAAACATTTTTTGTTAATATTATTCCCCTTTTACTTGTTTAATCAAAAATAGTTGTTTAACAAATCCAAATTTTCCTAAGGATTTGCCCATTTCAAACATGGTAAGAAAAATAAAATTTCTGAGTATTTCAGTGCTCATTTCTGAGATAGTCACTTTTATGTCTAAAACGAAAAGTTCTCTATGAATGTCCCCAAAAATGCTTCAAAAAAACAGAAAGGCTTAGTTTAGCAGTATGTGGCCCACTTTGTGGAGGAAAACAGTTTTTGTTAATATTTATCCCCTTTTACTGGTTTAATCAAAAACAATTGTGTAGACAAATCCAAATTTTCCTCAAGATTTGCCCCTTTCAAAATGGTAAGAAACACAAACTTTCTGAGTATTTCACTGCTCTTTCTGAGCTAATCACTTTTATGTCTAAAAAGAAAAGGTTTCTAAAAATGTCCCCAAAAATGCTTTGAAACAACAGAAAGGCATAGTTTAGCAGTATGTGGCTCACTTTGTGGAGAAAAACCGTTTTGTTAATATTTATCCCCTTTTACTTGTTTAATCAAAAAGTTGTTTAACAAATCCAAATTTTCCTAAGGATTTGCCCCTTTCAAACATGGTAAGAAAAATTAAATTTCTGAGTATTTCAGTGCTCATTTCTGAGATAGTCACTTTTATGTCTAAAAAGAAAAGTTCTCTACGAATGTCCCCAAACATTCTTCAAAACAACAGAAAGGCATAATTTAGCAGTATGTGACTCACTTTGGGGAGAAAAACGGTTTTGTTAATATTTATACCCTTTTACTGGTTTAATCCAAAAAAAAGTTGTTAAAAAAATCCAAATATTCCTCAGGATTAGCCCCTTTCAAACCTTGTAAGAAAAACAAACTTTCTGAGTATTTCGATGCTCATTTCTGAGATAGTCACTTTTATGTCTTAAAAGAAAGGTTTTCTATGAATTTCCCCCAAAAAGTTTCTAAAAATCAGAAAGGCATAGTTTAGCAATATGTGGCTCACTTTGTGGAAGAAAACAGTTTTTGTTAATATATATCCCCCTTAGCTGGTTTGATCAAAAATAGTTGTTTAAACAAATCCTAATTTTCCTCAGGATTTGATCCTTTTTAAACATGGTAAGAAAAACAAATTTCTGACTATTTCAGTGCTCATTTTTGCGATAGTCACTTTTATGTCTAAATAGAAAGGTTCTCCATGAATTTCCCAAAAAATTCATCAAAACAATAGAAAGGCATAGTTTAGCAGGATGTGGCTCACTTTGTGGAGAAAAATAGTTTTTGTTAATATATATCCCCCTTAGCTGGTTTGATCAAAAATAGTTGTTTAAACAAATCCAAATTTTCCTCCGGATATGATCCTTTTTAAACATGGTAAGAAAAACAAACTTTCTGAGTATTTCAGAGCTCTTTTTTGCGATAGTCACTTTAATGTCTAAAAAGAAAAGTTCTCTATGAATTTCCACAAAAATTCTTCAAAACAACAAGAAAGGCATAGTTTAGCAGTATGTGGCTCACTTTGTGGAGAAAAACAGTTTTTGTTAATATTTATCCTCTATAACTAATTTTTTCAAAAAAAGTTGTTTAAACAAATCCAAATTTTCCTCAGGAATTACCCCTTTTCAAACATGGTAAGAAAAACAAACTTTCTGAGTATTTCAGTGCTCGTTTCTGAGGTAGTCAATTTTATGTCTAAAAAGAAATGTTTTCTATGAATTTCCCCAAAAATGCTGCAAAACCACAGAAATGCATATTTTAGCTGTATGTGGCTCACTTTGCGGAGGACCAGAGTTTTTGTTAATATTTATCCCCTTTGACTGGTTTGATCAAAAACAGTTGTATAAATAAAACCAAATTTTCCTCAGTACTTCCACTTTCAAAATTGGTAAGAAAAACAAACTTTCTGAGTATTTAAGTCCTCGTTTCTAAGATAGTCAATTTTATGTCTAAAAAGAAAAGTTCTCTATGAATTTCCCCAAAAATGCGTCCAAACAACAGAAAGTCATAGTTTAGCAATAATTGGCTCAATTTTTTGAGAAAAACAGTTTTTGTTAATATTTATCCCCTTTAAATTGTTTTGATCAAAAACAGTGGTTTAAACAAATCCAGATTTTCCTCAGGATTTATTCCTTTTCAAACAAGGTCAGAAAAATAAACTTTCTGAGTATTTCAGTGCTCGTTTCTGAGATAGTCAATTTTATGTCTAAAAAGAAAAGTTCTCTATAAATTTCCCAAAAAATGCTTAAAAACAACAGAAAGGCATAGTTTAGCAGTATGTGGCTCACTTTATGGAGAAAAACAGTTTTTGTTAATATTTATCCCCTTTAAATGGTTTGATTAAAAATTATTTTTTTAAACAATTCCAAATTTTCCTCAGGGTTTGCCCCTTTTCAAACATGGTAAGAAAAACAAACTTTCTGAGTATTTCAGTGCTCGGTTCTGCGATAGTCACTTTTTTGTCTAAAAAGAAAAGTTCTATATGAATTCCCCCCCCCCCCCAAAAAAGAGAGCAAAAGAAAGGCATAGTTTAGCTGTATGTAACTCAATTTGGGTAGGAAAAAAAAATTTAATTAATATTTATCCCATTTTACTGGTTTGCTCAAAAATAGTTGTTTAAACAAATCCAAATTTTCCTCAGGATTTGCCCCTTTTCAAAAATGGTAATAAAAAAAACCTTTTGAGTATTTCAGAGCTCCTTTCTGAGAAAGTCACTTTTATTTCTAAAAAGGAAAGTTTGTAAATAATTTCCCCAGTAACGATTCAAAACAACAGAAAGGCATAGTTTAGCAGTATATGGCTCACTTTGTGGAGAAAAACAGTTTTTGTTAATATTTAACCCCTTTACTGGTTTGATCAAAAAAAGTTGTTAAAACAAATCCAAATTTTACTCAAGATTTGCCCCTTTAAAATATGGTAAGAAAAACAAACTTTCTGAGTATAACAGTGCTGCTTTCTGAGAGAATCACTTTTATGTCTAAAAAGGAAAGTTTGCTATTAATTTCCCCAATATTGATTCAAAACAACTGAGGGCATAGTTTAGCAGTATGTGGCTCACTCTGTGGAAAAAAATTTTTTGCTAATATTTATCCCCTTAAACTGGTTTGATCAAAAAACTTGTTTAAACTAATGCAAATTTCGTCAGGATTTGCACATTTTCAAACATGGTAAGAAAAACAAACTTTCTGTGTATTTCAGTGCTCGTTTCTGAGATAGTCACTTTTATGTCTAAAAAGAAAAATTCTCTATGAATTTCCCCCAAAATGCTTCAAAACAAAAGAAATGCATAGTTTAGCGGTTTGTGGCTCACTTTGTGGAGAAAAACAGTTTTTGTTAATATTTATCCCCTTTAACAGATTAGATCAAAAATACATATTTAAACAAATCTAAATTTTCCTCAGGATTTGCCCCTTTTCAAACATGGTAAGAAAAACAAACTTTCTGCGTTTATCAGTGATTTTTTCAGAGATAGTCACTTTTATGTCTAAAAAGAAAAGTTCTCTATGAATTTCCATAAAAATTCTTCAAAACAACAGAAAGGCATAGTTTAGCACTATGTGGCTCACTTTGTGGAGAAAAACATTTTTTGTTAATATTTATCCCCTTTTACTGGTTTGATCAAAAATAGTTGTATAAAAAACCAAATTTTCCTCAGGATTTACCCCTTTTAAACATGGTTAGAAAAACAAACTTTCTGGGTATTTCAGTGCTCGTTTCTGAGATAGTCACTTTTATGTCTAAAAAGAAAAGTTCTCTATGAATTTCTCCCAAAAAGCTTCAAAACCACAGAAAGGCATAGTTTAGCTGTATGTGGCTCACTTTGTGGAGGAAAACAGTTTTTGTTAATATTTATCCCCTTTTACTGGTTTGATCAAAAACAGTTGTATAAAAAAACCAAATTTTCCTCAGGATTTTCCCCCTTTTAAAATTGGTAAGAAACACAAACTTTCTGAGTATTTCAGTGCTCTTTCTGAGATTGTCACTTTTATGACTAAAAAGAAAGGTTTTCTATGAATTTCACCCAAAAAGCTTTTAAAAAAAAGAAAGGCATAGTTTAGCAGTTTGTGGCTCACTTTGTGGAGAAAAACATTTTTTGTTAATATTTATCCCCTTTTACTTGTTTAATCAAAAATAGTTGTTTAACAAATCCAAATTTTCCTAAGGATTTGCCCATTTCAAACATGGTAAGAAAAATTAAATTTCTGAGTATTTCAGTGCTCATTTCTGAGGTAGTCACTTTTATGTCTAAAACGAAAAGTTCTCTATGAATGTCCCCAAAAATGCTTCAAAACAACAGAAAGGCTTAGTTTAGCAGTATGTGGCCCACTTTGTGGAGGAAAACAGTTTTTGTTAATATTTATCCCCTTTTAATGGTTTAATCAAAAACAATTGTGTAAACAAATCCAAATTTTCCTCAAGATTTGCCCCTTTCAAAATGGTAAGAAACACAAACTTTCTGAGTATTTCAGTGCTCTTTCTGAGCTAATCACTTTTATGTCTAAAAAGAAAAGGTTTCTAAAAATTTCCCCAAAAAAGCTTTGAAACAACAGAAAGGTATAGTTTAGCAGTATGTGGCTCACTTTGTGGAGAAAAACAGTTTTGTTAATATTTATCCCCTTTTACTTGTTTAATCAAAAATAGCTGTTTAACAAATCCAAATTTTCCTATGGATTTGCCCCTTTCAAACATGGTAAGAAAAATTAAATTTCTGAGTATTTCAGTGCTCATTTCTGAGATAGTCACTTTTATGTCTAAAAAGAAAAGTTCTCTACGAATATCCCCAAAAATTCTTCAAAACAACAGAAAGGCATAGTTTAGCAGTATGTGACTCACTTTGGGGAGAAAAACGGTTTTGTTAATATTTATCCCCTTTTACTGGTTTAATCAAAAAAAAAGTTGTTAAAAAAATCCAAATATTCCTCAGGATTAGCCCCTTTCAAACCTGGTAAGAAAAACAAACTTTCTGAGTATTTCGATGCTCATTTCTGAGATAGTCACTTTTATGTCTTAAAAGAAAGGTTTTCTATGAATTTCTCCCAAAAAGTTTCTAAACAACAGAAAGGCATAGTTTAGCAGTATGTGGCTCACTTTGTGGAAGAAAACAGTTTTTGTTAATATATATCCCCCTTAGCTGGTTTGATCAAAAATAGTTGTTTAAACAAATCCTAATTTTCCTCAGGATTTGACCCATTTTAAACATGGTAAGAAAAACAAATTTCTGACTATATCAGTGCTCATTTTTGCGATAGTCACTTTTATGTCTAAATAGAAAGGTTCTCTATGAATTTCACAAAAAATTCATCAAAACAATAGAAAGGCATAGTTTAGCAGGATGTGGCTCACTTTTTGGAGAAAAATAGTTTTTGTTAATATATATCCCCCTTAGCTGGTTTGATCAAAAATAGTTGTTTAAACAAATCCAAATTTTCCTCCGGATATGATCCTTTTTAAACATGGTAAGAAAAACAAACTTTCTGAGTATTTCAGTGCTCGTTTTTGCGATAGTCACTTTAATGTCTAAAAAGAAAAGTTCTCTATGAATTTCCAAAAAAATTCTTCAAAACAACAGAAAGGCATAGTTTAGCAGTATGTGGCTCACTTTGTGGAGAAAAACAGTTTTTGTTAATATTTATCCTCTATAACAATTTTTTTCAAAAAAAGTTGTTTAAACAAATCCAAATTTTCCTCAGGAATTACCCCTTTTCAAACATGGTAAGAAAAACAAACTTTCTGAGTATTTCAGTGCTCGTATCTGAGATAGTCAATTTTATGTCTAAAAAGAAAAGTTTTCTATGAATTTCCCCAAAAATGCTGCAAAACCACAGAAAGGCATAGTTTAGCTGTATGTGGCTAACTTTGTGGAGGAAAACAGTTTTTGTTAATATTTATCCCCTTTTACTGGTTTGATCAAAAACCGTTGTATAAATAAAACCAAATTTTCCTCAGTATTTCCACTTTCAAAATTGGGAAGAAAAACAAACTTTCTGAGTATTTAAGTCCTCGTTTCTAAGATAGTCATTTTTATGTCTAAAAAGAAAAGTTCTCTATGAATTTCCCCAAAAATGCGTCAAAACAAAGGAAAGGCATAGTTTAGCAATAATTGGCTCAATTTTTTGGTGAAAAACAGTTTTTGTTAATATTTATCCCCTTTAACTGGTTTTGATCAAAAACAGTGGTTTAAACAATCCAGATTTTCCTCAGGATGTATTCCTTTTCAAACAAGGTGAGAAAAATAAACCTTCTGAGTATTTCAGTGCTCGCTTCTGCGATAGTCAATTTTATGTCTAAAAAGAAAAGTTCTCTATGAATTTCTCCAAAAATGCTTAAAAACAACAGAAAGGCATAGTTTAGCAGTATGTGGCTCACTTTATGGAGAAAAACAGTTTTTGTTAATATTTATCCCCTTTAAATGGTTTGATTAAAAATATTTGTTTAAACAAATCCAAATTTTCTTCAGGATTTGCCCCTTTTCAAACATGGTAAGAAAAACAAACTTTCTGAGTATTTCAGTGCTCGGTTCTGCGATAGTCACTTTTTTGTCTAAAAAGAAAAGTTCTATATGATTCCCCCCCCCCCCAAATAGAAAACAACAGAAAGGCATAGTTTAGCTGTATGTTACTCAATTTGGATAGGGAAAAAAAAATTAATTAATATTTATCCCATTTTACTGGTTTGATCAAAAATTGTTGTTTAAACAAATCCAAATTTTCCTCAGGATTTGCCCCTTTTCAAAAATGGTAAAAAAAAAAAAAAATTTGAGTATTTCAGAGCTCCTTTCTGAGATAGCCACTTTTCTTTCTAAAAAGGAAAGTTTGTAAATAATTTCCCCAATAACGATTCAAAACAACAGAAAGGCATAGTTTAGCAGTATATGGCTCACTTTGTGGAGAAAAACAGTTTTTGTTAATATTTATCCCCTTTACTGGTTTGATCAAAAAAAGTTGTTTAAACAAATCCAAATTTTACTCAAGATTTGCCCATTTAAAATATGGTAAGAAAAACAAACTTTCTGAGTATTACAGTGCTGGTTTCTGAGAGAGTCACTTTTATGTCTAAAAAGGAAAGTTTGCTATGAATTTCCCCAATAATGATTCAAAACAACTGAGAGGCATAGTTTAGCAGTATGTGGCTCACTCTCTGGAGAAAAAAAATTCTAATATTTATCCCCTTAAACTGGTTTGATCAAAAAAGTTGTTTAAACTAATACAAATTTTCGTCGGGATTTGCACATATTCAAACATGGTAAGAAAAACAAACTTTCTGTGTATTTCAGTGCTCGTTTCTGAGATAGTCATTTTTATGTTTAAAAGAAAAATTCTCTATGAATTTCCCCCAAAATGCTTCAAAACAAAAGAAAGGCATAGGTTAGCAGTTTGTGGCTCACTTTGTGGAGAAAAACAGTTTTTGTTAATATTTATCCCCTTTAACAGATTAGATCAAAAATACATATTTAAACAAATCCAAATTTTCCTCAGGATTAGCCCCTTTTCAAACATGGTAAGAAATACAAACTTTCTGCGTTTATCAGTGATTTTTTCAGAGATAGTCACTTTTATGTCTAAAAAGAAAAGTTCTCTATGAATTTCCATAAAAATTCTTCAAAACAACAGAAAGGCATAGTTTAGCACTTTGTGGCTCACTTTGTGGAGAAAAACATTTTTTGTTAATATTTATCCCCTTTTACTGGTTTGATCAAAAATAGTTGTATAAAAAAACCAAATTTTCACCAGGATTTACCCCTTTTCAAATATGGTAAGAAAAACAAACTTTCTGGGTATTTCAGTGCTCATTTCTGAGATAGTCACTTTTATGTCTAAAACGAAAAGTTCTCTATGAATGTCCCCAAAAATGCTTCAAAACAACAGAAAGGCTTAGTTTAGCAGTATGTGGCCCACTTTGTGGAGGAAAACAGTTTTTGTTAATATTTATCCCCTTTTAATGGTTTAATCAAAAACAATTGTGTAAACAAATCCAAATTTTCCTCAAGATTTGCCCCTTTCAAAATGGTAAGAAACACAAACTTTCTGAGTATTTCAGTGCTCTTTCTGAGCTAATCACTTTTATGTCTAAAAAGAAAAGGTTTCTAAAAATTTCCCCAAAAAAGCTTTGAAACAACAGAAAGGAATAGTTTAGCAGTATGTGGCTCACTTTGTGGAGAAAAACAGTTTTGTTAATATTTATCCCCTTTTACTTGTTTAATCAAAAATAGCTGTTTAACAAATCCAAATTTTCCTATGGATTTGCCCCTTTCAAACATGGTAAGAAAAATTAAATTTCTGAGTATTTCAGTGCTCATTTCTGAGATAGTCACTTTTATGTCTAAAAAGAAAAGTTCTCTACGAATATCCCCAAAAATTCTTCAAAACAACAGAAAGGCATAGTTTAGCAGTATGTGACTCACTTTGGGGAGAAAAACGGTTTTGTTAATATTTATCCCCTTTTACTGGTTTAATCAAAAAAAAAGTTGTTAAAAAAATCCAAATATTCCTCAGGATTAGCCCCTTTCAAACCTGGTAAGAAAAACAAACTTTCTGAGTATTTCGATGCTCATTTCTGAGATGTCACTTTTATGTCTTAAAAGAAAGGTTTTCTATGAATTTCTCCCAAAAAGTTTCTAAACAACAGAAAGGCATAGTTTAGCAGTATGTGGCTCACTTTGTGGAATAAAACAGTTTTTGTTAATAGATATCCCCCTTAGCTGGTTTGATCAAAAATAGTTGTTTAAACAAATCCTAATTTTCCTCAGGATTTGAACCTTTTTAAACATGGTAAGAAAAACAAATTTCTGACTATTTCAGTGCTCATTTTTGCGATAGTCACTTTTATGTCTAAATAGAAAGGTTCTCTATGAATTTCCCAAAAAATTCATCAAAACAATAGAAAGGCATAGTTTAGCAGGATGTGGCTCACTTTGTGGAGAAAAATAGTTTTTGTTAATATATATCCCCCTTAGCTGGTTTGATCAAAAATAGTTGTTTAAACAAATCCAAATTTTCCTCCGGATATGATCCTTTTTAAACATGGTAAGAAAAACAAACTTTCTGAGTATTTCAGTGCTCGTTTTTGCGATAGTCACTTTAATGTCTAAAAAGAAAAGTTCTCTATGAATTTCCAAAAAAATTCTTCAAAACAACAGAAAGGCATAGTTTAGCAGTATGTGGCTCACTTTGTGGAGAAAAACAGTTTTTGTTAATATTTATCCTCTATAACAATTTTTTTCAAAAAAAGTTGTTTAAACAAGTCCAAATTTTCCTCAGGAATTACCCCTTTTCAAACATGGTAAGAAAAACAAACTTTCTGAGTATTTCAGTGCTCGTTTCTGAGATAGTCAATTTATGTCTAAAAAGAAAAGTTTTCTATGAATTTCCCCAAAAATGCTGCAAAACCACAGAAAGGCATAGTTTAGCTGTATGTGGCTCACTTTGTGGAGGAAAACAGTTTTTGTTAATATTTATCCCCTTTTACTGGTTTGATCAAAAACAGTTGTATAAATAAAACCAAATTTTCCTCAGTATTTCCACTTTCAAAATTGGTAAGAAAAACAAACTTTCTGAGTATTTAAGTCCTCGTTTCTAAGATAGTCAATTTTATGTCTAAAAAGAAAAGTTCTCTATGAATTTCCCCAAAAATGCGTCAAAACAAAGGAAAGGCATAGTTTAGCAATAATTGGCTCAATTTTTGGTGAAAAACAGTTTTTGTTAATATTTATCCCCTTTAACTGGTTTTGATCAAAAACAGTGGTTTAAACAATCCAGATTTTCCTCAGGATGTATTCCTTTTCAAACAAGGTGAGAAAAATAAACTTTCTGAGTATTTCAGTGCTCGTTTCTGCGATAGTCAATTTTATGTCTAAAAAGAAAAGTTCTCTATGAATTTCTCCAAAAATGCTTAAAAACAACAGAAAGGCATAGTTTAGCAGTATGTGGCTCACTTTATGGAGAAAAACAGTTTTTGTTAATATTTATCCCCTTTAAATGGTTTGATTAAAAATATTTGTTTAAACAAATCCAAATTTTCTTCAGGATTTGCCCCTTTTCAAACATGGTAAGAAAAACAAACTTTCTGAGTATTTCAGTGCTCGGTTCTGCGATAGTCACTTTTTTGTCAAAAAAGAAAAGTTCTATAAGATTCCCCCCCCCCCAAATAGAAAGCAACTGAAAGGCATAGTTTAGCTGTATGTAACTCAATTTGGATAGGAAAAAAAAAATTAATTAATATTTATCCCATTTTACTGGTTTGATCAAAAATAGTTGTTTAAACAAATCCAAATTTTCCTCAGGATTTGCCCCTTTTCAAAAATGGTAAAAAAAAAAAAAAATTTGAGTATTTCAGAGCTCCTTTCTGAGAGAGTCACTTTTATGTCTAAAAAGGAAAGTTTGCTATGAATTTCCCCAATAATGATTCAAAACAACTGAGAGGCATAGTTTAGCAGTATGTGGCTCACTCTGTGGAGAAAAAAAATTCTAATATTTATCCCCTTAAACTGGTTTGATCAAAAAAGTTGTTTAAACTAATACAAATTTTCGTCGGGATTTGCACATATTCAAACATGGTAAGAAAAACAAACTTTCTGTGTATTTCAGTGCTCGTTTCTGAGATAGTCATTTTTATGTTTAAAAGAAAAATTCTCTATGAATTTCCCCCAAAATGCTTCAAAACAAAAGAAAGGCATAGGTTAGCAGTTTGTGGCTCACTTTGTGGAGAAAAACAGTTTTTGTTAATATTTATCCCCTTTAACAGATTGGATCAAAAATACATATTTAAACAAATCCAAATTTTCCTCAGGATTTGCCCCTTTTCAAACATGGTAAGAAATACAAACTTTCTGCGTTTATCAGTGATTTTTTCAGACATAGTCACTTTTATGTCTAAAAAGAAAAGTTCTCTATGAATTTCCATAAAAATTCTTCAAAACAACAGAAAGGCATAGTTTAGCACTATGTGGCTCACTTTGGGGAGAAAAACATTTTTTGTTAATATTTATCCCCTTTTACTGGTTTGATCAAAAATAGTTGTATAAAAAAACCAAATTTTCACCAGGATTTACCCCTTTTCAAATATGGTAAGAAAAACAAACTTTCTGGGTATTTCAGTGCTCATTTCTAAGATAGTCACTTTTATGTCTAAAACGAAAAGTTCTCTATGAATGTCCCCTAAAAATGCTTCAAAACAACAGAAAGGCTTAGTTTAGCAGTATGTGGCCCACTTTGTGGAGAAAAAAAGTTTTTGTTAATATTTATCCCTTTTAACTGGTTTGATCAAAAATAGTTGTTTAAACAAATCCAAATTTTCCTCAGGATTTGCCACATTTCAAACATGGTAAGAAAAACAAACATTCTGAGTAGATCAGTGCTCGGTTCTGCGATAATCACTTTTATGTCCAATAAGGAAAGTTCTCTATGAATTTCCCAAAAAAAACTTCAAAACAACAGAAAGGCATAGTTTAGCAGTATATTTGAGGAAAAAAAGTTTTGTTAATATTATCCCCTTTAACTGGTTTAATCAAAAAAAAAAATTAAAAATTCAAATTTTCCTCAGGATTTGCCCCTTTCAAACCTGGTAAGAAAAAATTCTTTCTGAGTATTTCGTTGCTCATTTCTGAGATAGTCACTTTTATGTCTAAAAAGAAAATTTTTCTATGAATTTTCCCAAAACAGCTTCCAAAAAAAAGAAAGGCATGGTTTAGCAGGATGTGGCTCACTGTGTGGTAAAAAACAGTTTTTGTTAATATATATCCCCCTTAGCTGGTTTGATCGAAAATATTTGTTTAAAAAATTCCAAATTTTCCGCAGGAGTTGATCCTTTTTAAACATGGTAAGAAAAACAAACTTTCTGACTATTTCAGTGCTCGTTTTTGCGATAGTCACTTTTATGTCTAAAAAGAAAAGTTCTCTATGGATTTCCACAATAATTCTTCAAAACAACAGAAAGGCATAGTTTAGCAGTATGTGGCTCCGTTTGTGGAGAAAAATATTTTTTGTTAATAATTATCACCTTTTATGGTTTGATCAAAAATAGTTGTTTAAACAAATCCAAATTTTCCTCAGGATTTACCCCTTTTCAAACAAGGTAAGAAAAACAACTTTCTGAGTATTTCAGTGCTCGTTTCTGAGATAGTCAATTTTATGTCTAAAAAGAAAAGTTTTCTATGAATTTCCCCAAAAATGCTGCAAAACCCCAGAAAGGCATAGTTTAGCTGTATGTGGCTCACTTTGTGGAGGAAAACAGTTTTTGTTAATATTTATCCCCTTTACTGGTTTGATCAAAAAAAGTTGTTTAAACAATTCCAAATTTTACTCAATATTTTCCCCCTTTAAAATATGGTAACAAAAACAAACTTTCTGAGTATTACAGTGCTGATTTCTGAGAGAGTGACTTTTATGTCTAAAAAGGAAAGTTTGCTATGAATTTCCCCAATAATGATTCAAAACAACTGAGAGGCATAGTTTAGCAGTTTGTGGCTCACTTTGTGGAGAAAAACAGTTTTTGTTAATATTTATCCCCTTTAACAGATTAGATCAAAAATACATATTTAAACAAATCCAAATTTTCCTCAGGATTTGCCCCTTTTCAAACATGGTAAGAAAAACAAATTTTCTGCGTTTATCAGTGATTTTTTTAGAGATAGTCACTTTTATGTCTAAAAAGAAAAGTTCTCTATGAATTTCCATAAAAATTCTTCAAAACAACAGAAAGGCATAGTTTAGCACTATGTGGCTCACTTTGTGGAGAAAAACATTTTTTGTTAATATTTATCCCCTTTATCTGGTTGATCAAAAATAGTTGTATAAAAAACCAAATTTTCCTCTGGATTTACCCCTTTTCAAACATGGTAAGAAAAACAAACGTTCTGGGTATTTCAGTGCTCGTTTCTGAGATAGTCAATTTTATGTCTAAAAAGAAAAGTTTTCTATTAATTTCCCCAAAAATGCTGCAAAACCACAGAAAGGCATAGTTTAGCTGTATGTGGCTCACTTTGTGGAGGACCAGAGTTTTTGTTAATATTTATCCCCTTTGACTGGTTTGATCAAAAACAGTTGTATAAATAAAACCAAATTTTCCTCAGTATTTCCACTTTCAAAATTGGTAAGAAAAACAAACTTTCTGAGTATTTAAGTCCTCGTTTCTAAGATAGTCAATTTTATGTCTAAAAAGAAAAGTTCTCTATGAATTTCCCCAAAAATGCGTCCAAACAACAGAAAGGCATAGTTTAGCAATAATCGGCTCAATTTTTGGAGAAAAACAGTTTTTGTTAATATTTATCCACTTTAACTGGTTTTGATCAAAAACAGTGGTTTAAACAAATCCAGATTTTCCTCAGGATTTATTCCTTTTCAAACAAGGTCAGAAAAATTAACTTTCTGAGTATTTCAGTGCTCGTTTCTGAGATAGTCAATTTTATGTCTAAAAAGAAAAGTTCTCTATAAATTTCCCAAAAAATGCTTAAAAACAACAGAAAGGCATAGTTTAGCAGTATGTGGCTCACTTTATGGAGAAAAACAGTTTTTGTTAATATTTATCCCTTTTAAATGGTTTGATTAAAAATATTTTTTTTTAAACAATTCCAAATTTTCCTCAGGATTTGCCCCTTTTCAAACATGGTAAGAAAAAAAAACTTTCTGAGTATTTCAGTGCTCGGTTCTGCGATAGTCACTTTTTTGTCTAAAAAGAAAAGTTCTATATGAATTCCCCCCCCAAAAAAAGAAAGCTACAGAAAGGCATAGTTTAGCTGTATGTAACTCAATTTGGATAGAAAAAAAAATTTTAATTAATATTTATCCCATTTTACTGGTTTGATCAAAAACAGTTGTATGAACAAATCCAAATTTTCCTCAGAATTTGCCCCTTTTCAAAAATTGTAAAAAAAACAACCTTTTGAGTATATCAGAGCTCCTTTCTGAGATCGTCACTTTTATTTCTAAAAAGGAAAGTTTGTAAATAATTTCCCCAATAACGATTCAAAACAACAGAAAGGCATAGTTTAGCAGTATATGGTCAATTTGTGGAGAAAAACAGTTTTTGTTAATATTTATCTCCTTTACTGGTTTGATCAAAAAAAGTTGTTTAAACAAATCCTAATTTTACTCAAGATTTTCCCCTTTAAAATATGGTAAGAAAAACAAACTTTCTGAGTACTACAGTGCTGGTTTCTGAGAGAGTAACTTTTATGTCCAAAAAGGAAAGTTTGCTATGAATTTCCCCAATAATGATTAAAAACAACTGAGAGGCATAGTTTAGCACTATGTGGCTCACTCTGTGGAAGAAGAAAAATTTGCTAATATTTATCCCCTTAAACTCGTTTGATCAAAAAAGTTGTTTAATCTAATACAAATTTTCGTCAGGATTTGCACATTTTCAAACATGGTAAGAAAAACAAACTTTCTGAGTATTTCAGTGCTCGTTTCTGAGATAGTCACTTTTATGTCTAAAAAGAAAAATTCTCTATGAATTTCCCCCAAAATACTTCAAAACAAAAGAAAGGCATAGTTTAGCAGTTTGTGGCTCACTTTGTGGAGAAAAACAGTTTTTGTTAATATTTATCCCCTTTAACAGATTAGATCAAAAATACGTATTTAAACAAATCCAAATTTTCCTCAGGATTTGCCCCTTTTCAAACATGGTAAGAAAAACAAACATTCTGCGTTTATCAGTGATTTTTTCAGAGATAGTCACTTTTATGTCTAAAAAGAAAAGTTCTCTATGAATTTCCATAAAAATTCTTCAAAACAACAGAAAGGCATAGTTTAGCACTATGTGGCTCACTTTGTGGAGATAAACATTTTTTGTTAATATTTACTGTGCTCGTTTCTGAGATAGTCACTTTTATATCTAAAAGAAAAGTTTGCCATGAATTCCCCCAAAATGTTTCAAAACAACAGAAAGGCATAGTTTAGCAGAATGTTGTTCACTCTTTAGAGAAAGACATTTTTTATTAATATTTATCTCCTTTTACTGGTTTAATAAAAAAAGTTGTTTAAACAAATCCTAATTTTCCTCAGGATTTTCCCCTTTCAAATTTGGTAAGAAAAACAAACTTTCTGAGTATTTCAGTGATCGTTTCTGAAATAGTCAATATTATGTCTAAAAAGTAAAGTCCTCTACGAATTTCCCAAAAAATTCTTCAAAACAACAGAAAGGCATAGTTTAGCAGGATGTGGCTAACTTTGTGGAGAAAAACCGTTTTTGTTAATATCCTTAGCTGGTTTGATCAAAAATAGTTGTTTAAACAAATGCAAATTTTCCTCAGGATTTGACCCTTTTTAAACATGGTAAGAAAAACAAACTTTCTGAGTATTTTTTATGAATTTCCCCAAAAAACTTCAAAACAACAGAAAGGCATAGTTTAGCAGTATGTGGCTAACTTTGTGGAGAAAAACAGTTTTTGTTAATACCCTTAGCTGGTTTGATCAAAAATAGTTGTTTAAACAAATCCAAATTTTCCTCAGGATTTGACCCTTTTTAAACATGGTAAGAAAAAAAAAATTTCTGAGTATTTCAGTGCTTTTTTTTGCGATAGTCACTTTTATGTCTAAAACGAAATGTTCACTATGGATTTCCACAAAAATTCTTCAAAACAACAGAAAGGCATAGTTTAGCAATAAGTGGCTCACTTTTGGAGAAAAATATTTTTTGTTAATATATATCCCCCTTAGCTGGTTTGATCAAAAATATTTGTTTAAACAAATCCATATTTTCCTCAGGATTTGAACCTTTTTAAACATGGTAAGAAAAACAAACTTACTGAGTATTTCAGTGCTCGTTTTTGCGATACCCGCTTTTATGTCTAAAAAGAAAAGTTCTCTATGGATTTCCACAAATATTCTTCAAAATAACAGAAAGGCATAGTTTAGCAGTATGTGGCTCACTTTTTGGAGAAAAATATTTTTTGTTAAATTGATCCCCTTTTATATTTTGATCAAAAACAGTTGTTTAAACAAATCCAAATTTTCCTCTGGATTTGCCCATTTCAAACATGGTACGAAAAACAAACATTCTGACTATTTCAGTGCTCGTTACTGAGATAGTCAATTATATGTCTAAAAAGAAATGTTCTCTATGAATTTCCCCAAAAATGCTTAAAAACAACAGAAAGGCATAGTTCAGCAGTATGTGGCTTACTCTCTGGAGAAAAACAGTTTTTGTTAATATTTATCCCCCTTAACTGGTTTGAGCAAAAACAGGTGTTTAAACAAATCCATATTTTCCTCAGGATTTTCCCCTTTCAAACATGGTAAGAAAAACAAACTTTCTGAGTATTTCAGTGCTTGTTTCTGAGGTAGTCACTTTTATGCCATAATAGAAATGTTTGCAATGTATTTCACCCAAAATGCTTCAAAACGACAGAAAGGCAGTGTTTAGCAGTATGTGGCTCACTTTATGGAGAAAATAAGATTTTGTTAATATTTATCCCCTTTAACTGGTTTGATTAAAAATATTTGTTTAAACAAATCCAAATTTTCCTCAGGATTTTCCCCTTTTCAAACATGGTAAGAAAAACAAACTTTCTGAGTATTTCAGTGCTCTTTACTGAGATATTCGCTTTTTTGACTAAAAAGAAAAGTTCTCTGTGAATTTCCACAAAAATTCTTCAAAACAACAGAAAAGCATAGTTTAGCTGTATATAACTCAATTTGGATAGAAAAACATTTTTTTTATTAATATTTGTCCCCTTTAAATGGTTTGATCAAAAACAGTTGTTTAAACAAATCTAAATTTTCTTTAGGATTTGCCTCTTTTCAAACATGATTAAAAAAAAATTCTGAGTATATCAGGGCTCGTTTCTGAGATAGTCACTTTTATGTCTAAAAAGAAAAGTTCTATGAATTTCACCAAAAATGCTTGAAAACAGCAGAATGGCATAGTTTAACAGTATGTGGGTCACATTGTGGAGAAAAACTGTTTTTGGTAATATTTATTCCCTTTTACTGCTTTGATCAAAAAAGTTATTTAAACAAATCCAAATTTTCTTCAGGATTTGCCCCTTTTCAAACATGGTAAGAAAACAAACTTTCTGTGTATATCAGTGATTGTTTCTGAGATAGCCATTTGATGTCTAAAAAGAAAAGTTCTCTATGAATTTCCACAAAAATTCTTCCAAACAACAGAAAGGCATAGTTTAGCAGTATGTGGCTCATTTTGTGGAGAAAAAAAGTTTTTGTTAATATTTATCCTCTATTACTATTTTTTCAAAAAAAGTTGTTTAAACATATCCAAATTTTTCTCAGGATTAACCCCTTTTCAAACATGGTAGGAAAAACAAACTTTCTGAGTATTTCAGTCCTCGTTTCTGAGATAGTCACTTTTAAATCTAAAAAGAAAAGTTCTCTATGAATTTCCCCAAAAAAGCTTCAAAACCACAGATAGGCATAGTTTAGCAGTATGTGGCTCACTTTGTGGAAAAAAACAGTTTTTGTTAATATTTATCCCCTTTTAATGGTTTGATCAAAAAGAGTTGTATAAATAAAACCAAATATTCCTCTGTATTTCCCCTTTCAAAATTGGTAAGAAAAACAAACTTTCTGAGCATTTCAGTCCTCGTTTCGAAGAGAGTCAATTTTATGTCTAAAAAGAAAAGTTCTCTATGAATTTCTCCAAAATTGCATCAAAACAACAGAAAGTCATAGTTTAGCAGTATGTGGCTCAATTTGTGGAAAAAAAAGTTTTTGTTAATATTTATCTCCTTTAACTGGTTTGATCAAAAAAAGTGGTTTAAACAAATCCAGATTTTCCGCAGGATTTACACCTTTTAAAACATGGTAAGAACAACAAAATTCCTGAGTTTTTCAGTGCTCGTTTCTGAGATAGTCACTTTTATGTCTAAAAAGAAAAGTTCTCTAAGAATTTCACCAAAAAAGCATCAAAACAACAGAAAGGCATAGTTTAGCCGTATGTGGCTCTCTTTGAGGAGAAAAACACTTTTTTTCTAATATTTATCCCCCTTTACTGGTTTAATCAGAAACAATTGTGTAAGCAAATCCAAATTTTCCTCAAGATTTGCCCCTTTCAAACATGGTAAGAAAAAAAAATTCTGACTATTACTGTGCTCGTTTCTGAGATAGTCACTTTTATGTCTAAAAGAAAAGTTTGCCATGAATTCCCCCAAAATGTTTCAAAACAACAGAAAGGCATAGTTTAGCAGAATGTTGTTCACTCTTTATTAATATTTATCTCCTTTTACTGGTTTAATAAAAAAAAGTTGTTTAAACAAATCCTAATTTTCCTCAGGCTTTTCCCCTTTCAAATTTGGTAAGAAAAACAAACTTTCTGAGTATTTCAGTGCTCGTTTCTGAAATAGTCAATATTATGTCTAAAAAGTAAAGTCCTCTACGAATTTCCCAATAAATGCTTCAAAACAACAGAGGAGCATAGTTTAGCAGTATGTGGCTCACTTTGTGGAGAAAAACATTTTTTGTTAATATTTATCCCTTTTAACTGGTTTGATCAAAACAGTTGTTTAAACAAATCCAATTTTTCCTCAGGATTTGCCCCCTTTCAAAATTGGTAAGAAACACAAACTTTCTGAGTATATCAGTGCTCTTTCTGAGATTGTCACTTTTATGTCCAAAAAGAAAAGGTCTCTAAGAATTTCCCAAAAAACTTCAAAACAACAGAAAGGCATAGTTAACAGTATGTGGCTAACTTTGGGGAGAAAAACAGTTTTTGTTAATATTTATCCCCTTTTACTTGTTTAATCAAAAACAGTTGTTTAAAAAACCCAAATTTTCCTCATGATTTACCCCTTTTCAAACATGGTAAGAAAAATAAATTTCTGGGTATTTCGGTGCTCATTTCTGAGGTAGTCACTTTTATGTCTAAAAAGAAAAGTTCTCTATGAATATCCCCAAAAATGCTTCAAAACAACAGAAAGGCATAGTTTAGCAGTATGTGACTCACATTGTAGAGAAAAAAAGTTTGGTTAATATTTATCCCCTTTTACTGGTTTATTCAAAAAAAAATGTTTAAACAAATCCAAATTTTCCTCAGGATTTGCCCCTTTCAAACCTGGTAAGAAAAACAAACTTTCTGAGTATTTCGATCCTCATTTCTGAAATAGTCAATATTATGTCTAAAAAGTAAAGTCCTCTTCGAATTTCCCAAAAAAAATCTTCAAAACAACAGAGGCGCATAGTTTAGAAGTATGTGGCTCACTTTGTGGAGAAAAACAGTTTTGTTAATATTTATCCTCTTTTACTTGTTTTTTCAAAAAAAAAATTTAAACCAATCCAAATTTTCCTCAGGATTTACCCTTTTTCAAAACATGGTAAGAAAAACAAACTTTCTGAGTATTTCAGTGCTCGTTTCTTTGATAGTCACTTTTATGTCTAAAAAGAAAAGTTCTCTATGAATTTCCCCAAAAAAGCTTCAAAACAACAGAAAGATATAGATTAGCAGTATGTGGCTCACATTGTGGAGGAAAACAGTTTTTGTTAATATTTATCCCCTTTTAATGGTTTGATCAAAAACAGTTGTATAAACAAAACCAAATTTTCCTCTGTATTTCCCCTTTCAAAATTGGTAAGAAAAACAAACTTTCTGAGTATTTCAATCCTCGTTTCGAAGATAGTCAATTTTATGTCTAAAATGAAAAGTTCTCTATGAATTTCTCCAAAAATGCTTCAAAACAACAGAAAGGCAGAGTTTAGCAGTATTTGGCTCAATTTGTGGAAAAAAACAGTTTTAGTTAATATTTAACCCCTTTAACTGGTTTGATCAAAAACAGTGGTTTAAACAAATCCAAATTTTCCTCAGGATTAACCCCTTTTAAAACATGGTAAGAACAACAAAATTTCTGAGTATTTCAGTGCTCGTTTCTGAGATAGTCACTTTTATGTCTAAAAAGAAAAGTTCTCTAAGAATTTCACCAAAAATGCATCAAAACAACAGAAAGGCATAGTTTATCAGTATGTGGCTCACTTTGAGGAGAAAGCACTTTTTTCTAATATTTATCCCCCTTTACTGGTTTAATCAGAAACAATTGTGTAAACAAATCCAAATTTTCCTCAAGATTTGCCCCTTTCAAACATGGTAAGAAAAAAAAACATTCTGAGTATTACTGTGCTCATTTCTGAGATAGTCACTTTTATGTCTAAAAGAAAAGTTTGCCATGAATTTCTCCCAAAATGCTTCAAAACAACTGAAAGGCATAGTTTAGCAGAATGTGGTTCACTTTGTAGAGAAAGACATTTTTTATTAATATTTATCTCCTTTTACTGGTTTAATCAAAAAAAGTTGTTTAAACAAATCCAAATTTTCCTCAGGATTTTCACCTTTCAAATTTGGTAAGAAAAACAAACTTTCTGAGTATTTCAGTGCTCGTTTCTGAAATAGTCAATATTATGTCTAAAAAGTAAATTCCTCTATGAATTTCCAAAAAAATTCTTCAAAACAACAGAGGGGCATAGTTTAGCAGTATGTGGCTCACATTGTGGAGAAAAACAGATTTTGTTAATATTTATCCGTATTAACTGGTTTGATCAAAAGAGTTGTTTATACAAATCCAAATTTTCCTCAGGATTTGCCCCCATTCAAAATTGGTAAGAAACACAAACTTTCTGAGTATTTCAGTGCTCTTTCTAAGATTGTCACTTTTATGTCCAAAAAGAAAAGGTCTCTAAGAAATTCCCCAAAAAAGCTTCAAAACAACAGAAAGGCATAGTTTAGCAGTATGAGGCTCACTTTGGGGAGAAAAACATTTTTTTTTTAATATTTATCCCCTTTTACTTGTTTAATCAAAAACAGTTGTTTAACAAATCCAAATTTTCCTAAGGATTTTCCCCTTCTCAAACATGGTAAGAAAAATAAAATTTCTGAGTATTTCAGTGCTCATTTCTGAGATAGTCACTTTTATGTCTAAAAAGAAAAGTTCTCTATGAATTTCCCCAAAAAGCTTCAAAACAACAGAAAGGCATGGTTTAGCAGGATGTGGCTCATTTTGTGGAGAAAAACAGTTTTTGTTAATATATATCCCCCTTAGCTGGTTTGATCAAAAATAGTTGTTTAAACCAATCCAAATTTTCCTCAGGATTTGATCCTTTTTAAACATGGTAAGAAAAACAAACTTTCTGAGTATTTCAGTGCTCGTTTTTGCGATAGTCACTTTTATGTCTAAAAAGAAAAGTTCTCTATGGATTTCCTCAAAAAATCTTCAAAACAACAGAAAGGCATAGTGTAGCAGTATGTGTCACAGTTTGTGGAGAAAAATTTTTTTTTTTAATATTTATCCCCTTTTATTTTTTGATCAAAAATTGTTGTTTAAACAAATCCAAATTATCCTCCCCGATTTGCCCCTTTCAAACATGGTAAGAAAAAAAAAATTCTGAGTATTTCAGTGCTCGTTTCTGAGATAGTCAATTTTATGTCTAAAAAGAAAAATTCTCTATGAATTTCCCCAAAAATTCTTAAAAACAACAGAAAGGCAGTGTTTAGCAGTATGTGGCTCACTTTGTGGAGAAAAACAGTTTTTGTTAATATTTATCCCCTTTAACTGGTTTGAGCAAAAACAGTTGTTTAAACAAATCCAAATTTGCCTCAGGATTTGCCCCTTTCAAACATGGTAAGAAAAACAAACTTTCTGAGTATTTCAGTGCTCGTTTCCGAGATAGTCACTTTTATGCCTAAATAGAAATGTTAGCAATGAATTTCACCCAAAATTCTTCAAAACGACAGAAAGGCATAGTTTAGCAGTATGTGGCTCACTTTTTGGAGAAAAAAAGTTTTTGTTAATATTATCCCTTTTAACTGGTTTGATTAAAAATAATTGTTTAGACAAATCCAAATTTTCCTCAGGATTTGCCCCTTTTCAAACATGGTAAGAAAAACAAACTTTCTGACCATTTCAGTGCTCGGTTCTGCGATAGTCACTTTTTGGTCTAAAAAGAAAAGTTCTATATGAATTTCCCCAAAAATGCTTAAAAAAAACAGATTGGCATAGTTTATCTGTATGTAACTCAATTTGGATAGAAAAACAGTTTTTGTTAATATTTATCCCCTTTAACTGGTTTGAGCAAAAACAGTTGTTTAAACAAATCCAAATTTTCCTCAGGGTTTGGCCCTTTCAAACATGGTAAGAAAAACAAACTTTCTTAGTATTTCAGTTCTCTTTTCTGAGATATTCACTTCTATGCCTAAATAGAAATGTTTGCAATGAATTTCACCCAAAATTCTTCAAAACGACAGAAAGGCATAGTTTAGCAGTATATGGCTCACTTTGTGGACAAAAACAGTTTTGTTAATAATTGTCCCCTTTTACTGGTTTGATCAAAAAAAAAATTTTAACTAATCCAAATTTTCCTCAGGATTTGTCCCTTTTCAAACATGGTAAGAAAAACAAACTTTCTGTGTATTTCAGTGCACTTTTATGAGATAGTCACTTTTATGTCTAAAAAGAAAGGTTCTCTATGAATTTCCCCAAAAATGCTTAAAAAACAGAAAGGCATAGTTTAACAGTATGTGGTTCACTTTGTGGAGAAAAACGGGGTTTTTTTAATATTTATCCCCTTTCACTGGTTTGATCAAAAATAGTTGTTTAAACAAATCCAAATTTTCCTCAGGATTTGCCCCTTTTCAAAAATGGTAATAAAAACAAATTTCTGAGTATTACAGCGCTCCTTTCTGAGATAGTCACTTTTATTTCTAAAAAGGAAAGTTTGCTATGAATTTCCCCAATAACGATTCAAAACAACAAAAAGGCATTGTTTAGCAGTATGTGGCTCACTTTGTGGAGAAAAACAATTTTTGTTAATATTTATCCCCTTTAACTAGTTTGATCAAAAACAGTTGTTTAAACTAATACAAATTTTTCTCAGGATTTGCCCCTTTTCAAACATGGTAAGAAAAACAAACTTTCTGAATATTTCAGTGCTCGTTTCCGCTATAGACACTTTTATGGCTAAAAAGAAAAGTTCTCTATGAATTTCCCCAAAAATGCTTCAAAACAACAGAAGGCATAGTTTAGCAGTATGTGGCTCATTTTGTGGAGAAAAACATTTTTTGTTATTATTTGTCCCCTTTTTCTGGTTTGATCAAAAACAGTTGTTTAAATGAATCCTAATTTTACTCAAGATTTGCCCCCTTCAAACATGGTAAGAAAAACAAACTTTCTGAGTATTTCAATGCTCGTTTCTGGGATAGTCACTTTCATGTCTAAAAAGGAAAGTTTGCTACGAATTTCCCCAAACATGCTTCAAAACAACAGAAAGGCATAGTTTAGCAGTATGTGGCTTACTTTGTGGAGAAAAACAGTTTTTGTTAATATTTATCCCCTTTTATTGGTTTGATAAAAAACAGTTGGTTAAACAAATCCAAATTTTCCTCAGTATTTGCCCCATTCAAACAAAGTTAGAAAAACATAATTTCTGAGTATTTCAGTGCTCGTTTCTGAGATAGTCACTTTTATGTTTAAAAAAAAAGTTCCCGATGAATTTCCCCTAAAATGCTTCAAAACAACAGAAAGGCATAGTTTAGCAGTATGTCGCTCACTTTTTGGAGAAAAAAAGTTTTTGTTAATATTTATCCTCTATAACTGGTTTGTTCAAAAACAGTTGTTTAAACAAATCCAAATTTTCCTCAGGATTTGCCCCTTTTCAAACAATGTAAGAAAAACAAACTTTCTGAGTATTTCAGTGCTCGTTTCTGAGATGGTCACTTTTATGTCTAAAAAGATAAGTTCTCTATGAATTTCCCGAAAAATGCTTCAAAACAACAGAAAGGTATAGTTTAGCAGTATGTGGCTCACTTTGTGGAGAAAAAAGTGTGTGTTAATATTTGTCCCATTTTACTGGTTAAATCATAAAAAAATTGTTTATACAAATCCAAATTCTCCTCAGGATTTGTCCCTTTTCAAGATGGTAAGCAAAACAAAGTTTCTGAGTATTTCAGTGCCTGTTTCTGCTATATGCACTTTTAAGTCTAAAAAGAAAGGTTCTCTATGACTTTTCCCAAAAATGCTTCAAAACAACAGAAAGGTATAGTTTAGCAGTATGTGGCTCACTTTGTGGAGAAAAACAGTTTTTGTTAATATTTATCCTCTATAACAGGTTTGTTCAAAAAAAGTTGTTTAAATAAATCCAAATTTTCCTCAGGATTTGCCCTTTTTCAAACAATGTAAGAAAAACAAACTTTCTGAGTATTTCAGTGCTCGTTTGTGAGATAGTCCTTTTTTTGACTAAAAAGAGAAGTTCTCTTTGAATTACACCCAAACTGCTTCAAAAACACAGAAAGGCATAGTTTAGCAGTATGTGGCTCACTTTGTGGAGAAAATTAGTTTTTGTTAATATTTATCCACTTTTAAAGGTTTGATAAAAAAAGTTGTTTAAACAAATCTAAATTTTCCTCAGGATTTGCACCTTTTCAAACATGGTAAGAAAAACAATGTTTCTGATTATTTCAGTGCGCTTTTCTGAGATAGACTCTTTTATGTCTAAAAAGAAAGCTTCTCTATGAATTTCTCCAAAAATGCTTCAAAACAACAGAAGGCATAGTTTAGCAGTATGTGGCTCATTTTGTGGGAAAAAAAGTTTTTGTTAATATTTGTCCCCTTTTTCTGGTTTGATCAAAAACAGTTGTTTAAATGAATCCTAACTTTACTCAAAATTTGCCCCTTTCAAACATGGTAAGAAAAACAAACTTTCTGAGTATTTCAATGCTCGTTTCTGGGATAGTCACTTTCATGTCTAAAAAGGAAAGTTTGCTACGAATATCTCCAATAACGATTCAAAACAACAGAAAGGCATAGTTTAGCAGTTTGTGGCTCACTTTGTGGAGAAAAAAAAATTTGTTAATATTTATCCCCTTTTACTGGTTTGATCAAAAACAGTTGTTTAAACTAATACAAATTTTCCTCAGGATTTTCCCCTTTTCAAACATGGTGGGAAAAACAAACTTTCTGAATATTTCAGTGCTCGTTTCTGCTATACACACTTTTATGGCTAAAAAGAAAAGTTCTCTATGAATTTCCCCAAAAATGCTTCAAAACAACAGAAGGCATAGTTTAGCAGTATGTGGCTCATTTTGTGGAGAAAAACATTTTTTGTTAATATTTTTCCCCTTTTTCTGGTTTGATCACAAACAGTTGTTTAAATGAATCCTAATTTTACTCAAAATTTTCCCCTTTCAAACATGGTAAGAAAAACAAACTTTCTGAGTATTTCAATGCTCGTTTCTGGGATAGTCACTTTCATGTCTAAAAAGGAAGGTTTGCTACGAATTTCTCCAATAACGATTCAAAACAACAGAAACGCATAGTTTAGCAGTATGTAGCTCACTTTGTGGAGAAAAAAAAATTTGTTAATATTTATCCCCTTTTACTGGTTTGATTAAAAACAGTTGTTTAAACAAATCCAAATTCTCCTCAGGATTTGCCTCTTTCAAACATGGTAAGAAAAACAAACTTTCTGAGTATTTCAGGGCTCGTTTCTGAGATAGTCAATTTTTTTAATAAAAAGAGAAGTTCACTCTGAATTTCCTCCAAAATGCTTCAAAACCACAGAGAGGCAGAGTTTATCAGTATGTGGCTCACATTGAGGAGAAAAACTTTTTTTGTTAATATTTATCCCCTTTAACTGGTTTTATCAAAAATAGTTGTTTAAACAAATCTAAATTTTCTTCAGGATTTTCCTCTTTCAAACATGGTAAGAAAAACAAATTTCTGAGTATTTCAGTGCTCGTTTCTGAGATAGTTACTTTTTTGTCTAAAAAGGAAAGTTCTCTATGAATTTCCCCAATAACGATTCAAAACCACAGAAAGGCATAGTTTAGCAGTATGTGGCTCACTTTGTGGAGAAAAACAGTTTTTGTTAATATTTATCCCCATTAACTGGTTTGATCAAAAACAGTTGTTTAAACTAATACAAATTTTCCTCAGGATTTTCCCCTTTTCAAACATGGTAAGAAAAACACACTTTCTGAATATTTCAGTGCTCGTTTCCGCTATAGACACTTTTATGGCTAAAAAGAAAGTTTCTCTATGAATTTCCCCAAAAATGCTTCAAAACAACAGAAGGCATAGTTTAGCAGTATGTGGCTCATTTTGAGGAGAAAAACAGTTTTTGTTAATATTTGTCCCCTTTTTCTGGTTTGATCAAAAACAGTTGTTTAAATGAATCCTAATTTTACTCAAGATTTGCCCCTTTCAAACATGGTATGAAAAACAAACTTTCTGAGTATTTCAATGCTCGTTTTTGGGATAGTCACTTTTATGTCTAAAAAGAAAAGTTCTATGAATTTCACCAAAAATGCTTGAAAACAACAGAAAGGCATAGTTTAACAGTATGTGGGTCACATTGTGGAGAAAAACTGTTTTTGGTAATATTTATTCCCTTTTACTGCTTTGATCAAAAAAGTTATTTAAACAAATCCAAATTTTCTTCAGGATTTGCCCCTTTTCAAACATGGTAAGAAAACAAACTTTCTGTGTATATCAGTGCTTGTTTCTGAGATTGCCATTTTATGTCTAAAAAGAAAAGTTCTCTATGAATTTCCACAAAAATTCTTCCAAACAACAGAAAGGCATAGTTTAGCAGTATGTGGCTCATTTTGTGGAGAAAAAAGTTTTTGTTAATATTTATCCTCTATTACTATTTTTTCAAAAAAAGTTGTTTAAACATATCCAAATTTTTCTCAGGATTAACCCCTTTTCAAACATGGTAAGAAAAACAAACTTTCTGAGTATTTCAGTCCTCGTTTCTGAGATAGTCACTTTTAAATCTAAAAAGAAAAGTTCTCCATGAATTTCCCCAAAAAAGCTTCAAAACCACAGATAGGCATAGTTTAGCAGTATGTGGCTCACTTTGTGGAGGTAAACAGTTTTTGTTAATATTTATCCCCTTTTAATGGTTTGATCAAAAAGAGTTGTATAAACAAAACCGAATATTCCTCTGTATTTCCCCTTTCAAAATTGGTAAGAAAAACAAACTTTCTGAGCATTTCAGTCCTCGTTTCGAAGAGAGTCAATTTTATGTCTAAAAAGAAAAGTTCTTTATGAATTTCTCCAAAATTGCTTCAAAACAACAGAAAGTCATAGTTTAGCAGTATGTGGCTCAATTTGTGGAAAAAAAAGTTTTTGTTAATATTTATCTCCTTTAACTGGTTTGATCAAAAAAAGTGGTTTAAACAAATCCAGATTTTCCGCAGGATTTACACCTTTTAAAACATGGTAAGAACAACAAAATTCCTGAGTTTTTCAGTGCTCGTTTCTGAGATAGTCACTTTTATGTCTAAAAAGAAAAGTTCTCTAAGAATTTCACCAAAAAAGCATCAAAACAACAGAAAGGCATAGTTTAGCCGTATGTGGCTCTCTTTGAGGAGAAAAACACTTTTTTTCTAATATTTATCCCCCTTTACTGGTTTAATCAGAAACAATTGTGTAAGCAAATCCAAATTTTCCTCAAGATTTGCCCCTTTCAAACATGGTAAGAAAAAAAAATTCTGACTATTACTCTGCTCGTTTCTGAGATAGTCACTTTTATGTCTAAAAGAAAAGTTTGCCATGAATTCCCCCAAAATGTTTCAAAACAACAGAAAGGCATAGTTTAGCAGAATGTTGTTCACTCTTTATTAATATTTATCTCCTTTTACTGGTTTAATTAAAAAAAGTTGTTTAAACAAATCCTAATTTTCCTCAGGCTTTTCCCCTTTCAAATTTGGTAAGAAAAACAAACTTTCTGAGTATTTCAGTGCTCGTTTCTGAAATAGTCAATATTATGTCTAAAAAGTAAAGTCCTCTACGAATTTCCCAATAAATGCTTCAAAACAACAGAGGAGCATAGTTTAGCAGTATGTGGCTCACTTTGTGGAGAAAAACATTTTTTGTTAATATTTATCCCTTTTAACTGGTTTGATCAAAACAGTTGTTTAAACAAATCCAATTTTTCCTCAGGATTTGCCCCCTTTCAAAATTGGTAAGAAACACAAACTTTCTGAGTATATCAGTGCTCTTTCTGAGATTGTCACTTTTATGTCCAAAAAGAAAAGGTCTCTAAGAATTTCCCAAAAAACTTCAAAACAACAGAAAGGCATAGTTAACAGTATGTGGCTCACTTTGGGGAGAAAAACAGTTTTTGTTAATATTTATCCCCTTTTACTTGTTTAATCAAAAACAGTTGTTTAAAAAATCCAAATTTTCCTCATGATTTACCCCTTTTCAAACATGGTAAGAAAAATAAATTTCTGGGTATTTCGGTGCTCATTTCTGAGATAGTCACTTTTATGTCTAAAAAGAAAGGTTCTCTTTGAATATCCCCAAAAATTCTTCAAAACAACAGAAATGCATAGTTTAGCAGTATGTGGCTCACTTTGTGGAGAAAAACAGTTTTTGTTAATTTATCCCCTTTTACTGGTTTGATCAAACACAGTTGTTTAAACAAATCCAAATTTTCCTCAGGATTTGCCCCTTCTCAAACATGGTTAGAAAAAAAAACTTTCTAAATATTTCAGTGCTCCTTTCTGAGATTATCACTTTTATGTCTAAATGGGAACGTTTGCTATGAATTTCCACAATAATGTTTCAAAACAACAGAAATGCATAGTTTAGCAGTATGTGGCTCACTTTGTGGAGAAAAACATTTTTTTTTTTATTTATCCCCTTTTACTAATTTGATCAAAAACAGTTGTTTAAACAAATCCAAATTTTCCTCTAGATTTGCCCCAATCAAACATGGTAAGAAAAACAAATTTCTGAGTATTTCAGTGCTCGTTTCTAAGATAGTCACTTTTTTGTCTAAAAAGAAACGTTCTCTGTGAATTTCCACAAAAATGCTTCAAAACAACAGAAAAGCATAGTTTATCTGTATGTGACACAATTTGGATAGAAAAACAATTTTTTAATAAATATTTGTCTCCTTTACTGGTTTGATCAAAAACTGTTGTTTAAACGAATCTAAATTTTCTTCAGGATTTGCCCCTTTTCAAACATGGTAAGAAAAACAAACTTTCTGAGTTTATCAGTGCTCGTTTCTGAGATAATCACTTTTATGTCTAAAAAGAAAAGTTCTCTATGAATTTCTCAAAAAAGGCTTCAAAAGAACATAAAGGCACAGTTTAGCAGTATGTGGCTCACTTTGTGGACAAAAACAGTTTTTGTTAATAATTGTCCGCTTTTACTGGTTTGATCAAAAACAGTTGTTTAAACAAATCCTAATTTTCCTCTAGATTTCCCCTTTTAAAACATGGCAAGAAAAACAAATTCTGAATATATCAGTGCTCTGTTATGAGAGATCACTTTTATGTCTAAAAAGAAATGTACTCTATGAATTTCCCCAAAAATTCTCCAAAACAACAGAACGGCATAGTTTAGCAGTGTGTAGCTCACTTTGTGGAGAAAAACATTTTTTGTTGATATTTGTCCCCTTTTACAGGTTTGATCAATAACAGTTGTTTAAAGAAATCCAAATGTTCCTCAAGATTTACCCCTTTCAAACGTGATAAAAAAAACATACTTTCTGAGTATTTCAGTGCTCGTTTCTGAGATAGTCACTTTTATGTCTAAAATGAAAAGTTCCCTATGACTTTCCCCAAAAATGCTTCAAAACAACAGAAAGGCATATTTAGCAGTATGTCGCTCACTTTGTGGAGAAAAACTGTTTTTGTTAATATTTTTCCCCTTTAACTATTTTGATCAAAAATAGTTGTTTAAACAAATCCAAATTTTCCTCAAGATTTGCCCCTTTCAAACATGGTGAGAAAAACAAATTTCTTAGTATTTCAGCGCTGGTTTCTGAGATAGCCACTTTTATGTCTAAAAAGGAAAGTTCGCTATGAATTTCCCCAATAACGATTCAAAACAACAGAAAGGCATAGTTTAGCAATATTTGGCCCAATTTGTGTAGAAAAAAGTTTTTGTTAATATGTATACCATATAATTGATTTGATCAAAAACAGTTGTTTAAAATAATACATATTTTCCTCAGGATTTGCCCATTTTCAAACATGGTAAGAAAAACAAACTTTCTGAATATTTCAGTGCTTGTTTCTACTATAGACACTATTATGTCTAAAAAGAAAAGTTCTCTATAAATTTCCGCAAAAATGCTTCAAAACAGCAGAAAGGCATAATTTAGCAGTATGTAGCTCAGTTTGTGGAGAAAAAAAAAATTATTTATCCCCTTTTACTGGTTTGATCAAAAACAGTTGTTCAAACAAATCAAAATTTCCATCAGGATTTGTACCTTTTAAACAGGGTAAGCAAAACAAACTTTCTGAGTTTTTCCGTGCTCGTTACTGCGATAGTCACTTTTATGTCTAAAAAGAAAGGTTCTCTATGAATTTCCTAAAAAATGCTTCAAAACAACAGAAAGGCATAGTTTCGCAGTATGTGGCTCACGTTCTGGAGAAAAACAGTTTTTGTTAATATTTATCCCCTTTTACTGGTTTGATCAAAAGCAGTTGTTTAAACAAATCAAATTTTTCTTCAGGATTTGCCCATTTTCAAACATGGTAAGAAAAACAAACTTTCTGAGTATATCAGTGCTTGTTTCAGAGATAGTCACTTTTATGTCTAAAAAGAAAAGTTTTCTATGAATTTCTCAAAATAATGCTTCAAAACACAGAGAGGTATAGTCTAGCAGTATGTGGCTCACTTTGAGGACAAAAACAGTTTTTGTTAACAATTGTCCCCTTTTACTGGTTTGATAAAAAAAAGTTTTTTAAACAAATCCAAATTTTCCTCAGGATTTGTCCCTTTTCAAACATGGTAAGAAAAACTAACTTTCTGAGTATTTCAGTGCACGTTTCTGCGATAATCATTTTATGTCTAAAAAGGAAAGTTTGCTATGAATTCCCCCAATAACGATTCAAAACAACAGAAAGGCATAGTTTAGCAGAATGTGGTTCACAGTGTAGTAAAACATTTTTTGTTAATATTTTTCCCCTTTTACTGGTTTAATCAAAAAAAGGTTTAAACATATCCAAATTTTCCTAAGGATTTGCCCCTCTCAAACATGGTAAGAAAAACAAACTTTTTGAGTATTTCAGTGCTCGTTTCAGCTATATACAGTTTTATGTCTAAAAAGAAAAGTTCTCTATGAATTTCCCCAAAAATGCTTCAAAACCCCAGAAAGCTATAGTTTAGCTGGATGTGGCTCACTTTGTGGAGAAAAACAGTTGTTGTTAATATTTATCCCCTTTTACTGGTTTGATCAAAAACAGTTGTTTAAACAAATCCAAATTTTCTTCAGGATTTGCCCCTTTTCAAACATGGCAAGAAAAAAAAATTTCTGAGTATATCAATGCTCTTTTCTGAGATAGCCACTTTTATGTTTAAAAAGAAAAGTTCTCTATGAATTTCCCCAAAAATACTTCAAAACAACAGAAAGGCATAGTTTAGCAGTATGCGGCTCACTTTGTGGAGAAAAATAGTTTTTGTTAATATTTGTCCCCTTTAACTGGTTTGATCAAAAACAGTTGTTTAAACATTTCCAAATTTTCCTCAAGATTTGCCCCTTTCAAACATGGTAAGAAAAACAAACTTTCTGAGTTTTTTAGTGCTCAATTCTGAGATAGTCCCTTTTAAGTCTAAAAAGGAATATTTGCAATGAATTTCCCCAATAACGATTCAAAACAACCGAAAGGCATAGTTTAGCAGTATGTTGCGCACTTTGTGGAGAAAAACAGGGTTTTTTTTTATTTATTCCCCTTTACTGGTTTAATCAAAAACAGTTGTTTAAACAAATCCAAATTTTTCTCAGGAGTTTTCCCCCATTCAAACATGGTAAAAAAAACAAGCTTTCTGAGTATTTCAGTGCTCGTATCTGAGATAGTCACTTTTATGTCTAAAAAGAAACTTTCTCTATGAATTTCCCAAAAAATTATTCAAAACAACAGAAAGGAATAGTTTAGCAGTATATCGCTCACTTTGTGGAGAAAAACTTATTTTGTTAATATTTATCCCCTTTAACTCGTTTGATCAAAAACAATTGTTTAAACAAATCCTAATTTTCCTCAGGATTTACCCTATTCAAACAATTTAAGAAAAAGAAACATTCTGAGTATTTCAGTGCCCCTTTCTGAGATAGTCACTTTTTTGACAAAAATGAGAAGTTCTCAGTGTATTTCCCCGAAAATGCTTCAAAACAACAGAAAAGCATAGTTTAGCTGTATGTTGCTCACTTTGGGTAGAAAAAATTTTTTTAATGGTTTTCCCCTTTTACTGGTTTGATCAAAAACAGTAGTATAAATAAAGCCTAATTTTCCTCAGGATTTGCCACTTTTCAAAAATGTTATGGAAAGCAAACTTTCTGAGTATTTCTGTGCTCTTTTCTGAGATAGTCACTTTTTGGACTAAAAAGAAAAGTTCACTGTGATTTTCACCGAAAATGCTTCAAACCACAGAAAAACATAGTTTAGTTGTATGTGGCTCGCATTTAGGAGAAAAACAGTTTTTGTTAATCTTTGTCCCCTTTTACTGGTTTGATCAAAAACAGTTGTGTAAACAAAGCCATATTTTTCTCAGGATTTGCCTTTTCAAACTTGTTAAGAAAAACCAACTTTCTGAGTATTTCTGTGCTCCTATCTGAGATAGTCATTATGTGGACTAAATAGAGACGTTCACTGTGAGTTTCCCAGAAAAATCTTCAAAACAACAGAAAAGCATAGTTTAGCTCTATGTGGCTCACTTTGAGGAGAAAAACCAGTTCTTGTTAATATTTCCCCCATTTTACTGGTTTGTTCAAAAAAATTGTCAAAACAAATCCATATTTTCCTAAGGTTTTGCCCCTTTTCAAACTTGTTAAGAAAAACGAATTTTCTGACTATTACTCTACTCATTTCTGAGATATTCACTTTTTGGACAAAAAAAGAGAAGTTCACTGTGAATTTCCCCGAAAAGGCTTCAAAACAACAGAAAATTATAGTTTAGCTGTATATGGCTCACTTTGGTGGTAAAAACAGTTTTTGTTAATATTTGTCCCCATTTATTTATTTGATTAAAAACAGTTGTTTAAACAAATCCAAATTTTCCTCAGGGTTTAACCTTTCCAAACTTTTTATGAAAAAAAATTCTGAGTATTTCAGTGCTCCATTCTGAGATAGTCAATTTTTTTACTAAAAAGAGAAGTTCTCTGTGAATTTCCCCGAAAATGCTTCAAAACAACTGAAAAGCATAGTTAGCTGTATGTGGCTCTCTATGGGGAGAAAAACAAGTTTTTTGTTAATATTTCCCCCATTTTACTGGTATGTTCAAAAAATTTGTTTAAAAAAATTCAAATTTTCCTCAGGTTTTTCCCCTTTTCAAACTTGTTAAGAAAAACTAACTTTCTGACTATTACTCTGCTCATTTCTGAGATATTAACTTTTTGGACAAAAAAGATAAGTTCACTGTTAATTTTCCCCGAAAATGCTTCAAAACAACAGAAAAGCATAGTTTAGCTGTATGTGGCTCACTTTGGGTAGAAAAACAGTTTTTGTTAATATTTGTCCCCTTTTACCAGTTTGATCAAAATCAGTTGTTTAAACAAATACAAATTTTCCTCAGGATTTACATTTTTCAAACATGTTAAGAAAAAAAAATTTCTGAGTATTTCAGTGTTTCTTTCAGAGATAGTCACTTTTTGAATAACAAGAGAAGTTCTCTGTAAATTTCCTCCAAAATGCTTCAAAACAACAGAAAAGCATAGTTTAGCTGTATGTGGCTCACTTTGAGGAAAAAAATTTGTTTTTGTTAATATTTCCCCCATTTTACTGGTTTGATCAAAAACAGTTGTTTAAACAAATCCATATTTTCCTCAGGATTTGCCGCTTTTCAAAAATTTTAAGAAAATCAAACTTTCTGAGTAATTCTGTGCTCTTTTCTGAGAGTGTCACTATTTGGACTAAAAAGAGAGATCCCCGAAAAAGGTTCAAAACAACAGAAAAGCATAGTTTATCTGTATGTGGCTCACTTCGGAGAGAAAGACAGTTTTTGTTAATGTTTGTCCCCTTTTACTGGTTTGATCAAAAAAAGTTGTAAAAACAAAGCCAAATTTTCCTCATGATTTACCCCTTTTCAAACTTGTAAAGAAAAACAAACATTCTGAGTATTTCTGTGCTCTTTTCTGAGATAGTCACTTTGTGGACTAAAAAGAGAAGTTCACTGTGAATTTCCCCGAAAATGTTTAAAAACAACAGAAAGGCGTAGTTTAGCTGTATGTGGCTCGCATTGGAGAGAAAAACAGTTTTTGTTAATATTTGTCCCCTTTTACTTGTTTGATCAAAAACAATTGTTTAAACAAATCCAAATTTTCCTAAGGATTTACCCTTTTAAAAAAGTTAAAGAAAAACAAACTATCTGAGTATTTCAGTGCTCCTTTCTGAGATAGTCATTTTTTGACAAAAATGAAAAGTTCCAAGTGTATTTCCCCGAAAATGCTCCAAATTTTCCTCAGGATTTACCCTTTTCAAACATGTTGATAAAAACAAATTTTCTGAGTATTTCGGAGCACCTTTCTGAGATAGTCAATTTTTTTAATAAAAAGAGAAGTTCTCTGTAAATTTTCCCAAAAATGCTTCAAAACAATAGGAAAGCATAGTTTAGCTGTATGTGGCTCACTTTGAGGAGAAAAACAAGTTTTTGTTAATATTTCCCCCGTTTTACTGGCATGTTCAAAATCATTTGTCAAAACAAATTCTAATTTTCCTCATGATTTGCCCCTTTTCAAACTTGTTAAGAAAAAAAAATTTCTGACTATTACTCTCTTCATTTCTGAGATATTCACTTTTGGGACAAAAAAAGAGAAGTTCACTGTGAATTTCCCCGAAAATGCTTCAAAACAACAGAAATGCATAGTTTAGCTGTATGTGGCTCACTTTGAGGAGAAAAATTAGTTTTTGTTAATATTTCCCCCATTTTACTGGTTTGATCAAATACATTTCTTTAAACAAATCCTAATTTTCCTCACGATTTTCCCTTTTTAAACTTGTTAAGAAAAACAAACTTTCTGAGTATTTCTGTTCTCATATCTGAGATATTCACTTTTTGGACAAAAAAAGAGAAGTTCACTATAAATTTCCCCGAAAATGCTTCAAAACAACAGACAAGTATAGTTTAGCTGTATGTCGCTCACTTTAGGGAGAAAAACAGTTTTTGTTAATATTTATCCCCATTTTACTTGTTGGATCAAAAACAGTTGTTTAAACAAATCCAAATTTTCCACTGGATTTGCCCCTTATTAAACTTGTTAAGAAAAACAAACTACCTGAGTATTTCTGTGCTCTTTTCTGAGATAGCCACTTTTTTGACTAACAAGAGAAGTTCTCTGTGAATTTCCCCCAAAATTTGTCAAAACAACAGAAAAACATAATTTAGCTGTGTGTGGCTCATTTTGAGGAGAAAAATAAGTTTTTGTTAATATTTCCCCCATTTTACTGGTTTGATCATAAAAAGTTGTTTAAACAAATCCTTATTTTCCACAGGATTTGCCCCTTTTCAAACTTGTTAAGAAAAACAAACTTTCTGAGTATTTATGTGCTCTTTTCTTAGATGGCCAATTGTTGGACTAAAAAGAGAAGTTCACTGTGAATTTCCCCCAAAATGCTTCAAAACAACAGAAAAGTATGGTTTAGCTGTAAGTGGCTCACTTTGAGGAGAAAAAAAGGTTTGTTAATATTTGTCCCCTTTTATTTGATGGATCAAAAACAGTTGTTTAAACAAAACCAAATTTTCCTCAGGATTTATCCTTTTCAAACATTTAAAGAAAAACAAACTTTTTGAGTATTTCAGTGCTCCTTTCTGAGATAGCCACTTTTTGGACTAAAAAGAGAAGTTCACTGTAAATTTCCCACAAAATGCTTTAAAACAACAAAAATGCATAGTTTAGCTGTCTCTCGCCCACTTTGGGGAGAAAAACATTTTTTTTTAATATTTGTCCCCATTTTACTCATTTGATCAAAAAGGTTTAAACAAATCCAAATTTTCCTCAGGATTTTCCCCTTTTCAAATATGTTAAGAAAAACAAACTTTCTGAGTATTTCAGTGCTCTTTTCAGAGATAACCACTTTTTTGATTAAAAAGAGAAGTTCTCTGTGAATTTCTCAAAAAATACTTCAAAACAACAGAAAAGCATAGTTTAACTGTATGTGGCTCACTTTGAGGAGATAAACAATTTTTTTATTAATATTTGTTCCCTTTTACTAGTTTGAACAAAAAAAGGTTGTTTAAACAAATTCAAATTTTCTACAGGATTAGCCCCTTTTCAAACTTATAAAGAAAAACAAACTTTCTGAGTATTTCTGTGCTCTTTTCCGAGATAGTCATTTTTTGGACTAAAAAGAGAAGTTCACTGTGAATTTCCCAGAAAAAAATTCAAAGCAACAGAAAAGCATAGTTTAGCTCTATGTGGCTCACTTTGGAGAGAAAAACAGTTTTTGTTAATATTTGGCCTCTTTTACTGGTTTGATCAAAAACAGTTGTTTAAACAAATCCAAATTTCCCTCAGGATTTACTCTTTTCAAACATGTTAAGAAAAACAAACTTTCTGAGTATTTCAGTGCACCTTTCTGAGATAGTTACTTTTTGGACAAAAAAGTGAAGTTCTCTGTGAATTTCCCTGAAAATGCTTCAAAACAACAGAAAAGAATTGTTTAGCTGAATGTGGCTCACTTTGGGGAGAAAAAAATATTTTGTTAATATTTCCCCATTTTAAAGGTTTGATCAAAAACTTTGTTTAAACAAATCTAAATTTTCCTCAGGATTTGACCCTTTTCAAATTGTTAAGAAAAACAAATTTCTGAGTATTTCTGTGCACATTTCTGAGATATTCACTTTTTGGACAAAAAAGAGAAGTTCACGGTGAATTTCCACAAAAATGCTTCAAAAGAACAGAAAAGTATAGTTTAGCTGTATGTCCTTCACTTAGGGGAGAAAAACAGTTTTTGTTAATATTTGTCCGTTTTTACTGGTTTGATCCAAAACAGTTGTTTAAACAAATCCAAATTTTCCTCAGGATTTGCCCCTTTTCAAACATATTAAGAAAAAAAACTTTCTGAGTAATTCAGTGCTCCTTTCAGGGAAAACCATTTTTAGACTAAAAAGAGAAGTTCTCTGTGAATTTCCCCAAAAATTCTTCAAAACAACAGAAAAGCATAGTTTAGCTGTATGTGGCTCACTTTGAGGAGAAATACAAGTTTTTTTTTAATATTTTCCACATTTTACTGGTTGGATCAAAAACATTTGTTTAAACAAATCCAAATTTTCCTCAGGATCTGCCCCTTTACAAACTTCTTAAGAAAAACAAATTTCTTGCTAATACTCTGCTCATTTCTGAGATATTCACTTTCTGGACAAAAGAGGGAAGTTCACTGTGAATTTCCCCGAAAATGCTTCAAAACTACAGAAAAGCATTGTTTAGCTGTATGTGGTTCACTTTGGGGAGAAAAACATTTTTTTTAATATTTGTCCCCTTTTACTGGTTTGATTGTTTAAACAAATCCAAATTTTACTCAGGATTTACCCTTTTCAAATATGTTAAGAAAAACAAACTTTCTGAGTATTTCAGTGCTTCTTTCTGAGATAGTCCCTTTTTTGACTAAAATGAGAAGTTCTCTGTGAATTTCCCTGAAAATGCTTCAAAACAACAGAAAAGCATAGTTTAGCTGTATGTGGCTCACTTTGAGGAGAAAAATTAGTTTTTGTTAATATTTCCCCCATTTTACTGGTTTGATCAAATACATTTCTTTAAACAAATCCTAATTTTCCTCACGATTTTCCCCTTTTTAAACTTGTTAAGAAAAACAAACTTTCTGAGTATTTCTGTGCTCATTTCGGAGTTATTCAATTTTTGGACAAAAAAAGAGAAGTTCACTGTAAATTTCCCACAAAATGCTTTAAAACAACAAAAATGGATAGTTTAGCTGTCTGTCACTCGCTTTGGGGAGAAAAACAGTTTTTGTTAATATTTGTCCCCATTTTACTCATTTGATCAAAAACAGTTGTTTAAACAAATCCAAATTTTCCTCAGGATTTTCCCCTTTTCAAATATGTTAAGAAAAACAAACTTTCTGAGTATTTCAGTGCTCCTTTCAGAGATAACCATTTTTGACTAAAAAGAGAAGTTCTCTGTGAATTTCTCCAAAAATACTTCAAAACAACAGAAAAGCATAGTTTAGCTGTATATGGCTCACTTTGAAGATATAAACAAGTTTTTTATTAATATTTGTTCCCTTTTACTGGTTTGATCAAAATAAGTTGTTTAAAGAAATTCAAATTTTCCACAGGGTTTGCCACTTTTCAAACTTGTTAAGAAAAACAAACTTTCTGAGTATTTCTGTGCTCTTTTCTGAGAGAGTCACTTTTTGGACTAAAAAGAGAAGTTCTCTGTGAATTTCCCAGAAAATGCTTCAAATCAACAGAAGAGCATAGTTTAGCTCTATGTGGCTCACTTTTGGGAGAAAAACAGGGATTTTTTATATTTATCCCCTTTTATTGTTTTAATTAAAAAAATTTGTTTAACAAATCCAAATTTTCATCAGGATTTGCCACATTTCAAAGATGTTAAGAAAAACAAACTTTCTGTGTATTTCAGTACGCCTTTCTGAGATAGTCACTCTTTTGACTAAAAAAAAGTTCACTGTGAATTTCCCCAAAAATGCTTCAAAAAAACAAAAAAGCATAGTTTAGCTGTATGTGGCTCACTTTGAGGAGAAAAAAAATTATTAATATTTCCCCCATTTTACTGGTTTGATCAAAAACATTTGTTTAAACAAATCCAAATTTTCCTCAGGATTTGTCCCTTTTCAAATTGTTAAGAAAAACAAACTTTCTGAGTATTTCTGTGCACATTTCTGAGATATTCACTTTTTGGACAATAAAGAGAAGTTCACTGTGAATTTCCACAAAAATGCTTCAAAACAACAGAAAAGCATAGTTTAGCTGTATGTGGCTCACTTTGGGAAGATAAACAGTTTTTGTTAATATTTGTCCCTTTCACTGGTTTGATCAAAAACAGTTGTTTAAACAAATCCTTATTTTCGTCAGGATTTACCCTTTTCAAGCATGTTAAGAAAAACAAACTTTCTGAGTATTTCAATACTCCTTTCTGAGATGTCACTTTTTTGACTAAAAAGAGAAGTTCTCTGTGAATTTCCCTGAAAATGCTTCAAAACAACAGAAAAGCATAGTTTAGCTGTATGTGGCTCACTTTGAGGAGAAAAACAAGTTTTTGTTAATATTTCCCCCATTTTACTGGTTTGATCAAATACATTTCCTTAAACAAATCCTAATTTTCCTCACGATTTTCCCCTTTTTAAACTTGTTAAGAAAAACAAACTTTCTGAGTATTTCTGTGCCCATTTCTGAGATATTCACTTTTTGGCCAAAAAAAGAGAAGTTCACTGTAAATTTCCTCGAAAATGCTTTAAAACAACAGAAATGCATAGTTTAGCTGTCTGTCGCTCACTTTGGGGAGAAAAAAAATTTTTGTTAATATTTGTCCCCATTTTACTCATTTGATCAAAAAAAGTTGTTTAAACAAATCCAAATTTTCCTCAGGATTTGCCCCTTTTCAAATATGTTAAGAAAAACAAACTTTCTGAGTATTTCAGAGCTCCTTTCAGAGATAACCACTTTTTTGACTAAAAAGAGAAGTTCTCTGTGAATTTCTCCAAAAATACTTCATAACAACAGAAAAGCTTAGTTTAGCTGTATGTGGCTCACTTTGAAGATATAAACAAGTTTTTTATTAATATTTGTTCCCTTTTACTGGTTTGATCAAAATAAGTTGTTTAAAGAAATTCAAATTTTCCACGGGTTTGCCCCTTTTCAAACTTGTTAAGAAAAACAAACTTTCTGAGTATTTCTGTGCTCTATTCTGAGAGAGTCAATTTTGGACTAAAAAGAGAAGTTCTCTGTGAATTTCCCAGAAAATGCTTCAAATCAACAGAAAAGCATAGTTTAGCTCTATGTGGCTCACTTTTGGGAGAAAAACAGGGATTTTTTATATTTGTCCCCTTTTACTGTTTTAATTAAAAAAAATTTTTAAACAAATACAAATTTTCATCAGGATTTGCCCCTTTTCAAAGATGTTAAGAAAAACAAACTTTCTGTGTATTTCAGTACACCTTTCTGAGATAGTCACTCTTTTCACTAAAAAAAAGTTCTCTGTGAATTTCCCCAAAAATGCTTCAAAAAAACAAAAAAGCATAGTTCAGCTGTATGTGTCTCACTTTGAGGAGGAAAAAAAGTTTTTTAATAATATTTCCCCCATTTTACTGGTTTGATCAAAAACATTTGTTTAAACAAATCCAAATTTTTCTCAGGATTTGACCCTTTTCAAATTGTTAAGAAAAACAAACTTTCTGAGTATTTCTGTGCACATTTCTGAGATATTCACTTTTTGGACAATAAAGAGAAGTTCACTGTGAATTTCCACAAAAATGCTTCAAAACAACAGAAAAGCATAGTTTAGCTGTATGTGGCTCACTTTGGGAAGATAAACAGTTTTTGTTAATATTTGTCAGCTTTTACTGGTTTGATCAAAAACAGTTGTTTAAACAAATCCGTATTTTTGTCAGGATTTACCCTTTTCAAGCATGTTAAGAAAAACAAACTTTCTGAGTTTTTCAGTGCTCCTTTCTGAGATAGTCACTTTTTTGACTAAAAAGAGAAGTTCTCTGTGAATTTCCCTGAAAATGCTTCAAAATAACAGAAAAGCATAGTTTAGCTGTATGTGGCTCACTTTGAGGAGAAAAACAAGTTTTTGTTAATATTTCCCCAATTTTACTGGTTTGATCAAATACATTTCTTTAAACAAATCCTAATTTTCCTCACGATTTTCCTTTTTTTAAACTTGTTAAGAAAAACAAACTTTCTGAGTATTCCTGTGCTCATTTCTGAGATATTCACTTTTTGGACAAAAAAAGATAAGTTCACTGTATATTTCCTCGAAAATGCTTTAAAACAACAGAAATGCATAGTTTAGCTGTCTGTCGCTCCCTTTGGGGAGAAAAAATATTTTTTGTTAATATTGTCCCCATTTTAATATTTGTCCCCATTTTACTCATTTGATCAAAAAAAGTTGTTTAAACAAATCCAAATTTTCCTCAGGATTTGCCCCTTTTCAAATATGTTAAGAAAAACAAACTTTCTGAGTATTTCAGAGCTCCTTTCAGAGATAACCACTTTTTTGACTAAAAAGAGAAGTTCTCTGTGAATTTCTCCAAAAAGACTTCAAAACAACAGAAAAGCATAGTTTAGCTGTATGTGGCTCACTTTGGGGAGATAAACAATTTTTTTTATATATTTGTTCCCTTTTACTGGTTTGATCAAAAAAAGGTTGTTTAAACAAATTCAAATTTTCCACAGGATTTGCCCCTTTTCATACTTGTTAAAAAAAAAAATTCTGAGTATTTCTGTGCTCTTTTCTGAGAGAGTCACTATTTGGACTAAAAAGAGAAGTTCTCTGTGAATTTCACAGAAAATGCTTCAAATCAACAGAAAAGCATAGTTTAGCTCTATGTGGCTCACTTTTGGGAGAAAAACATTTTTTTATATTTGTCCCCTTTTACTGTTTTAATTAAAAAAAGTTGTTTAAAGAAATCCAAATTTTCATCAAGGTTTGCCCCTTTTCAAAGATGTTAAGAAAAACAAACTTTCAGAGTATTTCAGTACGCCATTCTGAGATATTCACTTTTTGGCCAAAAAAAGAGAAGTTCTCTGTGAATTTTCCCAAAAATGCTTCAAAACAACAGAAAAGCATAGTTTAGCTCTATGTGGCTCACTTTGAGGAGAAAAACAAGTTTTTTATTAATATTTCCCCCATTTTACTGGTTTGATCAAAAACATTTGTTTAAACAAATCCAAATTTTCCTCAGGATTTCCCTTTTCAAACTTGTTAAGAAAAACAAACTTTCTGAGTATTTCTGTGCTTTTTTCCGAGATAGTCACTTTTTGGACTAAAAAGAGAAGTTCACTGTGAATTTTCCAGAAAAAGCTTCAAAACAACAGAAAAGCATAGTTTAGCTGTATGTGGCTCACTTTGGAGAAAAAAATGTTTTGTTAATATTTGTCCCCTTTTACTGGTTTGATCCAAAAGAGTTGTTTTAACAAATCCAAATTTTCCTCAGGATTTACCCTTTTCAAACATGTTAAGAAAAACAAATTTCTGAGTATTTCATGCTCCTTTCTGAGATAGTCCCTTTTTTGACTAAAAAGTGAAGTTCTCTGTGAATTTCCCTGAAAAGGCTTCAAAACAACAGAAAAGCATTGTTTAGCTGAATGTGGCTCATTTTGGGGAGAAAAACATATTTTGTTAATATTTTCCCCATTTTAAAGGTTTGATCAAAAAAATTTGTTTAAACAAATCCAAATTTTCCTCTGGATTTGTCCCTTTTTAAATTGTTAAGAAAAACAAACTTTCTGAGTATTTCTGTGCACATTTCTGAGATATTCACTTTTTGGACAAAAAAGAGGAGTTCACTGTGAATTTCCCCAAAAATTCTTCAATAGAACAGAAAAGCATAGTTTAGCTGTATGTCCTTCACTTAGCGGAGAAAAACAGTTTTTGTTAATATTTGACCCCATTTTACTCATTTGATCAAAAACAGTTGTTTAAACAAATCCAAATTTTCCTCAGGATTTGCCCCTTTTCAAACATGTTAGGAAAACAAACTTTCTGAGTATTTCAGTGCTCCTTTCAGAGATAACCATTTTTAGACTAAAAAGCAAAGTTCTCTGTGAATTCCCCCAAAAATGCTTCAAAACAACAGAAAAGCATAGTTTAGCTGTAAGTGGCTCACTTTGAGGAGAAATACAAGTTTTTTTTATTTTTTCCCCATTTTACTGGTTGGATCAAAAACATTTGTTTAAACAAATCCAAATTTTCCTCAGGATCTGCCCCTTTACAAACTTCTTAAGAAAAACAAACTTTCTTGCTAATACTGTGCTCATTTCTGAGATATTCTCTTTTTGGACAAAAAAGGGAAGTTCACTGTGAAATTCCACCAAAATGCTTCAAAAGAACAGAAAAACATTGTTTATCTGTATGTGGTTCACTTAGGGAGAAAAACAGTTTTTGTTAATATTTGTCCTTTTTTACTGGTTTGATCCATAACAGTTTTTTAAACAAATCCAAAATTTTCTCAGGATTTGCCCCTTTTCAAACTTGTTAAAAAAAAAAATTTCGGAATATTTCAGTGCTCCTTTCAGAGAAAACCATTTTTAGACAAAAAAGAGAAGTTCTCTGTGAATTTCCCAAAAAATGCTTCAAAACAACAGAAAAGCATAGTTTAGCTGTATGTGGCTCACTTTGAGGAGAAATACAAGTTGTTTTTTTTATATTTTCCCCATTTTACTGGTTGGATCAAAACATTTGTTTAAACAAATCCAAATTTTCCTCAGGATCTGCCCCTTTACAAACTTCTTAAGAAAAAAAATTTCTTGCTAATACAGTGCTCATTTCTGAGATATTCACTTTTTGGACAAAAAAGGGAAGTTCACTGTGAATTTCCCCGAAAATGCTTCAAAACAGCAGAAAAGCATTGTTTAGCTGTATGTGGCTCACTTTGGGGAGAAAAACAGGTTTTTTTTTATATTTGCACCCTTTTACTGGTTTGATTGTTTAAACAAATCCAAATTTTACTCTGGATTTACCCTTTTCTAATATGTTAAGAAAAACAAACTTTCTGAGTATTTCAGTGCTGCTTTCTGAGATAGACCCTTTTTTGACTAAAAAGAGAAGTTCTCTGTGAATTTCCCTGAAAATGCTTCAAAATAACAGAAAAGCATAGTTTAGCTGTATGTGGCTCACTTTGAGGAGAAAATTTAGTTTTTGTTAATATTTCCCCCATTTTACTGGTTTGATCAAATACATTTCTATAAACAAATCCTATTTTTCTCACGATTTTCCCTTTTTCAAACTTGTTAAGAAAAACAAATTCTCTGAGTATTTCTGTGCTCATTTCTGAGAAATTCACTTTTTGGACAAAAAAAGAGAAGTTAACTGTAAATTTCCCCGAAAATGCTTTAAAACAACAAAAATGCATAGTTTTGCTGTCTTTCGCTCACTTGGAGAGAAAAACGGTTTTTGTTAATATTTGCCCCCATTTTACTCATTTGATCAAAAACAGTTCTTTAAACAAATCCAAATTTTCCTCAGGATTTGCCCCTTTTCAAATATGTTAAGAAAAACAAACTTTCTGAGTATTTCAGTGCTCCTTTCAGAGATAACCATTTTTAGACTAAAAGAGAAGTTCTCTGTGAATTTCCCCAAAAATGCTTCAAAACAACAGAAAAGCCTAGTTTAGCTGTATGTGGCTCACTTTGAGGAGAAATACAATTTTTTTTTAATTTTTTCCCCATTTTACTGGTTGGATCAAAAACATTTGTTTAAACAAATCCAAATTTTCCTCAGGATCTGCCCCTTTACAAACTTCTTAAGAAAAACAACCTTTCTTGCTAATACTGTGCTCATTTCTGAGATATTCACTTTTTGGACAAAAAAGGGAAGTTCACTGGGAATTTCCACAAAAATTCTTCAAAAGAACAGAAAAGCATTGTTTAGCTGTATGTCCTTCACTTAGGGGAGAAAAACAGTTTTTGTTAATATTTTCCCTTTTTTACTGGTTTGATCCAAAATAGTTGTTTAAACAAATCCAAATTTTTCTCAGGATTTGTCCCTTTTCAAACATGTTAAGAAAAAAAAACTTTCTGAGTATTTCAGTGTACCTTTCAGAGATAACCATTTTTAGACTAAAAAGAGAAGTTCTCTGTGAATTTCACCAAAAATGCTTCAAAACAACAGAAAAGCATAGTTTAGCTGTATGTGGCTAACTTTGAGGAGAAAAACAAGTTTTTGTTAACATTTGCCCCATTTTACTGGTTTGAGCAAAAATATTTGTTTAAACAAATCAAATTTTCCTCTGGATTTGCCTTTTTCAAACTTGTTAAGAAAAAAAAACTTTCTGAGTATATCTGTGCTCATTTCTGAGATATTCACTTTTTGGACAAAAAAGAAAAGTTCACTGTGAATTTCTCTGAAAATTCTTCAAAACAACAGGAAAGCATAGTTTAGTTGTATGTTGCTCTCTTTGGAGAGAAAAACACTTTTTGTTAATATTTGTCCCGTTTTAATGGTTTGATCAAAAGCAGTTGTTAAAACAAATCCAAATTTTTCACAGGATTTACCCTTTCAAACATGTTAAGAAAAACAAACTTTCTGACTATTTCAGTACTCCTTTCTGAGATAGCCATTTTTTGACCAGCAAGAGAAGTTCTCTGTGAATTTCTCCCAAAATGCTTCAAAACAACAGAAAAGCATAGTTTAGCAGTATGTGGCTCACTTCGAGGAGAAAAATAAGTTTTTGTTAATATTTACCCCATTTTACTCGTTTGATCAAAAAAAGTTGTTTAAACAAATCCATATTTTCCTCAGGATTTTTCCCTTTTCAAACTTGTTAAGAAAAACAAACTTTCTGAGTATTTCTGTGCTCTTTTCCGAGATAACAATTTTTAGACAAAAAAGAGAAGTTCTCTGTGAATTTCCCAAAAAATTCTTCAAAACAACAGAAAAGCATAGTTTAGCTGTATGTGGCTCACTTTGAGGAGAAAAACAAGTTGTTGTTTTTATATTTTCCCCATTTTACTGGTTGGATCAAAAACATTTGTTTAAACAAATCCAAATTTTCCTCAGGATCTGCCCCTTTTCAAACTTCTTAAGAAAAACAAACTCTCTTGCTATTACTCTGCTCATTTCTGAGATATTCACTTTAAGGACAAAAAAGGAAGTTCACTGTGAAATTCCAAAAAAATGCTTCAAAACAACAGAAAAGCATAGTTTAGTTGTATGTGGCTCACTTTGTGGATAAAAACAGTTTTTGTTAATATTTGTTCCCTTTTACTGGTTTGATCCAAAAAAGTTGTTTAAACAAATCCAAATTTTTCGCAGGATTTGCCCCTTTTCAAACTTGTTAAGAAAAACAAATTTCTGAGTATTTCTCTGCTCATTTCTGAGATATTCATTTTTTGGACAAAAAAGAGAGGTTCACTGTGAATTTCCCCAAAAATGTTTCAAAACAACAGGAAAGCATAGTTTAGCTGTATGTCGCAATGTTTGGGAAGAAAAAAAGTTTTTTGTTAATATTTGTCCCGTTTTAATGGTTTGATCAAAAACAGTTTTTTAAACAAATCCAAATTTTTCACTGGATATATCCTATTCAAACTTGTTAAGAAAAACAAACTTTCTGAGTATTTCAGTGCTCTTTTCAGAGACAGTCACCTTTTTGACTGAAAAGAGAAGTTCTCTGAGAATTTTCCTGAATATGCTTCAAAACAACAGAAAAGCATAGTTTAGCTGTATGTGGCTCAATTTGAGGAGAAAAACAAGTTTTTGTTAATATTTCCCCCATTTTACTGGTTTGATCAAAAACAGTTGTTTAAACAAATCTAAATTTTCCTCAGGATTTTCCCTTTTTCAAACTTGTTAAGAAAAACAAACTTTCTGAGTATTTCTCTGCTCATTTCTGAGATATTCACTTTTTGGACAAAAAAGAGAAGTTCACTGTAAATTTCCCAAAAAATGCTTCAAAACAACAGTAAAGTATAGTTAAGCTGTACGTCGCTCACTTTGGGGAGAAAAATAGTTTTTGTTAATATTTGTCCCCATTTTACTTGTTTGTTCAAAAAAAGTTGTTTAAACAAATCTAAGTTTTCCTCAGGATTTGCCCCTTTTCAAATATGTTAGGAAAAACAACTTTCTGAGTATTTCAGTACTCCTTTCGGAGATAGCCATTTTTTGGACAAAAAAAAAGTTCTCTGTGAATTTCCCCAAAAATGCCTCAAAACAACAGAAAAGCAGTGTTTAGCTGTATGTGGATCACTTTGAAGAGATAAACAAGTTTTTTATTAATATTTGTTCCCTTTTACTGGTTTGATCCAAAAAAGTTGTTTAAACAAATCCAAATTTTCCACAGGATTTGCCCTTATCAAACTTGTTAAGAAAAACAAACTAGCTGAGTATTTTAGTGCTCGTTTCTGAGTTAGCCACTTTTTTGACTAACAAACGAAGTTCTCTGTGAATTTCCCCCAAAATTCTTCAAAACAACAGAAAAGCATAGTTTAGCTGTGTGTGGCTCATTTTGAGGAGAAAAACAATTTTTGTTAATATTTCCCCCAATTTAATGGTTTGATCAAAAAAAGTTGTTTAAACAAATCCATATTTTCATCGACATTTGCCCCTTTTCAAATTTATTAAGAAAAACAAACTTTCTGAGTATATCTGTGCACTTTTCTGAGATAGTCACTTTTTGGACTAAAAGGAGATGTTCACTGTGAATTTCTCCCAAAATGCTTCAAAACAACAGAAAAGTATGGTTTAGCTGCAAGTGGCTCACTTTGGGGAGAAAAAAAGTTTTGTTAATATTTGTCCCCTTCTACTTGTTGGATCAAAAACAGTTGTTTAAACAAATCCAAATTTTTCTCAAGATTTACCCTTTTCAAACATTTAAAGAAAAACAAACTTTTTGAGTATTTCAGTGCTTCTTTCTGAGATAGTCACTTTTTGGACTAAAAAGAAAAGTTCACTGTGAATTTCCCCGAAATTGCTTCAAAACATCAGAAAAGCATAGTTTAGCTGTATGTGGCTCACTTTGGGGAGAAAAATAGTTTTGGTTAATATTTGTCCCCTTTTACTTATATGATCAAAAAAATTTGTTTAAACATATCCAAATTTTCCTCGGGATTTACCCTTATCAAACATTTTAAGAAAAACAAACTTTTAAGTATTTCAGTGCTCCTTTCTGAGATAGTCACTTTTTGGACTAAAAGAAAATAAGTTCACTGTGAATTTCCTCAAAAGTGCTTCAAAACAAGAGAAAATCATAGTTTAGCTATGTGGCTCACTTTGAGCAGAAAAACAAGTTTTTTTTAATGTTTCCTCCATTTTACTGGTTTGATCAAAAACAGTTATTTAAACAAATCCATATATTCCTCCGGATTTGCCCCTTTTCAAACTTGTTAAAAAACCAACTTTCTGAGTATTTCTGTTCTCTTTTCTGAGATAGTAACTTTTTGGACTAAAAAGAGAAGGTCATTGTGAATTTCCCCGAAAATGCTTCAAAACAACCGAAAAGCATTATGGGACACACTAAGTTACTTCAACTGCTTGTTCCTTGAGAACAGCACCAGAAATTCACCATCACTTTGGGATGGGATAATTTTTTGTCGTGCTGTATAACCTTCTACCATGACAAATTAGCCATGGAAATTAATTTGTCTAAAGCATTAAAAATAAAGATTCTTCTTCGCACCATGAAGGAGTTATATAGAGAGTATTAAACAAACCAACAATGCTAAAACGGCCCTGTGTTTTGTATGCCTCTCTGTTCTCTGAATAGGACCAACCAAAGGTACATCTACATCATTATGACCAATTGTCAAATTTATTTTTTATTTTGGACAACCAAGAGTAATTGAGCACAAGAGTAATTTGGCATAACACCGGAGTCAAAGGCATGCTTGACTCTCACTTCTGGTGAATCCTGGTCACTCATGCCTGTGCACCAGTGAATCTTGATCACTCTACACCTAGGTTCCAGTGACTCCCTTTTGGCAAGAGTGAATCTCCTTCCATAGCCCCCAGTCGCTTGTGGGTGCCTAGGCATCAGTGTCTCCTTATAAGCTGGATTGTCTCCCCTTTTCAGTCACAAGTGTCTCCTCTAAATAATAGCTATAGCTGCACACAGCCATCTTCCAAAGAAAGTTGGTAGCAACAAAGTTAGTTTCAACTAAATCAGTTTCTAATACAAGCAGAATATTTACTGTTCAATGCCAGGTCATTAGATATAAAGATTTTGATAAGACAAATTGCCATCTTTATAGATTCCCTGTTATGACTTCCCAATTACTCACAACTAGGCATAAATGGGACCCAGTTACTCAGCCTATGCAAGGGTGACATCATGACTTTCAACTGGGGCTATATACATGGGCAGTAATCACTTGAATATATATAGCTATGGAATTAAATTTAAATTTAAAATGTTTAACAAGTACAATTTGAAAATAGAATAGGAAATTGAAACCATTAAAGTCATTCTTGATTATATTAGCTACATTAATTGCATTCCACCATGTCTCCATATGTCTCTAGCAATCTGGCAAGTGCAAGAAATATCAACCTGATCCTAAGTAATGGAGTCTTTTCTTCCTTCATTGGCCTCTTTGGAAATGCAATGAATTCCATCCCGCAGAGGCAATTGATAAATAGATGGATTCTCATCATTATATTGTCTAACTTGATCTCTGACTTGTTCACTAATGAGCTGCATGCAGCTAATGCAAAGGAGATTGCAAATATGACATAATCTGCATTACCACTCTTCAGCCGTACAAATGGTAGATTTCTATTCACTTGATAATCCAACTCGACGGGTAGTATAGATTTCCTATAATATATTTTTGCTAGTAAATTAATGCATAGTTTGATCCTAGCTATTGTACTATACTGACTCTACATCTATTCAAATGGAGTTCACTTTGTTGCCTTCTGGATTTACGTATAATAAGGAAAGAGAACAGGAGATGGTCATCACAGTCATTGTAGATGTCATTTACAAGTTGTATTAAATTTTCTAGATATGTCTGATTAGATCATTCAGTTAGGCCCTCCATCTAGGGGCGGAAAATAGAGGTAATTCTATGTTCTGTTCCAGTAAGTGAAAACCTCAAAAGTGTTCACAAATTCCCGACCTCTATTGGAAATCACACTACCTTGCAGCCGCCATGTGTAACAATAGCTCACCGAGCAACTCAAGAACCATATACCATTGTATAGCACAAAAATGGCCATGTACCTGAAGAATAGCTCATACAGAAATATGTCAACACTAGCAACATTTTTATTCATCAGGGGTGCAGCTTCAGACTACTTGCTGAAGTAGTCCCCAAGTGTTAAATACCTGTTTCCATGTGATGTAGTGGGAGGAAGGCCAATAAGATAGATACCAAACTCAAGTAGAATATAGAGTCCATATTGGTACACTATTTTTAAGACATAGTTGATGCCATACTTCAGATTTGACTGGTAGTGGGCTTCTAATGTCATGTTTACTCGGAGACACTTGTCTCACCTTTTCGCATTGCCACTTATCTCATCAATCATATTCTTTCAGTGGCACCTGCTGGGAATACTTCTCAAAATTGTTGATGGAAAAATCGCCAAATAAAACCTCACATCTCAGCTAAAACTCACACTGAGAGCTTCTTAGCTTCCTAAATGGTGGTTTCAGCTGAGCTCCAAAGTGACTCTTAGCTTGCCATCCATCAGTAAGTTAGCATTCTTAGCTTCCTAAATGGTGGTTTCAGCTGAGCTCCAAAGTGACTCTTAGCTTGCCTTCCATCAGTAAGTTAGCAAACTGGCAGTGATAAAATGGGTTAAAAAAACAGCAGTACTCATCTTCATGGATCTTCTTTGTCTGTTTCTTTGTTTCACTATATCTTCCCCCACACAACGTGCTACAGGTCCCATCATAATAATTTTATGCACCAGAGAACCCCATTGTTTCAACTAATAGACGTCTACTACTACTCGTTTCTATCTAAGCAGTTGAAGTTCCCCAAAACTGGCAAAAGTTTTAAGTGTCAATAAGACACTTCTTCTGTTGACAATCTATCCTACAATAACTGCCTCGTGCTTGGTTCAGCTTATTGGTTTTGGAGTTCTTACTCCTGGTCAACTGTTGCTATCGAGGCTATTGCTGATCTTCTACCAAAATAAAATTTTGTGGTGTTCTACTCTGCAATGTTACTAATTGCTCAAAGAATGCTGTAGCCTACCCTACATGGGTGCAGTCAATATTCAACGAGATATTGAGTGTTCTAATTTTGTTTTGTAAAGATATGGTGTAAATGGGTACAGTCGTCAATGTGTGTGATTGCATACCAGAGTAGTATCTCCCCAATACATGTGGGTTAAGATATCTTTTGTGTGTATGTATGTGTGTGTGTGTGTGCATTTCCTTGTATGCAGTCTAACCGACAGCATTCAGAAGTAGTATCATGCCACCACATTTAATTTTATTGTGTTTTTTTTTAATTATTAAAAGTTATGTCCATGCAATAAAAGGCTATAGAGACAGACAGACAGAGAGATGATATTGTTAATGGTAAAGTGTAAAAAATGAATAGAGGCTACCTACTGCACCAGGGCATGAGGATTGATGCCAATACATTTGGTTTTACATCACTGAAATGTGTACTATCAACATGATTTTACAATAAAACTACGTCATAACATCTAACATACACTGGGATCCATGCCAAAATTAGTCAAAATCTGGGCAGTTATATATATATTTGTGTTGATTTGTTGTGTACAACCAGCATGCCAGGTGTAGTATCAGCCAATACTCTTTATTTATTTTTAAATATTTTATCAAATATATAAAATGTTGTTCAGGCACATAGACAGAGGACAATGTTAATGATGAAAGGTGATAAATCAGAATAGGCCACCCATTGCACTTCATTTGCCAATGCCATGTTTTCAGGTGTATCTCTTTCAACTTAACGTTTATCCATTATCCAGATTCAGTAAGTTCTGTCTAAGACAGGTGTAGATAAAATATAAGTTTTAATCCCAAGTCGTTATATCTATAGTTGTACTCACCTTGGCAGGCCAATCTATTTTCTGTTAAAGAGTGCTACATTCCCAGTATCCTTATGCACAAACACCAATGATGCTCTAGAGCTTCAACTGTGGGTACAGTTGGAGCCTCACTATCTGCTCTGTAAAATTAATTAGCTCATCTATATTTACTGGGTGCATGTAATTCGCACTCTCGTTGTAGCATAAATAGCAAGGCCCACATTCACCTTGATCGTGATATAATTTGGGTTTACTTGCCATTGCCATTACTTCTGAATGCAGGAGCTTGAAGGAGCATAAGTGAAATATGGTACAAGAATGCATGATGCAAAAATACACCTTAGTATTTGTTACACCATTAGTTATTAATGTATGGGTCCTGTGTAAGACAAACATTTTTCCCCAACAAAATATAGGTATCGATAGTTTTCTTTTATTAGAATAAGAGGAGAGAAATGACCACAGAATTAACAATGTACTTTGCTCTGGTTACTTTATTATGCAAAGTGCTTGAAGAGAAAATATTTGTGATCTATGCATAAGGTAGGCATTCTTCAACAAACTCTACTGGTATCACACCAAAACAGCATTGTTACAAAGAATTGCTCAATGGAAGAAACATACTTTCAGGATATATACTTTCAGAGATAACTTTTTACTGGTAATGTAGAACTGTACCATATCTATACCATAGGGTGTAATTGCCTAATCTCTACTAATTTCATATTTTGAGATATCACAATATATATCAGAAGTTTCAAGGAATACATGACCATAAAATTATCACATTACCTTCCACTGGTCATTTTTCTGTACTGCTCAACTATTTTTTTTTTTAATCTATACACAGAGTAGGCATTCCTCAATGAACTTTACCAGTACCTAGTAGACGAAGCATTTGTTACAGCGCATGTCCCAACCAAGTAAACCTTCAAAACTTGCCCTATGTTGGTAAGATCCATGTGTACCAAATTTACACCGTAGGATAAGATTTGCAAATTTCTTCCTAAATTTTGCAATTGATCCTGAGTATGTCAGAAGTTATGTCATAGAAAGTTGTTTTTATTAAACAATCGTCTAGTGTACAGTTCAGTGATGTAAGTTGGAACCAGTCTTGATGCTCTGCTGCAATGGATGGCCTCTTCTGATTTATCACCTTTTATCCTTAACATTGTCATCTGTCTATCTGGCTGTACAGCCTTTTATTTATTGACAAAATATATAAAAATAAATTTAAAATAAGTGTTGGCTGATACTACACCTGGCAAGCTGGTGAATAGACTGTACACAACAAATCAACACAAACTTTAAATATATGTATATAAAACTGCCAAGATTTTGACTACTTTTGGGATGGACCCCAGTGTATATTAGAAGTTATGAGGTAGTTTTTTTTTTATTGTACAATCCTGTTGATAGTATACATTTCAGTGATACAAAACGAAATGCATTGGCACCCATCTTCCATGCCCTGGTGCAGTGGGCAGCCTCTATTCATTTTTCACTCTTCACCATTAACAATGTCATCTCTCTGTCTGTCTCTCTCTATAGTCTTTTATTGTACGGGCATACCTTATATTAATTTAAAAAAATACAATAAAATTAAATATGTTGGTGTGATACTACTTCTGGATACTGTCGATTAGTCTGCATACAAGTCAATGCACACACTCTCACACACACACACACACACACATGCACAAGTACACACACACATACATACACACACACACACAAATCAGAGCTTAGTCCATATGTATTGGCGTAATAGTACTCTGGTAAGCTGGTGATTAGACTGCACAAGTAAGAAATACAATAAACATTTTGTACACATGAGAGATTGTGCAATAAAAAAACTCTCTGCCTCATTACTGCCGACATACTCTGGGATTCAACACTATATTTGTCAAAAAAATTGGTCACAGCAATATATTTAATTTTTGTTAATGTGTGTTGATTTGCATGTGCTGTCTAATCAGCTGTGTACTGGAAGTAGAATCATCCCAATGTTATTTATTTAAAATTTTGGTGAGTGAAAGAATCCACACTGTTGCCGGTTTGTAAGCATTCTTGACCACAAATTATGCATTATTAGGATACTCAGAGAGCAAGTTAAACAAGCGGGACAAATGTTATAATACTTAATCGTTAAAGGTTTGTCTTACCATAATATATATATAATAATAAACCTCTGTCTCGGGTTGCCTGTTAGCTCTCTTATTACCCTAGTGGTGTATAATTTGTAGTCAAGAATACATACAAAGTTGAACCTATAAAGTTACACTAGAGCGTTGACTACTTCACTTGATCTCTATCTTTGTTGCATAAAAAAGTCAATTTTTTCCTTCAAATTAAAGTTTTAATTAGTTGTTAAATGTGGCCACTGTCCTAACGTGTATATTGAGTCACTAATACTTACGATTCTGGACATTTTTTGTCACTTCATTCATTAGGCTAATAAGCGAACTCTCATTCTGCTACAATCAAGGCAATACGGAATATTACCGCATACTGGGTGGAAGAGGTTTGAAGGTTTCTGTGGCTATATCTAAAAAGGTATAATATATAAACCTTGCTACATCGTAAATTCCTTTATTTCGCTGTAATGTCAAAGGATGGTAAAAACTAACAGGATACGAATGATGTTTGGACTGGGAAGCGGCTTATGACATGTTTGTGGAGTAAACCTCACACAAGGTAAAGCTAATCAGAACATTTTGGTGCCTCTTCGTATAAGAATTAGAGTGGATGCTCATGTTAGCTGAGCTAGGATATACTATTTTTGGAATTAATTGATCTAAGATGGTAATAGAGTATTCTCTAAAGATAATGTGTTAGCCTACCAAGAGCTTTTTTTCAGCCTTTAAATTAAATTCCAAGGTTTAGAGCTAAAGAGAAACCAATCATCATATTATGTGGTGACTAATTCACTTTTAGCCATTATGCCTGGCATCAGTCCCTTTGATTCCAATCAGGATCATGGCTCTGTTGGAAGTCTTACTACTGGGAAGTCCTCATATGCTGCCATTATTAACTCCTTCACAAAGCATGGAGGAAACGCTTCTTTTTTCGTACATCTTCATTGATGACCATTCTGAGCATCCAAGCACTCTATTTCCTGCCTCCAAGAAAGAAGTGAATGTTCCGTTCAAAGATTACTTCACTGGAGAAGAAACTAGATGCAATGACTACAGTTGAGATTTTTCATCAGGGCATATATTTCTCAGCTATAGACAAGAATATTAATGAACATCTTTTGACAGGAACTTAAGTTTATATTTTCACAATCAATTCTTTAAACATTTCTTTCTCCATGCTCTTTAATAAATTGCTCTATTGTTCTCTTCCCCTCCTTTCCCCTTCTCTTCCACCTCCCCCTCCTCCTCTACCCCATCCTACACCTCCTCCATAACTCTTCTTCACCCTACTCTTCCTCCATATTCTTCCTCCTCTACGCCTCCTCCAAATAATCCTCCTCTTTCTCATCCTCCCTTCTTCTTTGAGACGATTTTAAGGCATACTATGTTCAATTCATCTACACAATATTCTCATATGTTTCTTTCATTTTCTCCATGTTTATATTTTTCAACATCTCTAGTTTTAAGAAAAATCTTCCATAACATTTGACTGAACTTCAGCAATAGGAAAATACCTCCTGACTCCTTACGAAAAACCTTAGCAGTAGTCATTGTAACCAGTTTCTTTTCTAGTATGATAGTCTTGAAGTATTCTTTGAGAAGAACATTCATTTCTTTCTCAGAGGCAGCAGATGGAATGCTTGGAGGCTCAGAATAGTTGTCACTGAAGATGGAAAAAATTGCTTTTCATCCTGTCTTTGTGGAAGAGTTATTAACGCCAGCATATGTGGACCTCTCAGAAGCAAAGCTTCCAAATGATCCACGATATGCAGTCAAGGGTCCTAATTCCACCATGGTTTTTAAAAGAGAATAATTCAAAATACTATGTGGTGATTGGTTTCACTTTGGCTCTAAACATTGGAATTTCTTTTTCATTTAAGCAGAGAGAGAGCTCTTGGTGGGATAACTCATCAGCTATCTGTCACTATCGCTGTCTTCACCATTCCATTCCTATAACCGTAGCTATGGCCTTGCTGAGCTAGCATGAGCATTAACTTGCTTCTTTCAGAATATTCTGATTAGCTTTGACTTGTGTGAGGTTGTCACTTAATTCCTTAAATATGTCATAAGCATTTTCTTTGAGGCTAAAAATCTTTCATATCCAGGAATTTGGGTCTTTGCACCTTTTGACATCATAAAATTGAAATCCAGGAATGGAAGATGAAGGTTATATATCTTAAAGGTTTTTTTTAGACCCATAAATTCACCCATTAACTTCTTAAAGATGCTCAGCCTGACTGATATGCTATCATTGAACATATTTATTCCTTGTGGGAGGGGGCGGGCGCTTCAGGTAAAACTTATCAAAATGCTATAAAATAATAGTATTAACTTTGTAACACATTATCCCTTCATACATGCAGGTAATTTGATATCTGGTCCTGTAGATGTCTCTCTAAACATTTCCTTAGCAGAATGTTGGTCAACATCGAGGTCACTGAATACTGTACTCCCCTCACTGATATAGGTGTATCTCCATAGAGTAGTGTAGACATGGGCTGTTATTTGGTTTGTGGTTTGTCATGCACTTAGCTGTGATACAAGCAGAAATAAATAGCTACATACAGTGTGTACATTATTAATAGCTCCTACTTGTTGTGTAGTGAAGTGTGCCTCCTATACCAGCATCTGTCTTTAGTATAGTTATTGGGTACTAATGATGTGATATTTTTAGTTTTAAGAATTGTATTGCAATCTCTGAATGTCTGGTTTCTGCCCTCAAATCTTTTCACATATGAGGCAGGTGCAACCTTGTTGAGGCATATGCAACTTGATGAATGCTAAAGTGTGTCAGTGTAGCTATCCTGTTTAATAATATACTTAATAAGGATGATTTGGCATAAAAATTTATTGCAGTTGTATTGACATTCACAGCTGCAGTAGAATTACAGTAGTCTGCATATTTCCCAGCAGCACCCAAACCAATATAACACTGATTGCTTTTGTAGCTTGATACGGGTATCCACTCAGTTTACAGATTGGCAGTAACAAAGCTTCTAATTGAGTTGTATACTTCACAATACACAACTAGCATCTTTCATATGAAATTGTAATCCAATAGTAATGTGTGTCACGAGCAACGGTTGTCTTCTGACCCTGGTGGGCACCGTTAATATCATGAGCCACACAAAGTGACTTCAGCTGCTCGTCCCTTGAGAACAGCACCAGACACTTCACCATCATTTTGGATGTAATTTTTTGTCATGCTGTATAACCTTCTACCTCAACAAAATAGCTATGGAAATTAATTTATCTAAAGCATTAAAAATCAAGATTCTTCTTCACACCATGAAGGAGTTGTATAGAGAGTATTAAAAGGGGGGACTTGACCATTTACCACCGATATTTGAACACATATTTGTAGCTGTCATAACTTTTTTTGTCCTTTCTTCTGTGCAGATACTTTTATTACCAGCTTGTTGCTTATTGTGTGTGCTTTAAGTTGATATGTAAAAAGTCTCTATAGGCACTTTTTCTTAGAAGATATAGCCAAACACGCAAGGGTCACTCAAAAAATGGCACTTCCTAATTTGGAACAAGTCTAATTCCAAGGCGCCGTGAGCTACCGCCCCCAAACTTGTGTTATGGCTTGCAAACAGCCTAAGCTGTGATTTGACCAAGAGAAATTATTTTTACCGTGAAGCACTCCAGATTTATGGCACTTAGAAGAGGCGGGATCACAGATATTCCGTGGTTTTTGGCGCGGTTGGAAATAAAGTGTCTTATATACTATACCGCGTTGTAAATATGTTGGTCAAATCACAGCTTAGGGTGTTAGCAAGTCACAAAACAATTTTTGACTGTGTAGCTCAAGGCGCCTAGGAATTAGACTTGTTCCCAATTAGGAAGTGCAATTTCTTGAGTGACCCTTGCCTTTTTGCTTGTATCTTCTAAGGAAAAAATGCCTATAGAGACATTTCACATATAATCTTGAAGCACACACAATAAGCAACAAGCTGGTAATAAAAGTATCTGCACAGAAGAAAGGGGGGGGGGGGAAGTTATGACAGCTACAAATATGTGTTCAAATTTCTGTGGTAAATGGGCGTGTACCCCCCCCCCCGAACTAACGATGTTAAAACTGGTCCCTGTGTTTTTGTATGGCACTCTGTTCTCTGAGTAGGACCAGCCAAAGGTACACCTATATTATTTTGACCCACTGTCAAGATGTATATGTGATCTGCCAACATTACTACAACTGACATACCTTGGTGATGGAGAAGTATCAATGGACAATGCTTGCAGATGCAACTCAAAATGATGAAGTGTGTCTGGAGAATCTGTATAAATTGTGCTATCACGAATTGTTCAATCGTGTTATTCGGCTAGCAAAGTAGTCTGACATGGATGTTTGAAATTTGTCACTTAAACATTTGCATGACATGGACTTTTGAAATTTGTCACTTGAGCAATTTTCGGCGTGGACAACCGAGAGTAATTGAGCACAGGAGTAATTCAGCATGATACCAGAGTCAGAGGCTTGATTGACTCTCCCTTCCGGTGACTCCTGGCCACTCATGCCTAGACACCAGCGACTCCTGATCACTCTACACCTAGGTGCCAGTGACTCCCTTTTGGCAAGAGTGACTCTCCTTCCATAGCACCCCAATAACTTTTGGGTGCCTAGGCATCAGTGTCTCCTTATAAGCTGGATTATCTCCCTTTTCGGGCACGAATGTCTGCACTAAATAATAGCTATAGCTGCGGATGGCCATCTTTCCAAAGAAAATTGGTAGCAACAAAGTTAGTTTCAACTGAATCAGTTTCTAATACAAGCAGATTTTTTATAATGTTCAATGTCAGGTCATTTTTTTAAATTTTGATAGGACAAATTGCCATCTTTATAGATTCCCCTGTTATGACTTCCCAATTACTCACAACTAGGCATGAATGGTCCCCAGTCACTCAGCCTATGCAAGGGTGACTTCTTGACTTTCAACTGGGGCTATATACACGGGCAGTAACCACTTGAATATATAGCTATGGAAAATAAATTAAAAATGTTTAACAAGTAGAGTTTGAATATAGAATAAGAAATTGCTACCATTAAAGACATTCTTGATTACATTAGCTACATTAATTGCATTCCACCATGTCTCCATATGTCTCTGGCAATCTGGCAAGTTCAAGAAATGTCAATCGGAACCTATTCATTGGCCACTTTGGAAATGCAGTGAATTCCATCCTACAGAGGCACTTAATAAATAGATGGCTTCTCATCATTCTATTGTCCAACTTGATCTCCGACTTGTTCACCAATGTGCTGCATGCAGCTAATGCAAAGGAGATTGCAAGTATGACATAATCTGCATTACCACTATTCTACCGTACAATTGGTACATCACTATTCACTTGATAATACAACTCGACTGGTGGTATAGATTTCCTAAAATATTTTTTTCTACTAAATTAAGGCATAGTTTGAACCTAGTTATTGTACTATACTGACTCTACATCTATTTAAATGGAGTCTGCTTGGTTGCCTTCTGGATTCACATAAAATAAGCAAAGAGAACAGGAAATGGTCATCACAGTCATTGTAGATGTCATTTAAAATTTGTATTAAACTTTCTAGATTTGTCTGGTTAGATCATTCAGTTAGGCCCTCCGTCTAGGGGAGGGAAGCAGAGGTAATTCTGTGCTCTGTTCCAGTAAGTGAAAACCTCAAAAGTGTTCACATATTTCCTGCCTCTATTGGAAATCACACTACCTTGCAGCCGCCATGTGTAATAATAGCTCAGCGATTAACTCAAGAACCATATACCATTGTATAGCACAAAAATGGCCATGTACCTGAAGAATAACTCATACAGAAATATGCCAACACTAGCAACAGTTTTATTCATCAGGGGTGCAGCTTCAGACTACTTGATGAAGTAGTCCCCAAGTGTTAAATACCTGTTTACATGTGATGTAGTGGGAAGAATGCCAATAAGATCGATACCAAACTCAAGTAGAATATTGAGTCCATATTGATACACTACTTTTAAGTTGATGTCATACTTCAGATTTGACTGATTTTTGACTTCAAATGTCACGTTTACTTGGAGGCACTTGTCTCACCTTTTTACATAGCCGCTTAACTCATCATTCATATTCTTTCAGTAGTACCTGCTGGGAACACTTGTCAAAATTATTGATGGAAAACCCATCCATATTAAAGCTCACATCTCAGCTAAAACTCACACTGAGAGCTTTTTAGCTTCCTAAATGGTAATTTCAGCTGAGCTCCAAAGTGACTCTTAGCGTGCCACCCATCAGTAAGGTAGCAAACTGACAGTGATAAAAACAGCAGGACTCATCTTCATGGATCTTCCTTGTCTGTTTCTTTCTTTCTCTATATCTTCCCCCACACAACACACTACAGGTCCCATCATAATAATTTTAGGAACAAGAGGACCCCATTGTTCCAAGCAATAGATGTCTACTACTACTCATTTCTATCTAAGCAGTTGAAGTTCCCAAAAACTGGAAAAAGTGTTAAGTGTCAATAAGACACTTCTTGTGTTGACAATCTATCCAATAACAACTGCCTCGTGCTTGGTTCAGCTGATTGGTTTTGGAGTTCTCCCTCCTGGTCAACTGTTAATATCGAGGCCTTTGCTGATCTACTACCAAAATAAAATTTTGTGGTATTCTACTATGCAATGTTACTAATTGCTCAAAAAAGCTCTAGTCCACCCTACATGGGTGCAGTCAATAATCAACGAGATATTGGGTGTACTGATTTTGTTTTGTAAAGGACATGGTATAAATGGGTATAGTCATCAACATGTGTGTGAGTGCATACCAGAGTAGTATCTCGCCAATACATGTGGGCTAAGCTATCTTTTTTTGTTGTGCATGTGTGTGTGTGTGCGTGAACTGATTTGGGTGCAGTCTAATTGACAGTCTCCAGAAGTAGTATCACACCAACATATTTAATTTTATTGTATTTCTTTTTAATTAATATAAGATATGACCGTACAATAAACGGTTATAGAGACAGACAGATAGAGAGATGACATTGTTAATGGTGAAGTATGAAAAATTAATAGAGGCTGCCTACTGCACCAGGGCATGAGGATTGGTGCCAATACATTTGGTTTTACATCACTGAAATGTATACTAGCAACATGATTGTACAATAAAATGACCTCATAACTTCTAACATACACTGGGATACTTCCCAAAATTAGTCAAAATCTGGGCAGATATATATATATATTTGTGTTGTTTTGTTGTGTATCAGCCAATACTTTTTAATTTATTTTTACATCTTTTATCAAATAAATAAAATGCTGTACAGGTACATAGACAGAGAACAATGTTAAGATGAAAGGTGATAAATCAGAAGAGGCCACCCATTGCACTTCATTTGCCAATGCCATGTTTTCCGGTGTATCCCTTTCAACTTAAAGTTTAGCCATTATCCCGATTCAGTAAGTTCTCTGCAGATAAAATATAAGTTTTATTCCCAAGTGGTTATATCTATAGTTGTACTCACCTTGGCAGGTCAACCTCATTTTCTGTTAAAGAGTGCTACAATCCCAGATTCCATGTGCACTAGCACCAATGATTCTCTAGAGCTTCAACTGTGGGTACAGTTTGAGCCTCACTATCCGCTCTGTAAAATTAATGAGCTCATCCATTTTTACTGAGGTGCATGTACTTCACACCCTCGTTGTAGCATAAATAGTAAGGCCCACGCTCACCTTGATCGTGATATAATTTAGGTTTACTTGCCATTGCCATTACTTCTGAATGCGGGGAGCTAGAAGGAGCTTCAGTGGAATATGGTACAAGATTGCATGATGCAAAAATATACTTTACTGGTAATGTAGAATTGTACCATATCTACACCATAAGATGTAATTGCCTAATCTCCACTTATTTTCATATTTGAGATATCGCAATATATATCAGAAATTTCGAGGAAACACATGACCATAAAATTATCACACATTTCCTTTCACTGGTCATTTTTCTGCACTGCTCAACTAATTTTTTTTTAAGCTATACACATAGTAGGCATTCCTCTACAAACTATACCAGTAACTAGCAGAAGAAGCATTTGTTACAGCACATGTCCCAACCAAGTAATCTTTCAAAAATTGCAGTGATTGCACAATGTTGGTAAGATTCTGTGTAACAAATTTACACCATAGATGGATCCAGAGTATGTCAGAAAGTATGTCGTAGAAAGTTGTTTTTATTGAACAATCGTCTCGTGTACACTTCAGCGATGTAAGGTGGCACCAGTCCTCATGCTCTGCTGCAATGGATGGCCACTTCTGATTTTATCATTAACATTGTCATCTATCTATGTGCCTGTATAGCCTTTTTTTTATTTGATAAAATATATAAAAATAAATTTAAAATAAGTGTTGGCTGATACTACACCTGGCACAGTAAATAGGCTGTATACAACAAATTAATACAAACTTTAAAAATATATATTTAACTGCCCAGATTTTGACTACTTTTGGAATGAATTCCAGTGTATGTTGGAAGTTATGAGGTAGTTGTTTTTTATTGTCCAATCATGTTGATAGTATACATTTCAGTGATGCAAAAAGAAATGTATTGGCACCAATCTTCCATGCCCTGGTGCAGTAGGCAGCCGCTATTAATTTTTCACCCTTCACTATTAATTAACAAGGTTATCTCTCTGTCTGTCTCTTTCTATAGCCTTTTATTGTATGGACATATTTATATTAATTTTTAAAAATACAATAAAATTGAATATTTTGGTGTGATATTACTTCTGGATGCTGTCAATTAGACTGCATACAAGTCAATGCACACACACAAAAAAAATATTCATGCCTTAGTCCATATGTATTGGCGTGATAGTACTCTGGTATGCCGGTGATTAGACTGCACATTAAGACACACTAATGAAATACAATTAAAAAAATTCTGCACACGTAACAAATTGTGCAATAACATACTTTCTGCCTCATTACTTCCGACATACTCGGGAATTCAACCCTATATTTGTCAAAAAAATCTGGTCACAGCTCAAAAATTTTTTTTTTTTTGTGTTAATGTGTGTTGATTTGCATGTGCAGTCTAATCAGCTGTGTACTGGAAGTAGTATTATCCCAATATTATTTGTTTAAAATTTTGATGTGTGAAGAAATCCACACTGTTGCCAGTTTGTAAGCATTCTTGACCAAAAAGTATGCATTATTAGGACACTCAGACAGCAAGCTAAACAAGTGGGACAAATGCTATAATAATTAATCGTTAAGGGTTAGCCTTACCATAATATATATAAAATAAACCTCTGTCTCAGGTTGCTTGTTGGCTCTCTTATTGCCCTAGTGGTGTATAATTTGTTGTCAAGAATACATACAAAGTTGAACCTATAAAGTTACACTAGAGCGTGGACTCGCTTCACTTATTCTCTATCTTTGTTATAAAACAAGTTCATTTCTTCCTTCAGATTAAATTTTTTATTAGTGTTCTATTAGGTGTTAATTAAGTGTGGACACAGACGTGTAAATTGAGTCACTAATACTTACGCATCTGGACCGTTTTTTGGTCACTTCATTCATTAGTAAGCGAACTCTCATTCTGCTACAATCATAACAATAAGGAATATTACCGCGTGCGGAGGGGAAGAGGTTTGATAGTTTCTGTGGCTATATCTAAAAAGCTATAATATATAAACCTTGCTACATCGTAAATTCCTTTATTTCGCTGTGATGTCAAAGAATGGTACAAACTAACAGGATACGAATGGTGTTTGGATTGGGAAGCGGCTTATGACTTGTTTGGGGAGTCAACCTCACACAAGGTAAAGCTAATCAGAACATTTTAGTGTCCCTTTGTATAAGAATTAGAGTGGATGCTCATGTAAGCTGAGCTAGGCTCTACGTATTTTTGGAATTATTTGATCTAAGATGTTAATAGAGCATTCTCTAAAGATAAAGTGTTAGCCTACCAAGAGCTTTTTCTCAGCCTTTAAATTAAATTCCAAGGTTTAGAGCTAAAGAGAAACCAATCATCATATTATGTGGTGACTAATTCACTTTTAGGCATTATGTCTGGCATCAGTCCCTTTGATTCCAATCAAGATCATGGCTCTGTTGGAAGTTTTACTACTGGAAAGTCCTCATAAGCTGCCATTATTAACTCCTTCACAGAGCATGGAGGAAACGTTTCTCTTTTTTTACATCTTCGTTGATGACCTTTTTGAGCATCCAAGCATTCCATTTCTTGTCTCCAAGAAAGAAGTGAATGTTCCGTTCAAAGATTACTTCATGACTATCACACTGGAGAAGAAACTGGATGCAATGACTACTGTTGAGATTTTTTATCAGGGGACATATTTCTCAGCTATAGACAAGAATATTAATGAACATCTTTTGATAGGAACTTAAGTTTATATTTTCACTTTCTATTCATTAAGCTTTACTTTCTCCATGCTCTTTAATATATTGCTCTATTGTTCTCTTCCCCTCCTTCTCCCTTCTCTTCCACCTCCCCCTCCTCCTCTACCCCATCCTACCCCTCTTCCCTACCTCCTCTTCACCCTACTCCTCCTCCATCTTCGCCTCTACCCTCCTCCAAATAATCCTCCTCTTTCTCATCCTCCCTTCTTCTTTGAGAATATTTTAGGGCATACTATGTTCGTTTTATCTACACAATATTCACTCATGTGTCTTTCATTTTCTCCATTTTTAAATTTTTCAACATCTCTAGTTTTACACCTTTAAGCAAAATCTTCCATAATATTTGGCAGAACTTCAGCAATAGGAAAATACCTCCTGACTCCTTACGAAAAATCTTCGCAGAAGTCATTGCATCCAGTATCTTCTCCAGTGTGATAGTCTTGAAGTATTCTTTGAGCAGAATGTTCACTTCTTTCTCAGAGGCAGTGAATGGAATGATTTGAGGCTCAGAATAGTTGTCACTGAAGATGGAAAAAATAGCTTTTCCTCCTGTCTTTTGTGGAAGAGTTATTAATGCCAGCATATGTTGACCTTCCAGATGCAAATCTTCCAAATGATCCATGATATGCAGTCAAAGGTCTTGGCCCACCATGGTATTTAAAAGAGAATAATTCTACACAATATGTGGTGATTTGGTTTCCCTTTGGCTCTAAACATTGGAATTTCTTTTTTATTTAAGCTGAGATTCAGTTCTAGGTGGGCTAACTCATCAGCTCTCTGTCACTATCGCTGTCTTCCACCATTCCATTCCTATAATCATAGCTATGGCCTTTCTCAGCTAACATGAGCATTAACTTGCTTCTTCCACAAAGAGGCACCAGAATATTCTGATTTGCATTGCCTTGTGTGAGGTTGTCACTTAATTCCATAAATATGTCGTAAGTATTTTCTTGAGGCCAAATCTTTCATATCCAGGAATTGGGTATTCCATATTCGGTTCTTTGCACCTTTTGACATCATAAAATTGAAATCCAGAAATGGAAGAAGAAGGTTATATATCTTAAAGTAACTTTTTTTTAGACCCATAAACTTCTTAAAGCGCTCAGCCTGACTGATATACTATCGTTGAACATATTTATTCCTTGTGGGAGGGGGCGGGAGCTTCAGATAAAACTTACCAAAATGCTATAAAATAATAGTATTAACTTTGTAACACATAATCCCTTCATACATGCAGGTAATTTGATATCTGGTCCTGTAGATACCTCTCTAAACATTTCTTTAGCAGAATCATTGGTCAAAATCGAGGTCACTGAATACTGTACTTCCCTTACTGATATTGGTGTATCTCCATCGGGTAGTGTAGAAATGGGTTAATATTTGGTATATGGTTTGTCAAGCACCTAGCTGTGATATAAGCAGAAATAAATAGCTCCATACAGTGTGTACATTATTAATAGCTCCTACTTGCTGTGTAGTGATGTGTGCCCCCTATATCAGCATCTGTCTTTAGTATAGTTTATTGGATACTAATGATGTGATATTTTTAATTGTAAGAATTGTTGCCATCTGTGAATGTTTTGTTTCTTCCCTCAAATCTTTTCACATATGAGGCAGGTGCAACCTTGTTGAGGCATATGCAACTTGAAGAATGCTAAAGTGTGTCAGCATAGCTATCTTTTTGCATAGTATACTTAATAAAGGTGATTTGGCATAAAAAAAAGGATTGCAATTGTATTGACATTCACAGCTGCAATAGAAATACAGTAGTCTGCATATTTCCCAGCAACACCCAAAGCAATATAACACTGATTGCTTTTGTAGCTTGATACGTGTATCCACTCGGTTTACAGATTGGCAGTAACAAAGCTTCTAATTGAGTTGTATACTCACACACACAACTAACATCTTTCATGTGAATTATAACCCAAAAGTGTGCCATGAGCAATGGTTGGCTTCTGACCCTGCTGAGCACCGTTAATATCATGAGCCACAAAAGGTGACTTCAGATGCTCGTCCCTTGAGAAGAGCACCAGGTACTTCACCATCACTTAAGGATGGTGTTCTTTTTGCTCGTACTGTGTAGTAAAATCTTCTACCTCGACAAAATAGCCACAGAAATTAATTAGTCTAAAGCATGTAATAAATTAGGATTCTTCTTCTCACCATGAAGGAGTTATATAGAGAGTATTGAACAAATCAACAATGTTAAAACTGCCCCTGTGTTTTTGTATGCCTCTCTTCTCTGAATAGGACCAGCCAAAGGTACACATATATTATTTTGACCCACTGTCATGATGTATATGAGCCAACATTACTACAACTGACATACCATGGTGATGGACAAATATCAACAGAGAGTGCTTGCAGATGCCGCTCAAAATGATGAATTGCATTCTGGAGAACCTGTAGAATTGTGCTATCAAGTATTGTGACTTCAGCTCCATTTTTTACCACACTTCAACCATGCATATTGCCAAGGCTGCTGAAAAGATTAATTATCTATTTTCATTTACACGAATATTCTTTCTCTCTCTGTGTATGCACATACCTGAAAACAGTCTATTCCAGACATGAATCATCTCCCTGAAGGCAGAGCATAACAACTGCTCAAGCTGAGTAGCAAAGATCATGACTTAATTTGAGCTCAATGCTAAAAAAATGATGTAGAAAAAGGAGGCAAGAGGCTGCCACCTTTTACTACTAGTATATATATATATATATATATATATATATATATATATGTATATAAATTACACAATAGGGATGTCCTGTCCACTATCAAATAATAATAGTATTGCTATAGTAACTAATTATAAAATAATTACACTAGTATACACTCGATTACGCAATAAACAAAATAAACACAAACTAAAATAGAACTAGAACACTAAATGAGAACTAGGCGAGGGAGAAACACCAGGAGCTCATGAGGAGAGAGTGGGTGTGGAACAAATAGCTAGCTCTCTGAGTGATAGGTTCATTGGTTATAAAAATCCACAAGTCAGTATGTAAATAGTTAACCTCCATTTCTCTTGAGTTCCTTGTGCTTGCCCCTAACCCACTCTCTCTTACCACCAGCTCCTCGTGTTTACCCCTTACCCACTCTCTCTTGCCACCAGCTCCTGGTGTTTCCCCTCACCCACTCCCTCTCGCCACCAGCTCCTGGTGTTTTCCCCTCACCTAATCTCTCTCACCACCAGGTCCTGGAGTTTTCTCCTCACCCACTCTCTCTCACCACCAGCACCTCGTGTTTGCCCCCACCACCAGCTCCTGGTGTTTCCACCTCACTCTCTCTCTCTCACCACCAGTTTCTGGTGTTCTTCCCTCACTATTGCTCTCTCTATCAAAGATCTTCTGGTGTTGCCCACTCATCCTTTATCTCTCTCTGAGCTCACTCTCTCTCTCTCTCTCTCTCTCTGGGGTCCTGGTGTTTTCCCCTCACACTTTCTCTCTCTCCACGACAGATACGACTTGACAGTTGTTCACAATATATGCATTGAATTGCTAGTGGATACATTATATGGGAAACTGACCTTTACCCTCACCTAAAAACCCTCCCCAAAAGACCATCACCTAACGATCCTTGCCTAAAGGCCCTCACCTAACGACCCTCGCCTAAAGACTCTCACCTAAAGACCCTCACCTAACAATCCTCGCCTAAAGACCCTCACCTAAAGACCCTCACCTAACGACCCTCACCTAAAAACCCTCGCCTCAAAACCATCACCTAATGACCCTCACCTCAAAACCCTCACCTAGCAAACCTCACATAAAACCCTCACCTCAAAATCCTCACCCAAATAAAGTTATGCACTGTGATGGATTTATAGATTACTTCAATCAAAGTTAGAATTTCCATTCAAGTAGTATCATTTTACAACATAATCTTAACTGACAATCACATCTATCTATCAATTTCTCTCTCTCTCCATATATATATATATATATATAGTGGCAATTGTAGCACATATTGAGTTTTGCATGTTCTCCTGTATACCCTTACCATATCCTTGAAGGAAGCTGCAGCACAGTCTACATGGGTACTGTCAACAATAGCAACAACAAAGCATGCATTGATAAGTCTGTGGTGAGTGTAGACTGTAGAGCAACAAAAAATAATTAGCAAAAGTGTTTATAAGCCTAAGAGACCCTCCACCATCAAGTTCTCACTTGGTATAGTCCTCCACCACTAAGCACATAAACTACAACACTTGAAAGAAGAGAAAAAATATATTGTTTAGAAACATTGGATTGTCCTGTTAAAAATAAATGAAAGCCATATAGACCACAACCAGAGAGGTAACCTTTACCATTTAAAATCATGTACACTAATATTGTACAGCCTTTAAAATCAGTTGATTCTTGCTGTATATGATGGTCATGGTTCACATAACTGGTTGTAGCCTACATGAGCATGATTCCTTTCTCTTTTAACGGGCCAATCCAATAAACATCTAGTTTAATTTTTATTTTTAATATAACATTTTTGTTCGTATATATCTAATAATATATAGAAGAGAAAAATACCAGTCTATGTGTATGTTACATGCAATACCACTTGTACATACATAATATGTAACTCAGGACCACATGGCCAATCCTGACAAACATGTGCTTTTAAGGACAGCCTATCATTTTTGTTGTTGTTATTTTTTTGTGGAAGAAGTAGATCTCTTTGGACTGTTTGCGGTTGTTGGCCATTTTGTTTAGGGCTATACCTGTGCATGCACTTTTAATGTTCCCGATGATAGCACACAAATATTGCAGCATGGCAGCATTACTAACAAACTATGCTAGCTACTATGCCAGCTACATTAGAGGTGACATATAATGTAAGCTGTTTTCTACTAATGCTGCCTCTGGCCCTACTCTTAAAAAACAACTAAAAAAACAGCTGTTGCTGAAATTGACAAATTCACAACAGCCAGCACCAATATCGACCATAATAGATAGCTGTGTCTGTCTGTTTGTTGAATACCACACCAGCTTAAACACACTCCAACAACATATGGTTTGGCATCCCACAGCTTGTAAACACACACACACACACATGCACACACACACACACACACACACACACACACACACGTACACACATACACACACACATACACACACACATGCACCCACCCACACACACACACAGAGACAAACAGATTAGCGACAACACAGTGTATGTATCAGTAATCAATACATTCATCTCTTCCCTCATTTTGTCCAGGAAATGCCAGGTGTCTGTCCTAACATGCTTGTAAAATAAAACCCCAAAAATTAAGAACAAAAATGTAATATTGGATTGAAAAGGAATGGAAACAACACTGTACTGATTGTGTGTGTGTGCATGTGTGTTTTAAAATATCTTTTTTCCAGGACCACACTTCCTTATCTAGTACCCCATTAGTGGCTATTGAAAAACTTTTATAGAGTAAGGCTCCAAATACACCACAATTTATAGCTGTTTTTGACTTCCTATCGGGAGGTACTCATGGGTCCGTTACATAAGATTTTGAGGATCTGACTTTGGCTGCATGTAACCTTGGCATGGTTTTGCATATGCAACACATTTTAGTATTAGAGTGACACACAGAGAGATCTACCTTTTGCATTATAAACTAAGTCCACACAATCAAGAATGTATAATTTATGGAGCTAAATTCATAACCATAATAAAGTCAAACTATGACTCATATTTTAAGATACATGATTTGGGCTACATGTAAATTTGGCATGGTTGTGCCTATGTACTAATTTCCAGTACAAAAAGAGAGCACAGAGTGATAGATCTTTAGGACTATAAATTAAGTTCATACAATGGAGAGGAATCTATGGAGATCCTTAAATCCCAGAAAAAAAGTGTTTTAGCTCTCTATGATTTTGAATTGAATGTTTCTAACTCCATACATTTTTGTCCTTAGTGCATATTTTTTTATATCATCTGAACGGTCTTTCTTACAATTGAGCCCTTTTCTCGTGTGGTATGGTCAGTCTGTGCGCTCATTTCAGCTGCACAGTCTGCGCGCCCACTACAGCTGCAATCTGCGCGCTCACTTCACTGCACAGTCTGCGCGCTCACTTCAGCTGCACCGTCTGGCGCTCACTTCACTGCACCGTCTGTGCACTCACTTCAGCTGCACAATCTGCGCGCTCACTTCAGCTCCCCAGTCTGTGCGCTCGCTTCAGCTGCACAGTCTGTTCAGTTCAGCTGCACACTCTGCGCGGTCACTTCTGCTGCACAGTCTGCGCACTCACTTCAGCTGCACAGTCTGTGCCCTCACTTTAGCTGCGCACTCTGCGCGCTCACTTCAGCTCAGTGTCTGCATGCTCACTTCAGCTGCACAGTCTGTGTGCTCACTTCTGCTGCAGAGTCTGCGCGCTCACTTCTGCTGCACAGTCTACGCGCTCACATTAGCAGCACAATCTGTGCGCTCACTTCAGCGGCACAGTCTGCGCGTTTACATTAGCTGCACAGTCTGTATACTCACTTCAGCTGCAATAATGAAAATGCGGATTAATGGAGGGAAAAAAAGCAATCTTTTTTAAGAAAGTGAACACTCATTACATGTATCTGTGAGTACTTTAGCATAAATAGCAAGTGTTGATGACCTACAATTAGGTGTGGGATACTTATTACATGTATCTGTGTGTACTTTAATAGCAGCATAAATAGCAAGTGTTGATGACCTATGATTAGGTATGGGACCCTCAATTACATGTATCTCTGGATACTCTAATACCAGCATAAACAGCAAGTTGATGAAGGTGTGGAATATTGCATAATTTTGTTTAATGACCTCAGTGTTATTGCCCATATTAACGCCATTGTGTATTGCAACACCTGTATGCAGATATCATTGGAAGTCGCATAATGGCTTACACCTTTTGAGACCTAAATCATTGAAAATGAATGAAGCATTAATAGATGATTTGTTTTACTAATATGGTCTTTTAGGGTTAGTGACAGGGCTGTGACTAAATCACTTAGAAAAACTCGTGGCTTACTGGTAGAACTTCTATCTGGTTGAGGTGTGCACTATTGTTATTGCATATAACCTCATCCAGGACCATTGTAGTGTTACGGATGGCCTGCGGGGACCATCTACAGTGCCACGGATGGTCTGTGGCCACCACTTATGGGGGGAACCATACAAAGTGTGACATGTCTCTACAATCTCAACCAGAAGAGGGTATGTATCTATAGCAACCTCCACCTGAAGAGGGTATATATGTAGGTGGCATGGCAGAGGTGGTACATTGCATGTTGAAGTAGGGGGAAAGGAGATGATAAAGCATGTTACGGTGGATTGTGTCTCCAGCTGGGGTTTCAACTCTGATCCCCTATGTGGACTCTTGAGGGATTGGTGGCGGTAATAGAACAGGTCACATCCAATCGTCCAAAACAGACTCTGTTAAAAAAAATAATTAAAAAAAGTTTAAAGTTGTAAGGGGTACTTGGTGAGGATGGAAAATGGGCATGTTCAAGAGGAAGGAAAGGGGGGTGAGGGGGGGGGGGGGGGGGGGGGGGGTTAAAACCTTAATAAGCATTTATTATAATTAGAAGGTACAATACTACTTTTTGACCAAATCTTTTAAAATGGGAAACTACCAAAAAAAAACACCCAAAATAGAGCTCATTTCCAGATAAAATTTCCCTCAATAATATCTACCAAAAGACTCCATGCATGCCTCGAATCCTTCGCTAAGGTGGTAAACAGACAGCACAAAAAAGTTGAATTTGAAAGAAAAACTAATATTCATCTTCAATGATCCATGATTGTTTTTAGCTATGTTTTCTTCCACACATAACTTGCTTACAATAGGTCCAACTTTAGCCAGAAGACACCAAATGTTCCAGTGGTTGCAAAGACTAATGTGTTTCCTGACTGTGGAAAAGAGGCGTGGTCATGTGGGCAAAACTTGTCATTGATGACTCAATCAAGCTAGCTGGTGTGCTGTTTTACAATTAGATTTGAGTAATGACATATTATATGCAGACCGAATGACCTGCACTCAGTTCTGCTGGTTTGTGGAGTTCTTGCTGCTGGGCAACTGCTACCAAGTCCAAAGGAGGCTATAGATGATCCTCAAACAAAACATGTGCTATTTGGGCAAGTCTGTGACCTCACCTCTTCTCAGCACCATAACTCAGGGGGGTTCACATAAAAAAAAATTAGAAAATCACTATATCACAGCTTAGTGCTTTAGCAACCCACGCACCAATTTGGGGGTGCGACGCTCAAGGCGCTTTGGAGTTATGTCTGCCACAAATGAGGAAGTGCCATTTTTTTGGTGACCCTTGCGTGTTTGGATATATCTTCCAAGAAAAGGTGCCTATAGAGACTTTTTACATATCATCTTAAAGCACACACAATAAGCAACAAGCTGGTATCAAAAGTATTTGCACAGAAGAAATGGGAGGAAAGTTATGACAGCTACAAATATGTGTTCAAATTTCGGTGGTTTCAGGTGTGGTCCCCCTTGTGGTCGAAGCCTTAGTAAACCTCACGGCAGGTGCCAACTATGCAATGAATACACTTAGTGTGAATCACCTGATATATATATATATATATATATATCAATTCAATATAAGGAAGTGCTCTGTATTTTGGCCTGGAGCTTGAGTTGTTAATCTAATATGGCTGAGTCTGACCATCCTCTTGGCTATCAGTGTGAGTTTATAGACACAGTTCGTAAAGTCTTCTACTGCAGGAAGTGTACCCTTGTGGCTAGGAGCCTGACCTTCACCAGTTGTTGTGGGGAGAGCTACTGCCACGCCTGCATAGCTGACATCCAGCAGCAAGACAAACCTTGCCCAGAATGTGGACACCAAAACTTTACCACCATGAAGCCTCTCAAATATCAGCGACAAATGGATTGTCTCAAGGTATACTGCATCACAAGGGGGAGGGGGTGTGGGTGGTCGGGGATGCTGAGTCAGCTGGACGCTCACTTGGATCCAGACCAGAACAACTGCCAGCATGTGGACATCAAGTGTCCTCTCAACTGCCAGCAGACTATCCCCAAGAATATGGTGGAACAGCATGTGGCCTTAGAGTGTGTCAAGAGAGACTATGTGTGTCAGTACTGTGACTTCAAAGCCACCTATGCGGTGATCATGGACACACACTGGTCAGAGTGCATCTATTTCCCACTAAAGTGCCCCAACTTTTGTGGGGTGACTTGTGAGCATGATGTCATGGGGGAACACCTGAGGATGTGCCGTCTGGAGGAAGTAACCTGTGAGTTCAGTGGAGTGGGGTGTGATGGCAGGTTCAGACGCGAGGACCAGGAGGTGCACACTAAACAGAACAACCTGAAGCATCTCACCATAACCGCAGCTGCATCAGTCAAGATGAACCAGCAACTCCAACAGAAACTACTAGAACAGGAGGAGAAGCTGCAAGAACAGGAGGAGAAGCTACAAGGACTGGAACTGAAATTCAAAAATAAATGTGAAGAGCAGGAGGAGAGATTTCAAGAACAACTTCAAGAAGAAAAGCAGAAAACTGAAAAGGAACTTCGACAACAGGAACAGAAGTTTGTGGAGAAATTTGAAGAACAGAAGAAAAGATTTCATAAACTACTACAAGAGCAAGATAGGAAATTTGAAGAGTTGCAAGTGAAGTCAAATCAGAATGAAGTAGCAGTTAAAGAAGTAGCTAACTTTATTAACTTAAAGAGAACATTTGCAATGGAAAACTTTATGATAGAGAAAGTGAAGGATAAGCCTCGTGATTGGAAGAGTCCAGCCATGTATACACACATGTGTGGGTACAGGTTCTGTATTGGCATTGATGCTAATGGATATGGCAATGCACGTGGGAAAGCTATGAGAGTGTGGCTATATGCCACACAAGGAGAGTACGACCATCACTTGAAGTGGCCAGCACATGCAAGCTTTGCACTAGAGCTATTCCACCAACATGGAGGAGACAATATAATACACACTCTTACTGAAGTACAGTGGAAGAAACCTAAAACACCTTATGAATACATAAACAGGTTTGCACGTATCCAGTATGGAATGGACTGGGCCTTCATTGAACACTCCGAACTTATAGACTTCATAGCTCATGACGCACTATATTTTCACCTTAGCAACATTACTGTACATTAAAGTGCCATGTGATGTCCAAACTCACACACACACACATCCACTATGAACTATTAGTGCATATATATTTAGCTAATATCTTATTCCTCATATTGCTGTGGCAAATATCACTCTACTAGTAATGACGTTCAAACATCAAAGGCGAGCGAATACTGCTTTGACAATGTCTCAGGCCAGTTGTGGTACAGAAATGCACATATAGAATTAATAAGAGAGAATTATAGAGTAGCTATTTAGAAGCAAGACGGCAAGCACACTAAGAGGGATGTCATGGGCAGTATTTGTTTGTCAAGATTTTTTGTTTTATTGTTCTAGCTATAGCTACTTCCCAGGCTAAAAACATAGCCTTTACACTGTCCATAACCTTAGTAAGGCCAAGATAAAGAGCTAATCCAATACTGATTTGTGATGCTATTTGCAGTTGTCTTCTTCATGATTGTGAGATGTGGTGCAGTCGAGAATTATATAACTGGTACAGGTAGTGGAATGTAATTGAACAACCTGATGCCCTACAACATAATAGGATGATAAATTCTGAAAAGAGAAGTTTGCATTCTTGATACTGTTTATAGTTTACAGTATGCTCTACATCATTAGCACAGCTTTCCTCTATTTATTATATGCATCAGTCATCGTTTCTATATATGCTATGTAACCAGTCATCTACTCGCCGTCTGAGAGAGAGGTAATACACATGCCTGGAATTGTATTTATCCTAGCATAATTGAAAGGAATTCACCATCAAGACAAATAACTTGTAACCCCTCCAACGCCATAGCATATTAATGAAATGAGTAGTCTAGGTAGCCAGTGACCGTTCTCTGAGAGTTATTGCCAAGTTCATGATCACGGAGTTCACATGTGGTTTTCTCTCTGGATATTTGAAACTGCCGTTTTCATCATTGTTGACACCATTTCCGAATCTAGCATATCCATAGTGAGTTTTCTTGAATTTAACAACAAAGTCCTTAAAATCTCTCATGTACTTTCCTAGCCCTAGCCCTAGCCCTAGTCCTAGTCCTAGCCCTAGCCCTACGTACGGCACAAATATATACACTTATATACTTTAATGCAAGTAACTGTAGTTTATTGGCGAGTGAAGATAGCTCACACAAGGGAATATGACAGATAACTGTATTGCCGCTCATGGCTGTATCAGGTATATACATATATATATAGTAATGCTCTGTGTTTGCACCATGTGAACAATGAATGCTAGACATTGAGTGGAGAGCGAAGGTGTGTGTGAGAGAGAAGAAAGAAGAAAAAATTTATATCTTTTAGCCTGAAGCCTTGGACAAAATTTGAATTCCTAGCAATGTTATACTGCATTGCTCTACTAGTACCCTAGCTCTAGCATAGCTGAAGGCCTGTACATATTGATGACATCATGAAAGGTGATGTTTCAACAACTTGTGCCCTACAAGGACCTCTCAGCCTGAAATTATCACTTGTAGGGATCCTGAGGTTTGTCAATAATGAAATATTATTTCAAATAGTGAGACATTGTAGTTATAAACAGTTGATAATTTTTCCATATTAAAAGATCACACAATTATTATGCTTGAATGAGACTTGGGCTGCTCATTGTATGTCTTAGTATCACCTTTTGCTTTTTGAAGCAATGAATCTGAAGCTGTACACTGAACAGAATTATCAATGTGTGTCTTCAAAACTAGAGAAAAGAATGCCACCTATATTTAGTGAGCGTCTATATAGAGCTGTGTTTTTATTGATTAGAGAGAAAATCCGTTCTTCCCCAGCATTTGAATGTAGAATCTGCATAACCACCATGAACAAAAGCTCAAAACTCTTTCAGGCTCATGAGATAACACCAAAGTATGTGTCAACAAGATGAGGTTCTTATCTTCAAGGTTAACACATCACTTGACAGACATTGGTAGAGGAAATACAGTATAAGCCTACCTAAATCAATGAGTCACCAGTAACACACTGGGGAATAGAAATTCTCTCTTCCATGATGGTTAAAACATGTTCTGTATTTAGCTGCTCTGGAAAGCTTCCTCAACTTAGCCCTATGTTGACATACATGTATTTAGTGGCTATAGTGGGCATTCCATTTCTTCATGCATGTAGTATCAAAAATGAAACAAAATATAGGATTATTTTCTGACGCACTCTGTTGGTGTCTTTTCAGATATATGCAGAGTAACTTGGGAAGGTAGGAAATTGTGTAGGGGTGTGTGTGTTTCTTTCCTTGGATTACACAACTAGAGAACAATAGAGTAACATGAATATTATTATTACAATTTGATCCAAGTTACTTGCTTTTCACAAGCTAGGTTTTTACTGTCCGAGATTAAATCTTGCAAGAGCATCTTCATGCTTCCCTAATAGTTGATGGGTTACAGTACCTTCAGTGTGCTTTTGTGTATTACTATTAGCATTTTCTGAGTTTGAATTAAGTTCCCAGATTCTATTGAATGCATATCATTATAGCCTACGATCTGAAGGCTGGTTTACAATATGGCCTTAGCCTGGCATTGCTTAGGATTTTAAGCTATGTTGCATAGTTCTAATCAATGTTGAACTTCAACCTGTACTGCACCATCAATGGACATCAGTGTCTCAGCTGCAGTATTATCTAGGAAACTAATTACTACTGCTAGCAAACTCACAACATAACGAGCTATACTGTTAATAGCTAGCTACTATAGCATTATGAACTATACCATAACTAGCAAACATTTAGCCACAAATCTGCTATACTTTCAACTGATAGCAAACCACTAGATACTATATCAGCTGGAAAACTTCTACCTAGCAATATATCACCTGCCTGATATATGCATTGCCTGATGTCTCTGTATATTTTAGCAGATACCTGCTACAAGCATGGGGAGCTTTTCCGCAGATACCACAATGTTGTTTTCTTGATGCAAAACTTTACATGAGACTGAACACGTGATGGTCCAGTTTATCCCAAGCTAGAGTCTAGCTCTCTGATTGATCATGCACTAACACTTGACATTGGAATAAAGGTAGATTTTGTATTTAGCAAGCTACTATTAGAAGAATTAGTGAAAATTATACTATTTATAACCTGGCTAATGTAGTAGATGCTGATATGTTGGCAATATCAAGCCAAGTGGTGAAAATCTAAGATGAATATACTTCTCCAAGATACTTGAATGGAGTGCTTACTCGTCACTATGCCACATCCTTTGCATCCAGCAACAGAAATGTTTGGTGACATTGATATAATCCGCCCAATCATTGCTAGGCTACATGATCAGGGGAAAACCACCACAGATGGACACCTTTCGTATGCATAGAGCTTCAATAATTATTATAAATTTGCTGATTTAGGGGTGACCCGTTCAGAGAGTTATCCAGAGCAACCCTTAGTCAATTATACAGAATAGTTCTACCTTCCTAACTCTGAGGGCAGGTTAGCAATATGACCCTCACAGAGCATATTGTATCATCCCATCATATTATATCATCACATTGTGAAACAACAACAATACGATAGATATGATACAATGATGGATATATATTACAGCGTCAAGCATTGATTGTCTGACACTCGGGTTTCTAAAATCGTGCGTGTGGTGAAATGCACCATCAGCTGTTTAACTTCAAGTAAACATTATGACATTAGTGAACAGGAGAACTTATTAGAGTCGCAAAGAGCTCTCCCTGCTTGTAGCAGATATCTGCTAAAACATATAGGAACATCAGGATAAAGGAATGTGCCTGGAAATGGTTATAGGTTTGGTCTAACGTATTGTATAGCTTGCTAGTATATAGTTTTCTAGCTGAGATAGCTCTGGTAGATCAAACTAGAGCATTTTAGTAGCATTAGACAGTTGTGTTACTAGCATTATTGTACTGTTGCTAACTATTTATCTATAATGGTGCACAAATCACCATATCAGTACTGCAGCCGAATCTGCTGTTGCTGCTCTCTGTCGATAATGGAATAAAACAAAATTTTACGATTTCATTTTAATGTAAAATATTCACAACAAGGATACAATGCACCCAGCAAGCATCATATTGTGATCTTTTTATTTTATTTTTATTATGCATAGCAGCACAAATTATCACTTGGAAATAAATATAGCATGCCTGAAAAGCACATTTTTTCATTACACTTTCCTTGTATTGCATTGTGTCCCAAGGGGCTATAACTTCTACATACTTTCATACTTCTCCTTGAAATAGCACACCTCGTATATATACATCCTTGCCCTTTGTAAAGCATGATCAAGAGGTGTTTTTTTTATGATGGCAATATTCCTTACATTTCTGGTGATAGATGAAGAAATTGATCATGAAATGCCCTTATCATTACCAGGCATCTTATTGATGGCCTTGAAGCAACGATGAGTGAATAGCTATATAAAGTGTATGTGATAAATTAAAATTAGAATACCCTTGTGTGTTCCTAATGTAAATCTACCTTCGGGAAAGAATCCAATGGTTGTTGCTGACCATAATTTACTTGTATGATAACAAACTTATAGCACATGAACCTTTTAAAGGAAACATTTTTATGATGTCGTTTATACTTTCAGAGTATGATTCTTGAAGTTGCCGTCTATATGAAGTACATCAATGGACAAGTAGTGACCCACAATGTGACTTATCAACAATCTTATCATGTCTACTGCAGACCTGCTAACTGCCCAGATCTGTCTGTATTTCTTCGGAAATCACCTGGTGCAGCCGATGGAAATACATTCCTCGCTGACGATCATTTCCGAATCTTGTTCTATCCATGGTTTGGTTGATGTGCACGAGCATATAGTGCATAAAATCTTCCTTGTACTCCATGGTTTATGAACGTGCAGGCATATGTGATAATACTGATGAATCGTCGAATTTTACGGTTTAATTTTGTCACTCGTGTTTGTTGTGTGTTGCAACATTCAGCTGTGGAAGTGCACCTTACTCTACCTGTGGTTGTCTGAAGGATCTAAGGAGCAGGAATTAGAAACTTCCTGAGTGCATCATTGCTATAGATATGCATATTGCAAACCATGTGCAATTCATTATAGTGTTGATAATGATGTATCTGATATATCAAGGCAACTAGCCAGCAAAGGAGATTCAAAGATTCTCATGTGACATCAAATTTGACTGCCTTAATATGGAAATTTGTCCAAAAGGACTGAAATAATGCAATATACTGAAGCATAGTCCCTGGGTTGGCAGCTCTGCTACTTGCTATACCATACTTTGTTGTCCATCTCTTTGTTAATTTCCCTTACATACATCATGGAACTAGTCATTACATGTGTATGTGTGTGTGTGCACGCATGCTGAGTATTTTCTCTTTGCTTGCGGGCAGGATGATCCGTACTGGTGTTGCACTCCATCAGAACTATAACATGATGGACTGGGTCGTGGTTGTATGTATAAACTTGTGGGTAGATATTTGTGTATATTTGTGGAGGACAGATGATGATTTGTTATGTATATGTGTAGTTGATTGGTGCTGATTGATTGTATGCTGAGTTATGTATGTTGTTGGGTTGGCCTGGATCAGAACAACTATTGCAGGTTGATTTCTGAATCCTTCAAACTTCACAAAATCAGATTATCAGTGGTGCACATTGATAACTGTCCCCTCAACTTTGTTTCTCCATGCACACTGCATTTCACAGCCCTGCATCCCTATCACAGGTCACAGGTATTTACATACTTGGGGGGGGGGGGGGGGGGGGGTTCAAACTTATTGGTAGAAGAATACACATGTTGTGTGCATAAAAATATAAAGTTTGAAATTTATTGTTTGTTTACTTCTCTATAATCTTGCACAAGTCTTCTGATTCAGTAAAAAATATATATATATATATAATATAAGATGTTGTTGTTTTTCATATACGAGACTCTCTTTTGGTAAAGGTTTGATTTTCCACCTTAATATTCCATGCCAGGTCAGTAGATATAGAGATTTTGATAGGACAAATTGCCATCCTTATACATTCCCCTGTTAAGACTTCCCAATTACTCACAACTAGGCACATGGGCTCCAGTCACTCAGCCTATGCAAGGGTGACATCTAGACTTTCACTGGGGTTATATACATGGGCAGTAACCACTTGAATATATAGCTATGGAATTAAAAATAAATTTAAAATGCTTATCAGGTACAGATTGACAATAGAAAAAAGAAATTGCTACCATTAAAGACATTCTTGATTACATTAGCTACATTAATTGCATTCCACCATGTCTCCATATGACTCTGGCAATCTGGCAAGTGCAGGAAATGTAAACCTGGTCCTAAGTAATGGAGTCTTTTCTTCCTTCATTGGCCTCTTTGGAAATGCAGTGAATTCCATCCTGCAGAGGCACTTGATAAATAGATGGCTTCTCAGCATTCTATTGTCCAACTTGATCTCCGACTTGTTCACTAATGTGCTGCATGCAGCTAATGCAAAGGAGATTGGAAATATCACACAATCAGCATTACCACTATGCTGCTGTACAGATAGTACAAAGACTTGCAGCATTGAGTTAGGACCTTTGTCATCCTCTCCAATTTCCTCCTGGGATGAACATTACAGTTTTACATAACAACATGTTTACATGTAACATGAAGTAATAAAAAGTTACCTTTTCGACCACTGGAGTACAAGACAAGATGACAGTGCACCTCCGTGTAGGTACTTTGAAAATCCTCAACCTCTCCACTTTACTCTTTTTGACAGCAATGAAGCCACCGGTTTGGGACAGAAGGGATGGCTGCATTCAGTGTACATCAGGAAATTGGTTCTGCAACATCTCCTATTGGCAAGTGTAACATATGTTCATCACTTTCTCAATCTCCTCTCAATAATGCTTCTCTCATGTGTGTGGTATGGATATTGAAACTGCTGTAGAATTATACAGCTATATTTCTATTGGAGCAACCTTTTAGGGCTGAGGATCATTGGGGTCATAGGAGCTGGAGGGTGAGGAATAGGTGGATGAAGAATAACACTATTCTTGCTATGAGGATCTAATTTGGGTTTTTGAGCTTGAGTAGGATTGGTCTTTTGGAGACCAAATATAGGCATGATTTTTTACCGCCCTCTTTTTCGGTGGGGAATACTAGAAGTAGACTCTGAATCAGAGTAATTTAATTAAAGAATAATAATGACATGTTAATGTTGACTTACATATAAGCCATCTCGAGATGAAAGGTAAAGCTTTAGTCGACTTTGATTTACAGCTGTCTTCCAAATTACACCTCGAATTGCTCCAGCTGCTTTACCCAGTTATTCCATGACTTGTGGATCTGATAAGGACCATCAATGTGACACTTACTCTCCTTTCTTGGAATCCCTTTTGCTGTTCCTGAGGAGAACTAGCTTCTCAGGATTAAATATCTTAGAAAAAGTTGCACTAAATATTTTGTAAAGGCTACAGTTAACCTCCGACCAAAATATTTCCTAGGACTTGTCCTTCTGCTGTTACAGATGTGATGTTAGCTTCAGCTTCTCCATGAATCATTTTCAGTTTACATTTCTTGTGGATTCTCAACAAGCGTTTCTGGATTCCAGTTTAATGGATCATCATCCTCATCATCATCATCACTATTCACTTGATAATCCAACTCAACTGGTAGTATAGATTTCCTATAATATTTTTTGTTAGTAAATTAATGCATAGTATTTGATCCTAGCTACTGTACTATAATGACTCTACATCTATTTAAGTGAATTCCACTTTGTTGCCTTCTGGATTTACATATAATAAGGAAAGAGAACAGGAGATGGTAATCACAGTCATTGTAGATGTCATTTACAAGTTGTATTAAACTTTCTAGATATGTCTGCTTAGATCATTCAGTTAGACCCTCCGTCTAGGGGCGGGAAGCAGAGGTAATTCTATGCTCTGTTCCAGTAAGTGAAAACCTCAAAAAGTGTTCAAAAATTCCCTACCTCTATTGTAAATCACACTACCTTGCAGCTGCCATATCTGCAATACTGTAATAATAGCTCAACGAGTAACTCAAGAACCCTGTATCATTATATAGCTAAAAATGGCTATGGACCTGCAGAATAGCTCATACAGAAATATATCAACACTAGCAACAGTATTATTCATCAGGGGTGCAGCTTCACACTGCTTGCTGAAGTAGTCCACAAGTGTTAAGATATATCTCTTTCCATTTGATGTAGTGGGAGGAGAGCCAATAAGATCGATACCAAACTCAAGTAGAGTATAGAGTCCATATTGGTACACTATTTTTAAGATATAGTTGATGCCATGCTTCAGATTTGACTGATAATTGACTTCTAATGTCACGTTTACTCAGAGGTACTTGTCTCACCTTTTCACAGAGCCGCTTATCTCACCATTCATATTCTTTCAGTGGCACCTGCTGGGAATACTTGTCAAAATTGTTGACGGAAAACTCACAAATCAACGCTTACATCACTGCTGAAACTCACACCGACAGCTTCTAAACTTCCTAAATGGTGGTTTCAGCTGTTATTAGCTCCAAAGCGACTCTTGGCATGCCACCCATCAGTAAGGTAGCAAACTGGCAGTGATAAAATGGGTTAAAAACAGCAGGACTTATCTTCATGGATCTTCTTTATCTGTTTCTTTGTTTCTCTGTATCTTCAACCACACATCACACTACAGGTCCCATCATAATAATTTTAGGTACCAGAGGACCCCATTGTTTCAACCAATAGACGTCTACTACTACTCGTTTCTATCTAAGCAGTTCAAGTCCCCCAAAAACTGGCAAAAGTAGTGTCAATAAGACACTTCTTTTGGTGACAATTTATCCTTCAACAACTGCCTCGTGCTTGGTTCAGCTAATTGGTTTTGGAGTTCTCCCTCCTGGTCAGCTGTTACCAATGAAGGCCATTGCTTATCTACCAAAATATATTTGTGGTGTTCTACTGTGCAATGTTACCAATTGCTCAAAGGAAGCTGTAGACTACCCTCCATGGGTGCAGTCAATAATTAATGAGATATTGGGTGTTCTGATTTTTTTTTGTAAAGGACATGGTGTAAATGGGTACAGTCATCAACATGTGTGTGAGTGCATACCAGAGTAGTATCTCGCCAATACATGTGGGCTAAGATATTGTGTGTGTGTGTGTGTGTGTGTGTGTGTATGTGTGTGTGCATTGCCTTGTATGCAGTCTAAGCGACAGCATCCAGAAGTAGTATCACGCCAACACGTTTAATTTCATTGTATTATTTAAATAAATAAAAGGTATGTCCATACAATAAAAAGTTATAGAGACAGACAGACAGAAAGATGATATTATTAATGGTGAAGGGTGAAAAATGAATAGAGGCTGCCTACTGCACCAGGGCATGAGAATTGGAGCCAATACATTTGGTTTTGCATCATTGAAATGTGTACTAGTCAACATGAATGTACAATAAAAAAAACTCCCTCATAACTTCTAACATACACTGGGATCCATCCCAAAATTAGTCAAAATCTAGGTAGTTATATATTTTTATATATTAAGTTTGTGTTGATTTGTTGTGTACAGTCTATTCACCAGTGTGCCAGGTGTAGTATCCACCAATATATTTTTTATTTAGTATTATATATTTTTTTAAATAAATAAAATGCTGTACAGGCAGATAGACAGAGGACAATGTTACTGATGAAAGGTGATAAATCAGAAGAGGCCACCCATTGCACTTCATTTGCCAATGCCACATTTTCAGGTGTATCCCTTTCAACTTAAAGTTTATCTATTATCCCGATTCAGTAAGTTCTCTCTATGTCAGGTATAGATAAAATATACGTTTTAATCCCAAGTCATTATATCTGTAGTTGTACTCACCTTGGCAGGTCAATCTCATTTTCTGTTAAAGAATGCTATATTCCCAGTATCCTTATGCACAAACACCAATGATGCTCTAGAGCTTCAACTGTGGGTACAGTTTGAGCCTCACTATCTGCTCTGTAAAATTAATGAGCTCATCCATTTTTACCTGTTGCATGTACTTCGCACTCTTGTTGTAGCATAAATAGTAAGGCACACGTTCACCTTGATCGTGATATAATTAAGGTTTACTTGTCATTGCCATTACTTCTGAATGTAGTGAGCTAGAAAGAGCTAGGGTGAAATATGGTACAAGATTGCAGGGTGAAAAATATACCGTACTATTTATCACACCATTAGTTATTAATATATGGATCCTGTGTAAGATAAATATGTTTACCCAATATAAATATAGGTATCGTTAGTTTTCATTATTTGAATAGGGGAGAGAAATGACCACAGAATTAAGCTACTTTGCTCTGGTTGCTGTATTATGCAAAATACTTGAAGAGAAAATATTATTGATCTATGCATAGGGTGGGTATTCTTAACAAACTCTACTGGTATGACACCAAAACAGCTTTGTTACAACAAATTGCTGGAAGAACCATTCCTTCAGGAAATATACTTTCAGAGATAACTTTTGACTGGTAATGTAGAATTGTACCATATCTACACCATAGGATGTAATTTCCTTATCTCCACTCATTTCATATTTTGAGATATCGCAATATATATCAGAAGTTTCGAGGAAACACATGACCATAAAATTATCACATTACCTTCTAATTATTTTTCTACATAAAAGGCTTAACCGAATTTTTCCCATCTATACACAGAGTAAGGCATTCCTCCATGAACTTTTCCAGTACCTAGCAGAAGCAGCATTGCTACAGCACATGTCCCTACAAAGTTGTTGCTTTTATCAAAATGAAACAGTTACAGCTAAACTACGCTTTTCTGGTGTTTGAAGTATTTTTGGGGAAATTGACAAAAAAACATCTATTTTAGATCAATAAAGTGCTTTTTCTCAACAAAATGTGCCGCATACCAAACTTTGGTTTTCTGGTGTTTTGAAGCATTTTTGAGGAAATGACAAAAAAAATCTCTTTACGGCAAAAAATGTGTTTTTCTCATCAAAATGAGCCACCTAGAGCTAAACTAAACTTTTCTGGTGTTTTGAAGCATTTTTGCCGAAATTGACAAAAAAAAACATCTCTTTAAGGTCCAAAAAGTGTTTTTCTCATCAAAATGAGCCACATACAACTAAGCTATGCCTTTCTGGAGTTATGAAGTAATTTTTTCCGGAATTGACCAAAAAATATCTCTTTAAGGTCAAAAAAAAAAATTTTTCTCATCAAAATGAGCCACATGGAGCTGCTTTTCTGGTGGTTGAACCATTTTTGCTGAAATAGACAAAAAACATCTCTTTAAGGTCAAAAAAGTGTTTTCAAAATGAGCTACTTACAGCTAAACTATGCTTTTTTGATCAACAGAAGCATTTTTGTGGATATTGACCAAAAAACATCTTTTTAAGGGGGGACTACACCTGAAACCACGATATTTGACCGAAATTTGAACACATATTTGAGCTGTCATAACTTTTTTTCCCCTTTCTTCTGTGCAAATACTTTTGATACCACTCTATAGGCACCATTTCTTAGAAGATATATCCAAACATGCAAGGGTCATTTAAAAATGGCACTTCCTAATTTGTGGCAAACAAAACTCCAAGGCTCCCACGCAATATCTGTGACCTGACCTCTTCTAATCACCATAACTCAGGAGGGCTTCATGAAGGAGGGACTATCCCATTTACCACCGAAATTTGAACACATAATTGTAGCTGTCATAACTTTTTCCTCCTTTCTTCTGTGCAGATACTTTTATTATCAGCTTGTTGTTTATTGTATGTGCTTTAAGATGATATGTGAAATGTCTCTATAGGTACTTTTTCTTAGAAGATATATCCAAACACACAAGGGTCACTCAAAAAATGGCACCTCGCAAATTGCAACATGTATAATTCCTAGGCTACTTGGGCTACAGACTCAAAATTTATTTTGTGGCTTGCTAACATCCTAAGCTGTGATATCACCAAGCCATATTTACAACGCGGTGAAGTGTTGAATAGATATGAGACACTTTATTTCCAACCGCGCCAAAACCCACGGAATATCTGTGACCCCGCCTCTTCCAATCACCATAGCTCAGGAATGCTTCACGGTAAAAATAATTTCTCTCGCATATATCACAGCTTAGGCTTGTAGGAAGCCACAACACTAATTTGGGGGCGGTAGCTCACGGCGCCTTGGAATTAGACGGGTTACAATTAGGGAGGCGCTATTTTTTTAGTGACCCTTGCGTGCTTGGATATATCTTCTAAGAAAAGGTCCATATAGATACTTTTTACATATCATCTTAAAGCACACACAATAAGCAACAAGTTGGTACCATAAGTATCTGCACAGAAGAAAGGAGGGGAAAGTTATGACAGCCACAAATATGTGTTCAAATTTCGGTGGTAAATGGGATAGTCCTACCTCAAAAAAAATAATAAACCGGGCATATCACAGCTACGTGCTTTAGCAACCCACACACAAATTTTGGGGCGCGTAGCTCATGGCGCCTTGGAGTTATGTTTGCCACAAATTATGAAGTGCCATTTTTTAATGACCCTTGAGTGTTTGGAAGTATCTTCTAAGAAAAAATGCCTATAGAGACTTTTTACATATCATCTTAAAGCACACACAATAAGCAACAAGCTTGTATCAAAAGTATTTGCACAGATGAAAGGGGAGAAAAGTTATGACAGATCAAATTTGTGTTCCAATTTCTGTCAAATTTCGTGGTTTCGGGTGTAGTCCCCCCTGGCCAAAAAAGTTTTTTTCTCATTAAAATGTGCCACATACAGCTAAACTAAGCATTTGTGTTGTTTCGAAGCATTTTTGCATAAATTGACAAAAAAAATCTCTATTATGTCAAAAAGTTTTCTCATTAAATTGAGCCACATAGCAGCTAAACAAAGCTTATCTGGTGTTTTGAACCATTTTTGCGGAAATTGTGTAAAAAGCCCAGTAATGCCCATTAAAACATATTTTGTATTAACGCACATAACACTGTTGCCCTTCATGTTCTGCAGCTCATTTTGATATCAGAATACAGCTTTCTGCAAGAGCTTTCTAATGATATGTTTTATAAGAAGTGTCAGTAAAGTATAGTGGTTTAGAAAAATTCTGACAGAATCACAAAAAAGTGTCTCTCTCAAAAGATATACCATATATACACTTTCCTTTAATGGATGTAGTAGAGTAACTGCTAAGGTTTGCAATGAGCGAAAGATTTCAAACTACAACACTAAAAGGAATGTTTGACAAGGTCAACCATATATGGGTTTACATATGTATATTACACAGACTATAACATGGTAGTAGTACCTCCAAATTGAAAACCTCTTCACTCATTGCATAGAGCAATAAGAGTGTTACAAAATGATATAAAATGAAGCAGGTATACATATATTTTTCCTTGCGATATCAGTTTTATCCCCAATTTTTCTTCAAAAATCATGTTTCTGAGAAATCGGTGTTTGAAATTGGGAACTCTATATTAGGCATCCTCGCGAAGTTTTAAAAAAATTGCTGACTAGTACTAGTCTCGTGCAGTACTTCAATTTGTCATAAATTTATGCTCAATTAGAACACAGTGATTCTGCATGCAATGAGCTGCATTCTAGTACTTGTAGCAAGTCTCTAGGGGAAGTGGTCGCAGAGATATGATCCATCAAACTTTCATGAAGCTGAACTAACCTCCTTCTTCGATTTTTCAGTTTAATGCAAGTGAAAGCCTGGATAAAATCCATCATAACTATAGAGTTGTACATCCAAATGTTTTCAAATTTGAAAGACAATTTGTACAGATGTTTAGAAAGGATATAAGTAACAAAAATATTTTTGTCAAAAAGTTCAAAATAATGGGCAATACTGGCCTTAAGGTCAAAAAATGTTTTACTCATCAAAATGAGCCACATACAGCTAAACTAAGCTTTTCTGGTGTTTTGAAGCATTTTCGGGAAAATGGACAAAAAACACCTCTTTTATCAAAAAGGGTTTTTTTCTAATCAAAATGAGCCACATACAGCTAAACTAAGCTTTTCTGGTATTTTGAAGTATTTTTGCGGATATTATGAAAAAAAAATCTCTTTAAGGTCAAAAAAGGGTTTTTCGCTTCAAAATGAGACACATCAGCTAAACTATGCTTTTTTTGGTGTTTTGAGGCATTTTTACTGAAATAGATTAAAAAAAACATCTCTTTATGGTCAAATAGTGTTTTTCACATCAAATGAGCCATATACACCTATTAATCTTTTCTGTTGTTATCAAGCATTTTTGTGGAAATTGACAAAAAAACATCTCTTTATGGTCAAAAAAAGTGCTTTTCTCGTCCAAATGAGCGACATACATATAAACTAACCTTTTTTTGTGTTTTGAAGCATTTTTCCCGAAATTGAAAAAAATTCTCTTTAAGGTCAAAATGTTTTTCTCATCAAAATGAGCCACATACAGCTAAACTAAGCTTTTCTGGTGTTTTGAGGCATTTTTCCAGAAATTGACAAAAAAATCTCTTTTATCAAAATGTTTTTCTAAGCATTTTTGCGGAAATTGACAAAAAAAAACATCTCTTTCAGGTCCAAAAAATGTTTTTCTCATCCAAATGATCTCTATACAGTATAACAAAGCTTTATACTTGTTTTGAAGAATTTTTTGGGGGAAATTTACAAAAAACATCTATTTAAGGTCAAAAAAGTGTTTTTCTCATCAAAATGAACCATATACAGCTAAACTAAGCTTTTCTGGTGTTTTGAAGCATTTTTGCAGAAATACACAAAAAAAACATTATCTGAAGTCAAAAAAGTGTTTTTCTCATCGAGATGAGCCATACACAGCTAAACTAAGCTTTTGTCATGTTTTGAAGAATTTTTGAGGAAATTATAAAAAAAAATCTCTTTAAGGTCAAAAATATTTTTCTCGTCAAAATGAGCCACATACAGCTAAACTAAGCTTTTCTGGTATTTTTAAGCATTTTTGCGGAAATTGACAAAAAAACATCTCTTTCAGGTCAAAAAAAAATTTTTTCTCATCCAAATGATCTCTATACAGTATAACAAAGCTTTTCTTTTGTATTGAAGTATTTTTTGAGTAATTTTAAAAAAAAATCTTTAAAGATCATAAAAAGTTTTCCTCATCAAAATGAACTTACAGCTAAACTAAGCTTATATGGTGTTTCAAAGTATTTTTGCAGAAATTTACCAAAAAAATTTTTTTTTAAGTCAAAAAAGTGTTTTTCTAATCAAAATGAGCCACCTAGAGCTAAACTAAACTTTTCTCGTGTTTTGAAGAATTTTAGTTTCTCTTTAGCTCTAAATATTAGTAGTTATTTTTTAATTAGGCTGAGAAAGAGTTCTTGGTAGGCTATAACTCATAATCTTTACAGAATGCTCTATTACTATCTTATATCAATTAATTCCAAAAATACGTCTAGCCTAGCTCAGGTAACATGAGCATCCACTCTAATTCTTACACAAAAAGGCACCAAAATGTTCTGATTAGCTTTACCTCAGTGTGTGGTTGACTCCACAAAATATTTCGTATCCTGGTAGTTTGTACCACCGTTTGACACCACAGCGAATGTAGGAATTTAAGATGTAACCAGGTTTATATCTTATAGCTTTTTACACTCCGCACTCCCGGTAATATTGCTATGATTGTAGCAGAATGAGAGTTCGCTAATTAGCCTAATGAATGAAGTGACAAAATGGTCCAGATGGGTAAGTATTAGTGACTCAATTTACATGTTGGGACGGTGGCCACACTTAATTAACACCTAATAGAACACTAATTAAAACTTTAATTTGAAGGAAGAAATGGACTTGTTTTATGCAACAAACATAGAGAACAAGTGAAGTGAGTCCACGCTCTAGTGTAACTTTATAGGTTCAACTTTGTATGTATTCATGACTACAAATTATACACCACTAGGGCAATAAGAGAGCTAACGAAGCAACCTGAGGCAGAGTGCTTGAAGAGACACAGGCCATGGTGGTTGCGTCACAGGCAAGCTGTGAAATTAGTCATTTCGTAAAATGCCTAAAAATTCCAGTCATTTCACAAAATGACTGAAAAGTAAACTGACAGGTGAGATGTTCATCACACTAATTACAATTTTAATTCCATTAGTCAATGATTTGGCTTCCCTTTCCTGGTATGTCTTATAAAAGATAACCAGATTGGTGATTCTACGCATAATCATTCCACAGGCTAGGGATAGGGATAGGGCTAAGGATAAGGATAGGGCTAGGGCTAGGGCTCAAGAAACATTCATCTCCCGAGGATCCTCCAATTTACTATGTCTGCATTGAAGAGACATATACAATCATTCAGCGAGCACACATTGCCACAGGCCATGCTGGTCATGATCGTATGTTAAAACATCTTTCTACTAAGTATGCCAACATAATCAGGGAGTGTGTAAACCTTTTTAAGTCTTATTGTGTGCCTTGCCAGGAGCCACAAACTTAGGCAATTCATGAAATGCCTAAGCCTAAAAGTCTCTCATTTTGGAAATGCCTGGACTTTTCAATCATTTTGTGAAATGACTGGAATTTTTAGGCATTTTACGAAATGACTAATTTCACAGTTTGCCTGTAACATATGATTAATTATAGCATTTGTCCCATTTGTTTAGCTCGCTCTCTGGGTAGTGAATACCCTAGTAATGCATAATTTGTGGTCAAGAATCTTACAAACTGGCAACAGTGTGGACTTGCTTCGCTCACCAAATATTTAAATTAAAAAATATATATGGGGATGATATAACTTCTGGTACACAGCCGATTAGATTGCGCATGGAAATCAACATATTTAATTTCATTTTATTTATTTTTAATAAAAGGTGTGTCCATACAATAAAAGGCTATAGAGACAGACAGAGAGAGAGATGACATTGTTAATGGTGAAGGGTGAAAAATGAATAGAGGCTGCCTACTACACTAGGGCATGGGGATTGGAGCCAATACATTTGGTTTTGCATCACTGAAATGTGTGCTATGAACATGATTGTACAATAAATAAAAACTATCTCATAACTTCTAACATACTCAGAGATCCATCTGAAAATTTATCATAATCTGTGCAGTTATATATATATATTATATATATATTAAGTTTGTGTTGATTTGTTGTGTACAGTCTATTCACCAGCGTGCCAGGTGTAGTATCAGCCAATACTTATTTTAAATTTATTTTTATATATATTATCAAAAAAATAAAAGGCTGTACAGCCACATAGACAGATGACAATGTTAATGTGAAAGGTAATAAATCAGAAGAGGCCATCCATTGCAGCAGAGCATGAAGACTGGTTCCAACTTACATCACTGAACTGTACAGTAGAAGATTGTTCAATAAAAACAACTTTCTACGACATAACTTCTGCCATACTCTGGATCCATCTCAAAATTTCAAATTTAGAAAGTGATTAGCAAAGCATATCCTACGGTGTAAATTTGGTATACATGGATCTTACCAATATAGGCAGCCAACACACCAAATCTGGCATTTGGTTCCATGCATGAGTGAGATTGGGCTCTTTCAGTGGATGTGGATGGACAGTGAATGTAGCTTCAAAGAAAGAGTGTCAATAGCATATCATTTGAAAGCACACAAGAACAACCAACAGTATACAGTAGGACTAATAATACCAGCACAGTATGTTACAACTTTTTCAGGTTTTGACATATTATAGTGTCCCTAATAGAGTAGGAGGAGAAAAAGTTGGGGAGTAGGCTCTGCCCCCTCTCTATAAATGTTGGGGGCACTAGCCCCTTATGCCCCCACCTTCAGCAGCCTAAGTAAAACCAATTACTGTAATAGGAAAGGTACTATTCCATTGATTCAGGCAGTGGTGAATTATCATGGTATATTTGTAGAGGTCAACATTGGCAGGACTGGGAAGATACACATGTACACATAATTTGTGTGTCAAACTCTTATAGTTTAAAGAAATGCATGCAAGCAATGAGGCTATATTTCCAAGAAACTCTTCAATGGTGTGTAAGTGCGCTTGTTGTTCTAGGGGATCAGCAGCATATCCTATTCTAACAATGTTTAATTAAACCCTACTTGGAGACATCCAGCAGTACACCACAAGGACTGATGTTTAATTGTATTACTGAAAAGCAGGGGGGGGGGGGGGGGGGGGGGGTGTTAGTGATTTTGATTGCATTTAGTCGGTTAATTGGGGACTAAACATATAAAATGTAATACTCCTTGCACTCGTCCATATTCCTCCAGCCACTCTCCAGCCCTACAATTCAGCTCACCTCATCCACCAGTACTCACCGATCCCGCCCATATTCCCCACGTCACCAATAAATGCTCTACATCATCTCGTGCACCACTCTCACACATTGCACACCTCTCATCTACAATCATTTTACATCTCGTCTTATCCTCCAACAACCCTGTTGAGCCTGTCCTTAGTCTGAACAGCAGCCTCACAACTTCCTGACCCTGTACAGACTTCAATTACCTCACCACCCTGTACCATTCCTTGCCCACTTGTACCACTTCAATGTACTTTTGCTGCTTACTTCCTCCACCCAGTCCTTCTCATTTCTCATCTTAATCTTGTCTTTCCAACTGACCCATAATCACTACCCATCTCATACTTTCTCCCCAAAACTTCATACTCATCCCACCAGCTGAATCCTCCATCCTCACTTAGTTTATTTACCACTTATTTTTTTTAACAATTTTCCTTCTTCCAACTCCTCTAATCTCTTACCAAACATCACCTTCATCTTTTTCCTCCTTTCGTCAAGCTTCCTCCATCCTAGATCTTCCTGCACTGCAACTCCTGCTATTGTATTGCTTGGCCCACAATCTCCTACTCATTTTCATCTGTGACAACAACAACTTTCTGCATCCCCTACCACTCCTAAACCCTCCCTGCGCTTCGTCAAAATCCAATCCTCAGCAAACCTTCCAACCTCCTCGCCAATACACTCACAAATACTTTCACCACACTACAACCAAATATAATCCCTCTATTATATTTACCAACTTGTTCCACATCATCATTTTGTGGAGAGGTACCAGTGGACTTCCCTTCCAGTCTAACAGACAGCACTCACTCTTCATCACCATATTCATCATCAGCAACATCGCCTCAACTGTCCACCCTTGTATATCTACATCTCATTCATAATTCAGTCTGGACCTGCTGCTTTCCCTCTCTTCAAACACTTCATTACCGCCACCACTTCTTCCCAACTTACTTCCTCACCAACTCATGCCCACCCACATCTTCCATCTCTGCTTTAGCATCTTATTTTCCAGGCAACTCTTTCCAGTGTTTTGCCATTACTTCTAACACCCTGTCTTTCCCCTCCACCATCCTTCCCCCATTGTTCATTCTATTCATCCTTCACTCCTTTTCCTCTCAAGCGAGTCCAAAACAGTTTGGAACTAGTATCACCCTACCTCTGATCTGCCTCACTGTTCTCTTCCTCAATTCATTCTTCTCTTTCATGATAGCCATTTTCACTTCCTTTCTCGCTCTTCTGTAGTTCTCCCATAGTTGACTCAGTGTAACCTCCCCACTCTTCTCTTCCTCGCTTCCTCTTCACATCCTCTGACCACCATCCCTCTGTAACCACCTATTCCTCTCTCTACTGCAGCTACGACCTTCTCCTTCCATCTACTCCACAGTCCCTGGCTATTCCTCCTCCAACTCTTGTTCAAGTTCGCTCACTTCCTATTCCCACTTACTCTACTGCCTATGATATTCCTCCCAGTCTAGCTTATCATCTACTCTCCATAGCATTGGTTCCGCTCACTTAGCTCCCTCTCTTAGTAGCCTGGTATTTGTGGTCAAGAATGCATATAAACTGAAAACATTGCAGGCTCGCCCAAAATAAACAAAGTAAATGTATTAGGATGGAACTACTTCATGTACGCTGGCTATCAGACTTCACGAGCAAATCAACACACAATTTATATATATATTATAGCTGTGCACAGATTTTTGCAACAAATTTTGGGATGGATCCCAAAGTATTCAGACTCTGGAATTATTTTTCAACTGTGGACCTAGTGTGTATACATATACATACAATAAATTGTTCCAAGTTTTTTCTTTGAAATAATTTTCTAGCTATAACATTTTTTAACTCTCTTGCACTTGGTACAATTATGGTCGTCCATTGCGCACATCCCTTCTTAATAATACATTATCACAGGTTCAGCCCCGATGGCTCGTCCCTTCAGTAAAATTGCCCATTATTCTTGTACTCACTTCCCGTTTCATTCACTGTCATCTATCTAATAATGACGTTCAGATATTTTGGACACGATGAACACAAGTAGTCAACAATAGCAACAATGCATAGCATATATTGGACAAGTGTATATAATGCACAGCCAACAATACATTTTTAAAAAAAGTTAGAAAGTACTGAAATATCGAGGAGACCCTCCACTAATCAGCTCACACATGATGTAGTACTTCTTTTCTCCTCCATTGCTAACTATGACACTCGGAAACAACAAAACAAACAAGAACATTTGAAACAAAAGCAAAAAAATATTTTATTTAAAAACAACCAGCTATGCTGGACGAAGCACTACTGTACCCATGTAGACCACCTTACTACCTAAAACCATATGTGCACAAATATTGCAGTGGTTTTCAAGGAGTGCCATGCAATCACAAAAAAGGGAAAAAGGGGGAAAAATCAAGCACCCAACACAATATTGGTGTGTACCAGTACAAGTGGTGAAGGAAGACAACTGGTTAGGGTGTACATGGGCCGATTTCATTCCCATCTTTCTTCTGCAATCCAAAAATAGCTGGTTGTTTTAAAAAAAATTTTTTTTGCTCTTGTATATGCTGATTACCTTTGATCTTAAGACTCTTGTGTCTGGAGTCATGGGTATATAGCGTGGGTGGAAAAACTTGTGCATTGTGTTCGTAAGATATAATAAGGATCCACTCAAAAACAATAACATAACTACTAGTTATATACATGCACAACTAAAGAAATATTACCCACGACAATACATATTCACACATTATTATGCAGGCACATTAAAAAAAGTCTAGAAAAATCATTTAGTGTCATAAGTGTGTTTTATTATTCAGCAGCTTCAACTTGGACAAGGGACTTCACTTGTGAGAAATCAAATGCTGCACCAGTGACCCTTTCGTAGATGTTCAAGACGTCGTCACAAGTGGTCTCAAAATGAGTCGTAGCATCATAGGACTTGGAAATGAAAGTCTGGAAGGAAAAAAAAAAAAAAAAAAAATTAAGTATAAAAAAAGGGGAAAAATTATTCTTTTTTATTTAAATGAATCAATTTGGGAAAAAAATGCTAAACACCACGAGGGCAAAAGCTACGACTAATGAATGGTATGACTCTGACTAATGGCAGGATAATGTACTAGAAGGGATAAGACTAATGAATGGTATGACTCTGACTAATGGCAAGATAATGTACTAGAAGGAATAAGATGACAATAAGTGAACTAACAGGAAAATTGTTTAGTAGTGGAGAAAAATGTTTATGCTCAGGATGATCATGTTCGGGATAATCAAGAAAAGAAAAAAGAAATCTTATCTTTTCAGTATACATTCAAAAGACTACTTTTGTACTTGCAACAGAACAACTTCCTTCCTTTTCTGTCCCAGGAGAATTCATATATATATATATTCCTTCTCCCCCATCTTTTTTTTCTTCTCCCTTACCCCATTAGGATTCTTACTGTCAGCTAGGAATTATCTATCATCATACAGTAGAAGAAGCACATATACTACACTACCTTAGACTCAACGCCATTGTCAGTTGGTTCATACAAGTTGCTGACTTCATAAAACCTATGAAATGAAACACAAAGCAAAACTCGTAATCAATGTCAATATCACAACTATAGAAAAAGGGGCTGTATCCATATTTGATGCTCTATAGCCTTCACATGCTTAAGTGTTTTTCTACAGATATTTTATTCTTGGGCACAAAAATTGTAACCATCGCTACTCTATAAGTGGTGGCAGTGAACAGCTTTCATGGGGAGTTTCCCCCACATCTACAGGATCTCTAACTTAGGAGAAGCTATGCACAACCTAGAACAACAATACTAAACCATCCTACTAGATCAGCTGTCCTTATAGTCACTACACTGCTCAGAATGTACTAAAAATAACAATTATATGAAATTAAGGTCTCTCTGACTTGGGGTGCAAATGTACCTAGAATTGTAGTGCCAAAAGTGAGCACACAGATTGAGCTATTCTTAAAATATTATTATTATTTTTACAAAGCTATTAACACTCTTAACGGGAAGAAGTATCAACGCTAAATCACCCTCACAAGAAAGTTCGATAATATATATATTTTTTTTTTGTAAAAATGTAATTAAAAAGCAGCCAAATATGTTGATTAGCCATCAGCACAAGATGTGCAACTATATGTTGATTAGCTATCAGCACAAGATGTACACCTGGAATGAAGTGGAAAGTTTGGGAAGGGCTCATAAAAGTATCAAGTTAGGGCTTTCAATATAACTAGCTAGCCAGCTACTAGCTATTATCAAGAGCATCATCGAGCTATTTATCTGTGCATGCACCAGAGTGTCGTGACAAGGCTATAGCTATGTTCCACAGCAGTAGCCCTTACAGCGGCACTGGTCTAGATTTGGTCCAAAGAAGGAAGTCCCGATAAGCTAAGTTTCCTTCGAGCCACAGATTGGGCTTCCCACGCAACTGACTTTTAATATATAGTTCTTTTTAATAGAGCGCTCCTATGCCAGGAGACAGCTATTGCTGCAAACCATAGCTGTAGTCATAACAGCTGCACTAGTCTGGGCTTTTGTCTAAAGAAGGAAGTCCACAAATACATAATTCCACAACTAGCAACAGATTTTTTAAGTGGTCTCTAGCTACCCGTGTACATATGCCAAGCGGGTTAAGCATGTAAAATTATGGAGGGAACAAATTGGGAAACATCCTGTCTTCCCTAGATTTCCGATGTTCATGTAGAAATATTGGCAGCCCTACTTACTTTTTAGCAATGTTCCCAAGCAGGTTCAGACCAGGGTCCAATTCCCCCTCCGGGTTGGAGGTCTCTACTGTTGTGCTGACCATGGCAATGTAATGGCCCTTGGTAGCAACGTTGTGGGAAGATGACACGCAGGACACATATATATCTGCAACAAATCATGCACACGTCACCACAAAGTTGATTTGCACCTAATCCTAGCTCTATATTCCTATCCACAGCCGGTATTAGGTATAATATGTTTAACATTGGACAGCTATAGCACTATTTCATACAGGATTTAGGTATTGGGGGAAGGAGGACAACCTATGCTTCTTTGAAGCACTCTTTGCTGCTGCTAAGAAATAGAAGGAAATCTGGGCCCCCAGGGAGAGGAGGGACCTGCAGGCATTTGCCCCAACCAACCACCCCTCCACTTACAAGCCAGCTACTATCCCTTGTAAAGCTGGCAGTTACAAATAGCTCTGTAAACACATGTCACCCCTACTTTTGTAACCCTAATTATACCTTTCTATGTCCCACCCCCCAACTCTTGATGAATATTCTAAATCAATCCTAGCTCCTCCCCATGCAAGTTTCTTTCTGAAATTGCTATTTTTGGAATGAAAATGTATGAAAAATTAACTACCTTATATGTACATGTGATGTGTTTTTTTTATTATAAAGCTACATATAATTTCTTTTTTCCCCGTCAACATTAATAACTTCAAAATGTTCTTATCATATTAGTGTTCTCCAGTAAACATGGAGGTTTGTGCATCTTACTTCCATTTCTGGGACATTTTTTTTAATTCGTTCATAACTTTTTTTGTTCTATACACTATGATGTTTACCAAAATGCTGCTCATTCAGAGAGCTTTCCAATGGTATATTTTTGACCTAGCGTCATCCTGGTAGGAATTGTGGACACCAAGGTGATTTCACATTATTGCACTTTACTCAACACCTGTGTGATATAACCACTTACAATTTTGACAGCACATAGAGAACCCACCGACATGCATTTGAATGGATGAAAACATAACTTGTAAAATAGAATTTTAAGAAAGGTCAGTATCTCTCCCCATAGATTTTTTGTGTTGATATAGGACAAAGCATAGCCCAGTTATGTGCACACAAACTTGAAATAACTCATTATGTGCACACAAACTTGAAATAACTCATTTTGAGATAACGGCTCTAGAAATTGAAGGGGAAAAAAGTACATAATTATGTTCTCTATCTTCCTTTCCGGTTCGTAACTTCAATGGTAACTTCTTCGATGGTAACTTCGATGCAGAACCCACTGACTCTCCACTCAGTACGGCTTCAACACTGCATTGAGGTTACCCACCGTCTTGGTATCTCCGTCACCAATAACTTTGGTGTACCAAAGGCAAAGCCTTTTCTCAGACAGTTGGAAGAGATCACCTGAAGCACACATTTCCATGGCTGGCGATGATCCAGCATGCTTGCACTCACAATGGGCCTGATGGCCCTCCCACCCTTCATCAAACTCATTGGAACCCTTGTCCAAAACCTCCATCTTCATGGCACAAATTGAGCAGTACTTGGACTTGATCTCAAAGTCAAGTACTTGACCTGTCTCCCAGGCAATGACCACCATATGCGTTGCTGTGGAGCCATGCTTGCTCCAAGTCCCATCACAGGTGACAGCGATATGGATGACATCTGTGAACTTGTACCGTGTAGGCGATGGAGATTGCAGAAGCAGCCAACATGTTACTTGCGGTCACCTCCATAGAATGCTGAGCAAGCTGCTTGTTGTGCTGCTTGTATGAATGGGCCGCTAGTGGAGGAAGTATGTCCATCAGTCCACAGAAAGACTGTAGACTGGTTTGCCCTCGACCTATAGCCTGCATCGCCATGACAGACCTGGCATTCAGTTGCTTTGCATCAGGAGCATACGGGTCTGATATGGCCGCCTTCTTGTCCCACACAGTACAACAAATAACAGCTTCAATACAATTCCTCTCCTACTAACTAGGCTCTCCCTGAGAGTGAGGGTTGACTTGCAAGCAGAGCACAGCCCAATCTCACTCACTGCTTGAGAAAGACTATCACAGCTTATGAGCTGGTAAGCCTTTCCCTCATATGGACTATCAGAGCCACTAACCTGTGCTGCTTCACTGTATCCAGGAGGTTCCCCAGATGACAGAAAACTGGCTAGGATATAAGAGATAGCAAACATCTTGTGACTGGCCGTTTCCCGAGGAACAGATCTCTCAAATGGAGTTTCAGCTTCCACGGAAGTTTCAGCTCCAGATTCCACGGAAGAGTGAGAGGTAGAGATTGGATTTACATTGTGCTTTGGAATCCCAAAATACTTCTTCGGGCGAGCTCTGTAGACTTTTTTTGGCATTATAGATAAACAAAACAACTGACTGGCGTAGCTAGTTAGATGGCGTGCGCAGTTCATAACATCATCTTTAGGGAATGGCCAGTTGCTATAGAAATACTGCTATGACGGTTAGCTATCTAATGATGTAATATCTAGCTTCCAGGACAAAACACAAAGAAGCTACGCAACGGTTTTCACGGAGGTTCTTCTCCACTGTTGCAGCAATTGAAGAATTTATGTAGTCAATAGCATGGACAAAAGCGTGTATAACTTTGAAATGAAGCCTTCAAATGCTCTGAAACTATAAATAGAAATACTACATGAACTATAGTACTGAATGAATAAAAAAAAATTTTTTTTTTTTTTTTTTTAAATGGATTAGTCCCCCCTTACTGAAGAGCTTCCAGAAACTAGCCTCTTCTTGAGAAAGTTGCGAATGAGTCAACCATTATTGTTTTTTTTTCTCTCCCATTTTGTCACTTGACAGTCAAATTGGAGGAAGAAAAGTTTTTATTGCTATTTTATAATGTTAGAGCAATCTATTAGGCAATACTTTTTTAATTTTTTTTAATATATATATATTTTTAATAAATATATATATTTTAATATATATACATGTATATAATATATATATTGCGATCTATGTCCACATTTATGTCAAATTGGTACTTGGTGTTTGTAGCACCAATGTCGGACACCACATACACAGTCAGCAAAATCTTCATACAGAGCAAGTAATTATTATTATTATTATTTATATGGTTTCGTACCGTTTGTGTTTCTATGCAACATAGTAACATTGCAGGAGCCGTACAAATAAATTGGGTAAAAAATCTTTATCCACAGCGTAGAATGTTTCCAAATAGATTTTGTTTCTTCATCTCTTGCATCAGTCTCTGCTTTACTAGTTCTCCAGGAAGGCCAGTTCCATATAACAAGGAGAAGGAGGCAAGCTTAGTGAGACTTAGCTCAAGATTGAAGCCTTGGGTTAGGCCAAGTGGTGGCTTAGTTAATTTGAAGGTTTAGCATGGGCTAAGGGCTTCAAGAATACATTTAATTAAGAGGGGACTACACCTGAAACCACCGAAATTTTAACACATATTTGTAGCTGTCATAACTTTTTTCCCCTTTCTTCTGTGCAAATACTTTTTATACCAGCTTGTTGCTGTGTGTGCTTTAAGATGATATGTAAAAAGTCTCTATAGGCACCTTTTCTTAGTAGATATATCCAAACACGCAAGGGTCACTCACTTCCTAATTTGTGGCAGGCATAATTCCAAGGCACCTTGAGCGACACGCCCCCAAATTGGTCTGGAAATTTTTTTCTGTGCCTGGAATAGAAAAGCTGTATACTCAAAACAGTTTAGTGCAGTACACAAGTATTTCCTTTGTGTGCCTCTGAGCATATGCAGACACACGGTAACGACAGTCTTACAGCTGAAAAGTGCTAATTAATTTTTTTTCTACCTAAGGATTGGGGGCGGGGGAAAAAGGAAAAAAATGGGAGGGGATGGAAAGGAAGATAAATAAATAATAATAATAATTCTACAAACCAGACATCGATCTTCCTTTTGCATGTTAAGCGCGTGCTCTACCATCTGAGCCAGATACAAGTGTTACTTCACACCTCGAGACCGGTGCTCTTAGCAATGGCTTTCCTAGGAATGGTCCTAAAACTCCCAGTGGCAACAAGAAGAAATAAGTCAACGCAGACGATGCATGCCAAGCGTACCATGATGCATGCCAAGCGTACCGTGATGCATGCCAAGCGTACCGTGATGCATGCCAAGCGTACCGTGATGCATGTCAAGCGTACCGTGATGCATGCCAAGCGTACCGTGATGCATGCCAAGCGTACCGTGATGCATGCCAAGCGTACCGTGATGCATGCCAAGCGTACCGTGATGCATGCCAAGCGTACCGTGATGCATGCCAAGCGTACCGTGATGCATGCCAAGCGTACAGTGATGCATGCCAAGCTTACCGTGATGCATGCCAAGCGTACCGTGATGCATGCCAAGCGTACCGTGATGCATGCCAAGCGTACCGTGATGCATGCCAAGCGTACCGTGATGCATGCCAAGCGTACCGTGATGCATGCCAAGCGTACCGTGATGCATGCCAAGCGTACCGTGATGCATGCCAAGCGTACCGTGATGCATGCCAAGCGTACTGTGATGCATGCCAAGCGTACCGTGATGCATGCCAAGCGTACTGTGATGCATGCCTAGTGTACCGTGATGCATGCCAAGCGTACAGTGATGCATGCCAAGCGTACCGTGATGCATGCCAAGCGTACAGTGATGCATGCCAAGCGTACCGTGATGCATACCAAGCGTACCGTGATGCATGCCAAGCGTACCGTGATGCATGCCAAGCGTACCGTGATGCATGCCAAGCGTACTGTGATGCATGCCTAGTGTACCGTGATGCATGCCAAGCGTACCGTGATGCATGCCAAGCGTACCGTGATGCATGCCAAGCGTACCGTGATGCATGCCAAGCGTACCGTGATGCATGCCAAGCGTACCGTGATGCATGCCAAGCGTACCGTGATGCATGCCAAGCGTACCGTGATGCATGCCAAGCGTACCGTGATGCATACCAAGCGTACCGTGATGCATACCAAGCGTACCGTGATGCATGCCAAGCGTACCGTGATGCATAACTTGAGTTGTTGGACAATTCCTAAGAACAGTTGTAGAACACACCATCAACAACGTCACCCGTAACATATCACGTAAGTCCAATGCAAATGGTACATTAAAATTTGGGGGTTTTGGCACTACTGTATCTGCCTTACTTAGACATAGCAGGCGCCATCACTATACTACTTCTTGGTGAGTAGGAACACTACCATGTATTATCCAACAAACACTGTCTTTCCCACCTTCAAAACTGAGACAGAAGAAGGGACAAAGGAAAATATTAAGTCATAATGTCAACCTCATGCAATTATATATCATTATTTATTTTTTATTACCCCGATAAAATTCCGACGTCCCCCCAATAATTTCACAAACCCTGATTGCTCCACTTACATAAAATTATAACAGATACTATATATGGCACCAAAGCCAACATACCCGAACTTCTGCCAAGCTGGTTCTGAGGCAGAATGACTTGGCATGAGTCGCTATCCTGCGTACTTTGAATAGGATGATTGAGTATACAGATGCATCGAACAACCTGCAACAATAATTACAAATAAATTAATAAAATCTTCAACCAACGAGTGTACCAAGTTGAACCATGCTCCAATAGGAAAACTATAAAATAAAAAGAGTATACAATTAGAAAAGTCTAGATCATCAACATCGCAAATCCATTGCTGGATTTCTATGCAAGAGAAATTCAACTAGAGAGAGAGAAAAAACCCAGCTACAACGATTATCAAATCAATGCTTTGCCCAGCATCAGAGCCTTGAGCATGTTGGCCTAAACATCGACCAAATAATTGCTATTAAAGCAGATAAATAGATCATTGACAGTGTAGTGAGAATTCTACAAATACAACACACACACTTCTAAAGGAATAAAAGATTCTCTGAAGCAACATTCTACGCCAAAAGTGTTCACTTGCTTGGCTTCTTCAAAATAAAATGGAAAAGACTTTTACAACTCTGCATATGGGAACCCAGGCACGTTGTGAAGCGAAGTATAGCATGCATGTGTGTGTGTGTGTAAGTGTGTGCATATGCATCTGTCTTCTAGAAATTCTACAAATGAAAAATCCCCCATCTACGGTGTATGATAGGACCAGAGAGAAGGGGTCCATGCCTGGTACAGAATATTCAAATTTGATTATTGGAATCTGGTAAACCCCCTCAAAATGGAACTTGAATCAGCTATTAAATTAATTTCAAATAACTGAAAAGTAATATACTTGTACATGTATACACAGACACAGCCCTGGGGGGGACTTGTACATGTATACACAGACACAGGTACTGACACAGCCCTAGTGGTGACTTGTACAGGTATATACAGACACAGGTACTGACTAAGCCCTAGTAGGGACTTGTACATGTATATACAGACACAGGTACTGACTCAGCCCTAGTGTGGACTTGTACAGACTCAGCATAGAAGGTGGATTTTACTGACTCTGTCCTAAGGGTTGTACAGACTCTGTCCTGGGGATGGGGGGCTATTGAACTGACTATGCCCAAGAGGTTGTACAGACTCTGTCCCAGGGGGTGACTTGTACAGGGTGACTTGTACAGATTCTGTCCCCTTGGGGGGGGGGGGGCAATTTACGCAGACAAATGAAACTTACTTGGCCAACTTTCTTGATTTTCTCCTTGAAGTAAGTCGGATCACCAATTACACAGTCACATCTAGCAATTTCTCCCTGAGACTTGACGCCAGCCACATGACCATTCTCGTACACAACCTCCTCCACATCCTTGTCAAGCATGTAGGTTCCTCCGTAGATGGCACTCAACCTGTGTTGTTAATAAAGTTCGCGATGTAAAAAAAGTGAGGCTGAAATGTGGTTAATCATCACTCGGTGTTCTTCATGCTACAACAATTGGCAAGTAGTGTGGGACACAGCTTGTGCATTGTGTCAAATCACACGGCATTACATGTCTAAACGGCTCATAGTGTTCAATATCCCACTGTGTTACATTGCATTAAACATATCAGTGTCACACAGCATTATAAGTCGCAGTGTTAAACCACATTACATGGCTCAGTGTTGCACTGCATTATGGCTCATAGTGTTACACTGCATTATGGTACATAGTGTTGCACTGCATTATGGCTCATCTGCACTGCATATGGCTCACAGTGTTACACTGCATTATGGCTCAGTGTTACACTACGTTATGGTGCAGAGTGTTGCATTGCATTATGGTGCATAGTGTTATACTGCATTAAGGCTGTGTCACACTGCATTAAGGCTGTGTCACACTGCATTAAGGATCAGTGTCAAACTGCATTAGGATCAGTGTCACACTGCATTGAGGCTCAGTCTTACACTGCATTAAGGATAAATGTTACACTGCATTAAGGCTAAATGTTACACTGCATTATGGCTCAATGTTACACTGCATTATGGTTGAGGGGTACACTGCATAACATGTCCCATTCTATGACATTGCATTTATTATGCGACAACTAGATACCAACCACTCAACTTCCATGGATACGTAATTTCAGAGTTAGACCTTAAAAAGTCTAGCAGCCAAATTGGCCACATGCAGCTGCTGCGTGATCACCATAAGTTTCCATCTCTGCACCAATAGAAAGCTGTACACCACTCTCACCAGCACAGGTTACATTGGGATCGAGTGTGTGGGACTATTCAAGAATAAACTTTTTGAACTGTTGCTGCTGTTTGGTACAAGAATCAGCTCCATAGAGGCAAACAACAAAAGCTACATAGAGCAACGTTGTTCCCTACAACACAAAGCTACATAGAGCAACATTGCTCCCTACAACAACACAAAGCTACATAGAGCAACATTGCTCCCTACAACACAAAGCTACATAGAGCAACATTGCTCCCTACAACAACACAAAGCTACATAGAGCAACGTTGTTCCCTACAACACAAAGCTACATAGAGCAACATTGCTCCCTACAACAACACAAAGCTACATAGAGCAACATTGCTCCCTACAACACAAAGCTACATAGAGCAACATTGCTCCCTACAACAACACAAAGCTACATAGAGCAACATTGCTCCCTATAACACAAAGCTACATAGAGCAACATTGCCTCCTACAACACAAAGCTACATAGAGCAACATTGCTCCCTACAACACAAAGCTACATAGAGCAATGTTGTTCCCTACAACACAAAGCTACATAGAGCAACATTGCTCCCTACAACAACACAAAGCTACATAGAGCAACATTGCTCCCTAAGAGCAACATTGCTCCCTACAACACAAAGCTACTAGAGCAACATTGCTCCCTACAACACAAAGCTACATAGAGCAACATTGCTCCCTACAACACAAAGCTACATAGAGCAACATTGCTCCCTACAACACAAAGCTACATAGAGCAACATAGCTCCCTACAACACAATTTACATAGAGCAATGTTGCTCCCTACAACAGAAAGCTACATAGAGTAACGTTGCTCCCTACAACACAAAGCCACATAGAGCAACATTGCTCCCTACAACAACACAAAGCTACATAGAGCAACATTGCTCCCTAAGAGCAACATAGCTCCCTACAACACAAAGCTACTAGAGCAACATTGCTCCCTACAACACAAAGCTAAATAGAGCAACATTGCTCCCTACAACACAAAGCTACATAGAGCAACATAGCTCCCTACAAAACAATTTACATAGAGCAATGTTGCTCCCTACAACAGAAAGCTACATAGAGTAACGTTGCTCCCAACAACACAAAGCCACATAGAGCAACATTGCTCCCTACAACACAAAGCCACATAGAGCAACATTGCTCCCTACAACAACACAAAGCTACATAGAGCAACATTGCTCCCTACAACAACACAAAGCTACATAGAGCAACATTGCTCCCTACAACAATACAAAGCTACATTGAGCAACATTGCTCCCTACAACAACACAAAGCTACATAGAGCAACATTGCTCCCTACAACAACACAAAGCTACATAGAGCAACATTGCTCCCTACAACAACACAAAGCTACATAGAGCAACATTGCTCCCTACAACAATACAAAGCTACATTGAGCAACATTGCTCCCTACAACACAAAGCTACATAGAGCAACATTGCTCCCTACAACAACACAAAGCTACATAGAGCAACGTTGCTCCTTACAACAACACAAAGCTACCTAGAGCAACATTGCTCCCTTCAACAATACAAAGCTACATAGAGCAACATTGCTCCCTACAACAATATAAAGCTACACAGAGCAACGTTGCTCCCTACAACACACACAGCAAAGAAATCCATCCAGGATCGCCTCCTTTCTCAGGAAAGAAGGGATTCAAAGCAATCCCACGAAAGAATAGGTGTGCCTTCCTCCGAATAAGGGATTCCAGAAACAGCAATTAATGCCAGAAGTCAGATGTGATTGTCAGCCATTTTATTTATTTGTTTTCATTTTTTCCCTATCAAAACTATTTTTAACCGATACAGCATTCTACTGGGCATGTGCAGGCTATAAATTAAAAAAACACAAAAAAAAACAATATATATATTTTTTAATTAACAAAATTAAAAACTATATATAAAAAAGAATAAAAAATTAAATATCGGAACGTGTCGTTTACTATTTCTTTTGTGAATGTCAAACAAAGTGCACTTTACTTAATTAACACTTTCCCACCCAAAACGTGCCTCAAAGTCGGCGTACAAATACGCTGACATCGAATAGCTGATTACATACCTGGCAAATCCCTGGGGCAGTTCTCCAAGCCCATAGAGAGGATAGAGGAAAGGAGAGGTCTTATAGCGGTCAAACGAGTTCCTACACCACACACACAACTTGATGTTAATGTCGTATTTTCACGACCTACCACTTATTTTTTTAAATTATTATTATTCATTCCAATTCTGGAAATTATAAAAAGACTAATACGTTAGCAATAGTAAGTATTAATAAGTATAATAATAATAAATATAACAACTATAATATTTGCTGGAGTACTGCTCACAGTAGCAGCTCCAAATCTTCCTTGCTATTTCAGGGTTGAGAGTTAAACTCACAATTTTGCTGGAATAAGTTTCAGTGGCTCAACTGAATCACTGGCTGGTCAAAGAGGAGCAGTGACCTCGTTCTATACTACAGAGCAACCAATACTCTGGTGCAATCTATACTCTGGTGCAACCTATACTCCAGTGCAACCTATACTTTGGTGTGACCTACACTCCGGTGCAACCTATACTCTGGTGCGACCTATACTCCGGTGCGACCTACACTCCAGTGCAACCCATACTCTGGAAATACGATGTACATACAACCCAGTCACTTACAAATAGAGCTGTATCTTATCCACCGTTTCAGGAATGAGCTCAGTCAGATACCTACACAAGCATGGATGGGGAATAGGACAAGAGATACCTATGTATGGATGAGGAATAGGACAATAGATGCTAACAAAAGTATGGATGAGGAATAGGACAATACATATCTAACAAAAGTATGGATTACATACATACGGGGGGAGCAACACTGAGAGTTATCCTGGGACCATTTTTAACACAATTTAGTGGTTACAACTTAGGAGCTCCAAAAATTCAGCATACTTCACCCAATGAGCATGATTTATAGCTTAAAAGATAATCTCTCCGTGTGCACACTTTTGACACTCAAGTGTTGACAAGTTGCATGTAACCAAAGTCAGGTGCCTCAAAATCAGAGGCGCTTGGCTATTGGCTAGAAATTCCATATAGGGAAATTCAGAAAACTGCTGAATCGTAGCGTAGTTAGTTAAAGAATAATTCTACAAGCTAGCAGAGCCAATTAAACCTGGAAGGGGGGAAGGGATATGAAGTGGTCAAGTGGGCTTAGAAAAACGGGAAGTTTTTGATTAGTCATAACTCATTAAAAAAAATTATATTATTATTTTTTGAAAGCAATACTATAAGTGCTCAGCTGTGGAGTAGAAGTGTTGATTTAGCAACCACGGAAGTATCACTTTCAACACCTTGTGCAGGTCTGATATTTTCTCCATGGACAAATGAGTATACAATCCGGAACGTTTCAACTTGCAGTTTATAAACAAGAGCATGCATGGGAAGGTAAAACATTCATTAGAAAACATATTGAATGGCCTCCATTTTGGCATATAAATCAGGAGCATAGCGTGAAGGTGTGCAAAGATGTGGTAAAAAGAAAGGACAAGACAAACGAGTCAATGGTCATAGGGTTGCTCCTCCCCCTAAGTATGGATGAGGAATGGAACAATAGATACCTACATAAGTATGGATGAGGAATGGGTCAATAGATACCTACATAAGTATATGGATGAGGAATGGGACAATAGATACCTACATAAGTATGGATGAGGAATGGGACAATAGATATCTACATAAGTATGGATGAGGAATGGGACAATAGATACCTACATAAGTATGGATGAGGAATGGGTCAATAGATACCTACATAAGTATGGATGAGGAATGGGACAATAGATACCTACATAAGTATGGATGAGGAATGGGTCAATAGATACCTACATAAGTATGGATGAGGAATGGGTCAATAGATACCTACATAAGTATGGATGAGGAATGGGACAATAGATATCTACATACATATGGATGAGGTCTAAGTTAAATGACACTATGGCTGCAAAGCTGACTCAACACACACCACCATACTTGCATTTACACAACAAAAAGCCCATCTTCTATATGACAAAAATAATAATGAAAAAGAAACACACAACTGATTTTCATATCTGATACTCAACAAGTCACTCACAAAAAGGGGAGCGGTTGTGAGCAAGTCTCAACTAGGCTCCAACCGATCACATCTAATTCCTCATCTGGGTTTCAATTAGGGAGGGGGGGAAGCTGCCCCCCTCTCTCCTTGGAACCTTTTTGCCTTCCCCTCACCCCCCTTGGAAATTGTACAATTAAAATTCATTTTGAAGTTTATAAGTGCTTGACCAAGTGAGAATATGCATATGTAATGAGATAAGAGTCTGAATGAGAGTTTACACAGCAATCCGTCTACCATTTCTATTCCACACGTCAACAATTTCTTCCACAGTGAGTTTTTGGGGAGGTGATTCAATGAAAATTTTCAATAAGTTGGACAGGCTAAGTTCAGTTAAGCGGTTACGAAGGCGATTCTTCACTAATTTCATGTCCGAGAAACTTCATTCCGCTGATGCTGTAGAAATGGGAATAGACAAGCATATGGTTGCCAGTTCATGTAGATAGGGGAATAATGCTATAAGCATGTCATTGGTGAGTAATTCCTTCAGTTCCATGGATAAGGAGCTGATGATACGTTTTCCACTCTGTGCTGAGGTCAGAAGAGACAATGGCTGCCTTCTCAAATTCAGTTCCTTCCAATGATTTAACTGGTAAATCTCTCCCAAACTGTCCAATGAGAGTTTGGATTGAACTGGCTCCATATAAAGGTAGCTCATGAGTAGCTCATGAGTAGAGAGGCTGGGCACTTTCTTTGGATCAAAATAGTGAAGCTGATATCACATCTTTTGAGGAGGATCTAAACCGGCTGGATATATTATCTTTGAAGAGTCTGTTAAAAGGCCTGCCCACTGTTTCTTGAAAAGAGCATATATCTAATGAGTGACTTCAATACCTGTTGCTGCTTTTAACTCTTCTCTGGCATCTTGTAGATGTAAAACTCAATTTGCTGAAGGCAGTATAGCAACATCAAGTGAATTAAGAGTAGCATCTACTAGACAAGAAATAAGGGAGAGGTCCAGTGCTTCATCTGTAAGGAACGGCTAAGCTTTGCCACCTGAGGAAGAATGTAGCTATTACTGCTATTACTTTACTTAGTCCTAGGATTTTATTTAGTCCAAGAGCTTCCGATTCATGTTACGTTTCATATATATTTTCAAGAGCAAAAACTACTGAGCTGTAATTAGCTTTTACTGCTTTGACACAAAGCTCATGTGCAAGCCAGCGTGTGTCTGACGGTTTCACAATCTTGAGCTCTGGAAGATCTAGTACTTTCTCTCCTTTAATGACTCTGCACATTTTGGGAGTAATGAAAGAACTTCCACAGAAGCTAGTTGAAGGACATTACAGAAACAGTGGACAAACAATGCACGAGGTGAGAGAGCTCTTTCAAACTTCTTTGAACTCCTGTTTTGTCACCAGAGAAAATAGCAGCTCCATCAAATCCTATTCCTATAAACCTTCCCAACAGAATGTTCTTTTCCCTGCAGTATTCCAGCAATGCAGAATAGATACTTTCAGCATTAGGTTTCTTTGAAGGTAGAATTTCAATGAAGTGTTCTTCTGGTACACCACTCTCCACCCAACGACAACAAATTATCAGCTCCTCTATGGTAGTAACATCAGTGCATTCATCAGCAATGATGCTAAAAAAAAGGTGCCTTATGAAGCTGCTTGAGTAGAGATTCTTCCACCCATGTTCCAAGAACATTCACAAACTCTACTACAGCCATTTTTGAGGTGAACGTTGCATTTCCTCCAGCTCTGTCAAGGAAGGTTTGAAGAGTTTCCCACCACAACTCACTACCAATTCAACTAGTTTGTCAAAGTTAGTAGTATGTGTAATGTGCTGATGAGCTAAAAAGTGAGTCCATCGGATTAGAGCTTTAATCGCCTTCCTCTTTTGTAATCTTTGCTGCTCTCCAACATTTTGAAGCTGGCTGATAATGGATCCTTCTTTTCAAACTCTATCAGCTTCCACGTCTAATTGACAGGATAGGTGCACTTCACATTCTAAATGTGATTTCATTTTCTGAGTCACCTCTTCCAGTTAGTGAATGGTTTGGTGATCTAAGCCCCACCAGTCCTCTGAAGAGATCTTCCACCCTTTTTGCATAATTTGCAGAATGGAACTGTAAATTTTCATCAAACTCTAACAGGGAAAGTTTCTTCCCCCTTCTTGTTGTATCTCCTGATTCCAGATCCTGACTTGGAAGGTGGTTTAGAAGTAGAACTTGAGCAATGTTTCTAAAGAAGATTGGGCTGTACATCAATCTCAGACTCATTACCATCCTCAGAATCACTAGAGCTAGAAACTACTGAAGACTTGGATGCACTCCTGAAATACGAACAATATCCATTTTTATGTTTTGTTTCTCTGCGCTTCAATTTATATACCCCTCAATATGATGATGTAAGTTTCTAGTATTGTTCCCTTCTATAAATAGATCACATGGACAGCAGTCTACACACCAGTTTACCTTTCTACAACCTTTATGTTAACTGTTAGTTCCACATTAAAGGTGCTCTATCACGGAGGCGCCTGGGTAAACTTGCAATTGTGAGGAAACTACAACTTTCTAAGTTTGAGGTAAGCAAGAGGGGGAGTATATGTAGCTTTCACTGAAACGGCAGGTGTTGGTTTGATCAGTGTGTAAAATGCAGACGACAAATAAACAACTGGGCGGAGTCTCGCTAGGCTAGCTCTTTTCAAGATTTGTAATGGTATATGGAGAGTATACGGAAGATTGGTGCTTCCGTGATAGAGCACCTAAGTACCCAAGTATATTCAGGCAAAAGCCGCCTCAGCCAACCAAAAAACAACAACAAGGGAGTCCACATACACACCAGGGTTTCATTTAGGGGTGGGTGTGTGGGTGTGGGGGGGGGGGCATGTCAGGAATACTCCATAGCCCCAGATAACATGTTTATCCACCCCCACCCCCCCTTAAAATCCAGATTTCTCCACTTGCCCCCCCCCCCCCCCCCCCCTTGGACAATTTGTAAATGGAACCCTGCTCATCACTGGTATAACACAATTAACATGGTGAGAATGTGCTGACAAACATGCTTACAAGAGACATCCTATCTGGTCATGTCAACACCAATAAATTCTGAACAAAAACCTAGTTGGCTAAACCACACAACAGGCAGACAGGACCAGAATTAAATTGAAATCAACATGTAAAAGACCTAGTGTTCTTGAGCCCTACATTACTCATGTGTATTTTGCAGGGGAGAGCAGGAATATTCGTGAATCCACTGCCAAGATTCGGTAGAGGAATCTCCCTGAGTATATCACATGATTAGAGTAGGTACAAATGTAGCAGACAATGCGCTATTAGCTGGTACCATAGTAATCCCCACATTGTGAATTAATCACATTCCAGCAGCACAGGAAAACCTGGCTACTTTCACCGCACTTAATTTCTTCCTGCCTCTCACGGAAAAGTATGCATAGCTAGCGAGACTGTAAAAGATGCCTAACATTATAAAGCCACACCCATCATGGACATACTTGTCATCCCTGTAGAGGCACATGGCATGTCCCACCAAGTCCACCACGGCTCCCTCCAAGTTAAACTTTTTGAAGACATCAGCCATGGTGTCAGACTTTAGATTGTAATCTAAAATAAACAACAATATAATAATAAAAAATAACTAACAATTATAAAGTAGTAGTATCAATAGTAGCGGCAGTAATAATAATAATAATAATAATAGCAATTACAGTAGTAGCAGCAATAATAATAATAGTAGCAGTAGTAGAAGTAGTAGCAGCAAAATTAATAATATATAACAATTAAAGAATTAGTAGTAATATAAATAGTATAATATAAGTAGTAGTAGTAATAGTAGCACTAATTTAAGGGGGGACTATACCTGAAACCAACGAAATTGTAACAAATATTTGTAGCTGCATAACTTTTTTCTCCTTTCTTCTGTGCAAATACTTTTGATACCAGCTTGTTGCTTATTGTGTGTGCTTTAAAATGATATATAAAAAGTCTCTATAGGCACCTTTTCTTAGAAGATATATCCAAAAACTCAAGGGTCACTCAAACAAACAAACAAAAAAGCCTAATTGGTAGCAAACTTTCCAGCCAGGCGCCTTGACCGCAGCGCCCCAAACTCGGTGTGCGGGTAGCTAAAGGCCTTAGCTGTGATTGCACGGTTAGACTTTTTTCCCCCGGTGAACCCCCCCCTGAGATATAGAGTTCAGAAGAGGCAGGACCTCGGAAATCTGCCGTACGCCTACGCAATTTTTTTAAGGGGGGGTGGGGGTGGATAAACATGTTATCTGGGGCTATGGAGTATTCCTGACACCCCACCCCCACACCCACACACCTAAATGAAACCCTGGTGTGTATGTGGACTCCCTTGTTGTTGTTTTTTGGTTGGCTGAGGCGGCTTTTGCCTGAATATACTTGGGTACTTAGGTGCTCTATCACGGAAGCACCAATCTTCCGTATACTCTCCATATACCATTACAAATCTTGAAAAGAGCTAGCCTAGCGAGACTCCGCCCAGTTGTTTATTTGTCGTCTGCATTTTACACACTGATCAAACCAACACCTGCCGTTTCAGTGAAAGCTACATATACTCCCCCTCTTGCTTACCTCAAACTTAGAAAGTTGTAGTTTCCTCACAATTGCAAGTTTACCCAGGCGCCTCCGTGATAGAGCACCTTTAATGTGGAACTAACAGTTGACATAAAGTTTGTAGAATGGTAAACTGGTGTGTAGAATGCTGTCCATGTGATCTATTTATAGAAGGGAACAATACTAGAACTCTATATCTCAGGGGGGGTTCACCGGGGGAAAAAGTCTAACCGTGCAATCACAGCTAAGGCCTTTAGCTACCCGCACACCGAGTTTGGGGCGCTGCGGTCAAGGCGCCTGGCTGGAAAGTTTGCTACCAATTAGGCTTTTTTTGTTTGTTTGAGTGACCCTTGAGTTTTTGGATATATCTTCTAAGAAAAGGTGCCTATAGAGACTTTTTATATATCATTTTAAAGCACACACAATAAGCAACAAGCTGGTATCAAAAGTATTTGCACAGAAGAAAGGGGGGAAAAGTTATGCAGCTACAAATATGTGTTACAATTTCGTTGGTTTCAGGTATAGTCCCCTCTTAATTGGTAAAGGAATATATCATTTTGTGTAACAATTTTTTAATTGATCATAAAATTTACCTTTTCCCCTGTGAAGATGACATGGGTACCATAAGGGTTGCGCATTGAATGCGCTTTGCCATGTACGTTATATTAGGAACTAGATGTCTTTTAACTGGAAGATGAAGCTAAAGTACTTCTGGAGTTATCTTTCTGTTGACTAAGGTGGAAGGTGCACCCTTTATTAGTGTGTGCACTAATTTGTTTGATAGATGTTTATTTCCTTGGTAGGTCAGTACTGATTTAATCGGTTGGCTTTGTGTGACCTTGGGAAGAGATGCTTGCACTAGATTGGGAGGCTTGGCCGGGTGATACGGGATCCTAAGATCTGCTTGTCCAGGTCCCGGAAACATTTTCTTTAGTCTGTAGGTTTTTAAAAGGTTTGGTCTGTCATTGAATGTCAATTTTTTTAATGTTTTTTTATCAGTTTAACGGGATATTTACTAGCTATAAGTGCCTTTTTGATTATTTCAAGTGCTGTTGCGAAGGTGATAGGGTCACTACTCGCTCTTAGCATCCTGATAGCTTCACCCAAGACCAATCCTTAAAGGGTGTGGGATAGATGGCATGAATCAAAGTGGAGATTTTGAAAATTGTTTGTTGGTTTAAAGTGAGGGGCATGGCCAGAATGTTTGTCTGAGCAAAATTTTGGTCCTTGTGTATGGTGAGGTCCAGAAAGGTGATTGACGAGGCTGATAGTTCGTAGGTATAGCTTATGTTGGGGAGCTGTGAATTTAAAAGGTTGAAGAATTCAAGGAAAGTATCCTGTGTGGTTGGCCATATTAGAAATATGTCATCTATAAATTGTATCCAAAGGTTGGGCAAATATCCACATGTTCACTTTACTACAAATACTCAACGTGTCATTTATATCGCTTTTTGTAAATTTTGAGACTGATGAAGGATATCTGTATCCGAAAGCTATCTCTCTATTAAAAGATTTTAATAAAAGATTGATATAACTGACTCTCTTTGTGAACAAGAACCTAGCTCTATTTAACCTTAACTAGCAGCTAGCCTACCTTATGCAGACCAATTATCGAATATTTCCTCTCTACAAATCCCCCTCATGATGCCTGCCCAGACGCGCTCGGGGGCTAAAAATTCCACTAGTAAAGTTACTGTGGAAAATGCATCTTTGGAAACGGATGGAGTCCACCACGCAAATACCAACCCTAGCCCCGACTCTATCCCATCCTCTGAAGAGCCTGGGACCATGCCTGATCGAAATCTTGAATCCATTCAAACGGCTGGCCCAACGCAGTTTCTATCTCAACCCATATATAACTCATCTCTGCCGACATCACAATCAGCACAACCACTCACTGCCTCTGAAGAAACCACCAACTCCAAAGATAAGCTACTCACGCTCAGGAAAAAGTACAAGAAGACTGCGGGCCTTTTCCACAAGGCCCAGCACCACTTCCACTTTCTGAGCGAATCCAAAAGAACATCCACCATCCCCAAAGGGCTACAGATCAGGACCAACTACCTTGCAGCCGCCCAACACCTCAGACATCAACCAATACTTCATCCACATTAACTGGAAGATGAAGCTAAAGTACTTCATCCACATTAACTAGAAGATGAAGCTAAAGTACTTCATCCACATTAACTAGAAGATGAAGCTAAAGTACTTCATCCACATTAACTGGAAGATGAAGCTAAAGTACTTCATCCACATTAACTAGAAGATGAAGCTAAAGTACTTCATCCACATTAACTAGAAGATGAGGCTAAAGTACTTCATCCACATTAACTAGAAGATGAAGCTAAAGTACTTCATCCACATTAACTAGAAGATGAAGCTAAAGTAACTAGAAGATGAAGCTAAAGTACTTCATCCACATTCTAGAAGATGAAGCTAAAGTACTTCATCCACATTAACTAGAAGATGAAGCTAAAGTACTTTATCCACATTAACTGGAAGATGAAGCTAAAGTACTTCATCCACATTAACTAGAAGATGAAGCTAAAGTACTTCATCCACATTATCTAGAAGATGAAGCTAAAGTACTTCATCCACATTATCTAGAAGATGAAGCTAAAGTACTTCATCCACATTTACTAGAAGAGGAAGCTAAAGTACTTCATCAACATTAACTGGAAGACGGTTTAAATTACTTTTATTTTTTTACGTGAAGCATTGCTAAGTTATGGTGATTAGAAGAGGTGACGTTACATATTGCGTGGGTTTTTTTTGCGCGTTTGGAAATGAAATGTCGCATGTCTAATCAACACTTTACCACATTGTAAATATGGCTCCGTCATATCACAACTTGGTGTTTTAGCAAGCCACAAAACGAATTTTGTCTGTAGCTCAAGGTGCCTAGGAATTATAGTGTTCCAATTTGGGAGGTGCAATTTTTGAGTGACACTTGCGTTTTTGGATGTATCTTCTAAGAAAAGGTGCATATAGAGACATTTCACATATCATCTTAAGGGGGGACTTAACCATTTACTACCGAAATTTGAACACATATTTGTAGCTGTCATAACTTTTTCCCCATTCTTCTGTGCAGATACTTTTGTACCAGCTTGTTGCTTATTGTGTGTGCTTTCAGATGATATGTGAAATGTCTCTATAGGCACCTGTTCTTAGAAGGTACATCCAAACATGCTAGGGTCATTAAAAAGAAGGACTGCCCATTTTGCAACAATGATAATTCTCCGGCGCCTGAAGTGACAGACCTCAAAGTTTGTTTGTGGCTTGCTAAAAGGCTAATCTATAATATAACGTTGAGAAATTATTTTTACCATGAAGCGGTCCAGAGTTATGGTGATTAGAAGGAGGTGCGGTCACAGATATTGCGCAATATCTGTGACTGCACCTCCTTCCAAACGCCGTAACTCAGGACAGCTTCATGGTAAAAATAAGTTCAAAGTTATATTATAGATTAGTCTTTTAGCAAGCCACAAACAAACTTTGAGGTCTGTCACTTCAGGCGCCGGAGAATTATCATTGTTGCAAAATGGGCAGTCCTTTTTAATGACCCTAGCATGTTTGGATGTATCTCCTAAGAACAGGTGCGTATAGAGACATTTCACATATCATCTGAAAGCTCACACAATAAGCAACAAGCTGGTAATAAAAACATCTGCACAGAAGAAAGGGGGGGAGAGTTATGACAGCTACAAATATGTGTTCAAATTTCAGTAGTAAATGGTTAAGGGGGGACTACAACTGAAACCACCGAAATTTGAACGCATAGTTGAAGCTATCATAACTTTTTTTCCCTTTCTTCTGTGCAAATACTTTTGATACCAGCTTGTTGCTTATTGTGTGTGCTTTAAAACGATATGTAAAAAGTCTCTATAGGCACCTTTTCTTAGAAGATATATCCAAACACGCAAGGGTCGCTCAAGAAATTACAGTACCTAATTTGTGGCAGTAATAATTCCAAGGCGCCTTGAGCGAAGCGCCCTCAAATTGGTGTGTGGGTTGCTACGACCTCTTCTAACCACCATAACTCAGGGAGGGGGGGGGGGGGGGGGGGGGGGTTCACGCTAAAAAAAAATAATAAAGTGACATATCACAGCTACGTGCTTTAGCAACCCACATACCAATTTGTAGGCATTTGAATGTGCAATGGGCACATTTAACACCAATATAACTCAAGCTAATCAAAACGAGTGCAAATATAATACTACGGAATTTGGGTTAAGCATATGTTAACAGTGTGACTCAGTATATATATTAATTAACGCAGTCATACACAACTCTACAAACCTTTGAAGGTCTTTGGATCATCTCTATTGAAGACAACGACCCACAAAATGAAGCTACGGAACCTTTTCTTCTCCCACATTCCCATGAGAGCTGCACAGCCACCACCAATAAAACAAAAACATATTCATTTAGAGGAGGGAGAGGGAAAGGGGGTAGTAGGGATAGGGAGGCCAGGGAAGGGCGGAGGAAGAAGACGAGAGGATGGGGGAGAGGAGGGGTGAGAGGAGAGGAGGGGGGAGAGGAGAAGGGGGAAGAGGAGTAAGTTAGTGAAACTGTGAACATTTATGCACAATGAAAAGAGCCATATTTATGGTTGTCTATATCCAAGCACAGAGGAAGCTCAACAACTAATTCATATTTGTAGGAGGGCAATGACTTATTTATTATCATCGTTATCATATAAGTATCTTGAATAGAGCTCTTACATGAAGTAAGGGCTTCAGACTCTGTGGCAGGAACTTTGAAAATCTTGCCTCCTTTCTTGAACACATAGCATCCTTTCACAGACTTGAACTCCAAATAACGAGTGACTCCGCTATGTATCAACAGCTTCACAAGCTGGCCTAGTAGAGAAGAAAAAGGCATAAGACAAGCACAACCAGAAAGAAAAAGTTGAAAGAACAAGTGGAAACAAGGTGGACCAACAAGAGGTGGAAACAAGAGGTGGAAACAACAAGAGGTGGAAACAACAAGAGGTGGAAACAACAAGAGGTGGAAACAACAAGAGGTGGAAACAACAAGAGGTGGAAACAACAAGAGGTGGAAACAAGAGGTGAGACAACAAGGTGAGACAACAAGAGGTGGAAACAACAAGAGGTGGAAACAACAAGGTGGAAACAACAAGAGGTAGAAACAACAAGAGGTGGAAACAACAAGAGGTGGAAACAACAAGAGGTGAAAACAAGGTGGAAACAAGAGGTGGAAAAAAGGTGGAAACAACAAGGTGGAAACAACAAGAGGTGGAAACAACAAGGTGGAAACAACAAGAGGTGGAAACAACAAGAGGTGGAAACAAGAGGTGGAAACAACAAGGTGGAAACAACAAGGTGGAAACAACAAGAGGTGGAAACAACAAGAGGTGTAAACAACAAGGTGTAAACAACAAGAGGTGGAAACAACAAGTGGACAAGTATAATAGCAGCAACAACACTCTACAAGTGCGGAATTAGAGGAGCAAACATTACCATCAGCCAACAGGAACTTTGGAATGAGATCTACATTCCAATCTCGTCCACGTCCCATGCTCTCCGGAGGCTTCTCCTCACTCTTGAAGTGACTATAAAGCTGCAAGTCACAAACACACAGCAATCATCTACAAATGAACTTATATGTGAGCACTGCATATGCACAACAGAAAATGGTCATCACATCCACTGATCCCCCCAAAACCTAAAATTTATCCTAGTTAGTAATCAGTGAAGGCCCCATAAATCAAACGCTCAAAATTCCAGTCCAATTCTTTTTTAATTAACAGAATAGAAGCTTTTTCTACCATCAACAGAAATTATCGGGTTTTTTTGTAATAAGGTCACTACTACTACACAACAGGAAATGTAATAATAACAGTATTGACACATACTGTGCATGTATTGTATCAAGTTACTGTGTAATAATAACAGTATTGACACATACTGTGCATGTATGTATCAAGTTACTGTGTAATAATAACAGTATTGACACACTGTGCATGTATTGTATCAAGTTACTGTGTAATAACAGTATTGACACTTAAAAAAACATCAGCAGTGCAGCCAGATGCAGGACAGTTAGTCATACAATAACTTGTGTGCATTCAAACATGTATCATAAAAATCCAACATATGTAGGAAGGATCAATAGCTGTTATATTTCATCAACTAACTATATCAGTTATCGATGTTCGAGACAAGATAACCCAGATGACCACGAGGTGGTTCAGTGCCAGCACCTACACAAGAGCACAACAGAAATGCCATGATAGCCAACAAGGCAGAGTGGGCTTGGCACACACAAGTAGAGTGATTCTTCCTTAACGTTCCTTTGCCTCCAGAGCAAGCCTCCACAGAAACTACATGAGTCTGTTCTGGTAGCAAGTGCCAGTAAAGGCCAGTCTCATCATCATTAAAAATATCATCAGGAACATAATGTTAGAGGAATGACAAAAGTGTCCTCTAACCGCTCCTTTGACTTATCACATACTTTATGATTTTCAGTACTCTTCTCACCACATGCAGTTCTGTACCGATGTTGAGACTGACTTTCTACCGGGAAAGCAAGCCACATGAGCAAGTCCCGGGCATTATACAAGGTATTTTGTTACTTAAGGGGGAGAAAATATTGGGTGTGAGCAAATATTTTCTTCAAATTTTCATATGTTGCTAATAATGACATCACTTGCACAGCTTTATACAGGATAATTGGTTGGTGGAAGAGATTCTTCTTAGCTATTTACAATCACTGATACGGCTATTTAGAGTACCAAAATTGCTTGGTATCAACAAGAAAGGCAGTACAGGTAGGGCTACACACCAACTAGCATGGCAGCAGGTAGGACTACACACCAACTAGCATGGCAGCAGGTAGGACTACACACCAACTATCATGACAGTACAGGTAGGACTACACACCAACTAGCATGGCAGTACAGGTAGGACTACACACCAACTAGCATGGCAGTACAGGTAGGACCACACACCAACTAGCATGGCAGTACAGGTAGGACCACACACCAACTAGCATGGCAGTACAGGTAGGACCACACAACAACTAGCATGGCAGTACAGGTAGGCCTACACAACAACTAGCATGGCAGCAGGTAGGACTACACACCAACTATCATGACAGTACAGGTAGGACTACACACCAACTAGCATGGCAGTACAGGTAGGACTACACACCAACTAGCATGGCAGTACAGGTAGGACCACACACCAACTAGCATGGCAGTACAGGTAGGACCACACACCAACTAGCATGGCAGTACAGGTAGGACTACACACCAACTAGCATGGCAATACAGGTAGGACTACACACCAACTAGCATGGCAGTACAGGTAGGACTACACACCAACTATCATGACAGTACAGGTAGGACTACACACAAACTAGCATGGTAGTACAGTCAAGTTTAGAGAAAATTTTGACATATTAGCACAAAATAACTGCATATCTGTTATTACAGTTTTGTGAAATTCTTAATTTGCAATAAATACAGGGAGGAAGGGGTGGGGGGAAGCAAGTTAGGGGTAAGTCTCAGGGTTCCCCCCCTGTAAAAAAATCTGATTTCCACTCATTTGAGCCTATCACCTTACTCAGTTCTTCAGGCATTTCCCCACTGATGGCTACTGACAGAGTTCTAGTGGCAGAAAACCATTGAAACACAGCTGTGTCCACATCACTCCTTGTAGGGTCACTATGCCACATTTTCTTTGAGCTTCCAACTGCATGATTTGTGCTCATAGAGCATCTTTGTTCAAGGGATCAAAAGTCGGGCATTTCGTGTGTGCGGTTTTTAAGTGCAATTACTTTTTAATCGTACCCTCCATGCATGAAAAGTTAAAGCCAAAGATAGCTTTATCTGTGCATAATACATGCTTAATTAAAACATTAGGGGAGGGGGTGAACAGAGTTGGGTCACGTGCATGTCAACTAGTGGAGGTCCGACATTTTGCATGCGCCACGGGGATATATGACCATACTCGTATGCACAGACCATATTCCTATGTAGCACAGACCATACTCCTATGTATTAAGCACAGACCATACTCCTATGTACACAGACCATACTCCTATGTACACAGACCATACTCCTATGTATTAAGCACAGACCATTTAAGCACAGACCATACTCCCATGTATTAAGCACAGACCATACTCCTATGTATTAAGCACAGACCATACTCCCATGTATTAAGGGGGGTGTAAACAATAATTGCCAAATTATGTGACATTTTGTGACCTCATAATCTTTACGTTTCATCCTATGCAGGTAATTTTGGTACCTAACTAAAGCTTATTCTTTGTGCTTTCTAATGATGTGCTTTTTATATATTAAACAACAATTTCATTGAAATCATGGATGTGCCAAGTGTCGACCTCCAGAGTCTCTTGAAAAATATATAAAATCTATGCCAATGAGACACCAGCCACTTGGACTGAGGATATAGTAACCATATAGGTACGTTTTGATCGGAAGCTTTTAGTTCATTTGTACTTTCTGAGATAATGGCACTGAATCTAAAAAAAGTACAAAGTGCGAATGAAATAGCCACCCATAAAAAGTGACTGCTACTTTAAAAAGAAAAAGCTTCAGATCAAAATGTAGATAAAAGGAGCTTCAAAATGGTATGCAAAAAAGTTGAAACTAGTGAAGTGACTATTGAAATATCTTTTTTCTCCTACAAAAAAAAGTTTTGAGAATATTAAGATTATAAGTTGTCGTTATGTAAGTTTGTACAACTACTCCATTTATGCAACAGAATAAGACTGATCTGTTCCACCATTCATATACCAGCTGCAAGCTGCTTGTAAAAACACACACTGAAAGTGAATCCATTGATAAGTGGTGGCTTTGAAAAAATCCGGTAAAATAAAACCCTCAAAATCTCCCAGAACCAACATCTCGCCCTCTTCCTCCACTAGCTCCTCCTCCAGTGTCACCCTGTCCAGATGCAAAACCTGCCTCCTCCTTTTCACCTGAACCTCTGCCTTCACCATTGATGCAGACACCCGGCGATGGTCCTTGGAAGAAAGGTACTGCATGGTGAGTGGTGAAACTGTGACCTCAAGTCCTTCATGGAGAGCTGCAAAGGGAACCCGGCCAGCATTGAAGATCACTGCCAAATTTACAGCAATCTCCACTGTGGTTGCAGAGCAGAACTCAGTCTTCGGACATCGTTGCCAGATGGTAATGTTAAATGATTCATTCTGATTTTGAGTCGCTCCAAGTACACACCGCTCCATCAGGGTGTCACTGGAGAGCCGCTCAAAGACGTTGTACAGATGAGGGGCAATGTCTGGATGGATGGTGGGTGAGTGGAGTGGAGGTGGCTCTGACATGGCAAGAGCACGATTGAATCTGCACCAAGACTGCTGCCCACTAGGACAATACTGGTGCTGTGGGGTGTTGTCTGTGGACTGAGAATGGTAGAATATCGTCCACACAGCATCTCTCATTGCAGCCGAGTCACCCACGTTAGTTCAAATGGCTTTACCATGGTACCTAGAGCAGCTTGATGGTCTTGTCTGTGAGCTTCCCCCTCCCCCTCATCCTCACATGTTCACCTCTCTCGTTCACTAACCTCTCCTTACACGTTGCCCCGAGTGATGTGCCCATTTTCTTTTGGAAATGGCCACACATCTTGCTTGCTTATTGGATGGCTAGCACCATAGGGCTTCTCATCACTGAGCAACTTGAAGGTCTTGGCATCACCATCAGCTATCATGGAAGTATATCTTAGCTTGCGAAGACTGACAAACATTTCTAAATGTTGAGGGCTCCACGACACTCCATTGATGTTGATGAACGGTTGGAAAAATGCCTGATATTCCTCCCACCAGTCCAAGAATTCCTCAGACGACTCATCCAGTTCACAATGAGCTTTGCAGGCCAGGCAGTGCTTGCTTAGAACTTCTACGTCCAGTACCTTTCCCGTATCCCAGGAAGCTACAACAACACCATAGAGGGACTAGAAACCTCACCTAGCCCAGGGACCATCGCAAGTGACTAATGTCCACAATATCATCCTCAGGTATGTCTTTGCGTAGCTCAGCAACAGCAGCAGAACATGAGGCCTCTTTCTCCTTCAGGAAGACATCAAGCAGCTTCTTGTTGTGAGAAGAGTAGGCTGGCTGTGAGATGGGAGGTAACATACCCATGAGGCCAGAGAAAGTCTCAAGAGCACCCCTTCCCTTACCAACAACTCTCATAGCAATAACAGACTTGCTGTTCACCTCCAAATCCTTCTTAGAGTAGGGGTCAGTGATGGCAGAAGACTTGCCACAAACACTGCAAGAGATGGACAGCTTAGAGACTAACCCCCTTCTACTGTTGCTCTCTTCAGTAACTGTCAGAGGAGAGCTGCAACAAGAGAAGGCGCTGGCCGCTCTCTGTAGACATCCCATCCTAATTAGGTGGAAGTCCTCGGCTGAATCATCGACCTTTAAAGTTCGGGTAGCTGAAAGCACAATCTTCTTACCGCTCGCTGTCTGCACTGGTACTGGAGAAACAGCAGCGCTAGAAGGCCCGGGAGTGCTCTCAGAAGGCTTTTCTTGCTAAGTGGATGTCTTGGGGCGCTTCCGTTTGTAGCCAGAGCAAGCTTTCTTCGCAGCTGGAACAAGGTCTGCCATCTTGCAAATTCAAAAGACGAAAATGCCGCATTAGCATGCCCACTAAGTTAAATTCTTACCTGCAATTGCTAAGGTACTATGAATATGTGCAGCAAACGGTGGGCTTCATTTTGGCATATTGACCTCCGAAATAGCCATAGCGGTTATGGAGATGCGATTGATTCAACATATCCTCGTTCTTCAGACATTATTGGGTGATCCAACGAAAGAAATGAAGGCAAGGTGCATGGATAAAACTCTCTGTATCTTCAGAATGAAGCATTCAAATGCTCCCTGATTTGGAGATCAGCTAGAATAGGTGTGTAAGTACATAGCGTAAACTTGCCCATTATCGCCAAAAAATGCTTACCTTATTATCACCAAACAATTATATCTCATTATAACTTGTCCCCAGACCTTTTAGAGCATTCCAGTAGGTAGAGTGAAGCATGTGCATCAATTTAGTACGATTTAGCAGCTATAGCTCGTTTTGTGTCTGGCTTGCTAGGTCCAGAGGCAAGAAGCTGTTGGTCTCGTCGTTTTGCAATCCAGGCGAACAGAGTTCGCTAGACTAGGAGGACTATTAGTCGAAGTGAAAGATAAACCTGTGCTATCGCTTCTATTTTGTTACTGACTGATTGTACTATTGCCTGGGTATAAAATATGGTCCATTTCTATGCAGGATGAGTGGGAAAAAAAGTCTGCAAGCTACTGGAACAATGTGGACATGGTAGCTTCTATTAATGCCGTCAAGACCAACCATTGACAATATCTGGTGCTGCCAATCATTTCCATGTTCCTCGAAAGACCTTAGATGACAGGATTAAGGGTCATATGGAACATGGTTATAGGCCTGGGAGAAATCCAGTTCTTTCAGCAGTGGAAGAAGATGCTTTAGTTGTCTACCTTTTATACATGGCTGGTCTTGGTTTTCCATTGACTAGAACCATGGTGAAAGCATTTGCATGGGCATTGGCTAAGCAATCTGGAAATGGAGATCGCGTTAATGCGGAGACTGGCCCTGAGGAACATAGGTGGACTAATTTTAAGAGTCGTCATTCAGAATTAACCCTTAGGAGATGTGATATGTTAGAACGTACTCATGCCGAAGCCCTTAATCAAGTTACAGTCAACGAATACTTCAAGCTTCTCAGTAAGACCTTAGACGATAGTGGACTAAAGAATAAACCACGACAGTTACACAATTGTGACGAAACGTTTCTCCCTTTAAATTGCATAAAAGAGGAAGCCGTAACATGTAGGGGGACTACAAATGGGTATTGTCAATCATATGGGACAGGTGAACATATTACGCTGCTTTGCTGTGCTTCTGCTGCTGGAATACCCCATCCACCAATGATCATTTATGCTAAATCATTTCCTGGTGGTCAGTATTGCTTTGAAGGCCCTGATGATGCAGTGTATGCAAGAAGCGAGTCTGGTTGGATAGACTCTGAACAGTTTGTGGTTTGACTGAAGAAATTGTTTCTTAAATATGCTGTTTCCCAGCGCCCAATTCTCCTCCTCACAGATGGGCACAAGTCTCATATCAATATTGATGTCATTGACCTTTGCTGTGGTAATGGTGTCATCCTTTTTTCTTTACCTCCACACACTACCCATGCGTGGCAGCCTCTGGATGTAGCTGTTTTTAAGTCCCTTAAAGATGTTTTCTCTAAGACAGTCAGAGCTCTTTCTTTCACGAAAAAGAATTTCATTGTGACGAAAAGGAAATTTTCCAGAATTGTGAAACGTCCATTGAAACGAGCCTTGTCAAGTCAGGGATTTATCTATTTAATCCGGATGCCATTGCAAAACATAAGCTGATCCCTTCTTCCTTGCATGGATCATTTTCCTCAACAAGTGATTCAGAATCTTCTAGTTTGTACCCTTCTTCAGTTTTGGAATCTTCCAATCCACCATCTCAGCCATTTTCACTTTGACAGAGGCCTAGTCAACTGTCCCAGCAAACAACACAGACTATTGTTCCACCAGCTCTGCCTCCTTCACACACTGTTTATGGTCCTTCTGGAGCCGTACACGCTGAAGATGCTGTAACTGTTGCTTCCTCATGTACTGAATCTGTTTGTTCACAGAGTGACACTGTGACAACAAGCACAACACAAACTCCTTTTCTTTCCCTTTCAAGTGTTGTCTATGTACCTCAAGTATCTTCAAGCAGGCGTTCTCCAATAAAGCCGCTTGTTATGGCAGGATTCGTACCTGAGGACTTGTCAGACATTCTCAGCACCCCTCTGAATGATTCTGGTGTTACAAAGAAACGAACAAAGCGTATAACTGGAGTAAGGAACCTAACGTCCGAGGAATGTGTTGAGATGCATAGAGAAGACAAGAGAAAGAAGATAGCGGCTGAAGAATTGAAGTAAAAGGGAAAGCATGAAAGAGTGAAGAGAAAGAGGGAAATAGAAGAGAAGAAGAAGGAAACAGTTGAAGAAGCGGAAAAGGGAAGAAGAGAAGGAACAACAGAAAAATGGTAAACGCAAGGCGCAGGACAACTCCCGCTGTCAGGTCAGAGAGAGTAGTTCTGTGAGTGATGACATTCCTGACGGGCATTCCACTAGTTCTTCATCCACTGGTAGTGATTCTGATGCAATGACAGGTGAAGAACCTGGACATAATCATCCACAACGCCGTTCACAACTTCCAGCTTGATTCCACGAAGACATCGATGATGCTGATGGTGTTCTCTGTGAGGTTTGCCACAGCACTGAACCTGAAGGTTTGGCATCCGGCACTGTGTTCTGGATCGACTGTGACAAGTGTGGTGTGTGGGTGCACAATTATTGTGTCTTCCAGAAAAATGATGTCAGTCGTAAATATGTGTACAGTGATTGTTCAGCAAATAGTCATCGAGTTGTTGTTGTTTTAATGGTGTGTTGGTCTGTATGTTTATGCATTTCAATTGTCTGAGGTCATGTGTGGATGCAATCATTCCTGTTCCAGAGTTTTTTGTGCACGTCACATTTAGTGTCCTATTATCGCCACGCTGATTTTGTAAGCAGCGATAATTGGTAGAATGCGTCGTATTAGCGCCACTTGACCTACATATACTTTGGACTTCATAACTGGAAAAGTTCGAGCTGATGCCATAAATGGGAGGTGCCAGTTGAAGGTGGGACTGTCCCTTATCTGCAACGTTAAAATTGTGGATGGCAGATAATTCTACTGCTGGTGACAGGCCGCATGGACAAAACACGGCGATAATAGGCAAGTTTACGCTAATTATATATATATATATATAAAAACTTTTTTCCAACAAAAATGGTCTATGCCCTAAGCACAGACCATACTCCTATGTATTAAGCACAGACCATACTCCCATATATAAAGCACAGACCATACTCCCATGTATTAAGCACAGACCATACTCTTAAGCACAGACCATACTTCTATGTATTAAGCACAGACCATACTCCTGTGTAGCACAGACCATACTCCTGTGTATTAAGCACAGACCATACTCCTATGTATTAAGCACAGACCATGCTCCTATGTAGCACAGACCATGCTCCTATGTATTAAGCACAGACCATGCTCCTATGTAGCACAGACCATACTCCTATGTATTAAGCACAGACCATACTCCTATGTAGCATGTTCCTATGTATTAAGCACAGACCATACTCCTTGTATTAAGCACAGCCCATGCTCCTATGTATTAAGCACAGACCATGCTCCTATGTATTAAGCACAGACCATGCTCCTATGTAGCACAGACCATACTCCTGTGTATTAAGCATAGACCATACTCCTATGTATTAAGCACAGACCATACGCCTATGTATTAAGCACAGACCATACGCCTACTATTAAGCGCAGATAGAGCTATCTTTAGACATAAATTTTTCATGAATGGAAGAAGTAATACTAAAATAAGAGTGGGCTATTAACCACAAGTCCTCCCTTAATATGGTCCTCTGTATATTTGTAGGGATCCCATATTCCACAACAACGTCCATCTTCTTACCAGGCAGTAAGTTCACAAGCCCGTTGACTATCCCAAGCCTCCACTTGATCGTAAGCAATTGGTACATCATCTTTTGCATGAGAGATGTTGGAGAGGCTGGAGGGATGTTGGAGAGAGGCTGAAGGGATGTTGGAGAGAGGCTGGAGAGATGTTGGAGAGGCTGGAGAGATGTTGGAGAGAGGCTGGAGGGATGTTGGAGAGAGGCTGGAGAGATGTTGGAGAGAGGCTGGAGAGATGTTGGCGAGGTGCTGGAGAGATGTTGGCGAGGTGCTGGAGAGATGTTGGCGAGGTGCTGGAGAGATGTTGGCGAGGTGCTGGAGAGATGTTGGAGAGGCTGGAGAGATGTTGGAGAGGTGCTGGAGAGATGTTGGCGAGGTGCTGGATAGATGTTGGAGAGGCTGGAGAGATGTTGGAGAGGTGCTGGAGAGATGTTGGAGAGGTGCTGGAGAGATGTTGGAGAGGTGCTGGAGAGATGTTGGAGAGGTGCTGGAGAGATGTTGGAGCGGTGTTGGAGCGGTGTTGGAGAGGTGTTGGAGAGGTGTTGGAGAGGTACTGGAGAGATGTTGGCGAGGTGCTGGAGAGATGTTGGAGAGATGTTGGAGAGATGTTGGAGAGATGTTAGAGAGATGTTGGAGAGATGTTGGAGAGGTGCTGGAGAGATGTTGGAGAGGTGCTGGAGAGATGCTGGAGAGGCTGGAGAGATGTTGGAGAGATGTTGGAGAGGCTGGAGGGATGTTGGAGAGAGACTGGAGAGATGTTGGAGAGGTGCTGAAGAGATGTTGGAGAGGTGCTGGAGAGATGTTGGAGAGGTGCTGGAGAGCTGTTGTGGAATTGGTGAGGTGCACACCTATGCAACCACGCTACAAGGAGCACACTCGTCTCCCAATACTGGTTTGGCCCACTTTTTACAATGGCAAACTGCAAAATCCACCAAAACAAAAGCTCATATACAAAACATATCGGCAGCTTCTTAGCTGCCTAAAAGGTGGTTTCATCTGATAATAGCTCCAAATAGATTCCTACCATCCATGAATCCATCACTAAGGCAGTAAACCAGCAGCACAAAAACATTGAATTCGTGGGATAAAAGCCTTGAAATTTCTTACCAATATACATACAAGCTATACTATCTTTGACTCAATATTGGTAGGAAATGCCTACCTTCAAGCTGGATCTGTCCCAGACACTCCTTATGTTCCGTTCCATCCAGATAATCCTACACCACTACCCCATACAGAATTTGACCCAGACTCTCCGTATTCCAACAAGGATAAATAAATATGATGGTGATGCAAGGTGCAGCGACATTAGATGGAATAGAATGCAATTGCTGGCTGAGAATGACAATTGACAGGCTAAGCATAAATAAATTCAACGGCAAGAAGAAGGCAGTGGCTAGTGAGTAAGTGGTTCTCTCATTCCACCCACCCCAATAAGGAGTTGAGGACAGCTAACTCCGGCAGAAGCGCAGTAAAATAGTTGTGCCATGTCATGTCTTGGAGAACTCTTTCCACATGAAAATCTTTTGTCAGTATTCAGTACAAAGACATGCCAGAGTCTTCCAGTAAAATAGAGTTGTGTGTGAACTTGGTGATAGTAACCATGACATCTTTCCAAGTCTAAACTGTCATCCCGGTTGACTTCTAAACAGAATACTGATTTCATCGAGGCCTCCATCAAGGTCAGACTTCATGCTATCTCCGCTAGTCCCAAATGTTGTGTAACTAGGATCATTTAGCACACCTTCAGGACTTGCTGCTAGCCATGGTCTACCCAAGGAAATCATTTAGCACACCATCAGGACTTGCTGCTAGCCATGGGCTACCCAAGGAAATCATTTAGCACACCATCAGGACTTGCTGCTAGCCATGGGCTACCCAAGGAAATCATTTAGCACACCATCAGGACTTGTTGCTAGCCATGGGCTACCCAAGGAAATCATTTAGCACACCATCAGGACTTGCTGCTAGCCATGGGATACCCAAGGAAATCGATGAATGTCCACATTTGCTAACTTTCAAAAGTCTGGCTATCCGTGTTGTCATTTGCAAGTTTCATATCCATGTCCTGTTTTGTCTGCCATTCCTGGGCTGATGAATGGCTGAATTTTCCTCAAAATTTGGCACAGATAACAAATAATCTGCTCTCTTGCTCTTAATTTTTTTGCTTCTCAATCTCAATTGCTTCCTCAGAGTAACAGCCATCTTTGACTCATAAAATCCTTTCTCCTTTCTTTAGTTCTTCCAGGTGTCCTGGTAAGATGTCATCACCTCCTAGACCATCAGGTAAATGTCCACAATCGTGTCTGCTATATGCCTTTCTAGCACGGGTTGATGCATTTCTTCAACCCCCCCCACTCCCCCCTCAGTACTTCGTCATCCATCGTTTATTTCATTTCATAAACTTTCTGTCTCTTTACGTCATTTTTTCACCGCCAAATATTCTGCTGTAACCCAGCCCACTTAGAGCTGGTTCTTCCATTACCAAATTTGTGAAGTTAACTACTTTTCCACCTGTCAAACTTTTACCATGACTCAGCAAGATTTGAAGCAACATTATCCACTAACTGACTGGCTTTTACCACAAGTCTGCGTACTAAGATTTGTACGTCACGATCCAGCTTTGGTTCATATCAGTATCCACTTACCCACCTCTTAAAATACCATATTCTCGTTGTTAAGGGTAGACTACACCATTTACTACCGAAATTTGAACACATATTTGTAGCTGTCATAACTTTTTCCCCCTTTCTTCTGAGCAGATACTTTTGATACCAACTTGTTGCTTATTGTGTGTGCTTTAAGGTGGCGCTATACCGGTTTAACAAAAAAAGTTTGTCCTCTTTGTAATTGCCATAACCTTTTTTCTCTTTTCACTATGCAGATAATTTTGTTATCAAGTGTTGCTTATTCTGTCTTCTTTCCAATGGTATCTGAAATGTCTATATAGACACATTACAAGCTACAAGTGACAGACTAGACCCCTTCCACTCACGTGTTTGGCAGACCTAACTCACCACTAGAAGATCTTGCACTCAAATTTGTTTTCTAGCTTCATTAGCCACTTGGCTGTAATTTGAGTGAAACCAATTTGACTTGTGCACAACTGTTGATCAGTTGCAATTGACCATGTGGGTTGAACTCATTAACCCCAAAAGGTCACCTCTTCTAATGACCATAACTTGGCAATGCTATTCTTTTAAAAAAAAAACTGATTCACTCAAATTACAGCTAAGTGTTTCAGGAAGCCACAAACCAAATATGAGTGGTGTTGAGTTATGTCTGCCAAACGTTTGAGTGGTAGGGGTCTTGGTCTGTCACTTGTATCTTCTAATATAATGTGTCTATATAGACATTTCTGATACCATTGGAAAGAAGACGGAATAAGCAATACTTTGATAACAAAAATATCTGCATAGTGGAAAGATAAAAAAAGTTATGGCAATTACAAAGAGGACAAACGTTTTATGTTAAAAAGGTATAGTCCCCCCCTTAAGATGATATGTGAAATGTCTCTATAGGCACCTTTTCTTAGAAGATATATCCAAACACGCAAGGGTCACTAAAAAAATAGCACCTCCCAAATTGGAACATGTATAATTACAAGGCGCCGTGAGCTACCACCCCCAAATTAAAGTGGTGGCTTCCCACAAGCCTAAGCTGTGATATAACACCGAGAAATTATTTTTACCAGAGAAATTATTTTTACCGGCTCGAGTTATGGTGATTAGAAGAGGTGGGGTCACACTGTCTCATATCTCATCAACACGTCACTGGTTGTAAATATGGCAATGTCTTACCACAGCTTAGGGTGTTAGCAAGCCACAAAACAAATTTTGAGTCTGTAGCTCAAGGCGCCTAGGAATTATACACGTTCCAATTTGGGAGGTGCCATTTTTTTTAGTGACCTTGCCTTTTTGGATGTATCTTCTAAGAAAAGGTGCCTATAGAGACTTTTTACATATCATATTAAAGCACACACAATAAACAACAAGCTGGTATCAAAAGTATCTGCACAGAAGAAAGGAAGGAAAAGTTATGACAGCTACAAATATGTGTTCAAATTTTGGTAGTAAATGGTGTAGTCATGAGAAGAGCCTGGCATGGCCCAGTAAGATGTTCAACCATTCTGCTACAGGAAATTATCTAGGTATGCACTTATAATTGAGGTGAGCTTAAAATAAAATACTTCCTGCCACTAAAATACCAGTGCATATAAACATTATTTAGCAACAGAATATACAGTATCTTTTAGTTGCAGTATCGTCAGCTTTAGTTTTCCAACAATAATCTCTGTAAACCTGGATCACAGTGCAGTATATACAGTACTTTACTACAATCAACTATTACTGCCAAGATTACTAGACTGTAACTAAGTGATATATTTATGAATGTATGTAGGCTCAAAGAGAATAACTCAGCAGCAAAATCATCTACACCTTCTTCCACCAACTGTGACCACTGCTAGTGCCAATGCTACCTGTGGGGGGAGGAGGAAGGCAGTGATGGTCGAGTGACCAATCACTGGCAGTAAAGCAGAAATCAGGACTGCACTGGATGTGGTTACTAAAGATAGTTGGACACATTCACTTCAGTAGCCTCACAAGATCTGTTTCTTAGCAGAGCATTTTGATGGCACGGTGGGTAGCACAAACTAGTCGTCGCCTCATCTTTTCCTATGCATGAGGAATTATCTTGTATTAGCCTCGTCAGTGCTCCCCCGTAGACCTTACAGGCATAGCTAGCACATTCGGGCTTTCAGATAGTATGGCCTCATCCAAGTACTCTCTGAAAAACAGAGGAGTGTATCAAACTATCCTCGTCGCCTATGAAGCGTGTGCAACGGACACCAGCTTCCGCCTCACCTCAACAAATCCCTCATAACTGTCGGTCACCATTTCAAAGAAGATGCGGTCCAGTTTTTAAAACAGACATGCTTCCCCTGGGGTATGTTCCTCGCACAAGCAGTGTGAAACATGTTACTTACACCAATGCATGGAGCAGTGTTTCTGCTTCCCTTCTAACATTGATTGCCCCATCAGAGTTGGCATTGTAGGAATGTTTGTGGGAACGCTTACTCCACCCTCCGTCCAAAAATAACTGTGATGGCAGGGACTCCCTCGTGGTAAGCTCCTCTCTCCCCAGCCAGCCACAGATCTTCCTTTCCTGCTTCAGTCATAGACTCAATAAGCTTCTCCTTTTCCCTGCACTTGGGGTTGGAACAGCTAAGAGAATTCAAAGCATTCTCTTTTGGCATCAGCTTTCCCTCATACATACAGTCTAGATTCTGCCATAACTGCAGTCCTTTCAAATGTAGTGAAGCAGGGGGCAAGGGCAAGGGCAGATGAAGACTTTGCTGGAGAAAAAAAGTTGCACCAGAGAAGATGCTAGTGGCCATTGGAGATTGGGCTCTTAACCAGTTGTGAGTATCATCCCAGACTGGTCTAGACACACAGAAGTGAAGACCATTTTCATGTGGTCTACAGTAAACATCCAAGTAGGGTAACTCTTGGGTGGCAGGCAGTACATGTGAAAACTCAATGCTGAAATAGTAGACCAGAAGCAAAATTTGCAATTATATCTCCTTCGGATTTTGCATGAGAGACTTTAATCATATTTTAGTAAGCTACCAATTTAATTAAGAATTGTTTTTGTATTTTTTTCTACATAGCATAATACACAGTATTTATATAAAGAAACATATCTAGAGTCCTCCCAGATTTAGTAGTCTGCTGGCCTCAGAGAGCATTTATCATCTCAGAGAGCATTTATCAGAGTATAAAACACTTCACATTCACATATTGGTCACTCTATCCTATCAACTATATAAGGCAGTATATTGGTTATATGGTCTATCAACTATATAAGGCTGTATCTTGGTTATACTGTCTCTATCAACTATATAAGGCTGTATATTGAGTCATCAACTATATATGGCTGTATATTAACAGTCATCAACTATATAAGGCTGTATATCTAACTATATAAGGATGTATATTAACAGTCTAACTATATAAGGCTGTATATTGACAGTTCTCAACTATATAAGGCTGTATACTGACTGACAGTCTAACTATATGCAGTATATTGACAGTCCAACCATATAAGGCTGTATATTGACAGTCCTCAACTATATAAGGCTGTATATTGGTTAAAAGAATTAAAAACAATCAATGAGCAAAGTCTGTACCTTGACCTTCAGCCTTATGGAACAATCGGTGATGTATAGCTATCAAGAGGATATTCTGTGACTAAAGATAGTGATGAGATATACGAATGTGTCTATGCAAAGACAAACAAGCCTAATACACCACACAGGGCTAGATATGGTGTACCATGCACCTGTCTAACGCTCCTTCAATACAGCGCAGACTATAGCTAGCAGTTGCTACTGGATGAGGCTAAGTCCAGCAATGCAAGGCTGCAGAGGGAAGGATGAAAACCAACATGATGGGAATTATCTCAGAGCACATTTCAACCCCCATCCCAGGAGGTGCAAGGGGTCATGTACAGTATAGAACACTATTGAATCATGGTCTTACTTGACCACACATGCAAGACTAACAACCTCCCTCCACCACCCACCGTCTCCATCAAGCATAACCAATCAATCATCTACAATAGCAAGGTCTCTGGTTGCTAATATAGCAATTCTTATTGTCATCCCAAGCCCACCATCTCTGACTACTGTACAAGTCCATTTCAACCTTGTCATCCAATTATCCCAGTAAAATAAGATTATTAGCCATGTTTTGTTCTAAATATATATATAATAGTAGTAGCCTCATATCTCCGCCACAACAGCTCTTCATTTTCCTTCACACACTCTAGTTACTGCTCTAACATAACACACACGGGTATTGGTCACTTCTCTACGTAGCATGATGTCCAAAATGTCAGTTGATGCAGACACAGCAGTCATGTGGTGCTGTGCTCCCAGCATCCATTAATGATGTCTAAATTGCTAGACACCTAATCCTAGCCCCATGTCCCCCATATATCCCTAGGCTCCCCCCTCGTATATCCATAGCGCTACATATATCCTTTGACCCCGTACACCCCTACTCCCTACACATATCCCTAGCCCTATGTATACCCTACTCCCACGTATATCCATAGTCCCCGTATACCTCTGCTCAGCCCCCCGTACACCCCTACTCCCACGTATATCCCTGCTCTCACGTATATCCCTACTCTCACGTATATCCCTACTCCCACGTATATCCATAGCCCCCGTATACCCCTGCTCAGCCCCCCGTACACCCCTACTCCCACGTATATCCCTCCTCTCACGTATATCCCTACTCCCATGTATATCCATAGCCCCCGTATACCCCTACTCCCACGTATATCATAGCCCCCCTATACCCCTACTCCCACGTATATCCATAGCCCCCCCCCCCCGTATACCCCTACTCCCACGTATATCCATAGCCCCCGTATACCCATACTCCCACGTATATACATAGCCCCTGTATACCCCTACTCCCACGTATATACATAGCCCCTGTATACCCCTACTCCCACGTATATCCATAGCCCCCTGTACATCCCTACTCCCATATATATCCATAGCCCCCGGTACACCCCTACTCCCACATATATCCATAGCCTCCCCCCCCCTCCCCCCGTATACTCCTAGCTAGTACTAAGTAAGAGGGAACTTTGAAACCTTGGAATTTCATAGTTCATTCTGGGATTTCCACACCATTACTGTGTGCATATATATGCACACCTTGGAGATTAAGCTAGATGGTCTAGCAGTTAGGTAAAGAGTCATTGCTGACTTTGAGGCACAGCAGGTTGATTTTGTCACACATGAGGGACCGGCACTGATTTGCTCTGGCTGTCTTTCCACACACACAGGATCAGTCCAGAGTCCGGACTCACTTAATTAATGGCCTGGGAAAACACACTCATCACATCAGTCATGAAGTGTGAATGATATCAACAACACATTCATCTTCATAACGTCCAGTAATGCCGTGGACAACCCAGGATCATCAACTAACACATGGCCTAAGTTCAAAGTTCTAGTCCACCAATTAATGCTAGGTCTTAGGTCAAGTGGGCAACAACTTTGAACTTTGGACAACCGAAGATATCCCGGCATCATCCATGGTAACCGTGGAGGACCCTGTTCATCTGCAAGTAGACCACCAAGTGGGATTGTGACATTCTTAAATAATTGTTGCCGTACAATATGATAAATTAGCCAGTGAATGAGCACAAGGGAGGTAGCAGTAAAGCTTCAACTGTATCAGCTGAATACTCACACTGTCTCCCATCCCAGGTGTGTCTAGCAAGCAGTCTAGTCTCCTACTATGCAAATTATGAATTGAAACAATTTCACGTCATCCTCCACGTTACAACCCTCACTCCTAAAAAGCTCAACTACACAGCAATGGCTTTATTTTCATTTCTAGAGCATGCACTATTGGACTTGGTCAAAGTGCCGATACAGCCATTTTGGTAAGTATATTTGCATACAATAGATGCTTAGCAAGGTCGAGATATAGGTCAACAGTCACTATATTTGTGTAGAGATGAGCCTCTGGTCTGGCCATTCTGGCTGTCAGCACTCTTCAAGGTCCTCCCTGGTCTAGCCCTTCTGGCCGTTGGCACTGTTCAAGGCCGTCAAGGGCAAGGTCCTCTCTGGTCCAGCCATTCTGGCTGTCGGCACTATTCAAGGTCCTCTCTGGTCCAGCCATTCTGATTGTCAGCACTGTTCAAGGTTCTCTCTGGTCTAGCCCTTCTGGCTATTGGCACTGTTCAAGGTTCTCTCTGGTCTAGCCATTCTGGCTGTCGGCACTGTTCAAAGTCCTCTCTGGTCCAGCCATTCTGGCAGTTAGCACTGTTCAAGGTTCTCTCTGGTCTAGTCCTTTTGGCTATTGGCACTGTTCAAGGTCCTCACTAGTCCAGCCATTCTAGCTGTCGGCACTGTTCAATGCCTCTTGGGTTTCCGATGATACTTGCACTGCCCCCTGGATGTCCCTACTGAGGGTGACTGACTATACAGCAAGGATCAAGAATAGGAATAATGTACTGGGTATTCTAGGGCTAGGACAGGGCCAGGGTATTCAACGTCTAGGGCAGGGGCAGGGTATTCTAGGGGCAGGGTATTCTAGGGGCAGGGTATTCTAGGGGCAGGGTATTCTAGGGGCAGGGTATTCTAGGGGCAGGTTATTCTAGGGGCAGGGTATTCTAGGGACAGAGTATTCCAGGGCCAGAGCATTCTAGGGCCAGAACATTCTAGGGCCAGGGTATTCAAGGGCCAGGGTATTCAAGGGCCAGGGTATTCTGGGGCTAGGGTGGGGCCAGGGTATTCTGGGTCCAGGGTGGGGCTAGGATATTCTAGGGCTAGAGTCATCTAGGGCTAGGGTGGGCTAGGGTATTCTAGGGCTAGGGTATTCTAGGGCTAGGGTGGGGCTAGGGTATTCTAGGGCTAGGGTATTCTAGGGCTAGGGTATTCTAGGGCTAGGGTATTCTAGGGCTAGGGTATTCTAGGGCTAGGGTATTCAAGGGCCAGGGTATTCAAGGGCCAGGGTATTCTGGGGCTAGGGTGGGGCCGGGGTATTCTGGGGCTAGGGTGGGGCCGGGGTATTCTGGGACTAGGGTGGGGCCGGGGTATTCTGGGGCTAGGGTGGGGCCGGGGTATTCTGGGACTAGGGTGGGGCCAGGGTATTCTGGGGCCAGAGTATCCTGGGACTAGGGTGGGGCTAGGGTATTCTAGGGCTAGAGTATTCTAGGGCTAGGGTGGGCTAGGGTTTTCTAGGGCTAGGGTTTTCTAGGGCTAGGGTATTCTAGGGCTATGGTGGGGCTAGAGTATTCTAGGGCTAGGGTATTCTAGGGCTAGGGTGGGGCTAGGGCAGGGGTGCCCAATACGTCGATCGCAAAGATATTGTGGGTAGATCGCATGGCATTAAAAAAAAATTAGACAGCCTATCATCTGTATGGCACGTGCCACTTGATTGGCTTACAGGGCAGCCGTCTTCACCACGCATGCGTGGTCAACCACACGAGCTACTGCAAAACGCGGGCGAGCTAATAACCTAGTTAGCTACAATATCTCCTCAAGAAAGGGTATAAAAATGAGTGGGGGAGCTGTACCAAGTAAGAAACCAAAAACAACACTTCCATCCGGAATGGGAGGAGGACTTTTTTCCCCAATGTCATTCATAGTGCGTTTGTCTGATCTGCCAATCTACCATCGCTACTCCCAAGAAGGGAAATGTGGAGCAGCACTTTCGGACTGTTCATAGAAACTACGACACTGACTTCCCGCCAGTAGACCAACATATATTGTATATATGAAGTGTACTCAGTATATATATAAATAAATATATATTTAGCATTTTTAATGTAGGTAGATCATTTTGACTTGGTCATTTTAAAAGTAGCTCGCAAGCCGAAAAAGTGTGGGCACCCCTGGGCTAGGGTATTCTAGGGCTAGGGTATTCTAATGCGAGGGTATTCTAAGGCTAGGGTATTCTAAGGCGAGGGTATTCTAAGGCTAGGGTATTCTAAGGTGAGGGTATTCTAAGGTGAGGGTATTCTAAGGCTAGGGTATTCTAAGGCTAGGGTATTCTAAGGCTAGGGTATTCTAAGGTGAGGGTATTCTAGGGTATTCTAGGGCTAGGGTAGGGGTAGGGTATTCTAGGGCTAGGGTAGGGCCAGGGTATTCTAGGGTAGGGGCCAAGGTATTCTAGGGTAGGGGCCAGGGTATTCTAGGGTAGGGGCCAGGGTATTCTAGGGTAGGGGCCAGGATATTCTAGGGCTAGGTTAGGGCTAGGGTTTTCTAGGGCTAAGACAGAGCTAGGATATTCTAGGGCTAGGGTAGGGTCAGGGTATTCTATGGCTAGTTTAGGGCTAGGGTATTCTAGGGCTAAGACAGGGCTAGGGTGTTTTAGGGATAGGGTATTCTAGGGCTAGGGTAGGGTCAGGGTATTCAAGGGCTAAGGCAGCGCCTGGGACATCCCAGGAGAGTCTAAACTACTCTGGGATACAAGTTTACGTGATCTATAATGAACAGATAAACAGACAGTCACCCTCACTATGGACATCGGAAGTATCCCATTTCCGGGATGTCCAAGGAAAAATAGAAGCAATACTGGACATACCTGCATTTTTGAGATTTTCATTTCTAATGGAAGACTATAAGTATTATATGACAACTCTATTCCAGAACTAGAACACAAAATCTATTCCATAAGTAGAACACGAACTCTTTTCCAGAATTAGAACACAAACTCTACTCCAGAACTAAAACACAAACTCTATTCCAGCACTAGAACACAAACTCTATTCCAGCACTAGAACACAAACTCTATTCTAGAACTAGAACACAAACCCTATTCCAGAACTAGAACACAAACCCTATTCCAGAACTAGAACACAAACCCTATTCCAGAACTAGAACACAAACCCTATTCCAGAACTAGAACACAAACTCTATTCCAGAACTTGAACAAAACTATTCCAGAACTAGAACGCAAACTCTATTCCAGAAGTATAACAAACTCTATTCAAGAACTATGGTCCAATGGACTACATGTAGAAGCATGGAGATTGCAACAATGTTGTTTCTATGACAACATCTTGCACTAATGCAGATACATACCGCTTGAGAGTGGAAATAACTGCACATTCTTCATCCTTCATGATCAGAGAGCAGCACTCACAGGCAATAAGCATTGAAGGCCAAAACTAACTAGCCACTACTTCCTTCTCCTTTACGCCTTGTGTGTGCTCACATAATTACCTCATACAGCTATTGTATCATTCACACATTATAAGATGATAGCCATTCAGCCAGGGGTTTGTTATACCTGGATATGGTGAGGCTTTCAACAATGGTCCCAGCTGCATCTTATGGGCTGTATATGTGTTTTCGTGTGTGTGACAGTGTGTATGGCAATAAGTGTATGTGACAATGTGTATGCATGTGTGAAGGGGCTGGTTTTGCTAGGAGGGAGGGGGAGAGGGAGGAACTTCACACTCTAAGCTCCCCACAGCTTAAAATTTGTGCAGCAAGGCGGAAAATGTGTAGGCATTTTAACCTCATACTCTACTGCATCAGGACATATCAGGACATGCAACAGGACACACATCAGGTAACACACCCATCACAGCACTTCATAAAATCCGGAGGTTCAGCACACATGCTTCAAGCTTTTGCTTCATTGCAATTCCATGCAAATTTAATGGAAGGTGTAGCCCTCTGAGAAAACATCATTTAAAACATACATGTTGTAGTTTCATTTGTCTAGCTCTAGTGCCACCAGTCACGCTGTCCACCAACTGTGGAAATGTCAAGAGCTACAGCAGCAAAGCGGCCTGTAAGCTGTCAATGTCGAGAGCTACAGCAGCAAAGCGGCCTGTAAGCTGGGGAAGTGTCGAGAGCTACTTTAGTCGAGCGGCCTGTAAGCAGTGACAATATCAAGAGCTACTGCAGTTGAGCGGCCTGTAAGCTGGGGCAGTGTCGAGAGCTACTTCAGTCGAGCGGCCTGTAACCTGTGGCAATGTTGAGAGCTACTTCAGTCAAGCGGCCTGTAGCTGGGGCAGTATTGAGAGCTACTTGAGTCGAACGGCCTGTAACCTGTGGCAATGTCGAGAGCTACTTCAGTCGAGCGGCCTGTAGCTGGGGCAGTGTTGAGAGCTACTTCAGTCAAGCGGCCTGTAGCTGGGGCAGTGTTGAGAGCTACTTCAGCCGAACGGCCTGTAACATGTGGCAATGTTGAGAGCTACTTCAGTCGAGCGGCCTGTAGCTGGGGCAGTGTTGAGAGCTACTTCAGCCGAACGGCCTGTAACCTGTGGCAATGTTGAGATGAGAGCTACTGAAATCTAGTATCAATCAGCTTCGGTGTGGTCAGAGCTCACTCAAGCAGTCGGTTAACTGTGGCATTGTCGAAATGCTGGCCTAGTTGAGCAGTCGGACAGCAGTGTTAATGATGTTCAGTCAGTAGTGGCGATGCTAAAAGCTTCACAACTAAAACTCCAGTCTATCATTTGGTCAGCAGCTGACCCCAGACGGATAAATTAGAATTGAACTAACATATTATGATCAGGTGTCAGCTGCGGCTCCAATCAGGCTGGGAATGGCTAATATACTGTGATCAGGTGTCTGCTGCAACTCCAATCAGGCTGGGAATGGCTAATATACTGTGATCAGGTGTCTGCTGCAACTCCAATCAGGCTGGGAATGGCTAATATACTGTGATCAGGTGTCTGCTGCAACTCCAATCAGGCTGGGAATGGCTAATATACTGTGATCAGGTGTCTGCTGCAACTCCAATCAGGCTGGGAATGGCTAATATACTGTGATCAGGTGTCTGCTGCAACTCCAATCAGGCTGGGAATGGCTAATATACTGTGATCAGGTGTCTGCTGCAACTCCAATCAGGCTGGGAATGTCTAATATATTACAATCAGGTGTCTCCTACTGCGCCGATCAGGCTGGGAATGTCTAATATACTATGATCAAGTTGGGAATGTCTAATATACTATGATCAGGTGTCTATTGCAACTCAATCAGACTGATAATGTCTAATACACTATGATCAGGTGTCTGCTGCTGCGCCAATCAGGCTGGGAATGTCTAATATACTATGATTAATTGTCTGCTGCACTCCAATCAGGCTGGGAATGTCCAATATACTATGATTAATTGTCTGCTGCAACTCCAATCAGGCTGGGAATGTCTAATATACTATGATTAATTGTCTGCTGCAACTCCAATCAGGCTGGGATGTCTAATATACTATGATTAATTGTCTGCTGCAACTCCAATCAGGCTGGGAATGTCTAATATACTATGATTAATTGTCTGCTGCAACTCCAATCAGGCTGGGAATGTCTAATATACTATGATTAATTGTCTGCTGCAACTCCAATCAGGCTGGGAATGGCTAATATACTATGATTAATTGTCTGCTGCAACTCCAATCAGGCTGGGAATGTCTAATATACTATGATTAATTGTCTGCTGCAACTCCAATCAGGCCAGGCTGGGATGTCTAATATACTATGATTAATTGTCTGCTGCAACTCCAATCAGGCTGGGAATGTCTAATATACTATGATTAATTGTCTGCTGCAACTCCAATCAGGCTGGGATGTCTAATATACTATGATTAATTGTCTGCTGCAACTCCAATCAGGCTGGGAATGTCTAATATACTATGATTAATTGTCTGCTGCAACTCCAATCAGGCTGGGAATGTCTAATATACTATGATTAATTGTCTGCTGCAACTCCAATCAGGCTGGGAATGTCTAATATACTATGATTGTCTGCTGCAACTCCAATCAGGCTGGGATGTCTAATATACTATGATCTGCTGCGGCGCCAATCACGCTGGTACCAGTGAATGCCAGTATACAAGTCATAGGGTCAGTTCTTAATTGACCACGTCAGCTGGGGCATGCTGGGCATGTTCTCTACCTTTCCCAAGATACTTTGTTGGGTATTTGTTTATGTTAGTGGGCGTAAAGCTAGTGTGTGCAACAACAACACAGAAACAGAAAATTTGACTTCTACCATGTGCACATAACAATGGCTGCCCCAAGTACCGGGGGGAAGGGGGGGGGGGGGGGGTCAATTTTCCCGTTGGTATGGACTGAATGAAGTGTCTATGTACCAGGATAGATAGGAGGATGACGGGTGAGTCATTGGAGCAGGAACAGAGACTTGTTATTATCATGTCTAGGTCATTAAACAACAAGGAAGTAGGTGTCCAACAATAGGAATAATGGTATGCTGCTAACAACCAGCTTAACAACCAGCTTAACAACCAGCTTAACAACCAGCTTAACAACCAGCTTAACAACCAGCTTAACAACCAGCTTAACAACCAGCTTAACAACCAGCTTAACAACCAGCTTAACAACCAGCTTAACAACCAGCTTAACAACCAGCTTAACAACCAGCTTAACAACCAGTTTTTATTTTATGACAGGCAGGTGCTTGCATGCGCAATGCAACCTCTGTACAACACACTTCAGCGTAACTAAAGTATGAATGCAACCTCTGTACAACACACTTCAGCATGTAACTAAAGTATGAATGCAACCTCTGTACAACACACTTCAGCGTAACTAAAGTATGAATGCAACCTCTGTACAACACACTTCAGCATGTAACTAAAGTATGAATGCAACCTCTGTACAACACACCAGCGTAACTAAAGTATGAATGCAACCTCTGTACAACACACCCGCGTAACTAAAGTATGAATGCAACCTCTGTACAACACACTAGCGTAACTAAAGTATGAATGCAACCTCTGTACAACACACCAGCGTAACTAAAGTATGAATGCAACCTCTGTACAACACACTTCAGCATGTAACTAAAGTATGAATGCAACCTCTGTACAACACACTAGCGTAACTAAAGTATGAATGCAACCTCTGTACAACACACCCGCGTAACTAAAGTATGAATGCAACCTCTGTACAACACACTAGCGTAACTAAAGTATGAATGCAACCTCTGTACAACACACCAGCGTAACTAAAGTATGAATGCAACCTCTGTACAACACACTAGCGTAACTAAAGTATGAATGCAACCTCTGTACAACACACCAGCGTAACTAAAGTATGAATGCAACCTCTGCACAACACACCAGCGTAACTAAAGTATGAATGCAACCTCTGTGAAACACACTTCAGCATGTAACTAAAGTATGAATGCAACCTCTGACAACACACTTTAGCATGTAACTCAAGTATGAATGCAACCTCTGCACAACACACCAGCGTAACTAAAGTATGAATGCAACCTCTGACAACACACTTTAGCATGTAACTCAAGTATGAATGCAACCTCTGTACAACACACTAGCGTAACTAAAGTATGAATGCAACCTCTGCACAGCACACCAGCGTAACTAAAGTATGAATGCAACCTCTGTACAACATACTAGCGTAACTAAAGTATGAATGCAACCTCTGTACAACACACCAGCGTAACTAAAGTATGAATGCAACCTCTGTACAACACACCAGCGTAACTAAAGTATGAATGCAACCTCTGTACAACACACTAGCGTAACTAAAGTATGAATGCAACCTCTGTACAACACACCAGCGTAACTAAAGTATGAATGCAACCTCTGCACAACACACCCGCGTAACTAAAGTATGAATGCAACCTCTGTAAAACACACTCCAGCATGTAACTAAAGTATGAATGCAACCTCTGACAACACACTTTAGCATGTAACTCAAGTATGAATGCAACCTCTGCACAACACACCAGCGTAACTAAAGTATGAATGCAACCTCTGTAAAACACACTTCAGCATGTAACTAAAGTATGAATGCAACCTCTGTGAAACACACTTCAGCATGTAACTAAAGTATGAATGCAACCTCTGCACAACACACCAGCGTAACTAAAGTATGAATGCAACCTCTGCACAACACACCAGCGTAACTAAAGTATGAATGCAACCTCTGTAAAACACACTTCAGCATATAACTAAAGTATGAATGCAACCTCTGACAACACACTTTAGCATGTAACTAAAGTATGAATGCAACCTCTGCACAACACACCAGCGTAACTAAAGTATGAATGCAACCTCTGTACGACACACTTCAGCATGTAACTGAAGTATGAATGCAATTTGTATCACATTGAACATTGTACTTCAGCAGTGTATATCGAACATTGTACTTCAGCACTGTACACTGAACTTTGTACTTCAGCAGTGTATATTGAACTTTGTACTTCAGCAGTGTATTGAACTTTGTACTTCAGCAGTGTATATGAACTTTATACTTCTGCAGTGTACTGAACTTTGTACTTCAGCAGTGATTTGAACTTTGTACTTCAGCAGCGTGTGTCCAATCTGTTGAACTTTGTTTTTGAGCAGTGCATAAAAAACTACTGAACTTTGTTCTTCAGCAGTGAACTAAAAAAATATGCATGTGGTCACATTGAAAGACTGTTCAACACGAGTCACTTGTAACACATTTCAATCCCTACACATTAAATTTGGTTCCATAGACATTCCTAGACTTTGTGAACATCTGTATGGCAGTGTACAATAATAAAAATTAAAAATTAAAAATGTACAATGAAGGGAGAATAAAAAAATATATATTCATCAGGATAGAGAAGGCTCCCTCCCATCCCAGTATGGTTATGTTAGCAACCGTTACAACAATGCTTACTTCTTCCAACGGAGAGAGGGAAGCACTGGCACCACCATAGTACTTGTTCCTATCCATGTGCAGCACCTTCTTGCCACTGACAGAGAGCAGTCCACTCAGGATGCATTCCTAAACAAAACAAACAAATCACTGAATTCCCATGCAAAAGTCATGGAAGAGTTTCAAGGCCTGGGAATACCTACTACCTCCCTGCTGCATATACGACACTGGATAGCAGGATGTACCACATCTACATCTGATACAACCAAACCGTAACAGGCCTGACTTTCAACAAGTAGTTCAAAAGTTTTTCAGCAAAGAACGATTGTGATCTCTCTCCCCCTAGAAAGCTCACAATCTTTCTGACTAGTGAGAGGGGACTAGCACAGTTTTCAGATTTGGTTACAGCCCGGGAGACACACACTCAAGATGGGGGAAAGAAGGTAAGAACTCCTAAGATTTGCAAATAATTATTTCTGTTATTAACGCAACATTTTATGTTGCTGTTTTTTAATTAACCTGATGACACTTCCAAGACTTCTTTGAAGGAAGCATCTCCCATTTCTGGTCCTTCCACCTTTTGTAGAAGTGGTAGACCAAGAAAACTATCGGGGGGGGGGGGGGGGGGGGGGGGGGGGGGGGGGGGGAGGGGGGTTCAACAAACATATCCCTGCCCCCCCCCCCCCCCACCCCTTTTCTAGCAAAAAATCATGTGCAAAACCCCTACCTGTGATGCGGTGTACAATCCCAGAATCAACTATGGATGTCCTAACACCAAAGTTTCTCTCTACCTGATACTAGCTAGTGATAATGCTTGAGACTAGAGCTAGGACTACAATTAGGTGGGCAAGAACTGAATTTGGGTCAGTAGGAAACCCATAGTTGATCCCAAGATTGTCCATACCATCCATGGACTAAGCTTAGGTTTAATGATACAACCTCAACTCAAGCCCATCTTTCATAGTTCAGCCATTATTGCACAGTACCACATATCATGAAACCCAATCCAAAAAATATAAGCGCACCGTCAATTATAGGTGCATGGTCCAATCTTACCTCATTATATAGGAGCATACAACAAGCACCGATAACTATTTTTGCTGGGCCTGATAAAGATTGAGAGATTATTTTTGGTACAAGATTATTATATCTATGGCAAAAGGTCGAGGAATGTGGCAGGCCTAGAGGAAAGATGATGGAGGATGTGGCAGGCCTAGAGGAATAATGATGGAGAATGTGGCAGGCTAGAGGAATAATGATGGAGGATGTGGCAGGCCTAGAGGAATAATGATGGAGGATGTGGCAGGCCTAGAGGAATAATGATGGAGGATGTGGCAGGCTAGAGGAATAATGATGGAAGATGTGGCAGGCCTAGAGGAAAGATGATGGAGGATGTGGCAGGCCTAGAGGAAAGATGATGGAGAATGTGGCAGACTAGAGGAATAATGATGGAGGATCTGGAAGGTTAGAGGAAACATGATGGAAGATGTGGGAGGCCTAGAAGAAAGATGATGGAGGATGTGGCAGGCTAGAGGAATAGTGACGGAAGATGTGGCAGGCCTAGAGGAAAGATGATGGAGGATGTGGCAGGCTAGAGGAATAGTGACGGAAGATGTGGCAGGCCTAGAGGAAAGATGATGGAGAAAGTGGCAGGCCTCGAGGAAAGATGATGGAAGATGTGGCAGGCCTAGAGGAAAGATGACAGAGGATGTGGCAGGCTTAGAGGAAAGATGATGGAAGATGTGGCAGGCCTAGAGGAAAGATGATGGAAGATGTGGCAGGCCTAGAGGAAAGATGATGGAAGATGTGGCAGGCCCAGAGGAAAGATGATGGAGGATGTGGCAGGCCTAGAGGAAAGATGATGGAAGATGTGGCAGGCCCAGAGGAAAGATGATGGAGGATGTGGCAGGCCTAGAGGAAAGATGATGGAAGATGTGGCAGGCCCAGAGGAAAGATGATGGAGGATGTGGCAGGCCTAGAGGAAAGATGATGGAAGATGTGGCAGGCCTAGAGGAAAGATGATGGAGAAAGTGGCAGGCCTAGAGGAAAGATGGAGGATGTGGCAGGCTAGAGGAAAGATGACAGAGGATGTGGCAGGCCTAGAGGATGACGGAAGATGTGGCAGGCTAGAGGAAAGATGACAGAGGATGTGGCAGGCTTAGAGGAAAGATGATGGAAGATGTGGCAGGCCTAGAGGAAAGACGATGGAAGATGTGGCAGGCCTAGAGGAAAGATGGAGGATGTGGCAGGCTAGAGGAAAGATGACAGAGGATGTGGCAGGCCTAGAGGATGATGGAAGATGTGGCAGGCTAGAGGAAAGATGACAGAGGATGTGGCAGGCTAGAGGAAAGATGATGGAAGATGTGGCAGGCCTAGAGGAAAGATGATGGAGGATGTGGTAGGCCTAGAGGAAAGATGATGGAAGATGTGGCAGGCCTAGAGGAAAGATGATGGAAGATGTGGCAGGCCCAGAGGAAAGATGATGGAGGATGTGGCAGGCCTAGAGGAAAGATGATGGAAGATGTGGCAGGCATAGAGGAAAGATGGTGGAGAAAGTGGCAGGCCTAGAGGAAAGATGGAGGATGTGGCAGGCTAGAGGAAAGATGACAGAGGATGTGGCAGGCCTAGAGGATGATGGAAGATGTGGCAGGCTAGAGGAAAGATGATGGAGGATGTGGCAGGCCTAGAGGATGATGGAAGATGTGGCAGGCCAAGAGGGAAGATAGAGGATGTGGCATGCCTAGAGGAGGATGTGACAGGGCATCACACTGTATGCTAACGAGAGTCATGGTGGCAGTTACGCATGCACATTGAAGGAATTGGAGCACCAAGGTCAGATCTGAAGGAAAGGAGACGATGGAGACGGATGCTACAGACGCACAAGTGGGCATGACAACAGGCCCCCATAATGAAAATTGAAATGAATTGATTAACTTGAATACCATACAACGTTCTCATTTGCAATTTCTACTGCTAGGGACATGACTCCGCCCAAGGTGGGAGTTAATGAGTTAATGCTCTCTTCGGTGATAACGATAGCTAAACTGCTGCTAAGCATCGATCCTCAAATTCCTGAGCCTAAAATAGGGCACACCTAATATATAAATACCCCACCTACAAATATATATATATATATATATATATATACATTTAATTCATCAACATTTTAATCAAAAGCACACCTGGTTCAAGATTACCATTCAGAGTGGGGGGGGGGGGGGGGGGTGGAGAGAGATGCATACTCATTGGTTTCCCTTGATTATCCAGAATTTGAGGTCTGTTACAATGATTGCTACCAATAGTCAATACAATGAGGTCAATTAACTACACAATAAATCCAAGGAGACACCCAAAAATCCAGGGAGACTTGAACACAGATCAAAGCAAGTTTTTGGTGGAGGCTGGCATAAATATAGCTATATGGAGCGTACTGTACACACTATATGTACATATGTATGTATCAAGTAGTATGCAAGTTCTCCAGATATTGGATTGATGCACTTTTTTAAAAGGCGGACCGAAAACGCCACAAAATCTAATACTTATTTCTCAGCTAAAACTCACACCGGCAGCTTATTAGCTTCTTAAATAGTGGCATCAAGTATGTTTGTTTGTATGTACTCACAAAGTCTCTTGCAGTGGACCAAGAGCAAATACAACAATGAATCATCCCTGACAGCTAGATACCCAGTTCTCCTATATATACATGAAAGCCTTGTAAGAGTAGCCGTGCCCCAGTGCATACATGTAAATCAGAGGTGCCATGTAAAACCCAGAGAACAGCCAGCTCTAGCTTTCTCCTAAGTTCTAGCCTAAGCACTAAACCACATCCTATCCTAGCCCAAACCTTACACCTGTACCTATCCTTAGCCCTAACCTATTTCCTATCCTTAGCCCTAGCCCAATCCTACCCTGAGCCCTAGCCCAATCTTACCCCGAGCCCTAGCCCAATCTTACCCCGAGCCCTAGCCCAATCTTACCCCGAGCCCTAGCCCAATCTTACCCCGAGCCCTAGCCCAATCCTACCCGGAGACCTAGCCCAATCCCACCCGGAGACCTAGCCCAATCCTACCCGGAGACCTAGCCCAATCTTACCCGGAGCCCTAGCCCAATCTTACCCGGAGCCCTAGCCCAATCCTACCCGGAGCCCTAGCCCAATCCTACCCGGAGCCCTAGCCCAATTCTATCCTTAGACCTAACCTATATCCTAGCCTTAAACCGATATTTAGCCCAAGCCCAATCCTAACCTTAATCCTAGCCGTCGCTATAACCTATATCCTAGCTATAGACCTATCCTTAGCCATAACCCATCCTAACCCTAGACTAAGACCAACCATTATCCCCAGTCTAATCTTAGCCTTAGACCTGTCCTTAGCCCCAACTTAGACCTATCCGAGCCCTGCTTTAGCCTAGCCCATACACAGCTATAGGTGCATGAATGCAAGTAGGTAGGAGTTACTATACAAGAAAGTACAGTCACTCTAATTAACATTTCAGAGCTCAAGGCTAAAAATTTTAATAGTCATTGACAGTGGGGAAACAAGAAATCCTAAAGTTGAATTAAAAAAAGGAGGAAGGAGCCCAAAAGACGACTTTTGTGATTTGTGAATAGCTTTCGCACAAAAGCACAACTGGTAGGATTTTCAAATGGTCTGAAGAACATGCAGTTGCATTTAAATCCAAGCCAGGTAGGTAGACACACATTTCCAAGCTTAGGACAACTAGATGAAAATATAGTGTTATACATGATTACAATGTGATTTCAAGATAGTATACAGTTCCTCCTCCTACAGCACTACAACAGATAAATGTATATTAGAAGGGATATGTATATCTGCTGATAAAAAGGGGGAGGAAGGATAAAGGAGAGTTGTTGTTGTTGTTGTTTGTGGGAAATGGTACACAGAGTTAAGACACAAAATGCACAAGATAAGAAAGATGTGGTGGAAGAGCCATTCATCACACTCCCAACATCGCCGCTATAACTTCCCCAACCACCAAATCATCTCATTACTGCAACATCGGATCAACCTATGTCAGACATGAACAACCCTAAAATCATCTAGTCCCCAGTTTTTGTCTCTCACTCCTGCCCTGGGACTAGCCCTAACAGTGTTATTACTACTGATGGGTGCCTAAGCCCTACTTCAAGAGAAACCCTCCTACAAGGGAAGCCCAGCTAACAGGAGACTCAACTATAAATTTCTACTGCCTCTACATCCCTTTTCCATCACCTTTCTCCCACTACTTGTTGTCAAGTAACCGTCTAGGAGCTACAGCATAAAATGCTAAGTATGATTCACCATCTAAGATATCCACTGCAAAGCTACCAGGATTTTAAACAGTGATTTCAGGGGTGGGAGGGAGGGAGGAGGAATTTAACGCAATGGACAGCACACAAAAATATGGTACAAATAGAACAGCACACCAATTAGCATGCCAATAGAGGAGCGCTTCCCTAAGTAGGTTTTTTCCCCCTTTTATAACAATAGAACAGCACACCAATTAGCATGCCAATAGAGGAGCAAGGTTTTTTCCCCTTTTATAACAATAGAACAGCACACCAATTAGCATGCCAATAGAGGAGTGCTTCCCTAAGTAGGTTTTTCCCCCCTTTTATAACCTCTGAGATAAAGTTATTTTGACTTCTAAAATGGCTAGAAAATCAATACTAGTAATCAACACAACCATAGACAGAAACTCAGATATTTACAAACGTGACTCCATACTAACTAGCATGCTGGTTGTCGTGAACTTTTCCCCATAATCCTGTAAATAGTGGCATGGGGTGGTGGGAGATCCCAACCAACACACTAAAACGAAACATGGGCAACCCAAGAGCCTCTGATTTGCCTCTTGTGTATTCAGTATTACATACATGTACACATATATTTGCGCGTATGGGTGGTGTAAAATGAGCTAGAGCTACCATTCTGTTACTGCAATGTTTAACATTATACCTTCAGACCAGTCCCAAGTACGATGACGTCGTATTTCTCATCCATTGTAGGTATTTTTTAAGCCTCTTTTCACAAACAGTCAACTAACTACCACTGCTCAGACTACTACAACTTGAAAGTACCCTGCTAACAAGATGGCGGCCCAATGGAACAACTGATCAAGTGGTCATGTGCAAGCCCATGGGTGGGCCAAGGAGAGGCGGGACCTGTGACAATATTATGCTCCCGCGCGATCGATCTCGCACGACTCTGCAGCTGGCGGACTGGCAACCACACGCTCGCGCGATAAAATAAAATGAAATTTCGTTTGCTTCAATTCAGAACATGGTATAGCAACGTAGAAAGGTGAAGGGGGGGCGGTTCAGGGTGCTCAAGCACCCCCCTTCCAACCATAGTCTAAAAATAATTGATGACCATAGCTGACCCACACTGGTTGGCTGGTCATACACATTCACTAAGTGTTAGGAAGTAATGTATAGTGATGTACATAAATCAGAGGTTGGTCCTTGCTATGGTTTGAAGCTCTAAATATAGATTTCCAGGTTCCAGCTGCTACTATTTCCAAAATGTCAGTGCTGAAGTACCTGAAAAAGCAGCTATCTCCTGATATTTAATTTTTTGCTAGTATGGAGATGATCATGGCACTAGTCCAACATAAGTTCCTGCCTGGATGTTTCTTCTAATGCAAGTCCAGCAGTGATCTTGATAGCTCAGCCAGTCACTACAAAAATCTGTTTAGCATCTAAACATGTTGCAAATTCTGCTTCTTGTACTGCCAATTTCACTGATGCTGAAAAGTATCCAATGCTAAATGATGACTTCGTACTTGGACATGATTTTAAATTTCCTCACAGGATAATGGGCGTTCCTTCCAGCATAGATGGATAAATCAGTGTAAGCCCTAGTTAGTGTATAGCATGTAAGAGGATGTTTTTTTTTGTTTGCCTTGCCTATTATTTGCTAATTAGTCTAGCTCATGTGGTGAGCTAGGTGTCCTTGTACAAGTCATTTGACTAATTACGTGAAAGCAATGGAACTGCTCAGTATGCAGTGGTCCAAAGATTATCACGCTATCATTGGAGCAGATGAACTTCAAAAATCCATGACAGACCAACAACTAAACATCCACCACCGTATTAATCGAAGTTTATCAATGTTGCCAGGAACAGTCAGATTGAAACTATTGTTCGCAATGTTCTTTTGTATGCAGACAAAACATCCCCTTTGCAAACAATAATGGTAGTTTTACTGACATAGAGAGAGATAGAAGTGCAAATTATGGTAGTTTTGGGCCCTTTTAAATTTTAGGCAGGAGGCTGGGAACACTCTGCTTGGTGATAATTTAGCACACACAGCCAGGAATGCTACATATACTTCAGGTGATGTACAAAATCAGCTGATTTCTATTCTTTGGGGCCAAATATGCTCACACAGACTTTAAAAATTGTAGAGAGCACAATGGTTTACAGTCATAGCTGACAAGGTTACTGGCATATTGAATAATTAGAGGCTAAGTTTGGTTTTGAGAAACGTTGAGCCTGATGACGTCATTGTGAGAGAAGATTTTTTGAATTTGTCGAATGGACCCTGGAATTGCTTCGTGTAACTAACTGATAAAGTTTTGTGGCACATAATAGGTTATGGAGTGAATCTCAGCTTGCTCAGAGGTCAGGCCTATGATGGTACAGGAAACAGGTCTGGTCTAACCAGGGGTATAGCTGCTCAAGTAGCTGCTGATTATCCAATTTACCTTCATTGTGCTTCTCATTGTCTCAATTTGGATATTGTAAGATCCTTTCAAGTAACCTGTGCTCAAAACATTATAAGTGTTATTTAAGAAAATTGTTTATTCTCTTCTTCCCATCCAAAAAGGCAAACGGCACTTGAGAAGGCTATTGAGGAAACTTAGTCTAAGACATAAGTTCACAAACAACAAAAGATTTATGCTGAACATGTTGGGTACAGGATATTGATGTACTGAACTTGTTGAAGTTCTTCTTCATCAGTTACTGCTGCATGCAGTCAATTGTCAATTCTCACTACAGTCAATGGTCTAGAGACTCCCTCACAGATGCACAAACTCTTCTGCTTGCTGTAAGTAACACAGAGTTTCTTGTAACACTGGTTATTTGTAATGGTTCTCTTGCTTAATTAAAAGCATCGACTTCCCATCTTCCTGAAACATAGGAAATTGTTGAAGTTGCTGGTGAAATTGACAGTGCAGAGTGCTTTAAACGATGTCTGGGAATATGTGGATGTATGTTACAGTCAATGGTTTTCTTCAGGAATGGATGTGTGTGAACACTGGTAGTGCACCTTTACTGCCAAGGTTATGTGTTAATCTGTTACACAGTTCAAATGTTCCTGCAAACAGTCCTTCTTCATACTACAAGAGAGGCATTACCATTCCATTGCTAGACCATCTGTTAACAGAAATGAAAGGTCGTTTCAGGCCATCATTAAATTGCATTACAGGGTTTTTTTCTAGGTTCGCTCTGATCTGATCACTCTTACAGAGGATGATCCTAGGTCGAAAATCAGTAAGCTAGCTGATACGTAAAAATAAGACTTGCCTTATCTTGACTCACTATTCAGTAAACTTCACTGCTGGTATTCAAAGTATAAGAAACAGTCTGACACACATGGATTAGTCGTTTTACCTGCAACACCTTATCTAGCCATATGCCATACCACTTGCATATTTCCCAACTTCAAGATTTTGCTTTCAATTGTTTCTACTCTACCTGTCACAACTTGTTCTTCAGAGAAGTCACACAATGGTCTGAAGAGAATCAAGACTTCAATCAGATCTAGAATAACCTGTGAGTATCTGGTTCTACATCTCTACCATGACATACTTAATGTTATTTCCAAAGTTCTTTGGTAGATTTGCAAGGTGTTACCCACTCAGGATACAATTTACCGACATTTGCTTGTCCATATCCACTGTGTGATATTATATATCTCTTTTGTTATTTTATATTCATCATAATACTGTCAAAATGGGCGTGGCTGTGGTTTTAAAAAAATGGGTAGGTACACCAGAAATTTACGTTGCATGCTGCCTCCTTTTCATCCCAGCATCCTCTTCTTATAATCCTGGCTATACCACTGCAACTAGAGGTCGAAAACATTGAAAAAATAAAAAATGATTTTACAACTTCAAGCTGTTGCTGTATCTACCATGTTGCCATATTATTCAAAGTTTTGGGGATATTGCATGCTCCTTTTCCAAGTTATAGTGGTTTCTGTCCATACAATTTCACTTAGCTAATTCAAGTCAGAAATTTGAATAGAAGGAACAGAATCCCATGAGGTATGCTTGATGCAAACAATATGGTGATAATTTTGCTACAATTAGTGAATTCACTTTCTTGCAAACTTTATAGCTATACAGCTGGAAAGCTCTTACATAGCTCTATAAAATATTCGTGCGAGATTTTTTCAAGTATACCCCAGTTATATTAGATGAGGTGGGTGATTAAAAACTTTGAAAAAAATTAAAACAAAATTTCCAGTTCAAAATGTTGCCAGCTATATCAATGTACTAGCCATTTCCTAAGTTTTAGAGTTAATGGATGCTCCACAAATTATGGTGGTTTTTGTCAGTGTTCACGTATCTTAAGTCAAATATTTGAAGCAAAGCCTAACTTTGACAATTTATACTCACATTTCATGTTTTCGGGATTCGAAAAGCCCATAACATAGCCACAGTTCACGTTCAAAGCTTACATTATATATATCATTTGAAAGCTATTTTATAGCTCTGTGATATATAATTGTTCCAAATTTTTGTATATTGCAACCATTTCCATGTTATGGTGGTTTGAAGAGGTGATGTTTAGATTTTAATCAGTTTAGCTCACACAATGGTCGCCTCTAGCTAACGAACACTATGTTTTAGCCAATTTCCTTCTACTCATATCGCAGGTAGTGCTTTAACAAACAGACCAAATTAACGCCCTTGTGTACACTCTACTAGAAATATATCTGTAGCACAGAGGGAAGGGCAGTTTTTGAGTGACCTTGACGTTGCGTGATGTATCTTCGAAGAATAATTACCTATAGTGATATTTGACATGAAATGTGATGTACAAAGCATAGGGAAAACTTTGGTACCAAAAACCTGCATAATGGAAGGAAGGAAAAAGATAGCAATATACATTTGTTACATTTTTAAGGAGCTTTAGACATATAGTCACCCCTCAAATCAATTGTACCAGGAAGGGAGATTTCCCTAGACTGAATTGTCTTGAATTCAAAGGAAGGATCATTTGAAGATTTGATAAACCGGCCAGATCCAGAACAATGTTATTGCAGTTACGAATATTCTGGATGATGGGAGACTGATTGGAGGACAGAGTACACTCTATATAATTCCAGCGATATAAGTTCATAAGGGTTGACAGATAATCAGTACCTACTCGCAACAAGAAGGACAACTGGCCTGATGGTAAACGAGTTATTATCCTGTTCCAGACTCTATTCTTTGCCACGAGCTCAACGGTGTCATTAAACTTCCTCTGAACAGTAAGGGAATCAAGCTTGTCATTCAATTGACTGCAGTAAAAACATATATATATATATATATTTAAGCTCCAATTCACACCTTTGCTTGACTACTCAGCTCTTATCGCTGCTAGAATAGATTGCACCACACAAGTCAGGGACTCTTGTGGTGCCTGACTCTTGTGGTGTAATATCCAAATAGTTGGATTGTTCAGAAATGAGCAGATCGTGAAAGGGGGAGATAATAGCCATGCACTTGGGCTTTGTTTTCCCAATGTGTGGAAATATGGAAAATTCAGAACCTCAGAATGAAGGCGTGTTGAGAGAGTGGCACGCCAAAGGTATTTGACGCCACTTTTTTCAGAAATCAAGTCACTATAGCTTGAAGTCATGAGTTGGCTGAGGCACTGATGCTATTTACTGCCAAATGATAGACAAAGATGGACCAAGGTAGTTCCGGAAGACATATATTATGAAGTTACTACAGACTAGGCTGGAATAAAGATTGGTTAAATCCTGGTGTAACAAAGAGGAGGATAACTCACTGACTGTTGTTAATCTCAATGAAAGAGGCATCAAAATTCTGACCAAGAAATTTAGTAGGGTGGTCATTGATGCCAATAGTTGATCCACCATGATTTGAAAACTACTTCCTGACTGGTTTCCCATTCTTGAGCACCAGAGACTAACACTTGTCAGGCCCAACCTCTATGTCCACATCAATTCACTATGAATCAATCTCAGCTAGACCCAATCGATGGTCTTTGATCAAGGTGGCGATGTAGGTCAAGTTATCAGCAAAGACCTTCCCTTGAGGTTCTTGGTAAGCTCCAAATTTAATGATCCACCATTGCTCTGACTTTCTTTAATGCGAATACCGGTAGACAGGCACTCAATGGCAAGTAACACATACTGCTTTTTTTCTTGTCAGTGACTACTTAACAGTGTGAAGGTCAATTTACATCACTCGAATCACCCCTATAAATACCCTTGGCCCTACCCCATCACCCATAGAGGACTCCAAGGTAAACCAGTGACAGCCTGAAGGGTCAGACGAGTTCACTCCTACCACTCGATATGCAAGTGGACTCCCACTGGTAGCAGACTTGATGACCCAGGTACCGTGAGAGTGAGGCAGAATCTAGATGGTAGTGATCTTGGAAATTGATGATTGGGTTAAATGCTGTGAGAAATAAGATCAGTGACACAGTGTTACCTTTGAAATATGCCACTACTTACTCTCATCAGTGATGTTGACCACAGCTTGGTGCTGACAAAAGTTGTCAGTTTCAAATACTTATTTGCAATTTAGGAAGAGACAGGACTCGGAACTTTAATGTATGACAATATGTCTGTAAGAAGTGAATGAGAGATGAAATCAAATGCATTTCTGAAGTCGATGAAGACATGGCAATGAGAGATTGAAATCCTTGGCATTCAGTACACAGCTTTAACCCTCCGGATATGTTCCACGATCCCGTTGATTCCTTTTAAATCACTTAATTATTACACTAGCCTGTTTGAAGTTAGTTATGTTCTCACTCTTTTGACCTATATGTGTATGTAATTTGTATTTGAATCACGCAAAAATAAACATTTGGAATATAGAGTCAAGTTTGTGAATATCAGCATGGCATATCTGCAAGCTTTATAGCTTTAGTATCTCCAGCACCAACAGAATATAGTCATCTTATGTCTAAGTGGTACTCTTATCAAACAAATAATAGCTACATCTCAGCATTTATGCATCATAACAAATTATGCACAGGAAATTTTGAATTATGCAACATAGGATAATAGATACATATATTCACAAATATTTTGGTGAAAGTTTGAGTTTGTGACTTCTGTTCTAAGGAACCATTTAATGTGGGGATGGGGGGAGACTATGGGTCTGGTCCCAAAACATTTTTAATACATTTTAATCACCATAATTTTTCCCCCTTTTTCTTCTGTTCCTCTGTTGCTTCAGTGTGCTTGGAAATGATATGTTGAATATTTCTTTAGGCCCATTTTCTTAGAAGCAAGATACATCCAGCAATATCAAGGTGATTCTAAAAAATGCAACCTCCATCTTTGTGACATAAGGCTTGTGCAAACGTGGTCGCCTTAACTTTTTAACTACAACACTTAAAAAAAAATATTCAAATATGTCATAGATAAGGGCTTTGGAAATCCACTCAACAAATCTGCAGTTTTGTTGAATCCACACAACAAATCTGAGTTTTTGTTGAATCTACACAACAAATCGGAAGTTTTGTTGACCATGCATCGGTGAGATATGACTGCTGCAAAGATTGGGATGCTGTCTTGGAGTAACATTGATGTTGCTGGATATATCTTCTAATAAATGTGCCTTTAGAGATATTCAACACATCATTTGAAAGCACATAGAATAGGCAACAATATGGTCCTAAAATTACTGCCACAGAGGAAAGAAAAAAATTATGTTGATTAACAATGTGCTGAAAACTTTTTTTATATCAAAAGAGAGCAACAAGAGAGATGAATCTTTTGAGCTATATATCATGTCAGATAGCTCAAGAGATTCATCTCTCAAGTTGCTCTCTTTTGATATAAAAATGTAGCATAGGTATAACCATACCCCATACCCATGTTACTCCAGCTAGAGTCTGGCTATCTCAAAATATTTGTCAACCTGAAATACCCAGTCATAGATCCTAATAGGGTAGTGCTACAATTCTCTTTTTACAGTGTGGAATAGAGGAAGCCACAAGCCTATACAATGAATGTTTTTACTACATTAGCATGTTGCCTGGGCCTCAAAATGGCTTTATAGTAATAAAAAAAGTAATTAATATTTTCAACTGAGGCACTTGCAGTTTTTACACAACCATTAGCACTAATAAAAACTCTCATTGTGTCGCTACGTATTATAAAATAGTAGTAGTAGTAGTAGTAGTAGTAGTAGTAGTAGTAGTAGTAGTAGTAGTAGTAGTAGTAGTAGTAGTAGTAGTAGTAGTAGTAGTAGTACAGTAGTTGTAGTAGTAGTAGTTGTAGTACAGTAGTTGTAGTAGTAGTAATAATAATAATAATAATAATAATATTAATATTAATAATAATAATAATAATAATAATAATAATATAATAATAATAATAATAATAATAATAATAATAATAATAATAATAATAATAATAATAATAATAATAATAATAATAATAATAATAATAATAATAATAATAATAATAATAATTATTATAATAATAATAATAATAATAATAATAATAATAATAATAATAATAATAATAATAATAATAATAATAATAATAATAATAATAATAATAATAATAATAATAATAATAATAATAATAATAATAATAATAATAATAATAATAATAATAATAATAATAAATAATAATAATAATAATAATAATAATAATAATAATAATAATAATAATAATAATAATAATAATAATAATAATAATAATAATATAATAATAATAATAATAATAATAATAATTTAATAATAATAATAATAATAAGGCGAACAAAGCGAGTCCTGGTGGGGAATTGCTTCTCGCATTTTATTAAGGTCTGTTGCATAGAGTTGATTGTTGTTTTTAAAAGAAGACTGGTATATGATGTTGTTCATGTGACACTAGTTATATGACACTTGTATACATAATATGATGTTTATTGTGGCACAGGTATATGATGCTGTTCATGTGACACTAGTTATGTGACATTGTATACATATGATGTTTGTCATGTGGTACTAGTCATGTGACACGGGTATGTGCACTTGTCACCTAACTCCAAGGCCGGTTCACGATACGATGCGACGTAATATGACGACCGTTATGTGAATTGTGAAATTGATCGCGTCACCACAATTGCGTCGCTTCAGATTGCGGGACACGAATTCTATTCTAGTCGATCGCAATGCTATTAACTCTTAGGTGGGTATTTAATTTTGCTGGTGGCTTGTATTTGACAAGAACACGAATCAAGGAAAGTTAATAGAGGCTGTGAAGAAATTTCCATGCATTTGGGAAAGTCTACAAAAAATCTTTCAAAGATCTTAGGGCCAGGGACAATGCATAGAAGCAAATTTCCATTAAAGATCATTCCAGTCCTCTTCCTACTCCTCCTACTGATAGCCAATAACAGCATCAGTTCTTGATCCTCATCACTAAAGAAGTTGCATCAGTTCTGCTTTCCTTTCTCTGTGAAGACAGAGTACTATGGTGGAGTTATAATCTAGGGTCGGAGTGCAGAAGTTTACAGTACCAATCTCGAGCAGACGGTTGTATTATGAACAGCATCACGACGCATCATTTTCAATCGCATCGCATCCAATCGCTTCGTGTCCTCACGTTGCATTGTTGCCAAGCGACACATTGCGAACTTGCCATAGGATCCCATTTTTTCACTGAGCTCAACCCAACTATTCATATTGATATTGCTTGCAGTATGTTTATTTATATTTTGTAAACTGCAATATGTTCACCAAGCATGATTTCATTTTTACCTTGGGTGGAAGTGCGTCTTGTTGCACTCGGGGTGGAGGGGCATGTGTAATTGACTATCAAGGCTGGTTCACAATTCGTGCTAGAATTATAATGTGATATATTGCAACTTGTACATTGCGAACATATTGCAACTGTCGCATCGCCACTCGACGCTTAAATGGTCTTCGTTCTATCTTCCATCAGTTGCAACAGATTGGAGTGTGTTTGATATGCTTTATTTGATAGCTAGAGAAGGATTGCTAAAGGGATAATTGAATCTGTGAGAAACGTATCATGCATGTGGGAGGTGTCTAGCAGACTTAGGGAAGCTTGCAGTATTCCCATTGTTGCCTCTTATGTGAAAATTTTAAAATCTACATACTTGATTTTATTTGGTGTGATAACTATATTTTTTACTCTGTTAATTCATATTATTGTAATTGTTGTGTAAGTATATTCATGACTAAGAACAATTTTTTTAAAATCAGGCAATACATTTTGAGTTAAACCCTCTGCTGTTTTCTAATTTAGCTGGAGGAAAATATTTTTTAATGTTGGACATGTCAAGTACGTACTTACAACTCCCTCTGGCAGTAACATCTAAAGAATACATTACCATTAATGCTCACATGGGCCTATACTAGTTCAACAGATGGTTTCAGTGCCAGCAATCTTTCAGCATCCCCTGGCGATTCTTTTATGTGATCTCCCCGGGATATTTGTATATTTGGATGATATTCTTATCAAAGGCTCTCCGCTAGCAGAGCATCTATTGAATCTGGAAGGAGTGCTAGACTGCTTCTCCAAAGCTGGATTGTGACTGAACAAGGAGAAAAGTGTTTTCTTGCTTGAGCAGATAGAGTCATGATTGATAATCTATGTTTACATCCATCTGAAGTAAAATGCACCTCAGCCTAAGAATGTTATGAAACTGTCCTCATTTTTGGGTACCCTCAACTATTACAGCTGTTTCTTACTTACCTTATCAGCAAAGATGGAACCCCTATTACAGCTTACTGCATAAGAAGACCATATGGTCTTGGGGTAGTGAAAAACATGAGGCATTCTCCATAGTTATGAATGCACCTCAGGATGACACATCTTGGTCCACTTTGATCCTTCCAAACCACTTATAATGGTATGTGATAACTCACAATATGGCCTGGAAGCTGTACTGTCCTATAAGATGGCCAATGGACAAAGAAGAAGAGCATCCTGTACCTTTCGCTTCATGGACTCTAAACCTAGGAGAAGAAAAAAATACTCTCAACTAGAAAAGAAAGGACTGGCTATTTATTTTTATTTTTTCTAAAGATATTTCATAACTACATTTATGGACATCATTTTACCACTGAATCAGACCACCAGCCTCTTTCCTTCTTGTTCATTGAGTTGAAGGGAATCCCAGTTCTAGCATCATCTCATATTCAGGGGTGCACATTGACACTACCAACATATCACTAAAGTATATAGAAAAAAAATCTGGTAAAACATTGAACAATGCAAACGTGTTAAGCATATTCCCACAACCAACCACAGCTACGTACGATGAGCAATCTGGAGACGCAATGCATCTTATGGAGCATCTATCCTCTACCACTATTTGCAGTGCTAACATATACAAGTGGACTAATTGTGGCCCAACTTGCTCAAAACAGAAAGGATTTGTATTACATGGCTTTCCATCTGACAAGTTGGATAGGGACTTTACACCTTATCAGTCCAGGGCTAGGGAATTATGTGTTGTCGATGGATGCATATTGTGGGGAGCTAGAGTTCCCCCATAAGGCCAACAAATATTGTTGAACGAACTTCACAACACTCACCCTAGTCGCAGCAAGATGATGGCTATTGCAAGGTATTATATTTGGTGACTGAAGATGGACTCTGCTATTGAGGAGATGGTCAAACAGTGTCAAATACAATCAGTCACTGTAAATATACAGTATAGTACTTTTTATGATACATTTTATGTAAGTGATTGCATTGTTCTATTTTTTTGATGTACACAAAAAGTCATTGTACAACTTCTTAATATTTTCTTTATTCAACTGCAGCCTAGAGATCTGTGTCATAGCACAACTGAACATATCACACAGCTTTTGGACACCAATTTTCTTTTCTCTATCTGCAGTCTTTTATTCCATTGCTATGGTGTCACTACAATGCAATAGATAGCTCTAACTAGCTTAACAGAGTACAGCTGCTCCAAAATAAGCTTTGTAACCACCATATGACAAAAAATAAATTGAGACATGATCACATGACCCATGCTTAGCTGGAATTTCCAAAACCAATGCATGCTAATGGAACCTCAAAGTAGTATTCGTAATTGGTGAGTCAGGCATTAGCACTAATATAGAGAAAACTATGGATACCATACCTATCAAGATGTTGGCAGCCATCTGTGAGTTAAGTTTTGCTGTTACAGCAATGGCATTCAAAACATCAAAGACAGCCATGCAATCTATATGATGAAAAGCATGCTAGTGTTGTGATATGTTCCTCAAAAATGATCACATGAAATTTATGGATTGGCCAATTGAATGACAAAGTTTCAGAAACTAAGGTTAAAATGACAAAGGTTCACGATTCAGATGCAAATTTTGGAAATTACCTTGACCATGTTTTTTTACCTTAAAATTTTTCTTAAAACACAAAATCAGTCTCAGAAAATGATTTGCCATGCCTGGAAGAAAAAAATTGGGGGGTCGAAAACATGGATATTGAGCCAAAGGTCATAATTTTATATGGCCCAGTTCCAGCAAAATGGTTATTTTTAGCTAAAACGGCAGCCATTTTGCCCACCACATTGTATTTCTAACTATATGACAATGGGGTGTCAATGAACTGAGAATGGGGAGAAACATAGGTCGTGAGCTATAGATCATCTTCCCAAGTGGCCTATTTCCTAAGTTATTGACATTACTAGCTAACTTGAAAGGAAATATTTAGTCTTCTTGGAGATTTCAAAAAAAAATTGCCATGGATATTCCGGCTACAGATTCGAAGACCAAAAGAAACTGGTATCCACATGCTATCTGTATCCACATGCTACCAGCAAGGTTAATAGCTGTCAGGGAAAAGGTTGTTGGAGTTCTATTCTGACAAAACTACTCAATTCATCAATATGCTCTGGCATTGGATGCGATAGAAGTTTTTCATTATCAATCCTGCTAAAGTAAACACAGTTCCCAGCATGTATACTGCTGTTCGCTCTTTCGGACAGTGAGTAGATGGAAGGCTACTATTTTTGGCATATATAAAAAGGATAACTGATGCATAATGTCAGTGGAAAAAGCAGTGCTAATGATGGAGAGCATACTGAAAACAATAAAGAGTATCAAAAATTCAATGTCATTTCTTGTCAGCTTCTGCATGGTCTTCCCTTATATTCATATAATTTCTTCTGAAAGCACTGCCTGATGACCTCACTCTTAATGTTGTGCTGTTCCAATCTTTAAGGTATGCTGCTTCATAATCCTCTTTATAACACTCTTAATAAAACTCCTTACTTCCATGTGGATATTTCCATTTCTAAATTTGAAATCCCGTTATGTTGTAGAGCACCTAGTTGCTCAAACTTCCACCTGTAAGGAGTACCATGGTTTGCCCTTTTCCATCAACAATTTTTTCATTTAAACTTTTTGAGCTAATTTAGTTTCATTTGATTCAATTGAAGAAAATATATTTTGCAATGAAATTTTTCCTAAACACATGATTGGAATTGGTAAACAATCCATTGCCTGGCTCACATTCAAGAGAAGATGCTACTGTGGATGGGTGTGTAAAGCCTAGCTGTGCGAGGCTATAATATATATACATATGGCTTATATGGGAAGCAGTAATTGGAGAGGAGCTGGTATGTGAAAGGGAGCTGAGCAATGATTGAGACAGGTATGCTGAAGCGGTTAAAAGAAATCTGTGCAGTGTATAGTAGTATAAGGTACTCAGCTGACTAACCACAAGGGAAGATTCCTTGGATATTCAGTTTAATGGAAAAGCCAAAGAAATCACGAAACTAAAATTGTGTTTGAAGGTGTAGCATTACCTAAATGCAGCTGAAGATTACGATCACCATGTACAACTTTATGTGATATATTATAATATGAGTTACTGCATATCCATATCCACTTGGTTGAAAACATCAATAACAACTGTCTGGTTCTAAAAAATCTTGTGCAACCTGGAAGTCTACCTAAGATGCTTCTGAGTCATCACTGGAATTGTATTCGGTGACCAAGCAGTATTCTTTCAGATCCTTCTGAGTCTTCATCACCTCCATGACCATCACGTGCCAGCATGCATAAAGCCATTGACAATATAGCGTGGATTGTTTGAAATGAAGTCAACTATTTCAACCAACCATTTTGCACTGAGCTCTTTCACTGCAACCGAACATAAGTTGGTGGGCTCCAACTCTATTGACTCGGGATGTTTACCTTAGAGTTGCTTCATGACTTCTTCTGAATGCCATGCTTCGGATTTTCTATTCAAGAAATTACCAATCAGAACAACAATATGAACTACCTACTTCATGGATCTCCTTTCTTAGCTTTCCTGTGCTCCCTCAACTTCCAGACTTGCTGAAGCAATAGCCCCAGATGATATATGAGCTAGCAATGAGTCACTGGGATCATAAAGTTCATCACTTGTTTTGAAATACTGGCGAAGGTACACGATAGTGACAAGAGAGTCCGAGTAACAGAAGCAGAGCAGAAGACTAGCGATCGCTGATTCGGCTGTGTTCCGTTTTCTGTACCGTAAATTATTCATGGCGTAAATTATCCAACTTCATTGTGAAATTTTTTTTACGTAATTTAATTTCATACTACAACAAACGGAAAAAATGTAATTTTTTAATTTAGATTACTAAATACTAACAAATAAACTGGATAAAATATCGAAATATATATATTTTTTAAACATTAATAAATAAAAGGCTGGTACTGATTAAGATGTTGGAGCGAAGTGGTCAGAAGAAGACAGTGTACTGAAGTAGTATGTGTTGGTTGGCATCCAAAGGGAAGCTTTCCATTTCCACAAAGAGATGGGGTGTGCCACTGGAAGAGGAGCGTTGTGCTGTCAGGAAGAGGGGGGGGGAGGGGGGGGGGGGGGAATGCCCAGGCTTTGACCCCGGTGAGGACCAATGCTGGTGATAGTCTGAATGAATGGATATCAAGCTCCAACCTCACAGTAACTCTATAACCAGGCGGATAAAGTGAATGCTGATGGAACGACAGGCTCCAGCATAGGCAACCAACTTCCTATCCTCCCCAACCAGGAAAGGATGGATAGCCTGGTGTGGTGGAAACTCTAGCTAAAGTCTACTGCTTTGTCAAAATGACGGTTATGTCCAGGGCAGCAGGACATCTCAACCAATATGGGAGGAACACATCTGCTGGCTGACTTCTGGAGTTTGGGATAGTGCTTATTTCTGTGGTGCTAGAGCAGTTGATTGTGGTGCTAGAGCAGTTGATTGTGCTGCTGAGAAAAATGCATCATGGATGAAATCATGCCTGAGATCTTGTCTCCATTCCCACCACACACCACCTGATTATCCCCTAGATGTCCACAGTCTCCTGGTAAACAGGGCAGGTGGCTCCCTCTGTCATCTGCCACCCCATTCAATATTGAAGGCACAGTCATAATTCCTTGTCTAGGTGGTGGAAACCAAGAATGGAGGAGGGGATGACATTCAGCCAGTCTCCATCATGTGGAATGAGGTAGGTAGGCTCAGGGCCCTGGAACAAGTTTCCGCCTCGTTAGGAGCCGAGTCCAGAAGGCGATGGAAAACAGCATTGTCAATGCTGTATGGCAATGGATGCTGGTGAAGTGGGACCTTGATTTTGTCGAGGGAGGTCCATTCTGGTCTCACTGCTTCAGCCAAAGCTGAAATAGAATTATCCTGGTAAAGTTATGCTAGAGGATCACTTCCCAGGATCCTAGCCATCATACAGTGATACTCTGCTAATGAGCTGATGTAGGCAGCTGGGGAAAGCAAAGAGGCCCTCCAGATGTTGAGGCCTCCACTAACACTGGATAATGATACTTTTGAGCCCAGTCTGAAAGGAGGTTATTCACTAGATTTGACATACCTTCCCTCAAGCACTCATTGAATGTGTCAGTGACTTGCATGGATGTTGCCAGATGGACATGTACTGAGTTAAAAAGTAACTTTTGGGTGGGCAAAACATGATCATAGGAATGTAATCCCCATTTGTGAGTCATCTAACTGAGATGATCAAAGCAGGCAGCCAGATCTTCAGGTGAGCCACAGAGGATGCCGTCATCAAGGTCCCAGGCATTGATCTTCAAGCCCAGTACCTCAGCCTTGATCCTCCATGATGAGCTGGAGGATTGGAACAAAACCGAGGAGCCCCAAAAGATTCCCCTGCTAGACACTGCAACTGCTTAGGATAGCCTCTTTTGTAGTAATGAAAATGGGAAGAAAAAATTATGCTATGTAACATACAATTCCTGGCTGCTTCCACATATCACAATCCAACCTCTTGCACTAGGTAAATCTGTAGGGAGCATAATTCTTGATGGTATCACATCTCACAATCATAAAAAAGGTATCTACAAATACATCACAAATCAGTATTGGATTAGCTCTTCAGCTTAGCATTACTAAGGTTATGGCCAAGGCAATTGTTACATTTTTAGCCTACGAAGTTGTTAGGGCTAGGTCTATAACTCGAACAATAAAACAGAAATCTTTACAATTCTGTCTACAAGTACTGTCATATGACATCACTCTTGGTGTGCTTGCAATCTTAGCTTCGAAATAAAGTAGCTACTCTTACACAAATCAATTCTTTCAGCCATATTTCCATATGTGTAATTCTGTATCACAGCTGGTCAGCGACATTGGCATACTTTTGACTTTAAAAGTCATTACTGATTAGTCACATACTGACTGTCATGGAATTATCATTTTTTTCATGCTCTGGTGTTGCTAAAAGTGCCTTTAATGATAAAGTGTTGGCGTTTGGCTGTTTTTTCCTCTATGTATGAACAAGACACATCTGTAAATGTTGTTACTACATTCTAGTATGCCAGATTTATTGAGCTTGACAAAGCTAGCTGTAGATTATACTAGTAACGAATGCACGGCATTGAATGGCAAGCGAAGTTTTGAGTGAGAGAGAGAAGAGGGCAAGGGAGAAAGAAAAAATGTTGAATAGCCAGGTAATTATTTTAGCTGTATGCCCTATTGGATATAACATGAACACATTGCCCTATCCATAACTTAGCTGAAGGACTAATACAGTACTCATCACTACATATTGATACCATTATAATGTTGCAATGGTTAGATTGTGATATAGTGATATGGGGAAGCAGCCAAGAATTTTATTTATATATTTATTACTGTTCTGTGCAAGGTTGAGCAACCTGATGTCGTACAAATGTTGGGATGACAAATTCAGAAATGGAAATGTGCATATGGAATTAAGGAGTTTTGCTAAGAGTACTTGGAAGCTGCTTCCCTTGAAGAATGGAAGCACATCACACTAAGTGTGAGGTCATCAAGCAGTGCTTTCTGCAAAAATTCTCAGAACTAAGGGAAGGCCATGCAGAAGCTAACAAGAATTTGTTAAACAGATAGTTTTCACTATTGACACAGTTGATAGTTTTCAGAATGCTCTACATCATTAGTACAATTCTTTTCTATAGGATATAGGCATCGGTTATCCTTTCTCTATATGCTAAACAATGCAGCCAGTTATCTACTCGCTGTCCCAAGAGTGTGGTAGAACACATGCAATGAACTGTGTTTACCTTAGCAAGAGTTCTTACCATAACTTGTATCCCATCCAATGCCAGCATGTTGATATACTGAGTAGTTTAATCAGAATATAACTCCTGCATCCTTTCCCTGACAGCTATAACCATACCGGTCACGTGTGCCAGGTTCCTTGGGTCGATTTCTTCATAGTTGACGACTATATCCTTGCATGTTGATTCCGTAAAATCTTCCATGTAGTCTCAGTAATTGGACTCATGGCTGATAATTGGCAAGCGAAGCGAGCCCTCAATGAGGCGCACGGCTATACAATTTGGAAAAAAAATGTGGCCATTTAGGCAAACCTTCGAAATATTTTTCCCACCTCAAAATCACCTAGCAACAAAAGGCTACTAAAATGTACAACAGTTGCCTACACGTGATGGATAAAGTTTAGACAATATGGCCAAGTGAAACACAGGTGTGGAGCACGGCTACCAAAAGAGGGGACTTGTTGCGCTAATCTCAGCTATGATATCACGATTTTTATTTGAACTCCTTGCTCTACTGTTCTGCTAGAAGCTGGTCTGCAGAAGTGCTTCGGACTATGAGCTTCTAGCCACCACAAGACCACTCTATGTAGATGGACTGTCACAGCCCCTAAGGTCTTCTAATTTTCTAGGGACGGATATACTAGAAAAACCATACCATGTTATTGCACAAGATGTATACATGTACACAGGGTATATGATCAGTAAAGGACCATGTTATTGCACAAGATTATGCATGTACATCGTATATGATCAGTAAAGGATATTTATACAAGAATAACCAGACCATGTTATTGCACAATATGTATACATGTACATAGGGTATATGATCAGTAAAGGACCATGTTATTGCACAAGATTGTGCATGTGCATGGTATATGAGTAAAGGATATTTATACTAGAATAACAAGACCATGCTATTGCACAAGATGTATGCATGTACACAGGGTATATGATAAGTAAAGGATATTTACATAGTTGCTAACTGCTCAACTTTCTCTTTGAATCTACTAAGTGAAGGTGCTGTTTCTAAAGTATATTCATTACACATGTATCTGAGCCTATCACATTACATCATTAGGTATTCCATGTAACATCTCTCCAGTTGTTTATATGTACCTCGATAGCCTCTGACCTCCTGCTTCCCTATCCAGCTCCTCTGTGCCACCTCTTCGGCCATGGAATAACATCCTTCCCCATTAATGCAGCACCTTTATGCCACCTGTCAGCAATACTCTCCCTAGTATTCGCTGCGCCGACTAGTCCTTACTCTGACTAGCCCAATGCTATCAACTCTAGGCTTTATTATAGACTTCTTACCCTTCTCTGGTAAATAGTCAAAACATCAATTGCATTGTACATAGATATACCAATACAATTCCCAGTACTCTCTAGCTAGTCTAGCCTGTTGAACTCTGGCTCTGACTTAGTTATTCTCTCTCTCTTTTTCTCTAGCTATTTCTTTTTATGTTAAAAGTTATTTGCACTCATTACTGTGGTCTTGCACTCATTACTGTGGTCTTGCACTCATTACTGTGGTCTTGCACTCATTACTGTGGTTATGTTCACAGACATACAGGGGTGTGTCGTGGTCATGAACCTTGCCCTCTATTATGTCTTCCTTCTCTGACACTCCCTTTCCGTTCTGGCAAGAACAATATTCTCGGGAAAGTCCATTTGCATTCGTATTCAGTCGGCCGGGCTTGTGGTTGATGGTGTAGTGGTAAGGTTGCATTGATAATGCCCACCTCCCAATTCTCCCGTGACTATCCTTCAGTTTTGCAAGATGTGTCAGTGGGTCATGATCAGTTTCGATTGTGAATTCTGTTCCTTCGAGGTAGATTCGGAAGTGCCTTGTACCCTCGACAATCGCTAAAGCCTCTTTCTCTATTGTAGAGAACTTCCTCTCTCTAGGTAGTAACTTCCTTGACCCATAAGCAAGCGGATGTTCTTCTCCTATTTCATTTCTCTGAGCGAGCACATATGCTATCCCAGAATCGGAAGCGTCTGTTTGCAATATGAAAGGCCTCTCCCACAGGGATGTGGCTAACACAGGGTAGTGAGTAAGAGAGTCTTTCAAGTGTTGAAAGGACTGTTGTGTTTCTTTACCCCAAACAATTATGTTAGGTTTATCCTTCCTAGTCAGCTCAGTCAGGGGGGTTGCAATAGTGGAAAAGTCTGGAATGAAAAGGCGATAATACCCACATAGACCCAAGAACGCACGGACGTCTTTCTTCGTAATGGGCCGGGTAAAATCCTGTACGACTTGTACTTTGGCCTGCAAAGGGTGTACCTTCCCATTTCCCACAGTATGCCCGAGGTATTCACATTCGTTACGTGCGAACTTGCATTTTGATTCCTTAATGGTGAGGCCAGCTTTTCTTAATCTTGTTAAAATTTCCCTCAGGTGTTCCAGATGTTCTTCCCAGCATCTGCTGTGTATGATGACATCATCCAAGTAAGCTGCAGTAAACATCTGTGTTCCCTCGAGCAGTTGGTCCATCAGATGCTGAAATGTTGACGGGGCGTTGACCAAACCAAAGGGCATGGTTACAAACTGGTACTTGCCCCAGGGTGTGACGAAGGCAGTCTTTTCCTGGCTTGCCTTTGCCACAGGCACCTACCAGTAACCCTTTGTGAGGTCCAAAGCAGTAATATAACTCGCTTGTCCAATATCGTCGATCATGTCCTCAATTCGGGGTATGGGATGGGGGTCGCCCTTGGTGACGAGGTTGAGTTTCCGGTAATCCACGCAGAGTCTTTTTCCACCATCCTTTTTGGGTACCAAAACCACCGGAGCCGCCCACGGACTTCTCGAAGGAGTGATGATGCCTAGGTCCAGCAATTCTTTTATCTCCTTACGAAGAAACTCATGTGATGTGTGAGGGAGTCGGTAGGGTGGTAAACGAATAGGGGTAGCATTGTCAGTGACAATATCATGACTCACCACGTCTGTTTTTCCAGGGTCATCACTAATAACATCGGCGAACTCCATCCTCAGTTCCAGGAATTCCCTTTCTTGATGGTCAGACAACGTGCTGATATGACAATCTTCCTTAACTTCACTAGCTTCCTCAGTGGGGTTGTCATCAACAGCAAGAAATACAGCTGCTGTCGGGGCAAACCACTCCTTCATACCATTAATATGGAATGTGCGAAACCTTTTTGGTCCGTGCCCCATGTCGACCTCGTAGGTAACATCCGTGATCTTCTTCGTAACAGTCACTGGGCCCTGCCATTCATTGTGGAGCTTGTCGAGTTTCCTGGGTTGAAACACCAATACATAATCACCCACTCCAAACCTTCTCTCTGTCGCCTTTTTATCGTGGTACTGTTTGTGCTTTCCCTATTCTCCCGTCTCTTTCTGGTTGGCCAATTCTCGGACGACGGACATCCTCTCCCGAAGTAGATGCAGGTACTCCACTACATCATGTTCCTCATCTTTATTCTTCCCACTCCACATCTCGACCAGCTCATCAAGAGGTGTTCTCTTGGTCCGGCCAAACATCAGCTCATATGGTGAGTAGCCGGTGGACTAGTGAATTGAGCCTCTATAAGCCCATAGAACAAACGGTAAACACTTATCCCATTCCATAGTACCTTTTTGGGTCAGTTTCCGTAGAAGGCGTTTGAGGGTAGAATTAAATCTTTCAACCATCCCATCTGTCTGGGGGTGGTATGGGGATGTCTTGATCTGGTGTATTCCCGTTCGATCACAGAACTGTCTCATCATAGTTGATACAAAGTTAGTTCCATTGTCGGAAAGCACTTCTTTTGGGACCCCCAGCCTGGATGTGACCTCTATCAAACACTCAATGATGGTTTCCGATGTAATATTACGTAATGGGAATGCCTCAGGCCACTTAGTGGCATAGTCCATTATTACCAGTACGTACTTATTACCAGATCTCGTTCTTCGGAGGGGGCCGAAGATGTCCATCGCAATTCGGTCGAAGGGTGTGCGGATGATGGGCAGAGGGTGCAAGGGTGCTCTTTTAAGGGTCGCAGGGGCGGCTAGTTGACAAGTCGGGCAAGCCTGACAGACCTCCTTCACGACCATTGTCATTCGAGGCCAGACTACCCTCCTTCTCAGTTTGTCCAGGGTTCTGGTTTCCCCAAAGTGACCAGCCGTCGGAGAACAGTGGACCAGTCTGAGAACTTCCTCCCTACAGCATTTGGGAACTACAAGTAAGTTTTCTTTCCCTCCCCCATATGGTTTCCTATACAACACCCCATCCTTACAACAGAACTCTTCCCCACCATCCCCATCAGCCTGACTTCTCCAGTTCTCCAGTATTGGGTCTGCTAGCTGAAGAAAGCGAAGTTGGTGTGGTGAAATCTGTTCCAGGTGGGTCTGTTGTTCGGCTGGTTCCTCTTTGGGTTTATTCTGTGTAGGAAGAACAAATACATCATCATCAAAATCAAAAATTTGTCCTAGCCCTTGCTCTTCTAGACCATGGGATAGCGACTCCTCCCTTTCTTGGGTACTTTTCGTCTCATGACGTTCTTCATCTTCCTTCCTCTTTGTAGCCCGTGTAGTCACCATCACTACATTGCTTTCAGTCTGTTCTGGGTCAGTGATCTCGAGGTGTACTGTCTCAGCGATACTTTCGTGTGCCAGAGCTGCCTTCAGTAGATCATGGAATTTTGGTACATCTTGACCAAGGAGCATATCCACTCCCTTGGTGAGGTGGGACGATACTCCCACGGCCATCTCATGACTTTGGTTCTCAATCTCCAGAAGGATCCTTGCGGCCGGAAACCAAACTCTCTTAGAACTTGCAGTCCTATAGGGAATCTTCCATCCTAGACGGTTCTTGTGATCCACACATCGGGGATGTATGAGTGATCTGGTGCACCGTGTCTAACAGAGCCAGCACTGCTCTGCCATCCACACACACCTCTCTGGTCTATTTTGGTCGATCGGCCGGTACTGGCATAGTCCATCCAAGATTGGCGCTCTCCATTTTAACGTGGCAATCCTTCCGCATGTGCCCTCGGCGACCACATCGGAAGCACTCAATTTGGGAACGGTCCCTGGCCAACGGTTGACCACCACTTGGCCCACTACTCCACTGAGAACGTTCTCCTCCCTGTTTCCTTGGGCCTCTCTCCACAGGTGTAGGGTGGAAGGGTGTCTCCTGTCTGGGCCTCTCCTTTCCATTTGGCCTCTGATTATCCAGATGTCAAACTATGGCCTCAGCCATCTCGTCATAAGATCTAGGGTTGAGGTTCCTGATTTGAGCCTCTAACCATTTGGGCAAGCGCTTCAGCGTGATCTCCATCAGTACGGTGGCTTCCACTCCGAGTGGGGATGAGGCTATCCACTGCTGAAAGTTCTGCCGATGGTGCGATAGCCAACCATCAGGGTGTGCTGAGTCGAAAGGGGTGTCAAAGACCCGCTTCCTGAACGTCTCCATTGAGATGTGGTACTCTCTCAGGAGTTCGTCCTTGACCACATCATAATCTGCTTGCCTGGCGGCTGTCATCGCAGCCACGGCTGTAAGGCCTGCTCCTGACAATGATCCCCTCAGGAAGAGTGGCCATTGATCCCTAGGCCACCTTCCTACCGTTGCTGTTGCCTCAAAGGTATCTAGGAAGGCACCCATGCCATCTGTGCCCTCTTGAAACTTTTGGAGTGATAGGTTTGGTCCACGAGGCGGCCCGTCCACTGGACGTGGAGGACGATCCATATGTCCGTACATATCTGCCATGATCTGTGCCATCCTTTGATCCTGCTCTGTTTGTCGTTGGAGCATCCTTGCGTCCTGTTCTTCTCGTCTGGTTTGTTCCGCTGCCTGACGTTTCTCATCCCTCTCGGTTCTCATTTGATCAATGTGGAGCATTTGCGTGAGAAACCGGTCCATGGGGTCGGAAGCTGGGGAAGCGTCAGGAGCAATGCCATGAGGACGCTTGGAGTCTCGTGTCGATCTCCTCTCTTCGTTCATCCTCACCCAACCACTAAATGCCAACCCAACAACTAATCCTCAACTCATAACTATTCAGGATTTGGTTCTCAAGCCTCAAGGCCGTGCCCAGGCTGTATCCCTGTCTTGTAGCTACTTCCAAAGCCTCTGCACTAGCTAAAGGCTGGTCCGGATCTCCACTTTGAAGATCCCACCACTGCCACCAAATGTCAGCAATACTCTCCCTAGTATTCTCTGCGCCGACTAGTCCTTACTCTGACTAGCCCAATGCTATCAACTCTAGGCTTTATTATAGACTTCTCACCCTTCTCTGGTAAATAGTCAAAACATCAATTGCATTGTACATAGATATACCAATACAATTCCCAGTACTCTCTAGCTAGTCTAGCCTGTTGAACTCTGGCTCTGACTTAGTTTCTCTCCCTCTCTTTTTCTCTAGCTATCTCTTTTTATGTTAAAAGGTATTTGCACTCATTACTGTGGTCTTGCACTCATTACTGTGGTTATGTTCACAGACATACAGGGGTGTGTCGTGGTCATGAACCTTGCCCTCTATTATGTCTTCCTTCTCTGACACCACCTCTGGTGCCATGGAATGACATCCTTCATTATTTCTTCCCCAATAATGCAGCACCTCTATGCCACCTCTGGAGCCATGGAATAACATGATCCTCCATGATTTCATTTTGGGGATTATAGTAAAGTCAGAATACATTGTAGTACATACTTTCCCATATGTTGAGACTTTAATGACACTATCAGGGTTATTCACTTGAGACTATCTCTGCTACATACTTCTTAGGCTGAGTGGATACAACATCTGCTGACATACTTACTGGGGAAATCCCTAATTATTGTTGTTTTGGATGGTGAGAGGTTTTAACAAATGAAAAAACTGTTGCAGTTAGATCCCAGTAGATTGTTATAGTTGTCCGCTGTTACAGTTTTGCTGCACTGTTTTTTACTGTGCACAAGGCAACCACAGGGACACTCAAGGTGACGATGCTAGGAAACCAAAAGTAATCATTACAGTTGAGGAGGTGGTCATAATTAACAACCAACAGGGCAGGTTAGCTTTCCACTAATGGAAATCCATTGAATGAAGCACCTGACACATAAACATGCTAGCTTTATTGGGGACACAAAACCTCCATGCTGAGGCAGCAAGTAACCTCTACTCCACAAGATTAGCAGATGCTATATCATATTATTGGGAAGACGTTGAAAGGAAGAATGATGGAGGGACAATCTCGCTCTGTGGATGACTGCAGCAGGCGTTTTCTCAGACATTCTTCCTCTATTGTTTTTTGTTGTTGTTGTTGTTCGGCTTTACAAACCAAAGTGATTAAAAGTGGAGACATTTTTAAATCAATTTTTTATTTTTTTTTATTTAACAATATGGTCTAATTAACCAACCTATATCACCATGTATTTCATGTTTGGTCTACGTGAAAGCCGTTGCTGTGTTTTTGTATGGTATGCCACTCTTTTTTTGCTAAATTGTATTATACACTAGCAAGAATCGGGCAGAACTTCAGTGGATGCACCATTGATTAATCAAGCTTGGTGTCGACATCAAATTATATGTCATCATGTCTATTCTGGGAGCTGCTGAACCTGATAACTGTGAACCCTCCTTACCTATTAGCCTTTACAAGTCTCAGACCCTGCAACACTAGGCAGCAGTTCCTAGTGTAATTCATTACCTGGATTGAGAATTTTAAGCTGGTGTATGTTACTCAAGAAAATTAGAATACTTCTGATGAATTGTGATTGCTTTTATGATAACAAATAAATTAGGTTGCCTTTGGTCAAAGGACTTCCAGGGGGCTCCTGCATGGGCAAACAGATGGATGTGTAATGGAATGTTTGGAAGTCAATTGAAGGACAATTCACGCTAATACAGTCCTGTTTGAATTGGAAGAAGCTGCCTGTGTGTAATTGCTTCCAAGGCAATGCGGGGGATGGGGAGGGAGGAGGGGGGGGGGGGGGGGGGGGGGGGGGTAGTTCTTAGTTTGAGTATTTGTGTGATTGTTTTTTTATATATATATATAACAGATAAAATACTATCCCCAAAGTTTACAGCATCTTTAATCATGAAAATATTTATGAACAGACTGGATATAATTGAAAAAACACTAATTGGCGAGCGAAGCGAGCCATCAGTGGGGAGGTGGATGGAAAACGTCGTATTGCCGTGCATGCCCCGTATGCGGTGTGCCATTACGTTCATAACTCGGAGAGTGCACGGAAGACTTTTATTTTTAAAAATGAAAACGGTAGTCTTAGAAAACCCGCCATAGATACGCTGGATTCGTCACTGATGAAGAAGACTGCTGCAGATTCTCGAATGCTAAAGGATAGAAACCTGGATCTACATGCGGCCTGCTTGGTTGATAGCTGTCGGAGAAAGGATGCTGGAGTTTTAATCGGGCTGAACTCCTCAATTCATCAACACACTGACATTGGATGTGGCACAAGTTCTTGATAGTATGAACTATTTTTAATCTTGCTAAGGTAAATTCAGTTCCTTGCATGAGAGTAGCCTCTCTCTCTCTCTTTCGACAGCGAGTAGACAAGCTAGATAGTTTAACATATAGAAAGCATCTGATGTATATAGTCAATTCTTTGTTAATGATATAGAGCACACTGAAAACAATAAACAGTGTCAAATATGCTGACTATCACTTGTTTCTATCACCTGAATAAGTTATTGTCAGCTTTTGCATGGTCTTCCCTTAGTTATCTGATAATTTCTGCAGAAAGAACTGCCTGATGACCTCACTCTTAATGTGGTGCTCTTCTCATCTTCAAGGAAAGCAGTTTCCAATTATTCGTAACAAAACAACTTATTTCCACATCCACATTTTCATTTCAAAATTTGTCATCCCATTATGTTGTAGATGTGTAGGGTATCGGGTTGTTCAATTTTGCACCGGTAAAAATGTTATGCGCAATCGACTGATCTGCGCCGTCGATCGATCGCGCTGCGCTATCTACGGTCCTTCGTAAGCGTAGTAATCGGTAGATCGCGCAAGGTCTAGTAACTCTAGTCCATCAACGGATGCTGAGCGATCTATCTAGTTCGATGGACGATACCCTGCGCGGTTATGGTATGTGGGAATACTAGTAGCTAGTTATATCTGAGGCTGGCATCCCTAGCCCTAGCCCTAGCATTTGTTCCGCGCTATAGGCAGGTGACGGTGCAGCCAAAAAAAAACAAAAAAAAACATAGGATCTGTAAAACGCTCAGCGCAATCGTACAAGTCAAGCATTATAAATCATGATGATATCAATATGTAGCGACTGAGTATGTTAGGGCTAGGAAAATGGCTAGTACAATGTGATCTATGTTCCATAAGGCTTCAGGAATCAAATTGTTTTTGTTTCTCTCTCTCTCTTATCTCTCTTCCACCTTCACTCATCGCTCAATGCCTAACATTTTTATAGTATAAATCTTCATGAATCCATCCTCGTAGAAGTAGATATATTTCAGGGTTCTTCAAAAGAGTGTATTACTTCCCTATTTCATTGCTTCTTCCGAAAGTGTCTAGTCATCATAATTTGGGCAAATATTTCATAAGTTTAACTCTGAATTAGACCGTTTTCGCTCAATTTGTTAAGCAGTACGTGTTCTGCATTTTTAATACAAATGCATTGAAAGTGTCTAATTCTAAGGAAATATGTTTAAAACAAGATTTACCACTTAAAAATGTTGTTCTTTGGGCAATTCAAGTATTGTTGTAGATTGCTTATGTGAGCACGTGCATATTATTAGTATCACTCCTCATAAATTGATGTGTGTGTGATGATGTGCATGAGCTAGCACTGATGTAGAATTGCCATTGAAGTTTTATGACCACCTGAAGAGTAAAAACTAGATTGTAATTGTATAGTACTGAAATTCATGTGGCTACATATATTTAGTTAGCATACACAGAAAGGATAACAGATGCACAATAGAGGAGAGATGTACTAATGATGGTGGAGAGTATACTGAACACAGTAAACAGTGTAAAGATTGCAATCTATACATTTTCACATTACATCAGAGTTCTTGTCAGCTTGTTGATTGTGCTCTGAAAATTTGCATGCCTGATGACTTCACTCATAGTGTAGTGTGCTTCCCACCTTCAAGGGAAGCTGCTTCAAAGTAATGTTAAGAAAACTTCATGGCGCAATCTTGTAACATAGGTATCAGTAATGAACATACATATATACAATAATGTTTCATCCCCTACTGTCACAATCCAAAATTACAATGTAATGTATACAGATCAAAACTGTATTAGGCCTTCAGCATCTTTGTAGGGCTAAAGGCAATGGCAAGAGCAATACAATCAAGATCTGGTTTAAAAAAAACTAACATAACTAAGTCGTTTTAAAACAACTTCACCTTCCCTGCCACATAATGCCTTGCAGTCATTACTAGTCTTTCATGTGTGAACATACGGTAAACATTGATTGGTGAGCGAAGCAGTTGGGAGTTGGAAAAAAAATTTATTGCCATGCATGGCGATGTCTATAGGGAATGCGGTAGCACTCTATGGGTTTTCCCTCCCATTTCAAAATGGTAGCAAAAATATATATCTCAGATAAAAGTCACTTTTTAGCAGCTTCTTATTAGCCTAGAATCCTTCGAAGGAAATAAAGTGAAACAGCAACTAAAAAGAACGTAAAAATCGTGAAATTCGGCCGTCAAGATCCTGAATTCCCATAGCACTTGCTACAATATCCATTCATGAAACTTGTAATACCAGAAGACCCCAAATATTCCAACGTAAGTCCATAACAACTCCAGTTTCTCAATTTGCATTTAAAAAAACCTTTTTAGAGGTAACATCAATGACATGATCTAACTAGCTCACGTGCTGTTTTATATTAAAAATTATAATTGAGTTAAGGGGGGGATACACCTACTTTTCTAAAATTTTGTTATCGGTCATAACTACTTTATTTTTTATGCTATTCAAGTAATTTTGATACCAAAATGTAGCCCATTCAATAAGCTTTCCAATGGTATATTAAATGTTTGTTTATCTACTATCCAGAGAATCATATGGCATTCACAATGATCTACTAGAAATATTCATAACTCAAGCCACAAGTACTCAGACCTCTTCACACTGTGGTTTCACCTAGAGCAACCATAGGGCTATTAACAGAGTTATGGAAATTACCTAATCTGTTACCAAAAAAAAGAAGGAAATGATCAACCAAGGTAAGGACATCTAGACTCACAACCCCCCCATAGGTGGACTTCACCAACTTTCCATAATTCAAATGAAAGAGCATGAAAAGAGCTTTCAGATGATATATTAAAAGTTGGTATAGGCAAAATATTGAATGAGTTATGAATTTTATCATTAAAAAAAACACTATTCCTAGAAAAGTGGTTTGAAATGTGGGATGTATACTGACGAGATTTTTGTGCTATCTTGATCCTGCTACTCTCTACATTCTCTCTCTTCATCTTCAGCTTGATTTTGCACCATCATCTTCTCTCTTCATCTATATCTACCTAGACAAGCATTCTGAACCCCAGGTGAATATTTTGGGATGTGGTGGCTTTGAAAAAAGCCGGGTTAAAAAAAAGTGGCTTTGAAAAAAGCCGGTTTAGGGGGGTGATAACAGGAATAGCATGCACAAAACAGTGTATAACTTCATAATGGAGCATGGAAATACTCTGAAACTTGAAATACAAGTAGTTGGTAGACAGTAGTATAGAATAGGCAAAAAAAGCTTCTTTTTTTTAAATTGACTAACATGACAAAAAAATAGGTGTACCCCCCCCTTAATTAAAGACGGCACGTGCTGCCGAACGACTAGTGCACAATGCTACACGACATTCAAACGTGACGGCGAGCGAATACTGCTATGTCAGCAATGTGATATGATTTATAGATGTCCTCTGATTGTGAGATGTGATGCAGTCAAGAATTATATATTCCTTAGAGATTCACAACTGGTGTGTTTGGATTAAAATGGGGAAGTAGCCAAGAAGCCAAGAATTGCATGTTTTTACTGTATTCCTTACAGGTGTAAGATAGAACAACCAGAGACCTACAACATATGGGATGACAAATTCGGAAATGGAAATATGCTTGTGCAAGCAAGTAGTTTTGTTGAGAATACTTGGAAACTGCTTTTCTTGAAAATGAGAAGAGCACCACATTAAGAGTGAGGTCAACAGGCAATTATTTCTGCAGAAATTATCAGAGAACTAAGAAATTATCAGTAGGCAAGAACAAGCAGAAACTGACAAGAACTTGTTCAAGTGATAGTTTGCACTTTTGACATGGTTTTTTTTTGTACGCTGTATATAATTAAACAACTGTTGACTTTATGCATCAGTTGTGCTTTCTATTAGTACTAAACTATTCAGTCATTTACTCGCTGTCCGAGAGCGACAGTGGCAGTAAACATACAAGAAAACTGTATTTATCTCAACAAGATTGAAAACAGTTCCTAGCTACCATCAAGAATTTGTATCACATCCAATGTCAGAGCATACTGAAGCAGAGCATTTTAGTTAAAACGACAACAACAACAACAAAAAACAAGTAACCTTTCCCTAGGTCCTGTGTATATCCAGGGTTCTTTCCTTTAGACTTCAAGTCTGAAGCCATTTTCCTCATTGATAATCTAAGCTGACCATTTCCTTTTAAGTTGAGTCCGTAAATTCTTCCGTTTATTCTCCGAGTTATGAACGGACGGCACCCTAACATATGGCCATGCGCGGCAACGAAGTTTTTCCAGTTTTCAACAACCCAGTGCAGCGAGGCCTCGCTTCACTCGCCAACTCAAGTTGTCAAATTCTTGCACTTGAGAAACTTTTAATTAGTCCTAAGTTGGCTGTCTATGCAGCACAACCGAAATATATGGTTGGTTGGTACGGTTTTCCAGTACAACTGTACCAGCCCTAAATAAATTTAACATAGTACATGGTATGTCCTAATTTTTATTATTATTATTGCTTATTATTATTGAAGTATTTTTTTACATAAGAAATAATGGGGGGAAGAAATACATGGGAAATAGTAGCATTGGCGCAATATTTTGCTCTTTTTATTATTATTATTATTACTGGTGTGTGGTAAAGGGTCGTCAATAGTGCGCCTTCTGTATAGAACACTGCAATTCTGCAATTCTTTAAGGGGCGACTATACCATTTTTTTCGAAAAATTTAATTTTTTTTTGTCCCTGTCATAACTTTTTTCCTCTTTCTTCTGTGCAAATAATTATTATACCAGCTTGTTGCTTATTGTGTGTGCTTTAAGATGATATGTAAAAAGTCTCTATAGGCACTTTTTCTTAGAAGATATAGCCAAACAAGCAAGGGTCACTCAAAAAATTGCATTTCCTAATTTGGAAATCTTCTAATTGCCAGACACCTTGAGCTACAGACCCCAAACATGTGTTGTGGCTTCCCACAAGCCCCAGCTGTGATATGACTGTGTCAAAAAAAATTTACTGTGAAGGAATGTTGAGATATGATTATTAGAAGAGGCGGGGTCACAGATTTTCCGCGAACTTTGCCGCGGTTGGAAATAAAGTGTCTCATATCTATTCAACACTTCACCGCGTTTCAAATATGGCTCAGTCATATCACAACTTAGGGTGTTAGCAATCCACACATGAAGTTTGGTGTCTGTAGCTCAAGGCGTCTGGCAATTAACTCATTTCCAAATTAGGACATGCTATTTTTTGAGTGACCCTTGCGTGTTTGGCTATATCTTCTAAGAAAAAGTGCCTATAGAGACTTTTTACATATCATCTTAAAGCACACACACTAAGCAACAAGCTGGTATAATAATTATTTGCACAGAAGAAAGAGGAAAAAAGTTATGACAGGGACAAAAAAAAATCAAATTTTCGGAAAAAATGGTATAGTCCCCCGCGCACTCCCACTTTACCTACATTCCATTTTTTTTAAAAAATGTATAATGATTTGTGTATATTAGAGTCATCTAATGATTGGGGTATAGATGAGTAAGGATTATTTTTTTGCCCTTCATTTTTGAATTTTAGTATTTTTTTATTTACTGTACATTTACCATAAAAGTAATATAAATGGGAATTGGCCTTAAATAAAACAGGTTTATGTAAATTGGAAATGGTCATCAGAGACAAGAATGATCGAGAAAACGGCTGCAGTTTCGACAATAGAGAATGAAAACTGGCTGCACTGCTACTCAATTGATGCTCTACCATAGAAGCGAGATAGACCATTTTTATCACATTTTTTGGTTTGTAAGCATGCACTGCCGACTGTGAAAATTGGTTACATGTTGGCATACACAAGAAGGATGAGTGATGTGTGATAGAGGAGGGATGTGCTAATGATGGCGAGCATGGAGCATATTGGATGCACTGAATAGTGTCAGGAGTGCAAACTGTCACTTTAACAAGTTATTATAACCTACATGGTCTTTCCTTTATTTTTATAAAAATTATTTCAACAGTTAGATAGCTGACTGGATTGTGTAGTTGAATTTAGCTAACCCATACCCAGCTACAGTAGCAGACTAACCAAGCATGACAGTTATTCACGCTAGAAGCCAAACTGGTACCATTTGCCTGAAATAGTCCTCTTATTTTAACTCAGTTAAAATTATATATTCATTAACTGTTGCTCGCTAACTTGTCTATTAACATTCAGATTGCCCTTAAACACTAAATTGGCATTTGATACACTATCAATTTCAGAATAACATGCAATAACGATTGACTCTCCAACTGATATTTAGTATTGGGAGAGATAAGCTAGAGGCTGTTGCTTTGGTATTGCATGTAAGTATACACTGTCAATGTACAGACAATATCAAGACATCAAGAACAATGCCTCACATTCCAAGTTTGACGCTTTATAAAAGATGGGATGTACACAGTTGAATTTATGCTGGATTGATTATTCTTCACATGCAGCAGGCAGCTATATTTGTGATTTGCATGTAGGTACATGTGCAGACTAGGCCTTGACAAAATTTGCTTTTTTCCTTCCTATTTTGCTTTTCTTTTATGCTCGATAAATCTACCTATTTTGCTTTTCCGATTCACCCATTTTGCTCTCTCTTTCACCCATTTTGCTTTCCAAAAATTCCTTTTTTGCATGTGCAGGCACAAATTAGAGAATCTAATGAGCAAGGTTGTATTGCAACATAGCAGAGAGTTCCAGGTAGTCCTCCAAAGATGACTGCTGCTGAGCTGTAAAGCGCTGTAGAATTGAAAAGACTCTCTCTGCTGCAGCAGAAGATGGCTGGACTAGCAGGAAGTGGCTAGAGCCATGCAATCCAGAAACTCAAAGTTCATTCATTGCCCATTTTGCTTTTTGGACAAAATTGACAGCCCATTTTGGTTGCAGAATTGCTTTTTTCTTTTGGCTGCCCATTTTGCTCAAATTTTGCTAAGCCAATTTTGTCAAGGCCTAGTGCAGACTCCCTTGGATTAGATACATATAATCTTTTTTCATGCATCCTTAATATTATTGTCAGTCTAATATATGTTTGTTGGCTTGTTCATATATATGACCAGTCAGACTCATGCTAGTTCTGTGTTGCTCATATGTTAGCCATGTGATCATGTGCTTTTCAGTCATCAGGTAGTATACTAGTACTCCTAATCCTGGATCGACCCACACTTTTAAATATCTACGCTAAAACTCACATTGGCATCTTCGTAACTGCCAAAATGGTCATTTCAGTTGATGTCATCTAATATTAGCTCCAAAATGACTCTTCCGATAATGTAGTAAACTGTCAGTGAAAAAAATGAAATTTTTAAAGAAAACATGAAGTGGATCCATTTGTTTACATCTTTGTTTTTTCACTCACATAATTTACGTACAATAGGTAGATAAATAACTTTCTTTTTTTACCTGTTATTCCGTACCTGAATTATCATAATTTTCGCCAATTAGTTTTTTTTATCACCCATTATTGTATTCAATTATGAAAAAATCCCCTTTCCATGAAATTGAATGTCGTAAGCCATTAAAAATTCATTCAAATAAGAATTAATTATGATGGATAATTGTATTGTTTACTTCAGTGGAGGTGATTTTTGTACCAAACTACAGCATATTGTATTTGCATTCTAATGCTATACACCATTTGAAAAGATCCCTAAAAAATATATATACCTTTTGTATTTCTTAAAACCCACAAATAAAGTTGTTTACAAAGTCCCCCCTTTTTCTATGCACTAGCTCCTGCACATGTGGACTGAGCTTCGACTGAGCTAGCAATAAATTCAAAAATCCTTAGCCTATTAGTCTAGCAAATACTGATATTTCTTTTGATGCCTATTATTCTCAAATTTAAGCTATTAAGGCCTAGCAATAGGTCCATTCATAAAGCTTTAGCATTAGAGGACTCCAAATGTTCCAATGAATTGCAGAAAAGAGGCATGTGAAGTGATGTTTGTCGTTGATGCAATTAACTGCTCACATGTTGTCTTATGATCAGAATTAGAATTGGGTTAAATGTTAATTAGTACTGCTGTTGGATTTGCTGAGCTCTCACTCCTGGGAAACTTAATACATGTGCAATAGCAGTGTAGCTGATCCTCTACCAAATGATTTGTGGAGTCCTCCTGTGCAACTGTTGAGGTTGTAACTGACCATGATATAGTCAACAATGAAGATATTGTGTGTGTGGTTAGAAAAATTGTTTGCATGGGTATTGTCAGCAATAGCACAAGATATGGCATGTGCTACATATTGTACATCAATACCAACAAGATCATTATGGCATGTGTTGTTATGTGTAGTGAACAGTAAACAAGTTAGAAATTGTAGAAACTAGCAAAAAAAAATGTTAAAGCTTGAAAAAAGAAAACATTTTTTATTTAGAAACAAACAAAACAAAAAGATATATCAGTATGACATTTGGACTTTTGGTAGTTGGATGCAGAAGGTTCTAAAGAGACTGTAGAAGAGTTATCATTCAAGCAGTAGTAGTAGTAGATGGTGGTTTGGAAGTGAGGTGTATGGAGTGAGTAGTCGATAGCTGGAAGGGAAATTCCTGGAGCAGGTTGCTTGAAGCAGAGAGAAGAGGGAGTTGTGATTGTACATGCACTAACCCAGCTATTGGTGTTAGATAGGTGGCCGGTGTTGGAAGGATTGGAACTCAAGATACCTTGATGTCCAGGAATCGTAGCTGGGAGTGTGGTCATGTGCTATTTTACTATGCCTCAAGAATCCAGTAGGGAAGAGAGAGATTACTTTTTTTATAGTTTTTTATAGTTTTCAGAAGACCATTCCCACCAGGTGAGAGCTACATATATGCGATGCTTGACGACTACATCAATGCTCTCGTTAAAAGTTCAAGGGTGGATGATGATGGTGGTGGTATGTGATGAATAGTGGTATGTGAGGAGTCAACATGGGTATAGAGAGACCAGTATAGGAAGGGAAGGACTTCGTGCTTTCCTCACAAGCAATAAAGCCACAGTGTGCCCAGAAGAATGCCATATGCAAGCAGACTTGACTGCATTCCAGTTCAAACAGATAATGGCACTGCATTTACTATACTAGAATGTGGTAACAGCAAGGGGGGACTCTACCTGAAACCAACGAAATTGTAACACATATTTGTAGCTGTCATAACTTTTTTTCCCTTTCTTCTGTGCAAATACTTTTTATACCAGCTTGTTGCTTATTGTGTGTGCTTTAAAATGCGATTTTTTTGGGTCCCGCCTCTTCTCAACACTAAAACTCAGGGGGGGTTCACCGGAAAAAAGAAAAAAAATCCACCAGACGATAGATAAGGCCTTTAGCTACATTCGTACCGAGTTTGGGGCGCTGCGGTCAAGGCGCCTGGCTGTAAAGCCTGCCACAAATTAGGAAGTGCCATTTCTGGAGTGACCCTTGCGTGTTTGGATATATCTTCTAAGAAAAGGTGCCTATAGAGACTTTTTATATATCATTTTAAAGCACACACAATAAGCAACAAGCTGGTATAAAAAGTATTTGCACAGAAGAAAGGGAAAAAAAGTTATGACAGCTACAAATATGTGTTACAATTTCGTTGGTTTCAGGTAGATTCCCCCCTATATTATAGAAAGTGTTTGGATGTCACTGTGATGTATGAAGCACTGTGCAATCCTGGCCACCAAGTGGTAGGAATGATAATATTGGGGAGAATGTTACATAGAAGATTGATAGCTGGAAGAAATGGCAGGATATTTGATGGGATGAAACTGTAGAGCTGAAATCTGGATGGCAAAGGAAAGAATACAACTAGAGATGTGTTCCAGGACATGTTCAAGAGGAAGGTCAGTAATACAATCAGGAAGCCATGAAACGTGATGGGTAAGTGGAGTAAAAGTGGTGAGTATTGATGGAAAGGTTATTGAGATAGCAGGTACAGTGCTTGGTTTTAAGGGTAGGAAGTAACCAGTTTGTTTTCGTGAGATAGAGGCTATACACAGGCTACAGTGGCTACAATACATGAAGTCCTACAGAGGTTGAACATATCCATTAACAAGGTCAGGTGGCAATGTTATTGGGGCATCATCTATGTCTGGATCATGAGGAGTAGTTGCCACCCTTCTTCAGCAAAATGAGCCAAAAGATGGGTACACTCATTGATATGGTCTTTCACTTAAATTTAGCATGCAGTGATACATTGAAGAGTTGTGAAATGACTTGATGCAAGCAAGGGGTACTGCTTATGAAATAATAAAACTATATAATCAAGAAATCTTCCTGTCATGAAGCAGCCTTCAAAAGATTAAAAACAGATGTCTGAAAGTACGTACTCCAGGTATTTATGTATTTAATACCTGCTACTTTACATAGTATAGTTACAAATTATGAAGTAATGCAGATGCTATGGAAGGAGTCTCTAGAATTTGTGAGAAAGACAGAAATGAGGAGCTAGATTATAGGAGTATCTGCAATCATGAAATCATTCAATTTCTCTTGGGAGCATCCTCAGGAGAACTGTTGCGCAGACATAGCTATAACCTTAGAAAAACCTTCAAATCCTTTTCTATGTCTTAAAGCAGAAGGCCAAAAACAGATATGGCTACTACCATTTTGCAATCATTGCATTCTGATCAGAATTATGGAAAGAACAATTGATTGAAAGATGATTTTGATGTTGATAAGCCTGAGCTTCCTAGACAGGGAAAACGACCTTGAGGAAATGGAGAAGGAGCAAGTTTAGGTGACTTTCATGCAACTGTCAATGATTATTACATTTGTATATATTATGAAGCTCTTGACTTAATTTTTGTGGCTTTAAACATCATTTCAGGAAATCAGTAAGTGTACCTCATCTCATGAAAATGGCTGAATATGACAAATAATTTAAAGTTTGTATAAGGAAGACTTGAATTGTGACCAGTTGAGCATGCCGTTTTGAATTCTCTCCACTAATAATCTGTATGAATCAGCTCAGAATCTCACTTCTATTATCAGTTGATTACGAGAATTTACCCCAACTCAGAAGTCTCTGCTTTATGAAGTATGCACATTCACTTCCCTGATACTAGTCATGCCTGCTACTATATGGTGAAAGAGCATTCTTTTACTGCTTTAGGATATCTGAATCAATATTTGAGAGCTATATACCATGTTCATGTTCCAAACCACTTAGCAATGTCATGGCACTACACATACACAAACATCGTACAGGTATGCTGTCACTGGTCAATATTGGATGCAAATTAGTAAAGCAGTCCAGTCATTGTGAGGCCCTATATGGAAACTTCATATCAACTGACTAATATTTGTAGATTACTCTCACCTTCTACATGACATACCAACCAAGCTGCTTCTTAGATATATCCATGTAGTCAACTAAAGTGCTGAATTATAAACTGTTTGAAGAGATTGTTCCTGAAATAGTGTATTGTACCAGTATAGATATGCTTGAAGCTATACACATACCCTTAAGGGGGGACTACACCTGAAACCACAAATATTTGAAAACATATTTGTAGCTGTCATAACTTTTTTCCCTCTCTTCTGTGCAAATAATTATTATACCAGCTTGTTGCTTATTGTGTGTGCTTTAAGATGATATATAAAAAGTCTCTATAGACACCTTTTCTTAGTAGATACATCCAAAAATGCAAGGTTCACTCACTTCGTAATTTGTGGCAAAGATAACTCAAAGGCGCCTTGAGCGACGCTCCCCCAAATTGGTTTGAGGGTTGCTAAAGCACGTAGCAGTGATACTGACGAGTCGAAAAAAATTTCCGGTGAACCCCCCCCCCCCCCTGAGTTATGGTGTTGAGAAGAGGCGGGATCACAGAAATTTGCCGTCCGCCCACACAATTTCTGTGATTCCGCCTCCATAACTCAGGGGGGGTTCACCGGAAAAAAAATTCGACTCGTCAGTGTCACAGCTACGTGCTTTAGCAACCCTCAGACCAATTTGGGGGCATGTGTATAGCTTCAAGCATATCTATACTGGTAGTTTGACCCAACTTTCAGAAATGAGGACGGTGGGTGTTTAGCACATAGAGTATGGTATTGTTAGAAAAGTAACCGATCTTGTGAAAAAGCCTTTGGCCAAACACTGGCAGCATCTGTTCATGTTGCAGCTGTTTCATGTTAAATCAACATATATCCTGCCTAGGAAGTCACTCACTTATCCCATTTCCTCATGATCTTATTGGTGAACATGCATGGTTTTGAACTTTTGACTGGTTAAATTTTCCTAAGCCAAATTTACTTGACTAAAAATCGAATCTAAGATTAATTTCATTAATTCCCCAACCCTGGTAACTGGTCACTTCATTGACCCAGCATCATTATAACAAGATAATATCTCTATATATATATATACTGGCCATCCTACTGATGGTGGTCTTTGGCTCACCATGCCCATCCTACCAAAGTAAGACTTGAGGCTGGTAAATGAAAAGGATTTTGGGTTTTTTTCCAGACATCTTAGTAAGCATTGTTTTTGTAATCAGTACTTTTCCAGCAAATATCCGTCCTATTGTTAGTGGCGCTATTTGTGTGCCATTGATAGGAACAGGAAAAATGCATGTGCAGGTATTTCTCTAAACAAAATGGCTAACAGTTTTCGCTAAACAAAATGGCTGATGGTCGCAAATACCTAAAAATATTTACTTCCTCTATTCCAAAATGCAAACAGGTTTTAAACTTTCCTTGAGTGGTTCTAGGCCACACAAAGTTTCAGCCTGATTGACCCAACAGTGCAGGAGGAGTTCGTGGAACACAAGGAGATAAACATGCAAACCGGCAGACTGGAAAAATGTCTTGCAATCCCTCAATACTGATGTCTCAGTCATGTGCCTCATATATCGTCACAGCTATTCTTACCTCTTTATAAAAGCTTTTATGGCAGTTTTATGGTAAGGGCATTACATCTTCATCCACAGTTTCCTGCTAGTCTTCTTCTACATTCTCTATCAGCCAACAACCATCAAATGGGTACATGTCTTAATCAAAATGATATGCACAAGCTCAAAGAGACAGTAAGTCTATTGCATGCTCAAAGAGATTGTAGAACATGGTGAGGTGGGCATAATACAAGGTTTTTTAACAGTGTAGTCAGATGTTTAACAGCTAGATGGCATTTGATCAATTTGTAATAATGTAGGTAAGCTATATTACATATTCATCCAGTCTGTATATTTATAGGAATACATTAATTACTACATGTATGACATATTTCAATGTACAACGAACTTTTTGCTATTTAATTACAAGTAGAACACAGTTTCATGTGCAGTGCACATGCCTAGCAGAATACACATTGACCACAACCAACCAACACATGAAATCAATGATCAGCAGGAGGTAATATTGATATACATTTGTTATTCAATCACGCAGACACTACACCTGCAGTCTACATTGTCTCTCTATCTGTGGATTACAAGTACTTGCTGTATATGACCTTTAATGACAGGACTGACCGATCAAATACTGGAGGTGTGTTGATGTAAACCAAGAAGGTTCAGATATGTGTCATGCTTCCATAGCATAATATATGGAGAGAGAGGCATCACGTAAAAGGATGGTCTTTAAATAGAGGCAGACAAAAATATCATGGTAGTCCAGTGATGCTGTCATCAATCCCCTGTCATCCATGGATGCCAAAGTTGAAACAATGGTACCCAATTTACCCTTAGTCAGTATATTTCCTTCAATAGCTACTATGGATATCAGCAGCATGCTCAACCGCTGCATTTAGGGGGCTCCACTTTTATTGTTGGCTTGCAAAGTTTGGCTTGGCTAATCAAACCCACCTTTTTTTAACATTTTCACGAGGCATCATCATCCATGTTCGTATTAAATACAAAATATGGAAGTGACCCCGCTCTCTGAACTACTTGCCCTTGCTCTGACTACTATTTTCTACTTTGTTGCATGGTTGAACAGACCAGTTCCTTGCCTCTTTCTAGGCATTTCGTCACAGATTTGGTGGACTCAGTTCGCCATTTTCTGCATCATTATTCTGCAATTAGCTCCTTTTTAACACTAAAATTGAGGACACTTCATGATTAAAAAAAGGCGTTTGGCCCGAATTTGAGGGGAGGGGGGGTCAGGTGACTGACTCCCGTTTGGATCTCCTTCTGCCTATCCTGTCAGGTTATCCATAGAGAGCAAAGTTACAAAGAATATCCATCCATGGGTGGCCTCGTATACCTCATACCTCCTCTGTTATGTAGCCACAGATGTCTAAGGTACTACAGATATCCCAGCATCATCCATGATGGCCACATACACATCCATACCCTATAAGGGGGATGGCATATGTGGTTATCTTTGGATATCTCTAATAAGTTTTAATTTGACCATCCGCTGATACCCTGACAGAATATGAATGGGTATATGTGGCCATATGCTGATGATCCAGGAATATCTGAAGCAGGATGGGGGGTTACTGGGTATATGTGGCCATCCATGGATATCTCTAGTAACTTGTCCTACTGCAAATACTCTGTCAGGGTGGAGGTGAGGCGTGGATATATGAGGCCATCTGTGGATATCTCTCGAAACATGGCTATCTGCAGATACTCTGGCAGTGGGCATGGGGTATATATAGCCATCTATGTATATACCTAGTAACATGTCCCACTGTGGATGCTGGAATATTCTGACATGGTCAAGAGTGAGGTATGTGATATATGAGGTAGTCTTTGGATATCTCTAGTAACTTGGCCATCCAATAATACTCTGATAGGGGGTATGGGGTATATAGGTAAATCAGTAGATATCCCTAGAAACTTGGCCATCCAGGAATACTCTGACAGGGGGTATGGGGTATATATGTAAATCAGTAGATATCCCTAGAAACTTGGCCATCCAGGAATACTCTGACAGGGGGTATGGGGTATATATGTAAATCTGTAGATATCCCTAGCAACTTGGCCATCCAGGAATACTCTGATAGGGGGTATGGTGTATATAGGTAAATCAGTAGATATCCCTAGAAAATTGGCCATCCAGGAATACTCTGACAGGGGGTATGGGGTATATCAGTAGATATTCCTAGCAACTTGGCCATCCAGGAATACTCTGATATGGGGTATGGGGTATATAGGTATATCAGTAGATATCCCTAGCAACTTGGCCAACCAGGAATACTCTGATAGGGGGTATGGGATATATAGGTAAATCAGTAGATATCCCTAGCAACTTGGCCATCCAGGAATACTCTGATAGGGGGTATGGGGTATATAGGTAAATCAGTAGATATCCCTAGCAACTTGGCCATCCAGGAATACTCTGACAGGGGGATGGGGTATATATGCACATCCATGGATTATTGTTCCCAGAATTAGTATTGCAAGACAACCACTTTGAGCTTAGATATTCATGTATCACACGGAATTGTCTACAGCACCACTGAAAATCTGGAAAACATAATTACTATTGCAACTTGACAAGGTGACTTGATAAGTTATATTGAAGGGCTCTCAATCTGGTTCAGTGGCCGCTCAGCAACATGTGTTTACTGTCCTAGACTATAGCAGATAATGGTGATTTGGGACAATTAGATTTTTTTTTAATGTATTTAATATTTTGTAGTTGCTGTGCTGTCATCCATTTATCTGACTCTGAGTGGCATTCCAAAATGTTTAATATCCAGTACAACTTTTTTCATGTTCCAAATATAGAGCACATCAGGAGTTCACCTTTACTTTATCATTGCAGCCAACGGTAGAACTCTAAAGGAATGTTTTCAAATGGAGAAAACCGTCGTCATACAAAACTTGTCTTTTTTTTGTACTTTATATGTATGCATTTGATGTTATCATACTGGTTGTTGTAATTTTTTAATGTTCGTTCACCATTGTAACGTATTGTCATAACTGATCTTTCTCTTCACTGTATGCATGCTGCACTAAATAGCAGAGTAAATAGCTGAGGAAATGAGAGTGACTTGGAATTTTAGATCCTGTGAATGAACCTTGACGCTGCAATAAGAATAGTAATGCTCCCCAATCGGGAATTGATGCTCACCAATAAGAATGGTGAAGCTTGCCAACAGGATTTGTGATATTGTTCACCAAAAAGTGGTGTGGCTCACCAACACGAGGACTTATGCTCACCAAAGGGAGAAGTGTTGCTCACCAGTAAGAGTAGTGATGCTCACCAGTAAGAGTAGTGATGCTCACCAATAATAGTTAGTGATGCTCACCAGAACAGGAGTTGTGATATTGATTAGAGTGGTGATGCTCACCAATAAATTAGTGACACTTACAAACAAGGAATAGTGATGTTCACTAATATGAGTAGTAGCTAATGCTCACTACTTTTTGTGTAGTGATTCATAAGTAGTGAACTTGATTACGCAAATAGTAGTGACTCCTGTGGCAAGTATTTCATTATTTGGTAGTAGAGACATTATTATTTAGTAGTGACGTTTGACTATCTAATTTTTTTCAGACTTTAGAAGTTAGGTCACATTGCACACATGTCCGAGCCAAAGTTTACCCTATTTGGCTGATTCTCTTAGGCATGTTCACGGTATAGTCCCAGGATGGATGTAATTTTGTGACATCTGAAAGATTTTGAGAACATGTGATATTAAGGTGAATTACGACATTCTACTGAATGGAAGGCTGCTAGAGGTGGGGATTGGTGAGGAGTACTATGGAACAGCAACAGAAGATCTACGAGTGGCAGCATATGAGGTTGTGTTTGTAGGTGCTCCAAGAAGTGGGAGGAAGAATGACAATTAACAGGAGTGAAAAAGGAAAAATCAGTGTGGGTGCCACATGGAGTCATAGTAGTCTGAAGAACATGGTTCTTAATAGATAAAGTTTGGAAGTCCACACATGCTCCATCACTCTTACTGGTGAACATAACTATTCTTATTGATGAGCATCACTTCTCACAGGTTTGAGTTTCCTGAGCCATGAGTTTGAGCCTAATTCCACCTAATGGAAAAATGGCAGTTTATCAAGGAGAGGACAGGACATCATTGGTGTGTATTGCTCTGTACTAAGACTAACCCTTTAGTTATTTTCAGAACTCTTTTCAGTTATACTAATGGGCATTCCATAAGTTGATGCATAGTTCATGTAGTCAATTGAGCTTAAGGACTATTTATATTTGATTCATAATCCAGTTCATATTTTAGTGAAGGATGGACTGTATGTTACATCCCCCTCCCCCCCCCCCCCCCCCCCCCCAAAACAACAACATTTTTTAATCAAATTTCTACTCACCATAACCTTTCTTACATCTGTGCAGATATTTAGTGCCATGTTGTTGCTTATCCTGTGTGCTTTAAAATGACATGTTAAATTTCTCTATAGGCATATTTTGTTAAGAGATAAAAACACCAAGATCAAGGTCATTAAAAAAGCTGCACCCCTCAGTTTGAAATGAATATCCCATCTATGCGTGGAGAACAAAATTTCAAACTTGGTGTGAGTTCACAAAACCCTTAGCTGTGAAAAGTATGAATCAGATTGATGAGGTGAAGGTGCCTAATAACTTTTTAACACCACAACACCCGTGAATCTGATTCATACATATCTCAGCTAGGGGCTTTGGGAACTCATACTCTAAGTTTGATGTTTTGTTCTCCGCGCATGGGCTGGACATTCTTGTTTCAAACTTTGGGGCGCAGATTTTGAGTGAACTTGATGTTGGTGCAAGCGTCTTCAAAGGAAATATGCCTATAAAAACATTCAACATGTCATTTAAAAGCACACAGAATAAGCAACAATATGGTACTAAAACAACCTGCACAGAGATGAGAAAAAAGTTATGGTAATTAGATATTTAATTTTTTTAAATGTTGGGTTTTTGGGGGGGGGGGGGGGGTTGATGTATGGCCCACCTTTAATAAGCTGTACTTTGCAAAGGCTTCATTCAATCTACGTTCACTCTAAGTGATTATACATTTCCCTTTAATCAACCAGCTGCCATACATACCAAGGCTATAGCCAAACTGTATCCTGCTTGACATCATTAGAGATAACGTCAGTTTTCTTGTTCTCTGATCATGTGCTATTTCTCTCGGAATACTATCATAGATGCCTCAAAATGCCTTGAAACTTGTTGTCCTCCAAAGATGTATATATATATACGTCCAGTTCCAAAATTTAGTCACTGTTCATAAATAGGCATAGGCATATTCTCTAAGGCACTTGAGTCTATTAAATTCCAAAAAGGCATCAATAATACATTAAAGTTATTTAATTTTTAGCCTATTTCTAACACAGGAGGTTTGTATGATGATTTCTGTGCAGGAATACACTGAGTTATGTCATAAATGGAGGACCTAGACAAATGAATTGGTGAATAGAATAATGACTGTGATAATATACTACCAGGAATACTAGCAGGAATACTAGCAGGAATACTAGCAGGAATCCAATATTAATTTTTTTTTTAAGTAACAATAAATAGATAACATTAAAAAAAAAGTTGTTTAGGGCCTTCTCTGCTACACATTCACTGAATATGACAGCAGATCTTTAATTATCTGGGTACTGCATCCTGGGTACATTTAAAAAAAGATCAAACTGATAACCTTGCTGATGTCACAAAGATTGATGATCATGACTATAATATCATAAAATGATCAGACAGCTAGCCGATTTGATTTCTGTGCATGAGTGGTGTCATAAATTGTAATTTGTGTGTGTTGCTTTCAGGATAAATGCATCTGACAATTTCCTATGATGACAGCTAATGCTGCAGGTATTGTTTAAGCATGAATACTTTCTAATAAGGTTATTAATGAATGAATTTGTCCTCTTTTAACACAGACTTGTTATCTTACATCCCCTGCTTTAGTTGCACCAATGGAATGTGTATATTGTTGAACTATAATGATCAATCCTAATTTCACATTATCCTAAGCTCAGACTTCTGAATAGTGTGGCTTCTGTTGTAGCTACAACTAGTGCTTACAACATTCTATATTGTATAAGCACACTTTTACTTTATTTGATCATATGTTATAAAGTAGATGGACAATATTGCAGTTGCTAAAAGCACACTTTTTTTGATAATTTTTCCCAGTTAGCCGCAGTCAAGTATAGATGCCTTCATTTCTAACCATAGCTTTGCTAGTATTCGTAAATTTGGAATTTTCATTATGTTTTGACAAATTGGAAATGAAAAAAATTAATCAAGATATCGCTTACGGTATTTACACTTTTTCTGACCAAGAAGGGATTATTTTTAACTCGACTGTGTCCAGAGTAAGCATAACAGATCTTCAAGGTGAGCCATTGCTAATGATATCGGCTCCAACTAAAGAGCAGTGTTTAATAACTATCCACACTGACTTGTTCATTCAACTAAAAACAAGACAAGGCTATACAGATTATTATGTCCCACATCGTCTTGAGAAGGAACTGAGGAACCAACTTGTTAACAAAACAAACATCAGATTACTTGATCCTCTGTCATCAAGTTATCACGCTAATGAATTGAGGAGATCAGTTGAATCATTTATATCAAAACGTACCACGTACTACATTATACAATCTGCATATAAACTAGGTAGAGACTTGAACTACATCGGGTTGAAGTACCCCTCAATTCTACCGTTCTATTTGATTGCACACAGGTTGGAGGGACTACTATTATCTCCTCCAGAAAGTGAAGGGGAAAAGTTCAATCGTGTCAGAAAATATGGGGATCTTGCAAAAGATGAAAGCTGTTTCAAGGAATGTCCTCCTTGTCCAGATCGTAAATGTCTTAGTTTATGCGGCTTTCAATGTTATTGCTGGAGGTGGATTTGTGGGGACTGTTGCCACCACCTTGGCTGCCATGGACATGACCTTTGCTGTCGGGCATCATATATGCGAAGTGTATGTTTGTTTCCTATTCATTTCAGATGCGAGTCAGAGTATAACTGCTGACTGTGCAGTATTTCTATTAAGTTTCTGTTTCAGTTGATTGGTGTCAATGGAGGACTTGCATGATTACAAGTTTATACGTCATGGCGTGTCCTGCCACGCCTACTTATGGTATCAAAATTGTCCAAAAAATATCCACTGCTGCATTATACAGTATATCTAAAAAAAATATTAATTTTTTTAATTATAGGAATGGAGAGCACAAAGTGGTATTTTACGAGTTCAGTCGATCGAAGGTTAGCGAGTTACAGAGAGTGAAAGTGAAATAGTTAGTGCTAATGTCAGTACTGAGCCTTCCTGTGAGCTTGCTGCTAGTTCTTCTCAGAACTCATTGCCAGGCGGCAGCATTATGGAGGTAAGTAATGAATGAATAGTACAAGTATTGAGCCTACCTGTGAGCTTGCAGCAAGTTCTTCTCAGAACTCAATGCCAGGCTGCAGCTCACTGGTTTGTTTACGTGAAGAAGACGTTCCTGGTGCATCCCTGAACAGGTGTAAACTTAGTCAACTCCATGTAGTGGAGTTCAAGTGCTGGTTAAAGTGCAGAGCTGCTACAACAGTTGGGAGGAAATATGTGAATTGGTGAGCAGGCTGTACAATAGTGTTATAACTATCTGTCTTTCTAATATTAACCTCTACTCTTGGATTTGATGCAGTGTTTGTGATTACATTACTGCTGGCTTGGGCTATCTGAAATCTTGTCATCAGCAAATAAACCAAAGTATGTAATCCACTGAATTAGCATATGATTTGGGCGCTGCCATTCCTTTAATCAATAACGTCTAGATTTAAAAAAAAAGACATTTATACTTGTAAGAGCACAAGTAACTGCTAGAGACTTGTTACCTTTAGATAAGAAAGTTTGTACATCCTTTGAGGGAGAGGCAAAGTTTACATTTGTATGGCCAGGACATCAGTACAAGCATCACAACACTAGTTTGCTTATTATCTGAAGATAAAAATACAAATACAAAATAATATTTACTGGGTAACTCCCACCAGATAACTTTACTGGCATCAATGGCATTTTACAATAGAAAGGTCTTTCTCTGCCTCCAAACTAGATATAAACACTGACTCATGGCATGTACTGATTTGCATAGTGTGAAATGAGTGTCTAATAGGGGTGGTTCCTCTGCTTGTTGGTTTACTGCTGTTCAGTTTGCCATGGATTTCTTTAAAACGACAAAAAAAAATTGACTGGTCAAAAAAGAAAGGCACCACTAGGTGATCCTTTACCATTTTGAAATATGTACACCCGTGCCTCTGTGTAATGGTTGGGTGTAAGTAGTTGTGGTCTACTTTTTTTATCAGTCAACCAATGTTTATTTGTTTCTGCTGTTTTGGGCCTAAACATTGGCATAAGTGGGGGCAGTACAGAGTTGCCCACTGTGACATGGATGGAATTATCATCCATCCTCAGACTCACAGAAAAAATTGGGAGAGCATGTAGCCGTGTACCAGAGTCCTTTGTTGAAACAGCTGGGAACCTTGTAAGCGAGCACGAGCCATGTCTTCGGCAGCTTTCTCCAGCAGTGACACAGTTGTCTTTACCTTGTAAGTATGCCACATTTTCAGGAGGAGGGTGGTTATAGCCATGAGACCACATTGAAAGGGCTGCGTCAAGGTCAGGAAAAGACAGTAACTGGAGGCAAGTTGGCAGGATGAGTTGCATTAGTTCATGAGGCAGCAGCTGAGGCCAAATAGGCAGAGGGAGCAAGCTGTCCAGAACGAAGGATCCCAAGACCTCCATACCTTATTGGCAGAGTAGCTTGAGTCCAATTAATGTGGATGTTGGTTATGTACTCACGATAGACATGAGGCACTCATCATACGAGGAAATGATGAGAGCATTATTCATTGTTATTATTATTCCATCAACATCATCCATAACAATGTGTGACTTTAACAACTGTATTGGATAATAAAAAAGCGGATTATATGATAACTCTCCAATACATATTTATGTTGTTAGCTAAGAGTCGTCAATTCCAATTTAAAAGAATGCTCCTAATACAGTATTGTAGGACAGTAGATCTATTTTACTTTTCTTCAAGCCAAAGCTGAAGCGAGTCGCTTGGACCTTGGCAGATTGAGTTACACAATCGTTGATATTGAATGTATTCAAAGAGTTTTGACCATGCGCATGCCACATTTGATCGTTAAGTATAGAATAGAAATTCTGGGACCCTTGTTCCACCCTCCCAGCATTTATAATATTAGAAAGGAACATGCCCTGACGCTCCCTTCCCCGATTCCGACACCATACTCACTCACAGTTCTTTAGTTGCCTAGGTCCCTTAAAGTTTGATTTGTATACCACGATTGTGTAGTGATGCACACACTTACACACACAAGAGTAATGAACACAATACTGAGCATGTCAAGCAACCGCTAGCACAGCTCATCCTGTGAGGACTCGCCACCCACCACAATGCATTGCATCCTGTTACACAGGTAACTCCTTAGTCAGGCTATCATTAAACTGTCCAGACCAGAGTTAGTAAGCTTATCCAGGAGTGATTGATGTGAAACCAAATCAAAGGCCTTACTTGGTGATATATACTTCCTGAGAACATACCAACACCTTGAGCCAATTGTGTGTGTAACTGACAGTCTATTATCATTAGGAACTATTGTTGGCAGCCCTGCCATTGTTCAGAAGAAACATTGCACCAAGGCTTTACTTCAGACAGACTAATATGGACCCAAAGCATGCATCCAATTGCTTGGTTTTCGTGAACTTCTACTATTCATTGTGCTGTCTCTATAATAAAAGGTGTCAGATAAAACCCACATAACTGGTCCTCTACTGAATCCCTTTGTTAAAAAATTTGTGATATGAAATTCCTGGCATGGTGTGTTGGTATTTTTCTCAACACCAGCAAAGTAGCAACATTTGCTGACTCTGCAACACAGGGGTCCCTTGCGAGTTTGACCTAATCTTGTTGGCCAGACTTTCAAATATGTGTGCATGCATGGTAATTTGATCTGATTTACCGTGATTTTTGTGGCATAGGCTGTTCCTCCCAATTCCTCCCAATTCTAACATAGACTGTTCCTCCCAATTCCTCCCAATTCTAACACAAGTAGAGAAAAAAAACTGCTAGAGATTGAGTGAAAACAACAAAATCACCAAAGGTTCCGTCGAAATGGCCAGAGGGCATAAAGTGTTAAACAATAAAGAATAGGTTGGTCAGTTCCCATAAATAGTTAAGCAGAGCTAAAGTAAGAGCAATGATGACGTCCCAAAAGTAGGTGGGTAGTTAGAACGTAGAAATATAGGTGACTTGAACAATGTTTTTCTTCTCATATAGCCGGCATAGTGAGAAGTATCCGGACCTGACTTGTTAGGAGGGTTTTTTTTCCTTTTTGTTTTGTTTATCATCAGGAGTCTGTCAAACTTTGGCTCATTATACTAGAGCATATTGAAGCATTAAGCTAGTTTAGTCACAAAATAAATCCAGCAACGTTTCTCTGACAGCTATTGGGCATGTAGGTCGCGTGTGTATCCAATGTCCTTCCCTGTGGATTTTGAATCTGCAGAGGTTTTCTTCATCCTACTCTAAAGACCTCCTAAGACGACCATTTCCTTTTTTAAGTCGTGTCCGTAAAATTTTCCGTGCACTCTCGATTGAACGTACGGCAAAAACACATCCCAACATATATACCACATATGGATGAGCGGCAATACGAAGTTCCATCCATCTCCCCTCTGTGAGGCCTCGCTTCGCTCGCCAAGTAGTAATGAAATTTAAAATCGAAGGCGAGCTAATGCTGCTATCCCATTGAACTGATATGCCAGCGTATGCTGCGACGCCAGCTGTGAGACCGAAATGCTCGAACGGAAATATGGCTGAGAGTGAATTGCTTTGTTAGAATCTTTACTTAGAGACGTACTATAGCGATGTCGAGAGTACACGGCATAATTGTCAATTTTTTTTTTTTAATCCTCTTGATATTTGCCTCTCCCAACTAACTGCCCAGGCAAAAAAAAAAAAAAAAATGACATTGCTCTGGCCACAACCATGGTAAGAACAAGCTGAAGAGCTAACCATACTGATTTGTGACGTATTTGTAGATGTCTTCTTTGCGAATGTGGGATGTGATGCAGCCGAGAATTATATGTTCTTAGGGATTCATAACTGTTATAAGAGGTTGGAATGTAATGTGGGGAAGTTGCCAAGAATTGTAAGTTTTTACATATTCTTACAGGTGCAAGATTGAATAACCTGATACCCGACAACATAATGGCATTAAAATTCTGAAACGAAATGTTCATGTGGAAATACTTTTGTTAAGGTTATTCTGAAGCCGCTTTCCTTGAAGATGAGTACCACATTAAGTGTTTGGTCATCAGGCAGTACCTGCAGAAATTATCAGAGAACAAAAGGATGCAGAGGCTGAGAAGAATTGTTCTAGTGATAGATTTCCCTTTTAACACTGTTTATTGTTTTTTGTTGCATCAGTTATGTTTTCTATAGATGATAAACTATCCAATCATTTACTCACTATCTGAGAGAGGGAGTGACAGTAAACACACAAGGAACTGTGATAACCTAAACAAGATTAAAAATATTTCCTACCATCAAGAACTTGATTTGTAGATATCTTCTTTATGATTTTTTGTGAGATGTGATGCAGTCGAGAATTTTATGTTTCATAGAGATTCACAACTGGTGTAAGCAGTTGATTATAAAATGGTTGAGTTGCCAAGATTTGCATGTCTTTACTGTAATCCTTACAGGAGCAAAATAGAACAATCTGATATCTACAACATAATGGGATGACAAATTCTGAAATGTAAATGTGCATGTGGAAGTAATTAGTTTTGCTAAGAATGCTTGGAAACTGCTTTCTATAAAGCTGTAAAGAGCAATCCATTAAAGAGTGAGGTATGCAGGCAGTACTATCTGCAGAAATTATCAGAAAACTAAGGGAAGACCAAGTAGAAGCTGACAAGAATTTGTTCAATTGATGGTTTGCGATTCACAGTTCATTGTTTTCAGTACGCTGTTGACTATGTGCATCAGTTATGTTTTCTATGTATGCTAAACTATCCAGCCGTCTACTCGCTGTCCGAAAGTGAGAGAGCGGCTGCACACATTACCATTCTTAGACGAGTCAGAAAATTCCGTACAGCACAATACTATATACCCCCGTATACCTAACACGAAAAAGTGTGGTAATACGAAGTTTTCCATCCACCTCCTCTCTTAGGGCCCGCTTCGCTCGCCAATTATTAGTAAGCACGTTCAAGCGTCGAAGACGAGCGCCTGCGTATACTGCTATAACAATGTTTATACCAGTTGAGAGACAGAAATGCACATATGGAAATATGGCAAGCATACTAAGAGTGATGTCATGGGCAGTACATGTCAAAATTATCAAGGATTTTATTTTAATGTTCAAGAAATATGCCTAGCTTTACTGCCAAGGCAACAAAAAAAATGACATTGCTCTGCTCTGGCCATCCTTGGTAAGGACAAGCTGAAGAGTTAATCAAACATTTATTTGTGATGTGATTTGTAGATATCTTCTTTACATTTTTGTGGTGTGATGCAGCCGAGAATTGTTTGTTGTTAGAAATTCACAACTGGTGTAGGTGTTTGGATTGTAATTTGGGAAAATATCCAAGATTTGTAGGTTTTTGCTTATAATTCCTTACAGGTACAAGATGGAACAACCTGATAATGGACAATTTAATGGGATTAAAAGTTCTGAAACGGAAATGTGTATGTGGAAGTATTTGTTAAGATTATTTGGAAGTGCTTTCCTTGAAGATTAGTGCCTCGGTCATCAGATAATGCTTTCTGAAGAAATAATCAGCGAACAAAGGGATATATAAGCTGAAATGAACTTGCTGGAGTGTTAGTTTGCATTTTCAACAGGTTTCTATTTTTGATTTGCTCTATCATTAGTTGTATAAGTTATGCTATCTATATATGCTATACTATCCAGTCATGTACTCGCTATCCAAGAGAGAGCAGCAGAAAACATGCAAGGAACTGTGTTTACCATAACAAGATTTAAAACAGTTCCTACCACCAAGAACTTGATTTTGTAGATGTCTTATTTATGATTGTGAGATGTGATGCAGTCAAGAATTATATGTTCCATAGACATTCACAACTGGTGTTATTGGTTGGATTATAATATGGGGAAGTAGTCAAGAATTGCATGTCTGTACTGTGTTCCTTACAAGTGCAAGACAGAACAACCTGATACCTACAATATAATGGGATGACAAATTCTGAAATGTAATGTGCATGTGGAAGCAAGTAATTTTGTTAACAATCTTGGAAACTGCTATGAAGATGATATGAGCAACACATTAAGAATGAGGTCAGCAGGCAGTGCTTTCTGCAGAAAGTATCAGAGACAAAAGGGAGGCCATGCAGAAGCTGACAAGAATCTGATCAAGAGAGAGCACTTTTGACATGGTTTATTGTTTTCAGTATGCCGTATATCAATAGCACAACTATTGACTAGATACATCAGTTATGCTTTCTGTACATGCTACACTATCCCGTCATCCACTCGCTGTCCGAGAGGGAGAATTGCAGTAAACAAGCAATGAACTTTGTTCACCTTATTAAGACTGAAAATAGTTCCTAGCTACCATCAGGAACTTATATCACATCCAATGCCAGAGCATATTGAAGTATTAAGCTTGCTTAGTCGCACAATAACTTTAGCAACCTTTCCCATACAGCTATTGACCATTTAGGCGTGTGTACAGTCGTTTTCTTCATTCTAATCTAGCGCCTTCTATGGCTTGTTTTCCAACACGACTATTTCCTCTCGGACCAGAGTTCGACAGGGTCAGTGGTAATGAGGAAGGGGAGGACAGACGTCACACGAAATACAACACTCAGGAGCACAACAATCACACACAAACCCACACCCACGAGGATAACTGAAGTTAAATTCGTAAAATCTTCCGTACACTCCCGATAATACATCCACCTTTACACTTGAGGGATCGCTTCGCTCGCGCGGAAAACAATGTAATTGTGTGCTACTAATTACGTTACGTTGAAGGCGAGCGAATATGTTATCCCACCGAACTATTTCCAGCGCCTGCTGCTATGCCAGCAAATAGTGCTACGCCATTTTTCCTGACCGGTTGTGAGACAGAAATACATGTGGAAATATGTTGAGAGTAAATTACTTTTAAGAGTAGCTACTTTACTTAGAAACAAATATGCAAGCATAACTAAGAGTGATGTCATAAGCAATACATGTCAGAATTGTCAAGATTTTTATCCTATTGTTCTAGATATTTGCCTAGCAAAAAAACAGACATTAACCTTGGTAAGGACAAGCTGAAGAGCTAACCCAACACTGATTTGTGATGTGATGTGTAGATGTCTAGACTCTTTATGTTTGTGGGATGTGATGCAGACAAAGAATTATGTTGTTAGAAATTAACAACTGGTGTTTGGATTTAATATGGGGAAGTTTCCAAGAATTGTAAAGTTTTTGCGTATTATTCCTTACAGGTGCAAGATAGAACAACCTGATACCCGACAATGTAATGGGATTAAAAAAATCTGAAACAAAAATGTGCATGTGGAAATAGTTTTGTTAGTATTATTTGGAAGCTACTTTCCTTGAAGACGAGTATATACCACATTAAGAGTTAGGTCATCAGGCATTGCTTTCTGCAGAAATTGTCAGAGAACAATGAGATGCAGAAGCTGAGAACTTGAAGTGATAGTTTGTACTTTTAACATATTTGTTTTCTGTTTTCTCTATTTCATTAGTGGCATCAATTATACTTTCTGTATATACTCAACTATCCAGTCATGTACTCAATGCCCGGGAGAGCAGCAGTAAACATGCAAGAACTGTGCTTACCTTAGTAGGATTTAAAAATAGTTTCTACCATCAAGAACCTGATTGGTAGATGTCTTTTTTATGATTGTGAGATGTGATGTACTCGAGAATTATATGTTCTTTAGAGATTCACAGCTGGTGAAGTGGTTAGATTGTAATATGGGGAAGTAGCCAAGAATTGCATATCTTTACTGTATTCCATACAGGTGCAAGATAGAACAACTTGATACCTACAACATAATGGGATGACAACTTCTGAAATTTAAATGTGCATGCAGAAGTAAGTAGTTTTGTTAAGAATACTTGGAAACTGCTTTCCATGAAGATGAGAAGAGCAACAAATTAAGAGTGAAGTCAGTAGGCAGTACTTTCTTCAGTAATTATCAGAGAACTAAGTGAAGACCGTGCAGAAGCTGACAAGAATCTGTTCAAGTGATAGTTTGCATTTTTAAACTGGTTATTGTTTCCTGTATACTCTATGTCATAGGCAAAGTAATGACTATATGAATCAGTATATTTTCTATATATGCTAAACTATCCAGCCTACTCGCTGTCCGAAAGAGAGAGAGAGCGGCTTCAAAAATACAAGGAACTGCGTTTACCTCAACAAGATTGAAAATAGTTCCTACTGGTTCAGTCTGAATAAAACTCCAGCATCCTTTCCTTGACAGCCATTAACCAATCAGGCTGCGTGTCGATCCTTGTTTCTTTTCTTTGGCCTTAAAATCTGCAGTATTTTTCTTCAAATCTAGCATATATGGCAGTTTTTCCTGGACGACCATTTCCTTTTTTTAATCAAGTCCGTAAAATCTTCCGTGCACTTCCGGGTTATGAAAGTACGGCATACCTACATATAAAAGTTACCATATACGGGCATGCGCGGCAATATGAAGTTTTACAACGACCCTCCCACTAGGCCTTAACCGGACTTTGACCCTGGAGGTGGAGCCGGATTAGACGGTGTGAGACGTGCCGATACTGTATACAGGCACTCAAATCACGTGAAAGTTTGACTTGCTAGTATGACTTGCTAGTAGTTCGTACATATTTCGGTTTGTGTATTCGGAAAGCTGCTCCCCCTAGCCCTACAATAACAGGACCGATTGTCGTCCGGAGCTTCAGTATGTCTTCTTATAATGATTCTATATCGGATTCTGAAAAGGTTAGCCAAATAAAAACTGTTGTGGTCCTTACAACAGGAAGAGATTCCATATTATATAGTAACTGCTATGTACACGGTAAATGATAGCCAAAACCCGTGTTAGGAGCTGAAATCCAGGTGATAATTACTCATTAAAAAGTTATGAAAATATGACTCACTAAAGGTTATGAAAAGTTGGATTGTCTACTGAGAATCCCGGGATTCACAGCTCTCTTGAAATATGTGCTGTATAATGTGAGGTTGTTCATAATGGTGTGGATCCACACAACAAATTCTCCTACAACTTTCCCTGTTGTCAGCAGCAATCCTAAGTTCGAGGTATACCTCCAATATCCAGTTGTTGCTGACCACCTTGGTTTGAAACCAGGAAAGGCTGGGTTGGGAGTTGGTGTGTCCAGTTAAGTATCTCTGGAAACAGTTAAAAATCATCCTCTCAGGATTCTCCACCCACATGACGGTTAGTAGTATTGACAGTGATATATAAAGTAAGCTAGTCACACAAATAATGAAAAGGAAAATCTGCCAATTTGAGGTCGTCTTTCACATGCATTTTTAAAATTTGTGGTATGTCATACACTAACTTGTACTACTTCTACGGACTGATCTAGATATACTGTCCCCCTGATATATAAGTAATCATGGTTGTATGGGACCTAGGCACTCGTAGCCCATGGTTGTATGGGATCTAGGTACCCAGTAGCCCAAGGTTGTATGGGACCTAGGCACCCAGTAGACAATGGTTGTGTGTGACCTAGGCACCCAGTAGCCTCTGGTTGTGTGTGACCTAGGCACCCAGTAGCCTATGGTAGTGTGTGACCTAAGCACCTAGTAGACGACCATGGTAGTGTGTGACCTAGGCACCCAGTAGACCATGGTTGTGTGTGACCTAGGCACCCAGTTGACCATGGTTGTGTGTGACCTAGGCACCCAGTAGCCTATGGTAGTGTGTGACCTAGGCACCCAGTAGACCATGGTAGTGTGTGACCTAGGCACCCAGTAGCCTATGGTTGTGTGTGACTTAGGCACCCAGTTGACCATGGTTGTGTGTGACCTAGGCACCCAGTAGCCTATGGTAGTGTGTGACCTAGGCACCCAGTAGACCATGGTAGTGTGTGACCTAGGCACCCAGTAGCCTATGGTAGTGTGTGACCTAGGCACCCAGTAGACCATGGTTGTGTGTGACCTAGGCATCCAGTAGACCATGGTTGTGTGTGACCTAGGCACCCAGTAGACCATGATTGTGTGTGACCTAGGCACCCAGTAGACCATGATTGTGTGTGACCTAGGCACCCAGTAGCCTATGGTAGTGTGTGACCTAGGCACCCAGTAGACCATGGTAGTGTGTGACCTAGGCACCCAGTAGACCATGGTTGTGTGTGACCTAGGCACCCAATTGACCATGGTTGTGTGTAACCTAGGCACCCAGTAGCCTATGGTAGTGTGTGACCTAGGCACCCAGTAGACCATGGTTGTGTGTGACCTAGGCACCCTGTAGACCATGGTTGTGTGTGACCTAGGCACCCTGTAGACCATGGTTGTGTGTGACCTAGGCACCCAGTAGACCATGGTTGTGTGTGACCTAGGCATCCAGTAGACCATGGTTGTGTGTGACCTAGGCACCCAGTAGACCATGGTTGTGTGTGACCTAGGCGCCCAGTAGACCATGGTTGTGTGTGACCTAGGCACCCAGTAGCCCATGGTTGTGTGTGACCTAGGCACCCAGTAGACCATGGTTGTGTGTGACCTAGGCACCCAGTAAACCATGGTTGTGTTGGCTTTGTAGGACAGGCGCAGGGCTGAACTTGTGATTGCAATGTCTTCATCTCTCACATCACTCTTTACTGAGTCAACCCTTGCTGGAATAAATAGTGGTGGTGTGAGTATCTCTTGCAGTGAGCTAACCATTTTATTGCCACTGTCTAGTGGAGCCATGACAATCCTGGGCTCAGCTATGGATGTCCAAAGTTCAAATTTGTTTCCCACCTAATATTAGCAAGGGTTAACTAGAAGGATTCATTTTGGTTTTGTGGGCAAGAGCTTTGAGCATCCATAGTTGATCCTAGGGGTTGTCTGCAGTACCCTGGAGCGGGCTGCTGTCATTTGTCAGTCGTAAAATAGAAAAAGTTGCTGTCAAATATACTGGAAGCTGACAGGGAGTATGGGGGTACGATCCCTTGTTCTCAAATATCTTGCCATGGCTTCTTTCTTGAAGGGGGTGGAGGAAAATTAGAAGCCTTCTTCTCCCTCTCCCTCCCCCCTAAAATTTCACACATGCAGATTTTACCCCCTTATGTGATACATACACCAAATAGCTACTGCTGATCTGTATAGATGATAAAGGCTACACTCACTAGTGCAGTAACACTCTCCACATTTGTTTGACCCACATTTGAAAATGGCTGTGACCCCTCCCCCTCCCTAAACACACACACAAACAAATGCATACTCAAGAAGGCTCGTATGTTGTCTAAATCTCACTTTGGCAACCTCATACATACGGTTCATTCTGGGTAGAGCCAAACTCAATTGAAAGTGCTCACAGTGAAGTCGTATGTTTTCATTTGCTAAACTAAACAAAACAGTTCTTTCTGGCTTGATCAACACACACACACTCTCTCTCACATGCGCTGCTATGAGAGTTGGCTGAACAGAAACCTTGTGGGTTGTGTACTAGCCCATAGACGAGGGGAGGGCCTTGCATGAGTGACCATGCGGTGTGATAATTACCCTGCACCATGCAAGCACGAAGCCTGGGTGACGGGATCTTGTTGTATGCAGGTGTGCACCCATTACATGTTGTAATTACTCCTTATATTGGTTTGGCATCGTATTTCGGCTAAAACTCTCAGTGGCAGTTTCTATGTTGGTTTCACCCGATTTTAGCTCCAAAATGACTCCACGTGTGCCTTGAATTCTTCACTACGTTGGTAAACCGGCAGCACAAAAAAAAAACCACTGAACATGTGAAAAACCCTTGAAATTCATCCTGAAGGATCTTCAGTGGGTTTTTTAGGAAAAAATTTCAGGGGGGGCAAACCAATGTTTCAAGAAATAGAGGGGGCGGCAAACGTTGGAACTAAAATACATAATGTACTTTGTTGCAAGTGCCTCTTTAGCATATAGTAGCTGCCTCATTTTACATTCAGTTTGTGCTAATTAGTCAGCTGCAAACTTGCAGCCAGTCATAAGTTTGCAATTTGACAAGGTTTCATACGGGATTTTTTGTTGGGGGTGGGTGGGTAGGAAGAAACTTGTCGATCCTGGAAAATTTCCATACCAAATTTAAAAAAATCATTGTCTCATTGTCAGGGATTCATACAGGATTTTGAGTTAGGAGAAGGGGGAAACTTTCATGTACTTGCTAAGGGAGGGGGGAGGGGAGGGAGAAATTTTTTGAAAAATAGATACTCTGAGATTGATCTGATGCATTTTTGAGGTACTTATAGCCATTCTCTTCTAGCACATGCTCAGAACAATTGGGACAGCACATTCTAGTAGTCACAATTCAGAACAAACTGGTGGGGTAGTAGCAATGTACAACTGAGCATAGATATCGACCTCAGGAACTTTTTCCCCAGATGGAAAGTGCATGTGGAGAATGTGATAACGAGGAAGATGTAGTCCAAACTTCCCCTAGCAGTGATTTTCTAACCACCAATTCCCAAGCATTAGGTGGGTCAGTTTGTCTAAAGCTCAGCCAACAAACACGAGTGAAAGCCAGACTCAGTTACCAGAAGAAGTGGGAGCAAAAATACCCTTGCATAATTCAAAGCTGGGAATGCTGTTGCTATTATGTTACTATTGTGGGGTTTGAGGGAGAAGTATTCTAGCTTTGAGATGGGATATTCCAGGTCTTCCCTCCCCTGTATGAAACCCAGGTCATGTTGAATGCTGTCTACTATTAACTTTACTTTGTCACTGTTCATGAATTAACAGCAACTAAAACAATCATATCATCATTTTAAAAATCCAAGGATGAGGGTGAGATCCCAGGTCCAGCCCCCCCCCCTAACATTTTTTAAAAGAAGAATCATAGGATTTAACTCTGAATAGTGATATATTGTTTATATAATATTTTTGCTTGAAGGGGGAGGAAATTCCAGGTCCCACCCTCTCTGTATCAAGCCCTGTTTGAAGAGTCAGCATTATTTATAAGCCTGGCCCAGAGGCTTTTTTGCTGCACATAATATTATATGCCATTTTCTTGTTCATAAATTAGTAATGGTGTATTTTAACAGAATAATTTCCCATTCTAATAATCCCCACCACCATAGTGATTAGATAGGCCACCATTTGCTAAGGAGGACCAACCACAATGGGTTTTCCCAGAAGTCTTGCTACAAAAGCCACTGGCATAGATCTAAATTAGCTGCATTGAGTTTTCCAAGTCTCAAACTATGGGATGTGGACAGAAAATGGAATATTCTTTGAGTGGGTTTCTCAGTAAGCTAGCTTTAAACAAACTTGGTAGTACTAATTGAAAAAATCATTCCCAGGCCATTCCCCATCTCTTTTGCAGCCAAGTGTGTCAAGCTTGGGCTTTGAAGAGTCGGCATCTATAAAAGCCAGGCCCAGAGTTTTTTTCCAAGCTCAGAGAATTTCCAAGTTCAGTGTTTTAGTTCTCCGTGATAAAGATGGATATTTGCAATTTCTTTGGTTCAAGCTCTTCCAAGTCAGCTACTTCTAGCCTAAGAGAAGGGTCTGAGAGTAAAGAAGATTCAACAAATGAAGCACCACCTTCCAAGAGACCATGTGCATTACCACCATCTGCTGCAACCTCTCGGAAATACAACAAGAAGTGGGCAAAAGATTTTCCATGGCTAGAATATGATGGCAACTTCCAAGGTGCATTTTGCAAAATATGCAGAAAGGTTGAAACCAGGGGTCAGTATTCACAAGGAAGTGGAGGTGTGTGGGTCACAAAGCCTTTCCAGAATTGGAAAAAGGCAGTTGAAAACATGAAAGAACATGCCAGCGGTGAATCCCACTTGAGGCAAGTTGAAGCAGAGCTGATAGTGAGTAGAGGAGAAATAGTTGTACATCAGCTGCAACGTTTTGGAGATTCTGAGAGAAGCAAGAACCGGAAAGCCATCAAAGCACTTCTTGGCTGCACTCACTACTTATGCAAACAGGACATTCCTCATACTACCAACTTCAGCAAGTTGATTGATCTTATTGTTTCTTGTGGTGGGAAAGATCTTAAAGAATTTGTCCGTAAGGCAGCAAAGAATGCATCTTACACTTCAACAGGTGCAGTCACTGATTTTGTTGAAGCAATAGGAGTATGGGTTGATGAGTTACAAGTTAACAGGGTCCGCAATGCTCCATTTTTCAGCTTGATGGCTGATGAGTGTGTCAATGTAGCTAACATTGAGCAGCTATCTGTTTACCGTAGATGGGTAGAAAATGGAATACCAGTAGAGCATTTCATGGAAATTCTCCCACTGAAGAAAACGAATGCTCAATCGATCTATTCCGTGTTGCTGGATTGGCTAAAGAAGAAGGATTTGCAGTGCAGTAAGCTTATAGGTATGGGCTTTGATGGGGCTGCAACATTTGCTGGGAAGAAATCGGGTGTGCAAGCACGTCTGAAGAAGAATGCACCTCATTCAGTCTTCGTCCACTGCCACTGCCATAAGCTTCAACTGGCTTGTGTTCAATCTGCAAACAGCACTGAGGAATCAAACACGTTTATACAACACTGACAACATTGTTGAAAATTTTTCACTATTCGCCGAAGAGATGCCAGAATCTGAAAGAGATACAGAAAGTACTAGATATTCCTGAGCTGAAGATTGTCAAACCATCTGACACCAGGTGGCTCTCCCATGAGAAATGTGTTTCTACTGTGAAGAAATGTTATGGAGCAATTGTGCCTGCACTTGAAACTATTTATCAGGAATCCCACGAGCCGGAGGCACTCGGTATTAGCAAGATCTTATCGAAGCCCTCTACATTGTTTGCCATATATCTCCTTGACTACATTCTCCCTGAGGTATCCAAGTTGAGTAAAAGTCTCCAAACAGAGAAGTTGGATTTGTCCATCATCTCAAGTTTTGTGGATGCTACCCTGCACACTCTGGAAGATGTACTTCAACCTGCAGCTAAGTGGGTGCTAGATTTGCAAGAAGTTAAAAGAGGAGATGGATATTACTGTAGGCATTAACTTCAACAGTGATGATGTAGCATCATTTCAGAGCCGAGTAACAGAGCCATTTTACACCAAGTTGAAAGAAAATATCGCAAACCGCTTCGTTTCACAAGATGTTGTCTCCTGTTTCAGCATTTTTGATCCCAAGAAGACTCATAATTCTTTGGAAAACTGTACGTATGGAGAAGACCAAGTTAAAGTACTCCTTGAACACTATGGGTCTGAGCTTTCAGCTGAAACAGTTGTAGGGAATGAATTTCTAATGCCAGCAGTCATCACTTCAAGTTCAGACCTACCCACAGATAGGAAAACCTTTCGGCGATATATCACCAATCAACAAGGGAAGATATCAAGGAGCAGTTAAAGGAGTTGTCTACTAATTCCATGATGCAAACCATGTTTCCAAACTTGAGCATCCTAGCTAATGTTTGCCTAACCATTCCTGTTGGAACTGCCTCTGTTGAACGCTCCATATGAAAATGGTAAAGTCTTGTCTGAGAAATCGACTTGGAGAACCAATCTTTCATATCTAATGAAAATTGCATTGGAATTCCCTGAGGCCTTGTCAGATGAAGAACTTGAACAGCTTGTGACTGTTTGGACTAGAAAGCCTAGAAGAATTGCTGATTGACAACAAACCACTTACATGTGTTGCTTATGGCTAATTTCTTAAATAATTTAAAAAAATTCAAGTGAAAATTGGATAAAGCTCAGGGGGGGGAAACCATTTTCAGGGGGGCGAAATGCCCCCCCCCCCTCAACCACCCTAAAAAAAAACCATGCCAATGTGCTTATTGGGAGGCTGCCAGCACCATATGCATGTGTGTATGCATGTATGTATGCATGCATGTATGCATGCGTGTATGTATGCATGTGTGTATGTATACATGTGTGTATGCATGTGTGTATGCATGTGTGTATGTATGCATGTCAGTACGCATGTGTGTATGCATGTGTACGCATGTGTGTATGCATGTGTACGCATGTGTGTATGCATGTGTGTGTACGCATGTGTGTATGCATGTATATATGCATGTGTATGCATATTATATGCACATGTGTAGAGGTATTGAATTTTACTTTTTTGAGGTATCTCTGTAATATGGTTTTGTGAGTTGTAGCTGCAGAGAGTGACCCCAATGTGGAAAAGTGGCTGTAGATGCTAATTGCAGCTGCTCAGCTCTGCCACATAGATTACGCAGAGTAACATCAAAGTTCTGTGTGATGAGAAGGTGGAAGTAGTAGATGGAGGAGGAAGTGACGAGAAGGGATGGAGGAAGAGAGAATGAGAGGAGGGGAAGAAGGGAGGGAGGAAGAGAGGAGAGGAGGGGAGTGTGGAGGAGGAGGAGCGGAGGGAAGGAAGAGGAGGAGAGGAAGGAAGGAAGGAGGAGGTGGAAGAAGGGAGAAGGTAAAGGGTAGATAAAAAAGGAAGTTAGAACAAAAAGACATGAACAGACACTACCAACCCCAATGGCAAAAATAATAATAATACAATACTACATAATCCACAGAAAATTTAGCAGAGAGAAACCACAAGCATAGTTAGATGTAAACAATACCAACAACAGCAGCAGCTACAATAAAACAATAACAATAACAACAATAACAATAACAACAACAATAATAATAGTAATAATAATAATAATAATAATAATAATAATAATAATAATAATAATAATAATAATAATAATAATATAAAACAACTAATACTACTGCTAACAATAAAGGCAAAGTGTTGACCCAACTAAATGACCCCTCCACTTAGTCCTCACATCTAACCCTTTACCTCTTTACATTTAAGTGGGGGAGCCTGGGGCAGGAATAATATAGCTGTAGAGCATTCTATTCCAATTGCATCCCAATCTTGGTACACCTCCACTTGAGATACCACCATATGTGGAATTATACTGCAAATATGGCCACAAGTGCACAAACATGGGGCATGCTCAGAACAAAACACTCTATAACAGTGTGCCAGACCCATTCACCACCCCAACCAAATATAAATAGGTAAAGGGTTGTCAAAACATATCACTCTCCCCCTAACCTCCCTACACTCACTGCTCCTCCAGACTGTGTCCCTGCTTCAGCCCCAAAAGCCGTCTTACACCATGAACTTTCCTCCACCAGAAAGGTCACCTCCACCCTATCATCATCTGCCACCCTTACTCTCCTGTCCGTCTCCCTTACTCCACCACCACCGCTGCCATCACTGACCCTCTTGTCCGTATCTAAGAGGATGTTCACAGATTTGAAGATGTTTAACTCGTTTAGTTTTGTGCTGGCTTCATTAAGCTTGACGAATAGTTCCAAGAGATTCTTGGCAGTAAAAATATCCTTGATCTGTTCAGTAACAATGTCTGATTTAGTCCTTTTCAGACCTAGGATTTTTACACGCCCAACGTCCACCTGCAGAAATGGGGCTAGGATTCAGCTCGAGTCAGTAATAGTGTGCAACAAGAATTAAAGGCAAGCAGTAAATCCCTATCACCGTAACTAGGTAACATTATGCTGAGCGCCAATGCTCATGAACCAAGTCAATAAAGTCAGAGGTTTGCATGAGCACAATACTAATAAATCAGTTTATTTGACCACCCAAACTATATAATCAGTGAACCCATAAAGTTGGCTTGAACACACACAAACAAATTTGACCAGTGAACCCAAACTCATAAAAGTAGATAACCATAGGCAGGTTTGACCTATGGACTCTGAACCATTATAATCTAGTTTGAGACAACAAAAACACTTAGCAGGTTGACCTCTCCTCTTGCATGTAGTGGGTCGTAGGTCAAAGTATCAAGCTTTGACCATTTCTGTGATGACTAATTGTCAGCCAGGGCTCTTGTCATGCGAAGCCAACATGCCTTTCCCGGAAAAGGTCTGGTTGACTGATATATATCGTTCGTTCCTAGTCCAACCAGAACAAAAAGGTGGGCGACAATTAGTGCGGGGACCATGACCACATTAGCTCAGTTAACCACAATGACATTGTTCACTCAATTATGTTGGTAATTGAAGAGCTAAATAAATCCCGTCTCTAAAATAGCATTACAAATGCCTCATACCATGGAGTTAATCGGGCTTCTAACATTCATGAATGCCTATCACTCATCGCTGCCCATTTTGTCATCCAGAGACATTCCATACAAACACAAAGGAAAGAGTAGTAATAGGACACTATCACTGGATAGTATGCACAACTCAGAATCACAGAAACATCTACAGTAGCTACAGAGTGACAAATACAACATCATGGGGTGGTTACAAATATAAGCATGCTTCAGATAACAATCTGATTCCATTCTAAATTGCTAATTCTTGGAAGCATGACAATCCAACGATAGTGTACCCCAAGAGTAGAGTAGCAATAAACTAGATAAACACTAACCTTTATATCAAGACTTTCGATAGCTTCAGAAGACATCGTTTGAATGGTAAAGAGTCGATAATATTAATATGAGCGCGATAACAATTACGTCGCAAAATTGCGGAAGAATCGGATAAGATTGCAATTGGTATATGGAAGGGAGAAAATACCCAATTAGTTGTTGTTGTTGTTGTTGCGAAACTAAGCGTGGCCACTTCAATCCCGCTGAGTGGGAGGGCAGGTTAGCTCTGAGAGATCGTTCATATATTCAAACGTTAAAGTTTTTTTTATATGATTTACGGTTGCTGGAAGTGATAGCGGGTTGGCAAAACGCTATCAAGCCAAATTCTTAATGGCTATGCTAGCAGAGGAATCATTCAACAAGATTCATGATGCTTTACATTGATGGCATCGCTTTCACAATACTGTTAGCGAGAAGATAAATCTATATAATTATGGTGATGTCCTTTTTAAAAAAAAATACTAATGAAGTTAATGAGTATCAGCATGTATGGTTCTATATCTAGCAAGCACTTCAGGAAATACCAACATGTGGTTGAGTGAAAGCTATGGGATTCAGTTGTTGATGTGTGCTAATCTGAGGGAGTTCTGTCCAATGACCACAGCAGAGAGATCCCAACTTGAATTGGACATGGGTGAGCTGGATCATGTCAATTTTAAAGACAAAATGCACAAAATATTTAGCTTTGATTGTACTTGAATGATTTACATGCAATGGATATTGCTGAGGTGTTGTGTTTAGGTTTAGTTGTTCTGTTTTCCCTGGTCCATTTCATTTGAGAAGCTACTTCAATTATCTTCCAAGGCATTCAGTATCTTGTGGCTTGGATTGGTATAGTTTTACACAAAAGAGGGGCCTGTATTGGGATTTATGACTGGTAACTAGTGATTCGGGTTTCACTTCACTTGTTCAGAATTCAACCTCCCATTTCATTTGAGTAGAGACTTCAGTTATCATCCATGGTATATCAGTTTTGCAGCTTGGATCATTATTGTCAGGAAGTCCAGAAAGTAAAATTCATTTCCTATAACAGAGGGGTCTGTTTCTCACAAATTTTGTCCAGCTTGTGGTTTGCCCTGAACCAGCAGAAACGTTGAGACATGGTGAACAAGTACAGTTAAAATATGAATTTATTAATATGTAGATGAGTGGTTATTAGTAATACATGTATCAATGCTTCATTAAGTAGTTGTATAATGGACACAACTTGCAGGAAATTGGTATCCATGAGGGAAGGGACTTGGGCCACTAAGAAGTCTGAGTGATTGGTATGGTTGGCGCCTCCTGCACGCCCACCTTGGTGTTCATGCAGGAAGTTGCAGCACATGATGTGGCCACCCTATTGCCCATCATTCAAATCCATGTCTCCCCCAAAACTGTGATACGCACAGACCAGTAGAAGGCTTACAAACAAATTGCTTCACAGGCAGGTGTGTCTGGCCAAGCAACATGAACCATTCCCTTCATTATGTAGATCAAATACCAGGTACACATAATCAAAATATAGAATCCTATTTCAATCATGTGAAAACAAAAAGAGGGTATGAAAGGATGCCTTGTGCATCAGATCTCAAGCTATTTATTTGAATTTATGTGCAGGGACCGACATAGGCAGATAAAATTTATAGCATTTAAAATGATAGTACATTTAAAATGCTAGTACTTCACATTGGTCAAAAATACCCAGTTTAGTTGTATTTATATTACTGGATTTAAAATAAATATATATTAATTATTTTGACATTTTTAACAACAGATAAGTCAAGTGGTCAGACTATTTGTTTATTAATACTAAAATCTCTCTTAGATTATCTTTCTCTGTTGGATCAGTCAATTATCCCGGCATTCAACTACAGCTATTTTACCATTAACAGATTCAGTTAGATGACTTGGTACTTCGCGCACATCGACAGCTGTCGGAACTGTCTGGCTGTGCGTAGTCAACCCTTTACCAAACATTTTCTCAGTGTAGTGTTGTTGTTTTTTGGTTCTTTTTACAAATATTTTTTTTCCTTTTTTTTTTTTTTTCCCCAATCATAAAAAAATCCAAAAAAAAAAAAAGGCATAAAATATTGAATTATGAATATGTTAGAAAACCACATCCAACTACTGGATCTCTTGAGATCGATAAAGGGTTGACTAGGCGAGATATTGCGCGCAACCGGCTGCTGACGTGGGATGCAACATAGATCATGTACGTTAGAGCAGTGGTCCAACAAATGACCACGCCGCGGACCAGTACTGAGCCGTGTATCATTTAGTTCCGGGCCGCACAAAAAACAACAACACATTTTTATTCCCCAACCTTCCATATTTTATTGACTATTGCTGCTAGCAGGTTGTTTTGAAAAATGACCACTTCCGTCTGTGCCTCTTTTCCGCACTTGTTTCAGTCGCCGTTTTGTCTCCATGCACCAATAAATTAAGCTCATAAGCTAACCCTAGATGGAACCGTATCGTTGCAGGCAAGCAAGCTCAGTGCTCCCATAAATTCAGCATTATGGAGAGTTGAGTCACATTTTCATTATAAATGTAATTATCAAATTAATAATTAAATTATATATATACACTGTATTTTGTTTCGTTATGCGCATAATTCTTCCCCCGGTCCGAGGAAAAATTGCAAGTAACTTGTCTGTGGTACAAAAATATTTGGAGACCGCTGCGTTAGTGGATATGCTATATACGCAAGTTGTTTTTCCTCCTCCCCCCCCCCCCCCCCCCTCCTCTAATCCTCGTTACGGTAACGGAATGGAGTATGCGTGCGACTACTAAGCGATCTTTGACTGTCTCTGCTTACGAGTATCATGGCTTCTCGGTAGAACAGATAAGAACTTCATTTGAAATCCCCAATGGTTTTAGTGGTATTGAAGTTCTGGATGCTATGAAGAGAGATGAGAACCCCCAGTGACATCTAATTTTTTTTCACTACAACCATAGGTTATGGTTTGAAATCGACAGCAGCAGCAGCAGTAGCGGTAATTTGCTAGTGGTCCTATGTAAGATGGCATAAAGTCTTGTGTATTCATCAGCTTGACCATCTATAATAAATTCTCATGCATGCATGTTATGCATTAGTGAGTCAATGCAGCTAGACACAACCTCAGGTGCTGGAGATACCGTACTGACTATATATGCAATCTCTGCAGATTCCGCTCTCTGACAGTGGTATACATTCTAAATTCCTGTCACACCTATCAGAATAAAGGAAGAATGACATGGAGCATTGATGGTTCTCTCCACAAGATTGTGCAAGGTACCACAACCATCCTTATCGTTAGACTACATTCTGTTGCTGACCACCATGGCTTATCGGCTTAAAGACAACCCACCGCTATCATAGCCAGGACAGCGATAGGTTGGAATGTCGGTGTGATCATAGTAAAGTGAAGCAAGTCATCAGTAGGGGATGTATTGAAAACTATGTATTGTTGAGTGTGCCCATATTCATTTGTTTGATGTTCTAGGGCTAGAACAATGTATTCATGTTTTGTTCAATAAGGCATCCAACTAAAATAATCATGATCCAAATGTATATATTCTCTCTTGGCCTTTTCTCGCACTCTCACGCACACCTTCACTCACCACTCAATGCCTTCCATTCGTTACTAGTACAGCACTGATCTGTACATATTGATACCATCATGATATTATTATAGTTCGATTGTGATATGGGAAAGTAGCCAACAATTGTACATTTATATATATTCGGTCAGGTATGTGAAAGGTTGAACAACCTGATGCCCAACAACATAACGGGATGAAAAATTCCTAAACCGAAGTGAGCAAGAGGAATTATGTTTTGTTGAGAATACTTAGAAGCTGCTTCCTAGAACAATGGAAGTACACCACACTAAGAGTGAGGCATCAGTCTATGATTTATGCAGAAACTATCATAGTACTTAAGGGAAAACTATGTATAAGTTGACAAGAAATTGTTAAATAGATAGTTTTGTTGACAATATATATAGTTTTAGTGCATTCCAAGATCAGCACAGCTATTTCTATTAAATGCATAAGATATCCTTTCTATATATGCTAAATTATGTAGCCAGTCATCTACTCACTGTTTGAGAGAGAGGCAGCTGAACACATGCAAGTAACTGTGTTTAACCTAGCAAGATTGAAAATAATTCCTACTAACAAGAACATGTATCACATCCAATGCTAGAGTGTCTTGATAAATTGAGTAATTATGTTTGAATAAAATTCTAGTATTCATTCCCTGTCAGCTATAAACCATGAAGGTTGCGTGTGTATATCTTTTACTTTTCTTCAAATCTCTTGCCATTTTCCTCATCAGTGATAAATCCAGTGTATGAAGTGTTTTCCAGATGACCATTTCCTTTTTTTTTTAATGGAATCTGTAAAATCTTCCATGTCCTATCCAGGTAATGAACGTAAATTGACCTCCATGGTTCGAGTTTTATTCCGATTAAACAGCTCAATTCACCAAAATGCTCTGGATTGGATGTGTTTCAAGTTCCGAAGGTGGGAACAATTTCCTATCTTGCTGAGGTATGCACAGTTCATTGTATGTTTACTGTTGCTAACTCTCACTGGTAGGGAGTGATGACTGGCTTGGCTTGTTTGCCGTAGATAGACAGAAAGCATGTATGATATATATTGTCTAGTTGTGCTAATGATGTAGGGCAAGCTCAACATTAAAAACAATAAACAGAGTGTGAAGTGCAAGCTCAGACCTGAACTAGTTTTTGACAGCTTCTGCATAGCCTTTACTTAGTTTCCAACAACTGAAGATATCATGCCTGATGACTTCACTGTGGTGCACTTGTCATATTCAAAGAAAGCAGTTTTCAAGTCCTATTAGCAAAACTACTAAGCCCACATGCCCATTCCATTTCAGAATTTGTCATCCCATTATGTTGTAGGAATTAGGTTGTCCTATCTTGCATCTCCACTAAAACATGCAATTCATGGCTACTTTTCCCTACTACCAGTGTTCACGTTTTATGTCATTAAAACCTATCTTTTAACTTGTGAAAGAATATAATTGCAGAATAGTAGCTATAAAATAGAAAGATGCCGCGCAAAAATGAAGAATATTGCATACTAATTGTTATGGTTATGTCACCATATGTTTCCTAGTGATGTCACAGATGATGCAATTATCCATAAAAATAACATTTTTAAAATAAATGGGTGTATTATAAACTCAGAATTGGCAAGTAATGTTGTAAAACAGAGCTGGCAATGAGATGTATCATAGAATTTGTGGCAAAACTAGAACAGTATAGTTAGCAGAAGAAATCCTTGTATATTGACATTTTAAAAAATGGAACGAATGCCATGTTCACTGCTGCAGGAAATACCAACCTGTTTGTCAAATGCTCATATGGTTGCAAATCTAAACAAATCCTGAATAGCGGTTGGCCAGTTACACTTGTTTTTAAACAAAAGATTTCAAGATTATAATTAGTGCTTTCTTTTTTCACCTGGCCAGAGAAGATGGATGATTTTTGATAGGATATCAAAAGTGCGGAGTGTTTCTTAAGAAAATAAAAATGTAACAGATTTGCGGTGTAGCCAGAATATTTTTAAAGGGGTATTCGAGTTGAGTTGCAAGACAATAAGTTTTGATGACCATGTCCATCTGCATGCATCAGTCTGTAAGTTCACCATACAAATTCTCTCAAATGGTAGAGCATTCACTTAGCATGTGCAATAGCGGAGATGAATAGCCTTGAATCTTCAAAAAAATGCCATTTTTCCTTCCCTTTGTGGCCACCTAGGGCACCTAGGTTCAATTATGCATACCTATTTTTTTTGTGTTTTACTTTAGAATGTTCATGATCATGACTCTAAATAATGTATATACCAGTCAATATATTAAGGCTATATACTATCTGCATCTGCTAATCATTATCACAAGATTCTTTGTCACTAGTGACAGGTGGAATCTCATTGTAACCCTTCACTAGAAGTTGACAGTGTGGAAATGGGATAGTATTGTTGAGCATTCAGAACTCTGAAGGAAGTACATTGTCATTGACAGCAGCATAAGAAATCTCGAATCAACATGTTTTAGTTGTGAAATCCTTGTGACAAAGGATCCTATGACTTCAGACTGTTGACACTTCATTATCCTCACAAAAAAAGAAAGAGAGTGCATCTGATGCTGATATCTTACGACCCTTGCATGACATTGACACGTTCCCACATTGTTCCATCACATGAGTCATCAATACAGTAATGTGGTTGTAACTTCTAGATAGCCACACATTCATGGCCACACATTCACAATCGATAGTGTATTCAGACATTTATAAAAACAAATTGTGTGCATTGGGTTGTTGGTCTAAATGGGAAACTACATGTCAGAATGTGTCATTACAGGTCCAATTAGAGACAATATTCAAGTTAGTCAGCTCCTATGACTTACTTAACAACAGTGGCTGAGACTGGAAAGCCTGAATATGTGGCCGAATAAGACAGCATGCCAAATGCAGTCCTGATGAATAAGTTTTTGAATGTGAGGCGGCACGCTGAATGTGAGGCTGAGGTATAAATGTGAGTTTTGAGGTAGCTACAAGTCTAAATAAGGATGATCAAAATAAGGATGATAATTCCGTTATCCAACTTCACTGACATATTTAGATAAAAACTGGGATGTGAAGGCAATGAAGGGCACCATAATCATCCATATACCTGAAAGTGGCAAACAGAAGCTATTAAGTAATGGGTGCACCATGAGGTGCTAAATTAGATATTCAGACTTGAGGATCTCTATTGTACAAATTGTGCATGATAGATGCTATTGTCCCATGACATTTACGGACTAAATTCTAAATGCGTGGCCTTGAATGTGCGGCTAACTTTCACTAGTTTCATAACCAGACCCTTTACCAAATTATTGCGGTGATGTCCTGTCGCCAGAGGCAAAATTCATGGCACTATCCACCTGACTTCTCTCAATTTTGAGAGCTCTAATCAAAATGTACTTAATTCATGTAATAACTTTCCATTATATATAAATACTTATGCATGAATTGGTTAAAAAATATATATGTAGCATGACTACCTTCAGTAATAAGAGAGGCAATTCGGAGAACTTAGCTTACTGGCCAACAGATCAGTGTCTTTCTATCATTTTATTGATGGCAAATATGTGCTGGTTCAGCTTCAAACAGAAACTAGAAAATCATATCTATGCCTTTATTATTTGACAATTTTTTCTAATTATACTCACTGATTTTGTGATAGATCAGGTACACATGCATTGTCATTACCTATCTTTTGCATTTTAATATGGAGAGGAACAGAACAACAAGTTAATTCATGACCGAGTTCAAAATAGCTGCTAGAGTCTATCCCAGATATGCTTTACATAGGCCACAACGAAGCATGCCAATATCTGTGGGCACAATAATAATTACAAACAATAGCGTGATCCTATTCGGCGATTAGATTAGAGATGTAGCTCCCTTGTTATGATGGGTATTACCACGAATTTATTCCTGGAGACCAGACCCTTTATCTAGCAAAGTGATTTAGTAAAGGATCTGGCCATGTGACTAGCTTTACTCAGTCAACGGCATATCTATTTTCATTTCATTCCCAGCTATTTCCTTCTGCAGCCAAACTGCTTCTCTGTTCGAATGACAGTTTTTTCTAGAAGAAACAGTTATTGGTGCCTATCCTGAAGGGGAGTTCATTTGAACCCAACCCCTTCCTATGTCCCAGCAAAGGTTTGTATAGTTAAAACTTTACTGCAATAAGCTGGGGTGTAGAACATGACCATAAAGCAAGAGAATTCTACAATTTGAATATAGCCTCGTTCCATGATGGTGTTGTTTTGTTTACTGGCGTGGTCATGGAATTATTCCACTATATTCATGGGAAAGACCTGATGGTTTTTCTCATTTTGATTGTTGCGGAGATGGCAGTAGAACAAAAATACAAATTTTCTGTTAAAGGTGACAAATCAAAATTTGACTGGTTAAAAAACATCATTTTTTTAAATAATATTGGGCTAGTCTGAAGTCATAAGTACTACTCTCAAGTTCAAGGTAAGCTTGACCAGTAAGAAATATTTCTGTAATTTTGTGGTCTGGACAGCAAATATTGATATATTTTGGCATATAATTGCCAGCTAATTTTCACAGGAAATGACAAGTCGAGTGCAAAAATGAGCACTGGTATATGAATATTACAAAAACAATTTTTGGCACAATTTGGTAATACAGATTTTAAAGCAAAGATGGATGATTACTACACTCTACTTGTAACCATTTTGTTTCCATCTTTATGCTTCTGTAACTGCTATAGTTAAATTAGGAAGGTAATCAACATAGAATACCATTTCTGTCAAATATACAGCACAGACAATATAAATAGAGCAACAATTTGAATACTTCCAAATTCTTCACACATCGGGTATATTAAATGTTCAAGTAATGGTAATGCAGTGCTTCTTGCAAGTATGAGAATCCTTAAGTGTGATAAAGAATGATTTCCATAAGGAACCAGTTTGCTCATGTGATGCCCTCAATGGTGACAAAAAGAAGCATCAAATTCCATATCATAATAGCTATAGCAAAGTGTATTTCCCACACCTATCATCTCAGGTGACTAATCAGTAGAGTTGGCAGTTATAGCTGTAATTTGTAAGTATGTAATGTTGGTTATAGGTTTGGTTTTGGGAGAAAGTGATATTTAATATGGAAGTGCTGTTGTACACAAATCACAATATTATTTCAAACAGTAAAGGAGAATCTGGTCTCAATAGATAAGTCTTGTTTTTTTACAGGTCAATCCCATATATATATATATTTTTATTTTTGTTCATGACTATATATTTGGCTAGTTGCGGGATTATCCTGAGCAATTTCTTGAAGGTGGCCGCTTGATTATAGAATTTGCCATTGGTGACCACATACAAATATATTTTTTAAATAATGAATACAACATTGTACAATCTGAGTGTAAAGGTAATTTACAAGTCCTATATATCAATGTTTGTGGTTTATATTCATTCCAGTTTGGACATGTACAAGACTGTACCCAAATACACCACAACCATTTAGATACCCTCGACCATTAAAATCATATATACCAAAAACATATACCCAATAAAATACTTTTGGGAGTGGATATTTTAAATCATAATGGGTCATCTAACTAGTTGTGGTTTATATCGGTCCATTTTCGTGACCCATTTTCTTTAAAAATATATTTAAATTTATTTATTTATTTTTTTAATTCTGGTTTCAAGTGTTTACTTCCAGTTTGGGTTTTTCTCTATAAAAAGTGAGTAAAATGAATGACCTAATAAAAAAAGAAGTAACAAGACACTATATTATACCAATATAGACAACAAGACCCTTAACCATCATATACACCAATGTACTGCATACAAAATCATTAGCATATGTGTTATAGGTTTGGTTGCAGATGACATGGGTACAATCTTGTTTCCTAACAATTGTTTATTGTTTCATATATATATATATATGTACACATGGATATTGTAAATGTCAATATTAATGAAATTTCTCTGTTAAAATCACAGAAAGAAGCTGACTAAACCAGCCAACCGATTTCTGGGTGAATCACAGAATCAAGTTCAAGAGAATTATTCACAGTAAAAGAGTGAGTTGGACCAGGTACATTTGCAGATATTTGGCGAAGCGAATTGGTATCTGCTTGGTCAAGGTTAGGGGAGTTACCTGCATATACAGCAACAATATGAGACATGCTTCTGTGTAGATATCAAATAATTAACAACGAAAGGAGGAAAAAAGGAAGAAAAATTATGACCTCTTTCTCTAGAACCATGAGCCATTTTTCTTGAATTTGTAGTATACACAACAGCCACTATAATAAAATATACTTTCAAAAGAGAAACACAAACAACGACATGACTAATTACTTACTGAAGATCGGAGGTGTTATCATGAACATCAACAAGCCAAACGAATAACTCAAAAAGTGATTAAGAATTGTAAATTTCCTCTTTACAGCGGCAAGAATCAAGTAGTGATCACTGCGAATAGTGTAACCCATAACAAATTCTTGCTCTATGACATCAAGTTTGTTGGAAGGAAGGTCATATAATATTTCATGGGTCAGGTTATTCAGAAGTACGGTCGTTCCAAATATCCGAGGAGTTGTCTGACTGTATCCAAAAAAGTTTACCATTTTTGCTTTGACTCTTAGTGTGAAAATGTTCCCTTCGGCTGATTGCATCTCTAGTAATGTATTACTAACACAGACGCCCCAAACCACATCATCTTTAGAGGACAGGAAACCACTAGAAATTGCAATGTTTCTGGTGTTTTAAAAACAAAAGTAATCCTACCATTTTTTTGAAAGTGTAGTAGGTATTTTTGGTGCAAAAGAAGGGGATTCCGTCATTGTCCCTTTGGAAGTTTGAATTACAGGAGGTGAGACTATGTCAAGCAAGTAAGTGGCGTTCTCACAATTGATGGCTTGCACATCATGAGTTACACTTGTCAATCTCAGGACATCAGTGTACAAACTTATCTCACCGAATGGTTTACATTGTTCATCAAATCCCTGATACTTTACTTGTCCATTGTCTACAAAAACAGTTACACCCATCAGAAATGTTTCTGTCACAAAGAAAACAAATTCCGAAGGCAAGTCAATACTGCAAAACCTTTCACGAAAGTAGGCTGTCACTGAAAGCCTAAATGGATTAATAATAACGAACAAAGTATGCAGCAATAATATTTAGGATATGTTTTTGTGTGCAAACACCTTCCTATCATAGTATTCATTGTTGGAAAGTACTTGATATTGATGAAATCTCGCAGTTCATGCACAAATTGGAAATATCAATAGCATATTTCTCCCTGAATTGTCATCATTTTTGTCATATGTAACTAAACCTAAATGTTCTAGCAATGGGATCACAAATGCAATAACATTACCATCCATAATGGCAATAGACTTGGACACATTCGATAGTTCATGCCACATGCCATGGCTGAAGAAAGACATAGTCCTTCAAAAGTGATATTTTCGATGCTCCTAGAGTCAGAATATTTGTATACAACTTGAGCACCTTTACTGGTATTGAGAGCCAGAAATGTTGAAACAGAGGAATTGCAATGGTCCTCCCCTGGTTAAAAATAATCAAAAAATAATTGAATGGTAAGCCAGATTAGCTGCCTATGGGTTTGTATTTAGACACACACAAGTGAACCATTCCGTTTAACGACTATATAGAGCCTCACCTCTCGCCCAAATCACAAGAAATTACATTCCTATCGGTGTAAATATACGGCGTGGATTATAGAAGCGTACACATTCATAAGCATAGAATTTCATAATATAACCCTTCAAAATAACAAGAAGGTAAACTTGATCGATACTCTGTAACCCAAGCATAAGCTTAACTCATCATTTCACCACTCCCTTTCTAAAGATATTCTGCGACAAAGTGATTACAACACCGCACGCAAACTGTTACTATAGTTTCGTGGGGGACCTGACCTTTACCAAATCGCTTCGTTGGAAAATGGTCTTAGGGAAACTGCTATATAAGCTTTTGTTCTGTATACTGTTGATTTTGATTAGTTCGGAATGTGATTAGTTCAGTTTGGAATGGAATGATATGGTGGATTTGCAAGATTTCGCGTTGTACTTCATGGCACGTCCTGCTACGCCCACTTAATATTAAAAAAAGCCTATATAGCAAAAATAATAATAATAAATAATTAAATTACAGGAGAGGAGAGCATAAACTGCTACAAGCTGGTATTATTCACGTGATCAGTTGATAGGCGGTTAGCAAGTTATGGAGATGTAGGTGACATAGTTTGTGACAATGTCAGTACCGAGCCTTCCCGTAAGCTTGCTGCTAGTTTTTCTCAGAACTCTTGGCGGCAGCTCTATTGCTGCTAATTCTTCTCAGAACTCATTACCAGGTGGCAGTTCTATTGCTGCTATTGCTTCTCAGAACTCACTACCACAAGGTAGCTTTATGGCGGTAAATGCTGACATGAATAGTACAAGTACTGAGCCTACCTGTGAACTAGCTACTACTTTTCTCAGAACTCATTTCCATGCTGCAACTCACTGGTTTGTTTTCGTTAAGAAGATATTCCTGGACCAGACTTTTGGGAATTGCAGATTAAATTATATAACAACAGTTACCTTTGCTAGTCCAATATAGTTGTGTATTTTTCACTTCCCTCAAGCTTTTTATCTTTATTAATAATGAGAGGAGAAGAGAATCCATGGGTGCTTTTTAAAACATTTTTGGCTTATTATTACTGTACACTACATATCAACATATTCTTGTTTGTGTTGACTCCACCCATTGTACACTACACGCTTGCCATTGCCATGTCCCTTGCTGAATATTCCCTTTTGCTCCACGATAAACTTTCTTTTCATATGAACTCAGGATTATGCCAGATAGACAAGACAAACCTCAAAGGACACCAATTACTGTCTTAGCTCTGTGAGTGAAAATCTGTACTCATCCAGATATCTGGTTAGGTAATTTCATTACAAAGCACACACTCAAACATTAGGGAAATGGACACCGGGTCCATATATCCTAATGAAATATGTACCCATGTCCATTTCCCTACTGCTTGAGTGTGTGCTTTGTACTGAAATATACCTAACCCGAGAGTACAGATTTTCACTCACAGAGCTAAGCCAGTAATTGGTGTCCTTTGAGGTTTGTTCTTGTCTGTCTGAGGTAATCCTGAGTTGAGTAATTATCACTTTCCTTAGTTCTTTTTCAGTCACCTCAGCACATTTCTACAGAGCCAGAATTCTGCATCTCAGAGTCATTTTCTGCTGAACCCAAGGGAGATGGAGGAAACACTATACAGGTTAGTTCCCACACATTCATTCTTGGGGTCCATTTTTCACTATTGAAAATGAACACTGGGTACATATTTCATATGATATATGGACCCCCGGGGAGTCCACTTACCACACCCGGGGTCCATTTCCCATAGCAAAAAATAGACCCCGGGGTCCATTTTTCACTATGAGAAATAGACCCTGGGTACATATTTTAGGGGATCCATTTATCATATGACACCAGCTCTAAGGAGAATTGAAAATTACCCAGCAGGATTCTCTTCCACACCTGGTTGGAATCTTCCAGTTCGGCAACTTCCATGATCTTGTTTTGGACAGTTAGTTCCCTCAGTCGCTTGTCATATTTTTCGATCATCCTTTCGTGGAATTCTCTTCTGCAATGGCAGCTCAATGGTATACTGAATATGGTTGCAATGGAAGATTTGGCTTTGAATAACAGATCTACTAAGGATGGGTGGATCGTCTGGTTCTTACAATACTCTTCATCAGAAAAAATCTAAGTGAGAATTTCCTTGATAAGAGGATCTTGTGAGATGGATATGGATGACAGGAAAGTTTATTTTGCTTTAGTTCTGAGATCTGATAAGGAGGGGATGTCGATCACATTTGGATGGTTGAAGGCAGAAGTTGTGAAGCATCTTGGTAAGTTCAGCCACTTCTTGAGAGCAGATGCCTGCATTTTCTTATGGCTGACTCAGGAATAGGATCTACTGCCATGACAAAGTGGAAGGAGGCCACAAGATAGCTCTTGTATACCCACAACTTATATTTGCCATGGACATGCACATGGTCCAGAATTTCCTCTTTATGTTGGAAAATTCCAATAAACTTCTTTCCAGTTTCGCAGGATTTTGATCTATATGACGAAGTCTGGAGTAGTCCTAGGAAATTGGTTGGTCCTGAAGTGATGTATCTGGTAAACCCTGAGCTGACTATAAAAGTGGCTGACTTATTCATCTTCTTTCCATCATAGACGAAAGAGATGCACTTCGATGGTTTTAGGGATAGATCTAGATTGTTGCAGGAACGGGAGATTGTCTTCAGAGCTTCTGAGTGATCACTGGAGGATGCTGAAATGATGGTAAGATCAACTACGAATTCTTTAACTTTGCGTGGCTTGGAAAGACTTATTGGGAGGTGTCTATGATGTAATTTAGTGGTTGAAAGTATTTGTTGGTACCACGTACTGGATGCCACTTTAACTCTGTTGGTTTGGTCATTTCTGTGAGGTTCTCTTTGCAGTATTTGAGGCAGATAGATCCATCATCCTCTATGGAGGTGACTTTGGCAAGATACCACCCAAAGGTTCCTAGAGTTTGGTTCATCCCAGAGAGCATAGATATCCAAATTGATCTTGGGCATCTTAGGTAGGCTGTTGGCATTCTTGGTCGGAATCTGCAGGTGTTTAGAGAATGGGCTAGTTGGACAATAGGGTTGAAGGCAATGAGGAAAATAAGTGGTGAGAGTGTATTTCCCTGAAAAATACCTCAGCCAATCTTGAACTTTCCTGTGAACCACTCCTTTGTCTTCACATATGCTATCAGTTTTGCATATAGGTCTGCAATGTAGGTAGTAATCTCCTGTGGGAGTGTGCAGTGTGATAGCACATCTAGAATTAAATCATGGGAGATGGATCCAAAGGTATTTTGCAGGTCCAGGAAGGTCATAGCGAGTGGTAGGCCATGTTGAGAGATGTTTTGTACGTTAGCTGTCAATTAAAAAAAATGTGCTCCATTGTGCCATTGATGCCAGTTATTTTTGGAAACTTTTCTCAAAGATCTCGTTATCCAAGACAAATCATTCAAGTCGTAGACCCAAAATCTTGTGGTACAATTTGCCAACAGCTGATGTCAAAGCAATGGGATGAAAGATCGCTGGTGAACAGTAACCTCCTCCCTGGAAGACCAGTTTTAGCTTTGCCTCACACCACGATTCTGTGGCTGTATGTTTATCAAGGAGAATCTTTGAGAAAAAGGGTTGCTAGGAAATGATTAGTGGATGGCTTCTTTTTTAGATGATGGTATGAGATCCCATCATCACCAGGTGAAGAATTGGATGACCTTTTCTTGAGTACTCTCTTTATACTACCTGGGTTTATCGCCGAGAGATCGAAAGATATCATTTTTTCTGGGTCCGGAGATGGCATTACTTCGTCAATCCATAGGACGAGGCCTGGATTCTCAGGGGTGTTATACCACGAGTTAGTACCCATGGGGATGATTGCAAAGTGGGTGAAAGCTTCAGATGCAGCAAATCTGGGCTCAACATCCCCACCCAAGCCCTTCTAGGCCTTTTTTGCAAAACTCCACGGATTTTTCCGAAATGCCCTCTCCTGGCATCACAGGTCTTTGGCATGGACATATGATTGTTGTGCATTGAGGTACTTGTTGTGTGCCCTGAGGACATCGAAGAATTGACTAGTTTTGGATTTACACACCTTACCAAAAATTTTTCTTTATGGTCTTCAGTCTCTCAGTTACTTTCTCTATCTTCCTAGAGTTGTGGAGCACACTTTTGTTAGCTCTTGAACCCTGTTTTTCGACAGACCATTCAAGGAGCGCTCTCAATAGGGACGAGAATGTGTTGGCAGCCTGCGTGCTTTGTTTCTACAGAGCAGAGTCTGAGATGGACTGTCCTGACGATACAGGAGAACTCAGCGTCAATTTCATCCCAGTTGGCAGCCACAGATTTGGTGGTAGGCTCACCAAGTTGCGATAGGGGAGAACTTCTTCTAACCACCATTATTACGTATGGATGTTAAGTTCAAATTTGTACAGCCAGCTCCCTACTTCACATGGTCCTGCTTGTTCCCATGTGTTGCAACAGATCTGCACTTTAACCAGTGCTTGAGCTCCACTACATGAAGTTTGCAAGATTCCCGCCGTTCAGGGATGCACCAGAACATCTACTTCATGACAAACCAGTGAGTTGAGACTGGAAATGAGTTCTAAATTTAACAAGCTGAGAGTTCACAGGTAGTCTCTGTACTAGTATTCGTCAGCATTTACCTCCATAGAGCTGCCGCCTGGCAATGAGTTCAGATAAAAACTTAAACAAGTTCACTGGAATTTTCAGGTTATTGGCACAAACAATTTCATTTCCGCTCGACGTAACTTGACAAACGTCGATCGACTGATCACATGAATAATAACTATGCTTGTAGCAAAGTTTACCCATTCTTATTTATTTTATTTTTTTTTGCATTTTTTTTTCTTTTGGTCTTTATGGTATAATGCATGAGTATTGCTCATGAGTAAATAGTACGAGTGGTCTTGATTTGTAATACGGTTTCTATTGGACATTTTTTCTTTTGATACCATGCAGGCCTGTATGCAGGCTTTTTGAAAGGGGGGTGACAAAATTAGTCATGAAGACATATTTTACTTTAATTTTGGTCAAAAATCATATTATAACAAATTAAGAAAAAAGTTAACTTGCTTTTTCCATTTTACACGGATATTTTAGAAAAAAACGCTTACATACATGATCAATATCAATGTCATATTCATAATTCATGTGAATTAGAGCTAAAGCATTTTGCCGCTCTTCTGACTGTGTGCATCACATATAATTGTTAAGTCTCCTGAGTGTAGATGCCGATCTTTCACATGAGCATGAGCTTAATGGAATTGTTCCAAAAAGCTTGAGTAATGTAAAAATGTTGGGAAGTGAAGTTGGGCAGCATTGCTTCAGTGTGTCACTAATTGTTTCTGGACGATCTTGCAGTATAACTGCTAGCATTTGGTCTTCCAGCGACAAAATTCACCGAGGATGTTGGGGTTTGGAAGATCATCATAATAGAACACTATGGCCTCATTCAAGTCAACAATGGAAGTGTTAACTGTAATGTTCACAGGTATTAGTCCCTGAAGTGAAGCTTCCTGTTTACTGTGAGTGGAGAATCTTGAAGAGATGTCACTAATAAGATTGTCTAAGAATGGAATTGCAACCCTTTTTTCATGTGATCTGCAACCAAAGAGCTTTCAGGGTTCGAACGATGCTGCTGACACCTAACTGTTCGAGGCATTGATACAAGTATGCCTGATTTCTCAGCAATTCTACAGCTATGCAGATAAATATGCTGGGAATAAGCCTCAATATCCTCTCTCACTTTTTAGGTCTTCACAGCACTGCATGACAGTGGATACACTAGATACTATGTCCTTATTTTTACCTTGTAAGTTTACAACATCTTGTTTAAGGTATAATAAGACCGAGAAAAGGTTACCATTGAATAGACAAATTCAAAAGATTCCAGTTTCTTCATATAAGTAAGTGCATTTTGTTTATCCTCTGATGACCATTCATCAATGAATAATGGAAAATCACTACTTCCATAAAGTATCACTTCAAACATCTTCACCAAGAATGGATGAGCCAAGGAAAAGCGCTCCCAGCCATCTATATTCTCAACCCAACAAGTAATATAGAGAGTTTGTCTACTTGCTGGATATGTACACTCCCCTGCAATTGCTTTAAGGAGAGCTTCTCATTTAGGGGAATATTTAACCCAAATGGTTATACTTTTAATACTATCGATGCAATTCCTAATTTCTGGAACAGAGCATGACTTTACAATCACAAGATTAAGTGAATGGGCTGCACAGTGAGTGTATACTGCTTTGGTTTGCTTTTCTCAAATTCTTGCCTGAACACCTGATTTATGTCCACTCATTGTAGATGTACCATCATAACCTTGGCCACATAACTAACTCAAGGATAAGCCAAGATTCTCCAAACATTTAACTAGAGCAGCAGCAATATCAAATGCTCTAACTCTGTTTAACTTCAAGAAAGCTATGAATTCTTCACGAATGCTGCCTTCACTGTCCACAAATCGAAGACAAACAGGTAATTGCTCAAGTTGTGGCAGCTAACTTCATCAGCAAGAACTGAATAAAATTTATTTTATTTAACCTCTGCTACTATATCAGCTAAGATTATGTCATGGCCAATAACATTGATGATCTCATTCTGAGATCATGGGGAAATATAAGTGGCATTCTTGGCCCTTGGTTTATTGAGGTGTTCAAAAAGAATAGAATCACTCTCAGAAAAACACTTTAAAGTAAAGCCGAGAAATTTTCAGGATTTTTAGTAATGTTGAGATTTTCATTATCGCCACGAAATGGAAGTCCCTGCTTTCCCAAGAAAAGAATGGCACGAACTATTTGGCGAATAATGTGCCTTTTCTCATCTATTCGCATTTGGATATCACTATTGGCCATAACATCAATACGCCAGGCTGAATTGTCAATACTATTTTTCAAGATATCAGTGTATTGCACACAATCCAGATGATATAGAAGAGAGGAATGGTTACTCAAAGCATTCCTTATTTTTGACCAATTGGAGTAAGACCTATTTACAAGTAATTATTTATCTTTTCTCTTGTTACTAGAAAGGAAGAGTGAGTATGGTTCACAGAAGACACCATCTAACTTGGGGCTATAGAGAAGAAAGGGATACTTCGTAAGCCAAGTGGTATTAAATTTCCGATTGCAACCACGAGAATATGTGGTGGGTAAAATATTTGGTGGAGCTATATGATGGCATAGTAAAGAATGCTTTGCCTCATTGGAAAGGTTACTCACCGACTGGCATATGGTGTCAATATATTTTGTTGGTTCTAACAAATTTCCAATGTCTTCGAATGGTGGTGGTTCAGAAAGCAAATCATTAGATTGTTGGTTTATCATTGGAGTGGCTGGAATGGCAGGCTGGTTAAGATCCTCATCATCACTACTAATAGAGTGCAATTGTGTGATGGGGACACAAACTGTAATCTCAGGGTCAGAATTTGATGGCCCTAAAATATGGATGAAAAGAGCATAGATTTTGTACCCTAAGTAAACAGAGATCTAAGCTAGAGCCTGGCTTACCATTGTCTTCCTGAGCAGCTTTTTTTATTGAAGAAAGATCTTATATAACTTGATTGACATTGTCTCTTCATGGCCACTAACCTTTTGGAGTGCTCTATTGCTATAATGTCACAAGCTATCAAGGATGTGATATGAGAGCTTAGACAGCAATCACATAACACTGACACTATTGGTGTAAATTATTTTCAAAGCATATCAGCTGTAGGTGCCTTGTTTGAAACCAGAGGCTTGTTTAATTAATATTAATTACTAAAAGTGATTAGAAATGTGAGGATGTGTATTAAAAATTTCAATGAAGGGATGTTTTTAAGTGGGCTAATTGAATATCATTAATTTGAAAGGGGGGTGCAAGTGCACCCCCTTGCACCCCCCTGTGTACGGGCCAGCCATGAGTAGGCATGGCAGGACATGTAAGACATTCCACGCGTAATCTTGCAAATCCCACATTGCTCTCCAAAATCAACACTCCCAGTATACGGAGAAAAAGCTTCTCGGCAGTTCTCCAACCCATTTTAGGTGAAGCGATTTGAAAGAGTCTGGCTATGTGAAACTAGAGACTGCGTGTGTGTGGTGTATGTAATCAACGTTGTCGCAGAATATCTATTTGGAAAGGGAGTGGTGAAATGAAGTGTGAAGTTTAGCTTGAATTAACATAGTATCGATCAAGTTTACTTTCTTGCCATTTTGAAGTGTTATATTATGAAAGTGTACCCTTCCACAATCCATGCCCTATATTCACGCTGATAGGAATACTATTTTTGCACTTGATGCGAGAGGTGAGGTTCTAGTCATTAAACAGAATAGTTCATTTTTGTGTCTTACTACAAACCCATGGTCTTCTAATCAGATTTACCATTCAATTATTTTTTGATTATTTTCAACCAGGGTCTGAGTTTTGTAATTCCCGGTTACAACTTTTCTGGCTGTCAATACCAGCAAAGGTGCTCAACTTGTAACCAAAAATTCTGACTCCAAGGACATCGAAAATATCACTTTTAAAGGACTATATCTTTCTTCAGCCAAGGCATGTGGCTTGAACTATCGAAGTTGCCCAAATCTTACTGTCTTAATGGATGGTAATATTGTTGTAGTTGTGATCCCATTGCAACAATATTTTGGTTTAGTCACATATGACAAAAATGACGGCAATTATTTCACATTCAGAGAGAAATATGCTATTAATATTTTCAATTTAAACAGGGACTACAAAATTTCAACAATATCACGGTACTTTCCGTCAGAGATTACTGTCGTAGGAAGGTGCTTGTACCCAAAAATAATTCTGCATTCTGTGTTCGTTGTTATTAACACATTTAGGATTACAGAGTCAGCCTACTTTCCAGGACGTTCTTGCATCTTTTCCTTGGCTTCGGAATTTGTTTTTTTCATGTCAGAAAGATTTCCAAAGGGTGTAACTGTTTTTATAGACAATGGACATGTAAGGTTTCAGAGGTATAGTGAAGGTTGTGAACCATTCGGTGAGATAAATGTGTGCACTGATGTTCTGAGATTCGCAAGTGTAACTAATGGCATTCAAGCCATCTATTGTGAGAACACCACCTATTTGCTTGACATAGTCACACCCCTGTATTTCGAACTTTCCAAAGGGAAAAATACGGACTTCTCTTCTTTTGCTCCAAATCTTCCTATTACTCTTACCATAAAAGTGGAAATATTTTATATGAATCGACCAAAAATGAACGCGCTCCAATTCGTAGCAGGTTTCCATTCCATAAAGGCAATGTGGTTTGGGGTGACTGTGTCAATAATGCATTTGTAGTGATGCTAACAGCAGAAAGGATAGTGTTCTCACTAACAGTTGAAACAAAAAAAAAGGTTAACTTGATTGGATACAGTCAGACAATTCCTCGGATATTTGAAACGACCGTACTTATGAATAACCTGACACATGCAATAATATATGACCTTTACACCAGCAGCAAACTAGATATCATAAAGCAAGAATTTGTAATGGGTTACATTATTCGCAATGTTGATCGCTGCAAGACTTTTGCCAAGCTGGAGAAGAAAGTTACATTTCGTGATATAATGAGTTCTATGTCTGGATGGTTAATGATGCTAATGATGGCAACTCTGATAGTTTGTCAAGTCATTATTTGGTGTTTCTCTATTGAAAATTTATTTTATTATAGTGGATGTTGTGTATACTACAAGAAAATCAAGAAATGTGGCACTTGGGTCAAGAGAAAAAAGTGCATAATTATCCATTTTTTCTTCCTTTCATTGTTGATTGTAATCTGCATAGGTCATGTCATATTTTGTTGCTGTATAGGCAGGTAACTCCCCTGAACTGGACCAAGCAGATACCAATATGATTCACCAAATACCTAGAAATGGGTCTGGTCCACCTCATTCTTTTACTGTTAATAATTCTACTGAACTAGATTCTGTGATTTAACCAGGAATCATTTGACTGGTCTTGTAAGCTTGTTTCTGTTATTTTACCAGACAAATTTCAGTAATATTGCATTCTCAATATATATATATATATATATATATATACATTTGAAACATGGAAGAAATGTTTGGAAAAAAAATTGTACCCATGTGGACTATAAACAAACCTAAAACGAAACGAATGATTTTATATGCAGTCAATGTGTATATAAGGGTCTAGTGTCTATATTGCTACAATATACAGTCTTATTGCTTTTCTTTTTTATTAGGTCATTGCTTTGTTCTTTTATTACTCCGAGTAACACAAAATAGAAGCAAACACTTGAAACAAGAACAAAAAAAAATCATTTAAATATGTTTTTAGATAATATTGGTAAAGAAAATGGACTGATGTAAACCATGACCAGTTAGTTGACCCATTGTGATTTAAAAAGTCCACTCCCAACAGTCTTGTATTGAGTATAAGTTATTGTTGAATATGATTTGGAATGGTAGAGTATATTTAATTAGTTGTGATTTACTTGGGTACAATGTTGTACATATCCCAACAGTTAACCACAAATATATGATTTGTAAATTACCATTACATCCAGTTTGTATAATGTTGTAAAATGCATTTGTTTGTGGTCTACATAAAAAAAATTCTATAATCAAGCAGCCACCTTCAAGAAGTTGCCCAGGATAACAAGAGGAACTAACCAAATACAACAAATGTGTCATTATTAAATATATGGGATTGACCAGTAAAAAACAACATAACTGTATCTATGGCGACCAGATTCCGCTTTACTATTTGAAATAACAGCTGGGAATGAAATGAAAAGGGATACTAAGTCGACTGAGTTCAAGCTAGTCTCTTGGCCAGATACTTTACAAAATCACTACACCAGATAAAAGGGTTTGGTGTCCTGCAGATAAATTCTTGGAAATGCCCATTTTAACTAGTGAGCTACATCTAATTTGATCGCCAATATGATTTCTCTATCACTTGTATTTATTGTGTCCCCAGATGTTGGCTTGCTTTGTTTGTGGCATATGCTTATCAGGGATAGCCTCTAGCAGTCATTTTGAACTCCGGCAAGAATTAACTTGTTGTGTTGTTCCACTCCATACTAATTGCAAATGGTAAGCAATTACAATACTTGTGTACTTGATCTATCGTTGAATCAGTTAGTAGGCTCCAATAGAATGTGGGTGTAATTTGTAATATAGCCAAATAATAAAGGCAGAGCTAAGATTTTCTAGTTCATGTTTGAAGCTGAAGCAACGTATATTTGCCACCAATAAAATGATAGAGATTATACTCATCTGTTGGTTAAAGCTAATTTCTCTGAATTCCTCCCATAAACCCATTATCACTGAAGGAAGTCTTGCCTCAATCACAGCTTTTGTTTACCTCTTACTAGTATATGGAAGATTATCGTGCCATTCTTTGCATTTATGTCCTGGTTTTGTCTAAATATGTCTGAGATGTATAATAGGTCTATCATCCTTATTTTGATCATCCTTATTTAGACTTGTTACAGCCTCAAAACTCACATTTACACTATAGCCTTGAATTGAGCATGCAGCCTCACATTCAGAATTAATAGCCCCACCAACTTATGTTCAAGTCAGTGAAGGTAGTAGTACTGCACGTCTATTAACCCTATTTTGATTTATGGCCAAGCATTAATCATGCCTCTAATCTCATATTGAGAGCTTCCATTTCAGACCACAGACTTACATTCAGCGTGCGGCCTCAATTCAGCATTCCCACATTCAGCATGCTGCCTAATTTGGCCTTACATTCTGGCTTTCTAGCCATACCCATTGTTGTTATAGTAAGTCAGAGGAGCAAGCTAATGGGACTAATGTCCATAAATGCACCTGTAACAACATATCAGACAAGTAATACAGTGTTACCATACTTGTTTTGGTAATTTCCAAATTACTCGCCTGTGTTATCCAAATTTTTTGGCAACAAAAAATTCAAATAAAATCCAAACAACATTTTCATGACAAATAACATACTAAAGTGTGTTCATAGCATTTACACATGCCTTTAATAGTTTAGTGTTCAGTTTAAATTCATAGCATTTTTGAGGAATGAATTACACTGTTAAGTTAAAAGTGAATTTAATGTAGAAATTCTTAATCTGTTTCTGTGCTTTGTTTTGTTGAGACCAATGTGACCATATAATAACACAGGACTGTGCAGGAACATTCCTGCGCAGACCAAGTAACCACAAGAATATTCCTGCACAGACCAGGTGACCACAAAATGACCACCCTCAGCTAATACCTCAGAGAGTGGTTTTAAAATAGGCTGTGCATGGTCTGATATACATGATATGTCAAACAATTTTCCAATGATGAAAAATCAAAACATTTATTGATAAAATCCATGGAGAAAATTTAAAGGTCAAAAATCCAAACAGTTTGGATAAAATCCAACACTATGGCAACACTGTGGCAACACTGGTAGTATCACATTTTAACCTACATACCTTGGCTTACTATTTGTTTTATAAAAATCTGAATATAATAGCGATTGTGAATGTGCGGCCATGACTGTGTGGCTATCTAGTACTCACAACCACATTACTGTATTGATGACTCATGTGATGGAACAATGTTTCAATGTTTCAATACAATACATAAGTCTCAAGATACCGGAGTCTGATGCACTCTCATTTCATGTTTGTAAGGATAATGGAGTGTCAAGAGTTTGGAGTCATAGGATCCTTTGTCACAAGAATTTCTCGACAAACTCATGTAGATTCAAGATTTCCTATGCAGCTGTAATTGACGATGTTCTACCTTCTGATTTCAGAATGCTCAACAATGCTATCTCCACTTCACTCTTTCAACATCCTGCGATGAGTTACAATGAGATTTCACCTGCCACTAGTGATAAAGAATCTTGTGATAATGATTAGCAGATGCAGACACTATATAGCCTTAATGTATCGTGTAGTATATATATACGTTTATTGCATCATGATCAGGTCCATTCTACAGTAAACTGAGGGAAAAATAACTCTGCATAAGTGAGCCTTGTTGGTCACAAAAGAAAAGAGAAACGGCTTTTGGGGAGATCATGTTATTCATCTCAACTGTTCCTCATGCTAAGTGAATACTCTATCATCTGAGAGAAGTTGTACTGGTACTTACAGCTGAATGCAGATGGATATGGTCATCATCACTGTGTCTTTCAACACAACTCGAATAAACCTTTAAAAAATTCTTACTATGCTCCTGCACTGTATCAATTCTATTTTCATCAGAAACACTCTGCACTGATGATATCCTCTCATAAATTGACCCTCTTTCCTTGCCAGGTAGAAAAAGAAAGCACTAATTACAGTCATGAACTCTTTAGTTTACAAACAAGCGTAATTGGTAAACCTCTATTCAGAGTTTGTAAATTGTTACCATGTAATTGGAAAGGTTAATGCAACCTAATGAGCATTTGACCATATGTGACTAGTTGGTATTTTCTGTGGTAGTTTTCCAAGGCTCCATTCCATTTTTTTGTGTTGTCAATATAGAGAGGGTTTCTTTTTCTAGCAATATTGCTCTAGTTTAATTTAGCTACTAATTCTATGATATATCTTATTGCCAGCTCTGTTTTACCACATTACTTGTCACATCGGTGCTACTAATACATATATATTTTTTCAAAATATTAATTTTATGGGTTATTGCATCGTCCAAGATTCACATGGCTAAGTACAGTGTCATAAACCATTACAATAAGAATGCAGTACTCATATTTTTGCCTGTCATCTTCCTATTTTCTGTGCTATTCTGCAATTATATTCATTCACAAGTTTAAAGAGATGTCTTAAGATGCAAAAAGCGAACACCGGGTTGAGCCGCATGGGCACAATGGGTTTTTTATATACTGTGATCTCTGAATCAGCAATTTTAGCTACAGCTTTTGATGTGTAATGAGAGGAGTGAGCATTGCCTAAAAATATGACAGGATGGTGGGGTGTTATATGCAGCAGAAAATCTTTTCTAGCCTATAGAAAATAGCTCTTGGTCAATCCAACCATTCTTTCTCAATCTATACAATATATCATGCACTTCCCCTACCATTCATTCATGCTTGAATCTCTAACCTTTGGATATCATAACCGGTGGAAAAGTGTGGCCAGAAGCATTTCCACATGTGCCAAAATTTATTTGTGACATGTCAACAGAGGATGGTCCATGAACTTTCTTCATCCACTTTGGGGAAATTCTCTTTTGCTGTTTGTAGCCCAGAGGAATATCATATTCATCCATGTTCATGAGTGGTTTTGCTTAGTTTGTCATTCTTTCCTTCAGCGTGGTAAAATAAATCTCCTTAGTTGTTGCGTTTCACCAGATAAGTCATCAGTTGAGTGCAAGGAGAGCTTTTTATTATACCACATGAATATATTCCCACATCTTACACAGCTAAAATTCTCCACATTTATCCCGTTCTTCATTAGTGTTCTCTTCACAATGCCAAAATCAACATCTTTGTCTTCCCACAGCCAATTGCCACAGATTTCATCAAACCCCCTAGCTCACACTCATCTTCAAATAGGTTAGGTACCGAGAATGCTGATTGAAGACAATCTTCAATTTATACTAGAAAATCAATATGAGTGGAAGGGCAACATTAAAAGTCCTGGGTGCAAGATTGGCGCCCATCTTCTCATCTCTAGTCTGTTCAATGGCCTATCATATAGTCATCCAAACTCTTCCTTAATTTGTAGGCTTATTTGATCAAGTGGGATGTCGCTGGTTCTTCTTTGTTTTCATGCAGTGTCAGCTAATTCACTCAGCTTTCTTCTCAGTGACATAGTGAGCTAAAGTAAGTCGATAAACATTGAACCGTTCCACTTTCTGGCTTGCAAGTGAGCTGTTGCTCTTTACACTATTGTCCAGTATTGTTTTTCTGATATTTTTATTGACTCCGGATGGCCAACTTTAGGTAGTGGTCAGAATTAGGTGAGTTACGCTAAGGGGAAATTTGCACAACTAATGATTGGCTAAACGGAATTTGCTGAAGCTGTATTCCAAGTATGAGGTTGTTTGAAGTTCCATTAGGATTCTAAAGTTGAATTTCAGTTTAGTAAAAACAACAACCCTGAATATCATGCTGCATTCTATGTGAGCGGGAAATTGACTCCTTGAAAGTTTGTAAAGCAGGAATGGTTTCATCACTCCGTTCTTGCAAATCAGATCCCCAGATTGACATGTATCTGTGGCACGATTTGCCATAACAAATGTAGAAATGCATAATTATGCTTGTTCCCCATAGATTAGCTTAGTTGGGATATTTACCTTACCCAGACATTTGTTAACTACATGATCATGTGCTGATCATTTGATATCATTGGTCTTCAATTCTGCAGCCGTTTTCTCTATAACTGATGAATCTAATGTGTGTTTTCCAAGTCAAACATTTTTTTATTTATTTTTTTATTTTTTTAATTCAATTTCATATAATCACCCATGTACACTCCGGATTATGAACGTTCGGTGGGGAGAGGTATGCCAAATGATGTTGAAATATCATTGCCCAGCAAAAGTGTGCAAATATGCCAGAAAATTCTGCTATGTCAATGTTCGTCTCATAGCTATTACTATTTTTGATTGTGACATGTGATGCAGTCATGAATTACATTTTCTAAATCTGGTGTAGGAAGTTGGATTGTAGTAGGGAAAAGCCGACCAGAATTAATTTTTTTTTACTGCTGATGTAAGATAGGACCACATGATAACTAAAACATAGTCGGATAGCAAATTGAAGATGACAAGGGAGAGTTGTGGGTTTGATGATATCTGTGGCATTTGGCAGTGGGAAGACAAAGATGGAGATTTTGGCATTGTGAAAAGAGCTATTATGAAAAAAGGAAAGAATGTGGAGTGTTTTAGCAGTGTAGGATGTGGGAATAGGTTCATGAGGTGTAATCAAAATCTATCCTTGCACTCAACTGATGACATATCCGAAGTAATGTCATCACTAGGGAGAATTATTTTACCGTAATGAAGTAAATAAAAACTAAATAAACAAATCCTCACATAAACATGGATGTGGATGAATATAATATGCCTCTGCACCACAAATAGCAAAAGAGAATTACCCCAAAGGGGATGAAAAATATTTAGGGACCATCTTCTGGTAACAAGTCTCAAATCACATGTGGAAAAGCTTCTGGCCCCACTCTTCCACCATTAATGTTAACCAAAGGTTAGCGATTCAATTAGGATTGGATGGTAGGGTAGTGCCTGATATTGTATATATATGGAATAAAAATGGGAGGTTTGACCAAGAGCTATTTTTCTATTGGCTGGAAAAGTTATTCTGTGGCATATAACACCCCCATCATCCTATCATATTGATATGCAATGGTCACTTCTCCCGCTACACACCACAATCTATAGCTAAAGCAACTGATTGATTGATCATAGTATTTAGTAACATAATTCTGCCCATGAGGCTGAACTCGGTGTTCGCTTTTTATGTCATTAAAAGATCTCTTTAAACTTTTGAAAGTATAATTGAGAATAAAAAAAAAAAAAAGGAAGATGTCGCAGAAAAAAATTAATATTACAAAATTATTGTTATTGTTATGACACTATGTGTTGCCATGTGATGTCACTGATGATGCAATTATCCATAAAAACAACATTTTGAAATAAATGTGGGTGTATTAAAAACACAGAATTGATAATGTAAAACAGGGGGCAATAAGATATACCACAGAATTATTGACTAAACTATATCAGGGCAATATTGTTAGCAAAAGAAACATTCTGTATATTATCATTACAAAAGTAGGAATGGATGCTAAGGTGCTCTAAAGCAGGAAATACCAACTAGTAGCATATGGGTAAATGCTCAATAGGGTTCATAATCTTTCTAATTTCATGATAACAATTTTAAACAAATTCTGAGTAGGGTTGGCTAGTTACACTTGTTTGTAAACAAATTATTTAAAGATTGTATTTAGTGCTTCCTTCTTCCACCTGGCCAGGGAAGAGTGGTGATTCAGGAGAGAGTATTTCTGCGCAGAGTGTTTCCGAAGAAAATTAAAATTATACATACTGAGCAAGGCAGTAGCTAGGATTTTTATAGGGATATTCGAGTTGTGTTGCAAGAAATAGTGATGACGACCATGTCCATCTGCAAGCATCACTCTGTAAGTTCACTGTATAACTACTCTCAGATGATAGAGCATTCACTAAGTATGTGCAACTGCGGAGATGAAGAGCCTGAATCATCAAAAAAGCATTTTCATTTCCTTTGTGGCCACCTAAGCTCAATTATGGATACTTATTTTTCTCTAGTTTTACTGTGGACTGGGTATGATAATGACTCTAAATAAACATTTATACCAGACAATATATTAAGTCTTCAGTTGACAGTATAAAGTAGAGGTAGCATTGTTGAGCATTCTAATATCAGAATGTAATACGTAAGTTTGTTGAAAAATCATTGTGACAAAGGATCCTATGACTCCTGACTGCACTTTACTATCCTAAAAAAAATAAATGAGAGTGCATCTGACTGTGATATCCTGTGACTTATATAACATTATTCCCACATTGTCCGTCGCATGAGTCTTCAATACAGTACTAGATTACCACTCTTTATGCCGCACATTCACAATCGAGAGTATATTCAGACATTTATAAAACAAATTGTGAGGCATGATTTGCAGGTTGAAATGTGATACTACATATCTGAATTTGTTGTTACAGGTCCCATTAGGGACATTAGTCCCGTTAGTCTACTCCTCTGACTTTCTATAACAACAATGGGTAAGGCTGGAATGCCTGAATATGAGGCTGGAATGCCTGAATATGAGGCTGAATGATACAACATGCCGAATGTGAGCTTGTCAAATGTGGGCCTGCATGCCAAATTGAGGCGGCATGCTGAATGTGAGGCAGCATGCTGAACGTTAGGCAACATGCTGAATGTATGTAAGTTGGAGGTCTGATAGGAAGCTGAAGTCTGACTATGAGAATAGAGGTGTGTAATGCGAAGCAATTAGTCCTAATAGGGATAATAGACATGTAGTCCAACTACCCTCACAGACTTAAACATCAGTTGGTGGGGCTATTAATTCTGAATGTGAGGCTGCATGCTCAATTCAAGGCTAAGGTATAAATGTGAGTTTTTAGGCTGAAGGATGCCAAAATAAGTATGATCAAAATAGGAATGATAGATCCGCAATCCCACTTTCTGATATATTTAGACAAAAACAGGGCTATGAAGGCAAAGAAGGGCACTATAATCTCCCATATATGAGTAAGAGGCAAAAAGAAGCTGTCTAGAGGGAATGGATGCAACATAAACTGGTGGAGAGGTGCATAGTTAAACATTCAGACTTTTGTATCCCTATTTATAAATTGAGCACTATTAGATGCTATTTTCCCATGACATTTTCCTATGATATTTGCGGACTAATTTACAAATTCATGGCCTTGAACATGCGGCAAACTTGCACTAGTCTCAAAATCATACCCTTTATCAAATTGTTACAGTGGTTGTTTGGTTTCCGTAGGCAAGATTCAAGGAACTACTCACGTGACTGCTCTCATTTTTAAGAGCACCAATCAAAATATACTTAAGTGATGTAATGTATTTTTCCATTACAAATCAATACTTATGCAAGACTTTGATTAAAAAAATGAAGAGATATGGAGCATGACTTTCAGAGGAATTCACAGAAATTAGCTAACTTACCAAGAGATGAGTGTAATCTATATATTTTTTTGGTGGCAAATATGGGCTGGTTCTGCTTTAAACATGAACTAGAAAATCTTAGCTCTTGCCTTTATTATTTGTCATTTTTACAAAATTGTTACATCCTATTGAAGCCTACTGACTGATTCAATGACAGATCTTGTACTCACTATTGTCATTACCTACCATTTGCATTGCAATATGAAAAAGAGTTGGATAACAATTTAATTCTTGAAGTAATTCAAAATGGCTGCTAGAGTCTATTCCAAATGTGCTTTACATAAGCCACAAACAAAGAAAGCCAACATCTGTGGGCACAATAAATAAAAGCGATTGCGCGTTCCCATTTGGCGATTAAATTAGAGACATAACTCGCTAGTGATGGTGAGCATTTCCATAAATTTATCATCAGTAGACCAGACTCTTTCCTGGCATTGTGATTAGGTAATGGATCTGGCAATGAGAGTAACTTGAACTGAATCGACATCGTATCCCTTTTCATTTCATCCCAGCTGTGCGCTGCTGCAGCAAAGCAGCCTCTCTGTTCGGATGACAGTTTCTTCTAGAAGAAATGGTTGAGATTATGAAGCCATGATAGTATTACTCTATACTAAAGGGGGAGGGGGGGGCTCTATATTTGAAACCTTCCCCACCCTATGTACCTGTAAAGGTTTGTAATTTTTTAAACTTTACTACAATAAACTGGGGAAGAGAACATGAGTATAAAACATGAGTCGCCAACAATTTGTAGATAACCACCTTCCTTGATGGTGTTCAGTTTTTACAAGCTGGTCATGCAATTATCCAATATATCCAAATATAGGGGCAAGACCTGATTCTTTTTCACATTGAACAAAAATGCCATTTTTCGGTTAAAGCTTTGACTGGTTAATATAGTTCATTTTATTAATAATATTGGGCTTGTCTAAGTCACAAGCAGTAATATCAAGTTCAAGGTAAGGTCAAGATCTGTAAAAAAAATCTGTGATTTTGTTATCTGTCACAAATTGTTGACATATTCATACTAATTGCCTGCTTATTTTCACACAAAATGACTGGCAGAGTACAAGAATGAGCATTGGTGTGTGAAGATTACAAAAATGATCTTTGGCACAATTTTGTAATGTTAATTTTTAAAGTAATGATGGACGATTACTACTCTCTACTTGTAACATTTGTTTTCATCTGTATCCTACTGTAACTACAATCATAGAATTAAGAAGGTCATCTTCATAGAATACTATTTCTTTCAATGACAGAGCAGAGCAGAGCAGAGCCAATTAATAACCGAACAAATTATTTTAAGCAATTTTGTTTGCAGTGCAACAATTTGAGAACTTCCTAATTCTTAACACTTTGGCTGTCCAAATAGTTATAATGCAGAGCTTCTTGTGGCATGAGAATCCTTGACAAATAATGGTATCCATTTGGAAATAGTCTTCTCATGTGAGGCCCTTAGAGGTAACAAAAAGTAGCACCAAATTCAATGTAATAATAGCTATAGAAAAATGTATTTCCCAAATCTATCACAAATTGGCTAAGTAATAAAGTTGGCCAGTTATAGCAGTAATTTATTGCTGTAAGTAATGTTATAGCTATGGGAGAAAGTGATATTTTAAATTGTTTACTAGTCTTGGAGAGCTGAAACTATTCAGCATACACTTTGATGGAGTATTCCAAAGCTTGACATCATTTAAAGGTTACACCAATGTTGTGTTGGTTTTAAAATGGAAGTGCTGGTGTAAACACAATTCCCCAATTATTTCAAATAGTAAAGGGGAATCTTGTCTACAAAGATAGAGTCTTGTTTTTTTTACACGTCAATTCCAATATATATTTTTTACATTTTTGTTCTTGTATATATATTTGGTTAGTTCCGTAATTATCCTGAGCAACTTCTTGAAAGTGGCCACTTGATTATAGAACTTACCAATGTAGAATATTTAATAAATGAATACAACATTTTACAATCTGGGAGTTATGGTAATATACATGTCCTATATATAAATGTTTGTGGTCTACATTCATTTCTGTTGGGATATATACAAGATTGTACCCATGTAAACTACAACCAATTAAATACACTCTACCACCCAAAATCGTATACAATAATAACATATACATAATAAAATACTGTTGGGAGTGGACTTTTTAAATCATAATGGGTCATCAAACTGGTTGTGGTTTAGGTCGGTCATTTTTCTTGACCAATATTATCTAAAAATATATTTACATATTTTTTTTTGTTCTTGTTTCAAGTGTTTGCTTCTATTTTGTGTTTCTCAGAGTAATAACAGAACAAAGCAATAACTAATAAAAAAGAAAAGCAATAAGACTGTATATTATAGCAATATAGACCACTAGACCATTAACCATTATATATACCAATATTGACTGCGTATAAAATTATTAGTGTATGCATTATAGGTTTGGTTGTGGTCCACATGGGTTCAATTTTTTTTCCAAACAATTGTTTCATGTTTCAAATATATATATATGTATATTGAGAATGTCAACTATTACTGAAATTTCCCTGGTAAATTCACAGAAACAAGCTGACAAGACCAGTCAAACGATTCAAGGTTGAATCACAGAATCTAGTTCAGGAGAATTAGTCACAGTAAAAGAATGAGGTTGACCAGTCCCATTTCCAGGTATTTGGTGAATCATATTGGAATCTGCTTGGTCAAGTTCAGGGGAGTTCCTGCATATATAGCAACAATATGAGACATATCCTATGCAGATTACAATCAAATAATCAACAACGAAAGGATGAAAAAAAGTTTGAAAAATTATGCACCTTTTTCTCTTGACCCAAGTGCCACATTTCTTGATTTTCTAGTAGTATACACAACACCCACTATAATAAAGTAAACTTTCAATAGAGAAACACAAAATGATGACATGACAAACTACATACCAAAGATCTGAGGCACGATCATTAAGATTATTAACCTGCCAGACGTAATATCAATCCACATATCAACAAATGTAATTTTCCTCTCCTTTTGGAAAAAGTCATGCAGCGATCATCATTGCGAACAACATAACCCATTACAAATTCTTACTTTATGACATCATGTTTGCTGCTGGTGTAAAGGTCATATTGCATGTGTCTGGTTATTCATAAGTATGGTCTTTCCAAATATCCAAGGAATTGTCTGACTCTGTCCAATGAAGCTAACCATATTTGTTTCGACTTAGTGACAACACTATCCCTTTTGCTGTTAGCATCACTACAAATGCATTATTGCCACAGTCGCCTAAAACCACATCGTCTTTATGGAACAGAAAAATGTTATGAAATGGAACCTATCTGTTTGTGGTTAACTGATATAAAATTATTCCACTTTTGAGGTAAGAGTAATAGGAAAATTTGGAGCAAAAGAAGGAGAGTCCATTTGTCTCTTTGGAAATTTACCAAGGGTATAACAGGGTAGCGTTCTTCTCCCTCACTTTGCAAAGTGCTGAGATTAGGCATGCATCTATCGAGAATGAGGCTCAATCCATTATCGAAACGATTCGCCACTGGAAGCATTTCCTTACGGGAAGGCACTTCTCCATAAAGACTGACCAACGCTCTGTTGCGTACATGTTTAACAACAAACAGAGAGGCAAGATAAAAAATAACAGGATTATGCGATGGAGGATGGAGCTATCCTGTTACAGCTTTGACACGGTATACCGACCTGGAGCAGAAAATATCACCCCAGATACTTTTTCTCAATCATTCTGTGTTTTGTCCCAGCTGGACTTAACCTTGTTGACCTTCATTATTCGCTTTGTCACCCTGGAGTTATCCGTATGTTCCACTTCGTGCAGACTAAGAAACTACCATTCTCTGTAGAGGAGGTGAGACAGATAACTAAAGTTTGCAGTGTGTGTGCTGAACATAAACCTCAGTTCCACAAACCCATCCAAGCACATCTGATAAAGGCTACTCAACCATTTGAACATCTAAATATCGACTTCAAAGGACCACTGAAATGGAATAACCGAAACAGTTACTTTCTCAATGTAATTGATGAATTATACACACGGTGATGAACTGTTACATGAGGATATAGGAGACGTTCGAGCTCCTGAATCCCCTATGGTTTCCGATGCTGGAGATGAACCACTTTGACATTCGGTGGGGCAAAGACAATCCCCAGATAGACTCAATTTTAAAACCTGGGGTGAATGATGTGATATTTAGCACTCTATTCTCCCCCCACATTTCCACGTGATTATTTACACCTGACCAGTTTTGTAAACTGGGTCACCTGATTTCTGTATGTCAATTCTTATCTATGCATGTCAATTCTTTGTCGATAAAAGCCTTATGTATTGAAGGTATTTCTGATTCTCACTACAATATGTTAGGGTTTAAACACCCATATAAGTGAGTAATTTCTTAGAGCTAGCTAATGAAAATAGAGGGAATTATTATTTCATAGTAAATTGATGACTCGGAATCTTAGGCTTTTCGAGTTAGAACTAAGCAGAGATGCGTAGTTGAGAGACCACACTTCCACAGAAACAAGGGGTAGTCTTGTTTAGAGGCTGCAGTAAAAAATATTGTGCATTGTATTAAAGTATGACACAGAGATGTCGCAAATAAAGCTGTCTAATATACGTGCCAGCAGACGTGGTTAAATGTAAGGCTTAATTTTTTTTCATAAAAGGCGTCAAGCAAATAGGTGGTGGTCTCACAACAGATAGTTTGAATATCATAAGTTACACTTGTGAATCTCAGGACATCAGTGCACACACTTATTTCACCGAATGGTTCACAACTTTCACTATACCTCTGAAACTTTACTTGTCCATTGCTGGGTTTCATCCAGGATTTTTCAACTGGGGGGGGGGGGGGGGGGGGCAGCTAGTCTCGCCAAACAGATCCTTTACCTAATCACTACATTAGGAAAGAGTTTGACCAGACCCTCTCTCCTGGCGTAGCGATTAAGCAAAGGGTCTGGTCGGCGAGACTAGGATTCAGTAGGAGCAGTATGCAGAGATCAATTCCACAGTGCATCCCACTTACACTACTGGAAGGGAAAGTGGGGGGGGGGGGGGGGGAATTTTGGATCCCTGCAGGGGTGGGCAGATCCAGATAATTTGGAGGGGTGGGACCTGATTGAGGCAAAGGCTAACATTTTAAATAAAAATTTTGAAATTCTTACACTTTCAGTTAAAATCATATAGTAGCTATCGAGTGCTGACGTGGGCATGGAAAACTCTTTCCCAGAGTAGTGAGTGATTAGGTAAAGGATCTGTTTGACGTCTGATGACTTTGACTGCTCATAACTTTTTTAATAACTGGTTTGTGAAGGAAATTTTGTACTAAAATTGTTCCTTGATCTATGCTTTACAAATGATATAAAAAGTTAGTCTATAGGCATATTTCTCAGAATATACCGGCAGAAACATCCAAGGGCATTCAAAAATCCTACATAATTGACCCCAGCTGCTCTCACCCATATTAATCTACTAAAGCTGTAAATTGGTCTGTGGCTTGCCTAAGCTAACAGCTGCTATATGACTTGAGACATATTTTTGTTCACTTGAAGCATTGCCAAGTTATGGCAATTAGAAGAGGTGACCTTTGTAGATTTTGTTAATTGGACACGAGTGCTCCATAAGCCAGCTTGCCATTCATTAACATTTTTTGTAATTCCGTCTTGCTAACTTCAGACAAAATATGCCTATAGACTATAAAACTTTTTATATTATTGTAAAGCACATAGATCAAGGAATAATTTGAGCATAAAAATATCTTCACAAAGCAATTAAAAAAAAGTTATGAGCACTTAAAGTTATCCGATTTTTTTTACCACGTTTCAGGTGTAGTCCCCCTAAGCTGGTGATCTCAAATAGTTTTAATTGAAAGAAGTGTGAAAAATGAGGATAGGAGGGGAAAGGTCCTGTTATCCCAAGGACAAACCCCCCCCCCCCCCCCCCTCCCCCAATGGATCCATCTAGTCCTGGGGATTCCCCAAAGAATTTCAAAAAGTTGGTAAATAAGCCTACCACTGTACTTCCAGTATCATACAAGTCCTCATTCATCACCAATCGTCCATGGATAACAGAAGATTTCTAAGAAATGTACATTGTCTGACTCTTCCTATACTACTGTTGTCAGTAAAGTACCCAGGCTTGCAGGAGATGACTCGATATCCACACTAACGAACAGCCAGGAGGGGAAGGATGTTGGCATGATAGATCAGAGTGAAATAATGCGAATCCTACACATCCTCAGTAGTCCACTTCTAAAGTTTCATCAACTACACTGTCAGAAGATACAGAGGCTACTCAAGTTTCTGGCAACAATGGTGCCATTACGGGAAAAAAGCTGTAGTTCCAGCTACACAGGCAAAAGAAATTACTCATGGATAAATTACAACACTGTGACCAATAGGATGTTGTGTAAATATTGTTCCCATATTTACAAGGAGGATAGGGAAGTGCTGAAGCACACATAGGGAACCTGGATCTCTTTCCCAGTAAAAAGGCACTGGATAAAATGAAAGCACACGAAGCTTCAGCATGGCACAAGATGGCAAAGACCAAAGGCGGCAGAAAAACAAAGCCAAGCTGAAGGAAGTGTAATCCTTCAGCTCAAGCAGGGGAATGAGAGGTGCGATGAACAGACGAAGCAACAAAACTGTATACTGATCAAGAAGTTGTTGAGGATAATGTACTTTTTATGTAAGCAGAAAATAGCACATTTTTACAATTTTGATGAAGTGGTTCAGCTTATGGTGGAGAATGGTGATGACGAAGTGCGGAAACTTTTGGATACAGCTCCAAGAAATGCCAACTACGGCTCTCATGTCGCCATTAATGAGTACCTTGATTCCATTAGCTTGTGAGTCCAACAAGGTATTCTCAGATCTCTTAAAGAAGCTGCATTCTATTCAATACTGGCTGATGAGTCGACAGATATAGCAACAATTAGGAGCTTTCAATCTGTTTCAGATGGGTTGACAGTTCTGGTTCACGAGTGGAACATTTCCTGGTACTTGTTAAGCCTTTCTACTTGTGATGCAACTTCAATATTTGTTGCGCTGAAAGCTTTTCTAGCAGACAGTGACATTGATGCTGGGAAACTGAGAGGACAGGGGGGTTTGACGAGGCTTGCTACCTTCTCAGGCACAAATGGAGTTCAAATGTATATCCGCACATTGGCACCACGAGCATTGTTTGTGCACTGTAGGGCATATATTCTTCAGCTTTGCTGCGTTTCAGCTGCTAGATGTCGGCCAAGTCTGAAGAAAGTCTTTGCAACACTGATGTCTGTTTGGAAGATGTTCCACTACTCACCTAAGAAGTTTTCTGTACTGAAGGAAATGCAGGCTCTCGTCAACCACCTCCAACTCAAGATGATCAAGCCAGGTGATACCCTCTGGCTGGCACACGACATATCTGTAAAAGATCAGGTGCTCCATGAGGCCCCTGATAGATACACTTGAGCACATCTACAAGGATACTGGAGAGCCAGAAGCACTTGGTATGCTGAGGACTATGAAGACATACAAATTTGTGGTGACCCTGATGTTGCTAAGTGATGTCCTTCCTGGCATTGACTTGTCTTAGTAAAGCCCTGCAGGAAATGTAAGCAGACTTCACTCTTGTAGCCAACCAGCTGGCCTATGTCCAGCACTCTCTACAGCAGATCAAGGATCATCCCAATTATCAGGAGTACCATTCCACGGTCTATGACACAGTCACAGACCTTGTAATTGGTGTTGTAGATCTGGAGACAGCAAGAGAAAATTTCAACAAAGAATGTGCTGCAGCCTTACCTGGAAGAGGTCAGCAGGCAAATCAGCTGTCGTTTCAAAGATACCCTGGGCCTCTTGACTGCTTTCAGCATCTTTGATCCACAGAAATACCCAACAGATGTCCAGCAACTGTACAAATATGGCACTGCAGAATTGGAGAAGCTCCTAAAATTCTATGGGGAGACAACTGAGATTGATTATGAGGGAAACGTCTTTTCAACTCCTGCAGATGTCGGTAAGACAGAGACAAGACATGAGTGGAAAGCTTTCAAATTGGTCAACTTTGAGGAAAAGAGTTTGTCATTGAAGGAACTTGCAACACTGGTCCTGAGAAGTGAGGCAAAGTGTGTGACCGTCCCCAACATTAAGATTCTGCTCACCATTGCCATGGTGCTTGCTGTGTCTACTGCAACTGTTGAACGCTCCTTTAGTGATATGAAGCAGATCAATGATCGACTTCGTAATTGACTGCTTCCAGCATCAATGTTCAAGCTGATGATCATAGCCATCGAAGGACCTCCACTCTATGAAGTGGACTTTGATGCAGTGCTGGCTTTGTGGAAGGCAATAAAGCCACGGAGACTGCTTATATAATCTGAACAGAGTTTTAACAATAACTGTTGTTACTGTGTAATTAATGTGTAACCAATCATTTGTCCTTTTTCTCTATAAAATGCATTTAGATATATTATGGTTACAATAACATGGTCTTTGATCATTCCCATTATTAAGCTGATTTCACCCAATAATAATAACTCTGTTACAGTCCTGGCTTTAAAATTAAGTACTACTCATAGCTTCATAGCTACAAGTATTTTGGACGGTATTAGTAAAAATTAGCGGGGGGATATCCCCCATAGACCTTGAGTGGGGGGTCTGGACCCCAGTACCCGCCTGTTAGAACTGTGTTCCTAGTAACAGCAGCTCTAACGGGTCTACTCTATGTAGGTCTGTTAACTTAACGATAAATTTTAATTAAGATTCACATGTACAAGACTCTGGACTCTCTTCAGTCTGGTAAAGCTCCTGACCTTTTTTAGCCTGCGAGTCACCTGACTGATTTGTCTATATATGGTCAACATGCAAGCACACACATACGTACATTAATATGACAGTGTCAATCAGTTTGGTGTTTTCACCTTGCTAGTTCTGTTTAGCATCTGAGGAATCTGGTCCTGCAGGTTTGTGCCTGCAGACTTGTTGGGAAATCCCAACATCACCCCCTCCTTCTAAAGGTAGGCGATGTACTGTAGTCGGAATCTGATCATTTGGCGGCCAGGCCTGTCGAGACAGGCCATCTGCATTGCCATTGACAACACCGGGTCGATACTGGATGGTGAAACTGAATTGGCGCAGCACATCCATCCACCGGGCAAGTCGTCCACTCTGAGGGTCCTTGTCACTCAGAAATGCCAGTGCTCTATGATCAGTAACAACTGTGAAGTGGTGTCCTAAGAGATAAGGTAAAAAATGCTTGCAAGCGGCCACCACAGCAAGTCCTTCCTGCTCCGTAGCAGAGTATCGGGTCTCTCGAGGCATCAGCTTTCTGCTGAAGTAGGCGATGGGATGGTCGAGGTTGCTGTCATCTGTCTGAGCCAGAACTGCACCAATGCCCCACCCATAGGCATCAGTCTGCAGCATGAAGTTGCGTTTGTAGTCTGGCGGTCGGAGCACGGGGTCCGAGCAGAGGCTCTCCTTGAGTGCGATGAAGGCTGTCTCGCAGTCAGGCGTCCATTGCACGAGGTCTGGGAAGGCAGCTCTGGTCAGATCTGTAAGTGGAGCCGCTATAAAACTAAACCGGTAAATGAAGCGGCGATAATATCCGGCTAGGCCGAGAAATGCTCTGATGTCCTTCTTCGTCGCTGGTCGTTGGAATTCTCTGATGGCTTTGGTCTTTGCCTCCTGGGGGGAAATAAAACCATGGCCGACCTCATGTCCCAAGAATGTGCATGACTTGCTTCCCAACTGGGCCTTAGTAGGCTGGATGGTCAGTCCCGCAGTCTTGAGAATGTCGAAAACCGCACGGACGTGTCTTGTGTGGTCTTCCCAGTCAGTGCTAAAGATTGCCACATCGTCAATGTATACATTGGTGAAACTGTTGCAGCTCCCAAGGAGGTCATCCATCAGCCGCTGGAATGTTGCAGGGGCGTTCCTGAGACCAAATGGCATTACCACGAACCGGAACTTTCCAAGTGGAGTGACAACTGTTGTCTTGTCACGGTCTTCCATGGCTATCGGGACTTGATAGAAGCCACGGGCCAGATCCAGAATGGTGAAGAAGGAAGCTGTTGCCATCCTTTCCAATGTTTCTTCTACCCTGGGCTGATAGTAAGGATCCGGCACTGTCACAACATTCAGGCGTCTGTAGTCGCAAACAAGTCTGATCTCGCCAGGTTGCTTCTTCGGCACAAGGAACATGGGTGCTGCCCATGGAGCTGATGAAGGCTCAATGTAGCCAGCATCTTTCATCTTCTGGATTTCCACTCTGAAGGCTTCTTCCCAGACTTGCGGAATGCGATAAGGTCGGAGCCGGATCGGCAAGGCGGTGCCAGTATTAATTCTGTGTATGGCTGCTTGCGTTCTACCAGGAGAGGTGGAGGTCACCGTAGGGAAATCAATCCAGACTTGCTTGAAGAAGTCCCTCTGCTCATTGGACAAGTGCTGTGATAGCTCTGGGAAAGACTGGTCTGGGTCAGGCCTGTAATCAGGTATGTCAGAAGAATCCATTTGCTCGGCAAGGAGGCAGTGGACATCTGCAACCGGTGGGTGCCATCTCTTCAAGGCAGTGATGTGAACTGCTCTGTTGCGTTTGTGATGCTCAGGCATGTCGACTCGGTATGTCACTGGAGAGATCTTGTCGAGGATTTTGTATGGGCCACTCCATCAATCCTGTAGTTTACTTCCTCGGCCGCCGATCGCCGGCGTAAACACCAGAACTTGCTCTCCTATGTCAAAGGATCTGCGAGCCACTGTGGCATCATGCCACTCTTTGGGTTTTTTCTGTACGGTCGTCTGACGGTCGACTGCCAGCTGTCTCATCTGGTGAAGGTCATCTCGAAGTTGTAGCAGCCACTCGGTAGCTAGCAGTGAGGTCTTCTTTGAAGGCATCCAGCTCTGCCGGAGAATGTCCAGAGGTCCATGGACATGCCGACCGAAGATGAGCTCAAAGGGTGCAAAGCCTGTCGTGGAGCAGGGAGCTTCTCTGCATGCAAACAGCAAATAGGGCAGTAGCTCGTCCCACTGTCGATGATTTTGAGTACATCTGCGTACCATCTGTAGCAAGGTGTGATGGAACCTCTCGACTGCGCCGTTGGACTGCGGACGGTAAGGTGCCGTTTTGGAGTGATGCACTCCTAGGAAGGAGAAGACTTCCTTCATGACTGCAGACAAGAAGTTAGATCCACGGTCAGATAGAATCTCTAAGGGTACGGAAAGTCGAGCCATGATCTGAAGCAGGGCTGCTGCAACGGCCTTTGAAGTTGTCACTCGGAGAGGCGTCGCGTCAGGGTACCGTGAGCCCAGATCGATATAAGTAAGAATGTACCTATTCTTTGTCAAAGTAAGAGGTAGAGGTCCAACCACATCAATGGCGACCTTCTCGAAGGGTCTGCAGATCGGCGGGCTTGTGAGCGTCAGTGGTGCATGGTGGTGTGTTCTCTTGGCTGTCAGCTGACAACGCCCACAAGCTCTGCAGAATTCCACAATGGCCTTGCCTATGCTAGGCCAGTAAAAGTTCTTTAACAACTTGTATTTTGTACGGTTGCTGCCTACATGTCCAGCCATAGGTGATGAGTGGGCAACCTGTAGGGCTTGTTGGCATCTAGTCTGCGGTAGAATGAGCTGCAGATAGGGGTTGCCAGACTGGTCCGTCGTCTTCCTGTGTAGAACACCATTGTCAGTCACGTATGGAGAGTCAGTCCTGTCGACCATCTCCCAGAGTGGGCGTAGCATCTCATCAGATCTTTGGTCGCTTGCAAGAGCTGCTGCATTTGTCTGGTCAGTCAGCTCCTCCACCGTTTGGTCGTTGGAGGTTAATTCTGGATCTGCCTGCAAGGAACAATTAGATTGAGGGAAGTCACAGAGGGGACTAATAAGTTCATCTAATGGTGATGCCTCGAGGCCATCACTCTCTTGTTCTGCATGGTCGAGCTTGTCTTGTGCCGCGTCCTTGTCGGTCTGGGCATGTGTCTTGACTGCCAGCACATCCTGAGGGTCATCAGCCATTGCTCTTCGGAGCAGGTGGAACAGTGCTGTACAGTTCTTTCCAAGGAGAATGTCATGGGGAATGTCAGAAGACACAGCCATCTCCACTGTCAGGTCCATATCTAAAAGTGTGCAAGAAAGCGACAACACGGGTAAGGTGATATGCTTACCAATAACACCCTTCACGGTGACTGAGGTTGTTGATTCCGGCACTGCAAGGTTCCATTCCTTTAGCTGGTTGAGGAGATTCACATTCACCATGGAGTGGTCGGCTCCACTGTCAAGGAAGAACCTGGCTGGTTTTCCCAAGATGCTGCCCATAGCAAATAGATCGGGTAGACCTACAGTCTCGTGGGGCCGTGTCGTCTCTACTCGGAGGACATTTCTCTCTGGGCAGTTAGCTCCGACATGTCCCCACTGCTTACACTGGAAACAGAGAGGGCCTCGTTCCTTGTCGAAGAACTTGGCTGGTCGGTGGGGCTGTCGTGAGTTCTTTGGTCTGGCATTATCTTGCGGTTGTGGTCCGCTTGGATATTGCTGAGTCGTCTGGCCAGTCTGTGCTGAATCAGCCTGGGTCTGGTTTTGGGTAGGAGTCTGTTGTGCAGAAGGGTTTGTCAGAGGAAATCTGGGAGTGGTTGATGGCCGCTGCTGTGGAGGCTGGTTCCAGTGGCTAGGCTTGCCTCTGTGTGAAGGCTGAGTCCACAAGTATTCACGACCTTGTCTGCTATCAGTGACATGCTCATCTGCCAGAGTGACTAAGGTCTGTAGATCAACTGGCTTCTGCGTCCTGACATGCGTGGCTACTCTGGGGTTCATTTTTCGATAGAGGAGCTCCATTGACACTAGCTCTGTTCACTGAGTGATCGTAGAGCAGTCTTGGACGCACGAACGTGCCGCTTCTGTCAGTCTATGAGCCACCTGAGCCATGGTTTCTGTGGGTCCTGGTCGGGGCTCAAACCAGCGAGCAAAACGGGTTGCTTGTGACACTCCCATATGTGTGAGGAGAAGCCTTTTTAGGGCTTGGTAGTCTGTGGCATGGTCTGGAGGCAGAGTTAGTGAGATGCTGATGAGGTCGCCACGAAGAAGCGCCCTCAGCTCAGCTGCCCATTTGAGCTTTGGTACATCATAGGCCCTCATGTGAGCCTCAAACCGGAGTATGTCTGTCTCTCCTTGGGTCCCTGTGCGGATGGGTGGGAGTGTGGGAGGTCTGACTGGAGGTGACCCTACGCTGGCGAGAGCTGTCATTAGTGCTTGGGTCGTCATCTCTTGCATACGTTGGATCAGGGCTAAGACTGTGGGATCTGCCACAGGAGATGCCAGAAGTGGTGATTGTATATCCGGAGTATGTATCGTTTCGGTCTCGTCGTATTGCCCACCGTCAAAGAAGTTGCCTGAGAGTTGATGTCGATACTGTGGTCCTCTGTTGAATACAGATTCGTCATGGTGTCGAGCGTCTCGCCGTCCGCACGGGAATGTCCGTTAGGTACGGGGCGAAAAATGTATATCCACCAGTTAAGGGATTGTAGGGGTGTGGTTTTGGGCACACCTCTGTAGTCGGAAGGTAGTGCTTTCGATAGTCGTACAGCTTACTGTAGGGTTAGAACAAGGGAACCTTGATAGATCTTACTGGTTGTCTGAGGATCTGTGATCTGCTGAATTTCTGCTGCAGCACTGAATGTGGTCTGGCTGAGTAAGGTATGACGTCTGAAGAGTCTAATCGAGTCCAATCTGCTCAGCGCTGGCGAAGTCTCTCTTCTGCAGCAGTGCTGATGGAGATCTAGCACTTGAGGTCGGTTTTGGAGAGTCAAGGGTTTACCAAAACAATGTGAAGCGGTAGTCTGGTCTAATCGATTTACTGGTCGAGGATTCTTAGTATCCGCTGCCACCATATGTTAGAACTGTGTTCCTAGTAACAGCAGCTCTAACGGGTCTACTCTATGTAGGTCTGTTAACTTAACGATAAATTTTAATCAAGATTCACATGTACAAGACTCTGGACTCTCTTCAGTCTGGTAAAGCTCCTGACCTTTTTTAGCCTGCGAGTCACCTGACTGATTTGTCTATATATGGTCAACATGCAAGCACACACATACGTACATTAATATGACAGTGTCAATCAGTTTGGTGTTTTCACCTTGCTAGTTCTGTTTAGCATCTGAGGAATCTGGTCCTGCAGGTTTGTGCCTGCAGACTTGTTGGGGAATCCCAACACCGCCTCCCTCCACCCGCTGGATGAAACCCTGCATTGTCTATAAAAACAGTTACACCCATAGGAATGTTTCTGACACGAAGAAAACAAATTCTGAAGGCAAGTTAATGGTGCATGAATGGTCAGGTAAGTAGTCTGACTGTGATAGTCTAAATGGGTTAACATATAGAATTCAGCAATTTAGGATATGTTTTTATGTACAAGCACCTTCCTATGACAGTAAGCGTTGATGGAAAGTACTGTGATATTGCTAAAATCTCACAGTTGTTGTCCAAATTGAAAATATCATTAGTATATTTCCCTCTGAATGTGAAATTATTTCCATCATTTTTGTCATATGTGACTAAACCAAAATATTCTTGCAATGGGATCACAACTACAACAACATTACCATCCATTAATTAAGACAGTGAGATTTGGGCAACTTCGATACTTCACGCCACATGCCATGGCTGAAGAAAGATATACTCATTCAAAAGTGACTTTTTTATGTTCCTTGAGTCAGTATTTTTGTATACAAGTTGAGCACTGTTGCTGGTATTGACAGCCAGAAATGTCGTAACTGGGGAATTGCAATACTCAGACCCTGGTTAAAAAATCAAAAATGAATACAGTTGTAAATCAGCTTAGCAGACCATTGTTTTTTTATTCAGACACACAAATAATTACTGTAGAACCTCACCTCTCGCATCAAGTGCAAGAAATAACATTCCTATCAGAGTGAATATAGCCGAGGATTATGGAAGCGTACACATTCATAAGCATATAATTTCATAATATAACACTTCAAAATACTTCAAATACCAAGAAGGTAAACATGGTCGACACTATTTAAGCGCAAGCTTAACTCTTCATTTTGCCACATCCTTTCCAAATAGATATTCCGCAACAGCGTTGATTACATACACCACACGTATGCTGTTACCTTAGTTTCGCGTGGCCTAACTCTTTACAAAATCGCTGCGCTGGAAAAAGGTCTTAGAGAACTGCTATAGAAGCTATAGTTCTGTAAACTGGTAGTGCTGATTAGTTTGGAACAAAATGGTGGATTTACATGATTATGCATTGGGCGTCAATGCGCATCCCATCACGCCCACTTCTGGTATCAAAAGAAAAAATGTGTCCAATAGAAAATGTATTATAAATCATGACCACTTGTACTATGTACTCATGAGCAATACTCTAGCATTATGCTGTTGAGGTCACTGCCTATATCTGACTGTTGACATGCTTCCTACTGCTGGTATCTCTGCTACCACCACAGAACTGTCTATCTTTTGCTGACTGAGGCTTACCCTGATCCTCAGCTTGCTTGCACTTATATTGGCTGGCATTAGTTAGTTAAGTCTCAAGTTGTACACTCATACAGATATTTGCACAAAACTGAACACTCAGATCTCACTTACTGCCTCACATAACACATTAAAATATAAAACAAATAATCACTAAGCTACGTACTTGTAAAGTCATGGCACAAACATCTAGCTATCTGTTTCTACATGCATTTAATTATGGTTCACATCTGTCTGTAGTGTCTTGCACATGAACTTATATGGTAATTCTAGCTAACACAGTTTGGTTCTGTCAGGGAGCCCTGCTGGCCTGGGTAGAGGGTGAGACTCCCTGACATATTGTAAATGGAAGAAGAAGAAGAAAAAAATATTATGCAAACACAAAATTTGCTTCAAGCAGGTAATATTCACCTGATCTATCAGTCGACAGACGTCGACATCTGTCTGTCAAGTTGGAGTGTGGAAATGAAATTGTTTGTACCAATAACAGGACTGAGCCTACCAGTGAGCTTGCTTATATTTTTCTCTGAACTCATTGCCAGACAGAAGTTCTATTGCTGCTTGTTGGAGGTAAATGCTGACATGACTAATGCTAGTACTGATCCTACCTGTGAACTTTCTGCTTCTTGTTAGAACTCATTTCCAGACTGCAGCTCACTGGTTTGTTTTCGTGATGAAGATGTTCTGATGCATCCCTGAATTGTGGAGTGAACCTTGAAAACTCCATGTAGTGGAGCTCAAGCGCTGGTTAAAGTGAGATCTGTTACAACAGTAGGGAAAAGCAGAACTTGTGAAACAGTGAGCAGACTGTACAATAGTGCTTTAATAATCTACCTTTTTATAATATACACCTCCACTTATGGATTTGATTCAACTTTTGTGATTGTGTAACTTCATGCTTGGGTGGAAAATGTGGACCCAGATATTGCTGCATTTTTGTATAACATTCTTGACTATGTTGATCTTTTGATAACATTATTCCAGAGAACAAAACTTGTACTGATACTATACAACAATGGAATAGGCCAAGAAATAGTCCAGGTGATGGTCCAATTTTGTTTTCCAAAATAGAAGAGTGTGTGCACCATTCATATGGAAAATGTAAGGCAAGGTTTGGAACTGCTCGATTAGAAAAAATATAATATTAAAAAAATATCGTGCAAGTCCAGCACTTCTGTCTGAGGAACGCAATCACACATTTTTACTTCTCTGGAATTACATAAAAGTGTATCTCTGTTTACAGCTATTATGCAAGACAATTATTTGGATCCTTTGCTAGCTGTGTCTCCCTATGTTAGCTTTATGTCAAGCTCGGTGGTAATGACAACATCAGATATGCCTTTAAGTTCTTCTTAACCACTCCACTACTGACTGCCATTACTCCCTCACTATCACCAGGAGAAGAATTTTGGAGTAAAATTATGCTTACTAAGGATCAAACTGCAGAAATTGAAAGGAAGACTAGATATCAATCTTATTCTCTCTCATGATGTGAGGAGTGCTGATGTACAATTGCAAATTCTTTCTTAGGTCAAGTCTGCTTGAGGTTTTCCAGTACATAGCCTGATTCTTTTGTGAATTCTATATTGAGCCAGCATGTGTACCCATCGATGCCACTGTACTGTGCCTTGGGGAAAGAACAATGAATTCAGAGCTCTGAGTGCTTATAAACACGGGTTGCATGAGAGAGGGCGCTCCAGTTTTGATGTAACACTGTCGGGACCTGTTATAAATCCTGAGTATTCTTGGCTTGGACCTAATTTGGAGGGTGTGGTACATGATACAGGTTGTACTGATCCTTATGAATTACTTGAAATCAAGTTCCCTTATAATTACCATGAAGCACTCTTTTTATTCAGCATCCTAGAATTTTTTTTTTTTTGTCGGTTGGAAATGGATACACCTGTTTTAAGAGAACTACCCCTTTAATATCATGAAGTGCAAGGACAGGTGGCTATCTGCTATAGAAAGTGGTGCGACTTTGTGATTTTTACAAATGCTGGGAATTCTAACAGCAGATATTTTATATGAAATATTCTGGACTTTTATGGCGTCTAAGTTAAAAAGTTTTATTTTAATGCTATTGTGCCTAACTTGCTACTACATTGTGTTTTTTTAATTGTTATATTCATGATCATTAACACATTGAAGAAAAAAATCTTTTGCACACATTATTGAGCTATGGTTTGAAAAAGATGAATGAACAAATGCTGAAAGAAAATTTCTAAAGCATATTTTATCCAACTGTGCAAGAAATTAGATTGAAATAACAACTTGTAATATATCGATATTTTTTTGCCCATCCAATTGCTCTCTCCATTTGGATACATACAGATACAATACTTCTTGTTTCTACTGCCTTTACAAGTAACAATTGCTCTTTACCACACAGAAAGGTGGAATATTCAGGGTTAAACATTGATGCAAGCAGGTGCTAAGTATCTATTACATATCAAGTATTACCATATTACCAGACATAACAAGATTTATAAAGCCACTCACTCTCTTGTGTAATTTTCTTGACGGATATATGACCCACACAGACAAGAAATAAATGTCACAATTCCACTAGGAGAAATACTACAAGGTCCTTTGCAGTTTTGTGGCTCTTTTATGATGAGTATATCTGTGACTGAACATGAAATAATGAAGGCATTTTTGTAAGTAACTCAGAGTATTCATCAATGATACAGAGTAGCAGGGTAGTTTGCACTTAAACATGCAGGTTTATTCAATTTTCTATTTCACGAGAAGCCCATATAGTTAGCTGTATCTGGATATAGTGTAAAAAGTTTATTCAAGCAGTTAATATCCACGAAGCTGAGCTAGTGTCTATACTAAATTGATCTCTTTGAATTTTTTCCAAAACATTTCATCTCAAACAATACTGTACCAACCATTTCATCAATTGTTTGCAACATATGACTGGGAACACATTTTACATCCACTGATGGACGATTCTCAGTATTACCTGAGTCCCTGTAATTCAATTGAGTGGCAAAAATTAAAGGAAATTCATAGCGACTAGTTGGAGTAGAGTTACTTGGAAAAGCAGTATAGAATTGAATCTCATCATGACTGCCGGCAAAATGTAGAAGACTAAATGTTAACGTATTTATCTCTGACTTCATCCCAGCTTTCTCCAACTTCATGTCAGCTATCTCTTCCTTCATATCTGCTATCTCTCTTTGATGCATACATTCTTTAACTTCATCTCCGTTCTTACCTTCTTGTTGGAACCGACATGTCCAAAAAAATCTACTTCTTCCAAAACAACATCTGCTATATTGGACTAAGTTCCTTTTTTCTTCCTTTTGATTAGATGATCAAATGGCAAATATATTTTTGGAGGTTTTTTGACAGAGGAAGCAAATTAAATATAATAGAGATGTCTGATATACATTGCTTTTAGGCACAATGAAAATGTTGTGAGCTTACACAGTGCAGCTACCCCAGAATAAAATCCTTTCTCTTGATTGAATTGACCCATTTCTCCCTCAAAGTTACAATTCTAGGAAAAATGTGAAAAATAGAGTTCCATATCCCTTTTGTGTTGGAATAGCATCCAGGTGTACAACAAGTGTAGCCACCTCTCAACGTTTTTTTCATGTCAGTATTTATCTCTGTAAAGCTACCACCTGGAAAATGAGTTCTGAGAAGAACTGGCAGCAACAGAACTGCCACCTGGTAAATGGAACAAGTAGCAAGCTCACTGGATTGCACAGTACTGACATTGGTGTAATACTTCTACACTCCATAACTCACTAGCCATCAATCAACTGAACATGTGAATAATAACAACTTGTAGAAAATTTGTACTCTCCATTACTATACTTTGCTTTGAGATATACAATGAAAGAAAGGGTAGTGCTCATGAATAGTATGAGTGGTCATGATTTACAATTCATTTTCTATGGAACACTTTTTATTACCATAAGTGGGCATGGCTGAATCAGCCATGAGGTATAAACACATAATCATGCCAGTTCCCCACTCACCTACATGCTTGGCATTGGATGTGATACTAGTTCTTGATGGTAGATAAATTCAGTTCCTTGCCTGCATACTGCCGCTCTCTCTCTCGGATAGCATGTACGTAAGGAAAATTTAGCATCTATAAAAAGCTTAACTGATGCATATGCACTAATGATGTTGAGTATACTGAAAACAATAAACAGTGCTTAAGTGTAAACTGCCATTCAAACAAGTTCCTGTCAGCATCTGCACCCCTTTGTTCCCTGATTCTTGCTGAAGAAAACTTTGCCTTATAACCAAACCAAACTCTTAATGTGGTGCTCATCTCATCTTGATGGAAAAGGCTTCCAAGTAACCTTAACAAAACTACTTATTTCCAAATGAACATTTCCATTTCAGAATTTTTTAAATCCCACTACGCAGTCAGTATTAGGTTGTTCAATCTTGCATCTGTAAGGAATATGAAAAAACTAACAATTCATGGCTACTTCCCATATTAAAATCCCACCACTTATAGATGTTGTTTATCCCTAGGGACCAATATTATAGCATTATTATTATTCTTATTATTACTATTATTATTATTATTATTATCATTATTATTATTACTATTACTTTACATGATAGAGCAATAATGCTGATAGAGAAAATATAAATTATTGATTGTTTTTTGTTCACCGAACTGAACAGCTAGAATTGTGCTATTAGCTATATACAACTACAATGACACTACAATAAATAGACAAGCTACAACACTAAAGTAAGCAAAGTCTGATAAACACAAGGCAAACTACCATCAGCTGACGAAGTCACATTATATTAAAGACAATACAATTATATAAGTTCATAGTTCACATCAAGGTGTATATGCTATATACATGTATATTTTATAACTTAAAAAAAAAATAAAGTAAAAAAATATTCTTGACTACATCACACCTCCCAAATGTAAAGAAGACATTTACAAATCTTTTCATAAATCAGTATTGGGTAAGTTCTTCAGCTTATCTAAAATATGGATTTAAGAGAGAAATGTGTATGTTTTCTTCCTGGGGATTAGTTATGGCTAGGCAAATGTCTAGAACAATAAAACAAAATTCTTGACAATTTTGACTACATATCTGCCTTGAGACATCTTTTTTGTGTGCTTGCATATTTGCATATAAGAAAAGTAGCTACTCTTACACAAAGCAATTAACTTTGAGCCATATTTACTTAAATGCTTGTTTCTGTTAAACAATTGGTCTGGAACTGTGGCTTTTGCTGCAACAGAAGAAATTGCTGACATAGGAGTATTAGCTCGCTTTGGATGTGTGAACTTCATTATTAGTATATAAAAGAGGGATTTTTTCTCTCGTATGGATGTATTTAGACAATGGTCAGTTGGTACTGAACAATTTGATTGGTCAGATTCAAGTTTATTACTTCTCTTATGAACCTCTGACTTATAGCCTGGAGCAAAGAAAAATACCAGTGGAACTGTTTGGAGGCCGTGGTGCCAAACCAATTTAGACAATAGTCGTAGCAACTTTAGTAACCAGCCCAATTTTTGTCAAAAGAAATTCAGTCATGTCAGCAATCAAAGATTTGAAAGATTACTGTTGCTTTTTTGCTTTAAAAAAATTTTTTTTACAGGAGTAGTGGAGAGAACTGTTTTACTTCCAGTAAAGGCTCCAGTGGAGATACTTCCCCTTCAACCTTTACTACCTTAGGTACTCGTTACACTACTTTTTTTGTAGTGCATGAAATCCAGCCACACTCTGTACTCGAAGCCATTCTCCAACCTTTCTCTCTAGAAACCTACTCAAGTATTTGCTCAGGCCTATATTTGCTACCATGACTGAAAGGAAATGAATTGAACTGTTTGCTAAATAAAAATATTAATAAATTTAAAAAAATTCTAAAAAGGTGGGTTGGTTACTAATTTTGTTAACTATAGTCTAAATTGGTTAGACTCCTCGATATCTAGGATCTACACTCAACAGCATTTATTGCCAAGCGAAGCTAGCCCTTCACGGGAGATTTGAATAGAAAACCTCGTATTGCCATGCATGGCTGTACATGATATTACCGGTACAGTACGTTCATAGTCTGGTAAGTACATGGATGATATTACTGACTCGATAAACAAATAATGACGTTCAAACATCGAAGGCGTGCGAATACTGCAAAGCCAATATTCCTGATCATTCCTAGACAGATTTTTACATGTGGAAGTATGGTTGTGAGTAAATTCCTTTGACAAGAGGAAGAATAGCTACATTACTTACTTAAAAAACAGAGTGATTTCTTTGAAGGGTGATGTCATAAAGCAGTCTTTATAGTAGGATTTTTTAAGATTATTGTTTACGTTTCTGATCATTTACTGTCCAGGATAAAACATACCATTGAAGATGTGATGCAGTCGAGAATTATATGTTCCTTTTTGATTCACAATGTGTATAAGTGGTTGATTTGAAAAAAGTGTAAGTAGCCATGAATGTTATGTTTTTCTGTATTCCTTACAGGTGCAAGATTTAACAGCTTGATACAATACAACTTAATGGGAAGACAAATTCGTAATGGAAATGAGCATGTGGAAATAAGTGGGTTTTTTTAACGATTTAGAAACAGCTTTCCGTGAAGATGAGAAAAGCACTACATTTAGAGTAAGGTCATCAGGCTGTTCCATCAGCAGAAATTATTGGTCTAGCGGTTAGGATCAACACGTTTTGCGTTGATATGTTATAAGGTAATTCATTTCCAATGGCACAAAAACCCACGCAATATCTATGACATCACCTCTTCTATTCACCATAACTCATCAATGCTTCACATAAAAATTGACTCCACCTTGTTGCAATTATGTGTTTTGGCAAGCCACAAAACAAATTTGGGGATCTGTAGTCCTGGCACCTAGGAGTTATCATTGCACAGTTTGGGAATTGCAATTTTTTGAGTGACCTTGCCTTTTTGGATGTATCTTCTAAGAAAAGGTGCCTATAGAGACATTTCACATATCATCTAAAAGCCACACAAGCAACAAGTTGGTATCAAAAGTATCTGTACAGAAGAAAGGGGGAAAAAAGTTATAACAGCTACAAATATGTGTTCAAATTTCGGTGGTTTCAGGTGTAAAGTCATTGTACACAAATATTCCCCAAAGAGAAGGCTCTGAGAGAGTGTTCAAATATTATTACAACACCCCTCTACCCAGCCACATGCCAGAATGGGTAGCTCGCTACCTGCTTCGGGAAGTCCTCAGCCATAACCATTTTGAATTCAATGGGGAGGCCTAAATACAAAAATCAGGCGTGGCCATGGGTACAAAGTGCGTCCCATTAATTGCCAACATATTCAAAGCGAGTGTGGCGGAGGGAGTTTCTGGCAATGAGATGAGGTAGGGGAGCCGTGGATCCCTCCCTATGGCTCAGGTTCATAGATGACATTTTGGTCGTGTGGCCTGGTCTGGGGGAGGGGTTTTCGGATTTCCTTACCGAACTAAACTCCTTTCAGCCAAACCTAGAATATACATCAGAAGAGTCAACCACAAGCATTAACTTCATGGACCTCAGGATATACAAAGGAACTAGGTTCCAGGAAAGGGGAGTTCTTGACTTGGGTCCTTACTTTAAAAAGACAAATAGGTTCCAATACCTCCACTATCGTTCATGACACCCCAGACACATCCACAAGGGCCTAATTAAGGGGGGAGGGGGGGGGGGGGCATCAGAATGCTATGAGCCAGCAGCGATCCCTTAACTTATGCCAAATCACAGAAAAAAATAGAAGAAGCGCTGCTGGCCCGCGGTTACCCAAAAGGGCTAGTGGCTCGGACTTGACCTTGCCATTTGGGATGAAGCAGGAAATGCTTAAACCTAATAGGGCCAGAAAGGTTCCTTGGACCAGGGTGTGCAGCACTAAGAGTTCCGTATGACTCTGCAAAGCCACCCAACCATATCAGAAGGCTTCTGCCACAACTTACAGAGTCACAATCGAT
>CBDHDT010000039.1:0-127913 GCA_965261215.1 Ekhidna sp.
ACCACACCCCTCCACTATCAGAGCCATATACCACACCCCTCCACTATCAGAGCCATATACCACACACCTCTACTACCAGAGCCATATACCACACCCCTCTACTACCAGAGCCATATACCACACACCTCTACTACCAGAGCCATATACCACACACCTCCACTATCAGAGGCATATACAACACCCCTCTACTACCAGAGCCATATACCACACACCTCTACTACCAGAGCCATATACCACACCCCTCTACTATCAGAGCCATATACCACACCCCTCTACTACCAGAGCCATATACCACACCCCTCCACTATCAGAGCCATATACCACACACCTCTACTACCAGAGCCATATACCACACCCCTCTACTACCAGAGCCATATACCACACACCTCTACTACCAGAGCCATATACCACACACCTCCACTATCAGAGGCATATACAACACCCCTCTACTACCAGAGCCATATACCACACACCTCTACTACCAGAGCCATATACCACACCCCTCTACTATCAGAGCCATATACCACACCCCTCTACTACCAGAGCCATATACCACACACCTCTACTACCAGAGCCGTATACCACACCCCTCCACTATCAGAGCCATATCCCACACCCCTCCACTATCAGAGCCATATACCACACCCCTCCACTACCAGAGCCATATACCACACACCTCTACTACCAGAGCCGTATACCACACCCCTCCACTATCAGAGCCATATCCCACACCCCTCCACTATCAGAGCCATACACCACACCCCTCCACTACCAGAGCCATATACCACACCCCTCCACTACCAGAGCCATATACCACACACCTCTACTACCAGAGCCATATACCACACACCTCCACTATCAGAGGCATATACAACACCCCTCTACTACCAGAGCCATATACCACACACCTCTACTACCAGAGCCATATACCACACCCCTCTACTATCAGAGCCATATACCACACCCCTCTACTACCAGAGCCATATACCACACACCTCTACTACCAGAGCCGTATACCACACCCCTCCACTATCAGAGCCATATCCCACACCCCTCCACTATCAGAGCCATATACCACACCCCTCCACTACCAGAGCCATATACCACACCCCTCCACTACCAGAGCCATATACCACACACCTCTACTACCAGAGCCATATACCACACCCCTCTACTACCAGAGCCATATACCACACCCCTCTACTACCAGAGCCATATACCACACACCTCTACTACCAGAGCCATATACCACACCCCTCTACTACCAGAGCCATATACCACACCCCTCCACTCTCAGAGCCATATTCCACACACCTCCACTCTCAGAGCCATATTCCACACATCTCCACTCTCAGAGCCATGTTCCACACACCACCACTCTTAGAGAACCATATTCCACACACCTCCACTCTCAGAGCAAATATTACACACACCTCCACTCGGAGAGCCATATACCACACACCTCCACTTTCAGAGCCATATTCCACACACCTCCACTCTCATAGCCATATTCCACACACCTCCACTCTCAGAGCCATATTCCACATACCTCCACTCTCAGAGCCATATTCCACACACCTCCACTCTCAAAGCCATGTTCCACACACCACCACTCTTAGAGAACCATATTCCACACACCTCCACTCTCAGAGCAAATATTACAGACACATCCACTCGGAGAGCCATATACCACAGACCTCCACTTTCAGAGCCATATTCCACACACCTCCACTCTCAGAGCCATATTCCACACACCTCCACTCTCAGGGCCATATTCCACACACCTCCACTCTCAGAGCCATGTTCCACACACCACCACTCTCAGAGAACCATATTCCACACACTTCCACTCTCTGAGCAAATATTACACACACCTCCACTCGGAGAGCCATAATCCACACCCTGTCACATGCAGTCATATTCAACACACCTCCACACTTAGAAGACTAGTCTCCAGTGAGCACACACACACACACACACACGAGGCAGGTAATGGAGGTATCAGTTAACACTATGCAACCTCTAGATGTACCATGCATCCTCCACCAGCCATGAACCCCCCCCCCCCCCCCCCCCAATGCATCACACCCTCTCATTTAACACACACCCTACATGTACCACTGACCCTACACTAGTAGAAGGCATTGATATTGTCACATGACATATGTACACATCTGTCAGTAGGCCATGTGTAAGATATTGAATATTCCCTAACATCCAACACCTTTCTATTACTACTATGGCAACATTCCTTATAGTTGTCATGGTAACCATCACGAGCCTGTTGTCACCAGCCTTCACACCAAGTTTGATGCAAAAATACAGAAGAGTTTTTAAGTCAAATCTGGTGGGCACCGTGAAATATGTATCTCAGGATGACAAGATTAAAGATACAAAAAAATTTAGCAGCATGGCTCCAGTCTCCAAGATGGAGGTGAGCTATAGTCACACCATTGTAGTGCCACACCCCCTCCCACACCTCATGAATCTAATCACAATTACAGACCAGCTTGCCCCTGTTGTGATGGCCACACCCCTCCACCTGGTGCTGGTGCTCATGAATTATACATATAATTAGACGGCAATATATTTGGAGAGAACTACAGCAGTACCTGGTGAGGTTCACATGTGGTGAAGCCATTCAGAGGTCACTCATAAAGGATGTGCTAATTGGGTCAGTACTAACACAACACAAATTGCTAAGAGACATTATCTGGTGACAGAGATACTAGCCACAACTCCTGACAAAGATTAGTCTAATAAACATGTAGTGTTGTAGCTTTAGAAGGAGTGTCTTAGTTGTACTGCAATGAGTTGCTTTAGGAGAGAGAGAGAGAGAGGCAGCCATTGAAACATCATATACCATCATAATACTAGTCCAGAAGTCACCTGCTCCAACATAATACTGCGGCGCACTGCTTCAGAACTAACAATAACATTATAACATACAACACATGGCTGTAGTTTTGTGGTTGATTTGACACTTTTCCATTTATTGTTTTTGGAATAAAGAAAGATCAATTGTCTTGATCCCTTGGTAGCTAGGTACGCTACAATTGGTGACCCCGAGTTAAATCTGCACGCAGACGTCGTCCTTCAGTCGCCCTAAAGACCTACAGCGTGTGACAGGCAAACGACTTCGTAGTTTCTTGAGTCGTGCTACGGACATTCTCGCCTCTTATCTCGTCTTCCTCCTTATGCATTATTCATGTACACTCGACAGACAGCTCCATGGTGTGCTATAAGCTACATCATGCATTATTCATGTCACTTGACAAGACAGCTCTCATGGTGTGCTATAAGCTACAACTACATCATGCATTATTCATATGCACTTGACAAGTCACCTCTCATGGCGTGCTATAAACATGCATTATTCATGTGCTCTTGACACGACAGCTCTCATAGCGTGCTATAAGCAACATCATGCATTATTCATGTCACTTGACAAGTCAGCTCTTATGGTGTGCTATTAACATGCATTATTAATGACACTTGACAGGACTCTTCTCATAGCGTGCTATAAACATCATTCATTTGCACATGACAGCTCTCATGGCGTGCTATAAACAACATCATGCATTATTCATGTTCACATGATAATACTGCTCTCATGCATTATTCATGTGCACTGTAGATTGTAATATAAAGTTGGGCCCTCCCATTGCTACGCCAACCTCTACGGACGACCCCCTCCTTTCAGTTATCATTTGTTTTAGTGTGGGTATGAAGGCGGTCTCTCTCAAAAGATGGACTAGTGTTCTAAATAGAGTTGGAGTCAAAACTAAGTTGCCATACCTACACACCGGATTAGTTCCATGATGTCAAGTAACTAGTAGAGGAAATAAAACACCAACTATTCAGGGAGAAATCAAGACATTTGCTGGCTCCTCTCAGTCAAAGCTCCCTCACAGGTATGCCACCATGGCACGGTTCATCTTAGCCTCTCCTAGTGGGGGCAGCTAGACTAGAAACAGCTGCTAGCTGGTAGCTATCCCCACCAGGACATATGGAATGAAAACTGAACATGGTGGGTCACCTGTTAGGAAGATTAGTAATGTCTGATAAACAGCAAATGTTGTTCTTTGTTGTTGCTTCAACAAACACTTCTCTCCACTTGCCAAGGTCTTGGTTGGTGCAATCACCATAATTACTAGCTAGCTTTGACTAGCTAATTGCATTTTACCAGCTTTGACTTTTGATTATTGATAGCCTAGATGAGAGAGGGACTAACTTTGTAGAAGAAGTGTGTGTGGAGGTTGTTCTGGCAGTTGCATATTAGGTGAACTCTATTCTTTATTCCTAACTGCCACTATGCCACTATATGTCTACGATATTTATTACACACACCAAATGGTTCTAGTTATTACACTAGTTTATTATTATTATAATTATAATATTAATAAGACATAATAAGATATTTATTACACACACCAAATAGTTCAAGTTATTACACTAGTTTATTATTATTATAATTATAATATTAATATGGGGGACTAAACTGAAACCACCGAAATTTGAACAATATTTGAGCTGTCATAACTTCCCCCCCCCCCCCTTTCTTCTGTGCAAATACTTTTGATACCAGCTTGTTGCTTACTGTGTGTGCTTTAAGATGATATGTAAAAATATCTATAGGCACCTTTTCTTAGAAGATATATCCAAACACGCAAGGGTCATAAAAAAAATGACACTTCCTAATTTGTGGTAGACCCAACTCCAAGGCGCCTTCAGTGACGCTCCCCAAAATTGGTGTGTGGGTTGCTAAAGCACGTAGCTGTGAAATGCCTAGTTTACTAAAAAAAAATTTAACGTGAACCCTCCCCCGAGTTATGTGGAGTAGAAGAGGTCGGGTCACAGAAATTGCGTGGAAATAGCGTGGGCGCCCACGCTAGTTCTGTGACCCGACCTCTTCTAATCACCATAACTCGGGGGTGGGGTGGGGGGGTTCAAATTTTAAAAAAATTTAAACCGGGCATATCACAGCTACGTGCTTTAGCAACCCACACACCAATTTTGGGGCGCGTCTCTCAAGGCGCCTTGGAGTTGGATAAACCACAAATTAGGAAGTGCCATTTTTTTAGTGACCCTTGCGTGTTTGAATATATCTTCTAAGAAAAGGTGTCTATAGAGACTTTTTACATATCATCTTAAAGCACACACAATAAGCAACACGCTGCTATCAAAAGTATTTGTACAGAAGGAAGGGGAAAACAGTTATGACAGCTCAAATATTGTTCAAATTTCAGTGGTTTCAGTTATAGTCCCCCCTCTTGATAAGACATATAATAAGATATTTATTACGTACACCAATAATAATAATAATAAGTCCGGCTCCTCTTTACACACTGACTTATTGTGGGGGTTTGGGTTTAAAAATTTTTTTTTTTATTGCTATTTTTTTTCCCAAGAGAACATTACAATTTGTTTATATAATTAGACTGCAAATACACTGAGCTACAGTTTAGTAGAAGAATCAGCTCCATTGAGGTAAGCAAGTAAAAAGGTACGCATCTTTACGGCTCTCTATGTCTACAACAAAGCTTGCAGCAAGAAATCCATCCAGCTAGTAAGCAGTGGTGTCTGTGCAGTTTTCCTCGGCAGAACACACTGCAGAAACTGGATAAGCCGCTTCTTGATGGAGTTGCGAACGAGTCAGCCATTGCGGGGTTGTTGTTTATCATTTTTGCTCGTACGGCCGTCTAACCGGAAGTAAAGTTTTTACTACCACTTTATAATGCTACTGCAATCGTCTGGGCATGTGCAGCTAACGTATATGGTGTTTACTTGCACCGGATGTCTGTGTTCACGTTTAATACGTATTGTGTGTATATATATATATATATATTGCACCGGATGCCTGCGTTTACGTTTTACGTATTGTGTGTGTGTGTATATATATATATATATATTGCACCGGATGTCTGTCTTTACCACTATGCTTATGGTAATCAATATCACTAGGCCGTGGGCGGTACCTGATGACAGTTGTATGATCTCACGCAGCACGGTTGGTATATATAGTAGCAGTAACTATTCTATTCTGGTTCATACTCGTTGCATTTTCCCAATGTGCTAGGATATATTGCCCCACCCCCTGGCTGCTAGGCTATATTGTCCCACCCCCTGGCTGCTAGGCTATATTGCCCCATCCCCTGGCTGCTAGGCTATATTGCCCCACCCCCTGGCTGCTAGGCTATATTGTCCCACCCCCTGGCTGCTAGGATATATTGCCCCACCCCCTGGCTGCTAGGATATATTGCCCCACCCCCTGGCTGCTAGGATATATTGCCCCACCCCCTGGCTGCTAGGTTATATTGCCCCACCCCCTGGCTGCTAGGATATATTGCCCCACCCCCTGGCTGCTAGGTTATATTGCCCCACCCCCTGGCTGCTAGGATATATTGCCCCACCCCCTGGCTGCTAGGATATATTGCCCCAACCCCTGGCTGCTAGGCTATATTGCCCCACCCCCTGGCTGCTAGGATATATTGCCCCACCCCCTGGCTGCTAGGTTATATTGCCCCACCCCCTGGCTGCTAGGCTACATATATAGCCTATCCCCTGACTGCTGAACATATATAGCCACATCCCCTGGTTTCTAGGCTATTTTGCTCCACACCCTGGCTGCTAGGCTATATTGCCCCACCCCCTGGCTGCTAGGATATATTGCCCCACCCCCTGGCTGCTAGGTTATATTGCCCCACCCCCTGGCTGCTAGGATATATTGCCCCACCCCCTGGCTGCTAGGCTATATTGCCCCACCCCCTGGCTGCTAGGATATATTGCCCCACCCCCTGGCTGCTAGGCTATATTGCCCCACCCCCTGGCTGCTAGGCTATATTGCCCCACCCCCTGGCTGCTAGGCTATATTGCCCCACCCCCTGGCTGCTAGGTTATATTGCCCCACCCCCTGGCTGCTAGGCTACACATATAGCCTATCCCCTGACTGCTGGGCCTATATAGCCACATCCCCTGGTTTCTAGGCTATTTTGCTCCACACCCTGGCTGCTGGGCTATATAGCCCCACCCCTAGTCTGGAATTCAATCTCTTTGTTGTTTTGGCCTCATCATCATTATTACTATGATGAAGGTCGAAGGTGAGTGAATACTGCTATGCCAGCAAATGCTGCTATGCCAATGTTCCTGACCAATTTGAGATAGTAATGCACATATGAAAATATGGCTGATAGTGAGTTGCTTTGTGAATTGAATAGTTACTTTACTTGGAAACAAATATGCAAGCATACTAAGTGTGATGTCATAAGGCAATACATGTTGTCAGAATTGTCAAGATATTTATTTTATTGTTCTAGATATTTGCCTTAAATACTGACAGGCAAAAAACAGAGCCATTGCTCAGTCCATAACCTTGGTATGGACAAGCTGAAGAGCCTATCCAGTACTGATTTTGATGCTATTTGTAGATGTCTTCTTTACGATTGTGGGATGTGATTCAGCCGAGAATTATATGTTCTTAGAGATTCACAACTGGTGAAGTGGTTGGATTGTAATATGGGGGAGTAACCATTAATTGTAAGTGTTTGCATATTCCGTGCAGGCAAGATTGTGTGATGTGATGCAGCCGTGAATTAAATGAGATTCACAACTGGTGTAAGTGTTTGGATTGTAATATGGAGGAGTAACCATTAATTGTAAGTGTTTGCAAATTCCGTGCAGGTGCAAGATTGAGCAACCTGCTCCCCGACAACGTAAAGGATTAAAAACTCTGAAACAGAATTACACATGTGGAAGTTGTTCATGTTAAGATTATTTGGAAGCCGCTTACCTTGAAGAGGAGTACAATAGTAAAGGTTAGGTCATCAGGCAATGCTTTCTGCTGAAATTATCATAGTACTAAAAGAAGACCATGCAGAAGTTGACAAGAATTTGTTCAAGTGATGGTTTGCACTTTTGACCCTGTTTATTGTTTTCAGTATGCTCTATATCATAAGCACAACTATTGACTATATGCATCAGTTATGCTTTCTAATTCTCTATCCTTCCTCTTTGATTCACTTGCATGCATTGCAGTCTTCTCTCTTTCTTCTGTGGTGTCTCATTCTCAATCATTGCTCTCTTACAGACATGTTTTCTACTTAACATGCCTTCCGTCAACTTCTGTTGTGTTTCTTTCTCACCTTTTTCTATCTCTCGCTCTTTGCTTTTCCAATCCCTGCCCTTTTTGCTCTGCCAGTTCAAAAACACGCTTTAACTTTTCTCTCTCTCCTTTTCTGCAGCATATTTTCATTATCCATGATGGAGAATAAAGAGCTTGCTATGGCAGTTACAGAAAATTGCAGAATCTGGCGTATCCAAGGTTTGTAGCAATCTCCCAGACAACCAAATCCTTTTTCTAGTCTGGTCTGTAAAATCTTCCATGCACTCACGTGTTATGGGTATACGGCATATATATACCACATACGTGCTTGCACGGAAATATGAAGCTTTCCATACACCTCCCCACCGAGGGTTCGCTCCGCTCGCCAATTATTTTATTGTTATTATTATTTTAACAAAAAAAGTTCTTGATATTCAATTTAATCATTCGCTGATTTGGCTAGATGCAAGGCATGTATCAGTTCATAGCTAGCAAGCAATAACTACTATACCGAGAGCTATAAGGCATGTATCACTTCATAGCTAACTAGGTATACAAATAACATGGCCCTGTAAAGCTTTTAATAGGAATAATTTTATAACAATCTTCAGGTCCAGGTGTGCAGCCATGTCTTGGATTTGGTACAGTTGGGTGTGGACATGCAACATCCTTCTGTTTATCCGAGCTAAATGGACAGATATGTTCATAGAGATACCATTTCCTCTCATCGCTTAGACCTTGGGGCTCCAGTCATGAAGGTAAAGTGGCACTGTCAGGTTGCCAGTTATTGCTAAGTAACGAGATGCTACCTCTTCAGTATCAGTGTGTTGTTTGACGCACACCACCCAGTGTGCTATTTGACGCACACCACCCAGTGTGCAGAAGTCAACATTCTGAAATGATGAATCTTATTTTTGCCAACAACCTCTTTAAAAATGCTGTGCGAGAAGTGTGCTCCAATTGTACACGGGTTCTATCATGGATCCGTCTTCATGGCAGACCACCTGTGCTGCATTACAAACTGCTGACTGGTTAACCACCTCCTCTATTTCAGAGTGGATCTCATCTTCGTGTGTTTGAATAAATGCTTAAAGAGCTTAACCTTGACTAATCTGAGCCATCAAATTTTGTGTGCCCTACAACTAGGAAGGAGTTTGGACTGTGCTTTGCCAGTCAGTAAGAATCCTCTACATCAAGTATTGCACCATCAGATTATTTTTATTCTGTCCATCACAGTTGTGGCATGCAGATAGATGTCTTCTTCACCTAGACCGTAGTTTTTAGCAAAGAAATGAAGTCTACTTACCACAGCATTGACACTTTACCTGTTTCTCCACTGTCCTCTGTGATGAAGTTGATCTGCCTCGGGATAACCTCACAACTCACTCCAAATACTGAACACTTCCTGGTAGTCAGAAAGTAAATGGACCAGGTAGGAGGGGATCCGAGGGGAAGTGCACTTGCTGCGCATAATCAAACAGGTAGTGAACTTTGATGGGCTATGAGTTGGCGATGCCTGCTGAGGTGGAGCACAGTTATTGTCAGTAACATAGTGGGATCAGACAGACCTGGAACAGTCTCTTCAAGAAGAGGTGTAATATGACCTTTCCATTTGTACAAGTCTCAAGTGCTCCTCTGCTTTTTTATTGGTGGACAACTTCTCATCCTCAGAGCAGTTACTGTAACAGACAATAGCCACACTATTTTGCTGACATGGCCAACACAAATCTGTCATCGGTCGCATTATTAATACGGATGGTCTCAAAACTCCTCCACAGCAGGAAGTAGTGTATGCCGCAAAGTACATCTCACTCTCACCAGCAGTCTGGCAGTATACAGTCCATTCCTCTCTTGCATTTGCTGGATGGCAACAGCTGGATATCGGACTTCTTATATCTGGACATTTGCCCTGGCAACAGCAAAGCATTTTGCTCTGCATATGAAAATATAAAACAAACTAGATTTTCAGAAGTTCAAAAGAAAGGGCATTGTGCGGTCGCCGGTGTTTGTTGCTATGCACTCATGGATGTAGTTCATGTATTTCGATACTGCACCAAATGCCATGAAGGAATATGAAAGTCTTTGCACATATGTTTTACCTTGATGCATGTAAAGGAAGATGTCTCTGTTACGTAAAATGGAACTCCGATTTGGGTACGAGTTACAAATACAACAATTTGACCAATGACAGCATGTCAAGCTCTTGTTTGGAGAGTTTAGCACAGAAGGACCTGGAAGTTGACTTGTACTCAGCGCTGAACACTGTGGACCTGGAAGTTGACTTGTACTCAGTGCTGAACACTGAGGACCTGAAAGTCGACATGTACTCAGTACAGAACACTGAGGAACAGGAAGCATTGTCTAATAATTTTTTGAAGCCACATCAACTTTCTTCTGCTCCTACAAATCAGATGGTGGCCACTCAATCTCGCAGACTTCATTTCATAAAGCTTCTGAGTGGACAGTTGCAACATGATTTTCAAAATCTACAAACTCACTTCCCTCATCTTCAACAAATTTGCTTCTCACATCCACAAGTTCACTTACATCTTCAGTTTTCCCATCTTTCAAACAGTGATCTTCATAATCCTCATGCCCCCCTATGCTCTGTATGGTGACCTTCTTCCTCATGTGGCAACTCCCATCCTCCTCCATAGCCAATGTAATGTTGTGAGCTAATTAATGTTGTAATTGTTTTTAGTATTCTACTTATTGTATTTTTGTCTTCTCACCTGCAGCATTCTGCTCACTCAACTCCCTCATTGTTCTGCCAGCCAGAGTCTGAAGTAAAGAAGCTACTGAAGTCGCCATCATAGTTGTCCAAGTCTCAAAATTCTCTTCTTCCAACTCAAGCTCATTATCAAGAGTGGGGAGAGTGAAGTAGTCAGTTATTACCTCTAGCATAGATGACTGACCTGTGCATCCAGTTTCATGACCGATTGATAGCCAAAGCTATCTCGGTAGCTTGTTCTGTGAACATTATCAATGCTTATTCCAATTTGGGAGTTGCTTGGTAACCGTTCCAAAAAAAAAAAAACCCACCCAAAAGGGGACAAGAATATCTTAATATAAAGGAGTGTGTCCCTATTACGTAATAGCTTCATTGTCTGTTTACGCTGCTCGCTACAAACTGCCGCGCGCGTTTGCTATCTCTAGTTGTAACTGCAGTCACTTTGGACTAAGAGGGTTTCCAGGCTTTAAATTTGCTGACCAAGTAGGAGAAAGACTCTAGATAACAAATACAACAAAAAGTCAAATTTTATATGCCGTCAGGCTCTAAAAACAGGGTTAGTGAGGAATGCACTTTTTGGTCATAGGTTGCGAAGACGTCAAAAAAGGCGGTCAGAGGCTGCTGCCTTTTTCTGCTAGTTCTATACAAATGGGAAAGTGTGTGTGTGCTTTGTACTTGGCTCCTGGACATGCTACCATGACTTAATGAACATTTGTTAAAATATTCTTAACTTCAGAAAGCTTCTGGATACAGCTTTGGGAGTGGGTTATCCTGGGGGGGGGGGGTGGCAGGGCGACCAAAAACCTGCTTGGTAAATAAGGGTCATAAAGATTGGAGGGGGGGGGGGGGGGGGGGCGCATGGAAAATAGTTTTCTAAAATTAATAAAAATAGTAATAGAAAAAATGTAAAAAAAATGCCCAATAACTATCTTAGATAAGCCAATTTCTCAACTCCACAAGGCTGGCGTACTGCTTTCACTGTGTATCTGTATGTAAGAAAAGGGACTATGCTTTGGGTGAGCAATGTGGATGGCCAGGCAATCAAAAGTCGTGCTTTTCCATAGCTTTTTAGGGGGACCAGTGGGAGTCTAAAACCAAGATGGTTTGTCCAATCACCTTGAAAAAGAAGGCTAACAAAAACCCTTGCTTGCCAATGATGATGAATGAGTTGAGTGAGGAGTCAGAGTTGTCTGGTAATCCAGGTGCTTGCAGAGAAGCAGCCTCTATTAGTTGCCCACCACCTACTGATTTTATGGTCAACAAGCTGAAAACAAAGTAGGTGAATATGAGGATGACGGAGAGGATACAATTAAGTTGGCTTGGTGAGGACAGGTGGAGGCTGAAGTGAAAGAGGGCAAGGTGAGTGTGAGGGATGGACCCCAGTGGTTAGAAGGAGGAGTAAGGCATGAGAGTGGTGATAGTAGATGTGATTTGGATGTGGATGGAGGGAAACTGGTGATTATAGATGTTTCGGGACTGCTGGAATTTACATCCACCGGAGAAATCCCAGAGTGAGGCAGTGGTTGCTGCCAAGCCCCACCTATTTCTTCTATATACCTAAATTCAAATATGAATATGGCAAACATTGAATTTCGATAAATTTGTAGTAATTTTAGTGTAATTGGGAGGAGTATGTAATGGCCTCAACAGGCTCAACATGATAAAGATTTAATCTGGTGGTCTATAATAGCAAGCATTTATTAATTTTTTTCCATGTCATTTTTTAACTTCTATTTGGCAGTTTTGTACGGCTCCTAGAGATCTGGTGGACTTTTTCTGGTGGTAGGCACGCTTCACACGCGACGTCACAAGGTGGCATCCACTCGCTCAAGTCATGCAACTGCAATGGAGGAGAGCAAACAATCAGAGCCAGCTACCAGTCCAATCACTATACTATATACAACACCATGTTTGTTAATAAAGGACCCACACATATCTGGGAGTATGCTAGTACACCCTATACTACATTATACTATATACAGTGCCATGTTTATTAATAAAGGACCCACACATATCTGGGAGTATGCTAGTGCACCCTATACTACATTATACTATATACAGTGCCATGTTTATTAATAAATGACCTACACATATCTGGGAGTATGCTAGTGCACCCTATACTACATTATACTATATACAGTGCCATGTTTATTAATAAAGGACCCACACATATCTGGGAGTATGCTAGTATACCCTATACTACATTATACTATATACAGTGCCATGTTTATTAATAAAGGACCCACACATATCTGGGAGTATGCTAGTGCACTCTATACTACATTATACTATATACAGTGCCATGTTTATTAATAAAGGACCCACACATATCTGGGAGTATGCTAGTGCACCCTATACTACATTATACTATATACAGTGCCATGTTTATTAATAAAGGACCCACACATATCTGGGAGTATGCTAGTGCACCCTATACTACATTATACTATATACAGTGCCATGTTTATTAATAAAGGACCCACACATATCTGGGAGTATGCTAGTGCACCCTATACTACATTATACTATATACAGTGTCATGTTTATTAATAAAGGACCCACACATATCTGGGAGTATGCTAGTGCACCCTATACTACATTATACTATATACAGTGCCATGTTTATTAATAAATGACCTACACATATCTGGGAGTATGCTAGTGCACCCTATACTACATTATACTATATACAGTGCCATGTTTATTAATAAAGGACCCACACATATCTGGGAGTATGCTAGTGCACCCTATACTACATTATACTATATACAGTGCCATGTTTATTAATAAATGACCTACACATATCTGGGAGTATGCTAGTGCACCCTATACTACATTATACTATATACAGTGCCATGTTTATTAATAAAGGACCCACACATATCTGGGAGTATGCTAGTATACCCTATACTACATTATACTATATACAGTGCCATGTTTATTAATAAAGGACCCACACATATCTGGGAGTATGCTAGTGCACCCTATACTACATTATACTATATACAGTGCCATGTTTATTAATAAAGGACCCACACATATCTGGGAGTATGCTAGTGCACCCTATACTACATTATACTATATACAGTGCCATGTTTATTAATAAAGGACCCACACATATCTGGGAGTATGCTAGTGCACCCTATACTACATTATACTATATACAGTGCCATGTTTATTAATAAAGGACCCACACATATCTGGGAGTATGCTAGTGCACCCTATACTACATTATACTATATACAGTGCCATGTTTATTAATAAAGGACCCACACATATCTGGGAGTATGCTAGTGCACCCTATACTACATTATACTATATACAGTGCCATGTTTATTAATAAAGGACCCACACATATCTGGGAGTATGCTAGTGCACCCTATACTACATTATACTATATACAGTGCCATGTTTATTAATAAAGGACCCACACATATCTGGGAGTATGCTAGTGCACCCTATACTACATTATACTATTTACAGTGCCATGTTTATTAATAAAGGACCCACACATATCTGGGAGTATGCTAGTGCACCCTATACTACATTATACTATATACAGTGTCATGTTTATTAATAAAGGACCCACACATATCTGGGAGTATGCTAGTGCACCCTATACTACATTATACTATATACAGTGTCATGTTTATTAATAAAGGACCCACACATATCTGGGAGTATGCTAGTGCACCCTATACTACATTATACTATATACAGTGCCATGTTTATTAATAAAGGACCCACACATATCTGGGAGTATGCTAGTATACCTTATACTACATTATACTATATACAGTGCCATGTTTATTAATAAAGGACCCACACATATCTGGGAGTATGCTAGTGCACCCTATACTACATTATACTATATACAGTGCCATGTTTATTAATAAAGGACCCACACATATCTGGGAGTATGCTATTACACCCTATACTACATTATACTATTTACAGTGCCATGTTTATTAATAAAGGACCCACACATATCTGGGAGTATGCTAGTGCACCCTATACTACATTATACTATATACAGTGTCATGTTTATTAATAAAGGACCCACACATATCTGGGAGTATGCTAGTGCACCCTATACTACATTATACTATATACAGTGCCATGTTTATTAATAAAGGACCCACACATATCTGGGAGTATGCTAGTGCACCCTATACTACATTATACTATATACAGTGCCATGTTTATTAATAAAGGACCCACACATATCTGGGAGTATGCTAGTGCACCCTATACTACATTATACTATATACAGTGCCATGTTTATTAATAAAGGACCCACACATATCTGGGAGTATGCTAGTGCACCCTATACTACATTATACTATATACAGTGCCATGTTTATTAATAAAGGACCCACACATATCTGGGAGTATGCTAGTGCACCCTATACTACATTATACTATATACAGTGCCATGTTTATTAATAAAGGACCCACACATATCTGGGAGTATGCTAGTGCACCCTATACTACATTATACTATATACAGTGCCATGTTTATTAATAAAGGACCCACACATATCTGGGAGTATGCTAGTGCACCCTATACTACATTATACTATATACAGTGCCATGTTTATTAATAAAGGACCCACACATATCAGGGAGTATGCTAGTGCACCCTATACTACATTATACTATATACAGTGCCATGTTTATTAATAAAGGACCCACACATATCTGGGAGTATGCTAGTGCACCCTATACTACATTATACTATATACAGTGCCATGTTTATTAATAAAGGACCCACACATATCTGGGAGTATGCTAGTGCACCCTATACTACATTATACTATATACAGTGTCATGTTTATTAATAAAGGACCCACACATATCTGGGAGTATGCTAGTGCACCCTATACTACATTATACTATATACAGTGTCATGTTTATTAATAAAGGACCCACACATATCTGGGAGTATGCTAGTGCACCCTATACTACATTATACTATATACAGTGCCATGTTTATTAATAAAGGACCCACACATATCTGGGAGTATGCTAGTGCACCCTATACTACATTATACTATATACAGTGCCATGTTTATTAATAAAGGACCCACACATATCTGGGAGTGTGCTAGTGCACCCTATACTACATTATACTATATACAGTGTCATGTTTATTAATAAATGACCCACACATATCTGGGAGTGTGCTAGTGCACCCTATACTACATTATACTATATACAGTGCCATGTTTATTAATAAAGGACCCACACATATCTGGGAGTATCCTAGTGCACTCTATACTACATTATACTATATACAGTGTCATGTTTATTAATAAAGGACCCACACATATCTGGGAGTATGCTAGTGCACCCTATACTACATTATACTATATACAGTGCCATGTTTATTAATAAAGGACCCACACATATCTGGGAGTATGCTAGTGCACCCTATACTACATTATACTATATACAGTGCCATGTTTATTAATAAAGGACCCACACATATCTGGGAGTGTGCTAGTGCACCCTATACTACATTATACTATATACAGTGTCATGTTTATTAATAAATGACCCACACATATTTGGGAGTATGCTAGTATACCCTTGACACACTTTTTTTTTAATGGTGGGCCTAGGTTACACCGTTTTTGTTCGCTTAACTGGCGTACACTAGGTCCAATCATTATATTACCAGAAGACTCCATATATTCCTATGCATGCCCACGACTAATCTACCTCTTCACCCAGTGAAACAAAAATTGGTAAAGGGTAAATATTGTCAAAGCACAAGACTCTTACACTAGCATTCTTATTATATAGGTGATTCTAGAATTAGGTGAATTAGGTAAAGGGTTGGTATTGTCAAAACACAAGATGCTCACACTATGCTTATTATATTGGCGATGCTAGAATTAGGTAAAGGTATAGTATTATCAAAATACCAGACACTCATATTAGCGTGCTTATTAAAGTGATGATTCTAGAATTAGGTAAAGTCTAAGTATTGGTAAAACACAAAACGCTCAGACTAGTGTGCTTATAATATTGGTGATTCTAGAATTAGGTGAAGCAAAATCAGTTCTGGTGTTTAGTTTGTGGACTTACCACTCTTTGGAAATGGTTAGCAAGCTCAAAGGAGACTGCAGCTGTGTGGTTGGTAGAGTTCTCCTGTAGAGCTGTAACCAAATTCTCGAAGGAGGCTGAAGAGGAGGCTGTAGCTGACCCTACATGGATACATTCAACCATAGCAACAATGCATGTCATGGGTGTAGTGTACAACACTGTATGCTGCACATGTGTACAGTCACCCTTAGCAACAACACATGGCATGTGTTGACACATGTAGTGTAGAATAACAAAATAAAAAAAAGTTATAAAAAGTGTGTAGAAGCCACTGGAGTCTCATCTCTCTCTATATAACACACAGAAGCCACTGGAGTCTCATCTCTCTCTATATAACATATAACACACAGAAACAACAAACAAACAAACAAACAAACCCAGCTTGAAACAAGCAATATCTACAACCATTGGATTGACCTTTTAAAAAGATAAGAAGCACGACTGCTCCCATAGACTGCAATCACTTGATGACCCTTTACCAGTTGAAATCAATATTGTACTGGTTTTAATCACTGGAGTGAATAACTCTAAAAGGTAAGGAGTCATCAAGTGGTTGTGGTCTATACGAGTAAAGTCCTGATTCTTTCCTCTATCCAATATTGTGTGTGACTTTAATTATCATGTTGTTGAAGAGATTCAGAAGAAGATTTTCATCAGTAAATTAACTGAGTACCAACTTCATATTTAGCTCTACAGAGCCAAGACTAGCATGGGCCACATTTTAGAGAATGATGACCTTTACCCAGCTCTAAATTAAAAACAGTACTGCAAGCTAGCGTGATTACATCATCGATGTCCGGCCCTCTTTTCCACAGACCAGAAACACATTGGTAAGCAGCGCTGCAAGCTATCATGATTGCATCATCGACGTCCGGCCCTCTTTTCCACAGACCAGAAACACATTAGTAAGCAGCGCTGCAAGCTATCATGATTGCATCATCGACGTCCGGCCCTCTTTTCCACAGTCCAGAAACACATTAGTGGATGCAATGCATTACATTCACAATCTTCAGGTAGTAAAGTTCCTATGAATGGACCTATTGTCCAAAAGGAGAGAGAGGGAAAAGGAGGTGGAGGGTGAGAGAGGAGGAGGGTGAGGAAGTTGGAGGGCGAGGGAGAAGAAGGGTATGGTAAGGGAGAAGGAGGAGGAGGAGGAGGGTGAGGAACAAGAAGGTGAGGAGGGTGATGAAGGTGCTGACTGAGTGGGGTAGATTGAGGATTAATAGGGGGGGGGGGGGGGGGGGAAGGAAGGTGAAGAGGTGGTGGGAGAAGGCTGAGAGAAGTGGATTTGGAGGAGGGGGTGAGGGTTGGTATTGGAGAGAGGAGGTTGATGGAGGTCAGGAGATTGTGAGGTAGATGAAGGTGGAGTGAAAGAGGTGGAGAGGGTGGAGGGGAAGGAGAAGAGAATGAGGAGGTTGAGAAAGAAGGAGGATGAGGAAGGAGAGTGGGACATACAATATGATAATTTGGTTGTTAACCAACAAAACACACACATACTACAGTGTTGATTAAGTTTGTGATCCTCACCACTGTACAATTTGGCCCCAGCAAATGACTCGAGTAGTTCAGCTGTGTGGTCTGCACAGTTCTCTCTCCGGGGAAACTGTTACCAAATCCAAAGGAGACAGTAGCTCATCTTTAACCAAAGCATCTGAAGTTTGGTTGGCAGTGGGCAGTGTTCTCCAGTGCACTGGTACATGAATCATGGTCCAGACTACTGGAGGGGTCCAGAGCTGGTGACACAGATGATAAACTAACTAGACCACTGGAGGAGTCTAGAGCTGGAGACACAGATGATAAACTAACTAGACCACTGGAGGAGTCTAGAGCTGGAGACACAGATGATAAACTAGCTAGACTACTGGAGGGGTCCAGAGCTGGAGACACAGATGATAAACTAGCTAGACCACGGGAGGGGTCCAGAGCTGGAGACACAGATGATTAAACTAGTTAGACCACTGGAGGAGTCTAGAGCTAGGGACATAGATGATTAACTAGTTAGACCACTGGAGGAGTCTAGAGCAGGGGACACAGATGATAAACTAGCTAGACCACTGGAGGAGTCTAGAGCTAGGGACATAGATGATTAACTAGCTAGACCACTGGAGGAGTCTAGAGCTGGGGACACAGATGATTAACTAGCTAGACTACTGGAGGAGTCTAGAGCTGGGGACACAGATGATTAACTAGCCAGACCACTGGAGGAGTCTAGAGCTAGGGTCACAGATGATAAACTAGCTAGACCACTGGAGGGGTCCAGAGCTAGGGTCACAGATGATAAACTAGCTAGACCACTGGAGGGGTCCAGAGCTGGAGACACAGATGATAAACAAGCTAGACCACTGCAGGGGTCCAGAGCTGGAGACACAGATGATTAAACTAGTTAGACCACTGGAGGAGTCTAGAGCTGGAGACACAGATGATAAACTAGCTAGACCACTGGAGGGGTCCAGAGCTGGAGACACAGATGATAAACTAGCTAGACCACGGGAGGAGTCTAGAGCTGGAGACACAGATGATAAACTAGCTAGACCACTGGAGGGGTCCAGAGCTGGAGACACAGATGATAAACTAGCTAGACCACGGGAGTGGTCCAGAGCTGGAGACACAGATGATTAAACTAGTTAGACCACTGGAGGAGTCTAGAGCTAGGGACATAGATGATTAACTAGCTAGACCACTGGAGGAGTCTAGAGCTGGGGACACAGATGATTAACTAGCTAGACCACAGGAGGAGTCTAGTGCTGGGGACACAGATGATTAACTAGCTAGACCACTGGAGGAGTCTAGAGCAGGGGAAACAGATGATAAACTAGCTAGACCACAGGAGGAGTCTAGAGCTGGGGACATAGATGATTAACTAGCTAGACCACTGGAGGAGTCTAGAGCAGGGGACACAGATGATTAACTAGCTAGACCACTGGAGGAGTCTAGAGCAGGGGACACAGATGATTAACTAGCTAGACCACTGGAGGAGTCTAGAGCTGGAGACACAGATGATTAACTAGCTAGACCACTGGAGGGGTCTAGAGCAGGGGACACAGATGATTAACTAGCTAGACCACTGGAGGAGTCTAGAGCTAGGGACACAGATGATTAACTAGCTAGACCACTGGAGGAGTCTAGAGCTGGGGCCACAGATGATAAACTAGCTAGACCACTGGAGGAGTCTAGAGCTAGGGACACAGATGAATTAACTAGCTATACCACTGGAGGAGTCTAGAGCTGGGGACACAGATGATTAACTAGCTAGACCACTGGAGGAGTCTAGAGCAGGGGACACAGATGATTAACTAGCTAGACCACTGGAGGAGTCTAGAGCAGGGGACACAGATGATTAACTAGCTAGACCACTGGAGGAGTCTAGAGCTAGGGACACAGATGATTAACTAGCTAGACCACTGGAGGAGTCTAGAGCTGGGCACACAGATGATTAACTAGCTAGACCACTGGAGGAGTCTAGAGCTGGGGGCACAGATGATTAACTAGCTAGACCACTGGAGGAGTCTAGAGCTGGGGACACAGATGATTAACTAGCTAGACCACTGGAGGAGTCTAGAGCTAGGGACACAGATGATTAACTAGCTAGACCACTGGAGGAGTCTAGAGCTGGGGCCACAGATGATAAACTAGCTAGACCACTGGAGGAGTATAGAGCTAGGGACACAGATGAATTAACTAGCTATACCACTGGAGGAGTCTAGAGCTGGGGACACAGATGATTAACTAGCTAGACCACTGGAGGAGTCTAGAGCAGGGGACACAGATGATTAACTAGCTAGACCACTGGAGGAGTCTAGAGCAGGGGACACAGATGATTAACTAGCTAGACCACTGGAGGAGTCTAGAGCTGGGCACACAGATGATTAACTAGCTAGACCACTGGAGGAGTCTAGAGCTGGGGGCACAGATGATTAACTAGCTAGACCACTGGAGGAGTCTAGAGCTGGGGACACAGATGATTAACTAGCTAGACCACTGGAGGAGTCTAGAGCTAGGGACACAGATGATTAACTAGCCAGACCACTGGAGGAGTCTAGAGCAGGGGACACAGATGATTAACTAGCTAGACCACTGGAGGAGTCTAGAGCTGGAGACACAGATGATAAACTAGCTAGACCACTGGAGGAGTCTAGAGCAGGGGACACAGATGATTAACTAGCTAGACCACTGGAGGAGTCTAGACCTGGGGACACAGATGATTAACTAGCCAGACCACTGGAGGAGTCTAGAGCTGGGGACACAGATGATTAACTAGCTAGACCACTGGAGGAGTCTAGAGCTGGGGACACAGATGATTAACTAGCTAGACCACCGGAGGAGTCTAGAGCAGGGGACACAGATGATTAACTAGCTAGACCACTTGAGGAGTCTAGAGCTAGGGACACAGATGATAAACTAGCTAGACCACTGGAGGAGTCTAGAGCTAGGGACACAGATGATTAACTAGCTAGACCACTGGAGGAGTCTAGAGTAGGGGACACAGATGATTAACTAGCTAGACCACTGGAGGAGTCTAGAGCAGGGGACACAGATGATTAACTAGCTAGACCACTGGAGGAGTCTAGAGCTGGGGGCACAGATGATTAACTAGCTAGACCACTGGAGGAGTCTAGAGCTGGGGACACAGATGAACACCTAGCTAGACCACTGGAGGAGTCTAGAGCAGGGGTCACAGATGATTAACAAGCTAGACCACTGGAGGAGTCTAGAGCTGGGGACACAGATGAACACCTAGCTAGACCACTGGAGGAGTCTAGAGCAGGGGTCACAGATGATTAACAAGCTAGACCACTGGAGGAGTCTAGAGCTGGGGGCACAGATGAACACCTAGCTAAACCTAACCCCAAAGACCAGTCTAACCCCCCCCCCCCCCTCCCCCTTTCCTTCACAACCAAAATAAAACTGAGTCTGGTTGTGTAGACTTCCCTTTTAGAACTGACTACTAGTACCCCCAGAGTGCCTCAGAATCAATCTCCGACCATTTATTTCTTAAAAAAATTCTGGAAGAGCATGACCCCCGACTCCACTAGTTGTTATGTGCTATTACCCCCTCCACTTCAACTGAACTTTGGAGTTTCCCCCATCCCAAAACTCAAAATGCTTTATTATACACGCACGCACACACGCACACACGCACACATGCATGCATGCACGCACGCACGCACGCACACACACACACACACACACACACACACACACACACACACACACACACACACACACACACAAGCATACTCAGACCCCCAAGATGGCATTTGTGACACTTTGTCACATCTTTAACCATCATGCCCCCCCCCCCCCCCACCCACCCACCTAAAAACCTAAAATCCAGATTCTTCCAGTTGCCCCGGTTGACAATTCATCCAAGATAGAAGGGAATCGTGGGTTACAGGGAAGATTGTGGTTATGCCAAGAAATAAAAGGGGGTCTGGGGTTCATCCAAGGAAATGAAAGAGGTCTAGGGATCTTCCAAGGAATGGGGTCTTGGTTCTACCAAGGAATATAGGGTGGTCAGGTGTTCTTCTGTGTGATAGAGGGGGTCTGGAGTACTTATAAGGAATAAAGGGGGAGGTTAGAGGGGGTTTGGGTTATGTCCAAGGAATAGAGGGGTGTCAGTTTCTTCCATGGAATAAAGGGGATCATGGTTCATTTAAGGAATAGGGGGTCTGGGAATATTTTAAGGAATAGAGGGGTGTCAGTTTCTTCCATGGAATAAAGGGGATCATGGTTCATTTAAGGAATAGAGGGTCTGGGAATATTTTAAGGAATAGAGGGGAGTCTGGGTTTTGCCATGGAATAAAGGGAGGTGGGGGAGGGGCATACAATATAGGTCAACAAGTACTCTATAGCGGATATGCAGCAAACACAATAGAGGCATGCAAGGATGCCAACCCTTTACCTTGCATGAGCGAATTTGCTGAAGCTTTGTCGATGGTGTTGAAGTTTTTGGAGTGCTACTCACTAGCTACGGAAAGAGCTCATGCATTGCTTTCCTTCGGATTTGCTCTCAAAGCCATGGGACCCCAGCATTAGTGCAGTTGGGACACCTCTTGAGGCTATAATGAATAATTAGGTAAATTCAATGAATGTGGTAATTATCAAAGTGTTTTAAATTGTGCCCAAATTACTACATGTTCAGCTCCACCCCCTTTCTGTTATTCAGGTACAAGCCTGGGAGGATACTACATCTGAAACCACCAAAATTTGACCGAAATTTGAACACATATTTGAGCTGTCATAACTTTTCCCCCCTTTCTTCTGTGCAAATACTTTTGATACCAGCTTGTGGCTTATTGTATGTGCTTTAAGATGATATGTTAAAAGTATATATAGGCACCTTTTCTTAGAAGATTCATCCAAACACGCAAAGGTCACTAAAAAAATAGCACTTCCTAATTTTTGGCAAACATAACTCCAAGGCGCCTTGAGCGACTTGCCCCGAAATTGGTGTGTGGGTTTCTAAAGCAAGTAGCTGTGATTTGGCCTTTTAAAATTTTTTTAACGTCAACCTCCCCGAGTTTTGGTGATTAGAAGAGGTGGTGTCACGCAATTTCTTTGGTCCCACCTCTTCTAATCACCGACACTCAGGGCAGGGGGAAGGTTCCCTTTAATTTTTTTTAAAGACGCCCAATCACAGCTACGTGCTTTAGCAACCCACACACCAATTTCGGGGCGCGTCGTTCAAGGCGCCTTGGAGTTATGTTTGCCACAAATTAGTAAGTGGCATTTTTTGAGTGACCCTTGCGTGTTTGGATGTATCTTCTAAGAAAAGGTGCCTATAGAGACCTTTTACATATCATCTTAAAGCACATACAATAAGCAACAAGCTGGTATCAAAAGTATTTGTACAGAAGAAAGGGGAAAGAAGTAGTGACAGCTCAAATATGTATTCAAATTTCGGTCAAATTTCGCTACTTTCAGGTGTATTCCCCCCCCCCCCCCCCCAGTAAGGCTTGTCTGTGGCCTGCATTACAGGTAACTACTAATTTTTCAAAAGCAGTGGTTGTGGCAGGAAAGTATCAATTGGTTTTTTTTGGTGATGTGTATAAATCTCCTATTAAAGCTCTTGTTGCAGATTAGGCTCATTAGGTCAAGAAGTGGTAACGAATGTATCTGAATAAATGCTTTTCTTATGATATGCTAACTAACAAAAACAAGTTTTTTTAAAATATTTGTCCCCTTTTACTGGTTTGATCAAAAACACTTGTTAAAACAAATCCAAATTTCCTCTGGATTTGCCCCTTTTCAAACTTGTTAAGAAAAACAAACTTTCTGAGTATTTCTATACTCTTTTCTGAGATAGTCACTTTTTGGACTAAAAAGAGAAGTTCTCTGTGAATTTCCCCGAAAATGCTTCAAAACAACAGAAATGCATAGTTTAGCTGTATGTGGCTCACTTTTGGGTGAAAAACAAGTTTTTGTTAATATTTGTCCCCTTTTACTGGTTTGATCAAAAAGATTTGTTTAAACAAATCCAAATTTTCCTCAGGATTTTACCTTTTCAAACAAGTTGAGAAGAACAACTTTCTGAGTATTTCAGTGCTCCTTACTGAGATAGTCCCTTTTTTGACTAAAAAGAGAAGTTATCTGTGAATTTCTCCCAAAATACTACAAAACAACAGAAAAGCATAGTGTAACTATTTGTGGCCCACTTTGGGGAGAAAAACAGTTTTTGTTAATATCTGTCCCCCTTTACTGGTTTGATCAAAAACACTTGTTTAAACAAATCCAAATTTCCTCAGGATTTGCCCCTTTTCAAAATTGTTAAGAAAAACAAACTTTCTGACTATTTCTGTGCTCTTTGCTGAGATAGTCATTTTTGGACTAAAAAGAGAAGTTCTCTGTGAATTTCCCCGAAAATGCCTCAAAACAACAGAAAAGCATAGTTTAGCTGTATGTGGCTCAATTTGGGGTGAAAAACAGGTTTTTGTTAATATTTGACCCCTTTTACTGGTTTGATCAAAAAGATTTGTTTAAACAAATCCAAATTTTCCTCGGGATTTTAACTTTTCAAATATGTTAAGAAAAACAAACTTTCTGAGTATTTCAGTTCTCCTTTCTGAGATAGTCACTTTTTTGACAAAAAGAGAAGTTCTCTGTGAATTTCCCAAACAATGCTTCAAAACAACAGAAAAGCATTGTTTAGCTGTATGTGGCTCACTTTGAGGAGAAAAACAAGTTTTTGTTAATATTCCCCCCATTTTAATGGTTTGATCAAAAACAGTTGTTTAAACAAATCCAAATTTTCCTCAGGATTTTCCCTTTTCAAACTTGTTAAGAAAACAAACTTTCTGAGTATTTCTCTGCTCTTTTCTGAGATAGTCATTTTTGGACAAAAAAGAGAAGTTCTCTGTGAATTTCCCCGAAAACGGTTCAAAACAACAGAAAAGCATAGTTTAGCTGTATCTGGCTCAATTTGGGGAGAAAAACAAGTTTTTGTTAATATTTGTCTCCTTTTATTGGTTTGATCAAAAAGATTTGTTTAAACAATCCAAATTTTCCTCAGGATTTTCCCTTTCCAAACATGTTAAGAAAAACAAACTTTCTGAGCATTTCAGAGCTCCTTTCTGAGATAGTCAATTTTTTGACCAAAAAGAGAAGTTCTCTTTGAATTTCTCCAAAAATGCTTCAAAACAACAGAAAAGCTTAGTTTAGCTGTACGTGGCTCACTTTGAAGTGAAAAAAGTTTTTATTTATATTTCCCCATTTTACTGGTTTGATCAAAAACAGTTGTTTAAACAAATCCAAATTTTCCACAGGATTTGCCCCTTTTCAAACTTGTTTAAAAAAAAAACTTTCTGACTATTTCTCTGCTCTTTTCTGAGATAGTCAATATTTGTACTAAAAAGAGAAGTTCTCTGTGAATTTCCCCGAAAAAGCTATAAAACAACAGAAAAGCATAGTTTAGCTGTATGTGGCACACTTTGGGGAAAAAAAACAGTTTTTGTTAATATTTGTACCCTTTTACTGGTTTGATCAAAAACACTTGTTTAAACAAATCCAAATTTTCCTCAGGATTTGCCACTTTTCAAACATGTTAAGAAAAAAAAAAATTCTGAGTATTTCAGTGCTCCTTTCTGAGAGAGTCACTTTTTTGACTAAAAAGAGAAGTTCTCTGTGAATTTCCCAAACAATGCTTCAAAACATCAGAAAAGCATAGTTTAGCTAACTTTGAGGAGAAAAACAAATTTTTTTGTTAATATTTCTCCCATTTTACTTGTTTGATCAAAAACAGTTGTGTAAACAAATCTAAATTTATCTCAGGATTTTCCCCTTTTCAAACCTGTTAAAAAAAAAAAACTTTCTGAGTATTTCTGTGGTCTTTTCTGAGATAGTCTTTTTGGACTAAAAAGAGAAGTTCTCTGTGAATTTCCCAGAAAATGCTTCAAAACAACAGAAAATCATAATTTAGCTGTATGTGGCTCACTTTTGGGTAAAAAACAAGTTTTGTTAATATTTGTCCCTTTTACTGGTTTGATCAAAAAGATTTGTTTAAACAAATCCAATTTTTCCTCAAGATTTTCACTTTTCAAATATGTTAAGAAAAACAAACTCTCTGAGTATTTCAGTGCTCCTTTCTGAGATAGTCACTTTTTGGAATAAAAAGAGAAGTTCTCTGTGAATTTCCACAACAATGCTTCAAAACAACAGAAAATCATAGTTTAGCTGTATGTGGCTCACTTTAGGGTGAAAAACAAGTTTTTAAAAAAAATATTTTGTCTTTTTTTAATGGTTTGATCAAAAAGATTTGTTTAAACAAATCCAAATTTTCCTCAGGATTTGCACCTTTCAAACAAGTTAAGAAAAAAAATTTCTGAGTATTTCAGTGCTCCTTACTGAGATAGTCCCTTTTTTGACTAAAAAGAGTAGTTATCTGTGAATTTCCCCCAAAATACTACAAAACAACAGAAAAGCCTAGTGTAGCTATTTGTGGCCCACTTTGGGGAGAAAAACAGTTTTTGTTAATATCTGTCCCCCTTTACTGGTTTGATCAAAAACACTTGTTTAAACAAATCCAAATTTCCTCAGGATTTGCCCCTTTTCAAAATTGTTAAGAAAAACAAACTTTCTGACTATTTCTGTGCTCTTTGCTGAGATAGTCATTTTTGGACTAAAAAGAGAAGTTCTCTGTGAATTTCCCCGAAAATGACTCAAAACAACAGAAAAGCATAGTTTAGCTGTATGTGGCTCAATTTGGGGTGAAAAACAGGTTTTTGTTAATATTTGACCCCTTTACTGGTTTGATCAAAAACACTTGTTTAAACAAATCCAAATTTCCTCAGGATTTGCCCCTTTTCAAATTTGTTAAGAAAAACAAACTTTCTGACTATTTCTGTGCTTTTTGCTGAGATTAGTAATTTTTGGACTAAAAAGAGAAGTTCTCTGTGAATTTCCCCGAAAATGGTTCAAAACAACAGAAAAGCATAGTTTAGCTCTATGTGGCGCCCTTTGGGGAGTAAAACAAGTTTTTGTTAATATTTGTCCCATTTTACTGGTTTGATCAGATAAAACCGGTAAAAGGGGGGAAATATTAACAAAAACTGTTTTTCTAACCAAAGCATACAGCTAAACTATTCTTTTGTGTTGTTTTAAAGCTTTTTCGGGGAAATTCACCGATTACTTCTCTTTTTAGTCAAAAAATTGACTATCTCAGAAAAGAGCAAAGAAATACTCAGAAATATTGTTTTTCTTAACAAGTTGGAAAAGTGGCAAATCCTGAGGAAAATTTGGATTTGTTTAAACAACTGTTTTTGATCAAACCAGTAAAAGGGGACAAACATTAACAAAAACTGTTCTTATCCCCAAAGTGAACCACATACAGCTAAACTATGCTTTTCTGTTGTTTTTGAGCATTTTCGGGGAAATTAACAGAGAACTTCTCTTTTTAGTCCAAAAATTGACTATCTCAGAAAAGTGCAGAGAAATACTAAAAAAAATTGTATTTCTTAAACAAGTTTGAAAAGGGGCAAGTGCAAAGAAAAATTTGGATTTGTTTAAACAACTTTTTTGGATCCTACCTGTAAAATGGGTGAAATATAACAAAAACTTGTTTTTCTCCTCAAAGTGAGCCTCATACAGCTAAACTTGGCTTTTCTGTGGTTTTGAAGTATTTTCGGAGAAATTCACAGAGAACTTCTCTTTTTAGTCCAAAAATTGACTATCTCAGAAACAACACAGAAATACTCAGAAAGTTTGTTTTTCTTAACATGTTTGAAAAGGGAAAATCCTGAGTAAAATTTGGATTTGTTTAAACAAGTATTTTTGATCAAACCAGTAAAAGGGGATTAACAGTGAACTTCTCTTTTTAGTACAAAAATTGACTATCTCAGAAAAGATCTGAGAAATACTCTGAAAGTTTGTTTTTCTTTACAAGTTTGAAAAGGGCAAATCCTGAGGAAAATTAGGATTTGTTTAAACAACTCTTTTTGATCAAACCAGTAAAATGGGAGATATATTAACAAAAACTTGTTTTTCACCTATAAGTGAGATACATACAGCTGAATTATGCTTTTCTGTTGTTTTGAAGCATTTTCGGGACAATTCACAGAGAACTTCTTTTTAGTCAAAAAAGTGACTCTCTCAGAAAGGAGCACTGAAAGACTCATAAAGTTTTTTTTTCTTAACATGTTTGAAAAGGGGCAAATCCTGAGGAAAATTTGGATTTGTTTAATTAAACAAATATTTTTGATCAAACCAGTAAAATGGTGGAAATATTAACAAAAACTTGTTTTTCTCCTCAAAGAGCACCACATACAGCTAAACTATGCTTTTCTGTTGTTTTGAAGCTTTTGGGGGGAAATTCACAGAGAACTTCTCTTTTTAGTCCTAGAAGTGACTATCTTAGAAAAGAGAATAGAAATTCTCAGAAAGGATGTTTATCTTAATAAGTTTGAAAAGGGGCAAATCTTGCGGAAAATTTGGATTTGTTTAAACAACTGTTTTTGATCAAACCAGTAAAAGGGGATAAATATTAACAAAAAAATTTCTCCCCAAAGGGAGCCACATACAGCTAAACTATGCTTTTCTGTTGTTTTGAAGTATTTTCGGGGAAATTCACAGAGAACTTCTCTTTTGAGTCAAAATTTACTATCTCAGAAAGGAGCATTGAAATACTCAGAGAGTTTTTTTTTTTAACATGTTTGAAAAGGGAAGATGCTGAGGAAAATTTGGATTTGTTTAAACAAATCTTTTTGATCAAACCAGTAAAAGGGGACAAATATTAACAAAATTTTTTTTTTTCTGCGCAAAGTGTGCCACATACAGCTAAACTATGCTTTTCTGTTTTGAAGCATTTTCGGGGAAATTGACAGAGAACTTCTCTTTTTAGTCCAAAAATTGACTATCTCAGAAAAGAGCACAGAAATACTCAGAAAGTTTGTTTTTCTTAACAAGTTTGAAAAGGGGAAAATCCGGAGGAAAATTTGGATTTTTTTAAACAACTGTTTTTGCTCAAACCAGTAAAAGGGGACAAATATTAACAAAAACCTGTTTTTCTCCCCAAAGTGAGCCACATACAGCTAAACTATGCTTTTATGTTGTCTTAAAGCTTTTCTTTTTAGTCCAAAAATTTGCTATCTCAGAAAGGAGCACTGAAAGACTCAGAAAGTTTGTTTTTCTTAACAAGTTTTAAAAGTGGAAAATCCTGATAAAAATTTGGATTTGTTTAAACAACTGTTTTTGATCAAACCAGTAAAATGGTTGAAATATAACAAAAACTTGTTTTTCTCCTCAAAGTGAGCCTCATACAGCTAAACTATGCTTTTATGTTGTTTTGTAGCATTTTAGGGGAAATTCACAGAGAACTTCTTTTTTAGTAAAAATATTGACTCTCTCAGAATAGAGCAGAGAAATACTCAGAAAGTTTGTTATTCTTAACTTTGAAAAGGGGCAAATCCTGTGGAAAATTTGGATTTGTTTAAACAAATCTTTTGGATCAAACCAGTAAAAGGGGACAAATATTAACAAAAACTTGTTTTTCCCCCCAAAGTGAGCCACATCAGCTAAACTATGCTTTTCTGTTGTTTTGAAGCATTTTAGGGGAAATTCACAGAGAACTTGTCTTTTTAGTCAAAAAAATGACTATCTCAGAAAGGAGCACTGAAATACTCAGAAACTTTTTTTTTCTTAACATGTTTGAAAATGGAAATCCTGAGGCAAATTTGGATTTGTTTAAACATATCTTTTTGATCAAACCGGTAAAAGGGGATAAATATTAACAAAAACTTGTTTTTCTTACCAAAGTGAGCCACCTACAGCTAAAGTATGCTTTTCTGTTGTTTTAAAGCTTTTTCGGGAAAATTCACAGTGAACTTTTCTTTTAAGTCCAAAAATTAACTATCTCTGAAAAGATCTGAGAAATACTCAAAAAGTTTGTTTTTCTTTACAAGTTTGAAAAGGGGCAAATCCTGAGGAAATATGGATTTGTTTAAACAAATGTTTTAGATCACACCAGTAAAATGGGGGATATATTAACCAAAAAATTTTTTTCATATAAAAGTGAGCAACATACAGCTAAACTATGCTTTTCTGCTGTTTTGAATCATTTCCGGGGAAATTCTCTGAGAATTTCTCATTTTAGTTCAAAAAGTGACTATCTCAGAAAGAAGCACCAAAATACTCAGAAAGTTTGTTTTTCTTAACATGTTTGAAAAGGAAAAATCCTGAAAAAAATATGGATTTGTTTAAACAAATCTTTTTGGTTAAACCAGTAAAAGGACACAAATATTAACAAAAACTTGTTTTTCTACCAAAGTGAGCCACATACTGCTAAACTATGCTTTTCTGTTGTTTTGAAGCATTTTTGGGGAAATTAACAGATAACTTCTCTTTTTAGTCAAAAAAGTGACTATCTCAGTAAGGAGCACTGAAATGCTCAGAAAGTTTGTTTTTCTTAACATGTTTTAATAGGGGCAAATCATCCAAAATTTCCACAGCATTTTTCCTTTTCAAACATGTTAAGAAAAACAAACTTTCTGAGTATTTCAGTGCTCCTTTCTGAGAGAATCATTTTTTGATTAAAAAGAGAATTTTTCTGTGAATTTCCATCAATAATGCTTCAAAAAAACATAATAGCAAAGTTTAGCTATATGTGGCTCACTTTGAGGAAAAAAAAAAGTTTTTGTTATATTTCTGCCATTTTGCTGGTTTGATCAAAAACAGTGGTTTAAACAAATCCAATTTTTTTTCATGATTTTCCCCTTATCAAACTTGTTAAGAAAAACAACATTTCTGAGTATTTCTGTGCTCTTTTCTGAGATAGTCATTTTTGGACTAAAAAGAGAAGTTCTCTGTGAATTTCCCTTAAAAAGCTATAAAACAACAGAAAAGCATAGTTTAGCTGTATGTGGCTCACTTTGGGGAGAAAAACAGTTTTTCTTAATATTTGTCCCAATTTACTGGTTTGATCAAAAACACTTGGTTAAACAAATCCATATTTTCCTCAGGATTTGCCGCTTTTCAAACATATTAAGAAAAACAAACTTTCTGAGTATTTCAGTGCTCCTTTCTGGGATAGTCATTTTTTGACTAAAAAGAGAAGTTCACTGTGAATTTCCTCGAAAATGCTTCAAAACTAAAGCAAACATACTTTAGATGTATGTGGCTCACTTTTCGAGAAAAAAAAAGTTTTTGTTAATATTTATCCCCTTTTACTGGTTTGATCAAAAAGATTTGTTTAAACAAATCCAAATTTTCCTCTGGATTTTCCCTTTTCAAACATGTCAAGAAAAACAAACTTTCTGAGTATTTCAGTGCTTCTTTCTGAGATAGTCACTATATTGACTAAAAAGAGAAATTCTCAGTGAATTTCCCCGAAAAAGATTCAAAGCAACAGAAAAGCATAGTTTAGCTGTATGTTGCTCACCTTGAGGTGAAAATTTTTTTTTGTTAATAATTCCCCCATTTTACAGGTGTGATTAAAAACAGTTGTTTAAACAAATCCAAATTTCCCACATGATTTGCCCCTTTTCAAACATGTAAAGAAATACAAACTTTCTGAGTATTTCTCAGATCTTTTCTGAGATAGTCAATTTTTGTACTTTAAAGAGAAGTTCACTGTGAATTTTCCCGAAAAAGCTTTAAAAAAACAGAAAAGCATAATTTAACTGTATGTGGCTCACTTTGAGAAGAAAAACAAGTTTATGTTACTATTTGTCCCATTTTACCGGTTTGATCAAAAGGATATGTTTAAACAAATCCAAATTTTCCTCAGGATTTTCCCCTTTGAAACATGTTAAGAAAAAAAAATTTCAGAGTATTTCAGTGCTTCTTTCTGAGATAGTCACTTTTTTGACTAAAAAGAGAAATTCTCAGTGAATTTCCCTGAAAATGATTCAAAACAACAGAAAAGCATAGTTTAGCTGTATGTTGCTCACTTTGAGGTGAAAAAAAGTTTTTGTTAATATTTCCCCCATTTTACTGGTGTGATCAAAAACTTTTGTTTAAACAAATCCAAATTTTCCTCAGGATTGGCCCCTTTTCAAACTTGTGAAAAACAACCTTTCTGAGTATTTCTGTACTATTTTCTGAGATAGTCATTTTTGGACTTAAAAGAGATGTTCTCTGTGAATTCCCCCTAAAATGCTTCAAAACAACATGAAAGCATAGATTAGCTGTATGTGGCTCACTTTGGGAAGAAAAACAAGTTTTGTTAATATTTGTCCCATTTTACCGTTTGATCAAAAGGATATGTTTAAACAAATCCAAATTTTCCTCAGGATTTTCCCTTTTCAAACATGTTAAGAAAAACAAACCTTCTGAGTATTTCAGTGCTTCTTTCTGAGATATTCACTTTACTGACTAAAAAGGGAAATTCTCAGTGAATTTCCACGAAAAAGATTCAAAACAACAGAAAAGCATAGTTTAGCTGTATGTTGCTCACCTTGAGGTGAAAAAAAGTTTTTGTTAATAATTCCCCCATTTTACAGGTGTGATTAAAAAAAGTTGTTTAAACAAATCCAAATTTCCCACATGATTTGTCCATTTTCAAACATGTAAAGAAATACAAACTTTCTGAGTATTTCTCAGATCTTTTCTGAGATAGTCAATTTTTGTACTTTAAAGAGAAGTTCACTGTGAATTTTCCCGAAAAAGCTTTAAAAAAACAGAAAAGCATAATTTAGCTGTATGTGGCTCACTTTGAGATGAAAAATAAGTTTTTGTTAATATTTGTCCCATTTTACAGGTTTGATCAAAAAGGATATGTTTAAACAAATCCAAATTTGCCTCAGGATTTTCCTTTTTCAAACTTGTTAAGAAAAACAAACTTTCTGTGTATTTCAGTGCTCCTTTCTGAGATAGTCACTTTTTTGACTAAAAAGAGAAATTCTCTGTGAATTTCCCCTAAAATATATTAAAAAAACAGAAAGCATAGTTTAGCTGGGCTCACTTTGGGGAGAAAAACAAGTTTTTGTTAATATTTGTCCCCTTTACTGTTTTTTTCCAAAAATAGTTGTTTAAAAAAATCCAAATTTTCCTCTGGATTTGCCCCTATTCAAACTTGTTAAGAAAAACAAACCTTCTCAGTATTTCTGTACTCTTTTCTGAGATAGTCAATTTTTTGACTAGAAAGAGAAATTCTCTTTGAATTTCCGTGAAAATGCTCCAAAACAACAGAAACACATAGTTTAGCTATAAGGTGTCTCACTTTGAGGTGAAAAACAAGTTTTTGTTAATATATCCCCCATTTTACTGGTTTGATCAAAAAAAGATGTTTAAACAAATCCAAATTTCCCACATGATTTGCCCCTTTTCAAACTTGTTAAGAAAAACAAACTTTCTGAGTATTTCTCTGCTCTTTTCTGAGATAGTCAATATTTTTAATAAAAAGAGAAGTTCTCTCTGAATTTCCCCGAAAAAGCTATAAAACAACAGAAAAGCATAGTTTAGCTGTATGTTGGTCACTTTGGGTAGAACAACAGTTTTTGTTAATATTTGTCCCCTTTTACAGGTTTGATCAAAAACACTTGTTTAAACAAATCCAAATTTTCCTCAGGATTTTCCCCTTTTCAAACATGTTAAGGACTATACCATTTTTTCCTAAAATTTGATTTTTTTTGTACCTGTCATAACTTTTTCCCCCTTTCCTCTGTGCAAGTAATTATTATACCAGCTTGTTGCTTATTGTGTGTGCTTTAAGATGATATGTAAAAAGTCTCTATAGGCACTTTTTCTTAGAAGATATAGCCAAGCACGCAAGGGTCACTTAAAAAAAAAAAAAATCCCAATTGCCAAGTGCTCTAATTGCCAGGCGCCGTGAGCGACCGCCCCCAAACATGTGTTGTGGCTTCCTACAAGCCTAAGCTGTGATATGGCTGAGACTAAAAATTTTTCCCGTGAAGCAATTATGAGTTCTGGTGATTAGAAGGAGGCGGGGTCACAAATGTTCCGTGGATTTTGCCGCGGTTGGAAATAAAGTGTCTCATATCTATTCAACACTTCACGCGTTGTAATTATGGTTTCAGCCATATCACAGCTTAGGGTGTTAGCAAGCCACAGGAGTAAGTTTGGTGTTTGTAGCTCAAGGCGCCTGGAAATTAGAGCACTTGGCAATGGGGAGGTGCCATTTTTTTTCCCTTCTTGCTTGTTTGGCTATATCTTCTAAGAAAAAGTGCCTATAGAGACTTTTTACATATCATCTTAAAGCACATACAATAAGCAACAAGCTGGTATAATAATTATTTGCACAGAAGAAAGGGGAAAAAAGTTATGACTGGTCACAAAAAATATATACAAATTTCGGAAAAAATGGTATAGTCCCCCCTTAAAAAACAAACTTTCTGAGTATTTCAGTGCTCCTTTCTGTGATAGTTACTTTTTTGACTAAAAAGAGAAGTTCTCTGTGAATTTCTCCCAAAATGCTTCAAAACAACAGAAACGCATAGTTTAGCTGTATGTGTCTCACTTTGAGGTGAAAAAAAAGTTTTTGTTTATATTTCCCACATTTTACTGGTGTGATCAACAAAAGTTGTTTAAACAAATCCAAATTTTCCACAGGATTTGCACCTTTTCAAACTTGTTAAGAAAAACAAACTTTCAGTGTATTTCTCTGCTCTTTTCTGAGATAGTCAATATTTGTACTAAAAAGAGAAGTTCATTGTGAATTTCCACGAAAAAGTTATAAAACAACAGAAAACCATAGTTTAGCTGTATGTTGCTCACTTTGGGGAGAAAAACAGTTTTTTAATTAATATTTGTCCCCTTTTACTGGTTTAATCAATAACAGTTGTTTAAACAAATCCATATTTTCCTCCGGATTTGTCCCTTTTCATACTTGTTAAGAAAAAAACCCTTTCTTATTTTTTTCTCAGATCTTTTTTGAGAGAGTTATTTTTGGACTAAAAGAGAAGTTCACTCTGAATTTCCCCTAAAATGCTTCAAAACAACAGAAAAGCATAGTTTAGCTGTATGTGGCTCACTTTGGTAGAAAAACAAGTTCTTGTTAATATTTGTCCCCTTTTATTGGTTTGATCAAAAAAAATTGTTTAAACAAATCCAAATTTTCCTCAATATTTGCCCCTTTTCAAACTTGTAAAGAAAAACAAACTTTCTGAGTTCCCAGATCTTTTCTGAGATAGTCAATTATTGGACTTAAAAGAGAAGTTCACTGTTAATTTTCCCGAAAAAGCTTTAAAACAACAGAAAAGCATAGTTTAGCTGTATGTGTCTCAATTTGGGAAGAAAAACAGGTTTTTGTTAGTATTTGTCCCATTTTACCGGTTTGATCAAACATATGTTTAAAGAAATCCAAATTAGCCTCTGGATTTTCCCTTTTCAAACATGTTAAGAAAAACAAACTTTCTGAGTATTTCAGTGCTCCTTTCTGAGATAGTCACTTTTTTGACCAAAAAGAGAAGTACTCTGTGAATTTTCCCTAAAATGCTTCAAAATTACAGAAAAGCATTGTTTAGCTGTTTGTGGCCCACTTTGGGGAGAAAAACATTTTTTTTTTTTAATATTTGTCCCCTTTTACTGGTTTGATCAAAAACACTTGTTTAAACAAATCCAAATTTCCTCAGGATTTTCCAATTTTCAAACTTGTTTAGAAAAACAAACCTTCTGAGTATTTCTGTACTCTTTTCTGAGATAGTCACTTTTTGGACTAAAAAGAGAAGTTCTCTTTGAATTCCCCTGAAATTGCTTTAAAACAACAGAAACGCATAGTTTAGCTGTATGTGGCTCACTTTAAGGTGAAAAACAAGTTTTTGTTAATATTTCCCCCATTTTAGTGGTTTGATCAAAAACAGTTGTTTAAATAAATCTAAATTTTTCTCAGGATTAGCCCCTTTTCAAACTTCTTTAGGGGTGACTGGACCTGAAACCAACGAAATTGTAACACATATTTTAGCTGCATAACTTTTTCCCCCTATCTTCTGTACAAATACTTTTGATAACAGCTTGTTGCGTATTGTGTGTGCTTTAAAATGATATATAAAAAGTCTCTATAAGCACCTTTTGCTTGAAGATATATCCAAACACTCAAGGGTCACTAAAAAAACACTTCCTAATTTTCCGCAAACTTTACAGCCAGGCGCCTTGACCGCAGCACCCTAAATTCGGTGTGCGGGTAGCTAAAGGCCTTAGCTTTGATCGTACGGATCCACTTTTTCCCCCGGTGAACCCCTCCTGAGATATAGAGCTGAGAAGAGGAGGGACCACTGAAATGTGCCGTACGCCCACGTGTTTTTTTAAATGACCCTTGAGTGTTTGGATATATCTTCTAAGAAAAGGTGCCTATAGAGACGTTTTATGAACCATTTTAAAGCACACACAATAAACAACAAGCTGGTTTCAATTTTTTTTTGCACAGATGAAAGGATAAAAAAGTTAAGCAGCTACAAATATGTGTTACAATTTCGTTGGTTTCAGGTCCAGTCCACCCTAAAGAAAAACTAACTTTCTGAGTATTTCTGTGGTCTTTTCTGAGATAGTCACTTTTTGGACTAAAAAGAGGAGTTCTCTGTGAATTTCCCAGAAAATGCTTCAAAACAACAGAAAATCATAGTTTAGCTGTATGTGGCTCCCTTTGGGGTGAAAAACAAGGTTTTGTTAATATTTGTCCCCTTTTACTGGTTTGATCAAAAAAAGTTGTTTAAATAAATCTAAATATTTCTCAGGATTTTCCCCTTTTCAAACTTGTTAAGAAAAACAAACTTTCTGAGTATTTCTGTGGTCTTTTCTGAGATAGTCACTTTTTGGACTAAAAAGAGAAGTTCTCTGTGAATTTCCCAGAAAATGCTTCAAAACAACAGAAAATCATAGTTTAGCTGTATGTGGCTCCCTTTGGGGTGAAAAACAAGGTTTTGTTAATATTTGTCCCCTTTTACTGGTTTGATCAAAAAAAGTTGTTTAAATAAATCTAAATATTTCTCAGGATTTTCCCCTTTTCAAACTTGTTAAGAAAAACAAACTTTCTGAGTATTTCTGTGGTCTTTTCTGAGATAGTCACTTTTTGGACTAAAAAGAGAAGTTCTCTTTGAATTTCCCAGAAAATGCTTCAAAACAACAGAAAATCATAGTTTAGCTGTATGTGGCTCCCTTTGGGGTGAAAAACAAGATTTTGCTAATATTTGTCCCCTTTTACTGGTTTGATCAAAAAGATTTGTTTAAACAAATCCAATTTTTCCTCAAGATTTTCCCTTTTCAAATATGTTAAGAAAAACAAACTCTCTGAGTATTTCAGTGCTCCTTTCTGAGATAGTCACTTTTTTGAATAAAAAGAGAAGTTCTCTGTGAATTTCCAAAACAATGCTTCAAAACAACAGAAAATCATAGTTTAGCTGTATGTGGCTCACTTTAGGGTGAAAAACAAGTTTTTTTTAAAATATTTTGTCTTTTTTAACTGGTTTGATCTAAAAGATTTGTTTAAACAACATCTAAATTTTCCACAGGATTTGCACCTTTTAAAACTTGTTAAGAAAAACAATCTTTCTGAGTATTTCTCTTGCTCTTTTCTCAGATAGTCAATATTTGTACTAAAAAGAGAAGTTCACTGTGAATTTACACGAACAAGCTATATAACAGCAGAAAAGCATAGTTTAGCTGTATGTGGCTCACTTTGGGGAATTTTTTTTTTTGTTAATATTTGTCCTTTTACCGGTGTGATCAAAAGGATATGTTTAAACAAATCGAAATTTTCCTCAGGATTTCCCCTTTTCAAACATGTTAAGAAAAACCAACTTTCTGTGTATTTCAGTGCTCCTTTCTGAGATAGTCACTTTTTTGACTAAAAAGAGAAGTTCTCTGTGAATTTCCCAGAAAATATATCAAAAGAAAAGAAAAGCATAGTTTAGCTGTATGAGGCTCACTTTGGTAGAAAAAAAGTTTTTGTTAATATTTGTCCCCTTTTATTGGTTTGATCAAAAATATTTGTTTAAACAAATCCAAATTTTTCTCAGGATTTTCCCTTTTCAAACATGTTAAGAAAAACAAACTTTCTGAATATTTCAGTACTTCTTTCTGAGGTAGTCACTTTTTTGACTAAAAAGAGAAATTCTCAGTGAATTTCCGCGAAAATGCTTCAAAACAACAGAAAAGCATAGTTTAGCGGTATGTTGCTCATTTTGAGGTGAAATTTTTTGTTTGTTAATATTTCCCCCATTTTACTGGTGTGATCAAAAACATTTGTTTAAACAAATCCAAATTTCCCACATGATTTGCCCTTCTTTCTGAGTATTTCTCAGATCTTTTCTGAGATAGTCAATTTTTGTACTTTAAAGAGAAGTTCACTTTGAATTTTCCCGAAAAAGCTTTAAAACAACAGAAAAGCACAATTTAGCTGTATGTGGCTCACTTTGAGAAGAAAAACAATTTTTGTTAATATTTGTCCCATTTTACCGGTTTGATCAAAAAGATATGTTTAAACAAATCCAAATTTGCTTCAGGATTTTCCCTTTTCAAACATGTTAAGAAAAAAAAAAATTCTGTGTATTTGACTGCTCCTTTCTGAGATACTCACTTTTTGACTAAAAAAAGAAGTTTTCTGTGAATTTCTTCAACACAACATAAAAGCATAGTTTAGCTGTATGTGGCTCACTTTGAGGAGAAAAACAAGTTTTTGTTATATTTCTCCCATTTTACTGGTTTGATCAAAAATAGTTGTTTAAAGAAATCCAAATTTTTCTCAGGATTTTTCCCTTTACAAACTTGATAAGAAAAAAAAATTTTCTGAGTATTTCTCAGCTCTTTTCTGAGATAGTCAATATTTGTACTAAAAAGAGAAGTTCTCTGTGAATTTCCCCGAAAAAGCTATAAAACAACAGAAAAGCATAGTTTAGCTGTATGTGGCTCACTTTGGGGAAAAAACCCAGTTTTTTTAAATATTTGTCCACTTTTACTGGTTTGATCAAAAATACTTGTTTAAACAAATCCAAATTTTCCTCAGGATTTGTCCCTTTTCAAACATGTTAAGAAAAAAAAACTTTCTGAGTATTTTAGTACTCCTTCTGAGATAGTCACATCTTTGACTAAAAAGAGAAGTTCTCTGTGAATTTCCCCAAAAATGCTTCAAAACAACAGAAAAGCATAGTATAGCTGAATGTTGCTCAATTTGAGGTGAAAAAAAGGTTTTGTAAATATTTCCCCCATTTTACTGGTGTGATCAAAAACAGTTGTTTAAACAAATCCACATTTTCCTCAGGATTTGCCCCTTTTCAAACTTGTAAAGAAAAACAAACTTTCAGTGTATTCCTCAGATCTTTTCTGAGATAGTCAATTTTTTGACTTAAAAGAGAAGTTCACTGTGAATTTTCCAGAAAAAGCTTTAAAACAACAGAAAAGCATAGTTTAGCTGTATGTGGCTCACTTTGGGAAGAAAAACAAGCTTTTGTTAATATTTGTCCCCTTTTACCGGTTTGATCAAAAAGATATGTTTAAACAAATCCAAATTAGCCTCAGGTTTTTCCAATTTTCAAATATGTTTAGAAAAACAAACTTTCTGAGTATTTCAGTGCTCATTTCTGAGATAGTCACTTTTTTGACCAAAAAGAGAAGTTCTCTGTGAATTTCCTCTAAAATGCTTCAAAACAACAGAAAAGCATAGTTTAGCTGTATGTGGCTCACTTTAAGGTGAAAAACAAGTTTTTGTTAATATTTCTCCCATTTTAGTGGTTTGATCAAAAACAGTTGTTTAAATAAATCTAAATTTTTCTCAGGATTTGCCCCTTTTCAAACTTCAGGGGTGACTGGACCTGAAACCAATGAAATTGTAACACATATTTTAGCTGCATAACTTTTCCCCCCTATCTTCTGTGCAAATACTTTTGATAACAGCTTGTTGCGTATTGTGTGTGCTTTAAAATGATATATAAGAGGTCTCTATAAGCACCTTTTACTAGAAGATATATCCAAACACTCAAGGGTTACTAAAAAAAAAAACTTCCTAATTTTCCACAAACTTTACAGCCAGGCGCCTTGACCGCAGCGCCCCAAATTCGGTGTGCGGGTAGCTAAAGGCCTTAGCTTTGATCGTACGGATTCACATTTTTTCCCGGTGAATCCCCCCCTGAGTTATAGAGCTGAGAAGAGGCGGGACCACGGAAATGTGCCGTACGCCCACGTTTTTTTATTTTTTATTGACCCTTGAGTGTTTGGATATATCTTCTAAGAAAAGGTGCCTATAGAGAATTTTTATAATCCTTTTTAAAGCACACACAATAAGCAACAAGTTGGTATCAAAATTATTTGCACAGAAGAGAGGAGGAAAAAATTATGCAGCTACAAATATGTGTTACAATTTCGTTGGTTTCAGGTCCAGTCCACCCTAAAGAAAAACAAACGTTCTGAGTATTTCTGTGGTCTTTTCTGAGATAGTCACTTTTTGGACTAAAAAGAGAAGTTCTCTGTGAATTTCCCAGAAAATGCTTCAAAACAACAGAAAATCATAGTTTAGCTGTATGTGGCTCCCTTTGGGGTGAAAAACAAGGTTTTGTTAATATTTGTCCCCTTTTACTGGTTTGATCAAAAACAGTTGTTTAAATAAATCTAAATATTTCTCAGGATTTGCCCTTTTCAAATATGTTAAGAAAAACAAACTTTCTGAGTATTTCAGTGCTCCTTTCTGAGGTAGTCACTTTTTTGACTAAAAAGAGAAGTTATCTGTGAATTTCCCCCCAAAAGCTACAAAACAACAGAAAAGCATAGTTTAGCTGTGTGTGGCCCATTCTGTGTAGAAAAACAAGTTTTTGATAATATTTATCCCCTTTTACTGGTTTGATCAAAAAGATTAGTTTAAACAAATCCAAATTTTCCTCAGGATTTTCCCCTTTTCAAACATGTTAAGAAAAACAAATTTTCTGAGTATTTCAGTGCTCCTTTCTGAGATAGTCACTTCTTTGACTAAAAAGAGAAGTTCTCTGTGAATTTCCCGAAAAATACTTCAAAAAAAAACAGAAAAGCATAGTTTAGCTGTATGTGTCTCATTTTAAGGTGAAAAACAAGTTTTTGTTAATATTTCCCCCATTTTACTAGTTTGATCGAAAACAGTTGTTTAAACAAATCCAAAATTTTCTCAGGATTTTCCCCTTTTCAAAATTGTTAAGAAAAACAACCTTTCTGAGTATTTCTGTGCTCGTTTCTGAGATAGTCATTTTTTGACAAAAAAGAAAAGTTCTCTGTAAATTCCCCGAAAATGCTTCAAAACAACAGAAACGCATAGTATAGCTGTATGTGGCTCTCTTTAAATTGAAAAACATGTTTTTGTTAATAATTCCCCCATTTTACTGGTTTAATCTAAAAAAGTTGTTTAAATAAATCTAAATTTTTCTCAGGATTTGTCCCTTTTCAAACATGTTAAGAAAAAAAAATTTCTGAGTATTACAGTGCTCCTTTCGGAGATAGTCATGTTTTTGACTAAAAAGGGAAGTTCTCTGTGAATTTCCCCCAAAATGCTTCAAAACAACAGAAAAGCATAGTTTAGCTGTATGCTGCCCAATTTGAGGTAAAAAAAGTTTTTGTTAATATTTACCCCATTTTAATGGTGTGATAAAAAAAAGTTGTTTAAACAAATCCAAATTTTCCTCAGGATTTGCCCCTTTTCAGACTTGTAAAGAAAAACACGCTTTCTGAGTATTTCTCAGATCTTTTCTGAAATAGTCAATTTTTGGACGTAAAAGAGAATTTCACTGTGAATTTTCCCCCAAAATCTTTAAAACAACAGAAAAGCATAGTTTAGCTGTATGTTGCCCAATTTGAGGTGAAAAAAAGGTTTTGTTAATATTTCCCCCATTTTACTGGTGTGATCAAAAACAGTTGTTTAAAAAGGGGGGACTATACATAAAACCAACGAAATTGTAACACATATTTGTAGCTATCATAACTTTTTTCCCCTTTCTTCTGTGCAAATAATTATTTTAACAGCTTGTTGCTTATTGTATGTGCTTTAAGATGATATGTAAAAAGTCTCTATAGGCACTTTTTCTTAGAAGATATAGCCAAACACGCAAGGGTCACTCAAAAAATGCCACTTCCTAATTGTGGCAGACATAACTCAAAGGCGCCTTGACCGACGCACCCCCAAATTGGTCTGAGGGTTGCTAAAGCACGCAGCTGTGATTTAAAGGTGTTGAGAAATTTTTCCGGTGAACCCCCCCCCCCTGATATATAGAGGCGAGAAGAGGCGGGATCACAGAAATTTGCCGTACGCCCACGCAATTTCTGTGATCCCGTCTCTATAACTCAGGGGGGGGGGGCACCTTTAAATCACAGCTGCGTGCAAACATGTTAAGAAAAACAAACTTTCTGAGTATTTCAGTGCTTCTTTCTGAGATAGTCACTTCTTTGACTTAGAAAAAAATTCTCAGTGAATTTCCCCGAAAATGCTTCAAAACAACAGACAAGCATAGTTTAGCTGTATGTCGCAAACTTTTTGGAGAAAAACAAGTTTTTGTTAAAATTTCTCCCATTTTACTGGTTTGATCGAAAAAAGTTGTTTAAACAAATCCAAATTTTTTTCAGGATTTTCCTCTTTTCAAACTAATTAAGAAAAACAAACTTTCTGAGTATTTCTGTGCTCGTTTCTGAGATAGTCATTTTTGGACTTAAAAGAGAAGTTCTCTGTGAATTTCCCCGAAAATGCTTCAAAACAACAGAAACGCATAGTATAGCTGTATGTGGCTCTCTTTAAGATGAAAAACAAGTTTTTGTTAATATTTCTCCCATTTTACTGGTTTGATCAAAAACAGTTGTTTAAACAAATCTGAATATTTCTCAGGATTTGGCCTTTTCAAATATGTTAAGAAAAACAAACTTTCTGAGTATTTCAGTGCTTCTTTCTAAGATGGTCATTTTTGGACTAAAAAGAGAAGTTCTCTGTGAATTTTCCCGAAAATGCTTCAAAACAACAGAAACGCATAGTATAGCTGTGTGGCTCGCTTTAGGGTGAAAAACATGTTTTTGTTAATATTTCTCCCATTTTACTGGTTTGATAAAAAAAAGTTGTTTAAACAAATCTGAATATTTCTCAGGATTTGCCCTTTTCAAATATGTTAAGAAAAACTAACTTTCTGAGTATTTCAGTGCTCCTTTCAGAGGTAGTCACTTTTTTGACTAAAAAGAGAAGTTCTCTGTAAATTTCCCCCAAAATGCTTCAGAACAACAGAAAAGCATAGTTTAGCTGTATGTCGCAAATTTTGAGGAGAAAAAATTTTTTTTTTAATATTTCCCCATTTTACTGGTTTGATCAAAAACAGTTGTTTAAACAAATCTAAATATTTCTCAGGATTTGCCCCTTTTCAAACATGTTAAGTAAAACAAACTTTCTGAGTACACTGCTCCTTTCTGAGATAGTCACTTTTTTGACTAAAAAGAGAAGTTCTCTGTGAATTTCCCCTAAAATGCTTCAACACAACATATAAGCATAGTTTAGCTGTATGTCGCTCACTTTGAGGAGAAAAACATTTTTTTTTAATATTTATCCCATTTTACTTGTTTGATCAAAAACAGTTGTTCAAAGAAATCCAAATTTTTCTCAAGATTTCCCCTTTTCAAACTTGTTAAAAAAAAAAGTTTCTGAGTATTTCTGTGCTCTTTTCTGAGATAGTCATTTTTGGACTAAAAAGAGAATTTTTCTGTGAATTTCCCTGAAAATGCTTCAAAACAACAGAAACCCATAATTTAGCTGTATGTTGCTCACTTTGAGGTGAAAAAAGGTTTTTGTTAATATTTTACCCCATTTTACAGGTGTGATCAAAAACAGTTGTTTAAACAAATCCAAATTTTCCTCAGGCTTTGCCCCTTTTCAAACTTGTAAAGAAAAACAAACTTTCTGAGTATTTCTCAGATCTTTTCTGAGAGTCAATTTTTGGACTAAAAAGAGAAGTTCACTGTGAATTTTCCCGAAAAACCTTTAAAACAACACAAAAGCATAGTTTGGCTGTATGGGACTCACTTTGGGAAGAAAAACAATTTTTTTAAATATTTGTCCCATTTTACCGGTTTGATCAAAAAGATATGTTTTAACAAATCTAAATTTGCCTCAGGATTTTCCCTTTTCATCCCATTTTCCTCCGAAATTTGAACACATATTTGTAGTTGTCATAACATTTTCCCCTTTCTTCTGTGCAAATAATTGTTATACGAGCATGTTGGTTATTGTGTGTGCTTTAAGATGATATGTAAAAAGTCTCTATAGGCACTTTTTCTTAGAAGATATAGCTAAACACGCAAGGGTTACTCAAAAAATGGCACTTCCTAATTTCCCAGGAATCTAATTACAAGGCGCCTTGAGCTACAGACTTCAAACTTGTGTTGTGGCTTGCTAACACCCTAAGCTGTGATATAAGCGAGTCAAATTATTTTTACCATGAAGCATTCCTGAGATATGATGATTAGAAGAGGCGAGGTCACAGATATTCCCTAGTTTTGGGCAGCGGCTGGAAATAAAATGTCTCATATCTATACAACAATTCACCGCTTTGTAATTATGGCTCGGTTATATCAAACTTTCTGAGTATTTCAGTGCTTCTTTCTGAGATAGTCACTTTTTTGACTAAAAAGAGAAATTCTCAGTGAATTTCCCCGAAAACGCTTCAAAACTACAGACAAGCATAGTTTAGCTGTATGTCGCTAACTTTTTGGCGAAAAACAATTTTTTGTTAATATTTCTCCCATTTTACTGGTTTGATCGAAAAAAGTTGTTTAAACATATTTTTCTCAGGATTTTCCCCTTTTCAAACCTATTAAGAAAAACAACCTTTCTGAGTATTTCTGTGCTCCTTTCTGAGAGAGTCACACTTTTTGACTAAAAAGAGAAGTTCTCTGTGATTTTTTCCAAAAATGCTTCAAAAAACAGAAAAGCATAGATTAGCTGTATGTGCTGACTTTGGGGAGAAAAAAAGTTTTTATTAATATTTATCCCCTTTTACTGGTTTGATCTAAAACAGTTTGCCCGTTTTCAAACTCATTAAGATAAACATACTTTCTGAGTATATCTGTGCTCTTTTCTGAGATAGTCACTTTTTTGACTAAAAAGAAAAGTTCTGTGTGAATTTCCCTGAAAATGCTTCAAAACAACAGAAAAGCATAGTTTAGCTGTATGTGGCTCACTTTGCGAGAAAAACAAGTTTTTGTTAATATTTATCCACTTTTACTGGTTTGATCAAAAGCACTTGTTTAAACAAATCCAAATTTTCCTCAGGATTTATCCCTTTTCAAACATGTTAAGAAAAACAACCTTTCTGAGTATTTCAGTGCTCCTTTCTGAGATATCACTTTTTAGACTAAAAAGAGAGTTCCCTGTGGATTTCCCCCAAAAGGCTTCAAAACAACATAAAAGCAAAGTTTAGCTCTATGCGGCTCATTTGAGGTGAAAAAAAGTTTTTGCTAATATTTCCCACATTATACTGGTTAGATCAAAAAAAAGTTGTTTAAACAAATCCAAATTTTTCTCTGGACTTGCCCCTTTTCAAACTAGTTAAAAATACAAACTTTTGAGTATTTCTCTGCTCTTTTCTGAGATAGTAAATTTTAGGACTAAAAAGAGATATTTACTGTGAATTTCCCCAAAAATGATTTAAAACACCAGAAAAGCACAGTTTAGTTGTAAGTGGCTCACTTTGGGAGAAAAACAGTTTTTGTTAATATTTGTCCCCTTTTACTAGTTTCATCAAAAAAGTTGTTTAAACAAATCCAAATTTTCCCAGGATTTGCCCCAGTTCATACATGTTAAGAAAAATAATCTTTCTGAGTATTTCTCTGCTCTTTTCTGAGATAGTCATTTTTTTACTAATAAGAGAAGTTCTCTGTGAATTTCCCCCAAACAGCTTTAAAACAACAGAAAAGCATAGTTTAGCTGTATGGCTCACTTTGGGGAGAGAAACAAGTTTATGTTAATATTTGTCCCCTTTTACTGGTTTGATCAAAAAGATTTGTTTAAACAAATCCAAATTTTTCTCAGGATTTGCCCCTTTTCAAACTTGTTAAGAAAAACAACCTTTCTGATTATTTCTGTGCTCTTTTCTGAGATTGTCATTTTTTGACTAAAAAGAGAAGTTCTCTGTAAATTTCCCCGAAAATGCTTCAAAACTACAGAAACGCATAGTTTAGCTGTTTGTGGATCACTTTGAGGTGAAAAACAAGTTTTTGTTAATATTCCTCCCATATTAGTGGTTTGATCAAAAACAGTTGTTTAAACAAATCCAAATTTTCCTCAGGATTTTCCCTTTTCAAACATGTTAAGAAAAAAAACTTTCTGAGTATTTTTATGCTCTTCTCGAGATAGTCAATTTTCATACTAAAAACAGAAGCTCACTGTGAATTCCCCCCAAAAAGCTTTAAAACAACAGAAAAGCATTCTTTAGCTCTATGTGTCTCACTTTGAGGAGAAAAACAAGTTTTTGTTAATATTTCCCCCATTCTATTGGTTTGGTCAAAAAGATTTGTTTAAAAAAAACAAAATTTCCTCAGGTTTTTCCCATTTTCAAACATGTTAAGAAAAACAAACTTTCTTAGTATTTCAGTGCTCCTTTATGAGATAGTCACTTTTTTGAATTAAAAGAAAAGTTCTCTGTGAATTTCCCTGAAAATGCTTCAAAACAACAGAAAGTATGAGGCTCACTTTGGGAAGAAAAACAAGTTTTTGTTATTATTTCCCCCATTTTGTTGGTTTGATCAAAAACTGTTGTTTAAACAAATCTAAATGTTCTCCAGGATTTGTCCCTTTTCAAATTTGTTAAAAAAACAAACTTTCTGAGTATTTCTCTGTTCTTTTCTGAGATAGTAAATTTTTGGACTAAAAAGAGAAGTTCTCTGTGAATTTACCCGAAAAAGCTTTAAAACAACAGAAAATCATAGTTTAGCTGTATGTTGTTCACTTTGGGGTAAAAAATATTTTTTGTTAATATTTGTCCCCTTTAACAGGTTTGATCAAAAACAGTTTAAACAAATCCAAATTTTCCTCAGGATTTGCCCCTTTTCAAACATGTTAAAAACAACAACTTTCTGAGTATTTCTTTGCACCTTTCTGAGATAGCCTTTTTTTTACTAAACAGAGAAGTTCTCTGTGAATTTTCCAAAAAATGCTTCAAAACAACAGAAAAGCATAGTTTAGCTGTATGTGGCTCACTTTGAGGTGAAAAACAAGTTTTTGTAAATATTTCCCCCATTTTACTGGTTTGATCCAAAACGGTTGTTTAAACAAATCCAAATTTCCTCAGGATTTTCCCCTTTTCAAACATGTTAAGAAAGCAACCTTTCTGAGTATTTCTGTGCTCTTTTCTGAAATAGACAATATTTGTACTAAAAAGAGAAGTTCACTGTGAATTTCCACGAAAAAACTATAAAATAACAGAAAAGCATAGTTTAGCTGTATGTGGCTCAATTTGGGGAGAAAAATAGTTGTTATTTTTATTAATATTTCCCCCATTTTACTGGTTTGCTCAAAAAAAGTTGTTTAAAGAAATCCAAATTTTCGTCAGGATTTACCCCTTTTCAAACTTGTTAAGAAAAAAACCTTTCTGAGTATTTCTGTACTCTATTCTGAGATAGTCATTTTTGGACTAAAGAGAGAAGTTCTCTGTCAATTTCTCCGAAAATCCTTCAAAACAACAGAAAAGTATAGCTTAGCTGTATGTTGATCACTTTGAGGTGAAAAAAAGTTTTGTTAATATTTTCCCCCATTTTACTGGTGTGATCAAAAAAAGTTGTTTAAACAAATCCAAATTTTCCTCAGGCTTTGCCCCTTTTCAAACTTGGAAAGAAAAACAAACTTTCTGAGTATTTCTCAGATTTTTTCTGAGATAGTCAATTTTGGACAAAAAAGAGAAGCTCACTGTGAATTTTCCCGAAAAACCTATAAAACAACAGAAAAGCATAGTTTGGCTGTATGTGGCTTACTTTGGGAAGAAAAACAAGTTTTTGTTAATATATGTCCCATTTTACAGGTTTGATCAAAATGATTTGTTTAAACAAATCCAAAATTTCCTCAGGTTTTTCCCATTTTTAAACATGTTAAGAAAAACAAACTTTCTGGGTATTTCAGTGCTTCTTTCTGAGATAGTCACTTTTGGAATTAAAAGAGAAGTTCTCTATGAATTTCCCTGAAAATGCTTCAATACAACAGAAAAGCATAGTTTAACTGTATGTGGCTCACTTTGGGGAGAAAAACAAGTTTTTGTTATTATTTCCCCCATTTTGTTGGTTTGATCAAAAAAAGGTGTTTAAACAAATCTAAATTTTTTCCAGGATTAGCACCTTTTCAAATTTGTTAAAAAAAACAAAGTTTCTGCGTATTTTTGTACTCTTTACTGAGATAGTCAATTTTTGGACTAAAAAGAGAAGTTCTCTGTGAATTTCCTCGAAAATGCTTCAAAACAACAGAAAAGCATAGTTAGCTGTATGTATTTCACTTCGAGGTAAAAAAAATTTTTTTTTGTTAATATTTCACCCATTTTACAGGTTTGATCAAAAATAGTTGTTTAAACAAATCCAAATTTTCTTCAGAATTTGCCCATTTGCGCCCCTTTTCAAATATGTTAAGAAAAACAAATTTTCTGAGTATTTCTCTGCTCCTTTCTGAGATAGTCACTTTTTTGACTAAAAAGAGAAGTTCTCTGTGAATTTCCAAAAAAATGCTTCAAAACATTAAAAAAGGATAGTTTAGCGGTATGTGGCTCACTTTGAGGAGAAAAACAATTTTTTGTTAATATTTCTTCCATTTTACTGACATGATCAAAAACCGTTGTTTAAACATATCCAAATTTTTCTCAGGATTTGCCCCTTTTCAAAATTATTAAGAAAAACAAACTTTATGTGTATTTCTGTGCTCTTTTCTGAGATAGTCACTTCTTGGACTAAAAAGAGAAGTTCTCTGTGAATTTCCCCAAAAATGCTTCAAAACAACAGAAAAATATAGTTTAGCTGTATGTAGCTCACTTTGAGGTGAAAAACAAGTTTTTGTAAATATTTCCCCCATTTTACTGGTTTGATCAAAAACAGTTGTTTTAACAAATCCAAATTTTCCTCAGGATTTTCCCCTTTTCAAACTTATTAAGAAAAAAAATTTCTGCGTATTTCTCTGCTCTTTTCTGAGATAGTCAATATTTGTACTAAAAAGAAAAGTTCACTGTGAATTTCCACGAAAAAGCTATAAAACAGAAGAAAGCATAGTTTAGCTGTATGTGGCTCCTTTTAGGGAGAAAAACAGTTTTTTTAATTAATATTTGTCCCCTTTTACTGGTTTGATCAAAAAAAGTTGTTTAAAGAAATCCCAATTTTCCTCAGGATTTTCCCCTTTTCAAACTTGTTAAGAAAAACAACCTTTCTGAGTATTACTGTAATCTTTTCTGAGATTATCATATTTGGACTAAAAAGAGAAGTTCTCTGTGAATTCTTCTGAAAATGCTTCAAAGCAACAGAAAAGTATAGTTTAGATGTATGTGGCTCACTTTGGGTAGAAAAACAAGTTTTTGTTATTATTTGTCCCCTTTTACCGGTTTGATCAAAAAGATTTGTTTAAACAAATCCAAATTTTTCTCAGGATTTTCCTAATTCAAACATGTTAAGAAAAACAAATTTTCTGAGTATTTCAGTGTTTCTTTCTGAGATATTCATTTTTTGACTAAAAAGAAAAATTCACAGCAAATTTCTCCGAAAATGCTTCAAAACAACAGAAATGCATAATTTAGCTGTATGTTGCTCACTTTGTGGTGAAAAAAAGTTTTGTTAATATTTCCCCCCATTTTACTGGTGTGATCAAAAATAGTTGTTTAAACAAATCCAAATTTTGTTCAGGCTTTGTCCCTTTTCAAACTTGTATAGAAAAACAAACTTTCTGAGTATTTCTCAGATCTTTTCTGAGATAGTCAATTTTTGGACAAAAAAGAGAAGCTCAAAGTGAATTTTCCCGGAAAAAATTTAAAACAATAATAAAGCATAGTTTGGCTCTATGTGGCTCAATTTGGGAAGAAAAACAAGTTTTTGTTAATATTTGTCAATTTGATCAAAAAGATGTTTAAACAGATCCAAATTTGCCTCAGGATTTTCCCTTTTCAAACGTGTTATTAAAAACAAACTATCTGAGTATTTCAGTGCTCCTTTCTGAGATAGTCACTTTTTTGACGAAAAAGAGAAGTTCTCTGTGAATTTCCCACAAAATGCTTCAAAACAACTGAAAAACATAGTTTAGCTGTATGTGTCTCACTTTAAGGAGAAAAAAAGTGTTTGTTAATAATTCCCCCATTTTACGGGTTCGATCAAAAACACTTGTATCCAAATTATCCTCAGGATTTGCCCGTTTTCAAACATGTTAAGAAAAACAAACTTTCTGAGTATTTTAGTGATCCTTTCGGAGATAGCCACATTTTGGATCAAAAAAGAGAAGTTCTCTGTGTATTTCCCCAAAAATGCTACAAAACAACAGAAAAACAAAGTTTAGCTGTATGTGGCTCACTTTGGGTAGAAACACAGTTTTTATATTTGTCCCGTTTTACTTGTTTGATCAAAAAAAGTTGTTTAAACAAATCCAAATTTTCATCAGAATTTGCCCCTTTTCAAACATGTTAAGAAAAACAAAGTTTCTGAGTTTTTTAGTGCTCCTTTCTGAGATTTGCACTTTTTTGACTAAAAAGAGAAGTTCTCTGTGAATTTCCCCCAAAATACTTCAAAACAACAGAGAAGCAAAGTTTAGCTGTATGTGGCTCACTTTGGGAAGAAAAACAAGTTTTTGTAATATTTATCCCCTTTTACTTTTTGATCAAAACGATTTGTTTAAAGCAATCCAAATTTTCCTCAGGATTTTCACTTTTCAAACATGTTAAGAAAAACAACTATCTGAGAATTTCAGTGCTCCTTACTGAGATAGTCATTTTTGACTAAAAAGAGAAGTTCTCTGTGAATTTCCCCAAAAATTCTTCAAACAACAAAAAAGCATAGTTTAGCTGAATGTGGCTCACTTTGGGGAGAAAAACAAGTTTTTGTTAATAATTCCCCCATTTTACTGGTTCGATCAAAAACTCTTGTATCAAAATTATCCTCAGGATTTGCCCCTTTTCAAACATGTTAAGAAAAACAAACTTTCTGAGTATTTTAGTGATCCTTTCGGAGATAGCCACACTTTGGATCAAAAAGAGAAGTTCTATGTGTATTTCCCCGAAAATGCTACAAAACAACAGAAAAGCATAGTTTAGCTGTATGTGGCTCACATTGGGGAGAAACATAGTTTTTATATTTGTCCCCTTTTACTTGTTTGATCAAAAATAGTTGTTTAAACAAATCCAAATTTTCCTCAGCATTAGCCAATTTTCAAACGTGTTATGAAAAACATATTTCTGAGTATTTCAGTGCTCCTTTTTGAGATAGCCACTTTTGTTTTAAAGCTTCAAAACAACAGAAAAGCATAGTTTAGTTGTATGTTACTCACTTTGAGGAGAAAAACCTGTTATTGTTGATATTTCTCCCATTAAACTGGTTTGATCAAAACCATTTGTTTAAACAAATCCAAATTTTTCCCAGGATTTACCCCTTTTCAAACTTGTTAAGAAAAACTAACTTTCTGAGTATTTCTCTGCTCTTTTCTGAGATAGTCAATTTTTGGACTAAAAAGAGAAGTTCACTGTGAATTTCCCCCAAAAAGCTTTAATACAACAGAAAAGCATAGTTTAGCTGTATGTGGCTCACTTTGTGGAGAAACACATTTTTTCTTAATATTTGTTCCCTATTACTTGTTTGATCAAAAAAAGTTGTTTAAACAAATAAAAATTTTCCTCAGGATTAGCCCCTTTTCAAACTTGTTAAGAAAAACCAACTCTCTAAGTATTTCTGTGCTTTTTCTGAGATAGTCACTTTTTGGACTAAAAGGAGAATTTTTCTATGAATTTCCCCGAAAATGCTTCAAAACAACAGAAAAGCATAGTTTAGCTCTATGTGGCCCACTTCGAGGAGAAAAACATTTTTTTTTTAATATTTCCCCATTTTAATGGTTTTACCAAAAAATATTTGTTCAAGCAAATCTAAATTATCCGCAGGATTTGCCCCTTTTCAAACATGTTATGAAAAACAAATTTCTGAGTATTTCAGTGCTCCTTTCTGAGAGAGCCATTTTTTTGACTAAAAAGAGAAGTTCTCTGTGAATTTCCTGAAAAATGCTTCAAATTAACAGAAAAGCATAGTTTAGCTGTATGTGGTTCACTTTGAGGAGAAAAACAAGTTTTTGTTAATATTTTCCCCATTTTATTGGTTTGATCAAAAACAATTGTTTAAACAAATCCAAATTTTCCTCAGCATTAGCCAATTTTCAAACGTGTTATGAAAAACATATTTCTGAGTATTTCAGTGCTCCTTTTTGAGATAGTCACTTTTTTGACTAAAAAGGGAAGTTCACTATGAATTCCCCAAAAATGCATCAAAAAAAACATAGTTTAGCTGATGTGGCTCACTTTGAGATGAAAAACAAGTTGTTGTTTTTATATTTCCCACATTTTACTGGTTTAACCAAAAAAAGTTGTTCAAACAAATCCAAATTTTCCTCAGGATTTGCCCTTTTTCAAACTTGTTAAGAAAAACAAATTTTCTGAGTATTTCTCTGCTCTTTTCTGAGATAGTAAATTTTTGGACTAAAAAGAGAAGTTCACTGTGAATTTCCCAGAAAAAGCTTTAAAACAAACGAAAAGCATAGTTTAGCTGTATGTGGCTCACTTTGTGGAGAAACACATTTTTTTTAAGTATTTGTTCCTTTTACTTGTTTGATCAAAAATAGTTGTTTAAACAAATCAAAATTTTCCTCAGGATTAGCCCCTTTTCAAACATGTTGTGAAAAACAAATTTCTGAGTATTTCAGTGCTCCTATTTGAGATAGCCACTTTTTGATTAAAAAGAGAACTTCCCTCTTAATTTCCTCCAAAATGCTTCAAAACAACAGAAAAGCATAGTTTAGCTGAATGTGGCTCACTTTGAGGAGAAAAATAAGTTTTGTTGATAATTCTCCAATTAGCCTGGTTTGATCAAAAACAGTTGTTTAAACAAATCCAAATTTTTCTTAAGATTTACCTCTTTTCAAACTTGTTAAGAAAAACAAAATTTCTGAGTATTTCAGTACTCCTTTCTGATATAGTCACTTTTTTGACTAAAAAGAGAACTTCTCTGTAAATTTCCACCTAAAATGCTTCAAAACAACAGAAAAGTATGGTTTAGCTCTATGTGTCTCACTTTGAGGAGAAAAACAAGTTTTTGGTGATATTTCTCCCATTAGCCTGGTTTGATCAAAACCAGTTGTTTAAACAAATCCAAATTTTTCTCAGGATTTACCCCTTTTCAACCTTGTTAGGAAAAACAAACTTTCTGAGTATTTCTGAGCTCTTTTCAGAGATAGTCACTTTTTTGATTAAAAAGAGAATTTCTCTGTGAATTTCCCCAAAAATGCACAAAACAAAAGAAAAGAATAGTTTAGCTGTACGTGTCTTACTTTAAGGAGAAAAACAAGTTTTGCTAATAATTCCCCCATTCTACTGGTTCGATCAGACACACTTGTATCCAAATTATCCTCAGGATTTGCCCTTTTTCAAACATGTTAAGAAAAACAAACTTTCTGAATATTTCAGTGCTCTTTCTGAGATAGCCAATTTTTGGACAAAAAAAAAAGTTCTCTGTGAATTTCCCAGAAAATGCTACAAAACAACAGAAAAGCATAGTTTAGCTGTACGTGGCTCACTTTGGGAAGAAATACTTTTTTTTTAAATATTTGTCCCCTTTTACTTGTTTAAACAAAAACAGTTGTTTATACAAATCCAAATTTACCTCAGGAATTGTCCCTTTTCAAACATGTTAAGAAAAACAAACTTTCTGAGTATTTCTGAGCTCTTTTCAAAGATAGTCTCTTTTTGGATTAAAAAGAGAATTTCTCTGTGAATTCCCCCCAAAAAGCTTCAAAACAACAGAAAAGCATAGTTTAGCTGTATGTGTCTCAATTCAAGGTGAAAACAAGTTTTTGTTAATATTTCCCCCCATTTTACTGGTTTAATAAAAAATATTTGCTAAAACAAATCCAAATTTTCCTTAGAATTTGCCCCATTTCAAACATGTTAAGAAAAACAAACTTTCTGAGTATTTCAGTACACCTCTATGAGATAGTCAATTTTTGTACTAAAAAGAGAAGTTCTCTGTCAATTTCCCCCAAAATGCTTCAATACATCAGAAAAGCATATTTTAGATCTATGTGGCTCACTTTGAGGAGAAAAAAAAGTTTTTGTTAATATTTCCCCCATTTTACTGGTTTGATCGAAAACAATTGTTTAAACAAATCCAAATTTTCCACAGTATTTGCCCCTTTTCAAATATGTTAAGAAAAACAAACTTTCTGAGTATTTCAGTGCACTTTTCAGAGAAAGTCTCTTTTTTGATTTAAAAGAGAAGTTCTCTGTGAATTTCCCCAAAAATGCTTCAAAACAAAAGAAAAGAATAGTTTAGCTGTATGTGTCTCACTTTAAGTAGAAAAACAAGTTTTTGTTAATAATTCCCCATTTTTACTGGCTCGATCAAAAACACTTGTATCCAAATTTTCCTCAGGATTTGCCCCTTTTCAAACATGTTAAAAAACAACAACTTTCTGCGTATATTAATGCTCCTTTCGGAGATAGCCATATTTTGGACCAAAAAGAGAAGTTCCCTGTGTATTTTCCCGAAAATTCTACAAAACAACAGAAAAGCATAGTTTTGCTGTATGTGGCTCACTTGGGGGAGAAACACAGTTTTTGTCAATATTTATCCCCTTCTACTTGTTTGGTCAAAAACAGTTGTTTAAACAAATCCAAATTTTCTTCGGGATTTGCCCCTTTTCAAACATGTTAAGAAAAACAAATTTCTGAGTATTTCAGTGCTCCTTTCTGAGAAAGTCACTTTTTTGACTAAAAAGAGAAGTTCTCTGTGAATATCCCCCAAAAAGCTTCAAAACAACAGAAAAGCATAGTTTAGCTGTATGTGTCTCACTTCAAGGAGAAAACAAGTTTTTGTTAATATTTCCCCCATTTTACTGGTTTAATAAAAAATATTTGTTTAAACAAATCCAAATTTTCCTCAGAACTTGCCCAATTTCAAACGTGTTAAGAAAAACAAATTATCTGAGTATTTCAGTGCTCCTCTATGAGATTGCCAATTTTTTGACAAAAAAGAGAAGTTCTCTGTGAATTTCCCCAAATATGCTTCAAAACAACAGAAAAGCATAGTTTGGGTGTATGTGGCTCACTTTGGCGAGAAACACAGTTTTTGTTAATATTTGTCCCCTTTTATTTGTTTGTTCAAAAACAGTTGTTTAAACAAATTCAAATTTTCCTTGTGATTTGCCACTTTTCAAACATGTTATGAAAAACAAATTTCTGAGTATTTCAGTGCTCCTTTCTGAGATAGCCACTTTTTTGACTAAAAAAAGAGAACTTCTCTGGTAATTTCCACCTAAATTGCTTCAAAACAACAAAAAAGCATAGTTTAGTTGTATTTGGCCTACTTATAGGAGAAAACCAAGTTTTTGTTGATATTTCACCCATTAGCCTGGTTTGAACCAGTTGTTTAAACAAATCCAAATTTTTCTCAGGATTTACCTTTTTCAAACTTGTTAAGAAAAACAAACTTTCTGAGTATTTCTGAGCTCTTTTCAGAGATAGTCACTTTTTTGATTAAAAAGAGAAGTTCTCTGTGAATTTCCCCAAAAATGCTCCAAACAAAAGAAAAGAATAGTTTAGCTCTATGTGTCTCACTTTAAGGAGAAAAACAATTTTTGTTAATAATTCCCCCATTCTACTGGTTCGATCAAAAAGAGTTGTATCCAAATTTTCCTCAGGATTTGCCCCTTTTCAAACATGTTAAGAAAAATATATTTACTGAGTATTTTAGTGATCCTTTCTGAGATAACCAATTTTTGGACCAAAAAGAGAAGTTCTCTCTGAATTTCCCAGAAAATGCTACAAAACACCAGAAAAGCATGGTTTAGCTGAATGTGGCTCACTTTGGCAAGAAACACATTTTTTAAAATATTTGTCCCTTTTTACTTGTTTGATAAAAAAGAGTTGTTTAAACAAATCCAAATTTTCCTCAGGATTTGCCCCTTTTGTAACTAGTTAAGAAAAACAAACTTTCTGAGTATTTCTGAGCTCTTTTCAAAGATAGTCACTTTTTTGATTAAAAAGAGAAGTTCTCTGTGAATTTCCCCAAAAATGCTTCAAAACAAAAGAAAAGTATAGTTTAGCTGTATGTGTCTCACTTTAAGGAGAAAAACAATTTTTTGTTAATAATTCCCCAATTTTACAGGCTCGATCAATAACACTTGTATCCAAATTTTCCTCAGGTTTTGTCCCTTTTCAAACATGTTAAGAAAAACAAACTCTCTGAGTATTTTAGTGCTCCTTTCGGAGATAGCCACATTTTGGTCCAAATAGAGAAGTTCTCTGTGTATTTCCCCGAAAATGCTACAAAACAACAGAAAAGCATAGTTTAGCTGTCTGTAGCTCACTTTGGGGAGAAACACATTTTTTGTCAATATTTGTCCCCTTCTACTTGTTTGGTCAAAAGCAGTTGTTTAAACAAATCCAAATTTTCTTCGGGATTTTCCCCTTTTCAAACATGTTAAGAAAAATAAATTTCGGAGTATTTCAGTGCTCCTTTCTGAGATAATCACTTTTTGACTAAATAGAGAAATTTTCTGTGAATTTCCACCCAAAATGCTTCAAAACAACAGAAAAACATAGTTTAGCTGAATGTGGCTCACTTTGGGGGGAAAAAGAGTTTTTGTTAATATTTACCCCCTTTTACTGGTTTGATCAAAAACAGTTGTTTAAACAAATCCAAATTTTCCTCATGATTTTCCCCTTTTCAAACCTTTAAAAAAAAAAAACTTTCTGAGTATTTCAGTGCTCCTTTCTGAGGTAGCCATATTTTGACTAAAAAGAGAAGTTCTCTGTTAATTACCCCAAAAATGCTTCAAAACAACAGAAAATCTTATTTCAGCACTATGTGGCTCACTTTGAGGAGAAAAACAAGTTTTTGTTGATATTTCTCCCATTATCCTGGTTTGATCAAAAAAAGTTGTTTAAACAAATCCAAATTTTTCTCAGGATTTACCCCTTTTCAAACTTGTTAACAAAAAAAACCTTTCTAAGTATTTCTCTGCTGTTTTCTGAGATAGTCACATTTTGGAATAAAAAGAGAATTTCACTATGAATTTCCCCGAAAATGCATCAAAACAACAGAAAAGCATAGTTTAGCTCTATGTGGCTCACTTTGGGGGAAAAAAAGTTTTTATTAATATTTGTTCCCTTTTACTGGTTTGATCCAAAAAAGTTGTTTAAACCAATCCAAATATTCCACAGGCTTTGCCCCTTTTCAAACATGTTAAGAAAAACAAAGTTTCTGAGTTTTTCAGTGCTCCATTCTGAGATTGCCACTTTTTTGACTAAAAAGAGAAGTTCTCTGTGAAAATCCCCCAAAATGCTTCAAAACAACAGAGAAGCAAAATTTAGGTGTATATGGCTCACTTTGGTGAGAAATACAAGTTTTTGTTTATATTTATCCCTTTTACTGGTTTGATCAAAACGATTTGTTTAAACCAATCCAAATTTTCCTCAGGATTTTCCCTTTTCAAACATGTTAAGAAAAACAACTATCTGAGAATTTCATTGCTCCTTACTGAGATAGTCATTTTTGATTAAAAAGAGAATTTTTCTGTGAATTTCCCCAAATATTCTTCAAAACAACAAAAAGCATAGTTTAGCTGAATGTGGCTCACTTTTGGGAGAAAAACAAGTTTTTGTTTATATTTGTCCCCTTTTACTGGTTTGATCCAAAAGATTTGTTTAAACAAATCTAAATTTTCATCAGGATTTGCCCCTTTTGTAACTTGTTAAGAAAAACAAACTTTCTGAGTATTTCTGAGCTCTTTTCAAAGATAGTCTATTTTTGATTAAAAAGAGAAGTTCTCTGTGAATTTCCCCCAAAATACTTCAAAACAAAAGAAAAGAATAGTTTAGCTGTATGTGTCTCACTTTAAGGAGAAAAACAAGTTTTTGTTAGTAATTCCCCAATTTTACAGGCTCGATCAAAAACACTTGTATCCAAATTTTCCTCAGGATTTTCCCCTTTTCAAACATGTTAAGAAAAACAAACTTTCTGAGTATTTTAGTGCTCCTTTCGGAGATAGCCACATTTTGGACCAAAAAGAGAAGTTCTCTGTGTATTTCCCCGAAAATGCTACAAAACAACAGAAAAGCATAGTTTAGCTGTATATGGCTCACTTTGGGGAGAAACACAGTCTTTGTTAATATTTGTCCCCTTCTACTTGTTTGGTCAAAAGCAGTTGTTTAAACAAATCCAAATTTTCCTCGAGATTTGCCCCTTTTCAAACATGTAAAGAAAAACAAATTTCGGAGTATTTCAGTGCTCCTTTTGTTGGGGATCTTCTAATCTAGAAGAGCTCCAACAAGCGAACAGAACAATAACTAAAACACATAAGACAATATAACTGAAGAGAATAGTTAGAGTAGGTCGATTGTTTGTAATGAGTGTTGATAAGTTGTGGTCATGAGGTAAAGGGTCAGGGAGGGTGATTAAGCTCACTTGACCTGGACCTCATGGCAGTTGAGATATTGTGAAAGACAGTTTGAAGTTGGATTATTCTTAGTTTCATTTATATCTTAATTCAGCTGGATCTGTCTAGAGGACAGATCCCTAACACTGGTAGCAGCTAGGAAACCTATCTTAGCTGTTCAAAGTTTGCTACCAAACATCAACAGAAGAGTAGAGTTGAGTTCCAGTTGTATTGTCTGGCTTACCCTAGCTAGTTCCCTTTGTGTGACTGATTAGCCAGTTTTCAGTCAAATTTTGCAACAATAGTGTGAACCACAGACACAAATGGTGACAAGGAAATGGCATCGGAGGAGTCAACCATTCCTAGGATACCAGAGGGTCAAAGAAAGCAGCTGACAAGCAGATGTTAGCCAAGAGTGGTGAAGGAATATCACATGACTCAGAATCGGTGAGTATTATGCCCTCGACATCATCAGCAAGCACGAGTACAATAAACAGTGAAATGATGGAAATGCTCAAGATGATGGCTAAAATTAACATACAGGCAGAAACAGCCCATTTGGAGGATAACAGAAGGAGGGAGATACGAGAAGAAGAGAGACGGAAAGAGAAAGAGGAAAGACAAGAGGAGAAGCGAAAAGGGAAAGAAGAAAGACAAGAGGAGAAGAGAAAGGAGAAAGAGGAATGGAGAAAGGAGAAGGAAGAAAGGCGTAAAGATGAGGAAGATCGGAGGCAGAAATATGAATTGGGGCTTTTCCAGATGAAACTGCAAAGCGACCTGGAGTGAGACAGAAAGCGGGCAGCTAAGATGTGCCACAACTACCTCAGTTGGAGGATGGTAGAGACATTGAAAATTTTCTACGGACCTTTCAGGATCAGATGACCATGTATGGTGTAGAGAAAGCCTGCTGGTCCACTAATCTGCTGGCTGTCCTAGATGATAAATCGCTCGCCTTCCAGAGTAGGTTAGACTTGGCGGACAAATTGGATTTTGATGTATTGGCTGCCAAACTAGTAACATTCCATGGAGTAATGCCAGATTTCTATCGGACGCAGTGGAATGAGATCAAAATTGCAGCAGGCGAATCACACCAGCAATATGCGCAAAGGACACAGACCATTTCCTATAACTGGATGAAGACAGCCACAACCAGAGCAGATGCCTAGATATGATGAACAGGGAGAAGTTGCTGGACGTGATGGAACTGTCAGTCCAAACATGGGTAAGACAGCAACGCCCAAAGACATTGAATACTGCAGCAGAACTGGCCGACATATACGTGATGTCCCAGCCAAAGAGAGAGGAGCCACGGAAATGGTCAAGATATGGAGGCAATCAAGAGTGGAGTAAACCCAAACTGAGCAAAAGTGACTACTCCAAGCCTTCAGGACCAAGAATGCTGGCAGCAACAATATCAACAGCCACTCACATGGACAAGCCACCGAGACTTCCGTCTTTTGATGCTATCAAAGGGCTGCGTTGCTTCCAATGCAACGAGTATGGCCACATAGCCAAATTGTGTCCAACGAAACTCTGTTTGATGGCTAAAGTCCACCTAAGAGATTTGGAGAGAACGCCAGGCTCCATTAATGGACAGAGAGTCAAAGACCTGATTATAGATTCTGGCTGCCAGGTGACACAAGTTCACCCGAGATGGCTCGCTACGGATTACAAACGGGAGACACCTATCAGGATTGCTTGTGTTCATGAAGATGTGATAACACACGACACCACTATAGTAGACATAGAGGTCTTGGGAAAGGTTGTCACAACTCAAGTTGCCGTCAACCCAAAGTTGGCATGTGATGGACTCATTGGTGTGGACATCTTGGCAAGCGGAGAACACAAGTGCAGCTATCTCGCTCAAACCAGGAGCAAAATAAAACGCAGAAGGCAGAAAAAGATAAGATCTTACATAACCCCTCCCAACGAGTCTTCAGAGTCGCAAGACTCTTTAGCAGCTCCCCAATCTGATACGGACAATGCAAAGTGGGATTCTAGCTCTATGGCAAGCTCCAATGAAGAGGAGAGCACTACAGACGGGGAGCAGTCAAACAACCCTGAGTCTCAACCAGCAGACTATGAGTTATCTATCAGCCAAGCAACAGACATGTCTGACCCACCCAACTGGTCTGATGACTTCTTCACAGCAGTGAGAATGAAGAGGAATCTCACAAGAGCACAGAAAAGACAGGAAAGGCAGTTGCATGCAGCAAAATGGGGTGCTTCAATACCATTGGATGGCGGAGTGCTGCAGATGAAGAAAGCTCAAACAGAAGACCCGTCACTGCGAGACATCAGGAGAAAATGTGATGTCCATGAAGGACCATACATCAAGCAGAAGGGGCTGATTTAATGAAGCACAATAGTGCTTAATCGAGAAGTAGAAACTCACCAACTAATTTTACCAGCACCATATCGAGAAGTGGTATTGAGGTTAGCACATATCTCCCCACTGGCTGCTCACTTTGGTCGGAACAAGACAACCGAAAACATTATCAGGCATTTTACGTGGCCGGGCTTGAGACACGACGTAGCAGAAATGTGCAAACGCTGCCAGACGTGCCAAAAGACGGCACGAGGATCTTTTCGAAAAGCCAAGTTGGGACCATTGCCGGTGATTGAAGTCCCCTTCACAAGAATCGCAATGGACATGGTGGGTCCACTTCCCAGGACAGAAGATGGCCACCGTTACATCTTAAGGATAGTGGACTATGGCTCCAGATATCCTGATACTATCCCTCTCAGGACTACCTCCAGCCAGGATGTAGCAGAAGCATTGTTGGAGTATTTCTCGCGGGTTGTCCTTCCCAAAGAAATATTGACTGATAGAGGCTTCAATTTCACTTCAGATTTAATGGACGAGCTCTACCAGATGCTGGGAATACGTGGCATCCGTTCGTCGGCCTACCATCCACAGACATATGGGATGGTGGAAAGATATAATGCCACACTCAAGTCCTGTCTACGCAAGTATGTCGACAAATTCCCACAAGAGTGGAACAAATCGATACCATTTGTACTGTTTGCATGCCGAAGTGTCATTCATCAATCGACGGGTTTCAGTCCATTTGAAATCATATTTGGCAGGCAACCAAGAGGCCCACTCGATGTTCTGAAGGAGGAGTGGGAAGAGCCGACAGAGACTAAAGAGTCAGTTGTGTCCTACCTCAGACAGACATACGACCATTTGGAGGAGGCAAGAGAGATTGCAATCACTATAGAAACAAAAGCCAAGCATGAAATGGAGACTTGGTATAACAAAAAAGCAAGAGACAGAGTTTTCACAATAGGCGATCTGGTGTTGGTGATGCTGCCATCTTCCACGAACAAACTACTAGCTAAGTGGATGGGCCCGTACACTGTTGAGGAAGTGTTATCCAACACCACCTACAAAATCGCTATTCCCCATGCAAGGAAGAATCACAGAACTTTCCACGTTAACATGCTCTTAAAGTGGGAATCTCCGTCAGCTGTCTGCATGTTGAGCACAGAAGAAACGGAAAAGATAACAAACAACACTGGACCAGAATTTCCACCGTGGAAGATGGAAAACACAGGTGACATCCAGCCAGACATGGACATGAAGCTGAGCCGAGAGAGGAAGGCAGACATTAAGGAGGCCGTGGAAACATACAAGGCAGCAAGAGGCACAGCTGCAGCGAGGACAGATCGTGCCACCATGCAGATAGAGACTGGCAAGGCCCTGCCATCAAGTTCACCACCGTATAGACTACCACATGCCTGAAGACCTATTGTGCAAAAGGAGATCAAGGAGATGCTCAGAGAGGGTATCATTCAACCCAGCCACAGTCCATGGGCTGCACCAATTGTTTTGGTACCAAAAAATGATGGCAGTCTGAGGATATGCGTGGATTATCGCAAGTTGAACGCAGTAACTACACATGATCCTTTCCCTATCCCAAGAGTGGAGGACTTGTTGGATGGGATGTCCTCAGCAAAATTTATCATGATCTTAGACCTGGCCAGAGGATATTGGCAAGTCCCAATGGAGCCAGCCTCTCGGGTGAAGACAGCGTTCTCAACCGACTTTGGGAAATATGAGTTCATGGTGATGCCATTTGGGCTGGTCGGAGTCCCAGCCACCTTTCAAAGACTGATGAACGAGTTGTTTGGTGACTTTCATGGAAAGGTGGCTGTGTACATGGATGATCTGGCCATCTACTCTGAAACATAGGAAGACCACCCTATTACAACTACGAGAGGAACTGAAGAGACTAGCAGAGGCTGGTCAGCAAATCAAGATGGAGAAATGCCAGTTTGGCATGACATCCTGTGACTATCTGGGTCATAGAATTGGACGTGGCAAACTGCAACCCAGTGAAGCCAAAGTGTCTGCCATCCAGGAGTTTAAAACACCAAAGACAAAAAAGGACTTAAGAGCTTTCCTCGGTCTGGCTGGTTACTACAGGCGTTTTGTACCACACTATGCAGACATTGCTGCTCCGTTGACAGATCTCATGGGAAAATTGTATCCAGACAAGTTACAATGGGAGGAGCAGCACCAAGCAGCCTTTTCAGTACTCAAGGAAAAACTGAAGAAGGATACAGTCTTGACAAGCCCAGACTATAGAAAAACATTTGTGCTCCAGACAGATGCCTCAGAGATTGGCATTGGAACAGTGTTGAGCCAGGTAGACGAACATGAACAGGACCGACCTGTAGCCTACTACTCAAGAAAATTAAAGAAAGCTGAGAAGAACTATGCTACTGTCGAGAGAGAATGCCTAGCCATTGTAGACGGCATCAAGCACTTTGAAGTTTATCTAACAGGCGTGCCTTTCACAGTGGTGACAGATCACTGATGCTTGAAGTACCTTCACAGCATGAAGGACTCTGGGGGACGACTCATGCATTGGGCATTGAGGCTGCAGCCGTATGATTACAAAGTCATTCACAGACCAGGGAAGGACAATGGGAATGCGGATGGGTTGTCCAGACAGGCCTGGGAGCCCGATAAAGAAGAAGCAGAGGATACGGACTTCCTGCTGGGAGAGGAGGGAGGAGTGTTGGGGATCTTCTAATCTAGAAGAGCTCCAACAAGCGAACAGAACAATAACTAAAACACATAAGACAATATAACTGAAGAGAATAGTTAGAGTAGGTTTGATTGTTTGTAATGAGTGTTAATACGTTGTGGTCATGAGGTAAAGGATCAGGGAGGGTGATTAAGCTCACCTGACCTGGACCTCATGGCAGTTGAGATATTGTGAAAGACAGTTTGAAGTTGGATTATTCTTAGTTTCAATTATATCTAAATTCCGCTGGATCTGCTAGAGTACAGATCCCTAACACCTTTCTGAGATAGTCACTTTTTTGACTAAAAATTGAACTTCTCTGTGAATTTCCACCCAAAATGCTTCAAAACAACAGAAAAGTATAGTTTAGCTGAATGTGGCTCACTTTGGGGAGAAAAACAATTTTTTGTTTATATTTGTCCCCTCTTACTGTTTTGATCCAAAAAATTTGTTTAAACAAATCTAAATTTTCCTCAGGATTTGCCCCTTTTATAACTTGTTATGTAAAACAAACTTTCTGAGTATTTCAGTGCTCCTTTCAGAGAGTGTCACTTTTTTGACTAAAAAGAGAGCTTCTCTGTAAAATTCCTCCAAAATGCTTCAAAACAACAGAAAAGCATAGTTTAGCTGTATGTGTCTCACTTTGAAGAGAAAAACAATTTCTTGTTGATATATCGCCCAATAGCCTGGTTTGATCAAAAGCATTTGTTTAAACAAATCCAAATTTTTCTCAAGATTTACCCCTTTTCAAACTTGTTAAGAAAAACAAACTTTCTAAGTATTTCTGTGCTATGAATTTCCCCAAAAATGCTTCAAAACAACACAAAAGCATTGTTTAGCTGTATGTTGCTCACTTTGAGGAGAAAAACAAGTTTTTGTTAATATTTCCCCCATTTTGATCGAAAAAAATTATTTAAACAAATCCCAATTTTCCACAGGATTTGCCCCTTTTCAAACATGTTTTGAAAAACAAACTTTCTTAGTTTTTCAGTGCTCCTTTCTGAGATTGCCACTTTTGACTAAAAAGAGAAGTTCTCTGTGAATTTCCCCCAAAAAGCTATAAAATAACCAAAAAAAATTAGTTTAGCTGTAGGTGGCTCACTTTGGGTGGAAAAACAGTTTTTGTTAATATTTTCCCCCTTTCACAGGTTTGATCAAAAAAAGTTGTTTAAACAAATCCAAATTTTCCTCATGAATTGCCCCTTTTCAAACTTGTTAAGAAAAAATAATTTCTGAATATTTCGGTGCTCCTTTCTGAGGTATTCACTTTTTTGACTAAAAAGAGAAGTTCTCTGTGAATTACTCCCAAAATGCATCAAAACAACAGCAAATCATATTTCAGCACAATGTGGCTCACTTTAAATAGAAAAACAAGTTTTTGTTAATATTTCTCCTATTTTACTGGCTTGATCAAAAATATTTGTTTAAACAAATCCAAATTTTTCTATGGATTTCCAACTTTTCAAACATGTTAAGAAAAATAAACTTTCTGAGTATTTCAGTGCTCCTTTCTGAGATAGCCACTTTTTTGACTAAAAAGAGAAGTTCTCTGTGAATTTCCCCCAAAATGCTTCAAAACAACAGAGAAGCAAAGTTTAGCTGTATGTGGCTCACTTTGAGGAGAAAAACAAGTTTTTGTTAATATTTCCCCCATTTTACAGGTTTGATCGAAAACAATTGTTTAAACAAATCCAAATTTTCCACAGGATTTGCCCTTTTTCAAACATGTTAAGAAAAACAAAGTTTCTGAGTTTTTCAGTGCTCCTTTCTGGGATTGCCACTTTTTTGGCTAAAAAGAGAAGTTATCTGTGATTTTCCCACAAAAAGCTATAAAACAACAAAAAAAGCATAGTTTTGCTGTATTTGGCTCACTTTGGGAGGAAAAAGAGATTTTTTTAATATTTGCCCCTCTTTTACTGGTTTGATCAAAAACAGTTGTTTAAACGAATCCAAATTTTCCTCATGATTTTCCCCTTTTCAAACATGTTAAGAAAAATAAACTTTCTGAGTATTTCAGTGCTCCTTTCTGAGGTAGTCACTTTTTTGACTAAAAAGTGCAGTTCTCTGTGAATTACCCCAAAAATGCTTCAAAACAACAGAAAATCTTATTTCAGCACTATGTGGCTCACTTTGAGGTGAAAAACAAGTTTTTGTTGATATTTCTCCCATTATCCTGGTTTGATCAAAATCAATTGTTTAAACAAATCCAAATTTTTTAAGGATTTACCCCTTTTCAAACTTGTTAAGAAAAACAAATTTCTAAGTGTTTCACTGCTGTTTTCTGAGATAGGCAATTTTTGGACTAAAAAGAGAATTTCTCTATGAATTTCCCCGAAAATGCTTAAAAACAACAGAAAAGCATAGGTTAGCTGTAAGTGTCTCACTTTGGGGTGAAAAATAGTTTTTGTTAATATTTGTCCCCTTTTACTGGTTTGATCAAAAAAAGTTGTTTAAACCAATCCAAATATTCCACAGGATTTGCCGCATTTCAAACATGTTAAGAAAAACAACTATCTGAGAATTTCAGTTCTCCTTACCGAGATAGTCATTTTTGACTAAAAAAAAAGAAGTTCTCTGTGAAATTCCCCCCAAAAAATCAAAAACACAAAAAAAGCATAGTTTAACTGAATGTGGCTCACTTTGATGAGAAAAACAAGTTTTTGTTTATATTTGTCCCCTTTTACTGGTTTGATCCAAAAGATTTGTTTAAACTAATCTAAATTTTCCTCAGGGTTTTCCCCTTTTGTAACTTGTTACGAAAAAACAAACTTTCTGAGTATTTCTGAGCTCTTTTCAAAGATAGTCACTTTTTTGATTAAAAAGAGAAGTTCTCTGTGAATTTCCCCAAAAATGCTTCAAAAAAAAAGAAAAGAATAGTTTTGCTGTATGTTTCTAACTTTAAAGAGAAAAAAAAAATTTTTGTTAATATTTCCCCAATTTTACTGGCTCGATCAAAACACTTGCATTTAAATTTTCCTCAGCATTTGCCCCTTTTCAAACATGTTAAGAAAAACAAACTCTCTGAGTATTTTAGTGCTCCTTTCGGAGATAGCCATATTTTGGACCAAAAAGAGAAGTTCTCTGTGTATTTCCCCGAAAATGCTACAAAACAACAGAAGAGCATAGATTAGCTGTATATGGCTCACTTTGGGGAGAAACACATTTTTTGTCAATATTTGTCCCCTTCTACTTGTTTGGTCAAAAGCAGTTGTTTAAGCAAATCTAAATTTTCCTCGGGATTTGCCCCTTTTCAAACATGTTAAGAAAAACAAATTTCTGAGTATTTCAGTGCTCCTTTCTGAGATAGTCACTTTTTTGACCAAAAAAAGAACTTCTCTGTGAATTTCCACCCAAAATGCTTCAAAAGAACAGAAAAACATAGTTTAGCTGTATATGGCTCACTTTGGGGAGAAACACATTTTTTTGTCAATATTTGTCCCCTTCTACTTGTTTGATCAAAAGCATGTGTTTAAACAAATCCAAATTTTTCTCAGGATTTACCCCTTGTCAAACTTGTTATGAAAACCAAATTTCTAAGTTTTTCTCTGCTCTTTTCTGAGATAGTCACTTTTTGGACTAAAAAGAGAATTTCTCTATGAATTTCCCCCAAAAATGCTTCAAAACAACAAAAAAGCATTGTTTAGCTGTATGTGGCTCACTTTGGGGAGGAAAACAGTTTTTGTTAATATTTGCCCCCTTTTACTGGTTTGATCAAAAACAGTTTAAAAAAATTCAAATTTTCCTCATGATTTCCCCTTTTCAAACATGTTAAGAAAAATAACTTTCTGAGTATTTCAGTGCTCCTTTCTGAGGTATTCACTTTTTTGACTAAAAAGAGAAGTTCTCTGTGAATTACCCCAAAAATGCTTCAAAACAACCGAAAAACTTATTTCAGAATATGTGGATCACTTTGAGGAGAAAAACAAGTTTTTGTTGATATTTCTCCCATTATCCTGGTTTGATCAAAAACAGTTGTTTAAACCAATCCAAATTTTTCTCAGTATTTACCACTTTTAAAACATGTTAAGAAAAATAAACTTTCTAAGTATTTCTCTGCTGTTTTCTGAGATAGTCAATTTTTGGATTTAAAAGAGAATTTCTCTATGAATTTCCACGAAAATGCTTCAAAACAACAGAGAAGCAAAGTTTAGCTGAATGTTGCTCACTTTGGGGAGAAAAAAAAGGTTTTGTTTATATTTGTCCCCTTTTAATGGTTTGATCCAAAAGATTTGTTTAAACAAATCTAAATTTTCCCCAGGATTTGCCCTTTGTTAATATTTCCCCCATTTTACTGGTTTAATCGAAAAAAAATGTTTAAACAAATCCAAATTTTCCATAGGATATGCCCCTTTTCAAACATGTTAAGAAAAACAAAGTTTCTGAGTTTTTAGAGCTCCGTTCTGAGATTGCCAATTTTTGACTAAAAAGAGAGCTTCTCTCTGAAATTCCTCCAAAATGCTTCAAAACAACAGAAAAGCATAGTTTAGCTGTATGTTGCTCACTTTGGGTGGGAAAACAGTTTTTGTTAATATTTGCCTTCTTTTAATGGTTTGATTAAAAACAGTTGTTTAAACGAATCCAAATTTTCCTCATGATTTTCCCCTTTTCAAACATGTTATGAAAAATAAACTTTCTGAGTATTTCAGTGCTCCTTTCTGAGGTAGTCACTTTTTTGACTAAAAAGAGAAGTTCTCTGTGAATTACCCAAAATTGCTTCGAAACAACAGAAAATCTTATTTCAGCACTATGTGGCTCACTTTGAGGAGAAAAAAAAGTTTTTGTTGATATTTCTCCCATTATCCTGGTTTGATCAAAAAAGTTGTTTAAACAAATCCAAATTTTTCCCAGGATATACCCCTTTTTTAACTTGTTAAGAAAAAAAACTTTCTTAGTATTTCTCTGCTTTTTTCTGAGAGTCACATTTTGGACTAAAAAGAGAATTTCTCTATGATTTTCCCCGAAAATGCTTCAAAAAAAAAGAAAAGCAAAGTTTAGCTGTATGTGGCTCACTTAGGTGATAAAAACAATTTTTTTGTTAATATTTGTTCCCTTTTACTGGTTTGATCAAAAAAAGTTGTTTAAAGCAATCCCAATATACCACAGGATTTGCCCCTTTTCAAACATCTTAAGAAAAACAAAGTTTCTGAGTTTTTTAGTGCTCCTTTCTGAGATTGCCAATTTTTGACTAAAAAGAGAAGTTCTCTGTGAATTTCCCCGAAAAAACTATAAAACAACAAAAAAGCTTAGTATCGCTTTATGTTGCTCATTTTGGGGGGGGAAACAGTTTTTGTTAATATTTGCCCCCTTTTACTGGTTTGGTCAAAAAAAATTGTTTAAACAAATCCAAATTTTCCTCATGATTTGCCCCTTTTCAAACTTGTTAAGAAAAAAAAATTTCTTAGTATTTCTCTGCTGTTTTCTGAGATAGTCACATTTTGGACTAAAAAGAGAAGTTCTCTGTAAATTACCCAAAAAAAAGCATCAAAACAACAGAAAATCTTATTTCAGCACTATATGGCGCATTTTAAGGAGAAAAACAAGTTTTTGTTAATATTTCTCCTATTTTACTGGCTTGATCAAAAACATTTGTTTAAACCAATCCAAATTTTCCTCAGGATTTTCCCTTTTCAAACATGTTAAGAAAAACAACTATCTGAGAATTTCAGTGCTCCTTTCAGAGATACTCACTTTTTTGACTAAAAAGTGAGCTTCTCTGTAAAATTCCTCCAAAATGCTTCAAAACAACAGAAAAGCATAGTTTAGCTTATGTGGCTCACATTGAGGAGAAAAACAATTTTTTGTTAATATTTCCCCCATTTTACATGTTTGATCGAAAAAAAATGTTTAAACAAATCCAAATTTTCCACAGGATTTTACCCTTTTCAAACAGTTAAAGAAAAACAAAGTTTCTGAATTTTGTCAGTTCTCCTTTCTGAGATTGCCACTTTTTTGACTAAAAAGAGAAGTTCTATGTGAATTTCCCCGAAAAAGTTCTAAAACAACAAAAAAGCATAGTTTAGCTTTTTGTTGCTCATTTTGGGGGGAAAAACAATTTTTTTTAATATTTGCTCCCTTTTACTGGTTTGGTCAAAAAAAATTGTATAAACAAATCCAAATTTTCCTCATGATTTGCCCCTTTTCAAACTTGTTAAGAAAAATAAACTTTCTGAGTATTTCGGTGCTACTTTCTGAGGTAGTTACTTTTTTGACTAAAAAGAGAAGTTCTCTGTGAAATACCCCAAAAATGCATCAAAACAACCGAAAATCTTATTTCAGCACTATGTGGCTCACATTGAGGAGAAAAACAAGTTTTTGTTAATATTTCTCCTATTTTACTGGCTTGATCAAAAACATTGTTTAAACCAATCCAAATTTTCCTCAGGATTTTCCCTTAACAAACATGTTAAGAAAAACAACTATCTGAGAATTTCAGTGCTCCTTTCTGAGATAGTCACTTTTTTGACTAAAAAGAGAAGTTCACTGTGAAATTCCTCCAAAATGCTTCAAAACAACAGAAAAATATAGTTTAGCTGTATGTTGCTCATTTTGGGGGGAAAAACAGTTTTTGTTAATATATGCCCCCTTTTACTGGTTTGATCAAAAAAAGTTGTTTAAAAAATCCAAATTTTCCTCATGATTTGCCCCTTTTCAAACATGTTGAGAAAATTAACTTTCTGAGTATTTCAGTGCTCCTTCCTGAGGTAGTCACTTTTTTGACTAAAAAGAGAAGTTCTCTGTGAATTACCCAAAATTGCTTCAAAACAACAGAAAATCTTATTTCAGCACTATGTGGCTCACTTTGAAGAGAAAAAATTTTTTTTGTTGATATTTCTCCCATTATCCTGGTTTGATCAAAAAAAGTTGTTTAAACAAATCCAAATTTTTCTCAGGATTTACCCCTTTTCAAACTTGTTAAGAAAAAAAAAATTCTTGGTATTTCTCTGCTGTTTTCTGAGATAGTCACATTTTGGACTAAAAAGAGAATTTCTCTATTAATTTCCCCGAAAATGCTTCAAAACAACAGAAAAGCAAAGTTTAGCTGTATGTGGCTCACTTTGGGGATAAAAACAGTTTTTGTTAATATTTGTTCCCTTTTACTGGTTTGATCAAAAAAAGTTGTTTAAACAATCCAAATATTCCACAGGATTTGTCCCATTTCAAACATCTTAAGAAAAACAAAGTTTCTGAGTTTTTCAGTGCTCTATTCTGAGATTGCCACTTTTTTTTACAAAAAAGGGAAGTTCTCTGTGAATTTCCCCCAAAATGCTTCAAAACAACAGACAAGCAAAGTTTAGCTGTATGTGGATCACATTGGGGAGAAAAACAAGTTTTTGTTAATATTTATCCTATTTTACTGGTTTGGTCAAAAATATTTGTTTAAACCAATCCAAATTTTCCTCAGTATATTCCCTTTCAAACATGTTGAGGAAAAACAACTTTCTGAGTATTTCAGTGCTCCTTTCTGAGATAGCCCATTTTTGTACTAAAAAGAGAAGTTCTCTGAATTTCCCCAAAAATGCTAAAATAACAGAAAAGCATAGTTTAGCTGTATGTTGCTCAGTTTGAGGAGAAAAACAAGTTTTTGTTAATATTTCCCCCATTTTACTGGTTTGATCGAAAAAAATTGTTTAAACAAATCCAAATTTTCCACAGGATTTGCCCCTTTTTAAACATGTTAAGAAAAACAAACTTTCTGAGTTTTTCAGTGCTCCCTTCTGAGATTGCCAATTTTTTGACTAAAAAGAGAAATTCTCTGTGAATTTCGACGAAAAAGCTATAAAAAAACAAAAAAGCATAGTTTAGCTGTATGTTGGTCACTTTCGGGCGAAAAAAGGTTTTTGTTAATATTTGTTCCCTTTTACTGGTTTGGTCAAAAAAAATTGTTTAAACAAATCCAAATTTTCCTCATGATTTGCCCCTTTTCAAACTTGTTAAGAAAAATAAACTTTCTGAGTATTTTGGTGCTCCTTTCTGAGGTAGTCACTTTTTGGACTAAAAAGAGAAGTTCTCTGTGAAATACCCAAAAAAATGCATCAAAACAACAGAAAATCTTATTTCAGCACTATGTGGTTAACTTTGAGGAGAAAAACAAGTTTTTGTTGATATTTCTCCAATTATCCTGGTTTGATTAAAAAAAGTTGTTTAAACAAATCCAAATTTTTCTCAGGATTTACCCTTTTTCAAATTTGTTAAGAAAAACAAACTTTCTAAGTATTTCTCTGTTGTTTTCTAAGATAGTCACTTTTTGGACTAAAAAGAGAATTTCTCTATTAATTTCCACGAAAATGCTTCAAAACAACAGAGAAGCAAAGTTTAGCTAAATGTGGCTCACTTTGGGGAGAAAAAAAAGGTTTTGTTTATATTTGTCCCCTTTTACTGGTTTGATCCAAAAGATTTGTTTAAACAAATCTAAATTTTCCACAGGATTTGCCCTTTTATAATTTGTTAAGAAAAAACAAGTTCTTGTTAATATTTCCCCCATTTAACTGTTTTGATCGAAAACAATTGTTTAAACAAATCCAAATTTTCCACAGGATTTGCCCCTTTTCAAACATGTTAAGAAAAACAAAGTTTCTGAGTTTTTCAGTGCTCTATTCTGACATTGCCAATTTTTGACTAAAAAGAGAGCTTCTCTGTGAAATTCCTCCAAATTGCTTCAAAACAACAGAAAAACATAGTTTAACTGTATGTTGCTCACATAGGGGGGGAAAAACAGTTTTTGTTAATATTAGCCCCCTTTTACTGGTTTAATCAAAAACAGTTGTTTAAACAAATCCAAATTTTCCTCATTATTTTCCCCTTTTCAAACATGTTAAGAAAAATAAACTTTCTGAGTATTTTGGTGCTCCTTTCTGAGGTAGTCACTTTTTTGACTAAAAAGAGAAGTTCTCTGTGAATTACCCAAAATGCTTCAAAACAACAGAAAATCTTATTTCAGCATTATGTGGATCACTTTGAAGAGAAAAACAAGTTTTTGTTGATATTTCTCCCATTATCCTGGTTTGATCAAAAAAAAGTTGTTTAAACAAATCCAAATTTTTCTCAGGATTTACCCCTTTTCAAACTTGTTAAGAAAAAAATTTTCTTAGTATTTCTCTGCTGTTTTCTGAGATAGTCACATTTTGGATTAAAAAGAGAATTTCTCTATGAATTTTTCCGAAAATGCTTCAAAACAGCAGAAAAGCAAAGTTTAGCTGTATGTGGCTCACTTTGGGGATAAAAACAGTTTTTGTTAATATTTGTTCCCTTTTACTGGTTTGATCAAAAAAAGTTGTTTAAACAAATCCAAATATCCCACAGGATTTGCCCCTTTTCAAACATGTTAAGAAAAACAAAGTTTCTGAGTTTTTCAGTGCTCTATTCTGAGATTGCCAATTTTTTGTCAAAAAAAAGAAGTTCTCTGTGAATTTCCCCCAAAATGCTTCAAAACAACAGACAAGCAAAGTATAGCTGTATGTGGCTCACTTTGGGGAGAAATACAAGTTTTTGTTAATATTTATCCCATTTTACTGGTTTGTTCAAAACCATTTGTTTAAACCAATCCAAATTTTCATCAGGATTTTCCCTTTTCAAACATGTTAAGGAAAAACAACTTTCTGAGTATTTCAGTGCTCCTTTCTGAGATAGCCAATTTTTGTACTAAAAAGAGAAGTTCTCTGTGAATTTCCCCCAAAATGCTTCAAAACAACAGAAAAGCATAGTTTAGCTGTATGTGGCTCACTTTGAGGAGAAAAATAAGTTTTTGTTAATATTTCTCCCATTTTACTGGCTTGATCAAAAAAATTTGTTTAAACAAATCCAAATTTTCCACAGGATTTGCCCCTTTTCAAACTTATTAAGAAAAACAAACTTTCTGAGTGTTTCAGTTCTCCTTTCTGAGAGGTCAATTTTTTGACTAAAAAGAGAAGTTCTCTGTGAATTTCCCAAAAATGCTTCAAAACAAAAGAAAAGCATAGTTTAGCTGTATGAGGGACACTTTGAGGAGAAAAACAAGTTTTTGTTAATATTTCTCCCATTTCAAAGGTTTGATCAAAAACAGTTGTTTAAACAAATCCAAATTTTACTCAGGATTTCCCCATTTTATAACTTGTTAAGAAAAACAAACTTTCTGAGTATTACTGAGCTCTTTTCATAGATAGACATTTTTTGAATAAAAAGAGAAGTTCTCTGTGAATTTCCCAAAAATGTTTCAAAAAAAAAAAAAAAATAGTTTCGCTGTATGTGTCTCACTTTAAGGAGAAAAACAAGTTTTTGTTAATAATTCTCCCATTTTTACTAGCTCGATCAAAAACACTTGTATCCAAATTTTTCTCAGGATTTTCCCCTTTTCAAACATGTTAAGAAAAACAAACTTTCTGAGTATTTTAGTGCTCCTTTCGGAGATAGCCACATTTTGGACCAAAAAGAGAAGTTCTCTGTTTATTTCCCCGAAAATGTTCCAAAACAACAGAAAAGCATAGTTTAGCTGTATGTGGCTCACTTTGGGGAGAAACACAGTTTTTGTCAATATTTGTCCCCTTCTACTTGTTTGGTCAAAAGCAGTTGTTTAAACAAATCCAAATTTTCCTCAGGATTTGCCCTTTTTCAAACTAAGAAAAAAAAATTTCTGAGTATTTCAGTGCTTCTTTCTGAGATAGTCACTTTTTTGACTAAAATGAGAACTTCACTGTGAATTTCTACCCAAAATGCTTCAAAACAAACGAAAAGCATAGTTTAGATGAATGTGGCTCACTTTGGGGAGAAAAAAAAGTTTTTGTTTATATTTGTCCCCTTTTACTGGTTTGATCCAAAAGATTTGGTTAAATAAATCTAAATTTTCCTCAGGATTTGCCCATTTTATAATTTGTTAAGAAAAACAAACTTTCTGAGTATTTCTGAGTTCTTTTCAGAGAGTGTCACTTTTTTGACTAAAAAGGGAACCTCTCTGTGAAATTCCTCCAAAATGCTTCAAAACAACAGAAAAACATAGTTTAGCTCTTTGTGACCACTTTGAGGAGAAAATCAAGTTTTTGTTGATATTTCTCCCAATAGCTTGGTTTGATCAAAAGCAGTTGTTTAAACAAATCCAAATTTTTCTAAGGATTTACTCTTTTTCAAATTTGTTAAGAAAAACAAACTTTCTAAGTATTTCTGTGCTGTTTTCTGAGATGTCACTTTTTGGACTAAAAAGAGAATTTCTCTATGAATTTCCTCAAAAACGCTTCAAAACAACAGAAAAGCATAGTTTAGCTGAATGTGGCTCTGTTTGGGGAGAAAAACAAGTTTTTGTTTATATTTGTCCCCTTTTTCTGGTTTGATCCAAAAGATTTGTTTAAACAAATCTAAATTTTCCTCAGTTTTTTCCCTTTTGTAACTTGTTAAGAAAAACAAACTTTCAGAGTATTTCTGAGCTCTTTTCAATGATAGTCACTTTTTTGATTAAAAAGAGAAGTTCTCTATGAATTTCCCCCCAAATGCTTCAAAACAAAAGAAAAGAATAGTTTAGCTGTATGTGTCTCACTTGAAGTAGAACAATTTTTTTGTTAATAATACCCCAATTTTACTGGCTCGATCAAAAACACTTGTATCCAAATTTTCCACAGGATTTTACCCCTTTTCAAACGTTAAGGAAAACAAACTTTCTGAGTATTTCAGTACTCCATTCTGATATAGCTACTTTTTTGACTAAATAGAGAACTTCTCTGTGAATTTCCCCCAATATGCTTAAAACAACAAAAAAAGTATAGTTTAGCAGAATGTGGCTCACTTTGGGGAGAAAAACAAGTTTTTGTTTATATTTGTCCCCTTTTACTGGTTTGATCCAAAAGATTTGTTTAAAAAAAACCAAATTTTCCTCAGGATTTGCCCCTTTTATAACTTGTTAAGAAAAACAAACTTCTGAGTATTTCTGAGCTTTTTTCAGAGAGTGTCACTTTTTTGACTAAAAAGAGAAGTTCTCTCTGAATTTCCAGGAAAATGCTTCAAAACAAGAGAAAAGCATATTTTGGCTGTATGTGGCTCACTTCAAGGTGAAAACAAGTTTTTGTTAATATTTCCCCCATTTTACTGGTTTGATCAAAAATATTTGTTTAAACAAATCCAAATTTTCCATTTTCAAACTTGTTAAGAAAAACAAACTTTCTGAGTATTTCAGTGTTCCTTTCTGACTAAAAAGAGAAGTTCTCTGTGAATTTCCCGAAAAATGCTTCAAATTAACAGAAAAGCATAGTTTAGCTGTATGTGGCTCACTTGAGATGAAAAACAAGTTTTTGTTTATATTTCCCACAATTTACTGGTTTAAACAAAAAAATTGTTTAAACAAATCCAAATTTTCCTCAGGATTTGCCCCTTCTCAAACTTAAGAAAAACAAACTTTCTGAGTATTTCAGTGCTCCTTTCTGAGAGAGCCTTTTTTTGACTAAAAAGAGAAGTTCTCTGTGAATTTCCAGAAAAATGCTTCAAATTAACAGAAAAGCATAGTTTAGCTGTATGTGGCTCACTTTGAGGAGAAAAACAAGTTTTTGTTAATATTTCCTACATTTTACTGGTTTGATAAAAAAAAATTGTTTAAACAAATCCAAATTTTCCTCAGGATTTGCCGCTTTTCAAACTTGTTAAAAAAAACAACTTTCTGAGTTGTTCAGTGCTCAATTCTAAGATAGTCATTTTTTTGACTAAAAAGAGAAGTTCTCTGTTAATTCCCCCAAAATGCATAAAAAAAAAAAGGATAGTTTAGCTGTATGTGGCTCACTTTGAGGAGAAAAACAAATTTTTGTTTATATTTCCCACATTTTACTGGTTTAACCAAAAAAACTTGTTTAAACAAATCCAAATTTTTCACTGGATTTTCCTCTTTTCAAACATGTCAAGAAAAACAAAGTTTCTGAGTTTATCAGTGCTCCTTTCTGAGATAGCCACTTTTTTTACTAAAAAGAGAAGTTCAAACATGTCAAGAAAAACAAAGTTTCTGAGTTTATCAGTGCTCCTTTCTGAGATAGCCACTTTTTTTACTAAAAAGAGAAGTTCTCTGTGAAAATTCAGAAAAATGCTTAAAATTAACAGAAAAGTATAGTTTAGCTGTATATGGCTCACGTTGAGGAGATAAACAAGTTTTTGTTAATATTTTCCCCATTTTACTGGTTTGATCAAAAAAATTGTTTAAACAAATATAAATTTTCCGTAGGATTTGCCCCTATTCAAAATTGTTAAAAAAAAAAAACTTTCTTAGTATTTCAGTTCTCTATTCTAAGATAGCCACTTTTTTGACTAAAAAGAGAAGTTCTCTGTGAATTCCCCCAAAATGCATTAAAACAAAAAAAGCATAGTTTAGCTCTATGTGGCTCACTTTTAGATTAAAAAACAAGTTTTTGTTTATATTTCACACAATTTACTGGTTTAAACAAAAAAAGTTGTTTAAACAAATCCAAATTTTCCTCAGGATTTGCCCCTTTTCAAGGTTGTTAAGAAAAACAAATTTCTGAGTATTTCTCTGCTCTTTTCTGAGATAGTCAATTTTTGGACTAAAAAGAGAAGTTTACTGTGAATTTCCCCGAAAAAACTTTAAAACAACAGAAAAGCATAGTTTAGCTGTATGTGGCTAACTTTGTTGAGAAACACAGTTTTTGTTAATATTTGTCCCCTTTTACTTGTTTTGTCAAAAACAGTTGTTTAAACAAATCCAAATTTTCCTCGGGAATTTCTCCTTTTCAAACATGTTAAGAAAAACAAATTTCTGAGTATTTCAGTGCTCCTTTCTGATATAGCTACTTTTTTTACTAAAAAGAGAACTTCTCTGTGAATTTCCCCCAATATGCTTCAAAACAACAAAAAAAAGCATAGTTTAGCAGAATGTGGCTCACTTTGGGGAGAAAAAAAAATTTTTGTTTATATTTGTCCCCTTTTACTGGTTTGATCCAAAAGATTTGTTTAAACAAATCTAAATTTTCCTCAGGATTTGCGCCTTTTATCACTAGTTATGTAAAACAAACTTTCTGAGTATTTCAGTGCTCCTTTCTGAGAGTGTCACTTTTTGGACCAAAAAGAGAAGTTCTCTGTGAATTTCCCCAAAAATACTTCAAAACAACAGAAAAGTATAGTTTTGCTGTATGTGTCTCACTTTGAGGAGAAAAACAAGATTTTGTTAATAATTCCCCCATTTTACTGGTTTGATCAAAAATACTTGTATCCAAATTTTCCTCAGGATTTTCCCCTTTTCAAACATGTTAAGAAAAACAAACTTTCTGAGTATTTCAATGCTCCTTTCTGAGATAGTCACTTTTTGGACCAAAAAGAGAAGTTCTCTGTGAATTTCCCCGAAATTGCTACAAAACCACAGAAAAGCATTGTTTAGCTATAAGTGGCTCTCTTTTGGGATAACAACAGTTTTTGTTAATATTTGTTCCCATTTACTGGTTTGAGCAGAAAAACTTGTTTAAACAAATCCAAATTTTTTTACTGGATTTGCCCCATTTCAAACATGTTAAGAAAAAAACAATTTCTGAGTTTTTCAGTGCTCCTTTCTGAGATAGCCACTTTTTTGACTAAAAAGAGAGGTTCTCTGTGAAAATCCAGAAAAATGCTTAAAATTAACAGAAAAGCATAGTTTAGCTGTATATGGCTCACATTGAGGAGAAAAACAAGTTTTTGTTAATATTTTCCCCATTTTACTGGTTTGATCAAAAATAGTTGTTTAAACAAATCAAAATTTTCCGTAGGATTTGTCCCTATTCAAAATTGTTAAGAAAAACAAACTTTCTTAGTATTTCAGTTCTCCATTCTAAGATAGCCACTTTTTTGACTAAAAAGAGAAGTTCTCTGTGAATTTCCCAAAAATGCATCAAAACAAAAAAGCATAGTTTAGCTCTATGTGGCTCACTTTTAGATGAAAAAAAGTTTTTGTTTATATTTCCCACATTTTACTGGTTTAACCAAAAAAAGTAGTTTAAACAAATTCAAATTTTCCTCAGGATTTGCCCCTTTTCAAATTTGTTAAGAAAAAAAAACTTTCTGAGTATTTCTCTGCTCTTTTCTGAGATAGTTAATTTTTGGACTAAAAAGAGAAGTTCACTGTGAATTTCCCCTAAAAGCTTTAAAAAACAGAAAAGCATAGTTTAGTTGTATGTGGCTCACTTGGGGGAGAAACACAGTTTTTTAATATTTGTCCCCTTTTACTTGTTTGATCAAAAGTAGATGTTTAAACAAATCCAATTTTCCTCAGGATTAGCCTCTTTTAAAAAACATGTTAGGAAAAACAAATTTCTGAGTATTTCAGTGCTCCTTTTTGAGATAGCCACTTTTTTGACTAAAAGGAGAACTTCTCTTTGAATTTCCTCCAAAATGCTTCTAAACAACAGAAAAGCAAAGTTTAGCTGTATGAGGCTCACTTTGAGGAGAAAAACAAGTTTTTGTTGATATTTCTCCCATTAGCCTGGTTTGATCAAAAACAGTTGTTTAAACAAATCCAAATTTTTCTCAGGATTTACCCCTTTTCAAACATGTTAAGAAAAATAAACTTTCTAAGTATTTCTCTGATCTTTTCTGAATTTCTCTATGAATTCCCCGAAAATACTTCAAAACAACAGAAAAGCATAGTTTAGCTGAATGTGGCTCACTTTGGAGAGAAAAACAGTTTTTGTTAATATTTGTTCCCTTTTACTAGTTTGATCAAAAATAGTTGTTTAAACCAATCCAAATTTTCCACAGGATTTGACCCTTTTCAAATTATAAAGAAAAACAAAATTTCTGATTTTTTCAGTGCTCCATTCAGAGATTGCCATTTTTTGAACAAAAAGAGAAGTTCTCTGTGAATTTCCTCCAAAATGCTTCAAAACAACAGAAAAGCATGGTTTAGTTGTATATTGCTCACTTTGAGGGGAATTTTTTTTTTGATATTTCTCCCATTAGCCTGGTTTGATCAAAAACAATAGTTTAAACAAATCCAAATTTTTCTCAGGATTTACGCCTTTTCAAACATGTTAAGAAAAACAAACTTTCTAAGTATTTCTGGGCTTTTTTCTGAGATAGTCACTTTTTGGACTAAAAGGAGAATTTCTCTATGAATTTCCCCGAAAATGCTTCAAAACAACAAAAAAGTATAGTTTAGCTGATGTGGCTCACTTTGGGGAGAAAAACAGTTTTTGTTAATATTTGTTCCCTTTTACTGGTTTGATCAAAAAAAGTTGTTTAAACCAATCCAAGTTTTCCACAGGATTTACACCTTTTCAAACATTTAAGAAAAACAAAGTTTCTGAGTTATTCAGTGCTCCTTTCTGAGATTGCCACTTTTTTGACTAAAAAGAGAAGTTCTCTGTGAATTTCCCCAAAAATGCTTCAAAACAACAGAGAAGCAAAGTTTAGCTGTATGTGTCTCATTTTGGGGAAAAAAACAAGTTTTTGTTAATATTTATCCCCTTTTACTGGTTTGATCAAAAGAATTTGTTTAAACCAATCCAAATTTTCCTCAGGATTTTCCGTTTTCAAACATGTTAAGAAAAATAAGTATCTGAGAATTTCAGTGCTCCTTACTGAGATAGTCATTTTAGACTAAAAAGAGAAGTTCTATGTGAATTTCCGCAAAAATTCTTCAAAACAACAGAAAAGCATAGTTTAGCTGTATGTGGCTCACCTTGATGTGAAAAACAAGCTTTTGTTAATATTTCCCCCATTTTACTGGTTTGATCAAAAACAGTTGTTTAAACAAATCCAAATTTTTCTCAGGATGTGCCCCGTTTCAAAATTGTTAAGAAAAACAAACTTTCTGAGTATTTCTGGACTCTTTTCTGAGATAGTCACTTTTTGGACTAAAAAGAGAAGTTCTCTGTGAATTTCCCCGAAAAAGCATCAAAACAACAGAAAATCATAGTTTAGCTGTTTGTGGCTCACTTGGGGGAGGAAAACAGTTTTTGTTAGTATTTTTCTCCTTTAACTGGTTTGATCAAAAAAAGTTGTTTAAACAAATAAAATTTTTCCTCAGGATTTGCCGCTTTTCAAACTTGTTATGAAAAACAAACTTTCTGAGTATTTCTGTCCTCCTTTCTGAGATCACTTTTTGGACTAAAAAGAGAAGTTCTCTGTGAATTTTCCTGAAAATGCTACATAACATTTGAAAAGCATAGTTTAGCTGTATGTGTCTCACTTTAAGGAGGAAAACAAATTTTTGTTAATATTTCCCCCATTTTAATGGTTTGATCAAAATTTTTTGTTTAAACAAACCAAATTTTCCTCAGGATTTGACCTTTTCAAACTTGTTAAGAAATATATACTTTCTGAGTATTTCAGTGCTCCTTTCTGAGATAGTCATGTTTTGACTAAAAAGAGAAGTTCTCTCTGAATTCCCCCAAAAATTCTTCAAAACCACAGAAAAGTTAGTTTATCTGTACATGACTCACTTTGAGTTGAAAAACAAGTTTTTGTTAATATTTCCCCCATTTTATTGGTTTGATTAAAAAAAGTTGTTTAAACAAATCCAAATTTTCCTCAGGATTTTCCCCTTTTCAAACTTGTTAAGAAAAAAAAACTTTCTGAGTATTTTCCTGCTCTTTCCTGAGATAGTCAATTTTTGGACTAAAAAGAAAAGTTCACAGTGAATTTTCCCGAAAAAGCTATAAAACAACAGAAAAACATAGTTTAAATGTATGTGCCACACTTTGGGGAGAAAAACAGTTTTTGTTAATATTTGTCCCCTTAGACTGGTTTGAACAAAAACAGTGGTTTAAACAAATCCAAATTTTCCTCAGGATTTGCCTCTTTTCAAACATGTTAAGTAAAACAAACTTTCTGAGTATTTCAGTGCTCCTTTCTGAGATAGTCACTTTTTTGACTAAAAAGAGAAGTTCTCTGTGAATTTCCCCAAATATGCTTCAAAACAACAGAAAAGCATAGTTTAGCTGTATTGGCTCACTTTAAGGAGAAAAACAAGTTTTTGTTAATATTTCCCCCATTTTACTGGTTTGATCAAAAACAATTGTTTAAACAAATTCAAATTTTCCTCAGGATTTGCACCTTTTCAAACTTGGGAAGAAAAACAAACTTTCAGAGTATTTCTGTTCTCTTTTCTGAGATAGTCAATTTTTGGACTAAAAAGAGAAGTTCTTCAAGCATCGCTGCTCTTCTGATGTTCTTCAAGCATCACTGTTCTTCTAATGTTCTTCAAGCATCGCTGTTCTTCTGATGTTCTTCAAGCATCACTGTTCTTCTGAAGTACTTCAAGCATCACTGTTCTTCTGATGTTCTTCAAGCATCACTGTTCTTCTGATGCTTCAAGCATCTATGTTCTTCTGACGTTCTTCAAGTGTCGCTGTTCTTCTGATATTCTTCAAGCATCACTGTTCTTCTGATGCTTCGAGCATCTCTGTTCTTCTTAAGTACTTCAAGCATCGCTGTTTTCTGCTGTTCTTCAAGCATCACTGTTCTTCTGATGTTCTTCAAGCATCACTGTTCTTCTGATGTTCTTCAAGCATCTCTGTTCTTCTGGTGTTCTTCAAGCATCACTGTTCTTCTGATGTTCTTCAAGCATCACTGTTCTTCTGATGTTCTTCAAGCATCTCTGTTCTTCTGGTGTTCTTCAAGCATCACTGTTCTTCTGAAGTACTTCAAGCATCACTGTTCTTCTGATGTTCTTCAAGCATCACTGTTCTTCTGATGTTCTTCAAGCATCACTGTTCTTCTGATGTTCTTCAAGCATCTCTGTTCTTCTGATGTTCTTCAAGCATCACTGTTCTTCTGATGTTCTTCAAGCATCGCTGTTCTTCTGATGTTCTTCAAGCATCTCTGTTCTTCTGGTGTTCTTCAAGCATCACTGTTCTTCTGATGTTCTTCAAGCATCACTGTTCTTCTGATGTTCTTCAAGCATCTCTGTTCTTCTGGTGTTCTTCAAGCATCACTGTTCTTCTGATGTTCTTCAAGCATCGCTCTTCTTCTGATGTTCTTCAGGCATCGCTGTTCTTCTGGTGTTCTTCAAGCATCACTGTTCTTCTGATGTTCTTCAAGCATCGCTGTTCTTCTGGTGTTCTTCAAGCATCTCTGTTCTTCTGGTGTTCTTCAAGCATCGCTGTTCTTCTGGTGTTCTTCAAGCATCACTGTTCTTCTGATGTTCTTCAAGCATCACTGTTCTTCTGATGTTCTTCAAGCATCGCTGTTCTTCTGCTGTTCTTCAAGCATCACTGTTCTTCTGATGTTCTTCAAGCATCACTGTTCTTCTGATGTTCTTCAAGCATCTCTGTTCTTCTGGTGTTCTTCAAGCATCACTGTTCTTCTGGTGTTCTTCAAGCATCGCTGTTCTTCTGATGTTCTTCAAGCATCACTGTTCTTCTGATGTTCTTCAAGCATCTCTGTTCTTCTGATGTTCTTCAAGCATCACTGTTCTTCTGGTGTTCTTCAAGCATCGCTGTCCTTCTGGTGTTCTTCAAGCATCACTGTTCTTCTGATGTTCTTCAAGCATCACTGTTCTTCTGATGTTCTTCAAGCATCGCTGTCCTTCTGGTGTTCTTCAAGCATCACTGTTCTTCTGATGTTCTTCAAGCATCGCTGTTCTTCTGATGTTCTTCAAGCATCGCTGTTCTTCTGATGTTCTTCAAGCATCGCTGTTCTTCTGATGTTCTTCAAGCATCACTGTCCTTCTGATGTTCTTCAAGCATCACTGTTCTTCTGATGTTCTTCAAGCATCACTGTTCTTCTGATGTTCTTCAAGCATCTCTGTTCTTCTGATGTTCTTCAAGCATCGCTGTTCTCCGGATGTTCTTCAAGCATCACTGTTCTTCTGATGTTCTTCAAGCATCACTGTCCTTCTGATGTTCTTCAAGCATCGCTGTTCTCCGGATGTTCTTCAAGCATCACTGTTCTTCTGATGTTCTTCAAGCATCACTGTTCTTCTGATGTTCTTCAAGCATCACTGTTCTTCTGATGTTCTTCAAGCATCTCTGTTGTTCTGATGTTCTTCAAGCATCACTGTTCTTCTGATGTTCTTCAAGCATCGCTCTTCTTCTGATGTTCTTCAAGCATCACTGTTCTTCTTTCATTTCTTTACTTCTGTTTTTGTTGTAGTTTCTATAACATTGAGCAGTTCGTCGCAGGTTCAACTCAGCTCCCACTAATTATTCTAATAGACGATGCACTCACAAGTGTAGGGAATCAAAGCCCTATAGAAGTAACTATCTGGCTTAAAATGTGACAGATCATATGACCATCATGCCAGCAGTTAACAGTTTGAGCCTTGAGGTGGGGCCTTGAGGTGGAGCCTAGTGGGTTCTACAGACAGAGTGACATCATTGGTTAGACAGTCTGAATTGAGGAATACAAGTACCACACACTATTCACACTCTGCACACGCATACACACACACAAATGTTTTTAATTGTTGGTTTTTCACCAAAAGGAAATTAGACTGTACCCATGTAGACCACAACCAACCCTTTACCATTCAAGATCCAGTATACCAAACGACCATTTAATCAACCCTTTACCATATACAATCATGTATAGTATTCATGTTACAGATTGTAAGAAGCTGTATAATATTGCTGTACAACTGGTTGTGGTTCACATAAGTACAACTTGTTGTGGTGCACATAAGTACAATGGTTGTGGTGCACTTAAGCACAAATCAGTTGTTTTATGTAAATACAGGATAATAAAAACACGTTTTGTTTCTATTGTCTTTTAGTTTTGTTCTGTTATGTTTCTCTAGGTGATATAATGAGACATTAGTTTCTGTGGCAAGTTTGTGAGGTATTCTAGGGCAGTTATCACAATCTAGAAAGCTACACCATTCCAGCAACATCAGAATCTATGTCCAAAGTACTGCAAGGACCGAGCTTCCGTGACTCAAGCTTGAGAGTCTCCTTCTAAATTGCTTCTTCATCTTGTACTCCGCATGAGTCAGTACATAACAAAATCTTGGTGGAAAGTCAGCTACAGCCTCCTTAAAAGACTTGGTATCAGTTGTGCAGATGAGAACAACACGTATTTACTTAATTTTTCTTAGAAAAAGAAAATTCTCAAAAGTCAACCGTGCAATCACTTGTTCTGCTTAAGTAATAACATGTTAAGTAAGTACCTATCTGCCTGACGATAATTACCCAATGCATTTATTTTTCTGTTATCAAGAAGGAGATGAAAGCGGGAGATTAAGGGTTCTTGGCTATGCATGGACATATTTTTTGTAGTTGCTATGGTGTTATGTGTCATCATACTGTATCGTGTCGATGTCCTGCATCAGGTGTGTCCCTCTGCTCAAAACTAACCATGACTGCCTCTTCTCTGTCTTCATCTATATTTCTAATAGCCAATGATGTTTGCAAACCTGAAAGGACAAGTCTAGGCATGAACTATGCTGGGTTATAAGATATTAGTAATGAAGACTATACATTCTTCAGAACAGATAAACGTCAAGATGGCAGTCTGTAGTTGGATGGAGCCATTTGTTCCACATTCTGAGGATTGGAGAGCTTACGTGGGAAATGATGGAACAATACCTTGTGGCAAACTTTATAGATGATGCTACCAGGAAGCGAGCTATCTTATTGAGCATATATGGTCCAGCTACTTATCAGATAATCAGGATACTTAGTTTACCCACCTAAACTTATGGAGAAGTAATTCACAGACAATGTAGAATTAGTCACCAAGCACTACAACCCCAAACCTTCCCCTATAGTACGATGGTGGAAATACAGTTCTCAAGTGAGAGCAAAAGAAGAGTCCTTAGCTCTATCTGTGGCAACCCTGCAACAATTCTCAGAGTTTTGTGAGTATGCTAAAGAATAGGTGGGTCTGCAGTGTGAATTACCCCAAAATACTAATGGTAAAATTGCTATCGGAACAGGCTCTCACCTTCCCCAGAAGTTTACAATTAGTTCAAGCTATGGGCCAGCTGTAAAGGATGCTCGGCAGCTAGGAGGAGCATGCCATGTAAGCAGAACTCCTGGAAATGTAGGCTTGTACAGATCTCAGGCCACTTCCCAGCATGTGGGATGGATGTCGGCCATGTAATGTAAACTCCTGGGAAAGTAGTCCTCTACAGCTCTCAGGCTGCCTTCCCAGCATGTGGGATAGATGTCGGCCATGTAATGTAAACTCCTGGGAAAGTAGTCCTCTACAGCTCGCAGGCTGCCTTCCCAGCATGTGGGATAGATGTCGGCCATGTAATGTAAACTCCTGGGAAAGTAGTCCTCTACAGCTCGCAGGCTGCCTTCCCAGCATGTGGGATGGATGTCGGCCATGTAATGTAAACTCCTGGGAAAGTAGTCCTCTACAGCTCGCAGGCTGCCTTCCCAGCATGTGGGATAGATGTCGGCCATGTAATGTAAACTCCTGGGAAAGTGGTCCTCTACAGCTCGCAGGCTGCCTTCCCAGCATGTGGGATGGATGTCGGCCATGTAATGTAAACTCCTGGGAAAGTGGTCCTCTACAGCTCGCAGGCTGCCTTCCCAGCATGTGGGATGGATGTCAGCCATGTAATGTAAACTCCTGGGAAAGTGGTCCTCTACAGCTCGCAGGCTGCCTTCCCAGCATGTGGGATGGATGTCAGCCATGTAAGCAGAACTCCTGGAAATGTAGGCTTGTACAGATCTCAGGCCACTTCCCAGCATGTGGGATGGATGTCGGCCATGTAATGTAAACTCCTGGGAAAGTGGTCCTCTACAGCTCGCAGGCTGCCTTCCCAGCATGTGGGATAGATGTCGGCCATGTAATGTAAACTCCTGGGAAAGTAGTCCTCTACAGCTCGCAGGCTGCCTTCCCAGCATGTGGGATAGATGTCGGCCATGTAATGTAAACTCCTGGGAAAGTGGTCCTCTACAGCTCGCAGGCTGCCTTCCCAGCATGTGGGATGGATGTCGGCCATGTAATGTAAACTCCTGGGAAAGTGGTCCTCTACAGCTCGCAGGCTGCCTTCCCAGCATGTGGGATGGATGTCGGCCATATAATGTAAACTCCTGGGAAAGTAGTCCTCTACAGCTCGCAGGCTGCCTTCCCAGCATGTGGGATAGATGTCGGCCATGTAATGTAAACTCCTGGGAAAGTGGTCCTCTACAGCTCGCAGGCTGCCTTCCCAGCATGTGGGATAGATGTCGGCCATATAATGTAAACTCCTGGGAAAGTAGTCCTCTACAGCTCGCAGGCTGCCTTCCCAGCATGTGGGATGGATGTCAGCCATGTAATGTAAACTCCTGGGAAAGTGGTCCTCTACAGCTCGCAGGCTGCCTTCCCAGCATGTGGGATGGATGTCAGCCATGTAATGTAAACTCCTGGGAAAGTAGTCCTCTACAGCTCGCAGGCTGCCTTCCCAGCATGTGGGATGGATGTCGGCCATGTAATGTAAACTCCTGGGAAAGTGGTCCTCTACAGCTCACAGGCTGCCTTCCCAGCATGTGGGATGGATGTCGGCCATGTAATGTAAACTCCTGGGAAAGTGGTCCTCTACAGCCCGCAGGCTGCCTTCCCAGCATGTGGGATAGATGTCGGCCATGTAATGTAAACTCCTGGGAAGGTGGTCCTCTACAGCTCGCAGGCTGCCTTCCCAGCATGTGGGATGGATGTCGGCCATGTAATGTAAACTCCTGGGAAAGTAGTCCTCTACAGCTCACAGGCTGCCTTCCCAGCATGTGGGATGGATGTCAGCCATGTAATGTAAACTCCTGGGAAAGTGGTCCTCTACAGCTCGCAGGCTGCCTTCCCAGCAAGAGGGATGGATGTCAGCCATGTAATGTATACTCCTGGAAAAGTGGTCCTCTACAGCTCGCAGGCTACCTTCCCAGCATGTGGGATGGATACTTTCCAAAAAGTAGTGACAAATACCAGTCATGGAGGATCAGCCAAAACAGAAAATTCCGACAACTTTCATTCTCTATAGTGGAAATCAGAATCCGAGGAAGCAACTGTAGAAGGAAGTTTGTTTTTGATGTGGTTGCAATCACTTAGCCTCCACTTGTTGATTCCTTGATGCAGAATGAAGAATCTGCAGGAAAATTGGACTCATTGCTTATATATGCCTGTCAAAACCAAGGGAGAAGGGCCAGGTACCTCGAGGCACCTCGAAGGACATAACCACACAAATTACATTGGGGTGGAGATCGAGGGTTGTCAGAGTTAAAAGATATTTACTCTATCTGGTAAATCATCACAACCATTTGGAATGGAAGTCAGAGTTGTGTGGGTAGAGCATGTAGATGTTAACTGCTACAGGAGTACAGCCATGTTACTAGAGTGAGAATATATATATGATGGCCTCCAGAAATTGAAGGATGACTTAGTTTTGGAGAAAACCAGTGTGCAACTGAGGACTTACACTGGTGAATCCTTACCTGTACTGGGTAGGGTGATAGCAAAGATTAAGGTTAACCAGAAGAATCCAATCTTCCCTTGATGGTAGTCAAGGGTGATGGACCTAGTCTTATAGGACGAGACTGGTTGACCAAGTTAAAACTAAATACTGTTAGCAGATGTAAACAAAAGGCAATCTCTGTTAGATCCAGGGCATCCGTTTCCTCTGAGTGTGCATGCAATGACAAAATGTTGTTCAAACGCTCTTCGATCATGGTAGATCTTAGGTATGACTTAATATGATGGGACTGAGAAGCTTCTCTCTGCAGTGCAAGTTGTAACTTGTATGGTAAGATATAGTCATAGAAGCTTGTCTATCGCTGAAAACATATCCTTGGCCATTGGAACTGCAACACACTTTTGTGACTGTTAGTCTTGTCAGGTTCTGAGATCTGAAAGCCTTTATAAGGTCTGGCAACATCTGTAGCTGTACTTCCAGCCTATGCACACCAATGTCTTGATGATACATTGAACTAATTACTTCAGGTACTGCAATCCGTGAAGTGTTCACTTTGTTTGATGCTTTCATCAGCAAGCTCTCCAATTCTTTCGGTAAAAGCATGGAACTCTACTTGAAGCAATCACAAATTTCTTCTGAAATTAGACACAGTGCGTAGAAAAAAATGAGATATGTAGTAATCTTCAGCTGATCTGAAGCTGTGGTGTGCAGCACCTCCATCCAATCCTCCTTGGAGGTTATCTATATGAGCTAAGGAAGGCTCACCATGTGCTCCTCATTCATCCAATCCTCCTTGGAGGTTATCTATACGAGCTAAGGAAGGCTCACCATGTGCTCCTCATCCATCCAATCCCCCTTGGAGGTTATCTATGGAAGCTAAGGAAGGCTCTCCATGTGCTCATCAGCCTGCTTGACCATTAGTACATAAAACTGCTTATATGATTTATCACTTTACAATCTCCTGAGGTACCTGACAGCTCTACCAGCACAAGCAAGAGCTTCTTGTGCTGATATATCTCACCTTTGTAGATTGTTGGATGTCTGCTCAATCTCCTGAGGTAACTGACAGCTCTATCAGCACAAGCAAGAGCTTCTTGTACTGATGTATCACTCTTATGAAGATTGTTGGATGTCTGCTCAATCTCCTGAGGTAACTGACAGCCATATCACCACAAGCAAGAGCTTCTTGTACTGATGTATCACTCTTATTAAGATTGTTGGATGTCTGCTCAATCTCCTGTGGTAACTGACAGCCATATCAGCACAAGCAAGAGCTTATTGTACTGATGTATCACTCTTATGAAGATTGTTGGATGTCTGCTCAATCTCCTGAGGTAACTGACAGTCATATCAGCACAAGCAAGAGCTTCATGTACTGATATATCACTCTTATGAAGATGGATGTCTGCTTAGTGACACTAAACACTAAATATGAGAGCTTCAGCCTAAAGAAAGTGTGAAATTATTCAAGCTGTGATAGTAGTCCATCGGCTCTTTGGCTATAGTCATCATTCAAGCTGTGATAGTAGTCCATCGGCTCTTTGGCTATAGTCATCATTCAAGCTGTGATAGTAGTCCATCGGCTCTTTGGCTATAGTCATCATTCAAGCTGTGATAGTAGTCCATCGGCTCTTTGGCTATAGTCATCATTCAAGCTGTGATAGTAGTCCATCGGCTCTTTGGCTATAGTCATCATTCAAGCTGTGATAGTAGTCCATCGGCTCTTTGGCTATAGTCATCATTCAAGCTGTGATAGTAGTCCATCAGCTCTTTGGCTATAGTCATCATTCAAGTTGTGATAGTAGTCCATTGGCTCTTTGGTTATAGTCATCATTCAAGCTGTGATAGTAGTCCATCGGCTCTTGGGCTATAGTTATCATTCAAGCTGTGATAGTAGTCCATCGGCTCTTTGGCTATAGTCATCATTCAAGCTGTGATAGTAGTCCATCAGCTCTTTGGCTATAGTCATCATTCAAGCTGTGATAGTAGTCCATCGTCGCTTGGCTATAGTCATCATTCAAGCTGTGATAGTAGTCCATCGGCTCTTTGGCTATAGTCATCATTCAAGCTATGATAGTAGTCCATCGGCTCTTTGGCTATAGTCATCATTCAAGCTGTGATAGTAGTCCATCGGCTCTTTGGCTATAGTCATCATTCAAGCTGTGATAGGAGTCCATCGGCTCTTTGGCTGTAGTCATCATTCAAGCTGTGATAGTAGTCCATCGGCTCTTTGGCTATAGTCATCATTCAAGCTGTGATAGTAGTCCATCGGCTCTTTGGCTAGTGTTATCATTCAAGCTGTGATAGTAGTCCATCAGCTCTTTGGCTATAGTCATCATTCAAGCTATGATAGTAGTCCATCGTCGCTTGGCTATAGTCATCATTCAAGCTGTGATAGTAGTCCATCGGCTCTTTGGCTATAGTCATCATTCAAGCTGTGATAGGAGTCCATTGGCTCTTTGGCTGTAGTCATCATTCAAGCTGTGATAGTAGTCCATCGGCTCTTTGGCTATAGTCATCATTCAAGTTGTGATAATAGTCCATCGGCTCTTTGGCTATAGTCATCATTCAAGCTGTGATAGTAGTCCATCGGCTCTTTGGCTATAGTCATCATTCAAGCTGTGATAGTAGTCCATTGGCTCTTTGGCTATAGTCATCATTCAAGCTGTGATAGTAGTCCATCAGCTCTTTGGCTATAGTCATCATTCAAGCTGTGATAGTAGTCCATCGGCTCTTTGGCTATAGTCATCATTCAAGCTGTGATAGGAGTCCATCGGCTCTTTGGCTATAGTCATCATTCAAGCTGTGATAGTAGTCTATCGGCTCTTTGGCTATAGTCATCATTCAAGCTGTGATAGTAGTCCATCGGCTCTTTGGCTATATCATCATGTAACTTTTCAGCAATCTGTGCATGAGCTTGTACAATGGCAGCATAATTTCTCAACACTGCATCGGTTTCTCCAGTCCTCACAGTCCACCTTGTTGAGCAAAGTGGGCACAGACCAGTGCTCTCATGTGACAGTTGCTGTGTACACCTCTGAAGTAGCAGAAAACGTTTAGGTGAGCACATGATCAATTTTGTTACTTCCATTACAACATTTAGTGCATTTCTAATGGGCTTACATTGTTAGCAGCATCCTGCAAGCACAGGTTCAAAGGAAGAGTAAGACAGTTTTCTCGGATAGCAGATATGTGCGCATTTTGTAACTGTGTTGCTACACCTCGAAGATGTCCTATTATATTAGTGGCACCATCATATGCGTGACGTCAGCAGTAGCTCAACTGAAGGATACAGTGCACTAATATATTCCGAATGGCGGCAGTTAAAGTGGATGATGATGTGTGCATGTACCATACCGATAAAATCCTGAACCTTATATATGTTATTGACCCATTGAATGCTGATTGCAAGCAGTTCATGATGCAAAATATCTGTTTCATCAGCCATGATTACCAACCAGCAAATTTCACGTATATTAGCAAGCAGCTTACGAAGAAGAGTTCCCATTATTGGGATCATTTCGTTCACAACTTCATGTGATAGATAATTATGATCGCCAAACCATCCCTAAAGAGCAGGAAAATTTTCACTCGATAGTTCCATCAACTGTATTAGATTACTATATGACTATTAGATAACTATCTGCCTCCATATTAGATTACTATCTGCCTCCATATTAGATTACTATCTGCTGCCATATTAGATTACTATCTGCCTCCATATGTCCATGAATAGCCAGGCCTTGTCGCGGCAAGAATTGTAGGATAGATAGCTGTTTGAACAATCGAATTCTATTCTCTGAATTTGTCTTCACAGCTTGGGATTCCAGCAGTTCAATCCCATTAGGAGCCTGGAAACATACAAGTCCATGAACAACTGCTTTATGACACTCATTAACTTCATGATGCTCAAATTATCCTGTGCTTTCTTCAAGTTGCTGAATCCATCAATTATAAAAGCATCTTCATACATTTTAGTCGTGGTCAGTATACAGGTCTTGGTAGTTGCCTTGGAGATAATACAGTCCTTTAGTCATGGTCAGTATACAGGTCTTGGTAGTTGCCCTGAAGACAGTATAGGCTTTTATTCTTGGTCAGTATACAGGTCTTGGTAATAGCCTTGAAGACAGTATAGGCTTTTAGTCAATTTGAATGTACATTCAGTGAGGACACGCTCAATACAAATTGAATGTGCATTCGTGTGGACACACACAATACAAATTGAATGTGTATTCAGTGAGGACACGCTCAATACAAATTGAATGCGCATTCAGTGAGGACATGCTCAATACAAATTGAATGTGCATTCAGTGAGGACACACTCAATACAAATTGAATGTGCATTCAGTGTGGATATGCTCAATACTATTGAATGTGCATTCTGTGTGGACACACTCAATACATATTGAATGTGTATTCAGTGTGGACACACTCAATACTAATTGAATGCATTTTCTGTGTGCATTGTGGACACTTTAAATGGCCGTTTTTCCCTGGCCACCATTGCCTCTCCTGAAACCTCGAAATGGCTGGAAACCCTGGTTTGTGATCCTAGGCGTAATGCAACAATTCACTTGGGATCCATCTCTAGTATGGATTCTCTTGGGATTCATCTCTAGTATGGATTCTCTTGGGATTCATCTCTAGTAAGGATTCACTTGGGATCCATCTCTAGTATGGATTCTCTTGGGATTCATCTCTAGTATGGATTCACTTGGGATTCATCTCTAGTATGGATTCTCTTGGGATTCATCTCTAGTGTGGATTCTCTTGGGATTCATCTCTAGTAAGGATTCACTTGGGATTCATCTCTAGTATGGATTCACTTGGGATTCATCTCTAGTGTGGATTCTCTTGGGATTCATCTCTAATATGGATTCTCTTGGGATTCATCTCTAGATGTTGTCATGTAAAATGACCCATGACTAGTGTATATGATGGTATATGTCCAGTGTGTTGTCATGCAACCTGTCACATGCCTAGTGTATATGATGATATATGTCCAGTGTGTTGTCATGCAACCTGTCACATGGCTTATGTTGTTTATGCTTGAGGCTATTATGATGTTTATTTTACTTGTTATGCTTTTCGGCAGTTCCCAAAGTTTCCTTTAGCGTGATTAGGAGTAGGGAAAGGTGAAAGTTTATATTGTTAAAGTTTAATTATTATTGTACTGGCGCATAAGAGATGAAGGTAATCATTCTTGTAGGGATCGTCTTGTTACTCGCAAAATGTTGCTTTTGACAAGGAAAACACAGCCTCAGAGGCAGCAGAAGACGCTGAACTAATGATTTTTTGAGGAGCTTACCAGCTATAAAAGCCTCTAATAAAATATGCTGAACTCTTTTTAGCCACTGAAATTTTTGTCCTAGTTATAAATTTTACCTATTATTCTACCATCTTACAAGTTCCTTTATGTTCCAAATTACGTCTGCATAGCTAATAGCCTCGGGCTTAGGCAACATGGCATGTGGCAAGTGCATTGCCATGCAACATGGCATATGTCTAGTGTGTTGCCATGTAATATGTCCAGAGTGTTGCCATGTAATATGTCACATGACTAGTGTTGTCATGTACTAATCAAATCCGTCATGCTTTCTCCCTCAGGGAAACAGTTTTTAGGTAAATCCCCCTGAAAGATTTGACGGTCCTTAAAAACGGATTCACATAATCACCTCACCCACCACATTGCCATGCCAACACGGCAGCAAGGCAATTCAAATAAGGAATGGCCTGATACAAACAGCAACCAGGAGTGCAATATGACCTGGAGGCATATTATTCTGATGATGGGATTCATGGGCTTCTCATATTAGAGCAGCCTCCAAGTTATGCTAGTTAGTTAGCATATGAGTGTAATTCTGATGATAGGGATTCATGGGCTTCTCACATTAGAGCACCCTCCAAGTTATGCTAGTTAGTTAGCATATGAGTGTAATTCTGATGATAGGGATTCATGGGCTTCCCATTTAGAGCAGCCTCCAAGTTATGCTAGTTAGTTAGCATATGAGTGTAATTCTGATGATAGGGATTCATGGGCTTCTCATATTAGAGCAGCCTCCAAGTTATGCTAGTTAGTTAGCATATGAGTGTAATTCTGATGATAGGGATTCATGGGCTTCTCATATTAGAGCAGCCTCCAAGTTATGTTAGTTAGTTAGCATATGAGTGTAATTCTGATGATAGGGATTCATGGGCTTCTCATATTAGAGCAGCCTCCAAGTTATGCTAGTTAGTTAGAGCAGCCTCCAAGTTATGAGTGTAATTCTGATGATAGGGATTCATGTGCTTCTATTAGAGCAGCTTCCAAGTTATCACCTTCAAATAGAGTTCGATCTCGAATAATGTTCGTCCATATATGCGACGTCTGAATGAAAGAGTTCATCCTATGAAATCGAAATAATTTACAAAGCCCAAATGAAATAGTATTCATCCATTTACTAAGTTTAAATGAAATAGATGTCCCTGTAAGGGGCACACATTTGTAGAGCTGAATTTTCAGTTATCATGGTCACACCTTACCTACAAAAGATGCAGTGAGAGGGCTAGGCCACTCGAGATGATTATCCTATTAATAACCCCATGCCTCATGTGTGACGGAGGTCAGTCATCCTGTTGTCTATTAGGACTAGAAGTATCTAGGAGGCAGACTGAAATACAGACCAAACCTTAGGGCTAGGTGCTACTGCAGACCCCTCAACTCACACTATTTGGTAGTGTGACACAAATTTGGTCAACCATCACAAGCTAACATGACTGCTTACTCATTTCACATGACCAGTGGTTAGTCAGAACCTGAATTTGCCAGAGTATAAAACTTGATTGCTGCAAGCTGGCACTGAGGTAGCTAAAGGGAAGCCAGCAATACTATTTATCAAGTTGTTTGTCCAGCTATGTGCAGGGTGATATAGCAACCAGGCGCATTTCAGTGGGGTGTAATTCAGAGGCGCGTTTCAGTCAGGTGTAATTCAGGAATTGGGGAATGGAAAATGGAGCCATTTTACATTTGACACGACCAACTAGCCTTTGAAGTTGAGAGGTCTGTGGTAATCCTTGCGATAGCCATAGCCTAGCAGTGCTAGCCCTAGCTTTGGTCCATATGATCGATATTTAGGTCTGACTCTATCTGTATGGCTCTACGTTCACCCGTAAAAAGTTTGAATGGGTCACTGATTGGGGGGGCTAGAGGTCAAAAGTTTGAATGGGTCCCTGGGTGGGGGGACTAGAGGTCAAAAGTTTGAATGGGTCCCTGGTTGGGGGGACTAAAGGTCAAAAGTTTGAATGTGTCCCTGGTTGGAGGGACTAGAGGTCAAAAGTTTGAATGGGTCTCTGGTTGGGGGAACTAGAGGTCAATAACATGAAACACCCGAAAAAATGTTATATCACATTTCTAATAACCAAAATTGTTAAACCTCTGCATAGGCTATTATAGTTCCATATTGTTGCTTATTCTGTGTGCTTTCAAATGATTTTCTGAATGTCTCTAGAGGCACATTTTCTTAAAAGATACATACACCAACATCAAGGTCACTCAACAAATCTACACCCCAAGTTTGATAAAACAAAATACCAAAATTAGTGTGTGCTTTGATGCGTGTCTAAAATACAACTCTTTTTTTCCCAACACCACAACACCTGGTGAATCTGACACATCTATATCACAATAGGTATTGTAACCATGTAAGCATGGGTTATGACTGTTTCAAACTTGTTACAAACAGAGTTAGTTAAGAAACTAGTTATGGTGATCAGAAACACAATACAACTTTATTCAGGGGTTTCCTGGTCTGCAGGGGTTTCCTGGTCTTGAAAGGTTTCCTGGTATTGACCTCTAGTGACCCTTTAAACAAAGGGGGGCTTTCATATACTGGAAATGGTCATCACAGAGAAAAATATATGGAGAGATGGCAGGCAAATTTGAAGACGGGGGAAGGTAGCTGGCCACAGAGGTGTGGACAGGCTACATTGTTAGTAGCATATGTCAGGGTGCTGGGTTCCATTACGACATCACTACTCAATTCTTTAACATATAGCTATTATGGAGGAGGACATATCATCAGCCAAGGGAGGAGAAACCTTATCAATGCTTGGCAGGGTAAAACAAATTCCTAGCGTGTGTACTGCCATTGGTGAGTGATGCTAGGACAGAGAGAGAACAGAGAGAACAATTCCTAGCATGTGTACTACCACTGGTGAGTGATGCTAGGACAGACAGAGAAGAGAGAGAGAGAGCAATTCCTAGTGTGGTACTGCCACTGGTGAGTGATGCTAGGACAGACAGAGAAGAGAGAGGGCAATTCCTAGCATGTGTACTGCCACTGTGATGCTATGACAGACAGAGAACAGAGAGAGCAATTCCTAGCGTGTGTACTGCCACTGGTGAGTGATGCTAGGACAGACAGAGAAGAGAGAGGGCAATTCCTAGCATGTGTACTGCCACTGTGATGCTATGACAGACAGAGAACAGAGAGAGCAATTCCTAGCGTGTGTACTGCCACTGGTGAGTGATGCTAGGACAGAGAGAGAACAGAGAGAGCAATTCTTAGCATGTGTACTACCACTGGTGAGTGATGCTTGGAGAGACAGAGAACAGAGAGAGAGCAATTCCTAGTTGTGTACTGCCACTGGTGAGTGATGCTTGGACATACAGAGAACAGAGAGAGCAAAGGAAACAGTACATTGTTGGTATAGAAAGGAAAGATAACGGTATACAGTGAATAGAAGAGAGACATGCTAATGATGGAGAAACCACTAACATTTAAACAACTCAAGAGTACAAACACAAAATGTCAGGTTATTCAAGTATTGCAAGGTCCTTCAGTAATCTGATAAATATGTCTGCTAGCAAGCACTGCCTGATGACCTCACTCTTCACGTTCCATCTTCAGGAGAATCTGCTTCCAAGGAGTCTTAACAAAACCTTCCTCTCTCAGCCATCTTTGACAGTCATTTCCAACCTACCAGCCCATTGGGTTGCAGGGCATGTGGTTGTTCAAACTGCACAACTTGGGCATCTGTAACGAACCTTCTTGTACACAAAAAGTCAGGTACAAAGCACTTGGCATGTCACACAATGCCTTGCACTCCCTTCTAATTATATATGCTTACCCTAATAAAATCAAGAAATCTCAACTTTATTAGGGCTGTAGGTGGATAAGAGACACCAGAGACTCTTCATGGAATTCAGCAGCAATCACGCAGCCATCACAAGAGCAAAAAAGCCAACCCAGCCCTCTCAATCTAGCAGGTGAGATCTATAAAGAGTTGCTCAAATTATAAACACTAGCTCTTATCTGCCTCAGGCCTATAAGGTTCTAATTATAAGCATACTTACTCAAGGTCTAATTATAAGCAATCCTAGCTCAGTCTACTTCAAGTCTATAAGGCTCTAATTATAAGCAATCCTAGCTCAGTCTACTTCAAGTCTATAAGGCTCTAATTATAAGCAATCCTAGATTAGTCTGTCAAGTCTACAAGGCTCTAATTATAAGCAATCCTAGCTCAGCCTACTTCAGGTCTATAAGGTTCTAATTATAAGCAATCCTAGCTCAGCCTACTTCAGGTCTATAAGGTTCTAATTATAGGCAATCCTAGCTCGGCCTACTTCAGGTCTATAAGGTTCTAATTATAGGCAATCCTAGCTCAGCCTACTTCAGGTCTATAAGGTTCTAATTATAAGCAATCCTAGCTCAGCCTACTTCAGGTCTATAAGGTTCTAATTATAGGCAATCCTAGCTCAGCCTACTTCAGGTCTATAAGGTTCTAATTATAGGCAATCCTAGCTCGGCCTACTTCAGGTCTATAAGGTTCTAATTATAGGCAATCCTAGCTCGGCCTACTTCAGGTCATAAGGTTCTAATTATAGGCAATCCTAGCTCGGCCTACTTCAGGTCTATAAGGTTCTAATTATAGGCAATCCTAGCTCAGCCTACTTCAGGTCTATAAGGTTTTAATTATAGGCAATCCTAGCTCGGCCTATTTCAGGTCTATAAGGTTCTAATTATAAGCAATCCTAGCTCAGCCTACTTCAGGTCTATAAGGTTTTAATTATAGGCAATCCTAGCTCAGCCTACTTCAGGTCTATAAGGTTCTAATTATAAGCAATCCTAGCTCGGCCTACTTCAGGTCTATAAGGTTCTAATTATAAGCAATCCTAGCTCAGCCAACTTCAAGTCTATAAGGTTCTAATTATAGCTCAGCCTACTTCAGGTCTATAAGGTTTTAATTATAGGCAATCCTAGCTCGGCCTACTTCAGGTCATAAGGTTCTAATTATAAGCAATCCTAGCTCAGCCTACTTCAGGTCTATAAGGTTCTAATTATAAGCAATCCTAGCTCAGCCAACTTCAAGTCTATAAGGTTCTAATTATAAGCAATCCTAGCTCACTACTTTTGTGGAAGTTCTAGCTTGTGGCTGGTAGCCAAGGTGGTCAGGAGATGGTCTGTAGCTAGAAGTAAATTTGTGGCAAATGCATTGAATTCTGAAAAGGTCTCCCATGCAACTTGTTTCATAGCTCCAATCGTCTCATTTAATCTCAGTTTATGTAAGCTAGTTTCAACTGGTACAAGCTGGACATGTTTGACATGGCAGTGTGGACAGCCCAAGACATGTGGTGGTCACAATCAGTTAATATTATTATTAGATGTCTATGTTGGATTATAGATTCCAGTTTCTTTGTGGTCCTCTCCTATCTGGCACAGGTGCATATTGCCCAGCAGGTTCCTGTGCACATACCTTACCATCAAGTTAGGCAGACAAACATCGTCATGGTAGACCTCACCTTGATGTCACCACAATTATTTGAACCTTCGGCAATGATTGATTTGACCTTGTATAAGCTCCAGCCCATAATTATAGCAAGACAGATAAAACCAATTAGTGCAAGCCGGTAAACATTAATAATTGTGCAATACAAACTAATAAATAAATATCTTTAAGAAGTCACAAGCATACACAAAGCCATCTTCATCCACACACACACCACAATAGCTACTACTACTACCAAATGAGGTGACATAGTCTCCCTCAGTGGTGAACACTACAATCTTATTTACACCATCATCCGCCACATACACATACTGACCAGCTACACACACACCACCTGGAGACTTCAACCTCTTCACACCACTCCCATCACAGCCAAAGGAGCGTAGAAATTCACCATCGTTACTGAAGACTCGAATACTAGAGTTCCCACGAACACTGACATACACATTTTGACAACTGTCAGGAGATAAGGAATAAAATCTGTTCTTATCGGCGCCAACAATTTGCCTCACATATTTCAGTCCTCTGTCATACACCATGATCCTGCCTTCATTGCCACGTTCAGTAACCATCACTTCATCTCCAACTACAGCAACACCTAGATGTCCTGGACCTTTCACTTGCTGGACTTTGTACACTTGAACCTTGCTGCAGTTCTTGTTCGACTTGAAGATTTGATTAGTGTCTAGATCAGTGAAATAGATGTTCTCTTCACTGTCTTCAGCAATACCTCTTAAATGTTGAAATTGGTGTTCTGAGTGACTGATACTTCTTAATCGCCTTCCCTCTTTATCTAACACCACAACATCTCCATTATATTCAGTGACTATAATCTCTCCTGCTGTGTTGACAGTGATACAACTAGGATGTGTTAAACCATCACAAACCTTGACAAGCTGGCCTAGTTGAGTAGGAGGGATAGAGACAAACACAGACAAGGAGGTACCCGTTACTTGCTTCCTATCAACTGAGACTGTAAGTTTGTATCGTCCACCGAGAGTTGGTGTGAACTGGATGCGATATTGGTCGGCTCCAATTTTTTTAGTCTTGGATTTGAGGAGGGATCCATGGGGCAAAGACTTCAGATGGCAGTCTATTTTAACACCATGTTTCGCTGGCTTGTTACCGAGTTTAGAGGTGTGCAAGATAACTTCAGATAACTCACCGACCACAGCTTTGCTGGATATTTTGTTAATGACAAGCCTGACAGGGACTTGAGTTATCTTAGTTTGGGTTTGAAGAAGCTGCTCCAGGGCCTCTGCACACCTCACCTCAACCCCTACATCCACCTCCTCCACTGGAGCAAGACTCCTCCCTGACTTGTGCTCTTCCATTTCTCGCTTAATTCTACTCTCAATCTCAGCATGCATGCACATGACCTCATCATCGGAACAGTGCTTGACAAACTGCTCGGTATAGTCCACAACACTCTGGACCACTGTACTAGAAGTGGATATGTTCATCTCTTGTCTTTGAAGGTTCGCCATCTTCTCACTAACTCTCTTTCTTGCCTTCTCCAACAATTGTTGTTTGTGTCTTTCAATGATAGTGTGGAACTCCTCGAAGGAAGTCTCGATCTTGTTGGCAACTGACTCTCCCTGGGCTGCTAGCTCATTTTCTGTGGTCTGTATCTTCTCCACAGCAAGAGACAGACAGGCCGCCACTTCCCTCATAGGTTTAAGACTCTCCATCAGCTCTTTCCTCTTGTTCGTAGCTGCTACAGGGTTGAACTCAAAGTCGTGGTGCTTGTGGTCCTTTACTGCACACTCAAGACAAATTAAGCGATTGCAATCAAAACAGAAGATCTTCAACAACTCATCGTGAAGTTGGCACTTCCTAGCAAGAGGATTTTTGGTGAGGACATCTTTATCTGTCTCTTTTACTTCATCCAAAGCGATAACTTCATGGCCATCAAAAAAAGTTTTTATCATTCGATGTGACTCTACGCATTTCTCGCAGACAAACTTCGCGCATTGTCGGCAAAAGGCTTCAGCTTTGACTTGAGAGGTTGTGCATATTTCACACTTGACCTCCTCTTTGCTAAGAGCTCTCTTCTGATTGTCGTACAGAGCTTTGAAGCGGTTGACAAAGAAAGGTTTGGAAGTTGTCTTCATTTCCCCCAGGGAGGGTGGCTTTCTTGCGACACTCTGGGCAAGAAAATGGCTTGTCTTTTCCTGTCCCGATGGCTAGCTTGAGGATGCACTGCTTGCAGTAATAGTGAAGGCAAGGGAGGACCTTGGGCTGAGTGTAGTGTTCCTGGCAGATGGAACATGTAATCTCTTTCTCCAGCTCCTTCAGACTCATTTCTGCCATCTCCATACCTCTAGCCATGCTCACACTTTCTATATTGAGCTAGTAATTGAGAAACACTTCACAGCTACAAAAAAAAAAAAAATTCAGCACAACAGCTAAAGGAAGCAGTGCAAATCAGGGTGTGGCACATCTGGAGCCACAGGAAGCAGTGCAAATCAGAGTGTGGCACATCTGGAGCTACAGGAAGCAGTGCAAATCAGGGGTGTGTGGCACATCTGGAGCCACAGGAAGCAGTGCAAATCAGGGTGTGGCTTTAATGGTTTCATGACTGCTGATATAATGATGCACCTACAAAACTGGTCATGTCCTCTTGTATTGTACATGTGCAGAGAGAAGACCATGATTGTCACATGTTGGTATAGTACTGCACATAAGTTGTGTAATTCCTGTTACAACAAGAGCAAATCATGTTTTATTAGAAAAGAAGCAGCTATATTGGATTGACCTATTAATCTTGAGGGGAGGCAAGACTGTGCCCATATAGACCACAACCAGTTGGGGACTATACCATTTTTCTCCGAAATTTGCACATTTTTTTTGTACCTGTCATAACTTTTTCCCCCTTTCTTCTGTGCAAATAATTATTATACCAGCTTGTTGCTTATTGTGTGTGCTTTAAGATGATATGTAAAAAGTCTCTATAGGCACTTTTTCTTAGAAAATATAGCCAAACACGCAAGGGTCACTAAAAAAAATGGCATTTCCTAATTTGCAAATCCTCTAATTGCCAGGTGCCGTGAGCTATAGACCCCAAACTTGTGTTGTGGCTTCCCACAAGCCTAAGCTGTGATATGACTGGGAGTTGTTGTTTTTACCGTGAAGCAATGTTGAGTTATGGTGATTAGAAGGAGGCGGGGTCACAGATTTTGGCGCGGTTGGAAATAAAGTGTCTCATATCTATTCAACACTTTACCACGTTGTTGTAATTATGACTCAGTCATATCACAGCTTAGCGTGTTAGCAAGCCACACAGGATGTTTGGGTCTGTAGCTCAAGGCGCCTGGAAATTAGAGGCTTTGTCAATGGGGAGGTGCCATTTTTGAGTGACCCTTGCGTTTGTTGGCTATATCTTCTAAGAAAAAGTGCCTCTAGAGACTTTTTACATATCATCTTAAAGCACACACAATAAGCAACAAGCTGGTATAATAATTATTTGCACAGAAGAAAGGGGGGAAAAGTTATGATAGGTACAAAAAAAAATGTGCAAATTTCGGAGAAAAATGGTATAGTCCCCCCTAAAATCACATATACCAATATTCTGCTGTGTTTGGGAGGGGGAGAGGGGGGGATTACACAGGCACTCTGTAATACCAGCACAATATTGGTGCATTTGGTTTTAAATGGTAAAGGGTCTAACTGGTCGCTCCAATATGGCTGCTGGTTGTTCCTAAATAAAAACTTTTTTTCTTGTTTCAAATACTTTTGTTTGTTGTGTTGCTGTTTCCTTATTTATAGTTGAGGAGTGGAGGAATAAATGGAGGACTACATCAAGTGTGAGCAGATTAGTGGAGGGTCTCCTAGACATTTAAACAATTTTTCTAACTTGTCTATTGTTGCTGTCATTAAACTCATTCCAATACACATTATGTAACATTTTGTTGACTGTACCCATGTACATAATGTTATCCATTACAAAGTATCATAACATAGCATATATTTTGCTGTTGTTGACTGCACCCACGTAGGGTCAGCTACAGCTTCCTTAGAGGACTTGGTAACATTGCACAGGAGAAGACTACAGCAAATAGGCCTCCTTTGGGCATGTAACAGTTGACCAGGAGCGAGAACTGTACAAACCAAATAGCTAATATGAGCGCAAATCATTCATTGTGGTACAAATCATCAACAGAAGCTGTGTTTACAATACTTGCCACTTTCTTTGCTGCTGTAGAGAAAGTCGAGTGGTTGTGAAGCAGCCATACATATGTACTGCACCAAAGCAGATGAGGAGAACTCTCCCAGGCCCAATGCATACTGCACTACATGCCCATACTCACCACTAATATTCTAGTGTAGCCTAGGAAACACACACTGATGTCCAGACCCTTTACCTAATTGCTATGCCAGATAAGGGTCTGGTCTCCGGAGCCAAAATTCTTTGCATTACACACTCATCAGATCTCAATTTTGTGATCACCAATCCAAATGTGCATAAGTGATGTAATATGGATTTCACGCTGTGTATAAATATTTGTGCACTAATTTGGTGCTGTTGAAACAAACTGCCATAACCACACCAACCAATCGTCTAAGTCAGAGAATCTACTTCACTTTTTAAAAATCGTGTTTGCATGTATTTTATCAGCTCCTCAGTTCCATCTGCACCTGGATACTTGACAACCAGCTGGCCTCAGTTCCATCTGCACCTGGATACTTGACAACTAGCTGGCCTCAGTTCCATCTGTAACTGGATATTTGACAACTAGCTGGCCTCAGTTCCATCTGCACCTGGATACTTGAAAACCAGCTGGCCTCAGTTCCACCTGTAACTGGAAACTTGACAACTAGCTGGCCTCAGTTACACTGTAACAAGATACTTGACAACTAGCTGGCCTCAGTTCCATCTATAACTGGATACTTGACAACTAGCTGCCCTCAGTTCCATCTGTAACTGGATACTTGACAACTAGCTGGCCCCAGTTCCACCTGTAACTGTATACATGACAACTAGCTGGCTTCAGTTCCACCTGTAACTAGAAACCTGACAACTAGCTGGCCTCAGTTCCATCTGTAACTGGATACTTGACAACTAGCTGGCCTAAGTTCCATCTGTAACTGGATACTTGACAACTAGCTGGCTTCAGTTCCACCTGTAACTGGATACTTGACAACTAGCTGGCCTCAGTTCCACTTGTAACTGGATACTTGACAACTAGCTGGCCTCAGTTCCATCTGTAACTGGAGACTTGACAACTAGCTGGCTTCAGTTCCATCTGTAACTGTATACTTGACAACTAGCTGGCCTCAGTTCCATCTGTAATTGGATACTTGACAACTAGCTGGCCTCAGTTCCACCTGTAACTGGATACTTGACAACTAGTTGGCCTCAGTTCCACCTGTAACTGGATACTTGATAACTAGCTAGTCTCAGTTCCATCTGTAACTGGATACTTGACAACTAGCTGGCATCAGTTTCATCTGTAACTGGATACTTGACAACTAGCTGGCCTCAGTTCCATCTGTAACTGGATACTTGATAACTAGCTGGCTACAGTTCCATCTGTAACTGGATACTTGATAACTAGCTGGCTTCAGTTCCATCTTTAACTGGATACTTGACAACTAGCTGGCTTCAGTTCCATCTGTAACTGGATACTTGACAACTAGCTGGCCTCAGTTCCATCTGTAACTGGATACTTGATAACTAGCTGGCCTCAGATCCATCTGTAACTTGATACTTGATAACTAGCTGGCTTCAGTTCCATCTTTAACTGGATAGTTGACAACTAGCTGACCTCAGTTCCATCTGTAACTGGATACTTGATAAATAGCTGGCCTCAGTTCCATCTGTAACTGGATACTTGATAACTAGCTGGCCTCAGTTCCATCTTTAACTGGATACTTGATAACTAGCTGGCCTCAGTTCCATCTGTAACTGGATACTTGACAACTAGCTGGCCCCAGTTCCACCTGTAACTGGATACTTGACAACTAGCTTGCCTCAGTTCCATCTGTAACTGGATACTTGATAAATAGCTGGCCTCAGTTCTATCTGTAACTGGATACTTGACAACTAGCTGGCCTCAGTTCCATCTGTAACTGGATACTTGACAACTAGCTGGCCTCAGTTCCATCTGTGACTGGATACTTGACAACTAGCTGGCCTCAGTTCCATCTGTAACTGGATACTTGATATATAGCTGGCCTCAGTTACATCTGTAACTGGATACTTGACAACTAGCTGGCCTCAGTTCCATCTGTAACTGGATACTTGACAACTAGCTGGCCCCAGTTCCATCTATAACTGGATACTTGACAACTAGCTGGCCTCAGTTCCATCTGTAACTGGATACTTGACAACTAGCTGGCCTCAGTTCCATCTGTAACTGGATACTTGACAACTAGCTGGCCTCAGTTCCATCTGTAACTGGATACTTGACAACTAGCTGGCCTCAGTTCCATCTGTAACTGGATACTTGACAACTAGCTGGCCTCAGTTCCATCTCTAACTGGATACTTGACAACCAGCTGGTCTCAGTTCCATCTGTAACTGGATACTTGACAACTAGCTGGCCTCAGTTCCACCTGTAACCTGATACTTGACAACTAGCTGGCCTCAGTTCCATCTGTAACTGGATACTTGATAAATAGCTGGCCTCAGTTCCATCTGTAACTGGATACTTGACAACTAGCTGGCCTCAGTTCTATGTGTACCTGGGTTCTTGATAACTAGCTGGCCCCAGTTCCATCTGTAACTGGATACTTGACAACTAGCTGGCCCCAAGGAAGAGACAACTTTCTTCACACAGTGTTAATAAGACACTCAAAACAAAGAAAGATTTTCTCCTCTTTTTTTAACTGACGTAAGAGCTGTAGCTGGAATCTTTGGAGAGCACTCCCTCAGGCCAAATCTTGAGCAGATTTAGAGATACCCTTTCCTTCGCTGATTGAAGGGTGCTTTACATAAGCTCCCAGTGGGAACAGGTGGGTTGGTATTATTGACAGTACAAATTTTAACAGTTTCAAGCATAGTGGATTTGCTGGATAATAATTTTATCTATTTTGACAGAATTAGTAGTAATGAACCTTAACTAGTATTAGCACGTTGATAATTTGGGGGAACAAAGGTTCGCTAAATTTGCTAAACCGTGTACACACTAATAATATCAGCCTTAAGGTAAGTGTTACCAACTAGCTAGCCAGCCAGCCTCTCCAAATAACCTATTTACAGACATAATATATACCGTGTACGAGGGGAGAATAGGATTTCTAGGTGTTGAGAAGGGGTCTCTAGAATCTACTACCCACACAAGGGTCAGCAAGTTACCATCACCAGAGTCAACAGGATTCACTAATCAAGTAATTAAATTATTTTGAGTATAACGTTGGTGGCACAGATACAGCTGGGAAATCTGAAGAGTGACTTGTGGACAGGAGAGTCATGCCTTTATAGGAGACTGCCCTGCCCTTACAAGATAGCCATAAAAGGAAAGACTGCGCACATTCGGCCAATAAAATTAACATGCTCTTTCTATCAAATATTTTCAATTTACAAGTTGTGTGTGCAAAATGCTCTGCTTTCTTTCCCGTTCAAGCGCAGGAAAATGCTTGGCTGTGTCGAGGGCTTACCCTAGACATCGGCCATGAAGGCCTTGATTCAACCATAGCAAGCCTGACTAATTAGCTAGAGGACTCATTAGCACTTATCCCAGGGTTATTTTATATTAGCTTATAGAAGTCGACTAATGTGTGTATATCTGACTTTTGACTGTGTATTGTGTGTGATGTTAATTCCCTGTTTCCTGTATGTTCAGGCTGCCAGGGTATTTAAGCCCGGCAGCCATGTCTGCGTGGAGTTCTGTCTAATTATTGCATTGTTTGCCTTACATCTTTATCACAACCTAAACTTCTCTGGTTTAAGATAAGGGCATTCACTGTCGAATAGAACTCAGGTGGCAGCATTATAAGCGGTAGTTACCATTCGAGAGTATAGCCAGAGCGATACCCTCGATAGGCTGGATCTCCACATTAGCATACATGTTAGCCTCGAGAATCTGTCCGCATTCCGGTTCTTGGATTCAGGTTGGTAGTGGATAGAGTAGGTGTACGGTTGGAGACTGAGAGACAATCTTGCAAGTCTTCTGTTGAGGTAAGTAGATGAGTGGAGAAACTCGAGAGCTCGGTGATCTGTTTCTACCCTGAAGGGTTTTCCGATCAGGTAGACTCCCAAGTGTTGGATGGCCTAGACAATGGCCAGACATTGCAGCTCAGTAGCTGAGTAGTGGGTCTCTGCCCGCTGCAACTTCCTTGAGTAGAATGCCACAGGCATTTGCAGGTCTTTCCTACACACACTGAGTACTGCTCCGATACCTCTGCTAGACGCATCAATCTGTAGACCATAAAGGTTACTTGGCATAATGATGGGAAGAATGTAAATATATATATTAGTTGATAACATTCATGAAATTTATTGGTTTCCATTGTTGTATACATTTGATTTGAAGATATTATATTAGCCAAGTCCCAGCAAAGTTGCCATGGTTTTGGTATCACATTGGACTTGGTAAAGACATAAGCAACATCATGTGTGGCAAGCAGGTGGTTGAGATAGGGGTGCTGAAATCTATAAGGAGTGTATATATAATAGCTACCACGGCATGCGATGATTAAGTACTGGGGACATGTTACAACATGCGTGCAGTAAGAAAGCAATAAATACATTCTGTGCCTCTCAACTGCTCCTGTGACAAGCCCACAGCAATTATTGTATAGCAGGTAATTAACAAGACTCTGAGGTGGAGTCACTCTCCAATCACATGTAAAGAGATATAGCAGGTAATTAGCAAGACACTGAGGTGGAGCCATCCTCCAATCACACGTAAAGAGATAGAGCAGGTAATTAGCAAGACTCTTGAGGTGGAGTCCCCCTCCAATCACACGTAAAGAGATATAGCAGGTAATTAGCAAGACTCTGGGGTGGAGTCCCCCTCCAATCACACGTAAAGAGATATAGCAGGTAATTAGCAAGACTCTGGGGTGGAGTCCCCCTCCAATCACACGTAAAGAGATATAGCAGGTAATTAGCAAGACTCTGGGGTGGAGTCCCCCTTCAATCACACGTAAAGATATATAGCAGGTAATTAGCAAGACTCTGAGGTGGAGTCATCCTCCAATCACACGTAAAGAGATATAGCAGATAATGAGTAAGACTCTGAGGTGGAGTCACCCTCCAATCATACGTAAAGAGATATAGCAGGTAATTAGCAAGACTCTTGAGGTGGAGTCACCCTCCAATCACACGTAAAGAGATATAGCAGGTAATTAGCAAGACACTGAGTTGGAGCCATCCTTCAATCACATGTAAAGAGATATAGCAGGTAATTAGCAAGACTCTGGGGGAGAAGAAGACAGCCTCTACGTGGCCTCCCCTACAAGTAGCTCTTCGCAGCGAAACTGATGTCTTCACCCTGTTCCCAGCGACCTCAACGTCTGAGACAGCACCTCTTTATCAGGACGGACAGACTCATCCGCCGATGACGAAGAGACAAAGGCAGCAAACGAAAGAAGAAGAAGAAGCAAGACTCTGAGGTGGAGTCACCCTCCAATCACACGTAAAGAGATATAGCAGGTAATTAGCAAGACTCTTGAGGTGGAGTCACCCTCCAATCACACGTAAAGAGATATAGCAGGTAATTAGCAAGACTCTGGGATGGAGTCTCCTTCCAATCACACATAAAGAGATATAGCAGGTAATTAGCAAGACTCTGGGGTGGAGTCCCCCTCCAATCACACGTAAAGATATATAGTAGGTAATTAGCAAGACTCTGAGGCGGAGTCACCCTCCAATCACACGTAAAGAGATATAGCAGGTAATTAGCAAGACTCTGGGGTGGAGTCGCCCTCCAATCACACGTAAAGAGATATAGCAGGTAATTAACAAGACTCTGAGGTGGAGTCACCCTCCAATCACACGTAAAGAGATATAGCAGGTAATTAGCAAGACTCTGAGGTGGAGCAACCCTCCAATCACACGTAAAGAGATATAGCAGATAATTAGCAAGACTCTGAGGTGGAGTCACCCTCCAATCACAAGTAAAGAGATATAGCAGGTAATTAGCATGCCTCTGAGGTGGAGTCACTCTCCAATCACACGTAAAGAGATATAGAAGGTAATTAGCAAGACTCTGAGGTGGAGCCACCCTCCAATCACATGTAAAGAGATATAGCAGGTAATTAGCAGGACTCTGAGGTGGAGTCACCCTCCAATCACATGTAAAGATATATAGCAGGTAATTAGCAAGACTCTGTGATGGTGCCTAGCCAGTGATGATGCCTAGCCAGTGATTGTGTCTAGCCAGTGATGATGCCTAGCTAGTGATGATGCCTAGCCAGTGATATTGCCTAGCCAGTGATGATGCCTAGCCAGTGATGGTGCCTAGCCAGTAATGATGCCTAGCCAGTTATAAGCTGGGTTGCTATTATATATATATATATAATACAGCATTCAGTAGTAACTTAATTACAGAGCTGGGTTGCTATTATATATATATAGTACAACATTCAGTAGTGACATAATTACAGACCTGGGTTGCTATTATATATATATATAGTACAGCATTCAGTAGTAACATAATTACAGAGCTGGGTTGCTATTATATATATATATATAATACAAGATTCAGTAGTAACATAATTACAGAGCTGGGTTGCTATTATATATATATAATACAACATTCGGTAGTAACATAATTACAGAGCTGGGTTGATATTATATATATAAAATACAGCATTCAGTAGTAACATAATTACAGAGCTGGGTTGCTATTATATATATATATAATACAAGATTCAGTAGTAACATAATTACAGAGATGGGTTGCTATTATATATATATATAATACAACATTCAGTAGTAACATAATTATAGAGCTGGGTTGCTATTATATATATATATATAATACAACATTCAGTAGTAACATAATTACAGAGCTGGGTTGCTATTATATATATAGTACAGCATTCAGTAGTAATATAATTACAGAGCTGGGTTGCTATTATATATATATAGTACAGCATTCAGTAGTAATATAATTACAGAGCTGGGTTGCTATTATATATATATAGTACAGCATTCAGTAGTAACATAATTACAGAGCTGGGTTGCTATTATATATATATATATATATATAATACAACATTCAGTAGTAACATAATTACAGAGCTGGGATGCTGTTATATATATATAATACAGCATTCAGTAGTAACATAATTACAGAGCTGGGTTGCTATTATATATATATAATACAACATTCAGTAGTAACATAATTACAGAGCTAGGTTGCTATTATATATATATATATTGTACAGCATTCAGTAGTAACATAATTACAGACCTGTGTTGCTATTATATATATATATATATAGTACAGCATTCTGTAGTAACATAATTACAGATCTGGGTTGCTATTATATATATATAGTACAGCATTCAATAGTAACATAATTACAGAGATGGGTTGCTATTATATATATATAATACAGCATTCTGTAGTAACATAATTACAGAGCTGGGTTGCTATTATATATATATTGTACAGCATTCAATAGTAACATAATTACAGAGCTGGGTTGCTATTATATATATATATATATAATACAGCATTCTGTAGTAACATAATTACAGAGCTGGGTTCCTATTTTATATATATATGTATAATACAATATTCAGTAATAACATAATTACAGAGCTGGGTTGCTATTATATATATATAGTACAGCATTCTGTAGTAACATAATTACAGAGCTGGGTTGCTATTATATATATATAGTACAGCATTCAATAGTAACATAATTACAGAGATGGGTTGCTATTATATATATATAGTACAGCATTCAATAGTAACATAATTACAGAGATGGGTTGCTATTATATATATATAATACAGCATTCTGTAGTAACATAATTATTGAGCTGGGTTGCTATTATATATATATATATATATATAGTACAGCATTCAGTAGTAACATAATTACAGAGATGGGTTGCTAATATATATATATATATATATATATTACAGCATTCAGTAGTAACATAATTACAGAGCTGGGTTGCTAGTATATCTATATAATACAACATTCAGTAGTAACATAATTACAGAGCTGGGTTGCTATTATATATATAGTACAGCATTCAGTAGTGACATAATTACATAGCTAGGTTGCTATTATATATATATATATATATATATAATACAACATTCAGTAGTAACATAATTACAGAGCTGGGTTGCTGTTATATATATATATAATACAACATTCAGTAGTAACATAATTACAGTTCTAGGTTTCTATTATATATATAATACATCATTCGGTAGTAACATAATTACAGAGCTGGATTGCTATTTTATATATATATAGTATAGCATTCTGTTGTAACATAATTACAGAGCTTGGTTGCTATTATATATACATATAGTACAGCATTCTGTAGTAACATAATTACAGAGCTGGGTTGCTATTATATATATAGTACAGCATTCTGTAGTAACATAATTACAGAGCTGGGTTGCTATTATATATATATATATATATAGTACAGCATTCAGTAGTAACATAATTACAGAGATGGGTTGCTATTATATATATATAGTACAGCATTCAGTAGTAACATAATTACAGAGATGAGTTGCTATTATATATATATATCATACAGCATTCTGTAGTAACATAATTACAGAGCTGGGTTGCTATTATATATATATATATATAGTACAGCATTCAGTAGTAACATAATTACAGAGCTGGGTTGCTATTATAATAATACAACATTGATCTTCAATAGCCACACACTGAAGCAAAAAGGAGTATGCCCTAGATTCCTCCAACTGGTCTGCGACCCATTTGCCCATATCAGTAAAGAAAGGGGGCAACTGCAGAGCAGAAATCTCCTGATGTCTTGATGGCCAGAGGCACAAATTTTTAAACACACTATTCTTGACTCCAGCATTCTTGCACCAATTTTCCCTGCAGCTATTTGTACCTGCATTTAGAAATAATGGTAATGGCAAGTAAACTAAAATAATATCAAGGTCATCAAGGTATGTGGGCCTTGCTTTTTATGCCACAAAGAGTGTGTAGTACATGCACCAAGCAAAAATGGATCAGATAATTTAGCTACAAGCTCAAAATGTAGGCACAGATGAGGCGCTCAAGTTTCATTGATATGGTGCACATGGGCACTGGGCATGGGACACTCTCCAACTGAAAGTGACCTTCCAGGTGAGCACAGAAATAATGACCTGGGAGGGAAACTATTTAACACGTTTTATCACTTACTGGATATGGATGAAAACAAATTGGAAAAAAAGTTTGAAGAGTTATATATATATATATACACTTGAAAACATGGCATTGGCAAATGAATGAGTTCAGTTTGTTCTCCATGGGTATATGTGCAAATTGGATTTCGTCACGAAATGTTGCAAATATTAGAGAAAGAGCAAGACATGTGGACATCACTTTGTAGAAGTGAATGACTCAGACTTGAACTGGAAAACGACGACTCTACTGAATGATGCCAGTGATGATACTTTGATAGTCCAGATGACTTGGAAGATGAAGTAGATATGCTAATGCACATTTGCTATGAAAGCAAGGAGGAACTCAAGTATAGCAATAGTTTTGTATGTAATTTCAAGCAAGCAAGGCCATCAAATATTCACATTTTCTATATTGTCTGATTCATACTGAAAAAGTGTAAATAACCATGAACCATTTGAGGTATGGACTATCCTATGATACTAAATATATCTCTGTTCACAGCTATTAAGCAGTCTCTAACAAAAAGCAATTGTGTTCAGTTACATAGACACTAAGCCATTAATAGCCTTTTAAGTAAAATAGACACATAAAGAAACTAAACTTAAGAAGAAGTCAGCTATCTGATCATGGTTCGAGGTTGCAGTGCTTACTCACTTTCCATTGATAATCTTTTGAGCATGAAATTAGCAACATCGCAAAAAGAAATGTCGGACGTTGAATTCAGCCATTATCCGCATAACTGTTACATCATGTACTGTAAATAAAATCCTGGAAGTTTGCACACTGGCGATTAGACTGAACTTGGGGCGAAAAATCTTGAATTACAAAAATTAACAGTTTCGACGCTAAGTCTAGTAAACGTTCTTGCACTAGGTTCGTGCTTTCTCAGAGGATATTTCCTCTGAGAAGGCAATTGTAGCGCTGAGGCAGATAGTGACGATGTGTTCTCTGATGGTGAAGGAAGTGACAAAGAAGGATAGGTACTCTGATTTGTGAAGATATCAAGCTATAGATTCAGGCTTACTAGTGTCAAAAGAACTTGAGTTTTTTCCCTTAGGTATATAACACGAAGGAATAATTGGCGAGCCCAGACTTGGAGGTGGATGGAACTTCATATTGCCGCGCATGCCCGTATGCGGTACATATATATCGTGAGTGTACGGAAGAACTTACGAACTCGACCTAAAAAAGGAAATGGTCGTCTTGGAAAACCTGCCATAGAGGCTAGATTCGTCAAATAAAGAAAATGGTTGCAATTGTAAGGCCAAATGAAAGAAAAAATGATCTACACGCGGCCTACTTGGTTAATAGTTGTCAAAGAAAGGATTCTGGAGGAGTTTTATTCCGACAAAAATACTCAACTCATCAACACATTGGATGTGATACAAGTTCTTGATAGTAGGAACTATTTTCAATCTTGCTGAGGTAAATGCAGTTTCTTGCATGTGTGAAGCCACTCTCTCTCTTTCGGACAGCAAGTAGACAGGCTGGATAGTTTAGCATATATATAAAACATCTGATGCATATAGTCAATACTTTGTTAATGGTATAGAGCATATTGAACAGTCTCAAAAGTGCAAACTATCACTTGAACGGATTCTTGCCAGCTTCTGCATGGTCTTCCCTTAGTTCTCTGATAATTTCTTAAGAAAGCACTGCCAGATGACCTAACTCTTAATGTGGTATATACTCATCTTCAAGGAAAGCAGCTTCCAAGTAATCTTTAACAAAACTGCTTCCACATACACATTTCCGTTTAAGAATTTTTAATCCCGTTAGGTTGTTGGGTATCAGGTTGTTCAATCTTGCACCTGTAAGGAATATGTAAAAGCTTAAAATTCTAGGCTATTTCCCCATATTACTATCCAACCACTTACTCTATGAATCTCTAAGAATAATTCATGCCTGCATCACATCCCACAATCATAAAGATGATATCTACAAATCACATCACAAATCAGTGTTGGATTAGTTCTTCAGCTTGTCCTCCAAGGTTATGCCAGAGCAATATGTATATGTTGTTGTTGTTTTTGCCTTGAAAGTTAAGGCTAGGAAAATATCTAGAACAATAAAATAAAATATCTGGACAATTCTGACATGTACAGTCTTATGACATCACTCTTAGTATGCTTGCATACTTGTTTCTATGTAAAGTAGCTACTCTTACACAAAGCATTTTCACTCTCAGCCATAGTTCTATATGTGCATTTCGGTCTCACAAGAACCTTGGCGTCGCAGTATTCGCTGGCATAGCAGTATTCGCTCGCCATTCTCGTTTAAACATCATTATAGTTTATCGTCCTGGGTATATACATCCTGGCATAGTTGGCGAGCGAAGCGAGCCCTCAGTGGGGAGGTGGATGGACTCGTATTGCCGCATATACGTGTGTCGTACGTTCATAACCCGGCAGAGCACGGAAGATTTACGGACTCGACTTAAAATGGAAAGGGTCGTCTTGGAAACCAAGCAGTGGTCGCTAGATTAGTTACGATGAAAACGACTGCAGGTTCGAAGTCCACCAAAGGGAAGAACACTGGATACACACGCGACCTACATGATCAATAGCTGCCAGGGAAAGGTTGCTGGATTTATTTTGTGACTAAACTAGATTAATGCTTCAATATGCTCTCGTATTGGATGTGATACAAGTTCTCGATTGTAGCTAGGAACTATTTTTAATCTTGCTGTGCTGAACACAGTTCCTTGTATGTTTATTGCCACTCTCTCTCACAGACAGCGAGTAGATGACTGGATAGTTTAGCATATTTAGAAAGCATAACTGATGCATATAGTCAACAGTTCTAAAACAATAAACAGTGTCAAAAGTGCAAACTCACTTGAACAGATTCTTGTCAGTGTCTTCCCCTAGTTCTCTGATAATTTCTGAAAAAAGCACTGCCTGCTGACTTCACTCTTAATGTGTTACTCTTCTCATCTTCGTGGAAAGCAGTTTCCAAGTATTCTTAACAAAACTACTTACTTCCACATGCACAATTACATTTCAGAATGTCATCCCATTATGTTGTAGATATCTGGTTCTATCTTCACATATATGGAATACAGTAAAGATAAGAAATTCTGGCTTCTTCCCCATATCACATTCCAACCACTTGTACCAGTTGTGAATCTCTACGGAACATATTAAGTCTAGACTGCATCACATCTAAAGAAGACCTTTACAAATCAAGTTCTGTTGGTAGGAACAATTTTCCATCTATCTAAGGTAAACTCCTTGCATGTTCTGCTGTTCTCTCTCTCAGATAGCAAGAACATGACTGGATAGTTTAGCATATATAGAAAGCATAACTGATGCAACTAATGATATAGAGCAAACTGAAAACAATAAACTGTTAAAAGTGAAAACTATCACTACAACAAATTCTTCTTGGCAGCTTCTACATCCCTTTGTTCTCTGATAATTTCTGCAGAAAGCACTGCTTGAAGACCTAACTCTTAATGTGGTGCTCATCTTCAAGGAAAGCAGCTTCCAAATAATCTTAACAAAACTACTTCCACATGTACATTTCTGTTTCCGAATTTTTAATTCCATTACCTTGTCGGGTAGCAGGTTGTCCATCCTTGCACCTGTAAGAAATACATTAAAATGACATGCAATTCTTGGCTACTTCCCCTTATTACAATCAAATCTCTCACACCAGTTGTGAATCGCTAAGAACATAATTTTCGGCTGCGTCACATTCCACAATCATAAAGAAGACATCTACAAATTAGATCACAAATCAGTAATGTGTTAACTCTAGAGAACTATGGAACCAGCCTAACTCATATTGATGTATTTTCTTGCTATACACGCCCTTACCAATTTGACGATCCCTTACCTAGCGCATGCCCTCGACATATTCCTCACTTGTCCATGCATTGCTATTCTATGAACATCATTCTATATCCAGTTCAATCTGAGTGGCAAATGCGTACAGCGCTATCCCTCGATGCATGGACAAGTCCCTCTCTGTCATACCCTCAATTGGTAAAGGGTCGACCATATTTCTGGTGACGTCACGCCTGAGGTTAGAGTCGCAGCACTCTAGTAACTGTATGGTAAGGTCCTGACCTGTCAGTTGTACTGATGTAACGTATGATCGCCATCTCTGTAGAAAGTAGGTCCAGGCTTCCGTTGTCCCCCCTGATGTCAGTTCTGGACGCTTCACCGGAGCTGGTTTAGCTCTGGGGTTGGCCCGGTGGTTCATGGCGTGTGTGGTGAGGAGGACAGGTGCCAGGGCGGTGTCTGTTCCTTCAGGGATTGTCCAGTCGCATCCATCGAATGGGCAGGGGATAGCCATGCAGCCAAATGGGGGTCTTTCTTCCTCCACTTCCTCCACTTACTCCAGATCGGTGGGTGGGCTTTAAATAGAGTTCGCTCTTCCTTTTACTCTCGAGTTGTTTCTGGTTAGGTTGGCTATCAGAGACTAGCTAATAGAGGCTAGCGAAATGGCTTGAACCCATCCGAGCATTCGCTGCACGCCTCCGGGGACAAGCTGAGGTATGTCGCTTTTTGAAGAAGTGCCCCGATTGTGATGGAATGGTGAACCAGGGCGAGGAGCGGGTGGCTGACCAACTCTGCATAGGCCTGGCGGACGCAGAGATCCAAGAGGATCTGCTCAAGCATCCTGACCAGGACATGTGCGTAGAGGACACCATCCGCTTCATTGAAGTAAGAGCAGCGGGGAAGAAATCAGCCATGACGATGTCGACCCCTAACAACGCACATGCCCTTAACGACCACAGTACTGATGCTGTGACGTCACAATACAGGCGGCAACAACGCCCACCATCTCAACGTCAACGTGAACTCCACACCCCACACGGGGGACGTGGCAACACTCCACTTCACCAACAACGGAAGCCCAGACCCCAGGCAGCACAACCATCAGGACCGTGCACCTACTGCGGCCAACGCGGGCATGGCGAGCAAGAGAAGACTGCCTACCGTCGGATCCATTGCCCGGCGTTCGGCAGCACCTGCACATCATGTGGCAGGCAGCACCACACAGCCTCAGTATGCTGGCAGCGGACGGAACATGAATCCTCCCTCTCCGAAATGGCTCAGGGAATGTCAGAAGGTACCCTGCCCCACCAAACATGGCAGAGTGACACCTCATCCTGGATACAAAAACACTCCCCCTCACAACCCATGATCATGATCCTAGTCTCCTCCCACGCAGAGGACTTCAGGAACCACGGCCACACCCTGCCCCGAGAGTCCAGACACATACCCACCACGGCACTCGCGGACACCGGCTGCCAGAGCTGCCTGGCCGGTCCGGACCTCATGTCCAAGTTGCACCTTGGCCCAAAAGACCTCATCCCTGTCAACCTGACAATGAAGTCAGCCAGTGGAAACAACCTCCCCATCCTCGGGGCGGCTCTGCTGCGTCTCAAAATCCCATCTGGCAAGGAAACGCGCCAGATGGTATACTTCAGTCCTGAGGCATCCCAGATATACTTAAGCATGGCCACCCTGGCCGACCTGGACATGATCCCAAGAGACTTCCCGTCCGAATCATCGCCCACCATAGACAACAGGCCCAGCCCCAACGCCGCCCAGATCTCCCAGACCACTCAACCGACACCACCAGCAGAGAGACCCTTAAAGAGGGCATATGGAGACGCTGCAAGAGCCCCAAGTACCGCTACCATGCCCCCAAAGAGGCGACCGGGAGTCAACCCACCCCGGACTAGCGATGACATCCCACTGATCAACCAGGCGAGACGACCTTGCTCCTGCCCTACAAGATCACCGCCCCCGCCCCGCCCCACAGGCCTACCATACCCAGCCACACCGGAGAACAGGGCACGTCTCGAGCAACACCTACTACAGACGTACGCGTCGAGCTCATTCAACATTTGTGAACATCAGCCCCTCCCTATGATGGCCGGACCTCCACTCTCATTAAGCATCGACCCCAACGCCATCCCCAAACCATGCCACACCCCCATCACCGTCCCCATCCACTGGCAGGATGAGGTTAAGGCTGGATTGGACCGTGACGTCCGCCTTGGAGTTTTGGAGAAGGTCCCCTTAGGGACCCCGGACACCTGGTGCCACGGCATGGTGATATGCACCAAAAAGGACGGGTCCCTGAGGCGGACCATCAACTTCCAGAAGTTGAACAAACATGCCACAAGAGAGACACACCATTGCGCCTCCCCTTTCCACCAGGCCAGAGCCGTTCCAGGCAACACGAAGAAAACCATCTTTGACGCCTGGAACGGCTACCACTCGGTAGCCCTCTCACAAGCAGACCGGCACTTCACCACCTTTATCACCCCCTGGGGCAGATACCGCTACTGCTCCGCCCCACAGGGATACATCGCCTCAGGGGACGCCTACACGGCACGGTACGATGCGATTGTATCGCACATTAGCCGAAAAACGAAGTGTATCGACGATGCCCTCATTTGGAGCGAGTCCATCGAAGAAGCATACCACCAGGCCACAGAATGGTTACACATCTGCGCACTGAACGGGATTACACTGAACCCGCGCAAGTTCCACTTTGCGCAAGACGAGGTGGAATTCGCCGGGTTCACCATCACCCCATCTGAAGTAAGACCATCACAGAAATACCTGGAGGCCATCACCGGCTTCCCTACACCCAAGAACATCACAGACGTACGCGCCTGGTTTGGCTTAGTCAACCAGGTCGCGTATGCCTTCTCGATGGCCCCAACAATGCAGCCGTTCCGGGACCTCTTGAAGCCCACCAACCCATTCCTATGGAACGAGCAGACACAACGCGCGTTCGACCTCTCCAAGACCACCATATGCCAAAAGATTGCTGAAGGAGTTACCATCTACGACAAGAGTCGACCCACCTGCCTGGCGACAGATTGGAGCAAAGACGGGATTGGGTACTGGCTATTTCAAAAACACTGCCAGTGCCCATCCCGCGAGATCCTCTGTTGCCAGGAGGGATGGAAAGTGGTACTGGTCGGCTCGAGGTTCACTCACTCCGCTGAGTCCAGATACGCCCCCATCGAGGGGGAGGCCCTCGCAGTGGCAGACGCCCTCGAGAAAGCACGTCACTTCGTCCTCGGGTGCAGTGATCTCCAGATTGCGGTGGACCACAAGCCACTGCTCAAAATCTTTGGGGATCGCTCACTCGAGGACATCCATAACACCCGCCTCAGAAACCTGAAGGAAAAGACACTGCCGTACAGGTTCCAGATGATATACATTCCTGGGATACGGAACCACACAAGTGACGCTCTGTCCCGCCATCCATCTGGCAACCGCCTTCCAGCGAAGCTCTACCTCCAGGATGACAACCACTCGGACACATCCAGGATGACCCCATCAGGCACCCCGAAATGCCACGTCGCATCACTCTCCACCACATCAGAGGACACTGACGAACTCGCCACTGCCCTGTGTGCTGCCGTCCATCACATACCCATCACATGGGAAACCCTCCAAGTTGCCACAGTAGCTGACCCGGCACTAAGACTGCTATCAGAAGTCCTCGAAGACGGTCCACCCGAGGCAAGGCACCACATGCCTGCCATCATTAGGGAATACTTCCCCATTTTTTGGACAATCACAAATGTGGACGGCGTTCTCGTGAAAGGTAAAAGAATCATCATCCCACTCGCACTCCGCCAAAGATGCCTCGACGCCCTCCATGCCGCCCACCAAGGCACAACCAGCATGTTCGCAAGGGCACAGACATCACTCTACTGGCCAGGCATGTCTAAGGAAATCACCGCAACCAGGCAACACTGTGCCACCTGCAACGGTAACGCCCCGTCCCAACCTGCCATGCCATCAACGACACCGGCAGACCCTCAGTACCCCTTCCAGCACATGTGCGCGGACTACTTCCACCACGGAGGGTTCGCGTATCTTGTGCTGGTGGATCGGTACTCAAACTGGCCGATCGTCACCAGATCCACGAACGGAGCAGAGGGCCTCTGCCAAGTCCTACGAGATACTTTTGCCACCTACGGCATTCCAGAGAGCATCACCTCGGATGGCGGCCCAGAGTTTGCCTCCCACACCACCAGGGACTTCCTATCCTCATGGTGTGTACACCATAGAACGTCCTCCGCCTACAACCCCCACGCAAATTGCCGGGCTGAGACAGCGGTGAAGACCACCAAGAGGATGATCGCCGGCAACACAGGCCCAGGCGGCACCCTATCAGACGACTTTCACTTGGCGCTCCTACAGTACCGAAACGGACCAAGCTCCGACACTGGCATGTCCCCAGCACAATGCCTCTTTGGAAGGGCCACCAGAGACCTCCTCCAGGGACTCCCTGACACCTACCGCCCGCACCAGGACTGGACATCGAGACTGGACCTCCGTGAACGCGCGCTGTCCAGACGCCAGGTCACCGGCCGTGCCAGATGGGACGAACACACCCAAGGTCTGCCCCCACTCCGTTGTGGTGACACAGTCATGATCCAAAATCAGACTGGACGCCACCCAATGAAGTGGGACAAGTCTGGCACGGTCGTAGAAGTACTGCAATATCACCAGTACGCAGTACGGACCGACGGCTCTGGACGGCTCACGACACGGAACAGACGCTACCTCAGGCGATTTAATCCTTTCACCACCTCGCCCAACCCGTTCACAATCACTCGACAACCGACCAGATCAACCACCCCAACCCCCGTCAATACACAGGATCGGTAACCAACCCCTACGCAGCCACCGACCAGTACCGCGACGACCCCACCGATTGCAGACTCGAGTCAACGATCATCATCCTCGACCACTGCCACGTCCAGCAAGCCCGCCTCATCCGCAGCAACCGGCGCCACCACCACCCCCAGCTTCGGCTCCACCAAAGACCCAACCCCAACCGACCTATGCATCGGTGGCCAAAACACCAGCCAGACACACTCCACTGCCACAACGCAACCTAGCCCTCCCACCAAACCCCCAGGAAGCCACTCCCGAACCACGCAGGAGCAAAAGAGGCCCAAAGCCAGTAGACAGGCTTGGCTACAAACAGAGAAACTAATCACCAGAGCCCTAGCCTCTGCTTGGGGGGGATAGAGAACTATGGAACCAGCCTAACTCATATTGATGTATTTTCATGCTATACACGCCCTTACCAATTTGACGATCCCTTACCTAGCGCATGCCCTCGACATATTCCTCACTTGTCCATGCATTGCTATTCTATGAACATCATTCTATATCCAGTTCAATCTGAGTGGCAAATGCGTACAGCGCTATCCCTTGAAACTCTTCACAGCTTGTTCTTACCAAGATGATTTTTGTCTGGGCAGTAGTTAAGGTTAGGCAAATTTCTAGAACAATAAAATAAAAGGATCTGGACAATTCTGACAACATTGTTGCCTTATGACATCACTCTTAGTATGCTTACATATTTGTTTCTAAGTAAAGTAGCTACTCTTACACAAAGCAATTCACTCTCAGCCATATTTCCATATGTGCATTTCTGTCTCACAAATGGTCTGGAACATTGGCATAGCAGTATTTGCTGGCATAGCAGCATTCTCTGGCAATAGCAGCATTTTCTGGCATAGAAGTATTCACTCGCCTTTGATGTTTAAACATCATTACAAGTAGTATGTGTATTGTGTTGTTACATGTTGTATGTGAGTCTGGCAAAGGTCAGTCGTACCTCCTCGTAGTGTCCGAAGGTAACATGGTAGCTAACAGGGAACGTTAGTTTACTGGTTAAATGGATGGTAGTTGTAATACTAGTATGTGTGTGGATTGTGTTGCTGTGTGTTGTATGTGTGTCGGGAAAGGATCAGTCATTCCCCTTTGTGATGTCCAATGATAACTGGGAACATTAGTTCACTGGCTGAATGGCTTGATGTTGTATTGTTCATTCATCAATAAAAACAGAATCATCATCAGAAACATTACAAAAACAAAAATATTCATGCTATGCTGTGTTGTATGCTTGTTTGAATACAGTGGAATTCAACAAAAGTAGTAAAAAAATAATAGTGAGCATGTACATATTCACATTCATTATCTTGTTGCATTGTCTAGCATAACCTGTCATGCATCTAGTCTGTCTGGAGCAGCGACTCACCCAAAATGTCTGGAGAGGTGGTCTGGTGAAGAATAATACTTTGAATTGTCGCCTAAGAATTTCTACATGCCCATTATGCTCACAGTGGAATTTCATTTTGATGTCAACATTATAAACCTCACGTATATAAAGCATAGCGTTTCTGCATACCACCACCAGTCAATGCTCACCTCTATGCTCGGTATTAACATTTATATTCTAGTTGTAAGCTATGGGTAAGTATATACAGGTTTCTCTGATGCACATGCCATGAATAATGTTAATAATTTTGGTCGTAGCAATGTTTTGTGGATCTGATCTAACCTAGACAAAAACAGATTGACTTGAGAGGGACAGCAGCATTAGTTTAGTAGAATTATCTATAGCTCTAACCACCTTCAGTCTAACTTTCTCCTGAGACACAGTCCAAAGGCCAGCTAATCTTCAGATCAGTAAAAATAGCAATTATTGCGAGTTTTAGGTGCATTCCTGGTATAAACAAGGAATTTAATTATTATTATTTTTTTTTTGCAGTTGCGACAACTTGAAGTATGAAGTGCCACCTGACCAGCTCTCCACTCTTAATGTATTTGGGTGTGTGTCTGTGCCAGATTATCATGCATCCACATTGTACCTTAAAGTATCGGTGTTCATCGGAATTAATTACATAATCATTTTCATCACTTGTGGTATGTTGCTAAGCAACCTAATGCTGACTACAATATTTGTTAACACAATACTATCCCCTCAACCATGTTTGCTAGGGAGTTTAGAGTGAACTTCTGATTTAATATTCATTTTTATGTGTATCTGGGTCTGATTTTAAAGAATTGCTGCATAAATATGATGGTGAAAGGGTTAACTGCGATATTGCTGCATGAGTATGATGGTGAAAGGGTTAACTGCGATATTGCTGCATGAATATGATGGTGAAAGGGTTAACTGCGATATTGCTGCATGAATAGGATGGTGAAAGGGTTAACTGCGATATTCTGTCACCTAATTCTGTTGCCCAGAACCTGACCATAACCATGCAAGACTACCAACTGTCACCGATCATCTCAACTCCAAATTGCATCTCAAAAAATTTCCAATTAACCACTGTTGTATATCCTTGCCTGAATCATTCTCATTCCCTGGGACAACTCCCCCAACAAGAGGTGACTACTACATGATCCAACTGTTCGCCCCCACAAAAACTGATCCAGAAAACCGAGTATACGATTGTTCAAGAAATATTAACTTGAACGTTTTTTAAATGTCCCCTGGAATGTTGTTGACAACATTGACTCACTGGAGGACAAGTGGGAACACTGGATGGTCACTTTCCTTGATATCGTAAATATCCTTGATATCGTAAATATCCATGCTCCAATGATTAGCTTGCAGAATAAGGTAAACTGTGTGAAGTGGATGAACAATGAGACATGTTTTTTGTGAAACAAACTTATAAAATTTCACATACCCACATGACAGGGAGTACACAGGAAGGTAGTGAGGAAGTGCCTGAGAATTGCAAAATAACGGAACAATTTGAGGATGTTTGTCAGAAACTTCAGGCAACTAACCTAGACAGGTTTAGTCAGAACTCAGCAAAGCACTTGGTTGAAAGCTTATATCTTATCTCACCTCTGGTTCTACACTGTAACATCTACCTCTGATTGCTAACATGCTGAACAATCAGCTCTCATATCTGCTGCTTGAAAATTCAGACTGCAATATCATTCTTTGATACTTCAGTGTCATTTTACTTTGAGCTGATAAGGAAGAAGATGTCATGAGCACTCTCAAGAAACTAGATATGCATAAAACTTTAGGGATGGTTGGTCTTTCAGCACATCTCTCAGATAATATTGCTCCAAGTTTAATTAACAAGTTTGGTGCAATTTAGAAAGCTAAAGTCACTCCAGTTCCAAAGTCTTCTACTTTTGCCAACCGATTCTCTCACTTTCAGCCTATCACTGTCTTGCCTGTGATAGCCAAAGTTTTAGCGTGACTCTCACCTGACATCTCCTCCATCCCTCACATTCTGGATTTCTTCCTGTCCACAGCACAAATGATGTTCTTATCACAACAGTTGATGATTGGAAAATTGCTTTATTCCAAGGGGGACATGTTGGTACAATCATCATCGATCTGAGTAAAGTCTTTTTCTTTAGACACACAATGCTCCTAGACAAGCTCTCATCCTATGGAATACTAGGAACTTGCATGGTTTAGGAACTACCTTTCAGACATGCACAGAGGCTTTGTATTATATTTACCACCACAAACTGGTCGACAATAATAAGGAGATTTCCCTAAGGGTCCATCCTTGGGCCCCTCCAGTTCCTGGCTTGTCAAATTAAGCTGAATGGTGACCTGCATTCGTTAGGTTTGTCGCGTTCTTGCTCCTGGAAAACAGTTACAAAGTACTAAATAGGCTGGCGCTCATTCTCTACGCCGTTTGGTTCTCCTGTGTAACTATTACCAGGTTCTAGTACTAAGTAGGCTGGCGCTCATTCTCTACGCCGTTTGGTTCTCCTGTGTAACTATTACCAGGTTCTAGTACTAAGTAGGCTGGCGCTCATTCTCTACGCCGTTTGGTTCTCCTGTGTAACTATTACCAGGTTCTAGTACTAAGTAGGCTGCCGCTCATTCTCTACGCCGTTTGGTTCTCCTGTGCAACTATTACCAGGTTCTAGTACTAAGTAGGCTGGCGCTCATTCTCTATGCCGTTTGGTTCTCCTGTGTAACTATTACCAGGTTCTAGTACTAAGTAGGCTGGCGCTCATTCTCTACGCCGTTTGGTTCTCCTGTGTAACTATTACCAGGTTCTAGTACTAAGTAGGCTGGCGTTCATTCTCTACGCCGTTTGGTTCTCCTGTGTAACTATTACCAGGTTCTAGTACTAAGTAGGCTGGCGTTCATTCTCTACGCCGTTTGGTTCTCCTGTGTAACTATTACCAGGTTCTAGTACTAAGTAGGCTGGCGTTCATTCTCTACGCCGTTTGGTTCTCCTGTGTAACTATTACCAGGTTCTAGTACTAAGTAGGCTGGCGCTCATTCTCTACGCTGTTTGGTTCTCCTGTGTAACTATTACCAGGTTCTAGTACTAAGTAGGCTGGCGCTCATTCTCTACACCGTTTGGTTCTCCTGTGTAACTATTACCAGGTTCTAGTACTAAGTAGGCTGGCGTTCATTCTCTACGCCGTTTGGTTCTCCTGTGTAACTATTACCAGGTTCTAGTACTAAGTAGGCTGGCGTTCATTCTCTACGCTGTTTGGTTCTCCTGTGTAACTATTACCAGGTTCTAGTACTAAGTAGGCTGGCGTTCATTCTCTACGCTGTTTGGTTCTCCTGTGTAACTATTACCAGGTTCTAGTACTAAGTAGGCTGGCGCTCATTCTCTACGCCGTTTGGTTCTCCTGTGTAACTATTACCAGGTTCTAGTACTAAGTAGGCTGGCTCTCATTCTCTACGCCGTTTGGTTCTCCTGTGTAACTATTACCAGGTTCTAGTACTAAGTAGGCTGGCGCTCATTCTCTACGCTGTTTGGTTCTCCTGTGTAACTATTACCAGGTTCTAGTCCTAAGTAGGCTGGCGCTCATTCTCTACTCTGTTTGGTTCTCCTGTGTAACTATTACCAGGTTCTAGTCCTAAGTAGGCTGGCGCTCATTCTCTACTCTGTTTGGTTCTCCAGTGTAACTATTACCAGGTTCTAGTACTAAATAGGCTGGCGCTCCAGCTCATCCTCTATGCTGTTTGGTTCTCCTGTGTAACTATTACCAGGTTCTAGTACTAAGTAGGCTGGCGCTCCAGCTCATCCTCTATGCTGTTTGGTTCTCCTGTGTAACTGTTACCAGGTTATATTACTAAGAAGGCTTATCTAATAAAAAGATGAGTAAAATAAAACCAGCCATAGAACTATAACAGCCTGGCCTAACAAATTAGACTTACTTTCGTAATATCAATGGAAAAAGTCAGCAATAGTAATTTGTTGATTTGTGTAAATACAATATGGTCTGCATTGGAATGGTCAACATAGCAACAATACATCCATGGCATGTGCTGATGTGTAATGTAAAATAATTGGTATAAATGGTTTAGTAATAGATCATTGAACTGGTATAGCTCTCCTCTCCATCACTCAACAACAAAGCTCTCCTCTCCATCACTCAACAACAAAGCTCTCCTCTCCATCACTCAACAACAAAGCTCTCCTCTCCATCACTCAACAACAAAGCTCTCCTCTCCATCACTCAACAACAAAGCTCCCCTCTCCATCACTCAACAACAAAGCTCTGCTCTCCATCACTCAACAACAAAGCTCTCCTCTCCATCACTCAACAACAAAGCTCTCCTCTCCATCACTCAACAACAAAGCAACTCAACAAAAAAATTTAACCACAAAAATGCATTAAAAAAATTTAAAAAAACTGAAAGGAGCAAGAAAAGATTTTAATTTAAATATTCGATTGACCTGTCAAATATAGAACGAATAGAACGGAAAAATGACTAAATCCAATTATACCACAACTGCTAGATGACATATAACCATTCCAACAAATAGACATCATTTAATATGCTGTTTAAAAAAAATATATATATTTTTTAAGTCTGTATAATTGCAGGAGTATGTTAGTTGGGATGGTTACAAATGTGTCATCTAATGGTTGTGGTTTAAATGCATTTAGTCTTGCTTCCATATATTTTTGACAGTGCAATCCAAATGTTCTAAATTGTTCTTGTGTGTGTGTATATATATATATATATAGCCTGAGGCTGTACAGCTACATTGTGTTAGTAATTGTTATTATTTAATACTTAGTTTGCTTGCTAGCTTGTTACACACCAATCCATGTCATAGCCAAGGCTTCATGACTAGAAGTCTTGTCAACAACAGAGGAGCAGTGAATCTACTAGAAAATAAGTCAAGAAATGATAAACAAACAATATATAGTAAACCACCAGACTAATTAGATATATAATTACTATAGCAACATACTAACTAGATATATAACAATATATAGTATAACACCAGACTAATTAAATGTATTCATAGTTTCACTACCCACACATCACCAATTATTATAGCACCAGACTAATTAGATATATAATTAAATTGTTCCACTATCCACCCATCACTAATTATTATAGCACCAGACTAATTAGATATATAATTACATGGTTCCACTATCCACACATCACTAATTGTTATAGCACCAGACTAATTAGATAATATAATCACATAGTTTCACTATCCACACATCACTAATTCCTGTAGCACCAGACTAGTTAGATACATAATTTCATAGTTCCACTACCCACACATCACTAATATTGTAAGAGTGTACAATACAAATGAAAATGTGTTAATTAATCATTACATGCTCTATGTGACTATGTTATATGTGGGTGTAGTTCAGTTCTAGGGGAATATCAACAGCAGGAATGTATCTGTCGTCACACACTTCAGGAAGAGTGTCAATTTCCTCGCATATTGCAGGAGGAGTCATGTCCTCATGTATGGGAGAATAGGCTGTTTTGAGTGCAGTTCAGTTCTAGAGGACAATCAGTAGCAAGAATGTCTACATAGTTATATACTT
>CBDHDT010000040.1:0-5000 GCA_965261215.1 Ekhidna sp.
CAACTAAATTTTCTTTGATGAATAATCGCAACTGCAATTTGCAGCTGACGGTCTGCTTTTATGCAATTCCTTTCTTTCTCGAAGCTCTCTAACGATGGAAGGCTGCAAGAGTTCTTATTCGTAAGGAAAAATAACCAGAATCCCTTTGCTAGATGGATTTTATTGTAAATTGTGGCAATTAATATACTGCTGTTTTATTCTAGTGACTAAATCATTCAAGTTTAAAATTTTGCAAGTTAACATCTACATGGTGTGATTACAATTAGATGGATAATTTTTGTAACCACTCGAAACTGAAATCCATGGTTATAAAATGGATGTGATTAAAAGTGGAAGGGCAGTCAATAAGTGTAGTGTATAGTAACATTTTCTTATATACAGAAATAAAACCACCACTTTCTTCCTTATTGATTCTGTCTTTTCCATGTTTTTCAGGATGTTGCAGTTGAATGGGCAACTCCACAAAGAAAATTGCTACAGCGATTATTGAAGCGAAAAACAAGTAGTGCACTTGCTGAATACCAATCAGCAACCATTTCAAATCAATCGTCAGAAAATTCGGAAGGAACAAAATGCTGATGACCTTTAAAAATTGATGTGTTTGGTCAGGAACATCAACACATTTGCTAACTGTCAACACCTCAATTCTCTAGGAAATCAACACTGCGCTCATCAATGTCATCAATCCCTTCCCACAGGAATATATATTTCTACGAAATCAATGCCATCAGCAACTAATTTCTCTATGCTCATCAACACCTTCCACCAGGGCAATCAATTCCTTAAGGACCTTCAACATATCCTTCTCTAAGAACTGACTATAGGACCATTAATACTAGTTTCTCAGGGGTCATCACGAACTACCACAACATTTCATTGTTGAGGAAGGTGTTGATGGCTCTTGAGAAAGGAGGCATTATTGGCTCTAGAAAGAGATCTTTGAGAAGGATAATGTTGATGTCCTTTCAGAAGTAGATAGTCTATGTAGAAGTTGTTGATGAGCATTGAGAAATGAGTTGCTGATGGACATTGATTTCGTAGAAATTGATATTCCTGTGGGAAGGGGTTTATGCCTTTGATGAGCCAGTGTTGGTTTCCTAGAGAAGTGAGGTGTTGGCTGTAAGCAAATGTGTTGATGGTCCTGATCAAGCACATCTTTTTTCAAAGGTCATCAGCATTTGGTTCCCCAAGGGTAAATATCTCGTGTATTCAAAACATTCTTCATCAAGGGACATCAATATCTTCTTCATCAAAGGCTCTCAATCCTTCCTTCAATATTGGGTGACTACATCTTCCTGAATAGCCACAAAGCCTCCTTCCTCAAGATAGTTATCATATACATCTTCCTGTGTCCAACACTTTTGCCTTATCTCTGTACACCCCTCAGATATACTTCTATTACTAGGTATTAGCATACTGATATATATGGATACACATAATTATATATATATATTTTTTTATATTGAACTGCATTGTCTATTGAATTACAAAATTAAACTCTGATTTACCAATGGATAGTTATACAACACATTGTGCAATGGGAAGTTGTATGTAACTTTATTGTTATGTGGAAACTTGATACAGAATATGTATTGGTTAATATGCTACACAGTGAGAGAAATCGGGGTACATTCTTGCAGCCACTTTGAACAGCATGCGAGAGCCATAGCAGCCAATGTCCTAACCCTGGTTAAGTCATGCACTTTAATTGTTTTCAAATTGCGATTGACTTGATTTCTGTTCTTCAACTAACAGCTGCCATTGGAAACAAAAACATTAACAACTGCATAAACAAAAACAACTGCAAAATCAACGGTCAGAGCACATGCTAAACTTAGGAGGTAAATGTGTATAAACCGGAAAGAGAAAATTTATAAATCTCTCGATAGCTTGTTGGGCCACAACAACCAAGTTAGCTGCCTAATAACAAGAGATGCAAAACTTTGGTAGTGCAGCTCGTTACCACATTTGGCTAAGTGCCCCAAATATGTGGGACAGTAAAGAATTTCAAATTTTCTAACTTCTGTTCTTGTTGCTTCTGTCCTTTTATATACCTGGGCATGAGAGGTTCGTTCTGATACATCACATATCTGTGATTAGCTTGACTGATTCATATGAGTTATATTCTAGCTAGTGATCAGTAATAGTGTCAAATCTACATCCAGCAATGAAGAGCAAAAGGGAAAATAATTCTGAACCCTACTGAATGAATGATTGTTTTGAAGAAGTTCAAATGGTTATGTGTGTGATATAAGGCAAAACTACAAACATTTGACGTAGATAGTTACAATTGCAATGCTATATGTTTATTGTTATAAGTTTATCATCCTCAAAAAATGGAATTGTTAACTAAAGTAGGTGGCTTATATTAAAATTTTAAACCACTTCAACTGCCTTTGTCTCGCGTGAGGTGGATATTTCTTTGAAAAAATTGTGAAATTTAACATCAATTAATAGCAAAGCCGCATCAAAATTATGTTCGCTATGCACTCTCCTTCTGCTGCTATCATCCAAATGCTAAATTTGTTATAAAAATTAGTCGTGCTGGACCATGCTTGTCACAAAACCTATTCTTGCTTTTCGTACTAGAGAAAATGCTGTAAAAAAAATAAGTAAAAATATGTACAAATTGTTTTTTTTCTTCAACGAATGTTGGTTCAAACAACTTTTTTGTGGGCGTTTTGGGAATATGTTGCATTTATAAAGATTACTTTGAGCCTCGTTAATGAATATCTTGTGTAAGAGCTGCTTCAGCTCTTGAAATAGCTTTTCGATGTTTCTCATCTACAAACTACCCTTAGAAAATGGTTTCGTCAGAAAAAATATGAAATACCCCTTTCATGAGTTTTAAATTCAATGTAAACAATTTTTTTTGCTTTTGGACTAAAAAAAAACACTCTACAATTTGACAAAAATAATTGCCCTCGGAATAGCATTTTGTTTCCGAGACAATGATTAAAACAGTTATTAATGCTTAATTTTGCGTTTTCTTCTAAAAGATGAAAAAAACTACTCAATTATGCTTTGGCGGCCGATGCTCGATTTATCCAAAAAAAAGAAGCTTTTTTTGTATTCTGACTATTGGACTATGAAGACAATGCAGGTAGGTAGCAAGAGTGTTTTTGTGATGACACCGTGGTCAAAAATGATATTGGATGATAATAGTTGTGCTACTTTGTATTATTTTTGCCGTTTATGGATGTAGAAAAAATGTATGATAAGCATGTTTTTTTTACATCCAGGTATAAGTAGAGTATAGTTTCCAAAAATTAGAGCAATATTTGCTTCAGATCTAGCTTTCTGTGTTGAGGGGGCTAAAGACTTCAGATGTAGAAATAAATTCCAAATTCCACAATGACAAACCAATTATTTTTTAGAGATATAATGCTGAAATAGATTTAATAAAATGTTACATTTTATTGATAAGTTTGTTCCATCAATCACATTATATAAATACCAGTTACAAAAATTACTTACCCAATTTGCTCAAGAATTTGAAATGTGCAATCAAAAAGAAAGATAAAAGTTCTAACGATTAAAAAAATGCAACAGAAGTACCAGTTTTTTGTTGAAAGAAAATGGAGTATTTAATTTTGCAAGGATATTTATTTGGTAGAACACGATATGTTTATGGATTCAGTTGCAATTTTAATGAAAGTTTTAATGTAGCTATATAGATTAATTGAATTGTTGATTTGAGTGATGTTAGTATTAATTCAAAAGGGAGATTATTTTACAACTATTTCGTTTGAAAGTTGGAATGATTTTCTCTGCTGTATAGATATCACGTGAAGGGTGTCTATTTATGAGAGCTGGTTTTTGTGCTCATAGAGCAGATGTAGATGTACCCTCTGTGGGTTCTGGTTTACTGGAATATGAGAATCAAATTGGAAGATTGATAGGCCTATTGAGGCTGATAGACAAGGAGATGATGACACCTTGCAAGTCTTTGATGAGTGGAAGAAAGTTAGTGAGGGGAAGATTGATCAAACACTTGATGTGCTGAGTTGGTTTAAAATTGATATAGCAGGTTTGCAAGAGACAAGGTGGTTTCGATTTGGACACAATGTTTATATAGTATGAGGTGCATTCAGCTAACTTCTGACTGCCCGCTTTTCCTAATTTCCATCGCAATATGTTTTATTTCAGCGTCTATAACACAAGTTAGCTTTTCCATTGCAGGAGGGAATATGCACAGTAATAAATGACTGCTTCTCCACCAGTCCTATATACAACGCTATCGTTGCTTTGAGTAACATTTAACAATTAGTCATCTTCCTTCTTAAATGCTTTTGCCATTCTCCTACATGCCCCTATATCTTTCTCTGACTCCTGCTCTCTATCTTTCCTCTCATTTAGTAATCAGCAAAGTATCCTAGCAGAATCCTAATGGCTGACCTCCAGCTAATTGTTTTGTTTCTTAATTGTAGAAGGTGGAAATCTAGTCTTACTTTAGTTTATGATTTAAGAGATTCCTTTGATATTTGTTTTGTGGGACTTCCCGCTTGAGTTCTTGTCCTATCGTGATACAATTTGCTCCGTTGGTATATCTGGTGTGATTGACTCACCCCTACATGGTCGTCGATCTGGTGGCTGTGGCATAACTTCTAGAACAACTTTAGCTGGTAATACCAACAATCTACCTGCACATCAAAGAGATTTTGTATGCAGTTTCCCTCTCCAATGGCAATGTCTCTATTCCTTCAATTTGTGTAACTAATTATCATACTGTTGAGTGCAGAAGCTGCCTTTTTACGCCTTCTTGATGAACTTGAAGCCTTTGTTGATTATGTTGCTACTGATCACATGGTTGTGGGAACATCAATGCTGATCTAAGTATTTGCTCGGTTCGTTCATCTATACTCTCAAGATTTCATCCAAGAGTGAAATGTTGTTTGTTTAGATATGCTACCTTCCTCTGGTATCTGCCAAATTTACAGGAGTAACACACATGACACTTTTTTGTGGATTGATTAATTTCTCTGTGACAAAGTGCTTGC
>CBDHDT010000040.1:10000-27500 GCA_965261215.1 Ekhidna sp.
AGTAGTGTGCTCAGGAATAGCACGAGAGGACTCGATTTACAATACGTTAAATGTGATATACACCACGGCACCTTCTTTCTTTAATTTTTTTTTACCATTAGTAGGCGTGGCTAGACGCGCACTTACGGGGGGACTACACCTGAAACCAACGAAATTGTAACAAATATTTGTAGCTGTCATAACTTTTTTTCCCTTTCTTCTGTGCAAATAATTTTTATACCAGCATGTTGCTTATTGTGTGTGCTTTAAAATGATATATAAAAAGTCTATATAGGCACATTTTCTTAGAAGATATATCCAAACATGCAAGGGTCATTAAAATAAAACACTTCCTAATCCCCAACATGTTTTACAGCCAGGCGCCTTGACCGCAGCGCCCCAAACTCGGTACGAATGTAGCTAAAGGCATTATCTGTGATGTAGCGGTTTTTTGTTTTTTTTCCGGTGAACCCCCCCCCCTGAGTTATAGTGTTGAGAAGAGGCGGGACCCCAAAAATTGCGCGCAATTTTTGGGGTCCCGCCTCTTCTCAACACTATAACTCAGGGGGGGTTCACCGGAAAAAAAAAAAAAAAAACCACCACATCACAGATAATGCCTTTAGCTACATTCGTACCGAGTTTGGTGCGCTGCGGTCAAGGCGCCTGGCTGTAAAACATGTTGGGGATTAGGAATTTTTTTTTTTTAATGACCCTTGCGTGTTTGGATATATCTTCTAAGAAAATGTGCCTATATAGACTTTTTATATATCATTTTAAAGCACACACAATAAGCAACATGCTGGTATAAAAATTATTTGCACAGAAGAAAGGGAAAAAAAGTTATGACAGCTACAAATATTTGTTACAATTTCGTTGGTTTCAGGTGTAGTCCCCCCTACGCGCAATCAATCATAACCCTCATTGAGGCAACGTAACTCGAAGCAACGAAAGCGTTGAATGGTGGACAAGTATTGTGAAACAGTCATTTACTACAGTGCAATTTCCTCCAGCAATAGAAAAGCTTACTTGCGATAAGGACGTGTAAGAGCTCTCTCAACTCCAGCTTATGCGGTGCCTGGCAGTTGAAGCAGCCCTATGATACCTGGGTCTTATTTGAGATCTCACTATCCCAAATCTCGAGCCAAGCCTACCCAGACTACTGCTTATTCCGCAGCTGGGTTCATGAGTCACTTGAGAGTGGAGTATAATAATTATAATAAACCTGGTCAAGAAACTATCTTGTACCAGCAATCAGAATCTACAAATACTTGAACAGAATCTCAGTACATACAGGTGATCTCAATACTCAGTTCAAAACTACTTCTCTCTTAATAAACAGTGACTACTTTATACACAGTTATCTTTGTCTTTTATAATTCTCCAGCTGTTTCATTTCCTGCCACGTCATCATTCATCATCATTTCCTGGTTGCTCTGGCTGCCTGACAGGTAACTCGCTTGTCCAGATGTCTCAGGTGTCTCTACATCAGGTGAGTTCTGCACATTCTTAACATGTTCCTTAATATCCAATTCTTCCAGGTTGTCAACACATTTACTATTATCAGTTGCTTTACTTCTGTTTGGTTGTAGACCACAAACCACACTCTCACAATTATCCTGTTCTCAACTACTCTTGTTAATAATCAATTTCTGCTACTCTTTAGTCAGAGTCTCTGGCACTGTCTCTGCCACTAGGATCTCTGACAGGACATCAGAATTAAGATAATGCGACGGAAATTGGAGTAAATTGTTGATGGGTAAGGCTAGTGTTTACAGTCATTGTTAGTGGCTAGGAACTCTGGATTGTTTTCAGTTTGTTTTCCAGAGGTGGTATAGAAGCATAATTTATTTATATTTAGGGCAATATGTCCCACAAAGATAAAGAATATTGTGAAGAAATATTTCAAAGTGTTTTGCAAATGTGATGGTGATTAACTTCTGATCATTGTATCCCGGGCATAACGTTCCTCTCTTTGGGCAAAGACATCTTGCATTGTGGCAGCACAAAGTTATAGGTTATTAATGGAGCACTACTATTTCAACTATATATTTGTATGAGACTTCCATTAAACATGTCCTGCTGGATTACTATAAAGCTAACTTCTAAGTGATATGGAGTTTTGACCTTGAAATATCTTTTCTAGGCGTCATCGTCTACTCTATGAAATTCAAAGACACCGGCAGCTGGTTTACCAGGGAAAGCCATTTTGTTCTACATGTTCGATCAAACTGGGACGACTGTGGAATACAGGTGCTCACTGTCCCGGTTGTGGTAATAAAGTTTGCAAGAACTGCAGGCTCACAGCTCATGACCACTCTCAGAAATTTATTTGCAAAGTTTGCAAAATGAAGTGGTAAGTGCAGTCATCACCAATTTCTATATGTTGGTAAAACATATTAAATTGCCTCATGTCTACATCCAACACTGTTTCTGAATAACATGCTGCATCCTCAAAACCGAGTTGCTTCCTTGGACAACGAAGACATTCAAGTTCTAGTTGATCATTGTCTGAACAATTTAAAAAGCCAGGTCATTCCTTCATCACTGATATGAGCAGCCTCAATACATAAGTTTCTTCAGGTAATCCGTTTAAGTGTTGAATAGGTGACAACTAGAAGCACACCTGCATTAAATCTCAAGTAAATGTAGTTGCTGGACGTTATTTTACATTATTGAAATTATATAGTTGTTAAAACGGAAGTTGACCTCCTCTGGTGGGGGTAATTCTACTCTGCTGTAACCAAAACACATGTCTTTAAAATATTGCAGCCTCAAGCAATTGCATCCCGACAGTTCATATCCATGCCCAATTATTCCATTACTTCTTTTTTTTAGCACATTCCATTTTGCATGAGCACTAACGCGTCTATATTCACAAGATCAAATCAATGTACATAAATATCATGAACCATGTATCTATAATACAATATACTTTTGCTGCAAGTGTTTTCCCAATTATGACAGATCACCACCTCATTTGCATTCATGCATACATAAATTTTGTTCAGTCATACGCTCATCATTGCACACTGTAACAAGATGAAATTATGTTAGCAATTTATTTCATCTTCTTGACATTGGTTCCTGGTAGTATGAATAGGTGTTATTAATGTGTTACACAACAAAGAGAATATTTTATTGGGTCACACACACACTGTCTTACTTTTGGCAACAGGCTTATTGAGAAGATCGCCGTGAAGTATGGGATCTCCTGTTCTCCCCTTCCTCTTGTTCCACCTACGTATGCTGCAACCATCTCCAGCTCCAACAAAACAAAACATGTTGGACATACGTATGGGAGTGTGTTTTTCAAGACTCTCTTATTGAATGCCATGATTGGTGAGTGTTTGTTGTAGTTATAACCAATGTTGATGTGAGAAAGTGCAATTGCTATGAATGTTTTTTGCAGAAGAAGCTTCAGAAGAATGCCGCAATGCTCAAATCACGACTGAGTCATCTGTCCCTTCTCTCTCTCCAACCTCTTCCAAATCCAAAATCACTGCATCCGTTTCAGCTCCCTCTATTAGTCACATCAAAGCCATTAATGCGTCTCCCTGTGTAAAATCTTCACAACTGTCAGAGTGTGACTCAGATCAGCATATAGTGTGTGCTTCCAATGACATTCGCACTAAGAAACATGACGTAAGCAAGTCAATGTGCATGTAGATGTAAACCTGTTTGGAAATTCGCGGGAATTTCATTACTGATGAAGCTATCGATGTTCTATGAGATACAAGGATAAATTCAACAATGTTGATTATAGTGGCTCATTCTTGAATCATGAATCATATATCATGTCCAGTGTTGGAAGCAAATCATGATCCCCATTGAGTAGTACTTATCACTCCATGTTGGTGCGATATTGCCAAAATCGATTTTAATTGGTGAGATGCCCTCTTTGCAGGTTTGATTGGGATTATTTCACGGACTTTATGAGCAATTGAAACAATCTCAAGTCTCCAAGGAAAAGTCATTAAACCCATTTTTAATAGCGTTTGCCTAAAAGCAGTTGCAGCTATGTGGCACTTGCTGCACCATTAAAAATGGGAGGGTAAGATGAAAATATAGTTGGAGAGTTGCGAGTAGCGAGAAAAACCAGTCACATACATGTGTAACAGCAGTCCAGCTTTCCCAGTTGAATTGGAACTGGAGTATGAGGTGATCTTGGAATTTTCTGTCAGTTGTCAATTCAATGCATGGATATAAAAAGAGAATATGACCATAAATGCAGAAATAAGTTATTTTCCTACCATAATTTCAGTATATGTCATGGGAGAAAAGTACTTCAATTTTGCGGGAATTATGATGTTTGGACAAATTAAATGCTAAATTTTGTTTCATGATTTATCTGGTAATGTTTGTAGAAGATTGTTTCCATTCAGCTTGTTGGAGCACATATGTCTGTGGTTGATGTGAGCATCAAGCCATTATTGGTATTTATCCCAATCAATGTAATACTGTGAATACACTTGTGCAACACTGTAATTGAAGAAGAGCACACCAATTTAAAATTCATAGTCAAGTCTGAGGCCGAGAAAAATATTTTTTCTTCGCTTATGCATTTGTTAGCATCAAACAATAATGTGAGTGTTTCATATCTGCTGTGCCAAATAATAAATTGGACTTAAAGTACACGATGCTTCTCAAGGAATGATTGAATGCAGTTATGATCAAGCATGTCTACATGAGAATTTAACCAAATGGTTTGGTTTGAAATGGCGGTAATACCAACAAGAACATATGATATAGAAAATAACATGTTTATCCCACTTTATTTCACTAGACGTTGTTTTCTCCGTATTCGTATTATCGCCCAACCAAACATTTTGCACTGCTTCATCGCTGAAGAAGGATAACACTCGCACTAAGCCCATAATATAGACCTTTACATATATTAGTTTCAGAGATGCTAGACAAATGTAGGTTAAACGTTTCTCATGCACGTACAATGATCATTACATTGTTAATCCGTTTGATGGGGGATAGGTAGTTTAGTGAAATGAGAGGTCTGTTAAATGTGGTGAGTGGGATCCCTTGTCAATTTTTCTTGTAGATTGAACCGAAGGAAAGCCTGGCCATATTAATGTGGATAGGAATGATTCTGACGCTTTATGTACTGAAGTGATGTTATGGTGTGAGGGATAAACAAATATATTGATGAAATGGCCAAATATATGATTAACATACTTTTGGTTCTCTTGGTATTTTTTTCTTTTGGTTCTCCCTACCACAGAATTAGCAAATAAGTGTCCGTTCTGCTTCCACATTGTGGGCAAATCTTTAAAAAGAAATACGCTGAAATTATGATCCTTCTACTTGCATCATTGAATAGATATAGTGTAAATGTTTCTGAAGGCATTATGACATGTTTGTTGATGTATAACAATCATTAATCTTTTGAGTTTCCTTATCCATTCCATTGGTTAAGGATCTATGCTTGACAGCTGGGCTGTTTGGTTTTGGTGTTTTTCCTATTTTTAAACCTAGTTTGATGTTTCTCATATTCCTCTACAGTCACAGTATCCCTTTGAGTCATCCATGACGGCTATGGCAGGAAGACTATTCTTGGGTATCCAACTTGCCAACGACAGTGTTTCAGTCCACATAAATAGAGGACAAATATTAGCTGAGGCAAACAAAAAACGGAGCCCCAATCCTTATATTACAGTTTGCCTTGTACCTGCAAGAACCTTGAGTCGAAAGATGAGAACCGAAATTAAGATGGAGACACTAAATCCTTTATATATGCAAACATTAAAGGTTAGTGAAAGACATGCATTATGAGTATTTTTCCTCTAGATGTAATGATGCTCAGTCCACGTTATGAATTTGTTTGTTTCAAACATTTGGAATGTCACTAGTTTTTTGCTTGCAGTTTATTGCACAAAATCAAAGGATTCATTGAAATCTTTGAATCTTTTTGAGAGCTGATATCGTCTGAAACCACCATTGTGGCAGTTATGAAGTTGCTGATATGAATTTTTAGCTGAGATAAATGGTTTTTAAGTTTCCTTTTTTGTTTTCATACTCCTTTTTGACCCAAAGTTGTGGTCAAACCCTTATAAGGAGAGCTCCGTAGCATAGTCCCAGATTAGGATAATAATGTTCCTTCTCTGGTTTCTCTGTGACCAATTTATAGTTCCATCTTGAGAACTCAGACATTGCTCTGTACTCTCTCTGGCTGTGTGCATGGGACTGGGGCAGGAGTGGCATCGACAGGTTTCTAGGCAATGTTAAAATTCCACTCTCCAACATTGGCACAGAAGATAACTGCGGAGACAGCTGGTATATGCTGCAAAATGCGGTAAGTGCCACAAATAACCTTAAAAGTGAATCAACTTTAGCCAAAGTGAAATGTATGCTTTGATTGATTGGTGTTCAATCTCGATTATGAATCATGATTTAGGAATTATAATTAGTATAATGTGCTGGGGAATTATTAACATATTATACTAACCTGTGGAAAGTTTCCATTGAATTTTATCGTATTATTTTTATGCACAAATTAGTGAATGCAATACATGTCCACTCTTGCACATATTTGACTTGAATTTTTAGTTTTATTACACCATGACATTCAAGATCCATGTGCATTTATGCTGTCTCACATAATTGTTGTCATATTCTCTAGGCAAAGATACCTGCTATGCAAGACCCTATTGTGTCATCTTTGGAAAATATTAAGGCAGACAGTTCTATTTACGGTAGGGTACTCCTCAGTGTCAAATATTTCAATGGCCGTATTTCAATATTCATCAATAGAGCACAATGTTTAGTTGTGGCTCAACAAGATAAAAACACTAATCCGTACATGAGTGTTTGCCTCGTATCTGACATGACCAGGTATCATAAGAAGAAGACCAAAATTATAAAGAAAACATTAAATCCAGTGTGCATAGAAACATTTCAGGTTAGTCAAATATATAATGAATGCTTGTGAGTCTTTTTCCTCTTGATATAATGATGCGAAGAAGAAAAATCACTTTTTGTTTCCCAAGCTTCTACTGATAGTTAAGGTTGGCACATACAAATTAAGCAGAGAGCAACCATTGCTTTGATGACATCAGACAGGAAAGGTTTCAGTTGTTAAGAAGCAAGCATGTTGGATTAAAATGAAGGAGAACGGTCATGGTGGCCATTACGACACAATGTTCAAATGACCATGTTGTTAGTAGATTGACATGAAGCTGTGCAGGACATGGTAAATGAAATACCTCACCCAAATCCAAATACGTCAGTGTCAGAACTCTTTACCTTCAATTACAAGTTGATTTTAATAGCATTGATCCCTACCGTTCAGATTCATAAGTGCTGATATGTTTGTATATTGTATATGTACATTTTACACATTGGATTTCCTCTGTGGCCAAAGAATTTCCATTCTAACAGGACCATTAAAATATAGTCGAAATATGTCACAGAAAAGCAGAGGAAAAAAGTGGTGGCCAGTGGGAATTCACTCAAGGTGAAGCTGTGACTTGTCTGCTGTGGTGGGTTTGAGGAGGAAAAAAAATTGTGACTAAAAAAAGTTATTGTTTCAAACATGTGGCTACAAATGATAGTTCACCTACATTGTCACTCCCATTGCCAGCTACTCTAGATACACAAAAGAATATTGATCCAATAACATATATTATAATGTCTTGCACTAATCAAATAAACGACAAGAGCCTTGCTCAGTTGAACACAAACCTCCGCCATGCTGAGAGTTTTTCATCCATCGTAATCTTAGTATGTCTTGCATGCATTACTGGTGTTAATATTTTCATAATCAAACAAAGTAATTGAGCTTTAAATATAACTAGATTCTAGCATTGACTGCTGGCTTGGGCTTGGGGAGTTTCGAGTGTTGTTAGATTCAAAGGCTGGATCTTCACCAAAATCTATTAAATGTTCCTTGTCCAAATCCATACATAACTTTTCAAGTTTCCTGCTAACAGAAAAACATCAAAAAAAACAGACACAAGTGCATTCTTAACCATCCGTTGTTGGAGGTATATGTTTTACATTAAATTTTAATAGTGTCACGCTATTGATTGACCACCAAATTTGTTTCATAATTTATGACATTATATTTAGCCAGCTGATCAAGTTTTCATGCCGAATCAATACAAAGTGTTCATGTAATTGGATTGGAAATATAGTACGCTGCGGTTTAAACTCTCTATTGACATGAGCAAAAAAAATCTATGCAAAGCTGTAAACTTGCTACAAATAGATCTTTCCAATTGTGGTTACTTTCTCACGACAAGAATATTCAGAGATATTTTAGGTGAGCATAGCTACCATTGAACCTTTCTCTGCAGGACTTCAAGAATTAGTAACTAAGGCCTGAAAGAGAGCAGGTTCACAATGTCTATTACAATTTTTGGACAAACGTTTGTTATTATTATTATTTTTTTGCTTGCATGCCCGTTTAGCACGGATTTATGATTATTTAATAACAATATAGGCATGTTAAAAAACATCAGGTAATTACCATGTAGCTACGTATAATCTTTTTGTAACATGGACCGTGTTTGCACTGTTGGTAGGAACTTATGATGGTTGATTGGTTTAGCCTCTCCCTTTTTTATTTTGTGTTGCTTAACTGTTTAAGTATCCTCCATCCACCAATATACATATTAATATGATGATGTCTGCTATATATTTACAACCAAAATATATGTGGACGAACAACATCAATTCAAACAACACAATCAACAAAAGTAACATCTGTCAAGATAAATATGGTGAATGTATACTGCTTACCAGATCTACCATGCATTATGTGAATAAATAAAATTGTTATCTTACTTTGCTTTCAATGTGGTCAATGTAGTTCTGTGTTGAGCATTCTTGGATTACTCAGTGTACTCTCTTGCTATGTGCATGGGACTGGAACCGATTTGGCAAGGACAGGTTTCTTGGCGTGATTGTACTACCAATGTCCAACAAAGATTTGAAAGATGTCGATGGCTGCTGGTACAATCTGGAAAAGGAGGTAATTTCTTGTACATGTATAACAGCTGCCTCATTTTCAAATGTATTTATTTAGATTCAAAAATATTTTCTTGATAGAACTGCAGGCTTGAATCCCTGATTGCTACAGTTTGTCATTTGTTATTATATGTGCTGAAAATGGGATCGACAACAATCTTTATTTGTTCTTATTTCAACAGCTCAAACTTGAATTAACTTTTCACTATATTTGTTTCGTTAGAAAGCGTACTAAGCACGTCATTAAAATCTTCTCCATTGTTATACATAAGCAGACAAATGAAACTATTTCACCATATCTCACCATTTTCACAATATCTATATTCATTATTCAGAGAACACCACATTCAAGGAGGGGTGGATTCAGCACAAGCTTGTTTGCTCGGCATATAGGCTTCCAGAAACTGCACCAATTGAATGAATTAAACCAATTATGAAACAGCAGCTCAGTGTATCAGATGCTTTAATTTTTCCGCATATCTCATTAATTTAGTTCCTACGTGTAAGGAATTAGTTTTTATGAAGACAAAAATTTTGACATCCACGCTAAGATGGCTAATTGGAATTTCTATACAATTAAACAAGTCAAGTTCCACTTCTTTGAATGACTAACCGCCATTTTTTTCTAGTTTGTAATCGTAAAACAATCGCTTGGAATTGTTTTGGAAAAAAAACCCATGTTTATCTTGATAGTTATCATGAATAGAACTTGTGGCCGTTACTCATTCAAAGAAGTGGAACTTGACTTGTTTAATTGTATAGAAATTCAATTAACCCTCTTAGCACGGATGTGCAAAATTTTGTCTGCATAAAAATTAATTCCTTACACATAGAAACTAAATTAATCCCAATGTAATTAAAAGTGCCTAGCAGTAAAAATTTAAAAAATCTGTGGCAAATCAAAGAGTTTTCATCTGAGGACTTCCTTCTTTGGACACAACCTAGATTAGAGCAGCTGCTATAATCACAGCTGTGGTTTGGTACTTAATAGCTTTCTTAAAGCACACAATTGCTCTATTGAACAAATCAGTTGCTTCTGAGAAATCAGTTAATAATGGTTTAGTTTTTATCTGTGGACTTCCTTCTTTGGAGCAAACAATGACCAGTCCATTAACTTGAGCTACAGCTGTGTGCTTTCACATGACAAATGAGTGCCCTGATGAAAGTGTTATTTATACAAGTTAGTTGGTAGGAATCCCAATCTGTTGGTCCGAGTAACTTTGTTGCTATATCCCGTAAATCGTTATCTTTTCTTCCATACATAGAACAAACCTGGACAAGTCCATTATCTTGAACTTCTGCTGTTTCTTGAGGTTCTTTATTTCAAATGGCTCAAAAGCTACCAATTTATATAAGTAAGTTAAAAGTAGTGTAATTAGCCTGAGCTCTGGCACCGTGCAAACTTGGTTGCTAATCGGTTTAGATTTGTTTTTGGGACTTCCTTCTTTGGACCAAGCCTAGTCCAGTGCAGCAGATATAGCTACTGATTTGGATCATGGCTATAGCTTTCTCGTGGCACTCGAATGCTTATTCTGATAATAACGCTGTATCGCTCTTGATAACAGCTAACCGTATCGAGTGCATAAAATATTTAAAAATAGTTGCCACCAACACAGCGCAGTTGCAGGTATTAGTGATTTTTTATGGTATAAAATTTCCTAAAAAAAAAAATAAAAAAAAATCTTCTTGAAAAAAAATGGAAGAAAATATTACTTCTATTTTCATTCAAATTCCTTTGTATCTAGTCTTATTTAATACACTTATCTTAATATATATTTTATTATGTCGTGCATTCCAGTAAGAATAAGTTCAGGAATTAATCTACCTGCATCTACTCTTGGAAAGGCTGTTACTATTAAAAGGTAGCAATCATTATGTAAATTGTTGTTGAAAGGAGTGCAACTAAATTTTCTTTGATCAATAATCGCAACTGCAATTTGCAGCTGACGGTCGCTTTTGTGCAATTCCTCTCTTTCTCTAAGCTCTCTCGCGATGGAAGGCTGCAAGAGTTCTTAATCACAAGGAAAAATAACCAGAATTCCTTTGCCTATCGGAAAGGAGTTCCTGCTAGATGGATTTTTATGTAAATTGTGGCAATTAATATACTGCTGTTTTATTCTAGTGACTAAATCATTCAAGTTTAAAATTTTGCAAGTTTACATCTACATGGTGTGATTGCAATTAGATGGATAATTTTTTTAACCATTCGAAACTGAAATCCATGGTTATAATAGGGGTGTGATTAAAAGTGGAAGGGCGGTCAATAGTGTGTTGTGTATAGTAACATTTTCTTATATACAGAATTAAAACCACCACTTTCTTCCTTTTTGATTCTGTCTTTTCCATGTTTTTCAGGATGTTGCAGTTGAATGGGCTACTCCACAAAGAAAATTGCTACAGCGATTAATGAAGCAAAAAACAAGTAGTGCACTTGCTGAATACCAATCAGCAACCATTTCAAATCAATCGTCAGAAAATTCGGAAGGAACGAAATGCTGATGGCCTTTAAAATTGATGTGCTTGGTCAGGACCATCAATCCATTTTCTAACAGGCAACACCTCAATTCTCTAGGAAATCAACACTGTGCTCATCAATGTCATCAATCCCTTCCCACAGGAATATCAATTTCTACGAAATCAATGGCCATCAGCAACTAATTTCTCAATGCTCATCAACATCTTCCACCAGTGCAATCAATTCCTAAAAGATCATCAACATATCCTTCCCTATGAACTAACTCTAGGACCATTAATACTAGTTTCTCAGGCGTCATCACAAACTACCACAACATTTCATTGTTGAGGAAGGTGTTGATGGCTCTTGAGTAAGGAGGCATTATTGGCTCTAGAAAGAGATCTTTGAGAAGGATAATGTTGATGTTCTTTCAGAAGTAGATAGTCTATGTAGAAGTTGTTGATGAGCAATGAGAAATGAGTTGCTGATGGACTTTGATTTCGTAGAAATTGATATTCCTGTGGGAAGGGGTTGATGCCTTTGATGAGCCACTGTTGGTTTCCTAGAGAAGTGAGGTGTTGGCTGTAAGCAAATGTGTTGATGGTCCTGATCAAGCACATTCTTTTTCAAAGGGCATCAGCATTTCGTTCCCCAAGGGTAAATATCTCGTGTATTCAAAACATTCTTCATCAAGGGACATCAACATCTTCTTCATCAAAGGCTCTCAATCCTTCCTTCAATATTGGGTGACTACATCTTCCTGAATAGCCACCAAGCCTCCTTCCTCAAGATAGTTATCATATACATCTACCTATGTCCAACACTTTTTGCCTTATCTCTGTACACTCCTCAGATATACTTCTATTACTAGGTATTTGCATACTGATATATATGGATACACATAATTATATATATATATATATTTTATATTTAACTGCATTGTCTATTGAATTACAAATTTAAACTCTGATTTACCAATGGATAGTTATACAACACATTGTGCAATGGGAAGCTGTATGTAACTTTATTGTTATGTGGAAACTTGATACAGAATATGTATTGGTTAAAAAGCTACACAGTGAGAGAAATAGGGGGACATTCTTGCAGCCACTTTGAACAGCATGCGAGAGCCATAGCAGCCAATGTCCTAACCCTGGTTAAGTCATGCACTTTAATTGTTTTCAAATTGCGCTTGACTTGATTTCTGTTCTTCAACTAACAGCTGCCATTGGAAACAAAAATATTAACAACTGCATAAACAAAAACAACTACAAAATCAACGGTCAGAGCACATGCTAAACTTGGAGGTAAATGTGTATAAACCGGAAAGAGAAAATTTATAAATCTCTCGATAACTTGTTGGGCCACAACAACCAAGTTAGCTGCCTAATAACAAGAGATGCAAAACTTTGGTAGTGCAGCTCGTTACCACATTTGGCTAAGTGCCCCAAATATGTGGGACAGTAAAGAATTTCAAATTTTCTAACTTCTGTTCTTGTTGCTTCTGTCCTTTTATATACCTGGGCATCAGAGGTTCATTCTGATACATCATATATCTGTGATTAGCTTGGCTGATTCATATGAGTTATATTCTAGCTAGTGATCAGTACTAGTGTCAAATTTACATCCAGCAATGAAGAGCAAAAGGGAAAATAATTCTGAACCCTACTGAATGAATGATTGTTTTGAAGAAGTTCAAATGGTTATGTGTTTGATATAAGGCAAAACTACAAACATTTGACGTAGATAGTTACAATTACAATGCTATATGTTTATTGTTGTAAGTTTATCATCCTCCAAAAAATGGAATTGTTAACTAAAGTAGGTGGCTTATATTAAAATTTTAAACCTCTTCAACTGTCTTTGTCTCGCGTGAGGTGGATATTTCTTTGAAAAAATTTCGAAATTTAACAACAATTAATAGCAAAGCCGCATCAAAATTATGCTCACTATGCACTCTCCTTCTGCTGCTATCATCCAAATGCTAAATTTGTTATAAAAATTAGTCTTGCTGGACCATGCTTGTCACTAAACCTATTCTTGCTTTTCGTACTAGAGAAAATGCTTTAAAAAAAAAATTAAAAATATATACAAATTTTTTTTTTTCTTCAACGAATGTTGGTTCAAACAACTTTTTTGTGGGCGTTTTGGGAATATGTTGCATTTATAAAGATTCCTTTGAGCCTCATTAATGAATATCTTGTGTATGAGCTGCTTCAGCTCTTGAAATCGCTTTTCGATGTTTCTCATCTACAAACTACCCTCAGAAAATGGTTTCGTCAGAAAAAATATGAAATACCCCTTTCATGAGTTTTAAATTCAATGTAAACATTTTTTTTGCTTTTTGGACTAAAATAAAACACTCTACAATTTGACAAAAATAATTGCCTCGGAATAGCATTTTGTTTCCGAGACAATGATTAAAACAGTTATTAATGCTTAATTTTGCGTTTTCTTCTAAAAGATGAAAAAAACTACTCAGTTATGCTTTGGCGGCCGATGCTCGATTTGTCCCAAAAAAAACAGAGTGTTTTTTGTATTCTGACTATTGGACTATGAAGACAATGGAGGTAGGTAGCAAGAGTGTTTTTGTGATGACACCGTGGTCAAAATTGATTATGGATGATAATAGTTGTGCTACTTTGTATTATTTTTGCCGTTTATGGATGTAGAAAAAATGTATGATAATCATGTTTTTTTTTACATCCAGGTATAAGTAGAGTATAGTTTCCAAAAATTAGAGCAATATTTGCTTCAGATCTAGCTTTTTGTGTTGAGGGGGCTAAAGACTTTTCAGGTGTAGAAATAAATGCCAAATTCCACAATGACAAACCAATTATTTTATAGAGATATAATGCTGAAATAGATTTAATAAAATGTTACATTTTATTGTTAAGTTTGCTCCATCAATCACATTATATAAATACCAGTTACAAAAATTACTTACCCAATTCTCTCAAGAATTTGAAATGTGCAATCAAAAAGAAAGATAAAAGTTCTAACGATTAAAAAACTGCAACAGAAGGACCAGTTTTTGTTGAAAGAAAATGGAGCATTTAATTTTGCATGGATATTTATTTGTTAGAACACGATATGTTTATGGATTCAGTTGCAATTTTAATGAAAGTTTTAATGTAGCTATATAGATGAATTGAATTGTTGATTTGAGTGATGTTAGTATTAATTCAAAAGGGAGATTATTTTACAACTATTTCGTTTGAAAGTTGGAATGATTTTCTCTGCTGCATAGATATCACGTGAAGGATGTCTATTTATGAGAGATGGTTTTTGTGCTCATAGAGCAGATGTAGATGTACTCTCTGAGGGTTCTGGTTTACTGGAATATGAGAATCAAATTGGAAGATTGATAGGCCTATTGAGGCTGATAGACAAGGAGATGATGACACCTTGCAAGTCTTTGATGAGTGGAAGAAAGTTAGTGAGGGGAAGATTGATCAAACACTTGATGTGCTGAGTTGGTTTAAAATTGATATAGCAGGTTTGCAAGAGACAAGGTGGTTTCGATTTGGACACAATGTTTATATAGTATGAAGTGCATTCAGCTAACTTCTGACAGCCCACTTTCCCTAATTTCCTTCGCAATATGTTTTATTCCAGCGTCTATTACACAAGTTAGGTTTTCCATTGCAGGAGGGAATATGCACAGTAATAAATGACTGCTTCTCAACCAGTCCTATATACAACGCTATCGTTGCTTTGAGTAACATTTAACAATTAGTCACCTTCCTTCTTAAAAGCTTTTGCCATTCTCCTACATGCCGCTCTATCTTTCTGTGACTCCTGCACTCTATCTTTCCTCTCATTTAGTAATCAGCAAAGTATCCTAGCAGAATCCTAATGGCTGACCTCCAGCTAATTGTTTTGTTTCTTAATTGTAGAAGGTGGAAATCTAGTCTTGCTTTAGTTTATGATTTAAGAGATTCCCTTGATATTTGTTTTGTGGGACTTCCCGCTTGAGTTCTGGTCCTATTGTGATACAATTTGCTCCGTTGGTATATCTGGTGTGATTGACTCACCCCTACATGGTCGTCGATCTGGTGGCTGTGGCATAACTTCTAGAACAACTTTAGCTGGTAATACCAACTATCTACCTGCACATCAAAGAGATTTTGTATGCAGTTTCCCTCTCCAATGGCAATGTCTCTATTCCTTCAATTTGTGTAACTAATTATCATACTGTTGAGTGCAGAAGCTGCCTTTTTACACCTTCTTGATGAATTTGAAGCCTTTGTTGATTATGTTGCTATTGATCACATGGATGTGGAAGCATCAATGCTGATCTAAGTATTTGCTCGGTTTGTTCATCTATACTCTCAAGATTTCATCCAAGAGTGAAATGTTGTTTGTTTAGTTATGCTACCTTCCTCTGGTATCTGCCAAATTTACAGGAGTAACACACATGACACTTTTTGTGGATTGATTACTTTCTCTGTGACAAAGTGCTTGCAATTATGGCCCATAACATTATCCCATGGATCTTGGTGCAAATCTATCAAATAACTTGCCTACAGCTATGACTTTGGAAATTCCCAGTGCATTTCTCAGGCAGATAATCATCAGTGGAGCAGTACTCCAGCTTCTAGTACATCTACTAATTGGAAACTTGTTTCAGACTAACCCGTCCAATATTTTGTGACTTTTATTGGCTCGTCTGTATTTTCGTGTCAGAGGTCGTTGTCATACAGATTCTTCTTGCACTTTCAAACTCCCAGCCGTTTCAGATTTTCTTAATGCATTTTTGGATTATATCCATTCCGCTATAGGGTGAATACTTTACCAGTCCATGCTCTTGCAACACAACATCGATTTCCTGGCTAGACTGATGGTGCCAGGAATCTTTAGGATCACGCCAACTTTTGGCAGGTATTTGGATTGAGTCTGGCTCTCTCACCTCAAGTGTGTTGGCTGAACTGAAGAAGAAGAAGACTAAGCTTATGGAGGCTAAAATGGCGAGAAAAGCACACTAGGCATGAAAATCTTTCTGCAGCTTTTGTAATGTTAACAAATCAAACTTTTGAAAGGAGGTCAGGAAGGCCAGGGGTGAGTCACTCCCTGCCCTGCTCCATGTTATTGAAAGTTTCGTGGATCATTATCGGATTACTGCGGTTTTTTAAAACTAAGCTAGCCTCCATCCTAAAAAAGCATGCTGTTCACCAGGTTGATTCCTCCAGCCACAAGTATAAGTCAGAGGATGTGTAATCTGTTCATTTCGATGCTGAGACAGTCCTACTGGCTTTGGCAATCTTAAACTTGGAAAATGAAATCACAAAACTTAATATCTAGCTGCTCTTCTTGTACCAATACACTGTCTTCCTTTTCCAAAGCAGAGTTAGGTCATGGCTCTCTTTCTGAACGATTGATTGACCATGTCGTGGTACCCATTCGTAAACCTGGTACGTACCCCTCCTTCTCTGACATCTATCACACCATTACTCTTTCTTTAACCATCAGTAAGATATTGGAATTGTGTCTCCTCATCAGGTACACTGTACACCTATCCAGTTCGGTCCTGCAGTTTGGTTTTAAAAAGAATATGTCCCTTCTGTGTACTGGTGTTTTAAGAATAATGTTGAGAAATATATCCAAAGAGACTCCCCCATTTTTGAGCGCTTTTCAGATGCTTCAAGCTTTTGTCCTAGTGAGGCATGACATTGTGCTTGATTTGCTCTTATCCTATGGCTTTCACCTGTTGTAGTTAGGCTGCTGCAACCTGGTGCCAGGAGCAATACGTAGAGTCATGTGGTTAGGCTGCTACACATATGGTCCAAGGAGCAATACCCGAGTCATGTAGTTAGACTGCTGCACATCTGGTACTAAGAGCAATACCTCTGGATCAGATGAAATGGAGTCCTATCAGATCCCTTACTGTTACTAATGGGGTCAGGCTGGGAGGGTATTTCTCCTATTCTGTTCTCCATGAATTTTGATGTGCTTCTAACCGACCTGTAAGCTCAGAGTCTAGGCTGCTACTGGGATAACCACTTGCATGAGCTCAAGCATATGCTGATGATTTGGGGCTATTAGCTCTTTGTGCATCAGCTCTTAGGCTAATGCCTAGAACCTGTG
>CBDHDT010000040.1:30000-37500 GCA_965261215.1 Ekhidna sp.
TTTTTTTCCTCTGGTAATGAGTGAGATACTGTATTTTCACCACTCACCTCAAGTAGATGCTCGCTAATAGTGGCCTCCTCTAAGAAAAAATAAATACCGCTCTAGACCGCCTCATTTATGATTTTGTCCAGTTTAAACTTTGAACCTACATACAGCAGTGTGGTAAGGAGTCGCGCAATTTAGTCTCCACTGACAGTTGCGAGAAATCCAAATTTATTATTATCTGCAGCACTTCTTGTTAATTAAGCGGGACGAAGAAATGTTGCGTTATTTAGTTTACACTTAAGCAATGGCAAATCCTACCTCTCCAGCAGCTATGTAGCTATGACTACTTTTTTGCCTTTGATTTTTGCTGATGACGACATTCGACGCTATAAACAACGCCATTTCAGATACTGCCGTATTTTTTTAGTAGAGTAGGATTAGATGCAGGCTTGCTGGCAAACAGCTGGAATTAGATTTCATTGTGCGAGCTCTAATGAAGCTTTTTGCTAATGGCCACAAACAAAACTACGTTCAGTGTGCAAATAAATCCACTGATATTGGCACCAATATTTCATTCCACTCACCATAACTCGCTAGGCTTAACTCGTGATCAATACAAGCTGGTAGTAAATCTTGTATCTCCACTCCAATAGTTAGTTTTTGTGATATACAGATAATGCTGGAGTAGTGTGCTCAGGAATAGCACGAGAGGACTCGATTTACAATGATATACACCATGCACCTTCTTTCTTTAATTTTTTTTTTTTACCATTAGTAGGCGTGGCTGGACGCGCACTTACGTACACACACGCAATCATTCATGACCCTCATTGACGCAACGTTCATCGAAGCAACGAAAACGTCGAATGGTGGACAAGTATTGTGAAACAGTCATTTACTACAGTGCAATTTCCTCCAGCAATGGAAAAGCTTACTTGCGATAAGGACATCAGAATAAAGATAATGCGACGGAAATTGGAGTAAGTTGTTGATGGGGAAGGCTAGTGTTTACAGTCATTGTTAGTGGCTAGGAACTCTGGATTTTTTTCAGTTTGTTTTCCAGAGGTGGTATAGAAGCATAATTTATTTATATTTAGGGCAATATGTCCCACAAAGATAAAGAATATTGTGAAGAAATATTTCAAAGTGTTTTGCAAATGTGATGGTGATTAACTTCTGATCATTGTATCCCGGGCATAATGTTCCTCTCTTTGGGCAAAGACATCTTGCATTGTGGCAGCACAAAGTTATAGGTTATTAAAGGAGCACTACTATTTCAACTTCATATTTGTATGAGACTTCCATTAAACATGTCCTGCTGGATTACTATAAAGCTAACTTCTAAGTGAAATGTAGCTTTGACCTTGAAATATCTTTTCTAGGCGTCATCGTCTACTCTATGAAATTCAAAGACACCGGCAGCTGGTTTTCCAGGGAAAGCCATTTTGTTCTACATGTTCGATCAAACTGGGACGACTGTGTAATACAGGTGCTCACTGTCCCGGTTGTGGTAATAAAGTTTGCAAGAACTGCAGGCTCACAGCTCATGACCACTCTCAGAAATTTATTTGCAAAGTGTGCAAAATGAAATGGTAAGTGCAGTCATCACTAATTTCTATATGTTGGTAAAACATATTAAATTGCCTCATGTCTACATCCAACACCGTTTCTGAATAACATGCTGCATCATCAAAACCGAGTTGCTTCCTAGGACAATGAAGACATTTAAGTTCTAGTTGTCATTGTCTGAACAATTTAAAAAGCCAGGTCATTCCTTCATCACTGATATGAGCAGCCGCAATACATAAGTTTCTTCAGGTAATCCGTTTAAGTGGTGAATAGGTCACAACTAGAAGCACACCTGCATTAAATCTCAAGTAAATGTTGTTGCTGGACGTTATTTTACATTATTGAAATTATATAGTTGTTAAAACGGAAGTTGACCTCCTCTGGTGGGGGTAATTCTTCTCTGCTGTAAACAAAACACATGTCTTTAAAATATTGCAGCCTCTAGCAATTGCATCCCGACAGTTCATATACATGCCGAATTATTCCATTACTTCTTTTTTTTAGCACATTCCATTTTGCATGAGCACTAACGTGTCTATATTCACAAGATCAAATCAATGTACATAAATATCATGAATCATGTATCTATAATACAATATACTTTTGCTGCAAGTTTTTTCCCAATTATGCCAGATCACCACCTCATTTGCATTGATGCAAACATAACTTTTGTTCAGTCATACGCTCATCATTGCACACTGGTACAAGATGAAATTATGTTAGCAATTTATTTCCTCTTCTTGACATTGGTTCCTGGTGGTATGAATAGGTGTCATTAAACATGTTACACAACAAAGAAAATATTTTATTGGGTCACACACACACGGTCTTACTTTTGGCAACAAGCTTATTGAGAAGATCGCCGTGAAGTATGGGATCTCCTGTTCTCCCCTTCCCCTAGTTCCACCTACGTATGCTTCAACCATCTCCAGCTCCAACAAAACAAAACATGTTGGACATACGTATGGGAGTGTGCTTTTCAAGACTCTCTTATTGAATGCCATGATTGGTGAGTGTTTGTTTTAGTTATAACCAATGTTGATGTGAGAAAGTGCAATTGATATGAATGTTTTTTGCAGAAGAAGCTTCAAAAGAATGCCGCAATGCTCAAATCACGACTGAGTCATCTGTCCCTTCTCTCTCTCCAACCTCTTCCAAATCCAAAATCACTGCATCCGTTCCAGCCCCCTCTATTAGTCACATCTCAGCCATTAATGCGTCTCCCTGTGTAAAATCTTCACAACACTCACAGTGTGACTCAGATCAGCAAATAGTGTGTGCTTCCAATGACATTCGCACCAAGAAACATGATGTAAGAAAGTCAATGTGCATGTAGATATAAACCTGTTTGGAAATTCGCGGGAATTTCATTACTGATGGAGCTATCGATGTTCTATAAGATACAAGGATAAATTCAACAATGTTGATTATAGCGGCTCATTCTTGAATCATGAATTATATATCATGTCCAGTGTTGGAAGCAGATCGTGATCCCCATTGAATAGTACTTATCACTCCATGTTGGCGCGATATTGCCAAAATCGATTTTAATTGGTGAGATGCCCTCTTTGCAGGTTTGATTGGGATTATTTCACAGACTTTATGAGCAATTGAAACAATCTCAAGTCTCCAAGGAAAAGTCATTAAACCCATTTTTAATAGCGTTTGCCTAAAAACAGTTGCAGCTATGTGGCACTTGCTGCAACATTAAAAACGGGAGGGTAAGATGAAAAAATAGTTGGAGAGTTGCGAGTAGCGAGAAACACCAGTCACATATATGTGTAGCAGCAGTCCAGCTTTCCCAGTTCAATTGGAACTGGGGTATGAGGTGATCTTGGAATTTTCTCTCAGTTGTCAATTCATTGCATGGATATAAAAAGAGTATATGACCGTAAATGCAGAAATAAGTTATTTTCTTACCATAATTTCAGTATATGTCAAGGGAGAAAAGTACTTCAATTTTGGGAGAATTATGATGTTTGGACAAATTAAATGCTAACGAAGCAGTGCAAAATGTTTGGTTGGGCGATAATACGAATACGGAGAAAACAACGTCTAGTGAAATAAAGTGGGATAAACATGTTATTTTCTATATCATAAGTTCTTGTTGGTTTTACCGCCATTTCAAGCCAAACCATTTGGGTAAATTCTCATGTAGACATGCTTGATCATAACTGCATTCAATCATTCCTTGAGTAGCATCGTGTAGTTTAAGTCCAATTTATTATTTGGCACAGCAGATATGAAAGACTCACATTATTGTTTGATGCTAACAAATGTATTAAGCGGGAAAAAAATATTTCTCTCAGCCTCGGACTTGACTATGAATTTTAAATTGGTGTGCTCTTCTTCAATTACTGTGTTGCACAAGTGTATTCACAGTATTACATTGATTGGGATAAATACCAATAATGGCTTGATGCATACATCAACCACAGACATATGTGCTCCAACAAGCTGAATGGAAACAATCTTCTACAAACATTACCAGATAAATCATGAAACAAAATTTGCATTTCATTTGTCCAAACATCATAATTCCTCCCAAATTAAAGTACTTTTCTCCCTTGACATATACTGAAATTATGGTAAGAAAATAACTTATTTCTGCATTTACGGTCCTATTCTCTTTTTATATCCATGCATTGAATTGACAACTGACAGAAAATTCCAAGATCACCTCATACTCCAGTTCCAATTCAACTGGAAAAGCTGGACTGCTGCTACACATGTATGTGCCTGGTGTTTCTCGCTACTCGCAATTCTCCAACAATTTTTTCATCTTATCCTCCCATTTTTAATGGTGCAGCAAGTTCCACATAGCTGCAACTGCTTTTAGGCAAACGCTATTAAAAATGGGTTTAATGACTTTTCCTTGGAGACTTGAGATTGTTTCAATTGCTCATAAAGTCCGTGAAATAATCCCAATCAAACATGCAAAGAGGGCATCTCACCAATTAAAATCGATTTTGGCAATATCGCGCAACATGGAGTGATAAGTACTACTCAATGGGGATCACGATTTGCTTCCAACACTGGACATGATATATGATTCATGATTCAAGAATGAGCCACTATAATCAACATTGTTGAATTTATCCTTGTATCTCATAGAACATCGATAGATCCATCAGTAATGAAATTCCCGCGAATTTCCAAACAGGTTTACATCTACATGCACATTGACTTGCTTACATCATGTTTCTTAGTGCGAATGTCATTGGAAGCACACACTATATGCTGATCTGAGTCACACTCTGACAGTTGTGAAGATTTTACACAGGGAGACGCATTAATGGCTGAGATGTGACTAATAGAGGGGGCTGGAATGGATGCAGTAATTTTGGATTTGGAAGAGGTTGGAGAGAGAGAAGGGACAGATGACTCAGTCGTGATTTGAGCATTGCGGCATTCTTCTGAAGCTTCTTCTGCAAAAAACATTCATAGCAATTGCACTTTCTCACATCAACATTGGTTATAACTACAACAAACACTCACCAATCATGGCATTCAATAAGAGAGTATTGAAAAGCACACTCCCATACGTATGTCCAACATTTTTGTTTTGTTGGAGCTGGAGATGGTTGCAGCATACGTAAGTGGAACTAGAGGAAGGGGAGAACAGGAGATCCCATACTTCACGGCGATCTTCTCAATAAGCCTGTTGCCAAAAGTAAGACAGTGTGTGTGTGACCCAATAAAATATTCTCTTTGTTGTGTAACACGTTAATAACACCTATTCATACCTCCAGGAACCAATGTCAAGAAGATGAAATAAATTGCTAACATAATTTCATCTTGTTACAGTGTGCAATGATGAGCGTATGACTGGACAAAATTTATGTATGCATGAATGCAAATGAGGTGGTGATCTGGCATAATTGGGAAAACACTTGCAGCAAAAGTATATTGTATTATAGATACATGGTTCATGATATTTATGTACATTGATTTGATCTTGTGAATATAGAAACGTTAGTGCTCATGCAAAATGGAATGTGCTAAAAAAAAAAGTAATGGAATAATTCGGCATGGATATGAACTGTCGGGATGCAATAGCTTGAGGCTGGAATATTTTAAAGACATGGGTTTTGTTTACAGCTGAGTTGACTTACCCCCTCCAGAGGAGGTCAACCTCCGTTTTAACAACTATATAATTTCAATAATGTAAAATAACGTCCAGCAACTACATTTACTTGAGATTTAATGCAGGTGTGCTTCTAGTTGTCAACTATTCACCACTTAAACGGATTCCCTTAAGAAACTTATGTATTGAGGCTGCTCATATCAGTGATGAAGGAATGACCTGACTTTTTAAATTGTTCAGACAATGATCAACTAGAACTTGAATGTCTTCGTTGTCCAAGGAAGCAAATCGGTTTTGAGGATGCAGCATGTTATTCAGAAACGGTGTTGGATGTAGACATGAGGCAATTTAATATGTTTTACCAACATATAGAAATTGGTGATGACTACACTTACCACTTCATTTTGCACACTTTGCAAATAAATTACTGAGAAAGGGCATGAGCTATGAGCCTGCAGTTCTTGCAAACTTTATTACCACAACCGGGACAGTGAGCACCTGTATTCCACAGTCGTCCCAGTTTGATCGAACATGTAGAACAAAATGGCTTTCCCTGGAAAACCAGCTGCCGGTGTCTTTGAATTTCATAGAGTAGACGATGACCCCTAGAAAATATATTTCAAGGTCAAAGCTACATATCACTTAGAAGTTAGCTTTATAGTAATCCAGCAGGACATGTTTAATGGATGTCTCATGCAAATATATAGTTGAAATAGTAGTGCTCCATTATAAACCTATAACTTTTTGCTGCCACAATGCAAGATGTCTTTGCCCAAAGAGAGGAACATTATGCTCGGGATACAATGATCAGAAGTTAATCACCATCACATTTGCAAAACACTTTGAAATATTTCTTCACAATATTCTTTATCTTTGTGGGACATATTGCCCTAAATATATATAAACTATGCTTCTATACCACCTCTGGAAAATAAACGGAAAACAATCCAGAGTCCCTAGACACAAGCAATGACTCTAAACACTAGCCTTCCCCATCAACAACTTACTCCAATTTCCGTCGCATTATCTTTATTCTGACATCCTTATCGCAAGTAAGCTTATCCATTGCTGGAGTAAATTGCACTGTAGTAAATGACTGTTTCACAATACTTGTCCACCATTCGACGCTTTCGTTGCTTCGAGTTACGTTGCATCAATAGGGTTATGAATGATTGCGCGTATGTACGTGAATGCGCGTCTAGCCACGCCTACTAATGGTAAAAAAATTAAAGAAAGAAGGTGCAGTGGTGTATATCATATAGTTAACGTATTGTAAATCGAGTGCTCTCGTGCTATTCCTGAGCACACTACTCCAGCATTATCTGTATATCACAAAAACTAACTATTGGAGTGGAGAGACAAGATTTACTACCAGCTTGTATTGATCACGAGTTAAGCCTTGCGAGTTATGGTGAGTCGAAATGAAATATTGGTGCCAATTTCAGTGGATTTATTTGCACACTGAACGTAGTTTTGTTTGTGGCCATTAGCAAAAAGCTTCATTAGAGCTCGCACAGTGATATCTAACACCAGCTGTTTGCCAGCAAGCCTGCATCTAATCCTACTCTACTAAAAAAATACGGCAGTTTCTGAAATGCGATGTTTAAAGCATCGAAATTCGTCATCAGCAAAACTCAAAGGCAAAAAAAGTAGTCATAGCTACATAGCTGCTGGTGAAGTAGGATTTGCCACTACTTAAGTGTAAACTAAATAACGCAACATTTCTTCGTCCCGCTTAATTAACAAGAAGTGCTGCAGATAATAATAAATTTGGATTTCTCGCAACTGTCAGTGGAGACTAAATTGCGCGACTCCTTACCACACTGCTGTATGTAGATTCAAAGTTTAGACTGGACAAA
>CBDHDT010000040.1:42500-57922 GCA_965261215.1 Ekhidna sp.
GGAAACTGCATACAAAATCTCTTTGATGTGCAGGTAGATTGTTGGTATTACCAGCTAAAGTTGTTCTAGAAGTTATGCCACAGCCACCAGATCGACGACCATGTAGGGGTGAGTCAATCACACCAGATATACCAACGGAGCAAATTGTATCACGATAGGACAAGAACTCAAGCGGGAAGTCCCACAAAACAAATATCAAAGGAATCTCTTAAATCATAAACTAAAGTAAGACTAGATTTCCACCTTCTACAATTAAGAAACAAAACAATTAGCTGGAGGTCAGCCATTAGGATTCTGCTAGGATACTTTGCTGATTACTAAATGAGAGGAAAGATAGAGAGCAGGAGTCAGAGAAAGATATAGGGGCATGTAGGAGAATGGCAAAAGCATTTAAGAAGGAAGATGACTAATTGTTAAATGTTACTCAAAGCAACGATAGCGTTGTATATAGGACTGGTTGAGAAGCAGTCATTTATTACTGTGCATATTCCCTCCTGCAATGGAAAAGCTAACTTGTGTTATAGACGCTGAAATAAAACATATTGCGATGGAAATTAGGAAAAGCGGGCAGTCAGAAGTTAGCTGAATGCACCTCATACTATATAAACATTGTGTCCAAATCGAAACCACCTTGTCTCTTGCAAACCTGCTATATCAATTTTAAACCAACTCAGCACATCAAGTATTTGACCAATCTTCCCCTCACTAACTTTCTTCCACTCATCAAAGACTTGCAAGGTGCCATCATCTCCTTGTCTATCAGCCTCAAATGGCCTATCAATCTTCCAATTTGATTCTCATATTCCAGTAAACCAGAACCCACAGAGGGTACATCTACATCTGCTCTATGAGCACAAAAACCAGCTCTCATAAATAGACACCCTTCACGTGATATCTATACAGCAGAGAAAATCATTCCAACTTTCAAACGAAATAGTTGTAAAATAATCTCCCTTTTGAATTAATACTAACATCACTCAAATCAACAATTCAATTCATCTATATAGCTACATTAAAACTTTCATTAAAATTGCAACTGAATCCATAAACATATCGTGTTCTAACAAATAAATATCCTTGCAAAATTAAATACTCCATTTTCTTTCAACAAAAAACTGGTACTTCTGTTGCATTTTTTTAATCGTTAGAACTTTTATCTTTCTTTTTGATTGCACATTTCAAATTCTTGAGCAAATTGGGTAAGTAATTTTTGTAACTGGTATTTATATAATGTGATTGATGGAGCAAACTTATCAATAAAATGTAACATTTTATTAAATCTATTTCAGCATTATATCTCTAAAAAATAATTGGTTTGTCATTGTGGAATTTGGCATTTATTTCTACACCTGAAAAGTCTTTAGCCCCCTCAACACAGAAAGCTAGATCTGAAGCAAATATTGCTCTAATTTTTGGAAACTATACTCTACTTATACCTGGATGTAAAAAAAAACATGCTTATCATACATTTTTTCTACATCCATAAACGGCAAAAAAAAATACAAAGTAGCACCACTATTATCATCCAATATCATTTTTGACCACGGTGTCATCACAAAAACATTCTTGCTACCTACCTCCATTGTCTTCATAGTCCAATAGTCAGAACACAAAAAACGCTGCTTTTTTTTTGATAAATCGAGCATCGGCTGCCAAAGCATAACTGAGTAGTTTTTTTTCATCTTTTAGAAGAAAACGCAAAATTAAGCATTAATAACTGTTTTAATCATTGTCTCGGAAACAAAATGCTATTTCGAGGGCAATTATTTTTGTCAAATTGTAGAGTGTTTTTTTTAGTCCAAAAGCAAAAAAAAAAGTTTACATTGAATTTAAAACTCATGAAAGGGGTATTTCATATTTTTTCTGACGAAACCATTTTCTAAGGATAGTTTGTAGATGAGAAACATCGAAAAACGATTTCAAGAGCTGAAGCAGCTCATACACAAGATATTCATTAACGAGGCTCAAAGGAATCTTTATAAATGCAACATATTCCCAAAACGCCCACAAAAAAGTTGTTTGAACCAACATTCGTTGAAGAAAAAAAAAAATTTGTATATATTTTTACTTATTTTTTTTTACAGGATTTTCTCTAGTACGAAAAGCAAGAATAGGTTTTGTGACAAGCATGGTCCAGCACGACTAATCTTTATAACAAATTTAGCATTTGGATGATAGCAGCAGAAGGAGAGTGCATAGTGAGCATAATTTTGATGCGGCTTTGCTATTAATGGTGTTAAATTTTGCATTTTTTTTTCAAAGAAATATCCACCTCGCACGAGACAAAGACAGTTGAAGAGGTTTAAAATTTTAATATAAGCCACCTACTTTAGTTAACAATTCCATTTTTTGAGGATGATAAACTTATAACAATAAACATATAGCATTGTAATTGTAACTGTCTACTCAAATGTTTGTAGTTTTGCCTTATATCAAACACATAACCATTTGAACTTCTTCAAAACAATCATTCATTCAGTAGGGTTCAGAATTATTTTCCCTTTTACTCTTCATTGCTGGATGTAGATTTGACAATATTACTGATCACTAGCTAGAATATAACACATATGAATCAGCCAAGCTAATCACAGATATGTGATGTATCAGAATGAACCTCTCATGCCCAGGTATATAAACGGACAGAATCAACAAGAACAGAAGTTAGAATATTTGAAATTCTTTACTGTCCCACATATTTGGGGCACTAAGCCAAATGTGGTAACGAGCTGCACTACCAAAGTTTTGCATCTCTTGTTATTAGGCAGCTAACTTGGTTGTTGTGGCCCAACAAGCTATCGAGAGATTTATTAATTTTCTCTTTCCGGTTTATACACATTTACCTCCTAAGTTTAGCATGTGCTCTGACCGTTGATTTTGTAGTTGTTTTTGTTTATGCAGTTGTTAATATTTTTGTTTCCAATGGCAGCTGTTAGTTGAAGAACAGAAATCAAGTCAAGCGCAATTTGAAAACAATTAAAGTGCATGACTTAACCAGGGTTAGGACATTGGCTGCTATGGCTCTCGCATGCTGTTCAAAGTGGCTGCAAGAATGTCCCCCTATTTCTCTCACTGTGTAGCTTATTAACCAATACATATTCTGTATCAAGTTTCCACATAACAATAAAGTTACATACAACTTCCCATTGCACAATATGTTGTATAACTATCCATTGGTAAATCAGAGTTTAAATTTGTAATTCAATAGACAATGCAGTTAAATATATAAATATATATATATATATATAATTATGTGTATCCATATATATCAGTATGCAAATACCTAGTAACAGAAGTATATCTGAGGTGTGTACAGAGATAAGGCAAAAGTGTTGGACATAGGAAGATGTATATGATAACTATCTTGAGGAAGGAGGCTTTGTGGCTATTCAGGAAGATGTAGTCACCCAATATTGAAGGAAGGATTGAGAGCCTTTGATGAAGAAGATGTTGATGTCTCTTGATGAAGAATGTTTTGAATACACGAGATATTTACCCTTGGGGAACGAAATGCTGATGACCTTTGAAAAAGAATGTGCTTGATCAGGACCATCAACACATTTGCTTACAGCCAACACCTCACTTCTCTAGGAAACCAACACTGGCTCATCAAAGGCATCAACCCCTTCCCACAGGAATATCAATTTCTACGAAATCAATGTCCATCAGCAACTCATTTCTCAATGCTCATCAACAACTTCCACATAGACTATCTACTTCTGAAAGGACATCAACATTTTCCTTCTCAAAGATCTCTTTCTAGAGCCAATAATGCCTCCTTACTCAAGAGCCATCAACACCTTCCTCAACAATGAAATGTTGTGGTAGTTTGTGATGACGCCTGAGAAACTAGTATTAATGGTTCTAGAGTTAGTTCTTAGGGAAGGATATGTTGATGGTCTTTTAGGAATTGATTGCCCTGGTGGAAGGTGCTGATGAGCATTGAGAAATTAGTTGCTGATGGCCTTTGATTTTGTAGAAATTGATATTCCTGTGGGAAGGGATTGATGACATTGATGAGCGGAGTGTTGATTTCCTAGAGAATTGAGGTGTTGACTGTTAGCAAATGGATTCATGGTCCTGACCAACCACATCAATTTTAAAGGCCATCAGCATTTCGTTCCTTCCGAATTTTCTGACGATTGATTTGAAATGGTTGCTGATTGGTATTCAGCAAGTGCACTACTTGTTTTTTGCTTCATTAATCGCTGTAGCAATTTTCTTTGTGGAGTTGCCCATTCAACTGCATTATCCTGAAAACATGGAAAAGACAGAATCAAAAAGGAAGAAAGTGGTGGTTTTATTTCTGTATATAAGAAAATGTTAATATACACTACACACTATTGACCGCCCTTCCACTTTTAATCACACCCCTATTATAACCATGGATTTCATTTTCGAATGGTTACAAAATTTATCCATCCAATTGTAATCACACCATGTAGATGTAAACTTGCAAAATTTTAAACTTGAATGATTTAGTCACTAGAATAAAACAGCAGTATATTAATTGCCACAATTTACATAAAAATCCATCTAGCAGGAACTCCTTTCCGATAGGCAAAGGAATTCTGGTTATTTTTCCTTATGAATATGAACTCTTGCAGCCTTCCATCGCGAGAGAGCTTAGAGAAAGAGAGGAATTGCACAAAAGCGACCGTCAGCTGCAAATTGCAGTTGCGATTATTCATCAAAGAAAATTTAGTTGCACTCCTTTCAACAACAATTTACATAATGATTGCTACCTTTTAATAGTAACAGCCTTTCCAAGAGTAGATGCAGGTAGATTAATTCCTGAACTTATTCTTACTGGAATGCACGACATAATAAAATATATATTAAGATAAGTGTATTAAATAAGACTAGATACAAAGGAATTTGAGTGAAAATAGAAGTAATATTTTCTTCCTTTTTTTCACTAGAATTTTTTTTTTGTTTTTTTTTTTTTTGCAATTTTATACCCTGAAAAATCACTAATACCTGCAACTGCGCTGTGTTGGTGGCAAATGTTTTTAAACATCAAGCATTAATGCACAAATATTTAAAATATTTTATGCACTCAATACGGTTAGCTGTTATCAAGAGCGATACAGAGTTATTATCAGAATAAGCATTCGAGTGCCACGAGAAAGCTATAGCCATGATCCACATCAGTAGCTATATCTGCTGCACTGGACTAGGCTTAGTCCAAAGGAGGAAGTCCCAAAATGAAATCTAAACCAATTAGCAACCAAGTTTGCACGGTTCCACAGCTCAGGCTAATTAAACTACTTTTAACTTACTTATATAAATAGGTAGCTTTTGAGCCATTTGAAATAAAGAACCTCAAGACACAGCAGAAGTTCAAGATAATGGACTTGTCCAGGTTTGTTCCATGTATGGAAGACAAAGATAACGATTTACGGGATATAGCAACAAAGTTACTCGGACCCACAGATTGGGATTCCTACCAACTAACTTGAATAAATAACACTTTCATCAGGGCACTCATTTGTCATGTGAAAGCACACAGCTGTAACTCAAGTTAATGGACTGGTCATTGTTTGCTCCAAAGAAGGAAGTCCACAGATAAAAACGAACCCGTTATTAACTGATTTCTCAGAAGCAACTGATTTGTTCAATAGAGCAATTGTGTGCTGGGAGAAAGCTATTAAGTTCCAAACCACAGCTGTGATTATAGCAGCTGCTCTAATCTAGGTTGTGTCCAAAGAAGGAAGTCCTCAGATGAAAACTCCTTGATTTGCCACAGATTTTCTAAATTTGCATTGTTAGGCACTTTTAATTACATTGGGATTAATTTAGTTTCTATGTGTAAGGAATTAGTTTTTATGCAGACAAAATTTTGCACATATTTGCTAAGAGGGTTAATTGAATTTCTATACAATTAAACAAGTCAAGTTCCACTTCTTTGAATGAGTAACGGCCACAAGTTCTATTCATGATTACTATCAAGATAAACATGGTTGTTTTTTTTCCAAAACAAATCCAAGAGATTGTCTTACGATTACAAACTAAAAAAAAATAGACGTTAGTCATTCAAAGAAGGGGAACTTGACTTGTTTAATTGTATAGAAATTCCAATTAGCCCTTTAGCGTGGATGTGAAAATTTTTGTCTTCATAAAAATTAATTCCTTACACGTAGGAACTAAATTAATGAGATGTGCGGAAAAATTAAAGCGTCTGACAAACTGAGCTGCTGTTTCATAATTGGTTTAATTCATTCAATTAGTGCAGTTCCTGGAAGCCTATATGCTGAGCAAAGAAGCTTGTGCCGAATCCACCCCCCTTGAATGTTGTGTTCTCTGAATAATAATTATAGATAATGTGAAAATGGCGAGATATGGTGAAATAGTTTCATTTGTCGGCTTATGTATAACAATGGAGAATTTTTTAATGACGTACTTAGTACGCTTTCTCACGAAACAAATATAGTGAAAACTTAATTCAAGTTTGAGCTGTTGAAATAAGGACAAATAAAGATTGTTGTCAATCCCATTTTAAGTACATATAATAACACATGACAAACTGTAGCAATCAGGGATTCAAGTATGCAGTTCTATCAAGAAAATATTTTTGAATATAATTAATTAGTAGTCTAAATAAATACATTTGAAAATGAGGCAGCTGTTATACATATACAGGATATTACCTCCTTTTCCAGATTGTACCAGCAGCCATCGACATCTTTCAAATCTTTGTTGGAGATTGGTAGTACAATCACGCCAAGAAACCTGTCCTTGCCAAATCGGTTCCAGTCCCATGCACATAGCAAGAGAGTACACTGAGTAATCCAAGAATGCTCAACACAGAACTACATCGACCACATTGAAAGCAAAGTAAGACAACAATTTTATTTATTCACATAATGCATGGTAGATCTGGTAAGCAGTATACATTCACCATATTTATCTTGACAGATGTTACTTTTGTTGATTGTGTTGTTTGAATTGATGTTGTTCGTCCACATGTATTTTGGTTGTAAATATATAGCAGACATCATCATATTAATATGTATATTGGTCGATGGAGGATACTTAAACAGTTAAGCAACACAAAATAATAAGGGAGAGGCTAAACCAATCAACCGTCATAAGTTCCCACCAACAGTGCAAACACAGTCCATGTTATAAAAAGATTATACGTAGCTACATGGTAATTACCTGATGTTTTCGAACGTGCCTATATTGTTAATAAATAATCATTAATCCGGGCTAACCGGGCATGCAAGCAAAAAAATAAATAATAATAACAAACGTTTGTCAAAAAAATGTAATAGACATCGCGAACCTGCCCTCTTTCATGCCTTAGCTACTAATTCTTGAAGTCCTGCAGAGAGAGGTTCAATGGTAGCTATGCTCACCTAAAATATCTCTGAATATTCTTGTCTTGAGAAAGTAACCACAATTGGAAGGATCTATTTGTAGCAAGTTTACAGCTTTGCATAGATTTTGTTTGCTCATGTCAATAGAGAGTTTAAACTGCAGCGTACTATATTTCCAATCCAATTACATGAATACTTTGTATTGATTCGGCATGAAAACTTGATCAGCAGGCTAAATATAATGTCATAAATTATGAAACAAATTTGGTGGTCAACAATCAATAGCGTAACACTATTAAAATTTAATGTAAAACATATACCTCCAAAAACGGATGGTTAAGAATGCACTTGTGTCTGTTTGTTTTTGATGTTTGTCTGTTAGCAGGATACTCGAAAAGTTATGGATGGATTTGGGCAAGGAACATTTTATAGATCTTGGTGAAGATCCAGCGTTTGAATCTAACAACACTCAAAACTCCCCAAGCCCAAGCCTGCAGTCAAAGCTAGCATCTAGTTATATTTAAAGCTCAATTACTTAGTTTGATCATGAAAATATTAACACCAGTAATGCATGCAAGACATACTAAGATTACGATGGATAAAAAACTCTCAGCATGGCGGAGGTTTGTGTTCAACTGAGCAAGGCTCTTGTCGTTTATTTGATTAGTGCAAGACATTATAATATATGTTATTGGATCAATATTCTTTTGTGTATCTAGAGTAGCTGGCAATGGGAGTGGCAATGTATGTGAACTAACATTTGTAGCCACATGTTTGAAACAATAACTTTTTTTAGTCACAATTTTTTTTCCTCCTCAAACCCACCACAACAGACAAGTCACAGCTTCACCTTGAGTAAATTCCCACTGGCCACCACTTTTTTTCCTCTGCTTTTCTGTGACATATTTCGACTATATTTTAATGGTCCTGTTAGAATGGAATTTCTTTGGCCACAGAGGAAATCCAATGTGTATAATGTACATATACAATATATAAACATATCAGCACTTATGAATCTGAACGGTAGGGATCAATGCTATTAATATCAACTTGTAATTGAAGGTAAAGAGTTCTGACACTGACGTATTTGGATTTGGGTGAGGTATTTCATTTACCATGTCCTGCACAGCTTCATGTCAATCTACTAACAACATGGTCACTTGAACATTGTGTCGTAATGGCCACCATGACCCTTATACTTCATTTTAATCCAACATGCTTGCTTCTTAACAACTGAAACCTTTCCTGTCTGATGTCATCAAAGCAATGGTTGCTCTCAGCTTAATTTGTATGTGCCAGCCTTAAGGGGGGGGCTATACCTAAGAGGCGGGACCCCCCCAAAAATCGCGATTTTTTGGGGGGTCCCTCCTCTTCTCAACACTATAACTCAAGGGGGGTTCACCGGAAAAAAATTTAGACTCGTTTATTGTAAAGCTGAGTGCTTTAGCAACCCTCAGACCAATTTGGGGGCGCATCGGTCAAGGCGCCTTTGAGTTATGTCTGCCAAACATTAGGAAGCACCATTTTTTGAGTGACCCTTGCGTGTTTGGATATATCTACTAACAAACGATGCCTATTGAGACTTTTTATATATCGTCTTAAAGCACTCACAATAAGCAACAAGCTGGTATAATAATTATTTGCACAGAAGAAAGGGTAGAAAAGTTATGCAGCTACAAATATGTGTTACAATTTCGATGGTTTTAGATATAGCCCCCCCAACCTTAACTATCAGTAGAAGCTTGGGAAACAAAAAGTGATTTTTCTTCTTCGCATCATTATATCAAGAGGAAAAAGACTCACAAGCATTCATTATATATTTGACTAACCTGAAATGTTTCTCTGTACATTGGATTTAATGTTTTCTTTATAATTTTGGTCTTCTTCTTATGATACCTGGTCTTGTCAGACACGAGGCACACACTCACGTACGGATTAGTGTTTTTATCTTGTTGAGCCACAACTAAACCTTGTGCTCTATTGATGAATATTGAAATATGGCCATTGAAATATTTGACACTGAGGTGTACCCTTCCATAAATAGAACTGTCTGCCTTAATATTTTCCAAAGATGACACAATAGGGTCTTGCATAGCAGGTATCTTTGCCTAGAGAATATGACAACAATTATGTGAGACAGCATAAATGCACATGGATCTTGAATGTCATGGTTTAATAAAACTAAAATTTCAAGTCAAATATGTGCAAGAGTGGACATGTATTGCATTCACTAATTTGTGCATAAAATTAATACGATAAAATTCAATGAAAACTTTCCACAGGTTAGTATAATATGTTAATAATTCCCCAGCACATTTTACTAATTATAATTCCTAAATCTGATTCATAATCGAGATTGAACACCAATCAATCAAAGCATACATTTCACTTTGGCTAAAGTTGATTCACTTTTAAGGTTATTTGTGGCACTTACCTCATTTTGCAGCATATGCCAGCTGTCTCCGCAGTTATCTTCTGTGCCAATGTTGGAGAGTGGAATTTTTACTTCGCCTAGAAACCTGTCGATGCCACTCCTGCCCCAGTCCCATGCACACAGCCAGAGAGAGTACAGAGCAATGTCTGAGTTCTCAAGATGGAACTATAAATTGGTCACAGAGAAACCAGAGAAGGAACATTATTATCCTAATCTGGGACTATGCTACGGAGCTCTCCTTATAAGGATTTGACCGCAACTTTGTGTCAATAAGGAGTATGAAAACAAAAAAGGAAACTTAAAAACCATTTATCTCAGCTAAAAATTCATATCAGCAACTTCATAACTGCCACAATGGTGGTTTCAGACGATATCAGCTCTCAAAAAGATTCAAAGATTTCAATGAATCCTTTGATTTTGTGCAATAAACTGCAAGCAAAAAACTAGTGACATTCCAAATGTTTGAAACAAACAAATTCATAACGTGGACTGAGCATCATTACATCTAGAGGAAAAATACTCATAATGCATGTCTTTCACTAACCTTTAATGTTTGCATATATAAAGGATTTAGTGTCTCCATCTTTATTTCGGTACTCATCTTTCGACTCAAGGTTCTGGCAGGTACAAGGCAAACTGTAATATAAGGATTGGGGCTCCTTTTTTGGTTAGCCTCAGCTAATATTTGTGCTCTATTGATGTGGACTGAAACACTGTCGTTGGCAAGTTGGATACCCAAGAATAGTCTTCCTGCCATAGCCGTCATGGATGACTCAAAGGGATACTGTGACTGTAGAGGAATATGGGAAACATCAAACTAGGTTTAAAAATAGGAAAAACACCAAAACCAAACAGCCCAGCTGGAAACTCAAAAAATTAATGATTGTTATACATTAACAAACATGTCATAATTCCTTCAGAAACATTTACACTATATCTATTCAATGATGCAAGTAGAAGGATCATAATTTCAACATATGTGTTTTTAAAGATTTACCAACAATGTGGAAGCAGAACGGACACTTATTTGCTAATTCTGTGGTAGGGAGAACCAAAAGAAAAAAATACCAAGAGAACCAAAAGTATGTTAATCATATATTTGGCCATTTCATCAATATATTTGTTCATTCCTCACACCATAACATCACTTCAGTACATAAAGTGTCAGAATCATTCCTATCCACATTAATATGGCCAGGCTTTCCTTCGGTTCAATCTACAGGAACAATTGACAAGGGATCCCACTCACAACATTTAACAGACCTCTCATTTCACTAAACTACCTATCCCCCATCAAACGGATTAACAATGTAATGATCATTGTACATGCATGAGAAACATTTAACCTACATTTGTCTAGCATTTCTGAAACTAATATATGTAAAGGTGTATATTATGGGCTTAGTGCGAGTGTTATCCTTTTCAACGATGAAGCAGTGCAAAATGTTTGGTTGGGCGATAATACGAATACGGAGAAAACAACGTCTAGTGAAATAATGTGGGATAAACATGTTATTTTCTATATCATAAGTTCTTGTTGGTATTACAGACATTTCTAACAAAACAATTTGATTAAATTCTCATGTAGACATGCTTGATCATAACTGCATTCAATCAGTCCTTGAGAAGCATCGTGTACCTTAAGTCCAATTTATTATTTGGCACAGCAGATATGAAACACTCACATTATTGTTTGATGCTAACAAATGATTAAGCGAAGAAAAAATAATTCTCTCAGCCTCGGACTTGACTATGATTTTTAAATTGGTGGGCTCTTCTTCAATTACAGTGTTGCACAAGTGTATTCACAGTATTACATTGATTGGGATAAATACCAATAATGGCTTGATGCTCACATCAACCACAGACATATGTGCTCAAACAAGCCGAATGGAAACAATCTTCTACAAACATTACCAGATAAATCATGAAACAAAATTTAGCATTTAATTTGTCCAAACATCATAATTCTCCCAAAATTGAAGTACTTTTCTCCCTTGACATATACTGAAATTATGGTAAGAAAATAACTTATTTCTGCATTTACGGTCATATTCTCTTTTTATATCCATGCAATGAATTGACAACGGACAGAAAATACCAAGATCACCTCATACTCCAGTTCCAATTCAACTGGGAAAGCTGGACTACTGCTACACATGTATGTGACTGGTGTTTCTCGCTACTCACAACTCTCCATCTATTTTTCATCTTACCCTCCCATTTTTAATGGTGCAGAAGTGCCACATAGCTGCAACTGTTTTTAGGCAAACACTATTAAAAATAGGTTTAATGACTCTCCTTGGAGACTTGAGATTGTTTCAATTGCTCATAAAGTCTGAAATAATCCCAATCAAACCTGCAAAGAGGGTATCTCACCAATTAAAATCGATTTTGGCAATATCACGCCAACTTGGATTGATAAGTACCACTCAATGGGGATCATGATTTGCTTCCAAGACTGGACATGATATATGATTCATGATTCAAGAATGAGCCGCTATAATCAACATTGTTGAATTTATCCTTGTATCTCATAGAACATCGATAGCTCCATCAGTAATGAAATTCCCGCGAATTTCCAAACAGGTTTACATCTACATGCACAATGACTTGCTTACACCATGTTTCTTTGTGCGAATGTCATTGGGAGCACACACTATATGCTGATCTGAGTCACACTGTGACAGTTGTGAAGATTTTATACAGGGAGACGCATTAATGGCTGAGATGTGACTAATAGAGGGGGCTGGAACGGATGCAGTGATTTTACATTTGGAAGAGGTTTGAGAGAGAGAAGGGACAGATGACTCAGTCGTGATTCGAGCATGGTGGCATTCTTCTGAAGCTTCCTCTGCAAAAAAACATTCATAGCAATTGCACTTTCTCACATCAAAATTGGTTATAACTGCAACAAACACTCACCAATCGTGGCATTCAATAATAGAGTCTTGAAAAGCACACTCCCATACGTATGTCCAACATGTTTTGTTTTGTTGGAGCTGGAGATGGTTGCAGCATACGTAGGTGGAACCAGAGGAAGGGGAGAACAGGAGATCCCATACTTCACGGTGATCTTCTCAATAAGCCTGTTGCCAAAAGTAAGACAGTGTGTGTGTGACCCAATAAAATATTCTCTTTGTTGTGTAACACGCTTAATAACACCTATTCATACCACCAGGAACCAATGTCAAGAAGAGGAAAAAAATTGCTAACATAATTTCATCTTGTACTAGTGTGCAATGATGAGCGTATGACAGAACAAAAGTTATGTATGCATGAATGCAAATGAGGTTGTGATCTGGCATAATTGGGAAAACACTTACAGCAAAAGTATATTGTATTATAGATACATGATTCATGATATTTATGTACATTGATTTGATCTTGTGAATATAGACACGTTAGTGCTCATGCAAAATGGAATGTGCTAAAAAAAAAATTAATGGAATAATTCGGCATGGATATGAACTGTCGGGATGCAATTGCTTGAGGCTGCAATATTTTAAAGACATGTGTTTTGGCTACAGCAGAGTAGAATTACCCCACCAGAGGAGGTCAACTACCGTTTTAACAGCTATATAATTTCAATAATGTAAAATAATGTCCAGCAACTACATCTACTTGAGATTTGATGCAGGTGTGCTTCTAGTTGTCACTATTCACCAACTTAAACGGGTTACCTGAAGAAACTTATGTATTGAGGCTGCTCATATCAGTGATGAAGCAACGACCTGGCTTTTTAAATTGTTCAGACAATGATCAACTAGAACTTGAATGTCTTTGTTGTCCAAGGAAGCAACTCGGTTTTGAGGAAGCAGCACGTTATTCAGAAACGGTGTTGGATATAGACATGAGGCAATTTTCTATATGTTTTACCAACATATAGAAATTGGTGATGACTGCACTCACCACTTCATTTTGCACACTTTGCAAATAAATTTCTGAGAGTGGTCAGGAGCTGTGAGCCTGCAGTTCTTGCAAACTTTATTACCACAACCGGGACAGTGAGCACCTCTATTCCACAGTCGTCCCAGTTTGATCGAACATGTAGAACAAAATGGCTTTCCCTGGAAAACCAGCTGCCGGTGTCTTTGAATTTCATAGAGTAGACGATGACACCTAGAAAAGATATTTCAAGGGCAAAGCTACATATCACTTAGAAGTTAGCTTTATAGTAATCCAGCAGGACATGTTTAATGGAAGCCTCATACAAATATATAGTTGAAATAGTAGTGCTCCTTTATAAACCTATAATTTGTGCTGCCACAATGCAAGATGTCTTTGCCCAAAGAGAGGAACATTATGCCCGGGATACAATGATCAGAAGTTAATCACCATCACATTTGCAAAACACTTTGAAATACTTCTTCACAATATTCTTTATCTTTGTGGGACATATTGCCCTAAATATAAATAAACTATGCTTCTATACCACCTCTGGAAAATAAATTGAAAACAATCCAGAGTTCCTAGACACAAGCAATGACTCTAAAACTAGCCTTCCCCGTCAACAACTTACTCCAATTTCCGTCGCATTATCTTTATTCTGACGTCCTTATCGCAAGTAAGCTTTTCCATTGCTGGAGGAAATTGCACTGTAGTAAATGACTGTTTCACAATACTTGTCCACCATTCGACGCTTTCGTTGCTTCGAGTAACTTTGCGTCTATGAGGGTCATGAATGATTGCGCGTATGTACGTAAGTGCGCGTCTAGCCACACCTACTAATGGTAAAAAAAAATTAAAGAAAGAAGGTGCAGTGGTATATATCACATATTTAACGTATTGTAAATCGAGTCCTCTCGTGCTATTCCTGAGCACACTACTCCAGCATTATCTGTATATCACAAAAACTAACTATTGGAGTGGAGAGACAAGATTTACTACCAGCTTGTATTGATCACGAGTTTAGCCTAGCGAGTTATGGTGAGTGGAAATGAAATATTGGTGCCAATATCAGTGGATTTATTTGCACACTGAACGTAGTTTTGTTTGTGGCCATTGGCAAAAAGCTTCATTAGAGCTCGCACATTGAACTCTAACTCCAGCTGTTTGCCAGCAAGCCTGCATCTAATCCTACTCTACTAAAAAAAAAATACGGCAGTTTCTGAAATGGCGATTTAATAGCGTCGAGTGTCGTCATCAGCAAAATTCAAAGGCAAAAAAAGTAGTCATAGCTTCATGGCTGCTGGTGAGGTAGGATTTGCCACTACTTAAGTGGAAACTAAATAACGCAACATTTTTTCGTTCCGCCAAGAAGTGCTGCAGATAATGATAAATTTGGATTTCTCGCTACTGTCAGTGGAGACTAAATTGCGCGACTCCTTACCACACTGCTGTATGTAGGTTCAAAGTTTAGACTGGACAAAATCGTAAATAAGGCGGTCTGGTGCGGCATTTATTTTTACTTAGAGGAGGCCACTATTAGCGAGCATCTACTTGAGGTGAGTGGTGAAAATACAGTATTTCACTCATTACCAGAGGAGAAAATATCTAGCAAGACTGTGCCATTGGCTGCTTGGTTTCCCAATGAATTTGCAGGTCTCTGCTCCTCTGTTGCATGTAATGGGACCAGAGGCATAACCTTCTCATTGGGATGGTTCTTTGCTGGCTTTCACCTAAAAAATAGTCACATTTATAATATGAAAAACGACCTGGTGAAGAAA
>CBDHDT010000041.1:0-51052 GCA_965261215.1 Ekhidna sp.
AGTTGCTTTGAAGCATTTTTGGGTAAATTTATAGAGAACTTTTCTTTATAGTCAAAAAAGTGACTATGTCAGAAACAAGCACTGAAATACTCAGAAAGTTGGTTTTTCTTACCATGTTTGAAAAGGGGCAAATCCTGTGGAAAATTTGGATTTGTTTAAACAATTTTTTTGATCAAACCAGTAAAAGGGGCAATTATTAACAAAAACTTTTTTCTCCCCAAAGTGAACCACTTACAGCTAAACTTTGCTTTTCTGTTTTTTTGTCGCATTTTTGGGGAAATTCACAGAGAACTTCTCTTACAAGTCAAAAAAGTGACTATCTCTGAAACAAGCACTGAAATACTCAGAAAGTTTGTTTTTCTTACCATGTTTGAAAAGTGGCAAATCTTGAGGAAAATTTGGATTTGTTCAAACAATTTTTTTGATCAAACCAGTAAAAGGGGACACATATTAACAAAAACTGTTTTTCACCCTAAAGTGAGCCACATAAAGTGAAAAATATGTTTTGCTGTTGTTTTGAAGCTTTTTCTGGGAAATTCACAGAGAACTTTTCTTTTTAGTCAAAAAAGTGACTATCTCAGAAACGAGCACTGAAATACTAAGAAAGTTGTTTTTCCAACGATGTTAGAAAAGGAGCAAATCCTGATGAAAATTTGGATTTGTTTAAACAACTGTTTTTTATCAAACCAGTAAAAGCGGACATATATTAACAAAAACCGTTTTTCTTCCCAAAGAGTGCGAAATACTGCTAAACTATGCCCTTCTGTTGTTTTGAAGTATTTTTGGGAAGATTCATAGAGAACTTTTCTTTTTAGTCAAAAAAGTGACTATCTCTGAAAAGAGAACTGAAATACTCAGGCATACTGCTAAACTATGCCTTTCTGTTGTTTTGAAGTATTTGAGGAATATTCACAGAGAACTTCTCTTTTTAGTCAAAAAAGTGACTATCTCTGAAAAGAGAACTGAAATACTCAGGCAGTTTATTTTTCTTACCATGTTTGAAAACGGGCAAATCCTGAGGAAAAACAACTATTTTTTATCAAACCAGTAAAAGGGAAAAAAATTAACAAAAGCTGTTTTTCTCCCCAAAGTGAGCAACATACTGCTAAACTATGCCTTTCTGTTGTTTTGAAGTATATTTGGGGAAATTCATAGAGAAATTTTCTTTTTAGTCACAAAAGTGACTCTCTCAGAAATGAGTACTGAAATACTCAGAAAGTTTGTTTTTCTTACCATGTTTGAAAAGGGGAAAATCCTGTGGAAAATTTGGATTTGTTTAAACAACTTTTTTGATCAATCCAGTAAAATGGGACAAACATTATCAAAAACTCTTTTTCTCCACAAAGTGAGCCACATATTGCTCTTCTGTTGTTTTGAAGTATTTTCGGGAAGATTCATAGAGAACTTTTCTTTTAAGTCAAAAAAGTGACCATCTCAGAAACGAGCACTGAAATACACAGAAATTTGTTTTTCTAACCATGTTTGAAAGGTGGCAAATCCTGAGGAAAATTTGGATTTGTTTAAACAACTATTTTTGATCAAACCAGTAAAAGGGGACAACATTAACAAAAACTGTTTTTCTCACCAAAGTGAGCCACATACTGCTAAACTATGCCTTCCGGTTGTTTTGAAGGATTTTTGGTTAAATTTATAGAGAACTTTTCTTTTTAGTCAAAAAAGTGACTATCTCAGAAACAATAACTGAAATACTCAGAAAGTTTGTTTTTCTTACCATGTTTGATAAGGGGGAAATCCCGTGGAAAATTGGATTTGTTGAAACAAATTTTTTTTTTCAAACCAGTAAAAGGGGCAATTTTAACAAAAACTATACTGCTAAAATATGCCTTCCTGTTGTTTTTAAGCATTTTTGGGTAGATTTATAGAGAACTTTTCTTTTTAGTCAAAAAAGTGACTATCTTAGGAACAAGAACTGAAATACTCAGAAAGTTTGTTTTTCTTACCATGTTTGATAAGGGGCAAATCATGTGGAAAATTTGGATTTGTTGAAACAAATGTTTTTCATCAAACCAGTGAAAGGGGCAATTATTAATAAAAACTGTTTTTCTCCCAAAAGTAAACCACATACAGCTAAACTATGCTTTTCTGTTGTTTTGTAGCATTTTTGGGGAATTCATAGAGAACTTCTCTTACTAGTCAAAAAAGTGACTTTCTCAGAAACGAGTACTGAAATACTCAGAAATTTGTTTTTCTTACCTTGTTTGAAAAGTGGCAAATCTTGATGAAAATTTGGATTTGTTTAAACAATTGTTTTTTATCACACCAGTAAAAGTGGACATATATTAACAAAAACTGTTTTTCTTCCCAAAGAGTGCCACATACTACTAAACTATGCCTTTCTGTTGTTTTTAAACATTTTGGTGTATATTCACAGAGAACTTCTCTTTTTACTCAAAAAAGTGAATATCTCTGAAAAGAGAACTGAAATTCTCAGGCAATTTTTTTTTCTTACCATGTTCGAAAAGGGGCAAATCCTGAGGAAAATTTGAATTTGTTTAAACAACTTATTTTTGATCAAACCAGTAAAAGGAGAAAACATTAAAGAAAACTGTTTTTCTCCCCAAAGTGAGCCACATGTTGCGAAACTATGCCCTTCTGTTGTTTTGAAGTATTTTCGGGAAGATTCATAGAGAACTTTTCTTTTTAGTCAAAAAATGACTATCTCAGAAAGGGGCACTGAAATACTCAGAAAGTTTGTTTTTCTTACCATGTTTGAAAAGTGGCAAAAATGAGGAAAATTTGGATTTGCTTACACAATTGTTTTTGATCAAACCAGTAAAAGGGGACACATATTAACAAAAACTGTTTTTCACCCCAAAGTGAGCCAACATTTAAACTATGTTTTTCTGTTGTTTTGTAGCATTTTGGGGGAAATTCACAGAGATCTTTTCTTTTTAGTCAAAAAAGTGACTAAACGTGCACTGAAATACTCAGTTAGTTTGTTTTTCTTACCATGTTTGAAAAAAGCAAATCCTGCGGTTAATTTGGATTTGTTTAAACAACTGTTTTTGATCAAACCAGTAAAAGGGGACACATATTAACAAAAACTGTTTTTCACCCCAAATTGAGCCACATACAGCTAAACTATGTTTTTTTGTTGTTTTGATGAATTTTTGGGGAAATTCATAGTGAATTTTTCTTTTTAGTCAAAAAATTTACTATCTCAGAAACGAGCACTGAAATACTCAGAAGGTTTGTTTTTCTTACCATGTTTGAAAAGGGATAAATCCTGAGGAAAATTTGGATTTGTTTGAACAACTATTTTTGATCAAACCAGTAAAATGGAAGAAATATTAAAAAAAAATGTTTTTCTCACTAAAGTTTGACACATACTGCTAAACTATGCCTTTCTGTTGTTTTAAAAAAAAAATTATTCATAGAGAACTTTTCTTTTTAGTCAAAAAAGTGACTATCTCAGAAAAGAGCAGAGAAATATTCAGAAAGTTTGTTTTCTTAACAAGTTTGAAAAGAGGCAAATCCTGAGGAAAATTTGGATTTGTTAAAACAAATATTTTTGATCAAACCAGAAAAATGGGGTAAATATTAACAAAAACTTGTTTTTCTCCCCAAAGTTAGCCTCATACACCTAAACTATGCTTTTCTGTTGTTTTGTAACATTTTTGGGGAAATTCACAGAGAATTTCTCTTTTTAATCCAAATTTGACTATATCAGAAAAGAGCAAAGAAATATTCAGAAATTTTTTTTTCTTAACAAGTTTGAAAAGGAGCAAATCCTGAGGAAAATTAAGATTTGTTTAAACAAATTTTTTTGATCAAACCAGTAAAATGGGGGAAATCTTAAAAAAACTTGTTTTTCTCCTCAAAGTGAGCCACATACAGTTAAACTATGCTTTTCTGTTGTTTTGAAGCTTTTTCGGTGAAATTCACAGAGAATTTCTCTTTTTAGTCAAAAAAATTGACTATCTCAGAAAGGAGCATTGAAATAATCAGTTAGTTTGTTTTTCTTAACAATTTTGAAAAAGGGCAAATCCAGAGGAAAATTTGGATTTGTTTAAACAACTTTTTTTTATCAAACCAGTAAAAGGGGAGAAATATTAACAAAAACTCTTTTTCTCCCAAAAAGTGAGCCACATACAGCTAAACTATGTTTTTATATTGTTTTGAAGCATTTTTGAAGAAATTCTCAGAGAACTTCCCTTTTTATTCCAAAAAGTGAATATCTCAGAATAGAGCACAGAAATACACAGAAAGTTTGTTTTTCTTAACAATTTTGAAAAGGGGCAAATCCTGAGGAAAATTTGGATTTGTTTAAATAAATGTTTTTGATCAAACCAGTAAAATGGGGGAAATATAAAAAAAAATTGTTTTTCTCTTCAAAGTGAGCCAGATACAGCTAAACTATGCTTTTCTGTTGTTTTGTAGCATTTTTGGGAAAATACACAGAGAACTTCTCTTTTTAGTCCAAAAAGTGACTATCTCAGAAAAGAGCACAGAAATACACAGAAAGTTGGTTTTTCTTAACAAAATTGAAAAGGGGCAAATCCTGAGGAAAAATTGGATTTGTTTAAACAACTATTTTTGATCAAACAAGGATAATGGGAGAAATCTTAACAAAAACTTGTTTTTCTCCTCAAAGTGAGCCACATACAGCTAAACTATGCTTTTCTGTTGTTTTGAAGAATTTTTGGGAAATTTCACAGAGAACTTCTCTTTTTAGGCAAAATATGGCTATCTCAGAAAGGAGCACTGAAATACTCAGAAAGTTTGTTTTTCTTGACATGTGTGAAAAGGGGAAAACCTGAGAAAAATTTGGATTTGTTTAAACAACTGTTTTTGATCAAACCAGTAAAAGGGGACAAATATTAATAAAAACTATTTTTCTTCCCAAAGTGAGCCACATACAGCTAAACTAATCTTTTCTGTTGTTTTGAAGCATTTTCGGAGAAATTCAGAGAGAACTTCTCTTTTTAGTCCAAAAAGTGACTATCAGAGAAAAGACCACAGAAATACTCAGAAAGTTTGTTTTTCTTAACAAGTTTGAAAAGGGAAATAACCTGAGGAAAATAAGGATTTGTTTAAACAAATGTTTTTAATCAAACCAGAAAAATGGGGGAATTATTAACAAAAACTTGTTTTTCTCCCCAAAGTGAGCCATATACAGCTAAACTATGCTTTTCTGTTGTTTTGTAGCTTTTTCAGGGAAATTCACGGAGAACTTCCCTTTTTACTTCAAAAATTACCTATCTCAGGAAAGAGCACAGAAATACACAGAAAGTTAGTTTTTCTTAACAAGTTTGAAAAGGCGCAAATCCTGAGGAAAATTTAATTTTGTTTAAATAAATGTTTTTGATCATACCAGTAAAATGGAGGAAATATTAAAAAAAAAATGTTTTTCTCCTCAAAGTGAGCCACATACAACTAAACTATGCCTTTCTATTGTTTCGAAGCATTTTCGGGAAATTTCACAGAGAACTCCTCTTTTTAGTCCAAAAAGTGACTATCTCAGAAAAGAGCACATAAATACTCAGAAAGTTTGTTTTTTATAACAAGTTGAAAAGGGGCAAATCCTGAGGAAAATTTGGATTTATTTAAACAACTGTTTTTAGTCAAACCATTAAAATGGGGGAAATATTTACAAAAACTTGATTTTCTCCCCAAAGTGAGCCACATACAGCTAAACAATACTTTTATGTTGATCTGAAGCATTTTCGGTGAAATTCATAGAGAACTTCTCTTTTTAATCCAAAAAGTGACTATCTCAGAAAAGAGCAGAGAAATACTCAGAAAGTTTGTTTTTCTTAACATGTTTGAAAAGGGAAATATCATGAGGAAAATTTGGATTTGTTTAAACAACTTTTTTCTTAATAAATTTGAAAAGAGGCAAATCCTGAGGAAAACTTGGTTTTGTTTAAACAAATTTTTTGATCAAACCTGTAAAATGGGGAAAATATTAACAAAAACTTGTTTTTCTCCTCAAAGTGAGCCACATACAGGTAAACTATGTTTTTTTGTAGTTTGAAGCATTTTTAGGGAAATTCACAGAGAACTTCTCTTTTTAATCCAAAAAGTAGCTAACTCAGAAAAGAGCACCGATATACTCAGAAAGTTTGTTTTTCTTAACTAGTTTGAAAAGGTGCAAATCCTGAGGAAAATTTGTATTTGTTTAAACAAATGTTTTTGATCATACCAGTAAAATGGGGTAAATATTAAAAAAAAAAAAATTTTCATCTCAAAGTGAGCCACGTACAGCTAAACTATGCTTTTCTATTGTTTTGAAGCATTTTCTGGGAAATTTGCAGAGAACTTCTCTTTTTAGTCCAAAAAGTGACTATTCTCAGAAAAGAGCACATAAATACTCGTAAAGTTTGTTTTTATAACAAGTTTGAAAAGGAGCAAATCCTGAGGAAAATTTGGATTTATTTAAACAACTTTTTTTTATCAAACCAGTAAAATGGGGGAATATTTACACAAACTTGATTTTCTCCACAAAGTGAGCCCATACAGCTAAACTATGCTTTTCTGTTGTTCTGAAGCATTTTCGGTGAAATTCACAGAGAACTTCTCTTTTTAGTCCAAAAAGTGACTATCTCAGAAAAGAGCAGAGAAATACTCAGAAAGTTTGTTTTTTTTAACAAGTTTGAAAAGGGGCAAAACCTGAGGATAATTTGGATTTATTTAAACAACTATTTTTGATCAAACACGAAAATGGGGGAAATTTTAACAAATACTTGTTTTTCTCCTCAAAGTGAGCCACAGAGAGCTAAACTATGCTTTTCTGTTGTTTTGTAGCATTTTGGGGGAAATTCACAGAGAACTTCTCTTTTTAGGCAAAATATGGCTATCTCAGAAAGGAGCACTGAATTTCTCAGAAAGTTTGTTTATCTTAACATGTGTGACAAGGGGCAAAACCTGAGGAAAAATTGGATTTGTTTAAACAACTGTTATTGATCAAACCAGTAAAAGGGGACAAATATTAATAAAAACTATTTTTCTCCACAAAGTGACCCACATACAGCTAAACTAAGCTTTTCTGTTGTTTTGAAGCATTTTCGGAGAAATTCACGGAGAACTTCTCTTTTAAGTCTAAAAATTGACTATAACAGAAAAGAGCACAGAAATACTCAGAAAGTTAGTTTTTCTTAACATGTTTGAAAAGGGGCAAATCCTGAGGTAAATTTGTATTTGTTTAAACAATTTTTTTTGATCATACCAGTAAAATGGGGGAAATATTAAAAAAAAATTGTTTTGTTCCTCAAAGTGAGCCACATACAGCTAAACTCTGCTTTTATATTGTTTTGAAGCATTTTCGGGGAAATTCACAGAGAACTTCTCTCTTTAGTCCAAAAAGTGACTATCTCAGGAAAGAGCACAGATATACTCAGAAAGTTTGTTTTTCTTAACAAGTTTGAAAAGAGGCAAATCCTGATGGAAATATTGATTTCTTTAAAAAATATTTTTTATCCAACCAGTAAAATGGGGAAATATTAACAAAAACTTGTTTTTCTGCTCAAACTGAACCACACACAGCTAAACTATGGTTTTCTGTTGTTTTGAAGTTTTTTCGGGGAAATTCACAGAGAACTTCTCTTTTTAGTCCAAAAAGTGACTATCTCAGAAAGTAGCACTGAAATACTCAGAAAGATTTTTTTTCTTAACATGTTTGAAAAGGGCCAAATCCTGAGGAAAATTTGGATTTGTTTAAACAACTGGTTTTGATCAAACCAGTAAAAGGGGACAAATATTAACAAAAACTGTTTTTCGCCTCAAATTGAGCCATAAACAGCTAAACTATGCTTTTCTGTTGTTTTGAAGCATTTTCTGGAAAATTTACAGAGAACTTCTCTTTTTAGTCCAAAAAGTGACTCTCAGAAAAGAGCACATAAATACTCAGAAAGTTAGTTTTTCCTAAAAAATTTAAAAGGGGCAAATCCTGAGGAAAATTTGGAATTGTTTAAACAAATGTTTTTGATCAAACCAGTAAAATATGGGAAATATTAATAAAAAATTGTTTTTCTCCTCAAAGAGAGACACATACAGCTAAACTATGTTTTTCTTTTGTTTTGAAGCATTTTTGGGGAAATTCACAGAGATTTCTCTTTTTAATACAAATAGTGACTATCCCAGAAAAGAGCATAGAAATACTCAGAGAGTTTGTTTTTCTTAACAATTTTGAAAAGGGGAATATCCTGAGGAAAATTTTGATTTGTTTAAACAAACATTTTTGATCCAACCAGTAAAATGGTGGAAATATTACTAAAAATTGTTTTTCTCCTCAAAGTGAGCTACATACAGCTAAACTATGTTTTTCTGTTGTTTTGAAGAATTTTGGGGAAAATTCACTGAGAACTTCTCTTTTTAGTCCAAAAAGTAACTATCTCAGAAAAGAGCACAGAAATACTCAGAAGATTTGTTTTTCTTACATGTTTGAAAAGGGGCAAATTCTGAGGAAAATTTGGATTTGTTAAAACAACTGTTATTGATCAAACCAGTCAAAAGGGACAAATATTAACAAAAACTGTTTTCCTCCCCAAAGTGAGTGTGGGACTCAGCCCCACAGAGACACCTGCCGAGCAGCGACAGAAGAACATTATAACTTGAACAATGATTACGTATATGTATTAGCTAAGAACCGGATGTACCTGCTGTGCGCCAACGGACAATCACTCAATGTCCCTGGCTCGCCTGCCCAGACTTCCCTAAAAAAGGGAAGCGAGGAGTAGGTCAGGGAGTTCCCACGTTTTTGAGATTTATGTGTGCATGGTATCTTAATGAGTTTGTATCAGTTATTTGTTTGTCATTTGCTTTCTGTGTAATCTGTTGCTGTATAATCTCGTCTTTTGTCTTAAAACTGAGGAGTGAGTGATTGGTGAATGGGGAACCTGGTAGCATCCTACCATGAGAAAGAGGAGATAGAGTTTGGGCCGAAACGAGCAGTAAACGGCCCAACTTCTGGTGGCAGCGGTTTTGGACCAACAGCCATCAACACGCTACAGAGTTGTGATTCCACAGAGACGGTTTTGTGTTGTTATTTTTCTTTTTGTGTATATACCCACATGCTTTACTAGTGTCAATTTTTTTTTTTCTTTTTTTTTTTTCCACCCAGATCCCTCGTCCCATCCTTGCCAGGCGTGCCCCACCATGGCCAACAGAGATCCAGTAAGACAGAAAAGAGGCAAAGCAAAGAAACCTATACCAGATGCCCTGCTTTCAGGGTCTGAGTATGATTATCAGGACGAGGATGTACAGTCGACCACATCCATAGCCGGCTCCCAAGAAGCATTTGGGGAACAACACAACACCACAGTCGTCCCACAGCCCCACTATGGTGAGGCTAAAGCCAAGGAGGCCTTCTCTCTCACGGAAGCAATGAAATTGATGTGGAGCATGCTAGAGAGGGAGGACAGACAGAATGAGCAGGATTACCAAGACCGCAAAGAGATACTAGAGCGAGAGGACAGACAGAAGGTGCGAGAAGAACGAGAGCAGGAGCACGAAATCACGAACGCAAAGAGATGCAATGGAAGATTGACCTAGCTAAACAAGACGAGGAAGCTCTGCAGAAAGAGGAGTGGGCCAGAGAGGCCCAGGAACAGAAAGAGGAGGGTGCCAGGTTTGCCCAGGAGATGTGAGATACTGCGCTCAGGGAGGAAATGGCCAAGCAGTTGGAAGAACAGTGAGCCCGGGAAGCTCAATGCCAACGGCAACACTTTTATGCGAGGGAAACCCAACAGGAGACCTATCGCCTCGTACCCGGAGAGACACCCACTCCTACACAACCCCCCTAATCCCATACCTAGACCCCAGCCGAAACCACAGAACTGGTCCAACAACACAGGTAAACAGGGTCGGTCAGATGGTACCTGGCAACTTCGAGAATACCCTATAATTTGCTTCGCCAGCGGCCAGCCGGGCCACAACGCTAGTTATTGCCAGGCCAAGAAGCAAAACCCTAAGAAGGATCTGGCCACAGCCAACATTCGGAAGGTCGGTGAAAACTACAACCGACCTGTGTTGTCGCCCTTGGCTCCCAACTGCATGAAGGGAGAGGTTAATGAACAGACAGCCACCATACTTGTCGATTCGGGAGCACAACGCACCATCGTTAAAGCCAGTTTGGTGAATGCAGCTGATTATACGGGCGACTCTATTCCTATTACCACCTTTATTTTGGAAGAGGAGGTACCAGACCGCTGGCTAACATTATCATCACCATGGCCAACATCACCTTGTTCAGACAGGCGGCAGTTGTGGATGACCACATGATGATGGGATCTGAGGGCGTGCTGATGAGCATCTCCCGGGGCTCGACAGAGAAGCTCGCAGATCTTTTGTTGGAAGGTGAGACTTATATTCCTAACCACCGGCTATTATCAATATCACTAGGGCACAGGAGAAGTGTGCAGTTGCGGAGGACGAAGCTGGTACAGCACAGGAGTCCCTAGACGATATCCACCTGATTGCCATAGACGAGGCGGCTCGGACAGACGAGATGGAGGAGGGGCCGCAGGGTGTGGAAGACCCAATCATTCCTGACGACGAGCAAGTGGAGGAGAGCCCACCCCTCACCTCCACCCTTGTCAACACTACACAGATCCTGGATTGTCTGTTGGTGCACCCAGGCGGCATCCCCAGCACTGAGCTCCAGGCTGCGACCAGGAAGGATGAAACCCTTCAGGCGGGGAGTGCCAAAGCGGATGAGTCACTGAATGGGTTTTACTGGGATGATGGCCTGCTGATGAAAAACATCACCACGAACATGGAGGAACAGAGGGCACTTCTCATCATGCCACACATGTTTCGTTCCCACTTGCTCAAGACAGCACACGATCGCCAAGGACATCTGGATGTCAAGAAAGTAAAGGCCCTCCTGCTTCGACGAGTGTTATGGCCCATGTTACATCAGGATGTGGTCCAGTCGTGTCTCAGCTGTGATATGTGTCAGCGCAACCATAAGAACAAGGCACCCAAAGCTCCCATTATGGAGGTCCCGGTGCTTGCAGTGCCTTTTGAGAAGGTAGCCATTGACTTCGTGGAGCACTTTGAGAGAGCAAAGTCTGGACATTGTTTCGTGCTCACCTGTATCGACCTGGCGTCCAGGTATCCAGAAGCAATCCCCCTCTGAGCAGCCATGGCGGAGAATATCGCAGAGTCACTCCTGGAGATTTTCTCCAGACATGGATTACCCCATACCATCTTGTCGGACCAGGGCCACAACCTTATTGGCAAAGTCATGATGCAATTGTGTGAGAGGATGCATATTGAGAAGATACAGACTTTTCCGTATCACCCAGAATCCAATGGGTGCATGGAGCGTCTCCACGGGACGCTGGTTCCTATGTTACAGAAGGCAGCCGATAGCAAATTCCAGTGGCCGCTGCAACTGAATTTCTGCCTGTTCGCCATCAGGTCCACACCCGACCGGTCGACTGGTTTCTCTCCCTATGAAGTTGTTTACGGGACGACGATGAGAACGCCAGTGGACCTGATGGTGGACGAGTGGATGGAACCAAAGGATTACTCGATGGATGTGGGGAAGTAGATGGCTGAACTAGAAGAGAGGCTGGAAACTATCCGCACGCAAGTGATTGACAACGGGCTGCTGGCGAGAGCCCTATCCAAGCGTTATTTCGATGCCAAGGCCTGTACACGAGAGTTTCCACCGGGGTCCATGGTACTGCTCAGACGCCAGAGTTGACAGGAAAGATGAAGGAGTCATGGACCGGACCGTTCGAGGTGCCCAGGAGGATCACGGCTGTCAACGTGGAACTAGGGTTACCGGGTCAAACAAGAAGAAATGCAGAGTGGTTCACGTAAATATTATCAAACCCTACCACCAACCCGACTGCAGGATCCTTCGCGTCATGGTAGTGGCAGAAGACCCAGAGGAGTTGCCTCTTAAGCCCGTCCTTGCCAGTGATCAGCTGATGGAGCCGCAGACAACACAACTGCAACAGATTCTGGAGGGATCAGAGGGCACCTTCCGAGATGAGCCTGGCCTAACGACGGGCTGTGAACATCATATTAAGACGGGAGATGCGTTGCCCATCCGATCAGTACCGTATGCGATCTCGCCGAAGAAACTGGAGGGTGTCAGGAAGGAGATCTCCTCCTTGTTGAAGAAGGGTATCATTGTGCCATCAACAAGCCAGTGGTCCTCGCCTATCATGCCTCTCATCAAGCCAGACTGATCTATTCGACTTTGTGAGGATTTCCACTAGCTTAATGCCATCACACAGCCTGACCCCTACTGTTGCCCCTTGTTGAGAAACTGATTGCTCGAGTGGGAGAGGCTAAATACCTCTCCAAGATGGACATCAGCAAGGGGTTCTATCAGGTACCTCTAGCAGAAGAAGACAGGAAGAAGACAGCATTCGTAACCACTGGTCGAAAGTTCGAATTTACTAGGATGCCGTTCGGCCTTCGCAATGCGCCGGCCACATTCCAGCGATTGGTGGACAGGGTTCTGGATAGACTGGAAACCTTCGCAGCGCCGTATATAGATGTTATCATCATTTTTTCCAACGACTGCAAGCAACACTTCGGGCACATTCAGGAAGTAATCAGATGCCTTCAGCAAGCAGGGCCCACAGCTAAGCCGGCCAAGTGCCAATGGGCCAAGAGAACTCTGGAGTACCTCGGATATCTAGTCGGGAAAGGCCTTGTTTCGGTTCCGGAGGCTAAGGTGGAAGCATTAAGGAACTACACACGACCCAAGACCAAGGCTCAGCTGAAGTCCTTTCTAGGGCTTACAGGGTACTACCGGCGCTTTATACTCAACTACGCCAACTACTCCAAACCTCTCAATGCGAAGACGAAGGCGGAGGCACCTCTGGCAGTGGATTGGGATGAGGTGAGTTAAGTCATTTTAGTCATTTATGTTCTGTTTTATGTTCTGCGTGGACCCTCCATATTCCGTCCCCAAGTAATAAGTTTGTACTCCAGATGGATGCCTCCTACGCGGGGATCGTTGGTTGCGTGAGCGTGATGAGAGATGGTGCCGAACTCCCCATGGCCTTTTACTCGCGGCAACTATGAGACCCGGAGACATACAGCGTCATGGAGGTAGAATGCTTAGCGGTGGTGGAGTTGGTCCGCCATTTCGAGGTTTTCCTGGTCGGCCAACTCATTGTACTTCAGACCGATCACAGGGCGCTTGAGCACCTACTCACGGCCAAGCTCGTTAACAAGAGGCTGAGCAGATGGGCGCTCCGGTTGCAGGGTTTCTCATTCACCATAGTCTACCGCAAGGGAACAGCTAACGCCAATGCGGACGCCCTATCCAGACAAGACTGGCCTACCGATGCGGGAACTATGTTCGATTCTGAGCGGCCTGGGATGGCCTTGACCCAACAAGGGGGGGAGAAGGGGGGGGGGGGGGGGGGGAAGTGGGACTCAGCCCCACAGTGACGCCTGCCGAGCAGCAACAGAAGAACATTATAACTTGAACAATGATTACGTATATGTATTAGCTAAGAACCGGATGTCCCTGCTGGGCGCCAACGGACAATCACTCATTGTCCCTGGCGCACCTGCCCAGACTTCCCTATAAAAAGGGAGGCACGGAGCTTGTTAGGGAGTTCCAACGTTTTTGTGATTTATGTGTGCAAGGTATCTTATTGAGTTTGTATCAGTTATTTGTTTGTCATTTGCTTTCTGTGTAATCTGTTGCTGTATAATCTCGTTTTGTTTGTCTTAAAACTGAGGAGTGAGTGATTGGCGAATGGGGAATCTGGTGGCAGCCTACCGTGAGAAAGAGGAGATAGAGTTTGGGCAGAAACGAGCAGTAAACGGCCCAAAGGTGAGCCAAATAGCTAAACTATGCTTTTCTGTTGTTTTGAGGAATTTTCGGGAAAATTTACAGAGAACTTCTCTTTTTAGTCCAAAAAGTGAATATCTCATAAAAGAGCATAGAAATACTCAGAAAGTTTGTTTTTCTTAACAAGTTTGAAAAGTGGAAAATCCTGAGGAAAATTTGGATTTGTTTAAACAAATGTTTATGATCAACCCAGTAAAATGGGAGAAATATTAACAAAAACCCTCAAGTGAGCCACATACAGCTAAACTATGCTTTTCTGTTGTTTTGAAGCATTTTTGGGAAAATTTACAGAGAACTTCTCTTTTTAGTCCAAAAAGTGACTATATCAGAAAAGAGCACAGAAATACTCCGAAAGTTTGTTTTTCTTAACAAGTTTGAAAAGGGGTAAATCCTGAGGAAAATATGGATTTGTTTAAACAAATGTTTTTGATCAAACCAGTAAAATGGGGGAAATATTAATAAAAACTTCTTTTTTTTCCCAAAGTGAGACACATACAGCTAAACTATGTTTTTCGGTTGTTTTGAAGCATTTTCGGGGAAATTCACAGGGAACTTCCCTTTTTAGTCCAAAAAGTGACTATCTCAGAAAAGAACACAGAAATACTCGGAAGATTTGTTTTTCTTAACATGTTTGAAAAGGGAAAAATCCTGATGAAAATTTTGATTTGTTTAAACAACTATTTTTGATCAAACCAGTAAAAGGGGACAAATATTAACAAAAACTGTTATTCTCCCCAAAGTGAGCCATATACAGCTAAACTATGCTTTTCTGTTGTTTTGAAGCATTTTGGGGGAAATTCACAGAGAACTTCTCTTTTTAGTCCAAAAAGTGACTATCTCAGAAAAGAGCACATAAATACTCAAAAAGTTTGTTTTTCTTAACAAGTTTGAAAAGGGGCAAATCCTAAGAAAAATTTGGATTTGTTTAAACAACTGTTTTTGATCAAACCAGTAAAATGGGAGAAATATTAAAAAAAAGTTATTTTTCTCCTCAATGTGAGCCTCATATAGCTAAACTATGCTTTTCTGTTGTTTTGAAGCATTTTCGGGGAAATTCACAGAGAACTTCTCTTTTTAGTCCAAAAAATGACTATCTAAGAAAAGAGCACATAAATAGTCAGAAAGTTGTTTTTTTTTAACAAGTTTGAAAAGTGGAAAATCCTGAGGAAAATTTGGATTTGTTTAAACAACTGTTTTGATCAAACCAGTAAAATGGGGAAATATTAAAAAAAAAAAAATTTCTCCTCAAAGTGAGCCACATACAGCTAAACTATGCTTTTCTATTATTTTGAAGCATTTTTTGGAAATTCACAGTGAACTTCTCTTTTTAGTCCAAAAGGTGACTATCTCAGAAAAGAGCAGAGAAATACTCAGAAAGTTTGTTTTTCTAAACAAGTTCGAAAAGAGGAAAATCCTGAGGAAATTTTGGATTTGTTTAAACAATTGTTATTGATCAAACCAGTAAAATGGGGGAAATATTACAAAAAACTTGTTTTTCTCCTCAAAGTGAACCATATACAGCTAAACTATGCTTTTCTGTGGTTTTGAAGCATTTTTGGGGAAAGTCACAGAGAACTTCTCTTTTTAGTCAAAAAAGTGGCTATCTCAGAAAGGAGCACTTAAATATCCAGAAAGTTTGTTTTTCTTAACAAGTTTGAAAAGGGGCAAATCCTGAGGAAAATATGGATTTGTTTAAACAACTGCTTTTGATCAAACCAGTCAAAGGGGACAAATATTAACCAAAACTGTTTTTCTTCCCAAAGTGAGCTACATTCAGCTAAACTATGCTTTTCTGTAATATGTGAAAGGGGTTTCTCCACTTCTGAATTTTTTGAAGAACTGACTGAGTAGCCCCATGTCCATGATTATTTGGAGGGCTTCTTGCTGATGGCTTCAAAGAAAGAAATACTGATGACTTTAGACTGTGATAAATTTATTGACAGGATTGCAGAGAAGAGTAACTACACAGTAAAACCATATTTTTTAACTAACGAAATTTATTCATGAGGGTAATTAAATGAAACAACAGATTATTTTTTTAATTTTTTTTTAAGAGTATGTTCAAATGACAGAGAAATGTATTATTACATTAACATGATTTTTTGGTTCCCATCATTTCATTTATAGTTTGTTGATTAGAAATATTTTGTGAATTATTATCAAGGAAACGGATAATATTCTTTGTCACTGTCATCATTTTTTTAATAGAAAATACAATTATATTGAATTTAAATATGTGCAAGATATTTTCACTCCAAAATCGGTCACTGAGTATGTGTAGGAGGGCGAGAGGGGGAGGGGGAGCATCATCCAGCAGGAATTAAAGAAAATGTAGAGATATACTAGTTTCTTGTTTTTCTTCTTGCTTAGTATGCTGTAGTATGATGTTAGTACAGGGCTGTTCGACACATTTGGTACATATGGGGCTCGACTTAATTCCATACTTCCTACAGCCACAGTTGTTCCCGCAACCTGTCTTACAGCCACAGGATACTAAGCAGTGTTTCATGTGCTGCAGCTGGCTTGGTCATATGTGGCTGCAGAATTCCATCTCCCTGACCCACCCTGAATCAGTCGGTGTTTCCTTCCCACTGCTGCACAGTGTGATATTCCCATACACTGCAGCATTTGTTGATATACAATGTACTCTATAAGAATGCTGCTTCGCTGCCAAGGATATAGGTGGACAAAACTCTTACTTCAATTTGAAAGTACAAGATAGCTTTGAGATGCAGAAAACCTTTTGAAGTGAAAAAATCGCTCTCTGTCTCGAGTTGATTCAGCACTGTCACCATAAAGCTTTAGGAGTAAGTGCTCGCAAACTTGTTGGATTTCTTCACGAGTGTTTCTTTCACTAGTGAAGACCTAAAGCATAAAGACAAAAATAAATTATAAGGACACTGTACATTAACCTGCAATGAATATACGCTGTAATAGAGAGAAGGAGAGGTGATACGAAGGATCATTTTCTCACATTATCATTTATTGAGTGTAAAATTGGCAAACATTTTCGATCAGCTTGTTTAGTGTGCTGTGGTGTGATGTTAGTGCAGGGCTGCTCTACACAAATGGTACATATGATTTGACCACTTTGTGGAAGAGACAGAGCATCAAATCAGGAGCAAAGAGCTGATGTCATCAAGGGTATATGCTGGAGTCTGGTCTCCTCCAAGTAGCTGCAGAGCAGAAAACCTCAAATGTATGTTGCATCTTTTTCCAGGCTTCCTTCCAAAAGATGGCTTCTCTCGAATAGCAAATGGCAGTCCATGTGACACTTGGCTTCATCAGCAACTCTGACATGTACTTGCTGCCCTCAATCATCTCCTTGTCAATGCTATGATTTCAATATTCCTTTTCCACTCCATGGACATCACCACTTTATGCTTTCACTTCTTACCAATCAGTATTCACAAAAGAATTTGCTGCAGATCATACAACACTCAGTCTCCACTGATGATGAACTCAGCATCAGTACAGCAAAGGCAATCCGGTTCTGCTCGGTGTAATATTACTCCAGCAAGAGGGGCTTCTTCAGCTCAACATGCAAGCCATCTCCACGTTTCTTACTGGAGTCAATAATCCTCTTCATTCCTCTTCACATTTGCTGTACGATCACTGTCTGCAATATTCCACTGAATGGAAAAAAGGGGTGCTCTTGAAGAATGGATCAGTCAATACTACTAGCATGAATGAACCACCAAATAAAGTGAACATTTTTAATCTTATTGCAGCTTATGAAGAGATGCTGTTTGTTTATTAACTAGCAAAAGAGGGAGGGATCTTTCATCATGAGCAAATTAAATAAACATAAAATCTCTTAACCATATAAGGGAGTAGAGAAAAGGTCAGATAGAGCACTTTGACACAAAGGTTGTAGAAAGGTAAACTGGTGTGTAGAATGATGTCCATGTGATCTCTTTATGGAAGGCAACAATGCTAGACACATCATCATATTGAGTGGTATATAAATTGAAGGTGGAGAAACAAAACATAAAATGGTTATTTGTTCGTATTTCAGGAGAGCAAGTCATCAGTAGTTTCTAGCTCTAGTGCTTCTGAGAATGGTAATGAGTCTGAGATTGATGTACAGCCCAATCCTCATAAAAAGCATTGCTCAAGTCTTAATTCTAAACCACCTTCCAAGTCAGAATATGAAACAAATGTGGGAAAAAACTTTCTCTGGTTAGAGATTGATGAAGATTTACAGGATGCATTCTGCAAATTATGCAGAAAGGACGGAAGATCTCTTCAGAGGACTGGTGGGGCTTGGATAACCAAACCATTCACTAACTGGAAGAAGGCGACTCTGAAAATGAAATCACATTGAAAAAGTGAAGTGCACCTTCTATCCTGTTAATTGGACGTGAAGCTGATAGAGCTAGAAAAGAAGGATCTATTATCAGCCAGGTTCAAAATGTTGGAGAGCAGCAAAGATTACAAAATAGGAAGGTAATTAAAGCTCTAATCTGATATACTCACTTTCTAGCTCATCAGCACATTGCACATACTACTAACTTTGACAAACTAGTTGAATTAGTGAGTTGTGGTGGTTAGACTCTTCAAACCTTCCTTGACAGAGTTGGATGAAATGTAACATACACCTCAAAAAAGGCTGTAGCAGAATTTGTGAATGTTCTTGGAACATAGGTGGAAGAGTCTCTTCTCAAGCAACTTCATTAGGCACCTTTTTTTAACAGCATGGCTGATGAATGCACTGATGTTGTTGTCGTTGGGTGTAGAGTGGTGTACCAGAACAACACTACATTGAAATTTTACCCTTGGAGAAAGCTAATGCTGAAAGTATCTCTTTTGTTTTAGTGGAGTCCTGCAGGAAAAAGAACATTCAGTCGGGAAGGTTATAGGAATGGGATTGGATGGAGCTGCTACTTTCTCTGGTGACAAAATAGGAGTTCAAAGAAGGTTGAAAGAGCGATCACCTCATGCATTGTTTGTCCACTGTCGTTGTCATGTCCTTCAACTGGCTTTTGTGCAAGTTGCTAATGCTACACCAGGTATCAAGCATGTCTACACTACCCCGATGATGTTATGGAAGTTCTTTCATTACTCCCCAAAATGTGCAGAGTCATTAAAGGAGATTCAGCAAGTACTAGATCTTCCAGAGCTCAAGATTGTGAAACAGTCAGACTCATGCTGGCTTGCACATGAGCGTTGTGTCAAAGGAGTAAAAGCTAGTTACAGCTCATTAGTTCTTGCTCTAGAAAATATATATGAAACATCACATGAACTAGAAGCTCTTGGACTAAGTAAAGCCCTTTCTAGTCACTCCACAATAGCAGCAGCAATGTACCTACTTGACTACATTCTTCTTCTAGTGGCAAAGCTTAGCCGTGCCTTACAGACCAAGCACCTGGACCTCTCCCTTATTTCTAGTCTAGTGGATGCTACTCTGAATTCACTTGATGATGCTATACTTCCTTCAGAAAATTGGGTTTTACAGCTACAAGATGCAAAGAAGAGTTAAAAGCAGCAACAGGTATTGAGTCACTCATTTAGATATATGGTCTTTTTAAGAAAGAGTGGGCAAGCCTTTTATCAGACTCATCAAAGATAACATATCCAGCCAGTTTAGATCCTCCATAAAAGATGAGTAATCATCCTTCAGTATTTATGATCCAAAGAAAGTGTCCAGCCTCTCAACTCATAATCAACCTTTATGTGGAGACAGTTCAATTCAGACTCTCATTGGACAGTTTGGGAGAGATTTACCAGCTAAATATTGGAAGGAACTAAATTTGAGAAGGCAGCCATTATCTCTTCTGACCTCAGCACAGAGTGGAAAATGTATCATCAGCTCCTTATTACGCAGCCAAAAAATGATATATCCATGCAACTGAAGGAATTACTTAATAATGACATGTTTATAGCTTTATTCCCCAATCTGCATAAACTGGCAATCATATGTTTGTCAATTCCCATTTCTACAGCATCAGCAGAACGAAGTTTCTCATACATGAAATTAATAAAGAATCGCCTTCGTAACCACTTGACTGAACTAAGCCTGTCCAACTTAATGAAAATTGTCATTGAATCTGCCAAAAAAAACTCACTGATAGTGATTTGGAAGAATTGTTGACGTGTGGAATAGAAAAGTTCGACAGATTGCTGTGTAAACTCATTCAGACTCTTATCTCATTACATAAGCATACTCTCACTGCTCATGCACTTTGTCAATCACTTATCAACATCAATAATTAATTTTAATAATACAATATCCAGGGGGGGGGGGGGGGGGGGCCAAAAAGGTTCCTAGGGGGGAAGTCACTCCCTGCCATCCTAAATGAAACCCTGTTTGGCTATAGAGCTGAGTTCACACAGGTCAAATATGGTGCATGTGTTTGTGTGTGTGCGTAGAACAAGACCAGATGTGTACGTTGACCTATTCAAATACCTCAGCATTACATGTAGAACTCTCTAAGCTCTGATCTTACATATCCTCTCTTACCTGGAACATGCCACAACCTATTGTTTCTTCCACCTGGTTTAGAAAATTTTATTATGCTATCATTCCTATTCCACTCAGACATTGTTGTGTGTTGCTACCAGATTTCAGATCTTTACCTAATGGATACGACTTCTACTCTCAGTGCTTCAGAAATGCATCCAGAAAATGTGGCTAGGAGGGGTAAAATGAGATTTTCAAAAAGGTTTAGGGGGCATCTAACATACCTCTATTAACTTTACTATAGTCTAGGGGTGGAATGAACCCCTCGCCCCCCTCGCTTCCCCCTAAATATAGGCATGTTTGCAGGCTCACTCTCAGGTTATGCTGATTGGCTCACTCTGGAGTTGTTTTGATTGTGCTCACTCTGGAGTTGTCTTGCTGGTGGTCAATATGGAGTTGTCTTGCTGGTGCTCACTCTGGAGTGGTCTTGCTGGTGCACACTCTGGAGTTGTCTTGCTGGTGCTCACTCTGGAATTATCTTGCTGGTGCTCACTCTGGAGTTGTCTTGCTGGTGTTCACCCTGGAGTTGTCTTGCAGGTGCTCACTCTGGAGTTGTCTTGCAGGTGCTCACTCTGGAGTTGTCTTGCTTGTACTCACCCTGGAGTTGTCATGCTGGTGCTCACTCTGGAGTTGTCTTTCTGGTACTCACTCTGGAGTTGTCTTGCTAGTGCTCACTGTGGAGTTGTCTTGCTGGTGCACACTCTGGAGTTGTCTTGCGGGTGCTCACTCTGGAGTTGTCTTGCTGGTGCTCACTCTGGAGTTGTCATGCTGGTGCTCACCCTGGAGTTGTCCTGCTAGTGCTAACTCTGGAGTTGTCTTGCTGGAACTAACTCTGGAGTTGTCTTGCTAGTGCTCACTGTGGAGTTGTCTTGCTGGTGCACACTCTGGAGTTGTCTTGCGGGTGCTCACTCTGGAGTTGTCATGCTGGTGCTTACTCTGGAGTTGTCATGCTGGTGCTCCCTCTGGAGTTGTCTTGCTGGTACCACTCTGGAGTTGTCTTGCTGGTACTAATCTGGAGTTGTCTGGCTGGTACTCACTATGGAGTTGTCTTGCTGATGCTCACTCTAGAGTTGTCTTGCTGGTGCTCACTCTGCAGTTGTCTTGCTGGGACTAACTCTGGAGTTGTCCTGCTAGTGCTCACTGTGGAGTTGTCTTGCTGGTGCATACTCTGGAGTTGTCTTGCGGGTGCTCACTCTGGAATTGTCTTGCTGGTGCTCACTCTGGAGTTGTTTTGCTGGTGCTCACTCTGGAGTTGTCTTGCTGGTGCTCACTCCGGAGTTGTCTTGCTGGGACTAATTCTGGAGTTGTCTTGCTAGTGCTCACTGTGGAGTTGTCTTGCTGGTGCTCACTATGGAGTTGTCTTGCTGGTACTCACTACAGAGTTGCCTTGATGGTGCTCACTATGGAGTTGTCTTGCTGGTGTTCACTCTGGAGTTGTCTCGCTTGTGCTCACTCTAGAGTTGTCCTGCTGGTGCTCACTATGGAGTTGTCTTGCTTGTGCTCACTATTGAGTTGTCTTGCTGGTGCTCACTCTGGAGTTGTCTTGCTAGTGCTCACTGTGGAGGTGTCTTGCTGGTGCTCACTCTGGAGTTGTCTTGCTGGTGCTCACTCTGGAGTTGTCTTGCTGGTGCTCACTCTGGAGTTGTCTTGCTGGTCCTCACTCTGGAGTTGTCTTGCTAGTGCTCACTGTGGAGTTGTCTTGCTGGTGCTCACTCTGGAGTTGTCTTGCTTGTGCTTACTCTAGAGTTGTCCTGCTGGTGCTCATTATGGAGTTGTCTTGCTGGTGCTCACTATTGAGTTGTCTTGCTGGTGCTCACTCTGGAGTTACTCTGGAATTGCCGTGCTGGTGCTCACCCTGGAGTTGTCCAGCTGGTGCTCACTCTGGAATTGTCTTCCTGATGCTCACTAAGGAGTTGTTCTGCTGGTGAGCACTCTGGAGTTGTCTTGCTGGTGCTCACTCTGGAGTTGATCTGGTGCTCTGACTGTTACTGTCTTTTGGTTGAAGGGTGGTGATGGTGTTGTGACTAGCCATTACTATAACGTACTGGAACACTTTGTTCTGACTGAAGCACATTGTGGCATTGTTAGAGAACAGCTTTAAAGTTACCGCCCAAAAAAATGTTCTGGGGGAGGAGGGGGGGGGGGGGGTTACTTCTATGGAGGATCACTTCTATGGGGGTCACTTATACAGGGTGTCACTTATACAGGGGGTCACTTCTATGGGGATCACTTATACAGCATGGCCATTCCCTGACTACCACATGTTGCACTGTGACCTGCACTTATCGGTGAATATTTTTAGCATTGCTTGACAATTATCAGCAGTGAAAGGGAATCGTTTATATGTTCCTTAGCAACATAGTGTAGTTGCTGTAAGTGTGAATTGTCGTTTATAGTCTTTCTGCTCTGTTGATGGTTAGAATAGTGTGCTCTAGTCTTTCCGCTCGTCTGATGGTTGATGACTTACCATGGACGTAATCATAAAATATGGTATCAAACATTTGCTTGCACATGTAGAGCAATTGGTAAGGCACAGTCATGGGAAAAAAACCATGCAAATGTGCTATCTATGAGACTTGAAGCTTACCTTGTTAATAGTTGCTTGAATGGTATAGCCTTAGCTCAATATAGACAGAGTCATGTTGTTGTTTGTAGGTAGCAGTCTCCATATGCTAAGCTGGTTACATTGTACCATTCTCATCATTTGCTTCGGCCCTGTAGTGATGATGTAGTGATGATGCAATTGTAGGATGGCTTATTAAAAAACTGCTTCTGTATTCCTCTTACCTTTGCTTGTTGTTGTAACCAGGCATTATCATCAGCTCTGTGAGTTGATGTCGGAGCAGGACAACTGGAAGAGATACCGGACAAAGATACAGTGATGTCTCCTTGACAGTACTCCTTTCATACCTTTCCTGGGCCTGTACCTAACACAAGTGAGCAAGACACACACACACACGCACACACACACCACGTGCACACACACAATGTGAATAATTGGAACCCAGCATTCATTTTACATGTACCTTGAACTGCACATATTTGAGAAAGGAAGTGATGTCACTAAATGTCAGGGTCAAAGTGCATGTCAGTATATCAAACTTACGGTGTGATTGTATGCACTGCCAACTGACTACAACTTAATTATTATGAGCAATAAGGTTTTAAGTGTTATAATCCAAGACATTTTCAAACTGTTCAGATCAAGCTGCAGTTTGGTAAGAGAATCATCTCCATTGCGGTAAGCAAGCACTATGTCACTCTATGTCTACATCAAGGAGCGCTTTCTTTCTCGTTGGAAAAGGAATTCCCGGTACTTCCTGATTGCTGGCATCAGTACAGTTTCCTATACAACAGTAGAGCTTCCAGAAACAGCAGTAACAACTAGCATAGCCAGAGCAACCAGCATGGAAGAGATGACCCATGACAGATTTTGTGGTTGTCAGCGTACCGGACGAACAGTTTTCTTCTTGCTTCTTTAGATGTCCACTGGGTTGAAAGGAGGGACAGATAAGTGTTCAATAGCATTGTGTAAACTTAAATATATTTTTTTAAACACATCCGAGTTTGCGTATATTTGTATATTGTTCCTAATAGGGTCAGTTTTGAAGCTAGTATGTGTTAGATGTTGTAAGTTCTCCATATACTTTCCGTTTAAATAGCCTTATATGTAAATGTGTTGACCCTGCCTCGGCTTATATGGTATATTAGCTTATTGTCACCTTTTGCAGATCTTGGATGGGAAACTAATAGAAATATCTACTGAGTTATCAGCCTTGGGGCTAACAATTTGCTTCTTACTATTTAATAGCTGGCTGTTACCCTATACTCTTATAATTTAATAGCGGCTATTACCCTATACTCTTATAATTTAATAGCAGGCTGTTACCCTCTACTCTTATAATATAATAGAGGCTGCTACCCTATACTCTTATAATTTATTAGCAGGCTGTCACCCTATACTCTTATAATTTAATAGAGGCTGCTAACCTGTACTCTTATAATTTAATAGCTCGCTGTTAACCAATACTCTTATGATTTAATAGAGGCTGCTACCCTGTACTCTTATAATTTAATAGAGGATGCTACCCTATACTCCTATAATTTAATAGAGGCTACCACCCTATAATCTTATAATTTAATAGCAAGCTGTTACCCTATACTCTTATAATTTAAAAGTCACCCTATACTCTTCTAATTCAATAGAGGCTGGTACCCTATGCTCTTATAATTGAATAGCACCACTCTTATAATATAATAGAGGCTGCTACCCTATACTCTTATAATTTAATAGTCACCACTCTTATAATTTAATACCCTATACGCTTATAATTTAATAGCTGGCTGTTACCCAATATTCTTATAATTGAATAGAGGCTGCTACCCTATACTCTTAAAATTTAATAGAGGCTGGTACCTATACTCTTATAATTTAATAACAAGTTGTTACCCTATACTCTTATAATTTAATAGTGTCTGTTACCCTGTACTCTTATAATTTAATAGCAGGCTGTTACCCTATACTCTTATAATTTAATAACAGCTGTTAACCTATACTCTTATAATTTAATAGAGGCTGCTACCCTGTACTCTTATAATTTAATAGCAGGCTGTTACCCTATACCCTTATAATTTAATAGTGGCTGTTATCCTATACTCTTATAATTTAATAGTCACCACTCTTATAATTTAATAGAGGCTGCTACCCTATACTCCTATGATTTAATAGCATCTGTTACATATACTCTTATAATTTAATAGCAGGCTGTTACCCTATACACTTATAATTTAATAGCAGGCTGTTACCCTAAACTCTTATAATTTAATAGCGTCTGTTACCCTATACTCTTATAATTTAATAGTAGGCTGTTACTCTTTACTCTTATAATTTAATAGAGGCTGTTACCCTAAAGTCTTAAAATTTAATAGAGGCTGTTACCTAATACTCTTATAATTTAATAGCTGGCTGTTACCCTATACTCTTATAATTTAAATGCGGCTGTTATTCTATACTCTTATAATTTAATAGAGGCTGCTACCCTGTACTCTTATAATTTAATAGCAGGTGTTATCCTATAATCTTATAATTTAATAGCGTCCGTTACCTATACTCTTATAATTTAATAGAGGCTGCTACCCTTTACTCTTATAATTTGGGTTCTATTCTCTTGATTTTAAAGAATTTCCCACCCTAAACCACTATTAGGAGACAAGAGTACATGCCGATTAATGCCACACTTTACCAGAATCAGGGCTAGAGCTATTCTAGGGATTGGAATATTTTAGAGCTAGGGCCATGGGTCTCCTAGGCCTATTGCATTCTAGAGCCAGGTGATATAGGTATGGGTATCCTAGGGGTAGGGATAATATTAGTCTATTTCTTAGGGGGCCACTAAGTATTCTGTGATCAATGAGTCGGTACTGGAGGAAGGTTGTGGTAGTGCGAGACATCCCTTTGAGGGTTTTTTGGTTGTTGCTTCATCATCTGCTCTGCTGCTTGCAATAGGCTGGGCTTTAATTGTGGTACTCTTTATATTTGGGAAAAGTTGTAGCTTTTCCAGCAATATTTGCAATATGTAATTATTTCAACTACCAATGTACTGCATTTTGGGTTTAGACACCACAGGACACACCGCAAACAGTGCTTTGGCTAGCATATTCAAGGTTATTAGTAACACAAATAAGACAGGGAAGCAATTAACACATGCAAGTATTGGCCAATTACGCTCCTGACTTTATTTGTGTGTGTTTTTGTAATAATTATATTCAAAGCTATTAAAAAAATTCATGAATACTTTTTTCAAACTTTTTGTGCAATGCGCTGCAGTTTGGTGTAAGTATCAGCTCCATTGAGAGAAGCAGACAGAAGCTACGCATCGCTACTGCCCTCTCTGTCTACAACAACACTTACAGCAAAGAAATCCATCCAGGGGCGACTATTTCCTCAAGAGCAAAAGGATTCAGAATATTTTCCAGTAGGCATTGGTATCGGTCCAGCCCTCCTTGAGGAAAGAGCATCCAGAAACTGCTGTGAAGACTTGGAAGAGACACTACTTGACTGAGTTGCGTACGAGTCAACCATCGTTTATTGTGTGTGTGTTTTGTTGTTGTTTTTGTTCTTGTTCGCGTGACCGTCTAACCGGAATTAACTTTTTACTGCAGTTTTTAAATGTTGATCAATCTTTACTGAGCATGAGCAGGTAAAAAAATATGGCAATTAAGTTATGGACTATTTTTTATATTTTCTTTCGCGACCAATGTTTGTGATTACACCATATATGACGCTTACCATATATGGTGCTAACGGTGTTTAATCGGCACAGTTACTACCTGGCCTGTGGTATAGACATGAGCAGCGGAGCAGAAAGAAGGCAGTCTCTGAGCTCCACTTTTGATACCATATTTGAATTATTCTTCTCATCATTTCCATTGGCATATTATAATGTACTGCATAGGCCATACAGTAGTTATAGAATGTATTGGTGATTGTGATACGCCCCTCAGATAATACAGATGAACTCTTACCACAATATCAAGGACTTGTCAGGTGGAAAGGCCAGAGAGGACCTCTCCCAATCATGCTCGGAAGAAAAAAAAACGACTCGGTCATCTTTGAAACCGTGGCCTTGAATGCTCAGAGAAGACATTCGTTTTTCTGAGATTTCATCTTTTGCCCCTTCACACCGCTCTACAATGGAGGCACTCACCCAGATCATAGCCCTACATTTGTTCATGATGCCCCCTCTACCAATGGGGCCGGCTAACCACCGATTCTCATACACAGTCCAGCCATCTTCGGATAATGATGACCCTTTATCCAAAAGTGCACACCTGCCTCGCAATTAGCTGAAAATCACTTGCGTCATCGGTCATGGATGACCTTTTGAACTTGACTCCTAGTGAGAGTGGGAATATTCTGATGTCACAAAGCAGCAACGGAAGTGATTCAGACGGCATCCACGTGGCTGTGCCTACCTATTTCCACGTTCACCGACCAGAGGAAGAGATTTCAAATAGTACCACCAAGAATACTACCCCTTTGGATTCCGATGACACCGATAATAATCGCATTAATGTCACGAACGATGAAACAGATGATGGATTTGACACGGGGGACAGGAATGTGAAAGCAGACCAGCAACACGAGGGGTTATCTCTGGACGATATTTCGTTTAGTTTGAAATGGCGCAGCACAAGTGTCGAGTCTATGTTGAAAGACTATTGAGTAAGCGTGATTCTCAAATGTGGAGATGGTTACCGCAGCTTGTATGAATCAGAGGAGGAGGAGGAGGAGGAGAAGGATGAGCGACATGCTTTTTTTCTTGATAACACGTGCAGTGGTCTTAGTGACGGTCCTAGTGACTTGGATTTGTTGAAGAATAGCCTCACCTACTCCCACATAAATTCAGAGGAACAGGAGAGCGGGATGGAATTCCTTAGCAATGCTGCAGCGTGTTCTAATGCTGCTCTGACAAGGATTTCCCGCGTCGTACAAAGGTCTGTCGCTCGTCAAGTGCAATTATCGACATCACTTGACTTGTCCTCATGTAGGCGTACCTCCTGTGCTAACACTTCCATGGCCATGCACATATGTTCGGAAGCGGCTCGCTCAACAAAAGTGAACAGGGGTAAATCTCCAAACTCAAAACGGCTCGCACGCATGAATAACTTTCTCCGTAAACCAAAGTCTTTCAGCGTGTCACAGATAAAAGGAGATGCAGTGACTTCAGATTATCCAGATAGCATGTTGTTAAAGTTGCAGACAGCTTGTTTGGGGTGTGGTCATGGGATGTGGCCGTGTGCAGCAGTAAGAAGAGTACTGTGTGAGAGGGTTACCAACACGGAGTTAAACAACTACAAATTGTTCCTGAAGAGAGAAAGCTGATAGAAAATTAGTGTGGAGAGTTAGCTTGATTTTTTTTCTGACTAAACTGTTCAATTCATCAACATTCTCTGGCATTGGATATGATACAAGTTCATGTAATTGGAACTGTTTTCAATCCTGCTATGGTAAACACTATTCCTTGCACATTTTTTTGCCACACTCTCCCTCGGATAGCAAATAGATGACTGGATAATTTAGCATATATAGAATGCATAACTGATACATCAATAGTTGTGCCTATAATATAGAGCATACTGAAAACAACATAGTCAAAAGTACAACTATCGCTTGAACATTTTCATGTCAGCTTCTACATAGTCTTTCCTTAGTTCTCTGATAATTTCTGCAGAAAGCACTGCTTTCCTGATATGTACAGATCCGTACTGTATTAGGCCTTCAGCTATACTAGGGGTAGGCAATGTGTTCATGTTTTGTCCAATAGGGGATCTGGCTAAAATAATCATCAGACTAATATATATAAACATGTGTTATCCTCTGTGGTTCTCTCTCACACATGTGCCTTTGCTCACCACTCCAATGCCTTGCATTTGTTATTAGTTGGCTAGCCAAGTGAACCCTTAGTGGGGCGGTATATGGAAAACTTCGTATTGCCGTGCATGCCCGTATGTGATACATAATGTGCCGTACGTTCATAACCCGGGGAGTGCAAGGAAGACTTTACGGACTCGACATGATCGTCGTGGAAAACTCACCTAGTTACTCTAGAATAGATTCATCATGATGTAGGAAACGGTTGCAGATTTGAAGGGCAAAGGAAAGAAACCTGTAAATACAAGCAGCCTGCTGGAGTAATAGTTGTCAGAGAAAGGATGCTGGAGTTTTATTCATACTACTCAATTTATCAACACACTGGCATTGGATGTGTTACAAGTTCTTGAATGTGGGAACTATTTTCAATCTTGCTGATGTAAACAGTTCCTTGTATGTGTGCAGCTGCTCTATCTCTTTTGAACAGTTAATAGATGGCTGAGTAGTTTAGTATATATAGAAAGCATAACTGATGCTTGTATTCAATACATTGCTAATGATATAGAGCACACTTGCATCTAGTATACCTTCGTGGCTTGTCGCTCAGTCATGAAGTTGGCGACGTCTAGAAACGTTTCGGGCTTCCTTGCTCTGACATGGTTCGTGTCTTCCAGTGAGTAGAGTGAGAGAAATTTTCCTGTTGCTACCGTCTGGGCTGCCTCTTTTATCGTATTGCAGTTTTCCATGAATGTTTCTGCCATACTTAGTAATTCTCTTATAATGTAGTTAGTAGCGTAACCATCTTTCCTTCGGAAGGACCAGAACTCTCGCTCACAGGCTTCTTTCGAATGTCCGAGCGCCTTCAGAAAGGCCATTTTCAGTAAATCGCAATATACCATGGCCTCCTCCGAGACAGACGTCATGTAAGCTGTGGATACAATTCCTGTCAGTAGAGGTACCAGGCGGCTTGCCCATTCATCTTTGCTGATCCCTGCTCTGGAGAGCGTATCTTTAAACTTTCGGAGGTAGAATGCTGGCTGGTACTTCTCCGTCCATGGAGCAATTTTATCTGCCAGCTTCCTTTTTCTATCTCTGTCTCGTCGGCTCTCGTCCAAGTCTTTCTGGCGATGCCACATTTCGTTTTTGTGCTCTTGCTGAAGCTTGATTTGCATCTGCAACATCTCATGAAGTTCTCTTCTGTGCTGTTCCTCTATGGCTTTTTGCTCAGCTCTCCTGCTCTCCTCTTTGACTTCCATTTCTCTGGTTCGACGTTCTTCCGCTTCTCTATGTTGTTCTTCCAAGGCTAAACGCTCGATTCTTCTGCTTTCCTCCATAGTCTGAATTAATATCTGGATGACCTCCATTGGGTTGGAGAGTTGTGTAGTACTATTAGTCATCGACAGTCGATGGTTTGCCAAGCCCCTCTCCAGATCCGTGTTGGTGTCACGTCACCTTCCTCCTTGATGTCATTTATTTTTTAACACAGAGACAATACACACAGACAAAATACACAATATGAAAATAATATGCAAACACTATACAGAAGTATCACACAATATACACACAGAAATGCAGAATACGTACTCTCCCTTCTCCAAGTCAACTGAGCTGATGGATGGAATATGCGCTCTCCCTTCATACTAGTCGACCAAGCTGAGTCAAACGCCGGCCACAGCTCCAATTCTACACCCAGCTACACCTAGCTGTCTTCTACAAGTTTCTGGGAAAGGATATAAAGTGCGGCAAAACTAGCTGACTTACTAACAGTCCACATCGATGACAAGATAAGAACCACTGCTGCCACCAGATGTTAGTTCACTAAGAGGTCTAACAGATACCAACTTGTTAATTCGCTGCCACCAGAGTCTTTCTCTCTCTAACTTCTTCCAACTAGCCTGCTCCTGAGCCTGACATAGAGGTTAAAACCCTAAGTAAACTCATTAAACCAGCATATGGACAATAGAACAGCAGAATATGAAGAGAGAAGGAGACTAACTATTGAGCTGGGCAGCAGCTGCTTTTATAGGCAGCTATCCCAGCCCTTACAACACAAGAAGAGATTGTGACCTTGACAACTACACAACCACATATACATGCAATTACAAGACAAAGAAGATAATGTTCTTACAACATTACACACAACCACATATACATGCTTGTTCTGTTCTTTAAGGGCTGCTCTGCAGCCAGTCAGGGATGAGGCCGGACAATATAGAGCATACTGAAAACAAATGTATTAAAAGTGCAAACTATCACTTCAACAAGTTCCCAGCTTCTGGATTTCTCTGTTCCCTGATAATTTCTTCTGAAAGCACTGCTTGATTACCTAACTCATTTTGTGGTGCTCATCTTCAATGAAATTGGCTTCCAAATAATCAACTTCCACATGCACATTTCCATTTAAGAATTTTTAATCCCATTCAGTTGTTGGGTAGCAGGTTGTTCAATCTTACACCTGTAAGGAATACAGTCTAACATACAATTACATATTACAATCCAACCATTTACACCAATTTTTAAATCACTAGAAACGTAATTCTCTGCTGCATCGAATTCCACAATTGGAAGAAGACATCTACAATCAACGTAGGATTAGCTCTTCAGCTTGTCCTTACCAAGGTTATGGCCTAAGCTTCAATTTTTTTTTTGCCTGATCAGTAAATAAGACCAGGCAAATATCTAGAACAATAAAATAAAATTCTTGACAATTTTGGCAACTTGTACTGCCTACGAAATCTCTCTTAGTATGCTTGCATATTTGTTTTTAAGTAAAGAAGCTTGCTTACACAAAGCTATTCACTCTCATGCATATTTCCATATATATTTCTGTCTCACAACTGATCAGTAACGTCGGCATAGCAGTATTTACTGACATCATTGGCTTAGTAACATTGGCGAGCGAGTGGATAGTTTACGGGAAACATCGCATTGCGGCGCTGGTCTTATTGGTAAAAATAAGTGCCTCGGAAAGTGCAAGGAAGATTTACGGCCCTGACGTAGAAAAGGAAATGGTAGTCTAGGATAACTCGCTGTAGATCGCTAGATTCGTCAATCATAGAAAACGGCTGCGGATTCGATGGCCAAAATGAAAGGAAAAAACAACAACCCTGGATCTATACGCGGCCTGCTTGGCTAATGGCAGTTAGTGAAAGGATGCTGGCGTTTTATTCAGATTAGATTACTAAATTCATCAACTCATTCATTGTCATTGGATGTATACTAGTTTTCGGAACTTTTGTCAATCTTGCAAAGGTAAACACAGTTCTATGCACGTGTGCAGCCTCTCTCTCTTTTGGACTACGAGTAGACAGCTAGACAGCTTAACTGATGCATATTGGTAATACATTGTGATATAGAACACACTGAAAACAATAAAATTATCAGCTTCTGCATGGTCTTCCCTTAGTTATCTGCTAATTTTTTCTACAGAATGCACTACCCAATGATCTCAATCTTAAGTGTAGTGCTCTTCTAATTTTCAAGGAACGCAGTTTACAATTACTCATAACAAATTAACTTATTTCCACATGCATATTTCCGAATTTGTCATCCCATTATGTTGTAGGGTATCGGGGTTGTTCAGTCTTGCAAATGTAAGTAATACAGCACAAATTTACGGCTACTTCCCCATATTAAAATCTAACCATTTATACCAGTTGTGAATATCTAAGGAACATGTAATTCTCGACTACATCACATCTTACAATCATAAAGAAGATATCTACAAATCACATCACAAATCTGGTACTGGGTTAACTCTTCAGCATATCCTTACTAAGTTATATCCAGACCAGTGGCTATTTTTTTAACCAGGTAAGTATTTAAGGGTAGGAAAGAATCTAGAAAATAAAACAATAATCATGACAGTTCTGACTACAATTATTGCTTGATGACATCACTCCTAGTGTTGTTATTTTTCCCCATATTGTGGCCTACATGGGTACAGTCTTGTTTCCATACTTTTTTAACAGATCAGTCCAATATAGTTGGTTGTTTTTAAGTAGAGAATTTTTTCTCTTGTATATTATGCCTTTGATTTATATTTATATATATTTTATTTATTTTTTAAATCATTACTAAAAAAAAAAAAACCTATCAACACTTACAGTCCATAATATGCAGAGAATATATTCGGTAAAGGGTCTACACTATATAAACTAACGATCCACTCTTTCAAAGCGATTTGGTACGTTCGTAGTAAAGGATGCGTGACCACAGTTAGGCAGATTTTAATCACAGTTGCGGACCTGAAGAGTGATGGATCAGGTGATAGAGAAGGCTTTCGAGTTCTCATTCTTCGTCAACGGGAAGGAGGTATTAATCATTTATAGCCAGTTACACTGAAACAATTGCGGCCCTAGTTGTGTTTTAGTAGGCGAGTGTACATCAGTTTCCTTGAGGTTTCAATTCATCTCTGGTGCTATATATATTTATAGCTAAAAACACAACATCGGTTACCTCTGGCGCTTGGTGAGATTGCAACCACCCCGGCCTTTGTAAGTGCCTGAGATAATTCTTTAGCAGAATCTTGAGGGAGTGATTCTCTACAGTAACTTGCTGTTTCTTGGGCCTAACAACTTCATGTTTCTTTGGCAGTAATACTAAGGCTGGTCTTACAGTGGCACTCTATTTTTTGGGAAGGGGGGTTAAACTGGTATAGAGACATCCTGCACTATTGAACTTTTTCCATTAGTGCCACCTAAAAATAATTCAGATGGCACTTAAAAAAATGATACGATGTTGATTGCCATTTAAAAGAGGGAACGTAGGCATTAAAAAAACACTACTTCAAATAACCTGTGGTTACGATTTTGACTGCTTTGCTCTATGAACTTGATATATAGCTCAAAGGATAGATCGCTCTCTGTGTGCTCTCTTTTGATACAAAAAAATGTTGCCTAGGTATAACCATACCCATGTTACTCCAGCTAGAGTATGGGGATCTCAAAATATTTGTAGACCTGAAACTCGCACAGTCATAACTCCTATTGTGAAATACTGGAAATCTGTTTCAGTGTGGGGTAGAGGAAGCCACTATATATATTTTTATTTTATGATGTGTTGTTGCTAAATGGGCAAGTGTGGGCCTCCAAATGGCCTCGTAGCGAAAAATCGTAATTAAAGTTTTCAACTGACATGCTTGCAGTTGTCTTAGCACTAATGAAAACACTCATTGTGTAGCTAAGTGCTCTCTCTAACCACACAGGTGCAAAACATATTTCTAGCACTTCCAAAGGAGCTATGACTGGGGGAATTTCAGATCTATAAATATTTTGGGGCCCCTGACTCTAGCTGGAGTTCCTTGGGTATGGTTATACCCAGGCAACATTTTTATATCAAAAGAGAGCACACGGAGAGATCTATATTTAGAGCTATATATCAATTTCATAGAGTATAAGGTACATGATCTATGGAGGTCCAAAGTTGTAACCACAATTTTTAAAAGGTTTTAATTTTTTTAATTTATATGTAAAAGGAAATGCTGGATATGCCTATGCCCCCATTACGGTGGCACTATATATATCTAGCATTTATGGTATTGGACTGCAGTCCAACTTGCACGATGTTTTTAGCCTTACATGTGAGCAGAATCTGTGGGAAGCCTTAAAAAAAGAAATGGATGTCTTGGAAAGCACGCCATAGATACACTAGATTTGTTAATGATAAAGAATACTGCTGCAGATTTTAAGACCAAAGGAAAGAACACTGGATACACACACGACCTGCGCAATTAATTGCTGTCAGGGAACGTTTGTGGAGTGTTTTTTTTCCTGACTTAACTATTCAACTTATCAACATTGGATGTGATACAAGTTCTTGTTAGTAAGAACTATTTTCTCTCTTGCTAAGGTAAATACAGTTCCTTGCATGTTTACTGCCACTGTCACTCTCGGACGGCGAGTAGATGACTGGATAGTGTAGCATATATAGAAAGCATAACTGATGCATATAGTCAATAGTTGTGCTAATGATGTTGAGCATACCGAAAACAATAAACAGTGTCAAAAGTGCAAACTCCCAATTGAAAAGATCCTTGTCAGCTTCTGCATGGTCTTCCCTTAGTTCTCTAACAATTTTTGCAGACAGCACTGCAAGTTGACCTCACTTTTGAGGGGGAACCGGTCCATTTACTACCGAAATTTGAACACATATTTGTAGCTGTCATAACTTTTTTCTCCTTTCCTCTGTGCAGATACTTTTATTACCAGCTTGTTGTTTATTCAGTATGCTTTACGATGATATGTGAATTGTCTCTATAGGCACCTTTTCTTAGAAGCTACATCAAAACACGCAAGGGTCACTCAAAAAATGGTACCTCCCAAATTGAAACGTGTATAATTCCAAGGCGCCGTGAGTTAAAGACTCAAAATTTGTATTGTGGCTTGCCAACAGCCTAAGCTGTGATATGGCTGAGCCAAATTTACGATGCGGTCAAGTGTTGATGAGATATGAGATACTTTATTTCCAACCGGGCAAAAAACACAGAATATCTGTAACCCAACCTCTTCTAATCACCATAACTCTGGAGCGCTTTTCGGTAAAAATAATATCTCTCAATTATATCACAGCTTAGACTTGTAGGAAGCCATATTACCAATTTGGGGGCGGTTACTCACAGCGCCTTGGAATTATACATGTTGCAATTTGGGAGGTGCCATTTTTTGAGTGACCCTTGCGTGTGTGGATTATCTTCTAAGAAAAGGTGACTATAGAGACAATTCACATATCATCCACATAGCATCAAGCACACACAATAAGCAACAAGCTTGTAATAAAAATATCTGCTCAAAAGAAAGGGGGGGGGGGGGGGGGGGGGGGGGGGAAGTTATGACAGCTAAACATATGTGTTCAAATTTCGGTAGTAAATAGTATAGTCCCCCCTAAGAGTTGCTCATCCTATTTTCAAGGAAAGCTGTTTTTAACTACTCTTATACGTAAAAAAAAAAAAAAATTGAAAAAAAAGGGTTTTCCAGTTGAAGCGGTTGCTTTTTCTACCTTTTTGTAATAACCTTAGTTTAGGGAATATATTGCACGCTCCCGTTCATGCTTACAGTTGATCATGTCTTTGCAATTTGACTTATCTCAAGTCAGAAATTTAAAGACGAAGGATCCGAATCCGAGGAGGTACACTAGATGCATGCAATACGATGATTGCTATGCCATACTTCACTTCCATTGCTTATTTTGTATATAGTTTGAAATTCTTTCAATGCTCTATAAACTGCATGTGCCAGATTTTCATGTACTACAAGTATAGCTAATTTATACCGATTTCAATAGGTGGGAGGACTCTACATCAAAACAGGAAAAAAATATATTAAAAAATTTCAGTTGTTATATCTCTGTACTAGCTATTTCCTTACTGTCAGAGTCATTGCACGCTCCATTTCAAATGATGATTCATATCTCAAGTCAAAAATTTGAAAGGGAGCCTAACCCTGGTTGCTAATACCAGTAATTTATGTTCACTGTATTCGAAACGACCATAACATTGCACACTTCACTTCCCACACTTACAAAATACAAAAATTGGATGCTCTTTTATTAGCACTCGTGATATATGAGTGTTCCTAATTTTTCTATATTGTAAGCACGGCCAAGTTTTGGAGGTTTGAAGTACTGACCTAGGGTTTTTAAATAGTTTAACTCGCATGGTGGTCTTCAACTAATGAACATGTTGCGTATAGAAAATTTCTTTACATTGATATCACAGATAAGAGCTTTATCAAACTACAGACTAAATATATGGCTTTCCATGAACTACACAGTGGAGATACTCCTGTAGTAGGTAGGGTTGTGCAGGTGAGTAAAATTAGTGTCGCTGAATGAATCATCTTAAAAAATGTGTCTACAGAGATAGCTAACATTGAATTTGAAAGCACAAATATTAAGCCACAGTCAAATATCAAAATAGCAGCATAATAGGAAGAAGAGTAGTTATAGCAATATATATACTTGTTGCATTTTGGGGGGTGTTTTGACATAAAGTCCCCCCTTAACAAAACTACTTACTTCCACATTTCCATTTCAGAATTTGTCATCCTGTTATGTTGTCGATACCAGGTGCTTCTATCTTGCACCTGTAAGAAATACAGTCAAAACTTGCAATTCTTGGCTACATTCCCATATTACAGTCCAACCACTTGCACTAGTTGTGAATCGGTGAAGAACATATAATTCTCGAATGCATCACATTTCATAATCATAAAGAAGACTTTTATATATCATATCACAAATGTTTACTATGTTAGCTCTTCAGCTTGTCCTTACTAAGATTATGGACAGAGCAATGGCTATGTTTTTAGCCTGGGCAGTAGTTAAGCTTGGCATATATTTTGAACAATGAAACAAAAATTTGGACAATTCTGACTACAAATACTGCCTTATGACATTACTCTTAGTGTGCTTTGCTTCTTAATAAAGTGGCTACACTTATGCAAATCAATTCTCTCTCCGTCATATTTCCATATGGGAATTTCTGTCTCACAACTAGTCAGGAACATTGGCATAGCAGTATTCTCTGGCAAGCAGTATTCCCTGGCAATAGCAGTATTCCCTGGCAATAGCAGTATTTATTCCCTGGCAATGGCAGTATTCCCTGGCAATAGCAGTATTCCCTTGCAATAGCAGTATTCCCTGGCAATAGCAGTATTCCCTTGCCTTGGACCTTTAAATATCATTACAAGTTCTTGTACTGACCACAAAATGAAATGTGTGTAGTGTACCATGTTGTGTTAATGGATGCAGTCAACAATAGCAACAATACAAGATGGGTGTTGACAAGTGTAGCGTACAATAACCAATAATGTTAGAGCATGTGTTTAAAGCCCTGCCTGGTGTCTCCCACCGCTCATCTTTAGTAGACAGAATCACAAAAGAAAAAAAAACAGGAGCAATCTTTTATTTAATCAAACTATATTGGCTATAGTAGGTCAAATCATTTTTTTAAGCAGTTTTGTAATTCCTATAATTTTCCTTCTTACCTCTGTGCTGGTATGTTGTATCAAAGTGTGCTTGCTCTGTGTACTTTAAACACATGTTATAAGTCTCCTTAGGCTCACTATTTTTATAAGGTACATTCAGCAGCATAAAGGTCACTGAAAAAACTGCACTCACCTCTCTGCTACACGAGTATCACCACAGTGGAGTGCTTACAAGAGCTCTAATGAGGTCTGTTGTTTGTCTCAACACTTAGCTGTGATATGAGCTGAATGAAATCGGATTGGCTACAAGTAATTTGAAGAGGTAAGCTTTGGGTTTCGGTTGAGCTCAATGGTGGTTGCCTAGAACACTCAGTTGCCAATTTTCTTCCTTCTATCACAGCTAAGTGTTTTGACAAACCACAGAATTAGCGCTCTTAAACACTCCACTGGGGTGACATTCATGTAGGAGAGACGGGAGTGGAGTTTTTGAGTGACCTTGATGTTACTAGATGTATCTTCTTTAAAAAATGAGCCTATAGTGACTTTTAACATTTGGAAGCACTCAGAACATGCAATACTTTAATTCAAAATAGCCTGCACAGAGCTGCACAGAGGTAAGCGAACACAGGTTATAGCAAATACAATTTTGTTATGCTTTTGAAAGCAGGGAATTATAAGCCTCAGCACTTAGGCCAAAGGGTTTACAGGTTATCGATTGCGACCTATTTATTTATTCGGTAAGACAGTACTTATGGTGTAATTATTCATAGAATGTTCTTGTTGGCTAGATTACAGTAGTGGACCCTGACCCTGAGATGACTCTCCTTTACTTCATTAGGAACCACTGTATCCTCCAGCCAACATGTGACCACATCAACAACAACAACAGTTACAACTACTATAATAGCCAACTCATGGCCTGGACCAAAGAGACTGTTCTAGGATGCCCCTTTAATAGGGCTAGGGATACAGACAGCTAAGGTTAGGGCTACAGCTACGGTTAGGGATACAGCTAGGGTTAGAATTAGAACTAGACTACAGATAGAGCTAGGGCTAGGGTTAGAGCTAAGGCTAGGATAAAAGCTAGGGTTAGGATTAGCGCTAGGGCTAAGATTAGAGCTAGCTAGGGCTAGGATTAGAGCTAGGGCTAGGATTAGAGCTAAGGCTAAGATTAGGATTAGAGCAAAGGCTAGGCTTACAGCTAGGACTAGGATTAGAGCTAGGGCTAAGATTAGAGCTAAGGCTAAGGTTAGAGCTAGGGCTAGGATTAGAGCTAAGACTAGGGTTAAAGCTAGGGCTAGTGTTAGAGCTAGGGCTATGATTAGAGCTAGGGCTAGGATTAGAGCTAGGGCTAGGGTTAGAGAAAGGTCAGGGTTTGAACTGATTGCTGGATCTTCCCAGAGCAGCCTCCTGTACTTGCTCAGACCACACCAGGTATATTGTGTTGTGTGTGCTTTATGTGTTTGCTTGTATGTGTGCATATGTATGTACCTTCCTTGACTCAGTACTATGCAGTGTACCTTACTGGCTCCAAGCTTGGCTGTGGTGAGGGAGGGTGTGGTGCATGCACTGTAATGGTGTCCCATCATATCCCTCAAGCTGGGGTGAAGCATGCTGCAGTCAATGCCTGCCTGACTCCACTCTGTGCTGTACATGGGATGGCTGTGACTACAGTGGAGGGAATAGGCAGCACCACTACAGCATTGCATCCATGCCAGGTGAGAAGCAACCAGAGACACAGCCCTGTTCGTATTGGGTGGTGGGTATAGGCAGCATCACTACAGCACTGCATCCATGCCAGTTAAGAAACAACCTGAGACACAGCCCTAATAGTATTTGGTGGATGGTATAGGCAGGACCACTACAGCATTGCATCCATAGGTGAGAAGCAACCAGAGACACAGTCCTGATAGAATTGGGTGGTGGGTATAGGCAGCAGCACTGCATTGCATCCATGCCAGTTGAGAAGCAACCAGAGACACAGCCCTCTTAGTACTGGGTGGTGGATATAGGCAGCACCACTACAGCATTGCATCCATGCCAGGTGAGAAGCAACCAGGGTCACGGCCATGTTAGTATTAGGTGGAGGGTATAGGCAGCACCACTACTGCATTGCATCCATGCCAGGTGACAAGCAACCAGAGATACATCCCTGTTAGTATTGGTTGATGGGTATAGGCTGCATCCCTACAGTATTGCATCCATGCCAGGTGAGAAGCAACCTGAGAGACAGCCCTATTAGTATTTGGTGGAGGGTATAGGCAGCATCACTACAGCATTGCATCCATGCCAGGTGACAAGCAACTAGAGAGACAGCCCTGTTAGTATTGGTTGGTGGGTTTAGGCAGCATTACTACAGCATTGCAACCATGCCAAGTGAGAAACAACCTGAGACACAGCCGTGTTAGTATTGGGTGGAGGGTATAGGCAGCACCACTACAGCATTGCATCCATGCCAGGTGACAAGCAACTAGAGACACAGCCATGTTAGTATTGGTTGATGGGTATAGGCAGCGTCCCTACAGCATTGCATCCATGCCAGGTGAGAAGCAACCTGAGACACAGTCCTATTAGTATTTGGTGGAGGGTATAAGCAGCATCACTACAGCAGTGTATCCATGCCGATTTCAAAATGTCACAACTCTTTTCTGTTTTTCGCCCGGAGAACCACAAATTCAAATAACACCCAAAGTAAAGGGGGGGGGGGGGGGAATGAAAGCTGCTGTTCTGGAATGGTTTTCCACCTGTATTGTTTTTCATCCTCAGATGATACCCAAATTTTGGTCTGCCACATGGTAGATGACCCTTTACCAATTTATAAACCAGTAAAATGCATCTACATTAATGCCGACAGAATGTGATGTAGATTGTTGTTGTCCAGGAGAGGATAGCTCGTGCTCACGGATCTCAGTGTGGCTTCTGCACTCCTGGCTTTGTGATGTCCATGTACTCACTGTTGAGAAACAACTGCAAACCTTCTGAGCAAGACATCGAGGAGGCCTTTCAAGGTAAGATACTCTAGCAACACAGCCACTGTCGATAAAAATGTCATTTTGGGTGGTTCAGTGTTGCCGTGAACAATCCCGGGGTTTGTATGGATGCCACAAAGTTACATTTACTGCCTACAACCTATTACCAGCCCTAACCTGGAATAGAGCTAGTATATATATTAGTAGGTCCCAGTTGTTGCCCACCAACTACTACTGGCCTTACAGAATATCTCTAGCTAATACATATTAGTGGTTCCCAATTGTTGCCCACCACTGAGCACTGGCCCTACAGAATATCTTTAGCTAGTACTTATTAACTGTTCCCAATTGTTGCCCACCACCTAATACTGGCCCTACAGAATATCCCTTGCTAGTATATATTGGGTTGGCAATTACTTTAGACGTCCATACTACGGCATCACCTGACATGACATACATATTTATTTTGTTTGTTGTTTTATGGGTCACTGATAATAAAAATATCTCCACAATATTAGGCAACTTGTGTCGGTGTACTGGGTACAGACCGATACTGGATGGGTTCAAGACCTTTGCCATGTCATCATCAGGGTGTTGCATGGACAAGGAGAACTGCTGCATGAAAACTGATGCTAGTCCACCAGCTGCTCTATTTGACAAGACAGCGTTTACTCCTCTGGATCCCACCCAGGAGCCCATCTTTCCTGCCAAGCTGAAGGTACTAGGACAGAGGCAAACCTGAAAGCATTTTAATACTTTTTTATCACAAAAACTTCTTTTTCTTACCTCTGTGCTGGTAACCTTAGTCCCATATTGTTGCTTATCCTGTGTGCTTTCAAATGATATGTTGAATGTCTCTATACGCACATTTTCTTAGAAGATAACATGCACCAACATTAAGGTCACTCAAAAAAACCCTGCTCCCTCATCCTGGAAATAGGAATATCTCACTGCATGGTGAACGAAATCTTAGATTTATTTGTGGGTTCCCAGAGCCCTTAGCTGTAATATGTATAAATATAATTCACGACATGACGCAGCATTAAAAATATATAGGTGGTTGTTTTTGCACGCACCTCATCAACGCTTGGTTTTGAAATGTACTCAAACTAGTTTCCTATCACTTTTTAACACTGCATCAGCTCGTGAATTTGATTTATGCATACCTGCAGCTAAGGCTCTGGGAACTAACAAACCAAATCTGAGGTTTGTTCTCCCGTGTATTGGTAAGTTATAATTGTTCCCAGGATGATGGAGGAGTTTTTTTTTTAGTGACCTTGATGTTGCTAGATGTATCTTCTAAGAAAATGTGCCTATAGAGACATCCAGCATATCCTATGAATGCAGACAGAATAAGCAACAGTATGGTTCCAAAATTACTAGCTCAAAGAAAGAAGAAAAAAAGTTGTAGTGATTGCAAATGTATTAAAAAAAAATGGGGTTGTGACCTCTAGTACCCCCTACTAGGGGATCAGTGTTAGCTATTGGCCAGGATCTTGACTAACTGAGGTTTCGTCTACGGTTGCCACTATACTAACAAGCTGCAGTTGCTGTAACAGCTGCTGTAGGCTACCTATAAGCATAGTTAGCAAGCACAGTATGGGGAAGTGGGGGGGGGGGGGGGTTCTTTCAAAGAGGCAAGTTTTACCTCTGCCAACAGAGTTGGAAGGAAGTTAGGAAGTTATATTTTCCCTCATGTCTGTCTGTCTGTTCATAGGATTACTCAAAAATTTATGGATGGATTTGGACGAAACCTTCACGAATGATTTATTATGGGACAAGGAATAGCTGATTAGACTTTGGTGGAAATACAGCTCGCGTCTCCTCCACGCACTAACCTGTAGCCATAGTGAGGGTGAAGTTCTATTTCACATACTCTCACCTTGTTTTATCATGAAAATATCATTAGTTCTCTCACATGTTTCAGTATACCATCGATTAGTATGCGGAATAGCTACATATGCAGCGCTAAACATCTCATCAGGACACTGACTGATTTTTAACACTAGAAGAATACATATTTCTCCACGGATTTTAACGAAATTAGATTCGATGGCTGCCTATGAGGCAAAGACCAACTAATTTGATTCTGATGGATAAATTTTCTGCATGGCGGAGGTCTGTGTTCTATTGAGCGTCACTCTTGTTTTATTTTCTGTTTTTAGTCATAGTGATGGCACAAGGGGGGACTATACCGTTTTTTCCCAAAATTTGCACTTTTTTTGGACCTGTCATAACTTTTTTCTTCTTTCTTCTGTACAAATAATTATTATACCAGCTTGTTGCTTATTGTGTGTGCTTTAAAATGATATATAAAAAGTCTATATAGGCACCTTTTCTTAGAAGATATATCCAAAAACGCAAGGGTCACTCAAAATGGCACTTCCTAATGTTTGGCAGACCTAACTCCCACGCGCATTGACCGACTCGCACCAAACTCGGTACGAATGTAGCTAAAGGCAATAGTTGCGATTAGAGCGGAAAAAAAAAAATTTCCGTTGAACCCCCCCCTGAGATATAGAGCTGAGAAGAGGCGGGGCCACGGAAAGGCCCAGAGTCATCTCTTCTAATGACCATAACTTGACAATGCAATTTTTTTTTTTTAATCTGATTCGCTCTTATCACAATACACACAGAGAGCTTTCAAATGACACCAACAAATATTTTTTTGATTTAACTGTGACAAAGTTAGGATCGCCAAACACTTATTTTTTTATTATTTGTAGATATAAGCAGTCAAAGTAGACAATGAAATACTTGGGTTGAAATGGCAAAATGTATTCTTATTCAAGTTATTTCTGAAGTTTCTTGATCTGTTCTTGTACTTCCATGCCTCTCTTGATCTGTTCTCGTACTTCCATGCCTCTCTTGATCTGTTCTCGTACTTCCATGCCTCTCTTGATCTGTTCTCGTACTTCCATGTCTCTCTTGATCTGTTCTTCCATGCCTCTCTTGATCTGTTTTAGTACTTCAAGACTTTCTTTAGTTTTCTATGCCTGTATATACATGTAAGAAGAAAGAAAAGTATGATCAATTGATATTAGAGATGTATACACGTGTGGAACTTCCCTTTAAAGTAGAGGGGGGGGGGGGCCCTGTACGTCACACCTTCATCCTCAATGCACTCATCCTCCAATGACTGCTTGTAGTTTCTGGCTTGATATACATGCAAGAAGAAATAAGAGTGATCAATTCATATTTCTGGCTGATATACATGTAAGAAGAAAGAAAAGTATGATCTCTATTGATCATACTTTTCTGGAACTTCCCTTTACAGTTGAACATCAGAGGGGAGGGGGACTGTATGCCTTCACAGCTCTTGTAGTGGCCCGTGTCATCCTTGAAGGTCTTCTTCTTGAGGTCTGAAATTGTCATAAACAATAACAATAAACAAATATGAAATCACCAAATGTAATTTTGTAAATTACCTCGATCTCGACATATAAAGTTGTGGTGAGGGAATTGAAAGGCACCTCCACCTCTTGTTTGTTGCTTCAGCCGTGAGCACCTCCTTCACAACTCTCTTAGAATCCTGTGCTTCTAAGAGAGTTGTGAAGGCAACTAGATGAGCACTCAACAACTTCTCCAACAATGGTGAGAGGGGAGGGGGACTGTATGCCTGTATTTGTCATAAACAATAACAATAAACAAATATGAAATCACCAAATGTAATTTTGTAAATTACCTCGATGGGGACTGCATGCCTTCACAGCTCTTGTAGTGGCCCGTGTCATCCTTCAAGGTCTTCTTCTTGAGGTCTCCACGCACTCCAACTTCTGAAATTGTCATAAACAATAACAATAACAATAAACAAATATGAAATCACCAAATGTAATTTTGTACCTCGATCTCGACATCACTCCCATAAAGTTGTGGTGAGGGAATTAAAAGGCACCTGCGTCATACCTTCATCCTCAATGCACTCCTCGTACCCAGATCTCGACATCACCCACAAATTAAAATCCACCTGCCTGATAAGTCACACCTTCATCATCAATGCATTCCTTCTCCAAGGACCGATTTTCCAATGTCACGGCCTGTCTACGCCTCTTATTTGTTGCAGTAGCCTTGAGCACCGCCTTCACAACTCTCTTAGAATCCTGAGATTCTAAGTATTTGGAAGTGAAGGCAACTGGATGAGCACCCAACAACTTCTCCAACAATGGTGAGAGGACAGCAAACCCATGATTATAAGTCAAGATGGCTAGTCCCAGTGCAGCTTCCACAGTAACAAGTGAGCAGAAACCGGTCTTGGGACACCGAGACCAAAGAATGTTGTTGAAGGACTCATTTTGGTTCTGTGTGGCGCCATCAATGCATTTCTCAAGCAGTTGCAGCTTGGAAAGGTCCTCAAACACAGGCTTCACAAATGGAGCCAGGTCAACAGGGATGCGTGGTGGTTTGTGAGCTGGTGGTGGAAGATTCTTGGCAGAAGCACTGGAGTACTTGCACCAAGAGTCTTCCCCACTTGGGCAATAGGAGTGGTCGTGGACTTCATCAGTGGCGCTGTTGTGATAGAAAACAGCCCAGATAGCCTTGTGCATTCCAGCCACGTTATGGGTGTTGTTACGGATAGCTCCACCATAAAATATCTGGAGCATATCGATGGTTTTATCCGTAAATCGGTTTTTTCCACCCCACTTCAAGGTCTTCTTCTTCAAGTCTCGCAACCTCTTCCCGAGTCGCTTTTGGACATGCCCCACGCATTCCAACTTCTGAAATTGTCAAAAACACAATAATAAAAAACAAATATGAAATCACAAATGTAATTTTGTAAATTACCTCAATCACGACATCGCTTCCATAAGGCTGCTCTTTATTGACACGCACAATAGACTTGGAATCTCCATCACAAATTACTCTTTTGTAACGGAGTCCCAGCCGCTCGACTGAACGAGCAAAGAGGCGAGATGTAGCTTCAGCCTCCATCGCCGGGGACGAGCCAGAGTAGTTGGCATTGCAGGACTCCTTGTGCACCGCAAACCAATCCAGGTACTCCTGCTCTTCCATGGTGCTCTCCTTCTGCTTACAAACAGAACACTGCTTGCTGAGCGCCACGGCATCCAGAACTTGGCCGGAATCCCACGACATTACAATCGTTGCCTCATATAATGCCGTGAATCCTCGCTTGGACCAAGTTCCATCGCAAGTCACAGTCACATCAATGACATCATTAGGCTTGGTGTCATAGAGTGAATGCAGATGAGCCGCCGCTGAAATTTGGCTCTCGATGGTTGCTTCCTGGATTATCTTGTTCATGGACAAGTTATAATCCGAGAAAGCACGGTAAGTCAATGGGGGAGGCAAGCCCATGAACCCAGAGATGGTCTCCAGCCCAGCACGCCCTCGGCCACACATCTTCCCTGCCAAGATAAACCTGGTGTTGAAAGCCTTTGAATGCTTGGAAGGGTCACAAAAAGCATCATCACTGCCTGCACAATAGAAATTTGTACAGGAAAATGACAGCTTCGTGCATATTCCCCTCCTCACCACCAGGTTTTCTTTCACAGTGAGCGGTGAATTGCAGACATTACAACTAGCACGTCTCGAGAGAGATGCTAGCAGACTCTCCAGGTCAATAAGCCGTAGCCCTTTCAACTCACACAGAGAATCAGAACTACAGGCTCCATGGCTGGATTCACCGGTTGAAGTGGATGGCCGAGATAGCGCTAGTTTCTTTCCAGTAGCTGTTTCCAGCGGAACTGGAGCAGCTACTGAAGATGCCTCACCTCTTCCTGAGACCTCCTCTGCTTCCTTATTCTGTTTGGTACAGAATCCAGACCTCTTCTTGATACGCCTGTTGCGTTGCTTTCGGTAGGTAGCGTCAGAAGACATTCAAAAAAGCTTCAATAGAACTTTAAAACTCCAAGACAAATTCAAAAAACTCAAACTCGTGTGGAGTGGCAAACGCTGCATGCGCACTGGATTTATATATGCTGGGCCTCTGCGCTAAGCGCAGGAAATGACTCAGCATGAAATTTGGGTACTTCTCAGTGGCAGATGAGCTTCCAGGTATAAACGGTGGCCATTTTATGACGCCGAAAAAAAAATCTTTCCCCATAAGCCCCTGGTGCGCGTCTCTTCCAATTTTGAATGGAGATAAGTGAAAGTGCATGGACAAAAAGCACCATAACTTTGAAATGGATGCTCCAATGTCTCTAAAACTTTGGAAATGGTTAGTAGATGCTTACAACAACATTTATAAATGATAATAATAAAAAAAAAAGGTATAGTCCTCCAGCTCCTACTAGCTCTAGTTGAGGATTTGCAAGTTGTTTTTAGTCATGGTGAGGGTACTCAAAGCAGCAACTCCTACTAGCTCTAGTTGAGGATTTGCAGGTTGTTTTTAGTCATGGTGAGAGCACTTAAAGCAGTAGCTCTTACTGCTCTAGTTGAGTATTTGCAGGTTGATTTTAGTCATGGTAAGGGTACTTATAGCAGCAACTCCTACTAGCTCTAGTTGAGGATTTGCTGGTTCTTTTGATGTCTACCCAGTGCCTCTGTTTTTAGATGGTATTGTTCCTGATAATGAGGTTCACTAAATATCCTTATTTTCTATTTCTGATACATACAGCAGAACTCTACAAATTGCTAATTGCTATCTTTTTTCTCTGCCTCTGTAATGATTTTGCTCAAATCTATAAATTAGGCCCTTGCTTTGTTTACCCAGTCTTGTCCTAATCACTTGAAAAAGAGCACATGGGAGCATTGTCCATCATCAGAGGGGTAAGGACTTACTCTGTGCACTTATTATTATTATTATCATTATCATTATCATTATTGTTGTTGTTGTTTTATCGTTGTTGTTGCTGTTGTTGTTGTTGTGTTGTTGTTATTTCTGTTGTTGTTGTCATTGTTTTCGTATTGTTGTCATTCTTGCCATCGTTGTTGTTTTCGTTGTTGTTGTTTTATTATTATTATTTATAGTAGTAGTAATAGTAGTAGTAGTACTAATAATTCTTATTATTGTTGTTGTTATTATTATTTTTATTATTATTATTTTATTATTATATTTATTATTATTACCTACTTCTACTACTACTACTACTACTACTACTACTACTACTACTACTACTACTACTACTACTACTACTACTACTCTACTACTACTGCTGCTGCTGCTACTACTACTACTATTAATTCTTTTTATAATTTTCCTAGATCTTGATTTAGCTGCTACAATGAAGCCACTCGGAATATCTTTTACTTTATGGCATATTGACTGTCTGGGAGTGTGTTATTTGCTGTTGCAGAATTTGTTCAGCCACAGCATGTGCTGCTGCATGGGCTACCACTTGATGTTTATCAATATATACACCACAGCAAATAAACAACACAACAACAACATCAACAACAACAGAGCAAAAGTGTTGTCCTTTTCCTGCAATGTGGCTTCACTTTGCCATTTAAAATTTTATTATAATTATTATTTGGTGGCGGGGGGAGGGGGGAGGTTGTTATTACTAGATAGATATGGGAATTTATTTTCCTCAGCCCTCCACAGACTAGAGTACTATATATCACACACTGCTACTACATGATCCTCTACTGAAGGTTGAGCAAGTGTTTTATTGCACATGTGCTAAACCTCCATTTATAACCAGGGGTTGTAATTAGAAGCTGGATTATTTATTTCAGACTGAGTTCTACATACTGTTGTTGTTGTGTTGTTGTTGCTGTTGTGGCAGTTATTGTTGCTTCTGCTGTTGTTGTGTTGCTTCTGTTGTTGCTGTTGTGTTGCTTCTGTTGTTGTGTTGTGTTGTTTCTGTTGTGTTGTTGTTGTTTTATTGTGTTGCAGTTATTGTTGTGTTGTTGTTGCTGCTGTTATGTTCTTGTTGTGTTATTGTGTTGCTGTTGTTGTTGCTGTTGTTTTTTATTGTGTTGCTGCTGTTGTTGTTTTGTTGTTTTTATTTAAAAAATAATAACAACTGGAAAAAATATGAAGCCAAGATTCCAGAGATGATTTACAATATTTGTTTGACTTTATTTTCCCCAAATGTTATCAAAGGTAAAAGCAAATTTGCTAGTGATGTTTTCTCTGTGAATCCACTTAGCTGTCTGGGCCTCCGCCATCGGTGATGTTTGAAGGACGTCGTGTGACCTGGTATAGACCAACTTCTCTAGCACAGCTCTTGAGATTGCGGAACAAGTTCCCACACACTGTCACTAAAGGACAACCTCTTCATCGTATTGTCATGGGCAACACAGAAATTGGTAAGTTAAGTCTATCATTGCATCGGAGTAGACACGCTGATGATAATGGTTGCTGACACAGGTATTGAAGTAAAGTTCAAAGGTGCTCATTACCAGACCTTGATCTATTGTGCTGCTATTCCTGAGCTGAACTACTGCGACTTGACAGAACAAGGACTGCTGGTGGGTGGCGCTCTCACACTCACTGACCTGGCCAATAAGTTGACTGAACTCATCAAAGCACTTCCAGGTTCAATGATATTAGAAGGCTGATTTTAGCTCTAGCAACTAAAACATTTCTTTTTTCCCGTTGGTACCAGCATAGTTTAGCCTTCTTCAGGGCTCCTTGAAGAAGGCCGAAGTATGTTGGTAAAAACGTTGGTATGGAAACCAATTTATGCTGAACATTAGTAAATGAGTGATGAAGGATGTTTTTTGTGATATTTTTGTTGATCGGAGGAGTGTCTGGGGTTGCTGAGAAGTTTTCATGGTATGTGGGTATCCATGTGGATTTTTTTTTAAATAATCCCAACAGTTGCCATGGACACTGTAGCGGTGTACTGATGACTGGCTAGCCCCTACAGCTACTGCTGTGTCTAAGACAGTCGGTCTCCGTAGTAGACCAGTTACAACTTTTGTTGAATGGCATCGCTACTCACAGGTGCCTGCTCCCTGAGCTACCTCCTGCATACACAACTGTTGATTTTGTTGATGCTGACAATATGTTGGTTGATAATGTTGTTCTTGCTGCTGGTCATTTATTCAGGCTACAAGACTAGGCTGTTCTCGGCCATGTTGGAAATGCTCAGATGGTTTGCAAGCCAGCAGATCAGGAATGTGGCGGTCAGTTCCTAGAATTCATTCACTGACATACACGCATGGTGTGTATTAATTCAACTGACAATTATTCAAGGCTATGAGGTGTTTATTTGAGACTGGTAGAATATTATAAAGGTGTTTATTCAAGGCTGAGTGATGCTGTGGAAGGAGTTTATTCAAGGCTAGCGATATTTATTCAAGACTAGGGGCAATTATTCAAGCCTAATGAGATGTTTATTCAAGGCTGTGTGGAGCTATGGAAGGAGTTTATTCAAGGCTAGGGATATTTATTCAAGGCTAGGGGCAATTATTCAAGCCTAGTGAGATGTTTATTCAAGGCAGAGTGGAGCTATGGAAGGAGTTTATTCAAGGCTAGGGATATTTATTCAAGGCTAGGGACAATTATTCAAGTCTAGTGAGATGTTTATTCAAGGCTGAGTGGAGCTATGGAAGGAGTTTATTCAAGGCTAGGGGCAATTATTCAAGCCTAGTGAGATGTTTATTCAAAGCTGGAGGAGGTTTCCCCCCAAAAAACTTCTCAATACTTCAAACTTCCTGGTTGCTCCTCTAACTCTTATAATCATCACTGTGAATCTCCACCTAATACAATTACTGCAAGTAGAAGGCATACCTACTGACCGTATGTAAGATGATCGTTCCAAACGCCTTAGCTAAGATATGCATGAATCAAATTCATGAGGTGTTGCATTGCTAAGTAATTATAGACTGTGTTTGCACATGGCCACATAAATGCATAGTTTTGAGGCATGTGCAAATAGGGTAACCTGTAATAATTTGATGCTGCCGCACCTTGTGAATTTGACACATGCATATTACAGCTAAGGGGTTTGGGAACCCACACGCCAAATCTGAATTTGTTGACTAAGCATGGGTGAGAGAGTACATGAATGTGGGTGGATTTTTCGAGTGGCATTGATGTTGCATATATCTTCAAGAAAATGAGCATATAGAGACATTCAACTTATCATTTGAAAGCACACCGAATACTCAACACTATGGTACTAGAATTACCCGCACAGAGGTAAGAAAAAATGGTTTGGGTGATTACAAATATGAGCTGCAACTTTTGTGGTTTGGTATTCTGCCTCGCCCACCTTAAACACAGTCTTATAAGCTGGTTCTGAATAAAGAAAAAAATAGTGCTAACTGACCTACCATGAGCCCCGTATATATACCCATTTGCAGGAGTTTAAGTTGCTCCCCCCACCCCCTAAATTTTGCCATCTTTTAAAAAATTCTATAATTGCTAGAGTATAAGTCGCACCGAGACTTTTTATAGAGTAAGGTTAGATGTTGCCTTACAAACAAAAAGTTTGCATTGTAGCATGGGTGCTTATTTAAAAAAAAAAAAGATATTTACTTCTTTTTTTTTGTAATTGTTGCCAAACTGTGTTCTTTGACTGCATACACAGATAGTCATTTCTGGCCAAGTTTGAGCTATATATATATATCCATCAGCTTTATAAAGTTGTTTTAAATAGCCAATCATTGCAA
>CBDHDT010000042.1:0-15442 GCA_965261215.1 Ekhidna sp.
ATATGTTTGGTCAATAAAACTATAAACTATGTCTGGATTATATTAGTCAAAGTGTACTTTGCCTGAAGTAACAGTCAATGTACACTTTTCCAAGTAGGCAAAGTACACTTTGCCAAATATATTTTGGGCCATTAAAATTAAGTAATCAAATCCATTCCTTGTTCCTATTCCTGTTTCCCTGTTCCTGTTCTGTCATATGTTTTACATATCACTTTAAACATCAATTTAGTCAATATTTTTACCCACGCGCCCTCTGAGAGGAGCGTGGGTCAACAGATGGACATTTTCTCCTCCTCCTCTTCCTCCTCTTCCTCCTCCTTCCAACCTCTAAGTTTGTCAGCGGCCACAAACTAAAACCTGGTTTCAGCGGCCACTAACTATTGAAACAGAAAAATGCCGTGAGTGGGGGGTGGCGCATGGGTCTTTCGCTGAGTATGCGATCTTGTTTTTATATCTCACTTCAAACATAAATTAGGGCACATAAAATATATTTTAAAAAAATCAAAAGACTTAGGGAAAGGTTAAAAAAAAAAGCATAAAACTTCAGACTGGGTCTGAAGTTTCGAGACCCCCCCCCCCCCCTATGGCAACTTCAGACAATTTTTGATTTTTTTTTCATGCATTTTTTTCTTCAACTTTAAATGCTGTAATACAATATAAAATGCAGTTTAATATATTCAAACATGTTCAAAAAGTAAGGATTCCATTGTAAACAGCAGGTATATTGGGAACAAAGTCACACATTTCCAGACTACTTTGGGTGCAGGTACTTATGCATTTTAGACCAAACTAGTAGACTAAAACAGACCTTTGAAGAGAAAACAAAATTAAAATTTAACCATGTTGATATATAATTTATGCTTAAAAGTCATATATAAAAAATCAAAAATTGGGTTCAGACACAGAGGATATTTCTCGGACCCCCCCCCCCCTGTTCAGACCCGGTCTGAAGTTTTATGCTTTTTTTTTTGAACCTTTCCCTTAGACCATCCTAGCCTGAACACCCCCCAATCCTACCCCTCACAGGTATGTACTATGCTTTTATATGGGAATCAATGCTGGCATATATCATGAAATGAGGAAAAAGCAGGTATGGTAAACTTTTAAAAGTAAACAAAAACATGGACATTGGACTTGGCCAGAAACCCCTTAATCTTTGTGGACTAAATCCCTCATTTGTTTAATGTTCCATTACTCAGATTTTTGTTTAGCTATAACACTTTTACATAGTATTTTTATAATCTAGAAACCATGCCAGTTCTCCACATGTTTTTGAATCCATGGATCATCCACCCTCCAGTATATTTTAAGTTTCCCAAAAAGGGGTTCAAATGCAAGTTTTGGATTTTGTTTAGAGAAGGCTCAAGTTAATTTTTTGTATGCAAGTTAGGGAAAGGTTCAACAAATAAAAACCATAAAACTTCAGACTTTGTCTGAAGTTTTGAGACCCTGCCCCCCCCCCCCTAAGGCAACTTCAGACAATTTTTGATTTTTTTTTTACTGTACCAATGATTACAAAGTCATGTGGTCTCAATGAGGGAGGAGGAGGAGGAGGAGCAGTACTGTCCACTTTGGTAAAGAACAGTTGATGTGGCCAGTCCTCAAAGGGCCCGAGGGGCCAGACCAGCCTTGGCGTTTGTTGAGTAAAACAGTCAAACCAAAGTTGTACAAGTCAGCTCCAACTTCGGTTGTAACCTGTTAACTCAACAACACACAGAATAAATGGTTTACTTTAAAAAACAAAAAATGGGTTCAGACACAAGGGATAATTCTCGGACACCGCCCCCCCCTGTTCAGACAAAGTCTGAAGTTTTTATGGTTTTTAATTTTTTTAACCTTTCCCTTAGAGGTTTAGACCTAAGTATAGGAGTACAATTTTGTTCATTGTTTGTAAAGGTTAAAAAAACTTTATCTTTAGGGGAAAACAAACTTTTGGAGGAAGGGTATTTTTTAAATATTTTTGCAGGTAAACAAAGAAAAAAAAATCCACCAAAAAAAAATACAATGAATACCCCCCACCAAGACAACAAATAAACCAACATAAATATTAATTGAAAGTAAACATTTTTACTGTGCAGACTAAAAATATTTGTTTGAAGTTCAGGAAATATTTTACACATCACCTCAACCAAGTGTAGGTTGTGTTGCATTGTTTGTATTGAGGTTCAGCTGTGTGGAGAATATAGCATTTATGATTGTGTTGCACCATTCCAATTCTAAAAAAATGAGTATTTAATTTATGTATTTTGGGGTACATTTTATGTTTGTTGGTGTTTTCAGTTATTTGTACATATATGGTTAGTCTAGCATTATGTCCAAGTTTGCTGCAAATCCATCCAGCAGGTTCTTTGTTTCAGATGTCTGAATATTTACCCTCCTTAAGTTGTGGAGTCCTCGAACACTCCTCTTATCTTCTCCACAAAATGCTACTTAAATTTGTTTCCATTCTGTTTATTACTAAAATAATATTTACATAATTAGATATGTATGGTGGAGTTTACATTATCAAGGTTATGTTCACCTAGTTAGGGAAGTTTAAAAAAAAAACAAAAAAACATTTTGATGGATTTAATCCACAATGGGGGGGGGGGGGTCTCGGTCCGAATCCACTTTTCACGTATTTTTTTTTTACTTTTAATGTAAAAAAATATGTCTAAATATTGAAAAAGAACGATAAAAACAATGGTGAAAAAAAAAAAACATAGTCCACATTAAGGGGGGGCAGGGGGGGGTTTTGAGGTAAGTTGGACTTAATCCATCAAAATGTGTTTTTTTTTTTTTTTTTTTTTTTTTTTTTTTTTTTTTAACTTCCCTTACAGCTTCCAGAATTAAAGTTAGATTTCGTCCTGGAGCTCACATTTGGAAAATTCTCATTTTGAACAGTTAGGAGTCCTAGCTGTTCAGAATGAGTAATTTTCCAATTGTGAGCTTCAGTCACAAGTTTTCCTATCAAGCAATATACATATTGTTTTTTCTTTTCTTCTTTCTTTCTATTGTATCATCGTATCACATTCATATGCAGGTTGTAACTACAGACAGTAACAAAACTAATGTAATTTTAAGTTTTTGGCATTTTAGTTATTTAGTTATTATAATTAGTACTTTTTTTTTCTTTCCATAGAAATATAATGTAAAAACTTCATTTGAAACAATAAGTGATAAGTATGTATTTTTTATATTTTGTGTTAGAATATTTAATAGTTAATTAATAGTTAATTATTTGTTTTTTAAATATATATTTTTTTAAATCTTTCATACACATGGCATATGTTAATTTGACCTATTATTAATCATTTAAGGATTTTAAAAGGTAATTTTTATGTGGTTAATTTTTTATGTTATTGAAGAAGAAACAAATTAGGAATGAACTAAAAGTACTGAATTTTTGTACATTAATTCTAGACCCCAGCGTGAAAACAATACAACCAAATTATTTTTACAATTGTAAACACACACTGGCTCGTTGTGTTCACTCACTCACAGACGGAATCCGATGATTTATGTTGACTAAGTGCTGGCCACACGAAACCTCGCCAGGGTACTCCCAAGAAGAAAGCCGAAACCGGATATTTCGAGCAGACGCCAAACGATTTTACGTGGAAAATGGCAACAGGAAGCAGCTTCATCTGTTGAACGTCTGTCATTCGGGTCGGTCAGCCTTGTGTCGTTCCTCTGCCGAGCTGGCTCGGCATTGGTTTGTCCCAGTGATCTCGGTGAGTAGTCACTAGTCCGTTCGTTGTTCTTCCAGAACCTTCGTGGGATTGGTGGGTATGGATTGCTATGTTTGGGACCAGAAGAATTTTCTGGCAACATTCTTGTTTCAGAAACTTGTGATTTCTTCAATACAATCAGTTTTGCCGATTTTCAAACTTTAAAAATCTGAGTTCCCCCGAACTCGCCTTGTACCAAGGGGCCTTTCCTTAAAATTTTGGGAATTTCAAGTCGTGTGACATAAGTTTATTTCATAAACTTATTACAATTGAGAAATTTCAAAACTTTTACTTTCAGTAAAACTTTATAAATTTTGTCTCAATCGTCACCCTGGAGTGACAATAGGTTTTAACTCAGCGCGGCATTGCCGCGCTAGTCGTTATCCTTGTGCTCCGACAGTGAAACATGTTATATTTACACCTTGTGAGTTTGGAGAGTGATCTTTTCGTTTCAGAACGGTACGATACACTCAATACCAGGGGACAAGTCCCCCAGCACATCACGAGAGCCGCCCGCCTCCCTAGGACGAGCTCGCCCACCTACTCCAGCTACCAGGGCCACTGCAGCGGCCAAGGTTAGGAATATGTGGTGTGTTGTACTTACATGGTCCGGCACCATGTTTTACAATTTGTGTGTACAAATTCTTTGGAGTTCCTCCTTAGGATGGCTAATATCATCGACTATCTGTCGGATGGCCTGTACGAGGAGGAGATGGACACGGAACCGCCTCCCAGGGGCCGGAGAATCGTGGACATTCCCTCTTCCGAGTCCGAGGTCGAGGATCATGGGGATGAGTTTGGGAAAGATTCCTCTCTTCTCAACTCATCCAGCGATTCTGACCTCGAGCGAAATGTTCTATCCGAAAGTCCTAGTGATGGGCACACGGCTGAAACGACTCCCATGGAGCACGCCAGTACGCATACCACCACTAGTGTTAGCAATACGCACGTTAGTGTCGGACAGGTCGAAACTGCGGGTGCGCACATCTCTGAGGTTTCGGTGGAGACACCGTCTCTTCGGTGCTCTGTCCACACCAAATCCTGGCAGCCAGGATGCGCAGTTTGCGATCAGGCATTGCTTCTTTCCTCTAAAGCAACCGCAGTCGACCCCAGAAAGATGGCAGTCGCTGATCGCTTGCTTGGACGAAAGGGCACAAAGCCAACTCATGCTGTCGAGTTGGGTTTGGTCGGGCTAGAGGTGGCCCGGCATGTCTGCCACCAGCCGGAACCGTTGGCAGCTAAGCAGGCCAGTCAGCTGATGCAGACATACCTGAAGTTGCCACCGGCTCAGGAGCTAGAGCTTAACTCTGACCTGCAGGCGGAAGCTTTCTTCCAAGATTTTGAGAAGCAAAGAGCATTCCAACAGCAGTTCGAGTACAAGCGTAAACTCTTAGGGCTGTTGAAAGGGATTCGGGCATCTATGATCCCCTTATTCAAGTTAACAGACGAGTTGGAGGGTTTCGAAGCCAAGCTTAAACTCTTTTGTGGAGAGCTGGGCATCACTCTTGCGGAGCTGGACGGAGACCTCGGTCTCCAGAAGGGTATTGGGCCGGATCCACACCCTATTGTGCTGAAGCCGATAGTGGCCGGTCCCGATATTAGTGTTCCCTTGGTCAATCCTGCGGACATGTTGGGGGACCTCGGACTGAGCCCTGACCAGCTGGTCAAGGTGCAGGAAAGGGTCAACCAAGTCCATCAGGCGAACTCGGGAGCGGTTGACGCGGTGCTGGGTAGACTGCAGGACTCGTTCCGGCACGTTTATGATCTCAGTGCCAAGATGACCTTTGCTACTAGCGAGCACCTGAACGTTTTCTTTGGATTGGCGGGCTTTCATGACGACGCCCTAAGGAGGCTCGTGAGGCATAAGTTGCTGACGCTCTTCAAGCCAAAGGTCAGAAAGGCTGTCATGAAGGGTGCAGGCCAGAACAAAGTCGGATTGTTTGGTGGTGACGAGGCAGTCTCTAACAGGATTGTAGAGTCAAGGAAGAAGGATGGCATTATTCGTAGTGCCATCTTGACACCTTCCACCGGCAAGTCGAAGTCTAAGACTAAGAAAAAGTCTAAGTCTAAGACTGCTACCAAAGGTGCATCCTCGAAAAAGGATGGTGAGGCAGGCAAAGCTGGAGCGGCCAAGAAGACTAAAAAGTCTAAGGCCGCGAAGGTAAAGGCCAAGAAGGCGAAGGCCGACAGTGCGGCTAAGACTGACGGAGCAGGTGCTGCTCCCCAGGGTTCTGGTAAGACCATTACTGATGCTGTACTAGGTAGCCTACATGATGATGTACTTTTGGGGAATGAGATAAGTGACATCGATCGTGAAGCTGATTGGCCGTCAAATTTTCCTTTGAAATCTGCAGTAGAGGCAGTCACTAAAGCCGGTTTCAGACCAGATCTCATCAGATCTGCTCTGGCCTCGCCTATTGGTGGCCGACTCTCACATGCTATAGATTCCTATAGGAACATCGGAAGTGATGACAGGGTTAGTCAGATTATAAAGTCAGGATATAATATCCCCTTTAGGTCCGAAACCCCTGTTCAGGTGCGCAGTCAGAGGACTCCTGCACCAGCAACTTCTGCTGCTAGAGATGTCTTGGATGAGGAAGTCAAAGGACTGATTACCAAGAATGCAGTAAAAGTTGTTCAGCCAGTGCACGGCCAGTATGTTAGTTCATACTTTGCTGTACCTAAATCAAAGAGATCTCCTGACAAGTGGAGACCCATCCTCAATCTGAAACGTTTCAACTCTTCTGTTAGAAAGTTTTCTTTCAGAATGGAAGAAGTGGCTTGGATTAGACAATGGCTCCGGTCTGGTGGTTGGTTTTGTGGAATTGACATCAAAGATGCTTTTCTTCATGTCCCCATCCACAAGAAATTCAGGAAATATCTTAGATTTGAGTGGGGGGGTGACTTGCTAGAGTGGCAAGTATTGCCTTTTGGTCTCACATGTTCTCCTAGAATATTGACCACTATGGTTAGGCCTATTGCAGGTTACCTCCGTGACAAGTTTGGCATCTTGCTTTCAACATACATGGATGATATGTTGACCCAAGCAAAGACCAAGGAGTTGGCAAGGTATGAGACTCATGTAGTCTGCCTGGTGTTCATGTGTTGTGGCTGGTCACTAAACTGGACTAAGACCATTTTAGAGCCCACCCAGACTCCTGTGCATCTGGGTTTTCTGTTTGATTCATCAAACAAAACAATTGCCGTTCCTGAGGACAAAATCCAACGGTTGGTCACATGGACTAAGTCCTTGTTGATCAACAAAGAAACTACGCAGGCAAACCTTGAGAGTTTGTTGGGGACATTGATTTCAGTCATGCCAGCCTGTCCTTTGGCCCCAATGCACTATAGGTCATTGCAAAGAGTCTTGATTAAGTCTCTTAGATCTGGTAGGAGGGAATCGAAAAAAGTGTCTTTGTCTACTGTGCACGTTCGTTCCGACTTGCTCTGGTGGTCACGACATTCAGGTTTCAGAGGAAACTCCTCCACATCCTGGGTTCCCCCCAAATCAGATGTCTCTGTCTGGACTGATGCCTCTCCATGGGGCTGTGGTGCTGTAAATTCTCATGGTGATTATTTTCAGCGATCCTGGTCCGAGACAGAGAGTTGTCAGCACATAAACTTATTGGAGATAAGAGCTGCACGGGAAGGAATTCGAGCATTGGTCGAACCACACGAGACGGTCCGTCCTCATATCGACAACACGACAGCTTGCGCCTACATCAGGAAGATAGGGGGCACACGCTCAATCTCCCTGTGTCAGGAGAGTTTGCAACTCTGGCGAGAAGTCGTGAGTCGCGATGTGGAAGTACTGCGCCCGTTTTGGCTGTCGTCCGAGGACAATCTAGTGGCAGATTTTCTGTCTCGTCAAGCCCTGTTGGCTTGGGATTTCCAGCTCGATCGTCGTATGTTTCGGCGAATTTGTTGTCAGTTTCAGGTCAAACCGACGTTGGACGCCTTTGCGACCAACAAGACAAGTCTGCTTCCAAGGTACATGACCTGGGAGAGAGACGAGTCTGCGGTAGGCCAGAATTGTCTCGATTACTATTGGGATCCGGTAACTTGGCTGTTTCCCCCGGTCCCACTGATCCCAGCTGTGCTGCGAGAGGTCGAGGAACAGCAGATAGAGGCGATTCTCATCTGCCCGGGTTGGAAACGGGCTCTGTGGTGGCCTCATCTTTCCAAGATGTTGGTTCAGTCCATCCGGCGGCTTCCAGCCGCTCGTTTATGCCTGAGTTACCCAGAATCCACAACACCAGTGGAATTCAGTATGGACCCTCTAGTGGCAGCCCACATCACGGGCTGCCAATGATTGCGTCTGACGACAGTGTGGTGTTGAATCAAGACGATTATGATTTTCTTGACCACCACATATCCACAAATACCAAACAAAAGTACAGTTCAGCTTGGCAGCAGTTCTGCACTTTTTGTACTGATCTGAATGTACAGCCAATCACCTGCTCGGTCGCAGTAATTGTAAAGTACATTCGCCACAGATTTGAGGAAGGTGCCAGCTACAGTACAATGAATGTTGCCAAGTCTGCGATTAGCAAGTATCATTGTTTCTTACCTGGCAATACATCTGTTGGTACAGATCAGCTGGTACAGAAAGCTATGAAAAGTTTTTTCAAGCTTAGACCGCCCCTTCCAAAATATCGAAGTACATTCGATGTTTCCATAGTCATGCAATATGTCATGGATATGGGTCCTGTAGCGGATCTAGATCTGAAGTGCTTGACGTACAAGACTTTGTTTCTGGTCGCGTTCTCGACTTTGTCCAGGTATTGGCACGGTGCATTTTGCTTTCACTTCGTGACGACAAAAATTATACCTGCTCCAGTACTGTATTGCATGTAATGTCCCGACACTGGATTGTTTGCACAACAGGGTGAGCAGCCTTGCTAGCTTGGGACGGCTCGTGGTCTTGGAAGAGGGGTTCGCACAAGTCCCACTCATCGGGTTGGAAAAGGTGAGAAAAAAGTACAGTAATGGACGTGTAAATTATGTCTAGTTAGAGAGAATTGACTGAGAGTTGTTTTGTTTCAGCAATCCAGCGAACGCAATGTCCGAGGATGGGTTTCGATTCGATCGTTCCCTGAAAACCCTCTATTGTGTCCAGTCTTAGCTATTACTGCTTACCTCTCTAGGACAAAGCCTCTCTGTAGCAACGACACTGCTTTCTTTGTTTCCTTTGTCAAGCCTCACATGTCCGTGAAAGCACGCACGTTGGCTCGCTGGTTAAAACAAATCATGTCGGCTGCTGGGATTGACATTTCGATGTTTTCCTCGCATGCTACGAGAAGCGCCTCGGCTGCTTTTATGAGAGACAAATTAAACTATAGTATCAAAGAAATTTGTGCTGTGGCAAATTGGTCTACTAAAAGTGGTGTTTTCCAAAAGTTCTACGACAGATATGTAGTTAAATAGTTAACACTATGTTCTACAGGAAACACCTGCACCGCCGGGCTTCGGCGGACCTACCCATTGTTGCCAGGGACCTGGACTATTTTTTGTCCAATAAATTGTTTGGTCCTTGTGATGAAGTTTTTTCATTCCAGCAGCTATGGGGGACAGGGTTTCAACGAGCGTTTCTGGTCTGGCTAGGTAATATAGGCCAATGCATTCTGCATTTCTTGTCGGTAAATATGAAGCAGGTTTGATTCCTGTAGGAGCACATACTTCACTACTCTCAAAGTTACCTAGACTTTGCTATGGGTTAGCCGAGTTGGCAAGGTTTTTTCCTGACCAAGTTTTCTTTCTCTTTATTCAAATTTAAAGTAAATAGGATATTCAGGTTTTTAATCCTAGCCTTGAAAATTAGGTGAGTGTGGACAGTAGTACCCTCACTCCTTGGCCATCATACCCTAAGCAAGTGCTTTGCCTGGTTGTAATGACCTAAGCCCATCATTGTCCATGACTTTAGAAACCATGCTCCTGTAAAAACCCTGTTTATCCAGTCGATGTTTGTCTATAGATTCATGGGAGAAATTTAGAAATTTAGATACATCAAAAAAACACGAATACACGTCTTCTTGGGAGTACCCTGGCGAGGTTTCGTGTGGCCAGTAATACAAGAATGCGACAGAAAAAGAATTTTTCGTGATCGTATTATTTATTATTGGACACACTAGAAACCGAGCACAGGGTACTCCCTTTTGTTGCCCACCCACCTCGACCTGTTTTTTTGTGAATTGCATTCAAGTATCTAAATTTCGGGTGGAAATTTCTCCAGAACGAATGGAAGTATCCATAGTTCTCGCTAGTCCCACTAGTGAGACTTGTCCAGTCACTTGACGTGTCTGGGGTTTTGGTGAGGAGACCCCACCACTGGGTTCCTGCGATTATATGAATCTAGAGATGTGTAAACACCTCTCTGCTTCGCCTCATCGCCCTCGCCTCGAACCTGTCAAGGTTCCCCCAGCTGTTGGACTACGTCAAGCGAGCATGTCTACGCCCTCCAGTGGGGCATCGGACTCTGGAGGATACTCACCAGGACACGGTCGGAGGCCAACGTAGAACAGGTTGTATTCACTCAGTCATTCCTGTTAAAATCTCGAGATTTTATAGGAAGGGTTAAAAAAATTGCAGTATTTTATTTAACTTGAGCGATACAATCCTTTGACCTCTCTCCTGTTTCGGCTGTTTTTTAGATGCAAAAATGATTTGGTGCATTTTTCGAGTCTAAAAAGTCGCCAGCAGCTGAAATATGGAACATTTCGCTTGACATGTACATGCCTTTCATGTCCAGAGAAAGAACTTAATTAAAATTAACTTCACATCTCTGCCACGTGTTAGCCAACTGCGCCTATTTTTTATTAAAAATAGGTCAGGACCCGCCTCCAAATTTGTTTCAAATTTGGACTTCTTTGGAAATTATTTTTTCAATAATTTCAAGAAGCCATCCCCTTCATTTCAGAGAGCAGACCCCACCCGACTTTGACAAGTCCTCCACACCCACACCGCCACGATTTAAAATTTCAAGATCGAAATCCTCGACTTATTTTCAATCGTTTCGCTGCTTTTCTGTTTTCTGTACATGAAGATTGGCTGGTCCACGTGCATGGCCTGGAAATAATGTAGGAACGATCAGACTGGCTGATCTGGGTCTGTCCAAACTATTGGATAGTTTATTCAGTCCACCAACTTAGATTTAAGTCACTGACCGATCCAGTTTAATAGACAAATTTCTTCATTGCATTCATAATTTCTCGACTAAACAGGATCTGGACTTTCATCTTTGTTCGTCTTCCTACATTTCATTCCCAGGTGTCTTTTCTACTCGTAGAAACGACTGCGATCCTACGACAGGAGTGTCTTGGTGTGAGGCCGGCAAGAGAGGATGGAAGCCTGCGATTTTCATCTACGGTCCTCTCCTGCCTGAGGAAAAATTGTAAGTTCTCCTTTCATTTTTTCCTGTGTCGCCTTGGGTACTTCAGTAAAGTGGGAGAACTTCAATTCGGATTTCATCCTTATTATCGTTTTCCTATCACTTTCCTTCACCTGAAAGGAATTGCTGGCCATTTGTACCCAGGTCCCTCTTTGGGGGTTCTCACCCAGGAGAGCGACACGTACGAGCCTCGGATTCTACGACTAGAAGCTTGCTGGGCTCGGCGTCCGTCAGGACGGAGCCTGAATCGGATCGACTGTGCCACATCGATCCTGCGAACGCTCTAGAGACCAAGTGGTTGCCTTGACTTCGATTTCATCTACGTCAAGATTGGTCTCGTCGAAGAGTCCTCCTGAGGCGGAATCAGGGGACATGGCCTCCATTCTGCGGGCAGAATGCACGACCTTGGGCCTCGTTCCCCTCCTGCCATTCGTTCAACAGATGAAGCTGCTTCCTGTTGCCATTTTCCACGTAAAATCGTTTGGCGTCTGCTCGAAATATCCGGTTTCGGCTTTCTTCTTGGGAGTACCCTGTGCTCGGTTTCTAGTGTGTCCAATAATAAATAATACGATCACGAAAAATTCTTTTTCCTATGAACAGTTTCAAATGTATAATTCTGAACTACAAAGATATCTCAAATAATTCCAAAAAATCCAAGACAGCTATGAAAAAACAATAAAATAAAACAAGGTTCTAGAAAACAGACCAACCAATTGGTGTCTGCAGGCCATCAAAAAACCCTCCAGAAGATATAGAGGGTTCAGGGGCCATATGACCCTTAATCCTCTAGCTTAGTATATTTACATCAACCATTCTTCAAAGTGCATTAGTGGCAGGGGCATAAAGTAACTTATCATCCATAGGGCTGTAAAGTTACTTTACCTCCCTACTTCAGGTGTGATTTGAAGAAAAAAATTTAAAGCAAAACTGCAAGCACTAATTCTAAGGAATACTCAGGTGTAAAGCAAAACTATTAGAACTAATTATAAGGAATACTCAGGTGTAAAGCAATTTGTTTCAGGAGAAATCTTTGTTTGGTGATAAGAAATCCTCAACTATGTTCCCTAAGCCAGTTTCCCTGTCTCCTAGCAAAGTTTTCCATCACTAATTACTACACCAATGGTAAATCCTTAAAATAAGTGTGTTGATATATTAAAAAAATAGAAGGTATGGGGACCTATGGGCCCTTACTTCTAGCTCCTGCCAAGTAGGGGTAATTTATTTTAAGAACTAATTTTTTTTTGTTCTGGAAAATCCATTGACTGATATATGAATTTTTCAAAATTTGACATTTAAGGACTCCCTAAACCCATTTTTTGGTTAAAAAAATCTGCATATATACAAAAAACTGATTTGGGCCAATTGACTACCATGCTAAATTTCAGATTTTTAAATTGAGGTTTAGTGGATCCAATTAGGTAGATCCTCTCTTGGACAAAAATGTTTAAACAAATATCTTTAAACCCCATTTTTGGGGCACTTCCAAAAATATGTGACTGGATCCAAAAGTATGTGCAGATCTGCCATAGCTTCTAGTTCTCAAAAATGGTCTTTAAAAGTGTTCTAGCTTAAAAAATGACTAAGTAATTGATGTTTGAAGTCACAGTAAATATGTGATTGAAGGACAGACAGACGAATGAACGGAACAGCTTCGGTTTTTCTCTTGGATGTTACAATAGTAGTAACTAGTAGTAACCAGAATTAAGCGAGCATCGCTAGCCTCACATTCAGTGGAACACACAATGCTGACTAGCCAGAGTGAGTCAGCATTGTCAGACCCACTAGATGTGAGTCAGCAGAGTACGTCCCACTAGATGTGAGTCAGCAGAGTATGTCCCACTAGATGTGAGTCAGCAGAGTACGTCCCACTAGATGTGAGTCAGCAGAGTATGTCCCACTAGATGTGAGTCAGCAGAGTATGTCCCACTAGATGTGAGTCAGCAGAGTACGTCCCACTAGATGTGAGTCAGCAGAGTACGTCCCACTAGATGTGAGTCAGCAGAGTATGTCCCACTAGATGTGAGTCAGCAGAGTACGTCCCACTAGATGTGAGTCAGCAGAGTACGTCCCACTAGATGTGAGTCAGCAGAGTACGTCCCACTAGATGTGAGTCAGCAGAGTACGTCCCACTAGATGTGAGTCAGCAGAGTACGTCCCACTAGATGTGAGTCAGCAGAGTATGTCCCACTAGATATGAGTCAGCAGAGTACGTCCTACTAGATGTGAGTCAGCAGAGTACGTCCCACTAGATGTGAGTCAGCAGAGTACGTCCCACTAGATGTGAGTCAGCAGAGTACGTCCCACTAGATGTGAGTCACGTCCCACTAGATGTGAGTCAGCAGAGTATGTCCCACTAGATGTGAGTCAGCAGAGTATGTCCCACTAGATGTGAGTCAGCAGAGTATGTCCCACTAGATGTGAGTCAGCAGAGTACGTCCCACTAGATGTGAGTCAGCAGAGTATGTCCCACTAGATGTGAGTCAGCAGAGTATGTCCCACTAGATGTGAGTCAGCAGAGTATGTCCCACTAGATGTGAGTCAGCAGAGTATGTCCCACTAGATGTGAGTCAGCAGTGTATGTCCCACTAGATGTGAGTCAGCAGAGTATGTCCCACTAGATGTGAGTCAGCAGAGTACGTCCCACTAGATGTGAGTTAGCAGAGTATGTCCCACTAGATGTGAGTCAGCAGAGTACGTCCCACTAGATGTGAGTCAGCAGAGTACGTCCCACTAGATGTGAGTCAGCAGAGTACGTCCCACTAGATGTGAGTCAGCAGAGTACGTCCCACTAGATGTGAGTCAGCAGAGTACGTCCCACTAGATGTGAGTCAGCAGAGTACGTCCCACTAGCTGAAAGATAATTTAAACAGTTCATCCTGTGTCCACTAGCTGCTCCACTGTTTCTGTCCAAACTATTCCTGTTCCCATACTTTTTTACTCAGCCCAACCGAGTTGGTCTGAGTCTAGGAGTGGAAATTCCGTTCATTCGTCCATTCGTCCATCCGTTCATTCGTCTGTTCATCCGTCCGTTACCGCCTCTCTCTCACCTCCCTCCTGCCTAAACGGTGGCTCATATGACCAAAATGAAGAAAATAGACCCTGCCTAACTTTTTGAGTAGATTCCAAAATTGATTTTGAAAATTTAAAAAAAAATCCAAAAAAACCCAAAAAGACCCCCCAAAAATACCAACAACCTAAATAGGGGGTCATATGACAAATTTGAATAAAATATACCCCCTCCAACTTTTAGAGTAGATTTTAAAAAATTATTTTGGAAATTCAAAAAGTCAAAAAACCAACTAAAAAAAGACCCCCCAAATACCAAAAACCTAAATAGTGGATCATTTTTAAAAAATGAAGAAAATAGACCCTGCCTAACTTTTTGAGTAGATTCCAAAAATGATTTAGAAAATTCAAAAAGCCCAAAAAACTACCCCAAAAACTTAAAAAAGAACCCCCAAAAATACCAAAAACCTAAATAGTGGGTCATATGACAAATTTGAAGAAAATATACCCTCTCCAACTTTTAGAGTAGATTAAAAAAATGATTTTGGAAATTCAATAAGTAAAAAATAAATAAAAAATTACCCCCCAAAAAACCAAAACCTTAAATGGTGGATCATTTTAACAAAATGAAGAAAATAGACTGTACATAACTTTATGAGTAGATAAAAAAAATCAAAATTCAAAAAGTGCAAAAACCAACCCCAAAAACTAAACAAATACCCCCAAAAATACCAAAAACCTAAATAGTGGGACATATGACAAACTTGAAAAAAATATACTCTCTCCAACTTTTAGAGTAGATTAAAAAACTGATTTAGGAAATTCACAAAGTCAAAATACCAACTCGAAAAAGACCCCCAAAATACCAGAAAACCAAATGGTGATCTATATGAGAGAAGAAAAAATGAAAATATACTGTCCCTATATTTTTTAGTATGACATGACTACTGACCAATGGACTGCCTGGCCCTCACTCACTGATTATTTGTATGGACATGACTGTATTCTCACTCCGCAGGGAATTCTAGTGACTGGAGGATACACTAGAGGACAGGACACTGCACGGACTGTGTTGATTGACTCGACGACAGGACACCAGCAGACTGTAGGACAACTGACTACAGCTAGGATGGGACACAGAATGGTGACTATTGGGAGCAAGGTTTTCGTAGTGGGAGGGTTTTATGGTTTTGACAAACTTGCTTCTACTGAAGAGTGGTTTCCTAGCAACACATCCTGGGTCAGGTCTGATCTGTCTCTCGATGTGGCCAGGTCTTACTTTGGAGTTTTCACTGTTCCGGTCCCAGCCTCAGTTCTTTGTAACTGAGCTCTTCTGGTG
>CBDHDT010000043.1:0-13768 GCA_965261215.1 Ekhidna sp.
AAATTTTAAACGACGATGATCAAAACATTCCAAAACTTAATTTTTTTATATACCTATTTATGATATATTTAATATTCAACATTCTATTTGGCTTCTTTATTCTCAGATAGTATGAAAGGAGTGTTTGGAATATCACCTCAATTATAATTATCAGATGTTGGTAAAGGTGGAAAGTAGGAGAAATATGGTATGTATATATATATATATATATACTAAGTTTGAGGTAAACTATTGAAAATTCAAATTCAAACAGAGGCAAATAATGAACTAAGCCACCTGAGCTACTGCTTTTTTTGGGAAATATCATTGATTTACTGTTATCAGTAAAATGCAAACTGAGCTACTATGGCAGTGGAACACACTCAGTTGGAAATGGCAAACAAATCTAGGTAGTCTTAGGGTTAAAATAAATTTACAATTGAGAAATCCATCCAGGTGAGCTTCATCTCGCAATATTACTGGATAACAAGTGTTTCCTAGGTAGCTATACATTTGAATTAGATACATAAACATCAGAATCTTCATCAAAAAGCTGATTTATCAAATCTTCACAAGACAGCATTTCTTCTTCAAATGAACATAAGTGCACAATTGTAAAAATGTTGTCCAAGCCTGTTCATTTTATATAATTTTTTTTTTGCGACCAATGTTGGCACATCATCAAAATATATATGCTTTCTGCATCGGCTAATGGATGCAATATTTCACAAATTTATATATATTTTTTATTAATACTTGCAACGGCACCAAACCTACTGGCATCAGCTTTTATGCCCCTGTGTCTATGTTTTGGCTCACACCGGTATAGGTTGTGTATGAAGATTTCCGTGAAGAAATTTGCTCCTGTGTCTCTGTATTTTGGCACTCCTACTCTTTTTGAATTTGGGGCTGCTAATTCGAAGATTGTTCAGTTTTTTTGTGGCATTGTCTGTGATGTTGCTGTTTTTGGCTTATTTATTTATGCTGTGTATTAGGCTCCCATAGGGAAGGCAGATAGTCGCTGCGATGGATAAAATCAGCACTTCAACCATCTTTCTTTCTACATCAGCAATTTGTAGTGGAGAACATATCCAAGGTGGTGCGGTTAGGCTGAGTTTGGTCATGATGAGTGCAGACACAGATACACAGACACAATTTGATTTTTGTTAAAGAAATACTACATTATATTGTTTGTTCAATTTTTTTATACTATTATTGTTGTTTATAGCACACTGGACTTTGTACTCTTGAAGATGGATAGTCCATTACAATTAAATAATAAAAAAATAAAAAATTTTAAAAAAATAATAAAATGGTGCCCAATTTTATTTTCTTGTTGATTCTAGTATTATGCTCTCAATTGAGAATCGTTAACATATATTTTGTGAATTGTGAATGTAACATTCGTACCAAAGCATGACAACTTGATAAAATGTAAGTAATATTACTCAATGGCCAGAAAATGGGGATAGGGAATCAGGGAAGTAGTAACAGGATCTAACTTTCACTGCTGAATATCAAAAAAGAAAAATTATGTAGAGCGTAAAGTTTTCCCTCAAGCAAAAATTTATATATGGCTGGAAATAAATGCTTATTTCAAGGAGAATATCTTATTCATTAACAATGTTGGGATACATTTTGAGTAATCCATTACTACCAGCATTGGTTTTCCACATAAAGATGATGATCTTATATGTGCAAGCGTGATGGCTAACTGATGCCAAAGACATGAATTTGGAGAAGAACACCTTTTTTATTATGAACCACAAAATCAAGGATCTACAATGTGCATAGAGTATTCATGGGTCTATTCATTTTACTGCATAAAGATCCTCTGAAGCAATAAGATAGATAAGTGGGAGGAATGGTAAATTCTATAATGTGATACCTTTGTCCTCGACCTTAACTTAGAGAGGAAAAGTGACTAGGTAGTAGAAACTAAGGTAGGAGTAATAGTTCCCTCCTATAGCAATCAAAACTTCAGGTTTGACCAGGCCACCTTCCCGATTACTTGTGGTTGATGCTAAATAGCATCAGGCATGTGCAATCTCTGTGTGGTGGTTGACACCAATGGGTATCAATATAACATGTGAAGATAGTGCTGTTTATATAAAGCTAACTGTGTGGTGTAAACTGTATACTTGTTTCTCACGTACCAAACATTATAGTCATGTGAAATTAATTCTAACTCATATGAAATAAAAGTATTTTTAGTGACCTGGTTAATTGGTAAGCCTCATAGCTCATAGTCTATGTTATTATAGGAAAAAATAAAAAATAAAAATAAAACTTACTTCTAAACACAAACAAAAGTCATGAACTTACCACATCAGTTTTCTGAGGGAAAATGACATCGTTGAAAATATTTGGATCCATCCAGTTTAGAGAAAACTTCATATCTTATTCTGTATGTTTTAAGTAGTTTGTAGATGGTTTAAGTTCTTCACATTGTCCAAAATTGAACACTTTAAATAGAAGGTGAGAATCAACCCCGTTAATAAATAATATTTAACAGAATAAAAAGTACATACATATATTAGTGAGGCTGGTCTGAACTCGGGTTGACAAATATAATGCAGCAACAAAGGGTTTCTACTTGTCGCTTATGAAGCTCATTTACAGATAATGGCATTTTTTCCCTTAAAAGCACACTATATATTCTGATAAAATAAGGAGGCAAACTTCTTCACTTTCCACAGTTAATAGTGGCAAATATAATCACAGTGATCCAAGAGCAGCAACATGTAGAGTACATTCATAATAATATTAAGTCCATAGCTTACACTCTATTTATTCTTTTTTTCAAGAAAGACTATGTCTTGAATAGATTCACATCAATCATTGGCTGCTCTTAACATGTTGCTCAGCCATATAAAGAGTTTATAATAATTATATGTGTGTGTGAGTCATACAAATGTTTCATTTCTGGATATCTGCACCTATGGTGAATAGTAACATCGACATCAGACTAGTATTGGCATTACAACATCCTTTCATGTTTGATTACTCTAAACATTAACTTTCATGTTTTAAATTGGAATGGTGATTCTTAGCTGACTTCATAAATTTGGACAGAACATTATTCATAAAATAAGTTTTTTTTAAATTGTACTTCAGTATTCATCCCAAAGAAGATGGAGACTGATGTATTCAGTTGAAACGTCGCAAAACATGAACCAAAAATTCATTTCCATTTAATAATCCTCCATATTTGCCACTTTTATAAACTTTGTAGTATTTCCTAAATAAAAAACCTAACTGTAATATCTTCCCTGACTAATTAATTTTTGGTATTGACTCACATGTAGTTTCGTGCAGCTTGGTCTCTATGTGCTATTCCATGGTTGGTTAAGTATTTCAGGCCTTTGGCCACTTGCAGACACATTCCCAAAAGCTGGTTTTCTACTTTCATCTATAAATGGTAATAATAGACACAACTAATCCATTTACAAAGTTATAAACACCCACATCTTTTCTATAGTAGCTGTCCATGACACCTCACACAAATACTCACTCACATTGGCTCTGAACGCAAGCTTTACCACAGGGGCATGTACTTACAGCACACTTGGGCTGCTATTGGTTATGAAGGGCATAACAACAAATGGGACTAAGCCACCATCTACACAAACGCCAATGAGACTAAGAACATTTCGGTCCTTATAGTTTGACAGTATACATGACTCCTTCAGAAATCCATTTGTCAGACTTTGGTGATAAGATCCTGAAGCAACAAGGATTATGGTGTCACAAACATACCAATGTTTCTCAAAGCCTATCATTAGTATTTATGTACCTTGAAGTGTTTTTATGGCCACCTCTTCTCCATCATTGCCTCTTTTGGTGAAGATCCTTCTGGTGAACAGCTGTCCCCTGTAAACTAGCCCAGAATATGAACCTACAAGAATTGGATAATTGTCAAATTACCCTGCAACAGTGTGCTCAGAAGCCAACTACCATGGCATGTAGAACAACAAAATACTTAAGACATTATGCAGCTACTGTCACTGAAACATAGCCATCTAATTGGAAACGACCTCACTCTTAGACGAACTATTTGGAGAGATAGTCCTCCAAGGTATTTTGCCTCCGAAAATAGAAACAGCTGAAAATTGATTTTATCTTCCGAATAAATCGTTTTGTTCTACTGATTCTTCCTATCGTGACCATCCTCATTCTTGTCTTCCAAAACTGTCCTGAAAACGAAGTTGCAGAGTAGCAGAAAAATTGGTAATGATTCTCGTACGAACGCTATAAGTCTAGCGATACCACACCCCTTAAAACGCTATGTTTTATCGTGCATGCGTAACGGTATATCGTAAATGCCTAACGCTTGCCGTAAATGCGTTACGCTTGTTCGTACATGCGCAAACGACTTGTCGGATTAGTTCCTCGCTGATGAGTCTGCGGGCCATATCAAGAAAGGGAAGAAAAAGATTCCAAAATGTTACGTTTCCACTCTAACATGAATGAATAAGTTGTTGTAAAAATCCATCACCCATTAGCTATACAATGTAGTGGTTGAGGTAATAATGTAATAAATTTTACTATATATTTTATATATATTCCTTATTATAACCCTCTAAGTAATTAAATGGAGGAGGCAGATGAAGGTCCCACCTCTCACACCCAGTGACTGTTCTACTGCATTTTAGCCTTACCCCATCAAAATTGGGTGCTCATAGATGCTAGAGTTTAAGTCTATCATAGGTCCTACAGTCTTCTTCTGGATTTGAATGCCATCTGGTTCTGTGGCTGGTGATGTTTTTCCAGTCTATTAAAAGTCCATCTGGTCAGCTCTAAGGTGCATTCGGCTCTGTAACAAATCAGTCTCATCTTCCCACCCGAGCCTGGCTTCCAACAGAAGCATGAGTGTTAACCTCTGGGTTACCTCTGGCGACCCCTGTAGAGTCACAGACTCATTTATGCTGACTGGAGTGAGGCTGGTTTGCGGGAAAACAAGGCTGGTGCCTTGCTATATCGTTGAGGTCTTGAGGTCTTGGAATGTGGAGAGGTAAGTTTGTATTGTCTCTCAGAAGGCCTCATCGAATCTGTTCGGCTATCTAATATTGAGTGAGTCCATGTTAGGGGAAACAGCAAGTCGTTTCTACCTCCTGTAGAAATTTTTCCCAGTTTTCTCTCAAAGAACTCAAAGTTAAATAGAGAGCATAAGGTGAAGGCATTTGTAGAAAACCTCACCTAAATATCCTCATCCCTAGTGTCCATCAAAAGGTTTTATTCCCCGTTGCTATTCACTGCAAGATATTTGCCTCAGCATTCATCCTGCTATTTTTTTCGGTCTTCGATGGTTTTAATGACATAATATCCTTCAAAATGTGTGAGTATGTTTACAGTGTTTAATTGATTAAGACTTACAGCAGATATATCGACTCATTTCACATTCTATATGATAATTTTTTTCTGTTTTTTTCTAAAAGATTAAAAACAACAACTACTCATTTATACATTAGAGGCTGATGGTCAATTTGTTGAGGGTGTGCAGCAAAGTAATCCTTTGGCCCGCATCTTATTTTGCTAGGCACTTTTGCCAATGAGCTCTGTGACAACCACCTGTTGATATCACCCTTCACTGTTAAAAATGTATAGAATATACTACACTTGTGCACATTCAACACAATCTGAGTAGTGTAGAATCAGTACTTTATTGTGTGATTATCACAGATAATCAAGGAATATTTCCATTATACCTATAGTTGTAGCAACTGGTGTAATTAGTTCACTTATTGTGTAACCATAATACCAATTTGAATGTTACTATTAAACTTTGACTCTATTGTTGAAGGATGATTTTCACACATAGTAGGGACCACACAACATGTAGTAGATGCTGTAATAGTGCAGTATCTTTACAATCGATGTCGTTAAAGCATTAATTGCTAGAATAGTTTACCAGTACACTGTGTGAGGATTAAGCACAGTTGAGAGTCAGATATCGGAATCCAGTGGTCTGAAAACTTAGTAGCCCATACCAATTGTTAAAATAATTTTTTTGGCTCAGCCTCTTATCAGTAATGCATTCTCAAAATGAACTAAATTAATTTAAAAAAACTTAAATGTGGAGATATTTCTGGGAAACAACGACTGTTATGTATAGAAAATTATTATACATTCATTGGAACACACATAAACTTGGTGCTAGTAGAATACCTAAACTATGGATCATTATAGAGACATTGAACTAATTTGGTATTGTATCTACTCAATAACACTGTGGGTTGCACAACAGACAACATCGTCTCGATCTGTACTTCAATAAGTCTACTGCGAAGAGGATCAACCATCATAAGTTGGCAAATACCATTCTCAAGAGTAACTATAATTTCTGCTCTTCCAGATGCACGAGTAGTCATTACTTTGGCTGTGTGTTACCAGAGTTCCTCTTTGGGAAATGTGGATTCAATCTCAGCTGCTCTCAAAGAAAAAGTGAATTCCCTTTTAGGTTATGAAGGACAGACAGTCAGAAGCATTTCTCTGTTCATGACACAATCCTACTCCTCTGGTTTGTCAGAAAGTTTGGGATTCTCCAAAGGTTTTGAGTATATGTGATTCCAACTGGGACAATGTCCTGTACAACATGGCATATGCCTGGCTACAATTTCAGAAAAAAAGTTATAGGTTTAGCTCACTGCAGTCCCAATCATCAGCTCTGGATTGAGAATGGATAACAACACAATACTATCCGGGTTACAATTGGCTTCCAGTTTGGATCCACTCTGTGTCATTCTCATACTTGCCAAAACTGTGGTTCAAGTGGACCATCTCACATAATATGGTCTCTCAGCAGCAAGAATACTGTGAGTCACCAATGCTGTCACTCTGCTATTGATGGCATTCTGCATCATACTTTGTCATCTACATATATCCCATCGAACATCACTTCCCAATCAATCAAATTAAAAAAGGTCAAATGGGGTTACTATGGTACAATGGTAGAGTTGAAAGCTCCTGTTTTGGAATGCAACCTGCCTAGATACTTTAGCTCATTGTAAAATGCCATGGATACCAGTAGGGCTGGAGAGGTGGCAGCGATGGCTGAAGCGCACAGAATCTATTATTTTATCTCAGCTAATTACTAATTACCTTGTTCTGAGTTCATTTGAGCTACTGAGATCAGTTGAGTATCTTTGTCCACTGTCAGAGAACTTCTAAGTCAGTGCAGTTATTTTCCTCTTCAGTAGGGTCCCTCCTAATTTTCTTAAAAAATGGAAGTAGAGATGACTTTCCAGTTCTAGATAGGCTCCTGAAATCTAGCAAGCATAGGTAAGTGTAGGATTGTTCTTGGCAAGTAGGATTTACCACACGAGTGTTGAAGCAATAGAGCTTGGTTCCACTAAATAAGCTGCCGAGTAATGTATGTGAAAGGGGAGGTGAAGGGGGGAGGGCATAGGGCCTTTTTCCTTGTGGCTGAAGCCACTACTGTAAAGAATGGAAGACTGCAAAGTGGATCCGAGATTACTAACAGTGATTTTTTGGATTATTGGTGCGAAGTCTAGGCTATTTGAATAGATTAGAGTTATGTCGATCAGCCTTGCTAGCAAATATCCTGGGATTATGTGAGCTCCACCACAACTTTTCAGTAAAGATGACAAGTTATTCTGAGTGCATATATCCATTATCATATAGAATGTGAAATGAGCAGATATATCTGCTGTATGTCTTAATCAATTAAACCCCATAAACATACTCACACATTTTGAAGGATATTATGTTGTTAAAACCATCGAAGACCGAAAAAATTAACAAGATGAATGCTGAGGCAAATATTGTTGCAGCGAACATCAACGGGGGATAAAACTTTTTGATGGCCACTAGGGATGAGAATATTTTGTTGAGATTTTCTATAAATGCCTTCAACTTCTGCTCCCTGTTTAACTTGCAATTTGTTAGAGAGAAAAGTAGGAATTTTTTTTACAGGAGGTAGGAACTACTTGCTGTTTCCCTTAACAGGTACTCAGTCAATGTTAGATAGCAGAACAGATTCAATGAGGCCTTCTGAGCTACAATACAAACTTACCTCTCTACATTGCAAGACCTCAACAATATAGGGAGGCACCAGCCTTGCTTTTCCCCCAAACCAGCCTCACTCCAGTCAGCATGTCTCTCTACGGAGTTTGACAGAGGTAACCCAGATGTCAACACTCATGTTTCTGTTGGAAGCCAGGCTCGGGTGGGAAAATAAGACCGATTTGCTAGATTGAGAACTGTAAGAAACAACTGAGTGGATAGTGTATTGCTCTAGAAAATCCTTTTGTTGAAGTTGAAAAAAGGTGAGGACCAATGTTTAGATATGATAATAATGAATAGAGGCAGAAAATGTAGCCCATAAATCCCGTTGGCAGCTTGAGGTAATGGAGCGTATCAAGAATGTAGTGGTGAGAAACAGAGCCGAATGCACTTTAGAGCTAACCAGATGGAATTTTAATAGGCTGGAAAAACATCACCAGCCACAGAACCAGATGGCATTCAAATCCAGAGGAAGAATGTAGGACCTATGATAGACGGACTACACCTGAAACCAACGAAATTGTAACAAATATTTGTAGCTGTCATAACTTTTTTTCCCTTTCTTCTGTGCAAATACTTTTTATACCAGCTTGTTGTTTATTGTGTGTGCTTTAAAATGATATATAAAAAGTCTATATAGGCACATTTTCTTAGAAGATATATCCAAACACGCAAGGGTCATAAAAAAAAAAACACTTCCTAATTCCCCACAGGATTTACAGCCAGGCGCCTTGACCGCAGCGCCCCAAACTCGGTACGAATGTAGCTAAAGGCCTTAGCTGTGATCGAGTGGTTTTTTTTTCTTTTTCCGGTGAACCCCCCCTGAGTTATAGTGTTGAGAAGAGGCGGGGCCCCCCCCCCCCCCCCCAAAAAAAATCGTTTTTTTGGGGGCCCCGCCTCTTCTCAACACTATAACTCAGGGGGGGTTCACCGGAAAAGAAAAAAAAACCACTCGATCACAGCTAAGGCCTTTAGCTACATTCGTACCGAGTTTGGGGCGCTGCGGTCAAGGCGCCTGGCTGTAAATCCTGTGGGGAATTAGGAAGTGTTTTTTTTAATGACCCTTGCGTGTTTGGATATATCTTCTAAGAAAATGTGCCTATATAGACTTTTTATATATCATTTTAAAGCACACACAATAAGCAACAAGCTGGTATAAAAAGTATTTGCACAGAAGAAAGGGAAAAAAAGTTATGACAGCTACAAATATTTGTTACAATTTCGTTGGTTTCAGGTGTAGTCCCCCCTTAAACTCTAGCATCTATGAGCACCCAATTTTGATGGGTTAAGGCTAAAATGCAGTTGAACTGTTCTGGGTGCGAGAGGTGGGATCTCCACATGCCTCCACCATTTTATTACTAAGACTTAGAGGGTTATAATAAGGTATATATATATAAAATATATAGTAAACTTTATTACATTATTACCTAAACCACTACATTCTATACTAATGGGTGATGGATTTTTACTACAACTTATTCATGTTAGAATGGAAACATCACATTTTGAAGTCTTTTTCTTCCCTTTCTTGATATGGCCCACAGACTCATTGGCGAGGAACTAATCCGATAAGTAGCTTGCGCATCTACAAACAAGCATACACAGTTACGATGCGTTACACGTGTGCGGCAAGCGTTACGCATTTACGATATAGCGTTATGCATGCATGATAAAACCTAGCATGTAAAGGGGTGTGGTATTGCCAGACTTATAGCGTTCGTACGAGAGTCATTACCAATATTTTTCTGCTACTCTGCATCTTCGTTTTCAAGACCGTTTTGGAAGACGAGAGTCAGGATGGTCACGATACGAAGACTCAGTAGGACAAAACAATTTATTCGCAGGATAAAATCAATTTTTGGCTCTTTCAAATTTCGGAGACAAAATACTTTGGAGGATTCAGTCTCTCCAACCAGTACGACTGAGAGCGAGATCGCTTCCAGTTCATATAAACTGGACTCCAAGAGTTTAGAAGTGACAGGATACCGAGAGTAAATTGAAGCAATTTTTTCAACCCTTTTTAATCAACTCATGAGCTGATTGAAAAGGAAATTAAATTTTACGTCTCTTAAAATCCACCTTTCTAGTTCACACAAGGTTGTTCGTGGTTACTTATTTTTAATTTTTTTTTAAATTTATTGTTAGATCTCAATCTGGAACTACCACTATTGCCACAAGGAATTTTGAAGAAGTGGTTGGGCCGTTGAAACATCAAAATCAATTAAGTGAGCCATGGACAAATAAACTGTCCAAGAATTGTAAGTTTGCTTTCACCAAGCAGAAAAATAGGTAATTTGACACTCGTTGGTGTCAATAACAGCAAATTGTCAAATTAATCCACTCTAGCACACCAAACAAATTATATTTATTCACAAGAAATTGTTGCAGGGTCATAAATGATATACCTGGACAATTTTTTGGATAGAAACATAGCTCATTGATCTTACTCTGGTACCTACTGTGCTATAAAGTACTTCTGCTAGGAACCTAGGATGTTATTGATGAGGAGGAATGTTGCTGAGTGCCTTGGCCAAGCTTTGCGGAGAACGATGTTGGCATCAACTAAGCAACAAGCTTGGCTGTTCGACATGAACTCTATTTACTAAACAGATCTCAGAAGTAAAATATAGTTTTGATGCCAGTACTCAAATTCATTTATACATTAGTTCCCTCACCCTTTTATCCTCTATCACTTTTCGTATGATTTACAAAACTATTGAATATTCGATTCCATTCACTTGATTGCACACTGATGATCCTGGGAGCACTAGTGATAGTGGTGTCAATGTACTATTTTTTGGACAGGGTATGTCTGTGACATATCATGAAATCTCATAACTTGAAGTTCAATGAATATGTCGGTCAAAGTAAAGGCTGTTACAAGATATATTGCAACATAGTGAAAAGTAGTTGTTTTCTCTTTAACCATATCCGCTGAGTATGGGTTTTTAACAATTATATTTAAACCTTTCTTATTTTAAGATTACAACTTTGAAACTGTCCATAACTTATAATCCAGATACATTATGTTGTAGTTTAGTATATGAATGAGCTCTATTGAGGTAAGATAACAAAACTACGGTTCTTTACATCCTGCCAAGCCTGCACCTAAACTTACAGATGGAATTACATCTACCAGTATCATATTCTCAAGAGTAAAGGCACCGAGTTGTCCAGAAAGTATTGGTGCCTGTGCGGTCAATTCCAGAAGAGAAGCTTATACATACTGTAGAAAAAGTCCAAGAGATGATTCTTGATGGAGTTGCAAATGAGTCAGCCATTGTTTTTGCTCGCATGATGGTAGAACGAATGCTTACTACATGTGATTCATTTTTTTAATTTTTTGAGTGGTGTCCTTGCTTTCATCACAATATGTTTATGGTGTTTAATCGATTAAGACTGACAGCAGATGTATCTGCTCATTTCACATTCTGTATGATAGAGGATATATGCACTCAAAGAATGTAACTTGTCAACTTTACTGAAGTTAATTTGGACCTCAAATATTCTCAGGATATTTGCTAGTAAGGCTGCATCTACAAAACTCTAATCTATTCAAAAGGAAACAGAGTTGCTGAAATGGCAAGCTTTGTAATGGTGGGTGTCATCATTTGACAAAACTAAAGAGCTAAAAACAAGTAAGTAGCCATATAGCCCTAGCTTTTGCTGATTTCTATAGGATTTGGAATATAACAGAAAGATTTGGATTAAAATTAATACTCAACCTTATTAAACATTTTTGCCTAAACGAGTAAAACTGGTGTATTATTTTCTATTGTTGTAGCTGGGCTAGCTAGCGTATCAATTACACCCACCTGTTAGGACTTTATGGTGATGACAAGGCACTCTTAACTTTTGCTATTACTTTATCACATGACTTTAAAAAAGAAATTCGTTGCATTCATGCATCAGACAAGCTTAGGTTCTATGGAGTTAAGCATGTGTGACTAACAGTTCGTATATAGGTTTTGCCCTCTTTTTTAAATGGTGAAAGTTTGAAACAAAAAATTGCAAAGCTCATATTGCAGCTAAATGATACTGTGGTAACTTCTTGGCCTCCTAAATGATACATCTAGCTTTGAAAACACTTCAAGCATGCACACAACCATGCATTTTAAGTGGTTGTCAATGTTGTGTGCCCATTTTGTGCAGACGCTGATGCTGCAAGTAGCTTGCTTTATGACCATCTTTTATGTACGTAATATATATAAAATTATTCCTATTTACATTAACCATTTGTCACTTTATTTACATGGTGTAATTTAAATGATAAATAGAGGCGCCCTACATGTCAACAATATGTTTGATAATGCTTAATATAGAACAATATCTACAGCAGGGATGTAGCCTGGATTTTCAAAATAAGAGTTCATGTTGCAGTTGTGAAAATATAGTAATGATGCTCAAGTCTATTTGTTCACCACACCACTTAGCTTAGTTGTTAAGGTCGCTGTCTTAGCAGGATGTAAAGAAGCGTAGTTTTGTTATCTTACCTCAATAGAGCTCATTCATATACCAAACTGCAACATAATGTATGTGGATTATAATGTTATGAACAGTTTCAAAGTTGTAATATTAAAATAAGAATGGTATAAATATAATTGTTAAAAACCCACGAATATGCATACTCAGCGGATCGAGTTAAAGAGAAAACAACCACTTTTCACTGTGTTGCAATATATGTTGTAACATAGCCTTTACTTTGACCGACATATTCATTGAACTTCAATTATGAGATTTCATGATATGTCACAGACATACCCAGTCCAAAAAATTGGTAGCCTGACACCACTATCACAGGCTCATCAGTGTGCAATCAAGTGAACGGAATAGAATATTCTATAGTCTTGTAAATCATACTAAAAGTGAAAGAGGATAAAAGGGTGAGGGAACTAATGTATAAATTAATTGGAGTACTGAAATCAAAACTATAATTAACTTCTGAGACCTGTTTAGTAAATAGAGTTCATGTCGAACAGCCAAGCTAGTTGCTTAGTTGATACCACCATGGTTCTCCGCAAAGCTTGGCCTAGGCACTCAGTAACATTCCTCCTCATCAATAAGATCCTAGGTTCCTAGAAGAAGTATTTCAAAGCAAAATAGTTACCAGAGTAAGATCAATGAGCTATGTTTCTATCAAAAAAAAAAGTCCAGGTATATAATTTTTGGCCCTGGAGCAATTTCTTATGAAAAAACATATAATTTGTTTGGTATGTTAGAGGTGATTAATTTGACAATTTGCTGTTATTGATACCAACGAGTGTCAAATTACCAATTTTTCTGCTTGGTGAAAGCAAACTTACAATTCTTGGACTGTTTATTTGTCCATGGCTCACTAAGTTGATTTTGATATTGGAACAGCCCACCCACTTCTTCAAAACGCCTTGTGGCAATAGTGGTAGTTCCAGATTGAGATCTAACAATAAATAAATAAAATAAAAAAATTAAATAACAACAAACAACCTTGTGTGAACTAGAAAGGTGGATTTTAAGAGACGTTGTTGGAGTCACCTGCCTATACCTGACTGTTGACAGGCTTCCAACTTCTGTTATCTCTGTTACCACCACAGAGAACTGTCTATCTTTTGCTAACTGAAGCTTATCCTGATCCTCAGCTTGCTTGCAAACTTATATTTGCTGGTATTAGTTAGTTAGTTAAGTCTTTATCAAGTTGTACACTCATACAGATACTTGCACAAAAACTGAACACTCAGATATCAACAATCATCACTAAGCTACGTACTTGTCAAGTCATGCGCACAAA
>CBDHDT010000044.1:0-21879 GCA_965261215.1 Ekhidna sp.
ATTAGGGGGACTATCCCACAGCCCTCCGAAATTTAAACATATTTGTGGTTGTCATAACTTTTTTCCCTTTCTTCTGTGCAAATAATTATTATACCAGCTTGTTGCTTATTGTGTGTGCTTTAAGATGATATGTAAAAAGTCTCTATAGGCACTTTTTCTTAGAAGATATAGCCAAACACGCAAGGGTCACTAAAAAATGGCACCTCCTAATTTCCCAGGATTCTAATTGCCAGGCGCCGTGAGCTACAAACCCCAAACTTGTTTTGTGGCTTGCTAACACCCTAAGCTGTGATATGGCTGAGCCATAATTAAAACGCGGTGAAGTGTTGAAAAGTTATGAGACACTTTATTTCAAGCCGCGCCAAAAACCGCGAAATATCTGTGACCCCGCCTCTTCTAATAATCGTATCTCAGGAATGCTTCATGGTAAAAAAAATATGGCTAGCTTATATCACAGCTTAGGGTGTTAGCAAGCCACACAGGAAGTTTGAGGTCTGTAGGTCAAGGCGCCTGGCATTAGAATCCTGGGAAATTAGGAGGTGCCATTTTTTAGTGACCCTTGCGTGTTTGGCTATATCTTCTAAGAAAAAGTGCCTATAGAGACTTTTTACATATCATCTTAAAGCACACACAATAAGCAACAAGCTGGTATAATAATTATTTGCACAGAAGAAAGGGGAAAAAAGTTATGACAACCACAAATATGTTTTAAATTTCGGAGGCTGTGGGATAGTCCCCCCTATCAGTGTATACCAACAGCAACACCTACAAGAAGGCAGTTATTGGGGGAGTGGGTGGTAATTGAAATTGTGTTAGAATATACACAAGTAGTTATTTACCAAAACGTATTGTACCTTTTACTAATTAACCCTCTGCTGCCCCATCCAATTTGATAATAAAATATTATATTTTGAGTTTTTTGTTTTTTTAATTATCTAAGGAATTACTGGAAGGGTGTGTGTTACAATGTCTATTGTGAGTTCTTGCTTTTTTATACAGTATTTAGAGTAAATCTTTTTCACAATTTTTTTTGTAACTTCTTTGTCATTTTTGATAGCTGATATATACTTCCCTTTTTTTTTACTTTATTAAAAGAATGCTCATGTTTAAAAATTGAACCCTGCATTTCTTGAGAAAAAATCCCAGTACTTCTTGAGATAGCTATAGAAAGGAAATAAACACAAAATAAGTGTGGACAAAAGCACACTTCTGAAATTTCAATCTTATTTGGCAGATCCAGAAAATATATTGCTATTTCAATTTTTGCAGAAGCTTTGTAGTAGAAGCCAGAGCAGGAATTATGTATGCAACTCAATATATGAAGAAAATGTGGATTAAATTGTAGGTTAATATTATGAAGACAGATATTATCATTCTTTTTTTAAATTGTATTATACTTTATGTTCATTATAATATGTCCAAAATACGAATGGACAGAATTGTGTTGCGAGCTGAAATCACCTTGCCAAGATTTTTTTTTTCCTAATTTTTTTTTAATTTGCTTACGATAAGTGTGCATATATGTATATTCTCTTTACAATTACCCATGTGTCATGGTTGCTCCACAGGATGGCCTGAAATACAATGTGATGGCAATAGAAATGTGAATGTGAAATAGTGTTCCTTTATATACCAACTGTGTGGCCTGTACTTTGTACTCGCTGTCGGTGTGTAACTGTTAATCTGTAACCATGCTAACACTTTCAGTTTGATGGAGTGTAAAGTTAAGTTTGGAACCGAGTTAAAAAGTAGAGGGATTTATTAATTTTTTTTGCCATTTTGCTCTTCTAACTAGAGTCCGTCATAGCTAGCTGCAATTGAAGTTCAAATCAATGGACACTTTCAGGAAAAAAAACATCAGCATGTGGGAAATGGCAATACAAAGTCTCCCTCTTGCAGTTTTGTTCCTCCCACCTCACAGTTAACTGCAGTTTATCCCAACCCAGCAAGGGGGGACCACACCTGAAACCAATGAAATTGGAAAACATATTTGTAGCAGTCATAACTTTTTTTCCCCTTCTTCTGTGCAAATGATTATTATATCAGCTTTTTTCTTATTGTGTGTGCTTTAGGATGATATATAAAAAGTCTCTATAGGCACCTTTTCTTAGTAGATATATCCAAACACGCAAGGTTCACTCACTTTCTTATTTGTGGTAGACATAACTCCAAGGCGCCTAGAGCGACGCGCCCCCAAATTGGTCTGTGGGTAGCTAAAGCACTTAGCTGTGATACTGACGAGTCGAAAAAAAATTCCGGTGAGTTATGGTGCTGAGAAGAGGCGGGATCAGAGAAATTTGCCGTGCGCCCACTCGATTTCTGTGATCCCGCCTCTTCTCAGCACCATAACTCAGGGGGGGGGGGGGGGGAAGTTCACCGGAAATTGTTTCCGACCCGTCAGTATCACAGCTAAGTCCTTTAGCTACCCACAGACCAATTTGGGGGCGCGTCGCTCAAGGCGCCTTGGAGTTATGTCTGCCACAAATTAGGAAGTGCCATTTTTTGAGTCACCCTTGCGTGTTTGGATATATCTACTAAGAAAAGGTGCCTATAGAGACTTTTTATGTATCATCTTAAAGCACACACAATAAGCAACAAGCTGGTATAATAATTATTTGCACAGAAGGAAGGGAAAAAAAGTTATGACAGCTAAAAATATGTATTCCAATTTCGTTGGTTTCAGGTGTGGTAAACCCCACAACAATGGTTTTCTTTTCTTTTTATTGGAGCATATAAAAAGCTCAAAGATCTCCATTGTACTGTAATCTTTTTCATTTTTTTTTTGGTTGTTGTTTCTGGATGTCTTGGTGTTGCTATAAATCTTCTCTAGGTTATGTTGATTCCAAAAAGGTATAACATGGAATTTACAAACAAACTACGAAGTTTCGGTCATATTAGATTGAGCTTATGGCTAAAGATTAAAAAGAATTCTCTAACAACATCAGCTCTGTCACAGTGGAAAGAAGGTCATGAACAGTCCATTGTCTCCTCCTCCTACCTCACATCATCAGAAAGTGCGGGACCAACCATGGGTACAAGCCATAGTTGATCTCCTACTTGCTGCCAAAATTCCAGATATTTAGTCAATCTATCCTCAATGCTGACTCTGCTACAGAGTCTGGCACATAGTTAAATATCGTACCTGTCTCTTCTCAGAGTTTGAGAATGTGTGATGATATTATCTGTATCATCATATGCAACTGGTTTGACATCCACTGTGCCAACCTCATCGATGTGGACCATGTGGAGTGGCTGTGGAGCATCTCACTACCCATGGTCTGGGCTGCAAATGAAGTCTGGCTTGACATTCTCAACATGCTTCCATCAATGGCACTATTCATTGATCAATGGTCCCATCCCATCTTGAACCCTCTGGTTTGATGCGATCAGATGGTAAGACGTGATGGCATGAACCATGTTCATGGTCAAGTAGAAAGCTGGGTCTTAACTTGTTCAGACATATTGTTTCTTCAAAAATCAGCTTGGCAGTAATTAAACTGAGTAAAACCATTGCAGAAGCAACAACGGCAGATGATATTCCAAATTAGACTCCTCCAATTTTTTCATGGCTGTGGCAGTGTAAACCAGTCATATTTGTACTTCAAACCATTGCAGCATTGCAAATCGGTTGAAATAACTATACTCTACGTAACTTATTCTTGGTTTACTTCCATAGATGACTGCAAATCTGTATATGCAGTCTTCCTTGAGGTGAATTTTTTTTATTTTACACTGTGCCACATAGAATAGACCTAACCTAAAAACCCTGCCCTTTCTCAATCTGCTTTTCACTTATCTTACAGCGTGGTCACAGAATGTTGCTATACAAGGAATTCTGTTCTCTCCCTGTCATGCCACATATGGAGTGCCAGAAGGATCTATTTTTGTTTCACTAATCCCTATTCTCTTTATGAACGATGTTGCAAAGCTCACACCTTCCCCCTTGTCTACACTTACTAAATTTGCCAATGTCATCCCCCTCTCCCATCCTATCGCTTCCGCATCCTCCTTATGCAAACAAACATTGATATCATTTCATCCTGGCTATCTTCCAGTCTCCTCCCGATTAACCATAATAAGAATAAGTACATGATAATCACTCGTCAATCCATCGCCTTCTCGTCCTACTCCGTACTGGTCCTTGATAGTACTTCCCTTGAACTCATCACATCGTTTAAATGCTTAAGATATTCTTTCACCTTTCCTGGAACCTCCACACAAGTCAAATATGCGCCAATTCCTGGAAATTAATAAGACAAACTTATCGCAACTTCTGCTACTACTTATCCCCTCACGAGCTACTAAAAGTTTATAAAACCTTGATTCTCCCTCACCTATTGTTCCTCTGTCTCTTTCCTCTTCTTGAAATTCAAAAAATGATTAGAAAATAATCCAACACTTTTGCATTAAGACTCTGCACCCACCAGGGTCATCTGACTGTGCATCCCTTCTCTCTATCCTTCAGCTTCCTACACTCTCCAACAAATTGTACAGGATAAGCTTCTTCTTCAATAAAATCATAAAGAACCAAATCCACTTTCTTCCGGACTCCATTCAACCAGCTCAAAGACCAACATATTTAGGACAATCACAGTTGTTGATATTTGGTTGATATGTGTATCTTGGTAAAAACCACACTTTCCATTTGGCCGACACGGAGACTATTGCAATACCTTCAAAATCACTCAATTTCAGCTTGTATGCCAGAAATTTTAGATTTCTTGATTAAAAAAGTTGGTTGAGGCTGTCGGGGTGCGGTCTGGTCTAAGAGGGATTTCTCCAATACCAACAGTTAAACCAAATTGTTTGCCCTAATAAGGTATGCTGCCACCAGAGACTGCAGTCTCTTGCCTCTTAAGTTAGCAATCAGAGAAATTTAGATTGATATTCCACATGCAAGATAAAAAAAAATTAAGCACAGACTGTCTAACTGAGGCCAGGCTGAGGCTTAAATACCTCTAACCGGCCCCTGACATGAATTCCATATAAGGAAATGTTTGATGCTATTACATAATAATAATGAACCAATCAAATACTTGCAACAGTTCAACAGTTCGATCACATTAATCAACCCCATTCCAATGATAGGTTAATTTTTTAATTGTTCTGCAGACTTATCTGTCTGCTGATCGCCTGTCGGGTCTGTGGACCCCGACAGAGGCCACTATACCTGAACTGGCTTTTGTGCCAAGTTTTGTCGCCTACATTACGAAGGCTTACAGATGAGTCGGGGAGTACGGTTCGAAAGATTTTCTATCGGAGTACATGCCATCGGCAGTCATCTCTATCCTGCGAGAAATACTGTTTGTTATTGCCATATTCTCGGGATTTCGATGGCTCTAATGGACAGCTTCCGTATGCTGCATCCAAGAAAAATATTAGGAACTTGCAAATTCAACAATCATCTACGGCAAATATTTGGTGCACAAAACAAGGATTCATCTATTCACACGACCATGCCAAACCAATTCGCAACATCCATATTAGTCTAATTTTAAAAAAACCTACTCATTTTAAAATAGAACAGAAACAAGACTGTAGCAATGTAGACCAGTTAGACTCCCTTTACCATTGAAAATTATATACACCAATATTGTGGATGTGTGGTTGCAAAGGCACTCCGTGATTTTAGAATCAGCACATTACTGTTGTTGTATATGATTTTAAATGGTAAAGGTGATTTAACTGGCTGTGGTCTACATGGGGACCGTATTGTTTTCACTCAGTTTTTAACAGCTCAATCTGATACAGCTGTTTGTTTTCGAGAAACCATTTTTGCAATTGTTACAAATGTTTTTTTGTTTTTTGTTGTTGTTGTTGTTTTACTGCTTCTGTGTAGTTAAGAGTGGCGGAGGATTAGAGGACCACATCCTGGGTGTGCTGATTGGTAGAGGATCGCCTAGACGTGGGCGTGTCCTATTTCATTGTGGGCATGCGTATTAACAGACGCTAAGGTGCGTCTGAATTAAACTTGTTTCCAATTTACGGTTGAAGTGTAATAATACTTTCTCCAGTATTTTTTATTGAATCAGCCAATTAACCGATTACAATGGATTTTGATCCTGCCAAACAAACTTCTTTTGACGTTGTGCTCAATCCAGTCGATCCCCCTTCTTTTGAGGAAAAGCTCTATGTTGCCGAGCAAGCTCCTTTTGAGGTAGAGCTCGATCCTTTTGAGGTAGAGCTCGATCCTGTGAAGCAAACGCCTTTTGAGGTAAATCCATTATAATATCTAAAACATGTAGTTAGGTAGTGCTTCTGTTTGTGTGGTTAAATTAAATGTATGTATATGGAATGTGAATTTCATGGTGTACCTATCTTATCATTAGTACAATATTGTTTCGAAAGCCGTAAGATTATTTATAGCTACTCTTTTTCAGGATTAATCCTTTAAACAATTGAAAGTTGTAAGAATTGGCTCCATTGATGCAGACAAACTAAACCAGTGTGATAATACTGGAAAAAGAATTCAAGGTGGTTTCCTGTGTATGTATAAGCATCTGTGTATCCTTCCTCACAGAAGACTTTCTAGAAACTGAGTTGAGGACTGGAATAGGGTCCATAATGGCAGTTGCCTTTTTGTTTTAAGGATCACATCACCGACTAATTTGAAGCATTCTGACTGTAATAAAATAAATATATTTTCTGTGGTAACCATGTCACAAGCTTGTATGAGATATTTTAGTGGTCAATTCGTTAATATTCTAACTGCCCAGCCTGACCCAGACCAGTGATAAAATGTCTATGGAACATACAGTTAATCAGTCTTCCGTTTAGGTAGTGTGCACCCTCCATTTTGTAAACTCCCACTATTTATAGTCATGACGAACCATTTACCGACTTCAATGTAGCGGATATCGAGGAGATGGTAATATTTGAGAAACTGGTGAACACAAATGACAATATGCTGTTAAATCAGGACTAGCAACTTTATATAGTTAATCCTCTCCAAGAGCTATGGTTCTGTAACTTACTTATTTCATTGCAAATGGTCACTTGAATGTGAATGATGCGAGTGTGAGTCCCTTCAAACAAACCGTGCTAGTTTCATGATACTTGTGCAAATTATATAGTAGCAAGCACACCAACCATCTGATTTGGAGGGTAAAAATTCAAGCGACCATGGTTGCCTACTTCTTAATTCACCATAATAATATTACTGCAAGCAGACATAAGAAGAATCCTTTGAAATCTTGACTGATCATTTCGTCCAACAGAGCACAGCTCAAATATGTTTGGGGTAAATCCTGGCATATGTACATCTTATTGCTGCATACTTTGGAGGGATAGTAATGTTACAATTATTTCAAGGTTCTCTTCCTTGATATGGTCTTGATATTGTTCTATAGTTATATACATTTTTATTAACAGGAATTTGAACATGGTTCAATTATTTCGAATGAAGTAGTGACACTGAAAAAAAATGCTCCATCTTCGATCTCATCAAGCCGATTGTCGATACAGACCTCCAACTTTGAATCATCCAATATGTTAAAGTGTGCCATCGAACCCGGCCAAGCAAAGAAAAACTATCTTGAAGATTCTGCTACACATTCCAGGAGCATTGTAGATATTCCATTAACAGAGTGTGTAATTGACAAGACTTGCTCGGCAAATGAGCCAGCTCCATTTCTGGAGTCAATTAATGAAATACCGGTGAATGGCAATTTTTTTTATATCTGTCCAGATGACCTAATTACAGAGCCCATGTATCAAACACTATTTCCACAATCTGAGTCTGACTATGATGATTGGGAGGACTCAATTGATCTGACTAGTGTATCTTCTGTTTCCTCTATTTCTTTATCAACTGTATCATCATGTGAGATTTGTCCGACAAGTGACGACCCATTTGCAGAACATGTTCCACATTATCTGTCTGAAATGTCGGTGGCATCAAACAATCATGATAACAGTCCTCCTGCAGTTTCATCACATGTGGCATCAAATGAAATTTCACGTGCTAAAGAAATGTGTGTCGACAACTTTGATATGTCACCGTCACTGGGTGCCACTTCAAAATGCATAAATGTAAGTATTATTGTTTCCAATTTAAATGTATTTGATCTTTATATCAGCTAAAATTCTTTACACTGCCAGCGTTTCAGCCAAACTACTTTTGACTTTATCATTGGCATTCAATATTGTAGTTCAGTTGAATTGAAATTCTAGGTTATTAAAGTTATTAATTGGTAGCATTTTTTACATGAATTTTTTTGTTGTATATTATTCACAGGCCCAACAACGTCGTAGTAAATTCCGAGCCTTTATGAAGAAAATACCATCACTTCTCAAGAGGTTTTTCTGGATTTCAAGAGCCGATTAACTCAGAGATTTAATAATCATAAGATTAACTAGATTTGAATCTGAAATTTAACATACCTTAAATTTAATAATTTCTTTTTTTTTGTTAGAATTAATTCTTTGTTCATAAAATTTATTTAAATTGCATACCAAATTTCAATTAAGATGATTTGGGAGCATGGAGCTATTTATTGGTAAAAGTAAAGAGAGACATTGGAAATTTTCATTTTATATATATACATATCATTGCTCTTTATGCATTAAAAGTTGTTGTTTAATATTGGCGGCAGAAAATGGTAGGTGCCTCTATTTTCATGATAAGTGCATGTATGGCAGTCTATATTAGGTCTGTAGACAAATGTTTTTTTTTTTTTAAGGTTACATAGTGTTTAATTATTTTTTTTACTGTTGGAAATTTGATCAATCTTATATTAACTAAAAAAATATATTTACATTATTGTGAAACTCTAATAAATGGCTGTTAATGCAACAGATGTTTAGATGTTAATTAGTTTTGCTGTTTTCAAAACATGGAGCAGAGACATAGGAGTAAATTTTGTATTGGTGTGGCAAAGCAACACCCAAAGAACTCCCAATACCTTTTTACTACAAACACTTTTGCACCCACTCATAATTCAAGCTCACAATAATTTACTAAATTTACAATATTACTTAAAATATGGAAATGTTGACTTCTTATATACGTTCACAAAATCCATTAGCTATAAAAGACACATGCTTTAACCTCTACAATTTAACAACGTTGACTTAAGGTAATAAAAAAAAAAAAAAAATTAGTTATTGGTTGCCGCTTTTGATGAAGTCACAAAATTGGTAGTTTTGAGAAATGTCTGTATACAACAACCTATTAATTCACAATGAAGCAGTATCTTGTAAGTCTGATTCATAGGTATCACCGCTAAGGTCTTTGGGAGCTCATGCAACAAGTTTTGTGTTTAGTTATCCATGCATGGCTTGGATTTGATTGCTTCAAATTTGGGGTGCAGATTTTTTTAGAGACCTTCATGTTGGTGCATGCTTAGAATGACATTCAATATATCATTGGACTCAAATTACCTAGATAAATTTAAGAAAATAAATGGTGGTTAGAAACATGATTACGATTTTTCTGGCTCTTGATATTTTGGGGGCACCCCATAATCATTCATAGCCATTATTTATGAGGTGATTAATCTTAGTAAGCTGGCTTGAGAACCATCATGACTGTTATAATCAATGTGTATCCAGCAAAAAAGGGAAGGGAGTGAACAATTTTTTCAATTACACCAAATTATGGTCTTAACTTGCACTTTTGTCAATACTGTGATTATTGAAAGAGCCGGGTTAGGTCTAGGGCAATGGGTAAGACGTGTAGTGGCTAGGGTTAGGGCAATGGTACAATAATCTTGTCAATGTTGACCATATCATTGTCGTAATGTAGCATTAGGATTGTGATATCAAGAATCATGGTAATTATAAACACTATCCCATATCCTAAATAAAAGACTATAGCAATACTAGACCAAAAACTTCCCCTCCTTCCATGTATAGAAGCCAGGGCTAGGAATATATGAAAGAACATAAAATATAATGTACAATTCATCAATATTGTTACTTAAATATAATTATAAGGTACGTGTTTGCTTATTATTTGGCTAATGCCCATTTGATCAATCGATGGATTGTGATGTCTGATTTGATGTCTTTTCCATGACTAGAGGATAAAAAGAATGGTTTGTTACCTAAGCAAAGTCTATAAGGAGTGCTGAAAACAACCACTGCAGATTGCTGACAAGATGGATAAATTTTCTTTAGAGTTTGTGTATAATGAATTTAAAAATAAATCTTAGTTAGCTAGCTACAAGTTTAGGTAAAACTAAATTACTTCTGATGTACTTATCCTCATAATAAGCATTTTCCCTTGGAGGCTTCTTTTTAGTGAATGCTGTCAGGAAAAAGTAGATGACAACTTAAATTACCCACATCCACTTGGCTAGTGGAAAATAGGACCAATTGGCCATCTTATACCAGCGGCTACTTTAATTAATTTGAATCAACTTTCTACTCTCTTGATCATTTGAAGAAATATAATTGAGGCAATGAAACACTTGAAGTACGTTATAATGATCAAAACTATGGAAAAAAAGTTCACACACTAGCTAGATGCAGCTGTACAAGTATTTTACTATATTCTACATCTACTCCTAAATGTGTAAACTCATCCTCTCAAAATTATCAAGGAATGAAAAGTTCACTCATACCAAGTATATATAGCTGTACATATATATATATATATATATATATATATATATATTGGTACATACAAATAGTGTAAGCTTAACCAGATTTTTACTATTTTCAAAAAATTGTGCAAATAGAAACTTTCAACAAATCATTTGAAAATATGATACTAAAATTACCTACACAATGATAAGAATGTCCAAAACACATAATCTCAGCCACGTTGTAATTTTGACAATATTCATACATATTTCAATTGAATACAATGTGCATGCTATATATTGAAGCTTCTATTTAATAAAAAATAAAAAAAAATTGTGCCATGTACAATTGTATTAGGTTTGAAAGATCAAAGCATACCTACAAAAACTTGGCCAACTGAGGAGTTCACTTAAATAATGTTTACACAAACCATGATTGATTTCTGTCGAAGTTCCATCTGCAAGAGTCATATCTATAGGGAGCTCAAGCTTTAATTATTCTGATTTGCATGTTGCACAATGCTTTAGCACGATAATATCTAATTGCATGCTACCTCAAATTTGATGGATGGAGCAACATTGGTGCTCATATTATGTCTGAATGGGAAATTCACTAGCCAGACTCCGACTTATACATTAAATCTGATTAGGATGTGTGGTAAGTCTCTACAGTTCCTAATAGAGAAGATATTCACAATATCCAGCTCCACTGACTTACTTGAGTGTAAGTGTGTGTGGCTTACAAGTCTGAATGTGAGTTTGCATGCCGAATGTGAGGCTGGGATCTGAATGGGAATGAGTCTGAATGTGAAACTACAAGTCAGAATTCGACATTACAGGTCTGAATGTATTGTTATTGGTCCAAATAGAGAAGATAGTCCTGAAGATAATCTTGATATCGAGCTCCATTGACCTACTTGAGCATAAATGGGGGCTGGCAATGTGCGGCTGCATGCTGAATATGAGGATAAAGTAAGAATGTGAGGGTACAGGTTTGAATGTCTCACTGCAGGTTTGAGGGTGTCACTACAGGTCAAAGGACTGAAGATATTTCCACTTTCTGGCTCCTTTGACTACTTGAACATAAGTAAGTGTGGCTGACAAATCTGAACGCAAAGCCGAATGTGAGGTTGCACGCTGAATATGAGGCTGCATGCTGAATGTAAGGCTGAAGTCCCAAATTAAGGATGAGATCAAGATATTAGGCTAGAGAGATGAAAGTGGAGAAGTTCATCTTCATTGCGAGGCTACAAATCTAAATGACACTTAGTCCAGCTCTCCTCACTTACTTCAACATAATTGGATGGGGATGGAAAGTCTGAATATGAACATGTGTGCTGAATATGAGGGTGAGCTCCAAATATAAGGCTTGAGGTTGTAACAGGAATGATTGACTCGTTATCTAACAAATCAAGACTTATTTGGATATAACAGTTTCCAAAAGGGCACCATAATCTTGCCATTTAATAATACTTGACAACTTCAGTTGCAGTTTGGTCATGGTCCCTTCACGTACTTTGTTCTGCTCTACCGGCACGTCATTCCAGGAATGGATGTGACTCTCTTAGTGCTCATCGCATTAATGGTATTAACATCCTACCAAAATCTTAGTCAAGTAAACCACAACCATGAGGCAGTTGCAAAGTTTGACAAATTATTTGGTCATAATTTTTACTCATTCCATGCATGCATTCTGACAGTCAATATAGAGCAGGAACATTAGGAATCTATCCGTGTATAGTAACAGCATCACCTACAACATTACTATTGCAAATTTTCTAGGATATCATTATTTAGGCCAATAAATTTGGCGGCCTACATTGGTGGTAGTGTGTGGATGCTGGCCACAGGCAATTAGTGTTGGGGGAGTGGGTGGTGATTGCAATTGTGTTAGAATTTACTAAAGTAGTTGTTTACCAAAACGTATTGCACCTTTTACCAATAAACCCTCTGCTGCCCCTCCTGATTTGATGTAAAATATTATATTTTGAGTTTTTTTAAATATATATATATATATATATATATGTGTGCATCTAAGAAATTACTGGATGGGGCGAGGTTACTTTGTCTATATTGAGTTGTTGCATTTTTATACAGTACAGAGTAAAAGTTTTTTTTCAATTTTTTGTAACTTCCTTGTTGTTTCCGATAGCTGATATATACTTCCCTTTTTTTAATCTATTAAAAGAATGCTCATCTTAAAAAATGATCCCTGTATTTCTTGAGAAAAAATCCCAGTACTTCTTGAGATAGTTCTAGAAAGGAAATAAACACAAAATACTTAAAGAAAGTGTGGACAAAAGCACACTTCTGAAATTTCAATCTTACTTTGCAGATCAAGAAAATATATCGCTCTTTCTTTTTTTGTAGAAGCTTTGTAGTAGAAGTTAGAGCAGGAATGATGTATGTAACCAATATAATAAAGAAAATGTGGATTAAGTTATAGGTTAATATTATGAAGACAGATATTATCATTCTTTTTTAAAATTGTATTATACTTTGTGTTCATTATAATATATCCAACATACGAATGGACAGAATTGTGAAGCGAGCTGAAATCACCTTGCCAAGATTTTTTTCCTATTTTTTTTAATTTGCTTACGATAAGTGTGCATATATATATATGTTCGCTACAATTACCCACGTATTCTGGCTGCACCACTGGATGGCCTGAAACACAATGGGATGGCAATAGAAATCTGTATGTGAAATATTATTCCTTTATATACCAACTATGTAGCCTCTACTTTGTACTCGCAGTCGGTATGTAACTTTTAATCTGTAACCATGCTAACACTTTCAGTTTGATGTGTGTAAAGTTAAAGTTGAAACGGAGTTAAAAAATACAGGTTTTTTGGTCAATTTTTGCCATTTTGCTCTTTTAACTAGAGACTGCCATAACGAGCTGAAATTGATGTTCAAATCAAAGGTCATTTTCGGAAAAAAACCTTCAGAAAATGGGAAATGACAATACTATTGCAGTTTTGTTCATCCAACCTCAGTGTTCACTGCAGTTTATCCCAACACCAGCTTGAAAACATACCGTAATAACCACTCGTAAATCTCTTTCCTCCTCGTCCTACTCTGTACTGCTCCTTGTTAGTACTTCCCTTGAACTCATCACATCATTTAAATGCTTAAGATATACTTTCACCTTTCCTGGAACATCCACACAAGCCAAATACATACCAAATCCTGAAAATTAATACGACAAATCTATTGCAACCTCTACTACCACTTGTCCCCCACGAGCTACCAAAAGTTTATAAAACCATTTTTCTCCGTCATCTATTGTTCCTCTGTCTCCTTCTTCTTCTTGCAATTCAAAAAAAAGCTAGAAAAAATCCAACACTTTTGCATTAAGACTCTGCACCCATCAAGGTCATCTGAGTTTGCATCCCTTCTCTCTACCCTTCAGCTTCCTACACTCTCTAACAAATAGCACATGATAAGCTTTTTCTTCAACAAATCATAAAGAACCAAATCCACTTTTTTCTAGACTCCATTCAACTAGCTCAAAGACCAACATATTTAGGATAATTACAGTTGTTGATATTTGGTTGGTATGTTTTTCTTGGTAAAAACTACACTTTCTATTTGGCCGACACAGAGACTATTGCAATACCTTCAGAATCTCTCAATTTCGGATTGTTTTCCATAAATTTTAGATTTCTTGATTAAAAGGGTTGTTTGGGGCCACTATACCTGAACTGGCTTTTGTGCCAAGTTTTGTCGTCGACATTACGGTGGCTTACAGATGAGTTGGGAGTACGGTTTGAAAGATTTTCTATCAGAGTACATGCCATCGGCAGTTATCCCTATCCTGCGAGAAATACTGTTTGTTATTGCCACATTCTCGGGATTTCGACGGCTCTAATGGACAGCTTCCGTATGCTGCATCCAAGAAAATTGTTAGGAACCTGCCAATTCAACAATCATCTACGACAAAGATTTGACGCACAAAATTACTCGACCATGCCAAACCAATTCGGAACATGCATATTAGTCTAATTTAAAAACAACCTACTCATTTTAAAATAGAATGAAAACAAGACTGTTGCTATGCCAGTTAGACACCCTTTACCATATTCAATTATATACACACAATATTGTGGATGTGTGGTTGCAAAGGCACACCGTGATTTTAGAACCAGCACATTATTGTTGTTGTGTATGATTTTAAATGGTAAAGGGGTTTAAAACTGGCTGTGGTCTACATGGGAACGGTATTGTTTTCTTACACAGCTGTTTGTTTTAAAGAAACCATTTTTGCAATTGTTCCTAGTGTTTTTTTTTGTTGTTGTTTTATTGCTTCTGTGTAGTTAAGAGTGGCGGATGATTAGAGGACCACATCCAGGGTGTGCTGATTGGTGGAGGATCGCAAGTGCTTCCCCTATTTCATTGTGGGCATGCGTATTAACAGACGCTAAGCTGCGTCTGAATCAAACTTGTGTCCGACTTAGGGTTGAAGAGTAATAATACCTTCTCCTGTATTTTTTTTATTGAATCAGGCAATCAACTGATTACGTTGGATTTTGATCCTGCCAAACATACTTCTTTTGAGGTTTGCTCAATCCAGTCGACCATACTTCTTTTGAAGAACAGCTCTATGTTTTCGAGCAAATTCCTTTCGAGGTAGAGCTCGATCCTGTGAAGCAAACTCCTTTTGAGGTAAATCTATTATAATGTCTAAAACATGTAGTTAGCCAGTGCTTCTGTTTGTGTGGATAAATTCAATGTATGTATATTGAATGTGAATTTCATGGCGTACCTATCTTATCATTAGTACAATATTGTTTCGATAGCAGTAAGATAATTTATAGCTACTATTTTTCTGGATTAATCCTTTAAACAATTGAAAGTTGTAAGAATTTGCTCCATTGATGCAGACAAACTAAACTAGTGTGATGATACTGGCAAAAGGATTCAATGTGGTTTCCCGTGTATGTATAGGCATCTGTGTAGCCTTCCTCACAGAAGACTTTCTAGAAACTGAGTTGAGGACTTGAATAGTGTCCATAATGGCAGTTGCCATTTGTTTTAAGGATCACATCTGACTGTAATAAAATAAATATATTTTCTGTGGGAACCATGTCACAAGCTTGTATGAGCAATTTCAGTAGTCAATTGGTTAATATTCTAACTGCCCAGCCTGACACAGACCAGTGATAAAATGTCTATGGAACATACAGTTAATTAGTCTTCTGTTTAGGTAGTATGCACCCTCCATTTTGTAAATTCCCACTATGGATAGTGATGACAAACCATTTACCGACTTCAATATAGCGGATGTCGAGGAGATGGAAATTTTAGGGAAACTGATGATCACAAACAACAATATTTTGGATATATCTTCTAAGAAAATGTGCCTATATAGACTTTTTATATATCATTTTAAAGCACACACAATACGCAACAAGCTGGTATAAAAATTATTTGCATAGAAGAAAGGGAAAAAAAGTTATGACAGCTACAAATATGTGTTACAATTTCGTTGGTTTTAGGTAGAGTCCCCCCGCGATTTTTTGGGGGGCCCGCCTCTTCTCAACACTATAACTCAGGGGGGGTTCACCGGAAAAAAAACAAAAAACCCACCAAATCACAGCTAATGCCTTTAGCTACATTCATACCGAGTTTGGGGCGCTGCGGTCAAGGCGCCTGGCTGTAAATCTTGTGGAGAATTAGGAAGTGTTTTTTTTTATTACCCTTGCATGTTTGGATATATCTTCTAAGAAAATGTACCTATATAGACTTTTTATATATCATTTTAAAGCACACACAATAAGCAACAAGCTGGTATAATAATTATTTGCACAGAAGAAAGGGAAAAAAAGTTATGACAGCTACAAATATGTGTTACAATTTCGTTGGTTTTAGGTAGAGTCCCCCCTTAAATCAGGACCAGCCACTTTATATAGTTAAGCCTCTATAAGAGCTATGGTTCTGTAACTTGCTTATTTCATTGCAAATGATCATGTGAATGTGAGTGATGCGAGTGTGAGTCCCTTCAAACAAATGGTGCTAGTTTCATGATTATTGTGCTAACTATATAGTAGCAAGCACACCAACCAATCTGATTTGGAGGGTTAAAATCCAAGCGACCATGGTTACCTACTTCTTACTTCACAGTAATAATATTATTGTAGCAGGCATAAGAAGAATCCTTTGAAATCTTGTCTGATCATTTTGTACAACAGAGCACAGCACAAATCTGTTTGGGGTAAATTCTGACATGTGTACATCTTATTGCTGCATATTTTGGGGGGATAGTAATTTATACAATTATTTCAAGGTTCTCTTCCTTGATCTGGTCTTGATATTGTTCTATAGTTATATACAATTTTATTAACAGGAATTTGAACATGGTTCAATTATTTCGAATGAAACAGCGACACTGAGAAAAAATGCTCCTTCTTCGATCTCATCAAGCCAATTGTCGATACAGACCTCCAACTTTGAATCATCCAATATGTTAATTTGTGCCATCGATCCTGGCCAGGCAAAGATAAACTATCTTGAAGATGCTGTTACACATTCCAGGTGCATTGTAGATATGCCATTAACAGAGTGTATTCTGGACAAGACTTGCTCGGAAACAGAGCCAGCTCCATTTCTGGAGTCAATTACTGAAATACCGGCGAATGGCAATTTTTTTTTATTATATCTGTCCAGATGACCTAATTACAGAGCCTATGTATCAAACACTGTTTCCACAATCTGAGTCTGACTATGATTATTGGGAGGACTCAATTGATCTGACTAGTGTATCTTCTGTTTCTTTATGAACTGTATCATCATGTGAGAATTAGACCACCAGTGACGACTCATTTGCAGAACATGTTGCACATTATCTGTCTGAAATGTCGGTGGCATCAAACAATCATGATAACGGTCCTCCTGCAGTTTCATCACATGTGGCATCAAATGAGATTTCACATGCTAGTGAAATGCGTGTCGACATCTTTGATGAGTCAGCATCATTGGGTGCCACTTCAAAATGCATAAATGTAAGTATTATTGTTTATCATTTAAATGTATTTAATCTTTTTATCAGCTAAAATTCTATACACTACCAGCATTTCAGCCAAACTACTTTTGACTTTATCATTGGCATTCAATATAGTAGTTCAGTTGAATTGAAATTCTAGGTTATTAAAAGTTATACATTGGCAGTATGTTTTACATGAATTTTTTTGTTGTATAATATTCACAGGTCCAACAATATCGTAGTAAATTCCGAGCCTTTATGAAGAAAATACCATCACTACTCAAGAGGTTTTCTGTATTTCAAGAGCAGATTAACTCAGAGATTTAATGATCATAAGATTAACTAGATTTGAATCTGAAATTTATAATTCCATTAAAAAAATTAATTTTTTTTTGTTGTTGGAATTATTTCATTGTTCATAAAATTTATTCAAATTGCATACCTATTTTCAATTAAGATGATTGGGGAGCATGGAGCTATTTATTGGTAAAAGTAATGACAGATATTGTATAACTTTGCATCTTATATATATACATATCTTTGCTCTTTTGTGCATTAAATGTTTGGGTTTAATATTGGCAGCAGAAAATGTTCTATTTTCATGATAAGCACATGTATGGCAGTCTATATTAGGTCTGTAAACAACTGTTTATTTTTTTTTTAAGGTTACAGAGTGTTTAATTATTTTTTTACTCTTGGAAATTTGATCACTCTTATATTACCTAAAAACATATTTTTACATTATTGTGAAACTGTAATAAATGGTTGTTAATGCAACTGATATTTAGATGTTAATTATTTTTACTTTTTCAAAATATGGAGCAGAGACATAGCAATACATTTTGTATTGATGGGGCAAAGCAACACCCAAAGCACACCCAATACTTGTTTACCACAAACACATTTACCTCCACTCATAATTCAAGCTCACATTAATTTACTAAATTTACAATTTACAATATTACTTAAAATATGGAAACGTTGACTTCTTATATACGATCACAAAATTCATTAGCTACAAAAGACTTGTGCTTTAACTTCAACAATTTGACAATGTTGACTGGGGGACGGCACCTGAAACCACACAAATTTGAACACATAATTGTAGCTGTCATAACTTTTTCCCCTTTCTTCTGTGCAAATACTTTTGATATGAGCTTGTTGCTTATTTTGTGTGCTTTAAGATGTTATGTAAAATGTTTCTATAGGCACATTTCATAGAATATATATCCAAAATGCAAGGATCACTAAAAAAATGGCACTTCCTAATTTGTGACAGACATAACTCCCCGGCGCCATGACCGACGCGCCCCAAACTCGGTGTATGGGTTGCCAAAGGACTTAGCTGTGATACAGTGAATTTTTTTTTTTTTTTTTACCGTGTACCCCCCTGAGTTGTTGTTTTGTGAAGAGGCGGGATCAAAGAAATTGTTATGTTTTAGTTGTATTATATAATATTGTGTGAACATTTTTTCGCATTTTTTTGTAACTTCCTTGTCATTTTCAATAGCCGATATAAATTTCACCCCCCCCCCCTTTTTTTAAACTTTATTTAGATAATGCTTGTCTTTTTTTTAAAGTCCCAGTATTTCTTGAGATAAATATAGGTAGGAAATAGACCCAAAATGCTTTAGCAAGTTTGGTTAGAAACACACTTACTGAACTTCAACTTACTTTGCTGATCAAGAAAATATATCGCTATTTCATTTTGTATAGCAGCTTTGTAGTGGAAGCTAGATCTGGAATTGTGTAACTCAATATAATGTAGAAAATTAGGATTAAGTAGAAGGTTAATATTGTGAAGACATATTATCTTTCTATCTTTTAAATCTCCATTATACTTTGTGTTCATTATAAAGAGTCTTACATATGAATGCATGGAATTTTGTAGCGAGCGGAAAGCACCTTGACAAGATTTTTGTTTTTCTTATAATAATTTACATTTATGTATGTTCTCTTCTCAGATTACTCACCTATCATGGTTAGAGCACTGGATGGCCTGAAATACAATGGGATGGCAATAGAAATTTATGTGTGAAATTTTCTTCCCCTGTATATCAACTATGTAGGCTTTACTTTGCACTTGCTGTCGGTATGTTAGTTTTCAACTGGAACCTTGCTAATACTTTCAGTTTGATGTGTGTAAAGAGGAACACAGTGACAAAACAGGTCAGATTTTTTGCCTTTGGCTCATCTAACCAGAGACCACCACAGCTAGCTACAAATGAAGTAAAATCAATGGATCCTTTTGGAAAAAAATCCTCAGCATGTGGGAAGTGACAATACAATTGCAGTTTTGCTCGTCCAACCTCACTGTTCACTGCGGTTTGCCACTACACCAGCTTGAAAACATCCCGCAGTGATGTTTTTCTTTTGGGGGGAAATTGGCGCATATAAAAAGTCCAATCTTCTCTTGGCCATGATGATTCCAAAAAGCTATAACATGAAATCTACAAACAAACTGCAAATTTTCTGTCTTATTATATAGTGTTTCTTTCTGAATATTAAAATAATGCTCTAACAACATCAGCTCCCTCTCAGTAGAAAGAAGGTCATGAACAGTTTACCTCCTCCATCCTCACGTCATCAGAGAGTGTGGGACCTCACATGGGTACAAGCCATAGCAGATCTCCAAATCGCTGTCAAAGCTCCAGATGCTTAGTCCAGCTATCCTCATTGCAAATTTTACTACTGTCTGTATGGCACATGTTTAAATGTCGTATCTCTCTCTTCTCAGTATGTGAGATGATATTATCTGTATCATCATATGCCTCAGGTTTGAGATCCCATGTTTCAACCTCATCAATTTGAACCATGTGGAGTGGCTGTGGAGCATCTGGTTGCCCATGGTCAGGGATACAAAATAAGTCTAGGTCGACATCTCAACATGCTTCCAACAATGGCACTATTCATAGATAAATGGCCCCATCCCATCTTGAACCCACTGGCGTGATGAGATCAGATGGTAAGACCTGATGGTATGAATCGTGTTCCATGGTCAAGTTGAAAACTGGGGCTTAACTTGTCAAACATATTTGTTTCTTCAAAATTCATCTTGGCAGTGAGTGAACTGAGTGAACCAGTTGCAGAAGCAACAAAGGCAGATGATATGAATGTTCCAATTTTTTACTCCTCCTGTTTGTCGATGGCTGTGGCAGTGTAGACCAATGCTATTTTTGGTTCAAAATCAATGACTAATTGTAATATCTGCCACAGATCAGGAATGACTAGTGGACATTAATATTTCAAACCTTTGCAACTTTGCAATTCAGTCAAAATAGCCATACTCATCATCTTATTCTAGGTTTACTTCCGTAGATGACTGCAAGTCTGTATGTGCGTCTTCCTGGACATGAAAAACATCATTTGTCTCTGTACCACATAGACCTCGCCTAAAAACCTTTTCCTTTCTCAACCCGCTTCCCACTTCTTATCTTACAGCTCGGTCACAGAGTGTTGCTATCCAAGGAACTCTCTTCTCTCCTTGTCATGCCTTATCTGGAGTGCCTCAAGGATCTGTTATTGTTCCACTAATCTATATTCTCTCTATGAATGAAGATGTAAAGCTCCCACCTTCTCTCTTGTCTACACTAATTGTCAATGTCATCCCCCTCTCCCATCCTATTGCTTCCGCAACCTCCTTAAACAAACAGACATTGATAACATTTCATCCTGGCTATCTTCCAGTCTCCTCACGATTAACCCTAATAAGAATATGTACATGATAATCATTCATAAATCCCATGCCTCATCGTCCAACTCTGTAATGTCCTTGATAGTGCTTCCCTTGAACTTGTCCCTTCATTTAAATGCACTTTCACCTTTCCTGGAACCTCCACATTAGTCAAATATGCTGCAAATCCAGGAAATTTATACGACAAATTTATCACAACCTCTACCAGCATTTGTTCCCCTTATGAGCTACACCCTCACCTATTGTTCTTTTGTCTCCTTCCTCTTCTTGCAATTCTATGTCTCTAGGAAAAAACAACAACTTTGTATTAAAACCTTGCACCCACCAAGTTCATCTAACTATGCAGCCCATCTCTCTACCCTCAAACTTCCTACACTCTCTAACAAATAGTACAGAAAAACTCCTTCTTCAATATAAAATCATAAAGAACCAAATCCATTTTCTTCCAGACTCCATTCAACCAGCTCAAATTCCACTCAAATCTTCTCGCATTACCACCAATACAAATATTTCAATCCCATTTTTTCCTATGACAGCCATATAGCCATCCATTGCCCCCTCTGCATCATCTCTCTGGAACTCCATTTGATCATCTACTTCGCACTTGTACAACTGGTTGATTAACATATCCCTACCTAATTATTATTTTTCACATTATCATATGTACTGTA
>CBDHDT010000045.1:0-55476 GCA_965261215.1 Ekhidna sp.
TCACATCTAACTAGAGCATGTGTTACATCCTGGTATATATCATCAATTAGACCACACAGTGCAGTTACGTAGTAAGTAGGAATTTCGCTAGCTTTCTTGGGGAACATTTACAAACTACATAGCCTGGTGAGGAGAGGAAGGGGGGGGGGGGGTCTGGCAGATAGGCTAGCGTATGTTACAAGGTGGGAGGGAGGGAGGGGGAAGGCTCTAGACTATAGTCAGGTATCATCCTTTCAACCAGACTTGGCAGCAGGAGGTGGGTGTAGTCTCCTATAGATGGTGGTGGAGGTCTGCTCAATTTACCAGGTTGTGTTTCAGAATGATCATGCACCAGTGGGTGGGTTAAATAAAAATAAAAGTTGGGCATTATTTCACTCAGGGTAGTAAACAGTGTCTATTTGATAATTCAAGGGTACAAAATTATCAAGGATGTGACCTATCGAGGATATAGGTATATACAAAGAGAGTCTCACAGAACCATAATGGGTAATCAGTGTGTTCTCATTAGGTTGTGATCCTTATACTGTGTGCTAGCGGCGGAGACTTCACTTCCTCTCACCTATATCTGAGCACCTTCATCATCTGGCAGGGATACAATCACGAGTTGTATCCATGTACATATACACAGATCTCAATAGAGTAAAGGTACTTCAGCCACGCTGAATTAATGTTCTACAATTATAGTGCAACGGGAAGTGCACAGAAGGGAGATTAGACCACCTCAAACTTGTAAAACATGATCTAATGGTATCACTAAACATGATCTAATGGTATCACTAAGCATTTCCAGATTTAATCACACTAGGCGGGTGCTGTGCGCAAAAAAGCCACATGAAAAATGTAACTTCACTCGCTTTTCACTATGCAAACTTCACTTCTTGAACTGGGATGCCACGTCACCATTACCATAGTTACATGCCTAATGTGAATCGATTGGCACACATTAGCTGATCAAGCTAGGAAGAGAGAAGAAAGTGACAGCAGCAAATAAGAGGTGTCTCAACGAGTTCGAGCACTATTTTGAGGCTCTTGCTGGGTTATCCATTGAAATGTCCCCCTACTACTAAAGCTACATAGAAACAGAAATTGATCAATATAAGATACCATTACCACTGCCACCAAGAGTGAATTACTAGTCTGTGCACCCACGCTGGCTGGCTGGCTTAGAGCATAGAATAATAAGCTGATTTGAGACACTAGAGTGAGAGTTGCCTAAGCACCACCCACACAACTGTAGAAAGACCATGTATACACATACTTATATAGGCTTTACATCAACTAATTGGAATTATCCTTCCTACCCAAACACTGTACAATGCATGCTCACACATCAGGCGAGTCATTACAATACCAATAAGTGACTATGAAGAGTGGCAGAGAAAATGGAATGGAGTACCATTTACGCTGGCCATAAGTAAAAACATGTTCGGTCTCTCCGATGGCATGAATTATAAATAATGAATGCAACACAAAATACAACATAGTCAATTAGGATTTTTGCTTGGTGGTCATGGGTAGTTTGGTCATGGGTAGTTAGGTCGTGCTACATTCTGTGTCTCACTGCTTCACCCAAATAAGCGACCTATCTCCACAACAACTATCATTTAACTCAATAAGGGTGGAGAAAGACATCATATACACAGCAGCCAGTTGGATGGCAATGAGATTGGTGAATTGCCAATGCTCGGACAACCGAATTTCTAAGGCTGGGATTATGAATGATAACGCATGGTTAAGTACACATACTTACATGGGAAAAAAACTAACAGCAACCGAAACACAGAAATTATCCAAAATTTCCCTCGCATCTTTCAAAGAGCCATCTACACCAGTCCCCTAACCACATGTTGGTATTCAATCAACTGCACTGTCATCTGATATGATACAACTCGCCTAGAGGGGCTAATTTTCACACCATTCCTGGAAAACTCTAGAAGATAATGATTCCAGAATGCTTGTCCAGACCTGAGTTCTAGGATTAACACTAGATTGTGACTGCCAAGTCAATTTCGACTCTTGTCTTAGAAAAAAGGTGGCTTTCTACACTACCGTGGACTACAGCTACAGTATAAAAATGAGATTAGTTATTAGATTTATGTCGAGGAGAAAACCTATTAGCCAAACCTGTAGCGTAGCCCAGTTACACTATTAACCCAGGTAGAAAGGATTAGCTTACCTTGGAGCACAGTATTCTGACTTTCTTTTCTTCTAGCTGCTTACATTCCTCTAACCGAGATATCCAGGAGTCCAGTTCCTTGGCAGTAGTTTTCTCCTCCATCGTAAAAATTCAACACCTAAAAGTTCTAGCTAAATAAAAGTATTCGAGAGGGAAAATCACAGAATTTTAGTCGAGATCTTCCGCCTTCCAATAAATATTGCCACCATTTTGCTCATCACCAGACCACTGACCGTTATCAGGTGACACCGTCGTGCTGCTAGCAAAGCCGCCGCCGCTCGCGATTTCGTCGACTTGAGTGTATAACGTGCCTAAACCCTTTACCGAATCGTTTCGCCATTGGTGTGGTCTCCAGGGCTAAATTCTTGGAATTACCCACATAACCGCTCTCCAATGATTTAATCCTTGATATTGCTGAGCCAGTCAAGGCCACCACATACACACTAATTAAAAGCTATATACTATGTCCAAGGTGTCCAAGGTGTTCAAGGAGGAAGAGATCTAACAATTGAGAGGAGGACCATATCCAACAACCTACCCGTACAACAATTGCTTCCATCTCTGCCACCATCTACCCAAACAATACAATAAGCATCCACATCCTTCATCACTCTGTTACATATGCCCTCCACCCCTTTCCCCAGCAGCAATGCTACTTTAACTTCCTCATCCACTCTCCAAAATTCATCCAATCACTCTCTGGCCCCCACAACTCTGCACACATCATCTAACAGCACCAGCCAATCAGCATCAGCCAATCTCTCTCAAATCTCCAACAACCCACCAGGAAGTGAGCCAAATCCTCCCCTACTCTGCTATCACACATTACACACCTCTTGTCACTAACCATTCAACATCTCTTCTTATCCTCCAACAATCCAGCTAAACCAGTCTCCAGCCTGAACAGCAACCTCACATTGCCTGACACTGCACCAACCTCACATATCTCTCCACCCTTGTACCATCATTTGCCAACCTATACTATTCTTCAATTTACCCACCAACCCACCCTCTTTATCCAGTTCAAATTTTCTCCTCAAAATCTCATACTCTTCCCTACCCTATTCCTCCGTCCTCTCTTAGTTTCTCCACCACCATCTTCACCATTCAATTCTCTTCATCCCTTCCAATCTCTTATCAAACAACACTTTCATCACTTCCTTCCACTTCTCCACCTTCCTCCACCCTAGCTCTCCCTGCACTGTCACTCCTGCCACTGTATTGTTTCCCCCCAACAATCTCCTACCCACGCTCATCTGTGTTGACTCCAGCTTCCTGCATGCACTATGCCCTCCTGACCACCACTCTTCAGCTGCATGCTCCACACTCAGTCGCCTTATTAGCTCCACACCATCCTTCCTCTGTCAACTTCCACCTGTCCATTCACTCTGGACATCCATATCACCTTTCCAACCCACTCTTCCGTGCTTTATTCACCATCTTCTCTAAGTGGACATTACCTTGTTGTTGTTTTTATTAAACCACACACCCAAATACTTAATTCTTCTCCTCTTCCATTATCTCCTCACCAATTTTCCAACTCGTTCCACCTACCCTCTTCCCAACTACCATGATCTTGCTCTTCCTACTGTTGAACTTCATCCTCCACTTCATCACATACAATTGAACCACCTCCAACATAGTCTGTAGCTCCATCCCCGAGTCCACCACCAGCACAATGTCATCTACATGCATAAGAGCCCCACACCAACGCTCCTCAATTTAACTGCAAGCTGAGCTCTTTCCAATTCTTCCACCAGTGGAGACAATGGGCAACCTTTTCTAAGACCCCTCTCAACACCAATCTTGACTTTGCTCCGTTCATCACAACCCTCGTCTCCACTCCACTATGAAACCCTTTACACACCTTAACAAACTTCTCCTCTACACCATGTCTCATCTTACACCACAATCCCTCCCTCCCTCCACACACTTGTCATATGCCTTGCTAACATCCAGGAAGGCCAAGTATGATGTCTCCTTCTCACTCTTCTCTCACACACACACACCCCTCAACACCAACCACTGACCCCAACATCTCCTTTGACTTCTACACCCTCCCTGTACTTCTGTCAAAATCCTATCCACAACAAACCTTACAACTTCTCACTCTCATAAATACCTTTGCCATGCTACAACCTAAAGCAATCTCCCTATAATTTCATACTACACCATTGTCACCATCCTTAAGGAAAGGGGCCAGCAGACTCTTCTTCCACTCTGCCAGACCGGACTCACTCTTCAACACCAAATTATTCACCTACAGTATCACTTCCACCAATCTTCCACCACCATACATCACCATCTCACTTAAAATTCCATCTGGGCCAGGAGCCTTCTCTCTCCTCGTTCCCAATGTCTTGCCATCACCTCCAACAATTCATCTCCTCCCTCAACTTCCTTCCCTCCTCATCTTTCATCCTATTCGACCTTCGCTGCTTCTTCTTCCCTCACATCAGTTCAGAACAGTTTGCAACTCGTGCCATCCTGCTCTCTAATCTTTCTCATTGCTCTCTTTCAATTCCTTCTTCTCCTTCCTGATCTTCCTCTTCACCCCTTTCTCATACTTTTGTAATCATCTCAGTATACCTTCCTCCTCTCCTCTCTTCCTTGTTCCTCGTAACTTACTACAGGCCACCTTCTTAGCATCATTAAGTCTTTCTATCTCGGCTGACCACTCTGGCTTTTTTCCCTTCCTATTCCTTCCTCTGCTGCTGCTAAGTTTTCACTTATGGGGGGACGACACCTGAAATCACCAAAATTTGAACACATATTTGTAGCTGTCATAACTTTTTTCCCCTTTCTTCTGTGCAAATATTTTTGATACCAGCTTGTTGCTTATTGTGTGTGCTTTAAAATGATATATAAAAAGTCTTTATATGCACCTTTTCTTAGAAAATATATCCAAACACGCAAGGATCACTAAAAAAATGGCACTTCCTAATTTGTGGCAGTCCTAACTGCCAGGCGCCTTGACAGACCCGCCCCAAAATCGGTGTGCGGGTAGCTAAAGCTCTTAGCTGTGATATAGTAGTTTTATTTATTTTTTCCGGTGAAACCCCCCCCCCCCCCCCCCCCCCCCCCACCCCCAGAGTTATAGTGTTGAGAAGAGGCGGGACCAAAAAAAATCGCGCATATTTTTTTGGTCCCGCCTCTTCTCAACACTATAACTCTGGGGGGGGGGGGGGGGGGGTTATGATGGAAAAAAATACCACCCCTACATCTTTGCAAGACATAAAAGACACTATGGAAACAAGTTATGCTTGTATATTTCCTGAAGCTTTTAAAATGATGAACATTTTCCTGGTGCTTCCAATAGGCACAGCCTCAGTGGAATGATTTTAGTAATTTAAAAATGTTAAGTAAAAACAAGGCTACAGTCGCCTATCAGACTGTAGTGTACCACAGCTCATGAGGATATGATTGAAGGGCCTGAAATTGGTGCAGTGGAATTTGAGGAAATACTGGAAATTTTTAAAGAACATAATCATAGAAGAGTACTTTGACTGTGTAATTTAGTTAGAGATAGCTATTGTTGCAAGCTTATGTGTTGACTTTAAGACTGATGGCTAATTAATTAAAAGATATTTGTTGTCTAATTTAAAAGATTTACTTTTAGCCTAGTTTCTTAATGAAATGGATAATATCCATGGGGAAGGAAACTCAACCCAGGGAGAAGAATTCCAGGGTGCCCCCATCTGTATACATCCCGGCGACTATCCTTTCAAGTCTAGTCTGTAAAATTTTCCGTGTACTCTCCGGTATATGAAAGTATGGCAGAAATAATTAGCAAGCGAAGCGAGCCCTCACAGGGAAGGTGGATAAAAAAACTTTGTGTTGTCATGCATGACCATATTTGGTTGTTTGCTAGTAGTTTCATTTGCTAGTAGTTTCATTTGCTAATGCTAGTAATGATGTTTAAACGTCGAAAGTGAGCGAATGCTGCTATGCCAGTGAATACTGCTATGCCAGCGTATACTGCCATGCCAATGTTTTTGACCAGTTGTGAGACAGAAATACACATATGGAAATATGGCCGAGTGTGAATTGCTAAATGTTAGAGCATCTACTTTACTTAGAAACAAATATGGAAGCATACTAAGTGTGATGTCATAAGGCTGTACAGGTCAGAATTATCAAGATTTTTATTTTAATATTCTAGATATTTGCCTAGCTTTAAATACTGCTCAGGCAAAAAAAAATCTTCATTGCTCTGGCCATGACCTTGGTGAGGACAAGCTGAAGAGCTAACCCAAATTGATTTGTGATGTGATTGTAGATGCCTTCTTTGAGATTGTGGGATGTGATGCAGCCGAGAATTGTATGTTATTAGAGATCCACACTGGTGCGGTTGGATTGTAATATGGGGAAGTAGCCAAGAATTGTAAGTTTCTACATTCCTTACAGGTGCAAGATTGGACAACCTGATACCTGACAACGTAATGGGATTAGAAATTCTTAAATGGTAATGTGCATGTGGAAGTTGTCTTGTTAAGAATATTTGGAAGCCGCTTTCCTTGAAGATGAGTACCACATTAAGATGTAGGTCATTAAACAATGTTTTCTTCAGATTATTAGGGAACAAAAGGATGCAGAAGCTGAGACAACTTGTTGAAGTGATAGTTTGCTCTTTCAATACTGTTTTTTTTTTTTTTTCAATTTGCACTATATCTGCACTATATCATTAGTTGTATAAGTTATACTTTCTATATATGCTAAACTATCCAGTCATGTACTCGCTATCTGAGAGACAGAGAAGGCTATAAATATGCAAGGAACTGGGTTTACCTTAGCAAGATTGAAAATGGTTCCTACCATCAAGAACTTGATTTGCAGATGTCTTATTTATAATGTGAGATGTGATATCAACAGGTCACAAATTATATGTTCATTAGAGATTCATAACTGGTGTTAGTGGTTGGATGGTAATATGGGAAAGTAGCCAAGAATTGCATTCCTTTACTGTATTCCTTACATGAGCAAGATAGAACAAACTGATACCTACAACATAAAGGATGACAAATTCTGAAATGGAAATGTGCATGCGAAGTAAGTAGTTTTAAGAATACGAGGAAACTGCTTTCCATGAAGATGAGATGAGCAACACATTAAGAGTGAGGTCAGCAGGCAGTGCTTTCTGCAGAAATTATCGAAGAACTAAGGGAAGACCATGCAGAAGCTGACACTAATCTGTTCAAGAGATAGTTTGCACTTTTGATATTGTTTTCAGTATGCTTTATATTATTAGCACAAATATTGGCTATATGCATCAGGTAAGCTTTCTACATTAGCTACACTATCCAATTATCTACTCGCTATCCGAGAGAGAAAGTGGCAGTAAACATGCTAGAACTGTGTTCACCTTAGCAAGATTGAAAATGGTTCCTAGCTACCATCAAGAACTTATATCACATCCAATGCCAGGGCATATTGAAGCATTAAGCTAATTTAGTTAAAAAAAAACTAACTTCAGCAACCTTTCCCTGACAGCTATTGAACATGCAGGTCACGTGTGTAGCCAGTGTTCTTCCCTTTGGACTTAGAAATCTGCAGTAATTTTCTTCATCCTAATCTAGCGACCAAGCGGCTTGCTTTCCAAGACCATTTCCGTTTATGTCGAGTCCGTAAAATTCCGTGCACTCCCGGGAAATGAACGTAAGGCACAACACCTACGGGCATGCGCGGCAATACGAAGTTCTACGCTTCCCTACTGTGCTCGCTTCGCTTGCGAACTAGCAATGATTGCAAGGTATTAGAGTGGTGAGTGAAATTGCTTGAGAGAGAAAACATATATTGTTTGACAATTTTCGATATCCTAGGTTTGTTAGATTGCATTGTTTTATCCGTTATCATAGCCCTAGCATAGCTGTATGCCTAATACAGTACTGATCTGTACATATTGGTGCCATCATGATGTAATGGTTGGCTTGTGATATGGAAAAATAACCAAGAATTGCATGCTTTTATTTCTTACAGGTGCAAGGTAGGACAACCTGATATCCTACAACATTCCCTGATTCCCTAAACATTTATTTACTTCCATTCTCACCTTTCCGTTACAGATTTTGTCATCCCATTGTGTTGTTGGGTATCAGGTTGTCACGCCTTGAACTGTTAAAAAAATATGCATACAATTCTAGAGTGCTGTAAGATGCTTCTCTTGAAGAGGAAATGATCATCATCCAGTAATTTTACAGAAATTCTGAGTAGTACTAAAGGAAAGTCCATAAAAAGCAGACATAATGAACTTATTAAAGTGATTGCACTCTTGATTCGGTCAATTGATTTCAATATACTTTTCATCATTACACAATATTTTTTACTGCATCAGTTATCCTTTCTATATATGCTAACCATGTGGACAGTCATCTAACGGTGTCTGAGAGAGAGAGAGAGCAGTACATGCAAGTAATTGTATTTACCTCACCTACATACCAAGACAAATAACTTGCATAACTTCTAATTCCTGAGCATGGATTAGACTTTTCAGAATAGAACTCTAGCAACTGTTTATGAAAAAATGGTGGATCTGGTGTGGCCAAACAGTACCATAACTGTGCCTGATGGGCCATTTTCTGATCTCAACAAGACTTGAGTCCCCATTGTGTGTGCACTTAGAAGGCGAAGGACTTGGCTTTAATGGTGCAGTGCAGACAGCTAGGTAGTCAAAGATTGGATTTTCGAATAGTTATTTTTCAGGGACCAGTGCCACTCTGGAGTTATTGCTATGGGTGCAAGTAAGAAGACTAAGAAAAAGGTAAAGAGGAGGGTGATATTTCTAAGGAAAGCTAAAGAATGTAAGAAGATCCCTAGAATTTCGGTATGAAAGTGCCTAATGCTACTTCAGAGTGCACATCACCCATGGCAGTCAACCTGATACCGATGGTGAAGACACTTCAACTTCTTCTGAGGCACCTGAAGATGTGGTATTAATTTACTGGAATGTGACCTGGTCAGTGGAATTAAATGAAGATAAATTGGGAGTTACATATACTAATGATGGGGAAAAGGTTTGACACCAGTTATTCAATGAAGGAGGAGGAAGAACAATTGTCTGAATGTGAGCAGTGACAGTGATGTAGATTTAAGTGGATCAGGAGACAGGAGATACTCACTATGAAGAGAGAAATAAACTTACCTAGAATATATGTTCAGAGACAGGATGCACTAACACGAATGTGTCATGGACACCAATAGAGTCCATCTCCCATAGAACAAGTAGTAAATTTAAAATTTAATTAAGCTTAATTAATTTCTTCCACTCTTATGACTACGTGAATTTCCTAGTTAGATCATATATCATACCTGTGTGTAAAGTTATATTAATAAAAAATATATATTAAAAAAAAATTTTAAAAAAATTAAAATCAACAACAACAACAACAACAACAACAACAACGACCATTTCCGAATCACGCATTTCCATCGATGGCATGTGCACAAAATCTCCTGGACGACCATGTCCTGTGAGCCCATAAAATATTCTGTGTAATCACTGGCAGCCCCAAGAAATATGGATGGCATTCCTGAGCCAAATACCCTAGAGAATTTGGCATCCCATCAGGGAATTTGGCACCCCTCCTCCCAATTCTGTTATGTGGGTGCACCATGAGATGAAGAATGGAGAAATGATAGTTAGCAAGCTTCTATTACTAGCCCTAGGCCTTAACAATAGAAAAGGGCACCAAATGCTTGCTTTGCTCGCTTCCCCCTGCCCAGGTGGCAATCCTGACAATAAATAAGGACTGGCATTATAAAAGACTCTAACCATAAGCTCTAGCAATCCTGCCTACTGTACAGGACACCTAACACTCACTTCACCTTGCTGGAGGGAGCAATCCTAACAATAAAAAAGGATAACAACAGGGAAAAAAATAGAGGAAGGTTGCCAACAATAGAAGAGAAGTAAACATAAAAAGATGGGGGACTACACCTGAAACCACCGAAATTTGAACAAATATTTGTAGCTGTCATAACTTTTTCCCCCTTCTTCTGTGCAGATACTTTTGATATCAGCTTGTTGCTTATTGTGTGTGCTTGAAGATAATATGTAAAAAGACTTTATAGGCACCTTTTCTTAGAAGATACATGCACAAAGGCAAGGGTCACTAAAAAAATTGTACCTGCTAATTAATGGCAAACCACAATCCCAGGCGCCTTGAGCGATGCATCCCAAAATTGGTGTGTGGGTTGCTAAAGCAAGTAGTTGTGATATGCCCGGTTTATATTCTTTTTAACGTGAACCCCCCCTCCCTCCCCCCTCCCCCCTCCCCCTCTCCCCCTCTCCCCCCTCCCCCTCTCCCCCCTCCCCCTCTCCCCCCTCCCCCTCTCCCCCCTCCCCCTCTCCCCCCTCCCCCCCTCCCCCTCTCCCCCTCCCCCTCTCCCCTCCCCCTCTCCCCTCCCCCCCTTCCCTCCCCCTTCCCTCCCCCTTCCCTCCCCCTTCCCTCCCCCTTCCCTCCCCCTTCCCTCCCCCTTCCCTCCCCCTGAGTTATGTTGAGTAGAAGAGATCGGGTCACAGAAATTGCGTGAGCGCCTTGGATTGTGGTTTGCCACCAATTAGCAGGTGCAATTTTTTGAGTAACCCTTGCCTTTGTGCATGTATCTTCTAAGAAAAGGTACCTATAGAGACTTTTTACATATTACCTTGAAGCACACACAATAAGCAACACGCTGATATCAAAAGTATCTGCACAGAAGAAAGGGGAAAAAAGTTATGACAGCTACAAATATTCGTTCAAATTTCGATGGTTTCAGATGTAGTCCCTCACCACAATCACTTACCCTGGTATGTAACACTGGTATATATGGTGCTCAACCATTAGTCCTGAAATATCACTGGGTTTCTTATATATTCATTAAATCCCTAATTTGGCCTATAGGAACAAGGAGAAAGTAGCTGGAAGGAATTAGTGGGGATGCCATTTTCCCTGAAGGAATGATACGTGGGATTCCTCACTAGGGTGTTTGGCTCATGTTTGCCAAAAAGTGGGGATGCCAAGTTCCCTGGGACACTGGTATATGAACGTATGGCAGAATAGAATAATTATATATATATATATACCAAATACTGCCATGTACCACAATGAGAAGTTTCCATTTACTTTCCCTGTGAGCACTCACTTTGCTCACCAAATAGTAATGATGTTTATATGCCTAAAGCGAGTGAATACTGCTATGCCAGCAAATATTGCTATGCCAGCAAATATTGCTATGCCAATGTTCCTGACCAGTTGTGGGACAGAAATGGACATATGGCAATATGGCTGAGGGTTAATTGCTTTGTGTAAAAGTAGATATATACTTTACAAGAAAAAATGTAAGCACACAAACAGTGTTGTCATAAGGAAGTATTTGTAGCCAGAATTGTCAAGATTTTTGTTTTATTGTTCAAGATATTTGCTGAGGCTTAACTACTCTACAGGCTAGCATAGCCATTGCTTGGGTCAAAACTTTGGTAGGGACAAGCTGAAGAGCAAACCCAGTATCGATTTGTGTTGTGATTTGTAGATGTCTTCTTTATGATTTTTGAGATGTGATGCAGTCAAGAACTATATATTCCTTAGAGATTCACAACTGGTGTAAGTGTTTGGATTGTGATTTGGGGAAGTAGCAGAGAATTTTAAGTTTTAACATGTTCCTTACAGGTGTAATGACAACCACATACCCGACAACATAATAGGATGAAAAATTCTGAAACACAAATGTGCATAGGAAGGAAGCAGTTTGTTAAAATTACATGGAAACTGCTTTCTTTGAAGATGAGATGAGCATCACATTAAGAGTGAGATCATCAGGCAGTACTTTCTGCAGAAATTATCGGAGAACCAAGGGAAGATCAGAAACAAATAAATAAGATACAAAATAAGAAAACAAACAAAAAAATGAATCACGAACAAAAAATATTTTTTAATAAAAATTTAAAAAGAGGAAAAATGGATTGACTTGTCAAAAAAAGAACGGAAACAAGACTAAATCCATTTATACCCCAACCATAAGTAACACTTAACAATCCAACTAAATTGCAGTTATAATTATAGACTTTTAAAAGCAGTAAAATAATTATGTGTATTAGTTGGAATGGTGTTATCGTATGGTTGTGGTTTCAATGGATTTAGTCTTGTTTCTGTTTTTTTGACAAGAATAGTTTTTAATTTTTTTTTAATTAATTTTTTTTTGTTTGTTCTTTTTACTCTATGATTTTATTTTACTCACCTTTTTCTTAGAACAACAAGATTCTCTGTATAGCCACTGACTGCTCACATCTTTGCTAGTAGACAAATGAGCTGCTGAAGATTACCACTGCTCAAGGACTTGTATCAGTTTCATAGGATAACCAAACAGTGTTGAGGATTAGTATTAGCCTACTACTTATTGAGTTCTTGCTCCTGGAACAGTTACGAAGCACGCTTCTGCTTCCCTACTCGGATAATTCCTGCAGAAAATCTCACTCTTTATGTGGTGCTCTTTCCATCTTCAAGGGAAGCAGCTTCCAAGTATTCTTAACAAAACTCCTTAATTCTGCATGAATTTCTGTTTCAAAGTTTGTATCCCATTATATTGTAGGGCATCAGGTTGATTAACATTGCACCTGTAAGGCATATGAAAATACATAAAATTATTAGCTATTTCCCCATATCAGAATCCAAACACTTGTACCAGTTGTGAATCTGTAAGGTAAACCTCGACAATGAAGACATCTACGAATCATATCACAAATCAGTATTGAACTAGCCTTCAGCTTGGCCATACTAAAGTTATAGTCAGGGCAATAGCCATGTTTTATCGCCTGAGCAGTAGTTAGGGTTGGCCAATAGCTAGAACAATAAAACCACAATATTGACGATTCTGTAGGCAAGTACTGCCATATGACAAAACTGACATTGGTATAGTAGTATTTGTTTGCCTTTGACGTTTGAACATTCTAATTGGCTTGCAAAGTAGAAAAGGGACCCTTCTCTGGGGACGTGGATGGAAAACTTGGCATTAACACCACAAGCCCGAATTTGTAAGTATGTAGTGGAAGCACTCTGTAAATTGGTTTGACCCCTGTTCCAAGATGGTGCACAAAAACACCATTTATATCTCAGCTAAAATGTACTTTGGCAGCTTCTTAGTATCCTAAATGATGGGTTTCAACCGATTTCAAACCAAAGCACTTCAAGCGTGCCATAAATCTTTCATGAGGGTAGTACACCAACGGTGTCATATAAAAATGAGGCCCCCTTTAAAGAGCCCCCCTTTCCCCACCCCGCCCCATATTTATATGAATGTGCCCCCCCCCACGTAGTCCCATTCTTATATGTATTTAGGATGACCCCCTTCATGACATTGCCCCCCTCCCTATTTATATGGCCTTCATAGATCTCCAGTTACCTTATCTTTCTTCAGATTACAGCTAGCTAACTTGGGCTCAGTTTTGATACCATGTATTATTCAAGAATGGGTGATTCACATTGTCAAGTCATAAACTTCAATCACTAAAAGTGCAGAATGCAGAATATTATTGTAATAAAAATTAGTCATTTCGCTGAACACTTTTACAAAACCATTTTTGTGAAAATTGGAGATTCAAAACTCCCACACAGTGTAGATGATGCCACTGGTCACATCCATCATATTGGATCATATTGTCATACACGTCTGGTAACTCACAATCACAGTAGATTCCAATTTGATGTACAGCGAAGTATTGCTGCAGTAGGCTGCAGGAGCAATAATGTGTGGAAATGGTTGGAGTTGGTTTCCGCAGAAACGATTTACAAGATGTCTTCTCAATTCTGACAGCTTGAACTCCATCACATTCAAGTCATTGCCATTTGCTATTGCAAACAAAATTACAAAATTATAATTTAGTATATACAGTATTCCTAATTACAGCACCTGCATGATAAGCAAATGCTATGGTGAATATTCCACAATCAGCACATCCCTGTTGTTGCTATAGTGCAAGACATTCAACAGAAAGAAACTTCTCATCCTCTTCCTCTGTTATTCTGGCCTAGGGCCAACTGGACTTGCAGACTTGAGGAAAGTGGTGCCCCACTAAATTTGGATTCATACACATTAATTGTGTCGTTGACTGCAGCTGACAATATCACCCAATGAAACTTCCCAGTATGATGACAGTCAATATCTGCTAGCACTTGGGAAAACAAATTCTTCTGCGCAAGAAGTGTTGACTGCAGGCTGCCAAGGTTTGGAAATTGTTGTTTTTAGAGAGCTGTAGCAAAGGTCATATGTTCGTCAGTTAGCTCATCTCATCTAAAATCTCTTTCACCAATTTGTCTTCATGACACTGCCTCTTTGGGACAGGTTTACTGTTATCCACTCCTTTCATTTTCTATTCCTTTCCTCTTCTGGACAATTAGCCGCTCTTTTGAATATAATTTCAGCCTTGCGACATTAACCGTTTTTCGAATTACATCTCTAGCCTCATTGCTCAGTTGGCACACACCTTTTCGTGGTATTTACTGATAATGTATGGACCATGCCAGGCTGGATTTAGTTTCCCTCCTTTTCTCTGCTTTTCTGCTGTGTTCTCAACAAGGACTTCAGCACAATCGGCAATTCCTCTGGAAGATGCTTGCGATTGTAAGTTTCCTTTTGCTTCTTCTGCGCATCGCCAATATTGTATGTTGCACTACAGAAACCTTTTCTCTCGATTGAAGGAGTTTCTCAATGATTTCGGAATCCATGTCATCTTCACCATCCTCACTTCCATCATGCATCTGAAGCTTAGTCAATGGAAAGTCTCATATGTTGCTGGTAGAACATATAATAAGGAGAATGTTTTGTTGATGCTTGCCTGGATGCTTAATAGCTCATCAAAACAGTATCGATTTATTCATCACAGTTTTGCTGATAGTCATCAATAACCTTTGCTGAACATCGTGAGAGTGTTTGGTTAAACCGCTCCGTCAAACAATTTGTCTTTAAATGAGGGGACAAAAATACAATACTGTAATAACACTTTCATTTTTACGTATCCTTATTTCCCTTTCCCTTCCCTGGTATATAATATAAAAGGTATGATTTGGTAAAACACAGCCTAAATGTTTGGCAGCAACCATTTTTGGAATAGGTAAACTATGTCATTGCCAGTCTTTGCATTTCATGGGTCCACATTGAGGAGTTTCTCTTGTAACAGATAAACTACCATGCAGTCATTTTACCTGAGGATAGTAGGCACTAGTGATTCTGTGTTTTGTATTGGTAACACGATACAGCTCATCTGATAATTCATTAACTCCCTACCCTGATCAGTAATTAGAACTGAAGGACAACCATGTCTACATATCACCTATAAACATCAGAGTTGTTAAAAAGATTTGATATAATAATTCAGGCGTATTATTACATTGGAATATAAGAACTTTGCTATTCCATGAGCTGTTTTATCAGGAAAAGGTCCAGCTTCTGCCCATTTTGAGAAATCATCCGTAACGGCAACTATATACTTTTTCTCTCTTGGTGTTTGAGTGAGAGGTCCAATTAGATCCACCCCAAACTGATGCCAGCGCTTAGGTTCAACCAGAATTGGGCTAATTGACCAGAAGCCTTCTTCAGTTTGTAATTGTTTTTTTGATACTTGTCACACGATGAAACCTAGCAATTATTAATGTACATAGTTACTGGTTTCATATTACTTTATATATTTAGCTCACATATATCCAAATATCAGAGCTCATTTCAGGCCAATAATACTTCACTGATATCATTTCTGTAATCCTGTTGATACCCAAATGATTGCTGTTATGGATGCATCTGATAATTCTCTCTCTCTGGGTAGCATCTTCAATGACAAGTCTCTTCAAACTTTCCTTCCCTATGAGAAGCGCAACAATAGTTATAGCAGTTATTGATATCTATGCAATAGCTAGCTAGCTAGAAACTCACAACTTTAGTATCTTCCACTGCAAAAAAATAAGCTCTTTTCTTAAAGCACACTTGTTAGTTATTCTTGTCAAAACTATCGGGAAAGCTTCCATCATTCAAATATTCAAAAACCTGATTAAAAGATAATCTGCCTCCATTTGCAACAGTCATTTCTGCTCCATGCAAACATGTGCTATTGATACACACGCGTGCTACGTGGCCATTTTCATATAAAATTAGGGCTGGGGGCCCTTATTTTTTTATGGGGGCCCTAAAATTTTATGACAATGGCATAAAGAAACAATTAAAAATGGTGAAATGTATGTGTGGATCAACAAGTTTCTTCATCATTGACAATCATTTCTGAATCTACCATATCCGTGTCCGTGTATATTTCCAGAGTACTTAAGTTACTTTAAATAAACATGAAATTGTGGAGAGGTGTTGCACAATTTATATAATGCCTGATCTTCCATATAAATCCGCAAGTAGGGATTTAATCCAAATCATGAACATTAGAACTCAGTGCTGGGTATGTGTGTCAAATATTCCCTCCTATCCAGGAGTAGTGGAAGTTTATGACAGCATGTCATTTTATTCAACTGGATCATCAGCTCTTCAAAGGAAAGTGGCAAAAATTCTGAAGACTAACGAGAAATCCTTCCTGGAGAAGCATGTGGATGTGCAGTGACAGACTTGCACTGTTTGCTATAGCAAATGTTAAAATACTTGCATGGGCAGTAACCTTCACCTTACCAGCTATGTTTAACCGGGCCCATTTATCCAAGTGTTTTGCGAACAGTTGATGTCACAGTTTCCTGTTCATCGTCCGGAAGGCCAGGGTGGCAGAGAATTATTTGTTCTAAAACAGTTGATGTGTTTTGCATATGTTGTCTTCAGAGGAGCAAAAATGACTTCAAAAAGGGTACTTTCCTTTGTTAGGATTCCCTCGGAAGCATTAGATGCTCTCTCATACATTTGTATGCATCATGAGTCCTGATATTGGTTGAGGGGAAATAAACATTAAATTTCCAATCGACCTTTGACCTAGCATCAGGTTGGGTGAATATAGTCCTAATGAAACCAATGTGCTAACATGGCCTGTGGTGAACTTTCAAGTTGCCTCATAGTGGAAAGTAATCAACTATGATGCCTACTATGGGCAGATCAAAGGAGGCCTATGTTAGGGACTTCTGGAGTTTCAAATGCAAGCCCATGGAGCTATACATGGACACTATCAGGGCAGTGGATGGTGAAAAAATGTTGGAGAGCTGCACCACTGTGAAGGAGGCCATAGCAACAATCACTATAGGCAAGTTTCGTATCCATGTTCAATTTTGGAGATGCCAATTTTGTAATATGGGAAGCATATAGCCACCCTGGACTATGCTAACCTCATGGAGGAGAGGATGGCTAACAAGCACCAAAGTAGCCGGGAGACCAGATCTTGGCACAGGCGGAATGAACGACAACCCACTTTCAGGAAGAGAGATCTTGGAAGAGAGGAAAACCCTTACCTCATCCGGACAAAGTACACTAGAAGCCGAGTAAACCACACCCATCAACCAGAAGGGAGAATGTGAGCAAACTGCCATCGACTCTGCACATAGAAAGAGATGGAACCTAAACGGAACAATGCTGATGGTAGAGAGATTAGACGAGTTACATCACCAAAGCCAAAGAAAAACCTATACATTGAAGGCGTCATTGGCTCCTCTCACTGTTCCGATTGCTCATAGACTCTGGAGCAGCACTAACTGGCATGCATAGCAAACATGATCAGCCTAACAATTTCACTGGAGAGAAGGTGAGACTGACAAGGTTTGATAGCAATACTCACGAATATCTCCTAGTTAATGTGCAGCTACAAGAGGAACCACATTGCGACACTTATGAGGTAGCAGTATCTAGCACACTTGATGTGGATACATTGTTGGGTCTCGACCTAGAATTGTTAGCCTATCTATTTTACTTAAAAAAAGCAGGAATAATATTGCTCTAATGCAGACCAAAAGGTAGAAGGAGCTGGATGAAGCTGCCACACTGCAGTCTCATGCCTCACCATTGACCTTAGGTGAGATCTTTGATTAGGATAACTCATTGTTTCATGTTGACTCCACAGTCCCATCTCCAGAGCAGGAAGTGCCAGTTGCTTGCCAGCCAAACCCTAAGCCACTTCCAGATCTCCTACCAAAAGACAAGCATCAGCTCATTCAGCAACAACACAAGGATCCCTCCCTTGTTCCACCCTAGGTGTGGGCAGATAACTGTGAGGTTGGCTACAAATGAGAAGATAAACTTCTTCCCAACACTGAAACCGATGAGCTAGACACAAAATGGACAAGGATTGTTCTGCCAAAAGGAGATGGAGCAACAGTGATGAACATGTCACACTCAAATTTGACAGATGGCCACTTTGGAACGAAAACGACACTGGCAAGCTTAAGAAAACATTTCACCTAGTCAGGTACATCAGTCGATATACAGGAACATTGAAGATCATGTCCAGTTGCCAGAGGGCAGCACTACACAGTCACAGCAAGGACCCATTGCAGCCTCTGCCAGTAATAATTGCACCTTCAAAAGATAGCCTTTGACATAGTGGGGGCACTCCAAAGGACGAAATCAGGATTCAAGTACATTCTCACCAGCATGTGCTAGCCTCCAAGAGTCTTGAGGCCATTCAACTCAGGAGAGTCACGGCAGGGATCATCGCTGAAGCATTGATGGCGACCTCTCCAGATCTGGAATTCCAACAGAAATCCTGACTGACCAACGCTCTGCCTTTGTGGGTCAAGTCGTGGCAACCTCTGCCACCTGCTCAACATACACTATCTGATGACCACACCTTATCACCCACAAAGTGACTGAATGTTGGAGAGGTGGAAAACATCTCTAAATGCAATGGTGAAGAAAGCAGTAAAAGATAAAAAGGATTGGGACATACATTTAAAATTTCTAATATTTTCTAACAGGGATACAACACACTCTGTCACTGGCTTCTCTCCGTTTGTGATTCTGTATGGCAGGAGTGTCAATGAGCCTCTGGAGGTGCTCAAGTCAACTTGGTTGAAAGAGACCGCCATCAAAGACTGTGTGCAGCAGCTAAGGAGCAGATGGAAGAAATGGCAGCTGTTGTGGAACCCAGGGAGAGCAGAGCCAAGCAAGTTATGAAACAGCAGTATGACAAGACAGTTGCAGAGAAGGACATCTCGGTTATGGTACTGGTAAGGATACCACAATTAACAGGAAAAATTTGTGGAGTCTTGGGATGGGCAATTTGAGGTAGTGGAAAGGGTTTCTCTCCTTAATTAATGGTGCCCAACCCAGGGCATAACAGGACTAGAGTCCTGCATTACTAAACTCCTGGAACCATGGAGTATGACAGGTATTGCATGTTCTCAAATGTTCTCACCACTCGACCAGGACTGGTGATATCAGTGGAACAACAGATTGACACCGAAAGTACCACTCCCATCAGGTTCTGGACCCTACAGACTTGCTCCAGCAAGGACCAGCTAAAGGTGGAAATTAAGGTACTAAGAGAAGCAGACATGCTTGAGCCATCGTTAAGCCTTTGGTCTTCACCAATATTCACTGTAAAAAAAAAGTGAAGGAGGTATTAGCTTGTGCATAGACTTTAGGAGAATAAACAATATTACCTTACCTGATCCTTATCTCATACCAAGAATTGAGGACAGACTTGATACCTTGGAAAGTGACATTCCTCACCACATTAGCTCTCAATAATAAGGAATTTCTCCTGGTGCTAGTCACCAAAGACGACATGCCACAGACTGCCTTTATCACAACTCAGGGTAAATTTCAGTACACTGGGATGCCCTTTGGTTTACAAAAAACCCCTGCCATATTTCTGAGGCTGATGAACAGCAACCTCGACAACCTATTTCAGTTCACCAGAGTCTACATGGATGACCTGGCGGTGTTTAACTCCACATGGAAAAATCACATCACCCACCTCACCAGTCTACTTCCCCGGCTGGTTGAACTTGGTCTCACTGTGAAGCCTAATAATGCACCTGGACTGCAGCAAACTGTGTTTTCCTGGTTCACACTCTAGGCAGAGGACAAGTCCGTCCCATGAATGCAAAGTCATCCCGATTCAGAACTTCTGTTGACCACAGACTAAGTCAGATATCAGATCATTCTTAGGATTGATAGGGTATTATAGAAAGTTCATCTCAAATTTTTCTCAACACTCGGGAAAACTATCTTGTGAAACCAAGAAAGCATTACCCTCACCTGGTGTTTGGACTCCAGCAATGGAGACATAGTTTAACCATCTCAAAAAAATAATTGTGTCACTTATCTTTCTTACCCTCCCCACACACTCAGATAATTTCCTCATACTGACAGATGCCTCAGCAAAAGGACTGGGGCAGTGCTTGCAGTGGTCAGGGAGGAGGATGTGCTACCCACTGCCTTTAACTCCAGGAAGCTGCTTCCGGCAGAGAAGAGATACTCAGCCACAGAATTGAAAGGGCTAGTAGTTCTCTTTGCTATTGAACATTTACTTGATATGTAAGCCATTCCGGCTAGAGACTGGTACAAGAATTTGTCATTTCTTCGAACAACAAAGCATCTCAATGGCAGACTAGCAAGCTGGGCCCTTCGACTTCAGCACTACTTTTACCATCTCCTACAGATCGGGAGCAGAACTCCAATGTGGATACTCTATCAAGATAGGCTTGGTCAGAAAGTAACTAAGATGCCCTTTGGCCTTCCATCTCCCTACTCCTAGCCCTAGCCCTAGGATAGTAACCCTGGACGAGGAACTATACCATTTACCACCGAAATGTGAACACATATTTGTAGCTGCATAACTTTCCCCTCCCCTTTCTTCTGTGCAGCAATTTTTAATACTAACTTGTTACTTATTGTGTGTGCTTTAAGATGATATGTGAAATATCCCTATAGGCACCTTTTCTTAGAAGATACATCCAAAAACGCAAGGGTCACAAAAAAATTTGCACCTCCCAATGGAGCACGGATAATTTCAAGGTGCCTTGATCTACAGACCCCAAATTTTGTGGCTTGCCTAAACACTTAGCTGTGATATGACGGTTTAAAATTTTTTTTTTCGTGAAGCATTGCTGAGTTATGGTGATTAGAAGAGGTGACGTCACAGATATTGTGTGGGTTTTTGCACGGTTGGAAATGAAGTGTCTTATAAGCGCCTTGGAATTATCCGTGCTCCAATTTGGGAGGTGCAATTTTTGAGTAATCCTTGCATTTTTGGATGTATCTTCTAAGAAAAGGTATCTATAGAGATATTTCACATATCAACTTAAAGCACACACAAAAAGCAACAAGTTGGTATCAAAATATCTGCACAAAAGAAAGGGATAAAAAGTTATGACAGCTACAAATATGTATTCAAATTTCAGTGGTATGTAGTCTCCCCTTAAGCGTGCATTCATTTGTTTCATGATTATTCCAGCATGTATGTAGTGTGTTTGTATCTATGTCATGCCATCATCCCATTGGTTCCTGTAAGTGTTAACTGTTGATTATTCCCTTATATGGGAATTCTTAAACTGGCGGGCTGGGGCAGCCTTGCTGGTGCAGGCAGTTTTCCTACATTGTTCTAATTTACAACATGAATTTAGAACCCTAAGAGTCTAAAACAAGACCTCGGTATTAGGAGGGCAGGGGAATCTTGATGGCAGCCTACCGTTGAGCTTCCCACCATTAAAGGCCCAATACTTACATTGCAGTAATACTCTAATGATAATCTGAAATTATGTGGACAAGTGTAGTTGTATTGTATTCTAGTTAGGAGTTACCTTTGATTTTATCCGTATATTATAGACTTGTAAGTACTACTACAAATGTGTTCCTTCCTGTGTGATAGCTTCTCATAATTATCTTTCAACTCCTATACCCATTTATTTTATGGCTTTCTCTTTACTTAATTACATTGCACACTCCATTTCTATTAGAAACATGTACAGTAGTAAAAACTAATAACTTGTAAACTCCATATGTACTGTACACCTGAAGTTGTAACAACAGTGGAACAATGATATTGCTTGCTGACTTTAAAAAGGGAACTTTTCAGACAGCTACATAGAAGAAGCAGATCCATGAATAGCCCAAAGAGGTAATTAACACCTTGCCTTACTACTGATGATGTTGCATGCACATGTACACCTAATTGTAGGGAAGTGTGTGCCCTTTTCCAAAATCAAGCACCAGAAATAGCAATTATGCTGCTAGTTTATTTAACAACTTTACAAGGTAAGTGGAAAAAAAACAACAAAGAAACTGCGGTGTTACGCACTTGAAATGCACCCATTTTGGGGTGCCAGACCAGTAGAGAACGAAAATGAAACCTTGGCAGTCAGTTGTCCTGACCCTTACCTACATATCACATAGTAGTAGGTAAAGGGTTGGGATACACACGAGATTAGTGGTGGCTGGTCGTTGCACAACTTCAGTTTAAAAATTAATTTTTAAATATTTTTTTTACAGTATTGCTGTACATCATGCTGACGCTCCACATAATGGAAATATGCTTGGGTAAGAATATCCTGGTTATGTACCGTTATTCTATATATTTATATTTAGCCATAGATATTAGTTCTTGTTTTGATTTGTATTGCAGTTGCCAGTGGCATTATGCTGAGAGATCAGACTGTAGCACCTTCAGTCAGAATCACCACTATTCCAAGCAAAGGTCCTTTCAGAGTTAAACAGAGAATGTAGTTCTCCTGTGAGGTAGATCCTACACAGTCTGACCTAGTCACTTATCAATGGAGGAGTGTGACTAATTTGCATGGTGGCAGAGTTATTCCAGTCAGATCTTCATCATGAAGGCTTACTATACTAGCCATCTATGATACTGCTTGTATTTTTGTAGTGTAATATTAAATAGAACAGTTCTTGGCTCAACGGATAAAATTGTTGAAGTGCTTGGTAAGTAGTAATAATTGTGTCAGTAATAATAACTTCATCAGCCAAATACTAGTCTGGCGCAGCCATACCCCCAAACATACTATGAGTGGAGAGGTGGTCTGGTGAATCATAATAATTTGAGTTGTCGCCAAGGAATTTCTACATGCCCATCATGCATACCGTCAAATTTCATTTTAACTTAAACATATGCTACGCATCTTTGTAGCATTTCTGTACACCACCAGTCAATGCTCACTCCTATGCTTGCATCAACATCTAGATCCTAGCTACATGCTATGGGTAAGCATATTATGTAGAGGTTTATGTACATGCCTTGAAAGGCTGTTATTTTTTTTTTGGTCATAACAATGTTTTGTCTTGGTTGTGGATCTGATCTAACAACTGGGTGACTGGAGAGCGATAACAGCATTAATTTAGTAGCATTATCTATAGCTCTATCACCATCATTCTAACTTTATCCTGAGCCACAGCCACAAGGTTAGCCATCTGTCTTCTTCTGATCAGTGAAAATAATAAATATTGGGAGTTTTAGGTGCACGTGTATGTAATAAAAGGAATTTTATTATTATGTTCTGCGCAATCTGATTGGACTGCACATTTTTTTTTTTACAGTACCAACAGCTCAAAGAATTATGTTTCACCGGACCACCTCTCTGCTCTTTGCATGTTTGGGTGTATGGCTCTGCCAGACTAGCCAAACACCACCTATCTCGATTAGTAATGTGAACAATTCCCGCTTTTATGAGCATGCTATAATTTCCGGTACTATTTCACCATGTTATTAATTAATTAAAGATGTAGTCTACTTAATATTGGTTCAGTGGCCTTCACTGATAAGTGCATGTGGTGACTATTTTTCTCCTCAAGCTCAAGCATCTCTTCTATTACTAGAGGACCAGACCGACTTGTAAACATGATGTCCATGTATGCCACTCTCCAGGCTCTGCTCTGCAGTGTTAGATCATTAATCATCCTACCTTGATAGCCTGATACATAGAAGCATTTATTCATAGGAAAATCAAAAAATTTCATACTGTGGATGCATGCATGTTAATTAGTTAGCACATTTCTCCCCTTCACCAACACATAGGTGTTTACTGCTGATATCCAGCTCAGAAGGCTTTACTCCCCAAGACAGGTTAGAGGGAGAAGTGAGGACCAGACGGAAGATATAGTATGGGCAATAGGAGAGAGCGTACTGGGATGAGGCGAGGAAGATTCTTTGATAGGCTCATTGTTAGCTTTTATTGGTTTATGCACTAAACAACCAAATATTACTTTGACATGCATGTTGGTGGTCAAGGTGAAAATATTTGATGATTACTTTGTAGTTTGCTTAGAAATAGGATCAGTGATGAACAAGGAGCAAGCACATGTTACGATATATACCTAGATAATGTGATGGTGAAGAATATGTGCAACCACATGTTATATTATATCCTAGTGATGGCTTAACAAGAATTACGAACAAGTAAAAAAACATTAGATCTTAAAGACTTTTTAAAATGTAATAGTCTAGTCCCATTATTTTGATTGTGTGTCCATTACCTATTAGATTGAACACAAGTTGTTTAATTAATTCGTAATACATACCCTATAACATAAATAGTTTGAGGTGGAAATCTCTCCATATTGATGAGCATCAATCTCTAACCTTGAATGTTTTACCCACAAAAGTTACACATACATTGTGCATGCGCATCTTGTAGCCACACCCTCAATGGGATACTGAGATAGCACTGTCCTGGAGAGTGTGCCTCTGGGATCTGACACATCCTCAAATTACTTGGAAACTGCCATAACACACCAGTGCTGGTCCTATCAGTAGCCCTACTGGTGGGAATCTAGCAGACAATTAAACCTTGATCTTTTACTTTGAGTCCTTAAACTTTGAACTTGGCTTTGGGTCCTTTACCTTGGGTATTTTCCAGCATCATGTTAATCTCTCCTCAATTCTTGAAGGATTTTTTCCTGAGCTCATTGCATTCTACATTCACTTTGCATCTGGTGCCTGAGCTCAGTGGTGAACCCTGACTGTGGATGAGAGCAACATGTTGTCTGCATGTACCACAAGACTTTATTTGAAATAGCTGCTACTAATTACCTATAATATCAGTGCATGCTCACACTCCAACTGGCCGTAATTCTAGGAAGAAGATGGTGTAATCTTAACAGTGTGCTGTACATAACAGTATATATCTACTTCAATCTGTAATAAGAGTGAAGTAGCTCTCGAGGTCTGGCTTGTTGGGTTGAAAGTGTGTAATGACCTTGCCTCTATTGGGAAAGCCAGCAGTGATATTAGCAATTAAATATGTTATGATCTTTACAAGCACATAGAGTTACTCCTACACACACACACACACATTCACATGCACACCCACATACACACACACACACATAATTACCTGACCTACTCACATGTGCATGGCGCAGAGCAATTACTCATACAACTATACACACCACACCAACTACCATATTATCAATTTTTTTTATTTTTCATGCATTATAAGTGATTATCTGTTTTTGAGTATATATATATATATGACTACATCCCTGTTCTGTACTAACTGTCATAGGATTGTTATGTACTGATGAGCCAATCACACGAGCCTTCTCATTCCAAGAAAGGAGGGTCATGAAATATATCTGATTATATATCAATTGATCAGAACATCAGCTCCCTGGTATGGTACCACAATGGTACTGAACTCACCTCTGGTGATATAGTTACCATAACCAATAAAGGGACGTCATTGACAGTATCAAATATGACAGAGTCTGAGGCAGGCAAGTATGAAGTAAAAATCAACTCTATGGAATCTGATCCAGCTATCTGTGGTAGGAATATTCTGCCATTATTGGTGACTTTGCCATACATGCTCCAATCACATTTTTTCTGCAGTAGTCTAATCTTCCTACAGATAACCCAAAGGACATCATCATAGACTAATGCTCTTCCAGCATATCAAGGCACTACTCATCAAAGCTTTCTATTGACAACACTGTCCTGGTTATGAAGCTGCTGTACTGTTACAGATATATTTCATGTTCTACAAAAGATGGTATATATAAGTGACACAAGTACATACAACTATGCTGTGTCATATGATAATTTAACTATACAACAGTCTCTGAGGATAACCTACAATAACACTGCTGGGCCCTACATACATCAAGCAGCTGCTGCTGCTTTTTTTTGTCATGAATACAACAACCTACCCTGATTATTAGGCCTATTTTCAGGTCTCTTTTGTTTTTATTCCTATCTTCACACTCTATTGGAATATCCTATTATATGGTATGTTAATAATATTGAATATTATCTGGAGATTCTATCCTTTATACTTTCTGTGTGTGTTTTTACGGAGCACAATTACAATTATAGGAGCTTTTGCATGAGTGTCTAGTATACTATACAGAGGATGCAGTAATGATTATATAAAAAGTGTAAATCCTACAAACTCCAAACCTAATGGAAACAATCGTACGTGCAAAGTTTGTAATTTTCCTAATGCTTTAGAAATGGGCCACCACAGAGCATTCTGGTGAGAGTGGAGTACAATTTCGTGTGTTGAAGTAAAATGGAAGCTAATGGTGATGAGGCAGCAATTGTAAGTAACCGATTTTGTTGCAGAGGAGCCAAGGAGAAAATCTTGCGATTACCAACTTTGTGTGATTGGCAAGGTCTGACAAAGGTCACTTGGTCACTTGATATTTAGCAACTCCTCTTCAAGATTAAACTTTATAGAAACACCCAGTGGTTATGTGCAATTTAAGTGTTTTAACAGGACAAGCTAAGTAGTATATTTTCCTAATGAAGTTTGTTAACAATTCTCCTCCAAATGTTAGTAGCTTCTAGGAGTAACTAAAGTGAAGCAGCCATTTTACTGATGGAATTTATCTCGGTGTGTTTGGGAGCAGTCACTTTACTACACTCACTGTGTTGACCTAGTGCCACTTTAAAGATGCTTCTGGTCAGAGCAGAGGGAGTTCTATTAGTGGTACCTGTTTATTCTGTGTGGTGGAGGAGAGCTGTCTGGATAACTTTTACCTGGAGGGAACTCATTGTTGGCATAAAGAGTTATCTCTTTCAGACAGCAAACCATTATTTCTCATCAGATAGAAAGTAAAACTGAATTTCTATATATATTATAAACAAGGAGGGAACTCAATGTTGGCAAGAACAGTTATTAATGTATAATATTATACATAGACCTAATATTCAAAGCTTGGGCACTGGCCCAGGGTATACTACAATGAGAACCATGCACAGTTGTAATGATCAGTTCACATATGGAAATGAATGATCAATCTTATGTATATGATGACTGACTTACTCACTCCACTCTCCTTCATGCATGCACACGTTGTGTGGGGAAATTATACAATATTCAGTCTGCAGTGAAAGTGAGTTGCATGTTCCATGATAGTGCACAAGAAACAAAACACAAGTATTTATACTCACTACATATACTACCTTGTCTGTCTATGGATTTAATTTGCTTGAGTCTTGCACGCTTACATTACATTTAGAGAGAGAGAGAGAGAGAGGTGGTACAATGAGAGGTGCTAATTTAAGAGTCTACACTAATGTTGTCTATTGGAACAATACAATAATGACATGGTGGACATGCTGCAACTGCTGTCCCTTGAGCTGAGAGTAGTTCCCTTGGTTAGATCTTCGCTAGCTTGTGACATTTTTCAACCAGAAGCACACATTTTGTGTAACTTACTGCATGTTCAATGCAGTAATGGTACTTTCAATTTCCAGCTCCATATAGCTTTAGCTACATACTTCCTCTGCATGTCTGACAATCTGTCCTTGTAGTTTCAGTACTATGTATATAGCTATTGTTAATGCTGTGAGTGTTTTGTGTTTCTGTTCTGGAAACATTTTTACTGACTCCTAATTACAAGGCTTAACCTATAACTATGTAACTGGATGATTTTGGAATGTACTTCTCCTGTAATCACTTTCTGAAAAAACTCATTAGCTTCATTCAAGCTTTAAATTTTTTAAGTTTATGCCTCCTGGCAATGATCAAATCTGTGTTCAATCATTCCTGGAGAATGGTGGACCTAACGTAGATTTACTTCAAATCAAGAAAGGATCACATATGTACAGCATTGGTGCTGATGTTACAAGCAGTAAGCATGCAACTTTGATAATCTGTGGTAATTGCTAAATATTAACTTCTCTCTGGCCTTTAACCCTACTTAAGTGTGGAGGTCTGAGTCTTCTATATACTTGATTGTAGACAGCTGTTTTCAGCGTGCTCAGCTAAAAACTGCACAGCCGTGTGATACTCTTTTCCATCCCCATTTTTCTTTCTCAACCTCCATTTTTTATTAGTGGGACACAGCTGCATCTTATTCTATGTTTGTGCCTTATATCCACATAAAAACAGATGTTCCTGTTTTCTCTATGACTAGGCATAGTCATGGAATTATTATTGTATGTGGTGTGTAAATGTACATTGCTAGAGGTAAAACTGTGAAACTTGGTTGCTCTCGTATGTTAATTAACTACTTAGCTTTTGTGTTCTTTCCTCTCTCTGTTGGCTTGTAAACTTAATTATTTAGCTTATTGGTCTTGGTTCATAGCATATTTGTCATGCATTCTTCCTAACCATAAACCTCTATTTTTTCTGTCTTCACATTGCAGTATCAACATCACCAGGGCAACCTAGTCAGTTGTCAGAATAATTCTGCTCTTACAAAATGAAAACTCTTGTCTCGTTAGCCACACTTTCCAAATCCTATGCTGGAAAAGGGTTTTGTACTCTTCCATAGTCGGAGCCAGATGTTGTGTGCCAGATAATTGATTTGTGGTTTATGTGTTTCCAAAAGTATGGCATTATCTGCAATGCCCGATTTCTCCAGCTAGATTTATACATAATAGCAAGCCTACAACTAGACATTTTATCAGGTGTAAGTTTATGATACTGTAAACATCCTACTCATTCCAGCAAGTAGGTGACATGAACTGTTGTAGAATGAGGCCGAATGAAACAAACAATACACCATGAATCTTCTGTGCTCTATCAAACCTCTGGCCTAAAATCCCATAAATTTTTTCGACTAGTGAAGACAGTGTTATAGTGTTCAATTTTATCCAAACTGTTTGGAATTTTGACCCTTAAATTTTCTGTTTGGATTTTATCAATAAATGTTTGGATTTATCATCATTAGGAAATTGTTTGACATTTCATGCATATCAGACCATGTGCAGCCTATTTCAAAACCACTCTGTGGTATTAGCCGAGTGTGGTCATTTTGTGTCACCTGGTCTGTGGAGGAATATTCATGTGGTCACTTGGTCTGTGCAGGAATATTCCTGTACAGTCCTGTGTTATTATGTTGTCACATTGGTGTCAACAAAACGAAGTACAGAAACAGACTAGGAATTTCAACATTAAATTCACTTTTAACAGTGGAATTCAATGTACCTAAAAAATGCTATGAATTTAAACCGAACACTGAACTATTAAAGACATGCGTGCTATGAACACACTTTAGAATATTATTTCTCATGAAATTGTAGTTTGGATTTTGTTTGGATTTTTTGTTGCCAAAAATTTTGGATAACACAGGCGAGTAATTTGAAATTATCAAAAAAATTATGGCAACAATGTGAAGATATCTTACTCAAATTGTTCTACAGCCTCCATTTGCAATACTCAGGAAATGTACAGAATGGAATTGCTATAGCTAAATCTAGTGATGTGAGCCATGATTTAACTCACAATTAAAGTTTGAGCCCGGGTTCAATCCTAGTTTATTAAGATGTGGGCTAGTATGGGTTTTAACTAATGAACCCGGATTTATTGTCAGCTAGTATTAAAGAGGGATCGAACCCGGATTCAATCCTAGTTATTAAAGTTCGAGCCCGGGTTCAATCCTATCTCTCAAGATTCATGGCAATCTATAAACTAGCCCTTTAGTATAATTTTTCATTTAGTCTTGTTGCCAAACACCTATTCTTTGAAGGACCTGGAATTTTGTGACGCATAATTGTTTTCAGTGGATTTTGGGTCTTTAAAGGGTCCAGATTGATAATCAACCAGATGCCACTCTGTTACCATTGAGGAATTTGAGAAATTCAAGATGGCCGCCAAGATGGCTGACACTCACCTGTAAATCGACATATCAACAAGAATTTTTCATATTTTAATCGGAATTTTATCGTTTTCAGGTCTAAGTTGTGAATGTAGGATCAGATGAGCTAGGACAATATGTAGGATCAGGTGAGCTAGGTAACTAACCACATGTAGGATCAGGTGAGCTAAGCAACTAACAATATGTAGGATCAGGTAAGCAAGGCAGCTAACAACATGTAGGATCAGGTGAGCTATGCAAACAGCCATCTATACCAAGCTATTGGACAGTGGCGCATACATATTCCTTTGTTTTATCTGCCTCTGAAGAGGTGTGAAGTATTGACATTCAAATCATTAGCTATCATGTAATTTGTGTGCAGCACGTGGTTTGTGGTTATGCATGCTCAAGCCTGCAAAAACTTGTTGTGTGCCAGCTCAAGCCTGCAAAAACTTGTTGTGTGCCAGCTCAAGCCTGCAAGACTTGAATCCTTTGAAGTGTGATTGTGGCTAGTGCAGGTTTTTGTAGGAACTTTTTGTGTTAGTATGTAAATACTGTGATTGTTGTAAGTTAGTCAGAGTTGAGTAAGTTGAGCCATTCTAAGTCTGTTCCTGTCTTCGTCTTCTTATCTTCACAACTCTATTGGACCTTCATTGATCTACCCAAGATACCTAAAAGGCAGCTATGATTCCATCACACATAGATTGATGAGAAGTTATTTTAATATCATCGTGATTGGATGCTGCCATGTGGATGCCATTGTAGAATAGTTTGACCAAAGAAGTAATCTTGTATTTATCATCTTATTCTTTCCAGAAAGAAGCAGAAGATGACAACAGAGTGTTTTTTTTGAGTGTGGTAATCAATCAGAAAACCTGATTACATCTGGAGCAACAAGGATCAGGAGCATCATCGCTGCCAGTCACCAGAGAAGTGACAACCTTCATGAGGAACTCCATGTCCATTTGGATGAAGATTTATCTTTTACCATCAAGTGCCACAAAAGCTGTATTTCCTCATACACATCAAGAACCCACATACAACGCCAGGTGGTTGGAGTAAAATGAAGGTTAAAAAGAGAACCTCCACTCTGAAGAGATTATACTGTTCAGAGTTATCTTCATTTGTTTTTAAATTGCACTGAATATTCTGTGGAAAAACATGTAGCCTCAAATCTGACCCTCGCAACCCATCCAGGTGGTGAGCAGCATATCTTTGTAAAACAGCAAGCCGTGGCACTCGATTGTCATTCAAAGATTCAATCCTTGAAGTCTGTGGTAGACGGAGAGATGCATGGACAAACCAAGTTGAAGTAAGACTACAAGGTGCAATCAGTGATCTACACGCAGCAGAGGCACGTTATCATGACAGCTGTTGGAAAAACTTCATTCTCTTTAAAATAAAAGAAGCCTATACAATATGCCTCCACAAGTGTTAATGATTTGGCATTTGATAAGCTTGTGGAAGACATCATTAACAACAAGTCAAATATTTGGACATCTAGCGAGGAGCATGAAAACTATTTATTGCATGGTGGAAAAGCATGCCGCAAAGCTGTCTTTGCAAAACTGCAGGAGCATTTTGATGACAAATAGGTTGTTTTCTCTCTCCAGGACTCTCCAGTCTTTTGGTGTTTCGTGATACAGTTCCAAGTGTGTTCAAACTTGTTGATGACAATGATGATGATGGAATGATCCATAATATCAGTAAAGCAATTTCCAGAGAGTGTAAAAATCTTGTGCATGATAAAAACAAGTACACCATCCGGGTAGACAAGCAGACAGGGATTAATTCGGTTAGTGCAACCCTTATCTCTCTGTTAGAAAATCTGTCAGACGATCCCTGGTTCAAACTGTCATCAATAGTTATTAGGAAGATCATTACAAGTGCAGTCACAAATCAGCCAACACCCCTTCAAATTGGACATGGTGTTACCCTTGGCAAGAAACGCCTTGTGCAACAAATTCATGATCTTGGTATCTGTTGCTCATATGATGAACTATTGCGATTTGAAGCATCAGCAGCAGTGGCTTCATCAAACAAAACACAATTGACAGGTATCCAGTCATCAGATATGGGTCTGGTGCAAGCCATTGCAGATAACTTTGATGCCAATATCACCTCACCCAATGGACTAAAGTCAACCCTTGCTTGGGCCCTACTGATTACACAGGTATGTCCAAACACTGAAGAAGGTCAGGAAGACACTACAATAAAAAGACTCAAGAAGGAAAATGTCAAGGAATCTACACCATCTGGTATACCAATCTCCTACTACCATTGCCCAAGAAGTCCTTAAATGCCAGAAGAAGTTTTAAAGAAATGTGTTCTTCCTCTCAAAGTGTTAGCACAACAAAGAGTCCGTGTCCAAAGATCAAAGTTTCATTATTTTGACTTTTTAAGGAGTGTTGCCACAAAGCTCTCCACACCAGAGTTTGGTGGTTTCAACACTAAGCTTACACGGATGCAGGGATAGGAACTAAAACCTCTACCAAAGGAATATACACACTGCTGATTGACATGACTCCTTCAGACCCAACTACAATGAAAAGTGCTATGCTGGAGGCCAAGGGACTAACAAAGAAAGCTGGTCAAGCAACAACTTTATTTACTGCAGATCAATCTATTGTGTGGGTCTCATTGTAGAGTGGGCGTATCCAGAACGTTTTGGTGAGGACTTCATCCTTCGTCTTGAAGGAATGCACTTTTTGATGAGCTATGTTGGTACTGTGGGGGTTCTGATGGCTGGAAGTGGGCTGGAAGAGCTAATGAAAGCTGCCTTTGAGGGTGTAACGAAAATGCTTACTGGTAAGAATTTCCCCCAAAACACTAGAGCTCTGAGAATTGTAGTAGGGCAAGTTCTACATCAAGCTCAGTGTGAAGTCAACACCTTTGATGAACTAATGCAGGAACTGAAAGCTAGAGCATCAAAGAGTAGAACAGAAAAACACTGGGTGGAAAACCTTATCCTGCCAGTATCTGATGCTAATCTTTATCAGAGCTGAGCGAGAAGGAGATGGGCACTACATTTGTGGGTAGTGAATGAAATGATACCATATTTCTTTGCTGCTGGGCACATTCACTATGCCAGATATGGCCTAATCTACCTCAAATCAATGCAAAAGCTGCACGGGGAAACCCTAGAAAGATTTCTGAAGGAAAAACATGTCCAACGTCACAGACAAGGACTGTGGAACGGGATATGGACAGACATGTTCATAGAGACAACGTTTATGCATTATGGGCATGGGCCAGGTGGTCTTATTGGAATAACACTGAATGAGAAAGCTGTCCATAGATGGGCAATGAGCCTGCACATCTGTAACAGATTGATGAAGGACATGGCCGATTTGAAAGATTCCTCATCAGTGGACATTACCTCCCACAAAGAGGAATTGGTATCACGGATCAAATATGATGAAAATGACAGGCAAGTCATTAGGGAAAAAATGAAGCTTTGCATTGATTCCTTGAATATGGCAGGTCAAGCATCTGCCCTTGAATACATAGTTTCTGGAAGTATATGCCCAGATGAGTAAATGTACATGATGCTGTTGACCTGGGCAAAGTGCAGATGGAGTATGAAGCTAGCTGGCCAGAGAGATTCCACCAACCCCTCAAAATGAGAGTTCGCACAATGAAAGAGTGCAAGAAGAAAACAAGGACAGATACTGCAGAACAATTTGACTCAGGACGATATTTGCTAGGGCCCTGGGACTTATAAATTCTCGAGACGTTAAGGTGGAACAGATTCTCAGCTATAGCACCAGTTCATACCTCAATGTTTGAGGAAAAAACTAGTGATCTGCATATTGCCCACTCCAAGTCAATACTAAAGAACAAACTTCAAGTTTGAACAATCAGCTTGTATTACAGGACAACCTGATACTATTGTCGTAGATGGATGTGGCATCCTGTGGGTTGTTCATTGGCCAAGCAAGGGAAGTGTGTGTAAGACCTTGTCACAAATTTTGTGAAATATGTTTAAGGGAAACTGAAAGGTGGCACTAGAGTGCACGTAATATTTGACTGCTACTGTGAATACAGTATAAAAGTGGAACTAGATGCTCTCGTAAAGCACAGGTTTCTAGAGAGCATCAGCTGTGTCTCAGCTCTCGTCTGCCTCTCAACAAGTTGCTCTAACTCTCACAAAAAACAAAACGCAACTCATCAAGTTGATTTGTGATGAACTTGTGTCTACAGTAGACGTATTGAATCTTCCCAACAGTCTTGTAGTTACTGGGAAAATACCAACACCTACAGAGGTATGTAATGGATTGCAAATCCTGAGACCTGACTTGAAGACCATGCACGAAGAGGCAGATGTTATCATTCCTCACCAAGTAGTATATCTGGCATGCCTTGGATGTTGCAGTATCAAAGTTATCAGTGATGACACTGATGTTTTTTTATGTTAGTCCATTACTATGCTGATAAAAAATTAACATCAACACTTCTCATGGAATCTAAAAGTCAAGGATGCTCATCAGCTAACATTGGTTCTAATAATTCCAAACACAAAAGTATTGCCCCACAGCTTCTTTCAGCTCATGCATTGTCTGGGTGTAACACTGTTGTACCTTACTTTAGTAGGCAAAATCAGAGTTGTGAAGGTTCTTGAGGCAGGAAATAGGTTGAACCATCTGGGAAACCCCTCAGCCAACCTAGAGGATGTCCTCTGTAGGTCAACAGCATTCATTGCAGCATGCTATGGTCAGAAATGTGAAGCTCGTGTAACCATGACAAATGTACACTACAAAGTATGGGTTTCCAAAACTGGATGAAAAGGTGCATGCCTGCTGCCCAAACTGAAAGCTAAACCACCGACTCTGGAGGCGTTCAAGAAAAAGAGGGCTCACTTTCAGGCATGCATATGGAAAGCTGTTTTGGACGAGGAGCCTCAAAACCTTGACCCATTAAAATTTGAGTAGGTCAAAGATAATCTTGCCAAGTCCGTCTGCAGTTCCTCTACCACAGGATGTTCCTCTTGCACCAGCAGAATTACTCAAAACGATCCAGTGCATGTGCAGCAGTGATCAGCCTTGCTCGTCTCTCAAATGTGGATGTGTATCTGGTCAGCTTCCTTGTTCCCTATTTTGCAAATGTGGTGGGTCTGACAGTTGCTGTAATCAAATGACAAAGAACAATATGGCAAATGATGCTAATGATTATGAGGAGCATAGTGATGATGAAGATGATGGAGATGAGGATGACAATTAGTTATACTATGACAGCAATGCTCTATTATTTACAACTAACATTTTAAATGGACAACCAATGTAATATAGCTAATATTACTATCAGAGCCATATTGATTTACAATCACAAGTGTGCCATAACAATTATTAAAGATTTTTTTCAATCCAAACACACGACTAGATACTATATAGTTTCATTCAGATATATAGCACTATATGTCTGTGTATTTTGGACATGACGCTGCTGACAAATGCAAAGTTATTTTTTAGGCATGAATAATAACTGATATTGTTTCATCAAAATAACCCAAACATGAAGCACAAAATGTTTCATCATTGTGTAGTTGATAGTTGATGGTAATTATACTTACATCAGGCAGCCATCTTGAATTTCTATGCATGTGCAAGAATACCAGTTATGATTAAAACATACAAACTTGCTTCTTTGGCATGCAAATGCCAACATAAATAGTTATCTTGTATTTACAGCTCATAGTTGAATTGCAGCCATTTTGGTGGCTATCTTGAATTTCTCAAATTCCTTAAGGGTGTCAAGTTGGCACCCAGTCGATTATCAATCTGGACCCCTTACAGATTCAAAATCTGCTAAAAACAACAGTGCATTGCCAAATTCTTGGTTCAGCCCCCCCCCCCCCCCCCCCTTTCACTAGACTACTTTACTTTAGCTCTTAAGAGTCTGTGTGCAAAATTTTATTAGCGGGTGGTTCGAGTTGTGCCCTTGTTTGGCATCACTATTTTTATATTTGTGTGTAATATACTTGCTAACTTTAGTGGGTTGAACATTCATGTCTGAGATATTTGTAAAGAATTGGATCACATTCCAGAACAACATGATGGTATTTCAATGCTTTTCTCATGTATCTTTGTGCCGATCACTCTTAAACTTGAGACTCAACAATTTTTCTAATACCTGAATAAGGTTGTAGTGTCAATGGTCTTGCAACAACCACTTTAGCTGTTAGACCTATAATGTGCTGTTATCTTGTAGCTTTAGGCTAGTTGCATGAGCTCTAAATAACCAAGTTATGTGGTAGTTGAGTTTTTTTTTGGACATTTTGTAGAAGTTGCTATCTTCATGCTTAGCTAATTCCTTTTGTGTTCTCCAACTGCAGCACCCTCAAACTGCTTCAACTGCAGCACCTACTACTTCTCCAGCTGCAGCACCCACTACTGCTCCAACTGCAGCATCTACAACTTCTCCAGTTGCAGCACTCACAACTTCCCCAACTGCTCCACTTTACAGTGAGGCTATTACTATGTAGTTTGTTAAGGGGGCATGTAGACACAATTGGAACTCTAGAAAAAAAAAATGTCCTTAGTTTAGAGCTCCATAACTTCTACATGATTTATAGTTAACAGTATACATCAGTATTTAAAATAGCTCAATACACGTGCTTCGTTTTGGAACTAAAATTACACCATACCAGCAATGCAAGCTCACAATGCCTGGTACCTAAATCTCCCAAATTTGTAAGTTCACGAGATTCCATGCATCGTAAGAGGTCATAAGTTGGTCGTGGATTCATGAATTTTCTGGTGTGGCTTTATTTTGTTACAAGCTATTAATGGAACTGAGAAAATTGCCTAATGCGTGAAAAAAATTGATTGAAGTTAGAAATCAATACTTAAATTTTTTTTCAATTGGTCAATGTGTGAAAAAATTGATTGAAGTTTGAAATTCATACTTCAATATAATTGTTTTTCTTCATTTGGCTACTTTTTGATAAGAAATCCAATCCAGTACTATGAAATATATTATTGATGCATACTTTATACATTTTTTGTTTAGGCTGACTAATGGTGCAAGTCACTATGAGAATATAATGTGCACATTATCCTTGTTCAAAGATATTTGTATATTTTTTGAATTCATATATTTCAGCGTCCACAGGTAAATTGAGCTTAATCGTATCTGGTGTGATCTTTTTCCTTCTGTTATCATTGGGTGGTGCTCTTGCTGGAGTTGGTGCAGTGGTAGCGTACAGCAGGAAGACAGAGCCTCCATCTAGCCTGATACCATTAGGTGCTCCATTCAGTCTGCCCTTGGAATCTCCACCTATGCTATATGAGAACTTAGCAAATGGCTTCTGATGGGCTCTATGAGATCATAGATATTATTGCTCCAACTACTACTGACAAGTGTTTCTGATACTGCACTCTCATGAGGAAATAGATACCACTAATACTCAATTACTGCAACTACAACAAATATAGCTTATCACACTTGGAGTTTCTTAACTCATAACTAATCAGTTTTGTTTAGGTAGCTAGTTATTGTAATGTGTTGCAGATCATGATGTACTGTTTACCAGATATGTAGCATTTGCTATATGATATCAATATGGACTATCAAACTTACAGAGGAAACATTGAATGTTCCGACACTGCATATGATTAACTTCACATGGCCTCACAAAATAGATAAAATAACAAGACCTCATCACCCTGATAAAGACCCTAGAACACTGATATGATAAAACACCAATTGCAATTAAATCAATTGTCTCACGATGCATTCAGTTTGACACTGCCGGACATGGTGTGGATTTATTGACATCAAGTTCTGCTGTGTGAACTGGCTTAACACTCACTGACGTCCAGTTCGACAGTGTCTAACAGCTAGACACACAGTAATGTCGACTTCAACAGTGTAGAATAAGATGTATACTCACTGGTGTCAAGTTTGACCGTATCAAACTTGGTATAGACTGAATGAGTGCAACAGTCTAACAATGTCCTGATATTTAAAAAAAATTTTTTTTAATACTTTTATTCTCACCATCATCATCATGTATTGTTTGTTGTCCTTTTTTCACTCTCTTCCAATTTAATTAATGCTTTTTTTCAAAGTCTCACTCTAAGAGCTAACATTTTCCCTATTTTTTCTCATTTTTTTTGACATCCAGTTTGACAACACAAAATGTTGAGTTTAACAGTCAGTGTGTGTCTAGACATCAAGTTCGACAAATTGTGTGTCTGACCTCTTTGACACTGTTCAACTGGACATCAATGAGTGCTGATATTGAGTCTACCCTTTCTTGATTAGAGTGTTGGTTAGGGAGCCCTGCCATCTTTCTCATGGAGTGGATTGAATAGGAGGCCCTGCCATTTTTCTTGACTAGTGGTTTGCTAAGAAGGTCATGCCACCTTTTTCAAGGAGTGGATTGGATAAATGGCCCTGCTCCATTTCAAGATTTGTGTGTTAGTTGGTGTTCCCTGTTTGAGGACTCTGCCTCTTTTCTCAGTGGCTTCATACCAAGACCATTTATCTCTGGTGTTAACCCCCAACTCATTCTTGGCGCTATCATCCAGTTCAAATGGTCGTCCTCTCTTGTGGCCAGTCCAGTCACTAAACATACTACTGCTTGAAGTGGTGGGCTGCTGATATGCTTTAGAAGGAGTAAAGTGTTCCTGGTTGGACTCGTCCCACTTAGAATCCCACTGGTTGTGGTCCCAATATCGCCATTTACAAGACCACTAGCATGTTTGCCATTTATTTGTGAGTTGTGATGCACTGGCAGTTCATCTCCTGGCAATCCAACCATTTCCTAATTAGAACATTTTAACATGTTAAATATACCAGGTATAGATGTAGCCTATAAATGGCATATCGAGCTCTATAATAGGTATAAATACTTGTGGCTTTAAATGATAGAGCTAGTATTATAGATACAGCCTATCTATTGCATATTGAATCATATTATAGGTATAAAGGTCACTAATATTTATGACTGGAACGGTACATGGCATATTGAGCCATAGTTAATGTATGACCGTAACGGTACATGCAATTTAAGATGGGTCCCAATCTTAAAATAACCATTAACGGTCTGAGGACAAAAGGTGTGTGGTTTATTTTGGCAACTAGGAAATTAAAAAAGTGGTTATATAGCTCTCCAGTATTATATTCTGTCTCTGGTGTTCTGGATTTAGTCTTGGTGTCCTCAAACTCTGTTGAGCTAGTGTTCTTTTGGTGAGTCAGCATGAATGGCTAGTTCTTTTTACCAGTACGACTAATCTATTCTCTTTTGCTCCCAGCAACCACTTGTGCTATCTCCCACCCAGCAACCACTTCTACTCACTCTCTTCCTGCAAACACACCCGATAGTCAAGAAAGGGAAATTGTGGGCTCCCTAACCAATGCACTACTATTTGATAATTAGCAAAAACAACAGCAAATTTAACCACTTTTTCCATGTCAAGAAAGGGAGCTGGCCCTTTAGCGAACCCACTAGTCAAAAAAAGGAGGCAGATTGGCCACTAACCAACCCACTAGTTGAACATCCCCCCTTGCTAACAACACTAGTCGAAAAAGCAGGCAGGGCCCACTAACCAACTCACTAATCGCGAAAGGAGGCAGGACTCCTAACTAACAAACTAGTCTAGAAAGGGGGTAGGGCCCCTCTACTTACCAACTAGTCGAGAAAGGGAACAGGGTCCCGTAACCAACCCATTAGTCATAAAAGGGGGTAGAGTACATAAACAATGCACTCATTGAGAAAGGGAGTATGGATACCTAACCAACCAACAAGTCCAGAAAGGAACTGGGCCCCTTTACCATACCACTAATCAAGCCAAACCTCTAGTCGAGAAAGGTTGCCAGGCTCTCTTACTGACCCACTAGTTGAAAAAGGAGGCAGGGCTCAATAACCAACTGACTAGTTCAGAAAGGTGGCAGGGCTTAACTAACACACTAGTCAAGAAAGGGAGTAGAGCCCCTTAACCAACCCACTAGTCAAGAAAGGGGGTAGAGCCTCTTAACCAACCCACTAGTCAAGAAAGGGGGTAGAGCCCCTTAACCAACCCAAGTCATAGGGGTATGAGTCCCCAACCCACTAGTCAAGAAAGGGGGTTGAGCCCCTTAACCAACCCAAGTCATAGGGGTATGGGTCCCCAACCCACTAGTCAAGAAAGGGGGTAGGGCCCACTAACCAAACCACTAGTCCAGTAAGAGGCAGAGACCCTTTACCAAACAACTAGTCAAGAATGGGTGCAGGGCACCCTTACTAACCAATTAGTTGAGAAAGGTGGCAGGACCCCCTATCTAACCCACTAATTGAGAAAATGGGGAAGGATCCGGGGCAAGGCTCCCTAGCCAACCCACTACTCGAGAAACGGGGCGAGGGGTCCTATCCAATCTACTCCATGAGAATTAAAACAGGACACCTGTTCCAATAAACATCCACAAATACTATCTTTCTTTATCCAGTAAAGCTTACACCCTCCCCACACAAAGTGGCTATGGAGAAAGTGGTACACATCATCATGAGACAACTTATTTTTATGATCCGTACCACAACAAATGCATTGTGCTTGGTTCAGCTATTTGTTTTGTGGAGTGCTTGCTCCTGATCAACTGTTGCCTGGTATTATCCCTGGTTAACTGTTACCAAATAAGGCCGTGGATGATCCTCTACCAAAATATCTGCTGTAGTGTTCTCCTGTTGCAATGTTATCAAGTCCTAAAATGTGTAGTCAAAAATAGCAACAGGATATGGTATGTTCTGATTATTTTGTTATGAACAACATGGTATACATGGGTACTGTCAACAATAGAAACAATACGTAACATGTATTGTATGTGTGTAGTGTACAGCAACAACAAACAAGTCTGAAAAAGTCGTTAAATCTAGCATTCCATCCACCAATAAGCCCACACTTGATATAGTCCTCCATTTATCCATTACTGCTAAACTACATAAAAATACCAACAAAAAAAAAATAGAAACGTAACAAAACAACAAAAAGACTAGAAACGAGATGTTTCATTTAGATTTTAGAAACAAACCAGCTATATTGGATTGACCTGTTAGAAACTAGACTCCTGACCTCTCAAGTCACACAATTTGGTCGTGTGTCACACGATTTAAACAAATCCAAATTTTCCTCAGGATTTGAGCCTTTTCAAACTTGTTAAAAAAAAACAACTTTCTGAGTATTTCTGACCTTCACTCTGAGATAGTCACTTTTTTGACTAAAAAGAGAAGTTTTCAGTGAATTTCCCGAAAATGCGTCAAAGCAACAGGAAAGCATAATTTAGCTGTATGTGGCTCATTTTGTGGAGAAAAATGGTTTTTTTTTAAATTGTCCTATTTTACTGCTTTGAACAAAAACACCAAATCCAAATTTTCCACTGGATTTTCTCCTTTTCAAACTTGTTAAGAAAATAATCTTTTTGAGTATTTCTGAGCTTCTTTCTGAGATAGTCACTTTTTTGACTAAAAAGAGAATTTTTCAGTGAATTTCCCTGAAAATGCTTCAAAACAACAGGAAAGCATAGTTTAGCTGTATGTCATTTTGAGGAGAAAAACAGTTTTTGTTAATATTCGTCCCCTTTTACTGGTTTGATCAAAAACAGTTGTAATGTAAATGTAAATTTTCCTCAGGATTTTCCGCTTTTGAAACTTCTTAAAAAAAACAAACTTTCTGAGTATTTCCGAGCTTCTTTCTGAGATAGTCACTTTTTTGACTAAAAAGAGAATTTTCAGTGAATTAGCCCGAAAATGCTTCAAAACAACAGAAATGCATAGTTTGGCGGTATGTGGCTCATTTTGAGGAGAAAAACAGTTTTTGTTAATATTTGTCCCATTTTACTGCTTGGAACAAAAAGGGTTGTTTACAACAAATCCAAAATTTCCTCAGGATTTGTCCCTTTTCAAACTTGTTAAGAAAAACAAACTTTCTGAGTATTTCTGTGCTACTTTCTTAGATAGTCCCTTTTTGGACTAAAAATAGAAGTTTTCAATGAGTTAGCCCGAAAATGCTTCAAAACAACAGGAAAGCATAATTTAGTTGTATGTGGCTCATTGTGTGGAGAAAAACTGTTTTTGTTATTAATTGTCCAATTTTACTGCGTTGAACAAAAATACCAAATCCAAATTTTCCACTGGATTTTCTCCTTTTCAAACTTGTTGGGAAAAGTAATCTTTCTGAGTATTTCTGAGCTTCTTTCTGAGATAGTCATTTTTTGAATAGAAAGAGAAGTTTTTAGTGAATTTTACCGAAAATGCTTCAAAACAACAGGAAAGCATAGTTTAGCTGTATGTGGCTCATTTTGAGGAGAAAAACAGTTTTTGTTAATATTTGTTTCCTTTTACTGGTTTGATCAAAAACATTTGCTTAAACAAATCCAAATTTTCCTCAGTATTTTCGCCTTTTCAAACTTGTTAACAAAAACAAACTTTCTGAGTATTTCTGTGCTGCTTTCTGAGATAGTCAGTTTTTGGAGTAAAAAGAGAAGTTTTCAATGAATTAGCCCAAAAATGCTTCAAAACAACAGGAAAGCATAATTTGCTGTATGTAGCTCATTTTGTGGAGAAAAAAAGTTTTTGTTAATAATTATCAATTTTTTTCGCCTTTTCAAACTTGTTAAGAAAAACAAACTTTCTGAGTATTTCTCTGCTTCTTTCTGAGATAGTCATTTTTTGACTAAAAAGAGAAGGTTTCAGTGAATTTCCCCCAAAAGGCATCAAAACAACAGAAAAGCATAGTTTAGCTGTATGTGGCTCATTTTGAGGAGAAAAACAGTTTTTGTTAATATTTGTCCCCTTTTACTAGTTTGATCAAAAACAGTTGTTTAAACAAATCCAAATTTTCCTCAGAATTTTCGCCTTTTCAAACTTGTTAAGAAAAACAAACTTTCTGAGTATTTCCGAGCTTCTTTCTGAGATAGTCACTTTTTTGACTAAAAATAGAAGTTTTCTATGAATTTCACCGAAAAAGCTTCAAAATAACAGGAAAGCATAGTTTAGCTGTATGTAGCTCATTTTGAGGAGAAAAACATTTTTTGTTAAAAATTGTCCAATTTTATTGCTTTGAACAAAAATACCAAATCCAAATTTTGCTCTGGATTTTCTTTTTTTTAAACTTGTTGAGAAAAGTAATCTTTCTGAGTATTTCTGAACTTCTTTCTGAGATGGTAATTTTTTGAATAAAAAGAGAAGTTTGCAGTGAATTTTCCCCAAAATACTTCAAAACAACAGAAAAGCATAGTTTAGATGTATGTGGCTCATTTTGAGGAGAAAAACAAACTTTCTGAGTATTTCCGTGCTTCTTTCTGTGATAGTAACTTTTTTGACTAAAAATAGAAGTTTTCAGTGAAATTCACCGGAAATGCTTCAAAACATCACGAAGCATAGTTTAGCTGTATGTCGCTAATTTTTAGGAGAAAACAGTTTTGTTAATATTTGTCCCCTTTTACTTTTTGATCAAAAACAGTTGTTTAAACCAAATCCAATTTTTGCTCTGGATTTTTTTTTTTTCAAACTTGTTGAGAAAAGTAATCTTTCTGAGTATTTCTGAGCTTCTTTCTGAGATAGTCATTTTTTGAATAAAAAGAGAAGTTTTCAATGAATTTCCCCAAAAATGCTTCAAAACAACAGAAAAGTATAGTTTAGATTATGTGGCTCATTTTGAGGAGAAAAACAGTTTTTGTTAATATTTGTCCCCTTTTACTGGTTTGATAAAAAAAATTTGTTTAAACAAATGCAAATTTTCTTCAGTATTTGCCCCTTTTCAAACTTGTTAAGAAAAACAAACTTTCTGAGTATTTCCGTGCTTCTTTCTGAGATAGTATTTTTTTGACTAAAAAGAGAAGTTTTAAGACTTTTACCGAAAATGCTTCAAAACAAAGCATAGTTTAGCTGTATGTGGCTCACTTTGAGGAGAAAAACAGTTTTTGTTAATAATTATCCCCTTTTATTGGTTTGATCAAAAACAATTGTTTAAACAAATCCCAATTTTCCTCAGGATTTGCCCCTTTACAAACTTGTTAAGAAAAACAAACTTTCTGTGTAATTCTGTGATCCTTTCTGAGATAGTCACTTTTTGACTAAAAAGAGAAGTTTTCTGTGAATTTAACCGAAAATGCTTAAAAAAACATGAAAGCATAGTTTAGCTGTATATGGCTCATTTTATGGAGAAAAACAGTTTTTGTTAATATTTGTTCCCTTTAACTGGTTTATCAAAAAAAGTTGTTTAAATAAATGCAAATTTTCCTCAGGATTTGCCGCTTTTCAAACTTGTTAACAAACTTTCTGAGTATTTCCATGCTTTTTTCTGTAATAATCACTTTTTTGATTAAAAATAGAAGTTTTCAATGATTTAGCCCGAAAATACTTCAAAACAACAGGAAAGCATAATTTAGCTGATGTGGCTAATTTTGTGGTGAAAAGAGTTTTTGTTAATAATTGACCAATTTTACTGCTTTGAATAAAAACAGTTGTTTACACCAAATTCAAGTTTACCTCTGGATTTTATCCTTTTCAAACTTGTTGGGAAAATAATCTTTCTGAGTATTTCTGAGTTTCTTTCTGAGATAGTCAATTTTTTTTAATGAAAAGTGAAATTTTCAGTGAATTTCCCCCAAAATTCTTCAAAACAACAGAAAAGTATAGTTTAGCTCTATGTGGCTCATTTTGAGAGAAAAAGAGTTTTTGTTAATATTTGTCACCTTTTACTGGTTTGATAAAAAAACAAATGCAAATTTTCCTCAGGATTTGCCCCTTTTCAAACTTGTTAAGAAAAACAAACTTTCTGAGTATTTCCGTGCTTCTTTCTGTGATAGTCACTTTTTTGACTAAAAATAGAAGTTTTAAGTGAATTTCACAGAAAATGCTTCAAAACAACAGGAAAGTATAGTTTAGCTGTACTTTGAGGAGAAAACAGTTTTTGTTAATATTTGTCCCCTTTTACTGGTTTGATCAAAAACAGTTGTTTAAACAAATCCAAATTTTCCTCTTAGTTTGCCCCTATTCAAATTTGTTAAGAAAAACAAACTTTCTGAGTATTTCTGTGATCCTTTCTGAGATAGTCACCTTTTTAAGGGGGGGACTATACCATTTTTTCCGAAAATTTGATTTTTTTTTCTCCCTGTCATAACTTTTTTCCTCTTTCTTCTGTGCAAATAATTATTATACCAGCTTGTTGCTTATTGTGTGTGCTTTAAGATGATATGTAAAAAGTCTCTATAGGCACTTTTTCTTAGAAGATATAGCCAAACACGCAAGGGTCACTCAAAAAATGGCACCTCCCCCACGAGAAATCTACTAATTGCCAGGCGCCTTGAGCTACAAACACCAAACTTCCTGTGTGGATTGCTAACACCCTAAGCTGTGATATGACTCAGCCATATTTAAAACGCGATGAAGTGTTGAATAGATATGAGACACTTTATTTCAAACCGCGGCAAAGTTCACGAAAAATTTGTGACCCCGCCTCTTCTAATATTCATATCTCAACATTCCTTCACGGTAAATTTTTTTTGACTCAGTCATATCACAGCTGAGGCTTGTGGGAAGCCACAACAGGTGTTTGGGGTCTGTAGCTCAAGGCGTCGGGCAATTAGAAGATTTCCAAATTAGGAAATGCAATTTTTTGAGTGATCCTTGCGTGTTTGGCTATATCTTCTAAGAAAAAGTGCCTATAGAGACTTTTTACATATCATCTTAAAGCACACACAATAAGCAACAAGCTGGTATAATAATTATTTGCACAGAAGAAAGAGGAAAAAAGTTATGACAGGGAGAAGAAAAAAATCAAATTTTCGGAAAAAATGGTAAAGTCCCCTAAAAAGAGAAGTTTTCAGTGAAAATCCCGAAAATGTTTCAAAGCAACAGGAAAGCATAGTTTGGCTGTATGTGGCTCAATTAGAGAAGAAAAACAGTTTTTGTTAATATTTGTCCCCTTTTACTGGTTTGATCAAAAACAGTTGTTTAAACAAATCCAAATTTTCCTCAGGATTTTTGCCTTTTCAAACTTGTTAAGAAAAACAAACTTTCTGATTATTTCTGTGCTCCTTTCTGAAATATTTTTTTTTGTGACTAAAAATAGACGTTTTCAATGTATTAGCCCGAAAATGCTTCAAAACAACAGGAAAGCATAATTTAGCTGTATGTGGCTAATTTTCTAGAGAAAAACAGTTTTTGTAAATATTTGTCCCCTTTTACTGGTTTGATCAAAATCATTTGTTTAAGCAAATCCAAATTTTCCTCAGGATTTTCGCCTTTTAAAACTTGTTAAGAAAAACAAACTTTCTGAGTATTTCTGTGCTCCTTTCTGAGATAGTCACTTTATTGACTAAAAATAGAAGTTTTCAATGATTTAGCCCGAAAATGCTTCAAAACAACAGGAAAGCATAATTTAGCTGTATGTGGCTCATTTTGTGGAGAAAAACAGTTTTTGTTAATAATTGTCCAATTTTACTACTTTGAACAAAAACAATTGTTTACACCAAATCCAAATTTTCCTCTGGATTTTCTCCCTTTCAATTTTGTTGAGAAAATAATCTTTCTGAGTATTTCTGAGTTTCTTTCTGAGATAGTTTTTTTTTGAATGAAAAGTGAAGTTTTCAGTGAATTTCCCCCAAAATGCTTCAAAACAACAGAAAAGCATAGTTTAGCTCTATGTGGCTCAATTTGACGACAAAAACAGTGTTTGTTAATATTTGTCGCCTTTTACTGGTTTGATCAAAAACAGTTGTTTAAACAAATGCAAATTTTCCTCAGGATTTGCCACTTTTCAAACTAGTTCAGAAAAAAAAAAAAATGAGTATTTCCGTGCTTCTTTCTGTGATAGTCACTTTTGTGACTAAAAATTGAAGTTTTCAGTGAATTTCACCGGAAATGCTTCAAAACATCAGGAAAGCATAGTTTAGCTGTATGTGGCTTACTTTGAGGAGAAAACAGTTTTTGTTAATATTTGTCCCCTCTTACTGGTTTGATCAAAAACAGTTGTTTAAACAAATCCAAATTTTCCTCTTGGTTTGCTCCTATTCAAATTTGTTAAGAAAAACAAACTTTCTGAGTATTTCTGTGATCCTTTCTGAGATAGTCACTTTTTTGACTAAAATGAGAAGTTTTCAGTGAATTTCCCTAAAATGTTTCAAAGCAACAGGAAAGCATAGTTTGGCGTTATGTGGCTCAATTAGAGGAGAAAAGCAATTTTTGTTAATAATTGTCCTCTTTTACTGGTTTGCTAAAAAAAAGTTGTTTAAACAAATCTAAATTTTTCTCAGGATTTTTGCCTTTCCAAACTTGTTAAGAAAAACAAACTTTCTGAGTATTTCTGTGATCCTTTCTGAGATAGTCAGTTTTTTGACTAAAAATAGAAGTTTTCAATGAATTAGCCCGAAAATGCTTCAAAACAACAGGAAAGCATAATTTAGCTGTATGTGGCTAATTTTGTAGAGAAAAACAGTTTTTGTAAATATTTGTCCCCTTTTACTGGTTTGATCAAAAACAGTTGTTTAAACAAATGCAAATTTTGCTCAGGATTTGCCACTTTTCAAACTCGTTCAGAAAAACAACAACTGAGTATTTCTGTGCTTCTTTCTGTGATAGTCACTCTTTTTACTAAAAATAGAAGTTTTCAGTGAATTTTACCGAAAATGCTTCAAAACAACAGGAAAGCATAGTTTAGCTGTGTGTGGCTCACTTTGTGGACAAAAAAAGTTTTTAAAAATATTTGACCCCTTTTACTGGTTTGATCAAAAACAGTTGTTAAAACAAATCCAAATTTTCCTCTTGGTTTGCCCCTATTCAAATTTGTTAAGAAAAACAAACTTTCTGAGTATTTCTGTGATCCTTTCTGAGATAGTCATTTTTTTTGAATAAAAAGAGAGTTTTCAATGAATTTCCCCAAAAAGGCTTCAAAACAACAGAAAAGTATAGTTTAGAAGTATGTGGCTCATTTTGAGGAGAAAAACAGTTTTTGTTAATATTTGTCCCCTTTTACTGGTTTGATCAAAAAAATTTATTTAAACAAATGCAAATTTTCCTCAGGATTTGCCCCTTTTCAAACTTGTTAAGAAAAACAAACTTTCTGAGTATTTCCGTGCTTCTTTCTGAGATAGTCATTTTTTGACTAAGAAGAGAAGTTATAAATGACTTTTACCGAAAATGCTTCAAAAAAATAGGAAAGCATAGTTTAGCTGTATGTGGCTCACTTTGAGGAGAAAAACAGTTTTTGTTAATATTTGTCCCCTTTTACTGGTTTGATCAAAAAAGTTGTTTAAACAAATCCAAATTTTCCTTGTAGTTTTACCCTATTCAAATTTGTTAAGAAAAACAAATTTCTGAGTATTTCTGTGATCCTTTCTGAGATAGTCACTTTTTTGACTAAAAAGAGAAGTTTTCAGTGAATTTTACCGAAAATGCTTCAAAACAACAGGAAAGCATAGTTTAGCTGTATGTGGCTCATTTTGAGGAGAAAAACTTTTTTGGTTAATATTTGTCCCCTTTTACTGTTTGATCAAAAACAGTAGTTTAAACAAATCCAATTTTTCCTCAGAATTTGTGCCTTTTCAAACTTGTTAAGAAAAACAAACTTTCTGAGTATTTCTGTGATACTTTCTGAGATAGTCCCTTTTTGGACTAAAAATAGAATTTTTCAATGAATTAGCCCAAAAATGCTTCAAAACAACAGGAAAGCATAATTTAGTTATAAGTGTTTCATTTTGTGGAGCAAAACATTTTTTGTTAATAATTGTCCAATTTTACTGCTTTGAACAAAAACACCAAATCCAAATTTTCCACTGGATTTTCTCCTTTTCAAACTTGTTGAGAAAAGTAATCTTTCTGACTATTTCAGAGCATCTTTCTGAGATAGTCATTTTTTGAATTAAAAGAGTATTTTTCAGTGAATTTCTCCAAAAATGCTTCAAAACAACAAAAAAGCATTAGCTGTATGTGGCTCATTTTGAGGAGAAAAACTGCTTTTGTTAATATTTGTCCCCTTTTACTGGTTTGATCAAAAACAGTTGTTTAAACAAATGCAAATTTTCCTCAGGATTTTCCGCTTTTCAAATTTCTTAAGAAAAACAAACTTTCTGACTAAAAATAGAAGTTTCAACGATTTAGCCCGAAATGTTTCAAAACAACAGGAAAGCCTAATTTAGCTGTATGTGGCCTACTTTGAGGAGAAAAACAATTTTTGTTAATATTTGTTCCCTTTTACTGGTTTGATCAAAAACAGTTGTTTAAACAAATCCAAATTTTCCTCTTGGTTTGCCCCTACTTAAATTTGTTAAGAAAAACAAATTTCTGACTGTTTGTGTGATCCTTTCTGAGGAAGTCACTTTTTTAACTAAAAAGAGAAGTTTTCAGTAAATTTCACCGAAAATGCTTCAAAACAACTGGAAAGCATAGTTTAGCTGTATGTGGCCCACTTTGAGGAGAAAAACAGTTTTTGTTAATATTTGTTCCCTTTTACTGGTTTGATCAAAAACAGTTGTTTAAACAAATCCAAATTTTCCTCTTGGTTTGCCTCTACTTAAATTTGTTAAGAAAAACAAATTTCTGACTGTTTGTGTGATCCTTTCTGAGAAAGTCACTTTTTTGACTAAAAAGAGAAGTTTCCAGTGAATTTCCCCGAAAATGCTTCAAAACAACAGGAAAGCATAGTTTAGCTGTATGTGGCTCATTTTGATGAGAAAAACAGTTTTTGTTAATATTTGTCCCCTTTTACTGTTTTGATCAAAAAAAGTTGTTTAAACAAATCTAAATTTTACTCAGAATTTGTGCCTTTTCAAACTTGTTAAGAAAAACAAACTTTCTGAGTATTACTGTGCTCCTTTCTGAGATAGTCACATATTTGACTAAAAAGAGACGTTTTCAGTGAATTAGCCAGAAAATGCTTCAAACAACAGGAAAGCATAATTTAGCTGTATGTGGCTCATTTTGTTGAGAAAAACATTTTTTTAAATAATTTTCCAATTTTACTGCTTTGAACAAAAACAGTTGTTTACACCAAATCCAAATTTCCCTCTGGATTTTCTCCTTTTCAAACTTGTTGAGAAAAAATCTTTCTGGGTATTTCTGAGCTTCTTTCTGAGATTGTCACTTTTTTGAATAAAAGGTGAAGTTTTCAGTGAATTTCCCCCAAAATGATTCAAAACAACAGAAAAGCATAGTTTAGCTGTAGGTGGCTCACTTTGAGGAGAAAAAGAGTTTTTGTTAATATTTGTCCAGTTTTAATGCTTAGAACAAAAGGGATCGTTTAAAACAAATCCAAATTTTCTTCTGGATTTTCCCCTTTTCATACTTGTTGAGAAAAACAAACTTTCTTAGTATTTCTGAGCTTCTTTCTGAGATAGTCAATTTTTTGACTAAAAAAGAATTTTTCAGTAAATTTAATCGAAAATACTTCAAAACAAAAGGAAAGCATACTTTAGCTGTATGTGGCTCATTTTGAGGGGAAAAACATTTTTTGTTAATATTTGGCCCCTTTTACTGGTTTGACCAAAAACAGTTGTTTAAACAAATCCAAATTATTCTCAGGATTTGTGCCTTTTCAAACTTGTTAAGAAAAACAAACTTTCTGAGTATATCTGTGCTCATTTCTGAGATAGTCACTTTTTGGACTAAAAATAGAAGATTTCAATGAATTAGTCAGAAAATGCTTCAAAACAACAGGGAAGCATAATTTAGCTGTATGTGGCTCATTTTGTGGAGAAAATCAGTTTTTGTTAATAATTATCCAATTTTACTGCTTTGAACAAAAACACCAAATCCAAATTTTGCTCTGGATTTTCTCCTTTTCAAACTTGTTGAGAAAAGTAATCTTTCTGAGAATTTCTGAGCTTCTTTCTGAGATAGTCATTTTTTGAATAAAAAGAGAAGTTTTCAGTGAATTTACCCAAAAATGCTTCAAAACAACAGAAAAGCATAGTTTAGATGTATGTGGATCATTTTGAGAAGAAAAACAGTTTTTGTTAATATTTGTCCCCTTTTACTGGTTTGATCAAAAACAGTTGTTTAAACAAATCCAAATTTTCCTCTTGGTTTGCCCCTATTCAAATTTGTTAAGAAAAATAAATTTCTGAGTATTTCTGTGATCCTTTCTGAGATAGTCACGTTTTTGAATAAAGAGAGAAGTTTTCAGTGAATTTCCCGAAAATGCTTCAAAACAACAGGAAAGCATAGTTTAGCTGTATGTGGCTCACTTTGAGGAGAAAAACAGCTTTTGTTAGTATTTCTCCCCTTTTAATGGTTTGATCAAAAACAGTTGTTTAAACAAATCCAAATTTTCCTCTTGGTTTGCCCCTATTCAAATTTGTTAAGAAAAACTAACTTTCTGAGTATTTCTGTGAACCTTTCTGAGATAGTTAATTTTTTTGACTAAAAAGAGAGTTTTTAGTGAATTAGCCCGAAAATGCTTCAAAACAAGAGAAAAGCATAGTTTGGCGGTATGTGGCTATTTTGAGGAGAAAAACAGTTTTTGTTAATATTTGTCCCCTTCCACTGGTTTGATCAAAAACAGTTGTTTAAACAAATCCAAATTTTCCTCAGGATTTTCCCCTTTTCAAACTTGTTTAGAAAAACAAACTTTCTGAGTATTTCCGTGCTACTTTCTGAGATAGTCACTTTTTTGACTAAAAATAGAAGTTTTCAGTGAATTTCCCGAAAATGCTTCAAAACAACAGAAAAGCATAGTTTGGTGGTATGTAGCTCATTTTGAGGAGAAAAACAGTTTTTGTTAATAATTGTCCAATTTTACTGCTTTGATCAAAAACCTTTGTTTATACAAATCCAAATTTTCCTCAGGGTTTGCCCCTTTTCAAACTTGTTAAGAAAAACAAACTTTCTGAGTATTTCCGTGCTTCTTTCCGAGATTGTCACTTTTTGACTAAAAATAGAAGTTTTCAGTGAATTTCACCGAAAATGCTTAAAAACAACAGGAAAGCATAGTTTAGCTGTATGTGGCTCACTTTGTGGAGAAAAACAGTTTTTGTTAATATTTGTCTCCTTTTACTGGTTGGATCAAAAGCAGTTCTTTAAATAAATCCAAATTTTCCTCTTGGTTTGCCCCTATTCAAATTCGTTAAGAAAAATAAATTTCTGAGTATTTCTGTGATCCTTTCTGAGATAGTCACTTTTTTGACTAAAAAGAGAATTTTTCAGTGAATTTCCCGAAAATGCTTCAAAACAACAGCAAAGCATAGTTTAGCTGTATATGGCTCACTTTGAGGAGAAAACAGTTTTTGTTAATATTTGTCCCCTTTTACTGGTTTGATCAAAAACATTTGTTTAAACAAATCCAAATTTTCCTCTTGGTTTGCCCCTATTCAAATTTGTTAAGAAAAACAAACTTTCTGAGTATTTCTGTGATCCTTTCTGAGATAGTCACTTTTTTGACTAAAGAGAGAAGTTTTCAGTGAATTTTCCGAAAATGTTTCAAAGCAACAGGAAAGCATAGTATGGCTGTATGTGGATCAATTAGACGAGAAATACAGTTTTTGTTAATATTCGTCCCCTTTTACTGGTTTGATCAAAAACAGTCGATTAAACAAATCCAAATTTTCCAAATTTTCCACTTGGTTTGCCCCTATTCAAATTTGTTAATAAAAACAAATTTCTGAGTATATCTGTTAATATTTCTGAGATAGTCACTTTATTTACTATATGTAAAAAGTCTCTATAGGCACTTTTTCTTAGAAGATATAGCCAAACAAGCAAGAAGGAAAAAAAAAAAATGGCACCTCCCCATTGCCAAGTGCTCTAATTTCCAGGCGCCTTGAGCGACAAACACCAAACTTCCTCCTGTGGCTTGCTAACACCCTAAGCTGTGATATGGCTGAAACCATAATTACAACGCGTGAAGTATTGAATAGATATGAGACACTTTATTTCCAACCGCGCCAAAAACCTCGGAACATCTGTGACCCCGCCTCCTTCTAATCACCATAACTCATAATTGCTTCACGGGAAATTTTTTTTGTCTCAGCCATATAACAGTTTAGGCTTGTAGGAAGCCACAACACATGTTTGGGGGCGGTAGCTCACGGCGCCTGGCAATTAGTGCACTTGGCAATTGGGAAGTGTTTTTTTTTAGTGACCCTTGCGTGTTTGGCTATATCTTCTAAGAAAAAGTGCCTATAGAGACTTTTTACATATCATCTTAAAGCACACACAATAAGCAACAAGCTGGTATAATAATTATTTGCACAGAAGAAAGGGAAAACAAGTTATGACTGGTCAAAAAAATATATGCAATTTTCGGGAAATATGGTACAGTCCCCCCTTGATTTAGCCCGAAAATGCTTCAAAACAACAGGAAAGCATAATTTAGCTGTATCTGGCTCATTTTGTGGAGAAAAACATTTTTTGTTAATAATTATCCAATTTTACTGCTTTGAACAAAAACAGTTGTTTTCACCAAATCCAAATTTTCCTCTGGAATTTCTCCTTTTCAAACTTGTTGAGAAAATAATCTTTCTGAGTATTTCGGAGCATCTTTCTGAGATAGTCACTTTTTTGAATTGAAAGTGAATTTTTCAGTGAATTTCCCCAAAAATGCTTAAAACCAACAGAAAAGCATAGTTTAGCTGTATGTGACTCATTTTGAGGAGAAAAACAGTTTTTGTTAATATTTGTTCCCTCTTACTGGTTTTATCAAAAACTGTTGTTTAAACAAATGCAAATTTTCCTCAAGATTTGCCCCTTTTCAAATTTGTTAAGAAAAACAAACTTTCTGAGTATTTCCGTTCATCTTTCTGTGATAGTCACTTTTTTGACTAAAAATAGAAGTTTTCAGTGAATTTCACCGAAAATGCTTCAAAACAACAGGAAAGCATAGTTTAGCTGTATGTGGCTCACTTTGAGGAGAAAAACAGTTTTTGTTAATATTTGTCCCCTTTTACTGGTTTGATCAAAAAAAGTTGTTTAAACAAATCCAAATTTTCCTCTTGGTTTGTCCCTATTCAAATTTGTTAAGAAAAACAAACTTTCTGAGTATTTCTGTGAACCTTTCTGAGATTGTCAATTTTTTGACTAAAAAGAGAGTTTTTAGTGAATTAGCCCGAAAATGCTTCAAAACAAGAGAAAAGCATAGTTTGGTGGTATGTGTCTCATTTTGAGGAAAAAAACAGTTTTTGTTAATAATTGTCCAATTTTACTGCTTTGATCAAAAACCGTTGTTTATAAATCCAAATTTTCCTCAGGGTTTTCCCCTTTTCAAACTTGCTAAGAAAAACAAACTTTCTGAGTATTTCTGTGCTTCTTTCTGAGATAGTCACTTTTTTGACTAAAAATAGAAGTTTTCAGTGAATTTCACCGAAAATGCTTCAAAACAACAGGAAAGCATAGTTTAGCTGTATGTAGCTCACTTTGTGGAGAAAAACTGTTTTTGTTAATATTTGTCCCCTTTTACTGGTTGGATCAAAAGCAGTTCTTTAAACAAATCCAAATTTTCCTCTTGGTTTGCCCCTATTCAAATTTGTTAAGAAAAAAAAATTTCTGAGTATTTCTGTGATCCTTTCTGAGATAGTTACGTTTTTGACTAAAAAGAGAATTTTTCAGTGAATTTCCCGAAAATGCTTTGAAACAACAGGAAAGCATAGTTTAGCTGTATGTGGCTCACTTTGAGGAGAAAAACATTTTTTGTTAATATTTGTCCCCTTTTACTGGTTGGATCAAAAGCAGTTCTTTAAACAAATCCAAATTTCCTCTTAGTTTGCCCCTATTCAAATTTGTTAAGAAAAATAAATTTCTGAGTATTTCTCTGATCCTTTCTGAGATAATCACTTTTTTGACTAAAAAGAGAGGTTTTCAGTGAATTAACCCGAAAATGCTTCAAAACAAGAGAAAAGCATAGTTTTGCAGTATGTGTCTCATTTTGAAGAGAAAAACAGTTTTTGTTAATATTTGTTCTATTTTACTGCTTTGAAAAAAAAGGAATGTTTACAACAAATCCAAATTTTCTTCTGGATTTGCCCCTTTTCAAATTTGTTGAAAAAAACTAGCTTTCTAAGTATTTTTGAGCTTCTTTCTGAGATAGTCACTTTTTAGACGGGAGGACTACACCCGAAACCCACGAAATTGTAACACATATTTGTAGCTGTCATAACTTTTTCCCCCTTTCTTCTGTGCAAATATTTTTGATACCAGCTTGTTGCTTATTGTGTGTGCTTTAAAATGATATATAAAAAGTCTATATAGGCACCTTTTCTTAGAAGATATATCCAAACACGCAAGGGTCACTCAAGAAATGGCACTTCCTAATTTGTGGCAGACCTAACTCCCACGCGCCTTGACCGAGGCGCCCCAAACTTGGGACGAGTGTAGCTAAAGGCCTTAGCTGTGATACAGCGGTTTTATTTTTTTTCCGCGGGACCCAAAAAAATCGCGCAATTTTTTTTGTCCCGCCTCTTCTCAACACTATAACTCAGGG
>CBDHDT010000046.1:0-13364 GCA_965261215.1 Ekhidna sp.
TGTTTTTTATATTAATTCAATTTCTAATTATTTATTACCTAAAATATTTTATGCAATGTAATTCCATGGTTATCTACACCCGTGAAAATTATTTACAAACTCAACTAAGTAATTCCTATCATAACTTTTTTGCTACTACGGATAAAAATTGTCTCAGCAAGAGAGTAATTTTACATGGACTTGGGTTTGGACTAAAAATAATTGTAGTGCGCTAGCTATGCACTACATGGCACAATCAAATATTGTAAAAACAACATTGGAAGCAGAAAGCAGGCCTCATTCTTTAAACAATATTAGAATAATGAGCCTTCACTGAAACCACAAAGATAGCAGAGCATACTTGAATAACAAGAATACGAATGTATAATGCATAGGAAGTGAATATACTACAATTGGATTCAATCAGCTACTGATTGTAGATGCATCAATTTTTGGGGTGGTTAATTTGCAATAGCTTGGTACAGGTTATTTCTGGTACTATGTTAGGTTCATGTAACTTGTCAAAAATTTTCTCTTCTAATATCAAAATTATTTTCTACAATTTTACATAACTACATAATTTCTACCATGTGTGCCAATATATATGTACATGACAGGTGGTGAAAGCTCTAGAACTAGATGCATCCATCAAGACAGCCATAGAAAAGGCAGTTAGAGTTCTCTGCAAGTGTCCCTTCCGCTCCAGTGCCATTAACTCTGGAGAGTTCAGCTGCCATCCCAGAAGTTGCGAATCTGAGAATGGGTGTGGCATATCCACCACTACTATCAGTAAGGTGACCTATCGAGCCATCATCAATGGGACAAGCAGCCTCCTGACTGCTGACCAGGTCCTGGGGTATATTGAAGAGTGGATGGGGAGCAGTGGGACATTGTTACATAATGACGTGTTCCGTTTGAGACTTTTCACGGAGTGCAGTCTCGAAATCAACTCCTTTGATGATTATGAATGCTAAACTTCTGTAATCCTACGTACTAAACAATTTTTCATTTCAAACATTGAAGATATTGTATTAATAGAAGTTTACTTGAAGGACATTGTATTTGCATATCCATTCGTGAATAATGTATAATGAGCATCCTTGTCATGAGAGCTAGTAGGTATATATATATATATACAGGTTAACAGTAAATGTTGACGGACGAATCAAACGTTTGATGGCGGTACAACGTGATGGTGATGATTATGGATACAGTTGTTTTGATTGATAGGCAGTTTGATTGCCCATTTAATTCTCAGCCAACATTTCCAGCTATATAATATATATATTTCTACCAAAATTCAAACATCTTGCCCATTTTGATGAACAAGACATTTTTAAATTTTTTTTTTTTTTTAAGTTAAGCTGTGTTGGCTAGCGAAGCGAGCCCTCAGATTTGAGGTGGATGGAATCGTATTGCCGCGCATGCCCGTGTTGAGCCGTACGTAACCCATACAAATAACATTCAATTCTTGGCTACTTCTCCATATTATATCTGCTGTATGATCATCCCGGAGAGTCGAGAGTGCATGGAAGATTTTATGGGCTCGACTTATAGTAGAACTATTTTCAATCTTGCAAAGGTAATCACAATTACTTGCATGTGTGCAGCCTCCCTTTGGACAGCGAATAGATGGCTGGATAGTTTTGTATGTATAGAAAGCATAACTGATGCATCTAGTTAATACATCTAATGACATAGAGCATACTGAAAGCAATTAACAGTTTAAAAAGTGCAAACTATCACTTCTTCCTATCACTTGAACAAGTTGTTGTCAGCTTCTGCATGGTCTTCCCTTGGTTACCTAATAATTTCTGTTGAAAGAACTGCCCTGATGACCTCACTCTGAACGTGGTGCTCTTCTCATCTTCAAAGTTCCAATTTTCATAACAAAATTTACTTATTTCCACATGCACATTTCTGTTTCAGTACTTTTTATCCCATTATGTTTTATGCTATCAGATTGTTAAATCTTGTACATGTAAGGAATAGAGTAAAAACATACAATTCATGGCTGCTTCCCCATATTACAATCCAACCACTAACACCAGTTGTAAATCTCTAAGTAACATATAATTCTCGACTGCGTCCCATCATACAATCATATAAAAGATATCTATAAATCTTATCACAAATTGGTACTGGGTTAGCTTGTCCTTTTTAGGGTTATGGCCAGAGCAATGGCTATCTTTTCAGCCTGGGAAGTAGTATTAAAAGGGAATGGTGGGGGGGAGGGGGGGGGGACAAAGGCACTTAAAGAATAAATAAAAAGATTTGTGGTTACGAATTGAGCTCCTTTGATTTTGATTACCTTGCTCTATGAAGTTAATATTTAGCTCAAAAGATAGGACTCTCTGTGTGCTCCCAATTGATATAATAAATGTTGTCTTGGTTTAACCACACCCAAATTACTACAGCTAGAGTCTGGGGATCTCGAAATAATTGAGGCTTGACACTCTCACAGTTATAGCTCCTAACTGGGAAGTCCTAGACATCAGGTTTTAGGTTGGGATAGAGGATGCCACACCAGGTTGGGATAGAGGATGCCACAAGCAATACAATGAGTGATTTTAGTACCATTGATGCATTGCTATGTGGGGAAGGGGAAGGGGGGGGCACCAAATGTCCTTTTAGTGAAAAGTTTTCTTCAACTGAGGCACTTGCAATTTTTACAAGTCATTAGTACTAATAAAAATGCACATTGTGTTAATCATACAGGTGCAAATTAGCTATCTATCATTTCCTAATAAGGAGCTACAACTGTGAGAGTTTCATGTCTCAAATATTTTGAGATCTCCAGACTCTAACTGGAGTTTTTTTCAGACAGGAGCACACAGAGAGATCTATCTTTTGTGCCATATATATCAACTTTATAGATCAAAGTAATCTCAAAACCAATGGAACTACAAATCACGGGTTTTGTTAATTTTTTTTCTAAATGCCTTTGTTCTCCCTTAGAAAATATCTAGAATAATAAAACATTAATTTTAACAATTCTAACTACAAATACTTGTTTATTCCATCCCTCTCATGACATAACTCTTAGTGTTTTTTTCCCCATGTAAGTAAAATAACTACTCTTACACAAATCAATGCAGTTTACTCTCAGCCACATTTCCTTATGAGCATTTCCATCTCACAACCGGTCAGAAACATTGGCATAGCAGTATTTTCTGGCAGAGCAGTATTTGCTCACCTACGATGTTTGAACTTCATCTTTGTCCTTGCTTATTTATTTATTTGTTTATTGATTAATTTGTTCGTCTGCTTTCCTTTCCCCCATTTATTTAGCTGTTGTGTTATTTTACCCTTACCAAGTCCCTGTATCACAACTCTATATATCATTCACCATATTGGATCATCTTGATCTGAGTTTTATGTGTAAGCATTGTTTAATGCATTTCTAAAAAACAAACAAGTATGGTATTATTGTAATTATTGTGTATGCATATTCATGACTGCGGCTTACCTTGAACTTGTTCTTTTATTAGGACTCACTCCTGCTATATTAGTCCAGTCATTTTATAGTTGGACCCGAAACAAATTGCAAGAAAAGGTTTCTCAACTGTTTCCTATACCAAAAAAAAAGTGCTCCACAACATACTAAAAGTCCTAAGGAATCCCGCAAAGGGAAGACACTGAATCGATGATCTTAATTGGTTAATATCTGAGTCACGATAAATGCAATAATACACTAAATAATACAGCTATACAAGCTTATCCAGGTGCCTATTTATACATCTGCTGTCATTACATCATACTTGACTTGCTGGCATTACATCAAACTTGACCTTTGACCTTAACCAAGTGGTCATTTTGATTGGCAGCTGGTATAAAATGGAAGCCTGTATTATCTGTCAGCAGCCATTAGATAAGTGCCATAATGAAGCTCAATGAGTATATAGACAACCATGCTACCTTGTAGGAGATCTTCCATCTGCTACTCCGAAAGAGAAAGGGTGTGCTGGCATAAAGAAGGCAAGTGAGGAAAGGGAAGATGCCGATGCTATTCAGCCTTTCCCTGGAGAAAGAGTACACCGGGACTGTCGACGAAATTTTTGTAAGGCTGATCAAATTGCAAAAAGTTCACGTATTAAGCAATGAATGATAGGTGAGGCAGCTTTTGAAAGACCAGCACTTAGATCAGAAGATGACAAATTTAGCTTTAAATCAAACTTTTTTTTGGTCAGCCGGCTATTGCTGGAAACAAGAAAAGGTTTGGACTATCGAATTGAAAGATACAGTCCTGACAATGTGCCAGGAAAGAAACGATTCATGGGCACATAGTGTACTGGCACGAATTTCAAGTGCTCATGACCTGCATGCAGCAGATGCAATCTACCACAAAGCTTGTGATATCAATTTTCGCACAATGAGACAAATCCCTACAGGTTTCAGAAAAGAAAAGTTGTGTACCAAGAAGGTAAAACTAGGTCGTCCAGAAGAGCTAGACAGGGCAGAAGCATTTTTGGAAGTAGCCAAATTTCTAGAAGAAAATGATGATGAGCAGATTACAATTAACGACCTTATAAGCAAGATGGAAGTCATTCTAGATGGTTCAGAGTATAGTGCATTTAGCAGATACATATGTGTTCCAAACTTAAAGAGCATTCTAGATGGTTCAGAGTATAGTGCATATAGCAGATACATATGTGTTCCAAACTTAAAGAGCATTTTAGATGGTTCAGAGTATAGCGCATATAGCAGATACTTATGTGTTTCAAACTTAAAGAGCATTCTAGATGGTTCAGAGTATAGCACATATAGCAGATACATGTGTGTTCCAAACTTAAAGAGCATTCTAGATGGTTCAGAGTATAGCGCATATAGCAGAGTACATGTGTTCCAAACTTAAAGAGCATTCTAGATGGTTCGGAGTATAGCACATATAACAGATACATATGTGTTCCAAACTTAAAGAGCATTCTAGATGGTTCAGAGTATAGCGCATATAGCAGATACATATGTGTTCCAAACTTAAAGAGCATTCTAGATGGTTCAGAGTATAGCGCATATAGCAGATACATATGTGCTCCAAACTTAAAGAGCATTCTAGATGGTTCAGAGTATAGCGCATATAGCAGATACATATGTGTTCCATACTTAAAGAGCATTCTAGATGGTTCAGAGTATAGTGCATATAGCAGAGTACATATGTGTTCCAAACTTAATGAGCATTCTAGATGGTTCAGAGTATAGCGCATATAGCAGAGTATATATGTGTTCCAAACTGAGCATTCTAGATGGTTCAGAGTATAGCGCATATAGCAGAGTACATATGTGTTCCAAACTTAAAGAGCATTCTAGATGGTTCAGAGTATAGCGCATATAGCAGAGTACATATGTGTTCCAAACTTAAAGAGCATTCTAGATGGTTCAGAGTATAGTGCATATAGCAGAGTACATATGTGTTCCAAACTTAAAGAACATTCTAGATGGTTCAGAGTATAGCGCATATAGCAGAGTACATATGTGTTCCAAACTTAAAGAGCATTCTAGATGGTTCAGAGTATAGTGCATATAGCAGAGTACATATGTTTTCCAAACTTAAAGAGCATTTTGGAGATCGTCTTGTTATAACACATATCAATGGAAAGTCCAATGTCGTTACATTCAGAAATACTGTTGTGGCTATTCTACAGGATTTCTACAACAGTCAGCAAAAGCCTGATCTTAGCTCAGAAAAGATAAGGCTCGTTTAAACTGCTTCTAAGCTTATCATGAGTGACATAAAGCTATTAGAAACAGAAAACAATTGTTATCCTAGCTATGATGACTTCCAGTCATGAGATAAATGTATATCATTCTTGCCTGAAACCATTGCTTGAGGTATAATTCTTGGAAAAGGAGCCAAAATGAAAATTGCTTCAATAGGGCAGGCAATATTGCAAGCTGCCTGACCACAGGTTTTGCTAGCACCATTGCAGTTTGGGTTAGGTGTACAGATGCACCATCATTTTGGATCACCCTTCTTAATTGACGCATTACATTGCCATGGATTTTGTTGTGCTTATAATGAAGTGCAACAATTTGAATGGAATGCCGCATTATCATACAACACAGACATTCCTAATTACATGTCAGCGTTTGTGCAGTATGCAGCAGACAATGTGGACCACAACAGTAGAACTCTTGATGGTCACAACACATTTCACGGTACGGGGATGATCGTTTTCATTACTCCAGAAAATCAATGTACTAAGCCTATTCCCAGGGTGAAGGTTACGTACAAAGATGTAGCAATTGTAGGGCGAGTACCTCTTCACTTTCATAAAGAAGAAAGGTCGGGAACAGGGGCTATTAAGTTCGAAAATCTGTGCAGTTTTAAGGCCCAGAATCAAGAAGCTGACCTTGATATTTTGTGGAAGTCATCCATCTTGTTTGGATCCCCACGTCCATCATGGTCGGGCATGATGCAGTTTGTTCACGATGGTGATCATCCAGGGAAGTCATCTGTGATGTTCCTCCCAATGATTGACATGAATCCAACTGATGTTTCTTGTATAGTTTGGGATATACAAGCTGTAAAACGGCAACTAGGGGCGGAAGTGTGCAATCATATTCTATTTCTTCATTCCATCCTTGGATGTGATACAACTTCTCGCCGTCATGGCCAAGGTAAAGCCAATGCTCTGAAGAAATTTAGAGAACAACGTCAGTTTGTTGAACTAGCCAGAGTTTTTGATTCACAATTGTTTCTGAAAGAAGACGTAATTGCTGCTGGTGAAGAAGCCCTGATCATTTTGTACAATGGGAAGGTAGAAAGAAGATATGATAGCTACAAATATGTTTTCAAATTTTGGTGGTTTCAGGTGTCGTCCTACCTTCTAAGCTGTTTTGGTGTTATTTGGGGTGAAAATTGGAGAAAAAAAACTCTGTAGGTTCAAAAAAGTATTTTTCTTGTCAAATTGAGCCACATACAAGTAAACTAAGCTATTCTGGTGTTTTGAACATTTTTGCGAAAATTCGCATAATAACATGTCTCTTTAAAGTCAAGAATTTTTTTTTGTCAAAAGATTAGCTACATATAGCTAAACTAAGCTTTTCTGGTATTTTGAAGCATTTTTGCGGAAATTTACAAAAAAGAAATCTCTTAAGGCCAAAAAAATTTTCTCATTAAAAATTTCCACATACAGCTAAACTAAGTTTTTCTGGTATTTTGAAGCATTTTTTTAAAAATTTACAAAAAGAAATCTCTTAAAGCTCAAAAAAAGTGTTTTTCTCACCAAAATGAATCACATACTGCTAAACTAAGCTTTTCTGGAGTTTTGAAGCATTTTGGCTGAAATTGACAAAAAAAAATCTCTTTAAGGTCAAAAAAGTGTTTTTCTCATCAAAATGAGCCACATACAGTTAAATGAAGCTTTTCTGTATTTATGAATTTTTGCAGAAATTGACAAAAAAATCCCGTTTAAGTCAAAAAAGTGTTTTTTAATCAAAATGAGCCATATACAGATAATCTAAGCTATTCTTGTGTTTGAAGCATTTTGGTGGAAATTAAAAAAAAAAGCAACTATTTAAGGTCAAAAAAGAATTTTTCTCATCAAAATGAGCCACATACTGCTAAACTAAGCTATTGTGGTATTTTGAAGCATTTTAGCTTAAATAGCAAAAAAAAAACATATCTTTATGGTCAAAAAAGTGTTTTTCACAATCAAAATGAGCCACATACAGCTAAACTAAGCTAATCTAGTGTTTTGAAGCATTTGGTAGAGATTTACCCCCCCCCAAAAAACCCTTTAAGGTCAAACAAGTATTTTTCTCATCAAAATGAGCCACATACAGCTAAAGTATGGTTTTCTGGTGTTTTGAACATTTTTGTGGAAATTCTCCAAAAAAAACTCTATAAGGTCAAAAATGTGTTTTTCTCATCAAAATGATCACATACAGTTAAACTAAGCTATTCATGTATTTTGAAGCATTTTGGCAGAAATTGACCACAAAAACCTCTTGATAAGGTCAAAAGTGTGTTTTTGTCATCAAAATGAACCACAGCTAAACTAAGCTTTTCTGGTGTTTTGAAGACGGAAATTCTCATAAAAACATCTCTTTAAAGTAATAAAATGTGTTTTTCTCATCAAAATGAACTACATATAGCTAAACTCTGGTATTTTGAAGCATTTTTGCGAAAATTGACAAAAAAAACATCTCTTTAAGATAAAAAAGTGTTTTCCCATCTAAATGAGCCACAATATACTAAGCTTTTCAGTTGTATTGAAGCATTTTTCCTTAAATTCACAAAAATCTCTTTAAGGTCAAAAATGTGCTTTTTCTCATCAAAATGAGCCACATATAGCTAAACTAAACTTTTCCGGTGTTTTGAAGCATTTTTGCTTAAATTGACAAACAAAAACATCTCTTTAAAGTAAAAAAAGTTTTTTTCTTATCAAAATGAGCCACATACAGCTAATCTAGGCTATACTGGTGTGTTGAAACAATTTGGCTGAAATTGACAAAAAAAATTAAGGTCAAAGAAGTATTTTTCTCTTCAAAATTAGCCAATTCAGCTAAACTTAGGTCTTCTGTTGTATTGAAACATTTTTGCGGAAATAGTTAAAATAAAAAAATCCTTAAGGTCAAAAAAGTGTTTTTTTTCATCAAAATGAGCCACATACAGCTAAACTAAGCTCTTCTGGTGTTAAAAGTATTTTTACGGAAATTGGGGGGGGGGGGGGGGGAGCTATACCATTTACTACCGAAATTTAAAAACATATTTGTAGCTGTCATAACTTTTCCCCCCTTTTTTCTGTGCAGACAACTTAAATGGTGCCATTGCTATTGTTAACTGTACTCATGTACAACACATTTTTCACTGCAATAATCAGCACATAACATATAATCTTGCTATTGCTGACTATACCCATGTTGTGTAAGTTACAGTCACCTCATGGATTTGGTAACGGTTGCAAAGGAAAACTCCACAAAAACCGCCGAATTTTTAATGTTATACTAGAGGATCCGTTACTGCCTGCTTTGGACATTGTGAAGTGCCCAGATGTTAGAACTCCACAAACCAAATACCAAATCTAAGTGCAGGTTATTTATTCTGCTTATAATACATCATGTGTAGTCTTTACCCAATTCAAAACCCCACATGAGCTAGCTTTGATTATATCATAGACAAACTGAGTTTTTTAAGCTGTACATTTACATGTACAGGAATGCTTGAAGTCTTTTTGGCGACAATACTGGCTGAAACTACCATTTTGGCAGCTAAGTGGCTGCTGCTTATATTTAAGCTAGATTATCTTATTCAATCTGAAACTTTAAGCAACTTAACCTCACCCTTACACCCAGCCATCACTCGGGATATAGCTGGGTTTATAGCTATCACTGGCAGTCCAGCTTTATAGCCACACCTAAAGTCACATACACCTGTACATTTGAGAACTTATACCAGACAAATTCTATGGTTTTTTATTAGTTCTTGTTTGAATATGTGCTCCTGTGTTGTTGTTGTGGTTGTTATTGTTTATGAGCAGCCGTTAAAATAGTTGGCCATGAGTCTCCCATCATTGTGGGCCTGAGCAGAATAATCAATTGCAGTACGATCCTCAGTGCCAGCAAGATAGAATGGGTGCTAGGAGGGCTGGGGAATGGAGATCCAGTGGAGGAGAGGAGCGATGGAGGAACATTCCTGGAACGTTTCCTAACTCCAGAGGCCACTGAGCTGAATAGAGCTAAGTTTATATGTCGGGTGATCCCAGTGAACAGCAGAGTGATTGAGGAAACTCTTACTCTTGAGATAAAAGGTAAGTATTATGTCTGAATAAATACATCATATTTAGAATAATAAAACTTTTCTTTGATTTAGTACTTATCTACAATATATTATCAGTCAATTAGATTTTTAATTCTGTGCATCACAACAATAAAAAATTTCCTCTAGAACTTGATCACATGGTGACAATCGAAGATGATACTAATTCCTTCCTGGTTGGAGAAAATACCACATTGGTATGCGCCATCGCTTGTGATTTGGTCCCATCAGTACAATGGCTGGACAAAGATAATGATCCCATTACCACTTATGGAGATTCTCTATTCACAGAAGAGCCATTTACTGATGACAACATAACTTATCTCTACCTGAATTTAAATCCTGTGAAGTCATCGCATGGAGGGAGATATTCCTGCAAATCTATTGTCATCTATCCTTCTTCCACTAAATTGGCTAGCAGGAATGTTGTGATTCAACGTACGTTGTGAGTGTGAATGTATACTAATATTGTGATATCAAATCTTTTTTCTTAAACCCGTTGTAAAGAGTTGTGCAATGAACTTTTTTGTTGTATATAATTTGCAGCCCTTAGTCTTTTTCTTGGATATTTTATAGGTTGAATACAATCTTATTGACCGACTGGTTTATTCATTTCCATACTGTGGTCGTGTAGCAGAGATGTATACAGAAAATGCGGCTAGGGGGGGGTGGGGAAAATGATATTTTCCAAAAGTTTAGGGGGACATCTAACGTATCTCTCTACTCAATTTCCAAAAGTCTTGGTTCCTCCTCTCCCCCCATAAATGCAGCCATGCGTAGTATTTAAAGGTGCATGACTGTAACAACAATTACGAAGTCCTGTGTCAACATTAATTATGAAGGTGGCTACTATTACTAAACCAGCATTGGTGCTACACTAAGGTGTTAACTATTCAGGGAGCATTCTCAATTTCAGGTTCTATCCTGTGTTGTCAAGTCTGCTGTGTGTAGTTAAATTATGTGATCTCTATCTACTTAGGCCTCTCTATTTAACTTAGATCATAAGGGTCAGGAGTAGGGTAGAGTTTTTTTTTTTTAACTTTATCTGGATTTATTACCATTTTACTTAGTATCAATCAGTTTGTAATAACTTGTTTCTATTTCCACACAGTTGCTCCAGACTCAGTCAGTATCATCCAGTTACCAGCTGGCCATCATTTCAAGGGAAGATCCCTGACACTAACTTGCTTCACATTCCTTGATACAGTTGTGGACATTGCCGTACAAGTCTCTCATGACTGGATAGGGCCAAATGGTGTGGTCTTATCTGACACCTACCAGAGAAGTGTTGGTGTTGTCACAGGATCCCAGGAGAGGTTTCAATCCAATCTCACCTTCCTTTCACTCCAATCATCAGATTCAGGAACTTATTCCTGTTCCTCTGTGGTCCGTGCAGAGACCTATTCTACATTCATAACTTCAAGTGATGCTATGTCAACATCAGTTCTTCTTGATGCAGGTTAGGACCGGGGTTTGTGGCGGAGGGTTGTGGGTATTGTATGTTGGTGATAAATACCTGTGTATATACTAATAATAACCCCTAATATAATGTACAATGATTGTAGTAGTAGGACAAATGCTATGATGGTGAATTTCTTGCTCAGAAAATCGAAGTTCACTTTGGCAACTCTTGTTACAATGGTGTTTCAGCAATCTCTTTTCACATGATCCAAACTGTCTAGTGTCATGTAACTGACATCATATCTGACTAAGCCAATTCCATGTTGCCAAAATATCTGCTAATCAACTTTGATTCTGAGTTAGAAATTCATCGCTCTATATATTGATATGCGGTTTTACAAGTGGCTCACCAATAGTTTGCACAGGTACTCTACTGAGATGTGTGTGCAGTACTTCTGGCCATCACAATTCCATGTTAGGTGGCCAATAGGATTTTGATATTGCTGGTGGCAGAATAAATTTCAGTAGTAATAACCGTTTATTTACAACATTGGTTGAACCCTATATTAGTGCTATATAAGTGTAGTGATAATATTTTTTGTCCATGTATATATGACTAAACATCAGGTATACAGTATGAGGATGACATAACAATTATTTGATCACCTTTGTTATATTGTTGTTGTTATAGTGATCCCTGTAGTCATCGGGATATCCTATTCTTCTCTGGACCCAACCTACTTTCCACCTAACTATCGGGTCGCTACTGCCGTTACCTTGACATGTATAGCGTCAGGCACCACTGGGTATGTTAGATATCGCTGGAGCTCCACATGCAGCAACTGTTTTGCATCTAGCAGTTCAAGTTCAAATATTAGCAAACTATTCTTGGTGGCTCGTGATGTAGGAGTGCATATTTGTACAGTGACAGATAGTTCTGGAGATAGAGGAAGCAACGAGACAACAATGAATATTATTGGTAATTTTTACACATTTGATTATGTTGAATATGGTCACTCTATGACCACATAGATTTACTCTATGGTTTTGTTTATTTTCTATATCTGTTAGGAACCAACCCTCGACTTGTAACCGCCCCTCCAATTGTCACAACATAGCATAGTCAATTGGTTATAGGAACAGCTCCTCCAATATTCAGTGCACCTCCATCAAATAGATAGCTAGAATATCCTGGCTAGCGAGACTATACCTAGAAATAGTTTCATCATTGGAAAACATATAGTGTACATCATGCTACAGTTTGGGTAAATCAGCTCATTTAAGTAAGTTATGTTGGACTTGGTCTATAACAAAACTTACAGAATAGAATCCATTCCTGTGTGCCTCATTTTGAAATGCATAGATTCCTATGTAGCTTATTTAGCAAGAAAAACTTCCAGAACAGAATCAGTATCATTGGCTAGATAAGTAGCTGCAATAGTCTGCTGTTTAGTGATTGTCCTACCAAAACCTATGTTAAAGTAACTAACCTTCTGATTGCACTGCCCTTCTGATTGCAACTGCCCTTCCAATAGTAATCGCAAGTGGATGGGACTGAAATAGTGACTGCAGTTCATAATAGATGGAATATGGTATACTGGATTTGTTAATTGTGAATACTGTATGCATGCAAAAAATATATATGTGTGACCATTCTATTCAATTCTATGGAAATAATATTATTACAACAACAACCAAAAATGTATTATTTACTATATTGGATTGACCTGTTAAAAAAAGAATGGAAACAAGACTAGCTGTTAGACCCCCTTTACCATTTAAAGCATTAATAGTGTAATTACAAAAGCAGTTCAATGTTGGTGTATATGATTTTAAATGGTAAAGGTGAATCTAAACTAGTTGTGGCCTACATCCATACAGTCGATCATTTTTAAACAAAACTTTTTTGTTCTTGCTTCAAGTTTCTGTTGTTTTTTATCATTTTTTATTTTGTTGTTTCTGCATATTATAGTTAAGCAGCAGAGAACTACACAAAGTTTGAGCTGAGCAATGGATGGTCGCTTAGGCTTTTAAAATACATTTTCTAGCTTGTTTTGTTGCTGAACACAACACACATCAATAAATGCTATGTATTGTTCCTATTGATGACTGTACCTATTTACACCATGCTGTCCACTGTAAAATAATCTGATTTTGTTGTTGCTATTGTTGACTGTACCCATATAGAGTCAGCTGCAGCCTCCTTATAATGAATTTTCATTGG
>CBDHDT010000047.1:0-11590 GCA_965261215.1 Ekhidna sp.
TCTCTCTGTACAACATGATAGCATGTACTCTGCCATAGTTAAACATCGGAAAGCAATATTTCTCTGCTGCGGCATACCTGAGGTTCTCCTCAAGCTGCGCCTTGATGTCTCTATCAGCATTATCGGATGCTACTTTGCAGACTTTATCTGGTCAAGACCTTGGAGGAGGATAATGGCACCAGAATTTCTTTGAATGTATTTGGGACATCACTGAGTGGTGATTTTCTTGAGCATTCCTGCTGCGAAATGTCTCGGATGTAGTCATGGCTCTTGCAATCAAGTAGAAATATCATGGGATATGAGAAATTTTGAGTTCCTTAGTCAATTACGTGACTGTTGTAATCTCATCGGAAGTTTCAAGGCAAAAACGACTTCCGTGCCAAGGGAGACATATGGTAAATGTATCCTTGCTTCTCAAAATGGAATTGATCATCTGCCCTCTGGGATCCATCCACCAAACAATGATGCTTAATAGTAAGCTAGTCTTGCCACTCCCATGGCCCCTTTAGACCATCACTACAAGGATGTGCACGTAGGGAGCTGTCGGATCAGTGCATGACTACCACATATTCTGCATCAATCGGAATAAAACTGAGCTTCAGCCAGAGCAGTAGGCAATCTAGAAGCTCTACAAGCAATACAAATATGTTACCTCAGGCATCAAGATGATGACAACAATCTTGTATGCCATTGCACATGCTAGCTAACAATATGGGTAGGATTACACTGATAATTATTTGTGTTGAGGCCCTGCTGAATACCTTGATGGGTTGGCTATCTCTTGGGTGATCCAGAATATTCTGGCACATGTCATGAACTGACCCTTGATTCAACCTATCTTAAGAATTGTATTAAGCAGCTTTCAATAAATGGGAAACACTACACAAAGAGTGATGTCATCTGGCTTTGCTTTCTGCAGGAATTCTCAGAGTACATACTAAACAGAAGACCATGCCGAAGCTGACATGGACTTGTTAGACTGATACTTTCCACTTTTGGTATGTTCTCCATCATTAGTAGAACTCTCCATTATTGACTGTTTTCACAAGTTATCCTTTCTTATTTGTAAATTAATTGGTCAGACATCAAATTGCTGTCCGAAAAAGAGAGAGAGAGTGGTAGTACACTTGCAAGGAATAGAGTTTACCATAACAAAATTTCTTACACCATCAAGACAAATAAATTGAATTACATCTAATGCCCAAGCATGTTGATCATGTGGGTATATTTGTCAGAATAAAACTTAACCAACCTTTCCCTGACAGCTATAAACTATGAAGATTCTTTGTGTATCCAGTTCTCTTTCCTTGGTCTTCGAATCAGTGGCCATCTCCTTCTTCATGACCATTTCCAAATCTGGCATATCCATGGTTTCATTCTGTTGGTGCATGCGAGTTTCCACGAAATTTCCAAGAAGACCACTTGAGTCCATAAAATGTTCTGTGTAATCTCCGGTATGTTAACGTGTGACAAATATGTATTTACACACGCATATGGTCATTCACAGAAAAAAAAAGTTTTCTCTCCAACTCCCCAGTATTCGCTTGCCAACACGTAATGAAGGCAAGGCAACGAGTGGCATCAGGGGAGTGAGAAGGAAAACATTTTTTTGCTGGAAGAATATTTTCGCCTGATATCCTATTGTATAAAATTTGCAATTCTTGCATAGTTTGCATTTCTCTATGCTTTTTCCTAGCCCAAGCTAGGCTGAAGGCTTAAAACCTGATCTCTGCATATTAGTGTTATCATGTTGTTGTGAAGGTTTGATAACCTGGTGTCCTACAGCATTATGGGAGGACAAATTCTTTAACAGAAATGAGTAAGGAGTTTAGTTTTGAGTACCAAGAAGATACTTCTCTTGAAGATGGAAAGTGCACCACACTAAGAGTTAGGCCACCAGGAAGTGCTTTAGCAGAAATTCTAAGAGAACTATAGTTAAGACCATGCTGAAGCTGATAAACACTTGTTTCATAGATTGTTTTGCAAACTTTTAACTCAGTTTACATTTTCATTATGCTTTCCATCATTACCATGGTAGCTAGGATGTCACTCTTGAGTTGGACTACAAGAATCCCCATGGGGTTTTCCCATCAGAACAAGCTGGAATAAATTCCTAGTATATAACTTGTAGGATGTCAAATTTTAATTCAAATTTATAATGTCATCATTAAGCATGACCAAACTGACAACTCCAGCTGAAATTGACACATCAAGCAATCTCTTCCACCGGAAAAATGGTGAGGGGTCTTTACCTGGTCGTGTTTGTCAAAGTGAACCAATTACTGTAAACTCAGTCTGGATCTATACAAACATCCACCAATTAATATATATGTGCAGCTCATCCAGCTCCTGATTAAGAGTAAGCATTCATTAACTTTTTAAAAAATATTCTTGATGCTTTGAGGAAATCTGAACACGTAAAAATAAACACACTAGTGTATGTGCAACACACATGGGATTGACTTCTAGTTATTCCCATGCAAAAGAAAGGTGAAACACAACTTCAATGACTGCAGATTAGAACACAGTGGGGGGAGGGGGAGGGGGGCCAGATGAGGGGATGAAGCATGAGAATTGACCGCCAATAGTTGCACAGCAACAATGTTAGAATTTGGATTGCACGCTGTCTTTATCAAATCAAAGTAACCTGGTTGAAAATGAAAATGAGAGTGTGGATAATCCGCCAGAAGTGTACTCTGTGGAACGCATGGAACTTCTGGATCTGCCATTTTAACAAACTTCATAATAGTCTTGTCACATACAGTCACAAAAAGGTGGAGCTCAAGTATCCAACTAATATACAAGAGATTTTATTCCTGATATTTCCTGCATTTAAGCTTTGGGATGGTGGCCCTCTATGAATAAAGCACAGAGATATAGCTATCAGGTGCATGTAACTGGACCTTGAGTAATGCATACATATATACCGGGTGCAAGTAAATTTGGTGAGGTGGTTTCTATCATAAAGCACATAGATATATCAGGGGCATTTGATGAAGTTACCAGCTGCAAAATCTGTATACACAACCATAATTTGCTACAAAATGTTGCTGTATAATACCTTTAAGTATGGAACGAAGATTATATTTCATGGAACATCTGGAGAATTGGCAACCACAAGGTTCATCAACTCCTTCGATGGTAGGCACCAGTAATATTAGCAAAAACATTATAGACATGGCGAAACCCTATAAATCAATAGATTTAATATTAAAACATGAATATAAGCACTAAAATTATCACCCCAAGATTGTTATACAAGTAATATTAATACAACGATAACAACAACAAAACAGAGGTCATAGTGGAAGTGAAATGTCTTCTGTCATAATTAGTCCTTTTTCAAACCAGTAATTCAGCATGTTACTTATCATCATGTGAGTAATATGGAATACTTTTCACTGAAGTGAAAGGGGCAAAAAATTGTAGCTAGTTGTGTTTGAACATGCACTACAATTCTAAAGATGCAAAACACTAAACTACTATAGCAACCATACAAGGCAGAGGATCCGGTTTAGCATGGCTACAAGTAATTGGTAAAAATGCTCATCAGTGGTACACACTTCTCTTTTGAAGATGACATTATCGCTAATGGAAATGTTTGTGTTTAGTATGTAATGCCTTGAGGGAAAACACATTAAATAACATTCCAGCATTTCTGACATTTCCCATCTTTTCCACAAATAGTTTCCGTGCTCATTATTATTATGCAACAAACAACTTCAAAAATAAATAAAAGGGATACAACACTTCTTTTGGAATGGTATGGCCCATTCAAAATAAACAGAAAATTAACATAGAGAAATACCAACTGAAGTTTTTTTGTTTGTTTTTTACAGAGACAATGGACCAGGTTACAATGTGGAAGCAATACTTCATCTTACCTCCTAGCATGTATGTGTTGAAGATTATATGTTGAAGAATTGCCCTTTTCTCTCCAGTGGCTGTACGCGGGTCGACGCTTTGAATAAGTGTAACCATAGATACAAAGTAACGACGCGCGATTGGAAACGGATGTAGATCACGTGGCCAATGTGCGCGATATTTGCGAACCGTCCCAACAAACTCCGAATCTTTTTGGAGGGAAAAAGATCTGATTATGTTGTGTGTAATACCAAGATACCTAAAGTATAAATTACGATGGAGGTTCCAGACTTACCTTACTTACAGCCTTCGAGATATCAGTGTTTGTTTCAACACAGGCGTCGTTTACCGAAGAATTAGTTTCCGTGAACCTACAGCGTCGTATCACGCATTGCGTAATGAGTTGTTTCGTAACGAGAAACAAGCGGTGGCGACGCCCTTCTTGGATCTAGCTATGTGGGTTGCTAGATATATTACTTGAGAGCACTGGATAACTCTACAGTATACCTCTTTCGAGATTGATAGACCACCTTCAAATAATCTAAGGTGATCCTTCACTCAAAGTAGGTGGAGCGGTAGGATGGGCCAACTTCTCTAAAGATTTGATGATGCATGGGAAAATCCATTCAGATTGCATACATTGTTCACATAACATACTACACTATAGAGATGATACAATCATTAGCACTCACCATAGACATATACTGACTAGGACTGAGGAGGGGAATTGTGGCAACCACTAGAAATCAACCATGCACTGCCACAGGCCTGATAGATTGACACATACACACTCGGAGTTCAGTTTCAGTCAATAAAAACTTTTTTTCTTCAGTGCAGATTTATGATGCCGATGTCAGGTGGAAAAGGAATTTGAGGCAAACATGCCATTGAAAACAACAGGTCCTGCCACATTGTTAGTCTTTGTCCTTAACAAAGACAGAGACACAAGTCCAGGACCTTGCTATCATCAATGCCACCAAAAGGGCAACCCATCACAATGTGACATGTATGGCACCATAGCACAACACCCTCAGTTCCACCACACCATGTGCCAACAGCTACCTGCCAGTGCCAAAAAAAATCCAAATCTGTGAAAATGCCTTCTTTCGCTCCCAATACGGAATTGGAAACTCATCACGTGCCTCTATTAAACAGTGCACAGTATCTCCGGCATTATTCTACGTGATAACACAAAAATATTTTTTATGCGTTTAAATATGGAGTGGGTTTTCTTTGCCGGAGAGGAATTCTTTCTGAGACTATTTTAGCTCTTGATAGTGTCCATGGTAAACACAAGAAGTTAAATAGGCTACAAATTTTTATAATAGGAACAACACTAGATGCTAATTACATTATTCTAAGCGTTTATAGTTGACAAGATTATAATTCGAGACAAGCCTACTTGTTCAGTAAATGGCGACATCAAATTTGTTATACCTGAAGAATGAACAGTAAGATAAGTATACTTTTTTTAACATAGATAGGTAGTTTCTCTTTGGGCTGAAGTTTTGCATGAATTAGATAGTAGCACGAGAATTTGACCCATTTTTACTCTAGGTGCCTTTCAAGAATAGTGAGGTAAATATGTCACAAGTTGGAAGTGGATGGGAAGGTATTTGGATTGATTTTTTTGGCTTGGGGTACTTTGTAACTCTGGAAATTCTATCTCTACATAATAAATTGAGTACAAAGGAATCCATGTTGGAACTGATATTTTATGTTGGCCCCATTAAATGTTCCTTAGAATGGAACAAAAATTTCATTTAAGTACTTGTAAGGATGAGGAGAGAATGAGAAAACCAAACTCCCAGCCAACAGGAGATCTGAAATGGCATAGTCGCCATTCTAACTGTTTCTTTTCCTGTTTTCTTCATTGTTAACTGTGAGAGCCACCTATTTCATGTCCTTCTGCAGCAAATCGAGTCAGGACATCCTTCCTCACATTGACTGGAGATTTTGTTCTTAGCTATTTTTTTTAATAAAATATATATATATTGTCATCTGTAGGCTGGAAAGACATGATATCAGATATTTCTGACTTGGTAGTGGATTGTGTTTGCTCTTGTTTACAGGAGAGATGAAAGTCTTCAAGTTAATGCAAAATTACCTCAAGTGAGGGATTTTTGTGGCTTTTGTATGTCTACAGTCTTGACAAATTTGCTCATACCATGTAGTCTTACATTTGTAGCAGCTGTAAAAACTCTGATAAGTTTCCTCGTGATGGAGAGTTGTTATGGAAATCCGGTGGAGAAGTTTATTCCCCTCATGGAAGCTCGGAAGGGATAGTTTTGCATGTTTTAATAAATTACAAATGTTTCCTCTACACGCTGTATTTTTAGGGATCACTTTGGTGGTATGTTGTGATGCTGACTGTGGAAACTCTACAATAAGAGCAACAAAGTGTTCCGTTTTTTGGCTAATCCTGTAAGTATAGGAAAATTCTCCAAAGAATATTGTACAGAAGGAACTCTTCCCACTCTGATAGGAGTGATCCTGCTAGCTCTACCATCCCAAGTTACGGGAATACATCCCAAAAATAAGCACAAAAAATATATGGATAATATAATGCCACATGTAGCATATGAAGTATATGCATTTACTTATGATGATAGAACCATAAATTCTTTGCATAAGGTACTGTATCCTGTGTTGAACAGCCACAATTTAGTAAACACTTTTTTTATGAAATGAAATGTGGAGCAGCATCAAAGCATTCATCTGAAGTACAAGCAGTGTCAGACAAAATAAGAATCGGTTCATATGACATAGGAATGATAATGGCCGAAAGGAGCATATAGCTGCAGATGAACATCACCATGATTTGTTTAACCTAATTGGAGCTAGTAGTCCCCAAATATATGTGAAATATCAGCCAGACTCCTTTCAGCATGAGTTCTAGGAGCAGCCGAGCGAAGACATGGCATTGGATGCGGTGGGACCCACTTACGATTCAGCTGAACTAAAATTTTTTGGTATTTTGAAGCATTTTGGCTGGAAATTGCCTATAAAAACTTTTCTTTGTTTTAAAAAGTGCATATCTCAGAACTTTGAATTACTCAGAAAATTATCTTTCTCAAGTTCAAAAAGGGGCAAATTCTGAGGAAAGTTTTTGTTTTATGGAAACAATTTTTTTGGTTAACACAGTGAAATGGGACAAAAATGTGCAAAAAAAAAATTTGGACCCAAAATGTGCATATAGAGCTAACTTTGCTTTTCAGGTATTTTGAAGCATTTTCGCTGGAAATTGACATCTCTTTATGATCTTAAATGACTTTTTTAGAAAATGCTAGGAATCAACCAGAAATTTGGTTTTTTTTTAACGAGCTTGAAACGGCGTAAATCCAGAGGAAATGTTTTGATTTGATGGAAACGACTTTTTTAAACAAGAGAAATGGGACAAATAATTCCGAAAATTGTTTTGCCCCTCTAAAAATAAGCCATACAACTGCTAAACTAAGCTTTTCAGGTGTTTTGAAGCATTTTCGCCACAAAATGTCAAAAAAAAATTATGTTTTAAGGTCTACAATTTGAAATCTTAGAATGAAGCTAAGAAACATCTAGAAAGTTTTTTTTCCCAACAAGTTCGAAATGGGGAAAATCTCCAGAGGAAAGGTTTTTATTTGAGTAAAGCAACTTTTTGGTCTAACATATGAAACGGGACAAATATTGCCGAAACATTTATTCTCCGCAAAACGAGCCACTTTCTGCTCAACTAAGCTTATTTGTAGTTTTGAAGCATTTTTGCCGGAAATTTACAAAAGTTTCTCTTTGCGGTCTTAGGTGATTTCTCAGAAAGAAGCAAAGATTAACCTAGATTTTTTTCATCAAGTTATTAACCTGGTTTATCTTGTTGAAATGATTTGATTTGATGGATACTAAAATTATTGTTCCAACAAGTGAAATGGGGCAAATAATTCCGAAAATTGTTTTGCCCCTCTAAAAATAAGCCATACAACTGATAAACTAAGCTTTTCAGGTGTTTTGAAGCATTTTCGCCAGAAACTGTCAAAAAAAATTATGTTTTAAGGTCTACAATTTGAAATCTTAGAATGAAGCTAAGAAACATCTAGAAAATTTTTTTCCCCAAAGAGTTCGAAATGGGGAAAATCTCCAGAGGAAAGGTTATTATTTGAGGAAAGCAACTTTTTGGTCTAACGTATGAAACGGGACAAATATTGCCGAAACATTTATTTTCCGCAAAACGAGCCACTTTCTGCTCAACTAAGCTTATTTGTAGTTTTGAAGCATTTTTGCCGGAAATTTACAAAAGTTTCTCTTTGCGGTCTTAGGTGATTTCTCAGAAAGAAGCAAAGATTAACCTAGAATTTTTTCATCAAGTTATTAACCTGGTTTATCTTGTTGAAATGTTTTGATTTGATGGATACTAAAATTATACTTCCAACAAGTGAAATGGGGCAAATATTAACCAAAGTAGATTTGCTCTTCAAAATGAGCCATAGAGCTAAACCAAGTTTTTCTGGTGTTTCGATGCGTTTTCAACAGAAAAAAAAAAAAAAAAAAATCTTATTAAGGATAATAAAATGACTATTTCAGGAAGAAGTTAAGAATTACCTAGAATGTTATTTTTTCAACGAGTTAGAAAAGGAGCAAATCCAGAGGTAAGGTTTGGATTTGAAGGAAACATTTTTTGTTAAAAACTATGAAACAGAACAAATATTACCGATAGCAGTTCTCTAATTGTGCCACATACAACTTAACTTAGCTTTTCTGAAGCTCTGAAGCATTTTCTCCAAAAATTGACAAAAAAAACTTCTCTTAGAGTTTCAAAATGGGACATCTCTGAATGAAGCTTAGAATCCCCTAGAATTTTTTTTTTTTTTAATGACTTTGATTTGGGGTTAATCCTGAGAATATGTTTAGATTGGATGGAAATGACTTTTTTTGGTCCAACAAGTGAAATGGGACAAATATTACCGCAAACACATTTGTTCCTCCAAATGTGCCATACACAGCTTAACCAAGCTTTTCTGATGTGTTTAAAAGCATTTTCGTCGGAAATTCAAAAAAAAAAATCTCTTTAATGTCTAAAAAGTGACTAGCTCCGAAAGAAGCAAAGAATTACTCAGATAATTATTTTTTCCCAACAAGTTCGAAATGGGGCAAATCCAGAGGAAAGGTTTTTCATTTGAGGGAAATAACATTTTTTGGTCAAACCCGAGAAACCGGACAAACATTTCCGAAACTGTTATTCTTCTCAAAATAAGCCAAATATTGCTAAACTATGCTAATCAGGTGTTTCGAAGCATTCACCGGAAATAGTTAAAAACACATTTCTTTGCAGTATAAAAAGTGATGGAAACAATTTTATTTGGTCAATCCATGAAATGAGACAAACAATACCGAAAAAAGTTTTGCTCCTTAAAAATAAGCCACATACAGCTAAAAAAGCTTTTCAGGTAGTTTGAAGCATTTTCGCCTGAAATAGAAAAAAAAATTTCTTTAAGGTCATAAAATGTCTATCTCAGAAAATGCTAAGAATCAAACAGAAAGTCATTTTTTTCAACAAGTTTAAAATGGGGCACATCCTGAGGAAATATTTTGATTTATGTAAACAAATCATTTTTTTTCAAACAAGTAAAATGGGACATATATCAACAAAAACAAGTAGGATCCACAAAATGTGCCACATACAGCTAAATAAACTAAGTTTTTCTTGTGTTTTGAAGCTTTTTGGCCCGAAATTGAAAAAAACTTCACTTTGCTGTCTAAAAAGTGACTATCATTGAAAAAAAGCTAAGAATCACACAAAAAAAATTTCATCATGTTTTAACGGAATAAATCTTGAAGAAATTGTTTTGAAATGATGAAGAGTGACTTTCTTGGTCAGACAAGTAAAATTGGATAAATATTACCGATAACAGTTTTTCACCTCAAAATAAGCCACATACAGCTAAACTTAGTTTTTCTGGTGTTTTGAAGCATTTTCACCAGAAATTGACAAAAAAACTCTTTATGGTTTAAAAATTGAATATCTCAGAATGAAGCTAAGAATTACTCAGGAAGTAATTTTTTCTCAACGAGTTCGAAATGGAGCAAATCCTGAAGAAAGATTTTGATTTGATGGAAACAATTCTTTGTGGTAAATCCAGCGATACAAGACAAATGATACCGAACAGTTTTGCAAATTGTGCCACATAATGCTAAACTTAGTTTTTCAGGTGTTTCGAAGCATTTTTGCTGGAAATTGACAAAAATCTCCACTTTAAGGTCTTAAAATACTATCTCAGATAAATCTTAGAATCAACCAGAAAGTTATTTCTTTCAACTAGTTTAAAACGGTGTTAATCATGAGAAAATGTTTTTATTTGATGGAAACGACTTTTTTGGTCAAACTAGTGAAATGGTCAAGTAATTCCGAAAAAAAGATTTGCTCCTAAATGAGTCATATAGAGCTAAACTATGTTTTTCTGTTGTTTTGTAGCTTTTTGACTGGAAATTGTCAAAAAAATATCTTTAAGGTCAAAAAGTGACGATCTCAGAATGGTGCTAAAAATCACCATGAAATTTTTTTTTCAACAAGTTTCAAACGGGGCTCATCCTGAGAAAATATTTTGATTTGGTGGAAAGGACATTTATTTTTCCGACAAATCAAATGAGGCAAATATTTACGAAAACAACTTTGTTCCTCAAAATGTGCCTCATACACCTCAACTATCTGGTGTTTTGAAGCATTTTCGCAGGAAATGAGCTAGACACTTCTCTTTACGATCTAAAAAGTAACTATCTCAGAAAGAAGCTAAGAATCAACCAGAAAGTTTTTTTTATTGGGTTTTAATGTGTTAGATCCTGAAGAAATGTTTTGATTTGATGGAAGCGACTTTTTGGGGTCAAACAAGTAAAATGGGACAAATGTTACCGAAAACAGTTTTGCTCCTCAAAATGAGCCAATAGAGCTAAACTAAACTTTTCTGGTGTTTTGAAGCATTTTCGCGGGAAATTGACAAAAAACTTCTCCATAACTTAAAACGACTGTCTCAATAAGAAGCTAAGAATTACTTAAAACGTTATTTATTCTCCCAACAGGTTCGTAAAGGGGAAAATCCTGAAGAAAGGTCTAGATTTGATAGAATTTTTTTTTTGGGTCAAACCAGTGCCACATACAGCTAAACTAAGATTTTCTTTTGTTTTGAAACATTTTCTCCAGAAATTCACAAAAAACTTCTCATTGCATTTTTCAAAGTGATCACTGAATCAAGCTAAGAATCCCCCAGAGAGTTCGATTCTTTGAGTTTGATACAGGGTAAATCCTGAGGAAAATGTTTTGATTTGATGTATACAACTCTATTTAATCAAACGTGAAATAGGACAGTAAGTAATTTTTTCTCGATGAGTTCGAAATTAGGCAAATCCTGAGGAAAGTTTTTTGATTTGAGGAAAACAGTATTTTACAGTCGAACCTATGAAACTGGACAACTATTATTAAACAGTTTTTTTTCCTCAAAATAAGCCACATACTGCTAAACAAAGCTTATATTGTTTAGAAGCATTTTCTCCGGAAATAAACAAAAAGCATTTTTTTTGCAGTGTAAAAAGTGACTATCTCAGAAAGAGGCTAGTAATCAAACTGAAATTTTTTTTTCAATGAGTTTGCAAGGTTGTAAATCATGAAGAATTGTTTTGATCTGATGGAAAGTAATTTTTTTTTCTAACCAGTGAAATGGATCAAATCTAACGGAAAACATTTATGCTCCTCAAAATATGCTAC
>CBDHDT010000048.1:0-5000 GCA_965261215.1 Ekhidna sp.
TCTCTTCTGGTTACACACTAAATACACCTGCCATGATAATTATCAGGCATAGCTTTTAATATCACTTCTACTGCATACCTAAGACATCTTTCCTTGATTCCACCCTACATATTTGTTATATTCCCTTCATTTCCTTGATTAATCTGCTACATAGTTGTGAAAAACATACAAAGCTACAAATGGGTCATACCTATTCGTGCAAGGGTGCTTAACAAATTTAGATACTGGTGAACATACTTAGAATTGCAGTCACGTGCATGTTCATGTGATCTAGACATCCAAACAACCAATCAGAAGATTTTATGCTGAAATCGGAAATTTGCTACTTCCTCAAGCACCAATCTTCAAGCCGAGATGGTTTTAGTGCCAGAGGCAGCGAGCATTTTATACATAGTGTGCAATGGGGAAATATTCCTGATATCCAAAGCATTTTTCTGGGTTAAGGTATATTGCCATCTTTTCCGGTATAATTCCACAAAATTCAGCTTTAATATGTTATAAGCTTTAAGATTAACAATATTATGTAAGATACTGCTTGTGGTTAAATGATCTTCAAACAATATACGGATATAGGTTAGCAGTGAGAAAATAGGGGGTAGGGTAGGGTTGGAGGAGGGCTCAGCCTGCTAGTATAAAAATTGGGGGAGGGGGGGAGGACGGGAAGCTTGAGGCCGCCAGCCATTTGTTTTCTCTGCCACTACATTGAAGTGGCTGGTGACTTGATTATTCCAGTAGATCTGGATATTCCCACTTGAATGAATGCATTTATGGAAATGAAGCTTGCTGATTTCAGCAAGCCGTTGTATTGATCTGGAGTATCTGAAGGATGAAAAAAGAAAGTGGGTGAGTTCAGTGTAATCAGATTGATCTCCGTTGAAAGAGAAGCACAATATACAACCAACATGGATCCGCAAGAAGCCATTGGTCCTCTTTACTATGTTAGCTGAGTAATGAACTCGATTCGTAATTCCGTAAGTCAATGCAGTTCATGAAAATATTAATAGCATATTTATTGATGAAGTCATGTTGATAGTTCCTATCCTGTCGATATTTTGATCCTCCCTATTATTTATTCACTGAGAATTCCATACCATCATTATAGCAACGAGCAAATCAAGATACATGCTAATTTCAATGAAATAAACAGATGTTCAGTGTGCAGGGTTGACCACCTCACTTCCATTGCTTGACAGTAATAACTATCTTTCAGAGTAGAAGATGTTTTGATGAATTCTGCTACTGGAGAAAAAAAGGTTGGAATGTAAAAAATTGTAGGTTTCTCCTAGTATGTCAAGATATTCTTGACCGCATTGGTAAGTCACATAGATATGAAAGAATTACCCCCAGACAACTAAGTTAAATAATATAGTGATTACACTACATATTAGCAAAGCATCTGTTGATCAAATATTTAGTCATATGAAACTGATCAAAATACGACATGTAACTGCTTATCAGACCCTAACCTGGAACATTCAATAAAAATAACAATAGAAAGACCTCAATGAACTGACATCAACATTTATGGAATCTTGACTTCTTAAAACTGAAAAATAGATGTATTTTGCTCTAATTCTGCTGCCATACATGCAATTGTTGAAATTTTATTTTTGTTGCAAAAATTCTAACAACAAAATCAACAAACAAGAAGAAAAATGAAACAAGAAAATTTAAGAAACATATATATATTTACCCATTTGAAATGGAAGTAAATATGACTGTACCCATGTAGACTACCATTACTATTCAAAAAGATTTATATCACCATTATTATACTGCTTTGACATTAACTGGTAGTTACATACTGGGATGAGTATTATTTACTTCCTTTTTAATAGTGTTTTTAAATATAACATTTTGTTATTGTATAGATAAATAAGATTCTTGAAGAAAATTTTACTGGGACCATTTTTTTTACATTAGAGCAGAATTCAAGGCATTTGAAAATATTTTTAACACTTAAAACCAAACCACAGATTTGGATTCGAAAATGTTACCAAAATTAGTTTTTTTGTGGGAAATGTTAATTTTATAGTCAAACAATTTTAAATAGAGATCAAGACAAAGTAGTTTTGCCACCACAATGAATATACAGACATTGCAGAGCAGAAGAAAAACCTCATCGATGAAATGCTGTTCTTATGAAAATGTGGAGGTCGAGGAAAGGAAAAGGGGGGGAAAATTCCCATTGTTAGACACTCAGGGGGGAAGGGGGGGGGGTTGAGGGGAGAGAATGGGAAGGAGGTGATGGTGGGTATTTTGGTGTTCAAAAGAGGGTAGAGAAGGAAATAACAAAAACAATAACAGTCACAGGACTGTACTCCTACAGTATAACAATGAGCAACTGGGGAATGCAATGGTACATTAACTTTGATAAGCAGCTAGATCCCATACTCGGGTTATTATACAGAATGTATTGATACAATGTAAATAATTACAATGCTATTGATAAAAAAAATCATCGATATAGACACAGTTAATGTTTTCCAAGAATTAAAATATGTGAATCAATACAATGCAACTAACCATGGCTATAAAGTTCTGCGTATAGATAAAAAGCTCCTTTTACAGACACACATATAAACCAAAGGACTTTGCTATTATCAATGAATAAACATGACAGCATGTTTGTATATATTAATAGTCATGTACTTGATATGAATGGAAAATAACACACTTAACCAATAGAGTGCTGACTTTATTTGTGTTTTTTATGATACTTTTATATAACTATTACCTTTTTGGTAGATATAATACATTGAAGTTTGTTAAAAGAATTAACTTAATTGTGTAATAAAAACAAAAGCTATGCACTGCTCAATCGCACAATGTCTACAACAAAACTTAAAATAAAGATATCAAATCAGGAGTGATTTGTTCCTCGAGAATGAAGTGATTCAGGGCGATTCCATGTAAGTGTATATCCTTTACAGCGTTCCTTCAAAGGAGAACTTCCTGAAACAGTAATAAAGGCTAGGAGTAAATCATTCATGGTATGGCATTTGCCATTGTCTCCATTAAAAACATTGCTTGCTCGCCCCCTCAAGCTGGAATTAAATATATTATACTGATAACATAATCTACAGGCACATCCAGATAAAAATATAGTTTCAGCGCGAAAGGTTCAATAAAAAAATTAAAAAAAATTATACAATGTCCGAGTTTGCAGATATATCTACTTACAATCTGGCATCCTAAGTTTCCATTGAATATTAACCTAACCTAATTGTATCACATATTTTCCCCTTCCTACAGAAGCTGAAGACAATTATCTATACCTATTCCAAATATGAAACCAGCAACAGGTACTATGACCATCAGAATGAATGTGAAGAAAGTGGTGACCATTGCAGCAATAATAAGTCCATCTCTGTTTGACTTCCATGCAGGATCACAAGTATCTGGAATAAAACAATAAAAGCATTTTGTTGTTGCTATTGTTCTTTAAAGACAACCAAAAGTTTATACAATAATAAAGTCCATACAATACAAGCCAAAGATATTTACTAGAGTGACTATTTTGTGTACTTACTATCTTCTTTATTGACAATGATCTGAACTGCAATCCATAGAGCTATTGATATGAATGCTAGTATGGCACCTGCACATACAGCAATGAAGATGCGATAGCAAATATAACAAGATGTCAAATGTCTGGATAACATTGTGGGGGTATTCTTTTTCCATGATCCTGGAATAGATGTAAAAAAAATTAAAAAAGGTTCACTTATAGATAGTTATTTTAATCGTAGACTCACCACACTTGTTCTGCCACAGATAGATCAATGTAGCAAATTGTCCAAATAATAGAGCTGCTGTCAATAAAAGTGCTCCCACTACAGCAAGCACAATGTTAGTAGATGTCCATCTGTCATCCACTACAATGAAAAGCATGCAATTGAGCACTAGTTAGCAATTTTGAAGTGTCAAGCCAATAATTGTATCTACCTGAGCAGGGTAAGACATCAGTTGATACCTCCTTACATATTTCTCAATAATTAATTTCATATGAGTAAAGTTAAAGTCATAGTAGGAAGCTACAGCATCCTCTGCTAGCTACATCACCCGCAGCTATCTACATCACCCACAGTTAACTGCTATATTCTCAGCTAACTACTTATATACAGCTAGTTTTTTCATATTCAGCTAGCTACACATCACCCTCAGCAAGCTTCTTCACCAGCAGCTAGCTACTCACCCACAGATAACTACAATATTCTCAGCTAACTACTTATCCACAGCTAGCTATGCCATCTTCAGCAAGCTGCACTATTTTCAGCTAGCTACATCACTCTCAGCTAGCTATATAATCCTCAAAGTTACATTTAGCTACACCAACAATAGATGTCTCAGCTAGATATAGAATTCTCAGATAGGTCAGCTAGCTACATCATCCTAATGTAACAACAACATCCACAGTGGCTATTTCGTCCTCAGCTGGCCACAGCATCCTCTGCTACATGGCTCCATTGAACTTTGCTAGGTACAGTAATTTCTAGTTGATCAGCTTTCTCAGAAAGATGGCAGCTTGATATGATTCAGTAATCACAGATCTCGTTGAAAGCAATCCGTAATTTACTAGATATATGCCTCCATTGAAGGCCACAAGAGTTTTTCATTCTAGACTTCTGCCAAAGCATGAATCAGTTTGCAGGGAGGAAAATTTTTAAAAGTGCAGTATTGAATCGGCACTTCTATGGCATGGCTCAAGTCATGAAGAATGTACCATTCTGTGGTGCCTGCTGCCATATTTGCTGCTTTGTATACTTTGTTAAATTTGTATCAACATTGTTACACCCTTGTGTAGAAAATAAGAATTAATAAATTATCCAAAAATGCATCAAATTTTTTACCTATAATTCAAAAATATACTTGAAAATTAATTGATGCATTTACACAATACCCATTATATGTTTTTTTTTGTAACTATATATCAACATTAGATATTTACTAACATATATATATGGATCCTAAGATGAAAAGACTCACCATAAAACAAT
>CBDHDT010000048.1:10000-11213 GCA_965261215.1 Ekhidna sp.
TCTACCAAATGTCATAGATAGTCGTCAGGCCATTTTCACATAATGCATAATATTGTGCACCTATCCTATGATCATGATGCACACTATTTTATGAATTCTTCCTTAACCCATTCATCTTCGCAAGTCCCATATCTTTGAGTTAGTGGATCGAAAAACATTTGTACAATGGTTTATGAGCCGTAATTTTTATATCATAAAATTAATAGCATATTTCAAGCCCTATTTATTTCAAATTCATCTTTATCTGGTGATCAAGGTAAAAAAATATCTGTAACATTGACCGTTTACAGTTTTGATGACCCACTAAACACAACGTAGTAAGTCTAGCAGAAGTAGCAGGCCGTAATCTTGTCAAATCTGCAGATGACTGATGAATAAATTGTATGCTGCCACAGTATTATATTTCTTTTGTCTAATTTACCATAGCTACATACACCCATATATCTATATGATGTCAAACCAAAAAAAAAGATTCCTGAATATGTATGAGCAAAGGTTCTGCATTTTATGCAAAAATATCTATGTTTTAATTTTGTTATGATATTGTTATTTTTGATCAGTGTGGGTCACACACTAACATGACTGTAACATTAATGATACCCAGTTATTAGGCACCATATTAAATTTGTGACTTGGAGTAGACATTTAACTGAAGCTGGTTCATTTTTTTATCTCTTCCAGCAATCCGATGTTGCGAAGGTCAATTCAAACTTAATCTGCTTTTCAGGTTCAGTGTTTCTATGATACTTTTTTCAAGAAAAAGGTAATTTCTCAAATTTCATTCACTGTGATATTCACCTCCTACTTTAAACAAATAAAAGTTATTTGGTACTTTCTTTATCGACCTAACAATTTTGGTATGATTCACACATACACACACAACTTACACAATATACATGTTTATTTACTACAAACCTATTAGTCTGAACATCATAGAAATGGCAAAAGCTTCTCCAAAGTCATTTGTTGCAATAATTCGGACACGGTAGTTCTGATTAGATGGTGATAGAGTTAAGAAGGTTGAGCAGAGAGTTCCATTTCTACACAATTTTATCATTTGGTCCTCTATCATTCTTGAACTAATCTCTAGATTCACTGTATATATGACTGTGGAACACTCAGAAGCCTATGATCATAATGATCAGAATCAAACACAAAAACATTACCATTCATGAAAAAATAGAAAATCAATACTGTTGACTCAAATAACAAG
>CBDHDT010000049.1:0-9984 GCA_965261215.1 Ekhidna sp.
ACATTTAAAAAAAAATTTTTATCCCTTTTTAATGTTTTGATCAAAAAAAGGTGTTTAAACAAATCAAAATTTTCATCAGGATTTGCGCCTTTCAAACCTGATAAGAAAAAAACAACATTCTGAGTATTTCAGTGCTCGTTTCTGAGAGGCACTTTTGTCTAAAAAGAAAAGTTTTCTATGAATTTCTCCAAAAATGCTTCAAAACAACAGAAAGGCATAGTTAGCAGTTTGTGGCTCACTTTGGGGAGAAAAACAATTTTTGTTAATATTTGTCCACTTTTACTCCTTTGATCAAAAACAGCTGTTTAAACAAAACCAAATATTCCTCATGATTTGCCCCTTACAAACATGGTAAGAAAAACAAACTTTCTGGGTATTTCAGTGCTCGTTTCTGCGATAGTCACTTTTATGTCTAAAAAGAAAAGTTCTCTATGAATTGACCTAAATAACAATTTTTTTTGTCAATTTCCGTAAAAAATGTATGTGGCTCACTTTGTGGAGAAAAACATTTTTTGTTAATATTTATTACCTTTTACTGATTTGATTAAAATCAAATTGTTTAAACAAATCCAAATTTACCTCAAGTTTTTCCCATTTCAAATATGGTAAGAAAAACAAACTTTCTGGATATTTCAGTGCTCGTTTCTGTGATAGTCATTTTTATGTCTAAAAAGAAAAGTTCTCTATGAATTTCACCAAAAATGCTTCAAAACAACAGAAAGGCATAGTTTAGCAGTATGTGGCTGACTTTGTGGAGAAAAACATTTTTTATTAATATTTATCCCCTTTTAATTGTTTGAGCAAAAACTGTTGTTTAAACAATTCCCAAATTTTTCACAGGAATTGTCCCTTTTCAAACATGGTACGAAAAAAATAATTTCTGAGTATTTTAGGGCTCGTTTCTGACATGGTACGAAAAACAAAATTTCTGAGTATTTTAGGGCTCGTTTCTGAGATAGTCACTTTTTTACTAAAAAGAAAAGTTCTCTATGAATTTCCCCAAAAATTCTTCAAAACAACAGAAAGGCATAGTTTAGCAGTATGTGGCCCACTTTGGGGAAAAAAACAGTTTTTGTTAATATTTGTCACATTTTACCGGTTTGATCACAAACAGTGGTTTAAACAAAACCAAATTTTGCTCAGGATTTTCCCCTTTCAAACATGGTAAGAAAAACAAACTTTCTGAGTTGTTCAGTGCTCGTTTCTGAGGTAGTCACTTTTATGTCTAAAAAGAAAAGTTCTCTATGAATTTCCCCCAAAACGCTTCAAAACAACAGAAAGGCATAGTTTAGCAGCATGTGGCTCACTTTGTGGAGAAAAACAGTTTTTGTTAATAATTATTATCTTTTACTGGTTTGATTAAAAACAATTGTTTAAACAAATCCAAATTTTGATCAGGATTTGCCCTTTCAAACATGGTAAGAAAAAGAAACTTTCTGAGTGTTTCTGTGCTCTTTTCTGAGATTGTCACTTTTATGTCTGAAAAGAAAATTCTCGTTGAATTTCCCCCAAAAAGCTTCAAAACACGAGAAAGGCATAGTTTAGCAGTATATGGCTAATTTTATGGAGAAAAACATTTTTTTGTTAATAATTATCCCATTTTACTGGTTTAATCAAAAACAGTTTTTTAAAAAATCCAAATTTTTCTCCGAATTTGTCTTTTTCAAACATGGTAAGAAAAACAAAATATCTGAGTATTTCAGTACTCGTTTCTGAGAGTCATTTTTTTGACTAAAATGAAAAGTTCTCTATCAATTTCCCCCAAAATGCTTCTAAAGAGCAGAAAGGCATATTTTAGCAGTAATTGGCCCACTTTGTGGAGAAAAAAAGTTTTTTAAAATATTTATCCCTTTTTAATGTTTTGATCAAAATTTTTTGTTTAAACTATCCAAATTTTCATCTGGATTTTCCCCTTTCAAACATGGCACGAAAAGTAAATTTTCTGAGTATTTCAGTGCTCGTTTCTGAGAGTCATTTTTATGTCTAAAAAGAGAAAAGTTCTTTATGAATTTCTCCAAAAATGCTTCAAAACAACAGAATGGCATAGTTTAGCAGTACGTGGCTCACTTTGTGGAGAAAAACAGTTTTTGTTAATAATTATCCCATTTTACTGGTTTTATCAAAAACAGTTGTTTAAACAAAACCAAATTTTCCACAGGATTTGCCCATTTCAAACATGGCAAGAAAAACAAACTTTGTGAGTATTTCAGTGCTCCTTTCTGAGATAGTCACTTTTATGTCTAAAAAGAAATGTTCTCTATGAATTTCCCCTAAAATGTTTCAAAACAACACAAAGGCATAGTTTAGCAGTGTTTGGCTCACTTTGTGGAGAATAACAGTTTTTGTTAATATTTATTCCCTTTTAATATTTTGATCAAAAAAAGTTGTTTAGACAAACCCAAATTTTCCTCAGAATTTGCCCTTTTTAGACATTGTAAGAAAAACAAACTTTCTGAGAATTTCAGTGCTCGTTTCTGAGATAGTCATTTTATGTCTAAAAAGAAAATTTAACAATGAATTTTCCCAAAAATGCTTTAAAAAAACAGAAAAGCATAGTTTAGCAATATGTGGCTCACTTTGTTGAGAAAAACAATTTTTTTAATATTCATCACCTTTTACTGGTGTGATTAAAATCATTTTGTTTAAACAAATCCAAATTTTCCTCAGGATTTGCCCCTTTCAAATATGGTAAGAAAAAAAAAAATTCTGGGTATTTCAGTGCTCGTTTCTGAGATAGTCACTTTTATGTCTAAAAAGAGAAGATCTCTATGAATTTCTCCAAAAATGCTTAAAAACAACAGAAAGGTATAGTTTAGCAGTATGTGGCTCACTTTGGGGAGATAAACTGTTTTTTTTAATATTTGTCCCCTTTACTGGTTTGATCAAAAACAATTGTTTAAACAAAACAATTTTCCTCAGGATTTGCCCCTTTCAAACATGGTAAGAAAAATGAAAATTTCTGAGTATTTCAGTGCTCGTTTCTGAGGTAGTTACTTTTATGTCTAAAAAGAAAAGTTCTCAATGAATTTCCCCCAAAAAGCTTCAAAACAACAGAAAGGCATAGTTTAGCAGTATGTGGCTCACTTTACGGAGAAAAACATTTTTTGTTAATATTTATCACCTTTTCCTGGTTTGATCAAAAACAGTTGTTTAAACAAATCCAAATTTTCCTCAGAATTTGCCCTTTTCAAACATGGTAAGAAAAAAAAAATTTCTGTGTATTTCAGTACCCATTGCTGTAAGAGTCATTTTTATGTCGAAAAAGAAAGTTCTCGGTGAATTTCAACAAAAAAATTTCAAAACAACAGAACGGCATAGTTTAGCAGTATGTGGCTGACATTGTGGAGAAAAACAGTTTTTATTAATATTTATCCCCTTTTAATTGTTTGAACAAAAACAGTTGTTTATACAAACCCAAATTTTCCGAAGGAATTTTCCCTTTTCAAATATGGTAAGAAAAACAAAATTTCTGAGCATTTTAGGGCTCGTTTCTGAGATAGTCACTTTTTTGATTAAAAAAGAAAAATTCTCTATGAATTTCCCCTAAAATGCTTCAAAACAAAAGAAAGGATAGTTTAGCAGTATGTGGCTCACTTTGTGGAGAAAAACAGTTTTTGTAAATATTTATTACCTTTTACTGGTTTGATTAAAATCAATTTGTTAAAAAAATTCAAATTTTCCTCAGGATTTGCCCCTTTCAAACGTGGTAAGAAAAACAAACTTTCTGAGTATTTCAGTGCTTGTTTCCGAGATAGTCAGTTTTATGTCTAAAAAGAAAAGTTCTCTATGAATTTTTCCAAAAAAGCTTCAAAACAACAAAAAGGCATAGTTTAGCAGTATGTGGCTCACTTGGGGGAAAAAAACAGTTTTTGTTAATATTTGTCACCTTTTACCGGTTTGATCAAAAACAGTGGTTTAAACAAAACCAAATTTTCCTCAGGATTTGTCCCTTTCAAACATGGTAAGAAAAACAAACTTTCTGAGTATTTTAGTGCTCGTTTCAGAGGTAGTCACTTTTATGTCTAAAAAGAAAAGTTCTCTATGAATTTCCCCCAAAACGCTTCAAAACAACAGAAAGGCATAGTTTAGGAGTATGTGGCAAACTTTGTGGAGAAAAAAAGTTTTGTTAATAATTATTACCTTTTACTTGTTTGATTAAAAACAATTGTTTAAACAAATTCTAAATTTTTATCAGGATTTGCCCCCCATAGATGAGCACGTACCAGTCGAGGTTGAAACTGATCCCTCAGAGTTTGCCATCCCTGCCACTCTTAACCAAAATGGATGCCCGGTAGCGTTCTTCTCCCGCACCTTGCAAGGTGCTGAGATTAGGCATGCATCTATCGAAAAGAAGGATCATGGCATTATTGAAACAATTCGCCACTGGAAGCTTTACTTTACGGGAAAGCACTTCTTCATAAAGACTGACCAAACGCTCCGTTGCGTACAAGTTTAACAACAAACAGAGAAGCAAGATAAAAAATGTCAAGATTATGCGATGGAGTATGGAGCTATCCTGTTATAGCTTTGACATGGTATACCGACCTGAAGCAGAAAATATCACCCCAGATAATTTTTCTTGATCATTCGGTGCTGCTGTCCCAGCTGGACTTAACCTTGTTGACCTTCAAATTCGCTTTGTCACTCTGGAGTTACCCGTGTGTTCCACTTCGTGCAGACTAAGAACCTACCATTCTCTGTAGAGGAGGTGAGACAGATGAATAAAGCTTGCAGAGTGTGTGCTGAACATAAACCTCAGTTTCACAAACCCGTCTGAGCTCATCTGATAAAGGCTACTCAACCATTTGAACCTCTAAATATAGGCTTCAAATAACCACTATAATCGAATAACCGAAACAGTTATTTTTTCAAAGTAATTGATGAATATAGTAGGTTCCCTTTTGTTTTTCCTTGCTTGGAAGTCAGCACTCCAACTGTCATCCGATGCCTGAGTCAACTCTTTGCTATTTTTGGAATGCCTATTTATGTCCATTCGGACAGGGGCCTTTCATGAGTGATGAATTGCTCCGTTTCTTTCTAAACAAAGGAATCACTACCACCCGAACTACAGCTTACAAACCAGCTTGCAATGGTAAGGTGGAAAAGTAGTGTGGAACTCCTCGAAGGAAGCCACGATCTTGTTGGCAACTGACTTACTCTGGGATGCAAGCAGATGTTGCGTGGTCTGTATGTCCTCCACAGCAAGTGAAAGACAGGCTGCCATTTCACTTAGAGGCTTCAAGCTCTCCATGAGCTCTCTCCTCATCTTCGTGGCGGCCACATGGTTGAACTCAAAGTCGTGGTCTCTGTGGACCATTACACTACAGTCACGACAAATAAAGTGATTGCAATCAAAACAGAAGATCTTCAACAAATCATCGTGAAGTTGGCACTTCTTAGCAGGAGGATTTTGGGTGAGGACATCTTTAGCTCTCGCCTTCATCTAGAGAGAGAATTTCATGGCCGTCAAATACAACTTTCATCCTTTGATGTGACTTGATACATTCTCCGCATACGAACATGCCACACTCTCAGCAAAAAGCTTCAGCTTTGACTCGAGAGGTTGTGCATATCTCATACTTGACCACCTCCTTGCTAAGAGCTCTCTCCTGCTTGTTGTACAGTGCCTTGAAATGATTGACAAAGACAGCTGTTTGCAGGTTGTCTTCATTTCCTCCCAGGGAGGATGGCTTTCTTGCGACACTCGTGGCAACAGAATGGCTTGTCTTTGCCTATTATGAGGGATAGCACTACTTGCAGTAGTTGTGCAGGAAAGGGAGGACCTTGGGCTGAGTGTAGTATTCCTGGCATATGGAACATGTGATCTCCTTCTCCAGCTCCTTCAGACTCTTTTCAGCTTCCTCTATACCTCTAACCATGCTCACACTTTTTATATAGAGAGCGAGTAAGAGATAAACACTTCAGAGCTGAAAAACACACAACATCAGCACACACAAGAGCTACAGGAAACACTGCAAATCAGGGCGTGGCATTAATGATATTCATGATTGGTGGTGCAATGCTCACCCACAAAAGAGTATTTGGTGGCTTCTGGAAGAACGTCAAGTGTTGATGGTACTGAGAGAGAAGCCTTGATGAGGTTATTGCATGACATGTTTGTGTGTGTGTTCAGCTACTTAGATCATATGTATGCCCAAAGAAAGAAATATTTTTACTCACTCCACATTCTCACCACAAAGAATAATCTTTTAACCTTCCTCAGCAAAACAAATATAAGCTATGCCAACCAGCTAGCCAGCCTCTCCAACTCTCCTAGCTTCCAGGCATAATACATGAATATAGAAGTAATAGTGCAATTCTATTTTCTGGTGAAATAAACCAAATAGCTCGCTAGTGATGGTGGGCAATGCTAAGAATTTGGTCTCTGGAGATCAAACCCTTACCTGTGGCATAGCTATCCGGAAAAGGGTCTGGGCACACAACCAGCATGTGAGCTAGTGACCTCAACTTTTTGCCTCAGAACAGGTGATGAGCATAGAGTTGGAGCTCTCCCTCTCTCTCTCTCTGTCCTAATAGCTGGTTGTCAGGCACTAGGCAGATTCTCTTACATGTACATACAAACAAAGAGTTTTTGTTTCTGCCCCGTCAGTATCTTCAAACTTACGTAGTTTCAAACATGATCTCAAAGACGCTTGCACCAAAAAAAATTGCAAATCAGAACCAAATGTTCTATGGCGTTTGACTGACTCTTTTTCCATGTGAGCACACACATTAAAGAGACTGGCTAATGAGACTAGATGATGAATATGTGGCCATCTTGAATGGACAAAACACTGTCTGATAGGGGTTTTTGAAATGGGGGGCACAAATGAACACAGGGTGCATATATGCAAGGGTGAAACCTAATCTCTGCTAGGGGTCAGAGAGCATGCAGAGATTTTAATCTTTTGAGATACATTCTGACACAATCTGGGGAAGTTTTGATAGCTGCTGTCCTACATCGTAGCAAAAGAACAAGTCTTAATATGACATGTCTGACCATCAGAAAGAGAAGTTCCTTCAGCTCATAAGTTAGTGATAATCTCATGAAACCTTTAGAAACAAGCTAAAAATAAATGCAACCCAGAGTTCAAGGGGGCGTGGCAAAACTGCTTCAAGGAGCAAGTTACATAGCTAGAAATCAGTTCCCCACCCCCTTACCCAACTCCTGACATAAATCTCATACGTCTTTGGCATGCCACTGGCTCTATACCTACCCCAACACCCCCCCCCCCCCCCCCAATAATACCACTGCCCCTATACAAGCCTCCAATATTACCACTGACCCTATACCTACCTACCTCCCAATATTATTACTGCCCCTATACCTACTTACCCCAAATATTACCTCCTACCCCCAATATTACAACTGACCATATACCTACCCATCATGTATTCCTATCACATAACCATGCACATGACCTCCACCACTAAGACCGGCATCTGCAGGCTGCACATTATAATGACTAACGTATGTGCAACAAAGATCATTGTGTGTCTTGGCAAGTATCTGCATCACTTATAGGCTGGGGTCAAGGTCCATATCCCATTCTACCTTCCTGAGGCTAGTGTCAGCATCACTTATTTGCTGGGGTCAAGGTCCACATCTGATGCTACCTTTCTGAGGCTAGTGTCTCCATTACTTATGGGCTGGGATCAAGGTCCATATCTCATGCTACCATTCCGAGGCTACTTCGCATCACTGATGGAGGTATTCGTATGTGCACTAGAAAATAACTCCTGTTGCTGTGGTGACAGGACTCTCAAACTATTGCAAGGGCTGAAGCACACTTACAACCAGTAGGGCAAAACACAAGGTGTTGGGCTATATGCTCACTGACCAAACCACAATAGTAATAGTCAAATAAATGTTGGGCAATGCCAAGAATTTTGCATCAGGATACCAGACCCTTACGCGTGGCAAAACTATCCAGTAAAGGGTCTGGGAATGAGATTAGTGCATAGGCTAGTAGCCTCAAGGGCTAGCCTTTTTTGTCTCCATACAGGTGGTGAGACATCGTATTGGAGCTCCCTCCCTCTCCTCCTTAAAAGCTGGTTGCTAGGCTCATGGCAGATTCCCATACATGTAGTAGTACATACACACAAAGAGTTTTTGTTTCTGACCCATCAGTATCTTCAAACTTACACAGCATTAAACATGTGATCTCAAAGACACTTTCCACAAACATTGAGGCAAATCAGAACAAGACCAACTCTTTCTCCATGAGTGCATACACATTAGAGAGTCTGGTTAGAGAGACAAGCCACACCCTCATACCAAGAGAGAAAGAGATTCAGGTGACGATGGAAAAACAATTTTGCATTGCTCAGTACTTCAAGATTATACATGCTCCAATTAGATACATCTTGTCAAGTGATTCCACACCATAATTACGCACCTGGTACACTGTTTGAATATTCATAGCCTCAATCCACATTTATCACTCTCTATTTGTATATTCATAGTCACACACGAACATTCCTCACACTCCACTTGTGTATTCATAGTCACACTCTAGTATTTCACACACTCAAGTTGTATATTCATAGTCACATTATAACATCCCACACACTCAAGTTATATATTCGTAGCCACACTCTAATATTCCCACACACTAGAGTTGTATATTCATAGTCACACTCAAACATCCCACACACTCTAGTTGTATATTCATAGCCACACGCAAACATCCCACACACTCAAGTTGTATATTCATAGTCACACTCAAACATGCCACACATTCTAGTTGTATATTCATAGTCACACTCAAACATCCCACACACTCAAGTTGTATATTCATAGTCACACTCAAACATGCCACACATTCTAGTTGTATATTCATAGTCACACTCAAACATGCCACACACTCTAGTTGTGTATTCATAGTCACACTCAAACATCCCACACTCTACTTGTATATTCATAGTCACATTCAAACATCCCACACACTCTAGTTGTATATTCATAGGCACACTCAAACATCCCACACACTCTAGTTGTATATTCATAGTCACACTATAACATCCCACACACTCTAGTTGTATATTCATAGCCACACTATAACATCCTACACACTCAAGTTGTATATTCATAGTTACACTCTAACATCCCACACACTCTAGTTGTATATTCATAGCCACACTATAACATCCCACACACACTAGTTGTATATTCATAGTTACACTCTAACATCCCACACACTCAAGTTGTATATTCATAGCCACACTATAACATCCCACACACTCTAGTTGTATATTCATAGCCACACTAGAACATCCCACACACTCTAGTTGTATATTCATAGTTACACTCTAACATCCCACACACTCTAGTTGTATATTCATAGTTACACTCTAACATCCCACACACTCTAGTTGTATATTCATAGCCACACTATAACATCCCACACACTCTAGTTGTATATTCATAGCCACACTATAACATCCCACACACTCTAGTTGTATATTCACAGTCACACTACAACATCCCCACACACTCTAGTTGTATATTCATAGCCACAATATAACATCCCACACTCTCTAGTTGTATATTCATAGTCACACTCAAACATCCCACACACTCTAGTTGTATATTCATAGTCACACTCAAACATCCCACACACTCTAGTTGAATATTCATAGTCACACTCAAACATCCTACACACTCTAGTTGTATATTCATAGCCACACTCTAACATACCACACACTCAAGTTGTATATTCGTAGCCACTCTAATATCCCCACACACTCAAGTTGTATATTCATAGTCACACTCAAACATTCCACACACTCTAGTTGTATATTCATGGTCATACTTTTACTCTCCACGGAAGAATACAGCCAAAATTCAGCTTTGCAATAACCTGGAGCTGACAAAGAAAGCAGTCTGTTTGCTGGGTTACGATGATGTATGCCCCAAACATGAAGAAGCTACTATCATTTCCATCCCATGACTGGAAGCAAATAACAGTGGGATCAGGTACC
>CBDHDT010000050.1:0-12407 GCA_965261215.1 Ekhidna sp.
ATAGTGTTTTGCTCACTGTATGGCCACCAAAATTCTCTGGAGCAGGTATAAATGCCATCTCCTCTCTATTCCTCTTCAATTTTCCTCTCCAACTTTCTGAGAAAAGTTAAGGCCTCCCTGCCAAACACACAAGAAATCTCAAACCCAACTGGGACAAAGTAGTGAGCGCATCAGATATTAGCTTAAACTCAGGCAGCAATGAAGTGCAGTTACACATGCAATAGATATTAAATATGAAAGTACTTACTCCTTACAATATAAACATTTGATTAATAACATGGTGCACTTCAAGAAATCCTGGATTTGCACTCACACTGTTCTACACTAAATGTGATGTGACTATACATCAAAACCACTAAGAGTTGAAAAAATATTGCTGTATTCTGTGTTCTTTCAAATGATATGTTGAATGTTATTATATGCACATTTTTTTAGAAGTTACATGGACCAGCATCAAGGTTACAAAAAAAAATCTGTATCCCAAGTTTGAAGCAATTATTAACCATGCATGCATGGTTAACAAACTACCAAACTTGGTGTCGGAGCTTTCTAAGCCCTTAACTGTAAAACCCATGGATGCATGTATAACAAACCATCAAACTTGGTGTGTGAGTTCTCAAAGCCCTTAGCGGTAATATCCTGGATCCATGGTTTTAAGGCTTGTCCAAACATGGCAGCCTATAGCTTAACAACTCAGCACCTCATGAATCAGATCCAGGATATCATAGCTAGGGGATTTGAGAACTCACATGCATGTTTGGTGTTTTGTAATCCTTGCATGTGTGGGTTATAACTATTTCAAACTTGGGATGCAGTTTTATTTGGTGATCTTGTTTTGATGTTGGTGCATATATCTTCTTAGAAAATGTGCCTATAGAGATATTCAACATATTATTTGATAGCACACCGAATAAGATACTAAAATTACTTGCACAGAGTATAGAAATAAGTCATGGCATTTACATAAATATTTACAACTTTTAGTTGTTTTTAAATGTGAACTTCAAACATGAAATTCTACAAGGGAGATCTACCTAGGAGCATTACAGAAAAACTTACCATTCCTGCAAACTTGGACATAAGTTGAGAGAGAGGTGGAAGCCGCAGTACTGATGGCAGATTTGCAGAATGGTAAATTTTCAGAGTTTTTTTGAGCAGCTCCCCTCCAGTAGGAGAACAATGAAGTCTGGCTTTGCTCCATATCGCCATGCCAAGACCAGCTCACTGTACTTGCCACTAGGAGTGAGAACAGCACGAAACAACACTTGGACATGGTTTCACCCTTTACTGCTAGAAGCAAAATTAGCAAATACCTTGGAAATGGTAGATTGTACCAATTTTTATCTCTTTTATTTATTTTCACTCTCAGCATCCACAGGACATAGACACCAATTACACTGCTTCACTCTTGAGGTAACTCGTCCGCCACTTGACACTTCCACAGACACTCACTCAAATAGCTTCAGTACAGAGTAGGGAACAAATTATCTATCTGGCTTCCATGTTCCCAAACATCTTCTATTGAATTAGACTTGCCATAGCTATCCACTAGATCTATTGTCTAGATTCCAGGTTGCATTGTAAGGAAGGAACCCCAGGCTTGTCTGAGAGAAATTTGAAGTGGTGAAGCTAAATTGCACAATTAATTAATACATTTATCATGTGATGGCAATCCCTACTGTACATGTGGAGGGAACTTCTAGTTAACATTAATAGAGTACTATGTAAACTAGAACTGCACGTCTCTTCCATCAGTCTACATATTTAAGACCTCATGTCACACTGTGTAATCTAGATATTGCTCAAGAAATGGTGAGGCTATAGCATCACCAGCCACATCATCTCCTACACCCCTATACTGGTAGCTACCTAATATTCCTTGAATTTCCAGTTCCTTTTTTTTTTAACTTTAACCTTGAGTATGTGTAGAATAGGCCATGCTAGCCAGCAATCCAACTTATTGATAAAGTACTTACTTCATTGAGAAAGTATTTTTAGGGTGTTGAGAAATGGTTGAGAAGACATAAGCAATACTTTATCAAAGAATAACAATTTCTGCAAAAGCCAAATAATTTTTTGTGAATAAGTGCCCAAAGGTTCAGTGTAAATAATATTTACTACATAGTATATATAAATCCGACGATTATATGGATTGAAGTTGAAAGGAGGAATTCCACTTATCCACAGTTGCAACTCTGATGATAATACAAAGATTAATGATAGTTTTAAAAAATATGCAATTATTTTATCTCAAAATGTATAGTTGCGATTGTTGACATGTGTATGTAATTGTTTTATTCAACTACATTGAATTCACCCGTTATAAAAAATAAAGGCAACATTGTTCCCATGTTGACCACATTTGTTTAGATACTACTTGACTATTTCAAATCATATACACAAAAAAAATGGATTTGTAGTTTCACAGGTACTCTATTGCTTTTAAAAGATAGAAGCATATGGTCTAGAGGCATACAGTCTTGTTTCCTTTCTTTTTAACAGGTAAATCCATTGTACTTAAAAAACAAACATTTTTGTTAATATTTCATGTTGTGTTTTTTTGTTTGTTTGTTTTATTTGTTATCGCAGTATAGCAGTGGAGAACAACATCAAGTGTGAACTGAGTGGTGGAAGTCCTCCTAGGCTTCTAAACAATTGCTCTTCTAGACACTTTTGGCTGTCATCATGCAGGATTAGCTCAGCCTCCTTCAAAGATTGGTAACATTGAACAGAAGAACCAACTGTGAACTTGTTTTGCAGTGGCGCCCACAAAGGTGGCAGGGGTGGGGGGGGGCGATTTCTTCGCTGGTGACCAAGGAAAACCATGAATTGTCCAATTGAGAGCTCTGAGCCTAAGGTAAAATGACATCACACATACGGGAAGTAGAATGCCGGAGGCCGGTAGCTTGGAGGACGTAATAGTAAAAATAGTGCTTAGTTGCTGTGTTATAAACTGTCACTAGCGAGGGAAAAAAGGAGCCTCCCTTTTCAGGACACCAAGCCATGCCCTACATGGGTTTCTACAGAAGAATTGCTATCTACAAGGCACAAGGCACCAGAATTGGATTGCTAAACTCGTCAAGAAACTAGTCTCGCGGCCTGACTAGAGTTTTTCTTTAACATCCGGAGGGCGGGACTGTTGTCCATAGTTAGCGATTCGTTCCTGACATCCCAGCGTAATTTTTGTTTGTTTTATTGAACCGCCAAGTCATTTGTAAACCGACCGCGAATGTATAAACGCGCATAAATCTTACCGCTGCTGCTTGTATATGTACAGAATTGAGTAACTCTTTTTTTTTTGTAGATGGCAGAAATTAAAGCTTGTGCATTACCACACTACCTTATGGAAAATCTAAATAAAAGCTGAATGGATTTGCGTGCACGGTCTCTCTAACAGCAATAAAGTAAGCTACTTATAACTGTTCAGCTTAGAGTCCCGCAAATATTCTTGTCATCCATATATTTTTTATCACATGGTCGTGCTCATTTTATCAGCCACAAAAGTGCAGACTTTGCCGAAGTATGTGCTACTTTCACTATACCAGACTATAGTTTTTCCTAGTATGTTACCTTACCCATTTTCTTCGCGGAAAATAGGCAAGGTAACTTGTCAGTTGGCCCAGAACACCAAAGATCTCAATGGCAATTTAGTTAGAAAACATAAAGTTATTATTATTATTTTATTGATTTTTTTCCAAAAATAATATATATTAAGATTATTATTATTAGTACATTGAAGTGAATTACTTTTGGTACGAGACTTTAGTGCACCAAAGTTGAATCATAGACAACTAAAACGAACATGGAAATAGTCCTTAAAATGCCCTAGCTAATCACATGCACACATCCAAGTAATACGGAACATCTAGAACTATCTAATCAGAGTCAACACCCAGGGGATGGTTGAGTTCCATTGATGAGTCTCTTAGCTTTTGCCTCCAGTGTAGTTTCGAGCTGGAAAGGCTAGATGGTTTGAGGAAGGTGGTGCATGCCGCCACAACATATTTATTATTAAACATAGCATTTAAATATGCAGTATAAGTGTATAATATATATATATATATATTGTGGTTATTTATATATATATTATGATAAAGAGGTGTTGGTGTTGGTCACCAGACGGGCTTTGTTGCATGCTATTTTCTACCAATATTAACATTCAGCACAACAGAACATTTTTTGATTCACTGCATTGATAATACAATTTAGTCCAATATCAATATGAAATTACTAAAGTTTGTAGTAATACTTTAGTTTGTTATATACATATATAAATTATTGTCCCACATACTTAGAGATAAGGAGGGAGACAGGTCTCCCCCAATATTTTATTTGGGGGGCACTACTCCCCCAATATATAAGTCTATTATGGAACAATTTTTGTCATAAACGTTGGGTAGCTACCCAGGTATTATTAGCTTCAACATGTATGTCATTGTATGACAATTCTTTTATTCAAATAATTATTAAAGCTAACCAACATTTTTTCCTTCCTACTCTACTATATATATATGTCATTGCATAGCACCATTTACTATAAGATTACAATATATACAATAATAGTTTTCCAAAACAAAAAAATGCACAGTACTATTTACTACTGTATTATTATTAAAAAAAAAAATTAGTAAGATTTTTTTCAAAAAAAAAGTTTAAATAAGTTTTTTTTTGAGATATTGGTTATATGGTAATATACATATGATATGCGAAAAACAATGATAATAATAAATAATAATAAATAAAAATAAATAAACAAAAATAAATAAATAAAACAAACAAACAAAACATAATTAAACAAAAATGAACAAAGAAACAAACAAATAAATAAACATTAGATGTAGTAAATAAAATAGTTGTAATTATTAATAATAATGCAAATTTCTGTTAATGGGCCATTGTTGAAAGCATAGAGCAAGTCTCAGGATTTTTTTCCATATTAGGTCCATTTTGCACACCTGTATTACTCAGTGTGTGATAATTGGGCACCTACTGAGAATTATACTGAACCAATCAAACTTTAGAGTGCTACTGTCTAGGAAAAATTGGCAAGAGAGTGGTGACGAGTCAGAAGACTTATCTAAAATTGGTATCAGTAGCTTAGCTGATATGCATGTTATGACTTAAGCTGCGTTATACAGGGGAGAGTTTTGTTAGTATATCAATTGAAGCAGACACATGGGTGGCTACATGTATCATGCCAAACTGACCACTTGATCAGATGTTGAAGAATAAATGCTTTCCAAAAAGCAATTATCATCTTTGTTAAAGTATCATTTCCTTAAGAGTTTTAATAATGTTTTGTTTTCTGAAGAAGTGCTAAAGAAAGATAACCTTTTGAAGTTATGTATAACTGACTAGTAGTAGATATATTATAATTATACAAATCCTATTATTCAGGGCTACATGAGTGATATATCTTCCACGCTATATGACATGATTGAACCACATCATCCAAGTTTTCAAAGTTTAGCATGATGTTGGTATTCTTCCTAAATAATGGCAGTTGAAGATATTGCATATCGTTTTGGGGTACATGCTTCATCCCTATCGAGAAATTTTCAATATTGTGCAAATATGCTTGCACATCGAAATTTGTGATGTGGCCTGGCAAGCTTAAATTTACATTATCATCATGTAAGCTGTCTATTAATTAATGTGCCTGAAAAATTACCCAGTCATGCAGGTATAGTATGCAACTTCTATCACTACTGTTTTATCTCCCTCAAAATACCCTCTAAGACTGCTCCTTCACTATCAATAATGGCCCAATGAAGAAGTGTGTTGCTGATTTGTTGAGAATACTTGACTAAAACTTATGTCAACACCAGTATGGCCACAACCCATGACTAAAACTTCACTCTATGTATTCTTAAATCAAGCCCTTCAAGGTCAAGTATTCTATTCAATGCTTGAATGAAAATCCTGACATAGCAATCTCCTTACTTAGATTCTTTTGTGTGAGGACATGTTGATACCATGTACGTTATCATGTCACACCACAACAGTTGTGGTATGGTCTCTGATTCTCTAGTCCATTCAGCCTCATCAATGGGATATGGATCAACAAATCTAGTAACTGCCATCTTGCTTTCTTTGCCTCTTATAGGGAGAGCACTAAAGTACTATGACTCAGGTAAAAGGCATAATCCAATAAGTAGCTTGAAATAACTCATTATGGTGCTAAAATGTGTTTGACATGATATTTGGGAATAAAGAATAGCCACCAGTATTTGTAACTATTGAACTGACAAAGGAGATGATTTCCATACACTTGGTCCCAAACAAACTTTCATGGTTATTTCCTGCTCAGTTTTATTGATTGATATAACTGGCATCACTCTCCCCGATGGAATTTATGGATTATTTTTGTAGTAAATTGCTTCCAATTGCTGAAGCATTTGGAATCTTTATGTTGAAATCTTTTGTGAATTGCTGGTATTACAAAGTCAATGACTTCAAAATAAATTCTTTGGTAATAATCTTTCACTATTTGAGGATATTCCAATAGATCTTGAAGTTCATTAAAAAGGGGGACTAAGCCTGAAACCACCGAAATTTGAATGCATATTTATAGCTGTCATAACATCCCCCCCTATCTTCTGTGCAGATACTTTTGATACCAACTTGTTGCTTATTGTGTGTGCTTTAAGATGATATGTGAAATATCTCTATAGCACCTTTTCTTAGAAGATACATCCAAAAAGGCAAGGGTCACTAAAAAAAATTGCACTTCCCAAATCGCTGCAAAGATAATTCCAAGGCGCCTTGACTACAGATATCAAATTTGTTTTGTGCCTTACCAAAACACTTAGCTGTGATATGACGGAGACATATTGTCAACGCAGTGTCACGTTGATAATTATATGACAATTCATTTCCAACCGCGCAAAACCCCACGCAATATCTGTGACGTCACGTCTTCTAATCACTAGCCCAGCAATGCTACGTAAAAATAATTTATACCATCAAATCTCACAGCTATGTAGGCAAGCTACAAAACAAATTTGGGCGTCTGTAGGCAAGACAGAAAATTATCCATGCAGCAATTTGGGAGGTGCAATTGTTTGAGTGACTCTTGCCTTTTTGGATTATCTTCTAAGAAAAGGTACCTGTAGAGACATTTCACATATCATCTTAATTAAAGCACACACATAAGCAACAAGTTGGTATCAAAAGTATCCGCACAGAAGAAAGGGGAGAAAACTTATGACAGCTACAAATATGTGCAAATTTTGGTGTTTTCAGGTGTAGTCCCCCCTTCTCAAATAGATTGAAGAGACTGGACTGTTTTTGTCACAATCCTGTGACCTTCACAATGCTGATATAGTTGCTGCTTGAAAAGTGACTGTGTGAGATTGTCAACCATTGACTTGCACTTTCGTCCCAATTGAACACCAAAAAAGTTGTCGAATTTCTCTCTCTGAGAAGCAGACCCTAGAATCCAAGCTCACATTTCAGTGTCCTCGGAAGCTTCTTGCAGCTTCCCTAGTCATTCAATGCTTGGTAGTTTTCTGAAATGGAAGTCAGAGGACTCTAGGGCCCTAACTGCCCATCTCATTGGACATAAAGTGTGTTGCTAGAATAACCAGCTTATCAGCATTAAAAAAAAAAAAAGTTCACATTTGAGATTTTTTTTTTGTTAGCTTGGTTATCACATAGGTTGTATTATAGGTGTCCCCGCAAGATTTCGATTCCTTTCATAGAATCCTGAACCACTAAATTTAAGGCATGCCTGTAACAGTGGGTGTAAAGTGCTCGAAGTTCCAAATCCATTATCCTTTTAGCAACATCATAATTCTTTCCCGGCATGCTTCTCGCCCTATTGTAACATTGACTGCAGCAGTTTTCAATTCTCGAATTCATGCGCAGTACAACATCATTGATTGTGGAAACTATTGTCTCGGCTGATATTGAATCAAGACTACAAATACATATCAGATGCAAAATAAACATTTTGTTGTATTGCTTAGATCTGCTGTTTCATCCACCATAATAGTGAATAACTTACCAAAGACTTCCTAGCAATTTCCCGTTGGAAGTATTGAGCCATAATGGAAAGAATTTTATTCTGTGTCTCAGAATGATGAATTTGTCTCTGGACTTTTCCATTCAATTCAGCCTTCATAATATTAGAAGCTGGATGAAATTGGTGTCAAGTTCACCAGCTTCATTAGTGTCAACCACAGACTTTGAATCAACCGTGAGCTGACCCTCTACCAAGAAAACGTATGCTACTGAGAATTATTTTTAACGTCTCTGTTTTCTGTCTTCTGCTGTGCATGAGAACTACATAGTATATCCCCAATAAGCCTAGTTGTTTTTTAAGTATATTTTTCACCAACTCTACTACTCTAACCACATGCGCAAAACTGATTTCTAGTATAACCCAATAATGAGCTTTGACGGTGCGAATTTCCAGTCTACAAATATTTATTTTGAGATTCCCAGACTCAAGCTGGAGTAACTTGAGTGTGGTAATACCTAGGTAACATTTTTTATATCAAAAGAGAGAACACAGAGAGATCTATCTTTTAAATTATTCATATTCTTTAAGTAAAACATGAAATCTATGGAGATCTAAAGTTGAAACCATACATTTTTTAAGGGTTAAAAAAAATTAATCCATATGTGCCCCCTTCACAAGATGATTTTCAAGCAAATTATCGCCATTAATCACTTTGCGCTCAATTAGCTCCATATGTGTGGTCCAGTGTAGAACACAATTCTTGCCATGACGGATTTCACCAAACCTCACGATTTTTTTTTGCTCTTCTGCTTGTTCTGCAGGCAATCAGATCCACCATGCTGTTTCAGTAGTTCTGTGCAGGGTTCCAGTCAATAATTCCCCTTGTTGTCCACCCACCTTTTGCACTGGGAGGTGGCCTTCTTACAAACAATACAAAACATTCCCATATTAAGATATTCACACTGAACCCAAGGATAAACTTTCTCCCAATCTTTCTTTAGCTTAGCTGTAGCTTGTAATGCTTCTTCTTCGGCTATGCAGACAATTTATTAGAGACATGCTGGCCATGAAGATCTTGTTCTGGCTCCTATATGCATAACTGAGTAATTCCTCTGTATCAGACTCTTCACCATTAGATTTATCTGACTGTTCTTTCTCTGAATACTCTTTCCTAAATACTTTAATTCTTATATATATCATTATATTCTGCTCACAATCAGCTGAGATAGAGTAGAAAAAAATGGTAGCATAGCCAGCTGCAAACATCTTGATTCCACTATAAGTATTAAATTACAAAGGCTATGTGCAGAATTTAGTCCCTGCTGTTATGTATGTGGCAAGTGTACTTGAGTAACACTTGCATGTGTGGGTTAGCTAGCCCACCCAAGATCAATGACATGTGGTCTTTAGTTCACCACATACCAAATAAAATGCGGTTTTAAACCATAAGATAGATGCAATGAAATCACCCCTCCCCTCCATATGACACGAATTTCTATATACATCCCACGTCTTGAATATACTTAACATCTTTGACTCAAAGGAGTGGACATGTACATAAGATTGTTACTGTAATGCTGAAGTTCTGTAATGAGGAAGGATTTAATATTCACATTTTCCACTGTTGGAATTTAATCCTCAAACAGGTACAATGAAGAGCTGCATGAGGATCCACTAGCCATGCCTTTCCCACTAAGATGATATCTAATGTGGTGTATTTTCTTGCAAGACAGTGGCTTATATGGTTTTGAACATCAGTGCTAACAAACAAGTGATCTCTTTAATATAATTTCCTTACACAATCAACGATCCATGTTGCTAATAATGGTCCAGTTACATAAAAATATCTAGTACAACACTTAGTTATTCTAGTGCATTACAATGCTATCTATAGAGTCTGTTCATTTCAAGTTTTGTCAGTTCAGTCGACCCAACAATTCCTGCAAAGCATCAACTAACTTGCTTTCAATGCTTGCCTTTGCTGCAGATATGTCATGATAGAAAAATGATAGTAAAAATCAGCAAATATCAAACTTACATGACACCAATCACACAAAAATTATTAACCACAAACGATATTACTATATTATGTAACACGCGATTGAAGGATAACTCTGAGGCAGTACAATATGATCTTTCTTATGCTGATTATTACTTTTATCATTCTTTTCACAGAGCTTGTTGCTGGCTTAATATTGGCTTGACATGCATGCCTGCCAAGAGTATGGTTGTAAAAATGCAAGACTACATATATATTCATATTGTTCACAGTAGTATATAAAAGAAGTGGTAGGATGTTGTCACTGAATTCACTTACGTGGTGTGGTACAGAAAGCACTGAATTCCTCAAGCTCAACACACTTATGACTGGGATCTTTCCGTTTGTTACGTAGGCATCTCAGGTATCGGTCAAATATGCCCGTGTTCTCTAGATAACTGATAACAGAATTCTCTGCAATAAAAGTAGTGTAATTAGCATACTCCAGAATAGTGGTCTTATTATATGCATTTTTGGCAAGTTGTGTATCTACATTGTATCCACAGTGTTTGGCCTTTTGCTGTATTTTAATACACATTAAAATAGTTATGTTACACACAACCACATTGTGCAAGTCCTCGGTTCGGCAAACAACTCGAAGGCATTCCACTTTAATTTTAAGGAATATGTCGCATAGAGGAGTAATGATAAGATACACTACATTAAGAAGTTACTCTTCTATAATACATCCTTCTTGAAAAATCAATTGGTTTGAAAGGGGAGACTAGACGTGCTAAAAATTGTAAAAATTTTGAAAATACCTTTTTTCTTCCTTCCTTACTGCTGGTAACTTTAGTACCATATTGTTGCTTATTCTGGGAGCTTTCTAATGATATGTTGAATGCATCTATATGCCGATATTCTTAGAAGGTACATGCACCAACATCTAGGTCCCTAAAGAAATCTCCACCCTTTAAGCTTTACAGTCCTCATGCAAGCATGGATAACAAAAGGCGTGTCCAAAATACAGTGCCTTATAACTTTTCAACAACACATCACCTCATAAATCTGATTCAACTTTGTCACAGCTAAGGGCTTTGGGAAGTCACACAGACTAATTTTGATTTATCCATGCATGTTTGAGTTACAACTTTTAGTGGTTTTCACGTATAGTCACTCTATTAAAAAGAAATGTATGCGGATACAATTGTACTCTGGCTGTGGTTAGTGGTGTGATAAATTATTGCAGAATCAGCTCTATAGTAATACAGAATGTAATGATTGAGAAGGTAAAATGATACTGTGGTGAGTGTGTTTTACTTACTTTGATTTTCACACAAAATTCCTTCGGTGTGAAGAAGATTTGTGATGACATTCATCCAGTTGGATCCCGTAACATACCGATCCTCATTGTCACCAGCAAGTGCAATTAGTTCTTTTTTAAAGTTTTCCTTTAAAACATTTTTTTTATTAATAAAATTAACAGCAAAGTATTTCACCGGTAATGCTCTGCCTGATGCTATTTCTGACCTCGATTTACGAATACTTTTGACAATATTCTCAATATTTCCATTTTCTGTGTTAGATGGACTTCCAGTCAGTGTAATTATTGTAGTTGGTCGGCTTTTATTCACCAACAAATCATTCAGGAGGCGCAAAGTTAAATCCGAGTATGTATTTGGACTCAAATTAATATATACAGAATTTTCAATGCTTAGAGCAACGCTCACACAGTAACTTTTATCAAATGGATGCACAAATTTTGGAACAAAATTTTCCACTTTTTTTTGATCTTCCGTATTTGCCAATGGTATGACAAGGATATTGAGATCAACAGTATCCTGAAGCAAATAAGCAGCTATTATCTCCAGAAAGTAGGCTGCACTCCATAGTGAACTATAATCATTTCCCAATGATGTATCGAACAAAAAGATTATATCTTGGTGGTCAATGCACGGAACTGCATGGGAGAAAAAAATCAAAGTATTTCTAATTGCATTAAAATAAATAAACATAAATGGGAAATACAATTACTGTATATCCGGGAAGGAAGCAGAGGGGGGGGGGGGGGGGTGGGGGAGGGAGGGGAATTCGGGAAAGGAAAAACATTTTCAATAATCAAAGATCAAGAATCATAGCTTGTTAAATGAATTCCTAAAGGCAGATAACATGCATAGCACAGTTAGCCAAATCAAGTCCACAGAAGTAGGTATCCAATGTGCCTCCAGTGGTCAATAGTATGCAGGTAAATTATTTTTTGTTGTCTGGAAGGGAAGTTGGAATTCCAAAGTCACAAATTAGGCAAAACCAGCTATATGGTATTATATCTACTATATAATATTATATGCAAACCTACCAGGACAGACACCTTTTACTGGAGGTTTTTCTGTCACCTTACAAACACAATTCCGATTATGATCACGCTTCTGACCAGTGGGACAGCAGCAGTCATCTGGTTCATAG
>CBDHDT010000051.1:0-4830 GCA_965261215.1 Ekhidna sp.
AAAGATTGTGAGCCTCCCATTCTAGACCTTCCTTACAAACTGGTTGATTTCCAACTATGAGCCAACTTATTCCGGGGCGCATGCTCCAAAGCACGTTTGCGGGGACGTGTCACCACAGTAGACACATAGGCCACACCCACACAGAGAACCTCTAGGGTTGTGGCTCGCGTTTGAACCTGGGCTCGCGTTTGAACCTGGCCTTGCACTACTACTTCTTAAAAAAAAATTTTTTTAAAAATTAAAAAACACCACTTGATACATACATACCCACTCATCAATAACCGCTAGTTATGTGGCGCCTTTACGCAGCGCTTAAAAAGTTTCCAGCTGTGGGAATAACCCGTCAGCTTTTGCCGACAAGAACTACCACTGAGCATGCTCAGTTTATTACACTAACTCTTAAAATTATCACGTGCTCTGCAACTCGTCGGCGCGGCAGTGCCAAGCAGCCCCACCTCCCTATTTTACAACATCATTTGATCAAATGGCTACTGCTGTGAAGTACTCAGGTATGTCTGACTCTTACGAGTGAAGGTAGTGCCTCCACCCCCCCAACCCCCTATACTGACAGCCCTTCCTTCACATTGCAGGTCTAAAGGCTAATACAGATACTGGTGAGGAGATAACTAAAAGTAAGGCACTCTATAAGAATTCAGCAAAGCTAGCAATATTTTAAAAAATTTAAGTTGTTCTTCCAGGTACTAGAATAAGTAACAAACCTTGAAGTAACCAACCTTGAAGTGTAACAACTGTCGCATTTTAGTCAATGCACAAACCAATGTCTAAAACTTTGGTAATAATTACACAGTTCCTGCATAGATTAGTGTGAAATACTCATGAATTTTATAGCAACCACACTTTATGTTCTGCTGCTCTTTATCCTACCTGCAGGATTGGATTCTAACTGTTAAAACCATGGATATTAAACCCCTAAAATTATCACTTTACCAAATGTTACTAACGTTATTGATATCATGATGTACTGCTCACTGTTGTTGTTGTGTCCTTATTTACAGGTCAGTCTTCTATCAGCCTCATAGAGGCTGTAAGTAAAGGATATAGAATACCTCTAGAACTGTGTGTTTCTATGATAATGAAGCAGGATATTAAAAAAACACTTTATTACACATCTAATATACATAGCTTGGACTAGCTGGAGATGATGAATGCTCGTTGCAAAGTTTGTTGAAGAACCTTCATAGAGAGCTCCTGCTGGCTCTTGAGGAATTGACAGCCATCACTACCTACGATGATAACTTGGAGCGCCAATATAAGGAAGGTGAGGAAGGTGAGGAAGGTGAGGAAGGGAGTTTCAGTTCAAAATGTGAATCTTGAAGTCACCTTTAGTCAGGTGCATAGCAAACCCCCCCCCCCCCCACTGAATCCTTTAACCTGGGATTAGGATAGGTAGCTGCTGCAATCGTCCACCTCTCAATATAGAATTATTTTGCAAGTGTGATTTTGTAGGGATACAAGAAGAAGGATAGGAAGAAGATTCGCAGACTTGGTCTAAACTCTGTGTATTAAGCTTCTACTTTAGAATATGCCAGATATGACTTTAGATTTCTCTGTGGCTTCCTTAATGAGGTTGAAAGCATATAAATATTATGCTTACCTGCTTTCCTATAGTGCATGTAACATGACTGCTGATCATGGCCACTGTACATGGTTCTAGCAGTCCATATCCTTCTCTCTGGTGGTGTAGAGTATTTGGAGGAAGATAGGGACAATGAAGACTTCTGATGTTAGTAAAATATCTAGCGGTAGTATTATCCTGTTATTTCCCAATGAGCTACTTTTGAATCTGGATTTGGAATGTATTTGAATTTGGGTGTTGAATTTTAGTTATATGACCTACATGCGTATAGCTCAGGCATACTTACTGGATTGACATTGTATTCTGCATTTGTACACTGTCACCTCAACTGCTTGCTATAGTGAATGGCGTCATCTTCACTACGGTCCATCGCCACTGAGATCCCGCAGACCTTGAATGAGTTTTTGATCGCCTCTGTTATTATATCTGCACATGCACGGTGCAAACCCAATTAGATTGTTTCATTCAGACTTCATCAATGAGTGAACATAATTCAGGGGCAATTACTATTGAAGGATGATAATTGCTTGTATTATATATACAGTGCCACAAGTCAAGATTTATTTGTTTTTTGAAACCTAAAATTATTCCAATATGGCAAACCAATATACCATATCTTGCATTTCAAATTTGTCGTGCATAATATGTTCTCAAGCTTCACCTATTCAAACCCAACCATAACCCCTTACTCTCCCTCAGTAAAGAAAAGCAGCACACCTAGAAGAGCTTCTCGCAGAAAGAAAACTCTAATGATCACAGATTGTTTTACAATGCATAAGTAAAATAGGTATGCATTTGCACCTGAAGAACAAGTCAGGTTTTTTTAACTCACATGAGTAAATTTTAGCCTAAAGCTCTACAAAGATGTTTTGCAAAATGTACCCATTATATATATTATATATATTATATATATTTTTTAAAACTAAAAAAAAAAAACATGCTCCAAAATGTCACATGCATGTAGTTGGAAATCTTTGCAAAATTAGAGCTCATAATTAAAAAAAACAAAAAACTTTTTTATGAGCTAAACTAAATGATCTAGCCATTGGACTTGTAGTACTGAATATATTTATCCAGAAAAAGAAAATTTTAACTATAAAATTTCAAGTGTTTTCCTATAATACTTTATTGCTACAAAAAAAATCACCGTCTAATACTTTCTGGAATCTTACTGCCTCCAATACTTGACAAATGTAGACTCTCAATCAGCAAGCCAAATCTCTAAATATAATTAGCAGTTGTGTTCATGCTGAGCCTGCACAAACTGAAGAGCTATAGTGGACATTCTTTGTCAAGCAGGTTATCAAAATTCTTCAATACCACTGAGCCATGAGCACCTAGATGGTAGGTAGGTTAATCTCACACTAAGTAGGGTGCATGTTTTCTGTGACACATTTTGTATTTCTATGGAATCCCATATGTACTTTACAGTATCTCCAGCAGATTAATTGATTGATCCATAACATAAGGGGGGGGGGGGGGGGGGGGATTCATTTATAGTTCAACTTTTTTTTAGGAGTAATATTATCAAGCTGGTCATATCTCTACAATGCAAATATAATTTGGTGTAAAAGTTATGCAGTATTGTATCACTCTTTGTCTACAACAAAACATAGTTCTAAAGCAAAGGGATTCGAGTTTCCTCAGCAGAAAAGCTTCTAAAAATGGCAGCAAAGGCCTGGAAGTGATGGTCCATGATGGCAGTTGATTTTTTTACTTTTACTTTTTCATTTAATTATTATTATTTTATCTCTTCAAGCCATAAGTTTTCTGACTATTTCAGTGTTATATTGTACTCTACTGGGCATGTGCAATTTAGCATATATATATATTATTTTGGGATGACCAAATTTGTATACATAATGGCACTTATGGCAGCTGATCAGTTAACTGTGGCCTCAAGAGGTATATATTATAGGAAAAATACTAATTGATATATTTTTAATGTAACAACTACCATCGTCTACAATAAAGTATGCATTTTACATGCAGGTGCATTTTACCTCTATTAAGCCTTTCCTTTACACTCTTCTTTCTTGTTCCTGCTTGTAGTTGTATCTGAGAATACTAAGCTCCACAGTGACTTGAAGAAAGCAAGAAATGAGATCAGAGTGAGTGGTATTTCTAAATGATGGCAAATGTCTTGTTTGTTTGTCAGTATATAGCTGATATACTTGGTATGTAAATCTTCTGCAGCATCTTAGAGGCAAGCTCTCTATTATCCAGGTATTGGCTACCATATGGCGTGTGTTATAATTAGAGAGTTTACAATGGTTATATTTTTAACTCACTTGAAAAAAAATCACATTATTTGTCAATGTGTGCACATTATCAAGTTCATATTCACTAGTGTTGGCAGCAATCTTAAAGGCTTAGACTAAAACTGATGCCCTAAAAATAGTATAATAACTTCTCTTGTATTCGTAGTTATTGTATTTAGTACCTGCCAAATCCAATGATTTTAAAATAGCTAAATTAGTACTCACCAGTAATACTAGCCTCGGACAGGTTGAATATTTTAGTAATGATACACTACAGATGAGATATGAGATGAATAGAGGAATTACACTAATATATACCAGATTTGTAATTCTCCTCTTATAGCAAGTGTTGCTGTTTTAGATGACATCAGCTGAAATCAGAGAAGAAAAGGCAAGAGTTCAGCTTCGTGAACGGCGAAGGTTTGAGCAGTAAGTACAAGAAGTTAAAGCTATCCTTGTAGTTATGCAGCCTTGTCTTAACTGGTCATTAAATAATCGAACTGCATGGCCTGTACCAGAATTGTTAATTTTTTAAGTCATGTGACACAGAAAAAAGAATCTTGGTGTCATCAGGTTAGCGCTTTCGAGATACTTGAGCAAAGCACTTGGAATACTTCTCTAGCACCCTCACATTGAAGCCTACGATTGCTGTCAATTTAACTTTTAGATAGCCAGTGCTGCGATTGAATAAGCTCCAGGGTGGCAGGCAATGAATTGTCCGACAGCTACTCAATTTTTATTTTTATTTTGTAGAAGCTATTGATGATTAAGCCACAGCAAAAATCATTATTTCAGCAACTTTTTTTTTCTTAGTAGTGCTTAGATGCTGCCTCGATAGCCAACAGCTTTTGTTGATTTTACCATGCAGCACTATAGTTATCTTTTAAGTCATGGCGGCCTAGATACATTATTGTGTGCAGATAAGCATATTCTCCTTAGGAACCATGGTTACTAATAATTTCAGTCCAATTA
>CBDHDT010000052.1:0-12477 GCA_965261215.1 Ekhidna sp.
AGTAAAAGTTACCTCGGCTAATATTGCCTCCTTCCAGGAAAGAGTGGTTAAGTATTTTATTACAGACTTGAAGAATAACTTTGCATGCCGATTTACTTCCCAAGATATTGTGTCCTCATTTAGCATTTTTGATCCAGAAAAAATGCCTTCTCTGGGCACAACTGATCTATCTTGTTATGGGGGAGATTGTATCGACACTACCCTGAAGCATGATGGGAAAGATCTTACAGCCGAATCAGTGCTAGCAGAAGAGAGTGTTAAGCCAGCTTTGGTTTCTTTTGATATCACTTCGGAATAGAAAACGTATCGCAGATACATCGCTCAACAGCCCAAGGAGGATATAAAGGCACTACTGAAGGAATTAACCACGAACAACATGCTTATAGCAATGTTCCCTTCCTTAAGCGTCATAGGAAACATTTGCTCGTCGATTCCTGTAGGAACTGCCTCTGTGGAATGAAGCTTTTCTCAAATGAAGATGATCAAAACATGACTCAGAAATCGCTTGGAAGAAATGAGTTTATCTTATGAAGATAGCCATTGAGTCTCGACAAAATGTTGGCTAGAGCCTTGGAAGAGGTCATTGATGTCTGGAACAGAAAGCCACAATGGATTGTGTGTAAAATTAGTAATCTACACTATCTAAGGGGGTGGAGGAGGGGACAAATGCCCCCCGCCCCTCTAAAAATAACCCTGGTGAGTATGGTGGACCATGCGTGGTTGCAATGTTCGGTCCAGGGAGGGAGGGAAACTTATGGCTGGGGATCAGATAAAGCGTGACAGGTCCATTCAGAAAATAGTTAGGATCAGAAGACTCCAAATATTCCAATGTTGTCCATGACCAATCTGTTTCTCAATTGCGGAAAAATAGTGCGGATAAGTCAATTATGCTATCAAGTTAGCTCACGTGCCATTTTCTATTCAGAAATGGTAAAAGCATCCCGCTCCTAAACATGACTTGAGCTCTGCCATGCAGCTGAATTTGAACTGAGCAGTGAGTTAATCTGAGTGTGTGTGGGAGGGGGGTGTGTGCACTTTATTCGTTGTTTGTTTAGCTCGGCACTTTTCCAAAGCAAATCTTGCAAGTACTTGAAGGAGGTTGTAGCCCGAGTCTATTATCAGCACTATAACATGGTATGGTATTCAAAAAATAATAATTAAAAGCGTATAGGATTGACTAAGAAAGTAAGAAACAAGAGTTTACCTATATAGACGCAACCAGTTAGATGAACCTTTGCCATTTCAAACCATATACACCAATCATACAAAGCTGTATTATTGGAGTACAATGCTATAAGTCTAGAGGCTAGATTTTGAGGCACTTTTAAGTCGAAAAATTATATTTTATTACAGACAAGCCAACATATCATATCTTGCAATTAAAATTTGCTATGCATAATATTTTTCACAAATTTTACACCTATTGAAACCAACCGATGACCACACACCTATATATAATCACAATAATCATTGATAAAGGAATAAAGGACACCTTGAAAAACTTCCCGCTGGAAAAAAAGCCTGACGATCCCTGACAGTTTTGCATGACGAAGTAAAATCGGTACCGCAGTTGTTTCCTAGGAAACTATTCTTTCCAGCCATTATATAGTGTGGATGCAATATGAGGGCGGAACTGATACATCTCTAATAAGCTCCATGTATGCAGTTCAACTACTGAACTGTTAATGTGGTGTGCATACTAATGTTCTAAAAATCACCTCGATAAAGTTACAAAAACTAGAACAAAGAAGAGTCACGTCACAGAGTTCAGGAAAACCTCATTGGTTAGCAATCACTAGTTGCTAGTTCATTAGCACTTACAGTTGCAAGTTCATTAGAACTTGCAGTTGCGGTCAAAAAAGTTTCCTTTGCGTTCTACTACTACGTACGTTGGACGCTTGACAGGCACAAAATCAATGCAAGAAGTACAATTTATAAACGCGCGGATAACGGAACGCATGCGCACTACGCATCGTTTATTTCAAATTGTTACTTGCACCTGCAAATGTCATCCAGGCACGCCGGTCTGAAATGAGCACACTTCAGAACATGCGGTGTTTTAGTGTCCTGGTTGTGTTCTTTGCTGTTCTTGACAAGCGTGTTTCAAGATGACTTTCAGGAAGACTGTGAAGGATACCCATGCACAACGAAGTACACCCCTCTCCCAGCCTTTACTCGGTGTGTGTAGCTTTATATTCTTTTTTGTATTTCAGAAAGATAGTCCATGTGCTAGTTACAGTAGCTGAGTATGTTAAGTTTTACTAGCTGGTAAATCAGTGTTGGTTTAAATTTTGCTAATATACTTCAGAGTTAGCTTTAAACTCTCAGATTTTGATAGTTAATTTTGTAAACTGGGGGCTACTTTGTGTAAGCTTTGATCTTGCTATCTAACTACTACCAGCATAGCCAATGTAGCTACATTGTGTAGCCTTTTTTACGTGATATTGAAGCTTGATCAATATGTGCATGATTTAAAGGCCAGTTAGCACATAAGGGTCTCGAATTCAATGCAAGACCCAAGCATATACTCTTGATTTATATTTAGAGGAAGTGCAGCATACACAAAGAGAAGGCTTTTAGAAAACAAATCAGTTATTTTTTTACAAGGAGAGAGGCTTGTAATACATAGCAGACCAATCTGTGTTTAACAAGGTCAGCAGTCCTAAATTTTTAAGTGCTGATCACTCTATACATAATTCTTACCTTGCTTTAAATGCCACAATAGAAAGTGTCAATATCAAGATGGCAATGGTGAGGACGGTTAGCGGCACAGCAGAACCGATTACTTCTAATAATAACACAATATCAGTGAAATCATACTGGCATGATCAGACTCACCTTCATATTGTACTAACATTCATATTATAGTAACATATTGTATAGTACTTGCAAAGTGTTTGTATTTGTCAGATGTATTTCCGGACTTAATAGGCTCTATTGAAATGCAAGTTCAAGGCTTTGTATTCCTGCAGTGTGTTGAGGGTTAGTCAAGATACTAGTCAGTGTAGTTACTTGAAGAGTGGTCAGCGCATCAGTAGCACCTAATGTAGGTAGAAATTGAAATGTAAATTCACTGACAATCTTGGAAGTTGAAACCTTTGTGCACCTGTAGTTTCTTTAGGGGAGGTTGGGCCATTGGTTTGTGTAAATGCTATGGAAGTCGTCACTGGATCCACAGCACCTAATATAGGTATTCATTTCACAGTACTTATTCTTTGGTCTGATCAATGTTCTAACAAGCATTATCAAGACAATATAGTGTCATTGTGCAATGATGAGAGGGCAAGTACTATTTCAGGAGATGGCCATCGAAATAATAAGAACGAAGAGGCACGAAAGGAAACTACGTAATATCATTATGCAGTCAATTTCAAAATTCTTGATAATATACTTGCCTCCATTACTATTATTTATAAATGTTAAAACCAATCCAATATTTCAAATCATAAAGTTTATTTGTTATATCAGTATTAATAATTAAACATACATTTACTTAGATTAAAAAAGATATTCTCATCATCATGCCTACTGTAACTACACGCTCCGAACAAGCAGTCAGTAGAGTTTGCTGGTAAGTTGATTAAAGCACTGCTTGAACCTGAAAAATGAAATTCCTAAAAGTGGGAGTAATAGCATTCATAATTACTACTATATTTCATTCAATAAACCCAAATACAGTATTTCCTTCAACAGCTTCCACCAATGAATAGTACTCAACCACGAATAGCATTAGTACCATTAGAGGTCAGAATGTTATACTGTTCGCCTTCGAATTATATTCAGAACATGTGCTCGCATCGCACATGCACTGATAAATTTTATTACTTTATCAATCATGTGGTATGAAAGTATATTGCTACTCTCGCATAGCCAGTGGCGATGGAAGGCAGTGAGGATGGATGCCTTAAGGCAGGGATAGAAGGAAGCAGAAGCAGGACCACAATTTCAGAGCATACTTCCAAGCTAGAATGTCTATGTCAAGATGATTCTAGTGACCCATTCTTGGACCTGAGGACAAAGAAGTAGGAACTAAAGCTACTAGTTATTGATAAGGACTAGCAAATTCTGTTCACAATTTTGTTCGGGCCTTTGCTCTATTTTTATGACATTCAATTACATTGTGCAAGCATTTGTTGAGCTTGAGGTAATAACTGGGAGGAGTCGTTGGACGGTTTTGCGGCAGCCGGCTAAATGTGTTGCACAAGCCTAGTTCTAGGTCAGCCTGAGATTTGGGATTAATTGTGTACGCACTCAAGTTGTGTTCGTCATATTTAATTTTTTTTCCATTTGGAAGCCTGAAATTATTTGAACATGTGGTAACCACTGGAGGAAATACCGTAAATAGTCCTCCCACACAATATTGAAATAGGAACCTCCTTTACAGACCGTCAAAGTTATGGTAATCAGTATATCCTTTTTGTTATAACTAAGACACTCCTATACCAAGTACTGCAAAAAAACAATGATGGCGACAAGGTACAACGAGGCTAAGGAGTTGAATGAAGCCTTCCACCAGAATGGGTCTAAAGATAGGAAAGTTAATTGGCTCAGAGACTTGTGTATGAACCACTTTCCCATTTTAGCAATCACACAAGCTAATCACTGGTTGCTGGATTAGCAATTGCACTGATGAGGAAAAGATCCGTTTGCTTTCACATAATATATGAAACCGTTAGCTAATTTACACACACCACCAAGAATGCAGCTGACATGTTGGCACAAGAAAAGCGTAATATGGCTTCAACGCAAAATCTAAGCAATCACTCAGAAGGAAACATGTATTGTATGTTAACATGGCTCTAGCTTAAAAAGAATGAATTTAAAATGTGTAAATGAGGGGAAAATGATTAGGAACAACTTTTTTTTTTATTCCCATGACGGTGAATAAAATATGGATACTATAATAAGAAACGGGATTGGAAACTAATCATGTACATTCATACGTGTAATACAAAAGTGATGTCACTATCAACTTCCTACTTTTGGCAGGAGAGAAGAAAGTTGAAAAAAAAAATTTCGGTTTGAGAGTTGGTATATATTCTGAAGTTCTTATAGAGAGTAGATTGAAGATACTTGCAATGTTTGAGGTGAATGTAGAAACAACAGATTAGAGCTTACCTCTTATTAAAATAGTATAATATAAGTTTAGATTGTAACCACTGGCATGAAACAAGTGAGTACATATATTTGTATTCCTTTTTTGAGAAAGTAAGGATAGCCCAATGAATTATTTTGATATTAGCAATGGTAGTCGGAGTTTTTAGTCATGCCCTCACTAGTACTGGATTGTCAAGAAATAAGCATAGACAGTATGTGGCCAAAATACTGTATTAAACCTGATTAACGCAGCATATGCACAACTAATGTACACTGTCCAAACTTTCTTTATCCAACAAAAAAAAATTCTAAAATATGCACACTCCATGACACCATAAATTAATATGATCATGATGATACAGCACACAGGAAAAAAATCTTGTTACAAATGAGTGAAGTGAATGATGATCACTCTGCTGTGCCGGTGTCTAAGTTATGGGTTATATAATGCTCTTAGTAATGAGCATGTGATTAAATTAATAAATTACCCGGGCCAACTTGTATTATTTTGCAAAAGTATAACTTTATCACTTCAAACTTGTTTGTAAGTGTTCTGTAGTTTTGGGGCATGTTTTTGGGTCTTAGGGTATATACACTCACTTGCATTTTACTGAATCAATTTTTTTATGCAGAAGGATCTTTCCTACATTTTTAATCTGGTCATATCTTTCTTCTGAAGGTTTTTTCCTACTGGAGAAGAAAGCAAGGAAGCTGCTCACCAATCAGCGGCAGAGGTAGTGAAAGTTTCTGAAAATGATGCCAAGTAATCGTGGAGAAGAAAAGTGGTGTCGCTAAAATGGCGATATGAAGACAGTGATTTGTAAGCATGCGGCAATAAAAATGCTACAAGGATGTTCTATGGAGTCATGGATTTGAAGTACCACCACAGCATGGTTTTGTCAGCAGGATGAAGCCTTTGATTAGCGGATGGATGGGGGATTTTGTATTGTGTAGTTGAAGTAAAGTCCATTTAACAATAGCATATAAATTGAAGACTGATTGTAATTATCGATGTTTCAATCATTATGCTCCGGTACATACACAACTGCAGCAATGGGAGCCAAACATTTAACAATGTTGTACTATGCCATAATGACACAGTCTCCTCCAGTATTAGTCATCCCTAGTAGAGCTTAATTAGTAGTGACTGGCATTAGAGCTATCATTAATGACGGCGCAATTGCTTTAAAAATATTAGGAAATATGTTAAATTTGCAACCTGTAGATTTATAGTGGCTGGGGGAAAAAGGAAGATGTATAACTTACTTCTCTTTTAGAGCAAGTTCCAACTGGCTGCATGCAATTAGCCACTAGTATAGTAAAATATGCAACACTTGATGAAGTGGTTACATTAGCTTGGCTTCCATTACATGTAATCCACAGCTCCTTCTGATCAAACCTGGTTTGCAGATCATTATCTGCACAATTAAAATTAAATCTGAGGAACATGAATATTTTAGACTTTGCATTATACTTAATTTCAAAAAAAGGCTCACATTCTTCACAAGTACCATCTTGTAGGTCCCGATAGAACGACTAGATGCCATTCTCAGAAGTTGGAATACTACCACAACCGACAGCCGAATCAATTAAAGCTGTGAGTGTTGCAAAAGCCGGCGTAAATAAAACTGTATCCATTACCATCTATGCTGTCCACTTTTTCTTCCACTAGTAACTAAGATCATTAGTTTTAAACATTTATTCCGGAAGGTAGAGCGTGTAATATTAATGGACCACAGCCACAATAGTGAAGCTCCGTTTTCTACATACGTGCACTCCATCAAAAGATACCAAAAACGGTTTGATTTTTGAAACGCTAATATCACCTAAATAAATTTCTACCTGAAGCTAAGACACTTCTAATTTATAAAGCTACTTTAAAATAGTGGTATAAGATACCGTTGCACTCTCTCCATAGGTTTACGCGTAGCTAGCTACTACAAATAGCAAACCTTGATTGAAAAATTGGAAATTTCTTTCAATAAATTCACTTCATTAGATGGATTATTAATTCTTTTTCTATTCCTGAAGCCAATTGCTTCAAATTTACAGAGTAAAGTATTTGCATAGTGAGAGCAAACTATTTTGGGGTGGTATGGCTGATACTGCCGAGGGAAGTGTGCCTCCTTCCACCAAAGTGGGAATGCAAACAATTCAGATGAGTATTTGAAATGACAGAAAGTATCATAAACAAAGTATAATAATAATGAGACTGTAAACACCTGGCTACTTAATTTAAAATTTCCAAATAACTGACTCTATTTTCTCTACTGCTAACAAATTCTTTTGCCACAACAGCTAAGTTTAACAAGTCATTTTTTTCCTTTGTAAATATTCAGGACCATAAATCATTTAACCTCTTCTGTGTCATTGTGGTTCTAAGGTAGGTCTTTATTCTTCGCAACCCTGAAAAAGAATGCTCTGAAGAGGCATTAGTAGCTGGCATTACTAGTAATATCTTCATTATAACCCAAAAATTTGAATGCAAGTCGGTGAGCAGAAGATAGCTGTGACAATGACTTAATGATATCATTAATTGAAAGCTCTGACTGGTTCTTCTCTTCAGCAAACAAAGCTTACAAGAGAGGCAGTTGTGCCTGCAATTGCATTTTGGCAATGTCATCCTTGTAAAAATCACACACTTTGCTTAGCTGTGTCATAAGGGCACCCATGGCATGCATTAAAAACAATATCTACAACATTGCGATAAACTTTATACCCAGGTTAATTGAATCTGCTGTTAATGGCTTCAATAACAAGATCAAGTGCCTCGTAGTAAATCTGCCTGAAGTTATCCTCGGGTGTAGAATGGAAGTTATCATCAGTTAATCCAATCTGGAGCCGCCGAGGAGCACATCTTTTGCGAGAAAGAGTTGGTGCATCAATATCAAATTCACTTTGGTGTAGCAAAACATGATCGTAGCTCTTAAATTTGTCTTCTTTATGAATGGATTTGAGGACATCAATAATTAGCTTTGCCAACTGTTGTCCTTCTGCTGCTGTAATAGTATCATGCTGCAAGCTTTTGCTAAGGTTATCACTGCTGCTGCAAAATGAGTGTTCCTAAGGAAATGCCAAAAAGGAAGTTGAAAGTGAGCATTTGTGTCTTAATACTAATAATTCTGGCTTTCATTTCACTGTCAATTTGTGAATTCTTGGATTCCTTCCAAACACCGAGGAGAACTTCATAATGGTTTAGCACACTCTGTAGTGATGCTACACAGACTGTCCACCTGGTAGGGCAGAAAACACAAAAGTTTGGTGGATCAGCTGCAAGGTCATGTTTGAGCTTTTGAAATATTGCATCTCGTTTAGGAAACTTCTTGATTAACTTTGTGATTTCAAACATAGCATCAAGGCAAGATCTCATAAGTTGACATTTTTTGACAGTATCTCCGACTGCAATGTTTAGAGCAAGACCATAGCAGTGGGTGAAAATTGCTCGAGGTTCTTCATCAGTAAGCTGCTTGGCTACTCCATTCTTTACCCTGGTCATATTGCTGGCCCCATCATAACATTGTCCCCGACAATATCAGCTTCAGATTCATCCGCAGTAAGACATCTTTGAAAATACTAACAAGTGAAGAAGATCCAACATTCAGTTTTATATAAACCATGAAATCTTCATAACAGTGAGATTGTCATTGACAGAACGAATAACCAATACCACTTGCTCGATATTAGCAAGATCCATAGCTTCATCAATCATCATGGTGAAGTATGGTGCAGATTGTATTTGACTAGCAGTTTCACAAATAACTTGTAGAGGCATTATTGAAAGCATTCTGTATCTCATGAGAAGTGTATTTCATCTGTTTTTTTCAATAAAAACATTAATGCCCTGAAAGTCCTCTGCTTTCAAAAGCAATAACTGATAGAAGTTTGAATCCAAATCATTACGAGGCTCATCACCTCAAAGGAAGACCTTGACATTCCAAGAAACGTATTGATACTTTCAGCATATATTCATGTTTGTTTTTCTTTTCTGTTGCTGCTGCTTTTGACAACATGTCAGCCACATCATTGGTTGCTTTCAATGCTTCAGTTGCTACTTTGTGGAAGTTACTGCTTTCATGTTTAACCAAAACTCGAGTAGCATCCTTCCAATTAGTGAAGCATTTTACAAGAAAGCTTGCCTCAGATAATCTGGCGAGCCACATCTTTTTCCCCTTTACAGATTTGCAACAAATAAAGCAGAAAGCAGAAATATCAGTAGCATCATAATGAATCCATGAGTATCGATGAAACCAAAATGCTTAAAAAAACCTGATTTCAGGTTGAGCCTTACCAAAGGAACGAGGAGGAAAGGAATAATGTTGCGGTTGGAAAGGCTTATCAGGAAAATCCCTGATCTCTTCATGGATGAAGGACATCTTGCAGAGTACTATATTTAGAACCATGTGCTCATGAATCACATGACTCATCATGTGTGGATTAAAAATTTAAGTGCAAACTACATTATTTAACAAGTGGTCTACATAAGTATCTGAACAAGCAAATTAAGCATATTGAATATCTTGTGTAACCTTTGCAATGCATGGATAACTTTCTTCTAAAATACTTGTATGATTTTCTTCCCGAAGCAAGTCAGTTTTGAAACAAATCCTCGTGAACATACGCGCGGATTTGTTCAAAAAATTCCTGCCGTTCCAGTTGCTCCACCAATGATTTGTAATTGAGGTCCTAGCTAATAGTAAATAAATTAATATTTTTAAGAATTAAAAAAAAAATTAACTCCTTCTCCATGTTCATCTCAATAAATTCGCAAAAAATAGCATAAAACAATACACCATAAATACAATATAATTACAGAAAGAATTATGTTTAAAAAAATTGTACATGCTTGGCCTCCTATGCGACTTGTAAATTTTTTTATACCTTTTCATCTTATCTTCCAATTCATTTCCTCTAGCTATGTCTTCCACATAAGCAAACATGCAATTTCTTGTCTTCCTAAAGTAGTTCTTGATGTTTTCCACACAAACAGAGTCCAATCCATCAGGAAATATGAAGCGAAGATGTTGGATTGTATAGTTTGTGTGAGCACGTGTATATCTCTTTGCTTGAACCTAGCATTTTTTTTATTGGATATAATTCGCAATGGAATTTTGGCAAGAACAAACAAGCATGACCCTTTCTTCTCAAAAAATGTAATATTTCTGGTTGCTCATCACAAAAGTCGGAGTGTTTTGCTATCTCCTTTTTCATATCATCCAAACTCATCCCACGAACATAGATACCCCTTTCTATCAGAAAGTTCTTCAGCCCTTTTGGAGTCCCATCTGGAAAAAACCATACGTTGAAGCTTCCCTTTCTAGTAGGTATCATGCATTTTTGGTTGACGGCCTCCAGGTTTCATGCTGATCTTTGATGCATCTAATGCATCTTCAGCATATGTTCCATGGCAGCTACTGTGGTCAAAGACAAAGCATACTCTGTACCCTTCATTCCTTGGATACTTGATGTCTGCAATAGTGGATGCAACTTCAAGCTGTTTAAGGAATTTTTCAGCTCTCCTATACCCTTCATGCTCCTTTCCATATTCCAAGAATTCACGGACTTGCCTTCGAAGTTATGGGTGTTCCTTTACAATGGCTGAAAATTCTTCTTCTGTAAGTCGAAAATATCAATTGTATTCATTCATAAAATCAGAAACCATGATTCTGCACCACGTGACTTTGGACTAATAACATGCGGACCTTTCACTTCCCATAGCCAAGACTCGTCATCATTCGCTTGGAAAGTCGATTCATCATGGCAAATTACAATACCTACTTTTTTAATTTGTTCTTGAGAAGAGCTTTCAAGATCTGCTGGAAGACATGATGCAAGTTCAGGAGTGGGAGCATTATCCTTGAGAAATTCATTGGATACCATTTTTTGTAAGAATTTGATGCGATATTCAACAACATCTTTTCTCTCATGGCCATCTACGTAAGTTCCTTTTATCTTCTTAAATACATCAAACCTCAAGTTGTGGAGTCGGCATAGTACTGTTGACACATTTCTTGGATATCCTAGCGCAAGGACGCTTTCATCACAACAATTCATTCATCCGCTTACAAAAAGAACACATTTATAAAAAGATATCGATGTTAGATTCTTTTTACCTTGGGTGCAAGTTTTTTTTTTACCAATTGTCTTGCCGCTTCATTCAATTCTTCATTGTGGCAAAGAACACCATATCTTTGATATCGTCCTTGCTCTGGAATGTAAGGTTGAATCTTGAGCTTTTCCTTGACTGTCTTCAGATATTTTTTGTTGTTTAGCTTCCCTAGCCACTTCAAGTTGCTGTTTACTTTATCTTCTTCCAGGCATTGCACTGTAAAGAGTCATAAACTTAACAGGTGTGCTTTAATTAGAGTAGTGAGATTGTTATGATCCATACCAACACCTTGGCAATCACAAAGGCATGATGAAATATTTCAAAAAAAAATGTAAGTAGGAAATTATCCGGACAGAAATACTTTCCATTGTTGCTGTGGTACATAATACTCAAATAAAAAATTATTGAAATTTTTCACTTTTGGAAGTTAATGGTGAAGTGCACTATACATTGAGAGTCTCTCAGAATAAAAACATCGTGGTTTATCACAGGCCAAACAATTAGCTACTACTCATATTTAGCTGCTGTAATGCGCAACAAAGGTTCATGCTCTAATTGTCGGGAAAGAGATAAAGATGTACAATCTGTATCACTTGTTTCATGCCATAGACTTCTTCAAATCATTTCATTTTATGTAGCAAATTACATGGAAGACCATTCATACTTTCCAGATGCAACACTCGCATCAATTAGTTTCTAGATACCTTTCTCTTGACACCTGGCTCTTTGTTCAAAGGTATCAACCCAACCAGGTCCAAAGATAAACTCACACAATTAAAACTAACAGACAGAAAATGTCTGAACACGAACATACACTTTTGAACTTGGAACTCAATATTTATAAATGAAGCACATTAAAAAAAAATTGATCAATTTCTGTAACAGGATCGGTAGACCTGGTACGAACTTTTAAGTACTGATGGCGCTATAACCTTCTGCCCTCCCACCATTGCCTTAAATAAAGATGGACTCATATATCTTAGAATTTGACTGTTTAGTGTACCGAAGATCTACCTTTTAAAGCTCTTGTTATTTCAACCTAGTAGGATACCATCATTTATGACCAAATGACTTATTCGATGCAACAAATGCCTTATAGCAGGAAATTTCCGGTTATTTCTCCAAGTATAAAGTATGACCAACATAGGGTGACTATAAGTCAAAGGCAACAAAAAGTTAGAACAAAGTTGTAAAAATTTTCAACTCCTCATAACTTTTACAGATACTTTTAGTAGCATGTAGTTGCTTATTCTGTTGTGCGTGCTTTCAAATGA
>CBDHDT010000053.1:0-39839 GCA_965261215.1 Ekhidna sp.
TGTGAAGTAATGATTGGCATGCTTGGGTGTGAAGTAATGATCGGCATGCTTGGGTGTGAAGTAATGATCGGCATGCTTGGGTGTGAAGTAATGATTGGCATGCTTGGGTGTGAAGTAATGATCGGCATGCTTGGGTGTGAAGTAATGATCGGCATGCTTGGGTGTGAAGTAATGATCGCCATGCTTGGGTGTGAAGTAATGATCGCCATGCTTGGGTGTGAAGTAATGATCGGCATGCTTGGGTGTGAAGTAATGATCAGCATGCTTGGGTGTGAAGTAATGATCGGCATGCTTGGGTGTGAAGTAATGATCACCATGCTTGGGAGTGAAGTAATGATCGGCATGCTTGGGTGTGAAGTAATGATCACCATGCTTGGGAGTGAAGTAATGATCGGCATGCTTGGGTGTGAAGTAATGATCACCATGCTTGGGAGTGAAGTAATGATCGGCATGCTTGGGTGTGAAGTAATGATCACCATGCTTGGGTGTGAAGTAGCCTGGCCAAATCATGCACTTTTCTTAGTCATATTTCATATGTACACACACGCAAACAATATAACTCTGATGATGTACGGGCCAGATTTTGGAGCACACAATACACACTGCTGTGTGCCTTATATATACACACACCGCTGTGTGCCTTATATATACACACACCACTGTGTGTGTCTTATATATATACACACCGCTGTGTGTCTTATATATACACACACCACTGTGTGTCTTATATATACACACACCGCTGTGTGTCTTATATATACACACACCACTGTGTGTGTCTTATATATATATACACACCGCTGTGTGTGTCTTATATATATACACACCACTGTGTGTGTCTTATATATACACACACCGCTGTGTGTGTCTTATACATATACACTGCAGTGTGCCTTATATATATATATACACACCGCTGTGTATGTCTTATATACACACACACCGCTGTGTATGTCTATATATATATATATATACTGCAGTGTGCCTTATATATATACACACCGCTGTGTGCCTTATATATACACACACCACTGTGTGTGTCTTATATATATACACACCGCTGTGTGCCTTATATATACACACCACTGTGTGTGTCTTATATATATACACACCGCTGTGTGCCTTATATATATACACACCACTGTGTGTGTCTTATATATGCACACCGCTGTGTGCCTTATATATATACACACCACTGTGTGTGTCTTATATATACACACACCACTGTGTGTGTCTTATATATATACACACCACTGTGTGTGTCTTATATATACACACACCACTGTGTGTGTCTTATATATATACACACCACTGTGTGTGTCTTATATATACACACACCGCTGTGTGTGTCTTATACATATACACTGCAGTGTGCCTTATATATATATATACACACCGCTGTGTATGTCTTATATACACACACACCGCTGTGTATGTCTTATATATATATATATACTGCAGTGTGCCTTATATATATACACACCGCTGTGTGTGTCTTATATATACACACCGCTGTGTGTCTTATATATATACACTGCAGTGTGCCTTATATATATACACACCGCTGTGTATGTCTTATATATACACACACCGCTGTGTGTGTCTTATATATATATACACACCGCTGTGTGTCTTATATATATATATACACACACCCTGTGTGTGTCTTATATATATATACACTGCTGTGTGTGTCTTATGTATACACACTGCTGTGTGTCTTATATATGCACACCACTGTGTGTCTTATATATACACACACCACTGTGTGTGTCTTATATATACACACACCACTGTGTGTGTCTTATATATATACACACTGCTGTGTGTGTCTTATATATACACACCGCTGTGTGTCTTATATATATATACACACTGCTATGTGTGTTTTATATATACACTGCTGTGTGTGTCTTATATATACACACCACTGTGTGTGTCTTATATATATACACACCGCTGTGTGTGTCTTATATATATACACTGCTGTGTGTGCCATATATATATATATATATATATATACACTGCTGTGTCTTATATATATGCACACTGCTGTGTCTTATATATATGCACACTGCTGTGTCTTATATATATACACACCACTGTGTGTGTCTTATATATACACACCACTGTGTGTGTCTTATATATATACACACCGCTGTGTGTGTCTTATATATACAAACTGCTCTGTATGTCTTATATATGTACACTGCTGTGTCTTTTGTATATACACACCGCTCTATCTTATATATATACACACCACTGTGTGTCTTATTTACACACTGCTGTGTGTGTCTTATATATATACACACTGCTGTGTGTGTCTTATATATAAATACACACACTACTGTGTGTGTCTTATATATGTGTGTCTTATATATATATACTGTTGTGTGTGTCTTGTGTATATATACATTGCTGTGTGTCTTGTGTATATATACACTGCTGTGTGTCTTATATATATATACATTGTTGTGTGTGTCTTATATATATATACACTCCTGTGTGTGTCTTGTGTATATATATATACTGCTGTGTGTCTTATATATATATATACACTTCTATATGTGTCTTGTGTATATATACATTGCTCTGTGTCTTATATATATATACACTCCTGTGTGGGTCTTGTGTATCTTATATATGTGTGTTTTATATATATACACTGTTGTGTGTGTCTTATATATATACACTCCTATGTGTGTCTTGTGTATATATATACACTGCTGTGTGTCTTATATACACACTGCTGTGGCTTACATATATACACACTGTTGTGTGTGTCTTATATATATACACACTGCTGTGTGTCTTATATATGTGTTCTTATATATACACACTGTTGTGTGTGTCTTATATATGTGTTCTTATATATACACACTGTTGTGTGTGTCTTACGCTGCTGTGTCTTATATATATATATACACTGCAGTGTGTCTTGTGTATATATATATACACTGCTGTGTGTGTCTTGTGTATATATATATATACTGTGTGTGTCTATATATATATATATATATATATATATATATATACACTGCTGTGTGTCTTATATACACTGCTGTGTGTGTCTTGTGTATATATACACACTGCTGTGTGTGTCTTGTGTATATATATATACTGCTGTGTGTCTTATATACACTGCTGTGTGTGTCTTATATATGTATATATATATACTGCTGTGTGTGTCTTGTGTATATATATACACTTGTGTATATATATATGTACTACTGTGTGTGTCTTATATATATATATATACACTACTGCTGTGTGTGTCTGTGTGTCTTATATATATATATACACTGCTGTGTGTGTCTTGTGTATATATATACACTGCTGTGTGTCTTGTATATATATATATACTACTGCTGTGTGTCTTATATATATATATATACACTACTGCTGTGTGTGTCTTATATATATATATACACACTACTGCTGTGTGTCTTATATATATATATACACTACTGCTGTGTGTCTTATATATATATATATACACTACTGCTGTGTGTCTTATATATATATATACACTACTGCTGTGTGTCTTATATATATATATACACTACTGCTGTGTGTCTTATATATATACACTACTGCTGTGTGTGTCTTATATATATATATATATATATACACACTACTGCTGTGTGTCTTATATATATACACTACTGCTGTGTGTCTTATATATTGCATATATGTTATATCACTTGTTTTATTGTTCTTTCCTTCTTGTCCACTCAGTTTACCCACAAGCATCTAAGGGGCCAGATGTTCTTGGGGGGCCCAAGCCCCTTCAGACCCCTAACAATCCTGTCCCCCTTCTGTCCATGGCATCACAGACAAGTGCAGTCATGAGCAAGTCTTCCATTCCTCTCACCACCTCTGCTGCTCAGATGACAACGGCAGCCCCTCCTAGGCCGCACAATCAGCCGCCATGGCAACAACCCCACCGTGCCGTACAACAGCAACCTCCAATGTGGCAACACGCCCCTCATACGCTGATGTATGGCGCAGGTCTGCCCCTTCCACATGGGGTGCCCTCTCGCCCAACCTCGGCTGGAAACGCCCCTCCTCCCCCTCTTCCACCTCCTGACCAATCCTGGGTGCGTATAATTTATCAATGCTTTTTTTAAACCTTTTGGGGGGGGGGGGGGGGGGGGGGGCATTTCTTCTGTTCTACCAGTGCTTGTTAAAGGAGCTCTATATGGTATAGGTGTCTAGTATACTACAGGAAAATTAAAGTGGTAATCCCATAAACGGGTCCAAAGGTCCAATGTAAATTTTTGTAGTATACTTGCAATGCTTTTTCTTTTGAGACTGGCAACCACAGAGCATGCTATTGCAGTGGAGTGCAGCTTTCTGTAGATGCAGAGATGGAAGCAAATTGTGTTCAAGCAACTAACCAATTTTGCTGCATATCTAGACTCGATAAATCCAATCATGTGATCGCCAGCATGAAATGCATGCACAATGTACAATTGGCAAGCTCAGACAGAGAAGGTTACTTCATGTTTTGCTGCTTAAGATATTGCCAAGTGTGTGGACGGTGTGTGATAAGAAGCTCAGACAGAGGAGGTTACTTCATGTTTTGCTGCTTAAGATATTGCCAAGTGTGTGGACGGTGTGTGATAAGAAGCTCAGACAGAGGAGGTTACTTCATGTTTTGCTGCTTAAGATATTGCCAAGTGTGTGGACGGTGTGTGATAAGAAGCTCAGACAGAGGAGGTTACTTCATGTTTTGCTGCTTAAGATATTGCCAAGTGTGTGGACGGTGTGTGATAAGAAGCTCAGACAGAGGAGGTTACTTCATGTTTTGCTGCTTAAGATATTGCCAAGTATATTGATGGTGTGTGGTAAGGTTCCGCCATAGCTCCGTTAGACTCACACTCCTTGGTAAGTGCGTACCTTTTCCTATACCTACATTTATACTCCTTCATGTGCAATGACTTGCACATGGACAATACTTCGCTAGATTCTAAGCCATACATGGTAATTATATCTGGTGACCATTTCTCTCTTGCTCGAGCCACAGTGTTTTTTTTCAACTTCTTAATTAACTGAAGTGCCTGCCGGTGCAAGGTGTAAACTTGGACATCTTTCTAGTATAAAATTGCCTCTATGCGCCAAACGGTGCGTGGCGATGAGCATAACTGCAATAATGAACGGCCTCTTTCTGGAAGCCCTTCTGCTTAGGAAAGCTGCATAGGTGCATACACTTACCTGGAGTCACTCTAAATCTCATTGCTGGAGAAAAGGGGCGCTCTTGGATGGATTTCTTTGCTGGAAGTTTAGTTGTAGACATGGAGCGGTGTACCAATGCATAGCTTTTGATTGCTTGCCTCAATGGATCTGATTCTTATACCAAACTGCAGCTTACTGTAGATCCGTATTTTTTCAAGGCCCTTTATTTTCACTGATCTCACAGTAGTTGTATTACACACATAGTTCAAGTTTTTATTTTCACTATTAGTGGGTTACAGGTCATGACCTCATAGCAATGGGGGGCACTATTTGGAAACAATTTGGGAGAGCTATGGAGGACCTTGAAGAGCTGGATATCATGTATATAGAGATATATGTTGTGCAGCTGTGTGGGAAGTATCACATTGTGGTAAGGAGTTAGACAATTTTAAGAGACCCCTATGCAGTAGCTGTTGTGAAGGGTGGTGTGTCTGTTGGCCACATTCCCCAAAAGATATCTCAATAATTTTCTCATTTTTTATTCGAAGAGGAGGAACTATAAGTTGTGAAGTTACAGACTTGAAGTATTTTGAAGAGCCACCCCAAGGTGGATGCAAGTGCCTTGCTTGATCAAGTTTAAAGGAGCACCTAACAAACTAGAACAAGGACTAAAGCTGGGTGTTCAGCACGTTAATTCAAAATGATTTTACTATATGGACTTTTTTTGGACTTGCCAATGTTATTATAGTAAACCTGTACTGTCTACATACTTCTACTTAATGTGTGTGTATATGTATTCTGGTATAGTATATATATATTTTTATATATATATATATATATATATCAGGGGTTTTTTTAGGAAAGAATTTCAGGGGGGGAAAACCAATGTTTCAAGAAATTGAGGGGGAGGGCATAGGTTGGAACTAAAATACATAATGTACTTTGTTGCAAGTGCCTCTTTAGCATATAGTAGCTGCCTCATTTTACATTCAGTTTGTGCTAATTAGTCAGCTGCAAACTTGTAACTAGAAGCTTGCAATTTGACAGGGTTTCATACGGGATTTTTTGTTGGGGCTGGGTGGGTAGGAAGAAACGTGTCGATCCTGGAAAATTTCCATACCAAATTAAAAAAAATCATTGTCCCATTGTCAGGGATTCATACGGGATTTTGAGTTAGGAGAAGGGGGGAACTTTCATGTACTTGCTAAGGGAGGGGGGGGGGAGAATTTTTTTTGAAAAATAGAGACTCTGAGATTGATCTGATGCATTTTGGAGGTACTTATAGCCATTCTGTTCTAGCATATGCTCAGAACAATTGGGATAGCACATTCTAGTAACCACAATTCAGAACAAACTGGTGGGGTAGTAGCAATGTACAACTGAGCATAGATATGGACCTCAGGAACTTTTTCCCCAGATGGAAAGTGCATGTGGAGAATGTGATAACGAGGAAGATGTAGTCCAAACTTCCCCTAGCAGTGATTTTTTAACCACCAATTCCCAAGCATTAGGTGAGTCAGTTTGTCTAAAGCTCAGCCAACAAACACGAGTGAAAGCCAGACTCAGTTACCAGAAGAAGTGGGAGCAAAAATACCCTCGCAATAATTCAAAGCTGGATATGCTGTTGCTATTATGTTACTATTGTGGGGTTTGGGGGAGAAGTATTCTAGCTTTGAGATGGGATATCCCAGGTCTTCCCTCCCCTGTATGAAACCCAGGTCATATTGAATGCTGTCTACTATTAACTTTACTCTGGCACTGTTCATGAATTTACAGCAACTAAAACAATCACATCATCATTTAAAAAAATCCAAGGATGGGGGTGAGATCCCATGTCCAGCCCTCCCCCCCCCTAACATTTTTAAAAAGAAGAATCATAGGATTTAACTCTGAATAGTGATATATTATTTATATAATATTTTTCAAGAATTCTTGGATGCAAAACTTTTGTTTGAAAGGGGAGGAAATTCCAGGTCCTACCCTCTCTGTATCAAACCCTGTTGTTTGAAGAGTCAGCATATTCGTAAGTCAGGCCCAGAGTTTTTTTCCAAGCTCAGAGAATTTCCAAGTTCAGTGTTTTAGTTCCCCGTGATAAAGATGGATATTCGCAATTTCTTTGGTTCAAGCTCTTCCAAGCCAGCTACTTCTAGCCTAAGAGAAGGGTCAGAGAGTGAAGAAGATTCAACAAATGAAGCACCACCTTCCAAGAGAACATGTGCAGTACCATCATCTGCTGCAACCTCTCGGAAATACAACAAGAAGTGGGCAAAAGATTTTCCATGGCTAGAATATGATGGCAACTTCCAAGGTGCATTTTGCAAAATATGCAGAAAGGTTGAAACCAGGGGTCAGTCTTCACAAGGAAGTGGAGGTGTGTGGGTCACAAAGCCTTTCCAGAATTGGAAAAAGGCAGTTCAAAAGATGAAAGAACATGCCAGCAGTGAATCCCACTTGAGACAAGTTGAAGCAGAGCTGATTGTGAGTAGAGGAGAAACAATTGTACAGCAGCTGCAACTTTTTGGAGATTCTGAGAGAAGCAAGAACTGGAAAGCCATCAAAGCACTTCTTGGCTGCACTCACTACTTATGCAAACAGCACATTCCTCATACTACCAACTTCAGCAAGTTGATTAATCTTATTGTTTCTTGTGGTGGAAAAGATCTTGAAGAATTTGTCCGTAAGGCAGCAAAGAATGCATCTTACACTTCAACAGATGCTGTCACTGATTTTGTTGAAGCAATAGGAGTATGGGTTGACGAATTACAAGTTAACAGGGTCCGCAATGCTCCATTTTTCAGCTTGACGGCAGACGAGTGTGTCGATGTAGCTAACATTGAGGAGCTATCTGTTTACTGCAGATGGGTGGAAAATGGAGTACCAGTAGAGCATTTCATGGAAATTCTCCCACTGAAGAAAACGAATGCTCAATCGATCTATTCCGTGTTGCTTGATTGGCTTAAGAAGAAGGATTTGCAGTGCAGTAAGCTTATAGGTATGGGCTTTGATGGAGCTGCAACATTTGCTGGGAAGAAATCGGGTGTGCAAGCACGTCTGAAGAAGCATGCACCTCATTCAGTCTTCATCCACTGCCAATGCCATACGCTTCAACTGGCTTGTGTTCAATCTGCAAACAGCCCTGAGGGAATCAAACACGTTTATACAACTCTGACTACACTGTGGAAATTTTTTCACTATTCGCCGAAGAGATGCCAGAATCTGAAAGAGATACAGAAAGTACTAGACATTCCTGAGCCAAAGATTGTCAAACCATCTGACACCAGGTGGCTCTCCCCTGAGAAATGTGTTTCTACTGTGAAGAAATGTTATGGAGCAATTGTGTCTGCACTTGAAACTATTTATCAGGAATCCCACGAGCCGGAGGCACTCGGTATTAGCAAGATCTTATCGAAGCCCTCTACATTGTTTGCCATATATCTCCATGACTACATTCTCCCTGAGGTATCCAAGTTGAGTAAAAGTCTCCAAACAGAGAAGTTGGATTTGTCCATCATCTCAAGCCTTGTGGATGCTACCCTGCACACTCTGGAAGATGTACTTCAACCTGCAGCTAAGTGGGTGCTAGATTTGCAAGAAGTTAAAGAGGAGATGGATATTACTGTAGGCATTAACTTCAACAGTGATGATGTAGCATCATTTCAGAGCCGAGTAACAGAGCCATTTTACACCAAATTGAAAGAAAATATCGCACACCGCTTCGTTTCACAAGATGTTGTCTCCTGTTTCAGCATTTTTGATCCCAAGAAGACTCCAAATTCTTTGGAAAACTGTACGTATGGAGAAGACCAAGTTAAAGTACTCCTTGAAAACTATGGATCTGAGCTTCCAGCTGAAACAGTTGTAGAGGATGAATTTATAATGCCAGCAGTCATCACTTCAAGTTCAGACCTACCCACAGAGTGGAAAACCTTTCGGCGATATTTCACCAATCAACCAAGGGAAGATATCAAGGAGCAGTTAAAGGAGTTGTCTACTAATTCCATGATGCAAACCATGTTTCCAAACTTGAGCATCCTAGCTAATGTTTGCCTAACCATTCCTGTTGGAACTGCCTCTGTTGAACACTCTTTTTCCCATATGAAAATGGTAAAGTCTCGTCTGAGAAATCGACTTGGAGAAGCCAATCTTTCATATCTAATGAAAATTGCATTGGAATCCCCTGAGGCCTTGTCAGATAAAGAACTTGAACAGATTGTGACTGTTTGGACTAGAAAGCCTAGAAGAATTGCTGTTTGACAACAAACCATTTACATGTGTTGATTATGACTAATTTCTTAAATAATAATAAAAATCAAAGTGAAAATTGGCTAAAGCTCAGGGGGGAAGACCATTTTCAGGGGGGGGGGGGGCGAAATGCCCCCCCTCAACCACCCTAAAAAAAAAACATGTATATATATTTATATTATTTTTTTAAATGTTTTTTTTTTAAACATAATTGTGTAGTTTGTTATCATACGTAACTATAATTTTCCAGCAGCAGCAGTAACACCAGACTCCATAAATCCAGTGATAGCAATTGATGGATGATTCTGGATGAAGTCAAATGCTTCAACCAACCACTCTGCCTCTGCTTCCTTCATTGTTACAATGCTTGCATCAATAAGAGAAATCACATGCGACTCTAGTTCAAAGTGTAGAAATATATATTTTTTAAACATATTCCAGTGTAGTCTACTCTGTAGACAAGTGCATTGGCTAGTGGGTCACATTCCAAGCTGGTGGGAAATAATAGTGTGGGTGACAACCATCGGTTTTTCCCTGATAAATTAGTTGTGGAGGGAGGAAGTCAATAAACCACAAAAGACAGCAGTTATCTTCTTTCATCATTTACTCAGGTTAACTCAACACTTCAGCTCCTCGTTTTTCTAACGTCCAATTAGATGATGGTGCCATTTTTTTCAAAGATCCCAATTCAAGACACCTCCGGTGGGATTTCTTCCATTACTACTGCGCTGGTGACAGCATCAAGAAATTCAGCTCTTGCTTTTTCAAAATCTGCATCATCATATATTTACTCTTAGCTGCAGTAGCCTTCCTTTGTACCTAACCCACATCATTTAGTAAAGGGTGAGTCCATGCCTTGCCTAACAAAACTGGACCACCATACTCTTGAAGCTTTGTCTTCTCACAAGTTAAAACGATGCCAGCTGCAATAGCTACTCGAGCTGAAACTGCTCCTCCACCATCTCTCAATTTTCTCAAATATATTTGTACTTTTATATCCATGTCTATCCCAAGAAGTAATGGCATCCTCTTTTGGCAGTAGGCCCAGAGTCTCTAGACAAATCTTCCTCAGCTCTTCTTTTGCGCGATAGTTCCTTCAAATATGCAACTTTGATACCTCGAACAGTACTTTCATTGAGAGTGCATTCCAGCTTCATGGAAGAAAAAAGTTTGGTGCTGCTGCCACTTCGTTTTCACATGCTTCCCTGCCAAAGAATGACTTGAAATTGGAGGTGATTTGTTATAGGGTCCACGCTTCTTTGGCTGGGATGCTTCTTGGACCTGTTGATTAGCAGCCTCAATAGCACTGGAAGGAAGATTGAAAGATAAAGGTCCTTGTGGATCACGTAACATGCGCTTGGTGGTAGGTTTTAAATAGCGGTAGCGACATCCAGCAAACAGTTGCACCTAGAAAATATAAGTACTTAATTTCCGCGGTCACTGAAGGAACACGGATCTACGCTATTTCTTATGACATGGAGCAGTTTGAAAAGTTAATTTTTTGGGGGGAAATTTAAAAATATATATTGCTATAAATAATACTGTAATAAATAAATAAATAAATAAAATTCCAATTAGGTCCCTGGTTGGTGGCTAAAGAAGTCTCTTCCAACTATTCCTTCCCCTAATGCCAGTGACTAACCATTATGTAAAAGGTTTGGATGAGCACGCTGGCAGCTGCACATGACATGGTTGAGGGGTGGCTGTGTTCATTGTTTTGTGCTATCATGGTTGAGGGGTGGCTGTGTTCATTGTTTTGTGCTATCATTTGTGGTAATTTTTTTTTTAATATAATGATCAGATAATAGCTTTTTGTGTTTGAAGAGAGCTAGCTTTATGTGTGTATAAGACCAAGCTAGCTCCATGTGTGTGTAAGAGCTAGTTAGCTTTATGTACGTGTAAGAGAGCTAGCTTTATGTGTGTGTAGAAGAGCTATATGTGTGTAAAAGAGCTAGCTTTATGTGAGTAGGAAAGGTATGTGTGTGCAAGAGAGCAAACTTTTATGTCTGTGTAAGAAAGCTAGCTTTATGTGTGTATAGGAGAGCTATGTGTGTAAGAGAGCTAGCTTTATGTGTGTGCAGGAGAGCTGTATGTGTGTAAGAGAGCTAGCTTTTGTGTGTATAGGAGAGTTACATGTGTGTAAGAGAGCTAGCTTCATGTGTGCATAGGAGAGCTATATGTGTGTAAGAGAGCTAGCTTTATGTGTGCATAGGAGAGCTATATGTGTGTAAGAGAGCTAGCTTTTGTGTGTATAGGAGAGCTACATGTGTGTAAGAGAGCTAGCTTTATGTGTGCATAGGAGAGCTATATGTGTGTAAGAGAGCTAGCTTTATGTGTGCTTAGGAGAGCTATATGTGTGTAAGAGAGCTAGCTTTATGTGTGTATAGGAGAGCTATATGTGTGTAAGAGAGCTAGCTTTATGTGTGCATAGGAGAGCTATATGTGTGTAAGAGAGCTAGCTTTATGTGTGCATAGGAGAGCTATATGTGTGTAGGAGAGCTAGCTTTATGTGTGTATAGGAGAGCTATATGTGTGTAAGAGAGCTAGCTCTATGTGTGTATAGGAGAGCTATATGTGTGTAAGAGAGCTAGCTTTATGTGTGTATAGGAGAGCTATATGTGTGTAAGAGAGCTAGCTTTATGTGTGTGCAGGAGAGCTGTATGTGTGTAAGAGAGCTAGCTTTATGTGTGTGCAGGGGAGCTGTATGTGTGTAAGAGAGCTAGCTTTATGTGTGTATAGGAGAGCTATATGTGTGTAAGAGAGCTAGCTTTATGTGTGTGCAGGAGAGCTGTATGTGTGTAAGAGAGCTAGCTTTTGTGTGTATAGGAGAGCTACATGTGTGTAAGAGAGCTAGCTTTATGTGTGCATAGGAGAGCTATATGTGTGTAAGAGAGCTAGCTTTATGTGTGTATAGGAGAGCTATATGTGTGTAAGAGAGCTAGCTTTATGTGTGTATAGGAGAGCTATATGTGTGTAAGGGAGCTATATGTGTATAGGAGAGCTATATGTGTGTAAGAGAGCTAGCTCTATGTGTGTAAAGGAGAGCTATATGTGTGTAGGAGAGCTAGCTCTATGTGTGTATAGGAGAGCTATATGTGTGTAGGAGAGCTAGCTTTATGTGTGCATAGGAAAGCTATATGTGTGTAAGGGAGCTATGTGTGTATAGGAGAGCTATATGTGTGTAAGAGAGCTAGCTTTATGTGCATAGGAGAGCTATATGTGTGTAGGAGAGCTAGCTTTAAGTGTGTAGGAAAGCTATATGTGTGTAAGGGAGCTTTATGTGCATAGGAGAGCTATATGTGTGTAGGAGAGCTAGCTTTATGTGTGTATAGGAGAGCTTTATGTGTGTGTAGGAGAGCTAGCTTTCACAACAAATGCTTCTCTTTTTTTGTGTGGATTACAACAATTATATGTGATTTGTTACTTATAAGTATCTAATTTGTGCAGCCTGGTGCTCCTCCACCGCCTCCTCTTCCTCCACCTTCATAGTAGGTCAACGACTCTAAGACTAAAAAAAAAAGCTGTTATATTATATGCATAATTAACTGAGTCTTGCACTACACTATTATTATTATTATTAATGTTGTTATTAATATTGAAGTGGAACTGAACACTGGTGTTGGTGATGCTATGTCTTTATTCATTGTCTTCTCGTCATTAATGTGTTAATTATACATGCATGTCTAGGCTAGAAGGCTGATTACACTTTGTAGGAGGTGTGGTCTGTATGTAGATCATTTTGAGGAGCAAATTTTCGGAATTATTTGTCCCGTTTCACAGGTTTGACCAAAAAAATGTTGTTTCCATGAAATCAATGGATATGCCCCTTTTCGAACTCGTTTAACAAAAAATAACTCTCTGGGTAATTCTTAGCTTCTTTCCGAGATAGTCACTTTTTAGACCTTAAAAGACAATTGTAGTTTCGGCGAAAATGCTTCAAAACACCAGAAAAGATTACTTAGTTTTACTGTATGTGGCACATTTTGAAGAGCAAACTGTAATTGGTACTATTTGTCCCATTTCATTTGTTTGACAAAAAAAAGTCGTTTCCATCAAATCAAAACATTTCCTCGGGATTTGCCCCATTTCAAACTTGTAGGAAAAAACCCAACTTTCTGGGTGATTCTAAGCTTCTTAAAGAGATAGTCACTTTTAGACCTTAAAGAAAGTTTTTTTGTCAATTTCCGGCGAAAATGTTTCAAAACTCTAGAAAAACTTAGTTTAGCTCTATGTGGCTCATTTTGAGGAGCAAAACTGTTTCCGGAAATATTTGTCCCGTCTCTCAGGTTTGACCAAAAAATGTCGTTTCCATCAAATCAAAACCTTTCCTCTGGATTTGCCCTTATTCGAACTCGTTGAGAAAAATTAACTTTCTGAGTAATTTTTAGCTTCTTTCTGAGATGTCACTTTTTAGACCGTAAAGAGATGTTTTTTTTTGTTTTTTTCCGGCAAAAATGCTTCAAAATACCAGAAAAGCTTATATTATCTTATGTGGCTCATTTTGAGGATCAAAACTATATTCGGTAATGTTTTTCCCATTTCACTTGTTTGACCAAAAAAAGTCGTTTCCTTCAAATAAAAACATTTCCTCAGGATTTCCCCCTTTCTAACTTTCTGCGTGATTCTTAGATTCTTTCTGAGATGTCACTTGTTAAACCTTAAAGGAAAGTTTTTTGTCAATTTCTGGCGAAAATGCTTCAGAACACCAGTAGAGGTTCATTTAACTTTATTTGGCTCATTTTGAGGAGCAATAGTGTTTTCGGAAATATTTGTCCCATTTCTCTGGTTTGACCCAAAAATATCGTTTCCATAAAATCAAAACCTTTCCTCTGGAATTGCCTCTTTTCTAACTCGTTAATTAAGAAAAAACAACTTTCTGAGTAATTCTTAGTGTCTTTCCGAGATAGTCATTTTTAGACCTAAAAGAGACGCTTTATGAGAATTTTAGCGAAAATACTTCAAAACACCAGAAAAGCTTAGTTTAGCTGTATGTGGCACATTTTGATGAGCAAAACTGTATCGGTAATGTTTGTCCCATTTCACTTGTTTGACCAAAAAGTTGTTTCCATCAAATCAACATTTTCTCAGGATTTACCCCGTTTCAAACTCGTAGAACAAATAACTTTCTGGGTGATTCTTAGACACGAAAAATAGGTTTTTGTTAATTTCCGGGGAAAATGCCTCAAAACACCAGAAAAGCTTTGTTTAGCAGTATGTGGCTCATTTAGAGAAGCAAAACATTTTTTTGGTAATATTTCTCCCGTTTCACAGTTTTGACCAAAAAATGACGTTTCCATCAAATCAAAACCTTTCCTCAGGAATTGTCCCATTTCGAATTCGTTCAGAAAAATTAAATTTCTTAGTAATTCTTAGCAGGATCTGCCTCGTTTCAAACTCTTAGAACAAATAACTTTCTGGGTGATTCTTAGCATCTTACTAAGATAGTCACTTTTTAGACCAAGGGGGACTACACCATTTACTACCAAAATTTGAACACATATTTGTAGCTGTCATAACTCCCCCCCCCCCCCCCCCCTCCCCTTTCTTCTGTACAGATACTTTTGATACCACCTTGTTGCTTATTGTGTGTGCTTTAAGATGATATGTGAAATGTCTCTATAGGCACCTTTTCTTAGAAGATGCATCCAAAAAGGCAAGGGTCACTCAAAAATAACAACTCCCAAATTTGAACACGTATAATTCCAAGGCACCGTGAGTTACCGCCCCTAAATTGGTATTGTGGTTTCCTACAAGCCTAAGCTGTGATATCACCCGAGAAATTATTTTTAACGTGAAGCATGCCTGAGTTACGGGATTAGAAGAGGTGATGTCACTGATATTGCGTGGGTTTTTGCGGTTGGAAATAAAGTGTCTCATATTTAATCAACAATTTACCAGGTTGTAATATAGCTGGGTCATATCACAGCTTAGGGTGTTAGCAAGCCACAAAACAAATTTTGAGTCTGTAGCTCAAGGCGCCTAGGAATTATACATGTTTAAATTTGGGTTGTGCAATTTTTGAGTGACCCTTTCCTTTTTGGATGTATCTTCTAAGAAAAGGTGCCTATAGAGACATTTCACATATCATCTTAAAGCACACACAGTAAGCAACAAGCTGGTATCAAAAGTATCTGCACAGAAGAAAGGGGGGAAAAGTTATGACAGCTACCGATATGTGCTCAAATTTCGGTAATAAATGGTGTAGTCCCCCCAAGGGAAGTTTGTTTTGTCAATTTCAGTTGAAAATGCGGGAGGGGGGGGGGGACTGTACCTGAAACCTCCGAAATTTAAACACATTTGTAACTGTCTTAACTTTTTTCCCCTTTTGTCTGTGCAGACACCTTTGATACCAACTTGTTCCTTATTGTGTGTGCTTTAAGATAATATGTGAAATGTCTCTATAGGCACCTTTTCTTAGAAGATACATGCAAAAAGACAAGGGTCACTAAAAAAATTGCACTTCCTAATCTATGGCAAGGATTATTCCAAGGTGCCTAAGCTACAGATCCCAAATTTGTTTTGTGGCTTCCTACAAGCCTAAGCTGTGATATAACGGAGGGAAATTATTTTTAAGTGAAGCATTTCTGAGTTACGGGGATTAGAAGAGGTGACATCACAGATATTGCGTGTGTTTTTTGTGTGGTTGGAAATAAAGTGTCTCATACCTAATCAATACTTGTACGCGTTGTAAATATGGCGCTGTCATATCACAACTTAGGGTGTTAGGAACCCACAAAACAAATTTTGGATCTGTAGCTCACAGCACCTTGGAATAATCCTTGCCATCGATTTAGGAAGTGCAATTTTTTTAGTGACCCTTGCCTTTTTGCATGTATCTTCTAAGAAAAGGTGCCTATAGAGACATTTCACATATCATCTTAAAGCACACACAATAAGCAACAAGTTGTTATCAAAAGTATCTTCACAAAAGAAAGGGGGGGGGGGGGGGGGGGGGGGGGAGTTATGATATCTACAAATATGTGTTCAAATTTCAGAGGTTTCGGGTATAGTCTCCCCTTAAAAACACCAGAAAAGCTTAGTTTAGCTCTATGTGGCGCATTTTTAAGGGAAAAACTGTATTCGTTAATGTTTGTCCCATTTCACTTGTTATGTCCTAAAAATGGCGTTTGGTTTAGTTGTATGTGGCTCATTTTAAGGAGTAAGACTGTTTTCGGAAAGTCACGTTTCACAAGTTTGAACAAAAAATGTCATTTCCATCAAATCAAAACCATTCCTTTGGATTTGCCCCTTAGCATCTTTCTGAGATAGTCACTTTTTAGACCTTAAGCGATGCTTCTTGACAATTTCCAGTGGAAATGCTTCAAAACTCCAGAAAAGCTTTGTTTTTAAGGGGGACGACACCTGAAACCACCGAAATTTGAACACATATTTGTAGCTGTCATAACTTTTTTCCCTTTCTTCTGTGCAAATACTTTTGATACCAGCTTGTTGCTTATTGTTTGTGCTGTTCTCAGGCTCCATCTTTGCCGCCTTGGTCAACAGCGCCAAAGATTTACTGACCTGATTGGTATCTTGTAAACACTGCAGAGGAGAGACAAAACACTGTAAACCACAGTTATTAATTATTTCACTGCACTGCAATCTACCTGCAATTACTATTGGAAGGGCGGTCACTATTACGCAAGTTCCGATGCGACAATTTTTTTTTTAATGGCCACCGATGGCAACCTCTGACTATCCCATTTTCCTCCGAAATTCAAAAACATATTTGTGGTTGTCATAACTTTTTCCCCCTTTCTTCTGTGCAAATAATTATTATACCAGCTTGTTGCTTATTGTGTGTGCTTTAAGATGATATGTAAAAAGTCTCTATAGGCACTTTTTCTTAGAAGATATAGCCATACACGCAAGGGTCACTCAGAAAATGGCACCTCCTAATTTCCCAGGATTCTAATTGCCAGGCGCCCTTGACCTACAGACCTCAAACTTCCTGTGTTGCTTGTAAACACCCTAAGCTGTGATATAAGCGAGCCATAATTTTTTTACCATGAAGCATTCCTGAGATACGATTATTAGAAGAGGCGGGGTCCCAGATATTACGCGGTTTTTGGCACGGCTTGAAATAAAGTGTCTCATAACTTTTCAACACTTCACCGCGTTTTAATTATGGCTCAGCCATATCACAGCTTAGGGTGTTAGCAAGCCACAAAACAAGTTTGGGGGTTGTAGCTCACGGCGCCTGGCAATTAGAATCCTGGGAAATTAGGAGGTGCCATTTTCTGAGTGACCCTTGCGTGTATGGCTATATCTTCTAAGAAAAAGTGCCTATAGAGACTTTTTACATATCATCTTAAAGCACACACAATAAGCAACAAGCTGGTATAATAATTATTTGCACAGAAGAAAGGGGGGAAAAGTTATGACAACCACAAATATGTTTTTGAATTTCGGAGGAAAATGGGATAGTCCCCCCTTAGATGATATGTAAAAAGTCTCTATAGGCACCTTTTCTTAGAAGATATATCCAAACACGCAAGGGTCACTCAAAAAATGGCACTTCGTAATTTGTGGCAGACATAACTCCACGGCGCCTTGAGCGACACGCCCCCAAATTGGTGTGTGGGTTGCTAAAGCACGTAGCTGCAATTTTTTAGATTTTTTTTAACGTGAACCCCTCCTCCCCCCCTGAGTTTTGATGATCATAAGAGATGGGGTCACGCAATTTCTGTGACCCGGCCTCTTCTAATCACCATAACTCGGCGGGGGGGGGGTTTACATTAAAAAATCGCTATATCACAGCTACGTGCTTTAGCAACCCACATACCAATTTGGGGGCGCTGAGTTATGTCTGCCACAAATTAGGAAGTGCCATTTTTTGAGTGACCCTTGCGTGTTTGGATATATCTTCTAAGAAAAGGTGCCTATAGAGACTTTTTACATATCATCTTAAAGCACACACACTAAGCAACAAGCTGGTATCAAAAGTATTTGCACAGAAGAAAGGGGGGAAAGTTATGACAGCTACAAATATGTGTTCAAATTTCGGTGGTTTCAGGTATCGTCCCCCCTTAAATGTGGCTCACTTTGAGGAGCAAAACTGTTTTCGGATATGTTTGTCCCGTTTCACAGGCTTATCCAAAAAATATCGTTTCCATCAAATCAAAACCATTCCTCTGGGTCTATTTCCGGAGAAAGTGCTTCAAAGCACCTGAAAATCTTAGTTTAGCTGAATGTAGCTCATTTTGAGGAGCAAAACTTTTTGGAAATATTTGTTCCGTTTCACAGGTTTGTCCAAAATATGTCGTTTCCATCAAATCAAAACCTTTCTTCTGGAATTGCCCCATTTCGAACTCATTGAGAAAAATTAAATTTCTTAGTAATTCTTGGCTTCTTTCTGAGGTAGTCACTTTTTAGACCTTAAAAGGGAGGACTACACCATTAACTACCGAAATTTGAACACATATTTGTAGTTGTCCTTCCCCCCCCCTCCTTTCTTCTGTGCAGATACTTTTGATTCCTGCTTGTTACTTATTGTGTGTGCCTGATGATATGTGAAATGTCTCTATAGGCACCTTTTCTTAGAAAATACATCCAAACGTGCAAGGATCACTCAAAAATTGCACCTCCCAAATTGCAACACGTATAATTCCAAGGCGCCTTGAGCTACATACACAAAAAATTTGTGGCTTGTTAAAACACAAGCTGTGATATGACGGAGCCGTATTAAAAATGCGGTAAAGTGTTATTAGATATGAGACGCTTCATTTCCAACCGCGCAAAACCCCACGCAGTATCTGTGACGTAACCTCTTCTAATCACCATAACTCAGCACTGCTTCACGTAAAAAAAATTTTAAACCGTCATATCACAGCTAAGTGTTCAGGCAAGCCACAAAACAAATTTTGGGTTTGTAGCTCAAGGAGCCTTGGAATTATACATGTTGCAATTTGGGAGGTATAATTTTTTGAGTGACCCTTGCGTGTTTGGATGTATCTTCTAAGAAAAGGTGCCTATAGAGACATTTCACATATCATCTTAAAAGCACACACAATAAGCAACAAGCTGGTATCAAAAGTATCTGCACAGAAGAAAGGGGGGAAAAGTTATGACAGCTACAAATATGTGTTCAAATTTCAGTAGTAAATGGTATAGTCCCCGAGATGGTTTGTCAATTTCGGCGAAAATGCTTCGAAACACCAGAAAAATTTAGTTTAGCTGTATGTGGCACATTTTTAAGGGAAAAACTATTCGGTAATGTTTGTCCCATTTCACATGTTAGTCCAAAAATAGTCGTTTCCATCAAATCAAAGATTTCTTCAGGATTTGCCCAGTTTCAAACACGTAGAACAAAAACTTTTGTGTTATTCTTAGCATCTTTCTGAGATAGTCACTTTTTTAGACCTTAAACGGATTTTTTTTGTCTATTTCAGGCGAAAAGTTTAGCTCTGTGGTCACTGAGGAGCAAAACTCTTTTTAGAAACATTTGTTCCGTTTCACGTTTGACCAAAAAATGTTGTTTCCATCAAATCAAAGCCATTCCTCTGGATTTGCCCCTATGAAATCGTACAGAAAATTAAGTTTCTGAGTAATTATCAAAACATATCCTCAGGATTTTCCCCATTTCAGACATGCAGAAAAAAATAACTTTCTGAGTGTTTCTTAGCTTCTTACAGAGATAGTCATTTTTAGAACCTAAAGGAAGTTTTTTGTCAATTTTCGACAAAAATGTTTCAAAACACCAGTAAAACTTAGTTTAGCTGTATGTGGCTAATTTTGAGGAGCAAATTTTTTTTTCAGAAATATATGTACCGTTTCACAGGCGTGAGGAAAAAAATACTCGTTTTCATCAAATCAAAACCTTTCATCTGGATTTGCCCCTTTTCGAACTCATTGAGAAAAAATAACTTTCTGAGTAATTCTTAGCTTCTTTTGGAGATAGTCACTTTCTTCAAAGAGTAGTGTTTTTGTCAATTTCCGGCGAAAGTGCATCAAAACATCGGAAAATCTTTGTTTAGCTGTATGTGGCACATTTTAGGACCAAAACTGTTTTCGGAAATATTTGTCCCATTTCACAGCTTTACCAAAAAAATGTCGTTTCCATCAAATCAAAACCTTTCCTCTGGATTTGACCCTTTTCGAACTCGTTGAGAAAATTTAACTTTCTTATTAATTCTTAGCTTCTTTCTGAGGTAGTCAATTTTTTAACTTAAAGAGATTTGTCAATTTCCGGTGAAAATGCTTCAAAACACCAGAAAAGCATAGGTAGCTCTATGTGGTTCATTTCACTTGTTTCCTTCAAATCAATGTTCAGGATTTTCCCCATTTTAAACTTGTAGAAAAAACAACAACTTTCTGGGTGTTTCTTAGCTTCTTCCTGAGATAGTCATTTTTTGAGCTTAAAGAGATTTTTTTGTCAATTTCCGTGAAAAGACTTCAAACCTGAAAAGCTTAGTTTTACTGTTTGTGGCTCATTTTTAGTTGCAAACTGTTTTCCGAAATATTTGTCCCGTTTTACAGGTTTGAACAAAAAATTTCGATCTGTGTGCATCAAATCAAAAACTTTTTGAACTTGTTGAGAATTCTGAGTAATTCTTAGCTTCTTTCTGAGATAATAACGTTTTAGACCTCCAAGAGTATTTTTTTGTCAATTTCGGCGGATATGCTTCAATACACCAAAGAGCTTGATTTAGCTGTATGTGCACATTTTGAGGAGCAAAACTGTTTTCAGAAATATTTGTCCCACTTTACAGGTTTGACCCAAAAATATTGTTTCCATCAAATCAAAATCTTTCCTCTGGATTAGACCCTATTCGAACTCGTTGAAAGAAATTAACTATCTGAGTAATTCTTGCTTCATTTTGAGATAGTCAGTTGTTTGACAATTTCGGCAAAAATGCTTCAAAACACCAGAAAAGCTTAGTTTTGCTGTATGTGGCATATTTTGAAGAGCAAAACTGAATCCGGTCCCATTTCACTTGTTTGATAAAAAAAAGTCATTTCAATCAAATGAAAACATTTGCCCTGGAATTGCCCCTTTTCGAACTCGTTGGGGGAAAAAATAATTTTTTGAGTAATTCTTGGCTTCTTTCTGAGATAGATACTTTTTTGACCAAAAGGGATGCTTATTTGTCAATAACTTTTTTTGGTAATGTTTGTCCCATTTCACTTGTTTGACCAAAAAAAGGCATTTACATCAAATCAAAATATTTCCTCAGGATTTGCCCCAATTCAAATTTGTAGAATAAAATCACTTTCTGGGTGATTCTTAGAATCTTTCTGAGATAGTCACTTTTTTGACCTTAAAGAGAAGTTTTTTGACAATTTCAGTCAACTGCTTCAAAACACAGAAAAGCTTAGTTTTGCTGATGTGGCACATTTTGAATAGCAAAACTGAATATGTTAATATTTGTCACATTTCACTTGTTGACCCAAAAAAAGTCGTTTCCATCAAATCAAAACATTTCCCCTGGAATTGCCCCTTTTCGAACTCATTGAGAAAAAATAACTTTCTGCATAATTCTTAGCTTCTTTCTAAGATAGCTACTTTTTTGACCACAAAGAGATCTTATTTGTCAAATACCGGAGAAAAAGCTTCAAAATACCAGAAGACTTAGTTTTGCTGTATGTGGCACATTTTGTGGAGAAAAAATATATTCGGAAATATTTGTCCCATTTCACAGGTTTGACCAAAAAATGTCATTTACATCAAATTAAAATCTTTCCTCAGGATTTGCCCTTTTTTGACATCGTAGAAAAAATTAACTTTCGGGGTGATTCTTAGCTTCTTTCTGAGCAAATCCAAACCTTTCCTCTGGACTGCCCCTTTTCGCACACATTGAGAAAAAATCTTTCTGAGTAATACTTAGCCTCTTTCTGAGAAAGTAATTTTTAGTCGTTTAAGAGAATATTTTTGTCAATTTCCGGCGAAAATTCTTCAAAACACCAGAAAAGATTAATTTAGCTGTATGTGGCTAACTTTGAGGATCAAAACTGTTTTCGGTATTATTTGCCGCATTCAATTGTTTGACCAAAAAAAGGCTTTTCCAACAAATCAAGGCATTTCCACAGGATTTGCCCTTTTTCATACTCGTCTTGGTGATTCTTTGAGATAGTCAATTTTTATACCTTGTAGAGAAGGCTTTTTTGTCAACTTCCATCGAAAATGCATCAAAACATCAGAAAAGCTTAGTGTGGAGCAAAACTGTTTTCAGAAATATTTGACCCATTTCACAGGTTTGACCCAAAAATGTCGTTACCATCAAATCAAAACCTTTCCACTGAATTTGCCCCTTTTCGAACTCCCTGAAGGAAAAAAATTTTTTTTATGTAATTCTTAGCTTCTTTCTGAGATTCATTTTTAGGCCTCAAAGAGAATTTATTTGTCAATTTCCGGCAAAAATACTTCAAAATACATAAAAACTTCGTTAGCTATATGTAACACAATTTGAGGAGCAAAACGTGTTTTCGGAAATATTTCTCCCATTTCACAGGTTTGACCAAAAATTTCCACATCCATCAAATCAAAACCTTTCCCCTGGATTTGTCCCTTTTTGAACCCATTGAGATAAAATAACTTTCTGAGTAATTCATAGCTTCTTTCTTAGATAGACATTTATTGAACTTTTTTGTAAATTTCCAGAGAAAATGCTTTCAAACACCAGAAAAGCTAGTTTAGCTCTATGTGACCCATTTCGAGGATAATTTCGGTAATATTTGTCACATTTTCCTTGTTTGACCAAAGAAAGTCATTTCCATCAAATCAAAACATTTACTCCGGGTTTGCCCCGTTTCAAACTCGTAGAATATCTTTCTGGATGATTCTTAGCTTCTTTCTGAGATAGTCACTTTTTAGACCTTGTCAGAGAAACCTCTGACAGGGGAATTTCTGATGGATTCTGTTAAGAATAATGAATCTAAGGAAACTGCAGTGGAATAATATTACCAGGGAAGAGCCAGACAGAATTATTACAACCTACAGAATTATTACAAACTAGGAATTATTATATCCTATGGAATTATTACATCCTACGGAATTATTACACCCTACGGAATTATTAAACTACGGAGAGTTTACCCTACTTACAAATTCTGCGTGAACTTAAAGGAGGGATTTGATTGGTCACCAGGAGAGTAACTATAGAGACAGAGACCGTCAAACTGAACAAGTATTTGAGTTAGCTATTTTTCTTAAGAGATTAAGTTTGGACTCTTGTCTTGTTGTATGCTATTGGTAACTTGTATTTTGAAGTATTTAAATATTTTACCAACTATAGTTTGAAAGGAAGTACAGCTCGGAGAGAGTTGTAGCTAAGTTGGCTTGGATAAAGGTTCTAGTCGGGGAGATTAGAATAGGTCCAGGTGTCGGCCAAAGATTCGTATCTCCAAGAGTCAAAGCGCATTCTTGGCAGAAGGGAATTTTGGTTACATTGGTGGCAGCAGGTTGGATACGAGTGTATTCCAGAACTACCCGAACTAGCTAAGTGAATTAGCTTAGTGTTTCAGGTGGGATACGAGTGTATTCCAGAACTACCCGAACTAGCTAAGTGAATTAGCTTAGTGTTTCAGAGAAATGTCACGACCTGGAGAAGACAGATGGCTACGGGGTAGTAACCCAAGCACAGAGTCTCCTGAAAGAGAGGAGAAGCTCGACCGTTTCATGGAAAGATGGGTGGAACTTGACGAAGCAAGAGCTGAGAGGGAAGAAGCTAGAACTGAAAGGGAAGAAGCCAGAAGAGCAGCAGATAGACAACAGGCTGCTGAACAACAAGATCGATGGATTCAGGCTCTGACTGACGCCAGAAGACCTACTGTAATCCCTCCAGTAACAGCTCTTCCTCCCAGACTGACTCTACAAAAGTTTGTAGAAGGTGTCGATGATATGGGTGCTTACCTCGACACATTTGAGGTGACAGCACATGCTGGAGAGTGGCCCAGGGAACAGTGGAGTGTATATCTAAGAAGTTCTTTGTCGGGGCAAGGTCTTAGTGCTGTGGCCTCATTGCCTGCTGCAGATCAAACAGATTATAGCATGGTGAAGCAAACACTTCTTTCCACTTACCACATCTCAACAGACACATACAGAAAGAAGGCATTCGATCAACCCTTCGATACAAACAACCCAGACACTTGGTTTCGTATATACCAGCAGTCGTTCACACAGTGGATTGATTCAACTGGGAAAACTACATTTGATGCCATTTTGTACGAACTAGCACTGAGAAGATTGCCCAGATGGTTAGAGTTACAGATGAGAAACTTACAGCCAGCAACTTTTAACGATCTGAAGGAAGCTGTGACAAGATACCTAGGTAATCAAAGGAGAGAAGGAGATGGAAGGAAAACTGAACAAAAAGAGCGTTTCAGGCCTACTCCACAACACACGCACAACAAATCGAAACCATCGGAACAAAAGCAGTTTTATTCAGAAAAAGGGAACAACTGGAAGACAGAAGAAAGAAAGAAAGTTGAATGTTTTCGGTGTGGCCGGAAGGGCCACATAAAGAGGGATTGTCGCGTCAAGTTAGAAGAAGCAAATTTTGTACGTGACCAGGATAATTTTCCCAAGTGGACAAGACCAGTTAAGATCAACGGTAGTCCAGTGCTTGGATTGATCGACACAGAATGTACTAAATCGGTTGTTCATCCTAGGTGTGTGAAGCCTAAAGACTACTTGTCGTGGAAGATACCGTATTGTACAGCGAGCTCGAAGAAAGTGCATTTTCCAGCTGCAAAGGTTACATTGACCATTGAAGGGAAGAGCTATGATATTGCAGTAGGAGTGTCGGAGCATCTCACGGTCGACATGTTAATGGGACATGATGTCCCCCATTTTAAGAAATACCTAAGGGAAGCACTGAAGGAAGAGGAGTCAATTCCACTAACTCCTAAAGTAACCAAGTCATGCATGGTAGTGACACGTGCACAGAAACAAGCAGAGAACAAGCTTGCAGCACAAAAACAGCTGGAACAGGAGAGAGACCAGCCAGTCACACATATGTTGGACACAGTTGACGTTGGAAGTGTAGCGGAAGAGGACGATCCTGAAGGGACTTCAGATGTGGAAAGTATAGTTCAAATTGCTGCTGATCCAGAACTATCCCATAAGAATGAGGCAGAGACAGAGCAAAGACCGGTTGCGTTAGACGAACCAGAGGGTCCAGAACTAGTACCAGACACCACAAACGCAGTGGTAAATGAACAGAACATTTTCAAGACTATTTCACCGGAGCAGTTGAAGACAGCTCAATTGACAGGCTCTACTTTAGAGAAAATTCGTTGCAAGGCGGGAAAGGAGAACAGCCCCTACTTTTGGCAGGATGGAATCCTGATGAGGAAGCCTTACCACATCCAAGGAAAGGATCTGGTAGTGGTACCGAAAGCAGCTCGAGTTAAAGTCTTAGAGTTGGCACACAACTCCATGACGGCTGGACACTTCGGACAGGAGAGGACGATGGAAGCAATTCGCAGACGGGTTGACTGGCCTGGCATAGCGACGGACGTAAGAGAACTCTGTAAGTCATGCCCTATATGTCAAAAGGCTAAACCAGCTGTAGTTGCTAAGGCCCCTTTACACCCCTTACCCATACTTAAAGACCCTTTCCAGCGTATAGCCATGGATATTTTTGGGCCTTTAAGGAAAACTAAATCTGGTAATAAATACATTTTGGTTGCTATGGATTATACAACGAAATGGCCTGAGGCATTTGCACTGAGAAATAGTACAGCAGAGACTGTGGTGAACTGCCTAATAGATCTAACGTCCAGGGTAGGAGTTCCACAAGAGATTTTAACGGATAATGGAACAAACTTTGTTTCAAAAGTTGTTAAGCAATTTTGCCAAACCACGGGTGTTCATCAGATCAGGACCTCCCCATACCACCCGGAGACAGATGGTATGGTGGAGCGTTTTAACTCCACTCTTAAAAGGCTATTAAGAAAGCTTACCCAGAATGATAAGGTTGAATGGGACAAATGTCTGCCATTTGTATTGTGGGCGTATCGTGGAACGGTGCATGCCACAACAGGGTTTTCCCCTTACAAGCTACTTTTTGGCAGAGAAATGAGAATGCCACTTGATGAACTAGTGAGGTTCTGGAAAGGAAAAGAAGTACAAAATTAAATGGACATTACTGAACACATAGAAGTTATGAGAGCAAATATGGGGGTTGTCAGAGACATTGCCCAGCAAAATGAAGAGAGAGAAAAGAGAGCTCAGAAACATTACCATGACAGGAAAGTAGTTGAGAGAAAATTTGAAGTAGGTGATTTTGTTCTGGTATTTAGACCAACACAGAAGAACAAATTGCTTAATGAGTGGCAGGGTCCGTTCATAGTCACTAAACAGATCACTGATGTGACGTACCAAGTAGACACTGGAGCTAGTGGGAAGCGTCACAAGACGTTCCATGTGAATGCTATGAAGTCTTGGACTTCACCAGCTCCTGCAGTTTTTCTGACAGAGGATCAGGAAATGGACGACCTGTTCGAATCAAACGAGGAAATAAAGTCGAATGCACTCTCTCTCATGCAACATACTCAGCTCACACAATTGAAAGAAAAGTACAAAGATATCATTCAGGACGTACCGGGTAGGACGTGCCTGGTTCATCATGACATTCTAACAGGAAACTCACCACCAATTAGATTACCACCTTACAGACTGGCTCATACAGCACAAGAGGTTTTAAGGGAGGAAATTAAGAGTTTGTTGGAGCAGAACATAATCGAACCATCAAAAAGTCCATGGTCTGCCCCCATTGTTCTGGTACCTAAAAAAGATGGAACTACTCGAATGTGTGTGGATTACCGAAAACTTAATGCCGTGACAACAGGTGACCCTTACCCATTACCCCACATAGAGGACTTAATCAATGACATCGGAAGGGCAAAGTACATTACCACCCTAGATCTCACAAAAGGTTATTACCAGGTTCCTATGGGAGAGGATAGTAGAGAGAAGACTGCCTTTGTTACACCTTACGGGAAGTACCAGTTTGTTACTATGCCTTTTGGGTTAGTGTCAGCCCCATCGACGTTTCAACGTTTAATGGATCATGTGTTGCAAGGACTGCACAGTTTTTCTACAGCTTATCTTGATGACATCCTGATACGCAGTGATACATGGGAAGAACATGTACAACATTTAACCGAAGTATTTGGAAGACTCAGAGAAGCAGGACTGCACATTAAGGACAAGAAGTGTAATTTTGCAGTGAATAGTTGCAACTACCTGGGGCATGTAGTAGGAGGTGGAGAAGTGAGACCTATGGATTGTAAAGTAAAAGCAGTGAAAGAATATGAGAGACCAAAAACTAAGAAGCAGGTGCGTGCATTCTTGGGTTTATGGGGGTACTACCGCAGATTTATCCCTTCATTCTCCACTGTAGCAAACTCATTGACTGAGCTGACTAGGAAGAACAAGGAAAATGTGGTTAAATGGAATGAGGCATGTGAACATTCATTTAACTTACTAAAAGAGGCACTCACGAGTAAACCAATTTTGACGACTCCAGATTGGACGAGGAAATTCATTCTTCAAACTGATGCATCTGCCACAGGGTTAGGATATGTCTTAAGTCAGAAGGACCAGAACGAAGAAGAACATCCAATTGCATATGGATCAAAGAAACTCTTACCGAGAGAGCAAAAGTATTCAGCTATAGAGCGTGAGGGATTAGCTATTGTGCAAGGAATCAAGCACTTTAGAACATACCTACAAGGCACAACCTTTCAGATTGAAACTGACCATGACCCTCTTACCCACTTGGGAAGCATGAAGGACTCTCATGGCAGATTGGCAAGATGGGCTTTGGCACTCCAGTCTTATCACTTCACTATAGTTCATAGGGCGGGAACGGCCAGTGCTAATGCTGATGGGTTATCTCGTGACCAGGGTTCACGATCAAAGGAAAGGGGAGTGTCAGAGAAACCTCTGACAGGGGAATTTCTGATGGATTCTGTTAAGAATAATGAATCAAAGGAAACTGCAGTGGAATAATATTACCAGGGAAGAGCCAGACAGAATTATTACAACCTACAGAATTATTACAAACTAGGAATTATTATATCCTATGGAATTATTACATCCTACGGAATTATTACAAACTAGGAATTATTATATCCTATGGAATTATTACATCCTATGGAATTATTAAACTACAGAGAGTTTACCCTACTTACAAATTCTGCGTGAACTTAAAGGAGGGATTTGATTGCTCACCAGGAGAGTAACTATAGAGACAGAGACCGTCAAACTGAACAAGTATTTGAGTTAGCTATTTTTCTTAGAGATTAAGTTTGGACCCTTGTCTTGTTGTATGCTATTGGTAACTTGTATTTTGAAGTATTTAAATATTTTACCAACTATAGTTTGAAAGGAAGTACAGCTCGGAGAGAGTTGTAGCTAAGTTGGCTTGGATATAGGTTCTAGTCGGGGAGATTAGAATAGGTCCAGGTGTCGGCCAAAGATTCGTATCTCCAAGAGTCAAAGCGCATTCTTGGCAGAAGGGAATTTTGGTTACAGACCTCAAAGTGAAGTTTTTGCCAAAATCCGTCGAAAATGCATAAAAATACCAGAAAACTTGATTAGCTGTGTATGGCTCATTTTGAGGAGGAATAGCATTTTTGTTAATATTTGTCCCATTTCACAGGTTTGACTAAAAAAAAGTTGTTTCCATAAAATTTAATTTGCCACAAAATTTTCTCCTTTTCCAACTTGTTAAAAAAAAAACAACAACTTTCTGAGTAGTTCTTAGCTTTATTCCGAGATAGTCAATTTTTTGACCCAAAAGCGAAGCTTTCAGTCCATATCCGCTAAAATCCTTCAAAACACCTGAAAAGCTTTGTTTTGCTGTATATGGCTCATTTTGAGGAGGAAAAACATTTTTGTTAATATTTGTCCCATTTTACAAGTTTGACCAAAAAGTTGATTCCATAAAATCCATTTCCTCAGAATTTTCCTCTTTTTAAACTTGTTGAGAAAAAATTTCAGAGTGATTCTTAGCTTTATTCTCTGATAGACAATTTTTAGACCCAAAGAGAAGTTTTCAGTCAATATCCGCGAAAATTCTTTAAAACATCAGAAAAGCTTAGTTTAGCTGTATGTGGCTGATTTTGAGAAGGAAAAATGTTTTCGGTAACATTTGTCCCCCTTTCACTGGTTTGACCAAAAATAATTGTTTCCATTAGATCAAAATTTGCCTCAGGATTTCCCTTATACAAACTTGTGAGTCAAAATAACTTTCTGTGTAATTCTTAGCTTCTTTCTGAGAGAGTCAATTTTTTGACCCAAAAGAGGTTTTCAAACAATTTCCACAAATATGCTTCAAAACTCCTAAAAAGCTTAGTTTTGCTGTATTTGGCTGATTTTGACGAGGAAAACCAGTTTTTGTTAATATTTGTCCCGTTTCACTAGTTTGACCAAAAAATGTTTCCATCAAATCAAAATTTTCCTGAGGATTAGACCCTTTTCAAAAGTAGAAAAAAAAATCTTTCTGAGTTATTCTTAGCTTCATTCTGTGAGAGACCATTTTTAGACCCAAAAGAGAAGTTTTCAGTCGATATCTGCGAAAATGCTTCAAAACACCGGAAAAGCTTATTTTAGTTGTATGTGGCTCATTTTGAGGAGGAAAACCGTTTTCGGTAATATTTGTCCCATTTCACTGGTTTGACCAAAAATAATTTCCATCAAATCAAAATTTTCCTCAGGATTTCCCTTTTTCAAACATTTGAGTTAAAATAACTTTCTGACTAATTCATAGCTTCTTTCTGAGAGAGTCAACTTTAGACCCAAAAGAGAATTTTTCAGTCAATTTCCGCAAAAATGCTTCAAAACACCTGAAAAGCTTAGTTTAGCTGAGTAAGACTCATTTTGAGGAGGAAAAAAATTTTCATTAATATTTGTCCCGTTTCACTGGTGTAAACAAAAATAGTTGTTTTCTTCAAATCAAAACATTCCTCAGGATTTGTCCCGTTTCTAAACTGTAGAAAAAATTAAAACTTCCTGAGTGATTCTTTGTTTCCTTCTGACAAAGACACTTTTTTGACCTCAAAGAGAAGTTTTAGGTCAATTTCCGGCGAAAATGATTCAAAACACAAGAAAATCTTATTTAGCTGTTTGTGGCACATCTTTGGGAGCAAAACTTTTTTGGTAATAATTGTCCCATTTCACTTGTTTGACCAAAAAAAGTCGTTTTCATCAAATCAAATCATTTCCTCAGGATTTTCCCTATTTCAAACTTGAAGAAAAAAACAACTTTCGGGCTGATTCAAATTCTTTCTGAGATAGTCACTTTTTATACCTTAAAGAGAAGTTTATTGACTATTTCCGGCAAAAATGCTTCAAAACACCAGAAAAGCTTAGATTAGCAGTAAGTGGCACATTTTGATTAACAAAACATTTTTCGGTAATATTTATCCCGTTTCTCTGAATTGACCAAAAAAATTTGTTTCCATTAAATCAAAACCTTTCTTCAGGATTCTTTTCGAACTCGTTGAGAAAAATTAAATTTGCTTCCTTCTGTGATGGTCATTTTTATAACTTTAAAGAGAACTTTTTTTGTCAATTACTGGTTTGACCAAAAACAGTTGTTTCCTTCAAATCAAAACATTTCCTCAGGATTTGTCCCTTTTCAAACTAGTTGAGAAAAAATAATTTCTGGGTAATTCTTAGCTCCTTTCTTAAGGTGGTCCAGTTTTAGACAAAAAAAGAGAAGTTTTCAGTCAATTTCCGCAAAATAGCAAAAAACACTAGAGCTTAGTTTAGCTGTATTTGGATCATTTTGAGGAGGAAAAACGTTTTCGGTAATGTATGTCCCGTTTCTCTGGTTTGAACAAAAAAAAAGTTGTTTCCATCAAATCAAAATTTAGCTCAGGATTTGATACTTTTCCCACGTTGAGAAAAAATAACTTTCTGAGTAACTCTTACCTTTTTTCTGAGATAGTAACTTTTTTGACCCAAAATAGAAGTTTAGTAAATTTCGGCAAAATTGTTTCAAAACGCAAGAAAAACTTAGTTTAGCTCTATGTTGCTCATTTTGAGGAGAAAAAACATTTTTGATAATATTTGACCTGTTTCACTGGTTTGACCAAAAAGAGTCAGTTCATCAAATCAAAATTGTACTTCAGGATTTGCCCCTTTTCAAACTTGTAACTTTCTGAGTAATTCTTAGTTGTTTCTGAGATAGTCAATTTTTAGAACTAAAAGAGAAGTTTTCAGTCAATATCTGCAAAAATACTTCAAAACACCAGAAAAGCTTAGTTAAGCTGTATGTATCTCATTTTGATGAGGAAAAACTTTTTCTGTAATATTTGTCCTATTTCACTGGTTTGACCAAAAAAGTCCTTTCCATCAAGATTGGGCCCCCTTTCAAACTTGTTGAGGAAAAAAAAACTTCCTGAGTAAATCTTAGCTTCTTTCTGAGATGTCAATTTTTTGACCCAAAAGAGAAGTTTTCAGTCAATTTCTGCAAAAATGCTTCAAAATTCCTGAAAAATTTGTTTAGCTGTGTATGGCTCATTTGGAGGAGGAAAACCATTTTTGTTAATATATTTCCGTTTTACTAGTTTGCCCAAAAAAAGTTGTTTCCATCAAATCAAAATTTTCCTCAGGATTTGCCCCTTTTCAAAATTGTTCTAGAATAAATAACTTTCGAAGTAATTCTTAGCTTCTTTTTGAGGTGCATTTTTTTTACCCAAATAAGAAGTTTTCAGTCAACATCTGCAAAAATGCTTCAAAACATCAGAAAAGCTTAGTTTAGCTGTATATGGCTCATTTTGAGGAGGTATAGCATTTTTGGTAATATTTGCCCCGTTTCACAAGTTTGACTAAAAAAAGTTGTTTCCATAAAATTTAATTTGCCACAGAATTTTCCCTTTTCAACTTGTTGAAAAAAACAACTTTCTGAGTAATTCTTAGCTTTGTATGTTGGAAGAAAAAAAAATTTCTGAGTAATTCTTAGCTTCTTTCTGAAATTGTATATTTTTAGAACCAAAAGAGAAAGCTAAACTAAGCTTTTCTGATGTTTTGAAGCATTTTTGCAGATGTTGACTGAAAACCTCTCATTTGGGTCAAAAATTTGACATCTCAGAAAGAATCTAAGAATTACTCCGAAAGTTATTTATTCTAAACAAGTTTGAAAAGGAGCAAATCCTGAGGAAAATTTTGATTTGATGGAAACAACTTTTTTTGGTCAAACCAGAGAAACGGGGAAAATATTAACAAAAATGGTTTTCCTCTTCAAAATGAGCCATACACAGCTAAACTAAGTTTTTTTCAGGAATTTTGAAGCATTTTCACGGAAATTGACTGAAAACTTCTCTTTTGGGTCAAAAAAATGACATCTCAGAAGTTTGAAAAGGAGCAAGTCCTGAAGTAAATTTTGATTTGATGAAATGACTCTTTTTGGTCAAGCCATTGAAACAGGACAAATATTATCAAAAATGGTTTTTCTCCTCAAAATGAGCCACATAGAGGAGCTAAACTAAATTTTTCTTGTGTTTTGAAGCAATTTTGCCGAAATTTATTGAAACTTTTATTTTGGGTCAAAAATGTTACTCTCAGAAAAAAGCTAAGAATTACTCAGAAAGTTTTTTTTTTCTCAATGTGGGAAAAGTGTCAAATCCTGAGCTAAATTTTTATTTGAAGGAAATAACTTTTTTTGTTCAAACCAGAGAAACGGGACATACATTACCGAAAACGGTTTTCCTCCTCAAAATGATCCAAATACAGCTAAACTATGCTCTAGTGTTTTGTGCTATTTCGCGGAAATTGACTGAAAACTTCTCTTTTTTGTCTAAAACTGGACCACCTTAGAAAGGAGCTAAGAATTACTCAGAAATTATTTTTTCTCAACAAGTTTGAAAAGGGACAAATCCTGAGGAAATATTTTGATTTGAAAGAAACAACTGTTTTTGGTCAAACCAGAAGTTGACAAAAAAATTCTCTTTAAGTTATAAAAATGACCATCGCAGAAGGAAGCTAAGAGTTACTCACATAGTTAATTTTTCTCAACGAGTTCGAAAAGAATCCTGAAGAAAGGTTTTGATTTAATGGAAACAAATTTTTTTGGTCAATTCAGAGAAACGGGATAAATATTACCGAAAAATGTTTTGTTAATCAAAATATGCCACATACTACTAAGCTAAGTTTTTCTGGTGTTTTGAAGCATTTTTGCCGGAAATAGTCAATAAACTTCTCTTTAAGGTATAAAAAGTGACTATCTCAGAAAGAATTTTAATCAGCCCGAAAGTTGTTTTTTTCCTTCAAGTTTGAAATAGGGAAAATCCTGAGGAATTGATTTGATTTGATGAAAACGACTTTTTTTGGTCAAACAAGTGAAATGGGACAAATATTACCAAAAAAGTTTTGCTCCCAAAAATGTGCCACAAACAGCTAAATAAGATTTTCTTGTGTTTTGAATAATTTTCGTCGGAAATTGACCTAAAACTTCTCTTTGAGGTCTAAAAAGTGTCTCTATCAGAAGGAAACAAAGAATCACTCAGAAAGTTTTAATTTTTTCTACAGTTTAGAAACAGGGCAAATCATGAGGAATGTTTTGATTTGAAGGAAACAACTTTTTTCCTCCTCAAAGTGAGTCTTACTCAGCTAAACTAAGCTTTTCAGGTGTTTTGAAGCATTTTCGCGGAAATTGACTGAATATTTCTCTTTTGGGTCTAAAATTGACTCAGAAAGAAGCTATGAATTAATCAGAAAGTTATTTTAACTCAAATGTTTGAAAAAGGGAAATCCTGAGGAAAATTTTGATTTGATGGAAATTATTTTTGGTCAAACCAGTGAAATGGGACAAATATTACCGAAAACGGTTTTCCTCCTCAAAATGAGTCTTACTCAGTAAAACTGCGCTTTTCAGGTGTTTTGAAGCATTTTCGCAGATATTGCTAAAAACTTCTCTTTTGTGTCAAAAATTGACTATCTCAGATAGAAGCTAAGAATAACTCAGAAAGTTATTTTTTCTCAACAAGTTTGAAAAGGGGAAAATCCTGAGGAAAATTTCGATTTGATGGAAACTTTTTTTGGTCAACTAGTGAAACTGAACAAATATTAACAAAAACGGGTTTTCCTCATCAAAATGAGCCAAATGCAGCATAACTAAGCTTTTTAGGTGTTTTGAAGCATATTCGTGGAAATTGTTTGTAAAACTCTTTTGGGTCAAAATATTGACTCTCTCAGAAAGAAGCTAAGAATTACACAGAAAGTTATTTTGACTCACAAGTTTGTAAAGGAAATCCTGAGGGAAATTTTGGTTTAATGGAAACAAACAGACCCCAAATTGGCTTGCCAAAAACAACGACGGTTTAGATTATTTTTTTAAGTGAAGCATTGCCGAGTTGTGGTGATTAGAAGAGGTGCCGTCACAGATATTGCGTGTTTTTTTTGCGCGGTTGGAAATGAAGTGTCTTATAACTAATCAACACATTACCGCAAATATGGCTCCGTCATATCACAGCTTAGTGTTTTAGGAAGCCACAAAACAATTTAGGGTACGTAGACATGGTGCCTTGGAATTATCCGTGCTCCAATTTGGGAGGTGCAATTTTTGGAGTAACCCTTGCGTTTTTGGATGTATCTTCTAAGAAAAGGTACCTATAGAGACATTGTGGATATCAGCTTAAAGCACACACAATAAGCAACACGTTGATATCTAAAGTATATGTACAGAAGAAAGGGGGGAAAGTTATGACAGCTACAAATATGTGTTCAAATTTTGGTGGTAAATGGTGTAGTCCCCCCAGTATATGATTCTTGGAAAGACAACCTGTTTACCGTTACATTGTAATGGAGATGATGACAACTTCAAGCAGTTAATAAAGTTGACATGCAGTAGATGATCCAAGCACTGCCTCTTATCTTCAGCATAGGACTGACATAGTCAGACCCAAGTTCAAATGAATATATAATAAGGCCCTCTTTACTGCTTCACTTCAAACATCTCTCATGGCAGGAAGTTCTGTTTACGCTGTGTGTATGAAAAATTTAAACCTCATGAAGATTTTGTTGGCCTTTATGCTGATGGCTGTTTTCAATCAGATATGCTGGTTGATGTTTTCAAGGATACGGTGTTGCGACTGAACCTGAGTATCAATGATTGCAGAGACCATTTTTATGGTGGGGTGGTCAGCATGTGTGGATCGAAAAAACGGTGTAGTAACTCAGATCCACTGTTATAATGAATTTGAATGGATGATGCATTTGAGCTTTTTTGGCGCAATGTCTTTTTGCTACAGGAGGACTTTGGAGCATATGAAACAGGATGACTTTGGAGTATATGAAACAGGATGACTTTGGAGTATATGAAACAGGAGGACTTTGGAGTATATGAAACAGGAGGTAGTATATGAAACAGGATGACTTTGGATTATATGAAACAGGAGGACTTTGGATTATATGAAACAGGATGACTTTCGAGTATATGAAACAGGAGGACTTAGAGTATATGAAACAGTAGGACTTTGGAGTATATGAAACAGGAGAAATTTGGAGTATATGAAACAGGAGGACTTTGGAGTATATGAAACAGGAAAAATTTGGAGTATATGAAACAGGAGGACTTTGGAGTATATGAAACAGGAGGACTTTGGAGTATATGAAACAGGAGGACTTTGGGTTATATGAAACAGGAGAAATTTGGAGTATTTGAACCTTGTTTAACAAGAAAATGAAAGGATCCTGCTAGGGAATAGTCTGGCTCAGGTTATCATCCTGATAACCCCAAGGAGGTCTATTATCATCAGTGCTTCAATCCTTCGATATGTGTGTGTGAGTTGTCCAAAGGTAGGTTTAGTGAACCTGATTAAAGATTTACTGTCAAAAACAGCTAATAATGATGATTGATGGTTATACTTCAGAACTGAATTTTTTAAAGAATTTTATCGTGATGATATTGTAGTCCTGACTTAAACTTCAGCTACAACTTTTAATATAATTTTCAGTTGTCAATTTCAGTTGTCAAGAGGAGCAAAATGTATGTGACTACTATCACCGGCTCAAGGAGGTTGCATGTCTGAAGTTTCCAATACTGAAATTGCTAATGGTCTTTCCAGCAACTAATGCAGTGAGTGAGCGGGGTGCTTCTGGAGTAAGAAGAATACAAACTTGAAGATGACACAGATATTTTGGTTATTCTTGATGTTCACAGGAAACTGAGTAGAAAGTTGTCTAAATGACTTTGTCATTACTGAGCACTAATTTTGCGTATTGGAAAGTATTTTACTTTATCATTGTGGTGAAAGTGGGCATGGTTGGACAAAAAAATTCGCATCCCTGCTCAAATGTCCTTATGACAAATTTTTTTTCTCGCACTGCTACGATCCTGGAAGGTCTAGCTGCTTATCCTCTGGTGGGTATGTGCCATTGTCAAGAGTGGCTGAAACACTTTTTTAATGGTCTGGCTAATCATCAGTGAACCAGCCCTTCTCCCCTTCCAGACAAGATGACCATTGATCCTTTTTTGGGTTATATTGATAATGAAACAAAAAATTAGTACTAATCCAGCTCCTCCAATTGGATTAAAACTATAACTACTTTATTCAAGTTTTTTAGAGCTGCTGCTGTGAAATGCTTGAGTGAACTTATTGGATATCTGGAATCCTGGATCATGTTTTTTGTTTCGTTGCAAGGATTTAATATTTATTATTAAAATGTTTCTTAAATTATGCTAGCTTTCTGCAGCCATTGCTGTAGAAAGCTAGAGGAGATTAATAAATCTTCTTTTTCCTTGCTTTTTTTAGTAACGTAATCAATCAATTGTTGACCAACACCTTTTGTCGACTTTATTATATATATTTTAATGTCAATCATTATGAGTTCATGGATATGCATGAGTTCTAAATTGACTATCCGGTGAATGATATGAGCTGCACCAGGAAGAAGTGTGGAAAGGAAAATAAGTAGCCACCAACAAAGATAACTTCCTAACCACCTGAAAAAAATTATGCCTATGGGATAATGAAACTATGGTGGGTGCCATGAGAGTTCCAAGATGGAACAAAGGGTGTCAATCTAGCGGCTTTGGTATTTTCTGTACCTCACACCACCCTCCAAGACAAAATTTCTGAAAGAGCTATTCATTGCTGGAACTAATTTTGGTCCACAGCCATACCTAATGAGAAAAAGCTGGTTGATTCTTTTTGCTTGCAGTAAAAATGGCTATGGAGAAACAAGAGAGAATTTTTAAAGATCGTGCAGCTGCAATGTAGAAAAAAGGGAAAAATTTGGATGGCAAAGTTTTAGAAGGCTAGTGGGTGTGATTCTGTGAAAGTGGCCTTCCTGGATTTATGCATGGGAAATGCTTTCTTTGTTCATCGTGACAAGGTGCAGTATGTGGTGGAGCATGCAATGACCCTACTGGAGACATCACTGCTGCCTGGATCCAGTGTGCTGATGAAGAGTGTGCTGTCTTTAGCCATGTAGATTGTCTGGAAATGGAAGGGGGGGGGGGGGGGGGTTGTGTGTTATTTGCTTTAGTCTGAATTAGTCTTTCTCAATGTTTTGTTGTTTTAATAATTACTGCTTTATTTTTTAAATATTTTTTTTTTACAAAAAGTGACCAAATAAATACGTAACAATGAGATGAGTGTATTTGGATAGATCTTCAACAAATATTTTTTAATTAAAGGAACACTCTTGCGGATGCGTACTGATTCCGTAAACTCCCGTGTTATGAATTAATTATTATGAATTCCTGACCAGGAATTCAAATATTAGTTAATTAGTTCAGAAATGGTGCACTCTTCCCGCGGATTATCTAATAACTAATAACCCTGGATGACAGAGCAATGGCTGGGCGCAAGGAGCTGGAAGGCCTGACCTGGATCTGGATCTGGTCGAAAAAAGGCTGCAAGAGAGTGTCTACAAGATATGGAAAGAGGTCCACCTTGTCTGTGGATATAGAAGGTTTGCTTGCCTTTTGGGGGGGGGGGGGGGGGGGGGGGGGGGACTTGGCTGCCCTTTCTGGTGAGTGTTCAGTACCAAATAGCTATATTTCAGCTAAAAGAATAGCGTTACCTATAGTTTGTAATCTCGCAGTTGTAGCCCAGTTATATCATTCCTAAAAGCCAGGTGCTTCCAGAAGACAAGACCACAGCTATTTGGTATGCTTAAATATGTTACTGAATACAGGAACAAAGCCAGTGAGATACTCACAGGGCTTCAACCTCCTTTGCTCAAGATTTTGTCTCATTAGCTAGCTATGATATGCTAGAACTGAATGTAAAGCTTAAGTCATTTAATGAATCAGGAGACAGAACAGTATCATCTTCCTCCTCCCCCTCCCCATAGTGCTCTGTCTTAGGAGTTAATTATTGATTTTACACATAAACAGGCATACTGGTATGTTGGAGTCCTATCACAATCTTGTGCTAGCATATGTTCCTAAGAGGATGCCTATAAGTGAATATATGTATTTTTTTTATCATGCATACTTGGCTTTGCACTTCGTTTAGAGCAGGGTCCTACAAAGTACGATGTAGCTATCAGCATTGGTCCGTAATATAAATTTAGAGAGAGGATATGTATATAAATGATGTAAGCAGGTCATTCTTTGGTTTTTATTATATAGGTCCAGCAATCATCAGCTAGTGTGCAATATCGGACGTGGAGAAAGCAAACAAAAGTTGCGGCTGTGATTCCAGTGAAGATGACAAGAATTATCTCTACAAACCAAAAATAATGAAACTTGAACACTGTTTGAATCCCATGTAACTCCAGAAGGAGAGGGATACCAGTGACAAACTCCCAAAACAACACGACGGAATGACCTTTCTATTCCAGCTACCTAAATATCCTAAGCAGCTTTACTATAGCTGGCAGGTGATCTGCTCCGGTGTCACATCTGTTTAAGATAATTAAAGTGGTCAATATGCATGCATTTCTGCATGCATTTTTTCAAAGTTGGGGACAATCTTTCTTCATGCAGCACACACATTCAAGGGTGGTCTCATTATCTGATACTGTCCACCATTCCTCCATCTTCTGTTATCATCACCCCTACAATCAATATGACAATAATTTTCTCTGTGCAGAAGTGACTTCCCCAAACCTACTCCGCCATGGCCATCCAAAAATAACTTTGCACATAAAATTGTCATGTCATTGCTAAACAGTTATCCACAAATTTGCATGAGGAATATTGCAGGTAATTAATAATGTTCTTATATCATTTGGTGGAATGGCAACCTGTATCAATCTCACTAAGAGAGTGGCTTCATGACTAGTTGAATTGCTGTAGCTCAACAAGTTTTGAACAGCCAGCCCACATGCCTAGGCAATATGGTTGGCTTGGAGAATGATTTCAGTGTGACTGCTTACATTAGTCTGCCCAGTAAATTAACCAAAGAATTCAAACTTAGACCACAGTAGTATACTGAGATCTCTGAGAGTGTTCCTTTAAGGTATGCCCCAAAATATATGGTAATGTTTGACATTGAAATAACAGTTTGCA
>CBDHDT010000054.1:0-77585 GCA_965261215.1 Ekhidna sp.
ACTACTACCACTACTACTACCACTACTACCACCACCACCACCACTACCACCACCACTACTACCACCACCACTACTACCACCACTACTACTACCACTACTACTACCACTACTACCACTACTACCACTACTACTACTACTACTACCACTACCAACTACTACTACCAACTACTACCACTACCAACTACTACCACTACCAACTACTACTACTACTACTACTACTACTACTACTATTACTACTACTACCACTACCAACTACTACTAATACTACTACTACTACTACTACTACTACCACTACCAACTACTACTACTACTACTACTACCATTACAACTACTACTACTACTACTACTACTACCAACCACTACCACTACCAACCACTACCACTACCAACCACTACCACTACCAACCACTACCACAACTACTACCACTACCACTACTACTACCAACCACTACCACTACTACTACCAACCACTACCACTACTACTACCAACCACTACCACTACTACTACCAACCACTACCACTACTACTACCAACCACTACCACTACTACTACCAACCACTACTACTACTACTACCAACCACTACTATTACTACTACTACTACTACCAACCACTACTACCAACCACCACTACTACTACTACTACTACCAACCACTACTACCAACCACTACTACCAACCACTACTACCAACCACTACTACCAACCACTACTACCAACCACTACCAACCACTACCAACCACTACCAACCACTACCAACCACTACCAACCACTACCAACCACTACCACTACTACTACTACCAACCACTACCAACCACTACTACCAACCACTACTACCAACCACTACCAACCACTACTACCAACCACTACTACTACTACTACTACCAACCACTACTACTACTACTACTACCAACCACTACTACTACTACTACTACCAACCACTACTACTACCACTACCAACCACCACCACAACCACTACCAACCACCACCACCACCACTACCAACCACCACCACCACCACTACCAACCACCACCACCACCACTACCAACCACCACCACCACCACTACCAACCACCACCACCACCACTACCAACCACCACCACCACCACTACCAACCACCACCACCACAACTACCAACCACCACCACCACTACTACTACTACTAAAACACTAACAATAACAATAAGAACAACAATAATAATAGTATTAGTAATAATAATAGCAACAACAATAATAATAATTGCAACAACAACATTAGTAGTAATAATAATATTTATTATTATTATTATAATAAAACACCCACTACCAACCACCACCACAACCACTACCAACCACCACCACCACCACTACCAACCACCACCACCACCACTACCAACCACCACCACCACCACTACCAACCACCACCACCACCACTACCAACCACCACCACCACCACTACCAACCACCACCACCACCACTACCAACCACCACCACCACAACTACCAACCACCACCACCACTACTACTACTACTAAAACACTAACAATAACAATAAGAACAACAATAATAATAGTATTAGTAATAATAATAGCAACAACAATAATAATAATTGCAACAACAACATTAGTAGTAATAATAATATTTATTATTATTATTATAATAAAACAACAATAACAATATTAATAATTATAATATACCACTACTACTACTACTAATAATAATAATTGCAACAACAACATTAGTAGTAATAATAATATTTATTATTATTATTATAATGAAACAACAATAACAATATTAATAATTATAATATACCACTACAACTACTACTCCTACTACTCCTAATAATAATAATAGTAAAATAATATTAACAATAACAATATTAATAATAATAATAATAGTAATAATTAACAACAACATTAGGCCATGTTATCTAGTACAATATATATATATATATTGCTAATTATTATTGACTGTACCAGGGTTTCATTCAGAGTGAATTCCCTCCCATCGAATCTTTTAGCCTTCCTTGTGAATCATATTAGCTCCTTATTGCACATACAGGGAGTTTGATTGGCTTCACCAACATTGGTAGCATCAATTGACTTCTGGTGTTTGAGTGGAGTGAGTCAAGTGAAAGGTGCAGGAATACTTGGCTGATTCTATGTTGGTTCTGATAGTACAAAGGTTTTTTTTTTTTTGTATTCTAGAATTCCTATATATGCAGTTCCCCTGTGTCCACATCAATTGGGAACAGCTCAATAATCTGTTCTCTGAGGCTGTGAATCGTCTTGAGTGTGCGGTTTCCGAGTTCTTGCTCTAGGGTTTGGCAGACTGGTAACTAATCACAGATTTTTTAAGCTTCACGATACAAAAGCTGATGTTACTACTCCCTAATCCTTACATTATGATGGTCAACCGATTAATTTTTTCTGATGCCCCTTTTCTGATCAAGAATGTCAGAAATGCTTGGTCAAATAGCAGAATTTGGGATATTTTGCATATCAAAAACGATGATTGTAAAGTTTATATACTATTTTGGCTATATTTAAGAAACTAGGTGGCTATATTTAAGAAACTAGGTGGCTATATGAAACTAGGTGGCTATATTTAAGAAACTAGGTGGCTATATTTAAGAAACTAGGTGGCTATATTTTAGAAACTAGGTGGCTATATGAAACTAGGTGGCTATATTTTAGAAACTAGGTGGCTATATTTAAGAAACTAGGTGGCTATATTTAAGAAACTAGGTGGCTATATTTAAGAAACTAGGTGGCTATATTTAAGAAACTAGGTGGCTATATTTAAGAAACTAGGTGGCTATATTTAAGAAACTAGGTGGCTATATTTAAGAAACTAGGTGGCTATATTTAAGAAACTAGGTGGCTATATGAAACTAGGTGGCTATATTTAAAAAACTAGGTGGCTATATTTAAGAAACTAGGTGGCTATATTTTAGAAACTAGGTGGCTATATGAAACTAGGTGGCTATATTTTAGAAACTAGGTGGCTATATTTAAGAAACTAGGTGGCTATATTTAAGAAACTAGGTGGCTATATTTAAGAAACTAGGTGGCTATATTTAAGAAACTAGGTGGCTATATTTAAGAAACTAGGTGGCTATATTTAAGAAACTAGGTGGCTATATTTAAGAAACTAGGTGGCTATATTTAAGAAACTAGGTGGCTATATGAAACTAGGTGGCTATATTTAAGAAACTAGGTGGCTATATTTAAGAAACTAGGTGGCTATATGAAACTAGGTGGCTATATTTAAGAAACTAGGTGGCTATATTTAAGAAACTAGGTGGCTATATTTAAGAAACTAGATGACTATATTTAAGAAACTAGGTGGCTATATTTAAGAAACTAGATGGCTATATTTAAGAAACTAGGTGGCTATATTTAAGAAACTAGGTGGCTATATTTAAGAAACTAGATGGCTATATTTAAGAAACTAGGTGGCTATATTTTTGAAACTAGGTGGCTATATTTAAGAAACTAGGTGGCTATATGAAACTAGGTGACTATATTTAAGAAACTAGGTGGCTATATTTAATAAACTAGGTGGCTATATTTAAGAAACTAGGTGGCTATATTTAAGAAACTAGGTGACTATATTTAAGAAACTAGGTGGCTATAATTAAGAAACTAGGTGGCTATATTTAAGAAACTAGGTGGCTATATTTAAGAAACTAGGTGGCTATGAAACTAGGTGGCTATATTTAAGAAACTAGGTGGCTATATTTAAGAAACTAGGTGGCTATATTTAAGAAACTAGGTGGCTATATTTAAGAAACTAGGTGGCTATGAAACTAGGTGGCTATATTTAAGAAACTAGGTGGCTATATTTAAGAAACTAGGTGGCTATATTTAAGAAACTAGGTGGCTATATTTAAGAAACTAGGTGGCTATATTTAAGAAACTAGGTGGCTATATGAAACTAGGTGACTATATTTTAGAAACTAGGTGGCTATATTTAAGAAACTAGGTGGCTATATTTAAGAAACTAGGTGGCTATAATTAAGAAACTAGGTGGCTATATTTAAGAAACTGGGTGGCTATAGTTAAGAAACTAGGTGGCTATATTTAAGAAACTAGGTGGCTATATTTAAGAAACTAGGTGGCTATATTTAAGAAACTAGGTGGCTATATTTAAGAAACTAGGTGGCTATATGAAACTAGGTGGCTATATTTAAGAAACTAGGTGGCTATATTTAAGAAACTAGGTGGCTATATTTAAGAAACTAGGTGACTATATTTAAGAAACTAGGTGGCTATATTTAAGAAACTAGATGGCTATATTTAAGAAACTAGGTGGCTATATTTAAGAAACTAGGTGGCTATATTTAAGAAACTAGATGGCTATATTTAAGAAACTAGGTGGCTATATTTTTGAAACTAGGTGGCTATATTTAAGAAACTAGGTGGCTATATTTAAGAAACTAGGTGGCTATATTTAAGAAACTAGGTGGCTATATGAAACTAGGTGACTATATTTAAGAAACTAGGTGGCTATATTTAATAAACTAGGTGGCTATATTTAGAAACTAGGTGGCTATATTTAAGAAACTAGGTGGCTATATTTAAGAAACTAGGTGGCTATATTTAAGAAACTAGTTGGCTATATTTAAGAAACTAGGTGGCTATATTTAAGAAACTAGGAGGCTATATTTAAGAAACTAGGTGGCTATATTTAAGAAACTAGGTGGCTATATTTAAGAAACTAGGTGGCTATATGAACTAGGTGGCTATATTTAAGAAACTAGGTGGCTATATTTAAGAAACTAGGTGGCTATATTTAAGAAACTAGGTGACTATTTTTAAGAAACTAGGTGGCTATATTTAAGAAACTAGATGGCTATATTTAAGAAACTAGGTGGCTATATTTAAAAAACTAGGTGGCTATATTTAAGAAACTAGATGGCTACATTTAAGAAACTAGGTGGCTATATTTTTGAAACTAGGTGGCTATATTTAAGAAACTAGGTGGCTATATTTAAGAAACTAGGTGGCTATATTTAAGAAACTAGGTGGCTATATTTGACAAATTCTTTGACATAAGTAGTTTTAGTACTGTAAGGTACTCATGAAATGGCTTCATATTCTCCATGTCGTTCTTCTATGGATTTTCATTTGAAGGTGTGTATGAATTGCAAGAGATTACCTAATTAAGACTCTGGACAGTTGTTTTGTTCAAAAGTGGCTTAAGGATGTCCTTCTGGATTATCTTTCTGACTGGAAAAAGTGAGATGGATAGAGAAGGATTCACAAGACAGAATTATAGGAAAATGTTGCTGCCGCCAGAACCTCTTCTTGGGCTGTGCATTTCTGGTCTGTAATATGTATCAATATATAGCACTTGAGCACTGCATACAACAGCTTTATGAGTATGTTGACTTTACACTCAAATCATTCATTGAGTTAGTGGAGACTGTATTTGGAACTCCTTATTGAGTAACAGTCTATGTCAAGACCTTGTAGAAGACCAATCTTGCGCTTATCTATGACTTGTTCTCAAATACATTTTCTATTTTAAGTTGAGTCCGTATTATTTTCCATGCGTCCTCCTGGTTATAAATGCACGGCACACACATATATTCCACATATGGGCATGCACAGCAATACGAATTTGCCATCAACTGCCCCAAAGAGGGCTCGCATCGCTTGCCAATAATCACCAAAAGAAAAGGAGTTTCCAATTCCACAGTTGGTAAAAGGATCTCTTCCCTTTTTTCTTTTCTTTCTGAGAACTGCACGATTGGTAAAGGGTCTGACTATGCGAGACTATCATGCCAGCTTATGTCAGAGAGTGAGACAATATGCTTTGTACTAGTTGTTTTAGCAGAAATTCTTCAACTAGTTTGTTGTAGCTACATGTTCCTATATGGAAGCCAAACTACTAGTTGAGTTCTGTTCAGTCTAGGGAGGTGTATACTCTGAGCCAAAGCATAGTACATGTTGGCACCATGATTTGAAGGGTCAAGAGAAAATAGCTTGTAGATACAGTAGCTATATGTGGCTCTACTAGAGTGAAATACTATAGCAACACTTTTCTATATATAACTGTGCATCAAATACAGACCAATTCGTCTTACAATGCAGTATGTCCAAAACTATGTCCAATAAGTATTCTTAATAGTACCAAGCTTGTCACCAGACAGTTGTTATACTATACAACTTAGCTATCTTGAATGCCACCTCGTTGTAGCTGCAGAGTGTGAGTGGCTCGCTACTTATCTTCTCTCCCGGGCTTTGGAGCCAAGCATGTGATCTGTACTGACACTCACAACAGCCAGTCAAGGTATGGTAAGTCTACTATAGCTAGCAAAAATCGAGAGCAAGCCAGCTAGCTATTTGTTGAAATATATGCTTTGTTGGGATCAAGCTGGTAAAATTGTGGAAACACTGTCTTGGCAGTCAGACTATGTGCAAAAGGGGGAGGGGGAAAATATACTTCATTGAATTTTCAAGCTTCGTTGCTGTCAGTAGCAATTTGATTGGTCACCACTATGAGGACTCACATGATAATTATATGTGAACGGATTTGAGAAACAGGACCTTATCGCACAAAAAAGTTTCTTGTTTGTAGATATTAATGGAAATGTGTTTGTTTGTTTTGGCTCAACTGCTTTGAGGTCCAATATATATTAAATCTTCTATCCTCTGTGACATTTAGATGGTTTGTGTCCCACCCTTTTGTTAGGTGGTAATTTACAGAATAGGATAATTTCAACCAGACTAGCCCATTTCTAATGCTGTGTATATGAAGTAATCTTGGTTTACACTCTAGCATTTGGCTAAAAGTAAGTGCTCATATCTTTAGAGTCGGAGCACTTCTAGACCTAACATAGAACTCTTTTTATGGATTTTATACGGGGTTCAGCACAGTACCTTTAACACACACAAAAAATTGCACGATAAGGTTCTTTTTCTCAAATCTGCTCACATACAGGATAATGTCAGTGCCATGCATTAGCCACGCCCACACTGAGTATTCTATTTCTGCGGGACTTTTGTGTTGTATTGTGAGGCAAATATATACTAACCCCTGCTACTCCCTCTGAGTGAAGTAAGGATTATAATGAATAAGTGTATGAGAATCTGTTTGTGTTAAATTCCTAATGCTGTTGTCTGTAATTTTTTAAAGTACAAGTTTTATCACATCACATTATTTACTCCAGGACTGTGGTTGCTATGGGACTGTTATGAATGCCTGGCCTGGTGGGTTAGATGTTGCATATATGCTGTGGTAAATGGGAAGTGAATGCCTGGCCTGGTGGGTTAGATGTTGCATATTCATGAGCATAGCACATTCATGAGCATAGCACATTCATGAGCATAACACATTCATGAGCATAACACATTCATGAGCATAACACATTCATGAGCGTTACACATTTATGAGCATAACACATTTATGAGCGTTACACATTCATGAGCACAACACATTCATGAGCATAACACATTTATGAGCATAACACATTCATGAGCATTACACATTCATGAGCATAACACATTCATGAGCATAACACATTCATGAGCGTTACACATTCATGAGCATAACACATTCATGAGCATAACACATTCATGAGCACAACACATTTATGAGCATAACACATTCATGAGCGTTACACATTCATGAGCATAACACATTTATGAGCATAACACATTCATGAGCGTTACACATTCATGAGCATAACACATTCATGAGCATAACACATTCATGAGCACAACACATTTATGAGCATAACACATTCATGAGCATAACACATTCATGAGCATAACACATTCATGAGCATAACACATTTATGAGCATAACACATTCATGAGCGTTACACATTCATGAGCATAGCACATTCATGAGCATAACACATTCATGAGCGTTACACATTCATGAGCATAACACATTCATGAGCATAACACATTCATGAGCATAACACATTTATGAGCATAACACATTCATGAGCATAACACATTCATGAGCATAACACATTCATGAGCATAACACATTCATGAGCATAACACATTTATGAGCATAACACATTCATGAGCATTACACATTCATGAGCTTAACACATTCATGAGCATAACACATTCATGAGCGTTACACATTCATGAGCATAACACATTCATGAGCATAACACATTCATGAGCGTTACACATTCATGAGCATAACACATTCATGAGCATAACACATTCATGAGCATAACACATTCATGAGCATAACACATTCATGAGCATAACACATTCATGAGCATAACACATTCATGAGCATAACAAATTAATTACATAACATATTTTTTATCGTAACAAGCAGAGCACATTCATGCTGTAATGTTGGGTTGTTGTTGCCTACTCATCCCTCTCTCTCCCCTACCTCCGCCTCAATCCCCCTCACATGGTCCTTCTAACCCAATGCATGTTCAGTACTGTGTTAGATAAAAATAACAGTGTTGGATTGATCACCACTTGTGCATATGTGGTAAGGGGTCGTCTACCACATGGGCACATTCTTGCTTCCTTTCTTGGAAGAAGCAGAGCAGCATAGAAACATAACAGGAAACAAACCTGATTCTTGAGGATGAGTTTCAAGTCTTTTCCCTATTATTTGTTTGTTTTCTCTGCTGTGTTACTTAGAGATGGATTCAAGTATGCTTGGAGTCTTTTTGGAGCTGGAGCCACATTTTAGGCTGCTAAGAATCTGCCTATGTAAGTTTTAGCCAAGTTTTAATTTTTATTTATTTATTTTTTATTTTGCTCTCCAAAGTGGGTCAATCCAATTTAGAGAGTACAATGGAACTCCTGTAATCCACATTCCTGAAGAGGAGTCTCGTTAATCAGGCCACTTTTTATGTATTGATTGCATTATCATTAACAGGCATTGTAGACTTTGTAACCCCTCAAATGAGGACAATCCATTGATCAGGACAATTTCACTTTCCCGAAGGTGTCCGGAATGGCGAGGTCCCACTGCACTATTTTACTGCTCCCTGCTCATTGCAATGTACCACTACTTTTGCATCTCTCCAATCTTGCTCCCGCAGTGTGCTTGCCCATACCACTTGTACATATAAGTTACTTCAGCATAATCCCTTGCTCTCTCAGTTCCATGTACCACTTGTGCATAGAAATTCCTTTAGTATAATCCCTTGCTCTCTCAGTTCTGTGTACCACTTGTACATAGAAGTTCCTTTAGTATAATCCCTTGCTCTCTCAATTCTGTGTACCACTTGTACATAGAAGTTCCTTTAGCTGCCTTGCTCTCTCAGTTCTGTGGACCACTTGTACATAGAAGTTCCTTTAGCTTACTGCCTTACTCTCTCAGTTCCAAGCCTTATGCATGGCATTCTATGGGGCAGCATATCTGGAGGCAGCGTACACCACACCTGAAACGAAGCATCCGTTTCAAAGTGATGAAATTCCCCCATGTTTTCTCTTTCTTGGGTATGACCCAAATGGATGTGGTGGTTGGACAAGCGCCTCTCTCTCCTCCCCCCAACCTCCCTTGATTGGAGCTCAAATATCCTCTGGATGAACGGTTGCCCCAATTTAAATACCTTGCACACATGCCAGCTTTCCAACCAGAGACTCTAGAGCTCCCTGCTTTTATTAGACTACTAGCCTTGCACACATGTGTCAGCTTTCCAACCTAAGACACTAGATATCCCTGCTTGTATTAGACTACTAGCCTTGCACACATGTCAGCTTTCTCCTCATGAGCTCCCTGCATATACTAGACCTGTGGCCTTACACATATGTATCTGCTTTCTACCAGACACTCTAGAGTTCTCTGCATGTACTTGACCTTGGATTTGCTTGTTGTTTTAATGTGTGGGTAACAGTCAAATTGTATTCTCCATCTTCAAGGGCTCATTACTCTTGAACCGTGCTTCCCATGTGTTAAATGACATTAAATATTGGAGCATCTGTGCCATTGCACACATGTGTCAGTTTTCCTCCAGTGACTCTAGAGCTCCTTACAAGTACGCGATCTGTGACCTTGCACATATGTGTCAGCTTTTCTCAAGAGACTCTAGATCTCCCTGCATGTACTTGACCTGTGGCCTTGCACTCATGTGCCACCTTTCCACCAGAGACTCTAGAGGTTCCTGTTTGTACTTGACCTGTGGCCCTGCATACATGTGCCAGCATTCCACCAGAGACTATAGATCTTCCTGCATGTACTTGACCTGTGGCCTTGCATGCATGTGTCAGCATTCCACCAGAGACTATAGATCTCCCTGCATGTACTTGTCCTGTGGCCTTGCACGCATGTGTCAGCAAAGACTCTAGATCTCCCAGTATGTACTTGACCTGTGACTTTGTACGCATCTGTCAGTTTTCCACCAGAGACTATAGATCTCCCTGCATATACTCGACCTGTGGCCTTGCACACATGTATCTGCTTTCCACCAGAGATCTAGAGGACCCTGTTTGTACTTGACCTGTGGCCCTGCATACATGTGTCAGCATTCCACCAGAGACTCTAGAGCTCCCTGCGTATACTCGACCTGTGGCCTTGCACACACGTGTCAGCTTTCCAGCTGTGACTCTAGAGCTCCTTGCATGTTCTGAACCTGTGGCCTTGCGTATGTACATGTGTCAGCTTTCCCCCAAAGACTATATATCTCCCTGCATGTACTCATTACCTCGCACACATATCAGTTTTCCACTAGAGAATCTAGGGCTCCCTGCATATACTCGACCTGTGGCCTTGCACACATGTATGTGCTTTCCCACCTGCTTGATCATATTTCATCAGAGGCTGAAAAACTACTTCTTTAGAAACTAATCGAGCACTATGTAGTTATTATTAACTCTACCTCCGAGGAAGTAGAAGAAATTACCACCAACATGACCCACTCCCTGGATACCGCCGATGGACCAACCACCATGGCACATGGACCGAATGAAACTAACAGAGGAAAACATTCTAAACAAAGACAACAAGAGGCACTCTAAAGGTAAGCACAAAATGAGAAAACTCCAAGGCTCTGATGAACTACCTTACCAAACGAGTAGCACTAACAGACTCAGACTAATACGTGAATGAGAAAAAAACCGGCCACCTGCAAGGTAAAATGTCATCGTGCCCGACCAGGATGGACTACACCCACCGAGACTCGAGATTATGCCCACCTAGGAGGGACAGGCCTGCAAGAACAGTGAGTACACACTCCCAAATGCACGCATACATGCCACGCCTCACACAGCATACACACTCGCCAGAAGCCAACACACAGAACAGGCACTACACTGATGCTCACAGTACAGCTTTAGTTCACATTCAGGCCCCATCCTCTAGCTTTAGTTCACATTCAGGCCCCATCCTCTAGCTTTAGTTCACACTCAGGCCCCATCCTCTGGCTTTAGTTCACATTCAAGCCCCATCCTTTAGCTTTAGTTCACACTCAGGCCCCATCCTCTAGCTTTAGTTCACACTCAGGCCCCATCCTCTAGCTTTAGTTCACACTCAGGCCCCATCCTCAAGCTTTAGTTCACACTCAGGCCCCATCCTCAAGCTTTAGTTCACACTCAGGCCCCATCCTCTAGCTTTAGTTCACATTCAGGCCCCATCCTCTAGCTTTAGTTCACACTCAGGCCCATCCTCTAGCTTTAGTTCACACTCAGGCCCCATCCTCTAGCTTTAGTTCACATTCAGGCACCATCCTCTAGCTTTAGTTCACACTCAGGCTCCATCCTCTAGCTTTAGTTCACACTCAGGCCCCATCCTCTAGCTTTAGTTTACACTCAGGCCCCATCCTCTAGCTTTAGTTCACACTCAGGCACCATCCTCTAGCTTTAGTTCACACTCAGGCCCCATTCTCTAGCTTTAGTTCACATTCAGGCCCCATCCTCTAGCTTTAGTTCACACTCAGGCACCATCCTCTAGCTTTAGTTTACACTCAGCCCCCGTCCTCTAGCTTTAGTTCACATTCAGGCACCATCCTCTAGCTTTAGTTCACATTCAGGCCCCATCCTCTAGCTTTAGTTCACACTCAGGTTCCATCCTCTAGCTTTAGTTCACATTCAGGCCTCATCCTCTAGCTTTAGTTCACACTCCAGCCCCATCCTCTAGCTTTAGTTCACACTCAGGCACCATCCTCTAGCTTTAGTTCACACTCAGGCCCCATCCTCTAGCTTTAGTTCACACTCAGGCCCCTTCCTCTAGCTTTAGTTCACACTCCAGCCCCATCCTCTAGCTTTAGTTCACACTCAGGCACCATCCTCTAGCTTTAGTTCACACTCAGGCCCCATCCTCTAGCTTTAGTTCACACTCAGGCCCCTTCCTCTAGCTTTAGTTCACACTCAGGCACCATCCTCTAGCTTTAGTTCACACTCAGACCTCATCTTCCGGCCCCATTCTCAAGCTTTAATTCACACTTAAACCTCAACCAGTTCATCGTGGGTGATCCTAAGTATGATTTGAAATATGTGGGAAAGGATGTTGTCTCTGCTTTGGAGCTCTATGCTTTCATACTTTACAATTTGCATTTTAATTTTTTAAATATGTGCTCTCTCTTGGTGCTTTGTTAGTGTAAGTATAGCCATATCAAATGTGCCTGCATGTCTAGTGTGGTTACGTGTTGTTATGGCCACCATTATGACAGGGAAAATCCCCAGGGGTGTGTGAATTTTTAATTTTTTCTTCTTTGTATAAAGTGTGAACATCAAACTTTAATTACAAAATTCGCTCATCATTGGTCGGAGTTTCAGGAGTTTGTTCAGTGGTTCCTATAGCAACACTGAACCACATTACAAGTGTCAGATGTTGATGGCAAGGACAGGGCATCAGGTGACCTCATTGTGAGATTTGGGTCCCCTAACTGTATACCTACTATTTTGGTGTCTAAAGAAAGCAGTCACTAATTGTTAACTGGGAGGCATGGATCTGGGACGCACCCTTTTTCTTCTACTATTTATTATTTGAAAACTCCCCACGGTCTTCCATGTGTTCCTTACACTTAGTTCTTGTGTGAAGTTTGGCACAAAAGTTTACAAAGATATGTCATCTCATAAATTTGCTTTGTACATCCATTGAATTGTTTCTCCATGACCCAATCTACTTTATAGGCCATAAGAAGCAAGGTGAAGGGGATTGACACTTGTGGTAAGGTGCACTGTCCATTCTTCTCCCACGTTCACAGGCTGGACTTTGGGGCAAGTCCTCATCTCTTGATAGTGTGATTAATTTGGCCACCCCACTCCAGAGTTGGTTTAGTTTTGTTTACGCTTAATTCTGTTGAGGCTTTACACTTCCTGTGTGAGAGGACTTGATTGTCTATAAATGGCCTTGTACTCTTGCCTTCTGCAAACTGGTTGCTTACTGGCCACTCTACGTTCTTGCAGACGTAACTCAGCCGAAGTAACACAGCAGAAGCGAGCATGGCCTAAAGCAAAAGGCTAGGAATGCACTTCACAGGACTTGGGCAAAGGTTATATTTAGCTAAACTCTTTACAATTTATTGGGAGAGGTAACCTTGCTGCCATTTTTTTCTCCTTTTTCCCCCCCTTCTTTTCTTTCTACCATATCTTTGCACACATTCATGCTATGGTCCTAATATGTGCACCAAGAGGTAGCCCATTCAATGTGCTTCCTATTGCTGTGGTTTAACTTGCCACACATATTTTTGTTTATGAACTGAAAGTTGATGGACCTGTAATCACCAGCCATATGAAATATAACCCAGCATAAAGTGTTGATTCGGTGATACTTCCATGGTTTTTAGATCAACACTTGACTACATACCTGTAAATTGAAACTGAACAAAAGTCAAGAAATTGGAACAGATGTTTTTCTAAGCCTGCCCATCTTGACAACTTTACAAATGTCCCTAGGGTTATTTTGATAGGCTGAATTGTGAGTATTGCTTCACCTAACCCAGTACAGATTCCTGCTCTTTGGGATTTACCTATAAGGGGTGTCTAGCCAAGGTACTCATATCTATGCAAACTTTGTAGTATTAACAGAGAGCACACAGAGAGATATATCTTTTGAGCTACAGATGAAGTTCATACAGTCTGTTAAGCTTTATTGGAGCCCCAAATAAAAGTACAAAATTATCTAAAAATGGTCGTCAAGTCACCCCTCTCCTTATATTATCAGGGAGTGCTATTGGTTTGACCCCCTTTTTAAAATGGAAATTGAAGTTCTTATTTCATAATTTCAGATTAAACTCACACTAGCATCTTCTTAACAGCCTAAACAGTGGTTTTGGCTGCTAAGACTTCCAACAAAAGCTTCCAATGTATCTTGAATCTTCCGTCAAGGTTGTAAAGTAACAGGGCTAAAAACTGGGGGGGGGGGGGAGAGAGGGGGGAGGGGAGAAATTGAAATTCATCATCAAGGATGTATGTTTCTATCTCTGTTTCTCCCACACACAACTCACACACAATAGGTCCATTCATAACAAGTTTAGTACTGAGGACTCCCAAGTTTTGCAAAGCACGCCCACAACTAATCTGAGTCTTGTAGGTAGTGGGTACGCGTTGTCTGGAAGGTTAGTCGATGATGTCAAGCTAACTCGTGTCTATGTTGCTGAAATTATTTGCATGCAAATAACTGAGCTGTCAGTTAATTACTGTTAGGGACTGAAAAGAGGCAACTATTCAGCAGTTTACATTATATGTGCATGTGTATTTTAGTAGTAAACATGGTAGAGAATAACATCTGCTATGTTTGGTTAGTTCTAGAGATCTCCAGTGATGGAGGCTGTGGCTGATCTTCTATCAATGGACTGACTCTAATAACAAAATGCTAACAATATTATAACAAGGTATGGTACATATGTGTGGATACTAATGCTGGAGGTCCAGAAGCTTGGAGTAGGTACTAATGGAGACACAGAAGATCGGAGGTGGCACTGATGATGGAGACAGAGAAGCTTAAAGTTGTCACTAATGCTGGAAACCCAGAAGCTTGTAGATGGCACTAATGTTGGAGATCTAGAAGCTTGGAATTGGCTCTAGTGCTGGAGACACAGAAGGTCAGAGTTGGCTCTAATGCTAGAAACCCAGAATCTAGTTGGCACTGTTGCTGTAGACTAGAAGTTTGGGAGCTGAAACCATTTTTGAGACAATTCTGTGCTTTGACCTTTGCACACTTGACTGTATGGACTTTGGTTGTGCACACTTGACACTATGGACTTTGGTTCTGCACACTTGACTGTAAGAACTTTGGTTGTGCACACTTGACTGTAAGAACTTTGGTTGTGCACACTTGACTGTATGGACTTTGGTTCTGCACACTTGACTGTATGAACTTTGGTTCTGCACACTTGACTGTATGAACTTTGGTTCTGCACACTAGACTGTATGAGCTTTGGTTGTGCACACTTGACTGTATGAACTTTAGTTCTGCACACTAGACTGTATGAGCTTTGGTTGTGCACACTTGACTGTATGAACTTTAGTTCTGCACACTTGACTGTATGAACTTTGGTTCTGCACACTTGACTGTATGAACTTTGGTTCTGCACACTTGACTGTATGGACTTTGGTTCTGCACACTTGACTGTATGGACTTTGGTTCTGCACACTTGACTGTATGGACTTTGGTTCTGCACACTTGACTGTATGGACTTTGGTTCTGCACACTTGACTGTATGAACTTTGGTTCTGCACACTTGACTGTATGGACTTTGGTTCTGCACACTTGACTGTATGGACTTTGGTTCTGCACACTTGACTGTATGAACTTTGGTTCTGCACACTTGACTGTATGGACTTTGGTTCTGCACACTTGACTGTATGGACTTTGGTTCTGCACACTTGACAGTAGGGACTTTGGTTCTGCACACTTGACTGTATGGACTTTGGTTCTGCACACTTGACTGTATGAACTTTGGTTCTGCACACTTGGCTGTATGGACTTGGTTTAAAGCTCATATGATTTGCTCGTTTTTGATACTAAAAAGTGTTGCATTGGAATAACGGTGCCCTAAGTCATCACCTCAATTGAAAAGAGGGAATTATAGGGTAATATCTTCACCTAACCAGACAAAAAATTCCAGCTGATTTTGGGCTTACCAAGGGTCAAGTACCTCAAACCTGAGGTACTGACTCTTGGCCTTATGGCAAGCCCAAAATATGCTTGAGTTTTTAGTGGTAAGTGAAGATATTACTCTACAATTCCCACCTTTCAAATAGACCTAGTGGAGGGTGTGAAGTTGTCAAGTTTGGATTAGAAAAACATCTCTTTGAAAACCTGACTTTTGTTTGGTTCATAAGTCAATTTATAAAAAAACACAAAAAAAACACACCTTACTATAAGACCCTGGAGGTATCACCATTACTATAAGAGCTCTACTATAAGAGCTCTTTTGGGTGTTGTGGATGTGTTGATCTTGTAACCCTGGAGCTATCACCATTACTATAAGAGCTCTTGTAAGTGTTGTAGATGTGTTGATCTTGTAGCCCAGGAGGTATCACTCAATCAACACCTTATGCTGGGCATTAGTTTGAATGTTGATTGCCCAAACAGTATACATATGTGCATGTAAATACAGTGCTGCATGGTTGGGCAAGGAGTGAGCTAATATTATCTTTAGGGATTCCTGCTACATGTTATATTTTTTCTATATTTGTTTTGTTTTTGCGAGCAAGAAAGCTCACTTTGCAAAATAAAACATCTGTTCTGGCCGCCCCCACAGAGAAGGCAGAAGAGTAAAACAAGGAAGGTATCATGTGATGATGACATTATTCATTACGTTATGATGTGTATTTGTAGGAGGTGATATTGGACACGATACATTGGTGCTGTATCATAGAGCCTATTTTTGTGATGTATATTTGTAGGAGGTGATATCATAGACCCTATTGTTGTGATGTGTATTTGTAGGAGGTGATATTGGACACGCTACATTGGTGCTGTATCAAGACCCTATTGTTGTGATGTGTATTTGTAGTAGATGTTATTGGACACACTACATTGGTGCGGTATCATAGATCCTATTGGAGGGCTTCTCTGCAACACTATCTCCCTTTCTGTGGACCTTCTTGACTATTCCACGCCAAAGCTCTGGGACCAGGCTGCCAGACTCGTGTTTGACCTCACTATACCCTTACGAGTCAAAGGACCAGCATGTGAAGTAGAAAATTGCACACAAAAACTTTCTCTGCTACTCGTCGGTGACAATGCCTTTATGAAAGCATAGCCTGCCGCTGCTCTGATGAGGTCTGCATCAAGACAACAACAATGATATGATGATCACAGTGATGACATCAGCAAGACATATATTACGACAATGGCAGCTGACATGAATGAAATAAATAAATAGGTCATATTGTGCTTTCTTTATTTTCAGTATTGCAGTGATCACGGAAGGCAAATATGCTGTGTTGAAAGTGTGATGTTCACATTACTAGTGCAGCTCATAAAAAAACTAGCAACTCCGAAGCACGACTCAATGCCATCAAAGCCCTAGGGTTCATCGCTGAGACCCCAGAGGGCAAGGAGGAACTCAAGCCTGCACTATGTATTGAGCATGGAAGCTGATAGTGATGATGATGATGATGATATGATGATGGTGGTGATGATGTGATGATGATGGTGAAGATAGTGATATGATGTGATAATGATGATGTGATGATGAAGATGATATGATGATGTGATGATGATGATAATGATGGTGATGATGATGATGATGTTGATGATGATGATGTGATAATGATATGAAAATGTTGATGATGTGACGATAATGATGATAATGATGATTTTCTCTCTGCAGCTGGAAGAGAGATGGTGAAGAAGGCAGCTCTGACCTCTATGAAGAAGATGGCTACCATTACCACAATACTGCTATTTTACAGTTAACTAAATGCATCATTAATTTTGTTCGATTACCACATTCTAACTCAGTGTAACTTGTTCGTGCATTGTGCACGTCCCAGAAATGCCCTCCTAGAGTTGTGTGTTTATATATATCTTAGCTTGACAAGTAGCTGTCCCAAGCTGATTTGTCGTGATGTGATCTGTAGCTAGGGTGTGTTGCTATAGAACCAAGGTCTTTTTTTTAAAATTTTTATTAAAAAAAGGTTTTTACGTCAATCTGTTACTAAAGCCAAGACAAAACACTACAGTGTGAGTTCAAAATCTTTATATGTAGATTTTTTTTCCAGATATCCTTGAGTTTTTAAGATAAAATATTACGAGCATCTGAATAAAATACATACCAGACAGGTTATCTGGTGCTCTTGGTAGAATGAAAACACTCAAGGATAATTTTTGCAATTTTTGGTTAAGCAATTGTTTATTTCATAAGTTGAAGCTTCCAGAAATGTTTTGTTGGGAACAACCAGATCTATTTAGTTTCGTAAATTTGTTTTTTCATCTATCAAGTTCTTGACGATATCTAAAAACGGCGAGAGGCATAATATTTGGGAAAGATAAACCAAACCGATATACGGCTAAGAAACTCCAATGAGGTTGGCACTTTCTGCTCAAAGTAACATGGAAGAGTAATAGAACTATTTATGGCGCTATATCAGTCTTCTAGATGACATTTAAATATAAATCATTGGGAAATCTATTATAATATCAATTCTACGTTGTATATCTGGAACAATAGATATATTCTTTCAATCTTTATGATCAAAATTAAATCCTCAAACTTACGAACTGATGCGAAATTCAAAGATGATATTCAACTTTTGCACATTTGTAAGCTTGATAGGAAGACATTACAACAAAATTTTCCTTAGAAAAATTATACTACTGCATTCTTCATCACTCTACAAGATCAAATTATGTTGCTATAATTATGCATGTTAGTCAAATGAAATAAAATGGATGTTATTCAATATTATTACTAATAAAAAAAATTTGATTTAGTTATAATAATTTTTTTCATCAGTTGATGTATATTTTTCGTAAGTGGATATGGCATCAGATATGCAACATATGCAGGCAGATTTGAGACAGTAACTTATACCAAGGTATGACCTGGTGTGAACCTATCATTTTTTTCGTATTGCTTATGACTTTGAAGCTCCAAAGATTCTGCATATTTGACTCAATGAGCATGATTTATCATGAAAAAGATAGATCTCTCTGTGTGCTCTCTTTTGGTACTAAAGTGTTGCATAGATATAACATACATAACAGGTACCTCAAAATCGGAGGTGCTGCGTCTTGGCTAAAAAATTCCATGTATGGAAATTCAGAAAATAGGTGTAATCTGTAGTGTGGTTAGTTGAAGCATGACTCGACAAGGCATAAGAGACAATTCGACCCAGGGAAAGGGAGGGGGGTGTGAATTTGTCAAGCATGGGATTTGAAAACTGCGTGTAAAAGCTTTTTTTTTTTGTTTAAAGATTCCTCAACTCTATAAAAAGAATCGCATTACTAAAAGAGAGCTTGCTGTGTAGTAGAAGTACGGATTTAGCAACCACGGTAGTATCACATCTTGAACACCTTGAACTGGACTGATATTTGCTTTTGCTACCCAGGCTGTCAAATGAGGTACATTTCAACATATACGGGAAGATAAAGCATACCATTATGAATGCGCTATAAATCAGAGCAACAGCAAAGTGTACAAAATATGGTAGAAAGAAAGAAAAAAACCCAGGTTCACCCCAGGTTCTTACTCCACCCTTTATATCCCCAAAAATGCAATATATATATAGAAATGTACTTTTTCACTCATTCTTCTTAAGAAAAAGTCCCTTACTTTAAAATGCCTCTACGTAATACAAAAATATAAACAACAAGTTTTGATGGATTAAAAAAAAAATTTTTAAGCTTAACTATGGATACCTTCTGCAGGCTAACAATGGTAATCAAATAAGTTATTATATATGCATATAAATATGTAAACATAAATCAGTAAAAAAAATTTTTTTTTCAGTGGTAAAAATAACATTAGAATTATGAATAGTGGAACTGCATGTAATATATAAAACATGGAATATGAAGGAACAAAGACATTGATGAGATGGTGGCCTGTATATGAGCTCTAGTAAGCTATGTATGCAATTTCTGTCCATATGCCTATGTGTGTACAGAACATTGCAGAACAAGTACAAAAGCCAGAAACTCCACGAAATGTTTAAGTGGGTAGAGAAGAGCAACAGACTAGATATGCACAGTTGGTACACACAAACTTGCAATCCTGCAAGCAAGCACCAGAGTATTATCAGTAACCTAGTCAAACTAGTACCAAAATCAATTCTATTTTATGTTAGTGCTTGGAAACGTTTTAAATTGAAAAAAAAATCGCAAAGTCCCACCAGTTTGTGGTAATAGATTGACATGCCTAAGATTGGAAACTAGTGACTTCAAGAGCCTCTCAGGGATTGGTTTTTGGACCATTACTTGGATCATAATATGAAACCTTATGCGCAATCCGATCTCTATATCAAAATAGCTTAAAATATTTAGGAAGTGTGCAGAGAGTGGGAAGTTTCTTCAGCTTATCTTATTTCTTCTCAGAGTAGATACATCTCTCTCATATGTAATTTCGATGCCATTTCCACCGCCTAACTTTTTCTCCACCCTACCTTTATTTCTTCTGTGAGTAGACATATTGTGGTGTGCAAATTATTCAATAATAATAATAGTAATATATAAATGAGGGTTATGATGAGAAGCTATAAATAAACCGACTGATAGACATTGCATATGCTGGCAAATGTATAGCTAACATACTGGTAGATATTGCACGTGCTGGCGTAGACATTGCACTTGCTGGCAAGTGTACGGCTAACATACTTGTAGACATTGCACTTTCTGGCAGTGTATAGCTTACATACTGGTAGACATTGCACTTGCTGGCAAGTGTATAGCTAACATACTGGTAGACATTGCACGTGCTGGCAAGTGTATAGCAAACATACTGGTAGACATTGCACATGCTGGCAAGTGTATAGCTAACTGGTAGTCATTGCACATGCTGGCTAGTGTACAGCTAACATACTGGTAGACATTGCACATGCTGACAAGTGTATAACTAACTCACTAAGTACTGAAAGCTTTTGGAGATTTTGATGCAATACTCTAAATACAGCTTCTTCCACCAAAACACATGCACATAATAGGATATTTAATTTTTTTCATTTTTTTCTTCTTCATAAACTCCCTTTGATCTTGAATTTTACCCCTAAAATGTAAACTGCTTTTAAATTCCGGGAAAAACAGCAACTAGAATATTTACAAAAAAAAGCAACAACTAGAAAATCTTTCAGAAAAAACTACAAAAGTAGAAGATCTTACAGCAACAACAACAGCAACCAAAAATTACAAACAAAAACATAGCTAATGTGTGCCTGCCTGTCTCTCCACTTTTTTTTCAGTGCTATTATTTCTCGATTATAGCTACTGCGCATGTGCCAGAGGAGCACACATCGCGCATTCCAATGTCGGAGGTAATTGTATGTATTTGGGATGAGTTGTTACTTTTTTTCCTACTGGTGGCTGATTCTCTACTCAGTGCAAGAGCACATTTCCCCAGAGCTTGCGAGTGCTTCTCCAACAATGATCCTGAACTAACTTTCACTGTGGACTGTAGCAACTGAGACTTGGTAGAGATCCCTTACCCTCTGCCTAACCTGACCATTACAGATCTAGTAATGATATACTTGGTGCCTATTGGCAGGACCTGGTATATGTCGACAGTTTGTGTTTTGATTTCCCTTACGACACCAGTGTAGCTTGATCTGTAGCCAGCAGATTTGAAGTTGTCAGGTTGCTTTTGCTGAAGCAGGAAATATCTAATAAATACAGTATTGATGCACCCAATTATAATTGTAAGTAGCAATGCAATATCTAATAGTTTCAACTTACATACGAAGCAACTCTTTCAAAGCCATTCCAGTCGAACTTAGCCTGAATAGAATGAAATGAAGTCGTTAATGGCTTTTGTCAATCAATTGATTAGTACTGGTCGTCATCTAGTAGCTAGCTGCATTGCTGGCGTTGGCCATTTATATATGAAATATATATGTATATATATATTTATCATGCTCTTGGTCAGACATAATATGATCTATTATCTATGCTAACTAGTGATGCAAGTGGTAACTTGATCCAGTATGTCCGTGTCTTTGACTTCTCTCCTGCTGACACATATCTCACTGTCCTGTAAGTTTGTTGATATATTATGTCAGCTACAAAGATAACCCTGAACCTTCCCTAATTTGCTCACACATCCTCAACATATATTTCTAACTGTGATGTGCGGATAGGAAGCAGTAATCTCTTTATCAACATTGTTCTTGTGTGCTAGAATACTAACACAGTGTAACTCATTATTTTTGGTCTCTATCAACATTGCTTACATGATAGAATAGTGACACAGTTTAAGTCATTATTCTTGGTCTCTTTATCAACATAGTTCATATGGGTTAGATTAGAAATACTAACTCATTATTCTTGGTCTCGATCAACATTGTACTCACATGGTAACACTGAAGGTTGATGTGCATTTCAAAATGGCAGTTGCCCGAAATACAAAAGCAAAAACATGATAAGCTAAAACTTCCTCTGACATCTTTATGTAATAACCTAAACTAAGTCTTCTCTTGTTCATGGCTCAGAAAAATACTTCCAGCATGCCTTGAAACCTTCACTAGGTAGCAAACCAGCAGACCTAAAACACTTCCAGCCTGCCTTGAATCCTTCACTAGGTAGCAAACCAGCAGACCTAAAACACTTCCAGCATGCCTTGAATCCTTCACTAGGTAGCAAACCAGCAGACCTAAAACACTTCCAGCATGCCTTGAATCCTTCACTAGGTAGCAAACCAGCAGACCTAAAACACTTCCAACATGCCTTGAATCCTTCACCTGGTTGCAAACCTGCTGACCTAAAACACTTCCAACATGCCTTGAATCCTTCACTAGGTAGCAAACCAGCAGACCTAAAACACTTCCAGCATGCCTTGAATCCTTCACTAGGTCGCAAACCAGCAGACCTAAAACACTTCCAGCATGCCTTGAATCCTTCACTAGGTAGCAAACCAGCAGACCTAAAATATTTCCAACATGCCTTGAATCCTTCACTAGGTAGCAAACCAGCAGACCTAAAACACTTCAAGTATGCCTTGAATCCTTCACTAGGTAGCAAACCAGCTGATCTAAAACACTTCCAGCATGCCTTGAATCCTTCACTAGGTAGCAAACCAGCAGACCTAAAACACTTCCAACATGCCTTGAATCCTTCACTAGGTAGAAAACCAGCAGACCTAAAACATTTCCAGCATGCCTTGAATCCTTCACTTGGTAGTTAACCAGCATACCTAAAACACTTCCAGCGTTCCCTGAATCCTTCACTAGGTAGCAAACCTGCAGCCCCAAAATACTTCCAGCTAGCCTTGAATCCTTCACTAAGTTAGCAAACTAGCTGACCTAAATCATTTCTAGCATGCCTTGAATCCTTCACTAGGTAGTAAACCAGCAGACCTAAAACACTTCCAGCATGCCTTGAATCCTTCACTAGGTAGCAAACCAGCTGATCTAAAACACTTCAAGCATGCCTTGAATCCTTCACTAGGTAGCAAACCAGCAGACCTAAAACACTTCCAACATGCCTTGAATCCTTCACTAGGTAGCAAACCAGCAGACCTAAAACACTTCCAGCATGCCTTGAATCCTTCACTTGGTAGTAAACCAGCATACCTAAAACACTTCCAGCGTTCCCTGAATCCTTCACTAGGTAGCAAACCTGCAGCCCCAAAATACTTCCAGCAAGCCTTGAATCCTTCACTAAGTTAGCAAACTAGCTGACCTAAATCATTTCTAGCATGCCTTGAATCCTTCATGTAACAAACTAGTATACCTAAAATACTTCCAGCATGCCTTGAATCCTTGACTAGGTAGCAAACCAGCAGACCTAAAACAATTCCAGCATGCCTTGAATAATTCACTGAGATAGCAAACCTGCAGACCTAAATCATTTCCAGCATGCTTTGAATTATTCAGTAGGTAGCAAACCACCAGACCTAAAACACTTCCAGTATGCCTTGAATCTTCACTAAGGTAGCAAACCAGTAAAGCTAAAACACCTCCAGCATTCCTTGAATACTTCAGGAAAGTAGCAAACAAGCAGACCTAAAACACTTCCAGCATGCCTTGAATCCTTCACTAAGTTTGTAAACCAGCAGACCTAAATCACATCCTGCTTGCCTCGAATCCTTCACAAGGTAGCAAACCAACAGACCTAAAACACTTCCAGCATGCCATGAATCTTTCGCTATGGTAGTAAACCAGCTGACCTAAACACTTCCAGCATGTCATTAATCCTTCACTAGGTAGTACACAGCAGACCTAAAGTACTTCCAGCATGCCTTGAATCCTTCACGTAACAAACCAGCGTACCTAAAACACTTTCAGCATGCCTTGAATCCTTTAGTAAGTAGTAAACCAGCAAACCTAAAACTCTTCCAGTATGCCTTAAATCCTTCACTAGGAGCAAACCTGAAGACCTAAATTACTTCCAGCATGCATTGAATCTTTCAGTAGGTAGCAAACCAGCTGACCTAAAACACTTCCAGCATGCCTTAAATCCTTTTCTTGGTAGCAAACCAGCAGACCTGAAACACTTCCAGCATGCCTTGATTCCATCACTGGGTAGTAAACCAGCAGACATAAAACACTTCCAGCATGCCTTGAATCCTTTACTAGGTAGTAAACTAGAGGACCTAAAACACTTCCAGCAAGCCTTGAATCCTTCACTCAGACAGTAAGCCAGCAGACCTAAAATACTTCCAGCATGCCATGAATCCTTCTCTAGGTAGCAAATCAGCAAACCTAAAACACTTCCAGCATGCCTTGAATCCTTCACTAAGGTAGTAAACCAGCAGACCTAAAATACTTCCAGCATGCCTTGAATCTTCACTAGGTAGCAAACCAGCAGACCTAAAACACTTCCAACATGACTTGAATCCTTCACAAGGTAGCAAACCAGCAGACCTAAAACACTTCCTGCATGCCTTGAATGCTTCACTAAGGTAGCAAACTAGCAGACCTAAAACACCTCCAGGATGCCTTGAATCCTTTCCTAGGTAGTAAACCAGCAGACCTAAAACACTTCCAGGATGCTTTGAATCCTTCACTACGTAGAAAACAAGCAGACCTAAAAGAATTCCAACATGCCTTTAATCCTTCACTAGGTAGCAAACCAGCAGCCCTAAAACACTTCCAGCATGCTTTGAATCTTTCACTAGGTAGCAAACCAGCAGACCTAAAATACTTCCAGCATGCCTTGAATTCTTAACTAGGCAGTACACCAGCAGCATAAAACACTTCCAACATGCCATGAATCCTTCGCTATGGTAGTAAACCAGCAGACCTAAAACCCTTCCAGCTTGCCTTGAATTGTTCGCTATGGTAGTAAACCAGCAGACCTAAAACACTTCCAGCATGCCATGAATCCTTCACTAGGTAGTATACCTGCAGACCTAAAACACTTCCAGCATGCCTTGAATCCTTCACTAGGTGTCAAACCAGCAAACCTAAAACAATTCCAGCATGCCTTGAATCGTTCACTAAGGTAGCTAACCTGCAGACCTAAATTACATCCAACATGCATTGAATCCTTCACTAGGTAGCAAACCAGCAGACCTAAAACACTTCCAGCATGCCTTGAATCCTTCACTGAGGTAGCAAACCAGTAGAGCTAAAACACTTCCAGCATTCCTTGAATACTTCACGAAGGTAGCAAACCAGCAGACCTTTCCAGCATGCCTTGAATCCTTCACTGTTTGTAAACAGCAGACCTAAATCACTTCCAGCACGCTTTGAATACTTCACAAGGTAGTACACCAACAGACCTAAAACACTTCCAGCATGCCTTGAATCCTTCACTAGGTAGTACACCAGCAGACATTAAATACTTCCGGCATTCCATGAATCCTTCGCTATGGTTGTAAACCAGCAGACCTAAATCACTTCCAGCATGCCATGAATTCTTTACTAGGTAGTACACCAGTGGACCTAAAACACTTCCAGCCTACCTTGAATCCTTCATGTAACAAACTAGTATACCTAAAACACTTCCAGCATGCCTTGAATCCTTGACTAGGTAGCAAACCAGCAGACCTAAAACAATTCCAGCATGCCTTGAATCATTCACTAAGGTAGCAAACCTGCAGACCTAAATTACTTCCATCTTGCGTTGAATTATTCCGTAGGTAGCAAACCAGCCGACCTAAAACACTTCCAGCATGCCTTGAATCCTTTACTAAGGTAGTAAACCAGCAGACCTAAAACACTTCCAGCATGCCTCTAATCCTTCACTAAGGTAGCAAACCAGTAGAGCTAAAACACTTCCAGCATTCCTTGAATACTTCATGAAGGTAGCAAACAAGCAGACCGAAAACACTTCCAGCATGCCTTGAATCCTTCACTAAGTTTGTAAACCAGCAGACCTAAATCACTTCCAGCATTCCTTGAATACTTTGCAAGGGAGTACTCCAGCAGACCTAAATCACTTCCAGCATGCCTTGAATCCTTCACTAGGTAGCAAACCAACAGACCTTAACAACTTTCAGCATGCCATGAATCCTTTGCTATGGTAGTAAACCAACAGGCCTAAAATACTTTCAGCATGCCTTGAATCCTTCACGTTACAAACTAGCATACCTAATACACTTTCAGCATGCCTTGAATCCTTTAGTATGTACGAAACCAGCAAACCTAAAACTCTTCCAGTGTGCCTTGAATCCTTCACTAAGTGGTAAACCAGCAGACCTAAAACACTTCCAACATGCCTTGAATCCTTCACTAGGTAGCAAACCAGCAGACCTAAAACACTTCCAGCATGCCTTGAATCCTTCACTAGGTAGCAAACCAGTAGACCTAAAATACTCCCAGCGTGCCTTGAATACTTCACAAAGGTAGTAAACCAGCAGACCTAAAATATTTCCAGCATGCCTTGATTCCTTCACTGGGTAGTAAACCAGCAGACATAAAACACTTCCAGCATGCCTTGAATCCTTTACTAGTTAGTAAACTAGAGTACCTAAAACAATTCCATCATACCTTGAATCCTTCACTAAGGCAGTAAACCAGCAGACCTAAAATACTTCCAGCATGCCATGAATCCTTCTCTAGGTAACAAATCTGCAAACCTAAAACACTTCCAGCATGCCTTGAATCCTTCACTAAGGTAGTAAATCAGCAGACCTAAAACACTTCCAACATGCCTTGAATCCTTTACTAGTTAGCAAACCAGCATACCTAAAACACTTCCTGCATGCCTTGATTGCTTCACTAAAGTAGCAAACTAGCAGATCTAAAACACCTCCAGCATGCCTTGAATCCTTTCCTAGGTAGTAAACCAGCAGCCCTAAAACACTTCCAGCATGCTTTGAATCCTTCGCTATGGCAGTAAACCAGCAGACCTAAAACACTTCCAGCATGCCATGAATCCTTCACTAGGTAGTATACCTGCAGACCTAAAACACTTCCAGCATGCCTTGAATCCTTCACGTAATAAACTAGTATGCCTAAAACACTTCCAGCATGCTTTGAATCCTTTACTAGGTATCAAACCAGCAGACCTAAAACAATTCCAGCATGCCTTGAATCGTTCACTAAGGTAGCAAAACTGCAGACCTAAATTACATCCAGCATGCATTGAATCCTTCACTAGGTAGCAAACCAGCAGATCTAAAACACTTCCAGCATGCCTTGAATCCTTCACTAGGTAGTACACCAGCACACATAAAACACTTCCGGCATGTCATGAATCCTTCGCTATGGTAGTAAACCAGCAGACCTAAAACACTTCCAGCATGACATGAATTCTTCACTAGGTAGTACACTAGCAGACCTAAAACACATCCAGCATGCCTTGAATCCTTGACTAGGTAGCAAACCAGCAGACCTAAAACAATTCCTGCATGCCTTGAATCATTCACTAAGGTAGCAAACCTGCAGACCTAAATCACTTCCATCATGCGTTGAATTATTCAGTAGGTAGCAAACAAGCTGACCTAAAATACTTCCATCATGCCTCTAATCCTTCACTAAGGTAGCAAACTTGTAGAGCTAAAACACTTCCAGCATCCTTGAATACTTCATGAAGGTAGCAAACCAGCAGACCTAAAACACTTCCAGCATGCCTTGAATCCTTCACTAAGTTTGTAAACCACCAGACCAAAATCACTTCCAGCCTTCCTTGAGTACTTTACAAGGTAGCACACCAGCAGACCTAAATCACTTCCAGCATGCCTTGAATCATTCTCTAGTTAGCAAACCAACAGACCTAAACAACTTCCAGCAGGCCATGAATCCTTCGCTATGGTAGTAAACCAGCAGGTCTATAACACTTCCAGCATGTCATGAATACTTCACTAAGTAGTACACAGCAGACCTAAAATACTTCCAGCATGCCTTGAATCCTTCATGTAACAAACCAGCTTATCTAATACACTTTCAGCATGCCTTAAATCCTTTAGTAAGTAGGAAACGAGCAAACCTAAAACTCTTCCAGTATGCCTTGAATCCTTCACTAGGAGCAAACCTGCAGACGTAGATTACTTCCAGCATGCGTTGAATCTTTCAGTAAGTAGCAAACCAGCTGACCTAAAACACTTCCAGCATGCCTTGAATCCTTTTCTTGGTAGCAAACCAGTAGACCTAAAATACTTCCAGCGTGCCCTGAATACTTCACAAAGGTGGTAAACCAGCAGACCTGAAATACCTCCAGCATGTCTTGATTCCTTCACTGGGTAGTAAACCAGCAGACGTAAAACACTTCCTGCATGCCTTGAATCCTTTACTAGGTAGTAAACTAGAGGACCTAAAACACTTCCATCATGCCTTGAATCCTTCACTAAGGCAGTAAACCAGCAGACCTAAAATACTTCCAGCATGCCATGAATCCTTCTCTAGGTAGCAAATCTGCAAACCTAAAACACTTCCAGCATGCCTTGAATCCTTCACTAAGGTAGTAAACCAGCAGACCTAAAACACTTCCAGCATGCCTTGAATCCTTCACTAGGTAGTAAACCAGCAGACCTAAAACACTTCCAGCATGCCTTGAATCCTTCACTAGGTAGTAAACCAGCAGACCTAAAACACTTCCAGCATGCCTTGAATCCTTCACTAGGTAGTAAACCAGCAGACCTAAAATACTTCCAGCATGCCTTGAATCCTTCACTAAGGTAGTAAACCAGCAGACCTAAAACACTTCCGGCATGCATTGAATGCTTCACTAAGGTAGCAAACAAGCAGACCTAAAACACCTCCAGCATGCCTTGAATCCTTTCCTAGGTAGCAAACAAGCAGACCTAAAACAATTCCAGCATGCTTCTAATCTTTCACTAAGGTAGCAAACAAGTAGAGCTAAAATACTTCCAGAATTCCTTTAATTCTTTACTAAGGTAGTAAACCAGCAGACCTAAAACACTACCAGCATGCCTCTAATCCTTCACTAAGGTAGCAAACCAGTAGAGCTAAAACACTTCCAGCATTCCTTGAATACTTCACGAAGGTAGCAAATCAGCAGACCTAAAACACTTCCAGCATGCCTTGAATCCTTCACTAGGTAACAAACCAACAGACCTAAAACACTCCCAGCATGCCATGAATCCTTCGCTATGGTAGTAAACCAGCAGGCCTAAAACACTTCCAGCATGCCATGAATCCTTCTCTAGGTAGCAAATCTACAAACCTAAAACACTTCCAGCTTGCCTTGAATCCTTCACTAAGGTAGTAAACCTGCAGACCTTAAACACTCCCAGCATGCCTTGAATCTTCACTAGGTAGCAAACCAGCAGACCTCAAACACTTCCAAGATGCTTTGGATCCTTCACTAAGGTAGCAAACCAGCAGACATAAAGCACTTCCAGCATGCCTTGAAACCTTCACTAGGTAGAAAACCAGTACACCTAAAACACTTCCAGCATGCCTTGAATCCTACACTAGGTAGCAAACCAGCAGACCTAAAACATTCCAGCATGCCTTGAATCCTTCACTAGGTAGCAAACCGGCAGACCTAAAACACTTCCAGCATGCCTTGAATCCTTCATTGTGGTAGGAAACCAGCTGACCTAAATTACTTCCAGCATGCCTTGAATCCTTCACTAGGTAGTAAACCAGCACACCTAAAATACTTCTAGCATGCCTTGAATCTTTCACTGGGTCGACTCTAAGAGGTTGTTAGGAGTTCCTTAAAACTAGTATCATACTCACTTGCAGCATTAATCCTGATGATTTGGCAGTTTATGCTTGGAACCACCCATGGGGGAGGGGGGGGGGGTGTGTGGGAGAGGGGGGTTATCATGGCCCACTCCACAATTCCATCCTCATAGGAAGTTAATATTGCCACCCTCTTCTCTTTCCCTTTCTTCTATTCCTAACTTCTGCCATCTTGATTCTGTTACCTACACCAACACTAATTTTCTTCCAGGGGGGACTATCCCATTTACCACCGAAATTTGCACATATATTTGTACCTGTCATAACTTTTTTTTCCTTTCTTCTGTGCAAATAATTATTATACCAGCTTGTTGCTTATTGTGTGTGCTTTAAGATGATATGTAAAAAGTCTCAATAGGCACTTTTTCTTAGAAGATATAGCCAAACACGCAAGGGTCACTAAAAAAATTGCACTTCCTAATTTCTCAGGATTCTAATTACAAGACGCCTTGAGCTACAGACCCCAAACTTGTGTTGTGGCTTGCTAACACCGTAAGCTTTGATATAAGCGAGACAAATTATTTTTACCATGAAGCATTCCTGAGATATGATGTTTAGAAGAGGCGGGGCACAGATATTCCGTGATTTTGGGCGGCGGCTGGAAATAAAGTGTCTCATATCTTTTCAACACTTCACCGCGTTGTAATTATGGCTAGGTTATATCACATCTTAGGGTGTTAGCAAGCCACAAAACAAATTTGGGGTCTGCAGCTCAAGGCGCCTTGAAATTAGATTCCTGTGAAATTAGGAAGTGCAATTTTTTGAGTGAACCTTGCGTGTTTGGCTATATCTTCTAAGAAAAAGTGCCTATAGAGACTTTTTACATATCATCTTATAGCACACACAATAAGCAACAAGCTGGTAAAATAATCATTTGCACAGAAGAAAGGGGAAAAAAGTTATGACAGGTATAAATATATGTGCAAATCTCGGTGGTAAATGGGATAGTCCTCCCTTGTATCACACTTCCCACAATAAACCTCTGACTAATTGCTAATACTGCTGTATTAGACAGGATTGGAGTTCTTCACGAGGAGAGTGACTTGTAAGTAACTCCTCTTCACTACATAGCATGCCTTCTTAGCATTTTATTCGAACACAACTGCCATCTTGCGTCTTTAAGCAGCTTCCTCTTGTCAGTGGCAAACAAATTGTGTGAGTGTATGTTGAATACAGTTCTGGCCAGTTATGTTTGATGTATGTTGCTAGGTAATACTGTACACATGAACATCAATTAGCCAACAAAACAATCCAATACATTTGTGTGTGAGTTCAGTGTGCATTTTGGTGCACGAGTGTAAATGTCCGTGTGCGCGCATGTGCTGTGAGTGACTGAGTACTTAACAAATAGAGGTACAGGTCACTTCTGGACTAGTACACTGATGATATATATATATTGATATGGGAAAACTATTTAGTATGTAGTCTTGGGTTAACTTTATGTATATAATATAGTATTTTGCTAATTATTTATATATATAATCATGGCCAAACTCTATGTATATGTATATATATATATATATTTGGTCCTGGGTGTGCTACAAATACGTTATAGTCCTGGGCTAATGTGATGTATATACAAAGTCTTGGGCTAACACTATACAAATAATCTTTACTGACTCTAAATATATATTCCTGGGTGTACTGCATGTATATATATAGTCTTGGGCTACTACATATAAAAATTACAGTCTTGGGGAAAATATTTATGTATTTATGGGCAAACTCAACACACATGCAGCCTTGGGCTAACTATGTAATTATGGGCTAAATTATAGATATACAGCTATATGTAGCATTGGAATGATTCCTCATTTCAACCAGATGGAAAAATTATTGTAACATTGCATCATCTGGAATGTTGATGTCATCTGTATTGGCAGATTCTAAAACTCTTAGTTACTGCCCATGTTGTACTCTATAATAATTCTATTTCTGAGATATTCTAGTGATTACTAAAGGAAATTTTGTTTTTTTAAACAAGGCTTACTATATCATTTCTCTGTAAAGTGTTAGAACTGATTGTATATCAGTAACAAGAACTGGCTGTATTGTCAGTTATGCAGGGAGAACTTGCTATAGTTTGGTTTAAAGATCAGCTCTACACTGGTAAGTGAATAATACCTATACAAGCTATGTCATGTTTGTGAATAACAGAACCTAAACAATAAAATCCATTCAGGAGAACTGTGTTTCTAATGAACGATGGAATTCAGAGCAATTTCTGCTAACATAGCTGTCTATGCAGCTTTACTGGCAGAAAGTCTTCCAGAAACAGCAGGATGATCAGAAAGAGAGTGTTCATGACGGCACTTGTGATTATCAGACTTTTTTTCCTCCCTTGCAATTAGTTTGGCATGTGTAGGTTAATATATTTCATCAAAATAGGGAGAATGGACACTGTATGACCAATAATGTGTGAACCCATGTTTTTTTGCTGGAATAGCGTGGTACTTCAAATATTTGCTAGGTACACTTTAGCAGTATAGTGGTGACTGGCTAATTGCTACCTAAATTCGGTTCATGCTGACGAGAACCACGGAAGTTAAGTGGAATGCGATACTAAAAACAAGAATTACATGGTTTAAATATTTGTGGAGACCTTAATATTATTCGTAGGTTCCACTTGAAACATCACCATAATGGTTATGTATGCATCAAACTGACTTTAAAATCAGCTTTTTGCTCCAGTCCTTTAGCGCATTTTTCCATAGACATGGATGGTGTGGTTCAACAGCTAGTTTAATAGGCTTTACTCCTCTCTAGTTCTAAGGTAGACTATCTGAATATTTTCCCGCCAAAATAATCCCAAACTCACGGGAACATTTATTATGTTGTGGAATACGTAATGACATTCCTTTATGGTCAAAATTATCCCATAGGATTTGTATTAGTTTCCTATTGCTCTCTATGGGCATGTACTAGAACTAGACAGTATATGTGGTACAAAGCACCTTACCTAGAGCTGCTAATTGAAACATGTGTACATAAATTGTCGTGTAGTCAGCGAAGTTATTTAAATTCGTGAGTGGCTCAAATAAGCGTAGACACAATTAGCTAACTGCAATTTCTGGAAAATTATTAGACCCAGACGACCAGTTATGTTGGCAGAATGGATGCCACTGAATAGACCCTAATATTTTGGTTAAACCCAACTTTTAAAATGGTAGAGGGCAACCACCATCCACCCAAATAGCATGCCTCTCTATGGTAGTGAACTGCTTGTGCAAAGAATATTGCATGTGCAAAACGAAACCCCATGAAATTCATCGTCATGGGTTGACAATCTTTTTTATCCTTGCATAACTTGCATACAATATTGTACAAAAAGATTCATTACATTCAATGTTCACAACAACTCTTTTTTTTCATTTCAGATAAAAGGCGAGGTTAGCAGTCAATGGTGATGACTCAATCAAATTAGCATGCTCTATTACAATCTATCTTCAGAATTGAGCAACCAAATGTGCTGTACTATAAGCAGATTGAATACATGTATTCAGTTCTGCTCTATGGTTTAAGGAGAGCTCACTCCTGGGAAACTCGTTTGTTTATTGCAATTCTCCTGAGCAACTGTAACCATGACCTTGAAGGTGGCTGTAGTAGACCTTACCATGTCTGTAGTCAATACCTGACATTGCATGTTGATATGTGTAGTGAATAACAAGTTTTTAAAAGTCCTGAATCCGGAAAGCTCTGAAAGTCACACTTGGTATATTCCTCCACCACTCACCTATAAAAAGAAAAATTTCATGCAGGAACAACAAATGAAAACAAAAGCAAAATTTAACAAGAAATGGTGTTTTTTAAAAAGTTGATTTGTCTGTAAAAGAACAATGGAAACATGGATGTTCCGAGAAGACTCCAACCAATGAGATAAACTTTTACCATTTAAAATCATGTACAATATATTGTACCTATTTTCTGTATAGAGAATATTGTATGTTGTGAAGGAATATCAAACTGGATGTTGTCTACATGTGCATATTTTTTGTTTCCACTAACTGGTTATTGTCTACATAGGTAGTTTTTGTACCTTTTAAATTTATTCCAATAATTCAATCGTTTGGTTTCTTTTTGTGAGTATTTCATGTGGTGGGTGAAGGGAAAAACATAAATGTCTGGAGAAATTTTAAAGGTGTAAATTGTGTCAATGTGTCGCATACAATGGTAGACTTATATTGCTAATTAGTAAGCACTCTTCAAGGAGAGGCAAATGATATTACCAACTAGCACAGCTTTGTGCAATTACATGGTGGGTGGACAAAGATTATTACATTTTTGAAGACCCAATAGAATTGATTAATGTTCCCTAGATGGTCTCTAAAAAAACTAACCATTTTCTACAAAAATTGTTTGTTTAGGCAACTTCTTCCTTTAGGTCACTGCTGTGGTCAGGTATTTGATGGTGGAGCTAGTATTAGTGGAATTGTTAATGGGGTGGCTGCTAGTATTCAAAAGGAGAACCAGCCTTTGTTTGATCATTGGCTGCTTATAGACAGTTGGTAAGCTACTTTTTGTCTTCATTTCAATTCCTCCTAAATGGATGAGTTTATCAGAGAATTTAATGTCCCAGATATCTCCGGATGCAGCTACGATAAATTAATAATGCTAAATATGGTACTCTGAACACTCCAGAGCAGTGATAGATACTTTACCAATTACAAAGTTTGTTGAAAATTACTGAATTGCTTAAATGGAAGATATGAGTATGCAATGAAGGCAGGGGTTTCCATAGTACCGTGCAATAATTTAGTGCATTATTGTTCAGATATTTGCCCATCTTAACTTTTCAGCAACTGAACAAATTTCTGTTACATTGCAGGCTATGGCCATTTCTTTGCAGAATAGTTGATTAAGCTTGCCTATTTTTTTTGGTAATGCACATGTCTGAAGAGCATTTGGAGTGTTTCAACACATGGGTTTTTGAAGATGGCTTGTCTCCATCTCCTACATTACCTCGTTATATGAGACAAACCAGAAAGCTAGATGGTGGATGTGTTAATCGTAGGTTTGTCAATCCAATATCCTTTTCAACAATGATACTACCAAGTCCTAGATTTATGAGAGGTGAATTTACAACATGCTTCCAGAAGCATAATGTCTGCAAACTTAAAAAAAATATTGCTGAAAACTCTTGATGGCCAACATTTCCAAAATATTCCAGTTGAAGTAGTTTCATTGTATTCCAAGGATAATCATTTTGATCATCAGAAAATACAACTTCAGATGCTTCTGGATCTATTGAACATATTCAATTTAGCTACTCCAACAGATGAGATAAGGAAACTAACAAATTTGAGAACATGGAGCCCGAATATGAATAATACTGATGTCACTCAATCTATGTTCAATAAAGTTTAAAAGTTCCTCCTTAATTCACTCTCCATTCCAGTGACTTCTTCATCAGCAGAATGTATATTTTCTACCATTAGTTGACCAAAATTATACTTGTTATCTACTTTGACAATGCCACTCTTGAGAATGGTGCTATAAATCTACATAGTCGTAAGGATAAGTCAGATAACATTGATTTAGAATTTATCGCTATGGAATTTGTTAACGGAGAAGGAATATCCTTGGAGAATTCCTGTGTTTTATTTCTAAAGCTGTTATTACGTGATTATGTCCCAAAATCAAACTTTGTGTCACCAGTGCCACCTTATTCTAAATCTTCGTCCTACATCAACAATAAGGAAATATAACTGCGAGTAAATTGCTTTGACTTGTATAAGAGTAGCAAGTTTACTTTAAAAAAAAGCACATTAGGAGTTATGTCTTGTCAAAGTTGTCTAGATTATTGTTTTAAAGTTCAAATATTAACCTCTGCCTTGGTCAAAAATATGGCCATTGCTCAGGCTATAACCTTTGTAAAAACTAGTTAATGAGCGTATCCAGTTGATTTGTTAAGTGATTTGTAGATGGCTTGTTTTTGATTGTAAGGTATGATACAGATGGAAATTATCAGTTATTTAGAGATTTACAACTGGTGTTAATGGTTGGATAGTGATATGGAGAAGTTGCCATGAATTATATGACTTTGCTGCATTCTGTTCAGGTAAAAGATTGAACAACCAGATATCCTACAATGAAATTGGATGATGAATTCTGAATTAGAAATATGCAGGGGGAATTAAGTTATTGTGTTACATGTAATTAGAAACTACTTTCAAGATGAGAAGAGCACCATATTAAAAGAAGGTTATCAGCAGTTCTTTCTGCAGAAATTATCGGATAACTTAGGGAGACCATGCAGATAGAAAAAATAACTTGTTTAAGTGATATGTATAATTGCTATTTTTCCCTTTAGATGCTGTTTGTTTTCCAGTTTGCCTTAAATCATTAAACTAAGTGTTGACCGTATGCATCAGTTAACCTTTCTTAAGCTGAACTATCCAGCAGTCTAATCTGTATCTGAAAGAGAGAGTACAGTTGTACATATAAAAGGAATTCTGCTTATCATAGCAAGACTGACAGTAGTTCCTTCTGACAAAATTTTCTATTACATCAATGCCAGTGTGTTTATGAATTGAGTAGTTAGGCCTGCATTCTTTCCATGAAAACTATCAACCAAGCATGCCTGATTTATATTCAGTTTTCCTTCCATTGAACATTGAATCTGCCGCTGGTTTCTTCATCATACGAATCCAGTTTAGTATTGATGGGGTTTTCAAGAGGGCCATTACCTGTTTTAAATCGAGCCCATAAAATTCTCCGAGCTCTTTCCGGGTTATGAACCTATGGAACAAATATATACATAAATGTGATTATATATATATATATATATGCCACATACAGACATGCATGGCAATATGATGTTTTCCATACCTTCCCACTGAAGTATCAATTCGCTCTCCAGTCATATACGGCAATGCGCTGCAATAAAAACATTCCCATCCACCACTCCACAGTAAGGGTTCGCAAAATCTGCCATTGGACCAAATCTGGAGAAAAAAGCAGAAGAAATGATAAAATCTGGTATGTTTGAGGTTCAGAGCTACATATGGTGAAATATGGAGACCGATGTCATTAATTGTACATGACAACCAGGCATGCATCCCAGAACCTTATTGTCTGGTGAATGTTTACTCGTTTATCAATGGAAAGAAGATGTTCGATGGATGATATAGCGCAAGCCTACTTCTTGTGGTAGAGCTAAAGCATTGGTTGAAGTGTAGATTAGTGCACTACAGCTGCATAACAAGCACCTTTGCAGCTGTTGTAGCACCAGTGCACTTCAAACAACCTTCAAAGCATTTACTTATTTAAACTCCACCACACCATGGATAAATGAAACAGCGGGATTTAATGTGCCCATCGTGACAACATGTCAAACCCTTTCGCATCTTTAGGGTTCGTGCTGAAGAGTCTTTTCATGAGGTTAAACTGCAATACCAAATGCTCAGCCTATGTCAATGCTGCTGGATATAGACGTGCCAAATATGGCACTCCTTGGACAAAGGAAATATTCGGAAGGATCAAAGTATCACAATGAGCTTAGAAGCCGAGCAATGAATGGTGGGAAGTGCAATACAGAAATGCTGAGCTTTGAGCTGTCAATCAGAATGAAGCTGAGGTTTTATAAGCCAATAATAAACCAAGGACTAAACAATTTGATGAGCCAAACTGCAAGTAACTACTGGGGATAGGAAAGGACAGATGGCAAACAGAAAAATAATGTGTGGATATGAGAGGAAAATGACAAATAGAGGGAGCTAGTTTGGATGGACAGGAGGGAATAGATAACAACTACAGGGAGCTTTTGTGGTTTGGAGAGGACAAATGACAACTAGAGGGATCTAGTGTAGATGGGAGTGTTGAGATGACAACTTGAAGGAATTAGTGTGAATGGGAGAGAAAGTATCACGATTACCGATAGCTACCTAGGACTGTTGAAGACAGATGACAACTAGTTTGAGAAGGACTTGATGGGATAGAACAGATGATAACTAATAGGATCAGTTGAAAATTTCTGAAAATGGGCGAGCAGAGATCATAACCGGAAGTACTTTTCAGAATAAATCCATGATGGTGTAAAAAAGCTGTAGAAATGTGTGAACTGAAGAGGTTAAATGGATATCAGTGAAGGAATCTTCTCTGTGATTCTAAACAGAGAATATCAGGATTGGTTTCATGAGAGTTGCACTGTATTTTAGCCTTTCAATAAGGAGAGGAGCATCCTCTACAGAAAAATAAGTACTAAAAATTAGAGTTGCAGCCGCTTGGAGTGAATCTAAGAAGAAAATAAAGGTTAAAATTTTTAATCAAGAAGGATGCTGACACACAGTTGGAAAGGCATGGAAAGAATATTATGAGGTGTTGGCTAAGGGATATTTAGCTAGGTCTGAGAGAAATTCTCACAATAAGATCAGTGTCAGGAAGTGGGTATGGTGTGAAGTACTCCAGAGCCACATGCAACAGTTGAGGTGAAAGAGACATTTCACACAAAATCATGAATATTTCAAGCGTCAGTATGATGAAGTTTTAAGAAATGCTAGATAGTGACCTCCTCTGAGGTTACTTGACAACCCACAAAAGTATGAAGAGGATATAAGAAAGATGAATAATAGGAAAGCTGGTGATTGCTAGGGCATTCTCCTAGCATTTTTCCAGAGAATTTGGAGGAAGAGTGGTGTGATAATTATTTCATGTTTTGCAGGATCTGTTACATCTGGATAGGAAGGTGAGCTTCACTCCAAAGGACTAGTCATATGCTATTCTGGCCCTAATCCAAAGACGGTGTTTTCAACAGCTGGTATAACTAGAGGGACTAGCTCTCATGATGTGTTTGGAAATGGGATTGCAAGATTGCTTCTGATGAATGTGTAAGATCTGTGCTGTGTATTTCCAAGTTCGTAATGAGGCTTCAGAAAGTGGAGTGGCTGGGTAGATATGATCACAATCCTCTTGTTGGTCGAAAAGTCATGGAAATGAGTAAGAATGACAGCTAACTTCTGCAAGACAACTATGCTGGTGGTAGCTGTTGAAGGTGACAAATCCCCAATTCCAGTCAGTGGCAGATATCCAACAGGAGTGAATGAATTTTCAATATTTGTTAAAGTTTTCGAGTGTAGGATAGCACATGCATTAAGGGCATTTGTGAGGGCAATTAGCTTATATGACTTCAAGGCAACAAAACCACAGATTTAGTACCAAGAATTTTTTAATATTTGTTTATGTTTTCGAGTGTAGAATAGCACATGCATTAAGGGCATTTGTGAGGGCAATTAGCTTACATGACTTCACAGCAAGAAAACCACAGGTTTAGTACCAAGCATTTTACAAAGAAAGTGTGCTCTCGGCGTTCACGAAAGGGTTGTAATGCTGGTGTGCTCGATGCATTCTTTCATGGATGTGATAGCACGTGTACTTTCTGCGCTCATGTATGAATCTGATTGCTTGAGAGGTCTTGTGTGTGTTTGAGTACATGTGTGCTCTCTGTGCTTTTGAATGTGTCTGAGTGTATGTGTGCTTGATGTCCTTTTGTGGGGTCAGTGTGCTGAAATTACATCAGATATTAAACCTGGAAGAGCAACATTTTATATCATAGATGCTGCATCAGAACCATCATGTGCATCTGCTGAACACATAGTTCTGAACACATTTCAATGAGCGAGATGAAGGAGAGATGCTGTGACTGTTGCAGACAAGTTAGATAAATTAGATATGATAGGATAAGATATGAAGCAGAATAAGTAGTTGGAAGGAAATTTTTATAAATAAGAGCGAGGGATGGAGAGATATGCGTAGTTGGGCATATGGTGTCATGCAGAGGCTCAGCACAGTATCATGTTGCAGGGCTGACAACTATGGAGTTGTGTAACATGGATTGGAGGTTTTTTAAAAGACATAGAGTAGGCTCAGGTTGTGAATGAGAAGAAATAGAAACCATGTTGAGAGCAACAAAGAATCAAACATTGTTCGAAATGCAATAGAAGGAGCACGAACTTGTTCCAAATAGAAAGTATCGCATGACCATTTGCAGCAGCAATGAATCAGGACAGGACCGGTTAGCACCTGTGAACAGAACAACTCTAATCCCAACAGGTGGATGATTTAACAACCTGTGCCGATAACATAATGTTATACATATTATGAAATGGAAATATGCATTTGAAATTTTTAATTTTTTATTATATATACTTGGAAGCTGATTTCTGTGAACATTATAATTTATATCTTCAGGAAGAGTATTCTTTTGAAATTGTCAGAGAACTTATCGAATACCATGCAGATGCTGACAAGAAGTTGTTCTAGTTAGAGTTTGCATTCATGAAACTGTTTATTGCATTCAGTGCACACATAATCATTTATCATCATAACTATTGTCCACATGCATTGGTTATGCATTCTGTCAGTTATCTTCTTGCTGTCTAAGAGAAAGAGAGGCTAAAATACAATGGAATTGTGTTTGCTTTTCGAAGATTTAACACATTTTCTACCATCAAGAACTTGTACCACATTTAATGTTAGAGCTTGTTGACTTATTGAGTTATATAGTTTGAACAAAACTTCAAGAACCATACTTGTCATGTGTGGATTGACAGGTTTCTTTCCATTTCGAATCCTCAACCATTTTCTACGTCATTTCCAAACATATCTGAATCTAGCGTATCCATGGAGAAATATCCAAGACATCATCCATATCTAGACTAATCCATAAAAATTTCCATGCATTCCAAATTACGAAGGTACTGCAAAAACACACACACACTCACATATATATAGACATGCAACAAAATATGGGCTTGTGCTTTAATATAATGTTTTCTATCCACCAACCCAGTGGGGACGGCTACACTCTCCTTTATTATTATGTTTACTGGAATGAATGTAATGTATTGAGGGGCAGCAAAGGTGCAGGTGAGACGGATGCAGGTGAATACAAAACAATCTATATATTCTGCTCATTCAGGAAATATGGCCTGGTTTTAGATTGTGTGCGCAATTTCCTAATTTTTAGATTATGTAATACAGAGATGTGGGGAATAATCTATGAATTTGAAGAGTCCAAAAATACGTTTGAGAATGAGTCACTGAAAATTGAGCAGTTTTGAACAAAAATTGTATCATATCAATATAACTTTGCTTGGGTTTAGCTTGGTCAATTACTCTATCTTGTGTTTTTGATGTTTGAAATTATTTTTTAACACAAATGTATTAATCATCACAATCACCATCACATTGAATACAATTTTCAATCATTGTAGTTAAATAATTAATAATAATATCATTGGGCCTGCATGAGTACAATTAACTATGCAGGTGCTATATTTCATTCAGGAAATGGTCTCCATTCCTCATGTTCAAAGCATTTAATGAGGTAGATTCTTTTGCTGACTGTTCCCACATGCAACCCCATGGTACCATTAGGAGGAACTTCACGGTAATGAAAAGTTGCCATAGCAATAGAAAAGAGTCCTACACAGAAATACCTTTCTGAAATTGGGGTGATACTGCACGAATGGTGATGACACCTGGCTGCTGTATAGGATTGAGCCAAGTTGTTTCGTTAAATACTTTCTGATGAATATTTTTAAGCTGGTGTACACTAGTACTATGTCAATGTGGAGATGCATGATCATTGGTAATGATTCTCTAAAAATTAGGACGCCGTTTGACTTCATTTTGTCTCATTTGTTTGCTGGACCAAAGGATTTTTTTTTGCAGTCCATTAACTTTATGAAAGGACTTCAGCAAAAGCTTGTGCAGTATTAATGTGCCTGTCAGTTAAACACTACTCTCTTTCAGGTAAATTCTTGTCATCGTTGCTAAGGAAAAGTTGTGTTAGACATTATCCGTCAATGAGAATTGGTTTATTGTTGGATTTGTAATTGGATTATTTTTGTCATCACCAGGTGCCTGAAGTTTAGTTGGTGAGGTAATAACCAGGTTACTGACTAAACACGTGTCTGCTTCAAATTTAGAAATAATAAAAACATGCTAAACTTTAGTGGAAGAATCACATATGATGTAGGATCCCTTAATCATTTTGATGAGTTATCAGGTGAAAGTGGTTGATTTTTTCAAATTGAACCACTTGAAATTTTGAAGATCATGCACTGTCTTCTGGATAGCGCAATGGCGATTCTTGCTATTGTCTTGCATTGCAATGTCCACCATGAAAGTTGCTTTGTGGATTTGATTTATTGCTTCTTCATATAATGATATTGTAGGTGACTCTTTAAATCCTGAGATCGACAATATGGTCCTTCCATTGTAAACCTTCAAACCACACTCTCCATGGCATTTTTAAAATGGACCATTTCTGAAGGAGGATAGTTTGGAACCAAAACCACATTGTAAAATGAATTAAATAGCAAAATCTCTTGCTAATTACTCGCACAACTAAAATATTTACTAGCTTAAATGGCACTTCACCCCTGCATGGCCTCTACTGTTATAAGTAAACAAAGTTTATAAAGCAACATACCTTCTTCTGTGATATGAAGTCATCTTGAGCCAATATGCCAAGTCAAATTAAACAGTTATTAAGTATGCGCCATCATAATGAATTGTTGGTTCATATTGATATAGCAAATGAGATCTTTGGATTCACTGAAATTGAGAGGATTTCTTAATTTTTGATAAATATGAACTGATAGCAATGTTCACAGGTGAGATGCTGATTGGATATTTTTTCCTTGGTAATATATATTACTTGTCATACAGTACTTGCCATCTACATATGGCATTTTCTTAAAGAAAAACAGTGTGCTAATTTCTAATCCATTACACGTATTAAATCGGTTGCTGGTGTAGTAGGTTTTAAAAAATAGTTCAAAAGGCTGTTTTACTGGGACTGAAGCTTCTAGTGAATATTGAAAGATTAGTACAAGTGAAATTTAATCGATAAAAACAATATTATGAACTGAGTCGCTCTACAATCTCACAGATAATTTGATGAATATCTATCGAGATATAGTCAATCATTGGGATTTTTATGCCAAGGAAGCCTCCAGTGTAGAACATCACCTTTTTTTTTGCATTTGGACTTGCAATTCTTTTTTTAAATTTCTCAGCATTCTGCTGGTATCATTCATCTGCTTCCTTGTAAATATTCAAATCGTTCTATGAGTTCACATATATTGCATCATCACAGACATTTTTTGTCAGTTTTTGAGGTTCCTACAAAATATGACTTTTGTCTTTATGTAGATCAGTTTCTGAATGACGACTTGAAATCTGCTAGTTGCCTGGACTAAACATCCCCATTTTTATCCACATCTATCCAAATCATAGTGCCATGGATCTCTGAATATTGTCAAGAACATTACTATGCTTGACTCTCAATTTGTCTATCTTCATCCACATATTCCAAAATCTCTGTGCCATGGATAACTGAGTGAAGACAAGAATTGTGCTGTTTGTAGGGCTCTTCCATTTCTCCATCTTCATCCATATCTTCCAAAATCTTTGAGACATGGTTATCTGCATGATGACAGGAACCCTGCTCTTTACTGGATTCTTCAGTTTATTTCATCATCCACTTATTCCAAAACCTACGTGCCATGGATACCTAGGTGATGGCATGAACACTGATGCTTGCTAGGCTTTGCCATTTCTCTGTGTTAATGCACATCATCCAAAATCTTATTTACATAGATATCTGAGTGATGACTAGAATTCTGTTCTTTGCTGGGACAATACAATTTCACTGTCTTCATCCACATCGCCAAAATCTCAGTACCATGGTCATCTGGTTGATGACAAAGAATTCTGCTGTTTGCTGTTAGCTGGGCTTTTCCAATTCATTGTTCCTATAATATGCTCCACCTATTCTTCCAAAATCTTCGTCCATGTAGACCAGGAAACATGTTTTGATGAGGGTGATGGCTAAATGCTAATTAATTTGGAATTGCTTTCAATCTCCCAATAAATGTAGAATTGACCTGATTGGTAAAAACTTATATTGACATGCATTCATGATATTGTACTCTGCACAAAAACAATATCTCCTTACATTGGATGAATGTTAGCAAATCTGATCAAAGTAGATAGCCACCACTCCAATCCTCTTTGAAGTCGAGAACCAACTATACTTTCGGCTATGGTTACCCTGCTCCTCCTTTCCGTGGTATTTCATATTTTGTGGTCTGGCATTCAGTAGTCAATTCATCAGGCCTCGCCTTCAATCTATTGGCACAAAATTCGCCAATGTTAAATCCATTGAATGAGTGCAAGATTTGAGATGTTCCTAGGTTGGAAAAAATGTTGTGTATTGAGGCCTATCACAGCAGCAGATTTTCTTGACAGAGGGAACACGACATAAAACAAGGACCAATGGTCTAATTATTGGCCGATCCAACTATATGTCCCATCTGGCCGACCTCTTGTCAAATAGATTAATCTGTAGATAAATACTTAATGACAAATATATATCAAGAGTACTGCGCATAAAAAAAATTGTGGAAGAAAAACATAAAACCACATAGAAGAGAATACCTAACCTATCGAATTAATATGTATTTTTTAATTTATTACCTGGCCTCTAAAACACAGATGATAGTATTGGCTTCAGATTTGGTGGTGTAGTCTGTGGCTTGTTGGATTAACAAACTATGCATAAACCCACAATCTTGAAGCACAGAGCTCATGGAAAACAGTCATGCATCTTAGATACAAAAAAAAAGTGTTACGAAAAAGGTCATGATTTAAACTACATATTCAATTGAAAGTAGACATCATTTGTTTACATTGAAATTTACTTGTAAAATAAGTAACACTTCTGAAAAAAATATAAATTCCCCTTTCAAAGTAATCTGGTTACAAGGTTAACACAATGTCTTGCCAATGCTGATACATGAAAACCTAGACATAAACTTTTGGTTTTACATATATGTATTTACAATACAATCCTTGCTTTGCATTTACACGTACGCTTCAACACATCCTTTTTATTTCTGCCATATTTATAAAATTTGCCTCATTGAGCGGTATATATTCAACAAGGTCTGATGGGTGTGGTTTAAGGAATACAGTTGCTTGTATATGGCTGCATAGCTTTATTAATAGTGGAAAACACCTGTATGCAGCATGTATAACAAACATATGTGTGTCTAACATTGTGGCGTAAAAAACAATAATACGACCTTTCAATGTGGAATGCACAATACCGAAATTCAAGAACATGCAGCTTTTAAGATATAATTTCTCTTTATATTTGTATGTGTTGGCAGTCTTCTCTATCTAGCTTAATTTTGTAAACCTGGTGAACTAATGAACCGATATTTGGTAAGATCATTATTTTTTAGTTTATCGCATCATCTGTTCTTAGTGATGGAAATCTGTCCTCTTAGTAATAATAAGTCCGCTTTGACCCAAATGATGCCTGTCCTCAAACACTGACTCTCGCTCAGCCAAAGGTCTAACAAGCCAAAGTCAAACCCCACGCTTCGGGTTTGCTAACACCACCAAAGTCAAACCCCTCGCTTTGGGTTTGCTAATACCGCCAAAGTCAAACCCCTCGCTTCGGGTTTGCTAATACCACCAAAGTCAAACCCCTTGCTTCGGATTTGCTAATACTGCCAGTGTCAAACCCCTCCCTTCGGGTTTGCTAACACCGCCAAAGTCAAACCCCTCGCTTTGGGTTTGCTAACACCGCCAAAGTCAAACCCTTCGCTTCGGGTTTGCTAACACCTTACTAGAAGGATTTTAGTAAGTATCGCACTTCAATAAGATAGAACAACTAATCAATACACACACTCATGACAAATTTATTCCTCTCTAACTTGTCCTCTCTAGCTAACTGACATCATCGCCGCTCCTTGGTGACCAATCAGGAGTCTCCACCAGTTCATGCATCACGTAGGTCTCATGCCAATCAGCATGTACAGCCGCTGCCCGTAGACTCTGTGGCCTCTCTCCTGCCCCCAGAACATCCGCAAATGACTGCTCCGGCAGACCGCCCCCAACTGGCAGTTCTGCAGCCCCACGCCTGGAGGAAGTCAGGGATTCAGGTAAGGAATTCTCTGACACTCCCCCCACCTCGGTTCTAGAGTACGGGTACTGGTCACTCTCTCGATAAGCCATCTGCATTGGCATTGGCTGACCTCCTGCGATGTTAAACTTGGAACTGGTAAGGTTGTAATGTATGTGTCCATCTAGCCAATCGGCCATGACTATTCATTAAAGTAACCAAGTAAATAAGGGGGTCATGGTCTGTCGTCACTATAAATTTGGTCCCCTCAACCTAAGTATGGAAGTGTTTAATTCCTGTCCCAATGGCCAATGACCCTCTCTCTATCGTTGAGTAATTTCTTTCTCTAGGTAAGATCTTCCTGGATCCATAGTCCACTGGATGGTCTATGCCCTCATAGTTCACATGTGTTAAGACAAACGTCAAACCAGCAGCTGAAGCATCTGTCTGGATTGTAAATTCATTGATTCAGTCCGGGGTCATTAGTACGGGACTCTTAGTAAGCTCCACTTTTAACAGGCTAAAAGCTTTATCGCAGTCTGTGTTCCAGATAACTTTGTTTGAGCTGTTCTTTCTGGTAAGTTCCGTCAGAGGGTGGGCAATAGTGGAGAACTTTGGTGTGAACTTCCAATAGTATCCACATAACCCGAGGAATGATCTGACTTTTTTTTGGTGTAAGGTTGCTGATAGTTCTTAACAGCCGTGACCTTACACTCCATGGGTTCCACTACTCCTCTTCCCACCAGATGTCGCTGGTACACATATTTTTTGGCAACAAAGCTGCATTTCTCCCTCTTGATATGCAGCCCTGCTGATCTCAGATGCTGGAAGACTGTGGTTAGATGGTGAGATGTACCTCCCATGTTGTACTATGCATTAGTTCATCATCCAGGTATGCAGTGGCAAATTGATGGATCCCCTCCTGGATGTTATCCATCAACTTCTGGAAGGTAGAGGGAGCAGTGACCAACAAACCCGGGACCGTCCTGAATTGGTACTTCCCGTAGGGCATCACAAATGCCATCTTCTCCCTGCTACCTTCTGCCACTGGTATCTGGTAGTATCCCTTTGTGAGGTAGAGTGTTGTGATGAATGGTGACTTCCCAACACTGTTGATAATTTTTTCGATATTAGGGAGTGGTTACGGGTCACCTCTGGTGATGGCATTAAGCTTCCAATAGTATACGCACATGCATAGTGTGCCATCCTTCTTGGTCACAAGGACAATATGCGCCGCCCAGGGACTCCTCGATGTTTCAATAATACCTTGATGTAATAATGTCCGTATTTCCTCCCTTAGGGCCTCCTGTGAGCTGTGAGCCAATCGGTATGGGGGTAATCTGATAGGCGGGGAGCACCTGTGTCAATCTCATGTGATACCAGCGATGTTCTTCCCGGCACATCCTGAATCACATCCGCAAAGTCTTCCTGGAGTGAGGTGAGTTGGCTCTGCTGGAGAGAAGAGAGAGATCCAACTTTATACTGCTATCCAAAGTTTAAGCATTGTCATTATGTTCCTCCTCGAGAGCCATGAACATTGTAGGTTCTGGAAAATCCAAGGCTTCATGCGTTGACGTTGAAGGTCTTTACCTTCCTCCCCATGTCGACTTGGTACGTCACTTCGGTAATTTGCTCCATAATGATGAAGGGGCCTTGCCACTCATTGAGTAATTTGTTGGTCTTCCTTGGCCGGAATACTAGTACATAGTCTCCAACTGTAAATTTTCTCTCAGTAGTTTTCTGTTGTGTAAAATTTCTGGTTATCTTTCTCCTCCTCTTCCTTATCTCTGGCCATTTCTGAACTAACTCCATATTAGCTTTAACGACCTGAATGTATTTAACTGTGTCTACCGCTTTGTTTTTCTCTTTCCTCCTCCAGAAATGAGCTAGCTCATCCAGAGGCATCCGCATCTCTCTCCCAAGCGTCATTTGGTAAAGGGAGTAACCAGTAGTCTTGTAAATCGTCCCCCGGTAAGTCTACTGGAACTAGGGCAAACACTTGTCCCATTCTGTTCCTGGCTGCTGCGTAAGTTTTTGGAGTATGCGTTTGAGTATTGAGTTAAATCGCTCCACCATACCATAGGTCTGTGGGTGGTATGAGGAGGTCCGAATTTGCCTGATCCCTACACTCTCACAGAATTGCCGTACAGTCACGGATAAGAAATTGGACCCATTATCCGACAATAGTTCTTCGAGTACTCCAACTCATGCTGTTAAATAAACTAGGATATCCACAACTGCATTAGCTGTTGCATTTTTGAGGGGGTAGGATTATGGCCACTTGGTAAGGTAATCCATTATTACCAGGATATACTTGTTTCCGGCCTTCGTTCTTCGCAATGGGCCAAATACATCCATAGCCATCCTTTGGAAAGGTTGATTGCAGATTGGCAAGGAGTGGAGGGGAGCTTTGGCCACCACCACAGGGTATGCCCTGTGGCAGATTGGACAAGACCTGCACAGCTCCTCCACATCCTTTGCCAACCCAGGCTAGTTCACCCGTTGCTGTATCGTTGCTAGGGTCCGCTCTCGACCAAAATATCCTAAGGCTGGAGTGTTGTATACCAGGATCAGTACATTACTCCTTGATGCACAGGGTACAATGATAAGTCCCCCCCCCCTGTCTGGTAAGGTATCTTCAACAGGAATTCTTCCTTCCAGAAGTAGGTTTCATCATCTTGCTTGCCTTGCTCCTGATCTTCTCCCTCTGAGCTGACCTGTGTTGATCTGGTATCAGAGTGTCAAAGAGAGTGATTTGACTTAGTTGCAGTGCCAAGATGGCACCGTCATCGAGCGGTTGTACACTCTTTCCCTATTCCAGCGCCGGCTCAGATTGAGGGCTCGGATTAGCTGTCTCTTCATCTTTCCCCCCACTCTCTCCTTTATAATAAGGGTCTAGGTTATGTATTTTGGGTCCATCACTCTCCTGGGTGAGGGCTTCCTCCTCCTCATGCTCGGTTAGGGTTAGCTCCTGGGCTCTGGTCATTACCATTCCCACTTCAATTGGGTTGGAAATGGGCGAGGTCATTTCCTCCCCCTTCTGGTCAGACACTTTTAGCGCCTCCCTTAAATAACGCTTGAACTTGGGGATATCTTGTCCCTGGAACATGTTCACTAACAAGCGCTCTGACACTCCCACGGCTATTTGTATGTCTCTCTCACGGTCTACACACAGGGTCACATGGGAGGCTAGAAAATATTCTTTGTGTCTGCTGGCAGTGTTATAAGGAATGCTCCAGGGGAGGTAATCTTGGGACCTTACAACACAGGAATGCACGATTGACTTTGAAAACCCCGTGTCTAGCAGTGCCTCTATGACCTCCCATTGACTTTAACTGGGCAGGTCCAATTGTGTAACTGGGCAGTCTCTCTCCACATTACACTAGAGTTGGCCCCCTCAAGCCTAACCCTGCAATCCCCTTTGATATGACCTTTTCCCCACACCTATAACACTCAAGTTGGCTTATGTACCTTGGTGGTAATCGTTTGGCCTCGATCTTGCATTCCCTCTCCATGTTTCTCGGCTCTGGTAGTCAGGATCGGTAAGGTGTAATATTAAGAGTGGTTAGGGAGCCCACCGTAGGTTCGGATCATCTGTTAACTTCCTCCGGTTTCTGTTGATTGCACAGGTGCCTGGCGGCCTCAGTGAGTACCTCAAAAGTCCCTGGGTTGAGATTATGCATGGCGGTTTCTAGCCATCGTGGTAGTTTTTGATAGATTGTTTCCACCTGCATCAACTCTTCAGGGGCTTTATCTGACGTTCTGAGCCACTGACAGAAGTTTTGTTGGTGCTTTCTAAACAACTCATCCAGGTTGGCCATATTTATGGTCTGCCAAATATCAGTTTTCTGTAGTTTCCTGAAGTTACCTGGTACGTGGCTAGCAAGACTTTTTTTACCACATCCTAATTAGCCTGATCTGTCGCATCCAGTATAGCAATCGCCAACAGACCAGCTCTAGACTATGAACTCCTCAAGTAAACTGCTCACTGAGCTGCAGGACACACCCCTGTCCGAGTGGTAACCTCATAGATTTCGAGGAAGGCCCCCATGTCATCAACTCCTTCTTGGAATTTGGGTATGGTGAGCATAGGAAAAGAAACAACTGCTAGAATAGATACAGGGAGCCTAGTGGCTGTGGTAAGGGCCCGAATCCAGCGGTCCTCCTGCTCCATGGCATTTCATTGAACTTCCTATCATTGCCATTCAATGCTTTGGGCTTTGTGTTGCTCCATCTCGATCCATCGATCCATGAACCGATCAATCTTCCCCGGTTAGTCGTGTCATTCTGAATGCTCATCTCTTACTTCAGGAGGGTTTGCCTGGGGTAGAGGAAGGTCGACCTGACTCCTCAAATGACAATTCTCTCCTGGTCCTCGTCCTTCTGATACTGACGTCGTTTCTTGAGGTGTATTACAAAAATCAATAAAGAAAAGCTCTAGATGGTTAGGAGGCTCTTTTCAGATTCCTTAGGCTTGACACCTGAGTCACGCTCCTGCTAGCTAAACAGGAAAAAATTCCTGAGCTACTGTCAATACTAGGGATCTCACTCTGTTGAGATCCACCGCTGCCACCACTATGATGGGATCCTGCACTCTTAGTACCAGTAAGTCCGCTTTGACCCAAACAACGCCTGCTCTCAAACACTGACTCTCGCTCAGCCAATGTTCTCCACAAGCCAAATTCAAACCCCTCGCTTCGGGTTTGTTAACACCTTACTAGAAGGATTTTAGTAAGTATCGTACTTCAATAAGATAGAACAACTAATCAATATAGACACTCATGATAAATTCAGTCCTCTCTAACTTGTCCTCTCTAGCGAACTGACATCATTGCCGTTCCTTGGAGACCAATCAGGAGTCTTCACCAGTTCATGCATCACGTGGGTCTCGTGCCGATCAGCACATCCAGCTGCGGCCTGTAGACTCTGTGGCCTGTCCCCTGCCCCCACAACATCCGCAAATGACCGCTCCTACAGCCCCACGACTGGAGGCAGTCAGGGATTCAGGTAAGGAATTCTCTGACATACTTTTAGGATGATATTCTCATATACTACTTCACAGACTATTTTAGACCTTCCAATGTCCATACAGTGAAAAGCAACATTAGTTTAATACATTTTGTCAGGTTTAGTGTGTTTTAAAAAAAATAGTAGCAATTTGTTCCTTATCTGGCCTCACATGCAATACAATGTAGTTCTAGGGAAACCACTCTGTACATTCACTTAACTGAATGCCATTCTTCTTTACTAGGAAGATTCCCATAAATTGACCAATGTAATTAGATTCGGGGGGAGGGGGAGCGGGTCCACACCTGAAACCTCCGAAATTTGAACACATATTTGGAGCTGTCATAACTTTTCTCCCCTTTCTTTTGTGCTGATACTTTTGATATCAACTTGTTGCTTAATGTGTGTGTTTGAAGGTGATATGTAAAATACTTCTATAGGCATCTATTCTTAGAAGATACATATAAAAAGGCAAGGGTCACTAAAAAATTGCACCTCCCAATCTGTGGTAAGGATTATTCCAAGGCGCCATGAGCTACAGACCCCAAAATGTTTTGTGGCTTGCTAAAACAGTAAGCTCTGATATGACTGATCCATATTGACAACGCAGTAAAGTGTTGATTCGATATGAGACACTTCATTTCAAACCACGCAAAAACCCACTCAATATCTTTGATGTCACCTCTTCTAAATACTGTAACTCGGAATGCTTCATGTTAGAATTAATTTCTCTCCGTCATATCTCAGTTTAGGGTGTTAGGAACCCACAAAACAATTTTGGGTCTGTAGCTCACGGCACCTTGGAATAATCCTTGCCACAGATTAGGAAGTACAATTTTTTGAGTGATCCTTGCCTATTTGCATGTATCTTCTAAGAAAAGGTGCCTATAGAGACATTTCACATATCTTAAGGGGTTTGAGGGGTAAAAACATGGAACTTGCTGGTTTTGTTACTTAAATTCATGTAAATTCTTTGTATCGAAGACTTCCTCTCAAACTTGTTGAGGTGATAGGTGGATGATTCCAGAATATATCTGGGTGTGGTTTGTGGTCGGAGAAATGAAGGTTGGTTTTTGTTTGAAGATATCTGGAGAAAGATTTTCCTTCCAGAAAATCCAGCCCCTTATGCTTGTATAGCTTTCTCAAGATTTTTAGGCACAATATACACTCATACATGCAGTTTAATTTTAGTGACTTAGATATATTTATAATCTTGAGGTCTACTTGAAACACCACTTTGCAATTTTTAAGCTTTCATAAGGGTATACGTAGAAAATACTTGAGATAAGGTCAAAATTGATTCATTCATATCAAAGAGCTCACTGAAAGGATTGTAAAAATATATAACAACATGAAATTATATTGAACATTGACAAGATAACCTTTCCCATATCCAAAAAAAGATTGTTGGGAAATTTAAATTGTATTATAATACATGCCAACAATCATATTATAACATTATATCTACAGATATAGACTTATTAAACTCACACACCATGTATGTACATAATAGCCTGGTCCAAGTTATACCAGAACTTCACCTATCTGGAGAGGCAGCTTACATTCTGCGCTTTTTGCAACGTGGACCAATGGTTATATCCAGTCCATGCTCACCAAATTCTCCCGCAGTATACAATTTACCGTCTTTTTGTGCCCCATTGTTATCTTTATTGTCTTTACGCATCTGCATGCTTTCTTCAAAAGCTTAGCTGAAGAACTCTCTTTGTACAGACTTCTGCTCAATCGCTTTAAATCTTGAGCTTGCAGAACATGCAACAAGCACAGAGTAGGTTGAACTTCTAGCCTCTGCGCTAATCCATGAAGTGAAGGCAACCATCATTCTATGTACAAATGGCTAGAGCACATGCAATTTTAACTAACCTAGGTCCAAAAACAGGTGTTTGGGACAGAATCTCCACACTTTGGAGTGCAGAGATTCGTTTGCATTCTGAGTGTATCCGAGCAAGTATTTAGACAAAAGGAGTCAACTACCCAGTCGATTATAGATTGGTTTGAGAAGCTGAACAATAGCCTTTGGAATTGCATCAAAGCCATGCTTGTAGTCATCTAGCTTATTACCTGCCTTTGCTTTATTGTATGAGCACTAGGAATTTTTACCTTCAGGGCACTTGTGATGGACTGGCCGGTCAACAGTTGATGTCATATGATGTGGGGGCACTTGCACTATCATCATCATTCCACGCAAATCACCAACATTTGAATGGATAGCCTTCCCATAATAATTTTGTAACTTATCTATGACCTTTTTAGTAAGCCTACCAGTGCCACTGATCTTCTTACTATTTGAAACTAACTTGCCTTTATATTCCAACCCTAGTCTACGAAGTGCAGAACCCATTCGTTTCTGTATATGCCCAATGCAGCCTTCTTTTACTATCTCACAGTCTTCTCCATATGGCTTTTCCTTCATCAAAGAAGCTAAAGTACTACTATCTCCATCAGAAACAAAGTGTTTATAGTGAAGCTAATAGTCCAGAGAACGTTTGAAAAGCTGAACAAGTCCCATGGGCTCTATAGAACCTGAGCCACCATCAAAATTACATTCACGTTTGCTTTCATGAGATTCCTTCCATGCCAGGAAATCTGCATCGTTGTCACAATTCTTATGCAAGTTGCAATCGTGACAAAATTTGCAAATGACTTTATAATGTAATACCTTTCCCGTCTGATATTCAATCACATACACTGCACCAAGTAGAGATTGGTAACCACGCTTTTGCCATGTGCCATCAACGCTAACTAAACAATCCACTATTTCAGATTCAGAAACTGCTCCATAAAACTGTCTTACTTCTTCCCTAGCACGTTTAAGACTGTCTTCAACATGAAGCTGACTTTTCTCTCCTATAAGCTGGTAATATTCAACAAAGGTACTCTTACTAGATGGAGGAGGAAGATTCATTAAGCAGCAAAATGTTCCAAAACATGAATGAGACTCTCCAATACTACTTTAGCAAGAGCAGATCGAAGGTTAACAGCATGCCTATGACTTTCACAAGCATATGAAGAAACAATCGGCGTTAAGGCTTTACAGTCCTCACAAACCAGAGTTGAATACGTGCACAAACCCTTGCGCAGCTCAGGGTGTAGATCTATCATAATTTTTCCAGAATTGCAATGTTTACAAACAAATGCTGTGCGTAACGCATTAGCAACTGAACCGCCTCCAATAACATGGTCTGAGCCACCAGAGCCTTAGTTGACAGATCTTCTTCCTTATTCGATGTCAAATTGTGGCCAAACAAGTCCAAGAAAGGAGACTTGATCAGCTTCTTCATGGAGACAGTAGGGGGGTTGGCATCACCTAAAATGTATTAATTGTTGAAGTTGCTAGTTGTTGTTCTATAAAATTCATTTCTTACCTCCAGAGTTGGATGGGCTGTTGTCAGAGGGAGTGGATTCATCACCAGCTGACACCGTCTCCACAGCCGCGCAGCAAGAAGAAGCAGACACAACTTTAGCCAGAGTTAAAGCTGTTTCTCCAAAAATAAAACTTACAGCTAACTAATGGCTATTGCTATATATAACTGGCTTATTTTACCTCCAGTTGATTTCTCTTTTCTTCCTGAAGGGGAAACCCTTCCTTTTCTTGGAATATCGGTTTCTAGGCTTTCAATGCATATCCAATTTTTTGGCAGTTCCACTATAACTGGGTAAACCCCAACCCCTCGCGTTTTATTCAATTTTTTTGTTGTTAAGGTAAAAAGCTTGAAAAGAGCTACATTTTGATATAATATAAAGTTACTGGGAAGTAGGGTTCATCTCCTCCAACTGGACTAAAGGCAGAGAAGAACCTCCTCGAGGCAAAGTGAAATAAATTGGAGAGTGGCATAAATACATGATATAAAAATAGGTATATATCGAGATAGACATCTTTAATTGCTCTAGAACTTAGAAATCTCATTCTAGATACATATACACACAACATGAGCACACCAAAAAAATGTAAAAAATATAATTTACCCTTAATATCCCCATAAAGCACACACAATAAGCAACAAATTGATACCAAAAGTATCTGCACAAAAGAAAGGCGAAAAAGTTATGACAGCTACAAATATGTGATTTCCGTTGTTTCTGGTGTAGTCCCCCCTTTCTTAAATGTTGGATATATAACATTGCACAGCTTCATGGCATTTGTGAAGGTGTATGTTCGGTATTTTAAAGGAGATGCCTAAGGTACGCTTGGGTTATCTCCTGCCTTCAATTGATAAAGTGCTGCTACCAGAGTCATCTCTAAGATTTGCCTTAGTTAATACCTATGCAGAGAAGTTTAGGATATCTAGATATAACTTAAAAACTTACAATAACTGTGGTGAAGAAAAGACTAACTACAACTGACTGACAGGACTTTTTATAAGCCCAGCCAGACAGGATACAGGATGTGACCACAATCACATGCACCTGCACAAAGTCCAAATGACCACACAACCACAATCACATAGAAGTTCACAATTACCAACCAAGTTCACAAATGATATTTTAAGCATTGAACTCTAAATTACAATAATGTTCATCTTCATCCAGCTAATGGCTAGGTTGGCCATGTCGATCGGCCTTCGACACCCTTTTAGGGCCACGCGAAATCCGGAAAATTTTAGGTGGTGCTTATGCAAAGAATTCTACATTTTTCTGAAAAACATTGGAGCTATTGGTGCCACTAGGAGCAGCCTCCGTAACATTGACAAACAAGCACATTTAAAAACAATTTTTAAGCAAGCTGCCATTGTCCAAGATGTTCCTGCCATCAAATTTTGCCTTCCCCCCAAAAATGGTTGTTTTGAAGTGCCACTGATGTATGTTCCAGAGGTAAGCATTTTTCTATATGCTATATTTATAGTGCCATGCATTGATGGAATTTTTTTTTTGTCTGCTATACCTTTTTTTTTCAACATTGGGGCTATAACAAAATTATAAACAATAAATTATCACTGGTGAATATCGACTCTCTTCTGATTTATACTTACTTATTATATAACTCAGCCAGTCATCTTGTCACCAACATGACCTTTGTCCTTACAATGAACTTCTTCATGCTGAAGAAATCTACAACAACAACAACTTTCCTCCTGTCTGATAACATAGTGGGGGCATTTGGATTCAAGTGTTTGACAATTACATGTAGAATTCTGGCCAGTTGGCCTTGCAGAAATTGTACCTGCGCAATGGTTTTTCCGCCGGTCGGCTGATTGAGCGACAATATGATCACAATGATGGTCTGTGCTGAGAGCGATTGGGGAGGGGGGGAGGGAACTCTCCAGGACGAGTTTCACTGGCAGTGACTCTTGGTGCTCAGACTTTTGGAGAATGCTAGGTCGGGGTTAAAAATTAGGCCTGGAATACTCAAAGTTTCCTGTTCACAAAAAGCTGGTATAATATGGTGGTGGATTACATTTCGGGAAGACAAAAAGTGTAATTATGGTCATCCTCAAGTGTTAACGAGGGAAACCTTGTCAGTATATAAACAGCTTTTGGAACCCTTGTCTGCAAGACTGCTAGGGCTAACAAAATATATATATTTATGATCAAAAGTCAATTTCCATTAGTGCATGCTCATACTAGTAGATATCAGATGGACAACAACAACAGAAATAACTACCATACAAGACCTGTGGTGTGCACCAAGCTATTATAATGCGCTCGACTTCACAAACTACTTTTGATAGACTTTGGTCATTGAAAAGGTGCTGATTCTTGTGCATGCATAATAGCATTATTGCCAAGGGGAGGGGAAGTTGTGGAGTAGCTGGTCACTTCTAGTCCTCTGCCCAATCTAGCACCTGCTACTCCACAACTCCCCTCCATGGCCTATCAATACAGTTGCAGGCCACATCTAGTCCTCTTCCCTGTCTTCTATCACTGTTACTACACAGGTAACTGCTCCGCATAGTCTATGAAATATCACACATCAATTTTGTGAGGATATCAGCTTACATGTCGCAAGGATTGTTCTCATCTAGGGCTAAACAGACCGTTTCGTCAAGAATGTTGTCCTAATAGTTTGTAGAAACATAATTCAGAGAATGAAGTCATTTGCATCATGTACTTGACATTCCATTGCTAGCTCCTTCTTAGTCTGGCTCGAATATCTAGTTCCTTCTTAGACTTACTTGAGTCTCTCTTAGTCTTGATCTACAAGCTCCTCTCTGCTCCTGGCCTTGTAAAAACAATATGTAAATTATTTCTGTATTAGTAAATATCTATGAGCTAGTTTTCATGCAGGATGAGACTACTACCAGTGTCTTGCAGATAGAGGTTACCACTATAGACTTGCGGGCAGGAATTACCACCAGAGTCTTGCGGGCAGGGATCTTGAGGGCAGGGGTTAACACTAGAGTCTTGTGGGCATGGTTTACCACCTGAGTCTTGCGAGTAGGATCTACCACTAGAGTCATGCAGGTAGTGGTTACTACTCGAGTCTTGCTTGGCTTACTACCAGATTTGCAGCCTGGGATTACCACAGAGTCTTGCAGGCAGGGGTTACCACCAGATTCTTGTAGACAGGGGTTACCACCAGAGTCATGCTGGCAGGAGTTACCACATTACCACCAGAGTCTTGCGGGCAGTCCTGCAGGCAGTGGTGGGTACTACTTGACTCATGCAGGGCTTACTACAAGATTTTCAGCCTGGGATTACCACCAGGTCATACAGTCAGTGGTAATCAACAGAGTCTTGCGGGCAGTGGTAATCACCAGAGTCTTGCAGGCAGTGGTAATCACCCGATTTTTCTGGCAGGGGTAATCCCCAGAGTCTTGCAGGCCAGGCAGTGGTAATCACCAGATTCCTGCAGGCAGTGGTAATAACAAGAGTTCTGCAGGCTGTGGTAATCACCATCAGCCGAGTCTATCAGGCAGGGGTTACAACTAACCACCAGTCAACTTGGTAAGAAAAACAAACTTTCTGAGTACTTCAGTGCTCGTTTCTGAGATAGTCACTTTTTTGATTAAAAAAGAGAATTTCTCTGTAAATTTCCCCCAAAATGCTTTAAAACAACTGAAAAGTATAGTTTAGCTGTATGCGACTCAATTTGCGGAGAAAAACAGTTTTTGTTAATATTTGCCCCAATTTACTGGTTTGATTCAAAACAGTTATTTAAACAAATCCAAATTTTCCTCAGGATTTGCCCCTTTAAAACATAGTAAGAAAAACAAAATTTCTGAGTACTTCATTGCTCGTTTCTGAAATAGTATTTTTTTTAGTTAAAAGAGAAGTTCTCTGTGAATTTCCCCCCAAAATGCTTCAAAACAACAGAAAGGCATAGTTTAGCTGTATGCGATTCAATTTGGGGAGAAAAACAGTTTTTGTTAATATTTGCCCCCTTTTACTGGTTTGATCAAAAAAAGTTGTTTAAACAAATCCAAATTCTCTTCAGGATTTGCCCCTTTAAAACATGTTAAATAAAAACTTTCTGAGAATTTCAGTGCTGGTTTCTGAGTTAGTCACTTTTTTGACTAAAAAGTGAAGTTCTCCGTGAATTTCCCCGAAAATGCTTCAAAACAACAGAAAGGCATAGTTTAACAGTATGTGGCACACTTTGGGGAGAAAAATAGTGTTTGTTAATATTTGTCCCCTTTTACTGCTTTGATAAAAAAAAGTTGTTTAAACAAATTCAAATTTTCCTCAGGACTTGCCCCTTTTCAAACATGGTTAGAAAAAAAAATTTCTGAGTTTTTCAGTGCTCGTATCTAAGATAGTCACTTTTTTGACTAAAAAGAGAAGTTCTCTGTGAATTTCCGAAAAAATGCTTCAAAACAACAGAAAGGCATAGTTTAGCTGTATGTGGCTCAATTTGTGAAAAAAAAGGAAGTTTTTATTAATATTTGCCCCCTTTTACTGGTTTGATCAAAAACAGTTGTTTAAACAAATTCAAATTTACCTTAGGACTTGCCCCTTTTCAAATATGGTAAGAAAAACAAACTTTCTGAGTACTTCAGGGCTTATTTCTGAGATAGTCACTTTTTTCACTAAAAAGGAAAGTTCTCTATGAATTTCCCCACAAATGCTTCCAAACAACAGAAAGGCATAGTTTAGCAGTATGTGGCTCACTTTATGGAGAAAAACAGTTTTTGTTAATATTTATCCCCTTTTACTGGTTTGATCAAAAACAGTTGTTTAAACAAATCCAATTTTTTCTCAGGATTTGCTCCTTTAAAACATGTTAAAAAAAACTTTCTGAGAATTTCAGGGCTGGTTTCTGAGATAGTCACTTTTTTGACTAAAAAGAAAAGTTCTCTGTGAATCTCCCCCAAAATGCTTCAAAATAACAGAAAGGAATAGTTTAGCTGTATGTGGCTCAAATTAGCGAGAAAAACTGTTTTTAAGAATATTTGACCACTTTTACTGGTTTGATCAAAAAAAGTTGTTTAAAAAAATCCAAATTTTTCTCAGGATTTGCCACTTTTCAAACATGGTAAGAAAAACAAACTTTATGAGTACTTCAGTGCTCATTTCTGAGATAGTCACTTTTTTGACTAAAAAGAAAAGTTCTCTATGAATTTCTCCAAAAATTCTTCAAAATAACAGAAAGGCAATGTTTAACATTAGGTGGCTCATTTTACGAAGAAAAACAGTTTTTGTTAATATTTGTCCCCTTTTACTGGTTTTTTCAAAAACAGTTGTTTAAACAAATTCAAATTTTCCTCAGGATTTGCCCCTTTAAAACATGTTAAAAAAAACAAACTTTCTGAGTACTTCATTGCTCGTTTCTGAGATAGTAACTTTTTTTGAGTTAAAAGAGAAGTTCTCTGTGAATTTCCCCCAAAATTGCTTCAAAACAACAAAAAGGCACAGTTTAGCTGTGTGCGATTCAATTTGCGGAGAAAAACAGTTTTTGTTAATATTTTCCCCCTTTTACTGGTTTGATCAAAAACAGTTGTTTAAATTAATCCAAATTTTCCTCTGTATTTTCCCCTTTTCTAACATGGTGAGAAAAACAAAATTTCTGAGCATTTCAATGCTCGTTTCTGAGATAGTCTATTTTATGTCTAAAAAGAAAAGTTCTCTATGAATTTCCCCCAAATGCTTCAAAACAACAGAAAGGCATAGTTTAGCAGTATGTGGCTCACTTTGTGGAGAAATTTTTTTTTTATTAATATTTATCCCATTTACTGGTTTGATCAAAAAGAGTTGTTTAAACAAATCCAAATTTTCTTCTGGATTTTTCCCTTTTCAAAAATGGTGAGAAAAAAAAAATTTCTGAGTATTTCAGTGCTTGTTTATGAGATAATCACTTTTTTGACTAAAAAGAAATGTACTCTATGAATTTTCCAAAAATGCTTCTAAACAACAGAATGGCATAGTTTAGCAGTATGTGGCTCACTTTGAGGAAAAAAACAGTTTTTGTAATATTTATCCCCTTTTACTGGTTTGATCAAAAACAGTTGTTTAAACAAATCCAAATTTTCCTCTGAAATTGCCACTTTTCTAACATGGTGAGGAAAACAAACTTTCTGAGTTTTTCAATGCTCGTTTATGAGATAGTCATTTTTTTGACTAAAAAGAAATTTTTTCTATGAATTTCCCCCAAAATTCGTCAAAATAACCAAAAGGTATAGTATAGCACTATGTGGCATACTTTTTAGAGAAAAACAGTTTTTATTAATATTTGCCCCCTTTTACTGGATTGATAAAAAATAGTTGTTTAAACAAATCCAAATATTCCTCAGGATTTGACCCTTTCAAAGATGATAAGAAAAACAAACTTTCTCAGTTCTTCAGTGCTTGTTTGTGAGGTAATTTTTTTTGACTAAAAAGAGAAGATCTCTGTGAATTTCCCCCAAAATGCTTCAAAACAACAGAAAGGCATAGTTTAGCAGTATGTGGCTCACTTTGTGGAGAAAAACAGTTTTTGTAATATTATCCCCTTTTACTGGTATGATCAAAAACAGTTGTTTAAACAAATCCAAATTTTCCTCTGAAGTTGCCCCTTTTCTAACATGGTGAGAAAAACAAACTTTCTGAGTATTTCAATGCTCGTTTATGAGATAGTCACTTTAAAAAAAAAAAGAAAATTCTCTATGAATTTCCCCCAAAATGCTTCAAAACAACAAAGAGGTATAGTATAGCACTATGTGTCTCACTTTTTGGAGAATTTTTTTTTGTTAATATTTATCCTATTTTACTGGTTTGAACAAAAACAGTTATTTAAACAAATACAAATTTTCCTCAGGATTTGCCACTTTTCAAACATGGTAAGAAAAACAAACTTTCTGAGTAATTCATTGCTCGTTTCTGAGATAGTCATATTTTGACTAAAAAGAAAAGTTCTCTATGAATTTCCCCAAAAATGCTTCAAAACAAAAGAAAGGCATAGTATAGCAGTATGTGGCTCACTTTGTGGAGAAAAACGTTTTGGTTAATATTTATCCCCTTTTACAGGTTTGATCAAAATCAGTTGTTTAAACAAATCCAAATTTTCCTCTGGATTTGCTCCTTTTCAAACATGGTGAGAAAAACAAACTTTCTGACTATTTCAGTTTTTGTTTATGAGATAATCATTTTTTGACTAAAAACAAATGTTCTCTATGAATTTCCCCCAAAATGTTTCAAAACAACAGAAAGGCATAGTTTAGCAGGATGTGGCTCACTTTGTGGAGAAAAACGTTTTTGTTTATATTTATCCCCTTTTACAGGTTTGATCAAAAACAGTTGGTTAAAAAAATCCAAATTTTCCTCTGGATTTGCTCCTTTTCAAACATGGTGAGAAAAACAAACTTTCTGACTATTTCAGTTTTTGTTTATGAGATAATCATTTTTTGACTAAAAACAAATGTTCTCTATGAATTTCCCCCAAAATGTTTCAAAACAACAGAAAGGCATAGTTTAGCAGGATGTGGCTCACTTTGTGGAGAAAAACGTTTTTGTTTATATTTATCCCCTTTTACAGGTTTGATCAAAAACAGTTGGTTAAAAAAATCCAAATTTTCCTCTGGATTTGCCCCGTTTCAAACATGGTGAGAAAAACAAACTTTGTGAGTATTTCAGTGTTTGTTTCTGTGATAATCACTTTTTTGACTAAAAAGATAGGTTTTCTGTGAATTTCCTTAAAAATGCTTCAAAACAACAGAAAGGCATAGTTTAGCAGTATGTGGCTCACTTTGGGGAGAAAAACAGTTTTTGTTAATATTTATCCCCTTTTACAGGTTTGATCAAAATCAGTTGTTTAAACAAATCCAAATTTTCCTCGGGATTTGCCTCTTTTCTAACATGGTGAGAAAAACAAATTTTCTGTGTATTTCAATGCTCATTTCTGAGATAGCACTTTTATGTCTAAAAAGAAAAGTTCTCTATGAATTTCCCCCAAAATGCTTCAAAACATGAGAAAGGTATGGTATAGCACTATGTGGCTCACTTTATGGAGAAAAACAGTTTTTTTAATTAATATTGATCCCCTTTTACAGGTTTGATAAAAAAAAGTTGTTTAAACAAATCCAAATTTTCCTCTGGATTTTCCCCTTTTCAAACATGGATAGAAAAACAAACTTTCTGAGTATTCCAGTGTTGGTTTCTGAGATAATCACTTTTTTGACTAAAAAGAGCATTTTTCTGTGAATTTCCCTAAAAATGCTTCAAAACAACAGAAAGGCATAGTTTAGCAGTATGAAGCTCACTTTGGTGGGAAAAACAGTTTTTGTTAATATTTATCCGCTTTAACAGGTTTGATCAAAAACAGTTGTTTAAACAAATCCAAATTTTCCTCTGGATTTGCCCCTTTTCAAACATGGTGAGAAAAACAAACTTTGTGAGTATTTCAGTACTTGTTTATGAGATAATCACATTTTTGACAAAAAGAAATGTTCTCTATGAATTTCCCCAAAAAAACTTCAAAACAACAGAAAGGCATAGTTTAGCTGTATGTGGCTCACTTTGTGGAGAAAAACTTTTTTTAAATATTTATCCCCTTTTAATGGTTTGATCAAAAAAAGTTGTTTAAAGAAATCCAAATTTTCCTCTGAAGTTGACCCTTTTCTACCATGGTGAGAAAAACAAACTTTCTGAGTATTTCAATGCTCGTTTATGAGATAGTCACTTTTTTGACAAAAAAGAAAAGTTCTCTATGAATTTCCCCCAAAATGCTTCAAAACAACAAAGAGGTATAGTATAGCACTATGTGGCCCACTTTTTGGAGAAATTTTTTTTTGTTAATATTTATCCCATTTTACTGGTTTGAACAAAAACAGTTACTTAAAAAATACAATTTTCCTCAGGATTTGCCACTTTTCAAACATGGTAAGAAAAACAAACTTTCTGAGTACTTCATTGCTCGTTTCTGAGATAGTCATATTTTGACTAAAAAGAAAAGTTCTCTATGAATTTCCCCAAAAATGCTTCAAAACAACAGAAAGGCATAGTTTAGCAGTAGGTGGCTCACTTTGTGGAGAAAAAAGTTTTTGTTAATATTTATCCCCTTTTACAGGTTGGATCAAAAACAGTTGGTTAAACAAATCCAAATTTTCCTCTGGATTTGCCCCTTTTCAAACATGGTGAGAAAAACAAACTTTGTGAGTATTTCAGTGTTTGTTTCTGAGATAATCACTTTTTTGACTAAAAAGAGAGGTTTTCTGTGAATTTCTCCTAAAATGCTTCAAAACAACAGAAAGACATAGTTTAGCTGTATGTGGCTCACTTTGGGGAGAAAAACAGTTTTTGTTAATATTTATCCCCTTTTACAGGTTTGATCAAAAACAGTTGTTTAAACAAATCCAAATTTTCCTCTAGATTTGCTCCTTTTCAAACATGGTGAGAAAAACAAACTTTCTGACTATTTCAGTTTTTGTTTATGAGATAATCATTTTTTGACTAAAAACAAATGTTCTCTATGAATTTCCCCCAAAATGCTTCAAAAGAACAGAAAGGCATAGTTTAGCTATAATATGTGGCTCTCTTTGTGGAGAAAAACTGTTTTTTTAATATTTATCCCCTTTTACTGGTTGGATCAAAAAAAGTTGTTTAAACAAATCCAAATTTTCCTCTGAAGTTGACCCTTTTCTAACATGGTGAGAAAAACAAACTTTCTGAGTATTTCAATGCTCGTTTATGAGATAGTCACTTTTTTGACTGAAAAAGAAAAGTTCTCTATGAATTTCCCCCAAAATGCTTCAAAACAACAAAGAGGTTTAGTATAGCACTATGTGGCTCACTTTTTGGAGAATTTTTTTTTTGTTAATATTTATCCTATTTTACTGGTTTGAACAAAAACAGTTACTTAAACAAATACAATTTTCCTCAGGATTTGCCACTTTTCAAACATGGTAAGAAAAACAAACTTTCTGAGTACTTCATTGCTCGTTTCTGAGATAGTCATATTTTGACTAAAAAGAAAAGTTCTCTATGAATTTCCCCAAAAATGCTTCAAAACAAAAAAAGGCATAGTTCAGCAGTATGTGGCTCACTTTGTGGAGAAAAACGTTTTTGTTAATATTTATCCCCTTTTACAGGTTTGATCAAAAACAGTTGGTTAAACAAATCCAAATTTTCCTCTGGATTTGCCCCGTTTCAAACATGGTGAGAAAAACAAACTTTCTGAGTATTTCAGTGCTTGTTTATGAGGTAATCACTTTTTTGACTAAAAAGAGTAGTTCTCTATGAATTTCCCCCAAAATACTTCAAAACATGAGAAAGGTATGGTATAGCACTATCTGGCTCACTTTGTGGAGAAAAAAAGTTTTTGTTAATATTTATCCCCTTTTACAGGTTTGATCAAAAACATTTGTTTAAACAAATCCAAATATTCCTCGGGATTTGCCCCTTTTCAAACATGGTGAGAAAAACAAACTTTCTGATTATTCCAGTGTTTGTTTCTGAGATAATCACATTTTTTTCTAAAAATAGCATTTTTCTGTGAATTTCCCTAAAAATGCTTCAAAACAACAGAAAGGCATAGTTTAGTAGTATGTGGCTGACTTTGGTGAGAAAAACAGTTTTTGTTAATATTTATCCCCTTTTACAGGTTTGATCAAAAAAATTTGGTTAAACAAATCCAAATTTTCCTCTGGATTTGCCCCTTTTCAAACATGGTGAGAAAAACAAACTTTTTGAGTATTTCAGTGTTTGTTTCTGATCACTTTTTTGACTAAATAGAGAGGTTTTCTGTGAATTTCCCTAAAAATGCTTCAAACAAAAGAAAGGCATAGTTTAGCAGTATGTGGCTCACTTTGTGGAGAAAAACAGTTTTTATTAATATTTATCCCCTTTTGCAGGTTTGATCAAAAAATGTTGTTTAAACAAATCCAAATTTTCCTCTGGATTTGCTCCTTTTCAAACATGGTGAGAAAAACAAACTTTCTGACTATTTAAGTTTTTGTTTATGAGATAATCACTTTTTTGGCTAAAAACAAATGATCTCTATGAATTTCCCCAAAAATGCTTCAAAACAACAGAAAGGCATAGTTTAGCAGTGTGAGGCTCACATCGTGGAGAAAAACAGTTTTTGTTAATATTTATCCCCTTTTACTGGTTTGATAAAAAAAAGTTGTTTAAACAATTCCAAATTTTCCTCTGGATTTTCCCCTTTTCAAACATGGTGAGAAAAACAAACTTTCTGAGTATTTCAGTGCTTGTTTATGAGATAATCACTTTTTTGACTAAAAAGAAATGTTCTGCATGAATTTCCCCAAAAATGCTTCGAAACAACAGAAAGGCATAGTTTAGCAGTGTGTGGCTCACGTTTTGGAGAAAAACATTTTTTGTTAATATTTATCCCATTTTACTGGATTGAACAAAAACAGTTATTTAAACAAATACAAATTTTCCTCAGAATTTGCCACTTTTCAAACATGGTAAGAAAAACAAACTTTCTGAGTACTTCATTGCTCATTTCCGAGATAGTCATATTTTGACTAAAAAGAAAAGTTCTCTATGAATTTCCCCAAATATGCTTCAAAACAACAGAAAGGCATAGTTTAGCAGTATGTGGCTCACATTGTAGAGAAAATTTTTTTTTGTTAATATTTATCCATTTTTACTGGTTTGATCAAAAACAATTGTTTAAACAAATCCAAATTTTCCTCAGGACTTGCCACTTTCAAACATGGTAAAAAAACAAACTTTCTGTGTATTTCAGTGCTCGTTTCTGAGATAGTCACATTTTTGCCTAAAATAGATGTTCTCTATTAATTTCCCCCAAAATATTTCAAAACAACAAAAATATATAGTATAGCACTGTGTGGCTCACTTTTTGGCGGAGAACAGTTTTTGTTAACATTTATCCCATTTTACTGGTTTGATCAAAAACAGTTGTTTAAACAAATCCAAACTTTCCTCAGGATTTTCCCCTTTAAACATGTTAAAAATAACTTTCTGAGAATTTCAGTGCTCATTTCTGAGATAGTCACTTTTTTGACTAAAAAGAGAAGTTCTCTGTGAATTTGCTCAAAAATGCTTCAAAACAACAGTAAGGCATTGTTTAGCTGTATGTGGCTCAATTTGGGGAGAAAAACAGTTTTTATTAATATTTGCCCCCTTTTACTGGTTTGATCAAAAATAGTTGTTTAAACAAATCCAAATTTTCCTCTGGATTTGCCACTTTTCAAATATGGTAAAAAAAACAAAACTTTCTGAGTCCTTCAGTGCTCATTTCTGAGATAGTCACTTTTATGACTAAAAAGAAAAGTTCTCAATCAATTCCTCCAAAAATGCTTCAAAACAACAGAAAGGCATAGTTTAGCAGAATGTGGCTCACTTTGGTGAGAAAAACATTTTTTGTTAATATTTATCCCCTTTTACAGGTTTGATCAAAAACATTTGTTTAAACAAATCCAAATTTTCCTCTGGATTTGCCCCTTTTCAAACATGGTGAGAAAAACAAACTTTTTGACTATTTCAGTGCTTGTTTATGAGATAATCACTTTTTTGACTAAAAAGAAATGTTCTCTATGAATTTCCCCAAAAATTCTCCAAAACAACAGAAAGGCACAGTTTAGCAGTATGTGGCTCACTTTGTGTAGAAAAAAAGTTTTTGTTAATACTTATCCCCATTTACTGGTTTGATCCAAAAAAGTTGTTTAAACAAATCCAAATTTTCCTCTGTAGTTGCCCCTTTTCTAACATGGTGAGAAAAACAAACTTTCTGAGTATTTAATGCTCGTTTATGAGATGGTCACATTTTTGACTAAAAAGAAAAGTTCTCTATGAATTTCCCCCAAAATGCTTCAAAACAACAAAAAGGTATAGTATAGCACTATGTGGCTCACGTTTTGGAGAAAAACAGTTTTTATTAATATTTGCCCCCTTTTACGGGTTTGATCAAAAATAGTTGTTTAAACAAATCCAAATTTTCCTCAGGATTTGCCCCTTTTCAAACATGTTAAAAAAAAAACAACTTTCTGAGTACTTCAGTGCTCATTTCTGAGATTGTCACTTTTATGACTAAAAAGAAAAGTTTCAATCAATTTTCCCAAAAATGCTTCAAAACAACAGAAAGGCATAGTTTAGCAGTATGTGGTACACTTTGAGGAGAAAAACAGTTTTTATTAATATTTATCCCCTTTTACTGGTTTGAGTAAACAGTTGTTTAAACAAATCCAAATTTTCCTCTGGATTTGCCCCTTTTCTAACATGGTGAAAAAAAAAAATTTCTGTGTATTTCAATGCTCGTTTCTGAGATAGCATTTTTATGTCTAAAAAGAAAAGTTCTCTATGAATTTCCCCCAAAATGCTTCAAAACATGAGAAAGGTATGGTATAGCACCATGTGGCTCACTTTGTGGAGAAAAACAGTTTTTAAAAATTAATATTTATCCCCTTTTAGAGGTTTGATCCAAAAAATTGTTTAAACAAATCCAAATTTTTCTCTGGATTTGCCCATTTTCAAACATGGTGAGAAAAACAAAGTTTCTAAGTATTTTAGTGCTTTTTTATGAGATAATCATTTTTTGATTAAAAAGAGTAGTTCTCTATGAATTTCCCCAAAAATGCTTCAAAAAACAGAAAGGCATAGTTTAGCAGTATATGGCTCACTTTGGGGAGAAAAACCTTTTTTTGGTAATATTTAATCCCCTTTTACTGGTTTGATCAAAAACAGTTGTTTAAACAAATCCAAATTTTCCTCAGGATTTGTCCCTTTCAAACATGGTAACAAAAACCAACTTTCTGAGTATTTCAGTGTTCGATTCTGAGATAGTCACTTTTTTGACTAAAAAGAGAAGTTCTCTATGAATTTCTCCCAAAATTCTTCAAAACAACAAAAAGATATAGTATAGCTCTGTGTGGCTCACTTTTTGGAGAAAAACAGTTTTTGTTAATATTTATCCCATTTGACTGGTTTGATCAAAAACAGTTGTTTAAACAAATCCAGATTTTACTTAGAATTTGGCCCTTTAAAACATGTAAAAAAAAATATTCTGAGAATTTCAGTGACCATTTGGGAGATATCATATTTTGACTAAAAAGAAAAGTTCTCTATGAATTTCCCCAAAAATTCTTCAAAACAACAGAAAGGCATAGTTTCGAAGTATGTGGCTCACTCTGTGGAGAAAAACTGTTTTTGTTAATATTTATCCCCTTTTACTGGTTTGATTAAACAATTGTTTAAACAAATCCAAATTTTCCTCTGGATTTGCCCCTTTTCTAACATGGAGAGAAGAAAAAAAATTTCTGAGTATTTCAATGCTCTTGTCTGAGATAGTCACTTTATGTCTAAAAAGAGTAGTTCTCTATGAATTTTCCCAAAATGCTTTAAAACATGAGAAAGGTATGGTATAGCACTATGTGGCTCACTTTGTGGAGAAAAACATTTAAAAAAAAAATTTATCCCCTTTTACAGGTTTGATCCAAAAAAGTTGTTTAAACAAATCCAAATTTTCCTCTGGATTTGCCCCTTTTCAAACATGGTGAGAAAAACAAACTTTGTGAGTATTTCAGTGCTTGTTTATGAGATAATCACATTTTTGACTAAAAAGAAATGTTCTCTATGAATTTCCCCAAAAATGCTTCAAAACAACAGAAAGGCATAGTTCAGCAGAATGTGGCTCACTTTGTGGAGAAAAACTGTTTTGTTTAATATTTATCCCTTTTTACTGGTTTGATCAAAAAAAGTGGTTTAAAGAAATCCAAATTTTCCTCTGAAGTTGCCCCTTTTCTAACATGGTGAGAAAAACAAAGTTTCTGAGTATTTCAATGCTCGTTTATGAGATAGTCACTTTTTTGACTAAAAAGAAAAGTTCTCTTTGAATTTCCAACAAAATGCTTCAAAACAACAAAGAGGAATAGTATAGCACTATGTGGCTCACTTTTTGGAGAATTTTTTTGTTGTTAATATTTATCCCATTTTACTGGTTTGAACAAAAACAGTTATTTAAACAAATACAAATTTTCCTCAGGATTTGCCACTTTTCAAACATGGTAAGAAAAACAAACTTTCTGAGTACATCATTACTCGTTTCTGAGATAGTCATATTTTGACTAAAAAGAAAAGTTCTCTATGAATTTCCCCAAAAATGCTTTAAAACCACAGAAAGGCATAGTTTAGCAGTATGTGGCTCACTTTGTGGAGAAAAACATTTTTGTTAATATTTATCGCCTTATACAGGTTTGATCAAAAACAGTTGGTTAAACAAATCCAAATTTTCCTCTGGATTTGCCCCTTTTCAAACATGGTGAGAAAAACAAACTTTGTGAGTATTTCAGTGTTTGTTTCTGAGATAATCACTTTTTTGACTAAAAAGAGAGAATTTCTGGGAATTTCCCTAAAAATGCTTCAAAACAACAGAAAGGCATAGTTTAGCAGTATGTGGCTCACTTTGGGGAAAAAAACAGTTTTTATTAATATTTATCCCCTTTTACAGGTTTGATCAAAAACAGTTGTTTAAACAAATCCAAATTTTCCTCTGGATTTGCTCCTTTTCAAACATGGTGAGAAAAACAAACTTTCTGACTATTTCAGTTTTTGTTTATGAGATAATCACTTTTTTGATTAAAAACAAATGTTCTCTATGAATTTCTCCCAAAATGCTTCAAAACAACAGAAAGGCATAGTTTAGCAGTATGTGGCTCACATCGTGGAGAAAAACAGTTTTTGTTAATATTTATCCCCTTTTACTGGTTTGATCAAAAAAGTAGTTTAAACAAATCCAAATTTTCCTCTGGATTTTCCCCTTTTCAAACAATGTGAAAAAAACAAACTTTCTGAGTATTTCAGTGCTTGTTTATGAGATAATCACTTTTTTGACCAAAAACAAATGTTCTCTATGAATTTCCCCCAAAATGCTTCAAAACAACAGAAAGGCATAGTTTAGCTGTATGTGGTACAATTTGTAGAGAAAAACAGTTTTTGTTAATATTTATCCCCTTTTACTGGTTTGATTAAACAGTTGTTTAAACAAATCCAAAATTTCCTCTGGATTTGCCCCTTTTCTAACATGGTGAGAAAAATAAAATTTCTGTGTATTTCAAAGCTCGTTTCTGAGATAGCACTTTTATGTCTAAAAAGGAAAGTTCTCTATGAATTTCCCCCAAAATGCTTCAAAACATGAGAAAGGTATGATATAGCACTATTTGGCCCACTTTGTGGAGAAAAACAGTTTTTTTAATTAATATTTATCCCCTTTTACAGGTTTGATCAAAAAAAGTTGTTTAAACAAATCCAAATTTTCCTCTGGATTTGCCCCTTTTCAAACATGGTGAGAAAAACAAGCTTTCTGTGTATTTTATAGCTTTTTTATGAGATAATCACTTTTTTGACTAAAAAGAGGAGTTCTTTTTGAATTTCCACCAAAATGCATCAAAACATGAGAAAGGTATGGTATAGCACTATGTGGCTCACTTGGTGGAGAAATTTTTTTTGTTAATATTTATCCCCTTTTACAGGTTTGATCAAAAACAGTTGTTTAAACAAATCCAAATTTTCTTCAGGATTTGCCCCTTTTCAAACATGGTGAGTAAAACAAACTTTCTGAGTATTCCAGTGTTTGTTTCTGAGATAATCACTTTTTTGACTAAAAAGAGAATTTTTTTGGGAATTTCCTTAAAAATGCTTCAAAACAACAGAAAGCATAGTTTAGCAGTATGTGGCTCACTTTGGTGAGAAAAACAGTTTTTGTTAATATTTATCCCCTTTTACAGGTTTGATCAAAAACAGTTGTTTAAACAAATCCAAATTTTCCTCTGGTTTTGCCCTTTTTCAAAGATGGAGAGAAAACCAAACTTTGTGAGTATTTCAGTGCTTGCTTTATGAGATAATCACATTTTTGATTAAAAAGAAATATTCTCTATGAATTTCCCCCAAAATGCTTCAAAACAACAGAAAGGCATAGTTTAGCAGTATGTGCCTCACTTTGCGGATAATAACAGTTTTTTATTAATATTTATCCCCTTTTACAGGTTTGATCAAAAACAGTTGTTTAAACAAATCCAAATTTTCCTTTGGATTTTCCCCTTTTCAAACATGGTGAGAAAAACAAACTTTGTGAGTATTTCAGGGCTTGTTTATGAGATAATCACTTTTTTGACTAAAAAGAGTAGTTCTCTATGAATTTCTCCCAAAATGCTTCAAACCATGAGAAAGGTATGGTATAGCACTATCTGGCTCACTTTGTGGAGAAAAATTTTTTTTGTTAATATTTATCCCCTTTTACAGGTTTGATTAGAAATAGTTGTTTAAACAAATCCAAATATTCCTCTGGATTTGCCCCTTTTCAAACATGGTGAGAAAAACAAACTTTCTCTGTATTCCAGTGTTTGTTTCTGAGATAATCACTTTTTTGACTAAAAAGAGAATTTTTTTGGGAATTTCCTTAAAAATGCTTCAAAACAACAGAAAGCATAGTTTAGCAGTATGTGGCTCACTTTGGTGAGAAAAACAGTTTTTGTTAATATTTATCCCCTTTTACAGGTTTGATCAAAAACAGTTGTTTAAACAAATCCAAATTTTCCTCTGGTTTTGCCCTTTTTCAAAGATGGAGAGAAAACCAAACTTTGTGAGTATTTCAGTGCTTGCTTTATGAGATAATCACATTTTTGATTAAAAAGAAATATTCTCTATGAATTTCCCCCAAAATGCTTCAAAACAACAGAAAGGCATAGTTTAGCAGTATGTGCCTCACTTTGCGGATAATAACAGTTTTTTATTAATATTTATCCCCTTTTACAGGTTTGATCAAAAACAGTTGTTTAAACAAATCCAAATTTTCCTTTGGATTTTCCCCTTTTCAAACATGGTGAGAAAAACAAACTTTGTGAGTATTTCAGGGCTTGTTTATGAGATAATCACTTTTTTGACTAAAAAGAGTAGTTCTCTATGAATTTCTCCCAAAATGCTTCAAACCATGAGAAAGGTATGGTATAGCACTATCTGGCTCACTTTGTGGAGAAAAATTTTTTTTGTTAATATTTATCCCCTTTTACAGGTTTGATTAGAAATAGTTGTTTAAACAAATCCAAATATTCCTCTGGATTTGCCCCTTTTCAAACATGGTGAGAAAAACAAACTTTCTCTGTATTCCAGTGTTTGTTTCTGAGATAATCACTTTTTTGACTAAAAAGAGCATTTTTTTGGTGAATTTCACTAAAAATGCTTCAAAACAACAGAAAGGCATAGTTTAGCAGTATGTGGCTCACTTTGGTGAGAAAAACAGTTTTTGTTAATATTTATCCCCTTTTACAGGTTTGTTCAAAAACAGTTTTTTAAAACAAATCCAAATTTTCCTCTGGATTTGCCCCTTTTCAAACATGGTGAGAAAAACAAACTTAGTGAGTTTTTCAAGTCTTGTTTATGAGATAATCACATTTTTTACTAAAAAGAAATGTTCTCTATGAATTTCCACATAAATGCTTCAAAACAACAGAAAGGCATAGTTTGGCTGTATGTGGCTCACTTGGTGGAGAAAAACTGATTTTGTTAATATTTATCCCCTTTTACTGGTTTGATCAAAAACATTTGTTTAAAAAATCCAAATTTTCCTCTGAATTTGCGCCTTTTCTAACATGGTGAGAAAAACAAACTTTCTGAGTATTTCAATGCTCGTTTATGAGATAGTCACTTTTTAGAAAAAAGAAAATTCTCTATGAATTTCCCCCAAAATGCTTCAAAACAACAAAGAGGTATAGTATAGCACTCTGTGGCTCACTTTTTGGAGATATTTTTTTGGTTAATATTTATCCCATTTTACTGGTTTGAACCAAAAAAGTTATTTAAACAAATACAAATTTTCCTCAGGATTTGCCACTTTTCAAACATGGTAAGAAAAATAAACTTTCTGAGTACTTCATTGCTCATTTCTGAGATAGTCATATTTTGATTAAAAAGAAAAGTTCTCTATGAATTTCCCCAAAAATGCTTCAAAACAACAGAAAGGCATAGTTTAGGAGTCTGTGGCTCACTTTGTGGAGAAACACTTTTTTGTTAATATTTATCCCCTTTTACAGGTTTGATCAAAAAAATTTGGTTAAACAAATTCAAATTTTCCTCTGGATTTGCCCCGTTTCAAACATGGTGAGAAAAACAAACTTTGTGAGTATTTCAGTGTTTGTTTCTGAGATAATTACTTTTTTGACTAAAAAGAGAGGTTTTCTGTGAATTTCCCTAAAAATGCTTCAAAACAACAGAAAGGCATAGTTTAGCAGTATGTGGCTCACTATGGGGAGAAAAACAGTTTTTGTTAATACTTATCCCCTTTTACAGGTTTGATCAAAAACAGTTGTTTAAACAAATCCAAATTTTCCTCTGGATTTGCTCCTTTTCAAACATGGTGAGAAAAACAAACTTTCTGACTACTTCAGTTTTTGTTTATGAGATAATAATTTTTTTATTAAAAACAAATGTTCTCTATGAATTTCCCCCAAAATGCTTCAAAACAACAGAAAGGCATAGTTTAGCAGTATGTGGCTCACATCGTGGAGAAAAAAAGTTTTTGTTAATATTTATCCCCTTTTACTTGTTTGATCAAAAAAAGTAGTTTAAACAAATCCAGATTTTCCTCTGGATTTTCCCCTTTTCAAACATGGTGAGAAAAACAAACTTTCCGAGTATTTCAGTGATTGTTTATGAGATAATCACTTTTATGACTAAAAAGAAAATTTCACAATCAATTTCCCCCAAAATGCTTCAAAACAACAGAAAGGCATAGTTTAGCAGTATGTGGTACACATTGCGGAGAAAAACAGTTTTTCTTAATATTTATCCTCTTTTACTGGTTTGATTAAAGAGTTGTTTAAACAAATCAAAAATTTCCTCTGGATTTGCCTCTTTTCTAACATGGTGAGAAAAACAAAATTTCTGTGTATTTCAATGCTCGTTTCTGAGATAGCACTTTTATGTCTAAAAAGAAAAGTTCTCTATGAATTTCCCCCAAAATGCTTCAAAACATGAGAAAGGTATGGTATAGCACTATGTGGCTCACTTTGTGGAGAAAAACATTTTTTTAAATTAATATTTATCATCTTTTACAGGTTTGATCAAAAACATTTGTTTAAACAAATCCAAATATTCCTCGGGATTTGCCCCTTTTCAAACATGGTGAGAAAAACAAACTTTCTGATTATTCCAGTGTTTGTTTCTGAGATAATCACATTTTTTTCTAAAAAGAGAATTTTTCTGTGAATTTCCCTAAAAATGCTTCAAAACAACAGAAAGGCATAGTTTAGTAGTATGTGGCTGACTTTGGTGAGAAAAACATTTTTTGTTAATATTTATCCCCTTTTACAGGTTTGATCAAAAAAATTTGGTTAAACAAATCCAAATTTTCCTCTGGATTTGCCCCTTTTCAAACATGGTGAGAAAAACAAACTTTTTGAGTATTTCAGTGTTTGTTTCTGATCACTTTTTTGACTAAATAGAGAGGTTTTCTGTGAATTTCCCTAAAAATGCTTCAAACAAAAGAAAGGCATAGTTTAGCAGTATGTGGCTCACTTTGTGGAGAAAAACAGTTTTTATTAATATTTATCCCCTTTTACAGGTTTGATCAAAAAATGTTGTTTAAACAAATCCAAATTTTCCTCTGGATTTGCTCCTTTTCAAACATGGTGAGAAAAACAAACTTTCTGACTATTTAAGTTTTTGTTTATGAGATAATCACTTTTTTGGCTAAAAACAAATGATCTCTATGAATTTCCCCAAAAATGCTTCAAAACAACAGAAAGGCATAGTTTAGCAGTGTGAGGCTCACATCGTGGAGAAAAACAGTTTTTGTTAATATTTATCCCCTTTTACAGGTTTGATCAAAAACAGTTGTTTAAACAAATCCAAATTGTCCTCTGGATTTGCCCCTTTTCAAACATGGTAAGAAAAACAAACTTTTTGACTATTTCAGTGCTTGTTTATGAGATAATCACTTTTTTGACTAAAAAGAAATGTTCTCTATGAATTTCCCCAAAAATTCTCCAAAACAACAGAAAGGCACAGTTTAGCAGTGTGTGGCTCACTTTGTGTAGAAAAAAAGTTTTTGTTAATACTTATCCCCTTTTACTGGTTTGATCCAAAAAAGTTGTTTAAACAAATCCAAATTTTCCTCTGTAGTTGCCCCTTTTCTAACATGGTGAGAAAAACAAACTTTCTGAGTATTTAATGCTCGTTTATGAGATGGTCACATTTTTGACTAAAAAGAAAAGTTCTCTATGAATTTCCCCCAAAATGCTTCAAAACAACAAAAAGGTATAGTATAGCACTATGTGGCTCACGTTTTGGAGAAAAACAGTTTTTATTAATATTTGCCCCCTTTTACGGGTTTGATCAAAAATAGTTGTTTAAACAAATCCAAATTTTCCTCAGGATTTGCCCCTTTTCAAACATGTTAAAAAAAAAACAACTTTCTGAGTACTTCAGTGCTCATTTCTGAGATTGTCACTTTTATGACTAAAAAGAAAAGTTTCAATCAATTTTCCCAAAAATGCTTCAAAACAACAGAAAGGCATAGTTTAGAAGTATGTGGTACACTTTGAGGAGAAAAACAGTTTTTATTAATATTTATCCCCTTTTACTGGTTTGAGTAAACAGTTGTTTAAACAAATCCAAATTTTCCTCTGGATTTGCCCCTTTTCTAACATGGTGAAAAAAAAAATTTCTGTGTATTTCAATGCTCGTTTCTGAGATAGCATTTTTACGTCTAAAAAGAAAAGTTCTCTATGAATTTCCCCCAAAATGCTTCAAAACATGAGAAAGGTATGGTATAGCACCATGTGGCTCACTTTGTGGAGAAAAACAGTTTTTAAAAATTAATATTTATCCCCTTTTAGAGGTTTGATCCAAAAAATTGCTTAAACAAATCCAAATTTTTCTCTGGATTTGCCCATTTTCAAACATGGTGAGAAAAACAAAGTTTCTAAGTATTTTAGTGGTTTTTTATGAGATAATCATTTTTTGATTAAAAAGAGTAGTTCTCTATGAATTTCCCCAAAAATGCTTCAAAAAACAGAAAGGCATTGTTTAGCAGTATATGGCTCACTTTGGGGAGAAAAAACCTTTTTTTGGTAATATTTAATCCCCTTTTACTGGTTTGATCAAAAACAGTTGTTTAAACAAATCCAAATTTTCCTCAGGATTTGTCCCTTTCAAACATGGTAACAAAAACAAACTTTCTGAGTATTTCAGTGTTCGATTCTGAGATAGTCACTTTTTTGACTAAAAAGAGAAGTTCTCTATGAATTTCTCCCAAAATTCTTCAAAACAACAAAAAGATATAGTATAGCTCTGTGTGGCTCACTTTTTGGAGAAAAACAGTTTTTGTTAATATTTATCCCATTTGACTGGTTTGATCAAAAACAGTTGTTTAAACAAATCCAGATTTTACTTAGAATTTGGCCCTTTAAAACATGTAAAAAAAAATATTCTGAGAATTTCAGTGACCATTTGGGAGATATCATATTTTGACTAAAAAGAAAAGTTCTCTATGAATTTCCCCAAAAATTCTTCAAAACAACAGAAAGGCATAGTTTCGAAGTATGTGGCTCACTCTGTGGAGAAAAACTGTTTTTGTTAATATTTATCCCCTTTTACTGGTTTGATTAAACAATTGTTTAAACAAATCCAAATTTTCCTTTGGATTTGCCCCTTTTCTAACATGGAGAGAAGAAAAAAAATTTCTGAGTATTTCAATGCTCTTGTCTGAGATAGTCACTTTATGTCTAAAAAAGAGTAGTTCTCTATGAATTTTCCCAAAATGCTTTAAAACATGAGAAAGGTATGGTATAGCACTATGTGGCTCACTTTGTGGAGAAAAACATTTAAAAAAAAAATTTATCCCCTTTTACAGGTTTGATCCAAAAAAGTTGTTTAAACAAATCCAAATTTTCCTCTGGATTTGCCCCTTTTCAAACATGGTGAGAAAAACAAACTTTGTGAGTATTTCAGTGCTTGTTTATGAGATAATCACATTTTTGACTAAAAAGAAATGTTCTCTATGAATTTCCCCAAAAATGCTTCAAAACAACAGAAAGGCATAGTTCAGCAGAATGTGGCTCACTTTGTGGAGAAAAACTGTTTTGTTTAATATTTATCCCTTTTTACTGGTTTGATCAAAAAAAGTGGTTTAAAGAAATCCAAATTTTCCTCTGAAGTTGCCCCTTTTCTAACATGGTGAGAAAAACAAAGTTTCTGAG
>CBDHDT010000055.1:0-31888 GCA_965261215.1 Ekhidna sp.
GATGCACTTTTCCTCGTGATTATTTAAATTAAATAATTTTGGTCACATTACAGAAAGTATAAATCATAATAAATCACCTTTCAATTTTGTATTTTCTGAAGAGAGTTGAATAAGAGCTTTCTCCGTTACTTTCTTTATGTTGTCTATATATTCATTCACTCTTTCCTACTGCAATTCCATTTTTGATAACTTCAATTGAGCATGTTCATTTTTAGCTTGATGATATTGGATATGTTCAGCAAAACCAGTCAGTAGCATAGCTATATTTGGAAAACAAATATTTTCATATGATTATAATAATAGTTTTATGGGAGACTACCAATAATTGCATTTTCATGTAGAATACTGTGCCATCTTCGCATATACATTTTGTGGTAATTTTGCTTCTATCTTCATCTACAAAGGATTGTGTGCACTGATATATTAAAAAAAAAAAAAACTTTAAAAAAACATTGCAATAATTTTTTTTAGTTTTCTAAAAATCATTCAATAATTATCTCTGACATTCCAAGCATAGATACAACTCTTAACATAAGAAAGTTACTAGTTAGAGCAATAAAGTGGTGCTAACATTGAAATTTTAGGGGTTATTCCATGGCACTTCAGGTCAATAGACAATGTAACCATCTAGTTGCTAAGCATCACAAATTAAAATATCATGTTGTAGGTGTTCTATGTAAATTATTAATATTCACCATATTCTTGTCTCAATATATCAATTTCTTTTGGTTTCTTCTCAAAAAAAGTAGCACAGGACAATAGAAGAAAGGCAACGATTATATAGAAAATCCATCCTATGATGTTATATGAAATCTAAAATAGAGTGCGATATGACCATACATTTCAATAAAAGCATGATTCTATACATTGGTATGCCTGGAAATCTATATTTGTATGTACCAATCACAGATACGACAATTAGAAGGACCGTAAATGATGCTGATTTTGTGTGTAACTTTTTAATTGTTGTATTCCATTATTAAAGTTTTAACCCCAATTGTTTGAAGCAGAATCTGCATGATTGAATACATGGAAGGATGGAAGCCGAGTTAATTATCGCTGATTAAGTGGTGCTGTTATATTAAACTGGAAAGAAGCCAATGCCAAATATATATACAATGGTTAATTGATTAACAACCCTCAAAAATATATTTTCTGAATAAATTAAGGGCATAGATCATCATCAAATATGATGAATGTTAATAAATTTTTTTTTTTAACTTACATATGCCCAATAACTATAAATAGTCATAAAACTGAAATTTTGGTTTAGAGTCATAAACCAAATTAAATGAGCAAACCATCACAGCTACAATCATGGACTGGCTCTTCAGGCCATCAGTTACTTCTCTTTCTTGAAGCTATTTCTGCAAGTAATGCTGCATTGGGACCAATACACACTGGGAATCACTCAGAATTGTTTTGATCTGGATAGGAAATATTCATGGGTGATATTTGTTGCTACATTTTTGTCACAGATTTAGCTTAAACAATGCTGCATAGCTTTAGTTTGCACACCACAATGGGATAATCAACTGCACACTTTTATATGCATTCTAAATCAAGCTCAGTGCAAGTCCATACCTTTTATGTGGAAGAAATACCACCGATAACTATATCAGAGTTGACACATACAGAAATGTGACTAGGTGACAGTGATATACCACATTCTTCTTGGTAATTTTGTTAACTAAACACTAACTCTATCAAAAAGCTTAGAAGATATGCCAAAACTATTAAAAGGATGATACCTGGATGTTGATGTTGCTAAATTAAGAAATATTTAAAGACATTACCTGATGTTTAGAAACATTTAAGGATATTGCATGAGTGACGGAACTTGATGATCGGTCCCAGGCGGGTGGATGTGGATTGGGATTAACCTGAAGCATACAAAATTAATCGATGTGATTAGCATAATCCATCCGCTAACTACTGCTCATCTCAACATGTAATGATTCAATAAATATGGATGTAAAAATTCCTGGTCCTCTTGAAGGTTGCAATGAAAATTGGCACCACTGTAACACTCCATACTGTCATTAGCGTCAGATTGCTGAAACAGTTTATTGAAGAAGGTTGATGTGGGGAAGTTGTATAACATATATATATATATATATATATATATATATATATATATAAAGTTTGTGAAAGAAGAGAAAAACAACAGTTCAGTCATAGCAATCCCGCAACTAATCTCAATAGCACAGCAGATGTGGAACAGAGCCACACTGTTGGAACATTGGAATAGGTTTTTTTAAAATTTTTATTATTTCTATTGTTATCATAAACCTAATTATAACCATATTTTACTCTATTACATAAATGTTATTTTAATTACTATTATTATTACTATTACTATTATTGTACTTATTAATATTATTATTATTATTAGTGAATCTTTGAGAATAATAATAATAATAACAATTTTAGGCATTGTAGCTAGTGGTGACCCTAAAGCTCATCTGATTTTTCTGCTTTCAACAGTCAAATCTTAAATGAATAACTAATAATAACTACAATATTTAAAAACTTATTTGTGATTATTAGGATATCGCATACATTTGCGTCACACTTAGGATTAATTGAACTAGTTTGAGTCGAAAAAATTCGGCTTTGCCTCTTACAATTTCTTATACCATTACTCATATAATGTTATTCCTAAAATTAATTGGACTTGAATCCATGCAATTACATATACTTAATATTATCCCTATTTTTACAAGAAAACAAAAGCAGCCACAGGCCATATTTCTGCTTTATTTTTGGGGATGAGTTCAGAGACAACATGCGCTTAAAACCAATCGATTCAGTCTGAATGGCTATTCTCTAATTTCATATGTATTGTTTTAATCCCTCAGTCTTCCCATCAGTTTGCTTCTTAATTCAGCTGATTTTTTAGAGTTTCTTGTGTTTCATACACTTTGCTGGTGGAGGAAATTTTGCATTCATAATCCTGCTGATGTTGCCTAATATAAGGAGATTGGGAATCTCTACAATCTTTGCTGCTGTATTGCGTCCAAGGGCAGTATTTGACATTAAATAAGGCATATCACTAATGTGAATAATATTGTTGTGTAACACTTTGAATAAATGGTGCAAGAATTAAATTGCAAGCATGGTAACAATCATCCACTTTCAGATTTTCGAGTATCCTGGTCTTTCACTTCGAAATTCACTTACTTTATAGTATTGTTTACTGCTCAGTTTGATCCCATATAAGTCACACAACAGATATAGCATTTCTTCTGTTTGTTATACTAATGTCTTGGTTTATATATCAAAGAGTTTAAACTGTACATATTAAATTCAGGCGTGAACTACAAAGTTCCATGATCTTACAAAAATATCCTGAATTTCTCCATCGTCAATACATGGCAAAACAGCCGGAACATTAGAAGTGGTATCTGAATTAGAATAATATAAAGGCCTAAATATTTTCTTAATCATATAAATGAATCTTTTTTCATGAAGTTGAAATGTTTCTCACCCTGATCATGAACACTCAGACGCCAGTAGCGTACTGCAGATGAGTCTAGGGTTAGGAATTTGAAATAATACGAGCTACATGCGCAGATCAATGATATTCCCGTCCAAAGCAGGTTGTACAATGAAAGTTGCATTATCGATAGTCGTAAACAACGAGCTAGCATAAACTAACAAACGAGTCTTCTAAACAAATCGACGCGTGTGGTCTTGTGCTCTTGAGCATGCGCAAATTATGGCGACGCCGCCACAGGGCGAAGTCCAGGTGAACTGGATTTGCGGACAAAATCACGTGACATGATATGAATTTCTAAGCCCAGTGCGCAGATATGTGTTGTAACATATTGACACGATTCCTCCGCCAGACGAATGGGTTTAATGCTGAATGATGCCAATCTAAAGGTAGGTACACATGGTTACCTTAAAGTGTCTATGTAGACCAAGTAAAACATTGGCCGGACAGAATGCGGTCCGTAGTTGAGACCAGGACTAATCCATTCTTACGCTAGGCCAATGTTAATGACCAACCTCGGAACTGGAAAACCAACCGAAGTTTCGAGAATGGGTAAGTCCCATTTAGCCAGTTCTAGAGTGGATACCATAAGGACATCCCGTTTGCCTGAGCGGCAGTCTTCCAAATGTGTTGGCTAGGCTGGTAAAGGAGTTCGATGGCTCAGCTACAAAACAACAATTTAGAGGTGGAACATGTATAGCAGCCCATGGCTGGGAAGTGGATATCTTCCATCTAGTGAAGCAAGCCTGCAGAAGGGAATTGACAGACATGATGAGTAGGATATACGACTGCTTCCACAAGTAGATATAAAGAATAATGAGTGGCAAAAAACTGAAAATGACTCAGTAATGCATGCCTATCAAGCCATGACAAAAGATGAAATCAAAGTGAGTGGTGGAAGAGACTGGCTTCTCACCCAACTAGTGGAGCAAGCCTGCAGAAGGGAATTTGCAGACCTGATGCACTGGATATACTGCTGCTTCCATATATAGATATAAAGAGTCATGAGCGACCATAACTGAAAAATACTCAGTAAACTGGCTCACAAGGCCTTCTTTTTCCATGTGGTAGCTCCCATTCACCTCATTACTCTAAATATATTGAAATATTCGCAATAACTCAGCCTAAAGAATTATTGCAGGGAAATGATGTCTTACCTGTACTAGCTGCACATCCATCACAACTCCCATCAGGAGCTCCATTACATGATCCATATTTGGCTAAGTGTCCTGGGCTAAGTGCCCATCCATCACCACCAATAACAAGAGCTCTTCTTCTGTTTGCATTTATTGCTGAAGAGCTGCCTATTCTTCTTCTGCACAGAAAATATAGCTGGATGAAGGAAGTCTGTTTGGTAGTTGAAGTAAGTATGTATGGAAATCGAAGCATATCTCATGTAGGACATCAGTCGTATCACCTGGGTAGGCAAGGCTCCTGATTGATGACGATAAAAGGATGTTTCCTGCTGATATGTTGATAGTGAATGACAGACTGTCTCACATAAATGTGCCCTTACATTTATGACACTATTATTTCAGCGTCAGTGATGGCCATTCGAGTACTTGTGATGTTGGGGCTTCTGCTTCCATATTTGTTGCAGACGTGGAAGATAAGCACTCCTCGAATACTATGAACTTTCTGGCACAACAGACATCAGGTACAGAGCAACCACAGATCCAACCACAAAAAAGCAAGGATTAAAGTATTGAATGGACCCTCAAAAAGGGTAAAGTGTGAAATACCATGCCAGTCATGATTAAAACAATTAACCACATTCATTAGTGCACTTTATTGATTGATTAATCTTCACCTCTGTGAAGACTACTGCTCATCAGAAGCAACGTAATGCGATTTCCTTTCTTCTTCTGTCAGTTTCTGAGCACTAGGATTCAAGTCAAGCACGCAGAGGAGGTACAGAAAGAGCTTAGCCAGTGTAATAGCAAGCTCATCGTTGTAATAATTACATGTAAATAATAATAAGGTATTTTTGGATGGTACAGCTATCTCATAACTAAATGAGAAATTACTGGTGGTAGGGCTCATCTTGGAGCTTAAAGACTGGCCTTTCATAAGATGCATGCCATATGTCCTAAAAAAGACACTCCTGATCTACACAGCAGAAGCTTGGGGACTAACTTGGATTTCATCATCCCATAACTGCCCTTTCTCTCAGAAGTTTTAGTCTTCTCCTAATTCCTCGGAGATTATTTCAACTCCTCATCTTGTAGTCTAGCTATAGAAAATAATGGTAGGTCACAACCATACTCTAGAAATAAAACTAGTTTCCATCACCATTTGTCAAAAAGTAACATTCCAGACAATCAAAAGGTGGTCTAAACCTGACCTACGATTCACTAGCCATACTCTGTCACACACTGTTTACGATATGATTGACAGAGCTTTATCATGCTTTATTGGGATGATATGCGAGGTTGTATTGTAGTGTGATTGTAAAAGAATTTCTTTTAATAAACAACAAGAGTTATTTTCCAATTTTTTTTTCTTTCAATGTTTCAAGCATTTAGTCGAAATACAATAAAATAGTATTTGGAATGATTAGAAAATAAAACTCACTTTGCATCTTCTGAAGTCAGGAAAAATATACTATTCTAATCTATACATATATATATATATATATAAACTCTATTGGATCAACATGTCAAAAATGAAAGAAAATATAACTTTACCCATATGGATAACGACCAATTACGGGGGGAAATGTAAAAAAAAAATTGAATTAAATATTTTTGACCAGCTCATGTCATACATAAAGTAGGGTGAAATTATTGAGTTTTCTCTGTCAGTATAATATATTTGGATAGGGGCGGACATAGAATTGTTTTAAAGGTGGGGGGAAGAAGGAGGGGGAATGTTGAATAAACAGATAAACTCATATCTAGAAAATACGAATCTGTAATTAATAAATTTCTGGTTTGTATGTGTGTTTGTATTATGTATGTCAATGTATGTGTCGTTTGTTGAGGGTATGTGTGATGTCATGCAAGCATGAGGGCTTGTCATTGGATTGTCAAGTCTGATCTGCTACTGAGGATGTACAACATACCTAGGGTGTAACATAACCGGTTTTTAGTAAAATAATAACTTCAAACTCAAACTTCAACTTCAAACTTAAAATCATTATAATACAATGATTCATGTATAAATATGCATGCATCTCTTATCTATATATCAATGTATATAATGTGAATTATATTATATTTAAATTGAAATGAATAAAACATACACCCCACTGGACCGAACCAGCCAAAGATCAAGGTCTATTTAAGCTAGAGTTCCACATATAATGCCATGCTTCCATTAGCTGCCAGAGCCAAAATTCAATGGTTTCTATTGGGCTCCATCCACAAATCTTCTCTTTCTTTTTCAATGAATTTTTCTACCTGGTAATATAGTAACGTATCTATTTTCACTTTGGAGAGCATTTGTTGGCTTTATGAATTCCCTATTGGAAAACACAGCATTTGGGCCCACCATTAGATAAAAATGCGAGTTTTTGTTGAGCAAGTAAGAGCTGGACTGAGTTTGACAAGGGAGTGGGTCTGGTTTGTTAGGAAGAGGAAACAGAGAAACATAGATCCTTGAAGAAAAATTTGAATGGTGTGGTTTTCATGTGAAACATATCGCTAATGCATTTCTATTGTCAATAAATTCTGTCTACACCTTGTATGTCAAACATTCAACAATATCTTTATATTTATAAAGATGGCGACAGTTAGAATTCAAAAATGCAGGTTAATTTTTTTCTCACAGGGATAAAAGAGAAGGGAAACTAATTACAAGATTTTTACATCAGAGCAATGAATTCAAATTAAGTGTCTAGCATGCTTTGATTAGCCAGTCATTGACCAACTTAAATAATTATATCACTTGCTGTTTTGAAAAGAACAAGATATTACTAAATGCAGAAGCAGTTTTGAAGCTGTCTGTGCTTGAAGCTATGTGTTTGAAGCTGTCTCTGCTTGAAGCTGACTGTTCTGGAAACAGTCTGTGTTTGAAGATGTCCGTGCTTGAAGCTGTCTCTGCTTGAAGCTGTCTGTTTTTGAAGCTGTCTGTGCTTGAAGTTGTCTGTGCTAGAAGCTACCTTTTAACCAGAGATCTCAGAGATACTATAATGCTTGGGAGAAATAATATCGATATATTAGAGACCAACTGCACTATGCAGGAAATCTATTTAGATATAGGCTAATTCAATAAATTTAACAATAATTAATCTGGAATATTTATAATAATATTCAAGCTAGCTGAATATATTAGACATTGGTCATTATTTACACATCTATAACGTTACCAAAGAAGATTCATCAATGTTATTTTTTCCTATATAGACTGTTACAATTGAATGCCAGAAAAAGCTGTTTAAGTTTTGGATGTTAAGATAACAGCAATAACTCTTTGAGCACTACTTTAGCAATGTCAACTTATGAGAATTTTTTTTTTTTATTAGCGTTGCAGTATACAGCACATCATCAACTAACAATATAGTCATCTCTAAACATAAGGGAATACTTCTCACCGTATTAGATTTACTCACTTTTAAGATTTACCCACTTTTAAATATGGCAGACGAAAATTCCTTCCCCCAAAAGGAAAGCTTATATCATATGGTCTGTTACACTGAGCCTGGCAATTAACTGCATGTCATGAATTGATACATAGTGCCATATATGGCGGTTGCTTATTTCATTTATTTATTGTTATCATTATTTTTTTAATTCAAAAAAGTTAAGTAAGTTAAGTGGTACGCATGTAAAGCTTAGTTTACAGTGGGAATCCTGCTTTCATGGTCCACCAGATAAACCAGTGAGTTCAGATGTGGGACATGGCCTTTCATGAACGAGATCCCCTATCTGCAGAAAGAAGCAAGATAAAAGAAAGATGACATTGAAGCCATCCCAATACTACAGAATAGTGTAGCTGTTACATGGCTGAAATAAGTGAAGCTAAATAGCTGTAGGCCTCAATGGCAGCTTTCTACATCACTCCAGAGGTACTAAATGGCATAAATGAACCATGTTGCACCAAAAGAACATATCATGGAATTTGGAGCAGACATGCACAAACTTACAGTACTGAAATGAGCAATGACCCTCTTTCCAGTTGAAGACGAATTTTTCCACCTATTCTTGCCCTTTTGCTATTCAAGTATCCTGACTTTCTTATCATCTTAGCCATATAGTCTATTCTGTTAGTAGGTGGGATTGAGGGCACAATCCATTTGGATTAGTCTGGGAGCATGCTGGAGGAGCATAATGGGCCTCATATGCTATATGCCTGGAAAGATGTGGCATTGCGACTTTTTAATATTACAGTTGTGGCATCCAGAGCTGCTGCAACAATCTGTGCCAAAAGCTGAATGTAGAAAAGCCAGTCTCTACCACCTCTCTTTTTGGTATCCCCTATTGTTATGGCTTGATATGCCTGCTTTACTGAGTCTTTTTCAGTTATGGTCGTTCATGACTCTTTATATCTACATGTGGAAGCAGCAGTATATCCAACTCATCATGCCTGCAAATTCCCTTCTGCAGGCTTGCTCCACTAGTTGGGAGAGAAGCCAGTCTCTTCCACCACTCACTTTGATTTCTCCTTTTGTCATGGCTTGATACGCATGCATTACTGAGTCATTTTCAGTTATTGTCATTCATGATTCTTTATATCTACTTGTGGAGTCAGTAGTATATCCTACTCATCATGTCTGTAAATTCCCTTCTGCAGGCATGCTTCACTAGATGGAAGATACACACTTCCCAGCCGTGGGCTGCTATACATGTTTCACCTCTAAATTGTTGTTTTGTAGCTGAGCCATCGAACTCCTTTACCAGCCTAGCCAACACATTTGGAAGACTGCCGCTCAGGCAAACGGGATGTACTTATGGTATCCACTCTAGAACTGGCTCACTGGGACTTACCTTCCTCGAAACTCCTGTTGGTTTTCCCGTTCCGAGGTTGGTCATTAACATTGGCCTAGCGTAAGAATGGTTTAGTCCTGGTCTCAACTACGGACTGCGGCCAATGTTTTACTTGGTCTACATATACGCTTTAAGGTAACCATGTGTACCTACCTTTAGATTGGCATCATTCAGCATTAAACCCATTTGTCTGGCGGAGGAATCGTGTGAATATGTTACAACACAGATCTGCACACTAGGCTTAGAAATTCATATCATGTCACGTGATTTTGTCCGCAAATCCAGTTCACCTGGACTTCGCCCTGTGGCGGCGTCGCCATAATTTGCGCATGCTCAAGAGCACAAGACTAAACGCGTCGATTTGTTTAGAAGACTCGTTGGTTAGTTTATGCTAGCTCGTTGCTTACGACTATCGATAATGCTACTTTCATTGTACAACCTGCTTTTGACGGGAATATCATTGATCTGTGCATGTAGCTCGTATTATTTCCAATTCCTAACCCTAGACTCATCTGCAGTACGCTACTGGCGTCTGAGTGTTCATGATCAGGGTGAGAAACATTTCAACTTCATGAAAAAAGATTCATTTATATTATTAAGAAAATATTTAGGCCTTTATATTTTTCCAATTCAGATACCACTTCTAATGTTCCGGCTGTTTTGCCATCTATTGACGATGGAGAAATTCAGGATATTTTTGTAAGATCATGGAACTTTGTAGTTGAAGCCTGAATTTAATATGTAGTCTGAACTCTTTCATATATAAACCAGGACATTAGTATAACAAACAGAAGGAATGCTATATCTGTTGTGTGAATTATATGGGATCAAACTGAGCAGTAAACAATACTATAAAGTAAGTGAATTTCGAAGTGAAAGACCAGGATACTCGAAAATCTGAAAGTGGATGATTGTAATCATGATTGCAATTTAATTCTTACACCATTTATTCAAAGTAATACACAACAATATTATTCACATTAGTGATATGCCTTATTTAATGTCAAATACTGCCCTTGGACGCAATATATTCAAAAACAAGCAAAGATTGCAGAGATTCCCAATCTCCATATATTAGGCAACATCAGCAGGATTATGAATGCAAAATTTCCTCTACCAGCAAAGTGTATGAAACAAAAGAAACTCTGAAAAATCAGTTGAATTAGGAAGCAAATTGATTGGAAGAATGAGGGATTAAAACAATGCATATTAAATTAGAGAATAGCTGTTCAGACTGAATCTAATGTTTTTAAGCGCATGTTGTCTCTGAGCTCATCCCCTATAATAAAGCAGAAATATGGCCTGTGGCTGCTTTTGTTTTCAAGTAAAAATAAGGATAATATTAAGTATATGTAATTGCATGGATTCAAGTCCAATTAATTATAGGAATAACATTATATGAGTATTGGTATAAGAAAATGCAAAAGGCAAAGCCGAATTTTTTCGACTCATATTAGTTCAATTATTCCTAAGTGTGACGAGAATGTATGCGATATCCTAATAATCACAAATAAGTTTTTGAATATTGTAGTTATTATTAGTTATCCATCCCAGATTTGACTGTTGAAAGCAGAAAAATCAAATGAGCTTTAGGGTACTTATTCTCTATATATATATTTCACTATGGCTAAGTTATTGTAGCTAATAACCACTAGCTACAATGCCTAAAATTGTTATTTTATTATTCTCAAAGATTCACTAATAACAATAATAATATTAATAATTACAATAATACTAATAGTAATATTAATAGTAATTAAAATAACATTTATGTAATAGAGTAAAATATGGTTATAATTAGGTTTATGATTACAATAGAAATATTAATAATAAAAAAAAACCTATTCCAATGTTCCAACAGTGTGGCTCAGTTCCACATCTGCTCTGCTATTCAGATTAGTTGCAGGATTGCTATGACTGAACTGTTGTTTTTCTCTTCTTTCACAAACTTTATATATATATATATATGTGTTATACTCCTTCCCCACATCAACCTTCTTCACTGAACTGTTCCAGCATTCTGGCGCTAATGACAGTATGGAGTGTTACAGTGGCGCCAATTTTCATTGCAACCTTCAAGAGGACCAGGTATTTTTACATCCATATTTATTGAATCATTACATGTTGAGATGAGCAGTAGTTAGCGGATGGATTATGCTAATCACATCTATTAATTTTGTATGCTTCAGGTTAATCCCAATCTACATCCACCCGCCTGGGACCGATCATCAAGTTCCGTCACTCATGCAATGTCCTTAAATGTTTCTAAACATCAGGTAATGTCTTTAATTATTTCTTAATTTAGCAACATCCAAATGATTAATTCTTTGTCCAGGTATCATCCTTTTAATAGTTTTGGCATATCTTCTAAGCTTTTTGATAGAGTTAGTGTTTAGTTAACAAAATTATCAAGAAGAATGTGGTATATCACTGTCAACTAGTCACATTTCTGTATGTGTCAACTCTGATACAGTTATCGGTGGTATTTCTTCCACATAAAAGGTATGGACTTGCACTGAGCTTGATTTAGAATGCATACAAAAGAGTGCAGTTGATTATCCCATTGTGGTGTGCAAACTAAAGCTATGCAGCATTATTTAAGCTAAATCTGTGACAAAACTGTAGCAGCAAATATCACCCATGAATATTTCCTATCCAGATCAAAACAATTCTGAGTGATTTCCAGTTTGTATTGGTCCCTATGCAGCATTACTTGCAGAAATAGCTTTAAGAAGGAGAAGTAACTGATGGCCTGAAGAGCCAGTCCATGATTGTAGCTTTGATGGTTTGTCATTTAATTTGGTTTGTGCCTCCAAACCAAAATTTCAGTTTTATGACTATTTATAGTTATTGGGTGTATGTAAGTTAAAAAAAAAAAAAAAAAATTAACATTCATCATATTTGATGATGATCTATGCCCTTAATTTATTCAGAAAAAATATTTTTGAGGATTGTTAATCAATTAACCATTGTATATATATTTGGCATTGGCTTCTTTCCAGTCTAATATGACAGCAACACTTAATCAGCGATAATTAACTCGGCTTCCATCCTTCCATGTTTTCAATCATGCAGATTATGCTTCAAACAAATGAGGTTAAAACATTAATAATGGAAAACAACAATTAAAAAGGTACACTCAAAATCTGCATCATTTATGGTCCTTGTAATTGTCGTATCTGTGATTGGTACATACAAATATAGATTTCCAGGCATACCAATGTAAAGAATCATGCTTTTATTGAAATGTATGGTCATATCGCACTCTATTTTAGATTTCGTATAACATCATAGGATGGATTTTCTATATAATCGTTTCCTTTCTTCTATTTTCTTGTGCTACTTTTCTTGAGAAGAAACCAAAAGAAATTGATATATTGAGAAAAGAATATGGTGAGTATTAATAATTTACTTAGAACACCTACAACATGATATTTTAATTTGTGATGCTTAGCAACTAGATGGTTACATTGTCTATTGACCTGAAGTGCCATGGAATAACCCCTAATATTTCAATATTAGCTCCACTTTGCTCTAACTAGTCACTTTCTTATGTTAAGAATTGTTTCTATGCTTGGAATGTCAGAGATAATTATTGAATGATTTTTAGAAAACTAAAAAAAATTATTGCAATTTTTTTTAAATTTAAAAAAAAAAATATATCAGTGCACACAATCCTTTGTAGATGAAGATAGAAGCAAAATTACCACAAAATGTATATGCGAAGATGGCACAGTATCCTACATGAAAATGCAATTATTGGTAGTCTCCCATAAAACTATTATTATAATCATATGAAAATATTGTTTTCCAAATATAGCTATGCTACTGACTAGTTTTGCTGAACATATCCAATATCATCAAGCTAAAAATGAATATGCTCAATTGAAGTTATCAAAAATGGAATTGCAGTTGGAGAGAGTGAATGAATATATAGACAACATAAAGAAAGTAACGGAGAAAGCTCTTATTCAACTCTCTTCAGAAAATACAAAATTGAAAGGTGATTTATTATGATTTATACTTTCTGTAATGTGACCAAAATTATTTAATTTAAATAATCACGAGGAAAAGTTCATCATTTATCACTTTCACAACTTGATGGCAGTCACCCTGCTAACCAGGTATTGTAGTAGAGCAGAATATTTTTAATATTTCAGCATAAACTATTTCTGAGCAGAATTCTCAAGGAAATGTTATTGCTAGTCATTGATTCTGCTCTTCTTTGACTCTAGCTTGAATGGATTGTGCGTGCATTTCAATTTTTCAGGGATAGCCATTTCCATTCCTTAGCATCACATAAAAGCATCTATGAATCATACACGCATCCATATATTGTCCTTCTTTATGCAGAAATCATTGAAGACCAAGACAAATTGAGAGCAAGGATTGTTGCTGAATATGAGGTAAACTGATGTAAATGCTGCTTTCAACCATGTGCATACTTTTGATGTGATTTTGATTTTTTTTAATTAGTCAAAGCTATCTGAAATGCATGAAGTGAAACATGAAGATGAGTGCGAGACTGATGTTGCATATCATGGTGAAGAGGATTTAAATAATAAATCTGAAGTGAGCTTAACTTTTTTTTATGACATGTCTATATCTTGTTTTTAGGAAAATTATACTCTTTTAATTTGCATGCATGTTGATTGATGCAGGTTCTATATTCTATGTACAAGTCCCCACAAACCTGATTGATGTAGCAAACAAATGTGAAGTGTCGCTATTTCATCCTTACGGAAAAGAAATCAACCCTGTCAAGCAAGCCAATCTAATCTCATAGCCAAACCAGCAAACCTTTCAAGGTTTGCAAATGGAGATGTTATTGTAGGCAGATAGCTAAATAAGCTTTGTTACATTTAACTAAAATTGACTAGTGTGGATGCATGCTTGTGTTCACATATCTTATTGGTACGAACAGTACCACTTTCTAAATGTTGGTTTATATCTTGAATTCAATCCATTTGTAAAAAAGAAGAAGATTGTATACTGATGTTGGAAACACTGTATATGATGAAATTCTAAAAGTTTATCAAGTTTGGCATGCTCATCAGTTCACTACACAATATCTAGCACCCGTTGACACAGAAGGGCTATTATTATTGCAGACTATTAATGCTGTTATTAATCAAGATGCATATGCATTAATTATAATAGCAGTTATAACCAAGATGTATTATTATTGCAGTTATTAATCACGATGCATATGCCTTAATTATTATTGCATAAAAGATTGGTGAGCTCGCATACGAGCTGCCTCAATTCTGGAGAGCTTCTGGGTGCCCTACTGGTGTAAATCATCTCACCCTGAACACATTACCTAATGTTAATGCTATGTAGATTTAATTTGCAGAAAACAAATACAAAGATTCTTTGAGACAACTCTAGCTGGGATAAGGTGCCCACAGCTATCACCAAAGATCAGCCTTGTGAATGCAACGTTTGCCAAATTTTCAACATATTTTTGAAACGTCTCTCTACCTATGATATGGCAAGCCCATTGAGTGATACAGATATATCAGAATTTGGTAAGTATATACTAGTGAGACTTCAGTTCAATATGCGTTAAAGTATACTCTTATTTTTAACCTAACACCCAGAGGTATGCATTCACTAATTCTTGGCATTCTACCAGGACTCCTTCTCTCATGCCACAATCAAACCAAAGATCATATAATGGAGTACCACATGATATCATTCGTCTATTTTTTTTAATGTTTGGATAGCTCTAGCTATAGCAACATCTTGTAAATAAATACTACATTTTAAATTGCTGCCTAAAGAGAGATGCATGCCATACCAAGTTGCATTGTAAATACACCTGTTCAGGAGTTTGGGTGTGGCTTCTGTGTTGTGGGAGTCTACCACTTGCTGTTGGAGTCCTACCACATGGGCTTGCACTCTGCACTTTCTAGTAGTTCAGGTGTAGAGGTCAATTATAGATAAGGAGGCTCCTTTGTAATTGAAGTGGAGAACAAGACCACACCACCTCATGAAGAAAGCTCTGCGACCCATACAATTATGTCATCAGGATTAGAAGAGGAAGACTCTGATAAGGAGATAGGGAAAATGACCACACACCCAATGAAGAACGCTCTGATACCTATCATGTTCCCAATTAGCAATTTGATAGTGTTTCTCAGTTACTAGCAATTCAATGGAAAGCTTTTGCTCATCCAAATGTTGAACTGCCACACTAGGCCTTCTTTTTCAATGTTGTAGCTCCCATTCATCTCGTTAGTCTAAAAATATTGCAATATTCGTAATAAATAACTCTTCCTAAAGCATTATTGAGGAAAATGATGTCTTACCTGTGCTAGCTGCACATCCATCACAACTCCCATTGGGAGCTCCATCTCATGTTTGAGCCATATTTGGCTAAGGATCCTGAGATATGTGCCCAGCCATCTCCACCAATAACAAGAGCTCTTCTTCTGATCGCATTTATTGCTAAAGAGCTGCCTGTTCTTCTTCAGCACAGAAAATATAGTAGGATGAAGGAAGTCTGTTTGGTAGTTGAAGTAGGTATGTATGGAAATTGAAGTATATCCCATGTTGGTCATCAGTCGTACCACCTGGGTAGGCAAAGCTCCTGATTGCTCACGACAAAAGGAGGTTTCCTGCTGATATGTTGTTAGTGAATGACTGACTGTCTCACATAAATCTTCCCTTATATTTATGACTATTATTTCAGCAACAGTAATGTACCATTAAGTGTACTTGTTGATGTTAGGGCTTCTGCTTCCATACTTCTTGCAGACATGAAATAGGGAAAATAAGCACTCCCTGAATACCATGAACTTTCTGGCACAACAGACATCAGGTACACAATAAACACAGACACAACATCCAAAATACAATGATTGAAGTTTTGAATGGACCCTCATAAAGGTTAAAATGAAATACCATGCCCTTCATGATTAAAGCAATTAACCACATTCATTAGTGCCCTATATTGATTGATTAATCAGAGACCTTAAAGCTTGGGAGAAATAATATCGATATATTAGAGACTGACTGCACATTGCAGGAAATCTATTTAGATATAAATAGGCTAATTGAATAAATTAAACAATAATTAATCCGGAATATTTATATTCATATTCAAGCTAGCTGAATATATTGGACATTGGTCATTATTTACACATCTATAACGTTACTAAAGAAGATTCATCAATGTTATTTTTTCCTATATGGACTGTTACAGTTGAATGCCAGATAAAGCTGTTTAAGTTTTGGATGTCAAGATAGCAGCAAGAACTCTTTGAGCATTACTATAGCAATGTCAACTTATGACCAAAAAAATTCAAATTAGCGTTGCTGTATACAGCACATCATCAACTAACAATATAGTCATCTCTAACCATAAGGAGCACATTTCACATCAACTAACATGAGGGAATACTTCTCACCATATTACATTTACCCACTTTTAAGATTTAATGGCAGACTAAAATTCCTTCCCCCAAAAGTAAAGCTGATATCACATGGTCTGTTGCAATAAGCCCGGTAATTAACTGCATGCCATGAATTGACACAGAGTGCCATATATGGCAGATATTTATTTCATTTATTTATTATTATCATTTTTTTCTAAATAAAAAAAATTAAGTAAATTAAGTAGTACGTATGTAAAACTTAGTTTACAGTGGGAATCCAGCTTTAATGGTCCACCAGATCAACCGGTGTGTTCAGATGTGGGACATGGTCTTTCATGAACGAGATACACTATCTGCAGAAAGAAGCAACATAAAAGAGAGATGACATTGAAGCCATCCCAATACTACAGAATAGTGTAACTGTCACATGGCTGAAATAAGTGAAGCTAAATAGCTGTAGCCCTCAATGGCAGCTTTCTACATCACTCCAGAGGTTTTAAATGGCATAAATGAACCATGTTCTACAAAAAACAACAACATATCATGGAATTTGGAGCAGACAAGCACACACTTACAGTACTGAAATGAGCAATGACCCTCTTTCCAGTTGAAGATGAATTTTTCCATCTATTCTTGCCCTTTTGCTATTCATGTATCCTGACTTTCTTATCATCTTAGCCATATAGTCTATTCTGTTAGTAGGTGGGATTGAGGGCACAATCCATTTGGATTAGTCTGGGAGCATGCTGGAGGAGCATAATGGGCCTCATATGCTATATGCCTGGAAAGATGTGGCATTGCGACTTTTTAATATTACAGTTGTGGCATCCATAACTGCTGCAACAATCTGTGCCAAAAGCTGAATGTAGAAAAGCCAGTCTCTACCACCTCTCTTTTTGGTTTCCCCTATTGTTATGGCTTGATAGGCCCACTGTACTGAGTCTTTTTCAGTTATGGTCGTTCATGACTCTTTATATCTACATGTGGAAGCAGCAGTATATCCAACTCATCATGTCTGCAAATTCCCTTTTGCAGACTTGCTCCACTAGTTGGGAGATACCCACCTCCCTGCTATGGGCTGCTATGCATCACCTCTAAATTGAATTGTTGTTTGGTAGCTGAGCCATCAATCTCCTTTACCAGCCTAGCCAACACATTTGGAAGACTGCCACTAGGACAAATGGGGTGTCCTTATGGAGTCCACCCTAGACCTGGCTGATGGGACTTACCCTCCTCGAAACTCATAACTGTAGGTTTTCCCTCTTCGATGTTGGTCATTATTATTAATTAACATTGGCCTAGCGTAAGAGTGGATTAGTCCTGGTCTCACCTACCGACCGCATTCTGTCCGGCCAATGTTTTACTTGTTGTACATAGACACTTTAAGGTAACCATGTGTACCTATCTTTAGATTGGCATCATTTACCATTAAACTCATTCGTCCGGCGGAGGAATCGTGTGAATATGTTACAACACAGATCTGCGCACTAAGCTTAGAAATTCATATCATGTCACGTGATTTTGTCCGCAAATCCAGTTCACCTGGACTTCGCCCGGCTGCGTCGCCATAATCTGCGCATGCTCAAGAGCACAAGACAACACGCGTCGATTTGTTTAGAAGACTCGTTTGTTAGTTTATGCTAGCTCGTTGTTTACGACTATCGATAATGCTACTTTCATTGTACAACCTGTTTTGGACGGGAATATCATTGATCTGCGCATGTAGCTCGTATTATTTCCAGTTCCTAACCCTAGACTCATCTGCAGTACGCTACTGGCGTCTGAGGGTTTATGATCAGGGTGAGAAACATTTCAACTTCATGAAAAAAGATTCATTTATATTATTAAGAAAATATTTAGGCCTTTATATTTTTCTAATTCAGATACCACTTCTAATGTTCTGGCTGTTTTTCCATCTATTGACGATGGAGAAATTCAGGATATTTTTGTAAGATCATGGAACTTTGTAGTTCATGCCTGAATTTAATATTAGTTTAAACTCTTTGATATATAAACCAGGACATTTGTATAACAAACAGATGAAATGCTATATATGTTGAGAAAATATATGGGCTCAAACTGAGCAGTAAATAATACTATAAAGTAAGTGAATTTCGAAGTGAAAGACCAGGATACTCGAAAATCTGAAGGTGGATGATTGTTACCATGTTTGCAATTTAATGCATGCACCATGTATTCAAAGTGTTACACACCAATATTACTAACATTAGTGATATGCCTTATGTAATGTCAAATGCTTCACTTGGACACAATCAGCCAAAACAAGCAAATATTGCAGAGATTCCCTATCTCCATATATTAGGCAACATCAGCAGGATTATGAATGCAAAATTTCCTCTACCAGCAAAGTGTATTAAACAAAAGAAACTCTGAAAAATCAGCTAAATTAGGAAGCAAATTGATGGGAAGACCCGCTCAGACTGAATCGAATTGTTTTAAGTGCATGTTGTCTCCGAGCTCATCCCCAAAAATAAAGCAGAAATATATCCTGTGGCTGCTTTTGTTTTGTAGTAAAAATAGGGATAATATTAAGTATATATAATTGCATGGATTAAAGTACAATTAATTTTATGAGTAACGGTATAAGAAATTGTAAGGGGCAAAGCCGATTTTTTTCGACTCATTCTAGTACAATTATCTAAGTGTGGCGAGAATGTATGCGATATCCTAATAATCACATATAAGTTTTAGAATATTGTACTTATTATTAGTTATCCATTCTAGATTTGACTGTTGAAAGCAGAAAAATCAGATGAGCTTTAGTGTCTTTATTCTATATATATATCTTTCACTATGGCTAAGTTATTGAAGCTTATAACCACTAGCTACAGTGCCTAAAATTGTTATTATTATTATTCTCAAAGATTCACCAATAATAATAATAATATTAATAATTACAATAATAATAATAGTAATAATAATAGTAATTAAAATATCATTTATGTAATTGAGTAAAATATGGTTATAATTAGGTTTAGGATAACAATAGAAGTATATAAAAAAAAAAAAAAATCTATTCCAATGTTCCAACAGTGTGGCTCTGTTCCACATCTGCTGTGCTATTGAGGTTAGTTGCAGGATTGCTATGACTGAACTGTTCTTTTTCTCTTCTTTCACAAACTTTATATATATATATATATATATATATATACACATGTTATACATTTTCCCCACATCAACCTTCTTCACTGAACTGTTTCAGCATTCTGACTCTTATGACAGTATGGAGTGTTACAATGGCGCCAATTTTCATTGCATCTTTCAAGACGAACAGGTATTTTTACATCCATATTTATTGAATTCCCACATGTTGAGATGATCAGTAGTTTGCGGATGGATTATGCAAATCACATCTATTAATTTTGTAGGCTTCAGGTTAATCCCACTCCACATCCACCTGCCTGGAACCGATAATCAAGTTCCATCCTCATGCAATATCCTTAAATGTTTCTAAACATCAGGTATTGTCTTTAATTATTTCTTAATTTAGCAACATCAAAATGATTAATTCTTTGTCCAGGTATCATCCTTTTAATATTTTGGCATATCTTCAAAGCTGTTTGATAGATTAGTGTTTAGTTAACAAAATTATCCAGAAGAATGTTATATCACTGTCATCTAGTCACATTTCTGTGTGTCAACACTAATATAATAATCGGTGGTATTTCTTCTACATAAACGGTATGGACTTGCATTGAGCATGATTTAGAATGCATATAAATGAGTGCAGTTATTGAGGCATTGTAGTGTGCAAACTAAAGCTATGCAGTATTGCTAAATCTGCGACAAAACAGAAAGCAACAAATATCATCCATGAATATTTTCTGTCCAGAACAAAGCAATTCCGTGTGATTCCCAGTGTGTATAGGTCCCTATGCAGCATTATTTGCAGAAATAGCTTCAAGAAAGAGAAGTAACTAATGGCATGGAAGAGCCAGTCCATGATTGTAGCTGTGATGGTTTGCTCATTTAATTTGGTTTATGCATCCTAACTAAAATGACAGTTTTATGACTATATATAGTTGTGGGTGTATGTAAGTTATTACATTCATCATATTTGATGATGAACTATGTCCTTAATTTAATCATAAAAAATATTTTGAGGGTTGTTAATCAATTAACAGTCGTATATATATATTTGGCATTGGCTTCTTACCAGTCTAATTATGACAGCACCACTTCATCAGTGATAATTGACTCAGCTTCCTTCCTTCCAAGTTTTCAATCATGCAGATTATGCTTCAAACAAACGGGGTTAAGAGATCAATAATGGTGTACAACAATTAAAAAGTTACGCGCAAAATCAGCATCATTTATGATCCTTCTAATTGTCATATCTGTGATTGATACATACAAATATAGATTTCCAGGAATACCAATGTATAGAATCATGCTTTTATTGAAATGTATGGTCATATCTTACTCTATTTTATATTATATATAACACCGTAGGATGTATTTTCTATATAATTGTTGCTTTTCTTCTATTTTCTTGACTCTTTTTCTTGAGAAGAAACCAAAAGAAATTAATATATTGAGACAAGAATATGGTGAGTATTAATAATTTACATAGAACACCTACAACATGACATTTTAATTTGTGATGCTTGGCAACTAGATGGTTACATTGCCTATTGACCTGAAGTGCCATGGAATAACCCCTAATATTTCAATGTTAGCTCCACTTTATTGCTCTAACTAGTCACTTTCTTATGTTAGAATTGTTTCTATGCTTAGAATGTCAGAGCTAATTATTGAATGATTTTTTTATAAAACTAAAAAATTGTTGCAATTTATTATTATAATTTTTTTAATATATCAGTACCCACAATCCTTTGTAGATGAAGATAGTAGCAAAATTACCACAAAATGTGTATGCAAAGATGGCACAGAATCCTACATGGAAATATAATTAATGCTAGTCTCCCATAATACTATTATTATAATCATATGAAAATATTTGTTTTCCAAATATAGCTATGCTACTGACTAGTTTTGCCATACATAACCAATATCATCAAGCTAAAAATGGACCTACTCAATTGAAGTTATCAAAAATGGAATTGCAGTTGGAGAGAATGACTGAATATATAGACAACATAAACAAAGTAACGGAGAAAGCTCTTATTCAACTCTCTTTGGAAAATACAAAATTGAAAGGTGATTTATTATGATTTATACTTTCTCTAATATGACAAACTTATTTAATGTAAATTATCACGTGGAAAAGTTCATCATATATCACTTTCACAACTTGATGGCAGTCACCCAACTAACCAGGTATGTAGTAGCGCAGAATACTAAAAGTTATTAATATTTCAGCATAAACTATTTCTGAGCAGAACTCTCAAGGAAATGGTATTGCTAGTCATTGATTCTGCTCTTCTTTGGCTCTAGCTTGAATAGATTATGTCCATTTCAATTTTTCAGGGATAGCCATTTGCAAATTAAAAGAGCATAATCTTCCTAACAACAAGATATAGATATGTCATAAAAACAGGTTAAGCTTACTTCTGATTTATCTTTTAGATCCTCTTCACCATGATATGCAACATCAGTCTCGCACTCATCCTCATGTTTCACTTCATGCATTTCAGATAGCTTTGACTAATTTAAAAATTTATAATCTCATCAAAAGTATGCACATTGATGAAGCAGCATTTACATCAGTTTACCTCATATTCAGCAACAATCCTTGCTTTCAATTTGTCTTGGTCTTCAATGATTCTGCATAAAGAAGGACAATATATGGATGCTTGTATGATTCATAGATGCTTTTATGTGATGCTAAGGAATAGATATGATTATTCCTGAAAAATTGAAATGCAGGCACAATCCATTCAAGCTAGATTCAAAGAAGAGCAGAATCAATGAGTAGCAAAATCTTTTTCGTGAGAGTTCTGCTCAGAAATAGTTTATGCTGAAATTTTAAAAACATTTAGTATTCTGCTCTACTACATACCTGGCTAGCAGGATGACTGCCATCAAGTTGTGAAAGTGATAACTGATGAACTTTTCCTTGTTATTATTTTAATTAAATAAGTTGTCACATTACAGAAAGTATAAATTATAATAAATCACCTTTCAATTTTATATTTTCTGAGGAGAGTTGAATAAGAGCTTTCTCCGTTACTTTCTTTATGTTGTCTATATATTCATTCATTATCTCCAACTGCAATTCCATTTTTGATAACTTAAATTGAGTAGGTCCATTTTTAACTTGATGATATTGGATATATTTGGCAAAACTAGTCCGCAGCATAACTATATATTGAAAAAAAATATTTTCATATGATTATAATAATGGTCTTATGGGAGACTAGCATTAATTATATTTCCATGTAGGATGCTGCGCCATCTTTGCATATATATTTTGTGGTAATTTTGCTTCTATCTTCAACAACAAAGGATGTTGTGCACTGATATACTGAAAAAAAAAAAAAAAAGCATTGCAACAATTTTTTAGTTTTCCAAAAAATTATTCAATAATTAGTTGTAGACATACTAAGCATAGAAAGAAATTCCTAACATAAGCAAGTGACTAGTTAGAGCAATAAAATGGTGCTAATAATGAAATATGAAGTGTTATTCCAATGCACGTCGAGTCAAGAGGCAATGTAACCATCTAGTTGCCAGGCATCAAAAATTAAAATGTCAAGTTGTGGGTGTGCTAAGTAAATTATTAATACTCACCATATTCTTGTCTGAATATATTAATTTTATTTTGTTTCTTCTCAAGAAAAGTAGCACAAGAAAATAGAAGAAAGGTAACAATTATATAGAAAATCCATCTTATGATGTTATATGAAATCAAAAAGAGAGTAAGATATGACCATCCATTTCAATAAAAGCATGATTCTATACATTGGTATTCCTGGAAATCTATATTTGTATGTACGAATCACAGATACGACAATTAGAAGGACCGTAAATGATGCTGATTTTGTGTGTAACTTTTTAATTGTTGTATTCCATTATAATTTTTTAACCCCAATTGTTTGAAGCATACTCTCTATGATTGAAACTTGGAAGAATGGAAGCCAAGTCAATTATTGCTGATGAATTGGGGCTGTCATAATTAGACAGGAAAGAAGCCAATGCCATATGATATATACAATTGTTAATTGATAAACAACCCTCAAAAATATTTTTTCTGAATAAATTAAGGTCACAGTTCATCATCGAATATGATGAATGTTAATTTTTTTTAAATTAACTTACAAACGGCCAACAACTATAAATGGTCATAAAACTGTAATTTTTGTTAGGAGGCATAAACCAAATTAAATCAACATACGATCACAGCTACAATCATAGACTGGCTCTTCCAAGCCATTAGTTATCTATCTCTCTTGAAGCTATTTCTGCAAATAATGCTGCACAAGGACCAATATATACTGGGAATCACTCGGAATTGCTTTGTTCTGGAAAGGAAATATTCATAGATGATATTTGCTACAGTTTGTCACAGATTAAGCTTAAATAATGCTGCATAGCTTTAGTTTGCACACCACAATGGGATAATCAACTGCACTCTTTTATATGTATTCTAAATCATGATTAGTGAAAGTCCATACCTTTTATGAGGAAGAAATACCACCGATAACTATATTAGTGTTGACACATACAGAAATGTGACTAGGTGACAGTGGTATACCACATTCTTCTTGGTAATTTTGTTAACTAAACACTAACTCTATCAAAAAGCTTAGAAGATATGCCAAAACTATTAAAAGGATGATACCTGGACAAAGAATTAATCATTTTGATGTTGCTAAATTAAGAAATAATTAAAGACATTACCTGATGTTTAGAAACATTTAAAGACATTGCATGAGTGACGGAACTTGATGATCGGTTCCAGGCAGGTGGATGTGGATTGGGATTAACCTGAAGCATACAAAATTAATAGATTTGATTGGCATAAACCATCAATCTACTTGCTCATCTCAACATGTAATAATTCAATAAATATGGATGAAAAAATACCTGTTCATCTTGAAGGATGCAATGAAAATTGGTGCCACTGTAACACTCCATACTGTCATTAGCGTCAGAATGCTGAAACAATCCAGTGAAGAAGGTTGATGTGGGGAAGGTGTATAACATATATATATATATATAAAGTTTGTGAAAGAAGGGAAAAGGAACAGTACAGTCATAGCAATCCTGCAACTAACCTCATTAGCACAGCAGATGTTGAACAGAGCCACACTGTTGGAAACATTGGAAGAAGTTGGTGTTTTTATAATATTTCTATTATTATCCTAAACATAATTATAACCATATTTTACTCTAATACATGAATGTTATATCAATCATTATTATTACTAATATTATTATTATAATTTTTGTTATTATTAACATTATTATTTTTTTTATTAGCGAATCTTTGCGAATAATAATAATAACAATTTTAGGCATTGTAGCTAGTGGGTTACAAGCTTCAATAACTATAGCCATTGTGAAAGATATATATATCGAGAGAGAGAGAGAGAGAGAGAGAGAAAGGACCCTAAAGCTCATCTAATTTTTTTGCTTTCAACAGTCATATCTTGAATGGATAACTAATAATATACAGTATTCTAAAACTTGTTTGAGATTATTAGGATATAGCATACACACTCGTCCCACTTAGGAATAATTGTACGAGTATGAGTTGAAAAAAATTGGCTTTGTCTCTTGCAATTTCTTATACCTTTTACTCATATAATGTTATTTCTAAAATTAATTGGACTTGAATCCATGCAATTACATATACTTAATATTATTCCAATTTTTACTAGAAAACAAAAGCAGCCACAGGCCATATTTTTTCTTTGTTTTTTGGGATGAGCACAGAGACAATGTGCACACAAAACATTAGATTCAGTCTGAACGGCTATTCTATAACTTCATATGTCTTGTTTTAATCCCTCAGTCTTCCCACCAATTTGCTTCCTAATTCAGTTGATTTTTTGGAGTTTCTTTTGTTACATACACTTTGCTAGTAAAGGAAATTTTGCATTCATTATCTTGTTGTGTTGCCTAACATATGGAGATTCGGAATCTCTGCAATCTTTGCTTGTTTTTGGCTGTATTGTGTCCGAGAGCAGTATTTGACTTTAAATAAGGCATATCACCTTAGCATTTAATAATTCCACATGTTAACTCAGTATTTGATTATCTTGTCTGCATGTAAGTCTGGGTACCAAACAGCAATCCAAGTTCAATTTGCATGTGCCAAAGTGAACGTGAATATAGTACTAATATTGGAAGAAAACCTACCACAAAGTTCATGGTAATCGCCCTCGGATATAGCTAGAACCCAACATGCTCTTATCAGTGACCTATGAGTAGAACAGAAACAGAAATAATGTGTAGTATATATATGTATAATAGTCAAATGCGAAGCCAGCAAAAGGATAGAGATTCTAGTTGCTAAGTTTGTAGCAATTTATCACGTACACTAATGTGAATAATATTGGTGTGTAACACTTTGAATAAATGGTGCAAGCATTAAATTACAAGCATGGTAATAATCACCCACTTTCAGATTTTCGAGTATCCTGGTCTTTCACTTCGAAATTCACTTACTTTATAATATTGTTTACTGCTCAGTTTGAGCCCATATAAATCACACAACAGATATAGCATTTTTTCTGTTTGTTATACTAATGTCCTGGTTTATATATCAAAGAGTTTAGACTACATATTAAATTCAGGCTTGAACTACAAATTTCCATGATCTTACAAAGATATCCTGAATTTCTACATCATCAGTAGATGGCAAAACAGCCAGAACTTTAGAAGTGGTATCTGAATTAGAAAATTATAATTGCATTAAATTATCTTAATAATATAAATGAATCTTTTATCATGAAGTTGAAATGTTTCTAACCCTAATCATGAACACTCAGATGCAAGTAGCATACTGCAGATGAGTCCAGGGTTAGGAACTGGAAATAATACGAGCTACATGCGCAGATCAATGATATGCATGTCCAAAGCAGGTTGTACAATGAAAGTAGCATTATCGATAGTCGTAAACAACAATGTGCTAGTCTAACAAACAAGTCTTCTAACAAGTCAACACATGTGTCTAGTGCTCTTGAGAATGTACAAACTATGGCGTTACAGCCACATGGGGAAGGCCAGGTATACTGGATTTGCGGTTAAAATCATGGGACATGATATGTATTTCTAAGCCTTTTTATTATTATCATAAACTTTTACTCTATTACATAAATGTTATTTTAATTATTATTGTTAATACTATTATTATTATTTAATTATTAATATTATTATTACTACTAGCAAATCTTTTGAGAATAATAATAATTTCAGCCACAGCTAAACTATTCTGTAATATTGAGATGGCTTCAATGTCATCTCTCTTTTAAGGGGACTATACCATTTTTTCCGAAAATTTGATTTTTTTTGTACCTGTCATAACTTTTTTCCCCTTTCCTCTGTGCAAATAATTATTATACCAGCTTGTTGCTTATTGTGTGTGCTTTAAGATGATATGTAAAAAGTCTATATAGGCACTTTTTCTTAGAAGATATAGCCAAACACGCAAGGGTCACTTAAAAAAAAAATTCCCAATTGCCAAGTGCTCTAATTGCCAGGCGCCGTGAGCTACCGCCCCCAAACATGTGTTGTGGCTTCCTACAAGCCTAAGCTGTGATATGGCTGAGACTAAAATTTTTTCCAGTGAAGCAATTATGAGTTATGGTGATTAGAAGGAGGCGGGGTCACAGATGTTCCGTGGATTTTGCCGCGGTTGGAAATAAAGTGTCTCATATCTATTCAACACTTCACGCGTTGTATTTATGGTTTCAGCCATATCACAGCTTAGGGTGTTAGCAAGCCACAGGAGGAAGTTTGGTGTTTGTAGCTCAAGGCGCCTGGAAATTAGAGCACTTGGCAATGGGGAGGTGCCATTTTTTTCCCTTCTTGCTTGTTTGGCTATATCTTCTAAGAAAAAGTGCCTATAGAGACTTTTTACATATCATCTTAAAGCACACACAATAAGCAACAAGCTGGTATAATAATTATTTGCACAGAAGAAAGGGGAAAAAAGTTATGACTGGTCACCAAAAATATATACAATTTTCGGAAAAAATGGTGTTGCTTCTTTGTGCAGATAGGGGATCTCTTTCATGAAAGGCCATGTCCACACCTGAACTATTCGGGTGATCTGGTGGACCATGAAAACTGGATTCCAAATGTAAACTAAGTTTTACATACATACTTCTTAACTTAATTTTTTTTTTGAATTAAAAAAATAATGATAATAATAAATAAATGAAATATACAACTGCCATATATGGGACTCTGTGTCAATTCAGGGCATGCAGTTATTTGCCGGGCACAGTGCAACAGACCATGTGATATAAGCTTTCCTTTTGGGGGAAGGAATTTTCATCTGCCATATTTTAAAGTGGGTAAATCTTAAAAGTGGGTAAATGAAATATGGTGAGAAGTATTCCTCATGTTATTTGATGTGAAATGTGCTCCTTATGTTTAGAGACGACTATATTGTTGGTTGATGATGTGCTGTGTACAGCAACGCTAATTTGAATTTTTTTGACCATAAGTTGACATTACTATAGTAGCTCTCAAATAGTTCTTGCTGCTATTTTGACATCCAAAACTTAAACAACTTTATCTGGCATTCAACTGAATAACATTGATGAATCTTCTTTGGTAACGTTATAGATGTGTAAATATTGACCAATGTCCAATATGTTAAGCTAGTTTGGATATTATTATAAATATTCCAGATTAATTATTGTTAAATTTATTCAATTAGTATATATCTAAATAGATTTCCTGCATAGTGCACTTGGTCTCTAATATATCGATATTATTTCTCCCAAGTATTAAGGTATCTCTGAGATCTCTTAGTTAAATGCAGCTTCTAGCACAGACAACTTCAAGCACAAACAGCTTCAAGCACAGAGAGCTTCAAACACAGACCATTTCAAACACAGACAGCTGCAAGCACAGAGAGCTTCAAGCACAGACAGCTTCTAGCAGAAACAGCTTCAAACACGTAGCTTTAAGCAGAGACAGCTTCAAAAACAGCTTCTGCCTTTTTGTAATATCTTGTTCTTTTCAAAACAGCATGTGAGATAATTATTTAAATTGTTCAATGAATGGATAATACAATGCATGCTAGACACTTAATTGATTTCATTGCTGTGATGTAAAGATCCTGTATTTATTTCCCTTCACTGGGAAAAAATTAACCTGCATTTTTGAATTCTAACTATCGCCATCTTAATAAATATAAAGATATTGTTGAATGTTTGACATACAAGGTGTAGACAGAATTTATTGACAATAGAAATGCATTAGCTACATGTTTCACATGAAAAACACACAATTCAAATTTTTCTTCAATAATCTATGTTTCTCTCTTTCCTCTTTCTAACAAACCAGACCCATTCCCTTGTCAAGCCCAGTCCAGCTCTTACTTGCTCAACAAAAATTCGCAATTTTGTCTAATGGTGGGCCCAAATGCTGTGTTTTCCAATAGAGAATTCATAGAGCCAACAAACACTTTCCAAAGTGAAAATAGAAATGTTACTATATTAACAGGTAGAACAACCCATTCAAAAAGAAAGAGAAGATTTTTTGAAGGAGCCCAATAGAAACCATTGAATTTAGGCTCTGGCAGCTAATGGAAGCATGGCATTATATGTGGAACTCTAGCTTAAATAGACCTTGATCTTTGGCTGGTTCTGTTCAGTTGGGTATATATTTTATTCATTTCAATTAACATATAATATAAATTACATTATATACATTGATATATATATAAGAGATACATGCATATTTATACATGACACATTGTAATATAATGATTTTAAGTTTTAAGTTGAAGTTTGAGTTTGAAGTTATTATTTTACTAAAAAACAGGTTATGTTACACCCTAGGTATGTGGTGCATCCTCAGTAGCAGGTCTGACCTGACCATACAATGATAAGCACACATGCTTGCATGATATCACACATACCCTCAACAAACCACACATCACTGTCACCCAAAATACAAACACACTTATAAACCAGAAATTTATTAAATACAGATTTGTATTTGCTAGATAGTAGTTTATCTGTTTATTCAATATTTCCCCTCCCCCTTCTCCCCACCTATAAAACAATTCTATGTCCGCCTCTGTCCAAATATATTATACTGACAGCAAAAACCCAATTATTTCACCCACTTTATGTATTGAGATGAGCTGTTTAAAAATATTTAATTTAATATTTGTCACATTTTTCACCCCTAATTGGCCATTATCCATATGGGTGCAGTTATATTTTCTTTCATTTTTGACAAGTTGATCCAATAAAGTTTATATATATATATATAAATTATTAGAATAGTAGAGTTTTCCCCGACATCATAAAATGTAAAGTGAGATTTATTTTTTAATCATTCCAAATATTATTTTATTGCAATTCGACTAAATGCTTGAAATATTGACAAAAATTATTGGAAAATAACTCTGGTTGCTTATTTAAAAAAATCTTGTAAAATCAATTTAGAATACTAGCACATATATCATTCATATGAAGCATGACAAAGCTCTGCCAATCATATTGTAATCAGTGTGTGACAGAGTATGGTTAGTGGATAGGAGGTCAGGTTTAGACATATTTTATTTGTCGGGAGTGTGATCTTTTTACAGATGGTGATGGAAACTAGTTTTATTTCTAGTATATGGTTGTTACCTACTATTATTCACTATAGCTAGACTACAAGATGAGGAGTTGAAATAATATCCGAGTGATTAGGAGAAGACTAAAACTTCTTAGAAAGGGAAGTTATGGGATGATGAAATCCAAGTTAGTCCACAAGCTTCAGCTGTATAGAGCAGGAGTGGCATTTTTTTCAGGACGTATGGCGTAGATATTCTGAAAGGCCAGTCTTTATGCTCCAAGATGAGCCCTACCACCAGTAATTTCTCATTTAGTTATGAGATAGCAGCACCATCCAAAAATACCTTATTATTAATAACATTTAATTATAATAATGATGAGCTTGCTATTACTGTGGCTAAGGACTTTCTGTACTTCCCCTGCATGCTGGACTTGTATCCTAGTGCTCAGAAACTGTCAGAAGAAGAAAGGAAATCACACTACGTTGCTTCTGATGAGCAGTAGTCTTCACAAAGATGAAGATTAATTAATCAATAAAGTACACTAATCGTTGTGGTTAATTGTTTTAATCATGAATGGCATGGTATATCATCTTTTACCCTTTTTGAGGGTCAATTCAATACTTCAATCGTTGCTTTTTTGAGGTTGTATCTGTGGTTACTGTGTATCTGATGTCTGTTGTGCCAGAAAGTTCATGGTATTCGAGGAGTGCTTATTTTCTCTATTCCATGTCTGCAACAAATATGGAAGCAGAAGCCCCAACAACACAAGTACTCGAATGGTACATTACTGATGCTGAAGTAATAGTGTTGCAAATGTAAGGGCACATTTATGTGAGACAGTCAGTCATTCACTAACAATAATAATAATAATAATAATAATAATAATAATAATAATAATAATAATAATAATAATAATAATAATAATAATAATAATAATAATAATAATAATAATAATAATAATAATATAATAATAATAATAATAATAATAATAATAATAATAATAATAATAATAATAATAATAATATAATAATAATAATAATAATAATAATAATAATAATAATAATAATAATAATAATAATAATAATAATAATAATAATAATAATAATAATAATAATAATAATAATAATAAACACAACAACAACAACAACAATAACAACAATAACAACAACAACAACAACAATAATAATATTATTAATAATATTATTAATAGCAATATTTAATGATTCAATAATAATTAATGATATCAGCTTTAGCAAACATTTTTACATTGTAACCTTTGCCTTGTAAGCTGTGATGACTGATTTCATCTAAATTAATTATTGTAGTGGGAATTTCAACTATCTTCAGCCATGGCAGGGTCCTTAGGCTTCGAGCTTCTTTGGCCCCCTAGGCATCCCCCAAT
>CBDHDT010000056.1:0-17500 GCA_965261215.1 Ekhidna sp.
GTGTCCATCCTTATCCTCATTGTTGAAAATAATGTAGTGGCTGCTCTTGCTTAATGGAAGGCACTTACTCATATACTTTACCCACAAATAAATGAATTCAAATTTATTGGCCGACAATCAAAAAAAAAATCTATCAACAAAATCAATAATTTAAAAAGCACTACATATTAGTAATCATCTCTAAGGAGTTGGTGTAATCACTGAAAATGATCACAATTTACTGACTGACTGCCAACCAAATTCGTCTTTTTGTTCTGTTTTTAAAAAAAAAGGTATTTCTAACTTTTTTCCCAAAAATCTTTTCAAACTATTCATATCACTAGAATGAGAATACAAAATGATGCAGTTTTGTTCTAAGAATCAGCTTAATTGACGTTTACAAACATAGCCTTTGCATTGCTACATCGCTATATATAAGAGAAAATGCATCGAGGGTAAACTCATTGAGTGAAGGGATTCAGAATGATTCCTAGTAACCATTAGTGCTATTGAAACATTTTTCAGCCTTAGTGCTTCTAACAGTCGTATTGGCTTGGAAGAGATGGCTAATGTTGTGTGCAACAAATGTATAATTTATTCTTCGTTTATTTTGCTTGCTCAACCCGTCAATCCCTCCCAAAGTTACTATTTTGACAATTTCATCAGTGTGAAATGGTGGATGGAATACTTCGTTTTTCCATACATGACTGTATTTGGTTGTTTGTTGGTACATATCTCTGTATCTGCCATACAATCTTAAATCGGTGAGTAAGGACTCAACTTAAAAATGGATATGATTATCTATGAGAAATCGTGCTAGATTCATCAATGATGAAGAAAACAGCATACATGGTTTAGTTGGTTATTTTGGGAATTATGTCCTTGTTTGTGACTGTGCATCCTTACGACAGTCAATTGGCATGTTAAAAAGGAAAAGGAACGGGTTTAGAAATGTGCGTAGATGACCCACATGTTGCATTATGATTTATTTTATGCATTAGAATGTGTATACTATAAATCCTCTGATATTAAGTATATTATCTCTTCTGATCAAAAGAAATTGCAAATTCATTGTGGTAAACAATTCTTCTGATACTAATGTTTAATGAGTCCTGACATCAATATGTTATCCACAGAGATGAGAGTTTGGACAGTGTTATTTCAGAAAGAGTTTCTTAGCTTCTTTGTTCAAGAACAGTTGATCACTTGAGTGCCAATTTATAGTCATAGTAGCGACAATATGTCACTTTCTATGTGTAGCTATGTCCTTGGTCTTCCTGCATGCATAAATAAGGGCAAGGAATATCAAAATTATTTAGTCACAATGCAAAAGATAACCACTACAAATATGCCGATTTGTAATTCAGACCAGCTGAGAGGCTTGTAGCTTGTAGAGTTAGTGTAGTCACGTGAGTCTTGCACTGAGCAGATAATACTAAAGGAAGGTGAGAAACAGTCAGGATATGTGGGACCAAATGTTGAGAGTGAGACAATGGCTCTGCCTAGATTTATGTAGAAGGGAATGAAACCTCTGTGTGTGGACAAGATTGAGAGATATTATGGCCTGAGTATGTGAACAGCAATAGTACAGATGTAAATATGCTAGGAAAGAACAAAAAATTCCCGAGTCGCATCAGAATTATAGGATCAGACAAAATAAGCACGCCAGGAGAGGGCATAATAATCCAATCCAGTGATTGTGTGCTGCTTTCAACAACATTTGGGCAGATAGGAACAAAATGGACTCCTTAGGAGAGAGTAGGAAAGCTGAGCGGCAATATCTAGATAAGGTACTAAGAAAATGTGCGTAACCAGAAGAGAGCACATGGAGTTTTACATTAGCTATATACACTGCCTAGATCAAATCTTTAACACTTAGAAGACCATTGTCAAGAAGACTTGTCAGTATGACCATCGATCGTGACCATGTCATTTTCATCTCAGACCCTTTTATAAAGATATAGTGATAGCTGGCTAAACCTATTTTACTTCTGTTTGTATCTCTATTTATGGGAGATATTTATAAAAGAAATGGCTTATGGTTCACGATTGATAATGTCGTTCCAAAGCTAATAGTTAATAGTTAAACACAGCTGTTGCATCTATGAAAACTAATTCTTAAAACCCATTAAAAAAAGTCATATGAGAGAGAATAGAACTTGAGATTTTGCATTATCACACGATGCCTTTAGCGATTTTGGAGGTAATTTAACCCATTGACTATTAATGTGGGTCAATAGGACCCCATATCTCCTGTGGCTTAACTTATTTTTCCCCCTAGCAACCATGATTATTGCCATGTCAAACACGATGTCATCGGATTGGAAATGAGGTGATCTTTATATTTTAAGGCTTTTTGAAGTCAGTAGCCTTTAGTTTGATTAGCAACCAATGCTTATATAAAACAAAATAATAATGATAAACTTGATTCAAAATAATTATTTGTGTATCAAATAATAGGTAGGACCTTTATTTTTTTTGTATATGTACATACATGACGTGTATCCAATAACACATTTTGTGCTAGCTCTTGTGGAAATAATAAATGATGTATTTGGGTAACTATAGATTTCCAATTTGGGTTGTGGCCTACAATGTGGGATGTTGTATATACAGGAAGTTATGGATTGATTCTGTGGACACAAGAAATAAATGTGCAACAGATAAGGTGCTATCAATTTCTTTGACATTATTTTTAATTAAAAAAAATTATGCTTCCCGCAATTTAATTAACAGTGAGTTAGGGACATTAGGGACAGCGATTTCATATACTATATGGATCGTACTATTGTACATTCTTGCTTGTTCTAGTGCCCAGTGAAAAAAAGGTTTAAGACATAGGCCACCATAACATAAAAGAGTCAATTTGACCTGGCTAGGTGAATAGCTGCACATGAGATTTGGTTTCATGCTTTATGTTATCACTGTAATGCTTTCCCAAACTCAAAGCATAAATGTCACCATGACCTGGATAACTACCAGAACTAGCTCATATTTTATGGTCATGCATGCATAAATATTCATATTCATCTTTCTCGACATCCGTCCATTCTTAGCAAGCAAATATGTGAATTCAGAACTTTTTCCCCCTTTTCTTAATGTTATCTGAATGAAAAGTACTTCAATTTTATTTCATTTAGGATAGTCTGAATATCTTGGACATAGAGATTTAGGTCCCAACTTTAGATGCATGTACCATGCCATTATTATCTCAATTCGAGTGCATGAGGAGCATAGAGATAAAGCTCTTTTAAGCAATAATATAGCTGGAAACTATGAACCCTGCACTACCTATTATTTTGTTGTAAAAATAATTAATTACTCTACAGTGTACTGATTGTTTTTAAGGACATGATTATTACAGCTACACTATTTTTCACTGACATTGAGGATGGTAATGTTTTCTGATGCATGTCATGCGGTGTTGTAAGGTGTACAAAATAAACAACAATATTGTGCGTTAGCTGCTGTTTTAGTACTGCAATAATCATACATGTACTTGAAATTGAATTCAGGATTTATAATAATTTATCAAACAAAACCACCCCCCCCCCCACCCATAACAACAACAACAAAAAAATAATATTGTTGAAGTCTTATTTCAAGGGGGCACTAGACCTGAAACCAAAAAAAATTGAACACATTTCAGCTGTCATAACTTTTTTCCCCTTTCTTCTTTGCAAATACTTTTGATACCAGCTTGTTGCTTATTGTGTGTGCTTTAAAATGATATATAAAAAAGTCTCTTTAGGCACCTTTTCTTAGAAGATATTTCCGATAACGCAAGGGTCACAAAAAAATGGCACTTCCTAATTTGTGGCAAGCTTTACAGCCAGGCGCCTTGACCGACGCGCCCCAAACTCGGTGTGTGGGTAGCTAAAGACCTTAGCTGTGATCGTATGGATTGACTTTTTTTCTCCGGTGAACCACCCCCCCCCCCCCCCCCCCCCCCCCCACCTGAGTTATAATGTTGAGAAGAGGCGGGGTTATAATGTTAAGAAGAGGCGGTGGGACAACGGAAATTTGCTTACCGCCCACGCAAATTTCCGTGGTCCGCCTCTTCTCAACACTATAACTAAGGGAGGGGAGGGGGGGGGGGGTTCACCGGGAAAAAAAAGTCAATCCATACGATCACAGCGAAGGGCTTTAGCTACCCACTCACCGAGTTTGGGGGCGCGCCTGTCAAGGCGCCTGGCTGTAAAGTTTGCCACAAATTAGGAAGTGCCATTTTTAGTGACCATTGCGTTTTTGGATATATCTTCTAAGAAAAGGTGCCTATAGAGACTTTTTATATATCATTTTAAAGCACACAAAATAAGCAACAAGCTGGTATCAAAAGTATTTGTATAGAAGAAAGGGGAAAAAAGTTATGCAGCTACAAATATGTGGTACAATTTTTTTGGTTTCAGGTATAGTCGTATAACAGTAATGATCAGAGTTAATAACATGCTGTTAAACATTCTGGTATTTTAATAACTGTTTTTCTTTCTTTGCAGTGCCAATGACCCCAACTATTGTTGTTGTAGAACCTACCTACTTTATCAATCCTATATTTCGAAGTCAGGTCAATGTACAATGGCAGGTTCCGGTGAGTGATTTGTTATGAATAAGTTGATAAGAATGTGATAATTGATTTGCCAAGAATATACAGCTGTAATTTATAGCAATTTAAGTCTTATCCCTGTAATTTATATTGTATGTCTACTGCTGCCATGGACAATCCCAAGATCATCTATAGATAATTAAACATATTAAGGGGGGACTACACCCGAAACCAACGAAATTGTAACACATATTTGTAGCTGTCATACCTTTTTTTCCCTTTCTTCTGTGCAAATACTTTTTAAACCAGCGTGTTGCTTATTGTGTGTGCTTTAAAATGATATATAAATAGTCTATATAGGCACCTTTTCTTAGAAGATATATCCAAACACGCAAGGGTCACTCAAGAAATGGCACTTCCTAATTTGTGGCAGACCTAACTCCCACGCACCTTGACTGATGCGCCCCAAACTCCGTGTGTGAGTTGCTAAAGCCCTTAGCTGTGATATAGTGGTTTTATTTCCCCCCCCCCCCCCCCCCTGAGGTGTTGAGTTGAGAAGGGGCGGGACTCCAAAAAATCGCGCATTTTTTTGGTCCCGCCTCTTCTCAACACTATAACTCGGGGGGGGTTCACCGAAAAAAAAAAAAACCACTATATCACAGCTAAGGGCTTTAGCAACTCACACACGGAATTTGGGGCGCCTCGGTCAAGGCGCGTAGGAGTTAGGTCTGCCACAAATTAGGAAGTGCCATTTTTTGAGTGACCCTTGCGTGTTTGGATATATCTTCTAAGAAAAGGTGCCTATATAGACTTTTTATATATTATTTTAAAGCACACACAATAAGCAACAAGCTGGTATAAAAAGTATTTGCACAGAAGAAAGGAAAAAAAAGTTATGACAGCTACAAATATGTGTTACAATTTCGTTGGTTTCGGGTGTAATCCCCAAGTTGTTGCCACCTGATACTGGCTTGGGCAATGATGATTAATTCACTGTGTATTTTTCAGTAGTGGGGGACAAATATCATTCGAAGTAGGGTGGGCATGAGTTGTGTTGTGGCCATTGAGTTAGGATATCTGTTGATATGAAATTTAAACCTAGTTTAAAAGAGGTTAATATTAAATGGCAGCTACTATCCTGGGCATGGTAAACAGACCGAACCTATAATTGCCAGGGCACATGTGAGTCTTGTCAGAGCTATTGAGCAGACCAGTGACACCTTGATTGGCAGTAGTCCAGTTGAGTTAGGTAGCCACCAGATGACGAGAACCTGGATGCCAAAAGGACATACATTAGAGGCTATATAGTTGATTGGTGGCAGGATCCGCAGCCAGTAAAAGATTTAGATTGCCACCAAACTGAGAGAACCTGGATAGTGCTAAGACTAAGTGTTAGAGACAAGCTGTTCGTAGATCTCCTGACACTGTTGGTAACAGGTTTCCACAGGAGATGCAGGCTTGTACAGTGGCCTCAATTCAACCGGAAGCAGCATATGCTAGCGCGACCTCATTCTCTGATAAGTTACCTGTTGTTTGGAATGTTGTTGGATGTAGTTGAAGAGGTAGTGGGCTTATCCATCTTGCCCTGTTTATGGCTGTGCATATTGTGGCTTCAGATATTGTAGCCTGCTTTCATGTGGTTGTTGATTTATTGATCCCACTAGAGTTGTTGATGCTTGAAAATATTGGGGATATGGCAGTTTCAGTGGGGCTTGAATATAAGGTTATCATATGTTACTGGGGAAATTTGTAGCTGATGTGGGTTGATGGGTTGACCATAATATTATAAATAGGCCGCCTATATGTGCTGATATCTACGCTATAGAGCATGCGGCTTCCATCCATGTAATCATGCTATTATGGATACACTAAAGGTTAGCCTGTACACCATTTGGTGATTAATTTAAGGCATGCTGGATGTACTTTTGTTGTCATATACAATACCTTTGTAATATTTCAAGGCATGATGGAATTATTTTTGTTGCACTGCTATTTTAAATTAGTGGTCTAAACAATATATGGAGGGCAATTATAGTTGAATGAAAAAGTCACAAATTTTCTTCATATTTGCACATTGATTCAGAGCACTATTACCAATGAAATTTCTTTCAAAAGATCACATAGCTTGACAATTGTGTTGTATCAAAGTTTGGACCAGCTGCAATAACCATAAAGTTAGGTAATTTTTGTCATTAGCTTCACTTGATCATGAAATTTGTGCTATATGAAAGCTCTTATGCCGTTTTGGGCACCAAAAATGCTTCCTTCCTTATTCGTTTGTGTATACCATCCTTTGATCTTGTTTAATCAGCAAGGACTGAAATAATATTTTTGTTAAAAATATAGGTTATGCCTTATTCCATATCTTGTTAATATCTTAGAGTAGGACATGCACATGTTTTGCTCACAATCAGCAATTGGACCTACCATACTCACTTCTGAGATATATGTGTGGCCTCAATGGACTTGATCCACTAATTGCTAGAGCTAGGCCCTGTTTGGGGGTATTTTGTGTGTCTCATACTTACCAACCACTCGGATCGTGCACATGCCCCCTTTTTATGTTAAAAGTTTTATCATGGAGAGGAAAGAAAGGTTTTCATATAATACAATTTTTAGAGACAAAAGAAGGGACATGAATAAGAGTTTAGGGTGAGATTAGGTGAAACTGCAACTTTCATTCATTGTAAAATGCAATTTGCTAGCTCATAGGCTGAATGCACTGTGTATATTTTCACTAGTTATCCATTCAACATCTACAAATGGTGACAATTAATATTTTTAAACTAGATATATATGTGGTTATTCAGAAGGTGAGTAAACCAAAAATGGATAGGTGCAGCGCAATGTGGATCTATTAACCAAATATTTCTTTGATTTATAGTTGTCAGAAGTACTTCTCTGATCCTTGTACTCGCCATGTAGTTAAATCAAAAATGGACTTATGATGGGTAACAGAAAAAAGTCAAGCTAAAAAGTACCCTTCAAAGTTTTTTCTTGTGCATATGATTCACAGCAAGTGGAAACAAAAGCTATCCAAGTTGATATATAAGACAAACTCATCATCTGATGGTTCATCTGCCGCTGATGCTGTATTTAACTGATATGCTGAGCTGTGTCAATGCCAAAATGAAAGTTAGAACATTTTTATGCCACCTGAAATTAAATTTAATTGCACTTGATCAACACTATAGAATACTGGAGTTTGCCTTTTCATGAAGACAATTGTCAAGAGGATGATCTCATTTTCATTCACCTAACCTCGGAAATAATGTTGAAAAACAGAACAAGAGCAAATATTAGTAATGAGCTTTCACATATCCAGAGAGAAAAGTGCCAGTTTGCATAACAACCTCAGGCCTAGAATATTCCAGGCCACATCATGACTTTTTTCTAGTCTACGCAAAAACGAAGTACATGACAAAATTCCCAAATTAAACAAACCTTTAGATGAATAACACTCACATGCCGAAGAAGCTATCAAGTCACTCCTCTGAAAGTATGAGAAAATTCAGTCAGTTGAAGTGAAAAATTAACCATCCAGGCATTTGTTTCCCATCATGGAGCTGTAGAAAAATGATTTTGAGTTAGGTTGTTCATAATGTATAGTAACTCCGGCAAAAATGCTTTTTATGGAAAAAGGCATCCTTTCATCTCTGATCCAATGATGAAAGACAACAGAGTAAATGCAATAACTCTATTCTATCACGAAAATGATATCAGCAAAACCATACCATGTATAAAAGACTACTTCAGCATCATGACCCAAGTATTATTAGTGGAGGACTAGATGTCAAAACCACAAAACTCCCAGAAAAAAGGTTTGTCATATTCTAATCACCATAACTTTTTTCTTTCCTCAGTTGCCTATTCCATAATTTTTCATGTAATATGTTGGATGTCTCTATAGGCACATTTTCTTAGAAGGTACATGCACCAACATCTAAGTCACTAAAAGGTTCTGCACACCTAGTATGAAACAGTTAAAATCCATGTCAGTAAGTTCACAAGTCCTTTGCTGTAATACCTAAGAATCATATTCACTATGTGTTCAGGTGTAGAAAAGTTATAGGGCACAGCATATTTGGACACGCCTCAAAACCATGCATTTTGATGTATGGAAAAAGGGCAGCCTACAACTCATCGGTACCTGAATAGTTCATGAATCTGATCCATATGTATCACCTCTAATGGCTTTGGGAACTCGTATACCATATATGTTGTTTTATTATCCATGCATGTGTGGATTATGACTGTTTCAAACTTGGGATACAGATTTATTTTATTTACTTTGGTGTTGTTGCATATGTGTTCTAAGAATAATAGCCTATTGAGACAGTCAATATATCATTTGAAAGCACTCAGAATATGCAACAATATAGCTAAATATACCTGCTTAGTGGTAAGAATAAAGGTATAAGGATTAAAAATTCGATACAACTTCTTCTGGGGTGTTATGGTTTTGACCAATAGCCACCTGAACCAGATTTTTTTCCATAAATTTGCTATGCTATGCTCAAAAAGCATGTGTTCCTGTAGGTGCTACTAGGAGGATTCACCAAGTTTGTGTGCACTGTATATTATAATGTCAATGCATAATATTAAGCCTATTTCTGGATTAAAGATAAGATTCTGTGATTATTGAAATAGCATTTTAGGTACCTTTGTCTCAGTTGATTAAACCCTGTTCAGGAATTAGATCTGAGCATAATTGAAGAATTAAATCTGAACACAATTCAGGCTATGTAGCTGTGAAGAATGGTGGGTTGCCAATTTCTGTAAAGTGGAGCTTGGGGCTCATAAAGTTTCAGTCGACAATTTTTATGACACATGTAAAAATGGTACAAATGAAAACAGGCAGAAGGGTGTGATGTGAAATTGCTTGAGTATATAAGACAACAGTGCTGATCATTTATGTGTATAAATACGAAAATTATTAAGTATAGCATTGCAGAAGACCTCCATGTCGAGCACCACCTTCTTTCCTCCCTGCTTCAGTAAACATTGGTACATTTGTGTTATAGAATATAAATCACAATCAGTATCGATGACATCATATGTAGGTCAACTGGGTATATTGCTCAGTGTAGATAATATAGCTGGCTTACTTAAACAACAAGTAGTGTTAATGCAATAATTTGTTGGTTCAGTGTACACAAGTGTGTCACCACTCAACAGAAAAGGTATCACAAATGCTGCCGGTAATTCAAAATTTCAAAATAATTAATGCCCCAAGATGCAACTATACTTAATATTATAGATTGCAGCAATTATTTTCACCTTCTCAGTGTTGAGGAAGGCTTCACTGCACCAATTAATGGAAAAACTCGGAATTCCTTTACTCTTGAGAAAAGAGTCACTCCTGGATGGATTTCATTTCTGATGTTTTGTTGTTTACATTGAGTGATGTAAGCTTTTGTTAGTTTAACTCAATGGAGCGGATTCTTATAAAAAAACCATCTTATTGTATTTGAATTATTTTGATATAAGCTGTATAAAATGACTTTCCTTGAAAAAATAATTATAGCTCCATTATTATTGATTTAGATACACTTAACTCTTACAATTAGCCAACATAAAATGATTCATCTGTGAACTTCAACTTTGTTAACACCAAAAAAAATACAAAAAAACAGTGGATGATGTACAATCGATTTTTTTTCCAGTAAAATGAGGAATAAGTTGAAGAACAAGCCTGAAATCATGACAGCCGTCATTGTCCCTTCTAGGCCTGTACTTAACTTTTAGAACTCTTCTTCAATGGAAAGATACTGCAGAGACTCTTTTGCGTATCGGGAACTGATAAATACCATCCATCTTAAGAAAGGAAGTGCCCATGGATGCTTTCAGTAAGTTTCATTGTAGTCATAGGGTGACATAACGTTGTAGCTTCCTCAATCAAGTAGCCAAACTGTAGCTGTTTATATTTGTATTCCAATGATATGAACAACTGAAATGCTTATTCCTGAAATAAGAAGTTGTAACCTAGAATCAAATAAAAATCAACCTAAAATTAAACAATAAGTCAAGAGTCAACCTGTTTATGTGCATATCAGTTTTATATATATAAGCTTCCTAAGAATGACTTGCTCTTATCTCATCTGGCTTGCGAGATTATCTCCATCTTCAAATGGCTCATGCGGCTCGCTATTTCTCTCTACACCCCGTCAGTCCAGTATATTATGTGCACATTTTTTGGCTATTTTTGTAGATAAATCTGTGTGTGTACAGTAGCGTTTGGCAACCGCTTATAAGCAGCAAAGCACTAGTTTTCTAAAAAGCAGGAGTGGAAAGTGGGATACTAAACAGCCAGAGTTTACAATAGTCAAATGGCATGATAGCTGTCTCAATTGCAGCACTTCATTTGAATGTGTGCATAGCAAATAGCTAGAATTGTGCCGTGTGAAATGCAAAACATTTTCTTTGGGAAGAAAAGATATGTGAATAATTTGTTTTTTTGCTTGGAATGGTGCATGAATATGTATAAAATTATTTTAATCTCACGAATTTTGTAATGTGCCTATACAGTAATGTGAATATAACGTATCACAACCTATCCGAGAACGTCCATGGTTACCCGACTAACCATGTCATTAAAAAATGCTGTTACTCTGTATCGTATGGGGCAGAATTATTTCATTTGACCATTCTGTTTAGTTCATGAGAGTTGAAACTTCCTGAAAATTGAGACTGAGGGGAAAATACTTTAACTATCTACTTTCCTCGGGAAATGAGTCATTTGAAGAGATGGACCCAGAAAATAACAAATATTAATAAATAGTTAGTTTAAATAGCCATAATAAAAATATAATAAATAATAAAATATATAATAAATAATAAAAAATTCGTACGGCATTTCAGAGGAAAAGCTGCCAGAGTCTCAAATTATAAAAAGAAGGGAATGAGAAGGAGGGAGAAGGAAGGGGACAAAAAGGGAGATATAGAGGAGAGATAGAGTGAGTAAATGAGTGGGTGATGATAATGTTCAAGGTGCTTTTTATTATTTATTATTTATTATTATTATTTTTTTTTTGTATTACATATTTTATTATTTATTATTTTCTTTTTTTATTATTTAAATTTAATTTTTATAATATTTATTAATTATCTATTTTATTATTTATTATTTTATAATTATGATTTATTTTATTAATTTTTAAATATTATTATTTCTTCTCATGTCTTACTCCCTATCTCTTACTCCCTACTGTTCTAAAAAATACTCCTTCATAACACTTATACTATTTCATATCCATGATCCTTATTCATGCATTCTTTCATTTCTATGGGCAGGATTCATTCGGATGTAAAATCTTTAAAACTCAAATAGTAACTCCCAATCATTCCACTATGCTTATATCTGCAGACAGCCATTCTCTTTGAAATTTGGGCTTCCTGTTCATAATTACATTCTTCTTGTTCCTCTTTCTATGTGACCTCCTAACTCACTTCACTTTTGTATACTTTACATGTTCCTGAAAAACGCTAACCTCCGGCCGAAATGCTACCAACTGGTCGATAAGTGAAATTTCAACTTCTTCGTGAAAAGCCAAGCGACTACATGCAGACTTGAGCTATGTTATAATAATAAATAATAAATAATAATAAATAATAAATAATAAAATATAAACAATAATAAAAAGACATGTATAATAAACAATAAATAATAAACAATATAAAATGATTTTAAAAAAATACTTTGTAATACATTGTTAATGGTCTGTTTGGGTGCATTTTGGATCTCCTTGAGTCTGATTGGCGCCATTTTTTAATTTTGGTTTCTTAGTGGTATGCTTTGGGATTTCCACTGCATTACATATGTAATTCCGTTTCTGTCCATTTTTTTCCCCTCCATTTTGTTCTCCTCTGTCTGTTTTGGGTTTTTCCACCCTCAGTTAGTTCAATTTTATCCATTCATGTCCGTATTGCCTTGTGGTTCATTTTGGGTTCTACCATACTTTATTAGTTCAGTTTCTGTCTGTTTTGGTGCCGTTTTGGTCCAATTTGGTCCTGTTTGGGTTTTTCACCATTTCTGTCCTTTTTGTTATCAATGTTTTAGTCCATTTAACTCTGTTTGGGTTCCATTTTATTCCTTTAATTCCGTTATGGTTCAGTTTCATCCATTTCTACTTTTTTATTGCTTTTCGATACTTACATTTTTCTCATCCTGTAGTAGCTCTGTTTGTCTGTTTTGGTTCTATTTTGGACCATGGTCCTTTTTTGTGTTTAGACATACAGGCAATGAAGGTATGAAAAGTCCATATTGTTAGACTCAAATCATTGTTGATGTGCCTGCCAGGATAGATTAAAAAAAAAAAAGAATATGTAACTTTCTTTTTTTTGAAGTACCTTGAAATTGTTGCTAATTTCTGAATCTACATCATATAAAATAGCAACTTACTAGATCTAAAAAAACACAGGAATCTGACAAATCAGAAGACATTGTATAATAATTGTTAAAATGGTAATCTGTCTTTCATTTTAACACCAATTTTGTCTAATGTTGCCATGATAATTATCGTTGCAATTCCAATTAATATCAAAATTATCACCAGTATTATCATTTTATGCTGTTTTTTATGTGAGTTCCATTTGATTAGTAGTGCCTCAGTCAATAATTGTTCAAAATTATACAAAAGTTATATTTAGGGCATTTTTATTTGCATAAACTATTTTTTGTAATGATCTGGAAGATATGTCAAATTAACTTCTATTCCTAGTATAAACTATGCTATTCACTATTTCACTGATATATCTCACAAAAATATCACTATAAATTTTTTTTTAAACATAAATGTAGTGGTACGTATGTGGTAAATATGGGCGAGCTCTCCTGAGCAACTGTCTATCAAAATCGATAAAAGTGATTTCATAAGATAAAGCACAAATGTTTAATTTAATTCTTGTGGTTAACAGTATGCAGATGCTTGTTGTAGTATGGAGCACAAGACTATCTGTGCACATAGTTCATCGTCTTGTTCTCCATACTACAATATATATGTGTTGATGCTGAAATGTGCCAATTATGTATAAGTTGCCTATTCTGCATATATTCTTGCATGCAATATCGATAGCTAGCTACATTGCATTGTGGATAAGAGCTATATGACTTGAAATGCTGCCTACAAGCTGGTATCTCATAGTTAGAAGTGTAACAATGTCTTAGAAACGCTTTTTAAACTAGCTAGCAATATATTTGCAGCACTGTCTTCACAAGATAATTATTAATGCTAATTAGAGTCAATTGCCATTCAGATGTGCACACACTTGACACCAATTGGCATCAATCACATGTAAACAGTTATCTATGATGACCCTAGTGGTAAGACTAAAAATGTATACATCTTGGAGTAAATCTGGGCTATTTAGGCCTATGGGGATTCTAATGCTAGGGATATTGTAGGATCATGGGTGGCTATGACATGTCTAAGCTAAAGGTTAGGACCAAAATAATTGTTGGGCTAGGTGCATCCCCAATCATATATAGCAGAATATTGTTATTCAGGTATTCATGCTTTGTAGTCAGTTATCCATACAGAGAGCATTCCAGGCTTGCACCAAATATCTTGGAACATACCAAAATGGCTAAGGAAAGATTGTGGTAGTAATATTCATCTTCTATTTCTACATTTATTACATTCTTCTGTTTCTTTCTTTTTCCCTCGGATCTAAGCATTTTTCCATGACCCAAATATCTCTATTAGAGCATCAAGTATGGCCAAGTTGCCTTCCCTGCTTGTTTCCTGCAGCATTTTCCAAACTTTTCTCCTTTGTTTTATACTTGATATATCAAAGATTATTTAAGCGCTCTTTTGACTGGGTTTATCGGCATTTTATATTTGAAAATCACAAAAAATCCTGAATCTCAGCTAACACTAAATTCATCAGCATCATTAAAGCTTAGACAGTATCTTCAGCCATTTTTAACTCCAGAGTAGGTCACAATGTTTGTTGAATATTTTTCCATGGTAAGCCAGCAGAACTTTTGAAACGTGAAAATAAAAAAATTGTTCTTCATGGGTTTTTTTACCTTTTCTTTTTGAACATTACATTTTGTGCCTTAGATCCATCCATATTCTTCATATATACAATAAAAACAAATTATTGGCAATTATATGACAATGGCCATTCCGTGCATTTTGCTGTTGTATACCAGCAACACTATCACATCAAGATTGGTATGGGTCATCATTAAAACAAGATAACTTGTGATTGAAAAAAACCATGAATGCCAGAGGCTACACACTGCTCTAATATCATGTTCATGGCAATGAAGAAATATAATGATAAAAATAGTTATTTGCTTGAGCTGGATTAGGTAAGCTACTCGTGGGCCTAACACTAGGTTAGAGCAGAGGTTTGATACCAGTGTTGTGAGGATGGGTAAGAACGATTATACATATATGGATGTATTCCACTACTTCTTGTATAGGATTAACACACTTTTTTTAAATGGATGAACAAAATTTCTCAAAAAATAAGCTTATATTGGCAGCTTCTTATGTAGCTGCCTAAATAGTGTTTTCGGTAAATACCTAATGGTGGTTTCGGTTAATGCCTAAATAGTGGTTTTATTCAATATTAGCTCCAAAAGGATTCCTAGCATGCCTTCAATCCTTCGATAAGATAGTAAACCGGAAGCCAAAAAAACAAACAAACCCTGGCATTAAATATCCCACATTATGATATCTAATTATATGTTTTATTGTTTCTTCATTCACATAAATGATGGGCAATTATTCCACATCTTACTTTCAAATATTACATGCACATCCATAGCTAATCTTATTTTCAATTGTGTAACAAAAAAACAACAAAATTTGGTAAATTTAGTAAAACTGATTTTGATTACACTAGTACTGTTATTTGATGACGATTCGGCTATTTTGTGGACAATTCTTCCACTTGATAATTTAGTCATTAACTCACACGAATAACCATGCTTAACTCAGCTGTATGGTTTGTAAAAATGTTGCTCCTAATCAACTGTTATCAACTCCAATGGAGGCCGTTGTTGATCTTGACCAGAACATCTGTTGTGTGTGTTCTCCTGTGTAGTTGAAAGAGGCTAGCTGATCACTACTTGAGTAAATTAAACAACAGCAACATGATATTGTATGTTTTGATTGTTTTGTAATGGACAATGTGGTGTACATGGGTACAGTCCACTTTATCAACAATGCATACTGCATCCTGATATGTGTAGTGTATTCCTCTCTGCTAAACGACAAAAAAACAAACTAACAAACTAGGAACAATAGTTTGAAAAGGAATATATATATTTTGTTTTTTCTATATTGGATTGACTTATCGAAATTGATATGGAACAAGACCTTCCCATGTAGACCTCACAACCAGTTAGATACCCCTATAACATTTAATATTACATACACCATGTTATAAAATCGATGGAATGCCTGTGCTATCAAAAATCCATAATATTGGTGTATATGATTTTAAATGGGATCTAACTCTTAGGGGGCCACATTGGTATGCTATCCAATATGGTTGTGTTTTTTTAATAAAACATTTTTTTTAATATTAGTATATGTATATACATGTGAGCACACATATATATCTTATATTTGTATCATGTATATCCAGGTAAGTGTCATGTTTGCTGGTTATTTGAGTCAACAGTATTGATTTTCTATTTTGTCATGAATGGTAATGTTTTTGTGTTTGATTCTGATCATTCTGATCATAGGCTTCTGAGTGTTCCACAGTCATATATACAGTGAGTATAGAGGATAGTTTAAGAATGATAGAGGACCAAATGATAAAGCTGTGTAGAAATGGAACCCTCTGCTCATTTTTCTTAACTCTATCACCATCAAATCAGAACTACCGTATCCGAAGTATTGCAACAAATGACTTTGGAGAAGCTTTTGCCATTTCTATGATGTTCAGACTAATAGGTTTGTAGTAAATAAACATGTATATTGTATAAGTTGTGTGTGTATGTGTGAATCATACCAAAATTGGTGGGTTGATAAAGAAAGTACCAAATAACTTTTATTTGTTTAAAGTAGGAGGCGAATATCACAGTGAATGAAAGTTGAGAAATTACCTTTTTCTTGAAAAAAGTATCATAGAAGCACAGAACTTGAAAAGCAGATTAAGTTTGAATTGACCTTCACACCATCGGATAGCTGGAAGAGATAAAAAAATGAGCCAGCTTCAGTTAAATGTCTACCCCAAGTCACAAATTTAATATGGTGCCTAGTAACTGGGTATCATTAATGTTACAGTCATATTAGTGTGTGACCCACACTGATAAAAAATAACAATATCATAACTATTTAATCAATATTAAAACATAGATATTTTTGAATAAATTGCAGAATCTGTGCTCACACATATCCAGGAACCTTTTTTTTTCGTTTGACATCATATAGATATATGGGTGTATGTAGCTATGGTAAAGTAGACAAAAGAAATATAATACTGTGGCAGCATACAATTTATTCATCAGTCATCTGCAGATATGACAAGATTACGGCCTGCTACTTCTGCTAGAATTACTATGTTGTGTTTAGTGGGTCATCAAAACTGTAAACGGTCTATGTTGCAGATATTTTTTTTACCTTGATCACCAGATAAAGATGAATTTGAAATAAATAGGGCTTGAAATATGCTATTAATTTTATGATATAAAAATTACGGCTCATAAACAATTGTACATATGTTTTTTCGACCCATTAACTCAAAGATATGGGGCTTGCGAAGATGAATGGGTTTAGGAAAAATTTATAAAATAGTGTGCATCATGATCATAGGATAAGTGCACAATATTATGCATTATGTGAAAATGGCCTGACGACTATCTATGACATTTGGTAGAAAGATACATATGTACAAGGAAAAAAATCATTAAATGAATTGTTAGGGTAAAACGTCATTGGGAAAGGTCAGTAGAGTACTATGCCAATTTTTATTTTTACTCTCTTGATCTCAGGGATTCTGGTTAAAACAAAC
>CBDHDT010000056.1:22500-49506 GCA_965261215.1 Ekhidna sp.
ATGTTCCTGTGCACTAACACACAGACAAAGCCATTAATAGAGAATGGACATACAATTACTTTGGTGATGATAGTTAGTGAAATAGTGGATAAAGTGAAACTAAACAACTTTAAAATTTGGACATTATAATCGCTCCTTCAGTATTGTTTTATGGTGGGTCTTTTCATCTTAGGATCCATATACATATGTTAGTAAATATCTAATGTTGATATATCAGTTACAAAAAAAACATATAGTGGGTAGTGTGTAAATGTATCAATTTATTTTCAAGTATATTTTTGAATTATAGGTAAAAAATTTGATGCATTTTTGGATATTTTTTAATTCTCATTTTCTACACAAGAGTGTTACAATGTTGATACAAATTTAACAAAGTATACAAAGCAGCAAATGTGGCAGCTGGCACCACAGAATGGTACATTCTTCATGACTTGAGCCATGCCATAAAAGTGCCGATTCAACACTGCACTTTTAAAATTTTTCCTCCCTGCAAACTGATTCATGCTTTGGCAGAAATCTAGAATGAAAAACTCTTGTGGCCTTCAATGGAGGCATATATCTAGTAAACTACGCAAGATGCTATGATGTTGATGGATTGCTTTCAACGAGATCTGTGATTACTGAATCATATCAAGCTGCCATCTTTCTGAGAAAGCTGATCAACTAGAAATTATTGTACCTAGCAAAGTACAAAGGAGCCATGTAGCAGAGGATGCTGTGGCCAGCTGAGGACGAAATAGCCACTGTGGATGATGTTGCTGCAATAGGATGATGTAGCTAGCTGACATATCTGAGAATTCTATATCTAGCTGAGACATCTATTGTTGTTGTGGCTAAATGTAACTTTGAAGATTATATAGCTAGCTGTGAGTGATGTAGCTAGCTGAAAATAGTGCAGCTTGCTGAAGATGGCACAGCTAGCTGTGGATAAGTAGTTAGCTGAGAATATTGTAGTTATCTGTGGGTGAGTAGCTAGCTGCAGGTCAAGTAGCTTGCTGAGGGTGATGTGTAGCTAGCTGAATATGGAAAAACTAGCTGTGTATAAGTAGCTACCTGAGAATATAGCAGCTAATTGTGGGTGATGTAGATAGCTGCGGGTGATGTAGCTAGCTGAAAATGCTGTAGCTTCCTACTATGACTGCAACTTTACTCATATGAAATTAATTATTGAGAAATATGTAAGGAGATATCAACTGATGTCTTAACCTGCTCAGGTAGATACAGTTATTGGCTTGATACTTCCAAATTGCTAACTAGTGCTCAATTGCATGCTTTTCATTGTAGTGGATGACAGATGGACATCTACTAACATTGTGCTTGCTGTAGTGGGAGCACTTTTATTGACAGCAGCTCTATTATTTGGACAATTTGCTACATTGAACTATCTGTGGCAGAACAAGTGTGGTGAGTCTACGATCAAAATAACTACCTAACTATCTATACATGAACCATTTTTAATTTTTTTATATCTATTCCAGGATCATGGAAAAAGAATACCTCCACAATGTTATCCAGACATTTGACATCTTGTTATATTTGCTATTGCATCTTCATTGCTGTATGTGCAGGTGCCATTCTAGCATTCATATCAATAGCTCTATGGATTGCAGTTCAGATCATTGTCAATATAGAAGATAGTAAGTACACAAAATAGTCACTCTAGTAAATATCTCTGGCTAGTATTATATGGACTTTATTATTGTATAAACTTTTGGTTGTCTTTAAAGAACAATAGCAACAACAAAATGCTTTTATTATTTATTCCAGATACTTGTGATCCTGCATGGAAGTCAAACAGAGATGCACTTATTATTGCTGCAATGGTCACCACTTTCTTCACATTCATTCTGATGGTCATAGTACCTGTTGCTGGTTTCATATTTGGAATAGGTATAGATAATTGTCTTCAGCTTCTGTAGGAAGGGGAAACTATGTGACACAATTAGGTTAGGTTAATATTCAATGGAAACTTAGAATGCCAGATCGTAAGTGGATAGATCTGCAAACTCGGACATGGTATAATTTTTTTTTTTAATGAACCATTTGCGCTAAAACTATATTTTTATCTGAATGTGGCCTGTAGATTTTGCTATCAGTTTAATATATTTAATTCCAGCTTGAGGGGGAGAGCAAGCAATTTATTTAATGCAGACAATGGCAAATGCCATACCATGAATGATTTACTCCTAGCCTTTATTACTGTTTCAGGAAGTTCTCCTTTGAATGAACGCTGTAAAGGATATACACTTACATGGAATCGCTCTGAATCACTTCTTTCTCGAGGAACAAATCACTCCTGATTTGATATCTTTATTTTAAGTTTTGTTGTAGACATTGTGCGATGGAGCAGTGCATAGCTTTTGTTTTTATTACACAATTAAGTTAATTCTTATAACAAACTTCAGTGTATTATATCTACCAAAAAGGTAATAGTTATATAAAAGTATCATAAAAAACACAAATAAAGTCAGCACTCTATTGGTTAAATGTGTTATTCTCCATTCATATCAAGTACATGACTATTAATGTATACAAACATGCTGTCATGTATATTCATTGATAATAGCAAAGTCCCTTGGTTTATATGTGTGTCTGTAAAAGGAGCTTTTTTCTCTATATGCAGACCTTCATAGCCATGGTTAGTTGCATTGTATTGATTTACCTATTTTAATTCTTGGAAAACATTAACTGTGTCTATATCGATGATTTTTTTAATCAATAGCATTGTAATTATTTACATTGTATCAATACATTCAGGATAATAACCCGAGTATGGGATCTAGCTGCTAATCAAAGTTAATGTAACATTACATTCCCCAGTTGCTCATAGTTATACTGTAGGAGAACAGTCCTGTGACTGTTATTGTTTTTTCCTCCTCTACACTCTTTTGAACACCAAAATACCCACCATCACCTCCTTCCCCTTTCCTCAAACAATGGGTATTTTCCCCCCATTTTCTTTCCTCAATATCCACATTTTCATAAGAACAGCATTTCATCAATGAGGTGTTTCTTCTGCTCTGCAATGTCTGTATATTCAATGTGGTGGCACAACTACATTGTCTTGATCTCTATTTAAAATTGGTTGATTACAAAATTAACATTTCCCACAAAAAAACTAATTTTGGTAACATCTTCGAATCCAAATCTGTAGTTTGGTTTTAAGTGTTAAAAACACTTTCACATGCCTTGAATTCTCCTCTAAGGTAAAAAAAACTGGCCCCAGTAAAATTTTCATCAAGGATCTTATATGTCTATACAAGGACATAATGTTATATTTAAAAACACTGTTAAAAAGGAAGTAAATAAGACTTACCCCAGTATGATACTACCAGTTAATGTCAAAGCAGTATAATAATGGTCATATAAATCTTTTTGAATAGTAACAGTGGACTACATGGGTAGAGTCATATTTACTTTCATTTCAAATGGGTCAATACATATTTCTTAAATATTCTTGTTTAATTTTTTTCTTCTTGTTTGTTTATTTTGTTAGAATTTTTGCAAAAATTTTTTTTCAACAATTGCATGTGTGGCAGCAGAATTAAAGCAAAATACATCTATTTTTCAGTTTTAAAAAGTCAAGATTCCATAAAATTGATGTCAGTTCATTGAGGTCTTTCTGTTGCAATTTTTATTGAATGTTCCAGGTTAGGGTCTGATAAGCAGTTACATGTCGAGTTTTGATCAGTTTCATATGACTAAATGTTTGATCAACAGATGCTATGCTAATATGTAGTGTAATCACTACATTATTTAACTTACTTGTCTCGGGGTAATTCTTTCATATGTATGTGATTTACCAATGTAGTCAAGAATATCTTGACATTCTAGGAGATACTACTATTTATTACTTTCCAAGCTTTTTTCTCCAGTAGCAGAATTCATCAAAACATCTTTTACTCCGAAAGGTAATCATTACTGTCAAGCAATGGAAGTGAGGTGGTCAACCCTGCATATTGAACCTCTGTTTCTTTCATTGAAATTAGCATGTATCTTGATTTGCTCGTTGCTATAAGGATGGTATGGAATCCTCAGTGAATAAATAATAGGGAGGATTTGAATATCGACATGACAGTAACTATTGTAGTAACCTAGCAAACACGCTAGGACTTGCACGCTATTGAATTGTAATAGTTTTAAGTATCAAAGAAATCACTTGTACAAAACTGCAAAATACTGACAACTGAACATAACAGGAAGTTAATTAGATTAAAAGAACTAGTTCAAGATAAACCACAGTCATGAATACACTTACACTATGATTACAATAATACTATATCAAAGGTACAAAGTACATATATCACACTTCCCCCTTTTTAGATGTTACTTTCTTGAGAAATAGTCAGGATGCTGACATTTCCTTGTAGACTGACATGGAGGATGTTAGGCTGGTATTCGTGTATGCTGTGAAGTGAGAGCACTTGATTGACTCGAAAGGGCGATTGGTGGAGCAGATGGTGGAATTTCAGTCATACGAGACAAGTCTGTTGGAGGAATGGCAAGTGGATGTGGATCCTTAGCAGGTGTGTCTTGAGCTATGTCAATTCCATGTCTTCTTCTGATGGAATCTACATGCCTATGCATGATTCTCCCATCTGTTAGTTCGACTACATATGAGAGAGGACCAGTCACCTCTGTTATCTTGCAAGAGATCCATTTATGTGACTTCCCTGTGTTCTCTGCGAATACACTGTCTCCAACTTCGAAATTACGAACTGATTTTGACGAACCATGTGACAGTTTTTGTTTCTCTATTCCACTTTCTGGGATAGATCAGTGATTAGGTTGTCCAATAATGAATGTTGACGACGGCCCACGAGAAGTTCAGCTGGAGCTACACCCGTTGTTGTGTGGGGAGTTAACCTCTAGGTCAACAGAAACTTGGACAATCTATCCTGAATAGGAAGGTTCAATTGCTCACTTGAAAGTTTGAACTGTTCGTTCAGCCAAGCCATTGGTAGATGGATGGTAAGGTGCCGATGTTACATGTTTGATGCCATTCTTCTCTGTGAACTGGAGAAATTCACTGCTGATGAAAGTTGCTCCATTGTCTGTGACAAGTTCTGAGGTAATCCATAGGTTGCGAAGATCATGTGAAGCTTTTTGATTGTCTTTGCAGAAGTGATTAATGGAATTAATTCCACCACAGTCCATTTAGAGTATGCATCCACCAGGACTAAGTAATGGTGTCCAAGAAATGGACCCGCAAAGTCCAAGTGTAATCAGGACCAGGGTTTGCTTGGCCATTCCCAGGGATGGAGCGGAGATACTGGAGGTGAAGGTCTCGATTGTTGACAGACTTGACAATGTTTGACTACATCCTTGATGGCAGAGTCCATCTTTGGCCACCAAATGTAACACCTTGCAAGAGCTTTCATCTTGCTACATCCAGGGTGTGTGTCGTGAAGTTCCTTCAACACTGCTTCTCGGCCATGTGGTGGAACGACTACTCTAGCTCCTCAAAGTATGCATCCATTGATAACACTCAATTCCCGAGCACTGGATTGGTAAGGTGTAAACTCGACCTCCAACTTGTCAGATGGAAAACCTTGTAAAACAAAAGCTTTCACTTTTGAGAGAGTTGGGTCTAGGTTAGTCCATTTTTGTATGTGAGCACTACTAATGGTGGTAGAGGACAGATGGCCCATAAGCTGCATGACAGCTCCAGTAAGCCCATCATGAGCAGTTGTGATTGGTTGAGAAAGTCTACTCAATGCATCTGCATTGTTCAGGGTTTTTCCAGATTTGTAACGTATACTGTAGTGATATGCTGATAGTGTTAAACTCCATCTCTGAATACGAGATGATGCTAGAACAGGGATACCTTTCAGCTCACTGAACAAAAATGAAAGACGCTTGTGGTCTGACTCAATGATAAAATGACGTCCATAAATGTAGTGATGAAATTTCTTTACAGCGAAAATAATAGCCAGGCCTTCTTTCTCCAGTTGGGAGTATTTCTTCTCAGCTGGGTTAAGAGTCTGTGATGTGAAAGCTACAGGACCCTCTTCACCATTGTCCATTTTATGAGACAGCACAGCTCCAGGACCAAACTATGAGGCATTACAAGCCACTACGAGAGGTTCGGTAGGATCAAAGTGAACCAATAGTGCGTCCTCCTGAAGTGCATCCTTCGCTATAGAGAATGCCGCCTGCTGTTGACTACCCCAAGACCACCTGGTCGTCTTTCACAGTAAACTGTATAAGGGTGTCATTTTTGCTGATAAGTGGGCAAGAAACAGCTGTAATAATTGAGGATTCCCAAAAATAAGCGCAGCTCCGTGACATTCTTAGGGTGAGGTGCATTTTTAATGGCTTTAATCTTTTCTCCAGTTGGGTGCACACCTTGAGCATCAATCGTGCGACCTAAATACTCTATCTGCTCAAGAAAGAAAGCACATGTCTCCTTGTTCAATCGCAAACCAGCTTCAGAGAGACGTTTTAGCACTCCTTCTAGATTAGCTAGATGCTCTGCTAGTGTTGAACCTGTGATAAGAATATCATACAAACACACAAACAACCCAGGAAGATCCGTAACAATGTCTCCATGGAACGCTGAAAGATTGCCGGCGCAGATGCCACACCGAATGGTAATCTGTTGAACTGGTAAAGGTCACTGTGAGTATTAATGGTCAGGTATTCTTTGGATAACTCTGCTAAAGGAAGTTGTCAGTATGCGCTTGACATATCTAGCTTCAAAAAATATTTTTCTCCTGCTAAATTAGAAAACAGCTCTCACACTCGAGGCAAAGTGTATGTCTCAATATGTGTTGCCTGATTAACAGTGGATTTGAAATCACCACAAATTCGTATTGTGCCATCCTTCTTTACAACTGGCACAATGGGTGTAGCCCATTTTGCTGTTTTCATGGGAGAAATGATTCCCAGGTTACATAATCGGTCCAGTTCATCTGCAACCTTCTGCTTCAATATGTAAGGCACAGAACGAGGTTTATTTTTTTTGGCTTGACCTCTGATTTAACCTCCAGGGTTACCTCTACTCCTTTCATGCATCCCAGGTCCTTATCAAAAACATCAGAATATTTGTCTAGAATATCCTGTAGTGGTTTGGTGACATGGTTGACTTCACACAAACAAATGATGTCAAAATGTGATAACCAATCTCTACCCATCAAGTCTGGCTCATCTACAACATGAATAGTAAGTACCTCCTTCTGGTCAACATACCTTGAACTCACAGATGTGGTTCCCAGGACTTTGATGGCTTCGCCTGTGTAATTTTTTGGGAGAATGGCTGACTTCTCCAGAGATGAACTCATCGATTGTTGAGTGATTGCCTTGTAAGTTGTCGAGCTGATGATCGAGATAACGCTCCTGTGTCCAACTCCATCTTGATCGGAATATCTTCAGATACACATCTAAAATAATAGGCTTCCTTGCACTTGAATTTACAGTATACATGCCATATGCTTCAGCATCTTCCAGTTGAAGAGTTTTCCCCTCCTGTACATAGAAGTTTCTTTTTGGTGCTGATAAAAATTGTAAGGGGTTAGCGTTGGACCTGCACACCTTCTCAACATGCCCTTTTTCTTGCAAAACCTGCAAATGGTCTCTTTGAACCTACTTGATGGGGCTAGGTGAGGTCCTCCACACCGGTAACAGGTTGGGTTTTTCTTAAATTCCTTGTCAGATTTACTGTCTTTGTGTGTAACTCCTGTCTCACTATAATATAAGGTTTCTTGCTTGCCATTGGAACCGTTCTTAATTATTTTAGAGTTCTTTTCAGCTGCCTCAACGGATTGAGCAACTTCAAATGCTCTCTCAAAGGTAAGTTCCTTCTCAGCCTGGAGTCGAGGCTGAATCGTATCGTGATTTAACCCGCAGACCAGACGATCTCTGATCATTTCATTCAGAGAGTCTCCATAGACACAGTGCTCGCCTGGTTTCCTCAAAGCTGCAACGTAGACTGCTATTGACTCGCCTTGAGCTCTTTCTCTTGTGTTAAATTGGAAATGCTGCACCGTTATGGAAGGTTTCATATCTTAGAACTCTTTGACTTCACCAGCAAGGTCATAAAAGTTGATGGATTCCAGGCGTGTGGGTGTAAGTAAGCTGCTGATCCTGCGAAACGTTGCTGGACCGCACACTGCCAGTAATATAGACTTCTTCTTGCCTGCTTCTGTCACGTTATTTGCTTCAAAGTAGTATTTGAGTCTCAGGACATACGAGGTCCAGTCGTCTTTGCTGATATCAAAAGTGAACAACGAACCGTGAGTTGCCATACTTTTATCCTCGTCGCCAAATGTAGTAACCTAGCAAACGCGCTAGGACTTGCATGCTATTGAATTGTAATAGTTTTAAGTATCATAGAAATCACTAGTACCAAACAGCAAAATAGTGACAACTGCAACATAACCTGAAGTTAGTTAGATTAAAAGAACAAGTTCCAGAAAACCACAGTCATGAATACACTTACACTATGATTACAATAATACTATATCAAAGGTACAAAGTACAGATATCACAACTATCATCACGACTTCATCAATAAATATGCTATTAATATTTTCATGAACTGCATTGACATACGGAATTGCGACTCGAGTTCAATACTCAGCTAACACAGTAAAGAGGACCAATGGCTTCTTGCGGATCCATGTAGGTTGTATATTGTGCTTCTCCTTCAACCGAGATATATCTGATTTCACTGAGCTCATCCACTCTCTTTTTTCTTCCTTCAGATACTCCAGATCAGTACAATGGCTTGCTGAAATCAGCAAGCTTCATTTCCATAAATGCATTCATTCAAGTGGGAATATCCAGAACTACGGGAATAAACAAGTCACCAGCCACTTCAATGTAGTGGCAGAGAAAACAGATAGCTGGCAGGCTCTAGCTTCCCGTCCTCCCCCCCTCGCCCAATTTTTATACTAGCAGGCTGAGCCCTCCTCCAACCCTACCCTACCCCCTCTTTTCTCACTGTTAACCTATATCCGTATATTGTTTGAAGGTCATTTAACCACAAGCAATATCTTACATAATATTGTTAATGTTAATGCTTATAACATAATTAAAGCTGAATTTTGTGGAATTATACCGGAAAAGATGGCAATATCCCTTAACCCAGAAAAAGGCTTCGGATTTCAGGATTTATTTCCCATTACACACAACGTCTAAAACGCTAGCTGCCTCTGGCACTAAAACCATCTCGGCTTGAAGATTGGCGTTTGAGGAAGTAGCAAATTTCCGATTTCAGCATAAAATCTTCTGATTGGTTGTTTGGATGTCTAGATCACATGAACATGCACGTGCCTGCAGTTCTAAGTATGTTCACCAGTATCTAAATTTGTTAAGCACACTTGTACAAATAGGTGTGACCCATTTGTAGCTTTGTATGTTTTCACAACTATGTAGCAGATTAATCAAGGAAATGAAGGGAGTATAACAAATATGTAGGGTGAGATCAAGGAAAGATGTCTTAGGTATGCAGTAGAAGTGATATTAAAAGCTATGCCTGAGAACTATCATGGCAGGTGTATTTAGTGTGTAACCAGAAGAGACACAGGGAGTAAAGAATTTTTCACAATCACACAATTATGAGGATGTCTCACAATTTTGCCAATCCTGTGATTATTAGCTTCAGCTAGGATTAGGACCAGGACAATGGCTATGGCATATATGGCTAGGGTTAGGGTAATGGCAAGAATTCTGAAAATGTTGGTGATATCATTGTGGTGGTGTTATGGTAGGATTGTATGAAGAATCATGGTAATAATAAACACTCTCCCACACCTAAATAAAAACAGCAGCATACACAAACATACAACTTACATGCATATGATGATCCTGCTACTTGGTGACTATAATGTGGTACCCACTGCTTTACATATACAGTCCTCTCTGGTTGTGAATGACCTAGGCTCATGCCCAGTTCTATATTATTGCAATATATACAGCAGATCATTAAAATATATATTTTGCTTACCTTTAATCCATCCTGGTTGGTCCTGTATTTTAACAAACACTGACTGATATTGATAAGAATACACTACTGATGTAGCAATAATCTTTTAGCTCATCAAATTATGTTTTCATTTTAATTTTTTAAATTTAGTAGCCTCATAAACTGTAGATGATATAATTAAAAAAACTAAGATTTACAAGGTGCAATAGATCAAGCATAGTTTCCCACTAATCTTTAATCCATCATTAAAAACAAGCTTTCTTGTCCTGTATAAGATTTTGGTGAAACTGAATGAAAGTAGGCACACTACATTAGCTGATAACTTCCATCTTGATAGCTATTTGCAAAAACATACTACTTAGATAACTAGTTATAGCATTATTTCAGTCCCAATAGCTAATAATGAGCTTTATTTGGAATTGCATGTGACCATGCGACAAGGTGATGGTGTATACTGCATACAACATGAATACATACCGAAAGTTTGATGCGTATTACACACCATAACATCAATAAGTGTGTGTATTACTCAAAAAATAGGTAGCACACTATTGGCTGCCAGACTTTTGGTGTGTCCATCACATATATATTTTTACAAAAAAGGTTTTAAGAGGCTGATAAGAACAAATCTCTATGCATCCAAACAATGTAGCAATTGTTCAAACCTTTGCATACTGGCCATTCACTGCATGATATGCACTGTGTGTTTACTACTGTGAATGCCGCAACTACTAATGGTACACTCAATCCTGTCAGCACAGCAGAGTGCAAGCAAGCCTTTTCCTGTATGAATTAGATCAAAAATGAATTGAGGAATTGCTTCAAAATTTCAACTCATGTTTGTCAAATGTTAATAAGTATTTATGGTCAACCTTTGGCAAATTTTATCTTCGAATATGATACAAATATTTCAGGGGAAGAGTATAATCGAAGAATTTTGACATTCAAGCTCATCTTATAATTACTTGATACTTAACAATCAACAACTTAAACTAACATATATTTTATAATGGTTTTGTTTTGCATGGGTGTATTACATGTACATTTATTTCTGTGTACTGGAGACTGTTTATATAATACATGTATGTATTAAATGTATGTTGAAATTGATATGCATTGTTTATTGACACAGGTAAGAAACATCTTCCTATACACCCCTCTATCACTTCTGCTCCTGACGCTACAAAATCCAGGCCACAACGCAGGTTTCTTACGTACCATAGTAACATTCTAGTTCCAAAGCGATGGAGAAAGTTACCCTCAAACAAAAGAAAGTCCATTGAAGTCAACCCAGATATCCAATCGAAAGGACGAGATGATCCTGATGTCACGAATGAGATGAAGGGTATAGAGATAAAGGAGGATGAGATAGTGTAATGTACAGACCACACTAGCACTGCTGGATGTGGAAATTTCTATTGCCTATGAGTACCCATGTTTACTAACATTGTGTGAATTGCTACCTGAACTTATCTACTGTAAGTAAAAATAAATATATATATATAAATAACCATAAGTTGTATGTATAAAATTAAATGATTCCAAAGTTCTACTGTTATCTACAGTACTTACTCTGAACTCCTGGACATGTTGATCATGATGCTGATGATCCTTCACCAGTACCAAATAGAATGAAGTCACATGAAAAGTGCTACACACTGGAACCACCTTTGTGGCTTTGAACTAGGGGACTAGGAGGGAAAGATGGGTGGGGTAGGGTGGAGAGAGGAAGGGAGGCCTCAACTAAAAAGTTGCTGTTGCCAACACCAGGCTGTACATCATATATCTTAGGAGTATAATTGATTTGACTGCAAGTGCTAACAGGCAAAGAGCAGCCTATAATAATTCTAGGAGACTGCCTTGAAGATAGAGGGCACAGCAACTTGGGAGTCTGTATTCAGGAGGATTCACTGCGTATCAGTGTGCACATCAAGCAGAGCCCAATCTAATTGCCGGAGGTCTTAAAATTGCAATAGTGCTTTTCCCTGGTCAGTCCACTGACTGCCATGAGTAACACCAGAATATCTGTGTATGTCTCAAGTTTAAAGCTGTTGCAAACAAAGCTTTAGCGAGCCCTTTACCCCCCTAACCGCAGCTATAGCCTTACCTAATCTTGGTTCCAGATCATTCAAACACTGTCTGTAGCCATACCTAATTCCAGCCCTCCTCCAACCATAGCTATAGCACAAACTAGACTTAGACCTATATTCCTATAATTCTAGCTATTGCTCAAACAAATCCTGGCCATATACCTTCCAATTGCCAGACTTACAGGATTTTATTTACAAGATAGTTATGCTAATAATGAATGAATTCTACTCTCCAACTATTCTTTTTGTGATGCGGCTAATTTCTTGCTCAAATGTTTGTCTGTGGAAAGTGAGTGAGTGCTGCAACCTTTAACCATGATCAAATAGTCAACTTCATCTTACATGTTGTAAATCGAAGACATCTTGTTAAAGGTCACATTATAGCAGTAAACCGAAACATATTTAGTGTTTCAAGATATTCCAAACCTCAAATGAAACATGGACTCATATTTTTTCTGTGAGATTAATCAGTGTGAACATTCAGAAAAATGTGATTAAAAAGTATGTAACTGTATCCGAAACTATTGCTATATTAAAAGAGTACCTCCTGACTTTCAACGCCAAATATACACTGAATTAGTTCATCTACTTGATCATCCATGTCACCTGGACTATTGAAAGTGTTATCACTGGCAGTGGTGGAATAGGCATTTACAAGTTCATGTCTAAGATCATCAACTTCTAGATCATGGAGCTCAGCATAAAGTTAGTATCATTGTTTAAGACATTTTTTTCAGCTGATGCACTGACAGCCTGCTCCACAGGCCCAGCTATCTCACTTATATTTTTAACATTTTCTGCCACAACTTAATTTGTACTTAAAATGGAAGACAAAGTTGAATTCATTCATTTGCCAGTGCAGTGTTTTAAGGTGTATCTTATTCAAGTTTCAAATTCATTTCCATCTATAATCAATAAGTGCAGTTATATGACATCCAAAATATAAGTATTTTCTCTTCCTGGTAATTCTTTTTGTTGTTAGACTTACCTGATTGGTCAATCTCATCAGTTGAAGATGCCTCATGCCCCATCCTATACCAATGAAACTTTGAGCTTCAACTGTGTGTACACTTTGAGCCTCACACTCTGCTCTATAAATGGTCTCATCCATTTTTGTAGGGTGCTTGCACTTCAAATACTGGTAAAATGAGCTGGAGTGAAAATTGGCACAAGACAGGGTGTCAAATGTATGGTGTCAAGTAAACTACATAATTATTTATTACACTGTTATATGGATCCAGTGTAAGAAAAACATGCTTTCTCAACACAAATATAGGTATCATGAATTTGTTAAGTATCTTTTCTGAATAAGGGAGAAGAAGTTAATGACATAAAAAAGAACTCGTTATATTGCACCGGTGGTTTTATTACTCAAAATGCTTGAACAGATAATATTTTTGACTCTCGCAATGAGTAGGAGTTCCACTACTAACTTTACCAAACTCTACTGGTATTACACTGAAACAATAGTGTTACAGAAAATGGTGCAACAAAACGACCATTCAAACATTCCTTCTGGAAAAATCTTAGAGTGATGATGTTTGATTGGTATGATCGACTTAACAATTTTATATCATAGGATGTGATTTCCTGATATCCAACTTCATTCTAAATTTAAGATGTATTGTAAAATATATCAGAATTTCTGGGAAAAAACATGACTATAAAATTGTCACATTACTTTATACTGATCAATTTACTGTACAAATTGCTGGAACAGAAGTTTGTTTGTTTTATCTAAACATTCCTACATAGCTTACATGTACCTCACAGAAACAGCATTGTTACAGCAATGGCCCAACAAAGTAAGCCTTCAAAACTAGCAATGATAACTCCATATTGGTTAGGTCTATGTGTACCTAATTTATACCATAGGGATGTGCTTGGCTAATCTTTACCGACATTACAAATTTTGGGACGGATTCCAGAATATGCAAAAAAAATAATTAGGAGGTAGATTTTTTTTGATATATAATTTTGTTGTTAATTGTACAATTCAGCGATGTAAAACAAAATGTATTTGTGTGATATTGCATCCAGTGTGCAGGAGATTAGACTGTTTATCTTTAAAATCCTGGCTATAGCCCAACCTAATCCTAGCCTTTAATCCCTCGAACCATAGTTATAGTCTACATATATGTAGCCTTCCCAATTCCTCTAACCACATTACTGTCTTATCAAAGCCCAATTTTCTTCTAACCCGAGCTATAACCATAATAAATTCTAGATATGTATCTAACCTAGCAATAACCCTAGTCCTATATCCGTACTACTGTAGCAATAGAGTGCCCAACGTAATCCAAGCTTTAGCCATATATCCCTCTAAGCCTAGCAGCTGAACCCCCATCTAATCCTAGCTCTACCCCTTTCCAATCCTAACCCAAGAGTACTGCATAATCCTAGCCCTACATTCATCTAACCCTACTATTAATAGGTAAATACTTTGGCCATAGTAAATGATTCTGGTATCCACAACTTTGGTTTCTCATGCAACAACAAAAAAGTCACACATTGAAATTTCAATAGATATGATAATTCTGTCAATAAAAAGCATGAAGGGCATGGAGGTATGAAGAAGGACCAGAATTGAAAATACAGACTTATTACAAACTAGATTACTTGCTTGGTCAAGGAGAGATGACGAATTTTGTATTAGGGATAGCATTAGCACACCCTAATATACTACACACAGGTTTGACCCCATTTCAAAATGGCAGCAAATAAAACAACAGTTAATATTTCATCTCAAATTAGTTTTGGCAGCATCTAAGTATTCTAAAAGGTGGTTTTGTCCAATATTAATACCAAATACTTTTAGCATGCAAAATTGCAATCGTTAAAACCTTAAAAAAACGGTTTTCAAGGATCGTTATCTATCTACTTCCTTGCATCACACATCTTGAATACAGTTGTTCAATTCATCATTACAATTTTGTTACCAAAATTGTGTTTAAGTACTGTTTTCACTTTGGAATTTATATTTAGAATTGACTGTGTAGACCGTGCATGCAGGTGATAAATGATGACCTGCGCTCGGAGTAAACTTTGTTTTGTCAAGTTTTTGCTCTTGGAAAATTGCTACGTAGGACTAAGTGTAAGTTGCTGTTAAGCCTCTACGAAAACACCTGCTGTTTGACTGATGGATTTCTCATGTACTACTATAATATATTACCAGCTTCTTGGAGGAGGCTATAGATGCCCCAGGACAGTCAATAAAAGCTACAAGATATGATTTGTGCATAATTATTTTAATTACAATATAGCAAAATGAATGTAATGGGCTCTGTATGCCCGGATCCATATTCCACTGTTTTTAAAATGATTGGGGTATATGAATTCAAATGCTAAAGAATCCTGAAATGTTTGCTGTAATTATGTGTACATATAGTAGAACTCTGAATAGTACTACAGAATCAAATATAGTACAACATTGAAAAAAGAAAGAAATAAGAACAAAATATTATAAACAAATAACAAATATAGGGTTGAACAGACTACAACAACAACACGGAAACACAATATAAACTCTACACACAACAAATGTTAGATGACCCGCTGTGCTTTTTAAAAATCTGTATAAAGTTTGAATTATAAAGGATCATTTAATGGTTGAGGTAAAGATGAGTTCAGTCTCATTTCCGTTTCCCCCCCCCTTTTTTGACTGGTCAACTTTTGTTCTTGAATATCATGGAGTTTGCTAGTTTCTATATTGGATTGACCATCTTTCCAAATGGGCAGTCCAAAATCTCCTTCCCTCCCAAGAAAGCAAATAACACCACTAAAACCCATATCGGTAACTTTTTGGCTGCCCAAATGGAAGCGTCAGCTGAAAAGAGACAAAGTATGTGCTGAATACATCACAGGTAGCATACCGGCAGCGCACAAAATAAATACCAAGGGGCAATCCCAGTGAAATTCATATTCACGACCTTCATTACTTCTCTGTATCTTCTCATATGCAACTGGTGTATAATAGATCCTCATATAATAGTAACAGAACACTCCAAATATTCCAATAAACATCTACAGCCACTACATTTCTAAGATTGATTAGTTGTGTACTTGTCATGTGTGACTACTTGAAATAGATTTTGAACTCCCAAAAAATATGCATACCCCGATAATATCATCAGGTTCTAATAAATCTCCTGGAGGAAGTGTACACAATGTTGTCCACCACAAGGTAATCATATCACACTGCTATTGTTGTCTGTCCCAGTGGGATCAACAACAGCCTAAAACTTGGTAACAATGCACAGGAGAATATAGCCAACCTAACGATCAGCAGATGTCTTGGTAGAGGATGAGCTATGGCCTAATTTGTCTTGGTAACAGATGACCAGGAGCAAGAACTCCACAAGCCAACAGTTGAACTCATTAGCGGGTTGTATGCTATTACAAATGTATTGAGTTTTTAAGATACCACTTTTTTTCAACATTCAAGAAAAAGAGAAGTTGTGGACAAGCAATAGAACATTTGTAGTTTTCCAATACCAATGTTTTTATGATGGGGCCTATTGTACATAAGCTGTGCTGGAATGAAAAAGAGATGTTCCTTGATGATAATTTTATGTTTTTTTATGCTTTGAATTTTTTGGGCCAGCCAGTTTAATGCCTTAGTTATGGTTATATAACAGAATCTATGTGTATGGCTTTCCTGTGCAAGTTAAAACTCAAATTTTTTAAAATGCTCTATGTGTGAGTTTCTCTCCAATTCAAGACCTTGAAACAGAGGCAGGTTGCTTGCAAAGTTGTCCAGCAACACAAAGATGAATTCTTCGAGCATGCATCCAAGTGGGTGCATGGCACGGCCACAGATACCTCAGGTATAAGCTCAATGACTTTAATATGAAATTTCCAGATACCCAATCATTCTCCTTTAAGGAACTTGCATAGAATTTCTATCTTTTTCAAGAACTCTGACCAACTCTTCCGACATACAGGCTTCATGAATTGTAAACTGGTTCTAGATCTGAAGTGAAACATTACCAGTCTAATTACTATGTGTCTGTTGTGGTGTAGTTGGTAATTGTTCTCTTTAGATATTTGAGTTTTCCTCTTTGACCTCATCCTCCATTTAGTCGAAAACAATCACCCAAAATCACTGATTAAGGCTACTTGGGAATTAGTTACTAGCTTTTAATGCGTTATAATTTTTGTTGTTACGGAAAACCATTTCTGTTTACATTGAAATTGGTGCCAAATACAAATTTTGTCAGTACAAATTTTTATAGAGACCAAAATTTGATTTACAAAAAAGGGAACTTCGCCTGTGTATAATAAATTTTTTTCTCGTATATTATTTTGGTGAACATTCCTGTGACAAAACTTAACAGAAACCTTCGGTTGCAATATGTGTGGGTCAAACTCTGTATTGACTGGACCACATGGCTGCTTCTAGTAGACCAAATTGGTCTGCCCTTTAGGAAGTTGATCGCCCCTTGCACCTGAATCTTTCATCATGCTTCATTCTTTAAATTCACTATAACCACCACATTGCTGAGGCATCAGATCCCCACTCCATAGTCTGGCACGATTTTGTGACAGAACCGTCATAGTTACTATATCAAACAAGTGTGTAGGGGTGCGAATATGCTTGCAACCCTGAAATAATCCTTTAGATCAAATCGATGCAACAGCTACTGAAGGTTGCTTACACTAGACAGGGGATTTGAGAGAGAATCACACATTTTTCAACGTAATAGGAGGTATATAACAAGACTGACAAATACGACTGATACCATTGAAATATAAAATTTACTTGGCTATAGCTAGAAACAGTTTTTGGTTCAATATATATTTGTTTATTTTATATGCGTCTAAAAGATCTGGTTTTTGTCTTCAGTTACAGATCCCTAAAACTTTCCGAAATGTTCTATCGAGAGGTATCCCATCTGATTCATTGGGTAAGGGACAAAAGTTCTCTCTTTTGTCCTGTTTCCCAACTAAACTAGAAACATAGGATCAGCTTGTCTAAAGAAGACACTTTCCTACTCATTGTTTTAAATATCAAAAACTCCAATCACAAAGCCTGATTTTTTTTCGTCAAATAGCCTGTGTTGACCTCTACATGCCTCCTACTGTGGGAGTGAGAGATTAACATTGATTGTGCATAACAAGAAAAGAGGGTGGAAGTCTGCAGTTCTCAATGTCTCAGTCTTCTCTATCTGCCAAGGTTGACTTTGTTGGGGGTGGCTTCAAGTCAGGCCTACGCACTCATTGCAGTTATTTTGTCCCATTGATGGTTTAGTCTCTAGGTTGCTGGTATGAGGGAACCTTTTCTGCCAACAGAGTAATTAGCCACTTAGAAGGTTTCGGGATTGGTATTCTCCCTTCCGATTCCACCCGGCATCTTTTCCAATTTCTTTCCATCTATTTCTGGCACAGAAATGCTGGAATATAGGTCAGGAGATTGGCCACACAACTTCAAACAGTGGATGGTTTTTTTAGAATTTTTAATTTTTTAACTTTTAATTTATGCCTATGGGTTACTGTTATGGATTTCTGAATTTTTTTCAGTTGTAAAAAAAGCCCACAAAAAATAAGTATGTATAGACATGCAATATTACAATGCACACTTTGCTAGCATAAATAATATCCACAAGTCTGAGAATCTCAAACTATGCACCTCTCTTCCAGCTTATGGCAAAACCGTCGAGCTGCCGCTCGATTTTTATTCCTTATGACATTGTGTAAGTTTTAAGGAAATTTAACCAACTTTTTTTGTAACTTCTTATTTCGTGTATATATATATTTTTCCTTTCTGAGCCAATCACCACATATGTTAAACAATGTGTACATAGTTGACCAAGGCCCTTAACTTTGTTATTGTTTTAATTTGTCTGGTTTTGGGGTGGGGCTAACATTCATTGGCTAAAGTTGGTTTTCTCTCCTCTGTTTGCCACATATAATATGTCAAGATTGTGGTACCTTTGTCACAATGTGCCTGATAAATCAAAATAAGTCAGAGGAGATGGATAACATGTCTATCACCATATGTGTGATATGCTACAAATTCAGATACAGATTCATCTGCACTAGAAACAAAGAGGAAGTGGAGAATTGAGGGAAGAGTCAACTAGTTCAAGCATTGGGCCGCTCCAAGCACAGTTGATATCATTCTCTGAAACCAAACTTGGTTTACAGAACAAGTGCAATGATAACAGTATTACAAAGCTTTAGTCATCATATTTATTATTTTAGTAGTGAATGTAAAGCTTATTTCACTACATTGTAGTGATGACATATATGTAGTGAATGATATTCTTTCACCATCTATGTAATGAACCCAACTGTATATGTAGTTACCTTCCCCATTTTAATAGTGAACATATGTAGTGAAGTTAATTTCACTATGTTGTAGTGATGACATATGTAGTGTCCATCACCACATATTTATTGAATATCATAACAAATACAGTGAAGTTCATTTCACTGCATGGTAGTGATGACATTATGTAATAACTTTCTCCTTTTTGGTAGGGAGGATAATTACTTCGTTTAAACTGTATATACCCTCTAAGATGGGAAGTGCATGACAAAAAGAAAGATGTTATCAGGCAGTTCTTTCTCCTGAGTTTATCAGACTGCTAAATGGAAGAAATGCAGAAGCTGACAAGAATTATTTGAAGTGCTAGCATGCCCTCTTGACTATGCTGACTCAATGCATCATTTGTCCATTCCATAAGTGATAATTAAACTATGTAGCCTCTAATCTATTTACTGTCCAGGAGTAAGAGTAGAGTAGTCAACTTATCAATGATAAAAGAGAGAGAGAGCAAGTGACAGTACACTTCCATGGAATTGTGACCACTTAAGCATGATTGAAAATGGTTCAAACACCATAAGTTGGATCACCTCTAATGCCTGAGTATGTCAATTTGTCAAAAGAAACTGCAGCAACCTTTTCCAGGTGGCTATTTAACCATTCTGGTTGTGTCATTTCTCTGGATCACTAATGCCCATTTCCAAATCAAGCAATTCCATGGCGAGTTTTCTTGAAATCGCTAGAATGATAATATTCCTTATTAGTTTAGTGTGTAAAATCTTCCGTTTACTCTCCTTTATATGAACGAATGGCAGAAATATTTATAGCATGAACAATAAATGTTTTAATTTAAAAAAAATTAAATATAATAAAATAATTGGATTGACCTGTTTAAACAGAACGGAGAGCAGACTAAATCCATGTTTCCCACAACAATTAGATGAGAGTTAACCATTCTAAATAAAAACACCTATAATTTCACAGATTTTTTTGAGCAGTATAATAATGATGTGTTTTAGTTGAAATAGTTAGTGTCATCTAAATTCTGTGTGGTATATATGGATTTAGTCTTGTTTCCATTCTTTTTTGCCTGGTCAATCAAATATAGTTCGTTTTTTGTTTAAAACAGTTTTTGTACTTTTTCTTTGTTTTTGTTATTTAATGTGTGGTTTTTGTTTTGTTGGATCTGTAGTTGAGTGAAGGTGTATAGAATATTCATATGTTAACCACAATCAGTTCAATGATCCTTAACCATAAATCATACATATATCTACACCATTTACATTACAAAGCAGCACATGCCATGCATGCTGTTATTGTTGACTGTCACCATGTAAAAATTAGCACATGCCACATCTTGTTGCTATTGTCGACTGTACTCATGCAGACCATACTGAATACTACAGAAACTACTATTCTGACTGTTCCCATAGAAATAATAAGTTATGCAATATTTAGGTCAGACTGTTATATTGCTCTATGTTTATGTTTTACACTTCTTAGAACAACATGAATTCTCGATATAGCCCCTGGCAGCAGATCACTTCTTTGCTAATAGGCAAATGTATCAGCTGAAGATTGCAGTACTATTAACACAGCACATGGGCTAGCAAGTTACCTCTTCTTCCCCCCCCCCCCCCCCCCCCCATGTGCAGCCCTGAAAGCATTGCATCACCAGCACACAAATATAGAGGGTCTTGTGACTTGACTCTACAAATCTTGTTCAAATGCAGGAAAAATTACACTGCTAAATATGTACCCAAATAATTAGATGATAATATTACAATTCAAGCACACCAACCACTGAGCTTGTAAAGTAAACTTAAAAGAATGTCTGATTGTGCCGAAGCAATTCAGGTGTTCATGGCGAGGGTGGGAATCAATGAACTGAAACCCGTACAGGAGCAAGTTATTTGCTCTTTCCTGGAAGCCCATGATGTATTTGCAACCATGCCTACTAGCAATGAAATTCTTACTGTTTTGCAAAGCCACCACATATATGTGACTATCTACAGAAGAAGAAAAAGCTAACTTCTATAGTCATCATTGTGTCATCTCTACAACCTTTAAGTCAGATCAAAAGAGAATGTTTGGGATGTTTTCTCGGTGCATCTTGCAGGTATGAATCGTGAATGCAATCTACCACAAAATGAGCTGTAACAACTTATCAATGATGGAAATTCAAGCACGAACATGAGTGTAAATATTATGCAAGTCATGGTTAAAAGTAACCATGATGTGGCATTTTGATTGCATTCCACTATGGTTCCATGGATGTCTACAGGACAAGACTTGTAAAGGCAAGACACCAGACACTCTTTTTGCATGCTGGTGATGTAATACATACAGTGCTGATTACAGTGGAGTTAGATTCGGACTAGGCCTTATGAGCCGGGAAAATTTGCTCAATCAGCTCAGCAGTAAGCTTGATTGGGTTGTCAATCTTTTATCGAAATTCTGTGCCTTTGAATTGTGAAACAGACTGGCTGGACAATGCATTGGATAATTTGGAGTCTTCTAATAGAAAATAAACTAATCACCTATTGTCTCCAGGTTATGATAGGTAGGAATAGTAGATAGAGAAATAGATACAAGATCCTTAATTTGAATTTTACTGTTTTTAACAGTTTTTGTGGATTAACTTTCGTGAGGGATGTCAACCTCTTTCTACTGAATTAGAAATCTCAATTTTGAGTAATTCCAGTTTAATGATATTGAAGCTCAATTATTGCCCTATCCATAGAGAATCAGCGAAAATTGTTAACAGCTATTGTTCAGTAAAAATTGATTTATGTATAAATATTTTTTTCTTCAATTTTCACTTTCACTTTAAAACACCGACGAAATCATTGTTTTAATCTCAAAATTAAATGTGAGGTACAAATGTGCTACATATATGAACAATCCAATGGTATGTATAGTCGCTCATTCATTTCTTACAAATATTATAAGACCTTGGAAGGTGCCACTTGACTAAGCAGTCCCTTTGACGTCTAAAATAAAGATACACATTGCACTTTACAGAAAACTTGTCTGTGTGCATGAATTTTCTCTGTGAGTGCAAACTACATTCAATATTGTAATTTTATCAAATTTTAATATGTGTACAGCTTGGATGTTAGATTGAGAGGTTTTCTGACTTGTATCGTTATGGATGGAGCTAATTAACTTGTTGGTCAGACAGGGCAACAAATCCCATAGAACAGTTGTAGTCATATATAGATGCCATATTGGAATGTTGACCTCTTCTCAACTACCACCTGGCTCCTTTTTCCTTCTCTTTTCCTGATAGCTTGAATTGCCTATGGATATTTGAAAATTTTTTAAATGTTCCTTCTGGTGTAAGGAACCTGCCCTTCAACATATATGGACTACAAATTCGGAAAAGGAAACGTGGAAGTAGAAGTAAGGAGTTTCTTGGAAGCAGCTTCACTTGAGGAAGACAAGTGCTCCACACAATGTGTGATTACCTGGAGAAATTATAAGAGTATTATAGGGAAGATCATGTAGGAGCTAATAAGACAAATGATTGTTTGCACTCATGACACTGCCTATTATTATCAGTGTACCCTCCATCATTAGAACAACTCTCCTCTTTTGACTATATGTATCATTTATCTTGTATATATAATCCTTACAATTTAGCCAGTTATCTACTAGCTGTCCATGAGAGAGAGAGAGCAGCAGCTAAAAAAAAAAGAAGCTTATATACGAGCAAAGAGTTGAGAAGTTGACCGTGGCTCCATTATACCCTAATGTCTTACACAGATGGGCTCAGCAATGCTGCTAAAGTGTATTACAAAGAGCTCATCTCCAAGAGAGCTATAAAACTAGACCAAGCATACAGTTGCGTCATTGCATGGAAATGATGTAACTTATCTTTCTCTTTCCAGCAGTCATCCATCTAATGCTTAAAAAGTGTTAAATCATTTTTAAATCATTGTCTTGCCCAATGAAAAAACTCAGGCACCTTTGATTTTTTTTAATGCATTAATGGTTAATTATATATATATGTAAATATATTGACCGAGTAAAGTCAGCCCTCTGTGGGTGTGTTGATGGACAACAATATTGCCTTATGACATCACTCTTAGTGTCCTTGCATCTTTGCTTCTAAGTAAAGTAGCTACTATTACCCCAAGTAATTCACTCTTGGCCATATTTTCATGTGTGTTTCTGTCATACTACTGGTCAGGAACATTGGCATAGCAGTGTTTGCTGGCGACATAGCAGTATTTGCTGGCATAGCATTGTTTGCTCGTCTTCCAGGTTTGAACGCCATTACTAGTAGTAGGTATTATATTAAAAACAAAGTATAGAAATAAAAGCGTTAGTTGTTCAGAGATCAAAGGGACTGGCCCGCGAGACTAGTCGTGCATGCTGTCCGCGACCAAAAAAAGGTGGATGGAGTCTCGGACTTTACGTCCTAATTGAACAGCGTTGATGTTACGCTAAGCAGCATTGCCATTTCAGCTTGCTATTTTGCTACCGTGTGAAAGAATAACTGTGTGTATGGTTTTCGTGTTAAAAATAATACACGCATTAAAAAATGTATATAATATAACGCTGCCCGACGCGACGCTACGCTCAACCACTGTCGAATAGTGAAACATGTTGGTTCTTGAATGAAGATGTCAGGTTGCGATAGGACATCGCAGTTGTCATTGAAATGGTATGCGGGAAATGGGGAGGGGGGGAGGGGGAGGGGAGGTGGTGGGTAGTATTAGTAGTTATGGCACTAGTCATGAGTTCTGTGTCATGAATTTTGAGCCCAGATTTCAGTACAGCGCATTCCCCTATTGCTCTCTGGTAGTCTAATACCACATAATTTTGTACTACTCTAACATGGTCTCATTATACATTTATATTAACAATAATAATATTTTTTGACTTACAGCACATAGAGCTGTCAGACAGCAATCATGCACTGGTTGAACGGGTATTAAATATTGCATAGTATATAAACCCCATGCGTTTACCTAATTTATAATACGTAATCCACCTGGGCAGCCATATAAAGTACAACTGAGAACAGTTCTTCAATATGGCAAGTACTTTTGTAAAAGAAGGAGTCCTTTGGTGGATTATTTTGTTTCAATCAGTGAACAAGCTGGAAGGAATGTCCTTGATGGATTAGATCCTTATGAAATTTCAAGACCTGAGTGGATGGAAGATGTTTTGCATCTCCTGAGTGTTTGGTTATGTGGACATGTTGTAGTGATGGAACCTGTGAAATTATGGTGAACAATGAGTGCAGTTACCGAACCATATAATTATCCCTTGCTATGTCCATACTGCCACAAAGATGTCATGGTTTCTAAAATATACCTGATTCTGCTGATCAATTTCAACTTAGACGAGGCTATGCTTACTCTTATCAGGTATAAACAGGATACTTTTGTTACATATTCACAGTGTAAGCATTGTCTCATGTGTGTTGTTGTTTTTGTGTGTGTGTGTGTGGGGATGCCGATAGTGTTCTTGTTTTTTTTCACAAAGAGGGTTGATTGTGATTTTGTGCTATGGACAAACAAGGACACAAACACTGGTTTTAACTAGCTTGTTTGAAAAGTAAGTACTGGTACTATCCAGATTGCCAGAAACACTTTCAATGAACATGAAAAATACAAAAGAAGAGTAAGACATTGCAAATTAATTGGATACTTCACAGCTGTTACTTGGTTATCAAATCAAAATTAATGTAATTATAAGTTTGATAATTTTTCTGTGATATCGCCATGATTAGGACTATATTGCTAACTATGATTGTCTAATCAAATGGGATGACTGAATCACATTAATAAGGGCATATGCAGAACAAACCATCTTGTCTAACATTGTCACAGTTTCTGCTTCTGGCACAAAATCAATTGGTTTTGTAGCACTGAGAATGGAGTTCTTTAGTCTGATATTAGCAATGACCCACTTGACGTGAATAAGGAGGATCCTTATTGTTCTTATATGTTATCCTTCAATTAAACGGAGGTGACTTTTACCTGTTGGATAGCGGCAGGGATTTTGAGTCTTGTACAGTAGACATGTACAGAATCAACTATGTCAAAGACATGGTCAGCCAATTGTATATCCAGGCATCAGATTCTTTAGAAACAAACAGTGTTCGGTCAGATACTTATCACTTGTTCGTCCTTCCCATCCCTCAGATATGTAGTTTATGTATCTTTAGGTGTGGTACCGCAGTGTTTTGATGCTGGTTGGCAGAAAACATCTGGGCTCTGGCAAGATGGTGAGAAAGGCATTCAAGAAAAAAACTTGAAACAGTCTATTATCACAAAATATATTGGAAGTTCCTAAAAACCATAGGCTTTATTTTTATCAGGCACTCTCGATCTGGCTATATGATTATGCTTTAACTTGGTATAGAGAATTCCAAGAACATGAGTAAAGGTTTAACTTATGTTGAGCTGAGCACCGAAAGCTATATGCAAGGTGTCGTCCAAGAGATAGAGCTGCAATCACATTAATGTAATTAACAATTGCTGAAATCCTGGAAACTTTTAAAGGTGATTGTTCACTCGCTAGTTTTGCTTTACATAAGCAAATATTGTTTGGAGCAACTCCCAATTACTCATGCTGGTAGTGTGCAGCATCTTTTCTTCAGTATTCCCAAAGACAGGTTTACCAAACAGCAACTCATTTACATGAGGCACTATATTTTTGAATGTTGTTGTTTAATTTCATCTGTCATTCTAATTTTCTTTCATCCTCCATCTTCATAATATCATCAGAACTCAAGCTAGTCTACACTGAAATACAACTTACAAATATAAAAGAGGAGATATTTGTGTGGCTCGGCTAAACGTGATGATGATAATATTGAGGTGGAACATTTTGAAGAAGAGGATATTGATGATGATGTAATGAGGAGAAAGATGCTAATTGATAGGATGATGTTGCAGAAAGCCACGCTGCCTATGATTGAGGTAGCATGCAACAAACGGAGAGCAAGATAAAAAACGACAAGATTATGCGATGGAGGATGGAGCTATCCTGTTATAGCTTTGACATGGTATACCGACCTGGAGCTGAAAATTTCTCCTAGATACTTTTTTCAATCATTCTGTGCTGCTGTCCCAGCTGGACTTAACCCTGTTGACTTCATAATTTGCTTTGTCACCCTGGAGTTACCTGTATGCTCCACTTTGTGTGGACTCAGAACCTACAATTCTCTGTAGAGGAGGTGAGACAGATGACTAAAGCTTGCAAAGTGGGTGCTGAACATAAACCTCAGTTCCACAAACCCGCCTAAGCCCATCTGATAAAGGCTACTCAATCATTTGACGTCTAAATACAGATTTCAAAGGACCACTGAAATCGAATAACCGAAACAGTTACTTTCTCAATGTAATTGATGTATATAGTAGTCCCTTTTGTTTATCCTTGCAAAGACAGCAGCACTCTCAACTGACATCCAATTGTCTTTTAGTTAAGCAAATTTTATGCTATATATTTGTTTTGAGATTTATGAATGCATTCATGTAGGATACTGACATTACTTTAGCAGGCCCATTGTCAAGTGTTGATTGAGCACTAGATGATGTTGATTTTTTATTTGGTTAGTGGTAAAATACCAGGCCGCAATTATCATCTTGCTAGTTGTTATTTGGAGGGCAGGTTTAGTCAGTAATGCTTCAGGAAAAATGTGTTACTGATAGCTTTATGATTTGGATCATGATATTAGTAATGTTATATGCTGAAAAATA
>CBDHDT010000057.1:0-15456 GCA_965261215.1 Ekhidna sp.
GCCTATTTTGGTTTGCTGTCATATTATATGGCTCTGTGGCTTTGAAATAAGTAACTTTGCTCTCATTGTTCCTGATGTTTTTATTGCTACTAGTTCCATCTTCTGATTTCCTCACAGAACAAAATTATATTTAAAGCTGTAACTTTATCGGGAAAAAACCTTTTCAAATTCATATCATTAGAGTGCAATTACAATAAGCTACAGTTTGGTGTATGAATCAGCTCTATTGAAGCAAGTAAACAAAAGCTACACATCTCTGCGGGCTCTCCATGTCTACAACAAGACTTACAGCCAATAAATCCATCCAAAAGTGACGCCTTTCACAAGAGCAAAAGGTGTCTGTCCAGCCTTCCTCAGTAAAAGAGCATCCAGAAATTGCTATGAAGGCCTGGAAGTAACAGAATTGCGTACAAGTCAGCCATCGTACAAGTCAGCCATTATTGATATTTTTTCCATTTTTGTTCATGTGACTCTCTAACCAGAAGTAAAAGTTTTTTGTTATTGTTATTTGGTGGAGCAATCTTTCCTGGGCATGTGCAGGTAGAACAACTATGGTGTTTAGAACACAAACTATTATTTATATATTTTTCGACTGGTATCTTACAACATTTAATCAATTTAGTCAGTGACGTCTCCTAATTTACTGAGGAAGTACATGATTGATCGGTTTCTTCTTACCCTAGCCCTAGCTCTAGTCTAGCCCTACTCTAGCTCCTGCCCTTGCCATACAATGGAGAAACTACTCAGCCTTAAATTCTGCCATAGTCCCACTTGCTTTAACTTTAGAATCAAAGTACTTTTGAATTACCCGTAGATGTGTAGCATGTCCTTGTTTCTACATAACTTGCATTTCGGAAGCATAACTGAGCATTTCAGGCCTAGATATGGTAAAGATCATCATCCATTTATTGTTAAAAAAAACAAACTGGTAAGGTAATAGAAATAAATACAACAAGAGCGGCACTCGGAATACAAACATCTGCCATCGATGGCACCCTGATAGATCCCATGAGCAACATTTTCATGATCAAGCAGCATGATAAGCATGTGATAGTGCACCCTCCTTATGGTTGTAGGTTTGTACTTGGAGGAGACTCAAGCTCTATGAGATTTGAGTGTTGTATCTTCACCAAAATCTAATCGACTTTCTTGTCACATAGAAAACATTTGTATTTGTTTTATCCAAATACATCCATAACATTTTATGCAATCCTGAAAATAAACAGGTAAACAGGCTTGGGTAAAACCACCTGGATGAATTGTCACGATCTGTGCTAGAAAAGGTATTTCTGGGTCAGTGTAGGAAGACTCTATTTAGCATGGTGAATGAGTATCTGTTCCATGTTGAGCTAATAGAAATAAATTAATGCCTCCTCCACGCATCTGGATTCTCAGGAAGCTGGGTGAGAAACAAACGATTGAATTTGTTGTCTAAATTGATAATTCCACATCATAAAACTAGCATTTTGTTTTCATCATAGAGCATGATTGTGAGAGTGGACTGCAGCTTTCTGTTAAAGAAGAGACGGAAGCTTTAGGAGATCAAGCAGCAGCTGTAAGTAGCTATTTTTTCGGTTTCTACAGAGTAATTGAGCAGGAAATCCTTCAATTGCTAACATACTATAGGGCTGTGCATTTGGTAAGGTCAGTCAGAGGTTACTTGATTTTTAGCAAATATTTTTCGAGTTCAACTAAGTATAAGGTATATATATGATGGCGTACAATAGCAGGATGTTTCAAGGAAGATCCATCAGTTTGTGTATGTTGTACTTAGGAAGTCATGGTAGTGATGTCGAACTTCAACCTGAAATTATTCTTGAAAACCATGTTTTATAAATTGCACCTTTGAGTACACCTGTGTACTGTCTCAAAGCAAATAGTGTGTGGCCTCATTAAGAGCACCAAACTGCATATTAATTGCATACCCATAAGTTAAACCCAGCCTTGTAGCGTGAAACATATGCTATTTATTCTATTTTAAATATACAAGACAAACCACGTTTTATTTAGCCCTTGCTGATAGTAGGTATTTCTGTACTTGTGACTTTCACATTCCAAGTGATACTACATAACAAACACACCTTGATTGATAAACATTAACAAAAAGTTAAGCTAAAGTTTGTATGAGATTTCTTTGGTAACAAGGCTGCATCTAATCATTCTCTACTAGAAAAAAGACAGTTGATGAATTTGCACGGTTTACAGCGGCATGTGTGTCATCGATTTCAGCACAATGCTAAAACCGTAGTTAGCCAAAAAGCTGAAGGAGCAAATGATTTAGAATATAAATGAACGAACTCTATAGCAAATTTATTGCCGATCATGCTAGAGTTTAGGTTGTATGTAGCTTGCTAAAAACTGAAGTGGCTGCTATAGCCTCTAAATGCTCGTAAGCTTGGGAAAGAAAAAAAGTATTTCAAGTGCTTTGTTTACTTTTGTTGTCGTGCTTACAGAGTCCTCAATGATGTAAAAGGCACCCTTAAACCTTGCTGTTGCTTTGTCACTTAACTAAAAATATTCTAGTGCACGTGTCACATAATTTAAAAAAATTTGGCTCAAAATACAAAAAATATATTGAAATGGCTAGTCAAAAAACCCGAGTGTACATATGATATTTAAATGACCCTTTACCATTTAAAGTTATGTATTCCAAATATACATTTCAAAATGGACTGCAATATAGAATGTATAATACCGTAAAATTATACACTCCCCTATTAATGCACTTCTCAATGTACTTCTCAATAATTAACAGATGACTGTCATAAATATTGACAGGTGCAAATTTGGACATTATTCCCAAAAACTACTTGTGAACTATATGCCCTAATCACTGGATTCAACATCAAACCTACATATATCCAGTGGATTGCTCTATTGATAAAATTATATCAGTTTGTCAGAGTGAGAGAGCAAAATGAAAGAGGGATGATGAACATAGATACTATCATGAACCATCTCATCCATGCCCTTCTGGAAGTCCGAGGATAAATGATCTATGCTTACTGGCAATAAGTCCCTTTGGTCTTGAGAAAAAATGGATTTGTTTGATGCAAGTTTTGTTGTAGACATAGCAAGATAGAGTGCAGCATTAATATTTATTTGCTTTGCGGAGAGTAACTGATTGTTATAAAAATTATTTATTTTATTTGCGTTCTAATGATATGAGCAGTTTGAAAATGCTGATCTTGAAAAAAAAAATTATAGCTCTGAATATTGTGCATAATCAACCACAAATTGTCGCTGGTCAATCAGTTAAGGACTAAGGACACTTGAGTCATGAATGAGGTAACTTTATGTGCAATAAATAATGTGGAATTTCACATATTTGGAGTAGACCACTTGGATTATGTTTATATTTGTTTTGCTGTTTATTTTTGTAGAATTTGGATTCTTTAACATGTCATTCACTGGCGTTGAACGTGGAGAGGCTCATGTGGTTGAAGTTGGAACTATATCTGGACCTCTTCCTAGAATGTTTACTGTAACGATTTCTCTGCAGAGGATCACAGCCGGTAGGATAACCTGTTGAATGCTCCTTGCTCTTGAACATAACCACATGACATGTAATTTGATTTATACCTACCAAATCTTCACCCAAATTTGACTGATTTCTAGTGGTCAGTTTTGGTAAATTGTTTTCAGCATATCCACCCCAAAGTAAGGTATTGTTTATTATGGGTGCTATTTCATTTGTTCTAACATAAATTGATGGTGTCGGTGTGCGTATATATTTGACTAGAATAGATGAAATGATTTCCCTCCCTTCCTCCCTCTCTACTACTGTGCATAGATCATGCTTAGCAATCAATGCTTACATTTATAATTTATTGGACTCTGTTGCTATTGTTGTTCTTGTTGTTGCTGTTGTTCTTGTTGTTGTTGCTGTTCTTGTTGCTGTTATTTTCCTTGTTGTTGTTGTTGTTCTTTTGGTGTTGTTCTTGTTGCTGTTGATGTTCTTGTAGTTCTTGTTGCTGTTGATGTTCTTGTTGATGTTGCTGTTGTTGTTCTTATTGTGGTTCTTGTTGCTGTTGTTGTTCTTGTTTCTGTTCTTGTTCTTGTTGCTGTTATTTTCCTTCTTGGTGTTGTTGTTCTTGTTGCTGTTGTTCTTGTTGCTGTTGCTGTTCTTGTTGTTCTTGTTGCTGTTGATGTTCGTGTTGATGTTACTGTTGTTGTTTTTATTGTTGTTCTTGTTGCTGTTGTTATTGTTGTTGCTGTTCTTGTTGTTTTGTTGCTGTTGTTCTTGTTGCTGTTGATGTTCGTGTTGATGTTACTGTTGTTGTTTTTATTGTTGTTCTTGTTGCTGTTGTTATTGTTGTTGCTGTTCTTGTTGTTTTGTTGCTGTTGTTTTTGTTGCTGTTGTTTTTGTTGTTGTTCTTGTTTTTGTTGTTGTTCTTGTTTTTGTTGTTGTTCTTGTTGTTGTTGTTGTTCTTGTTGCTGTTATTTTCCTTGTTGCTTTTATTGTTCTTGTTGCTGTTGTTCTTATTGCTGTTTCAGTTGATGTTCTTGTTCCTGTTGTTCTTGTTGCTGTTGTCTTGTTGTGTTGTCCTTGTTGCTTTTGTTGTTGTTCTTGTTGCTGTTGCTGTTCTTGTTGCTGTTATTTTCCTTGTTGCTGTTGTTCTTGTTGCTGTTTTTTTTTTCTGTTGCTGTTCTTGTTTTTCTTGTTGTTGTTGTTATTCTTGTTGCTGTTGTTGTTCTTGTTGTTTTTATTGTTGCTGTAGTTATTCTTGTTGCTGTTCTTGTTGCTGTTGTTTTGTTGCTGTTTTTTTGGTTGCGGTTGTTGTTCTTCTTCTTGTTGTTTTTCTTGTTTTGTTTTTTTCCTTGTTGCTATTATTTTCCTTGTTGCTGTTGTTGTTCTTGTTGCTCTTGTTCTTGTTGCTGTTGCTGTTCCTTGTTGCAGTTGATGTTCTTGTTACTGTTGTTGGTTGCTGTTGTTCTTGTTGCTGTTGTTTTGTTGCTGTTTTTTTTGTTATTGTTCTTGTTGCTTTTGTTCTTGTTGCTGTTGTTCTTGTTGCTGTTGTCTTGTTGTGTTGCCCTTGTTGCTATTGTTGTTGTTCTTGTTGCTGTTGCTGTTCTTGTTGCTGTTATTTTCCTTGTTGCTGTTGTTGTTCTTGTTGCTTTTTTTTTTCCTCTGTTGCTGTTCTTGTTGTTCTTGTTGCTGTTGATATTCTTGTTGCAGTTGATGTTCTTGTTACTGTTGTTTTTGTTGCTGTTTTTTTGTTGCTGTTTTTGTTGTTGTTCTTGTTGCTGTTGTTCTTGTTGCTGTTGTCTTGTTGTGTTGTCCTTGTTGCTTTTGTTGTTGTTCTTGTTGCTGTTGCTGTTCTTGTTGCTGTTATTTTCCTTGTTGCTGTTGTTCTTGTTGCTGTTTTTTTCTTCTGTTGCTGTTCTTGTTGTTCTTGTTGCTGTTGACATTCATGTTGTTGTTGTTGTTCTTGTTGTTGTTGTTGTTCTTGTTGCTGTTGTTATTCGTTATTCTTGTTGCTGTTGTTCTTGTTGCTGTAGTTATTCTTGTTGCTGTTCTTGTTGCTGTTGTTTTGTTGCTGTTGTTCTTGTTGCTTTTTTTTCCTTCTGTTGCTGTTCTTGTTGTTCTTCTTGCTGTTGATGTTCTTGTTGTTGTTGTTCTTGTTGCTGTTGTTATTCTTGTTGCTGTTGTCCTTGTTGCTGTTGTTCATGTTGCTGTTGTTTTGTTGCTGCTGTTGTTCTTGTTGCTGTTGTCTTGTTGTGTTGTTCTTGTTGCTATTGTTGTTGTTCTTGTTGCTGTTGTTGTTCTTGTTGCTGTTTTTTTTTTGTTGCAGTTGTTCTTCTTGTTGCTAATGTTGTTCTTGTTGCTATTTTTGTTTTTGTTGCCGTTCTTCTTATTGCTGTTGTTGTTGTTGCTGTTGTTCTTGTTGCTGTTGTTGTTCTTGTTGCTGTTCTTCTTATTGTTCTTCTTGTGGCTGTTGTTGTTGTTGCTGTTGTTCTTGTTGCTGTTGTTCTTGTTGCTGTTGTTGTTCTTGTTGCTGTTCTTCTTATTGTTCTTCTTGTTGCTATTGTTGTTCTTGTTGCTGTTGTTCTTGTTGCTGTTGTTCTTCATGTTGCTATTGTTCTTCTTGTTGCTATTTTTGTTCTTGTTGCTGTTCTTCTTATTGCTGTTGTTGTTCTTGTTGCTGTTGTTCTTGTTGCTGTTGTTGTTCTTGTTGCTGTTCTTCTTATTGTTGTTCTTGTTGCTGTTTTTCTTCTTGTAGTTGCTCTTCTTCTTGTTGCTATTGTTGTTCTTGTTGCTGTTCTTCTTATTGTTCTTCTTGTTGCTGTTGTTGTTCTTGTTGCTGTTGTTGTTCTTGTTGCTGTTTTTCTTCTTGTTGTTGCTCTTCTTCTTGTTGCTATTGTTGTTCTTGTTGCTGTTGTTGTTCTTCTAGCCAGGCCTTTGAATGAAAAGGTGTGGCTGTTGGTCATGTCCAAATGATGGAAAATAAATAATGATTGAGCTGATTTTTAATAAAGATGATTGAGCTACATCATTTGATTTCACTACACATTTATTAATTATTTTATTCTGATTGTTTCATTCTGCTTTAGGTTTGGGTGATATGGATCTGGCTATTTCTCGTTTGGAATTTACTGCTGAAAATGACCCTTTACCTGTTTCATTCACATTCACAAAGGATTCAGTTGCACAAGAAAGTGATGAAGCATTCATTCTTACTCTTGGAAACACTGATACATTAGTTGGATATACGATAAGGAGTATGCTACAGGGAACAATATTGGACGATGACAGTAAGTTAAATATTTTAGGTAAAAGTAACAGATACTTTTTCAACTTGCTCTAAGGTTAAATATTTTCACTGCAAGATGATAATTTTAAGTACCACTGTCGACAACTTTATTTCTGTGGTCTAAGTAATATACTGCAACACGAAGAACGTTGAAATATGTGGTTTGCGGCAAAATATCTTGTATTAATTTTTTTTTATCATCTGCTAGCTATAGACCTTAAATTGAGCAAATAGCTAGCTAGAATTAAGGGGTATTTTTGTGTGTGTGCAATGGCGGTATTAAACTAACCAGTTTCTGGCAAAAGCATGCCTTCAGGTTTGTATAAATGCTGTGGTCTATTTATTCTAGTAACTCCCAGTGTGAATAAGACTGCCCTCCAAGTCAGTGACCTAAAACTTTGAATATGGAAAAACTTGTTTTACTTTGAAGTGAAGCTCTAATTAGATTATACACTGGAATGATACTCAATTGGTAACAAAATAAAAAGAGTTCTGTAATCTGAAGCCTGCTAGCTACCCAGCTAGGGCTACATATTTTGTTTATAGCTAAATTGTAGCTGAAATTTTCTTACACTTGCTAGCATGTCGCCAAAAGCATCCTAGGCAGGTTATAATTTATATTTGAGCTCCTCTGTGTCCACTTCAAACTACTTGTGCTAGGCATAAATATACATTGGCTCTTTCTTTGTTATAATCACCATCATATAGCCGTAACTCTTCTTTTGTGACTTAACCCTTTCAGGGTCGGGTTTTTTTTGTGAATTTTGGTACCATTACTAAAATTAAATGTATTGTTTCAAATATTTATTAAAGTCCGTAGCAACCATATATTTTTGGAATCACACATAGTTACTTAATGTGTAGGTGCAGTTTCCGTTGCCTAGCAACAAGGTATGTGTTTATAATTGTGGTTTTAGTAATTAATTTTTGAATTTTAAGGCAATTATTGTTCTATTTTCAAGTATATCTTATGCTAAAATATGTTTTACATTTGCAGGTTCACAGATTTTAACCATAATGAGTTCAGGCTGCAGCATGGAATTACAAAACAACATTATATAAATGAAGAAAGCATTCATTTCAATAAATGAAAATTGCAAAGTACAACCAAAAATAATTCAAAGCATTACTTTCTTTTCTTTGCCATGGGCCATTTAGTATGTGCTGATCCTGTGTAATTCCACTAGTGTCCCTCCCATCCCATTCCACACATTGCTTGACTGAAAGCCCCACGTCCACCTCTGCCACACCCTCTTCCAAGTCTACCTCTGCCACACCCTCTTCCAAGTCTACGTTCACAACCCCCTCCTTGTTCGCATACACCCCCTTCCTCTAACACCACCACCTTGCTCTTGTTGATCTTCCACCTGAGAACTATCATCATCACTATCATCATTTGATCTAGCAAACTCTAACTCACTACCATCTGATGAGACCTCATCACTACTGCTGAGTATTTGAGCTCTGTGGGAGGTGGGGCTGCTGTACTTTGTATAGATCCAAAAACTGTGGACATAGAAACAGATATTTTTATATTCTATACCTTTTTGAACAGTAATACTTACCTAAAGGCTGAATAACACTCTCATCACTAGAACTGGAGCTGTCATCAAAAACTATATCGTCAAAATCCATTAGTTCTTCATCTTCCTCCATTACTTCTGAGTTTTCCCCATGACTAAGTTCGGGGTCTGCTCTAGGAAGGTAGCTCTCTATACCTTCGACTTCAAAATCACTCTCATCTTCTTCAGACAGGCCGAAATCGTTGTCTTCCAACTGCTGAAGTGCATCGCTAGTGTTCTAGCGTTTAGCCACAATTTAGTGTGAACGGTCGAGTTCAAAGTCCTTAGCAACCTTTAGGCTGTCATCGTTTTATGAATATCACGTCATAGAGCATTGTTTTAGGCATCGTTTAATATGTTTGTTTCGCGATAAGTTCGAACGATCGATTTTTTATGAAATTGTTAAGAAGGATCCTTCCCTGGGCACTTTAAAGCGCCCGTGACCGTTAAAGGGTTAATGTAGTACTTCCAGAACAGAGTTTAATGGTGCAGTCTTTTCAGACACCAGGAAATTATATTGGGAAACTGTTAGAGTGAAAAAAGTGTGTATTTGATTCAGTAAGGTCAATATAATGATGTTGAACAATGTGATAATTTTTATCTTTACGAACGGAGGGCTAATTCTGGTAATACTATGATACTAAGACCAATCTGTAGTGATCCTTCTACATAGTCTCTGTATTACTCAAGCTCTATGTGTAACAATTATTTTCATAGGTAATTGGAATATGTATTATTTAATAGTGTAGATGATATTTTTTCCACTGCTGTTAGGCATAGGACCTGGTCATGATATAATTTAGAAGGCAGAACATATGGTTATTTCCTGCTTCATCTACCAGAAAAGCTGTGTGATGCTACCATACTATTTAGATGGGAAAGATTCATATCTGGATTTTTTCCCCACACCATAGGTGGGTTCACCTACTGTTTGGAATTACTCTGACAGCTGCCTCTTATAGTGCTCTAGAGCATGTATGATACCTATTAAATATATATGGACATGGAAAAGTAACATAATTTTGTGAAATATATTTCCTTCACTAGGCATCATGGCTGAATATAATTTTAGCCATATTTCTAGTTAGATATAGGTTAGAATACACTGCATTGCAGCATTGAATTATACATGTTGGTAGAAATTTTTTGTTGTATTATAACCTTTACCACTGTGTTTATTTTGATTCCAGTTGTATTATTCAGATTCTCTGAGGGGAATTACAGACAAACTGAGATGGTGAATGCCATGATGCCTGTTAAAATCACCAAGGGGCAGAATACGCAGTTAGCTAATCCAGTTACCTTCAGGATATTTCCACTGACTGTTTCTGCTGCACTGGCTAGATCTCTTGATGTTCCTGCAGATGAAAAGATAATGCTTCCTGATTCACCAGTTCAAGCTAGTAAGATATTGATATTGTTATTGAACATTATATATCATTATCATTTTCTTTTATGAGCTGTATACTATATGTGGGAACTTTTCATTAGTCATTGTGTTTAGCTATAATTTTTCTAGTATCTACATTTTTTCAGCAGACACATTTGGATGGTTCTTGAAAACAGAAGTTATATTACAAGATTTGGGCTCGATTTTTTGATTAAATAAAAAAATTCACGTTTATCTATCTTGAGAATTATTAGACGTGCTCAACACCTATTGAAGATTTCCTGCTCAAAGGTCTCACTATTATTACTCGTATAATTATTCTTTTCTTATTGCATCGTTGTGGCTACTGATACTTGAAGAAAGTGGATGTCTTATTAACCATACTGGCCTATTGTGGCTAGTGATACTTGAAGGAAAGTGGATGTTTTATTAACCATACTGGCCTATTGTGGCTAGTGACATCTGCATAATTTAAGACACATTATTTACCAGAGAAACTATACTATTTTTGTATTACCCAAGGCCATGCCATGTCTGTTATTTCTTGATTACAGATGAAGCAGATTTCAACACCACTGTTTTTGACGTGATCTTTCCTGCTGATGAGGGTATAGCTACAATTGCTGAAATTGATGCTTTTGTATCAATTGCGAATGATGACATTGATGAGAATGAGGAACAGGTGTTTATGGTTCTCTTTGAAGTAGTTCAAGCAGTTAATGTAGGATTATTGACCAGTGACCGTTATCTCTCCGTGTGCAGAATTATTGATAATGATCGTAAGTATACTTGTTAAAAACAATTCCTTACACTTTTAAAAATTAATTTTTTTAATTTATTTTAGACCTATGATGAAATGAATAGCCGATTTGCTACAGCATTGCATTTATTTATGCCAGAAATATCCCTCTAGTTATGATAGCTCTCTAGACTACTTTCCGCGACAGATTATAGTCCAGGACAAAGTAAACAAATACGGGACTGTCCCACACATTTCAGGAGAGATGTCTTGAAGAGTTGGATTGCATGTTATGTAGATAGAAACGTGCAGTTGTGTGAGAGCCAGGTTTAGTACCTATAACCAGTGTAAATTGATCGGACAAAAGAGCATGATGGAGTTTGAATTATTAATTTAGATTGAGCCCGTATTCAAGAATTAGCTCAGGTTCCAGCAAGGTCCTCTATATGTAGCCTTTTGACCATTATGTTATAGCACTGTGTTAAGAGTATTATGTGAAAAAAATTACTTTTAATTTTTTTATAGCTCTTATCATTGGATTCGAAGAGGAATATTATACATATACTGAGCCTGTGAGCCGGATGTTGATTTCCAATGTGGCTTTGGTAAAGGAAGATAATCGTCAATCCGAGCAGACATTTTTAGTTGCAGTTACTGTTAATAGTCCAAATTTGGAAGAAATAAGTCCTGCCACTGCTCGAGATGATGGTGGGTTGAATGATTACGATATAGTAGGAGCTCCAAATGGATTTCTAACAATTTTATTTCCACCAAGTCTTCAGAGGAGACCATATTTATTTTTCCTAAGCCCTGATGATGTAGCGGAAGGACCTGAGGGATTTCTTGCATTATCCTCACCTAATGAAGGCTCTATTACTTACACGACACCGGGTCAATCGTCTTCTGTTTTCCGTTCTGCAACAGTTGTAATAGAGGATGATGATCGTAAGCACTGCTGTGATGTGTTTTATAGCATAATTTACCAGATATACTGCTTCTATACTTCTACTATTTTTAGACTATAATCTTACTACTACTACTACTCCCACTACTACCATTTCTACTACCACTTCTACAACTACAACCACTTTTACAACTACTACCACTTCTACAACTAATACCACTATTACTACTACTAACTACTGCTACCATACTGCTATTACTTTACTGCTACTACTAAAATTATACACAAATACTGCTAGGACTATTGTTTTACTGCATATTACCATAATATACTTACTACTACTACTTCATAATACTAAATAATACTTAGTTCTTATTTTCTTGTAGCTTTGATTGCTGGATTTTCGAGGGAAATATATTTTGTAAATGAGTCTACAGGAGTTCAGGAAATATGTGTAAATCTCACCAACCCTTCAAGCGACCAGCCACTGGGTCTAAATGTAGTGTTGACGTATACTACAGTGACAGGAAGTGCAGGTATTATTCATCCAACTACCATTCTTGAAATGGACATAATCAGTAGCTACTACATTAACTGCTTTCACACCAACTTTATTTTGTTTTTTTGACATCAGTTAAATTAATTTAAAAAAATTGTTCTTGTACTGTTAGACCTATGATGTAATGAATAGCTGATATGCTGTACATTCATTTAAGCCAGAAATGTTACTTTCACAATGCATAAACTTTTCGAACTATTCATATCATTTGAATTCAAATAAAAAAAGCTACAATCTAGTACAAGAATCATTCTGTGCTTACAGAAAAATTTACTGCAAAGAAATCCATCCAGAAGTGAGCGACGCTCTTTGACGGAGTTCCGTACATGTCTGTCATTATTATTTTTGTTCGTGTGCCCGTTTAACTGAAAGTGAATTTTTTATTGCTTTTTTCAAATTACAGAGCAATCTCTCCTGGATTTGTGCAGAAAGGAATATGGTGTTTAGAAAGTATGGACTATATATTCTTTCGGGACTGAAGTCAATATTGATGGAATGTGATGCTTAAGGCATTTAACCTATTTAACGCTGTAAACACCTTAGGCATCAATGCAAACATCTGTTGCAAACGAGATATAAAAAATAGTCCTTTCCTTTAAATGCCTTTTAAATATTTTTTTTACTTGCAAATGCCCAGGAGAGATTATTCACATTTAAAATAGTAAAAAAAAAAATACTTACTATTAGAAGGTCACACAAACAGAAATGAATAACAACAACAATGGCTGGCTCGTATGAAACTTTGTCTAGAAACATCTCTTCCAGGCCTTCATAGCAGTTTCTGGATGTTATTCTGCTGAGGAAGGATGGACAGCTACCAATACGTACTGGGAGCTACTCTAAATGCATTCACTCTTGATAAATGTGCCGCTCCTGGATAGACTACTTTGGTGTAAATCTTGTAGACCTGTGTACTTTGGTGTAAGTCTTGTGGACCTGTGAGCCGTAGGGAAGTGTACCTTTTTTATGCTTCCGTCAATGAAGCTTATTCTTATACACAACTGTGGCTCATTGTATTTAGATTCTAGTGGTATGAACAATTTGAAAAAAAAAATCATTAAAAAAAAATTACCGCTGTAAATATATTTGTTTAAAAAACAACAAATTAAATCGAGTTTAATCGGTTAATTGGTAGTGCTGGATATATGTCGAACATGACTATTGTGAATATATACTGAATTGCAATGGTACATATATATGTATGTAATCATATAGGGAAAGGGAAAAATCACTTGTTGATATTTTGCATATTAATTTGAAATGATTACATATCACAAACCTTTCATCAAACAAATTGCAAGTAGGTTTGTGTTTGGGAGATAATTATGTGTTGTTACTTTTATGTTATTGTTTGTGGGGGATGGGGGGTAAGGGTGGGCAGATAGAGGGAGAGAGCTAGTAGAGGGAGCATATGAGACTTAGTGGGAGGGGAAGGGAAGTTAAAAGAGAAGAACCTATTTCCCTTCCTCAAAAACACCTGATTACAATCTTCTCCAATCTTCTCCATGTTTCTTTTTTTGTGTGTGTTATCTGAACAATCGAACATTTCTGTTTTTTGTTTTGTTTGTCTTATGCTTTTTGTTGTTTATTTGCTTTACAACATTGTGTCTTTAGATGGTGATGACTTTACGGGAGTAAGTATGGACATAGAGTTTCCACTTCAACCTGCAAGTATGACTCCTCGAGTCATGTGTGTTACAATTAGTATTACTAATGATGATGTTTTGGAAGCTGATGAATCATTTACTGTGATATTGATGCCGAGGCGATCAGATGTTATTGCTTCTCCAAATGTGACCGAGATTAGAATTCTGGATGACGATGGTACATAGGCTATTTTATTCAATATAATGTAAATGCTCCTCCAATTATATGTTGAAAGTTCTCCTTGCCTAATTTCATCAATTGTTGTTATTCAGTTTTTGTTAAGCGACTTTGTGATCAGAACACTTTTTGACATAACATGTGGGAGCTTTGTTTTCTCCTTCACATCTATTATTAAGCCACTATTGCCATTACAGGTCCTTTTTCATGACTCTGTTCCATATCTCTAGCTACCATTGGGTAGTCATTGGCATTACAATTGTTCAGACTCAATAGCTATACCATGGCCAAAGGTCGCTCGAGCAATAGCTCTAGAGCTTCTGTATTGTAACATATACAATATATTGTTACAAAGAATGGTCAATTTTTATTTTTGTGTTTTGCTATCACATGAAAGCTAAACATTAACAATATTACATGGTGATGTGTGAACATGAGCTTTAAAACATGGTAGTGCAGTTCTTGTAGAATTATTTTATAGTTACATGGTAACCACTGGTAGCCAGGCCATGATCACTCATAAATTTCCCAGAGTGTGTTTGATTGTTTAAACTAATTTACCTTGAAAGGGCTAAATTCTATCAAAATGTCATGATATCTCAATTACAATGCATATATTTCTATTGTAGTTGCTACTATTGGCTTCATCGATACATCTTACACTGTGAATGAGGAAGATGGCATAGCAATTGTGATGATTGGAGTCATATCTGGCACTATAGAGCGTGATGTATCTCTTGCGATCTCTCTATCAGAAGGATCTGCTATTGGTGAGTTAAATTCGATAATGTTGATACCAACTCCTTTAATGGACGTATACTCTATGTGAAGTATCTGAACAGCCACATACTTTCATCGTAAACATGTTTTTATTAAAAAAAATTAATTGTATTTGTGATCAAAAATTTGCTGGTGGGTTGAGAAGGTGTGTTAGGAGACTTCCCTGTAAGTGTTGTTAAACTGTGGCACATTAAGTACACAAGACCACCGTCATATATTGTATAACACCAGAGAAGGATGTGGTTACCATGGTTTTATCTTAACAAGGTTAATGGATGACTTCTTAATTAAGTTCCTTATTTTAAATATACTCCACTAACCATAATTTTCTTCCGACTTTCAATTCAGTTACGATTGATTTCTTGGATGACCGTGACATGATTGTTCTGGATGCTGCCAATACTGTATTGAATGTCTCCTTCTCAATTGTGGATGATTCAATTTTTGAACTTATTGAGGAGTTGTCTGCAAGTCTAAGTTTTTCAAGTTCTTCAGTCACAGGTGTGACCTTGGATCCTACCTCAGCAGAAATCATCATCCTGGATAACGACGGTAAATCCATAATGACATTTAGGGAAGTGATGGACTCTCAAATAATAGTGTTGACAACACACCCTTAATTTCAGATTAGGTTATTAAGGGCTAAACCTAATTAGCATGGTGGACCTAGGAGCTGTTAATTTGTTTTACTACGTTTACCAGATATGATATCATTAATGAGGAACAACCACATTGAGACATCTATTGTGCTCCAGGTTGTCAAGTTAGCCTCCCACGTTTCACTCCCATAGCCTTCAAAAACCTTTACAGGGCTGGAAACAATGAACTCTGTATACCTCTCTGAAGGAAAGATGGAACAAGATTTCAAGGCTCGGAAGAATCTAACAGATCAAGCTGATCAATCTGGTGCAACATGATTTGTAATCACAGCTATAATCACTCT
>CBDHDT010000058.1:0-20152 GCA_965261215.1 Ekhidna sp.
GTATCGTTCTGTAATGTCAGTGATCCACACTTGGGATATGCTGGAATCATCCCTAGTACATATCCCAGGAATCCCCAGCCAGGATGCTCCAGGAAAGATTGTACCAGTACTTGGACATCTAGATCAGAGATGGCTACTAGAGGAAGTAATCCACAAAGTCTAAATAGATAGTTTTAGCTCTAGAGCTCCTTTCAACAAATGTTTTATTTCCCCTCCAACTCTAATTCGCCCCCCAACAAACTAGCGTGGTATGCCGACCATTTACCTTCGCTATTTTAAGGGTGGAGGAAGGAAAAGCTTGGTGTCTCTTCTATAAACGACTGACTTGTGCAGCAGGATTTTAACATTGCACATCTATAGCTCACTAAGCAGTCACAAAAATTCTGGACAGTAAGTGCAGTGAATCAAAATTACCAATACACTATTGCATGGCTATAATGTGCAACTCCAATATCAAAAAAAAATATTCAGAACCAACAAGTGAACTTTTTGCTTTTGTTAAAAATTACTCTAACACAAAAATACTAAGGCCAGCCAAAATGAAAAAAAATCTATTAATCTTTTTTTTTCAAAGTGTGAATTTTGATAGTGATTGTGCTGGAGTTATACAGCACATGCGATCCACTGCTAATATCATTTCAAGATATACAGCCATGATCCCTATAACGCTATATATGTCATAGCACTGTGATTAAAACAGACCAAACCCAAGATCTGACGTATGTAATGCATATAAGATTGGAGAAAGATCATCTACTTAGGATGTACTACTACACCACCTGTCACTGGATGTGGGCGATATATTGAATCCCCTCAAAAACTATAATTACAACCTATAACAGAAGCCAGTGTAGTTGGCTCTAGTTACAATAGCAACACCACATTCAGGTAAGAACTCCAATGTTGACTCAATATACAATATTAAGCCCTTCATCTTTTCTTGAATGTCATTAACTTAGTGACTTAGTTTGTAACTGATATTATCATCAATAAAAAAAATCCTAAAATGCATTTGATCTAGAAAGGCCTACATTAATAAAAAAAAAATTAATAACAAAGAATTTTGGGCTTTATAGAGCATTTGAAAATAGCTGCAGTGATAATTCAACAGTCCAGAAAAGTGTCGGAAATGTCTAATATATCAGCATTCTATTAGAATTTGCTGTGAATCACAAGACAGTTAGTCATCATATCAGGTTGTGAGAGGCTAACATTCGCTTACATCAATGTATTGGCGGAAAACTTACCATTGTGCGTAAAAACTATATTGACAATCTCTACAGGGTCTACTACCCCTTTGCCTATCAGTTCCAAACATAGAGGCAACATACCAACCTATGAACTATTTACCCTTTCTCTGACTACCCTTTTCTGATTTTTTCCAATGTTGCAGCTGAATGGTTGAACCAACCAGCTCCTAGTCTCCTCCTTGGCATTTCATCACACATTTGGCAGACTCAGGTCGCATTTTTCTGTATCATTATTCGGTGATGCGCTACTGTTTTCCAGCTGAAAAGAAGGGCACTCCATATCTAATCACGGCATTTGATATGAATTTGAGGGGATCCAGACTCAGCCGACCATCACATTAGATCTGACCCAGGCAAACTATACCACTTACCTCAAATGCTCATACTATATCAACAAAAACTGTGAAATATTGTTTCTTTCGATATAGCTCTATGAATGCTAGTAAACCAACTCTGTAAATATAATGTTGAAAGAGTGAAAAAAACATTTGTGGAAAATAAAAAAAAGAGTTTAAAGGCACAGGAGATCATTCTTCGTAAAGACCTCCATCATTCAATTAAAATAGATAGAAATTCCAATGGCCTGTTAAAAAGGAAACATGACTGAACCCATGTAGACCACAACTAATTCAGTACAGAGATGTAGACCACATTCGACCAAAACATTTTTCCAAACAAAACAGAACTGAATTTTTGTACTGGCATATTTATTTCATTTGGTAATCGTCATTTTTTTTCCTTTGCACCATAAAAACGGTTGATATAAAAAAAAATTATGCATGGGATACCTCTATTACATATGGCTTTCACAAAATTATGGTCCCTAAGAAATTTCTTTTTGTTATCATTTAGCTACCTGTGAAGGAGACAAAAAAGTTAGAATTGCTTATGTCAGCTCTCAAATATAATTGAAAATTTAAAGAAAAAATGCTATCTAGTAAACAAATCATGTGAATTAGATTGGAGAGGAAGACAAACACATCTCCACTCACGCCCCCCATCCCCCCTTCCCCCCCACCCAACCCATCTATCCAGGCCAACTTACAACTTGTATGTGGCTGCCCAGAACAATATTGAACATCATGCTTTTTCTGAATAATTATTGTACATCCAAATACAAGGCTTGGAGGATAAATAAAATTGTTTCAGAATTATTGATTCATTTAAATGTGATTTTTTACACATTGGTGGTACTCAAGTTTATACAAAACTTGTAATCCATTGGTAATTCCGTTCTATGATACCTATTTAGGTCCCTTCCAACATTGTATATGTCTTGGCACTCTAAACCTAACTGATCAATGCCAAAGATCTGATGTAATGCATTAAAGATTGCACAAAAACAAGTCATCTGCAAAGATGTTCTACTTCACTTCCAGTACCTGGAAGTGGAAAATATCCCAAACAAACTACAGCCAATTACAGAAGCCTGAGTAATTGGCTCTGGTTGCTGTAGCTACAGGAAAAAAACTTCCATGTTGTCTCAATACTACATTAGGTTTCATGGATATCATTCACCTGAGAATTCCTGAGTCATAGTTTGGAACTGATACCATATCTGATCATAATTACTAAAAGATATTCGTTCCAGTAGGTACTTGCTGCTTTAACATGTTATAAATATAATATTCATATTCTCGACCTTATTCTACCACACACGCACCAACCTCCTTTGACACCCCCAAAATAAATGAGTAAATATAAATTAAAAAACATAAAAAGAATTAGGAAGGAAAAATTACAATATCGAGTTTCAATCAAAATACTCTTCTGACCTGCTTTACTCTTTTGCTATCTCACTGTAGATGTCGAAGGGAAGGAGAAAGACTGCAATAAAACCTCCCTTATCATGGCAGCTAGGGACCTGAGGATATCTCTCAACTCAGAAATCACCTATAACTTACAAATCAACAGATGTGGTCTTCTTAAAACAGTATTTTTCTACTTATTCTTGAAAATAGACCAAAAGTTCAGGAACTAATTGATTTGGGCAACAAAAAGTTCTAATAGACAAATTCGGCCGGCATTTTATTCAATGATCTCGGACACTGCCTAATTGAGAGTGTGCCTTGTTGTGGGACAGGGGTCTAGATAATGATATATATATATATGCAGCTTCTTTTTATGTATGTAATAAAACTAATGTTAGTGAAGATGTTGAGTATTGGTTCCATTGTGCATGCATTTATGCAAGTATGATAAAAGTAACAACAATTTTTTTGTGAGTGAGGAGTGGTTAGCTACATAGTATGCTACAGTACACATCAGTACTTTTCCTTTCTCAAACATGACTCACTTGCTACTTGGTTGGGAGTAGTCAATATCTAATTGGTCAGACTCATGATCTATGAAGTGGAAACTTGGTTGGTTGATGTACATAATTATGTGTGTGGTATTATGCTCTCATTTACAATCCCTCCTTATCCCTATAAAGACCTTCACAACCACAATTCATTCTTGAAAGCACGTGCACACACAAACATCTGACATGCAACAAGATAAATAAGCATGCATGCATACTTATATTCAACTAATTATCACTGTGATTCTTACGGACTTTAAAAAATATGTTCTGGAATATCTAACAAAATATATTTTCTTGTCAACTCTCCAACTTATTACTCCAGTTGTTATTTACCCAGGGACTGAAGTATTAACATGAAACACTGGTGTAAAACGATAAAGAAGCTAATTTTAAGAACTATCTTCTATCAGTAAGACAAAGGACTTCATCTGCAGTGCATTCAAACAACACAAGTCTGATTGATGGTTGCTATTTTCAAGAGAAGTGTGACCGAGGATGGCATCTGGAAGCTTATTTCCGTTTTGCATCAGGAAGGGATTTCAACTGCAGTTCTTTGATGATGGTTGCTATGCAGTAGGGAATTGAAACCTTGGAAATTGTTACCTAGGATTGCTATTGGAAACCCATCTCATTTCATAAATGGGAGAAAAAAGTATCTTAGGAATTCCTAATGTGCCCATCAAGTATATAAAGAGAATATTTGAGTTAGGAAAGCCAAGTAAAAGAATCTAAGCAAAGCAAGAAAGTACTTCTACAAACTCTACTGTATATGAAAAATTGCAGAGTCACCAAATTAATATCCAGAGGACTAGAAAAATAAATCGAAGAACATGAAGACAACAAACATCACCATGGGAATCGGAGCAAGAATTGTGATGGTTATGCTGCCATTTATTCTATGCTTGATGCAACTCAGCCACAGTATGCAACCTGAAGGCTGCACTAGAACAAACCAGCAAACAGTGAAAGACTTATTGGGCTTGACAAAAAATCTATTTGACGAGCAAACAAATGTAAGGTTAATCTTTCCTAATCCATTCCCCACAGCAATAGTTGACTTTGCTCTGCTTTACATGATCTTTATTCCTCTATTACGTAACAGTTAGACGAGAATATACTACCTACAAACCTGAGGCAAAACTATACAAATGAGAATAGAAGACAGCGTCACAAAAGACTTACTCTGGTGAAGAATCTTCTCACAATCATCTCACAGAGAGAAAGTGTCAAGGCAATGGTAGAAGATAGTAAATTAGTGACAGTGCTTAAAGTCATCTTTGAAAAGCTCTATAATGACACTTGCAAATATGTAAGTCACTTGATCTTAGAGAGTGAGAGTGAGATGGGAAAAATTGATGAAGTGAAAATGCATAACACTATGTTTTAAAGAGCCTCCTTACATATGATCTTTCTATTTGCAGTTGGAGTCAGAGAATGGAATTGACTGCAGCAATATGCGTGAGACAAAGCGAGTGCTTCTACTTCTCAAAATCAGGGAGCAGGCAATAAACAATTTTCGTTCTATTAAAGAAATGACTCCTGAAACTAATTTTGAGCGGAATTATGATGAGACATACATAACCTGGCACAAGATAATGAAGTCACATGTCAACCAAAATGAACGAACTCTTGGCATCTTTGGCAGTTTTCCTTTCCATGATGTAACATGTACCGATTGCAAGCTTGTTCCTTGCCTAGAACCATAGCTGCAAACCGACTCTTATTTATAACTATGTATTATTCACATCTTTGAAAACAGAACTTAATATTCAGCTATATCGACCCAATTTCTAATGCATCATTGGTAAATGTGCAATAATAAACTGTTTGTTCATTCATATAATGCATGAAGCAGGATAAAGCAACCATGTCTGTCCATGGAATATTATATATATATATATATACATGTAAGTTTGCATCTAAAAAGATGTGGTTGCACCTTAATCCTTACATATATACTCATGAACAAGAAATAAAACAAGAAGGCAATAATATAGGATATACGGCTAATGGTTGATAGACCTGAGGCCTTCTTCATTTCCAATCTCCTCAATCAGAAAACTGACAAATCTGATGTAGTAAAAAAATACTAATAATAAAAAAAAAACTCTCAGGGAGATTAAAAAAAAGAGTAAATGTGTCTTGCAGTGTATCTGTTTCATTGTTGTCTAGCCCTCCTATTACCACGTTTAATTGGGTTCACATCTTATTTCCTTATATGGTCATTTGTGTAACTTTCTTGATTTTTGGAGACCGAGACTCACTTCTGGGTGCAGCAGTTCTGCGTTGTATAGTGTTGTATGAAGCTGAATGAAATTAGTTATTGAGAACCTGTCTGGACATAATGCTTGCGATGAAGAGGATGGCTGCTGCCTCTACTTAGGAATGTTCCCTAAATTTTGATGAAGACAACAAGTCTATCAAAACTTATGTGGAAAGGGCAAAGATTTTCTTTCATGCTAACTTTATTCCAGAAGACAAATAGGTTACCGTATTCCTCAGCTGCATGGAGGACAAAACTTATTAAATAAACTCATCCTTTTGTTAGGTTTTGAATCTTCTTTTTGATGACTTGAGTTAATTTGGTACGGTTGGAATTGATTAAACTGAAAAGCAAAGGAATATGGTCGGATTAAGTATGGGGTTGGAAAGCAGAAGCTCAATGATGGATTATTTTGATGCTTTAAGAATCTGAGATTTGGTAATCTTCCATGGGTAGACACTGTTGAGGATGAGTTGGAAGAGCAGTTTGTTCTGAGTATCGTAATTGGTATGAGAGGAACAGATGTGTTTGATGTGTTAGCATTAGCTATAGATGATGAGATTCTTTGGATTGGAATTGCTGTAATTCAGATATATGAGTGGTTATCAGAGGATTTGCTGTGGAGGGAAGTTGAGGTCGTGACAAGATTAGACTAACACATCAAGGAATTGGGATCTCTGTGGACGAGTTCAAAAGTAATTTTGATGTGAGAGTGAAAGGTATTAGCATGCTGCTCAAATAATTCTGAACTTTGAGGTCAGATAAAAAATATTTTCAATACATCTGTGATAATTGAAAATAGTAGTGGGAAAGCTTTTAATCAATTTACTGATAGATTCCACAGGACTTGTTGTATAAAAATACCAAATTCAGTACAAATCAGAAGTGTATTCATAGCCCTTGCAATTTGTCATGTGGTGTAACATTGCTGACCTTTATTGTGGTAAAAAAGATGAACCACAAATGTGATCACAAATACACATAAAAGTTGTTAATCATCACAAACTAACACATAGATATTTTATTTGCTACGCATACTTGACACAATGTAAAACAAAACAGAGCTGCAGAGGAAATCGGACGCAATGTACAGAAATAAATACCTTGTAAGCCAATAAATTCTCAAACACTACTATCTACACTTACCTAATGAAAATAATTCACAATTTTTTAAAGAGAACAGAATTTAATTTTTTTCATGTTATGAAAATACCATAATATACTTTTGGTTTGGTAATGATCATGACTATGTTCTTTGTGCAAGTGAAAGGGTTAATTTCATGACTTTTACACATGGTATACCTCTACTACATAAGGAATATATGAGAGACAATGACAGCTTTGCCCTCCCCACCCCTCCACTTTTAACTTCCATAAGATACTCAGAACCAATAAAAGTGAATATTTTTATTTTTGTTAAATAATTACCTAACAGACAAATACAAAGGCTAGACAATATAAAAAAATTTTATTAATTTTCTTTTCAAATTGTGAATTTTGTGATGTTGCTGGAGTTACAGCACATGTGATCCACTGCTAATATCATTTCAAGATATGTTTCTATGACCCAACTAAGTCATGATTAAAACACACCAAACCCAAGATTTGAAGTATGTAATGCACATAAGATTGCAGAAAGATCATCAACTTAGGATGTACTACCATACCGCCAGTCACTGGATGTGGGAAAAACCTTGAACACTATAAAACTATAATTACAGCCTATACAGAAGCCAGTGTAGTTGGCTATAGTTGCTGTAGCAACACCACATTTAGTTAAGAACTCCAATGTTGACTCAATATACAATATTAAGCCCTTCATCTTTTCTTGAATGTCATTAACATTAGTATTCCTGTGTCTTAGTTTGTAACTGATATTATCATCAATAAAAAAATTCTAAAACATATTCGATCTAGACAGGCCTACATTAATTTTTCAAAAAATAATAACATAGTGTTTTAAGCCAGGTAGAGCATTTGAAAATAGCTGTAGTGATAATAACAGTCAAGAAAAGTGTCTGAAATGTCTAATATATCAGCAATTTATTCAATACGCTGTGAATCACAAGGCAGTTGGTCATCATATCAGGTTGTGAGAGGCTAACATTCACATACATCAATGTATGGAGAATTTTTTTTACAATTTTCCGTAGAAACTTGTTGACTATCTCTCCAGGGTCTACAATCACTTTGCCTGTCAGTTCCAAGCATAGAGGCAACATATCAACCTATGAACTATTTGCCCTTTCTCTGACTACTCTTTTCTGATTTTTTCCAATGTTGCAGCTGTATGGTTGAACCCACCAGCTCCTAGTCTCTTCCTTGGCATTTCATCACACATATTTTGTCAGACTCAGGTCGCTTTTTTTCTGCATCATTATTCGGTGATGCACTACTGTTTTCCAGCTGAAAAGAAGGGCACTCCATATCCAATCTTGGCATTTGATATGAATTTGAGGGGATCCAGACTCAGCCGACCATCCCGTTAGAGCTGAACCAGGCAAACTATACCACTTACCTCAAATGCTCATACTATATCAACAAAAACTGTGAAATATTGTTTCTTTCGATATAGCTCTATGAATGCTAGTAAACCAACTCTGCAAATAAAATGTTAAAACAGTGAAAAAAACATTTGTGGAAAATAAAAAGAGTTTAAAGGCACAGGAGATCATTCTTCGTAAAGACCTCCATCTTCAATTAAAATAGATAGAAATTCCAATGGCCTGTTAAAAAGGAAACATGACTTGAACCCATGTAGACCACAACTAGTTCAGTACAGAGATGTAGACCACATTCAACCAAAACATTTTCCAAAACAAAACAGAACTGAATTTTTGTACTGGCATATTTATTTCATTTGGTAATCGTCATTTTTTTCCACTTTGCGCAATAAAAACGGTTGCTATCAAAAAATTTACGCATGGGATACCTCTATTACATATGGCTTTCACAAAATTATGGTCCCTAAGAAATTTCTTTTTATTATCATTTAGCTACCTGTGAAGGAGACAAAAAAGTTAGAATCCAATCACGCCCCCCATCCCCCCTTCCCCCCCCTACCCAACCCGTCTATCCAGGCCAACTTACAACTTGTATGTAGCTGCCCAGAACAATATTGAACATCATGCTTTTTCTGAATAATTATTGTACATCCAAATATAAGGCTTGGAGGATAAATAAAATTGTTTCAGAATTATTGATTCATTAAAATGTGATTTTTGACACAGTGATGGTACTCAAGTTTATACAACACTTGTAATCCATTGGTAATTCCGTTCTATGATACATATTTGTGTCCCTTCCAACATTGTATATGTCTTGGCACTCTAAAGCTAACTGATCAATACCAAAGATCTGACTTACGTAATGTACTAAAGATTGCAAAAAAAATCATCTGCAAAGATGTTCTACTTCACTTCCAGTACCTGGATGTGGAAAATATCCCAAAGAAACTACAGCCAATTACAGAAACCTGAGTAATTGGCTCTGGTAGCTGTAGCAACAGGAAAAAAAACTCCCATGTTGTCTCAATACTACATTAGGTTTCATGGATATCATTCACCTTAGAATTCCTGAGTCATAGTTTGGAACTGATACCATCACTGATCATAATTACTAAAACATATTCGTTCCAGCAGGTACTTGCTGCTTTAACATGTTATAAATATAATATTCATATTCTCGACCTAGATCTACCACACACGCACCAACCTCCTTTCCCACCCCCAAAATAAATGAGTAAAATATAAATTAAAAAAACATAAAAAGAATTAGGAAGGAAAAATTACAATATCGGGTTTCAATCAAAATACTCTTCTGACCTGCTTTACTCTTTTGCTATCTTACCATATATGTCGAAGGGAAGGAGAAAGACTGCTGTGAAACCTCCTTTATCTTGGCAGCTAGGGACCTGAGGGTGTCTCTCAACTCAGAAATCACCTATAACTTACAAATCAACTGATGTGGTCTTCTTAAAACAGTATTTTTCTACTTATTCTTGAAAATAGACCAAAAGTTCAGGAACTAATTGATTTGGGCAACAAATAGTTCTAATAGACAAATTCGGCCGACATTTTATTCAATGATCTCGGACACTGCCTAATTGAGAGTGTGCCTTATTGTGGGACAGGGGGCTAGATAATGATATATATATGCAGCTTCTTTTTATGTATGTAATAAAACTAATGTTAGTGAAGATGTTGAGTATTGGTTCCATTGTGCATGCATTTATTACGTGTATTAACCAATTCACCTACTCCTTATGGAATAATTAGCTGAGCAACAACAAAGCTATTACATATTTATATATTCAAGACAACCTTTAACAAGTGTGATAAAAGTAACAGCAATTTTTGTGTGAGTGAGGAGTGGTTAGCTACATAGTATGCTACAGTACACATCAGTACTTTTCCTTTCTCAAACATGACTCACTTGCTACTTGGTTGGGAGTTGTCAATATCTAATTGGTCAGACTCATGATCTATGAAGCAGAAACTTGGTTGGTTGATATACATAATTATGTGTGTGGTATTACGCTCTCATTTACAAGCCCTCCTTATCCCTGTAAAGACCTTCACAACCACAATTCATTCTTGAAAGCATGTGCACACACAAACATCTGACATGCAACAAGATAAATAAGCATGCATGCTTAGTTATATTCAACTAATTATCATTGTGATTCTTACGGACTTTAAAAATATGTTCTGGAATATCTAAAAAACATATCCTATTGTCAACTCTCCAACTTATTACTCCAGTTGTTATTTACCCAGGGACTGGTGTAAAACGATAAAGAAGCTAATTTAAGAACTACCTTCTATCAGTAAGACAAAGGACTTCATCTGCAGTGCATTCAAACAACACAAGTCTGATTGATGGTTGCCATTTTCAAGAGAAGTGTGACCGAGGATGGCATCTGGAAGCTTATTTCCTTTTTGCATCAGGAAGGGATTTCAACTGCAGTTCTTCGATGATGGTTGCTATGCAGTAGGGAATTGAAACCTTGGAAATTGTTACCTAGGATTGCTATTGGAAACCCATCTCATGTTCATAAAAGGGAGAAAAAAAGCATCTTAGGAATTCCTAATGTGCCCATCAAGTATATAAAGAGAATATTTGAGTTAGGAAAGCAAAGTAAAAGAATCTAAGCAAAGCAAGAAAGTACTTCTACAAACTCTACTGCCACAAGGAGCACATGAAAAACAGCAGAGTCACCAAATTAATATCCAGAAGACTACCAAAACAAATCGAAGAACATGAAGAGAGCAAACATCACCATGGCAATCGGAGCAAGAATTGTGATGATCATGCTGCCATTTTTTCTATGCTTGATGCAACTCGGCCACAGTATGCAACCTGAAGGCTGCACTAGAACAAACCAGCAAACAGTGAAAGACATATTGGGCTTGACAAAAAAACTATTTGACGAGCAAACAAATGTAAGATTAATCTTTCCTAATCCATTCCCCACAGCAATAGTTGACTTTGCTCTGCTTTACATGATCTTTATTCCTCTATTACGTAACAGTTAGACGAGAATATACTTCCGACAAACCTGAGGCAAAACTATATGAATGAGAATAGAAGACAGCGTCACAAAAGACTTGCTGTGGTGAAGAATCTTCTCACAATCATCTCACAGAGAGAAAGTGTCAAGGCAATGGTAGAAGATAGTAAATTAGTGACAGTGCTTAAAGTCATCTTTGAAAAGCTCTACAATGACACTTGCAAATATGTAAGTCACTTGATCTTAGAGAGTGAGAGTGAGATGAGAGAAATAGATGAAGTGAAAATGCATAACACTATGTTTTAATGAGCCTCCTTACATATGATCTTTCTATTGCAGTTGGAGTCAGAGAATGGAATTGACTGCAGCAATATGCGTGAGACAAAGCGAGTGCTTCTACTTCTCAAACTCAGGGAGCAGGCAGTAAACAATTTTCGTTCTATTAAAGAAATGACTCCTGAAACTAATTTTGAGCGGAATTATGATGAGACATACATAACCTGGCACAAGATAATGAAGTCACATGTCAACCAAAATGAAGGAACTCTTGGCATCTTTGGCAGTTTTCCTTTCCATGATGTAACATGTACTTATTGCAAGCTTGTTCCTTGCCTAGAACCATAGCTGCAAACCGACTCTTATTTATAACTATGTATTATTCACATCTTTGAAAACAGAACTTAATATTCAGCTATATCGACCCAATTTCTAATCATCATTGGTAAACGTGCAATAATAAACTGTTTGTTCATTCATATAATGCATGAAGCAGGATAAAGCAATCATGTCTGACCATGGAATATTATATATATATATATATATATATACATGAAAGTTTGCATCTAAGAAGATGTGGTTGCACCTTAATCCTTACTTATATACTCATGAAGAAGAAATAAAACAAGAAGTCGATAATATAGGATGTACGGCTAATGGTTGATAGACCTGAGGCCTTATTCATTTCAAATCTCCTCAATCAGAAAACTGACAATTCAGATGTTGTAAAAAATTATAATAACAATAATTAAAAAAAAATTTCAGGGAGATAAAAAAAGAGTAAATAGGTCATGCGGTATATCTGTTTCTTTGGTGTCTAGCACTCCTATTACAGCCTTTACTTGGGATCACGTCTTATTTCCGTATATGGCCATTTGTGTAACTTTCTTGATTTTTGGAGACCCAGACTCACTTCTGGGTGCAGCAGTTCTGAGTTGTATAGAGTTGTGTGTTGTATGAAGCTGAATGAAATTGAGTTATGAGAACCTAACTGGACATAATGCTTGCGACGAAGAGGATGGCTGCTGCCTCTACTTAAGTAGAGGCAGCAGCCATTGCTGAAGACAACAAATCTATCAAAAATTATTTGGAAAGGGTAAAGATTTTCTTTCATGCTAACTTTATTCCAGAAGACAAATAGGCTACAGTATTCCTCAGCTGCCATGGAGGACAAACTTATTAAATGGATTCATCCTGTTGGTGGGTTTTGAACTTCTTTTTGATGACTTGAGCTAATTTGGTAGTGTTGGAATTGAGTAAACTGAAAAACAAAGGAATATGGTCGGATTAAATATGGGATTGGAATGGAGAAGCTCAATGAAGGATTATTTTGATGCTTTAAGAATCTGGGATTTGGTAATCTCCCATGGGTAGACACTGTTGAGGATGAGTTGGAAGAGCTGTTGATTCTGAGTATCGTAATTGGTACGAGAGGAACAAATGTGTTTGATGTGTAAGCATTAGCTATAGGTGATAGGATTCTTTGGATGGGAATTCTGTAATTCAGATATATGAGTGGTTATCAGATGATTTGCTGTGGAGGGAAGTTGAGGTCGTGACAAGATTAGACTAACACATCAAGGAATTGGGATCTCTGTGGACAAGTTCAAAAGTGATTTTGATGTGAGGGTGAAAAGTATTAGCATACTGTTCAAATAATTCTGAACTTTGAGGTCAGATAAAAAAATATTGTCAATACATCTGTGATAATTAGAAGTAGTAGTGGCAAGGCTTATTCCTTTCACCGATAGATTCCACAGGACTTGTATAAAAATACCAAATTCGGTACAAATCAGAAGTGTACTAATAGCCCTTGCAATTTGACATTGCTGACCTTTATTGTGGTAAAAAAGATGAACCACAAATGTGATCACAAATACACATATGATACTCATAAAAGTTGTTAATCATAACACATAGATATTTTATTTGCTACGCATACTTGACACAATGTAAAACAAAACAGAGCAGCAGAGGAAATCAGATGCAATGTATAGAAATAAATACCTTGTAAACTAATAAAATGTCTAATACTACTATCTACACTTCAATTCACAATTTTTCAAAGAGAACAGCTTAATTTTTGTCACGTTATGAAAATACCATAACATACCGTTGGTTTGGTAATGATCATGACTATGTCCTTTGCGCCAGTGAAATGGTTAATTTCATGACTTTTACACATGGTATACTTCTACTATATAAGGAATATATGAGAGACAATGACATCTTTGCCCTCCCCTCCCCTCCATTTTTAACTTCCATAAGATACTCAGAACCAACAAAAGTGAATATTTTTATTTTTGTTAAATAATTACCTAACACACAAATACTAAGGCTAGACAATATAAAAAAAATTATTAATTTTTTTTTTCAAAGTGTGAATTTTGTGATTTTGCTGGAGTTATACAGCACATGTGATCCACTGCTAATATCATTTCAAGATATGTTTCTAACACACCTCTAACACTATATAAGTTATGGACTATGATTAAAACAGACCAAACCCAAGATCTGACATATGTAATACACATAAGATTGCAGAAAGATCATCTACTTAGGATGTACTACAACACTGCCAGTCACTGGATGTGGGCAAAATCTTGAACTTTATAAAACTACAATTACAGCCTATACAGAAGCCAGTGTAGTTGGCTCTATTTGCTGTAGCAACACCACATTTAGTTAAGAACTCCAATGTTGACTCAATATACAATATTAAGCCCTTCACCTTTTTTTGAATGTCATTAACATTTGTATTCCTGTGTCTTAGTCTGTAACTGATATTATCATCTATAAAAAAATTCTAAAATGTATTTGATCTAGACAGGCCTACATTAATTCTTCAAAAAATAATAACACAGTGTTTTAGGCTTTGTAGAATATTTCCAAATAGCTGTAGTGATAATAACAGTCGAGAAAAATGTCAGAAATGTCTAATATATCGGCAATCTATTCAATATGCTGTGAATCACAAGGCAGTTGGTCATCATATCAGATTGTGTGAGGCTAACATTCACATACATCAATGTATGGGGGGAAAGATCACCATTATCCTTAGAAACTTGTTGACTATCTCTCCAGGATCTACAATCACTTTGCCTGTCAGTTCCAAACATAGAGGCAATGTCAACCTATGAACTATCTGCCCTTTCTCTGACTACTCTTTTCTGATTTTTTCAAATGTTACCGGAGCAGTATGGTTGAACCGACCAGCTCCTTGCCTAATCCTTATCATTTCATCACACATTTGGCAGACTCAGGTCGCATTTTTCTGCATCATTATCCGTTATGCACTACTTTTTTCCCAGCTGAAAAGAAGGGCTCTCCATATCTAATAAAGGCATTTGATATGAATTTGCGGGGGTCTATCCACATAAAACCGATCACCGAAATTTGAACATATATTTGTAGCAGTCATAACTTTTCCTCCCTTTATTCTGTGCAGATACTTTTGATACCAGCTTGTTGCTTATTGTGTGTGCTTTTAAGATAATATGTAAAATGTGTCTAGAGGCACCTTTTCTTAGAAGATACATCCAAACACGCAAGAGTCACTCAAAAATTGCACCTCCCAAATTGGAACACGTATAATTCAAAGGCGCCTTGAGCTGCCTAAATGCTTAGCTGTGATATGACGGTTTCAATTATTTTTTTACGTGAAGCATTGCTGAGTTATGTTGATTAGAAGAGGTGGGGTCACAGATATTGCGTGGGTTTTTCACGGTTGGAAATGAAGTGTCTCACATCTAATCAACACATAACCGCTTAGTAAATATGGCTCCATCATATCACAGCTTAGTGTTTTGGAAAGCCACAAAACAGGGATCTGTAGCTAAAGGCGCCTAGGAATTACACGTGTTCAAATTTGGGAGGTGCAATTTTTGAGTGACCCTTGCGTGTTTGGATGTATCTTCTACGAAAAGGTGCCTATAGACATATTTCACATATCATATTAAAGCACACACAAGAAACAACAAGCTGGTATCAAAAGTATTTGCACAGAATAACGGGAGGAAAGGTTATGATAGCTACAAATATATGTTCAAATTTCGGTGGTATGTAGGACCCCTCTTAAAGCCATCCACCTCCTTGGATCTGTCCCAGGTAAACTACACCACTTACCCCAAATGCTCATAGTACTTCAACAAAAACTGCAGAAATATTGTTTCTGTCGATATAGCTCTACGAGTGCTAGAAACCAATACTGCAAATAAAATGGATCAAGAGTGAAAAAATTACTTGTGGAAAACAACAAGAGTTTAAAGGCACAGGAGATCATTCTTCGTAAAGCCTCCATTGATTCAATAAAAATACATAGAAATACCAATTGACTGAACCCATGTAGAAAACAACTAGTACATTACAGAGATTTGTGTGGGGCCACATTCGACTAAAATATTTTTCCAAAGAAAACAGAACTAAATTTTTATACTAGGCATGTTTCACTTGGTAATGGTCATTTTTTTGTCCTTTGCGCCATTTGTCTTTAAGAAATTTCTTTTTGCTGTCATTTAGCTACCAGTGAAGGAGACAAAAAAAAGTTAGAATTGCTTATGTCAGCTCTCAAATATACTTGAAAATTTAAAGAAAAAATACGATCAAGCAAACAATTATCATGGACCTAGATTTGAGAGGAAGATAGACCACCTCCACTAATATCCCCGCCATCAGACCTATTTACAGCTGCCCAGAACAAGAACATCATGCTTTTTCTGAATAATTATTGTGCATCCAAATACAAAGGCTTGAAGGACAAAAAAAAAAACGTTTCAGAATTGATTCATTAAAATGTGATTTTTGACACAGTAATGGTACTTGAGTTTATACAACACATGTAACCCATTGGTAATTCCATTCCAAGATACATATCTGTGACCCTTTCAACACAGTATGTCTTGGCCCAATAAAGCTAACTGATCAATCCCATGATTTGACTTAAGTAATGCACTAAAGATTGCAAAAAAATCATCTAGCAAAGATGTTTTACTTCACTTCCAGTACCTGGATGTGGAAAATATCCCAAACAAGAGAGACCTGTAACTACAGCCAATTACAGAAGCCTGAGAATTGGCTCTAGTAGCTGTAGCAACAGAAAAAGCTCCCATGTTATCTCAACATTAGGTTTCATGGCTATCATTCACCTTGGAATTCCTGAGTCATAGTTTGGAACTGACATTATCAATAATGACAATCACTAAAAGATATTCGTTCCAGCAGGTACTAACTGCATTGACATGTCATAAATTTAATATTCATATTCTCGACCATGTCTACCACACACGCATCACCTCCCTTCCCTCCCCCCCAAAAAATGAGTAAAATAAATTGAAATAATAAAAAGAAGGAAAGGAAGAATTACAATATTGGGTGTCAATTGAAACTGATCTGCGTTACTCTTCTGCTATCTCACCGTAGACGTCAAAGGGTTGGAGAAAAACGGTAGTGAAACCTCCCTTGTCATGGCAGCTTGAGATCTGAAGGTGCCTCTCAACTCAGAAATCACCTATAACTTACAAATCAACTGATATGGTCTTCTTAAAAACTGTGCTTTTCTACTTATTCTTGAAAATAGACCAAGCTTCATGTAGGTGTACTCTTTAGTTCAGGAACTAATTGATTTGGGCAACAAAAAGTTCTAATAGATAAATTCGGCCCACATTTTATTCAATGATCTCAGGCTGCCCAATAAACTAATGTTAGTGAAGATGCTGAGTCTGTTCCTTTGTGCATGCATTTATTACGTGTATAAACCAATTCACCCACTCTTTATGGAATAATTTGCTGAAAAACAATGAAACTATTAAATAATTATATATTCAAGACAACTTCTAACGATTGTGGTAAAAGTAACAACAATTTTTGTGTCAATGTGGAGTGGTTAGCTATCTAGTATGCTACAGTATGCTTCAGTACTTTACATTTCTCAAACATGACTCACTCGCTACTTGGTTGTGAGTAGTCAATCGAATTGGTCAGACTCATGATCTAAAAAGAGGAAACTTGGTCAGTTGATATGCATAATTATCTGTGTGGTATTATGCTCTCATTTACAAGCCCTCCATGTCCCTGTAAAGACCTTCACAGCCGCAATTCATTCAAGAAAGCATGTGTAAAAACAGATATCTGACATGCAACAAAATAAATAAGCATGCATGCACACAGGGGGGACTATACCTGAAACCTCTGAAATTTGAACTCATATTTATAGCTATCATAACATTTTATCTCTTTCTTCTGTGCTGATATTTTTGATACTAACTTGTTGCTTATTGTGTGTGCTTTAAGATGATATGTAAAATATCTCCATAAACACCATTTCTTAGAAGATACATCCAAACATGAAAGGGTCACTAAAAAAATTGCACTTCCTAATCTGTGGCAAACTTACCTCCAAGGCGCCTTGAGCTACAGATGCCCAAATTGGTTTGTGGCTTGCTAAAACGCGTAGTTGTGATAGCGTGGTTTAATTTTTTTTTCACGTGAAGAATTCCTAAGTTATGGGGATTCGAAGAGGTGGGGTCACATATATTGCGTGGACGCCTACGCAATATCTGTGACCCCACCCCAATAACTCAGGTATGCTACATATAAAAACATTAAACCACAATATCACAACTACGGGCTTTAGTAAGCCACAAACCAATTTGGGATTAGCTTAGCGCTACAGCGGTGAGTGATGGCTTGGCGTCTGATGAGTAAGCAGGATGAAGAAGGCTTCTCAGGTTTGTTAATGGGATCTAGCTGCTATGTCCAAAGGGCAGTAGCTACTTGTATCCTGGGTAAAACGCAATTAATTGGCCGTCTAGCTTCCTATCTTGCAGGGCAGCCCTTTTGACCTCTTAACCTCTTAAAAACTGTTATCGCTGAGGGAAAGGGTCTGGACAACTGCTGACATCAGTTTTGTTCCAGGTAATGTGTTTACTGACTAACACACTACTAATTTTGGCATTTTTGCAATTCCGAAATGTTGATATGTTTGAGTTCTGCATGGCATCTTGCTACAGTATGGGAAGTTGTAGAGGCAATAAGAGCATACCTCAGATTATTGATGATGTGAAAATGGCTACAGAAATGTTAAGCCACAGGCCATCTTTAAAGTTAAATCCATGCTCACAAATGGTGCATGACCAGAGATAGAGAATGTTAGCTATATCATATGTGAGACTAGCGTGGACACAGGTGCAGGAATTGAAAAGAATTATGGAATTAGGACCAAACAGATCTGACTTTAGACCAGGATTAGGCAGGGAGATGATTACAGGGTTGAAGGGGGTGGACTTCTGGTTAGTTGATTGTGGGTTAGTAAGCTGAGGGTTTGAAAAATTCTTTGGAATAATACTGTTGGAGGGTTTTAAACTTCGTAAGGGGGGGACTGGACCTGAAACCACAAAAAATTGAACACATATTTGAGCTGTCATAACTTTTTTCCCCTTTCTTCTGTGCAGATACTTTCGATACCAGCTTGTTGCTTATTGTGTGTGCTTTAAAATGATATATAAAAAGTTTCTATAGGCACCTTTTCTTAGAAGATATATCCAAAGACGCAAGGGTCACTCAAAAAAAATTCCTAATCGGTGGCAAACTTTACAGTCAGGCGCCTTCACCGCAGTGCCACAAACTCGGTGTGCGGGTAGCTAAAGGCTTTAGCTGTGATCTTATGGATTCACATTTTCCCCCCGGTAAACCCCCCCCCCCCCCCCCCCCCCCCCCCCCCCCCTGAGATATAGTGTTGAGAAGAGGCGGACCACGGAAATTTCCGTGGGCGTACGACAAATTTACGTGGTCCTGCCTCTTCTCAGCTCTATAACTCAGGGGGGGGGGGGGGGGGGGGGGGGGGTTTCACCGGAAAAAAATGTGAATCCATACGATCACAGCTAAGGCTGTAAAGTGTGCCACCGATTAGGAAGGTTTTTTTTTTTTTAGTGACCCTTGCGTGTTTGGATATATCTTCTAAGAAAAGGTGCCTATAGAGACTTTTTATATATCATTTTAAAGCATCCACAATAAGCAACAAGTTGGTATCAAAAGTATTTGCACAGAAGAAAGGGGAAAAAAGTTATGACAGCTACAAATATGAGTTCCAATTTCGTAGGTTTCAGGTCCAGTCCCCCCATGTGAGCCTAGCGTGGACACAGGTGCAGGAATTGAAAAGAATTATGGAATTAGGACCAAACAGATCTGACATTAGACCAGGATTAGGCAGGGAGATGATTACAGGGTTGAAGGGGGTGGACTTCTGGTTAGTTGATTGTGGGTTAGTAAGCTGAGGGTTTGAAAAATTCTTTGGAATAATCCTGTTGGAGGGTTTTAAACTTCTTCTTAATGAGTTAGCTAATATGGTAGAGTGGAGATTGATTAATCTAGGATTTAATAACCTTAGATAACCTGTTAAAATTCAACAAGACTCTACCCATTTAGACCACAACCAATAAGACCAGACACATATAAAGAGGATAATTGCGAAGGGACTCAGTGATTTTAAAATAAACACAATATTGGTGTATATTGATTTTATATGGTTAACGTAGTCGAACTGGTTGTAG
>CBDHDT010000059.1:0-50855 GCA_965261215.1 Ekhidna sp.
ATGTCCATAATCACTGCACTGGACAGGACTGGTGGACTAATGTTTATGTCGGACATTCAACCAAAAAAAGTGAATTTGCATTGCATAGCTAGCAAGCCTTATTTCTATCCAGCTATCTGAAATATGGCTGTGTCATGATACCCGAGCTGAAGTAGACTACTACTACTTCTACTGTAGGACTCTTGGCAGCCTTACTGAGTGCAGGGTCTTGGTAGTGCATTTTGATGTAGTATGTGAGCTTAATATTCAGTTGGCTATCAAGACATCTTTACCACAACCACAGTGAAGGGGTTTAGGTGTTCGTTGTGGATGGTGCAGGGGAGGTTAGCTATGTGCAGCTATGTATTGTAACCCGAACAACCCCCCCCCCCCGCCCCCCCCAAATGGGATGGGGTGGTGCACATGTACCGAAATCCCCCTTAATAGCCCAGCTCTTCCAGGCAGATACATGTGGTTAAGGGGGGAAAGCTGAAGCTGTGATCTTGTGAAAGTGCCTTAGCTCATTAGTCTTGCTAGGTAGGTGCTGAGGAAGAAGAGAAAAATTGGGCATAGCCCTGCTGACCTAGACCTTACGTAGGAAGGGGATATCTACTATGTGATTTTGGTCAGTTGAATGTGTGATATGAGTGGTAGTGCAGTCCACCAGTCCAGTACAATGGTTACAGATGGCCGTCACTACAGTCTTATGTATCTATGGTACAAGCATGTCATTATCGATACAGAGTGCACATACATGCCTACATGTCAGTGAGGATTATAATTTTCCAAAAATGTCTTGAAAAAAATGTCAGACCATCTCCATTTTTGATATGACATCAACTTGGGAACGTCAGAACATAAATTGGTGTGTGCAGGGGCATGCTGCCAGTACAGTTTGCACAGCATGCACCATGGCTGGGTTCATGTTAGCCTAACCTTATGGTTACAGTACGAGCAAGTCCGACCTTTGTTGTTTCCATTGTTGTTATTGTTTTGTTTTTTTCCCAGAGAGAGTGGTAAGAATATATTGTTAGTATATGCTTGGCTAATTAGCAACTTTCAAAGGCTCTGCAGTTTCTTTTATTGATATTGAGATATAATCATATTCATGGAAAACCCATTGAAATTTTCACAAGTCCATTTAAGGGAATTGTATGTGTCAGATCAGAGTAAGTTTTGAGCAGACATTTGACATTTTGACCCAGCAAATGGCCGACTATTATAATCCTCACTGCATGTACTCCTTCTGTATGTAATGCTCAGTCAGGATAGCATTTACTGTTATATTTCACAATGCATATATGCATGCAAAGTACGTACAGTATACGATACATAATGACCTGCACACACAATACTGTGTACAATACAAAATGCAAAGGTGCACACTCAGATACATACATGTACCCATACACACACACACACCTTGAACTGACAAAACTTGCGATCTCTTTCTGGTGTTGCAACCATGATCTGCCATATCGTCCAGGATATCCTGACCAAGACACATGTTTGGGAGAGAAGTTGGCAGAGACAGAGACAGCCAACAAGCCTAGGAAGGGATACATGGAAGGAATACATGTAACCCCTAAAAAGGAGAGAAGATGTATGCATTTGTATGCAGCTAGTCCAAGGGTTTCAGTACACAGACACATCAGTACCCACCATCACAGTCAAAGAGAGCTAGTCTGCTAAGGGTTATCAGTGCACAGACACACTAGTCCCCCACCACCCCAGTCAGAGAGAGCTAGTACGGTAAGAGCTATCAGTGCACACTGCACAGACACACCTGTCAGGGCTAGGAGCATCAGGATTCATATTTTAAGGGACTCTAGTCTAATGCACCAGACGTTCGTACGCAGGGTAAGGAACGTCTAATGACTGTTGCCAGGTTTGCATGAGCCCAGCGAAGTAATTCAGAAACGAGAATGCAATTAATCAATTGATTACAATGCGATTGATTGTAATCTGCTACCAGCGTGGCAAAAATGTCTGACTTACAATCGAGTTGTCTTCTCTGTAAAGTACAGCTGAATAAGAGGACAAAGTTTAGCATACCAAATTTCTCTGCAGCCTATATTTCAGCTCTTTCAACAACAGCCTCTTCAGCCTCTGACTAAGCTATAGGTGATGTATGCAACCATAACCAATCAGATTGTGGTGTCAAGATTCTGACACAGGTTCACAGTCTGGCGCACGAGACTAGGGAAAGGGTCTGGCAGAGGCCCAGGTTTCATTGATCCATCTCGCTGCCTTGCATTAATTTTTTCATCATCTCGCACATTTATAATCTGCACATCAATTAGTAGGAGTGAAGACTTATATTGTACATGATTCCAGCAGGCTAGCAACTACTTACAGAGCTAGGAGCAAGTTGGGCTGGCTCCTTGTTCAATAGAGCTCGCCCTTTATTTGTTTATTTGCTGGTGTAGATTGCATTTTTGGATGGTACTCTAAGCCACAGGGACTACACTGGAGACTGGAAGGCAGAGACTAGCTGGCAGAGACACTAGATACTGGATGACATGAGAATAGATGGCAGAGACATTAGAATGGCAGGAGACTAGACAGCAGAGACACTAGATACTAGGACTAGATGGCAAAGGCAGATACAATAAACTCCACTTATAATACAGGCTATAGTTTGGGGGAGAGAGATGATTAGAGAGAATTGCTGAGAGAGAGAGCACAGTGATTGCTGGGAGAAAAAGAGAATATTTAGCCATAGCATTATAGCCGTTGAACACAACCTGAAACAATGGTAGGAAAATTACTTTGTAGGGTCAATTACAGGAGCGACAATACCTGGAACAGTGAGAGCACAGACTGACACCAAGACGGGGATAGTTAGGGAGGTTTCTGTCTGACGGTCACCCAAGACGGTTTAAGATTTCTCAAGTTAATCCGATTATAACGCGAGACCCGTGAGGTAGAATTATTTTTTAATCCTTACTTTTTATTCCTTTTCACGACTTTCAGACCATGGGTGGGTGTTGTTAGCCGTTCCACTCGGCTGTATATAATTGGCTGCAATTCCACAACCTCGTGTGTGTGAGTTGAAGTGGGTATTTTTTTGCTGTTTATTTGAAGCTGTTTATTTGAAATTGGAAGTTGGAAATATTTTCCACAACAGACCTCCTTTTTTTCCCCTTTTTCTTAGCCACCACCATTGTTTGCATTAACTCTTTAATGGCCGTAAGCATATTTACGTCCATGCACTTTGAATATTCATAACAAATCGATCGTTACATTATATTACAAACTACGCACATGTATATATATGGATGAAAATTAACTGTGCTGAGTGTGGGATTGGAATAAAAAGTTTGTAAGTAATTCATACATACATTAGTAAACATAAAAATAAAAAAATTAAATAAATAAACAAAATGAAATTTACAATTTAAACATTTAAAGTTTTTATTTAAACTTTTTATTCTATCATCTAAATTATTTATCCTATCGTTAAATTGTTTTTCAGACCTCTTCAATTTATGTACATCATTCTCTCTACATTGCACAACACATACAACAATGGAAGAAGGCGATAAGACCAACCACTATTACCGAAAGAATGGAATTCTCTTCCGAAAAGGGACACCTAGAGAGAGTCAAGGAGAAAAATATTAAGAATTAGTGGTACCAAGGAAGTATAGGGGTTAAGTATTACAGTTAGCACATTCTATACCTTTAGCAGGACACATGGGATGAGACAGGACCTCTAGAAGAATTTGGAAAAGATTCTTTTGGCCCAATATTTTTAAAGATGTGGCAGATTACTGTCACTCGTGTCCTGTGTGTCAAAAGACAGCCAAAAACTGGACAAAGATCACCAATGATACCTCTACCAATAATGGGACAGCCATTTGAGAGGATCGCAATGGATATAGTTGGACCTCTACCTAGAAGTATCAAGGGTTACAAGTATACACTAGTAGTGTGTGACTATGCGACTTGATGTCCCGAGGCTATACCGCTGAAGAAGTTTACAGCAGATGCAGTGGCGGAGGAGCTAATCTCATTGTTTGCTTGGTATGGAGTACCCAAGGAAATTCTTACTGACCAAGGCACCAATTTTACACCACAACTACTACAGGTACTGTACTAACTATTGGGAGTAATGCCAATCAAGGCAACACTATACCATCCACAAATGGATGGACTTGTGAAATGGTTCAACAAGACATTAAAGGAACTGTTGAGAAGGATCATACAAGGAGAAGGACGAGAGTGGGAAAAAATCTAACCTATGTTTTATTTACTTATCGTGAGGTACCGCAGGAATCAACGGAATTCAGTCCATTTGAACTCATCTTTGGACGAGATGTTCGAGGACCTTTGTATATGCTATAAGAACAATGGAGCAATGCAGATGAACTGGTAGATGACATCTTGACCTATGTAACCAAGGTCCGGGAAAGGATGGAGCAGCTATGGAGATTGTCATACAGAACATGAAGAAATCACAAAATAAATAAAAGGAATGATGTGACTTAAAAGCTCGTGATACGATACTGAGAATCGGAGACCAAGTGCTAGTGCTACTGCCAACATCCACGAACAAACTCTTAAATCTATGGCATGGTCCATATGAGGTGATGAGAGTCATTGGGAAGGTGAATTATGAAATTGAAATGCCCGATCGAAGGAGAAAGAAAGTTATTTTTCACAACAATATGCTGAAAAAGTGGCAAACCCAGAGAAAGATCAAAGCAATGGACGAAACAATATTGGTAGTTGAATCAAAAGACTCAGTTAATGAAGAGAACATAGCTGAACAGAGAAATGAAAATATATCAAGCAAGTTAAAGATGGGAAACCAATTAGATAGGAATCAACATGAGGAATTACACAAACTGTTGAGAATATTTCCTGAGATTACTTCAGATAAACCAGGAAAGACAGAATTAACTCATCACAGTACACCAATAGTAAAAGAAGAGAAACCAATTCGACAACAACCGTAGAGGATACCACGAGCATATCAGGTGCAAGTGGAAAAAGAATTGCAAGAAATGTTACATCAAGGAATTATAGAACCATCCCAGAGTGAATGGAATTCACCAATTGTTGTGGTGAAGAAAGGGGGGGACATGCGAATATGCATCGATTACAGAAAGTTGAATGCCGTGACCAAAAGAGATGGATTACCCAATGCCTAGTATCGATGACATATTGGATGAGCTTGGACAGGCAAAATGCATCACTACACTAGATTTGGCTAAAGGGTATTGGCAAGTATCAGTGAAACCACAGGACCAAGAGAAGACAGCATTCAGCAACCCACTTGACTTTTTCAGTTTAAAAGAAAGCCATTTGGACTTAGTGGTACGCCAGGTACTTTCCAGAGACTGATGGATAGAGTCATCAACGGACTGAGTTTTATACCAAGATTAATCTGGATGACTTAGTCATTTATAGTTCAACTTGGCAGGAACATCATCCCATGTAGAAGAGAAATTTCTACGATTGAAGAAAGCTGGATTAACTATCAAGCTAAAAAATACTAATTAGCTGTGGAAGAGTGCATTTACCTTGGACATGTGATTGGAAAAGGAACCACAAGACCGGAACTGAGCAATTTGAAAGCTGTAGAGATATACCCAATACCAACTACCAAGAAGGATGTTCGATCATTCTTAGGTTTGACGGGCTACTACAGGAGATTTATTCCTAACTATGCTACAATAGCAAAACCACTCACAGATTTAACACAGAAAAGTGTACCAGAGAGAATTCCATGGAGGGTGATGTGTCAAGAAGCACCCGACTTCAGTAAACTTTTCATCCTTCAGACTGATGCTTCTGAGGTGGGCGTAGGAGCCGTACTAAGTCAACTGGATGATAATGATCAGGATCATCCTATCGGATATTTCAGCAGGAAGCTCTTCCCAAGAGAGCAGAAATATGCGACAGCAGAGAGAGAGTGTCAGCTGTCAAGTTGGGAATCCAACACTTTGCGGTTTACCTTATGGGAAAACCTTTCCGAATTCAGACGGATCATTGTGCCCTACAATGGTTAAAAATTTCAAAGAGAAAAACAGCCGACTAGATGAGTCTGGCTCTACAGCCTTTCACCTTTACCATTGAACATAAGAAAGGAAATGACAATGCTAATGCAGACACCTTATCAAGGATGCCAGAGTACATGTTCCAGCCTTTAGAAGGAGGGAAAAATGTGACAGAGCCAGTGAGTCAAGACTGATAGAATGTATATGGCATGTAGTAAAGCATTAGTTTACTGTGGGTATAATGTATGTCTGGATCTCGTATTTATATATCTGTAGGGGTCTTGGTGATAGAGGTGAGTTTTTGTTTTTCATTGTTGAGTGTGGACCTTGCTGTGTCTGATTCTATTTCATTTATTCTTGTCTTATAATAATATTATCTATCTAAACTCTGGACTGTCTAGCTAGTTAGCTACTATTTTCCACCGCCTTCCCACTGAGGGCTCACTTCCCTTCCAACTGCTAGCAATAACATTTAAATGTCGAAGGCGAGCGAATACTGCTATTCCAGCGAATACTACTTGGCCAATGTTCCTGACCAGTTATGAGACAGAAATGTACATATGAAAATATGGCTGCGAATGAATTGCTTTGTGTAAGAGTAGCTACTTTACTTAGAAACAAATATGCAAGCAAACTAATAGTGATGTCATAAAGCAGTATGTGTCAGAATTGTTCAGATTTTTTTTTATGTTTGCCTAGCCTTAATCACTACCCAAGGAAAAAACATAGACATTGCTCTAGCCATAACCTTGTAAGGGTAAGCTGAAGAGCTAATCCAATACTGATTTGTGATGTTATTTGTAGACATCTTATTTACGATTGTGGGTTGATTGTGGGATGTGATGCAACCGAGAATTATAAGTTCTAAGAGATTCACAACTGGTATAACTGGTTGGATTGTAATATGGGGAAAGTAGCCAAGAATTGTCAGTTATTACATATTCCTTACATGTGCAGATTGAACAACCTGATTTCAATAATGTTATGGGATAAAACATTCTGAAAGAGGAAGCATGTGAAAGTAGTTTTGTTAAGATTATTTAGAAGCCATTTTCCTTTAAGATATATTAAGATTTTGGTCATCAGGCAGTGCTTTCTGCAGAAATTATCAGAGAACAAAGGGATGCAGAAGCTGAGAAGAACTTGTTGAAGTGATAGATTGCACTTTTAACACTTTATTTTATTCAGTTTGCCCTATATCATTAGTTGCATCAGTTATGCGTTCTATGTATGCTAAACTATCCAGTCAGGTACTCGCTATCTGAGAGAATGAGCTGCAGTAAACATGTAAGGAACTGAGTTTACCTTAACACGATTGAAAATAGTTCCTACCATCAAGAAATTGATTTGTAGATGTCTTCTTTATGACTGTGAGTTGTGATGCAGTCGAGAATTATATTTTCCTTAGAGATTCACAACTAGTGTAAGTGGTTGGATTGTATCATCTCTACTGTAATTTTTACAGGTGGAAGATAGAACAATGAAAATATGCATGTGGAAGTAAGTAGTTTTGTTAAGAATACTTGGAACTGTTTTCCATAAAGAAGAGAAGAGCAACACATTATGAGTGAAGTCAGCAGGCAGTGCTTTCTGCAGAAATTACAGGAATACTAAGGGAAGACCATGCAAAAGCTGATAAGAATCTGTTCAAGTGTGCTTATTGTCTTCAGAATGCTCTATATCATTAAGCACAACTATTGACTATATGCATCAGTTATGCATTCTAGTTCTTTATCTTACCTCTTTGATTCACTTGTATGCATTGCAATCTTCTTTCTTTCTCCTGTAGCGTCTCATTCTCAATCTTTTCTCTTTGATTCACTTGCATGCTTTGCAATCTTCTTTTTTTCTTCTGTGGCATCTGATTCACAATCTTTGCTCTCTTACAGGTACATTTTCTATTAACATGTCTTCCCTGTCATTTTCTGTTGCATTTCTCTCTCCTTCTATCACTCACTCTTTGCTTTTCCAATCTTTGCTCTGCTGTTTCAAAAACACGCTATAACTTTTATTTCTCTCCCCTTTTCTGCAGTACATTTTGATTATACATGATGGAGAATAAACAGCTAGCTATGATAGTTTCAGAAAATTGCAGAATCTAGCGTGTCCAAGGTTTCTGGAAATTTCCCAGACGACCATTCTGCACACACACCAGCCGATTTCTCACAAATTCCCTACAACCCAGAGGAAATGAGCCACATCCTCACCATACCGGTATTTTTCTCATCAAAATGAGCAAAATACAGATAAAAGAAGCTTGTTTGTTGTATTGAAGATTTTTACAGAAATTGACAAAAACTTGTCATTTACGTCAAAAAAGTGATTTTCTCATCAAATTAACCCACATACAACTAAACTAAGCTTTTCTGTTGTTATGAAGAATTTCTACAGAAATTGACAAAAATCTTGTCATTTCTGTTTAAAAAGTGTTTTTCTCAACAAATTTAGCCACATACCGGTTTTTTTCTCATCAAAATGAGCAAATTACAGCTAAACGAAATATGTTTGTTGTATTGAAGCATTTTTACAGAAATTGACAAAAAAACTTGTAATTTATGTCAAAAATGTGTTTTTTCATCAAATTGAGCCATATATAGCTAAACTTAGCTTTTCTATTGTATTGAAACATTATTACAGAAATTGACAAAAACTTGTCATTTCAGTCAAAAAAGTGTTTTTCTCATCAAATTGAGCCACATATAGCTAAACTAAGATTTTCTGCTGTTTTGAAGCATTTTAAAAGAAATTGACCAAATAAAAGTCATTTTAGTCCAAAAAATGTTTTTCTCAACAAATTGAGCCACAAACCAGTATTTTTCTCATCAAAATGAGCAAAATACTGCAAAACGAAGCTTGTTTATTGTATTGAAATATTTTTACAGAAATTGACAAAAAAAACTAGTAATTTAGGTCAAAAATTGATTTTCTCAACAAATTAAGCCACATACCGGTGTTTTTCTCATCAAAATGAGAAAAAAACAGCTAAACGAAGCTTGTTTGTAGTATTGAAGCATTTTTACAGAAATTTACAAAAAAACTTGTCATTTATGTCATAAAAGTGTTTTTCTCATCAAATTGACCCACATACAGCTAAACTAAGATTTTCTATTGTATTGAAGCATTTTTACATAAATTGACAAAAAACTTGTCATTTCCGTCAAAAAAATATTTTTCTCATCAAATTGAGCCATAAACAGCTCCACTAAACTTTTCTGCTGTTTTGAAGCATTTTTACTGAAATTTACAAAAAACTTTTCATTTGTCAAAAAAGTGTTTTTCTCAACAAATTTAGCCACATTCCGGTGTTTTTCTCATCAAAATGAGCAAGATACAGCTAAACGAAGCTTGTTTGTTGTATTGAATAATTTTTACAGAATTTGACAAAAAAAGTGTCATTTAGTGCCAAAATGTGTTTTTCTCATCAAATTGAGACATACAGCTACAATAAGCTTTTCTGCTGTTTTGAAGCATTTTACAGAAATTGACAAAAAACTTGTCATTTAGGTCAAAAAATGTTTTTCTCAACAAATTAAGCCACACACCGGTGTTTTTCTCATCAAAATGAGCAAAATACAGCTAAACGAAGCTTGATTGTTGTATTGAAGTATTTTTATAGAAATTGACCAAAAAAACTTGTAATTTATGTCAAAAAGTGTTTTTCTGATCAAATTGATCCATATGCAGCTAAACTAAGATTTTCTATTGTATTGAAGCATTTTTACAGAAATTCACAAAAACTTGTCATTTAGGACAAAGAAGTATATTTCTCATCAAATTAAGCCACATAATAGCTAAACTAAGAGTTTCTATTATATTGAAGCATTATTACAGAAATTGACAAAAAACTTGTCATTTCTGTCAAAAAAGTGTTTTTCTTATCAAATTGAGCCACATACAGCTACACTAAGCTTTTCTGCTGTTTTGAAGCATTTTAACAGAAATTGACAAAAACTTATTTTGGTAAAAAAAAAGTGTTTTTCTCATCAAAATGATCAAAACACAGCTAAACGAAGCTTGTTTGTTGTTTGAAGCATTTTTTACAGAATTTGACAAAAAAATTGTCATTTAGGCCAAAAAAAGTGTTTTTCTCTTCAAATTGAGCCACTACAGCTAAACTAAGCTTTTCTATAGTAGTGAAGCATTTTTACAGAAATTGATAAAAAACTTGCCATTTACGACAAAATAGTGATTTTCTCATAAAATTGACTTACTTACAACAAAACTTAGCTTTTCTGTTGTTATGTAGAATTTTACAGAAATTGTCAAAAACATGTCGTTTTGGCCAAAAAATGTTTTCCCAACAAATTGAGCCACATACCGGTATTTTTCTCATCAAAATAAACAAAATACAGCTAAACGAAGCTTTGTCTGTTGTATTAAAGCATTTTTACATAAATTGACAAAAAAATTGTCATTTAGGACAAAAAAGTGTTTTTGTCATCAAATTGAGAAATATACAGCTACACTAAGCTTTTCTGCTGTTTTGAAGAATTTTTACAGAAATTTGCAAAAAAATTGTCATTTATGTCAAAAAAGTGTTTTTCTCATCAAATTGAACCACATAGAGCTAAACTAAGCTTTTCTATTGTATTGAAGCATTTTTACAGAATTGACAAAAAAAACTTGTCATTTTAGGACAAAAAAGTGTTTTTCTCATCAAATTGAGTCATATACAACAAAACTAAGCTTTTCTATTGTATTGAAGCATTTTTACAGAAATTGACAAAAAAACTTGTCATTTAGGACAAAAAAGTGTTTTTCTCATCAAATGAGTCATACATAGATAAACTAAACTTTTCTGCTGTTTTGAAACATTTTAACAGAATCTGACAAAAGACTTGTCATTGATATCCAAAAAGTGTTTTTCTCATGAAATTGAGGCACATACAGCTACACTAAAAATTTCTGCTGTTTTGAGGCATTTTTACTGAAATTTACAAAAAAATTGTCATTTATGTCAAAAAAACTGTTTTGGTCAATAAATTGAGCCACATACCGGTATTTTGCTCATTTTGTTGAAAAAAAACACCGGTAGGAGGCTCAAATCATTGAGAAAAACACTTTTTTTACATTAAATGACTAGTTTTTGTCAATTTCTATAAAAAATCTTCAAAACAGCGGAAAAGCTTAGTTTAGCTGTATGTGGCTCAATTTAATGTGAAAAACATTCTTTTTATATAAATGACAGGTTTTTTGTCAATTTCTGTAAAAATGCTTAAATTCAACAAATAAGCTTCGTTCAGCTGTATTTTGCTAATTTTGATGAGAAAAACACATTTTTGACATAAATGACAATTTTTTGTCAATTTCTGTAAAAATGCTTCAATACAATAGAAAAGCTTAGTTTAGCTCTATGTGGCTCAATTTGAAGAGAAAAACACTTTTTTTGAAAAAATGACAAGTTTTTGGTCAAATTCTGTAAAAAAATTTCCATACAATAGACAAGCTTCTTTCAGCTGTATTTTGCACATTTTGATGAGAAAAACACGGTATGTGGCTCAATTTGTTGAGAAAAACACTTTTTTTGACATAAATGACTTTTTTTGTCTGTTTCTGTTAAAATGTTTCAAATCTGCAGAAAAGCTTAGTGTAGCTGTATATGCCTCAATTTGATGAGAAAAACACTTTTTTTGATCTAAATGACAAGTTTTTTTGTCAATTTCTGTAAAAATGCTTCAATACAATAGAAAATCTTAGTTTAGCGGTATGTGGAACAATTTGATGAGAAAAACACATTTTTGACTTAAATTACTTTTTTTTTGTCAGTTTCTGTAAAATTGCTTCAATGCAACAAACAAGCTTCGTTTCGCTGTAGTTTGCTCAATTTGATGAGAAAAACACTGGTATGTGCCTCAATTTGATGACAAAAACACTTTTTTGACATAAATGACAAGTTTTTTGTCAATTTCTGTAAAAATGCTTCAATACAACAAACGAGCTTTGTTTAGCTGTATTTTGCTCATTTTAATGTGGCTTAATTTGTTGAGAAAAACAATTTTTTTTACCTAAATGACAATTTTTTTGTCAATTTCTGTAAAAATGCTTCTAAACAGCAGAAAAGTTTAGTGTAGCTATATATGGCTCAATTTGTTGAGAAAAACACTTTTTGATCCGTAAACAGATGTTTTTTTTGTTAGTTTCAGCAAAAATGCTTCAAAACACCAGAAAAGCTTAGTTTAGCTCTTTGTGGCCCATTTTGATGAGAAAAACTGTTTTTGGACCTAAAAGATGTGATTTTTTGGTCACGTTCTTGAACTAAAATATTTTTTTTGTTAATTTCCTCAAAAACACTTCAAAACATCAGAAAAGCTTAATTTATCTGTATGTAGCTCATTTTAATGAGAAAAACATTTTTTTGACCTAAAAGACAGAACACCAGAAATGCTTAGTTTAGTTCAATGTGGCTCATTTTGATGAGAAAAAAATGTTTTGACCGTAAGAGACCTTTTTTGTTATCTTTCGCAAAAATGCTTCAAAACACCAGAAAAGCTTAGTTTTGTTCAATGTGGCTCATTTTGATGAGAAAAAAAAAGGTTTTAACCTAAAGAGACCTTTTTTTTAATCTCCTGCAAAAATGCTTCAAAACACCAGAAAAGCTTAGTTTAGCTGTATGTGACTTATTTTAATATGGAAAACACTTTTTTGCCAAAACAGAGATATTTTTTGTAAATTTTTGAAAAAATGCTTCAAAACACCAGAAATCTTAGTTTAGCTGTATGTGGCTCAGTTTATCTCTATGTGGCTCAACTTGATGAAAAAAACACTTTTTTGATCGTAAACAGATGTTTTTTTGTTAGTTTTGAAAAATGCTTCAAAACACCAGAAAAGCTTATACTAGCTGTTTGTGCATCATTTTGATGAGGTAAACACTTTTTTTTTTCAAAACAGAGATATTTTTTTGGCAAATACTGCAAAAATGCAACAAAACTCCTGAAAATCTTAGTTTAGCTGTATGTGGCTCAGTTTATCTCTATGTGGCTCATTTTGATGAGAAAAACACTTTTTTGATCGTAAACAGATTTTTTTTGTTAGTTTCGGCAAAAATGCTTCAAAACACCAGAAAAGCTTAGTTTGTGGCTCATTTCGATTAAAAAAAACTTTTTTGACCTAAAGGAGATGTTTTTTTTGTCAATTTCTGCAAAATGGTTCAAAACATCAGAAAAGCTTTGTTTAACTCCATGTGGCTAATTTTGATGAGAAAAACACTTTTTTTGACCTAGAAGATGTATTTTTTTGCCAATTTCTGCAAAAATGCATCAAAACACTAGGAAAGTAGTTTAGCTGTATGTGACTCATTTTGAAGAGAAAAACACTTTCTCGACCTAAAAGAATTTTTTTTAATTCCCACAAAAACACTTCAAAACGCCAGAGAAACTTAGTTTATCTCTATGTGGCTCATTTTGATGGGAAAAATACTTTTTAAAAAATAGTAAACAGATGTTTTTTTGTTAGTTTCCGCAAAACTTCTTCAAAATTCCAGAAAAGGATAGTTTAGCTGTTTGTGGCTCATTTTGATGAGGAAAACACTTTTTTGAGCGATTTTTTGACAATTACCGCAAAAATGCTTCAAATCATCAGAAAAGCTTACTTTAGCTGTATGTGGCCCATTTTGTGAGAAAAACAGTTTTTTGACCTAAAAGTTTTGATTTTTTTTTTCTTTCTTGACCTTAAATATTTTTTGGTTAATTTCCACAAAACACCTCAAACATCAGAAAAGCTTAATTTAATTGTATGTAGTATATTTTGATGAGAAAAACAGTTTTTTGACCTAAAATATGTGATTTTTTTGGTCAATAGCACCAGAAAAGCTTAGTTTGGTTCAATGTGGCTCATTTTGATGAGAAAAAAAAAGGTTTTGACCGTAAGAGACCTATTTTTGTTATGTTCCGCAAAAATGCTTCAAAACACCAGAAAAGCTTAGTTTGGCTGTATGTGACTTATTATGATGATGAAAACACTTTTTTTGCCAAAACAGAGATATTTTTAGTCAATTACTGCAAAAATGCTTCAAAACACCAGAAAATTTTAGTTTAGCTGTATGTGGCTCAGTTTATCTCTGTGGCTCATTTTGATGAGAAAAAGACTTTTTTGATCGTAAACAGATGTTTTTTGTTAGTTTCGGCAAAAATACTTCAAAAGACCAAAAAATCTTGTTTAGCTGTATGTGGCTCATTTCGTTTAAAAAAACACTTTTTTGACCTCAAGGAGATGTTTTTTTGTCAATTTCCGCAAACATGGTTCAAAACATCAGAAAAGCTTTGTTTAACTCCATGTGGCTAATTTTGATGAAAAAACACTTTTTTTTGACCTAGAAGATGTATTCTTAGGCAAATTTCTGCAAAAATGCATCAAAACACCAGGAAAGTAGTTTAGCTGTATGTGACTCATTTTGAAGAGAAAAACACTTTTAACTCAATGTGGCTCATTTTGATGAGAAAAACACTTTTTTTAATCGTAAACAGATGTTTTTTGTTAGTTTCCGCAAAACTTCTTCAAAACGGCAGAAAAGGTTAGTTTAGCTCTTTGTGGCTCATTTTGATGAGGAAAACACTTTTTTGAGCGATTTTTTGACAATTACCGCAAAAATGCTTCATATCATCAGAAAAGCTTACTTTAGCTGTATGTGGCCCATTTTGATGAGAAAAACATTTTTTGCCTAAAAGTTTTGATTTTTTTTTTCTTTCTTGACCTTAAATATTTTTTTGTTAATTTCCACAAAAACACCTCAAAACATCAGAAAAGCTTAATTTAGCTGTATGTAGTATATTTTGATTAGAAAAACAGTTTTTTGACCTAAAAGATGTAATTTTTTTGTCAATTTCCACAAAAATGCTACAGAGAACCAGAAAAGCTTAGTTTGGTTCAATGTGGCTCATTTTGATGAGAAAAAAAAGGTTTTGACCGTAAGAGACCTTTTTGTTATGTTCCGCAAAAATGCTTCAAAACACCAGAAAATCTTAGTTTAGCTGCATGTGGCTCATTTTGATGAGAAAAACACTTTTTGACCTTAAAGAGATTTTTTTTGTCAAATTTCAAAAGCTTCAAATCACCTGAAAAGCTTTGTTTAGCTGTATGTATATCATTTTGATGAGGAAAACACATTTTTTGACCCAAAAGAGATATTTTTTGTCAATTTCTGCAAAAATGCCTCAAAACATCAGAAAAACTTAGTTTAGCTGTATGTGGTTCACTTTGATGAGAAAAACACTTTTTTGAGCATTTTTTGGTTATCTTCGGCAGAAATGCTTCAAAACACCAGAAAAGCTTAGTTTAGCTGCATGTGGCTCATTTTGATGAAAAAAATTCTTTTTGGACCTAAAAGAGATGTTTTCTTGGCAATATCCGAAAATATGCTTCAAAATACCAAAAAGGTTTGTTTAGTTGTATGTGGCTCATTTTTAGGAGAAAAACACCTTTTTTTTACTTTAAAGTGTTTTATTTTCAATTTCCGCAAAATTTCTTCAAAACTCCAGAAAAGCTTAGTTTAGCTGTTTGATTTTGATGGGAAAAACCCTTTTTTGAGGTTTTTTTTGTTATCTTCGGCAGAAATGCTTCAAAACACCATAAAAGCTTAGTTTAGCAGCATGTGGCTCATTTTGATGAGAAAAAACCTTTTTTGATCGTAAACAGATGTTTTTTATTAGTTTCGGCAAAAACGCATTGAAATAATTGAAAAGCTTAGTTTAGCTGTTTGTGGCTCATTTTGATGAGAAAAATACTTTTTTGAACGTTTTTTTTTGTTATCTTCGGCAAAAATGCTTCAAAACACCAGAAAAGCTTAGTTTAGCTGCATATATGGCTCATTTTGATGAGAAAAACACTTTTTGACCTAAAAGAGGTTTTTTTGTCAAATTTCATAAAGCTTCAAAACACCTGAAAAGCTTTGTTTAGCTGTATGTGTCTCATTTTGATGAGGAAAACACTTCTTTTTTTTTAAATAAAATAATTTTTTTTGTCCATTTCTGCAAAATGCTTCAAAACACCTTAGCTGTATTTGGCTCATTTAGATGAGAAAAACACTTTTTTGTGTGTTTAATTTTGTTATCTTCGGCAAAAATGTTTCAAAACACCAGAAAAGCTTAGTTTAGCACTATGTGGCTCATTTTGATGGAAAAAAAAACTTTTTGGACCTAAAAGAGATGTTTTCTTTGCAATTTCCGAAAAAAGCTTCAAAATACCAGAAAAGCTTTGTTTAGTTGTAAGTGGCTCATTTTGATGAGAAAAACACTTTTTTTACCTTAGTGTTTTTTTCTTCAATTTCCGCAAAAATGCTTCAAAACACCAGAAAAGCTTAGTTTAGCTGCATATGGCTCATTTTGATGAGAAAAACACTTTTTGACTTAAAAGAGGTATTTTGTCAATTTTCAAAAAGCTTCAAAACACCTGAAAAGCTTTGTTTAGCTGTATGTGACTCATTTTGATGAGGAAAACACTATTTTTGCCCCAAAAGATATATTTTTTATCAATTTCTGCAAAAATGCTTCAAAACACCAAAAAAACTTAGTTTAGCTGTATGTGGCTCATATTGCTTTGAAAAACACTTTTTAGACCGAGAGGGATGTTTTTTGTTAATTTCCGCACAAATGCTTCAAAATACCAGAAAATCTTAATTTAGCTGTATGTGGCTCATTTTGATGATAAAAACTTTTTTTTGACCGAAAAGATGATTTTTTTTGCCAATTTCCGCAAAAATGCATCTAAACACCAGGAAAGTGGTTTAGCTGTATGTAACTCATTTTGACGAGAAAAACACTTGTCGACATAATTTTTTTTTTGTTAATTTCCACAAAAACACTTTAAAACACCAGAAAAACTTAGTTTAGCACTATGTGGCTAATTTTGATTAAAAAACCCAACTTTTTTGACCTAAAAGAGATGTTTTTTGTCAATTTCCGCAAATCTTCAAAACACCAGAAAAGTTTAATTTAGCTGTATGTAACTCATTTAGATGGAAAAAACACTCTTTTTGGCATTAAATTTGCATTTTTTGTCAATTTCCTCAAAAATGTATCAAAACACCATGAAAGTAGTTTAGCTGTATGTTATTAACTTTAAAGAGAAAACACTTTCTCGACCTAAAAGATATTTTTTGTTAATTTCTACAAAAACTCTTCAAAAAACCAGAAAAGCTTAGTCTACTTCTATGTGACTCATTTTGATGAGAAAAACACTTTTTTGATTGTATACAGATATTTGTTGTTTGTTTCCGCAGAAATGCTTCAAAACACCAGAAAAACTTAGTTTAACTGTTTGTGGCTCATTTTGGTGAGGAAAACACTTTTTTGAGCTTTTTTGGACAATTTCCGCAAAAATGCATCAAATTATCAAGCTGTATGTGGCTCATTTTGATGAGAAAAACTGTTTTTTGACCTAAAAGACGTAGATATTTTTGTCAATTTGCACCAAAATACTACACAACACCAGAAAAGCTTAGTTTAGCTCAATGTGGCTCATATTTATGAAAAAAAACATTGTTTTGACTGTAAGAGACCTTTTTTGTTATATTCCGCAAAAATGCTTCAAAACACCAGAAAAGCTTAGTTTAGATGTATGTGACTCATTTTGAACAGGAAAACACTTTTTTTCCCCAAAAGAGATATTTTTGTCAATTTTCGCAATTCTTCAAAACACCAGAAAAGCTTTATTTAGCTGTATGTAACTCACTTTGATGAGGAAAATACTTTTTTGCCCCAAAAGAGATATTGTTTGTCAATATCCGCAAAAATGCTTCAAAACACTAGAAAATCTTAGTTCAGCTGTATGTGGCTCATTTTCATGAGAAAAACTTTTTTTGACCTAAAAGATGAGGTTTTTGCCAATTTCCGCAAAAATGCATCTAAACACCAGGAAAGGAGTTTAGCTGTATGTAACTCATTTTGACGAGAAAAGCACTTTCTCGACCTAAAAAATTTTTTTGTTAATTTCCAAAAAAAAACACTTTAAAATACCAGAAAAGATTGGTTTAGCACAATGTGACTCATTTTGATGGAAAAAAACTTTTTTGACCTAAAAGAGATATTTTTTTGTCAATTTCCGCACAAATGCTTCAAAACATCAGAAAAGCTTACTTTAGCACTAAGTGTCTCATTTTGATGAGAAAAATACTTTTTTTTTTGCTTTTTTTTGTTATCTTCGGCAAAAATGCTTCAAAACACCAGAAAAGCTTAGTTTAGCTGCATGTGGCTCATTTTGATGAGAAAAACACTTCTTGACCTAAAAGAGGTTTTTTGTCAACTTTCAAAAAGCTTCAAAACACCTGAAAAGCTTTGTTTAGCTGTATGTGCGTAATTTTGATGAGGAAAACACTTTTTTTCCCAAAAGAGATATTTCTTTGTCAATTTCTGCAAAAATGCTTCAAACACCAGAAAAACTTAGTTTAGCTGTATGTGGCTCATTTTGATGAAAAAAACCATTTTTTAAGCATTTTTTTTGTTATCTTCGGCAAAAATGCTTCAAAACATCAGAAAAGCTTAGTTTAGCACTATGTGGCTCATTTTGATGGAAAAAACAAACTTTTTTTGACCTAAAAGAGATGTTTTCTTGGCAATTTCCGAAAAAATGTTTCAAAATACCACAAAAGCTTTGTTTAGTTGCATGTGGCTCATTTTGATGAGAAAAACACTTTTTTTTACCTTATGAGTTTTTTTTTTTCAATTTCCGCAAAAATGCTTCCAAAACACCAGAAAAGCTTAGTTTAGCTGCATGTGGCTCATTTTGATGAGAAAACACATTTTGACCTAAAAGAGGTTTTTTGTCAATTTTCAAAAAGCTTCAAAACACCTAAAAGCTTTGTTTAGCTGTATGTGACTCATTTTGATGAGGAAAACACTATTTTTGCCCCCAAAAAGATTTTTTTTTTGTCTATTTTGGCAAAAATGCTTCAAAACACCAGAAAAACTTAGTTTAGCTGTATGTGGCTCATTTTGCTGAGAAAAACACTTTTTAGTCTGAGAGAGATGTTTTTTTTTGTTAATTTCCGCACAAATGCTTCAAAACACCAGAAAATCTTAGTTTAGCTGTATGTGACTCATTTCGATGAGAAAAACATTCTTTTTGACCAAAAAGTTGTGTATTTTTGTTAATTTCCTCAAAAATGCATCAAAGCACCATGAAAGTAGTTTAGCTGTATGTGACTCATTTTAGAGAAAAACACTTTCTCGACCTAAAAGATTTTTTTGTTAATTTCCACAAAACCACTTCAAAACACCAGAAAAGCTTAGTTTATCTTTATATGACTCATTTTGATGAGAAAAACACTTTTTTTTATCGTATACAGATATTTGTTGTTAGTTTCCACAAAAATACTTTAAAACACCAGAAAAGCTCAGTTTAACTGTTTGTGGCTCATTTTGTGGAGGAAAACACTTTTTTGAGCGTTTTTTTGACAATTTCCGCAAAAATGCTTCAAATTATCAGAAAAGCTTAGATTAGCTGTATGTGGCTCATTTTGATGAGAAAAACAGTTTTTTTGACCTAAAAGACGTAAACATTTTTGTCAATTTCCACAAAAATACTACACAACACCAGAAAAGCTTAGTTTAGCTCAATGTGGCTCATATTTATGAGAAAAACTTTATGCTGCCATGCTAAAGCGACTGAGTTTATTTAAATTACATTATTGAGCTAGTTCGTTCTGCAATTGCTTCTGTGATGGAAAAATAAACGTCTAAATGTCTAAATCAGCAATAACTTAAGGAGTGGCCTCAACAGATACTGGTCATGGAGAAATGAACTAGAAACTTTTAATGAATTCAGTTCTGAATTATTGAGAATGCTTCAAACTTATTATCAATCAAAGAACAAAAGTGGAGAAAAAATGCTGTCTGAGTGTCACATAATAAGGATGACTGATGAATTTCGCTCGAAATGAGAAATTTTTCTATGTATTGAACATTTGTATTAAGATTGGTCGAGCTATTTCATTGTGAACATTTCTGATATCAAGAGGAATTTGAGATATATATGCATAAAGGAATGTTTTGTCAACTCTTCTGTCTAAATTGCAAGATGTTTTCTCATTTCAAGTGAGTTGCTTTTTTCCCTCCTGACTCTTCCTATGCTGGGATGTTTTTCTACAAGGCTTGCCTATACATAAAATATTGATCATACGATGAAAGTATAATATGGCTACCAATAGACGTTAGTGAGATGTTTGGAAATGGACGACGGTCATATGCACGTTGCACAGAGAGTTGTAGTACACGCACGTAGAACGCGCATATGATGCGCGATATTCTGGTGCTACGAGTGCGAAAATGGGCAAAATCTGAGGGAATAGGCTAGACTGCAGGGGTGGGCAAACTTTTCTCCCCGAGGGCCATGTGGGACATCCGGTTGGTCTCCAGAAGGCCGCATTAAATTTACTAGATAACAAATGTAAATCAAATTTCTTCTACATGAAACATAGACCTACAACTATATTATTTTACTTCTACATGAAACATAGACCTACAACTATATTATTTTACTTCTACATGAAACATAGACCTACAACTATATTATTTTACTTCTACATGAAACATAGACCTACAACTATATTATTTTACTTCTACATTAAACATAGACTTACAACTATATTATTTTACTTCTACATGAAACATAGGCCTACAACTGTATTATTTTACTTCTACATGAAATGTAGGCCTACAACTATATTATTTTACTTCTACATGAAACATAGACCTACAACTATATTATTTTACTTCTACATGAAACATAGGCCTACAACTGTATTATTTTGTACACACAAGTTAGTTAAAACTGAATTGAATGTTCATAGGTAAATGTTACTGAAGAGTTGCTCATGTTACTGAAGAGTTGCTCATGTTACTGAGGAGTTGCTCAATGTGATTTATGCATTTGGCCAGTGTCCTGAAAAAGTTTGGCATAGTCAGGAGTCAGACTGCTTGTAGTTATCCACAAAACAGAGTGCAAATTTGAATCTGTTATCAGAGACCTGTTCTTCGATTTATTTATGGCCATGCATGAAAAATTCTGCTCACAAATATGTTGATGCAATAAATACACACATTTTGCTGGAAAACTTTTTCAAATGACCAAACTTCTCTGTGCTGAGTGATGCATAGAATTCAGGGAGTTTCATATTCTTGAAGCCCTCCTTCAGAGTATGATCTGCTTGAAGATCAATCAATTCTAACTGGAGATCAGTTTATGCTTCTTCAATATCAAAGGAAAAGGAACACTTCAGCAAATTGAACTGATCTTTCATAGATTTAAAATCAGCAAATCGCCTTCCAAATTATGCTTTTAAAGCAGATACCTGCTCACCATTTCTCTGAACAGCCTTGTGGGACAGTCTGGGTTTGTAGCACTGGGAAATACACAAAGTTGTGTGTACTCAGTTGTGTGGAAAAGAGTCCTAGTTACACTTGGAATGATACAATTGCCACAAACAATTCATGTGCAAAAACACCCTTGCCTTGTAACTTAATGTTCAGTTCATTCAGTTTGTCCAAATTGTCTACTGAGAAGGCTAAATCACAAACCCATTCTGGCTTTTTAATTTCACTTGAAAATTCACAATCAATTGCTTCATTTCCAGAAAGAGCAAAATTTCTTCTCTCAGATTCCACACTCTTCTCAAAACATTTCCCAGGCTTAACCATCGTACTTTGCTATGGTACAGCACATTAGAATATTCGCTCTCTATGTCATCAAGCAAACGTTTGAACTGCCTGTGATTTAGCCCCCTGGCTCTGATAAAGTTAATGACATGCACAACCGGATCAATCACATGTTTGAGATCCAAGACAGACTTACACAGACTTTCCTGGTGAATAATGCAATGGAACGACATCACAGAATGAAGTGGATGTTCACGTTTCACTTTTTAAGCAGCTTTATAAGTCCAACATTTTTTCCTTTTAATGGCGGTGCACCATCTGTTGTAATGTTTGCCAACTTATGCAAAGGTAACCCAGATCTGTCCAAGCAGTTTTCAACACTTTCAAACAAATCTTGGCCAGTTGTAGTGTCTTTCAAATGTTGTAGTGACAGTAACTCTTCAGTAATTTCGAAGTTTTCATCAATCCCTCTAATAAACACAAGTAGTTGTGCAGTATCTTCTATATCAGTGCTTTCATCCAATGCCAATGAATACCACTCGAATGATTTTCCAGCTTCAAATAGCTGTTCTGACAGATTCTGTGCAATTCCACCAATACAGCGAACTATAGTTCTTCTTGACAGAGAAATCGCTTCAATTTTGGTTCTGACTTCTGGGCATGTAATAGCAACAGCATCAAGCATACACACCTTTACAAATTCCGCGTCAGAAAACGGTTTGTTATGTTTGACAAGTTTATAAGCAAGAACGAAACTGGCTTTTGTGGTAGCCTCTTGTATGACTGTTTGTTTTACAAAAACCGTTTGTTGCTTGCTACTTTAAGTTTTTCACCATGTCATAGGCTTTTTGCTGTAGTTTACTTTCTGACAAATTGGTTCCAAAATTACCGTGTTTAGTTTGAAAATGTCTCTTCAAATTATATTCCTTAAAAACGGCAACAACTTTCTGGCATATTAGGCAGACGGCTTTACTTCCAAAATTGGTGGAAAAAATACTTGTATGTCCATTCCGTGATACCATTTTTTCCCGAAATTTGCACTTTTTTTTAACCTGTCATAACTTTTTTCCCTTTTCTTCTGTGCAAATAATTATTATACAGCTTGTTGCTTATTGTGTGTGCTTTAAGATGATATGTAAAAAGTCTCTATAGGCACTTTTTCTTAGAAGATATAGCCAAAAACGCAAGGGTCACTAAAAAAATGGCACCTCCCCCACGACAAATCTTCTAATATCTAGGCGCCTTGAGCTACAGACCCCAAACTTCCTGTGTGTCTTGCTAACACACTAAGCTGTGATATGACTCAGCCATAATTAAAACGCGGTGAAGTGTTGATGAGACATGAGACACTTTATTTTCTACCGCGGCAAAATCTGTGACCCCGCCTCTTCTAATCACCATATCTCAACATTGCTTCACTGTAAAAAAAAAAAAACTCACATTCATATCACAGCTTAGGCTTGTGGGAAGCCACAACACAAGTTTTGGGTCTGTAGCTCAAGGCACCTGGCAATTAGAGGACTTATAAATTAGGAAATGCCATTTTTTTAATGACCTTGCATGTTTGGCTATATCTTCTACGAAAAAGTGCCTATAGAGACTTTTTACATATCATCTTAAACCACACACAATAAGTAACAAGCTGGTATAATAATTATTTGCACAAAAGAAAGGGGAAAAAAGTTATGAGAGGTACAAAAAAGGTGCAAATTTCGGGAAAAAATGGTGTAGTCCCCCCACGTACGGCATTCATCTTCAATTTTACGTTTTGTTGTTGTTTTTTTGCTGATTTCGACGCACTCATTGTCAGGATAGCTCGGGTAGCACAAACTAAAGTAAAACAATGCTACGCCTGTCGTTCATTTAGTCAGCTATCATTCATTTAGTCAGTGGGAGGTCAAACACATTTACACATGTCACACGCACACAGTGTGTGTACGCTTGCCTGCCTTGTCTTGCATTGATTGGTTGATTGATTGCTAGCATGCAGGACTCATTTCACGTGGTATGTGTTCGCGTGTGTGTTAGTGCCGCGAAATCTGATTTAGACTCGCTAAGCATGCTATTCGATGCGAGAATGTACACGGCCGCACAAATTAAACACCGCCGTTCAGAGACGTGTGCGGGCCGCACAAAAGGACACAGCGGGCCGCATGTGGCCCGCGGTCCGTAGTTTGCCCACCCCTAGGCTAGAGAATCGCTTCTTATGCCAGCGACAAGTTAATCCTAAAGCCAAATATTTTTGGTATAACCACCCAGCGTATTGTTGGTATTGTTAAAGGTAATTCTGAAACAGTTATGTTTCATTTTGCAGTCATAGGTAAGATTTTATATTTAATTGGATTATCGGTGGAGTATTGGCTCTATTTCTCCCGCTAGTTTCTAAGCTAGACACTAATTTTTAAAGTCAAATTCTGTTTTATTGGTAATAGTATAATGTGTGATGATTAAATGAATATAAATAGTCTTTCTAATTTTTTAGGGGGCTTTAACGATTATTTATTATGTTTTCTTTTAATCCCTCATATACTCCTATTAGCTTATATAATTATGATATACTTCTGTATACTGGTAGCTATATTATACTTTCATCGTACGATCAATATTTTATGTATTGCACGATTACTGCGCGACAACACTAATGCGACCCCCTACTATAATTATATATACATTCATCGTACGATCAATATTTTATGTAGCAACGATTACTGCGCGACAACACTGGGGACCCCACTATATTATACTTTCATCGTTTGATCAATATTTTATGTTGCAACAATTACTGCGCGACAACACTAAAAGGACACCCACTAGAGAACAACCTAATGCTGACGGTGCAGAAACAAGTTCACTGTAGTCCAAAATTTACGGATGCTTGTGTTTGGCATGCAAGACAATATGTTGGTTGGTTGGCTGTGAATGTAATTTCGCGCATGAATTTTGGGCTGGGAGTTCAGTATGTATGACGATTGACTCTGTGAGTTCGTCGGTCAAGTTGGATTGTTAAATTCAAAATAGGATCGATCCGACGATAGAATGTATACGATAGAATGTATACGATAGAATGCCGGTACCAGTCTAAATTCCACACCAGCCGGTCAGGTTGAATTGTTAAATTCAAAATAGGATCGTGGGAAGATGCGCTGTTGCAAGTGTTGGAGGCTTGGGATACCTCCTACGTGGCTAGTCGTGTGTGGAGTAATTCTAACACAAGTAAGTGCGTCGACTTCCTTAGAGTGAGCTAGTTGTAAGAATTCTAAGCTGCACCCTGCATGTACCTGGCTACCTATGGTTGTGCCAGTTCACATAGCTCTCTATTCCCTAGCCACCCTAGATAGCCTAAATAGAGTAATGTTTACAAGATATTTACTCTGAATCACTTTGCAAGCCCATTGTTTGGATGATGATTTGGTGTTGATGTTTTTACAGGTGTATATTAGAGCTTGCTATATTATAGACAATACAACCCAAAGCAAGAAATTTTGTCTCGTGTGTCATCTTGCCTCTGGTATAGTTAGCTGTAATTGCGACCCAACCCAGGTGTGTTCTGGAATGTGGGAGTTTGAAGTGTGCAAAACCTCCAATGATATTCTCATGCAGTTTAATCTCCATAAAATCCATCATGTTATTGACAAATTTTGCAGATATGTCAGTATATTATGCTTTGCAGGTAGGATTTGGTCTGTATCCAGTTGTAGTAAAGAAATTTGCCAGTAACAGCAATACTAATCCAGTCATCTTTAGCTTCTACAGGAACCTGTTCAGTGTTCCCCTCCTTTTTCTCTGTGTCGTCATTGTTGAGAGAAAGTTCATGTTCCCACAACCGAAGATGCTGTTGGTATGTATATACATAAGATGATCTTCATCTTTATTAGGTTTCTTTTTTCTTCCTTGACTACCATGTACAGGTGTTTGTTATACTGGGATTTACTGGAATTTTCGGAAATCAGGTATGGCCATGTTTTTTTTTGTCGCCTAGCTAGAGGAATCATTATGCAGTGCAGGAAACCTCCCCTCAGCAGCATGTAGTAAATTTGTCCACAAGTACTCAAGTGATAAACAAATATTTGTTCTCTCGTATACATGACACACAGTTATGATACGCAGAGCTATCAGCATACTGGCTGATGAAATTGAGCAACCTTGCTAAAGTCCATTGGTTTCATTTGGCACAAGCAGTGTGTAGAAGCTGGACTTAGCTTATGCCATCAGCAGCTACCAAACATCAGCATTTCTCGGCCAAAGATTCTCAATGTTGTCTCAGTCTCATCACATAAAACTTTGTTTGTTTGTTTGTTTGTTAAAGCCTGACATGCATACCAGGTACCAGTTCTGTTTCCTGTATTATCAGTGTATTAGTTAATGAGTGTGTGGGAGGTGCTTGTTGAGAAAATGCATCAACCAGCTTTAGTGACTCGGAGTCAAGTAAGAACAACATCATCTGCAGAAATATTGTTATGTTGTTTTGTTTTTGCTAGCAAAATCATGCCTCCCCCCTCATTGTTTTGCTCTCTGAAGCCCTCTATGCTCTGCTAGCCTTCAGTGAGCAGACTGCTGACATTAGTATTGGTTTTGCAATACAACTCACCTGAGATAAATGTTGTATAATTTTTCTGTTGTTGTTGACAGCTCCTCTACATCCTGGGTGTGTATTGGGCTGGACCTAATGCTACTAGTGCCATCCAACCCATCACGCCAGTGTTTACAGCCATTCTTGCCTTATTCACTTGCACGGAAAGAATACCCTCCCTTCTCCATGTATGGTGACCCTATTACCTCTAAGGCATACATACCCTCTTGTGACACCCTCTTATCTTCCACCTCTGTCATACTCTTATCTCTAGGTGCACACGTGGTTCAAGCTGATGGGCATCATTATGGCAACAGGTTATTGTATGATTAGCTTGAGTTACACTACCACATTTCCTATAGCTTCTAAGGTAGCTAGTTCATAATGGTGTCCAGTGTAAGCCAACCGCCTTACTCAGTGAACATTATGGATCCATTTGGACGTACAACTAAAATCATATTGAAGTCACAATTCTAAACCGCATGTAATCATTGTAGCATGTGTAAGACAAAAGTAAAAATCGCTTTCTCTTTGTCTCTGTCTGTCTGTAATTATGTACCTTGCAGGTGGTGCTATAGAGTTGACCATCACTAGCACTGATGACAACAGTGACCTCTTACCAATCCTACCAAGTGTCCTCCCCTTCCCTGGTAGTACCAACAGCACCTCTGCGCACACACCACTCCAAGGCAGCAAACACATTTTCGGCTACTTGAGTCTGCTTGGAAGCACATTTTTTACGGTACTTAGACCTGGGAAGTGGATGGCATTAATAAGAGATTGTGAAGTCCTTTTTAGGGAGTAGTTATGGTTACACTGATCAAAGTCGTAAATTTACTACAGAGATATTGCCTTGAGCTTCGCTGGATTTATTAGATATACTGTTGTGCTTTCCTTTGGTACTCAAAGTGATTTGTTAGCAAAATCAAGCCTTATTAGGAAGTAAAAGGAAAGCTGTGCATGCCATATCAGCGATGTATCTATCTATCTACATATCTATCTGCCGTATGTTCACCAGTGATTGATATGAACAGGTCACCCTTCTTAAATAGAACAGATGTATGTAAACAAGGAAATGATCGTCTTGGTGAAGAAAAATATTGTTGGCTGTGGAGCTTGATTCTGACATAGCTACTCAATGTTCTAGGTATGGAGGTGGACACAGCATTTGTCATGAGGGTGTCGAAACTGGAAAGCTTGCATTGTTGAGCATGGCATATCTACAGTATGACTTTTTTTAAATTTTGGTATGTATGTATGTACATTCACCCCCAAAATATATGGACAGGTCACCCGCCTTGGAAATGTTGTCTCGGTGAATCTATCTTAGCAGGTATGTTGTTCATACTGAAATGAAAGTCATCCTAATGAAGAAAAGGATCGCCTGAAAGAGAACTGGAGGCACACACGAGTGAGAACAGACTATATGGTGTTAATAGCTCACAAGAAAAGGATGCTAGAGTTCCATTCTGACATAACTACTCAATTCATCAATATATGCTCTAGCACTGGAGGAGGTGATACAAATTATTTGCCTTGATAATGCAGGAACTATTATCGGGTAGACACATGATTCCTTGCATGTACTGCCACGCTCTCTCTCAAACAGCGAGTACATAAGAGGACTAGATTCATAGTTAGCATATGTACAGAAAGGATAACTGTTGCATATAGTCAGTGGGGACTAATGGTGGAGAGTAACTAAACACAATAAACAGTTTGAAGAGGGCAATCTAATATACTTTCACACAATGTCAGGTTCTTGTCAGCTTCTGGATGGTCTTCCCTTCAGTACTCTGAAAATTCACCTGCAGAAAGTCTGCTTGATGACCTCACTATCCAATTACTCTTAATAAAACTTCATGGCATCAGGTTATGCAACCTTGCATAACTTGGGTATATGCTGGGGAAGGAGAGAAGTGAGAAGAAGAGAGCAGTATAAATGGAGGATGGTACGCTAGACTGGGATGAGTATCAGGAAACAGTAGAGGAAGTGTTCATAGGGTCGGAAGAGGAAGTGAGGGAGCTTGAACAAGAGTTGGGAGGAGGAATATTCGAGGAGGTGTGGAGTGATGGAAGGGGAAGTTCATAGCTGCAATGGAGAAAGGAATAGGTAGGAAGAAAGTTACAGAGAGGACAGAGGGATGGTGGTCGAAGGATGTGGAGAGGTTAATTGTTATTAGGAAGGTGACATGTAGGAAGGAAGGCAGAGATGAGTGGGCGTAGTTAAACTGAGCCAACTAGGGGTGAACTACAGAAGAACGAGAGAGGAAGTGAAAAAGACGACTATGAAGAAAAAAAATAATTGAGAAAGCGAACAGTGAGGAAGATCAGAGAGCAGATGGTACTAGTTGCAAACCGTTATAGACTAATTTGAGAGGAAAGGAAGGAGAGAAGGGTGAGACTTGATGGGAATGGCAGAGGAGTTAGAGAGAGTTCAGCTAGAAGTTAAATCGAAAGGGTGTTGGTGCAGACCACTTTGTATGCTGATGTTGTTCTGTTGGCAGACTCAGGGTTAGAGCTGCAGGCTATGTTGGATGTGGTCGAGGCATAAATGTCAAGATGGAAGATGAAGTTTAACAGTAGAAAGAGCAAGCCCTTGGTTGTTGGGAAGAAGGAAAGAGGAGTGAGTTGGAAGATTGGTGAGGAAATTGTAGAAGAGTTAGAAGAGTTCAAGTACTTAGGAGTGTGGGTTGATAGGATGCTACGAGGTAATGTTCGGTTAGGAAGATGGCAAAAAGAGGCAGAAGAGTGGATTGGAAGGGAGACATGGATGAGCAGAGTGAATGAGTAAGTGGAAGTAGGTAGAGGAAGAATGGTGTGGGAGCTTCTAGCAAGACCAAGTATGGAGTATGCAGCAGAAGTGTGGTGGACAGGAGGACATAGTGCATGCAGGAAGTTGGAGTCGTCACAGATGAAAATGGGTAGGAGATTGTTGGGAGCAAGCAATATAGTAGCAGGAGTGGCTGTGGAGGTAGATTTAGGGTGGAGGAAGCTGGAGGAAAGGAGGGAAAAGATGAAGGTGGTGTTTGGTAAGAGATTGGAGGTGCTGGAAGAGGGAAGATTGGTTACCAAGTGGTAAATAAACTAAGAGGGGATGAAGGATTTTTCTGATGGGAAGAGTATGAGGTTTTGAGGAGTAAGTATGGGGTGGGTAGTGCGTGTGGGTAGTGCATAGCTGGAAGGAAAAGATTAAGATGAGAAAAGAGAAGGACTGGGAGGAGGAAGTAAGCAGCAAGAGTACATTGAAGTGGTATACGTTGGCAAAGAATGGTGCAGGGATGGAGAAGTATTTAAGGTCTATGCAGGGTCAGGAAATTGTGAGGCTGCTTTTCAGACGAGGACTGGCTCAGCTGGGTTGTTGGAGGATAAGAGATGTAAAATGATTATAGATGAGAGGTGTGTTATGTGTGAGAGTGGAGTAGGAGAAGTGTGGAGCAATTATTTGTGATGTGTGTGGAATTTGGGAGGGATCGGTGGGTACTGGCGGATGAGGTGAGCAGAATTGTAGGGCTGGAGAGTGACTGGAGGAATATGGAAGTGTGCAAGGAAGGTAAGGTGGCATTACTGTTGGAAAAAGGTATGGAGGGAGTAAGTGACACTGATGGAGGAGGTGGGTGAATGTATTATTGGATAGGGAGGTGGTGGCAGGGAAGGAAGGATTTGTTTTGTGGAGAGCTAATGGATGGAGGATTTTGGTCTCCTACCCTCGCCCCTCCATGAACAGCTGGATGCAGCACGTGCACTATTATTACCATATTTTCCTAACTGATTAATTGTTAATTAATAGCTTACTTCAGAATGTCTTTTGTTGCGGATGTTTCTAGATTTGGCTGTCTTAGTGTTCCTGTGCTGCATATGTGGGGACCTTAACTGGCTCAACAGTAGCAAGATTTACATTATGAATGCATACTAAATCCTCATATCTCAACCAAAGAAAGTAACAAGTCCTCAAGTGGACCACAGCCAGTTAGATGACCCTTTACCATTTATAATCATGTACAACAACATTGTGCTGGTTTTGTAATCAGCTACTGATTGGAGTTATGGTAAAGGTTTCTCTGACTGGTTGTAATCTACAAGGGTACAGGTTTGTTTTCCTTTCTTCTTGGGCAGGTCAAAGCATTGTCTACATTTTATTCTGGTTTATGATAGGATCTAATCAGTAATCGGGTCAACAGTACAGAAAACCTATTTGTTCAAAAATTGACTTTCAGATAATGCTTAGCCTCTGTCTTAGGCCTTTCTATATTTTATCTGGAATGGATTTATGAGCTGATACAAGTTCCATTCCGTAGGTCATTGAGTTTGCTTTTACCGGATACCAATAACTGAACTTTTCTCTGAGCTTATCAGAATCCATATTGCTTGTTTTTATAACATGTATTCCCACAATATAGTGCTGGCCATGTTATATATATAGTAATGATGATGATGTTGTTGTTGTGTTGTGGTGGTATCTCTAATTCTGCAGGCTTTCTACATAATCATTCAAAAAAAATTCATTTTCAACAAACCAAACTGTACGTTCCATTATATTTATAAATATATAGCATAGTTTCTCTTACCTCATTCATACCATGTTTTTCACTCCACCCCTCATTTTGTTGTTGTTCCAGGTGTATGGAAGCTACACCCTATCTATGTGACTGCGTATAGCTACTTGTTTGGGTTTGTCTTCATGGGCCTCCCCACTCTCTATTACGTAGCGACTGAGAAGTACGACAGGTTCCATATCAAAGAAGATGTCAGTCTTAGTCTCCTGTACACTGTCCCTTTAGGATTTGTGATAAGGAGGGGGGGAAGAAATTAGGATTAATAATCGGGGTGGGGAAGAAATAAGGATTAATGATGGAGGGGAAGAAATTAGGATTTATGATGGGAGGGAGGGGGGGGGGAGAAATTAGGATTTATGATGGGGTGGAAGAAATTAGGATTTATGATAGGTGGGTAGAAATTAGGATTTATGATTGGAGGGAGGAAGAAATTAGGATATATGATGGGGGAAAGAAATTAGGATTTGTGAAATTATAGGGGGGAAGACATGCAGAAATTTATCAATAATATTCTGCGAGGGGATGCAAACCAGATCCAGGTGATGGAAGGAGAAGAAGGTAACATTTCTTCTTCTGCCGCTTCTCCTAAAAGAAAGCATGCCAGATGTTACTCTGGTCCACTCTGGATGAGAATCCGCACGTGTGTGATGTGATGTGCTATAGGTGTGACATATTATTCAGGGTTTTCATGGGCACAATCCAATCTGTGAATATGTATGATGACGGGACAGAAGTATTATGTGTTATATGCTACACAAACTGTGAATATTCCTCCCTCCCCCCTTCCCTCTGCGAATCCTTCAGTTAGTCAGTGTAAGTGAATAATTAACCCCTCTAAAATGTCCCTCCAGATTGCATATAACAAGAGGAGTTAATCTAGCAGTAGCCGGATGCACAGAAGCTCTCTTTCAACACACTGAAGTTAAAATAATTAAAAATTAAATATAATTAAAAAAGAAATTCTAACCAAAACGAGTTCCTGTTCCACGAGTTTTTCTAGGTCGATAACCGGTGTGACGTGGTGTCATTTATGCCTCGGTTACATAGTGATAGCAACCAGCTTTCAAGTTGGTCTGGCATCACCGTACTATAGGGGAGGTCTACTAGGTCATAAGGGTGAGTCTCTACTTTAGAACTCCATAATTTTTATATAGTTCATAGCTAACAATTTATATTATTATTGAAAATTAGCTCTATATATCTGTGTACTGATATATAGAGATTACATGCACAGATGTCCCAAGCATTATATATATAGATTACATGCATAGATGTCCCAAGCATTATTTTTTGGTACTGACATAAGGACGTATTCATGGTTCTTTTGATTGGACAAACATACAGGGAGTATAGGGGACTCCCTATATTGGATTGACCCACTTTTTTTAAAAGCAACTATCCTCCCCACCCTTCCCCCTCTCTCTCTCTCTCCCCCCCCCCCCCCCCCCCACAAAAAAACAGCAACCAAAGTCTATATTTTGGCTAAAACTCACATCGGCAGCTGCTTAGCTGCTTAATTAAACAAAAAAGTTTCAGCTGCTATTAGCTCCAAAAAGACTCCAAGCATGCCTTGAATCCTTCGCCAAGTTAGTAAACAAGCAGCAGTGCTAAAACAACAACAAAAATCACCGAAGTGTGAAAACCCCCACGAAATTCATCCTCCAGGATTTGTCATGTTTCTGTTTCCTCCCACACATAACTTGCGTACAATAGGTCCATTCATAAAAGCCTTAGAGCCAGAAGAGTCCAAATATTCTAATGCTTGTCCATGACTACTCTGTTACTCAATCCAGAACTCTTCACCCCCTAAACAATTTTTTTTAAACGGTAAAAAGTTGCATATATCGTCAAACTGAATATACTCATACTAGCATACACTACTAGCATACACTCACACTAGCATACACTCATACTAGCGTAGACTCATACTAGCATGTACTCATACTAGCGTCCACTCATATTAGCATACACTCATACTAGCATACACTCATACTAGCATACACTCATACTAGCATACACTCATACTAGCATACACTCATACTAGCATACACTCATACTAGCATACACTCATACTAGCATACAATCATACTAGCATATACTCATACTAGCATACACTCATATTAGCATACACTCATACTAGCATACACTCATACTGGTGTACACCCATACTAGCGTACACTTACACTAGCATACACTCATACTAGAATACACTCATACTAGCACACTCATACTAGAGTACTCTCATACTAGCATACACTCATACTAGCAAACACTCATACTAGCGTACACTCGTATTGGCGTGCACTTTTACTAGCATACACTCATGCTAGCATACACCCATACTAGCATACACTCATACTAGGGTACATTCATACTAGCATACACTCATGCTAGAGTACACTCATACTAGCATACACTCATACTGGCATACACTCATACTAGCGTACACTCATACTAGGATACACTCATGCTAGAGTACACTCAAACTAGCATACACTCATACTACCATACACTCATACTAGAGTACTCTCATACTAGCATACACTCAACTAGAAAACACTCATACTAGCATACTCTCATACTAGTGTACACTCTTACTAGCGTACACTCAACTAGCATTAACTCATATTAGCGTACACTCATACTAGAATACACTCACACTAGCACACTCATACTAGAGAATACTCATACTAGCCCACAATCATACTAGTATACACTCATACTAGTGTAGACTCATACTAGCATGTACTTATACTAGCGTCTACTCATATTAGCATACACTCACACTAGCATACACTCATACTAGCGTAGACTCATACTAGCATGGACTCATACTAGCGTACACTCATACTAGCATACACTCATACTAGCATACACTCATACTAGCATATACTCACTAGCATACACTCATACTAGCATTCACTCATGCTAGCATACACTCATACTAGCATACACTCATACTAGCATACACTCAAACTAGCATACACTCATACTAACATACGCTCATACTAGTGTACACACATACTAGCGTCCATTCATACTAGCATACACTCATCCTAGAGTACACTCATACTAGTATACACTCAATTAGCATACACTCATACTAGCGTACACTCATACTAGGATACACTCATGCTAGAGTACACTCATCCTAGCGTACACACATACTAGCATACACTCATACTAGAGGTCACTCATCCTAGCATACACTCATACTAGCATACACTCAAACTAGCATTCACTCATACTAGCATACACTCATACTAGCATACACTCCACTAGTGTACACTCAAACTAGCGTACACTCATACTAGAATACACGTATACTAGCACACTCTTACTAGAGTACACTCATACTAGCATACACTCATACTAGTATACACTCAAACTAGCGTACACTCATACTAGCTTACACTCATACTACCATACACTCATACTAGAGGACTGTCACACTAGCATACACTCAACTAGAAAACACTCATACTAGTGTACTCTCATACTAGCGTACACTCTTACTAGCGTACACTCATACTAGCATTAACTCATACAAGCGTACACTCATACTAGAATACACTCATACTAGTATACACTCAAACTAGCGTACACTCATACTAGCGTACACTCATACTAGCACACTCAAACTAAAGCACTCTCATACTAGCATATACTCAACTAGCAAACACTCATACTAGCGTACACTCGTACTAGCGTACATTCTCACTAACAAACACTCATACTAGCGTATATTCGTACTAGCGTACACTCATACTAGCATAACTCATACTAGCGTACACTCATACTAGCATACACTCATACTAGCATACACTCATACTAGAGTGCACTCATACTAGCACACTCAAACTAGTGTTTTGATTATCCAATTTGCAAGCAGTTCCTTTATGATAGAGGTTTGTAGACTGATTTGGACTTCTTCACCCTTGACAAGTACCTTCTTTACCTCAGAAGCATACCAGTCTATAAAGCAGTGTTTGAGGAGTTCCTTCTTATAGGGATCATTGAGAGACTTCTCCAGTGGCTGCAGCTCTGATGTACAACAGGTAGGAACATAGACGAACATGATGTTTGCTTCGGTCAGTAATTCCTACAGACTGGCAACCCTGTGAACTGTTACAACATCAAAAATTGCGAGGGCCTTTTGATCCTGAGAAAGGCCAAGGCATTCTCGAGCAGCAGTGATGTATGGAATAGTTTCTTTTACAAAGTGTAGCATTGTATCTTCAGTACTCCAATGAGTTGGACTATGATAGATATCCCAGCCTCTATGAAAGCTCTGGCGAGGGTGACACCTGGGAGTTTTACCTGCATAAAGGAGTTGAGGGAAGAGGAGCTGTCTAGAGAGCGTAGCAGTCAGTAATGCAGTTATCTCACGCTTGTCATACAACCCACGTACTTCAACCTGCGTACTGCCCTCTTCAGCCATGGTCCAGTCACTTGCTGGGACAAGCTTTATGCCAGTTTGGTCCCAGTTAAAAACTAGCTGATAAGAGATTTTGTGTGTAGTAACAATATTTTTAATTTTCTCCAAAAGCGGTAATTTGGTGTGGAAAGTCATCAGGTAGTTTTTGGGCTGCCTTCTTACTGGGTTCAAGCACGACTTAATTCTAAGCACCCTCCACACTTCTTTAAAAGACTTCTGTTATAATACTCGACAATACCATGTGCAGGACTAATCAGGATCATTTTGTTGACGATACCCCCATAAAGTCTAAGCTTATGAATGCACTCCTTCAAAGTATTCTCCGTTTCCTTTGAAGAGTGGTTGGTCGTCCACATTTCTTTCCCTCAAGTTTAGTGATAGCATCTGGTTCTTTTACAGATTGCAATTGCTTATAGTATGCCCTCAAAAAGCTTCTAACAGTGCTTGCATGCAAATCAAATCCTAGATCTCAGAAAACTTAGTAATGGTGGCCTTGTTCCCATTTCTGCTATTTTGCTTTCATTTCTAGAGCTCATATCGATTATAGCTACTACTGCGCTTCCTTGATGATGTAGCAGACATTGCTTTTGCTACATGTTCATTTACAGTGGAAACCAACATTTTTATGGACTCACCACCTTCATTGGGGTCAGAAAGCAGAGGGTTAGTAGTACCACCACAACCACTACCAGATGGCTTCAAATACTTCCTCAAACTCATTGAGCGTACATGTGATATGGGTAGCTAAACAAAACTCTGGGAAAGTAGATCAAATACGTGGTGGCACTAGACTATTGCTACCAAGTAACAAGTTTAAGGGTGCAAAGTTTAACGATTTTACTTGGCTCATTAAATTAGTTAAATTAATTGTGCTGGTAAACATCAGTTTTACAGTAAATGTCAGTTGCCTTTTATGGACATCTACATTACTGACTAAAGTATGCAATGAGGACAAATTAGCACAAAATCCACCACAGAAGCTGGTCAACTAGTCTAAGACAGAATGATACCCATGTATTAGAAGTGTATGGTAGGTCAAATTGTACTCATTGCATAGGCCATAGAGTATGGAATGAGCTATAAAATAATATATAATAAAGCAGTATACATGGAAAATTCATTGCAATTAAAAAAAAAAAATTCCAGGAAAAAAAAACATGAATTTTTTTTTACATTCTGTACACTTTGTCAAAATATTATTCTATGCAGACCATTGGAAAGCTTATGAAATAAGCTATCTTTTGGTAGTAAAGTTACATGTATGAGATCAAGTAAAAGAAAGTTATGACTGATGTAAATATCTCATGAATAATTAATTAGCTATGATATTGCACTGTCCCAGAATAAAGTACCAACATGTGTTACAGCACATCTACCTTGAACCATTTCTGGCCTTTTTTTATGCACCCCCTACTACCAAAGTAGACACTGAACCCACTGTTGAGTGAGAGAATAATGCCGAGTGAGAAACTGGAAGTTCTGTGGGAAAGAAACTGGTCGGTTTTCTATCTTGGATCCAGTATATCATTCCAGAAAATGTTTTGGCCAGCCTGGCAACCATGTTCATGTATGCATGTGGGTACAAGGGGGACCTCATCTCATTTTGAGTGGGGGAAAGGGGTTGTAGCTTCACTAGCCCCCCGGCTTCTTATGCCAGTGTTACAACTGCTGGTCTAGAATAGCTCAGACAGCAACAAAGGAATTAAATATATATATATTTCTGGCCTCAGTAAGTGGCAGTTGCTCCACTCATTATTCACTTATGTAAAGCCTCAGGACTCTGTACTTCACTGGCCTGAGCAAGTGGCAGTTGCTCCACTCATTATTCACTTATGTAAAGCCTCAGGACTCTGTACCCTGACCTAAGCAAGTGGCAGTTGCTCCACTCATTATTCACTTATGTAAAGCCTCAGGACTCTGTACTTCACTGGCCTAAGCAAGTGGCAGTTGCTCCACTCATTATTCACTTATGTAAAGCCTTATTTAAGAACACAAGGCTCCTCTTTAACAGGCTTCCCAGCTATTGTTAATAACATACATCTGATCAAAATCTCGCATATAGACAGGTACACAGTTCAACTATCAGTCAAACCTTTTCTCCTGTTCTTGGAATACTGTATACCATCTAATCATTTGGCCAGATCAAGACAGCCTTATAAAAACTGTACCTAAAGTTTTTAGGAAACATTTTCTGAGATTTTGCTGGTTTTGAAATTTTTCTTGGAATCCCCTATGCAATAGAGAGTCCCAACCTATTTTTCCAGCATCACAATCCTGACAAGCATCTCATTGGTATTATCACATCTCAAGCTACTGTAAGCTACTTTTCAAGAGAACAATCTGACTGAACACAGTTCATTTCTGATAATTGGAGACCCGTGGCTCAGACATTCTTCATGAATCTATAGATGCCAACTGTGTATACTCCTCAAAACCCCACCCAACCTTTACTCAAGGCTAAGGTGAACTTGGTGGTATTGAAGTGCTACAGACAAGAACAATAGTAAATGTGTGTTGTGTTCAATGTCATTGGTAATATTAAACAGAAGTACTCCCTTCTCTGTGCTACACAACAAATTGTTTTTGTGAATTCTACAGACCATGTCAATGTTAGACATGATATGAGTTCAAGTGTGGCACAAATCATATCATGCCACTGTTATAGCTACAGCAATTCCCTTCTGTGCGATTGATAAGAAATGTAAGAGAAGGCTATAGAAAAATTATGAGCAAAGAAAGTCAACCAGTTAAAAGTTTTGAGTTTTTAGAGCCGAGATTTGATAGACTGTAGAATCCATTATATTATGTTATTTGTTCCCCTTCATGGCTTGTTCTTGAGTTGTTATTGTCCTCTATATACCTGCTTATAGAATTGATGTTAAGCATCGAAGATAGACACCTGTAGCAACCACAAATATAGAATCATCCTAGAAGTAAATTAGCCCTCCAAGGAACCCTTCTGCTGCCATAACATATGTACTTTCCTTATGGAACAGCAGATTGCATTTGTGCACTAATACAGCTGCCCAGATGGACTATGTAATTACAATTTATTAACTGCAAGGGTTATTATGTGAAACATGGTAAAGGGGTAGATATTACTAATGCAATTGTTCACTATCAACCATGGTGTGCATTAAAAGCTGAACATGTGCAATATTGTGGACACGATTGATTTTAGTCATCCTGTTGTGGTTGTTTTTCATTTGCAGGCCATTTATGCACTTATTTATGCAGTCTTCATCACGTCAGCCATGTGCTACCTCCTCTTCACATGGACCAACATACACATCTCTGCTACCATAATTACAGCATTCTGGCCAGCACAGGTCAGTAAAATGGCATACTTTGTCTCATTGGTTTGTTTTTCGTTGGCCAGGCAATTCGTGGGTGGGCATCTTAGCCGAACAGTGACTCTCTTGTAAGCTACTTGCTTTGGGCCTTTTTCTGATAATGTTGAAAGTTTATTTTCAGTGCACTTATGTGTGGCTAGGTTGTGCAGGTGAAATATTTTTATCCTAATATAAGCTATTTTCCTATGTAGTCCAAGCTGCTCAAACTGTAATTGATACTAGTGTGCCCCCCCCCCCCCCCCCCCCCTCCTCTCCCCCCCACACACACATACATAGTTATTTCTATTTAATTTACATGTATCTCCATTGTGCTCGTCAACTTACCTCAACCAAGTGTGTGTACCCACAGAGCTTTTGTCAACCTACTTCAAGGAAGTGTAATGTTTTTCCAGTGTGTGTTCCCATAGTTCACCTCAACCAAGCGTGATGTCAACTTCAACCCAGTATGTGTATAAGTGTTCGGGAATATCATTGTTTGATGATACAGACACAACCTCCTTCTGATTATGTAGCAATAGTCCATGCCTATCACAATCTGTACATATTCTTTAATAAGGTATTGATCACAATCGTGGCTGCCTACTTCGTCACTCAAGATCAACTGGCTCCATTTGTAAGCAAGAAATTATTCTTGTATGAACTACTGTACCCAATACTTGTATGCCTATTAAGATAAAACTGTTTATATATTGTGAAGAGCATTTGAAAATAGAAGCCATTAGGGATGTAACACAGTGTAACACTACAATGTGCCAACTCTAATTGCTGTCTGGCTTGTTGACTCAATCATTATATCATCCACCTTTCCATCACAATCTGTGACCTGCAGCAATATATCGGATCAGTGATGCTGATAGTGGCGCTATTTATGACTCTGTTCTCCAACCACATGGAAGAGAGGTTGGAGGCTGGGAAGCCAGTGCCGCGTATGGATTGTCACATGACCATACCTCCTGTACAGCGCCAGTTGGATGAGGAAGAATTTGTGTACGTCCAGGGTAATGAGACCACACCGCTGCTGTCCAGCATCAGACAAAATGGTGTACCTTTTCAAACTACCACTGGGCTGCCGGCTTAAATACACACACACACACATATATATATATATATACTTTAAAAAAATAATAACATTTTTTCTATTTTTGTTCCTGTGTGTTGTCTACTGAATTTCCAAGAAAATATTGTAGTTTTTTTTCTGGACAAGTTCCTATCCACTGAACTGTAAAGGAGAAAACAATAGAATCTCATATAAAGTAAAGTACATATATCAGACTTGTATGATACACAGTATATATCAGACTTGTATGATACGCAGTACATATCAGACTTGTATGATACACAGTATATATCAGACTTGTATGATACACAGTATATATCAGACTTGTGTGATACACAGTATATATCAGACTTGTATGATACACAGTATATATTGGACTTGTATAACAAAAGAAAAATTAGAAAGAGTCTAACTTGGCAGGTATACACAGGTCAATTTAACTCTTAAGGCCTATTCAATGCATGTGTATGCCTCAATTTTTAATTTTTTTTTGATGTCATGTGAACAGCAAGAGTCATGGGGGCTTTCTTCTTCACTTGAGGGCAGTGTTTTATCTAGTAGGTATGTTTTGGGAGGGAGAACAGTCAGCAGCTATATTAGTCTCGAGGCCAAACTATTCACGCATGTTGAAATGTTTCCTTGGAATTATAGTCTGACCTCGAGACTACAGCTATATAGCTATCTACAGGATACACACAGAATAATCAGTATGGTAGAATTTTCATCATATAATATAAACAACAATTGAGTCATATTCGAATGCGTCGATCATCAAGACAAGAGTGCCATTTCCTTACAATTTCCTCAGATTGTTCAGCAGTTCAAGTGTTGGGTCCTTCAACAGAAACACGCATACAGTGAGCTAAGTTTTCTGGTAACATTCACTGTCGTAATCTATTGCAAATTCTACCCATTGTACTAAAACTCCGGTCAACCGAGTTCTCCTCAACTCACTTCAGGCATCATTCTTTAGATTCTTCACACTCAACAGTGGTCAGCGCCAGATCATGTTTGTGCTTCCTGTTACTCTTGAAGGAGTTAATGTGTCTCGTGTCAGCCTCTCAGAGAAGAGGAGTTAGGTTGTGTCATGCCAAGCGTCTCAGCGAGGATGAGCCAGGGTGTTTCGTGCCAGCCACTAGCTAAATCTTAGCAGACTAACTAATAATTTGCTCTATTCAGAAAAACTAGGCACATTATAATTTGTGCTTAACAACTTTCATGTTGTAGGTTCAGTACAATACAACTAGCCATGAGAATAGCCCTTCTCTTATCTTTTGGATATATTAGGGGGGAATTGCAAGGTTTTGGGGGGGGGGGGAATCTTCCTCCCCCCTAACATCCCTGGATAAAACACTGCTTGAGGGCTCTATCAGGTAAGCGCTATTGATATGCTAGCTTGCCAAGTCACAATAAAAGTATCTTGGAGTACCTTTTTGTTTCTCTAGCTGGTCCAAGACCATAGTAGTTATTTTAGCTTTTAGTTAGCTAGTCCCTTGATCAACTAGCTCTGGTATATCTCTAGTATATCTCTAGTATCGCTCTAGTAAAGCTATAGTATAGCTCTAGTATAGCTCTAGTATAGCTCTAGTATAGCTCTAGTATAGCTCTAGTATAGCTTTAATATAGCTCTAGTATTGCTCTAGTATAGCTCTATTATAGATCTAATATAGCTCTAGCATAGCTCTAGCATTGCTCTAGTATAGCTCTAGCTCTAGTATAGCTTTAATATAGCTCTAGTATAGCTCTAATATGGGTCTAGCATAGCTCTAATATAGCTCTAATATGGCAGGCAATGAATTTTGTACTTAATGTGTTTTTATTTTATTTTATAACTTAATGCAACAGCATAAGGAAGACACCAACTAGCTGTGAGCAAGGTGTCCTTACAAAGGAATGTAAAATATATATATATATTCCGGATGGGAAACCCACTGTGTTATTCTATACAACCAAATAATGTTTCAAATGATTTTTGATGGTTAGATAAGAGTTCAAAAAGATAATATGCTTAGGAAAACAAAGTTCCATAATGGACAACACTTAAAAAGAAAGAATGGCGTTAAGTTTTAATGTACGATTGAAAGAGGGGCAAAAATTTGCATGACAAACATAATCAGAGAGGAGTGAGGAATAAAGCAAGATGATGAAATTAGTGATTGTCCACAAAGGATCTGTCTGCACAGTCATAATTAGTGGAACGAGCAATGAGCAGAGAGAAGTGCCCAATGCAGGACATTCCACAACAAGTCCGAACCATCACACCACTGCCTGGCAATGAGTCTGGCTGCAAATATTTGAACCCCCACCCGTCCCAAGATGTATTTGTCCTGGTGGGGAGCCAATACATAGTTGCAGTACTTGAGTACTTGCTGCACAATGGTCTTATACAAGTACTCATTGCATCTTCTGCTCACATCCCGTAATATAGAAAGCCAATTAAGCGCTTGGCTTTGCACCAGGTGGCCAGGATATGAGTAGACCAGGTGAGGTTCCCATAGATGGTGACACCAAGATATTTGTGGGTGGACACCTGCTCTAGGGAGGAGACTTCAATGGTTGGACGATTTCTCTTCCTAGAGATGACCAAGATCTTTGTCTTTTTTCGTGTGTTCATTCTTAGATGCTTGGATGCCACCCAATTTGAAATGAGCATCACATGATTGTACAGAGATGTGATCTTCTCCGGAGAACATAGGTTTGTAATAACAAATATCGTCTGCAAACATCCTGATAACGTCCGTAGTTTATCATGCTAGTTTTCAAGATATTGGTGGCTGTGGACACTCTGTTTGAGATCGTAGAAGGCATGGGTGATGGTCACTGCTGATGGAACAATAAACCTTCCAGAACTCCTTTAAATTGGTGATCTTCTTAGAAATAGAGGAAAAGAAGGCAATTTTAGGCTTTCTTAGAGCCCCCAGAGTCTTGTTCCTAAGCTCTCTAAATTTCTCCCAGTTCCCAGGAGTATACACCTGCTTGGCTAGTCTGTGAGCCTTGTCACGCATGTCATCTCATACCGCAGATAACTCCTTTTTGTCAGCCAGGGTAGTGACTTCCTGCAGCAGATTACCCTGCTCAGGATTATGTTAGAGATCACTTCTATAAAGGTGAAATTAAAACCAGAACACACCCCAGATCCTCCATAACAAGCCAATGTAGATAGGGCCTCTAAACACACATTGATGGTTCAAAATCAGCATCCTTGTAAAGCCACACACTATGCCTGCTCGGCAAGGGACTTCTCCAGTCAGAGGCTCATGCTAATGCAGCAATAGTACGAATTTTTAAGTGGCGGAATGACAGAGTAATTTGATATGAGGGACAGGTGAGAGGTGTACACATAATCCAACATTTAATCTCCTCAGCTATAGCTAGCTATATGGATACTTTCTTTACCCATCTTCTTATTTTATCGAAGCCGATGATGTTGATGCTTACCTCATGAAAAATTGCCATTTCAGGAACTCCTGTGTTTTTCTAGTAGAGTGGGGTTCGGTGCAGCCTCACCATTGAACAGCTTGAGTTCGATTTCATTGTGCAAACATGAACATAGCTTTTTAACAAAGACAGTCAAGTAGCATTCTTCGCATGTGTATACATGCTATGGTCAGGAACATGAAAAATTAATGCACATGTATACGCACTCAGGGCCCTATAGAGTTAAATGTCCTGGACATCCACCACTTTTGTTACTGCCCTCAAGCACTTTGTACCCATTTCTCCACATGCTTATATGTAACACACACGCACACTTCTCTACTATTTTGGTCTATCATTCTGCAAGTTAAATGGATTATATCAGAGACCGCTCTTTCAATGGATGAAACTCCAGATGTTGCATTATGTTTTGTTCTATCACTTCTCTAAGGCTAACTGCCAACCTGCCACTAATAGTCACATAAAGTACACTTCTGTTGCTTCAATGTGGGGTAGCTTCAGGAAAAAGTTACCTCAGGCCCACCCACTGGCAGAAAAAGTCCATATGAACTTCAGTTTTCTCTTAGACATTGTTGTGTTGTTTCATCCTACACAACTGCTCAACCGAAAAAGCCATCTCTGAGCTTTACAATGATATATACACCAGTTATAGCTGGTTTGGCACAATATAATAGAACACAACAGTCTTGTGTATTAATAATTAGTTAAACTCACTAGGTATTCCTACCAGCTCCACAAACTTCTCCACGTAAATGCTAGCATTGAGAGGAAGTTTGGCAAAGGACTTCACTCCAGAGATGTTGGTATTCCGGCCAGGCATGCTGATGTAGTCTACCTCCACCTGCTCCATTTGAGACTGCTCAGCTGTGCAGGCATACATATGCATATACATGGAGATAAATAGGTAATATGAGTGGGTAAATAGGTAATATGTGTGTGTAGTACCATACATAAGGATACTGATACTACATAAAAATTTATTAATTAAATCAGTAATTAAATAGATTATTATTTTTTTAAACAATAAATTATTCATAGAGAGCACTACATGTAAAGTACAGTCCAGTAGTAACATATATAGATACTACATACATAAAGATTCATTAATTAAATCCTGATTAAATAGGAAAGATTAATTAATTATATAGATTATTAACTAACTTGCAATTAAATAGGTAATGTGAGAGTGGTATACATGAATACTACATAAAGATAAAGGTTAAATAGGATGAGTAAGACAAAAAGGGAGGGTGTATGTGTTAGATAAGACAGTAATGTAAAATGCAGAGTAGGTGTACAATTATGTATAAAAGAGTGGGGAGAAGCTAATGAGAATGTGTTCAGAGAACACTCCCTCCCTGCTCCATGCATACATGTGCTGAAAACACAGTATCCTAGTCATAGCTGTGCAGAGCCTTGTAGCAGAGATAACTGCTGCTGATGTAATCATGCAAGTGTGGAAGATGCTACACACCTATACCGTATTTGCCGGAGCATAGGTCACACTGAATATTAGCAATCTCCAACTAGCTTTTTTACCCAATCTGTACTCCCTTTCAGCTGTTTCTAGGTCTATTGTAATAATGTAGGCAGGTACTGTCACTACATTCACCTTGTATACATCTCTACACCTTGTATACACACACACCTCAAGGAAAATTCCACCAACTACTTCCCTATTAGCTACGCATGCCGGCCCACGCTTGGACACCCGCACACCAGCCGCAACTTGATCTTTATACACTCATACTATCCCTTATAGGTCACACCACCTTGCATTACTTGCATCCCCAGCCTCACTGCTGCATCGGGCCTCGTGCTGTTAGCTGCAGCCACCTCACCCCCAGGAAAGGACACACCAGTTTCTCCAAAGTGCATTCCATACGCCCATTCACCCCCACCCCTGCTGCAGTATCGGGCCTGATCACAACCGCCACCTCAGCTATAGGAAAGGACATGCCGGTTTCCCCAAAGTGCTTTCCATACTGACATTCACTCCAAGCACAGCTGCTACACGGGCCTGCTCACAACAGTTGCCTCAGTTATAGGAAAGGATATGCCAGCTTCCAAAGTGCTTTGCATACCAACATTCACCCCCATCCCTGCTGCAGTATTGGGCTTGCTCATAACAGCTGCCTAAGGACATGCCAGCTTCCCCAAATTGCTTCCATACTGACATTCACTCCAAGCCCCGCTGCTACACGGCCCTCAAGCTACTCGCTGTAGCTGAGGACATGCAAGCTACCCTAGCTATGGCTCCTCCTTTATCCATCTCCCCCTTTCAACCCAGCAGCCTCACACTCACTCAAAGTCGTAAAAAAGGATCCTGGGTCTAGAGTTCTGAGATTCTGAGGTCTCCATTGACACCGATATCCCATAGATTTCAGGACGTCAACTCCATCTGCTTATTTGTCCATAAGTTATATATCTCAATGTTCTCTTGAATGGTGAAACTCCATGTACTCAGTCCTCTGAGATGGTTATGGAGCTCTTGGCTTATCAGGCCACCATTCTTAGAGCTGAGAGGAACTATGAAGCAAAAAGGTGGATCAATTATGACCGGAAATATCACCGAGAGGCCATCTCTAGAAAGGACCTAAACTAGTCAGTGGCTAACATACACCTCTATAATAAGGCTTTCATAGAGAGATCTAGAGCAATCATGAGGTGTTTTTACTTACTACATAATGACTACCAGCATCATTCTACCAGCAAAACCCAAGCCGCCTTCATTTGGTTGAGTCCCTGATCTCACTATGTGGCCTGCGGATGCTAGCCATAAACCAGGGCCAATGGGAAGATTTTAGTGGCTTGCATATGCTAGCCAGACACCTGGGCCAATGGGAAGATTTTAGCAGCCTGCATATGCTAGCCAGACACCTGGGAAGACTTTAGTGGCCTGCATATGCTAGCTAGACACCAGTGCCAAAGGGAAGACTTCAGTGGCTTGCATATGTTAGCCATACACCTTAGTGGCCTGCATATGCTAATGAGACACCAGGGCCAATGGGAAGACTTCAGTGGCCTGCATATGCTAGCTAGACACCAGGACCAATGGGAAGACTTCAGTTCCTCCAATCTGCCAAGGCACTAATCTCCTCCTGGACTGCCTACAAAGGCTCTTCAAGCAGCCAGCCAGACACCTGCTAGGCCCAAAGGCCGATGTCCAGAGGTCCCACCATCCAGCCAGCCATACTTATTGATTCACTGCACAACCCTGTAGTGTTGAACCAGGACAGAGTATGCACTCCACTATGATATTGTGCCATCCATGCTCATGAGGAGGAGATTTTCTTCACATGTAGCACTTATCATGCTGCTCAGCCCTTCCCCCTGTCCCAACAACTACTGTGCAGCTTCTAGCATTCCTGGACAACCAAGGCCTCACTCCCTAACAGTAAAGTCCAACATCTCAGTATTACGTAGCATGAACATCTCCTTTGGTCGCCCCAACCTAGGGAGAAGTCCTTGTTGCCAAGGCTGAGAAAGCTGCAAGCCTGAATTGGCACAAGGATGCTTAAGGGCTCTTCCACAAGTATCAGGTTTCCCACTTCAGCACAGATACCACAGAATCCAATGCTCACTAGAATCTGCTCAAACCCTGACAAATTAGTACTGTGGGATGTGGCATCTTTAACTCTGTAACGAGACTAGCATGGAGGGGGGGGGGGGGGGGGGGAGCAGTGGACAACCATACAGGCCCTCAGATGGTGCAGTTCATTTCAAGGTGTCAAAGTGCAATCAGTTTAGGATCTGGTGCAGACATTGTAGCAGGCTTCACTACTACACTTCTATGCCCAGTAACTTCCATCACTAGGTCAGAGGTAACACACCAGGCCTATTTTTTCTAAACGCTTCTCAAAATACTATCACAAAACTACTCTTTGTCAGTCATATTCAGGACATCCTCAATACTATCCGTCTGCCGCAACACCAATATGCAGGACATAGCTTCCAGATTGTGCGACCACTACAGCAGCCGTAGCAGGTATAGAGGATTCGATGATTCAAACGCGAGATTGATGGCAGAGTGCAGCATTCCTACAATACATATATGCACCTCCTAAGAAAGGTTGGCCTCCCTTTTCCACAGTATCACGGGGTATGATTCCATTTCTGAGGATATATATATAGTTAGCCTTTTGCCTTTTCACAAGGCAGCATTCAATGTTCATACATTATGTACCTAAACTGCGCATGCATATCCCATACCACCTTTAACTCCCACTAGGCCCCTCATATCATGTGATTCACCACAGCCATAACATCAAGCACACAGCATATAAAATAAACAAAGAAGTTTTAAAAAATCTTATCCCACACCCTCGCTGCCCCAAGCATTTTCTCACCCTGTAGGTCCCAGACTACATAGTTGGGGCATCCCTTAGGAGAGAAGCTATAACTGGCTTGCTTCACACTCACCAATGAGTACAGTAACCATTCCTTGCATTGTTACATGGTACAGCTTGGCAGATACAATACCTTTAGACCCTTACCCTAAGTTTTTGGAGATGAGTGGCTGCCACTATGGCTTCCACTTTCCTTGGGCTGGTACTCGTTCCCCTGTCTTTCCCAGGCAGGGGGGGGGGGGGGGGGGGGGGGGGCTCATGTTAAGTTTCCTCCCGAAACTTCAAGGGGAAATCCTAGTGGCATGCATGTGTTGCATTCGGGCCTGCACCAGAAGTATAACATGGTACTCAGATAACCACACAGTCATCAGCCTTGACTCCTGTCCAATGTAATATTAAGGTGCTCTCTATCAATATACAGCAAGCATAGTTCATTGTTGTTTTTCTGTAGTGAATACAAAATATTTGTTACAAATACACAGCAAACATAGTTCATTGTTGTTTTGCTGTAGTAAATACAAAATATTTGTTATGAATACAAAGTCTAGCATATATCACTCACTGTTTTTCCATTGAAGAGTGGCATATTGTACAGGATTGTGAGACACACACCCTTGGTTCACTGCACCACTTGCTTAGTTTATTTTCAGCTTGAGGGATTACACACTGACCTTATTTGTAGTTTTTTATAACAATTTTATTTTTAGCTGTATAACTTTTTTCTTTCAGGAATACACTTCAAACTGTTCAAATTATTAGAATGCAAATATAATATGCTGCAGTTTGGTCTAAGAATTAGCTCTATTGAGGTAAGCAAACAAAACCTATACATCTCTACATCATGCCATGTCTGCAACTCTTTGAGTGACTCCTTTATCAAGAATGAATGGATTCAGAGTGTTTTTCAGTAAGCATTGGTATCTGTGCATGCTTCCTCAGCAGAAGTGTTTACAGAAAGGGCAGTAAAGGCCTGAAAATGACGTTTGTTGACGTAGTTACGAACGAGTCAGCCATTGTTGACTTTTTTTCTCTTTTGCTCAGTGACCATCTAACCGGAAATAAGATGTTTATTGCTATTTTATAGCGATAGCAATCCATTGAGCATGTGCAGAAAAAATATATGGCATTTTCGTGTATGGTTCATTTTTAATTAATTTTGTGGGCGGTTGACGTCGGTACTTGACAAACGACAGTTACGGCATTTAATCGGTTAATTTTAAAGAGCTGACATCACATGATCCAAATTACAAAGCTAAGGGTAACACACTGACTCACTGTGACCGTCAAATTTTTTCACAAACTACAACTAGCAAGTAGATCTCAGAATGGATATATGCAGCCTGGTCTTCATCTGCACTGACATGGTCAATGGATAGTGCTGATTCAACTCGGTAAGTCACGCACTTCAAAAGCTATATTGCTGACTGGCAGCTGATGTCATGGGTTGCAAATTCTTAGAAGTTAAGTGGCCTTTAGTTAGTGTAATGTGCTTCAGCAGGCCTTCCTGGACTGCTGGAAGGCCTCCTTTTCTTTCTAGGAACTTTGGACCCATCTCAGCACAAATATCATAGCTCAATTGCCATAGTCAAGAGTATCTGACTCTCGCGAACTCTGCACTTCATGATCATCATCGCATCACATTTATTTGATGTGTGATGGCATACCAGGCATAGGGGGGAAATGTTGGTGGCTGTGATTCAAAAGGGAGTTCATTCAAACCCCTTCCTGGCTACGGGCCTGTTGTCTGAGACTAATGTACATCATATATGTGGTGAGTCTTTTCCTACCGTCCTGCTCAGTAAAATGAGCATTTCTATAAAATGGGGGTAGAGCTTAGTAAATGAGCACATATAAGAGGGTGTGGCCACACATACAAGGGTGGAGCTAAGTAAATGAGCATAGATAAGAGAGTGGAGCTTTGTAAATGAGTACACAAGAGGGTGTGGAGCTTAGTGAAAGAGCACACTTAAGAGGGTGGAGCTTAGTGAATGAGCACATAATAGGGATGAAGCTTTAAATGAGCACACATAAGAGGGTTGAGCTTAGTTAATGACACATAAGAGGATAAGAGGGTGGAGCTTAGTTAATGATCATATATAATAGGAGTGAAGCTAAATGGGCACACATGAGGGTAGCTTAGCAAATAAGCACACATAAGAGGGTGGTAGAGCTTAGTGAATGAGCACACATGAGAGGGGTGGAGTTTAATAAATGAGCACTTAGGGTGATGCTTAGTGAATGTACACACATAAGAGGGGTGGAGCATAGTAAATTAGCATATGCGGGTGGAGCTTAGTAAATTAACATATATGAAGGTGGGGCATGAGCACACATAAGTGGGTGGGGCTTAGTGGATGAGCACATGCAATAGTGGTAGAGCTTAGTAAATGGAGTTTGCTGGAGCCTGGAGTGGAACACACAGTTGACAGACAATTTGGACAATGACTGACAAATATTGACTATAGTGGTTGGGAATGTTGACTGTAGTGGCTGGGAATGTAGTTTGTCTTGGATCTTTGACAGTGGAAAGCAAAGCCAGGTGATGACATTTGTAGCACCACATTGACATTCAGAAAATTGTTGGGAAACACCCGCAGGCTTTCTGCAATGTCAGCAAGAAGAATTTGTGAGTTGTGTGGTAGCATAGCAACCTAGATGTGGAGCTGTTAATGGGCCAAAATAATATTGCTGGATAACATCATTTATTGGCGAGCAAGTAGAGCTCTCACCGGGAAGTTGAATGGGAAAGTTTGTATTGCCACTCATGGAGTATGTTTCCATATATATCTATGTATGTATTCACTGTACGTTCATCCATCCGTAAAAAAATATGAATGGGTCACCCGCCTTGAAAGGAAATGGTCCGGTAGAGAAAACAACTGCAGATTAGAAAAAGACGACACCTGAAACCACCGAAATTTGAACACATATTTGAGCTGTCATAACTTTTCCCACCTTTTTTCTGTGCAAATATTTTTGATACCAGTTTGTTGCTTATTGTGTGTGCTTTAAGATGATATGTAAAAAGTCTCTATAGACACCTTTTCTTAGAAGATACATCCAAACACGCAAAGGCCACTCAAAAAATGCGCCTTGAGCGACGCCCCCCAAAATTGGTGTGTAGGTTGCTAAAGCACTTAGCCACGCAATATCTGTGACCCGACCTCTTCCAATCACCATAACTTAGGGGGGCTTCACGTTAAAAATAATTGCAACCACTATATCACAGCTATGTGCTTTAGCAACACACACACCAATTTTGGGCCGCGTCGCTCAAGGCGCCTTAGTGTTATGCTTGCCACAAATTAGGAAGTGCCATTTTTTGGGTGACCCTTGCGTGTTTGGATGTATCTTCTAAGAAAAGGTGCCTATAGAGACTTTTTACATATCATCTTAAAGCACACACAATAAGCAACAAGTTGGTATCAAATGTATTTACACAGAAGAAAGGGGGGAAATGTTAATGTTATGACAGCTCAAATATGTGTTCAAATTTCGGTGGTTTCAGATGGGCCTGCACTGT
>CBDHDT010000060.1:0-69685 GCA_965261215.1 Ekhidna sp.
GGGAAAGTGCATAGGAAAATTTGGATTTGTTTAAACAACTGTTTTTGATCAAACCAGTAAAAGGGTATAAATATTAACAAAAACTGTTGTTGCTCCCCAAATTGAGTCTACATACAGCTAAATTATACTTTTCTGTTGTTTTGAAGCATTTTTGGGTAAATTCACAGAGAACTTCTCTTTTTAGTCAAAAAAGTTATTATCTCAGAAACGAGCACAGAAATACTCAGAGAGTTTGTTTTTCTTACCATGTTTGAAAGGGGCAAGTGCTTAGGAAAATTTGGATTTGTTTAAACAACTGTTTTTGATCAAACCAATTAAAGGGGATAAGTATTAACAAAAACTGTTTTTCTCCATAAAGTGAGCCATAACCTTCTAAACTATGCCTTCCTGTTGTTTTGAAGCATTTTTGAGGAAATTCATAGAGATCTTTTCTTTTTAAACATAAAAGTGACTATCTCAGAAAAGAGCACTGAAATACCCAGAAAGTTTTATTTTTTACCATGTTTGCAATGGACAAACCTTAGGAAAAATTGGATTTGTTTAAACTACTGTTTTTGATCAAACCAGTAAAAGGGTACAAATATTAACAAAAACTGTTTTTGTCAACAAAGTGAGCTACATACTGCTAAACTGTGTTTTTCTGTTGTTTGGTAGCATTTTTGGGAAAATTCACAGAGAACCTCTCTTATTAGTCAAAAAAGTGACTATCTCAGAAACGAGCACTGAAATACTCAGAATTTGGATTTGTTTAAACAACTGTTTTTGATCAAACCAATAAAAGGGGATAAATATTAACAAAAACAGTTTTTTTTCTCAAAGTGAGCCACATACCACTAAACTATGCCTTTCTGTTGTTTTGAAGCATATTTGGGGAAATTCATAGCGAACTTTTCTTATTTGACATATAAGTGATTATCTCAGAAACAAGCACTGGTATACTCAGAAAGTTTGTTTTTCTTACCATTTCTTAAAAGGGGCTAATCGTGAGGAAAATTTGGATTTGTTTATACAAATGTTTTTGATCAAACCAGTAAAAGAAAATAAATATTAAAAAAAACTGTTTTTCTCCACAGAGTGGGCCACATACTGCTAAACTATGCCTTTCTTTTGTTTTGAAGGTATTTTTGGGAAATTCACAGAGAACTTCTCTTTTTAGTCAAAAAATTAATTATCTCAGACACTAGCACTGAAATAATCAGAAAGTTTGTTTTTCTTACCATGTTTGTAAAGGTCAAGTGCTTAGGAAAATTTGGATTTGTTTAAACAACTGTTTTTGATCAAACCAGTAGAAGGGGATAAATATTAACAAAAACTGTGTTTCTCCCAAAACTGAGTCACATACAGCTATATTATGCTTTTCCGTTGATTTGAAGCATTTTTGGGTAAATTCACAGAGAACTTCTCTTTTTAGTCAAAAAAGTTACTATCTCAGAAACGAGCACTGAAATACTCAGAAAGTTTGTTTTTCTTACCATATTTGAAATGGGGCAAGTGCTTAGGAAAATTTGGATTTGTTTAAACAACGGTTTTTGATCAAACCAATAAAAGGGGATAAGTATTAACAAAAACTGTTTTTCTCCATAAAGTGAGCCATATCCTTATAATCTATGCCTTTCTGTTGTTTTGAAGCATTTTTGAGGAAATTCTTAGAGATTTTTTATTTTTAAACTTTAAAGTGACTATCTCAGAAAAGAGCAATGAAATACTCAGAAAGTTTGTTTTTCTTACCATGTTTGAAAGGGGCAAATCATGAGGAAAATTTTGATTTGTTTAAACAACTGTTTTTGATCAAACCAGTAAAAGTGTATAAATATTAACAAAAACTGTTTTGTCAACAAAGTGAGCTACACACTGCTAAACTGTGCCTTCTGTTGTTTTGAAGCATTTTTGGGTAAATTCACAGAGAACCTCTCTTATTAGTCAAAAAATTGACTATCTCAGAAACGAGCACTGAAATACTCAGAATTTGGATTTGTTTAAACAACTGTTTTTGATCTAACCAGTAAAAGGGGATAAAATTTAACAAAAACTGTATTTCTTCTCAAAGTGAGCCACATACAACTAAATTATGCCATTCTGTTGTTTTGAAGCATATTTGGGGAAATTCATAGCGAACTTTTCTTTTTTGACACAAAAGTGATTATCTCAGAAACAAGCACTGATATATTCCGAAAGTTTGTTTTTCTTACCATTTCTTAAAAGTGGCTAATCGTGAGGAAAATTTGGATTTGTTTAAACAAATTTTTTTGATCAAACCAGTAAAAGGGGATAAATATTAGCAAAAACTGTTTTTCTCCACAGAGTGGGCCACATACTGCTAAACTATGCCTTTCTGTTGTTTTGAAGCATTTTTGGATATATTCACAGAGAACTTCTCTTTTTAGTCAAAAAAGTAACTATCTCAGATACTAGCACTGAAATAATCAGAAAGTTTGTTTTTCTTACCATGTTTGAAAGGGGCAAGTGTTTAGGAAAATTTGAATTTGTTTAAACAACTGTTTTTGATCAAAGCAGTAAAAGGGGATAAATATTAACAAAAACTGTTTTTCTTCTCAAAGTGAGCTACAAACTGTTAAACTATGCCTTTCTTTTGTTTTGAAGCATTTTTGGGTAAATTCACAGAGAACTTCTCTTTTTAGTCAAAAAATGACTATCTCAGATACTAGCACTCAAATTATTAGAGAGTTTGTTTTTCTTACCATGTTTGAAAGGTGTAAATCCTGAGGAAAATTTAGATTTGTTTAAACAACTATTTTTGTTCAAACCGGTTAAAGTGGATAAATAGTAAAAAAAGGTGTTTTTCTCCACAAAGTGAGCCACATACTATTAATCTATGCCTTTCTGTTGTTTTGAAGCATTTTTGGGGAAATTCATGGAGAACCTTTCTTTTGGACATAAAATAATTATCTCAAAACATGCACTGATATACTCAGTAAGTTTGTTTTTCTTAACATGTCTGAAAAGGAGTAAATCCTGTGGAAAATTTGGATTTGTTTAAACAAATTTTTTTGATGAAACCAATAAAAGGGGATAAATATTAACAAAAACTGTTTTTCTTCCCAAAGTGAGCTACATACTGTTAAACAATGCCTTTCTGTTGTTTTGAAGCATTTTTGGGTAAATTCACAGAGTACTTCTCTTTTTAGTCAAAAATGTGACTATCTCAGATACGAGCACTGAAATTATCAGAAAGTTTGTTTTTCTTACCATATTTGAAAGGTGTAAATCCGGAGGAAAATTTAGATTTTTTTAAACAACTTTTTTTGTTCAAACCAGTAAAAGTGGATAAATATTAACAAAAGCTGTTTTTCTTCACAAAGTGAGCCACATACTGCTAATCTATGCCTCTTTGTTGTTTTGAAGCATTTTTGGGGAAATTCATGGAGAACCTTTCTTTTTGGACATAAAATGATTATCTCAAAACAAGCACTGATATACTCAGTAAGTTTGTTTTTCTAACCATGTCTGAAAAGGGGTAAATCCTGTTGAAAATTTGGATTTGTTTAAACAAATGTGTTTGATGAAACCAATAAAAGGGGATAAATATTAACAAAAGCTGTTTTTCCGCACAAAGTGAGCCACATACTGCTAAACTATGCCTTTCTGTTGTTTTGAAGCATTTTGGGAGAAATTCATAGAGAACTTTTCTTTTTAGACATAAAAGTGACTATCTCAGAAACGAGAACGGAAATACTCAGAAAGTTAGTTTTTCTCACCATGTTTGAAAAGGAGGAAATCCTGAGGAAAATTTTGATTTGATTAAACAACTGTTTTTGATCAAACCAGTAAAAGGGGATAAATATTAACAAAAACTGTTTTTCTCAACAAAGTGAGCTACATACTGCTAAACTATGCCTTTCTGTTGTTTTGAAGCATTTTAGGTAAATTCACAGAGAACCTCTCTTATTAGTCAAAAAGTGACTATCTCAGAAACGTGCACTGAAATACTCAGAATTTGGATTTGTTTAAACAAATGTTTTGATCAAACCAGTAAAAGGGGATAAATATTAAAAAAAAAATTTTTTCTTCTAAAAGTGAACCACATACCACTAAACCATGCCTTTCTCTTGTTTTGAAGCATTTTTTGGTAAATTCATAGAGAAATTTTCTTTTTAGACTTAAAAGTGATTATCTCAGAAACAAGCACTGATATACTCAGAAAGTTTGTTTTTCTTACAATTGCTTAAAAGGGGAAAATTCTGAGGAAATTTTGGATTTGTTTAAACAACTCTTTTTGATCAAACCAGTAAAAGGGGATAAATATTAACAAAAACTCTATTTCTCCACAAAGTGAGCCATATACCACTAAACCATGCCTTTCTCTTGTTTTGAAGCATTTTTGTGGAAATTCATAGAGAATTTTTCTTTTTAGACCTAAAAGTGATTATCACAGAAAAGAGCACTGAAATACCCAGAAAGTTTGTTTTTCTTACCATGTTTGAAAGTTGAAAATCCTGAGGAAAATCTGGATTTGTTTACACAACTGTTTTTGATCAAACCAGTAAAAGTGGACAAATATTAACAAAAACTGTTTTTCTCCCCAAAGTGAGCCACATACTGTTAAACTATGCCTTTCTGTTATTTTGAAGCATTTTTGGGGAAATTCACTGAGAAATTCTCTTTTTAGTCAAAAAAGTGGCTTTCTCAGATCCAAGCACTGAAATACTCCGAAAGTTTTTTTCTTACCATATTTGAAAGTATCCTGTGGAAAATTTGGATTTGTTTAAACAACTGTTTTTGATCAAACCTGTAAAAGGGGATAAATATTAACAAAAATTGTTTTTCTCTATAAAGTTAGCCACATACTGCTGAACTATGCCTTTTTGTTGTTTTAAAGCTTTTTTGAGGAAATTCGTAGAGAACTTTTCTTTTTAGACATAAAAGTGACTATCTCAGAAACGAGTACTGAATTACACAGAAAGTTTGTTTTTCTTACCATATTTGAAAGTGGTAAATCCTGCGGGAAATTTGGATTTCTTTAAACAACTTTTTTTGATCAAACCTGTAAAAGGGGATAAATATTAACAAAAATTGTTTTTCTCCATAAAGTTAGCCACATACTGCTGAACTATGTTTTTTTGTTGTTTTAAAGGTTTTTTTAGGAAATTCATAGAGAACTTTTCTTTTTAGACATAAAAGTGACTATCTCAGAAACGAGCACTGAATTACTCAGAATTTTTTTTTTTACCATGTTTGAAAGTGGCAAATCCTGAGGAACATTTGTATTTGTTTAAACAACTGTTTTTGATCAAAGCAGTAAAAGGTGATAAATATTAACAAAAACTGTTTTTCTACACAAAGTGAGCCGTATATTGCTAAACTATACCTTTCTGTTGTTTTGAAGCATTTTTGGGGAAATTCACAGAGAACTTCTCTTTTTAGCCAAAAAAGTGACTACCTCAGAAACTAGCACTGAAATACTCAGAAAGTTTGTTTTTCTTACCATGTTTGAAAGAGGAAAATCGTGAGGAAAATTTGGATTTGTTTAAACAACTATTTTTGATCAAACCAGTAAAAGGGGGAAAATATTAAAAAAAACTCTTTTCTTCCCAAAGTGAGCCACATACCGTTAAACTATGCCTTTCTGTTGTTTTTAAGCATTTTGGGGAAATTCACAGAGAACTTCTCTTTTTAGTCAAAACATTACTATCTCAGATACGAGCACTGAAATACTCAGAAAGTATATTTTTCTTACCATGTTTAAAAGTGGCAAATCCTGAGGAAAATTTGGATTTGTTTAAACAACTGTTTTTTATCAAACCGGTAAAAGGAGATAAATATTGATAAAACTGTTTTTCTGTACATAGTGAGCCACACATTGCTAAACTGTGCCTCTCTTTTTTTTTGAAGCATTTTTTGGGAAATTCATAGAGAACTTTTCTTTTTAGACATAAAAGTGACTATCTCAGAAACGAGCACTGAAACAGTCAGAAAGTTTGTTTTTCTTACCATGTTTTAAAAGGGGCAAATCCGGAGGAGTATTTGGATTTGTTTAAACAACTGTGTTTGATCAAACCAGTAAACGGGGATAATTATTAATAAAAATTGTTTGTTTCCAAAAAGTGAGCAACATACCTCTAAACTATGCCTTTCTCTTGTTTTGAAGCTTTTTGGGGTAAATTTATCGAGAACTTTTCTTTTTAGACAGAAAAGTGACTATCGCTGAAACGAGCACTAAAATACTCAGAAAGTTCATTTTTCTTACCATGTTTGAAAAGGGACAATCCTGCAGAAAATTTGGATTTGTTTAAACAAATGTTTTTGATGGGATAAATATTAACAAAAACTGTTTTTCTCCACAAAGTGAGCCACATGCTGCTAAACTATACCTTTCTTTTGTTTTGAAGCATTTTTGTGAAATTCACAGAGAACTGCTCTTTTTTGTCAAAAAAGTGACTATCTCAGAAATGAGCACTGAAATACTCAGAAATTGGTTTTTCTCACCATGTTTGAGGGGGGAAAATCCTGAGAAAAATTTGGATTTGTTTAAACAACTTTTTTTGATCAAACCAGTAAAAGGGGATAAATATTAACAAAAAATTGTTTTTCTTCCCAAAGTGAGCCACATACTGTTAAACTATGCCTTTCTGTTGTTTTGAAGCATTTTTGGTGAAATTCAGAGAGAACTTCTCTTTTTAGTCAAAAAAGTGACTATCTCAGATACAAGCACAGAAATACTCAGAAAGTTTGTTTTTCTTACCATGTTTGAAAGTGGCAAATCCTGAGGAAAATTGGGATTTGTTTAAACAACTGTTTTTGATCAAACCAGTAAAAGTGGACAAATATTAAAAATAATGTTTTTCTCCCCAAAGTGAGCCACATAGTGTTAAACTATGCCTTCCTGTTATTTTTAAGCATTTTTGGAGAAATTCACAGAGAACTTGCTCTTTTTAGACAAAAAAGTGACTATCTCAGAAACGAGCACTGAAATACTCAGAATGTTTTTATTCTTACCATGTTTGAAAAGGAGCAAATCCTGAGAAAAATTTGGGTTTGCTTAAACAACTGTTTTCGATCAAACCATTAAAAGGGGATAAATATTAACAAAAACTGTTTTTCTCCACAAAGTGAGCCACATACTGCTAAACTTTGCCTTTGTGTTGTTTTGAGTTATTTTGGGGAAAATTCATAGAGATCTTTTCTTTTTTGACAGAAAAGTGACTATCTCAGAAACGAGCCCTAACATACTCAGAAACTTTGTTTTTCTTACCATATTTGAAATGGGCAAATCCTGAGGAAAAATTTGGATTGGTTTAAACAACTGTTTTTGATCAAACCAGTAAAAGGGGATAAATATTAACAAAAACTGTTTTCTTCCAAAACGTGAACCACATATTTCTAAACTCTGCCTTTCTAGTTATTTTGAAGCATTTTTGGGGAAAATTCATAGAGAACTTTTCTTTTTAGACATAAAAGTGACTATCTCAGAAACAAGCACTGATATACTCAGAAAGTTTGTTTTTCTTACCATGTTTGAAAAGGGACATATCCTGAGGAAAATTTGGATTTGTTTAAATATACTGTTTTTGATCAAACCAGTAAAAGGGTATAAATATTAACAAAAACTGTTTTTCTTCAACAAAGTGAGCTACATACTGCTAAACTATGCGTTTCTGTTGTTTTGTAGCATTTTTGGGGAAATTCACAGAGAACCTCTCGTTTTAGTCAAAAAAGTGACTATCTCAGGAATCGAGCACTGAAATACTCAGAATGTTTATTTTTCTTACCATGTTTGAAAAGGTACAAATCCTGAGGAAAATTTGGATTTGTGTAAACATCTGTTTTTGATCAAACCAGTAAAAGGGTATAAATATTAACAAAAACCGTTTTTATCAACAAAGTGAGCTACATACTGCTAAACTTATGCCTTTCTGTTGTTTTGAAGCATTTTTGGGTAAATTCACAGAGAACCTCTCTTATTAGTCAAAAAAGTGGCTATCTCAGAAACGAGCACTGAAATACTCAGAATTTAGATTTGTTTAAACCACTTTTTTTGATCAAACCAGTAAAAGGGGATAAAATTTAACAAAAACTGTTTTTCTTCTCAAAGTGTGCCACATACCACTAAATTATGCCATTCTGTTGTTTTGAAGCATATTTGGGGAAATTCATAGCGAACTTTTCTTTTTTGACACAAGTGATTATCTCAGAAACAAGCACTGATATATTCAGAAAGTTTGTTTTTCTTACCATTTCTTAAAAGGGGCTAATCGTGAGGAAAATTTGGATTTGTTTAAACAATTTTTTTTGATCAAACCAGTAAAAGGGGATAAATATTAACAAAAACTGTTTTTATTCCCAAAGTGAGCCACATACTGTTAAACTATGCCTTTCTGTTGTTTTGACGTATTTTTGGGGAAATTCAGAGAGAACTTCTCTTGTTTTTGATCAAACCAGTAAAAGGGGATAAATAATAACAAAAACTGTTTTTCTTCCAAAAGTGAGCCACATACAGTTAAACTATGCCTTTCTGTTGTTTTGAAGCATTTTTGGGGAAATTCACAGAGAATTTCTCTTTTTAGTCAGAAAAGTGACAATCTCAGAAACGAGCACTGAAATACTAAGAAAGTTTGTTGTTCTTTCCATGTTTGAAATGGGAAAATCCTGGGAAAAATTTGGATTTGTTTAAACAACTGTTTTTGATCAAACCAGTAAAAGGGAATAATTATTAATAAAAATTGTTTTTTCCAAAAAGTGAGCCACACACTTCTAAACTATGCCTTTCTGTTGTTTTGAAGCTTTTTGGGGAAAATTTATAGAGAACTTTTCTTTTTAGACAAAAAAGTGACTATCGCAGAAACGAGCAATAAAATACTCAGAAAGTTCGTTTTTCTTACAATGTTGAAAAGGAAAAAATCCTGAGGAAAATTTGGATTTGTTTAAACAAATTTTTTTGAAGGGATAAATATTAACAAAAACTGTTTTTCTCCACAAAGTGAGCCACATGCTGCTAAACTATACCTTTCTGTTGTTTTGAAGCATTTTTTGAAATTCACAGAGAACTTCTCTTTTTAGTCAAAAAAGTGACTATCTCAGATATGAGTACTGAAATACTCAGTAAGTTTGTTTTTCTTACCATGTTTGTGGGGTTACTTTCTTCTGTCCCCTTTTGGTTAAGGATATATATGTAGGCTGCCACCAGGATTCTGTTGCAACGCTTCTTACCCCACCGTATCCAACCCACCCGAGATTGACGTGTCGGTTAGAAGTAGTTTAATAGATAAGAAAACGTAGGGTACAACAAGGATTTCACTGAACGTCCACAGGTCTCATCTTTTATAGCCGAGCCCCAGGATCACAAAAAGAAATAAACATGCCCACTCAGCAAACAGTAAACCGCCGCTAGGGTCGGGTAACACGTAAATGAACTTGCCATAGCTAACTATAGATTCTACGCATACGGCTAACTAAGTATATTTACAAGTTTACACAGTTCACAATTCAATGTTCACATGAAAGTTCTGTATCCGTGGGGGTTACGCCCCCACATCCCCCCACACTGATCTGGCGCTCGTCCTCGGCGTCCTCCAGAAAAGTCTGTCTGGAGAGCCCATCCGCGTTGGCATTCGCCACACCACGTCTGTAAATGAACCGAAAGGAGAAATCCTGGAGCTTGAGAGCCCATCCATGCACGCGTCTGTTCATCACTTTCCCGGACCGCATCGACACAAGGGCTTGGTGGTCAGTGTAGAGAGTGAATTCTCTGCCATAAAGAAAATGTGCAAAAAATGTTACCGACCGGTATACTGCTAATCCCTCTAGCTCCGTCGCAGAATATCGGCGTTCAGCTCCCTGGAGTTGTTTGCGAGAAGAAGGCCACTGGAAGAACCTTGTCATCTCGCACCACATTCAAAACCGCACCCACTCCACCAGCAGAGGCATCGGTCTGCAGAACAAAAATATCTTCCGGGCCAGGGACATTCAATACACACACAGCACACAGAACTGACCTGAGGTGGGAAAAGGCCTCCAGCATCTTCGGAGTCCACATGACTTTCCCCGGTGCATCATGGCAAGTGGCAGGCGTAAGCACCGAAGAATACCTGCTAAAGTGGGGAATAAACTTCCGGTAGTACCCCACACTACCTAAAAACGCTTTCATATTTTTCTTAGTCACCGGTTGCTGAAACTCTGCCATCGCCGTAACCCGCATCTTCGGAACAGCCACAATACCGCTCCCCACAATATGACCAAGGTACTCCACATAACACCTACCCCACGTACACTTACTAGGTTTAGCAGTCAAACCGTGCTTCCCAAAACAGCTAAAACACTCCTTACATGCACTAAGTGTTTCTACCAGTGAGAGGAAAAGATCAAGATATCGTCTAGATAAGGGGCCGCATAACTATAGCATTCATTCAGGACCCCGTCCATGAGCCTCTGGAAGACCACAGTGGCATTCTTCAATCCGAATGGCATCCGTGAGAATTCATATTTACCGAACGGGCCTATAAATGCAGTCCTCGCACGGGAACCAGCAGCAACCTTCACTTGATAATAGCCCTTGGCTAAGTCAAGCTTAGAGAGTACATGACATGACCCCACCCTCTCTAGAATCTCTTCCAAGGTTGGCATGTAATAAGGGTCTTTTGCTGTTACCTCGTTCAGCTTCCTGTAATCCACGCAAATCCGAACTGACCCATCAGGTTTGGTTACAGTTACAATAGGAGAAGCCCAGGGGCTGGTAGATGAAGCAACTATGTCAGCCTCGAGCAACCCTTCTAATTCCTTTTTAACACCAGGCTTCAGACGATCAGGTACTCTGTACGGAGCCTGCTGTATGGGGGTGCTATCCACTAGCTCAAGAGATAGAATAGCACTGTCAGTGTTACCCGGCTCGCTACTGAGCACGTCTGCAAACTCAGACTTAATAGCCTCAATGTCTTGCTTTCGATACTCTGCACACACTTGGGACAAAGAGATACCACCTGCAGCACCATCTTCTTCTGATTCGGCTACTACAGTGAGCCTCAAAACTCTCTCCTCCTGATCCACACATGCTTTTAGGGTGTTCACATGCACCACTCTAGGTTTGCTCGGACCAGCCACCTTCTTAACCCAGTAGTTGACCGCGTTCAGTCGGGCAACCACCTCCCAGGGCCCAGACCACGCCTCAGCTAACTTGTGGTCCATCCCTGGTATTCTACACCATACTAAGTTTCCAATATCAAACGACCTCACACACGACACTTTGTCATAATGCAACTTCCTAGCCTTCACTGCAACCACCATCCTTTGCCTAGCCGCCTCCCTCGCTAAATCCAACCTGTCCTGCACCTGCTCCACCCAACTACCAACATCCAACTGCCTACTAGCCTTCCCCGACCACTCACCATACAGTAGCTCGAGGGGTGTTCTGACATTGTACCCGAAAATCAGGTCGAAGGGAGAAAGAAGAGTGTCCCTATGCGGCATCTGCCGAAGAGCGAAGAGGGCAAACGGGATTTGGAACACCCAGTCCATCCCTTGGGTGTGAGCCTTGGTAAGCATGCCCTCCAATGTGGAATGCTTGCATTCCACTGTGCCATTTGTCTGCGGGTGGTACGCAGTAGTCTTCAACCTTTGAATTCCCAGCAGCTTACACAGTTCCTTCACCAGCGAACTAAGGAATTGGGTGCCCTGGTCCGAGAGGATCTGGAGCGGAATGGCCGTCCAGCTGAAAATGTTGACCATTCCTTCAGCAACAGCTCTCGCAGTGATCGACTTGAGTGGAATAGGCTCCGGCCAGCGAGTAGCCATACACACCGCTGTGAGCACGAACCGGTATCCACCTTTGGCCTTCGGGAGGGGACCGACAAGGTCGAAGGCCATCTGTTCGAAAGGTTCGGTCAGCACGGGGCGCTCAACCATCGGGGCCTTTCGAACAGACGCTCGGCTGCAGCTCAGGCACACCTGGCATGACTGGCAAAACAATGTAACATCCTTTGCCATCAAAGGCCAAACAAATCTCTTTTTTATCATCTGAAGCACCTTACGATGCCCCAAGTGCCCAGTACCATCATGGGCAGTTCTCATTACTAGTACTCTAAACTCCTTGGGTAACACTAGGGCCTCAACTGCCTGAAAAGTGGGATCCATGACCCTCAGAAACATAAGGCCATCTTTCCATTTGAATCCCTTAAGGCCCTCGTTGGCTAGACCACGCCACACGGCTAAGGATTTATCTAGCTTAGACTCTGAACACAACTTCTCACGAGCACTACCAGACTCCAGAGGGGATAAACACACCGAATCCTCCTCCTCTACTATCGGATTGGAGTCCACATCCCATGTAGCCTCAGGCTGCAAGGAAACTGGGGCAGGCTCACTGTCATCTGTCAATACTTCCACACTAGGTACCACTACAGGTACCTTCCTTTCACTATCAACAAGGTTAGTAGGTTCAGCTGGTACACCAGCAGCAGGTCTGCACCGAGGCTGTTCCACCGCTATGAGAGCAGCTACTTCAGCCTCAGTTGCAGCCGCTTCAACCACCCGTGCCCGGGTGGACACTACTCTGACAGGGTGAGCAGGCTGCTCATCATCCCACTCTCTCAAAAAATTTCTGTGATCAGGGTTCCCCAAGCTGATAGCAAACAAAACCTTGCCCTTGAGAACCTCATCTGGTGCCACCGCCACTTCTGTCTGACTGACTAACCCCTTCACTACTATATCAACCATGGCCAACGGCCGCCTAGCCTCCCCACCATTGGCATCCTCAATAATCACACATTCGTCTAACAACTGCTCATCTCTCACACAACTACTGGGAACCACAGACACACTGGCCCCCGTATCCAGAACAAAATCTAACTCCATACTCCCAATCTTGCCCCTCACCACATTCTCTGAGATGGATGTCTTCGGCCTCATGGTTAACTGCTTCACCGGCGCCGTCTCTGGTGTCATGTTCGGGGGTGGCCTGTTGCCAACTACCCTCTGTGGGAAGGCAGGAGACTTGTGGCCTCGTTTGCCACAAGTGTAGCACGTCCAAGGATATCCCTCGTCCCCGGTCGTGGGTGCCGTAGTAGACAACGGGCTGGGGTAAGAGCCCGTAAAAGGCCTTGAGCGACATTCAGAAGCTCGGTGACCCAGCCTCCCACAGCTGAAGCATTTCAGAGCGCCAAACCGCCCAGGTGGAAAGGCAGACGGTTTTGGCTTCGGCTGTATGTCCTCACTCGTTCTACCTCTCGTGATGGCCCACCACTGCTGAAGGGAATCCAGCAACGCCTCCATTGACTTCGGGCATTTCTGGTCCAAAAATGCAATTCCTTCCTTCGGGAGCATCTTCCTTAGCACTGGAACGGCAATAGCAAGTAAATAATCATGCACAGTCACTGCACCTTTGTAAATCCTCTTAATCAGGCGTGTCACCAGCTGGAACACTTCCAGGGCCGTCTTTCCTCGAGTATCCGCGCTGTTCAACTGGAACAGCTGCTGACCAGCATCCATAGTTGTCAGGCCAGCCGCCTCCAACATCCGTCCCTTGACCGCCTCATACTCCTCATCATCGTCTATGGTGAGACCCTGCACGAGTGCTGCATAACGGCCGGACATGTTGGCCATCAGGTAAAATAGCCACTCGTCTTCATCCACCTGGCACTGCCGTAGGATATGCTCCATTCCATTGAGGTAAACTTCTAAGTCCTCCTTCTCATTGATGGGATGAAGGTTACGCAGCAGGCATTCATTCTTCTTCCTGAGCGCCTCCACCTCTCTCCTCTCCTTCTCGAGCACTGCCAGTTTCTCGGCTGCCTTAAGTTCCACCACTTGTCGTGTGTGTTCACGTTCTGCTTCCAACTCGGCTAAAGCTTGTTTCTCTCGAGTCTCCCGGTCTTCTCTCTCTCTTCTCTCTACTCTGTCTCGGTCCTCCCAATTGCGTTGGGCCGCCCGGGCCTCTTCGCGTTCACGCTGCTTCCTCTCTTCCTTCAACTGTCGTCCCGATCTCTCCTCTCCTCCCTCACGTTGTCCGCCTGTAGTTGTAGCTGCCAGAGGGCTGCCATCATGTCTTGCATGGCCTGCGGCATTACAGTCTGCTGAGCCATGGGCGTCCGTGCTGCATATCTGTCCGCAGCAGGTGTCATAAAGGAAGGAGGATTGCGAGCATTTGCTTCCGGCGACAGTGCTCTCCGGGTCCTTTCCGAAGATCTCGCTCTCCTTTTCTTGGGCGTCTTGCCACTCGTCTGCCCTTCCACGAAGGTCCCCATATCACCGGAGTCGTTTCTATCTGACATCCGTTCCCCTTCGCTCTGCTTCGATCGCAATAAGTAGGGTGTGTCCCGGGTGTCAACACATTTTCCGTCCACGTGAATAGAATGGTCTGATTCGTACCTCGCCTTGCCACTGCCAGCCATACACCAGGTTCGGCCGTGCAGATCCTCAGACACCAGCGCTCTACAACCACACCAAAGGATCAGTAAAAGCACAAGCACACAACAAAATTAAACACGATACACCCAACCACACAAATGTTCGGAAAAAATGTCTCTCTTGGAGATGGGTCTTTGTCCAGACGTTCTCCACAGCACTAGCGATCACGTCGCTCGCTCTCAGTCTCTTTCGGTGGTCGATCTGCAAGTCGATGGCTGAGACGAAAACTGCTGCCACCAGATGTGGGGTTACTTTCTTCTGTCCCCTTTTGGTTAAAGATATATATGTAGGCTACCACCAGGATTCTGTTGCAACGCTTCTTACCCCACCGTATCCAACCCACCCGAGATTGACGTGTCGGTTAGAAGTAGTTTAATAGATAAGAAAACGTAGGGTACAACAAGGATTTCACTGAACGTCCACGGATCTCGTCTTTTATAGCCGAGCCCGAGGATCACAAAAAGAAATAAACATGCCCACTCAGCAAAGAGTAAACCACCGCTAGGGTCGGGTAACACGTAAATGAACTTGCCATAGCTAACTATAGATTCTACGCATACGGCTAACTAAATATATTTACAAGTTTACACAGTTCACAATTCAATGTTCACATGAAAGTTCTGTATCCGTGGGGGTTACGCCCCCACAGTGTTTGAAAGGGGCAAATCTTGAGGAAAATTTGGATTTGTTTAAACAACTGTCTTTGATCAAACCAGTAAAAGGGGATAAATATTAACAAAAACTGTTTTCTTCCCAAAGTGAAACACATATTTCTAAACTTTGCCTTTCGGTTATTTTGAAGCATTTTGGGGGAAATTCACAGAGACTTTTCTTTTTAGACATAAAATTGACTATCGCAGAAAAAAAGCACTGAAATACTCAGAATGTTTGTTTTTCTTAACATATTTGAAATGGGGCATATCCCGAGGAAAATTTGTATTTGTTTAAACAACTGTTTTTGATCAAACCAGTAAAAGGGGACAAATATTAACAAAAACAGTTTTTCTACACAAAGTGAGCCACATACTGCTAAACTATGCCTTTCTGTGGTTTTGGAGCATTTTTGGGAAAATTCATAGAGAACTTTTTATTTTAGTCATAAAAGTGTCTATCTCAGAAACGAGCACTGAAATACTCAGAAAATTTTTTTTTCTTACCATGATTTAAAGGGGCAAATCCTGAGGAATATTTGGATTTGTTTAAACAACTGTTTTTGATCAAACCAGTAAAAGGGTATAAATATTAACAAAAACTGTTTTTCTTCCCAAAGTGAGCGACATACTTTTAAACTATGCCTTTCTGTTGTTTTGAATTTTTTTTTGGTGAAATTCACAGAGAACTTATCTTTTTAGTCAAAAAAATGACTATCTCAGATACGAGCACTGAAATACTCAGAAAGTTTTGTTTTTCATACAGTGTATGGAAGTAGCAAATCCTGAGGAAAATTTGGATGTGTTTAAACAACTGTTTTTGATCAAACCAGTGAAAGGGGATAAATATTAACAAAAACTGTTTTCTTCCCAACGTGAACCACATATTTCTAAACTCTGCCTTTCTGTTATTTTGAAACATTTTGGGGGAAATTCATACAGAACTTTTCTATTTAGACATAAAAGTGACTATCGCAGAAACAAGCACTGATATACTCAGAAATTTTGTTTTTCTTACCATGTTTGAAAAGGGACAAATCCTGAGGAAAATTTGGATTTGTTTAAACAAATTTTTTTGATCAAACCAGTAAAAGGGGATAAATAATAACAAAAACTGTTTTTCTCCTAAAAGAGAGCCACATACAGTTTAAACTATGCCTTTCTGTTGTTTTAAAGCATTTTTGGAGAAATTCACACAGAACTTCTCTTATTAGACAAAAAAGTGACTATCTCAGAAACGAGCACTGAAATACTCAGAAAGTTTGTTTTTCTTACCATATTTGAAAAGGGGCAAATCCTGAGGAATATTTGGATTTGTTTAAACAACTGTTTTTGATCAAACCTGTAAAAGGGGATAAAATATTAACAAAAACTGTTTTTCACCATTAAGTGAGCCACATACTGCTAAACTATGCCTTTCTTTTGTTTTGAAGCAATTTTAAAAAAATTCATAGAGAACCTTTATTTTTTGAAATAAAAGTTCGACTATCGCCGAAACGAGCACTGAAATACTCAGAAAGTTTGTTTTATTTACCATGTTTGAAAAGGGGAAAATCCTGAGGAAAATTTGGATTTGTTTAAACAACTTTTTTGATCAAACTAGTAAAAGGGGAGAAATATTTAAAAAAACTGTTTTTCTTCCCAAAGTGGGCAACATACTGTTAAACTATGCCCTTCTATAGTATTTAAGCATTTTTGGGGAAAGTCACAGTGAACTTCTCTTTTTAGTCAAAAAAGACTATCTCAGATATGAGCACTGAAATACTCAGAAAGTTTGTTTGTCTTACCATATTTGAAAGGGGAAAATCCTGAGGAAAATTTAGATTTGTTTAAACAACTTTTTTTGTTCAAACCAATAAAAGGGAATAAATATTAACAAAAAAAATTTTCTCCACAGTGTGAGCCACATACTGCTAAACTAAGCCTTTTTTTGTTTTGAAGCATTTTTGTGGAAATTCACAGAGAACTTCTCTTTATCGTCCAAAAAAATGACAATCTCAGAAACGAGCACTGAAATACTCAGAATATTTGTTTTTCTTGACATGTTTGAAAAGGGGCAAATCCTGAGGAAAATTTGGATTTGTTTAAACAACTGTTTTTGATCAAACCAGTAAAAGGGTATAAATGTTAACAAAAACTGTTTTTCTCCACAAAGAGAGCCACACACTGCTAAACTATGCCTTTCTGTTGTTTTGAAGAATTTTTGGGAAAATTCACAGAGAACTTCTCTTTTTAGTCAAAAAGTGACTATCTCAGAAACGAGCACTGAAATACTCAGAATGTTTATTTTTCTTACCATGTTTGAAAAGGAGCAAATCCTGAGGAAAATTTGGATTTGTTTAAACAAATATTTTTGATCAAACCAGTAAAAGGGGATAAATATTAACAAAAACTGTTTTTATTCCCAAAGTGAGCCACATACCGTTAAACTATGCCTTTCTATTGTTTTGAAGCAATTTTGGGTAAATTCATCGGGAACTTATCTTTTTAGACATAAAAGTGACTATCGCAGAAACGAGTACTGAAATACTCAGAAAGTTTGTTTTTCTTACCACATTTGAATGTGGCAAATCCTGAGGAAAATTTGAATTTGTTTAAACAAATGTTTTTGATCAAACCAGGGAAAGGGGATAAATATTAACAAAAACTGTTTTTCTTCGCAAAGTGAGCAACATACTGTTAAACTACCTTTCTGTTGTTTTGAAGCATTTTTGGGAAAGTTCACAGAGAACATCTCTTTTTAGTCAAAAAAGTGACACTATCAGATACGAGCACTGGAATACTCAGAAAGTTTGTTTTTCTTACCATGTTTGAAAGTGGCAAATGCTGAGGAAAATTTGGATTTGTTTAAACAAATGTTTTTGATCAAACCTGTAAAAGTGGACAAATATTAACAAAGCCAGAAATTCCCGAATAAGTTTTAAAGAAATGTGTTCTTCCTCTCAAAGTGCTGCACAACAAGAATCCATGTTCAAAGATCAAACTTTCATGATTTTGACTTTTTGAGGAGTGTTGCCACAAAACTTTCAACAGCAGAGTTTGGTGGTTTTTAAGCTTACACAGATGCAGGGACAGGAACTAAAACCTCGTCCCAAAGCAATGTACACACCAGTAATTGATATGACTCCTTCAGACCCAACTACAATGACAAGTGCTATGCTGGACGCCAAGAGACTAACAAAGAATGCTGGTTAATTAAGCAACAACTTTATTTACTGCAGATCTTCAACTCTATCGTGTAGGTCTCAGTGTACAATGGGCTTACCCAGAATTTTTTGGTTGGGACTTCATCCTTTGTCTTGGGGGAATGCACTTTTTGATGAGCTATGTTGGTACTATTGGGGTTCTGATGGCTGGAAGTGGGCTGGAAGTGCTAATGAAAGCTGCCTTTGGGGGTGTAACAAAAATGCTCACAGGAAGAATTTTTTCCCAAAATACTAGAGCTCTGAGAATTGTAATAGAGCATGTTCTACATCAAATTCCGTGTGAAGTCAACCCTTTTGATGAACTTATGTAGGAACTGAAAGCTAGAGCATCAAAGAGTTGAACAGTAAAACACTGGGTGGAAAACCTTATCCTTCCAGTATTACTGATGCTAGTCTTTATCAGAGCTGAGCGAGAAGGAGGGCGGGCCCTACATTTGTGGGCAGTGTATGAAATGATACCATATTTCTGTGCTGCAAGGCACATTCACTACACCAGATATGGCCTAATCTACCTCAGATCAATGCAAAAGCTGAATGGGGAAACTCTAGAAAGATTTCTTAAGGGAGAACATGTCCAACGCTACAGACAAGGCCTGTGGAATGGGATATGGACAGACATATCCATAGAGACAATGTTTATGCATTATGGGCACGGGCCAGGTGGTCTCATTGGAATAATACTGAATGAGAAAGTTGTCCATAGATGGGTACTGAGCCTGCACATCTGTAGCAGATTGATGAAGGAAATGGCCGATTTGTAAGATTCATCATCAGTAGACATCACCTCCCACAAAGAAGAAATGGCATTACTGAGCCAATATGATGAAAATGACAGGCAATTCAATAGGAAAAAACTGAAGCTTTTCATTGATCCCTTGGACACAGCAGGTCAAGGATCTGCTCTTGTAAACATAGTTTCAGGATGTATATGCCAAGATGAGGTAAATGTAAATGATGCTGTTGACCTGGACAAAGCACAGATGGAAGAGTATGAAGCTAGCTGGCCAGATGGATTCTACCAACTAGCTGGCCAGACGGATTCCACCAACTCCTCAAAAAGTGAGTTCACATGATGAAAGAGTTCAAGAAGAAAACTAGGACAGAGACTGCAGAATAGTTTGACTCTGGACAGATATTTGCTAAGCCCCTGGGACTCATGAACTCTCGAGACATTACGGTGGAACAGATTCTCAACTATGAACTAGCACCAGTTCCTACCTCAATGTTTGAGGAAAAAACTAGAGATCTGTGTATAGCCAAGTCCAAGTCAAAATTAAAGAACAAACTTCAAGATGAACAATCTGCTCGTGCAAAAGGACAACCTGATGTTTGTCATATGATGGATGTCCTGTGGGTTGTTCATTGGCCAAGCAAGGCAAGTGTGCAAGACCTTGTCACAAATTTTGTGAAATATGTCAAAGGGAAACTGAAAGGTGCCACTAGAGAGCACGTAATATTTGACCGCTACTGTGAATAAAGTATTAAGTGGAACTAGATCCTCTCATAAAGCACAGGTTTCTAGAGAGCATCAGCTGTGTCTCAGCCCTCCTCGGCTCCTCAACAAGTTGCTCTAACTGTCACAAAAAACAAAACACAACTCATGGATATGATTTGTTATGAACTTATGTCTACAGTAGAGCTATTGAATCTTCCCAACAGTCTTGTAATTACTGGGGAAATACCGATACCTTCAGAATTATGTAATGCATTGCAAATCCTGAGACCTGACTTGAAGACCATGCAGGAAGTGGCAGATGTTATCATTCCTCTCCAAGTAGTATATCTGGAAAGCCTTTGATGTTGCAGTATCAAAGTTATCAGTTATGACACAGATGTCTTTGTGCTGTTAATCCATTACTCTGCCGAGAAAAAGTTGACATCAACATCTCTTGGAACCCACAAATCAAGGATGCTCATTACATTGGTTCCAGTGTTGCGAAACACAGAAGTATTGCCCCACAGCTGCTTTCAGCTCATGCATTGCCTGGGTGTGACACTGTTTCATCTTACTTTGGTATAGGAAAAACCAAAGTTGTGAAGGTTCTTGAGGCAGGAAATAGGTTGAACCATCTGCGAAACCCATCAGCCAACCCAGAGGATGTCCTATGTAAGTCAACAACATTCTTTGCAGCATGCTATGGTCAGAAATATGAAGCTCATGAAACCATGACAGATGTACGCTACAAAGTGTGGGTTTCCAAAACTGGTCGCAAAGGTGTATGCCTGCTGCCCAAACTGAAAGCTATACCACCGTCTCTGGAGTCATTCAAGGAAAACATAAGGCGGGCACACTTTCAGACAGGCATATGGAAAGCTGCTTTGGACGAGGAACCTCCAAACCTTGACCCATTAAAAATTTGGTGGTTCAAAAATGATCTTGCCAAGCCCCTCTGTGCAGTTCCTCTACCACAAGCTGTTCCTCTTACACCAGCAGAATTACTCAAAATGATCCAGTGCGCTTGTCTCTCAGATGTGGATGTGTATCTGGTCAGCTTCCTTGCTCCCTATTTAGCAAATGTGCAGGTCTGACAATTGCTGTAATCAAATGGCAAATGATGCTAATGATGCTGAGGAGCATAGTGATGATGAAGATGATGGAGATGAGGATGATGATTAGTTATACTATGAACAGCAATGCTCTATTATTCACAACTAATTTTTAAATGGACAACGTAATGTAATATAGCTAATATTACTGTCACAGCCATATTGATTTACAATCACAAGTGTGCCATAAAAAAAATATTTTCCAATCCAAAACATGACTAGATTCTATATAGTTTCATTCAGATATAAAGTTCCAAATGTTAATATCTGTGTATTTTGGACATGACTCTGCTGACAAATGCAAATTTATTTTTTTAGGCATGAATAATAACTTTTTCAGCAAAATAGCCAAACTTGAAGCACAAAATGTTTCATCATTGTGTAGTTGATAGTTGATGGTAATTATACTTACATCTGGCGGCCATCTTGAATTTCTATGCATGTGCAAGAACATCAGTTCTGATAAAAACATGTAAACTTGCTTCTTTGGCATGCAAACCATTTATTTAATTGCCAACTTAAATATTTATCTTGTATTTACAGCTCAATATAATAGAATAGCAGCCATTTTGGTTGCCATATTGTATTTCTCAAATTCTTCAAGGGTGTCAAGTTGGCACCCGGTGGATTATCAATTTGGACCACTTAAAGATTCAAAATCTGCTAAGAACAACTATGCATAACCAAATTCTTGGTTCATCCCCCCTTCCACTAGACTATTAGGTACAAAGAAATGTGTGACATTACTACTAACTACACCAAGATGTGTGTATATATTTAGCTTAGAGATATGTTCAACTGATCATGGTTGTGAGTTTATTAATCCTCTTTCATTCAATCTCTATATGATCACTAAAACAGAGTATAGGATCATAAGTCTTATCCCCCACAGGTTCTTTTTATGTTTCATCTAAATACTTCAGCCTCCATCAGAGCGACATGTTTTATGAATTCAGCTAAATACTCTTATTATACTGACTGGGATGAGATGATTAAGATGATCCTAATGAATATCAGGCCTCAAAGCTGACTTCAACCAATCAAACTTCATATAATATGTTACCAGCGAGTAATGCATTTACCTTTTGACGAATTGTTACCACTTTCTAAGAATGATATTGGAAATGAAGACATACAGGCCATAAGATACAGAAGCATTTACCTAACAAGGTTGGTGGAGGGGAAAAAAGCATAGCAAGAGCTGCAGAAGGAAAAACTGCATGCATCCCTGATATGCATTGTTGCACAACTCTAGAATGTGGAATAGAGGCAGAGACATGACTGGATGTCATGCATTACGTAAGCAGGAAATATTTATCATAATTCATAATGACAAAGATAGAGGATAAAAAAAGACTGCACACTCGAGTGAGAAAATAGCATGTCTACTAACTGTCAGGGAAAGGATGGGGAGTTTTAACCTGGTAATTATTGAACGTAATCTTGGAGCTAAACACAAAATTCTTTGCATATACTGCTGCTCTAACTATATTGTTAGCACATACAGAATGGATAATTGACAATAGTAATTGTGATGGAGAGCATACTTTGCCCACTAAACCTTCATGAGTGCAAATTATGCACTTTCACATGATGTCAGAGTTCATTTGTCAACGTCTTGATTGTCTTCCTCATAGTGCTCCGAGAATTTTCAGAAAGAACTGCCAGATGACTACAGTCTTAGTGTGTGTTCTTCACAAAAGGGAACTCTAGGTCAGGTCTCACCAAAACCAAGTTTTTGGTCAAATTTTAACTTACCTGGTTTCTCAACTTGTTGAGAAAAAATTATTTTCCGAGTAATTCTTCGATCTTTCTGAGATAGTCACATTTTTTACACAAAAGAGAAGTTTACTGTCAATTTCCGCGAAAATGGTTCATTTCACCAGAAAAGCTTAGTTTAGCTGTATGTGGCTCATTTCGAGGAGGAAAACTATTTTTGTTAATATACGTCCCATTTCACTGGTTTGACCAAATGAAGTGGTTTCTATCAAATCAAAATTTTCCTCTGGATTTGCAACTATTCAAACTTGTAGAGAAAAATAACTTACTCTGTAATTCTTACTTCTTTCTGAGATTCTCTTTTTTGACCCAAAAGAGAGGTTTTTAGTCATTATTCGCGAAAATGTTTCACAACACCTGAAAAGCTTAGTTTAGCTGTATGCGGCTCATTTTGAGGAGGAAAACCGCTCTTGGTAATATTTGTCCCGTTTTACTGGTTTACCAAAAAATATGGTTCCTTCAAACCAAAATTTTCCACAGGTGTTGCTCATCTTCAAATTTGTTGAAAAAAAATAACCTTCTGAGTAATTCTTGGCTTCTTTCCAAGATAGTCACTTTTTGACCCAAATGAGAAGTTCAGTCAATTTCATCAAATATGCTTCAAAACTCCCGAAAAGCTTAGTATAGCTGTATGGGGCTCATTTTTTTTATAGGTAAACCGATTTGGGTAATATTTGTCCCGTTTCACTAGTATTATTAAAAAAATGGTTTCCATCAAAACAAAATTTTCCTCAGGATTTGCCCTTCTTCAAATGAGTTGAGAAAAAATAGCTTTCTGAGTAATTCTTAACTTCTTTCTGAACCAAAAGAACAGTTTTCAGTCAATTTCTGCAAAAATGCCAACACCAGAAAAGCTTAGTTTGGCTGTATATGGCTCATTTTTAGGAGGAAAATTGTTTTGGGGAATATTTGTCCCATTTCACTGGTTTGACCAAAAAATGTTGTTTCCACATAACCAAAACCAATCCTCAGGATTTGCCCCCTTTCAAAGTTGAAGAGGAAAAAATAGCTTCCTGAATTATTCTTGTGATGAGCTGTCATATTTTTTTTCCCCTTTCGTCTGTACATATTATCAACATGTCGCCCGTTGATTAGTTATAAGGCTATTCATTTCCTACCGTGCAAAAACCAACGTAATATCTCTAACGTCGCCTCTTCTAATCACCATAACTCGGTTATGCTTCACGTAAAAAAATAAGTTAATATTTGTGCCGTTTCACAGGTTTGACCAAAAAAAGTTGTTTCCATCAAATCAAAATTATCCACATGTGTTGCCCATCTTCAAACTTGTTGGGAAAAATAAACTACGAGTAAATCTTAGCTTGTTTCTGAGATAGTCAATTTTTGGACCCCAAAGAGAAGTTTTCAGTTGTGATTTCTGCAATAAAGCTTCAAAGTCCAGAAAGCTTAGTTTAGCTCTAAGTTGCTCATTTTAGGAGGAAAACCGATTTTGTTAATATTTGTTCCGTTTCACGGGTTTGACCAAAAAATTGATTTCCTTCAAATCAAAATTTTCTGCAGGTATTTACCATCTTCAAACTTGTTGAGAACAAATAAACTTCTGAGTAATTCTGAGCTTCTTTCTGAAATAGTCACTTTTTGGACCCAAAAGAGACGTTTACTGTCGATTTCTGCAAAAATACTTCAAAACACCAGAAAAGCAAAGTTTAGCTGTATGTGGCTCATTTTTAGGAGGGAAACTGTTTTTGGGTATTTTGTCCCGTTTCACTAATTTTCCCAAAAAATGTTGTTTCATATAAGCAAAACCTATCCTCTGGATTTGCCCCTTTTCAAACTTGTTGAGAAATAATAACTTTTTGGAGATTCTGAGCTAATTTTCTGAGACAGTCACATACACAAAAGTGAATTTTTCATTAATTTCCGCGAAAATGCTTCGTAACACCAGAAACGTTTAGTTTAGCTGTATGTGGCTCATATTGAGGAGAAAAAACATTTTTGTTGTCACATTTCTCTGGTTTGATCAAAAAAAAGTTGTTTCCATCAAATCAAAATTTTACTCAGGTGTTGCACATCTTCAAACATGCTGGAAAAAAATCTTCTCAATAATTATTAGCTTCTTTCTAAGGTAGTCACTTTTTTTACCTAAAAGAGAAGTTTCCAGTTGATTTCCATGAAAAAGCTTCAAAACACCACAAAAGCTTAGTTTAGCTGTATGTGGCTCATTTTTAGGAGGAAAACTGATTTTGTTAATATTTGTCCCATTTTACTGGTTTAAACAAAAAGTATAGCTTCATTCAAATCAAAATTTTCCACAGATGTTGCTCATCTTCAAACTTGTTGGGAAAAAATAACCTTCTCAGTAATTCCTAGCTTCATTCTAAGATAGTCATTGTTTTAACCCTAAAGAGAAGAGTCCATTTCCATGAAAATGCTTAAAAACACCAGAAAAGCTTAGTATTGGTGTATGTGGCTCATTTTTTGGAGGAAAACCAATTTTTGTAATATTTCTCCCATTTCACTGGTTTGACCAAAAAAAGGGGTGTCCATCAAATACAAATTTTCCTCAGGATTTTCCCCTATTCAAATATGTTGTAAAAATAGAGTTCTGAGTAATTCTTAATTTAGTCACTTTTTTGAACCAAAAGAAAAGTTTACAGATTATTTCCATGAAAATGCTTCATAACACCAGAAAATATTGGTTTAGCTGTATGTGGCTCATAGGAGGAAAATTATTTTTTGGAAAATTTGTCCTGTTTCACAGGAGTGACAAAAAAAAAGTTGTTTCTATATAACCAAAACCTATCCACTGGATTTTCCCCTTTTCAAACTTGTAGAGAAATAATAGCTTTCTGAGTAATTCTAAACATCTTTTTGAGATAGTCACTTTTTGGAGCCAAATGAAAATTTCAGTCAATTTCCCGAAAATGCTTCAAAATACCAGAAAAGCTAAGTTTAGCTGAATGTGCTCAGTTTTAGTAGAAAAATAGTATTTGGGAATATTTTTCCCATTTCACCCGGTTTGACCAAAAAGAGTTGTTTCCATATACACAAAATCTATCCTCAGGATATACCCCTTTCCAAATTTTCTAAGAAAAATAAATTCCTGAGTAATTCTTAGTTTTTCTCTGAGATAGCCTTTGACCCAAAAATGATAGTTTCTGTAAATTTCCTGAAAATGCTACAAAACACCAGAAAAGCTTAATTTAGGTGTGTGACTCATATTGATGAGGAAAAACATTTTTTTTACATTTGTCACGTTTGACTGGTTAGACTAAAAAAATTGTTTCCATCAAATCAAAATTTTCCTCAGGTGTTTCCCATCTTCAAACATGTAGGTAAAAAATAACACTGAGTAATTGTTAGTTTCGTACTAAGATAGTCACTTTTTTGACCGAAAAGAGTAAATTTTCTGTCGATTTCCGCGAAGATGCTTCAAACACAAGAAAAGCTTAGTTTATCTGTTGGTGGCTCATGTTTTGGAGGAAAACATATTTTAGTAATATATGTCCCTTTCCACAGGTTTGACAAAAAAAGTGGTTTCCATCAAATCAAAATTTTCCTCAGGATTTGCCGCACTTCAAATGTGTTGAGAAAAAATACCTTTCTGAGTAATTATTAACTTCTTACTGAGACAGTCAATTTTTTGACCCAATTGAATAGTTTACAGACAATTTCCGCGAAAAATCTTCAAAACACCAGAAAGACATAGTTTAGCTGTATTTGGCTTTTTTTTTAGGTGGAAACCGATTTTGGTAATAATTGTCCCGTTTCACTGGTTTGACCAAAAAAGAGGTTTCAATCAAATCAAAATTTTCCTCTGGATTTGCATCTATTCAAACTTGTAGAGAAAAATAACTTTCTCTGTAACTCTTAGCTTCTTTCTGAGATTTTCTTTTTTGACACAAAAGAGGTTTTTAGTCTTTCTCCACGAAAATGTTTCACAACACCTGAAAAGTTTTGTTTAGCTGTACGTGGATCATTTTGTGGAGGAAAACTTTTTTTTGTAATATTTGTCCCATTTGACTGGTTTGACAAAAAAAGTTGTTTTCTTCAAATAAAAAAGTCTACAGTCGTTGCCCCTCTGCAAACTTGTTGGAAAAAATAACCTTTTGATTAATTCTTAACTTCTTTCTAAGAGAGTAACTTTTTTCACATAAAAGTGAGTTTTCAGTCGATTTCAGTGAAAGCGCTTCAATACACCAGAAGTGTATGTGAAAGTTTAGCTGCATGTATCTCATTTTAAGGATGAAAACAACGATTTTGTTAATATTTGACCCGTTAGACTGGTTTGACAAAAAAAGTGGTTTCCATCAAACTAATGCTACCTCAGATATGCCAAACTTGTAGAGAAAATAGATTTCTAAGTAATTCTTAGCTTCTCTCTGAGTCTTTTTTTTTTTACCAAAAAGTGAAGTTTGCAGTTAATTTCCGCAAAACACCTTTAAAACACCAGAAAAGCTTAGTTTAGCTGTATGCGGTTCATTTTTTGTGGGAAAACCAATTTTGGTAATATTTGTACCGTTTCACTGGTTTGACCTAAAAAAGTGGTTTCCAATCAATCAAAAAATATCCTCAGGATTTGACACTCTTCAAATGAGTTGAGAAAAAAAAGCTTTCTGAGTAATTCTTAACATCTTTCTGAGATAGACACTTTTTTGAACCAGAAGAACAATTTTCAGACAATTTCTGCAAAAATACTTAAAAACATCAGAAAAACATAGTTTAGCTGTATGTGGCTCATTTTTAGGAGGAAAATTGTTTTGGGGAATATTTGTTCCATTTCACTGGTTTTTCCCCAAAAAGTAGTTTCCACATAACCAAAACCTATCCTCAGGATTCGCCTCCTTTCAAACTTGTAGAGAAAAAAATAGCTTTATGAGTTATGACTACACCTGAAACCTCCGAAATTTGAAAAAATATTTGTAACTGTCATAACTTTTTTCCCCTTTCGTTTGTGCATATTATCAACACGTCTCCCGTTGATTAAATATAAGGCAATTGATATCCAACCATGCAAAAACACACGCAATATCTGTGACATCACCTCTTTTAATCACCATAACTCGGTCATGCTTCACGTAAAAACATAATTGATACAGTAACATCATAGTTAAGTGTTTTGTCAAGACCCAAACAAATTTGGACATCTGTAGAACAAGGTGCCTGGGAATTATCCTTGGCACAGTTTGGTTTCTCTACATCGACCCACACATAACTGACATAAATTAAGTCCTCTTATCATAATTTAGTACCGCAATGGAAGGTGCACTATTTTGAGTGAACCTTGCCTTTTCGGGTGTATCTTCTATGAAAAGTTGCCTATAAAGATATTTTACATACCATCTTAAAGTACACACACTAAGCAACATGTTAATACAAAAAGTATCTGCACAGGGGAAAGAGAAAAAGTTATGACAGCTACAAATATGTTCAAATTTCTGTGGTTTCAGTGTAGTTCTCCCACTTAGACACTTTTTTGCCACAAAAGAAAATATCAGATTTTCCCTAAAATGCTTCAAAACACCAGAAAAACTTGGTTTAGCTGTATGTGGCTCAGTTTTTGGAGGAAAACAGTTTTTGGGAATATTTATCCCATTTCACTGGTATGACTAAAAAGAATTGTTTCCATATAAACAAAACCTATCCTCAGGATTTAGCCCTTTCCAAACTTGTTGAGAAAAAATAACTTTCTGAGTAATTCTTAGCTTCTTTCTGAGATAGTCATAGACCCAAAGTGAAGGTTTCTGTAAATTTCAGTGAAAAAGTTTCAAAACATCAGAAAAATCTTAGTTTAGCTGTGTGGCTTACATTGTTGAGGAAATTTTTTTGTTAATACTTGTGCCGTTTCACAGGTTTGACCAAAAAAAGTTGTTTTCATCAAATCAAAATTTTCCTCAGGTGTTGCCCATCTTCAAACTTGTAGAAAAATAATAACCTGAGAGCAATTCTTAACCTATTTCTAAGATAGGTATTTTTGGACCCAAAAGGGAAGTTTTCAGTCTATTTCCACGAAAAAGCTATAAAACACCAGACAAGCATAGTTTATCTGTATGTGGCACATGTTGAGGAGGAATACCTTTTTTTGTATTAATTGTCCCATTTCACAGGTTTGACAAAAAGTTGTTCCCTTCAAATCAAGATTTTCCACATGTTGACCATCTTCAAACTTGTTGGGAAAAAATAACCTTCTGAGTAATTCTTAGCTTCTTTCTAAGGTAGTTACTTTTTGACCAAAAAGAGAAGTTTTCAGTCGTTTCCGCAAAAAATGCTTCAAACTCCAAAAAAGCTTAGTTTAGCTGTATGTAGCTCATTTTTAGGAGGAAAACCAATTTTGGTAATATTTGTCCCGTTTCATGCATTTGACCAAAAAAAGTGGTTTCCTTCAAATCAAAATTTTCTGCAGGTGTTGACCATCTTCGAACTTGTTGGGAAAAAATAACCTTCTGAGTATTTCTGAGTTTCTTTTTAAGATAGTCACTTTTTTGACCCAGTGAAATTTTCAGTCAATTTCCGCGAAAATGCTTCTAAACACCAGAAAAGATTAGTTTAGCTGTATGTAGCTTATTTTTAGGAGGAAAAACGTTTTTGATATTTGTTCCATTTCACTGGTTTGACCCAAAAAAAGTTGTTTCCATATAACCAAAACCTATCCTCAGGATTTGCCCCTTTTGTTGAGAAACTATTACTTTCTGAGTGTTTCTTAGCCTCTTCTGAGATTGTCAAGTTTTTGACCAAAAGAGAAGTTTTCAGTCAAATTTCCGCGAAAATGCTTTAAAATACAAGAAATGTTTAGTTTATCTGTATGTGGCTCAATTTTAGGAGGAAAGCCATTTTTATAAATATTTGGCCCGTTTCACTGGTTTGACCAAATAAAGTTGTTTCAATCTAATCAAATTTTTCCTGTTGTTGCCCATCTTCAAATATGTTTGGAAAAAATAAACTTCATCGTAATTCTTAGATTTTTTCTAAGATACCTCTTTTTTGACTCAAAAGAGATTCAGTCAATTTTCGCGAGAATGCTTCAAAACACCAGAAAAGCTTAGTTTAGCTGTATGGGTGTCATTTTTAGGAGGAAACTGATTTTGTTAATATTTGTCCAGTTTCACTGGTTTGACCTCAAAAAGTGTTTTCTATCACACCAAAATTTTCCTCAAGATTTGTCCCTCTTAGATTGTGTTGAGAAGAAATAGCTTCATGACCCAAAAGTAAAGTTTTATTCAATTTCCGTGAAAAAGCTTCAAAACATCAGAAAAGATAGTTTAACTGTGTGTGGCTCAATTTAGGAGGAAAACCAATTTTGCTAATATTTGTTTCGTTTCACTGGTTTGAACTGAAAAAGTGGTTTCCATCAAATCAAAACTTTCCTTACATGTTACACATCATCAAACATGTGGGGGAAAAAATAGAATGTTCTCAGTAATTCTTAGCTTTTTTCTAAAATAGTCAATTTTTTGAGGCAAAAGAGAAGTTTTTATTTAACTTTCACGAAAAAGCTTCATAAAACCAGAAAACTTAGTTTTGATGTATGTGGCACATTTTTATGTGGAAAACCGATTCTGGTGATATTTGTCCCATTTCTCTGGTTCGAACAAAAAAAGGTTTCCAAATCAACTCAGGATTTCTATCAATTCAAACATGTAAAGATAACTTTCTGTGTAATCATAGCTTCTTTCTGTGATGGCACTTTTTTCTCCCAAAAGAGAAGTTTTTGGTCAATTTCTGCGAAAATGATACAAAATATCAGAAAAGCTTAGTTTTGCTGTATGCGACTCACTTTTAGGAGGAAAACCGAATTAGATAATATTTGTCCAGTTTCTCTGGTTTGACAAAAAAATTTTTTTCCATCAAATCAAATTTTGCTAAGGATTTGCCATTCTTCAAGTATGTTGAGAAAAGATAGCGTCATAAGTAATTCTTCACTTCTTTCTGAGATAATAATTTTTTGACCCCAAAGAAAAGTTTTCAGGCTACTTCCGTGAAAATGTTTCAAAATACAAGAAAAGCTTAGTTTAGCTGTATGTGGCTCATTTTAAGGAGAAAAAAAAGTTATTGGTTATATTTGTCTAATTTCACAGGATTGACCAAACCATTGGTTTCTATCAAATCAAAACTTCCACAATTATTTCCCATCATCAAACTTTTTGGGAAAAAAAAACTTCTGAGTAATTCTTAGCTTCTTTCTAAGATAGTCACTTTTTGACATAAAAGAGAGGTTTTCAGTCGATTTCGCGAAAATGCTTCAAAACACCAGAAATGCTTATTTCTGTATGTGTTTACTTTTAGGAGGAAAACCAATTTTGGTGGTATATGTCCCATTTCACTGGTTTGAATAAAAAAGTAGTTTCCATCAAATCATAATTTTCCTCAGGATTTGTATGTATTTAAACTTGTTGAGCTAAATAACACTCTGAGTAATTCTTAGCTTCTTTCTAAGAAAGTCAATTTTACCCAATTGCGAAGTTTTCAAGTCAATTTCCGACAAAATGCTTCAAAACATCAGAAAAGCCTAGTTTAGCTGTATATGGCCCATTTTTAGGAGGGAAAATGATTTTGTTAATATTTGGCCTATTTCACTTTTTCAAACCAAAAAAGTGGTTTCTATCAAATCAAAATTTTCTTCAGAATTTGCCTCTGTTCAAATGTGTAGAGAAAAAAAGAGCTTCATGATTAATTCCTAACTACTTTCTGAGATAGTCAATTTTTTGACACAAAAGAAGGTTTTCAGTCAATTTCTGGAAAATGCTTTAAAACTGCAGAATGCTTAGTTTAGCTGGCTCATTTTTTGGTAGAAACCGATTTTATTAATGTTTATCCCTTTTCACTGGTTTGACCAAAAAGTTGTTTCCATAAAATCAAAATTTTCGTCAGGATTTGTATCTAATCAAATTTGTAGAGAAAAATACTTTCAGTGGAAATTCTTAGCTTCTCTTAGATAGTCAGTTTTTTGACCCGAAAGAGATCTTTTCAGTCAATGTCCGCAAAAAAATGCTTTCAACATCAGAAAAGCTTAGTTTAGCTGTATGTGTCTCATTTTTAGGAGGAAAACCAATTTTGGTAATATTTGTCTTGTTTCCACTGGTTTGACCAAAAAAATGGTTTCCATCAAATCAAATTTTCTTCAAGATTTCCCGCCTTCAAATATATTGAGAAAAATGGCTTCATGAGTAATTCTTAAATTCTTTCTAAGATAGTTAATTTTTTCAACCAAAAAGAAAAGTTTTCAGTCTATTTCTGCGAAAATACTTCAAAACTCCAGAAAAGCTTAGTTTAGTTTTATGTGGCTCATTTTTAGGAGGAAAGCTGTTTTGAGAAACATTTGGTCAGTTTCACTGGTTTGACCAAAAAAAGATGTTTCCATATAACCAAAACCTATCCTCAGGATTTGAACCTTTTCAAACTAGTTGAGAAAAAATAACTTTCTGAGTGATTCTTAGCTTGCTTCTGAGAACCAAGAGAAGCTTTCAGTAAATTTCCGTGAAATTTTTTAAAACACCAGAAATGCTTAATTTAGCTGTATGTGGCTCATTTTGAGAACAAATTTTTTTTGGTTAATATTTGTCCTGTTTCATTGGTTTAACCAAATAAAGTTGTTTCAATCTAATCTAAATTTTTCTCAATTGTTGCCCTTCTTCAAACTTGTTAAAAAAAATAACCTTGTGAGTAATTCTTTGCTTCTTTCAAAGATTATCACTTTTTTGACCCCAAAAAAAAATTTTCAGTTGATTTCCGCAAAAAAGCTTCAAAGTCCACAAAAGCTTAGTTTAGCTGTATTTGGCTCATTTTTGGGAGGAAAACAGATTTTGGTAATATTTATCCCGTTTCACTCTTTTGACCAAAAAAAATGGGTTTCCATCAAATAAAAAATTTCCTAAGGATTTATCCTAGTTCAAATATGTTTTAAAAAAATAGCTTCATGAGGAATACTTCAATTCATTCTGGGAGTGTCTCATTTTGGACCCCAAAAAGATGTTTTGAGGCAATTTCTGCGAAAATGCTTCAAAACAGCAGAAAACTTAGTTTAGCTGTATGTGGAGCAAGGAGGGAAAATATTTTTGCTATTATTGTCCCGTTTCACTGCTTTGACAAAAAATAGTGGTTTCCATCAAATCAATGTGTTACTCAGAATTTTCCCCTTGGCAAAAGTGTTGAAAAAGCTTAATGGGTAATTCTTCAACTTCCTTCTGAGATAGTCACTTTATTGACCCAAAAAAATTTTTTAGTCGTTTTCCGCTAAAATGCTTCAAAACACCAGAAAACCCAAGTTTATCTGTATATCATTAGGAAGAAAACCGATTTTGTTGATACTTGACCTATTTCACAGGTTTGACAAAAAAGTGGTTTCCATCAAATCGAAATTTTCCTCAGGATTTGCCCCTCGTTAAATTTGTTGAGAAAAAATAGCTTCATAAGTAATTCTTAACATCTTTTCTGAGATAGTCAAATTTGTGACCCAAAAGAGTGGTTTTTAGAAAATTTCCGCGAAAAATGCTTCAAAATAACACAAAAGCTTAGTTTTGCTTTATGAGACTCATTTTAAGGAGGAAAACTGTTTTGGGGAATATTTGTCCCGTTTAACTGCTTGGACCAAAAAAAATTTCTATCAAACCAAAAATGTTTTTAGGTTTTTCCCATCTTAAAATATGTTTTGAAAAAAATAACCTTCTGAGTAATTATTAGCTCTTTTTACCCCAAAGAGAATTTTTCAATCAATTTAAGTGAAAATGCTTCAAAACTTCAGAAATTGTTTTGAGATAGTCACTTTTTTGACACAAAAGTTTCCTGTCGTTTTGCACGAAAATGCTTCAAATCACCAGAGTTTAGTTTAGCTGTATGTGGCTCATTTTTAGGAGGAAAACCGATTTTGTTACTATTTGTTCCATTCTACCGGTTTTACTGCAAAAAGGGTTTCCATCACATCAAAATTTTCCTCAGGATTTGCCCCTCGTCAAATGTCTTGAGAAAAAATAGTTTCATGAGTAATTCTTAACTTCTGTCTTAGATAGTTAATATTTTGACCCAAAAGTAGTCAGTCATTTTCCGCCAAAATGCTTCAAAACATCAGAAGAGCTTAGTTTAGCTGTATGTGACTTACTTTTTGGGGGTAAACTGTTTTTAGAACTATTTGACCCATTTAACTTGTTTGCCCAAATAATTTTTTCCATCAAATCAAAATTTTCCTCAGGTGTTGCCCATCTTCAAACATGTTTTGAAAAAAATAACCTTCTAAGTAATTCTTAGCTTCTTTCGAAGAGTCACATGTTTGACCAAAAGGAGAGGTCTTCAGTCGATTTCTGCGAAAATGTTATAGTCCACTACAAAGCTTAGTTTAGTTATTGTTGGGTCATTTTTAGGAGGAATACCGATTTTGGTAATATTTGTCCAGTTTCACTGGTTTGATCAAAAGAAGTGGTTTCCATCAAATCAAAAATTTCCTCAGGATTTGTACCTATTCAAACTTGTTGGAAAAAATAACTTTCAGAGTAATTCTTTGTTTCTTTAAGAGATAGTCACCTTCTTGACCCAAAAGAGAAGTTAACAATCAATTTCCGCAAAGATACCTTAAAATTTTAGAAAAGCATAGTTTAGCTGTATGTGGCGCATTTTGATGAGTAAACTGTTATTGGTCATATTAGCCCCATTTCATTGGTTTGTCCAAAAACTATGGTTTCAATCAAATCAAAATTTCCACAGTTGTAGCCCATCTTCCAACTTGTTGGGGAAAAATAATCTTCTGAGTAATTCTTAGCTTCATTCTAAGATAGTCACTTGGTACAAATGAGAGGTTTTCAGTCGATTTCCGCGAAAATTCTTCAAAACACCAGAAAAGTTTATTTACCTGTATGTGGCTCATTTTTAGGTTGAAAACCAATTTTGGTAATATTTGTCCCGTTATACTGGTTTGACCAAAAAATTGGTTTCCCTCAGATCAATATTTTTCTCAGGATTTGACCCTGTTCAAATGTGTTGAGAAAAATAGAGCTTCATGAGTAATTCTTAACTTCTTTCTGAGAGAGTCAAGTTTTTGACCCAAAAGAAAGATTTAGAGTCAATTTCCGAAAAATGCTTCAAAACTCCAGAAAGCTTAGTTTAGGTGTATATGGCTCATTAGGAGGAAAACAGATTTTGGTAATATTTGTGCCTTTCACTAGTTTGACCAAAAAAGTAGTTACGATCATATCAATGTTTTACTCAGGATTTGTATCTATTCAAACTTGTAGAGAAAAATAACTTTCTAAGTAATTCTTAGCTTCATTCAGAGATAGTCAATTTTGACACAAAAGAGAAGTTTCAGTCGTTCCGCAAAAATGCTTCAAAACATCAGAAAAGTTTAGTTTAGCTATATGTTTCTCATTTTAAGGAGGAAAACCGATTTTGGTAATATTTGTCCCATTTTACTAGTCGGACTAAAAAAATTGTTTCCATCAAATCAAAATTTTCCTCAGGATTTGCCCATCTTCAAATATGTTGAGGCAAAAACAGCTTCATGAGTAATTCTTAAATTCTTTCCAAGATAGTCAATTTTTTTACCCAAAAGTAAACTTTTCAATCAATTCCACGAAAATCCTTCAAAATACCAGAAAAGCTTAATTTAGCTGTATATGGCTCATTTTTTTTGGAGGAAAACTGTTTTAGGGACTATTTGTCCCGTTTAACTGGTTTGACCAAAAGGTTTTTCCTTCAAACCAAAATCTTTCTTAGGTGTTACCCATCTTCAAACATGTTCGGAAAAAAATTACCTTCTTAGTAATTCTTAGCTTCTTTCGAAGATGTCACTTTTTTGACCCAAAAGAGAAGTTTTTAGTCGATTTCCGCAAAAAAGCTATAATACACTAGACAAGCTTAGTTTAGTTGTATTTGGCTCATTTTTAGGAGGAAAACCAAATTTAGTAATATTAGTCCCATTTCACTGGTTAGACCAAAAAAGTTGTTTCCATCAAATCAAAATTTTCCTCAGGATTTGAATCTATTCAAACTTGTCGAGAAAAATAACTCTCTGAGTAATTCTGAGCTTGTTTCTGAGATAGTCACTTTTTGACCCATAAGAGATGTTTTCAGTCAATTTCCGCGAAAATGATTTAAAAGATCTGAAAAGCTTTGTTTAGCTGTATGTGGTTCATTTTTAGGAGGAAAACTGTTTTAGATATTTGTGCCGTTTCATGGTTTGACCAAAAAAAGTTGCTTTCATCAAATTAAAAAATTTCTCAGGATTTGCCCTTCTTCAAATGTTTTGAGAAAAAATAGCTTCACGAGTAATTCTTAACTTCTTTCTGAGATAGTCACTTTTTTGACCCAAAATAAAAGTTCGGAAAATTTCTGCTTAAATGTTTTAAAAGACCAAAAAAGCTTAGTTTAGCTGTATGTGTGTCATTTTGAATAGGAAAATCGTTATTCTTCATATTTATCCCATTTCACTGGTATCAACAAAAATAAGTTGTTTCCAGCAAATAAAAAATTTTCCACAGTTGTTGCTTATATTCAAACTTCTTGGGAAAAGATAACTTTCTGAGTATTTCTTAGCTACTTTCTAAGATAGTCACTTTTTTGACCCAAAGAGGAGTTTTCAGTCGATTTTTACGAAAATGCTTCAAAATACCAGTAAAGCTTAGTTTAGCTCTATTTGGCTCTTTTTTTGGTGGAAAACTGTTTTTGGGAATATTTAACCCATTTCACTGAATTGACCTATACATTGTTTCCATATAACCTAAATCTATCCTCCAGTTTTGCCCCTATTCAAAGTTGTTGAGAAAAAATTACTTTCTGAGTGATTCTTAGCTTCCTTCTGAGATAATCTCATTTTTGACCCAAAAGAGAGGTTTTCAGTAAACTTTCCACGAAAATCCTTTAAAACACCAGAAAATCTAAGTTTAGCTGTATGTAGTTCATTGAGGAGGAAAACAATTTTTGTTAATATTCCCGTTACACTGGTTTTAACAAAATCAAAATTTTCCTAAGGTGTTGCCCATTTCAAACAAACCTGTTTCACTGGTTTTACCAAAAATATTGTTCATCAAATTAAAAAATTTCTTTACTTCTTTCTGAGAGTCACTTTTTTGCTTCTTTCTAAGGTAGGCACTTTTTTGACCAAAATGAGAAGTTTTTAGTCGCTTTCTGCAAAAAAAGCTTATTAACACCAGAAAAGCTTAGACGACACCTGAAACTACCAAAATTTGAAAATATATTTGTAACTGTCATACCTTTTCTCACCTTTCTTCTGTGTAAATAATTATTATACCAGCTTGTTGCTTATTGTGTGTGTTTTAAGATGATATATAAAAAGTCTCTATATGTACCTTTTCTTAGTAGATATATCCAAAAACGCAAGGGTCACTCACTTCCTTATTTATGGCAAAGATAACTCAAAGGCGCCTTGAGCAACGGGCCCCCAAATTGGTCTGTGGGTTGCTAAAGCACGTAGCTGTGATACTGACGAGTCCAAAAAAATTTCCGGTGAACCCTCCCCCTGAGTTATGGAGGCGGGATCACAGAAATTGCGTGGGAGGACGGCAAATTTCTGTGATCCCGCCTCTTCTCAACACCATAACTCAGGGGGGGGTTCACCGGAATTTTTTTCGACTCGTCAGTATCACAGCTACGTGCTTTAGCAACCCACAGACCAATTTGGGGGCGCGTCGCTCAAGGCGCCTTTGAGTTATCTTTGCCACAAATTAGGAAGTGAGTGACCCTTGCGTTTTTGGAAATATCTACTAAGAAAAGGTGCCTATAGAGACTTTTTATATATTATTTTAAAGCACACACAATAAGCAACAAGGTGGTATAATAATTATTTGTACAGAAGAAAGGAAAAAAAAGTTATGACAGCTATAAATATGTTTTCAAATTTTGGTGGTTTCAGGTGTTATCCTCCCTTAATCTGTGGCTCATTTTTATGAGGAAAACCGATTTAGGTAATATTTGTCCCATTTCACTGGTTTGACCAAAAAAAGATGTTTCCATCAAATCAAAATTATTCTCAGGATTTTCCCTTCTTCAAATGTATTGAGAACCAATAGATTCATGAATAATTCTTAACTTCTTTCTGAGATGGTCACCTTTTTGTCCCAAAAGAAAAATTTCAGGCAATTTCCGCGAAAATGTTTCAAAACACCAGATAAGCTTAGTTTAGCTGTATGTGAGTCATTTTGAAGAGGAAAACCGTTATTGGTCATATTTGTCCCATTTCACTGATGTGACCAAAATAATTTTGTTTCCATCAAATCAAAATTTTCTACATTTATTGCCCATCTTCAAACTTTAGGGAAAAGATAACCTTCTGAGTAATTCTTAGCTTCTTTCAGAGATAGCCACTTTTTTGACCCAAAAGAGATGTTTTCAGTTGATTGCCGCGAAAATGCTTAAAAAACCCATAAAAGCTTAGTTTAGCTATATGGGGTTCATTTTTGGGATGAAAACCGATTTTGTTAATATTTGTCCCATTTCATTGGTTTGACCAAAAAAATTGTTCAGCAAGTCAAAAAAAAATTCTGGATTTGTTCCTCTTAAAATGTATTGAGAAAAAATAGCTCATGAGTAATTCTTAACTTCTTTCTGAGATATTCACTTTTTTGACCCAAAAGAAAAGTTTTCAGGCAATTTCTGTGAAAATGTTTTAAAACACCAGAAACTTTAGTTTAGCTCTACGTGAGTCATTTTGCGGATGAAAAACATTATTGGTTATATTTGTCCCAATTCACTGGTTGACCCCAAAAAAAGTTTTTTCCATCAAATCAAATTTTTTCACAGTTGTTGCCCATCTTCAAACTAGTTAGGTAAAATAACCTTCTGAGTAATACTTAGCTTCTATCTAAGATAGTCACTTTTTTGCCACAAAAGAAAGGTTTTCTGTGATTTCTGCGAAAATGCTTCAAAACACCATAAAAGCTTAGTTTAGCTACCAAAATCGCTTTCATCCTTAAGGATGAAAGCGATTTTGGTAATATTTGTCCCGTTTTACTAGTTGGACCAAAAAAGCAGTTCCATCAAATCAAAATTTTCCTCACGATTTTTATCTTTTCAAACTTGTAGAGAAAAATAACTTTCTGAGTAATTCTTAGCTTCTTTCAGAGATAGTCACATTTTTGACCCAAAAGAGAAGTTTTCAGTTGATTTCTGCGAAAATGCTACAAAATACCAGAAAAGCTAAGTTTAGCTGTATGTGGCTCATTGTTTGGAGGAATTTTTTTTCTTCAATATTTGTCCCGTTTCACTGGTTTGACCAAAAAAAAAGATATTTCTATATAACCAAAACCTATCCTCAGGATTTGAACCATTACAAAGTTGTTGAGAAAAATATCTTCCTGAAATACTTACATTTTTAACCCCAAAGAGAAATTTTCAGTCGATTTCCACGAAAAAGCTTCAAAACATCATAACAGCTTAGTTTAGCTGTATGTGGCTCAATTTAGGTGGAAAAACGATTTTGGTATTATTTGTCCTGTTTCACTGCTTTGACCAAAAAAAGAGGTTTCCTTCAAATCAAAATTTTCCTCATGATTTTCCGCTCTTCAACTGTGTTGAGAAAGAAAAAATTCATGAGTAATTCTTAACTTCTTTCTGAGTCACGTTTTTGACCCATAAGAGAAGTTTCCAGTCAATTATGCGAAAATACTTCAAAATACCACAAAAGCTAAGTTTAGTTGTATGTGGCTCATTCTTAGGAGGAAATTTTTTTTGGAAATTTGTCCCATTTAACTAGTTTGACCAAAAAAAAGATATTTCCATATAACAAAAACCTATCCTCAGAATTTGAACCATTACAAAGTTGTTGAGAAAAAATATCTTCCTGAATTATTTTAATCTTCCATCTGAGATGTCATATTTTTGACCCAAAAGGGAAGTTTTTAGTAAATATCCGCGAAATGACTTTAAAACACAAGATATGCTTAGTTTAGCTGTAAATAGGTTATTTTGAGGTGGAAAACTGTTATTCTTCATATTTGTCACATTTCACTGGTATCACCAAAAAAAATGTTCCCATCAAATTAAAATATTCCATATTTGTTTCCCATCTTCAAACTTGTTAGGAAAAGATATCTTTCTAAGTTATTCTTAGTTTCTTTCTATGATAGTCACTTTTTTGACCGAAAAGAGGAGTTTTCAGTCATTTTTCGTGAAAATGCTTCAAAACACCAAATAAGCTTAGTTTTGTTGTATGTGGCTCAGTTTGAGGAGGAAACTATTTTTGGAAATATTTGTCACATTTCACTGGTTTGACCAAAAAAGTGGTTTCGATCAAATAAAAATTTTCCTCAGGATTTGTCCCTCTTCAAGTGTGTTGACAAAAAATATATTTCGTGGAGTGGCCAATGTTGTGTACATGGGTTCAGTCATCAATACAGTATACCACTCCACTCTAGTACACTGAAATTATTAAACAAACAACAAATAAAGAAATTGGAACATGATGAGCATAAGAGAATCGATGAAAACTTTGTGTATTTAGTGTATGAAGGTCCTTACTCTACATGCTGCTTGTGGTCATCCCCATTAGCTCTCTGCAGCTCATTCCTTCTTTGAATTGTTCAGTATACCCAGGCGTATGTATTTTTCCCATTCATTTTTACAGCTTATTCGAGATTTATTGACCAACTTTTTGGCTTCTTCCTTAAACCAATTCTTTGTTTGATGTTGAATGGTGTTCTGTCTTTCTGTTCCATCTAAGACATCTCTGCTATTGTTGTTCTTGCTTTGTAGATTTAGTGAAGGAAATTGCCATCAGCAGTTCTAAATGATGTTTTCTCACGAAAAACTTTTAAGAATTACACATTTAACTGTAATGTGCAAAACCAAACACATGGTCCTTAAAAAGTGAATAACGAAGTACTCCTTTAAAATTACTGACAATGTAGGGAGTATCCCTAGTGTGATACCATGTGCATGGCATTACTGAAGTAATGCATAGTGTAGTATGTATACGTGTATCAAAATTGCATTAACTTCAACATTTGAGAATCAATTAGGAATGCTAGCAGAAATCAAGCCAAAAAGTACTGTTTGAAACCCTAGGACTATGCTGTCTACTCTCTTCATAACAACCTTGAGTAACATTGCCCTATTCCTCTCCAGATTGACATGAAGACCACCATAGATCTGACTGCAGTGCTGATGGTGGTATAGGCTGTGCTGACATCCATATGTTTCCTCAACCTAGCCAGGGTCAATATCACTCTCAAAATTATCGACGTTATCCCTTTCCTTGTTCATGCAGTTGGAGTCGACAACTTCTTCATCAATGTTCATTCCTCCGCGGTAAGGTGTTCTCCTTCTCAATCCATTCTCCTCCTCAGAGCTAATTAGCTAATTTCTGCTAATTTTATATGCTATTCTCCTTTATCCCCCTGTCTCCTTTTTTTCTTCTTTGCTCATCTTCTCTCTCGTGTCCAATTCTGACCACTTTCTCTCTTTCATACCTCTTCTTATTTCACTAGTCCTCTCTCATCTCTGCCATTTTTTATTCCCTCCCTCCTTTCCAATTTACTGATGGTGTATGCTCACCATCTCCCTCTCTCTCCTTCTCTAGTGCGAGTCATGTAAGCTGATTTTACATCACAGTGACATGTCTATCGTACCAAGGGGGGAGATTATTGGCCGGACCACAGCCGAGGTTGCTCCTAGTCTCCTTCTAGCTTCTCTCTCTAAGACGGCTGCCTTCATTTTTGGAGGCTTTTCCACCATCCCAAGTCGGAACCTTCTCCTTCTACGCAGGATTTGCTGTCTTCTTGAACTTCCTCTTCCAGGTACCACATATAATGGGGTGGGTAGTGATTGTTTGTTAGAGTGAAGAACGGCAGATATTTATCTTCTTGTTGTTGTTGTTGCAGATATCTGTGTTTCTGGCTGCTCTCTCTCTGGACATCAGGAGGCAATTGGTAAGTGGGGTACAGGTACTCTTGCTCACTTACCACTTACTCACAGGATTAATTAGGCTCCAACCTGATAACCTTCCTCCCTTATTAGCTTCCTTGTTTCTTCTTTCTCTTCCTTCTTTTCTCACTTCATTCTTTCCCCCTCTCATTCAACTACTCGGCTTCTTCCTCTCTCACTCAACAATTCAGCTTCTTCCTCTCTCACTCACCAAATCTGCTTCTTCCTCTCTACTCACCAACTCAGCTTTTCGTCTTACTCACTAACTCAGCTTCTTTCTCTCTCACTCACCAACTCGGCTTCTTTCTCTCTCACTCACTTCTTCCTATCACACAACTCTTCCCTCTCCCTTCATCTTCCTCCTTCTTCTAGCATCCTCTCACCCCTCGCTCGACACCCTTTCCATCTTTCTATCCTTTCCACCTTTTCATCCTCTCACTCCCTTGCTCCTCTATCCTTTCCATCTTCTTTATGCCTTCCTCATGCTCGAAGTAGTAAAACCGCTTTGATGTCTTTTGTTTCATCAAGCTAAAGGGTCTGTTTGACCCTCGTAAGGGGCTCGATGTGAACAATGGTTCATGACGTGGTTTACCAATGTCATCTTGCACCCGATGGTCCGCCCCTTCATCGTACTCGCATTTTGCATCACCTATACCTTCTCTCTAGCCCTCATGTTTAAACTCCAGTTTGGCTTGGACCAAACCATCGCTCTGCCTAAGGTAAGACAAGAACTGTTGTGGTGGAAATACCATGCCATCATCGGCGTACTGATAACGACTTATCCCTTAAAAACTGTGATTACTTAGCTGCTTGGACATCTGTTTATTTTTATATGTGTGATATATTTGTTAAGGGAACATTGGTTGGGCTTGTGATATTGCCTGGACTTGCGTTGAGGTTAACATCCATTGTTTCTGCATAGTGTATGAACTACTCCTTCTGTTTATCCTCATTCCTTCCCATCTATTGGGCATGACTCTTATCTGAACAATTACTTCCGTGACCTCACCAAGTCTCTGCATATTGGGGCACCCATGTACTTTGTCATCGAGGAAGGTTTTGACTACAGTGATCCAAAGATGCAGGCCAAGTTCTGCTCTGGTGCCAGATGTTCCAACCAGTCAATCGGCATAGAGATATTTGCATACTCAAGAAACTTTGAACTGTATGTCATCTGGGTATTATGAAGAGGAGATACTTTCTCTCTGATGATCCAGTATGATGTTAATACAATATATGTCCCCATAGAGTTATTGTCAGCCTACTTCAATTGCCCCAACCTTGTGTGATGTTGTTCCAGTGTGTTCCGATAGAGCTATTGTCACAACCTCAACACAGTGTGTTCCCATAGAGCTATTGTAAAGCATCCAACCTGCCTCAGTGCTTGATCCAGTGTGTGCGAGAGTTATTTCAACTTAATTCAAAACTTGATCTAGTGTGTGTGTGTGTGTGTGTCTCTCATCTTACTGCCGCAATGCTGGTCTTCCCCTCTAGCAGCATTTCAGCTGTCCTATTTTGATGTTGCCATGTACATAGCGTGTAGCTGTAGTTTTCCATGATTGCCTGCCTTACACCCTCAGGACAACCATTGCTGAACAAGCTATGCTCTGGTGGGACACTTACTTTGAATGGATAATTCCTCGGAGCTAGTGTTGTGGTATTGACAGCAACCAGCAACGCTGCCTCTACCCGCAGTATGACAATAATACATGTGTCGAGCTTGCATCACTGAAGCTAACTTGATGGAAAATGGCTGGCCCGAGTCCGACACCTTCAACAAGTACATCTCATCGTTCCCGGAGGACAACCCAGGAATGTGATGTCTTCGGGGGGACACGCTGCATTTACAGGGGGCGTTAAGCCTTACCCAAATAACTCCGTTATCAGTAAGTCAGAGTGCCTGATGTGTTTGTGAACAGATAATAAGTTTGTATTGATTGCATGCTCGTAATCGTCATGATATTATGAAGTCAGTTCTGATGTAACTTTGAGGGTGGGTCACTTTGAAACACCACATTAAGGAGATAGGGTGAGAGAAAGAGGGAGGGTGTTTAAACCTTGACTGCCTCCATTATGTGACCTATGTTTAACTCCAACCTCCTATGTGATAACCTACCACAATATCATGACCAACTCCTCCTCCTTCGTCTCTGGCATCAAGTGGGCGCGAGAACTGGCTCAGAAGCTGAGCGACTTCACGAAGGTAAAGATCTTTCCCTATAGCATCTTCTATGTTTATTATGAGCAGTGTGTCACCACTATCCATGACATGGTACTCAACATCGGTGTCTCTATAGGTATGATGGCAATGTAATTGTATATTGGTTAGGTAAAGGGTTGATACATGTGCTTATTTGTAAAGGGTTAACTGAAGTGATATTTCAGCATTTTTCCGCATCATAATTTTTCTATAAAGTGATCTGGTGTGGGTGTGCTAAATATTCTATATAATGAACATCATTATCTGATTACACTCCTGTCATTGTGAGGGTGTGGGTTAGAGTGTTTCTGCAATGCGCATCAATCTGATCCTATAGGATGTTCATGCATGTTGACAGTCAGTCCAAGTTTTACCCATGCACTTGGTCAAATGATGCTATACATAAACACATCTTTGTCGTAATTACGAAAGCTTCAGCTCTGAATGATAAAGTGACTGATAGCGAACAGCTAATTACCTCATTGGAGGACATGGTTCAACAGCTACCCTAACCATGCTGGAGGAATTTTATATACTACTCAGGCCCGTACCCAGGATTTGGAAAGGGGGGTTCCCTAGTCTCAGATGGCAGACTTTTCCCTGCTACATAGTTCTCCCAAATGTAAGATTAATGGATTTTCAAATTGATGTAAGATCACAATTAGGTCTAAGGAAAATTAACATAAAAATAGCATGTACAAAAGCAAAAAATTATTCAGCTAATATGTCTGCCAAAAGTATTCTATGCTGATGCTGTTCAGCAAAAAGTTAAGTCATCCAAGTTCAGCTCCATCCCATACTTGATGTGCATGAGTGCTAGCCATGTCATTCTCTCTTGTCCAATGGTAGAGCGGAGGTACATTTTGAGGTGATGAAGAACACTGATACTCTGCTCACACTCACTACTTATCACAGGCAATGTACAAATTAAGTGCAGAAATATATGAATGTTTGGAAACATGGGCTCATTAGCATGTTAAAATGAATTTGAAGATGTATCTGGAAGTCCGCTTTTTTTTCAAGTAACTTCCATTTGCACTTCCACATATGCAACTCTTGTTGCAGATTGAAGGATTAGGGAGATCATCATGATTGTGTTCTATGAGGTTCTCCTTCAGTGATTAATCTTCCTCCTGGTTTGTCATGAAGACAGATGGAACAATGCTTAGAGCCATAATTGCTTCACGTTCTACATCAGAGAATGTGTTGTTCAGATGAGAAAACATGCCATCAAAAAAGGAATTGTTATTGCTCTTCTAAAGTACTCCTCAGGAGTGTTTGAAGGCACATTTTCCCTATTAGTCTGGTGGGTGCATCTCCGTGGAAGAGAAGGTGGCAATGCAGCATTGATTTACCACGAAATGACACTACTGAGTCATACAACTTTTTATAGTAAGTGTCAATATTACTACGCACTACACTCAAGGCTTCCGTGACTGGAACAATTTCATTGTAAGCACAACAGATATCCTTGGATTGCCTTTGCAAAGAAATGGTTAGGCCTTTAATGAAACCGAGCCCAGCCCAAACTGAAACTGAGTAATTGAGATCAATAGTGCTGATGCTTTCTTGGAAGACTCAGCACTCCAGCCATGTGCTGTACTAATGACTTCAAGGTTGCTAACTAATGCTGGCAACATATCTCTGAAAACTTCGAAAGCCTCTATTTGAGCTATCCACCATGTTTTAAATAAATTCACAAGTTTTGTTTTACTAGTGGTTTCAACTGGTAAATTTTCAATATGCTCTTGTAGCTCTTGTTGCCGTTTTGGGGAGTAGAAGAAGAGGCAGATTTCCCCCACAACTTCATACATGTTCCAAATTGCCTATATGTTACAGGCAGCAACTACACACAGGTTCAGTACATGTGATACACAATGGACTTATAATGCCTTAGGATAATCATGTTGAATGATGGCTGTAACCCCTCTGTTCTTACCAGACATGTTGCCTGACCCATCATACCCATCATATCCTTGTCCTCGAAGGTCATTGAGATCAAGTGTAAGCTTTTCTAGAGTGAATTTGATCTTGTCAGCTATTGCTTGTCTAGAGGTACCGGTATCACAAAGCACAAACTCTAAGAATTCTTCTCGAATAATACCAGATAGGTCTACAAATCTTATGATTAGGGGTAATTGTTCTTTGTTAGCTATATCCGTTCCCACATCAGCACAAACTGTGAAATTTTTTTGCGGCTTTGATTTCTTGGGTTAGTTTTTGTTGAATCCACTTCCCACAGCAGCAATTAGATCATTTTGAATTTTAGGAGAATGATACTGTGCATTTTTTCATCCAGCAGAAACATGATCCTTCGATACTTCGTCTCCTAACTCAATTCAAAATTTGAAGAAGTGCTTGAAAACTACCTGGGTTGATAGCAAACTGAGGGGAACTAACAGGACTTATAGCTTCACAACTACCTCTAAGAGATATATTCTGTTTACCACAAAATATAATTGCTTTTAGAACAGATTTTAAGATGGCTCTATTTTTTGGATTGTAATAGAGGCTTGGTTGGCAGTTGTTACTGAATGGACAAGTGACCACATTCCATTTGACCCATGGATGCCATAGAATCATTCATTGCCATTTTATGTGTGAGCTGTAAGTTATGCTCTTGGAGAGTTGCTGTCCACTTTCTTTTCTTTAAACAAAAGTTCAGCAAGGATGGTTGCTCTGTCTTCTTCATGATTCAAGATGGCAGGCAAATTGAGCATGTGCTTTTTGTAGTGCAAATTAATATCTACATCACACAAGATCACATGGTAAAAAATATAATAATGGTGTGCATGCTAATTAGCTTGCTGGGCATTGCTGTGAGCACCAGGTAGCTCCTTGTATGAAGGGGAGGAGGGGGGATTTCCTGGCAACAGGAAACAGGAATCTGTAGATATTACTAGACTTTCTCTTATATAAACCAACAGCTACCTTCACCACCTGGAGGAATCTGTAGATACTACTAGACTTTCTCTTATATAAACCAACAGCTACCTTGACCATGCTGGAGGTATCTGTAGATACTACTAGACTTTCTCTTATATAAACCAACAGCTACCTTCACCACCTGGAGGCATCTGTAGATACTACTAGACTTTCTCTTATATAAACCAACAGCTACCTTCACCACCTGGAGGAATCTGTAGATACTACTAGACTTTCTCTTATATAAACCAACAGCTACCTTGACTATGCTGGAGGCATCTGTAGATACTACTAGATTTTCTCTTATATAAACCAACATTTCGAGCCACTTGCTTTATGTTTTGCATATCATGTCTGTCATCTAATAATTATTGTTGAACAATCAGATTTATGATTACCATGGGATGGAGAGAATTAATGCTCCACAAGTAGGTGTGATTCTGATTGGGTCTTAGAGATGAACTCCATTCAAGTGCTTGTGATTAATGTATGGTATTATGAACCAAAACTTGAACAGAACAGAAATGCAATATTTATTTGTTACCTGTAACATGAAAAGAGACATTTGTTAAATTCATGATAGATTTGTTTGTAGAGCAGTGACGAGATAATCTGGATCTTCCACATTTATTAAGCCTCTTGTTGTCTCTGCTTATGGGTGTAAGACTCGATATTTAGCTCACAAAAAGTTGTTAAGTTCCCAACATTTGATTGACTTTCTGAACAGGTTAATCTTTGTTAGGCATCCTTATATGGTATCTTGCTGTGAACTATTGACTTCCATGCTGTTGAAATAGTATCTGTTATGCACAATAGCTTCCCTGCCATGGCAAATAGCTTCACTGCCAAGGCAAATAAATTCACTGCCAAGGCAAATAGTTCTCTGCCAAGGAAAATAACTTCACTGCCAAGGCAATGTAACATTGAGGTAAGACTTTTTGTACTATGACCATACCTACTATTAGTTACATTTGTCCTTGGTAAGTTAACTATGAAGTTCCAAATCACTTTCATCTGGCTCGTGAAGGATAACAGTTGTGAGCCTGTTGCTAGAAGTGTTCTTATCTTTGGCTATGAGCTTTTGCCAGGAAGGTGTCTGAATGTATAGCTCCTTAGTTTGTCTAAAGAGCCTTGATCCTTGGTGACCTGGCTCAAGAGACTCTGTCTTTCCTAGTGAGGCTCAAGGGTTTGGTTCCTTCACCCTCCTTTTCAACTGGCTCACGAGACTAGATCTTCAATTCACTGATGTTCCAGTTTAAATTAAATTATGCAAAGTATTCGTTTAATTCTTCAGTTGTGTGTGTTATTTAGAAATAGTGTTTAATCAGCACTTATTCACTGTTAGCAGTTTACGGATGTCTCCACTAATCTTGCAGGTGTTGACCTGTGTATGTATGGTGTATTTACAGGTGCAGTGTTTGTGGTGACCTCCATACTGATGGGCTTGAACTTATGGGATGCCCTGCTCATTATGATGGTGGTGTGCATGATCATAGTGCACATGATTGGCTGCATGGCTATATCCGGCATCAGTGCTAATGCAGTGTCTCTGGTTAAACTTGTCATGGCAAGTGAGCAAAGGCACTAGAAGACCACATTTGTGATTCTAACTTTACATCAACTGCTATTCTCTTTCCTTCATCTCTGCCTTTTTCTCTGCCCCATTATAGACAGTAGGCATATCAGTCGAGTTCTGTTCACGCATTGTGCGCTGGTTCTGCTTGTGCAGTAAAGACTCTCGTTTAAAACATGCCCACTCTACTCTGGCCAACATGGGTGCATCTCTGATCAGTGTGGTCACTTTCACATTGTGCTATTCTTTGCCAAATCTCAGATTTTTGAGATATACTATTTCTGTATATACAAGTTTATGCTGCTCTGTGGAGCTCTCCATGGACTTCCTCCCCGTCACCCTCAGCTATATCGGTCAGTGAGTGGATTTGCTTCAAGTAGAGTGCCATAAATAGTTTTGTGCTCGAGCATGTGTATAGGTCTTGTAGTTTTTCTCAATACTATACAAATGTTGTTGATTGTTACAAATGGAATCATTAAGTATTCTCTCTCCCTTCCAGGTTCCTCATATTTCCCCGTAATTGTTCGCCTCCCATAAAAAAAAATTGTGCTACCTTCCTCACACATGAAGTCTGAGGATCTGGTCACATCCACAGCACCCAAGCCTCTTCCCATTGAAGAAGGAAAAGAGAAACCGGAACAAGGAGAAGCATTTATCCATCTCTTCCCAATGTGGGGGGTTACGAATCACCTGGAACAGGCTATGGACGACAGGAAGAGCAGGAACTTTATTCAGGACATTCCTCAGAACACTCTAAAGTATTGTGGGCATAGCTACCCACCCCACCTCACATGTACCCCGTGTGCATGTGTATGTATGTGTGTATGTTTATTTATAGACACACTGCTTATAAGATTTTCACTAGTCAAATTTGCATGTATATGTATGTACAGAATATATGGTTGTATACAACTCTGAATGCTTCTATTAAATTCTGAGCATGTAGGTGATAGGTTTATACTGGTATATATATATATGATTTGGAAGTGGGGATGAGGCGCTTATTACCTTAAAACACAAGATACACCAACTCTCACATGACTTATAGCTCCCTTTATTTTGTTAAGATCACTTTTTACGATTAGATTTTCAAGTTATTTTGCATTGTCTTTTTACTGTGTATGCATGGAACACAAACTGTAGGATGGAATTTATGTTAGTCTCTTGAGGTGCTAACATAAGATTTAAAAATATATATATATTTATTTTATTTATTTTATTTTTTATTTCTTTTTATTTATTTTTTTACAAATGATTGACCACTCAATAATAATAATTAGATATTTAAAAATATATACATTTGTATGACCAAGGCGGTTTTATTTCCTCTGTCTCAAGCTAATGAATGGCTTAGTGTTCCAATGAATGAAGGAAAGTTTGATGAATACATAACAAAAATATTAGAATGCTGATCGGTGGAGATAAATTTGTTGACGTTGAGAAGCCCTCTACTCAAGATTCATTTTTAACATGTCTTAACCATTTCAAAAATGTTCTTTTGAAATTAATCAGTAAAATACAAACACAATAAGCAGCAGTTAGTATAAGAATCCGCTCCATTGAAGTAAGCAAACAAAAAAATCTCTACTTTGATATGTCTACAACAAAACTAAGAAAATCCAATTTAGAGCAAAGGGATTCGGGAATGTCTTTGGAAAGCATTGGATTCAGTTCAACTAATCGAACTAATTTTATCGTAATGAAAGGTTTGTACAGAAGGTTAGCAGCTTAACGACGTACTTTCCTGAACATACAAAGACAATCACATAAAATAAAGTGTGTGTGACACAAGACAAACTAAATAAGAAGAGAATACATATCATCCAACCTTTTGTTACCCATATCAAGTTCTTTATTTTCAATTTTAATGAGGTGAAGACTCCAAATTGGTGCACAACACTCAAGGTCAGGGCTGATTGGTGTGGTAACAGCCACCAGCTTCTTCATAGACTTGTTACTATTATACATTTGCAACATATTTAGCATCCTGGATGTTTCACGGGAAGTAATAGTGGCATGATCGCCCCAATTCAGATGACAATTAATGCACACGCCAAGGTAACTAAAACAACCCACCTACTCCAGCAATATGTTATTCATGGAGTAGCTGTGAGTTATGTTGGTAATAGAAAGTATGAAGTTGCCAGTTCTGTGACCAAGTCATAAATCATGGTGAGATCATTCAGGAGTTGAGTGCAGCCTTCCCCACCAGAAGAGCATCCATGCACTTTCAGCTTCCCATGTTAAACTCTAGACTGATTTGGATTTGGACAATGTAAAATAATGCTGAACAAAAACATATGATTGTATATGTGTGTCATAGGAGCTGGTGAGTTGTTTTGAGTTCTGCCATGTTACACAAGTTGCACTATACTTTACTTTTATTTTTTAGTTGCCACGTAGAGTGGCCAAGTATCCTCACTTTGTACTAGTGGGCATTTTTTTTCCGCTAAGAAACGGTGGCATGTTGACTTGGAACCGGCGTGACATTGAGTGGACATGTCCAGCATTATTCTGGGTTAAATTATCCACCTTAATTTTCTTTCATGCTAATTCAAAATATTTGGAGACTCCTATACCATGAGTTTAAAGGAAGTAGACATCTTGATCAATGTTTTTAAGAAACTAAATAAGCTATTTAATGTCTACTGCCCAGAATCAACTCGAAAGCACTGCAGACAGTAGAACACATTTCTATTTTGCAATTGTTTCGCTTTCCACACAAATTACAATTTAGATTCTTTCAAAATATATGGATTTCCTGCAACATTCTCCAGGTTGTTTCCTTTTTATATCCATCACAGAGAGTGCATGTATCAATCTGCTTGTCAGGCATCAAACATGACAGCTTCCTGTCAAAAGAATAGAACAAGCATATATGTTGTGTGTATGTGTAATGGTTGTAAGAACATTATCTTTCTTATCTTGTAATTGCATGTATATGTGGTTGTGTAGTTGTCAAAGTCACTATCTCTTCTTATGTTGTAAGGGCTGGGGTAGCTGCCTACAAAAGCAGCTGCTGCCCAGCTCAATAGTTAGTCTTCACTCCATATGTAACTACCTACATACCTCAGTTCAGATTAAAGTTTTAATCCACTTATTTGTCAGAGGTTAGGGTTAGCATAGGAGAGGAGGCTCTGGTGGCAGCATTATCCTTATTCTGTGAGAGAGCCTGGGTGGATTACTTTTTTGAGACTTGTGTAGGCCTTCCTACCTATATTGTCCCCCTGGTAAACCCTCACACTGCCTCCATTATATGCAACTAGTGATAAACTCGTTTCAAGTTTGAAACAAGTTCGATACCACATAGCTTGGGGGTGGGGTGGGGTTTACAGGCTTAAATTGTTGGTAAAATATAAAATATAAGAAAAATATATGTAATTTATTATGATCCCACGGAAGCTATTTTCAATAATCAAAATGTGAGCAGTGACAATGAAGTTGATGTGAGTTGATCAAGATATACGCATTAGAAGAGAAATTAACTACCAGCAAGTTATGATGGAAGAGGATGCACAAAGATGTAACACGGATGTCAAAGACATCTCTCATTGCCCTTTCAACAAATTTACAATTTAGTTCTACACATTCACAAGTCTCATCATTATATGCTCATACATTGTTCTAGTAAATTAATGAAGTCCGCCTTTTCGAACAAAACGAATAACTTTCCATTTAATATAAACTTTGTGCGAGTATATTCTGAAAATTTGACACATCCATTACATGTGAAAATATCTTGATATGTAATCATTTCCATTAAAACCAGTATCAAGTTACCTAATGTTCCTAATCTATGTCACTAGAAAGCTTCAGGGCATATCATAGAGGAAGTAAATTGAAATGGCCACTTTCTGTGGCATATAAACAGCAATTTGTGCTACATTTTCCCAGTACATGAATGCATATAGACCAATATAACAAAAGAATATGACTTGTGTATATTATCTTCATTTTTGCTGTGCAAAGATTTGTTTATCTTTCTAAATTCTAGAAATTACAGAAAGAGAGAGATATGATTACAATTACATGTGTCTGTTCTGCTCTAGTGAGTGGTGGAGCAATGATAAGGTAGATAGCATGTGGGGGCAAACATGGAGAGGGAAAACAGGATAGTTGACTGAGGGTGAGATGATTGTAACATGGTGACTATACAGGTTGACAATGAAAGATTTATACAATACAGAGCTATAAACATGTAATATTATATTAAACATTTACTCAGCTACAGCAGTATAATATGAATGGTAATAATCGGTTTATGTGTAAGTTACACTACTTCTCTCTTGTTTTGAACCAAGCAACCTCAGCCATCTTCCGAAGTTTCTGAGCAGCTTCAGGACCAGTATTTTCCACCATTTCATTGAGTTGTGAGTCACAATTCTGAAGAAGTTCATATGGACTGGCAAACTCCTTTGCACGGCCATTACTCATTACCTAAGCATCAGGGAATATATTGATTAAATGTAATTCAACAAAGAAAAACTTCTCTAACCAAAATCCTATCTGAGTCCATTATGGTGTTGAGTCTGTGGGCAATAGTCAGGACAGTACTCTCCCTGAACTTTTCTTTAATAGCTAGCTGGATGATTTCGTCAGTGCTAGAAAATATCAAAGAAAAATAGGATCATTAACATATATTCTCTATATAGCTATTATTATTTCCCTGTACAAAAACTGTCACAGTTATCCAGGTGTTTATTGAGGGTAAACAATAGTCAGAACATGTCATCTTAGCTGTATACTATACTACACATGAATGCGTGCAAACAATAAATAATTTTGCTGTTCCACAGGTCTTCGAGCATCACCTTTATAATCAGCACTTTCAGAGGCAAGGCAGTATATTTCCTTCCACTCTATATCCTCCATTTGTTAATTGCCATCAAAATTGTGCAGATGCTGCTGGTAAATAAAAGCTATTCTATAGCTACTTCTACTTCAGTATCTGTCCATGTGAACTTGGTATATTTGCACTTCAGTATCTATCCATGTGAACTTGGTATATTTGCACTTCAGTATGAATCTATGGAACTTGGTACATTTTCCCTTCAGTGGCAGATCCATATGAGGTGTCATATATTCTATGGAATCCCCCTCTCTGAAGTATCTATCCATGTGAACTTGGTATATTTGCACTTCAGTATGAATCTATGGAACTTGGTACATTTTCCCTTCAGTGGCAGATCCATATGAGGTGTCATATATTCTATGGAATCCCCCTCTCTGAAGGTCTATGTAGATTATATAGTGTAATATTTTCCAACCAAGTTTCTTCACCTTGGAATAAAGCAGTATGCAATTTAACTTCTGAACTTGTGTTTGTGCAACTTGTGCCAGCTTTTTCCTCTGCAACTGCCTCAACGTAGTTATTCAGTAAATGGTCTGGCTCATGCTTCATCATTTATCATCCCATTTTCAAAATCCTGTATCCACCACTTCAAAATTAGCTATTGTATTGGAGCTATCCAGCCTGTATGCTTTCTATGCACGAAAAGCACCTTACAATTTCATTCAGACCAGATCACCATACTATATTAATTCCCCACCATCCATATTTGCACTTCAGTATCTATCCATGGTGTATCGATGGTACACGGGCAAAGGGTGTGACATATGTAGAGGAAAGGTTACGCATGGATATGGCAACTTGGAAACCTTCATCTGATACACCAATTAGAGGAATACATTTCAAAGGTTATATAGCTGTGAGTTAAGGATACCATAAACCAACTACAAATACTGCACATGAATTATATATACTAATTATGGTTAAAGCCTTGAAAAACTCTATGGAGTCATTAGAGGTCCCGTGGGAGAACTACACCTGAAACCACCAATATTTGAACACATATTTGTAGCTATTATAACTTTCCCCCCTTACTTTTGTGCAGTTACCTTTGATATCAACCTGTTGCTTATTGTGTGTGCTTTAAGACGATATGAGAAATATCTCTATAGGCAGCTTTTCTTAGAAGATACATCCAAAAAGGCAAGGATCACTCAAAAATTGCACCTCCCTAAATGTGTCAAGGATAATTCCCAAGTGCCAGGACTACACATTCCCAAATTTGGTTTGTGGCTTACAAAACACTAAGCTGTGTTCTTACAGAGACATATTACCAACATGGTCTCGCATTTATTAGGTATAAGGCACTTCATTTCCAACCACGCAAAAACTCACGCAATATCTGTGACGTCACGTCTTTTAATCACCATAACTCAGCAATGCTTCAAGTAAAAAACTTAAACCGTTAAATCAGAGCTAAGTGTTTTGGCAAGCCACAAGCCAAATTTGGGCATCTGTAGACCAAGACGCCTGGGAATTACTCTTGCCACAGTTTGGGAGGTGCAATTGTTTGAGTGACCCTTGCCTTTTTTGGATATATTGTCTGAAAATAGGTACCTATAGATACATTTTACATATAGTCTTAAAGCACACACAATACGCAATAAGTTGATATTAAAAGTATCTGCACAGAAAAAAGGTGGAAAAAGTTAAGGCAGCTACAAATATGTGTTCAAATTTCGGTTGTTTCAGGTGTAGTCCCCCCCAGGCCCATATCGGCTCCTCGAATAAGGAAGCCTATACCAACCTCTCAAAAGATAGTCTAGCTGTCTCAACAGGTATGGAGATGGATGCATACATCAAAGAGCTGCTGGAGGAGTTTAAGCCAAAGCATCCTTCCACGTTTCCACCTCTCTTGCACTTGATGAGAAGGTAGCCTTTATTTTCTACTTGAGTGGAAAATGCTAGAATCTCAGGAGTACTCACTCTTCCAAAATCCATGGGCTTTTCTTAATGAAGTTTTCCACTCCATTCAGAAGAAACTCACTGAAGAGCAAGAATCTCTCAGAAGTGCAAAGTTTCACCTCACCATGTACGTAGGGCTCATGCCTATGGTGAGCAACAATTCATACCCGGACTTCCACAGCAAATCACATATCTTCAGGCTCACAAGATGAAGCTATATGTGAGCATGTTCACATTTTCTTGAATGACTCGAGAAGTACACAGGAGAGGGATCTGGGTGGATGGTCAGACTTGTCTTGACACTCCGGCTTAATATATATCAACCACTCCATGTGTGCTCTTACCTAACATTGCCCACAGCAGTCAACAATAGGATGTCCATCAACAACATCAAGAAGAAGGAAGATAAATGTTTATACTGGTCCCTACATGCTGTGCAGTTGCCTGTGAAGATACATAAAAACCATGCCCAAAGGCTCTCCAAGTAACCCACCAATGAGAGTACAGATTTCACTGGAATCAGCACTCTTACTCTGCTGTCCCAATTGGATAGGTTTGATTGACAGAAAGATCCAGCTCTCAATGCTATGGTTGGCAGCAGTATGGTGAATCTATTGAACAAGAACCAGGAAAACTGAAGAATCAACCTCTTCCTCATTTACAAGGGTAAAAAAAAATTACTCACTTGGATAAAGTACCTAGCTAGCTCCAGAACACCCAATGTACAGGTGAAGGTCCCATGTACTTCTGTGAGTGCTGTCACCATAGCATCATTCTAGAAGACCTCCCTGTGAAATACAACCCTGACTGCAGGGACATAAGCTAATGTGATGGCCATTGAGATGCCCAAACACAGTTCCGATCAAGCCTGAGTCCAATTTGAGAACAAACACAGGCAACTCAAATGTTATCTACATCATATATGCTGACTGCCAACAATGTATAGAATCAAATTACCCAGGCCAAGTGTTCGTTGGGTGTGATAGTAAAACAAAGCTACCTATGTTGCCAATCCTGCCAAGTGTCTCTTGGATGACTGGCAGAGGCAAAGCAGAAGATTAAGAAAGTGATGTACAATATCAAGCCCATATGCATGACTCTAATGGAATGGCAGGATCACAATGTAGAAAAGAACTGCCATGTCTGTAGTAAGACCCTCGATGGGGACTCCATCTGAGACCATTGCCACATCATGGGGAAGTATTGAGAAACCTCCCACAATGCCAGCAAACTCAAGCTCAGCATTAACCCCCAGAACACACATATCCCATTAGTTCTCCGCAATCTGCGGGGATATGCCATCCACCTCCTGATGCAGGCCATTTTACTAATGATGGAAAGCATCACCTACATTCCAAATACGTCTCCTCCATCAGAGGGTTTAAAGAGACTGTACAGTTCCTACTCACTTATCTGAGCAAGCAGGTGGCTACTAATAAGATCACAAACTTTTACAAGCCAAACTGGAATGGATGAGAACTGCATTTAGGAAAGGCATAAACCCCCACGAGCAGTTCCAAGGGATGCTGCCACCACAAGAGGCATTCCACAGCAGTGTAATAAGCACAACCAGTCAATCATCCAACTTTACAAAGGGAGCTCTATCTGGACGATCTGCATGACAAGCAAAATGCTACCACGCTCCCCAGGTTAATCTTTGTTTGTTTGTTCACCATGAAATGTGCCTATATTGGTTAGACTCAAGCTATTGCAGGAGTGTCTAGTATACTACTATCAGAAGTGTTGTAATGATACTCATAAGGTAATAATCCCACAAAATCTAGACACAATTAGTATATCCACAAGGTTTGAAGTTTTGCTATTGCTCTCTGTGAGATTGGTCATCATGTTTACCAATGCTGCTTAACATTTTGTATAAGTATTCATTACAAAAAAAGTTGATCTACCTGGTTTGGGAACTATATTCAGACTTTTTCTCTTTTTTTTGCCAGGTCACACTAATACACTTTTTATTCTTGTTTAACTAATATATCTATGCATGCTACAGATAATGTCAGTGATTGCTCATGCATGTGTTTCACTTAATAATGCCAAAAGTGACCTACAAAATTATACAGTACTTCTTACAGGGATATTCACTCATCCGATACACAGAGTGTATCCTATGCACGAGCATAAGCTCAAATAATGATGGGAAAAAAAGAAGCTTTTACACAGTAGGAAATATTGTGGAACCCTTGTCATGTGTCTTTTCATCTGCTTGCATGTTGGTTGGTCCTGTAGTTAACTGCCATGTCCTTTTCTGTAGCATCTAACGTCATCTTGTGCTTTTGCTTACCGTGTATAATCGTTAGTTACTCTCAGTACACATGCACAGATATTCTGGTACCTACAGAAATTACCCCATCACCAGCATGCTTGCTTGACATGGAGTGCATGCGAGTGACTTTAAATAAATTTTTACACATACTTGTGATCAACATTAGCTGTGGCCTCATCCAGTATCAATATCTTGTTATTCCTCAAGAGGGCTCTGGCTAGACATATCAGCTGTCTCTGACCAACACTGAAGTTACTGCCCCCTTCAGACACCACTCCACTCAATTGGTACATCATCTGTTTCACAGCCTCTTTCAGCTGCACTTGCTCTAGTACTTCCCAAAGATCCAAGTCAGAGTACTCCTCAAAGGGGTCCAGGTTGAACCTCACACTCCCGCTAAACAGCACTGGGTCTTGGGGGATGATGGACATCTTCTTCCTCAAATCATGCAGTCCAATTGACTTGATTTCCATACCATCAATGGTGATGTGACCTTCAGGCTCTGCCAGTCTGTACAGCACTGAAATGAGAGAAGACTTGCCTGCTCCAGTCCTTCCCACAATGCCCACCTTCTCTGAAGGTCTGATAGATAGATTGAGGTTTTTGAGTACTAGAGGTAGGTCAGGAGAGTACTGTAAGGCAACATTCTTCATGTAGAGCTCCCCTTTGTCAGGCCAGGACTCTGGCGGCTTTTGGTGAGGAGATCGAGTCTCCAAGCTGGCCTCTGACTTCACACAACAATACTCCATGATTCTTTCTGTTGAAATCATCTGTAATATATATAATATAGTGTGCTGTACAAATATGTAAAATTGACAAAAATTGAAGACATTTTATTTTACAATGTTTTCAACTTCAGCACTTAGCCTGACGCAATACTGGAATGTTTCGGTCAATGCTATAATGTAGGTCAATCCAAGACTCAAAAGTGCTGGATCAAACTGGATATCTGAAGTGTTTGATAGAATAGTATTTGTTAGGTAATATTTATACATTAAAATTATATTAATGTTAGCAATATTTTACCACTAAGAGAAATCAGAGGAATTGTGAAAGCCACAAATGATATTAGCAGCGAGTTGCTAAGGAAGTCCAGTCTCAACCCGAACCATCTTGATGTGATCAAAAAAAGGTACCAAGCCTGAGAAATATAATATAAGTGCAATTTTTCATAATTTATAGTTGTCAATATATGCATCACCTTGGTATGTTCATTGTTGAGAGTATAGATATGCTGTAGTGCAACTTGTTCTTGTCCAAATGCTCTGATAGTGCTTAGTCCTTGGAGTGTGGTAGAGATGTGGGAATACACTGGGCTACGAGCTATCATAAAGATGATATAATGAATAGGACACTCACATGTCATTGCATGCAGAAACTGTGACCTTCAGCTTAGTCATCCCATCCAAGGGGGGGCTACACCTGAAACCAACGAAATTGTAACACTTATTTGTAGCTGTCATAACTTTTTTTCCCTTTCTTCTGTGCAAATACTTTTTATACCAGCTTGTTGCTTATTGTGTGTGCTTTAAAATGATATATAAAAAGTCTATATAGGCACATTTTCTTAGAAGATATATCCAATCACGCAAGGGTCATTAAAAAAAAACACTTCCTAATCCCCAACAGGATTTACAGCCAGCCGCCTTGACCGCAGCCCCCAAACTCGGTACGAATGTAGCTAAAGGCATTAGCTGTGATGTAGTGGTTTTATTTATTTTTTTCCGGTGAACCCCCCCCCTGAGTTTTAGTGTTGAGAAGAGGCGGGATCCAAAAATTTTGGGTCCCGCCTCTTCTCAACACTAAAACTCAGGGGGGGGTTCACCGGAAAAAAAACAAAAAACCACTACATCACAGCTAATGCCTTTAGCTACATTCGTACCGAGTTTGGGGCGCTGCGGTCAAGGCGCCTGGCTGTAAATCCTGTTGGGGATTAGGAAGTGTTTTTTTTTAATGACCCTTGCGTGATTGGATATATCTTCTAAGAAAATGTGCCTATATAGACTTTTTATATATCATTTTAAAGCACACACAATAAGCAACAAGCTGGTATAAAAAGTATTTGCACAGAAGAAAGGGGAAAAAAGTTATGACAGCTACAAATAAGTGTTACAATTTCGTTGGTTTCAGGTGTAGGCCCCCCAAATGAACAAGTCATCCTATCCCACAATGAACATATCCTCTCATCCACAATGAAGAAAGCAGTCAATACCATTGAATTTAGCAAGTATATATGAACTAACAGGTTCCATTGTTTCATAGATGGTTTTGGGTTTGGGAGGGAGGTGGAAGGGCGGAGGAGGGAAGACAACTGAAAGAAGCATCCTGCCTCTCCCAAGAAATACTACGTTTTTACTGAGACAATGAGATTGATTCTGGTGAAATTTGGAACGGAAAATGTCAAGGTGTAAATTGACCACAAAGATGAGCAAAAGCACACTGTATGTTAGCATTGTGGGTGGAGGGAGGTTGTCTCAGGGAACCCCCCGTATGAAACACTGGGTGTTGTAAAGAATGAATATTTTGAAATAGGTTAGTAGTTGAAGGATTAAAGGATCCAAATATGATATATACTGCAGCAGATATTAAAGGAAACAAATGGAAGGGGACATGGAAAGTGTAAATAGTTTGAACAGATCATAGAAACAATTTTTCCTGTTCATTTCCTCATCATACATACTTTTTTACATCCTGTTCTGAAAAAAAGTTTGATATCTTATTTATTGATTTTGGACAGCTTCAGTCACAGAAGAGTGCAGTAACATCTCGACAGCTTCAGCCACAGAAGAGTGCAGTGACATCTGGAGATTTTAGGCCAAAGCATCACCATGTTCTAGTTTCCCTGAGATTCCAACCTCAGACAATGATAGACCTAGCAGACACAGCATAGCAGGTCTCAATGGCAGCCTAGTGGCTGAACATTTTTTTTTCAGGAGTTTGAGATCATTTACAACAGATTCATTTGAATCCAGAACTGACAGAAGCTACAGAAAAAAGAAAAATCACTTGTCTGCCATAGGTACCTTCTAGAAATATATACGCAGAAAAAAAAGGTGTCTGGCTCACATGACTAAGTGGGTTGGTGGGCTTATCTGGTACAGCATACCCGATCTCAATGGCTGCAAGTGAATAATATGTTCTCTGTAACTAGAAATTATTTTACAACAGATCCACTTGAGCCAAGAACTGATTGTAAAATAATTTTTAATAGCTAGAGTGAACAGAATACTCACTTGGCTTCCATTGAGGCTGAATATGCTGCACCTACTAGGTCTATCATTGTCTGACTTCGAGAATCCTGGATGAACTAGAACAAGGTGATGCTATCCTAGCTGGTATTAGAACAGCGTAGATGCCGCTGCAATCTACTAGGGTTGAAGCAGTCCTAAATTATGTAAATGAAATATCAAAGACCAGCCCCAATTGCCAATTGATTTTACCAGGTGCAGAACAGGATGTGCATGAAGAGAAAAAGAACTGGCATTCTACAACCTAAACATTCTTTCCTTTAACCGATCACTTACTGTTGTCGCCTCAATTTGGATGCCAATAAAAATGTTTTGAAAGAGTGCAGCTGATATATAGCTAGCTGACTTAAAAAATTGTTTCTATGGGACTATTACCATTCTAACCATGCCTGTTACCAGGAGGATTAGGCATCCTAATCACCTTTCAAAATGAACCACCTCTGGATTCTGCAGTGAGGAGATCAGGCAAAGGTATTTGGTTTAACTTGTTTCCAGAGGAAAATGTAAGTTAAGTTCTTTATTTTCCATGTGAAACTTCCTGCATCTCTCCAGGTGGCACAGCAGACATTGATTCTGAAAGATATGTCGAAAAGAGACAACAAGCAGAAGACTTTGGCCTCCTTTATAAAAAGTTTGTTTTACAAAGTTTTAGGCTTTGATCATGTGCAACAATTGTTCTTTAAGTTAGTTACATATATACATATGTCATGATACTGAGCAGTTGAATTGAGGGCTTAGGAGTTGGGGTGACCAATTAATGTTGTATCTTGCTATGTATCTGGGATGACATTGTGACTTTCAGCTGAGATATAAGCATTGATTTTGGGGTGCTTGGTATTTGTCTGTTTTACTCCACTATAGCAGTAACACCTTCACTTCCCACTCAATGCACTGCATTTGTTACTAGTAATTTCATTTCATGCAAAAGGAACCCTCCTCCCCCCCCTCCTCCATGAGAGATCCAGGTAACAGGCCTGCTAACTATGAGAGCCCGCTTATGTATAGCTATATCTAAACCGTATAGCTCTATCTAGCCAGAGTGCTATCGTCAAGTATGGTATATAATTTTTCAGCACCTGCAATCACATTCAAGTAATGTGATAGAGAAAAGGACAAAAGGGAAATGCTGAAGGCATACCAACAAGAGCTGCTGGTAGACCAGTAGGAGAAGAGGGCAATGAAAAACAATGACTGCATTGATAAAGATATTGCCAAGTGCATGGTTAGTCAGGATTAAAATGACTAATAGAGTAGTCCCAGACAACTCGAATCATCTTAACAATAGTCAGATTTTTTTACACTCAATGCTAGCGCTTGGCGTCATCCACCCATCTAGGAACTTTCTAGGCTCAGGTAAAGCTTGTACTAGTGCTTGATGTCATCTACATATCTAGGAGCTTCCTAGTCTCAGGTAAAGCTTGTACTAGTGCTTGGTGTCACCTATTTGTCTAGGAGCTTCCTAGGCTCAGATGTAGCTTGTACTAGTTCTTGGTGTCATCCACCTATCTAGGAACTTTCTAGAATCAGGTGTAGCTTGTACTAGTGCTTGGTGTCATCCACCTATCTAGGAGCTTCCTAGTCTCAGGTAAAGCTTGTACTAGTGCTTGGTATCACCTGTTTGTCTAGGAGCTTTCTGGGCTCAGATATAGTTTGTACTAGCGCTTGGTGTCATTTACCTATCTAGGAGCTTCTTTGGGCTCAGGTAAATTTCGGTAGTAAATGGTATAGTCCCCCCCCCCTAATTAGTCAGAAAAGAGAATTTACCAATGCAAACCATAAAATTCTTTACCTAATAAAAAACGAAGACCATATACTCATTATTTTGGTTCTATCAGGGTTATGGTCAGCATTGGAAAATGCTTGTTTTATTTCTTTCTGACAAGTCAATCTAATATTATATATATATGTTATATACGTGTGTTTTTTTAATATAAATATTTTGTGTTGTGTCTGTTATTGCATTACCTAGCCTATCAATATTTACTCACTCTCGCTTCCCTGATTGAGTAGCCAGATCCTCTACCATTGAATACTCCAGATAAACTATCACCCACACGCACATTCTTTCTTTGATTGATGAACTCTAGTTCATAACACTCATCATCTCAATAGCATGCGCTCATTACAAGAGCACATGCCTTTCACATACCAGATGCTATACTATGGATTTTACCAAGTGCTTCCAGCCTCCTGATATCCCGTGCTGATCTTAAGAAATAACATCGCAGTATCAGAAACATCACGATCACAAAAGGAAAAATTACTAAGATGAATGGATTTACTATGGATGCCACAATCAGAACAGCAATGAAGCGAAGAAGAAACTGAAATTTAAAATAAGAAACAAGGATAAGGATATAAGAAACAAGTATAAGGATATAAAAAACAAGTATAAGGATATAAGAAACAAGTATAAGGATATAAGAAACAAGTATAAGATATAAGAAACAAGTAAAAGGATATAAGAAACAAGTATAAGGATATAAGGATATGCTTACTCGCTTGATAACAAGCACAGAAATAGCCATCTACAATATCAGTCATAACATTTAAACTATTAATAATAACTGCGTTTAATAAAAAATTTCACATGGAGCAACAAATACCGCTGGATCATAATTGGTCCAAAGCAAAATTGGAATAGATAACTATCTCTCTTGAACGTAATATCAACCTCATCTGCAATACACTGATGAGATGCCTGGTTAACACTGATTAATCTGAATATATAAAATCTTATTAAAAACAACAAAAATAATTTGGAGTGACTATTAAAGAAAACGGACTGTAAGCTGTAGACCACAACCATTTAGATGCCACATTAACATCATTACACAAAATGAATTGGCATACCCGATTTGTAATGGTATAGAGACATCTAAGTAGTTCTGGCCAACATGGGTGTAGTCATGGAATAAGGAACCGTGGTGCACTATTTTTCTTTCTTTTTGCCATATCTTTACTCACTTTCATGCTAAGGACCTGATTTATTAACCAAGATGTAGCCATGGACCTGATTTATTCACCAAGATGTAGTCCATGGACCTGATTTATTCACCAAGATGTAGCCCATGGACCTGATTTATTCACCAAGATGTAGCTCATGGACCTGATTTATTCACCAAGATGTAGCTCATGGACCTGATTTATTCACCAAGATGTAGCCCATGGACCTGATTTATTCACCAAGATGTAGCTCATGGACCTGATTTATTCACCAAGATGTAGCTCATGGACCTGATTTATTCACCAAGATGTAGCCCATGGATCAGATTTATTCACCAAGATGTAGCACATGGACCTGATTTATTCACCAAGATGTAGCCCATGGATCAGATTTATTCACCAAGATGTAGTCCATGGACCTGATTTATTCACCAAGATGTAGCCCATGGACCTGATTTATTCACCAAGATGTAGCTCATGGACCTGATTTATTCACCAAGATGTAGCTCATGGACCTGATTTATTCACCAAGATGTAGCTCATGGACCTGATTTATTCACCAAGATGTAGCCCATGGACCTGATTTATTCACCAAGATGTAGCTCATGGACCTGATTTATTCACCAAGATGTAGCTCATGGACCTGATTTATTCACCAAGATGTAGCCCATGGACCTGATTTATTCACCAAGATGTAGCCCATGGACCTGATTTATTCACCAAGATGTAGCCCATGGACCTGATTTATTCACCAAGATGTAGCTCATGGACCTGATTTATTCACCAAGATGTAGCTCATGGACCTGATTTATTCACCAAGATGTATCTCATGGACCTGATTTATTCACCAAGATGTAGCCCATGGACCTGATTTATTCACCAAGATGTAGCCCATGGACCTGATTTATTCACCAAGATGTAGCCCATGGACCTGATTTATTCACCAAGATGTAGTTCATGGACCTGATTTATTCACCAAGATGTAGCCCATGGACCTGATTTATTCACCAAGATGTAGCCCATGGACCTGATTTATTCACCAAGATGTAGCTCATGGACCTGATTTATTCACCAAGATGTAGCCCATGGACCTGATTTATTCACCAAGATGTAGCCCATGGACCTGATTTATTCACCAAGATGTAGCCCATGGACCTGATTTATTCACCAAGATGTAGCCCATGGACCTGATTTATTCACCAAGATGTAGCCCATGGACCTGATTTATTCACCAAGATGTAGCCCATGGACCTGATTTATTCACCAAGATGTAGCTCATGGACCTGATTTATTCACCAAGATGTAGCCCATGGACCTGATTTATTCACCAAGATGTAGCTCATGGACCTGATTTATTAACCAAGATGTAGCTCATGGACCTGATTTATTCACCAAGATGTAGCCCATGGACCTGATTTATTCACCAAGATGTAACCCATGGACCTGATTTATTCACCAAGATGTAGCCCATGGACCTGATTTATTCACCAAGATGTAGCTCATGGACCTGATTTATTCACCAAGATGTAGCTCATGGACCTGATTTATTCACCAAGATGTAGCCCATGGACCTGATTTATTCACCAAGATGTAGCCCATGGACCTGATTTATTCACCAAGATGTAGCCCATGGACCTGATTTATTCACCAAGATGTAGCCCATGGACCTGATTTATTCACCAAGATGTAGCCCATGGACCTGATTTATTCACCAAGATGTAGCCCATGGACCTGATTTATTCACCAAGATGTAGCTCATGGACCTGATTTATTCACCAAGATGTAGCCCATGGACCTGATTTATTCACCAAGATGTAGCTCATGGACCTGATTTATTCACCAAGATGTAGCCCATGGACCTGATTTATTCACCAAGATGTAGCCCATGGACCTGATTTATTCACCAAGATGTAGCCCAATGGACCTGATTTATTCACCAAGATGTAACCCATGGACCTGATTTATTCACCAAGATGTAGCTCATGGACCTGATTTATTCACCAAGATGTAGCTCCATGGACCTGATTTATTCACCAAGATGTAGCTCATGGACCTGATTTATTCACCAAGATGTATCCCATCACCAAGATGTAGACCTGATTTATTCACCAAGATGTAGCCCATGGACCTGATTTATTCACCAAGATGTAGTCCATGGACCTGATTTATTCACCAAGATGTAGCTCATGGACCTGATTTATTCACCAAGATGTAGCCCAGACCTGATTTATTCACCAAGATGTAGTCCATGGACCTGATTTATTCACCAAGATGTAGCCCATTCAATTGATCTGATTTATTCACCAAGATGTAGTCCATGGAACCTGATTTATTCACCAAGATGTAGCTCATGGACCTGATTTATTCACCAAGATGTAGTCCATGGACCTGATTTATTCACCAAGATGTAGCCATGGACCTGATTTATTCACCAAGATGTAGTCCATGGACCTGATTTATTCACCAAGATGTAGTCCATGGACCTGATTTATTCACCAAGATGTAGCCCATGGACCTGATTTATTCACCAAGATGTAGCCCATGGACCTGATTTATTCACCAAGATGTAGCCCATGGACCTGATTTATTCACCAAGATGTAGCCCATGGACCTGATTTATTCACCAAGATGTAGCCCATGGACCTGATTTATTCACCAAGATGTAGCTCCATGGACCTGATTTATTCACCAAGATGTAGCCCATGGACCTGATTTATTCACCAAGATGTAGCCCATGGACCTGATTTATTCACCAAGATGTAGCCCATGGACCTGATTTATTCACCAAGATGTAGCCCATGGACCTGATTTATTCACCAAGATGTAGCCCATGGACCTGATTTATTCACCAAGATGTAGCCCATGGACCTGATTTATTCACCAAGATGTAGCTCATGGACCTGATTTATTCACCAAGATGTAGCTCATGGACCTGATTTATTCACCAAGATGTAGCTCATGGACCTGATTTATTCACCAAGATGTAGCCCATGGACCTGATTTATTCACCAAGATGTAGCCCATGGACCTGATTTATTCACCAAGATGTAGCTCATGGACCTGATTTATTCACCAAGATGTAGCTCATGGACCTGATTTATTCACCAAGATGTAGCCCATGGACCTGATTTATTCACCAAGATGTAGCCCATGGACCTGATTTATTCACCAAGATGTAGCCCATGGACCTGATTTATTCACCAAGATGTAGCCCATGGACCTGATTTATTCACCAAGATGTAGCTCATGGACCTGATTTATTCACCAAGATGTAGCCCATGGACCTGATTTATTCACCAAGATGTAGCCCATGGACCTGATTTATTCACCAAGATGTAGCCCATGGACCTGATTTATTCACCAAGATGTAGCTCATGGACCTGATTTATTCACCAAGATGTAGCCCATGGACCTGATTTATTCACCAAGATGTAGCTCCATGGACCTGATTTATTCACCAAGATGTAGCTCATGGACCTGATTTATTCACCAAGATGTGTAGTCCATGGACCTGATTTATTCACCAAGATGTAGTCCATGGACCTGATTTATTCACCAAGATGTAGCCCATGGACCTGATTTATTCACCAAGATGTAGCCCATGGACCTGATTTATTCACCAAGATGTAGCCCATGGACCTGATTTATTCACCAAGATGTAGCCCATGGACCTGATTTATTCACCAAGATGTAGCCCATGGACCTGATTTATTCACCAAGATGTAGCCCATGGACCTGATTTATTCACCAAGATGTAGCCCATGGACCTGATTTATTCACCAAGATGTAGCCCATGGACCTGATTTATTCACCAAGATGTAGCTCATGGACCTGATTTATTCACCAAGATGTAGCCCATGGACCTGATTTATTCACCAAGATGTAGCCCATGGACCTGATTTATTCACCAAGATGTATGGACCTGATTTATTCACCAAGATGTAGCCCATGGACCTGATTTATTCACCAAGATGTAGCCCATGGACCTGATTTATTCACCAAGATGTAGCCCATGGACCTGATTTATTCACCAAGATGTAGCTCATGGACCTGATTTATTCACCAAGATGTAGCTCACCAAGATGACCTGATTTATTCACCAAGATGTAGCCCATGGACCTGATTTATTCACCAAGATGTAGCCCATGGACCTGATTTATTCACCAAGATGTAGCCCATGGACCTGATTTATTCACCAAGATGTAGCCCATGGACCTGATTTATTCACCAAGATGTAGCCCATGGACCTGATTTATTCACCAAGATGTAGCTCATGGACCTGATTTATTCACCAAGATGTAGCCCATGGACCTGATTTATTCACCAAGATGTAGCTCATGGACCTGATTTATTCACCAAGATGTAGCTCATGGACCTGATTTATTCACCAAGATGTAGCTCATGGACCTGATTTATTCACCAAGATGTAGCCCATGGACCTGATTTATTCACCAAGATGTAGCTCATGGACCTGATTTATTCACCAAGATGTAGCCCATGGACCTGATTTATTCACCAAGATGTAGCCCATGGACCTGATTTATTCACCAAGATGTAGACCTGATTTATTCACCAAGATGTAGTCCATGGACCTGATTTATTCACCAAGATGTAGCCCATGGACCTGATTTATTCACCAAGATGTAGCCCCTGATTTATTCACCAAGATGTAGCTCATGGACCTGATTTATTCACCAAGATGTAGCCCATGGACCTGATTTATTCACCAAGATGTAGCTCATGGACCTGATTTATTCACCAAGATGTAGCCCATGGACCTGATTTATTCACCAAGATGTAGCCCATGGACCTGATTTATTCACCAAGATGTAGCCCATGGATGGACCTGATTTATTCACCAAGATGTAGCTCATGGACCTGATTTATTCACCAAGATGTAGCCCATGGACCTGATTTATTCACCAAGATGTAGCCCATGGACCTGATTTATTCACCAAGATGTAGCCCATGGACCTGATTTATTCACCAAGATGTAGCCCATGGACCTGATTTATTCACCAAGATGTAGCCCATGGACCTGATTTATTCACCAAGATGTAGCCCATGGACCTGATTTATTCACCAAGATGTAGCTCATGGACCTGATTTATTCACCAAGATGTAGCTCATGGACCTGATTTATTCACCAAGATGTAGCTCATGGACCTGATTTATTCACCAAGATGTAGCCCATGGACCTGATTTATTCACCAAGATGTAGCCCATGGACCTGATTTATTCACCAAGATGTAGCTCATGGACCTGATTTATTCACCAAGATGTAGCCCATGGACCTGATTTATTCACCAAGATGTAGCTCATGGACCTGATTTATTCACCAAGATGTAGCCCATGGACCTGATTTATTCACCAAGATGTAGCCCATGGACCTGATTTATTCACCAAGATGTAGCTCATGGACCTGATTTATTCACCAAGATGTAGCCCATGGACCTGTTTTATTCACCAATATGTAGCCCATGGACCTGATTTATTCACCAAGATGTAGCCCATGGACCTGATTTATTCACCAAGATGTAGCTCATGGACCTGATTTATTCACCAAGATGTAGCCCATGGACCTGATTTATTCACCAAGATGTAGCCCATGGACCTGATTTATTCACCAAGATGTAGCCCATGGACCTGATTTATTCACCAAGATGTAGCTCATGGACCTGATTTATTCACCAAGATGTAGCCCATGGACCTGATTTATTCACCAAGATGTAGCCCATGGACCTGATTTATTCACCAAGATGTAGTCCATGGACCTGATTTATTCACCAAGATGTAGCCCATGGACCTGATTTATTCACCAAGATGTGATTTATTCACCAAGATGTAGCCCATGGACCTGATTTATTCACCAAGATGTAGCCCATGGACCTGATTTATTCACCAAGATGTAGCCCATGGACCTGATTTATTCACCAAGATGTAGCCCATGGACCTGATTTATTCACCAAGATGTAGCCCATGGACCTGATTTATTCACCAAGATGTAGCCCATGGACCTGATTTATTCACCAAGATGTAGCCCATGGACCTGATTTATTCACCAAGATGTAGCTCATGGACCTGATTTATTCACCAAGATGTAGCCCATGGACCTGATTTATTCACCAAGATGTAGCTCATGGACCTGATTTATTCACCAAGATGTAGCCCATGGACCTGATTTATTCACCAAGATGTAGCTCATGGACCTGATTTATTCACCAAGATGTAGCCCATGGACCTGATTTATTCACCAAGATGTGTAGCTCATGGACCTGATTTATTCACCAAGATGATTTATTCACCAAGATGTAGCCATGGACCTGATTTATTCACCAAGATGTAACCCATGGACCTGATTTATTCACCAAGATGTAGCCCATGGACCTGATTTATTCACCA
>CBDHDT010000061.1:0-7500 GCA_965261215.1 Ekhidna sp.
GACTACATGTAGACTTGAGCTACGTTATAATAATAAATAATAAATAATAATAAATAATAAATAATAAAATATAAACAATAATAAAAAGACATGTATAATAAACAATAAATAATAAACAATATAAAATGATTTAAAAAAAATACTTTGTAATACATTGTTAATGGTCTGTTTGGGTGCATTTTGGATCTCTTTGAGTCTGATTGGCGCCATTTTTTAATTTTGGTTTCTTAGTGGTATGCTTTGGGATTTCCACTGCATTACATATGTAATTCCGTTTCTGTCCATTTTTTTCCTCTCCATTTTGTTCTCCTCTGTCTGTTTTGGGTTTTTCCACCCTCAGTTAGTTCAATTTTATCCATTCATGTCCGTATTGGCTTGTGGTTCATTTTGGGTTCTACCATACTTTATTAGTTCAGTTTCTGTCTGTTTTGGTGCCGTTTTGGTCCAATTTGGTCCTGTTTGGGTTTTTCACCATTTCTGTCCTTTTTGTTATCAATGTTTTAGTCCATTTAACTCTGTTTGGGTTCCATTTTATTCCTTTAATTCCGTTATGGTTCAGTTTCATCCATTTCTACTTTTTTATTGCTTTTCGATACTTACAGTTTTCTCATCCTGTAGTAGCTCTGTTTGTCTGTTTTGGTTCTATTTTGGACCATGGTCCGTTTTTCTGTTTAAACATACAGGCAATGAAGGTATGAAAAGTCCATATTGTTAGACTCAAATCATTGTTGATGTGCCTGCCAGGATAGATTTCAAAAAAATAAAGAATATGTAACTTTTTTTTCTATGGAAGTACTTGAAATTGTTGCTAATTTCTGAATCTACATCATATAAAATAGCAACTTACTAGATCTAAAAAAACACACGAATCTGACAAATCAGAAGACATTGTATAATAATTGTTAAAATGGTAATCTGTCTTTCATTTTAACACCAATTTTGTCTAATGTTGCCATGATAATTATCGTTGCAATTCCCATTAATACCAAAATTATCACCAGTATTATCATTTTATGCTGTTTTTTATGTGAGTTCCATTTGATTAGTAGTGCCTCAGTCAATAATTGTTCAAAATTATACAAAAGTTATATTTAGGGCATTTTTATTTGCATAAACTATTTTTTGTAATGATCTGGAAGATATGTCAAATTAACTTCTATTCCTAGTATAAACTATGCTATTCACTATTTCACTGATATATCTCACAAAAATATCACTATAAATTATTTTTAAAACATAAATGTAGTGGTACGTATGTGGTAAATATGGGCGAGCTCTCCTGAGCAACTGTCTATCAAAATCGATAAAAGTGATTTCATAAGATAAAGCACAAATGTTTAATTTAATTCTTGTGGTTAACAGTATGCAGATGCTTGTTGTAGTATGGAGCACAAGACTATCTGTGCACATAGTTCATCATCGTCTTGTTCTCCATACTACAATATATATGTGTTGATGCTGAAATGTGCCAATTATGTATAAGTTGCCTATTCTGCATATATTCTTGCATGCAATATCGATAGCTAGCTACATTGCATTGTGGATAAGAGCTATATGACTTGAAATGCTGCCTACAAGCTGGTATCTCATAGTTAGAAGTGTAACAATGTCTTAGAAACGCTTTTTAAACTAGCTAGCAATATATTTGCAGCACTGTCTTCACAAGATAATTATTAATGCTAATTAGAGTCAATTGCCATTCAGATGTGCACACACTTGACACCAATTGGCATCAATCACATGTAAACAGTTATCTATGATGACCCTAGTGGTAAGACTAAAAATGTATACATCTTGGAGTAAATCTGGGCTATTTAGGCCTATGGGGATTCTAATGCTAGGGATATTGTAGGATCATGGGTGGCTATGACATGTCTAAGCTAAAGGTTAGGACCAAAATAATTGTTGGGCTAGGTGCATCCCCAATCATATATAGCAGAATATTGTTATTCAGGTATTCATGCTTTGTAGTCAGTTATCCATACAGAGAGCATTCCAGGCTTGCACCAAATATCTTGGAACATACCAAAATGGCTAAGGAAAGATTGTGGTAGTAATATTCATCTTCTATTTCTATATTTATTACATTCTTCTGTTTCTTTCTTTTTCCCTCGGATCTAAGCATTTTTCCATGACCCAAATATCTCTATTAGAGCATCAAGTATGGCCAAGTTGCCTTCCCTGCTTGTTTCCTGCAGCATTTTCCAAACTTTTCTCCTTTGTTTTATACTTGATATATCAAAGATTATTTCAGCGCTCTTTTGACTGGGTTTATCGGCATTTTATATTTGAAAATCACAAAAAATCCTGAATCTCAGCTAACACTAAATTCATCAGCATCATTAAAGCTTAGACAGTATCTTCAGCCATTTTTAACTCCAGAGTAGGTAACAGTGTTTGTTGAATATTTTTCCATGGTAAGCCAGCAGAACTTTTGAAACGTGAAAATAAAAAAATTGTTCTTCATGGGTTTTTTTTACCTTTTCTTTTTGAACATTACATTTTGTGCCTTAGATCCATCCATATTCTTCATATATACAATAAAAACAAATTATTGGCAATTATATGACAATGGCCATACCGTGCATTTTGCTGTTGTATACCAGCAACACTATCACATCAAGATTGGTATGGGTCATCATTAAAACAAGATAACTTGTGATTGAAAAAAAACATGAATGCCAGAGGCTACACACTGCTCTAATATCATGTTCATGGCAATGAAGAAATATCATGATAAAAATAGTTATTTGCTTGAGCTGGATTAGGTAAGCTACTCGTGGGCCTAACACTAGGTTAGAGCAGAGGTTTGATACCAGTGTTGTGAGGATGGGTAAGAACGATTATACATATATGGATGTATTCCACTACTTCTTGTATAGGATTAACACACTTTTTTTAAATGGATGAACAAAATTTCTCAAAAAATAAGCTTATATTGGCAGCTTCTTATGTAGCTGCCTAAATAGTGTTTTCGGTAAATGCCTAATGGTGGTTTCGGTTAATGCCTAAATAGTGGTTTTATTCAATATTAGCTCCAAAAGGATTCCTAGCATGCCTTCAATCCTTCGATAAGATAGTAAACCGGAAGCAAAAAAAACAAACAAACCTTGGCATTAAATATCCCACATTATGATATCTAATTATATGTTTTATTGTTTCTTCATTCACATAAATGATGGGCAATTATTCCACATCTTACTTTCAAATATTACATGCACATCCATAGCTAATCTTATTTTCAATTGTGTAACAAAAAAACAACAAAATTTGGTAAATTTAGTAAAACTGATTTTGATTACACTAGTACTGTTATTTGATGACGATTCGGCTATTTTGTGGACAATTCTTCCACTTGATAATTTAGTCATTAACTCACACGAATAACCATGCTTAACTCAGCTGTATGGTTTGTAAAAATGTTGCTCCTAATCAACTGTTATCAACTCCAATGGAGGCCGTTGTTGATCTTGACCAGAACATCTGTTGTGTGTGTTCTCCTGTGTAGTTGAAAGAGGCTAGCTGATCACTACTTGAGTAAATTAAACAACAGCAACATGATATTGTATGTTTTGATTGTTTTGTAATGGACAATGTGGTGTACATGGGTACAGTCCACTTTATCAACAATGCATACTGCATCCTGATATGTGTAGTGTATTCCTCTCTGCTAAACGACAAAAAAACAAACTAACAAACTAGGAACAAAAGTTTGAAAAGGAATATATATATTTTGTTTTTTCTATATTGGATTGACTTATCGAAATTGATATGGAACAAGACCTTCCCATGTAGACCTCACAACCAGTTAGATAACCCTATAACATTTAATATTACATACACCATGTTATAAAATCGATGGAATGCCTGTGCTATCAAAAATCCATAATATTGGTGTATATGATTTTAAATGGGATCTAACTCTTAGGGGGCCACATTGGTATGCTATCCAATATGGTTGTGTTTTTTTAATAAAACATTTTTTTTAATATTAGTATATGTATATACATGTGAGCACACATATATATCTTATATTTGTATCATGTATATCCAGGTAAGTGTCATGTTTGCTGGTTATTTGAGTCAACAGTATTGATTTTCTATTTTGTCATGAATGGTAATGTTTTTGTGTTTGATTCTGATCATTCTGATCATAGGCTTCTGAGTGTTCCACAGTCATATATACAGTGAGTATAGAGGATAGTTTAAGAATGATAGAGGACCAAATGATAAAGCTGTGTAGAAATGGAACCCTCTGCTCATTCTTCTTAACTCTATCACCATCAAATCAGAACTACCGTATCCGAAGTATTGCAACAAATGACTTTGGAGAAGCTTTTGCCATTTCTATGATGTTCACACTAATAGGTTTGTAGTAAATAAACATGTATATTGTATAAGTTGTGTGTGTATGTGTGAATCATACCAAAATTGGTGGGTTGATAAAGAAAGTACCAAATAACTTTTATTTGTTTAAAGTAGGAGGCGAATATCACAGTGAATGAAAGTTGAGAAATTACCTTTTTCTTGAAAAAAGTATCATAGAAGCACAGAACTTGAAAAGCAGATTAAGTTTGAATTGACCTTCACACCATCGGATAGCTGGAAGAGATAAAAAAATGAGCCAGCTTCAGTTAAATGTCTACCCCAAGTCACAAATTTAATATGGTGCCTAGTAACTGGGTATCATTAATGTTACAGTCATATTAGTGTGTGACCCACACTGATAAAAAATAACAATATCATAACTATTTAATCAATATTAAAACATAGATATTTTTGAATAAATTGCAGAATCTGTGCTCACACATATCCAGGAACCTTTTTTTTCATTTGACATCATATAGATATATGGCTGTATGTAGCTATGGTAAAGTAGACAAAAGAAATACAATACTGTGGCAGCATACAATTTATTCATCAGTCATCTGCAGATATGACAAGATTACGGCCTGCTACTTCTGCTAGAATTACTATGTTGTGTTTAGTGGGTCATCAAAACTGTAAACGGTCTATGTTGCAGATATTTTTTTAACCTTGATCACCAGATAAAGATGAATTTGAAATAAATAGGGCTTGAAATATGCTATTAATTTTATGATATAAAAATTACGGCTCATAAACAATTGTACATATGTTTTTTCGACCCATTAACTCAAAGATATGGGGCTTGCGAAGATGAATGGGTTTAGGAAAAATTTATAAAATAGTGTGCATCATGATCATAGGATAAGTGCACAATATTATGCATTATGTGAAAATGGCCTGACGACTATCTATGACATTTGGTAGAAAGATACATATGTACAAGGAAAAAAATCATTAAATGAAATGTAAGGGTAAAACGTCATTGGGAAAGGTCAGTAGAGTACTATGCCAATTTTTATTTTTACTCTCTTGATCTCAGGGATTCTGGATAAAACAAACCTACCTAAAGTTCACACTTATCAATTGTGCTCACATACTATTTATCTAACATTATCAGTATGCCTGTTCATCTTTCTCTCTCTCTCTCTCACCGTTATCATCATACCTATAGATGAATTGACAACAGTCAACCAATCTCTGACCATTAACAACTGCTTCACCACTGTGCTCTGCTACTCATCCATGGCTAGTGGGGAGTGCAGCATACAATATGGCCTGGATCCTTACAAGATGGAGGCTACCATCTATGGCTCTATCAACACTAACTTAACCATACCTACCATAAAACCAAACACACCATACTACTACCAGATAAATGTGACAACCAATTATACTGTTGTGTTTCAAGGCAACTTCACCTCAGGAGAGTGTGTGTTCACTTTTATGAACTTCTCTATGACCCTTAAGAACTGCTCCACCACTGTTTTCTGCTACTCACCCATGGATAGAGGTGAATGCAGCATCCAATATGGACTGGATCCATATAAGAATATACCGCCCATCATTTATGGCTCTGTCAACATGAACTTTACCTTACTTACCACGAAACCCAACACACTATACTACTACCAGATAAATATAACAGACAATTATACTGTTGAGTTTCAAGGAAACTTCACCACAGGAGAGTGTGGGTTCACTTTGGGGAACTTTAATCTGACCATTGACAACTGCTTCGCCACTGTTCTCTGTTACTCACCCATGGATATAGGCGAATGTAGCATCCGATATGGCCAGGACCCTAATAAGAATCTGGAACCCATCATTTATGGCTCTATCAACACTAACTTTACTTTACCTGTCATGAAACCCAACACACTATACTACTACCAGATAAATATAACAGACGATTCCACTGTTGAGTTTCAAGGAAACTTCACCACAGGAGAGTGTGAGTTCACTTTTATGAACTTCTCTCTGACCTTTAACAACTGCTTCACCACTGTGCTCTGTTACTCACCTATGGATAGAGGGCAGTGTAGCATCCAATATGGCCAGGACCCTTATAAGAATCAGGTCCCTACTATCTATGGCCCTATCAATACTAACTTCACCTTACCTACCATGAAACCCAACACTCTCTACTACTACCAGATAAATATGACAGATGATTACTCTTTTGTATTTCAAGGCAACTTCACCACAGGAGAGTGTGAGTTAACATAATTTGATGAAGTTTTAGTCGTTGATTTAATGTATGTTAACCGATTACACTCCGACTATAATTGCGAGTTTTTATAAATTGTATTTATAGCTATAACCATTTTTCAAGAATAAACTTTTCAAACTATTGATATAATTTGAATGCAAATAAATAAGTTGCATTTTGGTAAAGAATAGCCCCCCTGAGATAAACAAACAAAAGCTATGCATCTCCTCATCTATAACAAAACATAAAGCAGGAAAAAATCCAAGAGAGATTTTTTTCACAAGAAAAAAAAAATTCCGAGTTACTTTCAGTTGGCATTTGTGTCAGTCCTGCCTTCCTCAGCTGATGAATATCCTGAAACATACACGAAGTCCTGGAAAAGATGCTTCAAGACCTAGTTGGAAACGAGTTAGCCATTTTTTAATTTTTTTTGCTCTTAAAGACAGCCTAACTGGAATTCAAGCTTTTTATTGCCATTTTATAATGAGCAATCAATCTGGGAGATATGCTGGTAAAAAGATGTTGTTAAGGATGTATATTTATTTTTATATGTTTTTTTTTTTTGCAAATAATGTACTCATTTGCAGTTTTTACCATTTCTGGCATTTATTCAGTTAAAAAGTGTTTCATCTTAACAAATTATGTGCATGCAAGATATACCCAGTGAACACATCAAATGCTAAACCACATGCATTTTCAACAAGATAATGGATCACTATATTTTGTATCAGGGAATACAGATTGGTTTGATCACAATTTCAAAATGAGGCTTGCCCAAAACACAAAAATACCAATGCTTCTATCTAAGCTAGAACTCATTTTGGCATCTTCTTAGTATCGTACTTAGCATCTTATGTGTGCCTTAAATCATACCATAAGGTTTTTAAGCTGCTGGAAAAACAACAACAATTAAGCCATTAAAT
>CBDHDT010000061.1:10000-72500 GCA_965261215.1 Ekhidna sp.
GGTAATATTAAACCTTGACTCTAAATCTCATAAATGTTACAGTGGCTTCCCAAACATAAATGTTTGGGAAGCCACACACCAATGTTGGTGATTTGTTATCCATGCATGTGTGAGTTAAAATAGAGTTAATATAGCTTCAAATTTGAGGTGAAGATTATTTTAGTGACTGAAATGTTGGTGCTTGTATTTTCTAAGAAAATGTGCCTATTGAGACATTCAACATATCCTTTGAATGCACACAGAATAAGCAACAAAATTATGGTAACAAAACATGTGTATAGACAAAGTTTGCTGAGTAGAAATTTGATTAAAAATAAAAAAAATTAGGGGGGAGGAGAGGGGGGGCTTGACCTCTCTTTCCCCCACTTCCCCATAAAATATTTATCAATTATTGTGCTCTGACTGTCTTTGAGGATGGCCACAGAAAAGAATAAAGAGGATATTTATGATGTTCCTGTGCACTAACACACAGACAAAGCCATTAATAGAGAATGGACATACAATTACTTTGGTGATGATAGTTAGTGAAATAGTGGATAAAGTGAAACTAAACAACTTTAAAATTTGGACATTATAATCGCTCCTTCAGTATTGTTTTATGGTGGGTCTTTTCATCTTAGGATCCATATACATATGTTAGTAAATATCTAATGTTGATATATCAGTTACAAAAAAAAACATATAGTGGGTAGTGTGTAAATGTATCAATTAATTTTCAAGTATATTTTTGAATTATAGGTAAAAAATTTGATGCATTTTTGGATATTTTTTAATTCTCATTTTCTACACAAGAGTGTTACAATGTTGATACAAATTTAACAAAGTATACAAAGCAGCAAATGTGGCAGCTGGCACCACAGAATGGTACATTCTTCATGACTTGAGCCATGCCATAAAAGTGCCGATTCAACACTGCACTTTTAAAATTTTTCCTCCCTGCAAACTGATTCATGCTTTGGCAGAAATCTAGAATGAAAAACTCTTGTGGCCTTCAATGGAGGCATATATCTAGTAAACTACGCAAGATGCTATGATGTTGATGGATTGCTTTCAACGAGATCTGTGATTACTGAATCATATCAAGCTGCCATCTTTCTGAGAAAGCTGATCAACTAGAAATTATTGTACCTAGCAAAGTACAAAGGAGCCATGTAGCAGAGGATGCTGTGGCCAGCTGAGGATGAAATAGCCACTGTGGATGATGTTGCTGCAATAGGATGATGTAGCAAGCTGACATATCTGAGAATTCTATATCTAGCTGAGACATCTATTGTTGGTGTAGCTAAATGTAACTTTGAAGATTATATAGCTAGCTGTGAGTGATGTAGCTAGCTGAAAATAGTGCAGCTTGCTGAAGATGGCACAGCTAGCTGTGTATAAGTAGTTAGCTGAGAATATTGTAGTTATCTGTGGGTGAGTAGCTAGCTGCAGGTCAAGTAGCTTGCTGAGGGTGATGTGTAGCTAGCTGAATATGGAAAAACTAGCTGTGTATAAGTAGCTAGCTGAGAATATAGCAGCTAATTGTGGGTGATGTAGATAGCTGCGGGTGATGTAGCTAGCTGAAAATGCTGTAGCTTCCTACTATGACTGTAACTTTACTCATAGAAATTAATTATTGAGAAATATGTAAGGAGATATCAACTGATGTCTTACCCTGCTCAGGTAGATACAGTTATTGGCTTGATACTTCCAAATTGCTAACTAGTGCTCAATTGCATGCTTTTCATTGTAGTGGATGACAGATGGACATCTACTAACATTGTGCTTGCTGTAGTGGGAGCACTTTTATTGACAGCAGCTCTATTATTTGGACAATTTGCTACATTGAACTATCTGTGGCAGAACAAGTGTGGTGAGTCTACGATCAAAATAACTACCTAACTATCTATACATGAACCATTTTTAATTTTTTTATATCTATTCCAGGATCATGGAAAAAGAATACCTCCACAATGTTATCCAGACATTTGACATCTTGTTATATTTGCTATCGCATCTTCATTGCTGTATGTGCAGGTGCCATTCTAGCATTCATATCAATAGCTCTATGGATTGCAGTTCAGATCATTGTCAATATAGAAGATAGTAAGTACACAAAATAGTCACTCTAGTAAATATCTCTGGCTTGTATTATATGGACTTTATTATTGTATAAACTTTTGGTTGTCTTTAAAGAACAATAGCAACAACAAAATGCTTTTATTATTTATTCCAGATACTTGTGATCCTGCATGGAAGTCAAACAGAGATGCACTTATTATTGCTGCAATGGTCACCACTTTCTTCACATTCATTCTGATGGTCATAGTACCTGTTGCTGGTTTCATATTTGGAATAGGTATAGATAATTGTCTTCAGCTTCTGTAGGAAGGGGAAACTATGTGACACAATTAGGTTAGGTTAATATTCAAAGGAAACTTAGAATGCCAGATCGTAAGTGGATAGATCTGCAAACTCGGACATGGTATAATTTTTTTTTTTAATGAACCATTTGCGCTAAAACTATATTTTTATCTGAATGTGGCCTGTAGATTTTGCTATCAGTTTAATATATTTAATTCCAGCTTGAGGGGGAGAGCAAGCAATGTTTTTAATGCAGACAATGGCAAATGCCATACCATGAATGATTTACTCCTAGCCTTTATTACTGTTTCAGGAAGTTCTCCTTTGAATGAACGCTGTAAAGGATATACACTTACATGGAATCGCTCTGAATCACTTCTTTCTCGAGGAACAAATCACTCCTGATTTGATATCTTTATTTTAAGTTTTGTTGTAGACATTGTGCGATGGAGCAGTGCATAGCTTTTGTTTTTATTACACAATTAAGTTAATTCTTATAACAAACTTCAGTGTATTATATCTACCAAAAAGGTAATAGTTATATAAAAGTATCATAAAAAACACAAATAAAGTCAGCACTCTATTGGTTAAATGTGTTATTCTCCATTCATATCAAGTACATGACTATTAATGTATACAAACATGCTGTCATGTATATTCATTGATAATAGCAAAGTCCCTTGGTTTATATGTGTGTCTGTAAAAGGAGCTTTTTTCTCTATATGCAGACCTTCATAGCCATGGTTAGTTGCATTGTATTGATTTACCTATTTTAATTCTTGGAAAACATTAACTGTGTCTATATCGATGATTTTTTTAATCAATAGCATTGTAATTATTTACATTGTATCAATACATTCAGGATAATAACCCGAGTATGGGATCTAGCTGCTAATCAAAGTTAATGTAACATTGCATTCCCCAGTTGCTCATAGTTATACTGTAGGAGAACAGTCCTGTGACTGTTATTGTTTTTTCCTCCTCTACACTCTTTTGAACACCAAAATACCCACCATCACCTCCTTCCACTTTCCTCACCTCACCTTCCCCCCCCCTACCCGAGTGTCTAACAATGGGTATTTTCCCCCCATTTTCTTTCCTCAATATCCACATTTTCATAAGAACAGCATTTCATCAATGAGGTGTTTCTTCTGCTCTGCAATGTCTGTATATTCAATGTGGTGGCACAACTACATTGTCTTGATCTCTATTTAAAATTGGTTGATTACAAAATTAACATTTCCCACAAAAAACTAATTTTGGTAACATCTTCGAATCCAAATCTGTAGTTTGGTTTTAAGTGTTAAAAACACTTTCACATGCCTTGAATTCTCCTCTAAGGTAAAAAAAATTGGCCCCAGTAAAATTTTCATCAAGGATCTTATATGTCTATACAAGGACATAATGTTATATTTAAAAACACTGTTAAAAAGGAAGTAAATAAGACTTACCCCAGTATGATACTACCAGTTAATGTCAAAGCAGTATAATAATGGTCATATAAATCTTTTTGAATAGTAACAGTGGACTACATGGGTAGAGTCATATTTACTTTCATTTCAAATGGGTCAATACATATTTCTTAAATATTCTTGTTTAATTTTTTTTTTCTTGTTTGTTTATTTTGTTAGAATTTTTGCAAAATTTTTTTTTCAACAATTGCATGTGTGGCAGCAGAATTAAAGCAAAATACATCTATTTTTCAGTTTTAAAAAGTCAAGATTCCATAAAATTGATGTCAGTTCATTGAGGTCTTTCTGTTGCAATTTTTATTGAATGTTCCAGGTTAGGGTCTGATAAGCAGTTACATGTCGAGTTTTGATCAGTTTCATATGACTAAATGTTTGATCAACAGATGCTATGCTAATATGTAGTGTAATCGCTACATTATTTAACTTACTTGTCTCGGGGTAATTCTTTCATATGTATGTGATTTACCAATGTAGTCAAGAATATCTTGACATTCTAGGAGATACTACTATTTATTACTTTCCAAGCTTTTTTCTCCAGTAGCAGAATTCATCAAAACATCTTTTACTCCGAAAGGTAGTCATTACTGTCAAGCAATGGAAGTGAGGTGGTCAACCCTGCATATTGAACCTCTGTTTCTTTCATTGAAATTAGCATGTATCTTGATTTGCTCGTTGCTATAAGGATGGTATGGAATCCTCAGTGAATAAATAATAGGGAGGATTTGAATATCGACATGACAGTAACTATTGTAGTAACCTAGCAAACACGCTAGGACTTGCACGCTATTGAATTGTAATAGTTTTAAGTATCAAAGAAATCACTTGTACAAAACTGCAAAATACTGACAACTGAACATAACAGGAAGTTAATTAGATTAAAAGAACTAGTTCAAGATAAACCACAGTCATGAATACACTTACACTATGATTACAATAATACTATATCAAAGGTACAAAGTACATATATCACACTTCCCCCTTTTTAGATGTTACTTTCTTGAGAAATAGTCAGGATGCTGACATTTCCTTGTAGACTGACATGGAGGATGTTAGGCTGGTATTCGTGTATGCTGTGAAGTGAGAGCACTTGATTGACTCGAAAGGGCGATTGGTGGAGCAGATGGTGGAATTTCAGTCATACGAGACAAGTCTGTTGGAGGAATTGCAAGTGGATGTGGATCCTTAGCAGGTGTGTCTTGAGCTATGTCAATTCCATGTCTTCTTCTGATGGAATCTACATGCCTATGCACGATTCTCCCATCTGTTAGTTCGACTACATATGAGAGAGGACCAGTCACCTCTGTTATCTTGCAAGAGATCCATTTATGTGACTTCCCTGTGTTCTCTGCGAATACACTGTCTCCAACTTCGAAATTACGAACTGATTTTGACGAACCATGTGACAGTTTTTGTTTCTCTATTCCACTTTCTGGGATAGATCAGAGATTAGGTTGTCCAATAATGAATGTTGACGACAGCCCACGAGAAGTTCAGCTGGAGCTACACCCGTTGTTGTGTGGGGAGTTAACCTCTAGGTCAACAGAAACTTGGACAATCTATCCTGAATAGGAAGGTTCAATTGCTCACTTGAAAGTTTGAACTGTTCGTTCAGCCAAGCCATTGGTAGATGGATGGTAAGGTGCCGATGTTACATGTTTGATGCCATTCTTCTCTGTGAACTGGAGAAATTCACTGCTGATGAAAGTTGCTCCATTGTTTGTGACAAGTTCTGAGGTAATCCATAGGTTGTGAAGATCATGTGAAGCTTTTTGATTGTCTTTGCAGAAGTGATTAATGGAATTAATTCCACCACAATCCATTTAGAGTATGCATCCACCAGGACTAAGTAATGGTGTCCAAGAAATGGACCCGCAAAGTCCAAGTGTAATCAGGACCAGGGTTTGCTGGGCCATTCCCAGGGATGGAGCGGAGATACTGGAGGTGAAGGTCTCGATTGTTGACAGACTTGACAATGTTTGACTACATCCTTGATGGCAGAGTCCATCTTTGGCCACCAAATGTAACACCTTGCAAGAGCTTTCATCTTGCTACATCCAGGGTGTGTGTCGTGAAGTTCCTTCAACACTGCTTCTCGGCCATGTGGTGGAACGACTACTCTAGCTCCTCAAAGTATGCATCCATTGATAACACTCAATTCCCGAGCACTGGATTGGTAAGGTGTAAACTCGACCTCCAACTTGTCAGATGGAAAACCTTGTAAAACAAAAGCTTTCACTTTTGAGAGAGTTGGGTCTCGGTTAGTCCATTTTTGTATGTGAGCACTACTAATGGTGGTAGAGGACAGATGGCCCATAAGCTGCATGACAGCTCCAGTAAGCCCATCATGAGCAGTTGTGATTGGTTGAGAAAGTCTACTCAATGCATCTGCATTGTTCAGGGTTTTTCCAGATTTGTAACGTATACTGTAGTGATATGCTGATAGTGTTAAACTCCATCTCTGAATACGAGATGATGCTAGAACAGGGATACCTTTCAGCTCACTGAACAAAAATGAAAGACGCTTGTGGTCTGACTCAATGATAAAATGACGTCCATAAATGTAGTGATGAAATTTCTTTACAGCGAAAATAATAGCCAGGCCTTCTTTCTCCAGTTGGGAGTATTTCTTCTCAGCTGGGTTAAGAGTCTGTGATGTGAAAGCTACAGGACCCTCTTCACCATTGTCCATTTTATGAGACAGCACAGCTCCAGGACCAAACTATGAGGCATTACAAGCCACTACGAGAGGTTCGGAAGGATCAAAGTGAACCAATAGTGCGTCCTCCTGAAGTGCATCCTTCGCTATAGAGAATGCCGCCTGCTGTTGACTACCCCAAGACCACCTGGTCGTCTTTCACAGTAAACTGTATAAGGGTGTCATTTTTGCTGATAAGTGGGCAAGAAACAGCTGTAATAATTGAGGATTCCCAAAAATAAGCGCAGCTCCGTGACATTCTTAGGGTGAGGTGCATTTTTAATGGCTTTAATATTTTCTCCAGTTGGGTGCACACCTTGAGCATCAATCGTGCGACCTAAATACTCTATCTGCTCAAGAAAGAAAGCACATGTCTCCTTGTTCAATCGCAAACCAGCTTCAGAGAGACGTTTTAGCACTCCTTCTAGATTAGCTAGATGCTCTGCTAGTGTTGAACCTGTGATAAGAATATCATACAAACACACAAACAACCCAGGAAGATCCGTAACAATGTCTCCATGGAACGCTGAAAGAATGCCGGCGCAGATGCCAAACCAAATGGTAATCTGTTGAACTGGTAAAGGTCTCTGTGAGTATTAATGGTCAGGTATTCTTTGGATAACTCTGCTAAAGGAAGTTGTCAGTATGCGCTTGACATATCTAGCTTCAAAAAATATTTTTCTCCTGCTAAATTAGAAAACAGCTCTCACACTCGAGGCAAAGTGTATGTCTCAATATGTGTTGCCTGATTAACAGTGGATTTGAAATCACCACAAATTCGTATTGTGCCATCCTTCTTTACAACTGGCACAATGGGTGTAGCCCATTTTGCTGTTTTCATGGGAGAAATGATTCCCAGGTTACATAATCGGTCCAGTTCATCTGCAACCTTCTGCTTCAATATGTAAGGCACAGAACGAGGTTTAATTTTTTTGGCTTGACCTCTGATTTAACCTCCAGGGTTACCTCTACTCCTTTCATGCATCCCAGGTCCTTATCAAAAACATCAGAATATTTGTCTAGAATATCCTGTAGTGGTTTGGTGACATGGTTGACTTCACACAAACAAATGATGTCAAAATGTGATAACCAATCTCTACCCATCAAGTCTGGCTCATCTACAACATGAATAGTAAGTACCTCCTTCTGGTCAACATACCTTGAACTCACAGATGTGGTTCCCAGGACTTTGATGGCTTCGCCTGTGTAATTTTTTGGGAGAATGGCTGACTTCTCCAGAGATGAACTCATCGATTGTTGAGTGATTGCCTTGTAAGTTGTCGAGCTGATGATCGAGATAACGCTCCTGTGTCCAACTCCATCTTGATCGGAATATCTTCAGATACACATCTAAAATAATAGGCTTCCTTGTACTTGAATTTACAGTATACATGCCATATGCTTCAGCATCTTCCAGTTGAAGAGTTTTCCCCTCCTGTACATAGAAGTTTCTTTTTGGTGCTGATAAAAATTGTAAGGGGTTATCGTTGGACCTGCACACCTTCTCAACATGCCCTTTTTCTTGCAAAACCTGCAAATGGTCTCTTTGAACCTACTTGATGGGGCTAGGTGAGGTCCTCCACACCGGTAACAGGTTGGGTTTTTCTTAAATTCCTTGTCAGATTTACTGTCTTTGTGTGTAACTCCAGTCTCACTATAATATAAGGTTTCTTGCTTGCCATTGGAACCGTTCTTAATTATCTTAGAGTTCTTTTCAGCTGCCTCAACGGATTGAGCAACTTCAAATGCTCTCTCAAAGGTAAGTTCCTTCTCAGCCTGGAGTCGAGGCTGAATCGTATCGTGATTTAACCCGCAGACCAGACGATCTCTGATCATTTCATTCAGAGAGTCTCCATAGACACAGTGCTCGCCTGGTTTCCTCAAAGCTGCAACGTAGACTGCTATTGACTCACCTTGAGCTCTTTCTCTTGTGTTAAATTGGAAATGCTGCACCGTTATGGAAGGTTTCATATCTTAGAACTCTTTGACTTCACCAGCAAGGTCATAAAAGTTGATGGATTCCAGGCGTGTGGGTGTAAGTAAGCTGCTGATCCTGCGAAACGTTGCTGGACCGCACACTGCCAGTAATATAGACTTCTTCTTGCCTGCTTCTGTCACGTTATTTGCTTCAAAGTAGTATTTGAGTCTCAGGACATACGAGGTCCAGTCGTCTTTACTGATATCAAAAGTGAACAACGAACCGTGAGTTGCCATACTTTTATCCTCGTCGCCAAATGTAGTAACCTAGCAAACGCGCTAGGACTTGCATGCTATTGAATTGTAATAGTTTTAAGTATCATAGAAATCACTAGTACAAAACAGCAAAATAGTGACAACTGCAACATAACTGGAAGTTAGTTAGATTAAAAGAACAAGTTCCAGAAAACCACAGTCATGAATACACTTACACTATGATTACAATAATACTATATCAAAGGTACAAAGTACAGATATCACAACTATCATCACGACTTCATCAATAAATATGCTATTAATATTTTCATGAACTGCATTGACATACGGAATTGCGACTCGAGTTCAATACTCAGCTAACACAGTAAAGAGGACCAATGGCTTCTTGCGGATCCATGTAGGTTGTATATTGTGCTTCTCCTTCAACCGAGATATATCTGATTTCACTGAGCTCATCCACTCTCTTTTTTCTACCTTCAGATACTCCAGATCAGTACAATGGCTTGCTGAAATCAGCAAGCTTCATTTCCATAAATGCATTCATTCAAGTGGGAATATCCAGAACTACGGGAATAAACAAGTCACCAGCCACTTCAATGTAGTGGCAGAGAAAACAGATAGCTGGCAGGCTCTAGCTTCCCGTCCTCCCCCCCTCCCCCAATTTTTATACTAGCAGGCTGAGCCCTCCTCCAACCCTACCCTACCCCCTCTTTTCTCACTGTTAACCTATATCCGTATATTGTTTGAAGGTCATTTAACCACAAGCAATATCTTACATAATATTGTTAATGTTAATGCTTATAACATAATTAAAGCTGAATTTTGTGGAATTATACCGGAAAAGATGGCAATATCCCTTAACCCAGAAAAAGGCTTCGGATTTCAGGATTTATTTCCCATTACACACAACGTCTAAAACGCTAGCTGCCTCTGGCACTAAAACCATCTCGGCTTGAAGATTGGCGTTTGAGGAAGTAGCAAATTTCCGATTTCAGCATAAAATCTTCTGATTGGTTGTTTAGATGTCTAGATGACATGAACATGCACGTGCCTGCAGTTCTAAGTATGTTCACCAGTATCTAAATTTGTTAAGCACACTTGTACAAATAGGTGTGACCCATTTGTAGCTTTGTATGTTTTCACAACTATGTAGCAGATTAATCAAGGAAATGAAGGGAGTATAACAAATATGTAGGGTGAGATCAAGGAAAGATGTCTTAGGTATGCAGTAGAAGTGATATTAAAAGCTATGCCTGATAACTATCATGGCAGGTGTATTTAGTGTGTAACCAGAAGAGACACAGGGAGTAAAGAATTTTTCACAATCACACAATTATGAGGATGTCTCACAATTTTGCCAATCCTGTGATTATTAGCTTCAGCTAGGATTAGGACCAGGACAATGGCTATGGCATATATGGCTAGGGTTAGGGTAATGGCAAGAATTCTGAAAATGTTGGTGATATCATTGTGGTGGTGTTATGGTAGGATTGTATGAAGAATCATGGTAATAATAAACACTCTCCCACACCTAAATAAAAACAGCAGCATACACAAACATACAACTTACATGCATATGATGATCCTGCTACTTGGTGACTATAATGTGGTACCCACTGCTTTACATATACAGTCCTCTCTGGTTGTGAATGACCTAGGCTCATGCCCAGTTCTATATTATTGCAATATATACAGCAGATCATTAAAAAATATATTTTGCTTACCTTTAATCCATCCTGGTTGGTCCTGTATTTTAACAAACACTGACTGATATTGATAAGAATACACTACTGATGTAGCAATAATCTTTTAGCTCATCAAATTATGTTTTCATTTTAATTTTTTTAATTTAGTAGCCTCATAAACAGTAGATGATATGTTAAAAAAACTAAGATTTACAAGGTGCAATAGATCAAGCATAGTTTCCCACTAATCTTTAATCCATCATTAAAAACAAGCTTTCTTGTCCTGTATAAGATTTTGGTGAAACTGAATGAAAGTAGGCACACTACATTAGCTGATAACTTCCATCTTGATAGCTATTTGCAAAAACATACTACTTAGATAACTAGTTATAGCATTATTTCAGTCCCAATAGCTAATAATGAGCTTTATTTGGAATTGCATGTGACCAAGCGACAAGGTGATGGTGTATACTGCATACAACATGAATACATACCGAAAGTTTGATGCGTATTACACACCATAACATCAATAAGTGTGTGTATTACTCAAAAAATAGGTAGCACACTATTGGCTGCCAGACTTTTGGTGTGTCCATCACATATATATTTTTACAAAAAAGGTTTTAAGAGGCTGATAAGAACAAATCTCTATGCATCCAAACAATGTAGCAATTGTTCAAACCTTTGCATACTGGCCATTCACTGCATGATATGCACTGTGTGTTTACTACTGTGAATGCCGCAACTACTAATGGTACACTCAATCCTGTCAGCACAGCAGAGTGCAAGCAAGCCTTTTCCTGTATGAATTAGATCAAAAATGAATTGAGGAATTGCTTCAAAATTTCAACTCATGTTTGTCAAATGTTAAGTATTTATGGTCAACCTTTGGCAAATTTTATCTTCGAATATGATACAAATATTTCAGGGGAAGAGTATAATCGAAGAATTTTGACATTCAAGCTCATCTTATAATTACTTGATACTTAACAATCAACAACTTAAACTAACATATATTTTATAATGGTTTTGTTTTGCATGGATGTATTACATGTACATTTATTTCTGTGTACTGGATACTGTTTATATAATACATGTATGTATTAAATGTATGTTGAAATTGATATGCATTGTTTATTGACACAGGTAAGAAACATCTTCCTATACACCCCTCTATCACTTCTGCTCCTGACGCTACAAAATCCAGGCCACAACGCAGGTTTCTTACGTACCATAGTAACATTCTAATTCCAAAGCGATGGAGATGGTTACCCTCAAACAAAAGAAAGTCCATTGAAGTCAACCCAGATATCCAATCGAAAGGACGAGATGATCCTGATGTCACGAATGAGATGAAGGGTATAGAGATAAAGGAGGATGAGATAGTGTAGTGTACAGACCACACTAGCACTGCTGGATGTGGAAATTTCTATTGCCTATGAGTACCCATGTTTACTAACATTGTGTGAATTGCTACCTGAACTTATCTACTGTAAGTAAAAATAAATATATATATATAAATAACCATAAGTTGTATGTATAAAATTAAATGATTTCAAAGTTCTACTGTTATCTACAGTACTTACTCTGAACTCCTGGACATGTTGATCATGATGCTGATGATCCTTCACCAGTACCAAATAGAATGAAGTCACATGAAAAGTGCTACACACTGGAACCACCTTTGTGGCTTTGAACTAGGGGACTAGGAGGGAAAGATGGGTGGGGTAGGGTGGAGAGAGGAAGGGAGGCCTCAACTAAAAAGTTGCTGTTGCCAACACCAGGCTGTACATCATATATCTTAGGAGTATAATTGATTTGACTGCAAGTGCTAACAGGCAAAGAGCATCCTATAATAATTCTAGGAGACTGCCTTGAAGATAGAGGGCACAGCAACTTGGGAGTCTGTATTCAGGAGGATTCACTGCGTATCAGTGTGCACATCAAGCAGAGCCCAATCTAATTGCCCGAGGTCTTAAAATTGCAATAGTGCTTTTCCCTGGTCAGTCCACTGACTGCCATGAGTAACACCAGAATATCTGTGTATGTCTCTAGTTTAAAGCTGTTGCAAACAAAGCTTTAGCGAGCCCTTTACCCCCCTAACCGCAGCTATAGCCTTACCTAATCTTGGTTCCAGATCACTCAAACACTGTCTGTAGCCATACCTGATTCCAGCCCTCCTCCAACCATAGCTATAGCACAAACTAGACTTAGACCTATATTCCTATAATTCTAGCTATTGCTCAAACAAATCCTGGCCATATACCTTCCAATTGCCAGACTTACAGGATTTTATTTACAAGATAGTTATGCTAATAATGAATGAATTCTACTCTCCAACTATTCTTTTTGTGATGCGGCTAATTTCTTGCTCAAATGTTTGTCTGTGGAAAGTGAGTGAGTGCTGCAACCTTTAACCATGATCAAATAGTCAACTTCATCTTACATGTTGTAAATCGAAAACATCTTGTTAAAGGTCACATTATAGCAGTAAACCGAAACATATTTAGTGTTTCAAGATATTCCAAACCTCAAATGAAACATGGACTCATATTTTTTCTGTGAGATTAATCAGTGTGAACATTCAGAAAAATGTGATTAAAAAGTATGTAACTGTATCCGAAACTATTGCTATATTAAAAGAGTACCTCCTGACTTTCAACGCCAAATATACACTGAATTAGTTCATCTACTTGATCATCCATGTCACCTGGACTATTGAAAGTGTTATCACTGGCAGTGGTGGAATAGGCATTTACAAGTTCATGTCTAAGATCATCAACTTCTAGATCATGGAGCTCAGCATAAAGTTAGTATCATTGTTTAAGACATTTTTTTCAGCTGATGCTCTGACAGCCTGCTCCACAGGCCCAGCTATCTCACTTATATTTTTAACATTTTCTGCCACAACTTAATTTGTACTTAAAATGGAAGACAAAGTTGAATTCATTCATTTGCCAGTGCAGTGTTTTAAGGTGTATCTTATTCAAGTTTCAAATTCATTTCCATCTATAATCAATAAGTGCAGTTATATGACATCCAAAATATAAGTATTTTCTCTCCCTGGTAATTCTTTTTGTTGTTAGACTTACCTGATTGGTCAATCTCATCAGTTGAAGATGCCTCATGCCCCATCCTATACCAATGAAACTTTGAGCTTCAACTGTGTGTACACTTTGAGCCTCACACTCTGCTCTATAAATGGTCTCATCCATTTTTGTAGGGTGCTTGCACTTCAAATACTGGTAAAATGAGCTGGAGTGAAAATTGGCACAAGACAGGGTGTCAAATGTATGGTGTCAAGTAAACTACATAATTATTTATTACACTGTTATATGGATCCAGTGTAAGAAAAACATGCTTTCTCAACACAAATATAGGTATCATGAATTTGTTAAGTATCTTTTCTGAATAAGGGAGAAGAAGTTAATGACATAAAAAAGAACTCGTTATATTGCACCGGTGGTTTTATTACTCAAAATGCTTGAACAGATAATATTTTTGACTCTCGCAATGAGTAGGAGTTCCACTACTAACTTTACCAAACTCTACTGGTATTACACTGAAACAATAGTGTTACAGAAAATTGTGCAACAAAACGACCATTCAAACATTCCTTCTGGAAAAATCTTAGAGTGATGATGTTTGATTGGTATGATCGACTTAACAATTTTATATCATAGGATGTGATTTCCTGATATCCAACTTCATTCTAAATTTAAGATGTATTGTAAAATATATCAGAATTTCTGGGAAAAAACATGACCATAAAATTGTCACATTACTTTATACTGATCAATTTACTGTACAAATTGCTGGAACAGAAGTTTGTTTGTTTTATCTAAACATTCCTACATAGCTTACATGTACCTCACAGAAACAGCATTGTTACAGCAATGGCCCAACAAAGTAAGCCTTCAAAACTAGCAATGATAACTCCATATTGGTTAGGTCTATGTGTACCTAATTTATACCATAGGGATGTGCTTGGCTAATCTTTACCGACATTACAAATTTTGGGACGGATTCCAGAATATGCAAAAAAAAAAATTAGGAGGTAGATTTTTTTTGATATATAATTTTGTTGTTAATTGTACAATTCAGCGATGTAAAACAAAATGTATTTGTGTGATATTGCATCCAGTGTGCAGGAGATTAGACTGTTTATCTTTAAAATCCTGGCTATAGCCCAACCTAATCCTAGCCTTTAATCCCTCGAACCATAGTTATAGTCTACATATATGTAGCCTTCCCAATTCCTCTAACCACATTACTGTCTTATCAAAGCCCAATTTTCTTCTAACCCGAGCTATAACCATAATAAATTCTAGATATGTATCTAACCTAGCAATAACCCTAGTCCTATATCCGTACTACCGTAGCAATAGAGTGCCCAACATAATCCAAGCTTTAGCCATATATCCCTCTAAGCCTAGCAGCTGAACCCCCATCTAATCCTAGCTCTACCCCTTTCCAATCCTAACCCAAGAGTACTCCATAATCCTAGCCCTACATTCATCTAACCCTACTATTAATAGGTAAATACTTTGGCCATCGTAAATGATTCTGGTATCCACAACTTTGGTTTCTCATGCAACAACAAAAACGTCACACATTGAAATTTCAATAGATATGATAATTCTGTCAATAAAAAGCATGAAGGGCATGGAGGTATGAAGAAGGACCAGAATTGAAAATACAGACTTATTACAAACTAGATTACTTGCTTGGTCAAGGAGAGATGACGAATTTTGTATTAGGGATAGCATTAGCACACCCTAATATACTACACACAGGTTTGACCCCATTTCAAAATGGCAGCACATAAAACAACAGTTAATATTTCATCTCAAATTAGTTTTGGCAGCATCTAAGTATTCTAAAAGGTGGTTGTGTCCAATATTAATACCAAATACTTTTAGCATGCAAAATTGCAATCGTTAAAACCTTAAAAAAACGGTTTTCAAGGATCGTTATCTATCTACTTCCTTGCATCACACATCTTGAATACAGTTGTTCAATTCATCATTACAATTTTGTTACCAAAATTGTGTTTAAGTACTGTTTTCACTTTGGAATTTATATTTAGAATTGACTGTGTAGACCGTGCATGCAGGTGATAAATGATGACCTGCGCTCGGAGTAAACTTTGTTTTGTCAAGTTTTTGCTCTTGGAAAATTGCTACGTAGGACTAAGTGTAAGTTGCTGTTAAGCCTCTACGAAAACACCTGCTGTTTGACTGATGGATTTCTCATGTACTACTATAATATATTACCAGCTTCTTGGAGGAGGCTATAGATGCCCCAGGACAGTCAATAAAAGCTACAAGATATGATTTGTGCATAATTATTTTAATTACAATATAGCAAAATGAATGTAATGGGCTCTGTATGCCCGGATCCATATTCCACTGTTTTTAAAATGATTGGGGTATATGAATTCAAATGCTAAAGGATGCTGAAATGTTTGCTTTAATTATGTGTACGTATAGTAGAACTCTGAATAGTACTACAGAATCAAATATAGTACAACATTGAAAAAAAAAAGAAATAAGAACAAAATATTATAAACAAATAACAAATATAGGGTTGAACAGACAACAACAACAACACGGAAACACAATATAAACTATACACACAACAACTGTTAGATGACCCGCTGTGCTTTTTAAAAATCTGTATAAAGTTTGAATTATAAAGGATCATTTAATGGTTGAGGTAAAGATGAGTTCAGTCTCATTTCCGTTTCCCCCCCCCTTTTTTGACTGGTCAACTTTTGTTCTTGAATATCATGGAGTTTGCTAGTCTTCTATATTGGATTGACCCTCTTTCCAAATGGGCAGTCCAAAATCTCCTTCCCTCCCAAGAAAGCAAATAACACCACTAAAACCCATATCGGTAACTTTTTGGCTGCCCAAATGGAAGCTTCAGCTGAAAAGAGACAAAGTATGTGCTGAATACATCACAGGTAGCATACCGGCAGCGCACAAAATAAATACCAAGGGGCAATCCCAGTGAAATTCATATTCACAACCTTCATTACTTCTCTGTATCTTCCCATATGCAACTGGTGTATAATAGATCCTCATATAAAAGTAACAGAACACTCCAAATATTCCAATAAACATCTATAGCCACTACATTTCTAAGATTGATTAGTTGTGTACTTGTCATGTGTGACTACTTGAAATAGATTTTGAACTCCCAAAAAATATGCATGCCCCGATAATATCATCAGGTTCTAATAAATCTCCTGGAGGAAGTGTACACAATGTTGTCCACCACAAGGTAATCATATCACACTGCTATTGTTGTCTGTCCCAGTGGGATCAACAACAGCCTAAAACTTGGTAACAATGCACAGGAGAATATAGCCAACCTAACGATCAGCAGATGTCTTGGTAGAGGATGAGCTATGGCCTAATTTGTCTTGGTAACAGATGACCAGGAGCAAGAACTCCACAAGCCAACAGTTGAACTCATTAGCGGGTTGTATGCTATTACAAATGTATTGAGTTTTTAAGATACCACTTTTTTTCAACATTCAAGAAAAAGAGAAGTTGTGGACAAGCAATAGAACATTTGTAGTTTTCCAATACCAATGTTTTTATGATGGGGCCTATTGTACATAAGCTCTGCTGGAATGAAAAAGAGATGTTCCTTGATGATAATTTTATGTTTTTTTATGCTTTGAATTTTTTGGGCCAGCCAGTTTAATGCCTTAGTTATGGTTATATAACAGAATCTATGTGTATGGCTTTCCTGTGCAAGTTAAAACTCAAATTTTTTAAAATGCTCTATGTGTGAGTTTCTCTCCAATTCAAGACCTTGAAACAGAGGCAGGTGGCTTGCAAAGTTGTCCAGCAACACAAAGATGAATTCTTCGAGCATGCATCCAAGTGGGTGCATGGCACGGCCACAAATACCTCAGGTATAAGCTCAATGACTTTAATATGAAATTTCCAGATACCCAATCATTCTCCTTTAAGGAACTTGCATAGAATTTCTATCTTTTTCAAGAACTCTGACCAACTCTTCCGACATACAGGCTTCATGAATTGTAAACTGGTTCTAGATCTGAAGTGAAACATTACCAGTCTAATTACTATGTGTCTGTTGTAGTGTAGTTGGTAATTGTTCTCTTTAGATATTTGAGTTTTCCTCTTTGACCTCATCCTCCATTTAGTCGAAAACAGTCACCCAAAATCACTGATTAAGGCTACTTGGGAATTAGTTACTAGCTTTTAATGCGTTATAATTTTTGTTGTTATGGAAAACCATTTCTGTTTACATTGAAATTGGTGCAAATACAAATTTTGTCAGTACAAATTTTTATAGAGACCTTAATTTGATTTACAAAAAAAGTGAACTTCGCCTGTGTATAATAAAAAAAAATTTCTCGTATATTATTTTGGTGAACATTCCTGTGACAAAACTTAACAGAAACCTTCGGTTGCAATTTGTGTGGGTCAAACTCTGTATTGACTGGACCACATGGCTGCTTCTAGTAGACCAAATTGGTCTGCCCTTTAGGAAGTTGATCGCCCCTTGCACCTGAATCTTTCATCATGCTTCATTCTTTAAATTCACTATAACCACCACATTGCTGAGGCATCAGATCCCCACTCCATAGTCTGGCACGATTTTGTGACATAACCGTCATAGTTACTATATCAAACAAGTGTGTAGGGGTGCGAATATGCTTGCAACCCTGAAATAACCCTTTAGATCAAATCGATGCAACAGCTACTGAAGGTTGCTTACACTAGACAGGGGATTTGAGAGAGAATCACACATTTTTCAACGTAATAGGAGGTATATAACAAGACTGACAAATACGACTGATACCATTGAAATATAAAATTTACTTGGCTATAGCTAGAAACAGTTTTTGGTTCAATATATATTTGTTTATTTTATATGCGTCTAAAAGATCTGGTTTTTGTCTTCAGTTACAGATCCCTAAAACTTTCCGAAATGTTCTATCGAGAGGTATCCCATCTGATTCATTGGGTAAGGGACAAAAGTTCTCTCTTTTGTCCGGTTTCCCAACTAAACTAGAAACATAGGATCAGCTTGTCTAAAGAAGACACTTTCCTACTCATTGTTTTAAATATCAAAAACTCCAATCCCAAAGCCTGATTTTTTTCCGTCAAATAGCCTGTGTTGACCTCTACATGCCTCCTACTGTGGGAGTGAGAGATTAACATTGATTGTGCATAACAAGAAAAGAGGGTGGTAGTCTGCAGTTCTCAATGTCTCAGTCTTCTCTATCTGCCAAGGTTGACTTTGTTGGGGGTTGCTTCAAGTCAGGCCTACGCACTCATTGCAGTTATTTTGTCCCATTGATGGTTTAGTCTCTAGGTTGCTGGTATGAGGGAACCTTTTCTGCCAACAGAGTAATTAGCCACTTAGATGGTTTCGGGATTGGTATTCTCCCTTCCGATTCCACCCGGCATCTTTTCCAATTTCTTTCCATCTATTTCTGGCACAGAAATGCTGGAATATAGGTCAGGTGATTGGCCACACAACTTCAAACAGTGGATGGTTTTTTTAGAATTTTTAATTTTTTAACTTTTAATTTATGCCTATGGGTTACTGTTATGGATTTCTGAATTTTTTTCAGTTGTAAAAAAAGCCCACAAAAAATAAGTGTGTATAGACATGCAATATTACAATGCACACTTTGCTAGCATAAATAATATCCACAAGTCTGAGAATCTCAAACTATGCACCTCTCTTCCAGCTTATGGCAAAACCGTCGAGCTGCCGCTCGATTTTTATTCCTTATGACATTGTGTAAGTTTTAAGGAAATTTAACCAACTTTTTTTGTAACCTCTTATTTCGTGTATATATATTTTTTTCCTTTCTGAGCCAATCACCACATATGTTAAACAATGTGTACATAGTTGACCAAGGCCCTTAACTTTGTTATTGTTTTAATTTGTCTGGTTTTGGGGTGGGGCTAACATTCATTGGCTAAAGTTGGTTTTCTCTCCTCTGTTTGCCACATATAATATGTCAAGGTTGTGGTACCTTTGTCACAATGTGCCTGATAAATCAAAATAAGTCAGAGGAGATGGATAACATGTCTATCACCATATGTGTGATATGCTACAAATTCAGATACAGATTCATCTGCACTAGAAACAAAGAGGAAGTGGAGAATTGAGGGAAGAGTCAACTAGTTCAAGCATTGGGCCGCTCCAAGCACAGTTGATATCATTCTCTGAAACCAAACTTGGTTTACAGAACAAGTGCAATGATAACAGTATTACAAAGCTTTAGTCATCATATTTATTATTTTAGTAGTGAATGTAAAGCTTATTTCACTACATTGTAGTGATGACATATATGTAGTGAATGATATTCTTTCACCATCTATGTAATGAACCCAACTGTATATGTAGTTACCTTCCCCATTTTAATAGTGAACATATGTAGTGAAGTTAATTTCACTATGTTGTAGTGATGACATATGTAGTGTCCATCACCACATATTTATTGAATATCATAACAAATACAGTGAAGTTCATTTCACTGCATGGTAGTGATGACATTATGTAATAACTTTCTCCTTTTTGGTAGGGAGGATAATTACTTCGTTTAAACTGTATATACCCACTAAGATGGGAAGTGCATGACAAAAAGAAAGATGTTATCAGGCAGTTCTTTCTCCTGAGTTTATCAGACTGCTAAATGGAAGAAATGCAGAAGCTGACAAGAATTGTTTGAAGTGCTAGCATGCCCTCTTGACTACGCTGACTCAATGCATCATTTGTCCATTCCATAAGTGATAATTAAACTATGTAGCCTCTAATCTATTTACTGTCCAGGAGTAAGAGTAGAGTAGTCAACTTATCAATGATAAAAGAGAGAGAGAGCAAGTGACAGTACACTTCCATGGAATTGTGACCACTTAAGCATGATTGAAAATGGTTCAAACACCATAAGTTGGATCACCTCTAATGCCCGAGTATGTCAATTTGTCAAAAGAAACTGCAGCAACCTTTTCCAGGTGGCTATTTAACCATTCTGGTTGTGTCATTTCTCTGGATCACTAATGCCCATTTCCAAATCAAGCAATTCCATGGCGAGTTTTCTTGAAATCGCTAGAATGATAATATTCCTTATTAGTTTAGTGTGTAAAATCTTCCGTTTACTCTCCTTTATATGAACGAATGGCAGAAATATTTATAGCATGAACAATAAATGTTTTAATTTAAAAAAAATTAAATATAATAAAATAATTGGATTGACCTGTTTAAACGGAACGGAGAGCAGACTAAATCCATGTTTCCCACAACAATTAGATGAGAGTTAACCATTCTAAATAAATACACCTATAATTTCACAGATTTTTTTGAGCAGTATAATAATGATGTGTTTTAGTTGAAATAGTTAGTGTCATCTAAATTCTGTGTGGTATATATGGATTTAGTCTTGTTTCCATTCTTTTTTGCCTGGTCAATCAAATATAGTTCGTTTTTTGTTTAAAACAGTTTTTGTACTTGTTTCTTTGTTTTTGTTATTTAATGTGTGGTTTTTGTTTTGTTGGATCTGTAGTTGAGTGAAGGTGTATAGAATATTCATATGTTAACCACAATCAGTTCAATGATCCTTAACCATAAATCATACATATATCTACACCATTTACATTACAAAGCAGCACATGCCATGCATGCTGTTATTGTTGACTGTCACCATGTAAAAATTAGCACATGCCACATCTTGTTGCTATTGTCGACTGTACTCATGCAGACCATACTGAATACTACAGAAACTACTATTCTGACTATTCCCATAGAAATAATAAGTTATGCAATATTTAGGTCAGGCTGTTATATTGCTCTATGTTTATGTTTTACACTTCTTAGAACAACATGAATTCTCGATATAGCCCCTGGCAGCAGATCACTTCTTTGCTAATAGGCAAATGTATCAGCTGAAGATTGCAGTGCTATTAATACAGCACATGGGCTAGCAAGTTACCTCTTCAAGTTACCTCTTCTTCTCCCCCACCCTCCCATGTGCAGCCCTGAAAGCATTGCATCACCAGCACACAAATATAGAGGGTCTTGTGACTTGACTCTACAAATCTTGTTCAAATGCAGGAAAAATTACACTGCTAAATATGTACCCAAATAATTAGATGATAATATTACAATTCAAGCACACCAACCACTGAGCTTGTAAAGTAAACTTAAAAGAATGTCTGATTGTGCCAAAGCAATTCAGGTGTTCATGGCGAGGGTGGGAATCAATGAACTGAAACCCGTACAGGAGCAAGTTATTTGCTCTTTCCTGGAAGCCCATGATGTATTTGCAACCATGCCTACTAGCAATGAAATTCTTACTGTTTTGCAAAGCCACCACATATATGTGACTATCTACAGAAGAAGAAAAAGCTAACTTCTATAGTCATCATTGTGTCATCTCTACAACCTTTAAGTCAGATCAAAAGAGAATGTTTGGGATGTTTTCTCGGTGCATCTTGCAGGTATGAATCGTGAATGCAATCTACCACAAAATGAGCTGTAACAACTTATCAATGATGGAAATTCAAGCACGAACATGAGTGTAAATATTATGCAAGTCATGGTTAAAAGTAACCATGATGTGGCATTTTGATTGCATTCCACTATGGTTCCATGGATGTCTACAGGACAAGACTTGTAAAGGCAAGTCACCAGACACTCTTTTTGCATGCTGGTGATGTAATACATACAGTGCTGATTACAGTGGGGTTAGATTCGGACTAGGCCTTATGAGCCGGGAAAATTTGCTCAATCAGCTCAGCAGTAAGCTTGATTGGGTTGTCAATCTTTTATCGAAATTCTGTGCCTTTGAATTGCGAAACAGACTGGCTGGACAATGCATTGGATAATTTGGAGTCTTCTAATAGAAAATAAACTAATCACCTATTGTCTCCAGGTTATGATAGGTAGGAATAGTAGATAGAGAAATAGATACAAGATCCTTAATTTGAATTTTACTGTTTTTAACAGTTTTTGTGGATTAACTTTCGTGAGGGATGTCAACCTCTTTCTACTGAATTAGAAATCTAAATTTTGAGTAATTCCAGTTTAATGATATTGAAGCTCAATTATTGCCCTATCCATAGAGAATCAGCGAAAATTGTTAACAGCTATTGTTCAGTAAAAATTGATTTATGTATAAATATTTTTTTCTTCAATTTTCACTTTCACTTTAAATACACCGAAGAAATCATTGTTTTAATCTCAAAATTAAATGTGAGGTACAAATGTGCTACATATATGAACAATCCAATGGTATGTATAGTCGCTCATTCATTTCTTACAAATATTATAAGACCTTGGAAGGTGCCACTTGACTAAGCAGTCCCTTTGACGTCTAAAATAAAGATACACATTGCACTTTACAGAAAACTTGTCTGTGTGCATGAATTTTCTCTGTGAGTGCAAACTACATTCAATACTGTAATTTTATCAAATTTTAATATGTGTATAGCTTGGATGTTAGATTGAGAGGTTTTCTGACTTGTATCGTTATGGATGGAGCTAATTAACTTGTTGGTCAGACAGGGCAACAAATCCCATAGAACAGTTGTAGTCATATATAGATGCCATATTGGAATGTTGACCTCTTCTCAACTACCACCTGGCTCCTTTTTCCTTCTCTTTTCCTGATAGCTTGAATTGCCTATGGATATTTGAAATTTTTTTAAATGTTCCTTCTGGTGTAAGGAACCTGCCCTTCAACATATATGGACTACAAATTCGGAAAAGGAACCGTGGAAGTAGAAGTAAGGAGTTTCTTGGAAGCAGCTTCACTTGAGGAAGACAAGTGCTCCACACAATGTGTGATTACCTGGAGAAATTATAAGAGTATTATAGGGAAGATCATGTAGGAGCTAATAAGACAAATGATTGTTTGCACTCATGACACTGCCTATTATTATCAGTGTACCCTCCATCATTAGAACAACTCTCCTCTTTTGACTATATGTATCATTTATCTTGTATATATAATCCTTACAATTTAGCCAGTTATCTACTAGCTGTCCATGAGAGAGAGAGAGCAGCAGCTAAAAAAAAAGAAGCTTATATACGAGCAAAGAGTTGAGAAGTTGACCGTGGCTCCATTATACCCTAATGTCTTACACAGATGGGCTCAGCAATGCTGCTAAAGTGTATTACAAAGAGCTCATCTCCAAGAGAGCTATAAAACTAGACCAAGCATACAGTTGCGTCATTGCATGGAAATGATGTAGCTTATCTTTCTCTTTCCAGCAGTCATCCATCTAATGCTTAAAAAGTGTTAAATCATTTTTAAATCACTGTCTTGCCCAATGAAAAAACTCAGGCACCTTTGATTTTTTTTAATGCATTAATGGTTAATTATATATATAAGTAAATATATTGACCGAGTAAAGTCAGCCCTCTGTGGGTGTGTTGATGGACAACAATACTGCCTTATGACATCACTCTTAGTGTCCTTGCATCTTTGCTTCTAAGTAAAGTAGCTACTATTACCCCAAGTAATTCACTCTTGGCCATATTTTCATGTGTGTTTCTGTCATACCACTGGTCAGGAACATTGGCATAGCAGTGTTTGCTGGCGGCATAGCAGTATTTGCTGGCATAGCATTGTTTGCTCGTCTTCCAGGTTTGAACGCCATTATTAGTAGTAGGTATTATATTAAAAACAAAGTATAGAAATAAAAGCGTTAGTTGTTCAGAGATCAAAGGGACTGGCCCGCGAGTCTAGTCGTGCATGCTGTCCGCGACCAAAAAAAAAGGTGGATGGAGTCTCGGACTTTACGTCCTAATTGAACAGCGTTGATGTTACGCTAAGCAGCATTGCCATTTCAGCTTGCTATTTTGCTACCGTGTGAAAGAATAACTGTGTGTATGGTTTTCGTGTTAAAAATAATACACGCATTAAAAAATGTATATAATATAACGCTGCCCGACGCGACGCTACGCTCAACCACTGTCGAATAGTGAAACATGTTGGTTCTTGAATGAAGATGTCAAGTTGCGATAGGACATCGAAGTTGTCATTGAAATGGTATGCGGGAAATGGGGAGGGGGGAGGGGGAGGGGAGGTGGTGGGTAGTATTAGTAGTTATGGCACTAGTCATGAGTTCTGAGTCATGAATTTTGAGCCCAGATTTCAGTACAGCGCATTCCCCTATTGCTCTCTGGTAGTCTAATACCACATAATTTTGTACTACTCTAACATGGTCTCATTATACATTTATATTAACAATAATAATAATTTTTGACTTACAGCACATAGAGCTGTCAGACAGCAATCATGCACTGGTTGAACGGGTATTAAATATTGCATAGTATATAAACCCCATGCGTTTACCTAATTTATAATACGTAATCCACCTGGGCAGCCATATAAAGTACAACTGAGAACAGTTCTTCAATATGGCAAGTACTTTTGTAAAAGAAGGAGTCCTTTGGTGGATTATTTTGTTTCAATCAGTGAACAAGCTGGAAGGAATGTCCTTGATGGAATAGATCCTTATGAAATTTCAAGACCTGAGTGGATGGAAGATGTTTTGCATCTCCTGAGTGTTTGGTTTTGTGGACATGTTGTAGTGATGGAACCTGTGAAATTATGGTGAACAATGAGTGCAGTTACCGAACCATATAATTATCCCTTGCTATGTCCATACTGCCACAAAGATGTCATGGTTTCTAAAATATACCTGATTCTGCTGATCAATTTCAACTTAGACGAGGCTATGCTTACTCTTATCAGGTATAAACAGGATAATTTTGTTACATATTCACAGTGTAAGCATTGTCTCATGTGTGTTGTTGTTTTTGTGTGTGTGTGTGTGGGGATGCCGATAGTGTTCTTGTTTTTTTTCACAAAGAGGGTTGATTGTGATTTTGTGCTATGGACAAACAAGGACACAAACACTGGTTTTAACTAGCTTGTTTGAAAAGTAAGTACTGGAACTATCCAGATTGCCAGAAACACTTTCAATAAACATGAAAAATACAAAAGAAGAGTAAGACATTGCAAATTAATTGGATACTTCACAGCTGTTACTTGGTTATCAAATCAAAATTAATGTAATTATAAGTTTGATAATTTTTCTGTGATATCGCCATGATTAGGACTATATTGCTAACTATGATTGTCTAATCAAATGGGATGACTGAATCACATTAATAAGGGCATATGCAGAACAAACCATCTTGTCTAACATTGTCACAGTTTCTGCTTCTGGCACAAAATGAATTGGTTTTGTAGCACTGAGAATGGAGTTCTTTAGTCTGATATTAGCAATGACCCACTTGACGTGAATAAGGAGGATCCTTATTGTTCTTATATGTTACCCTTCAATTAAACGGAGGTGACTTTTACCTGTTGGATAGCGGCAGGGATTTTGAGTCTTGTACAGTAGACATGTACAGAATCAAGTATGTCAAAGACATGGTCAGCCAATTGTATATCCAGGCATCAGATTCTTTAGAAACAAACAGTGTTCGGTCAGATACTTATCACTTGTTCGTCCTTCCCACCCCTCAGATATGTAGTTTATGTATCTTTAGGTGTGGTACCGCAGTGTTTTGATGCTGGTTGGCAGAAATCATCTGGGCTCTGGCAAGATGGTGAGAAAGGCATTCAAGAAAAAAACTTGAAACAGTCTATTATCACAAAATATCTTGGAAGTTCCTAAAAACCATAGGCTTTGTTTTTATCAGGCACTCTCGATCTGGCTATATGATTGTGCTTTAACTTGGTATAGAGAATTTCAAGAACATGAGTAAAGGTTTAACTTATGTTGAGCTGAGCACCGAAAGCTATATGCAAGGTGTCGTCCAACAGATAGAGCTGCAATCACATTAATGTAATTAACAATTGCTGAAATCCTGGAAACTTTTAAAGGTGATTGTTCACTCTTTAGTTTTGCTTTACATAAGCAAATATTGTTTGGAGCAACTCCCAATTACTCATACTGGTAGTGTGCAGCATCTTTTCTTCAGTATTCCCAAAGACAGGTTTACCAAACAGCAACTCATTTACATGAGGCACTATATTTTTGAATGTTGTTGTTTAATTTCATCTGTCATTCTAATTTTCTTTCATCCTCCATCTTCATAATATCATCAGAACTCAAGCTAGTCTACACTGAAATACAACTTACAAATATAAAAGAGGAGATATTTGTGTGGCTCGGCTAAACGTGATGATGATAATATTGAGGTGGAACATTTTGAAGAAGAGGATATTAATGATGATGTAATGAGGAGAAAGATGCTGATTGATAGGATGATGTTGCAGAAAGCCACGCTGCCTATGATTGAGGTAGCATGCAACAAACAGAGAGCAAGATCAAAAACGACAAGATTATGCGATGGAGGATGGAGCTATCCTGTTATAGCTTTGACATGGTATACCGACCTGGAGCTGAAAATTTCTCCTAGATACTTTTTTGAATCATTCTGTGCTGCTGACCCAGCTGGACTTAACCCTGTTGACTTCATAATTTGCTTTGTCACCCTGGAGTTACCTGTATGCTCCACTTCGTGTGGACTCAGAACCTACCATTCTCTGTAGAGGAGGTGAGACAGATGACTAAAGCTTGCAAAGTGGGTGCTGAACATAAACCTCAGTTCCACAAACCCGCCTGAGCCCATCTGATATAGGCTACTCAATCATTTGACGTCTAAATACAGATTTCAAAGGACCACTGAAATCGAATAACCGAAACAGTTACTTTCTCAATGTAATTGATGTATATAGTAGTCCCTTTTGTTTATCCTTGCAAAGACAGCAGCACTCCCAACTGACATCCACTTGTCTTTTAGTTAAGCAAATTTTATGCTATATATTTGTTTTGAGATTTATGAATGCATTCATGTAGGATACTGACATTACTTTAGCAGGCCCATTGTCAAGTGTTGATTGAGCACTAGATGATGTTGATTTTTTATTTGGTTAATGGTAAAATACTACCAGGCTGCAATTATCATCTTGCTAGTTGTTATTTGGAGGGCAGGTTAAGTCAGTGATATTTCAGGAAAAATATGTTACTGATAGCTTTCTGATTTGGATCACGTATATTAGTAATGTTAGACACTGAAAAATATGGCCAAGGGTGAGTGATCACTTTTATTTTATCTCAAAAAATCCCCCTCTCAATGATCTTGGATCGGTTATGATATCACTAGTTGAATGCTTATTAGGGAGACGTGTGGTTTAAATGTTCGCTTGCAATGACTAACTGAAGAATTCATGATATAAATATTTGAGATTTGAGTAAAAGGTCCAGAAATTATGTTCATTGAAAATATCTTGCTATTCCACTGTAGTGCGTGCCCGAAATATCCCTAGCCCCAGTGCTTGAAATATTTCTAATCTTAGCCAAATATCTAGTTCTAGCCCTTGATATTTCCCAAAACTGCCACCACATGGCATGATGTCTTGTGATTTTTTTTGTATCTACTATACTTAAGGGGAAAATCATAGAGGTCTCCTGATGCATGCCAACCTCACATGTTCTCCATTGTTTGTGTTTACTGTGGTCAAGTGAACATATTATAATCACCATTTCCTTGGTCTAGCAAATTGCTCTATGTTTTACACCAATCAACTCCTAAATGAGATATTTAAGGTGGTTCATGACTACCGGACAGGAATACCTGTTTCCCTATTGTAGTCAGAACTAGGTACAGGTTTATTAATCGTCTACCATCAGTTGACATCACGGAACTTGTCAAAATACAGGGTATGAATTAAACATACTCAATGACATATCAGTGAGTACGCTAGAACTCTTAGTATTGGACTGACCCAACATTTAAAATAACATATGGCAAAAAAAATCCCATGACATAGGTTACTGCATATCTCAGCCAAAACTCACATCTGCGGCTTCTTAGCTGCTTAAATGATGTTTTATCTGCTATCAAATGGACTCCAAGCATGCCTTGAATCCTTAGTTAAGTTAGTTAACTGGCATTGCTAAACCACTAGAAACCTTTAAAAGAGTGGAAAATCATTAAATTTGTCATCATGGATCTTTATTTGTTTTTATCTTTTTTATCACTTGTGTAACTTGCCTACAATGACAACTCCAAATGTTCCAATGGATTGCAGTGATTTATCTGTGTCTCGATTGCAGAAAAGAGGCATGGGTAGTGATGTTTGTTGATGACACAATTGACCTACCTCAAGTGCTTTTTTGAAGTGCACTCTCTTATTTTATTTGAATTTTTCACTCCAGGGAAACTGTCACAATGTCCTATGGCAGCTGTGGGTGGTCATCTACAAAACATCTGCTATTTGCTTGGTTGAATTTTCCAGTCTAACTGTTACCAATTCCTTGAATGGGGCTATAGCTTATCAACACGTGTATAGTCAACAATAGCAATGAGATAAGGTGTGTGTGATTATTTTGTGGTGAATAATTAAACATGGGAGCATTAGCAATAGCCACAAGACATGGAATGTGGTGTTGATATGTGTTAAACGACCTCTGGAGATCCTGAAGTAAGCGTGCATGTAGCTCTCCACTGCTCAACTATACACAGAAGAAAAAACAAACAAAACAAAAAAAAACAACTTGAAGCAAGAACAAAAAGCTAAAATAGAAAGGACAACAAGATTGTACCCCTGTAGACCACAACTCATTGGTTGATATTTACCATAAATACCAACAATATTTGTACTGCTTTTTGAAATCAGTATAATACTTGATGCGATTATTAGAAAAAGTGTCATCTAACTGGTGGTGGTCTACACGAGTGCACTCGCTTTTTTCTTTTCCTTTTTGAAAGGTCAATCCCAGTACTTATTTGTTCAGTAATCTTATACAGAAAATGTGGTTAGACATAATACCAACATTGTGACCATTTCATGAAGAATCCATGCAAATACATATGTGGGTATATATATATATATATATGCAGGTTTGTTTACATTTGTAGGTACAATGTGTATGTATGTTAATATGGTTGTGTTTGCAGGTATATGTGAATGCGTGCATATGTGTATATGTATGTAGATATGTTTGTAAGACTGTATGAGCGTTTGTAAGTATGTGTGTATGTATCTAAGTTAGTTGAATGTGTTTTAATGTGTGTAAATATGTATGTGTAAATAAGTGTTTTTCATGTATATGTGTGGAAGTGAATATGTGCTGTGTATGTACGTGTGGAAATGTATGTGTTGTGTATGCATATATGTTAGTATGTATATTTGCATTCATGTATGCATGTTTGTCGTATGTATGTAGGTATGTATATATGTATGTAAGTGTTGTGTTTATGTGTGTTGTATATGTTTGTATGTATGCATATATGTGTGCATATATGTGTGTAAGTATGCATGTGTGTATGTAGGGAATATACATATTATACGATTATATGTAGGAATGTGTGTATTTTTGTTTTGTGTATGTATGTATGTATCAATATATGTGTAAAAGTAGTTATGTGCATGTATGTAATGCATCTATTTTATCTATACTTGCAATGAAGTGGCTTTGTATATGTGGGTGTATTTAATTATGTTAGTATGTATGTTTATATATGTATATATATATATATATGTGCATATGTTAGTTTGGTGTCTGCAAAGAAACAACAGAATGTTGTTTCTTTTTACTGCAACTGAATGGCTCAAAAAATCTCTCTATGTCGGTTGGTTGGTTGTCAGAGTTAAAAAAAATTGGAATATGAACATAGTGCTTACAGGAAGGACATTCACAGGTTCAATCCCACTCTCAAGTTTATTTTTTCCCCTTCTTGTTTTCCACCATCTCCTCCATTTTATCTTTTCCTTTTTTCCCTTTATGTGGAAACTAAAAAAAGAATGCGGGTGGAACAACCTTCACTTGAGCACTTGAAATAGAACACCTTTGCATTATCAGCACAACACAAGTGCCCACATGAGCACATTTTCTCTGAGTTGCAAATCAACAAAACTCTTTTTTGCAAATTAAAGGTTGGTAGGGTGGCTTTGTGGGTAATTTAAAGAATACATCTCTAGTATTTCCCAAGAGGCATAGCTAGTATAGTGGGAATGAAGCACTTGCATCGGTTTTCAATTTAAAAATAAATCAGGAAATGGAAGTGTTGCCTGGTCTACGGATTTCCCATATTCTAAATTGGACCCAAGATGGATCTACAGAGAGATATGGTCTATAACCTAGACATGTATGGAAAAAATTGTGTGCATTTTATAATGCTACCCACTGGTTGACAGATTTACGTAACATGGCATGCTCTGCCAAAACTCTTGTAAGCAACTCTGATTCAAATGTTTAGCGTATATCAATGCGGGTGGAACAACCTAAGAATAAGTAATGCCAGCCATTCTGCAAACAGTGGTAGGCTTGGATTGTATGGCTTACTACGTCACCAAAGCATTATCTGTATGGTTTTTGTATTACCTGTTTGGTCTAGAATATCTTGGAATTCTCCAAAATAGTATATTCAAAATTTTCCTGTGAGTATGCTCCCAGACCACTTGAGTGATTATGTCTATGTGTAATGAATATCAATATTTTTATGTGACTCAACCAGGCAATACACTCAATGTTGTAGGCTACTGGCTAGATCTGACTAAACTCAGTGACTGAGGGCCTGGACGAGCTGCCAGCTCTAGAGTTTCACCTAATAATTAGCTTGCTATTGATATTCAATCAGTCAAAACTCTATGGTATGTGGTAAAGTGTGTGCAGTTTCACATAGTGGTCATTGCTAGGTAAAAATTAACCATGCTCACATGTGGATACTCTCTTCTATCCCCCATTCTTACCTCTATGATTAAAAATTCTTGGCTAATCCCAAGCTTGTATATTACATGAGTCATAGTTATTCAATATTTGTGCTTTTTAGAGCTAGGTCCAAATATATGCTTATAATTTATAGAGGTTGTATTAAAATCGTAGATATCTTAGTTAACACTATTACATCTCTATCAATATTACACCTCCATCCCAGAAAATTAGTTCACAATATGTCATACACTTCGAACCTGAGAACTTATTTCTCTGAATTACACCCATTCTTGTAACATGGCTGATAATATAACACCTCCAGCCTTGGAATAAATTCACTGTGTTATCGCCATCCTGGGAACATAGTTCACAATGTTACCTCCATCCTTGGAACTTTATTCACTGTATTATATTGCCATTCTTGTAACTAAGCTCACAGTATTGTACCCCGATCCTGGAAACATAGTTCACAGTGTTACCTCCATCCTGGGAACAAAGTTCATAGTGTTATCTCCATCCTGGAAACATTGTTCACAGTATTGCACCTCTATCCAGGGAACATAGCTTACATTGTTACCTCCATCCTGGGAACTTTGTTCACTTCTTCATGTTACACCTCCACCTTGGGAACATAAGTATCTATTTAGAACTGGTTTGAAGCAGTATGGACCGGGAAAAAAATATCGGCACATTCGTGCTGCAAAATACTCTTTTGTTAAGAAGAAAATTAGTATATTTAATTTATTTTTCATTATGGTGTTTACATATAGGATTTCCTTGTTTTTTTAAATGTTTAAATTGTTGTTAATGTTTTTTTTTTTTTTTTTTTCTCTAACCATATAGTGTTTTTATGCTCTGATTATTGCTGTGGTGCTGAGTAGTGTGGAGCTTTCCTGTAAGTCATTAACACAATAAAGATAAAATACTTTCCTCTGTTGCAATCAGAGGATTTGTGTGGGGGAGGGATGGCACTAACTAGACCATTCTAATTATGAGCTAAATTTGGGTGAAGTGTTCTCCCTTAGAAATTATGAGCGCAGGCTTTATCTGTATGAAACATGAAACCATTTATAAATGGCTACTAAAAGCATCTACAGGAAAAAATTAAGACTATTTTTTTAGAAATTAAAAAAGAATAGTAATAAAAAAATATTGTTCTAACATATGTTTATTATTAATATTTTTATTACTATTCTTATTAATTATTTAATTAATTATTTTTACTCTGCACATGTCCAGTAGTTTGCTGTGTTAGGTTTGAACAGGGAGAGTAAGCAAAAAAAAAAGAAAAAAAAGTAGTCTTAGGATCGTAACTCCCGATTTGGTCCTGGTTGTTTTCATCCAGTTCATAATAGCTACTGATACTAGAAGCTTTTCTGTTGAGAAAGGGCTGCACATGCACCAACAAATACCAGAATTACAATGAATCACATTGTTCGTGGTTTCGTGTTTAAAGTGTTGTTGTTTACATAGCAACATAGCGTTCGATATTTTAACTTAATTGTCCGCACATTGATATTATTAATAATATCTGTTGGTTTTTATAACTATTATATTTATAGCTAAAGTTAACTATTTTGAAATAAAACTTAACGGACCACTCATTTTTTTTTGATCCAGTTTAACTGATAAACTGGCAAAAGTGATGAATAACACTAAAACACAACACACTTATACTGTCATGCTTATTATGATAGCAATTCTAAACACTTTACAGTTTGTTTTTTAACCTTTAAAAGCACAACAAATGCCCCACACTTAGTGCAGCTGTTTGGTTTGTTAATTTTTTACTCCTGATCAACTATCACTGAGTCCATGAAGGCTGTAGCTGTTCCTGTACTATAACGTTTGTTGTTTAGTAACCAATCTTCGACTCTGTAATGCTTCCAAGCTCTTGAAAGAGGTTATTTCTGATCCTACACTGGTTCAAGCAACGATAGCAAATTGGTAGTTTGTCCTGATATTTTGAAGTGGAAAATAAGATGTACATGAGAACAGTCAACATCTGCAACATTAAATGTAGCATATATAGATGTGTGTAGAGCAATAATAAATGAGTTAGAACAGGTTTTAAAAAACAAAGAATCAATCCTCCATTTGGTTCACACTTGGAGTAGTCCACAAATGCTGGACTGAAATATACAGAAACAACAACAACAACAACCACACAAAAAAATTGAAAACAAGAACAAAAGGTTCTATTTATGTCTCCTGTTATAATGAGAGGAAACACGATTTTACCCAAATCAGATAGATGTTCTTTACAATTTAAAATCTTATTCAACACACTGTGCTGGTTTTAAGACATGTTGGATTTTAATAATTTTAAATGGCGATAGGAAATCAAATTGTTTGTGGTCAATATATGGGTATAGTTACTTTTTAAACTGGTCAATCAAAAATATCTAAATAAGATTTTTTTCTTAATTGTATATGCATTTTCCATGCGTTCAACTGCAAAAGTTGTGAGTGGGTCACCGATCTATTAAATATCTTACATAATGTAAATGGTTTTCTTATAGAAGAAAAAAATTGTAATTGAAGATCATGGAAAACGAACAGGCTGGACAGGAGTATTGACAAGTGCGAGTTGGGGCAGGCATGCCAGAGTTTCATTATAGCATTGAGTTGAATCATCAATTCTTCTTCAATATCTAGCTATATATGTGGATACTCCATTTGTCATGGGGGGTATAGGAAACTAATCAAGCTTTGCAAAGATAAAACACAATTTCTTGCATGCATTGCCATACATAAGTGCAGCTCTCTCTCAGACAATGTGTACAAATGAACATGTTAAAAGAGGGTAAAAAATCTATACAATACAAGGAAGACATCAGACTGCACAGAGTAAATAGAGGAGCGATTCAGTATGGTAATGATGGAAGCATACTTAGCACATAAACGGATCTTGACAGCATGATGTCTATAACAAAATGTCAGAGATTAATGTCAGCTCCTCTTCAGTAGTCTGATAACTCGGTCAGCCAACAAGTACTCCTGGTGACCGCACTCTAGGTGTGGTTTCATCTCATGAGTAGATGCTTCTACATAGTCCTAACAAAACCATTTTCTCTCAGGCATATCCCATAATAATTTCAGTTTCACAACCAGCCAGCCCATTTTGATTCAGGGAATCTGGTTATGGTTTATTGATTAAGGTCATCTGCTGTTGTTAGCTATATACTATATAGTAACTAAAGCATTACACCAACAGCTAGAAATTGCATACCTAAGGCCTTGTAAATGTTCCTGGAGAATTCCTGTACTTGACAGATAGAATACGAGATGTCATGAATTAAATAATAGATCTGATCCTTACCGCATGGAAAAGGCACCCATGCTTAAAAATAGATTCTTGATGAATTTTAAAAGTAACTAGGCATGAAAAATGTTGCTAGTAAATGGCTGAGAAGTCATCTTGATTCCCTTTAGCAGGCTCTGGATCCTTGAATATTAAGCTACGTATGGTGGCCCATTGCCTTTGATCCAACCCCGCCATATCTAGGAGAAAAATCAGAGAATACCTGGAAGGATTTAAATGCAAACAGTCATTTAGGCAAATATTGGTTGGTTGGGGTTCGCTTTGTAGAGGTGGAGATTAGAGAGATTGAATACAGAGAGAGGACGAACTGCGAGAAGAATAGGACCACATCACTCATTCTAGGCAGTATTCTGATAAAACCTCTTTTGTTTTAAATCTGAACACGTCCATGGGACATTGTACACAAAACATTTCACACTGATTAGCAGAATTTTTACAGGCACATGCCTAGTCGATAGCACTCTCCATATAAAATAGTCATAAAACTTTACTTCCGCTTGAAGGGATGAATGAGTAAAGAGAGGGGAAAAAAGCAGTCGACTACAACTTTACTGCTCTTTATGAAAGTCCTTCTTCAGTTAAAGCAGCACATGAATCTATGCTTACCGATATTACTCTGAATCCCTTCGCTCTTGAGAAAGTAGTTGTTCCTGGATAAATTCCTTTGCTAAAAGTTTTATTGTTGACATAGAGCAACGTGGCAATGCATTATGCTTACCTCAACTGGAAACAATTGTGACTGGACCTCACGTTTATTTTTTAATTATTTGTTTGTGTTTAATTACAATTGATTTAAAAATAAAATTCATGAATGACAATTTTCGTGGAAATTTGCATGGGAGATCAATAGATTGGAAACCGAAAGTTCAATTTGAATGATGCGGTTGGACAGACTGTAGATACATTTAAACATACATGCATACATACACTCACTCATACATACATTCTAACTTAATAACACATATGCATACATATACATGCATTCAACTATACATACATGTACATATGTATATATAGACAGAACTGGCTGCAGAGTCAACAGAGGATATATGGAGGCTGCATAGTGGTTGCATAGTGAGTACTGATGAGAGTACAGGCTAAAAAGTGAAAACTGGCTAAAAAGCTAGAATTTGGTTCCATTATTGAGTAGATGAAAGATGACTGGCTGCAAGCTCCATAGGGGGCAGACAACTGGCTTGAGGCAGGAAAATGGTGGCACTATTTTCTGTTTATGGTTGATGTTGGATGGATATATCTGCGCATGTGAGTTCTCTTTACGCACTATTGCAGATATATCAGCACAAAGAACACAATTTGTTAACTAACACCAATGAGCAACAGTATAGCTTGCATGGTGAAATCAAACTGAACTTGTTTGCCAGCAATGCTGCAATGAACCCTACTGACTGTGCTTTATTAATGAGTTAATAGAGCAGCATCAGTATGAGAGAAAGATATACGTAATGCAAACACACAAAAATATGCCATATTTTTGTCGTTGGCTTAGACGAGAGTACTGATAGCGGAATAGCCATTTGTCTTGCTACAATATCTTTAGCTAAGGTACAAATGATTTCTAATTCAACATGTTAGGACTCTGACACAAATTCATTGCCTGTTGTACTAAAGGTTGGAAAATGAGCAGCTATAAGCTAAAATGACCTCTATGATATTTGGCCCAAACGCAAATTATGCAGAGGAAAAAAATTCTGGTCCTTTGATTACTTGTAATGTTGCTAGGTTAGCATATCAACGGCAATTACAGGTATCCGATGCACCCCGCAAGCAACATCATGCTGTTACTTCATCACAACATAAAAATATACATGTCTCAGGTGCATGGATGTGTCGTAATACTAAAACTTTCGGCTCTAATGAGTTAATAAAGTATAGTCTGGAGAACAGAGAAAGAAATAGGAAATATAAACAGAAAAACAAAAATATGATACAAGCAAACAAAAATATGATACAAGCAAACAAAAACAACATTCATACTTACATATATAGAGCTGTTAGACAGTAATATGCTGATTTTTTCTGGCATTGGTCGGTAGTCTCATAAATATCTACAGCACAGATATAAAACCCTTATGTGCAGATTTTTGCCTGCATGCTACACATAACTGATTAGATACATGTTTTCCATCAATCATGCTGTTCCTTGAATGCAGAACAGCAATTACAATACTACATGGGGATTAGGCTAGCTTGCGACCATTTTAAAAATACTATTTCAGGGATACGACTTAGGAACTCAAAAATTTGCATGCTTGACTGATTTATAGCTAAAAAAACATCGTTCTCTGTGCTCTCTTTTAATATTGATATAGCTATATCAAAGTAAAAAGCAGCCAAAGTCATGTTCCTCAAAATCTGATGTACTGTTCTCCTGACAAGTGACTCCTTATACGGAAGTCCAATCAGATCAAATTTGTATTGTTTTTATGTGAAGCATTAGGGGGGGACTACACCTGAAACCACCGAAATTTGAACACTTATTTATAGCTGTCATAACCTTTTCCTCCTTTCTTCTGTGCTGATACTTTTGATATCAACTTGTTATTTATTGTGTGTGCTTTAAGATGATATGTGAAATGTCTCTATAGGCACCTTTTCTTAGCAGATAAATCCAAAAATGCAAGTGTCAATCAAAATATTGCAACTCCCAAACCTTGACAAACATAATTACCTATTGCCATGTCTACTGATTTCCAGATGGTTTGTGGCTTGCAAAACACCTGGTAGTGTGTAGTGGTGGCATATTATCAACACTTCTTCCTGTGATAAACTTATAGGGCAATTCATTTCCAAACACGCAAAAACCCACGCGATATCTGTGACGTCACCTCTTCTAATCACCATAACTCAGCAATGCTTCATGTAAAAAAATAATTAAAACCACTATATCAAACTACATATTCTAGCAAACCACAAACCAATTTGGGCATCTGTAGATCAAGGCGACTTGGAGTTATCTTTGCCACAGATTAGGAAGTGCAATTTTTTTAGTGACCCTTGCCTTTTTGGATGTATCTTCTAAGAAAAGGTGCCTATAGAGATATTTCACATATCATTTTATAGCTCACACAATAAGCAACAAGTTTTTATCAAAATATTCTGCACAAAAGAAAGGGTGGGAAAGTTATGATAGCTACAAATATGTGTCCAAATTTCTGTGGTTTCAGGTGTAGTTCCTCCTTGACTGGATCACAATGAGATGTTGCATTCTATTTCATTACGTTCTTCCATTTCTTTACTTCATATTGTGGTCCGCACAGTTCAAGAAAACATAATGGAACTCATTGGTGAGAGTGGTGTTCTTGATTTGATAAAAAAATATTCCATTGTTTGCAGCGTACTTCGGGGGGCCAATAAGAATGCTTGAATCAAGCACATGGCTAATTCAACATGTGACTAATTGAACCATCTGCTGTTTTGTTAATATAGTGAGTGATGAAGAAAAGCTGATTGAAACTGTGAGAAGTTTTTCCTGTTTGTAGCAAGCACCATTAATAAAATAGAGGGAGTAGGAAGAAATAGGAAATGCCTAGAAGCTGGTTGCATTCAGGTAAGAATGACCAGTAACTATAATAAGCTTCACCAATTTCTAGCCAATGAATTTTCAATCTCATTCTTCTTCGCCGCTGTCACTGTCCATTCCAGTAGGTTAGTGTTAGGGTTGAAAATCAATTCACATTGAATGCAATGGAACATAACATTATAGTATGAACCAGCAATGCAGTGCAATGTAGCTAACAAAGTGAAATGTAACGGTGCATTCAGCCACTGTCTTAATATGACCCACCTTTACAATGCATGTCTTCAATTTGATGTGGTCTAAAAAAACATCATGTCTTATAAAATGGCATTTGTAAATGAGCTCTTATGTAACCTATGAATGTTGTTGATCAAACAACCTCTAAAGTAACAATACTCTACAGCTGATGTTGGACTGATATTTGCTTTTAAGAATCTGGCTGGTTAATTGAGATATATTTCAACTTACAGTTTGTAAGCAAAAACATGAATGGCTAGATGAAATATACTTGATTTGAAAGCATGTTGAATGGGAGAAATATTAGCATTTAAGTATAAATCAGGAGCATGGCATAAATATGTTCAAAGATGTGGTAAAAATAATAGAGAAAATGGTGGCCTGGTAGCCTCTCCCCCATTATTTCTAAATGTGTGTATAACTTTATGACATTTTTTAAATTATTATTATTTTAGATACTCAGCAAATCAAACTATCGTCATCTTCAACTAATGAATTTTACTGTCCAGGAAAAACCCAATTCACTTGTACTGGAAGAGACATCCCTATTGCAATTGAATGGGTAGTAAATGGAAGCACTGATGGCGTATATATCTACAATAGCGATCACAAGTATCCGTTCACTTATCCATCGAATAGACCTGATAGTATTGTTATGAAAGTAACTAGTGCTTCTAGTAATAATGGGATTACTATAAACATTATTACTCTTTTGGAGGGAAATACGTCTGATCTCATCGGATCAACAATTCAGTGTGTATCTCAATCGCATCTGAGTGAAGTGTACTCTGTTAAAGCTCAAGGTAAATAACCCATAAATAGACTTCAGTGCGGCACTCATTACATGTTAGCTAAGCTAACTCATTTTACCCAAGATTATTTTTCACCATTTTAGCCCTTTTTGTAATAGGGAAAATATTGCGTGTAAAAATTTGCTGCAAATCATATGCAGATTTACCTTATTAAATCAGGGTGAAATTTGGTTGTGGAAAAAATAGTTCATACTTGATAGTACCAATTTTAAGGTATTATGTGCAGAAGGTCTGGTGAACGTCGGCCCATGTTTGTAATATGTTGTATGCGCTACCAAGTAGTGGAGACTAGCCTTTGTACTTTATGTATGGGTAGACAATTCCTCTAGAGCTCAGATAAATGGAGAAGTGGGTGGGGGAAGGGAAGATTAGTAGTTGTGAGGATGCAAGAATCTTGCAGTGTCTCTAATTCCCTGCAGGGTACTTATTACTTATATCAACTTTAGTCCCACAGTGTTTATTCCTAGATGCACCACCTAAAATATATGCTCTCAAGCTAGTCTCTGACATCGTGTCCTTTAGCGTCCATATTATTGTATTATTACAAACATGTCTTACGTTATTGTAACATAATGTGCAGAACCAGTAGCTAGCATATAGCTGTTTGGTTTCCTTTACTGACTACAATAATCATACTGCTAAGTACAAAGATAGCACCCATAGGTCCTTATCTTTTTAAATCAATAATGTAATGGGTGGGTGCTTGCTACATGTAGTGGGTACCTGAATCATGAAACTGGCACTGGTGATTCTAAGTCATGTGCACCTGTATTGTAATGAAGTTAGAAAGCTACTTCATTCTAAGAGTGGATTTGCTGGGGTTTTTTAACATCCAGCCAGTGCCACTGATTTAGCTAATATTGTTCATGATCTTTAGTGTGATGATTAACGGATAGCTCAGTACTCCTCTTATATGCTGCCACCATAGATAGTCCCAGGAAAGAGCTTTAGGTCTATTTTTAGTGTCAGTATCTCGACCAAAGTGTCAGGGAATAAGGTATGTTAAATGTAGTGTAAGTTAATTGAATACAACTGTTAGTAGATTGTATTAGGTGCCATGCAGGCTTATTCAAGTCTACTCTCTTGGTTCTGTACTTTACTGTGAAGGAGACGTGTTGTAGATTTTGACACCAATGAGGGAACCTTGGATTTAGATGTTTGGCTGTATACCGCGAAATGGAGAAGGGCTTCACCACTACAATGGTGTCTAGTTCCATAGCTGCATTGATTGTTTCCATAAGCCGGTGTGAGTTTTAGGGAGTAGAAACTCACTGGCAGTTCATAATCATCACAACACGCATCAAGGTACCAGAGATTCCTCAAGCCGAAGCAACCGTCTGTAGTAAATCACACTACAATGAAATGACTGAATATGAGTTAGCAATGAATTGCTCAACACATAAATCAAGCATATATAGAATATATAGAATCTGACCATACAAATGCATTTGTTTCTGTTTTTCTATTATCATTGGTCGAGTGGAATGAGTTCTGCTCATGAGCATCAATGAAACGATGGTTTTATCTGTGACACCTTAGAAGGAACTTATATTTGCTTGGGTAAACTCTCTCTTGTAATCTATATTGCTTGTACTCGGCATTCTTGAACCGAGATATGACCCTCTCTTGCAAAATGCCCTAAGAATTCTATCTTCATCGAGCCCCACTCGCATATGCAAGACTGAACTGTAAAACTGTGCTGGTGAAGTCGTTGCATAACTGTGACAGTGTGGTAGAGAAGATCCTCCAAGAAGTCACTTGAAATGACTAGATAGTCCATGACTGTAAGCATTTGCAAAAGATGCAATGTCTGCCAAGATCATGTTTATGAGACATTGAAAAAATAACAGGAGCATTCCGTATGCGATAGGCATAACTCTGTACTGCCACTTCTCCCAGTGAGAGCAGGATGTGATTTGGGCTGATCTTCTTCCTTGACTTAAATCTGATGGAAACCCTTGTTCAGGTCCATCTTAGTATGGAGCTTGGCATTACCAAACAGAGTATATTGTCATCAGTTCAAGCAAAGATGAACCAAGATATAGATAGAGCTTTCTCACTGGGACCATGGTAGAGGACCAGAGACTGAAGATGGATTTGAGGATCCCCACATCAGCTAGTGAGCAAAATTTCTCCCTCAACATATCCTGCCAAGCAGATAACATCTGTTATGGACATGCTGTGAAGGATGCTGCTGCTCCTGTGTCAATATCTCCCACACCACCTCCTTAAGTTCATTCAAAACCACCTATAGCTGTTGCTGATCTCACTCATTCTACTTTCAATCTTTGGTCAAGGTAGTGCCTTGTTCCTCCTTCTTTACCAGAGCAGCTTCCACACGTAGGACTGCTGCCTCTGGTGATATATATATATATATATAATGTGCATTAACCTGTCTCTTTGTCTGCCTATTTGGCACAGGAATCTCAATGGTTACAACTGAAATAACTCTAATTACCGCAGATTGTCCTTCCCAGACATCTCCCTGTTTTCCTCGCATGTAAGGAGTCTTGATCAATACCATGGAGCCCAATGCAAAGACTCTAGGTCAGGTACCTGCGTCATGGTTCTTCTTCATTTTTTTTTTAGACTCCTCCATTCTCTCCATTATCACCACCATAGTATTATCCAGATGATCAGAATGGTCATTCACCTAGTCAGAACAGTGGTGGTGATCCTGAAATGGTTTTCCAGTTGGATTGTGCTTGATATCGTTCGGACGTGTGAGAAAGTGGAAGGTTTTTAGCCCTATCCCTGGTATTTTCACTGGTCCTGGTACTTTTAATATATATGATTCTGCATAAGTTGTCAACCTCCAAGATAGAAGCTGGCTGCCTTTGCTGGACATGCTCAGCATCCTCCTGTAGGTATTGAGAAAATAACTTATTAACAGTAAATATATGTGCAACTTACTCTATGGTAGAATGGGCTTCCACCGTCCTCTCCAACTTTTTCTCTAGGGTCCTGGCGACATTTTGAGCATTGGAATACTTCCAGTAGAAGAGCCAACAGTCTTCGTTACACCTGTCCTTTGACTGACCTATTCTTTGAGCAATCATCACAGAATGTACAATATCACCTGGTTGCATCCCGTAGCAATGCTAGGAGTATGCAATCAAAGCCTTCCCACTAAGAAGAGGGATCAGTCTTTAGTGCAACTAGTCTTCCAGGATATCTGCTATAGTTATGTTGTCCTCAAATCTTTGTAAATATGAGAAGGGGTTGTCTATATCCTTCCATGGAGTTATCTGTTTACAAGCCTCTTCTGCTGGTCCAGACTAGATGTTAGTTAGCTTCTTCTGGTCTGTCCTTCTAGAGGGTCTTCTTCAATTTTTTTTCTCTCTTTGTCATAGCGTTGGTGCCTCTCCTGCATCCTCTGCTGCTCTTCAGCCAAATATTCTTCCCTCTAGAACTCTATCTCTAAGATTTTCTCGACCATGGTCTGTAACTGAATGTTCTATGTTATGGTTGCTGTTCCACCCTGTTGGAGAATGGTAACTTCAGATTCAATTGTAATGGCTGTATCTGAATCATGTTGATTACTAGGGCAAATCCCATCCATAGTAAGCTAGAGTTCTTCTAACATAAGACAAAGTAATGTTGTTTTCAAAGATCTGTGTAACTGTAACTCAGCTATTTGCTAACACCAAGTATACTGTCTTCATGAAGTTTATGGATAAGGTTCGTTGGAGACACTGCTACCATGTATGAGGGGTTGAGGGATTAAGCTCTGTACTCTTCTGATATGCTGCCACTGGAGATAGTCCAGGTAATGACTGAGAGTGTTTCAAGACTATTTCAATTGTTAATGCGAGGGAAAATCTCACCTTCACTACTAAGAAGCTCCCTTTTATTGGTTACCATTGGTTCAGGGTATTACCATATATGATGTATTAAATTGTGATTATGACTCTGCCCTAACAGGATGATACAATATGCAACTACTATGAAATATAGAAACTATTAATCAATGTCTCCAACAGTGGTGTTAAGAAATAGGATATGTTATAACTATGTGTTATTTATATTGAACACAATTGGAGATATATTCTAATTAGATAGTTGTGCAGGCTTCAGCAAATCTCTCTTCTGTCAGGTCTGGTCCTGACATATAGATTCTCTAAAATTTCTTAGTGGTCTACTTCAGCTTCAATGTCTGCAATTGGATCATCACTATCCTACTCGTCGGCTTCATTTATTATTTTGGCAAGATCATACTGAGTGATTGCTACATGTGTCCATCCTTATCCTCATTGTTGAAAATAATGTAGTGGCTGCTCTAGCTTCATGGAAGGCACTTACTCATATACTTTACCCACAAACAAATGAATTCAAAATTATTGACCGACAATCAAAAAATAAATCTATCAACAAAAACAATAATTTAAGAAGCACTAAAGATTAGAAATCATCTCTAAGGAGTTGGTGTGATCACTGAATATGATCACAATTAACTGATTGACTGCCAACCAAATTCCTCTTTTTGTTCTGTTTTTTTTTTAAATGGTATTTCTAACTTTTTTCCCAAATTTTTTTTCAAACTATTCATATCACTAGAATGAGAATACAACTGAAACATTTTTCAGCCTTAGTGCTTCTAATAGTCGTATTGGCTTGGAAGAGATTAGCCAATGATGGCTGTTGCAACAAATGTATAATTTATTCATGGTTTTTTTGCTTGCTCAACCCGTCAATCCCAAAGTTACTATTTTGACAATTTTATCAGTGTGAAATGGTGGATGGAATACTTTGTTTTGCCATACATGACAGTATTTGGTTGTTTGTTGGTATATATCTCTGTATCTGCCATACAATCTTAAATCGGCGAGTAAGGACTCAACTTAAAAATGGATATGGTTATCTATGAGATATCGTGCTAGATTCATCAATGATGAAGAAAACAGCATACATGGTTTAGTTGGTTATTTTGTGAATTATGTCCTTGTTTGTGGCTGTACATCCTTACGACAGTCAATTGGCATGTTAGAAAGGAAAAGGAACGGGTTTAGAAATGAGTGTAGATGACACACATGCATTAGGATTTATTTAATGCATTAGAATGTGTATACTATAAATCCTCTGATATTAAGTGTATTATCTCTTCTGATCAAAAGAAATTGCAAATTATTTGTGGTAAACAATTCTTCTGGTAATAATGTTTAATGAGCCCTGACATCAATATGTTATCCACAGAGATGAGAGTTTGGCCAGTGTTATCTCAGATAGAGTTTCTTAGCTTCGTTGTTCAAGTACAGTTGATCACTTGAGTGCGACAATATGTCACTTTTTATGTGTAGCAATGTCCTTGGTCATCTTGCATGCATAAATAAGGGTAAGAAATATCAAAATTATTTGGTCACAATGCAAAAGATAATCACTACAAAAGTTCCAATTTGTAATTCAGACCAGCTAGTATAGTCATGTGAGTCCATGCACTGAGCAGATAATACTAAAGGAAGGTGAGAAACAGTCAGGATATGTGGGACCAAATGTTGAGAGTGAGACAATGGCTCTGCCTAGATTTATGTAGAATAGAATGAAACCTCTGTGTGTGGACAAGATTGAGAGATATTATGGCCTGAGTATGTGAACAGCAATAGTACAGATGTAAATATGCTAGGAAAGAACAAGAAATCCACGAGTCGCATCAGAATTATAGGATCAGACAAAATAAGCATGCCAGGAGATGGCATAATAATCCAATCCAGTGCTTGTGTACTGCTTTCAACAACATTTGGGAAGATAGGAACAAAATGGACTCCTTAGGAGAGAGTAGGAAAGCTGAGCGGCAATATCTAGATAGGGTACTAAGAAAATGTGCGTAACCAGAAGAGAGCACATGGAGTATTTACATTAGCTATATACACTGCCTAGATCTAATCATTAACACTTAGAAGACCATTGTCAAGAAGACTTGTCAGTATGACTATCGATCGTGACCATGTCATTTTCATCTCAGACCCTTATATAAAGATATAGTGATAGCTGGCTAAACCTATTTTAACTCTGTTAGTAGCTCTATTTATGGAAGATATTTATAAAAGAAATGGCTTATGGTTCAGGATTGATAATGTCGTCCCAAAGCTAATAGTTAATAGTTAAACACAGCTGTTGCATCTATGAAAACTAATTCTTAAAACCCATTAAAAAAAAGTCACATGAGAGAATAGAACTTGAGATTTTGCATTATCACACGATGCCTTTTGAGATTTGGCGGTAATTTAACCCATTGACTACTAATGTGGGTCAATAGGACCCCATATCTCCTGTGGCTTAACTTATTTTTTCCCCTAGCAACCATGATTATTGCCATGTCAAACACGATGTCATCGGATTGAAATGAGGTGATCTTTATTTTTTACGCCTTTTAGAAGTCAGTAGCCTTTAGTTTGATTAGCAACCAATGCTTATATAAAACAAAATAATAATGATAAACTTGATTCAAAATAATTATTTGTGTATCAAATAATAGGTAGGACCTATATTTTTGGTGTATATGTACATACATGACGTGTATCCAATAACACATTTTGTGCTAGCTCTTATGGAAATAATAAATGATGTATTTGGGTAACTATAGATTTCCAATTTGGGGTGTTGCCTACAATGTTGTGTGTTGTATACACAGGAAGTTATGGATTGGTTCTGTGGACACAAGAAATAAATGTGCAACAGATAAGGTGCTATCAATTTCTTTGACATTATTTTTAATTTCAAAAAAATTATGCTTCCCGCAATTTAATTGTCAGTAAGTTAGGTACATTAGGGACAGCGATTTCATATACTATATGGATCGTACTGTTGTACATTCTTGCTTGTTCTAGTACCCAGTGAAAAAAAGGTTTAAGACATAGGCCACCATACCATAAAAGAGTCAATTTGACCTGGCTAGGTGAATAGCTGCACATGAGAGTTGGTGTCATGCTTTATGTTATCACTGTAATGCTTTCCCAAACTCAAAGCATAAATGTCACCATGCACTGGATAACTACTAGAACTAGCTTATATTATATGGCCATGCATGCATATATAGTCATATTCATCTTTCTCAGATCCCTTCCATTATTAGCAAGCAAATATGTGAATTCAGAACCTTTTCCCCTTTTCTTAATGTCATTTGAATGAAGAGTACTTCAATTTTATTTCACTTAGGATTGTCTGAATATCTTGGACATTGAGATTTAGGTCCCAACTTTAGATGCATGTACCAAGCCATTATTATCTCAATTCGAGTGCATGAGGAGCATAGAGATAAAGCTCTTTTTAGCAATAATATAGCTGGAAACCATGAACCCCGCACTACCTATTATCTTGTTGTAATAATAATTAATTACTCTACAGTGCACGATTATTTTAGCTACACTATTTTTCACTAACATTGAGGATGGTAATGTTTTCTGGTGCATGTCAAGTGGTGTTGTAAGGTGTACAAAATAAAACAACAATGTTGTGCGTGAGCTGCTGTTTTAGTATTGCAATAATCATACATGTACTTGAAATTAAATTCCGGATTTATAATAATTTATCTAACAATTCCCCCCCCCCCCCCATAACAAAAGAAAAAAAAAATTATTGTTGAAGTCTTATTTCTTGAGAAGTTGGTAAAACAGTAATGATCAGAGTCAATTACATGCGGTTGCTGTTAAACATTCTGGTATTTTAATAAATGTTTTTCTTTCTTTGCAGTGCCGATGTCCCCAACTATTGTTGTTGTAAAACCTACCTACTTTATCAATCCTATATTTCGAAGTCAGGTCAATGTACAATGGCAGGTTCCGGTGAGTGATTTGTTATGAATAAGTTGATAAGAATGTGATAATTGATTTGCCAAGAGTATACAGCTGTACTTTATAGTAATTTAAGTCTTATCCCTGTAATTTATATTGTATATATACTGCTGCCATGGACAATCCCAAGATCATCTATAGATATTTAAACATCTTAATTAAAGTTGTTTCCCACCTGATACTGGCTTGGGCAATGATGATTAATTCGCTGTTTATCTTTAAGTAGTGGGGGGCAACTATCATTCGAAGTAGGGTGGGCATGAGTTGTGTTGTGGCCATTGAGTTAGGATATCTGTTGATATTAAATTTAAACCTAGTTTAAAAGAGATTAACATTAAATGGCAGCTACTATCCTGGGCATGGTAAACAGACCGAACCTATAATTGCCAGGGCATATGTGAGTCTTGTCAGAGCTATCTAGCAGACTAGTAACACCTTGATTGGCAGCAGTCCAGTAGAGTTAGGTAGCCACCAGATGGCGAGAACCTGGATGCCAAAAGGACATACATTTAGAGGCTATATAGTTGATTGGTGGCAGGATCCACAGCCAGGAAAAGATTTAGATTGCAACCAAACTGAGAGAACCTGGATAGTGTAGGGACTAAGTGTTAGAGACAAGCTGTTCGTAGATCTCCTGACACTGTTGGTGACAGGTTTCCACAGGAGATGCAGGCTTGTGCAGTGGCCTCAATTCAACCGGAAGCAGCATCTGCCAGCACGACCTCATTCTCTGATAAGTTATCTGTTGTTTGGAATGTTGTTGGATGTAGTTGAAGAGGTAGCAGGCTTATCCATCTTGCCCTGTTTATGGCTGTGCATGTTGTGGCTTCAGATATTGTAGCCAGCTGTCTGGTGGTGGTTGATTTATTGATCCCACTAGAGTTGTAATGCTTAAAAATATTGGGGATATGGCAGTTTCAGTGGGGCTTGAATACTAGGTTATCATATATTACTGGAGAAATTTGCAGCTGATGTGGGTTGATGGGTTGACCATAATATTATAAATAGGCCGCCTATATGTGCTGATTTCTACCCTATAGAGCATGCAGCTTCCATCCATGTAAGCATGCTATTATGGATACCCTAAAGGTTAGCCTTTACACCATTTGGTGATTAATTTAAGGCATGTTGGATGTACTTTTGTTGTCATACACAATATCGTTGTAATATTTCAAGGCATGATGGAATTATTTTTGTTGCACTGCTATTTTGAATTAGTGGTCTAAACAATATATGGAGTGCAATTATAGTTGAATGAAAAAGTCATAAATTTTCTTCAAATTTGCACATTGATTCAGAGCACTATTACCAATGAAATTTCTTCCCATAGATCACATAGCTTGACAATTGTGTTGCATCAAAATTTGGCCCAGCTGCAATAACCATAAAGTTAGTAATTTTTGTCATAAGCTTCACTTGATCATGAAATTTGTGCTATATGAAAGCTCTTATGCTGTTTTGGGCACCAAAAATGCTTCCTTCCTTACTCAGTTGTGAATACTATCCTTTGATCTTGTTTAATCAACAAGGACTGAAATAATATTTTTGGTAAAAATATAGGTTATGTCTTATTCCATATATTGTTAATATCTTAGAGTAGGACATGCACATGTTTTGCTCACAATCTGCAATTGGACCTACCATACTCACTTCTAAGATATATGTGTGGCCTCAATGGACTTGATCCACTAATTGCTAGAGCTAGGCCCTGTTTGGGGGTATTTTGTGTGTCTCATACTTACCAACCACTCGGATCGTGCACATGCCCCCTTTTTATGTTAAAAGTTTTATCATGGAGAGAAAGAAAGGTTTTCATATAATACAATTTTTAGAGACAAAAGAAGGGACATGAATAAGAGTTTAGGGTGAGATTAGGTGAAACTGCAACTTTCAATCATTGTAAAATGCAATTTGCTAGATCATAGGCTGAAAGCACTGTGTAAATTTTCACTAGTTATCCATTCAACATCTACAAATGGTGACAATTAATATTTTTAAACTAGATATATATGTGGTTATTCAGAAGGTGAGTAAACCAAAAATGGATAGCTGCAGCGCAATGTGGATCTATTAAACATATATTTCTTTGATTTATAGTTGTCAGAAGTACTTCTCTGATCCTTGTACTCGCCATGTAGTTAAATCAAAAATGGACTTAACGATGGGTAACAGAAAAAAAAACAAGCTAAAAAGTACCCTTCAAAGGTTTTTCTTGTGCATATGATTCACAGCAAGTGGAAACAAAAGCTATCCAAGTTGATATATGAGACAAACTCGTCATCTGATGGTTCATCAGCCGCTGATGCTGTATTTAACTGATATGCTAAGCTGTGTCAATGCCAAAATGAAAGTTAGAACATTTTATACCACATGAAATTAAATTTTAATTGCACCTGATCAACACTAGAATACACTGGAGTTTGCCTTTTCATGAAGACAATTGTCAAGAGGACGATCTCATTTTCATTCACCTAACCTCGGAACTAATGTTGAAAAAAAGAACAAGAGCAAATATTAGTAATGAGCTTTCACATATCCAGAGAGAAAAGTGCCAGTTTGTATAACAACCCCAGGCCTAGAATATTCCAGGCCACATCATGACTTTGTTCTAGTCCACGCAAAAAAAAAAGTACATGACAAAACTCCCAAATTAAACAAACCTTTAGAAGAACAACACTCACATGCAGAAGAAGCTATCAAGTCACTCCTCAGAAAGTATGGGAAAATTCAGTCAGTTGAAGTGAAAAAAAAAACATCCAGGCATTTGTTTCCCATCATGGAGCTGTAGAAAAATGATTTTGAGTTAGGTTGTTCATAATGTATAGTAACTCCGGCAAAAATGCTTTTTATGGAAAAAGTCATCCTTTCATCTCTGATCCAATGATGAAAGACAACAGAGTAAATGCAGTAACTGTATTCTATTATGAAAATGATATCAGCACAACCATACCATGTATAAAATACTTCAGCATCATGACCCAGGTATTATTAGTGGAGGACTAGATGTCAAAACCACAAAACTCCCCGAAAAAATGTTTGTCATATTTCCAATCACCATAACTTTTTTCATTCCTCAGTTGCCTATTCCATGTTTTTTCATATAATATGTTGAATGTCTCTATAGCTACATTTTCTTAGAAGGTACATGCACCAACATCTAAGTCACTAAAAGGTTCTGCACACCTAGTATGAAACAGTTAAAATCCACGTCAATAAGTGCACAAGTCCTTTGCTGTAATACCTATGAATCATATTCACTATATGTTCAGGTGTAGAAGAGTTATAGGGCACCAAATTTGGACACACCTCAAAACCATGCATTTTGAGGTGTGGAAAAAGTGGCAGGCTACAACTCATCGGTACCTGAATAGTTCATGAATCTGATCCATATGTATCACCTCTAATGGCTTTGGGAACTCGTACACCATATATGTTGTTTTATTATCCATGCATGCTGGATTATGACTGTTTCAAACTTGGGATGCAGATTTATTTTATTTACTTTGGTGTTGTTGCATATGTGTTCTAAGAAAAATAGCCTATAGAGACAGTCAATATATCATTTGAAAGCACTCAGTATATGCAACAATATAGCTAAATATACCTGCTTAGTGGTAAGAAAAAAGGTATAAGGATTAAAAATGCAATACAACTTCTTCTGGGGTGTTATGGTTTTGACCAATAGCCCCCTGAACCAGTTTTTTCCATAAATTTGCTATGCTACACTCAAAAATCATGTATTCCTGTAGGTGCTACTAGGAGGACTCACCAAGTTTGTGTGCACTGTATATTATAATGTCAATGCATAATATTAAGCCAATTTCTGGATCAAAGATAAGATTCTGGGATTATTGAAATAGCATTTTAGGTACCGTTGTCTCAATTGATTAAACCCTGCTAAGGAATTAGATCTGAGCATAATTGAGGAATTAAATCTGAACATAATTCAGGCTCTGTCTCTGTGAAGAATGGTGGGTTGCCAATTTCCGTAAAGTGGAGCTTGGGGTTCATAAAGTTTCAGTCGACAATTTTTATGACTCATGTAAAAATGGTACAAATGAAAACAGGCAGAAGGATGTGATGGGAAATTGCTTGAGTATATAAGACAACAATTCTGATCATATATGTGTATAAATACGAAAATTATTAAGTATAGCATTGTAGAAGACCTCCATGTTGAGCACCACCTTCTTTCCTCCCTGCTTCAGTAAACATTGGTACATTTGTGTTATAGAATATAAATCACAATCAGTATCAATGACATCATATGTAGGTCAACTGGGTATAATTTCAGGTTTGCTCAGTGTAGATAATATAGCTGGCTTACTGAAACAACAAGTAGTGTTAATGCAATAATTTGTTGGTTCAGAGTACACAAGTGTGTCACCACTCAACAGAAAAGGTATCACAAATGCTGCCGGTAATCCAAAATTTCAAACTGATTAATGCCCCAAGATGCAACTATACTCAATATTATAGATTGCAGCAATAATCTTCACCTTCTCAGTGCTGAGGAAGGCTTCACTGCACCAATTAATGGAAAAACTCGGAATTCCTTTACTCTTGAGAAAAGAGTCACTCCTGGATGGATTTCATTTCTGATGTTTTGTTGTTTACATTGAGTGATGTAATGCTGCATAGCTTTTGTTTGTTTAACTCAATGGAGCGGATTCTTATACAAAAGAGCATCTTACTGTATTTGAATTATTTTGATATGAGCAGTATAAAAATACTTTCCTTGAAAAAATAATCGTAGCTCTATTATTATTGATTTAGATACACTTAACTCTTGCAATTAGCCAACATAAAATGATGCTTCTGTGAACTTCAACTTTGTTCACACCCAAAAAAGTACCCAAAAAAAAAGTGGATTATATACAATCAATTTTTTTTTTGTAAAATGGGAAATAAGTTGAAGAACAAGCTTGAAATCATGACAGCTGTCGTACCTTCTAGGCCCGTACTTAACTTTTAGAACTCTTCTTCAATGGAAAGATACGGCAAAGACTCATTTGCGTATCGGGAGCTGATAAATACCATCCATCTTAAGAAAGGAGGTGCCATGGATGTTTTCAGTAAGTTTCATTTTAGATATAGGGTGACATAAAGATGTAGCTTCCTCAATCAAGTAGCCAAACTGTAGCTGTTTACATTTGTATTCCAATAATATGAACAGCTGAAATGCTTATTCCTGAAATAAGAAGTTGTAACCAGAATCAAATAAAAACCAACCTAAAATTAAACAATAAGTCAAGAGTCAACCTGTTTATGTGCAGATCAGTTATATATATATAAGCTTCCTAAGAATGACTTGCTCCTATCTCATTGGGCTTGCGAGATTATCTCCATCTTCGACTGGCTCATGTGGCTCGCTATTTCTCTCTACAACCCCTGTCAGTCCAGTATATTATGTGCACATTTTTTGGCTATTTTTGTAGACAAATCTCTGTGTGTGCAGTAGCGTTTGGCAACCGCCTATAAGCAGCAAAGCACTAGCTTTCTAAAAAGCAGGAGTGGAAAGTGGGATACTAAACAGCCAGAGTTTACAATGGTTAAATGGCATGACAGCTGTCTCAATTGCAGCACTTCATTTGAATGTGTGCATAGCAAATAGCTAGAATTGTGCCGTGTCAAATGTAAAACATTTTCTTTGGAAAAAAAAAATATGCGAATAATTTTTTTTTTGCATGGAATGTTGCATGAATATGTATAAAAGTATTTCAATCTCACGAATTTTGTAATGTGCCTATACAGTAATGTGAATATAACGTGTCACAACCTTTCCTAGAATGTCCAGGGTTACCCGACTAACCATGTCATTAAAAATGCTATTACTCTCTATCGTATGGGGCAGAATTATTTCATTTGACCAATCTGTTTAGTTCATGAGAGTTGAAACTTCCTGAAAATTGAGACTGAGGAGAAAATGCTTTAACTATCTACTTTCCTTGGGAAATGTGGTGTAATTGCTAAGTATCGACTGCTGTGTTGTTGCTTCTCTAATAGAAACATGGACAGATAATGTGTACAATCTATACCATAACCATGGAAGTTCCTAGAGAGTTAGGTGATAGCAAGCATTTGCAATGAAAGGTACATCAAAATACCAAAACAGATCTGAAATGGACAGAAATTGAGCTAATAAAAGGTGGAAACATGGAAGGGTGAAAATTCAATCAAAATATAGAAATAGACAAAACAGTTCCAAAATGGATATAAATTGACCAAAATGGAAACTAAGCCGAACCAAAATGGATTGAAATGGAACTAATATAGAACATTAGAAAAACACAAAGAGAACCAAAATGGATAGAAAGAGAAACAAAATGGGTATAAATGGAACCAAAACAGAGAGAAATGGAACTAACACACCACAGAACTAACCGCCATCTAAGAAACTAAAATATGAGTCAACCAGCAAACGGAACCAAAATGTACCAAAATAGACCAAAATGTACCAAAAAGGACAGAATTTGAATTTTTCGGGGGCGCTAGTTTTATATCAAATGATATTTGCAGCATGAAGACTTGACTCCCTCAAACTACTTTTTTTCAATTTATACTATACTGGGTGTTCATTACTTTAAACAATTACAAGAACTCTAATTGGAAAAAGATCATATTCCACTCATTCAATCAATCTCACCAATTATAAGAACTCATATGTGAATACGATCTCAAACACAAGAGTATAATATTTAGTATGACCTGCTCAAAGGATTTTGTGAACTGCTTTTTATATTGTCCATCATATAAAAGTGGCTGAAAAAAAGTAATCAGTCCAATTCACTTCTCTGTAGTGACATGCCCACCACCTTGTGAGGAGAGTCATCGATATTTTTTAGGCCATTGGCTGAAGATGCTAAGCAAAAGGCAAATTCAGGTCCCAAATATCCATGTACAGCATGTGGTTTTGGATGTCACAGATACACAGATTAATGCTAATTTTATAGTTATTGGCTCTACAGAGAGTGTGTTCCTTTGAGTAGCAGACAAATGCAGGTCTCATGTGCTGAAGCAGGCCCAATGTCTGGTTGTATACAGTGCGTATTCTCAAAGACCAGAGACAAAAACCTCCAGTAAGCTCTTTCAAAGTAAGTGAGCCATATGGATTTACAGATTTAAAATGGTCATTACTGTTTTCCTGATTTTAAATTATATCAAGCAAGCATTCAGTAGAACAACAGTTTGAAAGTATTTAAGAATGTACATACAGAAAGGATGTTGCTTGATGTATACACAATTAAACTGCCAATGAACTGTGATATTGATGAACAACCTTGAAGGGAGGACCATGTTTCCTCTAGAATCCTACCGTTGTCTGATCCAATTCTGCAGACAGCCCATATACCTTTGTCAGTTGCAGGGGATGGCAATTGCTCATACCATGCTCCTTCACTAACACTCTATGACACAGAAGAGAAACATTACCAACTTTGTTAGTTGCAGCTAAGGAGATGCTCCAGCACAAGAAATTCTATGATGAAGATGATCCACAATTCACTGACCTCTTATGACCATAGAGTTTTCACTGCCACCTACCACAGACATGTGCAGTCTGTGTTTGGCATTGGGGAATATGGCGAAATGATGTATGTGTATGCTTTAATTGCACCTTTAGCTTTACCCCTCAGATCATATTTATCCTCCAACCAATGCCAATGAGTTTATATCTGAGCCATTTTCAAGGATGGTAGTCAGGCGAGATGTGAAGCTAACAACTCCAGCTGTGACACTGATGTGGACATGACCACAGTGCCAAAAAGTACACAAGATTTCTGCCATAACCACACTGTGTCATTGTATCCCAAGATGTGTAAGCAAGAAGAGCAGATCATTGTCATAAAGAGTGATGAGTCATCTTTGGATGAATCGTCATTTAGGAACTTCACACATCATGCAGCAGAAGTTAAGACTAGCATTCCTAAGATTAATAAGGTCAGCACCAGCATGACATGCACTTCAGACACGTTACTGCAGGATGATCATATGGAGTAAGTGATGCCACTCTGAGTGATGTCAATCTGTTTAATGAGTCATTTGAAGAGATGGATCAAGACAATAACAAATATTAATAAATTGTTAGTTTAAATAGTAATAATAAAAATAAATAAATAATAAAATATATAATAAATAATTAAAAACTCGTACGGCACATCAGAGGAAAAGCTGCCAGAGTCTCAAATTATAAAAAAAGAAGGGAAGGAGAAGGAGGGAGAAGGAAGGGGACAAAAAGGAAGATATAGAGGAGAGATAGAGTGAGTAAATGAGTGAGTGATGATAATGTTCAGGGTGCTTTTTATTATTTATTACTTATAATATTTTTTATTTTTTCGTAATACATATTTTTATTATTTATTTATTATTTTCTATTTTTATTATTTAAATTTAACATTTATAATATTTATTAATTATCTATTTTATTATTTATTATTTTATAATTATGATTTATTTTATTAATTTTTAAATATTATTATTTCTTCTCATGTCTTACTCCCTATATCTCACTCCCTACTGTTCTAAAAGATACTCCTTCATAAGACTTGTACTATTTCATATCCATGATCATTATTCGTGCATTCTTTCATTTCTATGGGAAGGATTCATTCGGATGTAAAATCTTCAAAACTTAATTAGTAACTCCAAATCATTCAAACTATGCTTAAATCTGCAGACAGCAATTCTCTTTGCAATTTTTGCTTCCTGTTCATAATTACATTCTTCCTGTTCCTGTTTCTATGTGACCACCTAACTCACTTCACTTTTATATACTTTACATGTTTCTGAAAAAGGCCAACCTCCGGCTGAAATGCTACCAACTAGTCGATAAGTGAAAGTTCAACTTCTTTGTGAAAAGCCTAGCGACTGCCTGCAGGCTTGAGCTACTTTATAATAATAAATTATAAATAATAATAAATAATAAATAATAAAATAATAAGCAATAATAAAAAAATATGTATAATAAATAATAAATAATAAAAAAATACATGTATAATAAATAATAAATAATATAAAATGATTACAAAATAATACTTTGTACTACATTGTTAATGGTTTGTTTGGGTGCATTTTGGATCTCTTTGAGTCTGATTGGCGCCATTTTGTTTTATTTTGGTTTCTTAGTGGTATGCTTTGGGATTTCCACTGCATTACATATGTAATTCTGTTTCTGTCCATTTTTTTCTCTCCATTTTGTTCTTTTCTGTCGGTTTTGGGTTTTTTCACCCTCAGTTAGTTCAATTTCATCCATTCATGTCCGTATTGGCTTGTGGTTCCTTGGTTTCCACCATACTTTATTAGTTCAGTTTCTGTCTGTTTTGGTGCCGTTTTGGTCCATTTTGGTCCTGTTTGGGTTTTCCACCATTTCTATCCTTTTTGTAGTGTTTTAGTCCATTTAATTCTGTTTGGGGTCCATTTTATTCCTTTAATTCCGTTTTGGTTAAGTTTCATTCATTTCTACTTTTTTATTGAATTTTGATACTTACAGATTTCTCATCCTGTAGTAGCTCTGTTTATCTGTTTTGGTTCCGTTTCGGACCATGGTACGTTTTGGTGTTTAGACATACAGGCAATGAAGGTATGAAAAGTCCATATTGTTAGACTCAAATCATTGTTGATGTGCCTGCCAGGGTAGATTTAAAAGAAATAAAAAATATGTAACTTTTTTTCTATGGAAGTACCTTGAAATTGTAGCTAATTTCTGAATCTATATCATATAAAATAGCAACTTTCTAGATCTAAAAAAAAACACAGGAATCTGACAAATCAGAAGACATTGTATAATAATTGTTAATATGGTAATCTGTCTTTCTTTTTATCACCAATTTTGTCTAATGTTGCCATGATAATTATTGTTGCAATTCCAATCAACACCAAAATTATCACCAGTATTATCATTTTATGCTGTTTTTATGTGAGTTCCATTTGATTAGTAGTGCCTCAGTCAATATTCGTTCAAAATTATACAAAAGTTATATTTAGGGCATTTTCATTTGCATAAACTATTTTTTGTAATGATCTGGAAAATATGTCAAATTAACTTCCATTCATAGTATAAACTATGCTATTCACTATTTCACTGATATATCACACAAAAATATCACTATAAAAATTTACTATAACCATTTTTTTAAACCTAATTGTAGTGGTACATATGTGATAAATATGGAGCTCTCCTGAGAAACTCTCTATCAAAGTCGATAAAAGTGATTTCATAAGATAAAGTACAAATTTTTAATTTAATTCTTGATGGTTAACAGTATGCAGATGCTTGTTGTAGTATGGAGCACAAGACGATCTGTGCACATAGTTCATCGTCTTGTTCACCATACTACAATATATATGTGTTGATGCTGAAATGTGCCCATTATGTATAAGTTGCCTATTCTGCATATATTCTTGCATGCAATATCGATAGCTAGCTACATTGCATTGTGGTTAAGAGCTATATGACTTAAAATGCTGCCTACACGCAGGGATCTCATAGTTAGAAGTGTAACAATGTCTTAGAAACACTTTTAAAACCAGCTAGCAATATATTTGCAGCATTGTCTTCAAAGATTATTATTAATGCTAATTAGAGTCAATTGCCATTCAAATGTGCACACACTTGACACCAATTGGCATCAATCACAAGTAAACAGTTATCTACAATGGCCCTAGTGGGAAGACTAAAAATGTATACATCTTGGATTAAATCTGGGCTATTTAGGCCAATGGGGATTCTAATGCTAGGGATATTGTAGGATCATGGGTGGCTATGACACATCTAAGCTAAAGGTTAAAACCAAAAGAATTGTTGGGCTTGGTGCATCCCCAATCATATATAGCGGAATATTGTTATTCAGGTATTCATGCTTTGTAGTGAGTTACCAATACAGAGAGCATTCCTCAGGATAGCACCAAATATCTTGGAACATACCAAAATGGCTAAGAAAAGATTGTGGTAGTAATATTCAACCTCTATTCCTCCATTTATTACATTCTTCTGTTTCTTTCTTTTTCCCTAGGATCTAAGCATTTTTCCATGACGCAAATGTCTCTATTGGAGCGTTAAGCAAGGCAAGTTGCCTTCCCTGCTTGTTTCCTGCAGCATCTTCCAAACCGTTCTCCTTTGTTTTATACTTGATATACTATAGATTATTTCAGCGCTCTTTTGATTGGGTTTATCCACATTTTATATTTGAAAATAACAAAAATTCCTGAATCTCAGCTAACACTAAATTCATCAGCATCAGTAAAGCTTCGACAGTATCTTTGGCCATTTTTAACTCCAGAGTAGGTCAAAGAGTTCTTTGAATATATTTCTATGGTAAGCCAGCAGAACTTTTGAAACGTGAAAATAGAAAAATTGTTCTTCAAGGGTTTTTAACCTTTTCTTTTTGAACATTACATTTTGTGCCTTAGATCCATTCTTCATATATATAATAAAAACAAATTATTGGCAATTATATGACAATGGCCATTCCGTGCATTTTGCTGTTATATAACAGCAACACTATCATATCAGGATTGGTATGGGTCATCATTAAAACAAGAAAACTTGTGATTGAAAAAAACCATGAATGCCAAAGGCTACACACTGCTCTAATATCATGTTCATGGAAATGGAGAAATATCATGATAAAAATTGTTATTTGCTTAAGCTGGATTAGGTAAGCTACTCGTGGGTCTAACACTAGGTTAGAGCAGAGGTTTGATACCAGTGTTGTGAGGATGGGTAAGAACGATTATACATATATGGATGTATTCCACTACTTCTTGTATAGGATTAACACACTTTTTTTAAATGGCTGAACATATTTTCTCAAAAAATACAGCTTATATTGCCAGCTTCTTATGTAGCTGCCATAATAGTGTTTTCGGTAAATGCCTAATGGTGGTTTCGGTAACTGCCTAAATAGTGGTTTCATTCAATAATAGCTCCCAAAGATTCCTAGCATGCCTTCAATCCTTCGATAAGATAGTAAACCGGAAGCACAAAAAAAACAAAAAACCTTGGCAATAAATATCCCACATTATGATATCTAATTATATGTTTTATTGTTTCTTCATTCACATAAATGATGGGCAATTATTCCACATCTTACTTTGAAATATTACATGCACATCCATAGCTAATCTTATTTTCAATTGTGTAACAAAAACAACAACAAAATTTGGTAAATTTAGTAAAACTGATTTTACTTACACTAATACTGTTATTTGATGACAATTCGGCTATTTTGTGGACAATTCTTCAACTTGATAATTTAGTCATTAACTCACACCGAATAACCATGCTTAACTCAGCTGTTGGTTTGTAAAAATTTTGCTCCTAATCAAATGTTATCAACTCCAATGGAGGCCGTTGTTGATCTTGACCAGAACATCTGTTGTGTGTGTTCTCCTGTGCAGTTGAAAGAGGCTAGCTGATCACTACTTGAGTAAATTAAACAACAGCAAAATGATATTGTATGTTTTGATTGTTTTGTAATCGACAATGTGGTGTACATTGGTACAGTCAACTTTATTAACAATGCATACTGCATTCTGATATGTGTAGTGTAGTCCGCTCAGCTAAACAACTACAAAACAAACTAACAAACTTGGAACAATAGTTTGAAAAGGAATATATATATTTTGTTTTTTCTATATTGGATTGACTTATCGAAAGTGATATGGAACAAGACCTTCCCATGTAGACCTTACAACCAGTTAGGAACCCCTATAACATTTAATATTACATACACCATGTTATAAAATTGATGGAATGCCTGTGCTATCAAAAATCCATAATATTGGTGTATATGATTTTAAATGGGATCTAACTATTAGGGGGCCACATCGGTATGCTATCCAATATGGTTGTGTTTTTGAATAAAACATTTTTTTTAATATTAGTATATGTATATACATGTGAGCACACATGTATATCTTATATTTGTATCAAGTATATCCAGGTAAGTGTCATGTTTGCTTGTTATTTGAGTCAACAGTATTGATTTTCTATTTTTTCATGAATGGTAATGTTTTTGTGTTTGATTCTGATCATTATGATCATAGGCTTCTGAGTGTTCCACAGTCATATATACAGTGAATCTAGAGATTAGTTCAAGAATGATAGAGGACCAAATGATAAAATTGTGTAGAAATGGAACTCTCTGCTCAACCTTCTTAACTCTATCACCATCTAATCAGAACTACCGTGTCCGAATTATTGCAACAAATGACTTTGGAGAAGCTTTTGCCATTTCTATGATGTTCAGACTAATAGGTTTGTAGTAAATAAACATGTATATTGTGTAAGTTGTGTGTGTATGTGTGAATCATACCAAAATTGTTAGGTCGATAAAGAAAGTACCAAAGAACTTTTATTTGTTTAAAGTAGGAGGTGAATATCACAGTGAATGAAATTTGAGAAATTACCTTTTTCTTGAAAAAAGTATCATAGAAACACTGAACCTGAAAAGCAGATTAAGTTTGAATTGACCTTCGCAACATCGGATTGCTGGAAGAGATAAAAAAATGAACCAGCTTCAGTTAAATGTCTACTCCAAGTCACAAATTTAATATGGTGCCTAATAACTGGGTATCATTAATGTTACAGTCATGTTAGTGTGTGACCCACACTGATCAAAAATAACAATATCATAACAATATTAAAACATAGATATTTTTGCATAAAATGCAGAACCTTTGCTCATACATATTCAGGAATCTTTTTTTTTGGTTTGACATCATATAGATATATGGGTGTATGTAGCTATGGTAAATTAGACAAAAGAAATATAATACTGTGGCAGCATACAATTTTCTCATCAGTCATCTGCAAATATGACAAGATTACGGCCTGCTACTTCTGCTAGACTTACTACGTTGTGTTTAGGGGGGTCATCAAAACTGTAAACGGTCAATGTTACAGATATTTTTTTACCTTGATCACCAGATAAAGATGAATTTGAAATAAATAGGGCTTGAAATATGCTATTAATTTTATGATATAAAAATTACGGCTCATAAACCATTGTACAAATGTTTTTCGATCCACTAACTCAAAGATATGGGACTTGCGAAGATGAATGGGATAAGGAAGAATTCATAAAATAGTGTGCATCATGATCATAGGATAGGTGCACAATATTATGCATTATGTGAAAATGGCCTGACGACTATCTATGACATTTGGTAGAAAGATACATAGGTACAAGAACAAAAAAATTATTAATTGAAATGTGAGGGTAAAACGTCATTGGGAAAGGTCAGTAGTTTACTATGCCAATTTTCATTTTTACTCTCTAGATCTCTAGGATTCCGGATAAAACAAACCTACCTAAAGTTCACACTTATCAATTGTGCTCACATACTATTTATCTAAAATTATCAGTATACCTGTTCTTCTTTCCCTCCCTCTCTCTCGCCGTTATCATCATACCTATAGATGGATTGACAACAGTCAACCAATCTCTGACCATTAACAACTGCTTCACCACTGTGTTCTGCTACTCATTCATGGCTAGTGGGGAGTGCAGCATACAATATGGCTTGGATCCTTACAAGATGGAGCCCACCATCTATGGCTCTATCAACACTAACTTAACTTTACCTACCATAAAAACAAACACACTATACTACTACCAGATAAATGTGACAGCCAATTATACTGTTGTGTTTCAAGGCAACTTCACCTCAGGAGAGTGTGAATTCACTTTTATGAACTTCTCTATGACCCATAAGAACTGCTCCACCCCTTTTTTCTGCTACTCACCCATGGATAGAGGTGAATGCAGCATCCAATATGGACTGGATCCATATAAGAATATACCGCCCATCATTTATGGCTCTGTCAACATGAACTTTACCTTATTTACCACGAAACCCAACACACTATACTACTACCAGATAAATATAACAGACGATTACACTGTTGAGTTTCAAGGAAACTTCACCACAGGAGAGTGTGAGTTCACTTTGGGGAACTTTAATCTGACCATTGACAACTGCTTCGCCACTGTTCTCTGTTACTCACCCATGGATATAGGCGAATGTAGCATCCGATATGGCCAGGACCCTAATAAGAATCTGGAACCCATCATTTATGGCTCTATCAACACTAACTTTACCTTACCTGTCATGAAACCCAAAACACTATACTACTACCAGATAAATATGACAGATGATTACTCTTTTGTATTTCAAGGCAACTTCACCACAGGAGAGAGTGAGTTAATATAATTTGATGAAGTTTTAGTCGTTGATTTAATGTATGTTAACCGATTACACTCTGACTATAATTGCGAGTTTTTATAAATTGTATTTATAGCTATAACCTTTTTTCAAGAATAAACTATTCAAACTATTGATATAATTTAAATGCAAATAAATAAGTTGCATTTTGTCAAGAATATCCCCACTGAGATAAACAAACAAAAGCTATGCATCTCCTCATCTATAACAAAACATACAGCAGGAAAAAATCCAAGAGAGATTATTTTCACAAGAAAAAAAAGATTCCGAGTTACTTTCAGTTGGCATTTGTGTCAGTCCTGCCTTCCTCAACTGATGAGCATTCTGAAACATACACGAAGTCCTGAAAAAGATGCTTCAAGACCTAGTAGGAAATGAGTTAGCCATTTTTTTATATATTTTTGCTCTTATGACAGTCTAACTGGAATTCAAGCTTTTTATTGC
>CBDHDT010000062.1:0-12727 GCA_965261215.1 Ekhidna sp.
ATCTGGAAAAAAATAATTGTGGATTTGCATTTGAAAATTTGGAGTCTTCTGCTACTAAAGTACATATTGATTGCCTAAGTTAAGTGTGGGAGAAAGCAAAGATATAAGATAGATCCTTGATGTGAATTTCAAGTTTTTTTCATATTTTTTACGGTTTTTAGGATTGCCAGTTTATTAGTTTAGGATTTAAATCTCGCTGGAAAGGTTTACAGAGCTAGTAGTTGCCAAAACCACCAGTTAAGATGCTGACAAGCTGAAAATGTGGGTTTTAGTTGAGAAATGAGTTGTTGTTGTCAAAGTTGTTGCTTTTTTATGGAGTCATTGCTATCCACCATTTTAAAAATTGGGTCAAACCAAAATAATGAATGAGCACAAGTATACCCCTGATTTTAGGGGTCAAGACATCCTCAAGCAAATAAAATATTGATTTATTCACCAAGAGTATGCATTCTCAATTGAAAACAACCATCTTGACTGGTTTCACCACATGTAAGCAGCATTTGTTTCATAATGAAGTGAGTGTTGGTACCATGGTTATTATCAGTGAAGGATATCTTCAATCCTTAAATTGCACATTTTTATATTAAACAGTAGAGTGTAACCTTCCTTACCTGGAGCCCCCACAATTGGTCTACTAGATAGCTTCTTAATAAATAATGAGAGCTGGAATTATCTATTGGAACTTCTCTGCTAAAATTGATTACTCCCTAAAATCATTTTTATTCCTACTTCTAAACTGTACTATTAGTTATAAGCTTCATCAATATTCACAATAAAAAGCGTAACTAACTTCTGATTCAGACTTTCCTTCTTGTAGCAGTTGTAGATGTTGATATGCAAATCAACAGAGAGTCTTTAAACCTGAAATTCCTTATATTACATGTTCTGATTTTTAAATTTTTTTATTTTTTATTATGAAAACAGTTTCAAAGTATGGGGGAATACCTTAATTAGAGCTTGTTAATTCCTAAGTTAGAGGCAATTTCTTGGTTAGGAGCACGCCTTGACAGTGCATTTTAGTGAATGGGCTTGCTGGACAATTTCCCAGGGGCCCCATGAACATAAGGCCCCCATACTAATCTTTGCTCGCCAAAATGCCAAAGATCCCATTGGTCAAAGTGTCAACTAATTTCGTCAAAAATTTAAACAACTTTAGTAACCAGCGCAACATCCATGGTAACTAAAACGCTCCATTTCCTTACAGTCATGGCTGCAAACAAAGACTTGAGCGATTACTTTAGTTAATTTTTGGGTGTGGCCAACTTTTACATAAAAGAGGGAGTAATTATGAGTATCTATGATTGTAGGGTAGTTGGAAGTACCAATGAATTTGTTTAATTTTATCAACCATTCACATTGTTAATCCTGTGAGAAGTTGTGTAGGTAAGGGCCCCAATGCACTGCTTTGCTTTGGGGCCTATAATGCTGTTAAGTAGGCCCTGCCCCATGATCCAAGATATGGGTGGTTCATGAACTAGCATTAAAAATAGGGTAGGAAACTTGTACTGAAGACAATCTAACCATCAGAAGCCATTGAATCAAGACAGACAATGAGACACACAAGGCAACTATGAAAAAGAACTAAAACTACTTCATTAGTTGGGAAAAGAATCAGTTACAACTTAAAATAATGAATTATGTGGGAGTTCAAAAGACTGCAGGTATTTACAGCACTGCATTAAATATCTTACTTGTGTCAGATTAGACATTCATACCTCCAATCTCATACTCTACCCTGTCAGTGCCGTTGATGATGACAGCACCAGTGCTGCACATAGGACAAACAGAAGCAGGCAGAATGATTTGATTAGCATTGTTCATGCTATTCAAGGACAAGGCAGAGCCATTTGGGAGCATAGTTTCTACATTGTCAATAATGAAATACCGGTCCACAGTAACAATATCCAGTACAGGTGCAACAATATCCAGAATACAGTTGGCACAGTCAAGATTGGACTCGCAGTTCGAGTTGAAGCAAACATCTGAACCAGAGCAGAGTTCACAGAAGTCTCCAAAGTAAGGATTGTTACACATGGAGAATCTTGAAATATTATTTTCCCCATTAATCAACCTAGACTTAACTACAACAGGTGTAAACTTGGACACCATTCTCAAAATTAATGATTAAAGATTGAACCATAGAAAAGACTATTTTTTAACCTCACATTCCCGGTAGACTGCTCTCCATTACAAAATAGTGAGAATACTTTACTTCTGGTTAGACAGGCAAGCAAGCAAAAAAAAAAAATAACTAAACAAATAAACAAAAAATTAACTAACAAATAAATATCATTAAACTAAATAAATTCTCTGATGATCACAACTGCAGACATGGAAGGTCTCTTCCATGCTTTTACTTCGGTTTCTGGAAGTCCTTCATCTTACCTGAAAATACTCTGAATTCCTGTGATCTGAAGAAAGCAGGTGCTCTTGGATGGATTTACTTGACACAGGGTTTATTGCAGATCTAGCTCAATGTAGCACAGCATAGATTTTGTGTACCTACCTTACTGGAGGCGATTCATATATCAAACTGTAGTTATTGTATTTGGGTATTTGAATTCTAATGAGTTTGAAGAAATGAACGCCGAATTTTTTTATAGCTATAAATATATGTTATAATGCAATTAAGATTGGGGGGGAGGGGGGGGGGGGAGAATGTGCAACCGGGTGATTCAGTATCAATTATTCATCAGATTAGTCAAATTCAATTTTATCCAAGTGATTTATTTGAGGGACAAAATATATCCTGTATAAACTTACATTATAGAGATTTACAACCAGAGTGACCACGTTGCTGGAATCTTGGTCCAGAGTGCCCACAAAAGCTCCTTCTCCAATTTCAGCAGCCAAACTCTACATAAGACAAAACTTAGATGTATGTAGGCTACAATTTGAAGCAATAGAGTTGACCAAAATATCACAGTCAAAACTCTGATGTAACAAGCATACCTCATAGATATTCCGGACATTACTTGTAGCAGCAAAAATTGGGATGATGTCCTGATCTCTTAGAGCTCTTGCTATTTGTCCAATGGAAGGATAGTCATATTTCTCTGCTCCATCATACTGCACATTGCTCTGGCCAGACGGAATTGAAGACGGCAGATTGCACACACTTTTGTGACGATTAATCACTCCTCCAAGCTAACACACACATTACAAACAATAGTTTGGGAATTTAGTGCACTGAAGGATATGCTTTAAAAAAAAAGATCATAATATGACGAATGAAAAACCTTCCAATTACAATATATATATATTGCATGTAGTATCTAATTTCAACAATGTCCCTGGCTTTGCACATTAGCCGATTAAACACCATCAACACCAGATGTCCGTCAATGAGGATATTGGTCGCAAAAAATATTTAAAATAGTCCATACACTCCAAATGCCATATATTTTACCTGCTCAAGTTCAGTAGAGATTGCTGTCTATCATTAAAAAAACCCAATAAAAACCATGCTTCTGGTTAGACAGTCGTGCAATTAAAAAAAATTTTTTTAGGTGTCTCACATGCAATTCTGCCAGTCTCAACCAGGCCTTCACAGCAGTTTCTGGAATCTCATCTGCTGAGGAAGAATGTTCAGACAGCAATACTTACTGGAAAATACTCTGAATCCTTTCGCTCTTGAGAAAGGAGTCACTCCTGGGGTTGACTTCTTAGCTATAAGTTTTGTAGTAGACATAGAGACCCACAGAGATGTGTAGTTTTTTTTGCTTATCTCAATAGAGATGATTCTGAAACCAAACTGTTGCTTATTATATTTCCATTCTAATGATATGAGCAGTCTGAAAAATTATTCTTGAAAAAACATCACAGCTATAAATAAATTGTTTTAAAATAATACTAAGTCTGTATGTACATTTAAAGGCAAATAAGTGACCATCTTTTCTAAATAATAACTTTCTATGAAAAAAAAAATAAATAAAATAGAAAATAACCAAACAATCCCAAGCATAGCTATACTATTTTGTGAAGTACAATAGTAGGAGTAACACTGGCAAATGGGGCATCAGACACCACTTCCGGTCATTGGAGATGTTGGATGAATGGGACAGGATAATAAGCCATGATCAATAATTTGTTAAGTCATCTGAGGCTGAAGGCAGTGGAAATGAGAAATGATGGAAAAACGACTGCAGGGGCATCCATGAGGTAGACATTAATGCTAGAACAGGACTGAGATAACTAGCACTTACTGTTAGTCTTGCTTAGAACATGCACTACTAATCTTCCAAAGAGCAGAATATTTTCAAGGAGTTCAACATTTGCTGATGACAACTGCGGACTAATTAAAAGATTCATGGAGGAATATTCATAGATTTTGTAGCATGTAGAGCAAGCCATATAATACTTTTTTCATAACTATTCGTGGATTGAATTCTAACCATGAGAACTGCATAATAATTCACAAGAACTGCAAATAATAACCACCGAGAACTGTGAATAATAACACCCAAGAACTGCAAATATTAACTAGCTCAACAATGTATCGCTGTATAGTAGTAGATGTACTAAGTAAACCTTTGTACGGCACAATTATAATTGCCGAAGTAGGCACAGTACGTGGTAGCTAATACAGAGAACATGGCTAACTTTTAGTAAAGAAGCAGTTTTCTCTTGTTTTTGATTGTTGTCTTTTGTTTACTTCCTTTTCACATCAACAGGTGGCTTGTTGCAAAGCGAACAATATTACTCATATTGTTCATCAACTCATTGTTGTCACACCTGGTGAAGTTCTTGGTATTTGAGATCTTATACCAAAAATAATATGCAACAGTAGGTGAATATTTGATGGCAAGAAATCCACCATCAGGTGCCAATGATAAGTGTAATTAATGCCCACTTTTACCTTTCCATCACCTGCAATATGAAAACCAGCATCTGTGATGAAGAGTAGCAGCTTACGAGATATATTTCTCCAGCCAATCAGCTAAAAATATCAGTAACAACAAAAAATAACAAACAATTATGTCAATCCTCAAGATTAGATACATTAGCTAAATATGAGGTAACTAACGTCAGTGCACAGAAGGGATTGCAGCAAGCCATCAAAACCTCCTTCAGGTGTATCCCGATTCCCAGAAATTTGTTGAGCTTGTACGAAATGCTATCATGAATTAGACAAGTCATACATTATACAAGACAGAAATGTGTGCTTATCTAACAACATTCAAATTAGTTATACTAAAGCCTGTATTGCCCTGACTATCCCACTTTCCTCCGAAATTCAAAAACATATTTGTGGTTATCATAACTTTTTCCCCTTTCTTCGGTACAAATAATTATTATATCAGCTTGTTGCTTATTGTGTGTGCTTTAAGATGATATGTAAAAAGTCTCTATAGGCACTTTTTCTTAAGAGATATAGCAAAAACACGCAAGGGTCACTCAGAAAATGGCACCTCCTAATTTCCCAGGATTCTAATTCCAAGGCACCTTGAGCTACAGACCCCAAACTTGTGATGTGGCTTGCTAACACCCTAAGCTGTGATATGTCTGAGCCATAATCAAAATGCGGTGAAGTGTTGAATAGATATGAGACACCTTATTTCAAGCCGTGCCAAAAAAAAAGGAATATCTGTGACCCCGCCTCTTCTAATAATCATATCTCAGGAATGCTTCATGGTAAAAAAAATTATGGATCGCTTATATCATAGCTTAGGGTGTTAGCAAGCCACACAAGAAGTTTGAGGTCTGTAGCTCAAAGCGCCTGGCAATTAGAATCCTGGGAAATTAGGAGGTGCCATTTTCTGAGTTACCCTTGGGTGTATGGCTATATCTTCTAAGAAAAAGTGCCTCTAGAGACTTTTTACATAACATCTTAAAGCACACACAATAAGCAACAAGCTGGTATAATAATTATTTGCACAGAAGAAAGGGGGAAAAAGTTATGACAACCACAAATATGTTTTTAAATTTCGGAGGAAAATGGGATAGTCCCCCCCTTTTGTTTAAAATTTTACTAAAGCTGCTATCTGACTAATTAAGATAGAGTTATGGTTGCAACAGTTTATTTTCCCACCAGGAAATGACAGAATCATGACATGAATTATAAGCAAAATTATTTTCTGTTTCATCAGACTTATGTTAATTCCTACATGGCTTAACATATTAACTGCACTAAGTGTCTACCGGCACAAACTGGAATATTGTTCAAAATATAAAAAAGAACATTCAAAATAGACATGGGATTTTTTTACCGACACATACCCAGTAGACTGCTTGATCTTCTTAAAATAAACATGAAACTTTGCTTCTTGTTTGACGAGGCGAGCAATATATTTAATGGCAACTGCCATCTAGAACGGTCTGTTCCATGCCATTATAGATGTCTATGGAAGCCCTTTTGCTCAGTAATGCTATGTGGACACTTACGCTTACCTTAAAACACTCTGAAACCCCGTCTCCCTAGCAAAAGGAGGTGCACCTGGATGGATTTCGTTGCTGTAAGTTTTGTTGTAGACATAGCACACAAAGTGGTTGGTGCATAGTTTTTTTCCTGCTTACCTCAATAGAGCAGATTATTTTAACAAATTGCAGCTTATTGTATTAGAATTGAAAGTTTGTTCTAAAAAAAAAGTTATACTAGTAGTATTAAAAACATTAACAAAGTTGTGGTCAATCTAATAGTCAGCAAAATCATAAAGGGAATGGTGGGCAGATTTACAGGAGAAAAATCAGGTCATAATGCAGAGCTTACGGCTTCAGTTCAGTGCGCATCACTGTATATACTTCATATAATAGTAACTCAAAAGATAAATCTTTTCTTAGGTGTGCTTTCTTGGGATAGAAGTGATAATATACAACTATGTTCAACTTCACCTTAGCATGTTTTTCATTCGCTTGTTAACTGATTAAACACCATGAGAGTAGTTTGACATCAATGCAAACATTGTAAGCAAAATATATATAATTAATTATAACAGAAAACACATATGCTAAACTCTATATTATTTACTTGTATTTGTGCGCTATCATGCTCTTGTTACAAAGTAGTAATAAGGACATTACTTCCAGTTGAACAGTCACACACACACAATTTTTTTTTTAATGGCTGACTCATTTGCAATTTCATCAAGATGTGTCCCTTCCAGGCCCTTATTGCAGATTTTGGAAGACTCTCTGCTGAGGAAGGCTGAACAGATACCACAGCTTACTGGAAAAACTCAGAATCCTTTCGCCCTAGAGAATGGAGTCTATCCATGGATGAGTTTATATGTTGTAAGATTTGTTGTGACATTTAGCTGTGTAGCGATGTGTAGCCTTTGTTAACTTACCTCAATGGAGCTGATTATAATACCGAACTGCAACTTATTGTATTTTTATTCTAGTGGTATGAACAGTTTGAAAAGTTCATTTTTGAAAAACAAAAAATTATAGTAATTGTCATAAAAATCCACAGACAAAGTCTGTGTGCAATTGGCAAGGGGGGAGCTCAAGAATGTTATATGGTGAGAAGATGGGAAATGGATGAGAGAGTATAGCTTCTTTCTTGTACCACTGTGCAATCAATTAGACGATTAAAAAATATTTTTAAAAAACCCAGTAAAATCATCGTGACTGTCTGTCCGTCCTTCCATCCGTCAGTAGTTATGTGAGACTTCCAAGTCTGGCCTCTCAAAATCAAAGATTAGGTTGCAAATTCAAGTGCAACTGCATATGAAAAGCATGCCAGCCTAGAATTGCATATCAGAGAATTTCTAATCATGCATGAGCTGGACAAAAGACAGATAGAAGGCTGTGTTAAAGATGTTCACTGAAGCTGAGATTTAAGTACGCTCGAATATTCGCTGAGCACATTGTTGAATAATAATAAAGAAAGCACACAGTGGCTGCCCTTTTACTAATATATTAACAAAAAATGGGGTGTAGGAAACGAGCATTCCTTCATAAGAGATCATAGAGAATACAGTTACCTCATGAGATATAATCATATATCAGCTAGCTCGCAAACTTGAAGTAGTATAGATCACTGTACATATAGAATCACAATACAACTTGAAGCATGACTGTGCAGGAACAAAAGCTTCCACCCACAAGGCTTACAAAGATACAAAACAACTAGCTAAACTAGACACATTCTAACATTATGACATATTTACACACGTACATCAAACTCTGATGCATTTGATGTGAGTGAGATGACATGTCTGTAGGAGTAGGTGGAGACACAAGGAATATCCTGGGTAGGACATGGGTTGTTCTGGACGACAGGGTCAAGACTTGTGTATGGTCCAAGTACTTTGTCCACATATGACCCAATGCCAATACGGAAGTTGGCAGAGAGAGAGTGAATGCGTTCAGCTGCATGTCATAAGTTAATAACAATAATAGAAATATATAACAAAAGTAATAACAATAATAACAATAACAACCACAGCACAACTATAAAACAGCAACGTATATAAAAACTATAAAGTAATAATAATAAAATAATATAAAATAATAACAATAACTATATTACTTCAACATAATAACAATGAATAAAAGTAATAAAATAAACAATAATAAGAAGAGTAAATGAAGAATAATGGAAAATTAACAACAACAATAATGATGATGGCAACAACAATAATAACAATAACAATACTAACAACAATAGAATAATAATAACAAGGATAATGATAGTAAGAATTATAACAGTTGTTTAGTAATAGTATATTTATTCCCAGTTATTCTCCAATTGTACTCATTTTTCTTTAATTGCACTGGCTAGTATCAATTGTGCTGCATTAGCACTGGGCATGCCCAGTATTTTAGCATCCTAGTTATACTTGGACACCATTTATCTAAGAATACACATCAGTATCTTACCATAGCAACAAGCTCAGTTTCTTTTTTAACTAGCAACACACAGATAATGTTAACTTAAAGTTGCTCTCCTGGTAAGTTCATTATATAGCTATGCATAATAGTTATTCCATAGTGCATACTAATCGACAGAGCTATTAGAATATGTGAAAAATCTTAACATTTTCCCAAACAAACAATTGACTGTGAATTAAATAGAACTTTAACTTGCAATGGCTATAGGTTAGCATTAGTGGAGATTCGCACAGTGGAGATACAAGCACTGATTCTTCACAAAGTAATCAACTATTTCATTTCGCATATTAAATCATACTTGAAAGTTTCGTTCAAACTTTTTACAAGTTCACAGAAAAACAGAAACACATATAAATATATCTTCCTTCCAACATAGAGTTGTTAGCTCAACAGGAAATGTTATTAAGTTCACATGGATCAATGCAAAGCTATAATACAAATGTGGACCTTTGATGTTGCATTTTTTCTATGATAATAAATGTTCCAATGAATGTTTATAGCATTTATATGTCGCTATTCCATCAACCCACAAGCAAATACACATCACAAATGACCACTATAGCCTCACCCAAGGAATTCCCTAGAATCTTCAAGCTCTGGAGGTCATCTCTCATGGAGAATGACAGATCCATCAAGAGGTACAGGTCAATAGGAAAGTTGTTAGCAGGCTGCAGAGTGAGGGTGAAGCTCGAGGATAAGAGTGGTCGAACTTGAACAAATGCTGTGGATGGAGAGATTTGGTTGAAGTCCTCAAATTCAGCCTAAACAGAAATATAAAGGGAGTTAACAAAGGTACGTATAGTATGCATATATTATATTATAATTACCTTATGCAATGTGCAAATCTAGTGATCCTGTTGTCAGTGCATATATATATACCACTTAGCTTATCAATTACATTCTTATATCGCTGTGGAAAATAACTTGGGGAATACTTTATGGTATATCACTGCTGGTATACCACTTTTACGATAAAAGCGATGAAGTGTTGTAGGCATCAGTCAAGCAAGCCAGCCTGCTCACTCTAAGAAATTGTGCTTCTGCCTAATCCAGTCATAAGATGGTTTGTGGGACATGCTAGGCATGCACATAATAAACTAACCTCAGTCACTGTAGTGATAACCAAAGCCTCTATTACCATCATATCATAGTCACCACCACCAACATCATCACCATCAAGAGCATCATCATCTCTACCATCATCATCATCATCACCATCATCACCAACACATCATCTTACCCACCACCAATATCATCATCATCAACATCACATCACCATCATCATCATTACCACCGTCATCAACATCATCACGATTATCTTCCTAGTCATCATTATCATCATCATTATAACCATAAACATATCAGCATAGGCATAGGAATAAGTGTGGCTGTGTGGCTCTCACCGCACCAATTAAAATGAGGAATGAAAAAAAAAACATGGAGGATAAAGCTTAGTCACACACGTGTGCTACTGCAGTCTAAAGATGAGCTATGGATAGTACATCAGAAAGTAACATCTCAGGTAACAGCAAAGAAATTTATTGAAATATTTTGGTAGCAAGGGAGAAAAAAGATGTTTCAAGCCTGCTTTTTCTGGCTCATTTCCACTGTTCCTAGGCAAACCAAGGAATCTACTACAAAGAGGTTCTGGGCAGATGCTTAAATCCATTAAGGCTAAACCAATCAAAAAATTCTTTTTCAAGATTTAAGCTAGTTATAACTATATTGTTTTTACATACACTAGCTCTATAGATCAATTCATGTAACAGATCGATATGTCACATAGTAAATATGCTTAATGTGAGGGGGGACTATACCTAAAACCAACGAAATTGTAACAAATATTTGTAGCTGTCATAACTTTTTTCCCTTTTCTTCTGTGCAAATAATTAATATACCAGCTTGTTGCTTATTGTGTGTGCTTAAGATGATATATAAAAAGTCTCTATAGGCATCTTTTCTTAGTAGATATATCCAAACACGCAAGGGTCACTCAAAAATGGCACTTCCTAATGTTTGGCAGACCTAACTCCCACCGCCTTGACCGACCGACTCGCCCCAAACGCGGTACGAATGTAGCTAAAGGCCTTAGCTGTAATATGAGCGAGAGAAAAAAAATTTCCGGTAAACCCCCCCCCCTGAGATATAGAGCTGAGAAGAGGCGGGGCCACGGAATTGGGGCGAGTCGGTCAAGGCGCGTGGGAGTTAGGTCTGCCAAACATTAGGAAGTGCCATTTTTGAGTGACCCTTGCGTGTTTGGATATATCTACTAAGAAAAGATGCCTATAGAGACTTTTTATATATCATCTTAAAGCACACACAATACGCAACAAGCTGGTATAATAATTATTTGCACAGAAGAAAAGAGAAAAAAGTTATGACAGCTACAAATATTTGTTACAATTTCGTTGGTTTTAGGTATAGTCCCCCCCTGTGTATACCACATTCTTACTGAAACCATGCAGGAGACACCAGTTATTAAAGTGCCATGTCAGTGCTGATCAAGTGATAAGCAGCTTACACGGCACAAACATTGGAGAGATGATGGCCGGCACATACAAAGAAGAAAGAAATATCAATGGAAAAATGCTGATAAGCATTCTTCAAGTGCAGTTTCTTGGCAGGCAGGGATTGGCATAATCAGAAGGAAAGAAATTTTATTCAGCTACGAAGTTCATGACCAAGTAAATCTGTCAATCAATACGTATTCAATATATATATAAACTTTTTCAAGATGATTAACTTGAAACTTAACTATCAAGTTTATTGAATAAAAGTACATGCTGGAAATACTAGCATACTCAGAATATGTTGGACTGACCCATTATATTAAATGGTGGACAGAGAACTCCCAAAAATATATCTCAGCTAAAACTCACATCGCAGCATTTTACTTCCTAACAGTAGCTATAGCCAATATTAGCTTTAAAAAAAGCTTGCCTTGAATACATTACTAAGGCGGTAAACAGGCAGCAAAAAAAAAATTGCGGTCTGAAAAAAAGTACAATTTGTCATCAAAAGTTTGTTTGTTTTTCTTTTTTTTCCCGGTTTCTTACTACACATAACTGGTGCACAATAGGTCCTCTCGGCATAATTTTAGTACCAGAATATGCCACATTTTCCAAAAATCTCCACAACTACTTTGTTTCTCGATCCATTGAAGCATATATAAAAAAAAATTAATTTTAAATGGCAAAAGTTGTAAGTATATTAGAGGTACAATTCTGTAGACAATTCATACCACAACCGATAACTCAAGCTTAGTTCAGTTAATTGATTTGAGCAGTCCTTACTGCTGGTCAACTCTTACCACATCCAAAGTAGGCCATAGCTGATCCTCTATCCAAATAACAGCTGGTAGTGTTCTCCTGTGCAATGTTACCAAGTCTACGAAGGAAATTGTAGCTAACATGGGTGCAATCAACGTTCTGATATTTTGGACAACATGGTGCACTATAGGATACAGTCAACAATAGCAACAATACATAGTCTATATTGATATGCATGTAGTCTATAGCCAACAGTAAAAATAAAAAGTTAGAAAAATTGTCTGACAAATACACAAGTCCAGAATATATCCAAAGACTGAAATATTACGGCTCATGTCTCATACTATATTCTTCATGGGTTAGTCGAACAAATTCAAGGTGCAGATTTCTTTACCATCATTATTACGGATGAATGTATGGAATTATTTTTGCTTTAGGCCATTAGGCATGTTGGATAATACCTGTTGGCTCATGAAGACTTCATTGGTTTGTGTCTTTGTCCAGATATTAGTGCCAATACTGGTGCAGGTGATGAAGATACCTAAACAAGGCGTAATCTCGACATATCATGATGCCTGAAGGCAGGGCTATTACAATGGGTGTTCACTGAGGTCAGCTAAAAG
>CBDHDT010000063.1:0-17205 GCA_965261215.1 Ekhidna sp.
GGAAAATAAACTTATGTCGCATGTTTTCTTGAAGGCACTCGCATTCATCATGGTCGTGCTGACTGCACCCGTCACACTCCCATACTACCTCTTTCAGGTTGCTGACATATACAGTGAAGAGAAATGATTTCTTCCTGACATATGTATCTGCTGGTATTTGTTTGAGCAGTGTACATGGGGAATTGAGTATTGCATATTATTTTGATGCAATCAAGAGTGTGGCGTCGAACACACTGTAAGTCGGCTAGACCAATCCAGTGTACAGGGTTGCAATCTAAAATAAATCACACTCACTCCATCCTTCCTTACACTAGGAAAGTTCAATATAATTTCCGCCACATCTTAAAAAAACTAGTGCTCAGAACTCTTGTTGATGCATCACCATAATTCAATTTGGAATAGGAAACTAATGGTGGATATTATTAACCATTACTTTCCTCTGTTGTTTAAAATTTGAACAAACCCTACCATTCATACATGAGGTATGCATGATATATACATGCATCTTGGGGGCCCCAAATTTCATGCAGAGTCCCTATACTTCCATAGCTTTAGGGAAGTGGGGAGCCTATTTTTAAGAGGACTTTATGTTTGGTTTGTGGGACCCGATCTGCATAACAAGCTACACACATCATGAGCTAGCTGTACACAGCAAGTTTAAAATTTGAACGAACACAGGAAGTTAAAAATTTGAACGAACACTCCCTTGAATGGAGAATGTTTAAAGTATCACTTGTCATCAAGAATCCACTAATTGGTGGATAAATTCTTCAGCATCCTTTGAGCCTTGAAGGCATACAACCATTGACTTGTAACATTGTGACTCCTCTATTATACTCCACTGCAAGGACCTCCTATTTACAATGTAATCCCCATATATTAAAGATTCTCAATATTTATATGACCCAGGTGTGGATAAGCTAGTTACAACAAGTCTGCATGTGCTTGCTACACACAGCAGGCATGCCTGCATGACTGAACTAGCTCTGGTTAAAATTTGGGAAGTCAGCAGTGAGTCTATAAGGAAATTTACAAAAAAACTCTCATATCGGTCCAAAAAGAGACACTCTCAGAAAGAAGCAAGGACTTACTCGAGAAGGACTTTTTCCCAAACGAGTATGAAATGGGTCATATCCAGTCGAAAACAGTTTTGAACTACATAATAAGCCACATGGGGCAGTACATAGGTCCAATGGTGTTTTGTAACTTTTTCATACAAAATTGACAAATATTAACGTTATTGGGAAAAAAGTGGCTACCTGAGAAATAAGCTCATAATTGATGGAAATGACTTATTTTCATCAAACATGCGAAATTGGATAGACACTGCCAAAAATTGTCTTGCACATCAAAATGAACCACATAGAGCATTTCTAAGCTTTTCAGTTGTTTTTGAAGCATTTTCGCAGAATTTTGATAAATGAAACCTCATTTCGATCTAAAATGAGGAAATCTCGAAAAGAAGCTAGGAATTACCTGTGGAGGGATTTTTTTCACCAACGAGTGTGAAACAGGTCAAATCCAGTCGAAAACTGTTTCGAACTTCAAAATAAACTAGATTGAACATTCATTTTTTTTCTGGTGCTTTGTACCAATTTTGTTGGAAATGGCCTAAAATGACCGTTAAATATGGCTATATCAGAAATAGCTCAGATTTGAGGAAAACGACTTATTTTTATCAAAGATGTGAAACATAACAAAAAATACCAAAAAAATTTCGAATTTAAAAATGAGCCACATAGAGTTAACTTTAGTTTTTCAGGTGTTTTGAAGCATTTTCGCCGGATATTGACAAAGAAAACCTCATTTCGGTTCCAAAAGACCCTATCACAAAGTAGCTAGGAATTACCTGGGAAGGACTTTTTCTCTCAAACTAGTGTGAAACAAGTCATATCAAGTCGAAAAAAGTTTGGAATCTCAAAATGAGTCACATTAGGTAGTTCACAGCTTCACTGGTGTCTTGTAACATTTTCGTACGAAATCGACATAAACTAACATTACAGGGAAAAAAGTGGCTAACTCAGAAATAAGCTCAGAATTGATGAAAATGACTATTTTCATCAAACACTTTAAACATGAAAAATATAACTGAAAACAGTTGAACCTCAAAATTAACCACATACAGCTCATCTAAGCTTAGCAGGTGTTTTGAAGTATTTTCTCCTGAAATTGACAAAAAAAAACCTTCATTTCGGTCTAGAGGTGATCTCCCAAAGAAGCTTGGAATTACCCGGAAAGATTTTTTTCCTAAAATGAGTGTGAAACGGGTCAAATCCAGTCGAAAACAGTTTCAAAATTCAAAAACAGCCATATTAGACCGTTCAGTTAGACTGGTACTTTGTATCATTTTCGTTGGAAATCGCCAAAAACAACCATTACGTAGCAGAAAATGGCTATATCGGAAATAAGTTCTGATTTGATGAAAATGACTTATAAGTCCAGGAAGGGACTATCGTAGAAAGAAGTTAGGAATTACCCGAGAAGGACTTTTTTAAATCAAACTAGAGTGAAACGGGTCATATCCTGTCGAAAAGAGTTTTTAACTTGAAAATGAGCTACATTGGCAGTTCAGAATTCCACTGGTGTTTTGTATCTTTTTCATATGAAATAGACAAAAACTAACACTATTACGAAAAACGTGGCTACGTCAAAAACAAGCCCAGAATTGATGGAAATGACTTATTTTTATCAAACATGCAAAACTGGACATATGGTGCTGAAAATAGTTTTCCATCTCTAAATCAACCACATACAGCATTTCAAAGCTTTACAGGTGTTTTGAAGCATTTTCGGTGGAAATTGACCAAAAAAATTATTTCAGTCTAAAATGAAGTTCTCTCCAAAAGAGGCTAGGAATTACTAGGGAAAGATTTTTTTCCTCAAACGAGCGAGAAATGGGTCAAATGCAGTCAAAAAATGTTTTGAACGTCAAAATTAGCCAGATTGGCCACTTCACAGTTATTTGGAAGTCTTGTATCGTTTTCGTAGGAATTTGCCAATAAACTACAGTTATGAGGCAAAAAGTGGTGATCTCAGAAATAAGCTTGGATTTGAAGACAATGACTTATTTTCATCAAACACGTGAAACGTTACAAATATATTGAAAACAATTTTGAACCTAAAAATGAGCACATACAGCTAATTTTAAGTTTTTCAGGCATTTTGAAGCATTTTTGCCGGAAATTGAGAAAAAAAATTCATTTCAGTCCTAAAAGACACTCAGAAATAGCTACCTAGAAAGAACTTTTGCCCTCAAACGAGTGTGAAACTGGTCATATCCAGTCAAAAACTGTTTTGAACTTCAAAATGAGCTACATTAGGCAGTTTATAGCACAACTGGTATTTTGTAACGTTTTCGTAAGAAATCGACAAAAACTAACGTTATTGAGCAAAAATTGACTACCTCAGAAATAAGCTCAGAAATGATGGAAGTGACTTGTTTTCTTCAAACACGTGAAACGGAAAAAACACAACCTTTTTATTTTTTTTAGGCGGCGCCTTGCATATTTAAAGCAAAGTAATTGGAATCATGTCTCTATGGAAACTACATTTCATTTTTGCATTCTTTATATGTTGCGTGCAAAACAATGGCAACATCAAACATCTTTGAATCATTTCTTTGCTATAACAAAAGATCAAGTCATTTCCATCCAGCAAACCAGCAATTATGGCTCCACCAACTTCAGATATACACACGGTTCATTGTCATGAGCATGCATTCGTTTTGTTCTCCTCATGAAGTCCCATAACATTTTATAGCTTTTTGTTTTTCTGCAATAACTATACTACTACTGTAGTAGATCTGTAGTTTTTTCCCTCTTTGCAGTGCAGTGCCAGCAGTAGGTACAGGAAACTAAACTGAATCAGCTTCTTTGATGGCATTTGATATGCCAGATTTCGCTTGGTAGACGACATCTACTTTATTCTTTGCAACATTGTTTATCAGTTTCGCTCCACAACTGCAGGCTCCAGCATTACATGACATCTCCATGGATGAGATCTTTGGTCATTCCGAAAGCATGTTCAATTCTGGGACAAGTTCCAATTCATACTCCGATCAAGACATCATCTATAAGCAGAAGCTGGCTGTTTTGATATGAATGAAATTGGTCCTGATGCTGAGTTATCTTAACAAGATCCAAGTCTGCTTTCATTTTCATACTGTTCTGATGAGGATTCTTGCCTGAAATGCCGAAGGAAAAGAAGACTCTCAATCACCACCAGCCTCCTTTCACAACCACCAATAGTCCAGCTATGTTCATTGTCAACAAGAAGCAAGAACCTTCACAACAAATTAGTGGCTCTTAAATTTTCAGTTCCTCATTTTTCTTCCTCCTCCATTCCAAACTTGTATCAGAACATTCCCAGCAAAACATCAATTAGCATGTCTAGTTGTGCTCTTTCCGGCCCTTGGAGAGACTGATATCAGAAGGCTTGTCAACCTCCCAAGATTTGAGTGCCACTGCTGTTCATGTTCATAGCAGACATCTGTTGATAACGACAGCATTCAAGAGTGCAGTTGAATAGATGTATGAATGGAGAGCACTCAAGTTAATGACGACTGACTTTTGCTATTCTCTCCTCGTAGTCCCTTACCCTTCTAGCCAAACTTTTTTTCGAAACCAAGGAAGGAATGGATGACCCTCCTGTGAATGTAGAAAAGAAACGTCGAATGAGCTCGATGAATGCAGTACACAGGCCAAAATAGGAGATAAGCAGATGAGATGGAGGATAAAGAGGATGAGGACAGTGAAATCTGGAATTCTCATCAGTGTGATCATAACCATTGTAAAACAATGGAAGTGGTGGGAGAAATATGACTTATCCTTCAAAGGGCCGAAACAACATACAGGATGGTGGCCTCTGACAATCAAGGTGGTGGCTGGAATCTGTTCGTCCCAAAAGAAACTATCTTGCAGCCAAGTTCCCGCTAAGAGAAACTATATGCCAACAGAGTCAGTCAAAGGAGGGGCAGGAGGAGGGAAAATTGTGGCTTCAAAATATCATCATCACTACTAAGACAATGAAACTTCTTGACTTTAATGGACATTCATATAATGTAGCCATGAAGCTACCATTGTATAAAAACAACAACTGCTGTTGGGATTATGGATTTCTTTTTTCTTTCTCTCTAATCAATTGTATGTGCAATTGTATAATCAAATTGTCATGGTACCTGCACTGTAACTAGACACACCAACCATGTGAGATGTGTAGTTTTACATAAGATATTCCCCTCCAAACCACAATATTTTGTGGCGTAAAAGACGGTCTGGTTTATCCTCCATTTGACATTCTTTTTTTTAAATACCTTGCCTTCCAGAACGACATTACTATGGAAGTAATTTCAAGAATCCATGCTAACAAAAAATTGATGTACCAATCTGTACCTCTAGTTCAAAGACCGCCCTCAACTATATATTTCAAATCTTGTTGCGAAGTCTAAAGTTTCTGAATAATTGTCTTAATTTTGACCACATCCACTCTATATATTAGTATGTATATTTTCAATGGTATTAAATGAAATTTTAGCTTCTTTTTCACTAAGTTGGAAGTATTACTTCAGCTGTCAAAAACGACAAAAATTACAAGATATCATTAAAAAATGTTTCACTTATATTTCTATAATACTAAATTAAAAAAAAACTGATTATTTTGAGATTAATACCTTTAAAAAAAACCTGAAACTCCTCCCAAATTAAGTTGTTGTTTTTTCAATACAGACTTCATTGATCAAATTGTTTGTATAAGCTGGGAAATAGAATAGGATATTAGAGAATCAATTTAACAAAATCAGGAGGGGTAGCTCTGCCAGTTCAGATAATGAGTACATTTGGGAGACTGGTTAGTGGTCACCACATTTAGGCCCCGTACTAAGAGTGTTAGTTGCTAAGGTCAGTGTTTAACACCCTTCTATTGTTTGCTGCTGCATGTGCCATTATGATAACTTGGATTTGAGTCCTTGGTGAGTTCATAGTTCACATATATATTGATTATCCTCCACCAATTGTTTCTCTACATAGCAATGTTTTTAATACTATTTTTATGCTTACGGCTCATGCATTAAGCAGCTGCTTCTCTCATTTCAAGACAGAATTTGTTATCTGAGATTACAATAGCTAAATCACATCATCTCTCCACTCCTAAAGTAGATCAGCACCAGAATTAGGCTTCTTGCAAAGAAGAGAACAATGCCACTTTGATCCAAAGTGGATTAATAATATGTAGGACTTATGATATGTAGGACTTCAAAGAGTAGAGCATGGGGGAAATGTTAAGCAGAAACATTTAACTTTCAAAATTCCATGGGCGGCCGATTGACCCCTTAAAATGGTTACTCTTCTAGAGCATGGTACGATCATTGCGCAGTTAGCAGTTTTGGGTACAAAGCAATAGAAGAATTTTTTTTAGCAATGGATACTAGTCTTTTTCAATATCTTAGGTCCTGAAATGTTAGATACTGGCCAGTCTGAGAGTTTAGATAACTACCTAGAAGAATTAGAGCAAGAAAGTTCTATGATAAAAACGGAGGCATCACAGGACATTGCATAGTAATATTACTTTCCAAGATGTTTGTCCCCCCCCCCCCCCCCCCCCCCCCGTGCCTACATCTCAAAAAGTGTCATTTGGTCATAAAAACAACTGGATTTACAATCCGTGGTTATTATATTCACATATCACACACCCACTCACACTAGCTGGACAATTATTATTGTCTCCACCAAAGTGGTTTGCTTTAAGTGGGTGGCATGCCCTTCTAAATCATTTGATACTTGGCAACTGTGTAGATTTAGATAGAGTGCTAAATAACAAATTGTGTAAGTTTCTTAATTCCATAGGAATGTTCCACACTCAATCATGCTGTTTAAAAAAAATCTATATTGTATTTGTTGCACACGACTATAAATGGTAAAGGGTCATTTAAATGGATGTGATAAACATGTGAACATTCCTATCTCAGCATTTTATGTTTTATTTCCTCCAGCGTGCATGCTTCATATTAAGGAATAATACTGCATAAATGACATACCTATTCAAATTCCAGTAAAAAGAAATTTTATCATGAAGATCACAAAAAAGGTTCTAGCTAATAATAAACCAAACTATAACATCTAAACATTCGACTGATCTGAAGGAAAATTGGCGCACAACAATCACAAACTATGTACAAAGTCATAATTATATGTATATATATATTTATATATTTAAAAATAAGCAAGAACTAGACAACAATGCAGTTATTAGAACTCTTTTTTTATATATGCATGTAATTTATGCAGAAATCCAATCTATATGTTTTCTGGCTGTCCTCCTTTGCTCGTTGAGGAACTTGCAAAATCTGGTCCGACTGATTCCTCAGAGGCCTGAACTTCACTAACTTTGGCACAGTGTTCTAATAAAGGCAATGAATGATATTCAATGACCATCTGTGAAGCATAAGGTAATAGATCATTAACCAACTAATTGACCCTCAAAAGTAGTATGCAGTTTTTATATATTTTTTCAGCCTATATTTCATATTATTGCAATACAAATACAACAAGCTGTAGATTGCCATATGAATCAGCTCCAGCTAAAGTGGAATCAATTGTAATATATGCCAAACTGCAGCATGTGTTTCATTGTAATAATAAGCACAGTTAGAAATATGACTCTCCTGGATTAGAAATGCTATAGCTATAAATATATTATTAAAAACAAACAAACCCTCAAATGAATTCATGGTTCATATTTTAACAAAAATATTTTTTTATTTTTTTAAGTAACATCCATTACGTTTGTTCAATCATTACAACAATCCATAAACTACCATTTATTATTCACTATTTTCTTGCAGATTTAATTTGAAACAATAAAGGCACTGCTAGGCCAATGATGTGCCTTTATTATTATTATTCATAATGACATTCAAACATCAAAGGAAGGAAATACCGCTTTACCAGCAAATACTGCTATGCCAATGTTCCTGACCGGTTGTGAGAGAGAAATGAAAATATGGAAATATGTCTGAAAGTAAATTGCTTGAATTATGTAAGATTAGCTATATTACTTACATTAAAAAAAAAACCACTAAGAGTGATGTCATAAGGAGAGTGATGTCAAATGGAGAGTAATGTCATAAGGCAGTATTTGTAGTCAGAATTGACAAGACTATTGTTTAATGTTCTAGATATTTTCCTAGCCTTATCTACTATCTAGCCTAAAAACATCGCCATTGTTATGACCATAACCTGATAATGACACGCTGAAGAGCTAACCTAGTACCGATTTGTGATGTGATTTGTAGATGTCTTCTTGATGATTGTAAGATGTAAGCAGTCGAGAATTATATGTTCCTTAGAGATTCACAACTTGTGTAAATGTTTGGATTGTAATATGGGGAAGTAGCCATGAATTGTGTGTATTTAATGCTTTCCTAACAGGTACAAAATTGAATAGCCTGATACCTGACAACACAATGAATGGGATGACGGATTCTGAAAAGGAAATTTGCATTAGAAATAAATTACATTGTTAGAGTAATTAGAAACTGCTTTCCTTGAAGATGAGAAGAGCGCCACATTAAGAGTGAGGGTATCAGGCAGTTCTTTTTGCAGAAATTATCAGATAACTAGGAAGACCACGCAGAAGCTGACAATTTTACTGTTTTCAGTATGCTTTATATCATTAACAAAGATTTGATTACATGCATCAGTTATGCTTTCTATATATACTAAAAATCAAGCCGTCTATATGCCATCCAAAGGAGAAAGAGAGTAGCTGGACTCATGCAAGTAACTGTGTTAACCTTAGCAAAATTGATTTGGCATATATACTTCTCTGTTTATATATGGTAAAGAATATTTAGACATGGAGACCAAGTGATCTACGATATATAGAAACCAAAATGCCCTAAGCTTTAGTGGCCTGAGCACAGTAAAGGCACAACGAAGGGCCTGAGGGTTTTAAAATACCATAGATCCCGTTGGTTGAGTTGACTAAACTAAATTTAGACAATAGTCATAGCAATGACAACTTGGCTCAGAAAACAGCCCAACTAATAGTAAATTATAGTAACTTTTAAGTTCCATTTCATTACAGTCATGACAACAAACAGAAGTAAATACTCTTACAATTACTTTATCAAATTTCCAAAGAAACTGGATCGATAACGGCCATGAGAACTGGGTGTGGTTGTTCCAAGAACTACACAGTAGTAGCATTGCTCGTTTCAGTACCGGTGAAGTAGTGTTCGAAGTGGATGAAGCTCGGTTACTAAGTTGGGTGAATCAGGTTACTGAACCATCACAGGTTGCTATGACTACAGTCAATTTGAAATGAACAAATCTGCTTCCACAATATGTAACCGACAAAACAGAATTGCTCTATACAAATCTCAGTTTTCTTTAAGTGCTCAAAGCAATAAATTAGAGGTTTAAAATGTGTTTTTTTTAACCGCCAACTGACCAATCGAATTGTTCCACATGAATCCCAGGTTTTTTTAAGTGCGCCAAGTTATAAACCAGAGGTTGATAAGTAAAAATTAACCTGAAACTGGCCAATCAAGTTAATCAGTGCTAATTGACTATTAACTAATAGACCTAGTATAAACCATGCAGATTACTTATGTCAAACACTGCAGGCTCAACACTTTTGAAGATTGCTTGTAATTATTGAATGTTCGCGTTTGGCGATCAAAAAATGGACAAGAATTCCGCAAGTGATGCATCGCTAATTATAGGATGGTAGAACATTTCAATGGCCTTCAAGGTAAGTTTGTAGTCAGGAAAGCGAAGCATGTTACCATGGAAATGGAGAGACCAGTCCAGTTTAATAAAATAGCAAAGGTGAAAAATTAGTTACAGTTAGCAATTTGGCTTTAACAGTGTCGACCACCTTAGCAACCAGTGCTAGCACAAGCAGGATAACAAGTATTCTGAGTTTTGGAGATCTCTGTTCATGCTGCACATCACCACCGTGGTCCTGGAGACTTATACCTTCTTCCTCATTGATGTAGCCATCAAAATCCTGTCTGAGTCTTCGCTAAGTAAGCTGCCATGTAGTCAAGGAGGCAGGTGGTAAGTGTGCCCTCTGATGTACACTCGTTTTGTAGTCTTGTTAGGTGGCAACAAACCAAAGAAGGATGAATAGTGAACAACAGTGAAATAAAGATAATTATTTAAGCTGAATCGCTTTGATGTATTACCGTCCAAAAATGGTGGTCCTGTGCAAGAGTTCGAATGCATTAGTTCCCGCAGAAGAGTTAAAGATACGAAATCAACTGTAGGTTTCCTGCCTTGTGCATGTTCAATCCTGCAGTTTCTATATCAAAATAGGGAAACCATATCATAAACTTAGAAATCCTGAGAAAATCCAGAAATCTGTGGGAGTAATAAAGAAAGCAGGGTAGAGGAAGAAGTAATTGAATGATCTTGGAGGTGTAGAGGCTTGCAACTATGGTGCTAGGTATGAAACTTCAGAGAAGTTCTCCTAATGGTTGTTGTTGGAAAATGTGCTAGTAAAACTCTCCTAAAGTTGGTTGATTCGATTTTGTCCTCCTGAGTTGTCGCTTTGTATGTCGTCAAAAAAAATAGAAAAAATCATCCAAATCAGAAAGTATTTATTGCACAAGTCTTCCTTCCCATGCAGTTGTAAGCAGTTTACACAAACTAGATGAGCTCATTGCTTTTGAAAAGGATGATACAATAAAGAATGTATTATCGCTCAAAATTGGAGTGTTCTTGCAAGCGCATGAATTTGTTACCATCTGTGAAAGAGCTAAGTACCTACAACTTTAGTGTCAAATTGCATTTGTTTAGTTCCCCCCTGAGAATACATATGAACTAAGAATCTACAAGTGAGACTGAAATTGAATGCAAATAAATGGCAGATGAAATGGTTGAGAAAGTAAAAAGTAAACCTTTCAACTTACTATCCACAACAAAGCCTTTCCTGTTTAAAAGCTCTGTATCTAATAGCCAGTTCGGAACATGATGCACAAACTAGCAAGCAATTGCCGTTGTTCATTACCCTCCACTTGAAAAAACTAAGAGTTCTATTCTCACGTCACTTGCAATGTCATGTTCACTACCCTGCCCTTGAAAAGATCGAGTTCCAATCTCAAGTCAGATGCAATGTCATGTTCACTACTCTAAACTTGAAAAGACTTAACTTGAAAAGACTTGAGTTCTATTTTTATGTCAGTTGCAACGCATAGGTTATTACAGATTCATGAGCTATATTTGAGGTTTTAGTGTTGTTTTATTAATTTCAGCTACAGAAAGAATGATGAAATGTTGTTTGAGATATGTGAACTTCCCCATGCATATGGAGGTGACTAAAAAATATCTTGGAGAAGTATTTGATATATCCCCCCCCCCCCCCCCCCCCCGACTCCCCCCTTACTCTTATATATGTCAACACGTTGAAGAAGCTACCTACATGATTCTCTTCCACCCCGCATTTTATAGCTAAAGGGAAAAAACATATAGAGCTCATCACTGTAATAGTGAGAGTCATCATCACTCGACAATGTGGGAGAGTGCACTTTATTTGGAACATATGGGTTGAAGTTCAAAGCCAATGGATGGAGTTCACAATCATTCGTCAAAAGTTCACATTCAAAACACATGTTGATGCTTCTATGGAGAAGTGACAAGATAAGATATGATAAACATGGTCCAGCATTATGTTGTTAATCTGCCTAACATATTACAAGCCTCAAGCACTCACAAACACAAACTCGACATTGGACGAAATAAAAAATTACAACAAACGAACCATACGCTCTAAACACCAGATTTATTTTTACCTGCAAATGCTCAGTAAACTGCTTTATCACTCTAAACTAGTCAAAAACTTTACTTCCAGTTTGACGGTACCAGCAAAAAGAAAGAAAAAAATTTCAACTTGAAATCCTAGCATTGTTAGATTGCAGAGCTCCACCCATTGGCTTAGACCCAACATAGCTGAAGGCCTAATACAGTACCAATCCCTACATATAGATGCCATCATAATGTTGTATTGGTTGGATGATACGGGAAAGTAGCCTAGAAATGTATGCTTATATTAAGTGCAAGGTTGGGTAACCAGTTTAAATATAATGGGATGGCAAATTCTGAAATGCAAATGTGCAAGTGGAAGTATGGAGTTCGAGTGGAGTGCGTGGAAGCTGCTACTCCACTCTTGAAGATACAATATGCTATTATTGACTCTACTACTGCATACTACATTTCCCACAACCAAATACCACAATCTTGTATCTTATTGCTATAGCTTGACACATGTGAGATTAGCTACAGCCATTTAAATATTTAGGGAATTGGAGAAAGTGATATGAATCGTCATCAAAATAACCAGGCCAGTACGAGCATGTTGGTTTTTGTACGACACTTATGTAGTATTTTTGCCATTTTTATTTCATTGGATCATGAAACTGGATAGTTGCGGTGTTGCATTGGAACATTTGGATACTTCTGGCTCAAAAATTAAGATGAGTGAACCTATTGTGCCCAATTTGAAGAAGATAGGATCATTACCCCTTTTCATCAGGTTTTTTTTCCAGTTTATTCACTGGATCAAGAAATGGAATAGACGTAGACATGCATTGGAACAGTTGGAGTTCTCTGGTAGATGAGGGGATCTATTATACATCAGTTATGTGAATGAAAAAACACAGAGAGAAAAACAAAGATCTGTAAAGATGAATTCCGTGTCATTTTTTTTTTATTTCAACTTTTTGGTACTTAGCGAATGATTCAAAGCATACTTGGAGTTTTTTTTACCTCTATCGGCAAAAACCACCACTAGGCAGCCAAGAAGCTACTGATGTAATTAAGCTGATATATATGCTTTGTTTTGGGAATGGAAGGGGGCTTTGGTCTGCCATTTTAGAAAGTTATACAAGGAGGACTAGTATACTCACTAATAGCTAACCCAATGTTCAAACACTGAAGCTCTGTAACGAAAAAGAGAATGGTAGCTACCAAGGAAGACAAACTCATTTTTTCCTTCTACATTGACACCCGCAATTAGAATGCATGCCTACTTACACATAACATAATCAGTTGTTAATAGGCAAGCAGCCAATTGATAATCGGAGGCACATGCTCCGACATCACTCCCAAAAGAAACGATAGCTAAAATATGAAGTATTCAATCTAAACACAGGATATATTTACCTGCACATGCCTAACATACTGCTTTACCATTAATAAAATATTACTTTGTTTTGATGGAATATGTGAGCAAAATGAAAAAGCAGATGACCATAGCTGCTGTCAAAGGGTCTCTTCCTATTCTTTACAGCTGCTTCTGGAACTCCTTCTTGGAGGAAAGTGGCATATGCACATATGCTTACCTGGAGTCACACTGAATCCATCCACTCTTGAGAAAGCAGTCACTCCTGGAGGATTTCCTTGCTGTAAATTTCCTGTAGACAGCACAAGATAATGCAATGTATCTTAACTCAAAGGAGTGTAATCTTATCTTTATACCACAGCTTATTGTATAAGCATTCAACAGATGTGTGGATATAAATAATATGGTTATAGCAAAACTACATACATAAAGTGGTGGTCAATAGGTTAAGCACCATTACCTTTACCAGAGTTTGGTGTTATACTAGTAGTATATACAGTCCTCAATAACTAAAAGCCTCAGTCATTAAAAGAAAAACAGGCATAAATATCAGACTTATGTATATGGAAAATTGTCAACATGCATTGCAGTTCCAATGGATGAATTAGTATCAACCTAGTCAAAACCATCTGTTTTACCTCAATATAAAATTTATGACTAATCCAGACCAGAAAGTCAAAATACAAACATATAAATTTTTCTAGCCCGATTATCCGAACATTATTATGCTATAATTAAGAATTAATGTACCTTCTTGTTGCTCTAGAACCATGCCCATTTCCAGGTAACCAGATACGGCTAGTAATCTGGACTCCAAATTGAACGTAAGCTCTTCAAAGGTTGGTCTATCCTCAGGAGATAGCTTCCAGCACTTCTTAATGATGATGTAACTAAAACATTTAACAAAATAAATAATGTACAGATTTGAATATTTTTATTGTGTAATATTGGAGTACACTTTTTTATAAAGTGTCCACTAAATGATGGTCGACATGGGTACATTCTTGTTACCATGCTTTTTTGACAAGTCAATTCTTCGTATTTAAATAAAACATTTTTCATCTATGCTCTATTCTTATGGTTCTTGTTGTTCTCTATTTAATATTATATTGCTTGAGTGCTTGTCTGGATGTGGTAGTTTTAGAGCTCAACCAGTTTAGCACTGGACTCAAGGCTGAGTTTCTGCAACTCCAATGAGACCATCATTTCTTCTTAAGACTTGTTTCGTCATTTGGTATTATACACAAGTTATTAGACTCGGTCCCTAGGCAGAAATTCAGCCACAGCCTCCTTCAAGGTTGTGTAGTGGTACATGACACTAAGCACTTCTATTGCTACATACGAACCGCACATGTTTTATCACTCAGCGCTATTTTTGGTGCAGTAAATTACTCATTTTCCCATTAAACAAACTGACCATGTGATCATTTAAACAAATGCAGCAGAGTACAGCACATAGCTAGTATAGCTGGAATGTACTCGACAGTCTTTACATTCCTTATGATCATTACCCAACTACCTTCTTTTTCATGACAGAGAAATAGGATGTACGTCATATGAAAGTTTGGAGTTCCAAATGAACTTGTGTTATTCAATATTAAAATATCGTTGAACACTAATTTTAGGGTCTTGAATTTTCCTCCTCCGTTTTACTACCTTAGCAACGGATAAAAGGCACACTGTAAGTTTGTGGAGCCATTAGCAGATGAAACTACTGCTAAAAAACTGCTGAATTAAGTTTTAGCTGAGAGGAACTTTTATGTTTTCTTGAAATCCACCGTTTAGAAATATGGGACATACAAACGTGTATTCTCTGATAAATAACACTGAATATGCAGGAGAGAGCATCGACAACATCCAAGACAATGGTGATGTGAGGACAGAGGAACAAAATACAATATCTATGAGCACCGCCAATAACAAGGCAAAAATGAGGACATATCACGAGAGAATAGGAAATCTATGAGACAAAGTGAGATACCAAGGGAGAGTACAACAATATATACTAACAAGTCCACAACCATTTAAAAGGCTACTTTTCATGACATATAAATCAATGTAGTAGATTAGCCTAAATATACAGCACAGAAGTACAAAAAGTGATCATTGACTATGCAGTATAGATATAGTTATATTAGCCCATTTCACAACAAACTTGTGATATATGAGCAGTTAAATTTATACAGCATATGCATACATTTCAGAGGCATTAGCAGCATTTATGGGATAGTCCATCCTCACACCCTCATCCAACAACTTAGGGAGGTTAATAGCATCCACTCCTGGGTAAGGGACCTTCCCAGTGCTGAATACCTCCCAGCATGTCACTCCAAAAGACCACTATAATATCAAGACAAGAAAAGCAGTGTCCTCAATAGTTGTATCTCCAGGATATGTATACCAATACAAATATTTTTTTACATGAATAAGTTTATTGTGTCTGAGCATTGTAGTATATTGATATCATTATTTGTTAACTAACTTTGTAGAGTACCACATTTATTGTCCACCACGGAATTGACCAAAATATTACAGATTGTTTTTTTTTCTCCCACCAGGAAGAAGGGAAGGGAACAGTCAAGGAAAGCAAAAGTGTTATGGATACCCCACCATATTTTGAGCAGAATACTCAAACAAATCTAATATCTATAAGAGGAGAACAGATGCTACCAGGTTCATTGTATGTAATTTCACCTAGCCTTCTCCTTGACCTTGAGTCACAGGGAGTTGAAAGATTACAATGGCACACTGAGGTGAGTAAAAGTTGTAGTTTTCTTTTGGGTTCTGGAATTAATAGCACAGGAAAAAAGCATGGTGTGAGTAAATGTAGCATCCCACTGAGTTAATGTTTTTATACTTAGGACATCTGAGTATGCATCAGACTTAGGGGTGTTAACTCACTCACATATGTTACCAGAAACACATCCCCCCCAAAAAGCAACCAATCTTGCCTATTTGTGGTGTACCACTGGTCATCACCTCATAATACCGCATTAACACATATAGAGTCTGATCAGGCTGGACATTGTTTCAGAAGAACAAGTCATTGTTAGTTGTTAGTTTGTATATAAGTGCACAGTAATACCTGTAGTACCCAACTTTAGAGTAGCTTGTATTTGGTTATCATTACAAAACTGTCAGCTACTGAACCTACATTTCCACCAATGAATCTTGTGCTACTCTTTCTCAGCTAATTGTGAGCAGAATGTAATGGATATCAGAAAGTATTTAGGAAAGAAAACTCAGAAGGAAAACTCAGATAGATCTAGTGGTGAAGTGTCAGAAACAGAGGAATCACTCTGTCGTGCAGAGAAGAACAAGATTTTCATGACCTTCCCCATCTCTAATAAAGTATCGGCACAACAGAAGAAGAAATATTACAAGAAAAAGCTAAGCTACAAGAAAGTTTGGGAAAAAAAATTATCCTTGGGTTCAGTGTGAAGATCTAAAAGTTGGCATGTTTGTACTCCCTGTAAAATATGGGGAAGGCCACCTCCAATTGCAAAAGGTGGGTGGACGACAAGGGGAATTGTTGACTGGAACCATGCCACAGAACTATTGAAACAGCATAGTGGATCTAAATGCCACCAAGACTCATCAATCACAGCGTGGATGGCTAAGCTTGTAGAGCAGCAGAATGTCATTGAAATGCAATGTGCAGGTGCTGCTAAACAAGCTGAAGAGCAAAAGAAAAAGAATAGTGACATTATTCTTTAATTGATGAGATCCATATACTTCTTGGCAAAGAATCATTCCACAGTCAACCAAATACAAGGATTTAATTGCACTCCAAATGTTTAATGGCGACGAATTGCTTGAAAGGCCTCTTAGTGAAGGCCATCTAATGCTCAGTACACATCAAGATTCAGTTCTAGGGTGTTTATTGAAGCGATTGATAATTGGATCGAAAGAAAGCTTATGTGTAGTCTCCAAGAGAGTCCCTACTTTTCCATCTTAGCAGATGAGTGCCAGGACATAAGTACTCAGAAAGAGCTCTCCATCTCTGGCAGATGGTTAGTTAATGGAAAACCATAGGAGCAATCCTTAACGATACTTCATGTCCGTTCTACAGATGCCAGAACTAGC
>CBDHDT010000064.1:0-70061 GCA_965261215.1 Ekhidna sp.
ACATTGGGGTGCACTATATGGACACTCGGACAGTCAACCCTTATGTTCTCCATCTGGAATGAAACAACCATTTGTCCTTGAGTGATATATAATACAGGAGTGTCACAATATGCATTTTTAGAATACCTTTTTTCTCTATTGGCAAGGGTGTCCTTTTGCTCCTTTTGGTTACATGAGATGAAGCAACTTCGTCTGTAAGAATAGCTTCCATGTGAGTCAATGCATATTTTTCTGGATTGACTGCCATTAGACGAAGAAGTGCACACCATTTCCTGCATAACATTGAAAGTTAAGTAGAAATATAGACCACCAGAAGTCAGCTATCACTGTTTGGTAGTACATTAAGCTTCTTACCATAAACTCTCTACATTATGCGGTACTCCTCTGTACTTCCGTTTATACACAGTGGTTAGCTCTTGCTATTAGAGAGGAAAAATAGGAAAATTTTTTTTTCTGAAACCAATTTTATAATGGCCCATATCAAAACAATAGTTTCACCGTGTTCAGTGGGATTTTCACAAATCAAGTTATATATTTGGATTGACCCACTTTATTAAATGGCTGACCGAGAACACACCCCTAAAACAAAGCTTATACATCTCAGCTAAAACTCACATCAGCAACTTTGTAGCTGCCTATTGGTGGTTTCAGCCAATATTAGCGCCAAAAAGATGTCCAGGCATGCCTTGAATACTTCGATAAGTTAATAAACCAGCAGCGAAAAAAAAACCCCAAAAACATGAAATTCATCCGCAAGATCTTCTATGTTTCTTTCTTTGTTTCTCATTATCTTCGTTCGCATAACTGGCGTACAATCGGTCCTCTCAACATAACTTTATTGCCTGAAGACTCCAAATGTTCCAATCCAGTGAAGCAACAACAAAAAAAAAAGAAGGAAAATAGTGCCATCTGTTGACGATTTTCACCACAACAAATGACTCATGCATACAATGGTTTGAGGAGTTCTCACTCCTTGTCAACTGCTACAATCAACATCAGCAAACATACATAGCATGTATTGATATGCATGTAGTGCAACACTAAACATACTATTAAAAATCTAGGAGACCTTCCACCACAACCAGTTGCACCACCATTACCATATAAAATCATATATGTACACCAATATTGTGCTGGCATACAAACCACAGAGTGCCTGTGCAACCACAAACTTACAATACTGGTGTATATGATTCCATTTGGTAAAGAGTTGTCTAACCAGTTGCAGTCTACATGGTACAGTTTTTTAACACAGCTATTTGATGTTAAATTCAAATATATAATAATACAGTAATACCAGGCGTTACTAATTTTTTGTTACTTAGATACAGGAGCGAAGATTTCAGAGATGGTCTAGTTGAACAAATAAGAAACAATGTATTGCACATATGTATCATTTAAGAGGAATAGTGTAGTCACTAAATGGGCTTGATCTTGAAGTGTAGTCCCACTAAACTAAACACCAGACATTCAAGTTCTGTACCAAGTATTGTAACATCCGTTAGCCATCCTCATCTCAGCAGGTAATACAAAAGGGTACCTTCATAAACTTACATAGCCTCTTTTTACCAAATTCCCACAACCAAAGCCCAAGTGTAGATTAACGACCAGAATCCCCCCTCCCGTAGGAGGCTACATCTCCTTCACCCAAGTCCAGTTGAATGGAATATACCTGACTAGCCTTGAGCCTTTCCACCCACATGAAGCTATGTAAACTGTAGTTATGAATGCTCCCTTACACAACAGCATGCGCATGCTAAATGACTCCCACCACAAATTAGTGTGCTAAATGACTCCCACTGCAAGATGAGTGAGCCAAATGGCTCCTGCCACAACATGACCATGCTAAATGACTCCCAACTTAAAATGAGTGTGCTAAACAACTCCCACCACAATATGTATTGCTTAATGTATCGCACCACAAAATTAGAGCTAAATGACTCGCACCACAACATGAGTGTGAAATCACTGCCACCATTTAATGAGCGCTGAATGTCTCCCACAACAAAATGAGTGAGCTAAGTGGCTCCCACCACATCATGAGTGCTAAATGACTCCCAGCACAACATGAGGGTGTTATATTACACCCATAAAGCAGTGGATGGGGATAAATGAAAGTGTTTTCCAAATACATTTTTTAAGAAATATGGATGATATAAAAAAGTAGATTTGTTCAATAAGGTGTTGATAGTTCATCCGCTTTGAATTGTGTGCTCCACACTTTGTTTCCAAGCATCTACACTAGGTGTGTAAGTCATAATAGTTCATCTGCTTTGAATTGTGTTCCACACTTTGTTTCCATCTATCTACACTAGGAGTGTAAGTCATAAGAGACCAAACCTGGCCTTCTAACCAGATCGGTTGGTCCAGTGGTGCTGCGGATATTCCCACATGATCAATCATGGATGTCATGTTTACAATATGAAACTAGCAGATTGTCAAACAAATATACAGTTGTGATAATTCATTCGATAGTTCCAAAGAAACAAGACTGTATCCTTGTAGAACACAACAAATATATGACTATTTACCATTTTAAATCATATACACCACGAATATAAAAGCTGGACAACATTGCTGATATGATTTTAAATGTTAAAGGGTCATATGTATATCTGGTGCTGGTCAACATTGGTGCAATTGTCCCTTTTTTTTAACTGGTCAATCCAAAATGGTTGTTTGAATTTTAACAAACCATTTTTGTTCCAATTTAAAGAATTTTTTTGTGTTGTTCAGTCTTCTTCTTGAAGACACTAAAAGCAAGTCGAGCAAAGGAGGACCTCTATGGCTTTTAATGATATTTTTTCTAACTTGCTTATTGTTGCTGTAGATTACACATATCAGATCAATCTGTGCATTTTTTCTATTGTGGATTGCACCCATATACACCACATTGTCCACTACAAAATAAACCATATATTGTTGTTTTTATTGCCTGCATACATGTAGGGTAAGCAACAGCCTCCTTCAAGGATATGGTAACATTGCACGGGAGAACACTTCCAACCAAACTGCAGATATTTTGATAGAGGATAACTATTGCCTCCCCTGGACTTGGTAACAGTTTCCCAGGAGCAAGACCTCCACCTACCAAACAGCTGGACTAAGCACTGGTCATTTGTTACGCTAATAACTAGCCTGAAAAGGTTAAGGAACAAATTATCAGCTTATATCATCCACAATTCCTTTACCATTGCATTTTTTTGTTGTATTTCTCAGGATCGACAAATAATTTAGTTACTGCAGTGCTTTGCAACATGTGGAGTCTTATGTTTTAATTATGAATTTGGATGAATAATATGTAAGCTAGGGCAGCAGACCTTTGAAAATGAATTTCAAAGCTTTTTCCAACCTTTTGTGTTTGGAGAGTTTTCGGCCTGCATTAAACAATGGGCCAAACCTGGTAATCACTTTGCTCCCTTATAATGTTCCCAACAGACCAACAGCGCGATTGTACACTATTTACAGATGAAGTTTTTTTCCTCCAAGAACATATGAAATAAAATAATCCATTGTTTAGTACAAGAATTGGCTCGGCTGAGTAAGCTAACAAAAGCTATGTCGTGATGCCAGCAACAAAATAAATAGCCAAAAAATTGATCGTGGAATGTTGCTATTATCTATGGTGGAAGGATTCATAGTGGTTCCCAATATGCTTAATAGTCTTCCTATGTGGCCTCCTAGCTTCCATGATCATCCAGGAATAGACCCTCCATGAAGGCTATTGTGACTACTGGCGGGAAAAGATAATTCAGGAGGGAGCTTGCTACAAACTTGACGGTATTATTTATTATTGTATAACTAATTATTACGATTATTTTAAATCTCTATTATATATTTAGCATATTTTAATTAAAAAAAGAAGTAAATAAATCAAAAGCAATAATTAAGCAATAATTAAGCAAACACGGCTATTTAGAGCCCGCAACTAACTCCAATGGGTAAATAAAAAAAACCCTGATTAAATGCTGCAAATGGCAAATGCCATAAATGAGGACATCAATCGCAAACACAAATATATAAAAAGAATCCTTACATTCTAAATAGCATATATGTTTTTCACCTGCACTTGCCCAGAATGAATAATAAAATGATTACTTCTGGTTGGACGGTCACGCGAGCAAAAATTGAAAATAAATATATCGAGCTTTGCTAGGTAATAAACAAAAACAATTCCTAGCAGATACTGCAGTACTACCCATGGGTACTGCTCTCTCAGGAAATGTACAAAAAAGAAACCGGCTGCATAATTGGTATATTGAGGAAAGATAGCGACTACATTGTCAGTAGAGAAATGATATGCAAATAAAGAGGAAAATAAATACTGAACTCGTAGATATATCACAAGTGCAGAATATCAATTACCTGATGACCTCACTTATAATGTCAGCATGACACCATGATGAAGACATGCAAATGACAGAATTTTTTGGAGAAAAAATTTCCAAAAAAATTATGAGAGGAAGGCAACTTCCTCAGGTGATGCGTAGACCTGGAATGTTGGCATGTAATGCAGGATTGCTCAATTCGCATAAAAATTTCAACCAGTTTCCACACAGAAATAATGTGAATGGATTTTCTCGATGATTAATTGTGTGAAACTATGCACTACTCCTGCGGTTACTCTTTCTAAGGTAATGAAAAGCATGCTAGCATTATAAACAGGGTGCTTAATACCAAATGGGTTGAAAATATGCATAGATATATGATTTCTTTTTCTAGAGCCAATCTTCACACCAAAGCTTGGTCAAGGAATGGTAGTGCAAGCCCTCACTCTTGAAGTGAACCTACTTTCAGAATGACAGCGCCATCTCTCCTTCGAAATATGCGTGTAGTATTTTCTCCCTTTGTTTCTTAAATTACCAAAACAAGAATTTTAAAGATTATCATTTGATCTTTGTGAATGTGAAACAAGTTCACTAGCAGCTGGTTATTATAGTAGTTGATAGAGGAAATCTTGAACTAGGCAGGTGAGAAGGCCATAAACGAAAGTATTTTTGTAGATATATTAACCAATTTTTTAAAACAAACAAACAAGTGTATAACTAGTACAAGACTAGGTTTGGTAGTTTAGTGACATGAGGAGGAAATTAATCCCTCTAATGGGTGGGATTGGGAGGGGGTTGGGAGGTAGGAATAGAAACATTGAAGGGATCTTTCCTAACTCCCCCTCACCAGGAGTGGTCACTCTACCTATCCACCCTGTTCTCCTGCTCTTGCTTCCCTCAGTGGTGTGGTCAAAGACCAAGATTAAGAGGTCACTTCTTAGGACATCAATATTCTTATCCTCCACCCCTGCCCTCCCCCATTGCCAATGTTTCATCTTGTATGTGGTTTCTGCAATACCCAAAACATTTCATGTGGTGTTGTAGTTTGCTATGTCCAAGTGTGAAAGATCAGTTAATTGTAAATCTGTAATGAGCCTCTGAGAAAAGAGTGACCTCTTATCTCTCCTCATCAGCAAATCTCAATCATCCTCAGATTAGTTATAATGCACCACATGACCAAGGAATAGCTATTGGAAATAGCTTATTTCATATCTACATTGTTTAAGCAAACATAACTGTACTATACATGGAGATTGTAAACTCTGCAGCTCCGAACTTCTACTTCTATGAATTCAGTTAATGAATTACGAGACTTGCTTTCACAATCTGTTTGAAAGTACCTTCTGGAGTCATTTTATAGTAGTTAAATGGGGAAGGGTGGAGGAAACTGGGTTTAAACTTCAACACACTTCAGAATATGGAAAAACAATTTTTTTAATGTGGAGTATGATAGGGAGAAAAATTCGACGTGAATGGTGGAAAAGGTGTCTCCTTACAGAGGTACATAAGGAATAATCACTTTTTTACAATGGTTAGGTATATATAGGTATAACCAAGAGACTTATGTAATACATATTCATGAGATTTGCTTGGTTTTAAGCAGAGACTCTCTTTATAGCCAAAATATCTGACAGTGTATTGCATCTAAATGGAGGGTCTTAAAAACCATGTGTAATGAAGCCAGATTTTACAATATTATTATTATTATGTACCATATTATATACCTTACAGCAATTAAACAAATATTGCAATTTTCAAGAAATCATCTTGGAGTTGCAACTATGAGACCTCTGAACAGAGGTACTGACTTTGAGTGCTGGGGGAAAATATTACACACTTTTTTTTTAATATACATGGATGATGTTATTCTACAAAGTTGGGATACACTTTTTTTTAATGTATTTTCAGATAAAAAGCCATCCCTTCTCCCATCATAAAATAATGTAGTAACAATAGCTCGGAAAAGTGGGGAAGGGATTTGGATCCAGAACTAATTAATTCGTTTCATGCCCTGAATTTGGAGCTTTTATATGCATACATTATTGTAGCTCTTGCTGCTCAATTTTAGCATAAAGTGAGGGTATATATTTATATATTTACTCAAAATATATGGGATGAAAATTTGTTCAAAACTAACTACATGCCTGATTATTTCACAAAGATTTCCATTTTTCCTGACGGATTATCAATGATCTCAGGACCAAGTAATATGGTTACACAGGTTCGTGGGACAATAACAAGGAATAGCTATTTCAACACAGGAGGGATGGCTGGCTTTGTCAACCCTGGAGTGAAGGCTTTTTCTGTCATTGCTAGACCTAGTTCTGGAGCATGGACAGACTCTGGAAATAAATATATAGCTGGATCTACATATTTTTGGGATTAGAGTATCATCTATGATTATAGATATACTTGTAAGACCATTAATACTTTATGTAGTGTCTTTTGCTTTGCTCTAGCTTGGGCATAGAAAATATAAAGCTTGTTCATGGTTTCTCCCCATGAGTAAATGGTGTTTACAAGATGAAAATTGGAATAAGCATTATCTTTGCATGCCGATATTCCAGAACATTGAGGAAATATTCCTATGCTAGTTTCCCTGTAGCTATTGCTGAGTACCCACACATTTTACAGCCAGGATGTGAAGAGAGAGTGCATTTATTGAGCAACTCACACATCTATGGATGTACCATTAAAATATACCACAACTAATAATGAAATGTAATGGATATACCAAAATGCAAGGGATATACCAATAAAATATACCAACTAATAATGAAATTCAATGGATATACTAATAAAATATGCCAACTAATAATGAAATGTGAGTTGTGAATGAATGTGTGATGGAGAATGAGATTTAAATTTATTATTTATTTTTTTAATTCTGATGCCCGTTTGGACAAAACTTGAAATTTAGATTGCTTCGTCCAGCCACTGTCTTAAGGGGGGACACTACCTGAAACCACAAAAAATCTGAGCACATATTTGAGCTGTCATAACTTTTTTTCCCTTTCTTCTGTGCAAATAATTATTGTACCAGCTTGTTGCTTATTGTGTGTGCTTTAAAATGATTTATAAAAAGTCTATACAGGCACCTTTCTTAGAAGATATATCAAAACACGCAAGGGTCACTCCAAAAAAAGCACTTCCTAATATTTGAACAGCATAACTCCCACGCGCCTTGACCGACTCGCCCCAGACTCGGTACGAATGTAGCTAAAGGTCTTAGCTCTGATTTGAGCGGGGAAAAAAAAATTTCCGGTAAACCCCCCCTGAAATATAGAGCTGTATTCACGATGTTGTAATATGATAATCTGAAGTTGCCAAAATTGTATGAATTTATATATTCCTGACTGATTCAAAACTGATGTTAGGTAGAGCAGCCCGAAACCATGCTACATGATGATTATGGCGATATCAGAAGTAAATGTAGAAGTGGAGAAAGTAAGGCTGTGAGATTAGTTATTTGGAGTAGTCTGTGAGATTAGTTATTTGGAGTAGTCTGTTCTCATTCTCCATGCAGCCAGTTTTCATTCCCCTATCATCGAATCTGACACATATTTATCTTCCACTGTAACGACCATTTCCAGTTGCAGTGTGTCCCTGTTTAATTTATGACTGGTTGCCAGTTAATTTTTTTACGGGTGAACACAGAGTGAATATATAGATCAATATGCCTAGCAGAGCAATATAAACTTTTCCTTCCATTTCCTTCCCAGTGAGGGCAAGCGTTACTCACCTAAAAGCAGCCATTTTGTAATGCAATAATTATTTCAATTAGTAGCCCCACATTCAGGTGGGCATGGGTGATAAAGTTATACTAGTAACTAATCAAGACATAGAGTGTAAAGCATGAAGGCGCATGGAGAGGGAGAGAGAGAGGGGAGAAAAATATCAATTATATTATTCTCATGCACATTGAGAGCACACTTGAAATCCTTTTATTGAGACATTTCTCAAGCCATAGTTCTAACGCCTTATACAATGATTGGTACATTATTGAGATGTCATAATGATTGTGACCCTCTTTTTTTTTTACCTTCACCTTATGTAGAAGTGATATTTTCTGATGTTTAATTAAAATCACTCACTCACTCAATTTAATTTGTGACCCAAAGAAGAGGTCACCTATATCCTCAAATGTGGTCAAGGGCAAAGATTCAGAGGTCAATTCCTTTTTCTCAAGCACCACAAGTCTGCTCCCATTGTGTAGTGTGGTTGCTTATGACCAAAAACATTTCATATGGTGTTGTAGCCTACTGGAGCTAAGTTAAAAGTCCTGGATATGTGCCTGACAAAAAGGTGACCTTTTGTTAACCATATCACAAATCTTATCTGGTTTGCATGTATCACATGGCCATGAATACTGCCTGGTTTCCCTCATCAAAGAGGAAAATATACTGGAAAATTAGCATGTATGATACTGCAAAGATCTGTTGATGGTGACCTACCATTGAAGAGTTGTTTTTTTTCACATGCATTAATATATATACTCTAAGAATAGATTATCTATAGAAGCTTGGCAGTAGTGTGCTGTCAACTTCCCCCTGAGGAGAGAGTTAAAGTACTGTTTCATGTAAACTGTTACCTCTATTGTAATCACCTTAAAAAAAATTAATAGATGCTTTGACTAGCATGCTTGGGCCTACTTCAGGGTGATATTGAAATTTCACATGAGGAAAGCTTAGCCATAGATTCATTAGGAATGTTGTCATGTAGCTCTGGAATGCTAGAAAAAATTATCAGTAATTTTCTAAAACATTAAGTGTAAATGTTTAACCAACAAATCTACACAATGTTTGTAATGCCGAATTTTAAATTTATTGCAAAGAGTGACACTCAACATGTGTGTCGATGCTTAACTCAAAACTCCTCTGGCTAATAAACGTTTGCATACAAAACTTATGTGGTAATGTGAACAATTGTACAGAAGGAACAAATTAAAGGCTATCTGAGTCTTTAGAGATCACAAGTTAAAGTGTGGCACAATGGTTATAGCCAAGGAGGTTACCCTTTGTATGATAGCTGAACATTGTAAATGAAGGCCAAATTTTTTTTAGCAAATTTAGTCCATCAGTGTGGAAGCAGATTATTTTCCCAAGAAAGAAACTCGGCATGAGTGTGGCACAAAACATTAAAGTGTTTGGGGACAGCAGAGATAGGGTATTCACTTAGGGTCTGAAGACACTCAGCAGGTGAAATTTTTACCCATCATGACTTCCGTCAATGTTATATTTCATCAAGAATAATCACTTTTGGAAGACTTGGAACTGGAGGTAATGGGACTAAACCTGAAACCACCGAAATTTGAACACATTTATAGCTGCCATAACATTTTTTTCCCTTTCTTCTGTGCTGATACTTTTGATACCAACTTGTTGCTTATTGTGTGTGGTTTAAGATGATATTTGAAATGTCTCTATAGGAACCTTTTTTTTAAAAGATACATTCAAAAAGCCAAGGGCACTAAAAAAAACGCACCTCCTAAATCTGTGGCAAAATATCTCCAGGGCGCCTTGATCTACAGATGCCCAAATTGGTTTGTGGCTTTCTAAAACAAGTAGTAGTGAGGGATGTATAATTTTTTTTTAAGTGAAGCATTCCCGAGTTACGGGGATTAGAAGAGGTGGGGTCACAGATATTGGGTGGGCGCAACACAACCACGTGTTTTAGCAAGCCACAAACCAATTTGGACATCTGTAGATCAAGGCGCCTTGGAGATATTTTTGCCACAAATTTAGGAGGTGCTTTTTTTTTTAGTAACCCTTGCCTTTTTGGATGTATCTTCCAAGAAAAGGTGCCTATAGAGACATTTCAAATATCATCTTAAAGCACACACAATAAGCAACAAGCTGTTTTCAAAAGTATTTGCACAGAAGAAAGTAGAAAAACGTTATGACAGCTATAAATATGTGTGCAAATTTCGGTGGTTTCAGGTTTAGTCCCCCTTTTAAGTATCAATAATATTCCTTGTGGCCTTGCAATGAGCTTGTTAAATTCATAAATGTGAGGATCTCAAGAATACAAAGAATACTGCAGGCTAATCTTTAATGTAATCCCACTGATCTACACTGCATACTCAAGGCATTATGAATTAGAACAAGCATTACGCTGCATTCTCTTGATATTATTTGTAATTTTATTATACTTTGTCACTGTTTCAATATTTAACAAAAATTACAAACAATATGCTAATGAAATATGCCTGTTCATGGAGTAAAGAGGGGAAACTGTAGTTTCTTTTTTAATCTGAAAGGGGGTCTGTAGAACCACCAACTCCACCCTCATGCCGCGTATGCACGCCTACGATAACTTTACGAACCTTCTACCTCAGCCAGCGCCGCCGTTCATTGGCAGCTAAATTCCCGATAACAGGTCAATTGTCCTGAATGCATGCTCGCCATGAGAGAGTGGTTGCTACCTCGCGAAAATAACTATTTTTTGCAAATAGTCGTGCGGAGAGGAGAGACGAAAACGAGAAAAGAAATCTAACGTCTTGCGAGTTATTTTTCTGATCGACTACTATTGGAATAGGGTGCCATCGGACGCAAATTTGTGTGAGAGATATAGGTGCTAGATACATATGTATTTATGCAGGTTTCTTGGTTTCACTAGGCTAGCTACATGCATATAGCAGCAAAAGTGTGTTTCCCCAGTATTGCAATTTACAGCGTACCTGGGTTACTACGCAAGTAGCTGTGCTGTAGGTGGGTTATGAAGCATGCCTTAGCGTAGTGGTGCTATATAGCATCATCCATTCTTGATACCCTGTACAGAGTTTTCTTAACTAATAACAAAATCATGTCATAAGTGGTGAGTGAAGGTGCTGATGTGGTTAAAATCAAAACGAAAATAAATTGGGCCCAAAACAAGCAAACAAAAAATAATGACATCTCAGTTAACCACTTTGGTTAATCTCAGAAAAAGAGCTACAGCAGATGCAGCCATCCAACGCCTAGCCCTTGTGGTAAATATATCAGCCAGCAAGCATTGCCTGATGACCTCAATCAAAGTGTGCTTTTCATCTTCCGTGGAAACTGTTTCCATGTAGTCTTATCATGCCCTCCTCTCACAGCTATTCTTCTCTTTCTGTTCTATTGTGCTTGTCTCTCCTTTATTTTTCTAGCTATCTATCGTAAAATTTTTTTCTTTTCCAATCTCTGTTCAGTACCATTCTTTTTGCTCTATTGTTTCAAAAGCGCGCTTAGACATCTCTCTCTCTCACACCTTTTCTCTGGTCTATTTTCATTCAATGCTGTAGAATATTCAGCTTGTTGTTGTAGTTGCAAAATACAGCATATCCGTCATAGTATTTTGTTTTTGCACGTGAGTTTTCTTAAAATTGCCAAGATGATCATTTCCTTTTTTGGACAAGTCCATAAAATCTTCCGTTAACTCACCGTTATATGAGAGTGTGCACCAATACATACATATAGATATGCCACATTTGGCAATTCAAAGTTTTTATCAGACTCTCCAGTGAGGACTAACTTTGCATGCTAACAAGAAATATTAGGCCACCTCAATATTTTCAAATACTATCTCTATTTCCACCTGTATTCATTTTTAGTTTACTCATTGGAATTGTTTACTGATAGGTGAGTCTATAAATCTGTTTTGAGTTCTTGATATAAAGCTACATTGTAAAGTGAACTGCTTAGCTAGAGGTAGAAATCAAGGGATGTATTGCTACATCGCTCTATTTCCGCTACTCTTTTCTCATAAGTGATGGGATTCAGAGTGCTTCCAGGTAAGCATAGATGCATGTGAAGCTTTCCTCCAAAGAAAGGCATCCAAAATGATCCAGAAAGCGATATACATGATGGCAGTTACGATATCAGCCTTTTTCTTTTATTTTACTTCTCCCCCTGTCAAAGTTTTTGAAATTGATACAGCAGTCCATTGGAGAAAAAAATCCATTTGTGCATATATTTTATTTTTAATAGTGAAAATGTCAAGTTTGTGCCTGCTGGTGCATATGGCAGTCAGTCAGTTAATTAAGCACCTGTAAATTAGCATGCATTAGCATTTCACTTTTAGATAGCATGAATTTGAAACACTTCCAATTCAGTTGATGTCTATGTCCCACCCATCCTCATGGTTTTTTACTGTATGATAAGAAAGGACTAATTAATTTGGAGTGGCCTTATGGTTATGAAGCCAAGTTTATCGTTTATCTTGTAGTTAAGTCATGAATTTTTTTTTTTTTTTTTGAGTGTGTAGTGCTACATAGTTGTAATCCACCATTGCGGTGTGATATGATGACAGCATTCCCTATAGGCTTGATTGATAATCCTTTCTAAATATTTTAGCTTGGGGAAAAAACTCCTCTTTGGGGCTCCTCAAAAATTTTCTTAATGATTTTTTTTTCCAACATGTTTTTATTAAAAAAAAAAACGATATTGCAGCCAACATGATTTGGCCTTCCATAGTGTTGACAGGTGTTCATAAATAATGAGAGTTAGCTATTTTTATATCATGAAAACATTGACATGAACGTTGTATGAAGAGACCATGAGAGAAGACCAGCAATGTTCATTTCCCCCTTTATCAAAAACAAATTTCTCCATGCCAGTGCAGAAATGGGTGAAATGCCTTCGTGTATGGCAGAAACATCAGTTAGTATGGTATTTAAACACCCAACGGCTGATTTCTCTCTGTATAAACAGTGACATTCAAAGATGTGCCACAAGCCTCATGAAAGACACATGAGAACTCCAGCTGAATGGAAGAGAAAAGGACTTTTATTTAACTCGTTACCCTCTTAAACAAAATAGTCAGATTCAATGTATCAGTGTGTTATATTGAATGATTGGCGAGTGAATTGAACCTTCACTGGTAAGCTGGATGGAAAGGTTTGTGTTACTGGCCATGACATGTGGCTACCTATGTATGGCCGGGTCAACAGGCTTTAGCAAACTGGAAATGGCTATCACAGTATATTGAGAAAGTGCCGCTGATTGAGGGGGGAAAAACTAGCTGTGCTGAAGTGAGCTTGGGCTACATGGTTGATGGTAGTTAGGATGAGAAAACCAGAATTGTAAGCTTGTTGTCATCTCTAGGTAGTAGCAAAATCTATATAACAATGGGAACCATAATATGATTGAAATAGTATCCAAAGATGCTGAATTTAAAAGAGTCAAGTCAAAAAATTTAACTCTTTTAAATTCTGAAAAACAAGTTCATTTCGAATATAAAAATTGACCATATCGAACAAGATCTCTCGTCCACTGTTGGTCCATCTCTTTTTCATTTTCTGGTAATTATGAAGTGGAGGTATTCCTATAGTACGATTTGGCTATGAGATCTAGTATACGAGACTCAAACTCGTACCTGATTGCTTGGAGGTTGACCACGTTTCCTTACCAGAGAAAGGATGTTGGAGATTAGTAATGTGATATAGCTATGCAATTACTCAACAAGGAGGTGGATACATTGTTCTCCATATAGGTGTTAAACTATTAATTATGCTAGTCAAGTTAAAAACAAAACAATTTCTTGCTATTACTGCCACTTGTTGCTGCTACTATCTTGTTTAGCAAGTACATTGGAGAATTGGTCACATAGTTGTATGTACCGAGAAATGAACTGATTTCAATTGAGGAGAGATATGTTGATGATGGAGAGCATACTGAGCACAATAAAAAATGCTACCTAAAGTTCTTGTATGTTTCTGCATGCCTTTCCATCAGTATCCTGACAAGTGAGTCCAAGCTAATGACCATTCTTAGTGAGCGCCTACCAGCCTATTATGTTGCATGGCAAAAGCTACAACCTTGCAATAGTCAGAAATCTGAAAGGAATAGATATATATATATATAAATCTATGGGGTATTCCCCATATCATATTTACATTACATCATCAAGATGTGATATTAATAATGTAAAGATGGTGTATGGCATGGGAAATAGCATGGGCAAACGCTACACCAATGCAACCTAACAATGCTAGGATTTTGTGTACATATTATGACAGAAACATATGGTTTTGAAAGTTGTTTAAGTTCACCACATAATGCATTGCATTCATTTCTATGCATTCATGTGCGCGAAGACCAGAAAATAGTTTCTCCAAAAAGATAATTGCTTATAATCTATATGAAAACCTTGAGACCTGGAGTATTACTAACCAGTTGCCATCACCAACATAAGCTCTGTAATTTTTGAAGATTTATATCCGTGTTCTTTAACATTTTTTTTATGTTTCTAATACATAAAAATTAGCATCATACTAATTTGTACTCCAAGATCTACATGGTTCAAAACTCAAGGGAATTTCACTTCATGGATGCTATTCTGTCAATATTGTCTAAAAGTAGCAGGCCAAACAAGCAGAAGCTAGTTGAGATCTGGAGAAGAGAGCTCCCATACATTCAACTTGTTTGTTAAATCAGGAGGATTTTACACATGGCTAATGTGGATGACTGAACCCACTTTGACACCTACAAGCATTTAGCATCTACTTATCGTAACCAAAAATTGCCCTCAAATTTGAGTTCAATGAGATGACATTGGTCATCTGTACTTTATAATTGGTGTCATATCATCAATATGTGATACCAATAGTAATGTAAAGATGATTTATTGTATAGTAAGTTGCCAGGGCAAGGGTTATAACAGGAAACATCAGGTTTGGAAAGGTGCTTCTTCTCATCAGTAGTTACTAGATGTATTGGCAGTGAAACTGTAGGTAATTAAAATGCAAAGAATAATAATAAGAACTCTTACACACAATTATGTAAAACATCAAAACTAGTTATCTCTTCATTACATTCCTGTACAACACTTCTTTACTATTGCACTATTAACAAAACATGCTCAAATTACATACACAATTCATTACCCTTCGTCCATTGCCTTCATTCAGTTCTTGAATTTTTACAACCATGTTGAGCAATTCCCTATCTCATGACAACAATAATGTTGTAGATATATGTTTCTAAATGATATGTTTTAATTTTTATCTCTTCTGCCTTGTATTCCCATACTGGACATATATTATCGGGAAACATTGTCCACATCATTATACTGAATAATTAGAGAAAGAAACACCTATACATCATAACTATTTACTTAAAATATCTTTGTGACTTTACCTATTGCAAATGTAGTAATAATAATAATAATAACATGATTGATTCTGCAGGATTGATGTTTTTAACCAGTAGTCGTAAGAAAAAGGAAAAAAAACCCTCATATAATAAGCTAAAACTCACTTTCGCAGCACCCTAGAACACCATGTTATGCCATGAGAGGATATCTTCTCGGTATATAAATTAAATCATTGTTCTAAAATGATTGAAACATATATAATTGTTCCTGCTTAGAATAATGAGTGACCCCTCCTAATTTGTATTTTTTAAGCTTTTGTGTAACACAAAGTAACACATAATCCTCCAAGCATTCCATCCCTTGTTGCAAGTAACATCGGTATATGCCAGATAAAATGCTAGCAGTTTCCTTGGTGGGTTATTGTATCCATTTGTGCTACCTGTTGTACCAGTCCTAGCTAGTTCTAAGTGCTGAGTGCATGAAATAATATAAATGCTAGTGGTTATAGCATGGCATGCACTTGCCAAAGGTGAGTGCTTGATGCAAAAGAGTGATTGCATCAAGAGTACAAAGGTGAAGCAAAATTGTCTAATTGCCAAGTGAAAGGTTGTTTTCTCCACACAAGTCACTCATGGCATCAAAATCCAGCTATAGTAATACTTGAATTCAGGAGTTTAATATGACTACTGCAATGCAAGTAACCATGCAGTAATTTTTTGGCACATATTTTCCTTTTTTTTTACTTCTCTATTCTTTAGCACCTACCCCTTCACTAATTGAGCTTCAATATTTTTTTAGCTGTCTTGAGATTCATTGTATTGTTTATATGTCAAGGACAGCAGAACAGCCAATGGTAAATTTTCCCAGAAGTTCTTCTGCCTCATTTGATCATGTATTATAAACCAAAACAGTCAGATACAGACTATGTATTTTCATAGAGTATTTCCGAAATCTGCCATTTAGAGCAACAACAATGATTCTTCAATTGAGCTAGTTGAAGAACATGTCATGAAAATAGGTACTATTGAAAAGTTACAAAGGGTTCAGGAGGATATAGCTAGCATGGCTTTGATTCAAAATTTAGTGAGTGGATTCATTAAATGTGTGTAATCTTGATAAGCTATTTGCCTTATTGATAAAATTTGTAGATCTTCTTTCCCAACTACATGAACATTTGACCTTTTTTAAATTCAAACACTACACTACAACATAATCTTAACTGTAGCTATAGCATTTGGTTTTCCAGTGTTCTGATGTGTTATGCAATCATTGTTAGAGGATTACGTATGTCTATGACCTCTGGTGATGATAGCTATTATGTAGATAAAATGTACTGTAGTTGAAACAATAAATAGTTTCAATCCATGATCGTAGTACATCAACTAATTATTGGATTGCAAGAGCTGAATGACTTCTCTGTTTTGCATAGAACAATCGAGTTTGTGGCACATGATATCAATGCCTACATCAGCTGAACATTCATCTATTATTATTTTTACATCAAGTAATCTTATAAATGCTTCATTGACTGATGTTATCTATACAGGATTTTGCATCTTTATGATGCATGATTGATATAACATGCAATTATATAGTGACAACATCGGATATCACCGGCAGAAATATGTTTTTGCAAACTTTTCCCAGCTGCAATTGCAAATCGTTTCTTCTCCATGAAGAAATATCTAAAATAGCTCATTCATGGCCACATAATACAACTCTATACACTAAAACACATAACTAATAGATTACACTTGGTACTAAGCCACATAACTTATACTAGCCACTAAACCACAATTTACTAGGTATCTTGCACATGACAGGAATCAGCTGATGACAAAATAACAAGGAATATGAGGTCAAGAAAACCAGCTGACCTTTTTTCTGCAGACTAAAGGTGAAAACATTGAGAGATAAAGAAATGGAAAGTAGACATTGAAGACGTGCAGAAGTTGCTATCAGCATTTTTGTGGAGGTAGACACACCTATTAGAAAAAATGTGTTTTCATGAACTTATTATCTGCTGTCTACAATACAATGTGCAGATACAGGAACTAAATGAATAATTAATTGAGACTGCTTGCAAAGATGATGGGCTTTTTATAACTGAAGGATGAAAAAAAAACTGAAGGAAAATAGAAATATTTAGATAAAGTACCTGGACTCAATTGTTTGACTTTATACATATTACGCTTTCCATGTATTTCTCTTGGAACTAACATATTATGAGTACATTGACTGTAGTACCTGGGCCAATGCCCCATGTGTTATGTACAACGCAATAGGTCAGCCAAATTACAATACTCTTGAAATAAAAAAACAACATTAGTTCTTGTATGCAGAAGAATATTTTGGGAACAAATGTACATCAATCTAAAGAAAAGTATGCAGATGTCACAAAAACAAATCTCTAATTCAAGTAATCATGCATGAAGTCCAGTCCCAGGATTTTGTTCAGGCATTTTCGATTTTCTTTAACCAGCTCCTTTGGCTCCTTACACTTCCCATCTGCTTGAGATTATTTACTTTCAGGGGTGGAGGAACCAATTTTGAGTTGGGATGGGGGTAGTGGGAGATACATGGGACACAATGTTTGTGGTTTGAGGTCATATCTCAAAACCACAGTTAAGCTGCTATAAGTGTGCTGAAGTTGTAATGCATGTTGGAAGGGAGGTGGAGTGGTATTGCTCTCTAATATTGTCTAAGCATGAACCAACTAGCTATAGCGCTCAGGCTAGGTGGCTGGCTTCATGTTAAATTTTTTGTGCGATGTTTTTTGAAGTGAGAGATTATGTACCAGAAAAAGATTACCTTTAAAAAAAACCCAGCCTTTTCAATTTTGTTTATGATTAATTAATCAGCATAAAAATTCAGCAACCTATAACATGCTAATATTCTATTGCTCTAAGCATTGTCAAAAAAAAGCCTCTCAAAATAGTACCAATTCACAGCTAAAACTGACCTTAACAATTTTTTAACAAGGCTATTTTATCTACAAATACTTCCAGCATGCCATAAATCTATGCAAGCCAGAAAAAAAAAGGAAAAAAAAGATGTTCCTCAAACCTTCATTTCTCTTTCCCACACTTAATTTTCATACCAAAGGTCCACTCAAAATAGTTTTAGTTTTCTTTTAAAAACAGTGCACTCCACATGGACCACTGGATAAATAAACTTTCCTGATAACTGAGCCATTTTGGCCTTGGACAGAACATTTGTATACATACACATACAAAATAAATCGGCTAAATGGGTCAAGAATTCCTGATATGGGCCACTTTAGATATACATTGTTATATCTAACCATTTACACTTTGGCTTGTGATCATTTACACATTCATTTACACATTCTCTACATGACCTCTACACCTGGCTAATGATGCAGCTGCTATTGCTAGAAGCTGCTTAGCTCATGGTCAAGAGACAGGAACTTTCTCTACAAGAGAAGATTGAAGTGTTGGACAAAATCAAAACATAACCTCCCAATTCAAGTCAGAGGGAGCTTGCTGAAATCTTTAAAATCCCAAGAAGCATTCTTACTAGACTGATCAACAAGGAAGAAGAACTTAGGTCACGTTGGTGTGAGGTCTTCTGTCATGGTCACAAGCCAGCAACGAAGTTGAAACACCTTCGTAAAGGGAAAGCACCTGAGGTAGACACTGCTCTTAAATTGTGGTTTGGACTGTGACAAGTAAGGGACAGAAACTGAGTGGACCTATTCAAGGAGAAGGCAGAAGATTTAGCCAAAAAGTTATGACACATTAATTTTGTTGCCAAAGAAGGCTGGCTTTTACGATGAAAGGCAAGGCTTCAAATTAGGTACAAATGGCCACATGGAAAGAAGGGAAGTGCAGACATTAAAAGTGCTGAAGAGTGGACAAGCACTATTCTACCAGGGCTACTGGAAGAACAAAGGCCTAATGAGGTCTATAATGCTGATGAAACTGGGCTGTATTACCGAGCCACCCCTGATGACTCACTTTGCTATTGTCATGAAATGGTTCTAAGAAAGCAATGGAAAGGATCACAGTTCTTTGCTGTTCAAATCTGACAGAAACTGATAAATGTAAACTCCTTGTCATAGGCAAGGTCTTAGGACATGTTGTTTCAAGAATGTTAATGTGGATAATCTACCTGTCACATACCGAGGTAACAAGAAGGCTTGGAAGACCTCTCAAATCTTTACTTAATGGCTTGCAGCTTGGGACTCGTACCTTACCAAAGTAAATCTGAAGATCCTTTTGCTTGTTGACAATTGTACTGCATGCCCTCATGTTAGCACACTAAAGAACATTTAACTAGAGTTTTTGCCACCCAATACCACTTCACTTATCCAACCAATGGATCAGGGAATCATAATGAACTTGAAGACTCTATATCGTAAAGAACTTGTGCATATGACACTGGCATACATAGAAGAAACCATTCCCAATCCATCCTCCACAGCAATTGATGTCAGCTCTAAGATTTCAATCCTTCAAGTACTGAGTTTTGTTGCCAAAAGTTGGCAGGCAGTAAAGGAAGCTACAATTATCAACTGTTTTCGAAAAGCTGCCTACTTTACTTTATCTCCAAGTGTGATAGATGAAAATGATGAGGAGTTTAGTTTACCAGAGATTAACAATGGGGAAGAAGACAATAACATAGACGCTGAGTTAACTTGTTACAGTGAAACCAATGTTCCAGATGATGAAATTGTGGAGACGATTATTGCCAAAAGGCCTTGCCTTGAACAAAGTGATAATGATGATAATGATAAGGTTGATCTTGTTCCTCTAATTACGCATGCAGAAGGAAAGCTTCAAATACTTGAACTGCAACGCTATTTTACTGAACAGGGATTTGCCCATGCAGCACATTCTTTGCTAGACAAGTGTGCTGATTTAGTTCATCTTAGGGGAGCCACAGACATTAAACAAACCACTCTACTGAAGTACATGAACTAATTGTTATACATACATGTATGTACATATATCATGTGCAATATTGTACATTGTAAACAATTTGCATAAAAGTCTGATATATTAGCCATCTGGATAAATGGACCACTTTTGTTTGGGACGGATGTGGTCCAATTATCAGGAGTGCATTGTAATTAATATGAGCCAAGTTCATTTTCTCAGGGGAAATTTTGCTGCACTCACTCACTTTTTTTATAACCACAACCACATATAATATGTTATATATAGTGATATATAGCACAAAAAGAATGGGGGGGGGGGACAATCTATAGCAGCTGTTTGATCCAGCCTTCAAACTGAAAAGGTGGAAGGTTTGGTGAAGCTCATTGCCCGAGAAAACACATTCCAGTTAATGGGAGCTCGGTGGCCAGTGTGTGATAATTTGTTTGCTTCCCTTTATAAAGTATAGGTCAACTATGTATTGCAATGTATCTCTGAGAGATATAGATATATGATCTTATACTTGGCATCCCATATTTACACACACAACACTCGATGTTGCAAAAAGAAAACACACCGCACATGTCTAATGAACGGATAATTAACGTCTGTGAAAATGCTTGCTGTATTGGTTTGGTTTGGTCTTTTATTATATGAGAGTATTTTCTTTTGCTTCCCCAGAAACATGGCAATTCGTAGTTTGGGACGTCTGGTGTCAACTTCCAGTTATTTCTTCCTCTGTGATGTACAAGAGAAGTTTCGGCCAAATATCAAGTACTATCCTGAAATTATTAACGTTTCTAACACAATGGTGAGTAGTGTGTCAATTTGGGGGAGTGGCGGCATGCATTGGTACATTAAAAGTCTTATGGTTCTAAAATGTAATGAGTTGACCTATTGTATGCCAGCTATGTGAGGAAAAAAACAGAGAAAGATCTTTGATGATGATTTTTTCTTATACCAAAGTTGTTTTGGGTGGCCATTTTCCGAACTTAGTGAAGGATTCTTGGAGTCTTTTTGCAGCTAGTCTCAGCTGACACTACCATTTAGGCCGCTAGAAAGCGGCTGATATGACTGATTTTATTTTGGGCTTTTTGGTCTGAATTTTAAAAAGAGGGTCAATCCAATATGATGTTACAATATTGGTGTATGTGATTTTATAGAGTAAAGACTCATTTAACAGGTTGTGGTATAAGCTCAAGGACAAGCCAATCCAATATGGCTAGTTTATATTTTAACACACTTTTCTTTTGTGTTTCAAGTGCTTCTTTGCCTGTTTGTTTGTTTGTTTGTTTTGTTGTTTCTGTATATTATAATTGAATGGCAACATATATCTGGCATAATGCAGAGCGTTTCTTAAGAATCTCATTAATGTTTAGATATCACAATTATTGTTATAGTCAACTGTGTAGCCATATAACTAGGCCTAAGGCTATTATGCTACTTTTAACCAATAATGCTTATTTCAATATTTTTAAATAAATATTGTGCTCGTCTAGGGACAGAGTATGTTCAAAATTATGTTATAAATGACCTAAAAGTATTAAGAAAGATTGCAAGTTCATGTCGTTTAATTTATGCAGCATAAAATATGATTCTATATAAGTTTGTATGAACTGTCATGTTGCTCATTACAAGTAATATACTTGTAATGAGCAACATTACAAGTATATTACTTGTAATATACTTGTAATATACTTGTAATATACTTAAAATTACAAGTAATATGTAAATCAAATGCTGAAATGATTTCTATTTTAGCCACAGTGAGATTTTTGTCCCTATGATACACTTAATATTTTCCCTCTTATGGACCCAGCATTATGCCAGCAATTTAAAAGTACCTATTTAATACCCAAAAATCTGCCAGCATAATAGCCTCAGACATACATTTAGCGATATTGAATGGTGTCATAGGTTGTGTAAAGTGGCTCTAAAAGGTTGAACATGAAAATAGAAAATATTATAAATGTGTTCAACAAAAGCAAATTGGTCAAATTCATGCGGGACTATTTTTTCCTGATGGCACAGAAGAGGCTGAGATGGGAACAACAGATGAGTGAACTCTTAGGGACAGTCACTGGACAACCGTAGAATCCATAGAAGGAAGACATTGCATTGTTAGTACAGGTACTGGAAATACTAGACCGGGCGACTGCTCCATCTGTGTCATGCTGGCTATGACCCAGCTGTAGCAGATTCTACAAGGCAATAGCAACAAAAATGAAATATGTTCTGATTATTTTGTTTTGGACAACATGGTGCACATGGGTACAACTTTCAGAAGCATCAATACATAGCATGTGTTGATATGTGTAGTGTATATCAGCAATATACAGGTTAAAACATGTCTAAAAGCCTTGGATATCCTCCACCACTCACTCAGCTCATACTTTGTATATATAGTCCTCAACTGCTCAACTAAAATATTCAGAAACACCCCAAAAAATAACATAATAAAAGAACAAATATGATTTATTTGGATTTTCTTTATATGATGATGATAATAATAATAACAATAATAATAATAATAATAATAATAATAATAATAATAATAATAATAATAATAATAATAATCATAATAATAATAATAATCATAATAATAATAATAATAATAATAATAGTAATAGTAATATAATAATAATAATAATAATAATAATAATAATAATAATAATAATAATAATAATAATAATAATATTATTATTATTAATAATAATACTTAGTAACTTGTGAGTTCCCGCAGAAAATCTGTGAAGCATATAAATATTTTGTGGCATAAAACATTTTGTGTTGTGGTTCAAAGGTGTTTATTTGTTTTCGTAGGCGCTTAGGATTAGAATGTATTGGTGCAAAAAGGCTACACACTTAGCTGCAGATTTAGAATATGAATTGTGCAGGATGTAACACAAATTGTGAGAGCTGCAGTAGAGAGATTGGGAAAGAGAATAGCTGAAGAAAGTGAGCTGAGAGTAGAATTTACACTGATTCCCAAAGAGACACATAGAGAGAAGCTAACAGATTCATTTCTGCCTTTGTGCTACAGACAATCTCTTGTTGTTTTGTGAAAGCAGAAAATATGCTGGAAGAGGAAAACATTCTTTGATATGAACAGTGAATTGTTTCATGACAATTGTCGGAATTGGTTTATCTCCCCTCATCCCTTACACACACTGACAGTGCTCTCTCTGTTCACTCCTTCTACCAATCTTTACTGCCCTCCCCTCATCCCTTACACATCCTGACAGCGCTCTCTCTGTTCATTCCTCCTACCATTCTTTGCTGCCCACCCCTCATCCCTTGCACACCCTGACAGCATACTCTCTGTTCACTCCTCCTACTACTCTTTGCTGCCCTCCCCTCATTCCTTGCATAACCTGACAGCACTTTCTCTTTTCAATCCTCCTACCACTCTTTGCTTCCCTTCCCTCATCCCTTGCACAACCTGACAACACTTTCTCTGTTCACAGCTCCTACCACTCTTTGATTCTCTCCTCTCATCCCTTGCAAACCCTCACAGCAACGCACTCTGTTTATACTTCCAACTGCACCCTTGTCATCCAATCACTGAAATTTATGTTCTATAGTGTGCCTCTTTTGGTAGCCGTATTTGTTCTTCTCTGTCCCTCCGCTGCAGCTCTCCTGGTTTTAGTTATACCCTGTACAGTTTTTGCTAAGCTATGCCGCACCCAGAGTATCCAACTTTCTTCAATATTCTGCACTCAAAGACCAAGGCCAATTTGCGGAAATGTCTTTTCCTTTAAACACATATGGACAATTTTTAATGTGCACAAGCTTATAACTGTGGCACATGGACAGAAGGTCAAGGCATACTATTATAGAAAACAGAAATAATAATAACACTAACAATAACAACAACAAAAACAACGATAAAAAAATAACAACAAAACAACAAAAATAATAATAACAACAAAATAACAATAACAACAACAAAATAATAATAATAATAATAGTAATAATAATATTAATAATAATAGTTGTATTATATTTTTATTGGATTGACCTGTTCAAAAGAATGTAAACATGACCACCCATATATATATATTCTACCCTTACCATTTAAAATCATATACTCCAATATCATGAAGCTTTAAATATTGGTCTATATGGTTTTATATAGTAAAGGATATTCTAACTAGGTATACATGGAAAGAGTTTTGTTTCCGTTCATTCTTTAACAGGTTAATTCAGCATTATTTTTTTTATTAAAATATTTTATTCAGGGTATATTCCAACATTGGATTGACCCACTTTTTAATAGGCAGACCTTAAACCCTCACCAAATCCCAAATATAGGCAGCTTCTTAGCTCCCTAAATGGAGGTTTCTGCTGAAATCAGCTCCAAAAAGACTCGAAGATGCCATGAATCCATAGCTAAAGTAGTAAACCAGCACCACAAATGAAAAACATGAAGTGTGAAACTCCACAAGAAATTGCATCATCAAGTATCCTCTCTTTCTCCGTTCCATCCCATGCAATTGGTCCTCTCATCATAAGTTTAGTACAATAAGATTTAAAATGTTCATTAAACATACACGACCACTCCGTTTCTTGATCCAGTGATGCCCCCAATAATGGGTAGAGAGGTAAATATTGTAAAAAACGCAACTTATGTTGATAATTTGTAACACAGTAAAAGACTCACACATCATTCAGCTGTTGGTATGTAGAGTTTTTTCTCCAGGTCAACTGTTACAATGTGTACTGGAGGCCATTGCTGATCCTCTACCCAAATATCTGCTCTAGTGTTCTCCTGTGCAATGTTACCTAATCCTCGAAGAGGCTGTAGCTGACTCTACATGGGTACAGTCCACAATAGAAATAATATGTTAAAATATGTGTAGCGTACAGCAACAATGAACTAGTCATAAAAAGTGTTTAAATGTCTAGAAGATCATTCACCAATCACTCACGTGCTCAACTGTAATATACAGAAAAACAAAACAAATGAACAATCAAACAAAAATTTGAAATAGAGTCAAGATGTTTTATTTAACAATAAACAGCTTCATTGAATAGACAGGTTAAAAAAGAACGGAAAATAGACTGTACTCATGTAGATCACACCAGTTAGAACCTCTAAAACATTTATAATCATTACACCAATATTGTGCTGGTTTGAAATCATGGAGTGCTTGTGTAAACACAAATCCACAGTATTAATGTGTATGATTTTGAATGAATCTAACTTGTTGTGGTCTACATGGGTACATCAGGTTTCATTTCTTTCTTTAATAGATTAAACCAATACAGCTGTTTGTTTTAAAATTGCTCAAGTATACTAATTATCATCTATGTATGCATGTATGTATGTAAGTATGCACGTATGTATGTATGTAATTATGCCTAGCCCAACCTCTAAACTAAATTGGACCAAATGTTCATGGTTGTTGTGTGGTACTGGAGATGGTTTTGGGCTGTGGTAACTCTCATCTCTGGGGGCATTCTTGCTGGGTGTTTTTTTAAGCACTGTGTGGCCATTTCTTGAACATTTGGTATAAAGTCTTGCATAGTGATAACTAAAAATCTATCCTAATCACGGCTAAGACCTATACAATTTTGGTGTATAATTATCAATGCATGTATGAGTTATGACTGTTTCAAACATGGGGTGAAGATTTGTTTAGTAATCTTGATGTTGGTGCATGTATCTTCTAAGAAAATGTGCCTATAGAGATATTCAATAATCATTTGAAACCAAACAGAATAACCCACAAAATAAGCTGCATAAAACCTAGGTAACTAAAGTTATCTAGAGCTAAAATGTGATTTAAAATTGGGATTTGGAGGGCCTGATCTATATAGTACCCCACTATAAAAGTGAAATGGACATGTGTTAAACTCATGCATATTTCTCAAAGCCACACCATCATTTAAAACATGCTGGCAGTGGCACAGCCCAAAATTATTGACTGATCTTAGCTACAAGATGTGCTAAGCACAATAAAAAAAAGCTCAGCTAACTAGCTAATTATTATCGAAACTAGCCCTAGTGTGCCTTCTAACCTAGATTTAGCTTTGGTTGTTCCTGTTTACCTAGTGACTTTGTGGAGTCAGCTTCTTCCATATTATTTATGAATCAAGGCAGGAGCAGAGCAAGGTCATACCCAGGATTTAAGGGGGAATGGGGATGAGTTTCAAGCATCAGTGTAAAGTTTTAATTCGAACAAATTAGCCATAAGATTTACAATTGAAGGCACAAAAATCAATGGCTTATCCATAGTAGAAGGCATGTTAGCATGTTGTTGTTTTTGTGACATTGTGCAAAATTGTCAAGACAAGTAAGAATCAAAACTGTTGACTTTGTAGGAGCCAAATATAGTATTGGGTGGGGAGGGTTCCAGACAATAGGAACCAATCCTGGGTACCGTCGGGAGGGAGGGGGGTGGGGGGGGGAAGGGGGGGAACGTTAGTGTGTTTATGGTATATGGCCTCCCCTCCTATTTCAATCATTTGCACTGTTATGTATGCAGACAGAATGTGGCTAATAGTTACCGAGGTTTGCTATAATATCTTGGTATATAGCTGACCATTTTTGGCTACACATCTTCAAGACACACTCCCTTTCAAATTGTGTTTCTATCCCAGCATGATATTTACAAAGGTATACTCTCATCAGCACAAAAACTACAATTATCTTCTAACTTTGAATGGTCTTTGAAGAACCTTTTGTGACAAAAATTATTGTGATATATATATATATATATTTTGCCCTCATAAATATACAATATGTCCCTGAAGGATTTACTGACAGTGAAAAAAATGTATAGGCTTCCGAGCACTTGATTGAGTATTATAAGTACAAATTTTATAATCTGGGCTCACACAAAATCGTGATGTCTTGGCTTGAAATGAATGATGTACTTGTTGCAGGTGCAAGTAGCCAATATACTTAATATCCCACTGATTGTGACTGAACACTATTCCAAAGGTGAGCAAATTTTTAGGGAACAATTTGTATATGTAAGCCATTTTTATTAATCAGTCCACGACAGTTGTCTTGTCAATATTTTTAAAGCAATAAATATTTTCTATCAGGGATTATGCTTGTACTTTGATTGATACATTTTTTTAAACGGTGGAAGAAACCCCCAAAAGCAAATACCTCAGCTAAAACTGACATCAGCTTATTAGTCCAAAAATAATCCAAGCGTGATTTGAATCCTTCACCGAGGTAGTAAACTTGCAGCACAAAAACAAACATGTTTAAGTGGCTAGTGGATCTAAGTGAGGGGATGTGGGGGGAAGATGAGATTTAGAGAGCTTAATTCCTCCCCCCAAGCTCCAATTAAAAAAAGGACTACTTTCACCCATACCAACATAAAACCAAAAAATACTGGTGTTCATTATTTGAAAAGGTAATGTTCTATATATGTGGTGGGCTACTTAATTAAATTTGATTCCCATTTTTATATATCAACCCAATATACATTATTTTGATTTTTAAATAATTTTTTAATACAATTTATTTTTGTTTACTCTATAAATGTTTTAGTTAAGCAGCATCCCTTTACTCCCTGAATAATTCTATAACAATTGCTCAGGATAGCTCCAGAATTAACAAATCATATATAGAAGATACTGTTTATTAAAGCATACACACTTACAGACGATTGTAACGTTTAACTAACCTGCTTTTGTTTGAGGTCTCTTCTGTTGGTTGTTGTCTCAAGAACAGAACAAATCACATCTTCTCATGCAGCAAAATGTGTAGCATCTACTGATTCAGCTCAGCAAGTCTAATATTGGGCACATACGTGGATGTGATAATTTTTAATTTTATATTTTATTGAAACTAGAACAGATTAGCTTCTGCAATGTTTTGGACAATTTTTCGTCTTCTGGTAGTATGTTATGCATGGAAAAAAAGTAGATAGATGGACAACAGATCCTAGAAGATGAATTCCCCAAGTATTTTTTTTTGGAGGAGTTTAAAGAGAGGGATGCTGCTAATCATTTTTACTAACTTGGCAAATGATAGCTTGAAGTGTTTTTATTCCACCTAAATTAGCCATTGTCACACATACTTTCCCAGATTTCTCTGAAAATTCAACAACTTTGAACTCGATTAAAGGAGCTTCTTGTATGCTCTTTCATTCTGTCCATATTCTCAGTCGTACCTTGAAAATAGTTTCTAAAAATTGTTTCTTTCCCATGGCATAATTGTGGCATGATGATATTGACAATTACTGGACAAATAAGTGCTAAATTAGGGCTTCAGCTAGAATTAGGACCAGAGCACTTGGGTAAGGCCTAAGGCAATATGATCGAACAATGTGCAAGATGTCATCACTATGATGTAATGCTAGGATCTTCTTACATACCCTTGCTATGGGGAATCAGCCTAAACATCACATAACCTCTGCCAAATCATATCACTCAAGTTGGCAATGCGAAGTTATCTGCATAACTCCTCCCTTTTTTTCCGAAAATGGTTAATTGCTGCTGCTGCTAGATCACCATAAGCTTCCTTCTCTACATGAGCAGAAAGCTGCACACCGCTTCACCAGCATGCTCTATGGTGGCCAACTGTAAGCAAACTGTGCATTAACTAATTTTGTCTAGAGTTATTGTGGTCATTGCACATGTCGGCATTTCCTGTAGTGTACTAGGCACCATGCCCAGGATCCTTTAAAAGCCCCTGTAGAGCTCATGAGTATATTTTACACAAAAATAAAAATAGAAAACCGTCCAGCTAATGGTCACATATTCCACTCATGTCTCTACCCAGTTATTTATTTTAGCCACTATCACTCGTATACTAAGTCATATAGCTGTAACAGAGAGGACTACTTGGAGCTGCTACAACCAATACGGCAGAAAATATGAGATTTTTTTTTATAGTCCAATAAATTCCATGGTTGTAATTAAGTGGGGATTTGAGGTGGAAAAAAACAACAAAAAAACAAAACATTTGAAACTGTTGTTGTATACATCTACTATTCTGCTCCAAAGTTTTAGAGGCAGTGGATGCTCCATTCCAAAGTTATGGTAGTTTTTATCCATGAGATTTACTTATCTTGATTAAAAAATTGAAGAGATACCGCAAGATCCGTTAACCCAAAGTGTTTCATCCGAAGTATGTGCACATTTCTTTGTCCTAACTTTCAGTTTTTCCTCAGAACGATGTTTTCTGATCTGAGAACAGTTGTAACTTGGCTATACTTCATTCAATTTTTTTTGGTATACAATTTTAAAGCTCTTTTCATGTGTTATGAAAGAATGTATAAATATAATTTTTACTTCAAGCATGGCCAGGTTATGGTAGTTAGAAGATGAGACCTTTTGGTTTAATTAGTACTGCTTCCGTGGAACCCCAAAACTCTTGAACACCACTTAACTAACCAGTTCCCTTGCACTCTTTTCACAGCTGTATACATTAGACACCCACCGACTAAAGTAGAGCCCATAGTTTATACCACTAAGTACAGGAGAACTGTTCCCAGTGATGAAATGCACCTTATGAGTGACCTTGATGTTACTGCATGTATCTTAAGAAAAGGTGCACACAGAACAAGCAACAATTTGATAAAGGAGAAAAAAGCTTTGGTGCTTACAAAGTTGATAAAGGTTTTATGGTTTTTTACCTCCAGTCCACCACGCAGCTGACACTAGCTTGCTTTTTCCTGTTCTTAAATCACTCTCCCAAGGACTCTAGTACAGAAATTAGAAATGCCAACTCCAACTTCAGCTAGTTTCACTAGATAAGCTATAAAGCTAGTCACAGGTATATTCAAAATCACATCCAGGAAAATAAAAAGTAAATTTATATTGATGTGGCAAAACATTCACTAATTTTTTAAAATCAAATACTACGTTATATAGATATTTGACTTTCTCTTGTATCAGCTTAATAGAAACAGATATTTCGACCAAATTGTTTTGTCTTCTTCAGGGTTATTCTAGTGTGCACCTTTTCTTCTAGCTATTTATTTCATAATGGAAATAAGGGGGAGTGAAAAATATGGATGTTGAGAACATAGAAAGAACAAAAAAAATGAGCATCTGTATTTTACTAGCTATATATTATAATTATATTAATTCTTATGTATATATATATTTAGCATTTGGCCCCACAGTATCTGAGATAGACATCAGTAAAGCTCTAGGAGTATTTCAAAAGACTTCATTCTCCATGATTATTCCAGAAGTGGGTGGCATTTTGAAAAAAGACAAAGAAACAAGAAAGTCAGTGGTCATATTTGGTATACAGGTAAACATATCTAATTAAGCTTTGGAGAGGGGTGGAACAAGGGGTCAGAATTATTTCTAGGACTATATTTCATGGTTAACAATATTTTTTCTCTATTTCTGACAATTTTGGACACTGATGTATATGCTCATGCACCTAAAATTGGTACCTAAAATTGGTACCTATCCTACAATTTATGAGGTCAGCAAGAGGAAAAATTGTTCCAACTTATGAGGTTGATATGAAATACCGTGTGACTTTGTGTTGCGACAAATTTAACTAGAATTAATTTTTTTCTGTGTCTTAAAAAAAGTTTTAAAATATGATTGTGGGATTTCTATCAGTCAAAATGGAACTTATATATAACACCATCAAAGCATAGTATAAGAGTATTAGTGTTAGATGTTTATGAAAACTACGTAAGGAAAAATAATTCTCTCCATTACAATTTTTAAAATATTTTTATTATGATATATGTTCCAAATGCCATGGGGATTCAGAAGTGGTTGGTAAAAATTATAAAATGGTATAACTATATGTGTCTTGTTGTTTGTGTAGACCCAAATATGTGTGCAGCAGACGGCCCTGGACCTGATGGCTGAAGGCTATGATATACACGTGGTGGCTGATGGCGTCTCCTCATGCACAATGGTTGAGAGATTATTTTCTTTAGAAGTAAGTATGTGTGTGATTATCACCTTACACACCAAGGGGATGTTCAATGACATAATCACATGTATTATCACATGTTGTCGCATATTATGGAAGGTACTGAACCACATTGTCTAGCAGTTTTGCTAACATTTTCTTCTTCCAAAAGTCAAATAAGGAGAAGGGGCCATCTGAGCTGCATACCAATTCCCAAACACCAAACTTGATAGTGTAGCTTGCAGGCTCCATCCTTCCTTTCTCAGGAATCTCTTATATATCTAGAAGTGACATTGTTTTTCTTACCCAATAAATAAACGCCTCTCTCATTTTAGCGCCGCTCAGTAATAGTAGCCTTCCACTTCTCAAAACTGAAATGTTTAGTAGCCATGGCTTCAGATGGAACAAATATGGCATATATATATATATATATGCTTCAGCCTCTCAAACTAAAGTTTATGTGCTTCCTAGCTGCTTGGCACAAGACTGTTCTGTGCATGGTGTGTCTATGATTTTGGCAGTACTACGTAAAGTTGTAATTATTATTTATTTTTCTTGCATTGAAAAATTCTTTTCTGTTATATTTATCCCAAGATGATCTTAATACCCACTGTTTATTGAGATGTTATTAACGTTATATTTATATTTCAGAGAATGCGTCAATCTGGTGTGTTTATATCTACCAGTGAGTCCATGATAGGTGAATTGATGTCCAATTCCAAGCATCCCAAGTTTAAAGAAGTCCTGCCTTTGACCAAGTATCCTACTCCTGACTCTGGATTGCTCACTAAACTATAAAATAGGCTTTTTCCATTATTTTTTTTCAAAACCCTTTGTGTCTAATTTACTATTTTTATAGAAGGATGGGACTTTTGGCACACTGGTAAATGACAGGAGATTTTTAAATTTGTGTATTACTGTATACATATTTTTGTTATACTTGTATTATTATTGTTATTGTTGGAATTTTTTTTTTAATTATAAAATTTTACATTTATATTATTATATCGGTATTATTATGTTGTTGGTATTATTTTTGTTTTATTATTATTACTAAATATTAATATAAATTCACTCTATAAGATTCAACTGAAAATTATTGTTATATCTTACAACATAATAACTATAGATCACCAAATTATTTTAGAGCAAACTTAAAATATTTCTAGTATATAACAATAATATATACAACAATTTCAACAAAGAAGAGAAAAACAAAATGGGTGTCCAACAAAAAATTTTAACATTAACAATATATGGAATATACATTGATTTTTTTTAATGTGTGATGAAGTGCTCAAGGTTCTATATATTTACAGCAAAAAACATTGGTAGGGATAATTGAATCTTGGGTTGGATATTTGAGCTTTATTACTGTGTAATATCAAGACCATAACTTACATATTGTAGTCACAAAAACATAAAACCAAACATATGTTGGCCAACAGCCTTCTCACCCACTTAATTTTCTGCAATATACTTTGTAGGTGTGCATATGTGCAATGTCTAGATTTGATTTTTTTTGCCATCAAGTTCCTTTCAAATTCCTTTTAGCTATTTGTGAAATCAGGAGTTGGAATCGTATATACATTATGTATTTGTGAGTATAATGGTGATAGCTCATGTGGTTGGATAAGCTGCTGACATTCCTGGACAAAATTGATAAAAAAACGGAAAAATCCCTAGAATAACCAGGAAATCTCAGGGTACTTGGCATGTAAGCTACTAAAACCTTCCTGTCTACCAGTCCTGAATCAAATCTTGGTTGCCTGCACATTAAAATGATGTAGATAGTTGTTTCAAGTCCCAATTACACACACACACAAATGGGAAAAAGGGACAGACAAGAGTTAACAGCATGCTGGTAAGCCTCTCCAAGTCCCCCAGTTATGTATAGTTTAAAAAATAGCCATGCCTATTTCATCAGCAATCAGACAAACTAATCCATGAATGTGAGTTAATAGGACAAAGTCTCAAAATTTTCAGGGCTAATGCATTTCACCAGGACATTTACTCTTCTGTAAGTGGGTATTATTGGCATCTCAGTGTAAAGCAATATAAAAGTACTTGTAAGTATAGGTGATACATCTAAAAAAAATTTTTTCTAAATTGGCATAGTGGGTTTTTAGCACTAACTAATATAGTCTGGATTCCTCTGTATCTGTGATAATATCCTTCTATATCTCTATCCTTGGGTCCCAATGTATCTGTGATAATATCCTTCTCTGTTTCAGGATGGTTGTTACAAAAAAACCACCGTTTTTATCTCGGCTAAAACTCACAACAGCTTCTTAGGATTCTAAACGTTGGGTTTGGCCCAATTTACGCCCAAAACACTTCAAGCTTGCCGTAAATCCTTCGTGACGGTAGAGAACTAATTTCTCCCAAAAAGCCAAAAAACGTGAAATTCACCTTTCCGGGGATTTTGTATCAAATACACCCGCTAGTCATTCATATTATAACTCGCGTGCTTGGTCCATGTTATAATTTTACTATGAGGCTCCAAATTGTCCAATGCATATGCATAGAACTCAGCGATATTTCCGTGAGAGTATTTCTCTATCACAACTGTTCAGGAACATTGACATAGCATATTCGCAGGCCTTCAATGCTTGAACGTCATTACAAGGATCCTAGATAAGAGCAAATGTACAGTTTAGAACCTGGGTTCTCCCTGCCAGGGTGGAAATCCTAACAATGGTTATGATTGATGACTACATGCAATAAGTCCAAACTCTCGCAATCCAGTCCAGTCCAATCCAATCCAGAATCCTATTGGGGTCCAGCATTTATTATTTTCCAGATATTATGCCACTGGTAGATGTTCTGGAGGTGACAACATTTGTGAACTAAAATTCCTGAACCTATACCAATACTGTCTTGTTACAATGTAACATAAACAATAACTTGTGCTTTGGTACCATAACTTGTATGAGCATGTATGTACATGTCTGTGCTTGTATGTGCTAAATCCGATTAGTACACCTGCTGAATTTGAATGTTTCTTTTTATCAAAATTTTTTTTTCACTCCATTATATTCAAATGATCATTACAATTTCAGGATTTACAGTAAGAATATACATTTAATTGGTAAGTGTCATCAAACTGTTTTGTTGTGTTATATATATGATCAGTGATAGCCTACTTAAGAAATGGACTTTTATAACAGTTTTCCAGGAGTAAAAACTTGACATATATAACAGGACACTGAGCATGAGTATCATTCAGCTGCATGTGTTCTTCACTCAATTCTAAAACTATATTTAAAATAAATATTTATCTACAAAGCTGTCTAGTCAAAGAAACACAAACTTTTGAGCAGGAGGATAATAGTCACGATCAATATTTTACCATATGGAAGCTATAGCTCACATTAAAGGATCTACTTTAATAAGACACTAGCTTAACAACAACTTTTACAATATATATATATATGGGAGTATTTTAATACTCCCTATATTGGAAAGACTCACTTTTTAAAAAGGTGGACCGAAAAACAAAACTTATCTGAGCTAAAAAACTCACTTCAGCAGCTTCTTAGGTGCCTATGGCTTGAGCTAATATTTGCTGTAAAAAGGACTCCAAGTTTGCCTTGAATACTTTACTAGCAGGGTGTAATTTCCATCTGATTGTTGGGGGTTCCAAATACAGTGCAAAACTGGTCATCCAATAGCTACAATATTTGGGTTTCAGTAATCACCTAGTTTTTCTTTGTAAAACAGGGTTACAATTCTACACTAAAAATATAGCACTTTTGATCAGATATGACTAGCACAAGACTTAATATTTAAAGAGAGAGTCAGAGTCATTCATCCACATCTATTACTGCTATGTGGAAAAGAGGCCAAAGATGGATGATAGCCTCTCTACTCTATCCACAAAGTCATTGGTGACTTGATATTGTTATTTCACCAGCTCCTTATGAACATAGTATGGCATAAGACGATTGAGGCGGTTATTTGACATGGCTGTACGGAGATAAGACTTCACCCTTCATAGTGCACTGAATGCTTATTCAGAGCTGGCATTTGTTGCAGGCATAACCAGAATAATCTTGACCAAGGATATAACCCCAGGTTGATGGGGGACCAGATCTTTATTCTTTTCTTTTTGAGGAAATCAACGGCATTATGCAATGTGTAACGTCCTCCACCTTGCCGGAAACTGTGATAGAATTCTGCCAATATAGATAGCTGAATTCGTAGAGAATCAGAGTCAAACTCTGTGTAGAACTCACACACTGGTCAGAATTTGTAAGACAAGTTCCCCAAATTTCCTTTCAGAAGAACCTGCTCATAGTCTGCATACATGGTATAATCCTTTTGATTGAAACACTCTACAATGCAGTTAGCTACAGTGTCCACAGTTTTAAAGTAGATTTGATGGTAAACGTGTTCTACATTGGAATGGTGTTCAGGTTAAGCATTACCTACATAATACCTTGATGGCATCCTATGGCAACTTAGAAGTCCAACTTCGCAGCAGCTTGAGTGACGTTGGTCCAATGGAGGCTTGCAAACATGTCTGATCATGCACCTCGAAGAACAGTGACAGAAAGCTTGGCATTCTTGTGAGCATCCACTCCATATAGCTTTGCTCTCTGAAGGCTAGAGCAGAGTTTATCTGAATGGGAAAGTACTACAATAGCAAGTTGAAGTCCATAGAAGAAACTAAAAAGTTTCCATTATAGCCTGCACTCGAATTGTTCTAGCCTTCATGTCAGACATTGTCTTGTGCCAATCCTCACAGCTACATCAAAGCTCCGTAGCTCTTCAGAATAGCACTCAGAGATTCATCTCGGACAGTTCACCTTGTTGGGCAGAGGATTTTCACAGTTGGTGAGTCCATATCGTATATGGAAATCACATTCTATTAGTCCAAGAAACTCTGCTTGTTATCTGATGAATTCTGCTTAACTCTTAGGATTCATTCATCAGCCATGATACCAGTAGTATCCAGATTCAGCTATGTCACTTGCTATACCGCGCAGCAATTTTAGAGCCATGATTTGTAGAATTTCATTCCGAGCATTCAGACCCATAAGCTTGTCATAAGACTTTTCAATCCACTTTTAAAGTACTTCATCATTTTTAGGTCTGAGAAGGAGGAGCTTCGTGAAATTTGGCTCCTCTTATTGCTTGCCCTTACGAACAGCAATCCCATGGCAGGAAAGATGGATATACTTAGGACAATTTGAGGAGGCAGTTCCTAATTTCCTTCTTATGACTCTTGAGCTTTTCAGTCACACTTTCAGGTGCTCATCAATATGATCTGGTGGGTTAATATAGTAATTCCATGTTTGTAACATAGACAGCTCTCACGTTTACAGAAAACCAGGGTTTGAACAGAGTATTTCTAATTTCTAAAGCTATCAGACAAGAATAAGCTTTCAAATTTTGTAATAGGATGAAGGAGTCCCTTCAAATTTGCCGTGGCACACATGTGGCAAATTATAGAATCTGAAATTGGAAGGTAATGCAGCCATGAAAAGTGCGTATACCAGGCAGGTTGGAAAGCTGGTTGATAATCCACTTTGGTCTTTGGTTTAAGGATATTTGATGTTAACCGGCAGGTAGGAACTTTGAGGAAGGGCATTCAGAGTTGAGGGTATTCAACTGACTCCTGGTTTCTGTACATGAGAAGCACAAGAAGATATATATATATATATATCATTGCTGCTACATATTCATGCCACTTAAGCTTGAGAGATCAAAGTCGCTTTCAAAATAAACAACAGGATCTGACAATACATTATTGTTTAATAACTCTCTACATCAGGGACCGAGGTATCAGCTAAAATTTCGGAGCTCAAATGTTGACATTATGGATTATGGCATGAATGTTCAGATTCATGTTCAGATTGAGTGTTGTGCATATTGTCATATACCATATGTGATCTGTCCAAGCTCAGCACCACAAAGTTGCTCAATGTTTTGTAGTGGGAAAGCTGCAGAAGACACTTCCTGTGTAGAAAAGTCTCTCCTAAATACTGCTGAGGAGCAACTTTTGCACTGCCTTAAGTGATGCGGTACCATATACAAGGCCTTTCACATTGCTGGGAAATGTTTCCCTAAGTGGTGTTGAGTGCAGCTCCACTTGGTGTCATTCTTGGCACTGAATTCAATAACCTTAAGCTTTGAAATGCAGTATGCATGTCCTTATTTGCTCTGCATGCAGACAGCTGTGTCGGATTGTAGAGATTGACCAGACTGTTGTTGTAAGCTGTCAGCAGTTTCTTTCTTCTCATTTATTTGACTATGATAGTGTGTGGGTGAAGTGGCTTTGGAAAGGCAGACCGGTACTCTTGTGGACCACGTAGAGTTCGAAGGCAGTAACAAGTGTGGTGCTAGCGGGCGGTAAACAAATTGATCTGGTCTGCTTCAAATTCTCCACTTCATGTTATGATTTGATGCAAACATGTCGATCTGTCACGAGAAGAGGTGCGTCATCAATGTTGCTACCATCTGGTAGTATCATGGAGATGGCAACTTCTGGTGTAGTGTCAAACATCTGGACTTCAATCAGTGCATTGTGCAAAGAAGCAAGACCGCGTATGTGTGGACTTCCATGATGGTGCCACTCAAAAACCAATTGCTTCCAGAGTGTCAACAAAAAATGCTTTCAAAAATTTAACCACTCAGTGAAAATGAACCAGTCAGCAATTGTTCAATTGCCAATCAGTTCAGAATTGCGTCTTGCGGAGATCTACACCTTCTGGACAGATTAGATTTGCCAACTAGGGCCTCCGAACATCTGCAGTGCTGAGTGTTAAAAATACGTTGGCTGTCCGACATATCCACATGACGATTAAATTGCCTCGCTTCCTATACCAATACTGTCTTGTGCCCCTTAGAGTGGTTGCAAAATGAAAAGGCCTCTCCCTCACATCCAATCATGTCTGTCAGATCACCTACGCTTAGCCATGCAGCATCCAGGTGCTCGTGAATTTATATCCTACCTCTCTGTAGTTCACGCAAATGCATTTCACTGACCAGAGAAAAATATCTGAATCATGGGTGTTGGGAAAACCTTCTATCACGATACATCGTCAGGTGCTTGAAATTGTTTCCAGGCAGTGATCTTGATCGCCCTAGGTGCAGGATAGTCACCAGCTCAAGTTGGTAGAAGTTTCGGAAATGCACAAGACATGTGGTCTTCGGTGTTGAACTCGCGGGTGATACACAGTCACATACTGGCCAAGGTACAGCCATATCTCAGATTATCACATAGCTTCTTCTTTAGTCATGCGTCACTCAGTCCCAATAGGGACAAGTGTCCGACTGTCCACGTTGATTCATCAGTACATAACGATCCGCAATTTTTTAGAATTTATTCACAGCTGGAAAAACACACTCTTGAGACAAAGTAAGTTGAAATATCACCATCCTCTGGCAGATCATTTAGTGCATTTTGGGAGAAAATATGTTGACGAATTATTTGTTGTTTGCAATCCGCCATTTCAACACATTTAACATCTTGGATTTATTGACTCTAATCTTAGCGTGAATCAGCTCATTCCATTCTAACGATCGCTATTTCAAGGTCAGATAGATGTCATGGCAGTAACTGCATAAATGACTTAACATCCTGTGGCAGGTAGTTGATGTGTCCAGAATAATCATATTGGCTGAGTAGAAGGAAAACAAGATATAATCCGTATGACTGGAAATATCAGCATTTCTTTCACTTGTGATAAATTCTTGCAGTGGCAATAAAAAACCCATTAATTTAATAAATAGCTAATGTTGTGATTCACTAATCAAATTTTGTATATATATAGCATCTGGCATATATTTATGAGAGTATAAAGTAAATCATTTCACCTGTGTTTCCAGAATGAATTTATGAAATAAAACACCCAGTTTCAGATAAAGAATTATATCAGGAGTGCATATCTGTCCCAGCAATTATGGTATGTCATATCACCATTGTTAATAAATATTGAGGTCAAGAAAGTCAGAAATAAAGTTGCGAGAGTCTAGATGATAACAATTGATTTTTACAACGTGAATTTGATTCAGCATAATTTTACACTTGAACTTAAAAAATTTCCGTGAACTTCCACTATGTTTATGGATCAAGAAGCATCTCTTCCAGGTCTTTGCTGCAGTTTCTGGAGCACTTCTGCAGGGCAAGGCTGCACAGGCACCATCGCTTAGTGAGAAGTACTCAGAATCCCTTTTCTATGAAGAAAGGAGGCACATGTTGCAGATATCGAATAATGTAAAGATGAAATTTCGTTTGCTAACCTCAATGGAGCAGATTCTTATACAAAATTTCAGCTTATCGTATTTAGATTCCAATGATATGAACAGTTTGAAAAGTGTATTTTGAAAGAGAAAAACGTGTAACTACTAATATAATTGAACAAGCGATATTTTTAGAGAGCTGTTATCCCACATGTTTGTTGTATTTTTGATGCTATGTTTGATAACAATACTAATTAATCTCTCATAATTATTATGTTCCCTATATGATTTATAAATATGTTATCAATATTAATTACTAAATATTTAAACTCATGCAGCTTTTTGTTTTGTTTTAGTCATGTGATAAAAGAGCCTTGGGTATGTTCTTCATTTCTTTACAGCTCTGCTAGCAATTAGTATGGGTAGAATTCAGTACGCAAAGTTTTGGGTCATATTTTGGCTAGAAAGAGTTAATGCTTTTAATTCTGCTATCATTGTTGACTACATAATTGTGTACACTTATTACTTATAATTCTGTCACCATTATTAATTGTACTATGTAAATCGATATATTTACTTGTAATGCTGCCGGTATCAGACCTGGATCCAAGTAGCGGTCTGTTCTCTATGAGTGTTCCTGATGGTATCTGATGTTTGTAATACCATTTCAGTTACATCATTAATTTGGTAGTCACTACACTCATTTCACACTCTTTCCCTCCTTTTGTATGCAGCTCCACACATTCTTTCCAAACATCAGTCTCTTACAATGCCCAATTCTTCAGTTACATTAAATTGTAGGTCCTGCATTATTTTTCCTATCTCCTCAGGTATTTCATTCCAAAGTTTCTTTGATTCACTTTCATGCATTACAGTCTTCTCTCTCTCTCACCTGTGGTGTCTCATTCTCAATCCATTCTCTTTTATTCTCTTCCATGCATTATAGTCTTCTCTATTTCTCCTCTCCGTCTCATTCTCAATCTGATTTTGGTTGATTAACTTGCATGCATTGCAATCTTATCTCTGTCTCCTGTGGTGTCACATTCACAATATTTGCTCTTCTAGACATGTTTTCTACTTAACATGCCTTCCCTTTCATTTTCTGTTACATTCTCTCTCACCTTTTTCGATCATTCACATAGTTGCCAACTTTCCTGAAGGGCATTCTGGGACATTTACGCGCGCACTTAGCATGAGGGAATTTTTACCACACCCACTAATTAATATGCCACACCCAGTGATTACTGATGTAATTTGTCCTTATAAAAACGTGCATAGGAATTTGAAGTTCATGAAATAGAAGAAGCGGGAGAAGAAGGACCAGCTGAAACATCTGAGTCAGAATGGGGAGCTACGTAACTCTGGGATGTTGCTTAATTTGATTAGAAAAACAGCTTTCTGACCTAAATGACACTTTTTTTGTCAATTAGTCAAAATGCTTGAAAAGAGCAGAAACGCTTAGTTTAGCAGAATGTGGCTCAATTTGATGAGAAAAACTCTTTTCTGACCTAAATGACAAGTTTTTTTTTTTTTTATCAATATCAGTCAAAATACTTGAAAACAGCAGAAACGCTTAGTTTAGCAAAATGTGGCTCAATTTGATGAGAAAAACACTTTTCTGACCTAAATGACAAGTCTTTTGTCAATATCAGTCAAAATGCTTCAAAACAGCAGATAAGCTTAGTTTAGCTGTATGTGGCTCAATTTGATGAGAGAAACATCTTTTTGTCTTGAATGACAATTTTTTAGTCAATTTCAAGTCAAAATGCTTCAAAACAGCAGAAACGCTTGGTTTAGCTGTATGTAGCTCAATTTGATGAGAAAAAATCTTTTCTGACCTAATTGACAAGTTTTTTTGTCAAATCAGTTAAAAAGCTTCAAAACAGCAGAAACGCATAGTTTAGCAGAATATGGCTTCATTTGATGAGAAAAACTCTTTTCGTACCTAAATGACATGTTTTTTGTCAAATCAGTTAAATTGCTTCAAAATAGGAGATAAGCTTAGTTTAGCTGTATTTTGGTCAATTTGATGAGAAAAATACCTTTCTGACCTAAATGACAAGTTTTTTTGGTCAATATCAGTCAAAATGCTTCAAAACAGCAGAAACTCTTAGTTTAGCAGAATGGGGCTCAATTTGATGAGAAAAACTCTTTTCTGACCTAAATGACAATTTTTTTTAATCAATATCAGTCAAAATGCATCAAAACAGCAGAAACCCTTAGTGTAGCTGTATGTAGCTCAATTTGACAAGAAGAACTCTTTTCTGACCTAAATGACAAGTTTTTTTGCCAAATCAGTTAAAATGCATCAAAATAGCAGATAAGCTTAGTGTATATGTATGTTGCTCAATTTGATGAGAAAAACACTTTTCTGACCCAAATGACACGTTTTTTGTCAGTCAAAATGCTTGAAAACAGCAGAAATACTTAGTTTAGCAGAATGTGGCTCAATTTGATGAGAAAAACTCTTTTTTGACCAAAATGACAATTTTTTTATTATCAATATCAGTCAAAATGCTTCAAAACAGCAGATAAACTTAGTTTAAAGTTTTTTTTTTTATCAATATCAGTCAAAATGCTTCAAAACAGCAGAAACTCTTAATATAGCTGTATGTTGCTCAAATTGATGAGAAAAATACTTTTCTGACCTAAATGACAAGTTTTTTGTCAATATCAGTCAAAATGCTTGAAAACAGCAGAAATGCTTAGTTTAGAAGAATGTGGCTCAATTTGATTAGAAAAACTCTTTTCTAACCTAAATGACAAGTTTTTTTAATCAATATCAGTCAAAATGCTTCAAAACAGCAGATAAGCTTAGTGTAGCTGTATGTTGCTCAATTTGATAAGAAAAACACCGTTTTGTCTTGAATGCCAATTTTTTTGTCAATTTCAGTCAAAATGCTTCAAACAGAAAAACGCTTAGTATAGCTGTATGTAGCTCAATTTAATGAGAAAAACTCTTTTCTGACCTAAATGATAAGTTTTTTGTCAAATCAGTTAAAATGCTTCAAAACAACAAAACCTCTTAGTGTAGCTGTATGTTGCTCAATTTGATGAGAAAAACACCTTTCTGACCTAAATGACAAGTTTCTTAATCAAATCAGTTAAAATGCTTCAAAATAGCAGATAAGCTTGGTATAGCTGTATGTTGCTCAAGTTGATGAGAAAAATACTTTTCGGACCTAAATGACAATTTTTTTGTCAATATCAGTCAAAATGCTTAAAAACAGCAGAAACGCTTAGTTTAGCTGTATGTAACTCAATTTGATGAGAAAAACTCTTTTCCGACCTAAATGACAAGTTTCTTTGTCAAATCAGTTAAAATGATTCAAATAGCAGATAAGCCTAGTGTAGCTGTATGTTGCTCAATTTGATGAAAAAAATACTTTTCTGACCTAAATGACAAATTTTTGGTCAATATCAGTCAAAATGCTACAAAACAGCAATTAAACTTAGTTTAGCTGTATGTGGCTTATTTTGATGAGAAAAACACTTTTTATCCAAAATGACAAGTTTTTTTTTTTTTATCAATATCAGTCTAAATGCTGTAAAACAGAAGAAACTCATAGTTTAGCTATATGTTCCTGAATTTGATGAGAAAACACTTTTCTGACCTATATGACAAGTTTTTTTTTGTCAATATCAGTCAAAATATAGCTGTATGTGGCTCATTTTGATGACAAAAACTTTTTTGACCTAAAGACAAGTTTTTTGTCAATTTCCGTAAAAATGCTTCAAAACAGCAGAAAGCTTAGTTTAGCTGTATATGTCTTATTTGGATGAGAAAACATATTTTTAACCTAAAGGACATTTTTTTGTCAATATCCGTAAAAATGATTCAAAACAGCAGAAAAGCTTAGTTTAGGTGTATGTGGCTTCTTTTGCTGAGAAAAACACTTTTCTGACCTAAATGACAAGTTATTTTGTCAAAATCAGTAAAATACTTCAAAACAACAGTTAAGCTAAAATTCTTTTCTGATCTAAATGACAAAGTTTTTTTGTCAATATCAGTTAAAATGCTTAAAAATAGCAGATAAGCTTAGTGTAGCTGTATGTTGCTTAATTTGATGAGAAAAATACTTTTCTGACCTAAATTACAATTTTTTGTAAATATCAGTCAAAATGATTCAAAACAGCAGTAACGCTTAGTTTAGCTGTATGTTGCTCAATTTTATGACAAAAAATCTTTTCTAACCTAAATGACAAGTTTTTTTGTCAATATCAGTCAAAATGCTTCAAAACAGCAGAAACGCTTAGTTTAGCAGAATGTGGCTCAATTTGATGGGAAAAACTCTTTTCTGACCTAAATGACAAGTTTTTTGTCAAAATCAGTCAAATGCTTCAAATCAACAGATAAGCTTAGAATAGCTGTTTGTGGCTCAATTTGATGTGAAAAAAACCTTTTTGTCTTAAATGACAATTTTTTGTCAATTTCAGTCAAAAGGCATCAAAACAGCAGAAACACTTAGTTTAGCTGTATGTAGCTCAATTTGACAAGAAAAACTCATTTCTGACCTAAATGACAAGTTTTTTTTTATCAATATCAGTCAAAATGCTACAAAACAGCAGAAATATACTTTTCTGACCTAAATGACAATTTTTTTTGTCAATATCAGTCAAAATGCTTGAAAACAGCAGAAACGCTTAGTTTAGCAGAATGTGGCTCAATTTGATTAGAAAAAATCATTTCTGACCTAAATGACAAGATTTTTTTTTTAATAAATATCAGTCAAAATGCTTCAAAACAGCAGATAAGCTTAGTGTAGCTGTATGTTGCTCAATTTGGTAACAAAAACACCTTTTTGTCTTGAATGCCATTTTTTTAATCAATTTCAGTCAAAATGCTTCAAACAAAAAAGCTTAGTATAGCTGTATGTAGCTCAATTTGATGAGAAAAACTCTTTTCCGACCTAAATGACAAGTTTCTTTGTCAAATCAGTTGAAATGTTTCAAAATAGCAGATAAGCTTAGTGTAGCTGTATGTTGCTCAATTTGTTGAGAAAAATACTTTTATGACCTAAATGACAATTTTTTTGTCAATATCAGTCAAAATGCTTCAAAACAACAGAAACTCTTTGTATAGCTGTATGTTGCTCTATTTGATGAAAAAAAATACTTTTCTGACCTAAATGACAATTTTTTTGTCAATATCAGTCAAAATGCTTGAAAACAGCAGAAACGCTTAGTTTAACAGAATGTGGCTCAATTTGATGAGAAAACCTTTTTCTGACCTAAATGACAATTTTTTTTATCACTCTCAGTCAAAATGCTTCAAAACAGCATATAAGCTTAGTGTAGCTGTATGTTTCTCAATTTGATGAGAAAAACACCTTTTTGTCTTTAATGCCAAATTTTTGGTCAATTTCAGTCAAAATGCTTCAAACAGAAGAAACGCGTAGTTTAGCAGAATGTGGCTTAATTTGATGGGAAAATCTCTTTTCTGACCTAAATGACAAGTTTTTTGTTGTCAATATCAGTCAAATGCTTCAAAACTGCAGATGAGCTTAGAGTAGCTGTATGTGGCTCAATTTGATGAGAAAACACCTTTTTGTATTGAATGCCAAATTTTTGGTCAATTTCAGTCAAAATACTTCAAACAGAAGAAACGTGTAGTTTAGCTGTATGTAGCTCAATTTGTTGAGAAAAACCCTTTTGTCAAATCAGTTAAAATGCTTCAAAACAACAGAAACTCTTAGTGTAGCTGTATGTTGCTCAATTTGATGAGAAAAACACTTTTCTGACCTAAATGACAAGATTTTTGTCAATTTCAGTAAAAATGCTTCAAAACAACAGAAAATCTTAGTGTAGCTGTATGTCGCTCAATTTGATGAGAAAAACACTTTTCTGACCTAAAGTACAAGTTTTTGGTCAATATCAGTCAAAATGCTTCAAAACAGCAGAAACGTTTACGTCAGCAGAATGTTGCTCAATTTGATGAGAAAAACCCATTTCTGACCTAAATGACAATTTTTTTTTAATCAATATCAGTCAAAATGCTTCAAAACTGCAGATAAGTTTAGTATAGCTGTATGTGGCTCAATTTGATGAGAAAAACAATTATTTTTCATGAATGACAATTTTTTTGTCAATTTCGGTCAAAATGCTTCAAAACAGCAGAAAAGCTGCTTTATTCCTCACTTAGGGATGGACTTCATGCCTTATTCCTCACCAAGGGATGGAGGTCATTCCTTACTCCTCACCTAGGGATAGACATCATGCCTTACTCCTCACATAGGGATGGACTTCATGCCCTATTCTTCAACTAGGGATGGACTTCATGCCTTATTCCTCAACTAGGGATAGACTTCATGCCTAACTCCTAATCTAGAGATGGAATTCATACCTTACTCCTCATATAGTGATGGACTTCTTGATTTACTCCTCAACTAGGGATGGACTTCATGCCGTACTCCTCACCTAGGGAGGAACTTCATGGCCCTACACTTCATGCCTTAATCTTCAACTAGGAATGGATTTCATGATTTATTTCTCACCTAGGGAGGACTTCATGCCTTACCCCTCATCTGGGGATGGACTTCATGCCTTACTCCTCACCAAGGGATGGATTTCATGCCTTACTCCGCAACTAGGGATGGACTTCATGCCTTACTCCTCAACTAGGATGGACTTCATGCCTTAATCCTCACCTAGGGATGGACTTCATGCCTTACTCCTCACCTAGGGATAGACTTCATGCCTTAGTCCTCAACTAGAGATGGACTTCTTGGCCCTACTCCTCACCGAGGGATGGATTTCATGCCTTATTCCTCACCTAGGGATGGACTTCATGCTTTACTCCTCAACAAGTGATGGACTGCTTAGCCTTACTCCTCACTTAAGGATGGACTTCATGAATTACTCTTCACCTAGGGATGGACTTCATGCCTAACTCCGTATCTAGGAATGGATTTCTTGGCCTTACTCCTCACCTAAGGATGTACTTCATGCCTTTCTCCTCATCTAGGGATGGATATAATGCCTTACTCCTCACATAGGGACGGACTGCATGCCTTACTCCCCTCCAAGGGATTCACTTCATGCCTTACTCCTCATCTAGGGATAGACTTCAAGCCTTACTTCACACATAGTGATGGACATCATGCCTTACTCCTCACCAAGGGATGTACCACATGTCTTATTCCTCACCTAGGGATGGCCTTCATGCCCTATTCCTCAACTAGGGAAGGACTTCTTAGCATTACTCCCCACCTTAGGATCGACTTCATGCCTTACTCCTCATTTAGGGATGGGCTTCATGCCTTATTCCTCAACAAGGGATGGATTTCATGACATATACCTCATCTAGGGTTGGAGCTCCTGGCCATACTCATCACATAGGGATGGACTTCATGCCTTACTCGTCACCTAGGGATGGACTTACTCCACACCTAGGGATGTAATTCATGCCTTACTCCACAACTAGGATGTACTTCATGTCTTATTCCTCTCCTAAGGATGGGCTTCATGCCTTACTCCTTGTTAGGGATGGGTTTCATGCCTTACTCCTCACTTAAGGATGGACTTCATGCCTTATTCCTCACATAGGGATGGACCTCCTGGCCTTACTCCTCACCTAGGGATTGACGTCATGCCTTAATCCTCAACCAGGGATGGACTTCATGCCTTATTCCTCAACTAGGAATTAGCTTCATGCCATACTCCACACATAGGGATTTCTTTCTGCCTTACTCCTCACTTAGAGATGGACCTCATGCCTTACTCCTCACCTGGGGATGGACTTCTTGGCCTAATTCCTCACCTAGGGATCGACCTCAAACCTTACTTCTCAACTAGGGTTGGACTTCTTGGCCTTAATCCTCACCTAGGGATGGACTTCATGCCTTATTCCTCACCTAGGGATGGACTTCATGTCATACTTCTCACCTAGGGATGGACTTCTTGGCCTTACTCCTTAAATAGGGATGGACTTCATTTCTTACTCCATACCTAGGGATGGACTTCATGCTTTACTCCCCAACTAGGGATGGACTTCATGCTTAATCCTCATCTAGAGTTGGACTTCATGCCTTAATCGTAACATAGGGATGGACTTCATGCCTTACTCCTCAACTAGAGATGGACTTCTTGGCCCTACTCCTCACCGAGGGATGGATTTCATGCCTTATTCCTCACCCAGGGATGGACTTCATGCTTTACTCCTCAACAAGTGATGGACTGCTTAGCCTTACTCCTCACTTAAGGATGGACTTCATGAATTACTCTTCACCTAGGGATGGACTTCATGCCTAACTCCGTATCTAGGAATGGATTTCTTGGCCTTACTCCTCACCTAAGGATGTACTTCATGCCTTTCTCCTCATCTAGGGATGGATATAATGCCTTACTCCTCACCTAAGGACGTACTTCATTCCTTACTCCCCCCCCTAGTGATGGACATCATGCCCTACTCATCACCAAGGGATGGACTTCATGCCCTACTCCACAACTACGGATGGATATCATGCCTTACTCCTCAACTAGGATGTACTTCATGTCTTATTCCTCTCCTAAGGATGGGCTTCATGCCTTACTCCTCGTTAGGGATGGGTTTCATGCCTTACTCCTCACTTAAGGATGGACTTCATGCCTTATTTCTCACATAGGGATGGACCTCCTGGCCTTACTCCTCACCTAGGGATTGACGTCATGCCTTAATCCTCAACCAGGGATGGACTTCATGCCTTATTCCTCAACTAGGAATTAGCTTCATGCCATACTCCACACATAGGGATTTCTTTCTGCCTTACTCCTCACTTAGAGATGGACCTCATGCCTTACTCCTCACCTGGGGATGGACTTCTTGGCCTAATTCCTCACCTAGGGATCGACCTCAAACCTTACTTCTCAACTAGGGTTGGACTTCTTGGCCTTAATCCTCACCTAGGGATGGACTTCATGCCTTATTCCTCACCTAGGGATGGACTTCATGTCATACTTCTCACCTAGGGATGGACTTCTTGGCCTTACTCCTTAAATAGGGATGGACTTCATTTCTTACTCCATACCTAGGGATGGACTTCATGCTTTACTCCCCAACTAGGGATGGACTTCATGCCTTAATCCTCATCTAGAGTTGGACTTCATGCCTTAATCGTAACATAGGGATGGACTTCATGCCTTACTCCTCAACTAGTGATGGACTTCTTGGCCTTACTCCTCATCAAGGGATGTACTTCATGCCTTAATCTTCAACTAGGGATGGACTTCATGCCTTATTCCTCACCTAGGGATGGACATCATGCCTTACTCCTCATCACGGATGGACTTCATGTCTTATTCCTCACCTAGGGATGGACTTCATGCCTTACTCCTCACCTCGGAATGGACTTCATGTCATACTCCTCAACTAGGTTATGGACTTCATGCATTTTTCCTTACCTAGGGATGGACTTCATACCTTACTCCTAAACTAGGGATTAACTTCATGCCTTACTCCTCACCTTGGGTTTGTCTTCACGCTTTACTTCCCACCTAGGGATGGACTTCTTGGCCTTACTCCTCACCTAGGGATGTATTTCTTGCCATTCTCCTGACCTAGGGATGGACATCATGCCTTACTCCTAAACTAGGGATGGACTACATGCTTTACTCCTCAGCTAGGGACGGACATCAAGCCTTATTCCTCAACTAGGGATTGACTTCATGCCATATTCCTCACATAGGAATGGACTTCATGCATTAATCCTCACCTAGCAATGTACTTCATGGCTTACTCCTCAACTTGGGATGGGCTTCATGCCTTACTCCTCATTAGGGATGGAATTTATGCCTTATTCCACACATAGAGATGTCTTCATGCCTTACTTCTCACCTAGAGGTGGACTTCATGCTTTATTCCTCACCTAGGGATGGACTTCTTGGCCCCACTCATCACCTAGGAATGGACCACAAACCTTACTTCACTCCTAGGGATAGACTTAGGGAGGTATGGACTTCATGCCTTACTTCTCACCTAGGGATGGACATCTTGGCCTTACTCCTCACATAGGGATGGACCTAATTTTTTACTCCACACCTAGGGATGGACTTCATGCTTTACTCCACACCTAGGGAAGGGCTTTATGCCTTAATCCTCACCTAGGGATGGTCTTCATGCCTTATTCCACATATAGGGATGGACTTCGTGCCTTACTCCTCACCTAGGGATGGATTTCATGCCTCACTCCTCACCTAGAGATGGAATTCATGCCTTACTCCTAACATAGTGATGGATTTTATGCCTTACTCCTCACCTAGGGACGGACTTCATGCCTTACTCCTTACTTAGGGATTGACTTCATGCCTTATTCCTCACCCAGAGATGAACTTTATGCCTTAATCCTCACATAGGGATGGACTTCATGCCTTACTCCTAACCTAGGGATGGACTTCTTGGCCATAGTCCTCAATTAGGGATGGATTTCACGCCTAATTCCTCACTCAGGGATGGACTTCATGCGACACTCCTCGCCTAGGTGGAGAATTCTTGGCCTTATTCCTCACATAGGGATGGAATTCATACCTTCCTCCATACCTAGGGATGGACTTCATGCCTTACTCCTCACTAAGGGATGGACTTCATGCCTTACTTCACAACTAGGGATGTACTTCATTCCTTACTCCTCACCTAAGGATAGACTTCATGCCTTATTCCTCTCCTAGGGATGGACTTCATGCCTTACTTCTCATCCTGGGATGGACTTTCTCCTCACCTAGGGAAGTAATTCATGCCTTACTCCACACCTGGGGATGTACTTCAGGCCTTACTCCATTCCAAGGGATGGCCTTCATGCCTCACTCCCCACCTAGGGATGGCCTTCATTCCTTATTCCTTACCTAGGGATGGACTTCTTGGCCTTAATCCTTACCTAGGTATGGACTTCATGCCTTACTCCTCATCTAGTGAGGGACTTCATGCCTTAATCCTCACCTAGGCATGGACTTCATTCCTTACTCCTCACCTAGGGATGGGCTTATTCCTCACCTAGGGATGTGATTCATGCCTTACTCCACATATAGGGATGTACTTCATGCCTTACTCCTCACCTAAGGATAGACTTCATGCCCGACTCCTCATATAGGGTTGGAATTCAAGCCTTACTCCTCATCTATAGATGGACTTCATGCCTTATTCCTCACTTAGGGACGGACTTCACGCCTTACTCCTCATCTAGGGATCTGCTTCATGCCTTACGCCTCAACTAGGATGGACGACATGCCTTACTCCTCACATAGGGATGGATTCTTGGCCTTAATCCTCACCAAGGGATGTACTTCATGCCTAAATCTTCAACTAGGGATGGACTTCATGCCTTATTCCTCACCTAGGAATGGACATCATGGCTCACTCCTCACCCAAGGATTGACTTCATGTCTTATTCCTCACATAGGGTTGGACTTCATGCATTACTCCTCACTTAGCGATGTACTTCATGACTTACTCCGCAATTAGGGATGGACTTCATGCCTTACTCCTCAACTTGGGATGGACTTCATGCCTTATTCCTCGTTTAGGGATGGTCTTCATGCTTTATTCTTCATCTAGGGATGGACTTCATGCCTTATTCCTCAACAAGGGATGGACTTCATGCTTTACTCCTCACCTAGGGATGGATTCATGCCTTACTCCTCACATAGGGATGGACTTCATGCCTTACTCCTCACCTAGGGATGGACTTCATGCCTTAATCCTCTCCTAGGGTTGGACTTCATGCCTTATTCCTAAACTAGGGATGGACTTCATGCCTTACTCCTCATCTAGAGATGGAATTCATACCTTACTCCTAACATAGTGATGGACTTCATGCCTAACTCCTCAACTAGGGATGGACTTCATGCCTTACTCCTCACCTAGGGTTGGACATCATGACTTATTCCTCATCTAGGGATGAACTTCATGCCTTACTACTCACCCAGGGATCGACTTCATACCTTACTCCTCAACTAGAGTTGGGCTTCACGCCTTAATCCTCACCTAGGGATGGACTTCATGCCTTATTCCTCATTTAGGGATAGACTTCGTGCTTTATTCCTCACCTAGGGATGGACTTCATGTCTTATTCCTCACCTGGGAATGCACTTTATGCCTTACTCCTCACATAGCGATGGACTTCATGCCATACTCCTCAACTAGGGATGGACATCAAGCCTTACTCCTCAACTAGGGATGGAGCTCCTGGCCTTACTCATCACCTTGGGATTGACTTCATGCCTTACTCCTCAACTAGTGATGGACATCATGCATTACTCCTCACCTAGGGATTGACTTCATGCCTTATTCCTCACCTAGGGATGGACTTCATGTCTTATTCCTCACCTAGGTATGGACTTCATGCCTAACTTCTCACCTAGGGATGGACATTAAGCCTTATTCCTCAACTCGGGATGGACTTCATGCCTTATTCCTCACATTGGATGGACTTCATGCATTACTCCTCAACTAGCGATGTTCTTCAGGCCTTACTCCTTAATTTGGGATGGATTTCATGCCTTACTTCTCACCTAGGGATGGACTTCATGCCTTATTCCTACTTAGAGATGGACTTCATGCTTTATTCCTCACCTAGGGATGGATTTCATGCCTTATTCCTCACCTAGGTTTGGACTTCATGCCATACTCCTCATTAGGGATGGACTTTATGCCTTATTCCACACATAGGGATGTCTTCATGCCTTACTTCTCACCTAGAGATATACTTCATGCTTTATTCCTCACCTAGGGATGGATTTCTTGGCCCCACTCATCACCTAGGAATGGACCACAAACCTTACTTCTCTCCTAGGGATAGACTTAGTGAGGTATGGACTTCATGCCTTACTTCTCACATAGGGATGGACTTCTTGGCCTTACTCCTCACACAGGGATGGACCTCATTTTTTACTCCACACCTAGGGATGGACTTCATGCCTTACTCCACACCTAGGGATGGGCTTTATGCCTTAATCCTCACCTAGGGATGGACTTCATGCCTTATTCCACATCTAGGGATGGTATTCATGCCTTACTCCTCATATAGGGATGGACTTCGTGCCTTTCTCCTCACCTAGGGATGGATTTCATGCCTTACTACTCACCTAGAGATGGAATTCATGCCTTACTCCTCACATAGTGATGGATTTCATGCCTTACTCCTCACTTAGGGATGGACTTCATGCCTTACTCCTTACCTAGGGATTGACTTCATGCCTTACTCCTCACCCAGAGATGAACTTTATGCCTTAATCCTCACTTAGGGATGGACATCATGCCTTACTCCTCACCTAGGGATCTACTTCATGCCTTATTCTTCAACTAGGGATGGACGTCATGCCTTACTCTTCACCTAGGTATGGACTTCTTGGCCTTACACAAACCACGGGATGTACTTCATGCATTAATCTTCAAATAGGGATGGACTTCTTGCCTTATACCTCACCTGGGGATGGACATCATGCCTTACTCCTCACCCAGGGATGGACTTCATGCCTTATTCATCACCTAGGATTGGACTTCATGCATTACTCCTCAATTAGCGATGTAGTTCAAGCCTTACTCCGCACATAGGGATTGACTTCATGCCTTAATCCTCACCTAGGGCTGGACTTCATGCCTTATTCCTCACTTAGGGATAGACTTCATGCTTTATTCCTCACCTAGGGATGGACTTCATGTCTTATTCCTCACCTGGGGATGGACTTCATGCCATACTCCTCACATAGGGATGGACTTCATGCCTTACTCCTCACCTAGGGATGGACATCAAGCCTTACTCCTCAACTAGAGATGGAGCTCCTGGCCTTACTCATCACCTTGGGATTGACTTCATGCCTTACTCCTCAACTAGTGATGGACATCATGCATTACTCCTCACCTAGGGATTGACTTCACGCCTTATTCCTCAACTAGGGATGGACTTCATGCCTTATTCCTCACCTAGGTATGGACTTCATGCCTAACTCCTCACCTAGGGATGGACATTATGCCTTATGCCTCAACTCGGGATGGACTTCATGCCTTATTCCTCACATAGGAATGGACTTCATGCATTACTCCTCAACTAGCGAGGTTCTTCAGGCCTTATTCCTTAATTTGGGATGGATTTCATGCCTTAGTTCTCACCTAGGGATGGACTTCATGCCTTATTCCTCACTTAGAGATGGACTTCATGCTTTATTCCTCAGCTAGGGTTGGATTTCATGCCTAACTCATCACATAGGGATGGACTTCATGCCTTACTCCTCACCAAGGGTTGGACTTCATGCCTTAATTCCCACCTAGGGATGGACTTCATGCCTTACACCACATCTAGGGAAGGACTTCAAGCCTAACTCCACAACTAGGGATGGTCTTCATGCCTTACTCCTCACCTAGGGAAGGACTTACTCCTCATATAGGGATGTACTTAGGCCTTATTCCTCAAGAAGGAATGGTCTTCATTCCTTACCCCTCACTAAGGGATGGACTTCATGCCTTACTCCTAACGTAGGGCTGGTCTTCACACCTTATTCCTCACCTAAGGATGGACTTCATGCCTTATACCTCACCTAGGGATTGAGCTCCTGGTCTTACTCATCGCCTAGGGATTTACTTCATGCCTTACTCCTAACCTAGGGATGGACTTCATGCATTAATCCTCAACTATGGATGGACTTCATGCCTTATTCCTCATCTAGGGATTAACTTCATGCCTTATTCCTCAACTAGGAATGGACTTCATGCCTTATTCCTCATCTAGGATTGGATTTCATGCCTTACTCCTCACCTAGGGATGGACTTAATCCCCACCTAGGGATGAAATTTAGGCCTTACTCCTCACCTTGGGATGGTCTTCATGCCTTATTCCTTATCTAAGGATGGACTTCATTCCTTACACCTCATCTAGGGATTTACTTCATGCCTTACTCCTCACCTAGGGATGGACTTCATGCCTTATTCCTCACCTAGGGATGGACTTCTTGGCCTTACTCCTCACCTAGGGATGTACTTCATGCCTTATTCCACACCTAGGGATGGACAGCATGCCTTACTCCTCAATGAGGGATGGAATTCATGCCTTAATCCTCTCCTAGGGATGGACTTCATGCTTTACTCCTCACCAAGGGATGGACTTCATTCCTTACTCCACAACTAGGAAGTGACATCATGCCTTATTCCTCATCTAGGGATGGACTTCATGCCTTATTCCTTAACTAGGGATGGATTTCATGCCTTACTCCTCACCTAGGGATGGATTTCATGCCTTACTCCTTACCTAGGGATTGACTTCATGCCTTACTCCTCACCCAGAGAATTTGAATTTGTTTAAACAACTGTTTTTGATTAAGGGGGGGACTACACCTGAAACCAACGAAATTGTAACAAATATTTGTAGCTGTCATAACTTTTTTTCCCTTTCTTCTGTGCAAATAATTTTTATACCAGCTTGTTGCTTATTGTGTGTGCTTTAAAATGATATATAAAAAGTCTATATAGGCACATTTTCTTAGAAGATATATCCAAACACGCAAGGGTCATTAAAAAAAAACACTTCCTAATCCCCAACAGGATTTACAGCCTGGCGCCTTGACCGCAGCGCCCCAAACTCGGTACGAATGTAGCTAAAGGCATTATCTGTGATGTAGTGGTTTTATTTATTTTTTCCGGTGAACCCCCCCCCTGAGTTATAGTGTTGAGGAGAGGCGGGCCCCCAAAAATGCGCGATATTTTTGGGGTCCCGCCTCTTCTCAACACTATAACTCTGGGGGGGTTCACCGGAAAAATAAAAATAAAACCACTATATCACAGATAATGCCTTTAGCTACATTCGTACCGAGTTTGGGGCGCTGCGGTCAAGGCGCCTGGCTGTAAATCCTGTTGGGGATTAGGAAGTGTTTTTTTTTAATGACCCTTGCGTGTTTGGATATATCTTCTAAGAAAATGTGCCTATATAGACTTTTTATATATCATTTTAAAGCACACACAATAAGCAACAAGCTGGTATAAAAATTATTTGCACAGGTGAAAGGGAAAAAAATGTTATGACAGCTACAAATATTTGTTACAATTTCGTTGGTTTCAGGTGTAGTCCCCCCACCAGTAAAAGGGGATAAATATTAACAAAAATTGTTTTTCTCCACTAAGTGAGCCACATATTGCTAAACTATGCCTTTCTGTTGTTTTGAAGCATTTTGGAGGAAATTCATAGAGAACCTTTCTTTTTAGATATAAAAGTGACTATCTCAGAAACGAACACTGAAATACTCATAAAGTTTGTTTTTCTTACCTTGTTTGAAAGAGGCAAATCCTGAGGAAAATTTGAATTTGTTTAAACAACTGTTTTTGATCAAACCAGTAAAAGGGGATAAATATTAACAAAAATTGTTTTTCTCCACAAAGTAGGCCACATACTGCTAAACTATGCCTTTCTGTTGTTTTGAAGCATTACGGGGAAATTCATAGAGAACTTTTCTTTTTAGACATAAAATTGACTATCTCAGAAACAAGCACTGAAATACTCAGAAAGATTGTTTTTCTTACCATGTTTGAAAGGGGAAAATACTGAGGAAAATTTGGATTTGTTTAAACAACTTTTTTTTATCAAACCAATAAAAGGGGATAAATATTAACAAAAATTGTTTTTCTCCACTAAGTGAGCCACATACTGCTAAACTATGCCTTTCTCTTGTTTTGAAGCATTTTGGGGGAAATTCATAGAGAACTTTTCTTTTTAGACATAAAAGTGACTATCTCAGAAACGAGCACTGAAATATTCAGAACGTTTGTTTTTCTGACCATGTTTGAAAGGGGCAAATACTGAGGAAAATTATGATTTTTTAAACAAATGTTTTTGTTCAAACCAGTAAAAGGGGATAAATATTAACAAAAACTGTTTTTCTCCACAAAGTGAGCCACATACTACTAAACTATGCCTATCTGTTGTTTTGAAGCATTTTGTGGGAAATTCATAGAGAACTTTTTTCTTATTAGACATAAAATTGACTCTCTCAGAAACGAGCAATAAAATGCTCAGAAAGTTTGTTTTTCTTGCCTTGTTTGAAAAGAAGCACATCCTGAAGAAAATTTGGATTTGTTTAAACCAATTTTTTTGGAACAAACCAGTAATAGAGGTAAAATTAAAAAAAATTAAAAAATTCTCCACATATTAAGCCCCACACTGCTAAACTATGCCTTTCGGTTGTTTTGAAGCATTTTGGGGGAAATTCATAGTAAACTTTTCATTTTAGACATAAAAGTGACTATCTCAGAAACGAGCACTGAAATACTCAGAAAGTTTGTTTTTTGTATCATGTTTGAAAGGGGCAAATACTGATGAAAATTTGAATTTGTTTAAACAACTTTTTTTGAGCAAAGCAGTAATAGAGAAAAAATATAACAAAAAATGTTTTTCTCCACAAAGTAAGCAACACACTGCTAAATTATGTCTTTCTGATGTTTTGAAGCATTTTTGGGTAAATTGATAGAGAACTTTTCTTTTTAGGTATAAAAGTGACTATTGTAAAAACGAGCACTGAAATACTCACAAAATTTGATTTTCTTAACAGGTTTGAAAAGAGGAAAATTCTGAGGAAAATTTGGATTTGTTTAAACATCTGTTTTTGATCAAACCTGTAAAAGGGGATAAATATTAACAAAAACTGTTTTTCTCCACAAAGTGAGCCACATATTGCTAAACTATGCCTTTCTGTTGTTTTGAACCATTTTTGGGGAAATTTATAGAGAACTATTCTTTTTACACATAAAATTGACTATCTCAGAAACGAGCACTGAAGTACTCAGAAAGTATTTTTTTCTTACCTTGTGTGAAAGGTGCAAATTCTGATGAAAATTTGGATTTGTTTAAACAACTTTTTTTGATCAAACCAGTAAAAGGGGATAAATATTAACAAAAATTGTTTTTCTCCACTAAGTGAGCCACATACTGCTAAACTATGCCTTTCTGTTGTTTTGAAGCATTTTGGGGGAAATTCATAGAGAAGTTTTCTTTTTAGACATAAAAGTGACTAACTCAGAAACGAGCACTGAAACACTCAGATAGTTTGTTTTCGTACCATGTTTGAAAGGGGGAAAATACAGAGGAAAATTTGGATTTGTTTAAACAACTGTTTTTGATCAAACCAGTAAAAGGGGATAAATATTAACAAAAAAAAATTTCTCCACAAAGTGAGCCATATACTGCTAAACTATGCCTTTCTGTTGTTTTGAAGCATTACGGGGATATTCATAGAGAACTTTTCTTTTTAGACATAAAATTGACTATCTCAGAAACGAGCACTGAAATACTCAGAAATTTTTTTTTTGTATCATGTTTGAAAGGGGCAAATACTGATGAAAATTTGGATTTGTTTAAACAACTGTTTTTGAACAAACCAGTAATAGAGAAAAAATATTAACAAAAAAAATTTTTATCCACAAACTAAGCAACATACTGCTAAATTATGTCTTTCTGTTGTTTTGAAGCATTTTTGGGTAAATTCATAGAGAACTTTTCTTTTTAGGTATAAAAGTGACTATTTTAAAAAAGAGCACTGAAATACTCAGAAAGTTTGATTTTCTTACCAGGTTTGAAAAGAGGAAAATTCTGAGGAAAATTTGGATTTGTTTAAACATGTGTTTTTGATCAAACCTGTAAAAGGGGATAAATATTAACAAAAACTGTTTTTCTCCACAAAGTGAGCCACATATTGCTAAACTTTGCCTTTCTGTTGTTTTGAACCATTTTTGGGGAAATTCATAGAGAACTTTCTTTTTAGACATAAAATTGACTATCTCAGAAACGAGCACTGAAATACTCAGAAAGTATTTTTTTCTTACCTTGTTTGAAAGGTGCAAATTCTGATGAAAATTTGGATTTGTTTAAACAACTTTTTTTGATCAAACTAGTAAAAGGGGGATAAATATTAACAAAAATTGTTTTTCTCCACTAAGTGAGTCACATACTACTAAACTATGCCTTTCTGTTGTTTTGAAGCATTTTTGGGGAAATTCATAGAGAACTTTTCTTTTTAGACATAAAAGTGACTATCTCAGAAACGAGCACTGAAATACTCAGATATTTTGTTTTCGTGCCATGTTTGAAAGGGGGAAAATAGAGAGGAAAATTTGAATTTGTTTAAACAATTGTTTTTGATGAAACCAGTAAAAGGGGATAAATATTAACAAAAATTGTTTTTTTCCACAAAGTGAGACACATACTGCTAAACTATGCCTTTCTGTTGTTTTGAAGCATTACGGGGAAATTCATAGAGAACTTTTCTTTTAGACATAAAATTGACTATCTCAGAAACGAGCACTGAAATACTCAGAAAGATTGTTTTTCTTACCATGTTTGAAAGGGGCAAATCCTGATGAAAATTTGGATTTGTTTAAACAACTGTTTTTGATCAAAGCAGTAAAAGGGGATAAATATTAACAAAAATTGTTTTTCTCCATAAAGTGAGCCACATACTGCTAAACTAAGTTTCCTGGTGTTTTGAAGCATTTTGGGGGCATTCATAGAGAACTTTTTTCTTTATTAGACATAAAATTGACTCTCTCAGAAACGAGCAATAAAATACTCAGAAAGTTTGTTTTTCTTGCCATGTTTGAAAAGGAGCAAATCCTGAAGAAAATTTGGATTTGTTTAAACCACTCTTTTTGAACAAACCAGCTATAGAGGAAAAATATTAACAAAACTGTTTTTCTCCGCAAAGTGAGCAACACACTGCTAAACTATGCCTTTCTGTTGTTTTGAAGCATTTTGGGGGAAATTCATAGAGAACTTTTAATTTTAGACATAAAAGTGACTATCTCAGAAACGAGCACTGAAATACTCAGAAAGTTTGTTTTTCGTTCCATGTTTGAAAGGGGAAAATACTGAAGAAAATTTGAATTTGTTTTTATCAACTTCTTTTGATCAAACCAGTAAAAGGAGATAAATATTAACAAAAACTGTTTTTCTCCACAAAGTGAGCCACATACTGCTAAACTATGCCATTCTGTTGTTTTGAAGCATTTTGGGGGAAATTACTAGAGAACTTTTCTTTTTTGATATAAAAGTGATAATCTCAGAAACGAGCAATGAAATACTCAAAAAGTTTGTTTTTCGTACCATGTTTGAAAGGGGGAAATACTGAGGAATATTTGAATTTGTTTAAACAACTTTTTTTTATCAAACCAATAAAAGGGGATAAATATTAACAAAAATTGTTTTTCTCGACTAAGTGAGTCACATACTGCTAAACTATGCCTTTCTGTTGTTTTGAAGCATTTTGGGGGAAATTCATACCAAACTTTTCTTCTTAGATATAAAAGTGACTATCGCAGAAAAGGGCACTAAAATACTCAAAAAGTTTGTTTTTCGTACCATGTTTGAAAGATGCAAATACTGAGGAAAATTTGAATTTGTTTAAACAACTTTTTTTGATCATACCAGTAAAAGGGGATAAATATTAACAAAAAAAATATTTCTCCACTAAGTGAGCCACATACTGCTACACCATGCCTTTATGTTGTTTTGAAGCATTTTGGGGGAAATTCATAGAGAACTTTTCTTTTTAGACATAAAATTGACTATCTCAGAAACGAACACTGAAATACTCATAAATTTTGTTTTTTTACCATGTTGGAAAGAGGCAAATCCTCAGGAAAATTTGGATTTGTTTAAACAATTGTTTTTGATCAAACCAGTAAAAGGGGATATATATTAACAAAAAAAAAATTCTCCACAAAGTGACCTACATACTGCTAAACTATGCCTTTCTGTTGTTTTGAAGCATTTTGGGGTAAATTCATAGAGAACTTTTCATTTTAGACATATATATGACTATCTCAGAAAAGAGCAGAGAAATACACAGAAAGTTTGTTTTTCTTACCATATTTGAAAAGGGGCAAATTCTGAGGTAAACTTGGATTTGTTTAAACAACTTTTTTTGAACAAACCAGTATTAGAGGAAAAATATTAACAAAAACTGTTTTTCTCCACAAAGTCAGCCGCATACTGCTAAACTATGCTTTTCTGTTGTTTTGAAGCATTTTGGGGGAAATTCATAGAGAAATTTTCTTTTTAGACATAAAAGTGACTATCTCAGAAACGAGCACTGAAATACTCAGAAAGTTTGTTTTTCGTGCCTTGTTTGAAAGGGGCAAATAATGAGAAAAATTTGAATTTTTTTAAACAACCTTTTTTTATCAAACCAATAAAAGGGGATAAATATTAACAAAAAAAAAATTTCTCCACAAAGTGAGACACATACAGCTAAACTATGCCTTTCTGTTGTTTTGAAGCATTTTGGGGGAAATTCATTGAGAAAAATTCTCCACAAAGTGAGCTACATAATGCTAAACTATGCCTTTCTGTTGTTTTGAAGCATTTTGGGGTAAATTCATAGAGAACTTTTCATTTTAGACATATATATGACTATCTCAGAAAAGAGCAGAGAAATACTCAGAAAGTTTGTTTTTCTTACCATATTTGAAAAGGGGCAAATTCTGAGGTAAACTTGGATATGTTTAAACAACTTTTTTTGAACAAACCAGTATTAGAGGAAAAATATTAACAAAAACTGTTTTTCTCCACAAAGTCAGCCGCATACTGCTAAACTATGCTTTTCTGTTGTTTTGAAGCATTTTGGGGGAAATTCATAGAGAAATTTTCTTTTTAGACATAAAAGTGACTATCTCAGAAACGAGCACTGAAATACTCAGAAAGTTTGTTTTTCGTGCCTTGTTTGAAAGGGGCAAATAATGAGAAAAATTTGAATTTTTTTAAACAACCTTTTTTTATCAAACCAATAAAAGGGGATAAATATTAACAAAAAAAAAATTTCTCCACAAAGTGAGACACATACTGCTAAACTATGCCTTTCTGTTGTTTTGAAGCATTTTGGGGGAAATTCATTGAGAACTTTTCTTTTTAGATATAAAAGTGACTATCTCAGAAATGAGCACTGATATACTCACAAAGTTTGTTTTTCTTACCATGTTGGAAAGAGGCAAATCCTGAGAAAAATTTGGATTTTTTTTAACAATGTTTTTTTGATTAAACAAGTAAAAGGGGTATAAATATTAACAAAAACAGTTTTTCTCCACAAAGTGAGCCACATACTGCTAAACTATGCCTTTCTGTTGTTTTAAAGCATTTATGGGGAAATTCATTGAGAACTTTTCTTTTAAGACATAAATTTGACTATCTCAGAACGAGCACTGAAATACTCAGAAAGTTTGTTTTTCGTACCATTTTTGAAAGTGGCAAATCCTGAGGAGATTTTGGATTTGTTTTAACAACTTTTTTTGATCAAACCAGTAAAAGTGGATAAATATTAACAAAAACTGTTTTTCACCACAAAGTGAGCTACATACTGCTAAACCATGCCTTTCTGCTGTTTTGAAGCATTTTGTGGGAAATTCATAGAGAACTTTTCTTTTAGACATAAAATTGACTATTCCGGAAACGAGCACTGAAATACTCTGAAAGTATGTTTTTCTTACCTTGTTTGAAAGGGGCAAATACTGAGGAAAATTTGGATTTGTTTAAATTTTTTTTTTTAAATCAAACCAATAAAAGGGGATAAATATTAACTAAAAATAGTTTTTCTCCACTAAGTGAGCCACATACTGCTAAACTATGCCTTTCTGTTGTTTTGAAGCATTTTGGGGTAAATACATAGAGAACTTTTCATTTTAGACATATATGTGACTATCTCCGAAAAGAGCTGAGAAATACTCAGATAGTTTGTTTTTCGTACCATGTTTGAAAGGGGCAAATACTGAGGAAAATTAGAATTTGTTTGAACAATTGTTTTTGATCAAACCAGTAAAAAGGGATAAATATTAACAAAAAAAAAATTCTCCATAAATTGAGCTACATACTGCTAAACTATGCCTTTCTGTTGTTTTGAAGCATTTTGGGGTAAATTCATAGAGAACTTTTCATTTTAGACATATATATGACTATCTCAGAAAAGAGCAGAGAAATACTCAGATAGTTTGTTTTTCGTACCATATTTGAAAAGGGGAAAATCCTGAGGTAAACTTGGATTTCTTTAAACAATTTTTTTTGAACAAACCAGTATTAGAGGAAAAATATTAACAAAAACTGTTTTTCTCCACAAAGTCAGCCGCATACTGCTAAACTATGCTTTTCTGTTGTTTTGAAGCATTTTGGGGGAAATTCATAGAGAAATTTTCTTTTTAGACATAAAAGTGACTATCTCAGAAATGAGCACTGAAATACTCAGAAAGTTTGTTTTTCGTACCTTGTTTGAAAGGGGCAAATAATGAGAAAAATTTGAATTTTTTTAAACAACCTTTTTTTATCAAACCAATAAAAGGGGATAAATATTAACAAAAAAAAAAAATTCTCCACAAAGTGAGACACATACTACTAAACTATGCCTTTCTGTTGTTTTGAATCATTTTGGGGGAAATTCATTGAGAACTTTTCTTTTTAGATATAAAAGTGACTATCTCAGAAATGAGCACTGGTATACTCACAAAGTTTGTTTTTCTTACAATGTTGGAAAGAGGCAAATCCTGAGAAAAATTTGAATTTAAAAATTTTTTTTTTTTCTTTATTAAACAAGTAAAAGGGGTATAAATATTAACAAAAACAGTTTTTCTCCACAAAGTGAGCCACATACTGCTAACCTATGCCTTTCTGTTGTTTTAAAGCATTTATGGGGAAATTCATTGAGAACTTTTCTTTTAAGACATAAATTTGACACTCAGAAACGAGCACTGAAATACCCAGAAAGTTTGTTTTTCTTACCATTTTTGAAGTGGCAAATCGTGAGGAGATTTTGGATTTGTTTAAACAACTTTTTTTGATCAAACCAGTAAAAGTGGATAAATATTAACAAAAACTGTTTTTCACCACAAAGTGAGCTACATACTGCTAAACTATGCCTTTCTGCTGTTTTGTAGCATTTTGGGGGAAATTCATAGAGAACTTTTCTTTTAGACATAAAATTGACTATCCCGGAAACGAGCACTGAAATACTCTGATAGTATGTTTTTCTTACCTTGTTTGAAAGGGGCAAATACTGAGGAAAATTTGGATTTATTTAAACAACTTTTTTTAAATCAAACCAATAAAAGGGGATAAATATTAACCAAAATTGTTTTTCTCCGCTAAATGAGCCACATACTGCTAAACTATGACTTTCTGTTGTTTTGAAGCATTTTGGGGGAAATTCATAGAGAACTTTTATTTTTAGACATAAAAGTGACTATCTCAGAAACGAACACTGAAATACTCATAAAGTTTGTTTTTCTTACCATGTTTGAAAGAGGCAAATCCTGAGGAAAATTATGATTTGTTTAAACAACTTTTTTTTATCAAACCAATAAAAGGGGATAAATATTAACAAAAACTGTTTTTCTCCACAAAGTGAGCCACATACTGCTAAACTATGCCTTTCTGTTGTTTTGAAGCATTTTGGGGTAAATTCAAAGAGAACTTTTCATTTTAGACATATATGTGACTATCTCCGAAACGAGAACTGAAATACTCAAAATTTTGTTTTTCGTACCATGTTTGAAAGGGGCAAATACTGAGGAAAATTTGAATTTTGTTTGAACAATTGTTTTTGATCAAACCAGTAAAAAGGGATAAATATTAAAAAAAAAAAAAATTCTCCACAAATTGAGCTACATACTGCTAAACTATGCCTTTCTGTTGTTTTGAAGCATTTTGGGGTAAATTCATAGAGAACTTTTCATTTTAGACATATATATGACTATCTCAGAAAAGAGCAGAGAAATACTCAGAAAGTTTGTTTTTCTTACCATATTTGAAAAGGGGCAAATCCTGAGTTAAATTGGTATTTGTTTAAACAACTTTTTTTGAACAAACCAGTAATAGAGGGAAAATATTAACAAAAACTGTTTTTCTCCACAAAGTGAGCCGCATACTGCTAAACTATGCCTTTCTGTTGTTTTGAAGCAGTTTGGGTTAAATTCATAGAGAAATTTTTATTTTAGACATATATGTGACTATCTCCTAAACGAGCACTGAAATACTCAAAATTTTGTTTTTCTTACCATGTTTGATAGGGGCAAATTCTGAGCAAAATTTGAATTTGTTTGAACAATTTTTTTTGATAAAACCAGTAAAAGGGGATAAATATTAACAAAAACAAAATTTCTCCACAAAGTGAACTACATACTGCTAAACTATGCCTTTCTGTTGTTTTGAAGCATTTTGGGGTAAATTCATAGAGAACTTTTCATTTTAGACATATATATGACTATCTCAGAAAAGAGCAGAGAAAACTCAGAAAGTTTGTTTTTCTTACCATATTTGAAAAGGGGAAAATCCTGAGGTAAACTTGGATTTGTTTAAACAACTGTTTTTGAACAAACCAGTAATAGAGGGAAAATATTAACAAAAACTGTTTTTCTCCATAAAGTCAGCCGCATATTGCTAAACTATGCTTTTGTGTTGTTTTGAAGCATTTATGGGGAAATTCATAGAGAAATTTTCTTTTTAGACATAAAAGTGACTATCTCAGAAACGAGCACTGAAATACTCAGAAAGTTTGTTTTTCGTTCCATGTTTGAAAGGGGAAAATACTGAAGAAAATTTGAATTTGTTTTTATCAACTTCTTTTGATCAAACCAGTAAAAGGAGATAAATATTTAAAAAAACTGTTTTTCTCTACAAAGTGAGCCACATCCTGCTAAACTATGCCTTTCTGTTGTTTTGAAGCATTTTGGGGGAAATTACTAGAGAACTTTTCTTTTTAGATATAAAAGTGATAATCTCAGAAACGGGCAATGAAATACCCAAAAAGTTTGTTTTTCGTGCCATGTTTGAAAGGGGGAAATACTGAGGAATATTTGAATTTGTTTAAACAATTTTTTTTTTATCAAACCAGTAAAAGGGGATAAATATTAACAAAAATTGTTTTTCTCCACTAAGTGAGCCACATATTGCTAAACTATGCCTTTCTGTTGTTTTGAAGCATTTTGGGGGAAATTCATACCGAACTTTTCTTCTTAGATATAAAAGTGACTATCGCAGAAAAGGGCACTAAAATACTCAAAAAGTTTGTTTTTCGTACCATGTTTGAAAGATGCAAATACTGAGGAAAATTTGAATTTGTTTAAACAACTTTTTTATGATCAAACCGTTAAAATGGGATAAATATTAACAAAAAAAATTTTCTCCACTAAGTGAGCCACATACTGCTACACCATGCCTTTATGCTGTTTTGAAGCATTTTGGGGGAAATTCATAGAAAATTTGGATTTGTTTAAACAATTGTTTTTGATCAAACCAGTAAAAGGGGATATATATTAACAAAAAAAAAATTCTCCACAAAGTGAGCTACATACTGCTAAACTATGCCTTCCTGTTGTTTTGAAGCATTTTGGGGTAAATTCATAGAGAACTTTTCATTTTAGACATATATATGACTATCTCAGAAAAGAGCAGAGAAATACTCAGAAAGTTTGTTTTTCTTACCATATTTGAAAAGGGGCAAATTCTGAGGTAAACTTGGATTTGTTTAAACAACTTTTTTTGAACAAACCAGTATTAGAGGAAAAATATTAACAAAAACTGTTTTTCTCCACAAAGTCAGCCGCATACTGCTAAACTATGCTTTTCTGTTGTTTTGAAGCATTTTGGGGGAAATTCATAGAGAAATTTTCTTTTTAGACATAAAAGTGACTATCTCAGAAACGAGCACTGAAATACACAGAAAGTTTGTTTTTCGTGCCTTGTTTGAAAGGGGCAAATAATGAGAAAAATTTGAATTTTTTTAAACAACCTTTTTTATCAAACCAATAAAAGGGGATAAATATTAATAAAAAAAAAATTTCTCCACAAAGTGAGACACATACAGCTAAACTATGCCTTTCTGTTGTTTTGAAGCATTTTGGGGGAAATTCATTGAGAACTTTTCTTTTTAGATATAAAAGTGACTATCTCAGAAATGAGCACTGATATACTCACAAAGTTTGTTTTTCTTACCATGTTGGAAAGAGGCAAATCCTGAGAAAAATTTGGATTTTTTTTAACAATGTTTTTTTGATTAAACAAGTAAAAGGGGTATAAATATTAACAAAAACAGTTTTTCTCCACAAAGTGAGCCACATACTGCTAACCTATGCCTTTCTGTTGTTTTAAAGCATTTATGGGGAAATTCATTGAGAACTTTTCTTTTAAGACATAAATTTGACTATCTCAGAAACGAGCACTGAAACACTCAGAAAGTTTGTTTTTCGTACCATTTTTGAAAGTGGCAAATCCTGAGGAGATTTTGGATTTGTTTAAACAACTTTTTTTGATCAAACCAGTAAAAGTGGATAAATATTAACAAAAACTGTTTTTCACCACAAAGTGAGCTACATACTGCTAAACCAAGCCGTTCTGCTGTTTTGAAGCATTTTGGGGGAAATTCATAGAGAACTTTTCTTTTAGACATAAAATTGACTATCCAGGAAACGAGCACTGAAATACTCTGAAAGTATGTTTTTCTTACCTTGTTTGAAAGGGGCAAATACTGAGGAAAATTTGGATTTGTTTAAACTTTTTTTTTTAAATCAAACCAATAAAAGGGGATAAATATTAACAAAAAATAGTTTTTCTCCACTAAGTGAGCCACATACTGCTAAACTATGCCTTTCTGTTCTTTTGAAGCATTTTGGGGGAAATTCATAGAGAACTTTTCTTTTTAGACATAAAAGTGACTATCTCAGAAACGAACACTGAAATACTCATAAAGTTTGTTTTTCTTACCATGTTTGAAAGAGGCAAATCCTGAGGAAAATTTTGATTTGTTTAAACAAATTTTTTATAAAAGCAATAAAAGGGGATAAATATTAACAAAAACTGTTTTTCTCCACAAAGTGAGCCACATACTGCTAAACTATGCCTTTCTGTTGTTTTGAAGCATTTTGGGGTAAATACATAGAGAACTTTTCATTTTAGACATATATGTGACTATCTCCGAAACGAGAACTGAAATACTCAAAATTTTGTTTTTCGTACCATGTTTGAAAGGGGCAAATACTGAGGAAAATTTGAATTTGTTTGAACAATTGTTTTTGATCAAACCAGTAAAAAGGGATAAATATTAACAAAAAAAAAATTCTCCACAAATTGAGCTACATACTGCTAAACTATGCCTTTCTGTTGTTTTGAAGCATTTTGGGGTAAATTCATAGAGAACTTTCATTTTAGACATATATATGACTATCTCAGAAAAGAGCAGAGAAAAACTCAGATAGTTTGTTTTTCGTACCATAGTTGAAAAGGGGCAAATCCAGAGGTAAACTTGGATTTGTTTAAACAACTGTTTTTGAACAAACCAGTAATAGAGGGAAAATATTAACAAAAACTGTTTTTCTCCACAAATCAGCCGCATACTGCTAAACTATGCCTTTCTTTTGTTTTAAAGCATTTGGGGTAAATTCATAGAGAACTTTTCATTTTAGACATAAAAGTGACTATCTCGGAAATGAGCACTGAAATACTCATAAAATTTGTTTTTCTTACCATGTTGGAAAGAGGCAAATCCTGAGGAAAATTTGGATTGTTTAAACAATTATTTTTTGATTAAACAAGTAAAAGGGGATAAATATAAACAAAAACTGTTTTTCTGCAAAAATGAGCCACATACTGCTAAACTATGCCTTTCTGTTGTTTTAAAGCATTAATGGGGAAATTCATAGAGAACTTTTCTTTTTAGACATAAATTTAACTATCTCAGAAAAGAGCACTGAAATACTCAGAAAGTTTGTTTTTCGTACCATGTTTGAAAGGGGCAAATCCTGAGGAGATTTTGGATTTGTTTAAACAACTTTTTTTGATCAATCCAGTAAAAGTGGACAAATATTAACAAAAACTGTTTTTCTCCACAAACTGAGCTACATACTGCTAAACTATGCCTTTCTTTAGTATTGATGAATTTTTGGGGAAATTCATCGAGAAACTTTTCTTTTTAGACATAAAATTGGACTATCCCGGAAACGAGCACTGAAATACTCAGAAATTATGTTTTTTTTTACCTTGTTTGAAAGGGGCAAATACTGAGGAAAATTTAGATTGGTTTAAAATTTTTTTTATTATCACCAATAAAAGGGGATAAATATTAACAAAAAATGTTTTTCTCCACAAAGTGAGCCACATACTGCTAAACTATGCCTTTCTGTTGTTTTGAAGCATTTTGGGGTAAATTCATAGAGAACTTTTAATTTTAGAGATATATGGATGTGACTATCTCCGAAACGAGCACTGAAATACTCAAAATTTTGTTTTTCGTACCATGTTTGAATGAGGCAAATACTGAGGAAAATTAGAATTTGTTTGAACAATTGTTTTTTATCATACCAGTAAAAGGGGATAAATGTTAACAAAAAATAAATTTTCTCCACAAAGTGAGCTACATACTGCTAAACTATGCGTTTCTGTTGTTTTGAAGCACTTTGTGGTAAATTCATAGAGAACTTTTCATTTTAGACATATGTGACTATCTCCGAATGGAGCACTGAAATACTCAAAATTTTGTTTTTCGTACCATGTTTGAAAGGGGCAAATACTGAGGAAAATTGGAATTTGTTTGAACAATTGTTTTTGATCAAACCAGTAAAAGGGGATAAATATTAACAAAAAAAAAATTCTCCACAAAGTGAGCTACATACTGCTAAACTATACCTTTCTGTTGTTTTAGAGCATTTTGGGGTTAATTCATAGAAAAAGTTTCATTTTAGATATATATATGACTATCTCAGAAAAGAGCAGAGAAAAACTCAGAAAGTTTGTTTTTCTTAACATATTTGAAAATGGGCAAATCCTGAGGTAAACTTGGATTTGTTTAAACAACTTTTTTTGAACAAACCAGTAATAGAGGAAAACTATTAACAAAAACTGTTTTTCTCCACAAATCAGCCGCAAACTGCAAAACTATGTTTTTCTATTGTTTTGAAGCATTTTGTGGGAAATTCATAGAGAACTTTTCTTTTTAGACATAAAAGTGACTATCTCAGAAACGAACACTGAAATACTCATAAAGTTTTTTTTTCTTACCATATTTGAAAGAGGCAAATCCTTAGGAAAATTTGGATTTGTTTAAACAACAACTTTTTTATCAAACCAATAAAAGGGGATAAATATTAACAAAAACTGTTTTTCTCCACAAAGTCAGCCGCATACTGCTAAACTATGCTTTTTTGTTGTTTTGAAGCATTTTGGGAGAAATTAATAGAGAACTCTTCTTTTTTGACATAAAAGTGACTATCTCAGAAACGAGCACAGAAAAACTCAGAAAGTTTGTTTTTCGTACCATGTTTGAAAGAATTTGAATTTGTGTAAACAACTTCTTTTGATCAAACCAGTAAAAGGAATAAATACTACAAAAAAAAAATTTTCCACAAAATGAGCTACATATTGCAAAACTATGCATTTCTTCTGTTTTGAAGCATTTTTGGGGGAATTCATAGAGAACTTTTCTTTTTAGACATAAAATTGACTATCTCAGAAAAGAGTACTGAAATACTCAGAAAGTTTGTTTTTCGTACCATGTTTGAAAGGGGCAAATCCTGAGGAGATTTTGGATTTGTTTAAACAACTTTTTTTGATCAATCCAGTAAAAGTTGACAAATATTAACAAAAACTGTTTTTCTCCACAAACTGAGCTACATACTGCTAAACTATGCCTTTCTTTAGTTTTGAAGAATTTTTGGGGAAATTCATCGAGAACTTTTCTTTTTAGACATAAAATTGACTATCCCGGAAACGAGCACTGAAATACTCAGAAATTATGTTTTTTTACCTTGTTTGAAAGGGG
>CBDHDT010000065.1:0-17515 GCA_965261215.1 Ekhidna sp.
AATTTTAGCTGTTTCTAGCTTAGAGAATTTGGGAGGCAATAAATTTAGCAGTTTCAAGCTTATAGGATTTGGGAGGGACTAAATTTAGCAGTTTCAAACTTAGACGATTTGGGGGGTTCTAAATTTAGCAGTTTCAAGCTTAGAGGATTTGGGGGTACTAAATTTAGCAGTTTCAAGCTTAGAGGATTTGTAGGTACTAAATTTGACAGTTTCAAGTTTAGAGGATTTGGAGGTAACATTTAGCAGTTTCAAGCTTAAAGGAGTTGGGAGGTACTAAATTAGAAGTTTCAAGCTTAGAGGATTTGGAGGTCCTAAATTTAGCAGTTTAAAGCTTGGAGGATTTGGGAGGTACTAAATTTAGCAGTTTTAAGCTTAGAGGATTTGGAAGATACTAAATTTAGCAGTTTCAAGCTGGAGGATTTGAGGGGCACTAAATTTGGCAGTTTCAAGCTTAGCGAATTTTGTAGGCACTAAATTTAGTCATTTTAGGAAATTATTGACCGAGTTAGTACTAATATTTGGAATTTTGAGTTGATAATTTAGAGAAAAAATAACTACATGCTAAATTTGCTAAAATGAGTATATACCTGATAATACTATCTGTTTCAAATGATATATACCTGATATACTACCTGTTTTAAATGAGTATATACCTGATAATACTACCTGTTTTAAATGAGTATATACTGGATAATACTACCTGTTTTAAATGAGTATATACCTGATAATACTACCTGTTTTAAATGAGTATATACCTGATAATACTACCTTTTTTAAATGAGGATATACCTGATAATACTACTTGTTTTAAATGACTGTGTACCTTATAATACTAACTGTTTTAAATGAGTATATACCTGATAATACTGCCTGTTTTAAATGAGTATATACCTGATAATACTACCTGTTTTAAATGAGTATATACCTGATAATACTGCCTGTTTTAAATGAGTATATACCTGATAATACTACCTGTTTTAAATGAGTATATACCTGATAATACTACCTGTTTTAAATGAGTATATACCTGATAATACTACTTGTTTTAAATGAGTGTGTACCTGATAATACTACCTGTTTTAAATGAGTATATACCTGATAATACTTCCTGTTTTAAATGAGTATATACCTGATAATACTACCTGTTTTAAATGAGTATACCATATAATACTACATGTTTTAAATGAGTATTGTTTTAAATGAGTATGTACCTGATAATACTACCTATTTTAAATGAGTATACACCTGATAATAATTCTTGTTTTAAATGAGCACATACCTGATAATACTGCCAGTTTTAAAGGTGTTTATGCAAATATTTTAGTTTTATCTTGTGAGTATGCAATAGTAAACTTATGTCTGTGGAGCAAGAAGTTGTGATGTACTTTACTGTATCTGAATTTGTGAGGACTTAGAAATGCGAACCTTCCTTTCCTTCTTTTTCAGGTGGTTGGTATTGAAGAAGAGAAATAGTGAAGCTCACTTGGTTCTCTCTAGGACCAATGGTTCCTCTTTGGCCACGAATTCCATCGAAACATACTTGGAACTGGAAGAATTGAAGGAAAACACTAACTCATTTGCTTCCCATAATTACTTCGTAAACTTTTCCTGACAAATGAGAGAATTGGTGCAGTGGAAACACTATCAAAGGTCTACCTACCTTACAAATGCCAGTTAATGAGACACCTCCTTACAAATGCTAGTTAATGAGTCACCTCAGTACAAATACTAGTTAATTAGTCACTTCCTTACAAATGCTACTTAATGAGTCACCTCCTTACAAATGCTAGTTAATGAGTCACCTACCTTACAAATGCTAGTTAATGTGTCACCTCCTTACAAATGCTAGTGAGTCACCTTATAAATGCTAGTTAATGAGTCACCTACCTATATATGCTAGTTAAATGGTACAATTTTTCAAGAAAATAATTTTCAAAATGTTCATTATTATAATTAGAATGCAAATACCAGCGAATTTTTTTGGTCCCGCCTCTTCTCAACACCGCAACTCAGGGGGGGGGGGGTTCACGGTAGGAAAAAAACAACAACAACTGTATCCCAGCTAAGAGCTTTAGCAACCCGCACACCGAGTTTGGGGCAGGTCGGTCAAGGCGCCTGGGAGTTAGGACTGCCACAAATTAGGAAGTGCCATTTTTTTAGTGACCCTTGCGTGTTTGGATATATCTTCTAAGAAAAGGTGCATATAGAGACTTTTTACATATTATTTTAAAGCACACACAATAAGCAACAAGCTGGTATCAAAAGTATTTGCACCGAAGAAACGGGGAAAAAAGTTATGACAGCTACAAATATGTGTTCAAATTTTGGTGGTTTCAGGTGTCGTCCCCCTAGATTATAGCTGTGGTGGACTTAATTGTGTTGTTGTTTTGTGGTCATGATATTCCTAAATTTACTCTGTAATATATAGGCTGTTAGTCTGGAAGAAATGGATGGTTTATTCAACAAGCCATGGAAGCAAAGGATTAACCTTGTTTATTATTTGAGGTATTTGCCATATGTGAATTTTTAAAAAGTACTATTACTGGATCCCATCAAATTATCAAATGGCTTCAATGTTGCCTTCTATTGCATAAAAGTGTACACAGTTTATTAATATGTTGTTACAAGCCTTTCTTGTCTGGCTCATGATGCAAGACTATCTCCTTCTCTGCTCACGTCAACATCATAGTTTATTAGAAGAATTGAATTAACTCATTCAATTCTTGTAGAAGTGTGCTTGTTGATCAACCATCTTTTATAGAAAATGATGTTCGGTGCCAACATTTACTTTTGCATTGATCAATTAACATTATTTAACAAATATAGCTCTATGTTACGATGTTGCCTCATACTAGACGCAGACTAGTAGTAACATGGTGCACCTTACCTTCACATTCTTCTTAATATTAATATGCTCATCTCTGATTATAAGATACTGCATGCCACCATAAAGCCAATAATTGAGATGAAATATCTGGAACATTGTTATTTTTTCAAAATCTTATTTGATAACGATGTTTCATGCAAGTTAGGTATAAGGTGAATCCAACAAAAGGACATTTCAATACCGAAGCCTTGGAGCCCCTCCACTTCCCCAGAACACTGGCAACATTTGGAGTTTTTATATTGTATTATATAATTAATTATATATATATATATGGGCATAGAGGTTGGTTAGCCTCACCCACATTAGAATTTATGTCAACACCCTTGTATGCTGTAATCATGACAATCTTAATCACCAGGGTATTGGGGTGAGTCGGGTGAATGATTCCCCCCCCCTTCCCGTATGTATACATATAGTTGTGGAATATCTAAGATGAATAAAGCAACATAGCCGAATAACACCAAGGACAGTGAAGATGCCCTGCAATATAAACAGAAAGAAGTATTATAATATATAATTTGTATATTTTTATAATCAGTTGTAACTTTCTCTTTCAATTGTAATTGTCATCGATTAAAAATATATATATTAAAGATAACACAATTATCAGAGTGTAGTAATTTTTTTAAATTTGGCATTAACAATCATACGCGTTTATTTTATGCAGCTTCATAAAAATGCAGAGCAATGAATAATTTTTATCAGGGAGTAAGCTAGCATCGTACTCCCTAGATTAGTTTGACCCACTTTTTAAATGGCAGACCGAACCCCCCCCCCCCCCCCCCCAAAAAGTTTATATCTCTGGCTAAAATTCGCATCCGCTGCTTCATAGTTGCCCAAATGGTTGTTCAGTTTTTCACCCGACATGAAGTCTCCAAAAGTGCCTTAAATCCTTTGATAAGGTAGTAAACCAGTAGCGCAATTTTTTTTTTTTTTTTTTTAATGTCGGATGTGAAAAATCCATGAAATTTATCTTACAGAGCTTGTTTCATGAATCTTCATTTGCGTAACTGGCATGCAATAGGTTCTCCCATCAGAGTTGTATATTTTTGATGTCAGAGCAATGTTCTCATCTTGAGTAATTATATCATGGCGTTCATTATGGTCGCTTCCCGCTACGTGGGGCCAAAACGGTCGTCGAATTCTGGGAGTAATTATTCATATTGATCCAATATCTGCTATGGTTTTCTCCAGTGCAATATTTACCAAGTCCTCGAAGGAGGCTGTAGCTGACCCTACATGAGCAAAGACAATAACTAGATAGTATTAAGAAGGCTGCAGTCAACAATGGAAACAATACGTAGCATGTGTTGATCAGGGTCGTCTTAACGCATGGACACACAGTTGCTGTGGGAAGGGGGGGGGGGGGGGGGGGGGGGGGTTATCATAGGAGCCCCATGCTAATCTTCGCTCACCTATAATGCTCTAGATCCCATTGATCAAGGTGTCTAATTAATTTCGTCAATAGCTTAGCAACTTTAGTAACCAGTCCAACATTTGTGGTAACAAGAATACCCTGTTTCCTATAGTCGTGGATGCAAACTAAGACAAGCGTACTTCTGTAAATTTCCGAAAGCGGATGGTGAATTGGGTGAAGCTGATTTTTACGTACTACGAAGAAGGGAGCTTTTATGGACTACGAAGAAGGGGATATACGGTTATCTACGATAGTAGTGTGGTTGGAAGTACCAATAAATATATGTTCAATTTTATCGACCATTTACATTTTTAATCATGCGAGTAGTTTTGTAGGCAGTGGCTCCAGTGCTCTGCTTCGCCGGGGATTGCAGGGGGGAAATAGAAAACATCCGACTGATTATTATAGCTGGCTATATAAGAATTTATTAAAGTTGTAACAACCTTCTTTTCTTTTTTTAAGTTAGAACAGCCATCATTGTAGTGGATATTTATTAGTTACCTCTACAATTTCATTTCTTCACAACTCCATGTTATTTTCTTCCCATCTTCTCTGAAATCCAGTATGGCGATGACATTTCTCCACATGGTTGGTATAGATTTTGGGATTCCGGGGTCTAATTTGTGGGTGTGGTCACATTGATCTTTGAATGATCCCTCCATGCTTCTTTTTGAATCTTCGAGGAGTGCTTGTCGCTAATATAGCAGGCTTCTTATCAATTGACTCATAAGATGGCATACATCTTTCTAATTTGAGCAAATTCTGATTAATGGTCGGCAAGTTATGGTAGGATGTAATCAAAAGCATTCAAGTATGTCTGTGGCTTGTTTTATGCTTTCTACCTCCACCATGCCAGAGAGGAGGCGTGATTGAGGAGAGCATATTGGCTATACAGATTTTTCCAACTGAAAATGAAAAAAATAAAGATTTTTAATGTTTTCAACTTCACTATTATGCACAAAAAAAAACTTGGACAAGAATTCAATTTGTAATTGAGGTGGCGAGAGCAGGGAGGTTACAGAGTCTGTGTGCAACCATGGGATATTGTCCATTGTGTACTCTCTCTAAACTAAGCATCTAGATACATTTTGGAGTTCTTGGACAAGAATTCTATTTGTAACATGGAAAGCGAAGAGTTATGGAGAGCGGAAAGGTTACAGAATCGGTGTGCAAACACAATATTGTACCATTAATTAATGTATTATGGTGATATTATTGCTTGTAACAGTAATTTACTACATCAAAGGCCAATTACATGGTATTACATTACAATTGGAGTTGAATTGATCCTATTAAATTGGTTATACAAAACTAAAAATAATCACAACTTATCATAAATACATGTTATATATATATTTATATATAATTTGCTATAATACTTCCTTCTGTTTAGATTCCATGGCATCTTTAATGTCCTTAGCTTCATTCTCCCATGTCCTTTTATACTCTTTAGATATTCCACAACTATATGTGTATAAAAAACAACAGCAATGACAATCATTCACACCACCCCATCCCTGAGACGAGATAAAACCTTGTTGATTAAGATGAATTGAAATGCCACCTCATGTTGGGGATATTCCCATTTTGGCATGCAACATCTACAGTTGTCCCTCCTTTAAGAGACTACCATCATTGACATTATCTCCATGGTCACTCAAAGGAAGTCGTCTGTCACTAGATATTGGTTAATAAAGGGAGAGGCCAACTTTATATTGCTTTGTATTTTACCATACAGTGCACAAAAATAATACTTATAGCAGGATTTTTTATATTTTTATTAGTGCATAATAATCACGACTTGTCACCTTATACTTGGTTTAAAACTTCCTAAGTTATTTTTCTGTTAGAAATGGACTGATGGTGCAAGTTTAAAGCATCTGCCCCCACTACTGTATACAATGACTAATATAGTCCCTAGTAGCTACAAGCTGTGGTACATACACAATACTGTAATATAGTACAATGTACAGGTTATGTTGATTTAAATTTGGTCATTATCAAGTGGTGTTTGTGGTTTGTAGACAATACTTTTTAGTGGTAAGCTAGTTTGACCAGGTAGTAGATTGGCATGGGTTAGAGCAATCGGTGTTGCCATAATTTTTTTTAGTAATTTCCAAATTAGTCGCCTGTGTTATCCAATTTTTTTGGCAACAAAAAATCCAAACAAAATCCAAAATAACATACTAAAGTGTGTTGATAGCATTTACACATGTCTTTAATAGTTCGTTGTTCGGTGGGGTGACTTGACCATTTACTACCGAAATTTGAACACATATTATAGCTGTCATAACCTTTCCCCCCTTTCTTCTGTGCAGATACTTTTGATACCAGCTTGTTGCTTATTGTGTGTGCTTTAAGATGATATGTGAAATGTCTTTATAGGCATCTTTTCTTAGAAGATACATCCAAACACGCAAGGGCCATTAAAAAATGGCACCTCCCAATCTGTGGTAAATATAATTCCAAGGCGCCATGGGCTACTGCCCCTAAATTGGTATTGGGGCTTCCTACAAGCCGAAGCTGTGCAATAACGGAGAGAAATTATTTTTACCGTGAAGATGGTGATTAGAAGAGGCGGGGTCACAGATATTGCGAGGGTTTTGCGCGGTAGGAAATAAAGTGTCTCATATCTAATCAACACTTCACCACATTGTAATTATGGCAAAGGCATATCACAGCTTAGTGTTTTAGCAAGCCACAAAACAAATTTTGAGTCTGTACCTCAAGGCACCTAGGAATTATACTTGCCACAGACTGGGAGGTGCCATTTTTTTAATGACCTTTGCCTTTTTGGGTGTATCTTCTAAGAAAAGGTGTCTATAGAGACACTTCACATATCACCTTAAAGCACACACAATAAGTAACAAGCTGGTATCAAAAGTATCTGCACAGAAGAAAGGGGAAAAAAGTTATGACAGCTACAAATATGTGTTCAAATTTCGGTAGTAAATGTCAAGTCCCCCCTTAAATTCGTAGCATTTTTGAGGAACATTGAATTGCACTGTTAAAAGTGATTTAATGTAGATATTTCTAGTCTGTTTCTGTGTTTCGTTTTGTGAGATCAATGTGACCACATAATAACAGGACTGTGCAGGAATATTCCGGTTCTGACCAAGTGACCACATGAATATTCCAGCACAGACCAGGTGACCACAAAATGACCACACTCAGCTAATACCACAGAGAGTGGTTTTGAAATAGGCTGCACATGGTCTGATATGCATGAAATGTCAAACATTTTTCTAATGATGAAAAATCCAAACATTTATTGATAAAATCTAAACAGAAAATTTAAGGATCCAGTTTGGATAAAATCCAACACTATGGCAACATGGAGCATCGGTGCATTCTATATTCAGAGGTCGTCTTTGGGGAAAGGGGTCTCGACTATCACAAAACTTTTTTTAATTTTTTTTTTAATTTCTAAAAGGTATCTCAATGATTGGTTTGCAATATTTTATAATCAGAGATAAGCATATTAAATGTAAAGTAAAAAAACACATGTTTTTATTGACATGTGTATAGAAGGAGGTAATATGAGCCAGACAAGAAAGATCTAATGAACAACGTATATATATATAATTTATATATATATATATATGTGTGTTATTAATAAATGAAAGAAATCGTGTATACCTTTATGCACAAACCGAGATATCATTGAGGCCATTTGGTAGTGGGATCTTGATGATAATACTATTTAAGAATTCACAAATTATCATACCTCAAGTAATAGATAAGATTAGTCCTTTGTAGCCATGGCTTGTCAAATAAAACATCCATTTCTTCAAGACTAACACCCTATATTAGTGGGAATAAGAATAAATTTAGGAATATCAAAACAACAAAGCAACATATAAGTGAAACAATGTTAGTCTAAGTGTAGAAAATGACCTTTGTCTCAGGAAGTCCTAGCAACGGAATCATGAAACTAAACACATTTATTCCAATCAGAATGTAAAAGAATCCTGTGACGCCTAAAACAGAGTTGATGATGAGGGGTACAAATTGCGTTGCTAAAAAACTGCATAGCCAAAAAGTAGCCGTAGTGAGAGCAATTTTTGTGCCTGAAAGAAAGAGAAATAACAACAGAATTAAGTAAAAGTGTTTCAACATCTTCGAAAGGAAATAAGAAAGGAAAATCATCTGGTATCATCTTGAAAGGAGTGGGGACATGCTTGGAAGTGCATGCTTATAGCTCCACCTATGAAGAAAATTGTAGGAAATCATTGTGCAAAACTGAGTAATTGCTATTTTCAGTTTATTTCAGTTTCCATAAGTATTGGTAATAAAGTGTAAAAAAAGATCCCGTACTTTTCTAGAGGTTGCTGCGACCACAAATAGGTGAAAGGACAGCATGAATCTGAAATGGTACAAAATGCTACACTTTCGATTTCCTTTTCCTTTTTACATTCTCTGACCCCTAGGACATGTATTCCTAGTTTCCTGTGGAACATGTAGTTGAAGTATGATGTTGATCACATACCTCGAGCTTCTACTGGGAAAATTTCACTGGTTATCACCCAAGGTATGATTCTAAAAATAAATATATAACAACAAAACAATTATTCTTCAAAGTGTGACTGAGAGCTAGTCATAATACTTACACCCATGATATAGAGTAAATCAGTGCATACAAGCAGAATAGAGTGACTATTACATAGCCCACAACTTTATTGTTGCCGTTTTCCAAACTAAACACTTGGGACAGGGAAGTCACAAGTATTAGCAACAGTATCAAGATTGGAGTGCTCAGAAGTAGTAACAGCTTTCGGCCAACCTGGATTGAAACATCCATGTAACTATGGCATTATCATCATCAACACACATTTCAAAGGAATAGTTAACTACCATATACTCTCTAAGGTCGCTATTTAGTTTTATCCTATTTACCTTCGATAATTAATGGAAGGGTGACTGGTAACTGTTCTGTTGAGTGATGTATAACAATTAAAAAAGGCCAACGAACCCGCTGCCATCTTTGTTGCTCTCTTTCTGGCCAATTTTCTGTTTCTGTAAGCTCTTTTGTTGCACAGACACCCGTGAAAACATTCTGAATCCCTTAGCCTCTGAGAAAGGAGACACTCCTGAATGTTTGTATTTTCTTGACAAACTTTTGTCTGCATACTTTAATGGAGCTAATCTAAAGCTGTAGCTTATTTGAATTTGCATCCTAATCCTCAAATGATTAAAAAATTATGGCTAGTGTAAATCAGATGTAGTTACAATTGGAGGGGAGGTTCCTATAAACAATAAAAGGAGATATCGCATCTATCTCACATTGTCCATATACACTTAATGAAAATAGTCTTGTTTTACTATTCCAAATATCCTTCTCTGTTAGTGATTGCAAGTTTCCAGCTTGGTACGTCCTTTCCTCCCTAGATTTGCAGCAGAATTGTTTACTGGCAACTGCTATTTGTTCACCATAAGTTTCCATTTCTACACAAAAAAATTGCACTCCAGTCTTACCAGCATGCTCTCTTATGGGCCATCTCTAAAGAAATGGTAAACTACAAACTTTACATGTTTTCTAATGGTAGAATTTGTGGGATTATTATTTTATGAATCCTATTAGAGCACTTCCTGTAGTATATTAGACACCTAAGCCATAGCTCCTTTAAGGTTTGTCTATGAAGTTACATTTGGAGAGCTGATTACAATTTGTTCTCTATTAGAGGGTATATGGTAGTATGACTGCCACAGTTGCATTATATTGATACAAATATGTTGGTCAGTTTAAGAAGGAGGTTCCATCTAAAGAGCAACTACCGAAAAGAAGAATACACACTAAGTTCTCGACTAACCTGAGCCACCATATATACCATTATTGTGTGGCTCACCCTAAACTACCAATGATCCAACCATGAGCCCATCCAATGTGTTACCCGTTCGTGCACATGCATGTTGTATTGTAAGCAGAACGATGACTTGCATTCCCTGTGCTGTTAGGTTTGTTGAGTTCTTGCTCCAGGAAAAAAGTTACAAAGTACTACATTGATTTGACTAATCTTATACACTGCTGCAATCTTCAGCAGCTTCATTTCTCTATGAGCAACGAAGTGAACAGTCTGTGGCTATTCAGACTAAGGTGGAAAAAAACAAAAAAACTTGGAGCAATGTAACAGCCTGGCCTAACAAAACTATTATTATTTGTGTCTATGGGAAAAGTCAACAATGGTGATTGTGTAGTACACAATACGGTCTGCCAAGTTAACAATAGTAACACTACATGGCATGTATATTAAGCCACTTGTTGGTGGTCCAAGTGGAAAGTAATAAACCACTTGCTTAAAGATTTGATGATGTTTGTTCATTTCATCAAAATGTTGAGTTTCCACCCTCAAAGTTTAGGCTTCAGGAGATTCTTGAATACCCTCCTATGAATCGTAAGTTACAGATGGAAATTACAATAACAATAGATGCTAGCGAACCATTCATAAAAGCGACAAATCCTGAAGGGAGATAGGCAATTTATATTCAATGCATATGATGTATGTGAAATTTGAGAATAGCATTATAGGGAGGAAATTTAGCACAATTTATTGAGCCCTAGCTGTCCATTGAGTACTCTGGGTGGACTCATGGGTGGCTCATTGGTGCTTTAAGGAGAGCCATGCACTAGTAATATATACAGTGGCTAAGGTTAGTCCAGAATTGGCAGTGTGTATACCTCTGCATGAGAAAGCTAGGAAAAAACAGAGAGTGCATCATAATATTGCAACTAACTCACCAGATCAATAAATATGAAAGTTATAACACCACCAATCAGCAAAAAGACACTGACAATGATATTGGGAAAGCATCCAGGAATGTTCAGGTTACAAAAAAATGTAGCACCAAAGTAGCTATGCAGAAGATATAAGCAAAAGTAATAGCATGCATTTTCTGAAATATCTGAATGTATAATTATAACAAGAAAATGAATATACAATCAAATTCTTACTACGTGAAGTTTCCAATTGGACCAGTCACCATAAATAGGAGAAAGGACAGCAAGAATCTGTACAAAAAAGTTTTAAAATAGATGGATACAAGTAGCCTTATCTACCCAAAGAGCAGTCATCCTTTTTACAGAAACAATTCCATAATATTTACATTAATTGTCTGTGGTGAAATTAAAAAAATATATATATATATAATTATATAAAACATATCAAATTGTTGTTGTAGCAAATCTTTCCACATATTCCAGTGAAATATACTACAGAACAGAGTAGACTACTTGCTGGAGTTAATAGGAAGTCAGGGACAGGGACGATGTCCGGATCCATCTTCAGATTCAGAAGTGCCTTTTTAAGGGGAGGCCTCTTTTCAGCAGGAAAAAACTGACATTGGTGGCATAGTAACAATTTTTTTTATACACTTCCCGAGGGCGGGAAGTCACTTCCTTGATTTTAATACAGACATAGTATGCACGATGCCTCATGAAGATAGGCAAAAAGGCTCACTTGGAGAGCCAAGCCAAGCCATTTTATACTGTTGTTGTCCACAATGAATGTAGAGATTGACTCAAATCAGCCACACAAGATAGGCAACATTTTCAAGGTGAGGGAAGATCCTGGATAGATTGTCAACAAACAGGTAATTTCATAATGGTGATTTTTTCTGACATTGAAATGTTAGCATCACAGAACCTGACATGATGATAATGAAGAGATTCACAGCATACAGAATAAAATGCCACTATACCAGACATCATTTAGGATTTTTCTAGAGGGTTAGAGTCATTTGAATCATCACTGCAAGTACTGCACAAAAACCAATGCTGAAACTCCCACCTATCCATTTCTTCTTTTATGTTCCGAAATCAATGAATACCAGTCTAGTGGTAATCTGAAGTATGGATTGAACAATTGATTCACATTTTCAATTTGATAAATGTGCAATTTTAATTATGTTTAGCTAATACGTGCCCGTTTTCTGGAGCCCTCTCATTATCCCTATCCACAAAAGTTGGAGCATTAATCAATAAGGCCTAAGGATAGGAATATGTGAAAGTAGACTTCAATCGCTATTATCCTTCACTAAAATGTCAGTGCTCTATATTTTTAGATACTAAATTTCACCTTAACAGCATTAAATTATTGTGCTGAACTCTATTACTTATCCCCTGTAAGGAAGGATCATGGATAAAACAGTCCACACACTTTACAGATCATTGAATAGCACTGGCCAATATATGGCATTTGCTACATGTATGGACAGTAATAAAAAAAAATAAGATAAAAGATCCTAGTGTAAAACAGTAGAATGCTACATTTGTAATACACAAGATTACTACCTTTGATTGTATTTCCACTGCAGCATTTGCTTCATTTCTCTGGCAAATTTTATGAAGTAATTCTGGGAAAGGAATGTGTTAGTGGTTTCTTTCAAGTCTTCCAGCTCCAAGCATGTATCGATACACTTGTTCAAAGAGAAACCATTGATCCTAGAGAGAACGAAGTGAGCTTCACCATTTCTCTTGTTCAGCACCAACCACCTGAGAGATGGAGAGGTTCTTATTTCTAAATCCTTACTAAATGAAATGCACCACTATATACTGCCTATTTCACACGTCATTAACAGAAGGGCTTACTAAATGAATGAATTTTTTTAACCAAATTTGCATACTCACAATGAGAAGCAACAAAAATTAAATTTAAACTACGGATATTTACTTGATCCATTCACTACTAAAAAAATAAAGGATCTATGACTGAACACTTCACCATTTAAATCATATACACCAATTGTTCTGCTTTTAAAATGAGTACGAATGATTTGTATCCTTGAATTTAAAGAGTAAATAGTCATTAAACTGATTATGGTCTAAATCATGGATATCCATCATTCCTCTCATTTCGAAAGCAGAACAATTGGTGTATATGATTTAAATGGTAAAGGGTCATCCAACATTACAAGTCGTGGTCTACATGGGTACAGTCTTGTTTCATTTTTAACAGGCCAATCAGGTCAATCCACTGTTTTGCTTTTAAATATAAAAAAAGTTCCCGTTTCAAGTTTGTTCGTTTGTTTCTGTATATTATATACACTTGAGCAGTGGAGGACTACAGAGTTCAACCAGTGCAATGCAGAGTTTTGACTATACCAATGCACTATGTTGTCTACTGCACAAAAATCAGCACATATCATTTTTTTTTGGCTATTGTTGACTGTACCCACTTAGGGTAAGCTAATCCTACTTATCAAAATATTAAATATCATCCAGAATAAAACTAGATAGAATGTGGTTCATGATTCAACATGGTTACATAAAAATATTTCAGTTTTTTCGGGTTGCAAATAAGTGCATCTACCACTGCCAATCAAAATATCTGATATGTGTTCCCAAATTTCAGGCTTAAATCTAAATTCATAAATATCATCTATATCTTCGTTTCATATTCCTGATTGACTGGACACTGTGGGTGTGGAAAATATCACAAACTATTTTAGGACGGCAAGAAATTATGTATATAAAAGGCATAGCTGGAAGAAATGAATTGAATGATAGATGAAGAATTGTTTGTTTGTTTTAATTACAAGTCACATAGGAGGCCATGTTTTATGGTATTTATTGCAATAATTAGCATGGGGCAGTTATATTTATTTCTTTAAAATGTTTTATTTATCTCATATCTTCCATTATAACATTTTCTCTGCAATTTTGAAGCAGCTGGCTTCAGTAATGAATAGGGAAAAAAATATGAAGCCTCTATATAAAATCTAATAATTTTCAATCAAGGTATGCTACTTTGTGTAGCTACACATAAACCTCATGGAAAGACTGCAAGGGTACTTTATACTACTGTTTTAAGGTAGCTTTACAAATCAAAAGTATCATAACTTGAGATTAAAAATATTTTAGGTGTTATTAGCATTCAAAAAATTAATCTCTTTTTGGAATCTATTGATGCAGTGCACTATACTGTTTCATTACCTATTGTGGCTTTTCCCCACAATCGAGAAACACATGACGGAGCTGAGCAGTACAGCACTTACCATTAATTTTCCTGATTCAGATTCTTTGGTCCTCTTCCTAGTTGGAGATCCTCCCTCCTTGCTTAAATGAGGGGACCTCTGAAAGATGGATGGGGCATCATCAGACAAGCTGGCTAACTCATAACTATTCCTAATTGTGTGGCAACATTCTGCTGAGGCTTGAAGTAGCTCTCCTCAAAATAATCACTGCCAAGAATGGAGGCCTTGTAGATGTTATTTGTCCACTGATCAACTGTACCTGCTTAATCCACTGCTATCGAACCTCTTCATTCTTGCGAAGTTGAAAATGCTCACATCACTAGCATTAGTGATGGAACAGCTAGCTGCCATGCATCACCTGCTTGGCATGACCTTACAATCCTATCTCTTCTTGGTTATTATTGAAGGTCTAGCAATATGCAATGCTAAGATTGAGCATTTCCATGCATGCAATGACCTTTCAATTGACCACACACCCAAAGGCCGAAGTGTTTACAAAAAAACTTGTCCCAAAATTTTTGAGGGGGGTGGGGGTGGGAGGTGAAAGTCTCCCATTAAGTTTACTTGCTTTTTCACTAATTGTACTCATTTTGTAGCCCCTGACTTTTTATTTGTACTCGTTTTGTAGCTTTAGGCTGGCATGTTGTATTGCATAGTAATGAGTATGCCCAGCGTTTTAGCATCTTTGTCACACTTGGATGCTGCTTATTTGCATTGGTATCTTACCATTGCAACATGCTAAGGCATGATAGTTTTTAGCTAGCAACAGTAGCAACACATAGTTACTCTTTATTATAATAGAAAAATGGAACTTAGAAGATATATTTGAACCATCCTTGTTGGAGTGCATAACAGCAAATAATCTATTACGACTATGACATGGTGCAGCTCTATTTTTTGGAAAATTGACTTGAGAATATTTGAGTGAAAGGAATGACAAGTCTGTTGGATTTAAAACATGGAAGATGAAGATATTTAGAAGATATATAACACACATCCCCACTGATATGTAACACACACCTCAACTTCCCTACTCATATGTAGAGCACACAATAATAACAGCTTTAGACATTGTAGCTAGCTAGTTATATGTTTCATAAACTACCCCAAGTGAAAAATATAACTAGCTAGAAAACTACACTAGAATAGTACAAGTAGCACTTCAGACTTTCTCCTCTCCTCTTAGATCTTAGATGGATAACTAATGGTATCTACACAAGAAAATTGCATGTAGCTGTGTGATTAATAGGTAATCACATGGATTCTCTTCCAATTTGGGAATAATTGTTCAAGTAATGGTCAAAATTACATCCCCTGGCTTCACCTCAGCAATTACTCTGACTGTTACTTGTAAAATTATTCCCAAACTGGACTCAAATCCTTGTGATTACCTATACAAGGTGTCTGTTTCATTTAATTAACCACATGAACAAATTTTGTCATGTTCCAGATGAATTGGAAGATAACTCTCAGATATGGAAGTTTTTTGTGGCATTATTTGGTGACTAGCACAATAACAACTCACACTGGATTTTGTATCATTTCATCATGATTTGGCAGACTTTGGCAACCTTTTCCTGCATCATTATTCAGCATGAGCTCAATGCTGACTCATGCTCAGTTTTGTGTTGGCATTTTTTACAGATTTATCAGCAAATATTTTTCCACATTAATTTTTTTTGTTTACAAAATAAAAAATCGCCTTCTACCATCCCAGTGACCCATTGAGTATCGATGCCATGTTTGGTGATGCAGCAATCAGAAATCTGGGAGGAGTTCATGGGCATACAAACAAATATACATGCATACACATGCCTTAGCTCTATTATAGTTAGATAATGTCCAAATTCTGAATCATATGTTGTGCTTACCTAGGGGTCCTTGGCAGAAACAGCATTCCAATCAAATAAGTAAGTCCCACAACAACTTGCATCACCATAGGCATTCGCCATCCGAGACAAAACTTTGTAAATACACAATTCAAACTAATTGAAATTAGAAGACCCAATCCAAATATTGGTCCGATACTAGAAGTCAAGAGTCCACGAGATTTCTTTGGAGATATTTCAGAGATATAGACCGGCATTACCACGTATATGATGCTAGGGAGAAAAACAGGCTATAACACAGAAAGTATGCATAAGTTGGTACAAAACCCCACCAAGCATGATTTCACAGCAAATTTAACCCCCAAAATCATTAGGATCTACAACACAATAGAATTGTGACTTACCCTACGCCGATGCCTGAGATTGTTCTTCCTATTATTAAGAACCTATAAAAATAATAACTTGATGTTATGTTAGTTTAGATAGGTTTAGATTAGTTTAGATTAAAATATTACACTAGAGTTGAGAAAAACTATCTAAAGTTAGAAATAAATTGCTGTAATTCTGAGGGGGGAAAAAAAATTTCCAAAATATTACTAGGAAAAACAACATTTTTAAATAATAATTAGAGTGGAGTTCTATCATTGGAACTCAGAAAATATCAACACATGGACCAGTCAGTCACAAATGATCCTCTTCCCTCTATTTCTAAATCCTGATTACTGTGTAAAAAAAAGACAAAGATCTACCCACAGACTGATGATCCTGTGCATTACTGGGATAACTTGACCTTATATGGGCATATTGTCAGTTGGAACTTGAGGTTACTGACTTCATGTGAATGTTTACTTATGCCTTTTGATCTGTGGTATAGATTTAAGGATATTGTCATGTTATGTTTTGCAACCTGTGTTCTAAATAAAACTTATCTGAAGCTGCCAGTTGTTTGAAGCAGTTGTAAAAGAGTCCTAATTCACCATAGAGACAAATACCACATTTTGGCAACAAGGATAAAACTGCAAAGGCCACTCATGGAACCATGGAAGACTTCAACTCAGGTAGAGAGGATTGGACATCCAACATAGAATGCCTGGAACACAGTACATCTGTGGTGCATCAACATACAAGTTGATTAGGGATTTTGTAGCTCCTACTAAACCCAACCTCAAAGGCATTTGCTGAACTGGTCAAACTCAGGACTATCCATCAGCACCTTCCTTAATTGTGCAAGGGTTTGACTTCAACATGCAATCCCATAAGGAAGGTGGAACAATGTCTGAAGTCATCGCTGGTCTACGACGGCTATCAGAACATTACACAAGTTTGAAGCTACCTTAGATGATATGCTTAGGGACAGGCTAGTCAGTGAAATCTGGGTAAATGGCTCCAGCAACGCCTCTTGGCAGAGGCAGA
>CBDHDT010000066.1:0-108119 GCA_965261215.1 Ekhidna sp.
CTCCCAGGCTTGGGTTGACTAACAGAACTGCAGATGAGTGTTTATAAATAACTTCTTGTGTCTGTGTTAGGGTTACCTTAAAATTAGCTAAAACTTATCTGGGATCCCTATCTTGTAGCTAGGCAGTTTAAAAGCAACAAACTCACCTCTTCCTCACTAGAACTTTCAAATACAGAAGGCTTCTTCAAGGTCCTCCCAGAAGTTGCCCCCTTCTTGGTAGAAGGAATTATGAGACCATACTTCTTGGGTTGAGCTTTAGCCGCCATCCTCAGGATTCTAGTCTCGCTCAATAGACCCTTTACCAATCGCTCGTTAGATTGGTAAAGCTGGATTGTTAGAGGTTTAAAACTTGACGGTACGTAGAGCAAGTAATTGGTAAAAGGTTAATTAGATGCATTATTAGTGTTTACAGTATTGTAAAGTTGTAGTGAAAGTAAGTAGCGTCCCAGTTAATGGGTTGGACAAATGAACATTTAGCACGTGGCTGAAGAAGAAATGTGCATGGATTGCTAGAATCAAAGTTAGAAATTAGCTATAGCTATGTGTTGAAAAGAAATATTTAGATTTGTTAAGAGTTTGAAAGGGAATGAAGGAGCTAAGTAACAAGAGGATCTAGAAGAAGAGGTTGAGAAGTATATGTGTTAAGGTGATCCTTAGGCTATTTAAAGCTTTGACAAAAGTGACATCAAGAGTGGCCAAGGCCAGACACCGACTTTTCAGTGAGGAGAGGTAAAAAAAAGAGTCATATCATAAAATTGCACATTCAGTTCCAGATAGCCACTAAACAGACCTTCATTGATGCCTGAAAATGTCGTGTTTCAGGATTGGGATTTGTACAACACTTACAAATAGCTGTAGTGATGCTTTTAACTGTCTCAGCTATAGAAAAGTGACCTACTTGTCTGGTATATCAGTATTCTATTTCATATTCTGTGCTTTTATACATTACCACACATTATGTCCGATTCTGTGAGTCATGATGAAAATTCATTAGGCATTGAAATTTGACTAATCTATCCAGGATCTGGTCTTATCTTAAAAATATGTTTCCTGTCTTTTGTGGTAGGTTCTTGATGATGTGCCGAATTAGGTTCCATCTCCTCATTAGGGGGCACCACTTGCATTGTGGTAACAAAACGGTTCTTGTAATGTTTGGCTTGGCTCTTCAAAGCCACTTTTTCGAGCCATTCGCCTAACTTTACAAGGCGTGCACACCATATTCATAATAAAAGCAAGAAGTTGACTTCCTGCCCTCAGGCATGGATGAAAAAGCGCTTACTGCATTGCTATTTGTTTGTTTGTTGGTTGGTTGGTTCCTGCAGTAAAGGAGAGCACTCCTTAATTAAAAAAAGAAAGAATTTGAGGGTTGGTCCAGATGTCTCAGATACCCACTCGGGATCTACCCCTGAGTGGTAGCATGCTTAGGTTAATTAGCCATGATTTATAATTAGAGGTAATGTCATTAAGTAGGATGTCATCGCCTTAATCTGTACTCATTCCAGATTATTGAAGTCTACTAAATGTGGATGCCAGATAGGAGAACAATTTAAACGGGATTTAACAAAAGAGAGGAAAAGAAATTTCTTAGCACCGATAGAGCCACAATAGCCAAAAGTGCAATGGAGAAGACCAAAAGTTTTGTAGGATTTGGATATAAGGGAGATATATATATATATAAACTCCAAGTTAATGAAGTCCCTAATCATAATAACACCTGGGTTTTCACATTAATGCACTTGTCCTCAATAAAATATTCAGTTTTCCAAGAGGTGGGTAAAGAATGAAATCTAAAATTCAATTTTTAATCGTGGAGCGCCCTCCTTTACAGTGGGGAAAACAACAATAGTGATTTTTAGGAGCCAATCATCAGACTAGTTAAAAAGCACAGGCAAGTTTTGTAAGAGAGTTGAATCAGACCAAGAATTAATACGTTTAGCTATAGCAATTGGTTTCATCAGCATAAAATATAATGAAGAGAAAGTGATAGATTTACATAGACTGGGAAAAGTGAAGGCCCAAGGATGCTGCTCAGAGGGACACCCAAGATAATAGGATAAACATCAGAGTGTTTACCGAAGTGAAAATCCAAATATCCCAAATTACCATAATTTCATGAGATACTCATTATGGGGGACACTGTCAAACATTTTTCTGAATTAAAGAAAGATGTCATCAATTTGTGATTTTGTAATTTCTCTTTCAAGGATTTAATGATATAGTTTGCAAAATGGTTGAAAGGTGGAGTGTTTGACCCTTTCCAAACTTGATAAGAAAAACAAATTTTCTGAGTATTTCTGTGCTCCTTTCTGAGATAGTCACTTTTTTGACCAAAAAGAAAGTTTTCAGTAATTAACCCGAAAATGCTTCAAAACAACAGAAAAGCATAGTTTGGCAGTATGTGGCTCATTTTGAAGAGAAAAACAGTTTTTGTTAATATTTGTCCCGTTTTACTGCTTTGAACTAAAAGGGTTGTTTACAACAAATCCAAATTTTCCTCAGGATTTCCACCTTTTCAAACTTGTTGAGAAAAACAAACTTTCTAAGTATTTCTGAGCTTCTTTCTTTGTCACATTTTTGACTAAAAAGAGAAGTTTTCAGTAAATTTCCCCCAAAATGCTTCAAAACAACAGAAAAGCATAGTTTAGCTGTATGTGGCTTATTTTGAGGAGAAAAACAGTTTTTGTTTATTTTGTTCAGTTTTACTGCTTTGAACAAAAAGGATTGTTTACAACAAATCCTAATTTTCCTATGGATTTGCTCCTTTTCAAACTTGTTGAGAAAAACAAACTTTCTGATTATTTCTGAGCTTCTTTCTGAGATATTTTTTTTTTTTGACTAAAAAAGAATTTTTCAGTGAAATTGACCGAAAATGCTTCAAAACAACAGAAAAGCATAGTTTAGCTGTATGTGGCTCATTTAGAGGAGAAAAACATTTTTTTGTTAATATTTGTCCCCTTTTACTGGTTTGATCAAAAATAGTTGTTTAAACAAATCCAAATTTTCCTCAGGATTTGCCCCTTTTCAAACTTGTTAAGAAAAACAAACTTTCTGAGTATTTCTGTGCTCCTTTCTGTGATAGTCACTTTTTTGACTAAAACGAGAATTTTTCAGTGAATTAGCCCGAAAATGCTTCAAAACAACAGAAAAGCATAATTTGGCTGTATGTGCTCAATTTGATGAGAAAAACAGTTTTTGTTAATATTTGTCCCGTTTTACTGCTTTGAACAAAAAGGGTTGTTTACAACATATCCAAATTTTCTTCTGGATTTGTTCCTTTTCAAACTTGTTGAGAAAAACAAACTTTCTAAGTATTTCTGAGCTTCTTTCTGAGATAGTCACTATTTGGACTAAAAAGAGTAGCTTTCAGTGGATTTCCCCGAAAACACTTCAAAACAACAGGAAAGCTTAGTTTAGTTGTATGTGGCTCATTTTGAGGAGAAAAACAGTTTTTGTTAACATTTGTCCCCTTTTACTGGTTTAATCAAAAATGGTTGTTTAAGGAAATCCAAATTTTCTTCTGGATTTGCCCCTTTTCAAACTTGTTAAGAAAAACAAACTTTCAGAGTATTTCTGTGCTCCTTTCGGAGATAGTCACTTTATGGACTAAAAAGAGAAGTTTTCAATGAATTAGCCGAAAAATGCTTCAAAACAACAGGAAAGCATAATTTAGCTGTAAGTGGCTCATTTTGAGGAGAAAAATTGTTTTTGTTAATAATTGTCCCATTTTACTGCTTTGAACAAAAACAGTTGTTTACACCAAATCCAAATTTTCGTCTGGCTTTTCTCCTTTTCAAACTTGTTGAGAAAAGTAATCTTTCTGAGTATTTCTGAGCTTCTTTCTGAGATAGGCAATTTTGAATAAAAAGAGAAATTTTAAGTGAATTTCCCCCAAAAAGCTTCAAAACAACAGAAAATCATAGTTTAGCTGTATGGCGCTCATTTTGAGGAGAAAAACATTTTTTTGTTAATATTTATCCCCTTTTACTGGTTTGATCAAAAACAGTTGTTTAAACAAATCCAAATTTTTCTCTTAGTTACCCCCTATTCAAATTTGTTAAGAAAAACAATCTTTCTGAGTATTTCTGTGATCGTATCTGAGAGAGCCACTTTTTTGACTACAAAGAGAAGTTTTCAGTGAATTTCCCCGAAAATGCTTCAAAACAACAGGAAAGCATAATTTAGCTGTAAGTGGCTCATTTTGAGGAGAAAAACTGTTTTTGGTAATAATTGTCCCATTTTACTGCTGTGAACAAAATCAGTTGTTTACACCAAATCCCAATTTTCCTCAGCCTTTTCACCTTTTCAAACTTGTTGAGAAAAGTAATCTTTCTGAGATTTTCTGAGCTTCTTTCTGAGATAGACACTTTTTTGACTTAAAAGAGAATTTTTCAATGAATTAGCCCAAAAATGCTTAAAAAACAACAACAGTTGTTTAAACAAATCCAAATTTTCCTCTTGGTGTGCACCTTTTCAAACTTGTTAAGAAAACAAACTTTCTGAGTATTTCTGTGCTCCTTTCTGAGATAGTCACTTTTTTGAATAAAAAGAGTAGTTTACAGTGAATTAGCCCGAAAAAGCTTCAAAACAACATAAAAGCATAGTTTGGCGGTATATGGCTCAATTTGAGGAAAAAAACAGTTTTTGTTAATATTTGATCCGTTTTACTGCTTTGAACAAAAAGGGTTGTTTACAAAAAATCCAAATTTTCTTCTGGATTTGCCCCTTTTCAAACTTGTTAAGAAAAACAAATTTTCTGAGTATTTCTGGGATCGTTTCTGAGATAGCCACTTTTTTGACTAAAAAGTGAAGTTTTCAGGGAAATTTTCTGAAAATGCTTCAAAACCACAGGAAAGTATAGTTTCGCTGTATGTGGCTCATTTTGAGGAAAAAAAAGTTTTTGTTAATATTTTCCCCCTTTCACTGGCTTGATCAAAAACAGTTGTTTAAACAAATCCAAATTTTGCTCTTGGTGGGGCCGCTTTTCAAACTTGTTAAGAAAAAAAAAATTTCTGAGTATTTCTGTGCATCTTTCTGAGATGTCACTTTTTTGACAAAAAAGAGAAGTTTCCAGTGAATTAGCCCGAAAATGCTTCAAAACAACAGAAAAGCATCGTTTGGCGGTATGTGGCTCATTTTGAGGAAAAAAACAGTTTTTGTTAATATTTTCCCCGTTTTACTGCTTTGAACAAAAAGGGGTTTTACAACATATCCAAATTTTCTTCTGGATTTGCCCCTTTTCAAACTTGTTGAGGAAAAAAAAATTCTAAGTATTTCTGAGCTTCGTTCTGAGATAGTCACTTTTTTGGCTAAAAATAGTAGTTTTCAGTGAATTTCCCCAAAAATGCTTCAAAACAACAGGAAGGCATTGTTCTGTATGTGGCTCATTTTGAGGAGAAAAACAGTTTTTGTTAATAATTGTCCCATTTTACTGGTTTAATCAAAAACGGTTGTTTAAACAAATCCAAATTTTCCTTAGGATTTGCGCCTTTTCAAACTTGTTAAGAAAAAAAAAATTTCAATGTATTTCTATGCTCCTTTCAGAGATAGTCACTTTTTGGAATAAAAAGAGAATTTTTCAATGAATTAGCCCAAAAATGCTTCAAAACAACAGGAAAGCATAATTTAGCTGTAAGTGGCTCATTTTGTGGAGAAAAACAGTTTTTGTTAATATTTGTCTCATTTTACAGCTTTGTACAAAAAGGGTTGTTTACAGCAAATAATAATTATCCTCTGGATTTTCCCCTTTTCTAACTTGTTGAAAAAAACAAAACTTTCCAAGTATTTCTGAGCTTCTTTCTGAGATAGGCATTTTTTTTGATTAAAAAGAGAAGTTTTCAGTGAATTAGCCCAAAATTGCTTCAAAACAACAGAAAATCATAGTTTACTGTATGTGGCTCAATTATGGGAGAAAAAAGTTTTTGTTAATACTTGTCCCTTTTTACTTGTTTGTTCAATAACAGTTGTTTAAACAAATCCAAATTTTCCTCTTGGTGTGCCGCTTTTCAAACTTGTTAAGAAAAACAAACTTTCTGAGTTTTTCTGTGCTCCTTTCACTTTTTTGAATAAAAAGGGAAGTTTACAGTGAATTTCCCCGAAAACGCTTCAAAACAACAGGAGGGCATAGTTTAGCTGTATGTGGCTCACTTTGAGGAGAAAAACAGTTTTTGTTAATATTTGTCCCCTTTTAGAGGTTTGATCGAAAACAGTTGGTTAAACAAATCTAAATTTTCCTCTTGGTTTGCCCCATTCAAATTTGTTAAGAAAAACAAATTTCTGAGTATTTCTGTGCTCCTTTCTGAGATAGTCACTTTTTTGACTAAAAAGAGAAGTTTTCAGTGATATTCACTAAAAATGCTTCAAAACAACAGGAAAACATAGTTAATTTTCCTCTTGGCTCACTTTGAGGAGAAAAACAGTTTTTGTTAATATTTGTCCCCTTTTACTGGTTTGATAAAAAACAGCTGTTTAAAGAAATCCAAATTTTCTTCTGAGTATTTCTGTGCTCCTTTCAGAGATAGTCACTTTTTTGACTAAAAAACAGTGAATAAGCCCGAAAATGCTTGAAAACAACAAGAAAAGCATAGTTTGGCGATATGTGGCTCATTTTGTGGAGAACAACAGTTTTTGTTAATATTTGTCCCATTTTACAGCTTTGTACCAAAAAAGGTTGTTTACAACAAATCATAATTTTCCTCTGGATTTGCCCCTTTTTAACTTGTTGAGAAAAATAAACTTTCCAAGTATTTCTGAGCTTCTTTCTGAGATAGGCACTTTCTGATTAAAAGAGAATTTTTCTGTGAATTAGCCCAAAATTGCTTCAAAACAACAGAAAATCATAGTCTAACTGTATGTGGCTCAATTATGGGAGAAAAACAGTTTTTGTTAATATTTGTCCCTTTTTACTGGTTTTTCAATAACAGTTGTTTAAACAAATCCAAATTTTCCTCTTGGTGTGCCGCTTTTCAAACTTGTAAAAAACAACAACTAAACTTTCTGAGTGTTTCTGTGCTCCTTTCACTTTTTTTTGAATAAACAGGGAAGTTTACAGTGAATTTCCCCGAAAACGCTTCAAAACAACAGGAGAGCATAGTTCAGCTGTATTTGGCTCACTTTGAGGGGAAAAACAGTTTTTGTTAATATTTGTCCCCTTTTACAGGTTTGATCGAAAATAGTTGGTTAAACAAATCTAAATTTTCCACTTGGTTTGCCCCATTCAAATTTGTTAAAAAAACAACAACTTTCTGAGCATTTCTGTGATTGTTTCTGAGATAGCCACCTTTTTGACTAAAAAGAGAATTTTTCATTGAAATTCACCGAAAATGCTTCAAAACAACAGGAAAGCATAGTTAAGCTGCATGCGACTTATTTTGAGGTGAAAAACAGTTTTTGTTAATATTTGTGCCCTTTTACTGGTTTGATCAAAAACTGTTGTTTAAACAAATCCAAATTTTCCTCCGGATTTGCCCCTATTCAAATTTGTTCAGAAAAACCAACTTTCTGAGTATTTCTGTGATAGTTTCTGAGATAGCCACTTTTTTGACTAAAAAGAGAAGTTGACAGTGAATTTCCCCGAAAATGCTTCAAAACAACAGGGGAGCATAGTTTAGCTGTATTTGGCTCACTTTGAGGGGAAAAACAGTTTTTTAAAATATTTGTCCCCTTTTACAGGTTTGATCGAAAACAGTTGGTTAAACAAATCTAAATTTTTCACTTGGTTTTCCCCTATTCAAATTTGTTCAGAAAAACAAACTTTCTGAGTATTTCTGTGCTCCTTTCTGAGATAGTCACTTTTTTGACTAAAAAGAGAAGTTTTCAGTGATATTCACTAAAAATGCTTCAAAACATCAGGAAAGCATAGTTAAGCTCTATGTGGCTCACTTTGAGGAGAAAAACAGTTTTTGTTAACATTTGTCACCTTTTACTGGTTTGATAAAAAACAGTTGTTTAAAGAAATTCAAATTCAGTAACGAGCACTGAAATACTCAGAAACTTTGTTTTTCTTGCCATGTTTGAAAGGGGAAAATCCTGAGGAAAATTTGGATTGGTTTAAATAACTGTTTTTGATCAAAACAGTAAAAGGGGATAAATATAAACAAAAACTGTTTTTCTCCACAAGTGACCCACATACAGCTAAACTATGTCTTTCTGTTGTTTTGAAGCATTTTTGAGAAAATTCATTGAGAACTTTTCTTTTTAGACATAAAAGTGACTATCTCAGGTACGAGCACAGATATTCTCAGAAAGTTGTTTTTCTTACCATGTTTGAAAAGTGAAAATCCTGAGGAAAATTTGGATTTGTTTAAACAACTGTTTTTGTTCAAACCAGTAAAAGGGGATAAATATTAACACAAACTGTTTTTCTCCACATGCCGTTCTGTTGTTTTGAAGCATTTTTTTGGGTAATTCACAGAGAACATTTCTATTTAGACATAAAGTGACTATCTCAGGTACGAGCACAGATATTCTCAGAAAGTTTGTTTTTCTTACCATGTTTGAAAAGGGAAAATCCTGAGGAAAATTTGGATTTGTTTAAACAACTGTTTTTGATCAAACAAGTAAAAGGGGATAATTATTAAAAAAACCCTGTTTTTCTCCACAAAATGAGCCACATACTGCTAAACTATGCTTTACTGTTGTTTTGAAGCATTTTTTGGGAAATTCACAGAGAATTTCTCTTTTTAGTCAAAAAAGTGACTATCTCGGAAAAGAGCACTGAAATACTAAGAAAGTTTGTTTTTCTTACCATGTTTGAAAGAGGCAAATCCTGTGGAAAATGTGGATTTGTTTAAACAACTGTTTTTGAACAAACCAGTAATAGAGGATAAATATTAACAAAAACTTTTTTTTCCCACAAAGTGAACCACATATTGCTAAACTATGCCTTTCTGTTGTTTTGATGCATTTTGGTTGAAATTCATAGAGAACTTTTCTTTTTAGACATAAAAGTGACTATCTCAGAAACGAGCACTGAAATACTCAGAAAGTTTGTTTTTCTTACCATGTTTGAAAGAGACAAACCTGAGGAAAATTTTGATTTGTTTAAACCTTTTTTTTTTAAACAAGTAAAATGGTATAAATATTAACAAAAACTGTTTTTCTCCACAAAATGAGACACATACTGCTAAACTATGCCTTTCTGTTGTTTTGAAGCATTTATGGAGAAATTCAAACAGAATTTTTCTCTTTAGACATTAAAGTGACTATCTTAGAAACGAGCATGGAAACACTGAGAAAGTTCGTTTTTCTTACCATGTTTGAAAGGGGCAAATACGTAGGAATGTTAGGATTTGTTTAAAACAACAGTTTTTGTTCAAACCAGTAAAAGGGGATAAATATTAACAAAAACTCTTTTTCTCCACAAAGTGAGCCACATACTGCTAAATGATGCCTTTCTGTTGTTTTTAAGCATTTTTGGGGAAATTCATAGAGGACTTTTCTTATTAGACATAAAAGTGACTAACTCAGAAACGAGCACTGAAATACTCAGAAAGTTTGTTTTTCTTACCATATTTGAAAGGGGCAAATCCTGAGGAAAATTTGTATTGGTTTAAATAACTGTTTTTGATCAAACCAGTAAAAGGGGATAAATATTAACAAAAACTGTTTTTCTCCACAAAGCTAGCCACATACTGCTAAACTATGCTTTTCAGTTGTTTTGAAGCATTTTTGGAAAAATTCATAGAGAACTTTTCTTTTTAGACATAAAAATTATTATCCCAGAAACGAGCATTGAAATATTCAGAAAGTTTGTTTTTCTGACCATGTATGAAAGGGGCAAATCCTGAGGAAAATTTGGATTGGTTTAAATAACCTTTTTTGATCAAACCAGTAAAAGGGGATAAATATTAACAAAAACTGTTTTTCTCCAAAATATGAGGCTCATATTGCTAAACTATGCCTTTTTGTTGTTTTGAAGAATTTTTGGAGAAATTCAAAGAGAACTTTTCGTTTTAGACATAAAACTTATTATCGCTGAAACGAGGACTGATATACTCAGAATGTTTGTTTTTCTTACCATGTTTGAAAAGGGGCAAATCCTGAGAAAAATTTGGATTTGTTTTAACCACGGTTTTTGATTAAACCTGTCAAAGCGGATAAATATTAACAAAAAATGTTTTTCTCCACAAAGTGAGCCACATACTGGCTAAACTATGCCGTTCTGTTGTTTTGAAAAAATTTTGAGAAAATTCATAGAGAACTTTTCTTTTTAGACATAAAAGTGACTATCTCAGAAACGAGCACTGAAATACTCAGAAAGTGAGTTTTTCTTACCATGTTTGAAAGAGGCAAACCTGAGGAAAATTTGGATTTGTTTAAACAACTGTTTTTTATTAAACCAGTAAAAAGGGATATATATAATAACAAAAACTGTTTTCCCCCACAAAGTGAGCCACTTACTGCTAAACTAATGCCTTTATGTTGTTTTGAAGCATTTTTGGGGAAATTCATAGAAAACGTTTCTTTTTAGACATAAAAGTGAATATCTCAGAAACGAGTACTGAAATACTCAGAAAGTTTGCTTTTCTTACCATGTTTGAAAGAGGCAAACCTGAGGAAAATTTGGATTTGTTTAAACAACTGTTTTTGATTAAACAAGTAAAAGGGGATAAATATTAACAAAAACTGTTTTTCCACACAAAGTGAGCCACATACTGCTAAACTATGCCTTTCTCTTGTTTTGAAGCATTTTTGGAGAAATTGAAACAGAATTTTTTCTTTTTAGGCATAAAAGTGACTATCTCTGAAATGAGCACTGAAATACTCAGAAAGTTTGGTTTTTTACCATGTTTGAAAAGGGGCAAATCCTAAGGAAAATTTGGATTTGTTTAAACAACTGTTTTTGTTCAAACCAGTAAAAGGGGATAAATATTAACAAAAACTGTTTTTCTCCACAAAGTTAGCCACATACTGCTAAACTATGCTTTTCTGTTGTTTTTTGAGCATTTTTGGGGAAATTCATAGTGAACTTTTGTTTTTAGACATAAAAGTGACTATCTCAGAAACGAGCACTGAAATACTCAGAAAGTTTGTTTTTCTTACCATGTTTGAAAGGATCATATACTGAGGAAAATTAGGATTTGTTTAAACAACTGTTTTTGTTCAAACCAGTAAAAGGGGATAAATATTAACAAAAACTGTTTTTCTCCACAAAGTGAGCCACATACTGCTAAACTATGCTTTGCTGTTGTTTTTTAAGCATTTTTGGGGAAATTCATAGTGAAGTTTTGTTTTTAGACATAAAAGTGACTATCTCAGAAACGAGCACTGAAATACTCAGAATTTTTTTTTTCTGACCATGTTTGAAAGGGTCTAATACTGAGGAAAATTAGGGTATGTTTAAACAACTGTTTTTGTTCAAATAAGTTAAATGGGATAAATATTAACAAAAACTGTTTTTCTCCAAAAGGTGAGGCACATACTGCTAAACTATGCCTTTCTGTTATTTTGAAGCATTTTGGGGGATATTCATAGAGAACTTTTCTTTTCACATAATAGTGACTATCGCAGAAACGAGCACTGAAAAACTCAGCCAATTTTTTTTTCTTACCATGTTTGAAATGGGGCAAATCCTGAGGAAAATATGGATTTGTTTAAACAACTTTTTTTGAACAAACCAATAATAGAGGATAAATATTAAAAAAAATGTTTTTCTCCACAAAGTGAGCCACATACTGCTAAACTATGCCGTTCTGTTGTTTTGAAGCATTTTCTGGGTAATTCATCGAGAACTTTTCTAATTAGACAAAAGTTATTATCACAGAAACAAGCAATGAAATACTCAGAAAGTTTGGTTTTCTTACCATGTTTGAAAAGGGGAAAATCCTTAGGAAAATTTAGTTTTGTTTAAACAACTATTTTTTATCAAACCAGTAAAAGTTGATAATTATTAACAAAAACGGTTTTTCTCTGCAAAGTTAGAGAGACACTGGTAAACTGCCTTTCTCTTATTTTTAAACATTTTTAAGAAAATTCATAGAGAACTTTTCTTTTTAGACATAAAAGTTACTATCTCAGAAAAGAGCACTGAAATACTCAGAAAGTTTGTTTTTCTTATCATGTTTGAAAGAGGCAAACCTGAGGAAAATTTGGATTTGTTTAAACTTTTTTTTTTGATTAAACAAGTAAAATAGTATAAATATTAACAAAAACTGTTTTTCTCCACAAAATGAGCCACATACTGCTAAACTATGCCTTTCTGTTGTTTTGAAGCATTTTTGGAGAAATTCAAACAGAATTTTTCTCTTTAGAACAAAAGTGACTATCTTAGAAACGAGCATGGAATTTCTGAGAAAGTTTGTTTTTCTTACCATGTTTGAAAGGGGCAAATACTGAGGAATGTTAGGATTTGTTTAAAACAACTGTTTTTGTTCAAACCAGTAAAAGTGTATAAATATTAACAAAAACCCGTTTTCTCCACAAAGTGAGCCACATACTGCTAAACTATGCCTTTCTGTTGTTTTTAAGCATTTTTGGGGAAATTCATAGAGAACTTTTCTTATTAGACATAAAAGTGACTAACTCAGAAACGAGCACTGAAATACTCAGAAAGTTTGTTTTTCTTACCATATTTGAAAGGGGCAAATCCTGAGGAAAATTTGTATTGGTTTAAATAACTGTTTTTGATCAAACCAGTAAAAGGGGATAAATATTAACAAAAACTGTTTTTCTCCACAAAGCTAGCCACATACTGCTAAACTATGCCTTTCTGTTGTTTTGAAGTTTTTTTGAAAAATTCATAGAGAACTTTTCTTTTTAGACATCAAAATTATTATCCCAGAAACGAGCATTGAAATACTCAGAAAGTTTGTTTTTCCGACCAGGTTTGAAAGGGGCAAATCCTGAGGAAAATTTGGATTGGTTTAAACAACTGTTTTTGATTAAACCAGTAAAAGGGGATAAATATTAACAAAAACTGTTTTTCCACACAAAGTGAGCCACATACTGCTAAACTATGCCTTTCTCTTGTTTTGAAGCATTTTTGGAGAAATTCAAACAGAATTTTTTCTTTTTAGGCATAATAGTGACTATCTCTGAAATGAGCAGTAAAAACTCAGAAAGTTTGGTTTTTAACCATGTTTGAAAAGGGGCAAATCCTAAGGAAAATTTGGTTTAAGGGGGGGACTATACCTAAAACCAACGAAATTGTAAAAAATATTTGTAGCTGTAATAACTTTTCCCCCCCTTCTTCTGTGCAAATAATTATTATACCAGCTTGTTGCTTATTGTGTGTGCTTTAAAATGATATATAAAAAGTCTATATAGGCACTTTTTCTTAGAAGATATATCCAAACACGCAAGGGTCACTCACTTCCTACTGTTTGGCAAGCCTAACTCCCACGCGCATTGACCGACTTGCCCCAAACGCGGTACGAATGTAGCTAAAGGCCTTAGCTGTAAAATGACCGAGGTTTTTTTTCTTTCCCGTGAACCCCCCCTGAGATATAGAGCTGAGAAGAGACGGGACCACGGAATTTGCCGGCAAATTCCGTGGTCCCGCCTCTTCTCAGCTCTATATCTCAGGGGGGGGGGTTCACGGGGAATTTTTTTTACCTCGGTCATTTTACAGCTAAGGCCTTTAGCTACATTCGTACCGCGTTTGGGGCGAGTCGGTCAATGCGCGTGGGAGTTAGGCTTGCCAAACAGTAGGAAGTGAGTGACCCTTGCGTGTTTGGATATATCTTCTAAGAAAAAGTGCCTATATAGACTTTTTATATATCATTTTAAAGCACACACAATAAGCAACAAGCTGGTATAATAATTATTTGCACAGAAGAAGGGGGGAAAAAGTTATGACAGCTACAAATATTTTTTACAATTTCGTTGGTTTTAGGTATAGTCCCCCCCTTAAACAACTGTTTTTGTTCAAACCAGTAGAAGGGATGAATATTAACAAAAACTGTTTTTCTCCACAAAGTGAGCCACATACTGCTAAACTATGCTTTTCTGTGGTTTTTTGAGCATATTTGGGGAAATTCATAGTGAACTTTTGTTTTTAGACATAAAAGTGACTATCTCAGAAACGAGCACTGAAATACTCAGAAAGTTTGTTTTTCTTACCATGTTTGAAAGGGGAAAATACTGAGGAAAATTAGGATTTGTTTAAACAACTGTTTTTGTTCAAACGATTAATATAGGATAAATATTAACCAAAACTGTTTTTCTGCAAAAATGAGGCACATACTGCTAAACTATGCCTTTCTGTTGTTTTGAAGCATTTTTTTGGTAATTCATAGAGAACTTTTCTTTTAACATAAGAGTAACTATCGCAGAAATGAGCACTGAAAAACTCAGCCAATTTGTTTTTCTTACCATATTTGTAAAGGAGGAAATCCTGAGGAAAATTTAGATTTGTTTAAACGACTTTTTTTTGATTAAACACATAAAAGGGGATATATATTAACAAAAACTGTTTTTCCCCACAAAGTGAGCCACATACTGCTAAACTATGCCTTTCTGTTGTTTTGAAGCATTTTGGTTAAAATTCATAGAGAACTTTTCTTTTTAGACATAAAATTGACTATCTCAGGAACGAGCACTGAAATACCCAGAAAGTTTGTTTTTCTGACCATGTTTGAAAGGGGCAAATACTGAGGAAAATTAGGATTTGTTTAAACAACTTTTTTTGTTCAAACCAGTAAAAGGGGATAAATATTAACATAAACTGTTTTTCTCCACAAAGTGAGCTACATACTGCTAAACTATGCTTTTCTGTTGTTTTTTAAGGGGGGACTATCCCACAGCCCTCCGATTTTAAAAAATATTTGTGGTTGTCATAACTTTTTTCACCTTTCTTCTGTGCAAATAATTATTATACCAGCTTGTTGCTTATTGTGTGTGCTTTAAGATGATATGTAAAAAGTCTCTATAGGCACTTTTTCTTAGAAGATATAGCCAAACATGCAAGGGTCACTAAAAAATGGCACCTCCTAATTTTCCAGGATTCTAATTTCCAGGCGCCTTGAGCTACAAACCCCAAACTTGTTTTGTGGCTTGCTAACACCCTAAGTTGTGATATGGCTGAGCCATAATTAAAACGCGGTGAAGTGTTGAAAAGTTATGAGACACTTTATTTCAAGCCGCGCCAAAAACCGCGGAACATCTGTGACCCCGCCTCTTCTAATCACCATAACTCATAATTGCTTCACGTTAATTTTTTTTTGTCTCAGCCATATCACAGCTTAGGCTTGTAGGAAGCCACAACACAAGTTTGGGGGCGGTAGCTCACGGCGCCTGGCAATTAGAGTACTTGAAAATTGGGAAGTGCCATTTTTTAGTGACCCTTGCGTGTTTGGCTATATCTTCTAAGAAAAAGTGCCTATAGAGACTTTTTACATATCATCTTAAAGCACACACAATAAGCAACAAGCTGGTATAATAATTATTTGCACAGAAGAAAGGTGAAAAAAGTTATGACAACCACAAATATGTTTTAAAAATCGGAGGGCTGTGGGATAGTCCCCCCGCATTTTTGGGGAAATTCATAGAGAACTATTCTTTTTAGACATAAAATTGACTATCTCAGAAACAAGCTCTGAAATACTCAGAAAGTTTGTTTTTCTGACCATGTTTAAAAGGGGAAAATCCTGAGGAAAAATTAGTTTTGTTTAAACAACTATTTTTGTTCAAACCAGTAAAAGGGAATTATTATTAACAAAAACTGTTTTTCCCTGCAAAGTGAACCAGATACTGGTAAACTTTGCCTTTCTGTTGTTTTGAAGCATTTTTGAGAAAATTCATAGAGAACTTTTCTTTTTAGACATAAAAGTGACTATCTCAGAAACGAGCACGGAAATACTCAGAAAGTGAGTTTTTCTTACCATGTTTGAAAGAGGCAAACCTGAGGAAAATTTGGATTTGTTTAAACAACTGTTTTTGATTAAAAAAGTAAAACGGGATAAATATTAACAAAAACAGTTTTTCTCCACAAAGTGAGCCACATACTGCTAAACTATGCCTTTCTCTTGTTTTGAAGCATTTTTGGAGAAATTCAAACAGAATTTTTCTTTTTAGAAATAAAAGTGACTAATCTCAGAAACGAGCACAGAAATACTCAGAAAGTTTGGTTTTTTACCATGTTTTAAAAGGGGCAAATCCTAAGGAAAATTTAGATTTGTTTAAACAAATGTTTTTGAACAAACCAGCAATAGAGGATATATATTAACAAAAACTGTTTTTCTCCACAAAGTGAGCCACACACTGCTAAACTATGCCTTTCGGTTGTTTTGAAGCATTTTTGGGGAAATTCATAGAGAACTTTTCTTTTTAGACATAAAAGTGACTATCTCAGAAACGAGCACTGAAATACCCAGAAAGTTTGTTTTTCTTACCATGTTTGAAAGAGGCAAACCTGAGGAAAATTCGGATTTTTTTAAACAACTGTTTTTGATTAAACAAGTAAAAGGGGATAAATATTAACAAAAACGGTTTTTCTCCACAAAGTGAGCCACATACTGCTAAACTATGCCTTTCTCTTGTTTTGAAGCATTTTTGGAGAAATTCAAACAGAATTTTTTCTTTTTAGACATAAAAGTGACTATCTCTGAAATGAGCACTGAAATACTCAGAAAGTTTGGTTTTTTACCATGTTTGAAAAGGGGCAAATCCTGAGGAAAATTTGGATTTGTTTAAACAACTGTTTTTGAACAAACCAGCTATAGAGGATAATATCATGGAATGATTTGTTCCTTGAAGTCAGATCTCCGAGATTGCTTAATTGTGCACTTTTATTATAATACCATTTCAATGTAAATGGTTATGACTCACAGAATTATTCCTTTATACCACAAAAAATGGGGGGAAAATATCTCATGTATTTGATCAACATCAAACTAAAACAACAATAGGGATGTCAACAATAAATAACTACATAGTTTAGAAGAGAGAGAGCAAAACAAAATGTATATGTAGCAATACAAGCAAATCACAAAATCCCCCAAAATCAGATTTTTGGAGGTGGCAGTCCCTATATTAGATTGATTTACTTTTTAAAAATTAGACAGAAAGTTAAAAAAACAACACTGACATCGGCAGCTTGGTAGTTTCAGCTGCTATTAGCTCCAAAAAAACTCCAAGAATGCCTTCAATCTTTCACCAAGGTTGTAAAATGGCAGCGCAAAATATTAGTAAGATAAAACCGTTGAAATTTATCTTCAAGGATCTTTTTCCTTTGTTTGTTTCTATATCTTGTTTATACTATGCATAACTGGTATACAATAGATCCACTGATCATAATTTTACTGTTATCAGTCCAAGAGACTGTAACTATTCAGTTGGTGGAGTTTTAAATGGAACTGTTACCAAGAAGGAGACTGTAGGGTACTGTAAAAATAGCAAATGCGTGGTATGCGCTCTTGTACATTGCTATATATAGTCAACAATAGGAACAAGATAAGACATGTTTAGTATACAATATTGTGTACATGGGTACAGTCAACAATAACAACACCAGATGATACATTTAGAGTACACAAATACGTTTCGAAAATCCTGTGTCTCTTCATCGCCATCTATAATGCACAGGAACAACAAAATAAACAACAAATGAGAGAAAAACAACGTGAAACTGGAATAAGGGGGTTATTAAACATTGGATTGGCCTTTAAAAAAGAAAAGAAACAAGACCATACCCATGTACACAACAACTTAGATTCCCCATTTACCATTTAAAAGATAAGTATTGTGCTGGTTTAAAAATGATTGTATATGAGTCCAATTGGTTGTGGTCTACATGGGTACAACCTTTTTTAAAAAGGTCAATCCAGTACACCATAAGGGTACACTTTTTATGGAGTTTACATTTTAGCTGTTTTCGTAGATTTTTCATATGCACAAAATTTAGCCATTGCGCTCAATGCATACGCTTAGAGTAATTGAACTTATGAACTTCAGCAGTTTTGAATACGGCTCTGTATAAGTATTAGCACTCTATTGAATATGGAGTATTAAGCACACAATCATGGCTGAGTGTGGAGAAGAATTCCTGAATACTGAATTCGATTATACTCCTGGTGTATTGTGGCATGGCATGGCACTTCTCTTGCTCATTATCCACAAAATTCAATCCCCTCAAATTTTAACAATTAAAGTAGTTTTGCAATTAGACAAAAGTATAGAACTGGATAATTCCATCCCTTACAGAGTTTTCAATTGTTCTCGTAATAATTACATTGTTGTGGTTATTTATATTGTTTGTCATGCAAAATCTTTGACCGGCAGACTAATAACCGGTGCATTGTATTTATAGAAAACTGTTGTGAAATAAGTGTGATGGCTATAGTGTTCAGCTAAAACTACCTGGAAAGTTAAACTCCTCAAAGCCAGAGGACGAACCTAAATGAATAAGTACTTCCAACAATTTAGTTCTGCTTCAGGACTTGACACAAAAATAAGTAGATTTACTTCCATAAATAGAAGACAAGGTGGTCTCTTTCACAAGTTCTGTTGACCTTGTTTTTTTGGGAGGATTATTTAATCGGATAAATCTCTAAGGGCCTGTGTGGTCCAACCACAGAAGCACTATGCACAGCCAGAATCAAAGCCCAGATCTAGGATTTCCACAGGGTTGAGAACATGCTATATGATCAAGTGGATTCACTAACAACCTGCCATTGATCGGAGATATTTTTCCATACTGCATGTATAGCTTATAAAATGCGCTTTATATGGGGACAAAATTATGGATTCTTGAACAAGCATAACAGACTATATGCTATTTAGCTTGACTTTAAGTCTCTGGAAGTGCAAATTCTAAGAGCAAATAACCAAACACCCTTGGTCTTATTTGGATAACTGCTCCATATAGTTGTTGTGCTATGAGGATGCAGCTCTGGGAATTGGAAGCAGTATAGCAACATGAAGCCGGCAACAATGTGAGGTAGTAAAGTCTTCTCATACTGAACTGGTAAACAATTTCTGTGAAGTAGATAATCCTTGAAAATGATTTGCCATAGTACAAGTCAAATATTTTGGCCCAAAACTTAGGCCAAATTAGGGGGGGTCGATTTATATTCCAATTTCCTGACTATGAGACAATTTGTAGACATTGTAGAATTTATGGACTGAGTCAATATAACAATGGCTACCAATGAACAAGTTCAGAGGAGATGGTAAAGCTACACTGCTCCTTTCAATCAATGTTTGGTGCAAAGAAAACATTTAAACTGCACAGCATAAATAACATCAGGCAGAAATTAATTTGAGATTGGACAATGAAGAAATCTGAAATGGAGACCTTACCAAAAAATAAAGCATGCAACACAAGTTTGAGTCATGCCATGCTGGCTTTGGCTGGAAAAAGGGTTTATGTGGATGCTGGAAAAACACATGGTTGGTATTGGTTTGTCTGAAACCATAATTCATTTAAAGGCTAAATTCTTTGCCATTGAGCTAGCTGTTTGGTTTCTGGATGTACCTCATGGTCCTACCGATTTATGAGCAAGAAAAAACATGATTTGATTTAGAACAAAGATTACCCCGCTCCTTCCTGAGAGATGTATGCTGATAAGTTGACACTGTTATAGAATGAATCATATGAATGAGAAAACATGGGAAATGTGAAATGGCACATATAGGTAATATGGATGATACATCCAATGACTTTTGATATGCTTCCTTTATGGACAGTGAACATTTTTGGCAAGAGATTAGTTCTCATAAACAACACAGTCAATGAGAAGAAGTCAACCTAGCTTGCCAGGTGGATGGAACAAAATTATAGCCATGATCACACTGAAAAGGATGACTTTGTCCAAAAAACATAATCCATTTCAAATAGTTTTCAAAAGGTTGAATGGATGAAAATGAATGAAGATCCGGATTGTGATGTTGGGAAATTCTGACCAGGAGTTCTTTGAAAAACTAAGTCATAATTTGTGTTTGACATGCTTTAAGATCAGAATTGAAAAACCACAATACTGAAGTTGCCGTAATTCCTGGAAAGCTTACAAGTCAACTGCAACACCTTGATGAGTCCATTAATTAACAAAACATTAAAAGATATGAGATTTGAGGACAGAGTGGATGGTTAGTGATATGATCAGGACTACACAAAGGATGGAAATGTGAAGAAACCTTCCATCAACTAATGGGTATAATAGGAATCAAAAGCTAGGAGACGTATTGACACAACCGTTATTATAATATGATTTAAGAAGGGCTCTTTATTGAATTTCCTTAATGGGACTAAAGATGACATCCTCTACGAAAGTGACAGAGAGAGTGAATCAGAACCATTTTCTGATATTGACAGCATAAGTGTAAAATAAATCAAAGTGTATTATTATCAGCACATAAGTTTTGTGAGTCTCTAAATGATTGCTGGTTTTCCAATAAATGTATCCATGGCAAAGACCACTACTACTAGTGTGCTATTAAGACACTTAAATTGATATTCTGTATTTAGCATTCTATAGCTACCATTGATTTCTATATAGAAGGAAATTACTCAGTGGATGAGTATCCTTTCAAAGAAGTTCGGTAAACACTAAATAGTGGTACTGTTAAAACTGTGGTAATTTGCTTAGAGGCTCCTGAATCTTTTAACTTCAAGTAGCCATATTATAGCTAAAGGTTGAAGAAGAGATTTTGATCAGTTTTGGATCACCTCCAGTCTATACGATGCAACAGCCTCAAAATGGGTTAGTACTCCTGCATTGCCAAGGAGTAATGGCAGAGATTTCCAAGGAGTAGTGGCAGAGTGTGTCTTGGAATCCACAGACGCAACATTGGAAGACAGAAATGGTCATGGCTAAGTTTGATCCATTCTTCAAGGTCTGGAAGAACACTACCTTCAAAAGGGCTAATTTTAATCGAACAAATCAACAAAATGGATAAATAGCTGAATAGTATTAGAATTGTATAATCTGGTAGAGAATTGTGAATGCGGAGATATAAAGTATGAACTAAATCCTTGATAAGCTAGTCATCTGAATTTCAGAGAGCTCGCTTTTCCCAATTTTTATAGAACGATTCTCACCCAATATTGGAAAAGGAAAAATATATACTGTATTGCAAAAGAAAGTTTTGCAAGAGCAAAACCACGAGCTAGGAGCAAAGGGAGAGCTAAATGAGCTACACCCCAAATACAGCAAGAAATTCATGGGAGGAGTAAAAACCCAAAGCCAAACCCCAGAGTCATGACTAAAAGGTATAGCCACTAGGAAGAGATCAACATACCCATGACAAATATCCTGCCTGGGAGGCAGCATGCCACAAATATCAAAGAAAAAGACTGTACAGCAGTCAATGCTACTCTAAGACAACATCAGAAGTACTAGAAGAAAGTTATCCTGAAAATACCTACCTTGATATAGTCGCAGCAGGGAAAGAGAAGCTGTGGATTGTCAACATCAAGGTCAAAGATAGAATACTCTATTCAAGATTGATAGCGGAGCAGTGGTAACAAAGATTTTTGAGCAAATCGAACAAGGTTCTCTATGGCCCATCAAACCAAACATTGACAGTGCTAGGAAGTTTAGGACTTAGGTAACCTACAAAAGTGTGCCAGCAGCCTAGCAAGCGTTTGTGGTAAAGGGTTCAAAATAATCCTCCGGGGCTTCTATTGATTGTCACATTGTTCTGTGGACATGACCATATTTGAGACTTTTTCATAATCTTTAGTGGATTAGGCAACCTGGGGACGAATACAAAATTCACCTCATGTCAGATGCCAAATTATATAAACTGTATACCCCTCGAAAGGCCCGAAGTGCAGCAGGAGTTAGACAGAATGGAAGTGATAGTGGTATTATCAAAAATGGACCTACTGATATCTTGGTGTGCTGATATTGTTGTTATACAAAAAAAAAAAAAAATGTTTCAAAGGATCTGTGTGGACATCAAGCCTAAGAATGAAAGTGTTCTACGAGAAGTTCACTCCATGCCAAAATGGGATTAGATGCTGGCCCAAATGTCAGGTGCATAGCTGTTCTGCTAATTGGAAACAAACAGTGGATTTTGGAAGTCCCACTTGCCCAAGTCTCCAGACATAATTTGGGAGGTATTATTTTAACAAGCTGCCGTCTGGTATATCAAGAGCTCCCGAACTCTTCCAGAAGAGGATTTCTGTAATTCTCCAAGGGCTCCATGGAATTCTCTATTACATGGATGACATCCTCATCTGGGGGAGTGATGAAACAGAACCCAATGACCACCTGTCAGCAGTGATGAAGCAAATCCAAGGAACAGGGGTAACACTTAACCCAGAGAAGAGTGGAAGTGTGAATTTTCCAAATAAATTTTGGACCATCTTGTTGGTCATGAGAGCATCACGTCATACTCGGATAAAATTGTCCATTTCTGAGAGGGAGCCACACACGAATATTTCAGAACTCCAATGTTTCATAGCTCGGGAAGTTTTGACATAACTTGGCAAGCTGACAGAGCCACTTTGTGAATTGCTGAGTAGGAAAAGCAACTGGATCTGGAGACCACCATAAATTCAAGCATTGTCTCAGGTGGAGTCAGAATTAACTATAGGTGCTATGTTAGCACTTTACAATCCAGAAGCAGCCATAAAAGTTGATTTCTCCTACAGTAGATAGGTGGTGCATGGAAACCTGTTGCATATGCATCTTGATTCATGACCTAAACAGAAAGCTTTTACGCAAAAATAGAGAAGGAAACACACTAACTGTTACTTGGGCATGTGCAAGGTTTTCCACTTACATTACCTGCATGAGGATTACCACAGAAACAGACCACAAACTTCCGATTGCCCTACTCGGCACCAAAAAATCGATCGTCTATTACCAAGGGTACTTTTATTCTGGCTCAGACTGGCCAGATATGACAACCGCATTTGTCACATTCCCGGAAAGCTACTCTACACTGCAGTTATCTTGTCTTATGTACCACTATTTGTAAACAATGATTCCAAACCACAACTGGGGGAACTGAAGGTCTCATGGAAATTCGCTTGTCCCAGTTACCAGCTAGCAAGAGCTGGCTGGATATCCATTGCAACTCACAAGCAGTTTACCTAACCTGTTCTATTATGATCACTTTGTCACAATTGATGGCTTGATAAGAGAAAGATTGATGAATCTATGGCTTTATTTTGTAAAGAGAGAAATGAAATTATGGTAGGTGGCAACATTCGTCTCTGTGGCAGGGATATAGTGACCCTAAAAACTATCTAGCAGAAGATATTTGAAAAAAAAATACATGAAGGACACCAAGGGATTCATCCATTCCGCCTTCACACTCGAGCAACGGATTGGTGGCTTGGTGCAACCCAGCAAATCAACGATCTTGTAAAGTCTGGAAAAATGTGTGCCAGGACTGTTTCCAGTGGAAAGAGCCACTTTGGTAAAGAGTAGGATCAGATATTTTTACCCAGAATGGCGTGCAATATCTTCTGATGTTTGATTATTTTTTACAATGGCCAGAACTAGAAAAGCTGACATCAACATCATCATCAAGCATCGTAGTGGCAATGAAACCCATCTTGGCCAGATTGAGTATTCCATGAGTATAGATGAGTGATAATGGACCTCAATATGCATCAAAGAGGTTTGCAGAATTTGCAAGAGCATATACTTTCTTTCACAATACAAGCAGCCCACACTTTACCCAGAGTAATGGATCAGCAGAGAGAAACACACCTCAAGGGTGCAAGCAAACTTTGCATGGCTCTTCTCTGCTATAGGTCTACTCCACTGCCGTGGTACAATATATCTCCAGCATAACGCAAATGTATGACAACTTCGATCTAATCTGCCACTTCTCAAGGAACAACCGAGTGCCAAATGGCCAGACATTGAGGAGTGACAGAGTGACAAATGATTCAAAGATAAACAGAATGATATTCCAATGGGCAACACAGAATACGATCTCTTCCATTAATCTCAAGTGAATAATTACAGATAGCTACCCTACCTCGGGTTGAGTCATCGCTTCATCTGTTGCCCCTCGCTCTTACTTAGTCAACACTCCTGAGGGCACTGTTAGAAGGAACCGCCATCATCTCCAATTGCAACCAAACACACCTACCACTGAGAGTGAGGTTAAAAACATGATCTTACTCCACCCTCAACTTGCCAGATTATGATGAGATCTAAAACCGGCACTGTGATCTGTCCCCCAGATTGATATTGACATTTGGACCCATGGAAAATGACACTTCATTCTTTGATCACATAAGAATGGATAGAATGCATGAATACACGAGGTTTATTCCATGTTTGGACATGAGGGAGATGTGGCAATAGACACTGAACTACTAGTGTGCTATTATGACACTTTTGTTGATATTCTATATTTTTCCATCTCTAATTAGCTACTTTTGATTTCTGCACACATGGCAATCTCTGATGGTGTGTGCATTATTTCGAACAAAGAGAAGTTTGGTGAACAAAAAACAGTATCCACACATGGGCCACTAAACATGTCTGGCAGATGATAGTTGTCATCTGCTCTTCTACCGCCAGTTACTTCATATTGGTGCATTATGTTGGATAAAGTTGTATACTATATTAGAGTACTCCCTGGGAATATGGCCACAATGCTATTAGTGGAGTGGCAACAGCATGCCTGTTATGTACCAATGAATATGCATTGTCATTTATGAAAGTTGTAAAGCTTATCTGGCATGCACATTACTAATATCAAACTGCACTTCAAAGATCTGGCCAACCACATCTGCCAAGTAGAGTTTTATATTCATTGTTCCCTTACTACACACGCTAATGCAAATATTTTACTATCCAAGTGTGGCAGAGACAAATAGCTGGATAGGAAAAAAATTCGATCTCTCTAGCTGAAAATTGACTGTTTTCGACTAAGTGTATTCTGATTAAAAAATAACAACTGGGTACGTTTTAAGGAGTCTACTTATACCTAATACACCGGAAAATATGGCCATTGTAATGGAATGGTTAAATGTTAATTAAAAGATTTCTAAAGTATATCATTAACAATCTACTCTCTATATATTTGTTGCAGGCAAACTGTGAAATCAGTCATTTCGTAAAATTCCTAAATATTCCTGTCATTTCACAAAATGACTAATTCGCTTAGGGGTTTCACTAAATGACTGAAAAGTCCAGGCATTTCACAAAATGACTAAAATCTACTGGTTCTTTTTACACAACTTGACTTATTCACTTAGGCATTTCACAATGACTGAAAAGTCCAGGCATTTCACAAAATGACAAAGTAAACTGACAGGTGAGATGTTCTTCACACTAATTGCATTTTTAATTCCATTAATCAATTACGATTTGGCTTCCCTTTCCTGGTATGTCTTATAAAAGATAACCAGATTGGTGATTCTACACATAATCATTCCAGAGCCTAGGGCTAGGGCTAGGGCTCAAGAAACGTTCATCCCAGAAGATCCTCCAATTTACTATGTCTGTATTGAAGAGACATATGCAATCATTCAGCAAGCACACATTGCCACAAGCCATGGTGGTCGTGATCGTATGTTAAAACATCATTCACTAATTATGCAAACATAACCAGGGAGTGTGTAGAGCTTTTTAAGTCTTATTGTGTGCCTTGCCAGGAGTTACAAACTTAGGCAAGTCATGAAATGCCTAAGCCTAAAAGTCTGTCACTTTGTGAAATGCCTGGACTTTACAGTGATTTTATGAATTAGTCATTTTATGAAATGACTAATTCACTTCAGGCATTTCATGAAATGACTGATTTCACAGTTTGCCTGTAAAATATATATTTCAGATGATACATTTGTACTGCCTATATTAGATTGACACATTATTTAAAAAACACAGACCAAAAATTAAAAAAAAGAAGGTTTTATCCTCACATTGGCAGCTTAGTAGCTGCTTAAATGGTGGCTTCACCTGATCTAAGTTTCAATAGACTCCAAGCATGTCTTTGCTATGGCAGTAAATCAGTCGCGTCAAACATTTTTGAAGTATGCAAGATTTAAGTTAGTTTCTCTGTTTCTTCATTCAGATATAATTAGCCCCCTCATCATACTTTTATTACTCAAAGACTCAGTGCACATCCACAACCTCTCTGTTTCTTAATCCAGTGAAACAAAAAAAACTTAACGAAAAGTAGAAAATAACGTCAAGTATAAATAGGTAAACGATTCTAGAATTAGGTAAAGCACGCTCCGTTCTGCTGTTTGGTTAGTGGACTTCTCACTCATTAGAAATTGTTACCGTGTCTAAGGAAGGTTATAGGGGTTTCGTTGTTGGACTTCTCCTGTACAACTGTTACCAAAGATGAACCAAGTTGAAGGGGCTGTAGCAACCTTACATGGGAATAGTCAACAAAAACTGCAGTTAGTAGTATATATGGGTACAGTCAGCTATAGCAACAATTCAAGGTATATATAGTGAGTAATATGTTCATTTAATACACCTGGTGTCTCACCACTGCATTATATAATATATAATACACAGTAATAGCAAAACAAACAAACAAACAAAAAATTGAAATAAAGGCAAAAATATTTTATAGGATTAACCTGTTTATTGGGTTGACTTTTAGAAAAGAAAGGAAGAAAACTCTATAGCCCACAACCAGTTCAATGCCCTTTTACTATTTAGAATCATATACACCAATATTGTGCAGGTTTTAAAATTAATGGCTTGCCTGGACAATGACAAATCCATATAACTTTAAATGTGGTAAAGGGGGTCTACCTGGTTGTGGTAAAGAGTCTTGTTTCCTTTGGTTTTTTTTTAACAAGTCAATCCAAATAGATGTTGTTAGTTTATGAACAATTTTTTTGCTCTTGTGAATATAGTATTGTATGCTACGATGTGGTCAAGAATTGCAACAACTTGGTATGTTCAACTCACAAATTTGTCTGATAATGGTCCAACTATAAAACAAGTTAGCACGAAGACAAGAGCTCCAGAGAATAATAATAACAGGATAAAGGTAGATATAAAATAACTAGTATTTTAAACTTGTTTTCCATTATTATTATTGTTGTTGTTGTTTTTCTTGTTAATAACGATGATACAATGAATCCTTATTTCATCAAGAGTCAAAGTTGTCTCTGGTACTGTAAAAGGGGCATGTACACATTTTAGCGGCAATTAAATTTAACACTTTTGTAGACCTTTTGAAGATAACTGTAACCAAGATCTTGGGAGAACATAGAAAGAGTGTGCTTTGTTGTCATTTTCGGCTGCAAATTGGGAAGTTTCCTTCAAGGATCACAGTCATGGGGGTTGTTAACGCTTCCTTCCAGCTTCAGTATCCAATGTTTCAGCCATCCTGTGGTAGTTTTCTTCCTTGCATGGCTGGGCTCTGGTAACAATAGGTTGTCACCAGATTTACTAGCACCAGAAGGCTGCACATACTCTGGCAAAGATAAAGCTACAATGCTAACTTTAGTGTGTGCATCTTGCAAAACACACTGTGAGCTAATGTATTAGAGTTGGTTTATTAATGGAAGTAATATTTGTACGATTAAAATCTTTGCAGACGGAAATAAAACAAATTCCATTCAACACGCTAAGTTTGTTAATATTAATTGTTGCTCATTAACATTGCCTACCTTACAGTAACCAGTGACAATAGATAAGGATTATAAGCAAGTTAATCTATTGAAACACGCACCTCCATGATAAGAAATGGCTCTAGGATTGGAGCAAAGAATGAATATGCAGCACGAGACAGCACACTTACAGAAACTGCAAAAATTCAGTGTAAAGTAAGTAAATAGGAATATATAATTGAGAGCATTCCTAAGAAAGATGATGTGTTATCTGCTTAAATATACTACTACACAGGCAACTTGAGAATTTTATTCCTTGAATTCCTGTCAAGCTTATTTTCAGTGTCAGAAGACTAAACATAACATTCACCCTCAAAAAGTATTTGAATCATACGATATTCATGTGCAGTAAATAATTGAAGCTGCAAAGATCAATATTTGTTATACTTTTAGCTATAGTTGAAAGTTGAAGCTCTACAGACAATGTGGACTCTAGTTCTGTTTTCAGGTGTAGTTAGTTCCAGAGAAAGAGCAGTTCACTTCAATCTACAAAATATACATATAAATAAATTTGGAAGATATTACTATTTATATTTGTTCAATGTCAAATTGTATTCATCCTCATTTATTACTTTCTCTGGCTGAATAAATATAACTATGCATTCAGAAATAGTCACTCACTAGAAGGATAAAGCAGTTAGGCCGATAACTTACAGTTGACATAAATTCTAGTTATCCATCTACATATTGTCACTGCTGAGAAATAAATGTGTCTGCAATACATTCATAGATAACTCACCTAGTAACATGAAGGTAAAGTTTGTGATTAACTTATATATCGAACTTGCCACTGACATGTGCTTCTTAATAGATTCTAGGAGAGAAGACAAAAACTGATCCATGACTAAACACTTAAAATTGTACATCAAATATTAACCAAATACACACCATAAGCACCTATAGATACCAACTCAGACATCATTCACAATATATATCCGCATTAATGAGGGGAATGAGTAGAAAAAAAGGCTTACTATCGCAACTGCTTCAGTCTCATCCTGGCCTTCGTTTCTGGAAGCTTTTCTGCATAGGAAAGCTGTATAAGTACCCATGGGTACCTGGCATCACTCAGAATTTCTTCGCTCTTGAGAAAAGAGGTACTCCTGGATTTTTGCTGTAGATTTTGTTGTAGACATAGTTCTATATAGTGCTATGTAGCTATTGCTTGCTTACCTCAATGGAGCTGACTACTGTACTAAATTGCAGCTTATTGTATTTGCATTCTAACAGTTTGGAAAATTTATTCTTGAAAAAAAATTATGACTATAAATATTTTGGTTTAAAAACAAACACAAAGTCAGCAGTTAATCGGCTAAACCTCTATTTACATGAAATATTCCAGTAAGTGATGCCAAATTAGGGCCATAAAAATTGTCTTACTAAAAGCTAAATCCTACAATAGTTTTTTAAATCCTTAAACAAGATAATTCTCTTCATCTGCATCATTGAATAATAGCAGTTTGTGGAAGTTTAATCTCCAGAGTTGTCAAGTTTTTTTTGACAGTTAATCCTTTAACTCATGAATATGTTAACCAACTAAACACCAGAAGCTTTCTTTGCCATAAGTGAGAATATCAGTTGCAGAACAAAATATAAAAAATTGAATCATACACGCTAAATATTTACCTGTAACTTCCCGTAGTAAAAAAATTCTACTTCCCGTTAGAGTGTTATGCGAGCAAAAAAAAAAAAAAATCAAATGGCTTATTCATTTGCAACTCTATCAAGAAGCATCTCTTCCAGACCTTTACTGCCATATCTGGACGCTCTTCTGTTAAGAAAATCTGCACAGATGCCAATGCTTACTGGAAAACATTCTGATCCTGAGGATGTATTTCTTTGCTGTAAGTTTTGTGAAGATATAGAGCGAGTAGCAATGCATAGTTTCTGTTTGCTTAACTAGGGGGGACTACATATGAAACCACCCAAATTTGAATACGTATATATTCATGTCATAACTTTTTCTCTTTCTTCTATGCAGATTCTATTGATATCAACTTGTTGTTTCTTGTGTGGGATTTAAGATGATAAGTGAAATGTCTCTATAGGCACCTTTTCTTCGAAGATACATCCAAAAGGCAAGTGTCACTCAAAAAATTGCACCTCCCAAACTGTGGCAAGGATAATTCCCTAGTGCCTGGTCTACAGATGCCTAAATTTGGTTTTTGGCTTACCAAAACACTTAGCTGTGATACAACAGTGATAAATTTATCAATAAATCTCGTGTTCATTAGTTCTAAGAAACTTCATTTCCAACCGTGCAAAATCCACACAATATTGAAGGGGGCTGATTCTTATACCAAACTGCAGCCTACTGTATCTGCATTCTAATGATATGAACAGTTTGAAATTTTTATTCTTGAAAAATAGTTAGTGTTATAAGAACAATTGTCACAAAAACGTACAATGAAAATGTAGGAGTATAAACATTTATTTCATGTGCGCGCCGAGTGGGAAAAAGCCTGAAAGTTGAAGATAAAATTGTTGGTATGATACTGTACTTGTTCTCTGTTAATATAGTATTATGGTTTGTATTCAGATTCATGACTATGGCTGATCTAGAACTAGGTCTTTTAATCAGACTTACTTCCTGCTAAGTGCAGTTGACAGGGTTTTTTATTTTGTAAAAGAGTTCTATGATACTTTCCAATTCTATAGCGAGCCAAATCCTAGCTCAATAGTTAGTTATTACATTGGCAAATTTACCAAATCACTCAGGAATCAAATCAAACAGAAATAATGTCGACCTCTCTATTGCTCTCTCTTTATTTCGTGTGGTAGATTCATTCAATTCAATAAACAGATCATTTTCTGAATCCTTCGCAATTGAGTGCTCCACATAACTCTCTCACCATATATACTGATAATAATAAAAGAAAAAAGTTTCAGTAAAACAAAGCAAAGGTTCCTTGCAACCATCCGTCATGCTAGTTCTCCCTATATTGGATGATCCTCTTTTTAAAATGGTGGATGACAAAATCCAAAAAAAAGTAAGCTCATAATCACAGGTAAAACTAACATCAGCTGCTCAAAAAAACAAACAAACTCTAAGCGTGGTCGCTAAGTTAGTAAACAGGCTGTACAAAAAAACATTGAAATAGAGAAAAAACTTGAAATTTATCGTCAAGGATCTGTTTTTATATTTCTGTTTCTCTGTTTTCCCCACACACACTTAACATAAGTATAATAGGTCCTTCATAATTTTTTTGCCATACGACTCTAAATGTTCCAATGCATTGCAGTAACTAATCGGTTTCTCTTTACGGGAAACAATGTGTGGGTAATGGTGTTGGTTGATGATGCAATAAGCCTATTCATATGCAACTTTATAATCAGAATAAGAATTAGGTGTAAAGTACACTCAGTTATGGTGCTTGCTCCTGAGAAACTGTTACCAAGTCCAAAGGAAGCTGTATATAGCTGATCCTCTACCAAATATCTGCTGTTAGGTTGGTGAAGTTCTATTATGCAGCTGTTACCAAGTCCTTGAAGGAAGCTGTGGCAGACCCTAGAAGGATATAGCCAACCAGAAATTAGATATGGTATGTGCTGATATTTGTGTAGTGGACTACAAGATTTACATGCGAACAGTCAAAATAGCAATAAAAGATGGTATATGTTGATAAGTTTATTTTTGATATGTGCAGTGTATAGCAACATTAAACATTTTTTAAATTCTCGTAGACTATAAAGCTCAAACTTGCTGTAGTACTCCACTGCTCAGCTTTAACACAGAAACAACAAAAATAACCAACAAACAAGCTTGCTTGAACAAAATGAAAGAAATCAAACAAACAATAAAACAGTCTCCATGTACCCACGAAGACCACAACCAGTTTAATGATTCTGACATGAAACCTGGTGTATGACTTTAAATGGTAAAGGGTCATCTAACTAGTTGTGGTCTACATGGGTAGTCCTTTTTCGTTCTTTTTTAACAGGTCAATCCATTTTTATTACGGGATAGCATTGTTGGGATAGATTATTGTTAATAAATACTGCTGTACAAATATATGTACCAAAACTGACCACATATATGTGTATACCTTGGTTTCAAATATTCAGAAAACATTTTTTAAACAAAGTATTTGATGATGTAAACATTTGAATAAAACAATCATCCACAATCTGAATATTTGACAAGGTATTGCCAGACACTACAAATGCATTGAATTCCATCGCTCTTGAGAAATGAAGCTCCCCTGGGAGGATTTCTTTGCTTGCAAACGAAGCTGAATGTAGCTCTACGTAACTTTTCATTTGTATCTCTCAATAGAACTGGTTCGTACACCAAACTTCAGCTTATGTATTTGTATTCTAATGATTCAAGGAAGGAAAGAAGATCACTTCAAGAAGATCATTTGAATATTTTTTTGGTTGAAAATGGAAATGCAATCCACAAGCATTCATCAATCTTTCCTCTATAGGTACATCTTGACACAGAAAGGAAGATACAAGGCACAAGGAGTCTGAAAATAAGAATTCTATGGTACATAGTAATTTTTTACTAGCAGGGATGAGCGAAGACATCAGTATTGTCGGCAGGAAGTTCAACATCAGTGCAATCTTCAAATCAGGAAGGAATCCGAGTGCTCAACCTAGTATAGTAAATGATAAGCTACCAAATAGTGTGCACTCATGTATTGTGTAGCGTGCAGCTATGGGAAGTACTACATTACATAGGAGATACCAATAGCAGACTAGAGATCTGGATGAATGAAAGTACACCAAGATGACTGTAAAAAGTGTGCAAAAGAATAGTATGCAAAAGCTGAGCATGCATGGGACAATGGATACCCAATCTTTTGTGAGAAGGCCACCATCTTAGACCATGCCAGAAGAAAGAAAGAGCTGCTAGTGAAGGAGGCACTGTACAACAGCATTGCACCAGAGTGTAAGTGCTTCAGGAGATTGTGGAAAGGACAAGAGCCTGAACTTAAAGCCACAGCCACCACCATAACCATAGCAAAAAAATATACCGGTTTATTATTATATTATTATTTAGTACACTTTTATTTAGTTCTCATTTATTTGGCATAGCATATATTGCATTGAAAATTAAAAATATATATGATATTAAATTTAATTAATTAATTAATTATAATTACTTTATTATACTGAAAAAATAAACACTGGAAAAAATAAAGAGCTCTACGATAAATATGTAAACAACAATAACAAAAAAAGAAGAAGTTTATTTCTTTCTTTGTTTATCTTCTTTTTAAATCCCCCCTCTTCTCCCAATAGCTGCCATATCCAATCATATGTATCACGATGTGGTCTCGTTCAAAGAGGATAGCTAACTATACATCAACCTCATGAAGTTGTAGTATTGCATGATAAAGACTAGAGCATCCAGCAGAAACAGCAAAAACAATTTTAAGAGAAATCGATTTATTCGACTATGTCAGCTCTGAGAATTCATGAGGGACACAAATGCTGTTGTTGAATGGACATATTTATTACTAGTCCACTAGCTAATAGTTATTTTGTAGATATGTATCTATTACTATATTTGATATACTGCTATTGCCTGATGACAGGATTAATGTTTTAGATGGATTTTAAAGGAAATACTGATCAACAAGAAACCAATATTTCTCCACCCTATAACCATGAAAAATAGCTCTGCTGCTTAGACAAAAGCAAGCTAATACATCAGCAAGATCCAATTAACAAACCTGACAATCCTTTTAAGTTACATCAAGAAACTAAATTCACCACATTGTTCACTACCATTGGCCATATTCCCAAAATAAAGGAAAAAAGGCAAAAAATATATAAGGGCTCCAGGTCTTCACCATTTCTCACCAAGTATTGTTAGCTTCAAGGTAAAATAAACTGCCTATTGCTCGAGAAAACTTCATTTCCTAGTTTAGTTGCTGATTAATTTTCAGTATCGACAAAACTGGCAAACATTTGTGAATTTAATTATATATTACTTGTGTATATGGTATTCAAACTTGGTAGTATAAATTGAGCTAGGACTAGGGCTAGGAATCAAAAATATTGTTCATACACGATCACCCAATGTTTTATGATTGTTTGAAAATGGGAGTGCTATATGGCATTGTGACAGTGGGAGAGTTAGTTTGATCCTCACCATAAATCAACTTGTATTGGGAAGGACGTACCTGTTCTTGGGACAAGCAGTGTCGATGGAATAGTTACTAGTAAAATTATTCATCCCACAGCAATAAATGGAAGCCTGAAGCCATCAACCTACAACAACAACAACAAAACCAACACAACAACAGCAACAACAACAAAACTATAATTAAGCCAAATCAATCCAAGGAAGAAAAAAATGTTCGTCTGTTTCCACATAGCAGTTTTCCTTGCTATGGAAATATGTGTATTTAATGATTTCAAAGTATAAATCACTAAGATGGTATATAGACAGTACTTTAGCTCACAACAATTTTCATTGTCCGTTTCAATGCTAGTGAAGAATTCACTCACATGACAAGGCCATAGCCAAAGCTTTTAATCAGATGAGGCAAGAAGGGTCATGGGGTATTCTCTCCTGGATTTTTTTCCTGCCTGAATCCAGTAGATACAGGATCAGACATGCCAGCTGTCCTTGTGAAAGGCAAGGTGATGTCAGACAGACTCACGGCAATCCCCATTCTTTGCATACCTAGTCTTGTGAGCTTGATCATTTACCAATTTCCTTCATTGAAAATTAATAAAATGTTTGGGTGGCTCCCTTGAATTATTTTTACTGACACCGAAGGAGAGGTTGAAGGAAACTGCTGGATAACAGTGGAATTCTTGGAAGGCAGACATTTCCCTTTGCCAGTGCGAAAAGGATAGTAGCTAAATTCCATGCGGGAGCAGCTACTTCTTTATAGATGCAAAGCGTATACAAAAAAATGCCAGAAGAGGCGATTGCCATATACCTCAAACTGGAAAAGAATCTGTATAACTAAAAAATGACTGTAGTGCGCATTTACATGCACAATGCATTGTATTTCCCCCATCCTGTTTGATCTCAGGTTTTCTTTAACCACATAAAAAGCAGTTCTGCCTCATTTCATTCAAATCTTAGTACAGAGAGCTACTTGTCAAACGCCCATCGCTGACATTTGGTGAAGCTAGATAATTGGTAAGCAGTATTCTATGGCAGAGATTTAAAGTGGGTAATTTATCTGCCAAATCCAGGTAACCAATCTATGGGAGCTATAATGTGTGGCACAACATTGCTTCAGTAAAACTAAATTTGTTGGGACTCAGTTACCTGGTAGAGAAAACCCCCTATAGGAGGCCCTAGACCATATCCAATCCCACTAGCCATATGAAAGATGCCCTGAGAGAGTGGAAGAAGATTATGTGTGCGTGTGAGAGAAAGGGAGGGGGGTTGGGGGGCGAGAAGGAGAAGGAAAATACAAAGCAGTGGGTCAAAAACAGCAGAGTAATAGAGCTCAGTATCACAAAAGGAGTCAATAAGAGAGTGTTCAGAACCTAAGCACACTAGCAATGTGGTTTTTGTACTAAATATTGTAAGTGCTACATGAAAATGAAAGGTAGTCTGTCTTTATATCGTAGATAGGACAATACCACAGTGAGATGGATCTTCATAGTGCATACCATGAGAGTTCCAACCCACCGTGGGTAGAGAATGGAGATGAGTGTGAAGAGAGCAGTGAAGAAGAGAGCAAACCCGATCCCTTCAACTGTTCGCAGGATAATACAAAGTGTAATAAATATCCAACCAGATGGCAGCATTGTCGTAAAGCTATGCAAACAAAAATGAAGACATGCCAGGAGTAAATCTACAATGAATGAATGGCCTTCATAAGTGTGAGCACCGATACTTATTATTTTATGCTCCACAGAATCTAAAAATGTTTGTCATGCATACAGTCCTGCTTACCCCAAAAGGAAAAAGGCACCGCCCACCAGCAGTAGTCCTATAAGCACCATGAAACAACCCTCAATTTTGGGAGCTACACAGACAGAAACACAACAGTGGTGATATAGTATGTGAAACAAATGTGATGTTTTGATTTGGATAAGACAAACTATAACACAGTGTAGAGAAAGGTTAAGCATAACTTAGCATGTCAGTCACACTGATCTTATTGCTGTGTTGTTGGAAGTCCGAAAACTAAAGTAAAAAAGTTCTCCCTGATTCGGTCACTCCATAACTTCTTGACTACATACTTTATTTGGCATCAAGCTCAAATAGAGCTTCTCTATGAATTCTTCTTTGTTATCAAATGCGTAGAAGCTTTATGTATATAACCTTGCCTCAACCAGGGACAACATAGACACTTGGAGAGGGCAACTAAAACCAAAAGGTAGTTAAAAGTGGGTACTAGAGGTCAAAAACACAAATACCTCCCCCCCCCCCCCCCCCCCCCCCCCCCCAAAATTGTATCACATTTCTAATAACCATTACTTTTTTTTTACCTCAGTGCAGGTAAATTTAATACCATATTGTTGATTATTCGATGTACTTTCAAATGTTATCTTGAATGTATTATATAGGTATATTTTCTTGGATGATACTGCACCAACATCATGGTCAAAAAAAATAAAATTGGCACCCCAAGTTTGAAAGTGTCATTACCCACAAACGCATGGAAAACAAAACACCAAACTTGGTGTGTGAGTTCCTATAGCTCTATTGATCAGACTCACTAAGTACTGTGAAGTTAAAAAGGTTACAAGGCATGGTATTTGGGACACACCTCAATACTGCGACACTTTTTGAGGCTTAAGCAAAAGCAGCTGCCTACAACTCATCAACACAACACTTCGAGAATCTGATCAACAAGTATCACAGCTAAGGGCTTTGGTAACTCACACACCAAGTCTGGTGTTTTGTTATTCATGGCTGCGTGGGTCACGACCAATTCAAACATGTGGTGCAGATTTTTTTAGGGACCTTAATGTTGGTGTATGCTTCTAAGATAGAGTGCCTATAGAGACATTCAACATATCACTTGAAAGCATAGAGAATATGAAACAATAAGGTAATAAAATTATTGGCACAGATGTAGGAAAAAGGTGTGGTGATTAGAAGTGTGATACAACTTTTTTCGGGAGTTTTATGGTTTCGACATAGAGCCCCCTTTTATTCACAGCTCTTAGGTTTGATCCAATCTTTCTACAATTCTAAAAAATATACAAGCGGTAGCTTTGCCAACTTTCCCCAACCAATAACTCACATCCAAATTCATATATATACATAGGTAGAGGAATCAAGGGGATGGGGAGAGGTATGAGCTACCATATATATTTGCCTCACCCAAATTTGCACATCAATCCATTGATGGTTTAACAAGCAAATGTAAATGGTATTTTCTTACCTCTGTGTAGGTAGTTTGGTAACATAATGTTGCCGGTTCTGTGTGCTTTCAAAAGATATGTGGAATGTTTCTATGGGCACATTTTCCTAGAAGATATACCTACCATCAAAGTCACCCAAAATTTACCCCCAAATGGAAACAGTAATATCCCACCCAGGTACGGAGAACAACACTAAATTTGGTATGTTGAGGTTCCAAAGCTTAGCTCTGCAAATCAAATTCATGGTTTTGTAGTGTCGAAGTGTTGTAATATTGATAGGCACCGCTTTTTACTCATTCTCAGAGTGTGTTATTTTGAGGCGTGTCAAAATGCTGCCCATAACATTTAACACCACATTCGTGAATTTGATTCTTGGTATCACAGTTAAGAACCTTGGGAACTCATATATTAAATTTGGTGTTATGTTCACTACGCATAGGTGGGATATTACTCTTTCCAATTTGGGGGTGCATATATTTTAGGACCTTGATGTTGGTGAATGTATCTTCTAAGAAAATCTGCCTATAGAGACATTCAACATATGATTTGAAGGCACACATAATATGCAACAATATGGTACCAAAGTTATTACACATAGATAAAATGTAATAGTTATATGAAATCGGGTAAAACATTTTCAGATTCTGACGTATATTCCTCGCCATTAAAAAGAAAAAAAACATGTGTGTCAACAACAGCCGGTTAGATGACCCTATACCATTTAGAATCATATTATACTGATGCTAAAAGCTGTGCAAAGTTGGTGTAACTAATTTTAGTTGTTGGTTCAGGTAACTGGTTGTGGTCAACATGGGTGTAAACTTATGAGCAGGTAAATCCCCCCAAAAAGAAAAAAAAACAACGTTTCAAGTTATTTTGTGTTTGTTTTGCTGTTTCTGTATATCTATAACAGTTCAGAAGTGGAGGTCAATGCAGAGTTCTACAAATTCCAACCCAGAGCTTTATTGTTGTTGGACACTTCATATATTAGCAGGGGCGGCATGGGAACATTTGAAATGGTCCGGTCTTGTCAAGCCATACCTAAATCCACTATTTATTGCCAAGGGGATATGTGGCAATACAATGTTTTTCCCAACTCCCCAGCGAGGCTTAGTGGAAATCTATTTTTGCAGGCTGCATTCCAGCAGAAGTAGCACAGCACCACATCATCAGTATCAACATACTACAACCACCTTCACTATTTAAACCAGCTAAATAGGCTGGATCTCTCTATGATTTCATCTTACCAATTGATCTCTTTGGAAAATAAAATGACGACATGACTATTTATATATATATATGAAGGTCTATGCTTTGAACTATTGTCAAAGAGGAAGCGTCTCAGTAAACTAACTGATCAATGAAAACGTGTAGCATTGCCAAATCTGCTCAGCTGTTAGGCTCATTTTTACACATGAGTGTGTTTATTATGCTGACAAATTTTAACTGAGTTTGGGGTATTTATTAGTGGCGGCAATAATTTGGACTCTTCTGAGAGTAAAATTATAAATATTGTATGTATTCCTTGAAAGATGATTTGGCTGCCAGTTTACTACCATTGCGAATTATTCAAGACAGCCTGGAAATTATGGAGCTGGATTCTAAGAAGCAGCCAAAGTTGAGATATGATCTTTGATTGTTATTTTTTGGGTGAGTTTTATGCATCTGCCGTTTAAAAATAGGCATGATGAATACTATTCCACTACCAAATAAATCATGAAGATGAACTTCCTCACTATCGGTAGGAGTGAACCAATGAATTGGGAGTTATTTTGGAGCCAACAGCAGCTAAGAAGATTTTAACGGATATGTGACCTTTTTTTTTTTTGCTGCTGCCATTAGCTATTTTATACTCCCTGATATAGTGTCAATAGTTTGATGATTATTCTCCTCCCCCCTTTCCCAATCAAATTATGTGTCATAAAATAACTAAATATAAAGTACACATATTTAAAGGTAATAAATAGTTATTGTAATGATTAACTTGCCAAGTTAATATAAAAAAAATTCTAGCAACTTGATAGATTAAAAGTCCTTAGATTATTGTCTCTAAAATACCAATAATTTTTTTAAGGCATAAGCTCTTAGTGCATCACGCTGCAGCCACATCAGTATATTGCATGTATTAAAAAATGCATCATGGATAAGTTTATCAAACTTATATTTATAGTTGAAAATGAAAGAGAATTATGTTCTACAGACCTGCAGTTTATTCACCAACCCTACTTCCAGTCAGCCTGGATCCATTGTTATGCTCCTCCATAAAATAAGCTGATGAAAGCAAACACAGGTATGTATACATCACAACCCAAATCAATGACCTTCTTTTCATTGCTTTCTAGCTCGGAAATACTTTTTAATTAAAAGAAGAATAAGTTACCCTACATCCATCTGAACAGTCTTCTTCTACTGAAGTCAATATGCGTGGAATATGACAAATGATTATATCAGAGTTTTGAAAGAGAGAGTGTGTTTTTTAAATTTTTAAAGTATATATATTCAAGTTTACTATTTGGATTCAAGGCACACTTCTGGAAGTACTTTCTGGATCAAATGTCCCAGATTAGGAAGTAGAGAAACAGCAAAAATGGGTTATAGCAGAGATAAGAAATTCATTAGTGGATCAACCATCCGCCCCTGGGTTTAAGCTGTTTTGTGAGGGCCTACTACTTTGTCATCGATCCTGAAAATAGAACAAAAAACTTAAAGTGTGTACTGAATGGAAATTTAATCAGCTTTTAAATCCATACAAAAACAGACAAATAAAAGTCCGAAGGCACTGGCTATCGGCTAAGAATTGTTCAAATGTAAATCTTGAAACTATTAATAAATATATTGCATTACTTTCCCAGCTTATAGCACATTTATATGTGTATGGAAAAAATATGTAAAAAATACCTGAATCCCAAGTACTGTATATTGTTATATATGGGTTCTTATGGTGAAGTAATCAACTATTATTATATGGGGTTCAATGTTTAATAATATGTAACTCACACATTTGTGAATAAAATATCAATAATATTTCCTTGGGCCAGGAACAATAAGAGTTTGATTTATACATTACCTTCCTACCCCCATGACCTCCTTTCCATGAACTGTAGGAAGGCTCTGGGAGAGAATAATAACAAAAATAAACCTTTTATACTAGTGAAAGAATGATTGTGAAGTGCTAGGAGGAGCAGTTAAATCCTGAGCACAGACAACACATGCTGAGACAAAAACAGCAACACTGCCATGCCAGGAGAGAACTGGAAAGCACCACTGAACAGTGAACAAGACTAGATGAATACTCCAGGAGAGAGAGTGAATGCAGCAGCTGTAAGTTACATAGATCTTTTTGAGTTAAGAAATGATCTGTTAAGCAATGGCTAGTCAGCTTAAAATGTTTGAAAATCCAGATTATTTGAATATAAGCCACATGGCAATGACAAGACATAGCAAAATCTGTAATGATACCATGAAGGCATTCAGAGCTTAACAGAGAGAAACTATAAAAATGATATTTTTACATAACTAGACTCTTGAATCCTTTGAAGCCCAAACGACATTTTTTTCTTTGATTAGACTACATGTGTACTACTAGTTTCACACCACTAGAACTTGCACGGACAAATCAAGGATACGTTTCATTTGTTCTATAAATAGAGTTGAGATTGTCTACTCATTTTCTATTACTGCTTCGTCTTCATCCAGGTCAGCCTCAACATCATTAGTAAAAGGATCATTATGGTCATCAGTGCCTCATTCGAGTTCAGTTCAGCTGTCTCAGTGGCAATAATATCTGCTTAGCTGGCTTCGCCAGCCCATGTTTCAATCTCCATCGTTAGAGCCATCAGTACTTGGTGTGATGCTGCAGACTTTGTAGGGCACAGAGAGATCTAGGGCATAGAGTAATAAAATTATCTTCATTGACTTCAAGAGCATGCGCTATTGCACTTGAGCTAGTAAGAGGTGCCCAGTTTATTCATGGGTATGAAAAAGTTGGGAGTAATCAAGGAAATATGGTATTTTATAATTCGCTGTAAAACCCTTGAAATTCATCTACAATGACCTATGTTTCTCATTTTCCCAATCGAAGCTGCTACAGCAGCATTTTTCCAGTTATCATGTTAGAGGTGAAATAATGAGGAATAAAATATCCAATATCCAAGCCAATGTTGTAAGATGTCTTCTCATGTACCATCAATAGGAAAGTACATCAAATATCACACTGTGAGGTTGTACATGAGATTACACATCATAAAGCACACAGAAATCTGTTCTTATTTGGGCTGTACTTGCTGAGCAAACATCAAAAGAGGATGTAGTTAAAATACACAAAGCGTGTTTTGAGTGTGTGCACAAAAGTGGGTGTTCCAAGTCATATATGATAACTCGCAGGACTCAAGGTGTGCTTAGGCAAGGTGCCTCTTCTCGTCACACAATTCCATGTATTGCATATAATTTCCATTCCATAAACTGGTGGCCATGATAGAGTTCCTTCATAATGGAATAAAACCAAATGTGGTGCAGCAATTATAACACAACTCTTAGTTATAAGCCCGTACTGCCCATACCCAAGCTCAGAAAATGGTTAGAATAGTCCACCTATATATAGCACAGTATGGATGGATGATAGACCAGTTATATGAACAGAGACAAAATCGTCATACTAAAATCATCACACACCCGCATCACACAAGTGCATTAGTAATCGGCTGGATGGGCTCAAGATCATAAATTGCCGAGCTTCAAAGAAAACTTTGCTATTTTATGTAAATAATTAGTTAACTTTCATGATTCAATAAGTTTTGCGTGCTGTGTTAAAGCATACGGCATTGTACATTAGTGTAATGTTGAATTTTAATATGCTATTGTTAATCCAACCATCCCAATAATCCAACATCCTATTGTTAATCTAACCATCACAAATAATCCAAGAGAAGAGATTAGATTCCAAAGGACCATGAGCCACACTAGTAAGAACAAATTCTGCCAAGTAATCGAGTTCCCCTTATATCTAACAGCTCATAATTCTTTAAATTAAAAAGTTGTATTTTTTCTGTAAAAATACAGAACAATCTGCTTCCTACTTTACTTTGCCAGAATGCACTATATTTACTAAATCAAATTACCCCCAAAGGGTCCAATGACTGCTTTCATAAATGCTAGTGGTGCTGCTAAAGTTGAATGACTGGGGATTCTGGGCCCAAATGGAAGTAGTTTCTGTAAAACCAGTAAAATATTCACACATATTAAAGCGCAACCAATTTGAAAACAAACTTAGAATTTTGATTATAATTGGAGAAGTCAAAATGATGAGGTATGCTTTGTCTTGATTTGATTTGTGTTGATATACCACTTCTAATGGTGGTCATTGGAAGAGTTAACAGTTTTTTCTAGATATGCTAAAATATGTTGATAGAGTTAATACTTATGGTACATAAAAATATGTTGCAAGCTCATGCATGTTCTATGCATACATCATCGCTGCCACCTACTGTCACAGCTGCGGTGGTATGAAAATTAGGGGTATATATGTTGTTAACTGACAACAATAGCTGTTCATCTCACATGTCAGCCCTATCCCCTCATATATGTGCCAGCCCATTCAGGCATATGTACACTCACACTCCCTCCACTCAAGCACACACACAACACACACACACACACACATACATATATACAAACAAAACACACAAACACACAAACACACAAACATGCACACATAAACACACACCACACCACACCCATATGCATACAGACAAATACACAGACATAAAACACAGTAAACCAGCAGCATAAAACTGTTGAAGGTAAAAGAAAAACCTTGAAATTCATCTGTTTCTCATTTTCCCAGTCACATACGTGCATACAATAGATAAATTCATAAAACATTTAGTACCAGAAGTCTCCAAATGTTCCAATGCATTGCTCATTTCTCAATACAATGAAGCCCCCCCCAAAAAATCCCGCAAAAAGTGGTAAATATTATCAAAACTGAACAGTCTAGTATTATGTTGACCGAGTTTTACCATATGATAATTTGATCGCTTAACCTAATCAAGCGAATAATTATTGTAAGTATGATGAATGATCTACACTTTGTTCAGCATGAAGCTCTCGTGCAAATATTACCAAGTCAAATGAAGGCTGTAGCTGATCCCCCACCAAAATATTTGTTGTTTACTTAGTAGTTTCCCCCTATGCAATGTCAAGAGGCTCTGGCTGACCCTAGCTGACCCTTCATGTGTACTGTCAACAATAGCAGCAAGGTGTGGCTTGTTCTGCCTATTCTGTAGTGGACAACAAGGTCTATATAGGTAGAGTCTATAATACAACAATAAACAAGTTAGAAAATGCCATGGAGATTCGCCACCGCTCAAGTCACACTTGGTAAAGTTCGCCTCGGTTCAACTACAACATACAGAAAAACAAATTATAGCTATTGAAGAGACCCCTATAAAAAAAGGAAAAAAAAGACTGTTTTGGAGACCACAACCAGTTATCTATCCTTTACCATTAAAAACCATATACACCAATATTGTACTTTTAAAATCAATATAACGATTGACATATGTGATTTTTAATGGTAAAGGAGAATCTAGCTGGTTGCGGTCCACATAGGTACAGCCTTATTATTATTTTTTTAAAAAGGCCAATCCAATATATTATTTTTGTTCATGTAAACTTACCAAGTAGCTTGTGATGGGAGAAAAAATCATCACACCTAATGGGCCAGCACCGATGATGATGCCATTGAAGATTGGGCTTGATCCTTTCTTCAGAGCCTTTAAAAAATATTACGAATTAAAAACACAATTCATTACTAGATCGCTGATATCCAACACTGATACTAACTGAATGCCACAACATAGAGTCACTAAGGTACCTCAACCGGAAAAAATGGTGCAATGATTGAGAATGCTGAATAACTGAACAAGTACGAAAACCACAGATACACCATAGAGCATACAACCCGCCATCTAATCCTCCCATTTCTTCTATCAGTATTTCTTCCTGTCATGACTGCTGATAGTGCAGATGAAACATCAGATAGTTCAGATGAAACGTAGCTCTTTGTCAGCGACCCCCCTTCTCTTATCTCTGCCTTCACTTCTTCTTGGGTTAGTTGCACGCTTGAATGGGTAACCTGGAAGCTTAAACTTAAACTTTCAAGACGTTGCTTCTCCCTCAGTACAGGAATTAGGCTTTCAGCGAAGGATGCATTTCTCTTGTTGTGCATGTTGCTCCTGTTGTTGTAGTAGGCTGAATAGCTACGGACTAATGTAAAGTGACGACTCTCTCGTGTAACCAGCACTAGTAGTCGCAAAACGCAGAAGAGCTGCTCATGCAGAATTTGACATTTGGTGATAGTTTCGGAACGGACTGGAACAATCGTGAAATGTTCCGTTCCGATATCACAGTTGTCGCGGCGACAAAATATCCTCGGATACTACAAATGATCTACACCTCAGGCGAGCGAACTAAGCTCGAAAATACGCTAAACCCGAAAAGACTGCCATGCCACCAAATACTGCTATGCCAATGTTTCTCACCGATTGTGCGGCAGAAATATACATACGGAAATATGGTTGAGAGTAAATTGCTTTGACTTGTGTGGTTGAGAGTAAATTGCTTTGACTTGTGTATGAGGAGGTACTTTACTTACATGAAAAACAACAACACTAAGATTGATGTCATAAGGATAGTGATGGCACAAGGCAGTATTTGTTGTCAGAATTGTCAAGGTTATCGTTTTATTGTTCTAGATATTTTCCTAGTCTTTACTTCTGCCCAGGCTAAGAAATAAAGCTTTTGCTCTGGCCATAACCTTAGTAAGGACTAGCTGAAGAACCCATCCAGTACCTATTGGTGATGTGATTCATAGATGCCTCCTTTATGAATATTAGATGTGAGGCAGTTGGTAATTACATGTTCTTTTGTCAGGGATCGCTTATATCCTGACCTTGCCCGTGGTGACAATACCCAAGGAGCCCCACTTCCACATCCAGCCAAACTTGCAAATTAGGCTAACGAGCAAACACACTAATGGACAACTAAGGAACCATTAATAAACCACTAATGAACTAGTACTAGATTTCAATACCAAGAAGCCGATTGGCTAGACTGAGAGTGTCAATGTATGGATATCTACTTTTAAGGTCATACTCAACTCGGGCTGACCAGCCTATTTAAAGGTAGTCAGGCCAGCAGTTAGGAGCGGAGTTGGTGAGTGAATGTGTCTTGAGATTGAAGGATTTATTGATAGTATTACTTAGAAAATTAAAGGGTATATGTGGACATAGTTTGCGGATAAGCTATGTTCATCACAGATAGTGCAGCGGCTTTGAACCTGTTTCATTGACTTACCTCTGCCTTGCAGAGAAGAGAGCTCCCCATACCCTATTTTATCTACCATCCCCCTTCGTCCTCTGCCTAGCTATGATGTCTCAATCATGAATAACAGGCCTAACTGGATCTTCTGATGTCAAGTATTTTGACAGATGACAATACCACGGAGGACAAGGGTTCCACTACAGATGTCCACATGATAATGACCATGTTCACAAAAATGCAGGCAGACTCACTATGGTACAGCAGGAGAGTGAGGCAGTGGTTCACAGAGAGCAAGCAGTAGAGATGAATAAACGAGAGGAACGTTGGCTCACATTTCTCCAAAACACAACAGACAGCGAAAATTAGTAACTGCAATGATCACATGAGAAATGTTTGTATTGCACGAGAAGACCATGTCAAGAGAGAGCATAACTGCAATGATCACAGGAAAAATGATTGTATTGCACGAGAAGACCATGTCAAGAGAGAGCATGCACCACTGCTCCAGGAAGGCAAAAGACATCACTCAGACAAAGTGATGGGCATGAATATTCCGTCTCTCCCAACATAACAAATCACAGATGAAGTGGATATGTTCGAGATGGCATTTGAAAGACATGTGACTAACTATGAGGCAGCTCCCAGGTTCTGAGCCCCACACCTGCTTCCATCACTGGACAGCCAGGAAAGCAGACTGACTATCAACATGCCTGTATTGAAGCATAAGCTTTCCGCTGCAGGTGGCAGTCCCTCCAACATAAACCAAAGAAATCTTGCAGAGAAGCATCTTAGTGAGGAATTATTAAGTTCCTGTGGTGTACCAAGGAGACAACAGCCTAGGAAGAATTGAGTTACCTGATTTGTACAGAGCGGATTGTCCAGAAACTCCCTCCACCCGTCCAGACTTGGATCCGAGACCAGAAGTCTACAGACCCGGATGGCAAAGTTCGTGGATGACCACTTGTGGAAACTTGATAAACAAGCAGATGACAGAGGTATGCCTCAAAGTTTGCATGCCTATGGCAGACATGACTACAACCATCAGAAGAGAGACAAAAGAGCTCATGGAAGAGAATACTGAAGTCTTGGCTAACTTATCAAGGAGACATCTCTCAACTGGCTCAACAACAACCTCAACCAGGCAGATTTCAACCTCAGATATTTGGACTAAACCAGCAGTTCCAGCAATCTAACCTGGTTCCAATCCCTCTACCACAACCGTCTCAACTAAGCCATACTCCTCCTGAAGATGACAAACGAAAATATGGACACTGACACCTTGATCCAGTTTGGAGCCCAGAGTGCTATAATTGGCATGGGACACATCTCACCCGAGATTGCCCCACTAAGGCTAGTTCAGCACATTATTTACCCATCAATTTTATGATAACTGGTATGGTGAATGGCAACTACACTGATTCCATCCTGTTGGAATCAGGTTTGAGCTTCATCACAGTCCATTCCTCTCAGGTACCTAAGTAAGCCATCATAGGTGGCTCCTTCCGGATGACAAACTTCAAAGCATGGATAGTGTCTTTCCCATTGGCAAAGGTGGACCTGACTGTGAATAATCAAACTACTCAACTATTGTTGCTACTTCATCAGCCCTAGAAGTTGATGTGTCTCTTGGACAAGACTTCCCTGGGTTGGCAGACATCAATTACCAGAAAATGTACCCACCCCGAGCTATAGTTGCCTTGGCTGATCGACAAACTCATGGCAGTACAAAAGATCCATCACCCATGCAGAGGAAGACAGCTCGGCCACTTATATCTATTCTGATTCAATACCTGAAAACTCACCACCTCAGACCCTGATGAGACATCTGATGTGGATGGAGATCTACACAACCCCTGATGTATACTCCTGTTACTCTACCTTTGAGCAACACCCGACTCCCAACAACCTCAACCAAACACGATGGATGGTCTTCCAGACTTGGAATGATATCTTTCAAGAGTACTTTCACCACAGAAGACAGATCTGCTGAGAAAAGTGAGTGATCCTGCAGGCTGAATATGCAAGTGGCGCTATATACACTCCAAGGTTGTTGGTTCAGAAATTCTAAAAAGAGCAGAACAGCCATAAGAGTTTTGCTCAATGTTCTAAAGCACTGACTGAGCAGCAATCTCTATTTTTCATTTAGGATAACCTCCTATATCAGAGATGGAAACAGGCTGATAGACACAAGGAGATATCAAATTGGTACACCCTACCTCACACAGAGAAGCTACTCTGGGAAAAGCCCATAACTCTCCAATGGCTGGTCACTTGGATCGAAAAAATCATACCACAGACTCCACTCCCACTTTCATTGGCCTGCCATAATTCTGCATGTGGCTGATATATGTCATCGCTTTCCCTTCTGTCAGTGAACGTGAGTGACCCAGTGTTGGTCCTCTTTCCTACTTCCTCTTCCAGCTTGTTGGCCTAATGGCAAGGTCCCTACCCCATTATTGCTAAAGTCTCATATACTGCCTACACGGTACGGATGGATGACGGAAGGGAAACTGTTCATATCTATCATGTTAGTAACCTAGCTCCATAGAACTCCTCCTCTCATCTGTCCAAGGCTAACAATGCAGCTTCGACTATGGATTCTGAGTTAGAAGACATACCCTACTGGCTAGAGAGCAGCACATCTACAACACCCCATCTCAACCCTGACTATCTCCCTAATCTATAGGATGACATTGCAAATGCCATCACGAGACAGCCTGGATTCTTCACCGATTCACCACCAGGCAAGACTACTAATGCAAGTATATCAATAGATACTGGGAATGCTAACCCAGTTTTCACTCCTCCTTTTTGTGTAACTCACACTTGGCAGGTAACTACTAAAGAAGGAAGTAGAGCACATTCGATGAGCAGGACTCATATTTCCATCACATAGCTCTTTGGCCTCGCCAGTAGTGCTTGTTCCAAAGAAGGATGGTACAATTCATCGATGTATGGACTATTGGAACTCAATTGAATAACAAAGTCGAATCCTTACCCAATATGAAGGGAGGAGGATTTGCTAAATTGTCTCGCTACTGCAGAATATATGTCAACTCTGGACTTTTCTGATGGTTATTGGCAAATTTCGGTTGCCACAAACTTAGTAAATTTTCCTGCATAATTTAGTTGGTAAGAAAATTCTTTTAATGATCTGGTTTCAGTTTACCACGAACATTTTACCTTTGAACTTCAAATTTGTAGTAGCGAACACACTTAGAGTGGAATACAGGTGTACGAACAAGTAATGCATGGAGAAGTATTGGTGGGGAAGCTTACATATTATGGGTAGATGCTACCTTGTGGGAAAGAACTAATTTCTGTACATATTACAACCGCTGTGTGTTGCTGTGCACAATATATGTGTGGAACTGTCTGTAGATTCATCCATGCCTTTAAGTATGTGGGTATCTAGCCCAATCAAATTTGCATGTATTGGCAAATGTTGTTGGAAAATGGTATATCTGATCAGTGTGCTGTCGTGGCCTTGTACACTAGTTATAGAGCGTGTGTCTATGCCCCAAGTAGCCGAAGTACACTCCAAATTTTGAATATAATTTGTATTGTTTGACTATGGTTGCCAAGCTTGGAGAGAAGGATCCAATTGGTCAGCTGGCTGGCCATATTATAATGCAGTGCCTCAAGTAACAGAAAAAGAAGGGAGTGTCAGCTACTGTACCCGTAGCATAGGAGGGTTTTATCCATCAAACAGCATGGGACCTATAGCTAAGGAGAATTACGTATTTTGATCAAATGGTATTTATGTTTATACAGATTACCTTGAGTCCACTTCTTGGAAGGCAACTTTGGAGCAGATATTAACCACTTCGTGGGAAGCAACTTTGGTAGGAAGTGGATCTGTAAGAGGTAGAGACTATTGCTAGATAATTAATTCCCATGGAGAACTCTGCACACCGTTAAACACCTCAGACTTTGTGTAAAAATTCCGAAATGCCTTCCAGCAATACATGGAGCACATCCATAGTGAGTAATACTATATCTATAAAATTATTTGTGTAAAAGAGTAGGGGGAAAACAATGATATATGTGCTATATACTTTAAAAGAGCCTGCACACCTGATTATGCCACAGACATATGGTGTAGAAATGTTGAAATATTTTCCAGCAATGTCTGGCACACTTTCATAATGAGTAGTGCATCATCTATATAATTGTTTGTGTAACGGAGGGAAGAAAAAAAAAAGCTATATTTTTTCAAACAGTCTTTGACTTGATGATGAAAAATTCACATTGTACACTGTACACATGTTTTTCAATCTGGATTGTCGAATTATTGAACAGTAATTACACTAATACAGTAAAATTATGATTTTCTATAATTGTACTGTAGCATTAACAGAAACTAAACTTTTATCTAGGATATCAAGGTTAATACCATGATAAGCTGAAGTAGTACAGACTTTTCTGATCTGGCCTGAAAAGGCAAACAATTTTCCCCGCACAATTTCTGATACTCAGAAGCACCAATTCTTCCCAAAATTATGTAGCAAAATCCTCCAAAGTCTAAAGCCACACTGGTGGTTTCTAATGCTTCCATGTAGTTTATGGCAAAATATAATTAATGCTTGTAAAATTGTCGTGTCTGTCTGTCATCTGGTAACTTAGGAACAACGGGTCATAAAAAAATTAATATTGACCAGATTTTGTCTCCCCAGGTTTGGAGATGTTTATTAGCCATGTTTCAAATCTCTGGAATCATTTATGGAGGGAAAAATCTGTAAGAAAAAAAACCACCCAACAGTTACGATGGTCAGCTATTATATTTTGGCACTATTTTTATTCTTCCATGCATGCATAGATGCATGCACTCAAGAGTCTCTTGTTACGTGAACCTTCCAAGTCTGAGCTAGCTCTCAAAATCTATGATGGTTAGGCAGCATATCCAAGTACAAGTGCATAGGAAGAATATACCTTCCTAGAATTCCACATCTGAGAATAGAAGAGCACTAAAGACATTCAGACTGAAGCTGAGACATTTACATGTGTGAGTCATCTTTGAGCTCATCAAAGAATTATGATGCAGAAAAAGCAGCCAGAATCTGATTTTTTCCCGCTTTTCATTAGTAATAGAGGAATGTGATGACTACAATAACATTGATAAATTGAAGACATATTGAACTAGAACCAAAAATGCACAAGGGAATGAAATGGCATTGAGGTGACTATATAAGCCAGTGAAGCTGTGTATTACTGTCACCACAAGCAGCAGCAGCACCGGCAATTATGGAAAAGAGTAATTACAGTGGTATTAAAACATAATGGAGTATGTCCAAGCTAACCTGACCAATAAACTTCTGATAGTATCATGGAATAATAATACGAATGCCTATCTGTGTGGTACCATGATATAGTCTACAACATTAGTGGGAATACTGAAGTGTCTATAAATAACTGTAATACAAACAATTATATTGTTAAATTATCAAATAAGAAAGGTACTCGTAAGGACAACAACCAGTTAAATTACCCTTTACCATTTAAAATCATATATCCAATTACCATTATACAAATTATGAAAAAAATGTTGTATAGTTATGATTTAAATTGGAAAGGGTAATCTAAATCATGTCATCTAACTGTAGTTGTGGTCCTCATGGGTACACTTGTATTTCCTTTTTTTGGCCTGCCAATCCAGTATAATTAATTTTTTTTTATAACTTATTTATAAATGTGCTTTTTTTTGTTTTGTTTTGTTTTGTTTTACATAGTCCTTCAAATTGTGGTAGGCAAGAACACCCCAAGGAAACTAAACAACAGAGATGGACCTCTTCTTTAAATCACTATATCTAACTTGTAATACACAAATGTCTTCACATTTCTACCATACCTTGTTGTTCTTTGGTTATTAGAATCAGCCCAGAATCAGCTACAGCCTCCATCTAGGATATGGTAATACTTGAACAGGAGAACTCGCCAATTAACAGTGAATGAACCATTTAGGTAGCTAAAATGTGGCAATGTGAACTTTACTGGTTGTTTTGTTGTTGTTCTTATTTGTTGGGGGTGGGAACTTCTATCAGCCTTTTCAGAAAACAGATCAAACATATATAGAGAGTATCAGTGTAAAGAAGTAAGGTAGTATCTTATAACCCCTCACATTGAGAGTTGACATGTAAATTTGATGAACCCAATACGCCTAGTAGTAAACCAGCATACCCAAAAAGTAATAACAAATGCAAAACTCAGGGTTTACACTTGTCCCTCAATACTGGTTTTTAAAATGGCTGACGAAAAGAAGCTCATGCACAGATAAATCTCACATTGGCAGCTTCTTTGCTGCCTTAATGTTGGTTTCAGTGCTCATAAAAATTCCAGGGATTTTTCAGCATCCACAGAAATGGTATGGAATGAAATAGAAATGAGAGGTTTGTGCAATTTTCTATTCCAAGCTGACCTTTTTTGTGGTTATTTTTTTTAAACATTTATAGCTTGAATTCAAAATAAACCTTTCAAATTGTTCATATCATTTGAATGCAAATACAAAAGGCTGCAGTTTGGTCGAAAAACTGACTGCATTGCAGTAAGTAGAAACAACAACTATGCATTGTTACGTCACTACATGACCACAACAAGACTTACAGCAAGGAAATCCATCTATGGGCACATCCTTTCCCATGAGTGAAGGGACCCAGAGTGATTCCAGGTCTCCAGGTAAACATAGGTGCCTGTGCAGCTTTTCTCCAAAGATGGCTTCCGAAAAGCCGTGAAGTGACCGATATTTATGATGGTTGTCGGTGTAAAGCCTTTTTAAAGTAATGTTTTATATCACAATATGGTAGAAAGCCTATTTTAGGTAATGTTTTATATAACAATATGGTAGAAAGCCAATATTAGGTAATATTTTATGTAACAATATGGTGATCTACTTGGCTAGTGCTAGAAAAATTTACCATTTAGCGCAAACAGTTCAATTTTTTGCGGCCGATGTCAATTTGTGAATATCTCTGCTTATGGCATGTAATTGTCTGTAAGCATGAAGGAGAATGTGATTGCAGATTCAATCTTACCAAGAGCCAAGTATTCCCCTCTGAGAAGAGAATTCTAATGGGGTTCCCATTAACTGTGGAAATTAGAAAAAACCTTGAAAAGTAGTTGACACTTTTCCAGTCAGGGAAACCAGGGAGAAAAACACAAAAAATCAGAAAAAATATGGAATAGAGTAGCCCAAAAATGTCACCAGTTTGGAATATGTGTAGATCATGTAATTTGTCAATTAATTATTGTTTGCACAGGTTTTTGCATATAGTAAAGAAAGATGGCTTTAAGGGGAGCAGGGGGTCCTTATGTTTGTTCATACAAATTGTTGTGTGGCTATCAGAAATATAATTGATTTATTGACTTCCTAGCAACCTTGTTTTAAGGTGAAAATTCTGTTGGCATGGTCTTCTCGTGCAATACAATCGTTCCCCTACAATTGTAGCAGTTGCAAATTTTCTGTCTGTCTTGTTTTGGAGAAATGTGAGCTAACTCTCCTCGTGTTTACTCATCTCTACTGCTTGCTCTGTGCGAGCCACCACCTCACTCTCCTGCTGTGCCGCTAGTGAGTCTCACTGCATTTTTGCGAACATGGTCATTATCATGTGGTTATCTGTAGTGGAACTCTCATCCTCCGTGGTACGATAATCTGTCTTAGTGACTGATTGCTGTCCTCTGGCTCCTCTGAACACATGGGTCAGAAGATCTGATAAGGGCTATTCTTCATGATTGAGACATCATGGCTAGGCAGGTGATGAAGAGGAATTGTAGCTAAAATAGGTTAGGGGGAGATATCTTCTCTGCTAGGGACATGTCATTTCTTAAGTAAATGAAATCGGTTTGAAGTCGCTCTACCAACTGTGATGTACATATCTTATAAACAAACTATATCCACACATACTCTTTAATATTCCAAGTAATACTATCAATAAATTCTTCATTCTCAAGATACATTCATACACCAACTCTCTCTCCTAACTGCTGCCCTGACTACCGTTAAATAGGCTGGTCAGCCGGAATAGATATTCATACATTGACACATTCAGTCAAGCCAATCGCCATCTTGGTATTGAAGTCTAGTCCAATTTCATTAGTGGTTTATTATGATTCATTAGTTCTCCATTAGTGGTTTTGTTCTTTAGCCTCATTCGCAAGTTCTAGTGGATGTGGAAGTGGAGCTCCTTGGGTTTTGTCACCATGAGCAAGCTAAAGATAAGCAATCCCAGACAAAAGAACATGTAATTACTGACTGCAACATCCATAAAGAAGATATCTACAAATCACATCACAAATAGGATTGATTGAGTTCTTCAGCTTAGGTTATGGCCAGAGTAAAAGCTATTTTTTAGACTGGGCAGAAATGAAGTCTAGGAAAATATCTAGAACAGTAAAACATAATCTTGACAATTCTAACAGCAAATAATTGCCTTATAACATCACCCGCCTTATGACATCACTCTTAGTGTTTTTTCATGTAAGTAAAGTAGCTACTCCTACTGACAAAGTCAAAACCATTTACTCTCAACCATATTTCAGTATGTGCATTTCTGTCTCACAAACGGTCAGGAACACTGGTATAGCAGTATTTGCTGGTATAGCAGTGTTTGCTGGCATAACAGTATTTTCTGGCTTAGCGTTATTCGCTTTCCTGAGATGTAGAACGTCACTGCTAGTAACCGGGGATATTCATCGCCGCGACATATATGACACCGGAACAGAACATTTCACGTTTGTTGCGGTCCGTTCCAAACTATCACCAAATGACCCAAATTAGTGTGAGCAGCTTTTCTGCGTTTTGCGACTACCTGTGCTGACCACACGAGAAAAGTCGGCACTTCACATTAGTCCGTAGCTATTCAGCTTACTACAACAGGAGCAACATGCACAACAGGAGAAATTCACCCTTCGCTAAAAGCCTCATCTTTGCACTGAGGGAGAAGCAACGTCTTGAAAGTTTAAGCTCAAGCATGCAGGTTACCCATTCTAGCATGCAGCTGACCCAAGAAGAAGAGAAGGCAGAGATTACAGATGGAGGGTCGCTGACTAAGAGCTATGTTTAATCTGAACTATCTGATGTTTCAGCTGAACTATCAGCAGTCATGACGGAAATATATATTGTTAGAAGGAGAGGGAGGTGTAGATGGCGGGTTGTGCGCTCTATGGTGTGTCTGTGGTTTTCAAACTTGTTTCATAGTTCAGCATTCTCAATCATTGCACCATTTTTTCAGGTTGAGGTACCTCAGTGACTGTATGTTGTGGCATTCAGTTAGTATCTGTAATGGATGTCCGTGATATAGTGATAAATTGTGTTTTTTATTTCTAATTTTGTTTTAAGGCTGTAAAGAAAGGATCAAGCCCAATCTTCAATGGTATCATCCTCGGTGCTGGTCCGTTAGGTGTGGTGATTCTTTCTCCCATTGCAATCTATTTAGTAAGTTACCTGAACAAAAATAATATATTGGATTGATATATATTTTTAAAGGATAAGGCTGTAACCATGTGGACCGTAACCAGTTAGATTCCCCTATAACATTTAAAATCACGTATGTCAATCCTTATATTGCTTTTGAAAGTACAATATTGGTGTATATTGGTTTTAAATGGTAAAGGACATCTAACTGGTTGTGGTCTACATAATAACCCTTTTCCTTTCTTTCCTACAGGTCTCTTCATAGCTATTTTGTTTGTTTTTCTCTATGCTGTAGTTGAACCGAGGAGAACTATACCAAGTGTGACTTGTGCAGTGGAGGATTTCCATGGCTTTTTCTAACTTGTTTATTGTTGTATTGTTGACTCCACCTATGTAGATCTTGTTGTCCACTACAGAATAGTCAGAACAAGCCATACCTTGTTGGTATTGTTGACAATACACATGTAGGTTCAGCTAGAGCCTCCTTCAAGGATTTGGTGACATTGCATAGGAGAAAACATCCAAGTGAACAACATATGTTTTGGTGGCAGATCAGCTACGGCCTTCATTGGACTTAATAATATTTTCACGATAGCTTCATGCTGAGCAAACTGTAGATAATTCATTATACTTATAATAATTATTCGCTTGATTGGATTAAGCGATCAAATAATCATATTGTAAAAATGGTCAACATAGTACTAAAATGTTCGGTTTTGAAGATACTTAACTCTTTTTGCCAAGTTTTTTTTGCTTCACTGTATTGAGAAATGAGCAATGCATTGGAAAATTTGGAGTCTTCTGGTACTAAATGTTTCAGGAATTTATCTATTATACGCACAAGTTGTGTTATTGGGAAAATGAGAAACATCGATCAATTGTAGATGAATTTCAAGGGTTTTTCCCTCCCTTTCAACAGTTTTTATGCTGCTGGTTTACTGTTTTTTTTTTGGTGTATGTGTTTGTGCATTTATGTGTTTTTGTGTATGAGTGTGTGTGGTATGTATATTTGTGTTTTTTAATTTTTTTTAATATATATATGTGTGTGCCTTGTGTATGTACTTGAGTGGAGGGTGTGTACCTGAAAGGGCTGGCACATACATGAGAGGATAGGGTTGACATGGGAGAAGAACTGCTGTTGTTGCAAGTTGACATATATACCCGTAATTCCCATACCCCCGGCAGCTGCAACAGTAGGTGATTATGATGATGCATGCATAGAATATGCATGAGCTTCCAACATATTTTCATGTACCAAAAGTAATAACTCTATCAACATATATATTTTGGCATATCTAAACTGTTAACTCTTCCAATAACCACCATTAGAAGTAGTTTATTAACTCAAATGAAATCAAGACAAAGCATGCCTAATCAGTTGACTTCTCCAATTACAATAAAAGTTCTAAGTTTGTGTTCAAATTGGTTGCACTTAATATGTATGAGCTTAAATACCATGAGATTTTACAGAAACTACATCCCTTTAGGCCCAGAATCCCAGTCATCCAGCTTGAGCAGCACCACTAGCATTGGTTGTTGAAATCAGTCATTGGACCCTTTGGGGGTGATTTGTTTTAGTAAATATAGTGCATGCTTGCAAAATAAAGTAGGCAACAGTTTCTCCTGTATTACTATAGATAATAATATGGCCGTTTTTTTTGAAAGAAATATGGACTCTTAGATATAAGAGAAACTCGAGTGCATGGCTGAATTTTGGTGTGGCTCATGGTCCTTTGGAATCTAACCTGCTCTCTAAAATACATTACAATTTTATATCACACTATTGTACAATGCCGTATGCTTTAACTCAGCACAAAAAATGTATTGAATCATGAAAGTTACTAATTATTTGCATAAAATAGCAATGTTTTCTTTGATGCTCAGCGATTTATGTACCTTGAGCCCATCCAGCCGATTAGTAATGCACTTGAGTGGTGTTGGTGTGTGATGATTTTAGTGATGATTTTGTCTCTGTTCATATAACTAGTCTATCACCCATCCATACTGTGCTATATATAGGTGGATCATTCTAACCATTTTCTGAGCTAGGGTAGGGGCAGTATGGACTTATGATAAGGTTAATAAGATTTGTGTTATAATTGTTGTACCACATTGTTTGCACCATTATGAAGGAACTCTATCATGGCCAGCAGTTTCTGGAATGAAAATTATATGCAATACATGGAATTGTGTGGTGAGTAGAGGCACCTTGCCTAAGCATACCTTGAGTCCAGCAAGTATATGTCGAGTTATCACGCATGATTTGTGTCAGCCAATTTTGTGCACACACCCAAAACACGCTTAATTTATTTCAACCACATCCTAATCTTATGATGTTTGCTCAGCAAGTGCAGCCCAAATATGAAAAGACTTCTGTGTGTTTCATGTGGTGTGATCATGTACACACTTACTGTAAAATTTAGTGAAATTGATTTACTTTCCTATTGCTGGTACAAGAGAAGCCATCTTAAACATTGGCTTGGATATTGGATATTTTATTCCTCTTAATTATTTCATCTCTAACATGATGAACTTGAAAAATACTATAGTAGTATAGTAGTATGAGGATTTACTACGAATTATAAAATACCGTATTTCCTTGATTACTCCCGACCTTTTCATACCCATGAATAGATTGTGCACCTCTTACTAGCTCAAGTACAATAGTACATGTCATCTACGAAGACAATTTTTACTACTCTATGCCCTAGATATGACTGTGCCCTACAAAGTTTGTAGCATCATAGCAAGTACAGATGGCTCTGGAAATGGAGATTAAAGCCTCGACAGGCGGATGCCAGCTCAGCAGATACTATTGCCACCGAGACTAGTTGTCAAAGTCACTATCTCTTCTTGTATTGTAAGGGCTGGGATAGCTGCCTATAAAAGCAGCTGCTGCCCAGCTCAATAGTTAGTCTCCTTCTCTCTTCATATTTTGTTGTTGTATTTTCCATATGCTGGTTTAATGAGTTTACTTAGGGTTTAAACCTCTTTGTCAGGCTCAGGAGGAGGCTAGTTGGAAGAAGTTAGAGAGAGAGAGACTCTGGTGGCAGCAAGTTACCAATTTGGTATCTGTTAGACCTCTTAGTGGCCTAACATCTGGTGGCAGCGGTGGTTCTTATCTTGTCTTCGAAGTGGACTGTTAGTAAGTCAGCTAGTGTTGCTGAACTTTATATCTTTCCCCAGAAACTTGTAGAAGACAGCTGAGGTGTAGCTGGGTGTAGAATTGGAGCTGTGGCCGGCGTTTGACTCAGCTTGGTCAACTTGGAGAAGGGAGAGCGCGTATTCCATCTATCGGCTCAGTTGACTTGGAGAAGGGAGAGCGCGCATTCCGCTTTTCTGTGTGTATATTGTACGATAATTCTGTATAGTGTTTGCATATTATTTTCATATTGTGTATTTTGTCTGTGTGTATTGTCTCGGTGTTAAAAAAAGAAATCACATCAAGGAGGAAGGTGACGGACAAGGATGACACCAACACGGATCTGGAGAGTGGCTTGGCAAACCTTCGACCATCGACAACTACTAGTACTACACAACTCTCCAACCCAATGGAGGCCATCCAGGTATTAATTCTGACTATGGAGGAGAGCAGAAAAATCGAGCATTTAGCCATGGAAGAACGACATAGAGAAGCGGAAGAACGTCGAACCAGAGAAATGGAAGTCAAAGAGGAGAGCAGGAGAGCTGAGTACAAAGCCATAGAGGAACAGCACAGAAGAGAACTCCATGAGATGTTGCAGATGCAACTCAAGCTTCAGCAAAAACACCAAAACGAAGTGTGGCATCGCCAGAAAGACTTGGACGACAGCCGACGAGACAGAGATAGAAAAAGGAAGCTGGCAGATAAAATTGCTACATGGACGGACAAGGACCAGCCAGCATCCTACCTCCGAAAGTTTGAAGATACGCTCTCCACAGCAGGGATCAGCAAAGATGAATGGGCAAGCCGCCTGGTACCTCTACTGACAGGAATTGTATCCACAGCTTACACGACGTCTGTCTCGGAGGAGGCCAAGGTAGATTACGATTTACTGAAAATGGCTTTGCTGAAGGTGCTCGGACGTTCGAAAGAAGCCTGCGAGCGAGAGTTCTGGTCCTTCCGAAGGAAAGATGGTGACGCTACTACCTACATTATAAGAGAATTACTAAGTATGGCAGAGACGCTCATGGAAAACTGCAATACGATAAAAGAGGCAGCCCAGACGGTGGCTACAGAAAAATTTCTCTCACTCCGCTCAACGATGTCCTTCTGTAACATATCTTGAAGGAGTTTGGAGACTTCTTCTTTTTTTGTGTGGGGGTATGCGTCGTGCTGCTTGGCGAATGGGATGTGCATCCCCTGTATCAATTTTGTGCATCAGCTTGTCAGTTCGGCCGCCCCCCTCACCAGGCCCTGCAAAAATGCCAGAATAGGTCAGGAGAAAATGTAAAAGCTGATCTTTCTCTTCATCCGACAATTCAGGACTGCACTTTGAAACCATCTCCAAGAACATTTGCTTCTTATCTTCAGGGACCTCGTCACTTTGATTCATGCACTTAGCATCTCCCTCTGAAACCACACACACAGAGTTTATCTCCTCTAGGGTGGCTATCCCTATTTTCTGATGAACAGTGATAGAATGAGAGTGAGGGTTGAGAAGATGTACAATTACATTGCTATTGCTGGAACTCACCACAGCTCTCGCCACCAATGCAGAACAGTTGTTGACTTGCCTTCCTTCTAGTAACCAAGTCCCCCCATCGATTGAGTGCTGCGTTCTTGCAAGGATCTCTATCTCACTTCTTGGTGGGATGCATATCTTGCTTGTCAGTTGTACAGTTACTTGCCGTGGTCCCTCCTGTTGCTGTTCTACTGATATGGACACTCCAGACTTCGCCAGTTGTAGGCACCCCTTCACCAAGTCGATGGTGCAGCCATTCTCTTGTAAGAAATCAAGGCCAAGGATACTCTCAGACACCAAGGAATCAACAATCAGTGCTCTCTGTTTCAGCACTGTCCCATCAAGCTCCAAATCGACAAGGGTAGATCCACGTACAGCAAGAGGAGTTCCATCCACGCCCACAAGTCGTTGTTCAATCCATGGCTCCTTCTTGCACTGGTCCCACACATCACCCCGTACAAGAGTCACCGGGGAGCCAGTGTCAATTAGTAGGGAGGTTGCAAGTTGATTCACCTTCCCTCTAATTTTATATGCCCCTGTAGGTACTAAGGTAGAAACATTAAGGTTATTGTAAGCCTTAGATTTACCTACCCTAAGTGGTTGGCTCACACCACTTAGGGTTTGTCGTTTCCCTGGTGCTGGTACCCGCACTCTCGAGAGAAATGTTCACTTTGGCCACAGTTCCAACAGGTGACTACTCGCCTCCTTCCAAGTTGTGAGCCACATTGATTCCTGTACTGCTGCTGCCCTCTCCTTCCTCTCTCAGGGGCCATATCCGTTTCCTGCTTCTTCCTTATCGTGAGCTCCGCTTCCATTCTTTCCATCCTCTCCAATAATTGTTTCATCATCACTGCTGTACTGTCCTGAGATACAGCTGCCACTGCTTCATCAGTTTCTACATGGTTCTTGGTGACTTCAGAGACACTCAATTTTGGTTGGAGGTATGATTCCAGTTCAAGGGTAGCACTTACAACTTCGTCCAATGTTGTAGGTTTCCGCTGCCTAACATTGAATGCGATCTGAACATCGTCGATTTGAGAAAGGTAATGCATCAGTGCCATTTGCTTTATGGCAGCCGCTTCAAGGTGCGGATAAGCCTTGTCTGCAAGTATTTTCAAATCCTCTGAAAAATCAGCCCAACCTTCTGTCTTCTTTCTCCTCCTACTGCTGAATTCTGCCTGGTACCGATCCTTCTTACACTCAGGCTCGAAGCGATTTTTTGAGCGCCTTCTTGGCAGCCTCGTAGTTCTTCTGAACATCGTCAGGGAAGTGCTGGAATGCCGTCTGTGCCCTTTCAGTCAAACGGACCTTCAGCCAAAGAAGTTTTTAAGCTTCATTCCATGTATTCACTGCTGCAACGTTACCAAAATGAGAAATCCACTGACTCCACTCCTCTTTTCCAGAAAATCTGTCTGGGAGAACTAACGGTCGGTGGTTTGGGCCGGGTACTTCAGGTGTGTCTTGTTCAGCCATACCTTGCTTCTTGATGTTCTTTAAATAGAACTTGACCTACACGCACGATCAAAATCCTGCCGACTACGCCAATGTAACGTGGCTACTAGGCTCCTCAGGGATAGTGTACAATAACTACCTACAATGCTAACTAGCTCCTTTTGTAGATAACAAGACAGGCAGACACAACTTGTATAATTGAACTTTAGTATCACATATTCATCATCGAACAGGTGTTTATCTATTGTGTCAACCACCAAACCACATGAATTAATAGTACCACAAACATACCTAGTCCAACCTCACACAACATGAAATGTCTAGAGCAATAGTGTTACACTTGGGCATAGCCAGCTGTGTTGCAATTGTTTCTGTATACTATGCAGGGACGTAGCCAGCTATGGTTCAGTTGTTTCTGTATACTATGCAGGGGTGTAGCCAGCTATATTTCAGTTGTTTCGGTATACTATGCTTGGGCATAGCCAGCTATGTTGCAGTTGTTTCTGTATAGTATGCAGGTGCGTAGCCAGCTATGTTTCAGTTGTTTCTGTATACTATGCAGGGGCGTAGCTAGCTATAGCAGACGTTTTGGATGAACCACCATGGCAACTGGAAGTTAGAGTCCAACTCTAAAGTCTGTTCTTATGAAAGTGAGGAAGACAGTCTCATTTCATAATTAGTTGACATGTCTCAACAAGGCTTCCGAGTGATATGCTCCATGTTTACCAGGGTCATTGCTAAGAGAAGCTGGAATTATTAAAGATTTAACCTTGAACTTGGACCTAATGACACTAGTGGTCAAATTTTATGAAGTACCTTCCTAAACTGGCTAGGAAAACAGACTCCCTTGAGCATAGCAGAGCCAAGAGATTGTTGATGCGCTTCTTGAAAAAGCCACAACAAATTTGTAATTGTGATTAAACATTTTTGTCTTAGAACTAAACCAATGGAAAATCTATGAACTTCAAGGGAACAAGAGCTGTCTATACTCAAACTAGTATACTAGCACTAGTGATCAAATAATATAGTAATGTATTATAATATGTAAGAGCTCTCTCAACTCCAGCTTATGCGGTGCCTGACAGTTGAAGCAGCCCTACGATACCTGGGTCTTATTTGAGATCTCACTATCCCAAATCTCGAGCCAAGCCTACCCAGACTACTGCTTATTCCGCAGCTGGGTTCACGAGTCACTTGAGAGTGGAGTATAATAATTATAATAAACCTGGTCAAGAAACTATCTTGTACCAGCAATCAGAATCTGCAAGTACTTGAACAGAATCTCAGTATATACAGGTGATCTCAATACTCAGTTCAAAACTACTTCTCTCTTAATAAACAGTGACTACTTTATACACAGTTATCTTTGTCTTTTATAATTCTCCAGCTGTTTCATTTCCTGCCACGTCATCATTCATCATCATTTCCTGGTTCCTCTGGCTGCCTGACAGGTAACTTGCTTGTCCAGATGTCTCAGGTGTCTCTACATCAGGTGAGTTCTGCACATTCTTAACATGTTCCTTAATATCCAATTCTTCCAGGTTGTCAACATGTTTACTATTATCAGTTGCTTTACTTCTGTTTGGTTGTAGACCACAAACCACACTCTCACAATTATCCTGTTCACAACTACTCTTGTTAATAATCAATTTCTGCTTCTCTTTAGTCAGAGTCTCTGGCACTGTCTCTGCCACTAGGGTCTCTGACATAATACATGGGATGAGAAGAATTCTTGTTGTTCCCGTAATGTCCCTACTATTCTACAAACTGAAATCTATCATCCTGCCAGGTCAAACGGATCTAAATTCTCAGATTGAACTACCTCCTCTGGCAGGAAACTCGTCAGGTTTGCAACCCTATGACTGACCCAAATTTCTCCTGAACTTTTTGCTATTATGGTACTTCTGCTATTTTGGTGCTTCTGTATCTTGAGATAGTATCCCTTGGTGATTTGCCTATGTGCCATTTATGGGTTAATCCTGACTCTTCCTGTTAGTATCATATACAATTCTATCATGCCCTGTACTGCATTGTAGATTCAGCACAAAAATCCTCTGGGCATATGGCATATCCTGCAATCTGGGTATTCTCTTTGTGAATCTACTTTCTCGATGGCTATGGAGTCCATTTTGAATTTTGGTTGCCAAACAAGGCTATTATATCCAAAATAGGTCTCACATTTAATAGATATATGGGCAGGGCGTGTCTTTGCTGTGGTCACTGAATATGTATAACATCATCTGGTTTGCTTTGTTGTCTGCAGCTGTTCTTCCCCTACTAATGCTTCTACTCCAGTGACCAAACACATATTCAGCCACTAATACTAATGTTTCTAGATCAACTCCATATTCATCCATTAACTTCTCTCCCTACTAATGATTCTACTCCAGTAACTCGCCCTGTATTCAGCCATTAACTCCAATAGCAAATTTTTTGTTGTCTGCTGGGCTCATTCTGCAAGGGTTGTGTGATATTCTTGCACTCCTCCAGCAGATTCTGTACACTGTTAAAAACGGGCAGTAGATACACTTGTAGTGTAAATTCATCACTATCTATACAATTAATTAAAAACAAAGATTGATGTGCTAAAAAAAGCAAACATGACACTACCATGTAGACCAAAACCAGTTAGATTCCCCTAAAATTGTATACACAAATATTGTAGATTTATAGTTACACAGGCACTCCATTGATTTTAAAACCAGCACAATATTGGTATAAAAGGTAATTGTATATCTAACTGGTAGTGGTCCACATGGGTTCAGTCGTGTTTCCTTTATTTTTTAACTTGTCATCCTTGTTGTTGTTTTGGTCCTTCATTTCAAGTGTTTTTGTTTGTTTGTTGTTTCCATTTCTTATAATTGAGCAGTGAAGGACTACACCAAGCATGAGTGGAGCAGTGGAGGGTCACCTAAGCAGTCCCTTTTCTAACTTGCTTATTGTTGCTCTATAACAAACATATCACACGTGCTCTGTATTGTTGCTATTAACTGTACCTATATATGCCATGATTTCCACAAAAAAATAACCAGAACATACCATATCATGTTGATATTGTTGACTCTGTCCAAGTACAGCCTCCTTCAAGGCCTGGTAATAGTTAAATATGAGAACTCCACCAACCAAACAAAAATGTTATGATAGAGGAACAGCTACTACTTTCCTTGGACATGGTAATAGTTCCCCAGGAATGAGAACTATCACCTATTGTGGTGTGCTTATTAATAGTAATAACAAATTCCAAATAGCGATTATCAATTATTATGAATTATTGGCATAATAAACATGCTATATGGTTTGAGCAGGATCGGGTTTGATGATACGTGGCACTTTTTGCCGGGTTTTATTTACTGGTCGAGATTCATGTCATTTATGCCAGGTTATTAAATATTTATTTCATTAAATCAAGAAACGGAGTAGTTTTGGAACATGCATAGGAACATTTGGATATTCTGGTACATTCGTTTTTTATGAATGGACCTGTTGATTGAGCATGTGGGAAGGAGAACAGAGAAACAAACGAACAGATAAATTTAAAGGTTTTTTCCTTCATTGTATTTCAATGATTGTGCTGCCAGTTACTACTTAGTGAAGGATTCGAGGCACGCTTAGAGTCTTGGAGTCTTTTTTTGAGCTAATAGCAGCTGAAAATAAGCTTCCGATGTGAGCTACATGGAGCAGCAGATCCAGGATTTAGAATGGAGGTTCCAAAGGATTGCATGGCAGCTAGGGTAAGGGTACATAACGGGGATGTGCCTCTCTCATGCAAAGCATGGAAGCTAATAGGGAGTACTCCCTGACCAACATTTTAAAACGGTAACCAAGCAACTACTGAAGAATAATTTTTTTTGCATTCAGAGGACTGAAGCAATACTGGCGAGCTATAAAGTCACAGCCACCACTCGACTATATAATGCTAACTTATGTTCATAAGGATCGAACTGATTATTTCAATTTAGAGAAATTTGCAAAAACTTTACTAATGTGAATGACAGGTAAATTATCATTAACACTGAATTTTAATGCAACCCAAGACCAGAGGTTCAAATCCTGGGGTTCCTCTCAGATAGTTCAGGAACTCACCTCTCGGTTGCCCTTGTTTGTAACTAGTGAAACAGGCACAGTATCTTTGGCACATATAACAAACATCATTATCATGCAATGATTCAGCTCAAGATTTAATAAATATACTCTAGCTTCCTACTGCAGTAGATGTAGTATAGTTTAGTTATTTAATTTTTAGTTGCTAGATGATTGCTTTATTGAATATTCAAACAAACTATAAAACAAAAATAATGAAGATTTAATAAAAATATGCTGTAGCTTTCTACAGCAGCAGCTGGAGAAAACTAGAGTACAGGGTAAAGAATAGTTATTAATCTTTTTGGAGGAGTTGGATCATTGCTTTTGTTTCATTATATATCAATATAAGATCAATATGCCATCATTATTATCATTGTCTGGGAGAGGGGGAGGTAGTCACGCTAGCCGACCCTCAGCAAATTGCTTCACTGTGAAAGGGTTTGATACTCTTAATACCCCCACAGATTTTGTTGTCGATACCAGATCTTTCCCTAGTGTAGTGATTTGGTGTTAGCTAGCGGCATCACAGGGGATAGGAGGTTTGTGCAGTTTCATCACTAATGATTGGCCTGACTAATCAAAATGCTTCTGCCACCTTTGCATACGTTTCCTCACTGGTAATTCTATTACTGACAATTTGTCTGATCTCATTATACCAGAGCAGGTTCTATATATTGGAGAGATCATTGCTAGATGGGCGAGCATTAAATAATTGTTGTGGAGTTTCAACTCCATTCAGAGACACCATTGCAGCACAATGTTTTTAAAAATACAGGCTGTTTTGAGTTATTCAGAACAGGTAAAAGAAGGCACTTTATTAATTGGAGTCAGAAATGCAAGATGGATGCAAACATTTGGGCTTATTATTCAGCTCAGGATAATCCTTCCATTTTGGAGTGAAGCTAGATGCATTGTATTTATTTAGCATCTGTTTGGCATGCATACATAAGCAACTACTAAGGTCCCTCTATGCTTGTTTTTTCATATCCGCTGCACCATAATGTAAGTTTATACTTTGGAGTCTATTTACCACGTAGCATATAGGCATTATATGGACATTCAGGATGACACTTTGAGTTCTCCTTCACACTAAAATCTCTTACCATGTTTCGGTTTGAAATACAGTGTATACATGTAATACGTAATAACTAAAAGGGATATATCACTATCATACAGTTTTAATGCCAGAATTTTGGAAATGTAAGCAATGTGATACATTATTGTCATTACTATATCTTTTCCAATACAGACTGTACAGAAGACTATTGAGGTGGCAGAAACTGTTGTAGTCTAGCTTTCATCTAGGATTCTAGGGAGTGGGGTAGGAAGCTTGATCATATAGGTTGTTTTCACAGCCTATGAATTATACAATTTAGGGGGGTAGAAACTGACACATTACAGGATTTTATACGATATTTTTGCTACTGGGAGATGAAATTTGGCTTGGTGGCTGAATTAGAACTGTAGGGAGGTGGGAGTGGGAGGGGGAAGCTCAAGAATTATGACATTTGATGTTAGTTTAGATTGACTGTCATAACATGCAGGCTATTACCACAAAAATATTTTAGCTCAGTTGCTATGCTACGTATGCAATATCATTCTGTATTTATGATTATCGTTAATTTGAAAGGGAGGTGCACCCCTTCATTGCATTGTTCAACAATTTTGTAATATAGAGTCAGAATTTCTCGGGAAGGGGAAAGGGGTGGGAGGCTAAGCTATGGCAACTGTGGAAAGAAAGTTTTAGTGACATGAAACATGTGATGAGAAGACTGAGAAGCAGGCTTATTGAAGAGACTTTAGGTCAAGCCATGCGAGTCTGTCATCTTTGGTTTTTCTGCTGCTCTGTCTGCAATGTATCCAGTATATTTTTTACTTGTTTCTTTTCTCATCCATTTGTTTTTTATATTGAAGGTTCTAAAACTTTGAGTAAAGGAGAATTAAAAATGACTGTAGAACATTGGAAAGAACAGAAACATCGTAAAATTAATGAATAAATTACTTCATTCTCTTACACTTCACTATCATTATGATATCAACTATCAATTATTTATTGCTTGTATTCTAAAAAAATAAGAAGAAAACCGAATCATTTGGGGGTTGGTGGGAAGCTTCCACGCCCTCCCCACAGATGAAACCCTGGCAGTGTGTGTATGTGTTGTGTTGTGCGTGCGTGTGGACATAGCCATTAATTTTCTTATTTTTTTAATCCAATTGTTTAACTCCTAGAGAGAAATACAACAATTGACATTCTAGAACATATACATACCATCATTTTATACATTTAATCCTGATTTGTCTCAAGCTTTTGTCAGGCATGTTTGATAAATTAAAGAATCATATTTTGATCTCTAAACTAGGAATTTCCTTGTGACTAGGCATGATTATAGCTCTATGCCTCAGCAATCTGAGGTCTGTGCAGGCCAGTTTGGTAAAGTTAATATTTTACAATAGGCTAGCAGTGAGATGCTTACAATCTAGACATTGACTGTGTGGTTTTCTTATAAATATATTAGTTGGAAATCTCGACTTTGAAGCAGTTTCATGACCGACAACATGCAGTTTGACTCTGTAGGGAATACCTCCCTGATAGTGCAAAATTAGCAATTTATGTTGTAGTTGTGATATAATTGTATCTACAGGTATAATTTTATACCAAATGTGTATATAAATATAACACCAATTTGGATAAATTTGGCTAATATTGATGTACCACACAAAATGTAGTAGATACTGCACTTGTGGCATAGAATCTACTCTATCCATGTAGTTTAAACAAAAATTTACTAGAGTGTTTACCTTGATTTACTAGCACACATTGCATGAAGGTTAAGGTGGTAATAACCCCAAGTTATATATCGTATATATATTGAAAAACAAACCTATATATCATTCTTCAGGAACAGTGTCTACAGCAGATATATTTTTACAAATTTAGCCATGTGCAACAATACAAATATTGCTGATTTTTATTAGGTTTGATATAAAAAGAACAACAGGAAATAGTACATCCACTTCAACATGGTCGAAAAGGCTAGATACACATTGATGTCCAGTTTGATACAATCCCCCATTACCACCCAATCTATATAAGTTGAACGACACGATGGACACAATGCCATAGCTACATGTCTGGAAATGGAAAGGTTCATTGTTGGTTCAACTCGTCCAGTAATAATTAGTGTATCAGACTTGGAGGTGGGTGGCAGAGGGAGGAAGGAATTGCTTTGGTGAGAGTTTAGATCGAGTTAGTGTGGTTCTTCTACTCCTTCTCAAAGTACAGAACTTGTGTCTTTATGTTACCTTAAGTCGTGCTTGTATATAGGTAGTTCTTACAACATGTACGATGTGATAGTCATGACTGGCTCAGCATTGAAGATGAAATTATAATTAGTGACATCATCATACTAATTGAATAATCGAAACATTTATAGTACTGCTTTAGAGTCCCAGCTCTCCGTTGTTTCTGTATTTAAACTTTACGCAGGCCCACATTTCTTTTGTTACACGCATATTCTGTGTTGGACATACTCTGTCTCTGTTTTTGTTGTTGCTTGGCATGGCTCTCGAAGAAGGTCCAGGATATTCAGTAGAGACTGTAGAACAGGATGTGAAGAATGGCCTGCTATGTTCAGAGTGCTCCCTCATTCTAAGAGATGCTGTTCAAACAAGTGAGAGTATAAGATTGTGTCAAGTCTGTTTTGACGTAATTTCTAAGTGAGTTTGATTTCACCATTGTTTCAGCACTTCTTTACCAATGACTCACATTTTTCAAGATTAATTCCATTTGTGTTTTAGTGAGATTTTCCAAGTTATTGATATATTTATTCAGTTGGCTACCTGGATACCGAATTCCAAAGACTGATTTAGGTGTAGATGTTGTGGAGCAAGAAAAAGTATGTGATATAATATGGTGAGGGAACAATTCCTAGTTCATTCTCTTGCAGCCTTCATGTTACACAGACAAAGCAGTTCAGAGAGAAGTGAATTGTTTGAAAATCTTTTGCAAGAATAAAAGTTTTGGCTGCATCTGGATTAGAGAACTGAATAAGTTCTTCGAGGTATATATATAATTTTTTGTTTGTTTGGTTACCATGTAATCTTGGGTTTTCCTCAATAGACTCACAAGGATGAATGCAAAGATATCCCATTGGATTTCCTGAGCAAGGATAAGGGATTCACAGAAAAGCTACCAGGAGCTGTCCTGGAACATTATTTGAAGGATGATTGCAAATTCATCATCAGGTGTAAATATTGTCAAAAGGAAACAGCATTGCAGGAGTAAGAGGTATATGAGAGAAGGCGGCCAATAACAGCAATAAAATGTCACCACATTGCCTAACCATATATTTTTAGGACCATCACAGGGTTTGTTAAGCATTTTCCATAGAGTGTTCATTGTGCAATCAGGCAGTTCAGTGAAACCAGGTAGAAAAACAAAAAGCGTCGATGAAAAGTGATGTTTATGTATGTGCATTCGTTGATGCATTTCCACTATGTTTGCATACATCACTGACCATAAGGAACTAGCATGTCCAATATAAGTTGTATTTTTGGGAAGATTGTAAGTTATTTAATACTTAACAGAAATTTAAACAATTGTGTGGTAGTTTGGAAATAGATGCTCAGCCTCGGTTACTACAGTTGTTAGTTCTGTAATGAAGTCACTAACCTTACCATAGAGATAGGGTTGGCCTATCCTAGATCACAAGATGTACAGTAGAAGACAACTTGGATAATAGCACTGTGGCTATGCCTTTTGTGCTTGCTTAGGTAGAAGCTTGTCTCACTAAAAGCCTTCCATTCATTTCATTAGTAGTTTGTGAATTTACTAGTTTAATATCCAACACTTTTATTGGATATGAAACTGTAGCATTGATTTTCCATGGAAAAGTCTCAAGTGCTGCCCCAAGTTGACCTAATTGTGTTGCAAGTAATGCAGGTTTTGTGAGTGGTCGGTTATGCTGCCTTTTTTGTTGTTGTTCAGGTAAAAAAAAAGGCAGACGTTGAAACATCAGCTTCCAGACACCTCAGCTCTCCCAGTGTAATGCTTTTACACTTCACCAGTATAATAACCTTCACTAAAACCATCATGGAAGCCATGCAAGATATGCAAAACACATAACCAACCAGGAAAGAAAAGTAGTGTCCCCTCATCCCTTACAAATAGAGTTCACTGCTGTGAATAGTAAAGAATTAGAGATGATGTCAAGGAATTGAATGAGAAGATGAAACTGGTAGGCTTTAACTTGGGGAAAGCTAGGTTGGATTCTACCATCCACATGTTGAGAAGTAGTTTGGACAAGATGGACAGGAAATTGAAGCAGCAAGATGTGCTGATCAGAACTCTGAGGAAAAACCGGAGCAGATTTCCATGGCCACCTCCTTGGAAATGGATGGTAACATGTCATCAAGCAGGGTTGGCGGCTTCAACGGGGAAGGTTTAGTTGTGCTGGAGAAGAAATGAGCAGCTGGAACTACAAGTTACATCCTTAAAAAAAACAAGAATCACAATTAGAGCTGTAGTTACAGGCATTACTAGCATCCACTCACAATGGATCCTTTCTGTGGAGAATTTGAAGCCTTCCTAAGAGACATAGAGAAGCCATAGAAGATAGGGTGACTTCTATTTTCAGTCCACCCTTCTATACTGGTTGGAATGGTTACAAGATATGTGTTAGAGCTTATCTGAATGATGATGGGATGGGATGCAAGACCCATCTCCTGCTATTTTTTGTGTTAATGAAGGGCGAATTTGATGCCTTACTGAAGTGGCCATTTGAGATTAACATTTCCTTCATTCTGGTAGACTAAACTCACAGAAAACACATTGTGCAGACATTCAAACCTACTTCAAAGAGCCTATCTTTCCAGTGTCCAGTATCTGACATGAATATTGAAATGGAATGTCCTACTTTTACGAAACTAACTGCTCTTGAAGACCCAAATTATGTTAAGGATGAGGTAATTTTTATCAAATGTATTGTAGAGACTTCTAGAATATTCTATCCTTGCTGAATCTCTCATGTGTCACAGACATTTCAATTAGGGCAAGAGTTTTGTGTTTGTTTTACACAAAACTATACCTTGACCCAAAGTCCTGTCACTAACCAATACACAATGGAACAGGATGCATCTACTGGCAGCCAAGTGAGAGTTCTGTTCCCTTTTGCTATTAGGGATCATATAATTTTTTTTTTTTTATCAAGCAAGTTTTGTTGTAAAATCATCACTAGGACTGATAGAGACTGATCGGGCTAGGGCTTGGGTTTTTTAAAATTATTATTTGTTGTTGCTTCACTTGTGCATTTGCCGTGGATATATTGGGTTCTGATTTCCAGGTTCCTTGCCAGACCTAAGCTTCATAGGTATTTTGGTACTGGACATGATAAACTGTTTATGCTAAGAGTAGCAGCTGCACTAATGGTAACAATAATGATCAATGGCAAGTCAGAAACTTTTAGTATTAGTTTTTGGGCCCTATGGTGGCCTTCCACAGACAAATGACAGAGTGAGTGACGCTAACAAGTGAAGTGACTTGCGTTGAGCATGTTATATACTTTTATTGAGTAATGAGCATTTGGACTGACTGCGCACATGCAGCAGCCCATGACCGGAAAAAAAGAAGAGTCATCTCAAAAACAAACAATCCCACAATCATAAAGAAGACATAAATCACATCACAAATCAGAATTGGTTAGCTCATCAGCTTGTCCTTACTAAGATTTGGCCAGAACAATGTCATGTTTTTTTTGTCTAAGCAGTAGTTAAGGCTAGGAAAATATCTAAAACAATAAAATAAAAATCTTGACAATTCTGACAACATGTACTACCTTATGATATCATTCTTAGTATGCTTGTATATTTGTTTCTAAGTAAAGTAGCAACTCCTACACAAAACAATTCACTCTCAGCCATATTTACATATTTGCATTTCCATCTCTCAACTGGTATATGTACACATATATATAATATGTCAGTATGTATATAAGTGATGTACGTTCATACATGGGATTGAGCGTAAGATTTTACAGACTCGACATAGGAAACGATTGTCTTGGAAAACCCGTCATAGATACGCTAGATTTGTCAATGATGAAGGAAATAGCTGCAGATTTGAAGGCCAATGGAAAGAATCTACATGCGACCTGCTTAGTTAATTGCTGTTGGGGAATATTCAGAACAACACAATTCATCATTACGCATTGGATGTGATAAAAGTTCTTGATATATGAACTATTTTCTTTAAAAGTGCAAACTATCACTTGAACAGATTCTTGTCAGTTTCTGCTTGGTCTTCCCTTATTTTTCTGATAATTTCTGAAGAAAGCACTGCCTGCAGTCCCACTTTTATAGTGTTGCTCTTCTCATCTTTATAGAAAGCAGTTTCCAAGTATTCATAACAAAACAACTTACTCCACATGCACATTTCCATTTCAGAATTTGTCATACCGTTATGTTGTTGGTATCACTAGCTTGCTCCTGTAAGGAATACAGTATAGACATGCAATTCTTGGCTACTTCCCCAATTACAATCCAACCTCTAACAACAGTTGTGAATCTCTAAGGTACATGTAATTCTCTACAGCATCACATCTCGCAATTATAAAGAAGACATCTACAAATCAAGTTCTTGATAGTAGGAACTATTTTCAATCTTGCTAAGGTAAACACAGTTCTGTGCATGTTTACTGCCGCTCTCTCTCTTGGATAGCAAGTATATCACTGGATAGTTTAACATATATAGAAAGCACAACTGTTGGAACTAATGATATAGAGTAAACTGAAAACAATAAACAGTGTTAAAAGTGAAAACTATACGGGAAGTTCTTCTCAGCTTCTGCATCCCATTGTTCTCTGATAATTTCTGAAGAAAGCACTGCCTGATGACCTATCTCTGTGTGGTACTCACCTTGTTTGGAAAGGAGGATCCAATTGGCCAGCTAGCTGGCTGTGTTATGATGGATTGTCCCAAGAGGCAGAAAAGACAGGGAGGTCAGCCACTGTTCCTCGTAGTGTAGGAGGGTCTCATCCATCATACAGCATGGGACCTATAGCTAAGGAGAAGTATGTTGGAAAAACTAAAAAAGGAGAACATTTTTTTTCTCTCTCTAGGTTATATATGCTCTGGCTACAAAATGTATGTGTAGAAATGTCTGTAGACTCATCCATACCTTTACGTTTACATTTGCTGGTGTCTTCCCTCAATAAATTTGCTGGTTTCGGCATACTCTAGTTGGAAAATAGTATATCTGATCGGTCCACCATGGTGGCCTTGTAAACTAGTCATAGAGGATGTATCCAGCCCCAAGTTGCCAAAATACTTGTCAAAATTTTCTATATAATTTGTAGTGTTTGACCATTGTGGTCATTTTTGGCGAGGAAGACCCAATTGGCCAGCTAGCTGGCTGTGTTATGATGCATTGTTCCAAGAGGCAGAAAAGGCAGGGATGGTCAGCCACTGTACCTCTTAGTATAGGAGGGTCTTGTCCATCATACAGCATGGGACCTATAGCTAAGGAGAATTCAATTGCTATTTATGTTTATGCAGAATACCTTGTATCTGCCTCTTGGGAGGTAACTTAGGAGCATGTATTGACCACTTCTTAGGAAGCAACTGTGGCGCTGGAAGTGGAGCATTCAGAGGTCGAGTCTTTGGCTGGACAATAAATTCCAGCAGAGCAATCTATACACTTTGATGTACCCCATGCATTGTGTAAAAATTCTGAAATGCCTTCCTGAAATGTATGTGGCACATCGATAGTGGGTAGTGAAACGGGTAGGGGGAGGAAAGGAACAATGATATATATGCTATATACCATCAAACAGCCTGCACACCTGATTATGCCCCAGACATTCTATGTAGAAATACATAAATATTTTCTAGCCATGCCTGGAGCATGTTCATAGTATGCAGCACTTCATCTATATAATTATTTGTGTAATGGAGAGAGAAAAAAAAAAGAAGAAGCTATATTGTTTCAAACAATCTTTGATTTCAGCCATATCCTCCCAAAGCTTGCTTGATTGTTGGTAGATAAATATACCGACTAAATGTTGCGTGGTGATTAGTTTGTGTAAAATTTGTTCGGTAAAGCTACTGCATCAAGGCAGAGCCCAAAAGCGGAGTAGTTGAAGGTTTGAATCTTGCCGCTTGGAGTAAAAGTGCATGCCAGGCACATTCTTTTTATTATACGTTGTAGGACTGGAAGCACCTCAGAATCTCTGCGTGTGTACCTACTATAGTATACTAGTATCAAATACATGGCATTGTGTGGCGAGCGAAGGTGTGTGAGGAATATATATATATATATATATACTCAAATTTTTTTTGTATAGCCAGATGATTATTTTAGGGATACCCTATTGGACATAAATTATCCTAGCCATAATATAGTGGAAAGGTAAAAAAAGAAAAAGAATTTCACAGTATCGCAGCCAAGTCCTTTAGCAACCCACACACCGAGTTTGGGGCGCGTCGGTCAAGGCGCCTGGGAGTTGTCTGCCACAAATTAGGAAGTGCCATTTCTTGAGTGACCCTTGCGTGTTTTGATATATCTTCTAAGAAAAGGTGCCTATATAGACTTTTTATATATCATTTTAAAGCACACACAATAAGCAACAAGCTGGTATAAAAAGTATTTCCACAGAAGAAAGGGGAAAAAAGTTATGACAGCTACAAATAAGTGTTACAATTTCGTTGGTTTCAGGTGTAGCCCCCCCCCCCCCCACCCTTAATACAAAGGTAAGCTGAAGTAGTACCTACTTTTCTGATCTGGTAAAAAAGGCTACCTATTTTCCAGCACAATTTTTGATACTCAGAAGCACCAATTTTTTCCAAAATTATGCTAGCATAATCCTCTAAGACCCAATGCCATGCCTGGTGGTTTCTAATGTATCCATGCAGCTTATGACAAAACATAATTTTAATAATATTATTATTATTATTTAATATTATCTATGCTAGTAAAATTATCGTGTCTGTTTGTGCATCTGATAACTTCAGAACTACAGGTCATAAAATAAATTAATAACCAAATTCAGACTAGACAGATTCAGAGATGGTTATTAGCCATTCTCTGGAACCATTTATTGGGGAAAAAAATCCCCAATAAAAAAAACCCACAGCTTTTGTTAAGGTCAGCCATTTTATTTTACACACATGCATGCATGCACACAAATGTCTCTATTACGTGAACCTTCCAAGTCTGAGCTCTCAAAATCTACGATGGTTAGACAGCATATCCAAGTACAAGTGCATAAGAATATACCTGCCTAGAATTCCGTATATGAGAATAGAAGTGCATTAAAGATATTCAAACTGAAGCCATGACATTTGCATGCCTGAGTCATCTTCGAGCTCTTCATTGAATTATGATACACAAAAAGCGGCCAGAGGCTGCATTTTTCTGCTTGTTATTAGTATTTGAGGAATGTGTTGATTACAAAACATTGAGAAGTTGATGACATATTTAACTAGAAACAAAAGTCTACAAAGAAAAGTAATGGCATTGAGATGACTCTATAAGCCAGTGAATCTGTTTATTACTGTCACTCCAAGCAGCAGCAGCGCCTGCAATTATGGAAAATAGCATTTACAGTTGTATTAAAACATAATGAAGTGTGTGGAGCTAATCTGACCAATCAACATCTGATAGTACCACATAAATAATATGTATGCCTATCTGTATGGTACAATGACATAGTCTATAACATTAGTGAGAACTAGTATTTATAAACAACCTAAATACAAACACTACTCTATTGTAAACTTGTCAAACAAGAGTGGTACTCGTAAATGCAACAACCAGTTAAATGACCCTTTACCATTTAAAAACAAATACCCAATTGTCATTATACAAATTTTGAATCAATTGTAATGTTATGATTTAAGTGGTAAAGGGTTATCTAACTCTAGTTGTGGTATTTTTGGGTACACTCTTGTTTCCATTATTTTTTTGGCCAGTCGATCCAGTATGACAAATCCTTCGGTTTCACTTATTAAGTCTTTGTTTGTTTATTTTTTGTTTTGTTTTACATACTCAGTCAACATTGTGGCAGGTGAGAACTCCCCAAGGAAACTAAACAGCAGAGATGATGGATCTCTCCTTTAAAACACTTTATCTAACTTATATCTTGTTGTACACACTCAATTCAGCACATTTTTCCATATCCTGTTGTTTGGTTATTAGAATTAGCCAAGGATCAGCTACAGCCTCCGTCAAAGACTTGGCAACACTTGCTCAGGAGAACTCCAGAACTAACCAAATATGTACTTTTTGCTCATTTATTTGGTGAAGAATATTCAACTGACATCTAAATTCATGTTCAGCTGCATAGCATAGTTCAATTGAGTAATGTTTTTGGAAGATGATCCTTTCCAGTTTCTTGTTCTAAAAAGCACATGAGCAACCTTAATTTGTCATCGACAGTAACCATTAGCCTTACATTTTTCTCGCAACCAAGATACAAATTAGTTCCTACAGGGAATTGGATTCTTCTGGTATGAAAATGGTTATGAATGAACCTATTGTAGGTAAGTTATGCAAGGGAAAGGAAAAGAGATAGATACATAGAAGACCCTAAGAAGAATTTCAAGATTTTTCACACATTTATTTTGTCTACCAATTCAGTGAAGTATTCATGACTGAGCGAAAATCTTTTAGGAGCTAATAACAGCTGAATCCACCATTTAGGTAGCTAAAAAGAGCAATGTGAGCATTACTTGTTTTGTTGTTTTTTGTGGGGGGAGGGGATTTCTATCAGCCATTTTTTTGTGGGGGGGAGGGGGTTTCTATCTGCAATTAAAAAAAAATGGGTCAAACACATATAGAGTGTATAAGACTAAAGAAGTATGGTTGTATCTTACAACACCCCCACATTGAGAGTTGACATGTAAATTTGGTAAAAAATTAAGAACTTATCTAAGTGTACTCTAATCCCCCAATGCTGGTTTTTAAATGGCAGACGATTAAAAACAAAAAACAACAACAACTAAGATCATATTTGGAAAAACTCACGTTGACAGCTTCTGGTTTCAATGCTCTAAAAACTCCATGGATATAGAGGGAATCATAATATTTTCAGTGATCATAGAAATTGTATGGAATGGAATGGAAGTAAGTGGCTTTGGTGATATTCTATTCCATGTTGCATAACATTTTCAGTGATCACAGAAATTGCATGGAATGAAATGGAATTGAGTGGCTTGGGCGATATTTTATTCCATGCTGATTTTAATTATTATTATTTTTTTAAAATAACATTTATAGCTGTAATTCAAAATAACTTTTCAAACTGTTCTTATCATTTGAATGCAAATACAAAAGGCTACAGTTCAGTAGAAAAATGGAACCATTGCAGTAAGTAGAAACAACAAGTATACATTGTTTCATCACAATATGTCTTCAACAAAACTTACAGCAAGAAAATCCTTCCATGAGCACCTCTTTCTCAAGAGTGAAGATACTCTGAATAATTCCAGGTCTCCAGGTAAGCAGAGATACCTGTGCAATTTTTCTCCAAAAATGGGCTTCCAAAAAATATCTTGAAGTGACCGATCTTGTCGGGAGTTACTGGTAGAAAGCCATTTTAAGTCATGTTTTATTTAACAATATGTTTGATAGCAAATTTTAAGTAATGTTTTATATAACAATTTGGAAGTCTACTGGGAATGTGCAGTAAGAAAAATCTAACACCTAGCTCAAACCATTCTTTTTTTTGTGACCGATGTCCAATCACTTGTATGCATGTGGGAGAAAGTGATGGAAGATTCAGTCCCTCCAAGAGCCAAATGTTGCCCTCAGAGAGGATAACTCTAACATGGTTCCCATTAATTCTGGAAATTAGGTAAAACCTTGAAAAGTAGTTGACATTTTTCCTGTCAGGAAAACCAGGAGAAAAATACTCAAAATCAGGTAAAACTAAGGAATTGAAGGGCCTGAAAACGTCACCTATGGAATATATGTGTTTCATGTCATGTGTCAATAATTATTATTGTTTGCACATTTTTTTTTGCATATGGTTAGGAAAGATGGCTATAAGGGGAGCAGGGATGCCTTATATATGTTTATACAAGTTCTGTGTGTCCATCAGTAACATTATTGATATATTGACTTCCTAACAACCTTGTTAAGGTAGAAATAATTCTCATGGAATTTTAGAAATTGCTCAGGAAATATCAGGGGAATTTTTTTTTATCTTAAAACAATGGAAATCCTGACTAAACAACTCGTGATACTATAATACAATGGAGATGTAGAGGGTGAACTTCATTTTTCCTTTCTCGCATAAATTCAGATAACTTTTTTGTACATCTTTTCATGAAGTTTGACATATGAAATCCAGTAAATCCTGAAATGGAAAATGAACCCTGAAGTGTGCATAATTTGCTTCACTGATGTTGTAAACTAGTAGGGCAAAAATACACATTGAAAGTGTAGAAAAAAACCCTTCAAATTCATCTTCAGAAGCTATCCATCTCCTTTTTCTCCAACACGTTACTTGAATACAATAGTTTCATTAGTAAACTTTAGTACCAGAAGACTCTAATTGCTCCAATACATTGTATGACTAATCTAAGTCTTCATGTCGATGATGTAATCAAGCTAGGACACGTACTGTTTTATTTAGTATTGGGTAAAGACCACGTATGTTACAGAGCAAATGACATGTGCTCCATTCTGCTGTTTGTTTATTGAGTTATTGCTCCTAGGAAACTGCAAACAAGTCCCATGGAGGCTGTAGCTGATCCTCTGTACAAAATACCTGCTGTTTAGTTGGAGGAGTTCTTCTATACAACTGTTACCAAGTTCTTGAAGAAGGCTATAGCAATCAGATATGGTATGAACTGATTTTTGCCATTGAGTGTAGTCAACAAGATATGGTAAGTGCCCATATGTGTAGTGTCATATTGTACTGGTATAATGATTGGTATATACGATTTTACAGGGTAATGGTAATCCAACTTGGATTTGGCCCAAATGGATAAGTATGCAAATCTCTGTGTAGTCCTCCATGGCTCAAAAGAAAACAGCAAACAAAAACTTGAAACTTAAATTTTTATTATAATATATATATATATATATTAAATTTAAAAACATACAGCTAGCTGGCTAGCTATATAGCTTTATTGAATAGGAAACAAAGACAAAACAAAAAACACACAAATATTTTGGATTGAACTGTTAAAAAAAGGAAACGAAACTGTACCTATGTGGACCACATCCAATTGTTTACCATTTAAAATCATATACACCTGTACTGTTTATTATTGCTGTATATGATATTAAATGGTTAAAGGGTGTGGCCTACATGGGTATATACAGTTTTGTTTACATCCTTTTTTAACAGGTCAAACCAATATAGTTAATTTTGGTGTTGGTAGTTAGTAGTTTTGTTTTAATAGCTTATTTCAAGTTTTTTTTTTTTAGTTTTGTTGTTTCTGTATAATAGTGGAGCAAAGAACTACACCAATAGTCATAGTTCAAACACTCATCTTGTTACTGTACCCATATACTCCACATTGTCCACTACACAAAATTAAGTATATACCATTTCATGTTGCTATAGTTAATTGTACCCATGTATACCATGTTGAAATTCAGCATATACCATATCTAGTCAGTATTGTTGACAGTACTGATGTAGGGTCAGTAATAACCTTCTTCATGGACTGGGTAACAGTTGTGTTGTAATTTACAATCACACAAGTATGGTTTAGTTTGTGCAATCATTTATGATTATATCATCTTGTTTGGTGTCACCAGAATCAGTTCGGTGATTAGCTCAATATGTGATTCCAAAAATGAGTTGTTGTTATAACTTCAGTTTACAGTTACTACACTAAATTGGCTGAGGTACGGAATCTGAGCTATACTATATAGGCAGAGTCTACAAGGATCATGACAGCTCAAGTTGTTATTTGAAGAGTTTGACCCAGTGAATACTATGTCAAATGCAGAGCGAGCTCAGTTATTTTTTCGAAGCGATTGGCATAGAAGATGCCAGACATATGACAGCTTTCCTGAGCATAATAGGAAACAAAACATACTCTCACCTAAGAAATCTTCTGGCGCCTACGCCTCCAAGTGAGTTTGTGTCTGTGTTGAAGAGCAACTATGAGCCCTAGCCTGCCTTTATTGCAGAGTAGATCCATTTTCACTGCTGTAAACAAGCAGTAGGAGATGTTGTGACAAACTGTATTGCAGATTTTAGGAGATTTACCATGTGCTGCAAGTTTGCCCCTAACCTGGACAAAGCCCTGAGGGATCATTTCGTTCATAACATTAGAAGTGAGTCAGCACAGAAGAAGCTCTTAACAGAGGCAGATTGAACTATCGAACAAGTTGTGGTGATAGATAAGACTAAGGAGTTGGCTGCGCTGGCAATGCATTAAGATTGCAAAGCCATGGTAGTACAGCCGACTTGCAGCCGCAACTGGTTGGAGATGTGGGCAAGTTATCTGATAATCTGCATAATCATGGCCAGAAGAGTTGTTACATGTGTGGAAAAATTTACCACCTGCTTGCCCAGTGCTCTTTCAAGTTGGCAAGGTGCCACAACTATGGCAAGGTGGGACACATGTCTGCAGACAGCCTAAACATAAACGTATCTTCCAGCAGCAGGGAGAAGAAAAGTCGCGCAGTCACTCCACCAGGACAGTGAAGGAGGATTCCTCAGAGGAAAGTGGAGGACTAAATATCAGGGTACAACCTGGCCAACCACATCTAATAGACATATGGACAATATGCAACAGTGGACACGTGAGCCTGTCTCATTAGTATCAGAGCAACTGTGTTAAAATCTGATATAGGAGATTGTTCATTGAAGCCCTCAAAAGTTCAATTCTGAACATATTCAGGAGAAGTAATAGCATTGTTAGGACAAGTGGAAGTTATTGTGTGTTATGGCAATCAGAAAGATGAACTCCCTTTAATGTTGTAAGTAGGACTGTGCCAAGCTTATTTGGTCATAACTGGTTGCATGCCATTAAACTGGAATGAGACTTGATCAACATATGCTGACACTATCACAGGTGTTAGACTGACATAGGTAGTGTTCAAAGAATAATTGGGAACATTGCGTGGGCATCAGGCTAAGATTCGCATGGACTCTGGAGCCCAGCCTCAATTTTATAAGGCATTCCCACTTTCATACGCATTGAGGGGAAGTATAGAGGTGATGTTGGAATGCCTAGAGGAAGATGGCAAAATTGAGCCTGTACAGTTCTCAGAGTGGGCAGCACCAGTTGTATAAGTCATGAAGAGTGACAAGAAGTCTCTTTGACTGTCTGGGGGCTTTAAATTCACTGTAAACAAAGCTTCCAAACTTGACAAATATCCTATTCCGAAAATTGAAGAATTGTTTTCAACACTGGATGGAGAGAAATCCTTCACAAAATTGGATATATCACTGACTAACCAGTGAATCTTGTAGATATGTTACTCATCACGGTTTGTTTTGTTACAATAGGTTGTCATTTGGAGTGTCTTCAGCTCCTGGAATCTTCCGGCGAGTAATGGAGTCCACTCTAACCAGAATCTCAGGTGTAATTGTTTACCCGGACGAAATTCTGGTGACAGGCCTATCTGAACATTTGGAGACATTAGAGGAGGTCTAGCGAAGGTTAGAAAAAGCTGGGTTTCAATTGAGGAGAGATAAATGTGTCTTTCTGGTCGCCAGGTTTACTTGGGAAGCATGATTAATTCACTAGATTTGCACCCCATACTTGATATGGAGAGAGTTATGCAGGAAGCTCCACAACCATGGAGTATCCATGAACTGAAGTCATATTTGAGGTTATTGACTCGACTTAATTTTCTGCCAAACTTCTCCATGTGCTGACCCAACTTTAATAGCTCCACAGACATAATGAACGCTAGAAGTGGACAACTGAGCAGAGGAAGTCATTTGAACAATCCAAATAATTTTTACTGTCATCATAAGGACTATTCATTTAGAGTTCTCTCAAACCTGATGTCCGATGATCCAGAAAAGCCCTTTGTGTTCATGTCCATAACTTTGAATGAATGAAGCAAAAAGAAAAAAATCACAAACCGAGAAAGAGACTTTGGCATGCATCCATTCATATTTGTTTGGCCACCATTTTCAGCTGCAAACTGATGATATACGCTTGTTGACACTCCTAAGCAATAGTAAGCTATCCCACATTGAGCTGCCAGCATTGCCCGCAAAATCAAAAGATGGGACTGGAAGTTATCATCTTATGAATATACATTCACCTGGAGAGCATCTGCACAGCATGCAATTCAAATGCAATGAGTAAACTGCTATTGCTAGGCATCACAATCAGCCCTCCCAGCAGAGCTCATCTTGTTGGTGGAAAATTTAGATGAAGCTCCTGTCACATCTATCCAAATAGCCTAATGGACCCAACTTAACCCTCTGATGGCTAGAGTTCTGCGGTGCATCAAGGAAGGATAACCTGATACAGCAAATAACATACTCAAGCCTTTCTGATTGAGAAGGCTGGAACTTTCTTCTCAGGCTGGTTGCATAGTTTAGGATGGATGGGTGATAGTTCCTCTTCCAGGTAGAGAGAGAGAGAGAGAGAGAGAGTGTGCTTGCTTTACTTCATGGAGGTCATCCTGGAGTATCTAAGATGAATGTATTAGCTCAGAATTTGGTATAGTAGAGTATGTAGTAAAACAGTGTTCAAGCGGCCAGCAGATGCAACGTTTTCCTCCTCTGGCTCCAATGCAGCCATAGAGTTGGTCAACTTATCCTTGGTATCCCTTACATATAGACTTTGCTGGTCCAATGGCAGGATGTTTTTGTTAATGATAGATGCTTTCTCCAAGGGGATTGATGTTTTTCTAAAGACCACATCGACTGCTTTCACCACAATCCAAGAGTTGAGGTAATCATTTGCTCAATTTGGCATTCCAGAGTGCATTGCATCTAACTATGGCTTGCAATTTGCAGCAGAAGAGTTTTATTTTTTTAGAAAGAATGGAATTCACCACACACTATGACACCATACCATCCTTCATCCAATGGTTTGGCCAGAAAGGGCCGTAAAATTGATCAAACTAGGTTTTAGAAAACAATTTAGTGGTACTTTCACTGACAAGATTTCTCAGACACTGTTCAAGCCATATCTCTCACATACTACAAATGGTATGACACCTGCTGCGCTATTAATGGGAAGACAACTACGTTAATGATTGGATCTCGTGGAAACAAACTTGGAACAAAGAGTTTGTGGGAAGCAGGAGCGAAAACAATCAGATCACAACAAAAAAGGAAAAACATCAGTTGTTGAGGGGAAGACAGTGCTTGTAAAGAACTGTAGGAAAGGAGGCAAGTAGTTGCCTGGAAAAATATTGTCTCTGAGCCAGTATCATTCAAAGTCCACTTGTCACAGGGAGAGGACATCCGTTGCCTTCAAGATCATATCGGAGGAAGATCTTTACGTGATCAATTGCTAGATCTTGAGAAAAATGAGTTGGCGAAAGTTACTCACTGAGAGTATGTCTCATTAGAAGTCGAACTTTTGTGGACATTCGACATATCTTCATTCCAACAGCAAGATGGTGACATCACAAGGACAACCCTCACAGTTGCTGTGGAGGGAGCACTCAGCACAGAAGTGATGTCAACTCCAGAAATGTTCAGCTGGCACTATCCTTCTTGGTTCCGGAGAATCCCTGACTGTTAATACGAATGATATTGTTTAACATTGATAGGAAAGGAGGAAATGTGGTAATTACTGTATGCATAACTTTTTTTTTTTGTAAATCAGTAGTTTAGTTTGCGCAATCATTACAATTGTATCAACGTGTTTCTTGACACCAGAATCAGTTTGGTGTTTAGCCCAATTTGTGATTTAAAGAATGATTTGTGTAGAGTATCAGCTATAGACTCCTTAGGAGACTTGGTAACATTTCCCAGGTGCGAGATTTCCACATATCCAACAGTAGAACCGAGCACGGTTCATTCATTCCTCCTATAATTCAGCACATTCATTAGCTTGATTTTGTAATAAACGTAGAACTGGACCAATTGTATGCAAGTTATGTTAGGGAAAAGAGATATTGATAGATGCATAGATATATCCCTGAAGATGCTTTTTACACATTATTTACAGTTTTTTGTTGGCCAGTTTACTATCATAGTGAAGGATTCAGGCATGCTGGGGTTATTGTTTGAGACAATAGTAGCTGAAAAACACCATTTAGGAAGCTAAGAAGCTGCCAATATGAGTTTTAACTGAGATATGAGCTTTAGTTTGGGAGATTTGCCGTCTGCCATTTAAAAAATTGATACAAACCAATGTTTCCAAATTTCAGGATGATATTTTGGTTTATGCTATTAAAGAGTGAAAAATGATATCACTCCATTCACAAAGAAACACAGAAGTACAAAAAGGGGGGAAACATTAACTCTACCCACTTCAATAAACTATCTATTTAGATGTAGCCACTAATATATTGAAGTATTGTAGTAACAAGTAACCTTAACCCTCTCACCATCTCAGGCGCCATGACTTTGTAAATCAAAAAAAGTATTTTGTTCATGGCCTGTAATTCATATATCATTAAATTAATGAATTCATACTATACTTATAGACCTAAAATATGTCAAATGGTGGGTAGTAATTTGGAGAAAAAATGTTTAAACACCAATGATCTACACTCTCGAAATGGTGACGAGAGTTTAGTCTTGCATAGGTACTTTTTGAGGTCACAGGGAAAGTTTATGATTACTTTGACGAATATTCTAGTGAGGATGATGGGGAAGGCTTTCATGCTTACCTGGAAGTGCGTTTTTTCGACTGGGGAGCAGTGGAATCTTTGGTAGCTGTGGCCATTCGACCAATACATGCTAGCACTATAGTTTACAGTAATGACCCCCTATCTGATTTAGAGGACACAGACGAGGAAGGTTTCTCAGGCTTGTAAATAGATCTAGCTGTATTATTGTCCTATTAGGTGTCCAAGAAAAAGAAGCTTTTCCTTGGTAAATGGCAGGGCAAAAAATAATTCCCCGTTAAAAGGCACGATAATAATATGTTGAATAATTATGTTGACTTACTTGATGATGGTAGTGGTAATGTTGGACTTAGCTGAACCTACATTTTTAGTGCCAAAGGAAAGCACATAGATAGAGCTGTCATATGAGCTATATATTAAGTCAATACCATGAAATATGTGGCTGCTATGAAGCTACAAATCAAGATCACTGTTTTCATAGTTATATTCATATTTTATTTTCAGATTGTGGTCAATAAAATTTGACCACAATGTGTGTCAACAAGGATGCTAAATGTTTACCTAAATGCAAGAGATATGAGTAAATCCCTGATTTTATGTGATTTTTAACTGGAACTGGTTTCTATTTAGAATAATTGTCTACAATTTCGATGGTGAGAGGGTTAATCATACAATATTGGCTGTTTCCTTGAAGTAGTTGTATCCATGATGTACACATCATTGTCTCTTATTGTAATATATATTACCTCTGCCATAAATATTTCACTCATAATTATACAACTTGTCTGAAGTGAAAATTCTTGAGCAAGGGCACCACCAAACAGAGGCCAAGAAACAAACTAAAGAAGGAAGTAAAGTCAGAAAGGAGTATGGGAGAAATTGGGATGGCAATGAGAATGGGAGAGTGGTTCAAAGAGGAATAAAGAGGATATTGGGAGGAAAGGTGGATGATGGGAAAAAAGACAAGAAGAAGAGAGAGAAAGTCAAAGCAATATATGAACTCGTAAAGATGTAACAGACTGATATTTGAATTTTTAGCACAAGCCATTTTCCAATATTGCATGGAAAATTTAATTGACAGTATGTAAGGAGGTTTCAGTAATCTGGATGACATCCTCTAGTAGGTTACATATAATAACTTTCATACACAACTTATTACCAGTTGTGACATTCTATTTCTGTACAGCCAGAATATTTGGCAAGAATTGTTAATATTTTGTCCGATGTTCCTACTATCTGCCGGGTGAGGTCTGCTACTTTTCACACATTGCAAGAATAATAAGGCACTATTCAAGTATATTTTACTAGAGACTAGTTTCCAACAACAGATTTATTGCGGGACAAATAACATGAACCTGAAGTATTCCAGGTACATGGTGATGGTGGTAATACTACCATCACATATATATATTTTTCTTGCTTCTTATGGGAAATTCTTCACCTATGCCCAGATTGTAATAAACGTGGAGGTCCACGAATTATGCTCTTGATCATAAACCATAATTCTTTTAGGGCTGAAAATTAAAAACGTAATGCATGTGTACGCCTGAATTATTTTTTGAAATCATGTGACCATAAATAAGCATTAGAAAGGAATTTGGAATGGACAACGTGTGCCCAATAATTAGAATCCAAGTCTTTGATCTGAGGCGTGTTTCCACCATAATGTCCAGAAGTCTGAAATCTATTGTGTCATACTATCATCTTGACTCCGTTTTGTACAAATACCAGTAGAGATTCCTTTCCTTTTGTAACATGCTAAATCTAAAGTAAGCATGACATAGCATATCGCATGTATTGTGAGTAGTTACAAGTTGTTTACAAAAATTTCTTCAGTAAACATTGCTTTAATACCAATCCCTTTCACTCCATCTTTTTTTTTTACCGGAGTAATTTTTATGCTGTGTACTATGCTCCATAGCGTTGATGAAAGGAAGCATCATTTATATTTTCATTTTGTAATTGATCACTCACACAGGTTTTTTTTTTGTTTCCTGATTCATACAACATATATAAGTAATGGTTATAGATAATGCTAAGTGGATTCAAGTTGACAAAAAAAAAACAAATCACTTCTAAATAGGCTAAAAAAAATGGCTCAAAAGAAAACTGAAAAGGAAAACCAGAAAAAAATGGTAGCAGTTAGCTTTAAAAAATTTCGTCAGTTATTATTGAGCATATTTTGCTGTTGTAAATGCATCTAAATTACCAGTAGTGGCAGATAAATCTCCACCTACAGCAGTTAAATTATCATTCTAACACTGCAGTAGTTCTGCATGAGTTCCATTCTTCACTACCATCCCCTAGTCCTGAGTGGAGTGATCAGACCACCAACCAAATCAAAGAAATATGCCTCTGTAAAATTTTATCTAATGCAAAATCTTAGCAACCACTTTTAGAATCTCAATCATTGATGATTTACCAAGATTTAACTTGTGAAAAACCTACTATTCATTCTCTTCTTAAGTTGGAGAGTAGCTTTCCTGGCACCTTCAGAACTTGACTGTGCAACAAAATATTCAACTATAAGATTGTTAAATAATTGTGGCTGATTACCTGAAATTCTAATGGCTGACGAGCTGGGATCCCCATATCATCTGTTAACTTTTTCCATAGCATGTCAAGCCTACTATGGATTTTTTTCTGAGCTTTCTCTATCATTCTTGATCTTAACTTACCTTTCTTCCAACAAAACATGTCTTCAATGTCTCATCTATTTCATTGTAGAGATCACTTCCAGTGGTATTTTCCAGTAGAAGTGTTACAGACCCCTCATTCTTTCCTACTGCCTTGTTGTCAACCACTACAGTTTGAATTGCTTGATGTACAACTTCCATATTCACTCTGATGTTGGACATCTTGGACACAGGCCAAAATAAGTATCTAGAGTGCTGTAAGTGCTATAAATGATTTTAACTCTGCTTATAGGACGTAGGGCTTGTTTAGGAAGGAGTATAATACTTTTCCTACTGGTTCTCTAGCATTGAAAAAGTATACAGCAGCTGGAGTATGTTACATCACGCATGCCTTAGTACAGTACTTTTCCTACTGGTTATCTAGCATTGAAAAAGTATACTGCAGCTGGAGTCTGTTACATCACGTGTGCCTTAATAATTACTGAAATGCACCTATAACTAGAAGTTGAGCCCGTTGCCAATTCCGTTCCCTCCTTTATAAATGATTTGTTGAAGTAACAGCAAGATAGGATGCTTACATCACTTAGGGATCCTACCAGGTAAGTGCTGAGCTATGTAGCACAGTGATAGTAAGTAAATAAAACATTTGGAATAGCTTTTGCTCACTTATTATTTAGTCCAAAGATCGTGGCAGTCATATAGCCTATAGTTAGTTTAATTCATGCAAGACCGTCGGTCATTTTGGCCTTTAGCTAGCAATAGCAATCTTCTAAGCTCTAGTATGCAGGCAATGAATTTCTATCAGAGTAAATCCATGCTACATTTGAGATTATTTTCTGCCTTCATTTTGAACTTTGTAGCTATTATGACTACTCTATTTTTATGCCTTTTGATGACATTGATGCTTGCTATAAATCTTGCCACTCCAGCCAGCTGTATTATTTTTGTAGTAGTGTAGTATTGGTTTCAGTCTTGCCAGTAAACATCTTGAGTTAGATCTCACCATACATGCTCTAGCAATGTTTTATCCTAAAGACTACCAAATAACGTTCATCAGGCAGATATATCCACTATCGTTGGAAACTCACATGCACAGATATATCTGCTATAGACCCTAAAGAGTTAATATGCACTAAGATCTATGCTCTCAATCAGGAGTTAAGATTACATGATAAATCTCATAAACATAAATTCAAACCAGCCAACTGCACCGGCTATCGCTACATGTGACTACACCTTTCATCACACAACCAATCTTGCATATTTAAACTGCTAATTTTATTTTCCAAATTTAATTTTCCAAATTTAATTCCTGCCAAATTTCCGTCTGTAACACCAACCCAGTTGATATAGAGGAAACAATTATTCCTGGAACCACTGATGTCATGGTAGCAAGATTTTCCTCTTTAATTACGTTCCTCCTGTAATTTGTATATTTGTATTAGCAATAGTATAATAATCAACTTCCTAATTTAAAGGGGACTACAGTACTTTCATGATCACTGGCATTGTATGTATTGGCTACTAAGAGTTGTAAGAATTCAATTACTGAACTGATGTAATGCCTTACGGTTGTATTACAGTACTCACTTTGAAATTTCCAGAATATCGGGATACACAGAAGTAACAGTGATGCCACCAGCTAGTCCTATGATGGAATAGGTGGTATATGTGATCCAGATCTTGCTGCATGTGGAGAGCATGGGGACAATGTGAACAGCATGTCCTTCAGGTAAATGCAATTCAATTTAGTTAAACGCTTATAACTGCCATTATAATTGACCAAACCACAAGCAATCCATGTTGATATGTAGTACATTTGCAAAAAAACATATTGTTTAACTATTGACGTACGGAGAGCTGATGAATTTGGGTGGTCCAAAGAAGAAGAAAACAATTCCAAAGACTACCTGCCCTGCTATGAGAAAATATCTAGGACCCTGCAATACATATACATATATATGGTATATAAGGGAATAGAAAAAGAGGTATCACAAGCTCAAGAATGAGTAACCAGTGATAATTTTATAATTTCCCTTTGAATTATAGATTTATTTCTCCCAACACAAGTAGCATAAAGTAGGTGAGTTGTCTTTGGTAAGTATATCAAGCAGGTAGCTAGCTTGGTAGGAAGTTTGTCACTTATCGTGAAAATTTTGCTTCTATTTCTATTTCCCATGAGACACATAATGAAAGTCTTTATGGCATTTCCTGCATCACAACAGCAAAATATTATTTAGCTCTCTCAATCCAGCCAGCCAGATCTGTAAAAAAAAAGTATCTCAGATAGAGCTAGGTTTATGGTCATGCTGAGCCAGTCCAGCACCAACTAAAACAGCTTCATTACTTCCTTGTCAGAACAGGTTATCAAAGCTCTGATGTACATCTAAGGCAAGGGCAAGGGAGTAGGTTAATCAAAACAGTAATATAGTATCACTAGCTAGACTGTTTTATATTTGTCCAATTAAAAGTGTGCCTCATATAATATCATGGAATGATTTGTTCCTCGACGTCAGATCTCCGAGATTGCTTAATTGTGCACTTTTATTATAATACCATTTCAATGTAAATGGTTATGACTCACAGAATTATTCCTTTATACCACAAAAAATGGGGGGGAAATATCTCATGTATTTGATCAACATCAAACTAAAACAACAATAGGGATGTCAACAATAAACAACTACATAGTTTAGAAGAGAGAGAGCAAAACAAAATGTATATGTAGCAATACATGCAAATCACAAAATCCCCAAAAATCAGATTTTTGGAGGTGGCAGTCCCTATATTAGATTGATTTACTTTTTAAAAATTAGACAGAAAGTTAAAAAAACAACACTGACATCGGCAGCTTGGTAGTTTCAGCTGCTATTAGCTCCAAAAAAACTCCAAGAGTGCCTTCAATCTTTCACCAAGGTTGTAAAATGGCAGCGCAAAATATTAGTGAGATAAAACCGTTAAAATTTATCTTCAAGGATCTTTTTCCTTTCTTTGTTTCTATATCTTGTTTATACTATGCATAACTGGTATACAATAGATCCACTGATCATAATTTTACTGTTATCAGTCCAAGACTCTGTAACTGTTCAGTTGGTGGAGTTTCAAATGGAACTGTTACCAAGAAGGAGACTGTAGGGTACAGTCAAAATAGCAAATGCGTGGTATGCGCTCTTGTACATTGCTATATATAGTCAACAATAGCAACAAGATAAGACATGTTTAGTATACAATATTGTGTACATGGGTACAGTCAACAATAACAACACCAGATGATATATTTAGAGTACACAAATACGTTTCGAAAATCCTGTGTCTCTTCATCGCCATCTATAATGCACAGGAACAACAAAATAAACAACAAATGAGAGAAAAACAACGTGAAACTGGAATAAGGGGTTTATTAAACATTGGATTGCCCTTTAAAAAAGAAAAGAAACAAGACCATACCCATGTACACAACAACTTAGATTCCCCATTTACCATTTAAAAGATAAGTATTGTGCTGGTTTAAAAATGATTGTATATGAGTCCAAGTGGTTGTGGTCTACATGGGTACAACATTTTTTTAAAAAGGTCAATCCATTACACCATAAGGGTACACTTTTTATGGAGTTTACATTTTAGCTGTTTTCGTAGATTTTTCATATGCACAAAATTTAGCCATTGCGCTCAATGCATACGCATAGAGTAATTGAACTTATGAACTTCAGCAGTTTTGAATAGGGCTCTGTATTAGCACTCTATTGAATATGGAGTATTAAGCACACAATCATGGCTGAGTGTGGAGAAGAATTCCTGAACACTGAACTCGATTATACTCCCGGTGTATTGTGGCATGGCATGGCACTTCTCTTGCTCATTATCCACAAAATTCAATCCCCTCGAATTTTAACAATTAAAGTAGTTTTGCAATTAGACAAAAGTATAGAACTGGATAATTCCATCCCTTACAGAGTTTTCAATTGTTCTCGTAATAATTACATTGTTGTGGTTATTTATATTGTTTGTCATGCAAAATCTTTGACCGGCAGACTAATAACCGGTGCATTGTATTTATAGAAAACTGTTGTGAAATAAGTGTGATGGCTATAGTGTTCAGCTAAAACTACCTGAAAAGTTAAACTCCTCAAAGCCAGATGACGAACCTAAATGAATAAGTATTTCCAACAATTTAGTTCTGCTTCAGGACTTGACACAAAAATAAGTAGATTTACTTCCATAAATAGCAGACAAGGTGGTCTCTTTCATAAGTTCTGTTGACCTTGTTTTTTTGGGAGGATTATTTAATCGGATAAATCTCTAAGGGCCTGTGTGGTCCAACCAAAGAAGCAATATGCACAGCCAGAATCAAAGCCCAGATCTAGGATTTCCACAGGGTTGAAAACATGCTATATGATCAAGTGGATTCACTAACAACCTGCCATTGATCGGAGATATTTTCCCATACTGCATGTATAGCTTATAAAATGAGCTTTATATGGGGACAAAATTATGGATCCTTGAACAAGCATAACAGACTATATGCTATTTAGCTTGACTTTAAGTCTCTGGAAGTGCAAATTCTAAGAGCAAATAACCAAACACCCTTGGTCTTATTTGGATAACTGCTCCATATAGTTGTTGTGCTATGAGGATGCAGCTCTGGGAATTAGAAGCAGTATAGCAACATGAAGCCGGCAACAATGTGAGGTAGTAAAGTCTTCTCATACTGAACTGGTAAACAATTTCTGTGAAGTAGATAATCCTTGAAAATGATTTGCCATAGTACAAGTCAAATATTTTGGCCCAAAACTTAGGCCAAATTAGGGGGGGTCGATTTGTATTCCAATTTCCTGACTATGGGACAATTTGTAGACAATGTAGAATTTATGGACTGAGTCAATATAACAATGGCTACCAATGAACAAGTTCAGAGGAGATGGCAAAGCTACACTACTCCTTTCAATCAATGTTTGGTGCAAAGAAAACATTTAAACTGCACAGCAAAAGTAACACCAGGGAGAAATTAATTTGAGATTGGACAATGAAGAAATCTGAAATGGAGACCTTACCAAAAATAAAGCATGCACCACAAGTTTGAGTCATGCCACGCTGGCTTTGGCTGGAAAAAGGGTTTATGTGGATGCTGGAAAAAAACATGATTGGTATTGGTTTGTCTGAAACCATAATTCATTTAAAGGCTAAATTCTTTGCCATTGAGCTAGCTGTTTGGTTTCTGGATGTACCTCATGGTCCTACCGATTTATGAGCAAGAAAAAACATGATTTGATTTAGAACAAAGATTACCCCACTCCTTCCTGAGAGATGTATGCTGATAAGTTGACACTGTTATAGAATGAATCATATGAATGAGAAAACATGGGAAATGTGAAATAGCACATATAGGTAATATGGATGATACATCCAATGACTTTTGATATGCTTCCTTTATGGACAGTGAACATTTTTGGCAAGAGATTAGTTCTCATAAACAAAACAGTCAGTGAGAAGAAGTCAACCTAGCTTGCCAGGTGGATGTAACAAAATTATAGCCATGATCACACTGAAAAGGATGACTTTGTCCAAAAAACATAATCCATTTCAAATATTTTTCAAAACGTTGAATGGATGAAAATGAATGAAGATCCGGATTATGATGTTGGGAAATTCCTATCAGGAGGTCTTTGAAAAACTAAGTCATAATTTGTGTTTGACATGCTTTATGATCAGAATTGAAAAACCACAATACTGAAGTTGCCGTAATTCTTGGAAAGCTTACAAGTCAACTGCAACACCTTGATGAGTCCATTTATTAACAAAACATTAAAAGATATGAGATTTGAGGACAGAGTGGATGGTTAGTGATATGATCAGGACTACACAAAGGATGGGAATGTGAAGAAACCTTCCATCAACCAATGGGTATAATAGGTATCAAAAGCTAGGAGACGTATTGACACAACCATTATTATAAAATGATTTAAGATGTGCTCTTTATTGAATTTCCTTAATGGGACTAAAGATGACATCCTCTACGAAAGTGACAGAGAGAGTGAATCAGAACCATTTTCTGATATTGACAGCATAAGTGTAAAATAAATCAAAGTGTATTATTATCAGCACATAAGTTTTGTGAGTCTCTAAATGATTGCTGGTTTTCCAATAAATGTATCCATGGCAATAGACCACTACTACTAGTGTGCTATTAAGACACTTAAATTGATATTCTGTATTTAGCATTCTATAGCTACCATTGATTTCTATATAGAAGGAAATTACTGAGTGGATGAGTATCCTTTCAAAGAAGTTCGGTGAACACTACATAGTGGTACTGGTAAAACTGTGGTAATTTGGTTAGAGGTTCCTGAATCTTTTAACTTCAAGTAGCCATATTATAGCTAAAGGTTGAAGAAGAGATTTTGATCAGTTTTGGATCACCTCTAGTCTATACGATGCAACAGCCTCAAAATGGGTTAGTACTCCTGCATTGCCAAGGAGTAGTGGCAGAGATTGCCAATGAGTAGTGGCAGAGTGTGTCTTGGAATCCACAGACGCAACATTGGAAGACAGAAATGGTCATGGCTAAGTTTGATCCATTCTTCAAGGTCTGGAAGAACATTACCTTCAAAAGGGCTATTTTTTATCGAACAAATCAACAAAATGGATAAATAGCTGAATAGTATTAGAATTGTATAATCTGGTAGAGAATTGTGAATGCGGAGATATAAAGCATGAACTAAATCCTTGATAAGCTAGTCATCTGAATTTCAGAGAGCTCGCTTTTCCCAATTTTTATAGAAGGATTCTCACCTAATGTTGGAAAAGGAAAAATATATACTGTATGGCAAAAGGAAGTTTTGCAAGAGCAAAACCACGAGCTAGGAGCAAAGGGAGAGCTAAATGAGCTACACCCCAAATACAGCAAGAAATTCATGGGAGGAGTAAAAACCCAAAGCCAAACCCCAGAGTCATGACTAAAAGGTGTAGCCACTGGGAAGAGATCAACATACCCATGACAAATATCCTGCCTGGGAGGCAGCATGCCACAAATATCAAAGAAAAAGACAGTACAGCAGTCAATGCTACTCTAAGACAACATCAGAAGTACTAGAAGAAAGTTATCCTGAAAATACCTACCTTGATATGGTCGCAGCAGGGAAAGAGAAGCCGTGGATTGTCAACATCAAGGTTAAAGATAGAATACTCTATTCAAGATTGATAGCGGAGCAGTGGTAACAAAGATTTTTGAGCAAATCAAACAAGGTTCTCTACGGCCCATCAAACCAAACATTGACAGTGCTAGGAAGTTTAGGACTTAGGTAACCTACAAAAGTGTGCCAGTAGCCTAGCAAGCGTTTGTGGTAAAGGGTTCAAAATAATCTTCGGGGGCTTCTATTGATTGTCACATTGTTCTGTGGACATGACCATGTTTGAGACTTTTTCATAAGTCTTTAGTGGATTAGGCAACCTGCGGTCGAATAAAAAATTCACCTCATGTCAGATGCCAAACTAAATAAACTTTATACCCCTCGAAAGGCCCGAAGTGCAGCAGGAGTTAGACAGAATGGAAGTGATAGTGGTCATATCAAAAGTGGACCTACCGATATCTTGGTGTGCTGATATTGTTGTTATACAAAAAAAAAAAAAATGTTTCAAAGGATCTGTGTGGACGTCAAGCCTAAGAATGAAAGTGTTCTATGAGAAGTTCACTCCATGCCAAAATGGGATGAGATGCTGGCCCAAATGTCAGGTGCATAGCTGTTCTGCAAATTGGAAACAAACAGTGGATTTTGGCAGTCTCACTTGCCCAAGTCTCCAGACATAATTTGGGAGGTATTATTTTAACAAGCTGCCGAACTCTTCCAGAAGAGGATTTCTGTAATTCTCCAAGGGCTCCATGGAATTCTCTATTACATGGATGACATCCTCATCTGGGGGAGTGATGAAACAGAACCCAATGACCGTCTGTCAGCAGTGATGAAGCAAATCCAAGGAACAGGGGTAACACTTAACCCAGAGAAGAGTGGAAGTATGAATTTTCCAAATAAGTTTTGGACCATCTTGTTGGTCATGACAGCATCACGTCATACTCTGATAAAATTGTCCATTTCTGAAATGGAGCCACACACGAATATTTCAGAACTCCAATGTTTCATAGCTCGGGAAGTTTTGACATAACTTGGCAAGCCGACACAGCCACTTTGTGAATTGCTGAGTAGGAAAAGCAACTGGATCTGGAGACCACCATAAATTCAAGCATTGTCTCAGGTGGAGTCAGAATTAACTATAGGTGCTATGTTAGCACCTAACAATCCAGAAGCAGCCATAAAAGTTGATTTCTCCTACAGTAGATAGGTGGTGTATGGAAACCTGTTGCATATGCATCTTGATCCATGACCTAAACAGAATGCTTCTATGCAAAAATAGAGAAGGAAACACACTAACTGTTACTTGGGCATGTGCGAGGTTTTCCACTTACATTACCTGCATGAGGATTACCACAGAAACAGACCACAAACTTCCGATTGCCCTACTCGGCACAAAAAATATCAATAGTCTCTTACCAAGGGTACTTTTATTCTGGCTCAGACTGGCCAGATATGACAACCGCATTTGTCACATTCCTGGAAAGCTACTCTACACTGCAGTTATCTTGTCTTATGTACCACTATTTGTAAACAATGATTCCAAACCACAACTGGGGGAACTGAAGGTCTCATGGAAATTCGCTTGTCCCAGTTACCAGCTAGCAAGAGCTGGCTGGATATCCATTGCAACTCACAAGCGGTTTACCTAACCTGTTCTATTATGATCACTTTGTCACAATGGATGGCTTGATAAGAGAAAGATTGATGAATCTATGGCTTATTTTGTAAAGTGAGAAATGAAATTATGGTAGGTGGCCACATTCGTCTCTGTGGCAGGGATATAGTGACCCTAAAAACTATCCAGCAGAAGATATTTGAAAAAAAAATACATAAAGGACACCAAGGGATTCATCCATGCCGCCTTCACACTCGAGCAACAGATTGGTGGCTTGGTGCAACCCAGCAAATCAACGATCCTGTAAAGTCTTGCAAAATGTGTGCCAGGACTGTTTCCAGTGGAAAGAGCCACTTTAGTAGAGAGTAGGATCAGATATTTTTTCCCAGAATGGCGTGCAATATCTTCTGATGTTTGATTTTTTTTTAAATGGCCAGAACTAGAAAAGCTGACATCAACATCATCATCAAGCATCGTAGTGGCAATGAAACCCATCTTGGCCAGATTGAGTATTCCATGAGTATAGATGAGTGATAATGGACCTCAATATGCATCAAAGAGGTTTGCAGAGTTTAAAAGAGCATATACTTTCTTTCACAATACAAGCAGCCCACACTTTACCCAGAGCAATGGATCAGCAGAGAGAAACACACCTCAAGGGTGCAAACAAACTTTGCATGGCTCTTCTCTGCTACAGGTCTACTCCACTGCCGTGGTACAATATATCTCTAGCATAACGCAAATGGATGACAACTTCGATCTAATCTGCCACTTCTCAAGGAACAACCGAGTCCCAAATGGTCAGACATTGAGGAGTGACAGAGTGACAAATGATTCAAAGATAAATAGAATGATATTCCAATGGGCAACACAGAATACGATCTCTTCCATTAATCTCAAGTGAATAATTACAGATAGCTACCCTACCTCGGGTTGAGTCATCGCTTCATCTATTGCCCCTCGCTCTTACTTAGTCAACACTCCTGAGGGCACTGTTAGAAGGAACCACCATCATCTCCAATTGCAACCAAACACACCTACCACTGAGAGTGAGGTTAAAAACATGATCTTACTCCACCCTCAACTTGCCAGATTATGATGAGATCTAAAACCGGCACTGTGATCTGTCCCCCAGATTGATATTGACATTTGGACCCATGGAAAATGACACTTCATTCTTTGATTACATAAGAATGAATAGAATGCATGAATATACGAGGTTTATTCCATGTTTGGACATGAGGGAGATGTGGCAATAGACACTGAACTACTAGTGTGCTATTATGACACTTTTGTTGATACTCTATATTTTGCCATCTCTAATTAGCTACTATTGATTTCTGCATACATGGCAATCTCTGATGGTGTGCGCATTATTTCGAACAAAGAGAGGTTTGGTGAACAAAAAACAGTATCCACACATGGGACACTAAACATGTCTGGCAGATGATAGTTGTCATCTGCTCTTCTACCGCCAGTTACTTCATATTGGTGCATTATGTTGGATAAAGTTGTATACTATATTAGAGTACTCCCTGGGAATATGGCTACAATGCTATTAGTGGTGTGGCAACAGCATGCCTGTTATGTACCAATGAATATGCATTGTCATCTATGAAAGTTGTAAAGCTTATCTGGCATGCACATTACTAATATCAAATGGCACTTCAAAGATCTGGCCAACCACATCTGCCAAGTAGAGTTTTATATTCATTGTTCCCTTACTACACACGCCAATGCAAATATTTTACTATCCGAGTGTGGCAGAGACAAATAGCTGGATAGGAAAAAAATTCGATCTCTCTAGCTGAAAATTGACTGTTTTCGACTAAGTGTATTCTGATTAAAAAACAACAACTGTGTACGTTTTAGGGAGTCTACTTATACTTAATACACCGGAAAATATGGCCATTGTAATGGAATGGTTAAATGTTAATTAAAAGATTTCTAAAGTATATCATTAACAATCTACTCTCTATATATTTGTTGCAGGCAAACTGTGAAATCAGTCATTTCGTAAAATTCCTAAATATTCCTGTCATTTCACAAAATGACTAATTCACTTAGGCGTTTCACTAAATGACTGAAAAGTCCAGGCATTTCACAAAATGACAAAGTAAACTGACAGGTGAGATGTTCCTCACACTAATTACATTTTTAATTCCATTAATCAATTACGATTTGGCTTCCCTTTCCTGGTATGTCTTATAAAAGATAACCAGATTGGTGATTCTACACATAATCATTCCACAGCCTAGGGCTAGGGCTAGGGCTCAAGAAACGTTCATCCCAAAAGATCCTCCAATTTACTATGTCTGTATTGAAGAGACATATGCAATCATTCAGCAAGCACACATTGCCACAAGCCATGGTGGTCGTGATCGTATGTTAAAACATCATTCACTAATTATGCAAACATAACCAGGGCGTGTGTAGAGCTTTTTAAGTCTTATTGTGTGCCTTGCCAGGAGCCACAAACTTAGGCAAGTCATGAAATGCCTAAGCCTAAAAGTCTGTCACTTTGTGAAATGCCTGGACTTTACAGTGATTTTATGAATTAATCATTTTATGAAATGACTAATTCACTTCAGGCATTTCATGAAATGACTGATTTCACAGTTTGCCTGTAAAATATATATTTCAGATGATGCATTTGTACTGACTATATTAGATTGACACATTATTTAAAAAACACAGACCAAAATTAAAAAAAATAAAGGTTTTATCCTCACATTGGCAGCTTAGTAGCTGCTTAAATGGTGGCTTCACCTGATCTAAGTTTCAATAGACTCCAAGCATGTCTTTGCTATGGCAGTAAATCAGTCGCGTCAAACATTTTTGAAGTATGCAAGATTTAAGTTAGTTTCTCTGTTTCTTCATTCAGATATAATTAGCCCCCTCATCATAATTTTATTACTCAAAGACTCAGTGCACATCCACGACCTCTCTGTTTCTTAATCCGGTGAAACAAAAAAACTTAACGAAAAGTAGAAAATAACGTCAAGTATAAATAGGTAAACGATTCTAGAATTAGTTAAAGCACACTCCGTTCTGCTGTTTGGTTAGTGGACTTCTCACTCATTAGAAATTGTTACCGTGTCTAAGGAAGGTTATAGGGGTTTCATTGTTGGACTTCTCCTGTACAACTGTTACCAAAGATGAACCAAGTTGAAGGGGCTGTAGCAACCTTACATGGGAATAGTCAACAGCAACTGCAGTTAGTAGTATATATATGGGTACAGTCAGCTATAGCAACAATTCAAGGTATATATAGTGAGTAATATGTTCATTAAATACACCTGGTGTCTCACCACTGCATTATATAATATATAATACACAGTAATAGCAAAACAAACAAACAAACAAAAAATTGAAATAAAGGCAAAAATATTTTATAGGATTAACCTGTTTATTGGGTTGACTTTTAGAAAAGAAAGGAAGAAAACTCTATAGCCCACAACCAGTTCAATGCCCTTTTACTATTTAAAATCATATACACCAATATTGTGCAGGTTTTAAAATTAATGGCTTGCCTGGACAATGACAAATCCATATAACTTTAAATGTGGTAAAGGGTATCTACCTGGTTGTGGTATACAGTCTTGTTTCCTTTAATTTTTTTTTAACAGGTCAATCCAAATAGATGTTGTTAGTTTATGAACAATTTTTTTGCTCTTGTGAATATAGTATTGTATGCAACAATGTGGTCAAGAATTGCATCAACTTGGTATGTTCAACTCACAAATTTGTCTGATAATGGTCCAACTATAAAACAAGTTAGCACGAAGACAAGAGCTCCAGAGAAAAATACCAGTCCTATTTCCACTGGTGATAATTGATACTAATAATAACAGGATAAAGGTAGATATAATAATAACTAGTATTTTAAACTTGTTTTCCATTATTATTATTGTTGTTGTTGTTTTTGTTGTTAATAACGATGATACAACGAATCCTTATTTCATCAAGAGTCAAAGTTGTCTCTGGTACTGTAAAAGAGGCATGTACACATTTTAGGGGCAATTAAATTTAACACTTTTGTATACCTTTTGAAGATAACTGTAACCAAGATCTTGGGAGAACATAGAAAGAGTGTGCTTTGTTGTCATTTTCGGCTGCATATTGGGAAGTTTCCTTCAAGGATCACAGTCACGAGGGTTGTTAACGCTTCCTTCTAGCTTCAGTATCCAATGTTTCAGCCATCCTGTGGTAGTTTTCTTCCTTGCATGGCTGGGGTCTGGTAACAATAGGTTGTCACCAGATTCACTAGCACCAGAAGGCTGCACATACTCTGGCAAAGATAAAGCTACAATGCTAACTTTAGTGTGTGCAATTTGCAAGACACACTGTGAGCTAATGTATTAGAGTTGGTTTATTAATGGAAGTAATATTTGTACGATTAAAATCTTTGCAGACAGAAATAAAACAAATTCCATTCAACACGCTAAGTTTGTTAATATCAATTGTTGCTCGTTAACATTGCATACCTTACAGTAACCAGTGACAATAGATAAGGATTATAAGCAAGTTAATCTATTGAAACATGCACCTCCATGATAAGAAATGGCTCTAGGATTGGAGCAAAGAATGAAAATGCAGCACGAGACAGCACACTTACAGAAACTGCAAAAATTCAGTGTAAAGTAAGTAAATAGGAATATATAATTGAGAGCATTCCTAAGAAAGATGATGTGTTATCTGCTTAAATATACCACTACACAGGCAACTTGAGAATTTTATTCCTTGAATTCCTGTCAAGCTTATTTTCAGTGTCAGAAGACTAAACATAACATTCACCTCAAAAAGTATTTGAATCATATGATGTTCATGTGCATTAAATAATTGAAGCTGCAAAGATCAATATTTGTTATACTTTTAGCTATAGTTGAAAGTTGAAGCTCTACAGACAATGTGGACTCTAGTTCTGTTTTCAGGTGTAGTTAGTTCCAGAGAACGAGCAGTTCACTTCAATCTACAAAATATACTTCTAAATAAATTTGGAAGATATTACTATTTATATTTGTTCAATGTCAAATTGTATTCATCCTCATTTATTACTTTCTCTGGCTGAATAAATATAACTATGCATTCAGAAATAGTCACTCACTAGAAGGATAAAGCAGTTAGGCCGATAACTTACAGTTGACATAAATTCTAGTTATCCATCTACATATTGTTACTGCTGAGAAATAAATGTGTCTGCAACACATTCATAGATAACTCACCTAGTAACATGAAGGTAAAGTTTGTGATTAACTTATATATCGAACTTGCCACTGACATGTGCTTCTTAATAGATTCTAGGAGAGAAGACAAAAACTGATCCATGACTAAACACTTAAAATTGTACATCAAATATTAACCAAATACACACCATAAGCACCTATAGATACCAACTCAGACATCATTCACAATATATATCCGCATTAATGAGGGGAATGAGTAGAAAAAAAGGCTGACTATCGCAACTGCTTCAGTCTCATCCTGGCCTTTGTTTCTGGAAGCTTTTCTGCATAGGAAAGCTGTATAAGTACCCATGCGTGCCTGGCATCACTCAGAATTTCTTCGCTCTTGAGAAAAGAGGTACTCCTGGATATTTGCTGTAGATTTTGTTGTAGACATAGTTCTATATAGTGCTATGTAGCTATTGCTTGCTTACCTCAATGGAGCTGACTACCATACTAAACTGCAGCTTATTGTATTTGCATTCTAACAGTTTGGAAAATTTATTCTTGAAAAAAAATTATGACTATAAATATTTTGGTTTAAAAACAAACACAAAGTCAGCAGTTAATCGGCTAAACCTCTATTTACATGAAATATTTCAGTAAGTGATGCTAAACTAGGGCCATAAAAATTGTCTTACTAAAAGCTAAATCCTACAATAGTTTTTTAAATCCTTAAACAAGATAATTCTCTTCATCTGCATCATTGAATAATAGCAGTTTGTGGAAGTTTAATCTCCAGAGTTGTCAAGTTTTTTTTGACAGTTAATCCTTTAACTCATGAATATGTTAACCAACTAAACACCAGAAGCTTTCTTTGCCATAAGTGAGGATATCAGTTGCAGAACAAAATATAAAAAATTGAATCATACACGCTAAATATTTACCTGTAACTCCCCGTAGTGAAAAAATTCTACTTCCCGTTAGACAGTTATGCGAGCAAAAAAAAAAAAAATCCAATGGCTTATTCATTTGCAACTCTATCAAGAAACATCTCTTCCAGACCTTTACTGCCATATCTGGATGCTCTTCTGTTAAGAAAATCTGCACAGACACCAATGCTTACTGGAAAATATTCTGATCCTGAGAGTGTATTTCTTTGCTGTAAGTTTTGTGAAGATATAGAGCGAGTAGCAATGCATAGTTTCTGTTTGCTTAACTAGGGGGGACTAAATATGAAACCACCCAAATTTGAATACGTATTTATTGATGTCATAACTTTTTTCTCTTTCTTCTATGCTGATTCTATTGATATCAACTTGTTGTTTCTTGTGTGGGATTTAAGATGATAAGTGAAATGTCTCTATAGGCACCTTTTCTTCGAAGATACATCCAAAAGGCAAGTGTCACTCAAAAAATTGCACCTCCCAAACAGTGGCAAGGATAATTCCCTAGTGCCTGGTCTACAGATGCCTAAATTTGGTTTTTGGCTTACCAAAACACTTAGCTGTGATACGACAGTGATAAATTTATCAATACATCTCGTGTTCATTAGTTCTAAGAGACTTCATTTCCAACCGTGCAAAATCCACACAATATTGAAGGGGGCTGATTCTTATACCAAACTGCAGCCTACTGTTTCTTCATTCTAATGATATGAACAGTTTGAAATTTTTATTCTTGAAAAATAGTTAGTGTTATAAGAACAATTGTCACAAAAAAGTACAATGAAAATGTAGGAGTATAAACATTTATTTCATGTACGCGCCGAGTGGGAAAAAGCCTGAAAGTTGAAGATAAAATTGTTGGTATGATACTGTACTTGTTCTCTGTTAATAGTATTATGGTTTGTATTCAGATTCATGACTATGGCTGATCTAGAACTAGGTCTTTTAATCAGACTTACTTCCTGCTAAGTGCAGTTGACAGGGTTTTTTATTTTGTAAAAGAGTTCTATGATACTTTACAATTCTATAGCGAGCCAAATCCTAGCTCAATAGTTAGTTACTACATTGGCAAATTCACTAAATCACTCAGGAATCAAATCAAACAGAAATAATGTCGACCTCTCTATTGCTCTCTCTTTATTTCGTGTGGTAGATTCATTCAATTCAATAAAAAGATCATTTTCTGAATCCTTCGCAATTGAGTGCTCCACATAACTCTCTCACCATATATACTGATAATAATAAAAGAAAAAAGTTTCAGTAAAACAAAGCAAAGGTTCCTTGCAACCATCCGTCATGCTAGTTCTCCCTATATTGGATGATCCTCTTTTTAAAATGGTGGAAGACAAAATCCAAAAAAAGTAAGCTCATAATCACAGGTAAAACTAACATCAGCTGCTCAAAAAAACAAACAAACTCTAAGCGTGTTCGCTAAGTTAGTAAACAGGCAGTACAAAAAACATTGAAATAGAGAAAAAACTTGAAATTTATCGTCAAGGATCTGTTTTTATATTTCTGTTTCTCTGTTTTTCCCACACACACCTAACATAAGTATAATAGGTCCTTCATAATTTTTTTGCCATACAACTCTAAATGTTCCAATGCATTGCAGTAACTAATCGGTTTCTCTTTACGGGAAACGATGTGTGGGTAATGGTGTTGGTTGATGATGCAATAAGCCTATTCATATGCAACTTTATAATCAGAATAAGAATTAGGTGTAAAGTACACTCAGTTATGGGGCTTGCTCCTGAGAAACTGTTACCAAGTCCAAAGGAAGCTGTATATAGCTGAACCTCTACCAAATATCTGCTGTTAGGTTGGTGAAGTTCTATTATGCAGCTGTTACCAAGTCCTTGAAGGAAGCTATGGCAGACCCTAGAAGGATATAGCCAACCAGAAATTAGATATGGTATGTGCTGATATTTGTGTAGTGGACTACAAGATTTACATGCGAACAGTCAAAATAGCAATAAAAGATGGTATTTGTTGATAAGTTTATTTTTGATATGTGCAGTGTAGAGCAACATTAAACGTTTTTTAAATTCCCGTAGCCTATAAAGCTCAAACTTGCTGTAGTACTACACTGCTCAGCTTTAACACAGAAACAACAAAAATAACAAATAAACAAGCTTGCTTGAACAAAATGAAAAGAAAAACAAACAAACAACAAAACAGTCCCCATGTACCCATGAAGACCACAACAAGTTTAATGATTCTGACATGAAACCTGGTGTATGACTTTAAATGGTAAAGGGTCATCTAACTAGTTGTGGTCTATATGGGTAGTCCTTTTTCGTTCTTTTTTAACAGGTCAATCCATTTTTATTACGGGATAGCATTGTTGGGATAGATTATTGTTAATAAATACTGCTGTACAAATATATGTACCAAAACTGACCACATATATGTGTATACCTTGGTTTCAAATATTCAGAAAACATTTTTTAAACAAAGTATTTGATGATGTAAACATTTGAATAAAACAATCAGCCACAATCTGGATATTTGACTAGGTATTGCCAGATACTACAAATGCATTGAATTCCATCGCTCTTGAGAAATGAAGCTCCCCTGGGAGGATTTCTTTGCTTGCAAACGAAGCTGAATGTAGCTCTACGTAACTTTTCATTTGTATCTCTCAATAGAGCTGGTTTGTACACCAAACTTCAGCTTATGTATTTGTATTCTAATGATTCAAGGAAGGAAGGAAGATCACTTCAAGAAGATCATTTGAATAGTTGTTTTTGTTGAAAATGGAATGGCAATCCACAAGCATTCACCAATCTTTCCTCTGTAGGTACATTTTGACACAGAAAGGAAGATACAAGGCACAAGGAGTCTGAAAATAAGAATTCTATGGTACATAGTAATTTTTTACTTAGCAGGGATGAGCGAAGACATCAGTATTGTCTGCAGGAAGTTCAACATCAGTGCAATCTTCAAATCAGGAAGGAATCCGAGTGCTCAACCTAGTATAGTAAATGATAAGCTACCAAATAGTGTGCACTTATGTATTGTGTAGCGTGCAGCTATGGGAAGTACTACATTACATAGGAGATACCAATAGGAGACTAGAGATCTGGATGAATGAAAGTACACCAAGATGACTGTAAAAAGTGTGCAAAAGAATAGTATGCAAAAGCTGAGCATGCATGGGACAATGGATACCCAATCTTTTGTGAGAAGGCCACCATCTTAGACTATGCCAGAAGAAAGAAAGAGCTGCTAGTGAAGGAGGCACTGTACAACAGCATTGCACCAGTGTGTAAGTGCTTCAGGAGATTGTGGAAAGGACAAGAGCCTGAACTTAAAGCCACAGCCACCACCATAACCATAGCAAAAAAATATACCGGTTTATTATTATATTATTATTTAGTACACTTTTATTTAGTTCTTATTTATTTTGCATAGCATATATTGCATTGAAATTAAAAATATATATGATATTAAATTTAATTAATTAATTAATTATAATTACTTTATTATACTGAAAACATAAACACTGGAAAAAATAAAGAGCTCTACGATAAATATGTAAACAACAATAACAAAAAAAGAAGAAGTTTCTTTCTTTCTTTGTTTATCTTCTGTTTAAATCCCCCCTCTTCTCCCAATAGCTGCCATATCCAATCATATGTATCACGATGTGGTCTCGTTCAAAGAGGATAGCTACCTATACATCAACCTCATGAAGTTGTAGTATTGCATGATAAAGACTAGAGCATCCAGCAGAAACAGCAAAAACAATTTTAAGAGAAATCGATTTATTCGACTATGTCAGCTCTGAGAATTCATGAGGACACAAATGCTGTTGTTGAATGGACATATTTATTATTAGTCCACTAGCTAATAGTTATTTTGTAGATATGTATCTATTACTATATTTGATATACTGCTATTGCCTGATGACAGGATTAATGTTTTAGATGGATTTTAAAGGAAATACTGATCAACAAGAAACCAATATTTCTCCACCCTATAACCATGAAAAATAGCTCTGCTGTTTAGACAAAAGCAAGCTAATACATCAGCAAGATCCAATTCCCAAACCTGACAATCCTTTTAAGTTACATCAAGAAACTAAATTCACCACATTGTTCACTATCATTGGCCATATTCCCAAAATAAATGAAAAAAGGCAAAAAATATATAAGGGCTCCAGGTCTTCACTATTTCTGCACCAAGTATTGTTAGCTTCAAGGTAAAATAAACTGCCTATTGCTCGAGAAAACTTCATTTCCTAGTTTAGTTGCTGATTAATTTTCAGTATCGACAAAACTGGCAAACATTTGTGAATTTAATTATATATTACTTGTGTATATGGTATTCAAACTTGGTAGTATAAATTGAGCTAGGACTAGGGCTAGGAATCAAAAATATTGTTCATACACGATCACTCAAAGTTTTATGATTGCTTGAAAATGGGAGTGCTATATGGCAACGTGACAGTGGGAGAGTTAGTTTGATCCTCACCATAAATCAACTTATATTGGGAAGGACGTACCTGTTCTTGGGACAAGCAGTGTCGATGGAATAGTTACTAGTAAAATTATTCATCCCACAGCAATAAATGGAAGCCTGAAGCCATCAACCTACAACAACAACAACAAAACCAACACAACAACAGCAACAACAACAAAACCATAATTAAACCAAATCAATCCAAGGAAGAAAAACATGTTCGTCTGTTTCCACATAGCAGTTTTCCTTGCTATGGAAATATGTGTATTTAATGATTTCAAAGTATAAATCACTAAGATGGTACATAGACAGTACTTTAGCTCACAACAATTTTCATTGTCCATTTCAATGCTAGTGAAGAATTCACTCACATGACAAGGCCATAGCCAAAGCTTTTAATCAGATGAGGTAAGAAGGGTCATGGGGTATTCTCTCCTGGATTTTTTTTCTGCCTCAATCCAGTAGATACAGGATCAGAAATGCCAGCTGTCCTTGTGAAAGGCAAGGTGATGTCAGACAGACTCACGGCAATCCCCATTCTTTGCATACCTAGTCTTGTGAGCTTGATCATTTACCAATTTCCTTCATTGAAAATTAATAAAATGTTTGGGTGGCTCCCTTGAATTATTTTTACTGACACCGAAGGAGAGGTTGAAGGAAACTGCTGGATAGCAGTGGAATTCTTGGAAGGCAGACATTTCCCTTTGCCAGTGCGAAAAGGATAGTAGCTAAATTCCATGCGGGAGCAGCTACTTCTTTATAGATGCAAAGCGTATACAAAAAATGCCAGAAGAGGCGATTGCCATATACCTCAAACTGGAAAAGAATCTGTATAACTAAAAAATGACTGTAGTGCGCATTTACATGCATAATGCATTGTATTTCCTCCATCCTGTTTGATCTCAGGTTTTCATTAACCACATAAAAAGCAGTTCTGCCTCATTTCATTCAAATCTTAGTACAGAGAGCTACTTGTCAAACGCCCATCGCTGACATTTGGTGAAGCTAGATAATTGGTAAGCAGTATTCTATGGCAGAGATTTAAAGTGGGTAATTTATCTGCCAAATCCAGGTAACCAATCTATGGGAGCTATAATGTGTGGCACAACATTGCTTCAGTAAAACTAAATTTGTTGGGACTCAGTTACCTGGTAGAGTAAACCCCCTATAGGAGGCCCTAGACCATATCCAATCCCACTAGCCATATGAAAGATGCCCTGAGAGAGTGGAAGAAGATTATGTGTGCGTGTGAGAGAAAGGGAGGGGGGTTGGGGGGCGAGAAGGAGAAGGAAAATACAAAGCAGTGGGTCAAAAACAGCAGAGTAATAGAGCTCAGTATCACAAAAGGAGTCAATAAGAGAGTGTTCAGAACCTAAGCATACTAGCAATGTGGTTTTTGTACTAAATATTGTAAGTGCTACATGAAAATGAAAGGTAGTCTGCCTTTATATCGTAGATAGGACAATACCACAGTGAGATGGATCTTCATAGTACATACCATGAGAGTTCCAACCCACCGTGGGTAGAGAATGGAGATGAGTGTGAAGAGAGCAGTGATGAAGAGAGCAGACCCGATCCCTTCAACTGTTCGCAGGATAATACAAAGTGTAATAAATATCCAACCAGATGGCAGCATTGTCGTAAAGCTATGCAAACAAAAATGAAGACATGCCAGGAGTAAATCTACAATGAATGAATGGCCTTCATAAGTGTGAGCA
>CBDHDT010000067.1:0-6093 GCA_965261215.1 Ekhidna sp.
ATAGCAGTTGTTTCATCAGCTTTTTTTCTGTCTTTACTCATTCATCTCTTCAAGCGGAAGTAAAGTTGTAAGACTTTTATATGGATAGTGCAATCAATCGAATAGGATGTGCCGGTAAAAATTCTGCTAATCAGTGTGAAAAATTTGTGAACAATGTCCCATGGGTGTGATCACATTAAAAAAAAAAGAAGTTTTATCATATTTCTGCCTGGAGTGATTGACGTGGTTTGATTCTTCTCGCAGTACGTCTTCTGTCTGTATTCAATCTCTCCAATCTCCACCTCTCCAAAGCAAACTCCAACCAACCAATACTTTCCTAAGTGATTGTTTGCATTTAATCCCTTCCAGGCATTCTCTAATTTTCCTCCTGGATATCGGGGAGCAGTAAATTTATTAGCTTTTTAAAAAAAATTTAAACATGGGTACATTTTCCGTGTGGTATGGATCTGTTCTATTAATTAATTCATGACATCTCGTATTCTATCTGTCAAGCACAGGATTTCTCTAGGAATATTTACAATGCCAGATGCAAGCAATTTCTAGCTGTTGGTGCAATGCATTTAGTTACCATTTAGTGTATAGCTAACTACAAAGTATGACAAGCTGATGACATTCAACTATCACTATTATGATGCAGATGACACTAATGACTCAACCTATGGTTATGTCAAAAATGTTTGGTTCAACCGAACCATGATTGGTAGGACTGCCCTGTCATTCTGAGTGTTCCTTCAGCTGTGGCAATATTAAGAGCTACTGCATTCTAGCGGCCAGTGAGGTGGGGCAATCTTAAGAGCTACTTCAGTAGGCAGGCGAATTGGGATGATGTTGAGTGTCACTGGAGTTTTATCAGCTGTGAAGTAATCAGGAGCTCGTTGAGTCAATCTGCTGGTCAGCAGTGGTGATGACTGATGTTCTCTGCTGTAGCAATATTGATAACAACTGCTTCAATTGAGCCTCTGCTGTGGTGGTGGTATGGTGACACAATTAGAGTGCATAGGTTAGTTCTTTTTTATAACAGTCAGCATCATCTCAAACAACCCCAAAAATAAATAAATAAATAAAACTCCGCCACTCTTTATTTATTCCCACACCCTATTTTTCATTCACATTTTCTTTTTATATACGTTGAGTCATTTACATGCAAGAATCATGCAAGAAAATACAAAACAAAATTTAATATTTTTTCCTTATACTGTATATTATATCATGGATGACCTGCCTTAAATTTGGACATGCTCATGAATTATACATGTTCATATATATATATATATATGCATGGAAAAATAAGTTGAAGTGGATATGAAGTATTGTATGGTGAGCTAAAACACCATATCAAGCTTTTGTTTCCATAGATAACCAATCAATATGATGGTTACACAACCAGATTCCTTGCATCAAAATGGGCTGGCTAGTAGTGAAACTGAAATTATAAATGGGATACGACTGAGAGAGGAGGGAAGCTTCGACCCATGAAATGGAAGAACACCAAGTGCGAAGTCATCAGGAAGTGCTTGTTGGCTGACCGAGTTATCAGATTACTGAAGAGGAGCTGACATTAATTTCAGACATTTTTTTTAGATATCATTGTGTCGTGATCTGTTTGTGTGCAAAGTATGCTCTCCATCATTACCATACAAAATCATTCCTCTATTAAATATGTGACAGTCAGATGTCTTACTTGTATAGCATAAAAAAAATTCCCTCATTTACCAAGTTCATTTGTGTATATTATCTAAGAGAGCTGCACTTATATATGGCAGTGCACGCAAGGAATTGTGTTTTTACTTTGCAAAGCTTGATTAGTTTCCTACCCTCATGACAAATAGAGTATCCACCTATATAGCTAGATATAGAAGAAGAATTGATGATTCTACTCAATGCCATAATGAAACTCCGGCATGCCTGCCCCAACTCAATTAACTATGCTCTTGTCAATACTCTTGTACATCCAGTTCGTTTTCCTTGATCTTCAATTCCAATCTTTTTTCTATAAGGTAACTATTTCTTACATTATGTAAGATATTTAATAAAGATGGGTGACCAACTCACAACTTTTGCAGTTGAACACATGGCAAATGCATATACAATTAAGAAAAAATCTAGATATTTTGGATTGACCAGTTAAAAAAGCGACTATACCCATGTACTGACCACAATCAATTTGATCTCCTTTCACCATTTAAAATTAATATATTCCAACAAGTCTTAAAACCAGCACATTACATCGAATAAGAATTTAAATTGTAAAGGTCTTCTATTTTATTTGGGTGAAATCGTGTTTTCTCTCATTATAACTGGACATATCTTTTGTTCTTGTTTCAAGTCTTTTTTTGTGGTTGTTGTTTCTGTATATTTCAGTTGAGCATTTGTGGATTACACCAAGTTTGATCCTAGTGGAAGAGGGATTCTTTGTTCTTTAAAACCTGTTCTAACTCATTATTGCTCTGCACACATCAATATATGCTACATTTACTGTTGCAGAAATTGACTGTTCCCATGTACATGGACCATTTTTCCCGAAAATTGTATATATTTTTGTGACCAGTCATAACTTTTTTTCCCTTTCTTCTGTGCAAATAATTATTATACCAGCTTGTTGCTTATTGTGTGTGCTTTAAGATGATATGTAAAAAGGCTCTATAGGCACTTTTTCTTAGAAGATATAGCCAAACACGCAAGGGTCACTAAAAAAAAAAAAAATCCCAATTGCTAAATCCTCTAATTGCCAGGCGCCGTGAGCTACCGCCCCCAAACATCTGTTGTGGCTTCCTACAGGCCTAAGCTGTGATATGGCTGAGACAAAAAAAATTTCCCGTGAAGCAATTATGAGTTATGGTGATTAGAAGGAGGCGGGGTCACAAATGTTCCGTGGATTTTGCCGCGGTTGGAAATAAAGTGTCTCATATCTATTCAACACTTCACGCGTTGTAATTATGGTTTCAGCCATATCACAGCTTAGGGTGTTAGCAAGCCACAGGAGGAAGTTTGGTGTTTGTAGCTCAAGGCGCCTGGAAATTAGAGGATTTGGCAATGGGGAGGTGCCATTTTTTTTCCCCTTCTTGCTTGTTTGGCTATATCTTCTAAGAAAAAGTGCCTATAGAGACTTTTTACATATCATCTTAAAGCACACACAATAAGCAACAAGCTGGTATACTAATTATTTGCACAGAAGAAAGGGAAAAAAAGTTATGACTGGTCACAAAAAATATATACAATTTTCGGGAAAAATGGTCCAGTCCCCCCTTAACTACCGCAAAATATCAGACTCTCTCTTTGCTATTGTTGACTGTAACAGTGCAGGATCAGCTATAGACTCTTTAACAAGCTTGGTAGCATTGCAGGGGTGAACATTGCCAAATACAAATGTTTTGGTACATGAATAGCTAAAGCCTACCATGGACTCAGTGTTAGTTGATCAGGAGTGAATATTCAACAAACCAAACAGCTGAACTATGTGTGGGGCATTTGTTGTGCTTATAGTAAGGTACAACCAAATTGTAAAGTAGTAAGAATTGTTACCATAATAAGCATGACGGTAAAAGCGTGTTGTGTTTTAGTGTTATTCACCACCTTTTGCCAATTTTCAGTTTCATGGATCGAATAATGGAGTGGTATTTTAAGATTTATGAAATGACCAAACACTATGCATGGGAGGAACAAGAAGACAAGGAAAAATGCATCACAAGTATTTATTGGATTGACCTGTTCTTTAAAATCATATAACCAATATGGTGTATTTGTAGGTTGAACAAGAACTCTGTTGAAAGTGGTGTCTAGTAGACAAGATGGCAAATTAATCAAAAAAAAATTATTAAAATAAAGCATTTGTATTCCTTCTTTTTTAATTATTTTTTTTATCGTTTCTGTGTATTTTATATATATATATGAATGGTGAAGAAATTCAAGGCATTTAAACTTTTTTTTTACCTTTTTTTTTTATTGTACAATACACATTTACTCATTCAATGTGCTCCATGTCATTTTCTATTGGAATTAACTCCTATATCCATGTACAAGAGAGAAAAATAAAGCACATACCAATATATTGTTGGCATTATTTACTGCATCTCACTTTCAGCTACAGCCTCCTTGAAGTACTTCTTTACAGAAGCACCGGAGAAATCTGCCATCACAACAGCTACAAACCTGGGAACAATTTACATGGTGTAGTAAGTTCCACATAGCAAACAACAGAACTAGGCATGTATTTCCCAATTATAATTCTGATAAAATAGTCAGCATGACAAACACAGTAGTTTGCTTTTATATATTTGTTTTTTTAGGATACTTGTCATGATTCACCAGATCTTGTTTTTGTTTCACTTCAACAGGTTTTTCAGTGTTGCTGGTTTACTACCTTAGTGAAGGATTCAGGCATGTTTGGAATTTTTTTGGAGCTAATATGGTTTAAAACCATGGTTTGGGAAGATAATAGCTGCCTAAGTGAGTTTCCAAATTTTCTATGTCCAGTAGATTGCTCAATCGCTATAAAATAGTGAAAGAACTTTTATTACTGGTAAGAAGGTCATGTGAGCAAAAAGTAAAAAAATCCAACTATGGCTGACTTATTTGTAACTTCGTTAAGATGCATCTGTCTGCCTTCACTTCCATGTGTTCTGTATTTGCATTCAAATGATATGAACTGATTGAAAGTCTATTTTTTAAAAGAGTTAGCTTTAGCTATAAATGTAATATTTATCATGAATAACATCAATGTGTGTACAATTAATTAAGTTAAAATATCAAATGCTACATTGCTATGCCAACAACAATTCATTCAACAAAGAAATGAAGAACAATATGATTCAGTGTATTTCTGGTATTTATTGGTGCAGGTGCAGCCCTTTCTCAACAGAAAAGCTTTCAGTATCAGTAGCCATATAATGAACTGGAAGAAAACGGCCAGGATCTAAACGGGAGTTACGATCCCCAGACTACTTTTTTTTCCCTTTTTTTTTTTGCTTGCTCTCCCTGTTCAAACCTGACAAGCAGACTACTGGACTTGTGTAGGGTAAAAATAATTAATAATAAATAATTAATAAGAACAATAAAAATAATAAGAATAATAACATATTTAAGCACAACAAATTTTTCCATTACTATTGTTTTTTAATTTCAACAAATAGTCTTAATTTTTTCCTGTAGATGCTTTTACTAGCCCTTTATACATGGTTTCATGTTTCATAGAGAGAAAGGCAGCGCTTATACTTCGTATGGGAGAACACTTCACCCAAATTTAGATCATAATTAGAATGGTCTAGTTAGTGGCATCCCTCCCCCACACACAATCCTTGGTATGCAACAGAGGAATGGATTGTATCTTTATTGTGTTGATGACTTACAGGAAATCTCCACACTATTCAGCACCACAGCAATAATCAGAGCATAAAAACCCTACATGGTTACAGCAAAAAAAAACAAAAAAAACATAAACAACAATTTAAACATTTAAAGAACAAGGAAACCCTACATGTGAACACCATAATGAAAAATCAATTAAACATACTAATTTTCCACTTAACAAAAGAGAATTTTGCAGCCCGAATGTGCTGATAATTTTTTTCTCCTCCATACTACTTTGAACCAGTTCTAGATAGATACTTAAATTCCCAAGATGGAGGTGTAATACAGTGAAAAAGTGAACAAAGTTCCTAGGATGGAGGTAATACTGTGAACTATGTTCCCTGAATGGAGATGCAATACTGAGAACTATCTTCACAGGATGGAGGAGCAATACTGTGAGCTAATTTATCAGAATGGCGGTGGAATACAGTGAACAAAATTCCCAGGATGGAGGTAACATGTGAAACTATGTTCCCAGGATGGAGGTAACACTGTAAACTATGTTCCCAGGATGGAAGTAACACTGTGAACTATGTTCCTAGGATGGAGGTGCACTACTGTGAGCTATGTTCCCAGGATAGAGGCAACACTTTGAAACTATATTCCCAGGATGGAGGTAATACTGTGAACCATGTTATCAGGATGGAGGTAACATGTGAATTATGTTCCCAGGATTAAGGTGTAATCGTGTGAGTTAAGTAACACAAGAATTAACCTAGTAAAATAAGTTCCCTGGATCGAAGTGTA
>CBDHDT010000068.1:0-48101 GCA_965261215.1 Ekhidna sp.
TTTTGCCTAAAACAGATGTTGTTTTGTAAACTACCTTTAAAATGCTTCAAAACATCAGAAAAGCTTAGTTTAGCTGTATGTGGCCCATTTTAATGGGAAAAAACACTTTTTACATAGAGGTTTTTGTCAAATTCCTCAAAAATGCTTCAATACACCAGAAAATCTGTATGTATCATTTTGTTGAGAAAAATACCTTTTTGACCAAAAAGAGATGTTTTATTGTAAATTTCCATAAAAATCCTTCAAAACAGCTAAAATGCTTAGTTTAGTTGTATTTGGCACATTTTGCTGAGAAAAACTCTTTTTTGACATAATAGAAAAATTTTTTATCACAAATTGTACAAAAATGCTTTAAAACACAGAAACCTTAGTTTAGCTGTATGCAGCCATTGTGATGGCAAAAATACATTTTTGAAAAAAAAGGGATTTTTTTTTCAATATCTATAAAAATGATTCAAAACAGCAGAAAAGCTAAGTTTAGCTGTATGTGGCTAATTTTGGAGAGAAAAACTCTTTTTTGATCTAAATGATATTTTGTTAATTTCCGTAAAAATGCTTCAAAACTGCAGAAAAGCTAAGTTTAGCTGTATGTGACTCATTTTGATGACAAATTCACTTTTTTGACCTAAAAAAGATGTTTTTTGTCAATATCTGTAAAAATGCTTCAAAACAGCAGAAAAGCTTAGTTTAGCTCTATGTGGTTAATTTTGATTAGAAAAACATTTTTTTGACCTAATAGAGATTTTTTGGTCATTTTCCTCAAAATTACTTCATAACAACCAAAAAGTTGTGGATCATTTTTTGGGCTAAAGCACATTTTTGATCTTAAAGCGATGTTTTGCATCAATTTTCGCAAAAATGCTTCAAAACAGCAGAAAAGCTTAATTTAGCTGTATGTGTCTCATTTTAATGAAAAAAATACTTTTTTGACCAAAAACATGTTTTTTGCCAATTTATATAAAAATGCTTGAAAACAGCAGAAATGCGTAGATTAGATGTTTGTGGCTCATTATGCTGGAAAATACTTTTTTGACACAAAAGATTTTTTTTTGGTCAATTTCCGAAAAATATTTAAAAACTGCAGAAAAGCTTAGTTTAGATGAGAAAAAACTTTTTTGACATAGAGGTTTTTGTCAAATTCCTCAAAAATGCTTCAATATATCAAAAAAGCTTATGTATCATTTTGTTGTGAAAAAAACTTTTTTGACCTAAGAAAGAAGTTTTATTGTAAATTTCCGTATAAATCCTTCAAAACAGCAAAAATGCTTAGTTTAGTTTTATGTGGCACATGTTGATGAGAAAAACACTTTTTTGACCTAATAGAGATTTTTTGGTCACATTCCTCAAAATTGCTTCATAACAACCGAAATGTTGTGGATCATTTTTTGGGGAATAGCACTTTTTTGATCTTAAAGCGATTTTTTGTATCAATTTCTGCAAAAATGCTTCAAAATAGCAGAAAATCTTAGTTTAGCTGTATGTGTCTCATTTTGATGAAAAAAACACTTTTTGGACAAAAAAAATGTTTTTTCCCAATTTACATTAAAAAAAAAAGCTTGAAAACAGCAGAAATGAATAGATTAGATATTTGTGGCTCATTTTCTTGGAAAATACTTTTTTGACATAAAAGAGATGTTTATGGTCAATTTCCGTAAAAATGCTTCAAAACTGCAGAAATATTGGTTTAGCTGTATGTTGCTCATTATGGTGAGAAAAACACTTTTTTGACCTAAAGGAGACTTTTTTTTAATAAATTCCTCGAAAGTGCTTTAAAACAGCTGAAAAGCTTAGTTTAGCCGTTTGTAGATTATTTTGATGACAAAAAAAAAATTGACATAAAAGAGATGTTTTTGTCAATTACCTTTAAAATGCTTCAAAACATCAGAAAAGCTTAGTTTAGCTGTATGTAGCTCATTTTGATTAGTAAACAATTTTTTGGACCTAAAAGATTTTTTTTTTATCAATTTCCTCAAAAATGATATAAAACAGCAGGAAAGCTTGGTTTTGCAGTGTGTGGCTCATTTTTATGACAAAACCACTTGAAATAAAAGAGATATTTCTTGACAATATCCGTAAAAATACTTAAAAGCAGCAGAAAACCTTTGTTTAGCTGTATGTGGCTCATTTTGATGAGAAATCACTTTTATGACATAAAAGAGATATTTTTGGTCCATATCCGTAAAAATACTTCATAACAGCAGAAAAGCTAAGTTTAGCTGTGTGTGGCAAATTTTGATGAGAAAAACACTTTTTGATCTAAAAGAAATTTTTTTTTTGGCAAATTCCGTAAAATTTCTTCAAAACAGCAGAAATGCTTAGTTTAGCTGTATTTGGCTCATTTTATAAAGGAAAAAAAGTTTTGCCCTAAAAGAGATGTTGTTTTGTCAATTACCTTTAAAATTCTTAGTTTAGCTGTATGTGGCTCATTTTAATGAGAAAAACACTTTTTTGACATAGAGGTTTTTGTCAAATTCCTCAAAAATGCTTCGATACACCAGAAAATCTGTATGTATCATTTTGTTGAGAAAAATACCTTTTTGACCAAAAAGAGATGATTTATTGTAAATTTCCATAAAAATCCTTCAATATAGCTAAAATGCTTAGTTTAGTTGTATTTGGCACATTTTGCTGAGAAAAACTCTTTTTTGACCTAATAGAAATGTTTTTATCACAAATTGTACAAAAATGCTTTAAAACAACAGAAACCTTAGTATAGCTATATGCGTCTCATTGTGATAGAAAAAATACTTTTTTTGACCTAAAAGGGATGTTTTTGTCAATATCCGTAAAAATGATTCAAAACAGCTGAAAAGCTTAGTTTAGCTGTATGTGCCTCATTTTGGGGAGAAAAACATTTTTTTACCTAAAAGATATTTTGTTAATTTCCGTAAAAATGCTTCAAAACTGCAGAAAAGCTTAGTTTAGCTGTATGTGGTTAATTTTGATGAGAAATACACTTTTTTGACCTAAACAGATTTTTTTTTTCAATTTCCACAAAATTGCTTCATAACAACCTAAAAGTTGTGGATCATTTTTGGAGGAAAAGCACTTTTGATCTTAAAGTGACGTTTTGCATCAATTACCGCAAAATGCTTCAAAACAGCAGAAAAGCTTAGTTTAGCTGTATGTCTCATTTTGATAAAAAAATAACTTTTTTGATCAAAAAAACGTTTTTTTGACCAAAAACACTTTTTTTGCCAATTTATATAAATAAGCATGAAAATAGCAGAAATGCTTAGATTAGATGTTCGTGGCCCATTTTGCTGGAAAATACTTTTTTTTACACGAAAGAGATGTTTTTTGTCAATTCCCGTAAAAATGCTTCAAAACTGCAGAAAATCTTGGTTTAGCTGTATGTGGCTCATTATTGTGAGAAAAACACTTTTTTGGACCTAAGGGATACATTTTTAGCAACTTCCTCGAAAGTACTTTAAAACAGCAGAAAAACTTAGTTTAGCTGTATGTGTCTCATTTTGATGAGAAAAATACTTTTTCGTTCTGAAAGAGATTTTTTGGTAAATTTCCGTACAAATGCTTCAAAACAGCAGTAAAGCTTAGTTTAGCTGTATGTGGCTCATTTGGATGAGAAAAACACTTTTTTTTGACATAGAGGTTTTTGTCAAATTCTTCAAAAATGCTTCAATACACCAGAAAAGCTGTATGTATCATTTTGTTATGAAAAATAATTTTTTGACCAAAAAGAGATGTTTTATTGTAATTTCCATTAAAATCCTTCAAAACAGCAAAAAATACTTAGTTTAGTTGTATGGGCACATGTTGAAGAGAAAAACACTTTTTTGACCTAATTGAGATGTTTTTTGCCATATTCCTCAAAATTGCTTAAAAACAACCGAAAAGCTGTGTAGATCGTTTTGTTGGGAAAAGCACTTTTTTGATCTTAAAGTGATTTTTTGCATCAATTTCAGCAAAAATGCTTCAAAACAGCAGAAAACCTTAATTTAGCTGTATGTGCCCCATTTCGATGCAAAAAACAACCTTTTTCGACCAAAAAGATATGTTTTGTGGCAATTTCCTTTAAAATGCCTCAAAACTAACAGAAAAGCTTAGTTTAGCTGTATTTGGCTCATTTTGATGAGAAAAACACTTTTTTGAACTAAAAGATTTTTTTTTTATCAATTTCCATAAGAAGGCTTCAAAACAGCAGAAAAGCTTAGTTTAGCTGTATGTGGCCCATTTCGATGCAAAAACACTTTTTTGACCAAAAATATATTTTTTGGTCAAATTCCTTAAAAATGCCTCAAAACTAACAGAAAATATTAGTTTAGTTGTATTTTGCTCATTTTGATGAGAAAAATACTTTTTGGAACTAAAAGAGTTGTTTTTTTGTCAATTTCCATAGGAATGCTTCAAAACAGCAGAAAAGCTTAGTTTAGCTGTATGTAACTCATTTTGATGAGAAAACAATTTTATTGACCTACAAGAGATGGTCTTTTTTCAAATTCCTGAAAAATGATTTAAAAATGCAGAAAATCTTAGTTTTAGCTTTATTTTGCTCATTTTAATGAGAAAAACACTGTTTTGCCCTATAAGAGATTTTTTTTTTATCAATTTCCATAAAATTACTTCAAAACAGCAGAAAAGTTTAATTTAGCTGTGTGTGGCTCATTATGGTGAGGAAAACACTTTTTTGACCTTAAAGGGATTTTTGAGCAAATTTCTCAAAAGTGCTTTAAAACAGCAGAAAACTTTGGTTTAGCTGTATGTGGCTCATTTTGATGACAAAAACTATATTTTGACCATAAAGCGATTTTTTTTTAAACTTCCGCAAAAATGCTCCAAACAGCAGAAAAGCTTAGGTTAGATGTATGTGGCCATTTCAATGAGAAAAACAGTTTTTTGACCTAAAAGAGATTTTTTTGGTCAATTTCCGTAAAAATTCTTCAAAACAGCAGAAAAGCTTGGTTTAGCTGTAATTGGTTAATTTTGATGTGATGAGAAATACACTTTTTTGACTTAATAGAGATTTTTTTGGTCAAATTACTCAAAAATGATTTAAAACAGCAGAAAAACTTAGTTTAGCTGTATGTTTTTCATTTTAATAAGAAAAACACTTGAAATAAAAGAGATTTTTTTGGTCAATATCCATAAAAATACTTCATAACAGAAGAAAAGTAAAGTTTGGCTGCATGTGGCCCATTGAGAAAAATACCGTTTTTCCCTAAAAGATATGTTGTTTTGTAAATTAACTTTAAAATGCTTCAAAACATCAGAAAAGCTTAGTTTAGCTGTATGTAGCTCATTTTGATTAGTAAACAATTTTTTTGACCTAAAAGATTTTTTTTTTATCAATTTCCTCAAAAATGATATAAAACAGCAGGAAAGCTTAGTTTAGCAGTATGTGGCTCATTTTGATGACAAAAAACCTTGAAATAAAAGAGATATTTCTTGACAATATCCGTAAAAATACTTAAAAGCAGCAGAAAACCTTTGTTTAGATAGCATGTGGCCCATTTTAATGAGAAAACACTTTTATGACATAAAAGAGATATTTTTGGTCCATATCCGTAAAAATACTTCATAACAGCAGAAAAGCTAAGTTTAGCTGTGTGTGATGAGAAAAACACTTTTTGATCTAAAAGAGATATTTTTTGTCAAATTCCGTAAAATTTCTTCAAAACATCAGAAATGCTTAGTTTAGCTGTATTTGGCTCATTTTAATGAGGAAAAAAAGTTTTGCCCTAAAAGAGATGTTGTTTTGTCAATTACCTATAAAATTCTTAGTTTAGCTGTATGTGGCTCATTTCAAAGAGAAAAACCCTTTTTTGACATAGAGGTTTTTGTCAAATTCAAAAAAATCTGTATGTATCATTTTGTTGAGAAAAATACCTTTTTGACCAAAAAGAGATGTTATTGTAAATTTCCATAAAAATCCTTCAAAACAGCTAAAATGCTTAGTTTAGTTGTATTTGGCACATTTTGTTGAGAAAAACTCTTTTTTGACCTAATAGAAATATTTTTATCACAAATTGTACAAATATACTTTAAAACAACAGAAACCTTAGTTTAGCTATATGCGTCTCATTGTGATAGAAAAAAATACTTTTTTTGACCTAAAAGGGATGTTTTTGTCAATATCCGTAAAAATATTCAAAACAGCTGAAAAGCTTAGTTTAGCTGTATGTGCCTCATTTTGGGGCAAAAAACTTTTTTTTTACCTAAAAGACATTTTGTTAATTTCCGTAAAAAGGCTTCAAAACTGCAGAAAATCTTAGTTTAGCTGTATGTGGCTCATTTTGATGAGAAAAATATTTTTTTGAACTAAAAGAGTTGTTTTTTTGTCAATTTCCATAGGAATTCTTCAAAACAGCAGAAAAGCTTAGTTTAGCTGTATGTGACTCATTTTGATGAGAAAACAATTTTATTGACCTAAAAGAGATGTTTTTTTATCAAATTCCTCAAAAATGATTTAAAACTGCAGAAAACTTAGTTTTAGCTTTATTTTGCTCATTTTAATGAGAAAAACACTGTTTTGCCCTATAAGAGATGTTTTTTTTTATCAATTTCCGTAAAAATACTTCAAAAGAGCAGAAAAGTTTAATTTAGCTGTGTGTGGCTCATTATGGTGAGGAAAACACTTTTTTGACCTAAAAGCGATTTTTTAAGCAAATTTCTCAAAAGTGCTTTAAAACAGCAGAAAACTTTGGTTTAGCTGTATGTGGCTCATTTTGATGACAAAAACTATATTTTGACCGTAAAGCGATTTATTTTTAAACTTCCGCAAAAATGCTTCCAAATAGCAGAAAAGCTTAGGTTAAATGTATGTGGCTATTTCGATGAGAAAAACATTTTTTTGACCTAAAAGAGATTTTTTTGGTCAATTTCCGTAAAAATGCTCCAAAACAACAGAAAAGCTTGGTTTAGCTGTAGGTGGTTAATTTTTATGTGAAAATTTTTTTTTTGACTTAATAAGAATGGGGAAAACAGTTGAAATAAATGAGAGATTTTTTGTCAATATCCATAAAAATACTTCATAACAGAAGAAAAGCTATGTTAGCTGTATGTGGCTCATTGAGAAAAATACCCTTTTTTCCTAAAAGAGATGTTGTTTTGTAAATTACCTTTAAAATGCTTCAAAACATCAGAAAATCTTAGTTTAGCTGTATGTGGCTCATTTTGATGAGAAAACACTTTTATGAAATAAAAGAGATATTTTTTGTCCATATCCTTAAAAATACTTCTTAACAGCAGAAAAGCTAAGTTTTGCTGTATGTGGCTCATTTTAATGAGAAAAACACTAGTTGATCCAAAAGAGATATTTTTTGGTTAATTTCCATAAAATTGCTTCAAAACAGCAGAAATGCTTAGTTTAGCTGTATTTGGCTCATTTTGATGAGAAAAAAAAATTTTCCCTAAAAGAGATGTTGTTTTGTCAATTACTTTTAAAATGCTTAGTTTAGCTGTATGTGGCTCATTTTGATGAGAAAACCACTTTTTTGACATTGAGATTTTTGTCAAATTTCTAAAAAATTCTTTAATATTTGAATAAATATTTTAGCTCTCATAACTTTTTTTTTCTTTCTTCCGTCCAGATATTTTTAATACCACCTTATAGCTTATTATGTGTGCTTTATGATAATATGTAAAAATTCTCCATAGGCATTTTTTCTAAGACGAAACATGCAAAAAGGTAAGGGTCACTCAAGCTTCATTCTGAGATAGTCACTATATTTAAGAGATGTTTGTAAATTTCCGAGGAAAATGCTTCAAAACACCAGAACAGCTTAGATTAGCTGTATGATTCTCATTTTGAGAAATAAAACTGTTTACGGTAATATTTGACCCATTTCACCAATTTGACCAAAAAAGATGTGTCCATCAAATCAAAACATTTCCTCAGGATTAGCCCCATTTCAAATTCGTTGAGAAAAATTAACTTTCTCTGTAATTCTTAGCTTCATTCTGTGATAGTCATTTATAGACCTTAATTAGAAGTTTGTCAATTCAGCTTCAAAACACCAGAAAAGCTTAGTTTAGATGTATGTGGCTCAATTTGAGGAACAAAACTGTTTTCAGTAATATTTGTCCCATTTCACAGGTTTGACCAAAAAGTCGCTTCCATCATATCAATCAGGGTTAGACACATTTCAAACACATTGAGGAAAATTAACTTTCTCTGTAATTCTTTGTTTCTTTCTGAGATAGCCAGTTTTTTGGCCTTAAAGAGAAGTATTTTGACAATTTATGGCAAAAATACTAATACACCGAAGAGCTATGTTTAGCTCTATGTGGCTCATTTTGCTGAGCAAAACTGTTTGCGGTTAGATTTGTCCCATTTCACTAGTTTTACCAAAAAAGTCAGGGCTATCAAATCAAAACATTTCCTAAGGATTAGCCTCATATCAAACTCTTCGAAAAAAATATTTCTAGGTAATTCTTAGCTTCTTCCAGAGTTAGCCACTTTTTTGACCTTAAAGAGGACTATTTGTCAATTTCTGGTCAAAATGCTTCAAAACATCAGTAAAGCTTAATTTCGGTAATATTTGTCCCATTTCACAGGTTTGACCAAAAATTGTCGTGTCCATCTAATCAACATTTCCTTAGGATTAGCCCCATTACTAACTCGTTGAGAAAAATTAATTTTCTGTGTAATTCTTAGCTTCCTTCTGCGATAGCTACTTGTTAAACCTAAATGGCAATTTTTTGTAAATTTCCAGCGAAAATCCATTAAAACACCAGAAAAGCTTAATTTAGCTGTATGAGGCTCATTTTGAAGATCAAAACTATTTTCGGTAGTATTTGACCCATTTTACGTTAGACCAAAAAATGTCATTTCCTTCTAATCATAACCTATCCGTGAGAAAGAATACCTTTTTGTGAAATTCTGAGCATCTTACAGAGATAGTCAATTTATAGAATTTAAAGATTTTTTTGTCAATTTCTGGTGAAATACTTCAAAACACCGGAAAAGTTTAGTTTAGCTGTATGTGGCTCATTTTGAGAGCAAAATGTTTTCGGTAATATTTTTCCCATTTCAGAGGTTTGACCAAAAAAAGTCGTTTCAATCAAATCAAAACATTTTCTCGGGATTAGCCCCATTTCTAACTTGTACAAAAATTAACTTTCTGTGTAATTCTTAGCTTCTTTCTGAGATAGCCACTTTTTAGACCTTAATGAGAATTTTTTTGTCAATTTTGGACGAAAATGCTTCAAAACACCAGAAAATCTTAGTTTAGCTGAATGAGGCTCATTTTGAGGAACAGAACTGTTTTCATTAATATTTGTCCCATTTCACTTGTTTGAACAAAAATAGTCGTTTCCATGAAATCAAAAGTTTTCCCCAGATTTTCACCATTTCATACTGTTAGAGAAAAAATAACTTTCCGAGTAATTCTTAGCTTCTTTAAGAGATAGTCACATTTTAGAACTTTAAGAGAAGTGTTGTTGTTGTTTTTGTTAATTTCCAGAGAAAACACTTCTAAACTCCAGAAAAGATTAGTTTTGCTGTATATGGCTCATTTTGAGGAGCAAAACTGTTTGTGGTAAGATTTATTCCATTTCACATGTTTAACCAAAAAAGTCATTTCCATCAAATCGAAACATTTCGTCAGGATTTATCCCTTTTCATACTAGAGAAAAAAATTCCTTCTGTGTAATTCACAGCTTCTTTCTGAGATGGTCACTTTCTTACCAAAGAAGTTTTTGTCAATTTCAATCGAAAATGCTACAAAGCATCAGAAAAGGTCGGTTTGTGGCTCATTTTGAAGAACAGAACAGTTTTCAGTAATATTTTTCCCATTTCACAGGTTTGACCAAAATAAGTCATTTCCAGCAAATCAAAACATTTCCTCAGGATTAGCCCCATGTCATACTGATAGAGAAAAAAAATCATTTGGGGAAATTCTTAGCTTCTTCCTGAGATATCCACTTTTTTGAACTTAAGAGAAGTATTTTGTCAATTTCCATCGAAAATGCTTCAAAGTACCAGTAAAGGATTGTTCAGCTGTATGAAGATCATTTTAGGAACAAAACTGTTTTTGTTAATATTTGTCCCATTTCACTTGATTGACACAAAAATATCGTTCCCTTCAAATCATAATTCAACATTTGGATTTTCCCCTTTCAAACTCGTTGAGAAAAAAATTACTTTCTGGATAATTCTGAGCTTCGTTCTGAGATAGTCACTTTATTGACCTTAAAGAGACGTTTATTGTCAATTTCTGGTGAAAATGCTTCAAAACACCAGAAAAGCTTAGTTTAGCTGTATGTGGCTCATTTTGAGGAGCAAAAATGTTTATGGTAATATTTGCCCCTTTTTACCAGTTAGACCAAAAAAAGTCCGTTTCCATCAAATCAAAACATTTTCTCACGATTAGCTGCATATCACTCGTTGTGAAAAATTAACTTTCTGTGCAATTTTTAACTTTTTTCTCTGATAGTCAATTTTAGACCATAAAGAGAAGTATTTTTTCTATTTCCAGCGAAAATGCTTCAAAAAAACAAGAAAAGCTTTGTTTATTTATATATGGCTCATTTTGAGGAGCAAAACTGTTTTCGGTAATATTTGTCCCATTTCACAGGTTTGACCAAAAAATGATTTGTCCCATTTCAAACTCATTGAGAAAAAATTGATTTTGGGGTAATTCTTAGCTTTTTTCTGAGATTGTCTCTTTTATGACCTTAAAGATATTTTTTTTTTATCAACTTCCAGAGAAAATACTTCAAAACACCAGAAGAGCAGAGTTTAGCTGTATGAGGCTCATTTTGAGCAACAAAACTGTCGGTAATATTTGTCCCATTTCACTTGTTTGACTAAAAAAAAATTTGTTTCCTTCAAATTAAACCTATCCTCTTGATTTTCCCCTTTCAAACTTGTTGAGAAAAAATTACTTTCTGAGTAATTCTTAGCTTCTTTCTGAAATAGTCACTTTTTTAGACCTTAAAGAATCTCTTTTTGGCAATTTCCAGAGAAATTGGTTTGAAACACCAGAAAGGGTTAGTTTGTAAGTATGTGGCTCATTTTGAGGTGCATAACTGTTTTCGGTAATATTTGCCCCATTTCACATGTTTGACCAAAAAGTGTCGTTTCCATCTAATTAAAACTTTTCCTCTGGATTTGCCCCATTTCAAACTCGTATAGAAAAATAACTTTGTGGATAATTCTTAGGTTCATTCTGAAATGGTCACTTTTTTGACCTTAAAGGGAAGTTATTTGTCAATTTTCGGAGAAATTGCTTTAAAACACCAGAAAAGCTTAGTTTACCTGTATGTGGCTCATTTTGAGGAACTAAACTGTTTTCAGAAATATTTGTCCCATTTCACATGTTTGACCCAAAAAATCATTACCATCAAAGTAAAACTTTTCCTCTGGATTTGTCCCATATCAAACGCGTAGAGAAAAAATAACTTTCTGGGTAATTCTTAGCTTCATTCTGAAATATCACTTTTTTGACCTTACAGGGAAGTTTTTTTGTCAATTTCTGGAGAAAATGCTTCAAAACCCCAGAAAAGGTTAATTTAGCTGTATGTGGCACATTTTGCTGAGCAAAACTGTTTTTTGTAATATATGTCGCATTTGTCAGGTTTGACCAAAAAAAGTCATTTCCATCAAATCATCAAATCGTCTGGAATTGAACCATTTAAAACTCATTGAGAAAAAATAACATCCTTGGTAATTCTTAGCTTCATTCTGAGAAAGCAACTTTTTAGACCTTAAAGAGTACTGTTTTGACAAATTCCAGCAAAAATGCTTCAAAACACAAGAAAATGTTTAGTTTAGCTGTATGTGGCTCATTTTAAGGAGCAAAATTTTTCAGTAATATTTATCCCATTTCACGGGTTTCACAAAAAAAGTCGTCGCCATCAAATCAAAACTTTTCCTCTTAGAGAAAAAAAATTTGTGGGTAATTCTTAGCGTCGTTCTAAAATAATCACTTTTTTGACCTTAAAAGAGAATTTATTTGTCAGTTTCCAGCGAAAATGCTTCAAAACAGCAGAAAAGCTTAGTTTAGCAGTATGTGGCTCATTTTTAGGAGAAAACTCTGTTTTCGAGAATATATGTTCCATTTTGCAGCTTTGACTAAAAAAAGTTATTTCCATTAATCAAAACCAATCCTCTGGATTTGTCTCATTTAAAACTCATTGAGAAAAAAAAAATTCTTAGTAATTCTTAGCTTCTTTCTGCGGTGGCCACTTTTTAGAACTTAAAGAGTACTGTTTTGTCTATTTCCAGCAAAAATGCTTCAAAACACCGGAAAATGTTAGTTTAGCTGTATGTGGCTCATTTTGAGGAGCAAAACTGTTTTCAGTAATATTTGTCCCATTTCACAGGTTTGACCAATAAAAGTCGTTTCCATCAAACCAAGATATTTCTTCCGGCTTTTCCCCATCTCAAACTCGCTGTGAAAAATTAACTTTCTTGGTAATTCTTTGCTTCTTTCTGAGATAACCACATTTTAGACCTTAAAGAAAAGTACTTTGTCAATTTCCGGCAAAAATGCTTCAAAAAATCAGAAAAGCTTAGTTTAGCTGTACGTGGCTCATTTTGAGGAACATGTTTTCGGTAATAATTGTACCATTTCACTTGTTTGATCAATAAATGTCATTTCCTTCGAGTCATAACCTATCCTATGGATTTTCCCCATTTCAAACTCGTTGTAAAAAATTAACTTTCTGGTAACTCTTAGCTTATTTCTGAGATAGTCACTCTTTAGACCTTTTAGAGAAATATTTTGTCAATTCCAGCCAAAAATGTTTTAAAACACCAGATAGGCTTAGTTATGCTGTGTGTGGCTCTTTTTGAGAAGCAAAACTGTTGGGTAGTATTTGTCCCTTTTTACAGGTTTGACCAAAAAAAGTATTTTCCATCAAATCAAAAATTTTCCTCAAACTCATAGAGAAAAAATAACTTTCTGGGTAATTCTTAACTTCTTTCTGAGAGAGTCAATTTTTTATGTTAAAGAGAAGATTTTTTGTCAATTTCCGGTGAAATTTTTTTCGCACTTAGTGGAGCAAAATAGTTTTCATTAATATTTGTCCTATTCCAATTGTTTGACCAAAAAATGTTATTTCCTTCAAATCATAGCCAATCTTCAGGTTTTCCCCTTTCGAACTCGCAGAGAAAAAATAACATTTTGTGTAAATCTGAGCTTCTTTCTGAGATAGTCACTTTTAGTTCCTTAGTGAGAATTTTTTGGGGAAAATTTCCAGAGAAATTTCTTCAAAGCACAAGTAAAGCTCGGTTTAGCCAATTGGCTCATTTTGAGGAGCAAAACTGATTTTGTTAATATTTGCCCCATTTCACAGGTTTAACCAAAAAAGGTCGTTTTGATCTATTCAAAACAATTCCTCTTGATTTCCCACTTTCGAACTCATTGAGAAAAAAAACATTTCTGAGGATTTCTTGGCTTCATTCTGAGTTAGCCAGTTTTTAGACCTTAAAGAGAATTTTTTTGTCAATTTCTGGAAAAAACTCTTCATAACACCAGAAAAGCTTAGTTTAGCTGTATGTAGCTCATTTGGTGGAGCAAAACCTTTTTGAGATAGTGACCTTTTAGTCATAAAGAGAATTTTTTGGTCAATTTCCGGCGAAAAGGCTTCAAAAAACCAGAAAAGGTTATTTAGCTGAGTGTGGCTCATTTTGAGGAGCAAAACTGTTTCGGTAATATTTGACCCATTTCACAGGTTTGACCAAAAATGGTCATTTCCTTCAAATCAAAATATTTCCTCAGGATTTGCCCAATTTCAACTCGTGAAAAATTAACTTTCTGGATAATTCATAGCTTCTTTCTGAGTTAGTAACATTTTAGGCCATAAAGAGTAGTATTTTGTCAATTTCAGGTGAAAATGCTTTAAAACACCAGAAAAGCTTAGTATAGCTCTATGTTGCTTATTTTGCTAGGTTTGTCCAAAAAAATTCGTTTCCATCAAATCAAAACTTTTCCTCAGGATTTCTCCCCTTTAAAACTCATTGAGAAAATATATAACTTTGTGGATAATTCTTTGCTACTATCCGAGATTGCCACTTTTTAGAAATTAAAGAAAATGGATAGATCTACAAATTTTGTCCGCATGAAGTTGGGAACATCCATAAAGCATCATGGTAGTAGAAAATTAGCAGCTTAATGCCCAGTGAATGCGAAAATTATCTAACAAGGGGGGGATCCACACTTGAAGTTGGCGATAGTGTAACTGTTAAAGTACCAAAAATTGGCCATGCTGCTACTGATAGGCATCAACTACCTGCCATGTCATTGACAAATGAGGAATAAAATATCTCTTGTATCAATTTCAGTACTGCAACAGTGTGCTAGTCCTGGTATCCTGATCTGGAATTACATCCATTGTCTCTGAATCTAGATTCAGATTGAATGGGAAAGCCTACAATCAGCTTACGTGAATCTTAAAAAAAAGGTGAATCCAGATAACAGATACTATGGTAAATGCTGCAATTGTAAGAAGAATTGGGTGTGAAAGAGTTGCTCTTGTCGAAAAGCTAACAAACCATGCAGCACATGGTGTCACTTGGGTAGGTCATGCAACAACTCTGAAGAAGAAGATGCACATGAACCTAGCCTGAAGCGCTTCAAAGCTCTGGGACAGTTAAATAGTTCACTTTATCTGAAATGTCCACCCATTAACTAACATCCCGTCTTAACATGCAGGATTCTCAATCATCATCAAATCATTGCCACTCTTCTTTAAATATTTCTCTTACGTGTACTGAGCCGTGCACTCTACATCAACCACAAATCTAGTCATCACCTGTGGATGTCAACAGTTTGGCAACACCTCGCTCTGAGCTGAACCCTCCATCAACCTAAAATTCAGTCACTGCCTGTGACTGTCAACTGTTTGGTAATACCTCGCTTTGAACAGAACCCTCAACTTCAACCTCAAATCCAGTCACCACATGAGGATGTCAACAGTTTGGCAACACCTCCCTCTGAGCTGAACCCTCCACTTCAACCGCAAATCCAGTCAACACTTGTAGATGTCGACAGTTTGACAACACCTCGCTCTGAGCTGAACCCTCCTCTTCAACCTCATGTACAGTGACCGCTGTGGATGTGGACAGTTTGGCAACACCTCGCTCTGAGCTACACTCTCTACTTCAATACCAAATGCAGTCACTACCTGTGGTGTTGACATTTGGCAACAACACCACCCATTGATTGGTAGGGATGCTGCTTAGGGCTCACTAGGAATAATAAAGATGTTTTTAAGCCTGGTAATTGGTTGAATGATCACCACATATCAGTTACACAGACTCTGATCTGCCAACTCTATCTCCACACTCATGGACTTCTATGTCCACTGTTAGGTACCGTACTCCAGTTTTCCCCAATAAAGTCAGGCAGTGTACAAATTTTGAAATACAATGGACTTTGTGGGTGTGTCTCCACGATAGGCTGTGGTCCTGATTGCATTCGTGTGTATGACAGCATGTAGGGGGGGGGGGGAAGACAATTGAAATGATGAGCATCCAGCAATAAACCAAAACAATAAACTGTGGCTTGTATGCAATAGCAAATACTATGCTCTGGATCAGATCCATGCAAGATACTCTGAAGATATACAACAATCCATCACATCTAGTTAACTGCTTCAGTTTAAAGAAACTCAGCCAGTTTATATCCTCTCCAGAGCCTCGTAGAATATGAGAGGAAGTGTTAAACAGATAGGTTTTTTTGTATGTGGGATGGAAGTGGATGGCCGTGTGAAAAGTATGGTGAATGGTTAGTATCATCAGAAATCAATAAGAACATTCTAAGTTGTACATGCAATTCCCATGTTCAATGTATTTCTTACATTATTTTTGTCCAGCTGCCACTTAATAATTGCTCTCCTACACTTAGTATAGAAAGTTCTAAGTATAATTTGGATCTATCGTTTGGGTCTGCACAAGCCATGGATTGCCCACATCTATGCTTTGAGCAGACAATGCACAGTTTGTCCCATCAATGGGTCGCTTCGCTGACTTTGTGTGAGCAAACCATGGATTGCCACATCCACACTTTGTACAGACAATCCCAAGTGTTGCCAACAGTCCAGTATTTGAGGATTCCAGTCCTTCATCCTGAAGTATGCAGTAAATATTGAGCAAAACAGATTTTTAACAAAAATATTCATTAAATGAAATAACAAGACTAAGACAAAAATGGCTAGTTTTTTTGAGTAGTGCTGTGCAGTATGATTGATGGCCATGATGTTGTGCAGTATGCTTATGGTGCTGTGCTAATGATAGGAGTGAAAGTTAAAATTGTGACCTTTTTTCGGTAATCAACCAACTGATGTGTTGTATATAAAGAAATTGATCCATCATCACAAATCTATCATCACAATAATAGCAGTAAGTAAATAATCAATTAATTTATCTTCACAATACAAATTTCTCTCCTCCCCCCAATCATTGGCAGCATACGCTGTGCGTCCAGCATTACTTAATTAAGCAAAATCCAGAAAATCCAGCAAAATGACATGCTCAGTCCAGCATTTTACATAAAATAGGTTGGCGAGTCTGCAATCCATGGATTGTCCGCTCAAGTGGTTCCAGGGTTTGCATTGCTCGGCATGCGCGGCAATGCAAAAAATTTATCTACCCCCCCATCGGGTACAAATCGTCAAAAAAAAGTCGAAGTGCAAGCAAAGTTGCAAATTATAGTGCTAAGGATCAAGTTGATTTTTCTACGTCATGGCCTATTTTGATCTTTTAATTTTTTTGGATTAAAAAATATATATATATTATTATTATTTTAACACATTCATGTGTCCTACGAAATGCTCCTCTCCCTGTTCCCCCTTTCATATATTCACCTATTTGTACTACGAATCGAAAATATGGCTAGGGCAAATCTACGTTTGACCAGGCCCTTTTGTGCTGCGGGTGCATGAGTGTCTGCTTTTTACGTAGATAGGTGCGGATGTCAAAAAGCAAAAAGAATAATTAATTAATTTGACGACCATTACCGCATCGTCTTTTCCGTAAAATACATGGCCTTGTTTTATTGTGGTGTGTTTCTAATCCTTGCCTATCCAAGTTATGTCGCCATCAGAGTTTTCCTCAGGAAGACTTGGCCATGGTTGATCAGAAAGCTCTTTCCTCTGGGGTAAGATATTAGATACGTTTGGGAAATACTTTCATTATTAAGGAGTAAATAACAACAAAAAATACCTTATATATGACCTACATATCTTAATGCTGCATATAATAATCTCTATGGCAAGCATATGCTGTCTTCCTCCAGCCTAGAGTATGTGCAGTTGTATCTTAGTTTTCGTCATCTCCAGGTGCATAAATAGTAATTATGATGAAAAAACTCTAATCCTATGTGCTCTAAGATCTAAGTTGAAACAGACTTACAGCACACGACTTGCAATTTTGTTGAAAGAAGTTATGGATGATATTCTTCCGTGTCTCCATGACATAATGTGTGCCACCAAAGAAAGTGTCACTCGTAATTGTTTCAGGCATGATCATGATCTGCAGGTATGCTCTGTACAATACGAAGTTGGGATATGGTCTACATCTGAGACAGTTAAAGACATGGAAGTCGCCACCCCACTCAATTGTCAGACCTACTACCTTGGCTTGTATGTTAATATGATACTGCTGAGCCATTGTAATTATCTCCAAATGTTTGTGGTCTGATGTTGACATTATGGCTTTGATTGATATTTGTTTTGGGTGTGGCCTATTTCCTTTTATGTCACATGATTTGCACCCATTACTTTTTTTCAAGGACGGAAATAAAGTAGTTTTTCTTTTGCAGAAGAAGAGGAGAATTGTGTACCACTGACATTTGGTGCTGCTATAAAGAACATTGTCTTATCTAGGATTAGGCGGAGTATATTTGAAAACATTTATCCCATAGGATTCAGCTGGGTACACGTAGCAAGCATCCACTCCTGAATCCTTCCATTTTGGATTAAGTGTCCATGACCACTGTCCTCATACTTATTATTATTAGTAGTAGTAGTAGTAATAGTAGTAGTAGTAATAGTACTAGTAGTAGTAGTAGTAGTATATTATTAATTATTATTATTATTTTATTATTGATATGGAGTAATCTAAATGTGGTTTTATTGGTCAGATGAAGAGGGTCTTGGAAGATGTTGGACACATGCAACACACCTAATTATTAACACGCATGACCACACCCAATAATTTTATTCTATCACAACTCAAACCGTGTACTGCATTGAAGTAGGATACCTAAGAGTGACTCTATAAATCCATATGGCGCATATTTAGTAACCTCCCACTTGCTATTCACTGACTAACACTGTTCTCAAACCATCTTATTATTCCAGTGGCAAGTGGTTCCCATAGAAGTTTTGGAAGATAACTGTTCCTACCTCTCACATGACTGACTCTGTTCTTATACCATAATAAAATAGTTTAATTCAAGCTCTATTTATCCACCATATTTCAAGTGGTCATTATCTGATAACCAAGATAGTAAAATCCTGAAGCATTGATCGTTCACGCTTTTGACGACCCCAAAAATGGCTAAGTAACTATGTCTTGCAGAAGTTATTTTTCAAGGGACTGGCAGTACTTTTGACCGTCTGAGTATGATTCTAGTGAGGAAGACAGTTGTGGCATCCATGCATATCTGGGTGAGCCTACTTGCAAGCATGGAGTCTTGGATAAGTTGGCCAGAACAGTTGAAACTGTTGAAACTCAGTGGATTAGCTTAGCGCTACAGCGGAGAGTGATGGCTTGGTCTCTGACGAGGATGGTGTGGATGAAGGAATCTTTTCAGATTTGTGAAGAGGATCTATAGCTGTAGTATTAGCCTGTTAGATGTCCAAAGGGCAGTAGATATTTATTTCCGGGGTAAAACCTGGGCAATATGCCCATCCAGCTTTCCTTGTACATCCTGGAGGGTTTTTATTAGTTGAAATTGAATTTTAGATTTGCTGGAGAACTAGCCTCTCTTTTGCCTCTTCGCTCTTCATCTCTCTCACAACTCCCTCCCCAGAGGCTACCACAATGGACTCCCCAGCACCTCTCACAATGGATTCCCCAGCTACTCTCACAATGGCCTCTTCAGCAGTTCACACATACCTCAACCCTTCGCCCGCCCACCTGCATTTCTTTCAATGTCCTCCCATGTTGTTCTCACAACTCCATCTCAAATTTCTACGGCATCTGATCATGTGAATGTAACCACTGGAGAAACCAAGGATGGGTTTTATGTGTAAAGCGCTCCTGCTATTAATGGTCCGTTGCAGCCAGTTGTGGTTCTACCCCTATGGGATAGCCTGCACCTCATGCTAGACGCATACAATACCTGGTGCATCTACAGCATGTAGTTCAGTAACTGTTTCTTCCTTACCCTTCAGTTGCCCTTTTACATTCATCGTTCAGCTCACTTTTACTCTCAGTTGGAATTGGAGAACGAAAGAGCCAACAAGCTAGTGCACTCCCTAACTCCTGGTCTGTGGTGACATCAACTTTAACAGCTTGTCAACTTTTTAGGATTTTTTTTTTTTCTACTGACCAAGTGTGCAGCTATTGATTACAGAAACCAATTGGTATGAGGTACAACAGTACTCCATGAGGACGTCCATGGTCAGATACCTTCTTGGAAGAGATGAAAGCTTTCCTTGGATTGCTCACATGGGGTGTTCTCAAATTACCTCAGCTTGGAGACCCCTATACTACTGTTTGTACATGGAAATAGTATTTATGATGTAAAAATGGATTCAGCATTAGTAACTGTCTTATGTAGATAAATAGGGTGGTACATATGTAGTGGCAAAGAGGTCTATGTTTTTTTCTGAAATGGGACGGAATGCATGTCAACAAAATGATACAGTATTTCTATAACATGATAGCAATATTGTGTAGTAGACACCCAAGAACCTTCCATGTGGATCATATGATGAGAGTAGTATTAGGCTTACACAGTAATATGTTTCCTTTGTTTCCCTTACATTAGCTACTTATAACCATATATCTATTCTGTCAAACAATAAATGATTGCTGTGTCTTTGTATTCAATAGATTCTACATTAGATGTAAAAGATAACTGTTCTAATAGTAAAGATAATGGTATTCATGTTTGTGGTCAAACAACATCTGGCCACAATATTTATACAGTGCACTCCTGATAATTGGACCAATCTGTCCCAAACCAAAGTGGGCCATTTATCCAGATGGCTAATATATCAGACTTTTATACAAATTGTTTACAATGTACAATATTGCACATGATACATGTACAGGCATGTATGTATAACAATTAGTTCATGTAATTGAGTAGAGTGGTACTAAATCAGCACACTTGTCTAGCAAAGAATGTGCTGCATGGTCAAATCCCTGTTCAGTAAAATAGCATTGCAGTCCAAGTATTTGAAGCTTTGCTTCTGCATGCATAATCAGAGGAACAGGATCAACCTCATCGTTATCATCATTATCTCTTTGTTAAAGGCAAGGCCTTTTGGCAATAATCATCTCCACAATTTCATCATCTAGAACATTGGTTTCACTGTAACAAGGTAATTCAGCGTCTATGTTATTGTATTCTTCCCCATTGTTAATCTCTGGTAAACTAAACTCCTCATCATCTATCACACTTGGTGATAAAGTAAAGAAGCCAGCTTTTCAAAAACAGTTGATAATTGTAGCTTCCTTTACTTCCCGCCAACTTTTGGCAACAAAACTCACTGCTTGAAGGATTGAAATCTTAGAGCAGATATCAATTGCAGTGGAGGATGGGTTGAAAATGTTTTCTTCTATGTATGCCAGGGTCATATGCACAAGTTCTTTACGAAAGAGTCTTCAAGTTCTTTATGATTCCCTGATCCATTGGTTGGATAAGTGAAGTGGTATTGGGTGTCAAAAACTCAAGTTGAATGTTCTTTAGTGTGCTTACATGAGGATGTGCAGTACAATTGTCAACAAGCAAAAGGATCTTCCGATTTACTTTGGTAAGGTACGAGTCCCAAGCTGCAAGCCATTCAGTAAAGATTTGAGAGGTCATCCAAGCCTTCTTGTTACCACAATATGTGACAGGTGGATTATCCACATTAACATTCTTGAAACAACGTGGCCCAAGACTCTTGCCTATGACAAGGAGTTTACATTCATCAGTTCCTGTCAGATTTGAACAGCAAAGAACTGTGATCCTTTCCGTTGCTTTCTTAGAACCACTTAATTTTTCATGTCAATAGCAAAGTGAGCCATCAGGAGTGGCTCGGTAATACAGCCCAGTTTCATCTACATTATAGACCTCATTAGGCCTATATTCTTCCAGTAACCCTGGTAAAATAGTGCTTGTCCACTCTTCAGCACTTTTAATGTCTGCACTTCCCTTCTCTCCATGTGCCCGTTTGTACTTAATTTGATGCCTTGCCTTCCAATGTGAAAGCCAGCCTTCTGTGGCAACTAAATTAGTGTGTCCTAACTTTTTAACTTGCTCTGCAATCCGATGGTAAGAGGGTTGAACATGTTACTTCAGTGGTTAAAGTGGTTTCCATGGCATTTTGGGAGGCTGTTCTTACCTCTCACATGACTAACTCGAGTCTTAAACCATGTTGTTATTCCAGTGGTTAAAGTGGTTCCCATGGCAGTCTTGGGCGACAACTATTCCTACCTCGTCATTGATTCTGTCACTAACACTGCAGTAGCCATTGACCCATGTGACCCTACACCTGTCATGGTGCGTATGCATGCTTTCTTATCAGTTGTTTCAGTCCTTGAATGTGTGCCACCGTTTATGAGCTTGCCATGTAATTTATATTTACAAACCATCTTTATTATTAATGATCTTGAATTTGTGTTAACGAGAAGTCAATGGTAATGTATTATGTTATTTAATTATTACAGAAGACAGTTTTGGATAATCATGTGACACTTAATGCCATACTGACCACCCACAAGCATTGGTAAGTCATTGCCACACCCTTTACTTCTTGGTAGTCTCGTGCATCTGATCCTTTACATATTGGGGAAGGAAATGATCTTTGCATGCACCCCCCTCCCCCCCCCGTGTGTTCGTGATCATACACTCGGTAGAATCTTGGGTGGAAGGGGGATGCAACATTAGCAGTAGTTATTGGAACTAACCTGATTCCTACCCTCTCCCCTCAAGATTCTACTGTGTGTTGACCATGAATGCTCCAAGATTGGGGTGTGCTTGGAACAAAACGTTCTATGTCTGTGACCCCTTCCCCTCCCCCACCCAATGTAAAAGTGGTAGAAGTCAAGACCACCTCTTGATATGTGTGTAGCTTATATGTGCACACTCCCTATATATTTTTTAACCTTTTTTTTTTTTAATGACAGACTGCAAAAACGCAAAAAAAATAAAGCTCATATCTCAGTTAGAACTCACATTGGCAGCTTCAGCCAATATTAGCACACAAAAAAAGACTTCAAACATGTCTTGAATCCTTCACTACCATAGTAAACCAGCTGCACAAAAAATTTGAAATTGTGAGAAAAACTTGAAATTCATCTTCAAGGATCTACCTATGCTTTTGTATTTCTATCTCTTTTTTTTTTTCTTCTTCCTTGCATAATTTGCGTAGAATAGGTCTCTACTCAATAAAAAAAAGAAAAAACTGGTAAAGGGATATTCAGCAGGTAAGTCGATGATGTAAGCTGATAATTCATTGATGACCTAGTCATGCTACTTCAATGCCAAAAAATGAATGTGATTAGTTGATTTACTGTGAGAATCTTCAGAAGGAGACTGTGGCTGACCATACATGAGTGAGTGGTCAGCTGATCCACTGGGAGAATCTTCAGGAGACTGTGGCTGACCCTACATGGGTACTGTCAGCAATAGTAACAAGACATGGTATGTACCTGATATTTGTGTAGTGAAAGACATGGTATGCATGGCTGGATGTAGTGAAGAAAAAAAAGGAAAAAAGCCCATGATGTGGTCTGCAGTGCGGGTGGATCAGAGCTGTGTAACTCATATGTGGTGATAATTCAACCAGTTACCAGGTTTTCAAACGTCTTTATTATTCCTAATTAGCCTTAAGCTGCGTACTGAAATTGTAAGCATTTTTTTTTTGCTATACAAATTATTTTTTAAATATTTATTTTTATCTCACAGCCCTGGGATGAGTTTTTCTTCTCTGGAAACACCAGGATTTGAACCACCTCTGTGTTTGTAAAACAGTAATTCTTCTCACTGAGCTACTAGAGAGGATGGACAGAATTACGAACATGATCACTACTGTAGTTTACAAGTATTACAATTTGGCATGCAGCGAGACATGTCATTATCCATTACCTAAATCCTGGGGAGAACGTGGGTATATATGTTTATATGTGTAGTGTACAACAATAATAAACAAGTTAGAAGAAGTATTTAAGGACATGGAGACCCTGAAGCTCACACTTATTGATTGTAGTCCTCAACTCTCAATTATAATATACAGGAAAACAAAAACAACTTGAAGCAACTGGTTAGTTGACCCTTTATCAATTAGAGTCGTAGACACACACTATCATACAGATTTTAGAAATAGCATTGTGTTTGGTAAAAGGTCGTCTAGCTCATGTGGTCTACATGGGTATACACTGCCTTCTTTCCTTTCTGGTCAATCCAATATAGTTGTGGTGTATATGAATAGTAGCGGGTCATCTAACTGGTTGTTGTCTGTACTTGCTTTCTTTCTTTAACAGGTCAATCCAATATAGTTGTGGTGTATATGAATAGTAGCGGGTCATCTAACTGGTTGTTGTCTGTACTTGCTTTCTTTCTTTAACAGGTCAATCCAATATAGTTGTGGTGTATATGAATAGTAGCGGGTCATCTAACTGGTTGTTGTCTGTACTTGCTTTCTTTCTTTAACAGGTCAATCCAATATAGTTTGTTTGTCTTTTTTGTTCTTAAATAATGTGCAGAGGATTATGCTCGACTAGAAACCATCGCCCGAGGTGATGTGTTAGCTTATGCGGATATATTTGTGTGTAAGTTTGTGCAGGATCGGTCCTGTGGGCTTGTCACATCAAAGCTGGTACAAGGGCTTGGCGAGTATGCGTAAACAGTAGATTTAATCTTCTGAGTGTCTAGGCACTGGACACCTGTCAAAACGTGCCTAGGCAATCATAGCTAGGTGCCTAGTGGATGCCAGTTCCGCTACCTATTGGGACCTAGGTACTCCTTAGCTTGGTTCGCTATAAAACAGGTCCTAGGCACCCACCAGCAGCAGTCACGTCATGGCAAGGGTAGAGCCAGGGCAAGACATGGGCTAGCTAGGGCTATGTAGGGTAGCTAGGGCTATGTAGGGTAGCTAGGGCTATGTAGGGTAGCTAGGGCTATGTAGGGTAGCTAGGGCTATGTAGGGTAGCTAGGGCTATGTAGGGTAGCTAGGGCTATGTAGGGTAGCTAGGGCTATGTAGGGTAGCTAGGGCTATGTAGGGTAGCCTAGGGCTATGTAGGGTAGCCAGGGCTATGTAGGGTAGCTAGGGCTATGTAGGGTAGCTAGGGCTATGTAGGGTAGCTAGGGCTATGTAGGGTAGCTAGGGCTATGTAGGGTAGCTAGGGCTATGTAGGGTAGCTAGGGCTATGTAGGGTAGCTAGGGCTATGTAGGGTAGCTAGGGCTATGTAGGGTAGCTAGGGCTATGTAGGGTAGCTAGGGCTATGTAGGGTAGCTAGGGCTATGTAGGGTGATGATTAGATTTGGTACCAAAAAAAGTCATAGTGGACCAATTTTGGCCCAGGACTTTATTTTATTATTATTATTTTGCATGACAGAGTGTTCTGTATGTAGATTATGAAAAGGTTACTGTGTTGAGTTGGTTTGTGATGTGCAGAATATCTAGTTCTTATGTGTCAAAGATTTTTCTGCTTGTTGATGTCCTCCTTCACACACACTTACTATAGGGATCACTCGGGAGGCAATCAACTGTTGAGGAAACGCTACCCAGAGCTGAAGGTGTACGGGGGGAGCTGTGAACATGTACCTGGAATGACAGAGTGGGTATATGGTGGAGGGGGCTGGGGAGGAGGCTGGAATATTTTATATTTCTCCACCCCCAAACCCCCCCCCCCCACATCACAGATAAAATTCACACACATTAGGATTAGATAATGCCTTAAAGTGGTACAAACCTGCACCATAAATTTAGCTCTTCCCCTCTTCTTCTTTCCCAAGCAGTTGGCATCCCAACACTCCTCCTTACACCAGCAAATAAAGAAATGAGGGTTTGCACATATAGACATCCTTTTCCAAACATAGCAATCCTTTTCCAAACATAGCAATTGGAAACAGATCTGGCTATGTGAGACTAGATGAGGGAGAGAGAGAAGGAAGGGAAAAGGCAATGGGATGTGTGTGTGAGAGGACAAAGTATAGGAAGAGAGAGAGGGGATGTTTGTTTTGTAACATGTTGTTGCTTGTTCATTCATCTCTGCGTGTGTGTGTGTGTGTGTGCGTCCTCTGATCTGACATCTAAGTCAAGTCCAAGATGGAGAAACACTCCGGGTTAGTTAGCCACTAAGTTGCACATGCTCCAAGTATATACATGTATGTATATATCATTGCAGTTTGGCAGGATGGCATTCAAAGCTTTGTGGACACCTGGACACACTAGAGGTATATATATATGGGACTAACAGAGATACTCAGCATTGCCTTGCATGTAAATCTACTGCAACGGAGTTATTTATTTTGGCAGCACAGATAAGCTTTGGTGTTTGTTTGTTGTTCGCTTATAAGATTTTATGAGGGCATGTGCTACCTATGAACCAGAGCAGTGTGAGCTTATAAGAGTGCATGTGCTTATAGCTTATAAGCCAGGGCTTATTAGTGTGAGCTTACAAGAGGGCATGTGCTTATAGCTTATTAGAGACCCAAATTTACTAGTGTGAGCTTATAAGAGAGCATATGCTTATAGCTTATAAGAGACCCAAGTATACTTGTATGAGCTTATAAGAGGGCATGTGCTTATAGCTTATAAAAGACCCAAGTTTACTAGTGTGAGCTTATAAGAGGGTATGTGCTTATAGCTTATAAGAGACTCAAGTTTATTAGTGTGAGCTTACAAGAGGGCATGTCCTTATAGCTTGTAAGAGACTCAAGTTTATTAGTGTGAGCTTACAAGAGGGCATGTCCTTATAGCTTGTAAGAGACCCAAGTTTATTAGTGTGAGCTTATAAGAGGGCATGTGCTTATAGCATAGCTTATAAGAGAGCATGTGCTTATAGCTTGTAAGCCAGCGTTTGCTAGTGTGAGCCTAATATAGTTATTAATATCAAAGCAGAGATTCCTGCACTTCATTGAGGGAATGTTTCAAGCTGGTGTATCATCCAGCACGCACACCACTCACACAAACAGAGAGAGAGAGAGCAGCTATTATTAGCCTTTGTGTGAGTGTTTTCAAGCTGGTGCAGTATCCAGTGGTCTCTAAACACACACACACAAACAGAGGTAGCTATCTATTATGGCTAATCTTTTTTTCCTCGAACCAGTCAATGATGATGCTGCCCTCTGTAAATATTCCATTTTTGCAACTGTGTATTCATGTTAAAAGAGGGGGCTAAAGGCAGCCTCACTAGCAAATGCTTGCTTGGCTTTAATGTAACTAGCATAGTTAATAGAGGGGGCTAAAGGCAGCCTCACTAGCAAAGGCTTGCATTATGTAAGCTTTAATGTAACTAGCATAGTTAATAGAGGGGGCTAAAGGCAGCCTCACTAGCAAATGCTTGCATAACGTTGAGCTTTAATGTAACTAGCATAGTTAATAGAGGGGGCTAAAGGCAGCCTCACTAGCAAATGCTTGCATTGCGTATGCATTAATGTAACTAGCATAATTAATAGAGGGGGCTAAAGGCAGCCTCACTAGCAAATGCTACATTACGTGGGCTTTAATGTAACTAGCATAGTTTGTTGATAATACTGCCATGTTTCTTATTGGGAACGTGAAAAACGCATGCGTAGAAATATTCCTATACAAAATGGCCGACAATCGCAACTGTTGTTGAGGACGTCTTTTCAAGGGGAGATTCTGCTGCTGATTGGGTAACGTAACATAGCCTATAACTTCTTAACGCTGTGTGCTGATTGGGTAACGTAACATAGCCTATAACTTCTTAACGCTGTGTGCTGATTGGGTAACGTAACATAGCCTATAACGTCTTAACGATGTGTGCTGATTGGGTAACGTAACATAGCCTATAACGTCTTAACGCTGTGTGCTGATTGGGTAACGTAACATAGCCTATAACGTCTTAACGCTGTGTGCTGATTGGGTAACGTAACATAGCCTATAGCATCTTAACGCTGTGTGCTGATTGGGTAACGTAACATAGCCTATAACGTCTTAACGCTGTGTGCTGATTGGGTAACGTAACATAGCCTATAACGTCTTAACGCTGTGTGCTGATTGGGTAACGTAACATAGCCTATAACGTCTTAACGCTGTGTGCTGATTGGGTAACGTAACATAGCCTATAGCATCTTAACGCTGTGTGCTGATTGGGTAACGTAACATAGCCTATAACGTCTTAACGCTGTGTGCTGATTGGGTAACGTAACATAGCCTATAACGTCTTAACGCTGTGTGCTGATTGGGTAACATAACATAGCCTATAACGTCTTAACGCTGTGTGCTGATTGGGTAACGTCACATAGCCTATAACGTCTTAACGCTGTGTGCTGATTGGGTAACGTAACATAGCCTATAACGTCTTAACGCTGTGTGCTGATTGGGTAACGTAACATAGCCTATAACATCTTAATGCTGTATGCTTTCATGTATAAAGTGTGAGCTTCCTAGCTTCAAAACTGATTGGTGGACAAATATATCACAGACAGACAGATGGATGTCATTAGCTAGAGCAAAAAAATGTTTTAATTAGAAACAACCAGCCATATTGGATTGGCCTGTTAAAGAAAGGAACGTAAACAAGGGGGGGGGGGGGGGGGGGGGTAGTTGCAAAGGCACTCTGTTATTTTAAAACAAGCTCAATATTGGTATACCATATAATGGGTTATTTTAGCGGGGTTGAAAATCTGTGATTTTCTCTATTTGACTAGAAATACGAATGTTAGCTCCTTCCACCGCGTACCGGCCACACTATTAGGTAAAGGGTCCAGATTGTGAGACTGGCGTATACACAGCTAGACAGTACAGCTAGCTATAATTATGGAGACTTAGTTTCAATGCTCATCTTCAGGCTCTAGCATCCATGCACTGAAGTTGGAGGTAGCATGGTGTATCTGTTAACGTGCGCACACTGGTAGGTAATTTACGGAACACGCACATGCATGCATCGCGAAAGTAAAAAAAAAATTGCGAATATAAAAATTATGGAAACTTGCTTTGCCCCTGATTTGGGCAAGTTTCCATCCGCAAAAGTAATCTGCCCTATGGTACATGTTTTTAAATGGTAAAGATGTCTAAATGGTGTGGTCTACATGGGTACAGTCTTGTCTCCGGGTACAGTCTTGTCTCCGTTCTTTTTTAACCGATAGCACTCCAAGTTTATTTGTCAATTATATTTAGAGCTATAACTTCTTTTTTTCTTCAATGATACACTTTTGAAACTGTTTGTGTCATTAGCATCCAAATACTATTAGCTGCAGTTGTTAGGTGTATGAATCAGCTCCATTGAGGCAAGCAAACAAATGCTACGCAACTCTACGTCGTGCCGTGTCTACAGCATAACTTACAGAATGAAATCCATTCAGGAGCAACTCCTTTCTCTAGAGTGAAGGGATTCAGAGTATTTTCCATACAGTATTGGTGTCTGCTCAGCCTTTCCCAGCAGAATAGCTCACAGAAACAGTAGTGAAGGCCAGCGTGGAAGAGATGCTTATTGAAGGAGTTGCAAACAAGTCATCTTTTTTTTTTCTTCTTTTTTTTTCCTCTTTGCTCGTGTGGCCGTCTAACTGGAGGTAAACTTGTTATTGCTATTTTATAACGATATAGCAATCTATTGGGCATGTACTAGTAAAAAATATGGCGTTTAGAACGTATGGTTCATTTTTATTTTTTTATTTTTACGAGGGATGTCTGTGTTTACGTCAAACTACTACGGCGTTTAATCGGTTAACAAGTCAGTCCCATATAAAGCATTTTTGCTCTTGTTTCAAGAGTTTGTTTGTTTGTTTTGTTGTTTCTATTGGCGGGTGAGCGAGCGAGCCCTCTCTGAGAGTTGGACGGAAAACTTTATATTACTGCACATGCCCGTATTTGGTTCTATGTTGTTGTCTATATATATATACGTTCATATACCGGAGCATATACCGGAGCATATACCGGAGAGGACATGGAAGATTTTATGGACTTGACTCGAAAGTAAATAGTTCTTTTGGAGATTTCAAGAAAAATCGCTATCAATATGATAAATTTGGAAATGGTTGTCAATTGTAAAGAAAACCTTCTGCAGGATCCGAGTTTCTGATCATTAAAATCTAATATATATTGTTTCTCTCTCGCACACACCTTCCCTAGTCACTTGATGGTTTGTGTTTATTACTAGTTGGCGAGCAAAGCGGACCTTCACTGGGGTGTTGGACGGAAATTATATTGCCACACATGCCCATATTTAGTTGTATTCTGCCATACATTCATACACCGGATAGCATGCAAAGGTTTTACGGACTCAACAGGATATGGTCGTCTAGGAGATTTCAAGAAAACTCGTATTCTTAAACAAAAGAAAACCATGGATACGCCGTATTCGGAAATGGTCGTCAATGGATAAAACCTCTACAGATTCATAGAAAAAGAAAGGAAAATTGATACATACCATGACCTATGTAACTGATGGGGAAATGTTGCTGGAGTTTTATTCTGACAAAACTACTCCATGTTCTCTGGCATTGGAAGTGATGCAAGTTATTTGTCTTGATAGTGCAAATAGGAACTATTATCAATCTTGCTGAGGTAAACACTATTCAATTGCTTGATGTGTACTGCCGTTCCCTCTCTCTCTTTCCCTCTTGGACAGTGAGTAGATGACTGGCTACATAATTAGCATATATAGAAAGGATAACTGATGCAATTAGTCAATAGAGGAGAGTTGTCTAATGATGGAGGGCTTACAAAATCAATAAACAGGGTCATGAGCAAACTATCACTTAACAAGTTATTATCAGCTTCTGCATGGTCTTTTTAGTGCTCAGATAATTACAGCAGAAAGCACTGCCTGATGACCTCACTCTTAATGTGGTCCTCTTCTCATCTTCAAGGAAAGCAGCTTCCAATTACTCGCAACAAAACAACTTATTTCCACATGCACATTTCCATTTCAGAATTTGTCATCCCATTATGTTGTAGGACATCAGGTTGTCCAGCCTTGCACCTGTAGGGAATATATACATACAATTCTTGTCTACTTCCCCCTATCACTATCCAATCATCATCATGATGGTATCAATATGTTCAGACCAGTAGTGTATTAGGCCTTCAGCTATGAGCAATGTAATTTAACATTACTACATGCAGAATTTCAAGTATTATCTATTAAAAAAACTCTCTCTCTTTCTCTCGCACCTTCGCTTGCCACTTAATGCCTTGCATTGACTGTACAACCATGTTGTCTATTACAAAATAATCAGAACATACCATATCTTGCTGCTATTGTTGACTGCATCATGTAGGGTTGGCTACAGCTTCCTTTGAGGACTTGGTAGCATTGCACAGAACACTGCAGCAGGTATTTTGGTAGAGAGTCAGCTACGGCCTCTTTTGAACATGGTAACAGTTGACCAGTCCACAAAATAAATCGCTGAACTAAGCGTAAGTCATTATTTGTTGTACAAATTATCACCATAAGTTGTGTCTTTATGGTTCTCAACCACTTTTTGCCAGTTATTGGAGGCTTCACTGGACCGAGAAACGGATTAATCGAGGACATTTTTGGGGACATTTGGCATCTTCTGGTACTAAACTTATGATATGAGGACATATTGTACGCCAGTGATGTGTGGAATGATTCAGAGAAACAGAGTAATGTCTTAAAGATGAATTTCATTGTTTCTCTGCTGTCGGTTTACTACCTTAGCGAAGGATTCATGGCATGCTTGGAGGGTTTGGGGCTAATATCGGCTGTAACCACCATTTTTAGCAGCTATGAACCTGATGTGAGTTTTAGCTAAGGTATAATAAGCTTTTGTTTTGGGGAAGTTTCGGTCCACTATTTTGAAAAGTGGGTCAATCCACAATATAGGGATACGCTAGTACGTAATCACCCAAATCAACATGCATGCATGTGTAGATAAGTGCAAGGCATTGAGCGGGCAAGTGAACTTAATTACCATTTTTTTCTATGCACATGAGCTAGAACAGGGTTGCTGTTTTTATGAGTTGACCTCATATGAGATGACCTGTTGTGTGAGGAGTACACTGTACTCCCTAAAATTATTGTTTTGACCCACTTTTTAAAATGGCAGAGAGCAATCTTCCACCCAACCCCAATGCTCACACTAAGTTAAGACTCACATTGGCGGCTCCTTATGGGAGGACTAGCAGTCAGAAGTTGTTTTTATCCTTCTTTTTTGAGTCGCCATAACTTTCTTATCGTCCCCATGCATGAAGATGTTATGCCGAAAGGTGCTCTATCTGACTTATTACATGCTTAAAAATATTATGGTAGGAAGGTATGTGCAGTTATGGGTCAGGGGCATATAAGATAGCTGTGATCCAACATTTTTCTTGCTGCTGGGATCCCTTACCATACGACACTCCTATGAACTCCAATTTTGTTGGTGATTGCTTGTTGACAGTTCTACACAATAGAACTCTATAACTGATTACATACCGACCCCTTACCATACGACACTCCTATGAACTTCAATTTTGTTGGTGATTGCTTGTTGACAGCTCTACACAATAGAACTCTATAACTGATTACATACCGACTTAATTTGTTTGTTTTTAACAGTTATATTTATAGCAATAACCTTTTTTTTTGAAGGTTACACTTTTGGAACTATTCATTAGAATCCAAATACAATAAGCTGCAGTTTGGTATAGAAATTAGCTCCATTGAGGAAAGCAGCCAAAAAATATATATTTCTACATCGTGCCATGTCTGCAACAAAACATGAAGAAGGAAGTTCATCCAGGGGCGCCTCCTTTCTCAAGAACGTAGGGATGATTAGTATTTTCCAGTGAGCATTGGTGTCTGTGCAGCCTACCCCAGAAGAAGAGCTTCCAGAAACCGCATTAAAGCCCTGGAAAGACGCTTCTTGACGGAGTTATGAATGGGTCTGCCATTGTTGTTGTTGTTTTTCCTTTTTGCTCGCGTGACCGTCTAAAAGGAAGTAAAGTTTTATTGCTATTTTATAATGATAGAGCAATCTAGTGGGTGTGTGCAGGTAAAAGAATATGACATTCAGCATGTAAGGTTCATTATATATATGTGATTAATGTTCTTATTTACAGCATTTACCAGTAATAGCAGTTAATTGGTTAGAATACACCATAGGCTCTGGAAACCAGATGATTTATAAAGTTTACATCCTATAGAATAGACTATGGGTACCTCCACTTGGTATATATGGACATGTGTTCACAAATCTAGAGTTTTATTGTATGTCAAGTTGCAATCACCCACAAATTATAAATGGTTAAGGGTCACCTAGAGATGTCATCTAGCCCGAGCTAATATATAGTTGATAGCACAGATGTACTTGGGGAGAGGCAGGGGGTTAGATGACTCGATTTTTGAATATTTTTATTCCAAAATTGGCATTTTCTCAAGAAGAACATTATGTACTTCTCTTATCAGTGTGTATATAATTACCACACACACCACACCATACACACATCACACAAAGGTCACATGGTGTACATGTTGTTGAATGAGCCTCCTTGCTTGTTCAGTGGCGACCATATCTTCATCTGTGGCAACGGTGAGTGCCAGTAGTTCAGTGAGACTGATGAGTAAATGATGGTGTTTGTGTGTGTATGAGTGAATGAAGAATGGAGTGCATGTGTGAAGGATGGAGTGCATGTGTGAAGGATGGTGTGCGTGTGTGAAGGATGGAGTGCATGTGTGAAGGATAGTGTGCGTGTGTGAAGGATGGTATTCGTGTGTGAAGGATGGAGTGCATGTGTGAAGGATGGTGTGCGTGTGTGAAGGATGGAGTGCATGTGTAAAGGATAGTGTTCGTGTGTGAAGGATGGAGTGCATGTGTGAAGGATAGTGTGTGTGTGTGAAGGATGGTATTCGTGTGTGAAGGATGGAGTGCATGTGTGAAGGATGGTGTGCGTGTGTGAAGGATGGTGTTCGTGTGTGAAGGATGGAGTGCATGTGTGAAGGATGGAGTGCATGTGTGAAGGATGGTATGGGTGTGTGAAGGCTGGTGTTCGTGTGTGAAGGATGGAGTGCATGTGTGAAGGATGGAGTGCATGTGTGAAGGATGGTGTGCATGTGTGAAGGATGGAGTGCATGTGTGAAGGATGGAGTGCATGTGTGAAGGATGGAGTGCATGTGTGAAGGATGGTGTGCATGTGTGAAGGATGGAGTGCATGTGTGAAGGATGGAGTGCATGTGTGAAGGATGGTGTGCGTGTGTGAAGGATGGTGTTCGTGTGTGAAGGATGGAGTGCATGTGTGAAGGATGGAGTGCATGTGTGAAGGATGGTATGCGTGTGTGAAGGATGGTGTTCGTGTGTGAAGGATGGAGTGCATGTGTGAAGGATGGTGTGCATGTGTGAAGGATGGTGTTCGTGTGTGAAGGATGGAGTGCATGTGTGAAGGATGGTGTGCATGTGTGAAGGATGGAGTGCATGTGTGAAGGATGGAGTGCATGTGTGAAGGATGGTGTGGGTGTGTGAAGGATGGTGTTCGTGTGTGAAGGATGGAGTGCATGTGTGAAGGATGGAGTGCATGTGTGAAGGATGGTGTGCATGTGTGAAGGATAGTGTGCATGTGTGAAGGATGGTGTGCATGTGTGAAGGATAGTGTGCATGTGTCAAGGATTGTGTTTGTGTGTGAAGGATGGTGTACATGTGTGAAGGATGGAGTGCATGTGTGAAGGATGGAGTGCATGTGTGAAGGATGGAGTGCATGTGTGAAGGATGGTGTGCATGTGTGAAGGATAGTGTGCGTGTGTGAAGGATGGTGTTCGTGTGTGAAGGATGGAGTGCATGTGTGAAGGATGGAGTGCATGTGTGAAGGATGGTGTGCATGTGTGAAGGATGGAGTGCATGTGTGAAGGATGGAGTGCATGTGTGAAGGATGGAGTGCATGTGTGAAGGATGGTGTGCATGTGTGAAGGATAGTGTGCGTGTGTGAAGGATGGTGTTTGTGTGTGAAGGATGGTGTGCATGTGTGAAGGATGGAGTGCATGTGTGAAGGATGGAGTGCATGTGTGAAGGATGGAGTGCATGTGTGAAGGATGGTGTGCATGTGTGAAGGATAGTGTGCCTGTGTGAAGGATGGTGTTCGTGTGTGAAGGATGGAGTGCATGTGTGAAGGATGGCGTGCATGTGTGAAGGATGGTGTGCATGTGTGAAGGATGTAGTGCATGTGTGAAGGATGGAGTGCATGTGTGAAGGATGGAGTGCATATGTGAAGGATGGTGTGCATGTGTGAAGGATAGTGTGCATGTGTGAAGGATGGTGTTTGTGTGTGAAGGATGGAGTGCGTGTTTGAAGGATGGTATGCATGTGTGAAGGATAGTGTGCGTGTGTGAAGGATGGTGTTCGTGTGTGAAGGATGGAGTGCATGTGTGAAGGATGGAGTGCATGTGTGAAGGATGGAGTGCATGTGTGAAGGATGGAGTGCATGTGTGAAGGACGGAGTGCATGTGTGAAGGATAGTGTGCATGTGTGAAGGATGGTGCTCGTGTGTGAAGGATGGAGTGAATGTGTGAAGGATGGTGTGCATGTGTGAAGGATGGAGTGCATGTGTGAAGGATGGAGTGCATGTGTGAAGGATGGAGTGCATGTGTGAAGGATAGTGTGCATGTGTGAAGGATGGTGCTCGTGTGTGAAGGATGGAGTGAATGTGTGAAGGATGGTGTGCATGTGTGAAGGATGGAGTGCATGTGTGAAGGATGGAGTGCATGTGTGAAGGATAGTGTGCGTGTGTGAAGGATGGTGTTCGTGTGTGAAGGATGGAGTGCATGTGTGAAGGATGGAGTGCATGTGTGAAGGATGGTGTGCGTGTGTGAGGGATGGTGTTCGTGTGTGAAGGATAGAGTGCATGTGTGAAGGATGGAGTGCATGTGTGAAGGATGGTGTGCGTGTGTGAAGGATGGTGTTCGTGTGTGAAGGATGGAGTGCATGTGTGAAGGATGGAGTGCATGTGTGAAGGATGGTGTGCGTGTGTGAAGGATGGTGTGCATGTGTGAAGGATGGTGTGCATGTGTGAAGGATGGAGTGCATGTGTGAAGGATGGAGTGCATGTGTGAAGGATGGTATGCGTGTGTGAAGGATGGTGTTTGTGTGTGAAGGATGGAGTGCATGTGTGAAGGATGGAGTGCATGTGTGAAGGATGGTGTGCGTGTGTGAAGGATGGTGTTTGTGTGTGATGGATGGAGTGCATGTGTTAAGGATGGTGTGCATGTGTGAAGGTTAGTGTGCGTGTGTGAAGGATGGTGTTTGTGTGTGAAGGATGGTGTGCATGTGTGAAGGATGGAGTGCATGTGTGAAGGATGGTGTGCATGTGTGAAGGATGGTGTGCATGTGTGAAGGATAGTGTGCGTGTGTGAAGGATGGTGTTTGTGTGTGAAGGATGGTGTGCATGTGTGAAGGATGGTGTGCATGTGTGAAGGATGGTGTTCGTGTGTAAAGGATGGAGTGCATGTGTGAAGAATGGAGTGCATGTGTGAAGGATGGTGTGCATGTGTGAAGGATGGTGTGCATGTGTGAAGGATGGTGTGCATGTGTGAAGGATGGAGTGCATGTGTGAAGGATGGTGTGCGTGTGTGAAGGATGGTGTTCGTGTGTGAAGGATGGAGTGCATGTGTGAAGGATGGTGTGCATGTGTGAAGGATGGTGTGCATGTGTGAAGGATGGTGTGCGTGTGTGAAGGATGGTGTTCGTGTGTGAAGGATGGAGTGCATGTGTGAAGGATGGAGTGCATGTGTGAAGGATGGTGTGCGTGTGTGAAGGATGGTGTTTGTGTGTGAAGGATGGTGTGCATGTGTGAAGGATGGAGTGCATGTTTGAAGGATGGTGTGCATGTGTGAAGGATAGTGTGCGTGTGTGAAGGATGGTGTGTGTGAAGGATGGTGTGCATGTGTGAAGGATGGAGTGCATGTGTGAAGGATGGTGTGCATGTGTGAAGGATAGTGTGCATGTGTGAAGGATGGAGTGCATGTGCGAAGGATGGTGTGCATGTGTGAAGGATGGTGTGCATGTGTGAAGGATGGTGTGCATGTGTGAAGGATGGAGTGCATGTGTGAAGGATGGTGTGCATGTGTGAAGGATGGTGTGCATGTGTGAAGGATGGTGTGCATGTGTGAAGGATGGTGTGCGTGTGTGAAGGATGGAGTGCATGTGTGAAGGATGGAGTGCATGTGTGATGGATGGTGTGCATGTGTGAAGGATGGTGTGCATGTGTGAAGGATGGTGTGCATGTGTGAAGGATGGTGTGCGTGTGTGAAGAATGGTGTGCATGTGTGAAGGATGGTGTGCATGTGTGAAGGATGGTGTGCATGTGTGAAGGATGGTGTGCATGTGTGAAGGATTGTGTGCATGTGTGAAGGATGGAGTGCATGTGTGAAGGATAGTGTGCATGTGTGAAGGATGGTGTTCGTGTGTGATAATGGTTGGGTGAAAGATGGTGGGCATGTGTGAATGATGTGTATAAAGGATGGTTGTGTGAAGGATGGAATATGTGTGACGTATGGTGTGTGCGCGTGAAGGATGGTGTGTGTCAAGTATAGTGTGTGAAGGATGGAGTGTATGTGCGGCTGTGGACAACTAAATGATTGAAGTTGCTTGTGATGCTGACATTTTTTAATGATGATTCCATGCAGGTCAAATGTTTGAAGGGACAGCAGAGACCATGTTGAACTCCATCACAAAGATCAAGAATCTTCCCAAGAACACGCTAATATTTCCAGGTGGGTGCGTCATAGGAGAGGGATTGGCAGATGGATCCATTCTAAACCTGCATCTCATTTTTTCTTACTAACTACAGGCCACGAGTATACCCTGAGAAATGTCAAGTTTGCGTTGCAGCTGCTGCCCTCCAATGAAGCAGTGCTAGTAAGCTTGCTTGCCAGAGTGGGAATTTTGGCATTTATAAATAGAGATCATGTGTAAATTTGATGTCACACACATAGCATATTGAAAGGCGTGGTCAACTGCCCATCTGAAATTATCAACTTCACCATGATGCCATGCTTGGGTCCAATATTGTGTGCAGTGGCAGTTGATATGTAGAGACACACGCCAACTCCATAATATATCACTGACTCTTTCTGGTTCTCTTAGCCAGGACTCTTCAGAAATAGAAGAGGGTCACTACTAACTGGCCACCAGTAATGTGTACCAAATCCAATATATAAGACGCAACAAAAAAATTGCCATAAATTACCAGGGTTCAAAGGTACATCACCATGGAAGAAGAACCACCTAGAAAAAGAGGTAGCTACAAGATTTTAACTCTTCTATTCCCCAAACTTCTAAATGGAGGTTGAAGAAATTGCAGAGCAAGTAAGCATACTTCATTACTAGTCATATTTCTGGTGTCCTATTATGCCATTCCTATAGATAGCTACACTGTGAAGTGGCTATATGTCTGTCTGTGTTTCAGCTACCTACGTTTTGTAAATATTGATGATTGCGTACACTTTAATGCAGTGATCTTCAGCTAAGTCAGCCTTGTAATTCTCAATCTGCTGCCTCAAATCCAAGCCTTAGACAAGTTAGTTAGGCTGAAGGAAAACGTCACAGTTCCATCTGTTGTTATAGTGTAAATGGAGGCAAATGCTATGGCATTATTCAGAAGTTTTGTATTTCTCCACCGATGGTGCTTATAACGCCCTTCAAGATGACAACGTCATTGCGGGGGGGGGGGGGGGGGGGGGGAACTGTACCATTTTTTTCCGAAATTTGCACTTTTTTTTTGTACCTGTCATAACTTTTTTCCCCTTTCTTCTGTGCAAATAATTATTATACCACCTTGTTGCCTATTGTGTGTGCTTTAAGATGATATGTAAAAAGTCTCTATAGGCACTTTTTCTTAGAAGATATAGCCAAACACGCAAGGGTCACTAAAAAAATGGCACCTCCCCATTGGCAAATCCTCTAATTTCCAGGCGCCTTGAGCTACAGACCCCAAACTTCCTGTGTGGCTTGCTAACACCCTAAGCTGTGATATGACTGAGCCATAATGAAAACGCGGTGAAGTGTTGAATACATACGAGACACTTTATTTCCAACCGCGGCAAAATCCACGGAACATCTGTGACCCCGCCACATCACATCACATCACAGCTTAGGCTTGTGGGAAGCCACAACACAAGTTTGGGGTCTGTAGTTCAAGGCACCTGGCAATTAGAGGACTTGCCAATGGGGTGGTGCCATTTTTTTAATGACCTTGCTTGTTTGGCTATATCTTCTAAGAAAAAGTGCCTATAGAGACTTTTTACATATCATCTTAAAGCACACACAATAAGCAATAAGCTGGTATAATAATTATTTGCACAGAAGAAAGAGGAAAAAAGTTATGACAGGTACAAAAAAAGTGCAAATTTCGGGAAAAAATGGTACAGTCCCCCCCCCCCCCCCAAGCATTGGCAACCCATGCAGAGAAAACCTCCAACAGTATGCTGAAGTTAATCTTCCAGGAGTTTTTTTTTTTTTTTTTTTTTATTAATTACTCCTGGTGTGAGCAATTCTTGTTTCTTCACTGTTATTCAAATGTGTTAAAATATCTTGCACAGATTCACTCTACTCCTATATAATTCACGTTCCAAGTAATTATGAGCATCACTAAATTAACTAAGTTATACACATTGTCTCCAAAGATCATTATTAATTTTGCTATATGTCAATTCAGTCAGCATAGCGAGTCCAACACACAATGGAGTCAAATGACTTTTTTTCTTACAGTCATCGTCAGTCATCGTGTAATTATTTTTGATCATTATATTATTATGATTGTATAAAATCCACAATTGGATATGGATTATCCACGGATGAATCGAGATCTTCCATGCCAAGATCCACAGGTAATCATAGAAGATCTTGAAAAATCCTCAGTATAATTTGCAACCAAGATTACTCATGGATCTGGCATGATCTTCCATGCCAAGATCTATAGGTAATCATGTATTTGTTGTAAGATGATGCAAGATAGATCTTATCTTGTGATATCAAGTTAAGCATGAGTAAAATATTGAGTTATCTAGGAAGATCTTGGAGAATTTTTACCAGGGTGCCTCTCAAAATGGCAGATAGCTACCCTTCAATGTGACATAAACACACTCTTCTCTAAGTAAGCTTTTCAGTGGGAGCATTTGCCATTATTAACTAAGCTAAGCTTCAATGTCTGTGCATTTTTGTCAATATGCATTCTTCGTGTTTCCTTGGTGTGTCTGTCTCCATGATTCTGTTATCCAGGCAGGGCTATAGTTTGCTAGGGCGTAAGTCGCAGCAGCAGTTACAAATTTCCCTTCAATTAAGGGGATGCGACTGCAGTTTTGGTTGAGGCTCACAGAATTGCTTCTGATGCTGCACTATTGATAGTGTGTCTATGGCTTCAACCAGCAAGAAGTACATGAGCTACACCACTAGCTTCAAGCTGCTGTGTGTGTCTGTGGCTACAACCAGCAAGAAGTGCATGTGCTACACCACTAGCTTCAAACTGCTGCTGCTGCTGCGTGTATGTCTATGGCTACAGCCAGCAGAAGTGTATGAGCCACACCGCTAGCTTCAAGCTGCCACAACCTGTGTGTGTCTTTGCTTTGGCTACAACCAGCATGAAGTACAGTACATGAGCTACACCACTAGCTTCAAGTTGTTGGTCTGGAAGGGAGGGGGGGTGGGTAGGGGGAGAGAAAATTGAAGTGTAGGAAATTGTTCTGTTCAGTCATAACTTCTTCCAGTCCAGTAATCTATAGCTTGGCTGGCCTGCATGTGATGTAGCAAAAAAAAAAAAAAAAAAAAAAAAATTACATATAAATAGCTATCATAGCATGGCTGTTTGAATTGACCAATCGGATTGCTCAATGTAGTATATAAATCCCGTATATACCTAATCGCAGGTCTATAATCGTGTTAATAGATACCTACCTCTCCGGCTTTGTCAGTGGGTGAAAATGAACTTGGGAATATACTTTTACGTGGACGTTCTCGAGGAGGTATTTTTCTTACAGCTCGCTTGACTAGAAGGTTGCACTTATAAGTCATGGAAGTTTGTAGGAAGGTAGAGGAGAGACCCAGGATGCCTCCCTATTGTTGGAGCTAAAAGATGTCTGTTAGCTCCATTTTGTTTTAGATAGCTATTTCTAAGATTGGTTGCTAGGGAGTTATGCTATAAACAGCTTAGATACCTCGACCAATGGAATATGCAGTATTTGTAAACCCTCAGTCTCGGTATCTTACCTATATTTATGGAGTCAATTAATAAGGGATACGAAATATATCCCTGCTAATACAGAATATACTGATAAGCACCTACTTTACAACCTGTTCTTGGTACTATAATATTGTATAGGACATTTTGCATGTACCATAAATCTGGAACACTTCTCATTTAAAATAATCGGTATCACTTTTATTTCATACTGTTACTTTTTCGTCGAACAAGAATTCCACAATTTTTTTTTTTAGTTGGTGATTCCATAGTATATACATCATTTCTTAAGTGAAGCTAGTAAATCTACGAGATGATTAGGCCATCCTTTTCACTTCTTGAAGATAGCTTCTCTCCTCTGCCACCACACTATCAATCCAACATCAGCTACATGTTACTACACCACCTTACCTTCTTTCTTCCCCTCCCCCCCCCCCCCCAAATCATCCATTGTTGGCATGCTCAAAAAGATCCGTTTTTTGTTTGTTTGTTTGCTTGTTTTAAGTTAGTGGCAGCATGAAAAAATAAATCCAGATTGACGGTAATATGTTGTCAGACATCAGCGTAATTATGTGGATTGTTGATGATTAAAACCAGCATATGGTTTGATGATCAACAAGATTATCCTTTCACTCTTCATCTCAGACCAAGTGGCAGTGGGTAAAGCAACAGAGAGACAGGAGCTTGTCCACGGTAAGCATGGTTGCAGCATTCAAGCCATCAGCCAAAGCTGCAGTTGTATCAAAACCTTGAATTCTTCTTGCACTCCATTGTCCAGGTGCCATCCATCTTGTCTGAGGAGCTCAAATACAACCCGTTCATGCTGACTGAGAGTCCACTTGTGAGAGGTGCTTTGAACATGTCCAGTGATAACACACCAGTCCAAGTCTTGGCAGAGTTACGGAAGCAGAAAAATATGTTTGATGGAACTATCATCTAGTATAGTATCCTCCTATATATATATATTTATACCAGTATTATATTTGATAGTTGTCCATGAAACACTAGCCAGTTTAGCTACATCTCTTGCCACAGCCCCATAGATATATACACATTTCTCCTCTCCTCATGATTTAATTAATTAAGGTCTGTGTTGTAAATGGGGGGACTATACCTAAAACCAACGAAATTGTAAAAAATATTTGTAGCTGTCATAACTTTTTTCCCCTTTCTTCTGTGCAAATAATTTTTATACCAGCTTGTTGCTTATTGTGTGTGCTTTAAAATGATATATAAAAAGTCTATATAGGCACATTTTCTTAGAAGATATATCCAAACACGCAAGGGTCACTCACTTCCTACTGTTTGGCAAGCCTAACTCCCACGCGCATTGACCGACTTGCACCAAACGCGGTTCGAATGTAGCTAAAGGCAATAGCTGTAATATGACCGAAGTAAAAAAAATTTCCCGTGAACCCCCCCTGAGATATAGAGCTGAGAAGAGGCGGGACCACGGAATTTGTCCGTGGTCCCGCCTCTTCTCAGCTCTATATCTCAGGGGGGGTTCACGGGGAAAAAAATTTACTTCGGTCATATTACAGCTATTGCCTTTAGCTACATTCGAACCGCGTTTGGTGCAAGTCGGTCAATGCGCGTGGGAGTTAGGCTTGCCAAACAGTAGGAAGTGAGTGACCCTTGCGTGTTTGGATATATCTTCTAAGAAAATGTGCCTATATAGACTTTTTATATATCATTTTAAAGCACACACAATAAGCAACAAGCTGGTATAAAAATTATTTGCACAGAAGAAAGGGGAAAAAAGTTATGACAGCTACAAATATTTTTTACAATTTCGTTGGTTTTAGGTATAGTCCCCCCTTAATTTAGTGAAATTAGATATTTCAACCAACAAAAATAATAATAATAATAATAAAACACATTACAGTATTTCAAAAACCTGCTGCTTTGAAGACCCGTGTCATGTTGTCATGGCCACGATGCACTCCATGCATGTTGACATGGCCTTGGGGTACCCAGTGTCAACATCATCTTGAAGTACCCCGTGTCATGTTGACATTGCCTTGAGACACCTCATGTCATGTTGTCATGGCCATGAAGCACCCCATGTCATGTTGACATTGTCTTGAAGCACCCAGTGTCATGCTGATATTGCCTTGCAGCACCCCATGTTATGTTGACACTGCCATTGAGAAGCAACTTCCGAGTGCTCTTAATTCAACTTGCACATTTCCGTTTCAGAATTTGTCATCCCATTATGTCGTAGGGCGTCAGGTTGTCCAACCTTGCACCTGTAAGGAGTAAATGCATAATATTCTTGGCGCACCACACTAAGAGAGAGATCATTAGGCAGTGTTTTCTGCAGAAATCCTCAGAGTACTAAAGGGAAGACATTAGAAGCTGACATGAACTTGTTAAAATGGTTGCTTGCAATCTTAACAGTGTATCCTTCATCATTAGCACAGCTGTCCTCTATTAATAATACGCATCAGTTATCCTTTCTATATAGGCTAACTATGTAGCCTGTTGTCTACTTGCTGTCTGAGAGAGCAGTACACATGAAAGTATGTAGCCTGTTGTCTACTTGCTGTCTGAGAGAGCAGTACACATGAAAGTATGTAGCCTGTTGTCTACTTGCTGTCTGAGAGAGCAGTACACATGAAAGTATGTAGCCTGTTGTCTACTTGCTGTCTGAGAGAGCAGTACACATGAAAGAAATTGTATTTACCTTACCAAGATAGATAATAGTTTCTACACATCCAGATAAAAGGATGTATATCACTTCCTTCCAATGCCAAAGCACGGAGAAGTTCCATCAGAATAAAACTCTAGTAACCTTTCCCTGGCAGAGGTCATGTCTTCATTACGGATCAGTCACATCTTCATTACGGGTTTATTTATTCCTCATGTATATAGGAAGCCTTCTTCACCGTGTCCTTTGGCAATGCATGTGATACCTTATAAAATCGGATATTATTGGAGGTTACTAATTTTAGCGATTCTAAGAAATATAGACAAAATTATACTAAATATTTTCATGAGCATGCAGCTAAATGAGAGAAGTGAAGTCACTCTTTCCTTTTCGCCAAAAGATGTCAATGGTAGGTAGTACAAGCAAATCAGCTTTTTTTTATTAGATCACTACCAACCTTGATGAATATGCATACACCCCTGATGAATAATGCAGTGTTTCATGCATGCAGATGGAGGGGGGATATAGTTGCCGATGGGATTACAAGAAAACTTGCCATGGATACGCTAGATTTGGAAATGGTCAACTACTAGTGTCGAATGCAAGGTATTGAGCAAAGGTGTATATGAGAGAGAAAGAAAAAATATATATATATTTATTTATTTTTAGTCTGATACCTATTTTAATCTGATGCCCTGTTGGACAAAACTTGAAATCCTATATAGTAATATTAGAAACTCTACACATTATCCTAGCTCTATGTGTGTAGTGTACAACCAACCTACACATTGTCCCAGCTCTATGTGTGTAGTGTACAACCAACCTACACATTGTCCTAGCTCTATGTGTATAGTGTACAACCAACCTACACATTGTCCTAGCTCTACGTGTGTAGTGTACAACCAACCTACACATTGTCCCAGCTCAATGTGTATAGTGTACAACCAACCTACACATTGTCCTAGCTCTATGCGTGTAGTGTACAACCAACCTACACATTGTCCTAGCTCTATGTGTATAGTGTACAACCAACCTACACATTGTCCTAGCTCTACGTGTGTAGTGTACAACCAACCTACACATTGTCCCAGCTCAATGTGTATAGTGTACAACCAACCTACACATTGTCCTAGCTCTATGTGTGTAGTGTACAACCAACCTACACATTGTCCCAGCTCAATGTGTATAGTGTACAACCAACCTACACATTGTCCTAGCTCAATGTGTATAGTGTACAACCAACCTACACATTGTCCTAGCTCAATGTGTGTAGTGTACAACCAACCTACACATGTTCCTAGCTCAATGTGTATAGTGTACAGCCAACCTACACATTGTCCAAGCTCTATGTGTGTAGTGTATAGCCAACCCACACATTGTCCTAGCTCTAAAAGAAAACTTACCATCCAGTGTGGGAACGCTGCAGCTGTACTTGGATCAAGCTCATTCAGTGACAATTGAAAATATATATATATATTAGTATTATTATTACTGTCATTGTTAGTACAGCTTATTATATATATATATATATATATTAGTATTATTATTACTGTCATTGTTATTACAGCTTATTATTTTATAGTTGTTGTTTTTGTTGTTATTATTATTGTTTTGCTGATTATTATATCCATTCTTTATTTGTGTGTGTCATGTCATCAACCTTTGATCTACTTACAAAGTATTGAATGGATGAAAACCAGTTATATTGGATTGACCTGAAAAAGAACGGAAACAAGACTGTACCTATGTAGACCAAATCATAAACACCAATATTGTGGTTGTTTAAAAAGGAGTGTAGCAGATGGGTACAGGACATGTTTACCAATTAAAATTGAATACACATATTGTGCTTATTGTAAAATGGAGTATAGCACATGGGTACAGTCTTGTTTCGTTCTTTTTAACAGATCAATTCAATATGGCTGGCTGTTTTAAATAAAACATTTTTGTTCTAGTATCACTATTGACTAGATGAAGAGGGACTAGATGAACAGGGACTAGATGAACAGGGACTAGATGAACAGGGACTAGATGAACAGGGACTAGATGAACAGGGACTAGATGAACAGGGACTAGATGAACAGGGACTACATGAACAGGGACTAGATGAACAGAGACTAGATGAACAGAGACTAGATGAGACTAGATGAACAGAGACTAGATGAGACTAGATGAACAGGGACTAGATGAACAGTAACGAGGAAAGAATATGCGCAAGGTCACCAGATATTTCCCATGACAAAACAATTTAATAGCTTGAGTCACTGAAATGACACATATATTAGGAAATGTTCAAGCTGCGAGGCTAGATTTGGCAATTGTTGGAGTGATGGCCAAACAAGACCAAAAAAAATGAGACTCGGGGGACACCAGATTGGTGCTTTGCAGGATTATTTTGTTGTATTGACGAACTAGAATATATAGCAGACAAAAACCATAAGGAAAGCTGGCACTCTGGCACAAAATGCTTATATGGTTGTACAGAACTGAAATATACGTCGTTATCACCTAGCTATATATATAATGCTGAGGGTCTGAGACTTTGGTATACTATCTTCCAGGTGATTTATAGCTGTGGTAATAAAATAAAACAAACATTGTCGTCATACCAGCGGCTGGGTATATTTTGTTCACGATTCTTTACCTTCTGCAAAAGTGTAACCGTCTCTGAACTACAAGGCAACAGAGAAAACCCACCATATACCATAAGTGATATATTACAAGTCAGCAACACCTCCTGTACACCTGTATTGCTGTCACCTCTTGAGGCACTTTGTTTTTAATAAAGACTGATATAATATGATTGATATAATATGTACTGGCTCTGCTTATTAATTCTTTGTCTTGTTTACTTCAAAACATGGTATAAACAGTGTTAAAGTACATGTCCTTGTCTATTTGATGCCATTAATATATATATACACTGCTGTTAAGTTGATTCATTGAGAGCTCAAGGTTGAAGTCCCACATAAGAGCATTCCCTCCCCGTCTTCTTTAGCTTTTCCAGTAGGTCCTCCCCAGAAAGAGTGGACTCCACATACACCTTCTGTGCCTCCATATCAATGTCCACTTTTGTGACCTCTGCAGATTATACACCCAGGAATGTAACCTTTTGTCAATTTGAACATGGCCACTTTTTTCATGTGAATTGTCTACATATAAATTTATCTGACCATCAAATATTAAGACTGTAAATCTCCGTAACCCTCAAGAAAGGGATGTAAGTGACAACATGTCCTACATACCTATATCTCCCAGCCCTCTTTGATTCCCATTTTCAACAACATGACTACATAACTCTTTAGGCTCACCACAATTTTATAATCAAGACATCTACTCCCAAGGTATCTACTGGAGGTATCAATGGTTGTAACTATTAATCTCAAGGAATCAATGATCGTAACCATCAATCTCCTCCTACATCATAAGATTCACCAATTTTGTAACCAAAACATCTAGTCCCAGAGTATCTACTAGAGGAATCAATGGTCATAACTACTAATCCCAGGGAATCAATGATTGTAACTATTAATCCCTCTCCTATATCTCTAGACTAGCCACAATTTTGTAACCAAGGTATCTAAGATGAATCTATGGCCGTAATTCCCTCCAACATCTTTAAACTCACCCTAATTTTGTAACCAAGGTCAACTCACCACAATTTTGTAACCAAGACAGACATCTATTCCCAAGTTGTGTACAACAGGAAGCAATGGTCGTAACTATTAATCCCTTCTTACATTTCTAATTTAACAGGTTCAATCTATACACTGTTGCTTGTCCACTTTACAAACTACAAAACAAAACACACACACTCCCCCCCCCCCCCCCCCCCCCCCCCCTATTTGCCCTGAGAAAACATATCCATACTCGTCATGATGAAAAAAGTCAGTTTCAAAATAAGTTTTTAAATTAGTGACATTACATTAGTGACACTGTCAATTCACAATGAAGAAAGTCCTTGTTATATGTGACTGCCTTTCTACACAAGCACTGAGTTACATATATAACTCCATATATAACTCATTGAAAAACAAATGAAAAATAGGCAATCTTTCTACACTACATCTGTGATTGAAGTAACACCTAGACACAATAAAAAAATCTTACTACCACCTTTTACTCTGCTCAGGACCCTGTTGACGGCACCTGTACAACCTTCACAAGTCATAACCACCTTGAATTCGTGCCTCTGTATATACACAGAACTTAAAGGACATCAATTGTGCAATTTTTAGTTTTTAACTTACCTTAGACATCTTTGCTTAAAAAGTGGTCGACCGGTCCTTCCGGTTGATTAGTATACGGTTGTGTGCGTTATTTTAGCACGGAGATAATTGGAGATCTTTTACCCGCTGCGCAGCCTTTCAGCTGTGCCACACCTGCATTGCAACCTTTTCCACCCTTTTTTTGGCCATGCATAACGGAGTTACTTCTATGCAAACTATAGCTATGATGGAGGAACAGGAGCTAGCCATTAAGGCCAGAGGAGTCGTGAAGGGCTATGGATCCGAGCTAGTCCTCAAAGGACTGGACATGGACGTTCCCTATGGCTCAATGTAAGTATAATAAATGCATAGAAGGTAGCCAATGCGCATATATAGCTAGGTTATGGATACTCTTCTGGGTAGTGGGTTATCAATATGGCTGTTAAGGTTACTAAGCTTGAGCAGTCACTCATTTGGATTTGATTTGATGGTGCTTCCACACACTGCAGCTATGGTCTGCTTGGCTCCAGTGGTTGTGGCAAGACAACCCTCTTGCGCTGCATCCTGGGCCAATTTAGCCTCTCCATGGGTCATATTGATGTTCTAGGCAGGCCTCCAGGCTCTGTGTCTCATCAGGTTCCTGGCAGAGATGTCGGTTACATGCCTCAGGCAAGACAGCAGCTGCATAACAACTCAAACATATTGTTTTAATTTTGTGCTAATTGCAGGAGATGGCTCTGTATGGTAACTTTACCATGAGTGAAACTCTCTACTACTTTGGGATTCTCCATGGCATGAAATTGAAAGACATTCGTATAA
>CBDHDT010000069.1:0-31373 GCA_965261215.1 Ekhidna sp.
ATTGTGGGATATGATTCAGCCAAGAATTATATGTTCTTAGAGATTCACCACCGGTATAAGTAGCTGGATTTTAATGTAGAGAAGTAGCCATGAATTGAAGTTTTTACATATTCCTTGAAACGGAAAATGTGCATGTGGAACTAGTTTTGTTAAGATTATTTGGTAGCCGCTTTCCTTGGAGATGAGTACCACATTAAGAGTTAGGTCATCAGGTTGTGCTTTCTTCAGAAATTATTGTATCAGTATTCTTTTTATATGCCAAACTATCCAGTCATATGCTCGTTATCTGAGAGAGAATGTGGCAGTAAATATGCAAGGAACTGTGTTTACCTTAGCAATATTGAAAATAGTTCCTACCATCAAGAACTTGATTTGTAGATATCTTCTTTATAATTGTGAGATGTAATGCAGTCGAGAATATATGTTCTTAGAGATTCACAACTGGTGTAAGTGGTTGGATTGTAATATGGGGAAGTAGGCAAGAATTGCATGTCTTTACTATATTCCTTACAGGTGCAAGATAGAAAAACCTGATACCTACACCATAATGGGATGACAAATTCTGAAATGTAAATGTGCATGTGGAAATAAGTAGTTTTGTTAAGAATACTTGGAAACGGCTTTCTATAAAGTTGAGAAGAGCAACACATTAAAAGTGAGGTCATTAGGCAGTGCTTTCTGAAAGAATTATCAGGAAACATGTTTCTTTCCTTTGGCCTTTGAATCTGCAGCCTTTTTCTTCATCATGACGAATCTATCGTATCTACGGTAGGTTTCCTGAGCCGACCATTTCCTTTTTTTACCGACATAGCATTTCGGGCATTCGCGGCAATACGGCGTTTTCCACCCACTGAGGGCTCGCTTCACTCGCCGTTACTTTACACCCAATTTACAGGTGATAAATGTGCTGGATGATGTAGTTATTCAACAATTGTGAAGGGTGAAGGTTAAATACCAAGATCTGTGAAGCCAAAAAGGGGGGAAACACAATATATAAATGATTTGCTACTTAGTTGCTACAATAAGAATCAAAGGAAAGGTTGACAGTGGTTGAATGACATGAAGAGGGTGGACATTGGTAGTGGAAAGTACATGGGTTGTGGGTCAAAATGATTAAGGAAGTAGTGCCAGAAATAGGGTGACAAATGCTTTTGATGGATAATAAAGTGAGTGAGTTATCGAGGGGAGCCAATGCATTCCATAGCAATAAAATGTGATTAAAATATAAATGTCTATTAATGGACGAGGGAGAAAAATGCTTCAGTTTGTGTGTCAAAAGGACCAAGATGAGTTATTTATGAAGATATACTTTTACGAGGAAGAGGATGTCCTGGAGTTCAAACCAATATATTAGTTGTAATGAGTTCACAGTAATGAGTTTACATTTACAATCTGATGTATAATCATTCGAGGTATATTTTGCGGTGCAACACTTAATTTTTTCAAGTTGTACAATATCCTTGATATGATGGGGCTTCCAAAGCTGAGCACTGAAGGTGATTTTGGACCATATTAGAGAAAGATTTAAAGATTTTTTAGCTAGTGTAGGAGAAGAGACTTGGAAGGTTATCTTTATTAAATTCTGTGCGTAATAAGCATTTCTGTAGATTTTGGAAATACCAAACGAAATCCTTTTTCACAGCAGTCTGATAATCTGTCTAACATGGAACATGATCTCCAAAAATTGATCTTGTCTTTGAAGGTCCCAACATTGAAAACCTTGTATGTTCTTTGCAATCAAACACCAAGAAGCTGTACAGGTATATATGACTGCTTGCAAATGAAGGAAAAAGACACTCAACATCATAATTCACAACTCTATTCCTATTTACGACCCTTCCCAAAATGCTGAGGTATTCAATAATCATTTCAACTCTGTATTTACCAGGAGTGACTTTGTTCTCCCCCTATCCATGAACTGCCTGTCTCTCAGCTGCAACTCTCAACACTCAATATAACCATCGATGACATCTTGGAAACTTTTTACACACTAGACCCAACTAAGGCTCTAGGATGTGACAGTATTAGACCACTCATTTTAAAGCAACGTGCAGCTCCATTCTAAGAATAAAGAGGTCACAGACTGATTTAGATTCTGACTTGATGACAGTCTAACGTAGATTGACATCAGAAATAGATAATTAGTGCCTGTTGTCTAAGAACTGCGATAGATGGTTGCCCAAACCCTCAGATCAGCTTTAGCGTATAGGGAGAGGTTTATGATGAGTAAGAGAACACAAAAGATTGAAAGAGAGAAGAAATGATCCAATTTGCTGGCACAAATATTAGAATTAATGGAGGGAGAGCATTTTCGATCAGGGAAATTTGTAATAATAAAATCTAGAATATTGTCAAGTGTGAGTCGGATTTAGAATCAGTTGTTTGAGATTTAATGTTACCAGAGAGTCTACAGAAAAGAGAGTTATTATAGATGGAGCAGACATGGTAAGCTAGTTAGTTAACATCTTGGAGATTAAAAAACCCAACTAGTGCTAGGTGTGCATCAGTCGGAAAAGTTTTTAAGAGTAAACATATTTCTTGCATGCCTGGTAAAGTGATGGGACCATGCCTGAAGCTATCCTGGATGGTAAGGGTTGAGTATGAGATAGGTAGAGGAGAAATAGTGGAGGCAGATCTTTAATGGTCAAATCGTGGGAGGGAAGGACTGTGGTACAAGATGAAACAATATGGAGTAGAGAAGAAGTTTGTGAAGGTATGTGAAGGACTATACAGTGGGGTGGCAATGAGGAGATAAGGGTGTTGCTGAAGTAGGGTAGTCAAGGTGGTTTGGGGTGGAAAGCGGGCTTAGGCAAGGATGCCATTTGTCATCATTTCTATTTAACATCTACTTGATCCAACTCCTCTGCTGCCCATTCCATCATGGGAATGGAAGAGGAATTGGAGAGAGCTCAGGAGTTAAATTGGAAGGATGTTGGTGCAGAGCACTTATGTATGCTGATGATGTTCTGGTGGTGACATGTGGGGGGGGGGGGGGGGGAGGGGGGGCGTATGTTGGATGTTGTAGAGGCAAATGTGTCTGGGTGGAAGATGAAGTTTAACAGTAGGAAGAGTGCGAGGGCATAGTGGGGAAGAGGGAAGCAGGAATAAGTTGGAAGATTGGTAGGAAATGGTGGAAGAGGTAGAAGAGTTCATGTACTTAAGCATATAGGTTGATAGGAAGTTGGAGGTAGTGTATAGTTAGAAAAGATGGCAGAAGAGTGGATTGGAAAGGTGACATGAAGGAGCAGAATGAAGTAAGGGATTTGAACTTTGTTTATTTGGATTTAACAATTCAACATATTATCTGAAAGCACACCAAATAAGCAACAATATAGTATAAAATTACCTGCACAGAGTAAGTGGGGGGAAATTATGGCGAGTAGAAATTTGATTTTTTAAAAATTGGGTTTTGTTTTGGGGGCTTGACCTCTCCCTATGGTTAAATAATACCGCCTAGCGTAGCGGAAGTTGTATCACGCCAATTTCGGTGGGAGTTTGTTTATTCCCCTAGTTGTGAAACCGTTTGGGGACTTCCTTATCACCTGAATCAGTCTACTGGGACAACGCTTGAGCTCACCTCAGGCAGAATCTACCCGCCACCTTTTTCAGAGGCTGGCTGAGACACTTTGGAGGAGTGCCGCCATGAAGACGCGACTACCATCACAACCTGCACGGATTGATGGCAATATTTAAACCCCGCCTTTCTTTAATACGTTATTTTAATTTTTATTATCAACACAAAAAAAAAACTTGGAAGAGTGGAAGAAAAAAAACTTGGAAGAGTGGAAGAAAAAAAACTTGGAAGAGTGGAAAAAAAGTCAGTTATTTTCCTTTATTTAAAATAAATAATAGTATAAATATAAATAAATTGTTCTACACCACAGAAAACTGCTCACTTCACGATTGTAACGGTTGTACAAGAACTTTTCTACCGCGACGTACAAATTGGAGAAGTAGGTGGAGATTAGCTAATCTCGTGACCAGACGTGTTATGGGGCGTGAAGTATAGTCCCTTAATTGGCGAGTGGCGAAGTGGGTAGAACAGTGTGTCGCGCATGCCCGTATTTCGTAGGTGTATACCGTAAGCGAGGGGCGCTGCCTTTCCTAATCCTAAAATCGGATAAGTGGGGGGGGGGGGGCTCTTGCATCATTATTTTAGCGCAAGAATCCCTGACGTACACGGAGCTGTTGTTGGAAACAAACAAGTCTTAGCAGCAAAAATGATTTAGCTAGCAAAAAATTGTAAAGGCAGCTCCAACTTTTACTGCAGTTCCTCAGGTTCACGAAATACGCCCAAGTCGCCCACTTCGTCTTCCTGATCAGCGAACGGATCCTCATCGCGTCTTCGCTTTGCCTTGGAATACAGTCTCAGATAAGAGCATCCTCGAGCGATGTTTTTTTATTATTAAAATATATATATATATATATATATATATTGCAATGAATGCAAGGATACACTTATAGCTTATAAGCTAATATGAGTGTGCACCCAGTAATGTGAGGGTATAGGGGGATGATACAGAAATTAAAGGAATAGAGATGCAATAAATGATTTAAATGAATGAATAGTTGTGCATGAAGTGCTTCCTGAGGCAAATTATTCCAAAGAGAAACAGAGTTAATTACAAAAGATGACTAAAAGGCATTTGTCCGTGCATAAATTTGTTGTAGCTGATAAGGTAACGCACATCTAGTCAATTTAGGGAGAACTATATTCTGAGGGAAGTAGAAATGACCATGAATAATCTTCAGAGAGTGCACAAGCTTTAAGTATAACCTTCGGTTCTCAAGAGTGGGAAGTTGCATAAGTTCAATAAGGTCTTGGTAATCCATGTCCCATTGCTTGGAGCACAATTTCAATGCAAATTTCTGAACTGATTCCAATTTTGCAATGTCTTTGATAAGGTATGGATCCCAGAGAGGAGAGGCATATTCCAGGTGAGGACGCACAAGTATATTATAGAGTTCAAATAGGCTCTGATTATCCACATTACCATAGAACTTTCTGTAAAGCAGTCCAATGAGTTTTCTAGCTTTGGAACATGTTGAGTTAATGTGGGAAGACCATGACAGATCTGATGTGAGAAGAACTCCTAAATACCTGTAATCTTCAACTTGTTTGAGTGGTGTGTCCTGCAAAATAAACTGCGGCGGTGGAACAGGATTTCTTTTCCGTGAAATCATCATGACTTTGCATTTGTCAGAGTTGAGTGCAAGGTGGTTGTTGCTCACCCATACTCTGATATGATCAATGTCTATTTGCAGGTGGTTGAAGTCTTCAGGTCTTCCAACAGGTTTATACAAGAGCATGTCATCAGCATAAAGGTTTAAGGTACTTCCAGCTGACAGAACAAGGCCAGAAACATCATCGATGTAAATAAGGAACAATAATGGCCCAAGCACAGAGCCCTGTGGAACACCAGATAAGACAGTCGTATCCTGTGATGACTCACCACCAACTACCACATGCTGTTTCCGATTTGTAAGGTAACTACAGATCCATGAGAGGGTGTTGTTATCAAGTCCATATGTACTTAGTTTTTGCATAAGTGAACTATGAGGAACAGTGTCGAAGGCTTTCTTTAAGTCGAAGAAAACAGAACACACTTCTTTCCCATCCTCAAGTACCTTCAACCAATCATGTGTGACATTTAGAAGAGCTGTAACCGTAGACTTACCACCCTGGAATCCCCATTGAATATTGCAGAGTGGGCGAAATTTATTCAAAACATTTGTAATGTGATGGTAGAAGTGACGTTCCAACAGTTTACTTACTATTGAAAGTAAGGAATAGGCCTATAGTTGTTGGCATTCTTACGATTTGTTGTTGATTTTGGAATTGGCACAACCGAAGATGACTTCCAGCATTCAGGCACACGGCCTTGAACGATGGAAATGTTGAACAGTCTTGTAAGGGATGGTGTGATTGAATACGCTACGCCTTTAAGCATTTTAGCTGAGATTCCATCTGGGCCATTAGCTTTCTGTAAATCCATTGACATTATAAAGTAGAGTACTTCTTCAGCTGAGCAAAGAAGTTCTTCCGGGCATTGATCATTTTGCACTGTGAAATCATCATCATTCATTGAGAGAGGAGGAACAGCTGTATTAAAACAAGTCAAAAAAAATTCATTTGGCATACTAGCCTTTTCATAATCAGATTCAGCTATTTTATCATGATGGTGAAGTGCTGGTATTCCTGACTGCTGTTTACTCAAATATTTTATAGACTTCCAAAATTGCTTTTTATTATGAGGATTAATTTTTTTAAAGTAAGATGACTTAGCATTTCTCAGCATACTAACCACTTCGTTACGTAGTTTCCTGAATTTGGAATATTTTTCCGTCTTAGCACTGTTCTTGGCTGCCTGAAACGCAGCATTTCTTTTTCTTATATGCTGAATTAATGTTCTTGGTAAGCCATGGCAGGTTCCTCCTGCGTCTCAAAGATTTTCTTGGAATGCAAGCGATCATTATTTCCATGAACCTTTTGTGCCAGTTAATTGCCGAGCGATCAATATCATCTTCATGTAGTAGGGCATCCCAATCAGTTTCCTCTGCCATCTGACAAGCTTTTATATAATCAGCATCTTTGTATCGCCAAATAATCCTAGGAGCTGCACAAATTTGCTTCTCACAATGCTTCCACTTGAAACAAAGTTCAAGACCATTATGGTCTGAGTTAGAGAGTGGAGGAATAACAGAACAGTCAAGAAGTAATGCTTTGTTTGATACAAGAGCCAGATCAATCAGCGAGGCATGACTGTTGGAGTTTGTGTGATTAGGTGAACGAACAACTTGTGATAGTGAAAAAGTCTCAATTATACTCTCTAGTTTATAGTAGTAGGGGTGTTCATTATTACAAATATCAACGTTAAAGTCACCAATTAGTACAAAACTCGCAAAGCGAAATGGTGCTAACTCATGAAGTATGGTGAAAAGTTTGTCAAAGGAGGAAACTGGTGCAGAAGGAGGTCGGTACAGAAGTGACACACAATGTTTGACATCACAAGGTGAACTAATTGACAAGGCTAGAAACTCCAGTTCAGAGCCCTCTAGCAGAATTTCCCAATTCAGTGAATCATGGACATATACAAGAAGACCTCCACCATGTCTATTTCTATCCAGCCTGGTCAAAGTATAATTTTCAATTGAAAGTTCACAATCTATTATCTCATCAGAAAGCCATGACTCAACTATACATATCATAGAAGGATTCTGAGTTTCAGCAATAAGATAAAAATCATCCAGCTTAGGCAAAATGCTCATTGCATTAAAATACAATATAGAAAACTTATCTAACCTATATAATTGACTTACAGATGCTGATCTGCCATGCAGTCAGGATGTAGTTGCAGTGCCTGTACATAAGGCTGGGTGAAAAGTAGCAGAAGCAGAAGCTTCTCCCTTGTGCTCATCTGCATTGATAGTATTGCTGGCATCATCTTTAATAATGGAGTTTCCTTTAGTGTAAGGTCACCATAGCTGGTTCATCTTGAGAGGACTCTCTAGGTATGAAACTATCATCAGGGTCTACCCCATTTATCACAGCCGATTTGACAAACTGAAAATTATTCTCAGGATTCCATTTTTTTTTTTGTTATTGGAGATGCCGAAAAGAACTCCTGAAATAGAACCCCAGGCAGTGTATTGCTAAGCAAGAGCATATATTCAGACAAATTTCTGTATACTGGGCGCTTGCTACGTGTAGCCATCAAAATCCTGGTTTGCTGACAGCAGTATTATGTGCGGTACGTACTTAACGGTATAGCTATCTCCCGTACTTTGTTTTAATACGGAGAGTACACGGAAGATTTTACGGACTAGAATTGAAAGGAAATAGTCGTCAATGGTGAAGAATCGACTGCAGGACCGGAATCTCAACGCGCGCGACCTGCGTAATTAACCGATTATACGCGTCATTGAATAAATTAATTGTATTGCGTGAGGGTGGATTCATTTGAAGTAATCGTTGGGTGGGTGAGGTTTGTACTGGAAAAACAAACAAAAAAAAGCCTGGATCTTTGACTTGAGGGTAAAACAGTCTAAGCGATCTATTTCCCGAAGAAAAAGCACCGCCCTGGCTACTCTATTATGAAAGAATACAGTCTTATAAGTTTAAGCTCCTGCTGTCTACAAAAAAAAATCTGCTTCGCATCTACCGATAAGCTTTCGATCGACGTCTTTGACATTGCTACGCTAAATGAAACTTGGATAGCCGTGGCATTCCTTATTTATCCGAACCTTGGAAGCTACTATTCGGTGGACGAGTATGCTACGCGCTAACAAAGTCTCCATCTGTCTCCCAAGGCCTTGAGGACTACCTCCACAGATAAAACACCTGCTAGTTACTATTTTCTCTAAAAATTGATATAGTAAGAGTTGTATAATAGAGAAGCATCATGAACTTACAGTTTTGTTGAGTAGTTCTACCCACAAAGAATCCTTCTTGCAGTTAGGTAGCTTGCAAATAGCGGCAAAAAAAAAGAAAAGAGCTAGCTGTAAATGACGCTAATTAACCGCGGTTCAACGTAAGCATGCCCACGACGCAAATTAGCGTCAACCGCGTATAATCGGAGCTGTCAGGGGAAGGATGTTGAGTTTTTCTGACTGAACTACTCATCTATCAACATTCTCTGGTTGGATGTGATACAAGTTATTAATGTTAAGAACTCTTGCTAAGGTAAACTCAGTTCCTTGTATGTGTACCACCACTCTCGGACAGCGAGTAGATGACTGGCTACAATGTTTAGCATATATACGAGGTAACTGATGAATATAGTCAATAGGAAAGAGTTCTGTTAATGATGGAGGGAATTCTGAAAACCATAATTGGTTACATTTGGGTACACGTGTACCTTACCAATCTAGAAATTGGTTACATCTGGGTATGCATGGACCTTACCAATCTAGTAATTGGTTATATCTGGATACACATGGACCTTACTAATCTAGAAATTGGTTACATCTGGCTACATGTGGACCATACTAATCTAGAAATTGGTTACATCTTGGTACACGTGGACCTTGCCAATCCAAAAATTGGTTACATCTTGGTACACATGGACCTTACCAATCTAGAGTTATCTTGAAAGTTTTGAAGATTTACTTTTTTTTGGCCATTTGCTATAACAATGCTCTTGAGATACAGGTAAGGTTTGTAGAGGAATGCCTACTCTGTGAGATACAGGTAAGGTTTGTAGAGGAATGCCTACTCTGTGAGATACAGGTAAGGTTTGTAGGGGAATTCCTACTCTAAGGTTTGTAGAGGAATGCCTACTCTGTGAGATACAGGTAAGGTTTGTAGAGAAATGCCTACTCTGTGAGATACAGGTAAGGTTTGTAGGGGAATTCCTACTCTAAGGTTTGTAGAGGAATGCCTACTCTGTGAGATACAGGTAAGGTTTGTAGAGGAATTCCTACTCTGTGAGATACAGATAAGGTTTGTAGAGGAATGCCTACTCTGTGAGATACAAGTAAGGTTTGTAGAGGAATGCCTACTCTGAGATACAGGTAAGATTTGTAGAAGAATTCCTACTCTGTGAGATACAGGTGAGGTTTGTAGAGGAATTCCTACTCTGTGAGATACAGGTAAGGTTTGTAGAGGAATGCCTACTCTGTGAGATACAGGTAAGGTTTGTAGAGAAATGCCTACTCTGTGAGATACAGGTAAGGTTTGTAGAGGAATGCCTACTCTGTGAGATACAGGTAAGGTTTGTAGAGGAATGTCTACTCCGTGAGATACAGGTGAGGTTTGTAGAGGAATGCCTACTCTGTGAGATACAGGTGAGGTTTGTAGAGGAATGCCTACTCTGTGAGATACAGGTAAGGTTTGTAGAGGAATTCCTACTCTGTGAGATACAGATAAGGTTTGTAGAGGAATGCCTACTCCGTGAGATACAGGTGAGGTTTGTAGAGGAATGCCTACTCTGTGAGATACAGGTGAGGTTTGTAGAGGAATGCCTACTCTGTGAGATACAGGTGAGATTTGTAGAGGAATGCCTACTCTGTGAGATACAGGTGAGGTTTGTAGAGGAATTCCTACTCTGTGAGATACAGATAAGGTTTGTAGAGGAATGCCTACTCTGTGAGATACAGGTGAGGTTTGTAGAGGAATGCCTACTCTTAAGGTTTGTAGAGGAATGCCTACTCTGTGCATAGATTTAAATATATATATATGAACATTTTGTAAAGTAAAATGACCAGTGCAAAGCAATGTGTATGAGCCTAAGTAGAAATGGAAGATTATTCACACACACTCCAAAAATATAAGATTTTTACACCATCATCCTACACACAGACCTAAAATTTTCTGGACAAACTTTCAGCAAAATTTATAAAGTTAAAAGCTTTGAACAAGACTGAAATGTTTGAATAATATTGTTATGAATTTGTTGATAGTGTATGTCATCTATCTGGTGGAATGAAGTTAGCACACATTTGATTTAAATGGGCTTGCTTGTTTTGTGACAATTCCTTGACCATTCCTAGAGCATAGTAGCTGTGTCCAACATAAGGTAATGCCATGTTACTAGCATTCATTCCCTTCGGGCCAGTTTAGCAATTATCTCTGACTTTAATGGCAGCATAGTGACCATGATTCCTCAATGCCAGGAAGTCATATAGTTCTCTAATACCAGGTAGGTTGCTATACTTGTTTGCAACAGTTTTCCTCCAGGCCTGCACAACGCTACCTTTATAGAAAACTAGCATGCTTTTCCATAACAGCAATCAACTCAATCTCGTTAACACATCAGAAGAATAAAAATCTCTTGCAGTTATGGAAAACAATTGGTTTGGGGAAAACTTTATGTGCCCTGCTATCATAAATGAAATACAAAGATAGTCCATAATTCCTTGTTGTACAATTTCAAGTGTAGCAGCTATCATATATTGATTTATTCGTTGAGCCGGCATTGTCCATGAAAACATGGACTCTTCGGACCCAGCTAGGAACTTTACCAGAAGACTTCAGATAGTGCATAAGGTATGAGATAGCATGATCAGTGTTCTTGGACCAGCAGTTTCATTCATGAAGTATAAATGGCCACTTCTATCTCTGTGGTCGACAATACCATAGATATCATACGACACCTTTTATGTCGAACATGGCTGAGGACTGTGTCCCCAGTAAGGAAGGAGCTTGGACATTTGATAGTCAGCACTCACTAACAAAGTGACAGTGTTCTGAAGCTGTTGAAGCTTTTGGTCTCGTTCAGGAGAACTACTGGGTGACTCAAGCTCAACAATTTTCGCACCATTGCTTGTTACATCGCTCTTTATAAAATGACGATAGTACTGCAGAGATTCTCTGGCAATCTTGCGGTGTTCTTCCACGTCATTTTGTAAATCTTCCTTTTTCTTTTTGTGTTCTTCAAAATCCTCAGTGGAACTACTGCCACTTTGCAAGTACCCCTGCTGATGCTTTGGGCACATCTTTGAATGTCCATTTTTTTCCTGGAGCAGTAATCACAGTCATCAGATTGATGAGGGTAGATTGCTGTCTTGGGTCCTTCTACCTTTAGCGAACTAAGAGCAGTTTGACTAGAAATTGTGTTCAAGCTTGCTTTCCTTTGTGTTCGATTAAACTCATACACAGGAGATGACATAGTCTTTTCATTGTAAGCACTTACATTGCGTTTAGGCTCGGAGATTGTCTTAAACTTAGGGAAAAGATAGTGGGTGGGGTTTCTGGAATCCAACCGCCTTCCATTAGCATGTCTATTGTCAACAAACTTAAGAAATAACTCCTTAGTGATAACCTTATCATTGTTTGAAACCTTTCCAGCGAAACCATGTTTTTCATAGGGATATCGCACACTAACAGTATGGTCATTAGGGAGATTGGCCCAACACAAACTGAGAGGAGTTTCAACGGACTCGGGCATAAAAACAAATGATTTAACTTTCTCCTTGTCCATTTCATTCTTGGTCATACTAACCAGAGGCTTTTGAAATTGGTTTCGTTTGACTTTACGTTACCTGGACAAGCATTGGGGACTTACATTGAGCACTTTGATGATATACTTATGACAAAAGAGGTAATTACCCATTGCGTCAAAAAGGTTGCCTCTAATCCATTCATTTTGCATTGACACATTTTGATAGTGATCACGATCAGGATCTTTAGGCTCCTGCAGCCTCCTTTTTATTTTTTTTAACTCTGTTCCATGATATTTTAGCTGTTTGAAGCCATCTGCAATTTGGGAAAGGCTAGATACACAGGATGAACACACCTCTGATGCTATATTAGACTCAAGTAAGACTGGTCGAGTGATTCATTTATCTTATACACTTTTCTACACTTCCCTTGCAAGTAGTTAGACCTTTTTGCATGACTTATGCACTTTCTAATACCGCCACCTTCTCCAACAGTATTGGATATACCATCTCTCTCTGAAGAACTAGTCTGGGAGCTATCATTCATATCACTCTCTGAGGAAATGCTAACCATGATTTACCTGCAAAACAAACACAAATCACACTCATTAATCTTACCTAGATACAGAGAACAACCTAACTTCTTGCCTGGAAGACAGCTTTAGCCTGACTAGATACCATTCACACAAACAGCACTGCCAGTAGTCACAAAGGTGGGCTTTAAATAAAACACTAGTTGCATTGCCATGGTAACTACCAGATTTACTAATCATTCCAGCATACTTGGGTAGTAATGGAATTAGGTTGCTGAACATCCAAGAGTTGCAATAACAAAAACACAACTTTGAACTCTTTTTTGTGGAATTTCATTAAGTGTGAAAAATCTTCCATTTCTTCTTTGGGTGCTCACATGTGATAATTTTGTGGTCATTATTTTCTACAGAACTTCTGATATATTATTTTACGATATTATTTTACTATACACCTTAAAATTTGGAATTAAGGTGGAGATTAGGAAATCACATCCTATTGTGTAAACTTGGTACAAGTCAACCTTACCAATCCAAAGTTACCACTGCAAGAATTTTTTCCCTGAAGGAACGTTCTGTTGTTGGACCATTTTCTGTAATAATGCTGTTTCTGTGTGATATTGGTAGACTTTGCAGAGGTATTCCTACTTGATGCATAAATTAATATTTTGCACAGTAAAACAACCAGTGCAAGGTAGCTTGATAATTTTGTGGTGTCCCCCCCCCCCCCATCCCCGCCATTCTGATAAAACCCTATTCAGAAATAATACTCCAATAACAAATTCATGATACCTAATTATTTATTGTTTATGTTGGGAAAGCATGTTTTCCTACACTGGGCCCATATAGTAATAATATTGTAACAAATATTAAGTAGTATTCTTGACACACTCACTGCATTCGTGCACAAATTCTTACTCCTGCTCTTTGTATACCAGCATTTGAAAATAGTGGCAGTGTCAAGTAAACCAAATTAAATCATCAAGGTCACTGTGGGCCTTGCTTTTATGCCTACAAAGAGAGTGTGAAAGACATGCACAAAGCAAAAATGGATGGGACCATTTACAGAGCAGATGAGGCTCGAAATGTATATACTCACAGTTGAAGCTCTTAAGTTTCACTTGTGTTGGTGTATATGGGGGGACTGGGTATGTGGCACTCTTCAACTGAAAATCAGATTGACCTACCATGTGAATAAACAAAATAAATAATGACCTGGGAGGGAAGTTATTTAATATTTGTATACAGCACTTAATGAATAGGGATGGAAACAAATTATTTAATAATTTATACGACACTAAATGAATAGGAAAGGAAACAAATTATTTAATAATTTATACGATACTTAATGAATAGGGAAGGGAAAAAATTATTTAATAATTTATACGACAGTTAATGAATAGGGAAGGAAACAAATTATTTAATAATTTATACAGCACTTAATGAATAGGGAAGGAAACAAATTATTTAATAATTTATACAGCACTTAATGAATAGGGAAGGAAACGAGTTATTTAATAATATATACGACACTTAATGAATAGGGAAGGAAACAAATTATTTAATAATTTATACAGCACTTAATGAATAGGGAAGGAAACAAATTATTTAATAATTTATACAGCACTTAATGAATAGGGAATGAAACAAATTATTTAATACTTTATACAACACTTAATGACTAGGGAAGGAAACAAGTTATTTAATAATTTATACAGCACTTAATGAATAGGGAAGGAAACAAATTATTTAATAATTTATACAGCACTTAATGAATAGGGAAGGAAACAAATTATTTAATAATTTATACAGCACTAATGAATAGGGAAGGAAACAAATTATTTAATAATTTATACGACACTTAATGAATAGGGAAGGAAACAAATTATTTAATAATTTATACGACATTTAATGAATAGGGAAGGAAACAAATTATTTAATAATTTATACGACACTTAATGAATAGGGAAGGAAACAAATTATTTAATAATTTATACGATACTTAATGAATAGGGAAGGAAAAAAATTATTTAATAATTTATACGACAGTTAATGAATAGGGAAGGAAACAAATTATTTAATAATTTATACAGCACTTAATGAATAGGGAAGGAAACAAATTATTTAATAATTTATACAGCACTTAATGAATAGGGAATGAAACAAATTATTTAATACTTTATACGACACTTTATGACTAGGGAAGGAAACAAGTTATTTAATAATTTATACAGCACTTAATGAATAGGGAAGGAAACAAATTATTTAATAATTTATACAGCACTTAGTGAATAGGGAAGGAAACAAATTATTTAATAATTTATACAGCACTAATGAATAGGGAAGGAAACAAATTATTTAATAATTTATACGACACTTAATGAATAGGGAAGGAAACAAATTATTTAATAATTTATACGACACTTAATGAATAGGGAAGGAAACAAATTATTTAATAATTTATACGACACTTAATGAATAGGGAAGGAAACAAATTATTTAATAATTTATACGATACTTAATGAATAGGGAAGGAAACAAATTATTTAATAATTTATACGACACTTTGTGAATAGGGAAGGAAACAAATTATTTAATAATATATACATCACTTAATGAATAGGGACGGAAACAAATTATTTAATAATTTATACAGCACTTAATGAATAGGGAAGGAAACGAGTTATTTAATAATTATACGACACTTAATGAATAGGGAAGGAAACAAATTATTTAATAATTTATACAGCACTTAATGAATTGGGAAGGAAACGAGTTATTTAATAATTTATACGACACTTAATGAATAGGGAAGGAAACAAATTATTTAATAATTTATACAGCACTTAATGAATAGGGAAGGAAACAAATTATTTAATAATTTATACAGCACTTAATGAATAGGGCATGAAACAAATTATTTAATACTTTATACGACACTTAATGAATAGGGAAGGAAACAAGTTATTTAATAATTTATACAGCACTTAATGAATAGGGAAGGAAACAAATTATTTAATAATTTATACAGCACTTAATGAATAGGGAAGGAAACCAATTATTTAATAATTTATACAGCACTAATGAATAGGGAAGGAAACAAATTATTTAATAATTTATACGACACTTGATGAATAGGGAAGGAAACAAATTATTTAATAATTTATACGACACTTAATGAGTAGGGAAGGAAACAAATTAATTTAATAATATATACAGCACTTAATGAATAGGGAAGGAAACAAATTATTTAATAATTTATACAGCACTTAATGAATAGGGAAGGAAACAAATTATTTAATAATTTATACGATACTTAATGAATAGGGACGGAAACAAATTATTTAATAATTTATACAGCACTTAGTGAATAGGGAAGGAAACAAATTATTTAATAATTTATACGATACTTAATGAATAGGGAAGGAAACAAATTATTTAATAATTTATACGACACTTTGTGAATAGGGAAGGAAACAAATTATTTAATAATATATACATCACTTAATGAATAGGGACGGAAACAAATTATTTAATAAAATATACAGCACTTAATGAATAGGGAAGGAAACAAATTATTTAATAATATATACAGCACTTAATGAATAGGGAAGGAAACAAATTATTTAATAATTTATACGACATTTAATGAATAGGGAAGGAAACAAATTATTTAATAATTTATACGATACTTAATGAATAGGGAAGGAAAAAAATTATTTAATAATTTATACGACAGTTAATGAATAGGGAAGGAAACAAATTATTTAATAATTTATACAGCACTTAATGAATAGGGAAGGAAACAAATTATTTAATAATTTATACAGCACTTAATGAATTGGGAATTAGTTATTTAATAATTTATACAGACACTTAATGAATAGGGAAGGAAAGGAAACAAATTATTTAATAATTTATACAGCACTTAATGAATAGGGAAGGAAACAAATTATTTAATAATTTATACGACACTTAATGAATAGGGAAGGAAACAAATTATTTAATAATTTATACAGCACTTAATGAATAGGGAAGGAAACAAATTATTTAATAATTTATACAGCACTTAATGAAACCAATTATTTAATAATTTATACAGCACTAATGAATAGGGAAGGAAACAAATTATTTAATAATTTATACGACACTTAATGAATAGGGAAGGAAACAAATTATTTAATAATTTATACTTAATGAATAGGGAAGGAAACACTTAATGAATAGGGAAGGAAACAAATTATTTAATAATATATACAGCACTTAATGAATAGGGAAGGAAACAAGTTAATTTAATAATAAAATATACGACACTTAATGAATAGGGAAGGAAACAAATATTTAATAAACAAATTATTTAATAATTTATATAAGCACTTAATGAATAGGGAAGGAAACAAATTATTTAATAATTTATACAGCACTTAATGAATAGGGAAGGAAACAAATTATTTAATAATTTATACAGCACTTAGTGAATAGGGAAGGAAACAAATTTTAATTTAATAATATATACAGCACATTAATGAATAGGGAAGGAAACAAATTATTTAATAATTTATACAGCACTTAATGAATAGGGAAGGAAACAAGTTATTTAATAATTTATACAGACACTTAATGAATCGGGAAGGAAACAAATTATTTAATAATTTATACAGCACTTAGTGAATAGGTAAGGAAACAAATTATTTAATAATTTATACGACACTTAATGAATAGGGAAGGAAACAAATTATTTAATAATTTATACGCACTTAATGAATAGGGAAGGAAAACAAATTATTTAATAATTTATACAGCACTTAGTGAATAGGGAAGGAAACAAATTATTTAATAATTTATACGAGCACTTAATGAATAGGGAAGGAAACAAATTATTTAATAATTTATACAGCACTTAATGAATAGGGAAGGAAACAAATTATTTAATAATTTATACAGCACTTAGTGAATAGGGAAGGAAACAAATTATTTAATAATTTATACAGCACTTAATGAATAGGGAAGGAAACAAATTATTTAATAACTTGAATAGGGAAGGAAACATACAGCACTTAATGAATAGGGAAGGAAACAAATTATTTAATAATTTATACAGCACTTATGAATAGGGAAGGAAACAAATTATTTAATAATTTATACGAGCACTTAATGAATAGGGAAGGAAACAAATTATTTAATAATTTATACGAGCACTTAATGAATAGGGAAGGAAACAAATTATTTAATAATTATATACGATCACTTAATGAATAGGGAAGGAAACAAATTATTTAATAAAATATACAGCACTAGTGAATAGGGAAGGAAACAAATTATTTAATAATATTATACAGACACTTAATGAATAGGGAAGGAAACAAATTATTTAATACTTTATACAGACACTTAATGAATAGGGAAGGAAACAAATTATTTAATAATTTATACGACACTTAATGAATAGGGAAGGAAACAAATTATTTAATAATTTATACAGCACTTAATGAATAGGGAAGGAAACAAATTATTTAATAATGAATATTAATAATAATTATACAGCACTTAATGAATAGGGAAGGAAACAAATTATTTAATAATTTATACGACACTTAATGAATAGGGAAGGAAACAAATTATTTAATAATTTATATGACACTTAATGAATAGGGAAGGAAACAAATTATTTAATAATTTATACAGCACTTAATGAATAGGGAAGGAAACAAATTATTTAATAATTTATACGATACTTAATGAATAGGGAAGGAAACAAATTATTTAATAATTTATACAGCACTTAGTAGGGCTGGATATATACAGCACTTAATGAATAGGGAAGGAAACAAATTATTTAATAAGGAAACAAATTATTTAATAATTTATACGATACTTAATGAATAGGGAAGGAAACAAATTATTTAATAATTTATACAGCACTTAATGAATAGGGAAGGAAAATGAAATTATTTAATAAATTTATACGATACTTAATGAATAGGGAAGGAAACAAATTATTTAATAATTTATAAAGCACTTAGTGAATAGGGAAGGAAACAAATTATTTAATAATATATACATCACTTAATGAATAGGGACGGAAACAAATTATTTAATAAAATATACAGCACTTAATGAATAGGGAAGGAAACAAATTATTTAATAATATATACAGCACTTAATGAATAGGGAAGGAAACAAATTATTTAATACTTTATACGACACTTAATGAATAGGGAAGGAAACAAATTATTTAATAATTTATACGACACTTAATGAATAGAGAAGGAAACAAATTATTTAATAATTTATACGACACTTAATGAATAGAGAAGGAAACAAATTATTTAATAATTTATAGAGCACTTAATGAATAGGGAAGGAAACAAATTATTTAATAATTTATACAGCACTAATGAATAGGGAAGGAAATAAATTATTTAATAATTTATACGACACTTAATGAATAGGGAAGGAAACAAATTATTTAATAATTTATACGATACTTAATGAATAGGGAAGGAAACAAATTATTTAATAATTTATAAAGCACTTAGTGAATAGGGAAGGAAACAAATTATTTAATAATATATACATCACTTAATGAATAGGGACGGAAACAAATTATTTAATAAAATATACAGCACTTAATGAATAGGGAAGGAAACAAATTATTTAATAATATATACAGCACTTAATGAATAGGGAAGGAAACAAATTATTTAATACTTTATACGACACTTAATGAATAGGGAAGGAAACAAATTATTTAATAATTTATACGACACTTAATGAATAGAGAAGGAAACAAATTATTTAATAATTTATACGACACTTAATGAATAGAGAAGGAAACAAATTATTTAATAATTTATAGAGCACTTAATGAATAGGGAAGGAAACAAATTATTTAATAATTTATACAGCACTAATGAATAGGGAAGGAAATAAATTATTTAATAATTTATACGACACTTAATGAATAGAGAAGGAAACAAATTATTTAATAATTTATATGACACTTAATGAATAGGGAAGGAAACAAATTATTTAATAATTTATACAGCACTTAATGAATAGGGAAGGAAACAAGTTATTTAATAATTTATACGACACTTAATGAATAGGGAAGGAAACAAATTATTTAATAATTTATACGACACTTAATGAATAGGGAAGGAAACAAATTATTTAATAATTTATACAGCACTTAATGAATAGGGAAGGAAACAAATTATTTAATAATTTATACAGCACTTAGTGAATAGGGAAGGAAACAAATTATTTAATAATATATACGACACTTAATGAATAGGGACGGAAACAAGTTATTTAATAAAATATACAGCACTTAATGAATAGGGAAGGAAACAAATTATTTAATAATTTATACAGCACTTAGTGAATAGGGAAGGAAACAAATTATTTAATAATTTATACAGCACTAATGAATAGGGAAGGAAACAAATTATTTAATAATATATACAGCACTTAATGAATAGGGAAGGAAACAAATTATTTAATAATTTATACGACACTTAATGAATAGGGAAGGAAACAAATTATTTAATAATTTATATGACACTTAATGAATAGGAAAGGAAACAAATTATTTAATAATTTATACAGCACTAAATGAATAGAGAAGGAAACAAATTGACATCAAGCTTGAAGTTGAATGGGATACACCTAAAAACTAGCAATTGCCAAATAAAAGAGTTCAGTTTCTTCTCCATAGATGTAAATGCAAATTGGGTTGCATCACAAAGTATTGCAAATTATGATAAAGAGCAAGTCATGTGGATCAGGCTGTCAGTGCATCCACTGAAAAAATGCTGTTTCCAATGACATTGTTTTGGTGGCGAGCTCCGCGATAAGAAGTGGATGATCTCAGACATGAACCGGAAAGTGACAACTCCATCGATTCCAGTGATGACACTTTTGATAGTCCTGCTTACTTAAGATGCAGTGTATATTGGCAATGAAAGGATGAGGAACTCTAGTATTGCAACAGTGTATGTTATTTCATACTTTTTAGCAAAAGTCCCTGTAATGTTCACACTTCCATTATTAATAAGTGACCTCTAACTGCAAAGAGATTGTGTTCATTTACAACATCCAAGAAGAAGCTGGCTATTGAATGGTTCTATAGGCTCCTAGTAGCCATTCCAGTGGGTTGGTGAAATTCGCTCAGTGGCATAAAATATATATATATATATATATATAGCATATTTATATATAGCATATTTATGGTACTTAGCACAAATATTTGACCTAATTTTTGAACATTGAACCAGATAACCTTGATGTCTAATTAGGCCTCCTCTAAGGGTAATTTGTTGATGTGACATTTTTTTCAATAGGAAGTCATTTTAGGGGGTCAAGTCAAAGATGGTTTTCGCTTGACATGTCCATTTTCAACCTCTGAAGTAATTTGAACAAAGTCATATTATACTGCTATCAAGGATAGTTCTGTGATGAGAAACTCGTTCTTATTTCTACGTTTTGTATGTTTTGCATTGATTTTGGGAGGAGTAAATACAAGATGGCTGCCACCACTGATAGCCTGAAAATTGGTCATCTGCAACTGTGATCCTAGAAACTTAAGATTTTTACTAAGTGAGCCATTGTGATGAGATACTTATTTTTGGCATTATTTGCTCATTAGAAAATCAATTACATGTCCCAATTGTTAAACTCTTGTTGTATTAGTATAATGAGATGTAATTCATTCCAATTTTATTTTTTAAATAAATATAATGAACATGATCTGCAGAAATATCTTTTAATGCGTGTATCACGCTTTCTCTTGTCGCATGGTGCATCTTTTGCAGCTGCCATCATGCGCCTGTCTGGTGCACTGAATGTCCAGAGTAAATTCAGGCAAAAATAATGACCCGGATCATTAGAGTCTGCCTGGTGTTGTTGAAGGAAACAGCCAACTGTTGGATGTTGGTAGTTTCCAGACTTCTGTTGCTGAAACTTCAATTTGATGACATGGACAAGTCAGATTGTCAAATGATTCCTCTTCTGAATACTACCATCTCCAGTCTATGGTCCATAAAACTTCCACAGTCGTCCAATGATAGTATAGAAGCCACCATCTTCTTCAATATGTGCCAACACTAGCATCAACATTCTTTTTACTGGTGTAACTAACGTTGTCACTCTGCTCTGCTGAAGTGGAAAGCCATCATGAAATTTTCCATCCCATTGATGTATTTAGGAATCAAGAGCATATTGCTAAACACTTTCTCTGCTCTCTCCTTTTTCTCATTTACTAAATACTCTGATTAGTTGGGACACACATGGTTCTCCTGGAAAATATGGTGACATAGAAACCCCAGCTAACCAGGGAAACAGGACGACCTTACATTTTCAAAGGGATTGAATCTGGACTGACCTGGAGCAAGACAAAAACTAATCAACCGGTCACAAAATAAATCTTCCCACAAACGGCCAAGAATGAATTGGACTTGGGTGTCCAGTTGGACAACCATCACCAACATAGGCATTTCTTTTTCTTTTTTTTCTGGAATACTAGCCAAAATTCTTTTTATGATGTGTGTGATCTGTGATTGAAGTAGATGTGGTTTCATACAACAGTTGAATAGCCATAAAGGACCAGTGGTAGGGGTCTTATGGTTCTCCTACCTAGTTTATGTTTCCAATTCAGGTTCATTTGAAATTGTATTCTTGTTTTGCAGTAATAAATATATCCATTGGGTTTGATCAAGTACCCACTAAATGGAAGTCATGGTGTGGTAGTGTGCAGTGTCAGTTTGTAAGAAGAAGGTTGCTTGAACCAAGAGTAAAGTGGATGCTTAAAATAGATGCTTGATTTACAACCAGCTAATATGGTATTACAGTTGGTTGGAGAGCCACACCATTCCAACAACATCAATGTAGATATCCAGGTTCTGTGGAGATCAACTCCGAGGTTTTGGAACTCCAGCTTTAATAATGTCTCCTTTTACACACTTTTTCCACTTGTACACTACATATCTTATTACTATACCCATCTAGGGTCAGCTGCGTGTAGCCTCTTAGTACAGTTGCGCAGGAACAAGAACTTCACAAACCAAACTGTAGAACTACGCTGCAATTTGCAGTTATTTGTTGCTTACAATGCCTGCGCTAGCTCGATTGTGTGGACAAACTTACGTACTAATAACCCCTACCAACAGTTTTTTCCGCAACTGGTTGTGGATGTGCATTGGAAAATTTTACGGTTAAGTTATCTGACACTAAAATGATTATGATTGGACCTATTGTATGCAAGTCATGTGATGGAAGGGGAGGGGGGAAAAGCGAGATAGAAACATAGATTGGTCTTTGAAAATGAGTTTTAAGGAAGGGAGTTGAGGGGTAGTTCCTTCCTTTTAGGCCTACCATCATTGGCTTCAAGAAGTTGTTAAAGTAAGAGATTTGAGCTTTGTTTGTTTAGATTTTATAGCCATCTGCATTTTTAAAAAGTTGGTTAAACCAGCAATTTTACCCTTATAACTAACCCCAAGTGAGCAAGTAATGCCAAATATGAGTATCTCATCACAACAACTCGCTTGGTATCAAATCTCATTAAATTTCTAGGATCACTGCAGATGATTAAAATTCCCAATTTCTAAGGTCATCAGCGGCAGTAGCCATCTTGTATTTGCTTATCCTCAAATCATTCAAAATGTAAAAATAACCTCAAGAATGAGTTTCTCTACAGAGAACTCTCCTTCAGAAGTTGAAAATGGACTGTTGAGTGGCAGCCAACCATGATTTGATTTCCAAAATTACTTATAATTGAAAAAAATAACCCCCCCAAAATACATTTAGAGGGGAGATCTTACTAAACTTTCCAAGCTTTCTGAAAAAGTGGGGGGAAGAGGGTCAAATATTTGTGCTATGTAACATAAATAATATGCTTAAAAAAATTAAATGCTACCAGAGCAAATTTCACCACACCCTCCTGGAATGGTAACTAGGGATCCATCTGCTGCATCATTTCATTAAATTCGTGCCTCCAAATTTCGATCTCAAAGACTGTGACAATTGATATGTGATATCATGCTTTACAAGCTGATTAGGTGCAAGGAAGATTTATTAACTCTTCAATCAGATGAGAAAATACCAAGTGCCTGGTAACAACAGAAATACCTGGATACTGTTTTTCTTTCCTTGGATGGAGTTAAGATTGATTATGTTTCCTCTTATTGCTATTTAGGCGTCAACGTCTGGGAGAACTTGAGCTGGAGTCTTCAGATTTCTTTGACCTGTTGTAGAGTAAGAGCTGATAGGACTTGTCTACAGATACTTCAGGTTTACTGAGAAAAGTGCTTGTGTACCTGTACAAGGCTCTGGTGCTGTAATGTTGTCTTCCTGCAGCTCTGTGTCAGACCCACAGTATAAGGTCTACATTAACAGACTGATCTGGGCACAAACCTTTGAAGCTATTTAGACCTGTAACTGGAGTCTGGGAAGCATGTGTTGAGTCCCTTGTACACTAGCTTGGGATGAAGTAAACTGACATTACAATGAGGATGTTCCAGAAGTTATGTGTGTGCAAGAGGATTCTAGAAGGAAACTCCCTTATCCCAAGTTAGGTGTTTCAGCCTCATCCAACAACTACTTCCTAACATAAAACTAGAGTACACCTATTAAATCTTTTTGGGGGAATATCTGGATAATTTTTTATTTCATTATCAATGTTCAACAAAGCAATGATCTAGCCACTCCAAAAAGATCAAACAACTATAACTATACTCCAGTTTTCTATAGCCGCTGCTGTTTGAAGTTTATTCGATCTTAGCTGGATCATTGCTATTATGATATTGATTGTTATATATATGTGTGCCTATAACCTTTTTCATGAATAGAAACATATATCATTGGAATGCAAATACAATAAGCTGCAGGTAGGCATAAGTATTAGCTCTTTCGAGGTAAGCAAACAAGTTAGCAGCACTATATGTACATGCAGCAAAAATAATGGTAGGTTTGGAGCGCCTCCTTTATCAAGGGTGAATGGATTCAAAGTGGTTCCTGGTAAGATAGGTGTCTGTGCAGCAAGTGGAATTATGATTTGGTAGTCTACTGGGCATGTGCAGTTATTGGGCAAGTGCAGTTAAAGGTACACATTTTTTGTTTGTTTAGTTCTTGCCAGTAGAAGTTTATGGCAGTTAATAATAATGATAATAATAATGGTGATGGTGATGGTGACAAATAATGATTTTATAGCAAACTGTAGGATGAAACAAGTAAAATTGTATGGTAGATGAATGCAATATTGCTGTAGATATGATTAATCCTATAGGCACTCTTGAAATTAACTAATTTAATAAAACTAGACATTAACTAGAACTAGAAAAGTTTGTGTTAGTGGATGATTGAATGCATTTTGCATGGGCATGTGAAGTGAAATGTACTGATGAGATTGAAATGTTCCCAGAAGGTATCTAATAGCTTGTGGTGAAGTGTTTTGAGTGATAGGTTAGTGTCAAGTGAGGTAGTGCTTTCCATAGTCTTGGAAGTCTGTTAAGTGAGGTAGTGCTTTCCATAGTCTTGGAAGTCTGTCAAGTGAGGTAGTGCTTTCCATAGTCTTGGAAGTCTTGGAAGTCTGTTGAAGTAAAAGTGATCAATATTATATGTACGAGTGTGGTATAACTTGGCATGGGAAAAGGACCTTGTATTTGAAGCAGAGAAAGAAGTACAGTTGCTAATATTGAATCTCTCAGTTGTTTTTCAATTCTTTAAAGAACATGATGTCTGCTATTTCATACTACATCATTAGTGGAAGTATGATGAGAACTATCAGTCTGTCCCTGTTTTCTAGTGTTAAGTTTTGTAGTATAAACTTTGTTTGCTTGCCTATGGATTTTTTTCTAGCGATGAGATCTTTCATCAAATGAGTCCTCCACACCTGAAAGCAATATTCTAGCCTAGACCTAACAACAGATATATATATATATATATAAGAGAGAGAGAGAGTGCTTTCTTTGTTTAAACTGAAGATGTTCTTCTAAACATACGCTTTAACAGTCACAGCAATTTATATATTTTTGTAGTTATTTCTGTGTGGTGTTGATTCCAAGATAGGTCACTAGAAATGACAACTTCAAAATCCTTGTCTTTTACTAGTAATTCTATCATTTATTGGGTAAGCAATCTTCAATGATGGAGAGTAGAAATGTAGCAAATAGCACTTCTTGACATTGAAGGAAAGTTTCCATTGTAAGCTCCATTTGGAGATGTAGATATGCCCATGTTGGAGGATTGAACAATCCGTTCCTTTCCTTGGTCGGCTTGGTATCATCTGCGTGATTTTCAGGGTAGGGACAGAGAGTGTTATGTTGTGGATAGTAGATGAATAGAAAGGGGCCAAAAATACTGTTTTGGGACACACCTGATACTTGTGTGAGACCACACATTTCCTTATCAAGGCAACACATTGAACTCTTGAGTCAGATCTTCTTTTAAAGAAAATTCCATAAGTTTCCTTTTATATAGCTTCCACATTGCATGGGACAGTCAAATGCCTTTCTTAGGTCTAGATATACGACGTGCCAACTGTGATTTCCTTTCCTTACTGTGGAGTATAGACCATATGAATAATAGTAATTGCTGCAAACAACTGTCTGTTTAGGAAGTAAGCCAAATTGATCTTTCTTTGTTTTTTGTGGTAAATTCTCTAATCTTGTCATAATTAAGTGCTCAAAGACTTTGCAGATAGAACAGAAAAGTGATATTGACCTGTAGATGTTTACTAGAGCCTATTACGACACTTAAAAGTTGGAATTATTCTCACTCATAAGACAGAGAGAAGAGGGTGGAATGGCAGATGCAAAGGTAAAAGCACATAATTGTAACACTTTCGGACGAATACCATAAATTTCCATAGCCTTGGTTAGATTTATACTTAATAGGGCCATGTAGACATCTTCCTCCAACAGAATATCACTTATGTCATCTGGTGTTGAGATTTCCTGCAGTAGTGGAAGTCAATGTGCTTGATGTAAAAACCGACTGAAAGTGTGAGTTAAATAGAGTAGCTTTTCCCATGTTTGTTGTAGAAGAAGCAGAGTTGGGTTACATGATGGCAGGGTAGCTGTCCAAATTTACCAGTCATTGCAAAAAAAAAAAGAAAAAGAAAAAAAGATATTGTGCATCTTTATCCATTTACTGCTGTGATGCAGACCCAAAAGTTTGTAAAACTTGGATTGGAGAGTGATCAACAAAAACAAACAGACATCGCTTTCAAGACCCAGCAAACGGTGCTATATGAATGAGGTAAGTAGACACAGTGCAGACATGGTGCATAAAAAGTAGTGAGATTTTAGTCTAGCGCAGTTGGACCGTATATCTACGTAATCTAAAATAGAAGGAAGGTAAAGGGTCGACATATATGACGGACTAAAGAGATTCTGCTTATAAAGTGAAGTATGAAATATCTATCACCAACATCGAGTTCCATAACACTGTCTATATGTGGTAACCCAAAGGCTAGGTAAAACAACTCTCCTCCACGATATAGAGGACAAGTGATAACCGGATCATCCAAGTTTTGCTAAGCACTTTCGTCACATAGTCTACATGTAAAGATTCATAGTATAGACTGCGCTCACACGAAGAACTTCTAACAAGTAGCATGCTATGAAATATTTACCAAAGTTAGATCGCTTCTTGGCAGATAACTTCCAAGAAGAGCTGGAATACAAGCTGGAGTGCATAACAACTAAAAAGCAAAGCAAAAGAAAAGCATGGAGACAGCATGGGTGTTGATATATAGCATAATAAATATGCTAAGTACCAGGACCTGCATGAAAACTTACTGTCAATGTAAATTATATACACATCAACACTTTCTGCCAAATATATATATATATATATATTTTATCTTTGTGACAGGACACAAGGCAGAGCATTTGCTTCAGTGATCATCAGTAAGAGGCTAACTATGCACACAAGACTATTTTAGTAGCTATATATCTAATCACATTGAATTTAACAATTACAGGCTTTTGTGAAAACACAGCCATGGATACATAAGAATAACAGTCAACTGAGCCAAGTACTCCAAGTGGACTGTTTGATTACTATATAATTACCTCTGCTGAGATTTGCCCACTCTGGTTTGTGTTTATTTGTCCGGCTGCAGGATTTCACAAAGTTTTGGACGGATTTCAATCAAAGTGTGGGAAGGTGGATAGTAGGCAAACAAAGAAATAATTAGACTTTGGTGGAGATATGGCATCTTTCGTGCAACTCGTGCCAGTTTTTCTTGCCATGTAGACAAGTGAGACGGAGCAAAATTATAAATAATGAACCCCTAGGTTTGCCACACAACATAACTCAGATAGCATGTGAGAGGTACTGGAATAGATGCTTTGATTTTATGGAAACAACTTTTTTTGGTCAAACCTGTGAAACGGGACAAATATTAACAATAACAGTTTTCCTCCTCAATGAGCCAGCTTTTTTTTTTAAGCCTTTTCGCGGAAATTGACTGAAAATTTCTCTTTTGGGTCTAAAAATTGACTATCTCAGAAAGAAGCTACGAATTACTCAGAAAGTTTTTTTTCCTCAAGTTTGAAAAAGGGGTAAATCCAGAGGAAAAGTTTTGATTTGTTTGAAACCATTTTTTATGGTCAAATCATTGAAATGGGACAAATATTACCGAAAAGGTTTTCCTCTTCAAGAGCCATATACAGCTTTTCTGTTGTTTTGAAGCATTTTCGCGGAAATCGACAGAAAACTTTTCTTTTGGGTCAAAAAAGTGACTATCTCAGAAAGAAGCCAAGAATTACTTAGAAAGTTATTTTTCTCAACAAGTTTGAAAAGGGGCAAATCCAGAGGACAAATTTCGATTTAATGGGAACAACTTTTTTTTGGTCAAACCAGTGAAACGGGATATATATTACCAAAAACTTCCCCCCCCCTCAAAATGAGCCACATAAGAGCTAAACAAAGCTTTTGTGTTTAGAAGCATTTTCGTGGAAATTAACTGAAAACATCTCTTTTGGGACTAAAAAGTGACCATCTCAGAAAGAAGCTAAGAATTAATCAGAAGGTTATTTTTTTCTCAATAAGATTGAAATGGGAAAATCCTGAGGAAATTTTTGATTTGATAGAAACAACTTTTTTTTGGTCAAACCAGTCAAACGGGACAAATATTCCCGAAAATGGTTTACCTCCTCAAAATGACCCACATACAGGAAGCGAAGCTTTGCCTTTCATGTGTTTTGAAGCATTTTTTTTGCGGATATTAACTGAAAACCTCTCTTTTGGGTCTAAAAAGTGACCATCTCAGAAAGAAGCTAAGATTTACTGAGAGATTTATTGTTTCTCAACTAGTTAGAAAAGGGGAAAATCCTGAGGAAAATTTTGATTTGATGGTTACAACATTTTTTGGTCAAACCAGAGAAATGGGACAAATATTTCCGGAAACGGTTTTACTCCTCAAAATGAGCCACATACTGCTAAACTAAGTTTTCTGTGTTTTTAAACTTTCGCGGAAATTTACTGAAAATTTCACTTTTGGGTCGAAAAATTGACTATATCAGAGGCTAAGAATTACTCAGAAAGTTATTTTTTCTCAACAAGTTAGAAAAAGAGCAAATCCTGCAGAAAATTTAGATTTGATTGAAACAACTTTTTTTGGTCAAACTTGTGAAATAGGACAATTATTAACAAAATCAGTTTTCTTCCACAAAAAGAGCCATATACAGCAAAACTCACCTTTTCAGGTGTTTTATTTTTGCGGAAATTGACTGAAAACTTCTCTTTTGAGTCAAAAAATAAACTTTCTCAGAAAGAAGCTATGAATTACTCAGATATTCCTTTTTTTCAACAAGATTAAAAAGTGGCAAATCCTGAGGAAAATTTTAATTTTCTGGAAACAACTTTTTTTTGGTCAAACCATTGAAATGGAACATATATTACCGAAACCGGTTTTCCTCCTCTACAGCTAAGCTAAGCTTTTCTGGTGTTTTGAAGTATTATCGCGGATAATGACTGAAAACTTCTCTCGTGGGTCTAAATATTGAATTTCTCAGAAAGTAGCTAAGAATTACTCAGATATTATTTTTTCTCACCATATTTGAAAAGGGGCAAATCCTGAGGAAATTTTTGATTTTATGGAAACAACTTTTTTTGGTCAAACCAGTGAACGAGACAAATATTACCAAAAAGTTTTCCTCCTCAAAATGAGCCACATACAGCGAAACTAACCATTTCTGATGTTTGAAGCATTTTCGCGGAAATGGACTGAAAACATCTCTTTTGGGTCAAAAAGTTTATTTTCTCAGAATGAAACTAATAATTACTCAGAATGTTATTTTGTCTCAATAAGTTTAAAGAGGGGAAAATCTTGAAGAAAATTTAGATTTGATTTAAACAACTTTTTTTTTGTCAAAGTTGTGAAACGGGACAAATATTAACAAAATCGGTTTCCCCCCTCAAAATAAGCAATATACAGCAAAACTAAGCTTCATGTGTTTTGAAGCATTTTCGCGGAAATAAAACTTCCTTTTGGAAGTAAAAAGTGACCATCTCTGAAAGAACTAAGAATTACTCAGAAAGTTATTTTTTCTAGACAAGTTTGAAAAGGAGCAAATCCTGAGGAAAATTTTGATTTGATGGAAACAAACTTTTTTTGGTCAAACCAGTGAAACAGGACAAATTTTAGAGAAAACGTTTTTCCTCCACAAAATGAGCCACATACAGCTAAATTTAGCTTTTCAGATGTTTTGAAGCATTTTCGCGGATACTGACTGAAAATTTCTCTGGGTCATAAAATTGATCATCTCAGAAAGAAGCTCAGAATTACTCTGAAAGTTATTTTTTTCTCAACAAGTTGGAAAAGGGGCATATCCTGAGGAAAAATTTGATTTTAAGGATACAACTTTTTTTGGTCAAAGCTGTGAAACGGGACAAATATTAACAAAAACGGTTTTCCCCCTCAAAATGAGCCATATACAGCTAAACTAAGCTCTTCAGGTATTTTGAAGCATATTCGCGGAAATTGACTGAAAACTTCTCTTTTGGGTCAAAAAATTGACTCTCGGAAAGAAGCTACGAATTACTCAGAAAGGTTTTTTTCTCAACAAGTTTGAAAAGGGGCACATTCTGAGGAAAAGTTTTGATTTGATGGAATTTTTTTTTTTTTGGTCAAACCAGTGAAACACCCGTGGCTAAACAATACACACACCTCTCATTTGTCCTTCTCTATGTTATCTTAATGCTCACCCTCTTGTACACATAAGTTATAAATGGCTATAGAAAAAAATTCAGCCTCGGCGAGGAATACAACTGAGAGAGAGCTAGTAACTATTGTATTGCATGTCTCTCAAAAATTAAATTATTTAAAAGGTAAAAAAATGCAGGAAAATTGTTTCTACACGACTGTGTATATGAACAGTATATACTAAGTGCCTATGCTAAATAGTCCAGGAAACCAACAGCTAAGTGCCTATGCTAAATAGTCCAGGAAACCAACAGCTAACTGCCTATGCTAAATAGTCCAGGAAACCAACAGCTAACTGCCTATGCTTAAATAGTCCAGGGAACCAACAGTATATACTAACTGCCTATGCTAAATGGTCTAGGGAACCAACATATACTAACTGCCTATGCTAAATAGTCCAGGGAACCAGTAGAGTCTCTCTTGGCTGTGCTGGTCATCCACCCATGCCATGCCTTCCTTCACCAAGTGCTCCTATATACACAACACATAACACGGGGATGGAGTAACAAACAGCTGGAGAGAGAATAACTCAAGAACTTGTCATACCAGTATAAGGTTCTCTCACTCTAGTGGTTGTATTTTAGAGTGTGTGTGTGTGCGTGGTGCATGTGTTCTACAACGAGATTGATGCACATTAGCAACGAGTCCAGATGACTGGCTGGCCAACAACCAATGATCTCATTGCCAGTGCCAGCATCCACTAGAGGCAATCACATCAACTTACTCATTGCAAAATAAAAACAACACTACAT
>CBDHDT010000070.1:0-41407 GCA_965261215.1 Ekhidna sp.
GAAAATGGTAGTACCAGAAATATAAGTCCTAGGAAAATGGCAGCACCAGAAATATAAGTCCTAGGAAAATGGCAGCACCAGAAATATAAGTCCTAGGAAAATGGCAGTACCAGAAATATAAGTCCTAGGAAAATGGCATTGCCAGAAATATAAGTCCTAGGAAAATGGCAGCACCAGAAATATAAGTCCTAGGAAAATGGCAGTACCAGAAATATAAGTCCTAGGAAAATGGCAGCACCAGAAATATAAGTCCTAGGAAAATGGCAGCACCAGAAATATAAGTCCTAGGAAAATGGCAGGACCAGAAATATAAGTCCTAGGAAAATGGCAGCACCAGAAATATAAGTCCTAGGAAAATGGCAGCACCAGAAATATAAGTCCTAGGAAAATGGCAGCACCAGAAATATAAGTCCTAGAAAAATGGCAGGACCAGAAATATAAGTCCTAGGAAAATGGTAGTACCAGAAATATAAGTCCTAGGAAAATTGCAGCACCAGAAATATAAGTCCTAGGAAAATGGCAGCACCAGAAATATAAGTCCTAGGAAAATGGCAGGACCAGAAATATAAGTCCTAGGAAAATGGCAGCACCAGAAATATAAGTCCTAGGAAAATGGCAGCACCAGAAATATAAGTCCTAGGAAAATGGCAGCACCAGAAATATAAGTCCTAGGAAAATGGCAGGACCAGAAATATAAGTCCTAGGAAAATGGCAGCACCAGAAATATAAGTCCTAGGAAAATGGCAGCACCAGAAATATAAGTCCTAGGAAAATGGCAGCACCAGAAATATGTTGCAGAAGTTATTGACAAGAGGACAGTTTATATTCATGGCACAATCAAGAAGAATTCTCTTCCATCGTTCATTTTTCCAAAACCCAAGATTGAATAGGCGCAGCAATTGCCAACCCAATGTAGCAATACAGCAGTCTCTTTGGCTGTCTAGATAGCTAATGTAGCAATACAGCAGTCTCTTTGGCTGTCTAGATAGCTAATGTAGCTATACAGCAGTCTCTTTGGCTGTCTAGATAGCTAATGTAGCAATACAGCAGTCTCTTTGGCTGTCTAGATAGCTAATGTAGCCATACAGCAGTCTCTTTGGCTGTCTAGATAGCTAATGTAGCAATACAGCAGTCTCTTTGGCTGTCTAGATAGCTAATGTAGCAATACAGCAGTCTCTTTGGCTGTCTAGATAGCTAATGTAGCCATACAGCAGTCTCTTTGGCTGTCTAGATAGCTAATGTAGCAATACAGCAGTCTCTTTGGCTGTCTAGATAGCTAATGTAGCTATACAGCAGTCTCTTTGGCTGTCTAGATAGCTAATGTAGCAATACAGCAGTCTCTTTGGCTGTCTAGATAGCTAATGTAGCAATACAGCAGTCTCTTTGGCTGTCTAGATAGCTAATGTAGCCATACAGCAGTCTCTTTGGCTGTCTAGATAGCTAATGTAGCAATACAGCAGTCTCTTTGGCTGTCTAGATAGCTAATGTAGCAATACAGCAGTCTCTTTGGCTGTCTAGATAGCTAATGTAGCTATACAGCAGTCTCTTTGGCTGTCTAGATAGCTAATGTAACTATACAGCAGTCTCTTTGGCTGTCTAGATAGCTAATGTAGCAATACAGCAGTCTCTTTGGCTGTCTAGATAGCTAATGTAGCAATACAGCAGTCTCTTTGGCTGTCTAGATAGCTAATGTAGCTATACAGCAGTCTCTTTGGCTGTCTAGATAGCTAATGTAGCAATACAGCAGTCTCTTTGGCTGTCTAGATAGCTAATGTAGCAATACAGCAGTCTCTTTGGCTGTCTAGATAGCTAATGTAGCAATACAGCAGTCTCTTTGGCTGTCTAGATAGCTAATGTAGCAATACAGCAGTCTCTTTGGCTGTCTAGATAGCTAATGTAGCAATACAGCAGTCTCTTTGGCTGTCTAGATAGCTAATGTAGCAATACAGCAGTCTCTTTGGCTGTCTAGATAGCTAATGTAGCAATACAGCAGTCTCTTTGGCTGTCTAGATAGCTAATGTAGCTATACAGCAGTCTCTTTGGCTGTCTAGATAGCTAATGTAACTATACAGCAGTCTCTTTGGCTGTCTAGATAGCTAATGTAGCAATACAGCAGTCTCTTTGGCTGTCTAGATAGCTAATGTAACTATACAGCAGTCTCTTTGGCTGTCTAGATAGCTAATGTAGCAATACAGCAGTCTCTTTGGCTGTCTAGATAGCTAATGTAGCAATACAGCAGTCTCTTTGGCTGTCTAGATAGCTAATGTAACTATACAGCAGTCTCTTTGGCTGTCTAGATAGCTAATGTAGCAATACAGCAGTCTCTTTGGCTGTCTAGATAGCTCATGTAGCAATACAGCAGTCTCTTTGGCTGTCTAGATAGCTAATGTAGCCATACAGCAGTCTCTTTGGCTGTCTAGATAGCTAATGTAGCTATACAGCAGTCTCTTTGGCTGTCTAGATAGCTAATGTAGCAATACAGCAGTCTCTTTGGCTGTCTAGATAGCTAATGTAGCAATACAGCAGTCTCTTTGGCTGTCTAGATAGCTAATGTAGCCATACAGCAGTCTCTTTGGCTGTCTAGATAGCTAATGTAGCAATACAGCAGTCTCTTTGGCTGTCTAGATAGCTAATGTAGCAATACAGCAGTCTCTTTGGCTGTCTAGATAGCTAATGTAGCCATACAGCAGTCTCTTTGGCTGTCTAGATAGCTAATGTAGCTATACAGCAGTCTCTTTGGCTGTCTAGATAGCTAATGTAGCAATACAGCAGTCTCTTTGGCTGTCTAGATAGCTAATGTAGCAATACAGCAGTCTCTTTGGCTGTCTAGATAGCTAATGTAGCCATACAGCAGTCTCTTTGGCTGTCTAGATAGCTAATGTAGCTATACAGCAGTCTCTTTGGCTGTCTAGATAGCTAATGTAGCAATACAGCAGTCTCTTTGGCTGTCTAGATAGCTAATGTAGCCATACAGCAGTCTCTTTGGCTGTCTAGATAGCTAATGTAGCAATACAGCAGTCTCTTTGGCTGTCTAGATAGCTAATGTAGCAATACAGCAGTCTCTTTGGCTGTCTAGATAGCTAATGTAGCTATACAGCAGTCTCTTTGGCTGTCTAGATAGCTAATGTAGCAATACAGCAGTCTCTTTGGCTGTCTAGATAGCTAATGTAGCAATACAGCAGTCTCTTTGGCTGTCTAGATAGCTAATGTAGCAATACAGCAGTCTCTTTGGCTGTCTAGATAGCTAATGTAGCTATACAGCAGTCTCTTTGGCTGTCTAGATAGCTAATGTAGCAATACAGCAGTCTCTTTGGCTGTCTAGATAGCTAATGTAGCAATACAGCAGTCTCTTTGGCTGTCTAGATAGCTAATGTAGCAATACAGCAGTCTCTTTGGCTGTCTAGATAGCTAATGTAGCCATACAGCAGTCTCTTTGGCTGTCTAGATAGCTAATGTAGCCATACAGCAGTCTCTTTGGCTGTCTAGATAGCTCATGTAGCAATACAGCAGTCTCTTTGGCTGTCTAGATAGCTAATGTAGCCATACAGCAGTCTCTTTGGCTGTCTAGATAGCTAATGTAGCAATACAGCAGTCTCTTTGGCTGTCTAGATAGCTAATGTAGCCATACAGCAGTCTCTTTGGCTGTCTAGATAGCTAATGTAGCAATACAGCAGTCTCTTTGGCTGTCTAGATAGCTAATGTAACTATACAGCAGTCTCTTTGGCTGTCTAGATAGCTAATGTAGCAATACAGCAGTCTCTTTGGCTGTCTAGATAGCTAATGTAGCAATACAGCAGTCTCTTTGGCTGTCTAGATAGCTAATGTAGCTATACAGCAGTCTCTTTGGCTGTCTAGATAGCTAATGTAGCAATACAGCAGTCTCTTTGGCTGTCTAGATAGCTAATGTAGCAATACAGCAGTCTCTTTGGCTGTCTAGATAGCTAATGTAGCAATACAGCAGTCTCTTTGGCTGTCTAGATAGCTAATGTAGCTATACAGCAGTCTCTTTGGCTGTCTAGATAGCTAATGTAGCCATACAGCAGTCTCTTTGGCTGTCTAGATAGCTAATGTAGCAATACAGCAGTCTCTTTGGCTGTCTAGATAGCTAATGTAGCCATACAGCAGTCTCTTTGGCTGTCTAGATAGCTAATGTAGCTATACAGCAGTCTCTTTGGCTGTCTAGATAGCTAATGTAGCAATACAGCAGTCTCTTTGGCTGTCTAGATAGCCAATGTAACTATACAGCAGTCTCTTTGGCTGTCTAGATAGCTAATGTAGCAATACAGCAGTCTCTTTGGCTGTCTAGATAGCTAATGTAGCTATACAGCAGTCTCTTTGGCTGTCTAGATAGCTAATGTAGCCATACAGCAGTCTCTTTGGCTGTCTAGATAGCTAATGTAGCTATACAGCAGTCTCTTTGGCTGTCTAGATAGCTAATGTAGCAATACAGCAGTCTCTTTGGCTGTCTAGATAGCTAATGTAGCAATACAGCAGTCTCTTTGGCTGTCTAGATAGCTAATGTAACTATACAGCAGTCTCTTTGGCTGTCTAGATAGCTAATGTAGCAATACAGCAGTCTCTTTGGCTGTCTAGATAGCTAATGTAGCAATACAGCAGTCTCTTTGGCTGTCTAGATAGCTAATGTAGCAATACAGCAGTCTCTTTGGCTGTCTAGATAGCTAATGTAGCTATACAGCAGTCTCTTTGGCTGTCTAGATAGCTAATGTAGCTATACAGCAGTCTCTTTGGCTGTCTAGATAGCTAATGTAGCAATACAGCAGTCTCTTTGGCTGTCTAGATAGCTAATGTAGCAATACAGCAGTCTCTTTGGCTGTCTAGATAGCTAATGTAACTATACAGCAGTCTCTTTGGCTGTCTAGATAGCTAATGTAGCAATACAGCAGTCTCTTTGGCTGTCTAGATAGCTAATGTAGCAATACAGCAGTCTCTTTGGCTGTCTAGATAGCTAATGTAGCAATACAGCAGTCTCTTTGGCTGTCTAGATAGCTAATGTAGCAATACAGCAGTCTCTTTGGCTGTCTAGATAGCTAATGTAGCAATACAGCAGTCTCTTTGGCTGTCTAGATAGCTAATGTAGCAATACAGCAGTCTCTTTGGCTGTCTAGATAGCTAATGTAGCAATACAGCAGTCTCTTTGGCTGTCTAGATAGCTAATGTAGCAATACAGCAGTCTCTTTGGCTGTCTAGATAGCTAATGTAGCTATACAGCAGTCTCTTTGGCTGTCTAGATAGCTAATGTAGCAATACAGCAGTCTCTTTGGCTGTCTAGATAGCTAATGTAGCAATACAGCAGTCTCTTTGGCTGTCTAGATAGCTAATGTAGCAATACAGCAGTCTCTTTGGCTGTCTAGATAGCTAATGTAGCAATACAGCAGTCTCTTTGGCTGTCTAGATAGCTAATGTAGCTAATGTAGCTATACAGCAGTCTCTTTGGCTGTCTAGATAGCTAATGTAGCAATACAGCAGTCTCTTTGGCTGTCTAGATAGCTAATGTAGCAATACAGCAGTCTCTTTGGCTGTCTAGATAGCTAATGTAGCAATACAGCAGTCTCTTTGGCTGTCTAGATAGCTAATGTAGCAATACAGCAGTCTCTTTGGCTGTCTAGATAGCTAATGTAGCAATACAGCAGTCTCTTTGGCTGTCTAGATAGCTAATGTAGCAATACAGCAGTCTCTTTGGCTGTCTAGATAGCTAATGTAGCAATACAGCAGTCTCTTTGGCTGTCTAGATAGCTAATGTAGCAATACAGCAGTCTCTTTGGCTGTCTAGATAGCTAATGTAGCTATACAGCAGTCTCTTTGGCTGTCTAGATAGCTAATGTAGCAATACAGCAGTCTCTTTGGCTGTCTAGATAGCTAATGTAGCAATACAGCAGTCTCTTTGGCTGTCTAGATAGCTAATGTAGCTATACAGCAGTCTCTTTGGCTGTCTAGATAGCTAATGTAGCTATACAGCACTCTCTTTGGCTGTCTAGATAGCTAATGTAGCCATACAGCAGTCTCTTTGGCTGTCTAGATAGCTAATGTAGCAATACAGCAGTCTCTTTGGCTGTCTAGATAGCTAATGTAGCAATACAGCAGTCTCTTTGGCTGTCTAGATAGCTAATGTAGCAATACAGCAGTCTCTTTGGCTGTCTAGATAGCTAATGTAGCTATACAGCAGTCTCTTTGGCTGTCTAGATAGCTAATGTAGCAATACAGCAGTCTCTTTGGCTGTCTAGATAGCTAATGTAGCAATACAGCAGTCTCTTTGGCTGTCTAGATAGCTAATGTAGCAATACAGCAGTCTCTTTGGCTGTCTAGATAGCTAATGTAGCAATACAGCAGTCTCTTTGGCTGTCTAGATAGCTAATGTAGCCATACAGCAGTCTCTTTGGCTGTCTAGATAGCTAATGTAGCTATACAGCAGTCTCTTTGGCTGTCTAGATAGCTAATGTAGCAATACAGCAGTCTCTTTGGCTGTCTAGATAGCTAATGTAGCAATACAGCAGTCTCTTTGGCTGTCTAGATAGCTAATGTAGCTATACAGCAGTCTCTTTGGCTGTCTAGATAGCTAATGTAGCAATACAGCAGTCTCTTTGGCTGTCTAGATAGCTAATGTAGCAATACAGCAGTCTCTTTGGCTGTCTAGATAGCTAATGTAGCAATACAGCAGTCTCTTTGGCTGTCTAGATAGCTAATGTAGCAATACAGCAGTCTCTTTGGCTGTCTAGATAGCTAATGTAGCCATACAGCAGTCTCTTTGGCTGTCTAGATAGCTAATGTAGCAATACAGCAGTCTCTTTGGCTGTCTAGATAGCTAATGTAGCAATACAGCAGTCTCTTTGGCTGTCTAGATAGCTAATGTAGCAATACAGCAGTCTCTTTGGCTGTCTAGATAGCTAATGTAGCAATACAGCAGTCTCTTTGGCTGTCTAGATAGCTAATGTAGCAATACAGCAGTCTCTTTGGCTGTCTAGATAGCTAATGTAGCAATACAGCAGTCTCTTTGGCTGTCTAGATAGCTAATGTAGCAATACAGCAGTCTCTTTGGCTGTCTAGATAGCTAATGTAGCTATACAGCACTCTCTTTGGCTGTCTAGATAGCTAATCAGAACTTGCAACATTTTTATTGCCATGAAAATCAGAGTACTCCTCCTTCTTTGTCTGATTTCAGAAGCATTTGTCTTGGAAAAAAGTCAGCACCCAAAGAGCTGCTGGGTTATAGCAATCAGGCTAGTCCTACAGATTATTTTCAAAGTAAAATCCTGTGGCTGGCTCACTGTTATCCATTTCTTCCATATCTACTTCAAAAACATTGCTGAATATGCAAGTAAACTCTCTCCACCATTCCTTTTTCAGATTTTCAATGCACAAGCCAGCTTGATTGTGTCCGGGATCACTTCATCCCATGTAGTATCAAGGACTTAACTTGAAGCCGGCTTGATGGTGTCCGGGATCACTTCATCCCATGTAGTATCAAGGACTTAACTTGAAGCCGGCTTGATGGTGTCCGGGATCACTTCATCCCATGTAGTATCAAGGACTTAACTTGAAGCCGGCTTGATGGTGTCCGGGATCACTTCATGCCAAGTAGTGTCAAGGACTTAACTTGAAGCCGGCTTGATGGTGTCCGGGATCACTTCATCCCATGTAGTATCAAGGACTTAACTTGAAGCCGGCTTGATGGTGTCCGGGATCACTTCATGCCATGTAGTATCAAGGACTTAACTTGAAGCCGGCTTGATGGTGTCCGGGATCACTTCATCCCATGTAGTATCAAGGACTTAACTTGAAGCCGGCTTGATGGTGTCCGGGATCACTTCATCCCATGTAGTATCAAGGACTTAACTTGAAGCCGGCTTGATGGTGTCCGGGATCACTTCATCCCATGTAGTATCAAGGACTTAACTTGAAGCCGGCTTGATGGTGTCCGGGATCACTTCATGCCATGTAGTATCAAGGACTTAACTTGAAGCCGGCTTGATGGTGTCCGGGATCACTTCATCCCATGTAGTATCAAGGACTTAACTTGAAGCCGGCTTGATGGTGTCCGTGATAACTTCATCCCATGTAGTATCAAGGACTTAACTTGAAGCCGGCTTGATGGTGTCCGGGATCACTTCATGCCATGTAGTATCAAGGACTTAACTTGAAGCCGGCTTGATGGTGTCCGGGATCACTTCATCCCATGTAGTATCAAGGACTTAACTTGAAGCCGGCTTGATGGTGTCCGGGATCACTTCATCCCATGTAGTATCAAGGACTTAACTTGAAGCCGGCTTGATGGTGTCCGGGATCACTTCATCCCATGTAGTATCAAGGACTTAACTTGAAGCTGGCTTGATGGTGTCCGGGATCACTTCATGCCATGTAGTATCAAGGACTTAACTTGAAGCCGGCTTGATGGTGTCCGGGATCACTTCATCCCATGTAGTATCAAGGACTTAACTTGAAGCCGGCTTGATGGTGTCCGGGATCACTTCATCCCATGTAGTATCAAGGACTTAACTTGAAGCCGGCTTGATGGTGTCCGGGATCACTTCATCCCATGTAGTATCAAGGACTTAACTTGAAGCCGGCTTGATGGTGTCCGGGATCACTTCATCCCATGTAGTATCAAGGACTTAACTTGAAGCCGGCTTGATGGTGTCCGGGATCACTTCATGCCATGTAGTATCAAGGACTTAACTTGAAGCCGGCTTGATGGTGTCCGGGATCACTTCATCCCATGTAGTATCAAGGACTTAACTTGAAGCCGGCTTGACGGTGTCCGGGATCACTTCATCCCATGTAGTATCAAGGACTTAACTTGAAGCCGGCTTGATGGTGTCCGGGATCACTTCATCCCATGTAGTATCAAGGACTTAACTTGAAGCCGGCTTGATGGTGTCCGGGATCACTTCATCCCATGTAGTATCAAGGACTTAACTTGAAGCCGGCTTGATGGTGTCCGGGATCACTTCATCCCATGTAGTATCAAGGACTTAACTTGAAGCCGGCTTGATGGTGTCCGGGATCACTTCATCCCATGTAGTATCAAGGACTTAACTTGAAGCCGGCTTGATGGTGTCTGGGATCACTTCATCCCATGTAGTATCAAGGACTTAACTTGAAGCCGGCTTGATGGTGTCCGGGATCACTTCATGCCATGTAGTATCAAGGACTTAACTTGAAGCCGGCTTGATGGTGTCCGGGATCACTTCATCCCATGTAGTATCAAGGACTTAACTTGAAGCCGGCTTGATGGTGTCCGGGATCACTTCATGCCATGTAGTATCAAGGACTTAACTTGAAGCCGGCTTGATGGTGTCCGGGATCACTTCATGCCATGTAGTATCAAGGACTTAACTTGAAGCCGGCTTGATGGTGTCCGGGATAACTTCATCCCATGTAGTATCAAGGACTTAACTTGAAGCCGGCTTGATGGTGTCCGGGATCACTTCATGCCATGTAGTATCAAGGACTTAACTTGAAGCCGGCTTGATGGTGTCCGGGATCACTTCATGCCATGTAGTATCAAGGACTTAACTTGAAGCCGGCTTGATGGTGTCCGGGATCACTTCATGCCATGTAGTATCAAGGACTTAACTTGAAGCCGGCTTGATGGTGTCCGGGATCACTTCATCCCATGTAGTATCAAGGACTTAACTTGAAGCCGGCTTGATGGTGTCCGGGATCACTTCATCCCATGTAGTATCAAGGACTTAACTTGAAGCCGGCTTGATGGTGTCCGGGATCACTTCATCCCATGTAGTATCAAGGACTTAACTTGAAGCCGGCTTGATGGTGTCCGGGATCACTTCATGCCATGTAGTATCAAGGACTTAACTTGAAGCCGGCTTGATGGTGTCCGGGATCACTTCATCCCATGTAGTATCAAGGACTTAACTTGAAGCCGGTTTGATGGTGTCCGGGATCACTTCATGCCATGTAGTATCAAGGACTTAACTTGAAGCCGGCTTGATGGTGTCCGGGATCACTTCATCCCATGTAGTATCAAGGACTTAACTTGAAGCCGGCTTGATGGTGTCCGGGATCACTTCATCCCATGTAGTATCAAGGACTTAACTTGAAGCCGGCTTGATGGTGTCCGGGATCACTTCATGCCATGTAGTATCAAGGACTTAACTTGAAGCCGGCTTGATGGTGTCCGGGATCACTTCATCCCATGTAGTATCAAGGACTTAACTTGAAGCCGATTGCGGACTTCTGCATAAACCTTACTTCCATGCAAGTGGAGTGTGTTTCTAAGAGATGCTGCACACAAGAAAGAACTGAATGTTCTGTGTGGATTTCTTACTGAAATAGTGAATGCCATTGATTCCTCTGTACTCTCTTCATTGTATCGGACAACAAAGTGCTTTGCAACGGTACAGAGCAGGTTTGTCCGCAATAAATCTCACCATGAAGAGGCAGATATTGCTAGCCAGTGACAAATTTGTCATATTTCTTAACTTGGACTTTTTTTTACTTGTGAGAACTGAATTCAAAGTGCTGACATTTTCTGGGTGTGATTTGTCATAGGCAAACATTTTCATTACTACGACATCAATACTGTTTGTGAGCACCAATGGGGGGAGGGATAAGCATTGCCTTCATTCATGCCTTCACAGGATGTGACAACCTCCTTCCTCGGGAAAAGTAAAAGGTCTGCATGGGAGGCCTGGAATTATTATCTTGAAACCACTGAGGCCTTTCTTTACATAACCAATCATCCGTTAACTTTCATCCCCACAGTTTGTCATCTTGGAGCGTTCATTCCTTGTCATCTTGTATCCTAAACAGAGCACATCATTACTAGTGAATGAAGCTCAGAAGAAATGGTTTAGCAAACTGAGAAAATCATTGGCAAATCTTCCTCCCACTTAGGATGTCCTGCTCCAGCACATCAAAAGAGTTGCTTTTCAGAGCAATACTTGGACCACCAGTCAACAGAACATCCAGAATGTTCCCATTCCTGAAGGCTGGGGTTGGCTGAAGCAGGATAATACTTGGACCACCAGTCAACAGAACATCCAGAATGTTCCTATTCCTGAAGGCTGGGGTTGGCTGAAGCAGGATAATACTGGAAACTAATCTGGATGGCACTGTCTGAGGCTGCTAGGGGATGCAGCAATCTAATTAAAAGAGAATCCAAGCAAAATGAGGCAGCAGTTCTCAATTTAGTTTCTATACTGTAGCCATTCACATTCTGACTGTGTGTTCACCAGTAACTTCAGTCTGAGATGTGGAAGTTTTCATATCCATGTAGACCACCATTCATCCAGCACCCTTCACCCAGCACCCTTCATCCAGCACCCTTCATCCAGCACCCTTCATCCAGCACCATTCATCCAGCACCCTTCACCCAGCACCATTCATCCAGCACCATTCATCCAGCACCATTCATCTAGCACCCTTCATCCAGCACCCTTCATCCAGCATCCTTCATCCAGCACCCTTCATCCAGCACCCTTCATCCAGCACCCTTCATCCAGCACCCTTCATCCAGCACCCTTCATCCAGCACCCTTCATCCAGCACCCTTCATCCAGCACCCTTCATCCAGCACCCTTCATCCAGCATCCTTCATCCAGCACCCTTCATCCAGCACCATTCATCCAGCACCATTTATCCAGCACCCTTCATCCAGCACCCTTCATCCAGCACCATTCATCCAGCACCATTTATCCAGCACCCTTCATCCAGCACCCTTCATCCAGCACCATTCATCCAGCACCCTTCATCCAGCACCCTTCATCCAGCACCCTTCATCCAGCACCCTTCATCCAGCACCCTTCATCCAGCACCCTTCATCCAGCACCCTTCATCCAGCACCCTTCATCCAGCACCCTTCATCCAGCACACTTCATCCAGCACCCTTCATCCAGCACCCTTCATCCAGCACCCTTCATCCAGCATCATTCATCCAGCACCATTCATCCAGCACCCTTCATCCAGCACCCTTCATCCAGCACCATTCATCCAGCACCATTCATCCAGCACCATTCATCCAGCACCCTTCATCCAGCACCCTTCATCCAGCACCATTTCCAGCACCATTCACCCAGCACCCTTCATCCAGTACCCTTCATCCAGCACCCTTCATCCAGCACCCTTCATCCAGCACCCTTCATCCAGCACCCTTCATCCAGCACCCTTCATCCAGCACCCTTCATCCAGCACCCTTCATCCAGCACCCTTCATCCAGCACCCTTCATCCAGCACCCTTCATCCAGCACCCTTCATCCAGCACCCTTCATCCAGCACCCTTCATCCAGCACCATTCATCCAGCACCCTTCATCCAGCACCCTTCATCCAGCACCCTTCATCCAGCACCCTTCATCCAGCACCCTTCATCCAGCACCATTCATCCAGCACCCTTCATCCAGCACCCTTCATCCAGCACCCTTCATCCAGCACCCTTCATCCAGCACCCTTCATCCAGCACCCTTCATCCAGCACCCTTCATCCAGCACCCTTCATCCAGCACCCTTCATCCAGCACCCTTCATCCAGCACCCTTCATCCAGCACCCTTCATCCAGCACCCTTCATCCAGCATCATTCATCCAGCACCATTCATCCAGCACCCTTCATCCAGCACCCTTCATCCAGCACCCTTCATCCAGCACCCTTCATCCAGCACCCTTCATCCAGCATCATTCATCCAGCACCATTCATCCAGCACCCTTCATCCAGCACCCTTCATCCAGCACCCTTCATCCAGCACCATTCATCCAGCACCCTTCATCCAGCACCCTTCATCCAGCACCCTTCATCCAGCACCATTCATCCAGCACCATTCATCCAGCACCCTTCATCCAGCACCCTTCATCCAGCACCCTTCATCCAGCACCATTCATCCAGCACCCTTCATCCAGCACCATTCATCCAGCACCATTCATCCAGCACCATTCATCCAGCACCCTTCATCCAGCACCATTCATCCAGCACCCTTCATCCAGCACCCTTCATCCAGCACCCTTCATCCAGCACCGTTTATCCAGCACCCTTCATCCAGTACCCTTCATCCAGCACCCTTCATCCAGCACCCTTCATCCAGCACCCTTCATCCAGCACCCTTCATCCAGCACCCTTCATCCAGCACCCTTCATCCAGCACCCTTCATCCAGCACCCTTCATCCAGCACCCTTCATCCAGCACCCTTCATCCAGCACCCTTCATCCAGCACCCTTCATCCAGCACCCTTCATCCAGCACCCTTCATCCAGCACCCTTCATCCAGCACCATTCATCCAGCACCATTCATCCAGCACCCTTCATCCAGCACCCTTCATCCAGCACCCTTCATCCAGCACCCTTCATCCAGCACCCTTCATCCAGCACCGTTTATCCAGCACCCTTCATCCAGTACCCTTCATCCAGCACCATTCATCCAGCACCATTCATCCAGCACCCTTCATCCAGCACCCTTCATCCAGCACCCTTCATCCAGCACCCTTCATCCAGCACCCTTCATCCAGCACCCTTCATCCAGCACCCTTCATCCAGCACCCTTCATCCAGCACCCTTCATCCAGCACCCTTCATCCAGCACCATTCACCCAGCACCATTCATCCAGCACCATTCATCCAGCACCCTTCATCCAGCACCCTTCATCCAGCACCCTTCATCCAGCACCCTTCATCCAGCACCCTTCATCCAGCACCCTTCATCCAGCACCCTTCATCCAGCACCCTTCATCCAGCACCCTTCATCCAGCACCATTCATCCAGCACCATTCATCCAGCACCCTTCATCCAGCACCCTTTATCCAGCACCCTTCATCCAGCACCCTTCATCCAGCACCCTTCATCCAGCACCCTTCATCCAGCACCCTTCATCCAGCACCCTTCATCCAGCACCCTTCATCCAGCACCATTCATCCAGCACCATTCATCCAGCACCCTTCATCCAGCACCCTTCATCCAGCACCCTTCATCCAGCACCATTCATCCTGTATCCTTCATCCAGCACCATTCATCCAGCACCCTTCATCCAGCACCCTTCATCCAGCACCCTTCATCCAGCACCATTCATCCTGCATCCTTCATCCAGCACCATTCATCCAGCACCCTTCATCCAGCACCCTTCATCCAGCACCCTTCATCCAGCACCATTCATCCAGCACCATTCATCCAGCACCCTTCATCCAGCACCCTTCATCCAGCACCCTTCATCCAGCACCCTTCATCCAGCACCCTTCATCCAGCACCCTTCATCCAGCACCCTTCATCCAGCACCCTTCATCCAGCACCCTTCATCCAGCACCCTTCATCCAGCACCATTCATCCAGCACCCTTCATCCAGCACCCTTCATCCAGCACCCTTCATCCAGCACCCTTCATCCAGCACCCTTCATCCAGCACCCTTCATCCAGCACCCTTCATCCAGCACCCTTCATCCAGCACCCTTCATCCAGCACCCTTCATCCAGCACCCTTCATCCAGCACCCTTCATCCAGCACCCTTCATCCAGCACCCTTCATCCAGCACCCTTCATCCAGCACCCTTCATCCAGCATCCTTCATCCAGGACCATTCATCCAGCACCCTTCATCCAGCATCCTTCATCCAGCACCCTTCATCCAGCACCCTTCATCCAGCACCCTTCATCCAGCACCCTTCATCCAGCACTAAGTGCATGTGTTTGAAAGGAAAGGGTTGTGGGTTTGGTCCTCTAATTGATGACCATAAGTGAGTTGTGGTTGGAGCCGATATTTTATCACTTCCCATACCTGAAAGAACCACGATGCAAAATGTGGGACTTCGGTCTTCTGTATCACAGATTCAAGGGCGAGGGGGGCGGGCTTTGTGTGCCACCTGATTATATTATCAACCCTTCAACTGCATTAACCCAGTGTTATGTTGATCCACTGTGTATATTGTCAACCCTTCAACAAGCCTCAACCCAACGTGATGTTGGTGCAGTGTGTCCCATAGAGCTATGCCAACCCTTCAACATGCCTCAACCCAGTGTGAGATGTGAGAATAGTATTTGTTAGGGACATCATTAAGTGCTGAGTGGCTCTATAAATACTAAAAGATAGAAGGGATTGGAAATGTGTGCTAATTAACTCTCTCACCGGCATAATTGCCTTAGGGGGCATAAAGCAACTACCACTACTAATTTATTCATATGAAATCAACCATTTTGAAAAAAAACCTTTAAAAAACATATCTGAGCATGTCCAGAGCTTTGGACTATCATTCACTAGAGTATATGGAATGTAGGGCCTGGGTAACTATGGCACTTGTGTTGTCAAACTTTACTACCGGGCTTTAAAAAATAATGGCGAACCATTACACCCGAGACCAAAACTTCTTTCAGCTCTTTGAGTATGATTTTGGCCTTTCTGAAGAAGAAAGTAGTGGAAAAGAAGCGGAAGGCACCTATACTTACTTTATCAGTCAAGTTGTGGATCCAGATGCCGTGTCAGCTCTATGAAATACTGCTTCGCTCTCGACAGTTTCTCTAGCTCTCTTGGAGTAGATCACAGCAAGGATCAGCACGATGATGCCTTAGGTAAGAGAGAAACATGTTGTAAAATAAAAGCATGGTATCTATTTTTTGTCTCGCATTACTTCACTTGAGTAGTTTGCAGCATATTCCCGGGAATTATGCAGGTGCTGAGAAATTATACAATAAAAATTGTCTCTTCTTCAAGAGGCCCTGCTCCAGCTCTAGACCCTAGGTGTGCTGTTGCTTCTTCATCTCTCCCATAGACTTCCATCACCACTGGCGTCTCAATCTGATTCCATTGAGGAGCTAATGGAATGGGTACCCTTCCTGAAACTAAATTTCAGGATACTGTTCTGCAGCTCAGCAGCCGTCAGCTGATATTAGGTTGTTAGTCTGTGTTTTTTTTGTAGTTTTTAATTTAGCCCTGCTCCAATGATGGTAGTTTTTAATTTAACCCTGCTCCAATGATGGTAGTTTTTAATTTAACCCTGCTCCAGTGATGGTAGTTTTTAATTTAACCCTGCTCCAATGATGGTAGTTTTTAATTTAACCCTGCTCCAATGATGGTAGTTTTTAATTTAACCCTGCTCCAGTGATGTTAGTTTTTAATTTAACCCTGCTCCAATGATGGTAGTTTTTAATTTAACCCTGCTCCAGTGATGTTAGTTTTTAATTTAACCCTGCTCCAGTGATGGTAGTTTTTAATTTAGCCCTGTTCCAATGATGGTCGTTTTTAATTTAACCCTGCTCCAATGATGGTAGTTTTTAATTTAACCCTGCTCCAATGATGGTAGTTTTTAATTTAACCCTGCTCCAGTGATGTTAGTTTTTAATTTAACCCTGCTCCAATGATGGTAGTTTTTAATTTAACCCTGCTCCAGTGATGTTAGTTTTTAATTTAACCCTGCTCCAGTGATGTTAGTTTTTAATTTAACCCTGCTCCAATGATGGTAGTTTTTAATTTAACCCTGCTCCAGTGATGTTAGTTTTTAATTTAACCCTGCTCCAGTGATGGTAGTTTTTAATTTAGCCCTGTTCCAATGATGGTCGTTTTTAATTTAACCCTGCTCCAATGATGGTAGTTTTTAATTTAACCCTGCTCCAATGATGGTCGTTTTTAATTTAACCCTGCTCCAGTGATGGTAGTTTTTAATTTAACCCTGCTCCAATGATGGTAGTTTTTAATTTAACCCTGCTCCAATGATGGTAGTTTTTAATTTAACCCTGCTCCAATGATGGTAGTTTTTATTAACCCTGCTCCAGTGATGGTAGTTTTTAATTTAACCCTGCTCCAATGATGGTAGTTTTTAATTTAACCCTGCTCCAATGATGGTAGTTTTTAATTTAACCCTGCTCCAATGATGGTAGTTTTTAATTTAACCCTGCTCCAATGATGGTAGTTTTTAATTTAACCCTGCTCCAATGATGGTAGTTTTTAATTTAACCCTGCTCCAATGATGGTAGTTTTTAATTTAACCCTGCTCCAGTGATGTTAGTTTTTAATTTAACCCTGCCCCAATGATGGTAGTTTTTAATTTAACCCTGCTCCAGTGATGTTAGTTTTTAATTTAACCCTGCTCCAGTGATGGTAGTTTTTAATTTAGCCCTGCTCCAATGATGGTAGTTTTTAATTTAGCCCTGTTCCAATGATGGTCGTTTTTAATTTAACCCTGCTCCAATGATGGTAGTTTTTAATTTAACCCTGCTCCAATGATGGTAGTTTTTAATTTAACCCTGCTCCAGTGATGTTAGTTTTTAATTTAACCCTGCTCCAATGATGGTAGTTTTTAATTTAACCCTGCTCCAGTGATGTTAGTTTTTAATTTAACCCTGCTCCAGTGATGGTAGTTTTTAATTTAGCCCTGTTCCAATGATGGTCGTTTTTAATTTAACCCTGCTCCAATGATGGTAGTTTTTAATTTAACCCTGCTCCAATGATGGTAGTTTTTAATTTAACCCTGCTCCAGAAATGGTAGTTTTTAATTTAACCCTGATCCAATGATGGTAGTTTTTAATTTAACCCTGCTCCAATGATGGTCGTTTTTAATTTAACCCTGTTCCAGTGATGGTAGTTTTTAATTTAACCCTGCTCCAATGATGGTAGTTTTTAATTTAACCCTGCTCCAATGATGGTAGTTTTTAATTTAACCCTGCTCCAATGATGGTAGTTTTTATTAACCCTGCTCCAGTGATGGTATTTTTTAATTTAACCCTGCTCCAATGATGGTAGTTTTTAATTTAACCCTGCTCCAATGATGGTAGTTTTTAATTTAACCCTGCTCCAGTGATGTTAGTTTTTAATTTAACCCTGCTCCAATGATGGTAGTTTTTAATTTAACCCTGCTCCAGTGATGTTAGTTTTTAATTTAACCCTGCTCCAGTGATGGTAGTTTTTAATTTAGCCCTGTTCCAATGATGGTCGTTTTTAATTTAACCCTGCTCCAATGATGGTAGTTTTTAATTTAACCCTGCTCCAATGATGGTAGTTTTTAATTTAACCCTGCTCCAGTGATGTTAGTTTTTAATTTAACCCTGCTCCAATGATGGTAGTTTTTAATTTAACCCTGTTCCAGTGATGTTAGTTTTTAATTTAACCCTGCTCCAGTGATGGTAGTTTTTAATTTAGCCCTGTTCCAATGATGGTCGTTTTTAATTTAACCCTGCTCCAATGATGGTAGTTTTTAATTTAACCCTGCTCCAATGATGGTAGTTTTTAATTTAACCCTGCTCCAGTGATGGTAGTTTTTAATTTAACCCTGCTGCAATGATTGTGGTGTTTAATTTAACCCTGCTCCAATGATGGTTGTTTTTAATTTAACCCTGCTCCAATGATGGTAGTTTTTAATTTAACCCTGCTCCAGTGATGGTAGTTTTTAATTTAACCCTTCTCCAGTGAGGTAGTGTTTAATTTAACCCTGCTCCAATGATGGTAGTTTTTAATTTAACCCTGCTCCAATGATGGTAGTTTTTTAATTTAACCCTGTTCCCATAATGATAGCTCTAGTTGTTCATTTATTTGCTTCCAGTTTCTTTCAATGATATTCATGTCTATGTGGCTTATTGCTAATTAACAAAATTCACGATAACATTCCACAACTCATCAGCTATCATCTCACATATGTTTGCTAGTATTTTTCATTCTCTCTGTTGCTGTATTATAAAATAGGTAAAAATTCTTCCATAGTGTCAGCTGTGAGAGGTTTAAGGAGATTGCTTGCCCTAGTAACCTCCACTTGATCACATATAAAAGCAGGCCAACTACCATAATTATTTCCTCAAATGGTTATTATCACCCTTCAATAGCATTCTTCCTCAAATAGTGTTCTCCCATTTACGAAGCCTGAATGAAATATTGTTCACCCTCTAGTTGCAGAGGTGATCATAGAATCATTCATTTTTCTCTAGGATATCTGTGGCCATAGACAGAAGTGATCATGTGACTTTCACTGTTATAAAGCTGGGAGAACTTGCACAGCTTACCTCCAAGCTAGGCTGAGGAAACACCAGAAATTGCATGGCCTACCTCCAAACTAGGCTGAAGGACACAAGGAATTGCATGGCCTACCTCCAAGCTAGGCTAAAAAACATCAGGAATTGCATGGCCTACCTCCAAGCTAGGCTGAAGAACACCAGAAATTGCATGGCCTACCTCCAAACTAGGCTGAAGAACACAAGGAATTGCATGGCCTACCTCCAAGCTAGGATGAAGAACACAAGGAATTGCATGGCCTACCTCCAAACTAGGCTGAAGAACATAAGGAATTGCATGGCGTACCTCCAAGCTAGGCTGAAGAACACAAGGAATTGCATGGCCTACCTCCAAGCTAGGCTGAAGAACACAAGGAATTGCATGGCCTACCTCCAAACTAGGCTGAAGAACACAAGGAATTGCATGGCCTACCTCCAAACTAGGCTGAAGAACACAAGGAATTGCATGGCCTACCTCCAAGCTAGGCTAAAGAACACCAGGAATTGCATGGCCTACCTCCAAGCTAGGCTGAAGAATACCAGAAATTGCATGGCCTACCTCCAAACTAGGCTGAAGAACACAAGGAATTGCATGGCCTACCTCCAAGCTAGGCTGAAGAACACAAGGAATTGCATGGCCTACCTCCAAGGTAGGCTGAAGAACACAAGGAATTGCATGGCCTACCTCCAAGCTAGGCTGAAGAACATAAGGAATTGCATGGCCTACCTCCAAGCTAGGCTGAAGAACACAAGGAATTGCATGGCCTACCTCCAAACTAGGATGAAGAACACAAGGAATTGCATGGCCTACCTCCAAGCTAGGCTGAAGAACACAAGGAATTGCATGGCCCACCTCCAAGCTAGGCTGAAGAACACAAGGAATTGCATGGCCCACCTCCAAGCTAGGCTCAAGAGCACCAGGAATTGCACGGCCTCCTCCAAACTACCAAAAATTGTACAGCCTACCTTCGAGCTAAGAAGTAGGAGGATACTTTCTCAATGATGACAATGAACGAAAGAGCACTGGAAACTAACAAACCACTCGTGTAGATGCAAGAACTAGCAAACTTTGCTTATAGTTTTGTTCGGGTCCCTAGCTGTATTTTCACTACACACAATCTTTTTTGAATACGCTTCATTGGGCATAAGCTAGCTATGAAAATGAGGAGGAGGCAGTGTATAGTATCTGACTAATGCAAGCGCTTGTCCAGCAGCACCAGGAGATTGAGATCAGTTGTGTATGCCCTCCAATTGTGTTTACCCTTGTTCAGCATTTAGTCTGTTTGGACTCCTGAAATTATTTGTATCCATGGTTATTGTTGGAAATATGGTATGTTTATATCTACAATGCAGAGCTTACAAATAGAACTTCTCTTCCATAAGGCCTGAATAGCATGGCCATACATTACTAGTTCATTCATTGGCTCCACCACTTTTGTGGCGGGAGAGGAGTCCACCACACTTTATTCAGCCACCTCCTTGGCATCTTCCATCGATGCTATGAATTATTGGTATCTCCCATCAATGGTGTGAAGTATTGGCATCTTCTTCCATCAATGGTGTGAAGTATTGGCATCTTCTTCCATCAATGGTGTGAAGTATTGGCATCTTCTTCCATCAATGGTGTGAAGTATTGGCATCTTCCATCAAAGCTATGAAGTATTGGCATCTTCCATCAAAGCTATGAAGTATTGGCATCTTCTTCCATCAATGGTGTGAAGTATTGGCATCTTCCATCAAAGCTATGAAGTATTGGCATCTTCTTCCATCAATGGTGTGAAGTATTGGCATCTTCCATCAAAGCTATGAAGTATTGGCATCTTCCATCAAAGCTATGAAGTATTGGCATCTTCCATCAAAGCTATGAAGTATTGGCATCTTCCATCAAAGCTATGAAGTATTGGCATCTTCCATCAAAGCTATGAAGTATTGGCATCTTCCATCAAAGCTATGAAGTATTGGCATCTTCCATCAAAGCTATGAAGTATTGGCATCTTCCATCAAAGCTATGAAGTATTGGCATCTTCCATCAAAGCTATGAAGTATTGGCATCTTCCATCAAAGCTATGAAGTATTGGCATCTTCCATCAAAGCTATGAAGTATTGGCATCTGCAGGTAATGGCATGTTCATGTTCTTCATTCTCAAGAATTATAAATTGGCAATATTACTCATGTAGCAATGTGAGCTATTGGATCAAGGATGGAAGTTATGACGTCACCATGGAATGGCAAACAGTCAACCAATCGGATACCGCCACGTCGACCATTGCATATGCAATGGTCCTACTAATTATTTAGTGGGTTAAGGGGGGACTAGCGGTGAACCACTGAAATTTGAACACATATTTGTAGCTGTCATAACTCCCCCCCCTCCCCTTTCTTCTGTGCAGATACTTTTGATACCATCTTGTTGCTTATTGTGTGTGCTTTAAAATGATGTGTAAAAAGTCTCTATAGGCACCTTTTCTTAGAAGATACATGCAAAAAGGCAAGGGTCACTCAAGAAATTGCACTACCTAATCTGCCACAAACATAACTCCAAGGCTCCTTGTGACAGACCCCAAAATGTTTGTGGGTTGCTAAAGCTCGTAGCTGTGATATAGAGGTTTTAATTATTATTTTTTTACGTGAAGCATTCCTGAGTTAGAAGAGGTCGGGTCACAGATATTGCGTGTGCGCCCACGCAATATCTGGGACCCGCCTCTTTTAATCCCCATAACTCAGGAATGCTTCATGTAAAAAAAAAATTAAAACCTCTATATCACAGCTACGTGCTTTAGCAACCCACAAACATTATGGGATCTGTCACTCAAGGATCCTTGGAGTTATGTTTGTGGCAGATTAGGAAGTACAATTTCTTGAGTGACCCTTGCCTTTTTGCATGCATCTTCTAAGAAAAGGTACCTATATAGACTTTCTACATATCATCTTAAAGCACACACAATAAGCAACAAGCTGGTATCAAAAGTATCTTACAGCTACAAATATGTGTTTAAATTTCGCTGGTTCAGCGCTAGACCCCCCCATAGTTAATTATTATAACATGTTATTACTGCTGACCTGCCGTTATTGTTCATCATTGCTGTTGCTTTGTCGGTGCATGTTCTATTGTTAGTAGCATATTTCATATTTCTGTCCTTTATTTCTAATAAAGACTCTGAGAAAGAAGAAGTCTTGTCATAAAGCATCATCACTAAGGCCATAGTGCTAACTGAGTCATCAGATAAGTTTGATGAAAGGTCCTTCTTGGTGTAAACTTGTTTTCACCAGTAAATGTCCAATACCTGAACTACTACAGCAGGGAGGAAATGCACATGCACCTGCTGTTTGGCGGTGAAATATATTACATGACTAAACAAGAATCTGACTGATAGCATGCTTTCAATCATTTCTATCATGACTACATATGGTGCTGCATTTGATAGTGAGTGAGTAAGTGAGTGAGTGAGTGAGGGTTGGAAAACCTCAGGGTTGCATTTGAGGGGGCGTGGTGGAACATTCTTCCCCTCTCCCCCCTTGACGAATTTTTTAATGCAGCCCTGTAAGTATAACCAACAAATTATTGAAATTCTTTCATACCAATGTCTGTATATATATATATAGGAAAGCAGATGTACAATATGAGTGTCACTGTCTCTCTTATTATTGGCAGAGTCGTGGGTTCATTGTAACGATGCTAGGATTGTTCGCTGCATGGCCAAGGAGATGCAAAACAGCCAAGCCTACATTCTATTCTACACACACGTCAAGGACAAAAGTTGTCTCTGGGACATGTCTGCACTAGCTGAAGAGTCTAGCTCTAAAAGAAGGAAAGTTGCAGAATAACGAAAGTTGAAGAATAGCTTGGCAAATTTTTATTTCAATTTATGTGAATCATGCAATTATTATTCTTATTCTTATTATTTGCATATGTATATGTATAGCATACACATACTCTTTTCCATGGCAGTGCAGGTGGATGTATGCTGAGAGATGATCGTGGAGAACTTGGTTTTGATGGTTTTCTGGGTAAATATTTATTTACTCACATATTGTGATGCTGGAAAGAAAAGGGGAATATCAACATCATCAGTAAGCTCTGCCTGAACAGGTAACGTTTTATAATGTCTAAACTTTAATGGCCTAGAGTTCCAAGAATACTCGACCTGAAGCAGTAATATTTTTTCCGCTGTACCTATGAGCCTTTGGAAAGTGCAAAAAAAAAAAATTGTAGAATTTTTTTCACTTTAGTTACCATTTAAATGTCTAAAGACAGTGACTAACAAGAATTCATGTGAGAAATATTTGTGGGTTGGAAGTCAAATCAAACTCTGTTCATTGGCTATATCCTTCACCATTCATATTCATTATAATCGTGATGAAAATAAATGTTAAACCTCTCAAACCTCTAAACAGTACTTAAGAGACCATGTCTGACTCAACTGCTGCCGATGATTATAATTCCGGTGATGCAGGAGCAACTATGTTGATCCTACACCCTCAACTAAGTTCACATACGAAGCATGATATAATATTGCATATGAAACCTGCCCTATTCTACAGATATACTCAGCTAGGCAGCTGGCAGTCAAACATTGAATATTTCAACAAAGAATTTGCAGAAGTAGCTTCTTTTAGGATAATGGTCTTCAAATGGGCCCTAAGGTGGGGAGATGTCATCTTCAGATGGCATCTGGCAGGGGGGGAAATGCTTAAATCTGGTGGATGTAGATCCAGCATCAAAAGCTAAGTAAAATGAAGGTGCAAGCTGTATATCACCACTGGAACTTGGCCACCATCAGCCTGTAGCCTAAATCCATGCCAGGATCATCTAAAAGCGATTGTGATTTTACTGGCAGTGGATCTGAGGAGATGTCATGTTTGGCTAAGGCTAATATAGAATTAGATTTGAAAAGAGGATAACCAGACAGTAAATGTAGTTTGGATGACCCTATACACAGAGTAGTTATGACCTTACATACAGAGTAGGTAGAGTTAGGTGGTCCGATGGCTGATTCCTCCAGACTGTCTGTCTAGCCCTAATGCAAGTGAATCCAAGCCTCTCCAACATCAGAGCTTTGAATTCCGGATAAGGCATCGTTCCATCTAGTTCCTGGAATGCTTCTGCTGATCTTCCTACAGTTTGTTTCCGTAGTAACTGGACCCATTCCATGGTCAGAATTAGTCCTTCCGCCATAGACAGTTCAAAATGAGCAAGGTAAGTTCCTGGGTCAGTCTGATTGTTCCACTTCTGCAGATTATGTAGAATAGCTTGCCTCTTTATCTCCAGTTCTTTGGCTACTATCTCTGCAGCTCTCCGGCTCTCTTCTTCTTTATTTCTTCGTACTGCCTCGGTTTCTCTTCAGCTTGGATCTGGTGTGCCCAAGGGTGCTGAAGCTACTTATGCAGCCAGAATTTTATGTGCAAAATCTTACTCCTGTAGTGCACTTTTGGAATTGGACTTTACAAATGGATTTAAAAGCTTATGCCGAGATAAGATGTTTGTTACTGTCAGGGATTTGCCTCCGCAGATATTATCTTTAGTAATTTCAGCATGTGGGTCTCCTTTAAGCGTGTTCTTCGGTGATGAGTAATAGAGTGAAGGGAGGGAGTGTAACGAGGTGATCCCTAGGGCCCAGCATTGTTTTGCCTCACTACTCACTTTGTTGTAAACAACCTACAGTCAGAACTTAGCATCTCTTACCTGACCGATATCACAATTGGTGGTTATTGGGAGGACATAGTGCATGACTTTTAGTGAGTGGAGCTTCTAGCTTGGATGTAGGCCTTTCTTTAAACCTAGTGAAGTGATATGCTGAGATTTTACTACTTCGGGTTTCTAACTAGTGGATATTCTAGATCTTCCGGTGGTGAACCCTGAGTCATTCTCCCTTTTAAATTCACCCATTGGTGGAGCTGAAGGCATTGATTCAACTTGGGAAGAAGATAGATTCATTATATGTTTTTGGAGAGTGACTTAGTTACCTCCATGCTCATGATGCATTGTACCTCCTCCGACATACATTATCTTCTTCCTTCTCTTCTCTACTACATTCTTTTGACAGGCTGCAAATAGGCCTAATGAGTGAGATGTGAATGTTAGCCTTAGCAACAGAGCATGGACACAGACATTACTTCTTGTGCATTCGGGTGATTAGAAGTGCAGGGCAGTTGACACTTTCTGTTTTCCAGGCATCAGCTGCTGCCTGCTCAGACCTTATCCAGCAGGTTCTTCAGGAAAGGTTTCCTTGGATTGGTTGTCTAGTATGCAGTGTATTTTTCAGGATGATGCTCTTGATATGTGGAGTCAAAGTCATGATGCTTCACCTTCTGAAGGAATTAAGTCCTTTCGGCAGAGATCTTTGAGTACCTCTTTAGATTAGGCTACATACAATGATCTGCTAAGTGATGCTCAGTACAAAGCTTCTTAGGCTTGTTTGCTAGCTGTGGGACCGAATGATTCTGGTCCCTGGCTCAATGCTATCCCAGTGACATCTCTGGGTTTAAGGATCAAGGACATAGTTCTATTAATTACATTGGGATTGAGGATAGGTGCACCACAAGTTTAGCACCATATGTGTTCCCATTGTGGTTAATCAGTTTATGTTAAGGGCACATATGGCCTCAGTTTCCATAGAAACCAGGTTTGTTATCCAAGGCATGCTTTCTGAATGTAAGAGAAGTTTGGACTCTGCAAAGATCCCGACTCAAGCCCAAAAGAATATTAAAATCAGATGGCCAACAGCTGGGTGGCATTAGTTTGGTCCCATAAAAGTGGTGGCAAAGAGTGGATGTCATAATTTTCTCCATTTCCAACAAAAATGATACAAAATACCAAATGAGACTGAACTGTCCAACGTGGCTGATTTTTAAGTTCGAAAGAGTTTTCGACACTATTTGACCCGTTTCAAACTTGTTTGAGAAAAACAAGTCTTCCCGGTAATTCCTCGCTTCTTTCTGAGATAGCTTCTTTTTAGACCGAAATGAGTGTTTTTTTGTCATTTCCCCGCGAAAATAAGAGCTGTATGTGGTTCATTTTGAGGTGCAAAACTGTTTTCGACAGTATCTGTTCAGTTTTGCATGTTTGATGAAAATAAGTCGTTTCCGTCAATTCTGAGCTTATTTCTGAGATTAGCATTTTTCGTCTAATAATGTTATTTTTTGCCGATTTCGTATGAAAATGTTACAAAACACCATTGAAACTATGAACTGTCCAATGTGGCTCATTTTGAAAATTCAAAACTGTTTTTCGACTGGATATGACCCGTTTCACACTCGTTTAAGGAAAAAAAAAGTCCTTCCTGGCTAATTCCTAGCTTCTTTCTGAGGTAGTGTCTTTTTGGACCGAAATGGTTTTTTTAAATCAATTTCCAGTGAAAATGCTTCAAAACACCTGAAAAGCTTAGAATAGTTGTATGTAGTCCATTTTCAGGTGCAAAACAGTTGTCAGCAGTATTTATCCAGTTTCACGTGTTTGATGGAAAAAAAAGTTGCTTTCGTCCATTCTTTCTTTATTTCTGAGGTAGCCACTTTTTGCCCTTAACATTAGTCATTATCGATTTCGTACAAAAATTTTACAAAATACTAGAATAGCTATAAACTACCCAATGTGGCTCATTTTGAGAGGTTCAAAACTGTTTTCGGCAGGATATGACCTATTTCACATAAGTTTTAGGGAAAAAATCCTTCTCAAGTAATTCCTAGCTTTTTTTCTGAGATGTCTTTTTGGACTGATATGAGATATTATTTCACAATTTCCGGCAAAAATGCTTCAAAACACATGAAAAGCTTAGATTAGTTCTTCTATCTGGCTCATTTTGCAGTGCAAAACTCATTTTGTTATTATTTGTCCCATTTCACATGTTTGATGAAAATAATTCGTTTTCTTCTAATCTGAGCTTATTTCTGAGAAGCCACTTTTTGCTACATAACGGTAGTTTTGAGTGATTTCCTACGAAAACGATACCAAACACCAGAATAAAACTGAACTGTCCAATGTGGCTGATTTTGAAGTTCGATACAGTTTTCTACCGGATTTAGCCTGCTTCACACTCGTTTGAGAAAAAGTCCTTCTCTGGTAATTTCTAGCTTCTTTCTGCGATAGGCTCTTTTTAGACCGAAATGAGGTGTGTTTTGTCAATTTCCGGCAAAAATGCTTCAAAACACATGAAAAGCTTAGAATAATTGTTGTATGTAGTCATTTTGAAGTGCAAAACATTTGTCGGCAGTATCTGTCCATTTTCGCGTATTTGATGAAAAAAGTTGTGTCCGTCAATTCTGTGCTTATTTCTGAGGTAGCTATATTTTGCCCCATAATGTTAGTTTTTATATTTTGTACGAAAACATTACAAAATGCCAGAATAGCTATGAATGTCGCTCATTTTGGGGTTCAAAACTGTTTCGGCAAGATAGGACCCGTTTCACATAAGTTTGAGGAAACAAAACCTTCTTGAGTAATTCCTAGCTACTTTCTAGATAGTGTATTTTTGAGCCGATATGAGATTTTATTTCTCAATTTGCGATCGAAATATTTCAAAATACCTGAAAAGCTTAGAAGAGCTGTATATGGTTCATTTTGAGGTGTAAAACAGTTTTCGTCAGTCTTGTTTCATGTGTTTGACGAATATACCTCGATTCTGTCAATTCTGAGCTTATATCTGAGGGAGCAACTTTTTCCCCCCATAACGTTAGTTTTTGTAGGTTTTGTACGAAAACACAAAATACAAGTGGAGCTATGAACTTCCCAAAGTTGCTCATTTTGAAGTTCAAATCTGTTTTCGACTCGATATGATCAGTTATACTCATTTGAGGGGGAAAAAAGGCCTTCCCGGGTAATTCCTAGCTTCTTCTGAGATAACATCTTTTTAGACAGAAATAAGTCTTTTTTTGTCAATTTACGGCGAAAATACTTCAAAACACCTGAAAAGCTTAGAATAGCTGTGTGTGGTTCATTTTGAGTTGCAATACTGTTTTCGGCAGTATCCCTCCGATTTCGCGTGTTTGATAAAAAATATCATTTCAGGCAATTCTGTGCTTATTTCTTAGGTAGCCACTTTTTCCCCCATAATGTTTTGTCTATTTCGTACAAAAACATTACAAACACACCAGAATAGCTATGAACTAGCCAATGTGGCTCATATTGTAGTTTGAAACTGTTTTCGGCAGGATATGACCCATTTAACTAGTTTGAGGGGAAAAGTCCTTCTCGAGTAATTCTTAGCTTCTTTCTGCGGTCATTTTTGACCGATATGAGATTTTTTTTGTCAATTTTTGGTGAAAATATTAAAAAAATATATGAAAAGTTTAGATTAGCTGTACATGGCTCATGTTGCAATACAAAACTGTTTTCGTTAATATTTGTCCCATTTCATGTCTTTGATGAAAATACATAGTTTTCGACAGATTTGATTATTTCTGAGATAGCCACTTTTTGCTACATAATGGTACAACTAAACTGTCCTATGTGGTTGATTTTGGTGTTCAAAAGTGTTTTTAACAGGATTTGACCCATTTCACACATGTTTGAGGAAAAAAATTCTCCCAGGTAATTCTAGCTTCTTTTTGAGATAGTCTCTTTTAGACCGAAATGAGTTTTTTTGTCAATTTGTGGCAAAAATGCTTCATAACACCTGAAAAGCTTAGAAGAGCTGTATGTGGTTCATTTTGAGGTGAAAAACATTTTTCGGCAGTATTTCCCCAGTTTTGTGTGTTTTATAAAAAATAAGTTGTTTCCGTCAATTCTGAACGTATATCTAAGGTAGCCACTTTTTACCCCACAACGTTAGTTTTTATCGATTCCGTACGAAAACATTACAAACACACCAGAATACCTATAAACTGCACAATGTGGCTCATTTTGATGCTCAAAACTGCTTTTGGCAGGATATGACCCGTTTCACACTCGTTTGAAAAAATTAAGTTCTTCTTGGTTACTTCTTGCCTCTTTTTGGACCAATATGAGAGTTTTTTGTCAATTTCTGGTGAAAATGATTAGCTGAATGTGGCTCATTTTGCAGTGCAAAACTGTTTTCGTCAATATTTGTCCTGACGTTGATGAAAATAAGTCGTTTTCGTTAAATCTGTGCTTGTTTCTGAGATAGCCACTTTTTGCTACATAATGGCAGTTTTTGGCAATTACCAATGGAAACAAGACAAAACACCAGAATAAAACTGAATCATCCAATGTGACTGAATTTGAAGTTCCATGCAGTTTTCGACTGGATTTGACCCATTTCACACCAATTAGAGGGAAAAGTCCTTCCCTGGTAATTCAAGCTTACTTCTGAGATAGTCCCTTTTGACCGAAATGCGATGTTTTTTTTCAATTCTGGAGAAAATACTTCAAAAGACCTGAAAAAGTTAGAAGAACTGTATGTAGTTAATTTTGAGAAGCAAAACAGTTTTCGGCAGTATCTGGCCACTTTCACGTGTTTGATGAAAATAGTCGTTTCAGCCAATTCTGAGCTTATTTCTGAGTTAACCTTTTTTAGCCTCATAATGTTAGTTTTTAACGATTTCGGACGAAAACATTACAAAACACCTGTGGAGCTATGAACCAACCAATGTGGTTTATTTGCAAGTTCAATTTTTTTTCAGGGTATGACCCGTTTCACACTCGTTTGAGGAAAAAAGTCCTTGTCAGTTATTTCTGCAATAGTCTCTTTTTGGATCGATATGAGAATTTTTTTGTCAATTTCTAAAGAAAATGCTTCAAAACACATGACAAGCTTAGAATAGCTGTATGTGGTTCATTTTGAGGTGAAAAAATGTTTTCGGCAGTGACTGTCCAGTTTCGTGTGTTCAATGAAAAATGTTGTCTCCGTCATTTCTGTGTTTATTTTTTAGGTAGCCACATTTGCCCAATAATGTTAGTTTTTATCGATTTCGTACGAAAACAAAAAAAACAAAAACAGAATAGTTATGAAATACCCAATGTGGCTCATTAAGTTAAAAACTGTTTTCGACTGGATATGACCAGTTTCACACTCGTTTGAGGAAAAAAGTCCTTCTCGGGTAATTCCTAGCTTCATTTTGAGATAGTCATTTTTTTAACCAATATGCAAGTTTTTTTGTACATTTCCTGTAAAAATGCTTCAAAACAAACTAAAAGCTTTGAATAGCTGTATGTGGTGCACTTTGAGGTGGTAAACAGTTTTCGGCTGTATCTGTCCAGTTTCGCATGTTTGATGAAAAAAGTTGTTTCCTTCAATTCTGAGCTTATTTCAGAGGTAGCCACGGGTCATATCATGTCTAAAACAGTTTTGAACTAACCACATTGGCAGTTCACATATTGGGCTGTTTACCTGTTCAGGTATTTTGTAATATTTTCATTCGAAATCGACAAAAACTAACATTATGGTGCAAAAATTGGCTACCTCAGAAATAAGCATAGAATTGACGGAAACGACTTTTATTTTTGTCAAACACACAAAACTGAACAGATACTGCCAAAAACTCTTTTAAAAAAAATCTGCCATATTGGACAGTTCAGTTTTATTCTGTGGTTTTGTATCATTTTCTTTAGAAAGCGACAAAAACAACCGTTACGTAATAAAAAGTGATTATCTTAGAAATAAGCACAGATTTAACGAAAACGACTCATATCCATCAAACGTGAAATAGGACAAAAACAGCTTTGAATTGCAAAATGAGCCATATACAGCTAATCTTAGCTTTTCAAGTTTTTAGAAGCGTTCGCCAAAAATTGACAAAACTCCATTTCAGTCCAAAAGAGGCTAGGAGTTACCCTGGAAGAACTTTTTTCCCTCAAACGAGAGTGAAACGGGTCATATCCTGTTGAAAAGAGTTTTGAACTTCCAAATGAGCCACATTGGGAAGTTCAAAGCCATACTGGTATTTTGTAACTTTTTTTTACGAAATTGACAAAAACTACGTTATTGGGCAAAGTTTTTCAGGTGTTTTGAATCCTTTTCGCCGGAAATTGAAAGCAACAACAAACCTCATTTCAGTCTAAAAATAGGCTATCTCAGAAAGAAGCTAGGAATTACATGGGAAGGACTATTTTTTCTCAAATGAGTGTGAAACGGGAGAATCCAACCCAAAACTGTTTTGAACTTCAAAATCAGCCACATTGGACAGTTCTGTTTTATTCTGGTGATTTCCATCATTTTCGTTGGAAATCACCAAAAACTACCATTATGTAGCAAAAAGTGGCTATCTCTGAAAAGGCTCAGATTTGATGAAAATGCCTTATTTTAATCAAGCACAAGGAGTGGGACAAATATTAACGAAAACAGTTTTGCATGACAAAATGAACCACATACAGCTAATCTAAGCTTTTCATGTGTCTGGAAGCATTTTTGCGGAAATTAACCAAAATAACTCTCATATCTGTCCAAAAAGATACTCTCTCTGTTAGAAGCTTGGAATTACCCGAAATGGACTTTTTTTCGCAAACGAGTGTGAAACGGGACATATCCTGCCGAAAACAGTTTTGACCTTCAAAATTAGCCACATTGGGCAGTTAGTAGCTATTCTGGTGTTTTGTTATGTTTTCGTACAAAATTGATACTAACATTATGGGTCAAAAAGTGGCTACCTCAGAATTGACAGAAATGACTTTTTTTTCATCAAACACACAAAACTGGACTGACACAGCCGAAAACTTATTCTAACTTCAAAATCAGCCACATTGGATAGTTCTGTTTTATTCTGGGGTTTTGTATCATTTTCGTTGGAAATCGCAAAAGCGACCATTATATAACAAAAAGTGGCAATCTTATAAATAAGCGCAGATTTGACGAAAACGACTTATTTTCATCAAACACATGAAACAGGACATAAACTACCGAAAACAGTTTTCAACCTCAAAATGAGTTACATACAGATAATCTCAGCTTTTCAAGTTTTAGAAGCATTTGCCAGAAATTGGCAAAAAAGCTCCCGCATTTCGGTCCAAAAAAGAGGCTATCTCAGGAAGAAGCTAGGAATTTCCTAGGAAGGACATTTTTTCTCTCAAATTAGTGTGAAACAGGTTATATAATGTCGAAAACTGTTTTGAACTTCAAAATGAGCTACATTGGGCAGTTGATAGCTATTCTGGTGTATTGTAATGTTTTCGTACAAAATCGACAAAATCAAACATTATTCAGCAAAATGTGGCTAGCTCAGAAATAAGCTCATAACTGACTGAAACAACTTTTTTTTTATCAAACAAATGAAACTGTACAGATACTGCTGAAAACTTTTTTTTTACCTCAAAATGAACCACATGCAGCTATTCTTAGCTTTTCTGGTGTTTTGGAGCATTTTCTCCGGAAATTGACAAAAAGCAAGGAATAATCCGGGAATGAATTTTTTCCTCAAATTTGTGTGAAACGAGTCATATCCAGTCAGAAACTCATTATTGAGCAAAATAACTTCTTTTCATCAAACACATGAAACAAGCGATACTGTCGAAAACTGTTTTACATCTCAAAATGAACCACAACATAGAGCTATTCTAAGCATTTCAGTATTTTGTAGCATTTTTGCCGGAAATTGATGAAAAACTCTCATATCGGTCCAAAAATACACTATCTTCGAATGAAGCTAAGAATTACCCGGAATGGTTTGTTTTTTTAAACGAATGCGAACGGGTCAAATCCAGTTGAAAACTCTTTTAAACTTCAAAAAGAGCCACATTGGACAGTTCAGTTTTATTGTGATGTTTTGTATCGTTTTTGTTGGAAATCGCCAAAAACAACTGTTATGGTGCAAAATTAGCTATCTCACAGATTAGCTAATATTTGATAGGAAAGGTAATTTTTTTCTTCAAACAATTGAAATGGTTCAATTGTTACCGAAAAAGTTTTGCTCCTCGAAATAAGCCACATAGAGCTAATGTAAGCCTTTCAAGTGAGTTGGTGCAATTTTGCTAGTAATGATTAAAACTCTTATTTCGGTCCTAAAAGAGAATATCTCTGAAAGAAGCTAATAATTACCCGAAAAGGACTTTTTCACAAACCATCATGAAATGTGTTAAATCCAGTCAAAAATAGTCTTGAACTTCAAAATAAGCTATATTGGTCATTTCTCAGTTATTCTGGTGTTTTGTATCCTTTTCATTGGAAATTGCCAAAAACTAACGGTATGCAAAAAAAGTGGTTATCACTGAAATAAGCTTAGATTTGACGAAAACGACTTTTTTCATCTAACACATGAAACGGAATAAGTACTAATGAAAAAGTTTTGCACCTCAAAATGAGCCACATAGAGCTAATGTAAGCTTTACAAGTGTTTTGAAGTATTTTAGTTTTTCAATTATTTTGAAGCAATTTTGCTGGAAATAAACAAGAAATTCTCATTTCGGTCCTAAAAAGTGACTAGCACAGAAAGGAGCTAAGAAATATCCGGAAAGGCCTCTTTTTCTCCAACGTGTGTGAAATGGGTCAAATCATGTCAAAACCATTTTGAACTTGAAATTGAGCCACAATGGGCAGTTCACAGCTATATTGGTGTATTGTATCATTTATGTTTGCATTTCTGAGTTTTGAAGCATTTTTCCATTTTGTATGTTAGACCAAAAAAACACACGCTTCTGTCTAATCAGAGCTTATTTCAGAGGGCCACTTTTTGCTCCATAATGGTTGTTTTCCTCCATTACCGGCGAAAACAATTAAAAAAACATGAATAGCTAAGAACTGTCCAACATGGCTCATTTTGAAGTTCAAAATATTTTTCGAGAGTATTTGACTCATTTCACATTGTTGGAGAATAAAATAGTCCAAAATATGTTTTGCACCTCATAATTAGCCACATAAAACTAATTTAAGATTTTATGGTGGTTTGAAGATTTTTTTCTGGGCAGTTCATAGCTATTCTGGTATTTAGTAACATTTTCGTAGGAATTCACCAAAAATACCATTATGGAGGAGAAGATGACTATCTCAGAAATAAGCTCAAATTTGATGGATATGACTTATTCTTAGTCAACCATTTCAAACCGAACAAATACTACCGAAAATTTTTTGCACCTCAAATTGAGCCACAAGGAGCTTATCTGAGCTTTACTGGTGTTCTGACGCTTTTTTTCCAGAATTGACAACAAAAAAAAGATTTCGGTCAGCTGTCACATAATGAAGCTCAGGATAACCTAGAAAGGTCTTTTCCCCAAAATAGTATAAAACAGATTAAATTCTGTCTAAAACTGTTTTGATGTTCAATATGAGCCACTTTGGGTTGTTGATAGCTATTCTGGTGTAGTGTATCGTTTTCATAGGATATAGCCAAAAGCTTCCACTATGGGGGAAAAAGTGGCTATCTTAGAAATTAACTCCGATTTGAAGGAAACGACATTTTTCCAACAAACAGGACAAATACTGCCGAATATAGTTTTGCACCACGAAACGAGCCACATATAGCTAATCCAAGCTCTTCATGGGTTTTGAAGCATTTTTGCTGGAAATTGACAAACACTCATTTCAGTCCAAAAATTGATTATTTCAGAAGGAAGCTAAGAATTACCCATAAAAGGACTTTTTTCCTCCAACGTATGTGAAACTGGTCAAATCCTGTTTAAAACTCTTTTATACTTGGAAATGAGACACATTGGGCAGTTCATAGCTATTCTGATGTTTTGTATCATTTTTTAAGAAATTTCCAAAAGTTACTGTTATAGTTTAAAAAGTGGCTAAATCAAGAAAAATTCTGATTAGACGGAAGCAACTTTTTTGTCAAACAAGTGAAACGGGACAAATACTATCGAAAAGAGTGGAACAGAGAAAAATCATTAGAAAACAGTTTTGGTAGTATGAAATGAACCACATTAGGATGTTCATACCTATTCAGTTGTTTTGTATTTGAAGGAAATCGCCAAAAGGTACCGTTATGAGGCAACAAGGTACCGTTATGAGGCAATAAGTTACCGCTATGAGGCAAAAAGTGGCCATTACCGAAATATGCTCAGATTTGATGGAACGAATTTTTTGGTCAACAAGTGAATGGCAAAAATATTACCGAAACAGTTTTTCACCTCACAATGAGCCACATAGAGCTAATCTAAGCTTTTCCGGTGTTTGGAAGCATTTTTGCATGAAATTGACAAAAATAGTCATTTAGGTATGTATATAAAGTGACAATCTCACAATGATGCTAAAAATTTCACGAAAGATTTCCCCCCCCCAAAGAATGTGAAATGGGTCAAATCCTGTCAAACACTGTTTTGAACGTCAAAATGAGCCACATTGGGCAATTCATAGCTATTCTGGTGTTCATAGGAAATGGCCAAAAACTACCATAATAGGGGGGGAAATGGCTATCGCATAAATTGCTCAGATTTGATGGAAACGACTTTTTTTGTCAAACAAATGAAATGGGACAATTATTAAAGAAAACAGTCATGCATCTCATAATGAGCCACATAGAGCTAGTCTTAGGATTTCAGGTCTTTTGAAGCATTTTTGTCTGAAATTGACAAAAAAAAATCTCATTTCGGTCTATAAAGTGACTATTGCAGGAAGAAGCTAAGAATTTTCCAGAAAGGACATCCTGTCTCAAACGAGTGAAAAATAGGTCAAATCCTATTGAAAACTGTTTTGAACTTCAAAATGAGCCACACAGGGCAGATAGTAGCAATTTGGAGTTTTGTAACATTTTCGTAATAAATGGCCGAAAACTACCTTATGTGGCAAAAAAGTTGCATCTCAAATATAAGCTCAGATTTTAAGAAACAACTTGTCTAACAAGTGAAATGGGACATATACTACTGAAAACAATTAGGTACCTCAAAATGAGTCTCATACAGTATTTCTAAGCTTTTCAGGAGTTTTAAAGCATTTTTGCCGGAAATTGACAAACCCCCCCCCTAATTTCGGTCTTAAAATGACTTCTAAAAAGAAGATAAGGATTTTCCGGAAAGGACATTTTTCCTCAAATGATTGTGAAATGGGTCAAATCCTGTTAAAAACTCTTTTGAGCTTCAAAATGTGCCATATTGGATAGCTCATAGCTATTTTAGTGTTTTGAATCGTTTTCCGGAAATCGCCAAAAGCTACCATTATGTTGTAAAGAATGGCTATTTCATAAAAAGTTCAAATTCGAAAGAAACAATTTTTTTAAAATCAAACAAGTGAAATGGGACAAATATTGAAAGAGTTTGCACCAAAAAAATGAGACATCAAATCTATGCTTTTCAAAAGTTTTGAAGCATTTTCCCTCGTAAATTTACAAAAAAAACCTCTCATTTCGGTCTAGGAATATCTGGAGAGGACTTTTTGCCCCAAAAGGTTTAAAATGGTTCAATTCCTGTCGAAAACTTTTGGAACTTCAAAATGAGCCACATTGGTTGTTTCCAGCTATTTGAATTTTGTAACATTTTCGTACTAAATGGCTAAAAACTACTTTTATGGGACAAATAGTGGCTATCTCTGAAATATGCTCAGATTTGATGGTATTGCCTTTTTTTCGTATTAGAAGTGAAACCAAACATATGTTACCAAAAACATATTTGCAACTCAAAATGAGCCACATGCTGCTAATCTAAGCTTTCTGGTGTTTTCAAGAAGTTTTACTGGAAATTGACAAAAAATCTCATTTCAGTCTATAAAGTGACTATCTCAGCAAGTAGCTTAATTTTATCCAGATAGGATATTTTTCTCAAACTTTTGTGAAACTGGTCAAAGCCACTTGAAAACAATATTGAACTTCAAAATGAGCCACATAGTGCAGTTCCTAGCTATTCTGGTGTTTTTCTCATTTTCATCGGAAATCGCCAAAAAATTCCATTATGGTTTAAAATTAACTATCACAGACATGTTCAGATTCAACGGAAACAAATTATTTTTTGTCAAACATTTTAAATGGGACAAATAGTAGAAAACACAGTTTTGCAACTCAAAATGAGCCTCATACAGAAATTCAAAGCTTTTTAGGTATTTTGAATAATTTTTTTCAAGAAATTGACAAAAATAATCTCATTTCGGTCTGAAAGTGAATGAATTACCTGGAAAGGACATTTTTCACATAATGTGTGAAATGGTCAAATCCTGTCGAAAACTGTTTTGTATATCAAAATGAGCCACATTGGGCAGTTCTCAGCTATTCTGTTGTTTTGTTTCACACATAGGAAATCGACAAAAGCTACTGTTTTGTAGCAAAAGTCGCTATTGCAGGATAAAGTTCAGACTTGACGGAAACAACTTATTTTTTGTCAAACAAATTTAAATGGGACAAAAATACTACTATAGTTTTGCACCTTAAAATGAGACATTTACAGCAAATCTAAGCATTTCTTAGATTTGAAGAATTTTTTTCCAGAAATTGACAAAAAGAACTCATTTCCGTCCAAAAAGGGACTATACTCAGAAAAAGCTAAGAATTACCCGGAAAGGAATTTTTCTTAAAAGAATGTGGAACAAGTCAAATCCAGTCGAAATCTATTTTGAATCTGTAATTAACCATATTGGACAGTTCTTTGTTATTTTGAGGTTTTGTAAAATTTTCGAAGTAAATGGCCGAAGACAACCGTTATGTGGCAAAAAGTGACATCTCAGAAATATGCTCAGGAGTGACGGAAATGACTTTTTTCTTCAAACAAGTGAAACGGGTCAAATATTACCAGTAACAGTTTTACACCTCAAAATGAGCCACCAGCTAATCTTGGTTTTCAGGTGTTTGAAGCAGTTTTGCCGAAAATTGACAAAATCACTCATACCGGTCTAAAAAGTGACTGCATCAGAAAGCTAAGAATTTTCTGGAAAGGAAATATTTTCTCAAAAGAGTGTGAAATGGGTCAATGGAAAACTATTTTGAACTTCAAAAATGAGCTACATTGGTGTTGTATCGTTTTTGTAGGAAATCACCGAAAACAACCGTTATATGGGGAGATAGCTATATCAGAAAAACTCAGATTTGATTGAAATGAGTATTTTATAAAACATGTCAAACAAAAAAAAAATACTGCCGAACACTGTTTTGCATTACAAAATGAGTTTTCAGGTGCCTTGAAGCATTTTTGCTGGAAATTGACAAAAAAAACACTCATTTCGGTCAGTAAACCTCATTTTGAAGTTCAAAACAGTTTTTGGCAGAATTTAGCCCATTTCACCCTCCTTGAAAAGTCGGTCGAGACATTTTTTTGTGTAAATTTCTGGCCTAATTGTTTCAATAAACCTGAAAAGCTATGAATAGCACTATGTGGCTCATTTTGGGGTAAAAACGTTTCGGTTATATTTGTCCTATTACACTTTTTGTCAAATGTTAAGTCATTTCCTTCCATCTAAGCTTACTTCTGAGATAGTCACTTTTTACCCCATAACGATAGTTTTCGGCCATTTCCAACGAAAACCCAACATTACACCAGAATAGCTATGAATTGCCCAATGCAGCTCATTTTGATGTTCAAAACGGTTTTCGACAATATATGACCCATTACACATTAGTTGGAGAAAAAATGCCTTTCCGGGTAAGTCTTAACTTTTTTTCGGAGAGGGTCATTTTTTGGACGGAAATGAGTTCTTTTTGTCAATTTCCAGCAAGAATGCTTCAAAACTCCAGAAATGCTTAGATTTGCTGTATATGAGTCATTTTTTTTGTTGCAAAACTCTTTTTTTTCGGCTGTATTTTTCCAGTTTTACGTGTTTGAGGAAATTTTTTAGTTTCCGTCAAATCTGAACTTAGTTTGGTGATAGCCACTTTTTGCACCACAACGGTAGCTTTTGGCAATTCACCAGAATAGCTATGAACTGCCCAATTGGGCTCATTTTGAAGAACAAAACTGTTTGCAACAGTTTGACAAGTTGCACACTCTTTTGGAAAAAAAGTACTTTCCGGGTAATTCTGTGCTACTTTCTGCGATATTCTTTTTGAATTGAAATGAGTTTTTTTTCAATGCACGGTAAAAATACTTCAAAACACATGAAAAGTTAGAATGCCCATTTTGAGGTGCAAAACAGTTTTCATTAATATTTGTCCCATTTTACTTGTTTGTCGAAAAATAAGTTATTTCCATCAAATCTGAGATTATTTCTGAGAGAGCCACTTTTTGCCCAGTAATGGTTGCTTTGTCGATTTCCTATAAAAATGATACAAAACTCCAGAATAGCTAAAATCTGTCAAATGTGGCTCTTTTTACAAGTACAAAACAACAGTTTTCAAGTTTGAGACAAAAAGTACTTTCCAGGTTATTCTAAGCTTCAATAGTTTATTTTTGGACTGAAATAACCGTTATTTGTCAATTTCCAGCTAAAATGCTTCAAAACACCTGAAAAGCTTAGATTACTTGTATGTGTCTCATTTTGAGGTGCAAAACAGTTTTTTTGGAAGTATTTCTCCCTTTTGATATGTTAGAACAAAAAAGGCCTTTTACGTCAATCAGAGATTATTTCTGAAACTGGCAAATTTTGCCACATAACAACTTTTTGGAGAATTCCTACAATAACGATACAAAATACCAGAATAGCTATAAACTGCCTAATATTGTTCATTTTGATATTTAATACGGTTTTCAGCAGGATTTGACCCATTTCATAATCGTTTGAAAAAAAAATTGACTTTCCATTTAATTGTAAGTTTTTTCCTGAAATAGTCTCTTTTTAGACCGAAATGAGGTTTTTTAAATCAATTTCCGCAAAAATGTTTAAAACCCCTGACAATTTTGTTTAGCAGTATGTAGCACATTTTGAGGTGCAACTATATTTGGTAATATTTGTCTCATTTCACTTGTTTGACGAAAAAAAAGTCATTTCCGTCATATCTAAGATTATTTCTGAGATGACATGTTTTGGCCCATTTAAGGTAATTTTCTGTAATTTCCTACGAAAACTATACTAAACAGCTCCAACTGCCCAATGTGGCTCATTTTGAAATTCAAAACAGTTTTCAATAGGATTTGACCCATTTCACTCTATTTTGAGAGAAAAAAAGTCCTTTCTGGGACTTTTTCTTAGCTTCTTTCTGTATTGTCACTTTTTAGACTGACTGAGAGTTTTTTTTGTCAATTTCTGGCAAAACTGCTTCAAAATCATCATTGAAAAGCTTGCATTAGCTGTATGTGGCTCATGTTATGGTACAAAACTGTATTCAGCAGTATTGTCCCGTTTGACGAAAAAATAGTCGTTTCCATCAAATCTGAGCTTATTTCTGAATATAGCCATTTTTGCCCATAACGGTAACTTTTGGCGATATCCCCAAACGATATAATACACCAGAATAGCTATGAACTTCCTAATGTGGCTCATATTGAACATCAAGTTTTAGACAGAATTTGATCTGTTTCATAGTATTTTGGGGGAAATGTCCTTTCCGGGTTGTCCTGAACTTCCATATGTGACCATCACTTTCTCACCGAAATGAGATTTTTTTTTGTCAATTTCCAGTAAAAATGCTCAGAACACCAGAATACCCCAGATTAGCTGATGTGGCTCATTTTGAGGCGCAAAAATATTTTCGGTAGTGTTTGTCCCGTTTGACAAAGAATAATTCATTTCCGTCAAATCGGAGCCTATTTCTGAGATAGCCATCTTTTTCCCTCATAGTGGTAGTTTTCGGCTAATTACAACGAAAATATTATTGAATAGCTATGAACTGCCCATGTGGTTAATTTTGAAGTTCAACAGTTTATGACTGGAGTAGACTTGCTTCATTTATTTGCAGGTAATTTTTTGCTTCTTACTGAGATAGTCAATCTTTAGACCGAAATGAGTGTTTTTGATAATTTCCGGAAAAAAAATGCTTCAAACGAAGAAAAGCATAGGTTTGCTGTATGGAGCTTGTTAAAAGGTGCAAACTGTCGGTTATATTTCCCCTTGCACATGTTTGACAAAAAAGTCCTATTCGGGTATTTCTTGCCTTCTTTTTCTGAGGTAGTCAATATTTTGACAGAAATTTGAGTTTTTTTGTCAATATCCAGCAAAATTTCTTCAAAACACCTGAAAGCTTAGGTTAGAAGTATGTGGCTCATTTTGTGGTTCAAAAACTGTTTTCGGTAGTATTTGTTCCATTTCGCTCTTTTGGCAAAAAAAAAGATGTTTCCTTCAAATCTGAGCTTATTTCGGTGAGAGCCACTTTCCCCCCCCCCCCCCCCCCCCCCCCCCCATAACGGTAGCTTTTGATCATTTCCTACGAAAAAGATAAAAAAATACCAGAATAGCTATGAGCTGCCCAATATGGCTCATTTAAAACTGCTTTTAACAGGATATGACCTATTTCATAATCATTTGAGGGAAAAAGTCCTCTCCGGGAAATTATTAGCTAATTTCTGAGATATTTATATATTAGACCGAAATGAGACTTTTTGTCAATTTCCGACAAAAATTATTCAAAATAACACAAAAGCTCCGATTAGCTGTAGTTGGCTCATGCTATACTGTTTTCGTTAGTACTTTTCCAGTTTCACTTGTTTGACGAAAAATTAGTCGTTTCAGTCAAATCTGCGCTTATTTCATATATAGCTCTATTTCCCTCATAACGGTAGTTTTCATCGATTTCCTACGAAATACTACACTTACCAGAATATCTAAGAACTGCTCAATGTCCAATGTCGCTCATGAAGTTTGATACATTCGAAGGATTTGGTACA
>CBDHDT010000071.1:0-76213 GCA_965261215.1 Ekhidna sp.
CAACTATGATTAAGTTTTAATGTTTATAAATAAATTAAAAAAATTAAAAAGTTAGTGATCAATCAGTTAGATCAAGGCATGAAATTAATATCACACCATGAAAATGAGTTTTTAGCAAATCATAATGAATGTGATTGCTAGTCGACTAGCTGGACCACATCTTTGAAGCTGGAAAGATATGGCTGCTCCTGATCACTCATGCCGAGCATAGAGGCCAGCAACATATGTCAACCACCTCAAAGAGCCAATAAAAGGAATTCAGCCTTACCAACAACAACAACAACAACAACAACAACAACAACAACAACAACAACAACAACAACAACATACACAAACCAAAACAAACTTGTACTCACCTCAACAAACAACAGCAATCCTTGGATCAATAATTTCACCCAAAAACATTTTAATATAGCTATCAGCAACCTTGGCTTCTTCCCACGCTTTCGGCGATCCAATTCAGTCCGCCAATGTCTGCATTTTATTAGAATACAGACCAGTAAACAGGTGTACATCTGTAGATTACAATATATACATACACATCCTAACAATAACTGAGAAGAGAAAATTGTCATCATTCAAAAACATGTGGAAAGTAGAGCTGACTAAGGGGGGGACTATCCCATTTTCCTCCGAAATTTAAAAACATATTTGTAGTTGTCATAACTTTTTCCCCCTTTCTTCTGTGCAAATAATTATTATACCAGCTTGTTGCTTATTGTGTGTGCTTTAAGATGATATGTAAAAAGTCTCTATAGGCACTTTTTCTTAAGAAGATATAGCCACACACGCAAGGGTCACTCAGAAAATGGCACCTCCTAATTTCCCAGGATTCTAATTCCTAGGCGCCTTGAGCTACAGACCTCAAACTTCCTGTGTGGCTTGCTAACACCCTAAGCTGTGATATGTCTGAGCCATAATTTTTTTACCATGAAGCATTCCTGAGATATGATGATTAGAAGAGGCAGGGTCACAGATATTCCGTGGTTTTTGGCGGGCTTGAAATAAAGTGTCTCATATCTATTCAACACTTCACCCCGTTTTAATTATGGCTCAGACATATCACAGCTTAGGGTGTTAGCAAGTCACAACACAAGTTTGGGGTCTGTAGCTCAAGGTGCCTTGGAATTAGAATCCTGGGAAATTAGGAGGTGCCATTTTCTGAGTGACCCTTGCGTGGTTGGCTATATCTTCTAAGAAAAAGTGCCTATAGAGACTTTTTTCATATCACCTTAAAGCACACACAATAAGCAACAAGCTGGTATAATAATTATTTGCACAGAAAAAGGGGGGGGGGGGGGGGAAGTTATGACAACTACAAATATGTTTTTAAATTTCGGAGGAAAATGGGATAGTCCTCCCTTGTTTTCCATCTCACCAACACTAACAGGATATCCTTGCATATGGTCCAATGTTTTCCATCGCACCAACACTAACAGAATATCCTTGCATACGGTACAATGTTTTCCATCGCACCAACACTAACAGGATATCCTTGCATATGGTCAAATGTTTTCCATCGCACCAACACTAACAGGATATCCTTGCATATGGTCCAATGTTTTCCATCGCACCAACACTAACAGGATATCCTTGCATATGGTACAATGTTTTCCATCGCAACAACACTAACAGGATATCCTTGCATATGGTACAATGTTTTCCATCGCACCAACACCAACAGGATATCCTTGCATATGGTTCAATGTTTTCCATTGCACCAACACTAATAGGATATCCTTGCAGCATTACGTAGAGCCGGTTCTGTTCGCCAGAATATTTTTTTTTTGCGATTTTGCGATACCAAAGTCTAATCGCATAAATTAAACACCAAGAATATTGTACATGCATACAATTTAACCTTAAATAGAGTAGTCGCGTAAATAGCACCGGCTCACAAGAAAATCATCCACATTAGCAAGGCATCATCGACCTCGTGTTGACAAGATGAGCTGCTTACATTACTTCAAGCATTGGTTTTCTGCCCCAGAAGAGGCAGGGATTGGAAGCAAGGAGACTGAAGCTGCTAATTAAGGGGTAGAGAAACTTCAAAACAACTCAAAAAAAGGAAACAATATTCGATATTGCAAGCAATAAATCGCATATTCGAGATTTTGCTATTTTTGTTTCCTCAACATTTACTACATGTAGCTTGTAAAATACAGCACAGTTGCTGGGTAAATTAATTCTGATAGCTCAAGTCAAATTATCAAACATTAAATTGCAACAAGAGAGAAGCAGAGTAAAATAACCTGTTGAATCTTCCGAGAAGTTTCTCCGAGTCTGCCTCTCTTGGGTGAGCATATATGTCATTCTGCTCTAGATTGCGATGACATCCAATCCAAAACAAAGGATCAACCCATCTGTTAAAAGATATTGTAAATTATAAGGTAAAGTATCATGTGTACTGTATATATGTACATTATAAGGCAATGTATCATGTGTAGTGTATATCTGTACATTATAAGGTAAGGTATCATGTGTAGTGTATATATGTACATCATAAGCCAAGGTATTACGTGTAGTGTATATCTGTACATTATAAGGTAAGGTATCATGTGTACTGTATATATGTTTACCTAATCAGTACAGAGCACGCCAGTTGATGCATTGATCAACAAGACTGAGAACTGAACTATAAATATAATTATAAAAAAATTTAAAAAAGAAAAAACAATAATAACTACCAAGTCCTTCAAACTAAAAGATCCATTGGTTAAATTAAGGTGTCGCTAAAGTCAAAATTGGTAATTCAGATAAATCAGTGCATCTCCTCCACTTCAGTGCTCCATAACTTCCACATTGTGCGCAGTTCACACTTTAAAAAGAGCTCTATCGGTATGCTTTCATTTGACACTCAAAATATACTCAAGTTACATGCAACCAGAGTCGGGAACCAATAATTTCTTGCCTAGTGTAGACTACACCCATGTACTGTCAGCTTCAGCCTCCTTCAAGGACTTGGTAACAGTTGCACAAACACACACCAATCAGAAGATGTCTTGTGGAGGGGTGCGAGAACTCCACAAACTGAACAGCAGAACTGAGCATAGGTCATTTATTCAGCGAATAATACAACACATGTGTTAGCTTGATTGCATCATCGACCAATATTTATCAGCCTGATGAATGTTACCCACGGCTTTTATCCTCTATCGAGAAACAGATTATTCTTGGACATGCATTGGAATCATCTGGTAAAACATTGGTCATGATTGGAAGCAAACTATGGGAGTGAAGGATAAGAAACACATTGATAGATCTATGAAGATGAATTTTCAAGGTTTTCATACTAATGTTTTGTAGGGTCCGCCAGTTTATTACCTTAGCGAAGGATTCAAGGCAGGCTGAGAGTTTCATGCAGTTATAACAGCAGAAATCCAACAATTAGGCAGCAAATCTGCAAGTGCAAATTTTTGCTAAGATATGATCTTTGTTGATATTGGGTTTTGCAGTCTGCCATTAAAAAAAAAAAGAATATACAAGCACACAGACTTTATATAGTTAGGTCAAAATGATTCAGAAAGGATTAAGAGATCAAGAGTTAAAGCATGGCACGTCAATGTCACACCACTGGTTTTGGCAATTCTCTTCTATATGATTGCTGAAAGCTATAGGGAAGAAAAAAAGTCCACCAGTTGATAGGTTCTATGAAATCTTAGAGTGGAGGTTTGATAGACGAGGTTTGATAGACGAGGTTTGATAGGCAAGGTTTAATAGACAAGGTTTGATAGACAAGGTTTGATAAACTATATGATCCATTATACTATAGTTTGTTCGGAATGCGATAATACACAAGAGCCATCTAAGAATATGGTCCTAGATTTTGCTGACAGGGTATGTAACACCTGACATTGGCAGTATCACAGCAAACACCAAGTCCCTATACATGACCAGTAGCAGTTAACAAGCACATGCACGATCTGGTACTGTGTACATGCAACTTATTCATAAGTAGCATCCACTGTAGAATGCTTTTGCTCAATCTTGTGGTTAATTTGCTACCTGCATTCCCCTTGTCAACTATGTATTCCAAAGCTGCATCAGAATTAATCTCAGAGAAAGGTAATTCCAAGAAGAGGACCCCAGACCTAACTCCCCAATATTCCATTAAAGCCAGGGTTTCATCCAGGATTTTTCAACTGAGTGGGGGGGGGGGGGGGGGGGGGGTTCTAGTTAGTCTTGCCATCCTGATCCTTTACCTAATCACCACGCTGGGAAAGAGTTTGAGCAGACCCTTTCCTGGCGTAGCGATTAAGCAAAGGGTCTGGTCGGCGAGACTAGAATACAGTAGGAGCAGTATGAAGAGAGATTTATCAATGCAACAGTGCATCCCACTTACACTATTGGAAAGGGAGGGGGGGGGGGTGGGTTGATTTTGGATCCCTGCAGAGATGGGCAGATCCAGAAAATTTGGAGGGGTGGGACCTGATTGAGGCAAAGGCTAACATTTTAAATAAAAAATTGAAATTCATACACTGTGCCGTTAAAATCATATAGTAGCTACATCGAGTGACTGCTGACGTGCGCGTGCACACATACGTGCATGCGTGTGTGCAAGCCGTAGCAAGCAGTTGGGCTGGCTGGGATTTGGCCCGACCAACTTTCATCTACTAATAATTCCAAGTTCATCTGTACATTAAGGGGGGATTATACCCGAAACTGGAAAAAAAAGTCTGATGACTTTTACTGCTCATAACCTTTTTTTATAATTGCTCTGTGAAGATAATTTTATGCTCAAGTTTTCCTTGATCTATGTACTTTACAAATGATATAAAGAGTTAGTCTATAGGCATATTTCATCAGAATATACAAGCAGAAACATCCAAGGCATTCAAAAACCCTACATAATTGACCCCAGCAGCTCTCACCCTACTCAAAGCTGTAAATTGATCTGTGGCTTGCCAAAGCTAACAGCTGCTATATGACCAAGACATATTTTTGTTCACTTGAAGCATTGCCAAAGTTATGGCAATTAGAAGCGACCTTTGTAGATTTTGTTATTTGGTCAAGTGTGCTCCATAAGGCAGCTTGCCATTCATTAACAGTTTTAGTTAATGTATTCCGTCTTGCTATCTTCTGACAAAATGCCTATAGACTAACTTTTTATATTATTGTAATGCACATAGATCAAGGAACAATTTGAGCACAAAATTATCTTCACAGAGCAATTATAAAAAAAAAGTTATGAAAACTTAAGTTATCAGATGTTTTTTCCCAGTTTCAGGTATAGTCACCCCGGGGAGGGGAAGGGGAGGGGGGCTGTTCCACATACCACCGAAATTTGAACACATATTTGTAGCTATCATAACTTTCCCCCCCTTTCTTCTATGCAGATACTTTTGATACCAGCTTGTTGTTTATTGTGTGTGCTAAGATGATATGTGAAATGTCTCTATAGGCACCTTTTCTTAGAAGATACATCCAAAAACGCAAGGGTCACTCAAAAATTGCACCTCCCAAATTGGAACACGTATAATTCAAAGGTACCTTGAGCAACACACCCCAAAATGTTTTGTGGCATGCTAAAACACCAAGTTGTGATATGACGGAGCCATATTAAAAACAAGGTAATGTGTTAACTAGATATGAGACAATTCATTTCCAACCCCGCAAAAACCCACGCAATATCTGTGGCCCACCTCTTCTAATCACCATAACTCAGCAATGCTTCACGTAAAAAAAATAATTTAAACCGTCATATCACAGCTAAGCGTTTAGGCAAGCCACAAAACATTTTGGGTTTGTAGCTCAAGGTGCCTTTGAATTATACGTGTTCCAGTTTGGGAGGTGCAATTTTTTGAGTGACCCTTGCGTGTTTGGATGTATCTTCTAAGAAAAGGTGCCTATAGACACATTTCATATATCATCTTAAAGCACACACAATAAGCAACAAGCTGGTGTCAAAAGTATCTGCACAGAAGAAAGGGAGAAAAACGTTATGACAGCTACAAATATATGTTCAAATTTCGATGGTATGTGGGATAGTTTTTAAGGGCTAGGGCTAAAAATGAAGGATAGGAGGGAAAAGGTGCTGTGATCCCAAGGACACCCCCCCCCCCCCCCCCCCCCCCCCCAATGGACCACTCAGTTCTGGGGATTCCCCAGGGAATTTTAAAAAAGTTGGTAAATAGTCTATATAAGCCTACCACTGCACTTCCGGTATCATACAAGTCCTCATTCATCACCTATCGTCCATGGATATCAGAAGATTTCTTAAGAAACGGACATTGCCCGACTCTTCTGATACTACTTCGGTCAGTAAAGAACCCAGGCTTGCAGGAGATGACTCGATATCCATACCAATGAACAGCAGGAGGGGAAGGATGTTGGCAATGATAGGTCAGAGTGTAATAATGCGAATCCTACACCGCCACAGCAGTCCACTTCTAAAGTTTCATCAACTAGACTGTCAGAAGAGAGCCTACTCAAGTTTCTGGCAGCAAAGGTGCCATCATGGCAAAAAAAACTGAAGTTCCAGCCATACTGGCAAAAGAAATACTCATGGATAAATTACAACTCTGTGACCAATCGGATGTTGTGTCAATACTGTTCCCATACTTACAACGAGGATAGGGAAGTGCTGATGCACACACAGGTCACTTGGATCTCTTTCCCAGTGTCCAACTGGAAAAAGGCACTGGATAAAATGAAAGCATACGAAGCTTCAGCATGGCACAAGATGGCAAAGGCCAAAGTAGAGGCAGAGAAACAAAGCCAAGCTGAAGGAAGTGTAATCATTCAGCTCAAGCAGGGGAAAGAGAAGTGCGATGAACAGACAAAGCAACAAAACTGCATGACACTGATCAAGAAGTTGTTGAGGATCATGTACTTTTTATGTAAGCAGAAAATAGCACATTTTTCCAATTTTGATGTTAATGAAGTGGTTCAGCTTATGGTGGAGAATGGTGGGGGTGAAGTGGCTCAGCTTATGGTGGAGAATGGTGGTGATGAAGTGAGGAAACATTTGGACAGCTCCAAGAAATGCCAACTATAGCTCTCATGTCGCCATAATTAAGTGCCTAGATGCGGGTTCAACAAAGTATTCTCAGATGGAAGCTGCATTCTATTCAATACTGGCTGATGAGTGACAGATATAGCAACAATTGAGGAGCTTTCAATCTGCTGCAGATGGGTTGACAGTTCTGGTTCACCAGTGGAACATTTCCTGGGACTTGTTAGCCTTTCTGCTTGTGATGCAGCTTCAATATTTGCTGCGCTGAGAGCTTTTCTAGCAGACAGTGACATTGATGCTGGGAAACTGAGAGGACAGGGATATGACGGGGCTGCTACCTTCTCAGGCACAAAGAATGGAGTTCAAATGCGTATCCACACATTGGCACCACGAGCATTGTTTGTGCACTGTAGGGCACATGTTCTTCAGCTTGGCTGCGTTTCAGCTGCAAGATGTCTGCCAAGTCTGAAGAAAGCTTTGCAATACTGATGTCTGTTTGGAAGATGTTCCACTCCTCTCCTAAGAAGTTTTCTGCACTGAAGGAAATGCAGGCCCTCGTCAACCACCCCCAACTCAAGATGATCAAGCCAAGTGATACCCACTGGCTGGCACACGACAGATCATCTGTAAAAGCAATCAAGTGCTCCATGAGGCCACTGATAGATACACTTGAGCACATCCACGAGGATACTGGAGAACCAGAAGCACTTAGGATGCTGAGGACTATGAAGACATACAACTTTGTGGCGACCCTGATGATGCTAAGTGATGTCGACTTGTCTTAGTAGAGTCTTGCAGGCCAAGACAGTATATTTCACTCTTGTAGCCAGCCAGCTGACCTATGTCAGCACTCCCTGCAGCAGACCAAGGAACGTCCCAATGATCAGGAGTATCCTTCCATCAGGAGTACCTTTCCACAGTCCATGACACAGTCACAGACCTTGCAATTGGTGTTGTAGATCGGGAGACAGCAAGAGAAAATTTCAACAAGAATGTGCTGCAGCCTTACCTGGAAGAGGTCAGCAGGCAAATCAGCTGTCGTTTCAAAGATACCTTGGGCCTCTTGACTACTTTCAGCATTTTCGATCCACAGAAATGCCCAACAGATGTCCAGCAACTGCACAAATATGGCACTGCAGAATTGGAGAAACTCCTAAAATTCTATGGGGAAACAACTGAGATTGAGTATGAGGGAAACGTCTTCTCAACTCCAGCAGATGTCGATAAGACAGAGACAAGACATGAGTGGAAAGCTTTCAAATTGGTCATCTTTGAGGAGAAGAGTCGGTCATTGAAGGAACTTGCAACACTGTTCCTGAGAAGTGAGACAAAGTGTGTGACCTTCCCCAACATTAAGATTCTGCTCACCATTGCCATGGTGCTTCCTTTGTCTACTGCAACTGCTGAGCGCTCCTTTAGTGATATGAAGTAGATCAAAGATCGACTTTGTAATCAACTATTTCCAGAATGTTCAAGCTGATGATCATAGCCATCGAAGGATCTCCACTCCATGAAGTGGACTTTGATGCAGTGCTGGCTTTGTGGAAGGCAATGAAGACAGGAGACTGCTTATATAAGCTGAACAGGGTTTCAACAATAACTGTTGTTACTGTATAATTAATATGTAACCAATCATTTTGTCCTTTTTCTCTATAAAATGCATTTAGATATAAAATGGTTACAATAACATGGTCTTTGATCATTCCCACAAGCTGATTTTACCCAATGATACTGACACTGTTACTGTCCTGGCTTCAAAATATGTAATACTCATAGCTACATGTACTTCGGACAGTATTAGTAAAAATTAGTGAGGGATATATCCCGCCAATAGATCTTGAGTGGGGGGGGGGGAGGGGTCTAGATGAAACCCTGAAAGTATGGAAACATATGTAGGTTGATCTCACGACAACAACAAATATGAAACACTGGCAGTAAAGGCTTTTAAATATGCTAACCTTGGATTTGTGGCTATTAGCTATATCAGAAGTAACCATCTAATCGTGGCATAAACCACCATGCAACAAGTAGCCCATCAGAAACTTGATAGCCTGCCAAGCTATTTTCACAAGAAGGATCGTCTCTCATCATGCAGGGTAAGGCTGGCTAAGGTATCCTGGTACTAGTAGTTAGGCTCGCCTCACTTCAAAATTAGAGTTGAATTCTTCCACGTGATGCAAAATAGCTCTAGATCTTCCCAAGGCCTTGAACCAACTCTTGGTTATTAAATTATCAAACTTTGCTGTTCTATTGGCACCTTAATCTCAAAAGCCTTCTAGAAGTATATTTACCAAGACAAACAAGAACAAAATTAGCCTGTCTCAAGGTTAACCCAATGCAGGATGGCTTCCTAGAGCTAGCTAACTCTGCTCTCCCTCCATGCATCGGCAGGAAGAGACTAACTTATGTAAAATGTGCCATGGCTCGAGGGCTACATGGCTAAGAGGAGGTTGGTGTGGGTTATACGGGCACTGGAGTCAGTGGCATGTGAACAGCATGTGGGGTTCCGTCATATAATCCAGGAAGTGTATCTAGGCAAAATCTCATGTCAATTTTAAAGTGAGTACAGTTTTATAATAAACTCTGTAGGCAGCATTTTAGCATTAGCACAGACTAAACTTAAATACATCCATAATATGTTGTCCTTGGAAACACCAACCATTGTATCAGTTTTAGTATCAGGTACTTAATGCAATCCAATGAAGTCCTCATGTACTTCAAACTTTCATCGACCCTTAGAAGGCATGTAATGACAGCTCCGTATTGGACACATCGGTCACCTCATCAGATATCATAAAGTAACCGGATCTACTGATGCTAGCAATTGAGCGTCATTGCCCTAGAGCTTCATTGGATGTGGTGATCTGTACACTATCCGGTTTTGTGGTTTATAAATTCAAGTATGGTGGGGTCATCATTTGAACACAGGAGTAAAAGTTCATGGAAATTTATAATTTAGTACCAATTTGGTCATACTCAGATGAAACCTATCTTCCTCAAAATGGTAAACACTGCCTAGCAAGAAACATAACATCTTGCAACACTCTCTGAAGGTAAGCACAATTTCTTTCATACTTTTTCTTAACTTCACTCAATAACAACTCACTAACATTTCCCATGGATTCTGGAACTACCACAATGCTATGCTTACGAACATGACTATGTTTATGATTTAAAAGTTCACCACTAACATCCTTCCAGTTTGTATAACCTTGGCACAAAAAAGCTTCATCATCCTTGCTAGCACAAGCTTATACTACCCCAAACCTACTAGCTTTTAGGCAAGTAAAGCAAAATGCACCATCATTTACTTGGTCATAATGGATCCATTGCCGTCTCTTGTACCACAATGACTGAAATGAATGAAAAACTGGCAACTTCACTCTAAATTTTCTTTTGGGGAAAGAGGGTACTGATTGGTATTTTCTCCAGGAGTGTTCAGGGTCTTTAGGAAGCAGTGCAAAATAGGAAAATAAATTGGCCCAAAATATTGGTCAGGCCTTGGTTGCCCATATGGTAGCCCCAACGCTGCCAAAGAATAACTATGGAAACATCAAAAAACCTAGACAGCGTTTCCTTTGTCATAAAAGGAATCAATTTCCTGTGTACCATGTGCCACCCAAAGGCCAAAGGACTTGTCAGTTCAGGATATGTAACTAGAGCATTTCTCCAAATCATGATAGTCCTTCCATTGTGGCAAAACCATTGTCAGTTTCCATTTGGGTTAATATATATATACAGTATATGTCATTTATGTGTATTCATTACTGTAACTAGATACCTATGCAACAAGCCATGAAAAATGTGGTCACATTGAAAAATGTAATATATCAGCTATAAGTAGAGTGAAGATCACAGATTTTATGCATACCTATCTACAGTAGTTCTTAGTGCCATTTAACTTGTATTGTTCCTTATTAAACACAGAACTTCACATCTTCAGTAAAAAAAAATGGCCAAAATCTTATTTCAAATTCTGGTAATATTGGGCTCAGTCAAGAGTTACTAATACTAATCCTCACGTGACATAGCAACACAACTTCTGATTCCCAAGAATATTCTCCATAAAATCAGGTATGTTGCCAGCTTTTACATCAGAATGTCCACAAATATTTGAATTTTGAGTTACTGTCCCCTGACTAGTGGTGCAGTGATTCATATAGCACACTGACAACACAATACCATAGGTATATATATAGTGGCACATATCCACTAACTGAGAGGTTAGAACAAACTTACATTAGTAGCAACCTGGAGAAAATATTGTACTTGGCTTTAGATCTAGGATCCTTGGGCTTCAACACACTAACTTCCAAGACATCATCGCCACAGAACGCTTTATTATCCATAGCGAAGTTTTCTGAAGCCATTATAGAAACGTGCACTAGGGCATTCAATCCAATCGTAGGCTAAACTCTGTCTCTAATTAACTACGGTGAGTCGCAATAAGATTTAAACGAAAAAAAATATATAAGACAGGCTGGTCTATTATGGTCCTTTCACTTAATTATTTTTTCCCATTATTTCCGGTCTCCTCATAAATATATTCTTTATAGTGCTGTAAAGTTTAGAGATAGCATTTTCGCCGTTTTCAAAATAAGCCACACAAATGCTCAAACCAAGAAGTTATTGATGTAGTCTACAACCCTCTGGTTGCCTTGAAATCAACTGTGCAAAGGCAGCTGCTTCCAATTCAAACTGGGCCGTATTAGCATAAATGGTCCTTCAAATGATTTCTAACCATTCCTTCACGCAACCTGTCGGTTTCGTCATACTAGACCAACATGGAAGTGCTTTGATTAAATGCAACTACACGCGTAATTGTTATCACAAAAGCAGTCAACATTATTAATCAAGGTTTTCAGGTTCAGCAGCTACCAGTATAGACCAGACATCATTTGATGTAGATACCAAGCTTGATGAATCCATCGAACTTCTGCCTGTCATCCTTACTAGAGTAGAATACAATTCAGCAAAAAAAAGGAGAAAAAAAACCATACCATACAGAAATACAGCAATGACTTCTAAGAAGACCCAAACATGAAATACATACGCAGTTGATTGGTTAGTTATACCATATTGTAAAAAATAATAATAATAATAATAATATATATTTTTTATTTCAAACAGATATACCTGTCTCCACTTTCAATCACTTTGCTTTGTAATGGCCGAATAGCAACGAAAAAAATAGAGGAAGAGTGGGGGGGGGAAACAAACTCATCCACAGTGTGAGATTGCCCCTCCATCATTCCTCCTTTCAACCCCTTCTCCTCAATATGATTGAGCATCTGGTAATCGTGTGGAGTAAAGGTTACTTGTTGCCATGGTATGGAGGTTTTGTATTATCCAATAGCGCTCACTCAATGGATTTCCGTTAATAGAAATCTAACCTTCCCCTGTTGTTATACATGACCACGCCCTCAACAGTGATGATTACTTTTCATCTCCCAGCATCATCACCTTGGGTGTTTTCAGTTGTCTCTATGAGAACTTTAAAAAAAAAATAGTGCAGCAGAACTGTCATTGTGACAACCATAACAATCGCTTGGGAAAATAACTACAACAGTTTTTTCACCGGTTAAACTCTCTCATCATCCAAAACGACAATTGGGATATCCTTAACAAGTCAACAGATGTTGCATATACCCAATCTAAGAAGCATGTAGCAGAGAGCATTCGCAAGCAAAGAACCATGATATTATCACAAAAGTCTCAATATATAGGCCGGTATGTACTACAACATATTCCCAACAGGACTATAATCCCCAAAATGACATCACCGAGGATCATTTCATCCCATGTCTCTGGCGGTGGCATAATGGAGCTGGATTAATGGTGAAAGAAATCATGAGGACATGTCATTCTATGGCACCTGAGGTGGCCTAGAGGTTCTGGATTAATGGGGAAGGAAATCGTGGAGGATATGTCATTTCATGGCACCAAAGGTGGCACAGAGGAGCTGGATTAATGGGGAAGGAATTCATGTAGGATGTCATTCCATGGCACCTGAGTTGGCACAAGAGGAGCTGAATTAATTAGGAGGCTATCCATGCCAAGTTGGAGAGAAGATACTGGAGATGCTTAATGATGTCTTGTGATACCTCAGATACACTTATAAAATAAAAGTTTAGCAGTTAGGAACACAGTAAATATCGTTTACCGACCATATACCCTGTGTACATGAATACATCTTATTCAATAACATGGTGTGCGATATTCTAGTACAACTTTCCCGAGAAAATTAAAGACCATGGGCATGTGACAATCTATCTACATAGGGTTGGTCTAGTGGTAGCTAGAAGCTCAAATTCTGAATCTCTTCTGCAGGCCAGCTGTCTAGCAAAACAGTAGAGCAAAGAGTACACATTACAAGCGTGATATCTTAGCAGGGGTACAAGTCCTTGCTTTCTGCGTAGTGCTCCACCCACCTGAGTTGCACTTGGCCATAGTCTAATGACGGGGGGGGGGGGGGGGGGGGGGGGGTGAACTATTGCATTTTCCTACGAAATTTGCACATTTTTTTTTTGTACCTGTCATAACTTTTTTCTCCTTTCTTCTGTGCAAATAATTATTATATCAGCGTGTTGCTTATTGTGTGTGCTTTAAGATGATATGTAAAAAGTCTCTATAGGCACTTTTTCTTAGAAGATATAGCCAAAAACGCAAGGGTCACTCAGAAAATGGCACCTCCTAATTTCCCAGGATTCTAATTCCAAGGCGCCTTGAGCTACAGACCTCAAACTTCCTGTGTGGCTTGCTAACACCCTAAGCTGTGATACGTCTGAGCCATAATTTTTTTACCATGAAGCATTCCTGAGATATGATGATTAGAAGAGGCGGGGTCACAGGCGCGGCTTGAAATAAAGTGTCTCATATCTATTCAACACTTCACCGCATTGTAATTATGGCTCAGACATATCACCTTAGGGTGTTAGCAAGCCACAACACAAGTTTGGGGTCTGTAGCTCTAGGTGCCTTGGAATTAGAATCCTGGGAAATTAGGAGGTGCCATTTTCTGAGTGATCCTTTCGTGTTTGGCTATATCTTCTAAGAAAAAGTGTCTATAGAGACTTTTTACATATCATCTTAAAGCACACACAATAAGCAACAAGCTGGTATAATAATTATTTGCACAGAAGAAAGGGGGGGGAAAGTTATGACAACTACAAATATTTTTTTAAATTTCGGAGGAAAATGGGATAGTCCTCCCTGACTTAATCTATCAAGTACATGCAACTGTTGTGCATTTTCGAAGCCTCTATCCAGTTGCCAGGGTTGTTACGGTGATTGAGCTTAGAGAAAATATTTCGAGGGTGTGCCTAATTGTCCACGTTTTTGCCAATTGAACTGCAGTGTATTGCAAGAGTAGTCTCATGCCTAAGACGCTACGCTGGATATGAGTCTGGTTTTCAGTCTCGAGTAGCCGACCCTTCCTGCGTTGCGTTCGGTAAAGGTCAACTACGTGAGACCGAGCCCGTAAAATCTTTTATGTACTCACGCTCGGCCACAGTGACTAAGTTCTCTTGTGTAAACAATGCCTCAATGTTGCAGATGCAATGGCAGTGGTCGCTGCTTGAAATGTTCTTTTGTGAAATCAGGAAATTATTGCATTGACTGCTTACCAAGTAAGATGAATTTCACAAACGTTTGTGGTGTTTGAAAAGTCCTACTATTTGGACAGTTGATATATAGTGCATCATTATGCATCATACATGTCACGTGTTTTGGTTGGAAAAACATATTGTTCTGATAAAGACAGTTCTACTTGATCTTTGCGTATCCTTCACATTGGTGAACCTGCATATCCATCATGACAGAGAATACGGTATTTTTGAAATTACCCGCCTGCTGAACCATCCAACTAGCATTGTAGTTTGCCCAAGCGGAGGTCCAGTTCACAATTCCAAGAATTGTGGCTGATGATACCAAATTTTTCTATGTCATGGCTGCTTTGATTCAGGATACTACCCCAAGGATTTTGGATCTTCACAACCCTAAGGCATCAAAGATCATCTCAAGAACACTTGGCATATTCCTCCAATAGGGCAGCAAGAATTTGGAACATAGGCAGCCTCGGTGACAGGAAGCCCTCACAGCTAATGGATCAAATGATGGCCCTCACAGATCCCCACCACTTTTGTTTCCTTTTTGAGTTTGTGTTCCATGAGCAACTGCCCGAAGATCTAAATGTCCAGTTGGCAATGAAAAGTTTGAAAATCCGAGTGAGCTTGCAAAGATGTCCGATGCTCTCTGGGTGATAAGCAGCATGCTGCACACTTGCTACAGCATGTCTATCATCCTTGGAGTCATCCAGAAAAAGTTATAGACATCGGCGGGAAACCGACCCTCTGTTTCTACCACAAGACATTTGGGAATAAGGCTAAAAGGGGCATTCCTCCTTGTGTGCATCACGGAAAGGAAATGGCAGGCCGACCAGCAGTTATGACTGCTTTAGCTGGTAAACTGGATAATCTTTTTTTTCTGGGTTTGAATATCTGAACAACAGTACCTAGTGGATACAGGAGCTCAAATTAGTGTAATAACAGCATCATACTCCAATCGCCTCGATAGCAAGTCTACTCACTCACTTGTGGCTACCAATGGCACCAACATCAAACATATGGAACCCAAATGGTCTTGCTCGGCTTTAACTGGAGTGCCTTTGAATGGAGATTCACAATTGCTGATGTAGCTCATCCGTTACTGGGTGCTGATTTTCTGCAAGTCCACAGTTTGCTCGTGGATGTCGAGTACAAGAGATTAGTGGATGCTAAGACATTTTCCATTGTCCCGCTTACCATTTTTGCAGTTGTGGCTCCTCAACTTAGTGCAATTGGAGCTAGCACTAACAAATATCACCAGCTCCTGTCCTAATACCAGCAAATTGCTAAACCAGAATTCTCAAGCCCCACAGTACAACATGGTGTTGAAAATTAAATTCACACTCAAGGACCATCCGTTCATGCAAGGGCACGTCACCTGACACCTGACAAGCCTCGTATAGTGAAAGAGGAAGTCAGGAAGATGGAGTATGCGGGAATTGTTCAAAAGTCATGCAGTCCATGGTCTTCCCCATTGCACATGGTTCCAAAGGCTCTTGATGGGAGACCTTTGGTGATTACCATTGCCTCAATTAGGCCACAACAACTGACATATCTAGTGGCACATATACAAGATTTCTCAGCCTGTCGGGTTGCAATATTTTCTTCAAAATTGATCTAGTCTAGGGGTAGCAACGGAAGACATTCCCAAGATGGCTGTCATCAAACCTTTAGGCCGTTTTGAATTTCTGCACATGCCTTTTGGTTTGAAAAATAGCTGTACCAAGCATTTCACAGCTTCGTGAACATGGTAAGTTGAGATCTCAACTTTCTATTTGTTTACCTGGATGACATCTTGGTAGCAAGTAGGACTGAATGAGAACATCTCCAACACCTTGGCCAATTGTTCGAATATCTCTCTGAGCATGGTCCTGTGATTAAAGTGTCAAAATGTTGGCACGGGCAAAGGCAATTGGAGTTCCTTGGCCATGGGATCTCTTCCAGTGGTTCTCTTCCACTTCCTGACAATGTAACTGCAATCATCATTTTAATCAGTCTATGACTGTGAAAGGCTTGCAGGAATTTGTTGGCTTGGTCAAAGTTTACAACTGTTTTATTCCATCAGCTGCACAGATCATGCAGCCGCTGTACCAAGCCTTGACAGAAAAATCACAAACCCTTCTCTTGTCAGCAGATATGTTTCAGGCAATCTAGGGTGTGAAATAAGCTCTTTCACAGGCAGTCCTACTCCACACAGCGAGTGCTCCAGTAGCACTCACAGTCAATGCATCAGCTGTAGCTGGCTAGGACAATTGTCACCTCTATTAACGCTGAACTACCCGACACCGACTACTCAGAAATTGTCCAAGCACATGCTCAGGATGCCGAAATATAAGCATATAGGATGGCTACCACAGGCCTTAAGTTAGAGGACATACCCCTGGGCATATCTGGGAAAACCTTATTGTGTGATATCTCTATGGGAAAACCACATTCTATCCTACCCCAAGCTTGGTGCAGAAAATTTTTCCAACTTGATCAATGGCCTCTCCCATCCCTCGATTCGTAACACGTCTTATCATACAGACCATTTTGTGTGGCATGGAATTGGAAAACAAGTAACATTTGGGGCCAAGTCTTGCATTGCTTGTCAGCAGCACATAAGTCACTTTTGGCAGAATTCAATGTTCTTGTGAGGAGATTTGAGCACATCAATGTAAACGTTATAGGTCCTCTACCCTCATCTCAAGGGTACACACACCTCTTCACTATAGCCGTCAGGACCACTTGGTGGCCAAAAGCAATTCCTGTGCCAGAGCCCTCATCACTAATTGGGTCATACGTTTTGGTTTACCATCTGACATCAGATCGAGACCCACATTTTACTTTGGCTGTGTGGACTGCTATGGCACATCTACTTGGCATCTGGTCCATCATGTAACTGCCTACCATCTCTGGCCAATTTCGTGGTTGGAAGATTTCATAGACAAATGGGCCCTCGTTGAAGCTAGACTTAATGTGCCCAACTAGGTGGATGAACTTCCCTGTGTATTTTGGGTATCAGAACTACGCTAAAAGATGACCTCCATTGCTTACTGCCTATAAGATACATCTACCTGGACTTCAATTGCTTTAATTGAAGCTGGTAATATTCTTTGACGCCTGACACTATTTAGCTGTCTCACACAGCTAAACCTTAGCCAAGCCAAAATCAATCTATTCTAGCTGTTTTCCCACTTATCCCCAAAGGATAAATGGATTAGCCTTTTGCTAATAAATTAGTACTGAGATATATTCCAATACCAACATAACTGCAATGACTAGTTTATAAGGCAATGTTCAACCACAAGAAGTGCTCAAAGTTACACAATATACTGTATCTCTCTACTTAAAATAGCTAGATAAAATATAGTCCTTCTTAAAACCAGCAGTTCTCAGTTACCTAGGCAAGACACTCTTCTTTTTGAAATTATGCCAGTGGCATGTTTTACTGCTGGCCAATCACCTTCAACAAAAGCTTACTCAGGATTACTGGCTGGCCTGTCAGGTGAATGTGTAATTGCCACTTGCTCTGTTGGAATTACAAGCAGCCTGTCAGTAGGGTGCAATTATTACATGATTCTTGGTTTCCCCTCCTATAGCATCCTTTCAGGGCTTATTTCTCTACTACTTTCACTTGTAATTGGCTGCCCCAAAGCCATCTCCACCCTCTCTGCTGAGTCCACTCCAGTCAGAGTCTCTATCTCTGACACTGCTGAATTGGTTTACGGTGCTCCCTTAACATTGTCTTGGGAGTTTCTTGCTCCATCTCAAGTGGGTGTTTGTTTTAATGCCTCATCACATCAGAGATGCAGTGCAGAAGCTTGTTCCTCGGACAACATCCTGCCATGTTAAGGTAATAACTCATTCACCTGATAGCCTGCAGTTTACCAAGTTTGTTTTTGTTCGCCGGGATGCTCATCGTTCACTGCTGCAACGTCCATTTGAAGACCCTTACAGGGTGCTCATGCCTGGCAACATGACCTTTGTGTTGGAAATTAATGGCAAACAGAAGTCATGTGACCATTTACTGGTTTACAGGCACATGTGGTTTACAGGCACATATGGACCTGCAGCATATTGGAGCTCTGTGTGCTAAGATCAAGATTATGACACAAGAATCAAGCAACGAATTGGGTGCCTGCTCAAATCAGTGAAACTCCAATTCACCTGCCAGAGTTCCCACCAGGATCTCATCAACTGGTCGCCTCATCAAGACTCCTCAGAGACTAATTTGTGACTAATCCCATCTACAGTTCTGGCAGTCATGTGGTGGTTGGAACACACTGCTACTATTTGGACAGTTACATCACACATGTCACATTCTTTTGTCAGGAAAAACACATTTTTCTGATAAAGATAGTTCTTCTTGATCTTTGTGCATCCTTCAAACCTTCAGATTATTAGCTCATCAGTTTCTCCTGTGTGACTCCTGAAACCAGCCATCAAAGCATGTCCCCTACCTCTTCCACAATACCAACCCCAACCTGTCCCCAATTCCAATCCTAACCAATCCTTCAACAGCCTATTGCTACTAAACTAGAACCTGAAATCCAAGTAATGCCCACAGTCCTGCCACCCATGATTCCACCTAACCAAAACCATGTGGAATCACCTCCCACCATTGGAATCACTATCTACTCACTCCACTTTATTTCCTAAACCCGTATCCATCTTTGATCGAAAGTTTTTCTGGGGTTTAATGGACTCAGGGTCATTTATCAAATCACTTAAACCCACCTATGAAGAAGTTGTGCATTGGCGAAAGAATTGTTTTAAGCTCCCACACGGAAATGCTGGAAAGTCATTTATGTCTGAATTAGAACATCATTTTGATGCTTTTGTCTCGGTCTCAACCCTTGAATTGATGGCTCTTAAGGCACCATTGTTATGCCTTGACCTGGTCCGGCAACCCCACTGTACTTCAAAGGCAAGGGACACTGCTTGTCTGGTGAGATGCCTATGACCTTGAAAGATGGGAATCTAATAGACCTGGTTAAGGAAGGTAGAATAATACAGAAACACCTAGCCAAGGTCTCAAAACAAGCTGAGCAGCAAGTATCCCATTCTTTCCCAAACCTGATGTATCAGGGAAAGCCACAATAGCTCTTCAGCTACTAACAAGGCAAGGAAATGGGTATTTTCTCCACCCCAATGAAGCAACAGATATTATGGTTACCTATCTCACAAGATCATTCATGGTGTTCCATTAGCAGGCCCATACCCAGGAGTGTTTCCTGTTGCCGGAACCCCCCCCCTCCCCCTCCCCTTCATACAATGAGCTACCTGGTGCTCATAGCAATACCCAGCAAACTAATTAGCATTTTTTTCCCCACGTAATTATGTGCTAATGAATATGTAGAATAATTTGCACTATAAGAAGCACATGCTTAATTTGCCTGCCATCTTGAATCATGAAGAAGACAGAGCAACTATCCTTGCTGAACTTTGGTTTAAAGAAAAGAAAGTGGACAGCAGTGACTGGTATGGGTATATTATGTTTGATAATAGCAGAGACAATTATAAGTGCTGTGACTTGATTGTTAGTTAGCTACCTGCCTTTGTAACAACAGACTTGTCTCAGGAGGACCAGTCTTCTTTGCCAACTCATTCTGGATGTCAAGAAAGCCAAGGTAATTTAGTCCTCAAAATACACTAATTGTCATATACATTAATTTCAAACAGATGTCATGAAAGACTCATATACATTAATTTCAAGCAGATGAAGGCATCTATCAATCTCCCAGATTGTTGTCTTCTTCATGAAGTGTCCAGTCTAAGCAAGTGTCAATAGCAGCCTTACTCTCTCCATTTGGGAACTGTACAGATCTAAGTTTATATACATCATGTGATGTTCACAAACTCAGTGATCAGCAACGAATCTGGCTGCTTAAAAATTCTTTCTGCCCTACTGCAATTTACAAATTTCCTACCAAGGAAGAATATAATAAATCTAGGTCATTTCAGCATACCTGGATAAAGCAGTATTCTTGGTTATCATATAGTTAGTCCTTAAATGGTGGATTTTGCATAAACTGCTTTCCTTTTGCCAAGAACCGCTCCTTGCTTGCTCAGCTGTTCACACAACCTATGACTTGCTTCACTCGAGCCAAGACAACTCTCTTAGAGCATAACCTACAGCTCACACATAAAATGACAATGGATGATTCTATGGCATTCATGGGTCAAATGGAATGTGGTCACTTGTTCATTCAGCAACAACTGCAAAACCAAACCTCTATTACAATCCAAAAAAATAGAGCCATCTTAAAATATGTTCTAAAAGCAATTATATTTTGTGGTAAACAATAGTTGTGAACCTATAAGTCCTGTTAGTTACTCTTAGTTTGCTATCAACCCAGGTAGTTTTCAAGCACTTCTTCAATTTTGAATTGAGGCGGGAGACAAAGTATTGAAGGATCATTTTTCTGCTGGACGAAAAAATGCACAGTATCATTCTCTTAAAATTTAAAATGATCTAATTGCTGCTGTGGGAAAGTGGATTCAATATGCTCAGAATTGATTGAAACGACTTTTTTTGGAAAATCATGAAATTGGACAAATACTGCTGAAGCTGTTTTGCGCATTAAATTGAAGCAAACAGCTATTCTAAGCTTTTCATGTGTTTTGAAGCATTTTCTCCAGAAATTGTCAATAAAGTCTCATTTCGATCCAATAAGAGACCATCTCAGAAAGTAGCTTAGAATTCCACGGGAGAAGGAATATTTTTCCTTAAACGAGTGTGAAATGCTTCTTCTGTTAAACCAGTTTTGAACTTCAAAAGAGCCACATTGTGCAGTTTTTAGCTATTGGGGGGGGGGGAGGGGGGGGGGGGGGGGGAGGGGGGCTTATCGTTTTCAATGGAAATCACCTAAAACTATCATTGTGTGGCAAGTAGCCATCTCAGAAATGTTAACCTCAAAGAATCAGCGATGTATGACAAAGCAGAAGCATATACCAGAGTGAGCAAACACTGAATTTACATCACTACATACAGAATATCGGGAAATGATTATATAAAACCAGACAATTCTGGTCGTAAATTATAGTACATTGAGTTTGCAGGCAATTTCTCTGGCTCTGAGAAAGTAGAATGGATATCTATGAGCAACTTAAACCACATCAGCTCTAACTGATAGAATACTCTCCAGACTACATGTGTATAATGACTTGAACACAGGGTGCTTGGTTCTTGGCAGAGCCTTGGACGCTATGGTGAAAAAATTAACTAACCATAAAGGTGGGCTCTGTTTTTACTAAACATGGGATCAGTTTTTATTGTGCTATGGAGGCCTGAAGCTACCATTTCCAGGCCTACCAATGGAATTCAAGACCGCATTTTTACTAGATCTGAGATCTGTTTTTATTGTGCTGTGGCTGGAGGCCTGCAGCATATCCTTCCAGGACTTCCTCCTCATAACCTCATACTATTTCCACCAGTAGTGAGGCAACTCTTCAGACCGAGGACTGGCTCAGCTGGGTTGTTGGAGGATAAGAAGAGATGTAAAACGATTATAGATGAGAGGTATGTAATGTGTGTGAGTGGTGCAGGAGAAGGTGTGGAGCATTTATCGGTGACGTGTGAGTAATTTGAGAGGGATCAGTAGGTACAGACTGATGAGGTGAGCAGATTATAGGGGCAGGAGAGTGGCTTGAGGAATATGGAAGAATGTGCAAGGAGGGTAGGGTGGAATTTGGGAAAAGGCTTGTAGGGAGTTAGTCACACAGTGATGGAGGAGGTGAGGAATGTGCTCTGTATTGGATAGGGAAATGGTGGCAGGGAAGGACGGATTTGTTGTATGGGAAGCTAATGGATGGATTTTGGTCCTTTCCCTGGTCCCCGCTATGAACAGCTGGACACAGCTTATACACTATTATTATCATATTTTCCTTATTGATTTATTTACTAATTAATAGCATATTTAAAAAAAAAAATTGTTGTTGTTGGTTTTTTTTTTCTCAAGGTTTTGGGGGGTCTTTTTGTCTGTCTCATGTTACTCTACTGTATATGTGGTGGCCTTAACAGGCTCAACAAATAAGATTAAATTATTAACCAGACTATTGTACGCCACACCCCATAATATGTCTGGCTGGCTCCCGAGACTATAATTATACTGCACACACTGCACAATATAGCAGTCTTTAGCATCCAGGATACCAGACAGCGGTTAACTCATCAGGACCCCAACCACGCACAGACAACAAACAAGGGGGGACATACCTTGAAACCACCGAAATTTCTTGGACACATATTTGTAACTGTAATAACTTTCCCCCCCTTCTTTTGTGCAGATATTTTTTTGATACCAACTTGTTGTTTATTGTGTGTGCTTTAAGATGTTATGTAAAATGTCTCTATAGACATCTTTCTTAGCAGATACATGCAAAAAGGCAAGGGTCACTCAAGAAATTGCACTACCTAATCTGCCACAAACATAACTCCAAGGTGCCCTGAGTGACAGACCCCAAATTTGGTTTGTGGGTTACTTAAGCACTTAGCTGTGATATAGCTGTTTATTTTATTTTTTTACGTGGAGCATTCCTGAGTTATGGGGATTAGAAGAGGCGGGTCACAGATATTGCGTGGATGCCCACGCAATATCTGTGACCCAACCTTCTAACTCAGAAATGCTTCACATAAAAAAAAATTAAAATGCTATATCACAGCTAAGCGCATTAGCAATCCACACACAATTTGGGGTCTGTCGCTCAAGGCGCCTTGGAGTTGTTTGTGGCAGATAAGGTAGTGCAATTTCTTGAGTGACCCTTGCGTGTTTGCATGTATCTTCTAAGAAAAAGTGCCTATAGAGAGTTTTTACATATCATCTTAAAGCACACACAATAAGCAACTAGCTGGTATTAAAAATATCTGCACAGACGAAAGAAGCAAAAAGTTATGACAGCTACAAATATGTTTCAAATTTCAGTTGTTTCAGTGCTAGTCACCCCCTCATGCTCCCCTGAACACAGCCAGCAACCATCTGCGTTAGCTCTCCAATGCACATCTGCGCGCAAGCTTCATGAACAAACCGGTTGAACTGATTCGCAGCAGGTAAACCAGCTAAGTCAGCTGCTTGAATCAGGCTTTAACATATTGATGGACAGCATTCAACCTACGAGGCACTTTGTGGATCAATACCTGCACATTTGACAAATTTAATGGAATGTTCCTGAATGAGTAAGAGTCTTCTACTGTTTTACAGAAGCATGATTCTGGAAGTCTTCGTATATATTTCATTGCTTTTTGTAGCAGTGTGTACTCAGCTTGAGCAAATTTTATTCTAAAAGAGATGCTGTGCTATGAAAGGGTGGATATTAATGACTATTGTTCAACTGTATTGTATTGTATGATTACGTTCTGTGTCGTAAGTGTTTAACTTTTCCTACACGCATAGCCTTGGTATCAGATCTTTTGGAATTATCTTTTTTGTCGATAATTCCACACAGCTTGAGGCTGCATGAATGAAAATGAAAAAATTATAAAACTAACAATAAATCAAGTATCTGCCTACTTTGCTACCATTCACGTGCAAGATTTGTGGACAAACAAATGGATTTTTAACTAAAAGTGTGAAGTCCCATGTTCTGCGTCAAATGTACAATTTGAGAGGTATATAATTTAAGAGGATATAATGTTGGGGGTAAGTACAGGGTGGGGGGGGAGGGAATTTGATGTGTGCTCCGTCGTGGTACTTGAACTGTTACTTACAGTAATATTTATCGCTATTAGTGACACTTTGATGTGTTCATGTTTTGCTTGAGATTATCCTGGCCCGAAAGTATGCACTATGGTTATGACAAGTTATGATTTTAAATTGCAAGAGATGCTAGTGCTTGCAGGAGATGCTAGTGCTAGCAGGACTGCCGAAGATCTCAAATCAATGAGCAGAGGTCGTGGTACTTGAACTGTTACTTACAGTAATGTTTATTATTATTAGTGACACTTTGATATGTGCATGTTTTTCTTGAGATTATCCTGGCCTGAAAGTATGCACTATGGTTATGACAAGTTATGATTTTAAATTGCAAGAGATGCTAGTGCTTGCAGGAGATGCTAGTGCTAGTAGGACCACAGAAGATCTGAAATCGATGAGCAGAGGAAGCCTTACAAATGGCAAATGGATGATCCTGCTATTCTGCTCTATCTTTGGCACCTAAATATATAAGAATGTAAGTTATTGTTTGGACTTACTCTCAATCTTTTCAAAATGAATACACTGCAGTGTATAAGTGAAGACATAGAACCACCATACATGGCAATAGCTATCTCAGTAAGGCATTTGATTGAGCAGGTTGTTCGGAAATGCCGAGCAATATCTTCAAAGCTATGGGTTCCTCTACAATTCCCCAAAATCCCCCCTGAAACAAAATTGCAGTTCAAGAGTCAACTTCCTAGAGGTTCTTTAGTTGATAGTACCGCTTCTGACAAGAGAAGATACAAGAAAAAAAATGTCTAGAAAAGATGGGCTAAAATCTTTTTCTGAACATTGCTGCACAACAAATGTTGCTTCTTCTCGATAAAAAAATGTCAGAGGGATGTGCATATCCTCTAAGAGGAGTTTATGAAAATCAAAGTACTTTGTCACATTCCATGATTGGAAGAAGGATCAATGCCATTTTATGATGCCAAGAAGAAGAAAACTTCTGAAAGTGACTAGCCAAACACGCCACTCCAATCTCAGGAATTGTACAACACACCCTAACAGCGTAGTCTCGTTACAATGAGAAGAATGTGACCTTAGAAGATTCTTATACTCGAAGCGTAAGCGTTCTATTAAAAAATAAAATAATAGATTAAAAAATAAATAAAAATAAAAATAAAATTTAAAAAAGCAAAACTAAGCCTTTCCATGATATTGCTTATATCTGGATCTTACTCATTAAAAACTCTTTGCAGTAGGCATATGTTAAGCAAGACCACTAACATTGACAGTGTTGTATAAACATGTATAAACATTCATGTATAAACATTTATATTTCACCCACAGCATACCACTGTAATATATTTCACGCAACTACAAGCTAATTGCTTTGACACATCACCCACACACACCACTGTGTAACTATTTGACTGGTCACACCCATCTAGCTGTAACTATTTCATTGGTCACTCCCATATTGATCCACCCACACATTTACCTTATATGGAATGTATCATGTAGGCTGGGATGGACAGCCGATTTAAGGGCATTCATCATAGCAACTAGAGTCTGGTATACTCTACACTCATTCTTATTATAATACTTTAAGGCCCAAAAACCTGACAAGTGGGATGGGGGGTTAGATATCTGAATCTGTTGGCAGCATACTAAGAGCTTTATATCTAACTGAGTTGACAACATAGCTGTAGGTTGGGTGTTTGGTTCGACTGTGTTGTGCATACAAATCTTGGGAAGAAGTCTTGCATAACATTTGGTGGCTGCGGTTGCTGAACCTTCCATTGAAATTTGCTAGCTATTGTGAACTGTAGAGGTTACTTATTCCGTTTACATTGAGATCAGCAGTGCAAGGAGATGTCACGGCCATCTAAAGAGACTGGAAATCTGGAGCTGGGGCCAACAACCAGCAACAGACAGCTATGTTCGACAGTATGAAGCTGCTCATGGAATCTATGGAGCATCGGGATGCAGCCCGTTGACAGGAAAACGCGAGCTGGAAGAAGAATGAGAGGGACGATGATGAAAAGAGGAACAATAAAAAGTTCATAAGAGACAGGAAGATGCTCTTGAAAAAGACAGAGCACACGAGCTTCGTCTGATGTCTATCATTAGAGATTTGGACAAACTCAAGAAGGAGGAAACTGAGAAGCTGCTAGACCGGCAGAAGAAGTTAGGCAGTATTCCCAAATGGATGGACGAAGAACGACCAGCCAACTATCTCTGGAAGTTCGAACAAGCGATGACTTGCAACAAAGAACCAAAATACGTTGGGCCGAGTTGCTGCCTCTCTACCTGACCGGTAATGCGTCGACTGTCTACACTACCAGGGTCTCACCTGATGTGAAGAATGACTACGAAGCCATCAAAACAATCTTGCTAGATTCCTTTGAGGATACCATGCAGCAAGCCAGGAACGATTGGTGGACTTTGAGAAAATTACAAGGAGAATCTCCTGAGGAGTTGGTGATTCGCATAGAAGGGAAGATCAAATGAGGGCTGGATGGGTGTGACTCAATAATGGATGCCACAGCTATGATTAAGCTAGATTCCTTTCCATCCTCCCCTCAGACGTTAGTACCTTTGTATTACGATGAAACCCAAAGTCTGCTACAGAGGCAGCTCACATGGCCTCTGAATTCCAGGCACTCCACTCATGGAAGGCTAAGCTAACTTACAGCTCAAGATATGACCGCAGGGATGAAAATCCGCCATACAGGAGTGATAGGAGTGAAGGGAGGAAGGGCGCCAGCTCTTCAGCATCAGGAACAGCCAGAGGAGGAGGACAGAACAGATAACAGCAAGGCTTTTCAGAAAGGAATAAAACCCGGACAGAGAGCCACTCCAACAACAGTGAGCGACCAATCACTTGCTATGGATGTGGGGAAAAGGGTCACAAATGCCCTGACTGTCCAAAACGTGTCAGACGAGTGAGGTCACCTCAACCCAAACATGCTTTTATGCTGCAGGGAAAAATTGGGGAGACAGAATGCAAGAAAATGGTGCTGGACTCTGGGTCTGACATAACAATTATACATTCTAAACTGATAACCGATGATAAGCTGACGGGTGAGACGGTCACAGTTCATACTGTGGATGACAGACCCATTCATTTTCCACTGGTGAGGGTTTGTTTATATGTTGGAGATTACTCCATTGATCATGTTGTGGCTATTCCCCATACTATAAAGGATGTTGCTCTCTTAGACGTTGGCTGTAGTAACAAGTGACAGGGATAAAGCAATGGGCTTCTTCAGGCAACACACTGTGTTTACTCACCAGGGGGATCAAATCCGTGAGAAGGCAAACTGTGTGGTTAGCCAGATTAATAGGAAAGGCTTGGTACCAGAGCGATACCAGTAATGTGAAGATCTCTTCTTGTGCAGCATGCCATACAAGCACTATGTATGATGTTAATAATCCAGACTGGGTCCTATCTCTAAAACTGGTTATGGGTACATTTCAGGACACAGTATCAGCAAAGAGATAGGAGAGAGCTATTAGTCAGATCACTAGGAAGAGAGCCTAACACCCGACATTCCAAATGGAGATTCAGTGGAAGAAAGTAGCATTTCAGTGCAGAATAGCTCTAGTCCTGATGATCGGGCGATAGATGGCTGATGAAATTGAACAACTTGGAATCTCAATTAAATGAGTTGAAGTTGGATGAAGCTGCCTTTGAAAAGAACTATGAAAAGACACTACTTTACTGGCCTAAGCAAGTGGCAGTTGATCCACATTGTAAAAAGTGGCTTGTTATTTCAGTAAACTTTGCTAGACAGTCAATTTAAAAATAAGTTTGATCGTTAATTTGAGTTGGCTAATCAACTCTGTGCACGAGGCTGAACAGCATAACTTACTGCAAATCAATAAGTGATTGTCAATACCAAAGTTTAGAATATCACTGAAGCATACATTTGTTGAAATAACCGGATATGTTGAAGGGAAAGCGCAACACTGAATTATTTGTTCTTGAAATTGTTGAAACAACAATTCTATCAAATATTTCATGCTCCACTGCGTTATTATTAACAAACATAGATTTGTAAACATAAAATATGATGCTGAATAAAATAAAATGAAACGGGTTACTAGGACTTGTTAACAGAATTATTCTGACAAAATACAACTTACTCTTCCATCAATCAAATGTATTTGCAATTTAGCATGTTAATTTAACTAATGTGTATTAAATTTTGTATAAAATATATATATAGAGAGAGAGAGAGAGCATGTGACGAAATATTACCTAACATCTTTAAAAGGAGGGACTACATAACAACCGAAAAAAATGATGTCAGATTTCTTATCATCACATCTTTTCAAAAAGCTTTAAAATTTTTATTTTAAAACTGAGCACAATTTCCTCTGAATCATCCTTGACATTTTGACAGCAGAATGTTATCTTAAATGATGATATAATACAGTAATCCTATCGCACATGACCTCCATGCATATATTATAAAAGTAGCACCATAGTCCGAATAGATTATCATCCTCAGGTTCTCCGTTTAATCAATATACTTTTAACAATGAAAACTACACGTAAACTTGTTTGGTTTCAACATGCAGTACGCCATTCCACCTGCTACTTGCATATCTTAGTTCAATCTTCAACATTCTGTCATTTAATTAATTATTGGGGTCCTGACATCTTTAACGTCTAGCTAAATTGACTAATCAACAAACAATAAATTATTTGAACTATGATTTTCTCTGTCGATCATTTGAAAACACTCTGTGTCTCTGTGGTAGAATGCACAATGTCTATTTTCTGTTAAAACAACAAATATAATATTTGTTTCTATTTAATTAAACACTTGACTTAATCTTGTCTATCTAATAAACCTGTTTTTACCGAGCACACATTATTTATTTATGTAAAGCTCATTTGAAAGCTCACTGCTCCTATTTACCCACTTTCTAGCAATTGTTGATTAATGAGAGTGTGGCTCAATCTGTCGTGTCAAAATCTGGCAAATACATTTAGGGTGCACAGCTCAACTATCAGTTGAACCATTTACTCATGCTCTTGTAATTCTGTATATCAAGTTAAAGCATCCAATCAAATGGCCAGATCAAGATGGGCCTTATAATAACAATGGTTCTTTGGCAAACATTTTCCAAGATTGTTGTGATAATATAATATTTCAAGGGATTTTTCTTGATTGCCCTCCCTAATCACCTGCTTGCTAGAGCACACATCACCATGTACCTCATCAGTAGCACAACTCAAGGGACTGTAAGCTACATATTTGATACATATATATACACAGCCAATTGATTCTGTGAGTTCAGCAAAACAGAAACATTACACAGGTGTTGAACATGCACCCTCAATGGACATCCCATTTGATTAGACAGTCATGGCTATAATATAATCATGAAAATAACACGGACACATTTAATTACATTAACTTTTATCATGGTGGTCCAAATTTTAATGCAACTAATATATTATATGAAGTCTCTAGCTACCATATTAATATACTTTTCATTTTCCTGCAATCTGAAGAGTGCCATTACTTATTTTTATGTGGAACATCTAGTTTCAAAAAACCCTAGTGTGATTATCACCCTCATCTGGACCTTAGCATTATATAGCAGTTTCCAAAATACTGTGGTCTGCAAGTGAAGAGGACATTCCACTGCAAGAAGTAGCGATTTTGATTGTTCCGTATAATAAATAACTGCCTAACTAACTTCTGCAGCAACCAGCATAATATCAATAAACACAAAAACAAATTACCATAATTTCACTGCCTACCATCAAAAACACCAAAATACTGATCCATTTAGATATCTAGAACAAGAAACGTACATACAAGCTCAAGGCACAATAAAAGCCAAGGGCTTATGATGAGAGAACACTTCCCTGGCTGCACCATATAAATATATAGACAACTCTATTACCAGCTGCAAGATTTCCTGTATTCTATAGCAAAGTGGCAATCAACATGCCAACAAATTATCTCTTCACAAACATGTTTTAATAATTTCACTTCTCCTGCACATCAGAAATACCTAAATACCTATGTACATAAGATACCGATTCTACCCACACAGTTTTTTTACCAAGTATAATCTGGCCTAAAGTAATGACTGAAGCCTGGTACTTCAGTTAATAACATATTATCCAATTACGACACCAATAGCAGTGTTGCCAACCGTCCAGCATTTGATGGTTCCCGTCCAGCTTCTAGCAATTTTGAACAAATATATTCATTAAATGAAATATCAAGAAGACAAAAATAGCTAGCTAGTTTTTAGATGTGCAGTATGATTGATGTCCATGTTGCTGTGCTAATAATTGGAGTGAAAGTTAAAAAGTGTGAAAAATTTTCTGTGATCATCGTGTGTTGTACATAAATAAATTGATCTATCATCATAATAATAGCAGTACGTAAATAATCAATTAATTTATCTTTACCAGCATACTCTTTGGGTCCAGTATTACTTAAGCAAAATCCAGCAAAATGACATGCTTAGTCCAACATTTCACACAACTAGGTTGGCAAGTCTGTAATAGGTATAAAAGGGTTCTCGCCACACCTGATATATCTTTACCATGCCAGACTATGGGTAAAAAATGCAGAGTATATCATTTATAGCACACAGAGATATCTTCTGACATTAAATTATTTGCAAGGGGGTATATATGGGAAAGAGGTTGTGGGCATGGCCCATTCCCAATCCCTGCTCACCAATCTCAAACAAACTCATTCTGTTTGCTAACCCTTTGTCTGTATCAAAAATCATTGAGATTTTTAAATAGAATAAATAGAATATATATATTAGAAGGCATAAATAATTCATATTGATAATTATACTTCAAAAAAGAGAAAATCCTAATAAATTATGTCCAAGTAGCTTTCCTGGCCATTTGATACAGTCTGCGAGAAGCTTCCGGTCCAGTGTTATCCACCATTTTAGTAAAATATGATTCTGGCTTGAGCAACAGAACAAGTGGAGAATCAAACTCTATAACTTGTCCATCCTCTATTACCTACAGAATTAAGGAAAGAGAAATGGCAATTACCTACATGTACTAGACATCGGCAGAGGGAAAAAATTGGAAAATGCACTAATAATAGTGCAGTAGCCTAGACTATTAATGTAAATGTAAGTAGGAAACCCACTGAAAGGCAAATCCAAGATATAAACTAGTGCTTCATGTGCAGAAGACAAAAACAATTCTGTATGCTTATTTTGGACATATTGTAGAGTTCAGATAAAAATCTATTCTAATAAAAAAAAATCTTCCCTTGACGATCATTAATTAAAAGTAGTACATGCAGAGAACAGCATGTCTTTGTAGTATGCTATAGGATAGTATATATCAGGAATCTCCAACTACAGCCAAGTTAGAAATTGCTCAAATGCCAAAGAAATCTTCTACCCATTAGCTCACACTTGATGTAGTCCTCCATTGCTTAACAACAATATACAAAACAACAAAATGAACAATAATCACTAGAAACAGAACAAAAATGTTTTGTTTAAAAAAAAATACTAAATACAGGATTGACAAGTTTGAAAAGAATGGAAACAAGACAGTCCCCATATAGACCACAACCTGTTAGACCTCCTTTACCACTTAATTAAATTCATATACACCAATACTGTGTCAGATATAAAACCATAGAAAGGAGTGCCTGTGCAACCATAAATCTACAATATTGGTGTACATGTTTTTAAATGGTAAAAGGGATCAATGATGGTCCACATGGGTAGAGTCCTTCTTCCTTTCGTTTTTTTAACAGGTCAATCCAATATAGCTGGCTGTTTAAAAAATTTTTTTTTCTTCATTATATATAAATGGCCAATGATTGCATCTGCAGGCTTGTACCATCTCTTCCTGGCTGCATTTCTGGAAGCTCTTAAGTCGAGAAGCTGCACAGGTACCTATGGCCACCAGGAAAGGTATATTGACTTCTGAGGATAATGGTTGACTATCTTATCAGTCAAATTTGTGATGGGTAAGACTCGAGTTTTACTTCAAAATCTCATGATTATTTTTTTAGCCGTCAATGTTGAAGACGTGGGAATACTGCTATGCCAGCAAATTCTGCTATGCCAATGTTCTTCCCAGTTGTGAGACAGAAATGCACATATGGAAATGGTGGTGGTGGGATTGTAATATGGGGAAGTAACCAAGAAATGTATGTTATTACATATTCGTTACGGGTGTTGGATTGAACAACATGATACCCTACAACATAATGGAATTTAAATTCTGAAACGGAAATATATATGTGGGAGTAGTTTTGTTCTGAGTACTTGGAAGCTGCTTTCTTTGAAGATGAAGAGCTTATATAAACACTAAGCTGCAATACAAGTGTAACTTTGTCAACCTCATAATGAGTAGAGCTGCAAGAATGAGGAAATGTCACAATGGTTGCTTGTCACTTTGGTATGGTATTACCCATATAGATTATTCAAGTGCCAAAAGAGAGCACACAGAGTGCTACATAATGAAGGTGGAGGCTATGTGGCTGTGTGTATAATATATATATATATACATATTTACCTTTTTTATACTCCATAATTTTTTAATATTACTTAATTTTTTTAAATTAATTATTATTATTATTTTTAATTCTCTATAGCCATATATAATTTCATCCAAGTCCAATTCAAAGAATTTTTTGGTTCTTTAATTGTTTGTCAGGTGGTATCACAAATGTTGTTTGGCAAGTGGTACCTAGATTTGGGAAGTGCTTAATTTACTGTAACAATAATGACTATATTTCAGCTTACAACATACCACACATCCAATGTTGTTGTAGTTGTAGTTGATATTTTTTAAGAAGCAAACCACCACACACCTCATAGCTGGGTGGTTTTTCTTCTTTTTTTTCCAAGAGATTTTTGGGGCATCGTTCTAAAATGCCAGAAATGGGAAAAATCTGGAATGGCTGCCTTCATAAAACATGAACTGATTTAACTTAAAATCAGCTTTTTGGGGGTCCAATATTTCAAGACCATTAACAGCATGCATGGAATTAAAGTTTGTCTAATAGATTTTTGAATCACAAATAATTGTTCGTACACACAAAACCAGCTGTACAGCATCTTACATACACTATACAACATGTCTTGCATGAGAGACATTACATCCCAAAATAAGCCGAGGATGTGAAAATCATAGGTGATTGAAATCATCCAGTTGTCAGTGCATTCATGTCCATTCTTGGCCAGATGATGCATTACACGTACACCAAGCAAAAGATCACTCGTGCTTTAGATTGGTGGGATTGAATAGTGAGAGTGGCTCCAATGTACTTGTGGATTCCCCATTGATTTTGGAGATATTTTTAGGCATAGAAGTAAGATTCCTACCCGTGAATCCTAAATCCTGTACTTGTCCAAGAAGCCATTCCAAAACCTTCAAAAGCCTACAGATACATAGATCATAGAGATTACCTTTCAATCGTCTAAACACAATAAGTGGCCTGGAAGAAGTAACAAAAATGTTCAAGACAATACCTTAAACTCAGGTTGTTTAGTGCCTCGGCTTCTAACCAAACCAGCAAAATATTACCACTTTAACAACCATACTCCAAGTGGCCCAAAAAGGTCCTAGTGTCAGAGAGGTCACAAATTGTGCATGCACATGTCCAAGCTAGTCAGTTGCCCCAGCAGCAGCACGAGTCAACAGCAAAGTTCTTGAAAAGTATCGTGATATATTACCTGCCATATACCACATACCATTCGTGGCCTTTGTATGCAGGTAAGCAACAGAACTAGGTAGTGTAGTCCTTCCCCCCCCCCCCCCCCCCCCCCTCACTTGTCCACCAGTAATTTTTTAATTTATTTTTTAATATTTAATATAATAATAATAATTATTATTATTATTATCATTATTATTAGCTGTCATAATGGCAAGCATCCTCAAAATTGACATGATATACTGGGCTTCAGTTAATGCTATTGAAAACATGTGTATTGTAGAGGGGCTTCAGTTAATGCTATTGAAAACATGTGTATTGTAGAGGGGCTTCTGTTAATGCTATTGAAAACATGTGTATTGTAGAGGGCCTTCAGTTAATGCTATTGAAAACATGTGTATTGTAGAGGGGCTTCTGTTAATGCTATTGAAAACATGTGTATTGTAGAGGGGCTTCTGTTAATGCTATTGAAAACATGTGTATTGTAGAGGGGCTTCAGTTTACTACATTACTAATAACAACTGCTTGAACTGCCCTAAAAGGAGATACATATGCCTAGAGTAAATCATGTCAGATTTGGAATTAACTGACTTTGGCTGCATGTAACTTTGGCATGGTTATACCTATACAACACAAGTGTCAAAAATCTCCCGAAAATTTAAAAATGAAAATAATAGAAAAAAGTTCTGGGTCCACCCAACTCATCATATGCACCTCCTGGCATGCCTTTATGCCTCAGCTATAACATAATATAACCCTTCTAATTTGCCTCACAGGTGGCCTCCAGCTGCTCTTTTCTTCTTTGTTATATGGTGATGATGTCAACGATGATCGCACTGTTTTGTGTCAGCCATTTTCACAGATTCACTGCCAAAAACTGTCCATATTATTTCTTTTTGTTTACCAAATCAAATAGCTGTTCATCATACTTATGTAGTATATATGTATGTATGTAGCTAATTTCAGGGGGTGTTGGGTGGGTGCACAAGACCTGACAAATCGGGGATACAATCCATGGAGACATTTTTAAGTATGTGTTAATAACTTTTCCCGGCTAACCCATGGACCTTTCCTCAGGGGTTGCTGTGTAGGTGGTCAGCTCTGTGGCTGCAGAAGATGCTCTTTTTGGGGGTGGAGGGGGGGCATCTCTGGAGACATTTATGATTTTGGGGGGGGCACTGCATGGACATCCCTCAACGAAATTTTTCACATTGACTGGTCACAACCACAATTAATTTTGGGGGGGGGGGGGGAATCAGGAGTGCCCCTGCCTCTAGAAAACATCATGTCAGGCCAGACCCCTAATCATACCAAACATTCAGGGGTTGATGTGTATGTGCAGGAGATGGTCTAAGGCCATATCTGGGAATATTATTGTGATCAAAAAATGATAGCATCATATGTTTCATTCAACATATCACATCAAGAACAGAGAAGGAACAAGCAGGTTTAGCCCGGGCACTGCTAGTATTAATACACACAAGGAAAAAGCAGGTTTAGCCCGGGCGCTGCTAGTATTAATACACACAAGAAAAAAGCAGGTTTAGCTCTGGCACTGCTAGTATTAATACACAGAAGGAAAAAGCAGGTTTAGCCCGGGCACTGCTAGTATTAATACACACAAAGAAAAGGCAGGTTTAGCCCGAGCGCTGCTAGTATTATACACACAAGGAAAAGGCAGGTTTAGTCCGGGCACTGCTAGTATTATACACACAAGGAAAAAGTAGGTTTAGCCCGGGTACTGCTAGTATTAATATACACAAGGAAAAAGCAGGTTTAGCCCGGGCACTGCTAGTATTAATACACACAAGGAAAAAGCAGGTTTAGCCTGGGCGCTGCTAATATTATACACACAAGGAAAAAGCAGGTTTAGCCCAGGTGCTGCTAGTATTAATACACACAAGGAAAAAGCAGGTTTAGCTCGGGCACTGCTAGTATTAATACACACAAGGAAAAATAATAATTTAAAAACAAACAACTCTTTGGATTGACCTGTTAAAAGGAAGGAAACAAGATTAGCCTGTACCAATATAGACCACTGTGATCGTATACATCAATATTGTGGATTTGGGGTTGCACAGGCACACCGTGATTTTAAAGCCAGCACAAAAGTGGTTGTGGACTACATGAGTACAGTCTTGTTCCCTTTTGTTTTAACGCGTCAATCCAATATAGCAGTTTGTTTTTAAATAAAACTTGAGCAGAAGCGGAGCAGTGGAGGACTACATCAAGTGTGAGGTGAGTGATGCAGGATCTTCTAGCTCAGCCTCCTCCAAGAACATGGTAACATTGCACAGGAAAAATCACAGCAGATATTTTGGTAGAGGATCACCTACAGCCTACTTTGGACATGTTAACAGTTGACCAGGGACAAGAATTTCACAAACCAAACAGCTGAACTAAGCGGAAGTCGTTTGTTGTGGTATGAATCGTCAAACAAAGTTGTGGGCTGACATTACTTACATTCTTCGCCAGTTTTTGTTTGCTTGTTTCGCGGGATAGAGAAATGGGGTGGTTCTGGACGTTTATTGGAACATTTGGGTCTTGTGGTACATAAATTATGACAATTGGACCCATTGTACGCCAGTCATGTGCCGAGAAACAAAGAAAGAAACAGAGGAAAAAGATCCCTGAAGAAGATTTTTGAGGATTTCATCCCTTCATTCCCCGACATTTTTTTTGTACTGACAGTACACTACCTTAGCAAAATATTCAAAGCATGCTTGGAGTGTTTTTGGAGAAAATATTGCTGAAACCAACATTTAGGCAGCTCCGATGTGAGTTTTTGCAGAGATATAAGATTTGCTTGTTTGTTTTGGTCGCTATTTTAAAAAGGGGAACAATCCAATATAGGGAGGACTAGAGGTCAGGCCCCCAAACACCTCCATTAAAAAAATAAATCAAATTTCAACTTACCACTGTTGCATGAATTGAAGTTCCAGCTCATTTCAAATTGGTAAGTGCCCACCAATAGGTCAAGCGCTCATTATACACTTTTCAGCAGATTTTGAAGGTGAGTATTTTATACCGATGGGAGCTTTAAGAAGAATACGGTAATTACACATTCTTTATAATGGAAGACTATTTTTATTCCTGTTATAATCTTCTACACTGGCCATTACACTGGCACATCAAGTAAATTAATTATTTTGACTGCAAAGTATGATCAACATTATGCGATTTTACAAGGTTTGTAATTAGCATTCTTCCTTTTTGGGGGGGACGTGATCAAAATGACACTGCTTTGCCAACAGTTTCACCAGCACTCCTCCAGCAAGAATTGATCTTATATACCATGCACAGATCCCTCCCCCACTCCCCTCCCCAACAACAACAACAGCAACAACAACAACAACAAAAAGTAAATAAAAAATCAAGCATCTTTCTGAAGTATAGCTAGATAAATTATCAAGATAATTATGTATAACACACATGCTAAAAAAAGCTTTTGAAAAAAAATGGATCACACTTACGAACCAAAAAAAATGTGGTGGATGTCACAGCTATATACCATGAAAATGCAACAGTTGCAATAACTATAAATCAGAAAGAACCACGCAGTAAATATAAACGGTCATAAAACATAAATACTTAATCTAACATGCCTGCTGTCAATATTGTGACACTGTGTTACTCCATGTCATGATACTGTGAGGTAATTGACACATGCACAGTCAACTGTTTAGCTGAAGGTGTTCTATCACGATGTTTATACCACACTCTGTGATGGGGACTACTTCATTGCTTACTATGGGTGGAGCTAAGGATGAAACAAAATATATATGACAACAAATCATTAGAAAACAACAGCAGAAGTATGTATGTGTGTGAAGCTGAACTCTACTGCTTCCTAGGTTCTCCCTATCATGTCACCGTCAGAACTTGAAGCTGCCATATCAATTGAAAGTACTTCAAGTAAAACAAATAACTGACGGCACCAGAAGGCCTACAACTACCATTGCTTCCATCACAGACAGACCAAGGTAAAGTAGTACTTATCGCAAAACTGAAGAAGACCTAAAAGAACAAGTTAAGAATCATTCGCCATAAACAGGTTAGTGCATCTTTCTTGAAGCTAAGCTTGTAGACATTCCTACACATGAACCAATAGCTGGGAGAATGTGACATGAAACTGGTTTTAGTATGATAATTGTTAGTCGGTAATTAAACAACAACAAAAGATCACTGTGTATTCCCAGGAGCTATTTTTAGAATTTCGATTTCCCAATTTATGGTAAAGCTATACTCTTCATTACATACTCCATTACATACTCTCCATTACATATTAATCCCATATTAATCCCATACAAGAAAGCAAGCTTGACATAACCATAGACTATGTCTCCGAATGATTACTACTATATTAGACTGTGGCTGAGGGCCCAAAGCTGAGGGGGTTCCATCCTTCCCGGTGGGGTTTTGGTTGGAAATCTCATGGGTGTAGACTGTGAGCGAACTGGGAGAGCAGAAAATGGAGTGTATATGGCTATGGGTGGATGGAGTAATTGTTTGGACAGAGTTGGAGTGTGTGTGGGTTGATATTGGGGGAGAGCAAGTATGGATATGGTTGGTGTGGCTGAGATGGGGGAGCTAGCTTAATTGCATCGTTACACTTAGCGGCCTCATGGCCTCATTATCCTTTCCCATGGGATATATCTGCTAGTAAGAAACAGTTTAGTCGTGAATATGCATTGGAATATTGCAGTTTTGTGGTACTAAAATTTCATAAACAGACCTATTGTACACAAGATATGCGAAGGGGAGAGGGGAAAAGAGAGAAATACACACATAGCTAGATACATAGCTAGATACATATATAGCTAGATATATAACTAGATACATAGTTTGATACATATATAGCTAGATATATAACTAGATACATAGCTTGATACATAGCTAGATAAATAGATAGATAGATACATATATCGATACATTGCTAGATATACAGATAGCTAGATACATACATGCTAGACATACAGCTAGATACATAGCTACATACATAGCTAGATTACATACATAGCTAGATACATAGTCAGATGCATAAATAACACATAGATGATAGATGGATAGGTAGACAGACATACAGATAGAAAGATGGATAGTTGACTATCATGGTTTTTTCGACATTTCCTACGGTTTCTAGGTCTGCTGGTTACCATAGCGAAAGATTAAAGGCATGCGTGAAGAATTTTTGGAGATCAATGAGGAAATACAGATACATAGTTTACCAATTTACCAATATTCTATCGGAATCCATGATGGTATTCAGCCTGTGAGCTATGGTGAGAACGGTACATTCCGAAAAAACTTCATGAATAGTTACTTGAATAATCCTATCAGTGCTGTATGTAAACAAATATAGAGAGGTGCTGTAGGTACACAAATATAGAGAGGTGCTCTACATACACAAATGCAGAGAGGTGCTCTATGTACACAAATATAGAGAGGTGCTGCGTGTACACAAATATAGGGAGGTGCTGTATGTATACAAATATAGAGAGGTGCTGAATGTACACAAATATAGAGAGGTGCTGAATGTACACAAATATAGAGAGAGGCCAAAAAGCTCACAATTGCATCAAAGACATTATGCAGTGTATCTTACTTGAGATCCACATTCGCTGTGGCCTCATCCAGTATCAAGATCTTGTTCTTTCTCAGCAGGGCTCTTGCAAGACAGACAAGCTGTCGCTGACCCACACTGAAGTTGCTGCCTCCCTCAGACACATCTCCACTCAACTGGCCATCCATTTGCTCTACTACTCCCTTCAGTTGTACCTGTTTCAGCACCACCCACAGCTCCAAGTCAGAGTACTCCTTAAAGGGGTCCAGATTGTACCTCACGGTTCCACTAAACAGCACTGGATCTTGAGGAATGATGGACATCTTCTTCCTTAAGTCATGGAGTCCAATGGACTTGGTGTCCACACCATCAATGGTGATGTAACCTCCAGGCTCTGCCAGTCTGTACAGCACTGAGATAATAGAAGACTTGCCTGCTCCAGTCCTGCCAACAATTCCTACCTTCTCTGAAGATTTGATGGAGAAGCTAATGTTCTTGAGGACCAGAGGGAGATGAGGGGCATATCTTAAAACCACATTGTCCATGTCCAATTTCCCCTTGTCAGGCCAGGTCTCCGGAGGCTTGTTGGAAGGGGACAAAGTCTTCAAGGTGGCCTCAGGCTCCAGATGACTATAGGCAAGAACACGTTCCCCAGATATCATCTACAAATCACAAATTCAAGTAATGAATGACACCATGGCTTCAGTAGCATTGCAAATGTTGCTATGTCATGAACCCAAAGATGACTCCGAAGAATACCACTGTCGTTAGGCTGACATATTAGATTTTAATACAGAGAAGTATATTATATCTCAATACTCAGCAATCATATAAATGAGTGATATTGAAATGAGCCATGCTATAACTTGCATCTCACGAGTGTCAGATGACATGGGCCATGCTATAACTCAGCCTCAGAAGACCAATAAACTGTCACCTTTACATATGATGTTTCACATGCAAATGAATACAAACACGTGTTCATACACAACCTTCACAATTAATTTACAATTGTTATACACACAATAGCTATTGGGGGTTGAACATTCATGATAACTTTGGGAATTGGATCCTTTCCCCCCCTCCCATCAATTATCGAGCATTCTAGAGCTGTGTGGAGATATTCCAATGTTTTTCTCAAGTATCAATGGCCAAGTACCCATACAAACAAACACCTACCACATATTAACTTTTAATGATGGCAATTTAATTCGATGATCAGATTTTCCTTCGTGGTTGGCGAGAATTAAATTTGGCGATAGCACTGTAAACATCACACCCACTATAAATTTTGAAGCAAACATGGCCAAGTACGATCACACCCCTCCCAGTTCTTTATGAGTGAACAAGAACAGTAGTAGCAGAAGACACCCATAGCTGTGGGGGTGGAGCAGGAGAGCAGCGTTAGAGGATACCATGTTCTCAGAGTCTTGAAGAACTACAGCAGTGTCATGACATCTTCATGATGCGAGGACATGCTTGCATAATTTTTGGAGGGACTTTACCATTTAATCATGTAAACCAAATAAAATACAGATTGAAAGAAAAAAACACAGTGTAGTATTGGATTACATGATTCTAAATGGTAAAGGGTCATCAAACATTTATGGTCAACACATGGGTACACGAATTTTGTTTTTGACTAGTCTCAGTCTGTAGTTGAGCTGTGATTTAACTGTAGCAATGTTGGAAGCTATACCAAGTGAGCATCATTATGTATCTCCTGCAACTCCTGTGTGAGCACTATATTTTTAAACACTCCTTTCTTCTTCACATCTGTACACATAAGTTAGCACATATCACATCATGTTGTTTTACGGGCATGCAAGAGTTACACTGGATAACTACAGAACTATGCAAATGTCACCTGATAATGATGATAATGATGATGGTGATGATGGTGATAATGATGATGATGATGATGGTGATGATGACGATGATGGTAATGATGATGGTGATGATGGTGTTGGTGATGATGGTGGTGTTGGTGATGATAGTGCCCTAGTGTAAGATGATTATATTGTGATAAAAAAACACTTGAATCTTCTTCTTGCCAATAGAATATACCTGGGAAAACAAAAAGCTATGATTGTGGATTGTTAGCTTACTGGTGATGATGACGATGATGGTAATGATGGTGATGATGGTGATGATGGATGACTATGATGATGGTAATGATGATGATGATGGTGATGATGATGATGGATAATGGATAATGGATGATGATGGTGGATAATGGATGATGATGGTGGATAATGGATGATGATGGTGATGACGATGATGATGATGATGATGATGATCATGATGATGGTGATGATGGATGATGATGATGGTGATAATGATGATGGTGATGGTGGTGATGATGATGATGATGACGATGATGATGATGATGGTGATGATGGTGATGATGATAATGGTGATGATGGTGATGATGACGATGGTAATGATGGTGATGATGAATGATGATGGTGACGATGATGGATGATGATGATGGTGATGATGATGATGGAATGGTGATGGTGATGATGATGGTGATGATGGATTATGATGGTGACGATGGTGATGATAATGGATGATGATGATAGTTATGATGATGATGGAATGGTGATGATGATATTGACAACAACGATGATAATAATAATAAGCAAGGAAGAGGAGAAGGAGAACTTCATTTGCACTATTGTTGCCGCTGTACGTTGCCATGCAGTGTGTAGCACAGCTGCAGTTATGGGAACCCGTTCCTTCAGAACATCATGTACTATTATTATTGTGCTTGCAATATAGCTGTTTGTACTATTATTTATAGTGGACTTTCCTGCGCAAATATAAGACTTATATCTATATCTATATAGATATACTAGCAGAGAAAGAGGACCCGGCTTTGTCCAGATTTTGGGTGGAGTGTACCACATGTCATTGTCTCTGGATCTACAGTGTGTATGTGCGTGTATGTGGTGTGTGTAGAGGATATGTGTGTGGAGGGGGGGGGGGGGCAAGAGAAGCTCAAGGAATACATGTTTGGAGTAGAAAAAAAGTCTGAAGAGTTATGGAGGTAATAAAGTCAAAAACCACTCAAGAAGCTGTCAAAGTCAGCTATAGTTGACACATATATATGTACAGTAGGAGACTACTTACCTGAATATGTTACGACTAAAGGTGAAGTTTCAAGAAAGTATCTACTCTCTCCAGTAATTAGAACAATGGTATCAGTCCTTCAACCAGTACTTTAGCTATAAAATAGTCTATAGTCGTGTCACAGCTCTCTTCCTTACTGTTTGCATCATTTGTTGGTGTATCAGGTTGTTGCTCAAGGTGTATCAGCACTATTTTCAGGCTTGTGCATGTGAAACAGTTGGAGCCACCACTTCTTCATCTTCATCATCACTACTGCAACTTTCTTCCCTTGCGAACAAAACAAATTATTCTTCTGTACGTTCAATATAATCAGCATCAGAAGCAAGCCAATCTGTTCTCTCAGAGAGATAGACACATAATTCATCAAAAATGTACTAATGTTTGAATTGATGGAGGTGGACAAGGCTTCTGTTGATGTGTATCAGTAGACTTAGTGACAAACTTGCTCCAAATATTAGCAATGTTTTTTTTTTGTTTTTTGCTTCCACTTCGTCCCAGCTCATTGCAGTCATCATTCCTTTATGTTCCATCTGTTTGAAAATTTGGCAATATTCAAATATCCAAAGAACCAATTCTATCATCATCAAATAAATAATGGAGTAAATCACGTTTACAATGGTGCTTTATTGCTTCCAACACTCCCTGGTCCAGGACTTAATTAACTAAAGAAGTGGTACTTGGCGACAGGAAAAGTCATAATTTAACCATCCTCCGAGAAAAAGGATTCCACACAGGGTGGGATGAGGCATTGCCCAGGACTGAGAGCTTTCTTTGGAAGACATATTTTCCAGTACCTTTAAGCATTGTGGTGCTTTTTTGTTGTTTGTTTGAACCATTACGTGAATATCAATCCATAAGAATTCTTTTGAGCATAAAAATGTACAGGCACACCACTCTTTGAAGAACCGTGGATTTGCCGATATCTTTTGTTGTTTTTTCCTTTGATGAAACATTTTGTCGTCACAATTAAACACCTAATTTAAAGTCAAACCCTTTTTTATTCCGATCATGTAGAGCTTATTTTTTAATACTTTAACAGTGTCGGTGGATTCCGAGACTGATTATAGTGTATGGACAGTGCTTTTATCCCATGCCCCTCCTTGAACCATCTGAACCATCCTGTCCTAGCCTTAAAATGTTAGGGTCTGGGTCATTTGGGTAGACATGGAGATATAGCTCCAGTGGTTTGCTCAACAACATAGGCAATAATTGGAGTTTTTGGAACAAAAGTTGAGGCAAAGGTATGCCAGCATTAAGATATAGTCCAAAGCATTCTAGCGAGTTAAGATTAGCACAGTAGTCAAGGACACAGTAAGGGCATTTGGCCATTTAAAAAAAAAATTCTCTTTCTAATATACTGTATAAAATGTGTTCTGCTACAAATTTTGGGCTTAGAGAGAGATAAAAATCAACAATTTATTCCCCCCCCCCATTTTTTTTCCATGGCTAGGGATAACTACTGGAAAAAAAAGCCCTAGGAAGTTCGATCGTATTTGGTAATTTTTTCCCTCAATTTTTTCACCAAAATTCCCTTATTGTAACCTGGAGCTTAGTTAATTAGCTACATTTCTTGCCTTTGCATATCTACTGAAAAAAAAGATAAACAGCTTTGTCAAGCTCTTCAAAGTTGATCATAACACAATCCTTCTCTTTTTGATGCAATCACCATCTTCAATCTCCATTAAAAAATAATCTGGCTCGACATTGTTCTTATGACATCATGAACAGTAAGTTTTCCAACACTGAACTCTATTATTACACCTGCCACAACCTACAAGCTCATGACATCATTAACAGTAAGCTTTCCAACACTGAACTCTATTACTACACCTGCCACAACCTACAAGCTCATGACATCATGAACAGTAAACTTTCCAACACTGAACTCTATTATTACACCTGCCACAACTACAAGCTCATGACATCATGATCAAAATGCTTTCCAACACTGAACTCTACTATTACACCTGCCATAACCTACAAGCTCATGACATCATGAACAGTAAGCTTTCCAGCACTGAACTCCATTATTACACCTGCCACAACTACAAGCTCATGACATCATGAACAGTAAGCTTTCCAGCACTGTACTCCATTATTACACCTGCCACAACCTACAATCTCATGACATCATAAACAGTAAGCTTTCCAACACTGAACTCTATTACTACACCTGCCACAACCTACAGGCTCACAAATCTGCAATTTTCGTTGATAGAACAATTTTCTTCCTTTTCTTTTCCAGCACTCGCAGCAGAAGTAGCACTAGCCACCATTTCAGCTAGATGTGCTAAGAAATACAGCTCCAAGAAACATTCACGTGCAGAGCGGACCCTCCAATACACATGTACAAAACGGACCATGTGTTGATAACAATAGTAGCCTTGGCTTACCGGACGTTCAGATAACTGGCATATATATATACAATACCTACAGGATTGGCTGTTTAAAAAAAAACAAAAAAAACACGAACGTACCCATGTAGACCAAACCACACATTACCATTTAGAGCACCATATTGTGCTAGTTTTAAAATCATTGTGGTGTGTGTGATTTTAATGGTAAAGGGTCATCTAACTGGTTGTGGTCTACATGCACACAGTCTTGTTTCTTTACATCTTTAAACGGTCAATCCAATATAGTTGTTTGTTTCCAAATCATTTTCCCCCTTTCTTATACTGTTTACGTGTCTTAAAGATGAGCAGTGGATGGTGGAGAGAACTGAGCTTATAACCACTTGCTTTGTTAATGACACTTATCAACAAATATATACCACGTAGTTGCCATTGTTGAATGTACCAGTATCAGCCCCCTTCAAGGACTGGGTAACAGTTACACAGCAAAACACGAGTTACAGCCATCTTAGGACTTGGTAAATGTTTCCAAGGAGAAGGAAATCCACAAACCAAACAGCAGAACTGAATACACTTTACTCAATTTTAAGAATCGTCAACATAAGAAACACAAGAATTTGAGGTGGTAGATCTCAGTGAGGTGTTGTAATGCAAATTTGTATTCTGATCAGTCAGGGGTGCACATTGGGGCTTGCGATGGGATTTCCTCAGACAGACCCCACAGGTTCAACATAATTAGGCCACATCCTAATATAGTATCAGCCAAAAGAAATGTTGGAGGATACCTCTGGCCGTCTTCCCTTTTCCTAAATAGCCAGAAAAAGGAGCCAACATTAGAACAATTGGAAGAGTAGTGCCCTTCTGATGATAGTTGTAGCACTCTATGTCTCTCTGATCTCGTCTGGGCCTTCTATTCTGAGACTCGCATCGTACTTGATGTTTCAGACCTTGTTTACATTCCTGTACAAAATGTCCTACCTTTTACACCCTCCACAATGAATAGGTGATGAGCACTTTCATGGCATCCTGTCCCCTTCCTGCTTGGTTCCACTTACTGCTTCTTGCTTGCAGTAACATAATCATCTATCAGCTTGCAGGCTTCTTCGTTGTCTCAGGCTTACATTCCTTCACAAACACTCGGACCTCAGTGTTCCCAGGAACTGCTTCAGGACTATGTTGTCTTTGATGTTTTCCATTGTTTTTGCAATTCTTTGTCACTTTTGTCCACAAGATCTTTAGTCTCATGACTAGCTCTTCGTGCCTCCTGCTTCCAGTTTAGCCACTTGGAAAAGTTGTCGATAACTTTCTTCCTTAATGTCATAACGTCCCAAAATTGTGCCATCACCTTTTGTAGTTTCCCAGCTCAGATTTTTCCATTCCAGCATAAGCTTGCTGTGCTTTTCCTGTCAGCTAGGGGATAAGCTTGTATAACCAGCATTCCATCCCCACTTCATAGGCCTCCGTTCAAAGGCAGTAAGGTATGCTTCGATGGCATCACTTTCAGTAACTCTGTGACTTTGATATCCCTGTCATGCTCAGTCCATGTAACTTCAGCCAGTCCCTGTACCCCTTCCAGAGGACCTCTCAGGGTATCCACCTGCTGCCTGGATTTCGTCACGTCTGGCAATCATTATGTCACTTGGCATTCCCTCTGATTTTTCCTCGCATCTCCGCTTATCCTCCAGCAAGACTTGCAGCATCCCAGCCATATCCATAGATTCACCTTCATATGACATTCTTGCTTTATATGTCTTCCTGATCTTGTAGCCACGAAAATAGATGCGAGTGTTGAGCTGCTCGACACAAGGTTGCTATCAAAATATACCACCTCTGCTGCCAGGTTGAGGAGGACCAGGAAATCATTCTGCTCGAATTCAAGTGATTTTAGAAGCAAAGAGGTACGTTATTGTAAGAGCAGTTGGAGCACAGTTGAAATGCAGTTAAAGTACATATATGAACAGAGCAGCAGGTTCTTACATACAAAATAGATCTACTGTAAATATGCATCATCTATTGAAGTGAAGGCAGAGAGAGACCAATAGACACATGAAGTTGGTAAACATTAAAGCTGTATGACATCTAACAACACTGCTACTTAGGTAAATTACAATGGATAACCACAAGTCCACTGCACCACAGTGACAGCCACTTTGAAATAGGAGTCAAACCAACAGAGAGAGTGCCACATACTCACTGATAAAAAAAATCCATGGAGGTTAATTTCAAGAGTTTTTTTGGTTTGTTTTTGTAGACTGGTTTACTACTATAATGGGGATTCAAGGCATATTCCAAAGTGATTTTGGAGCTAATACTACAGTTTTCAGTTCTAAGAAGCCCCCCAAATAAGTTTTAGGTGAGGTAATGAGCTTTGCATTTTTAGGGTTTTCATATGAACCAATATTGTTGCTTTGTGGTTGCACAGATACTCTGCCAATTTAAAACCAGCACAATATATGATTTTAATGGTAAAAGGATGCTATATAACTGGTTGTAGTATACATGGGCACAGTCTCGTTTCCGTCAGGTCAATCCAATACAGCAGTTGTTTTAAATAAAATGCTTTTACTCTTGTTTCAAGTGCCTTTTGTCTTGTTCTTGTACAGTCACAGCAAGTAAGTGTAAGCGGATTGGTGGAGGGTCACATTTAAAAGACGTTTTCTAACTTGTGTATTGTTGCAGTACACTACACTCACATCAACACATGTTATGTATTGTTGCTATTGTTGATGGTGCCCATATATACCAAGTCATCCATTGTAAAATAATCAGAACATACCATATCATGTTGATTGTTGACTGCACCCATGTAGGGTCAGCCACAGCTTCCTTCAAAGCCTTGGTAACATTGCACAGGAGAAAGCTACCGCAGATATTTTGGTAGACGATCAGCAACGACCTTCTTTGGTAATAGCTGACCAGGTTAAGACTCCACAAACCAAATAGGTGAACCAAGCACGAGGCAGTCGTTGTGGGACGAATTGTCAACAGAACATGTGAGCTGACGTACTTATCACTTTCTCCAGTTTTGGGGGCTTCACTGGATCAAGAAACGGAGTAGACATGGATGTTTATTGGAACATTTGGTGTCTTCTGGTACTAAAATTATGATGAGAGGACCTATTGTATGCCAGTTATGCGTGGGAAGATTCCACAGAGAAACTCTGCCATTTTAATTAAGAAGCAGGTCAATCCAATGTAGGAAGTACTAGTGTACTGCCTCAAATATATATTCTTACCTTGCTCACTCTCTGTATACAATTTATAAGCCATATAGAGAGAAATTTACTGATATATTGATGATTAAACTTGCCTGGTGATCATCTTGCCAATGGTTGGGGAAGTGTTGGTTGGGGCATGTGTGTTTCATATTGGCAGATATTTTGGCAGTTAGGGCTTTGATTGCCAATTAAATTATCCATCAACATTTCAGGATATATATATATATACATATATATATTTAACGGGTATATTATTGACCAGAAAATGACACAACATTGCCAGTAAAAATATCTGCCTCCGTCAAGCAAGGGGTGACCTAGCTCAGTGGAGCTTGAAGTATGGTTACATACAAATTGACTCAATCAAGTCCGTAAATACTGTGGACTCCAAAGTATGAATTTTGGTGTTAATTTCAGTTCAATTGAGAGATAACACACACACAAAATAGTTCACAAAATTATTATAAAAATTAGACTTACCAAATTTTCGATGTCAGTACTTAAACGAGCCACGTATTGCATTAATCCAGACATTGAAAGTACATATGTCAAGCCAAGGCCAATAAGACTGACATCAGTTACATCTGTGAGGAAAAAGAGAAAACTAAAAACCATACGGAGTTTAATGTAGCATTACACACTACTCACATGATGTTAGCCCAACAGAAATGAAGCATACAGTGGCGATAAACAGAGCACTGAGAATATCTACCCTCAAACTAAACCATCGCCCAGCAACAAGATACAAATAACTTCCCTAAAGCCACATAATATGCAATAATGCCACATAATATCCAATAATGCCACATAATATACTATAATGCCACAAAATAAGTAATAATGCCACATAATAAGTAATAATGCCACACAATAAGTAATAATGCCACATAATAAGTAATAATGCCTCATAATAAGTAATAATGCCACATAATATCCAATAATGCCACATAATATACTATAATGCCACAAAATAAGTAATAATGCCACATAATAAGTAATAATGCCACATAATAAGTAATAATGCCACACAATAAGTAATAATGCCACATAATAAGCAATAATGTCACATAATAAGTAATAATGCCACATAATAAGTAATAATGCCACATAATAAGTAATAATGCCACATAATAAGTAATAATGCCACATAATAAGTAATAATGCCACATAATAAGTAATAATGCCACATAATAAGTAATAATGCCACATAATAAGTAATAATGCCACATAATAAGTAATAATGCCAAGTAATAAGCAATAATGCCACATAATAAGTAATAATGCCACATAATAAGTAATAATGCCACATAATAAGTAATAATGCCACATAATAAGTAATAATGCCAAGTAATAAGTAATAATGCCACATAATAAGTAATAATGCCACATAATAAGTAATAATGCCAAGTAATAAGTAATAATGCCACATAATAAGTAATAATGCCACATAATAAGTAATAATGCCACATAATAAGTAATAATGCCACATAATAAGTAACAATGCCACATAATAAGTAACAATGCCACATAATAAGTAATAATGCCACATAATAAGTAATAATGCCACATAATAAGTAATAATGCCACATAATAAGTAATAATGCCACATAATAAGTAATAATGCCACATAATAAGTAATAATGTCAAGTAATAAGCAATAATGCCACATAATAAGTAATAATGCCACATAATAAGTAATAATGCCACATAATAAGTAATAATGCCACATAATAAGTAATAATGCCAAGTAATAAGTAATAATGCCACATAATAAGTAATAATGCCACATAATAAGTAATAATGCCACATAATAAGTAATAATGCCACATAATAAGCAATAATGCCACATAATAAGTAATAATGCCACATAATAAGTAATAATGCCACATAATAAGTAATAATGCCACATAATAAGTAACAATGCCACATAATAAGTAATAATGCCACATAATAAGTAATAATGCCACATAATAAGCAATAATGCCACATAATAAGTAATAATGCCACATAATAAGTAACAATGCCACATAATAAGTAATAATGCCACATAATAAGTAATAATGCCACATAATAAGTAATAATGCCACATAATAAGTAATAATGCCACACAATAAGTAATAATGCCACATAATAAGTAATAATGCCACATAATAAGTAATAATGCCACATAATAAGTAATAATGCCACATAATAAGCAATAATGCCACATAATAAGTAATAATGCCACATAATAAGTAATAATGCCTCATAATAAGTAATAATGCCACATAATAAGTAATAATGCCACATAATAAGTAATAATGCCACATAATAAGTAATAATGCCACATAATAAGCAATAATGCCACATAATAAGTAATAATGCCACATAATAAGTAATAATGCCACATAATAAGTAATAATGCCACATAATAAGTAATAATGCCTCATAATAAGTAGAGCAACGATGGTAAAACCATTATACCTGAGAATGTTGGTTTTGGAAATCATGGAAGTGTTTCAGAACAACACTTTGCCTCCGGAATGATCTAATGATCGCAAGGCCTTGAAGGCTAGTAGAAAGGTGAGAATAAATTGGACTCCTGGCTGCATTATGAAATACATATTATGATTCCAGTATCAAGCAACATCGTAATCTAGATTACCAATTGCTTCGAGTCTTTTTATATCTCTTGCTGTCTTGAGATAGTACCACCTGAGAGACAACAATGCCACTACGAAGATAGCAGCTGGCAAGAGCACCCAGTAGTTTACCAACAGTGCTGTTACAATGATAGCAAAGCATCGGAAGGCTAGCTGCAACACAGATAATCGAGGTATTGAAATCAACAAGAATGTGATCAACAAGAATATAATCTAATACTCTTACTATCATAAATTCACAGAATACTTGCGGTAGTCGATCATCAAGAAACCCCACATCTTTGGAAAATCGATTCAGAACACGACCTGCACATATGAGTATACAATTGTGGAACTACTTACGTTGATGTAAGTTTGTATAGTATGTACCTATAGGACTGGTCTCAAAGAACAGCATTGGAGCCCGAAGCACAGCTTTGAACATCCTATTGTGGAGAACTCGAGAGGCATTGACACAGACATAATAGATTCCGAATGCTCTGACAAAATTCATCACAATGGCAAAAATTGTTATTTCAGTGTAGATATATATTCTGACATTGGTTCTCAGGTAACAAATGGAGGAGTTTACATCTGTTGCTTCACACATTGCCCTTCAGAATATACAAATAAACAAACTTATATACTATACGTAGTCTTGTTGGACAACTTACCAATTTGATAGCCACCAGTTTGAACTAACAATTCCAACCTGCGATCACAAAATATTACACTTATGTTTTAATCTTGTACATCCTGGTAGATGGTAAAAGAGTGTTTCTGACTAAAGGTTGATAAGATTACCCCAAAATAAATATGGTGGTTGAAACAGGTCAATCCGATATATAATTTTTGCTCTGGTTTCAAGTTGTTGTTGTTGTTGTGTCTGTATATTATTGTGAGCCGAGTGGTAGGAGCTTCTCCCAGCTTTTACTAATTTGCTATACACACACACATATCAACATTTGCTACGTATTGTTGCTACTGTACACCATGTTGTCCACTACAAAATAATCAGGTGTACCATATAATGTTGCCATTGTTAACTGTATCCATGTCATTCGGCTACAGCTTCCTTCAAGAACCTGGCAATATTGCACAGGAGAATACTACCACAGGAGAACACCACCAACCAAACAGCATATGTTTTGGTAGAGGATCAGCTATGGCCTCTTTTGCATTTGGTGACAAATCCCCAGGAGCAAGAACTCCACATGCCAACCAACTGAATATAGTGCAGGTATTTGTTGTGCTTTAAATTATCAAGTTGTAAGAAACATCAAAATAATAAACACGCTATTACAAACATGTTGTGTTTTGACGATACTTCACCCAGGTATGTTTCACTGGATTGAGAAATGAAATAGTTTTGAATGTGTATTGGAACGTTTAAAATCATGATGAGGTAATCTATTGCAAACCAGTTTTGCAAACAAAGAATCAGAGGGATTTTGATGATGAATTTCATGTTTTTTTCCTACCTAAACAGTTTTTTTTTGTGTGTTTTTTTGTGAAAGATTCATGGCACGCTTGGAGTCTTTTTGGAGCTAATATCAGCTGAAACTATTATTTAGGCAGCTAAGAAGCAGCAAATATGAGTTTTAGCTGAGATAATCTTGGTTTGGGATTTCCCCCCCCCCCCCCCCCCCCCAGTCTACATTTTTAAAAAGTGTGTCAAACCAATATAGGAAGCACTAGCATACTACTTTGATCAAGGACAATATTTCTTGATCAGGGACACTGCTTTCTTGATCAGGGACAATATTTCTTGATCTGATTGTACATAATTACATTTTATACATCTCTTAATAAGATAGCTAATAGAGCCATAATTATATACCTCTCCTAATAACATGGCTAATAGAGCCATAATTATATACCTCTCCTAATAACATGGCTAATAGAGCCATGATTTTATACCTCTCCTAATAACATGGCTAATAGAGCCATTATTTTATACCTCTGCTAATAACATGGCTAATAGAGCCATAATCAAGACCAGACTTCCACCAGCTCTGAAAAATTGAAAATATACTCGAGTAGATAGTGATCCATGACTAGTCGTCTCTGAGGTCTGAAAAATCTGTCAACAACAAGATAAACCAAGCATAAAGAAATGGTAACAACATACTACCTATATATATATATATATATGATTACTAGCACGCCCATGCCGAAACAGTTGCCAATATATATATATATATATATATACATTTTTTTTTTAGAGTGTTCTGCATTTGTGGCTTACTCGCATTTTTATACACAAACAAACAAAACAACAAAAACAGAATATTGAGCGCAAGAATAGAACAACAAACCTTCCTTGAAGTTCAAAAGATCATCTGACTTGGAAAATTAGTGAGAGTTTTGTAAAGCAAGGCTAGTCTTAAGACAAGCATGGAGGTCAGGTGCAATGGGTTGCGAGCATGAGTTAAATAGAATTTCGCTTTTCACCATCTGCCATGTAAAAGAGTCAAGGCAAAAAGTAGGATGCCATGAACAGATGCAAAGAAATTGCCGAATGGTGAATCACTGGATCGTGGGGTTCAGAAGTGTAACACTGTCCAAGGTTATTTTTTTCCGTATTTATTTTATATATAGATAAAGCCATGAATACATTTAACTATTGCATGAAGATATTCTGAAGTGAACCTATGTAAAATCTACAAATATTTAGCACACCTCATCACTGGTAGTGCCGCTTATATATTTATCGCCAAAAGTTTGAAGAGAATAAATCGAGCCGTAAATAGATGCAGCATCAAATAGGGAAGTGCTCAAGTCACGAAGTCGAACAAGACTATTATGTAATCTTCCATCTACATGTTGTTAAAATTGAATAGGAAAAAAGTCATTACCACCATTGAGATTTTGTACAGCCACATGCCTTTGCACAAGATGACATCTCGTTCATTTTCCTCCATTTCTTTACCAGAAACAAGACCGAGCATATGCTGAACATCAAAACCACTAGATAGCAATTCAGAACGGCTGCCGTAAGCCTCCACACATCCCTGCATGATCATCCAGCATTAAAATATAATATCAATCAAATTATAATGTGGAAGACTTACTTCTTTTAGTACCAAAACTTTGCTAGCCAAGATTGCAAAATGCACTTGATGTGTAACAAGAATGACTAGGCGATCTTTAAGCAGTCCTTGCAAGCATCTGCTCAAGTTTCAGGTTAAACACAAAATATATATTAATTAACCGACCACGAAAAAAAACTCACTCTTCAAAAATATGCTTGCCCACTGCAGTGTCCAGAGCACTGAGAGGGTCATCGAGCAGGTAAATATCAGCATCACGGTACACAGCCCTGGCCAGATTCACCCGAGCCTTCTGACCCCCACTCAAGGTCACTCCCCTCTCACCCACAAAAGTTAGGTCGCCATTAACGAGCAACTTAATGTCCTGTAAGTTAAATATCAACTGATGATTGCACTCCTAAATTGATGGCTTACCTTGTCCAGTGCACAAGCCATTATAACTCTGTCATAAAGATCTCTGTCATATTGTTTTCCAAAGAGAATATTCTCTCGGAGAGTTGCTGAGAACATCCAAGGTTCCTGGGGGGCATAAGACATAGTTCCCTTCACATCAACATTACCCTCTGTTGGCTGCAGCTCATTCAGCAAGCACTGGAGGAGTGTAGACTGAAGCAAACAAATAATACTCATATTATATACACAGTTAAACAAAATGGGTGTATGTAATTCAGGACTAACAACTGTACACAGCTTTGTACTCCTATCTTTTAACTTGTCTGCTCATTAAGATGAAGACGAGTTAATCTTTACAAACACCAAAGATTCTCCTTCAATTATTAGACTAGTTAGCAAACCAGGAATTATTAATTACTGTCATGATTTTCATTATTCAAAAGAAGTAAAAATAATAATAAAATGAAGTGCTCTAACCCATTGTTTCTCAAAGTGGGCTCCAGGGACATCCAGGTTCCCTGGCAGTCCGCTAGGGGAGCCCGTGAAAAGTCATTGAATCAAATCACAGCTAGCCTACCAAGCATGATACACTGGCCAGAACTTTTAACTATAGCACCTTGCACTAGCTATGTATACCTAGAATTAGCTAAACTAGCAGTCATCTTGTTTGCTATATGTAAGTCTAGTTATAGTCATATCATACTTCATGCTTGTGACTTGCGTAATCATGAGGGAGTCCTAAAAATATTCTCTTACAAGGGGTCCTTGGTAACAAAAGTATGAGAATACCAGATCCAGTTTTGCATGGTCACTCTATCTATAATTACATGGTAATCCATACATATACATACCTTTCCTGATCCTACAGGCCCAACAACTGCCACCAAATGATGATCCTAATGCACAAAAAATGATAGCATAATTACAGTAAATCACAATATATCCTCCTTCACACCTATAACCAACTTACCATATTCGCTGAGAAGTTGACGTTTCTTAATACCATTTTGAACTTGTTATTCATCCAGGAGGCAGAGATATTTCTTACATTGACCTCAGCAGTTTCTAAAGGTATCAAATTGAACATAATCACTGACAAGATTGATTATTGGGCCACCAAACGTAAGACAACCATACCTGAAAGACACTTGCTCTGCTCGAGATTAACACACTCATCCAACTCTAACAATTTCTAAAAAAATTTACATGTTTAATATTTTCATGAAACTAGAAATTATTAACTATAAATCATAAATGTGTGCAGGTGGGCATCACAAAGTTGTCCTGATCTTCTTACTCCCCATTCCCCCCATATTACTACACCTGCTGGGATCTTCTTACTCCCCATCCCCCCCTATTACTACACCTGCTGGGATCTTCTTACTCCCCATCCCCCCATATTACTACATCTGCTGGGATCTTCTTACTCCCCACCCCCCCCCCCCCCCCATATTACTACACCTGCTGGGATCTTCTTACTCCCCATCCCCCCATATTACTACATCTGCTGGGATCTTCTTACTCCCCATCCCCCCATATTACTACACCTGCTGGGATCTTCTTACTCCCCATCCCCCCATATTACTACACCTGCTGGGATTTTCTTACTCCCCGTCCTCCCATATTACTACACCTACTGGGATCTTCTTACTCCCCATCCCCTCATATTACTACACCTTCTGGGATCTTCTAACTCCCCATCCCACCATATCACTACACCTGCTGGGGGATCTTCTTACTCCCCATATTACTACACCTGCTGGGGGATCTTCTTACTTCCCATCCCCCCATATTACTACACCTGCTGGGAGATCTTCTTACTCCCCATCCCCCTATATTACTACACCTGCTGGGATCTTCTTACTCCCCATTCCCCCACATTACTACACCTGCTGGGATCTTCTAACTCCCAATCCCCCCATATTAATATACCTGCAGAAATCTTCTTACTCCCCATCCCCCCATATTACTACATCTGCTGGGATCTTCTTATTCTCCTTCCCCCCATATTGCTACACCTGCTGGGATCTTCTTACTCCCCATCCCCCCGTATTACTACACCTGCTGGGATCTTCTTACTCTCCATCCCTCCATATTGCTACACCTGTTGGGATCTTCTTACTCCCATTCCCCCCATATTACTACACCTGCTGGGATCTTCTTACTCCCCATCCCCCATATTACTATACCTTCTGGGATCTTCTTACTCCCCATCCTACCATATCACTACACCTGCTGGGGGATCTTCTTACTCCCCATCCCCCCATATTACTACACCTGCTGGGGGATCTTCTTACTCCCCATCCACCCATATTACTACACCTGCTGGGGGATCTTCTTACTCTCCATCCCCCCATATTACTACACCTGCTGGCATCTTCTTACTCCCCATCCCCCCACATTACTACACCTGCTGGGATCTTCTTACTCCCCAATCCTCCCATAATACTACACCTGCTGGGGGATCTTCTAACTCCCCATCCCCCCATATTACTACACCTGCTGGGATTTAACAGACCTCTATCGGTAACTACAACAAGGACGCCTATGCATAGAAAGAACAGTTATAGCATAGGCATAATTATAGCCTAGAGAAAGATTGGACCAGCTCTACCAGATTTGGAGGTACTATCAGGTATATTGCTCTGACCCACATTTCAAAATGTCAGACCTAAAAATTCCAAAGAGAAAAGAAAAAAGGAGCTCATTTATATATCAGCTACAACTCATTATATCAGCTTCTCAGCAGCCTGTAAATACAGTGGCACCTCTCTGTTCCGGACACCTTGGGGAATGTGAAAGTGTCCTGATTAACGGGGTGCCTCATTTCAGGTGCTAGCAAGCCTATACTATCTGTTAATAACAATGCAATCCTTAATTAGAAAAGTGTCTTAATTAAAGAGGTTTCTTCATTTCAAGGCTTTGGATTAGAGGGGTTACGCCGCAGTAGTTTCTGGAGATGTAGCTTTTAAAACACTACCAGCATACCATGAATCCTTTGCTATGGTATCAAAATGGCAGAACTAAAAAAAAAAAAAATTAAAAAAGAAGTCTAAAAGGATCATGTATTTATTTTCCACTTCTTCCCCATTCTTCCACACATAACTTTCATACAGTATGACAATTTTACAAACAATGACTCTAAATTTTCCACTTGGCCATGACCAATCGGCTTCTCGATTCACGAAAATTTGTAGATTCTCAACAACACCACGTTCACATGTGTGTCCGCAATATTGAGCCAAATTGAGCACATTCAACAGCTACATGTTTTCGCAGCATAGAAGTAAACGGCCATTTTTTTACTGAGACGCTTTATTCATAAGAAAAAAATTATCAAAATATATATGTATGCTGTATAATAATGCAGTGAAAAAGCATACAAAATTTAGCGTGTAACATCTTTTCGCTAATTTTATAGTCACATAAATTATCTCTACAATTGTCAACGAGATCATTGATTGAACGCATGTGATAGTTAAGTTGGAGGCATTGCGTTAGATAAATAAAGTTAGATACATTGTTTTTGATAAAATAAAGCTAGATACACAGCTTTTGATAACATAAAGTTAGATATTATGCTTTTGATAAAACAAATTTAGATACACTACTCTTGATAGAATAAAGTTAGGTACACTGCTTATAATAGATTAAAGTTAGATACACTGCTTTTGATAAAATAAAGTTAGATACACCACTCTAGATAAAATAAAGTTAGATAAACTGCTTTTGATAGAATAAAGTAAGTTACACTGCCTTTGATAGAATAAATTTAGACACTCCTTTTGATAAAATAAAGTTAGATACACTGATTTTGATAAAATAAAGTTAGATTCACTGTTTTTGATAAAATAAAGTTAGATACACTGCTTTTGATAAAATAAAGTTAGATACACAGCGTTTGATAAAATAAATTTAGATACACTGATTTTGATAGAATAAAGTTAGATACACTGCTTTTGATAGAACAAATTTAGATACACTGCTTTTGATAGAATAAAATTAGATACTCTGCTTTTGATAAAATAAAGTTAGATACACTTTTTTGATAAAATAAAGTTAGATATACTGCTTTAGATAAAATAAGGTTAGATACACAGGTTTTGATAAAATAAAGTTAGATAGACTGCTTTTGATAGAATAAAGTTAGATACATTGATTTTGATAGAATAAAGTTAGATTCACTGCTTTTGATAAAATAAAGTTAGATACACTGCTTTTGATAAAACAAAGTTAGATTCACTGCTTTTGATAAAATAAAGTTAGATACACTGCTTTTGATAGAATAAAGTTAGATACTCGGCTTTTGAGAGAATAAAGTTAGATATACTGGAATGATAAAATAAAGTAATATACACTGCTTTTGATAAAATAAAGTTAGATACATTGCTTTTGATAAAATAAATTTAGATTCACTGCTTTTGATAGAATAAAGTTAGATTCACTGTTTTTGATAAAATAAAGTTAGATACACTGCTTTTGATAAAATAAAGTTAGATACACAGCGTTTGATAAAATAAATTTAGATACACTGATTTTGATAGAATAAAGTTAGATACACTGCTTTTGATAGAACAAATTTAGATACACTGCTTTTGATAGAATAAAATTAGATACTCTGCTTTTGATAAAATAAAGTTAGATACACTTTTTGATAAAATAAAGTTAGATATACTGCTTTTGATAAAATAAGGTTAGATACACAGGTTTTGATAAAATAAAGTTAGATACACTGCTTTTGATAGAATAAATTTAGATACATTGATTTTGATAGAATAAAGTTAGATTCCCTGCTTTTGATAAAATAAAGTTATATACACTGCTTTTGATAAAACAAAGTTAGATACACTGCTTTTGATAGAATAAAGTTAGATACTCGGCTTTTGAGAGAATAAAGTTAGATATACTGGAATGATAAAATAAAGTTATATACACTGCTTTTGATAAAATAAAGTTAGATACACTGCTTTTGATAAAATAAATTTAGATTCACTGCTTTTGATAGAATAAAGTTAGATACACTGCTTTTGATAAAATAAAGTTAGATATACTGCTTTTAATAAAATAAAGTTGGATACACTGCTTTTGATAAAATATAGTTAAATACACTGCTTTTGACAGAATAAAGTTAGATACTCTGCTTTTGATAGAATAAAGTTAGATACACTGTTTTGATAGAATAAAGTTAGATATTCTGCTTTTGATAATATAAAGTTAGTTACATTGTTTTTGATAAAATAAAGTAAGACACACAGCTTTTGATAAAATAAAGTTAGATTCACTGCTTTTGATAAAATAAAGTTAGATATACTGCTTTTTTATATAGCCTGCTTTTAATAAAATAAAGTTAGATACTCCGCTATTGATTAAATATAGTTAGATACTCTGCTTTGATAAAATAAAATTAGATACTCAGCTTTTGTTAAAATAAAGATAGAAACACTGCTTTTGATAAAATAAAGTCAGATACATGATTTTGATAGAATAAAGTTAGATACTCAGCTTTTAATAGAATAAAGATAGTTATACAGCTTTTGATAAAATAAAGTTAGATATACTGCTTTTGACAAAATAAAGTTAGATATATAGCTTTTGATAGAATAAAGTTAGATACACTGCTTTTGATAAAATAAAGTTAGATACTCTGCTCTTGATAAAATAAAGTTAGATACACTGCTTTTGATAAAATGAAGTTAGATATACGGCATTTGATAAAATAAAGTTAGATAAACTGCTTTGATAGAATAAAGTTAGATACTCTGCTTTTGATAGAATAAAGCTAGATATACTACTGCTTTTGATAAAATAAAGTTAGATACACTGCTTTTGATAAAATAAAGTTAGTCAACTGCTTTTGATAAAATAAAGTTATATATACTGCCTTTGATAGAATAAAGTTAGCTACACTGCTTTTGATAGAATAAAGTTAGATACATTGCTTTTGATAGAATAAAGTTAGATACACTGCACTTGATAGAATATAGTTAGATACAATGCTTTTGATAAAATAAAGTTAGATTCACTGCTTTTGATAAAAAAGAGTTAGACACACTGCTTTTGATAAAATAAAGTGAGAAACACTGCTTTTGATAAATTAAAATTAGATATACGGCATTTGATTAAAAAAAGTAAGTAACACTGCTTTTGATAAAATAAGATTAGAAACACTACTTTTGATAAAATAAAGTTAGATGCACTGCTTTTGATAGAATAAAGTTATATACAGTGCTTTTAATAAAAGAAAGTTAGATTGATTGCTTTTGATAGAATAAAGTTAGATAGACTCCATTTGATAGAATAAAGTTAGATACACTGCTTTTGATAGAATAAAGTTAGATACACTGCTTTTGATAAAATAAAGTTAGATTGACTGCTTTTGATAAAATAAAGTAAGATACACAGCTTTTGATAAAATAAAGTTAGATTCACTGCTTTTGATAAAATAAAGCTAGATACACTGCTTTTGAAAGAATAAAGTTAGATAGTCTGCTTTTGATAAAATAAAGTAAGATACTCTGCTTTTGATAAAATATAGTTAGATACTCTGCTTTTGATAAAATAAAGTTAGATACTCAGCTTTCGATAAAATAAAGTTAGATACACTGCTTTTGATAAAATAAAGTTAGATACACTGATAGTTACAAAATTAATTTAGATACTCTGCTTTTAATAGAATAAAGATAGATATACAGCTTTTGATAAAATAAAGTTAGATATACTGCTTTTGATAAAATAAAGTTAGATATATTGCTTTTGATAGAATAAAGTTAGATACACTGCTTTTGATAAAATAAAGTTAGATACTCGGCTTTTGATAAAATAAAGTTAGATACACTGCTTTTGATAAAATAAAATTAGATACACTGCTTTGGATAAAATAAAGTTAGATACACTATTCTTGATAAAATAAAGTTAGATATACTGCTTTTGATAAAATAAAGTTAGAAACACTGCTTTTGATAGAATAAATTAGATACTCTGCTTTTGATAGAATAAAGTTAGATTCATTGCTATGGATAGAATAAATTGGATACACTGCTTTTGATAGAATAAATTTAGATAAACTGCTTTTGATAAAATAAAGTTAGATTAACCGCTTTTTATAAAATAAAGTTAGAAACACTACTTTTGATAAAATTAAGTTAGAATCACTGCTTTTGATAAAATAAAGTTAGATTCACTGGTTTTGATTAAATAAAGTTAGAAACACTGCTTTTGATCAAATAAAGTTAGATTCACTGCTTTTGATAGAATAAAGTTAGATACTTTACTTTTGATAAAATAAAGTTAGATACACTGCTTTTGATAGAATAAAGTTAGATACATTGTTTTTATAGAATAAAGTTAGATACACTGCTTTTGATAGAATAAAGTTATCTATACTGTTTTTGATAAAAAAAGTTAAATTCACTGCTTTGGATAAAATAAAGTTAGATACACAGCTTTTGATAAAATAAAGGTAGATACACTGATTTTGATAAAATAAAATTAGATATACTGCTTTTGATAAAATAAAATTAGATACACTGCTTTCGATAAAATAAATTTAGATACACTGCCTTTGATAAAATAAAGTTAGATACACTGATATTGATAGAATAAAGTTAGTACACTGCTTTTGATAGAATAAAGTTAGATATACTGCTTTTCAAAAAATAAAGTTAGATATATTGCTTTTGATAGAATAAAGTTAGATACACTGCTTTTGATAAAATAAAGTTAGATTCACTGCTTTTGATAAATTAAAGTTAGATACACAGCTTTTGATAGAATAAAGTTAGATACTCTATTTTGATAAAATAAAGTTAGATAAACTGCTTTGATAGAATAAAGTTAGATACTCTGCTTTTAATCGAATAAAGTTAGATATACTGGTTTTGATAAAATAAAGTTAGATACACTGCTTTTGATAAAATAAACTTAGATACTCTGCTTTTGATAAAATAAAGTTAGATACACTGATTTTTATAAAATAAAGTTAGATTCACTGTTTTTGATAAAATAAAGTTAGATACACTGCTTTTGATAAAATAAAGTTAGATACACAGCTTTTGATAAAATAAATCTAGAAACTGTTTTTGATAGAATAAAGTTAGAAACACTGCTTTTGATAGAATAAAGTTAGATAGCCTGCTTTTGATAAAATAAAGTTAGATACTTCGCTTTTGATAAAATATAGTTAGATACTCTGCTTTTGATAAAATAAAGTTAGATACACTGCTTTTGATAAAATAAAGTTAGATATACGGCATTTGATAAAATAAAGTTAGATAAACTGCTTTGATAGAATAAAGTTAGATACTTTGCGTTTGATAGAATAATGCTAGATATACTGCTTTTGATAAAATAAAGTAAGATACACTGCTTTTGATAAAACAAAGTTATATATACTGCCTTTTATAGAATAAAGTTAGATACACTGCTTTTGATAGAATAAAGTTAGATACATTGCTTTTGATAGAATAAAGTTAGATACACTGCTTTTGATAGAATATAGTTAGATACAATGCTTTTGATAAAATAAAGTTAGATTCACTGCTTTTGATAAAAAAGAGTTAGATACACTGCTTTTGATAAAATAAAGTTAGATACACTGCTTTTGATAAAATAAAATTAGATATACGGCTTTTGATAAAAAAAAGTAAGTTACACTGCTTTTGATAAAATATGATTAGATACACTGCTTTTGATAAAATAAAGTTAGATGCACTGCTTTTGATAGAATAAAGTTACATACAGTGCTTTTGATAAAATAAAGTTAGATTGATTGCTTTTGATAGAATAAAGTTAGATAGACTCCATTTGATAGAATAAAGTTAGATACAGTGCTTTTGATAGAAAAAAGTTAGATACACTGCTTTTGATAAAATAAAGTTAGATTGACTGCTTTTGATAAAATAAAGTAAGATACACAGCTTTTGATAAAATAAAGTTAGATTCACTGCTTTTGATAAAATAAAGCTAGATACACTGCTTTTGAAAGAATAAAGTCAGATAGTCTGCTTTGGATAAAATAAAGTAAGATACTCTGCTTTTGATAAAATATAGTTAGATACTCTGCTTTTGATAAAATAAAGTTAGATACTCAGCTTTTGATAAAATAAAGTAAGATACTCAGCTTTTGATAAAATAAAGTTAGATACACTGATTTTGACAAAATAAAGTTAGAAACTCTACTTTTAATAGAATAAAGAGAGATATACAGCTTTTGATAAAATAAAGTTAGATATACTGCTTTTGATAAAACAAAGTTAGATTCACTGCTTTTGATAAAATAAAGTTAGATACACTGCTTTTGATAGAATAAAGTTAGATACTCGGCTTTTGAGAGAATAAAGTTAGATATACTGGAATGATAAAATAAAGTTATATACACTGCTTTTGATAAAATAAAGTTAGATACATTGCTTTTGATAAAATAAATTTAGATTCACTGCTTTTGATAGAATAAAGTTAGATACACTGCTTTTGATAAAATAAAGTTAGATATACTGCTTTTGATAAAATAAAGTTGGATACACTGCTTTTGATAAAACAAAGTTAGATTCACTGCTTTTGATAAAATAAAGTTAGATACACTGCTTTTGATAGAATAAAGTTAGATACTCGGCTTTTGAGAGAATAAAGTTAGATATACTGGAATGATAAAATAAAGTTATATACACTGCTTTTGATAAAATAAAGTTAGATACACTGCTTTTGATAAAATAAATTTAGATTCACTGCTTTTGATAGAATAAAGTTAGATACACTGCTTTTGATAAAATAAAGTTAGATATACTGCTTTTAATAAAATAAAGTTGGATACACTGCTTTTGATAAAATAGTTAAATACACTGCTTTTGACAGAATAAAGTTAGAAACTCTGCTTTTGATAGAATAAAGTTAGATACACTGTTTTGATAGAATAAAGTTAGATATTCTGCTTTCGATAATATAAAGTTAGTTACATTGTTTTTGATAAAATAAAGTAAGACACACAGCTTTTGATAAAATAAAGTTAGATTCACTGCTTTTGATAAAATAAAGTTAGATATACTGCTTTTTTATATAGCCTGCTTTTAATAAAATAAAGTTAGATACTCCGCTTTTGATTAAATATAGTTAGATACTCGGCTTTGATAAAATAAAATTAGATACTCAGCTTTTGTTAAAATAAAGTTAGAAACACTGCTTTTGATAAAATAAAGTTAGATACATGATTTTGATAGAATAAAGTTAGATACTCTGCTTTTAATAGAATAAAGATAGTTATACAGCTTTTGATAACATAAAGTTAGATATACTGCTTTTGACAAAATAAAGTTAGATATATAGCTTTTGATAGAATAAAGTTAGATACACTGCTTTTGATAAAATAAAGTTAGATACTCTGCTCTTGATAAAATAAAGTTAGATACACTGCTTTTGATAAAATAAAGTTAGATATACGGCATTTGATAGAATAAAGTTAGATACACTGCTTTTGATAGAATAAAGTTAGATACATTGCTTTTGATAGAATAAAGCTAGATATACTGCTTTTGATAAAATAAAGTTAGATACACTGCTTTTGATAAAATAAAGTTAGTCAACTGCTTTTGATAAAATAAAGTTATATATACTGCCTTTGATAGAATAAAGTTAGATACACTGCTTTTGATAGAATAAAGTTAGATACATTGCTTTTGATAGAATAAAGTTAGATACACTGCACTTGATAGAATATAGTTAGATACAATGCTTTTGATAAAATAAAGTTAGATTCACTGCTTTTGATAAAAAAGAGTTAGAAACACTGCTTTTGATAAAATAAAATTAGATATACGGCATTTGATTAAAAAAAGTAAGTAACACTGCTTTTGATAAAATAAGATTAGAAACACTGCTTTTGATAAAATAAAGTTAGATGCACTGCTTTTGATAGAATAAAGTTATATACAGTGCTTTTAATAAAAGAAAGTTAGATTGATTGCTTTTGATAGAATAAAGTTAGATAGACTCCATTTGATAGAATAAAGTTAGATACACTGCTTTTGATAGAATAAAGTTAGATACACTGCTTTTGATAAAATAAAGTTAGATTGACTGCTTTTGATAAAATAAAGTAAGATACACAGCTTTTGATAAAATAAAGTTAGATTCACTGCTTTTGATAAAATAAAGCTAGATACACTGCTTTTGAAAGAATAAAGTTAGATAGTCTGCTTTTGATAAAATAAAGTAAGATACTCTGCTTTTGATAAAATATAGTTAGATACTCTGCTTTTGATAAAATAAAGTTAGATACTCAGCTTTTGATAAAATAAAGTTAGATACACTGCTTTTGATAAAATAAAGTTAGATACACTGATATTTACAAAATTAATTTAGATACTATGCTTTTAATAGAATAAAGATAGATATACAGCTTTTGATAAAATAAAGTTAGATATACTGCTTTTGATAAAATAAAGTTAGATACACTGATTTTGATAGAATAAAGTTAGATACACTGCTTTTGATAAAATAAAGTTAGATACTCGGCTTTTGATAAAATAAAGTTAGATACACTGCTTTTGATAAAATAAAATTAGATACACTGCTTTGGATAAAATAAAGTTAGATACACTATTCTTGATAAAATAAAGTTAGATATACTGATATTTACAAAATTAATTTAGATACTCTGCTTTTAATAGAATAAAGATAGATATACAGCTTTTGATAAAATAAAGTTAGATATACTGCTTTTGATAAAATAAAGTTAGATATATTGCTTTTGATAGAATAAAGTTAGATACACTGCTTTTGATAAAATAAAGTTAGATACTCGGCTTTTGATAAAATAAAGTTAGATACACTGCTTTTGATAAAATAAAATTAGATACACTGCTTTGGATAAAATAAAGTTAGATACACTATTCTTGATAAAATAAAGCTAGATATACTGCTTTTGATAAAATAAAGTTAGAAACACTGCTTTTGATAGAATAAAGTTAGATACTCTGCTTTTGATAGAATAAAGTTAGATTCATTGCAATGGATAGAATAAATTGGATACACTGCTTTTGATAGAATAAATTTAGATAAACTGCTTTTGATAAAATAAAGTTAGATACACTGCTTTTGATAAAATAAAATTAGATATACGGCTTTTGATAAAAAAAAGTAAGTTACACTGCTTTTGATAAAATAAGATTAGATACACTGCTTTTGATAAAATAAAGTTAGATGCACTGCTTTTGATAGAATAAAGTTATATACAGTGCTTTTGATAAAAGAAAGTTAGATTGATTGCTTTTGATAGAATAAAGTTAGATAGACTCCATTTGATAGAATAAAGTTAGATACAGTGCTTTTGATAGAAAAAAGTTAGATACACTGCTTTTGATAAAATAAAGTTAGATTGACTGCTTTTGATAAAATAAAGTTAGATACACAGCTTTTGATAAAATAAAGTTAGATTCACTGCTTTTGATAAAATAAAGCTAGATACACTGCTTTTGAAAGAATAAAGTTAGATAGTCTGCTTTGGATAAAATAAAGTAAGATACTCTGCTTTTGATAAAATAAAGTTAGATACTCAGCTTTTGATAAAATAAAGTTAGATACTCAGCTTTTGATAAAATAAAGTTAGATACACTGATTTTGACAAAATAAAGTTAGAAGCTCTGCTTTTAATAGAATAAAGAGAGATATACAGCTTTTGTTAAAATTAAGTTAGATATTCTGCTTTTGATAAAATAAAGTTAGATATATTCCTTTTGATAGAATAAAGTTAGATACTCGGCTTTTGATAAAATAAAGTTAGATACACTGCTTAGGATAAAATAAAGTTAGATCCACTGCTTTGGATAAAATAAAGTTAGATACACTATTCTTGATAAAATAAAGTTAGATATACTGATATTTACAAAATTAATTTAGATACTCTGCTTTTAATAGAATAAAGATAGATATACAGCTTTTGATAAAATAAAGTTAGATATACTGCTTTTGATAAAATAAAGTTAGATATATTGCTTTTGATAGAATAAAGTTAGATACACTGCTTTTGATAAAATAAAGTTAGATACTCGGCTTTTGATAAAATAAAGTTAGATACACTGCTTTTGATAAAATAAAATTAGATACACTGCTTTGGATAAAATAAAGTTAGATACACTATTCTTGATAAAATAAAGCTAGATATACTGCTTTTGATAAAATAAAGTTAGAAACACTGCTTTTGATAGAATAAAGTTAGATACTCTGCTTTTGATAGAATAAAGTTAGATTCATTGCAATGGATAGAATAAATTGGATACACTGCTTTTGATAGAATAAATTTAGATAAACTGCTTTTGATAAAATAAAGTTAGATACACTGCTTTTGATAAAATAAAATTAGATATACGGCTTTTGATAAAAAAAAGTAAGTTACACTGCTTTTGATAAAATAAGATTAGATACACTGCTTTTGATAAAATAAAGTTAGATGCACTGCTTTTGATAGAATAAAGTTATATACAGTGCTTTTGATAAAAGAAAGTTAGATTGATTGCTTTTGATAGAATAAAGTTAGATAGACTCCATTTGATAGAATAAAGTTAGATACAGTGCTTTTGATAGAAAAAAGTTAGATACACTGCTTTTGATAAAATAAAGTTAGATTGACTGCTTTTGATAAAATAAAGTAAGATACACAGCTTTTGATAAAATAAAGTTAGATTCACTGCTTTTGATAAAATAAAGCTAGATACACTGCTTTTGAAAGAATAAAGTTAGATAGTCTGCTTTGGATAAAATAAAGTAAGATACTCTGCTTTTGATAAAATAAAGTTAGATACTCAGCTTTTGATAAAATAAAGTTAGATACTCAGCTTTTGATAAAATAAAGTTAGATACACTGATTTTGACAAAATAAAGTTAGAAACTCTGCTTTTAATAGAATAAAGAGAGATATACAGCTTTTGTTAAAATAAAGTTAGATATTCTGCTTTTGATAAAATAAAGTTAGATATATTCCTTTTGATAGAATAAAGTTAGATACTCGGCTTTTGATAAAATAAAGTTAGATACACTGCTTAGGATAAAATAAAGTTAGATCCACTGCTTTGGATAAAATAAAGTTAGATATACTGCTTTTGATAAAATAAAGTTAGAAACACTGCTTTGGATAGAAAAATTGGATACACTGCTTTTGATAGAATAAATTTAGATACACTGCTTTTGATAAAATAAAGTTAGATTAACTGTTTTTTATAAAATAAAGTTAGAAACACTACTTTTGATAAAATTAAGTTAGAATCACTGCTTTTGATAAAATAAAGTTAGATTCACTGGTTTTGATTAAATAAAGTTAGAAACACTACTTTTGATCAAATAAAGTTAGATTCACTGCTTTTGATAAATAAAATTTATATACACTGCTTTTGATAGAATAAAATTAGATACTTTATTTTGATAAAATAAAGTTAGATACACTGCTTTTGATAGAACAAAGTTTGATACATTGCTTTTTATAGAATTAAGTTAGATACACTGCTTTTGATAGAATAAAGTTATCTACACTGTTTTTGAAAAAATAAAGTTAAATTCACTGCTTTGGATAAAATAAAGTTAGATATACAGCTTTTGATAAAATAAAGGTAGATACACTGCTTTTGATAAAATAAAATTAGATATATTGCTTTTGATAAAATAAAGTTAGATCGATAAAATAAAGTTAGATACTCAGCTTTCGATAAAATAAAGTTAGATACACTGCTTTTGATAAAATAAAGTTAGATACACTGATTTTGATAGAATAAAGTTAGATACTCTGCTTTTGATAGAATAAAGTTAGATATACTGCTTTTTATAAAATAAAGTTAGATATATTGCTTTTGATAGAATAAAGTTAGATACACTGCTTTTGATAAAATAAAGTTAGATACTCTGCTTTTGATAAAATAAAGTCAGATTCACTGTTTTGATAAAATAAAGTTAGATTCATTGCTTTTGATAAATTAAAGTTAGATACACAGCTTTTGATAGAATAAAGTTAGATACTCTATTTTGATAAAATAAATTAGATAAACTGCTTTGATAGAATAAAGTTAGATACTCTGCTTTTAATAGAATAAAGTTAGATATACTGGTTTTGAGAAAATAAAGTTAGATACACTGTTTTTGATAAAATAAAGTTAGATACACTGCTTTGAATAAAATAAAGTTAGATACACTGCTCTTGATAAAATAAAGCTAGATATATTGCTTTTGATAAAATAAAGTTAGATACACTGCTTTTGATAGAATAAAGTTAGGAACTCTTCTTTTGATAGAATAAAGTTAGATTCATTGCTTTATGATAGAATAAATAGGATACACTGCTTTTGATAGAATAAATTTAGATACACTGCTTTTGATAAAATAAAGTTAGATTCACTGCTTTTTATAAAATAAAGTTAGAAACACTGCTTCTGATAAAATAAAGTTAGAATCACTGCTTTTGATAAAATAAAGTTAGATTCACTGGTTTTGATTAACTAAGGTTAGATATACTGCTTTTGATAAAATAAAGTTAGATTCACTGCTTTTGATAAATAAAATTTATATACACTGCTTTTGATAGAATAAAGTTAGATACATTGCTTTTGATAGAATAAAGTTAGATACACTGCTTTTGATAGAATAAAGTTAGATACACTACTTTTGATAAAATAAAGTTAAATTCACTGCTTTGGATAAAAAAGAATTAGATACACTGCTTTTGATAAAATAAAGTTAGATATAATGCTTTTGATAAAATAAAGTTAGATATACGGCATTTGATAAAATAAAGTAAGATACACAGCTTTTGATAAAATGTGATTTGATACACTGCTTTTGATAAAATAAAGTTAGATACACTGCTTTGGATAAAATAAAGTTAGACACACAGCTTTTGTTAAAATAAAGTTAGATATACTGCTTTTGATTAAATAAAGTTATATACACTGCTTTTGATAGAATAAATTTAGGTACTCTGCTTTTGATAGAATAAAGTTAGATATACAGCTTTTGATAAAATAAAGTTAGATACACTGCAGTTGATAAAATAAAGTTAGATATACTGCTTTTGATAAAATAAAGTGAGATACACTGTTTTCGATAGAATAAAGTTATATACTCGGCTTTTGATAGAATAAAGTTAGATACTCTGCTTTTGATAGAATAACCTTAGATACACTGCTTTTGATAGAATAAAGTTAGATACACTGCTTTTGATAATATTAAGTTAGATTCACTGCTTTGATAAAATAAAGTTAGATAGACGGCTTTTAATAAAATAAAGTTAGAATCCCTGTTTTGATAGAATAAAGTTAGATAAACTACTTTTGATAGAATAAAGATAGATACCCTGTTTTGATAGAATAAATTTAGATATACTGGTTTGATAAAATAAAGTTAGATACACTGCTTTTGATAAAATAAATTTAGATACACTGCTTTTGATAAAATAAGATTAGATACACTGCTTTTGATAAAATAAAGTTAGATACTCTGCTTTTGATAAAATAAAGTTAGATACACTGCTTTTGATAACATAAAGTTAGATATACTGCTTTTGATAAAATAAAGTTAGGTACACTGCTTTTGATAGAATAAAGTTAGATACACTGATTTTGATAGAATAAAGTTAGATAATCTGCTTTTGATAGAATAAAGATAGATTCATTGCTTTGGATAGTTTAAACTTGGATACACTGCTTTTGATAGAATAAAGTTAGATACAATGCTTTTTATAAAATAAAGTTAGAAACACTGAATTTGATAAAATTAAGTTAGATACACCGCTTTTGATAAAATAAAGTGAGATAACTCTGTTTTGAGAAAATTAAGTTAGATATATTGCTTTTGATAGAATAAAGTAAGATACACTGCTTTTGATAAAATAAAGTTAGATACTCTGTTTTGATAAAATTAAGTTAGATACACCGCTTTTGATAAAATAAAGTGAGATACATTCCTTTGGATAAAATAATGTTAGACACACTGCTCTTGATAAAATAAAGTTCGATATACTGCTTTTGATAAAATAAAGTTAGATACACTGCTTTTGATAGAATAAAGTTAGATACTCTGCTTTTGATAGAATAAAGTTAAAATAAGATTAGATTCATTGCTTTGGATAGTATAAACTTTGATACACTGCTTTTGATAGAATATAGTTAGATACACTGCTTTTTATAAAATAAAGTTAGAAACACTGAATTTGATAAAATTAAGTTAGATACACCGCTTTTGATAAAATAAAGTGAGATACATTCCTTTGGATAAAATAATGTTAGACACACTGCTCTTGATAAAATAAAGTTCGATATACTGCTTTTGATAAAATAAAGTTAGATACACTGCTTTTGATAGAATAAAGTTAGATACTCTACTTTTGATAGAATAAAGTTAGATTCATTGCTTTGGATAGTATAAACTTGGATACACTGCTTTTGATAGAATAAAGTTAGATACACTGCTTTTTATAAAATAAAGTTAGAAACACTGAATTTGATAAAATTAAGTTAGAATCACTGCTTTTGATAAAATAAAGTTAGATTCACTGGTTTTGATAAAATAAAGTTTGATACACTACTTTTGATAAAATAAAGTTAGATAAATTGCTTTGATAGAATAAAGTTAGATACCCTGCTTTTGATAAAATAAAGTTAGATATACTGCTTTTGATAAAATAAAATTAGATACACTGCTTTTGATAAAATAAAGTTAGATACACTGCTTTTGATAAAATAAAGTTAGATACACTGCTTTGGATAGAATAAAGTTAGATACTCTGCTTTTGATAAAATAAAGTTAGTCAAACTGCTTTTGATAAAATAAAGTTATATACACTGCTTTTGATAAAATAAAGTTAGATACACTGCCTTTGATAGAATAAAGTTATATACACTGATTTTGATAGAATAAAGTTAGATACACTGGTTTTGATAAAATAAAGTTAGATATACGGCATTTGATAAAATAAAGTAAGATACACTGCTTTTCATAAAATATGATTAGATATACTGCTTTTGATAAAATATGATTAGATATACTGCTTTTGATAATATAATGTTAGTTGCACTGCTTTTGATAAAATAAAGTTAGATACTCTGCTTTTGATAAAATAAAGTTAGATACACTGTTTTTGATAAAATAAAGTTAGATACACTGCTTTGAATAAAATAAAGTTAGATACACTGCTCTTGATAAAATAAAGCTAGATATACTGCTTTTGATAAAATAAAGTTAGATACACTGCTTTTGATAGAATAAAGTTAGATACTCTGCTTTTGATAGAAAAAGGTTAGATTCATTGCTTTATGATAGAATAAATTGGATACACTGCTTTTGATAGAATAAATTTAGATACACTGCTTTTGATAAAATAAAGTTAGATTCACTGCTTTTTATAAAATAAAGTTAGAAACACTGCTTCTGATAAAATAAAGTTAGAATCACTGCTTTTGATAAAATAAAGTTAGATTCACTGGTTTTGATTAAATAAAGTTAGATATACTGCTTTTGATAAAATAAAGTTAGATTCACTGCTTTTGATAAATAAAAATTATATACACTTCTTTTGATAGAATAAAGTTAGATACATTGATTTTGATAGAATAAAGTTAGATACACTGCTTTTGATAGAATAAAGTTAGATACACTGCTTTTGATAAAATAAAGTTAAATTCACTGCTTTGGATAAAAAAGAATTAGATACACTGCTTTTGATAAAATAAAGTTAGATATACTGCTTTTGATAAAATGAAGTTAGATACACTACTTTTGATAGAATAAAGTTAGATACATTGTTTTTATAGAATAAAGTTAGATACACTGCTTTTGATAGAATAAAGTTATCTATACTGTTTTTGATAAAAAAAAGTTAAATTCACTGCTTTGGATAAAATAAAGTTAGATACACAGCTTTTGATAAAATAAAGGTAGATACACTGCTTTTTATAAAATAAAATTAGATATACTGCTTTTGATAAAATAAAATTAGATACACTGCTTTCGATAAAATAAAGTTAGATACACTGCCTTTGATAAAATAAAGTTAGATACACTGATATTGATAGAATAAAGTTAGTACACTGCTTTTGATGGAATAAAGTTAGATATACTGCTTTTCAAAAAATAAAGTTAGATATATTGCTTTTGATAGAATAAAGTTAGATACACTGCTTTTGATAAAATAAAGTTAGATACTCTGCTTTTGATAAAATAAAGTTACTGTTTTGATAAAATAAAGTTAGATTCACTGCTTTTGATAAATTAAAGTTAGATACACAGCTTTTGATAGAATAAAGTTAGATACTCTATTTTGATAAAATAAAGTTAGATAAACTGCTTTGATAGAATAAAGTTAGATACTCTGCTTTTAATCGAATAAAGTTAGATATACTGGTTTTGATAAAATAAAGTTAGATACACTGCTTTTGATAAAATAAACTTAGATACTCTGCTTTTGATAAAATAAAGTTAGATACACTGATTTTTATAAAATAAAGTTAGATTCACTGTTTTTGATAAAATAAAGTTAGATACACAGCTTTTGATAAAATAAATTTAGAAACTGTTTTTGATAGAATAAAGTTAGATACACTGCTTTTGATAGAATAAAGTTAGATAGCCTGCTTTTGATAAAATAAAGTTAGATACTTCGCTTTTGATAAAATATAGTTAGATACTCTGCTTTTGATAAAATAAAGTTAGATACACTGCTTTTGATAAAATAAAGTTAGATATACGGCATTTGATAAAATAAAGTTAGATAAACTGCTTTGATAGAATAAAGTTAGATACTCTGCGTTTGATAGAATAATGCTAGATATACTGCTTTTGATAAAATAAAGTTAGATACACTGCTTTTGATAAAATAAAGTTAGTCAACTGCTTTTGATAAAACAAAGTTATATATACTGCCTTTTATAGAATAAAGTTAGATACACTGCTTTTGATAGAATAAAGTTAGATACATTGCTTTTGATAGAATAAAGTTAGATACACTGCTTTTGATAGAATATAGTTAGATACAATGCTTTTGATAAAATAAAGTTAGATTCACTGCTTTTGATAAAAAAGAGTTAGATACACTGCTTTTGATAAAATAAAGTTAGATACACTGCTTTTGATAAAATAAAATTAGATATACGGCTTTTGATAAAAAAAAGTAAGTTACACTGCTTTTGATAAAATAAGATTAGATACACTGCTTTTGATAAAATAAAGTTAGATGCACTGCTTTTGATAGAATAAAGTTATATACAGTGCTTTTGATAAAAGAAAGTTAGATTGATTGCTTTTGATAGAATAAAGTTAGATAGACTCCATTTGATAGAATAAAGTTAGATACAGTGCTTTTGATAGAAAAAAGTTAGATACACTGCTTTTGATAAAATAAAGTTAGATTGACTGCTTTTGATAAAATAAAGTAAGATACACAGCTTTTGATAAAATAAAGTTAGATTCACTGCTTTTGATAAAATAAAGCTAGATACACTGCTTTTGAAAGAATAAAGTTAGATAGTCTGCTTTGGATAAAATAAAGTAAGATACTCTGCTTTTGATAAAATAAAGTTAGATACTCAGCTTTTGATAAAATAAAGTTAGATACTCAGCTTTTGATAAAATAAAGTTAGATACACTGATTTTGACAAAATAAAGTTAGAAACTCTGCTTTTAATAGAATAAAGAGAGATATACAGCTTTTGATAAAATAAAGTTAGATATACTGCTTTTGATAAAATAAAGTTAGATATATTCCTTTTGATAGAATAAAGTTAGATACACTGCTTTTGATAAAATAAAGTTAGATACTCGGCTTTTGATAAAATAAAGTTAGATACACTGCTTAGGATAAAATAAAGTTAGATCCACTGCTTTGGATAAAATAAAGTTAGATATACTGCTTTTGATAAAATAAAGTTAGAAACACTGCTTTGGATAGAAAAATTGGATACACTGCTTTTGATAGAATAAATTTAGATACACTGCTTTTGATAAAATAAAGTTAGATTAACTGTTTTTTATAAAATAAAGTTAGAAACACTACTTTTGATAAAATTAAGTTAGAATCACTGCTTTTGATAAAATAAAGTTAGATTCACTGGTTTTGATTAAATAAAGTTAGAAACACTACTTTTGATCAAATAAAGTTAGATTCACTGCTTTTGATAAATAAAATTTATATACACTGCTTTTGATAGAATAAAATTAGATACTTTACTTTTGATAAAATAAAGTTAGATACACTGCTTTTGATAGAATAAAGTTTGATACATTGCTTTTTATAGAATTAAGTTAGATACACTGCTTTTGATAGAATAAAGTTATCTACACTGTTTTTGAAAAAATAAAGTTAAATTCACTGCTTTGGATAAAATAAAGTTAGATATACAGCTTTTGATAAAATAAAGGTAGATACACTGCTTTTGATAAAATAAACTTAGATATATTGCTTTTGATAAAATAAAGTTAGATCGATAAAATAAAGTTAGATACTCAGCTTTCGATAAAATAAAGTTAGATACACTGCTTTTGATAAAATAAAGTTAGATACACTGATTTTGATAGAATAAAGTTAGATACTCTGCTTTTGATAGAATAAAGTTAGATATACTGCTTTTTATAAAATAAAGTTAGATATATTGCTTTTGATAGAATAAAGTTAGATACACTGCTTTTGATAAAATAAAGTTAGATACTACTGCTTTTGATAAAATAAAGTTAGATTCACTGCTTTTGATAAAATAAAGTTAGATACACTGCTTTTGATAAAATAAAGTTAGCTTTTGATATAACGTTAGCTATTTTGATAAAATAAAGTTAGATACACTGCTTTTGATAAAATAAGAATAAAGTTAGATAAACTGCTTTTGATAAAATAAAGTTAGATACACTGCTTTTGATAAAATAAAGTTAGATACTCTGCTTTTGATATAATAAAGTTATATACACTGATTTTGATAGAATAAAGTTAGATACACTGCTTTTGATAAAATAAAGTTAGATATACTGCTTTTGATAAAATAAAATTAGATACACTGA
>CBDHDT010000072.1:0-23513 GCA_965261215.1 Ekhidna sp.
GGAAAGAAAAACAAACTTACTGAGTATTTCAGTGCTCGTTTTTGAGATAGCCTCTTTTTGACTAAAAAGATAAGTTCTCTGTGAATTTCCCAAAAAATGCTTCAATACAACAGAAAGGCATAGTTTAACAGTATGTGGCTCCTTTTGGGAGAAAAACAGTGTTTGTTAATATTTATCCCCTTTTACTGGTGTGATCAAAAAAAGTTGCTCAAATAAATCCAAATGTTTCTCAGGATTAGCCCCTTTTCAAATATGGTAAGAAAAACAAACTTTCTGACTATTTCAGTGCTCATTTGTGAGATAGTCAATTTTATGTCTAAAAAGAAAAGTTCTCCATGAATTTTGCCAAAAATGCTTCAAAACAACAGATAGGCATAGTTTAGCAGTATGTGGAACACTTTGTGGAGAAAAACAGTTTTTGTTAATATTTATCTCCTTTTACTGGTTTGATCAAAAACAGTTGTTAAAAAAATCCAATTTCAAACATGGTAAAAAAAGAACTTTCTGAGTATATCATTGCTCGTTTCTGAGATGGTCACTTTTATGTCTAAAAAGAAAAGTTCTCTATGAATTTTCCCAAAAATTCTTCAAAAAAAACAGAAAGGCATAGTTTAGCAGTATATGGCCCCCTTTGTGGATAAAAAACAGTTTTTGTTAATATTTATCCCCTTTTACTGGTTTGATCAAAAACAGTTGTTTAAACAAATCATATTATCCTAAGGATTTGCCGCTTTCAAACATTGTATGAAAAACAAACTTTCTTAGTATTTCAGTGCTCTTTTCTGAGATAATCACTTTTTTGACTAAAAAGGGAAGTTCTATGTGAATTTCCTCAAAAATGCTTCAAAACAACAGAGAGGTTTAGTTTAACTGTATGTGGCTTACTTGTGGAGAAAAAAAGTTTTTTTAAATATTTTTCCCCTTTCACTGGTTTGATAAAAAAAGTGACTTAAATAAATCCAAGTTTTCCTCAGGATTAGCCCCTTTTCAAATATGGTAAGAAAAACAAACTTTCTGACTATTTCAGTGCTCTTTTGTGAGATAATCACTTTTATGTCTAAAAACAAAAGCTCTCTATGAGTTTCCCCAAAAATGCTTCAAAACAACAGATAGGCATAGTTTAACAGTATGTGGCTCACCTTGTGGAGAAAAACAGTTTTTGTTAATATTTATCCCCTTTTACCGGTTTGATCAAAAAAAGTTGTTTAAATAAATCCAAATTTTTCTCATGATTTACCCCTTTCAAACATGGTAAGAAAAACAAACTTTCTGAGTATTTCATTGCCTATTTCTGAGATAGACACTTTTATGTCTAAAAAGAAAAGTTCCCTATGAATTTCCACAAAAATGCTTCAAAACAACAGAAAGGCATAGTTTAGCAGCATGTGGCTCACTTTGTTGAGAAAAACAGTTTTTGTTAATATTTATCCCCTTTTACTGGTTTGATTAAAAAAAAATTGTTTAAACAAATCCAAATTTTCCTCAGGATTTGCCCCTTTCAAACATGGAAAAAAAAAATTTCTGAGTATTTCAGTGCTCATTTTTGAGATAGCCTCTTTTTTGACTAAAAAGATAAGTTCTCTGTGATTTTCCCAAAAAATGCTTCAATACAACAGAAAGGCATAGTTTAACAGTATGTGGCTCCTTTTGGGAGAAAAACAGTTTTTGTTAATATTTATCCCCTTTTACTGGTTTGATCAAAAAAAGTTGCTCAAATAAATCCAAATATTTCTCAGGATTAGCCCCTTTTCAAATATGGTAAGAAAAACAAACTTTCTGAGTATTTCAGTGCTCATTTGTGAGATAGTCAATTTTATGTCTAAAAAAAAAAGTTCTCTATGAATTTTGCCAAAAATTCTTCAAAACAAGAGATAGGCATAGCTTAGCAGTGTGTGGCACACTTTGTGGAAAAAAAAGTTTTTGTTAATATTTATCCCCATTTACTGGTTTGATCAAAAACAGTTGTTAAAAAATCCAATTTCAAACAGGGGAAAAAAAGAACTTTCTGAGTATATCATTGCTCGTTCCTGAGATAGTCACTTTATGTCTAAAAAGAAAAGTTCTCTATGAATTTCCACAAAAATGCTTCAAAACAACAGAAAGGCCTAGTTTAGCAGTATGTGGCTCACTTTGTTTACAAAAACTTTTTTGTTAATATTTATCCCCTTTTACTCGTTTAATTAAAAAAAATTTTTTTAACAAATCCAAATTTTTCTCAGGATTTACCCCTTTCAAACATGGTAAGAAAAACAAACTTTCTGAGTATTTCATTGCCTATTTCTGAGATAGACACTTTTATGTCTAAAAAGAAAAGTTCTCTATGAATTTCCACAAAAATGCTTCAAAACAACAGAAAGGCATAGTTTAGCAGCATGTGACTCACTTTGTTGAGAAAAACAGTTTTTGTTAATATTTATCCCCTTTTACTGGTTTGATTAAAAAAAAATTGTTTAAACAAATCCAAATTTTCCTCAGGATTTACCCCTTTCAAACATGAAAAAAAAAAATTCTGAGTATTTCAGTGCTCGTTTTTGAGATAGCCTCTTTTTTGACTAAAAAGATAAGTTCTCTGTGAATTTCCCAAAAAATGCTTCAATACAACAGAAAGGCATAGTTTAACAGTCTGTGGCTCCTTTTGGGAGAAAAACAGTTTTTGTTAATATTTATCCGCTTTTACTGGTTTGATCAAAAAAAGTTGCTCAAATAAATCCAAATTTTTCTCAGGATTAGCCCCTTTTCAAATATGGTAAGAAAAACAAACTTTCTGAGTATTTCAGTGCTCATTTGTGAGATAGTCAATTTTATGTCTAAAAAGAAAAGTTCTCTATGAATTTCTCCGAAAATGCTTCAAAACAACAGATAGGCATAGTTTAGCAGTATGTGGCACACTTTGTGGGGAAAAACAGTTTTTGTTGATATTTATCCCCTTTTACTTGTTTGATCAAAAACAGTTGTTAAAAATTCCAATTTCAAACATTGTAAAAAAAGAACTTTCTGAGTATAACATTGCTCGTTTCTGAGATAGTCACTTTTATGTCTAAAAAGAAAAGTTCTCTATGAGTTTCCAAAAAAATTCTTCAAAAATACTGAAAGGCATAGTTTAGCAGGATATGGCTCACTTTGTGGAGAAAAAACAGTTTTTGTTATAATTTATCCCCTTTTACTGGTTTGATCAAAAACAGTTGTTAAAAAAATCCAATTTCAACCATGGTAAAAAAAGAACTTTCTGAGTATAACATTGCTCGTTTCTGAGATAGTCACTTTTATGTCTAAAAAGAAAAGTTCTCTATGAATTTTCCCAAAAATTCTTCAATAAAACAGAAAGGCATAGTTTAACAGTATATGGCTCATTTTGTGGAGAAAAACAGTTTTTGTTAATATTTAACCCCTTTTACTGGTTTGATCAAAAACAGTTGTTTAAAAAATCCAAATTTTCCTCAGGATTTTCCCTTTTCAAACATGGTAGGAAAAACAAACTCTCTGAGTATATCATTGCTTATATCTGAGATAGTCACTTTTATGTCTAAAAAGAAAAGTTCTCTATGAATATTCCCAAAAATGCTTCAAAACAACAGAAAGGCCTAGTTTAGCAGCATGTGGCTCACTTTCTTGAGAAAAACTTTTTTGTTAATATTTATCCCCTTTTACTGGTTTGATAAAAAAAAGTTGCTCAAATAAATCCAAATTTTTCTCAGGACTAGCCCCTTTTCAAATATGGTAAGAAAAACAAACTTTCTGAGTATTTCAGTGCTCATTTGTGAGATAGTCAATTTTATGTCTAAAAAGAAAAGTTCTCTATGAATTTCGCAAAAAATGCTTCAAAACAACAGATAGGCATAGTTTAGCAGTATGTGGCACACTTTGTGAAGAAAAACAGTTTTTGTTAATATTTATCCCCTTTAACTGGTTTGATTAATAAAGAGTTGTTTAAACAAATCCAAATTTTCCTCAGGATTTACCCCTTTCAAACATGGTAAGAAAAACAAACTACCTGAGTATTTCATTGCCTACTTCTGAGGTAGACACTTTTATGTCTAAAAAAGAAAAGTTCCCAATGAATTACCACAAAAATGCTTCAAAACAACAGAAAGGCATAGTTTAGCAGTATGTGGCTCACTTTGTGGAGAAAAACTGTTTTTGTTAATATTTGTCACCTTTTACTGGTTTGAACAAAAACAGTTGTTTAAACAAATTCAAATTTTCCTCAGGATTTACCCCTTTCAAACATGGAAAGAAAAACCAACTTTCTGAGTATTTCAGTGCTCGTTTTTGTGATAGCCTCTTTTTTGCCAAAAAAGATAAGTTCTCTGTGAATTTCCCCAAAAACGCTTCAACACAACAGAAAGGCATAGTTTAACACTATGTGGCTCCTTTTGGGAGAAAAAAAGTTTTTGTTAATATTTATTCCCTTTTACTGGTTTGATCAAAAAAAGTTGCTCAAATAAATCCAAATTTTTCTCAGGATTAGCCCCTTTTCAAATATGGTAAGAAAAACAAACTTTCTGAGTATTTCAGTGCTCATTTGTGAGATAGTCAATTTTATGTCTAAAAAGAAAAGTTCTCTATGAATTTCCCCAAAAATTCTTCAAAACAACAGAAAGGCATAGTTTAGCAGTATATGGCTCACTTTGTGGAGAAAAAAAAGTTTTTGTTAATATTTATCCCCTTTTACTGGTTTGATCAAAGACAGTTGTTTAAACAAATCAAATTGTCCTCAGGATTTGCCGCTTTCAAACATTGTACGAAAAACTCGTTTCTGAGATAATCACTTTTTTGACTAAAAAGGGAAGTTCTATGTGAATTTCCTCAAAAATGCTTCAAAACAACAGAAAGGTTTAGTTTAACTGTATGTGGCTCACTTTGTGGAGAAAAACAGTTTTTTTAAATATTTTTTTCCTTTCACTGGTTTGATCAAAAAAAGTTACTTAAATAAATCCAAATTTTCCTCAGGATTAGCCCTTTTCAAATATGGTAAGAAAAACAAACTTTCTGAGTTTTTAGTGCTCTTTTGTGAGATAGTCACTTTTATGTCTAAAAAGAAAAGTTTTCTATGAATTTTCCCAAAACTTCTTCAAAACAACAGAAAGGCATAGTTTAGCAGTATATGGCTCACTTTGTGGAGAGAAAAAAGTTTTTGTTAATATTTATCCCCTTTTACTGGTTTCATCAAAAACAGTTGTTAAAACAAATCAAATTGTCCTCAGGATTTGCCGCTTTCAAACATTGTACGAAAAACTCGTTTCTGAGATAATCACTTTTTTGACTAAAAAGGGAAGTTCTATGTGAATTTCCTCAGAAATGCTTCAAAACAACAGAAAGGTTTAGTTTAACTGTATGTGCTCACTTTGTGGAGAAAAACAGTTTTTTAATATTTTTTTTCCCTTTCACTGGTTTGATCAAAAAAAGTTACTTAAATAAATCCAAATTTTCCTCAGGATTAGCCCCTTTTCAAATATGGTAAGAAAAACAAACTTTCTGAGTTTTTAGTGCTCTTTTGTAAGATAGTCATTTTTATGTCTAAAAACAAAAGTTCTCTATGAATTTCCCCAAAAATGCTTCAAAACAACAAAAAGGCATAGTTTAGCAGTATGCGGCCCACTTTGTGGAGAAAAACAGTTTTTGTTAATATTTATTCCCTTTTACTGGTTTGATCAAAAACAGTTGTTTAAACAAATCCAAATTTTCCTGAAGATTTACACTTTAAAACATGGTAAGAAAAACAAACTTCCTGCGTGTATCATTGCCTATTTCTGAGATAGTCACTTTTATGTCTAAAAAGATAAGTTCTCTGTGAATTCCCCCAAAAAATGCTTCAAAACAACAGAAAGGCATAGTTTAGCAGTACGTGGCTAACTTTGTGGAGAAAAACAGTTTTTGTTAATATTTATTCCCTTTTACTGGTTTGATCAAAAACAGTGGTTTAAACAAATCCAAAATTTCCTCAGGATTTACCCCTTTCAAACATGGAAAAAAAAAAAACTTTCTTAGTATATCATTGGTCGTTTCTGAGATAATCACTTTTATGTCTAAAAAGAAAAGTTCTCTGTGAATACACCAAAAATGCTTCCAAACAACAGAAAGGCATAGTTTAACAGTATGTGGCTCACTTTTGGGAGAAAAACAGTTTTTGTTAATATTTATCCCCCTTTACTTGTTTGATCCAAAAAAATTGCTTAAATAAATCCTTATTTTCCTCAGGATTAGCCCATTTTCAAATATGGTAAGAAAAACAGCCGCTCCTTCCTTGTCGACTGTGGAGCAGACAAATCTGTTATCCCAGCCTCAGCCTCCAACAAGAGGCATCGTGCCTCCTAAGCGCCCCTGGTTGCTGCCAACGGTACACTAATCAGAACTTGGTGCAAACGCAAGTCATCCCTTCTACTCGGCAAGGGCCATGCATTCACCCAAGAATTTCACTTGGCAGCAGTCACGAAACCCATTCTCGGTGCTGACTTCTTTGCCTCCAATCAGTTGGCTATTGACATGTCTGATAAACGTCTCATTAGTCTCGACGATCTCAATGTGGTGGCGTTTGGTGTTGCCAGCCTTTCCTCCATCTGCGGTCTCCACGTTGCCCGTATTCACTCTCTCGACGCCATCATCGACGAGTTTCCCGAGCTGCTCGTTCCCCGCTTCAAGTCCACGTACTCCAATAAGCATGGTGTGGAGCACTCCATCACCACCGATGATCCACCTCTTCACGCTCGTGCTCGTCGTCTCAAACAGGAGCAGCTAGAAGTTGCCAAAGCTGAATTTGCCGAGATGGAAAGGATGGGCATCATCAGACGTTCCAACTCTCCCTGGGCATCGCCACTTCACATGGTTTCTAAACCAAGTGGCGGCTGGAGACCTTGCGGTGACTTCCAGTGCTTCAACAATGCCATGGTGGACGATATGTACCCATTGTCCCACATACAAGATTTCAATGGCAGTCTGGCGGGCAAGAAGATCTTCTCCAAGGTGACCTGGAATGCGGCTACCACCAGATCCCTGTTGTGGCGGCAGATATCCCCAAGACGGCCATCATCACTCCTTTTGGTCTCTGGGAGTTCCTCCGCATGCCCTTTGGTCTCAAGAATGCCACCCAGGTGTTCCAGAGGCTGATGGATGGCATCCTCCGTGGCGTCCCTTTCGTCTTCGTCTACCTGGATGACATCCTCATCTCCAGCTACTCCGAACAAGAGCATGAAGCGCACCTCTGTCAAGTCTTCCGCCTCCTCTCTGACAACGGATGGTCATCAACCGGAAAAAGAGTGTCTTTGGTGTCAGTGAGCTCACTTACCTTGGACACCGTATCACCGCCACAGGCATCATGCCCCTTGAGTCAAGGGTCAAGGCAGTGAGCAATTTCCCCGTGCCCACCAATAAGGTCAGTCTCCAGCGCTTCTTCGGCATGATCAACTACTACCACCACTTCATGCCGAGGTTGGCCAACAAACTCCATCCCATCCACGATGCCACCAAGGTAAAGGGGCATACAATCATGTGGACCCCAGGTGTCAGTCTGCCTTTCTCACTGCCATGTCGGCTCTGGTGACTGCCACCCTCCTCCATCACCCTCATTCAAACGCCAAGACCAGCATCACAGTGGGCGCTTCGGACAGGCAAGTTGGTGGTCAGCTTGAGCAGCTTCTCAGCGGCATCTTGTACCCTGTGGCTTTCTTCTCCAGGAAGCTCTCCAATGCTGAGAGGAAGTACAGCGCTTTTGACTGCGAGCTGTTGGCCATCTTCCTTGCTGTAAAACACTTTTGCCACCATATCGAAGGCCACCAGTTCACCATATTTATTGACCATTAGCCCCTCACCTTCGCCTTCGACAGCGCTGTCGAGCATTCTCCCCGTCAGACCCGCCACATGTCCTTCATCAGCTATTTTTCCACCGATGTGTGACATGTCAGCGGAAAAGACAACATGGTGGCCGACGTGCTTTCTCGGCGCAAGATCTCTGCCATCCATCTCCCCACCATTGACTATCGTCAGCTGGCCACTGATCAGTCTGCTTCAGAGGAAATTACCGCATACAAACCCTACATCACTGGCCTTCGCTTTGACAATGTCCAGTTTGATGACTGCACCATCCTCTGTGACATCTCCACGGACAAGCCTCGACCAGTGATCCCTAGGGATTGGACGAGAAAGGTCTTTGATGCCATTCACGGCCTTGCTCATGCCAGCAGATGCCCGACACAAAGAGCCATCTCCTCACATTTCATGTGACACGGACTAAAACATGACATCCGCAAGTGCTGCCGAGAATGCCACTCCTGCCAAGCGTCAAAGATTCGCCGCCATGTCCACGCACCCCTCACGGAGCGACCACCTCCGGACCATCGATTCGGTAGTCTCCACATCGATCTAGTGGGCCCTATCGATGAGTCCGAGGGTATGAAATAGTTCTTCAAGATCGTGGACCATTTTACCCAGTGGCCTGAAGCCATTCCGCTGCCAGACTCCGCTACTAAGACCTGCGTAAGAGCCCTCATTCGTCACTGGATTTCCCGCTTTTGAGTGCCTGATGACATCACCTCGGATCGCGGCCCTCAGTTCACCAGCCACATGTGGTCCGAACTCCACTGCCTGGTTGGGATTTCAGCCGCTAACACGACAGTGTACCGCCCGCAAGCCAATGGGGTCGTCGAGCGTTTTCACTGTCAGTTGAAAGATTCCCTCAAGGCTCGCCTCCAAGGCCCACACTGGATGGTTGAACTACCTCTTGTATTCCTCGGCATCCGGACAGCATCGCGGGAAGGCCCAGGCTGCTCTGCCTCCGACCTTGTGTATGGCACTTCCCTACACATCCCTGGGGAGTTCCTTCCTCATGAGCCACGGGACTTGCGAGTGTCCCTGAATTTCTCCACCAGCTCCAGGACAACATGCGCACGGTCCTCCCACCCACACATGAGTTCCACGGTGGATTTTCTGCTTACAAGCCCGACAACCTGGATTCCACTTGCTGGGTGTATGTTCGCCACGATGCCCATCGCAGTCCATTGCACACCCCTGTGATGGGCCGTTCAAGATCCTCGAGACTCACAGGAAATACCACGTGCTTGACATGAACGGCCACCAGGACTCAGTCTCCATCGACCGACTGAAGACAGCATACAGCAAACTAGCCAACTGTCAGCCTTCCCCTGTTACTCCTCGGACAGTACCTCCGCCACACCCGATCCAAGGAGCTCCATTTCAAACCACAACAGCTGCACCACAGCCTACGGTGTACACTCGCTCGTGCAGGCGGATCAAGTTGCCCGTCCGCTTCCAGTAGGCCTTGGTTATCACAGTGTCCCTCATTGGAGGGGGCCTTATAGTGCACTACTTCAGAACTAACAATGACATTATAACATACAGCTGTTGTTTTGTGGTTGATTCGACACTTTTCCTATTATTGTTTTTGGAATAAAGAAAGATCAATTGTCTTGAACCCTTGGTGGCTAGGTATGCTACATGCCAGCCCATGACCCAGTTATTACCTAACATGGTATTTACATACTAATCAGGCAATCAACACCTCAACCCTTGAAGTCCCATGACTATGAGCTCATATCTGATGTGTGTGTATTGCATCATTACATGCCCATATAAGGTACAGCATAGAGTTACAGTTTAAGAAGGGTTTGTCTGTAGAGGCAATGCCACCACATGTAAACAACCAAAAAAGGTTTTCCTCCTCAAAATGAGCCACATAGAGCTAAACTAAGCTTTTCTGGGGTTTTTATGCATTTTCGCGGAAATTAACTGAAAAATTCTCTTTTGCATCACAAAAATGAAAAACACAGAAAGAAGCTAAGAATTACTCAGAAAGTTATTTTTTCACAAAAATGGGTCAAATCTAAAGGAAAAGGTTTGCTTTTATGAAAACAAAACTTTTTTTTTGCTAAGCAGTAAAATGAGACAAATATTATAGAAAGGTTTTCTTCCTTAAAATGAGCCACATAGAGCTAAACAAAAAATTTCTGGTGTCAAAACATCTGTATGTCTAAAAAAGGATTATCTCAGAAGGAATCAAAGAATTACTCAGAAAGTTAATTTTCTCAACAAGTTGGAACATGGGAAAATCCTGAGGAAACTTTTTATTTGATGAAAACAACTTAATTTGGTCAAACCAGTGAAATGGGACAAACATTACCAAAAAAGGTTTTCCTCCTAAAAATGAGCCATATAGAGCTAAACTAAGCTTTCCAGGTGTTTTGGTGCATTTTCGCGGATATTGACTGAAAACTTCTATTTTTGGTCAAAATTGACTATCTCAGAAAGAAGCCAAGAATTACTCAGAAAGTTATTTTTTCTCATCAAGTTCCAGCGGAAAATTTTGATTTATTGGAAACAACTTTTTAGTCAAACCAGTGAAAAGGGACAAAGATTAACAAAAACAGTTTTCCTACTCAAAATGAGCCGTACACAGCTAAACTAAGCTTTTAAAGTGTTTTGAAGCATTTTCGCGGAAATTGATTGAAAACTCTTTTGGGTCAAAAAATATCTCAGAAAGAAGCCAAGAGTTACTCAGAAAGTTATTTTTTCACAAAAAAAATTGAAAAAAAGGGCTAACCTGAGGAAAATTTTGATTTGAAAGAAACAACTTTTTTTTATCAAACCTGTAAAAATGGGCAAATGTTACCATAAAAGGTTTTACTCCTAAAAATGAGCCACATAGAGCTAAACAAAGCTTTTCTGTTGTTTTGAAGCTTTTTCACGGAAATAGACTGAAAAATTCTCTTTTCCATAAAAAAATAGACTCTCTTAGAAAGAAGTTAACAAATACTAAGAAAGCTACTTTTACTCATCAAGTTTGAAGAGGGGCAACTCCTCAGGAAAATTTTGATTTGATGTAAACAAATTTTTTGGACAAACCAGTGAAATGTGACAAATATTACCCAAAACTCTTTTCCTCCTAAACATTAGCCCCATACAGCTAAACTAAAATTTTCTGGTATTTGGAAATATTTTCGCTGAAATTGACTGAAAACTTTACTTTTGGAAGGGTTATCTTTTCTCAACAAGTTTGAAGATGGAAAAATCGGAAGAAAAGTTTTGTTTTGATGAAAACAGCTATTTTTGGTAAAACCAGTATAATGGGACAAATATTACCAAAATTGGATTTCCTCTGTAAAATGTGTCACATACAGCTAAACTAAGCTTTTGTGGTCTTTTGTAGCATATTCGCTGAAAATGACTGCAAACATCTCTATTGGTTCAAAAAAGTGATTTATAAATGTTTTCGAAAGGAAATGACCTGTTTCACACTTGGTTGAGGGGGGAAGAAGCACTTACCGGTTAATTCATAGCTTTTTTGGCAAAGTCTCTTTTCGGATCAAAATGAGAATTTTTTTGGTCAATTTCCAGCAAAATTGCTTCAAAACACCTGCAAAGCATGGATTAGCTGTATGTGGGTCATTTTGAGGCGCATCTGTTTTTGATAGTATTTGTTCCATTTCACTAAAAAAAAAAGTCTTTTCCATCAAATCTGAGCAAATTTCTGAGATACCCACTTTTTGGCCCAAATGGTAGTTTTTGCCGATTTCCTACGAAAATTATACAAAACACCAGAATTGCTATGAACTACCCAGTGTGGCTAATTTTTAGGTTCAAAATATCTTCAACTGGATATGGCCTATTTCACTCCGTTTCACAAATCTAAGCAGCCGTGACTGCTCAAATATTTTGACACATACATAGTATGTCTTTGTCCTGGCTTTCAAGTAGGCCGGACAGATACATCTGCTGACCCTTTCACAGAAATATTCTAGTGTGTTGGTTACAATCTGTGTCCCAAGCACTGGAGAAGAGATATAATGGCTTCATTATGAACACCATAACCGCCATGTTCACTGCTATCTCCACTACAGTCAGAGAACAGAATTCCGTCTATGGGCAGCGACTCCAAATTAAACTAAAAAATTACTCATTCCGATTTTTAGTCCCACTCTAAGGACACACTGTTGGATCAACAAATTCTCGGAGAGTTTCCCAAAAACAGTCTTAAAAAAGGTGCAATATCTTCGGTAACTGTGGGCTTATGAGGTGGAGGGTCCTGTGGGTTGTTTCCATTGACAAGGAATGACAAAAAAAATTGCCCATACCACACTCTTCATAATTCTGGATCATTAGGATCGGAGCGGATGGCCTTTCCATAGTAACCTTGATATTGCTTCATCACAGTGTTAGTGATTTGGTTCCTTCTGCCAAGTACTGTTAACGGATTTAGATTTCTTGAGAGCCTTCAAATGGTTCATCATACAATTCTGCACATGTCCAACCCATAAGTGCTTCACAATTACAATATCTGGTCCATAAAGCTTTGTGTCACACAGTGCATTGTAGGTCTTTGCATCCCATCGGCAATCACCCAAGTGTAGCAGAGCTTGTACTTCTCAATTGATCACTGCCGCATAACCACTGCTCCATCTGCCTCCATCTGACTAAGTTGATAGACAATATGGCTCAGTGAAACTTGGGTGTGGAGCACAGCTGCAAAAACAAGTGACTTATACAAGCTTGTAATTTGCACTCTTGGATCTACTGTTCTGCTAGAATGCTGGCATGCAGAAGTGCTTCAGACTATAAACTTCTTGCCACCACAACCCTAAGTATATGGATTGTTACAGGGCCTATGGGTCTTCTAATTTAGGGCAAGTTATACTAGAATAACCACAGCATGTTATTGGAACAAAATGTATATAATTAGTAAGTGATATTTACAGAGTTGCTGCTAACTGCTCAACTTACTCTTTTTTTTTTTAGTGGTACTGCTAAGTGAAGAAGTTTCTAAAGTTTATTAATCTTAAAAAATGTATCTGAGCCTATCATTTGACACCTTTAGGTATCCCCAGTTACTTCTCGCCTGATTGTTTATACGGAAATGGTAGCCTCTGCTCCATGCTTCCCCAGTAATCCAGCTCCTCAGTGCCACATCTGGTGCCATAGAATGATATATCCACCTTCATTTGCTTCTCCATTAATTCAGCTCCTCCTCTATGCCAACTCTGGAGCCATGGAATGATATGATTCTCCATGATGTCATTTTGGGGATTATAATTGAGTCTGGAATATGTTGTACATACCGGCCCATAATTATTTTTAACCCTTAATGACACTATCAGGGTTCTTTGCTTGTGATGCTCTCTGCTACATACTTCTCAGATTGAGTGGATGCAACATCAGTTGACTTTATGAAGATACCCCAAATTGTTGTTTTAGATGATGAGAAGGTTTGACAGATGAAAGAAAAAAATATTGCAGTAAGATGTCCAGATGATTACAATTGTCCACTATCACAGTTCTGCTGCACTGTTTTTTTACAGTACACAAGGCGATTACTGAGAACACCCAAGGTGATGATGCTAGGACAACAAAAGTAAAACATCTATGTCGAGGGGGTGTCATTTATCAACAGGGGAAGGTTAGCCTTCCACTAATAGAAATCCATTGAGTGAGGCAACTGACACAACATACTACCTCTATTAGATACACACAACCTCCATGCTGAGGTAGCAAGTAACCTCTACTCAACGAGATGAGCAGATGCTTTATCATATTGAAGGGAAGGGGTTGAAAGGAAGAATGATGGAGGGGCAATCTCACACTATGGATGATTGCAGTAGGTTTTTTCCCAGACACTCATCCGCTATTTTGGGTTGTTGTTCTTGTTATTCTGCATTTAAAGCAAAGTATTTGAAAGTGGAGACATATATCTGTTTTAAATTTATTATTATTATTATTATTATTTTATTGTGTTCTAACTAACCAACCTAGATCACAACGTATTGTTTCTGTATGATATGTCACTCTTTTATTTATTTTATTTATTTTTATTATTATTATAATTATTTTTAATGAATTGTACGAAGGTTGGCTGAAGTTGTCAAATTTGGTATCTACATCAAATAATGTTTAAAGGTCTATACTGGGAGCTGCTGAACCTGAAAACCTGTGAACCCTCCTTACTCCCTTCAGCCTTTACAAAACCCAGACCCTACAACACATAAGCAGCTGTTCCTAGAGTAATTCTATTTCCTGGATTGAAAATTTTAAACTATGTTACTCCAGAAAATTAGAAGACTTCTGATGAATATAATCCTGTTGATCGCTTTTTTGATGACAAAGATTACATTGGTCAAAACACTTTCAGGCGGGTCCTGTATGATCAAACAGCCGGTAAAGGAATGATTGGAAATCATTTGAAGGACCATTCACGCTAATGGACTCAGTTTCAATTGGAAGCAGCTGTCTGTGCGCTGTGGCTTCCAAGCCAGCCAGGAGACTATACTATTTCAATAACTTCTTAGTTTGTGTGATTGTTTTTTCAAAAAAGTGAAAACACTATCCCCAAACTTTACAGCACTAATCATGAATATATCGAGCAGAATGGAATACAGTAACACTAATTAAGCGTAAATGATCAGCCAACACTGATATTAGTATGGGCGGTTTCCCCGTAATAGTAGCCACACCCCAATGTAAATATTCCTGGACAACAGCGTGCAAGACTTTGAACTCTATTGCTAGGATATTGTTCTGCTGAGAGTCGAAGTGAATCTTAGTCCTTCTAGGGTATGTCTCAGCTGGTTGGAGCTCAGAATGTGGACCCTTTTTCAGTAGAGCAACCTCCTGATCTACTGGATTGGCAAGTTCCCTTGAGTTTTATGAAAACCAGGCATACATCTGTTGCAGACGATGGCGACTCGAAGGTCAATTGTGATTCATGGCGGGTGAAAGACAGAGTAAGATTTGTAGGATCAGAGAAATAGTGCTGCATGGCTATGTTCTTAGCAGGAACTAAAGTTGAGCAGCACTGGGCTGTCTAGTTCTTGGATGGGTGTCCACCTTGAAAAAATAGGTGTAATAGGTGAGGTGAGGACGTGGAGGAAAGCGTAATTAGGCCTGCTGTAGCCTGAGCTCATTCCTTCCCATCATAAAACCAGTTGGAGTTCAATGAAATACACCTGCACCACGTCATTCGGAAGCCGGTGGTCTTGGAACTTGTTATAAGCTCATTATCCACCCGGGATTGTAAGCCCCACTCAGGGGTAATTGAGAAGGAAAAAATATATATGTATTTGAGGGTTTGGTGGAGTACCAAAATACTGAACAGGCATCACTTTCTTCTGTTTGTAAATGTATGTTGCAGATGAAGACATGGAGTGTGGCTTTGGTCTTATGTCTGAACATTGGAGTAGATCCACCAGACACAGTCAAGACCAACCCCTGTGCTCGAATGGAGTGTTGGATAGGTATGATATAGTAGTTATTTTAGGGTTGCATGCTTTTTTTAAAAAATTTTAATTATTATTATTATATTTTTTTTAGACCCAATGTCTATGACTCCTCAGAAAGGTTTGGAAACTATTGGAAATGGTCTTCAGAAACAGTATGAACGGTGGCAGCCAAGAGCGCGCTACAAGCAGCTACTTGATCCTACCACTGACGAAGTACGAAAAGTATGCTTAGCTCTTCGTAAGAATGCCAAGGTGAGCTAAAGGTGCAATTGTTCAGGATTGCTATATTGTTGAGAACTCCTTCAATATTAGGAGGCACCTACACCCAATATAATAAATCTATATTTACAGTGCTACATGTCTAAAGATTAGTTGCGCTCACAAACTAGATTTGTTGGACTTGAAAACTCAATTTTTGTAAGCATGTCAGACTAAGCTCATTTGTATCAACTTTAAACTTTTTGGACCATGTACTTTTTTATAATGAGGTAAAACAAAATTGTTTGACACCTTTTAGGCTGAAATATACGCATTATCAGGAGATATGAAACCAAACTCAGATTGGCAAGCATATATGCCGTATATCTCCTAATATAAATTGATAGGTATTAGATCAACTTTGACCTCAACGTTTGAAGGTTGTCTTATATTCGAGATACTCAGTTTCCTGCACGGGTTGGTTATGGATCATCCAAGCCTGTCAAGATGTAACCATAATGGCAGCAAAGCATCAAAGCTGCATGTTACGAGAGAGAGAGAAAACCGTCTATTATGTGTTACAAACAATCAATTGTGCAGCTCAAAAGAGGCACGGAGTGTCAGTTAAGCTTATTAGAGTCTGGAAGAAAGCCAAGGTGTACAATGCAAGTGGTCTGGTCTTGTGAAGAGCAGGAGAAAGAGCGGTAGCTAACGGTCGTCGAGCATTTTACTCTGCTATTGAAACTGAATTTGCTGCTTGGATCCACCAGCGCCGAGATTGTGCTACATCTATCTCAACTGCAGATATTATGAGGAAAACACTTGAACTCGCAGATATTATTTGAGTTATACTTTATCATGCATACATATTTTATGGAAAAAATGATGGTTGACATGTATTTGGGGGAATACGCATATATTTTAGTAATACCGTACATGATCGTAAGGTTTTCTTCCTGTGAAATTTTTTTTCTTCAAAATATCCTCTTCCTTTATCGATAATTACTCTGTAAGTGTATGGGGTTTTGGTCGTGGATTGTGTGAAGAGGTTAAGTTTGTTAATATACACTGTGTGACATATTTTGAATACAAAATGTGATGTACAAGCTTGTCAGTAATAAAGTTTTATTTTTACACATTAAAAACTTAAAAAAATCTAGACCTATTCTTTAGCCACACCCATCATGGTATATATCTGCCTATCATGGTATATATCTACCCGTCATAGGATATATCTACCCATTATGGTATATATCTACCCATCAATATATATATATCTACCCATCATGGTATATATCTACCCATCATGGTATATATCTACCCATCATAGTATATATCTACCCATTATGGTATGTATCTACCCATCATGGTATATATCTACCCATTATGGTATATATCTACCCACCATAGTATATATCTACCCATCATAGTATATATCTACCCAACATGGTATATATCTACACATCATAATATATATCTACCCATCATAGTATATATCTACCCATCATGGTATATATCTACCCATCATGATATATATCTACCCATCATGGTATATATCTACCCATCATGGTATATATCTACCCATCATGGTATATATCTACCCATCATGGTATATATCTACCCATCATAGTATATATCTACCCATCATGGTATATATCTACCCATCATAGTATATATCTACCCATCATAGTATGTATCTACCCATCATGGTATATATCTAACCATCATGATATATATCTACCCATTATGGTATATATCTACCCATCATGGTATATATCTACCCATCATGGTATATATCTACCCATCATGGTATAAATCTACACATCATGGTATATATCTACCCATCATGGTATATATCTACCCATCATGGTATATATATATACCCATCATGGTATATATCTACCCATCATGATATATATCTACCCATTATGATATATATCTACACATCATGGTATATATCTACCCATCATGGTATATATCTACCCATCATGATATATATCTACCCATCATGATATATATCTACCCATCATGGTATATATCTACCCATCATGGTATATATATATACCCATCATGGTATATATCTACCCATCATGATATATATCTACCCAATATGATATATATCTACACATCATGGTATATATCTACCCATCATGGTATATATCTACCCATCATGGTATATATATATATACCCATCATGGTATATATCTACCCATCATGATATATATCTACCCATTATGATATATATCTACACATCATGGTATATATCTACCCATCATGGTATATATCTACCCATCATGGTATATACAGTAGGCGGCAAAAAACTTTCCGTTGCATTCTGGTACAACGTACGTTTATTTTCTGACCGTAACCGTTGGGGGGGCGTTTCCCACTGTTTTTCTAAGCGTTCTTCGAAAATGCAGCGTCATTCGAAAATGGACAATCCTTCCAACTGATTATGACGTAAAATCGTATACGTGTGCAAATTTTGCACAAGGTTGCTATTGGCAAGTTCAAGTTGCGTCGCTCGCTAGAACAAGCCATTTTTTCACTCGCTAGAACAAGCCATTTTTTCACTCTCTGTCGGTGATATGGTGTACTCGAGGTACAAAAAGCAAAGAATTCTCTACCACAGATTTAAAGGATTGAAGGCCCCAACAATCGCTAAGATATTGGTGGAGGAGGAAGGACTCGGTATCACTAGGCAGGGCGCCCAGAGCTTTCTTAAGCGCTACCGTGAGACTCGCACGGCAGACGGCCAGGCAATGGGAGGCCATCTGTTATCTCAGAACATGTCAAGGAGCTTGTGGAGGCTCAAATGCAGGCTTGTTTTGAATTTTAATATGCCATGCTTATGAAATTGACTAAAGGAATATGGAACTTTTTTTTTTTTTTAAAGAATAGCCTTGCTAAGTATATTTGTACATGGGTTGCTTAGTTTAATAATCTCTATCTAGGCTGATGAGACGACGGCTTGCCAGCTACACGGCCTACTTCAAAGCAAGGGCTACTCCATCTCTTTGGCATGAACTGAAAGTTCATCAGAAGGGAGGTGAAGCCAAAAAACAAGGCAGAGTTGGTGGAGGGGATCAAAAGATTCTGGCTGACTGTTAATGCCACTAAGTGCCAGAAATATATCTTACATTTGAGAAAAGTGATTCCTCGAATCATTGAACTGGAAGGCAATGCAACTGGTTACTGATTTATATTATTGTGTTTTGTTGTATTCAGAGTAATAGCATTCACTGTGCAGGCACACCCCTTTGTTGTTGCATGTCTGTTTCTTTGCATCAGGGCTTTACTACAAATAGGAGAAGCCATGTTGTAGTTTGTACTGGGAGAAAACAATTTACTATTCTGAAATTTGAACCATGTTGAAGTGTGGTTTTATGGATAGACAGGAAAAAGCACATGGAAGTGTGTGGAGGGAAACCAGGAATGTTGGAACACAACTTTTCAGTTGGTGTACTTGTTTGTTGAGGCTATCTTAAACCAGTAGCAGCTGCTCGTGAAACAGCAGCCTTCCCAGCAAGTTGTCTTTGTTTCCTTTATTGGGCTCAGTAGTCATCATGCAGCAGCACTATATATTTAAATCAGTTGGTGTATTTGTTGAGGCTTATCTTAAACCAGTAGCCTTCCCAGCAACTTCTCTTTGTTTCCTTATTGGGCTCAGTAGTCATCCAGCAGCAGCACTATATATTTAAAAGATATATCAAGGGGGCCACTACCTAGCTTTAGGTACTGAATTGTCCAAGAAATAACCACATACTTAAATAATGCTCTACAAACAAATTCCATTTTGTGTTTTATATTGCTCCACATGCTTCCCATGATGTACATGTAAGGATAAGTTGCCAACTGCAATCTTATTTGGCAATCTTGTCGTAAACATATCAAAGAATATCAAGTAATCAAAATATATACATATCTACAAAACGTATTTATGTAGTCTCAAATGTTTCGATGCCTGTTGCACAGCCTCAAAATATTTCTGCCGCACAGGCTCGAACTCCACTGGAGCCATCCAAAACTGAGGGTTCTGGCTAAACATGACCCTCAATAATTCATCCAGTTCCTTCGAAGGAAGCCCTAGAAGGTGCCTGTTCCCCTTAGAGGTACATCTTCTCATTCGGCCAAAATACCGAACAATAGCCTGCAATATCACAGAATTAGAGATATGCACTATCTAGATCTTGCCTACTACATGAGCCCTCTTCACAACCGATGCAAGCTTTGTTGCACTTGACATAAAATAGCATATGCTTGGTCTTGCATTGAATTCAAGGCATTTATGAGAAACTGCCCTTAGATCACGCACATATTGATCAAGCTTCAACATCATGTGAAAAAAGCTACACAAGACAGTCACCTGCAGCTACATTGGCTATGCTGGTAGTAATTATATAGCAATATCAAAACTAACACAAATTAGCCTCCAGTATACAAAACCAACAATTAAAATCTGAGAAATCAAAACTAACGCAGTATATCCACAAAATCTAAACCAACACCGATTTACAAGCAATTAAAACTTGAAATACTCAGCTACTGTAACTAGAACATGACAAAACTCTCTGGAAAAAATTAAATAAAGCCACCCACCTTGAGCAAACACTGGGAAAAGGGCTTACTTCTCTGTGCAAGGGAATTCTTCAGAGCCTTCCTGAACGTCATCGTGAAATACTAAACAGAACTCAATCCAGGACACTAAACACCGCGTGTTCATTGAAGGGCGCTCATTTAAGATGCACGCGCGTGGATGACGTTCAGGTTCACGTAACAATTTCAAATGGTGCAGGTGCACATAACAATTTCAAATAAACGGTGCGTAGTATGCATCCTGTAGTACGCATGCGTTCCGTTGTCCGTGCGTTTCTAAATTGTACATCTTGCGTTTATGTTAAGCCGGTCAAGCGTTCAACGTACGTTGTACCCGAACGCAACGGAAAGTTTTTTTTTGGCGCCTACTGTATCTACCCATCATAGGATATATCTACCCATCATAGGATATATCTACCCATCATAGTATATATTTACCCATCATAGTATATATTTACCCATCATAGTATATATTTATCCTTTATCCATCATAGTCAGGGTTTCATTTAGAAAAATGTCCAATGAGGGGCGGGGGGGGGGGGGGGGGGGGCATGGTGTTTAAATATATGACAAACTTTCATAACACAAATGCCATCTGGGGGTCGAGGTATGCTTAAATGTGTGTGTGCTGGATTTTATACAGGATTTTGAATTTTGGGAGAGGGAGAACTCCAAAGTTTGGTGTTGACGTGTAGGGGTGTGTAGCACATAACAATTAGGGGGGCAGGGAGTTCTGTGGGTATGCTCCCCCAGATTTTTTAAAAAAATTGAGATGTCTGAAATTGATTCTGAGGCATTCTGGGGTACTAGTAGTCAGTTCTAAAATGAAAGTCTACACAGCCAAACTCAGAAAACTTAAAAATGGATATTTGTTCATATTTCAGGAGTACATCCATGTCTTCAGTAGTTTCTAGCTCTAGTGATTCTGAGGATGGTAATGAGTCTGAGATTGATGTACAGCCCAATCCTCCTGAGAAACATTGCTCAAGTTCTACTTCTAAAACCACCTTCCAAGTCAGGATCTGGAATCAGGAGATACAACACAAAGTGGGAAGAAACTTTTCTCTGGTTAGAGTTTAATAGAAATTTATAGGGTGCATTCTGCAAATTATGTAAAAAGGGTGGAAGATCTCTTCAGAGGACTGGTGGGGCTTGGATTACCAAACCATTCACTAACCGGAAGAAAGTGACACAAAAAATGAAATCACACTAAAGAGTGAAGTGCACCTTCTATCCTGTCAATTGGAGGTGGAAGCTGATAGAGCTAGAAAAGAAGGATCTATTATCTGCCAGCTTCAAAATGTTGGAGAGCAGCAAAGATTACAAAATAGGAAGGCGATTAATGCTGTTATCCGATGTGCTCACTTTCTAGCTCATCAGCACATTGCACATACTACTAACTTTGACAAACTAGTTGAATTGGTAGTGAGGTGTAGTGGAGAGACTCTTCAAACCTTCTTTGACAAAGTTGGAGGAAATGCAAGGTATACCTCAAAAATGTATGTAATAGAGTTTGCAAATGCTCTTGTAACATGGGTGGAAGAGTCTCTACTTAAGCGGCTTCATAAGGCACCCTTTTTTTAGCATCATGTAAATACACGGCTAATATTACTACCAAAGAGGAGCTGACAATTTGTTGTCGTTGGGTGGAGAGAGACGTACCAGAAGAACACTTTATTGAAATTTTACCCTTGAAGAAAGCTAATGCTGAAAGTATCTATTCTGCATTAGTGGAGTACTGCAGGGAAAAGAACATTCAGTTGGAAAGGCTTATAGGAATGGGATTTGATGGAGATGCTACTTTCTCTGGTGACAAAACAGGAGTTCAAAGAAGGTTGAAAGAGCTCTCACCTCATGCATTGTTAGTCCACTGTTGCTGTCATGTCCTTCAACAGGCTTCTGTGCAAGCTGTTAATGCTACACCTGGTATCAAGCATGTCTACACTATCCTGGTGACGTTATGGTAGTTATTTTATTACTCCCAAAACGTGCAGAGTCATTAAAGGAGGTTCAGAGAGTACTAGATCTTCCAGAGCTCAAGATTGGGAAACCGTCAGACACACACTGACTTGCACAAGAGCGTAGTGTCAAAGCAGTAAAAGCTGGTAACAGCTCAATAGTTCTTGCTCCTGAAAATATATATATGTAACATCGCATGAACCAGAAGCTCTTGGACTAAGTAAAGCCCTTTCTAGTCACTCCACTATAGCAGCATGTACCTACCATTCTTCCTCAAGTAGCAAAGCTTAGCTGTGCCTTACAGACCAAGCACCTGGACCTCTCCCTTATTTCTAGTCTAGTGGATGCTACTCTTAATTCAATTGATGAGGCTACACTGCCTTCAGCAACTTATGTTTTACAGCTACAAGATGCAAGAGAAGAGTTAAAAGCAGCAACAGGTATTGAAGTCACTCATTTAGATATACTGTATGCTATTTTCAAGAAAGTGTGGGCAAGCCTTTCATCAGACTCATCAAAGGTAACATATCCAGCCCGTTTAGATCCTCCTCAAAAGATGTGTTATCAGCCTTCAGTACTTTTGATCCAAAGAAAGTGCCCAGCCTCTCTACTCATGAGCTACCTTTATATGGAGACAGTTGAATTCAAACTCTCACTGGACAGTTTGGGAGAGACTTATCAGCTAAATCATTAGAAGAAACTGAATTTGAGAAGACAGCCATTGTCTCTTCTGGCCTCAGCTCAGAATGGAAAACGTATCGTCTGCTCCTGCTAAAGCAGCCAAAGAGATGATATAGCCTTGCAACTGAAGGAATTACTCAGCATTGACATGCTTATAGCATTATTCCCCATCTACATCAACTGGCAACCATATGCTTGTCTATTTCCATTTCTACAGCATCAGCGGAATGAAGTTTCTCAGACAAGAATCGCCTTCGTAACTGCTTAACTGAACTTATCTTGTCCATCTTAATGAAAATTATCGTTGAATCTCCCGGAAACTCACTGAGAGTGATTGACATGTCGAATAAAAAAGGCAGACGGATTGCTGCGTAGCTCTCATTCAGACTCATATCATTACATATGCATACTCTCACTGCTCATGCACTTTGTCAAGCACTTATTAACATCAATATGAATTTTAGTAATATAATTTGGGGGAAATGGTTCTAGGGGGGCCCCTTGCTCAATTAAATGATACCCTGATCTTCCATCCATCTCTATCTGCCTATCAACCACCCATCATCTATCTTCCATCCATCTCTATCTACCTATCAACTACCCATCATCTATATTCCATCCATCTCTATCTACCTATCAACTACCCATCATCTATATTCCATCCATCTCTATGTAACTACCCATCATCTATCTTCCATCCATCTCTATCTACCTATCAACTACCCATCATCTATCTTCCATCCATCTCTATGTAACTACCCATCATCTATCTTCCATCCATCTCTATATACCTATCAACTGCCCATCATCTATCTTCCATCCATATCTATGTAACTACCCATCATCTATCTTCCATCCATCTCT
>CBDHDT010000073.1:0-14951 GCA_965261215.1 Ekhidna sp.
TTTAGGGACTTGCTTGAAGAACATGGGTATGCCTCGCAAGCTCAACTCATCTCAGGTAATTGATACCCTTCATAAATCAGAAAGAATTGAGCAGGATAAAGAGGGAGATTCGCCAGTGGCTCTTGTCTATCATTTTTGATAGCACAACTCATGTTTGTGAAGGATTTGTCATAGTCCTTCGCTACCTCACGGATGATTGGGAGCTGAAGCAGTGCGTCGGGTGGCTGAAGCTTCTGGCTAAATCCATGACGGGAGAAGAAGTTGCCCAATAGATAATTGTTGTTCCTCTCGACAGAATTGGGAATTCCTCCTCAATCTATTGTTGCATCAATGCGTGACAGAGCCTCTGTCAATGATGTGGTGATGAGGACTATCAAAGTTGTGTACAACCAGCTGCTTGATATGGGCTGCTTTTCCCACACCTTCGACCACGTAGGAGAGTGAATGAATACACCAATACTTCACGACTTCTGCAAAGCCTGGATTGGTTTGTTCTCACGAAGTCCGAAATCCCGCTTGTTGTGGAGGACTCAAACTGGACTACCTGCACCTTCGTACTCTGCCACTCGATGGTGGAGTCAGTTTGAGGTCATTCATCAGGTGTTCACAGCCTTCGGTGACGTTGAGAAGCTCTTGAAAAATGATGATCTCCCTCTAGCAACCTCCACCAAGCTTCTACAAGTCCTCGATGATCCAGCGAAAACCAGAAAGCTGAAAATTGAAATAGCGACCACAGTCGATGCAATGGAGCCGCTTGTCAAAGCCACGTACAAGCTGGAAGGTGATGGTGCACTAAGTCTTGTTGCCTACCAACAGCTTAGTATGCTCTATGCCTCTATGTCTAACCAGCAATACCCAAATGTTGTTGCTGTTGTTAAGGCAAAAGCAAAGGGAAATGCTACACATGAGCAGCAACTCATTAACTATTCTAAGGCTTGTGTGCAGCCTGTGTACGACTACTTCCATTTGAAGTTCAACAATGATCTCAAGCCAGTGTTGGATGCCTTTAAAGCAGCTCGCCTTTTCTCACCTTCTAAGTTCCATGAGCTGAAGCCAAGTGCTGCAGATATCGATTGCCTTAAAGCATTCCCATTTCTAAATTTACAACCGACTATCGATGGGCTGAAGTATGAGATACCCACATACATGGCTGCGAGTGAAGATGTCCCGAGACTCCCGACAGATATCAATCCAGTTGCTTGGTGGAAGAGTCATGTTATGGAGCTCCCCAAATAGGCCAATGCTTTCAGACTGGTACTGTTAGTCCAGCCATCTTCTGCTGCAGCAGAGAGAGTCTTTTCAATTCTACAGCGCTTTACAGCTCAGCAGCAGTCATCTTTGGAGGACTACCTGGAACTCTCTGTTATGTTGCAATACAACCTTGCTAATTAGATTCTCTAATTTGTGCCTGCACTTTAATTACAGTATGCAAAAAAGGAATTTTTGGAAAGCAAAATGGGTGAAAGAGAGAGCAAAATGGGTGAATCGGAAAAGTAAAATAGGTAGATTTATCGAGAATAAAAGAAAAGCAAAATAGGAAGAAAAAACAAACAAATTTTGTCAAGGCCTAATCGAGATAGTAAACGAGACTAGGTAGTGGTCTGAATTGATTATCGAGTGGTGTGGATGAACCTTGAGATCATGGACAGCATCACATGCATTAGTTGGAATGACATCAAGTGTATTGGCCTTTAGGTGAGTGTGTCTATCAACAATCCAGGTTACATTCAGCTCATGGAATAAATCACAGATCAATGAGGAACTTGGATTGTTACCTATAAAACTCAGCCAGTTCACATCTGGTAGGTTACAATCACCTGTTATCATGATAGGCCCCCACTACTGTTAAGCTCCTTAAGGAATGTAGATATAGAATTGAAATAAGCATCATTAATAATTGGTGGTACATATATGCAGCAAACTATCATACTTTTTCTCAAGCCGTAGATTGACAGCAACTAAGTCAAGTTGAGGTGGAGAAGGAACTTCTTGAATGGCAAAAGATTCATGCACAGCTATTAGAACCCTTCCCTTCTCAGAACTCATTGCCAGGCGGCAGTTCTATTGCTGCTAGTTCTTCTCAGAGGTCATTGCCGTATGAGCCTGCCAGTGAGCTTGCTGCTAGTTCTTCTCAGAACTCGTTGCCAGGCTGCAGCTCACTGGTTTGTTCACATGAAGAAGACAATCCTGGTGCATCCCTGAACAGGTGTGAACCTAGTCAACTCCAAAGTGGAGCTCAAGCGCTGGTTAAAGTGCAGAGCTACCACAACAGATGGGAAGAAGCAGGACCTTGTGAAGCGGTGAGCAGGCTGTACAATAGTGTTATAATGATCTATCTTTCAAATATTAACCTCACTTATGGATTTGATGCAGTGTTTGTGATTACATTACTGCTGGCTGGGATGCTAAAATTGTGGACCTGATGGTGTCGTACACTCAAGCCATTTACGAGCAGGGTTTATAACATATAGATAACTATCTTCTATAATTGCAGTATCATCCGCTCTGTGATCACTGATGTTGATGTACTTGTTGCATTTGCTTCCAATCAAGGGAAAGTGATGCAAACAGCTGGGAACTTTCGAAAAAAAAAACTCTTGCATTTTCATGGAATTACTTTAACAACAAGTTCATGACTTTCTCAATGGGGTGATTAGATGGCTCCTTAATTCCATTTTGCTTATCAAAGTTTTGCAACACCTTTAACAATACCACAATTAATTATGCGGGTACTCACCAGCAAATATTATTATTATTATTATTATTATTATTATTATTATTATTATTATTATTATTATTATTATTATTATTATTATTATTATTATTATTATTATTATTATATTATTATTATTATTATTATTATTATTATTAATTATTACTACTATTATTATTATTATTACTTCAATTCAGCAACAAAGTTTAGATAATGCAGCTACAACAACTTGGTTTCACCAAAACAATATTGCCGAATTCAAATGTGGGAAATTGATTGCAGTATGCATATGGTTAGCTATAGTTTTCCTGAGCTAAGTACATTTTATATACAGAACATGCTGAAAGTACTCATAAATTACTGAAAAATACTAATTTGAACTAAGAATGCTAACACTTTCATGGCTGTACTTGTCACTCATAGAAATTTACTGTACAAGGTGGCCTTGGTACCACTCAAGTCCATTGCACTTTGCTCTATTGTCTGCTATAGCCCTATTCTAGCCAACAATAACTGTTGTTGATGGGTCCCTAGGCCCACTTAAAGCAGTTTCTAGGCCCTGCTTTACAGCAGTCCAGCTTTAGCATCTTCACCCACCAAAGGCAAATCCATCTCATTCTCACCAGGGAAGAGTCAGATTCTATCTAAGGTTACTTACCAGCAGCAGTTAAGTGGGGAGCCTAGCCCAGAGTCTCTAGGACCAGACTTGCAGAAGCCCAGACTACTCATCAATGACAGCTAACATTCTTCCAAACAACAGTAGCAGTTAGGGTATGTCCAGGGAGGAAAACAAAACTGGAGTGCTTGACCCAGAGCTCATGACAGAATTAGAAAAAATTGTCAGTTAACCCAATGATGATTGGTCGGGATCCCTGAACCCCACAAAATGCCCCCGTCCAATGGGTTGCATTTATCCCATAAAGTACATAGACAAAACATTGCTATAATGGTGTATTATAGCAGTCCTTTCCAAAAAAATAATAACTGACCTAATTTCTAGGGATTAAGATCTGATCGGATGCACCCCCCCCTCCCCCCCATCCTCCCTCCCTCCCCACACATATACAGGGGCTCCACTATAGGCTCATTTACCTCATATAGAAAGCATTACTGATACAACTAATGATATAGTGCAAATCCAAAACAAAAAAACATATTGAAAGAGCAAACTATCACACTTCAACAAGTTGTCTCTGCTTCTGCATCCTTTTGTTCTCTGATAATTTTCTACAGAAAGAACTGCCTGATAACTAACTTTATATGTGTTATATATCATTTTTAAGGAAAGAGGCTTCCAAATTATCTTAACAAAACTACTTCCACATGCATATTTCCGTTTCAGTTAATCCCATTTCATTGTCAGGTATCAGAGTTTTTTTTTAATCTTTCACATGTAAGGAAAAATATACAAAAACCTATAATTCTTGGCCACTTCTCCATGTTACAATCCAACCACTTACACCAGTTGTGAATCTCTAACAGCATATAATTCTCAGCTTCATCACATCCCACAAACGTAAAGAAGACTCTACAAATCACATCACAAATCTGTATTGGGTTAGCTCTTCAGCTTGTCCATACCAAGGTTGTGGCCAGAGCAATGGCTATGTATTTTTTTGTTTGTTTTTTGTCTGGGGAGTATTTAACTAGGCCAATATCTAGAACATTAAAATAAAGATCTTGACAATTTTATGTACTGCCTTATGACATCACTCTTAATATATGTTTAAATATTTGTTTCTAAGTAAAGTAGCTACCCTAACACAAAGCTATTCATTCTCATCCATATTTCCATATGTGCACTTCTGTCTCACAACTGATCAGAAACATTGGCAATAGCAGTGTAGCTGGCATAGTAATATGTGCTAGCATAGTAGTATTTGCACGCCTTGGAAGTTTAAACGTCATTACTAGTCATACTAATTCTGCCACGACTGCTTTTCGACATAGGTCCATCATTTGGGGATGAGGTTTTAAGTAGTTTAGATTAGCGTTACACAAAGGGGTCGAACCACACTATCACCTCTCAGTAATTTGGCTGTATTTTATTGGTGAGCGAAGCGAGCCCTCGGTTGGGAGGTGGATGGAAGTATTGCCGCGCATGCCTGTATGTGCCCTACGTTCATAACCCGGGAGTGCACCAAAGATTTTACGGATGCGACAAAAGTGGCGTCCTGGAAAACACTATAGAGGTCGCAAGATTAGGATGAGGAAATCGACTGCAGATTCAAAGTCCAAAGAGAAGAATACTGGATACATCTGCGACCTAGATGGTCAATAGCTGTCATGGAAAGGTTGCTAAAGTTATTTTGTAACCAAACTAGGTTAATGCTTCATGCTGTGACATTGAATGTGATACAAGTTCTTGATGGTAGATTGGAACTACTTTTAATTTTGTTACGGTAAATACAGTTCCTTTCATGTTTATTTCCGCTCTCTCTCTCTCAAGTTCTCAACTTCTGCATCCCTTTGTTCTCTGACAACTTCTGCAGAAAGCACTACCTGATGACCAAGCTCTTAATGTAGTACTATCTTCAAGGAAAGCAGCTTCCAAGTAATCTTAACAAAACTACTTCCACGTGCATATTTCTTTTTCAGAATTTTTAATCCCATAAGGTTGTCGGGTAACAGGTTGTTCAATCTTGCACCTGTAAGGAATATGTAAAAAAATACAATTCTTGGCTACTTCCCAATATTACAATCCACCACTTACACCAGTTGTGAATCTCTAACAACATATAATTCAAGGCTTCATTACATCCCACAATGGTAAAGAAGACATCTACATATCACATCACAAATCAGTAATGAGTTAGTTCTTCAGCCTGTCCTTACCAAGGTTATGGCCAAACAATGTCTATGTTTTTTGGCCTGGCCAGTAATTAAGCCTAGGTAAATATCTATAACAATAAAAAAAAAATCTGGAAATTCTGACAACATGGACTGCTTTATGACATCACTTTTAGTGCTTGCATATTTGTTTCTAAGTAAAGTAGCTACTCTTACACAAAGCAATTTACTCTCAGTCATATTTTCAAACGTGCATTTTTTTCACAACTGGTCTGGAACATTGGCATAGCAGTATTTGTTGGCATATCAGCATTCGCTGGCAATAGCAGTATTCGCTGGCATAGCAATATTTTCGCTCGCCTTCGACGTATAATACATAATCATACCGTAAACTCTGGCTGTTTAGCGCCTGTGGATGTGTAGCGCCATCTGGTTGTGCCTTTCCCCCGTTCTTGTTTTAAAGCGTCTTTGTTAGACGTTCTTCTTGTATCGCGCGAGATGTGCAAGTCGCACATCGTCGTGTGAGGCGGCATTAAATTTCACGCGGTCTTATTATGTCGCGCTTGTCAATCGTAACTGAGCGTTCAGCTAACCAACGACTTTTGGAATGCTGTTTTGCTTCTAAATTATCGCAGATAATGCTCACAAGCTTTATTTGAGAGCAAGAAGTTCCTAGACTGTAGATGACATCAAGCGCTAACAATGGTGGTTAGAAAAATCAGCTATTTTGTTGTTTTTAACGCAAGTAATTTAAGATGTATAGCTAAGGTAGCTAGCTAAATGCAGCTAGACTAAGAGGGGCATGATAATGCAAGACTTTCATAAGCGAAATTTATTATTATTTCAACGCTATCTCATAGACTTAGGTATAGAGAGGCAAGTTTTGTCGGTTTTGAGTAGATAGCTATCTGCTTCTAATGTTGAACAACTTGGCTGAGTTGAAGATGTGCCAGAAGAATGTCTGTCTGCTGATAGAGTTTATTACTTTAGATGATTGAGTTGGACTTAATTAAACAATGTTGCTAGCTAATGCACATTCAATCATCACCACTGCCTCCCTACCCCTTCTATGGTACATGTATCAGCATTGAGGGCCAGGAAGACTATATGGACAATGAACCTAACCGACTCATCAGAAGGTCATTTAGTGATAACAAAGATGATATATCTAAAGTATGTTATTTTTGCTGACCAATGGTTAATAATGTTTGCTTATTCTTTGATTCATGTTTAAGATTGTTTGTTATTGTGCAAGAATCAGCACATGTGGTATGAAGATAAATATTGTTCATGATATATATCAATAAAAATGGGCAAGAGTGTTAATACTGCCAGATGAGGTCAATAACTTTGGTATGTTGATCAACCTTCTCCCAGTGAAAGTGTACTTACATGCACCTCTAGTCCTATGCCAAATTTTTGGGTCCAGTGAGAGTGTGCTCCTCCAGAATTGCTGAATATTACGAGCCCACTCTCGAGTTACTGTACAGGAGAGTACGAAAATACATGTAAGCAAAAAGAAAAAGATAAAAGAGCGAAATATTCGTTTAATTTTACTACAAAAATAAACAACAATTGGTGTGCATTGTTTAGATAATGTTTAGTAAGCGCCATTTGATGTTACGCGCTGGTTTTCTTGCCGTTTCCGCTTTTTATTATTTATTATTATTATTATTATTATTATTATTATTATTATTATTATTATTATTATTATTATTATTATTATTATTATTATTATTATTATTATTATTATTATTATTATTATTATTATTATTATTATTATTATTATCATCATCATCATCATCAGCATCATCATTATTATTATTATTATTATTGTTATTACTACTATTATTATTATTATTATTATTATTATTATTATTATTATTATTATTATTATTATTATTATTATTATTATTATTATTATTATTATTATTATTATTATTATTATTATTATTATTATTATTATTACTACTATTATTATTATTAATTAATTTATTTATTATTATTATTATTATTTTTATATAATCTGGGGTGCTAAACAACCTGAGTTTACGGTATTAATTTGTTTAATCTTTTTCCTACATCCATGGCGCTGGTTGGTGTCCCCCCAAAGGTGGTTTCTAAGTGAGTTTCTAAGATGGTACCCCTTAGTGAGGTCGGTCTGACCACACACCCCTCACTAATTTCGTCAGTTTTATAATTTTTGTAACCTGTCGCCTTACTAATATGTTTTTGCAAAGTTTCATCTCCATGGAGCTGGTGGGATAAGTTTCCACCCAAGGGAAGGAGGAGGGGGGGGGGGGGATTCTAAGAGGGATGGGGGCTGATGGAATCTACTACACCACCTGCCTACCCAATTTAGTCTGTTATATATATATGTTTTTGTTATATATTATCATATGTTATCATGCTACTAAGTCTATTTAATGAATCCTCAAGGCCCAATATATGGGGATCTGACAACACCTTACCCCTTTCAAATTTGATCAGTTTGTAATATTCATGAAAACAAAGCTTTGTCCATGTACTATATGGAGAAATGCAACCCACTGGCGAAGGTTTTCAGAAGGAGGTGTGGCCCCAGACCCACCACCCAGGTGGGGCAGCTGACAAACTTAAGAAATCAAAAAAAAAAATCTAAGTAGTCAAAGTAACTAAGGAGTCAAACCTTGAGGAAATGAGTAAAACATTCTGCCATGAGCTCCCAGACCAATTAATATTTTTATTATTTTTTATTAAAAACAAACAGCTAGGTATATTGGATTGACCTGTTATTGTTAAAAAAGAACGGAAACACAACTCCTGGCAACAAAATCTTACTAAGATTATGTAACCATATGTTAGGTGCCTTAATTAAGATTGATTAATATTAGAGCTGAAACTAGAATGAAACAAGATCTTATAGAAGCTGAAACTAGAATGAAACAAGATTTTATAGGAGCTGAAACTAGAATGAAATAAGATCATATAGAAGCTGAGACTTGATTTAAACAAGTATTTTTAGAAAATCTTAATTCAAATAAAATATCTTTCTTGCATCAATTGATTTAAAATAAGATTTTGTATTACGTTGATAAGATTCAAGAAGTTTTTCTTAGCATAAGAATAGCTGTTGGTTTTACTTGAAGTCACGGGTAAAATTTAATGTACAACTTGCTTAATAGTGGCAAGATCTATGTATGTGTCTTTCATCAATACTTACATAAGGTTTAATGTAAGATCCGATTATGGTAACAAAATCAATGTAAATTCTATAACAGTTCTTAAATTGGTCATACAATCTATGTAAATCTGACACCAATTCTTGAATAAGATTTAATGTAAGATCTAGAATTATGGTGACATGTGGATGCAAATCCTACAACAATTCTTGCATTTTCTTTTTAGATCCACAATTATTGTAACGATATATATGTAAATCATACACCAATTCTTGCATAAGATTTATGATAAGATCTAGGACTGTGGTGGCATGATCTATGCAAATCATATAGCAATTCTTAAATATGATTATGGTGTAAGATCTAGGATTATGGTGACAGGATCTATGTAACTCGTATAGTGATTCTTAAATAAGGTTTGTGGTAAGATCTAGAATCAAGGAGAAAATATCTATGTAAATCCTACCAATTAATGTATAAGGTTTAATGTAAGATCTATGATTTATGGCGACATGATCGTATCTGCTGAGCTGCATACATAAAATGCCTCAGGGTGGGGAGAGAGGGTTGGGGGATGGGGATGCCCACTCACCTGGGGTATGTAAATCCTACACCAATTCTTGCATATGATTTTATGTAAGATCTAGGATTATGGTGACAAAATCTTACACCAATTCTAGCATATGAGAACCAAGACTACAGCGACATGATCTATGTAAATTCTAAACTAATGCTTGCATACAATTTAATATAAGATTTAGGCAAGACCAATGTAAATCATATACATAAGATAGGTGTGACATGATAAATATAATTACTATACAAACTCCTGCATAAGACTGATGCAGTAAATAGTTTTATCACATGCTACAGCTTATTGTGGTCACAGGCTACAGAGCTAGATGGAATCCTAGTGTGTGCATTAAATTTGTATTAATCTCTAATGAGAACTTTTCAGGGTCAAAATTCCTAAATTAAACATATTTTTCTCACCTAAAGTGGTCATGTTTAAAAGCCGTTTTTTCAGGACTTCATTTTTGATGCTCAGTGTTCTGCTATTGACTTGCCAGGCACTTTTCTATCCTATTTTTTTTGCCATTGCTACGAAGGGGAAGAAAAGTTGAAGGACAGTACAGCACCAAAAATGCCTGTCTAATTCAAAAAGTAAGTATAAGTGTTTTTGTGACACCTAGCTGTTGTGTAGTTGGAGTTGGTGTAGTAGTTAACATGTTGCTCTAGCCCCAAGAGTGGTGCATTTTGTTGAACATGTAGGATAACAAGCAGTAACATTCGGCAATAAATGTATTAGAATCAAAGGATGGATTAGGATTGGCCGATACTCTGTGAGTCATATTATATGGAGGTACAGAGGAGTACCTTATAATGTGGAGATTTAGTGTTCATGATGAAAATCTTAATTTATTTCCCAACAGTGATAGCAGTCAATCCATAAAAATATACATTGGAACTTATGGCCAGTATTGCCCATTATTTTGAACTTTTTGACAAAAATATTTTTGTTGCTTATATCCTTTCTAAACATCTGTACAAACTGTCTTTCAAATTTGAAAACATTTGGATGCACAAGTCTCTAGTTTTAGTGGATTTTAACCAGGCTTTCACTTACATTCAACTGGAAAATTGAAGAAGGAGGTTAGTTCAGCTTCAAGAAAGTTTTATGGATCATATCTCTGCGACCGCTTACCCTTAGAGACTTGCTACAAGTACTAGAATGCAGCTCAATGCTCGCAGAATCATTGCGTTCTAATTGAGCATAAATTTATGATAAATTGAAGTAATGCACGTGACTAGTACTAGTCAGCAATTTTTTTAAACTTCGTGAGGATGCGCAATATACAGTACCCAATTTCAAGCAGCGATTTATCAGAAACATGATTTTTGAAGGAAAAATGGGGATAAAATTTATATCTCAAGGAAAAATATATGTATACCTGCTTTATTATATACCATTTTGTAGCTCTCTCTTTGCTCTATGCAATAAGCGAAGAGCATTTCAATTTAGAGGTACTAGTCCCATGATATAGTCATGTTAATATACATATGTATACCCATATATGGTTGACCTTGTCAAACACTCCTTTTAGTGTTGTGGTTTGAATCTTTCGCTCATTGCAAGCCTTAGTGGTTACTCTACTACATCAATAAAAGGGAAGTGTATATAGGGTATATCTTTTGAGAGAGACATTTTTTTGTGATTCTGTCAGAATTTTTCCAAACCTCTATACTTTACTGAAACTTCTTATAAACCATATCATTAGAAAGGTCTTGTGGAAAGCTGTATTCTGATATCAAAATGAGTTGCAGGGAATGAAGGACAACAAGGTTATGCATGTTAACATAAATTATGTTTTAATGGGCACTACTGGCCTTATGCAAGCTTTATTTACAGATGAGAAAATAGCATCACAATAATGTGTGATGAAAAGGAGCAAGAAGACTCCTTTGCCAATGGGAAAGAAAAGGGTTTTAAAATGCATGTGTCTCTGCAGCATTATATTGCTTACTTGGCAAATGGTTGTCTTTATTTCAGAAAGAGAACACAAGGATGTAGTGGATTAGCGCTGTCCATATAGGGACATTCCATATTAAAGGTAGCCCAAAAGAAGAGAGAATTGGACCATATGTCGTAGATTTCATTATAATTGTGCACATTGATTCATCTTAGAGCATCATCAACTACATATAAAAAAAAGGCATTAGGTCAATAGCTTACCAATTGTGTTGCTTCAAAGTTTTGACCAATGTGGCCATGGAGCTAACTCCTAAATTTGATAACTTTTGTACACAATAAGCCTATAATTATGAATTTATGTCATTTGAAAGTTCATAGTCTACAGATTTTTTGATTTTTTTTTTAATTATTAAATTTATTAATTTTATTATTATTATTATTATTTTATCATCAAAAATGCTATCTTCCTAGCTAGGATATGTATACCAAATTTCAAAACTCTGACCATTGATCCTGTCTGTTGGCAATATCCAAAATCTATTTTGGATATGTCAAAATGTAGAAGTCTTAATGCATATCTAGTGTTAAAATCAAGAGTGGGACACACCGAAGTTTGCTCGCAATCATCAATTGCACACACCAACTCGCTTCGTAACTTTCAAGACAACATTCTGCTCATCTTATTTGGTCAGTGCTGAGGTTAATATTGAGAGTCTAGTTGAGATAGTGTGCCAAATCTTTTTCTAGTCTGAGATTTATTGTTTACATATTATTAAAGTAAATGAAACTTGTTGTCAAGTTTGTGCTTGCATTTTTATCACATATTGGTGCAGTGAAGGTTTGCATGAAAGTAGTTCTGGAATGAGTGTATCCCATGATGAGATTAGGGTCGTTTTAACCAATATCTCTCTGGCTCCCTCAAAGAAGCACGTGACAAAGACATTGAAGAACACACCAATCCATTATCTTGTCAAGTCAAGAATGTAACAAATTTTTGTCACATATTGGAACTACGGCAAAGCTTACTTAGTATCTATCAGACAAATACTCAGTTATTGCCAAGGAAATCTACAGTAATTTTGCATCACACTGCAAGTGTGGAGAAGCACTTTTTGATTGGTCAGGCTAATCATCAGAGAAACAGCCTTCTCCCCTCCCAGACAATTATAATAATGATGATACCATGTTGATTTTTTTAATTTTATTATGTTTATAATGAAACAAAAAACTCTTCCAAAAATATTGAATAACTATGCAGTAATGGAGTTATATACAGCTTCTGCTATGGAATGCTAGAGTATATATTATGTTTCAGTTTAGGATGATGTAATTACAATTTGGAATAGTTTAGAACTTTAGATACTCTGAGGAAGTGAAAGTAACTTTCCTAGAGATCAGAAGGAGAGTATACTTTTTAAATTGAGTATGTGGATCATTATTTTTGGTTCATTATCAATGTTCAATATTCATTATTCAAAATGCTACTCCAAAAAAAAAAAATAACCGAATTATATTCAAGCTTTCTACAGCTATTGCTGTAGAAACCTAGAGTATGTTTATTATTATTATTATTTTTTTTTAGTAGTTGGATCATTGTTATTATGAGATATGTGCCAAAGATACTGTGCCGGTTCATTAAGAGCTGGGATGCGTTACAAGAAGAGCTAGCTTGTTCTGGGAGCTGACTTTTATTGTTAACTAATGAACAATATTTAAGTTATGGAGCTCTAACCTATACACCATTTTTCCTAGATTTCCGGTTTTGTGGTTACATGCACCCTCAAAAATATTGGTAGGTATGCAGTCAGTGCTATGCAAAGGTGTTGGGAAAATGGGAAGGTATTCTTGTGTCCAAAGTAGCTCAACTAAAAAAATAACAACTTCTATCAACTTTCAATTGTGGATGTTGCTACAGGATAAAAACAACAACTATAACATTGTAGGTAATTAAGCAGTTTGTTGCTAAATAAGTTAGTGGCCAACAGTTTCATGATCATCCCTATTCTTAGTATTAGAAAATAACCATAATTATATGGCCATGACCATTGACAGCACCCAAAAACTCCTTACTTCAAACTCCTTACTTCTATGCCAATTATAGAGTATAAGCTAAGAGGCTGGGAACATGCAACAGTTAGTTCTTCAAGCACAGTGGTCTCAGTTGTAGAAAACCATGTTCCGGAAGTAAACCTGAGCACAATTCAAGGCTAAGTAGCTGTGGAATGTGATGGAGAATGATAGGTTGCTTGGGGAGTGTTAGGTTCCTATGTCAATGAAGTGCAGCTGGGGGTCCAAAATATTTCTGTCAATTTTCTCCATTAACACGGATCCAATCCATCTTATGTCTTCCCAGAACTTACAGACACATGGTCATTGATGTCAATGATGTGTTGATTCCACTGAGCCCTACAACAGCTACTGGCCAGATATATACTTTTTTTTAATAAATGACACTATGAGAGTAACATATTAACAGCTGAGAGAAAGGCATTCATATTGATACTTTAACCAAGTATGAGGCACTCTTGTAAATTGCTAAAATTTAATCAGTTCTGCATTTAGTTTATATATTGTATGTACCCAGCATTGACCAAATGGTGCATTTTATTAGAGCAGAGTGTTATCTTGTATGTTACAAAGTGTGTATGGTGTGTTCAATTGATGATTGTGATATAACCTCTACATGTCCCACTCTAAGACCGATATGCTTCAAGGCTTAATCTACATTTTTACCAAAAAAAAGAAGATTTTTGGATATTGCTGATCTGATAGGGTCAGTCAGAGGTCTAAGTTTAAAAATTTGTCATGTACATCCAAGTAAGGAGGTAACATTGTTTTTATATCAAAAATAGTATTTGTAGGCAAGAGCTTTCGTACAACTAAAAATAGCATCTTTAGTCTAAGAGCTGTCATATAACACAAATTTAACATATGTAGCCTCGTGTAACACAAAAAAATTTGACCATCAGATGAGTATTACAAAATTAACCAAATTTATCAGTTAGTGTGGGGGCTACAAAGGTCAAAGCCATAACTCGGAGATGGTTCAACCTGAAAAGCTCAAATTTTTGGAGGACATTTATCTCATCAATATAATGGTCTCTAAAAATTTTCAAGGAATTGCCTGACATTCATATCCATCAATACTAGGTTACACCTGACATGGAATTTCCCTATAATGTACCATAATGTGGACACTGATTGAAGTAACCTGCTTATCAAAGTTTTTAGGGGTTATTTTACATGCTACTTTTGGGGGAAGCACCATTTGGTATGTGCATTCGGTCTATCTAATTTTTAGCAAATCCCACCCTAACTAATACTAAAAAATCTGGTATATTCGACATGGAAACAATGTGGCTGGATAGTTCTCTTGGCCATCAACTGTGTGCACAGTAATTATGATGACTATCCCACCTGTATTGCGACACACCACTATAACCACATGTATGTGGGTGTACGTGTGCCCCTCTTAATAGGAACTGGCAAAAAAGCCAGGGCTTATCTGTAAATAGGTCCTTACTAAATTCAAGTTTATAAATAATGTACACCATGAGCCCTCGATCACAATTGATGGGCACCTAACAAAAGTGCTTTATAATGACAAAAACAACAGTGGTAGGTGCTGAAGATCATGAGTTGTAGATCAGAGTTTGTGGTATACCTCAAAACTTGATTGCTTAGCATTCCTTGCTGTTAAGCACCCATTCAATATTGAATACTAGTTGAGCTATTGGTACAGAGATTTTGATAGCACCCGTTTTGTGTCATTAAGATGGTTTATGCATACTAATGAGGCTGTACATCATTTAGT
>CBDHDT010000074.1:0-36499 GCA_965261215.1 Ekhidna sp.
TCAGCACCGTAAACGGTTTTATATGCCAATGCATATTTCGGATTTGTAAGCATGTACGTTCCCGTTAAGCAAATCCACTCCGTGGTTGTACTTGCATTTTTTGCCAATTTGTGGTGTATTCTCATGAAGTCTTCGAATAACATTGCCGAAACATCATCCATATGCATCACGGTCTTCTCAAATTTATCAGTGAATTGCTTCACCTGGCCAAAGATGCACAAAGAGTAAGGATGCACGCATCTTAATTCCACATCTTCCGGCTCATTTTTTGCTATATTAACTGCTTTCTGTATCGTTGTAGATCCGCTGGGAAGCTCAGCCCATATGGCGGACTTGATGCAATCGTTGCATTCACATCCAATAGGCATGCATCCATCGTCATTCCAACCTGCAGTGCTGCGACTGCTGTGACTTTCATCCTTCTCCGTCACATATTCTTTATCTAACTCGTCGAACATAATGTTATCCAACTTCTTTATACTGCAAGAATAAACACGTTTGGGTGTATTGCCACTATATTTATCAGCAACATACCTCGCCACGTTTTCATTGATATCCCCAAATCCAACAAATTTAACAGGGGCTGGTACCGCAACAGGGCCTGGCCCCCCCCCCAAGAAAACTTCGGGTGTCTGTATCACGGGTGAAACGGGTGTCTCACCATTGTTTCCAAAAAGATTTACTCTTATTGCAGACATTATCAATTTTATCTGGTTTAATTTTTAATGACAAAACAATCATTTATATACTTTTTTTGGTGTTCAATATTACATCTCTAATTAAACAATTCACATGTTATATGATCCGTGCCATGTAACAGGGCGACCGTCAATCTTCTCCTCACGACGCACTTTGAAGCCTCGACCACCAAATAGCTGCGACATGGTGATTTTAGGAACATCATCAGATTTCTGTGGAACATCATCAGATTTCTGTGGAACATCATCAGATTTCTCCTGAAATGAACAATTGCACTTATCTCTTTCTATGAATACGCGAAGAGCCAAACACTCATCGTCATGCATATGACGTTTCCTTTTTTTTTTTCCGGAGGAATTTCTGGACTCACAGGCACAGGTTTACCATCCTGATCTGCCAGTAATTCGCTAACGTTCTTGCAGCCACCTGCTGAAATTATCTCATCCAATGAAACGTTGTTTCCAGCTTCCAATAAGTTTTCTTGTAACAAGGTTTTCAACTTAGGGTTTTTTTTTGATTTCTCTTTCAACCACTCAAACAATTCTTTCCCAAAGTATAGTATTAACTGTTCAATGGCGTGTACTCCGACATCCATCACTTCCTGCAGACTACCCTGCTTTAAGTTCGTGTCTCGTTTGAGATCTAGCGCAGACTTTCTTCTGAAACTGCCAACGACTTGCTGACAGATTTTTGCATTCGGATCATCGCTAGTGTTCAGTAACTTAGGCTCTGGCGTGATTTGCCACTTGAAAAAATCTCCCTTCACTTCACAACCGGCAACATACATAACCATCTCTGATTTGGAGTTAAAGAAAGACAATATGCCTTCAAAGACGTACTGATCTGAACGACTTCCCACCAAACATCCCTTGAACATCATAATTGGCTTGTGTTTTCCACCACATACCAGCAAAATGCAGTCGTTATCATCCCTGCACACCAGTGAATTAAGAACAGGAACTTTTTTGTAACTCGGCGGTCCGGATAAATACATTTTGTGGTCCACCGTATTTCTTTTCACAATAAAGCAGCTATCATGTCCACCATGTTTCGTAGATGTCTGTATGTGACGTTTGTACACCCATATCTCCTTTACATCATCTGGAAATCCGTTCGCTGGCTCTTCCGCTGCAATCTCCGTCTCCGTAGGTGGATCAACAGGTGGGGAAAGAGGTAAAGTCTCCATTTGTGATGACGTCATTTCAAATTTATCTCTATATAAAAGCAGACCAATTGTTGCAACACTCAAATTGAGAATTTGTACAATTTTTTAAAGGTAATAATTTGAACACTTCAATAAAATCAAAATGAGCAAGAGTGAACTTTTCTGGGAAGACTTTGCTTTTGAGCCAATTGGCAGATGTAATGCATACTATTGCATAATAAATATGGGTAAGTCATAACAATCATAACACCAACATTTTTATTATAATGTTTTAAACAGGTATGGACTGGATATGCACGAATACTCCAAAAGAAGTAATGAGCAAATTATATCAATGCATAATGAAAGGTCTATGTGCATCTACAAATTGTAGCCAACATGCTGTAAACATATCCATCACTTTTGAGATGGGTTCGAAAGGCAATCATCCACACCTCAACGTTTATGTTCAATGGGATGATGGATACCAACTAACTGTAGATGAATTTAAGAAAATATTATCTCAGATTATCGAAAGCAAATCCAAAGACATACTAATCCTTGAGGTAGACTTGAACAACATCGAAATATTAAAGACATATATCGAAAAAGAGAACAGAGAACGTATCGGAACATGGTACGACAACATTGTTGTAAACAGCTTCACAAATGATGGGAAAAAATTGGACTTAGGACTTACTCTTTCCCCTTCCCAAAGAGACCATGTACCAACCACCAAACACCTGAAAAAGATACTTTTACCGAAAATTTTGAACGGTACATTAAGTACTGACATACAAATACGAGATTTTTTTTTTTCAATGGGGCCGCACTACTACATCCCATACACGAGTTGCTCTGCAAGCATCTCTGATTTCACCAGAATGACATTGGATTGCAAAATAAGCAAACAAAGACAAAAAGAAACTGAAAACATTTCACCGCAGACTGCAATGGTGTGGTTCGAATTTATATCGTCTCAACTCTCATATTTCACAATACTTTCGTACTTTTGTAGATATATGTTACCGAGAAGGAACAAAGACGGAAGACGACAATTGGTATTGAAAGGGAAACCGGATGTTGGTAAATCGTGGTGTCATAACTATTATGCAAGAGTGCTGGATATAGGAGATAAAGGTGTAGGAAATTGGTCGCCCGTACTAAGTGCACCAGTCGTTGTCGTAGATGATCCAAACACAAAGTGGACAACTTGCAGAACCCAGTTAATGAACCTTTTGGGCGAAACGCCATTCAGCGTCAAACTGTACGCAACACAGTATCAGTGTGATGTTCCTGTGCACACAGTTATACTTTGTAACAATCTACCTACAGACCTTGAACCAGCACTGCAATCGAGATTAGCCGTAGCATTAATTCAAGAAGTCGAAGGATTGGAAATATGTACATACAGCAAAAAAACTGTATTTTATTATTGTCAGCTCCTCGCTCCCTACATATTAAAGAAACAGATACCATGCATGTGCATAACTCGGAACCGTGTAACGTAAGGAATTACAAAAGTCCTTTTGTACTATGTACCAGACCATATTCAAGTAATAACATTAGTATTAACTCTCAATCATCATCTAGCGATTTTTGAAAATGTTTATTTAAAATTGTACAAATTTGATATCATATTCATATAGTGATTTTTGAAAAATGTTCATTTTTAATTGTACAAATTTGATTATATATTTGAGATGGTAAAATTGAGTTACACGCGCGCGCCCTTAAAAAATTCTTGGTTCCCAAAAAAAAAATATGCGCAAGCGCGTATAAGTAACTCTACATAACTCTACAGTGGTGTTTTTAGAAATTGTTCATTTTAAATTGTATATATTTGTAAATAACAATTTGTACAATTTAAAATGAACAATTTCTAAAAACACCAATAACTTTTTACATACATTTTTATCTTTTTGAAATCAAAAAGAAATTTTTTTTTTTTTTTTTTAAACAAAAATGTACCTTTTTTTTTTAACTATTTTTTTTTACCTTAAAAAAAAAAAAAAAAAATATGGAAATTTTTTTTTTAAAAGGTTGCCAGCATAGCTTTTTTTTTTTTTTTTTTTAATTTGCCTTTTTTTTTAAAAAAAAATCTTGCTTTTTGTGCATAGCTGGCAACCAAAAAAAATTCCATATTTTTTTTTTTTTTTTTTTTTATTTTTTTTTTTTTTTAAAGCAAGAATTTTTTTTTTTAAAAAAGGCAAATTAAAAAAAAAAAAAAAAAAAAAAAAAAGGAGAACCAAGAACAGTCATCCGATTTAAAAAAACCTGTTTTTTAAACAAGAGAAGAAGACATAAAAAAAAAATAACGGTGTGAGTGGTCATAAGGAGGAGAAGATAAAGAAGATGGTGTAACAATCTGATGATTTGAACAGGAACTTTTTTGTAACTCGGCGGTCCGGATAAATACATTTTGTGGTCCACCGTATTTCTTTTCACAATAAAGCAGCTATCATGTCCACCATGTTTCGTAGATGTCTGTATGTGACGTTTGTACACCCATATCTCCTTTACATCATCTGGAAATCCGTTCGCTGGCTCTTCCGCTGCAATCTCCGTCTCCGTAGGTGGATCAACAGGTGGGGAAAGAGGTAAAGTCTCCATTTGTGATGACGTCATTTCAAATTTATCTCTATATAAAAGCAGACCAATTGTTGCAACACTCAAATTGAGAATTTGTACAATTTTTTAAAGGTAATAATTTGAACACTTCAATAAAATCAAAATGAGCAAGAGTGAACTTTTCTGGGAAGACTTTGCTTTTGAGCCAATTGGCAGATGTAATGCATACTATTGCATAATAAATATGGGTAAGTCATAACAATCATAACACCAACATTTTTATTATAATGTTTTAAACAGGTATGGACTGGATATGCACGAATACTCCAAAAGAAGTAATGAGCAAATTATATCAATGCATAATGAAAGGTCTATGTGCATCTACAAATTGTAGCCAACATGCTGTAAACATATCCATCACTTTTGAGATGGGTTCGAAAGGCAATCATCCACACCTCAACGTTTATGTTCAATGGGATGATGGATACCAACTAACTGTAGATGAATTTAAGAAAATATTATCTCAGATTATCGAAAGCAAATCCAAAGACATACTAATCCTTGAGGTAGACTTGAACAACATCGAAATATTAAAGACATATATCGAAAAAGAGAACAGAGAACGTATCGGAACATGGTACGACAACATTGTTGTAAACAGCTTCACAAATGATGGGAAAAAATTGGACTTAGGACTTACTCTTTCCCCTTCCCAAAGAGACCATGTACCAACCACCAAACACCTGAAAAAGATACTTTTACCGAAAATTTTGAACGGTACATTAAGTACTGACATACAAATACGAGATTTTTTTTTTTCAATGGGGCCGCACTACTACATCCCATACACGAGTTGCTCTGCAAGCATCTCTGATTTCACCAGAATGACATTGGATTGCAAAATAAGCAAACAGACAAAAAGAAACTGAAAACATTTCACCGCAGACTGCAATGGTGTGGTTCGAATTTATATCGTCTCAACTCTCATATTTCACAATACTTTCGTACTTTTGTAGATATGTTACCGAGAAGGAACAAAGACGGAAGACGACAATTGGTATTGAAAGGGAAACCGGATGTTGGTAAATCGTGGTGTATTTCCTTTCTTTTTCATAACTATTATGCAAGAGTGCTGGATATAGGAGATAAAGGTGTAGGAAATTGGTCGCCCGTACTAAGTGCACCAGTCGTTGTCGTAGATGATCCAAACACAAAGTGGACAACTTGCAGAACCCAGTTAATGAACCTTTTGGGCGGAACGCCATTCAGCGTCAAACTGTACGCAACACAGTATCAGTGTGATGTTCCTGTGCACACAGTTATACTTTGTAACAATCTACCTACAGACCTTGAACCAGCACTGCAATCGAGATTAGCCGTAGCATTAATTCAAGAAGTCGAAGGATTGGAAATATGTACATACAGCAAAAAAACTGTATTTTATTATTGTCAGCTCCTCGCTCCCTACATATTAAAGAAACAGATACCATGCATGTGCATAACTCGGAACCGTGTAACGTAAGGAATTACAAAAGTCCTTTTGTACTATGTACCAGACCATATTCAAGTAATAACATTAGTATTAACTCTCAATCATCATCTAGCGATTTTTGAAAATGTTTATTTAAAATTGTACAAATTTGATATCATATTCATATAGTGATTTTTGAAAAATGTTCAATTTTAATTGTACAAATTTGATTATATATTTGAGATGGTAAAATTGAGTTACACGCGCGCGCCCTTAAAAAATTCTTGGTTCCCAAAAAAAAAAATACGCGCAAGCGCGTATAAGTAACTCTACGTAACTCTACAGTGGTGTTTTTAGAAATTGTTCATTTTAAATTGTATATATTTGTAAATAACAATTTGTACAATTTAAAATGAACAATTTCTAAAAACACCAATAACTTTTTACATACATTTTTATCTTTTTGAAATCAAAAAGAAATTTTTTTTTTTTTTTTTTTTAACAAAAATGTACCTTTTTTTTTAACTATTTTTTTTTACCTTAAAAAAAAAAAAAAATATGGAAATTTTTTTTTTAAAAGGTTGCCAGCATAGCTTTTTTTTTTTTTTCTTTTTTTTAATTTGCCTTTTTTTTAAAAAAAAAATCTTGCTTTTTGTGCATAGCTGGCAACCAAAAAAAATTCCATATTTTTTTATTTTTTTATTATTATTATTTTTTTTTTTAAAAGCAAGATTTTTTTTTTTTTAAAAAGGCAAATTAAAAAAAAAAAAAATAAAAAAAAAGGAGAACCAAGAACAGTCATCCGATTTAAAAAAACCTGTTTTTTAAACAAGAGAAGAAGACATAAAAAAAAAATAACGGTGTGAGTGGTCATAAGGAGGAGAAGATAAAGAAGATGGTGTAACAGACAGAATCTGATGAAGAAAGTCTTGCAACCAATCGAGAAATTCGAGACCACGCAGAGGGCGCGTGCTTTATAAGGTTGAAGTAGTACGTGCGCAGTGAAACCACTTGTTGCAGTGGAAGCATGTCACGTGATACGTTGCCACCTTCATTTGTTGCAAAGCGTTAAGACCGAGTTAGAAATTGCATTCTCTTGATGGCCTCGGGCAAGTGTATCTTTGCAACAATGCAATTTCTAACTCGGTCTTAACGCTTTGCAACAAATGAATGGCCACGTACCACCTGCCATACTTTGCAACAACTGTTCTCACTGCACACCCACTCCTTCAACCTTATCAATAACGCTCCCTCTGCGTGATTTCGAAGATCACGATTTGTTGGAAGACTTTCTCCATCTGATTCTACTGCTCCACCATCTTCCTCATCTCATCTTCCTTAATACCACTCACACCGTCATGCGCCAATTGAATATCTTTTCCCTTTTGTTTTTAAAAACAGGTTGTGTTAAATAATAATAATAATAGGAATAAAAATAATAGATACAATTAAAAATGAACATTTGATAAAACAAGCACTACTTTTATACTAACAAAAATATCTAAATACATATTTTTCTATTTCAAAGTTGAATGGAAAGTAATTGTCCATGTCGCAGTCCTCCTCGCCGCATGACATCATCACCCCGTGCCTCAGTTGCAAGAAATTGCTAGTGCTAATTTCTTGCACGTCATCCATCGCCATGGCGAGACCGACCACATCCACCGTATGATCGAACTTGCTAACCTTCTGCACCATCTCCATCGTGTTTCTTGACATATGTGGTGCGTCCCTCGAGTGGCACTCCCTCAACGACGCGTGTAATAGGATTACTTGCATGGCTTTCTTGGTGAATGACAGAGCATGCTCCACAGAGCATAATGCAGTTACATTGAACATCTCACTTGTATCATACCTATTTTTCTTCCATTGTGCAAACTTTGATCTCCCATTATCCGCAGCGTATCGATATGCAGTTAACAGCATAAGCTGCATCACTCCATTCGAGAAATATTCGCTCCATCCGGGTCTTAAGTATTCCACGTATTTCGCAATTTCATCCCTAAATACTGCACTTCTACAGTTTATGGTGGTGTTTTGGGTAGGCGAATTTATGGGAGGAGGAGTAGGGCGCGAATTGATGGGAGGAGTAGGGCGGCGAGGTTGCTCATCTTCCTCTCTCTTCCTCTTTCTTTTCAGTTTCAATGATTTTTTATTGTGGGTGGGTGGAGGAGGAGAAGGAGGTGGAGCAGCAGGTGGAGCAACAGCAGCAGGAGGTGGGGCAGCAGGAGGTGGGGCAGCAGGAGGTGGAGCAACAGCAGGAGGAGGTGGAGCAGCAGGAGGTGGAGCAACAGCAGGAGGTGGAGCAACAGCAGGAGGTGGAGCAACAGCAGGAGGTGGAGCAACAGCAGGAGGTGGAGGAGGAGGAGCAGCAGGATGAGCAGGCACAGCAAACACTGCCGACATCGGGGGCATTTCCGTTGTCATCTCGTCCATAACAGTTTCCATAATCCTGACGTCATCTGACGTCATACTCATATTATCCATGTCTTCTAGTGGCAACTGCCCGTCTTCAAAGTGCTCTTCTTCTATTTATTGGACAAACAATCATAAAATTTTATTGAACACCAGTACACAAACTACACACCGTAAGCTTGTGACAACATTTCTCCTCCTCCTTCTCCTCTCATTATAACCTTCATCTCGGCTGTTGTTGGGAGCCGACACATCCATTCAGTTTCCTGTTTCCCGAATATTTCCGGTGAATGTGCCGTTATTCCAGATCTATTGAGAGGAAGTGATTTAAAAAAATGTGACATGTAATTGTATTATTATTTACCTGTCGGAACTTTTCCATGTTTGAATATTGCTATGTAATTGAACGTAAATGGCGTGGTATTTATCCACCTCATTTGCACAGAGCCCCATTTTTGCCCCATCATGGATTTCAACGATGCTCTTCAGGCAGGTTCTTATAACCAATCTTATCGTTCTTAAAGTACAGTTGTGGTCTAACTTTTTTTTCTTTTCTTCATACCACGTGTTTACACGTTTCACCTTAGATTGTAAAGTGTCTGCATCAATGTGTCGCAAGATTCTTTCTAATTCGTTCTTTCTTTCAGCCGCCGCAATATCCATGGCGACTTTTTTTTTTCAACGGTGACGATTTTGGAGGCTGTTGACTTCTTAGACTGCGTGCTGATTTTGGAGGCTGTTGACTTCTTAGACTGCGTGCTGAGACGGTTATGTTCTCCGACTGACAACTCCATCGTTTATATACTTTTCGTAGGCCGCCAATTTGTTTTCCGCCCAAAAAAGCAACCCCTGTAAATTTGTTTCCCCACCAGAAAAATACCACACTTTAACAATTTAATGGCATAACAACATACATACACGACATTGAATCACACGTGTAATAAAATGTGTGGGCCATATGATTTCAAAACTACATCTTCTGTCTTTCCAAAAATAACAACATATATATTGCATTGAGGGTTATCACGCGTAAGTTCATCTATATGTACTTGTGATATTCCAAGTTTATTTGCGTCGTAAAGCACGAGGTGCTTGCAACCTTTCAGGATTTTAATCTGTCTAAATGACCGACACCGACGAATATTAACTGCAGACACCATCTTAAATTCACCACCGTGAACGAGTATCGGACCATATTGTCGAACATCGAAATTGAAAGAACAACGAAAACAAACCAGCGTTCTGTCCACGTCGTTCCAACTTATGGTACCAGGAACAATTTTCTGCACGACGTTTGCTATAGGCACTCTATGTGGCGCGAGCACAATGTTTATTAATTGCAACCATGGAGCAGGCGACTTTATTACGTGTCCTCCACTTATGAATGCACCACCCATCGAAACTATTTCGTAAAATGGGATGTACGCACCGTTGCTTTCATCAATGTCATTTGTAAATGAAATGAAGCCTTCCGACGGTGTAATGCAGCACGTAGTAAACAGGAAATAAGCTTTAGATTCGCACACGTCGCAAAATAAACTGAAGTCCAGCCACATTGTTTGCTTAGTTTTAGGGAAATGCTTAGAGTGCACGGAACAGGTAACAATGGTATGTGGCATAGATGTAGTGACCACGTCCATGTCCCTGTAATCTGAACCATCCAGCAGCGCTCTCATACATGTCAACATACCGCTGTCTCCTGATTCATCGATATGCAATCTGATGACATCAGATCCAGCATCAAAACTGTATTAGCCGTGATTGCAAATGTTGCATTACAACATATGTCCGATAAATTACATGCACTATTTCGTTCATCCATAATCAACTTTATGTTGTAAAAAAGTACATAATATACATTTATACTAGGTGTTATAATACGAAAATCTATCATGTTTTTGGCTAGGAGTATCGCTGTCAGACTCATCCACACGTGACGTAGATGCCGCCTCTTTATCTTTGCTCTTGCTCTTGCTCTTGAATCTTTTCGCGTGTTCTTGAGCCGTGAACAACAGACGACGTCTTTTGATAGCCTTGTCTTTGGGCATTTTTGAAAATCGTACAGGCGTACTGCACGACATAATTTTTTTGTCTTCACTTACCGACCAGAAACGAGCGGATACTTGACATGTTGCACTGCAGAATTTGCAGTGCGTGGTTATGGATTCAGCCGTCACTTCCACAGACAGTTCACTTCCCCTTGCACCGCAACACACTGGGCAGTTTGTGAGACTTATTATCGACCTTTTCTGTTTGTTGTGCAATTCACTCATCAACTTGAATGCTTGTCGTACGTTTATGTTCAAAACGTTTGCAGCTTGTTCTGTTGTGAAATCGGTAGTGGTACGTATTTCGCCGAGATGTTGTTTTAGAAATGTCTTATTAGAATTGCAAACTCTTATATTTTTTTTCATATCGAAATTATGAACAATAAAAAAAAAACAATTACTTTTATACTGGGTGGAGTGGTCTAACATAAAACACACGGAAAAGAGTAAGAATTGCGTGAAGTCCACCGATTCTGACCGATCTGTTTTCATCATGTATTTCTTCCATGAAAGTTCTACATGCAGAGTTTATAAGGAATCTAACAAACATTTCCAAGTATGTTGGGTCAACGTGCTGCAGCTGGAATGCGACGAGGATGTCTCGAATAGAAAATTCGTACAAGTGTTCTTGATTAGCTAGTACGGTTTTTTCCAAATCAGGTATTACACGGAAGAGCTTGTCCCTGTCAAGCTCGCTCAACGCAAATTCTGCATGATCATACGTTTCGTCGCTTGTATCATCTGGCTGCAGAACTTGTCTCACCATTAATGCCAGCAGTGCCTTATTATTCTCAATTGAATTTCCATCAAGAATCTGCTTAAACTCTCTGTTCAACCGTGTCTGATTTGTCATCATTTCTCTGAGAACGTCCAATATTCTCACAGACGATTGATAACCATCACCGTCGTCGTTCGTGTTATACTTTATAGTACTAGTCTCACTAGTACTACTACCACTACCACCACCACTACTAAACATACTATTAGCGGTGGTATGTGTGGGACTGGGGCTTCTTCTTGCAACGTTAGTTTTTTTACGACCACGCATAGCACTAAACCCACTAATCGTACTAGCGGGTGGTCGAGATCGTTTATGTGCGGCATGTTGTTCATCCATGTCGTCGGCACCAGGTCGATGTCCTCCTACTCCAAAACTTGTCCACTGACCCTCCTGATAAGTACCGTGTCCACCTGCTCTATACACATTTGCTTTATCCCAAGTTCATTGGATTTGCTGGAGTCGCTCCAGATCGTCGAGAACCTCTACCACCTCTACCACTTCCTCGTCCAGAACTTCGTCCAGAACTTCGTCCAGAATAATCAGAACCTCCAAAACCTCCATTACCAGCAGAACCACCAGAAGGTGCTGTACTTGGTGGCATAGTACTTGGTGGTCTAGCAGCAGCATCTCTAAATCTTCCCATATTAATGTTATCTTTTGCATTCTGTTTCGCTTTTTTGATGAATGCTCGTCTCTCCGATTCCAGCGACTGTACAGCGTCCCAATGACATATGACCTCTAACGAGCGACTCTTTGGGTCATGACCTCCATTAGTCATGAGTCTGCTGTGACAAGTCGTGAAAGCTGCGATGAAGATGCCTACCAATTCTTCGCCCGGTTCAGGATTTTTTCCAAAAATATCATGGTAGTATTGTGCGAATATTGATCCATCCACACAATAGTATTCAACAGACCGTGCACGCTTGCCAATAATTTTTGGTTTCCCTCCTACCAACTTATACTCGAGGGCATTCACGACCACTTTGTGATCGCGACAAACAATTTTTAAATTGTAAGCGATCCGTCTGTAGTCTGTTCCAGCAGCAATTAGTTTAGAACCTGCTTTTATCACGTAGTTACTTCCGCTGCTCGAATGTATGTTAACTTGGTCGACATCCAAATCCCTATTGAAGTGGACAGTGCCAGCAACAACTTTACCCAACACTGTACTGAAGGAATCCGACATAAATATTACAACATCGTTGAATTCCAGGTTCCATGTACAGTTCATGATTAATTCACTCATATCTCCTGGAGCTCTCCGATTGGCACGTGATACTCCCACCATGGTACCAGCACCTGCCAAAGGTCCGATGTTGATTTTATCAACTCTTCCAGTCCTAAGCCTACGGAATTGTTCCTCATAGTGCGACGTTTTATCATCTCTAAACACTGAAGCCATGGCATTTGTTTTAAATATGAAAAAAAAAAAATCGCACAACAATATATATCATGTCCACTGTCCATTAATATCTACGTCAACAATTGTATCCATATGCACGCTCTCGCCCAGTTCCATGTCTCTGCATGCTTTGAACAAAGGATTTCTGTAACTCTTGACTGGTCTTCGTGCGTAATCGTGTGCGACATCCGGATGAACGACGATGCTGTGAATGTTGTTTTGTGACTCGGATGGGTCAACGTGTTTCAAGTGCGTTTGATCTAAAATGGTTTTGTTTGTGTAATCTTCTTTCGGTTCGTGGTGAATAGCTCTGTCGTAATGCAAGCTGTACATGCCTGTGGTTCGGATCTTAATGCCGCTGTCTCCGTAAGGTTTACCGAAACAACTCCTGTACTTGTCATACGACATCCATCCGACTCTGTACATGACTGCTATTTTGTACATCGGCGGCTCTATGAATTTGATGTAACCGTATCTCGTTTTTGGATCGGTGTATGGAATTGTTTCTGACGGATCGTCGTACTTTTTCAACATGCTGCACACGTCAAACTTGTCCACTATATACAGTTTGCTATCAGGACTGAAAATCATCTGATTGTCAGAACAGTAATCGAACAAAAATCCTTTAGGTTCGGACGGGTTTCCTTCACGAACAGCTTCCTCTGACGACATAGCTTCAGTAGCACTGTACGTGTGTTGCTCGTCTTGTACATTGCATTCGCTAGACTTCACTTCAAGGTAATCGTCTCCTGGTAAAACGTGCCAGTGACCTTTCTTGTCCTTGCGACCCGGTACCTGTACAGTCTGCTCGACCGTGGGCTTCTCCATGTCCTTATGCTATTTCTGTTAATCTTAACAGTGTGCTGCATTTCAATGTCTATGGACGAAACTACCTGCACCTTGTGCATGTCCACCTCATCATCGTCTATCTGGTCGTATGCCATGTTTGATCTACGTCTGAATAAGTCATGAGATTCTTGCACTTCATTGTGTTTTTTGTCTCCTCCTTCCAACTGTACCTTTCCTAAATGTGTTTCCTTGTCTCCATCTTTCATCAGCGCGTAATACCTTTCGAATGTCATCGGCGAGTACAAACAGAACTGGTTCCACTCCCTTATTGCAACTATGCTCTTGTTGTCGATAAATGTCTGCGAAGGATGTACATCTTTCATGTCTATACTCTGATTTTCCGAATTTTTTGTGCCATCTTTTGTTGGATCGCACTGAGCATTTACCGGTTCGGGAAGGTCTGCCAAAATTGCAAAGTACTCCATGTTTGGTGTAAACTCTACCTTTCCAGGTCGTATCACAATAGTCTCTCTTTTCATGACGTGAATAAACGGAACTGTTCCGGGCTTGTCTGCTTGACTCACGTTTGTTTTGAAGTCAATGACGGACTTGTAAACAAACGATAACGCATGAGAAAACGCTCCGTGCTCTTCGCTGTAAGAGTCGTCCACTATCTGACTCAAAGTGATCAGAGATTCAAGAGTGTGCGGTTCTTTCCAACCTATGTCGAATGTTTTGGTACTGCGTTAGAGTTGTCTGGAGGAATACTGAATATATCATCGTTCATGTGAGATTCGTATTCAATCGCTGATGCAGACTGATCTTCTTTGCCCAAATGTTCAATGACTGCTTCGAGTTTGCCGTTGATATCTGCAATCAACCGAAAGTCACTGTCCTGATGAGGAACCAATAATTTACTGTAATGTGGAATTGTCACTCCGAGCGGAGCATCTGCGCTCATCATCTTTAGTTTCTGCAGAGTTTTGATCGATGTATCTTCTTCCTTTTTTTTTTTGGTAAGGTGTTTTCTTTGCTGATGGCTTTTTTTTCTTGTTCAACTCTCGAGTCACTGTATCTATCATCTTTTGCACTTCCGGATCCATTTCAAAAAAAATAACAATTTAAAACGTACAATAACCAGAATTGTGATATTAATGAATTGGTACTGTTTAAATGTCACAGAAATATGCCTGCTATGCTGGCTACCTTAGCTACCGAATCAACAACACTAGTTACTTTATCGAAAAATTTTGACAGTCCCCCTCCTGCACCTCCCACAGCTTGTTCGTGCTCGCCCACAACTTCAACCATCTGTCCGTCACCGTTAAAGTAATTGTGCGTGAGACCGGTGCCTACTGGATATGATACAAGAGGTCTTCTCTCAACCGGGTCCATTGGTGAATACTTAAACAGCGAAGTATCCGCAACTATGCCAGCATTACTGTGCATGTATATCGAATGTGGGTTTGGACATGGAAGCATTTCACTGTCATCCACTGGCGTTAGTTCCTTGTGTTCGGTAGTGGCACCTGTTATGCTCTTCACCTTGTGTTATGGGTCCCATAAGAGAAGGCAGCGATGTATCTTCTGTATTTATTTTCATGGGTGCAAATACAACATTTTGCTTGTAATCTTGTCCTTGACTGACAGCAGCAAGAGAACCATTACAATCATGACCCTTTTCCTTTGCCTTTTCGTCTGCAACCATGCACAGTTGAGACACGTTTCCACCTTTCTTGATGAGATGATGTGCTACACTAAGAACATCGCACACGGCGTTGGCAGTTGGCATTTTTTCCGTGTCTACCACAATCATGGGATTGTTATCCACACCAGAAGAAGAAGAAGAACCGTTGGTTCTAAAACCAAGCTGACCAGGCGTCAGTGGTTCTAGTCCATGTTTTCTGTAAAATCCAACATGTTTTTTATAAACACTATTCGGATCCGCACCGTGCTTAACTGCTTCTTTCGCAAGTACAGCAAGACCAGCGTGTACGAAACTTTTTTTCTTTTTATCTTTCCCTTTGTACTCCTTTATTACTATATTAGCAATATCAGAATTCTTCTTACCCATAATTGTAATAAATGTAATCATACATGCACATTATAATAACATTAAAATCTAATCAAGTTCTTGTATAATAATTTTTGTTCCTCTTGAAATTTCTCAAAGAAACGCATGGGGCACGTCTCTTGCGTCAACAGCAAACGCCTCAGCATTTCCACCAAGTATTCGTTTTCGCTGTGCACAAGCATGTGCTGCATGACGTGTGCACAGCATTCAGTACCGTAAACGGTCCTGTATGCCAATGCATACTTTGGATTCGTCAACATGAACGTACCGGTTAAACAGATCCACTCTGATGTCGTATCTGCATTTCTTGCTAACTTATGATTGATTCTCATGAAGTCCTCGTACAACATTGCCGTAGCTTCGTTCATAAACATGACATTCCTTTCGTACTTATCTGTGAACTGCGCCACAGAATTAAGAATGCTCACAGAGTACGGATGTACGCTCTCCAGCTCAACATCATCCGGTTCGTTTTTTGATATATCAGCCGCTTTTTGTATGGTGGTACGAGTGCTCGGAAGCTCAGGCCACGAGCAGGACTTAAAACACTCGTCGCATCCACACCCAGTATTCCCATCGTTCCAGCTGCTTCTAGTCTCATCCTTGTCCACCACATCCTTTTCCGTCACGTAGTCCTTTTCCGTCACGTAGTCCTTATCAAATTCATCGAACATGTCGTTCTCCAGCTTCTTTATACTACAAAAATGAACACGTCTTGGCGTACTATCACTATATTTTACAGCATCACTATGCTTATCATACCTCTCCACGTTTTCATTTATAGAATCCCCAAATCCAGCGAAGATGATAGGGGCTGGTACAGTAACAGGTCCTGGACACCCACCCAATTTAGGTCCTGGACACCCACCCAATTTAAGTCCTGGACACCCACTAATTTTGGGCGTCTGGAGAACGGGTGAAAGGGGTGTCTCACACTCAATATTTCCGAAATGCGATAGAATTGAAGACATTGTAGATTTTATTTGGTTTACTTTTTAATGACAAAACAATCACTTATATACTTTTTTTTTGTTCAATATTACATCTCTAATTAAACAATTCACATGTTATATGATCCGTGCCATGTAAGCTGGTGACCGTCAATCCTATCCTCTCGACGCACTTTGAAGCCTCGACCACCAAATAGCTGCGACATGGTGATTTTAGGAACATCATCAGATTTCGGTGGAACATCTTCCTGTCGAACATCTATCTGTGGAACATCTTTCTGTGGAACATCTTTCTGTGGAACATCATCAGATTTATCCTGAATTGAACAATTGCAATCAGCTTTTTCTATGAAGACCCGAAGAGCCAAACACTCATCGTCATGCATGTGACGTTTCCTATTTTTTTTCTCAGGAGGAGTTTCTGGACTCACAGGCACAGGTTTACCTTCCTGAACTGCCAGTAATTCCCTAACGTTCTTGCAACCACCTGCTGCAATTATCTCATCCAATGAAACGTCGTTTCCAGCTTTCAGTAGATTTTCCTGCAGCAAGGTTTGTAGCTTAGGGTTTTTTTTGGATTTCTCCTTCAACCACTCAAACAATTCTTTCACAAAGTATAATATAAGCTGCTCAACGGCGTGTAATCCGACATCCATTACTTCCTTCAAACTACCCTGCTTTAAATCTGTGTCTCTTTTGAGATCCAATGCAAATTTCCGTCTGAAACTGCCAACGACTTGCTGACATACTTTTGCATCCGGATCATCGCTCTCTTTCAGTACCTTAGGCTCTGGCGTGACTTTCCACTTGAAGAACTCTCCCTTCACTTCACAACCGGCAACGTACATCACCATCTCCGATTTCGAGTTAAAGAAGGACAATATGCCTTCAAACACGTACTGATCTGCACGACTTCCCACCAAGCATCCCTTGAACATCATAATTGTCTTGTGCTTTCCACCACATACCAGCAAAATGCAGTCGTTCTCATCTCTGCATACCAGTGACTTATAAATAGGAACTTTTTTGTAACTCGGCGGTCCGGATAAGTACATTTTTTGGTCCACCGTATTTCGTTTCAGACTAAAGCAGCTGTCATGTCCACCATGTTCCTTAGTTGTCTGTATGTGACGTTTGTACACCCATATATCCTTCACGTCATCTGGAAATCCGTTCACTGGCTCTTCAGCTGCAATCATCTCCGTAGGTGGATCAACAGGTGGGGAAAGAGGTAAGTCAGTCTCCATTTGTGACGTCATTATATCTCTATATAAGAACAGACCAATTGTTGAAAAAGTCAAATTGACAATTTGTACAATTTTTAAAAGGATAATTTGAACACTTCAATAAAATCAAAATGAGCAAGAGTGGCCTTTTCTGGGAAGACTTTGCTTTTGAGCCAATTGGCAGATTTAATGCATACTATTGCATAATAAATATGGGTAAGTCATAACAATCATGACGTAACATTATTTATAAGGTTTTTTTAAACAGGTATGGACTGGATATGCACGAATACTCCAAAAGATGTAATGAGCAAATTGTATCAATGCATAATGAAAGATCTATGTGCAGCTACATGTTGTAGCCAAACCTCTGTAAATGTATCCATCACTTTTGAGATGGGTTCTAAAGGCAATCATCCACACCTCAACGTTTATGTTCAATGGGATGATGGATACGAACTAAGTGTAGATGCATTTAAGAAGATATTATCTCAAAATATCCAAGGCAAAAGCAAAGACATACTAATTCTTGAGGCAGACTTGAACAATGTCGAAAGATTAAGGACATATATAGAAAAAGAGGACAGAGAACGTATCGGAACATGGTACGACGACGTTGTTGTAAACAGCTTCACTAGTGATGGTAAAAAATTGGACTTAGGAATTACTCTTTCCCCTTCCAAAAGAGACCACGTACCAACCACCAAACACCTGAAAACTATACTTTTACCGAAAATTTTGAACGGTACATTAACAACTGACATACAGATACGAGATTTTTTTTTTTCAATGGGACCGCACTACTACATCCCATACACAAGTTGCTCTTCAAGCATCACTGATTTTACCAGAATGACACTGGACTGCAAAATAAGCAAACAACGACAAAAAGAAACCGAATGCATATCACCACAAACTGCAATGGTGTGGTTCGAATTTATATCATCTCAAGTCTCATACTTCACAATACTTTCGTACTTTTGTAGATATATGTTACCAAGAAGAAACAAAGACGGACGACGACAGTTGGTATTGAAAGGGAGACCGGATGTAGGAAAGTCCTGGTGTATTTCATTTCTTTTTCACAATTATTATGCACGAGTTCTTGATATAGGCGATAAAGGTGTTGGAAATTGGTCGCCTGTACTAACTGCACCAGTAGTGGTTGTCGATGACCCCAATTCCAAATGGACAACTTGCAGAACTCAGATAATGAACCTTTTGGGCGGAACGCCATTCAGCGTCAAACTGTACGCAACACAGTTTCAGTGTGATGTTCCTGTGCACACACTTATAGTTTGTAACAATCTACCTACAGACCTTGAACCAGCACTGCAATCAAGATTATCCATAACATTAATTCAAGAAGTCGAAGGATTAGAAATATGTACGTACAGTAAAAAAACAGTATTTTATTATTGTCAGCTCCTCGCTCCCTACATCTTAAAGAAACAGATACCATGCATTTGCATAACTTGGAACTCAGAACCTTGTAATGTAAGGGATTATGGAAGTCCATTTGTACTATGTAGCAAACCGTATTCAAGTAATAACATTAACACTAGTATTAACACTACTATTAACTCTGAACCATCATCTATCGATTTTTGAAAATGTTCATTTTAAATTGTAGAAATTTGATGCCATATTCATTATATTGTTTTTTGACAAATGTTCATTTTTAATTGTACAAATTTGATTGAAATTGAATTAAACGCGCGCGCCCTTAAAATTCCTTGGTTCCAAAAAAAAAAAAAAACGCGCAAGCGCGTATAAGTAACTCTACGTAACTCTAGAGTGGTGTTTTCATAAATTGTTCATTTAAAATTGTACAAATTGTTACTTAAAATATATACAATTTAAATTATACAATTTCTAAATGTTTTCTAAATGTTACCAAAAAATATATACAATTTAAAATGAACAATTTCACAAAACACCACTCTAGATTTTTTTAGAAAAAGTTTTAAAAAAAAAATTCTCAAAAAAAAAAGTTTTAAAAAAAAAAAATTTTTTTTAAAAAGTTTTAAAAAAAAAATTCTCAAAAAAAAAAGTTTTAAAAAAAAAATTCTCCAAAAATAATTTAAAAAAAAAAAAAATTCCCAAAAAAAAAAGTGACGGTAGGTGATCCTGAAAAGAGGAGGAGAACCAAGAACAGTCATCCGATTTTAAAAAACCTGTTTTTAAAACAAGAGAAAAAAAAAAAATTTTGTGAGTGGTCATAAGGAAGGAAGGATAAAGAAGATGGTGTAGCAGACAGAATCTGATGAAGAAAGTCTACCGACAAATCGTGAACTTCGAGACCACGCGAGGGTGCGTGCTTTATAAGGTTGAAGTAGCACGTGCGCAGTAATGACAGTGTTGGATTGGAAGCATGTCACGTGATACGCGGCCAAGCAATTTGATGCAAAGCGTTAAGACCTAGTTAAATTGCATTCTCTTGATGTCCTCGGATAGCAACAATGCAATTTCTAACTCGGTCTTAACGCTTTGCAACAAATGAATGGCCGCATACCACGTGACATGCTTCCAATCCAACACTGTCACTACTGCACACCCACTCCTTCAACCTTATCAATAACGCTCCCTCGCGTGATTTCGAAGATCACGATTTGTTGGAAGACTTTCTCCATCTGATTCTACTGCTCCACCATCTTCCTCATCCTAACTTCCTTAATACCACTCACATTTGTTTTAAAAACAGGTTGTGTTAAATAATAATAATAAGATAATAGATACAAATAAAAATGAGCATTTGTAAAAACAAGCATCACTTATATACTAATTAATAACGGGTATTAAATACATATTTGTTCAATTCAAATGTAAAAGGAAATGAAATATCGTTATCATCCTCTCCGGAAGCCAACATGGCACTATGCCTGAATTGTAGAAAGTTTGTCGTACTTATCTGATCCACTTCATCGCACATCATGGCGAGTCCGACGCAGTCGACAGTGTAGTCGAATTTTGCAACCTTTTTAACCATCTCCATCGTGCCTCTTGATAGAGGTGGTGCTTCTTTGGTGTGACATGCCGTCAAAGCTGCATGCATTAATATGATTTTCATTGAGTGTTCTGTAAAATGCCGAGCATGCTCAACAGAACACAATGACGTCACATTAAACATCTCGCTTATGTCGTATCTTGTCTTCTTCCATTGTACTGATTTCTCTTTTGCGCTATGCTTGGCATATCGATACGCCGTGAACAGCAATAACTGCATCATGCCATCTGTGAAATGTTCATCCCATCTGGGCCTTAGAAATTCAATGTAATTATAAATTTCCTCTCTGAAAGCACTCCTGCAATTAAGGGTTCGATGAGTTGTTGGTGGAGCAGCAGGTGGAGCAGCAGGAGGTGGAGCAGCAGGTGGAGCAGCAGGAGCAGCAGGTGGAGCAGCAGGAGCAGTAGGAGGTGGAGCAGTAGGAGGTGGAGCAGTAGGAGGTGGAGCAGCAGGAGGTGGAGCAGCAGGAGCAGTAGGAGGTGGAGCAGTAGGAGGTGGAGCAGCAGCAGCAGTAGGAGGTGGAGCAGTAGGAGGTGGAGGAGGAGCAGCAAACACTGTTGACATTGGATGTACCTCCGTCGTCATGTCATCCACTACGTGTTCCATTATCCTGACGTCATCTGACGTCATACTCATATTATCGAAGTCTAGTGGTATCTGAGCGTTTTCAAAGTGCTCATCTTCTATTTATTGGACAAACAAACATATTTAATTTCTTGAACACAATACACAACTACACACTTTATTGGACAAACAAACATATTTAAACGTTAATTCTTGTACACAATACACAACTACACACACACCGTAAACTTGCGACAACATTTCTTCTTCTTCTCCTCCTCTTCCTCCTTGCATTATAGTCTTCATTTCGTCTGTTGCAGGCAGCCGACACATCCACTCCGTTTCCTGCCTGCCGAAAATTACCGGTGAACGTGACGATACATTCCTGTTGAGAGTAAATGGTTAAAAAATGTGACATACAATTGTATTATTATTTACTTACTTGCTGTCGGCACTTTTCCAACTCTGAATACTGGTGTGTAGATCACAGTAAAGGACGTGAAATTTTTTGACGTCATTGGCACACAGCCCCAGTTTTGCGCCGTCATGTATCTCGACTATACATTTCAGGCAGGTTCTTAGAACCAACCTTATCGTTCTTAATGTGCACTTATGATCCATACTGCATTGTTTTTCCTTGTACCACGAGCTCACTTTCGCCATTTTACCGTGTATAGCTGTAGCATCAAGATGCTTCAGCATTCCTTCAAGTTCTTTCCTTCTTTCTTCTGCCGCAATATCCATGGCGGACTTGTTTTTCTTGGAGGTGAAGATTTTTGAAGAGGTGAAGATTTTGGAGGCTGTGTACTTTCTTGATCTGCGTGCTGAGAATTTTTTGTTCTCCGACTGACAACTCGTTCCTTTATATACTTTTCGTAGCCCGCCTTTTTTTTTCACATCAAAAAACCAACCGCCGTAAATTTGTTTCCCGACCAGAAAAGTTACCGCGCGTTAACATTTTAATGGCATAACAACATACACACTACATTGAATCACACGTGTAATAAAATGTGTGGGCCATATGATTTCAAAACTACATCTTCTGTCTTTCCAAAAATAACAACATATATATTGCACTGAGGGTTATCACGAGTAAGTTCATCTATATGTACTTGTGATATTCCAAGTTTATCTGCGTCGTAAAGCACGAGGTGTTTGCAACCTTTCAGTATTTTAATCTGTCTAAATGACCGACACCGACGAATATTAACTGCAGACACCATCTTAAATTCACCACCGTGAACGAGTATCGGACCATATTGTCGAACATCGAAATTGTAAGAACAACGAAAACAAACAAGCGTTCTGTCCACGTCGTTCCAACTTATGGTACCAGGTACAATTTTCTGCACGACATTTGCTATAGGCACTCTATGTGGCGCGAGCACAATGGTTATTAAGTGCAACCATGGAGCAGGCGACTTTATTACGTGTCCTCCACTTATGAATGCACCACCCATCGAAACTATTTCGTAAAATGGGATGTACGCACCGTTGCTTTCATCAATGTCATTTGTAAATGAAATGAAGCCTTCCGACGGTGTAATGCAGCACGTAGTAAACAGGAAATAAGCTTTAGATTCGCACACGTCGCAAAATAAACTGAAGTCCAGCCACATAGTTTGCTTAGTTTTAGAGAAATGCTTAGAGTGCACGGAACAGGTAACAACAGTATGTGGCATAGATGTAGTGACTACGTCCATGTCCCTGTAATCTGAACCATCCAGCAGCGCTCTCATACATGTCAACATACCGCTGTCTCCTGATTCATCGATATGCAATCTGATGACATCATCAGCTCCAACATCAAAACTGTATTAGCCGTGATTGCAAATGTTGCACTACAACATATGTCCGATAAATTACATGCACTATTTCGTTCATCCATAATCAACTTTATGTTGTAAAGAAGTACATAATATACACTTTATACTAGGTGTTATAATAAGAAAATCTATCATGTTTTTGGCTAGGAGTATCGTCGCTGTCAGACTCATCCACACGTGACGTAGATGCCGCCTCCTGATCCCTTTTGTCTTTTATGCTCTTGAATCTTTTCGCTCTGTGTTCTTGAGCCGTGAATAATAGACGTCTTTTGATAGCCTTCTCTTTAGGTGTCTTTGAAAATCGTACAGGAGTACTGCACGACATAATTTTCTTGTCATCACTTACCGACCAGAAACGAGCGGATACTTTACATATTGCGCTGCAGAATTTACAGGTCGTAGTTATGGATTCAACCGTCACTTCCACAGACAGTTCACTTCCCCTAGCACCGCAACACACTGGGCAGTTTGTAAGACTGATGATGGACCTTTTCTGTTTGTTACGTATTTCACTCATCAGTTTGTACGCTTGTCTTACGTTGATGTTCAAAACGTTTGCAGCTTGTTCGGTGGTGAAATCGGTATTGATACGTATTTCGCCGAGATGTTGTTTCAAAAATGTCTTATTAGAATTACGAACTCTTAAATTTTCATTCTGAAACTTCATATTGAAAACCTAGTATGGTTTTTTCCAAATCAGGCATTGCACGGAAGAGTTTGGCCCTGTCAAGCTCGCTCAACGCAAATGCTGCATGATCAAGTCTTTCTTTGCTTACATCAGTTGGCTGCAAAACTTGTCTCACCATTGATGCCATCAGTGCCTTCTTATTCTCAATTGATGATGCATGAAGAATCCGCTTAAACTCTGTGTTCAACTCTGTCTGATTTGTCAACATTTCTCTGAGAATGTCCGTTATTCTCACAGACGATTGATAACCATCACCGTCGTCTTCAATGTTATACTTTATAGTACTACTCTCACTAGTACTACTACCACTACCACCACCACTACTAGCAAACATACTATTAGCGGTGGTAGGTGTGGGACTGGGGCTTCTTCTTCTTCCAACGTTAGTTTTTTTACGACCACGCATAAACCCACTAATCGTACTACCAACATCGGGTGCTCGAGATCGTTTGTGTGCGGTATATTGTTCATCCATGTCGTCGGCACCAGGTCGATGTCCTCCTACTCCAAAACTTGTCCACTGACCCGCCTGATAAGTACCGTGTCCACCTGCTCTATACACACTTGCTTTATCCAAGTTCATTGGATTTGCTGGAGTCGCTCCAGAACCTCGAGATCGTCCAGAACCTCGAGAACCTCGAGCACCTCGAGCACTTCCTCGTCCAGAACTTCGTCCAGAATCAGAACCTCCAAAACCTCCAGAACCACCCCAGTCAGAAGGTGTTGTACTTGGTGGTATAGTACTTGGTGGTCTAGCAGCAGCATCTCTAAATCTTTTGCATTCTGTTTCGCTTTTTTGATGAATGCTCGTCTCTCCGATTCCAGCGACTGTGCAACGTCCCAATGACATATGACCTCTAACGAGCGAGCAGTTGCGTCAATACCTGCATTAGTCATGAGCCTGCTGTGACAAGTCGTGAAAGCTGCGATGAAGATGCCTACCAATTCTTCGCCCGGTTCAGGATCTTTTCCAAAAATAGCATGGTAGTATTGTGCGAATATTGATCCATCCACACAATAGTATTCAACAGACCGTGCACGCTTGCCAATAATTTTTGGTTTCCCTCCTACCAACTTATACTCGAGGGCATTCACGACCACTTTGTGATCGCGACAAACAATTTTTAAATTGTAAGCAATCCGTCTGTAGTCTGTTCCAGCAGAAATTAGTTTAGAACCTGCTTTTATCACGTAGTTACTTCCGCTGCTCGAATGTATGTTAACTTGGTCGACATCCAAATCCCTACTGAAGTGGACAGTGCCAGCAACAACTTTACCCAACACTGTAGCGAAGCCATCCGACATAAATATTACAACATCGTTGAATTCCAGGTTCCATGTACACCTCATGATTAATTCACTCATATCTCTTGGAGCTATCTGAGTGGCACGTGATACTCCCACCATGGTACCAACACCGCCAAGAGGTTCTATATTGATTTTATCAAATCTTCCAGTCCTAAGCCCACGGAATTGTTCCTCATAGTGCGCCGTTTTGTCATCTCTAAACACTGAAGCCATGTTAATTGTTTTAAATATGAAAAAAAATAAAATGGCACAACATTATATCATGTCCACTGTCCATTAATATCTACGTCAACAATATCCATATGCACGCTCTCGCCCAGTTCCATGTCTCTGCATGCTTTGAACATAGGATTTCTGTAACTCTTAACTGGTCTTAGTGCGTAATCATGTGCGACATCAGGATGAACAACAATGCTGTGAATGTTGTTTTTTGACTCGGATGGATCAACGTGTTTCAAGTGCGTTTGATCCAAAATGGTTTTGTTTTTGTAATCTTCTTTCGTCGGTTCGTGAGATCTGTCGTAATGCAAGCTGTACATGGCTGTAGTTCGGATCTTAATGCCACTGTCTCCATACGGTTTACCGAAACAACTCCTGTACTTGTCATACGACATCCATCCGACTCTGTACATGACTGCTATTTTGTACATCGGCGGTTCTATGAATTTGATGTAACCGTATCTCGTTTTTGGATCGGTGTATGGAATTGTTTCTGATGGATCGTCGTACTTTTTCAACATGCTGCACACGTCAAACTTGTCCACTATATACAGTTTGCTATCAGGACTGAAAATCATCTGATTGTCGGAACAGTAATCGAACAAAAATCCTTTAGGTTCGGACGGATTTCCTTCACGAACAGCTTCCTCTGACGACATAGCTTCAGTAGCACTGTACGTGTGTTGCTCGTCTTGTACATTGCATTCACTAGACTTCACTTCAAGGTAATCGTCTCCTGGTAAAACGTGCCAGTTACCTTTCTTATCCTTGCGCCCCGGTACCTGTACAATCTGCTCGACCGTGGGCTTCTCCATGTCCTTACCGGGCACTACTCTCATCTTTATCTCCTTTATGCTATTTCTGTTAATCTTAACAGTGTGCTGCATTTGAATGTCTATGGACGAAACTACCTGCACCTTGTGCATGTCCACCTCATCATCTTCTATCTGGTCGTATGCCATATTTGATCTACGTCTGAATAAGTCATGAGATTCTTGCACTTCATTGTGTTTTTTGTCTGCTCCTTCCAACTGTACCTTTCCTAAGTGTGTTTCCTTGTCTCCATCTTTCATCAGCGCGTAATACCTTTCGAATGTCATCGGCGAGTACAAACAGAATTGCAACTATGCTCTTATTGTCGATAAATGTCTGCGAAGGATGTACATCTTTCATGTCTATACTCTGATTTTCCGAATTTTTTGTGCCATCTTTTGATGGATCGCACTGAGCATTTACCGGTTCAGGAAGGTCTGCCAAAATTGCAAAATACTCCATGTTTGGTGTAAACTCTACCTTTCCAGGTCGTATCACAATAGTCTCTCTTTTCATGACGTGAATAAACGGAACTGTTCCAGGCTTGTCTGCTTGACTCACGTTTGTTTTGAAGTCAATGACGGACTTGTAAACAAACGATAGCGCATGAGAAAACGCTCCATGCTCTTCGCTGTAAGAGTCGTCCACTATCTGACTCAAAGTGATCAGAGATTCAAGAGTGTGCGGTTCTTTCCAACCTATGTCGAATGTTTTGGTACTGCTTACTACGTTAGAGTTGTCTGGAGGAATACTGAATATATCATCGTTCATGTGAGATTCGTATTCAATCGCTGATGCAGAGTGATCTTCTTTGCCCAAATGTTCCATGACTGCTTCGAGTCTGCCGTTCATATCTGCAATCAACTGAAAGTCACTATCCTGATGAGGAACCACTAGTTTACTGTAATGTGGAATTGTCACTCCGAGCGGAGCATCTGCGCTCATCATCTTTAGTTTCTGCAGAGTTTTGATCGATGTATTCACGTCTGCATCTTCTTCTTTTTTTTTTTTTGGTAAGGAGTTTTCTTTGCTGATGGCTTTTTCTTCTTGTTCAACTCTCGAGTCACTGTATCTATCATCTTTTGCACTTCCGGATCCATTTCAAAAATGAACAATTTAAAACATACAATAACCAGAATTGTGATATTAAAAAATTAGTGCTATATATACAAATGTCACAGAAATATGCCTGCTATGCTGGCTACCTTAGCTACCGAATCAACAACACTAGTTACTTTATCGAAAATTTTTGACAGTCCCCCTCCTGCACCTCCCACAGCTTGTTCGTGCTCGCCCACAACTCCAACCATCTGTCCGTCACCGTTAAAGTAATTGTGCGTGAGACCGGTGCCTACTGGATATGATACAAGAGGTTTTCTTTCAACCGGGTCCATTGGCGAATACTTAAACAGAGAAGTATCCGCAACTATGCCAGCATTACTGTGCATGTATATAGAATGTGGGTTTGGACATGGAAGCAGTTCACTGTCATCCACTGGCGTTAGTTCCTTGTGTTCGGTAGTGGCACCTGTTATGCTCTTCATCTCCTGTAGACCTTGGGTTATGGGTCCCATAAGAGAAGGCAGCGATGTATCTTCTGTATTTATTTTCATGGGTGCAAATACCACATTTTGCTTGTAATCTTGTCCTTGACTGACAGCAGCAAGAGAACCATTACAATCATGACCCTTTTCCTTTGCCTTTTCGTCTGCAACCATGCACAGTTGAGACACGTTTCCACCTTTCTTGATGAGATGATGTGCTACACTAAGAACATCGCACACGGCGTTGGCAGTTGGCATTTTTTCCGTGTCTACCACAATCATGGGATTGTTATCCACACCAGAAGAAGAAGAACCGTTGCTGTTCATTCTAAAACCAAGCTGACCAGGTGTCAGTGGTTCTAGTCCATGTTTTCTGTAAAATCCAACATGTTTTTTATAAACACTATTCGGATCCGCACCGTGCTTAACTGCTTCTTTCGCAAGTACAGCAAGACCAGCGTGTACGAAACTTTTTTTCTTTTTATCTTTCCCTTTGTACTCCTTTATTATTATATTAGCAATATCCGAATTTTTCTTACCCATAATTGTAATAAATGTAATCATACAGGCACATTATAACATTAAAATCTAATCAAGTTTTTATACAATGTTTTTTGTTCGTTTTGGAATTTTTCCAGGAAACGAATGGGGCACGTCTCTTTAGTCGACAGCATAGACCTGAGCATCTCCACTATATATTCATTCTCACTGTGCACTAGCATGTGCTGCATCACATGTGCACAGCATTCGGGACCGTAAACGGTTTTGTATGCCAATGCATACTTGGGATTTGTCAACATAAACGTCCCAGTCAAGCAAATCCACTCAGAGGTTGTGTCAGCATTTTTGGCTAATTTGTGATGGATTCGCATAAAATCCTCAAACAACATTGCCGTAATATCGTCCATAAACATCACGTTCCTTTCATATTTGTCTGTGAACTGCGCCACAGAGCTAAAAATACTCAAAGAGTACGGATGCACACACCGTAACTCAACATCATCCGGATCGTTTTTAGCTATATCAGCCGCTTTCTGTATAGTAGTACGTCCGCTGGGAAGCTCAGCCCATATGCAGGACTTGAAGCACTCGTCGCATCCACACCCAACATTTCCATCATTCCAGCTGCTACGAGTCTCATCCTTGTCCTCATCCTTGTCCGTCACGTACTCTTTGTCCACCTCATCAAACATAGTGTTCTCCAGCTTCTTTATGCTGCAAAAATGTACACGTTTTGGTGTGTTGCCACTATATCTATCAGCATCACTGTACCCATCGGCAACATACCTCTCCACGTTTCCATTTATGACATCCCCAAATCCAGCGAATATGATAGGGGCTGGTACCGCAATAGGTCCTGGCCCCCCACCCAAGCTAACTTCGGGTGTCTGAATAACGGGTGAAACGGGTGTCTCACCATTGTTTCCGAAAAGATTTATTATTGCAGACATTGTAAATTTTATCTGGTTTAATTTTTAATGACAAAACAATCATTTATATACTTTTTTTTTGTTCAATATTACATCTCTAATTAAACAATTCACATGGTATATGATCCGTGCCATGTAACATGGTGACCGTCAATCTTATCCTCGCGACGCACTTTGAAGCCTCGACTACCAAATAGCTGCGACATGGTGATTTTAGGAACATCATCAGATTTCTGTGGAACATCATCAGATTTCTGTGGAACATCATCAGATTTCTGTGGAACATCATCAGATTTCTGTGGAACATCTTTCTGTGGAACATCATCAGATTTATCCTGAATTGAACAATTGCACTTATCTCTTTCTATGAAGACGCGAAGAGCCAAACACTCATCGTCATGCATATGACGTTTCCTATTTTTTTTCTCCGGAGGAGTTTCTGGACTCACAGGCACAGGTTTACCTTCCTGAACTGCCAGTAATTCGCTAACGTTCTTGCAACCACCTGCTGCAATTATCTGATCCAATGAAACGTCATTTCCAGCTTTCAGTACATTTTCTTGCAGCAAGGTTTGTAGCTTAGGGGTTTTTTTTGATTTCTCCTTCAACCACTCAAATAATTCTTTCCCAAAGTATAATATAAGCTGTTCAATGGCGTGTAATCCGACATCCATTACTTCCTTCATACTACCCTGCTTTAAATCTGTGTCTCTTTTGAGATCCAATGCAAATTTCCTTCTGAAACTGCCAACGACTTGCTGACAGACTTTTGCATCCGGATCATCGCTATCTTTCAGTACCTTAGGCTCTGGCGTAACTTTCCACTAGAAGAACTCTCCCTTCACTTCACAACCGGCAACGTACATCACCATCTCTGATTTCGAGTTAAAGAAGGACAATATGCCTTCAAACACGTACTGATCTGCACGACTTCCCACCAAACATCCCTTGAACATCATAATTGTCTTGTGCTTTCCACCACATACCAGCAAAATGCAGTCGTTATCATCTCTGCACACCAGTGAATTATAAACAGGAACTTTTTTGTAACTCGGCGGTCCGGATAAGTACATTTTGTGGTCCACCGTATTTCGTTTCACAGTAAAGCAGCTATCATGTCCACCATGTTTCGTAGTTGTCTGTATGTGACGTTTGTACACCCATATCTCCTTTACGTCATCTGGAAATCCGTTCGCTGGCTCTTCAGCTGCAATCTCCGTCTCCGTAGGTGGATCAACAGGTGGGGAAAGAGGTAAGTCAGTCTCCATTTGTGATGACGTCATTATATCTCTATATAAACGCAGACCAATTGTTGCAAAAGTCAAATTGACAATTTGTACAATTTTTAAAAGGATAATTTGAACACTTCAATAAAATCAAAATGAGCAAGAGTGGACTTTTCTGGGAAGACTTTGCTTTTGAGCCAATTGGCAGATGTAATGCATACTATTGCATAATAAATATGGGTAAGTCATAACAATCATGACATAACATTATTTATAAGGTTTTTAAACAGGTATGGACTGGATATGCACGAATACTCCAAAAGATGTAATGAGCAAATTATATCAATGCATAATGAAAGATCTATGTGCAGCTACATGTTGTAGCCAACACTCTGTAAACATATCCATCACTTTTGAGATGGGTTCGAAAGGCAATCATCCACACCTCAACGTTTATGTTCAATGGGATGATGGATACGAACTAACTGTAGATGAATTTAAGAAGATATTATTTCAAAATATCCAAGGCAAATGCAAAGACATACTAATCCTTGAGGCAGACTTGAACGTCGAAATATTAAGGACATATATAGAAAAAGAGGACAGAGAACGTATCGGAACATGGTACGACGACGTTGTTGTAAACAGCTTCACAAGTGATGGGAAAAAATTGGACTTAGGAATTACTCTTTCCCCTTCCCAAAGAGACCATGTACCAACCACCAAACACCTGAAAAATATACTTTTACCGAAAATTTTGAACGGTACATTAACAACTGACATACAGATACGAGATTTTTTTTTTTCAATGGGACCGCACTACTACATCCCATACACAAGTTGCTCTGCAAGCATCTCTGATTTTACCAGAATGACATTGGATTGCAAAATAAGCAAACAAAGACAAAAAGAAACTGAAAACATTTCACCACAGACTGCAATGGTGTGGTTCGAATTTATATCATCTCAACTCTCATACTTCACAATACTTTCGTACTTTTGTAGATATATGTTACCAAGAAGACGGAAGACGACAGTTGGTATTGAAAGGGAGACCGGATGTAGGAAAGTCCTGGTGTATTTCATTTCTTTTTCACAATTATTATGCACGAGTTCTTGATATAGGAGATAAAGGTGTTGGAAATTGGTCACCTGTACTAACTGCACCAGTAGTGATTGTCGATGACCCGAATTCGAAATGGACAACTTGCAGAACTCAGATAATGAACCTTTTGGGCGGAACGCCATTCAGCGTCAAACTGTACGCAACACAGTTTCAATGTGATGTTCCTGTGCACACACTTATAGTTTGTAACAATCTACCTACAGACCTTGAACCAGCACTGCAATCAAGATTATCCGTAGCATTAATTCAAGAAGTCGAAGGATTAGAAATATGTACGTACAGCAAAAAAACAGTATTTTATTATTGTCAGCTCCTCGCTCCCTACATCTTAAAGAAACAGATACCATGCATTTGCATAACTTGGAACTCAGAACCGTGTAATGTAAGGGATTATAGAAGTCCATTTGTACTATGTAGCAAACCGTATTCAAGTAATAACATCTCAATCATCATCTAACGATTTTTGAAAATGTTCATTTAAAATTGTACAAATTTGATATCATATTCATTATATTGTTTTTTTGAAAAATGTTCATTTTTAATTGTACAAATTTGATTAAAATTGAGTTACACGCGCGCGCCCTTAAAAAATTCTTGGTTCCAAAAAAATTATACGCGCAAGCGCGTATAAGTAACTCTACGTAACTCTAGGGTGGTGTTTTTAGAAATTGTTCATTTTAAATTGTACAAATTGTTACTTAAAATATATACAATTTAAAATGAACAATTTCTAAATGTTACTTAAAATATATACAATTTAAAATGAACAATTTCTAAAAACACCACTCTAGAGTTACTTACAAATATATACAATTTGAAATGAACAATTTCTAAAAACACCAATACAAAATTTTTTGTAACATTTTTTTTTTTTTTTAATTCCCAAATTTTTTTTTTTTTTTTTTTTTTTAAAAAGGAGAACCAAGAACAGTCATCCGATTTAAAAAAACCTGTTTTAAAAACAAGAGAAGACATAAAAAAAATAACGGTGTGAGTGGTCATAAGGAAGGAAGGATAAAGAAGATGGTGTAGCAGACAGAATCTGATGAAGAAAGTCTACAACAAATCGTGAACTTCGAGACCACGCGAGGGCGCGTGCTTTATAAGGTTGAAGTAGCATGTGCGCAGTGAAACCACTTGTTGCATTGGAAGCATGTCACGTGATACGTTGCCACCTTCATTTGTTGCAAAGCGTTAAGACCGAGTTAGGAATTGCATTCTATTGATGGCCTCGGGCAAGTGTATCTTTGCAACAATGCAATTTCTAACTCGGTCTTAACGCTTTGCCAAATGAATGGCCACGTACCACCTGCCATACTTCCAATGCAACAACTGTTCTCACTGCACACCCACTCCTTCAACCTTATCAATAACGCTCCCTCGCGTGATTTCGAAGATCACGATTTGTTGGAAGACTTTCTCCATCTGATTCTACTGCTCCACCATCTTCCTCATCCTATCTTCCTTAATACCACTCACACCGTCATGCGCCAATTGATCTTTTCCCTTTTGTTTTTAAAAACAGGTTGTGTTAAATAATAATAATAAGAGGAATAAAAAATAATAGATACAAATAAAAATGAACATTTGTAAAAACAAGCCTCACTTATATACTAATTAATAATGGCTATTAAATACATATTTGTTCAATTCGAATCTGAACGGAAATGCAATGTCGTTATCCTCCTCTCCGGAAGCCAACATGGCACTGTGTCTAAGTTGCAGAAAGTTTGTCGTGCTTATTTGTTCCAGTCCGTCGCACATCATGGCGAGTCCAACGCCGTCGACAGTATAGTCGAATTTCGCAACCTGTTGCACCATCTCTATTGTGCTTCTGGATAAAGGTGGTGCGTCTCTGGTATGACATGCCGTCAAAGCCGCATGAATTAGTATGATTTTCAGAGCATGCTCTGTAAAATGACGAGCATGCTCCACAGAACACAGTGACGTCACGTTAAGCATCTCGCTGACGTCATACTTGGTCTTTTTCCACTGGGCGAACTTCTCTTTTGCGTGATGCGTAGCATAGCGATACGCAGTGATCAGCAAGAACTGCATCACGCCATCAGTGAACTGTTCCTCCCATCCGGGCCTTAAAAATTCTATGTAATTAGAAATTTCATCTCGGAAAGCACCACTCCTGCAATTAAGAGTTTGATGACTTGTTGGTGATTTAAGGGGAGGAGTAGGGCGAGGTTGCTCATCTTCCTCTCTCTTCCTCTTTCGTCTAAGCTTCAGTGATTTTTTGTGGTGGGGGGAGTTGGGTGCAGTAGAAGATGGAGTACGTGGAGCAGCAGCAGCAGGAGTAGGAGTAGGAGTAGGAGAAGCAGGAGTAGGAGAAGCAGGAGTAGGAGCAGCAGCAGCAGCAGCAGCAGGAGGAGGAGGAGGAGGAGTAGGAGCAGCAGGAGGTGGAGCAGTAGGAGCAGCAGGAGGTGGAGCAGCAGGAGGTGGAGGAGGAGCAGCAAACACTGTCGACATCGGGGGTATCTCCGTTGTCATGTCATCTACCACGTGTTCCATTAGTCTGACATCATCTGACGTCACACTCAGATTGTCAAAGTCGATAGGCACTTGGCCGTTTTCAAAGTGCTCATCTTCTATTTATTGGACAAACAAACATATTTAAAATTTATTTCTTGAACACAATACACAACTACACACACCGTAAACTTGTGACAACATGTCTTCTTCTCCTCCTCCTCCTCCTCCTTCTCCTTTCATTATTATCTTCATTTCGGCTGTTGTAGGCAGCCGACACATCCATTCAGTCTCCTGCTTTCCAAAAATTACCGGTGAATGTACCGATACATATCTATTGAGAGGAAATGCTTAAAAAAAGGTGACATGCAATTGTATTATTATTTACCTGTCGGAACTTTTCCAATTCTAAATATTACTGTGTAATTCACAGTAAATGACGTGATACCTATTCACATCATTGGCACACAGCCCCAGTTTTGCTCCATCATGTATCTCAACGATACTCTTGAGGCAGGTTCTTAGAACCAACCTTATTGTTCGTAAGGTACACTTATGATCTAAATTGTGTTTTTTTTCTTTATACCAAGTGCTCACTCTATTCATTTTAGTTTGTAGACTGGATGAATCAAGATGTTTCAGGATTCGTTCAAGTTCTTTCTTCCTTTCTTCCGCCGCAATATCCATGGTGAAGTTTTTTTCTGAGAGGTGAAGATTTCCACAGAGGTGAAGATTCTGGAGGCTGCTCACTTTCTTTATCTGGGTGCTGAGAAGTTTTTGTTCTCCGACTGACAACTCGTTCCTTTATATACTTTTCGTAGCCCGCCAATTTGTTTCCCGACCAAAAAAGCAACCGCCGTAAATTTGTTTCCCGACCAGAAAAATTACCGCGCGTTAACATTTTAATGGCATAACAACATACATACACGACATTGAATCACACGTGTAATAAAATGTGTTGCAATACAACATATCTCCGATAATTTACAAGCACTATTTCGTTCACCCATATTTAACTTTATGTTGCAATATAAACGTACATAGACACTTTATACAAGTAATGTGAGTTAAATAGATGAATAATGTTAATACGAAAATCTAGCATGTTTTTGACTCTGAGTGAAATCGTCACCGCTGCTGTCCGACACGACATAATGATGACGTGACGTAGATCCCTCGGCAACCTTCAACGCTTCTTTACAGACAAATTTATCTTGTATACAGCTGAACTTTTCGTTGATGACTTGGTCTTCTTTTTGCTTGAATAATCGACGTCGTTTTGTGTCTTTGCCTTTCGCAGTCCTTGAAAAACGTGCCGGAGTAGAGCACGTCATAAATTTTCTGTCTGCACTTACCACCCAGAATGCAGCGGATACTTTGCATATGGCGCTGCAGTATCCGCATTTCGTTATTATGCTTTCATCCGTGACTGTCACAGTCAGTTCAGACCCCCTAGAACCGCAACACACTGGACAGTTTGAAAGACTGATGATGGACTGTTGTCTTTTGTTGCGTAATTCGCTCATCAACTTGTATGCTTGTCTTACATTAATGTCCAAAACTTCTGCAGATTCTTCGGTGGTGAACTCTGTGTTAACACGTAGTTCGCCAAGATGCTGTTTCAAAAACGTCTTGTTAGAATTCCGAACTCTTATTGTTTTTTGCATATTAAAAATTATGACAATATCAAAAAAAAATTGCATTTTATAGGAAAATATGTGTATCAAGCAATATGTCGACCTCTAACTATGCTATGGTACAGTACCGAGAAAAGAGTAACCAGTGCGTGCAGTGCACCAATTCTCACCGGTCTTGTTTCGTCAGCCATGCTTGCCATGAACATAGCACTTGCAGGGTTTAGGATGAACATAATAAAACGGTGCAAATGTACTGTGTCGATGTTGTGGACACTAAATGCGACGAGGATGTCTCTAATAGAAAATTCATATAAGTCCAATTGATTAACCGATAAGCTTTTCTCTAAATCAGGCAAAGCACGGAAAATGTTTGCCCTGTCAATCTCGCTCAACGTCCCTTGTCCAGGATCGTCCATCAATTCTTCGGTTATCCCACTTCCCCGTAAAACTTCGGTTGACATTACTGACATCAGTCTTTTCCTGTTGTCGATTGATCCTAGCATAAGAATACGCTTAAACTCTCCATTAAGCCGTGTCTGATTGTCTAACATGGCTTGGAGAAGTGTCGTTATTCTCGCACTATCTTCGTACTCTCGTCCTTCACTGTAGTCCGCAGTACTACCACTACTAGTACTACTACCACTACCACCACCACTACTACTACTACTACTTCCTCCCGTAGAGCCAGGCTTATAGATAGAATAAGACTCAGTGGTGGTGCTGCTGCTGCTTCTTGCAACGTTAGACCTTTTACCACGCCCACGACCACTAGTATCTTGGTTCGTTCGTTTTGCTGCTTTTGATGTTGTATCCATGTCGTCGGCATTAGGTCGATGTCCTCCTCTACTGCTCTTTCTATGGGCCCAATCACTAGCATTATAGTTACCAAGTCCAGATCCTGAAAACACACTGGAGCCAGACAAGTTCATTGGATTTGCTGGAGTCGCTCCAGAAGGTCCAGCTTCAGAAGGTCCACCCATAGGTGTAGCTGAGCCAGTCCGTGGTGCATGCGGTGTAGCAGCTGCAGCTGTAAATCTCCCCATCCTAAGTGCCATTTTTGCAT
>CBDHDT010000075.1:0-16453 GCA_965261215.1 Ekhidna sp.
CAAAAATTCACAAGTGAAGGGGAGAGTTCTGAATCCATGGTCAGTTTAGATAATCGCCTGTCCTCTGAATCAATCTGTAAAACAGCCATTCTGAAGACGTTATAGCTTTGAAATATCCACTACTTTAGATAAATGTGTTTATTTTTTATTTAAAATAATGACTAGTGTCGTGGGGATCAATCATTTCAACGTCTAAAACACCGCCCCCTCCAAAATGGTCACCACAACATCCAAATGAGTTAGCATACGCTGTTTAAATGGTATTGGTTGTCTATAACTTCATTTGTGTCCCTTTGTGTCTTTATTGAAAGCACTGATGCCTTCAATTGTATGCATATCTAAGACGGCAGCCAAAATGGAAAGCCACAGCATACATGTATACATCACCTGCCCTAATGGTGTCCAGGAAATCTGGCAATTCACAGCTTTGACTATGCAATCAACACTGACAATATTTGTGGAGGTTTCGAAGTGGAAGATGATTTGTATGATCAGAACATCTCTTCATTTTGTTTTTGTTTTTAATGATTACATTAGGTTTTGTAAATGAATTGCTTGTACAACATACAGTACAAGCATGACAATAATAACAAAATATACACAAATACAAAAAAAACCTGGGCGGGAGGGGGTTGGGGGGAAAGGGGTTGTTGACTAGTCAACCACTCTGGATCAGCCCCTCCTGTAGCTACTGATCTATTTTTCAGCTTATTCGTTCTTGTCATCATCATTATCATTTTGCATAGCATCAAATTTAGGTCATCTGTTTTGGCAGTACTTCATCTTATGTCAGTCACAAATGCATCCAGTTGGGCACAGCATATCTGCATCTTTAAGGAACACACTTGATCTCCATGTGGGATCTTTTAGAGAATTTCTGGAGATTCTGGTTGAAAGCCACTAATCACTGTGACAAGTGTAAGTGACTTGCGGTCATCTTTGATCCAACTGAAATTAGATTGAACCATGTTTGGAAGATCATCTACAAGATCCACATTCCAAACTGCTGATGTCTGCAGATTGGCATGTTTCAAAGAGTGATTGAAAGAGGAACAAAAGGGAACTATTACCTATTGAACATATACTTTATTGAACATATACTTTGCTATGTACACCCCTATTTGCATCTACTGTGCAGATGATAAATGTTTACATTTTATAGCCTGCAAGGATAATTTACTATGATACATTCTTGTGATTCATTTCCTGATTTAATTAAAATTGTGTGGGTTTTTTATTGCCAAACTGCAAAATAATGACATAATGAGCAATGCCACCCACCATAATTTAAAAGGGGGAATTAAGGGTCAAGACCAGAAAAATCCCGATTTCTTTTTTTTCATCTCTATAACTTGTTTCCTTATTTCTGTGTGGGTAATTTTGGTATCATATTGTTGCTTATTCTGTGTGTATTCAAATGTTATGTTGAATGTCCCTTTAGGCACATTTTCTTAGAAGATACATGCACCACATCAGGTCACTCAAAATCTGCACTGCTAAACACAACAGTCGCATGGATAACTTAGCAACAAAATTGGTGTGAGAGTTCCCAAAGCCCATCGGTGATGCAAAGTATTAGATTCACGAGGTGTAATTTTGATAATTTAATTTTGTTAATGTTGAGCCTTTTATGGTCACCATGTACACAGCACAACAACAATAAGACAGCTAAAATAAATCAACAAACAAAAAACATTCTAAATTATGCAATTAATTAACAGATAAATCAGTTAGGAAAATATGATAATAATAATTCATCTGCTGTGTCCAGCTATTCATAATGGGGGTAGGGGATGGGACCAAAATATGCCCATTAGCTCTCCAAAATCCTTCCTTCTCTGCCATCACTTCTGATTCAATACATAATACATTCACCCACCTCTTCCATCACAATGTTATTTACTCCCTCCATACCTTCTCCAAACAGCAATACCACCTTACCCTCCTTGCACAGTCTTCCATATTCCTTCAGCCATTCGCCAGCCCCTACAATTCTTTTCATCTCTTATGTACCAACCGATTCCTCTCACACGTCACCAATAAATGCTCCACATCTTCTTCTTCACCACTCTCACACATTACGCACCTCTCATCTATAATCATTTCACATCTCTTCTTTTCTTCCAACAACCCAGCTGAGCTTGTTCTCAGTCTGAACAGAAGCCTCACAACTTCCTGACCCTGCACAGAAATTAAATACCTCTCCACCCTACACCATTGTTGTGAACTTATACCGCTTCACTCCACTCTTGTAGCTTACTTCCTCCACGCAGTCCTTCTCATTTCTCAATTTGTTTTTTCATCTAGCTACATACTAATTACTTCCTCCTCAAAACCTCGTACTTTTTCCACCAGCTGAATCCTCCATCGTATTTTAGTTTATTTACTACATTTTTAACCAACCTTCCATCTTCCAACCAATGCCCTCTTCCAACACTTCCAATCTCTTACCAAACATCACCCTGTCTCCTCATTTCCTCCAGTTTCCTCCACCATAGATCTCCCTTGCACTGCCACACCTGCTACTCTATTGCTTGCTCCCAACAATCTCCTATCCTCATTCATCTGAGATGGCGCCAACTTCCTGCATGCACTACATCCTCCTGTCCACCACACTACAGCTGCCTACTCCATACATGGTCTTGCTAGAAGCTCCCATACTATTCTTTCTCATCTACTTCCACCTGCCCATTCACTCTAGGTATTTGCACTGCTTATGAATAATGTCCAAAATGCTTGGTTTTATGCTTGACTAAATACAGCTGCCAATAACACCTCAAAAAAATCTATTACTAGTAATGATGTTTAAACATCAAAGATCGAATACTGATTTACCAGTGAATATTACTATTGCCAGTGAATGCTGCTATACCAGCAAATACTACTGTGCCAATGTACCTGACCAGTTGTGAGACAGCAATGCCGTATTGAAATATAGCTGCGAGGGAATTCTACTATACCAGCAAATACTGCTATGCCAATGTTCCAGACCAGTTGTGAGACAAATGTTCATAAGGAAATATGGCTGAGAGTGAAGTGCTTGGTGTATGAGTAGCTACTTTACTTAGAAACAAAGTTACAAGCATACTAAGAGTGATATCATAAGGCTCTACTTGTAGTCGGAATTGTCAAGATTTTTATTTTATTGTTCCAGATATTTGACTAGTCTTACCTACTCCTAGGAAATAAGAAAATAGACATTGCTCTGGCATAACCTTCGTAAGGACAAACTGAAGAGCAAACCCAATTCTGGTTTGTGATGTGATTTGTTGATGTCATCTTTACGATTGTGAGATGTGATGCAGCCAAAAGTTACATATTCTTATAGATTCATAACTAGTGTAAGTGGTTGGATTGTGAAATGGTGAAGTAGCCAAGAATTGTATGTTTTAACGTCTTCTTTACAGGTGCAAGATTGAACATTACTCGACAATGTAATGGGATTAAAAATTCTAAAATGGAAATGTGCATGTGGAAGTAGTTTTATTAAGATTACTTGGAAAACACTTTCCTTGAAGTTGAGTACAACATGAAGAGTTAGGCCGCCAGGCAGTGCTTTCTTCAGAAATGATCATAGAATAAAGGGATGTAGAAGCTGAGAAGAATTAGTTGTAGTGATAGTTTTTACTTTTAACACGGTTTGTTTTCAGTTTGCTCTCTATCATTAGTTGCATCAGTTATGTTTTCTATATATGCTAAACTATCCTGTCATGTGCTCAGTATCCAACAGAGAGAGAATTTCAGTAAACATGCTAGGAATTGTGTTTTCCTTAGCAAGATTGAAAATAATTCTTACCATCAAGAGCATGATTTGTAGATGTCTTCTTTACAATTGTGAGATGTGATGCAGTCGAGAATAATATTCCTTAGAGATTCACAACTGGTGTAAGTTGTTGGATTTTGATATGGGGAAGTTACCAAGAATTTCATATCATTACCGTATCATTTATGGGTGCAAGATAGAACAACCTGAAACTACAACATATTGAGATGACAAATTCTGAAATAGAAAAGTGCATGTGGAAGTAGTTTTGTTAAGAATCTTGGAAAAACTAGTTTCCATTAAGATGAGAAGAGCAACACATTAGGAGTTAAGTCAGCAGGAAGTGTTTTCTGCCGAAATTATCGGTGTACTAAGCTGACAAGCTGACAAGAATCTGTTCAAATGATATTTTTCACTTTTGACAGTTTATTGTTATCAGTATACTCAATATCATTAGCACAACTATTGACTATGCATCAGTTATGCTTTCTATATATGCTAAACTATCCAGTGATCTACTCGCTAACTGTCCGAGAAAGAGAGTGGTAGTAAACATGCAGGGAATGGTATTTACCTTAACAAGATTGAAAAATTCATAGCTACCATCAAGAACTTGTATCCCATCCAATGCCAGAGTTTATTGAAACGTTGAGCTAGTTTAGTCACAAATAACTCTATTAACCTTTCCCTGGCAGCTTTCGACTCTGTAGGTCAAGAGTGTACCAAGTGTTATTTCCTTTGGACTTCTAATGCAGTCGTTTTCTTCATTATAATCTAGCGACCACCACGGTTGTCCAAGACGACCATTTCCTTTTTTAAGTGAAGTCTGAAATATCTTCCGTACACACCCGGGTTATGGGCTTCGCGGGTGTACGAAGTTCAATCCACCTCCCCAATGAGGGCTCGCTTTGCTCGCCCAAACGGATCACTCCCACGGGATTTTAGCACACACACCAATTATAGTATTTTGTTATCCATGCACGAGTGGGTCATGACTGTTGGGGGTTTTGGGGTACAATTTTTTTTAGTAACCTTGATGTTGGTGCCTATAGAAACATTCAACATATCATTTGAAAACTCAAGGAATATGCAACAATATGGTACTAAAATGACCTTTACTCAGGTAAGAAAATCGTTATGGTGATAAGAAACATGTTAAAAAAGTTCGGGACTTTTCGGGTCTTAACCTCTAGTTCTCCCATTTTAAGGGGGAAATAGAAACTGGAATATCGTTTGGAATGGCATCTTGCAACATGTATTAAATTGCTTGACAAAAGCATATGAAACTTGTCAAAAACTTTTTTAAAGTTTATTGTCTCTTGTGTGTTTATTTGTCACTAATAATATACATATGTAACTGCTACCTCTTTTGGAAAAGTACGCGGAATTTGGAGTGAACTGAGTGGAAACAGACTTGTCTTGTGAGTCAGCCTCTTGACAAATTATATCTACAATCTATGGACAGATCAATGCAGTATACATAATTTGCACCCCTTTTTTTTTCCACAGTTGAGATTAGCTGAATTATTCTAACACACCTTCCTTGATTGTAAGGAGCTTTGTGCTTCTCTGGTAAACTAGGTTTTTTACCAGTTTTTTCCCCCTCACAATATCAATGCAATTTGATGATATTCTCACACACAATCATTTCTCTAACGTGAGTCAATATAGTAATTGTTGTAACCTAGAGCAGTTCTTTAAGACACCTCAGGAGTAATTTCTTGAAGATCAGATGCTTAATGTCTTCTTCGTGGGAGATCATGTACATGACAGAGAAGTAAGGTTGACTAGGCATGGCAGGAAGATATAGGGGTTATTTATTGATGATGTGAAAGGGTGGTGGGCTGGACTTGTTTGTGGAGACTTGTGTAGGCCTTGACAAAATTTACTTTTTTTCCTTCCTATTTTGCTTTTCTTTTATGCTCGATAAATTTACCTATTTTGCTTTTCCGATTCACCCATTTTGCTCTCTCTTTCACCCATTTTGCTTTCCAAAAATTCCTTTTTTGCAAACTCTAATTAATGTGCAGGCACAAATTAGAGAATCTAATGAGCAAGGTTGTAGTTCCAGGTAGTCCTCCAAAGATGACTGCTACTGAGCTGTAAAGCCCTGTAGAATTGAAAAGACTCTCTCTGCTGCAGCAGAAAATGTTTGGACTAACATTACCAGTCTGAAAGCATTGCCCCATTTGGGGAGCTCGATAGCATTGTAAATTTGATTTGTGGTAATTGAACTTTTCTGTATCCTCTTCCCTTCTCATCTGCAACTGCCTCAAAACACTTAGCTATGATATGTTGGTTTCATTTCTTTTTTTACTTGAAGCTTTGCCAAGTTATGGTGATTAGAAGAGGTGACAGTCACAGATATTGTGTGGATTTCTCAAGTTGGAAATTAAGTGCCTTAGAACTAATGAATACAATATATGTTGATAAGTATGTCACCAACATATCACAGCTATGTGTTTGGGAAGACACAAAACAAATTTGGGCCAATATAGACAAGGCACTTAGAAAATATCCTTGCAAAAGTTTGGGAGTGCAATATTTTGAGTGACCTGGCATTTTTGGATGTATCTTCTTAGAATATGTACCTTTAGAGACAGTTCACATATCATCTTAAAGAACATACAAAAATCAACAGGGCAGTATTAAAAGTATCTGCACAGACGAAAGGAAAGAAAAGTTATGGCAGCTACAAATATGTGTTGAAATTTCGGTGGTTTCAGGTTTAGTCCCGTATTAAACAACAAAACTACCGTTGATAAATATTTATTCAAAAAAATCTAACATATGTCCAATATATTCAGCTTGCTTGAATATTATTATCAATATTCCAGATTAATTAATGTTAAATTTATTCAAGTATCCTATAATTGAATAGATTTCCTACATAGTGCAGTTGATCTCAAATATGTATTGATATTATTTCTCCCTAGCATTACGGTATCTCTTAGTCTCTAGTTAAATGCAGCTTCAAGCACAGACAGCTTCAAGCAGAGACAGCTGCAACCACAGAGAGCATTAAGCACAGACAGCTTCAAGCACAGACAACTTTAAGCACAGACTGCTTTAAGCACAGACAGCTTCAAGCTCAGAGAGATTCAACCACAGACAGCTTCAAGCACAGCTTCTGCATTTTTGTGATATCTTGTTCTTTTCAAACCAGCAGGTGATATAATTATTTAAATTGGTCAATGAATGCCTAATAGAATGAATTCTAGACTTAATTTGATTTCAATGCTGTGATGTCAAAATCTTGAATATATTTTCCCTTCACTTTTATTCCTGTGGGGAGAAAATTAACCTTCATTTTTCAATTCTAACTACCGCCATAAATAAAGAGATACTGTTGAATGTTTGACATACATGGTGTAGAGAGTATTTATAGAAGATAGAAATGCATTTCTACATGTTTCACATGAAAACCACACAATACAAAATTAACGTCAAGTATCTTTGTATATATGTTTGTTCATCCTAAAAAACCACACCCATTCCCTTGTCAAACTAAGTCAAGTTCTGTACATGCATAAAAAAAAATTGCAATTTTTTTTCAATATCATGTCTAATGATGAGTCCAAATGCTGTGTTTTCCAATAGAGAATTGATAAAGCCAACAACCACTTTCCAAAGTGAAAATAGAATTGTTACTCTATTATCAGGTAAAAATAAGTAAAAATAAGAGTGTAATTTAAAGCAAATTGAACTGAAGTCTTACTCTAGTATATACTTACCAAATTCTGATATATCTGTATCACTTAATGGCCTTGCCATATCATAGATAGAGAGACGTTTAAAAAATATGTTGAAAATTTAATAAACGTAGCATTCACAAGGCTGATGTTTGGTGACAGATGTTGGCACCTTATCCAAGCTAGAGTAGTCACAAAGAATCTTTGTGTTCGCTACCTACAAATTAAATGTACATAGTTTAACATCAGGCAATGTGTTCAGGGTGAGATGATTTATCACCTTAAGCTGGGCACACATAAGCTCTCCAGAGGCGAGGCAGCTCATATGTGAGCTCACAGAATCTTTTATGCAATTATAATTAATGCATATGCATCATGAATAATTACTGCAATAATAATTAATGCATATGCATCATGATTATAACTGCCATTATAATTAATGCATATGCATCATGATTAACAACTGCAATAATAATTAAGCATATGCATCATGATTATTACTACCATTATAATTAATGTATATACATCTAGATTACTAACTGCATTAGTAATCTGCAATAATAATTAATACATATGTATTATGAAGCCGAGCTATCATGAGAAGAGCCTCAATGGTGCCCACTCATTTTATGCTCCACTTATAGTTACAGTCAAGAATGCAAGGCTAAAAACCAACAGTAAATCAAAACTCGATTTTTCACTGGCCCTTTAGCGGTCATGGGCGCTTCAAAGTGCCCAAGGAAGGATCTTAGTTAAATATTCATTAAAAAAATCGATCGTTCAAACATACCGCGAAAAAAAAAGGATGTTAAACGACACCTAAAGCGATGCTCAATGACGTGATATTCATAAAACTATGACAGCAAAATGGTTGCTAAGGACTTTAAACTCGACCGTTCACACTAAATCGTGGCTAAGCGCCAGAATACTAGCGATGTGCTTCAGCTATTGGAAGATGACGATTTCGGCCTGTCTGAAGAGGATGAGAGTGATTTTGAAGGCGAAGGTGTAGAGAGCTAACTTCCTTGAGAAGACCCCGAACTTAGTCATGTGGAAAACTCAGAGGTAATGGAGGAAGGTGAAGAACCATTGGACTTTGACGATATATTTTTTGATGACAGCTCAAGTTCTAGTGATGAGAGTGTTACTCAACCTTTAGGTAAGTATTACTGTTCAAAAAGGTTTAGAATATAAAAAAAATATCTGTTTCTACGTCTACAGTTTTTGGATGTATACAAAGTCCAGCAGCCCCACTCCCACAGAGCTCTACGTCTACAGTTTTTGGATGTATACCAAGTACAGCAGCCCCACTCCCACAGAGTTCAAATACCCAGCAGTAGTGATGAGGTCTCATCAGATGGTAGTGAGTTAGAGTTTGCTACATCAAATAATGATGATGGTGATGTTAATGATAGTTCTCAGGTGGAAGATCAGCAAGAGCAAGGTGGTGGTGTTAGAGGAAGGGGGTGTATGCAACCAAGGAGAAGGGATCATGGACGTAGACTTGGAAGAGGGTGAGGCAGAGGTGGACGTGGGACTTTCAGTCAAGCAATGTGTGGGATGGGAGGGATACTAATGGAATTACACAGGATCAGCACATACTAAATGGCCCATGGCAAAGAAAAGAAAGTAATGCTTTGAATTATTTTTGGTTGTACTTTGCAATTTTCATTTATTGAAATTAATGCTTTCTTCATTTGTATAATGTTTTTCGTAATTCCATGCTGCAGTCTGACATCATTATGGTTGAAATCTATGAACCTGCAAATGTATTAAACATTTTATCATAAGATATACTTGAAAATAAAACAATAATTGCCTTGAAATTCAAAAATTAATTACTAAAACCACTATTATAACCACATACTTTGTTGCTAGGAAACATAAACTGGATCTACACTTAAGTAACTATGTGTGATTCCAAAAATATATGGTTGCTAAGGACTTTAATAAATATTTGAAACAATAGAGTAATGGTACCAAAATTCACAACAAAAAAAAAAACCCTGAAAGGGTTAAGACTTCAGCCTACCAGCATGCATTCTATCCTCATGCCACCAGTTTATGGAAGTCGTTGCCTGAAGATGTCCATTCTTGCCATACCATCATGGCCTTTTGGAGAGTTTCTTAATTGAAATAATTACCACTTGTCTTTTAGTTTGTACATATCTGTGGCTTTTCTTCTGTTTCTTTTGTTGTGTTATGTTTTAGGGAGCATTATCACATTAGTATAAATTGCTACTGGTGACTGCTGCATGTTTGCAGAATTATAACATGTAAAAAATATAACAGTAATAATAATAATAATAATATTAATAATAATAATAATAACAGTAATAATAACAACAACAACAACAATATTAATATTATTTATAGTATTTTTAATAGCAACATTTAATGACTTCAATAATAATTAATGATAGCAGCTTTAGCACAAAAAAAAATCATTGTAACCTTTCCCTTGCAAGCTGTGATGACTGATTTCATCAAAATTACTTGCTGTAGCGGGAATTTCTACTGTCTTCAGCCAGTGCTGGCCCCTAGGCATCAAGCTTCTTTGGGCCCCTAGGCATCCCCCAATGCCCCCCACGAATTTCACACTCTCTATTCGTACAATTTATTACAATAATATTACAAATGAAGTAATTAATGGAGTAACAAAGAAAGTATTTTAACAGACAACCTTTAATTAGCATGAGGAAAAGCAATGCCAAAATACCGGTACTCTACTGTATAGTTAAACATATATAGGCCTACACATAATCATGGAAGTCATCTATTTTCTCACCGCTGAATTTCGTTTTGGCACTAAACATTACAAGTAACAAATGCAAAGTATTGAGTGGAAGAGAAGGTGTGTGGAGAGAGAAGAGGGAAGGAAGGGACAATATATATTGTTAAATAGCCTAATGATTAATTTAGCTAATATCCTTTGGACATAACATGAACAATTTTCTTAGTCATAGCAGTTGAAGGCCTAATACACTACTTATCTCTACACAATAATTCCATCATGATGTTGTAAAGGTTAAATTGGAAGTAGCCAAAAATAGTATTTACATATTCCTTACAGGTCCATGCAAGTTTGAACAACCTGAATCCCAAACAGATAATATTTTTTAACTTAAATATGCATTTTGAATTAAGGAGCTGTGTTAAAAGTACTTGGAAGCTTCTTTCCTCGAAGAATAAAAGCTCATCACACTAAGTGTGAGGTCATCAGACAGTGCTATCTGCAGAAATTCTCAGAAAACTAAGGGAAGACCAGGTAGAAACAGACAAGAACTTGTTAAACAGATAGTTGGTACTATTGATACTGTTTATTGTTTTCAGGTACTGTTTTGTTTCCAGAGCTCGCTACATCACTAGCACAAATCTTTTCTAATGACTATGTGCATCAGTTATCCTTTCTTATGCTAAACAAAATTGTAGCCAGTCATCTACTCGCAGTTCGAGAGCGTAGTCCACATGTAAGGAACTGTAGTTACCTTAGCAAGTGTTCATAACATCAGTAACTTGTACCACATCCAATGCCTGAGCATTTTTATAAATTGAGTAGTTTAGTCAGAACAAAGCTCCAGCAAATTTTCCCTGACAGCTATTAGCCATGCAGGTCGTGTGTAGAATCCCGATTCCTTTGGTCATTGAAGCAGCTATCGATTTCTTCATCATTGGCTACCACTTCCTTTTAAGTTAAAGCCATAAAATTTTCTTGTAGTCTCCGGTATATGAACGTATGGTAACCACATAATACCGACATGCAAGCAAGTATGGGCATGCGCAGTAATACGATGTTTTCCGCCAACACCCTCCCAAATCAAATGAGAGGTCGCTTCGCTTGCCAATCATGCGTAGTTAAAGCGCTATAGAGCACCGGCATACCACCTCCAATCAATGCTCACTCCTAAGCTATACATCAACATCTAGATCGTATGCTTGTTTGCCTGTCATTATTAAGTTTTGTTAAAGTTGAGCCAGTTAAGTGTTAAGGTTACCACATATACAGCACTAACACTGTGACAAACTACAAACTATAAAAAAAAATAGACAAACAAAGTTAAATAAATCAGTAAGAAAAATGTCATAACTAATAATGCATGTGCTGTATTCTGTTCTTCATAGAGGGGGAGAGGGAAGGGACCAAAATCCTTCTATTAGGAACCCATTCAACAAATCCTTCCTTGTCCACCAGTACTTCCTTATCCAATATGTAACACATTTGTCCACCTCCGCCATCACTGTTACTAACTACCTTCAAACCTTTCTCCAACAGTGGTGCCACATATACTCCTTTCACAATGTTACATATTCCTCCAGCCATTCTCTACTCCATACAATTCTGCACACCACATCAGTCATTACCCACCAATCCCTATCAAATTACACATAAACAATAAATGCTCCACATCTCCCCCCTGCACCGCTATCAAATATTACAAACCTCTCATCTCTAATCATTTTACATCTCCTCATATCCTCCAACAACCCAACTGAGTTAGTCCTCGGTGTGCATACCTCTAAACCTGCACAATTTTTTTAAACAATTTATTCCACTTCAATGTACTCTTGCTGCTTACTTCCTCCTCCCAATCTTTCTTATTTCTTGTCTCAATCTTTTCCTTACAGCTATGCACTGACCTATACTCATTATCCAGCTCATATTTCTGCTTAAAAACCACATACTCTTCCCGCCAGCAGATTCTTCCATCCACTCTTAGTTTATTAACAATTTAAATGTCTTCAGTTGGAAGAAAAAAAAAGAGAGAATAATCATCTAGAATGCTATGGGTAAGTATACAAGAGATTTGTTTAACAAAAAAAAAAAACCCAGCTCTATTGGATTCATCTGTCAAAAAAAATGGAATTCAAATGTACCAATCTAGACCATTACCAATTAGAACCTGTTTACCTTTTATTATACACCAATATTGTTTAGTTATTTGAGGGGAGGAGGCGGGGGGTTGCACAGATGCTCTGTAATTAAAACCACTACAATATTGATATACATGATTTAAATGGTTTAACTGGTTGTTGTCAACATGTGTATGGTCTTGTTTCCATAAAACATTTTTGCTCTTGTATATTTGTGGGATATGTATGTATGTACGTATGATGTATGCATGTGTGTATGTATGTATGTATGTACGTATGATGTATGCATGTGTGTATGTATGTATTATGTCTTAGTGTGAATAAATATCTGGGAAAATTTAGGAATATTACAGTGAAATGAACACAAAAAATGTAGGCTACATGGACCAAAAATGGGACATCTGGTCACCCAAAATTGTATGTGTGCATATGTTATGTATGTTAGTGCTTTAAGGCCTGCTGACCTTAGAGTAGGGGTGTAAGAATAGAGAAATCTGGTTGTTCAGTGTGAGGTTTTCAAATTCAAATATAACTACAACACAACTAACCACGATTTGGGCATCAAGTGTCCACTCCTGGCACTTAGGGCTTTCCACTGAAGCTATATTCTCCAGTTCATTATTAATTTTAAAGCCTGTTATATAGTAATTTGAAAAATAAAATCAAGCTGGTACAGAGTGGTAAACAGGATTTTCAACTGGGATTCGAGTTGTGTGAGACTAGCGACGATCACGTCCCGCTTGCATGCGTCAATCTCTATGTCCCTTTTAAAACCTAGCTCAGATGGTAGACCGTTCGCTTTGCAAGAGCAAAAGAAAATGGGTCGTTGCCCAGCTCTTCAAAAAAAATCCTCACAGAGTGTAAAGTGGTTGTAGAAGACCTTCCCTTTCGGTTGCCTTTGCTTTACTGTACAGTGGGCATAACCATGACGCTAAAAAGTAGTCAATACATTAGCAGATCATAGCCTTAGGCTATGGTGTCTGCATCTATTAATTATTGTCAAGATTCATCACTAGCGGGAATACGAAGTTTTCCATTCACTTGACCACTGAGGGCTCGCTTTTCTCGCTAACAACTGTAAGAGTTTCAAGCCTCAAATATTTTTTGAGAACCCCAGACTCTAGGCAACATTTTAATGTCAAAAGATAGCAGACAGAAAGATCTATCTTCTGAGCTATATATTAACTTCATAGAGCAAAGTAAAAAAATCAGTCTAACCACAAGTTTTTTTGTTTTTTTAAGGTTTTTTATTTTATTTTTTATAATTCCTTTGTCCCCCCATTTAATCTTTTAATTAACGACTACACTGCCAAAATAAATAACATAGACATTGCTCCGGCCATAACCATAGTAAGGACAAACTAACCCAATACCGATTTGTGAAGTGATTTATAGATGTCTTCTTTATGATTGTAAGATGTGATGCACTCGAGAATTATATGCCTTAGTGAATCACAACTGGTGTAAGTGATTGGATTATAATATGGGGAAGTAGCCATGAATTGTATGTTTTTATTGTATTCCACACAGGTGCAAGATTGAATAATCTGATACCCTACAACATAATGGGATGACAAATTCTGAAGTGGAAATGTGATTATGGAAATAAGTTGTTTTGTTGTGATGAATTGGAAATTGCTTTACTTGAAGATGAGAAGACCACCACACTAAGAGTGATGTCATCATGCAGTTATCAGATAACTAAAGGAAGATTATGCAGAAGCTGACAATAACTTGTTCGAGTGATAGTTGGCATTTTAGACACTATGGTTTTCAGTGTGCTCTATATCATTAACAAAGTATTGACTATATGCATCAGTTATGTTTTCCATATATGCTAAACTATCCAGCCCATCAACTAGCTGTCTGAAAGAGAGAGAGCGGCTTCACACATGCAAGGAACTGTGCTTACTTCGGAAAGATTGAAAATAGTTCTACATCAAGAACTTGTATTACATCCACATGGCAATATCATTAAATTATATATCAAGCCTGAATCTCTGATAGCTTTTGTTATTGTAAGGTGTGATGTTACCAAAGTAGTACAGAAGTATAGAAGTCTTTATACGGCATTGTGGATCAAAACATTCCAAGGAAAGAAGCTATTAAAATAAATACATCACATTTCCCTCCATAAAATAATTCCAAAAAAATGAAAATCTAATTACCAAATCCATCTGCCAAACTTCATAAATTGAAAATGATATAAATATTCTTAGTATTAAAAAAAAGAAGTGAGCTATATCTTTAACAAAACAGTAACATCATAAAAACCGTTCGAGAAACTTTGTAATTACTCATTCTTATTGAAACAAGCCACTATTAGCTACCAAAGATACATACTCTCTATCAACATTTGGGAAACTGCCAAATGAGAGTAACTTAAGAACAACAATTTAATAAACTATAAAGTGATAAAACATGTGGGTTATGTAATAAAACATTGTTATTTACATGTTGAGGATCTAAGTCACAGAAATTTGACAACCCTCCACATAGTAAATTTAGCATCAAGGGAAAAAAGATTAGGTGCCTCTTGTAATTTTATCATATATGTCGCATCTCTTTCCATTGGCTGTTTTAACAGACACATAATCTCTCCTGCCAGGATACATTCAGCTGATGTCATCTCTCACATAAAATTCTGCAACTTCAGTTTTATCATCTCTTCAGTCGAGGCAGCACTGCATTTTCTCCCATTTAACACCAGCATTCTTTACACAACTAATATTACATCAGCCACTAATTTCCTCTATCGTGGGGGTAAAATCGATTGCAGCATAGAATTTTGGCAATACACTGTGCTTACTTTGTGGAAATATTTGGTTAGGCACGATTTATTCGGGTGGCAATCTTGGCCAGATTTCCTGATTTCAACATAAGAACATGGCTTGTAGTTCTGGTTGTCTGGATTTGGAATGAACTCTTTGGGATTGCTTTGCAGAAGCTACTCTATCAAAGAAAGAGCTGAATTATTTTTAGCTCTTTGTGCCGTTTCAGCAGCCTTACTTTTCCCCTCTGCTTATGTTTTTCATTGGGTATCCTTAACCCGACTCTTTTCGCCTTTTTCAAACCTTTCCATACTCTGTAAATTTCGATTAATGTTTCTCAATACTCAGGAGCATTCTTGTGTTTCCTCTACACCTTCTGGTTCAATCTTTCCAGGAGCACAAACATTTGGTATAATTTGTTATTTGCTAGGCCAACCGTCTAGTCTGTGACACATTTCTCCCATCCGTAACAACAAATTTAGTTGTTTTTTTTTTTTTTTTATCTCAAAAATCATTTGTATGTTCAATGGTGATGAGTTGCTACCACCATAAAGCTATTTTGGGTCTAAACTGTTACAAGTGAGTGATAATATACAATTTATATCTCATTTTGACACGGGCATGAAATTTTCTTTTTTTTCCTGTCTTATACATGTAAACTAATGTCTCTCGGGAGAGTGGAAAAATGGATACTATAATATATTCATCAATAGAATAAATGCTAACATATCCCATCGGTAACAAATTATGATCAGAGGACCTATTCTATGCATTTATGTCAACAAAGAATCAGAGAAACAAAGAGACAAAAAAGCAAAGATCCTTGAATATGTATTTAAAGTTCAAAGGGTATATTATGAAACCTGTAGCCAGTGAAATAAGTATGTTGTGTAGTGTTCTTTTTTTCCTTCATTTTCTCTGATGCAGAGACAATTAATTCAAAACAAACAATGGAATATAGACCAATTTGACCAATTATTTCTATTTATTTTGGTAACAATTTTATAACCCATTATTAAATAAATTATCGCATTCGGTTTATTTAATAAGAACTTTTTTGGTCGCAATTAGATTCCTATTACTAGAAAGTTTGGAATGAGTGTGTAGGAGAATATGATTGATAGAGGAATCTTTTGTAATAAAAGAGTAGCTTCCCTTCATTATGAAATCACCTGCATTAAGAGTATGGTCATCATGGACAGTTGTATTTTTAATTTACAGAATTATGATGGAACATGGCCTTGCCCTTCTGTGTCAACCGATGCAAGATATTGTGTGGTGAGTTGATGAGCATGCCAAACTTAATAAACTTTAATAATTTCATCCTATACAATGTTTCCAACATCGATATAAAA
>CBDHDT010000076.1:0-40166 GCA_965261215.1 Ekhidna sp.
GATGATATAAATACACTCAATCTTACCACCACTCCCATGACAAGCCAGCTCATCAATCAAGGTGAAGCCTTCTCCCACAACATAGGACACTACTCATCCACTGCAACAAAATCCCAAAACAATAACAACAAAAACACAACAACAGTAAACAAGTCTCACCAAAAGATTAATTGAGAATAAACACACACTCACACACACCAATACCATGCTATGGAATATTCTAGAAGCTTAACCCCCGTCAGCAGAGGACCTCAGTGAACCACAACTATTAGATATGCCACAGAATAATCTAGGGCAAGTTTAACCCTTGCAGAGTAATATAGAAGCACCCTCTTCCATTAATCCAGGACAACAAAGACCCCCAAAATTTAGCCATGCTACAGAATATTCTAGAAGTTTAAAATTAGAATCAACAACAAGGGCCGGAAGTGGACAAATGGACCATGTTCAATGCCACATTACTTCTCTAGATATACCACGCACCATAATGCAGTCAGTTCTGATGTCAAAGGATAAATCGCTCCAAGTGTAATTAAACATTGTAGGTATAGTGTCAGTTAAAAGCAAAATAATTTTTGGAAATTGTTTTTAACTCTGACTTCACCCGAGGTCTACTTAATAATAATAAGTTCAAAGCTTAAAACTGCTTCTGGAGGACGTTATGCATTAGCTGAACAGGAATATAAAACAAACAACTATATTGGACAACCATATTGGATACTGTTAAAAAAAAATGGAACAAGACTGTACCCAAATAGACCACAATCGGTTAGAAGACCCTTTACCTCTTAAAATCATATATACTATAATCATATACAAATTATTATTAAAACACACACAAATGCATGTACACACATGCATGTACACACACAAGCATAGCAATGTGCACGCTCACTCACAAAGTGACTACTATATTTTGAAAATGAAACCACACATCTACATGTACATTGGCTATAAATTGTAAAGGGTCAACTCTCATCAAAAAGGGAATTGTTTTTATTTTTAAACATGTTCTTGTTTCAAGTTGCCATTTTCTGCTACAACATAGTTGAGTGGTGAAAGACTACAAGTCATAGTTATACAAAGTCCAACTCAGGGCTTCTGACCTTATTTCTTGTTGTTATTGTTGACTGTACACATGTACATACGGTTAGCTACAGCTGCCTCAGTGGCGGATCTGGGGAGGAGGGGGGGGGGGGGGGGGGGGAGGGAAGATGGGGTTGTAACCTATCCAGTTTTGGAGGTGAAGGCATAAGGAGAAATAGAAATACACTTCAAATAGACCTGCCCCCGCTCCTTCAGAAGATTCTCACAGAGAATCAACTGACCAGTCAGTTCCTGGAAAGCTGCATAGTACGCAAGTTAGCTTGATTAAGTTTCGGCAAACTTATCAGTATATGTACATCATCGTCTTACCCTCTGAATATACCTTTATCAGTTTTAGTTCATTTCACTGGAATGAGAAATGGAGTTGTCGTGGACATGCATTGAAGCATTTGGTATTATTTGGTTTAAAATTATGATCAATGGACCTAATGTATGAAGTTAATCGAGGGAGAAAACAGAGACACGAGTACATCAGGTTATAAGACCTTGACAATTAAGGATATTTGGGCAACTGTGCAAATCTGGAGGAGAAAATGCCAAATTAGGCATAGAGCTAGGTTTTGTTATGTAGAAATGTATCCTGGATGGACCCAAGTGGACCACCACTCTGGTGGCCGTTTTGGAAAAATCCAATATGGCTGCATCCTGCCAGAGTCAATATTAACATTTGAACCACTGTGCCTAGGACAAATATTAAAGAAAGAGGTTTTCTCCTCAAAATGAGCCACATACAGCTAAACAACTTTTTAGGGGTTTAGAAACATTTTTGCAGAAAAAGACAAACAATATCTCTTTAAGGGGGGAACTACACCTGAAAGCACCGAAATTTGAACACATATTTGTAGCTCTCATAACATTTTTCCCCTTTCTTCTGTGCAGGTACTTTTAATACCAGCTTGTTGCTTATTGTGTGTGCTTTAAGATGGTTTGCAAAATATCTTATGCACCTTTTCTTAGAAAATACATCCGAAAACACAGGGTCTCTCAAAAAATTGCACCTCCCAAATTATAGCACGGATAATTCCTAGGCACCTTGGTTTACAGACCCCAAATTTGTTTGTGGCTTTCTAAAACACTAAGCAGTGATATAACGGAGCCATATTAACAAAGCAGTAATGTGTTCATTAGTTATAAGATAATTTATTTCCAACTGCGCAATATCTGTGACATCACCTCTTCTAATCACCATAACTCGGCAATACTTCACGTAAAAAAAATATTTAAACCATCATAGAAAGCCACAAACAAATTTGGGGTCAGTAGACCAAGGCACCTTGGAATTATCCGTGCTCCTCGGCAATTTCAGGTGTAGTCCGCCCATTTAAGGTCAAAAAAGTAACTATCTCAGAAAGAAGCTAAGAGTTTCTCAGAAAGTTTTTTTCCCAATGAGTTTGATAAGGGGGAAATATCTTTTTATTAGATAGAAACGACTCTTTTTGTCAAACCTGTGAAACAGGACAAATATTACAGAAAACAGTTTTTTTCCTAAAAATTAGCCACATGCAGCTAAACTAAGATTTTCTGTTGTACTGATATGATGGAGCCTTAATAACAATGCAGTAAAGTATTGATTTGATATGAGACACTTCACATCCAATCGCGCAAAAACTCATGCAATATCTGCGACATCACCTCTTCTAATCACCATAACTCAGCAATGCTTCATATAAAAAAATAATTAAACCGTCATATCACAGGTAAACGTTTAGGCAAGCCACAAAACAATTTTGGGTTTGTAGCTCATGGCACTTTTGAATTATACATGCTGCAATTTGGGAGGTGCAATTTTATGAGTGACACTTGCATGTTTGGATGTATGTTCTATAAAAAGGTGCCCATAGAGACATTTCATTTATCATCTTAAAGCGCACACAAGCTGGTATCAAAACGATCCACACAAAAGAAAGGGAAAATATTATTACAGCTACAAATATGTTCAAATTTCGGTAGTAAATGGTATAGTCCCTCGGTCAAAAAATTATTTTTCTCATCAAAATGAGCATCATACAAACTAAAACTAAACTATTCTTGTGTTTTGAAGCATTTTTGTAGAAATAGACAAAAAAACATCACTTTGAGGTCAAAAAAGTATTTTTCTCATCAAAATCAGCCACATACAGCCTAAACTACACTTTTCTGGTATTTTGAAACATTTTTGGGGAGATTGACAAAGAAACATCTCTTTAAGGTCAGTTTTTTTCTCATTAAAATGAGCCACATACAGCTAAACTAAGTTTTTCTGGTGTTTTGAAGCATTTTTGCGGAAATTGACAAAAAACATCTCTTTGTGGTAAAAAATGACTATCTCAGAAAGAAGCTATTTTTTTCCTCAACAAGTGTGATAAGGGGCAAATCCAGAGTAAATGTTTTGATTTGGTAGAAACGACTTTTTTTGTCAAACCTGTGAAACAGAACAAATATTACGGAAAACAAGTTTTCTCCTCAAAATGAGCGACATACAGCTAAACGAAGCTTTTCTGCTGTTTTGAAGCATTTTTGCAGTACAAACAACATCTCTCTAAGGTCAAAAAAGTGTTTTGCTAATCAAAATGAGCCACATACAACTAAACAAGCTTTTCTGGTGTTTTGAAGCATTTTGCGGAAATTGTTTAGCTGTATGTGGCTCATTTTAAGTAGAAAAACAATCTCCGTAAAAATGCTTCAAAACACCAGAAAAGCATAGTTTAGCTCGCTTATTTTGATGAGAAAAACACTTTTTAAACCATAAAGAGATGTTTTTTTGTCAATTTCCGCAGTTTGTTATCATCAAAATGAGCCACATACAGCTAAACTATGCTTTTCTGGGTGTTTTGAAGCATTTTTGCAGAAATAGACAAAAACATCTATATACGGTTAAAAAGTGACTATCTCAGATAGAAGCTAAGAGTTTCTCAGAATTTTTTTTTTTCTAAACGAGTCTGATAGGGGGCAAATCTTGTGGAAAGGTTTTTATTTTTTAAAACAATTTTTTTGGTCAAACCTTTTAAACAGGATAAATTTTACTGAAAAGAGTTTTTCTCCTAAAAATGTGCCACATACAGGTAAACTAAGCTTTTCTGTTGTATTGAAGAATTTTTGCGGAAATTGACAAAAAAAATCTCTTTAAGGTCAAAAAATTGTCTTTCTCATCAAAATGGTCTCTTACAGCTAAACTAAGATATTCTTGTGTTTTGAAGCATTTTTGTAGAAATTCACAAAAAATCTCTTTAAGGTCAAAAGAGTGTTTTTCTCATCAAAATGAGCCACATACAGCTGAATAAGCTTTTCTGGTGGTTTGAAGTATTGATTGTTGAAAATGACAAAAAAAACATCTTTTAAAGGTCTAAAATGTGTTTTTTCATCAAAATGAGCCATATAGAGCTAAACTAAGCTTTACTGGTGTTTTGAAGCATTTTTGCGGAAATTTACCATAAAAAACATCGCTTAAGGTCAAAAAAGTGTTTTTTTTCATCAAAATGAGCCACATACAGCTAAACTAGGCTTTTCTGGTGGTTTTGAAGCAATTTTGCGGAAATTGACAAAAAAACATCTCTTAAGTTCAAAATTGTGTTTTTCTCATCGAAATGAGCCGTGGCTCATTCAGTTCAAAACAGTTTTTGACAGGATATGACCCATTTCAATCCAGATTGTGAACGAAATGTCCTTTCTGAGTGAATCATAGCAACTTTCTGTAATAGACACTTTTTGGGACCGAAATGAGTATTTTTTTGTCAATTTCCTACAAAAATGCGTTTTAATTACCTGAAAAGCTAAGATGAACATTATGTAGGAGCAAAACTGTTTATGTTCGCGTTAGTCCCATTTCACTTGTTTGACGAAAAAAATTATTCTGTCAAATTTGAGCTTATTTCTGAGACAGCTTGTTTTTGCCCAATAACACTAGTTTTTGGCAATATCCTACGAAAAGGATACAAATCACCAGAATAGCTATGAACTTCCCAATGTGGCTCGTTATGAAGTTCAAAATGTTTTTTTTTACAGGATATGATCTGTTTCACTCTCATTTGACCTCTTTCTGAGATAGTCGCTTTTAGGACCGAAACAAGTTGTTGTCAATTTCCGGCAAAAATGCTTTAAAACTCCTGAAAAGCTTAGATTTACAGTATGTAGTACACTTCAAGGTGCAAAACGGTTTTAGAAGTATTTGTCCCATTTTACTTGTTCGATAAAAAAAAGTTGTTGCCATCAAATCTGAGCTTATTTCAGAGATAGCCATTTTTATGCCCCATAACTGTAGTTTTTGGCGATATCCTACGAAAATGAAGAAAAACACTAGAATAGCTAAAAAATGCCCAATGTGGCTCGTTCTGAAGTTCAAAACAGTTTTCGACAGGATATGACCCGTAACACACTAGTTTGAGAAAATAAATTCCTTTCCAGATAATTCTTCCAACTTTCTGAGATAGACACATTTGGGACCGAAATGATTTTTTTCAATTTCCAGCAAAAACGCTTTAAATCACCTGAAAAGCCTAGTTAGCATTATTTTGCTTAATTTGATGTGCAAAACTTTTTTTGTTAGTGTTTGTCCCGTTTCACATGTTTTACGAAAAAATGTGGTTTCCATCAAATCTGAGCTTATTTCTGCGACAGCTTATTTTTGCCCCATAGCAGTAGATTTTGGCGATATGCCATGAAAATGATACAAAACTCTAGAATAGCTATGAACTTCCCAATGTGGCTTGTTCTGAAGTTCAAAATAGTTTTCGATAGGATATAATCCGTTTCACTCGCATTTGAGAAAAAGAAGTCCTTTCAGGGTAATTCTTAGCCTCTTTCGGTGAGTCACTTTTCTGATCGAAATGAGTTTTTTTTGTCAATTTCGGGAAAAAATGCTTTTAAATGAACTGAGAAACTTTGTTAGCATTATGTGGCTCAAATTTAAGGAGCAAAACTGTTTTCGTTGTGTTTGTCCTGATTCACATGTTTGATGAAAAAAATGGAGTTTCACTGGATTGAGAAATGGATTATTTGAAGATGTGCATTAGAATATTTGGAGTCATCTAATATTAAAGATTTTACAAATGGATGTAGTCTATGCACGTTATGTGGATAGATCTTTGGAGATGAATTTCAAAAAAATAACACTTACAACTTTTTTGTGCTGCAAGTTTACTGTTTTTTGTGCATTTCTGTAAAAATGCTTCAAAACATCAGAAAAGCTAAGTGTAGCTCTATTTAGCTCAATTTAATTTGAAAAACACTTTTTTGACACAAATGACAAATTTTTGGTCAATTTCTGTAAAAAAATACTTCAATACAACAAACAAGCTTCGATTAGCTGTATTTTGCTAATTTTGATGAGAAAAACACCGGTATGTGTTTCAATTAGTTGAAAAAAACAATATTTTGACCGAAATCACAAGTTTTTATGTCAATTTCGGTAAAAATGCTTCAAAACAGCAGAAAAGCTATGTATAGCTGTATATAGCTCAATTTGTTGAGAAAACACTTTTTGTCCTAAATGACAATTTTTGGTCAATTTCTGTAAAAATGCTTCAATACAACAAACCAGCATAGTGTAGCTGTATATGGCTCAATTTGATGAGAAAACACTTTGTGACCTAAATGACAAGTTTTTTTGTCAATTTATTTAAAAATGCTTCAATTCAATAGAAAAGATTAGAGTAGCTATATGTGGCACTAATTGATGAGAAAAAAGTTTGACATCAATGACAATTTTTTTGTCAATTTCTGTAAAAATGCTTCAAAACAGCAGAATAGCTAGTGTAGCTATATGTCTCACACTTTTTGACATAAATGACAAGTTTTTTTTGGCAATTTCTGTAAAAATGCTTCAATTCAACAAACAAGCTTCATTTAGCTGTAATTTGCTGATTTTGCTGAGAAATATTCCTGTATGTGTTTCAATTTGTTGAGAAAAACATTTTTTGACCTAAATGACAAGTATTTTTTGTCAGTTTCTGTAAAAATACTTCAAAACAGCAGAAAACCTTTGTGTAGCTGTATAATGGCTCAATTTGTTGAGAAAAATACTTTTTTGTCCTAAATAACAAGTATTTTGTCAATTTCTGAAAAAATACTTCAATACAACAAACAAGTTCCATTTAGCTGTATTTTGCTCATTTTGATGAGAAAAACACTTTTTTTGACATAAATAACAATTTTTTGGTAAATTTCTATAAAATTGCTTCAAAACAGCAGAAAAGCTTAGTGTAGCTGTATATGGCTCAATTTGATGAGAAAAACACTTTTTTTACTCAAATGACGAGTTTTTTTTGTCAATTTCTTTAAAAATGCTTAAAAACAGCCGAAAAGTTTAGTGTGGCTGTATAAGGCTTAATTTGATGAGAAAAATATTTTTTGGTCCTAAATGCCATGTTTTTTATCAATTTCTGCAAAAATGCTTCAATACAATAGAAAAACTAAGTTTAGCTGTATGTGGCTCAATTTGATAAAAAGATTCTTTTTTGACATAAATGACAAGTTTTTTTGTCAATTTCTGTAAAAAACCTTCAATACAATGGAAAAGCTTAGTTTAGCTCATGTGGCACAATTTGATGTGAAAAACACTTTTTTGACATTAATGACAATTTTTTGGTCAATTTCTGTAAAAAATGCTTCAAAACAACAAACAAGCTTCATTTAGCTGTATTTTGGTCACTTTAATGAGAAAAACGCAGGTATATGTATCAATTTGTTGAGAAAAACATTTTTTGACCTAAATGACAAGTTTTTTGTCAGTTTCTGTAAAAAATACTTCAAACAGCAGAAAACCTTAGTGTTGAGTATAATGGCTCAATTTGTTGAGAAAAATACTTTTTTGTCTTAAATGACAAGTTTTTTGTCATTTTTGTAAAAATGCTTCAATACAACAAAACAAGCTTCGATTAGCTGTATTTTGCTAATTCTGATGAGGAAAATACCGGTATGTGTTTCAATTAGTTGAGAAAAACACTTTTTTGTCCTAAATGACAATTTTTTTCCAATTTCAGTAAAAATGTTTCAATACAACAAACAAGCTTAGGTAGCTGTTTACGGCTCAATTTGATGAGAAAAGCACTTGTTTTAACAAAATGACAATTTTTTGTCAATTTCTGTAAAAATGCTTCAATACAATATAAAAACTTAGCGTAGCTCTATGTGGCACTAATTAATGAGATTTTTTTTTTTGATACGAATGACAATTTTTTTGTCAATTTCTGTAAAAATACTTCAAAACAGCAGAAAAGCTTAGTCTGGCTCAATTTGATGAAAAAAACATTTTTTTGACCTAAATTACAAGTTTTTGGTCAGTTTCTGTAAATATGCTTCAAAACAGTAGAAAACCTTTGTGTGGCTGTATAACGGCTCGATTTGTTGAGAAAAATACTTTTTTTGTCCTAAATGACAAGTTTTTTGTAAATTTCTATAAAAATATTTCAATACAACAAACAAGTTCCGTTTAGCTGTATATAGCTCAATTTGATTAGAAAAACACAGTTTTGTCCGAAATGACAATTTTTTGGTCAGTTTCTGTAAAAATGCTTCAATAAAATTGAAAAGCTCAGTGTAGCTCTATGTGCCAAAATTTGATGAGAAAAACATTTTTTTACTTAAATGACAAGTTTTTTGTCAATTTCTGTAAAAAAGCTTCAATACAATAGAAAAGCTTAGATTAGCTGTATGTGGCTCAATTTGTTGAGAAAACACTTTTTTGACATAAATGACAAGTTTTTTGTCAATTTCGGTAAAAATGCTTCAAATCAGCAGAAAAGCTAATTACAGCTGTAAGTGGCACAATTTTATGAGAAAAACACTTTTTTACATAAATGACAACAATTTCGGTAAAAATGATTCAAAACAGCAGAAAAGCTTAGTTTAGCTGTATGTGGCTCAATTTGATGAGAAAAACACTTTTTTGACATAAATGACAAGTTTTTTTGTCAATTTCTATAAAAATGCTTCAATACAACTAACAAGCTTCATTTAGCAGAGTTTTGCTCATTTTGATGACAAAAACACTGGTATGTGGCTCAGTTTAAGAAAAACCATTTTTTGACATAAATATTCGATTAGCTGTATTTTGCAAATTTTGAGGAGAAAAATACCGTTATGTGTATCAATTAATGGAGAAAAACAAAGAAATTGACCTAAATGACAAGTTTTTTGTCAATTTCTGTAAAAATGCTTCAAAACAGCAAAAAAAAAACCTTAGTGTAGCTGTATATAGCTCAATTTGTTGAGAAAAACACTTTTTTGTCCTAAATGACAATTTTTGGTCAATTTATGTAAAATCCTTCAATACAACAAACAAGCTTAGTGTAGCTGTATATGGCTGAATTTGATGGGGAAAAACACTTTTTTGACCTAAGCGACAAGTTTTTTTTGTCAATTTCTGTAAAAATAGCTTAGAATAGCTGTGTGTGGCTCTAATTAATGAGAATTTTTTTTTTTTCACATAATTGACAATTTTTTTTTCAATTTCTGTAAAAATGCTTCAATACAGCAAAAACGCTTTGTTTAGCTGTATTTGGCTCAATTTGATGAGAAAAATTATTTTTTGTCTTAAATGACAAGAATTTTGTCAAAATCTGTAAAAAATACTTCAATACAACAAATAAGTTCCGTTTAGCTGTATTTTTCACAATTTGATGAGAAAAACACTTTTTTGACATAAATGACAAGTTTTTTGTCAATTTCTGTAAAAATGCTTCAATACAACAAACAAGCTTCGTTTAGCTGTATTTTCCTCATTTTGATGAGAAAAAAAGGTATGTGGCTCAATTTGTTGAGAAAAACACTTTTTGACATAAATGACTAGTTTTTTGTCAATTTCAGTAAAAATGCTTCAAAACAGCAGAAAAGCTTAGTGTAGCCGTATATGGCTCAATTTGATGAAAAATACTTTATTGTCCTAAATAACAATTTTTTTATAAATTGCATAAAAATTCCTCAATACAACAAACAAGCTTCGTTTAGCTGTAATTTGCATTATTTTATGAGAAAAACACTTTTTTAACATAAATGACCTTTTGTTTTCAATTTCTGTAAAAATGCTTCAATACAACAAACAAGCTTTATTTACCTGTATTTTGCTGATTTTGATGAGAAAAACTCGGCTATATGTTTTAATTTGTTGAGAAAAAAAATTTTGACCTAAATGACAAGTTTTTTGTCAATTTCTGTAAAAATGCTTCAAAACAACAGAATAGCTAAATGTAGCTCAATTTGGCTCAGTTAATGAGAAAAACACTTTTTTGTCCTAAATGACAATTTTTTTTTCAATTTCTGTAAAAATGATTTACTACAATAGAAAAGCTTAGTTTAGCTGTATGTGGCTCAATTTGTTGTGAAAAACACTTTTTTGCCATAAATGACAATTTTTTTGTCAATTTCTGTAAAAATGGTTTAATACAACAAACAAGCTTTGCTTAGCTGTATTTTGCTAATTTTGATGACAAAAACACGGTATGTTTCAATTAGTTGAGAAAAACAATATTTTGACCTAAATGACAAGTTTTTTGTCAATTTCTGTAAAAATGCTTCAAACAGCAGAAAATCTTAGTATAGCTGTATATAGTTCAGTTTGTTGAGAAAAACACTTTTTTGTCCTAAATGACAATTTATGGTCAATTTCTGTAAAAATGCTTCAATACAACAAACAAGCTTAGTGTAGCTGTATGTGGCACTAATTTATGACAAAAAAAAATTGACAAATGAAATTTTTTTGGTCAATTTCTGTAAAAATGCTTCAAAACAGCAGAAAAACTTAGTGTAGCTGTATCTGGCTAAATTTGATGAGAAAAACACTTTTTTGACCTAAATGACAGTTTTTTTGGTCAGTTTCTGTAAAAAATGCTTCAAAAAAGCAGAAACCCTTTGTGAAGCTGTATAATGGCTCATTTGTTGAGAAAAATACTTTTTTGTCCTAATTGACAAGTATTTTGTCAATTTCTGTAAAAAATACTTCAATATAAGAAACAAGTTCCGTTTAGCTGAATTTTGCACAATTTGATGAGAAAAAAAAAATTGACATAAATGACAAGTTTTTGTCAGAGTCGAAAAATGCTTCAATAAAATTGAAAAGCTTAGTGTAGCTCTATGTGGCACAATTTGATGAGAAAAACACTTTTTTTACTTAAATGACAAGTTTTTTGTCAATTTCTGTAAAAATGCTTCAATACAATAGAAAAGCTTAGATTAGCTGTATGTGGCTCAATTTGATGAGAAAACACTTTTTTGACATAAATGACAAGTTTTTTGTCAATTTCGGTAAAAATGCTTCAAATCAGCAGAAAAGCTAATTACAGCTGTAAGTGGCACAATTTTTTATGAGAAAAACACTTTTTGACATAAATGACAAGTTTTTTGTCAATTTCGGTAAAAATGCCTCAAAACAGCAGAAAAGCTTAGTGTAGCTGTATGTGGCTCAATTTGATGAGAAAAACACTTTTTTGACATAAATGACAAGTTTTTTGTCAATTTCTATAAAAATGCTTCAATACAACAAACAAGCTTCGTTTAGCTGTATTTTCCTCATTTTGATGAAAAAAACAGGTGTGGCTCGATTTGTTGAGAACAACACTTTTTTTGACATAAATGACAATTTTTTTGTCAATTTCTATTAAAAAAAAAGCTTCAAAACAGCAGAAAAGCTTAAGTGTAGCTGTATATGGCTCAATTTGATGAGAAAAACACTTTTTGACATAACTAACAATTTTTTGTCAATTTCTGTAAAAATGCTTCGTTTAGCTGTATTTTGCTGATTTTGATGAGAAAAACTCCTGTATGTGTTTTTATTTGTTGAGAAAAACATTTTTTTGACCTAAATGACATGTTTTTTGGTCAATCTAAATGACAATTTTTTTTCAATTTCTGTAAAAATGATTCAATACAATAGAAAAGCTTAGTTTAGCTGTATGGGGCTCAATTTGATGAGAAAAACACATTTTTGACATTAATGACAAGTTTTTGTCAATTTCTGTAAAAATGCTTTAATACAACAAACAAGGTTTGATTAGCTGTATTTTGCTAATTTTGATGAGAAAAACACCGGTGTGTGTTTCAATTAGTTGAGAAAAACAATATTTTGACCTAAATGACAAGTTTTTTTGTCAATTTCTGTAAAAATGCTTCAAAACAGCAGAAAACCTTAGTGTAGGGTTCAAGGCATGTTACCAATCTTTTTGGAGCTAATATCAGCTAAAATCACCATTTAGGCAGCTAAGAAGTTGCTGATAGCGCTGATATACAGAAAAAGCAAACAAAAAAAGATTGACCGGTTAAAGAACAACAAGGTAACAAGACTACACCCAAGTCGAAGTCGTCCACAACTAATTTGATGGCCTTATCTATTTAAAATTATGTACACTAATATTGCAGTTTTATAATGATTGGTATATATGATTTAATGGTAAAGGGTCATCATACAGATTATGGCCTATGTAATCTTGTTTACTTTCTGTTTTAAGCTCATGCCTTCATTTCTTTCATATATATATATATATATAAGACACGTTTTAATCAAAAAATATATATTTGATTGACTTGTCAAAAAAGAGACTTTACCAATGTAGAACACAAACACAAAGATAGCGCTTCACCAAGTATAATAGTATATTATAAAAAGGATGTAGTGTACAGTATTTAGAAAGTTAACAGGTTCTGTAGTCTGCATTAGTAAATCCTTAAGGATTTGTGTGCTTTTTGTAGTTACTAAACTATACATAATATTGTTCCACTCCTGCACCCCTTACTTGATTATAAGTCTGCATTTATTGATAGCTCGCCTATACAACACACATAATTTTTGCGCTCGATGACATGCACATACTGCATTTATAATAGTACAGCTAATTTTTTATAGTATCTTTTATACCACTAAAGGTTATGTAAAGAATTGCCAGCAAACAAGCAGCATGTTGATCATAGAAATTTTGGATATTTAGAAAGTTATAGTGATTTATATTTAGAAAGTTATAGTGATTTTTTTTCAAGTGACAAGTGAATGTTAGACTTTAGTAATGGATAAAAATACTGTTTAGGATGCTATGGAGCTGCTAATGTGGGTTTTAGCATATCTATATTTATGACATCCACAATTTAAAAAAAAAAGGTCAAAGCAGGAGTGCGAGCACACTCAGTGATATATGGCTCACCTCAGTGCTATATGGCCCACCTCAGTAATATATGGCCTACATCAGTGATATATGGCCCACACTCAGTAACATATGGCACACACTCTGTGATATATGCCCCACACTCATCGATATATGGCCCACATTCAGTGATGTATGGCCCACATTCAGTGATGTATGGCCCACATGCTGTTTACCTCATCTGGTAACATCCTGTATGATTGGGATAGTACAACAAATTTAAAGCAGCTGAGACTGATTGTAATAGCCAGGCCATCTCAATCGCCACAGTTTTGGCCAAAGCACTCTTGAGAGCTCCCTTCAATTATCTGGTGTGGTCGAATTAATCCTGAGACTAATACACATGTGCAAGATTAAACCGGACACTAAATACTCATTGGTTGATCACCACCGTTGTACACCAGCTCACTCACTATGTTTCGTTCTACTCCTAGATTTGCTTTTCCTGATCTATCAACATTATCTCATCATCTTGTATCACGATTACCTCATCATCATTTTCCAAAGACGGCACTTGGAAAACCTAACATTGTTCTGAGATTGCATGCATCTAGGTTTACATGCATCTAGGTTTAGGCAATGGTCACACTTGCACTGCAATTATGTAAGAGATGTCATTTTTGTCATACTGGTGTGCTGGGCTTTAAGAAGTATAAGATGCAGGCATCCAATGCTGAACCTTCCCTGATAACAAATTCCACAAAGGTAACAACTTATAAAAAGCAAATCTATACAACATCTAGCAATGTATATAACTTTTTATATATTTATTTCTTTTTAATCTTGTTAATTAGGGCCAATGTGAGTATGGTGTGGTCTGGCAACCATTTTTCCTTCTTCTTACCACATCTTTCCATGCATTCATGCTATGGTCTTGATTTATATATAAAAATGTAGCCCATTCAATATGCTCTCTAATGGTATGTTTTATCTTCCCATACATGCTTTCTAATGGTGTGTTTTACCTTCCCATACATGCTTTCTAATTGTTTGCTTTATCTTCCCATGCAAGCTTTCTAATGGTGTTTTTTCTTCCCATACATGTTTCCTAATGGTGTGTTTTATCTTCCCATACATGCTTTCTAATGTTTTATCTTCCTATACATGCTTTCTAATGATGCGTTTTACCTTCCCATACATGCTTTCTAATGGTTTTTTACCTTTCCATACATGCTTTCTAATGGTGTTTTACCTTCTCATACATGCTTTCTAATGGTGTGTTTCACCTTCCCATACATGCTTTCAAATGTGTTTTATCTTCCTATACATGCTTTCTAATGATGCGTTTTACTTTCCCATACATGTTTTCTAATGGTGTTTTACCTTCCCATACATGCTTTCTAATGGTGTGTTTCACCTTCCCATACATGCTTTCTAATGGTGTGTTTTATCTTCCCATACATGCTTTCAAATGGGTTTTATCTTCCTATACATGCTTTCTAATGGTGTTTTACCTTCCCATAGATGCTTTCTAATGGTGTTTTACCTTCCCATACATGCTTTCTAATGGTGTGTTTCACCTTCCCACACATGCTTTCTAATGGTGTGTTTTACCTTCCCATACATGCTTTCTAATGGTGTGTTTTACCTTCCCATACGTGCTTTCTAATTGTGTGCTATATCTTCCCATGCAAGCTTTCTAATGGTGTTTTTTCTTCCCACACATGCTTTCTAATGGTGTGTTTTACCTTCCCATACATGCTTTCTAATGGTGTGTTTTACCTTCCCATACATGCTTTCTAATGGTGTGTTTTACCTTCCCATACATGCTTTCTAATGGTGTGTTTTATCTTCCCATACATGCTTTCTAATGATGTGTTTTACCTTCCCATACATGCTTTCTAATGGTGTGTTTTATCTTCCCACACATGCTTTCTAATGATGTGTTTTACCTTCCCATACATGCTTTCTAATGGTGTGTTTTATCTTCCCACACATGCTTTCTAATGATGTGTTTTACCTTCCCATACATGCTTTCTAATGGTGTGTTTTATCTTCCCATACATGCTTTCTAATGGTGTGTTTTATCTTCCCATACATACTTTCTAATGGTGTGTTTTATCTTCCCATACATGCTTTCTAATGGTGTATTTTACCTCCCCATACATGCTTTCTAATGGTGTGTTTTACCTCCCCATGCATGCTTTCTAATGGTGTGTTTTATCTTCCCATACATGCTTTCTAATGGTGTATTTTACCTTCCCATACATGCTTTCTAATGGTGTGTTTTACTTTCCCATACATGCTTTCTAATGGTGTGTTCTTCCCGTACATGCTTGTGTTTACGAACAGCAAGTTGAAATGTACCGCATCAGACCATCAAGATTCTCAAAAAGATTCCTCAATCCATAAATGGGGGACGATTGGCTATTACTTCTTTGGTTGCTATATCAATACAACCACTATCCCCTAAGAGAGCTTTTAGTAATGTGTTGTTTTTTATAAATGGACATATATATAATTTTTTAATAAAAATAGACTTTTGAACTGAACAAATGATGCTGCTTTGATGCTGATGTTTTAAAGCCCACGCTGACCACTTAGGATCCCCAAGGCTACAATTAAAAGGTACAAATTGTAGAGTACAGTCTGACCTAACCACAATACAAATTCCAAAGGTTTTTAAACTTCCCTATAAGGAGCGCTTGACAAGAGTCAAGTACCTTAGATTTTGAAGTACATGACATTGGCTATATGTAACCTTGGTATAGTTATATTTATGCAACACTCTTTTTTTGTATCAAAAGAGAGCATACATAGATATCTATCATTTGAGCTATAAATCAAGTTTATATAATGAAGTGTGTAGAATTACTGGCGCGCCAAATTTGAAACCACAAAATGTTCTAAAGTTGTTTTTAAATGGTCGACCAGACCCATATTTTAAGCATATAATAGAATCCAATTTTTGAGATTCTCTTCTGATCTAATATTTGTAGATGGCCATGTTCAAGCTTTATGATATTGACCCAAAAGCTGAGACTGATCAAGATAGTTCACCAAACAAGGGTGGGTCTCAAAACCACACATTTTGAGCTATGTCCAAAATACGCTACCTTGAACTTTTCAACACCTAGAAAATCTGATTCTTAAGCAGGCTAAGACTGACTGAGATAGTACAACAAACTTAATCAGCTGAGACTGAGTGATAGTGCAACAGACTTAAGCAGCTGAGACTGACTGAGATAGTACAACAAACTTAGCAGGCTGAGACTGACTGAGATAGTAAAATTAACTTTTAAGCAGCTGAGACTGAGTGAGATAGTACAACTAACTTAAGGCTAAGACTGACTGAGATAGTACAACAAACTGAAGCAGGTTGCGACAATACTTTTATTGGTCTAAATTTTACATGAATAGGCTTCAGTCAACCAACAGAAAGTTCACCTCTTTGCTACCAAAGAAAATGCAGCTCACTGGAAATCCTGTTCAACTATATTATCTCAAGCACAAGCATGAATAATTAGTTAGTTGATTACCTTTACTCAATAATTGTTCTACTGACTTCAGAAACAGAGTAGTTGTGGACATTATTAGAAATTTGGAGTCATTCGGTCCCAAAATTGTTAAATTGTACACAAGTTAAGTGGGAAAATAAGTTGATATAAGACTTATAGATGAACTTCTGTTTTTTAACGACTGTTGGTTTACAACCTTAGCAAAGAATTCAAGACATGCTGGAAGTGTTCTGGAAGTTGGCAACAGCCAATATCATCCATCAAGATGCTAAGAAGATACAAAGGAATTTAAGCTGAAATAAGAGCTTTTGTTATCTTTTACACCATTTTTGAAATTTGAGTCAAGACATAGAGGATTCCGTTACACTCCCAAGATAATATATATATATATATACACATATTAATTATGCATAAAGGTATTCATATGCCACACTTGACAGTGTCGTTCATAATGGATGATGATGCAATGTCAGAAAATAGTTGTCAGCTTATGTAGTAATTAGTGCAACAAATTAAAAACACATTAAGTGTCAATCAATAAAACATTAAAATTATTGCAACTTGTACTTAAACAATTAAAGAATATTCTCTAACAGAGTCTGCCCATCCAACAGTCACCATATACATCAGTCTCAATTGGAAGTACTGATCTTCCAATTGCAACTGCCACTTCAGCTGAAACCTATCAAATTTAAAACTTAAACAGTTTACGAAAGATAATTGGCTCCAATGAAGTAAGTAAACAAAAACTATGTCTGCCTAAGTCTATAACCAAATTTCAGCCATGGATACCATTCAAGAGTGCCTTCTTTATCACATGCAAATATTTTCTGCCAGGCATGCAGTGGCTACCTGCAGCCTACCTCAGCAAGCATGTACAGTAGCTGCCTGCAGTATTCCTCAGCAGAAGAGCTTCCAGAAACTGCAGGTTGGGCCAGAAAAATTTGTCGAAGATGGTAGTTGCAATTGGCCATTTTAAATTGTTGTACGCCCCCTCAAATCAGGACTTACAAAGAATTAATTAACTACCTTTCCAATAGCACTGAAACATTACACTAAAATAATTAGCACTGTGCATCTTATTAAATAATTTATGATATTCCATAGTTTGAGCCTAGAAGCAAGAGGTGCCAGGAAGTTGGCAGGATAAGTATATTCCCCCATGGCCTGACACGTTAAGGATTGCGAACTCAGCCCTTCAGATGAGACATCATCAGAGGCATGACGAATGAACGACACACAAAGTTTCATAGAGAGGTGGAGAGGAGGGAGGTTCCCCTCCACTCCCCTCCCCTCCCCCCACCTAAAGTCCCGTTTCTCCATGAAATTCTAAAATCGCATTATGGTTTTTGACTGTAACAAGTGTGAATACAATGTCTGCAATACAATATGAACAAAAAAAAATGAAAATAGTCAAACACTTATTAGTTACTTGGAAGTTATCTTCAATTTACCCAATTTATCATCAAAACTGACTATAATTTTAGTTCTGAAGGTTGTCTTCCCCCTCCAAACCCAAATCTAGCATGAATACTGAGCCCCCTTCCCCCTCCCACACACATTATGATAGAGGAAGTACTCTTTTTAGAGTATCATTGGTGGCTTGGCAGAAAAAAGATGAAGGAATTTGGCCCATCATAGTTGGTTCCATACTCCATTGCCTGGCAGCCAGGTGTGCTGGGAGACAGCAAAGGGATAAGACAGGGTCATTACTGGCACCATACTAGCATGGTTTCAGGGTTAGCAGGGGGGGTGGGGAGGGGACGGACTATGACAATCGCTATAACTTTTATTCTCGTTTTTTCCTCTTTCCATTATCAAAGTTTTGCTAATTCTGTGCTTTCAACCACATCAAAGTTAATTAAAAAAAATGCAATCCCTTCTCTGCTGCAAGAATATCTCCACAGTGGATTGTATATACACAAGGGCTCTAATCTGGGTCGGTGGTTATCAAAGCACTTAGCAGTGATATGATCAGAAAGAAAATGGCCACACACAGTGTTCATTAGCTCACAAAGTGGGTTAGAATTAATTAACACCTATGTGTAGCAAATTGCTTCTGCTCACATCACTGCTAGGCATTGGCAAATTATGCCTGCATAATTTAGACCATAATAGGTCACTGCAAGAGAGTGAGCATAACACAAACATAATATTCAAGTGAGTGAGCATAATATTCAAATAAGTGGCATAATATTCAAGTGAGTGAGGATAACATTCAAGTAAATGAGCATACTATTCAAGTGAGTGAGCATAATACTCAAGTGAGTGAGCATAATGTGCAAGTGAGAGCACAAGGTGAAAGTGAGAGCATAATGTGCAAGTGAGTGAGCATAATATTAACCACACAAAGCATAACAATATTTTATAAAAAGCAGTTTTAAGATGTATAACCTTGCATTTCCTTGACAACTCTGACTTTGCAACTTTTTCTGTATGCCCAATGTTAGCTGAATCAGTTGCCTTTACGCGCTATTTTAGTAACCATTGGACTCTCCTAAAAACATCATTCTACTGAGCACGCTCAAGTAGCATGTTGTTCAGTGGTATAATAGTAGTGGCACTAGCACAATTGTGGAAATTTTAAGCATCGCTGGAATAGCATAATGAAAAAAGAGCCTAATTTGCCAAAGATTAATCACAGCGAAGTACTCTCACAAACATACACTCCTGGGGAAATATTTTTGCAGCAGAGAGGGAAATGCAGTTTTTAGAAATCTTGTTGTTGCTGGATTTATCTACAAAGAAAATGTGCCTTTAAGAGACATTTAACATATCACTTGAAATAAAACAGAATAAGCAATACTATGATATAAATAATACCAGCACTAAACAAAGAGAGGAAAAAGGTCATAGCAATGAAAAAATAATGTTACAAATTTTTGTGTTTTGACTTATAGGCCTCCGTAAAGGGTGGTGCAGAAGCCACTGCTCCCACTGCCAGTATATACATACATCCAGAGCCAATCAAGAGAGAAGGTGATGGTGAAATTTGCCTTCAACAATGCCATCAATACTGTTGCAAGGATAAAATTTGATAAAATTTTGAAATCTGTGAAGAGCTGGCCCTATTACTGGTACATATTGTACACTTGGCATAGGATGCTCCATCTCACCAGTTCTGGGGTGATGCTTATACGAAAGTATGCAGCAAGGCACTTGGCATAGGGTGCTCCATCTCACCAGTTCTGGGGTGATGCTTATACGAAAGTATGCAGCAAGGCACTTGGCATAGGGTGCTCCATCTCACCAGTTCTGGGGTGATGCTCTTCCGAAGGTATGCAGCAAGGCAGTCCACTTGGCATTTGCAGTTTTGCTCATCAATCCACCACCTATGTCAGAGCCTGGGGTCAAAGCTCAATGTGTGTTTTTAACATAGACTATGGGACCATTGGTGGCAGTTGCTCTGCCGCTTTAAAGGATATTGAGACTATAAAGCATTTTGCCGGGAGTTGATTTTGAGAAAAATCTAGTGAAACCACAACTGATCGGTAACAACCTTGTCACAAGAGACTTTATGCTTTCTAGATTTCCTTGTCTCTGTGTTACAGATCCGTTATGTGAATCACTTCTTGAATATCCTCTTGGAAATATCAGATCTATCTCGAAGGCCATCAATGAGAAGATGAAATGCAGAGTACAGTTTGAGACAGACTCATGCCCTATGTGCACAGAATGCACCACTGATTCTGTGCCATTCCTTCAAATCCCAAAAACTGTTAAACATTTTACGTACCTCTCCCTGCATCCTCTCAGTGAAACCAGCCGAATATGATGGTCTCCTCAGATCTATTGTGAGCGAGATAACAAACAACCCCTTTCAGGACAACGGGATTCAGGCTAGCCTTGGGTCAGATGAGGTGGGATAGGTTTCAGGAGTGCTGTCCAGCTAGCCTCAGCTGAAGATGTGCAGCTGCACCCTCAGCTGATGGTGTGTAGCTTGGCCCTCAGCTGATTGTATGCAACTGGGCCCTCAGCTGATGGTGTGTAACTGGGCCCACAGCTGATGGTATGCAACTGGGCCCTTAATTGGAAGAGGGTTTAGCTTCTGATGCACTGGGTTATCAAGTGGCAGAGGGTTCAGCTTCTGATGTAGGATCCTTTGATATGGCTCACCGATGGTATGCAACTGGGGCCTCAGGCAGCGGAGGATTCAGCTTCTGATGTAGGCTCCTTTGATATGGCTCACTGATGGTATATAACTGGGCCCTCAGGTGGCGGAGGGTTCAGCTTCTGATGTAGGCTCCTTTGATATGGCTCATCGATGGTGTGCAACTGGCCCCTTAGGTGGCGGGGGGTTCAGCTTCTGATGTAGGCTCCTTTGATATGGCTCACCGATGGTGTGCAACTGGGGCCTAAGGTGGTAGAGGTTCAGCTTCTGATGTAGGCTCCTTTGATATGGCTCACCGATGGTGTGCAACTGGCCCCTCAGGTGGCGGAGGGTTCAGCTTCTGATGTAGGCTCCTTTGATATGGCTCACCGATGGTGTGCAACTGGCCCCTTAAGTGGCGTAGGGTTCAGCTTCTGATGTAGGCTCCTTTGATATGGCTCACCATATTCTCCTTCCCAGGTTCCAAAATCCTCCTACACTTCTTCCACAAGATGATATTTCTGCATAGTCCAAAGGCAAAAACATCTCTCCACCCGAGGCCCCAGCTAAACACCATCAACAAGTTTGGGACAGCCACTAAGTTCACTGCTTCATATACCGCTAAGGCTGCCTGTGTGCTGGGTTAGTGGCAAACCATGCAGAGGAGCAGATTAAGTAAAAATATGCCTCCCTCACATCAGCTACAATTGCCCTTGGCTGTTGAAACTTCAGGAATTTAGGACACTGTGGTTTGCTCTCTTTAGTTAAGAACTAGGGAAGGATGAATAAGGTAACAGGAGAATTCAATTCCATGCAATATCTGATAAGTGAGTGCTATGCAAAGAAGGAACACTGACGGATGCTGTATTGGGAACCTGCTGGGTTAACCTCCTTTTTTATGTATCCCAATAATAACAGAAAAATAAAAGTAGGCTGCTAACGAGTTGCCAAAGAGAGTTTCAGCTGAAATATGAATTTCGCTTTTTTTTTTAATATATAATCTTTAAGGTCACTATTTTTTTTAAGTTTGATGCCCAATAACAAGAGTGCAAGGCATAGTGGCAATAATTCCCATAGCAACTTGCCCAGCTAAGTATGTGCTCGTATAGGAATTGGAACTTTAATTACAAGCAATCTAACACTTAGTGGTCAATGATTAGTGTTGTATCCAAAACACACAGGCAATGTTTATCCTGGAATGGACTGTCACTATTGGTGCATGCATCATTTTAGCCAAAGGATCATTATAGCCTATGACATAATCATTAGAGCCTATGCCACTACATATTCCACAGAGGTGCCAACTGCATTCCTATAGCCAAGTAACTATAGTACCTAGTAGCTGTAGTGGTTTGGTGGCTTCTGATGTAATGACTCTCAAGAATCAGAAGTACAAATAAAGTCTGGAGCATGCTTCTGTACAGATTTTAGGCATGAATTTACACCAACATAAACATTTTAAATGCTTCATGCATATGTCTCATGTAAATGTTTCATGTGAATGTTTTCTTCTTGGGAGGAAGTGCTAGACTAAATTCTTGAAACTGATGTTTGTGTTGTCCGGGTAATGTTCTACTCTATGTGGCGGTGTGTGAGAGATGGTGGCCAATTGTACAGGAAAAAAAAGATTTAAAAAATAATACTTTCAAGTATTATTTTTCGGATCTACTAATGCTTAGACGCTTAGCCACTGCCTTCAGGCTTTCATATCTGATTCAATTTACATTCTGCAAGTAATTTAGTTTGGACCTGCAGCCAATAACTCAAATGTGATTATTCACTACAACTAGCTCTCAGACTACGACACATATTCATATTTGCAATATATACAGTATGCATATTCAGTAAAAGATGTATGATAAATACCTACTTTTTATTAAGAACCTACTATACTATTGGTTATCCAAGCATCAATTGCAACTTGTCTCATACTGCCTAAGAATCAGTGTTTCATTCATAGTTGGCAGTGGGACAAATTTGTAGATGGGATATCACATACGACACTCGCTAGGCTTTACTATGCTGTAGTTCAACTGTTTTCCATCCCTTCTAGCAAGCAGCCAGCCAAGTGCACACACTCTTAGTTTGTACTATTACAAATTGATGAAGTCTGCGAATGTGCACTGCTAGGCGACAGGTGTTAAGTGTCAACTTTCTTGCTGACTGATGTTATGTGCCCTGCTTAACAACCAGTGTTTACAGTATAAGCATTGCTCACTTTCTCCTTGGTGAGAGGATAGCATAGGTTGAAATATTCAGTCAACAAGCCTGAAATATAATAAAATTAAAAAAATTAAAAAAATGGTGATGATATAAGTGCACACAATCTTTGCATCACACATGTGACCAGCCAGCTCATCGATCAAGGTGAAGTCTTCTCTCACATACATGGACACTTCTCATCCACTGCCGCAAAATCCTAAACCAATAACAACAAAACAACACAACAACAGTAAACAAGTCTCACCAAAAAAAAGCATTGAGGATATACACACATACATACACACGCCAATACCATGCTATAGAATAATCTAGAAGCTTAACCCCTGCCAGCATAGGACCTCAATGAATCCCAACCATTAGACATGCTAAAGAATAATCAAGAGAAGCTTAACACTTGCAGAATAATCTAGAAGCATAATCCTCTTCCAGCAATCCAGGACTCAAAGAACCCCAACAATTAGCCATGCTACAGATCAATCGAGAAGTTTAAAAGTAGAATCAACAACAAGGGCAGGAAGTGGACAAATGGACCACGTTCAAGGCCACATCACTTCTCTAGATATACCACGCACCATAATGCAGTCAGTTCTGATGTCAAAGGATAAATCACTCCAAGTGTAATTAAAACATTGTAGGTATAGCGTCAGTTGAAAGCAAAAGAGTTGTTGGATATTGTTTTTAACTCTGACTTCCCATGAGGTCTAGCTTAATAATAATAAGTTCAAAAGTTTAAAACAGCTTCAGAAAGTTCCTTATGCTTTTAGCTACAACAACAACAACAACAAAAACAATATTGGATCAGGTTAAGAAGGAAACAAACTCTAGTTGTGGTCGACAAGGATACAGTCTTGTTTCAAAAATGTAATTTTTAAAATTTCCTTTTTTTGGTTAATGTTCTTGCTTCAAGTGTTTTTGTGTGTGTGTTTATTATAGTTGAGTGATGGAAGACCACGTATATTATACACCAAGTCAGAGTTCTACAAAGTCCAACTCAGAGCTTCCTGTTGCTATTGTTGACTTTACCCATGTGCATCACATTGCTCACTAACCAAATCCCAAATCAGCGCATGCCATATCTTGTTGCTATTGTTGACTGTACCCATGTAGGGTCAGCTACAAACTTCTTGTACTTGGTAACAACTTTCAGGTACAAGAACTCCACAAACCAAACAGCAGAACAGAGCACAGGACATTTGTTCTGCTTATAATATAGCACATCCACAAGCTCAATAGCATCGACTATGCATGATCCTTACTAGTGTCGTTACCCTGCAATTGAGAAATAGATTAGTCGTAGACATGCACGTGAACTAAAATTACCACCGCATTGATCCATGGAAGTACAGGTAAGAAGTCGTGGAGCCTTGAATACTTCCAATTCATTTGACCTTTAAGCCTGCCTCTTTAATGAACCACAACCATTAGCAAAGCTGCAGAATAATCTAGAGATTAAACTCACTTCAGTGACCTTCTGAGAAGGCATTCCTGGGTGCCAGGCCTTCACTGACCATGAATATAGAGGCACTGGCAGCTAGCACTCCCATCAGCTAGGTTGTGATGCTTAAATGTTGGGATACTTAAATCTGAACCAAGCTGCCATCATGCCTCCATAGCTGTAGGGATCAAGACACATGACAAATAATAACTCGACAGGGACTACCAGAAGAATGCAAAGGTGCTAGCCTTACCACCATTTTATTATTAGCATTGAGATACCGCAAATACAGAAGAATTGAGCCACCGGTTTACTTCACACACACACACACACACAAAGGGTGTGCTCATGGTTGCCACACCCACTTACAAAGTGCCAAGGTGGGGTGAACAAGTCCTCTAATAAACTTGCTGTTATTGTGTACATTTGTTTGAGCAGGTGCACCAGTTCTAGGGAAATATAACTGGATATCGCTTGTCTACCTTCAGCCACCTTGTGCTTCATAAGGCACACACATATATAGACTCTAGATAGAAGTAGTGGAACAAGTAAGTGGTTAACTATTAAAGTTACTATAGTTACAGAGATGTCAAATCATACATGGTCGCACACCGTAGCACTCACACAATCTGATGATCTCAGCATGCAACAGGACTAAAAGTAGATGAACCAATCCAAAGTTATAGCCTGTTTTATTCCATTTCTTTACTGCATCCAGAGGTGGGTAAAAAAAAAACACTACCAAGTCATGCGCAACTTTGAGTGGGCTTCTTACATGAAACTCTGTGACACGCACCAACGATGCAATAATTAATAATTAAATGTTCACCACGTGACTAGGCAGGGCCGGGCTGTCTTTAACAGCATTATAGCCCCCCCTCCTGCCCCCCCCCCCCCCCCCGCCTCTGCCCCCCTCCCCCGGGCAAAGCAGTGCACTGGACCCCTTACTTACACAACCACTCACATTCACAGGAATAAAAATGTAAATGGTCGATAAAATTAAACATATATTTATTGTATTGGTACTTGCAACAAAATCTGTGTTTAAACATTAAACAAAATGCTGTACAACAAAGATTAATCAACACAAACGTTTGAAGAATACGACATGAGCCTTGAAAAACACAAAACTCTCCACATATAAATGATACTCACTTGGTAAACCATACAGACGGAGATGGCACAGTTTGAAGTTACTATGAATTATTTATCAAGTGTTCAACACAAACATTTTGCAAAATTTCTTTGCAGAGAATTGCTTTATAATTGGCTTGAAGTCGATGGTCTTCAGGATGTCATTTTCCATACACATGAGTGAAAGCCAGTTGAAACGCTGCTGCCTCATTGCGGTTCGAAGCAGTTTTTTTTAAATAAGTTTCAGTCTTGAAAATGAACGTTCTCCAGCACAATTGGTCACTATCCTGCACATGAATACTCTTGAGTGCAATTTCAACATTGGGAAACACAGATTTCAAGTTGTCCGAAATTATTTTTCTGTACAATGCAGGGAGAGTCACACAATCTTCATGAAGAACCATGTAGTGCTTGAGATGCTCACATTCACTTAAAAGGTCAGCATAATCAAGGTCTTTGTGATACACACTAGCCAGATGCTCACATTTTTTGTTTAGCTAATCAGAACCAATTGTTTCAATTCACTGAAGAAGGAAAGCTGACTTCCAAATAGTGAATATGCTTCTGCACGTTATGTCAGTTCCCAGAACACAAAGAAATGTTTCCACCTTGAACCTTTCACTTCTACTGAGAAGTACCGCTTTTTCTGATCCGTCATATCTAGTAAGACGCACACTTAGCTTTCATTCCAGTTATTTCCCACGGCTATAATCTGAATCTGGACTCCTACTCCTACGGCTTTCAATTTGTATTTACTAAATTTGTCTCCAATTTCCTGAAGATAGGTTTTCATGGACTAAGAAGATTCATGGCAACAAGTATGCTCACATCTTTTGCAAGACTTTACTTGTTTTGTTCACTCTTTCAATCCTTCAAGAATGTCATTCCAAAGAAATGTGAGAAAGATCTCTCTTTTCTTGCTCAATCCTTCTGCCTCTCGCCTTGTATTCACTTCCTGTTCAGTGTTAGCTGATACAGAATCCAGTGCATGATTAATTTTCTCGAAACCCCCATACAGAGCATAAACAGCATCAAAATGTGATGACCATCTCGTGACAGACAGATGTTTGACCACAATTTTTCCCCTAAAGATGATGCCAGAACATTCCATCATGTGTAGAAGCAGAGAAAAAGGAATACAGACACTGAACAAAGTCAAAGAATTTTACAGTTTGTAGACAACACTCTGCCACTTTTACTCCCACCAAGTTCAGACTGTGTCCAACACAGAGGACATAGATGGCAAACTCATTCAGTTGAAGAATCCGTGCTTGCAATCCAGCATAGCGTCCAGACATATTTGAGGTGTTGCCATCCGACTGACCACGGCAGTTTGACAGGGAAATTTTGTTCTCATTAAGGAAATCCACAACAGTGTCTGCTAGATTCTTTGCTCCATGAGAAAAGATGGGGATGATCATCATGCAATGTTCCACAGGCTCACATCCTTGATGTATCGGACATAAGTGTCAGTTTCAGTGTGTGAGATGTATGGAGTGGAATACTTTGACTCTTTATTTCTTCAAGAATAGCACAAAGAACATGTTGTCCCATTAATTTAATAAATTCCTCACAAATTTTTGCCGATAAATACGATGGGTTCCCTTTCCCAAGATTTCCACAGTTTGAGATATTCCTCCAAAAAGGGTCAAATTCACTCAGCAGCTACAGAATACCTAAATTATTTTAATTTTTTCAGAACCAATAATTCGATTTTCTCCACGAAACGGTAATCCTCTGGACGCAAGAAAGTGAATTACAGAAACCACACGTGTCAACACTTTATGCCAATACGCCTGTGAGCGATGGTATTCAAGTAATAAAGAATCTACAGTTCCAGTTTCTTTATGCCGAGTGTCATGCACCTGCGACGTTCTTCTCCGTTTTCATGTTCTAATAATAACATGGCTGTGCTTCCAGCCATTGAAGCCTGATGTAGCAAAGGGAGATTCTGTTTGGGACAAGAAGTGATATACAAAGCAGAACAAACGACCTTGGAATGGTGAATGGAGTAGCCATTCACGTTTTACACACTTGCCATTTTGCAGTTCATGTTTGAACATATTGTTATAAATACCTTGCCTGAGTATTCTCTCCTCCAGCTCCTTTATACACTCTGCGTGAGTTTGAAAGGTTGCTATCATGATTCTGACATGATGACGGTCCACTACGAATCCAATAATCCACTGCATTAGATTGTTGATGTTACAAGTCCCGGATCTGTATCTTGGATCGCAAACTCCTTTACTGTTACGGATTTGGGTATTTCCGCTGGAACTGGATGATTGGATGCAGGAGTGGATATTGATGTGGATACTATATTTGAAGAAGCAGTACTAGTGGCTGACGTTGCACCTGCGTTGAACCAAGATGTTAATTTTGGAAGTTTGCTCATTTTCCCCTTCTCCTCTGTAATCATTTTCCTCTTCTGTGCTCCATTCACAACATTAGGTTTCATTTCTGCTCAAAGCGTTATTCACCGGAAAATTTTTTAATTTGTTTTAAAAAATTTCATTATATTAAAAAAGTTTTGTATTTACTCCCACGTCAGGCCCTAGGATTATATAATATAAGTCTGCTTTTGACAAGGCCTAAATATTTAGACATTCTGCCTCCATAATGAACAAATCCTTCCTTACATTAAACTTCAGTATTTATTCTTAATCAAACTCTCTACTGCGTACTGATTCACAACACTGTGAGGCAAGGCCTAGTCTCATCTCTGTCCAGGTCTACATTCTACAATTTTCACATCTTGTATAAACAGCTTGTCCCTTCACATATCACAAACTAGCAATACCAGGTTATTAGTACCACATCATAAATTTGCAATCTTGAAGAACTACTTCATGCTTACCCTACAAGTGTTCCTAATGGATCTCAGATTCTCTCCCTAATAACTAATGCATATAAATATAACCAATATCATGGGACTATCCCATTTACCACCGAAATTTGAACACATATTTGTAGCTGTCATAACTTTTTCCCCCATTCTTCTGTGCAGATACTTTTATTGCCAGCTTGTTGATTATTGTGTGTGCTTTAAGATGCTATGTAAAAAGTCTCTATAGGCACTTTTTCTTAGAAGATATAGCCAAACACGCAAGGGTCACTCAAAAAATGGCACTTCCTAATTTCCCAGGAAACTTATTCCAAGGCGCCTTTGAGCTACAGACCCCAAACTTGTGTTGTGGCTTGCTAACACCCTAAGCTGTGATATATACGAGAGACAAATTATTTTTACCTTGAAGCATTCCTGAGATATGATGATTAGAAGAGGCGGGGTCACAGATATTCCGTAGTTTTGGGCGGAGGCTGGAAATAAAGTGTCTCATATCTATTCAACACTTCACCCCGTTGTAATTATGGCTCGCTTATATCTCAGCTTAGGGTGTTAGCAAGCCACAACACAAGTTTATGGTCTGTAGCTCAAGGCGCCTTGGAATTAGTTTCCTGGGAAATTAGGAAGTGCCATTTTTTGAGTGACCCTTGCGTGTTTGGCTATATCTTCTAAGAAAAAGTGCTATAGAGACTTTTTACATATCATCTTAAAGCACACACAATAAGCAACAAGCTGGTAATAAAAGTAACTGCACAGAAGAATGGGGGGGGGGGGGGGGGGGGGGGAGTTATGACAGCTACAAATATGTGTTCAAATTTCGGTGGTAAATGGGATAGTCACCCCGTCAAGTGAGTTGAAGTGACATTAACATATGTCCTTTTACGCTATGCAGTGCGTGAGATCCGTACACATCATGCACATGAGATTGCAGAGGTCACTGTGATACTAAATCAGAGGCGAATGGCAATGTCCGCTTGTAACACAATAATAAATATTTATAGTTAAGTATAGTATTTATTCATCGACAGCAACTCATAATAAACATAGACTAACCATGGGGGCCCCTATGCTCGTGGGGGCTCCGGGCAACTACCAGCGTGCCCATGCATTAAGACGACCCTGTGACTAGGTGACGCAGAGATGCAAGCTGTAACTATCTCAGTTCTTTCTACTTGACAGAGGCAGTGCTTGGGTATTCTGGCTGGACTTACAGCTAGAACAAAAGAAGAGGAACAACTGGAGTGTTGCAAGAAAGTATGATTACCAATTTTGGACAAAAAATGTCAAAGAGCTAGTCTTTTTTCTTACATAGCTATATAGCCAAATTTGGAAGGAGCTAGTAGTCGTATATTAACAAGGGATGAATGTGTTTTACTTTGGGTTCCTATGGCAACTAGTAGGAAATTCCCCATGCCAGTTTACTACTCCATGAACGTGGTAACCTTCTTTTTTGTAAACTTTTAGTAACTGCTGCTGCTTGCCAAGAAAGAAGTGCTTCAAAGCCTTGAAAGTTATAGGAAGTTACAAGAATGACCTGAGATGCCTCTGAGGTACAATATAGTAATTTTATTTACGACCATGTACACACACATACACCATTTTCACTCCTAGTGCAAAATTGGTTGTTGTTTTTATCAATAATGGCCCTTTTCTCAGATCCAGTCACATACAGAGAATGTACTGTAAATAGTTTGTGGAGTTATATTTTAACCAGTAAACTACATCATAAAAAATGCCATTTTATCACATGAGGCAGAATTATTTCATGTGACCAATCTGTTCGGTTTGTGAGATATGAAATCCCTGAAACTTGGGACAGGAGGATGAAAATCTTCAACTATCTACTGCCCTATCAGAAGGTGGCATATTAACTATCAAATTATGAAAAAAATCTAGTTTGCAACACACTATTAGCACCTGTGTGTACTTCAAGCTTCTAGATCTCGATGGCATCATCATGGTTTAGCTAACGATAGACTATATATAAGCTTTAAAACAAAGCGTGTATGTAGATAAGAAAATTAGACTATTAATAATGGGATACTCAGACAGTGGGTTGGAGCCACCTGATCCTATGCAGGATCATCAACGTTATCCTTTCCCTCGGCCTCAGTAAGATTTTGGGGCTTTACTGTATGCTCCCAGCCCACTGAAAACATAGTGGGCACTTGCTTCATCGATAGGCAATTATAGTAAAGTCATCAAATCATAGTAGTGGGCACTCAACTCGTGGGCGCTTACTATGTACTCAAGAGTAACAAAAAATATTTAATTTCCATATTTGACAATAGCTTGTAAACACAAAACATATTGTTATGGTGCCTGCCAGAAAATATCCCGCAAAATTGAAATTTACATAACTCTTTTTCCTTTCGGAAATAAATTTCGGAATCTACATGATAAAATACCGTAAAAACTGGTTGTTAGTCTATACTCATTGATTGGCGCATATCTCGATGATAGGTACTGGTCACGTTGTTGGCCTCCTTTGTTAGGCGCATGCGCAAAAGCGCACAACGTTGCATGATGCCTCATTCACCACGACCAAAGAACGACCTATTTTGAGTTACACTGGCATTGAAGGTGGCTGAGACAGCACACAGACACTGACTGGAGAAGGTGTATTGTAAGAAGGAAAAGTTACACGAGAGAGAAGCTGAGGACTGTCGTATTCTACTACCAAAATGACAATAACCTGTACAGGACCTGCAGCACTACTCTGCCAACTCCAAGATAATCATGAGGTGGGTGAAGGACAAGAAGGTCAAAGAAGTAAGTGTCTAGTTTAGCCACCAATAATCAGTCTTCAAAATCATAGGTAAAGGGTTGGTGGTTTAGGTTACGAGGACGTAAGATTTTGGAGGAGATGGAGCCAGATGCAGTGTTTGCCTTCTCGAATGGGAGGTTCAATAGACTGAAGAAGAGGTTTTGGCTCCAGTTTCCGATGAGTCACTAATGTTTGTCGAAATCTACCAGATCAGAAATTGGCCAATCAGCAGTTTCATCTCAGCATAAGGAAAACTGCTCAGGAGGAGAGCCAAGTAGAACAGCAGGAGAGCAACATCACCAATATGGACTAGACCCTACTACTCTTCAGTTTTTTAACTAGGTCAGAATACGCTGACACTAGAGAGCATTCGGTATAGATACGTGGCAGAGCTTCTGGTTTGGAAAAGCAATGGTACACCGCACCGATGGAGTTGCCAGAATGAAGCCACTTTTGCTACAATATTTTATGGATAAAGTTATTAATGATTGTAACTTATAATGATCTACAAACTGTCATTTGTCGTACAACAAATTTTCAGGAAAGAGAATTCCTTTCACCAAGACTGTGTGTTATGACAGAAGCGTGGTCGTCCGATTCCAGGAAAATGCATGGCGTAATGAGGAGGTGATAAAACACTGGGTGTGTCACATCTGGAAGCCCACCTGCGAGGACAGGGTATACCTTGTGATGGATGTCCATCACGCTCCGTGCACCGAGACCATCAAGACAGTCTTAGAGGAAGTGTGTCACACTGACATCACCTACATGTGCCAGGTTCAAACCCACTCTTCCTTTGTGTGACAGTATAATTGAATATATTTTTCTTTGGGTAATTGCATTAGCTTAGTTAGCCAGTAGTTTTCTAACCGTTTTATGCTATAGGCATAGGTATATAAATAAAATTTCACTTCTCTAATCTCACCAACTAAAACATCTGATCAATCAGGAGAGATTGTATGACTTGTTGCTATGGTGCTCTATGTCATACACAATAAACAACAATTTTATCATGTTTCCATGGTAACCATTGTTGCCATGCCAGAATAACACTGAATAATATCATTTTGAGCTGTTTTTCCCACCATATTCCATTTGATTAGTTGTAAATCGGTCAATATTTGCTCAACCACATTTCTACAACAGCCATTTTGTGCATATTTAAGACTATTTTTGTAATTTATGTGGAAGTTGTCGAAATAATCTTGATTTGTAGTATAAGCTTTGTTGATCACAATTCTGCTAATATATATCCCAAAATAACTTTAACAAAATGTCACAACAGGTATTTCATTACCATATTGGAGTGATGTGAGTGGTGGTAAGCTCTCCTGCACCTGACTAGCAAAATCGATAAGTTATTTCAAAGGATAAAAGGCAAATATTGAATTAAATTCATGCAGTTAACAGTATGTGAACACAGGCTGGAGCACCAAGACAATTAGAGTAACTGTTCAAAATCTTTATATGTTACGCTGAGTTATGCCCCATTGTGTAAAGTTGCATTAGGCACTTCAAGAGAAATATAAAATAGAGAACCAAAATGAAGAAAACTGTTGTGTGGTTTTCAATCATTACCCACTACAGTTTTCTTTGATGTTTTTCCCCCACTCTGAGGATGTGCGCACATGTGTGTACTTTTGTGTGTGTATGTGTGCCTGTGTGTGTGTTTGTGTGTGCATTTTTACCTTCACTGCCGCTACAAAACAAAACACACAACCAAAGTCATTTAGACCTCTAAACCTAGCATGTCAGATCTCTACACAAGATTCACTTTAATATAGGCAAATAGTTGTGGCTACATACTACAGGTATATATCATTGGAGTACTCTGGTACTCTCTATATTGCATCGACTTATTTTTAAAATGGCAGACGAAAAAAGAAGGAAAAAAACAACACTAGGCTCTATTGCAACTAAAACTCACATCAGCAGCTTCTCAGCTGCCAAAATGGTGGTTTCAGCTGCTATTAGCAATCTAAGTGTACTTTGAATACTTTGCTAAGGTAGTGTACCAGTAGCTGGTGCAATATAAACATATATATATATATCGAGGTGTAAAATGGAAATGAAATCAATTGTCGAGATCTTTGTTTTATTTCTAAATTGTTAGCATAACTGGAGAATAATGGGTCCTCGCATCATAAATACTATTGAAGACTCCAAATGTTCCAATAAACATCCACGACCGATGTTTCTCCAGCAAGAGAAGCCATAAAACTGGCGAGAGTGGTAAGCATCAAGACTCAACTTGTGTTGATGATTCGTGCCATAACAAAAGACATGCACTTAATTAAACAGTTTGGTTTGTGGAGTTCTAGTCTCTGGTCAACTGTCACCATGTCCAAAGGAGGCTGTAGCTGATCCCTACCAAAATGTAGTGTTCTCCTGTGTAATGTTGCCCAGTCTATGTAGGAGGCTGTAGCTGATCCCTACCAAAATGTAGTGTTCTCCTGTGTAATGTTGCCCAGTCTATGTAGGAGGATGTAGCTGATCCCTACTTGGGTACAGTTAACAATAGCAACTACTACTATGTAGTGTATAGCATGGTTTACATGGGTACAGTCAACAATTAGCATGTGATACTGTGTGTAGTGTATAAAACAGCAATAAACAAGTTTTCTAAAAAAAAGGTTTAAATGTCTAGGAGAACCACCACCAATCAGCTCACACTTGATGTGTAGTCCTCCATTTCCCCTCCACCACTACTCAACTATAATATATTCAGAAAGAACAAACAAACAAGCAAAAACATTTTATTTTAAACTAACCAGCTATATTGGATTGACCTGATAAAAAAAAAAAAAAACTAGCAAAATATTGCATTGATGTATACAATATAAAATGGTAAAGGAGGTCAACTATTTGTGGTCTACGTGGGTATGGTTATTTATCAGGTCAATCCAATATAGCTGGTTGTTTTCAAACAGAACATTTTGCTCTTGTTTCAAGTGTTTTTGTCTGTTCTGTTGTTTATTAGAGTTTAGAAGTGGAGGAGAAATGGAGGACTACATCAAGTGTGAGCTGATTGGTGGAGGGTCTCCTTGACATTTAAACACTTTTTCAAACTAGCTTACTGTTGCTGTACACTATACACATGTCAATACATGCTATATATTGTTGCTATTGTTGACTGTCCCCAAGTACAGTAGCGGTCAAAAATAATTTTCCGTTGCGTTATTACAACGTACGTTGTACGCTTGACTGGCTCAAAATCAACGCAAGAAGTACAATTAAGAATGCACGGATAGCGGAACACATGCGTACTACCCACAGTTTATTTGAAATTGTTCCGTGCACCTGTATTAATTGAAATTGTTACATGCACCTGTAAACATCATCCATCGTGCGCATCTGAAATGTGCGCCCTTCAATGAACACGCGGTGCTTTAGTGTCCTGGCTGAGTTCTTTGCTGTTATTTAGAAGAGCATTTCAAGGTGACTTTCAGGAAGACTCTGAAGGATTCCTTTGCACAAAGAAGTAAGCCCCTTCCCCAGCGTTTGCTCAGGCCGTGTAGCTATATTTTGTTTTGTTTTGTATTTCAGAAAGTTTAGTCCATATTCTAGTTACAGTAGCTGAGTGTTAAGTTTTACTTGCTGGTACATCAGTGTTGGTTTAGATTTTGTTAATGTACTTTTGTGTTAGTTTTGATTTCTCAGATTTTAATAGTTGATTTTGTAAACTGGAGGCTACTTTGTGTTAGTTTTGATATTGCTATCTAATTAATACCCATACATCTACTCCTCAGCCCCTGACCTCTCCTACTCCTCAGTCCCTGACCTCTCCTACTCCTCAGCCCCTGACCTCTCCTACTCCTCAGCCCCTGACCTCTCCTACTCCTCAGCCCCTGACCTCCCATTCTCCTCAGCCCCAGACCTCTCCTACTCTTCAGCCCCTGACCTCTCCTACTCCTCAGCCCCTGACCTCTCATACTCCTCAGCCCCAGACCTCCCATTCTCCTCAGCCCCAGACCTCCCATTCTCCTCAGCCCCAGACCTCCCATACTCCTCAGCCCCTGACCTCTCCTACTCCTCAGCCCCAGAGCCCCCCTTCTCCTCACCCCCAGACTTCCAATACTCCTCAGCCCCTGACCTCTCCTACTCCTCAGCCGCAGACCCCCCATTCTCCTCAGTCCCAGACCTCCAATACTCCTCAGCCCCTAACCTCTCCTACTCCTCGTCCCCTGGACCAGATCTCTCCCCTTGCACACTCTCCGCCAAACCTTCCGGTTGGTGATGTAATGGATGCCCTACCCTCATCTGCCATTGATAAGGAGTCTCTGTCTAACATTGGAGATATTATTGATTGCTACCCAAAGCTACAGAGTTTGTGCAAAGCTGGGTCTTTGTCATGGAAGTGAGCACAGGAAGCAATATTTGGGGGAAATATTTTAAAAAGATGTATCCCTAAGGGGGACTGGCACCTTCCAGGGCTTTCTTCGAATGAATTGAATGACGAGGGTCATGTTCGTTCAGCCAGTACCCTCAATTTTGGAGGGCTCCAGTGGATGTCGAGCCTGTGTGGCAAAAATGTTTGGAGGCCATACAATGGGCATCAAAATATTTGTGACTACATAAATAAGTATTGTAGATATGTATATAAATGGCTTGTGAACTATTTTGGTGGGTTACTTGATTTGTAAATGTTCATGACATGACAGCATTTGGCAACTTACCCTTACATTGATATCTTGGAGGCACGTGGAGCAATAAAAAATCAAAATGGAATTTGCTTGTGGAGCATTATTTGTCCATCCAGATAATTTGGGATTATGGTTTTATTACTGAAATTATTTTAGCAGGTGGTTATTTCTTGGACAATTTAGTACCTAAAGCTAGGTAGTAGCCCCCTCGATATATCTTTAAAATATTTAGCACTGTTGCTGGATGACTACTGGGCCCAACAAGAAATCAGACAAGTTCTTGATATAGTCACGCTACTTATATTTCAATACAACACTCAAGTTCCTGGGAAGGCTAGTTTCACGAGCAGCTGCTACTGGTTTAGGATTGGCCTCACCGAGCAAGCACACAACTGATTGATACTTGGTTTTGCCCTTGGCATCAAAGTTTCCCTCCACAATAAAAGTAATGCATGCGCAAATCGAAATATTATTGTGACTGCCATAGTTGAATGAAGTGGGAGGGTGTGTTCACACTTCCAGTGTGCTGTTTGCTACTTTTTCCTGTCTATCCATAAAACCACACCTTACCATGATTCAAATTCCAGACCAGTTAACTTTCTCCCAGTACAAAACCACAACTTGCTTCACCTCTTTGTAAAACCCCGATGCAAAGATACAGACATGCCACAACAAAGGGGTGTGCCTACTCAGTGAATGCTATTACTGTGAAGACAACAAAACCACAATAATATATATCAGTAACCAGTTGCATTGCCATTCAGTTCAATGATTCCAGGAATCATTTCGTAAATGTCGGATTTATTATTGGCACTTAGTGGCATCAACAGTTAGCCAGAATCTTTTGATCCCCTCCATCAACTCTGCCTTGTTTTTTGGCTTCACCTCCCTTCTAATGAACTCTTTCAGTTCATGCCAAAGAATTTCAATTGGATTGGCATCCGGCGCTTCTGGTGGCGTCCTCCACCAATTAACATCATTAGAGTCAAAGAAAGCCTTGACCAATCGAGAGATGTGTTTGGGGTTGTTGTCCTGCGTGTAACGGTGATCAGGGCAAAAGAGTTTCCTTAAGGATCTCTGCGTAGAGAGGGGGTCGCATTATCCCATCGAAAATACACATGCCTGTTCTTCCCTTAATGCTTACTCTAGCCCAGAAGAGCACTTTGACAGGATGTTTTGCCCTATAATTGGTTAGAATTTTTTTTTTTATCCAATAGAATACTTTTACAACGTGCATCATACCCAAACGTTTAGGACCAAAACAAAAGTTGGGGAAAGCCATTGTGAACTCGTTACTTTACCCATCACTCTGATGTTTAATGCAACACTATACAATCAGTAGTATCCTCATTCTTCAAATCATTGCATGCCACACATTTACAAGAAATTAATGCTTGCTAGCAGACTACACATGTCAGCCCAACCATAAGTATTCAGTACATGTTCCTTGGTTTGTTTGTTTTGCAGGTTCTCCTACCTTCCGACAGCAAAAAAGTCTGTGTATCATGACCTGCACAGTGCACTCGTCGGTCCAGATGACATTATCGAATCCACGTTTTGCTTCTCCAATGAATTGCTGTGGCCGCCCCAACCTCTTGACCTGGAAGGTGGACAAAATAAAAATCGAGTTTCTACAAGAAACCCTTATATAAAGATTTAGCTCCAGCAGAAGCCAAGCCCTAGCATGTTTAGTATCTTTAGCATCCTCAGGCCAAACCTATACTCAATACCATAACCCCAGCTATAGCGGCCAGCCATACCTATGGCCAACTTAGACCCCGGCAATGCTCGAGTTATAAAACTTGGTAAAATATTACCTTGTTTGCCTCTCTGTTCAGCTGGTAGTCTGAACTGCCCCATAATGTCCAACCAAGAGACGTCCTGCATCTTAATATTGTTCTCAAAGAAATAGAGTATCCCTTCGTTTGAAGCAGGCCGTGAGCTGGTGAACCGTCATCTCATCAGCCTAGATAGAGATACATTAAACTAAGCAACCCATGTACAAATATGCTTAGCAAACCTATCCTTAAAAAATATATTTTTTTTTGTTTAAAGTAAAAAAAAAAGTTCCAACTTCATATTCCTTTAATGACACCTTAAAATTCAAAACTTGCCTGCATTTGAGCCTCCACAATCTTCTTGGCTTCTTCTGAGATAGCAGATGGCATCCCATAGCCTGACCGTCTACCAATAGTGTGAGTCCCACGGTAGCACTTCAGAAAGCTCAGGACGCCCTGCCTAGTGACACAGAGTCCTTCCTCCTCCACCAATATCTTAGCGATTGTTGGGGCCTTCAATCCTTTAAATTTGTGGTAAAGAATTCTTTGCTTTGTTGTACGTCGAGTACACCGTATCACCGACAGAGAGAGTGAAAAAAATGGCTTGTATTAGCGAGCGACAACCAGAACTTGCCAATAGCAACTACGTGCAGAATTTGCAACACGTGTACAATTTTACGTCATAATCAGTCAGAAAGGATCGTGCGAACGGTACGTTTTCGAAGGACGATGCGTCTTCCGAAGGATGCTTAGAAATAAAGTCGGAAACGCTACCCCAACAGTTATGCTCAGCAAATAAAAGTACATACTACTAAAACGCAACGGAAAGTTATTTATTACCACTACTGTACACCATGTTGTCCACTACAATATATTAGAACATACCATATCTTGTTGCTATTGTTGACTGCACCCATGTATGGTCAGCTACAGCTTCCTTCGAGGACATGGTAACATTGCACAGGACAACACTAAAGCAGATATTTTGATAGAGGATCATCTAAGGCCTCCTTTGGACATGGTAACAGTTGTCAAATGTGAGAACTCCACAATCCAAATAGCTGAACAAAGCTTGAGTCATCTATTGTGGTACGAATCTTAAACAGAAGTTGTGTCTTGACGATACTTAATTAACCACTTTCGCAAGCTTTTTGTTGTTGCAGATGTTGTTCCATCACAGGATTGAGAAATGGTTTAGTTGTGGACGTTTATTAGAACATTAGGAGTCTTCCAGTACTAAAATTATGAGAGGATCTACTGTATATCAGTTATGCATGGGAAAAAACAGAGAAACAAACAAACAAAGATCTTGGCAAAGAATTTCATGGGTTTTCCACATCTCAACGTTTTTTTTTTTGCACTGCCAGTATACCATAGTGAAGTATTCAAGGCACGCTTGGAGTATATTTAGGCAGCTAAGAAGCTGCCAATATGAGTTTTAGTTTAGATATAAGCTTTGCTTTTTTTGAGGGGGGGGGGGGGGGGGGGGGGGGGGGTTTCGTCCGCCATTTTAAAAAGTGGGCCAATCCAATGTAGAGAGTACTACTCACTGATAAAAGGATTTTGCTCCTACATATACATACAGTTCATGGTTATGCTGAGCCTGCACAAACCAGTTACCGTCAACGTTAGTTACTTCATTGCCAAGACTGGTTAAGTTCCCAAAGATCTTCCATACCACTGTGGTACGGGCACCCAGATGGCAGGTGAGATAATCTCAGGTCATGGATGCTATTGTTGTGAGCTTATCCAAGGGGGTGCAGAGGACAAGGTGGGAAACCCAATGAGTGCATTATATCAAAGCTGTAGGAAGGTAAAGGCTGAGGGGGCTAGAACTACCGCTCTTCTCTCCCCCCCCCCCCCCCCCCCATCAATATTGGTGCTGTTCTTGTCGTCAGCTGTTCGTCTTATTTAAGTCATAGATGTTTAAATGTAATGATATAATATATGTATACACATGTACCTGCCTCCAAATGCAGTTACCTTAGTGATGCCAGGATATCTGTGTCTGAACCAGGACAGCATAGTCCACTAGGGCTTGCTCCACAGAGAGGTATCCAAGGTTACTAGCGATGAAGGAATCTTCACCAAACAGCGGAGACTTTCCATAATATCTCTAAACACACATACAAATAAGGAAGACATAATAAATACTACATAATTGAGACCAAACTGAAATTATTAAATTTATGAGTCCGTCAAACTAAGTACAATGACTTGGTAATCTTGACAAATCCAGAGTTCGCTATAGAAGGGAGTAAAAAAAAGAAGGAAAAATCTTTTAACAAAACACTGCCTCACATACGCATACATTGTACATGAAAACACTGCCTCACATACGCACATTGTACATGAAAATATTGCCTCACATACGCACATTGTACATGAAAACATTGCCTCACATACGCACATTGTACATGAAAACACTGCCTCACATACGCACATTGTACATGAAAACACTGCCTCACATACGCACATTGTACATGAAAACACTGCCTCACATACGCACATTGTACATGAAAGCACTGCCTCACATACGCATACATTGTACATGAAAACACTGCCTCACATACGCACATTGCACA
>CBDHDT010000077.1:0-20383 GCA_965261215.1 Ekhidna sp.
CAACGGGTCATCGAACAGGTTGTCATCAATATGTTTATATTCCATTGATCTCTGAGTAGTTCCCATCACTGAACTACAAAACTCGTTTAGAACGAGAAAAAAAATGAAACAAGAACAAGAAAAAATACAATTTTGGCTGATCCTTAAAACGGAACAGAAACAGAAGTAAATCAAACTCTCATAACATATAACCATTCCAATTATATACATAGAGTATTATATTGTTTTCACAAAATATGTAATTATATACATGTTAGTGGAATGGGGTGTGAAATGTAACTGTTAGTGGATGTATAAATGGATAGTGCCTTATAACCATTCCAATTATATACATAGAGTATTATATTTCTTTCACAAAATATGTAATTATATACATGTTAGTGGAATGGGGTGTGAAATGTAACTATTAGTGGATGTATAAACGGATAGTGCCTAGTTTCCATACTTTTTTGACAGATTGTCTTGGAAAATATGCTATGGTTATGCTAAAATCGTCAATGATGAAGACAATGGTTGCAGATTCGATAACCAATAGAAAGAAATCTGGAACCACATGCAAACTGTGTGATGAATAGCTGTCAGAAAAAGGTCACTGGAGTTTCATTTGACAAAATGACTAGAAGTAGTGTGATACAAGTTCTTAATTAAAGGAAATATTTGCAATCTTGCTAATGTAAACGTAGCTCCTTGCAAGTATATTGCCACTCACTCACTGGGCAGCAAATAGAAGACTGGTTACCATGTATAAAAGGTGTAATTGATGCATATAGTCAACAGTTTGTGCTAATGATATCGATCATCCGGAAAACAATAAAAAGTGTCAAGAGTTTTATCACTTGAACAAGTTCTTGTCAACATCTGTATGATCATCCCTTAGTTCTCTAAAAATTGCTGCAGTCTGGGTTAAGACCGGACTAAGGAGCATCCTGAAAGGCTAGACCTTCCTCTTCCACACAGAGTGTATTTAATTAAGGTAAAGTTGTCATTAATTTTGGGCCTCTATGCCGGCAAATACTGCTATGCCAACAAGTACTTCTATTCCTATATCGCTGGCCAGTTATACTCACTTTATAGTCCTTAAATATAATTTTTTTGTCCATTTCTGCAAAAATGCTTCAAAACACCAGAAAAGTTTATTTTAGCTGTATGTGGCACATTATGAGGAGAAAAATTGTTTTAGGTAATATTTGTCCCATTTCGCTAGTTTGAACAAAAAGTTGTTTCCATCAATCAAAACTTTTCTTCAAAATTTTCCCCTTTTCAAACTCGTTAAGAAAAAAATTCTCTCTGAGGAATTCTTAGCTTCTTTCTGAGATTGTCAATTTTTAGTCCTTAAATATAATTTTTTTATCAATTTCCGCAAAAATGCTTCAAAATACCAGAAAAGCTTAGTTTAGCTTGTGGCTCATTTTGAGGAGCAAAACTGTTTTCGGTAATATTTGTCCCATTTCGGTGGTTTGAACAAAAAAAGTCGTTTCCATCTAATCATGAACTTTCTTGAGAAAAAATTGCTCTCTGAGGAATTCTTAGCTTCTTTCTGAGAGGGTCACTTTTTAGTCCTTAAATATAAGTTTTTTTTATTAATTTCCGCAAAAATGCTTCAAAACACCAGAAAAGCTATTTTAGCTGTATGTGGCTCATTTTGAGGAGCAAACTTTTTTCTGTTATAATTGTCCGACTTCACTGGTTGGAACAAAAAAAATTGTTTCCATCAAATCAAAACCTTTCAAGATTTTCCCATTTTCAAACTCATTGAGAAAAAATTCTCTCGGAGTAAGTCCTTAAATGAATTTTTTTTTGTCAATTCCCCCAAATGCTGCAAAACACAAGAAATGCTTAGTTTAGCTCTCATTATGAGGACCAAAACTGTTTTCTGTAATTGTTCCATTTCACTAGTTTGAACAAAAAAAGTCGTTTCCATCAAATTAAAACCTTTCTGCAAGATTTGCTCCTATTCAAACTCGTTGAGAAAATATTTCACTCTGAGGAATTCTTAGCTTCTTTCTGAAATGGTCCCTTTTTGGTCCTAAAATACAAGTTTTTTTTTTCAAAAAAGCTTCAAAACATCCAAAAAAATAGTTTAGCTCTATGCTGCTCATTTTGAGGAGCAAAACTGTTTTCTGTGATAATTGCCCCATTTCACTGGTTTGAACAAAAAAAGTGGTTTCCATCAAACCAAAACCTTTCTTCAAGATTTGGCCCTTTTCAAACTCGTTGAGAAAATTTTCTTTCTGAGGAATTCTTAGCTTCTTTCTAAGAGTCACTTTTTAGTCCTAGATATAAGTTTTTTTTGTCAATTTCTACAAAAACGCTTCAGAAAAACTTAGTTTAACTGTATGCTGCTCATTTTGAGGACCAAAACTGTTTCTGTAATAATTGTCCCATTTCACTGGTTTGAACAAAAAAATTTCTATCAATTCATAACCTTTTTTCAAGATTTTCTCTCTGAGGAATTCTTAGTTTCTTTCTGAGATGTCACTTTTTAGTCATTAAATATAAGTTTTATGTCAATTTCAGCAAAAATGCTTCAAAACCCCAGAAAATGTTAGTTTAGTTGTATGTGGCTCATTATGAGGAGAAAAACTGTTTTCGGTAATATTTGTCCCATTTTACAAACAAAAAAGTCGTTTCCATCAAATCAAAAACTTTCTTCAAGATTCGCCCCTTTTCAAACTCGTTGAGAAAAAAATTCTCTCTGAGGAATTCTTAGCTTCTTTCTGAGTTAGTCACTTGAATCCTCAAATATAAGTTTTTTTTCAATATCTCCTCTGGATTTTCCACTTTTAAGAAATTCGTTGGGAAAAACAACAACTTTCTGAGTAATTCTTAGCTTCTTTCAGCTATAGTAACTTTTTAGAAAAAAAGCGTAGTCAATTTCCTGCTGAAATGATTCAAAATACAAGAAATGCTAAGCTTAGCTGTATGTGGCTCATTTTGCAGAGCAAAACTGTTTTCGGTAATATTTGTCCGTTTCACTAGTTGGACCAAATTTTTTTCCATGAATCATAACTTTTCCTCAGGATTTTTCCACTTTTCCACTTGTTTTGAAAAAAATAACTTTCTGAGTACTTTTAGTGCTTTTTCTGAGATAGTCAATCATTGATCTTAAGTAAAATTTTTTGTCATTTTTCACACAAATGCTTCAAAACACCAGAAAAATTTAGTTTAGCTGTATGTGTCTAATTTTAGGGGAAAATGTTTTCATTAATATTTTTCCATTTTGACTGTTAAAAAAAAAAATTTGTTTGCTGCAATTCAAAACCTTACCTTAGGATTTGCCCCTTTTCAAACTCGTTAAAAAAAACAAACTTTCTGAGTAAATCTTAGCTATTTCTGAGATATTCTCTTTTTATACCCTATTGACTGTTTCACCCCAAAAATACCATTTCCTTCAAATCAAAACCTTTCCTCAGGATTTGCCCTTTTTCAAAGTCATTGAGAAAAAAATAACTTTCTGAGTAATTCTTAGCTTCTTTCTGAGATAGTCAATTTTTAGTCCTTAAAGAGAAGTTTTTTTAATCAATTTCCGTAAAATTCTTCAGAACACCAGAAAGCTTAGTTTAGTTTGCTGTATGTGGCTCATTTTGAGGAGTTAAACTGTTTTCGTATAATTTGTCCCGTTTCATTGGTTAGCCATAAAAGGTTTTTCCATCAAATTAAAATCTTTCTTAGGATTTGCCCCTTTTGAAACTCGAAGAAAAACAACAACTTTGTGAGTAATTCTTAGCTTCTATCTGATATAGTCACTTTTTTGACCTAAAAGAGAAGTTGTTTTTATCCACAAAAATGCTTCAAATCACCAGAAAAGCTTAGTTTAGTTTGCTGTATGTGGCTCATTTTGAGGAGCTAAACTGTTTTTGGTGTAATTTGTCGCATTTCACTGGTTAGCCATAAAAGTCTTTTCAATCAAATAATAACCTTTCCTCAGGATTTTCCCCTTTTTTAAGTCATTGAGAAAAAATAACTTTCTGAGTAATTCTTAGCTTCTTTCTGAGATATTTTTTGACTTAAAGAGAAGTTTTTTGTCAATTTTCGCAAAAATTCTTCAGAACACCAGAAAAGCTTAGTTTAGTTTGCTGAATGTGGCTCATTTTGAGGAGCTAAACCGTTTTTGGTGTAATTTGTCGCATTTCACTGGTTAGCCATAAAAGTCTTTTCCATCAAATCAAAACCTTTCCTTGGGATTTGCCACTTTTCAAACTTGAAGAGAAAACACAACTTTGTGAGTAATTCTTAGCTTCTATCTGATATAGTCACTTTTTTGTCTTTATCCATGAAAATGCTTCAAAAACATTAGAAAAACATAGTTTAGCCCTATGTGGCTCATTTTGCGGAGCAAAATTATTTCGGTAATATTTCTCCCAATTCATTGGTTTGTCCCCAAAAAAGTCATTATCATCAAATCAAAACCTTTCAACAGGATTTGCACCTTTCAAACTCATCGAGAAAAAGTAATTTTCTGAGTAATTCTTAGCTACTATATGATTTAGCCACTTTTTTGACATTAAAGAATAGTTTTTTGACAATTTCCAGCTAAAATGATTCAAACACCAGATAAGCTTAGTTTAGCTGTATGTGGCTCACTTTGAGGAGAAAAATTCTCGAATTCGGTAATAATTGCCTCATTTTACTGGTTTGACAAAAAAAATCGTTTCCATCAAATCAAAACCTTTCTTCAAGATTTGTCCCTTTTAAAACTTGTAAAAAAACAAACTTCTTGGGTAATTTTTGGTTTTTTTCAGAGATAATCACTTTTTAGACCACAAAGAGAAGTCTTTTTGTCAATATCCGCAAAATGCTTTAAAAACACCAGAAAAGCTTAGTTTAGCTGTATGTGGATCATTAGGAGCAAAACTGTTTTCAAAATTTATCCCGTTTCACTGGTTTGACCAAAAAAGTCATTTCCATCAAATCGAAGCCATTCTTCAGTATTTGCCCCATTTAACTCATTGAGATAAAATAACATTCTGAATAATTCATATCTTCTTCACTTTTTGGACCAAAAAGATCAGTTTTTTGTCAATTTCCACGAAATGATTCAAAACACCAGAAAAGCATAGTTTAGCTGTATGCGGCTGATTTTGGTGAGCAAATTGTTTTTTGGAATAATTATTTCATTTCAATGGTTAGACAAAAAAAGTCCTTTCCATCATATCAAAATCTTTCCTCTGGATTTCCCCTATTCAAACTATTTGCGAAAAAATAACTTTTTGAGTAATTATTTGCTTCTTTCCGAGTCACTTTCTTGACCTTGAAATGAAGTTTTTTTGTCAATTTTCGCGAAAAACCTTCACACCACCTGTAACGCTTAGTTCAGCTTTATGTAGCTCATTTTGACCAAAAAAAGTTGTTTCTATCAAATCAAAACCTTTCCTCAGAATTTGCCCCTTTTCAAACTCGTTGGGAAAAAATAAATTTCTGAGTAACTCTTAGCTTCTAAGATAGTCATTTTTAGACCTTAAAGAGATGTTTTGAGTCAAATTCCGGTGAAAATATTTCAAAACATCAGATAAGTAGTTCAGCTGTATATATTTCAAAACATCAGATAAGTAGTTCAGCTGTATATAGCTCATTTTGAGAAGAAAAAATGTATTCGGTTTTGACCCTTTTGTCTGGTTTGACCCCAAAAAGTTGTTTCCATCAAATCAAAACCTTTCCTCGGGATTTTCCCCTTTTCAATCTCATTGAGAAAAAATATTTTTCTGAGTAATTCTCATCTTCTTTCAGAGATAGTCACTTTTTGACCTTAAAGAGAATTTTTTTTTCAATTTCCGCGAAAATGCTTCAAAATACCAGATGCTTAATTTAGCTGTATGTGGCTCATTTAGAGGAGAAATTTTTTTGGTAATATTTGTCCCGTTTCACCGGTTTGTCCAAGAAAATTCGTTTCCATCAAATCAAAACCTTTCCTCAGGATTTGCCCCTTTTCAAACTCATTTAGAAAAAAAAATTTCTGAGTAATTCTTACCTTCTTTCAGAGATAGTTACTTTTTTGAGCTAAAAAGATGTTGTTTTTTTGTCATTTTTCGACAAAAATGCATCAAACAACACGCTTGTTTTTGCTGTATAAGGCTGATTTTTAGGAGAAAAATTGTATTGGGTAATATTTGTCCCTTTTTACTGGTTTGACCAAAAAAAGTCGTTTCCATCAAATCAACACCTTTCCTCAGGATTTTCCGCTTTTCAAACTCATTGTTAAAAATAACTTTCTGAGTAAGCTTCTTTCTGAGATAGTCATTTTTAGACGTGAAGTAGATGTTATTTAACAATTTTGGTGAAAATGCTTCAAAACACCAGCTTAGCTCTGTGGCTCATTTTGACGAGAACAAATGTATTCGGTAATAATTGTCCTTTTTGACGGGTTTGACAAGAAAAGTCGTTTCCAACAAATCAAAATCATTCCTCAGGATTTTCCCCTTTTCAATCTAGTTGGGAAAAAAATAATTTCTGATTAATTCTTAGCGTCTTTCAGAGATAGTCATAATTATTTAGTCCTAAAAGATGTGCTTTTGTCTATTTCCGGCCAAAATGCTTCACAACACCAGATAAGCTTAGTTTAGCTGTATGCGCCTCATTTTGACGTGAAAAAATGTATTCGATAATAATTGTTCCTTTTGACGGACTTGATAAAAAAAGTCATTTCCTTCAAATCAAAACCTTTCCCCTGGATTTCCCGTTTCAAACTCGTTGAGAAAAAATAACTTTCTGAATTATTCTTACCTTCTTTTGGAGATAGTCACTTTCTTGACCTTAGAGAAGTTTTTTGTCAATTTCCGTCGAAAGTACTTCAAATCAACAGATTAGCTAAGTTTTGCTGTATGTGGCTCATTTACAGGAGAAAAACTGTGTTCGGTAATATTTGTCCCTTTTGACCAAAAAAAGTTGTTTCCATCAAATTAATACCATACCTCTGGATTTGCCCCCAAACCTGTTAACAACTTTTAGAGTAATTCTTAGCTTCTTTCTGAGATAGTCATTTTTAGACCACATAGAGATGTTTTTTTGTCAATTTCCAGCGAAAATACTTCAAATCACCAGCAGTATGTGGCTCATTTTGAGGAGCAAAACTGTTTTCGGTAATATTTATCCCGTTTACTGGTTTGACAAAAAATCATTTCCATCAAATCAAAACCTTTTCTCAGGATTTTCCCCTTTTCAAACACGTTGAGAAAGAATAACTTTCTTAGTACTTCTTACCTACTTTCGTAGATGGTGACTTTTTGATCTTAAAGAGTAGTTTTTTGTCAATTTACGGCGAAAGTACTTCAAATCAAGATAAGCCTAGTTTAGCTGTTTGTGGCTCATTTTGAAGAGAAAAACTGAATTCGGAAAAATCTGTCCCATTTCACTACTTTGAACAAAAAAAAGTCTTATCGATCAAACCAAAACCTTTCTTCAGGATTTTCCCTTTTTAAAACTTATTGAGAAAAAATAACTTTCCAAGTAATTCTTAGCTTCATTTAGATATAGTCATTTTTTAGGCCCCAAAGAGAAGTTTTTTTTGTCAATTTCCAGCTAAAAAGCTAGAAAAGCTAAATATGGCTGTATGTGGCTCATTTTGAGGACAAACGTTTTTCGGCATTATTTGTCCCATTTCACTGGTTTGACCAAAAAAGGGGGTTTCCATCAAATAAAACCTTACCTCAGGATTTTCCCCTTTTCAAACTCATTGAGAAAAATTAACTTTCTGAGTAATTCTTACTGATATATATTACAGCAATAACATTATGCTCATTTCCACCCTCCCATTTTGCCTACGAGATACTTAACATTTCACTTAATTTTCCTCTTCCTCTTTTCAAAATCTTGGATCTGCCACTGATTACTCTTTGACAAGAAACAGATAGAATCAAAAAGAAGGAAAAAAAGATTTAACTGAAGCCGAAAGACTGATTGATAGACTTCATATTACTAGCAACTCTAGAGTGTAGCACAGGATATCAAATGGGCATGACATAACCATTTCAACATTGTGTGAGACTTGAGGGCATTCATATGCTCATAACTTTCATGAGTGGAGTGAAATTATGTCTGTTGCATTTGGTGGAGTAGGGTGATCATAACTGAAATGTTTTTCCACAGCGTATAAAAACCTCGGCATTATGGCAGATGTTAAGACCAGTGAGTACTTCAATAGGAAAATATACTTGTAATACCCAGAAATTGGTTGTTACATCTCGTACAAAGGAGCATAACATTAAAGAACTAATTTATGGGTTGATGTTTTCATCAAACCATGATGGCGGAAGAGATGGATGCCAAACTTTCTCCTTCTTGCCATGTTCATTATGCCAGCTAAGGTCTGTATTAATTTACCTACATGCAATGAAGTGCTTATGAGCTGATACGTAACTATCCTGTATTTTCTGACTGGTGAGCATGTGATACGGCATATGAAAAGCCATTCAGAGAGAAATGTCCATTGAGACCACCGTCATACAATATGGACAGCAAAGGTGGCATTGTTGGGATCTCTATGAAACCTGAGACTGGGAAAACTTGTGCTCTAATTTGCACACCAGCAGCCAACTTATGGAGGACATTGCCAGCACAAGTGACTCTAGTGTAACTGTATTGTATGGGTACAAACATTCAACAAAGAAGAACTGATATCAAGGATACCTGGTGACATAGATGGTTACAAGGAGGCCTTTCAAATGAAGTAATAGTTTTGCATAAGCTCACCAGACCCAACACAGCATCTGCCTGACATTGTCAACCTGGTGAATGGCAAAGTGGTAAGGTGAATGTGCATGATGTAGTTACCACTGGTAAATGACATGTGAAGGACTTGACAATGTTAGTTTCACAAAAACATGCGCTGGTTGATCAGATAAAAGTTTTTAACACTGGTAGTGGCCAGCAAAGGGGCATCATCCGAGACTGTACAACTTGGCACAAATATTATGTTGAACAATAGATACATGCTGAGGAAGTGTTCTTAGTGTTTGATTGAAACTGTGACACTAGTGTGAAAATTAGCACTAGGTGTTCCTAAGCTATTGGGACTAGCCAAGTGCATCAGCTTACTTCAAATACCCAGTTTCCTCACAGAAGGCATGCCATGACAATCATTGAAAACATTAAGGTAATTGTTGCATATCGAAATATCAAGAGCAGCAGCATACAAAGAATCACAAACTTGTCACAACAGAAATGCTCCAGTAAAAATCAGCCAAATCTATGGAGTAGTAATCAGAATGCATGATATTGCCCCAAGTTACAAAGTGACAAACAGAGAGCATACTGGTTCAGTAAATAGTGCTGGAGAGCATACTGGTTCAGTAAATAGTTCTGGAGAGCATACTGGTTCAGTAAATAGTGCTGGAGAGCATACTGGTTCAGTAAATAGTGCTGGAGAGCATACTGGTTCAGTAAATAGTGCTGGAGAGCATACTGGTTCTGTAAATAGTGCTGGAGAGCATACTGGTTCAGTAAATAGTGCTGGAGAGCATACTGGTTCTGTAAATAGTGCTGGAGAGCATACTGGTTCAGTAAAGAGTGCTGGAGAGCACACTGGTTCAGTAAATAGTGCTGGAGAACATACTGGTTCAGTAAATAGTGCTGGAGGCCAAGGCAACAATAAAACCAAAATTGCATTTGTCCACTATCATGCACAAATCACACAGGATTGGTAATCAAGGAATCACCAATTAAGAGAAGAGATGCAGTGGACATCTTTGCTACATTAGAACAACATCTGAGCATTATTTGTGTATGGGCACATGCATTATCAGCGTGTGCTACAGTTGCCTGCTTGCATGATATTGGAGAAGTCCACATTTAAACCTTTGTGTATTGGGCTTTCTGTCACCTGGCAGATATAATTGCAGCAATGCTTTGACCATGTTATGGACATAATAATGTTTCTTCCATGTCAGAAGAAAGTGCCACCTAAATGGGGAAAGGCTCTACATCACTTGCAAAACTCATTCCTCAACTATCAACTGACTCTTTCAATTAAAATGTTAAGAGAGCACATTTCCAAGCTGCTATGTCAAAATATCGAAGGAAATGACCATCAATTGACCCTTGTCTACAAAGCGCAATTCTCTGCCAACAGCAGAAAATTTCAGTGGAAATATCTGGAGGGCACAATTTGCAAGTTTGCATGAAAAGATGCCATGGAACTGGAACCAAAGCCATCAAACGTCTGGTGCTAGTGACTATTCCAGATGGAGCATACCACAAATATATATATACCATCTACCCCTTGTATATCCACGAGATGTCTCTGCCATGCACACTGCCCTGTTCACACCAAGGTGACAAAAGTTGTAATCATGACTTGACACGAATTCCAGAAGAGGAATACTGAATAATTAACACCACATACAGAAACGACTAGTAACAGATACAAGGCATCAGTGGCAAACAGTGGTGTGTGATTGAGAGAAGAAGGCGAGGAAGAAACAAAAATATATATACATATTTTATATCGCCTGAGGATTATTTAGCAGGATGCCCTATTGGACAAAACATGAACGAACACATTGTCCTAGCCATAAGGTTGAACAACCTGATGCCCTAAAAATAATATTCTGAAACAGAAATGTACATGTGGAATAAAGGAGTTTTGTTAAGAGGACTTGGAAGCTGCTTCCCTAGAAGAATGGAAGCGCATCACACAAAGAATGAAATCATCAAGTAGTGCTTTCTGTAGAAATGCTTGAAGCACTAAGGGTAAACCATGCAGAAGTTGATATGAACATGTCAAATTGATAGTTGGCACTATTGACACTAAACTGATAGTTTACAATATTGCCACTGTTTATTGTTTTCAGTTTTCTCCGCATCAATATCACAACTCTTTTTCTATTGAGTATATGCATCAGATAACCTTTCTATATATGCAAAAAAATATTGCCAGTCATCTACTTGCTGTCCGAGTAGTACATATGCAAGAAATATTTACCTTAGCAAGACTTCTTACAACCAATAACTGGTATCACAATCAAAGCCAGGGCATGTTGATAAATCGAGTACTTTTGTCAGAATAAAAATCCAGCATCCTTCTTCTGGCAGCTATTAACTAAACAGGTTGTATGTAGAACCAGGTTCCTTTGGTCTTCGAATCTCAGTTGATTTCTTCATCACTGACAATTATTTCCTTAAAAGTTGAGTCTGTAAAATATTCCGTGTACTTGGTACATGAACATATGGCAACCACATAATATATACACCCGACATACAACCAAACATGGGCATGGGTGGCAATACAAAGTTTTGCACCCACCTTCCCACTGAGGGCTCGCTTCACTGGCCAACTAGTAACAAATACAAGACATTGAGTGGCGAACGAAGTTGCAGGGGAGAGAAGTAATGACAAGAGTGAGAGAGAAAATAAATATACACACATATATCAGCCTGATGATTATTTTAGTTGGAAGCCCTATTGGACAAAATTGAAATCTTTGCATTGTTAGATTGCATTGCTCTACCCTTTGTCCTAGCCCTAGCATAGCTGAAGGTCTAATACAGTACTAATCTGTACATATTTATGCTGATGCTGTAATACAATATGAAAAAGTAGACATGAATTGTAAGAATATATATATAAACTTTACAGGAACAAGGTTCAAAGCCTGATATCCTACAACATAATGGGATGACAAACTCTGAAAGAGAGAACCACACCACACTAAAATTGCAGTCAACTGGCAGTGCCATTTGCAGAAATTATCAGAGTTCTTAAAGCAATAACATGCAGAAGCTGACAGAACGTACACCCTTTAGGGCCCATAGCGTGTATACACTGCACTTTTCTTTTAAATTCTCGACCATAGCGTGAACACATTGTGCAAAGAACACAAATTAGCAGCCATTGAAAAAAAAGCTATGCTCAAGTTCATATGGAGAAATCCAACTCAATTTGCTTGCTTGCGAATCTGTACCGAAACCTACTCTACTAGAAAAACACAGCAGCAGTTACTGGCGAGAGGCAAGCATCGACAAAAAAACCCCAGAAAAAGCTACAATAGAATATAGAAAATGATTTAGAATATAACAAGGAAGAACAAAATTCATTGCCAGCCATTCTAGAGCTTATTTGATCGAGGTGCTAGCTAGCTAAAAGACCACTATGGTCTTTGGCCCAATTCCTAACATGCTAGAGAAACAAAAAGGGCAAGTGCTATGTTTATTTTTATTGTCAATAGGCAAGCTAGGATATCAATGGAGCTTACCTGATAGAGCAATAAAGCGAAAAAGAAAATAACCCGAAGACTCTTGTGTTAGTTACATGACATTGAAATAATTCAGGCGTTCACGTGCGACGAGCACCCTGAAGAGTTAGTGATAGCACAATTGATAATGTTTGTTTTCAGAATGCTCTCCATCATTAGCACAACTCTTTTCTATTGACTATACACATCAGATATCCTTTCTATATAAGCTAAACAATGTAGCCTATCATCTACTCGCTAGCCGAGAGCGATAGTCCACAGGCAATGGAACTGTGAGCCATCGAATTTGTATCGCATCCAATGCCAGAGGATGCTGATAAATTGAGTAGTTTAGGCTAGTCAGAATAATTTAACCACCAACCAAAAAAAGCATTCTTTCCCAGACATCAACCACGTAAGTCGCGTGTGGGATCCAGGTTCCTTTGGATTTCGAATCTGCAGTTGGTTCCTCCATCATTGACATTATTTCTTTCAAGTTATGTTCGTAAAAACTTGCGAGGACTCCACAGTTTATGAACACACAACATTCATAATTGACGAGCGAGGCGAGACCTCGGTGGGAAGATGGATTAAAATTTTGAGCACATGCCCATATTTGGTTGTTGGTAGGGCAACTAGTTTTAGTCCAACTCAACTATCCAATCGACATGCTCTGGCATAGGATGTGATAATTTATTGATGGTAAGAAGTATTGCTAAGGTAAATGTGTTGGTCCACGTGTACAACCCACTCAGACAGCGAGTGGAATACTGGCTACAAATATTAGCATATGTAGAGAGGATAACTGACCTATAGTCAATAGAAAAGGGTCGTGCTAATGATTGCGAGCTTTCTGAAAACAAGTGTCAATAGTGCAAATTATCTGTTTGATACTTCTCGTCAGCTTCTCCCCTTGTCATCAAAATTTATGATGACCTTGTACTTTGTGTGATGTGCTTCCATTCTTCAAGATAAGCAGCAGTTCTAAGTTCTCTAACAAATCACTACATGCACATTTCAGTTTCCAAATTTGTTATCCCATTATTTGTTAGCCATCATGTTGTTTGACCTTGCACGGACCTGTAGAACATGTATAGAGGATAACTGATGCAATTTTTGGCTGTTTCCCATATCACAACCGAATCATTACATCATGATGGTATCAATATGTACAGATAAACACTGCATTACGCCCTCAGCTAAGCTATGGTTAGAACAATGTTCATGTAGGACATCAGTTAAAATAATCATCAGATTACTTAATATCAGTCAGTGGTTGCTCCACAATTGTAACAAATTCTGCCTCTATCACTCGGGGTGCCTCCCACAGCTCTACACCCTTTACCATATTTCCATGTGCATTTCTCCCCACTCACTCATCAGGAATATTGGCATAGGAGTATTTGCTATTTTGAACATCATGAGTAGTATATCACCAAGTTCTCCGTCCACTCCACTTCCAAGAAAATGTGCCTTCAGAGATATCACTTCCAAGAAAATGTGCCTTCAGAGATATCACTTCCAAGAAAATGTGCCTTCAGAGGTATCACTTCCAAGAAAATGTGCCTTCAAAGGTACCATACGGTACCAAAATTACAGCGCACAGAGGAATAGAAAAAGAATGGCAATCACAAATACATTTAAACCCATCTGGTTTCACACCTAAATCCCAACACATACATAACAAGGTTATCCAGAACGGCTGCTGGACTAATGTATTATAGCAAACAGAAAGAATAGCTCCAGCTGGGCAGCATTGTAATTTTGAAGACACATTATATATGTTATGCTTTAGGCTACCTGTTTGGTAACAAAGTGAAATTGATGACTCACTAATTGCAATATATAATGTGTACAGGTTCAATAAATCTCCATCCCAAGAGAGAGAAAAAGATGCATCATAAATAATTACTGATATTATTACACTTACGTAATAACTATATTATAGAACTGTTTTATATGTAGAGCACAATAAAAGTTGAATGCATGATGACGTTACATGCACTACTAAAGGATGAGGCAACCTCTTTTCTTCTTCTTCTCGGGCTTCTCAGGACTTTTAGAGTTTATCTGCCTCACCAAGTCATAGAATATCTAGGACAAGGACATACAATTGTACATATTTGTAGTCACAGGTAATATTTTTCTATACACTCACAAACAAAATTGGTGCGCAATCATTTTTTGTACGTACAGATTGCTAAATGGAAAAGTCAAACAATCTATGGCTGTATGTTGGAAGAAACATCCAACTCCCAAGCATGAGGAGAAATAGTCATAGCATGCACTTTTAACCACCTGAAGCTAGAACCATATGTGAAGTACCCAACACAAACTGTTCCGATTACACAGACTATATCTGTGTTTTTAAATTTTTTTAAATGCAACATTTATATTTATAGCCATAACTCTCCCCCCCCCCCCCCCCCCCCCTCCAAAGAATACAATTTTCGCATGGAAGTTAGAATCCGCCAAGGAGTGTATAACAACTCACCTGCCGAATCAACTAGCCTTGAAAATTGATGACGCTCAAATGTTGTCCCCATACCCAGCTCTTAGGTCGAGAGGCTTGACTTGACGTGTAGGAAGCCACAGAAGTGGCCGTGCAGCCTCTGACGCGAGCCTGGTTGAAGCTGACCCAGTGCAGATCTGGGTGGTAGTAGCAAATATTCAAACTGTTCATGTCATTAGAATGCAAATACAATAAGCTACAGTCCGGTACAAGAACTCGCTCCATTGATGTAAGCACACAAAAGCTATGCATCTCTATGGCTACCTATGTAAACAAAAACTTATGCAAAGAAATTCAACCTGGAGCGACTCCTTTCAGAGTATTTTCCAGCAAGCATTGTTGTCCTATTCAGCCAAAGAGCTTCCAGAAACAGCTGTGAAGGCCAGGAAGAGATGCCTCATGACAGAGTTGCGTACGAGTCAGCCCTTGTTAACCCCCCCCCTCCATTTCTGTTTGCATGACAAGTTAAGTTTTTTATTGCAACATTTAAAAAATGATACAGCAATCTCTACTGGGCATGTGCAGGTAAACAAATATGGAGTTTAGAGTTATGGGCAATTAATTTCCCCATCCCTTTTGATGACCGATGTTCACGCTGATGCCATATGGTATTTATGGTGTTTAACTGGTTAATAATGTATGGAACAACCAGCTTCTGAGGTATGTACACATCTGCATCAAACACCTTGCGTACTACTCGACTATTCAAATGCATGCTATCATGTAAAAGCAGTATGGCAGCTACTAGTCGAAACATTTGGAACACTGAATGCTATTTCATGACCTGTACAATACCAAACACATTTACCCATGTTCTCAATGCGAGGGTGATTACCACATACAAGGACAAAATAATTCATAATTAAAAACAACAACTAAGGATAGACCAGTTTAAACGAACAAGATCGTAGCCATATAGACCCCAGCCAAGATCGTAGCCATATAGACCAGAGCCAGTTAGATGACCCTTTACTATTTAATTAAAATCATATACCAATCATTATTACTGACCAGTGCAACATTAGTTGATGATATTACACAGCAAAGGGTTATCCAATAGGCTGTGGTCTACATGGGAGTACTATTGTTTCTATGGTCAATCCAAATATAGTTGTTGGTTCTTAAACAAATCGTTATGTTGTTTCGGTGAGTGTCAGAGGAAAACTACACCAAGTGTGCTATTCAGTGTCTCCCAGAGCCATTAAACATTTTCATAATTTGTTTAATGCTGTACACTACACTATCAACACATGCTATGTATGTTGTAAACCCATATATATATATTAGCACAAGCCACATCTTGCTGACTGTACCCTGTAGGATCAATTGAACAGGATAACTCTACCACCCAAACATCAGATGTTCAGGTAGATCAGCTACAGCCGACAGTGGATTGAACTTGTAACAGTTTCCCCAAAGAGAAAATACCACAAACCAAACTGCGGAACGGAGTGCGCTTTAGCCAATTCTAACCGTGTCTAAAAATGCCATGTGAGTTAGGTTGAATGTCTCATCGACCAACGCCACTCCCATGTATCATTTTGGCCATCGAGAAAAAGATGCCTCTACAATGCATTACAACACCCAAAGTCTCCGTGAACTAAGTAAAATGGATATGTAACAGTTTTTTTCTCATTCAATGTTTTTTGTTTTGTTTTTGCTCTGCCATTTATTACCCTATGGAGGATCCACGCAAGCTTGGAGTCTTTTGGGAGCAATTAGTGGCTGAAGCAACCATTTAGGTAGCAGCTAAGAAGCTGCTGCTGTGAGTTACTTCCTATTGCATTTGCTAGAGTCCGAGTGCTGGCAAATAAGAAGCCAATTTAGTTGTTTTTGCACAAAATTCTTGGTAAATGAACTCCACCAGTGTAACTCTCCATCATCCCAACAGCAGGCAAGTAGTTTGTGATCACTTGACAGCATGTATTCCATGGTCAAGGGGTTAGTCAACATCACCATCGTCGGACTCATCCACCTATTCAATACGAATAAAACCATGACAGTCAGGGGATGAGATATTTTTCCGCCATTTTTAATGGTAGTGCAGCTTCATCTGACTGATATATAATGAATTACTGCACCAGATTACAAGTATTCGGATTTCCGTGTGATGCAGTCTCTACTTACGTACATGCGTGAACCTACCAAACAAAACTTTTGACTTAAGTAACCCTTACCACCATGTCATTTATAGGAGGGAGTTCCAACTCTGTCAGTGTCTACTCCAGACACAAAGACAAGTGGAAATACAGTCTCCTTTCACACCTCCCAAGAAACATGGGGGGGGGGGGGGGGGGGTTGATGCCCGTGGTTTCTTGTTTCTTGTAGCACACTCTCTCTACATTGTTGATTGCCCAACATTAGAGGGTTGATGCCCATAGTTTCTTACAGCACCCACGTGTATTTCAGCATACTTAACTCTTTCCTTGGGGTACTGATTCAAAGAAAGGACCTACCTATGCATTTAGCATGAAATATAATCGTGACATTAGTTTGATCAAGGAGGCATGAAAGACCTACAATGACATGGGCAGACAATCTTGCATGGGCGTGGTGTTCGTGCTATCGAGTAGAAGGAGCCTAGTATCACCTAGCCATTCTACTAGCAGATCACCACACAAAGCTCGTTCGGTCTATGCTTCCGGATTCTGCTATTACTTCAAATGTATAGTCGTTACAAAGGAAATGCAATGCTGAAAGCTAATGATATCCTGCGAGAGACACAGAAGTTTTGAGGGACTCGAGATTTCTTAGTCATCAAGTATATGAATCTACTGATATTTCTGTCACCCAACAAATGCCTATCATGTTGCATTCCACTGACAACACAGTGGGATGTCTCGATGCGCCTTTTACCCCTTTGCACTTCAGAAAGTATACAGCAAGCAACCAGTGAGCTATCATTTCAGGCCATTGACAAGCACTATCAAATTCCTCTAACCTTTTCTACAACAACCAAGTAGGCTTGGGTTGTGAAGATGCCAATGTCATGTTGACGTGACTGTCATTAGATTTCAAGCAAGAAACCCTCGTTGTTAGCCCCACACTGTAGCATGGCATATTTTAGACTTGGTTGCTAATGGGGCTTGTAAGGTACTTCCTGATCACTCAGAAAAGACGTATTATAGCATTTCAAGAGTTTGAGGAGTTTCAGGCATTTGTTGAATCCAAGCCTCATAAGCTTCTGACAGCTGGCCAGACAAGAGGCTCGGTCATGAAGCATGTGTGAATCACCACACTAAAGAGTACCAGGCTTTACTTTCCAACTTCCGTAACACTGAAGATCGTTAAGCTGTTGTCCGATGAGTATGTACAGTCCTTGAAGAGATGGTGATGATTACACATCTGTGCAGCATCTAGAAGTGAATGCCAATGAAAAAAAAAGATTCATCGGAAATTCCAGGACATATGCTAGTCTGGAGGTGTACGAGAATTCTCGGCTCTCAAACATCAAATGGCTTTAGCCTGGTTTACAACAGTACAGAGCATCAAAGCAGCTTACCACTGCTGCTAATTTCGTCCTTCAAGAAGTTCATATGTAGAATCTTCTATTACATACATAGAACAGAGTTTATGGATTATTGCCTTCTTCCCTTCTCGGTGAAGTTAGTAACGGAAGAAGATAATTATTGGCATGCTGCCAGCAAAAGTCAAGACCATGATGGAGCCACTCACTACCCATGTATGTTAAGAAAGCTGGCTAAGGCTATATCTCAGTGATACCTCATGGTAATGCACACACTGAAAGATTGTTCAGTCGTACTGGACTCAACAAGACAAAACCGAGAAACAGCCTCTCCCCAATCATGCTGAATGCACTACCGATGGTTTAATCCAAATGGAAACGGAAACGTTTCGAGTTCAAACCAAGAAGCTATGATGCTCCACAACATTGCATGAGAAACAGCCTCTCCCCAATCTATGCTGAATGCACTACCGATGGTCAATTCAAATGGCAACAGAAATGTTTCGAATTCAAGCCAAGTAGCTATGATGCTTCACAATGTTACATGAGAAACAGCCTCTCCCTAATCTACGCTGAATGCACTACAGATGATTCAATTCAAATGGCAACAGAAATATTTCGAGTTCAAGCCAAGAAGCTATGACCTTCCACAACATTGCAAGAACACAATATCTGAAGTACAAAGGAACAGTAACAGATTTTTTTTTTTTTTTTTTTTTTGTTGTGTACAACAACTGGGTTGGTTTCATCAATTCCCTGAAAATAAAACAATGGGAAGGATTTATCTTGAACTAAACAGCATATTTGGATGAAGTCACAAGGTAACCTATTCATTTAATTATTTTTTTAATACAAAACTACACTGTCACCATGGTTTCTTTTGTATAATACGGTCGCAATTATAACAATAGCCAGGTGATACTCACCAGGACGTTGACAAGAGGATTTAAAAAGAACAAATTTTGCCATGATCTAAGTCGCCAAGGTGCCTTGCCTTTTTAACCTTATCCGATAAGATGGCGGCTTCAAACTCTTGCCCAGGGTTAGACTGTAAGTTCTACAGTCATTGATAGCTCTATAGTAACAAAAACGGCGAGACTCCACTAATACCTAGAAAGAGTATCAATTAGAGTGGAGAGTGTCCCAGAAGCACTCCATCTCCACCTCTCAGCATAACCACTTTTACTAGTTCACATACCCTACCACTTTCACTTCAAAGCCGGATCAGGGGAGCATACATGTATGTGCTTCATCAGTGGTTCTAAATGTCAACAACAAGCTTTTGTGGTTAGTATTCTAAGTTAAGAACTCAAGCAGCTGCCAATTGTATGCTAGCCAAAGACAAAACATGCCATATTTGGCCAGAGGAACTTGTCCTTCGATCAAGCCACATTCCTGTAAAGATGCTTTGTTCCCTTTTAGTGAGCAGAGACAACAGTAGAGCCAAATAAAATCTCCTGCTTCTGTTCGGTTGGCTTCCCAAGCAAATTACATGGAGAGGGAGGACACTACAGTAGAACCCCCCCCCCCCCCCCCCCCCAAAAAAAATTCCGGTTCTGGGCCCGTTCAACCAGCAACGTGATGCTGATGAGGAAAATAGAAAATCCGGATCTTCGGACAAAAATCCCGAGCAACGAAAATGAAAAAGCCGTAAGCTACCATTTTTAAATTTCAATCTAAGCGAGGCATTTATTAATCTTCACATGCGCAAGTGAGCGCCCCAGTTGTCAGTGAAGAGCTACTTGAGTCTGCATTCTTTTGTGTTGAGGACCAGGATATCTTCCAGGGCTTCCCTGAACAAGTCCATTGCTGACAAAAGCAAATTAGTGGTAAAGACAATTAATTAGTAGCTTTGTCTTCAGTACATTCTGTTTAGCTATTCCCTTGTTACACAAATTTTGTATCAAATAAGGCAGTCAGCTAGTTTTGTAGAGGTTGGGTTTATTAAGCAGAGTGTTGGACCCACAGTATAGGAGGTAGTTGTGTAGTATTGTCCGACAATGCCTGCTATGCTTAGGCCATTCATGTAAGACTACACATGAACTCAGTAATGTAACAGACCTTCTCTTAGAAAAATATAACCTCTAGACATTTTGTTGCATATTATACTTTGGCAGAGATAAAACTGATGGATGGTGGTACCCTATCTCAAGGTTATGTCACCAATAGACATCTGATCGAGACTGTGGTGGGCCTCCAGCACAGGTTGGAAATTGAAGGTCGGCATGTGAATTTGATAAT
>CBDHDT010000078.1:0-9489 GCA_965261215.1 Ekhidna sp.
GTTTGCCATTCAACCGCTAAAATAATCCATTGTGACCACTGACATAGTAGATTTGTACAGGTGGTAATCTATAGCAGCTGGCCTTAGGGTAGTCTATAGTCTCTAGCACAAAATCTAATGAGTCAACTCACCCACTGCTACCAACAGTGCTAGGCGTGCTGCTGTGGCAGCCATCTTACAAGCAACAACAACAACAAGGAAGAGAAGAGGTACTTACCATGGATATGATGATCAAGTAAGTGCCAATATAGCAGCTGAAAGCGAAAACAAAGCCTCTGAATATAAATTTTCAGCAGAGCTATTCTTGTGAGTTCTGCGGGAAATATAAAAAAAATACCTTGGAGAACTGAAGGAAAATAAGGATCTAATAGAAGTTCAGCAATTACCACATTGCCTAAGAGAAAGACCACAAAAGATGGGAATTTATGATTTGTAATGAAAGATAATGTTACTAATCGAATGTTAATAGGTGTGTGGGTCAATCTAGCTATACCTGCAGCGAAAGGCATCCTCAAGTATTTCAACCTTTCTTTCCTACAAGAGCATAGTGGTAGTGTCACTATCAGCTACTTATAGACTAGATCCCTTCTTAATAGGGTGAGGTAAGTCAAGAAAAAGGGAATAAAAGTAACTAGGAAATGATCACCAGTCCATGGTGAAGTAAAAGCTGCATTTTTCTAGACAGTATGTATGAAGAAGCTACTGTTGAAAGCTATTTTGTGCCACCACCCTATAAAACTAATTGTTAGTTGATCAAACTGGTGCATAGTTTGTCCCAGTAAGTTGCCATAAGAATCAAAACAATAGTAGCCAAGGATGACATTAAATGTCGTACCTCCACAGTTAATACATGCTGGATGTTTTACATGATGTCTCCCTTCTGTATCCCTTCCTAATGGATGGCATGCCACCCAGAGTGACAATTACTGGTGTATAGAAACCACAATGGGTGAATTTTTGGAATATATGTATGGTTCCTTTTAACAATATACGTAACTCTATGAGGCTAGCTAATAATTTTTTCCACTCCAACCATATTAGATGTCTATGCAGCATATCATTGTCAGTCATTACTTGGAATCAAATTTCATACAACCATTATTTGACCCGGCAAGTTACACTGGTGTGCTCTAACCATAGGATGTAGCTATAAATGACAGCTTTGAAAAAGATAGGACTATCTTTGAGGTATGCTGATAAAGTCTCCAAAGCTTTAGGCAATGGATCAGATGTAAGCAGCATTTGTATTGGTGGTTGAACCAAGTATTAAATCCCTACATGCACATTGGCCTATGTTTGCATGTCCAAGATAAGCCAGCAAAAATTCCTAATTCAGTCATTTTAAGAGATATTACCTCTAACTAGACCTAGAGTGATAGGGTGAACTATAGTGGTTAACCTTATCTAGAGCAGACTGTTCCCTATACTGAACATAGTTTTCTATGAATATTGTTATTAAATTTTGTGAACCATTCCATCCAAAATGCTTCCTATCACTAAACTTCCAATTTACTAAACTGCCCAAAATATTCCAACCAAAATAAAGCAGTTGCTATTTTGGGGGGGGCTCCTGTTTTGTTATGTTTGTAACTTTGTTATTATAGTGAACAGTAGAGGGCTACGCCAAATCAGGGTTCACATGGTCCAAGTCAGACCATCAGCATGTCCAGGCCTTTTAAACAATTGTTTTTCCGCAGTACATACCACAACTTGTTGCTATTGTTGACTATTCTATTGTATACCACATTGTCCGCCATACAAAAATTAGCGCATACCACATCTTGTTGCTATTGATGAATGTACAATGTAGGATTAGCTACAGTCTTCTTTAAGGACCTGGTATCAGCTTCATCCTCCTTTGAATATGATAACAGTTACAAGGCAAACACAGAAATGAGCTTGGGTCATTCCTTCTGCATAATAGCCAATGCATTAGCTTGATAGTGTAATTGATGGAATTAATCACCAGTTGATCTCTACCATAAAATTTTCCAGCAATCACGAAATAGAGTAGTCATGGATGTGTATTGGCACACTTGGTGTCTTCAGGTACTAAAGATTATTTGAATGGATCATCTTTGAAATTGTGCAAGGAAATTAGAAAAATGAGATAGAAAGATGAATTTCAAAAAAATATTCACACTTTCAACGTTATTTCAGTTTGCCAGTTTACTATCATTGCGAAGAATTCAAGGCATGCTGTGAGTCTTGTTGTAGTAATATCAGCAGAAACAAGATTTAGGCAGCTAAGAACTGGTGATGTGTGAATTTTAGCAGAGATGGTGATTTTATACAGTGGGTCAGACCAATATAGAGAGTACATATATACATAATAGTGTGTTATATACATTTAACTAATCCATGTTTTTGTGTAAGATGTGCTTAACATAATAATTCGTGGCTTTATTTTATACATAGCTACAAATATGCTACAAATATATATATACAGTATACATAAATAATGCCATGGCTTACTGTGTTACATGTAAACATGCTATTAATCCACAGTCTTTATAGATCATACAAAGTATAGGAATATGTAGCTCTAAAGGTGATGTATAATAGTTGCCCACAGTGACCATCGGCTTACTGACACATTTATTCAAGTATTCACATTATTGGACGGTTTGTTCATGATCTTCTCTCCTCTTTGCCACCAAGGTGACCTATTATCATCATCACAATCTGTGTATAGTGAAATGTGCATGTGTTAGCTACTACTTATAGTCTGCAGAATGCTGTTCAACTGTAGCACTAGCTACTAAATGCTATATTGGAGAGAAATCAGTTTAACACCCTCCACCAACCCACCATCATTACTTGATGTGTGCCACTCTTGTTTCTTGTCTTTGTTCAATTGCTTTCATTTATTAAGGCAAATATACTTGAAGTTTATACTTTGCATTTTTATCATATAATGGTGCAGAGAACGTTTGCATGAAGTGTGAAAACTGGTTGTAACCCTCAAGTTAAAATTCATTAAGTTGATTGGTTTATCATAATTTTTTTTTGCAATGAGTCATATGTTGGAACTTTCTATTAATATTAAGAATCATACATTTTTCTAAGTCTCCTTTAACTTTAACCCGCTTAACTGGTTGTCATATAGTATAATAAGCAAAACCAAGCCCAGTTTTCTGAAATTCACACAATAGTGCCATGTAATTATCCGTTCATAGAATGGTCCACAAAGTTATCATCAATTCTTTTAGTGCAGTGAAGACAGATATCAACCCATCCAACTGCAATCTTGGGCAGATAGCTAGCATCCAATGCAACACAACCATTTCATGTAGCTGGTCAAACTGATATGGAGGTACTAGTAAAGCTTCCTTGATGACTGATGTAGCGGACCAGGAATGAAAAAGAAACAAGTCGACAAAGAATAGCCACATAAAATGTAGACCATCAAGTTCATTATGACCAACCTCATACACTGCTAATAGACCATGCTTTGTTTGTGTATGTCTTGAATAACTGTGGAGCATGAAGGTAAAAACATTGGGGAATGGAGAAGAGCCGGAGTAAAATTGTTAGATACAATATGCGACATGTATTATTCGAAAATTTCAGAGAAAATAAACTGTCATATTAATACATCAGAACCGAAGTGTGCAAATAAGTTAATGGACCTGAAACCAACGAAATTGTAACACATATTTGTAGCTGCATAACTTTTTTTTTCTTTCTTCTGTGCAGATATTTTGATACCAGCTTGTTGCTTATTGTGTGTGCTTTAAAATGATATATAAAAAGTCTCTATAGGCACCTTTTCTTAGAAGATATATCCAAAAACGCAAGGGTCACTCAAAAATGGCACTTTCTAATTTGTGGCAAACTTTAAAGCCAGGCGCCTTGACCGCTGCGCCCCAAACTCGCTATGCGGGTAGCTAAAGCCCTTAGCTGTGATCGTATGGAATCACTTTTTTTTCTTCGCGGTGAACCCCCCCCCCCCCCCCGCCCCCCCCCTGAGTTATAGAGCTGAGAAGAGGCGGGACCACGGAAATTTTCCGTACGCCCACGCAAATTTACGTGGTCCCGCCTCTTCTCAGCTCTATAGGGGGGTTCACCGGAAAAGAAAAAAAAAGGTGATTCCATACGATCACAGCTAAGGGCTTTAGCTACCCGCACACTGAGTTTGGGGCGCTGCGGTCAAGGCGCCTGGCTGTAAAGTTTGCCACAAATTCGAAAGTGACATTTTTGAGTGACCCTTGCGTTTTTGGATATATCTTCTAAGAAAAGGTGCCTATAGCGACTTTTTATATATCATTTTAAAGCACACACAATAAGCAAAAAGCTGGTATCAAAAGTATTTGCACAGAAGAAAAGGGGGAAAAGTTATGACAGCTACAAATATGTCTTACAATTTTGTTGGTTTCAGGTCCAGTCCCCCCTTCCATTTTTTATTAGTTTGGATAAACTCTTTCATAATGTCATACATGTCTAGGCTACCAGTGAGTACCTGGAAAATGGTTCATTTCCCCCCCCCCCCCCTTTCTTCCCCTCTGTTCCTACTCCACTGAAGAAGGCATGCAGCTATAATTTACACATGCACAATCACTATTCTGCCACTATTCTTGCTTTATTTAATTGGCTAATCAGAATTTTGTTCACATGGTGTTGAAAAACCTTCATTTATCCATAGCAACAAGGCTCTACAAGCTGATTACCTGAAATAATGCGCAATTTTCCTAAAACATTTTTCCTTGTGGGTCTGTATAAACTGTCATAGTAACTCACTGAAGAAATGAAAACTGCAAAACTTCCCAACAATCTTTGACCTTGAGCTTTCAAAATTGAATGATTTTTTTCCTTAGTTCACATTTTATCAGCTTACCAAGTTCTGTAAAGGTATGTCCAGCCATTTTTTTTTTTTAAGTTATTTTGTTGGCATGTGGACACACACACACACAAACAGATGTGGTTGAAAAAACATTCTACCATGCATATTTCCAGGAAAAATAAAATACAGAGTGTATACATATGTGCACCATTATTCACTGGGCCTGGCCACCACAAATAAATGAGGACAAATTGTTGCACATTATTCCAATCTGGATTACTTCTAATATAGTGTTAATTAGCAACCACCTAGATTTAGTTATTTAAGTATACTATATACATTTTTTAAAAAGGCTATTATATTCAGTTGGGCTCAATTAACTACATAATTAGTAAAAATGAGTTATCCAAGCCATGACTTGACCTAGACACTCCCCATGTTTAAGAATTAGCCAGCAATTTGTACAACTCCTTCAACTTTACATAGCTACATCCTTGTGCTGGACCATTGACCAAAAACACTCTAACAGATATAACCGAGGGCGGCATTTATGGGGAGCAGGGAGGGTCACTTTCTGCATTCCCTAACCAAGCTGAACCTTTACCACCCACTGAGGTATTTGGGAAGTGGAATTATTATATACAGACATATTCAGTGGTCTAACAACTAATGCTTAACATATCTATTCAGGGCTATTATTTTTTACATATGTTGTTTTCCAATCTATGCTAGCTGAGTAATAAATGCTAACACATCATAATTTGTAACCTCTCTGAAATGTACCAGATGTGATATCAGATGTAAAAAAAAAAAATTTTTTTTTAAAAATATATATATAAAAAAAAAAAGGGGGAGCAAAACCCCTAGATAGAAGTGTGCCATAGGCTCTCTTCAATCCCTCCCCAGAGTACCTAAAAGAGTTACTTTAGCTACCCACTAGAACAAATTCTAAATGCATCCTTATTTAAAACCCCTAAATATCTAAGGTATTACCCCTCTATTACATCCACTCCTTACTACATGTATGATAACACTGTTTACAGTATGTAAGTATACTCTGATTCCTGTAATTGAGTGAGCTACTACTTTTTAATCCCAAAGAATTAAATAAGCACTATTGGATTGATTATGAAAAGGAAACTTGAAGTACTCATTATGACAACATCCATTTCTCTCCCCCTTGCCAGTTTATAAATTAGCATGTACATATACATTTGCTGCTTTATTAGTTCATATTCAATGTGTACATGATTTTTGCCATTTGACCAGTTGGATGCAGTTAAAAAAAATCTTCCTTTGACAAATCTTGTTTGCTTTCTTTTTTTTTTAAGTTGTTCATGAATGTTATTTTCAGTGATTTCAAGAGTCACTCCAGTAAGAAAGGTTGTGATGTTGAAATCTATTCCACTCGAGTATCAGTACCCAAGATCAATCCTCTGTAACTTCAGTTGAGTCTTCGCCCAAGTATATATATTTTTATAAATACTATTCATCTCTTCTGTGTACAGTATGCAAGCAGGGCAGAAAAAAGAGCTTAAAAAACAAATAAGCAAGGAAGGGTATACTACCTTTGAAATTCATTTCGGCTAGGAAAAAAATAAGTTTAGGTTCTTGAAGGATATGACACGATATTCGACATCATAAAGCTGTCCATTGAAAAACATAGTGATGTCAGACAGACTCTGGGCCATTCTCCAGGAAAAAAACACAGTGATATCAGACAAACTCTGGGCCTTTGACATCATCTGCATGCCCAAGTCTTGCAAGCCTCCACATGCATCAAACTGGTAAAAGTGTCAAGCTTTTGGGTTTACTTATCATTACAGCATGATATGTAAAGTGTTTTGAAATATAAGCCTATGGGAGAAAGAAGATATCTTTTCCTTCCTGGATTTATTTGGTTCAATCATGTGAAGGAGTAGCTACAACTAGACTTTACATTATAGAAGCAAAGAATGTCAGATGAGGCAATCTACTTCATGCTGGCAGCCTAGCCTGACAAGTCAGCATACATCATATACTATTATAGGTTATTAATCAGCATGTTGATTGATGGTCAGCAACACAGGCACGGTAATGATTCACAGGATATTCCAGGAGATAACAGGCTCTTAATTACTCTTAATTACTCAAACTTGCATGCATTGCTCTCAAGTAGTGTATTACACCAGGCCATGCTGAAAATCACGGCTGTAAACTCATCATATACTGACATCATCTACATATGCTCACCTCAATTCAATGTGACCATCTTTACTGAGCTGATATACAATATATAAAAACCAGGTGGCTAAAATATACACAAGATTATGGATTGACCTTTAAGAAACAAGTCTGTACCAATGAAGATCACATGCCCATTTTAAGCACAATATTGGTGTATCAGATTTTAAATGGTAAAGGTGTATCTCTGTAGTTGTGGTCTACATGGCAGAGGTTCCAACCCTCCTTATTTATCCATTTATCCGGGAGTCTCCCGAAAATTGAAGTAAACTCCCTGTCTTCCACACTACAACTCCAAAAGCATCGTAGTCCTAACTCAATAATTATTTTGACATTTGTGGAATGTGAACTCAGTAATTCAACTAATCATTACTAGATAGCCTGTCTTCTAGGACGGTCCATACCATAGTGATTTTTGTCAAATTCTCTAGATTTTTTTTCTCCGAAAAATGGCTCTGAGTGCTAAAGTACCCCTCTCAAATTTATTAAGAAAAAGAACTAGCTAACCTTGGAGATGGCAAACTTCAAAACTCTGTGCAACACAGAGATTCTCCCTTCGGCATATGCTCAGCTAGGTATATCTCTAAATCCATCACCATCTACAACAGCTTTGTACTTTTTTTCCATGATCCATTCTTTAGAAGGCAGATGGTCATTGCCATAGAGTGAGTGAGAGAGAGAGAGAAAAAAACTTCTATTTAATGTGCACTGCATTTTAATAGCTAATTTGAATCATTTTTTGAATAATTTTGAAGTTTTTTTTTTTTTAATTCATGCTTTGCACAGGACATAGAAAGCAGAATCAACCCTAGTGCCTATTTTACCGACCATTCTTCATTTCTGATTGACTGCCTTAACCTCCTATTTGCAAGAACAAAACAAACAAACGAAAAAATTATGATTTTTATTGCACATTCCTGGTTGAGGGAGAGAAGAATGAAAAAAAAAACGCTACTGGCAGCTGTCATGGGCCTCCTCCTCTATGTTTCTAGAAAATTCATTCTGCTGAAGATGGCTGGGAACCTACACTTACTGAGAACCTTTCTGAATCAATTTACTCTTGAGAAAGAAGGCTCTCCTGGATGGCATTTAAGGGGGGACTACACCTGAAACCTTGAAATTAGAACATTTATTTGTAGCTGTCATAACTTTTTCCCCCTTTCTTTTATGCAAATACTTTTGATACCAGCTAGTTGCTTATTGTGTGTGCTATAAGATAATATGTAAACAATCTCTATAAGTCCCTTTTCTTAGAAGATATATCCAAACACGCAAGAGTCACTAAAAAAATAGCGCCTCCTATTTGTGGTAGAGCGGCTTTATTATTATTTTTACCGTGAAACCCCCCCCCCCCCCCCCCCCCCGAGTTGTGGGTTGAGAAGAGGCGGGATCAAAGCAGGGAGTTAGGATTCGCACAAATAGGAGGCGCTATTTTTTGAGTGACTCTTACGTGTTTGGATATATCTTCTAAGAAAAGGTGCCTATAGAGACTTTTTACATATCATCTTAAAGCACACCCAATAAGCAATAAGCTTGTCTCAAAAGTATTTGCACAGAAGAAAGGGGAAAAAAACTTATGACAACTACAAATATATGTTCTAATTTCGAGGTTTCAGGTGTATTCCCCCCTTAAATTAGACCAAGCGTGACAAGTGCACTTGTTGCGTATCTTTAGTTTAATTACCTTAATGGATGTGATTCTTGTGCCAACTGAAGTTCATTGCCATTTGATGTTTATTAAAAGGATGGCTCATGAAAAAATATAGGTCCAAAATGTGAAATACAAAGGGCAAACTACAAATTAAATGTATTGAGAACAATACATAGTCCATCTGACCCACATTCCTGAACCGAAGCTGTATTTCCTTGCCATATAGCTACCAAGGTCTATAGAAGATAGGAGAGTGTATGCTGTCGAAACCTGTAGTTTTGTAGATCTTTGAGGAAAGTAATGACTCTGACCTGATCATTCCCAATGTTTGTGTTGCTACAGGTGTTGATGGTTCTACATGTGTTCAAGTTAGCCAACATGCTAGATCTATTCAATAGCTGATAATATGTGAATTATTTGCAAGTAATGATGAAAGCTGTCACAGACACATTGCAAATGTGAATGAACCATAATCAGCTCCCAGTACACGTTAGCTCTTGTAAACCTTTTGTAACTATCTTTACAATCACCATCATCATAACAATGATTCAGCTGCCCTAAAAAACAAGTAATAAATATATTCGATCTTTCTATAGCAGGAGCTCAAGAAAACTGGAGGAGCTGGATTTTGACATGAATGCTCCAGAACTTCTACACTCAAGCTTTCTACAGAACTAGAGCAGCTGCTGTACAAATCTAATAGTTTATCTTTTTATAGTAGCTGGATATTGATAATAATTGCTCCAGAACTCTATACATTAGTTTTCTACATCAGCAGCTGCAGATCACAGGAGGAGCTGGATATTGATTAGGAATGCTCCCGAAACTCCTA
>CBDHDT010000079.1:0-8302 GCA_965261215.1 Ekhidna sp.
TACAGCCTTCTTCGACTTGCTAACAATGCACACCAACAGATGGTCATATTTTTATAGGACCAGCTATGGCTTCTTTTGGACTTGGTAACAATTGTTCTGGACCAAAAATCCCATAGACTAAAAACTGAATTATGTGCAAGTCATTTTTGTGGTATGAATCATCAATACAGTACAAGTGTGGTGTGTTTTGATGATTACCACTTTTCGCCAGTTTTTTTTGTGCTTCACCGAGTCCATAAATAGTACTGTCATGGACATGCATTGAAACATTTTGAGTCCTCTTGAAGTAAAATTATGATGACTTGACCTATTTAAATTAGGTATGTGAACGAAGGAACAGAAAAACACGGAATTTCACAGGGTTTTTTTTTTGCTCAGTTGATTTACTAGCTTAGTGATGGGTTGACGACATTTTTGGAGTCTTATTAAAGTAACATTGGCTGAATCACTATTCAGGAGGCTATAAGCTTTGATTTTGGGGGAATTTCATTCTGCCATTTTACGAAGAGGTTCAATCCGATATTATATGGAGTACTGGCATATTCATGTATTCCCTCAATGGTTTCATGGGGACAATGTAATCATATGCTTATCAATAATTTCATTTACATAGATGGTAATCACATTTTTTTCAAGATATTACCACTTTCAGCCACTTCTTTTACTTTCTTTATGACCATGAATATGCAACAATAAATAATTTTTCATTATTTTTGTAGTGTCATTATCAATGAACTTATTACACATGCACCTTATTGGAGGAAGTTTATAATTGTATATACAGCTTTAAAAATTGTTACCATCTATGGACTGCAAATCATATAAGCTGCTGTTTGGTTTATCAATCAGCTCCATTGACGTAAGCTAGCAAAGGCTATGCTTCGCTAATCAGTCATGTCTACAATAAAACTCACAATGAAGAAATCAACCCAGGAGTAACTCCATTCTCCAGAGCAGGTGATTCTGAATGTTTTCCAATATTAATTAGTGTATATTTATCCTTTCTCTGTAAAATAATTTTCTGAAATGCAGTAATGGCCTCGAAGAGACACGTTTTGTCGGAGTTTCAATCGAGTCAGCCATTGATTTTTTTTACTTTTTTTATTCCTTGCGTGATCGTCGAACTGGAAGTAAATTTTTTATTGCTGTTTTATAATGGAATAGAAATATACTGGACATGATTGGAAAATATATGGCATTTAGCTTCCTTGGTTCATTTAAATATATACATTTTTGTGACTGATGTTGGAGTTCAGATCAAACTACGCTTCATTTTGCAGTTTCGATTTCTGCAGTTATTATTGTAATATCTTTATCTTTACAATAATTTCTTTGAAACATATATTATATTTAGTATACATTATTTTGATTGTTAAAGAGTTCATAAAAATATGTTTGTGGTTTTATTTGTAAATTTTTTTTTTTTTTTTGAGACGTCAATCCATGTTTTTTTATAAGCACTCAACTTGCTCTCCTGCCAAACTGGTTTACTTTATGACTGGAGTATGACGCCTTGAACACACTTTTTTTTGCTTAGTGGCATTTTACACAGCAATTTAGGTCTTAACTAGACCCTCTTGACTTATTTTGGGAGATTTTTTGTGTAACATCGATATCATTTTTTCTCAGAAATAATCTGTTTGAACTATTTTATACATCCAAATTGATTGTGGCCACTAATTGCTAAACCACCTTCATTTATTAAGTATATATCTACATGCTATTAATACTATTATCTTCTGTACTACTTGTCTGGTATCTAGGAGGGAGTTTCTTTTAACTATCCCCCTGAGATTCTACTCCCCCACACAGCACATGAACAGAAGTAGGGCAATTGTATGTAGGATGGTATAAAGGTTATAATTTTTAGACCTGACAAACTATAAATTTCTATCTTTAGCCCTTTCAAAAGCAGTATGTTTGATATAAAAAATAAAGCCTAGCAAATCTCTTGGCATTTTACTGCTAAAACAGTAGACTAATAATCAGTATCACTGAGCTAGAACAACATTAATGGACCATGTGTCAGTGTTCTTATAATATACCACTAAGCATAGCCTGACACATTGCCAATCACTATGAGAGAATATAAGTCAGTGTCCATATATACCGCTAAGCCAATGGCAATTAATCCCTTTACCAATTGCTATGGGAGACTATAAGTCAGTATTTTTATTCACACCTCATTGAACAAACTACCATTCAAGCTAACTATGAGAGCTTGGGGTAAATATGTTCTTTGATTGTTATTATCCTATTGCATCCAAATGTTACCAGAATCCTAGCAATATATCATCATGATATTATCATGAGCAATGTTTCTCTTGACGATGCCTAGCCCTGAAACCTTAATCCTGTATTGATCTCTACATTGTTGATGACATATTTATTATGATGATATAAAGCCCGGATTATGCTACGGGGAAGCTACTATGTTCTTACTGTAATGATGGCCTCTTCTACTTTAATTGATGCAAGATAGCTGTGATGGTTTTCTGTGGATCAGAAATCCTATCAGCATACAGTATATTGTGATTTTTTCCAATGATATAGGGGGTGTCTTGTATACTACAGGAAGTTCTTACAGAGATTCGTAAAAAAATTTTCCCACTAACTTACCAATCGTAGTTAATGCGCGAAGTTGCAATCTGTCTAAAATGGGACACCACACAAGATTGGAGTACAGCTTTCCTTTGATGCTGAGATGAACAATTTCGTTGATCCATCAGTAGCTGTAGGTTACCAATATGCTGTAAGTCTGAGATGTGCAGGATATAAAACCATATGCCACTGCCAACATGGTATGCTAGAATTAGCAAGGTCATCAAATTAGTAAGGTCATGCTGGGGTGACATGTTTTCTAACAACTAATTTCCAATATTGAACTAAGTATATAGATAGTGTGCAAGAAATAGTGTGTGATATCATGTGATCTCCCATTTTTAAATTTAAAATAAATTTCAAACCAAAATGCCAGTGAGGTTTTTTTTACACGTATATTATATTTCTCTCTGCCTTCATGTTGTAAGAGATTCCTGGTCAAGCTTTAACCATAAACCATGAATTGTAACACAATTATTTATTACTTATGATACCAACCTTAGTACAATAAAATATTTTGGGGTTTTGCGTGTATTTAATATTCAAGCAATATAGTTGGGTTTTTTTTAACATTATTAAAGAGTGTGTTTTCTTTTGATATAGATTTGTGTATTAATACAAGTGAAAAATTAAAATAAAAAAAAGTAAATTTCAACCATTGAAAATGGTTAAGAAATTACAATAAAAATGCCATACCGAATTACTTTTTTTCCCTTGTTTTACTATATCACAGAAAGCTTACAATATAATAGAGATTTTTGTTTACAAAATCCAGAAATAAGTTGTGATATTATTTCTTGAGATAAACATTAAAAAAAAAATTAAAAAAAATGACATGTTTAAAGAATATATGTTGGTAAACAAATAAAATAAAAAAATATCTGACTTATCAATAAAATTAATTTAGATGTTTGTATTAGAATCTAGACTAAGGAAATAGCATATGGCACAATTTGACAAAATTTGAGTAGTACTAGTATTGGATATCGCCTTCCTATACTGCTGCTAAAAGCAATTACAAATATTCGAATGTTCCACAAGTAAATACATCTATTTTTCTAAGCAATATTTTGGCATGTATTTACTCAAATCTTTGATATATTTTTCTTTAACTTAACCGATTTAACCACCTTAAGTGCCTAATTCCAACCCACTTCTCACCCTCTATATGTGAAACATTGCTCCAGTGACTCAAACCACTAATTAGGCTGCTGAATATCTGCTATTTTGAGTTTTATTTGCAATATGAGTTTGTATTTTAGAGGGGTTAGGTTGCCATCTGTCATAAGTGGGTCAAACAACATAGGGAGGACTATCGTGATATATAGTAGTTTGCAAGGTTCCACCAAACATTTTGGTAGGGGTTATTGCATATGGGATGTTACACAACATGCCAAATTGTAATCGTTTTAACATGAGGATTTATACCCTCCTATGGCTCATTGGGAAGAGTTCATGTAATACAAACACAAGATCAGTAGTTTGAATCCTGTTGTTGAAAAAGTGAAGGTTTTTTTGTAATTCTCTCCAGTTTCCCATGCCTGTATTACAAACATAAGACTGGTTGTTCGAATAAAATTCGAAGAGATAATGCTCCACTATGCAAAGACACCCTTGGAAGTAACTGGGTTGTGAAAGAATATACGTGTTGAGTATTTGGACCCATGCAAACATTTGTACCAAACTGGATTGCAGTGTGCACATAGTAAGAGAATTAACCATTTAATCAAGGACTTTATTTATGGTTTCCATATTTATAGCTATAATATTTTTGTCCAAAATGAACATTACAAACTGTTTGAATGCATATATTGTAAGCTGCAGTTAAGTATACAAATGTTACACATCACTACATCATTCTATTATGTCTACAACGAAATTACGGCAAAAACAATTATCCAGGAGTGACTCCTTTATCCAGAATTGCTAGTGATTACATGATAGCACCTATTGGCACTCATGAGAGTTTATTGATTACAATGAATTTAATAATGGTTTGGGAGCCAGGTGCAGAGGGACCCCGTGTGCCATACCTGGCGGTCAGTTTGTTGTACGCTATGAAAATCTGGTGTGGCCATGAGGCGGATAATTATTACAGGTATAGCAGGTTTATCTGTCCCATTTCGATCCGTAGTGACACATTCAGACATGTAGCATTACATTCATACCAGTACACTACATTCAGACCACAGCCTAGCATTCAGCATGCAGATTCACATTTGGCCACACATTGGACTTTCCAGTCCCACCCACTATTGACTATGTATTCATATACACATATGAAACATGGATTATAAGTTTGTTATGTTACCTCTTTTTATACGAGTGTGTTTCTGAAGAAGCCAATTAATCACTTTTTTGTGAAAATATGCAGCTACTTGTAAATGGATTATTTGCTGCAATGCATAGGACAATTTGGAATCTTCTTATGTTGCCCTCTTGTCATAAGTTATGTGTGGTAAGAAAAGTAAGTATGTAGATACTGAACCATGAATAACGTATTTCTGTATTTTTAAGTTGATTTTGGTTCATCTGTTAACAAACTTCATGAAGGATTCATGGCATGCATGAATTTAATTTGGAGTTGTTCAGGATACTATGTTGCAGCAGAAGAGAGTTTTTTTCTTAGATAATTTTTTTTTTTTTTTAGCTCCACCTTTTTGATATAAGTTTTAAACCAATGTAGAGAGTGACACCACATCCCTGTGTACAATACTAGTAGTAAGCATGGTAGGGATTAACATCAGCGATGTTTGGTTAGGCTATCCTGTATAACTAGCTACTTGATTGTCCAATAGAAACAAACAAAAAAATACAATTTACTCCATGGTATTCAGAGAAATGTCCTCAGGATCTGCTAACATTCAAACTTATCATAGTTTATATTGCAATCTTATACATATTTCTAGTTTTATGTGTTACCTATGCTAGTGGTAGCTACTAGCTCTGTACTCTGTCATGCTTTGGCTGGCTCCAATTTAATTATCAAAACTATAGCTGCTACATGCAATCAATATTAGCACATATACAGCATTTGCTATTTATGTGGAGCCATTTACTATCCCAAAGACTGGAATGTGGTGAAGATGCATGATTTTCCTCTATTTCAGGTGCATGAAAATTTTTCCTATAGAGAATCTGACCTGACCCATCACCGGAGCTGAATATTTGTTTTTTACAAATCGATACAACTTTGTGACAGCGCATGTGAAGTATGCCTAGAAATGGAAAAAGTCTATCCAAATCTCATGATACTGCTGGATTGAAGCATTTGGAAAATATTGTTATTCAATATTAGTCGATTATTAAACCTTTTTTAAAAAGAAACTCCAAACCTTGTATGTATTGAGTATATGGTAACTATTATATTTACGGTAAATAATACGCTGATATGAAAAAGATTTATGGTATTACTAGAGGTGTAGTGGGCATTGACCAGTTGCAGAGATATTTCCAGTTGGTGTTAGAGATTATCCCAAGTTTATTTACCCAAACATTAGTAGTGTCCATTATAATTTCAAGAAAATATCCATGGGACATAGTACTCAAAAAATATCCCTGGTAAACTGAAGATACCCCTCCTCCATGGTATTTTTTAGGAGATCACCAAACTTTTGGTCTCAAAACTTTAATTGTTTAGCTACCTGTCACCATACAGAATATCAGACAAATCATTAAACAAATAGACATGTAGTGCCACCAAAACATCACTGGAACCCAAAAGTGCTACCAAGGGGGCAGTAATCTCGAGGTTTTGGGCCCAAAACTGCATGTGACCAGAAAAATTCAAGTCCAATTGGTAAAAATTGCTCTGGGATGCTGAAAATATGCCTAGAGACACCCTTTTTTCCACCCATCCCCATAGTTTTGGATCCATGACTTCTGTCAGATTGCTACCAGCCCAATTGGTCAATATTGGCCTGTTGTGCCCCCAAAAAGCACTTCCAAAAATTGTCTCCCTGAGATGCCACCCCAAATCTTCCCCCACCACCAGCACAAACCCATCTCCACCCCTGAAATTTAGTCAATGGGTTCGGCTGGGTATAAGCTACAAATATACATACAGTTACATACTTATATATGATCACTTTTATAATAGTGAGATTAAGGGGGAAAGAGCTAAGTTTGGGGAGGAAGCATGTTTGTAATTACTGAGATTTTTTAACTTAGACAACGTCAGGATAGGAAGCATCTGTTGCTACTCCACAGTTATTGTTTTTACGGCTCATAAATACATAGCCATCCATTCCCCAGTGAGTTGACCAGGAGTTCTTGATCATAATGTATTCATTGTCAGGATTCTTGTCAAGTGTACCATAGCCAACAACCAAGACAAGATGATCCAAATCTTACACGTCATTACCTACAGTAAATAAATATTAATGTATTTTTGCCAGAGGCACAGCATTTTCTACTCTTCAAACCACATCCCCCATCGCTACCTTCTGTTGACATTACTGCCATTCATTTAGCATTTACATCCCAACAGAACAATGTTCCCAAGTCCTCAACTGGACAGCAAATATCAGCTTTCTAGTTGCCGAGGATTCTTACATAGGGCCGTAGGAAGCAATTTTGTAGTTATGAGGCCATATAATGCAGGATTCAGGCAGTGTGCGTCATTTTCAAGTTAGGTTTAGAGTTTGTGTCATATTGAGAGGCAAGTGTGTACTATTCTATTGGTATGTAGATATTTGTCTCAAACTAATGTAATTAGAAAAGTTGGCAGGGACTGCAGAGCATAACTTGCTAATCGTCATAGTCTCATTCGAAAAAGTTAATGATGCCCTGGCCTCACCCATCACTATTTCATGCTGAGATTACTGGGACTTCTAATGCAACATGAAAAGTGTTTATAAAACATTTTGAGAGAAACATTTCAAAGATCTATATGTATTTTTAACACAATTTCAGCATAAGAAGCTTCAGTGGCTATTTCACAGTTTATTGAAATGCATCATCCATCCATTCCCTAGTGAGCTTAGAAGTAGCTTTTTATGGTAAAGAACACATTACCTGTTGCCTAAATCATGGTTTCAGCCATCATTAACTCAAAAATATAATATATCCAGCACGCCATGAATCCTCATAGGCAGGAAAATTGGCAGATAAAAAAATCCATTGAATACGTTTTAGGGATCTATCTCATACCTATGTTGTATTACTAGCATAGAATTGGTCGATTTGTAACAATTTCTCTATTTCTACAAAGTTCAGCTCTGAGCTTCTAGGATTCCAGGACTTTTTCTCTTCTTGTTTTACACAACACATAGCACTTATATATCTTGTTCCTACAGTTAGTCAAAGCCTTCTCATGGACTTCGAAATGGGTGCACAGGAGAACTCTACCAACCAAACAGAAGATTGTCAGGTAGAGGATTAGCTACAGCTTACAAACCAAACAACTGAGCTTAATGTAGGTCATTCTTTCTGTTTACAATACAGCATTTATGTTAGCTTGCTTGATTGCATCTTTGACAAACTTACCCAACAGATGATCCACACCAATATCATGATGATGCAATATAGAAAAAAGATTGTCATGAATTTCAATATGATAATTTAGATAATTCTGACTTAATTTAGTTGCCACCACACAACTGTAACTAAGAGAAACAAAAAAGTAAAACAAACAAAGAAACTTGAAAAAAGAATAAAATCTCAACTATAAATAAATATATATATATATACAATAGAATGA
>CBDHDT010000080.1:0-5000 GCA_965261215.1 Ekhidna sp.
ACCATTATTCTCTTGACACTCGTTACACCATTCTGCATTAAAATGGGGAAGATTTCATCGTCAACAATGCCTAGATTTACATGTCTCATAGACTGTTCTAATTGTGACACTTTCACAACCATTTTACAGCTTAGAACACATTGCAAAAACACTACTCATCCTCAGAAGTACTGCAGACGTGATATGGAACTGGGTTAGTTACAATTGTTGTGTTATTATTGTATAAAATTGTATTTGTTGTCTGGTACCGGTTTCTGCGTCATGGCGAAATGTTGACTGGTAACGGTTTCTGTGCATGGTGAAACTACTCCCATAAGATAAAAGAGAGGCTAATAGTAATAACCATAGCTATCACATGGGTGCGCACGCATCACGTTTGATAACGTTATTCAATGATATTTTGGTCTAAGCTTATACAAAAAAAAGTTGAGGGGCTCTTGAAATAGTGTATTTCTTCCAAGTTGAAGTGGAGTATAAAGATAGTATGCGGAGCCCAAGTGATCTAGTGAGATAACTCCTTTAACACTCTTAAATCCAATCAGCATATTTACTAGCCACACATTAAAATCTCTACTCACAATCCCAGATTACTTACCTCAAGGAGGCTCTGTACAAAAGTAGTAGCTTAATCAGTAAAGGTTCATTGTGGGTATGCAGACTAGACCAGTAGCAGCTGCTATTACTACAGCTGCTCTTGGCACCTATTGTCTTCACATGGAACAGAAACAGCAGCTCTATTTTTAAAGAGCAATATACAGGTAGGTTGGTGGGTGGCTAACCTAAGTTCTGTTGTGTGATGAGCTTGGATGTTTCTTGGTCTAGTAAGAACCACCAGCATCTGAGCTAGATATATCTAGATACAAAGGAACTCTCAAGAGTAGATATCTTAGATAATATAATAGCAATATTCAGAGATAATGGTTCAATAAGGCTTTATATATTAGATAGGTTCTGAGGCTTCATATACTAGTGATATTAATAGGTATAACTCTCATACTAACTAAGAGAGCTTTTCAGGACATAGCACACATTTAAATCTTGGATTGATAATTAATACATATCACCACAGAGTTGGCTACCTTTGCTCGAGAATTGCATTTTAATAGCATTTTTTCTTCCATTAATTAAACAGCTTACCTTGAGGGGGAATTACCTAGGTTACTGCTAACACAGCCAAAGAGTAAATGTACTGTCCCACAGTTATGAGGACTGAAGTTCGAATATTAATCTCAAACCTTTGTGAGAAACCCTCTAATTATGCACAGTATTCTTAAAATTGGCTAATAGCCATTGGTAACTAAAATATCTGCAGTGAAATCAATTAGCACCTGTGCAGTACCTCCTTTTATCTGGTTATATATACATGACAAAAATAAAGGAAATTTTTTTGTTAACTTCCTTTTCCCTCGGGAAGGAGAAAAAGTAGGTTATTGATGGTAGTAGGGTAATGGCTCCTTTAATATACAAATATGTTTTACAGTACTGCTATGTTCTGCATATCAAGTATTGCTGCTAAACATAATTATGCAGCTGCATGGCACTTGTACTCTAGATTGGGGATTCAGTCTAACCTCTCTGGCTTTTTTTTTTGCTTTCCCCTTTTACGAACTTCCTTGCTAGCATTACTTCTAGAGTGATTTCTATAAATACATTTTTTTACTACAAGTAGCCAATAAGGACATTATTCCTGCTGCAGCTACCACTTTTTAATTAATTATTTGGGACATAATTGCATGATTGTTCATTATTGCTATCACAAACAGTTACTATAGGCCTGGAGGAAGCCATGCTATTAATTGAAGGGACTCTCACAAAGTTTTGCGATTAACATTCAAACGTATGAAAAACAAGTTCTCATACCTGTGTGATAGTCCTTTAAAGGAGTTATCATAGGGAGATTACTTGGGGTCTGCAAACTATCCGTATAATCCAATTCAACTGGGAAGAAAAACATTTCCAAGCGCCCTTTGACCTTTCTTGGATATGAGCTGAGCACAAAATATCAATGAATGGGAGTGGTTTCACCATGGTGAAGAAACTATTTCAGATGGCAAAAATTTTTTTTAAAACAAAACATAAGAACTGTAACTACTGCCAAATCCTTATCATGGGTATTTTTTGCAAAGGGCACTAACTGTAGAAAGGTAGTGAAAAGGTCACAATTACAACAGTCTATGGGACAAGCAAATCTAGGCATTGTTGATGATGCCATCGTCTCCATATCATTGCAGGATAGTGTAATGAGAGTATCGAGAGAATAGTGGTGGATACCTTTCCTGTGCTGATAAAGGCTTTTCATGAATCCAAAAGTCCTGTGACAGTGTGATCAGCAAAGCCTACTTGTACTATACCATAGTTGTTGTATTTTATTGTTTGTTATTTCGTCAGTGTTGTTCTAAGTCAGACATAAAAATAGTTATGATCATTTCATATTCATCAAGATAAATTTAAACAAAATTAATATTTAGGATCTAGAACTACCAGTGGTGTAAAATTGAAGGGGGATCAAAGTCAGCACTCTCTGACTCAAGTTGAGGCAAGCCATCCATAATGACGATACTGGAAGGAAGGTACGGCCGTGCTAAGTGCAAAGGTCATGTGGTTCAGCCATCCGGCACACACCACCATTCCGTTATTTTTTGTGCTCTGCCATGTTAAGGCGGCTGTGTTTATTCGACTATGCTAGTGGATAAATTTGTTCTGCAATTGCTTCAGTTATGGAAAAGGCAACGTCCAAATCAGCATGAACTTAAGGAATGGTGCCAACAGAGACTGGAGAAATTGAACTATAAACTGAATGAATTTAGTTCTGAATTGTTGAGTATATATAAAGTTTAGTATTAATCAAAGAGCACAAGTAGGGGAAAAAAGTGGTCTGGATATCAAAGAATAAGGATGACTGATGAATTTTCCTCCAAATGAAACAAACCACTTATGTACTGAAGATTTGTCTTAAAATCTGTTGAGTATGTTCAATGTGAACATTGGTGATCCTTTGTTAGAGCAGTCTCTATTTCGTATTTGAGTTATATATGTATAAAGGAATGTTTTGTCTGACTGTTCTGTCTAAAACTGCAAGATATTTTTTCATTTGTTATTTTTTGTACTTTGCCATGTTTCTTTCTCTCCTGCCTCTTCCTCTCCTACCTTTTCCTATGCAGGAATTTTTTTCTACAAGGGATGGCGTACATAAAATATTGATCATCGATGAAAGTACGATATACCTACTAGTGCACGAAAGTAAAATATAATTAAATTCGCAAATAAAGTGTACGAGGGGTTAAAAGAAGAATTAACGAATAATCATTAAAGCCCCCTTCCAAAACATTAACAATATTTTTAAATTTGGTTACCCACCATACATTATACTATCATCAAAAACATGAATTTAACTTTTAAAAGAGTCTAGCTAGAATCTTGCATTTACAGGGAGAAATCGAGCCTACTGTTTTTCATATTTTATCTCTAACAATAATAACAACACAGTGGATGCTTAAAAAAAAAAATGCTTGGCTTTAACATTAAATCGTTTTTAGCATCTGGAGCGATTCTCTAGGTTACCACCTCAGATTCTGCACATTTTCGCGATCGAAAGGCGTAACGCGCGTTCTACGCGTGCAACAAATATCTAAGCAACGTGCTGATCTTTATCCGTTTCCAGTCCCTCTAACTTGTGTATCAATGGAAAAACTTGCATAACTTACACACACGCAAAATATATATACAGTACCAAGGTCTGAACATATCTTACAGTGCAGTCCACTCGCCAACTGACCAGAAGTCATTTATGGTCACAATTTATCTGCGGCTCGAAACGAACATTCGTTTCATTTTGGCGCTCATTAAATCAGTGCGTATGAATCCCAACCTTGCAGACCTTCCAATCGTCCAGTGATGACCTGGACTGTCCAGGGATTTAGTCTTTTCAAGATTCTGTCCAGGGATCCAGGGATTTTTGTCCAGGGATTCTAACCCATAATGATCAAGGTCCAATATACACATTTTTTGTGTGGTAAAAATGAGCATACCACTGATGCCATGATTACATTGTGGTGAAAGCAGCTGCAAGCTTTAGATCACCAGATCACCAGCTGTTTTAATTGCTAGTTGCTGCTGAAAATGGCTGCACCACCACCTCAGAAGAAGCAAAAAAAAATCTGCAAGTGGAAAGATGAATAGATATGCTACAACATGTCATCAAGTAGAAAGGTATCAAGTTATGCCCACTGCAACATCTGTGCAATCGATCTCTCAGTGGGTGGTGGAGGATTATGTGAAGTGAAGCGACACATGGAGAGTAAACGCCATAAAGATGGTGCTAAAGCGTTCACAAATCAAGCTACGATGACATCCTTGCTATCTCAAAAGAAGCAGTTACTTAATGAGCAGGTTACTACAGCTGAATTGTATTTCACAATTTTCATAGCAGAGCATAACTTAGCATTTTCTGCTGGGACCTCTTTACACAAAACTGAGTAAAAAGATGGTCCCAGGTAGAAAATAGCTGAAGGGTTTGCTTGTGGAGCAACAAAGACACAAGCCATCATTAAAAAGGCTCTTGCTCCTGCACCCAATGAAAATGTAATCATAGCCTGTGCATCTTCTCCTTTCACTAACTGACCAAAGGGTGTCCTTGGATCCTTCAACAGTTTATAATTTACTCAGTGCCAAAAACAACAGAAAACCTTTTTGACAGTAGCCATCTTCTCTTTGCTGATTTCCTTTGATCAGTAAAGACCTTGCAGAAGTTTAAGAAAAATTACCACGCAGTCTCAGTCGGAATAATTTGAGTTTGGCAGTGACTAACCTTGCATTTTTCATTAACTAAGTATAAGTAGCTAGCTAGTATTGTTGGTTTCAAATTTTAAGTAAATCTTTTGCTCAGTAGCTATATACAGTACACTGTTTGTGGGAGGGGGTGTTCAAGGAAATGACTCATTGTCTGGGAAAATTTGTCATATGTCCAGGGATTTAATCTGCCAAGGTTGGGAGGTCTGACC
>CBDHDT010000080.1:10000-29608 GCA_965261215.1 Ekhidna sp.
AATATAACAAAATCATAAGATGGAATTCAATAATAATGTTTAGAATATCAAATACAGAGCTATGAAAATTATTACATTAACTAATCAATATTGCGTATCATAAAAAAACATCCTGTGTGATTAGTAAAGTTTTTACAGCTTGTTCAACCTCCATTCCTACCTTTTTTCCTTCTATTTGGCTCTCTCATATTCCAGGATCTTCCTGAAGTATTTTCTTGTTCTATCAGTTGAAACAGACTCCAGAGCTGGGTTAGGAATCTTTCTGAGGAGAATTGGAGATAAGTTTGTAAACTTATGAGTGTAAATCTTAGCAGGACCATGCACATGCTTTATGAGATTCAGCTCGCAGTGAAACTTTAGAATGAACAAAACCTGATAACCAAGGGTCGACAATTATGTCGTCACCACTGTCTTCTCCTCCTGCAAATCACTGTGTTTTGCCAACAAAACCCTCATCTCAACTGTCATCCGAGCTATGTTGATGCCACTCTCTTCAAAAACTCTTCTTTCATTTTGTGGAACCAGTCCATTGTCATCCACCATCTTCTCCACTTTTCCAGCCCAAGTTGTGGCCCTCACGTGGCTGTTCTCTCCTGGACAGATATTCATCTTCGTGGCATTCAAACCATCTTCTCCTTAGGCATAATGGCAACTGCTGTAATCAAATAACCTTAATATTGCAAACTGTTTACTGGGGTATTTGAAGTTGGCTATTGCAGTCGCATCCCTCACATTGGCAATATTTTTTTCTCTTGTCCGATAACCTTCCTTGTCACCCTCATACTTCAAATATACCTGTGATGTTTGCGATAGGTGTGTTTCCAAATCACACTCCTCTGAAAGTAACATCAGGTATCTATCCTGATGTGTGATAAAATTACTCACATGATTCCTGCCCACTTGCTCTTAGGCTAGATAACCAGCTGGTCTCCAGTTCCCCAGATCTATTCCTGACCTTCAATTATAATGAAATTAAAAAAATCATAAAATAATACACCATGAGTTTTTTTTAATTGTATCACATCTTCTTGCAGTGTGCAGGCTTTCTTATCATTGCTTGGTGGTGTAGGGAGGTGAGAAGAACGGAGGCTGCTGACAGTCTTCAAATATTATTTTCAGCATAAAACATCTGCACACTCATGCATGTCCACATATGCTCTTATACAATGAAATTTCATGCACATCAGTCAATTTCACACCGTTTTATATATATCAATATATTACCCTTCTTATGGCTCATTGGTCAAAAACCTATATGGTGGAGCCAATGAGTTGCACTCCGTACAGTAATGGTGCAGGGATAATTAGGAGGTAGTGTGGAAGATTGCAGAAGGTGATCACTGACAAACTAGCAAAATGATACAGGTGTCATGTTTGCATCACCCTTCTTGTTTTTTTTTTCTAGGACCCACATGGAAGCCCCCAGATGAATGCCTTCATCATTGAACAAAGAGAACCTCTCATACATCCCCACGGATGGTCTTCTCATTGAAGCCAGTTATAAAAGCTGATTCTAGAATACTAGCAGTCAAAAAACTGCAGGTTCTGGAAATTTCTCATGAGGAGAACAGAAAGAGTTTTTCTCATCAGGGAATGCTAATTCATAAAGTCATCAAACACTGCCTTAGTGCAGTGGTTAAAATAAAAGATTCAAAGGTATTGTCCACATTGCGATCAGACATAAAATTCGGTACATAGTTTCTACACCTCAAAGGTGTCTATTTCAGATGAGATAGCATTTTGGATTTGACATATGTTGTCCTCTATAGGTTAATTAACTTTGGAAAACCACAATTTCCTTGTTTAGCACCATTTGTACGTGGAATAAGTATACCAGGTGAAGCTGATGCGTCAGGAGTTGAACAATAAGTGAATTGTGTCCGTATCTCATTCTCTTTCAAAGTTAAGAGTGTTTAGATTTTATGTGCATGTGTAACCACCTTTGCCACACCATATACTAGCCAGGAGTAAACCATGCTATAAAAAAACACTAAAAAGCACTTGACACTTATTATATAAGCACTTACTTTAAAGCAGACCAGTTGGATTGGAAGTGCTTATACAAATGACAAGATATGCTCAAGTAAGTAATCTAGTCTAGTCTAGTCTAGTGACTGTACAATGCAAAAAAAATTTTTAACATGCTACATATCTCAGCCCATGGCAGTCTTCATTGGTGGTAGTGTACTAGCATACTAGCTAGACTGTTTTTGGTCTCCTCTCCTCTCCTATCATGGCAAAATGCTACATGATAGTAGTTCATACTACACCTACACCCAAGCAAACCAAGCTAGCACCCTCAACTGACTGGAAACAGTGTGTACTTTGTCAAGATGATATGGGGCAGCTTTGCAGTCCAACCAATTTTAAATCATTGACAACACTCATTGGTAGTGGCTACAAATCATTACAGATCAACTCACTCAGTTTCAAAAACTTGGTCATATGCCAAATAACATGACAATGTGAGAATTGGTGATCGCATGGCATGGCGGCTACATTAATGGCACACAATGCTAGCTGGCATAAAACATGCCATTTAAAATTTAACAAAACAGAGCTTGAACGTCTACAGGGACAATCTAGTGCAGAAGTGATGGCTCATATTTCATCAGCTGTCACAATTTCCAGCAGTAGCAAATTTGACCTCACTCACAGAGGCCACTTGTTTTCCCTGTGATACAAAGTAGGCTTTGCATGCTTCCATGAATATTCCACCTATGATACTGATATGAAGATCCATCCAGAAATGTGTGATGGAACTTGATGACACTGCCCTGCTGTCCAAGCTTACACCTCAGGGTTTGATTGCTCTGAAGGATAAGTACTACTGGAAATGCCACCCAAAACTCAACAACTGAGGAAGAGCCGCTGACAGCACAGGTGCTGATTTAGATGTTTATATCATTATCCATGGTATTGCATTTGCAGAGTTGGCGGCTTACATGGGAGTGGGGGAGAATGTGTCATCCCAATCTTCAAGTTATCTGATCTTGTACACATGTACAAGTTCGTATGGCACAGCTATATACTGATATTGAAGGTCGCATCCATACTGCCAGAATTAAAATCTGAATACTATCTCTGTTGCATGATCTCTGGGCACATTTACAGCGGAGAGACAGACATACTTGTCACATTCTTGATGAAATTGGTGATGTTCTTAGAAAGGCCTGTGATTATAATAGTGGCGCAATGCATTTAGCATGAGCAGCCCAAGTTATGCGTAGAGAAATGTTTGAGAGAAAGTTCTCACTTTGTGGGTCATTCAAAGAAGGATTCCAAAGAAATGCTGTATCACAATCACTTTTGGTTATGGTGAATATATGTTTCAGGAGAGCCCAAACATCAAGTATCAAACTCAGGTTACAACCAGTAAAATGATATCACTTTCCATACAGAACTCCTAAAGTTCAACAGTGTGAAACATGCATGTGCTGCAGATTCCTCTGGTGCTGTTTGCCTCAACTACGAATCACCACTTCCACCTTACATTGCTATGAAAATCCATGGTATCACATACAAGGGAAATCTTATTGACACATTCATCAATTTTGGGATGTGTGATTCATATAACCGTATCCTGCAACTGTCATCTAACATAGCCCAATGGGGTTTACCAACATTTTACAATGGATGGTGTTGTTTTTCTAACAAAGGTGTGCAATGGATTGTTTCCGACAGCAGCAGTAGCAACATTGACTACAACTCTAGTTCTTCAACAGCAAAGGATTCATTTCATGGCACTGGCATTTCTCATATGCCACACCCTTCATATTTGTTTGCAGGACTTGACCGTGGTTTCGGTCAATAACTAAACCCATACACAACTAAGCCAGTTGCTCCTCTGCCACAGAAGTACACAAATATTCCACCTTCTTCAGTGAAAGCCAAGGAATTTGCTGTACCTGCCTTCCATGGTCCATTAAAACTCCATTCCTGCAAACCGTTACAAGAGCTAGAGAGGTTGAATTCATGTGGCTCACAGTGATAGCAGCTAAGCAGGGTAATTCCATGCCAAATCAGCTAGGTGTCCCGATGTGATCCCTTCAAATTTTGACAGAACATCAAAATGTTCTGTTGAACATATAACAAATACATGTTAAAAAATTAGGCCCAGAGTCCAAGTCGGTTTCAAAGTAACGCCTATCTGAAAAATGTGACACGCACCTCTCGGTCACATCAATAATTTTTGTTGTTTTGAGAAGCTGTTTGGTTGTTTTTTACTGGAAAAAACTACAAAGCTGAAAATAGCTTCCTTGGAAAATTATACTTTGCATTCCAAATCTTATATCAAAAGCAGTGGATCTGACTTCATTTTATAGTTGGGGGCTTATCAAAACACAAGAGTTTTGCTGGAAAAAATAATTTTTTTAAGCAATTTTCATGTTTACCTATTTGCCATACCATGAATCTGAGGAGGCCCTTATTGCAGGTGTATTATCTCTAGATATAGATTATAACTCCAGCAAGAATATACCAAATCAATAATTGTAAACGGTATGGACGCAGCCTAAATTTGTACGAACTTGCAAAAATCCAAATAATGCCCATCTTGTGGTGTTGGTAGACCATGTACACAGTTACCAAATATACTGAAACTTCCTCTTACAGAGTATATGTATATGATCATTATATGTGCCAAGTATCAACTATGTGACCCAAATCCTTCATGGTTTTGCAGCTCTTGGACAATTATTCGTTTTTTACATTTTAAAATGTAAACCTGCCTGATATATACTGCATCTAAAAATTCATCTTTAAAGTAAGTCCTATATAACCATCCACCAGCTAAACTATTACTAACCAATTATTTTCCACATGTTTTATCTAAAAAATATGAGGCAGGTTTATATTTGAAAAGTTAATTTTACAGCTTGTCATGAAAAGGCACCCAACAATGATTTCTCCTGTCATGAGGCCAGGATTGTGTTGTATATATGAGATAATTTCATAAACTTCACATACACTTCATTGTGTTCCTCTGAATGCTTAATACTCCCAATGAACCACTCCTGGTTGTACACACAAGCTACATACTTGCCAGGTTCAGAGTCCGCAAGTGCACTTTTGGGAACACCGAGTCATGGTTGCAGCCACCAAGTAAAACATTGCGATAGAAGAGTAAAATTTGATACATAGTTTTTACACATCACAGAGGTCATTTTCAGATGTGGAGCCAACTTGGATTTGACCTCTGATGATCTCTAGAGGTCAATTAATTTCAGACAACCACAAGTTCCCAGTTTACCACAATTTTACTAGCTCTATTTCCAAAGCCCCTTCAGTGACCGATACAAAATTGTGATGAAAGTATGTACCTGAAACAGTCTGACATGAGGTAGCACTTCTCTAGCTGGTATTTGTCTGCATTTTTCAGCACATCATCATTACTGACAAAAAAATACATGATTCATATGCCAATCAGCTCAGGTAAATATTTAATGTTCTGTTGCATGCAGACTACTCTGGTCACTAGATATTTTGTGATCCAACTTATTCCACCATAAGGCCTACTTCCATGGCTTGTAGTGAAGAAATGCCACTCAGTTTTGTGTCCATGATCAATCTGATGGTGGCAGAGATTGGCAAGTTTTGTAACTTTAGTACTGATTTGACGAACAGCTCCATAGCTGTAATAAACTAGCTTTTTTGGATTGACACTATCAATGTTGTATGATAACACACATTTCCGTTTTTTGTGGACAGAGAAAATGGGCTACATAGTGGACATATATAGGAGGACATCTATCCCCAAGCTCATCAAAATCAGCAACACATTCATGATAAAACATCACCATTATCTATTTTTCCCAGTCCATCACGTGAATTCATGAAAGAATTAAAATTTCATCTGTTAAAGAGTGCAGGGCCAGGCCAATGTGATGTACGCTACATGTTATGACTTTACAACAGAACTGTTATGGCCTATTTTAATTATGAGCTTACATTCCGTAATCAAGAACAAAAAATGCTTTAGTTACCCAACAATTTTCATGAAAAAATCCAGAAGGTTGAGTAACAGAGTTTAATTAGTGCCCATGAAACATGTTATGAATTATGATGCAAATTTTGTTACACAATTTTGAGACAAGATTCTCCCAAAACTGCTGCAGGAATTTAAATTCTTTACAGATATATTTGGTAGAACTATGTTGACTAGTGCCACTACCCCTATTTTCAAGGCTCCATCTTCAATCCTGTGTTGTCAGGATGTGCCGATGTAAAACATGTGCCATGATGCATGCTACATGGCACATGTTATGCACAGAATTGACAAGAATTAGGACATGAGTCTTTCTCATAGATTTCCAAAATTACATGATCAGCGGAACCAAATGATCTTACAAGTATCAACACCATTAGAGAATATCACATTGCTGTCTCAACAGATCACTATGGCAATGGAAGCACTTTTCGATTGGTCAGGCCAATCGTCAGTGAAACAGCGCAAACCTCCCATCTTCCCCTCCCTGACAAGGATAATATTGATGGCAGCATGTTGATCTTGTATATATATACATTGAAAATGAAACAAAAGCAATTATCCAGCTCCTCCAAACTCAAGTTTCCAACAGCTGCTGCAGTAGAAAGTTTGAGTGACTAATATTTTAAAAAGTTAAGTTTCTGGATCATTGGTTTTTGTTTCATTGTCAATATACAACAAAGCAATGAACAAGCTACTCTCAAATGATTGTATACTACTAATACTACAGCTGCTGCTGTAGGAAGCTGGAGTAACTAATTAAATCTTTTCCCGAGTATCTGGATCAGTGTTTTTGTTTCATAATCAATATTTAATATTTGTTTACAAATCTTGCTACTCAAAAAAAAAAAACCCGACTTCTACAGCAGCTGTAGAAAGTTAAAGTAAAGATATTAATGCCATTGTGTTTTTTTCATTATCAATATTCAATAGTGATGAACTAGTTATACCATACTACAGCTTCTGCTGTATATAGCAACCTTTCTGATGACTGACATTGTAGCATGGGTAAGGATATGATCAGGAAGGTAAATTCTCAACTGTGTTCCTTCCCGCTTCAGGCGCCTGTTATTACGACGCACCTTTTTATGTCACTCGGTCGCTTTCTATATACGTGGGTGTAAACTGTGGTAAATCTCTCCAAAACTCTAAATGCTTTGGATGTTTATTTTAATAAGATACTTCACCATAATGGAAACTACCCTACAACTCCAACATACGAATTGTGCATGAGACAGCTGAATTCTCACTTATTATAACTCTAACATTTTTAGTTAAGTACTCTACCCCACAGTCTCTTTCCACAGTTCCTTGTAGAATCCCTTTACACTTGCCTTTCACTCCCTTCTTTACACTTCAGCCCATTCCCATTTGGTGTGGTTTATAAATAAAATAAGAATAAAATAAAATAATATATATGTGAGAGGTGTTCGATTTGGACGATAATTAGCTTTACGCCCGTCTTGTTTAGCAAACGGAGTGGTCGTGGAATCGTTCCGGTATACCATCTACTACTAAATGGGTCTGTTGTGCGTCAGTTCTGCGGACGCGAAAACAGTTAAACATCTTTTTGAACGCACTTTCGAAGGTTTTTGTGATTCCGGTACCGAAAGGATTCAAGTCACTCTTGACCATTTGGACATCTAAGAAGCTGCCGTCGATTCGTTTTGGAGTTCAAAAAGTGAGTTAGACGGTCCAAAATTGAGTATTACTGTACTCCCTGAATGTTATGTACAAATCATTACCCCCAGGCTACCGACTCCCTGCATGTTTTATACAGTGTTGCCATAATTTTTTTTGTTAAATTCCAAATTACTCGCCTGTGTTATCCAATTTTTTGGCAACAAAAAATACAAACAGAATTTAAACATCAATTTCAAGAGAAATAACATACTAAAGTGTGTTCATAGCAATGTCTTTAATAGTTCAGTCTTCAGTTGTAAATTCATAGCATTTTGAGAAACATTGAATTGCACTGTTAAAGTGAATTTAATGTAAAAATTCCTAGTCTGTTTCTGTGCTTCGTTTTGTTGAGACAAATGTGACCACATAATAACACAGTACTGTGCAGGAATTCCTGTACAGACCAAGTGACTACATGAATATTCCTGCAACTGACAAGGTGACCACAAAATGACCACACTCAGCTAATACCACAGAGAGTGGTTTTGAAATAGGCTGCAACATGGTCTGATATGCATGAAATGTCAAACAATTTTCTAATGATGAAAAATCCAAACAGAAAATTTAACGGTCAAAAATCAGATAGTTTGGATAAAATCCAACACTATGGCAACACTGTTTGTACAACTCCACCACCACCAAGCTACCGGCTCCCTGCATGTTTTATACAACTCCACTACCTCCAAGCTACTGACTCCCTGCATGTTTTACACAACTCCACTACCTCCAAGCTACCGACACCCTGCATGTTTTATACAACTCCACTATCCCCAAGCTACCGGCTCCCTGCATGTTTTACACAACTCCACTATCCCCAAGCTACCGGCTCCCTGCATGTTTTACACAACTCCACTATCCCCAAGCTACCGGCTCCCTGCATGTTTTACACAACTCCACTACCACCAAGCTACTGACTCCCTGCATGTTTTACACAACTCCACTACCTCCAAGCTACCGACACCCTGCATGTTTTATACAACTCCACTATCCCCAAGCTACCGGCTCCCTGCATGTTTTATACAACTCCACTACCACCAAGCTACTGACTCCCTGCATGTTTTATACAACTCCACTACCCCCAAGCTACCGGCTCCCTGCATGTTTTATACAACTCAACTACCACCAAGCTACTGACTCCCTGCATGTTTTATACAACTCCACTACCCCCAAGCTACCGGCTCCCTGCATGTTTTATACAACTCAACTACCACCAAGCTACTGACTCCCTGCATGTTTTATACAACTCCACTATCCCCAAGCTACCGACTTCCTGCATGTTTTATACAACTCCACTACCTCCAAGCTACTGACTCCCTGCATGTTTTATACAACTCCACTACCACCAAGCTACTGACTCCCTGCATGTTTTATACAACTCCACTACCCCCAAGCTAACCAAGGTAAAGAATCGCCTATGTCACATGCTCGTTTTCCATTTTTGTCTATTCAGCAACTTTGGTGGACCTCTTCTTACGTATTGTCGCTTGTTGCCCAATCGACATATTCCTTTTCATCCAGGGAAAAACAAATTGGAAGCCAAACAAGGTCTGCTTCACGATGCTACTATTTATGGTGATGACTTTGTTCATCTCCTGAAGATGAAGTGTAAGTCAAGACCCATGCTAGCGTGGTTGTTGGTCCTACATCAAAGTGTAGGTTTGACTTCTAGCTCTATATTAGTGTTAGGAGTCTTGTGGTTATTGCTGGCATATAGCAAATGTCCCAAAGAGAAACACTTCAAATTGAACATTAATGCTTTATATGTGGGTTTAAGGTCTGTGCACAAATTGGTATGTCTATTCATGTGAGTGATCTGGTGAGGGAAATACTGTCAAAAGTGATGCCCTTTGCTTGAAGCAAACCTAATGGCTTCTGCCACAAATCCCCTTTGCTACGAGTGAACCTAATTGCAGCTGCCCGACAAATGATCCCCTGTGCTAGGAGTGAACCTAATTGCAGCTGCCCGACAAATGATACCCTTTGCTACGAGTGAACCTTGGAGTCAGGGTATCTAGGCAACAAGCCTGAAAAGATATGTGCACACAAAGGGGAGGTGTGAAAAGAGAAATGTTTGCTGTCATGCTTAAGTGCCGTGGTGCTAGAGGGTCATTGCCAAATTGGTGGCTATTATGGGATCAGTATGTCAGCCTGCATTGATCAGTTCCTTGAGTTCATAGCTAGAAAAGAGTCTAGCATATGCAATGATTTCTCATTTTTTATTCATGATATTCTTACTCATCATTTCTTGTACTTGTGACACGTGTGTTTGCATAGTGTTGGTTCAGTGATTTGTGTATTCATCTGATTTGAGTTTCTGTTGTTCTTATTTAATTAGAATTTAGCCTTTTTACTATCCTCCCTCCAATGCCAGGAGACCCTGGTCATTACACATAGTCAGCCTTTTGTGCCCAATGTGGAATGGGTCGCAAGTTGTTAGTATCAAAGACTTATATATACTGCTGAAATACAGACTTATCATAAAACCATATTAGGACATCATATGTGTGTATTTGTAGCTATGTCTGTCTACTTCTTTGAGCAACTCTATTTCCAGATGGCAGTTCAATGGTTTGTCTAATAGAAAGATATTCCTGCAGTATCACTGAATCAGCATAAGCCTGATCGAATTCATATATAATGAAGCTCAAGCACCGGTTGTAGTGCTGCTCAAGCACCGGTTGTAGTGCTACTCAAGCACTGGTTGTAGTGCTGCTCAAGCACTGGTTGTAGTGCTACTCAAGCACAGGTTGTAGTGCTGCCCAAGCACTGGTTGTAGTGCTGCTCAAGGACTGGTTATAGTGCTGCTCAAGCACTGGTTGTAGTGCTACTCAAGCACAGGTTTTAAACAAAGTGCAAGAACAAATTAACTTTGCACTATTAGGAATAATGTTCAACCAACAATTAACAATAAGGGAAAAAAATTGATATAGCCGGCTAGCTAACTGTTGCAGTTGCTACAAACCTATTCATCTGATCTTGTATGTTTTAAATATTACACATTTCATATGATAGACTTCGCCAAGTTCAATGCCAGCTGAGAGGGGAGTTCATTACCGTCTTCTTGTATTATTTGTAACTTGTAGATGAGGATAAGCTGATATTGAAGCATTGCAGGTATAGAGCCATGGATATAGCAGTCATACACAGCTATGTGCTGCCAAAGAGAGTTTGATGTGATCCAGTGATCACCATCCAAAAGATGTATATGGTGACTCTTTTGACATAACTTGATGATTGGTGATAGGGAGGGGATTGCAAGCCATGTGTTTTTGGAAGCTGGACTGCCAAGTTCCTAAGGGATTCATGTGTTTCTTTCCTGAATGGAGGCAAGTGTATATATTTCTCTTGTCTGTCTTCTTCCTTTCCCACCTCACTTCAATTTTTCTGTGACATTGGTGTAAAATAGGATAGCATATTATTAGTTGCGTTATTGCCAGTATGGGAAATCAAAGGTCTGACATTATCACAGAGAGTTGATAGCATGCGTAAACTATGACTGTGTTAGTGCATGGCAAATTCAGCATAATATATATCACATACTGTGTTGTGCACTAGTAATCTAGTATAAGTCATGTCCTCTAGTATAGATTGTGTCACGTACTGGGATAGGTTGAAACTTTGGATGCTTTCTTCCGCTTTCCCTTCCCCTGATAACCTTCACTCTTCATCTAGAACATTCTTCTCATCCATAATGCATTCTTCTCATCATGCAGTCCATTCATATTTCCCATTGCTCTAACTTGTGCTCCAATTCTTCTTGATGATCCTTTGTCCCTGTGATAGGAAGTAGTCTAATAAAACTAATATGGATATTGTCAAATGAATGGAACAAGTAAAAATACACCTTGCTTGACTTCAGAGTTGTGTGGTGACTTAGTCAGAGATCTTTCCAAGATGGATAAATTTCTTTAATGTAATATTGTATCAGTAAAATTGGTAGTGACAGATGTATTCTGAACAATTATTGTGTCATGCATTGCCTTTACCTTTCTTTCTCCAGTACACTTGCCATAGCAACATTTGAATTGTGGGTCTTTCAAAGCCATTTGTGGCATACCCTGCAAGTGGATGCACACATTCATTTTTCAAATATTCAAGTTCACACAGCAATGTTAAACTATATAACCTTCAGACATACTTCAAGATTGAAACACTCGAGCATCTTCCTACTAGCATACAACATGTGAAAAAATTTCCTTTCATATACTTATCTCCTTTGCAGCTATCTGAAGAAGAGTACACAATTGAGATTCTTCATTAAAAAAATAATAACTCATATTATTAAAAAATTCTCTTCTTTGGTCATTTGTCTTCACCTTACAACAGCCAATTCTTGTAAAATATTTGAGAAATAAATTCTGCAATCCCATTGGCTGATTGTCTGGTGGCCACTCAAAACAATAGCACGACATAACTGGTTTTCCCGGCTTGTTTTGAGTAGTGGCCCAATTAAATCCACTCCAGTAGTACACACTAAATTGACCATTCATGATAGCAATTGCATGCATGCATGCGTTATAGACTAAGAAATAGAATACAAACTCCGTAGACTATTTATCAGTTAGCTCTTTGACACTTATCACAAGTTTGACAGAATTCTTTGACATCATCTAGCATTTCCACCCAATAATAGTGTTCCAGTACTTTTCCAATGGTCTGGTCTCTCCCAAAATGTCCACCTCCAAATTCACTTGAGTAACAATCCTCCAGAAAATCACATTTCTGTGACTCCTAATAACCTATCAACATGTTTAGGTATGATTACATTCTTCCCTATCTATTTCTAACCTTAGCATTATACATCTGAGCTGGCTTTTATACATACCATGGTTGCACTCCACTGTACTTGAGGTTGTCTAAATAGTCGACAGGAAGACTACAATAGTCTAAACGTTCAGCCAAGCCAGGCTTAGGTGTGATGAACTAATACCTATTTGGCTTTCTTGTTCATATGCATAAGTATTAGGAACTTGGGTAACTACACACCTCACTACTCACATGAAGATCTCTTTCTTTCTCAGCATCCCAGTAAAAGCCCCTCATAAGGGGTGACGCTACCTGAAACCAACGAAATCTGAACGACATATTTGTAGGTGTCATAACTTCCCCCCCCCCCTTTCTTCTGTGCAAATACTTTTGATACCAGCTTGTTGCTTCGGGGGCCTATCCCATTATTCCAATTTTTTTTTTGGTTTTGTACCTGTCATAACTTTTCCCCCCTTTACTCTGTGCAAATAATTATTATACCAGCTTGTTGCTTATTGTGTGTGCTTTAAGATGATATGTAAAAAGTCTCTATAGGCACTTTTTCTTAGAAGATATAGCCAAACAAGCAAGGGTCACTCAAAAAATGGCACTTCCTAATTTATAACATGTCTAATTACCAGGCGCCTTGAGCTACAGACCCAAAACTTGTGTTGTGGCTTCCCACAAGCCTCAGCTGTGATATGACCAGTCAAAATTTTTTTTACCGTGAAGCAATGTTGAGTTATGGTGATTGAAGAGGCGGGGTCACAGATTTTCGTGGATTTTGCCGCGGTTGGAAATAAAGTGTCTCATATCTATTCAACACTTCACCGCGTTTTAATTATGGCTGAGTCATATCACAGCTTAGGGTGTTAGCAATCCACACAGGAAGTTTGGGGTCTGTAGCTCAAGGCGCCTGGCAATTAGAAGATTTGTCGTGGGGGAGGTGCCATTTTTTGAGTGACCCTTGCTTGTTTGGCTATATCTTCTAAGAAAAAGTGCCTATAGAGACTTTTTACATATCATCTTAAAGCACACACAATAAGCAACAAGCTGGTATAATAATTATTTGCACAGAGTAAAGGGAGAAAAAGTTATGACAGGTACAAAACCAAAAAAAAAATCGGAATAATGGGATAGGCCCCCCCTTGATGATATGTAAGGCACCTTTTCTTAGAAGATATATCCACACACGCAAGGGTCACTCAAAAAAATGGCACTTCCTAATTTGTGGTAAACATAACTCCAAGGCGCCTTGAGCGACGCGCCCCAAAATCGGTGTGCGGGTTGCTAAAGCACTTAGCTGTGATATGGTAAAAATTCTTCTTTTTTTTTCTTCTTTTTTTTTGAACCCCTCTGAGTTGTGGTGTTGAGAAGAGGCGAGATCACAGAAATTGCGTGGGCGCCCGTGCAATTTCTGTGATCTCGCCTCTGCGCAACAGCACAATTCGGGGGGGGGGGGGGGGGGGGGGGGGGGAAATTCACCTAAAAAATAAAAAATAAAATCACCTATCACAGCTAAGTTATTTAGCAACCCACACACCGATTTTGGGGCGCGACGCTCAAGGCGCCTTGGAGTTGTTTACCACAAATTTGGAAGTGCCATTTTTTGAGTGACCCTTGCGTGTTTGGATATATCTTCTAAGAAAAGGTGCCTATAGAGATTTTTTTTACATATCATCTTAAAGCACACACAATAAGCAACAAGCTGGTATAAAAAATACTTGCACAGAAGAAAGGGGGAAAAGGTTATGACAGCTACAAATATGTGTTCAAATTTCTGTGGTTTCAGGTTGCACTACCTCCTCGGTGAATCTTCCTTGTTCTTGCAAGGCCCATTGGAAGTGTCTGGTCCCAAGATAGGCAGCAATTCTGTGGTATTGCTGCTGCACCATTCTTTCTCTGTCTGGTATAATGGTAACGTGGTTGCTACACCATGTGTATCGAGTATGGTATTGCAGCGACACTAAATCCGGGCTGTGAAAAATATCCTAAGAGATTACCTATGTCGCTCTATCTGGAAGTGACAGAATTTCCTAGTGACAAAATAAACTGGTACACAGGACCAGTTCCTACCCCCATGCAATATTTGATCATTCCATATATACATGATGGCATAATTCGATTCCCACAATGTTCATCCATAAAAGTTTTGGAGATGATGCTGGCAACTATGAATGTCACAAACCAAATCATACAGTCATGTGCAACTAAAACTTAAAATAATTTATAAAAATGAAGGAAAAAATCCAGACAGAAAATATGCTATGCCTATCGTCAAAAATTATTATTAAACTTAGTTTAAAAACACACAAAGAATGCACAAAAAGGGTAAAAATCATGAAGGAAAAAAAAGGGGGAGGAAAGTCACTTCCGACTTTTGTAGCATTTAGTTACGGTGATGATTCCACACTGAATATATTGTAGCTCACAGATAATAGGGATAGTTCTGAATTAGCATCTTCACTTCTCAAGGTGGCTGTCATTTGAAGATTGATATTGCCACCAGAGATATAACAAGTAGGCTGTCCAACACGATTTTCCTTGAGAAAATAATAGGATAAGTTGTTTGCACATTTTCACTCTTGATGTAGAAAGTCATACCTTAAACTTTTAGCTATATAGCTAAGCCTATTTTAGTTCACTCTGAAAATTACAGATAGTTAAAAATTGGTCGCAGGTGGCAACAGAATTTCCTGGCAACAAAATAAGCTGGGATACCGGACCAGCCTAACCCCCTGCTTTATTTGATCATTCAGTCTATATATTAATGATGACATAATTCAACTCCCACAATGTTCAACCATAAAACTTTGGAGATGATGCTGTCAACTAATGATGGACACAATCAAAATCATATAATCATATGCAACTAGAACTTAAAATAATTTTTAAAAATTAAGGAAAAATCCAGACAAAAATTATGCTATATGTATCACAAATTTTTTTTCTTCTAATCTTGATATAAAAACACACAAAGAAATTCACAAAGAAGAGTAAAATCATGAAGTAAAAAAAACAGAGGAAAAGTCACTTCCAGCTTTTGTAGCAGTTAGTTTATGGTGATGATTCCACACTGAATATAGTGTAGCTCACAGGTAATAGGGATACTTATATTACCATCGGCAGCACAGACACAATAGACTGAATTGGCACCTATACTTCTCAATGTGGCTGTCATTTGAAGATTGTTATTGCCACCAGAGATATAACAAGCAGGCTGTCCAACGCAACTTTCCTTGAGAAAAATAAGATAAAGTATTTCACTCATATACTTGATGTAGAAAGTCATGTTAGCTATATAGCTAAGCCTATTTTAGCTCACTCTGAAAATTGCCAATAGTTAAAAATTGGCTGACTATTCCTTAAACATGCAAATAAATGTAGCTATGCTAGTGCAAGCAGTATATTTTGCCATGCACACAACATACCATTTGGTAAGAAGGCATGATTGTACAGAAAATCTGATACTTTGATAATCATTATGGCTTGGACAAGTACTTTAAAATTGACAAGAACTAGTACACCGCTCTCCACCATGCAAGGTAAGTAACAAAAAAGAAAAAGAAAAAACTGCACCAAAAATAATGTATATATATATATATACTTACCGTAAGATATAATACCCCTGTAATGGCCATAGAAATGGCTGATGTCATGTCTTGAACAAATTCGTTACTCTGCAATTTTCTTGATGTGCAATTCGAAATAAGATTTTCCCCAACAAGCATATTTACCTTATTGCTAGCATCATTAGCCACTATCTCCAGTGCGGTAATATTTATTGTAGAATCAAGATCACTCAGTTTTCTTCCTATTTGAGTCACCTGATCATTTATGTGGCGTATCTTGGTCTGTATAGCATCTACATTAGTTTTTTGAATATCTGTAGCAACTGCATTATAATTAGTTGTATTATATACAGAAGCAAAATTCTGCATAATTTCCTTGTACTGCTCAGAAATTTGACTTGATAGCTTGTCAACTGTCAAGGTAACCAGAATCAGCTTGTGATCGAGTTCTCTCTCTGTCTTACGCAGCTCAGGTTTACTTAGAACAACAAGGATAAGCCCAGTAGTAGCCAAGACAGTTAATACTGCCACTATTCCGACGATGACCACCAGAAAATAGAATGCTGTCTTGAAGCAAGGAACTTTAATCGTGTTGCAATACCCACAGCCATCTGCAATGCTGCTACTGTTCACATTTAAAATTTCCTTAGAGCCATAGCAAACATTAGCGTCACCCGAAACAGGACTCTTTCTATTCAGCTCGTCAAGCTGTCCATCTCTGTGCAAAACTGGTGCATAAATTTCATTGGGCATGTTGGTTCCAGGGAATGCTGATTCACTGCTTGCAGTCGAGACCAGCGGCCTTTCTTTCAGCGTTACCAGCTCAAAGGTTTTATCTCTGTTTCTCGCAGTCATGGTAGCTAGCAAAATAGCTAACGGACTAGGTATACACACAAGATGGACTGGGATTTATGTACACGAACTCTTCGTCAGCATGCTATATAGGTAAGGGGGTGGAGCCTTCCAGAAGCACGCGGTGGGCTTACACAACGCGGCGTGTGCCAGCGCCTTCGCGGGATGACGTCATATCTTAGAGCGCAAGGGGGGGGGGGGGGGGGGGGGTTAATTCCTGGGGATAAGGATCTGTACCCCATCAACTTTTGGCCAACACCAGTAAGAGTATACAAAATTTCAGTTGGAAATTACCCCCCTCCCCCATGGAACAGAAAGAAAAACAAACAAAAAACCTTCTAGATGTACAGTCTTGATGGGGGGACTGGACCCGAAACCAAAAAAATTGTAACACTTATTTGAGCTGTCATAACTTTTTTTCCCTTTCTTCTGTGCAGATATTTTTGATACCAGCTTGTTGCTTATTGTGTGTGCTTTAAAATGATATATAAAAAGTCTCAATAGGCACCTTTTCTTAGAAGATATATCCAAACACGCAAGGGTCACTCAAAAAAGGCACTTTCTAATTTGTGGCAAAATTACAGCCAGGCGCCTTGACCGCAGCCCCCCAAACTCGGTGTGCGGGTAGCTAAAGAACTTAGCTGTGATCGTACGGATTCACATTTTTTTCCGGTGAACCCCCCCTCCCCTGACATATAGAGCCGAGAAGAGGCGGGGCCACGGAATTTTGCAGTTCGCCCACGCAAATTTCCGTGGTCCGCCTCTTCTCAACACTCTATCTCGGGGGGGAGGGGGTTCACCAAAAAAAAAAAAAAAAGTGAATCCGTAGGATAACAGCTAAGGGCTTTAGCTACCCGCACACCGAGTTTGGGGCGCTGCGGTCAAGGCGCCTGGCTGTAAAGTTTGCCACAAATTAGAAAGTGCCATTTTTGAGTGACCCTTGCGTGTTTGGATATATCTTCTAAGAAAAGGTGCCTATTGAGACTTTTTATATATCATTTTAAAGCACACACAATAAGCAATAAGCTGGTATCAAAAATATCTGCACAGAAGAAAGGGAAAAAAAGTTATGACAGCTCAAATATGTGTTACAATTTTTTTTGGTTTTAAGTCCAGTCCCCCCCTGTTATTATCAAGCAACTATATGTATAAGTAATAATAATAATAATAATGAAAAATTAATTAAAAAAATAATAAAATTAAAATAATAGCAATAATAATAATAATAATAATAATAATAATAATAATAATAATAATAATAATAATAATAATAATAATAAATAATAATAATAATAATAATAATAATAATAATAATAATAATAATAATAATAATAATAATAATAATAATAATAATAATAATAATAATAATAATAATAATAATAATAATAATAATAATAATAATAATAATAATAATAATAAAAAAAAAAAAAAAAAAAAAAAAAATTAAAAAAAATAATAATAATAATAATAATTATTATTATTATTCCAACCAGTCGCAGTGGAAACATCGGGAGCTTTCAGCCCAGACACTTATCCCTATTTAAAGAAGCTTGGCCGCAGGTTCAGCAGAGTGACAGGAGAAACAAGGTCATTGCCCTTCTTGATCCAACATTTAGTGGTATCCATTCAGAGGGAGAACAGTGCCTGTGTGATGGGAACACTGGGCATTAATTTCAACCTAGAGGACCTTTTCAATTAGTTTACTTATTTATTTATTCATTCATTCATCATATCCAATAATCCTATGTAATAAACAAATAAATAAATTAATTAAATAATAATAATAACAAAAACAACAAATAATAACAACAACAACAATAAAAATAATAAAACTTAAAAAAAAGAGTAATATATATATATGAATAAAAAATTAATAATTGCTGAATTTAATTAACTGAGGATTCTGTGTCAAGAATTTTAATTACAATTTTTTGATTGGTGATTGCTTGCGAGAGTCACTCAAGTCTCCCACATAGTCTGTGAGTTTCCCTATCAATGACATTTTTCGGGCAAATATGGAAATTGATATTCTCCCGAAAATTGTGTTATTCGAGCCGATTTGGCAGATACTACTGAGTCACCGTTTATTGACACTCGGATTCGTAGGCGGAAAGTTTCAAGAGTTTCCAGAGAGGCTTTCCACCGGAAAAAGAGAAGGTGAAGACTTCCCAATAAAGCGACATTTCATGCCGGCTAGTTTGCGATCCTCTTTTTTTCACTCCCACGTCCAATTGGATATTTTGCGAATGAAGCCTTGATTCTCCCAGAAATGACCTGAAATGAACCTTTCCTCTCGTTGGTAACCTTTCCTCTCATTGGTGGCCTTTCTCAACTTGAGAAGTCTGCATTGGCATTATACTGATGTAGCATAGCATTTTAAAACAGAGTGTGCATGGTGAAGTAACAAATTTATGATTTTTTTTCACTTGACCTTACTTATTGCTCTTAATGAAAGGCCATCCACTTAGCCAACTATCTTTCATCTTACATGGGTCTTCCGATATGCTTCCAAACCCTTTCAATCAACGTCGCTGTGGATGTCATAGAGATTCCGAACATCAGCTCTGTGGCTCCATCGCGCCTGCTACCCTACATGCCCTGAATGTTTGTCCTACTTCTCTGAGCCAGGGGAGTTATACCTGGCACCATGGCAGTGTTCTAAAATTCCTGGAATGACATGTTGCCTGTGCACTTCCTAAGGGATCAAAAACCTGACAGAACATTGTGGATGTGACAACCCACCTGCCACTACCCCCCAGGACTTTTCAG
>CBDHDT010000081.1:0-14526 GCA_965261215.1 Ekhidna sp.
GATTGAATGATCACTGATTGATTGACCACTGATTGAGTGACCACTGACTGATTGACCACTGATTGAGTGACCACCGACTAATTGTGGCTTTTATAACAGCTATTACTTTTTTTTCCCAACTGTTCATATCATTAGAATTCAAATAATATAATAAGTTTCAGTCGGGTCTAAGAATCTGCTTCATTGACGTAAGCAAACAAAAGCTATGCGTATCACTCAGTGCCTATAACAAAACTAGTGCAAAGGGATACATAGTGATTCCAGTTAAGTATAAGTGCCTGTGCAGCATTCCTCTGAAGAATAGGAAGAAACCAAACATTCAAGACGTCAATTGCTTTTATGACTATTATATATCTATAGACTGGGCATGTGCAGGTTTAATTAACCAACAACAAAAATTGTGTTGAGCATAAACAGTTCATTTTAAATAATTTTTGAAAACGATGTCAGTTTGTGCATTTACAGCAGTCAGACGTGTGCTCGATTAATTTTCATTGTGGATTTGTACACAACAATAACTCCTGATGCTTTGTTATGTTACTCTGTGTGTGTGTGTTCAGGACAGAGCGTGAGATTGTGACTACTCTGAAGGGACTGGCCACATCTGGACAACTTCCGATGGGTGTACTTGCAGAAGGCATGGAAGGAATCAGTTCTGCTGTGTAACATGGAATTAGATGTAACTAACAAGGGGTTGGATTATCTTGTGTATTCTGCCTTGCTTTATGTGTGCTCCTCTCTCCCAACAGCTATTGTAGATTTGAAGGACAAAATTGGCAGCTTTGATAATGCCAGGATGTATGCTCGTATTAATGAGCGCATGCCACCTCGACGAGACTTTGTGGTCAGCATGTCCAGCGAGATGGACAGTCCCATGGTCGTAACCACTGGGGAACAAAAATTCACCTACGAGGTGTTGGCTGGATGCAAAAACTAGCGAAGGGTGAGAGGAGAGCATGTGCGTAATTATCTGATGTGTACTGCAGTGGCTATTTAGGTTCTAATATTCAAACTCCTACATATAGTATTATCAAGGATTATTATAACTCCTTTTGTGCTACCTTCTGTGGTATGTTGCACAGAGGGAGAATCTACAGTCTCTATATCTCATTCCTTTTATGGTTTTGTCTGTATTATGTATGTAGATGTTATATACATGTATATATGCACACATTTTTATTATTATGGCTCTATATACTACAATATTTTGATGTGCATTTTCTACTTGCTGTTCAGTGTATTGTGTGAGTAGCAATAAGCTTGATGGGTTATGGGAGTAAGTCTCTGTCCACACTTTGGCTAAGGCTGGCCATATATTGTAGAACTATGGTGATTTCCTGAACCTCTCGCGCACAGCTTGGACCTGGACACATGCATGCAACACCCATCACATGCTCACCACATGCCCACCTATTATATGCCCATGGGCACACCCACTTAACCTTAATAGATTAAGATATTTGAAAAAAATAATGAACTGGATGTCCTATGAGCTGCATTATAGAGCACCCTAGTTTTGTGGAAGTTTGCTTTAATGTCAGGGTCCTTCAAACAGCTTCCCATCAGAGATGACAACACTATGGGAATGCTTCACTAATTAAATTGCATGAGTATGTAAACACCTGTTGTGTGCATCTTATTGGTCTCTTTCTCTTCCATTTTGCTACAAGAAATACAGATATACAGCCTATAGAAAATTACCAGGTAGTGATGGGGTGGGTTAGGAAAGGATATTCGAGTTATTTTACCAGCATGTGCAGTGACTAAATACGAGCAAGTTTTCCTTCTTTCCTTCTGAAATTTATTCTGGGTTTAACTATCCTGTGCTAACATCAATTTCAACTGGCTATAGAAAGTTATTAAGTTTTTTTTTAATTACCATAATCCATATTGACTTTGATGTTCAGTAATAGTTTTTTCTTTGTTTGGCCTACTGTAACTATTATGCAAAGGATGTGGTGAAGAACTGGATGAGGTGAAGAAGTAATAGCATCCATAAAATTATTGGACGGTCTAAGAACTTCTGTAAACCAGTCAGAACCATAATCTATTATGAACATAGAAATGACATCATTGCATTTTAACTGCCGCAGTATCCTATCCTGCCACTCCTTCCTAACAATAGATCCCACCTTCCTATATTCGGTAGAGTGGATAAAAATGTGCGGGTTCCCTTCATTATTTAAGCTTGCTTTCTTCCCTTATTCTCATTGTAGTGGAGTGATGCCAGGGTACATTCTATGTAAAGTTCATATAAATACTGAAAAGTATGCAGTGTGACAATCCAGACCTTTAAAGCATTCCAACATATGACAACCAGGTTGTCTTGGGAGCAAAGTATATAACAGCGCTGTGAAAAACCTCACAGTGTAGTGTCTGGTACTTGAGGGAAAGCTTCGCACCATCTTTACACAAAACCATGTGTTTGCTATTATTGCTATGATTTACTCACTTGCTTTGGTGTCTGCACGGAATTTAGAATACAATAAGATATTAGATCGCTCATTTAGCTAATCACTAAGATAGTCCAAAACTTCGTGGCTTGATCAACCCTTTCTTTTTGGAATGCCCACAGGCAAGGATGCCTACACCTCGGAATAGCAACTAAATGCCCACAGAGAATGCTGCGAATATGTTAGCCAAGTATTTCCCATTTCCGTCTAATATGTTCACCATTTACACTTATTGTGGCAACAGCAGACCAGTATGGGTGATTAAACATGCTCTTTTATTCACTCACTCACAGATGCACACCAAATTATGATCTGGGGGTCTATTATATGCATTTATGTGAACAAGGAATCAGAGAAACAAAAGAGACAAAGAACAAAGAACATCAGTATACCATCTTCTTTTATTTAACAAATGGATTAAATTGAAGATATAAACCAACATTTAGAAAGTGGTACTGTTCGTACCAATAAGATATGTGTACACTAGCATGCATCCACACTAGTCAATTTTAGTTAAATGTAACAAAGCTTATTTAGCTATCTGTCTAAAATATCATCTCCATTTGCAAACCTTGAAAGGTTTGTTGGTTTGGCTATGAGATTAGATTGACTTGCTTGACAAGATGTTAAATTATAGATTGCTTTGGTAACCTTACAGGAAAAAGTTTCAATAAGTTGAAGTAACAGACAAATATAAACATGATGTACTTGCTGTTGAATTATAGTGGTAGGAAATTTACAAGATGAAATATCAGCGATTACAACTCCAGAATCAAATGTAGCAACACATAACCCACTAACTCACACATACTGACACACATACAGTTGTAGTACATTTTACACTTCCGAACTACCCAATAACCCTACCTTGAACCTTTCCCAAGTGCACAGCAAAAACTCCCATTTTTGTTTAACGGTATGTCTAATGTTGGGTCCAATAATGGCTTTACCATTAGATAATTCATAAAACCAACAAAATTTCCAAAAGTGATACTTGAAATGTTACTATATTACTGGGTAAAAATTAAGTGGAGAAGAAAAAAAATACCTGCGACAGTAGCCCAATAGAACGTATTTAATTAAGGCACAGGCAGCTAATGGAAGCATGTTATTATATGGGCAAATTTAGTTTAAATATTGACTTTGATCTTTGGCTGGTTTGGTCCAGTTTGGAATGTGTTTTATTCATTTTAATAAAAAATATAATGTAATATACATTATATACATGTATATATAGAGAGATAGATAGATATATGTGGATATATTCATGATACATAGCATTATATTTAATATTTATTTTAAGATTGAGTTTGAAGTTTGGGGTTGAAGTTATATATTTTACAGTTAATTGAATACTGGTTATGGCTTCAGAGTAGAGAGAGTAGCTTGTTTGAGACACTTGGATATTATACCCTAGATATGTTGTGTATCCTCATTAGCAGGTCTGGCCTGAGCATACAGTGACAAGCACACATCCTTGCATGACATCACAAATTCCCTGAACAAACGACACATATACTGGACACACACAATCAAAGAGACATACAAATCATCAATTTAAATAATTACAGTATATAATAGACACGTATTTAGTTTGTCACTTTATTCAACTTCCCCCCCCCCCCCTTCCCACTCCCAATTTCCTCCGAAAACTCACTAAAAAAATTCTATGCCGTACCCGTCCAAATATAATATACCGACAGCCAACTCAAATACTTCAACCTTCATTATGCAGGAGATGAGCAGTTTAAAATAATAATAATTCAAAATCGTCACGTAATTTGATTGAATTGTCAAATGGCCATCATCTACATGGGTGCAGGTATATTTTCTTTCAATTTTGATAAGTCGATCCAATAGAGTCATTGTTTATACATGTCAAAGTAAAATTATTAAAATAATATTTTCCCAACCTCAGAAAAACAAACTGAAGATTTTTCTTCCCAATTTTTTTTCATCAGAAGATTTCATTGAATGCTTGAAACATTGGCCGAAAAAAAATTAATTGGGAAGTGACTCTGGTTGTTCATAATTGAAAAAAAAGTAATAAACTCATACAATCACTTATATTCTAGTACCTCATATATCATCTCAATGAAGTATGACAAAGCTCTGTCAACCATATCATGCAGTAAATGCATGGCCTTAGTCACTGGTTTTGCATCAAGTATCCATGATTTAGCGCCATCAATCTTATCATGTAGTAGGCATAAGCTCTTTGTCACTGGTTTGCAATGAAGCATCCAGCAACAAAGCTTGTATAAACCCTTCGCAGCAAGAAATATGAAGTACTTGAACCTCTGCAGAAATACATGGTGTGTAACATATAAGAGAAAAAAACACAAATTTAGTAAACATATATTATATACTGTAAACATAATATAATTCAATCCTCCACAAGTATTTATGATATTAACAAATTAATGTGAAACACTAAAATATTTTTTTTAATAAAAATATAGCAAATAATATTGCAATAAAAACACACAAATATAAGTTGGTGGTTAATTGGTTGCGGATTAAATACCAGATGCATTATTTGACGTAAACCCAGATCTTGGTCGAAAAGCAAAGACATAAATAATGAACAATACATGCCAAGTGCTTTGATTATTATTTACATGCACATTTCCAGTAGACTCTCTATTTTTATAAAATGGTAACAATAAAATACTTCCAGTTAGACGATTATGCAACGAAATTTTTTCATTATGGCTGACACATTCGAAACTCAGTTAAGAAGCGTGCCCTCCAGGTCTTTACTGCAATTTCTGTAAAGTTTTCTGCTGGGGAAGGCAGCACAGTCACCAATGCATATAGAAAAAAATCTGAATCCCAGGAGATCTTACTTCAGATTTATAATTAGTTATCTTCATCTTCCTGAACTTGAATATTGATCTCATGCTATACTTCATCAGGTAGCTATGATGGTGTTTCAAAGTAAGATTTTAAAAATAATATCTAACCGAAGTACTTCATAGCTGATTGTAAACATCAGGAGTACAGCAATCAGTATAATCTATTATGGCACACGCAAATGGCATATGCAAAAAAAATATATATATATACTCAAAAAGAAAGCTTACTTCAGCATTATCTTTACATCTTCCACTTTAGATTCAATTATGATTAATTCAATAGATTCAATCTTACAATTAGCCCCATGTTTCCATCATGCATATCTGATAGTTTTAACTGCGTTTCAAATTAAAAAAATGATAAATAATGAACTGGTTCAAACCAACATGCATGCAAAACAGTTTGAATGGAAGAAAACAATAAGATATACATATACATAACTCAATGATAAAATACATATATAGGTTTTATCTGCTTATTTCAACTAAATATTCTCAAGCTAGAAAATCAAAGCTGATTAAAACCATTAATTTTAGAAATTTAATAATTGAAGCCATATTACTACCATAGGTTTGGTAACGACTTCATTGATAAAGATGCTATTTCAGGATTGATTTCTTTTCCGTAAGGATGAAATAGCGACACTTCACATTTGTTTGCTACATCAATCAGGTTTGTGGGGACTTGTACATACAATATGGATCCTGTATCAATCAACATGCATGCAAATTAAAAGAGTATAATCTTCCTAACAACAAGATATAGACAGGTCATAAAAAAAAAGGTTAAGCTCACTTCAGATTTATCATTTAAATCCTCTTCACCATGATATGCAACATCAGTCTCGCACTCATCTTCATGTTTCACTTCAAGCATTTCAGAAAGCTTTGACTAATTAAAAAATTCAAAATCACATCAAAAGTATGCACATGTTTGAAAGCAGCATTTACATCAGTTTACCTCATATTCAGCAACAATTCTTGCTGTCAATTTGTCTTGCTCTTCAATGATTTCTGCATAAAGAAGGGCAATATATGGATGCTTGTATGATTCAAGGATGCTTTTATGTGATGCTAAGGAATGGAAATGACTATCCCTGAAAAATTGAAATGCACGCACAATCCATTCAAGCTAGAGTCAAAGAAGAGCAGAATCAATGACTAGCAATAACATTTCCTTGAGAATTCTGCTCAGAAATAGTTAAAACATTTAGTATTATGCTCTAATACAATACCTGGTTAGCAGGGTAACTGCCATCAAGTTGTGAAAGTGATAAATGATGAACTTTTCCTCGTGATTATTTAAATTAAATAATTTTGGTCACATTACAGAAAGTATAAATCATAATAAATCACCTTTCAATTTTGTATTTTCGGAAGAGAGTTGAATAAGAGCTTTCTCTGTTTCTTTCTTTAGGTTGTCTATATATTTATTCACTCTCTCCAACTGCAATTCCATTTTTGATAACTTCAATTGAGCATGTTCATTTTCAGCATGATGATATTGGATATGTTCAGCAAAACTAGTCAGTAGCATAGCTATATTTGAAAAACAAATATTTTCATATGATTATAATAATAGTTTTATGTGAGACTAGCATTAATTGCATTTTCATGTAGGATACTGTGGCATCTTCGCATACACATTTTGTGGTAATTTTGCTTCTCTCTTCATCAACAAAGGATTGTGTGGACTGATATATTAAAAAAATATATATATAAAAAAAAATTGCAATAATTTTTTTTTAGTTTTCTAAAAATCATTCAATAATTATATCTGACATTCCAAGCATAGAAACAATTCTTAACATAAGAAAGTGACTAGTTAGAGCAATAAAGTGGAGCAAACATTGAAATATTAGGGGTTATTCTATGGCACTTCAGGTCAATAGACAATGTAACCATCTGGTTGCTAAGCATCACAAATTAAAATGTCATGTTGTAGGTGTTTTATGTAAATTATTAATACTCACTATATTCCTGTCTCAATATATCAATTTCTTTTGGTTTCTTCTCATGAAAAGTAGCCCAAGAAAATAGAAGAAAGGCAATGATTATAATGAAAATCCATCCTATGATGTTATATGAAATCTAAAATAGAGTAAGATATGACCATACATTTCAATAAAAGCATGATTCTATACATTGGTATGCCTGGAAAGCTATATTTGTATGTACCAATCACAGATACGACAATTAGAAGGACCGTAAATGATGCTGATTTTGTGTGTATCTTTTTAATTGTTGTATTCCATTATTAATGTTTTAACCTCATTTGTTTGAAGCATAATCTGCAAGATTGAAATTGAAAACATGGAAGGATGGAAGCCGAGTTAGTTATCGCTGATTAAGTGGTGCTGCCATTTTAGACTGGAAAGAAGCCAATGCCAAATATATACAATGGTTAATTGATTAACCACCCTCAAAAAAATATTTTTTCTGAATAAATTAAGGGCATAGATCATCATCAAATATGATGAATTTTTTTTTTTTTTTAATTTAACTTACATACGCCCAATAACTATAAATAATCATAAAACTGAAATTTTGGTTTGGAGGCATAAACCAAATTAAATGAGCAAACCATCACAGCTAAATCATGGACTGGATCTTCAGGCCATCAGTTACTTCTCTTTCATGAAGCTATTTCTGCAAGTAATGCTGCATAGGGGCCAATATACACTGGGAATCACTCGGAATTGCTTTGTTCTGGTTAGGAAATATTCATGGGTGATATTTGTTGCTACAGTTTTGTCACAGATTTAGCTTAAATAATGCTGCATAGCTTTAGTTTACACACCACAATGGGATAATCAACTGCACTCTTTTATATGCATTTTAAATCAAGCTCAGTGCAAGTCAATACCTTTTATGTGGAAGAAATACCACCGATAACTATATCAGAGTTGACACATACAGAAATGTGACTAGGTGACAGTGGTATACCACATTCTTCTTGGTAATTTTGTTAACTAAACACTAACTCTATCAAAAAGCTTAGAAGATATGCCACAACTATTAAAAGGATGATACCTGGACAAAGAATTAATCATTTTGATGTTGCTAAATTAAGAAATAATAAAAGGCATTACCTGATGTTTAGAAACATTTAAAGACATTGCATGAGTGACGGAACTTGATGATCGGTCCCAGGCGGGTGGATGTAGATTGGGATTAACCTGAAGCATACAAAATTAATAGATGTGATTAGCATAATCCATCCACTAACTACTGCTCATCTCAACATGTAATGATTCAATAAATATGGATGTAAAAATACCTGGTCCCCTTGAATGCTGCAATGAAAATTGGCGCCACTGTAACACTCCATACTGTCATTAGCGCCAGAATGCTGAAACAGTTCAGTGAAGAAGGTTGATGTGGGGAAGGTGTATAACATATATATATATATATATATATATATATATATATATATATATATATATAAATTTGTGAAAGAAGAGAAATACAACAGATCAGTCATAGCAATCCTGCAACTAATCTCAATAACACAGCAGATGTGGAACAGAGCCACACTGTTGGAACATTGGAAGAGGTTGTTTTTTTATTATTAATATTTCTATTGTAATCATAAACCTAATTATAACCATATTTTACTCTATTACATAAATGTTATTTTAATTACTATTATTATTACTATTATTATTATTGTAATTATTAATATTATTAATATTATTATTAGTGAATCTTTGAGAATAATAATAATAACAATTTTAGGGATTGTAGCCAGTGGGTTATAAGCTTCAATAACTTAGCCTTATTGAAAGATATATATATATATATATATATATATATATATATATATAGAATAAGTACCCTAAAGCTCATCTGATTTTTCTGCTTTCAACAGTCAAATCTTGAATGGATAACTAATAATAACTACAATATTCAAAAACTTATTTGTGATTATTAGGATATCGCATACATCCTCGTCACACTTAGGAATAATTGAACTAGTATGAGTCGAAAAAATTCGGCTTTGACTCTTGCAATTTCTTATACCATTACTCATATAATGTTATTCCTAAAATTAATTGGACTTGAATCCATGCAATTACATATACTTAATATTATCCCTATTTTTACTAGAAAACAAAAACAGCCACAGGCCATATTTCTGCTTTATTTTAGGGAATGAGCTCAGAGACAACATGCGCTTAAAACCATTAGATTCAGTCTGAACAGCTATTCTCTAATTTCATATGCATTGTTTTAATCCCTCAGTCTTCCAATCAATTTGCTTCTTAATTCAACTGATTTTTCAGAGTTTCTTTTGTTTGATAGACTTTGCTGGTAGAGGAAATTTTGCATTCATAATCCTGCTGATGTTGCCTAATATATGGAGATTGGGAATCTCTGCAATCTTTGCTTGTTTTTTAATGTATTGCGTCCAAGGGCAGTATTTGACATTAAATAAGGCATATCACTAATGTGAATAATATTGGTGTGTATTACTTTGAATAAATGGTGCAAGAATTAAATTGCAAGCATGGTAACAATCATCCACTTTCCGATTTTCGAGTATCCTGGTCTTTCACTTCGAAATTTACTTACTTTATAGTATTGTTTACTGCTCAGTTTGATCCCATATAATTCACACAACAGATATAGCATTTCTTCTGTTTGTTACACTAACATCCTGGTTTATATATCAAAGAGTTTAGACTGTACATATTAAATTCAAGCTTCAACTACAAAGTTCTAAGATCTTACAAAAATATCCTGAATTTCTCCATTGTCAATAGATGGCAAAACAGCCGGAACATTAGAAGTGGTATCTGAATTAGAAAAATATAAAGGCCTAAATATTTTCTTAATCATATAAATGAATATATTTTCATGAAGTTGAAATGTTTCTCACCCTGATCATGAACACTCAGACGCCAGTAGCGTACTGCAGATGAGTCTAGGGTTAGGAAGTGGAAATAATACGAGCTACATGCGCAGATCAATGATATTCCCGTCCAAAGCAGGTTGTACAATGAAAGTAGCATTATCGATAGTCGTAAACAACGAGCTAGCATAAACTAACAAACGAGTCTTCTAAACAAATCGACGCGTGTGGTCTTGTGCTCTTGAGCATGCGCAAATTATGGCGACGCAGCCACAGGGCGAAGTCCAGGTGAACTGGATTTGCGTACAAAATCACGTAACATGATATGAATTTCTAAGCCTAGTGCGCAGATCTGTGTTGTAACATATTCACACGTTTCCTCCGCCAGACGAATGGGTTTAATGCTGAATGATGCCAATCTAAAGGTAGATACAGATGGTTACCGTTAAAGTGTCTATGTAGACCAAGTAAAACATTGGCCGGACAGAATGCGGTCCATAGTTGAGACCAGGACTAATCCATTCTTACGCTAGGCCAATGTTAATGACCAACCTCGGAAGGGAAAACCAACAGGAGTTTCGAGGAGGGTAAGTAAGTCCCAGTGAGCCAGTTCTAGAGTGGATACCATAAGGACATCCCATTTGCATGAGCGGCAGTCTTCCAAATGTGTTGGCTAGGCTGGTAAAGGAGTTCATGGCTCAGCTACAAAACAACAATTTAGAGGTGAAACATGTATAGCAGCCCAAGATGAGGAGTTGAAATAATCTCCGAGCAATTAGGAGAAGACTAAAACTTCTGAGAGAAAAGGCAGTTATGGGATGATGAAATCCAAGTTAGTCCCCAAGCTTCTACTGTGTAGAGCAAGAGTGTCTTTTTTTAGGACATATGGCATGCACCTTCTCAAAGGCCAGTCTTTAAAATAAATGGGGGGCTACACCTGAAACCAACGAAATTGTAACAAATATTTGTAGCTGTCATAACTTTTTTCCCTTTCTTCTGTGCAAATACTTTTTATACCAGCTTGTTGCTTATTGTGTGTGCTTTAAAATGATATATAAAAAGTCTATATAGGCACATTTTCTTTGAAGATATATCCAAACACGCAAGGGTCACTAAAAAAAACACTTCCTAATTCCCCACAGGATTTACAGCCAGGCGCCTTGACCGCAGCGCCCCAAACTCGGTACGAATGTAGCTAAAGGCCTTAGCTGTGATCGAGTGGTTTTTTTCCTTTTTCCGGTGAACCCCCCCTGAGTTATAGTGTTGAGAAGAGGCGGGGCCCCCCCCCCCAAATAAATTGATTTTTTGGGGGGCCCCGCCTCTTCTCAACACTATAACTCAGGGGGGGGTTCACCGGAAAAAGGAAAAAAAAACCACTCGATCACAGCTAAGGCCTTTAGCTACATTCGTACCGAGTTTGGGGCGCTGCGGTCAAGGCGCCTGGCTGTAAATCCTGTGGGGAATTAGGAAGTTTTTTTTTAATGACCCTTGCGTGTTTGGATATATCTTCTAAGAAAATGTGCCTATATAGACTTTTTATATATCATTTTAAAGCACACACAATAAGCAACAAGCTGGTATAAAAAGTATTTGCACAGAAGAAAGGGAAAAAAAGTTATGACAGCTACAAATATTTGTTACAATTTCGTTGGTTTCAGGTGTAGTCCCCCCTTGCTCCAAGATGAGCCCTACCACCAGTTATTTCTCATTAAGTTATGAGATAGCTGTACCATCCAAAAATACCTTATTATTATTTACATGTAATTATTACAACGATGAGCTTGCTATTACTGTGGCTAAGCACTTTTTGTACCTCCTCTGCATGCTGGACTTGAATCCTAGTGCTCAGAAACTGTCAGAAGAAGAAAGGAAATCATATTATGTTGCTTCTGATGAGCAGTAGTCTTCACAGAGGTGAAGATTAATCAATCAATAAAGTGCACTAAAGAATGTGGTTAATTGTTTTAGTCATGATTAGCATGGTATTTCACCTTTTACCCATTTTGAGGGTCCATTCAATACTTCCAATCATTGCTTCTTTTTGTGGTTGGTTCTGTGGTTACTGTGTACCTGATGTCTGTTGTGCCAGAAAATTCATGGTATTTGAGGAGTGCTTATTTTCCACGTCTGCAACAAATATGGAAGCAGAAGCCCCAACATCACAAGTACTCGAATGGCACATTACTGATGCTGAAATAACAGTGTCATAAATGTAAGGGCACATTTATGTGAGACAGTCTGTCATTCACTAGCAACATATCAGCAGGAAACATCCTTTTATCGTCAACAATCGGGAGTTTTGCCTACCCCAGGTGATACGACTGATGTCCAACATGAGATATGCTTCGATTTCCATACAAACCTATTTCAACTACCAAACAGACTTCCTTCATCCAGCTATATTTTCTGTGCAGAAGAAGAACAGGCAGCTCTTCAGCATTAAATGCAAACAGAAGAAGAGCTCTTGTTATTGGTGGAGATGGCTGGGCACATCGCCCAGGACACTTAGCCAAATATGGATCATGTGATGGAGCTCCTGGTGGAAGTTGTGATGGATGTGTAGCTAGTACAGGTAAGACATCTACAATAATGCTTTAGGCTGAGTTATTGCGAATATTTCAATATTTTTAGAGTAATGAGGTGAATGGGAGCTACCACATGGAAAAAGAAGGCCTTGTGAGCCAGTTTAACATTTGGATGAGCATAAGCTTTCCATTGATTTGCTAGTAACGGAGAGATACTTTAAATTGCTAAGTGGGTACATGAAAACGTTCCTAAACTGGCCATTGTTACGATGTTTGGCACGTGGCGAAAGGTAAGAAATTGAAATTATATATTAGGCATTTTAATGCTAGTACACTTCTATGTTACATTTTGAAAGAAGATTGCAACACTCAGCATGGAGGAGTGTGCATCTGTGAGTGAGTGAATAAAAGAGCATGTTTAATCACCCATACTGGTCTGCTGTTGCCACAATAAGTGTAAATGGTGAACATATTAGAGGGAAATGGGAAACACTTGACTAACATATTCACAGCATTCTCTGTGGGCATTTAGTTGCTATTCCGAGGTGTAGGCATCCTTGCCTGTGGGCATTCCAAAAAGAAAGGGTTGATCAAGCCACGAAGTTTTGGACTATCTTAGTGATTAGCTAAATGAGTGATCTACTATCTTATTGTATTCTAATTTCCATGCAGACACCAAAGCAAGTGAGTAAATAATAGCAATAATAGCAAACACATGGTTTTGTGTAAAGATGGTGCGAAGCTTTCCCTAAAGTACCAGACACTACGCTGTGAGATTTTTCACAGCGCTGTTATATACTTTGCTCCCAAGACAACCTGGTTGTCATATGTTGGAATGCTTTAAAGGTCTGGATTGTCACACTGCATACTTTTCAGTATTTACATGATCTTTACATAGATTGTACCCTGGCATCACTCCACTACAATGAGAATAAGGGAAGAAAGCAAGCTTAAATAATGAAGGGAACCCGCACATTTTTATCCACTCTTCCGAATATAGGAAGGTGGGATCTATTGTTAGGAAGGAGTGGAAGGATAGTATTTTGTTAAGATTACTGCTACTGCGGCAGGTAAAATGCAATGATGTCATTTCTATGTTCATAATAGATTATGTTTCTGACTGGTTTACAGAAGTTCTTAGACCGTCCAATAATTTTATGGATGCTATTACTTCTTCACCTCATCCAGTTCTTCACCACATCCATTGCATAATAGTTACAGTAGGCCAAACCAAAAAAAAACTATTACTGAACATCAAAGTCAATATGAATTATGGTATTAAAAAAAAACTTAATAACTTTCTATAGCTAGTTGAAATTGATGTTAGCACAGGATAGTTAAACTCAGAATAAATTTCAGAAGGAAAGAAGGAAAACTTGCTCGTATTTAGTCACTGCACATGCTGGTAAAATAACTCGAATATCCTTTCCTAACCTACCACATCACTACCTGGTAATTTTCTATAGGCTGTATATCTGTATTTCTTGTAGCAAAATGGAAGAGAAAGAGACCAATAAGATGCACACAACAGGTGTTTACATACCCATGCAATTTAATTAGTGAAGCATTCCCATAGTGTTGTCATCTCTGATGGGAAGCTGTTTGAAGGACCCTGATATTAAAGCAAACTTCCACAAAACCAGGGTGCTCTATAATGCAGCTCATAGGACATCCAGTTCATTATTTTTTTCAAATATCTTAAGCATTTCTTTGCAACACAGACATTCCCTGCTTGTCTTCATTCTACTGCAGCGACTATATATTGACTTGTTGTTAAGAAATGAATCATTAAAGATGCAGCAATGGATTGAGATCGTGATAAATCACTTAATTAA
>CBDHDT010000082.1:0-152679 GCA_965261215.1 Ekhidna sp.
CTCATGGACCAGCACCAAACAAACAAGCAAATATAGCTCTTTGTTATGCCAGCTAATAGACCAGCACCACCCAAACAAGCAACTATAGCTCTCAGTTATGCCAGCTCATGGTCCAGCACCAAACAAACAAGCAACTATAGCTCTTTGTTATGCCAGCTAATAGACCAGCACCACCCAAACAAGCAACTATAGCTCTAGGTTATGCCAGCTCATAGTCCAGCAGCACCCAATCAAGCAACCATAGCTCTCAGTTATGCCAGCTCATAGCCCAGCACCATCCAAACAACTACTATAGCTTTCAGTTATGCCAGCTCATAGTCCATTACCACTCAAACAAGCAACTATAGCTCTCAGTCATGCCAGCTCATAGTCCAGCAACACCCAAACAAGCAAGTATAGCTCTCAGTTATGCCAGCTCATAGTCCAGCACCACTCAAACAAGAAACTATAGCTCTCAGTTATGCCAGCTCATAGCCCAGCACTATCCAAACAAGCAAATATAGCTCTCAGTTATGGCAGCTCATAGTCCAGCACCACCCAAACAAGCTACCATAGCTCTCAGTTATGCCAGCTCATAGTCCACCACCTCCCAAACAAGCAACTAAAGCTCTCAGTTATGCCAGCTCATAGTCCAGCACCACCCAAACAAGCAACTATAGCTCTCAGTTATGCCAGTCCATATTCCAGCACCACCCAAACAAGCAACCATAGCTCTCAGTTATGCCAGCTCATAGTCCAGCACCATCCAAACAAGCAACCAAAGCACTCAGTTTTGCAAGCTCGTAGTCCAGCACACAACAAACAAGTAACCATAGCTGTCAGTTATGCCAGCTCATAGTCAACCACCATCCAAACAAGCAACTATAGCTCTCAGTTATGCCAGTTCGTAGTCCAGAACCACCAAACAAGCAACCATAGCTCTTAGGTATGCCAGCGCATTGTCCAGCACCACCCAAACAAGCAACTATAGCTCTCAGTTATGCCAGCTCATAGTCCAGCACCATCCAAACAAGCAACCAAAGCTCTATGTTATGCCAGCTCACAGTCCAGCACCACCCAAACAAGCAACTATAGCTCTCAGTTAGGCCAGCTCATAGTCCAGCACCACCAAAAACATGCAACCATAGCTCTCAGTTATGCCAGCTCATAGTCCAGCACCACCCAAACAAGCAACTATAGCTCTCAGTTATGCCAGCTCATAGTCAAGCACCACCCAAACAAGCAACTATAGGTCTCAGTTATGCCAGCTCATAGTCCAGCACCACCCAAACAAGCAACTATAGCTCTCAGTTATGCCAGCTCATAGTCCAGCACCACCCAATCAAGCAACCATAGCTCTCAGAATGCCAGCTCATAGTCCAGCACCACCCAAAGAAGGAACTATAGCCCTCAGTTATGCCAGCTCATAGTCCAGCACCACTCAAACAAGCAATTATAGCTCTCAGTCATGCCAGCTCATAGTCCAGCACCACCCAAACAAGCAACTATAGCTCTCAGTTATGCCAGCTCATAGTCAAGCACCACCCAAACAAGCAACTATAGGTCTCAGTTATGCCAGCTCATAGTCCAGCACCACCCAAACAAGCAACTATAGCTCTCAGTTATGCCAGCTCATAGTCCAGCACCACCCAATCAAGCAACCATAGCTCTCAGAATGCCAGCTCATAGTCCAGCACCACCCAAAGAAGGAACTATAGCCCTCAGTTATGCCAGCTCATAATCCAGCACCACTCAAACAAGCAATTATAGCTCTCAGTCATGCCAGCTCATAGTCCAGTACCACCCAATCAAGCAACCATAGCTCTCAGTTGTGCCAGCTCATAGTCCAGCACCACCCCAAAAAGTAACTATAGCTCTCAGTTATGCCTGCTCATAGACTAGCACCACACAAACAAGCAACTATATCGCTCAGTTATGCCAGCTCATAGTCCAGCACCACCCAAACAGCAAATATAGCTCCCAGTTATGCCAGCTCATAGTCCAGCACCACCCAAACAAGCAACTATAGGTCTCAGTTATGCCAGCTCATAGTCCACCACCATCCAAACAAGCAACCATAGCTCTGAGTTATGCCTGCTCATAGTCCAGCACCACTCAAACAAGCAACTATAGCTCTCAGTTATGAGAGCTCATGGTCCAACACCACCCAAACAAGCAACCATAGCTCTCAGTTATGCCAACTCATAGTCCAGCACACCCAAACAAGCAACCATAGCTCTCAGTTATGCCAGCTCAGAGTCCAGCACCACCCAAACAAGCAACTATAGCTCTCAGTTATGCCAGCTCATAGACCAGCACCACCCAAACAAGCAACTATAGCTCTCAGTTATGCCAGCTCATAGTCCAGCACAACCCAATCAAGCAACCATAGCTCTCACTATGCCAGCTCATAGTCCAGCACCATCCAAACACGCAACTATAGCTCTCAGTTATGCCAGCTCATAGTCCAGCACCACCCAAACAAGCAACTATAGCTCTCAGTTATGCCAGCCCATAGTCCAGCACCACCCCAAACAAGCAACCATAGCTCTCAGTTATGCCAGCTCATAGTCCAGCACCACCCAAACAAACAACTATAGCTCTCAGTTATGCCAGCTCATAGTCCAGCACCACCCAAACAAGCAACTATAGCTCTCAGTTATGCCAGCTCATAGTCCAGCACCACCCAAACAAGCAACTATATCTCTCAGTTATGCCAGCTCATAGTCAAGCACCATCCAAACAAGCAACCAAAGCTCTCAGTTATGCCAGCTCATAGTCAAGCACCACCCAAACAAGCAACTATAGCTCTCAGTTATGCCAGCTCATAGTCCAGCACCACCCAAACAAGCAACTATATCTCTCAGTTATGCCAGCTCATAGTCAAGCACCATCCAAACAAGCAACCAAAGCTCTCAGTTATGCCAGCTCATAGTCCAGAACCACTCAAACAAGCAATTATAGCTCTCATTCATGCCAGCTCATAGTCCAGCACAACCCAAACAAGCAAATATAGCTCTCAGTTATGCAAGCTCATAGTCCAGTACCACCCAATCAAGCAACTGTAGCTCTCTGTTATGCCAGCTCATAGTCCAGCACCACCCAAACAAGCAACCATAGCTCTCAGTTTTGCCAGCTCACAGTCAAGCACCACCCAAACAAGCAACCTTAGCTCTCAGTTATGCCAGCTCATAGTCCAGCACCACTCAAACAACAACCATAGCTCTCAGTTATGCCAGTTCATAGTCTAGCATCACTCAAACAAGCAACTATAGCTCTCAGTTATGCCAGTTCATAGTCCAGCACCATACAAACAAGCAACTATAGCTCACAGTTATGCCAGCTCATGGACCAGCACCAAACAAACAAGCAAATATAGCTCTTTGTTATGCCAGCTAATAGACCAGCACCACCCAAACAAGCAACTATAGCTCTCAGTTATGCCAGCTCATGGTCCAGCACCAAACAAACAAGCAACTATAGCTCTTTGTTATGCCAGCTAATAGACCAGCACCACCCAAACAAGCAACTATAGCTCTAGGTTATGCCAGCTCATAGTCCAGCAGCACCCAATCAAGCAACCATAGCTCTCAGTTATGCCAGCTCATAGCCCAGCACCATCCAAACAACTACTATAGCTTTCAGTTATGCCAGCTCATAGTCCAGTACCACTCAAACAAGCAACTATAGCTCTCAGTCATGCCAGCTCATAGTCCAGCAACACCCAAACAAGCAAGTATAGCTCTCAGTTATGCCAGCTCATAGTCCAGCACCACTCAAACAAGAAACTATAGCTCTCAGTTATGCCAGCTCATAGCCCAGCACTATCCAAACAAGCAAATACAGCTCTCAGTTATGGCAGCTCATAGTCCAGCACCACCCAAACAAGCAACCATAGCTCTCAGTTATGCCAGCTCATAGTCCACCACCACCCAAACAAGCAACTAAAGCTCTCAGTTATGCCAGCTCATAGTCCAGCACCACCCAAACAAGCAACTATAGCTCTCAGTTATGCCAGCCCATATTCCAGCACCACCCAAACAAGCAACCATAGCTCTCAGTTATGCCAGCTCATAGTCCAGCACCATCCAAACAAGCAACCAGAGCTCTCAGTTTTGCAAGCTCGTAGTCCAGCACACAACAAACAAGTAACCATAGCTCTCAGTTATGCCAGCTCATAGTCAACCACCATCCAAACAAGCAACTATAGCTCTCAGTTATGCCAGTTCGTAGTCCAGCACCATCCAAACAAGCAACCAAACCTCTCAGTTATGCCAGCTCATAGTCTAGCACCATCCAAACAAGCAACTATAGCTCTCAGTTAGGCCAGCTCATAGTCCAGCACCACCAAAAACATGCAACCATAGCTCTCAGTTATGCCAGCTCATAGCCCAGTACCACCCAAACAAGCAACTATAGCTCTCAGTTATGCCAGCTCATAGTCAAGCACCACCCAAACAAGCAACCATAGCTCTCAGTTTTGCAACCTCATAGTCCAGCACCACCCAAACAAGCAACTATAGCTCTCAGTTTTGCAAGCTCATAGTCCAGCACCACCCAAACAAGCAACTATAGCTCTCAGTTATGCCAGCTCATAGTCCAGCACCACCCAATCAAGCAACCATAGCTCTCAGAATGCCAGTTCATAGTCCAGCACCACCCAAAGAAGGAACTATAGCCCTCATTTATGCCAGCTCATAGTCCAGCACCACTCAAACAAGCAATTATAGCTCTCAGTCATGCCAGCTCAAAGTCCAGTACCACCCAATCAAGCAACCATAGCTCTCAGTTATGCCAGCTCATAGTCCAGCACCACCCCAAAAAGTAACTATAGCTCTCAGTTATGCCTGCTCATAGACTAGCACCACACAAACAAGCAACTATATCGCTCAGTTATGCCAGCTCATAGTCCAGCACCACCCAAACAGCAAATATAGCTCTCAGTTATGCGAGTTCATAGTCCAGCACCACCCAAACAAGCAACTACACCTCTCAGTTATGCCAGCTCATAATCAAGCACCACCCAAACAAGCAACCAAAGTACTCAGTTATGCCAGCTCGTAGTCCAGCACCACCGAAACAAGCAACCATAGCTCTCAGTTATGCCAGCTCATAGTCCAGCACCACCCAAACAAGCAACTACACCTCTCAGTTATGCCAGCTCATAATCAAGCACCACCCAAACAAGCAACCAAAGTACTCAGTTATGCCAGCTCATAGTCCAGCATCACTCAAACAAGCAACAATAGCTCCCAGTTATGCCAGCTCACAGTCCAGCACCACCCTAACAAGCAACTATAGCTCTCAGTTATGCCAGCTCATGTTCCAGCACCAAACAAACAAGCAACTATAGCTCTTTGTTATGCCAGCTCATAGACCAGCACCACCCAAACAAGCAACTATAGCTCTCAGTTATGCCAGCTCATGGTCCAGCACCAAACAAACAAGCAACTATAGCTCTCAGTCATGCCAGCTCATAGTCCAGCAACACCCAAACAAGCAAGTATAGCTCTCAGTAATGCCAGCTCATAGTCCAGCACCACTCAAACAAGCAACTATAGCTCTCAGTTATGCCAGCTCATAGCCCAGCACTATCCAAACAAGCAAATATAGCTCTCAGTTATGGCAGCTCATAGTCCAGCACCACCCAAACAAGCAACCATAGCTCTCAGTTATGCCAGCTCATAGTCCAGCACCATCCAAACAAGCAACCAAAGCTCTCAGTTTTGCAAGCTCGTAGTCCAGCACACAACAAACAAGTAACCATAGCTCTCAGTTATGCCAGCTCATAGTCAACCACCATCCAAACAAGCAACTATAGCTCTCAGTTATGCCAGTTCGTAGTCCAGAACCACCAAACAAGCAACCATAGCTCTTAATTATGCCAGCGCATAGTCCAGTACCACCCAAACAAGCAACTATAGCTCTCAGTTATGCCAGCTCATAGTCCAGCACCATCCAAACTAGCAACCAAAGCTCTCAGTTATGCCAGCTCATAGTCTAGCACCATCCAAACAAGCAACTATAGCCCTCAGTTATGCCAGATCATAGTCCAGCACCATCCAAACTAGCAACCAAAGCTCTCAGTTATGCCAGCTCATAGTCCAGCACCACCCAAACAAGCAACTATAGCTCTCAGTTATGCCAGCTCATAGTCCAGCACCACCCAAACATGCAACCATAGCTCTCAGTTATGCCAGCTCATCTTCCAGCACCACCCAAACAAGCAACTATAGCTCTCAGTTATGCCAGCTCATAGTCAAGCACCACCCAAACAAGCAACTATAGCTCTCAGTTATGCCAGATCATTGTCCAGTACCACACAAACAAGCAACTATAGCTCTCAGTTATGCCAGCTCATTGACCAGCACCACCCAAACAAGCAACTATAGCTCTCAGTTATGCCAGCTCATAGTCCAGCACCACCCAATCAAGCAACCATAGCTCTCAGAATGCCAGCTCATAGTCCAGCACCACCCAAAGAAGGAACTATAGCCCTCAGTTATGCCAGCTCATAGTCCAGCACCACTCAAACAAGCAATTATAGCTCTCAGTCATGCCAGCTCATAGTCCAGTACCACCCAATCAAGCAACCATAGCTCTCAGTTATGCCAGCTCATAGTCCAGCACCACCCCAAAAAGTAACTATAGCTCTCAGTTATGCCTGCTCATAGACTAGCACCACACAAACAAGCAACTATATCGCTCAGTTATGCCAGCTCAAAGTCCAGCACCACCCAAACAGCAAATATAGCTCTCAGTTATGCGAGTTCATAGTCCAGCACCACCCAAACAAGCAACCATAGCTCTCAGTTATGCCAGCTCGTAGTCCAGCACCACCGAAACAAGCAACCATAGCTCTCGGTTATGCCAGCTCATAGTCCAGCACCACCCATACCAGCAACTACACCTCTCAGTTATGCCAGCTAATAATCAAGCACCACCCAAACAAGCAACCAAAGTACTCAGTTATGCCAGCTCATAGTCCAGCACCACTCAAACAAGCAACAATAGCTCCCAGTTATGCCAGCTCACAGTCCAGCACCACCCTAACAAGCAACTATAGCTCTCTGTTATGCCAGCTCATAGTCCAGCACCACCCAAACAAGCAACCATAGCTCTCAGTTATGGGGGCTCAGAGTCCAGCACCACCCAAACAAGCAACCATAGATCTCAGTTAAGCCAGCTCATAGTCCAGCACCATCCAAACAAGCAACTATAGCTCACAGTTATGCCAGCTCATTGTCCAGCACTACCCAAACAAGCAACCATAGCTCTCAGTTATGCCAGCTCACAGTCTAGCACCACCCAATCAAGCAACTATAGCTTTCTGTTATGCCAGCTCATAGTCCAGCATCACCCAAACAAGCAACCATAGCTCTCAGTTTTGCCAGCTCACAGTCAAGCACCACCCAAACAAGCAACCATAGCTCTCAGTTTTGCAAGCTCATAGTCCAGCACCACCCAAACAAGCAACTATAGCTCTCAGTTTTGCAAGCTCATAGTCCAGCACCACCCAAACAAGCAACTATAGCTCTCAGTTATGCCAGCTCATAGTCCAGCACCACCCAATCAAGCAACCATAGCTCTCAGAATGCCAGCTCATAGTCCAGCACCACCCAAAGAAGGAACTATAGCCCTCAGTTATGCCAGCTCATAGTGCAGCACCACTCAAACAAGCAATTATAGCTCTCAGTCATGCCAGCTCATAGTCCAGTACCACCCAATCAAGCAACCATAGCTCTCAGTTATGCTAGCTCATAGTCCAGCACCACCCCAAAAAGTAACTATAGCTCTCAGTTATGCCAGCTCATAGTCAACCACCATCCAAACAAGCAACTATAGCTCACAGTTATGCCAGCTCATTGTCCAGCACCACCCAAACAAGCAACCATAGCTCTCAGTTATGCCAGCTCACAGTCTAGCACCACCCAATCAAGCAACTATAGCTCTCTGTTATGCCAGCTCATAGTCCAGCATCACCCAAACAAGCAACCATAGCTCTCAGTTTTGCCAGCTCACAGTCAAGCACCACCCAAACAGGCAACCTTAGCTCTCAGTTATGCCAGCTCATAGTCCAGCACCACTCAAACAAGCAACCATAGCTCTCAGTTATGCCAGTTCATAGTCTAGCACCACTCAAACAAGCAACCATAGCTCTCAGTTATGCCAGCTCATAGTCCAGCACCACTCAAACAAGCAACCATAGCTCTCAGTTATGCCAGTTCATAGTCTAGCACCACTCAAACAAGCAACCATAGCTCTCAGTTATGCCAGCTCATCATAGTCCAGCTCCACCCAAACAAGCAACTATAGCTCCCAGTTATGCCAGCTCACAGTCCAGCACCACCCAAACAAGCAACTATAGCTCTCAGTTATGCCAGCTCATAGTCCAGCACCACCCAAACAAGCAACTATAGCTCTCAGTTATGCCAGCTCGTAGTCTAGCACCAACCAAACAAGCAACCAAAGCTCTCAGTTATGGTGGCTCAGAATCCTGTACCACCCAAAGCAAGCAACCATAGCTCTCAGTTATGCCAGCTCACAGTCCAGCACCACACAAACAAGCAACTATAGCTCTCAGTTATGACAGCTCATGGTCCAGCACCACCCAAACATGCAACCATAGCTCTCAGTTATGCCAGCTCATAGTCAAGCACCACCCAAACAAGCAACCATAGCTCTCAGTTATGCCAGCTCATAGTCCAGCACCACTCAAACAAGCAACTATATCTCTCAGTTATGCCAGTTCATAGTCCAGCTCCACCCAAACAAACGACTATAGCTCTCAGTTATGCCAGCTCATGGTCCAGTACCAAACTAACAAGCAACTATAGCTCTTAGTTATGCCAGCTCATAGACCAGCACCACCCAAACAAGCAACTATAGCTCTAGGTTTATCCAGCTCATAGTCCAGCAGCACCCATTCAAGCAACCATAGCTCTCAGTTATGCAGGCTCATAGCCCAGCACCATTCAAACAACAACTATAGCTTTCAGTTATGCCAGCTCATAGTCCAGCAACACCCAAAAAAGCAACCATAGCTCTAAGTTATGCCAGCTCATAGTCCAGCACCACCCAAACAAGCAACTATAGCTCTCAGTTATGCCAGTTCATAGACCAGCACCACCCAAACAAGCAACTATAGCTCTCAATTATGCCAGCTCATAGTCCAGCACCAACCAAACAAGCAACTATAGCTCTCATTTATGCCAGATCATTGTCCAGCACCACCCAAACAAGCAACTATAGCTCTCAATTATGCCAGCTCATAGTCCAGCACCACCCAAACAAGCAACTATAGCTCTCATTTATGCCAGATCATTGTCCAGCACCACCCAAACAAGCAACTATAGCTCTCAGTTATGCCAGCTCATAGTCCAGCACCACCCAAACAAGCAACTATAGCTCTCATTTATGCCAGATCATTGTCCAGTACGACACAAAAAGCAACTATAGCTCTCTGTTATGCCAGCTCATAGTCTACCACCACCCAAACAAGCAACTATAGCTCTCAGTTATGCCAGCTCGTAGTCCAGAACCACCCAAACAAGCAACCATAGCTCTTAGTTATGCCAGCGCATAGACCAGTACCACCCAAACAAGCAACTATAGCTTTCAGTTATGCCAGCTCATAGTCCAGCACCACCCAAACAAGCAACTATAGCTCTCAGTTATGCCAGCTCATAGTCCAGCACCACCCAAACATGCAACCATAGCTCTCAGTTATGCCAGCTCATCTTCCAGCACCACCCAAACAAGCAACTATAGCTCTCAGTTATGCCAGCTCATAGTCAAGCACCACCCAAACAAGCAACTATAGCTCTCAGTTATGCCAGATCATTGTCCAGTACCACACAAACAAGCAACTATAGCTCTCAGTTATGCCAGCTCATTGACCAGCACCACCCAAACAAGCAACTATAGCTCTCAGTTATGCCAGCTCATAGTCCAGCACCACCCAATCAAGCAACCATAGCTCTCAGAATGCCAGCTCATAGTCCAGCACCACCCAAAGAAGGAACTATAGCCCTCAGTTATGCCAGCTCATAGTCCAGCACCACTCAAACAAGCAATTATAGCTCTCAGTCATGCCAGCTCATAGTCCAGTACCACCCAATCAAGCAACCATAGCTCTCAGTTATGCCAGCTCATAGTCCAGCACCACCCCAAAAAGTAACTATAGCTCTCAGTTATGCCTGCTCATAGACTAGCACCACACAAACAAGCAACTATATCGCTCAGTTATGCCAGCTCAAAGTCCAGCACCACCCAAACAGCAAATATAGCTCTCAGTTATGCGAGTTCATAGTCCAGCACCACCCAAACAAGCAACCATAGCTCTCAGTTATGCCAGCTCGTAGTCCAGCACCACCGAAACAAGCAACCATAGCTCTCGGTTATGCCAGCTCATAGTCCAGCACCACCCATACCAGCAACTACACCTCTCAGTTATGCCAGCTAATAATCAAGCACCACCCAAACAAGCAACCAAAGTACTCAGTTATGCCAGCTCATAGTCCAGCACCACTCAAACAAGCAACAATAGCTCCCAGTTATGCCAGCTCACAGTCCAGCACCACCCTAACAAGCAACTATAGCTCTCTGTTATGCCAGCTCATAGTCCAGCACCACCCAAACAAGCAACCATAGCTCTCAGTTATGGGGGCTCAGAGTCCAGCACCACCCAAACAAGCAACCATAGATCTCAGTTAAGCCAGCTCATAGTCCAGCACCATCCAAACAAGCAACTATAGCTCACAGTTATGCCAGCTCATTGTCCAGCACTACCCAAACAAGCAACCATAGCTCTCAGTTATGCCAGCTCACAGTCTAGCACCACCCAATCAAGCAACTATAGCTTTCTGTTATGCCAGCTCATAGTCCAGCATCACCCAAACAAGCAACCATAGCTCTCAGTTTTGCCAGCTCACAGTCAAGCACCACCCAAACAAGCAACCATAGCTCTCAGTTTTGCAAGCTCATAGTCCAGCACCACCCAAACAAGCAACTATAGCTCTCAGTTTTGCAAGCTCATAGTCCAGCACCACCCAAACAAGCAACTATAGCTCTCAGTTATGCCAGCTCATAGTCCAGCACCACCCAATCAAGCAACCATAGCTCTCAGAATGCCAGCTCATAGTCCAGCACCACCCAAAGAAGGAACTATAGCCCTCAGTTATGCCAGCTCATAGTGCAGCACCACTCAAACAAGCAATTATAGCTCTCAGTCATGCCAGCTCATAGTCCAGTACCACCCAATCAAGCAACCATAGCTCTCAGTTATGCCAGCTCATAGTCCAGCACCACCCCAAAAAGTAACTATAGCTCTCAGTTATGCCAGCTCATAGTCAACCACCATCCAAACAAGCAACTATAGCTCACAGTTATGCCAGCTCATTGTCCAGCACCACCCAAACAAGCAACCATAGCTCTCAGTTATGCCAGCTCACAGTCTAGCACCACCCAATCAAGCAACTATAGCTCTCTGTTATGCCAGCTCATAGTCCAGCATCACCCAAACAAGCAACCATAGCTCTCAGTTTTGCCAGCTCACAGTCAAGCACCACCCAAACAGGCAACCTTAGCTCTCAGTTACGCCAGCTCATAGTCCAGCACCACTCAAACAAGCAACCATAGCTCTCAGTTATGCCAGTTCATAGTCTAGCACCACTCAAACAAGCAACCATAGCTCTCAGTTATGCCAGCTCATAGTCCAGCACCACCCAAACAAGCAACTATATCTCTCAGTTATGCCAGTTCATAGTCCAGCTCCACCCAAACAAGCAACTATAGCTCCCAGTTATGCCAGCTCACAGTCCAGCACCACCCAAACAAGCAACTATAGCTCTCAGTTATGCCAGCTCATAGTCCAGCACCACCCAAACAAGCAACTATAGCTCTCAGTTATGCCAGCTCGTAGTCTAGCACCAACCAAACAAGCAACCAAAGCTCTCAGTTATGGTGGCTCAGAATCCTGTACCACCCAAAGCAAGCAACCATAGCTCTCAGTTATGCCAGCTCACAGTCCAGCACCACACAAACAAGCAACTATAGCTCTCAGTTATGACAGCTCATGGTCCAGCACCACCCAAACATGCAACCATAGCTCTCAGTTATGCCAGCTCATAGTCAAGCACCACCCAAACAAGCAACCATAGCTCTCAGTTATGCCAGCTCATAGTCCAGCACCACTCAAACAAGCAACTATATCTCTCAGTTATGCCAGTTCATAGTCCAGCTCCACCCAAACAAACGACTATAGCTCTCAGTTATGCCAGCTCATGGTCCAGTACCAAACTAACAAGCAACTATAGCTCTTAGTTATGCCAGCTCATAGACCAGCACCACCCAAACAAGCAACTATAGCTCTAGGTTTATCCAGCTCATAGTCCAGCAGCACCCATTCAAGCAACCATAGCTCTCAGTTATGCAGGCTCATAGCCCAGCACCATTCAAACAACAACTATAGCTTTCAGTTATGCCAGCTCATAGTCCAGCAACACCCAAAAAAGCAACCATAGCTCTAAGTTATGCCAGCTCATAGTCCAGCACCACCCAAACAAGCAACTATAGCTCTCAGTTATGCCAGTTCATAGACCAGCACCACCCAAACAAGCAACTATAGCTCTCAATTATGCCAGCTCATAGTCCAGCACCAACCAAACAAGCAACTATAGCTCTCATTTATGCCAGATCATTGTCCAGCACCACCCAAACAAGCAACTATAGCTCTCAATTATGCCAGCTCATAGTCCAGCACCACCCAAACAAGCAACTATAGCTCTCATTTATGCCAGATCATTGTCCAGCACCACCCAAACAAGCAACTATAGCTCTCAGTTATGCCAGCTCATAGTCCAGCACCACCCAAACAAGCAACTATAGCTCTCATTTATGCCAGATCATTGTCCAGTACGACACAAAAAGCAACTATAGCTCTCTGTTATGCCAGCTCATAGTCTACCACCACCCAAACAAGCAACTATAGCTCTCAGTTATGCCAGCTCGTAGTCCAGAACCACCCAAACAAGCAACCATAGCTCTTAGTTATGCCAGCGCATAGACCAGTACCACCCAAACAAGCAACTATAGCTTTCAGTTATGCCAGCTCATAGTCCAGCACCACCCAAACAAGCAACTATAGCTCTCAGTTATGCCAGCTCATAGTCCAGCACCACCCAAACAAGCAACTATAGCTCTCAGTTATGCCAGCCCATATTCCAGCACCACCCAAACAAGCAACCATAGCTCTCAGTTATGCCAGCTCATAGTCCAGCACCATCCAAACAAGCAACCAAAGCTCTCAGTTTTGCAAGCTAGTAGTACAGCACACAACAAACAAGTAACCATAGCTCTCAGTTATGCCAGCTCATAGTCAACCACCATCCAAACAAGCAACTATAGCTCTCAGTTATGCCAGTTCGTAGTCCAGAACCACCAAACAAGCAACCATAGCTCTTAGTTATGCCAGCGCATAGTCCAGCACCACCCAAACAAGCAACAATAGCTCTCAGTTATGCCAGCTCATAGTCCAGCACCATCCAAACAAGCAACCAAAGCTCTCAGTTATGCCAGCTCATAGTCTAGCACCATCCAAACAAGCAACTATAGCTCTCAGTTATGCCAGCTCATAGTCCAGTACCACCAAAAACATGCAACCATAGCTCACAGTTATGCCAGCTCATAGTCCAGCACCACCCAAACAAGCAACTTTAGCTCTCAGTTATGCCAGCTCATAGTCAAGCACCACCCAAACAAGCAACTATAGCTCCCAGTTATGCCAGATCATTGTCCAGCACCATACAAACAAGCAACTATAGCTCTCAGTTATGCCAGCTCATAGTCCAGCACCACCCAAACAAGCAACTATAGCTCTCAGTTATGCCAGATCATTGTCCAGTACCACACAAACAAGCAACTATAGCTCTCAGTTAGGCCAGCTCATAGTCCAGCACCACCAAAAACATGCAACCATAGCTCTCAGTTATGCCAGCTCATAGTCCAGCACCACCCAAACAAGCAACTATAGCTCTCAGTTATGCCAGCTCATAGTCCAGCACCACCCAAACAAGCAACTATAGCTCTCAGTTATGCCAGCTCATAGACCAGCACCACCCAAACAAGCAACTATAGCTCTCAGTTATGCCAGCTCATAGTCCAGCACCACACAATCAAGCAACCATAGCTCTCAGAATGCCAGCTCATAGTCCAGCACCACCCAAAGAAGGAACTATAGCCCTCAGTTATGCCAGCTCATAGTCCAGCACCACTCAAACAAGCAATTATAGCTCTCAGTCATGCCAGCTCATAGTCCAGTACCACCCAATCAAGCAACCATAGCTCTCAGTTATGCCAGCTCATAGTCCTGCACCACCCAAAAAAGTAACTATAGCTCTCAGTTATGCCTGCTCATAGACTAGCACCACACAAACAAGCAACTATATCGCTCAGTTATGCCAGCTCATAGTCCAGCACCACCCAAACAAGCAACTATAGCTCTCAGTTATGCCAGTTCATGGTCCAGCACCAAACAAACAAGCAACTATAGCTCTTTGTTATGCCAGCTCATAGACCAGCACCACCCAAACAAGCAACTATAGCTCTAGGTTATGCCAGCTCATAGTCAACCACCATCCAAACAAGCAACTATAGCTCTCAGTTATGCCAGTTCGTAGTCCAGAACCACCAAACAAGCAACCATAGCTCTCAGTTATGCCAGCGCATAGTCCAGCACCACCCAAACAAGCAACTATAGCTCTCAGTTATGCCAGCTCATAGTCCAGCACCATCCAAACAAGCAACCAAAGCTCTCAGTTATGCCAGCTCATAGTCTAGCACCATCCAAACAAGCAACTATTGCTCTCAGTTATGCCAGCTCATAGTCCAGCACCACCCAAACTTGCAACCATAGCTCTCATTTATGCCAGCTCATAGTCCAGCACCACACAAACAAGCAACTATAGCTCTCAGTTATACCAGCTCATAGTCCAGTACCACACAAACAAGCAACTATAGCTCTCAGTTATGCCAGCTCATAGTCTAGCACCATCCAAACAAGCAACTATAGCTCTCAGTTATGCCAGCTCATAGTCCAGCACCACCCAAACATGCAACCATAGCTCTCAGTTATGCCAGCTCATAGACCAGCACCACCCAAACAAGCAACTATAGCTCTCAGTTATGCCAGCTCATAGTCCAGCACCACCCAATCAAGCAACCATAGCTCTCAGAATGCCAGCTCATAGTCCAGCACCACCCAAACAAGCAACCATAGCTCTCAGTTATGCCAGCTCATAGTCCAGCACCACTCAAACAAGCAATTATAGCTCTCAGTCATGCCAGCTCATAGTCCAGTACAACCCAAACAAGCAACTATATCTCTCAGTTATGCCAGCTCATAGTCAAGCACCATCCAAACAAGCAACCAAAGCTCTCAGTTATGCCAGCTCATAGTCCAGGACCACCCAAACAAGCAATTATAGCTCTCAGTCATGCCAGCTCATAGTCCAGCACAACCCAAACAAGCAAATATAGCTCTCAGTTGTGCAAGCTCATAGTCCAGTACCACCCAATCAAGCAACTATAGCTCTCTGTTATGCCAGCTCATAGTCCAGCGCCACCCAATCAAGCAACCATAGCTCTCAGTTTTGCCAGCTCACAGTCAAGCACCTCCCAAACAAGCAACCTTAGCTCTCAGTTATGCCAGCTCATAGTCCAGCACCACTCAAACAAGCAACCATAGCTCTCAGTTATGCCAGTTCATAGTCTAGCACCACTCAAACAAGCAACTATAGCTCTCTGTTATGACAGTTCGTGGTCCCGCACCACCCAAACTAGCAACTATATCTCTCAGTTATGCCAGTTCATGGTCCAGCACCACTCAAACAAGCAACTATAGCTCTTTGTTATGCCAGCTCATAGACCAGCACCACCCAAACAAGCAACTATAGCTCTCAGTTATGCCAGCTCATGGTCCAGCACCAAACAAACAAGCAACTATAGCTCTTTGTTATGCCAGCTCATAGCCCAGCACCATCCAAACAACTACTTTAGCTTTCAGTTATGCTAGCTCATAGTCCAGTACCACTCAAACAAGCAACTATAGCTCTCAGTCATGCCAGCTCACAGTCCAGCAACACCCAAACAAGCAAGTATAGCTCTCAGTTATGCCAGCTCATAGTCCAGCACCACTCAAACAAGCAACTATAGCTCTCAGTTATGCCAGCTCATAGCCCAGCACTATCCAAACAAGCAAATATAGCTCTCAGTTATGGCAGCTCATAGTCCAGCACTACCCAAACAAGCAACCATGGCTCTCAGTTATGCCAGCTCATAGTCCAGCACCACCCAAACAAGCAACTATAGCTCTCAGTTATGCCAGCTCATAGTCCAGCACCACCCAAACAAGCAACTATAGCTCTCAGTTATGCCAGCCAATAGTCCAGCACAACCCAAACAAGCAACCATAGCTCTCAGTTATGCCAGCTCATAGTCCAGCACCACCCAAACAAACAACTATAACTCTCAGTTATGCCAGCTCATAGTCCAGTTCTACCCAAACAAGCAACTATAGCTCTCAGTTATGCCAGCTCATAGTCCAGCACCACCCAAACAAGCAACTATAGCTCTCAGTTATGCCAGCTCATAGTCCAGCACCACCCAAACAAGCAACTATATCTCTCAGTTATGCCAGCTCATAGTCAAGCACCACCCAAACAAGCAACCATAGCTCTCAGTTATGCCAGTTCACAGTCTAGCACCACCCAATCAAGCAACTATAGCTCTCTGTTATGCCAGCTCATTGTCCAGCATCACCCAAACAAGCAACCATAGCTCTCAGTTTTGCCAGCTCACAGTCAAGCACCACTCAAACAAGCAACCATAGCTCTCAGTTATGCCAGCTCATAGTCCAGCACCACCCAAACAAGCAACCATAGGTCTCAGCTATGCCAGCTCATAGTCTAGCTCCACCCCAACAAGCAACTATAGCTCTCAGTTATGCCAGCTCATGGTCCAGCACTAAACAAACAAGCAACTATAGCTCTTTGTTATACCAGCTCATAGACCAGCACCACCCAAACAAGCAATTATAGTTCTAGGTTATTCCAGCTCATAGTCCAGCAGCACCCAATCAAGCAACCATAGCTCTCAGTTATGCCAGCTCATAGCCCAGCACCATCCAAACAACAACTATAGCTTTGAGTTATGCCAGCTCATAGTCCAGTACCACTCAAACAAGCAACTTTAGCTCTCAGTCATGCCAGCTCATAGTCCAGCAACACCCAAACAAGCAAGTATAGCTCTCAGTTATGCCAGCTCATAGTCCAGCACCACCCAAACAAGCAACCATAGCTCTCAATTATGCCAGCTCAAAGTCCAGCACCACCCAAACAAGCAACTATAGCTCTCAGTTATGTCAGCTCATAGTCTTGCACCTCCCAAACCAGCAACTATAGCTCTCAGTTATGCCAGCTCATAGTCCAGCACCACCCAAACAAGCAACTATAGCTCTCAGTTATGCCAGCTCATAGTCAAGCACCACCCAAACAAGCAACTATAGCTCTAAGTTATGCCAGATCATTGTCCAGTACCATCCAAACAAGCAACCAAAGCTCTCAGTTATGCCAGCTCATAGTCTAGCACCATCCAAACAAGCAACCATAGCTCTCAGTGTTGCAAGCTCGTAGACCAGCACACAACAAACAAGTAACCATAGCTCTCAGTTATGCCAGCTCATAGTCAACCACCATCCAAACAAGCAACCATAGCTCTCAGTTTTGCCAGCTCACAGTCAAGCACCACCCAAACAAGCAACTATAGCTCTCAGTTATGCCAGCTCATAGTCCAGCACCATCCAAACAATCAACCAAAGCTCTCAGTTATGCCAGCTCATAGTCTAGCACCATCCAAACAAGCAACTATAGCTCTCAGTTATGCCAGCTCATAGTCCAGCACCCCCCAAACATGCATCCATAGCTCTCAGTTATGCCAGCTCATAGTCCAGTTCTACCCAAACAAGCAACTATAGCTCTCAGTTATGCCAGCTCATAGTCCAGCACCACCCAAACAAGCAACTATAGCTCTCAGTTATGCCAGCTCATAGTCCAGCACCACCCAAACAAGCAACTATATCTCTCAGTTATGCCAGCTCATAGTCAAGCACCACCCAAACAAGCAACCATAGCTCTCAGTTATGCCAGTTCACAGTCTAGCACCACCCAATCAAGCAACTATAGCTCTCTGTTATGCCAGCTCATTGTCCAGCATCACCCAAACAAGCAACCATAGCTCTCAGTTTTGCCAGCTCACAGTCAAGCACCACTCAAACAAGCAACCATAGCTCTCAGTTATGCCAGCTCATAGTCCAGCACCACCCAAACAAGCAACCATAGGTCTCAGCTATGCCAGCTCATAGTCTAGCTCCACCCCAACAAGCAACTATAGCTCTCAGTTATGCCAGCTCATGGTCCAGCACTAAACAAACAAGCAACTATAGCTCTTTGTTATACCAGCTCATAGACCAGCACCACCCAAACAAGCAATTATAGTTCTAGGTTATTCCAGCTCATAGTCCAGCAGCACCCAATCAAGCAACCATAGCTCTCAGTTATGCCAGCTCATAGCCCAGCACCATCCAAACAACAACTATAGCTTTGAGTTATGCCAGCTCATAGTCCAGTACCACTCAAACAAGCAACTTTAGCTCTCAGTCATGCCAGCTCATAGTCCAGCAACACCCAAACAAGCAAGTATAGCTCTCAGTTATGCCAGCTCATAGTCCAGCACCACCCAAACAAGCAACCATAGCTCTCAATTATGCCAGCTCAAAGTCCAGCACCACCCAAACAAGCAACTATAGCTCTCAGTTATGTCAGCTCATAGTCTTGCACCTCCCAAACCAGCAACTATAGCTCTCATTATGCCAGCTCATAGTCCAGCACCACCCAAACAAGCAACTATAGCTCTCAGTTATGCCAGCTCATAGTCAAGCACCACCCAAACAAGCAACTATAGCTCTCAGTTATGCCAGATCATTGTCCAGTACCATCCAAACAAGCAACCAAAGCTCTCAGTTATGCCAGCTCATAGTCTAGCACCATCCAAACAAGCAACCATAGCTCTCAGTGTTGCAAGCTCGTAGACCAGCACACAACAAACAAGTAACCATAGCTCTCAGTTATGCCAGCTCATAGTCAACCATCATCCAAACAAGCAACCATAGCTCTCAGTTTTGCCAGCTCACAGTCAAGCACCACCCAAACAAGCAACTATAGCTCTCAGTTATGCCAGCTCATAGTCCAGCACCATCCAAACAAGCAACCAAAGCTCTCAGTTATGCCAGCTCATAGTCTAGCACCATCCAAACAAGCAACTATAGCTCTCAGTTATGCCAGCTCATAGTCCAGCACCCCCCAAACATGCATCCATAGCTCTCAGTTATGCCAGCTCATAGTTCAGCACCACCCAAACAAGCAACTATAGCTCTTAGTTATGCCAGCTCATAGTCAAGCACCACCCAATCAAGCAACCATAGCTCTCAGAATGCCAGCTCATAGTCCAGCACCACCCAAAGAAGGAACTATAGCCCTCAGTTATGCCAGCTCATAGTCCAGCACCACTCAAACAAGCAATTATAGCTCTCAGTCATGCCAGCTCATAGTCCAGTACCACCCAAACAAGCAACTATAGCTCTCAGTTGTGCCAGCTCATAGTCCAGCACCACCCAAAAAAGTAACTATAGCTCTCAGTTATGCCTGCTCATAGACTAGCACCACACAAACAAGCAACTATATCGCTCAGTTATGCCAGCTCATAGTCCAGCACCACCCAAACAGCAAATATAGCACTCAGTTATGCGAGTTCATAGTCCAGCACCACCCAAACAAGCAACCATAGCTCTCAGTTATGCCAGCTCGTAGTCCAGCACCACCGAAACAAGCAACCATAGCTCTCAGTTATGCCAGCTCATAGTCCAGCACCACCCAAACAAGCAACTACACCTCTCAGTTATGCCAGCTCATAATCAAGCACCACCCAAACAAGCAACCAAAGTACTCAGTTATGCCAGCTCATAGTCCAGCACCACTCAAACAAGCAACAATAGCTCCCAGTTATGCCAGCTCACAGTCCAGCACCACCCTAACAAGCAACTATAGCTCTCAGTTATGCCAGCTCATAGTCTAGCACCAAACAAACAAGCAACCAAAGCTCTCAGTTATGAGGGCTCAGAGTCCAGCACCACCCAAACAAGCAACCATAGCTCTCAGTTAAGCCAGCTCATAGTCCAGCACCACCCAAACAAGCAACCATAGCTCTCAGTTATGCCAACTCATAGTCCAGCACCACCAAAACAAGCAACCATAGCTCTCAAGGGGGGGGGGCTATACCCAAAACCAACGAAATTGTAACACTTATTTGTAGCTGTCATAACTTTTTTTCCCTTTCTTCTGTGCAAATACTTTTTATACCAGCTTGTTGCTTATTGTGTGTGCTTTAAGATGTTATATAAAAAGTCTCTATAGGCATCTTTTCTTAGTAGATATATCAAAACACGCAAGGGTCACTAAAAAAATGGCACTTCCTACTGTTTGTCAAACCTAACTCCCACGCGCATTGACCGACTTGCACCAAACGCGGTACGAATGTAGCTAAAGGCAATAGCTGTAATTTGAGCGAAATTTTTTTTTTTTCCGGTGAACCCCCCCCTGAGATATAGAGCTGAGAAGAGGCGGGGCGAAGGAATTCCTTCGCCCCGCCTCTTCTCAGCTCTATATCTCAGGGGGGGGGTTCACCGGAAAAAAAAAAAATTTCGCTCAAATTACAGCTATTGCCTTTAGCTACATTCGTACCGCGTTTGGTGCAAGTCGGTCAATGCGCGTGGGAGTTAGGTTTGACAAACAGTAGGAAGTGCCATTTTTTTGAGTGACCCTTGCGTGTTTTGATATATCTACTAAGAAAAGATGCCTATAGAGACTTTTTATATATCATCTTAAAGCACACACAATAAGCAACAAGCTGGTATAAAAAGTATTTGCACAGAAGAAAGGGAAAAAAAGTTATGACAGCTACAAATAAGTGTTACAATTTCGTTGGTTTTGGTTATAGCCCCCCCCCCCCCTTGCCAGCTCATAGTCCAGCACCACCCAAACAAACAACCATAGCTCTCAGTTATGCCATCTCACAGCCAAGCACCACCCAATCAAGCAAATATAGCTCTCAGTTATGCCAGCTCATAGTCCAGCACCACCCAAACAAGCAACCAAAGCTCTCAGTTATGCCAGCTCACAGTCAAGCACCACCCAAACAAGCAACCATAGCTCTCCGTTATGCCATCTCATAGTCCAGCTCCACTCAAACACTTAATCATAGCTCTCAGTTAATCCAGCTCATAGTCTAGCACCACCCAAACAAGCAACTATAGCTCTCAGTTATGCAAGATCATAGTCCAGCTCCACCCAAACAAGCAACTATAGCTCTTAGTGATGCCAACTTAAAGTCCAGCACCACCCAAAAAAGCCACTATAGCTCTCAGTTATGCCAGCTCATAGTCCAGTACCACCCAAACAAGCAACAATAGCTCTCAGTTATGCCAGCTCATTGTCCAGCACCACCCAAACAAGCAACTATAGCTCTCAGTTATGCCAGCTCATAGACCAGCACCACCCAAACAAGCAACTACAGCTCTCAGTTATGCAAGCTCACCGTCCAGCACCACTCAAACAAGCAACTATAGCTCTCAGTTATGCCAGCTCATAGTCCAGCACCACCCAAACAAGCAACTATAGCTTTCAGTTGTGCCACCTCATAGTCCAGCACCACCCAAACAAGCAACTATAGCTCTCAGTTATGCCAGCTCATAGTCCAGCACCACTCAAACAAGCAACTATAGCTCTCAGTTATGCCAGCTCATTGTCCAGCACCACCCAAACAAGCAACTATAGCTCTCAGTTATGCCAGCTCATAGTCCAGCACCACCCAAACAAGCAACTATAGCTCTCAGTTATGCCAGCTCATTGTCCAGCACCACCCAAACAAGCAACTATGGCTCTCAGTTATGCCAGCTCATAGACATGCACCACCCAAACAAGCAACTATAGCTCTCAGTTATGCCAGCTCACAGTCCAGCACCACTCAAACAAGCAACTATAGCTCTCAGTTATGCCAGCTCATAGTCCAGCACCACCCAAACAAGCAACTATAGCTTTCAGTTGTGCCACCTCATAGTCCAGCACCACCCAAACAAGCAACTATAGCTCTCAGTTATGCCAGCTCATAGTCCAGCACCACTCAAACAAGCAACTATAGCTCTCAGTTATGCCAGCTCATTGTCCAGCACCACCCAAACAAGCAACTATAGCTCTCAGTTATGCCAGGTCATAGTCCAGTCCCACTCAAACAAGCAACTATAGCTCTCAGTTATGCCGGCTCATAGTCCAGCACCACCCAAACAAGCAACTATAGCTCTCAGTTATGCCAGGTCATAGTCCAGTCCCACTCAAACAAGCAACTATAGCTCTCAGTTATGCCAGCTCATTGTCCAGCACCACCCAAACAAGCAACTATAGCTCTCAGTTATGCCAGGTCATAGTCCAGTCCCACTCAAACAAGCAACTATAGCTCTCAGTTATGCCAGCTCATAGTCCAGCACCACCCAAACAAGCAACTATAGCTTTCAGTTGTGCCACCTCATAGTCCAGCACCACCCAAACAAGCAACTATAGCTCTCAGTTATGCCAGCTCATAGTCCAGCACCACTCAAACAAGCAACTATAGCTCTCAGTTATGCCAGCTCATTGTCCAGCACCACCCAAACAAGCAACTATAGCTCTCAGTTATGCCAGGTCATAGTCCAGTCCCACTCAAACAAGCAACTATAGCTCTCAGTTATGCCAGCTCATAGTCCAGCACCACTCAAACAAGCAACTATAGCTCTCAGTTATGTTATGGAGTATGGCAGTAGCAAGGAGGGCATAGGATGTGCTCAAGTGGTAATTATCTGCACAGAGGTGAGAGGAAGTAAGTTATGGTAGTTATCTGCACAGAGGTGAGAGGAAGTAAGTTATGGTAGTTATCTACACAGAGGTGAGAGGAAGTAAGTTATTGTAGTTATCTGCACAGAGGTGAGAGGAAGTAAGTTATGGTGGTTATCTGCACAGAGGTAAGAGGAAGTAAGTTATGGTAGTTATCTGCACAGAGGTAAGAGGAAGTTAGTTATGGTAGTTATCTGGCAAGTGGTGAGGGGAAGTAAGTTATGGTAGTTATCTGCACAGAGGTAAGAGGAAGTAAGTTATGGCAGTTATCTACACAGAGGTGAGAGGAAGTAAGTTATGGTAGTTATCTGCACAGAGGTGATAGGAAGTAAGTTATGGTAGTTATCTGCACAGAGGTAAGAGGAAGTAAGTTATGGTAGTTATCTACACAGAGGTTAGAGGAAGTAAGTTATGGTAGTTATTTGCACAGAGGTGGGAGGAAGTAAGTTATGGTAGTTATCTGCACAGAGGTGAGAGGAAGTAAGTTATGGTAGTTATCTGCACAGAGGTAAGAGGAATTAAGTTATGGTAGTTATCTGCACAGAGGTAAGAGAAAGTAAGTTATGGTAGTTATCTACACAGAGGTGCGAGGAAGTAAGTTATGGTAGTTATCTGTACAGAGGTAAGAGGAAGTACGTTATGGTAATTATCTGCACAGAGGTTAGAGGAAGTAAGTTATGGTAGTTATCTGCACAGAGGTGAGAGGAAATAAGTTATGGTAATTATCTGCACAGAGATAAGAGGAAGTAAGTTATGGTAGTTATCTGCACAGAGGTAAGTGGAAGTAAGTTATGGTAGTTATCTACACAGAGGTGAGAGGAAGTAAGTTATGGTAGTTATCTGCAGAGAGGTGAGCGGAAGTAAGTTATGGTAGTTATCTTCACAGAGGTAAGAGGAAGTAAGTTATGGTAGTTATCTGCACAGAATTGAGAGGAATTAAGTTATGGTAGTTATCTGCACAGAGGTAAGTGGAAGTAAGTTATGGTAGTTATCTACACAGAGGTGCGAGGAAGTAAGTTATGGTAGTTATCTGCAGAGAGGTGAGCGGAAGTAAGTTATGGTAGTTATCTGCACAGAGGTAAGAGGAAGTAAGTTATGGTAGTTATCTGCACAGAGGTGAGAGGAATTAAGTTATGGTAGTTATCTGCACAGAGGTAAGAGAAAGTAAGTTATGGTAGTTATCTACACAGAGGTGCGAGGAAGTAAGTTATGGTAGTTATCTGTACAGAGGTAAGAGGAAGTACGTTGTGGTAATTATCTGCACAGAGGTTAGAGGAAGTAAGTTATGGTAGTTATCTGCACAGAGGTGAGAGGAAATAAGTTATGGTAATTATCTGCACAGAGATAAGAGGAAGTAAGTTATGGTAGTTATCTGCACAGAGGTTAAAGGAAGTTAGTTATGGTAGTTATCTGCACAGAGGTGAGAGGAAGTAAGTTATGGTTGTTATCTGCACAGAGGTAAGCGGAAGTAAGTTATGGTAGTTATCTGCACAGAGGTAAGAGGAAGTAAGTTATGGAAGTTATCTGCACAGAGGTAAGAGGAATTAAGTTATGGTAGTTATCTGCACAGAGGTAAGAGGAAGTAAGTTATGGTAGTTATCTGCACAGAGGTGAGAGGAAATAAGCTATGGTAATTATCTGCACAGAGGTAAGAGGAAGTAAGTTATGGTAGTTATCTGCACAGAGGTGAGGGAAGTAAGTTATGGTAGATATCTGCACAGAGGTAAGAGGAAGTAAGTTATGGTGATTAGAAATGTGATCAAAAGCTTTCATTTGGGGGTCATTCCTTGACCAGAACTGACCAGCATTGTCAAGATTAGCTGACCTGCAAATCAACTTGTTTTAACAACAATAATATTTAAGTAATAACTTTATTTTCAAGAATAATCGTATGCAACTGCAAATCTCATTTGGAAGGCAAATACACTTTTAGTAAGTAAGCAAATGTACCCATGCAGAACCATGACCTGTTTGTTGATAAGCTTCTCAAGAGCAAGGGACTCAGAGTAACCTATGCAGAACCATGACTTGTATGTTGATAAGCTTCTCAAGAGCAAGGGACTCAGAGTAACCTATGCAGAACCATGACTTGTATGTTGATAAGCTTCTCAAGAGCAAGGGACTCAGAGTAACCTATGCAGAACCATGACTAGTATGTTGATAAGCTTCTCAAGAGCAAGGGACTCAGAGTAACCTATGCAGAACCATGACTTTTAGGTTGATAAGCTTTCAAGAGCAAGGGACTCAGAGTAACCTTTGTAGAACCATGACTTGTATGCTGATAAGCTTCTCAAGAGCAAGGGACTCAGAGTAACCTATGCAGAACCATGACTTGTATGTTGATAAGCTTCTCAAGAGCAAGAGACTCAGAGTAACCTATGTAGAACCATGACTTTTATGTTGCTAAGCTTCTCAAGAGCAAGGGACTCAGAGTAACCTATGCAGAACCATGACTTGTATGTTGATAAGCTTCTCAAGAGCAAGGGACTCAGAGTAACCTATGTAGAACCATGACTTGTATGTTAATAAGCTTCTCAAGAGCAAGGGACTTAGAGTAACCTATGCAGAACCATGACTTGTATGTTGATAAGCTTCTCAAGAGCAAGGGACTCAGAGTAACCTATGTAGAACCATGACTTGTATGTTGATAAGCTTCTCAAGAGCAAGGGACTCAGAGTAACCTATGCAGAGCCATGACATGTATGTTGATAAGCTTCTCAAGAGCAAGGGACTCAGAGTAAGGCCAGGCTTCCAAGCATATGAGCTTCCAGAAACAGCAGTAAAAACTAAGCAAGGAAAATATGGCCACCAATGCCAGTTAGGATCACCAGGAATTAATAGATATCTATAGCAACAAAAAAAGGCATTTCGCTAGCTCTATATTTACTTTACAAATGACAATAATAATGAAAGTGTCCTCACTGTGTGAGGTATGTACTGCCATTCCCACCAGAGGAGGTGGTGCTATGTGGAGAGCAAGCCTGCACTGCCAGCATCAGAGGAGGCTTGTTCTCCGACGACTTGGCTGGTTTCTGGGAGGATGAGGAAGACTGAGGTTTCCGATGTGTCTGTCTCAGGGGATAAATATTAACAAAAACTGTTTTTCTCCACAAAGTAAGCCACATACTGCTAAACTATGCCTTTGTGTTGTTTTAAAGCATTTTGGGGGAAATTCACTTAGAACTTTTCTTTTTTATTCAAAAAAGTGACTATCGCAGAAACGAGCACTGAAATAGTCAGAAAGTTTGTTTTTCTTACCATGTTTGAAAGTGGCAAATCCAGAAGAAAATTTGGATTTGTTTAAACAACTTTTTTAAATCAAACCATAAAAGGGGGTAAATATTAAAAAAAAATGTTTTTCTCGAAAATGTGAGCCATTTACTGCTAAACTATGCCTTTCTGTTGTTTTGAAGAATTTTTGGGGAAATTCATTGAGAACTTTTTTTTAGACATAAAAGTAACTATCTCAGAAACGAGCAATGACAAACTCAGAAAGTTTGTTTTTCTCACCATGTTTAAAAGGTGGCTTATCCTGAGGAAAATTTGAATTTGTTTAAACAACTGTTTTTGATCAAAAGCAACAAAAGAGGATAAATATTGACAAAAACTGTTTTTCTCCAAAAAGTGAGCCACATACTGCTAAACTATGCCTTTCTGTTGTTTTGAAGCATTTTTGGGGAAATTCACAGAGAACTTCTCTTTTTTATTCAAAAATGTGACTATCTCGGAAACGAGCACTGAAATAGTCAGAAAGTTTGTTTTTCTTACCATGTTTGGAAGGAGCAAATCCTGAGGAAAATTTGGATTTGTTTAAACAACTTTTTTTAATCAAACCAGTCAGTAAAAGGGGGGAAATATTAAAAAAAAATGTTTTTCTCCATAAAGTGAGCCACATACTGCAAAACTATGCCTTTCTGTTGTTTTGAAACATTTTTGAGCAAATTCAAAGAGAACTTTTCTTTTTAGACATAAAAGTAACTATCTCAGAAACGAGCAATGACAAACTCAGAAAGTTTGTGTTTCGCACCATGTTTAAAAGGTGCAAATCCTGAGTGAAATTTTAATTTGTTTAAACAACTGTTTTTCATCAAACCAATAAAAGAGGATAAATATTAACAAAAAATGTTTTTCTCCAAAAAGTGAGCCACATACTGCTAAACTATGCAATTCTGTTGTTTTGAAGCATTTTTGAGGAAATTCACAGAGCACTTCTCTTTTTTATTCAAAAATGTGACTATCTCGGAAACGAGCACTGAAATACTCAGAAAGTTTGTTTTTCTTACCATGTTTGAAAGGAGCAAATTCTGAGGAAAATATGGAATTTTTTAAACAACTTTTTTTAATCAAACCAATAAAAGGGGACAAATATTAACAAAAACTGTTTTTCTCCAAAAAGTGAGCCACAAACTGCTAAACTATATCTTTTAGTTGTTTTGAAGCATTTTTGAGGAAATTCATAGAGAGTTTTTCTTTTTAGACAAAAAAGTAACTATCTCTGAAACGAGCAATGAAATAGTCAGAATTTTTTTTCTTGCCATGTTTGAAAGGGGCAAATCCTGAAGAAAATTTGGATTTGTTTAATCAACTGTATTTTAATCAAAACATAAAAGGGAATAAATATTAACAAAAACTGTTTTTCTCCACAAAGTGAGCCACAAACTGATTAACTATGCCTTTCTGTTGTTTTGAAGAATTTTTGAGGATATTCACAGAGAAATCCTCTTTTTAGTCAAAAAAGTGACTATCTCAGAAACGAGAACTAAAATACTCAGAAAGTTGTTTTTCTTACCCATTTTGACAGTGGCGAATCCTGTGGAAAATTTGGATTTGTTTAAACAACTTTTTTTGATCAAACCAGAAAAATGGGATAAATATTAACAAAAACTGTTTTTCTCCTCAAAGTGAGCCACATACTGCTAATCTATGCCTTTCTGTTGTTTTAAACCATTTTTGGGGAAATTCACTTAGAACTTTTCTTTTTTATTCAAAAAAGTGACTATCGCAGAAACGAGCACTGAAATAGTCAGAAAGTTTGTTTTTCTTACCATGTTTGAAAGTGGCAAATTCAGAAGAAAATTTGGATTTGTTTAAACAATTTTTTTTTAATCAAACCATAAAAGGAGATAAATATTTAAAAAAAACTGTTTTTTTCGACAAAGTGAGCCATATAGTGCTAAACTATGCCTCTCTGTTGTTTTGAAGCATTTTTCGGGAAATTCATAGAGAATTTTATTTTTTACATAAAAGTAACTATCTCAGAAATGAGCAATGACAAACTCAGAAAGTTTGTTTTTCTTACCATGTTTGAAAGGAGCAAATCGTGAGGAAAATTTGGATTTTTTTAAACAACTTTTTTTTAATCAAACCAGTAAAAGGGAATAAATACTTAATTTGACACACACAATCCACCACTCAGAAAACTTGAACAGGTCGTAAAGCTGTTCTTAGAGCAGAGTAAGCTGAGCAGTAGACTGTGTACTCAGATAAAAGAGGTTTAAATTATATACAATCACAATAAAACATTTAATAAATCATAAGACTAAGATACAAGAAATAAGATGACAAAATAGTGAACAGGTAACAGTGTCTCCCTAATTGAGAGAAACTGAACACAAATGAATACTTGGTAGAGATGTGAAGTTAGTAGTTTGAAGAGAGTTTGAAGAGTTGTTGAATCATGAAGCATTGAGTTCGTAGATTTTGAAGATTTTGTAGAGATTTTTTTAAGTGAGGGAAATGAGACTGCTTTTATAAGCAATGAGATGAATGAGGTGAAGGTTGGTAGAGCATAAATATCATTATAATTGTGGGTGATAGTTCATACTTATGATTAAAGAGGGAATTGAGAAGGAAGGTGTGTCTAGAACATTCTTGTGTCTTGATCTTGCACATCAGGCAGTTGCTGCTTCTGCAGGGCTGCTGTGTAGAAGGCCTTGTCCAGGTTCTTGCCTGGACATACTCCCGGGGGAAGCCGGCTCTGGTGATGAGGCTTGATCTTTAGCTCTGTGCAAGAGAGCTAACTTGACGACGGGTCGTTTTTTAGATCCCCCAGTGGCAGCTTGGATTTTGGCCACCCTGACCAGGCCATCTTCTCCCGGATAGGTCTCGATGACCTTGGCCAAGGGCCAGTGGCAGGCAAAGACCCGGTCCTCTTTGACAATAACTATGTCCCCTGGCCTCAGGTTAGGTTGGGTTTGCTGCCACTTTGTCCTGGATTGTAAGGTATTCAGGTATTCCCTTGACCACCTTCGCCAGAAGTGCTGTATCACTGACTGGCATTGATTCCATTGCTTGAGGAGTCTTGGTTCTTCAGGCAGTCTAGGGTCAACAGGGTAGGAATGAGGAGAACTGAGAGTGAGGAAGTGATTGGCAGTCAATGTTGCTAATCCATCTTGGTTATGGCTTGTCATTGGGGTAAGAGGCCTGGAGTTGAGGCAGGCCTCCACCTGGCAACTGATGGTAGTTAACTCCTCAAAAGTGAAGAGTAGAGAGCCCATGATCCGTCTTAGATGTTTTTTCATTGACCTGACTGCACTCTCCCAGAGTCTACCGAAATGAGGGGAGTGTGCTAGGATGTGCAGCCACTGGATCTGGTTTCTGAGGAGGTACTGACTGATGAGGCTGTTGTTGTCTTCCTCTGCCAGGAACTTGTAGAGGTTGTAGAGCTCGTTTCTGGCCACAACAAAGTTGAGGCCATTATCGCACTGGATGGTCCTGGGGCAGTTTCGCCTAGACACGAATCTGTGGAGACAGGCAGTGAAGGCAGAAGTGGTGAGGTCTGATACTGCCTCCAGGTGTACTGCCTTTGTGGCTAGGCAGACGAAAATGCAGATGAAGGCATCTATCTTGACTGGCTTCCTTGTGTATCCTTGCTTGATGGTGAAAGGACCAGCAAAGTCAAGTCCAGTATTAGAGAAGGCAGGTTGATCGGCTTGGCTTCTAGCAGGTGGTAGTTCTCCTAGCCTCTGTGGGACTGGAGATGGAGCAGCTCTTCTGCAGGTAACACATTGACTGCAGATGTCCCGGCTCAGTCGTCTGGCTCCTAGCACATGAATCTTGTTTCCTGTGTTACAGAGAAGGAGAGAAGGGCCACAGTGACTTAGAGCAATATGCTTATGTAGGAACAACTTCTTGACTAAGCTGTCCTTTCGGTCGAGGATGATGGGATGCTGCTGAGACTGGGTGAGGGACGATTTAAATAATCTCCCTCCGACTTTGATGAGACTTTCTTGATCCATGAAGGGAGTGAGGGCCTTCAGTCTGCTTGCAGGGGCTGTGCTGTGATGTCGTTGGAGAGATTGGACTTCTTTAGGAAAGCATCTGTGCTGACATTGCATCAGGAGCCAGTGTTCAGCATGCTGCAGCTCTTGAGGAGTGAGGTGTTTGGTTCTGTTGTGAGTCTTCTTGTCCTTCAGTCTGTGGAAGAGCCTGAACCACCATGCAGTGAGAGAAATGATATGGTAATAATTGTTAGTTCTGCTCTCAAAATTAAGAGCAAATTCAGCCTGAACCAGAGTAGCATGGACTGTTCTGGTATCCAGTGCTGGGAGTGTTCGTCTAGGTGGCTGGACTGGCACCAGGTCCGGGTCCTGGTGCAGCCAGCCAGGTCCTCTCCACCACAGCTCATGATGAAGGAGCTATTCTGGTGTCATCCCTCTGGAGGCGCAATCTGCAGGGTTAATGAGAGTGGGAACATGCTTCCAGGTCTGAGGTCTTGTGTGTTCCAGCACAAATGACACTCGATTGGCCACAAACTGCTTAAATTCTCTTGGTCTCCCATCAAGCCAGGCAAGGACGATACTGCTATCCATCCAGCTCGGATGTTCTCAAGAGGGATGCTAAGGACTGCTGCCACATTGTTCATCAACTTTGTGAGCAGCACTGCTCCACACAGTTCCAGTCGTGGGATTGTTGGTGGATTGTTCTTAGCCACTTTAGTCTTGGCTGTGACCAGGACCACTGTGGAGGATGATTGATGTAGGAAGTTCTGAGGTAGATGACAGCTCCACAAGCTTTCTGTGAAGCATCAGAAAACACATGGAGCTCTTTGCTGATGGGCTTGCGTTGGTTGAGGGTGTAGCATCTTTGAAGCTGGATCTTGCAGAGGCAGGGCAGAGCTTCTTTCCATTTGTAGTGGAGCTCCTCTACTTCCTTTGGCACAGCACCATCCCACTCCTGTCCCTTCTCCCAGAGTTGTTGAGAGAGGATCTTCATAGGAAGGATGGTGGGAGCAATCCTTCCCATCACATCGAAAGTTCGAGATATGTCTGAGATGATGCCCCTCTTAGTTTTCCTGTAGGTTGTAACAGTGTTGATGGCTGGAGACATACAGTCGTTTCTGCTGTCCCATTCTAGCCCCAATGCCTTAGGTTGTGAGGATGTTTGAAGAGTAGTGGTAGATTTCACTGGTGACTTCTCCTGGAGGTCTGTAGGGATTGATTGAAGGACGGTTGAGGAGCTGGACCTCCATTTACATAGGTTGAAGCCACCTTTTGCTAAGATGGTTCTGATGTTGGAGTACAACTCCAGGGCCTCCTCTTCCGTCTCTGCTCTAGCCAGGAAATCGTCTACATAAAACGAACTCCTTATGTGGTCAGCAGCAGAGGGGTGAGCAGCTCCATGGTCACTGGCTGTTTGGTACAGTGTTCGAATGGCCAGGTATGGGGAAGCACTTACCCCAAAGGTAACCCGAGTCATCCTATAATCCTGGATGGGTTCCTCTGGGGTATGCCTCCAGATGTATCTGTGGAGGTCTCTGTCTGCTGGGGCAAGCTCTACTTCCCGATACATTTTAGAAACGTCGGCTGATAGGGCTACAGGATAGGTCCTGAACTTGAGCAGAAGGTTGACCAGGGTAGGTTGTATAGTAGGCCCGACTTGCAGGATCTGATTGAGAGAGATTCCGGTGGATGAAATAGCACTCCCATCAAATACCACACGGATCTTTGTTGAAGTACTACTCTGTTTGTAGACTGTGTGATAGGGCAAGTAGAAGCTGGGAAGCAGGAGCTCATTCGGAGGCACCTTCTCTGCATGGTTGGCATCCAAGTAGCTTTGCAGCTGCAGCTGGACTTCCTTGTTCACTCCCTTGATGGTGGTGCTCCTCTCATTGTAGTAGAATCTTTGTACAGCTTGGGGTCTGCTCTCTCCCAGGGGTCACAGTCAGGCTTCCTTGGCAAAGTCACCTGGTATCTGCAATTAGAGGGAGAATAAGAAATATGTGAGTCATAATGTTTCTCAACTTGTGCTTCGATGATAGATATAGGAGACTCTGGTTCTTCCACAGCTTCCCCTTTCCAGAAGTCATAGGCCATATTGTAGAGTTCTTCGTTTGACATGATTGATTGGATGTGGTAGGTAGGAATCCCCTTGGAGGCTTGTCCTGCAAGCTTGACTGGTCCAGTGAGTGCCCAGCCAAAGATTGTGTCTTGTGCACCTGGCTCTGTAGATGAAGCCTTGGCTGGAGGAGCATCTCCTTGGATCTGCAGCCAGACATCAGCTCCCAGCAGAATATTAACTCGGCCTGGAGTGTTGAAAGTGGGGTCTGCCAGCTGGAGTCCTGTGAGATGATGATATGAATGTACTGGAGCCAGCTGCTTGTTGGGGAGTTCTTCAGTGACAAGTGGAACTACAGCAGGCCTGCACTGGAAATCCTTCTTGTTGTGGAGTGGCAAAATAGTAACTGAAGTCAGATGCTTGGATCCTTCACATTCAGTGCCCTGTACAGCTTTGAAGTTAATTGGGTTGTATTGCAGTGGAGGTCCAAGATCTGGGTCACTCTGCTGGAGATTAAGGATACTCCTGCACCAGGATCTATGAAGGCTCTTGCTTTCATCTGATGACCTCCTGGCCCTTTCAGGAGAACTTCTGCAGTCATCAGCAGGGCATCTGGCACCTGCTGGGACTGACTGGTAGTGGAGTTGACTGGAACAGAGGAAGGGCTGCTTTGATGAATGCTGGTATGGTGTGCCTGCCCACAGTCCCTGCAGCGATAAGTGCTTTTACAGTTGGCTGTGAGATGTCCTACTGCCAGGCAATTGGAGCAGAGCTTCCTATCCTTCACATGACTTAGTCGTTGAGCCACAGAATAGTTGCTCCACTTGGGGCAGACATGGAGTGGATGCTTGTCTGGTGTGCAGAGTACACATTCCCACTTGTAACTGAAAGCTGGAGTAGGAGAGGAGACAGAGTATACATGACTCTTCTGTTTGTGTTGGTGCTCCTGCTTCCTCTCCTGCTTTCGGGCAGGTCTCTTCTCTGGACGATCCAGTGGAGCAGGAGTAGATGTCTTGTGGTCTGATAGGGTGAAGTCTTTCTTTGTGACGTACTCCAGCAGCTTGGGGTAAGGCACCACCACATTGTCATCTGGCTGGTCATTGTCCCAGTCGATCTGCAACTTGTATGGGAGCTTGCTGTAAACTATATAGGAAGTGAAGGCTTCTAGAGTGAAGTGTCCGGTAGTACTGAGGCAGTCTGCATAGCTGTTGGTAGCGTCCACCAATTTCCTCAGTTCATGACTGTTGTACTTCGCTGCTGGGAGGTTGATCAGTTTGTCCACCAGTTCTCTGTGGATTTTCTTGGTCCTTTCATACCTCAGGTGAAGTTACCTTCACCAGGCGCTTGTAAGTATGAGGACCATCCATAGAAGGGTGGAGGAGTAGGGCAGCTTCAGGATCTTTCACTGCAGTTCTGAGGTAAGCTAGCTTGGTTGAATCTGGCAAGTCTTCCTGGGTATCGACTGATGATGAGAATTGCTGCCAGAATGTAGGCCAGTGTAGTACATCTCCCTTGAAGGTTGGAAGGTCAATGGAAGGTAGTTTCGTTCGATCTCTCTCTGTTCTGAGAGATAAGGAGGAGATTGAGGCATCCAGAGCAGAGGAATCCATTCTGGCTCTGGTTCCTGCTGCATCAGACCTGAGGTTGGCCAACTTCTGGCTGCAGGCTTATAGTTCATCTTGGATTGGATGTCCAGAGGGAAAACCTTCTTCCTCCCAGCTGTTCCTTAGCTGATCAATGGTATCTTCAATGGCAGGACGGAATCCAGTGTGATTGCCATCTGGTTTAGTGGCAAGCAGGTCTTCGAGTGTTTTGAGGTCTTTAGAGAGAATCCCCACCTTTGTGAGGGTGTTTTTGAGAGAGATGAGGTGTTCGATCTTGTCCCGGAGGATGGATAGAGTAGAGTTGAAGTTGTCAGAGGCAATTTGCTCCTCATCTTGGAAGGCATCCTCAGCCTCTCCTTCTGGAGCAAAGTCCTGTGCATCATCTAGGGACTGGGAGAATCCTGCTTCAGTCTTCTCCAATGAGGTAAGGTATCTTGCCAGATCTTTAGGGTTTATCAGCCTGACTTCAGCGGCTTCATCCGACTTCATGGCCTTGACTTTGTCGTTGATCTTGGTGACAGCACCAACCAGTGAAGATCTCGACCTCTTCACTGCTGCCATGTCTGCTGGAGGTCTTCTTCTGGAACTCATAGTTGGTAGAGTAGAGAATTTAGGTTGAGCACAGAGAAAGTTACCAGCACAAAATGAGGTGAGTAGAAATAAATGAGAGGTGAACAGAGTAGATAATACTGAAATGATAGCACAATAAGTTGATCAGAGCCCCAGAGACTGTACCAGCCAGAATCCGGCTCGAAGGACCAATAATTTGACACACACAATCCACCACTCAGAAAACTTGAACAGGTCATAAAGCTGTTCTTAGAGCAGAGTAAGCTGAGCAGTAGACTGTGTACTCAGATAAAAGAGGTTTAAATTATATACAATCACAATAAAACATTTAATAAATCATAAGACTAAGATACAAGAAATAAGATGACAAAATAGTGAACAGGTAACAGTGTCTCCCTAATTGAGAGAAACTGAACACAAATGAATACTTGGTAGAGATGTGAAGTTAGTAGTTTGAAGTGAGTTTGAAGAGTTGTTGAATCATGAAGCATTGAGTTCGTAGATTTTGTAGATTTTGTAGAGATTTTTTTTTTAGTGAGGGAAATGAGACTGCTTTTATAAGCAATGAGATGAATGAGGTGAAGGTGGGTAGAGCATGAATATCATTATAATTGAGGGTGATAGTTCATACTTATGATTAAAGAGGGAATTGAGAAGGAAGGTGTGTCTAGAACATTCTTGTGTCTTGATCTTGCACATCAGGCAGTTGCTGCTTCTGCAGGGCTGCTGTCTAGAAGGCCTTGTCCAGGTTCTTGCCTGGACAATACTAACAAAAATTGTTTTTCTCGACAAAGTGAGCCACATACTGCTTAACAATGCCTTTTATTTGTTTTGAAGCATTTTTGAGGAAATTCATAGAGAACTTTTCATTTTAGACATAAAAGTAACTATCTCAGACACGAGCACTGAAATAGTCAGAAAGTTTTTTTCTTACCATGTTTGAAAGGACAAATCCTGAAGAAAATTTGGATTTGTTTAATCAACTGTTTTTTAATCAAAACATAGAAGGGAATAAATCTTAACAAAAACTGTTTTTCTCCAAAAAGTGAGCCACATACTGCTAAACTTTGCCTTTCTGTAGTTTTGAAGCATTCTGTGGAAAATTCACAGAGAAATTCTCTTTTTTATTCAAAAAAGTTACTGTTTCAGAAACGAGTACTGAAATACTCAGAAAATTTGTTTTTCTTACCATGTTTGAAAGAAACAACTGGGGCATGTACAGAAGAGAATGATCAATCATTTGAAGCCTCTGAAGATGTCTAGCCCTATGGACAGTGATGGTATGCACGTAAGGATTGGCAGAAGGAACCGGATAACTGATGTTGTGATGATGCGTTTTCAATGGTAATACGGCAAGGCCATCCGCTCCCATTCAAATGAGGTAGAAGGCATGATGAAGGCAGTGTGGGCAATTTTTATCACTCTTTGTGGACGAATGAAAACCCACAGCACCATTTTTGTCCTGACGGAGAGTTTTCATGGTACAAATATCAGCGCACATTTTGGAAGAACGAGAAGCCTCTGGCACACCCCCCCCCCCCCCCCCCCCGCCTCACCATTCCCACAGAGATTACACCATTTATCAAGACAGTTTTTGAGAGACTCTTGGATGATTCATTGATGCAACAGTGTGTTCTTGGAGCAACTCAAAATCAGAATGAGTCCTTCAACAGTTTGATTTGGAGTCGCTGCCCAAAGACTGAATTCTGTTCTTTTACAATTGTGGAGACAGCAGTGAACATGGCTGGCGGTGATGGTGTTTAACTCTGGGATGAAGCAGTTTGCGACTCTTCTCCAGCGCATGGGACATGATTGCAACCCAAACACACTCCAATATATCTGTGAAAAGGATGACCGAAGGATCTATCAGGCAGAGGTGAAGAACCAGGAAGCAGTAAAGCGAAGGAGACGGGTGATGAGGATCGACCGCGAGCGACAAGTGGCGGAGGAGGGTGTCACATATGGTGTAGGGTTGTTTTTTTTTACTGTTAGCTACTCAAAAACATTCTCAAATCTATTTCCCCCTTTCCTTCTGAGTAAGTTCTACTTAAAAGACCTTTTTTTAACTAAAAGAGAGGTTTTTTGGCAATTTCCACAAAAGGGCTGAAAACACCAGAATGGGTTAGTTTTGCTGTATGTGGATGAGAAAAACTTTTTTTGGACCTAAAAGAGAGTTTTTTTGTCAATTTCTGAAAAAATGCTCCAAAACACTAGAAATGCTTAGTTTAGCTGTATGTGACTCATTTTGATGAGAAAAACACTTTTTTGACCGTAAAGAGAGATCTTTTTGTCCATTTATGCAAAAATGCTTCAAAAAACAAGAAAAGCATAGTTTAGCTATATGTGGCTCATTTTGATGAGATTTTTTTGTCAATTTCCGCAAAAATGCTTCTAAACACCAGAAAAGCTTAGTTTAGCTATCTGGCTAATGTTGAAAAGAAAAATTCTTTTTGGACCTTAAAGAGATGTATTTTTGTCATTTTCCGCAAAAAATTTTCAATACACCAGAAAAGCTTAATTTAGCTGTATGTGGCTCATTTTTATGAGAAAAGACTTTTTTTGACCTAAAAGAGTTTTTTTGTAAATTTCTGCAAAAATGCTTCAAAACACCAGAAATGCTTAGTTTAGCTGTATGCGGCTCATTTTCATGAGAAAAACACTTTTTTGACCGTAAAGAGATGTCTTTTTGTCAATTTACGCAAAAATGCTTCAAAACAGAATAAAGGCATAGTTTAGCTGTATGTGGCTCATTTTAATGAGAAAAACATTTTTTTTGACCTAAAAGTAGATGTTTTTGGTCAATTTTCGCAAAAATGCTTCAAAACACAAAGATAAACTTAGTTTAACTGTATGTGGCTCAATTTCATGAGAAAAAACCATTATTGACTGTAACGGAAGACCCTTCTCGGAGCCAGACGCTTGGCTGCCCTCAAGATCCGTATGCCGTTCGTCGCCGACTCGTAGATACTACTCTCTCTCAATAGCACCCTTTATGTCAGTCAAACTCAACTCTGCCCGAGTTGAGTACTAATAGAGTTAAATACTTTTAGATACTTTAGATACTTTTAAATACTTTTAGAAAACAGAAACTTGTACAAGTTATACACAGAGTTCAAAATACTAACAAAACTCCTTCTACACTACTATATAACTATGTAACTACTATCTGTCCTGCGCACTAGATAAGAATACTCTAAGTCATGCGCACTAAAACTACCGAGATAACTGATCGTTATTCAAACTAGCACCTTGGTTTCTTCACAGTCAGGGTTTTCCCTGACACTCCCTCCTCCTTAACTCGAGAACTCTGGTCTCGGGCGAGTCCATCCGCATTGGCATTTGCAGTGCCTGATCTGTGTAAAACAGTAAAGCGGTGTGGCTGCAGTGTCCGAGCCCATCTTGCTAACCTCCCTTGGCTATCTTTCAGGTTAGACAATCGAGTTAGTGGATCATGTTCTGTTTCAATCTGAAAGGTCGTGCCTTGTAGGTATGTTCTGAAGTGCTTGATGCCCTGAACCCCTCACGCTCTATAGCTGAATACTTTTGCTCTCTCGGTAAGAGTTTCTTCTGATCCATATGCAACTGGATGCTCCTCTTCGTCCTAGTCCTTCTGACTATCCTAACCCCGTGGCGGGTGCATCAGTTTGAAGAATGAATTTCCTTGTCTAATCTGGAGTCGTCAAAACTGGTTCATTCGCGAGTGCCTCTTTTAGGAAGTTAAATGAATGTTCACATGTCTCATTCCATTTAACCACATTTTCTTTGTTCTTCCTAGTTAGCTCAGTCAATGAGTTTGCTACAGTGGAGAATGAAGGGATAAATCTGGGGTTGTGCCCACATAAACCCAAGAATGCACGCACCTGCTTCTTAGTTTTTGGTCTCTCATATTCTTTCACTGCTTTTACTTTACAATCCATAGGTCTCATTTCTCCACCTCCTACTACATGCCCCAGGTAGTTGCAACTATTCACTGCAAAATTACGCTTCTTGTCCTTAATGTGCAGTCCTGCTTCTCAGAGTCTTCCAAATACTTCGGTTAAATGTTGTACATGTTCTTCCCATGTATCACTGCGTATCAGAATGTCATCAAGATAAGCTGTAGAAAAACTGTGCAGTCCTTGCAACACATGATCCATTAGACGTTGAAACATCGATGAGGCTGAGAGTAACCCAAAATGCATAGTAAGAAACTGGTACTTCCCGTAAGGTATAACAAAGGCAGTCTTCTCTCTACTATCCTCTCCCACAGGAACCTGGTAATAACCTTTTGTGAGGTATAGGGTGGTAATATACTTTGTCATTCCGATGTCATTGATTAAGTCCTCTATGTGGGGTAATGGGTAATGGTCACCTGTTGTCACGGCATTAAGTTTCGGTAATCCACACACATTCGAGTAGTTCCATCTTTTTTAGGTACCAGAACAATGGGGGTAGACCATGGACTTTTTGAAGGTTCAATTATGTTCTGCTCCAACAAACTCTTAATTTCCTCCCTTAAAACCTCATGTGCTGTATGAGCCAGTCTGTAAGGTGGTAATCTAATTGGTGGTGAGTTTCCTGTTTGAATGTCATGATGAACCAGGCACGTCCTCCCCGGTACATCCTGAATGACATCTTTGTACTTTTCTTTCAATTGTGTGACTGAGTATGTAGCATGAGAGAGAGTGCATTCGACTTTATTTCCTCGTTCGATTCGAAGAGGTTGTCCATTTCCTGATCCTCTGTCAGAAAAACTCCAGGTGCTGATGAAGTCCAAGATTTCATAGCATTCACATGGAACATCTTGTGATGCTTCCCACTAGCTCCAGTGTCTACTTGGTACGTCACCTCAGTGATCTGTTTAGTGACTCTGAACGGACCCTGCCACTCATTAAGCAATTAATTTTTTTTTTGGGTTGGTCTAAATACCAGAACAAAATCACCTACTTCAAATTTTCTCTCAAACACTTTCCTGTCATGATAATGTTTCTGAGCTCTCTTTTCTCTCTCTTCGTTTTGCTGGGCAATGCCTCTGACAACCTCCATATTTGCTTTCATAACTTCTATGTATTCAGTCAGTAATGTCCACTTCACTTTGTACTTCTTTTCCTTTCCAGAACTTCACTAGTTCATCAAGTGGCATTCTAATTTCTCTGCCAAAAAGTAGCCTGTAAGGGGAAAACCCTGTTGTGGCATGTACCGTCCCAAGATATGCCCACAATACAAACGGCAGACATTTGTCCAATTCCACCTTATCATTCTGAGTAAGCTTTCTTAATAGCCTTTTAAGAGTGGAGTTAAAACGCTCCACCATACCATCTCTCTCCAGGTGGTATGGGGAGGTCCTGATCTGATGAACACCCGTGGTTTGGCAAAATTGCTTAACAATTTGAAACAAAGTTTGTTCCATTATCCATTAAAATATCTTGGGGACTTCTACCCTGGATGTTAGATCTATTAGGCAGTTCACCACAGTCTCTGCTGTACTATTTCTTAGTGCAAATGCCTCAGGAAATTTCGTTGTATAATCCAGAGCAACCAAAATGTATTTATTACCAGATTTAGTCTTCCTTAGAGGCCCAAAAATATCCATGGCTATACGCTGGAAAGGGTGTTTAAGAATGGGTAAGGTTTGTAAAGGGGCCTTAGCAACTACAGCTGGTTTAGCCTTTTGACATATAGGGCATGGCCTACAGAGTTCTCTTACGTCCGTCGCTATGCCAGGCCAGTCCCCCGTCTGCGAATTGCTTCCATCGTCCTCTCCTGTCTGAAGTGTCCAGCCGTCATGGAGTTGTGTGCCAACTGTAAGACTTTAACTCGTGCTGCTTTCGGTACTACTACCAGATCTTTTCCTTGGATGTGGTAAGGCTTCCTCATCAGGATTCTATCCTGCCAAAAGTTGGGGCTGTTCTCTTTTCCCGCCTTGCAACGAATTTTCTCTAATGTAGAGTCTGTCAATTGAGCTGTCTTCAACTGCTCTGGTGAAAAAGTCTTGAAAATATTCTGTTCATTTACCACTGCGTTTTTGGTGTCTGGTACTAGTTCTGACCCTCTGGTTCGTCTAACACAACCGGTTCTTGCTCTGTCTCTGCCTCGTTCTTATGGGGTAGTTCTGGATCAGCAGCAATTTGAACTATATGTTCCTCATCTGAAGTCACTTCAGGATCGTCCTCTTCCGCTACACTTCTAACGTCAACTATGTCCAACATATGTGTGACTCCCTGGTCTCTCTCCTGTTCCAGCTGTTGTTGTGCTGCAAGCGTGTTCTCTGCTTGTTTCTGTGCATGTGTCACTACCATGCATGACTTGGTTACTTTAGGAGTTAGTGGAATTGATTCCTCTTCCTTCAGTGCTTCCATTAGGTAATTCTTAAAATGGTGGATATCATGCCCCATTAACATGTCGACCGTGAGATACTCCGATACTCCTCCTGCAATATCATAGCTCTTCCCTTTGATGGTCAATGTAACCTTTGCAGCTGGAAAAAGTGCTTTCCTCGAGCCTGCTCTACAATACGGTTTCTTCCACGACAAGTAGTCTTTAGGCTTCACACACCTAGGATGAACAACGAATTTAGTACATCCTGTGTTGATCAATCCAAGAACTTGACTACCGTTGATCTTAACTGGTCTCGTCCACTTGGGCAAATGATCCTGGTCACGTACAAAATTTGCTTCTTCTAGCTTGACGCGACAATCCCTCTTTATATGGCCCTTCCGACCACACCGAAAACATTCAACTCGCTTTCTTTCCTCTGTCTTCCAGTTGTTCCCTTTTTCTGAATAAAACTGCTTTTGTTCCGCTGGTTTCGATTTGTTGTGGGTGTGTTGTAGAGTAGGCCTGAAATGCTCTTTTTGTTCAGTTTTCCATCCATCTACTTCTCTCCTTTGATTACCTAGGTATCTTGTCACAGCTTCCTTCAGATCGTTAAAAGTTGCTGGTTGTAAATTTCTCATCTGTAACTCTAACCACTGAGCAATCTTCTCAGTGCTAGTTTATACAAAACGGCATAAAATGTAGTTTTCCCAGTTGAATCAATCCACTGTGTGAACGACTGCTGGTATATACGAAACCACACATCTGGGTTGTTGGTATCAAAGGGTTGGTCGAATGCCTTCTTTCTGCATGTGTCCGTTGAGATGTGGTAAGTCGAAAGAAGTGTTTGCTTCACTATGCTATAATATGCTAGATCTGCAGCAGGCAATGAGGCCACAGCACTAAGACCTTGCCCCGACAAAGAACTTCTTAGATATACACACCACTGTTTCCTGGGCCACTCTCCAGCACATGCTGTCACCTCAAATGTGTCAAGGTAAGCACCCATATCATCGTAGAGTCAATCTGGGAGGAAGAGCTGTTACTGGAGGTATTACTGTACGTCTTCTGGCGTCAGTTAGAGTCTGAATCCATCGATCCTGTTGTTCAGCTACCTGCTGTCTATCTGCTGCTCTTCCTGCTTCTTCCCTGTCAGTTCTAGCTTCATCTCTCTCAGCTCTAGCTTCATCGAGTTCTGCCCACCTTTCCATGAAACGGTCGATCTTCACCTCTCTTTCAGGAGCCTCTGTGCTTGGGTTACTACTCCATAGCCATCTGTCTTCTCCTGGTCGTGACATTTCTCCACACAGAAAATTTTAAAACACAGAACTATCCCACCGCTGCCACCAATGTAACGGAATACCTTTCTTGGAGCCAGACGCTTGGCTGCCCTCAAGATCTGTATGCCATTTGTCGCTGACATGTAGATACTATTCTCTCTCAATATCACCCTTTATGTCAGCCAAACTCAACTCTGCCCGAGTTGAGTACTAATAGAGTTAAATACTTTTAGATACTTTAGATACTTTTAAATACTTTTAGAATACAGAAACTTGTACAAGTTATACACAGAGTTAAAAATACTAGCAAAACTCCTTCTACACTACTATGTAACTATTTAACTACTATCTGCCCTTCGCACTATATAAGAATACACTAAGTCAGGCGCACTAAAACTACAGAGATAACTGATCATTCTTCAAACTAGCACCTTGGTTTCTTCAAACTCAGGGTTTCCCCTGACATTGACCTAAAATAGTTGGTTTTTTGTCAATTTTCCCAAAAATGCTCAAAGCAAACGAAAAGCTTAGTTTAGCTGTATGTGGCTCATTTTGATGACAAAAACACTTTTTTTTTTACCGTATAAATACTTTTTTGAGCTTTAAGAGATTTTTTTTCCAATTTCCACAAATAGACTTCAAAACAAAAATCTAAGTTTAGCTGTATGTGGCACATTTTGAAGAGAAAAACCTTTTTAACCTTAAACAGATGTTTTTTGTCCATTTCCCCAAAAATGCTTCAAAACACCAGAAAAGCTTAGTTTAGCTGTATATCATTTTGATGAGAAAAACACTTTTGTTTACCTTAATTTTTTTTGCTGTCAATTTATTATAAAATTCTTCGAAACACCGGAAAATCTTAATTTAGCTGTAAGTGGTTCATTTTGATGAGAAAAACTCTCTTTTACCATACAGAAATATCTTTTTGTCAAATTCTGCCAAAATGCTTCAAAACCGTAGAAAATCTTATTTTAACTGTATGCAGCTCATTCTGTTGAGAAAAAATCTTTTTGACCTAAAGGAGATGTTTTTTGTCAATTTCTAAAAAAATTCTTCTTAATACCAGAATAGCTAAGTTCTGCTGTGTATAGCTCAATTTGATGGGGAAAAAACTTTTTTGACCGAGATTTTTTTTTTGGTATTTTCGGCAAAAATGCTTCAATATACCAAAAAAGCTTAATCCAGCTGCATATGTCTAATTTTGATGAGAAAAACACCTTTTTTGGACTTAAAAGAGATATTTTTGTGTTAATATCCGCAAAAATGTTTCTAAACACCAGAAAAGCTTAGTTTAGCTCTATTTGGCTAATTTTCATGAGAAAAACTCAATTTGGATGAGAAAAACTCTTTTTTGACAGTAAAGAGATTTCGTTTTGTCATTTTCTGCAAAAATGCTTCAATACACAAGAAAAGCTTAATTTAGCTGTATGTGGCTCAATTTCTAGAGAAAAGTACTTTTTTGACCGCAAAGAATGTCTTTTTGTCAAATTCCGCAAAAATGCTACAAAATGCCAGAAATTCTTTGTTTAGCTGTATGTGCCTCATTTTGATGAGAAAAACACTATTTTTGACTTGAAAGATATGTTTTTTTGTTAATTTCCTCAAAAATGCTTCTAAACACCAGGAAAGCTTAGATTAGCTGTATGTTGCTCATTTTAATGACAAAACAGTATATTGACCTAAAAGAGATGTTTTTTGTCCATTACGGCAAAAAAGCATCAAAACACCAGAAAATCTTAGTTTAGCTGTTAGTGTCTCATTTTGATGAGAAAAATACTTTTTTGACCTTAAAGAGATGTCTTTTTGTCAAATTCTGCCAAAATACTTCAAAACCGTAGAAAAGCTTAGTTTAGCTGCATGCAGCTCATTTTGCTGATAAAAACTCTTTTTTGACCTAAAGGAGATGTTTTTTGTCAATTTCCGCGTAGGCGTACGGAAAATTTCTGTGATCCCGCCTCTTCTCAACACTATATCTCAGGGGGGGTTCACCGGAAAAAAAATCTGACTCATCAGTATCACAGCTAAGTACTTTAGCCACCCTCAGACCAAATTGGGGGCGCGTCGGTCAAGGTGCCTTTGAGTTATCTCTGCCACAAATTAGGGAGTGAGTGACCCTTGCATGTTTGGATATATCTACTAAGAAAAGGTGCCTATGGGGACTTTTTATATATTATCTTAAAGCACACACAATAAGCAACAAGCTGGTATCATAATTATTTGCACAGAAGAAAGGAGGAAACGGTTATGACAGTTACCAAAAAAATGCAAATTTCGGGAAAAATGGTGTAGTCCCCCCTAACAGAGATGTTGTTTGTCAATTTCCGTAAAATACATCAAAATACCAGAAAAGCTTAGTTTAGCTGTATATGGTACATTTTGTTGGGAAAAGCATTTTTTACCGTTAGGAGACTTTTTGTCATTTTCCGCAAAAGTTCTTTAAAACAGCAGAAAAACATTGTTTATCTCTAAGTGGATCTTTTTGAAGAGAAAAATTCTTTTGCCCCAAAATAGTGTTTTTTTGGCAATTTTTCCACAAGGTATTTGACAGCGTATCACATTATTAGCATCTTCGCAAACTCAAAGTCTTATGTAATGTGGGGAAACCTTTAGAAGTGGTTTCATGCTTCTCTCATCCCTTGACGACAACTAACTTCAGTCAACAACTGGGAGCTTGAAGTATAGCCTGTCCGCTCTGGTGACCAGCAGGGTATATAGTATTCATGGGCTGATCTTATTCATTGTGTACCTGAATGACCTGCCACCTCTGTATGTAGCACTGCAGAGAATATAGTATCCTTGGCTTTATCTTGTTCATCTTATACTTGAATGACCTGCCATCTCTGTATTAACACTGCTGAGTTAGTATCTTTGGCTTGATCTTATTTATCGTGTACTTTAATGACCTGCCATCTCTGTATTGAACACTGCAGGGTATATAGAATCCTTGGCTTGATCTTATTCATTGTGTACCGGAATGACGTGCTACCTCTCTATTTAACACTGCAGGGTGTATAGTTTCCTTGGCTTGATCATATTCATCATGTACAAGGATAAAGAAATAGCATCTATTACCCGCAGTTCACAATTGATGTAGTCCGTCACCGCTACTCCACTGTTCAACTATGATATACATAAATTACAAAACAAGCAAATAAAAAACACTTGAAACAAGAAAAAAAAGTTTTATTTAAAGATAAACAACTATATTAGATTGATCTGTTAAAAAGAAAGGAAACAAGACATGGCTGCACCCTTGTAGACCACATCCGGTTAGACCACATTTGTTTATACCAATACTGTTCTGGTTTAAAAATTATAGAGCGGGTGTGCAATCACAAATCCACAGCATTGGTGCATATGATCAAGGGGCTCTAACTGGTTGTGGTTTACATGAGCTACAATATCTTCATGATTTCAACAGGTAGAGCAAATTCAAACTTTAAATAACAACATTTTCTTGTGAATCAACCTTTCATGCTTCACTTATAGTGTATAGTAAGTTCATTCTCTATAATTTTAGGAAGCTTGCAATGACCATGTTTCTCAATTCAGTTGAAAGTTGGTAAAAAGGGCATCAACCCTCTAAGCGCAATATTTGTACAGAGCTGATTGAGAGTGTTTTCAGAATTTATTGCCTTTGGAAAGATCGTCTAGCCTCAACTAGCCACTTCACAGCAGTATCAATAACAGGTGGAATCTTCAGCAGCTTATTTGTCTACTAACAATGAAGTGAGCGGTCAATGGCTATAGAGAGAATCAAGAAAATGATTTGAAAACAACAAACTTGGAACAATATAACACCCTGGCATAACATAGTTTGATTGTTCTTACACTTGTAATATCTGTGGAAGCTGTCTACCAATGCAACAAGATAAGATTGTGGAGATTTGTGAGTATACAATATGTTCTGCAAGGGTACAGCAACATGGTAATGTGCTGTTTTTCGGAAATTTATTATTTTTAATTTTTTATTCCTTTTGCATGGTAACTCTCAACATGGCACATGCTAATAAGTGTAATGTCAATATTTTGTATAAGTGATTTAAAATGGTAATAGATAGTGAACTGTTGTGGTCGTTATGTGTACTTTCTGTAGAACTGAGTAGTCCTCCAGCACTCAACTACACCTAAACAACTGAACAACAAAACAACAGAACAAAACCAGCTTAAAAAACAACAATAGAAAACAACACTTATTAAAAATTAATACAATAGGACCTAATGCTTTGAAATGCTGAACCTTGTGACAATAGCACTTCACTGGACCATACATTCCTTTTTATTGTTGAGGCAGGGAAGGGATTTGTATACCCAATTTGTGTTACTGTGTTGTTTTAGGTTGTGTATTTTTTGTTTGTTATGTAGTATTGTGATATAAAATAATAATAATGTGAAGCAAGAACAAGAAAAAGGGGGGGGGAAATTTTTTTTAATTGAACTATCTGTCAAACAAAAAGAATGGAAGACCCTTCTGTACCACAACCGTTATTGGGTACCTTACCATTCAAACTAATATACATCCACTTTTAAAAACCGTATAATGATTGGTGTATATTAGTTCAAATAGTATAGTGTCATGAAATCTTTGAGGTATGGATGGATTTCATCTTGTTTCCATTCTGATTTGACTGATCAATCCAATATAGCTTATTAAGAACATCGGTGTTCTATGTACAGTAGTTTATGATGACCACATAAGTTTTAACAAGCAAATAGTAGTAACAAATAAGTAATCTGTTCTTACCAGAGTCATGAAAAACAATCCGTGATTGTATATACAGGTTTTCTTCATGTATAAGGTACTTTTTGGTGTATTTTTCTCATTTATCCTTAACCAGCAGAGAAAGACATACCTTTGCCCAGGTTATTGGTGGAGTGTACCTCCCATATTGCTCAGTTTCTGGATCCATTGTATGTGTAATGTGAGTGTGTGTGTAGTGTGAGTGTGTGTGTGTTGGTGGGAGATGCTCAGGGAATCCATTGTTGGAAAACATCCCCTTTTCACTGCTGCAGAACTTCATGGAACTAATTTGTTGTCTAATCCATTTTTTGGTGGGTTATGGCAACCAGCAAGATGCACAATGTTAGAGTTGTAGGCTTGAGCCTATTATGCTAGCATAATTTCGAGCACAATAGTTAGCATTAGGCGTAATGCTAGAATAAAAAGTAAAAAAAAAAAATATTGTAGTAAGTAACTTTGTACCAGGCAATGGTCAAATTTGCATTCCTAAAAAAAATGGCAAGTGCCGTACAATTTTTGTAGATGGTTGCTTCTGGTGAGCTTGGAGTGCAATGTAATCTGATGCAAAGCAGCCAAATTTCCCACAGTAAAAGAACACCGTGTAGAGTTAAAGCTTCCTTGCTTCAAGAGTGGCTGTGCATGACACTCACAGTTAGACTGAAGACAGATTTTTTTCAACTATCTAAACCTGTCCAATAAACAGCGGTCATTATGCTCTTTCTTTGCCATCTTCAGGGATGTGAAAATGCATGCACATTGTGTGCCAGGGTAGCGAAGTCCACACTAAACAAAATGGTAAATGGTCATCATGAGGCTTATCCAGAAAATAAGCTACTTCCTCAATTCCAAAAAGCTAATTTGAAACTTTTTGGGGGTTAAAACCTTCCTTGGTTGGTTTTTAAAGGCCATATAATGTTTCATCCTGATTGGCCCAACTGTGTGAGAGAGATTCGGGGACTCCCAAACTGGCAAATAGATAGGTTTTTGTCTGTGGGGTGGTGGCCATTGATTGAATATGTTTATGTATGTGAGATCATTTTAAAATGCATTATGAACTTGGAACACCATAGCACTCCCTCTCTACATCCTGTTCATAGCCCAGGCTTAGCTCTACGAGTTCCAATCTTCCAGACTCCACTTACCTTTTGGCCAACATTTTTGCCATATCACAATTTCTGGTTTGCTGTTGTATGCTTGGTTTTCAATTTCAAATTTTATGAAGAGATTGAGGATACATTAAGCTTTGGTTTGATTTCTGACTAGATGTGGTGAAAATGCTTCTAAATTATTACTAATATTGTTGTTGGCGGTGCTGCTATTGTTACTTTTTGTATTACCAATGTTCTTTTCTACTACTACTCCTCCTCCTCCTCCTACTACTACTATTACAATCACATTATTATTATTATAATAATAATTATTATTATTATTGTATTATTTATTTTAATTAAGAAATAAATTTAACTGAGTAATGGAGTTATTTAATACTAAATGTGAGCACAAAGTTATAAAATATAAAATTTAATGAGCGAATTCTATTCCACTAGTGGAACAATAATAATATATAATTTGGAGCTAAGAATAGTGCAAGATGGAATAGCGGTTAGGAAGCTGCCAAATGAGTTTTTAGCAGAGATTTTAAAATTTTTGTTTTTGTTTTTTGGTGTTATATTGGCAGTTGTCAGTTTATAATGTAGGTCATCCCAATGCACAGAGTGCTATCAAGGCTATGAACTATGTGTGTTGATATGTGTATGCATGCATGTATATGTTGTTGAGATGAGTGAACACTTTGAATGAGTGGATAATTAATTATATGGGTATCTTTATTTAAAAAATGCTACAGCATATATTGTAAGTAAAGCATATTAAAAAACAAAATTTAACACCTTAGTTAGCTGATTTCTCACCTTTACAGAGCAAATCCAGGTCAGCCGATTCCCCCATGATATTTACGGAACAAATCTATGAATGGAATTTCAAAATATAATTCTTCACAAATCACACATTTTTTTTAGGTCAAACAATAATTATATCTTCTAAAAATACAACAGTAAATAAATTAGTTTTATGCTAGTAGCTATCGTAACCTCTCATTTCACACATAATCAGCTAATGGTAACACAATACTAGACACTCAAATGTCAATCGAAGTCACTAACCTAACAGCATTTTCTCCAAGCTTGTCAACAATGGAAGACCTCACTGCTGCATAGACCTCGGTGTTAAAACCAGCCTTTAGTACTCCTTTATATAGCTTAGTTGACGATGATGACCAGTGAAAAAACAAGAAATTGTTATCCTTTTGGGTCCCTTTGAAGTAGAATGTTCCCAGTGTAAGACTGACATCACCATTTGGAGCTTGACTGCAAGGATAAACTTGGAAATTACCATAAAAACTGCGACTGCCGTGTTCGTCAAATAGCACAATTCTTTTATCGTCATTAGACAGCATGCGCATTGCATCCAGCGTTGACGAAGTTGCCAATGATCCAATTATCTCTAACACAACTTCATCCATAGAGAAAGTTGACCCAGAAGCACTGTACCTATCGAACTCAAAGCCCTCGATAACAAATCCTACAATTCCAAGAACTCGATTGTACTCCCTGTACCAATCTTCCGTACTCCGTTCACGATCATACTTCTTATTAGCAGCTAGTTGGGCAAGGAGTGTAGCATTGAGGACGTCGTGCTTAAAACTTGACCCGTCACATTCTCGGTGAATGTGGCCACTCCACCCCCAATTATGTAGCTATCTCTCGAGTAATCTGGGGGTAACCCTACGACCCTGTTTGGATAGTTCTCTGGAAGTCCATATCTGCGCTCACCTAGCTCAAGTTCTCCTATATGCCTGATCTTATCGGCATGGTCGCTCTGATTTTGAAGCTGGTTACTCATCTTGAAAGAGAGCAAAAATAAGATGGAAGCCTCAGACTTAAGTTTGATGTCTCAATCTTACAATCGAAAGTTAGTTGCCTCGATATTTTTTGTGCCTTTATATAGTAGCTTGGGTCACTTTAGAGAATTTAACTGAGCATGCTCACACAGAGGAACCATATTTATGCATTATACATTATTCAATCTTGTCCTGCCGATGATCTATTTGTGGTGAAGGCAAGTGAAATAATTTGTATAAGGAGCTAAACAAAACACTTCCAAAAATGTTAGGAAATATAAATTACTGATATATCATGTCAGGTGATCAAGTTATGGCACACTATGGCTGGGCATGTTTATTCTACAGTGTCTATGGTTATAGGTACATGATAGTTAGCAGCATTCCTCCCTCCTTAGATGTGGTGTCTATGAGTTCATTTGTTGGAATATTAATTTTGTTGGGCGTCTTTCTCAAGTCAATTGTTGGGTCAGATGTTTTCATGATTTAAAAAAAATTTCCTTGGATAGCATATGTTCAGTGGCAGTTTTTTGATGCAAATTTGCAAGATCCTCAAGTGAAATGGCTCTTTGCAGTTGAGAATGCAGTCCATATTCTGTTCTCATTAAATCCTTTCTGTCAATAATTTGGGGATCGGAGCATGGGTCAAGTGTCTATCATTGACGAATGCAAAATAACTTCTATATGATGCACATATATATTAAAATTGAATGGAAGAAGGTTGTGATGCAATGATGGCCAGAAAACAGGACACCTTCTTCAAAGGAACTGTAATGGTAACCTCTGAAATGAGCCATATATTGCATGTGGCCAGTGTGACGGAAAAAAAAATTCATGGTTATAGCTTAGGTGGAGGACAATGGTATTTTCATTTAACTTGCTTGTTATGAGATGACCCCTAAAGTTGATGATTGGTGGGGAAGAGTGAGTGATGTACGGCTGTTGTAATATGAACCTAGAATGTTTATGTAAGCCACTTAAAAAAAAAATTCTTCACGATGAGAATGAAGTAACACCCTCATTCCATGGATTGATCTTATTTATCGTGTACCTGGATGACCTGCCATCTCTAACACTGCAGGGTATATAGTATCCTTGGCTTGATCATATTCATCACGCACCTTAAGCACCTTCCTTCTCTTTATTTAACTGCGAACTTCTTTGTTTTGATGAAGACACAAAATGTCTCCTGGTGATGTAATCGTTCTCCATGATCTGGACAACATCCTTGGCCGGTCAAGGAAGTTGAAATTGGACTACGAATGTTAGCAAGTTTGCACTTATTCATTCTGTCTGCATATCTCCATCAGTTAAATTCAACTTTGTACATGATGATTGATGAACTATATACCAGTATACGACACTCACCTTGGAATACAAATTTCTAATGATGTCCTGGGACAAAGACTTTATCTTATTGATTTCAAATGGATAAGCCTCATCAGGCATATACACTTTTCTTGTTCTCATGTAACACTGACTGTCACAATTAGTAATCCAGTAAAACAAACGATGCTTGTTCACATCATACTAAGCACTAGCAACTCTCATCAATTTTACTTTAAATGCATCTCATACCCATAACATTTGCTTGTTTGTCCTCAAAAAGAAGAGGAGTTGCTTCATCTCTCCTACTACATACGCACAAGTTGACCTTCATATTTGATGTAACTGAAATGCTTCGTCATGGAGTTTATGTCTCCACCTCAGCCAGGACCATCATCTGCTGCCACTCCTCAGCCTTGCCCATCATCTGCCATTCCTCACCCAGGGCCATCATTTACTGCTACTTCTCAGCCAGGCCCATCATCTGCCATTCCTCACCCAAGGCCTTCATCCGCTACCAATCCTTAGTCACCAGAGGACAACAGAGAAAATCTGCCTCTTCAGGATGAAGATCTAGTCCCAAAAAATCATGAATTTCTTAGCATAGAATTTTTCCCTATCTCTGTGCAGGTGGTTAAGATCCATATTGTTGCTTATTCTGTGCACTTTCAAATGATATGTTGAATGTCTCCATAAGCACATTATCTTAGAAGGTATGAGCAGCAACATCAAGGCCACTAAAAAAATTGTAAATGCAAATCTATGATCAGAAATGTAATTAAAATCACTAATATTCAGCTCTTGTTCATCTCTGCTCATTGGTTTTGGATATTTCTGGTTCTGAATTTCAGTCCTCCTTTGATGACAGGGTTTTCTCAGAAAGGACAGATTTCGTTTGGCAAATAGTACTATTATTGGGTAGAAAAATTCATGAATACTGCCTTATTTTATATCATTTTGTAGCTTATTCTCTGCTCTCATTTTGTAGCTGATTCTCTGCTCTCTATATTTAAGTGTCTCGTATTTCTAAGTAACAAGACACCCATAGCATGGATATCCATGCCTGAAGTAAGTTGGTAAGTGATGTACACATAAGTGGCTGACCTGTGCACCAGCTTCTTTGGTGATATAGTGTTGATTGTGACACAAGGGGTCTCTACCTGAAACCACCGAAATTTGAACACATATTTGTAGCTGTCATAACTTCCCCCCCCCCCCTTTCTTCTGTGCAAATAATTATTATTCCAACTTATTGTTTATTGTGTGTGCTTTAAGATGATATGTTAAAAGTCTCTATAGGCACCTTTTCTTAGTAGATATATCCAAACATGCAACGGTCACTCACTTCCTAATTTGTGACAAAGATTACCAACTCCAAGGTGCTTGGGGCGACTATACCATTTTTCTCCGAAATTTGCAAATTTTTTTGTACCTGTCATAACTTTCCCCCCTTTCTTCTGTGCAAATAATTATTATACCAGCTTGTTGCTTATTGTGTGTGCTTTAAGATGATATGTAAAAAGTCTCTATAGGCACTTTTTCTTAGAAGATATAGCCAAACATGCAAGGGTTACTCAAAAAATGGCACCTCCCCATTGACAAGTGCTCTAATTTCCAGGCGTCTTGAGCTACATACCCTAAACTTCCTGTGTGGCTTGCTAACACCCTAAGCCTAAGCTGTGATATGACTAAGCCATAATTACAACGCGGTGAAGTGTTGAATAGCTATGCGACACTTTATTTCCAACCGCGGCAAAATCTGTGACCCCGCCTCCTTCTAATCACCATAACTCTACTTTGCTTCACGGTAAAAAAAAAAACGAACTCACAGTAATATCACAGCTTAGGCTTGTGGGAAGCCACAACACAAGTTTGGGGTCTGTAGCTCAAGGCACCTGGCAATTAGAGAGTTTGCAAATTTGGAAATGCCTTTTTTTTTTTAGTGACCCTTGCATGTTTGGCTATATCTTCTAAAAAAAAAGTGCCGATAGAGACTTTTTACATACCATAGCACACACAATAAGCAACAAGCTGGTATAATAATTGTTTGCACACAAGAAAGGAGAAAAAAGTTATGACAGGTACCAAAAAATATGTGCAAATTTCGGAGAAAAATTGTATAGTCCCCCCTTGAGCAACGCACCCCCAAATTGGTCTGAGGGTTGCTAAAGCACGTAGCTGTGATACTGACGAGCTTTTTTTTTTTAACGTGTACCCCTGTGTTATGATGTTGAGAAGAGGCGGGATCACAGAAATTGCGTGGGCGGACGGCAAATTTCTGTGATCCCGCCTCTCCTCAACCCCTTGGGGAGGGGGTTCACGTTAGAAAATTTTCGACTCGTCAGTATCAGTGTACGTGCTAGCAACCCTCAGACCAATTTGGGGGCGCGTCGCTCAAGGCGCCTTGGAGTTATCTTTGCCACAAAATAGGAAGTGAGTGACCCTTGCGAGTTTGGATATATCTACTAAGAAAAGGTGCCGATAGAGACTTTTTACATATCATCTTAAAGCACACACAATAAGCAACAAGCTGGTCTAATAATTATTTGCACAGAAGAAAGGGAAAAAAAGTTATGACTGCTACAATTATGTGTTCAAATTTCGGTGGTTTCAGGTAGCGACCCCTCATCATGAATTTAGTTTCCAGTTTGTCCTTAAATGGCAAGTGGTGTATGCATATAAATATATAGCTAGTTATCAATGGGAAGGGGAATATTTTTGGTAGAGGTTCTAGTAAGTCAACATTAATTATATCATTGGAAAGCCCTGAAACAAACTATCATTATGCACTTAAATTACTTGCTTCAAACAAAAAAAAAAAAATGCAAACCAAAAATCTTATGAATAATTGTTGAGTTATGGTTATGATCTGCATTAATTATCTTAAAAATATAATTAATGACCACTTGTGGTTCTAATACTACTCAGCAAAACATGGCACTTCTTACTCTACCAATTTGCCCTTGTCATGTTGCATGTCTGTACCCTACTCATCCAATCACAATTAAGAATCTATGTAACAAGATTACCAGTGTTAGAGCAGCTAAGCCCACAGACATCTACTGTCTCAATATATTAGACTCCCTTTTCCACGTAGCAGTTAAAATGAGTCTGGGTAAGAGATTAGTCTCCATATGGGATGTGGCAAGAGTTTCAAAGGAATTGAGTTGTTTCAAAAACTTGGTACCTTCAGTCCTTCGGTATTCAAAGACACATTCATCTAATTCTCCCCCCCCCCCCCCCCCCACCCACCTCACCCACATATACCTTGCATGCTGTAAATCCATTCGTTGTAATTTTAATGCAACATGTCTGCAATGCACTGCAGTTACTATCTGTTTCTTGATTCAATAAAAAACCTAAGTGATCATCAATACAACAGCCTAATTTTGTATGTGCAATATCGAGTCTACCTCTGCTGAGTCTGCAAGAAATTGATTTTTTTTCCTATTAAGAAGCAGGAAACTAACTCTTGTGACAACAGATAATATCACTAAAACTAGGTAATTAATGATCCATATACTCTATCTATGTGAATAGAATATATAGGTCCATGTGTTTTTACATCTATATTAGTAATAAACATTTATATAGGAGGAGTTGACTACAAAACGCTGTTCAAAAACACATCAGATTGCCTTGTCACATCAATGAAACAAATGTAGACTACCACATTTATTGGCTATTAATATGATGAAGACACTGCTGTTTAGAAAATCTGCACATTAAATTTGGGGTTGATTGTGAAGGGTCATGCAGGCAATTCTTGTTTCATTTTATTTTTGACAAGTCAATCCAATATGTATATATTTTTTATCCATATATATGTATTCGGCTTCATTCACTGTCTGAAGCCTGATGGAGTAGCTCACAGTGATGGATGCATTCACTGTCTGAAACCTGGTGGAGTAGCCCACAGTAATGGTGGATTCAGTAAAAATGAATAATTTACTCACCAAAAAAAAATGTTGACAAGAAAATGGTCATCTTTGAAAAAAGATTTGGCTGGCAGATTCAAAGATCGAGGAAAGAAACTGGCTGCACAGAAATTCAATAGGCTCCACTGTTACTAGCAAGCTGTCAGGCATGGATATTGGAGTTCTATTACAATATAGCTATAATCGGTTCATCAACATTGGGAGGATGATACCCCATTTGTCATGAGGTTGTTAAAACAATATCTAGCTTGGCAGGGTAAAAACACAGTTCCTTGCATTTACTTTCACTTGTGGGTGCTGTTCATTCATACATTGAGTACAAAATACAGGCTACATATTTGGTATAATATAGAGGAAGGATTAGCTGACTGCATGTAATCAATTGAGGATAAATATGTGAACTAGCTAACAAACAGGTCAATTTCGTAAAATATAGGTTTGAAGTTATCATCAGCCATTGTAGTATTTCCTTCTGTAGTAGGACAATTCCATTAGCCAGCAATCTGCCTGATGATATCACTGAGTTCATGTCAGCTTCTGTGCATCTTCCCTTCAGCTCCGACAATACTATCCGCCAGGAGGCATTACCTTATGATGTCATGCTTACATGCTTCCCATCTTCAGTGGAAGCTGCTTCCAACAATTCTTAATATTCTCTCTCTGCCTTATTTCACACATACATTTCGATTGCAGGTCCAATGTATTGCAGGCCATGCTGTTGTGCAAGCATGCCTTAACTGGGCATCTTATAAGAACATATATATATATATATATATTCTATCATATACCAATAAGAATGGGAAAAAATTTTTGCAAGGTACTTCAACATGCCACACAATATCTAGCATTCATCTGGTATATATATATACAATAGCCTTTAATTTGTTATTACTGCCCCATAAAACAAACTGAGTATCTTTGATGTTAGCATAAAAATGTTCATTATCTGTTTATCAGAATAAATAATGATCCATTTCAGTCAGCATGCTTTGGCCTTATTCAGGGTGACAGTGAAATGGCACATGTTGTGATCAACAATTGCAATTTAACCTGCAAAAAAAATGCATGGAGTGAGCTAGTGATGGTTTTAATGTGACAATTGCAATGAGTAAGTAATTTTCCACTGATCAGGAAAAAGTAACCAGGTTGATAACTATCAGTAGGTTATATAAGCATATGTTGCCAAGAAGGTTAAGTAAGTATAGCTAGCATAAATATCTACTTCATGGGTATAGCTAGTAGTATAGCTGACTAGAGGTTGACAAGCACTCGCCGGTCTAACCTTTTTTTTTCATATTATTTAAATTTTCTTACAAAGATATATTATGCAGGTGCTACCATGTAGGGTCTTGGTAGCAGCGATGCCCGTAACGGGGTTACCGAATTTTTTCAGCACGTAATAACTAATGATAATAATAATAATATCTAGCTACCTGCATAGGTCAGGTGTATGATGAGTCTTTAGGATTTTTCTGTTCATCACATATACTTCATAGAGTATTTGATAATGCATGGTGATTGGCATTAGGTTAGTATGGTGGGCCAATATTCCGATGATGGGAATCGTGTCAGCTACCTACCACAAACCTGTGGTTATTAATAGAGCCGACAGAAGTCTTGAGCTTATGAAAATAGTTTCAGTTCCTATCTTCAACTGGTAGTGAAGATCAACTTTTGGAAAGGACATGGAATGGTGAATGAAATGTGTGGCCAACATCAATGCAACATGCCTGTGAAAAGTGCAGTGGTAGCCACCGTCAATAAACAGTACAGAAATTCTCCTCTGATAATGACCATGAAGGTGAATGATTAGCTTGATGTGCAGGTCTTCTCAACAATTGTGTAAAATTGAATGGAGGAAGGTTGTGATGCAAACATGGCAAGAAAACAGGCTACTTTCTTCAAAGGAACTATAATCATGGTAACTACTGAGGTGAACCATGTATTGTATGTGGCTAGAGGTGTTAGTGTGATAAAAATCTGCATAGTTATAGCCTATGTGAAGGGCATTAGTATTTTCATTTAACTTGCTAGTGATGCGATGGCCTCTGAAGTGGATGAGTGGTGGGAAGAGGGAGTGATGTATGGTTGGTGTAATATGAACCAATATGTTTATGTTAGCCACTTAAAAAAAAAACTTTACATATATTATGAGAATAAATTATATGAGAATAAATTAACACCCTCGCTATTTTACTGCCACAATCTCGGATAAAATAATTTATAGAAGTGAATCATGAATACTTTACACTACTTTGCATGTGTATATATATCCAATGGTTAGTGGCACTTTGTTGATGGTAATGGTCTAATCTCCATTGATAACAGAACGTAGACAGCCATACAATCTACTTTACAGAACAATGATATCACTCATGAGCTAGCAATTGTGAATGACATAAAATAGTGTACACTTCTTAGACTTTAGTACTGGTTATGTCATCTGTAAAAAATGCCCCAAAATAACCTTTAAGCCACATACATATACAGGAATCCTCTCCAAAGTTTACAATGCCATACAAGATATTTTGTAAAAAAAAAAAACCTATACATAACGAATATATCTAAGGATCAACAAAGTTAAAAAGAAACCAATGCAATTATCACAAATTCATATGCTGAATATTCCTCCTGTACCTTGTGTTTCGCATTTAATTAAATACAATAAGTAATAATAATCTCATGTGGCACAGATTGCATGCTTAAAAAAATATCATAGCCATCATCTCACTCCAACAAATTACAACAGATCAGAGCTCCTTGATAGGATGACCATTGTGCTTTAGAAGGGTTCGGCATAGATGTCACCTGCCATGATGTTAGCAATGATCATGTAATTCATGAGGTCTTTCTACCATCCCTTTGGAAATGGAGAGTGACAAAGATGCAGGAGCTGTTCCACATTCTTTAAAGTTCTTTACATGTGCAAATTAGAGACACCACTCTACAATTCACAGTAGGCGCATCCATCCATCCAAAGTCACCATTGGCTATCAATGTTTTGTCCATTTAATTGTGCTCTATGGTTTTTTTTTACTGATTTTATAAAAGAGAAAAATTATTTAGCCCTCCCAATCCAGCAGGCTGTATCCGTAAACTCAAAACACAGGATTTTCTGAAAGTGTTGAACCAATGGAGTTTTGTGAATATATAACTCAAATATGGAAGTTATAAAATTTCATAAAATTGATTTCAAATTCAACGTGTAACTGCTTATCATGATGGTAAGGCAACTATCATAGGTTTGTTCATCTCATGAGAGATGAGAAAATTCAATTAAATCTCCTATAGTGTCCAAGGGCAACCTGACCCTCCAGTGTGTATAACTTTTACTGCGATTCATGTTAGCTAAAACTCGTGTCATTACAAAATGGCCTAGTTTATAAGCAATATGGGTTGCATGCATGGTAAATCTGTAATCCAAGATGGACACTGCACCATTGGCTAAATGTGAATCTCTGATATAATTTATGTAAAAAAAAGATTTTGGGGTAATGCATTTAGTGGGAATAATTTATCCACTTTGATGTCACCTTCTTTTTAAAAATTCAATATGGTACTGGTGAGGAAAAAAATAGGCAGTTTTAGACTCATAAGTACTGAGACCATCAACTTACATCCTCTGATAGAATTTTTTCACGAAATGTTTTCTACCAACATTTTTTTTCCCACCAAATATCTCTAAATATGATTATTTTCATGTGTGTTAAAATGGCTGATGAGTAACCTATGAAATTGAAAATGGTCAAGAAAAAGGAATATTAAATGTATAGTATTCTACACACCAGATTGCGAGAATAAAGAATAATATCAAGTTTACTCAGCATTCTTAAGAATAAAACACAAAATTCTACAAGGTTATTTGAAAAACAAACTCTAAGCAGTACAGCAGTTTAATTAGGTGAAGGTTTTCCTAATAGCATAGTTTATCATAGGCATGGTTACCATTGGAAATTTTACCAGCATTTTGTATCAAATTTTGAAATCACCAAATCCTAACATGGTGCGATCATAGGTAAATGTTTTTGGTCAAAATTCCAATACTTCACCTACCAGCATATCAATTCCAATTCATCAGGGTCAATGCTTCTTGTGTTAAAAGAAGAAGGTGAAAGTGGATAACCGAAAGTTTGATCAACTGATCAAACTCTAAGTCATGTGAGTCAGAAGTGGAGAAAATTAACTTGAATCTCAAAATAACCTGACATCTTTATTACATTTAGATAGCCAAGGAATCAAAATATCACGTCATCCCTAAATTCTACAAAAAAGGAGCTTCTAAACAACTAGTGAATCAGCGGGTTACAAAGAATCATTGGCCAAACATTGAAGCTGCATTCTACCATGCATGTGAAAATATTGAGAAGCATGTAGAAAGTACCATAATTTTGAGAAAGAAACTTGCAATATTATCATCCTATATTCTATAATCTGGACTGCAAAGTATACAAACACAAGATGAAAGAGATGAAATATCTCGGCCTCACCATTGAATCTGGCCATAATTTAATGAATTCCTGTAATGTTCCATAAGGTACTGCAACTGAAGCTGCAATTGAAATGATTCCAGGATCCTTAAAAAAGCGGCATTTATACTGAAGCACAAAGTGCTAGATAGTTTCAAAACGGTTAATCCATGGACACACTCGACAGGTTGTACTGTGCATGTTTAACACCTGTAACAACTAACAAAACAGTGGCAGCACTTCTAAGAGTGTCTTATATCAGGTGTCAGTTGGTTGTCAGACAGGAAAGTCAAATAAGTAGCTACATCATTTTTTCAAGACATCATGTGTGCGATCACAAATGGGAAGTGGGTGACAACCTAAATAAATCTTGCTTGTATATCATAGTGGCAGCTTTCTAGGAAAGCAGAAGTCATTACCTGGCTGGTTTGGCCTGTGTGTGTCATATTCCAAGGAACAGGAGATATGACAGCTTCCTATCTCAATGAGAAGAAACATGTCACTGCACATGGTGACTTGGAACAATATTGTCATCCATTTTTGCTTTGATAATTTTCGATCTGCTTGATGAGACTCCATCTGGATGAGGTACAACTCACGATACACATGGTCTGATAAAGCAAGGGACCTCGCATTAGAAGGTATTGAGAAGCTGACATGTACACCTGTCAAATTCCCAGGACCATGGCAAGGTCAGTATCTTATGAGAAGGCGCTATTACACTGCTTCTTCGAAATAAGGCCACAGCCTCCCCCCAAAAAGTGTTTCTTTGACCGAAAAAGTTGAAGTGATTGTGATGGTACATCAATCTGATAGTGTGTGGCTATTGTGCCATGAGGTATCAAGCATTCCCCCTGAAATGCAGCTAAGCCTGGGAAGAAAGGATGAGTCTCGTGGACTGGTGCATGAAGTGTGAAGAGACTGACAACTATTGAGAAATTGCCACCAGTTGATGCACCAATCACAGAAAATACTACTATTAGTGAATGCTTGACAAAATCACTGAATTTTAAAGCTGTTGTCGAGCAGAGATAGATCCTTGTTGGCATGGATGAGGTGAAGCAAAGATGGCTTACAAGATGAATTGCACTTTGTTGAAGAGTACAAAATGTTCGTCATCCAACTCCGCATATTCCACACAGTTGAATCTTCTTTGGTACCAATTTCAAATACATAGATGGGAGTGTTGTTGAAAAGCAGTTCATTAATCTAAACAGTTCTGTATGCAAGTAGATCCATTACCAATGTTTTACAAGAGAAGCACTGCAATCGCTGCCTTTATGTGCAGAGAGTTCTGCCTAGTGGCCCATGAGTGGCTTCTCATTGAGCAATATGAACACAAAATGAAAGAGTAAGATTCCAGTATTGGCAGTCCTGCAAACCGTTACCATTGATCAGACTTATGACATTCCGATTGCCGTAATGGCAGTTGACGAAGTGATATACCTTATGAGAAAAATTGATGAGGAGATTCGACATGGGAAGCTTGGAATGATAGCCCAGTACTTACTGGGCTATCATTTCATGCCTTTTTTTTTAATGGCTGACGGCAAAACCAAAGCTCATATGGCAGCTAAAACTAATTTTCAGCCGGTATTATTTCCAAAATGTTTCAAGCATTCTTGAGACCTTCATTAATAAAAAGGTAGTAAATTGGTAGTGCGAAAATAGGAACTACATGGATCTATGTTTTTTTCTCTATCAGATTGACTTGTCAAAAATAAACAAATGTAGACTACAAACATTTATTGCATTTAACGTAATGTAGACACTTCTTTTTAGAAAAATTGTACATATTAAATTTGTACATATTGAATTTAGGGTTGATTGTAAAGGATCAAGCGGGCAATTCTTGTTTCTTTTTATTCTTTACAAGACAAGCCAATATATATATATATATATTTTAACCATTTGTTTGTATTCCATAAAAATAAATAGTTCGCTACTATAAATAAAAAAATATTTTAACAAGAAAATGGTCCTCTTTTAAAACAATAGTTGGCAGGTAAATCCGAAGATCGATGAAAGAAACTGGCTGCACAGGAGTTTGATAGGCTGCACTTTTAATAGCAAGCTGTCAGGCAAGGATTTTTGAGTTCCATTACAATATAGCTATATTCAGTTCTTCAAAATTGATATGGAGGTGGATACACTATTTGTCATGAAGATATACAAACAATATATAGCTTGGCAAGGTAAAAACACAGTTCCTTGCATTTACTTTCACTTGTGGGTGCTGTTCATTCAGACAACGACTACAATAAATAGGCTACATATTTGATACAATCTGGAGGAAGGATTATCTGACTGCATGTAATGAATTGAGGATAAATACGAGAACTAGCCAACAAAGAGGTCAACTAGGTAAAATATGGTTTTCAAGTTATTATCAGCCTCTGCATGGTCTTTCTTTCAGAAGTCTGACAATTCCTTTAGCCAGCAAGTCTGCCTGATGACTTCACTCAGTTCATGTCAGCTTCTGTGCCTTACCTTCAATACACTGACAACTCCTTCAGCCAGGAAGCACAGCTTTATGATGCCATGCTTAGAGTGGACTTTCTATCTTTAGGGATAGCTGTTTCCTACTATTCTTAATATTCTCTCACGGACATATTTTACATATACATTTTAATTGCCAGCCCATTGTATTGCTGGCCATCCAGTTTTGCCACCATGCTTTAGTTAGACATCTGTAAAGAACATAGCATATACGAGTATATATACACTAAGATATACAAATAAGAAGGAAAAAAATCTTGCAAGGTGCTTCAACTTGCAACATAATGGCTAGTATACATCTAGTATATATGTATAGAATAGTTTGAATTAGTGGTCACTCAACCAAAGATGCATGTATTATAACACAAAATTTACTCCAAAATCTTTGTGCCAATTAGCATATAAGACAGCATCTGCAAAAGCTAATGGAGCTTTAAAACAAACTGAGTATCTTTGATGTTAGCTTAAAAATGTACATTTCTGTTTATCAGATTAAATAATGATCCATTTCAGTCAACATGCTTTGGCCTCATTCAGAGTGACTGTGAAATGGCACATGTGGTGATCAATAATTGCTAATAATCTGTAAAAAAAATGTACCGAGTTAGCTAGCGATGCTTTTAATGTGACAATTGCAACGCGTAATATATTTTCCACCTATCAGGAAAAAGTAACCAGGTTGATAACTATCAGTGGGTTATATAAGCATATGTATTGCCCAAACAGTTTATCAAGTAAGTTTAGCTAGCATAAATATCTACTTTATGGGTACAGCTAGTAGCACAGATATCTAGAGGTTGACAAGCACAAAACACCAATTTTTTTTTGTCTAACCAATTTTTTTAAATTGTTTCAATACATTTCTTACACATATATTTAAAAAGTATGCAGGTGCTACCATGTACGTTCTTGGTAGCTGCGATACATGTAACAGGTTTGCTGAGACATTTTCAGCACGTAATAACAATAATGATAATACCGGCATAGGTCAAGTGTGTGAAGAGTCTTCAGGACGTGTTCTGTTGGCCCTGATTTTGCTTTTCATCATATATACCTCATAGTGTAATTGATTATGCATAGTGATTGGCATTAGGTAAGTATTGTGGGTCAATATTCCGATGTGAATAGTGTCAGCTACCTACCACAAACACAATTGTTAGTAATAGAGCCAACAGTTCTATTGAACTTAAGAAAATAGTTTCAGTTCCTATCTTCAACTGGTAGTGAAGATCATCTTCTGGAAAGGCCGTGGAATGATAAATGAAGTATATGGCCAACATCAATGCAACACGCCCGTGAAGATTGCTCTAGAAACTACCGTCAACAAACATTACGTGGGTTCTCCTCTAATAAGCATCTTGCAGGTGAATGGTGGCTACTTTCAATTTACTGTAGGTGAATATATTCTCTGAAACTGTGTAAAAGTGAATGGAGGAAGATTGTGATGCAAACACGACAAGAAAACCGGCTAACTTCTTCAAAGTAACTGTAATGATAACCTCTGAAATGAATCATATATTGCAAGTGGCTAGTGGTCGTTGTGTGATGAAATTCTGCATGATTAAAGCCTATGTGGAAGACATTGGGATTTTCATTTAACTTGCTTATGATGAGATCACCTCTGAAGTGGATGAGTGGTGGGGAAGAGTAAGTGATGTATGGTTGGTGTAATATGAACCTATAGCGTAATTGATATGCATGTTAAGTTAGCCACTTGAAAGGAAAATTCTTCACATGTAATATGAGAGTGAAGTATCACCCTCGCTGTTTTACTGCCACTCGCTCTGATATAATAATTTATAGCAGCATATCATGAATACTTTATGCTACATTGCGTGTGTATATATATCCATTAATTAATGGCACTTAATGTTAATGGTCTAATCTCCATTGATAACTGACTGTGGACAGCCATACAATCTGCTTTACAGTGCAATAATAGCATCCATGAGTTAACAATTATGAATGACATAAACCAGTGTATACTTCTTAGACTTTAATGCTGGTTATGTCAGCATAAAACAATGGCAAAAATAACCTTTAAGTCACATACACAGGAACTCACTCAAAGGTTTACCATGCCATACGAGCTATTTTGTAAAAATAAGGAAAGTAACATGACTTATACATAGTGAATATATCTAAGGATCAACAAAGTTAAAAAGAAACCAACGCAATTATCACTAATTCATATGCTGAATATTCCTCCTGTACCTTGTATTTCCCATTTAATTAACTACAAGAAGTAATAAAAATAATCTCATGCGGCACTGGTTGCATGCTTTAAATTTTTTTTTTGCTATCATCTCCCTCCAAATTACAACAGATCAGAGCTACCTGGTAGGATGACCACTGTACCACGGAAGTGTTCGGAAAGGATGTCACTGACCACATTGCTAGCAATGATCATGTAATTCATGGGGGATTTCTACCATCCTTTTGGAAATTGAGAGTGACAAAGATGCAGGAGCTGTTCCACATTCTTTAAAGTTCATTACATGTGCAAATTGCAGACACCACACTAAAATTCCCAGTAGGCTCACTACATCCATCTACATACACCATTGGCAATCAAAGTTGTGTCCATTCAATTATGCTCTGTTTTTTCTACTGATTTTATACAAACTGAAATGTTATTTAGCTCTCCCAATCCAGCAGGCTGTAGCCGTAAATTCAAAACAGAGGATTTTCTGAAAGTGATGAACCAATGGACTTCTGTGAATATATAACTCTAAATGGAAGATAAAAAAGTCCACAAAATTGATTTCAAATTCAATGTGTAACAGCTCACCATGATGGTAAGGCAACTATGAGGACGTTTGTTCATCTCTTGAGAGATGAAAACAATTCAATCAAATCTCTTATGTAGTCCAAAGGCTACCTGACTCCCAGTCTGTATAATGTTCACTGTGATTCATGTTAGTGTAAACCCATGTCTTACAAAACAGCCTGGTATACATGCAATATGGATTGCATGCATGGTAAATCTGCAATCCAAGATGGACACTGTGCAACATTGGCTAAATTTCAATTTTTGATCTAATTTATGTAAAGTAATGGTTTCGGGCAATGAATTTAGTGGAGACAATTTGTCCACACTTATGTCACTTTCTTTGTAAAAATTCAATATGGTTCTGTTGAGGCTAAAAATAGGCAGTTTTAGACTCATAATTACTGAGACCGTCAACTTAGATCTTCTGATAGAATTATTTTCATGAAATGTTTTCTACCAACATTTTATTTTTTTCACCAAATTTCTCTAAACTTTGTCTATTTTCACGTGTCTTAAAATGGTTGATGAGTATCCTATGAAATTGAAAAGGGTCAAGAAAAAGAATACTTGAATGTATAGCATCTTACACACCAGGATTCAAGAATAAATTATAATATTCAGTTTGCATAGCATTCTTTGAATACAATTCAAAATTCTCCAAGGTTATTGGAAAAACAGACTCTGAGCTGTGCAGCAGTGTAATTAAGTGAAGGTTTTCCTAATAGCATGGTTAATCATAGACAAGGTTACCATTGCAAATTTTACCAGCATTTCATGTCAAATTTTAGAATCACCAAATCCTAACATAGTGCGATCAAAGATGAATGCTATTTGGTCAAAAGACCAAAAAAAAAATAATGCATGTCCAATACTTCATCTACCACCACATCAACTCTAATTCGTAAGGATCAATGCTTCTTGTGGTATATGAAGAAGGTGAAAGAGGATAACCGAAAGTTTGATAAACTGATCAAACTCTAAGTCACGTGAGACAGAAGTGGAGAAAATCATCTTGAATCACAAAATAACTTGATATCTTTACTTCATTTGGATAGCCGAGGAATCAAAATGTCAGATCATCCCTAAATTCCACCCAAGAAGGATCTTCTACACAACAGCTCAAATATGTGCTCAAATTTTTGTGGTTTCAGGTATAGTCCCCCCTTAACTCAAACTGAATACACGATACAACAGTACCACTTCATTAAAACAATGAATGAAAAGACTATCTCTCGGGCATATTCTGAAAAAATATCTATATATTATTATTATATGTGCAAACAGGAGTATAGCTACAAAGTTTCATTTAAAGTAGTTATGGCTAGGTGGGAAAAAAATACTCAAAAAAGTCAGCACGGAATATTGCATGGTCACACCTCAAGGCAGCTTTATCAGCAAACAATACAGAATCTCACCCCAACCTTAAGTCTGGTTGGGATGCGTGTCATTACAAACCCATCTACACCACTCACCGACTGAAATCTCTTGCAAGTGGATCTATCTCTACCATCATGGAGACTGCCGAGTGGGTCATGTACCCAATCGTTCACCTCGCCCTCTCCTGCATCCCTCCTCCCTAAGGCTTTGTCCTCCACCCACAAAATGTCAAGACTCACATAACTAGGCATAAATTTGTTTCTTTTTCCTACATTGAAGATGGCAGTGACATGCACAGCCAAGAGAGAGAGCCGTAAATGGTCCATAGGAAGCAGTATCCATGGCAAAAAGATGGTAGCTGACTCACTACCTCATATAGAGATCTGAGAAGTAGCTGCTGCTGTACCTTTTTTATCTTTCTTGAACTCAGGAATGAAGCGGGCACAATAAAGTTCTCTTTGGTAGTAGGAGCATTTGTGACTGGATCATCAATCCTAGTCCAAAGTGCATTGGGTGTAATAACCATTTCATCACCATTGGTTTTGATTCCAGAGTTACCAAGCTTTGCAATGCCAACCTTGATTCTCTTCGAAGTAGGAACTGTAATACATTGGTATTGGGGCATATTTAAGACTGAATCCTAGCTAATTTTAGTTTCTGATGAATGGTCACCACCAGGAATGGATGCGGCCTCTTGCACTATCTTCCGTACAGGATCATATCTTTCAGGTATCAGATATATGCTTCCAAACAAGAATGGAACTGACACCATTGTTCGTGTTCTTTAATCGAACCAAGCATATTGTTGGTTTGGGAATGGAACTCACAATGAATTTGTTCTCAACCTCATCTCTATCAGTACATGCAATGCTCATCACCTTTTCCACTTCCATCGGAGCAACTTGCTCCAACTTCCCACTTACCACCATTTTCTGCTTCCTCTACCAAACATGCATCCGAATAAATCTCCTCGATGATCAACTGCATGAGGAAAATCAGTTCTACTGCCGGACCCTAAGTTTTGCCTCTTCGCCGGTCTAGCTTCTTCCTCGAGTTCATTGATGGCTGATGACGGGGATGGAGAAGATACTCGTTGCTTGGATTGTTTTCCTCAAAACAGTTCTCCCATCAGCCAGCATCTAGGGAGACCACTACCTGTGCCTGATGATGGCTTCCTTCGTGCATGACCTTTACCAACTGTGCAGGACATATTGTGACCGGATAAAGTCAGATAGCTGGAAGTCAAGATGCTGATATCTACCCAGGACCGAAAAATAGCAAATTCTGCTCCACCAGACAAGCAGTTGGCAACCGTATATGACCGGTCACTAGAAATGCTAATATTTCAAATAACTTCTACCATTGAATGACTATTATTGGATTTAGTAGCAGCAGCAGTGGAAATAGTAAAGATGTTGCTCAAAACAGCATATGAATGTTACTTGAGAGTTTGTAAGCTCTTTGGAACACTTACTGAAGGTAGAAAGAAGTCAGTGTCACTACAGCCACCTGTCTTCGTTTTTCACTTAGGCTCTTCAAACATCTGATTCACACTCTCCTTACTAGTGAGAACATTTGAGGAGGGGTGTAAGCTCTAGTCGAGGTAGTTTCTGCTTGGGTCTGTGAGCTAGAGATATCCAAAGTGTATGGCATTTGAGAGAGGATTATAGGAGGCAGAGTAACAGCTGCAACTCAATAACTAAAAATGAAGACAGTTAAAATAAAATGATAATAAAGAAAAAAAGTAATCAGGGATTACCCTATATAGTAAGACACACTTTTCATAATGGCAGATGGCAAAACAAGAAATCAAAAAGTAAAGCTCATATCACAGTTAAAACTCACATCAACAGCTTTTAAGCTGCCTAAATGGTGTGTGATTTCAGATGATATTATCTCCAAAAAGATTCAAGTGTGCCTTGAATTCTTAGCTAAGGTAGTAAACCTGCAGTACAAAGATAAATTTGAAAGTATGAAAACACCCACTTTAAGGATTTATATTTGTTCTCCCCCACGCATAACTTTCTTACAAAAGATCTTTTTTAAATTTAGTATCAGATAGCTTCATCTTCCAATGCACTGCATATCAACAACTCTGACACTATTTTTTTTTTGGAAAACACTTGGTATACTGTGGTTTCATCATATTTGACAATAGCTCTAGCGTTACTGTGGTTTCATCATGTTTAGCCATAACACTAGGCTAATGTGGTTTCATCATTTCACTTGCATTAAAACAGCACGTAAGCTTGCTTGATCGCATCGTCAACATCAATGCTTAGACAAGGCTTTTTTGAAAGAAAAAAAAAATTGTTTACTTCAAACAGGGAACAATGTAGAGTCGGAGCAATACATTGGAACATTTGAAGTCTTCCAGCGATAATTAATTTTTTTTTTTTATTAAATTTACCGATTGAATGGAAGCTATGTGTGTGAGATACAGATAATAAAAACATAGATCCTAGTAGTTCCAATTTTTTACTACCAGTTTACTACCTTTTTATTAGCGAAGGTGTTAAGCATGCTTGAAGTCATTTTGGAAATAATACCAGCTAAAAATACTTTCAGCTGCCATATGAGCTTTGGTTTTGCCATCCACCATTTTTAAAAAGGATAGAAATGATAGCCCATTGAGTACTTGGCTATCATTCCAAGCTTCCGATGTCGAATCTCCTCTTCAATTTTTCCTATAAAGTATATCACTTCCTCATCAGCTATTAAGGCAATCAGATTGTCATAAGTCTGATTAATGGTAACAGTTTGCAGGACTGCCAAAACTGGAATCTAACCCTTCATTTTGATTTCAAATTGCACAATGAACGCCGCTCATGGGCCACTAGGCACGACTCTCTGCACATGAAGGCAGTCATTGTAATGCTTCTCTTGTAAAATATTGGTAGTGGATCTAATTGCATACTGATCAGATTGGATAATAAACTGCTTTTCAACACCACTCCCAACTTTATATTTGAAAATGGTACCAAAGTAGGCATATATGTGTGGAGTATACAGAGTAGGATAAAGAACTTTTTGTACCATTCAACAAAGTGCTATTTATCTTGTAAGCCATCACTGTTTCACCGCAATCCATGCCAACAGGGATCCATCTCGCCCAGCTGTGAAATTCAGTGATTTTGTCAAGCATTCACTTACAGTAATATTTTCTGTAATTGGTGCATCAACTGGTGGCAATTTCTCCATAGTTGTCAGTCTCTTCACATTTCTTGCACCAGTTCACGCGACTCATCCTTTCCTCCCAGGCTTTAGCTGTATTCCATGGAGAATGCTTGTTAACTCATGGCGCAATATCTACAAACTATCAGATTGATGTGCCATCACCATCACTTCAACATTTGTGGTCAATGAAACACTTTTGGGGTTGTAGCTTCATTTTGACGAAGCACCTTCCCATGAGTTACAAACCATGCTATAGTCCTGGGGAGGTTGACAGGTGGACTTATCAGGCTCCGAATACTTTCTAATGCCGGTATCCCTAACTTTATCAGACCATATGTGTTGTGAGTTGTACCTCATCTAGACAGAGTCTCATTCAGGAGATCAAAATTATCAAAGCAAAAATGCATGACAATATTGTTCCAATATTGTTGTGTGTGAAGGGACATAGGTCCACAATGTTCCTTCTCATTGAGATAGGAAGCTGTCATGATCTCCAGTTCCTTGGAATATGATACATAGTGGCCAAACCAGATAAACCAGGTAATGACTTCTGCTTTCCTAGTAAGCTGCCACTATGACACACAAGCAAGATTTATTTAGGTTGTTACCCACTGCTCATTTGTCATCGCATATATAATGTCATGAAACAATGATGTAGCTACTTATTTGCACTTTCCAGTCAGACCATCACTTGACACCTGATATAAGACACTCTTAGAAGTTCTGCCACAGTTTCGTTAGTTGTTACAGGTGTTAAGACATGCAAAGTACAACCAGGAGATTGTGGCCATGGATAAACATGTTTGAAACTATCTAGCACTTTGTGCTTCGGTATAAGTGTGGTTTTTTTTTTTTTTATCCTGGATTCATTTCAATTGCAGTTCGGTTGCAGTACCATATGGAACATTACAGGAATGCATTAATTTATGGCAGATTCAATGGTGAAGCCGAGGTAATTCATCTGTTTTGCCTTGAGTTGGTACACTTTGTTGTCCAGATTATAGAATTTAGGATGATAACATTGTAAGTACTGACGTATCTCTTCCTCAAAACTGTGGTATTTTCTAAATGCTTCTCAATACTTTCACATGCATGGTGCAATGCAGCTTCATTTTGTGGCCTATAATTTTTTTGGAACCAACTAATTCACTGGTTGTGTAGAAGATCCTTCTTGGGTGGAATTAAGGGATGATCTGACATTTTGATTCCTCGGCTATCCAAATGAAGTAAAGATATCAAGTTATTTTGTGATTCAAGATGATTTTCTCCACTTCTGTCTCACGTGACTTAGAGTTTGATCAGTTTATCAAACTTTCGGTTATCCTCTTTCACCTTCTTCATATACCACAAGAAGCATTGATCCTTACGAATTAGAGTTGATGTGGTGGTAGATGAAGTATTGGACATGCATTATTTTTTAATAGGTCTTTTGACCAAATAGCATTCATCTTTGATCGCACCATGTTAGGATTTGGTGATTCTAAAATTTGACATGAAATGCTGGTAAAATTTGCAATGGTAACCTTGTCTATGATTGACCATGCTATTAGGAAAACCTTCACTTAATGAAACTGCTGCACAGCTCAGAGTCTGTTTTTCCAATAACCTTGCGGAATTTTGAATTGTATTCAAAGAATGCTATGCAAACTGAATATTATAATTTATTCTTGAATCCTGGTGTGTAAGATGCTATACATTCAAGTATTCTTTTTCTTGACCCTTTTCAATTTCATAGGTTACTCATCAACCATTTTAACACACGTGAAAATAGACAAAGTTTAGAGAAATTGGGTGAAAAAAATAAAATGTTGGTAGAAAACATCTCATGAAAATAATTCTATCAGAAGATCTAAGTTGATGGTCTCAGTAATTATGAGTCTAAAACTGCCTATTTTTAGCCTCAACAGAACCATATTGAATTTTTACAAAGAAAGTGACATAAGTGTGGACAAATTGTCTCCACTAAATTCATTGCCCGAAACCATTACTTTACATAAATTAGATCAAAAATTGAAATTTAGCCAATGTTGCACAGTGTCCATCTTGGATTGCAGATTTACCATGCATGCAATCCATATTGCATGTATACTAGGCTGTTTTGTAAGACATGGGTTTACACTAACATGAATCACTGTGAACATTATACAGACTGGGAGTCAGGTAGCCTTTGGACTACATAAGAGATTTGATTGAATTGTTTTCATCTCTCAAGAGATGAACAAACGTCCTCATAGTTGCCTTACCATCATGGTGAGCTGTTACACATTGAATTTGAAATCGATTTTGTGGACTTTTTTATCTTCCATTTAGAGTTATATATTCACAGAAGTCCATTGGTTCAGCACTTTCAGAAAATCCTCTGTTTTGAATTTACGGCTACAGCCTGCTGGATTGGGAGAGCTAAATAACATTTCAGTTTGTATAAAATCAGTAGAAAAAACAGAGCATAATTGAATGGACACAACTTTGATTGCCAATGGTGTATGTAGATGGATGTAGTGAGCCTACTGGGAATTTTAGTGTGGTGTGTGCAATTTGCACATGTAATGAACTTTAAAGAATGTGGAACAGCTCCTGCATCTTTGTCACTCTCAATTTCCAAAAGGATGGTAGAAATCCCCCATGAATTACATGATCATTGCTAGCAATGTGGTCAGTGACATCCTTTCCGAACACTTCCGTGGTACAGTGGTCATCCTACCAGGTAGCTCTGATCTGTTGTAATTTGGAGGGAGATGATAGCAAAAAAAAATTTTTAAAGCATGCAACCAGTGCCGCATGAGATTATTTTTATTACTTCTTGTAGTTAATTAAATGGGAAATACAAGGTACAGGAGGAATATTCAGCATATGAATTAGTGATAATTGCGTTGGTTTCTTTTTAACTTTGTTGATCCTTAGATATATTCACTATGTATAAGTCATGTTACTTTCCTTATTTTTACAAAATAGCTCGTATGGCATGGTAAACCTTTGAGTGAGTTCCTGTGTATGTGACTTAAAGGTTATTTTTGCCATTGTTTTATGCTGACATAACCAGCATTAAAGTCTAAGAAGTATACACTGGTTTATGTCATTCATAATTGTTAACTCATGGATGCTATTATTGCATTGTATAGCAGATTGTATGGCTGTCCACAGTCAGTTATCAATGGAGATTAGACCATTAACTTCAAGTGCCATTAATTAATATATATATATATACACACGCAATGTAGCATAAAGAATTCATGATACGCTGCTATAAATTATTATATCAGAGCGAGTGGCAGTAAAACAGCGAGGGTGATACTTCACTCTCATATTACATGTGAAGAATTTTCCTTTCAAGTGGCTAACATTAACATGGATATCAATTACGCTATAGGTTCATATTACACCAACCATACATCACTTACTCTTCCCCACCACTCATCCACTTCAGAGGTGATCTCATCATAAGCAAGTTAAATGAAAATCCCAATGTCTTCCACATAGGCTTTAATCATGCAGAATTTCATCACACAACGACCACTAGCCACTTGCAATATATGATTCATTTCAGAGGTTATCATTACAGTTACTTTGAAGAAGTTAGCCGGTTTTCTTGTCATGTTTGCATCACAATCCTCCTCCATTCACTTTTGCACAGTTTTAGAGAAGACATTCACCTACAGTAAATTGAAAGTAGCCACCATTCACCTGCAAGGTGCTTATTAGAGGAGAACCCACGTAATGTTTGTTGACGGTAGTTTCCAGAGCAATCTTCACGGGCGTGTTGAATTGATGTTGGCCATATACTTCATTTATCATTCCACGGCCTTTCCAGAAGATGATCTTCACTACCAGTTGAAGATAGGAACTGAAACTATTTTCTTAAGTTCAATAGAACTGTTGGCTCTATTATTAACAATTGTGTTTGTGGTAGGTAGCTGACACTATTCACATCGGAATATTGACCCACAATACTTACCTAATGCCAATCACTATGCATAATCAATTACACTATGAGGTATATATGATGAAAAGCAAAATCAGGGCCCACAGAACACGTCCTGAAGACTCTTCACTCACTTGACCTATGCAGGTATTATCATTATTGTTATTACGTGCTGAAAAAGTCTCAGCAAACCTGTTACATGTATCACAGCTACCAAGAACGTACATGGTAGCAACTGCATACTTTTTAAATATATGTGTAAGAAATGTATTGAAACAATCTGAAAAAATTGGTTAGACCAAAAAAAATTAGTGTGTTGTGCTTGTCAACCTCTAGATAGCCGTACTACTAGCTCTACCCATAAAGTAGAGATTTATGCTAGCTAAACTTACTTGATACACTGTTTGGGGAATACATATGTTATATAACCCACTGATAGTTATCAACCTGGTTACTTTTTCCTGATAGGTGGAAAATATATTACGCGTTGCAATTGTCACATTAAAAGCATCGCTAGCTAACTCGGTACATTTTTTTTTACAGATTAAATAGCAATTATTCATCACCTCATGTGCCATTTCACAGTCACTCTGAATGAGGCCAAAGCATGTTGACTGAAATGGATCATTATTTAATCTGATAAACAGAAATGTACATTTTTATGCTAACATCAAAGATACTCAGTTTGTTTTAAAGCTCCATTAGCTTTTGCAGATGCTGTCTTATATGCTAATTGGCACAAAGATTTTGGAGTAAATTTTGTGTTATAATACATGCATCTTTGGTTGAGTGACCACTAATTCAAACTATTCTATACATATATACTAGATGTATACTAGCCATTATGTGGCAAGTTGAAGCACCTTGCAAGATTTTTTTCCTTCTTATTTGTATATGATAGTGTATATATACTCGTATATGCTATGTTCTTTACAGATGTCTAACTAAAGCATGGTGGCAAAACTGGATGGCCAGCAATATAATGGGCTGGCAATTGAAATGTATATGTAAAATATGTCCGTGAGAGAATATTAAGAATAGTAGGAAGCAGCTACCCCTAAAGATAGAAAGTCCACTGTAAGCATGGCATCATAAAGCTTTGCTTCCTGGCTGAAGGAATTGTCAGTGTATTGAAGGGAAGGCACAGAAGCTGACATGAACTGAGTGAAGTCATCAGGCAGACTTGCTGGCTAAAGGAATTGTCAGACTTCTGAAAGAAAGACCATGCAGAGGTTGATAATAACTTGAAAACCATATTTTACCTAGTTGACCTCTTTGTTGGCTAGTTCTCGTATTTATCCTCAATTCATTACATGCAGTCAGATAATCCTTCCTCCAGATTGTATCAAATATGTAGCCTATTTATTGTAGTCGTTGTCTGAATGAACAGCACCCACAAGTGAAAGTAAATGCAAGGAACTGTGTTTTTACCTTGCCAAGCTATATATTGTTTGTATATCTTCATGACAAATAGTGTAACCACCTCCATATCAATTTTGAAGAACTGAATATAGCTATATTGTAATGGAACTCAAAAATCCTTGCCTGACAGCTTGCTATTAAAAGTGCAGCCTATCAAACTCCTGTGCAGCCAGTTTCTTTCATCGATCTTCGGATTTACCTGCCAACTATTGTTTTAAAAGAGGACAATTTTCCTGTTAAAATATTTTTTTATTTATAGTAGCGAACTATTTATTTTTAAGGTATACAAACAAATGGTTAATATATATATATATATATTGGCTTGTCTTGTAAAGAATAAAATGAAACAAGAATTGCCCGCTTGATCCATTACAATCAACCCTAAATTCAATATGTACAAATTTAATATGTACAATTTTTCTAAAAAGAAGTGTCTACATTACGTTAAATGCAATAAATGTTTGTAGTCTACATTTGTTTATTTTTGACAAGTCAATCTGATAGAGAAAAAAAACATAGATCCATGTAGTTCCTATTTTCGCACTACCAATTTACTACCTTTTTATTAATGAAGGTCTCAAGAATGTTTGAAACATTTTGGAAATAATACCGGCTGAAAATTAGTTTTAGCTGCCATATGAGCTTTGGTTTTGCCGTCAGCCATTAAAAAAAAGGCATGAAATGATAGCCCAGTAAGTACTGGGCTATCATTCCAAGCTTCCCATGTCGAATCTCCTCATCAATTTTTCTCATAAGGTATATCACTTCGTCAACTGCCATTACGGCAATCGGAATGTCATAAGTCTGATCAATGGTAACGGTTTGCAGGACTGCCAATACTGGAATCTTACTCTTTCATTTTGTGTTCATATTGCTCAATGAGAAGCCACTCATGGGCCACTAGGCAGAACTCTCTGCACATAAAGGCAGCGACTGCAGTGCTTCTCTTGTAAAACATTGGTAATGGATCTACTTGCATACAGAACTGTTTAGATTAATGAACTGCTTTTCAACAACACTCCCATCTATGTATTTGAAATTGGCACCAAAGAAGATTCAACTGTGTGGAATATGCGGAGTTGGATGACGAACATTTTGTACTCTTCAACAAAGTGCAATTCATCTTGTAAGCCATCTTTGCTTCACCTCATCCATGCCAACAAGGATCTATCTCTGCTCGACAACAGCTTTAAAATTCAGTGATTTTGTCAAGCATTCACTAATAGTAGTATTTTCTGTGATTGGTGCATCAACTGGTGGCAATTTCTCAATAGTTGTCAGTCTCTTCACACTTCATGCACCAGTCCACGAGACTCATCCTTTCCTCCCAGGCTTAGCTGCATTTCAGGGGGAATGCTTGATACCTCATGGCACAATAGCCACAAACTATCAGATTGATGTGCCATCACAATCACTTCAACATTTTCGGTCAAAGAAACACTTTTTGGGGGGAGGCTGTGGCCTTATTTCGAAGAAGCAGTGTAATAGCGCCTTCTCATAAGATACTGACCTTGCCATGGTCCTGGGAGTTTGACAGGTGTACATGTCAGCTTCCCAATACCTTCTAATGCGAGGTCCCTTGCTTTATCAGACCATGTGTATCGTGAGTTGTACCTCATCCAGATGGAGTCTCATCAAGCAGATCGAAAATTATCAAAGCAAAAAAGGATGACAATATTGTTCCATGTCACAATGTGCAGTGACATAGGTCCACAATGTTCCTTCTCATTGAGATAGGAAGCTGTCATATCTCCTGTTCCTTGGAATATGACACACACAGGCCAAACCAGCCAGGTAATGACTTCTGCTTTCCTAGAAAGCTGCCACTATGATATGCAAGCAAGATTTATTTAGGTTGTCACCCACTTCCCATTTGTGATCGCACACATGATGTCTTGAAAAAATGATGTAGCTACTTATTTGACTTTCCTGTCTGACAACCAACTGACACCTGATATAAGACACTCTTAGAAGTGCTGCCACTGTTTTGTTAGTTGTTACAGGTGTTAAACATGCACAGTACAACCTGTCGAGTGTGTCCATGGATTAACCGTTTTGAAACTATCTAGCACTTTGTGCTTCAGTATAAATGCCGCTTTTTTAAGGATCCTGGAATCATTTCAATTGCAGCTTCAGTTGCAGTACCTTATGGAACATTACAGGAATTCATTAAATTATAGCCAGATTCAATGGTGAGGCCGAGGTATTTCATCTCTTTCATCTTGTGTTTGTATACTTTGCAGTCCAGATTATAGAATATAGGATGATAATATTGCAAGTTTCTTTCTCAAAATTATGGTATTTTCTACATGCTTCTCAATATTTTCACATGCATGGTAGAATGCAGCTTCAATGTTTGGCCAATGATTCTTTGTAACCCGCTGATTCACTAGTTGTTTAGAAGCTCCTTTTTTGTAGAATTTAGGGATGACGTGATATTTTGATTCCTTGGCTATCTAAATGTAATAAAGATGTCAGGTTATTTTGAGATTCAAGTTAATTTTCTCCACTTCTGACTCACATGACTTAGAGTTTGATCAGTTGATCAAACTTTCGGTTATCCACTTTCACCTTCTTCTTTTAGCACAAGAAGCATTGACCCTGATGAATTGGAATTGATATGCTGGTAGGTGAAGTATTGGAATTTTGACCAAAAACATTTACCTATGATCGCACCATGTTAGGATTTGGTGATTTCAAAATTTGATACAAAATGCTGGTAAAATTTCCAATGGTAACCATGCCTATGATAAACTATGCTATTAGGAAAACCTTCACCTAATTAAACTGCTGTACTGCTTAGAGTTTGTTTTTCAAATAACCTTGTAGAATTTTGTGTTTTATTCTTAAGAATGCTGAGTAAACTTGATATTATTCTTTATTCTCGCAATCTGGTGTGTAGAATACTATACATTTAATATTCCTTTTTCTTGACCATTTTCAATTTCATAGGTTACTCATCAGCCATTTTAACACACATGAAAATAATCATATTTAGAGATATTTGGTGGAAAAAAAAAATGTTGGTAGAAAACATTTCGTGAAAAAATTCTATCAGAGGATGTAAGTTGATGGTCTCAGTACTTATGAGTCTAAAACTGCCTATTTTTTTCCTCACCAGTACCATATTGAATTTTTAAAAAGAAGGTGACATCAAAGTGGATAAATTATTCCCACTAAATGCATTACCCCAAAATCTTTTTTTTACATAAATTATATCAGAGATTCACATTTAGCCAATGGTGCAGTGTCCATCTTGGATTACAGATTTACCATGCATGCAACCCATATTGCTTATAAACTAGGCCATTTTGTAATGACACGAGTTTTAGCTAACATGAATCGCAGTAAAAGTTATACACACTGGAGGGTCAGGTTGCCCTTGGACACTATAGGAGATTTAATTGAATTTTCTCATCTCTCATGAGATGAACAAACCTATGATAGTTGCCTTACCATCATGATAAGCAGTTACACGTTGAATTTGAAATCAATTTTATGAAATTTTATAACTTCCATATTTGAGTTATATATTCACAAAACTCCATTGGTTCAACACTTTCAGAAAATCCTGTGTTTTGAGTTTACGGATACAGCCTGCTGGATTGGGAGGGCTAAATAATTTTTCTCTTTTATAAAATCAGTAAAAAAAAACCATAGAGCACAATTAAATGGACAAAACATTGATAGCCAATGGTGACTTTGGATGGATGGATGCGCCTACTGTGAATTGTAGAGTGGTGTCTCTAATTTGCACATGTAAAGAACTTTAAAGAATGTGGAACAGCTCCTGCATCTTTGTCACTCTCCATTTCCAAAGGGATGGTAGAAAGACCTCATGAATTACATGATCATTGCTAACATCATGGCAGGTGACATCTATGCCGAACCCTTCTAAAGCACAATGGTCATCCTATCAAGGAGCTCTGATCTGTTGTAATTTGTTGGAGTGAGATGATGGCTATGATATTTTTTTAAGCATGCAATCTGTGCCACATGAGATTATTATTACTTATTGTATTTAATTAAATGCGAAACACAAGGTACAGGAGGAATATTCAGCATATGAATTTGTGATAATTGCATTGGTTTCTTTTTAACTTTGTTGATCCTTAGATATATTCGTTATGTATAGGTTTTTTTTTTTTACAAAATATCTTGTATGGCATTGTAAACTTTGGAGAGGATTCCTGTATATGTATGTGGCTTAAAGGTTATTTTGGGGCATTTTTTACAGATGACATAACCAGTACTAAAGTCTAAGAAGTGTACACTATTTTATGTCATTCACAATTGCTAGCTCATGAGTGATATCATTGTTCTGTAAAGTAGATTGTATGGCTGTCTACGGTCTGTTATCAATGGAGATTAGACCATTACCATCAACAAAGTGCCATTAACCATTGGATATATATACACATGCAAAGTAGTGTAAAGTATTCATGATTCACTTCTATAAATTATTTTAACCGAGATTGTGGCAGTAAAATAGCGAGGGTGTTAATTTATTCTCATATAATTTATTCTCATAATATATGTAAAAAAATTTTTTTAAGTGGCTAACATAAACATATTGGTTCATATTACACCAACCATACATCACTCCCTCTTCCCACCACTCATCCACTTCAGAGGCCATCGCATCACTAGCAAGTTAAATGAAAATACTAATGCCCTTCACATAGGCTATAACTATGCAGATTTTTATCACACTAACACCTCTAGCCACATACAATACATGGTTCACCTCAGTAGTTACCATGATTATAGTTCCTTTGAAGAAAGTAGCCTGTTTTCTTGCCATGTTTGCATCACAACCTTCCTCCATTCATTTTTACACAATTGTTGAGAAGACCTGCACATCAAGCTAATCATTCACCTTCATGGTCATTATCAGAGGAGAATTTCTGTACTGTTTATTGACGGTGGCTACCACTGCACTTTTCACAGGCATGTTGCATTGATGTTGGCCACACATTTCATTCACCATTCCATGTCCTTTCCAAAAGTTGATCTTCACTACCAGTTGAAGATAGGAACTGAAACTATTTTCATAAGCTCAATACTTCTGTCGGCTCTATTAATAACCACAAGTTTGTGGTAGGTAGCTGACACGATTCCCATCATCGGAATATTGGCCCACCATACTAACCTAATGCCAATCACCATGCATTATCAAATACTCTATGAAGTATATGTGATGAACAGAAAAATCCTAAAGACTCATCATACACCTGACCTATGCAGGTAGCTAGATATTATTATTATTATCATTAGTTATTACGTGCTGAAAAAATTCGGTAACCCTGTTACGGGTATCGCTGCTACCAAGACCCTACATGGTAGCACCTGCATAATATATCTTTGTAAGAAAATTTAAATAATATTAAAAAAAAAAGGTTAGACCGGCGAGTGCTTGTCAACCTCTAGTCAGCTATACTACTAGCTATACCCATGAAGTAGATATTTATGCTAGCTATACTTACTTAACCTTCTTGGCAACATATGCTTATATAACCTACTGATAGTTATCAACCTGGTTGCTTTTTCCTGATCTGTGGAAAATTACTTACTCATTGCAATTGTCACATTAAAACCATCACTAGCTCACTCCATGCATTTTTTTTGCAGGTTAAATTGCAATTATTGATCACAACATGTGCCATTTCACTGTCACCCTGAATAAGGCCAAAGCATGCTGACTGAAATGGATCATTATTTATTCTGATAAACAGATAATGAACATTTTTATGCTAACATCAAAGATACTCAGTTTGTTTTATGGGGCAGTAATAACAAATTAAAGGCTATTGTATATATATATACCAGATGAATGCTAGATATTGTGTGGCATGCTGAAGTACCTTGCAAGATTTTTTTCCCATTCTTATTGGTATATGATAGAATATATATATATATATATGTTCTTATAAGATGCCCAGCGAAGGCATTCTTGCACAACAGCATGGCCTGCAATACATTGGACCTGCAATCGAAATGTATGTGTGAAATAAGGCAGAGAGAGAATATTAAGAATTGTTGGAAGCAGCTTCCACTGAAGATGGGAAGCATGTAAGCATGACATCATAAGGTAATGCCTCCTGGCGGATAGTATTGTCGGAGCTGAAGGGAAGATGCACAGAAGCTGACATGAACTCAGTGAAATCATCAGGCAGATTGCTGGCTAATGGAATTGTCCTACTACAGAAGGAAATACTACAATGGCTGATGATAACTTCAAACCTATATTTTACCAAATTGACCTGTTTGTTAGCTAGTTCACATATTTATCCCCAATTGATTACATGCAGTCAGCTAATCCTTCCTCTATATTATACCAAATATGTAGCCTGTATTTTGTACTCAATGTATAAATGAACAGCACCAACAAGTGAAAGTAAATGCAAGGAACTGGGTTTTTACCCTGCCAAGCTAGATATTGTTTTAACAACCTCATGACAAATGGTGTATCATCCTCCCAATGTTGATGAACCGATTATAGCTATATTGTAATAGAACTCCAATATCCATGCCTGACAGCTTGCTAGTAACAGTGGAGCCTATTGAATTTCTGTGCAGCCAGTTTCTTTCCTCGATCTTTGAATCTGCCAGCCAAATCTTTTTTCAAAGATGACCATTTTCTTGTCAACATGTTTTTTTGGTGAGTAAATTATTCATTTTTACAGAATACATATATATGGATAAAAAATATATACATATTGGATTGACTTGTCAAAAATAAAATGAAACAAGAATTGCCTGCATGACCCTTCACAATCAATCCCATATTTAATGTGCAGATTTTCTAAACAGCAGTGTCTTCATCATATTAATAGCCAATAAATGTGGTAGTCTACATTTGTTTCATTGATGTGACAAGGCAATCTGATGTGTTTTTGAACAGCGTTTTGTAGTCAACTCCTCCTATATAAATGTTTATTACTAATATAGATGTAAATACACATGTACCTATATATTCTATTCACATAGATAGAGTATATGGATCATTAGTTACCTAGTTTTAGTTATATTATCTGTTGTCACAAGAGTTAGTTTCCTGCTTCTTAATAGGAAAAAAAAGTCAGTTTCTTGCAGACTCAACAGAGGTAGACTCGATATTGCACATACAAAATTAGGCTGTTGTATTGATGATCACTTAGGTGTTTTACTGAATCAAGAAACAGATAGTAACTGCAGTGCATTGCAGACATGTGGCATTAAAATTACAACGAATAGATTTACAGCATGCAAGGTATATGTGGGTGAGGTGGGTGGGGGGGGGGGGGGGGGAGAAGTAGATGAATGTGTCTTTGAATACCGAAGGACTGAAGGTACCAAGTTTTTGAAACAACTCAATTCCTTTGAAACTCTTGCCACATCCCATAAATGAACTCGTAGATACCACATCTAAGGAGGGAGGAATGCTGTTAACTATCATGTATCTATAAACAAAGACACTGTAGAATAAACATGCCCAGCCACAGTGTGCCATAACTTGATCACCTGACATGATATATCAGTAATTAATATTTGCTAACATTTTGGGAAGTGTTTTGTTTAGCTCCATATACAAATTATTTCACTTTCCTTCGCCACAAATAGATACATCAGCAGGACAAGATTGAATAATGTTTAATGCATATATATGGTTTCTCTGTGTGAGCATGCTCAGTTAAAGTCTCTGAAGTGGCCCAAGCTACTATATAAAAGGCACAAAAAAGATTGAGGCAACTAAATTACGACAGTAAGATTGAGACATCATACTTAAGAAAGAGGCATCCATCTTAATTCTGCTCTCTTTCCATGTGACTAACCTGCTTCAAAAACGGGGTAACTGTGCCGAGAATACCATGCAAGTAGGAGATCATAGGTTTCCAAATCTAACGACCATGCCGAGAAGATCAGGAATATAGGCGAACTTCAGCTAGGTGAGCACAGATATGGACTTCCAGAGAACCATCCAGACAGGTTTGTAGAGTTACCCCAAGATATCACGAGAAATGGCTACATAGTTGGGGGTGGAGTGGCCACATTCACCGAGAATGTCTCGGGTCAAGTTAAGCAGGACATCCTCAATGCTACACTCCTTGCCCAACTAGCTGCTAATAAGAAGCATTATCATGAAAGGAGTACGGATGATTGGTACAGGGAGTACAATCGAGTTCTTGGAATCTTAGGATTTGTTATTGAGGACTTTAAGTTCGATAGCTACAGTACTTCATGTTCAATTCTCATTATGGCTGATGCTGTGTTACAGATAATTGGAGCAAAGGCAACTAGTGATGAGGTGGCAGTATTAAAGGAAACACTGGTTGCAATGAGCAAGCTGTCTAATGACGATAAAAAAATTGTGCTATTTGGCACACACGTCAGTCAGAGTTATTCTGGTAATTTCCAAGTATATACTTGCAGTCAAGCTCCAAATGGTGATGTGAGTCTTATACTGGGAACATTCTCCTTCGAAGGGACCCAAAAGGATACCAATTTATTGTTTTATCACTGGTCATCATGGTCAACTCAGCTGTATAAAGGAGTACAAAAGGCTGTTTTGAATACCAAGGTCTATGCAGCAGTGAGGTCTGCCATTGTTGCCAAGCTTGGAGACAATGCTGTTAGCCTAGTAGCTTCGATTGACATTTGAGGGTCTAGTATTGTATTACCTTAGCTGGTATGTGTGAATATTAGAACATAGATTCTATGAGAGGTTATGATAGCTACTAGCATAAAAATAATTTACTTACTGTTGTATTTGTAGAAGATATATTGATTGACCTAAAAAAAATGTGTGATTTGTGAAAATAATATTTTGGAATTCCATTCATAGATTTGTTCCGTAAATATCATGGGAGAATCGGTTGACTTGGATTTGCTCTTAAGATGAGAAATTAGCTAACTAAGGTGTTAAATTTTAGTTTTTAATATGCTTTACTTACAATATATGCTGTAGCATTTTTTTAAATAATGATACCCATATAATTAATTATCCACTCTTTTAAATTGTCCACTCATCTCAACAACATATACATGCATGCATACATATATGAACACACATGGTTCATAGCCTTGATAGCACTCTGTGCATTGGGATGACCTACATTATAAACTGACAACCCCAAAAATAACACCAATTTTTTTTTAAATTTTAAATCTCTGCTAAAAACACATTTGGCAGCTTTCTAACTGCTATTCCATCTTGCGCTATTTATAGCGCCAAACTATATATCATTATTGTTCCACTAGTGGAATAGAATTCGCTCATTTTTATAATGTTTGATAGCTTTGTTCTCCCATTTAGTATTAAATCACTCCATTATTCAGTTAAATTTATTTCATAATTAAAATAAATAATACAATAATAATAATAAAATTATTATAATAATAATAATAATGTGAATACAATAGTAGGAGTAGTAGTAAGAGTAGTAGTAGAAAAGAACATTGGTGGTACAAATAGTAACAATAGCAGCAGTACCACCGCCAACAACAATATTAGTAATAATTTGGCAGCATTGTCACCACACCTTGTCAGAAATTAAAAAAAATTATAGTGTCCTCAATCTTTTCATACAATTTGAAATTGAAAACACAGCCAGCATATATCAGCAAACCAGAAATCGTGATATGGCAAAAATGTTGGCCAAAAGGGAGGAGAAGTCTGGAAGATTGGAGCTCGTACAGCTAAGCCAAGGCTATGAACAGGGTGCAGATGGGGAGTGCTATGGTGTTGCATGTTCATCATTCATTTTAAAATGATCTCACATACATAAACATTTTCAATCAATGGCCACAACCCCACAGACAAAAACCCATTTGTTTGCTGTTTGAGTCCCCGAATCTCTCGCACACGGTTTGGCCAATCCGAATAAAATTTTCTGTGGCCTATAAGAACCAACCAAGGAAGTTTTTAAATCCCAAAAAGATTCAAATTTGCTTTTTGGAATTGAGGAGGTGGCTCATTTTCTGGATAAGGCTCACGATGACCATTTACTATTTTGTTTAGTGTGGATTCGCTACCCTGGCACACAATGTGCATGCATTTTCACATCCCTGATGACGGCAAAGAAAGAGCATAATGACCGCTCTCTATTGGACAGGTTCAGATAGTTGGAAAAAATCTGTCTTCAGTCTAACTGTGAGTGTCATGCACAGCCACTCTTGAAGCAATGAAGCTTTAACTCTACACAGTGTTCTTTTACACTGGAAAATTTGGCTGCATTGCATCAGATTATATTGTATTCCAAGCTTACCAGAAGCAACCATCAACAAAAATAGTACAGCACTTGCCTTTTTTTTAGGAATGCAAATTTGACCATTGCCTGGTACAAAGTTACTTACTACAGTATGTTTTTTTAAACTTTTTATTCTAGCATTACGCCTAATGCTAACTATTGTGCTCGAAATTATGATAGCATAATAGGCTTAAGGCTACAACTCTAACATCGTAAATCTTGCTGGTTGCCATAACCTGTAAAAAATGAATTTGACAACAAATTAGTTCCATGAAGTTCTGCAGCAGTGAAAAGGGGATGTTTTCCAACAATGGATTCCCTGAGCATCTCCCACCACCACACACACACACACACTACACATACACTCACATTACACATACAATAGATCCAGAAACTGAGCAATATAGGAGGTACACTCCACTAATAACCTGGGCAAAGGCATGTCTTTCTCTGCTGGTTAAGGATAAATGAGAAAAATACACCAAAAAGTATCTCATACATGAAGAAAACTTGTATATACAATCACAGATTGTTTTTCATGTCTCTGGTAAGAACAGATTACTTATTTGTTACTACTATTTGCTTGTTAAAACTTATGTGGTCATCATAAATTACTGTACATAGAACAACTGTGTTCTTAATGAGCTATATTGGATTGATCAGTCAAATAAGAATGAAAACAAGATGAAATCGATCCATACCTCAAGCATTACATGACACTATACCATTCGAACTAGTATACATCAATATGGTAAGGTACCCCATAACGGTTGTGGTACAGAAGGGTTTTCCATTCTTTCTTTTTTTTCAGGTAGGTCAAGCCTATAAAAAAATGTTTGTTTGTTTTTTTCCCTTTTTTTTGGTTTTTGCTTCACATTATAATTTTTTTATATCACAATACTACATAACAAACAAAACAATACACAACCTAAAACAACATAGTAACACAAATTGCGTACACAAATCCCTTCCCTGCCTCAACAATAAAAAGGAATATATGGTCACGTGATGTGCTATGGTCACATGTTTCAGCATTTCAAAGCATTAGATCATATTGTATTAATTTTGAAATAAGTATCGTTTTCTTTTGTTGTTTTTTAAGCTGGTTTTGTTCTATTGTTCAGTTGTTTAGGTGCAGTTGAGTGCTGGAGGACTACTCAGTTCTACAGAAAGTACATATATCGACCACAACAGTTCACTATTCATTACCATTTTAAATCATTTATACAAAATATTGACATTACACTTATTAGCTTGTGCCATGTGTTGAGAGTTACCATGCAAAAGTAATAAAAAATAAAAAAAATAAATTTCAAAAAAATCAGTACATTATCATGTTGCTGAACCCTTTCAGAACATATTGTATACTCACAAATTTCCACATTCTTATCTTGTTGTATTGGTAGACAGTGTCCACAGATATTACAAGTGTAAGAACAACCAAACTATGTTATGCCAGGGTATTATATTGTTCCTAGTTTGTTGTTTTCAAATCATTTTCTTGATTCTCTCTATAGCCACTGACGCCGCTCACTTTATTGTTAGTAGACAAATGAGCTGCTGAAGATTTCACCTGCTCTTAATACTGCTGTGAACAAGCTAGTTGAGGCTAGACGATCTTTCCAAAGGCAATAAATTCTGAAAACACTCTCAATCAGCTCTGTACAAATATTGCGCTTAGAGGGTTGATGCCCTTTTTACCAACTTTCAACTGAATTGAGAAACATGGTCAGTTCAGGCTTCCCAAAATTATAGGGAATGGACTTACTATACACTATAAGTGATGCATGAAAGGTTGATTCACAAGAAAATTTTGTTATTTAAAATTTGAATTTGCTCTACCTGTAGAAATCAATAAAAGATTGTATGTAGGTCATGTAAACCATAACCAGTTAGAGCCCCTTGATCATATTCACCAATGCTGTGGATTTGTGATTGCACATCCGCTCAATACTTTTAAAACCAAAACAGTATTGGTGTAAACAAATGGGGTCTAACCGGTTGTGGTCTACAAGGGTGCAGTCATGTCTTGTTTCCTTTCTTTTTTTGACAGATCTATCCAATAAAGTTGTTTGTTTTAAATAAAACTTTTTTTTCTTGTTTTAAGTGTTTTTTATTTGCTTGTTTTGTAATTTATGTATATCGTAGTTGAACAGTGGAGGAGCGGTGATGGATTATATCAATTGTGAATTGCTGGTAATACATGCTATTTCTTTACCCTTGTACACGATGAATAAGATCAAGCAGAGGAAACTATATACCTGCAGTGTTAAATACAGAGATAGCACGTCATTCCGGTACACAATGAATAAGATCAAGCCAAGGATTATATATACTCTGCAGTGTTAAATACAGAGATAGCAAGTCATTCAGGTACATAATGAATAAGATTGAGCCAAGGAACTGTATACTCTGCTGTGTTAAATGCAGAGATGGTAGGTCATTCAAGTATGCGATGAACAATGTCAAGCCAAGGATACTATATTCTCTGCAGTATTACACACAGAGATGGCAGGTCATTCTGGTACACAATGAATAAGATCAGTCCAAGGATGCTATATACAGTGCTGGTCACCAGAGAGGACACGCAATAGTAATTCAAGCTCTCAGTTATTGACTGAAGTTAGTTGTCGTCAAGGGATGAGAGAAGCATGAAACCACTTCTAAACGTTTCCCCACATTACATAAGACTTTGAATTTGCAAATGTGGTAATAATGTGATAAGCTGTCAAATATTTTGCGGAAAAATTGACAAAAAAACATTATTTTCGGGAAAAAATAATTTTCTCATCAAAATGATCCACATACAGTTAAACAAAGCTTTTCTGCTGTTTTGGAGCAATTTAGTTGAATTTGACAAAATACATCTCTTAATGTCAAAAAAGTGTTATTCTCATCAAAATGAGCCACATACAGCTAAAGTAAGGTTTTTCTGTTGTTATGAAACATTTTTTAGGAAATTGACAAAAAAACATCTCTTTACGGTAAATTTTTTTTTCTCCTCAAAATGAGCTACATACAGCTAAACTAAGCTTTTCTGCTGTTTCGAATCACTTTTGCGGAAAATGACAAAACGTCTCCTAATGTTAAAAAAAAAATTTTTTTCTCAACAAAATGTGCCATATATAGCTAAACTAAGCTTTACTGGTGTTTTGATATATTTTATGGAAATTGACAAACAAACTTCTCTTTACAGTCAAAAAAGTTTCTCATCAAAATGAGCCGCAAAAAATAAGTTTTTAAGGTGTTTTGATACATTTTTGTTTTGATTGACCAAAAAAATCTCCGTTTAAAGGGGGGGAATATACCATTTACTACCGAAATTTGAACACATATTTGTAGCTGCATAATTTTTTTTTTTCTGTGCAGATACTTTTATTATCAACTTGTTGTTTATTGTGTGTGCTTTAAGATGATATGTAAAAAGTCTCTATAGGCACCTTTTCTTAGAAGATACATGCAAAAAGGCAAGGATCACAAAAAAATAGCTCCTCCCAAATGACAACATGTCTGATTCCCAGGTGCCTTGAGCTACAGACTCCAAATTTCTTTTATAGATTGATAACACCCTAAGCCGTGATATGGCTGAAATCATAATTACAACGCATGAAGCGTTAAACAGATATGAGACACTTTATTTCCAACCACGCCAAAAATCACGGAATATCTGTGACTCCACCTCTTCTAATCATCATATCTCAGGAATGCTTCACGGTAAAAAAAAATTCTCAGCCATATCACAGCTTAGGATGTTAGCAAGCCACATCACAAGTTTGGGGGCGGTAGCTCACGGCGCCTTGGAATTAGACTTGTTCCAAATTAGGAAGTGCCATTTTTTTAGTGACCCTTGCGTGTTTGAATATATCTTCTAAGAAAAGGTGTCTATAGATACTTTTTACATATCATCTTAAAGCACACACAATAAACAACAAGCTGGTAATAAAAGTATCTGCACAAAAGAAGGTGGAAAAAAGTTATGACAGCTACAATTATGTGTTCAAATTTCTGTAGTAAATGGTATCTTCCCCCCCCTTAACAAAAAAGTGTTTCTCTTATCAAAATAAGCCACATACAGATAAATTAAGCTTTTCTTTCAGGTGTTTTGAAGCACTTTTGGGGAAATTGACTAAAAACATTCCTTTTAGGTCAAAAAAGTGTTTCTCTCATGAAAATGAGCCACACACAGCCAAACTAAGCTTTTCAGGTGTTTTGATGCACCTTTGTGGAAATTTACAAAAAAAATATCCCTTTTAGTTCTAAAATGTGTTTTTCTCATTCAAATAAGACACATAAAACTAAACGAAGAATTTCTTTTGTTTCGAAGCATTTTTGCGGTTTAGCTACATACAGCTAAAATAAGCATTTCTGCTATATTGAAGCATTTTTGCGGATATTGATATAAAAACAACTGTTTTGGTCAAAAAAGTTATTTGTCATATAAATATGCCACATACAGCTAAATTAAGCCTTTTTTGGAGTTTTAAATAATTTTTGTGAATTGACAAAAAAATATCTCCTATATATTTTTTTTCCTCATTAAAATGAGCTACATACAGCTAAACTAAGTTTTCTGCTGTATTGAAGCATTTTTGCGGAAAAATTGACAAAAATATACTATTTTACAGCAAGAAACTTTTCCTCATCAAAATTAGCCACACACAGCTAAACAAAGCTTTTCTGCTGTTTTGAAGCATTTTAGTGGAAATAGCCAAAAAACATCTCATTATGGTCAAAAAAGAGTTATTCTCATCAAAATTAGCCACATAGAGCTAAACTAAGCTTTTCTGGTGTTTTAAAGAATTTTTGAGGAAATTTACCAAAAAATCTCTCTATGGTCAAAAGATGTTCTTTTCACAAAGTATGCCACATACAGGTAAACAAAGCTAGTCTACTGTTTTGTAGCACTTTTGAAGAAAATTAAAAAAAAGACTACTCTTTCAGTAAAAAAAGAGTTTTTCTCAACAAAATGTGCCACAAACAGCAAAACTAAGTGTTTCTGGTGTTTTGATGTATTTTTGCGGAAATTGACAAAAAAACATCTCTTTATGGTCAAAAAAGTTTCTCATCAAGATGAGCCACATTTATCACAACAAATTTTTTCTGGTATTTTGATGTAATTTTGTGGAAATTGACAAAAACATCTCTTTAAGGTCGTAATAGTGTTTTTCTCTTCAAAATGTTCCGCATACAGCTAAACTACGCTTTTCAGTTGTTTAGAAGCATTTTTGCGGAATAGACTAAAAGACATCTCTTTATGGTCAAAAAGTGTTTTTCTCATCAAAATGAGCCACATACGGCTAAACTATGTTTTTCTGTTGTTTTGAAATGTTTTTGCGAAAAAATGTCAAAAAAAATCTCTGGTAGGTAAAAATAATTTTTTTCTCTTCAAAATCAGCCAAATACAGTTAAACAATTTTTTTTTTGGTCTTTTAAAGCAATTTTGCTGAAATTTACTAAAAATATCCCTTTGGGACAAATTTTTTTTTTCTCATCAAAACAAGCCACATCAGCTAAACTAAGCTTTTGTATTGTTTTTAAGCATTTTTGTAGAAATTTAACAAAAAAAATATCTTTAAAGTCAAATATTTCTTATCAAAATGAGCTACATACAGCTCAACTAAACTTTTCTGTTCTTTTGAAACATTTTTTAGGAAATCAACAAAAAAAATTTGTTTTAGGTCAAAAAAGAGTTTTTCTCATCTATATATTTTTGCTGATTGACAAAGAAACATGTCTTAAGTTAAAAAAAGGTGTTTTTGCCGTCATAAATGATGCACATACAGTTAAACTTAGCATTTCTGATGTTTTGAAGCATTTTTCAGAAATTAACAAAAAAAAACTTTTACGTCAGCTTTTTAGTTTTTTGAAGCATTTTTATGGAAATTAAAAAAATTAAAATATTTTAGGTCTAAAAAGTTTTTTTTCTCATCGAAATATGCCTGCTGAACTATTATTTTTTCTTGTATTGAAATAGTTTTGAGGAAATGGTCAATTTATTTACGGTCAAAAGTGTTTTTCCCTACAAAATGGGCCACACAAAGCTAAACTAAGCTTTTTTGGTGTTTTGAAACAATTTTGCGGAAATTACACAACCAAAATTTCTTTAAGTTAAAAAGTGTTTTCTGATCAAAATGTGCCACATGAGCAATACTAAGCTTTTCTGGTATTTTGAACAATTTTTTAGGAAATTACAAAATATCCATTCCCTTTTAGGTTTAAAATGTTTATTTCTCATCAAAATGAGCCATATAGACCTAAACTAACCTTTTCTCTTGTTTTGAAACAGTTTTACTACTTTTTTAAGCATTTTTGTAGAAATTTACCAAAAACCATCTCATTAAGGGCAAATGTTTCTTATAAAAATGAGCCACATACAGCTCAACTAAACATTTCTGTTGTTTTGAAGCATTTTTTAGGAAATCAACCAAAAACATCTGTTTTAGGTCCAAAAAGAGTTTTTCTCATCCATATCCGCCACATAGAGCTAAACAAAGCTTTTCTGGTGTTTTGAAGAATTTTTGCTGACTTACAAAAAACATCTCTTAAGGTCAAAAAAAGTGTTATTCTCATCATAATGATGCAAATACAGTTAAACTTAGTATTTCTGATGTTTTGAAGTTTTTTTCGGAAATTAACAAAAAAATATCTTTTAGGTCCAAAAACTGTTTTTCTATTCAAAATGAGCAACACTAGCTAAATTAATCTTTTCTGGAGTTTTGAAGCATTTTTGCAGATTGAACAAAAATATATCTTAGGTCAAAATTTTCTCAACTAAATGAGCCTCATGTGAAAAACTAAGCTTTTCTAGTGTTTTGAAGCATTTTTGTTGAAATTAAAAAAAATAAAAATATTTTAGGTTTAAAAAAGTGTTTTTCTCATCGAAATATGCCAGCTGAACTAAGCTTTTCTCTCTTTTTTTTTTGGAGTTTTGAAGCAATTTTGTGGAAATTTACAAAACCGGAATTTCTTTAAGTTAAAATAATGATTTCTCATCAAAATGAGCCACATGAGCAAAACTAAGCTTTTCGGGTAATTTAAAGTTTTTATTAGGAAATTAAAAAACAAAATATCCCTTTTAGGTCTAAATTTTTTTTTTCTCATTGAAATGAGACATATAGAGCTAAACTAACCTCTTCTCTTATTTTGAAACAGTTTTGAAGAAATTGACCAAAAAAATCTCTTTACGGTCAAATAGAGTTTTTCTCATCAAAATTCGCCATATACAGCTAAACTAAGCTTTTCTGGTGTCTTGAAGTATATTTGAGGAAATTTACGAAAAAAATCTCTTTATGGGTGAAAAAGTAATTTTCTCTTCAAAATAATAAGCCACATACTGCTATACAAAGTTATTCTGCTGTTTTGTAGCATTTTTGCGGAAAATGACAAAAAAAATCTCTTTACATAAAAAAAAGTGTTTTTCTCAACAAAATGTGCCACATACAGCTAAACTTAGCATTTCTGGTGTTTTGATGTATTTTTTGGAAAATTGACCAAAAAAATCCCTTTAAGGTCAAAAAAGTTTCTCATCAAGATCAGTCACATATATCAAACAAAGTTTTTCTGTAATTTTTATGCATTTTTGTGGAAATAGATCAAAAACATCTCTTGAAGGTAAGTATGAGGTTTTGAGGAAAAAGTATGAATGGGTAGTAAGTATGATCAGTAAGTAGCTAGATGGAAAACCAATAACACCTCGAAAAATCTAATACTAGCAATGACATTAAAATGTCAAAGAACGAAATGATTTGCCAATGAATACTACTATTGCCAGTGAATGCTGCTATACCAGCAAATACTACTGTGTCAATGTACCTGACCAGTTGTGAGACAGAAATGCCAATTTGGGAAAATAGCTGGGAGTGAATTCTGCTATACCAGAAAATACTGTTATGCCAATGTTCCTGACCAGTTATGAGACAGAAATGCTCACATGGAATATGTCAGCGAGTGAATTGCTTGGTGTATGAGTAACTACATTACTTAGAAACAAAGTTACAAGCATACTAAGAGTGATATCATAAGGCTGTACATGTAGGCAGAATTGTCAAGATTTTTATTTTATTCTTCTAGATATTTGCGTTGTCTTAACTATCCCAGGAAAAAAGAAAATAGACATTGCTCTGGCCATAACCTTCATCGGACAAACTGAAGAGCAAGGGCAAACCCTCTTTGTGAGAGATTGTGAGTGATTTGTAGATGTCTTGCTTACGATTATGGGACTGATGCAGCCTAGAGTTACATATTCTTAGAGATTCACAACTAGTGTAAGTGGTTGGATTGTAATATGGTGAAGTAGCCCAGAATTTTAAGCTTTTACATATTCCATACAGGTGCAAGATTGAACAACCTGCTACTCGACAACGTAATGGGATTAAATATTCTGAAATGGAAATGTTCATTTGGAAGTAGTTTTGTTAAGATTATTTGGAAAACACTTTCCTTGATGTTGAGTACAACATTAAGTGTTAGGCCATCAGGAAGTGTTTTCCACAGAAATGATCAGAGAATAGAGGGATGCCGAAACTGAGAAGAATTTGTTGTAGTGATATTTTTTACTTTTAACATGGTTTAGCTGTTTTACCCTGCCAGTCGTGAGCCTGTGTCTCTGAAAAAGAGCAAATGTTAGCAAACTTCACGTTGATTCTCAGAATCTCAAATCTTGTAAGATCAATTAAAAAAAGAAACAAAAACTTGAAGCCTATCAGAGGGACATTGCTAAAGCACTACAATACCACACTGCCATATGTCACTAAAGGGCAGTTCTGTTTTTCAGTTTGCTCTCTTTCTTTAGTTGCATCATTTATGCTTTCTATATGTGTTACTATCCAGTCATGTACTCAGTATCAGAGAGAGAAAATTTCAGTAAATATGCAAGGAATTTTGTTCACCTTTGCAAGATTGAAAACTATTCCTACCATCAAGAACATGATTTGTAGATGTCTTCTTTACGATTATGAGGTGTGATGCAGTCGCGAATCATATGTTCCTTAGAGATTCACAACTGGTGAAAGTGTTTGGATTTCGATATGTGGAAGTTACCAAGAATTTCATCATTACTGTATTCTTTACATGTGCAAGATACAACAACCTGAAACTACAACATAATGGGATGACAAATTCTGAAATCGAAATGTGCATGTGGAAGTAGGTAGTTTAAAGAATTCTAGGAAATACAGCTTTCCATTAAGATGAGAAGAGCTACACATTAAGAGTTAGGTCAGCAGGCAGTTTCGGAATACTAAGAGAATACCATGCAGAAGCTGACTAGATTCTATTCAAATAATACTTTTCACTTTTGACAGTTTATTGTTTTCAGTATGCTGTATACCATTAGCACAACTAATGATTATGCATCAGTTATGCTTTCTATATATGCTAAACTATCAAATGAAATAATCGCTAGCTTTCGGAGAAAGGGAGTGGCACTAAACATGCAAGGAACTGTATTTACCTTAGCAAGATTGAAAATAGTTCTTAGCTATCATCAAGAACTTGTATCACATCCAATGCCAGTATATAACGCACAGCTAATATTACATCATTTATTTCCAGAACTAATCTGTATGTTTATTAACTTGGTGTTGCATATCTTCTCTGGTTTTCTTGAGTTTTTTAAAGTTATAAGTTTGCTTAGTTTACTTTTTTGACCTCAGGGTCACAGAAAGAAGCAATGCCATCAGTGTCACCTTCGTCCAAGTAATAAACGGGATCTTTAATGTCACTGTTATCTTCCCAGGCATCAAGCTCTCTCGGTATGCTACCTCTGATGAGCACATCTTCTGTACCATCAGGATTGTTGGAAACATCACAAGTCAAGAATGAGCTAGCCAACAACTATTAAGAGACTGACTCCAGGCAGCAGAGACCAAGTTAATTGCTGCTCTCTGGAGGGATGCTTGAGTTTGCCTCGTGGAGTCCTGGTCTTGTTTCCCCTTCACCATTCTACCCAGAGATCGGTCATCATAGCTTTGATTAGTGGTTAAACACATCTATGCTATGCAAGTGCTACCTATGACACATCCAAGGACTGTGCTTTGAACCTATGATACATTCAGGAATTTTACTATGCAGTGTCGCCTATGACACATCCAAGGACTGTACTATGCAACTGCTACCTATGAAACATCCTAGGACTATGCTATGCAAGTGCAACCTATGACACATCCAAGGAAACTGCTATACAAGTGTAACCTATGATACATCCAGGGGCTGTGCTATGCAGTGTAACCTACGACATATCCATGAACTGTGCTATGCAAGTGTAACCTATAACACATCCATGGACTCTGCAGTGGTTGGGGGTATTGGGGGCGGAGGGATATGCTAAGTGGTCCAGATACCCCACTCTAGATCTATGGGGGGGATATCCCCCACTAATTTTTACTAATACCGTCCAAAGTACATGTAGCTATGAGTATACTTAATTTTAAGCCCAAACAGTAACAGAGTCAGTATCATTGGGTGAAATCAGCATATTAGTGTGAATAATCAAAGACTGTTATTGTAACCATAGTTTACCTAAATGCATTGTATAGAGAAAAAAGACAATGATTGGTTACACATTAATTATAGAATAACAACAGTTATTGTTAAAACTCGGTTCAGATTATATAAGCCGTCTCCTTGGCTTCATTGCCTTCAATCAAGCCAGCCCTGCATCAAAGTCCACTTTATGGAGTGAACGTCCTTCGATGGCTATGATCATCAGCTTGAACTTTGATGCTGGAAGCAGTTGATTATGAAGTCAATCTTTGATGTGCATAATATCACTAAAGGAGTACTCAACATCTGCAGTAGACACATGAAGCACTATGGCAATGGTGAGCAGAATCTTAATGTCGGGCCCACACTTTGCCTCACTTATCGGGAAAAGTATTGCAAGTTCCTTCAATGACAAACTCTTCTCCTCAAAGAGTACCATTTTGAAAGCTTTCCACTCATGTCTTGTCTCTGTCTTATCGACATCTTCTGGAGTTGAGAAGACGTTTCCCTCATGCTCAATCTCAGTTGTCTCCACATAGAATTTAAAAAGCTTCTCCAATTCTGCAGTGCCATATTTGTGCAGTTGCTGGATATCTATTGGGCATTTCTGTGGATCAAATATGCTGAAAGCTTTCAAGAGGCCAATGGTATCATTGAAATGACAGATGATTTGCCTGCTGACCTCTTCCAGGTAAGGCTACAGCACATTCTAGTTGAAATTTTCTCTTGCTGTCTCCAGATCTACAACACCAATTACATGGCCTGTAACTGTGTCATGAACTGTGGAAAGGTACACCTGATCATTGGGACGTTCCTTGATCAGCTGTAGGGAGTGCTGGGCACAGGTTAGCTGGCTGGCTACAAGAGTGAAGTCTGCTGTCTTGGCCTGCAGGGCTCTACTAAGACAAGTCAATAGGAATGACATCACTTAGCATCACCAGGGTCGCCACAAAGTTGTATGTCTTCATAGTCCTCGGCATATGAAGTGCTTCAGGCTCTCCAGTGTCCTCATAGATGTGCTCAAGTGTATCTATCAGTGGCCTCAATGGAACACCTGATTGATTTTACAGATCTATCGTGTGCCAGCCAGCAGGTCATTTGCACCATGAGCATTTATGAACTGTAGAGCACATGTTCTTCAGCTTTGATGCGTTTCAGCTGCTAGATGTCTGCCAATTCTGAAGAAAAGTCTTTGCAACACTGATATCTGTTTGGAAAATGTCCCACTACTTTCCTAAGAACTTTTCTGCACTGAAGGAAATGCAGGCCCTAGTCAACCACCCCCAACTCAAGATGATCCAGCATAGTGATTAGGTAATGGAACTAACTGGTGAGACTAGCTGGATCCTAACCCCCTTCCCTGTTGAAAAATCTTGATGGAAACCCTGCTGTGCCATGCAAGTGCACCTATGATATATCCAGGGACTGTGTAACGCAAGTGTAACTTATGGGATATCCAGGGGCTGTGCTATGCAAGTGTAACCAATGCCACATACAGGGGCTGTGCTATGCAGTGTAACCTGCTGGAATAAAAACCAAGTCTGCGTCAAGCTCCTCAGCAATATACTTGCTGGTCACACTTTTATGGGGGATGAAGTTGTCCAAGATCAAGAACCTCCTTGAGCCATATTTAGATGATTCTCACACTTTACAAAACCAGCCTGCAATCTTCTGCTGAGTCATCCAGCTATTGGCGGTCCCATCAGCAGCTGCACAAAATGCCATAGTGAAGCCTTTTCCCCTCTATGCTGTAGTAGTTATCCATATGATTCTTTCTCCACGGACATGTTTGTGGTTATTGGTGCTGAATCAAACATGGTAATATTTTAAAGCTGAATTATATAATGAATATGCAAGTTATAAAATACTTACCGGCACAACGTTTCATCCATGTTTGCTATTTCACACAAATGATACCCATGGAGCTCATCTCACAATTGACCTACAGAAATGAATCAGTTTCTCCTTAAATTCGGCCAGAATATTTTGGGCAGAACTGGTACCTCTTCTTTAGCCTATATTCCAGTATTTCTTCCATGCAGAGACCCATGTGCTCGAGGCCATGAATTGCTGAAAATTTTCCTCCTTGAAAAGATAGGCAATGTTATTTAATTGTTAGCTGCATGATTCACCATCAGAATGAAGCTTCCTGTTTTTCTTACCTTTTCCAGTGTTATAAATGCAAGAGCTTGTCATAATTATTAATCCATCCACACTCTTATCCGGTCAACACTCTACTTCTTAGCTTTTGTAGGTGGAATGTTATGCAAGCCAGTTGTCGTCAGCTACTCCACAGCCTCCACTTTGAATTTAGTAGTATTGCCTCGAATTTTTTCCTCCTGTATAACTTTGTGCCATAACTATTGTGCTCTCTGTATTCTGGCTATATAAACACTCATTAACAAGAGTGGAAGTCAGCTGTTTCATGGTTAACCCACTGTGCATGTTCGTTGCAGTCATACATAGAAAAAACGAAGGCCCGGTGGATTCAATACACAATGTTTTGTTGTTGGTGGGCACTTACTACGTGCACCTGTTGAATCATCAGTATTCGGGAAAAAAGTATAGCGGGGGCTTGCCAGGCACTAACCGATAATTATTTAACTGATTGACAGCCAACTTTCCTTTTTTAAATGATATAGCTATAACTTTTTTTTGAAGATTAGAATGTACATGTAATAAGAGAGAGTTTGGGGTAAGAAACATCTCCCTTGATGTGTGCTATGCATCCAAGGGTGGTAGAAACACTTCAATTAGTCAGGCCAATTATCAGTAAAACAGCGCCAACCTTCCCTCCCTCCCAGACAATTATAGTAATGATGGCGACATGTTCATCCTATTTTGGGGGAGAGTTATATTAATAATGAATGATCTAGCAACTCCAAAAAGATTAATTGACTATTCCAGACTCTGGCTTTCTATAGCAGCAGCTATAAGAAAGCCAGAGTATAATCACTAATTAAATCTTATTATTAATTAACTGGATCAATTTTTGTTTCATTAAGCAATGATCTAATTACTCTGAAATTATTATTATCTAGCTTTCTACAAGTGCTTCTGTAGTATGCTTACATTTTTTTTGTAGTAGTAGAATCATTGTTATTGTGTTGTATATGCCAATGATACTTTGCTGGTTCACTATTACTTTCATGTATACAAATTGCTAGCTATTGAAATTAAATATAGCTTGTCAGTTATGTGGATATGTTGGACTATCAACTTTTGTTGCAAAACAAACATTTGGAGTGACCGGGTCAAAGTTGGTTTCTACAAAGCCGCAGGTTTTGGCAGCATATTGCAGCTATCAAATACTCTGGAGATTGTTGGCCAGATGGACTCTGTGATATAATAAAAAAAAATTGAGTTATTAGTGTTTCTTTACCACCATATTTGTGCCTATAACTCTTTTCAAATGCAGTTGGCAAACAAATCAAATCTATGGATGAAAGAAAACAAAAGCTATATGCAACGACAGTACTATATTGCCACGCTAGGTCTACAACAAAACTTCTAACAAGGAAATTCACCTCCTTTCTCTAGGGTAAATGGATTCAGAGAGGTTTCCAGTAAGTATAGGTGCCTGTAGTCTTCTTCAGAAGGAGAATTACTGATGAGGTGGTCCATTACAGCAGTTGTCCTTTTTCTTTCCAACTTGCTCACTCCCTCAACCAAAACTGCTGTTGTAATTCGGCTATATCCTGGGCATATGCAGTAAAAAAAATTTCATAACACATGTTTTCTTTGTTGGTTTGGCCAGTTGGCCTAGGTCTGATTTAGATTTGTCCTGCCAAAGCCTGACCAGTCCGACTAGTTCTGCTGTCTATGGCATTGCTACGTTGCTTGAGTCTAAAATAAAGCTTGCATCAACAAAATCCGCCCAGAAGGCTTCCAGAAACAACAGTAAATGCCAGGAAGAGACTGCTCATGTAGTTGCAATTGTCAGCCATTATTTTTTTCTATTTCTTCTTTCACCCCTGTTAAACTGGAAGTAAACTTCAATTTATGACAACCATATTTCAAACCACTCCTCCAATTGTAAGTGTGTAGCTCAGTCTCAACTTCCCCTCGATTAGCGACCTCACCTCCAGCTGTGACCATGCAATCTAAAGCTGGTATAGCTCATTATTAAAATGTAAATACAGCAAGCTACAGTTTGGTTGAATGCTCCACTGAAGTTAGCAAACAAAGGCTACATCAGATATGTCTACAACCAAACTTACAGCAAAGAAATCCGTCCATGTATGCCTTGTTTCTCAAGAATGCCTCCTTTCACACAGGCAAAGGATTCTCATAATTCTTCCTGGCAGTCATAGGTTCCTGTGCAACCTTCCCCAGCAAGAACTGCTTGAAACACTAGAATTGGCCGGAAAGATTCCTTGGAGCGGTTGTAATCATCAGCGTTAAAAAGATTTTTTTTAAATTTTTTAAATGTGATATTGGAACTTGAATATTAGTAACTGCCCTTCCAATTGTAGCCACCTTACCGATAATAATCGCCGGTAGATTACACTGATAAAATGGTAACCGTGAGCTCCCTATTCAATATCACACTCTATTAGGCATACACTGGTAAAAATATCAAGTTTGTAATGCTTACGCTTCATAAAAAGATAAACAGATAAAAAGTAATTGCAAATGGTATTAGAGTTTGTAGATGTATTTGCTTATAATCAATGGGCATTGTTATGGAACATGCTATAGCATGATCATGGGGTTTATAGAACTTAAAAAAAAATATATTGGATTATCCGGTTAAAAAAATAAGTGTACACAAGGTAGACCGCAACCAGATGACCATTTTTCATAATAATATGCACCAATCATTATATTGATTTTACACACGGTACATAAACTATTGGTGTACATGATTTTAATGGGTCATCTAACTGGTTATGGTCTGCATGGGTACAGGCTTCTTCATTTTAAACCGATCCATCCAATATATGTATTTGTTATTTTTGGTAAAATATTTTTGTTCTTGTTTCATGTTTTGTTGTTTGTTTTATTGTTTCTGCGTATTACAGTTGAGCAGTGGAGGACTCCACTAATTTTAAGCTTCATGGTTTCCTGCATATAAACACTTTTAAGTGTATATTTGTTTCACACTACACATATTTCCATATACCATGTCCTGTGTCTACTATTGACTGTATCCATGTTCACCACATTGTCCACAGCAAAAATATCATCACAGATCATATCTTGCTACTATTGTTGACTGTATCCATCAGGGTCGTAGCAAATGGTCTGGTTGGTCCAGTTTTGGCCAGACCAAACCACACCAAAATTAGGTGGATATAGTTTCCTTGAACTTTGCTGTAGCTAAGCTGAGTCATCAGATGTTGCTATCTAGTTTTGATTCAAATATTTCTCTTCTATGACAGAAGTAGCTGGATTCTTTTCTCCAACCTCACTAAACAATTCTGCAAAGAGATCCTTTGGACTGAAGTCTCAAGTCCAGAGAAGCTTCCAGCCAACATGGTTTGGGCAATGGCAAATCTTTCAACACCTTAGGTTTTGCCATACTTATTTTCTTGGCTTTGGGCTGAAGAAGGTAAAATTTTCTAAAGCTGATCTTGCCTTTGTAAGTTGAGCTGCTTATGCATTAATAACCATGCAGAGAGCATTATAGTTAGTTGCATCTTTGAAGCAGTTGACTCACTTGAAGATCAATTTGATCAGCCAGATATCAATCCAACCTCAAATCTCTTCTTATATATTCTGTCAAAATTGACAATGTCCCAGAAACTCTGGAAGTCGTTTGTTCTTTTGTGACGATGGTTTTGATAAGAGCCTCTTGCGTTCATTGCTATATAGAAACTTAGAATACATTTCAGCAGCCGATGCAATAGGAATGGTTGCTATATCCATTTTTGATTCATCGAGTATTTCTCGGGCATTTTTTTTCAAGGACTAGTGGACCTTATGAATGAGGTTTCTAGGCTGGTACAACTTATTTTTGTCTTGACAGCAACAAATCCTACCTCAATGAGGTAATTCAGCACACAAGTGTGTCAAGAGTATGAGTTGTATGTGAGTGTAATCATAGAAGTAACATTTTGGGAAATATGATGTTAGTGTATAAAACAAATCAGACTGATCAGCAAGAAATATCTAATAACACAACAAAATATAAAATGTGGCCAAGTTGAAAGTGTAAAAAAACATATTCATCTTCAAGGATCTTATACCTTGAATATATATCCATCACATAACTTGTGTACAATAGATCCATACCTTAGTACCAATGGACTTTTAAATGTTCCACTGCATATCCATGGCCACTCTGCTTGTGGTAAAATGACATGGGTTGCGGTGGTTAACAATGTCACAATAAATTATTGAGTAAGAGCTGCATGTGCTGTATTGTGTAAGCAGACGAATTGAATGCTGTGCATGGTTAGGGGAGTTCTTGCTCAAGGGTAACTGGAGACAATAACTGAACTTCAACCAAAATATCAGCTAAAGTCTTCCCCTATGCAAGGTTAACAAATGTTCAAAGGAAGCTGTAGCTAACATGAATGCAGGCAACAATAGCAACCTGATATGTTATGTTTTGATTTTGTTTTAATTGGCAATATGGTGTACATGGGCACAATCAACAACAGCAATAATACATAGCATGTGTTGATGTGTGTAGTGGACAAGAACAGTAGCAATAATACATAGAAAGTGTTTTTTTTTTGGTGGACAGCAACAATAAACAAGTTATAAAAAAATGTTAGTATGTCTAAGGGGCCCTCCATCAATTAGCTCACACTTGTTGAAGTCCTCCATTTCTCCTCCAATAAAGCTATAGAAACATCAAAACAAACAAAAAAGCTCTTGAAACAAGCAAAAATGTTATACTTAGAATAGCCAGTTATATTGTATTGCCCTGTTAAAAGGAACTGAAACAAGACTGTACCAAGTACAACCAGTTGTACTCCCTTTACCAATTAGAGTCATAAACATAAATAGTACTGGTTTTAAAATCACAGAGTGCCAGTGCAGCCTTAAATCCACAATATGGTGTGTCTGAATTTAGGGTGAAGGGAGTCTAACTGATTGTGGTCTACATGGATAATGTCTTGTTTCCGTTCTTTTTTAAACAGGTCAATCCAGTATAGCTGCTTGTTTTTAAATACTCTATTATATACTTTATGAATCTCATTACAGCACTTCCTTATAGTATACTTGATACTAATGCAATATTTCCTTGATGATGTTGGTAATTGGTACGCAAGTTATGTTAAACTTTGAGGTTGAGGCAGGTTAAAGTGATGCTGGGTAATTGTTGGTAATCATTAGCAAAAGTAACCCGTACTCAGGACAGTGGTTATTAGCGCTCTGGACCTGAAACTAACGAAATTGGAACACATATTTGTAACTATCATAATTTCCCTCCCCTTTCTTCTATGCAAATATATTTGATACCAGCTTGTTGCTTATTGTGTGTGCTTTAAAATAATATATAAAAGGTCCCTAGGACCACCTTTTCTCAGAAGATATATCGAAACATGCAAGGGTCACTCAAAAATGGCACTTCCTAATCGGTGGCAAACTTTACAGCCAGGCGCCTTGACCGCAGCGCCCCAAACTCGGTGTGCGGGTAGCTAAAGCCCTTAGCTGTGATCGTACGGATTCACTTTCTTTCTTCCGGTGAACCCCCCCTGAGATACAGAGCTGAGAAGAGGCGGGGCCACGGAAATTTGCCGTACGCCCACGCAAACTACCGTGGACTGCCTCTTCTCAACACTATATCTCGGGGGGGGGGGGGGGGGGTTCACCGGAAAAAAAAAGTGAATCCGACGATTACAGCTAAGGGCTTTAGCTACCCGCACACCGAGTTTGGGGCGCTGCGGTCAAGGCGCCTAGCTGTAAAGTTTGCCACCGATTAGGAAGTGCCATTTTTGAGTGAACCTTGCGTGTTTGGATATATCTTCTAAGAAAAGGTGCCTATAGGGACTTTTTAAATATCATTTTAAAGCACTCACAATAAGCAACAAGCTGGTACAAAAATATCTGCACAGAAGAAAGGGAAAAAGTTATGACAGCTCAAATATGTGTTCAATTTTTTGTGGTTGCAGGTCCAGTCCCCCCTTAAAGTGATGCTGGGTAATTTTGGTAATCATTAGTGAAAGTAAGCCGTACTCTGGACAGTGGTTATTAGCGCTATTTGCGTGCCATCATCAGGAATATTGGAAATGCAGGCATACAGATATCTCGTCGTTAACAAAATAACAGGCCGTCTCATAAATCGAAAATGTTTCATAACAATAGAAAAGCTTAATTTAGCAGTATGTGGCTCATTTTGACGAGAAAAACACTTTTTGACCTAAAAAAATTTTTTTTTTTTTAATTCCCGCAAAAATTCTTAAAAACACCAGAAAAACTTAGTTTAGCTGCATTGATTAGAAAAACACTTTTTTGACCTTAAAGAGATATTATTTAGTCAATTTCCGCAAAACAGCTTTAAAACACCAGAAAAGCTTAGTTTAGCTGTATGTTACTTATTTTGACGAGAAAAACACTTTTTTGACCAAAAAGGGATGTTTTTTAGGCAATTTCCGTAAAAGAGGTTCAAAACACCAGAAAAACATAGTTTTGCTGTATGTGGCTTATTTTGAAGAGAAACACACTTTTATAACCTTTACGAAATTTTTTTTGTCAATTTCCAAAAAATGCATCAAAACAAGAAAATATTAGTTTAGATCAATGTGGCTCATTTTAAAGAGAAAAGTTTTTGACCGTAAAATTTTTTTTTGGTCAATTTCAGAAAAAAAAAAATTAAAACACTAGAATAGCTTAGTTTAACTGTATGAGATATATTTTGTTGAGAAAAAAACTTTTTTTACCGTTAAGAGATTTTTTTTTGTCATTTTCCGCAAAAAATTCTTTAAAACCACAGAAAAGTTTTTTCTAGGTGTACGTGGCTTATTTTGTTGAGAAAACCCCTTTTTGACCATAAAAAGACTTTTTTCGTAAATTTCTGCAAAAAAACTTCAAAACAACCGATAAGCTTAATTTTGCTGAATGTTGGTCATTTGGTTAAGAAAACATTTTTTTAACATTAAAGAGATTTTTTTTTTGCAAAGTCCACAAAAATGCTTAAAAACACCAGAAAAGCTTACTTTTGCTCTATATGGGATATTTTTATGAGAAAAATACATTTGTCAATTTCCTATAATATGCTTCAAAACAGCAGAAAAGCTTTGTGAGGCCATAAGTTGGCATTTTGATGAGAAAAACTTTTTTGACCTAAAATAGTATTTTTTGTCAAATATATATACAAAAATGCCGCAATACAGCAGAAAAGCTTAGTTTATCTGTATGCGGCTAAAGATGATGAGAAAAACACTCTTATGACCTAAGAAATGTTTTTTGCCAATCCACAAAAATGCTTTAAAATACAAGAAAAGCTCATTTTTGCTGTATTTGGCTCATTTTGATTAAAAAAAACCTTTTTTGACTTAAAAGAGAATTTTTTCTTACTTTCCGCATAAAGGCTTCAAAATACCAAAAAAGCTTAGTTTAGCTCTCTGTGGCAAACTTTAATGAGAAAATTTTTTTTGACCTAAACGGTTTGTTTATTTGGAGAATTTCCGCAAAACAAACTACAAAACAGGAAAGCTTAGTTTTGCTGTGTGTGGCTCATTTTGATGAGAAAAAAATATTTTTGACATCAAAGAGATTTTTTTTTTTATTTCCGTAAAAATGCTTTAAATCAGCCGAAAATCTAAGTTTCACTATATGTGGCTCATTTTAATGAGAAAAATATTTTTGTGACAAAAAAAGTTTGGTTTTTTTAAAATTTCCACAAAAATGCTACAAAATACCAGAAAAGCTTAGTTTAGCTTCTATGTGGCTAATTTCGATGGAAAAATATGTTTTAGACCTTAAAGAGATGTTTTTTTAATCAAATTCAACTAAAAGACTTCAAAACAGCAGAAAGCTTAGTTTAGTTGTTTGGTTAATTTTGATGAGAAAAACAATTTTTGACCTAAATTAGATGAGTTTTGGTTGATTTCCGCAAAAATGATACAATACCGCAGAAAGTCTTAGTTTATGTGTGTGTGGCTCATAGTGATGAGAAAACACTTTTTTGACCATAATAAAGAATTTTTTTGACAATTTTCACAAAAATGTTGCATCAGAAATGCTTAGTTTACTGTATGTGGCTCATTTTGTTGAGAAAAAAAAAATTTTGACCAAAAAGGTTTTTTTGGTCAATTCCCGCAAAATTGACAAAAAACATCTCTTTTAGGTAAAAAAAGTATTTTTCTCATCAAAATGTGCCACATACAGTAAACTAAGCATTTCTGATGCAACATTTTTGCGCAAATTGACAAAAAAAAACTTTATTATGGTAATTTTAAAAAAAGTTCTGTTTAAGGACAAAAAAGTGTATTTCTCATCAACATCAGTTACATACAGAAAAAAATTTAGCTTTTCTGGTGTTTGATACATGTTTTTTTTCTCAATTTCCGCAAAATGCATCAAACACCAGAAAAGCTTATTTTTTTCTGTATGTAACTGATGTTGATGAGAAATACACATTTTTGTCCGTAAACAGAACTTTTTGTAAATTTCCGCAAAAATGCTTCAAAACAGCAGAAAAGCTTAGGCTCACTTTGATGAGAAAATTTTTTTTTTTACCTCGATAAGATGTTTTTTTGTCAATTTCCACAAAGACACTTCAAAACAAAAGTAATGCTTAGTTTAGCTGTATGTGACTCATTTTGAAGAGAAAAAAACTTTTTTGATTTGGAGATTTTTGTCAATTTCAGCAGAATGCTTCAAGATACCAGAAAAGCTTAGTTTTGATGAATGTGCACATTTTGATGAGAAAAAACATTTTTTGACCAAAAAATATCAGGATTGTGGGACTGCAGGATTGTGGTCCAGTAGGAGTGAGTACACAATGGTGTAGTACATAAAGTTATTGTATAGGATGGTGTGGTACAGAAGGGTATGGTACAGGTTGAGTCATTTTCCGCGTAAATGCTTCATAACAACAGAAAAGCTTAGTTTAGCCCATGTAGCTCATTTTGATATGAAAAACATTTTTGTGACCAAAAAAAAGGGGTTTTTTTATATTTTCACAAAAATACTTCAAAACACCAGAAAAGATTAGTTTAACTCTATGTGGCTCATTTCGATGAGAAAAATACTTTTTTGACCTTAAAGATTTTTTTTCTTCAATTCAACTAAAATACTTAAAAACATCAGATAACCTTAGTTTAGCTGTCGCTCATTTTGATGTGAAAGACACTTTTTTGACCTAAAATTTATTTTTTTGCGGGCTTTTTCCGCAAAATTAATAAAGTACTGCAGATAGGCTTAGTTTAGCGGTATCTGGCTCAATTTGATAAGAAAACACTTTTTTGAACGTAATGAGGTGTTTGTTGTTAATTTCCGCAAATAGATATGCTTAATTTAGCTGTTTGAAGAGAAAAACCCTTTTTTTGTCACAAAAGATGTTTATAGTAATTTCCATAAAATGCTTCAAAAGACTAGAAATGCTTAGTTTAGCTGTAAGTGGCTGATTTTGAAGAAAAAAATCACTTTTTTGACCTTAAACAGATTTTTTTGGTAAATTTCCACAAAAATGCTTCAAAACAACAGAACGGCTATGAGAAACACTTTGATGAGAATAACACTTTTTCGACATTAAAGAGATTTTATTTGTAAATTTCTGCAAAAACTCTTTAAATCAGCCGAAAATCTAAGTTTAGTATATGTGGCTCATTTTGATAAAAAAAAACACTTGTGACCGAAAAAATATATTTTTTGGTAAACTTCCACAAAAATGCTTCAAAACCGCTGAAAATTTTTATTTAGCTCAATGTGACTCATTTCGATGAGAAAAATACGCTTTTGACCAGATATGTTTTTTTGTCAAATTGAACTAAAATGTTTCAAAACACCAGCAAAGTTTAGTTTAGCTGTGTGGCTTATTTTGAAAAGAAAACACTTTTTTGACCGTAATGAGGTGTATATTGTCAATTTCCACAAAAATGGTTAAAAAATGGAATTGTTTAATTTAGCTGTATGTAGCTTTTTTGATGAGAAAAAAATTTTTGACCTAAAAAATATGTTTTTTGTAAATATCTGCAAAAATGCTTCAAAACACCAGAAAAGCTTAGTTTAGCTGTATATGGCTCATTTTTATAAGAAAAACACTTTTTTGACATAAAATAGATGATTTTTGGCAGTTTCCTCAAAAATGCTTCACAACAACAGAAAAATTTAGTTTAGCTGCATGAGGCACATTTTGAAGAGAAAAACACGTATTTGGTTAATTTTCACAAAAATTAAAAAAAATTACAGAAAAACTTAGTTGATAAATATGACTCATCTTAAGAAAATGTATTGACCGTAAAGAGACTTTTTTTGTCAATTTTCGCAAAAATACATCAAACACCAGAAATGTTAAAATTTAGCTGGATGTGGCACATTTTGTTGAGAAAAACACTTTTTTACTCTAAAGAGATGTCTTTTTGTCAATTTCTGCAAAAAAGCTACAAAACAGCAGAATAACTCTGTATAGCTATATATGGCTTATTATATGATGAGAAATTTTTTTTTTTGACCATAAAGAGATTTTTTTCGTAAATTTCCTCAAGTGTACTTCAAAACACCTGAAAAGCTTAGTTTAGCTGTATGTGGCCCATTTTGATGAGAAAAACTCGTTTTGACCGCGAAGAGATATTTTTTTTCCAATTTCTTCAAAACTATTTCAAAATAAGAGAAAAGGTTAGTTTGCTGTGTATGTCGCATTACTGTGAGAAAAACACTTTTTAGACCTAAAGGGGATAGGTTATTTTATAATTTCCAAAAAAAAAATTAAATTACCAGAAAAGCTTAGTTTTGCTCATGTGGCTCATTTTGATGAGAAAACTTTTTTTTGGACCTAAAAATTTTTGTTTTTGTAAATTTCCACCAAATTGTTCAAAACTCAAAAAAAAATTAGTTTAGCTGAATGTGGCTCAATTTGTAGAGAAAACACTCTTGGACCGTAAAGAAATTGATGATTTCCTCAAAACTATTTCAAAACAAGAGAAAATGTTAGTTCAGCTGGCATATTTCGATGAGAAAAACAATTTTTTTGACGTAAAATGTTTTAATTTTTTTCAATTTCTACAAAAATGCTTCAAAACACTAGAAAAGCTTAGTTTTTCTCATATGGCTCATTTTGATGAGAAAATTTTGATCAAAGAGATAATTTTGGTCAATCCGCAAAAATACTTCAAAACACCAGAAAAGATTAAGTTAGCTATATAATGCTCATTTTGAAGAGAAAAACAGTTTTTGGACCTAAAAGATATGTTTTTTTTTGGTTAATTTCCGAAAAATGCTTCAAAAATCAGTAATACTTAGTTTAACTGTATGTGCATAATTATGATGAGAATAACACTTTTTTTTGACCTAACAGAGAATTTTTTTGACATTTTCCGAAAAAATGCTTCAAAACAACAGAAAAGTTTAGTTTAGCCATACGTGGTTCATTTTGATGAGAAAAACACTTTTTTACCATAAAGAGATGTCTTTTAGTCAATTCCATAAAAATGCTTCAAAAAAACTGAAAAGCTTAGTTTAGCTATATGTGGACCATATTGAAGATAAAAACACTATTATGACCTAAAAGAGATATTATTTGTCAATTTCCCCAAAATTACATCAAAATACCCAAAAAATTGGTTGTGATAAATGTGGCTCATCTTGAGGGAACTTTTTTGACCGTAAAGAAATGTTTCTTTTGTCTATTTCCGCAAAAATACATCAAAACACCAGAAACACTTAGTTTTGCTGTTTGTGGCACATTTTGTTGAGAAAACCTTTTTTTTTTAAAGTAAAGAGTAGTATTTTTTTTTTCTTCAAAAGTGCTACAAAACAGCAGAATAGCTTTGTTTACCTGTATGTGGCATATTTTCGTGAGAAAAAAAACATTTTCCATAAAGAGTTGTTTTTCGTAAATTTCCTCAAAATTGCTTTAAAACACCAGAAAAGCATAGTTTAGCTCTATGTGGCTTATTTTGATGAGAATAACTCTTTTATGACGCTAATGCGATGTATTTGACTATTTCCACTAAAATGCTTCAAAACAGCAAAAAAAAAATTTGTTTAGCTGTGTGTGGCTAATTTTGTTGGGAAAAGAAATTTTGCCCTAAAATAGTGTATTTTGTAAATGCTTCAATACAGCATAAAACATAGTTTAGCTGTATATGGCTCAATTTGTAGAGAAAGACACTCTTTGAACGTAAAGAAATTGATAATTGCCTCAAAACCATTTCAAAACAAGAGAAAATGTTAGTAAAGCTGGCTTATTTCGATGAGAATAAAAAAATTTTAGACGTAAAATATATATATTTTTTTTTATTTCTACAAAATGCTTCAAAACACTAGAAAAACTTAGTTTTGCTCATGTGGCTCATTTGGATGAGAAAATTTTGATCTAAGAGATAATTTTGGTCAATCCGCAAAAATACTTCAAAATACCAGAAAAGATTAAGTTAGCTATATATTGCTCATTTTGAAGAGAAAAACAGTTTTTGGACCTAAAAGATAATTTATTTTTGTTAATTTCCAAAAAATGCTTCAAAACATCTGTAATACTAAGTTTAACTTTATGTGCATCATTATAATGAGAATAACACTTTTTTGACCTTAAGAGATGTATTTTTGACAAATTCAACTAAATTGCTTCAAAACAGCAAAAAAAGCTTTGTTTTGCTGTATGTCGATCTTTTGATGAGAATTTTTTTTCCCCAGAAAATTGTGTTTTTTTGGTCATTTGTTTTCGCAAGGTATTTAACAGCTTATCACATTATTAGCATATTTGCAAACTCAAAGTCTTATATAATGTGGGGAAACCTTTAGAAGTGGTTTGATGCTTCTCTCATCCCTTGATGACAGCTAACTTCAGTCAATAACTGGGAGCGTGAGGTACTGCCTGACCTTTCTGGTGACCAGCAGGGTGTAGCATCCTTAGTCCGATCTTATTCATTGTGTACCTGAATGACCTGCCCTCTCTGTATATAATACTGCAGAGAATATATTATCCTTGACTTCACGTTGTTCATTGTATACTTGAATGACCTGCCATCTCTGTATTTAACACAGCAGGGTATACACTTTCCATGGCTCAATCTTATTCACCATGTACCTGAATGACTTGCCATCTCTGTATTTAACACTGCAGAGTATATAGAATCTTGGCATGATCTTATTCATTGTGTACCGGAATGACGTGCTATCTCTGTATTTTACACTGCAGGGTATATAGTTTCCTTGGCTTGACCTTATTCATCGTGAACAAGGTTAAATATATAGCATGTATTAACAGAAGTTCATAATTGATATTGTCTGTCACCGCTCCTCCACTGTTCAACTATGATATACATAAATTACAAAAGAAGCAAATAAAAAACACTTGAAACAAGAAAAAAAGTTTTATTTAAAGACAAACAACTATATTGGATTGATCTGTTAAAAAAGAAAGGAAACAAGACATGACTGCACCCTTGTAGACCACAACCGGTTAGAGCCCATTTGTTTACACCAATACTGTTCTGTTTTTAAAAGTATAGAGCAGCTGTGCAATCACAAATCCTCAGCATTGGTGCATATGATCAAGGGGCTCTAACTGGTTGTGGTTTATATTAACTACAATCTTTTCATGATTTCAACAGGTAGAGCAAATTCAAATTTTAAATAACAAAATTTTCTTGTGAATCAATGTTTCATGCATCACTTATTGTGTATAGTAAGTCCATTTCCTATAATTTTTGGAAGCCTGCAATGACCATGTTTCTCAATTCACTGATAGTAGGTAAAAGGGGCATCAATCCCCTAACCGCAATATTTGTACAGAGCTGATTGAGAGAGTTTTCAGAATTTATTGCCTTTGGAAAGATCGTCTAGCCTCAACTGGCTAGTTCACATCAGTATTAAGAGCAGATGGAATCTTCAGCAGCTCATTTGTCTACTAACAGTGAAGTGAGTGGTCAGTGGCTATAGAGAAAAACAAGAAAATGATTTGAAAAAACAAACTTGGAACAATATAACACCCTGGCAAAACATAGTTTGATTGTTCTTACACTTGAAATATCTGTGGAAGCTGTCCACCAATGCAACAGGACAAGATTGTAGGGCTTTTGAGTATACAATATGTTCGGCAAGGGAACAGCTACATGATAATGTGCAGATTTTAAAAAAATGAATTTTTTTTATATTTTTTATTCCTTTTACATGGTAACTCTCAACCCATGGCACAAGCTAATAAGTGTAATGTCAATATTTTGTATAAGTGATTTAAAATGGTAATGGACAGTGAAGTGTTGTGGTCATTATGTGTACTTTCTGTAGAAGTGAATAGTTCTCCAGCACTCAACTGCACCTGTTTGTCCCCCAAAAAAGAGGAATTGCTTCATCTCTCCTACTACATACGCACAAGTCGACCTTCATATTTGAATAACTTAAATGCTTCGTCATGGAGTTTATGTCTCCACCTCAGCCAGGACCATCATCTGCTGCCACTCCTCAGTCAGGCCCATCATCTGCCATTCCTCACCCAGAGCCATCATCAACCATTCCTCACCTAGAGGTATCATTTACTGCCACCCCCCAGCAGGCCCATCACCTGCCATTCCTAACCCAAGGCCATCATCTGCTACCAATTCTCAGCCACCAGAGGGCAACAGAGAAAATCTGCTTCTTGAGAATGAAGATCTAGTCCCAAAAAATCCTGAATTTCTTATCACATTTGTAATCATAACTTGTTTGCCTTATCTCTGTGTAGCTAGTTATGTTCCATATTGTTGTTTATTCTGTGCACTTTCAAATGTTATGTGGAATGTCTCCATAAACACATTATCTTAGAAGGTATGAACAACAACATCAAGGACACAAAACAAATCTGTACATGCAAAGCTATGATCAGATATGTAACTAAATATCACTAATATCCAGCTCTAGTATATCTCTGCTTATTGGTTTGTGATATTTCGGGTTCTGAATTTCAGTCCTCCTTTGAAGACAGGTTTTCTCAGAAAGGACAGATTTCTTTTCGCAAATATTACTATTATTGCATGGAAAAATTCATGAATACTGCCTTATTTTATATCATTTTGTAGCTTATTCTCTGCTCTCATTTTATAGTTTATTCTCTGCTCTCTATGTTTAAGTGTCTCCTATTTCAATTTTAAGTAAATAGACACCTATAGCATGGATATCCATGCCTGAAGTAAGTTGGTAAGTGATGTACACGTGAGTGGCTGGTCTGTACACCTGCTTCTGTGGTGATATACTGTTGATTGTGTCACTTAAATCCTGAATTTTGTTTCCAGTTTGACCTTAAATGGCAAGTGGTGTATGTATATAAATATATAGCTAGTTATCAATGGGAAAAGGAATATTTTTAGTAGAGGTTCTAGTAAAAGTTAAAATACCAGTGCCTACCCCCTAGTCATAATTCAACATTAATTAAATCATTGGAAAGCCCATAAACAGGCTATCATTACTCACTTAAATTACTTGCTTGTAACAATATAAATAAATATGCAATCCCAAATTTTTATGAATAATTGTTGAGTTGTGGTTATGATCTGCATTAATTATCTTAAAAACATAATTAACGACCAATTGTGGTTCTACTTCAACTCAGCAAAACTTAGCACTTCAAACTCTACCTATTTTCCCTTGTCATGTTGCATGTCTGTACCCTAGTCATCCAATCACAATTGAGAATCTGTGTAATAATACTACCAGTGTTAGAGCAGCTTAGCCCACAGACATCTACTGTCTCAATACATTAAACTCCCTTTTCCAAGTAGCGGTTAAAATTAGTCTGGTTAAGAGATAAGTCTCCATATGGGTTGTGGCAAGAGTTTCAAAGGAATTGAGTTGTTTCAAAAACTTGGTACCTTCAGTCCTTTGGTATTCAAAGATCCATTCATCTACTTCTCCCCCCTCCCTCCCCCACATATACCTTGCATGCTGTAAGTCCATTCATTGTAATTTTACTGCCAGATGTCTGCAATGCATTGCAGTTACTATCTGTTTCTCGATTCAGTAAAACACCTAAGTGATCATCAATAAAATAAACACAATTTTGTATATGCAATATCGTGTCTTCCTCTGCTGAGTCTGCAAGAAACTGATTTTCTTTGCTATTCAGAAGCAAGAAACTAACTCTCATGACAACAGATAATATCCCAAAAACCAGGTAACTATTGATCCATGTACTGTATCTATGTGAATATATATATAGGTAAATGTGTATATACTTCTATATTAGTAATAAACGTTTATATAGGAGGATCTTGACTACAAAAACTCTGTTCAAAAATATATCACATTGCCTTGTCAAATAAATGAAACAAATGTAGACAACAACATTTATTGGTGATAAATATGATGCTGTTTAGAAAATCTCCACATTAAATTTGGGGTTGATTGTGAAGGATCATGCAGGCAATTCTTGTTTCATTTTATTTTTTACAAATCAATCCAATATGTACATTTTTTTATCCATATATATATATTCAGTAAAAAAGAATAAATTACTCACAAAAAATACATGTTGACAAGAAAATGGTCATCTTTGAAAAAAGATTTGGCAAGCAGATTCCTAGATCAAGGAATGAAACTGGCTGCGCAGGAATTCAATAGGTTGCACTGTTAATAGCAAGCTGTTAGGCATGGATATTGGAGTTGTATTACAATATAGCTATATTCAGTTCATCAATATTGGGAGGATGATACATCGTTTGCATGAGGATTTTTAAACAATATCTAGCTTGGCAGGGTAAAAACACAGTTCCTTGCATTTACCTTCACTTGTGGGTGCTGTTCATTCAGACAGTGAGTACAAAACAAAGGCTACATATTAGGTATAATGTAGAGGAAGGATTAGCTGACTGCATGTAATCAATTTAGGATAATATGAGAACTAGCCAACAAACAGGTCAATTTGTTAAAATATCGGTTCGAAGTTATTATCAGCCACTGCGGTATTTCCATCTGTAGTAGGACAATTCCATTAGCCAGCAATCTGCCTGATGACTTCACTCAGTTCATGTCACCTTCGGTGTGTCTTCCATTCAGCTCTGACAATACTATCAGCCAGGAAGAATTACCTTATGATGTCATGCTTACATGCTTTCCATCTCCAAGGGAAGCTGCTTCAAACTATTCTTAATATTCTCTCTCTGCCATATTTGACACATACATTCCTATTGCAGGTACATTGTATTGCAGGCCATGCGGTTGTGCAAGCAAGCCTTTGCTGGGCATCTTATAAGAACATATATATACAGATATATACTATCATATACCAAAAAAAGGAGAAAAAATCTTGCAAGGTTCTACAACTTGCCACACAATGTTTAGCATTCGTCTGGTATATATATACAATAGCCTTAAATTTGTTATCACTGACCCATAAAACAAACTGTGTATCTTTGATGTTAGCATAAAAATGTTCATTATCTGTTTATCAGATTAAATAATGATCCATTTCAGTCAACATGCTTTGGCCTTATTCAGGGTGACAGTGAAATGGCACATGTGTTGATCAATAATACTATTTAATCTGTAAAAAAAAAAGTGATGGTTTTAATGTGACAATTGCAATGAGTAAGTAATTTTCCACTGATCAGGAGAAAGTAACCAGGTTGATTACTATCAGTAGGTTATATAAGCATAATATATTGCACAGCAGGGTATCTAGTAAGTATAGCTAGCATAAATATCTACTTCATGGGTATAGCTAGTATTGTAGCTGACAAGAGGTTAACAAGCTATTATTCTACCATACTCGCTCAATTTGCACCGAATAAACTTAATAATAGAGGCGCCATTTTAACATAATTAGGTGTTATTGGAGAAATAATATTGGATAATATTAACTCTTTTCCAAAATACCTCACAGATATACTTCCAAAGGCCAATAAAAGAAAAGGAACAATTATGCTTCAATTTGACTCATGCACTTTTATAAATACCTCCTTTTTCGAACTGGTATTAGTTATAAATGTTAAATAAATTAAGCTTATGGAATAATACGCAGTTAATAAAACTGAAAAACTACCCAATCAATAAGCAAAAACTATTCAATGCTTCTCATACACTAACTCCAATATCAAATATTTTGAATAAAACCCTGTTAAATAAGGGAACCCAATTTTCTTACATATATATTATGCAGGTGCTACCATGTAGGTTCATGGTAGCAGCGATACCCATAACACGGTTGCAGAAACTTATTCAGCACGTAATAACAATAATGATAATAATAACAACATCTAGCCACCTGCATAGGTCAGGTGAGTAATGAGTCTTCAGGATTTTTCAGTTCATCATATATACCTAATAGAGTATTTGATAATGCATGGTGTTTGGCATTAGGTTAGTATTGTGGGCCAATATTCCGATGATGGGAATCGTGTCAGCTACCTACCACAAACTCGTGGTTATTAATAGAGCCAACAGTAGTATTGAACTTATGAAAATAGTTTCAGTTCCTCTCTTCAACTCGTAGTGAAGATCAACTTCTGGAAAGGACATGGAATGGTGAATAAAATATGTGGCCAACTTCAATGCAACATACCAATAAAAATGCTGTGGTAACCACCGTCAACTAATAGTATGGAAGTTCTCCTCTGATAAGGACCATGCAGGTGAATGATTAGCTTGATGTGAAGTTCTTCTCAACAATTGTATAAAATTGAATGGAGGAAGGTTGTGATGCAAACATGGCAAGAAAACAGGCTACTTTCTTCAAAGGAACTATAATAATTGTATCCTCTGAAAAGAACCATGTATTGCATGTTGCATGTGGCGTTTGTGTGATAAAAATCAGCATTGTTATAGCCTATGTGAAGGGCATTAGTATTTTCTTTTAACTTGCTAGTTATGCGATGACCTCTGAAGTGGATGAGTGGTGGGGAAGAGGGAGTGATGTATGGTTGATGTAATATGAACCAATATGTTTATGTTATCCACTTAAAAAAAAAATTTACGTATAATATATGAGAATAAATTGTTTGGGAATAAATTAACACCCTCGCTATATTTTTCTGCCACATTCTCGGATAAAATAATTTATAGACGTGTATCATGAATACTTTACACTACTTTGCATGTGTATACATATATGGTTAATGGCACTTTGTTGATGGTAATGGTCTAATCTCCATTGATAACAGACCGTGGACAGCCATACAATCTACTTTACAGACCAATGATATCATTCGTGAGCTAGCAATTGTGAATGACTTAAAAATAGTGTGCACTTCATTGACGTTATTGCTGGTTATGTCAGCTGAAAAAAATGCCCCAAAATAACTTTAAAGCCACATAAACAGGAAAATACTCCAAAGTTTACAATGCCATACAAGATATTTTGTTAAAAACAACAACTTATACATAACGAATATACTTAAGGATCTACAAAGTTGAAAATAAACCAATGCAATTATCACAAATTCATACACCGAATATTCATCCTCTACCTTGTGTTTCGCATTTAATTAACTACACTAAGTAATAATAATCTCATGTGGCACATATTGCATGCTAAAAAAATATCATTGCCATCATCTCAATCCAACAAATTACAACAGATCAGAGCTACCTGATGAGATGACCATTGTACTTTGGAAGTGTTCGGCATGGAAGTCACCTGTCATGATTCTAGCAATGGTCATGTAATTCAAGAGGGCTTTCTACCATTTGTTTGGAAATGGAGAGTGACAAAGATGCAAGAGCGGTTCTACATTCTTTAAAATTCTTTACATGTGCAAATTACAGATCACACTACAAATAACAGTAGTCTCGTACATACATCTATAGTCACCATTGGCTATCAATGTTTTGTCCTTTTAATTATGCACTATGTTTTTTTTTTACTGATTTTATAAAACCTGAAAAAAAATTTAACCCTCCCAATCCAGCATGCAGTATCGGTAAATTCTAAACACAGGAATTTCTGAAAATTATGAACCAATGGACTTCTGTGAATATATAATTCTAAATTGAAGATAAAAAATTCCATAAAATTGATTTCAAATTCAATATGTAACTGCCTATCATGATGGTAAGGAAACTATTAGGAGATTTGTTCATCTCATGAGAGATGAGAACAATTCAATCAAATCTCTTATGTAGTCCAAACGCTACCTGACCCCCAATCTATATAACTTTCACTGTCATTCATGTTAGTCTAAACCCATGTCTTTACAAAACAGCCTGGTATACATGCAATATGGATTGCCTGCACGGTAAATCCGCAATCAATGATGGACACTGTGCATCATTGGTTAAATTTCAATCTTTTATCTAATTTATGTAAAGTAATGGTTTAGTGGCAATGTATTTAGTGGCGACAATTTGTCCACATTGATGTCACTTTCTATGTAAAAATTCAATATGGTTCTATTGAGGCTAAAAATAGGTAGTTTTAGACTCTTTACTGAGACCATCAACTTACATCTTGTGATATTTTTTTTTCATGAAATGTTTTCTACCAACATTTTATATTTTTTACCAAATTTCTCTAAACTTTGTCTATTTTTATGAGGGTTAAAATGGCTGATGAGTAACCTATGAAATTGAAAAGGGTCAAGAAAAAGAATACTTGAATGTATAGCATCCTACACACTAGGATTCAAGAATAAATTATATATTCAGTTTGCATAGCATTCTTTGAATACAACACAAAATTCTGCAATGTTATTGGAAAAACAGATTCTGAGCAGTGCAGCAGTTTAATTAAGTGAAGGTTTTCCTAATAGCATGGTCAATCATAGGCAAGGTTAACATTGCAATTTTTACCAGCATTTCATATCAAATTTTAGAATCACCAAATCCTTATATAATGCGATCAAGGATGAATGTTATTTGGTCAAAAGACCTATTCAAAAGTAATGCAAGTCCAATACTTCATCTAACAGCACATCAACTCTAATTCGTAAGGGTCAAAGCTTCTTGTGATATATGAAGAAGGTGAATGAGGATAACCGAAAGTTTGATAAACTGATCAAACTCTAAGCTACGTGAGACAGAAGTGGAAAAAAATATCCTGAATCACAAAATAACCTGATATCTTTACTTCATTTGTATAGCCAAGGAATCAAAATGTCAGATCATCCCTAAATTCCACCCAAAAGGATCTTCTACACAACTAGTGAATCAGTTGGTTCCAGAAAATCATTTGCCACAAAATAAAGCTGCATTCCACCGTGCATGTGAAAATATTGAGAAGCATGTAGAAAATACCACAATTTTGAGGAATAGATACCTTCAGTTCTTATAATGTTATCATCCTAAATTCTATAATCTGGACTCCAAAGTGTACCAACTCAAGACGAAACAGAATAATTACCTCGGCCTCACCATTGAATCTGCCATAAATTAATGTTTTCCTGTAATGTTCCATATGGTCCTGCAATAGAACTGCAAATGAAATGATTCCAGGATTCTTAAAAAACACTTATACTGAAGCACAAAGTGCTAGATAGTTTCAAATAGGTTTATCCATGGCCACAATCTCTTGGTTGTACTCTGCATGTCTTAACGAAACTGTGGCAGCATTTCTAAGAGTCTCTTATATCAGGTGTCAAGTGATTGTCTGACTGGAAAGTGCAAATAAGTAGCTACATCATTGTTTCATGACATTATATGTGCAATGACAAATGGGAAGTGAGTAGCAACCTAAATAAATCTTGCTTGTGTGTCATAGTGGCAGCTTACTATTAAAAAACAGAAGTCATTACCTGGTTTATCTGGTTTGGCCACAATGTATCATATTCCAAGGAACTGGTGATCATGACAGCTTCCTATCTCAGTAAGAAGGAACATTGTGGACCTATGTCACTGCACATAGGGACATGGAGCAATATTGTCATGCATTTTTCCTTTGATAATTTTGATCTCCTTAATGAGACTCTGTCTGGATGAGGTACAACTCACAACACATATGGTCGGATAAAGCTAGGGATAGTATCATTAGAAGGTCTGGGGAAGCAGCCAAATCTACCTGTCAACCTCCCAAGGACTATGGCAAGGTCTGTATCTCATGGGAAGGTGCTTCGTCAAAATTAAGCTACAAACCTCCCCCCTCCAAAGTGTTTCATTGACCACAAATGTTGAATTGATCGTGATGGCATATCAATCGGATAGTTTGTGGGTATTGCACCATGAGGCTTCAAGCATTCTCCCAGAAATGCAGCTATAGCCTGGGAGGAAAGGATGAGCCTCATGAACTGGTGCAAAAAGTGTGAAGAGACTGACAACTATTGAGAAATTGCCACCTGTTGATGTACCAATCACAGAAAATATTACTATTAGTGAATGCTTGATAAAATAACTGAATTTCACAGCTGCTGTCAGGGAGAGATGGATCCCTGTTGGCGTGGATTGCGGTGAAGCAATGATGGCTTACAAGATGAATAGCACTTTGTTGAACGGTAAAAAAAGTTCTTAATCCAACTCTGTATATTCCCCTCATATGTGCATTCTTTGGGCCACTTTCAAATATATGGTTGGGAGTGATCTTGAAAAAAGTTTATTACTCAATCTGATCAGTGTGCAATTAGATCCAATACCAATATTTTAAAAGGAAAGCTTTACAATCACTACCTTTATGTGCAGAGAATCCTGCCTAGTGGCCCATGAGCGGGATACATGGTGCAATTTGAACTCAAAATGAAGGGTAAGATTTTAGCATTGGCAATCCTGCAAACTGTTACCATTGACCACACTTATGACAATTTGATTGTTTTAATGGCTGATGAGGAAGTGATATACTTTATAGGGAAAATTGAAGAGGAGATTGGACATGGGAAGCTTGGAATGATAGCCCAGTATTCAATGGACTTTCATTTCTATGCCTTTTTTAAAATGGTGGACGGCAAAACCTAAGCTTATATGGCAGCTAAAACTATTTTTAACTGGTATTATTTCCAAAATGACTTCAACATTCTTAAAACCTTCACTTATAAAAAGGTAGCAAACTAGTAGTAAAAAAATTGGAACTACAAGGATCAATCAATTTATGGAATTTTTTATCTTCCATTTAGAGTTAGATATTCACAGAAGTCCATTGGTTCATCACCTTCAGAAAATCCTGTATTTTGAATTTACGGATACAGGCTGCTGGATTGGCAGGGCTAAATAACTTTTCAGTTTTTATAAAATCATTAAAAAAAACAAAGCATAATTGAATGGAAAAACCTTGATTGCCAATGGTGTATGTAGACAGATGTAGTGTGCCTACTGTGAATTGTAGTGTGGTGTCTGCAATTTGCACATGTATTGAACTTTAAAGAATGTGGAACAGCTCCTGCAAATTTGTCATTCTCCAATTCCAAAAGGATGGTAGAAATCCCCCATGAATTACATGATCATTGCTAGCAATGTGGCCGGTGATATCCTTGCCGAACACTTCCAAGGTAAAATGGTCATCCTGCCAGGAAGCTATCATCTGTTGTAATTTGGAGGGAAATGATGGCAATTTTTTTTTTAAAGCATGCAACCTGTGCCACATGAAATTATTATTATTACTTCTTGTAGTTAATTAAAAGAGATGTGCAAGGTACAGAAGGAATTAAAAGAATGCAACCTGTGCCACATGAGATTATTATTATTATTTTATGTAGTAAATTAAATGGGAAATAAAGGCACAGGAGGAATATTCAGCGAACGAATTTGTAATAATTGCATTGGGTTCTTTTTAACTTTGCAATGCCATTAATTAATGGATATATATACACACAATGTAGTGTAAAGTATTCATGATATGCTGCAATAGAGTATTATATTAGAGAGAGTGGCAGTAAAATAGCGAGGATGTTACTTCACTCTCATATAACATGTGAAGAATTTTCCTTTTAAGTGGCTAATATAAACATGCATATTAATTACACTATAGGTTCGTATTACACCAACCATACATCAATCACTCTTCCCCACTACTCATCCACTTCAGAGGTCATCTCATCACAAGCATGTTAAATAAAAATTCCAATATCCTCCACATAAGCTTTAATCATGCAGATTTTCATTACACAATGGCTACTAGCCACTTGCAATATATGATTCATTTCAGAGTTTACAATTACAGTTACTTTGAAGAAGGTAGCCTGTTTTCTTTTCATGTTTGCATCACAATCTTCATTCATTCACTTTTACACAGTTTTAGAGAAGACCTTCACCTTCAGTAAATTGAAAGTGGCCATCATTCACCTGCATGGTCCTTATCTGTGGACAACCTCCGTTATGTTTGTTGACATTTGTTTCCTGAGCAATCTTCAAAGGCGTGTTGCATTGATGTTGGCCATGCACTTCATTTATCATTCCATGGCTTTTCCAGACAATGATTTTCACCACCATTTGAAGATAGGAACTGAAACGATTTTCTTAAGTTCAATACAACTGCTGACTCTATTATTAACCATTGTGTTTGTGGTAGGTGGCTGACACTATTCACATTGGAATATTGACCTACAATACTGGCCTAATGCCAATCACTATGCATAATCAATTACACCATGAGGTATATATGATGAAAAGGAAAATCAGTGCCAATGGAACATGTCCTGAAGATTCACTACACATCTGATCTATGCAGGTATTATCATTATTGTTATTACATGCTGAAAAAAACTCAGCAAACCTGTTACGTGTATCGGTGCTACCAAGAACCTACATGGTAGCACCTGCATACAATTCAAATATATATGTAGGAAATGTATTGAAGCAATCTGAAAAAATAGGTTAGACCCAAAAAATTGGTCTGCTGTGCTAGAGAGCTGTACTACTAGCTAGACCCATGAAGTAGATATTTATGCTAGCTATACTTACTGGATATACTGCTTGGGCAATGCATATGCTTATATAATCCACCGATAGTTATCAACCTGGTTACTTTTTCCTGATAAGTGAAAAATAAATTACGCATTGCAATGTCACATTAAAAGCACTTTGTTGATGGTAATGGTCTAATCTCCATTGATAGCAGACCGTGGACAGCCATACAATCTACTTTACAAAGCAATGATATCATTCATGAGCTAGCAATTGTGAATGACTTAAAATAGTGTACATTTCTTTGACTTTAGTGCTGGTTATGTCAGCTTAAAAAAATGCCCCAAAATAACCTTTAAGCCACATATACAGGAATCCACTCCAAAGTTTATAATGCCATACAAGATATTTTGTAAAAATAACAAACTTATACATAACAATTATTTCTAAGGATCAACTAAGTTAAAAAGAAACCAATGCAATTATCACAAATTCATACACCGAACATTCCGCCTGTACCTTGTGTTTCGCATTTAATTAACTACAATAAGTAATAATAATCTCATGTGGCACAGATTGCATGCTTAAAAAATATCATTGCCATCATCTCACTCCAACAAATTACAACAGATCAGAGCTACCTCATAGGATGCCCATTGTACTTTGGAAGAGTTCGGCATGGATGTCACCTGCCACGATGCTAGCAATGATCATGTAATTCATGAGAACTTTCTACCATCACTTTGGAAATGGAGGGTGACAAAGATGCCGGAGCTGTTCCACATTCTTTAAAGTTCTTTACATGTGCAAATTACAGACACCACACTACAATTAACAGTAGGCTCATACAACCATCTATAGTCACCATTGGCTATCACTGTTTTGTCCTTTTAATTATGCTCTATGGTTTTTTTTTACTGATTTTATAAAAGCTGAAATATGATTTAGCCCTCCCAATCCAAAAGGCTGTATCCGTAAACGCAAAACACAGAATTTTCTGAAAGTGATGAACCAATGGACTTCCTGTGAATATATAACTGAAATAAGGAAGTTAAAAAATTCCATAAAATTGATTTCAAATTCAATGTGTAACTGGTAATCATGATGGTAAGGCAACTATCAGAGATTTGTTCATCTCATGAGAGTTGAGAAAATTCAATTAAATCTCCTATATATTCCAAGGGCTACCTGACCTTCCAGTCTGTATAACTTTCACTGTAATTTATGTTAGTTAAAAACCACGTCTTTACAAAATAGCCTAGTATATAAGCAATATGGGTTACATGCATGGTAAATCCGTAATCCAAGATGGACACTCTGCACCATTGGCTAAATTTGAATCATTTATCTAATTTATGTAAAATAATGTTTTTGGGGCAATACATTTAGTGGAGACAGTTTGTCCACTTTGATATCACCTTCTTTGTAAAAATTCAAATGGCACTGTTGAGGCTAAAAATAGGCTGTTTTAGACTCATAAGTACTAAGACCATCAACTTACATCTTCTTGTAGAATTTTTTTACAAAATTTTTTCTACCAACAATTTTTTTTTTTTATCAAATTTCTCTAAATTTGATTATTTTCACGTGTGTTAAAATGTCTGATGAGTAACTTATGAAATTTAAAATGGTCAAGAAAAAAGAATATTGAATGTATAGCATTCTACACACCAGGATGCAAGGATAAAGTATAATATTAAGTTTGCACAGCATTCTTTCAATAAAACACAAAATTTTGCAAATTTATTGGAAAAACAAAATAAGAGCAGAGCATAGTTTAAAATATTATCATCCTATATTCTATATTCTGGGCTACAAATGTACAAACATAAGATGTAACAGATGAAATACCTCGGCATCACCATTGAATCTGGCCATAATTTAATATATTCCTGTAATGTTCCATAAGGTACTGCAACTGAAGCTGCAATTGAAATGATTCCAGAATACTTTAAAAAGCTGCATTTAAACTGAAGCACAGTGTGCTAGATAGTTTCAAATAGGTCAATCCATGGCCACAATCTCCAGGTTGTACCATGCATGTTTTAACATCTGTAACAACTAACAAACCTGTAGCAGCACTTCAAACAGTGTCTTATATCAGGTGTCAAGTGATTGTCTGAGAGGGAAGTGCAAATAAGTAGCTACATCATTTTTTCATGGCGTTATGTATGCGATCACAAATGGGCAGTGGGTAACAACCTGAATAAATCTTGCTTGTGTATCATATTGGCAACTTACTAGGAGAGCAGAAGTCATTACCTGGCTTAACTGGTTTGGCCAGTGTGTATCATATACCAAGGAACAAGAGATATGACAGCTTTCTATGTCAATGAGAAGGAACATTGTGGACCGTTGACATGGAACAATATTGTCATCCATTTTTGCTTTGATAATTTTCGATCCGCTTGATGAGGCTCCGTCTGGATGGGGTACAACTCACAAAACACATAATCTGATAAGGCGAGGGACCTTGCATTAGAAGGTATTGGTAAGCTGACATGTACACCTGTCAACGTCCCAGGACCTTGGCAAGGTCGGTATCTTATGAGAAGGTGCTATCACTGTGCTTTGTCGAAATGAAGCCACAGCCAACCCCCAAAAGATGCTTCATTGACCAAAAATGTTGAAATGATTGTGATGGTATATCAATCTGATAGTTTGTGGCTATTGTGCCATGAGGTATCAAGCATTTCTCCTGAAATATAGCCTGATCCTGGGAGGTAAGGATGAGTCTCTTGTACTTGTGCAAGAAGTGTGAAGAGACTGACAACTATTGAGAAATTTCCACCAGTTGATGCACTAATCCCAGAAAATATTACAGTTAGTGAATGCTTGACAAAATCACTGAATTTAACAGCTGTTGTCGGGCAGAAATGTATCCTTATTGGCATGGATTACGGTGAAGCTATGATGGCTTACAAGATTAATAGCACTTTGTTGAATAGTACAAAATGTTCTTCTTCCAACTCCATATATTCCACACAGTGGTGTCTTCTTTGGTGCCAATTTCAAATATATGGATGGGAGTGTTGTTGAAAAGCAGTTCATTAATCGAATCAGTTCAGTGTGCAAGTAGATCCATTACCAATGTTTTACAAGGCAGTACAGAAATTGCTGCCTATATGTGCAGAGTGTTCTGCCAAGTGGCCCATGAGTGGCTTCTCATTGAGCAATTTGAACACAAAATGAAAGGGTAAGATTCCAGTATTGGCAGTCCTGCAAACTGTTACCATTGATCAGACTTATGACATTCCGATTACAGTACTGGCAGTTGACAAAGTGATATACCTTATGAGAAAAATTGATGAGGAGATTCGACATGGGAAGCTTTGAATGATAGCCCATTGGGCTATCATTTCATGCCTTTTTTAAATGACTGGTGTGTAATATGAACTTATAGTTCAATTGATAGGCATGTTTATATTAACCACTTAAAAGGAAAATTCTTCACATGTTATTTGCGAGTGAAGTAACACCCTCGCTATTTTACTGCCACTCTCTCTGATATATTACTCTATAGCAGCATATCATGAAAACTTTACACTACATTGTTTGTATATATATCCATTGATTAATGGCATTGCAAAGTTAAAAAGAATCCAGCGCAATTATCACAAATTTATACACTGAATATTAATCCTGTGCCTTTTATTTCCCATTTAATTTACTATATGAAATAATAATAATAATCCCATGCGGCACACGTTGCTTGCTTTTAATTCCTCCTGTACCTTGCATTTCTCTTTTAATTAATTACAAGAAGTAATAATTATAATCTCATGTGGCACAGGTTGCATGCTTTAAAAAAAAAATTATTGCCATCATTTCCCTCCAAATTCCAACAGATGAGAGCTGCCTGGTAGGATGACCATTGTACCTCGGAAGTGTTCGGCAAGGATGTCACCGGCCACATTGCTAGCAATGACAATGTAATTCATGGGAAATTTCTACCATCCTTTTGGAAATGTAGAATGACAAAGATGCAGGAGCTGTTCCACATTTTTTAAAGTTCATTACATGTGCAAATTGCAGACACCACACTACAATTCACAGTAGGCTCACTACATCCGTCTACATACACCATTGGCAATCAAAGCTTTGTCCATAAAATTATGCTTTGTTTTTTTTACTGATTTTATAAAAATTGAAAAGTTATTTATCCCTCCCAATCCAGCAGCCTGTATCCGTAAATTCAAAACACAGGATTTTCTGAAGGTGATGAACCAATGGACTTCTGTGAATATATAACTCTAAATGGAAGATAAAAAATTCCACAAATTGATTGATCCTTGTAGTTCCAATTTTTGGAGTACCAGTTTACTACCTTTTTTTAAGTGAAGGTGTTAAGGATGCTTGAAGTTGTTATGGAAATAATATCGGCTAAAAATAGTTTTAGCCACCATATAAGCTTAGATTTTGCCGTCCACCATTTAATAAAAGGCATAGAAATGATAGTCCATTGAGTACTGGGCTATCATTCCAAGCTTCCCATGTACAAGCTCCTCTTCAATTTTCCCTATAAAGTATATCACTTCCTCATCAGCCATTAAGGCAATCAGATTGTCATAAGTCTGATCAATGGTAACAGTTTGAAAGATTGCCAATACTAAAATCTTACCCTTCATTTTGAGTTCAAATTGCACAATCAATCCAGCTCATGGGCCACTAGGCAGGCTTCTCTGCACATAAAGGTAGTGATTGTATAGCTTCCCTTGTAAAATATTGGTATTGGATCTAATTGCATACTGATCAGATTGTATAATAAACTGCTTTTCAACACCACTCCCAACCATATATTTGAAAATGTCTCCAAAGTAGGCACATATGTGCGGAATATACAGAGTTGGGTGAAGAACTTTTTGTACCGTTCAACAAAGTGCTATTCATCTTGTAAGCCATCATTGCTTCACCACAATCCATGCCAACAGGGGTCCATCTTTGCCTGACAGCAGCAGTAAAATTCAGTAGTTTTGTCAAGCATCCACTAATAGTAATATTTTCTGTGATTGGTGCATCAACTGGTGGCAATTTCTCATTCGTTGTCAGTCTCTTTACAATTATTGCACCAGTTCATGATGTTCATTCTTTCCACCCAGGCTATAGCTGCATTTCAGGGAGAATGCTTGAAGCCTCATGGCGCAATACCCACAAACTATCCGATTGATGTGCCATCACAATCACTTCAACATTTGTGGTCAAAGAAACATTTTGGGGTGTGTGGCTTATTTTTGATGAAGCACCTTCCCATGAGATACAGACCTTGCCATAGTCCTGGGGAGGTTGACAGGTAAACTTGTCAGCTTCTCCAGACCTTCTAATGACACTATCTCTAGCTTTATCAGACCATATGTGTTGTGAGTTGTACCTAATCCAGACAGAGTCGCATTAAGCAGATCAAAATTATCAAAGGAAAAATGCATGACAATATTGTTCCATGTCACAATGTTCCTTCTCATTGAGTTAGGAAGCTGTCTTGATCTGCAGTTCCTTGGAAATGATACATAGTGGCCAAACCAGATAAACCAGGTAATGACTTCAGCTTTACTAGTAAGATGCCAATATGACACACCAACAAGATTTATTTAGGTTGCTAAACACTGCCCATTTGTCATCGCACATATAATGTCATGAAACAATGATGTAGCTACTTATTTGCACTTTCCAGTCAGACAATCACTTGACACCTGATATAAGAGACTGTTAGAAGTGCTGCCTCAGTTTCGTTAATTGTTACAGGTGTTAAGACATGCGCGGTACAACCAGGAGATTTTGTCCATGGATAAACCTATTTGAAACTATCTGGCACTTTGTGCTTCAGTATAAGTGCTTTTTTAAGAATCCTGGAATCATTTCAATTCCACTTCAGTTGCAGTACCATATGGAACATTACAGGAAAACATTAATTTATGGCAGGTTCATGAGGCTGAGGTAATTATTCTGTTTCGTCTTGAGTTGGGACACTTTGTAGTCCTGATTATAGAATTTAGGATGATAACATTGTAAGAACTGAAGGTATCTATTCCTCAAAATTGTGGTATTTTCTACATGCTTCTCAATATTTTCACATGCACAGTGGAATGCAGCTTCATTTTGTGGCAAATAATTTTTTGAACCAACTGATTCACTAGTTCTGTAGAAGATTCTTCTTGGGTAGAATTTAGGGATGATCTGACATTTTGATTCCTTGGCTTTACATATGAAGTAAAGGTATCAGGTTATTTTGTGATTCAAGATGATTTTCTCCACTTCTGTCTCACGTAGCTTTGAGTTTGATCAGTTCATCAAACTTTCGGTTATCCTCATTCACCTTCATCATATACCACAAGAAGCTTTGACCCTTACGAATTAGAGTTGAAATGTTGTTAGAAGAATATTGGACTTGCATTATTTTTGAAATGGTCTTTTGACCAAATAGCATTCATCTTTGATCGCACTATGTAAGGATTTGGTGATTCTAAAATTTGATATGAAATGCTGGTAAAATTTGTAATGGTAACCTTGCCTATGATTGACCATGCTATTAGGAAAATCTTCATTAATTAAACTGCTGAACTGCTCAGAGTCAGTTTGTCCAATAACCTTGCAGAATTTTGTGTTGTATTCAAAGAATGCTAAGAAACAGAATATTATAATTTATTCTTGAATCCTGGTGTTTAGGATGCTATACATTCAAGTATTCTTTTTCTTGACCCTTTTCAATTTCATAGGTTACTCATCAGCCATTTTAACACCTATAAAAATAGTTACGTTACTATCATAATAGTCACAGCTGGAGGTGAGGTCGCTAATCGAGGAGAAGTTGAGACTGAGCTACACACTTACAATTGGAGGAGTGGTTTGAAATATGGTTATCATAAATAAAAGTTTACTTCCAGTTTAACAGGTGTGAAAAAATAAATTAAAAAAAATAAAGGCTGACAGAATGCAACTGCATGAGAAGTCTCTTTCTGGCATTTACTGTTGTTTCTGGAAGCCCCTCTGGGCGGATTTTGTTGATGCAAGTTTTATTTTAGACTCAAGCAACGTAGCAATGCCATAGACAGCAGAGCTAGTCGGACTGGGCAGGCTTTGGCTGGACAAATTTAAATCAGTCCTAAGCCTACTGGCCCAACCACAAAAAAAAAAATCTGCTATGAATTTTTTTTACTGCATATGCCTAGGAGATAGCCGAATCACAACAGCAGTTTTGGTTGAGGGAGTGAGTAAGTTGGAAAGAAAAAGGACAACTGCTGTGATGGACCACCTCATCTGTAATTCCCCTTCTGGTGAAGGCTACAGGCACCTATACTTACTGGGAACCACTCTGAATCCATTTACTCTAGAAAAAGGAGGTGAATTTCCTTGTTAGAAGTTTTGTTGTAGACTTAGCATGGCAATATAGTGCTGCGGTTGCATATAGCTTTTGTTTTCTTACCTAAATAGTTTGATTTGTTTTGTATGGCAACTGCATTTGAAAACAGTTATAGGCACAAATATGATGGTAAAGAAACACTAATAACTCAAAAAAACAACATTATATCACACTGTCCATCTGGCCCACCATCCCCAGAGTATTTGATAGCAGTAATATGCTGTCAAATTCAGTGGTTTTGTAGAAACCGACTTTGACCCGGTCACTCTAAATGTTTGTTTTGCCGCAAAAGTTGATAGTCCAACATATCCACATAACTGACAAGCTGTATTTAATTTCAATAGCTAGCAATTTGTATACTTGAAAGTAATAGTGAACCACACAGTCTCATTGGCACATACAACACAATAACAATGATCCTGCTACTACAAAAAAAATGTAAGCATACTAGAGAAGCAGTTGTAGAAAGCTGGATAATAATAATTTCTGAGTAATTAGATCATAGCTTAATGAAACAAAAATTGATCCAGTTAATTAATAATAAGATTTAATTAATGATTATACTCTGGATTTCTATAGCTGCTGCTATAGAAAGCCAGAGTCTGGAATAGTCAATTGATCTTTTTGGAGTTGCTAGATCATTCATTATTAATATAACTCTCCCCCAAAATAGGATGAACATGTCACCATCATTACTATAATTGTCTGGGAGGGGAGGTTGGTGCTGTTTTACTGATAACTGGCCTGACTAATTGAAGTGTTTCTTCCACCCTAGGATGCATAGCACACCTCAATGGAGATGTTTCTTACCCCAAACTCTATCTTATTGCATGTGCAATCTAAACTTCAAAAAAAGTTATAGCTATATCATATAAATCCTGAGGAAGATTTGGATTTGTTTAAACAACTTTTTTTTAATCAAACCAGAAAAAGGGGATAAATACTAACAAAAACTGTTTTTCTCCACAAAGTGAGCCACATACCGCTTAACAATGCCTTTCTGTTGTTTTGAAGCATTTTTGAAGAAATTCATAGAGAACTTTTCTTTTTAGACATAAAAGTAACTATCTCAGAAACGAGCACTGAAATGGTCAGAAAGTTTTTTCTTACCATGTTTAAAAGTACAAATCATGAAGAAAATTTCGATTAGTTTAAACAATTTTTTTTTAATCAAACCTTAAAAGGGGATAAATATTAACAAAAATGTTTTTCTCAACAAAGTGAGCCATATACTGCTAAACTATGCCTCTCTGTTGTTTTGAAGCATTTTTGGGGAAATTCATAGAGAACCTTTCTTTATAGACATAAAAGTAACTATCTCAGAAATGAGCACTGAAATAGTCAGAAATTTTTTTTTCTTATCATGTTTGAAAGGGGCAAATCCTAAAGAAAATTTGGATTTCTTTAATCAACTGTTTTTTAAACAAAACATAAAAGGGAATAAATATTAACAAAAAAAAAATTCTCCAAAAAGTGAGCCACATACTGCTAAACTATGCCTTTCTGTTGTTTTGGAGCATTTTTGTGGAAATTCAGAGAGAACTTCTCTTTTTTATTAAAAAAAGTTACTATCTCAGAAACGAGCACTGAAATACTCAGAAAAATTGTTTTTCTTACCATGTTTGAAAGGAGCAAATCCTGAGGAAAATTTGGATTTGTTTAAACAACTTTTTTTTATCATACAAGTAAAAGGGGAAAAATATTAACAAAAAAAAATTTTCTCTACAAAGTGAGACATATACTGCTAAACTATGCCGTTCAGTTATTTTGAAGCATTTTTGAGGAAGTTCATAGAGAATTTTTCTTTTTAAACATAAAAGTAACTATCTCAGAAACGAGCAATGACAAACTCAGAAAGTTAGTTTTTCTTACTATGTTTAAAAGGTGGCAAAACTTGAGGAAAATTTGAATATGTTTAAACAACTGGTTTTTTGATCAAACCAATAAAAGAGGATAAATATTAACAAAAACTATTTTTCTCCAAAAAGTGAGCCACATACTGCTAAACTATGCCATTCTGTTGTTTTGAACCATTTTTGAGGAAATTGACAGAGAACTTCTCATTTGTATTCAAAAATGTGACTATCTCGGAAACGAGCACTGAAATACTCTCAGAAAGTTTGTTTTTCTTACCATGTTTGAAAGGAGCAAATCCTGGGGAAAATTTGGATTTGTTTAAACAATTTTTTTAATCAAACCAATAAAAGGAGAAAAATATTAACAAAAACTGTTTTTCTCCAAAAAGTGAGCCACAAACTGCTAAACTATGCCTTTCAGTTGTTTTGAAGCATATTTTTGAGCAAATTCATAGAGAGCTTTTCTTTTTAGACATAAAAGTAACTATCTCAGAAACGAGCACTGAAATAGTCAGAAAGTATTTTTTCTTACCATTTTTGAAAGGGCAAATCCTGAAGAAAATTGGGATTTGTTTAATCAACTTTTTTTTAATCAAAACATAAAAGGGAATAAATATTAACAAAAACTGTTTTTCTCCACCAAGTGAGCCGCATACTGCTTAACTATGCCTTTCTGTTGTTTCGAAGCAATTTTGGGGAAATTCACAGATAACATCTCTTTTTTATTCAAAAAAGTCACTAACTCAGAAACGAGCACTCAGAAAATTTGTTTTTCTTACCATGTTTGAAAGGAGCAAATCCTGAGGAAAATTTGGATTTGTTTAAACAACTTTTTTTAATCAAACCAATAAAAGGGGAAAAATATTTTTTTTAAATGTTTTTCTCCACAAAGTGAGCCACATACTGCTAAACTATGCCTTTCAGTTGTTTTGAAGCATTTATGAAGAAATTCATAGAGAACTTTTCTTTTTAGACATAAAAGTAACTATCTAAGAAACGAGCAATGCCAAACTCAGAAATTTGGTTTTTCTTACCATGTTTAAAACGTGGCAAAAACTGTGGAAAATTTGAATTTGATTAAACAACTGTTTTGATAAAACCAATAAAAGAGGATAAATATTAACAAAAACTGTTTAACTCCAAAAAGTGAGCCACATACTGCTAAACTATGCCATTCTGTTGTTTTGAAGCATTTTTGGAGAAATTCACAGAGAACTTCTCTTTTTTATTCAAAAATGTGACTATCTCGGAAACGAGCACTAAAATACACAGAAATTTTTTTTTCTTACCATGTTTGAAAGGAGAAAATCCTGAGGAAAAATTGGATTTGTTTAAACAACTTTTTTAATCAAACCATTAAAAGGGGATAAATATTAACAAAAACTTTTTTCTCCAAAAAATGAGCCACAAACTGCTAAACTATGCCTTTCAGTTGTTTTGAAGCATTTTTGAGGAAATTCATAGAGAGCTTTTCTTTTTAGACATAAAAGTAACTATCACAGAAACGAGCACTGAAATAGTAAGAAAATTGTTTTCTTACCATGTTTGAAAGGGGCAAATCCTGAAGAAAATTTGGATTTGTTTAATCAACTGTTCTTTAATCAAAACATAAAAGGGAATAAATATTAACAAAAAATGTTTTTCTCTACAAAGTGAGCCACATACTGCTAAACTACGCCTTTCTGTTGTTTTGAAGCATTTTTGGGGGAATTCACAGAGAACTTCTCTTTTTAGACCAAAAAGTGACTATCACAGAAACGAGAACTAAAATACTCAGAAAGTTTGTTTTTCTTACCAATTTTGATAGTGGCAAATCCTGTGGAAAATTTGGATTTGTTTAAACAACTTTTTTTGATCAAAAGAGTAAAAGGTGATAAATATTAACAAAAAATGTTTTTCTCCACAAAGTGAGCCACATACTGCTAAACTATGCCATTCTGCTGTTTTTGAATAATTTTTGTGGAAATTCATAGAGAAAATTTCTTTTTAGACATAAAAGTGACTGTTTCAGAAACGACAACTTAAATACTCAGAAAGTTTGTTTTCTTACCTGTTTGAAAAGGGCAAATCCTGAGAAAAATTTGGATTTGTTTAAACAACATTTTTTGATCAAACAAGTAAAAGGGGATAAATATTAACAAAAAAAGATTTTCTCCACAAATGAGCCACATACTGCTAAAATATGCCTTTCTGTTGTTTTGAAGCATTTTCGGTGAAATTCCCTTAGTACTTTCCTTGTTTATTCAAAAAAGTAACTATCTCAGAAACGAGCAGTGAAAGAGTCAGAAAATTTGTTTTTCTTACCATGTTTGAAAGGGGTAAATCCTGAAGAAAATTTGGATTTTTTTAATCAACTTTTTTTTAATCAAACCATAAAAGGGGATAAAAAAATTTTTTTAAATGTTTTTCTGCACAAAGTTAGCCATATACTAGCTAAACTATGCCTTTCTCTTGTTTTGAAGAATTTTTGTGGAAATTCACAGAGAACTTCTGTTTTTAGTCAAAAAATGTAACTATCTCAGAAAAGAGAACTAAAATACTCAGAAAGTTTGTTTTCTTACTTAGTTTGAAAGGGGCAAATCCGGTGGAAAATTTGGATTTGTTTAAACAACTGTGTTTTATCAAACCAGTAAAGGGGACAAATATTAACAAAAAAAAAATCTCCATAAAGTGAGCCATGTACTGCTAAACTATGCCTTTCTGTTGTTTTCAAGCATTTTTGGGAAAATTCATAGAGAACTTTTCTTTTTAGACATAAAAGTGACTATCTCAGAAACGAAGAATGATATACTCAGAAAGTTAGTTTTTCTTACCACGTTTGAAAAGGAGCAAATCCTGAAAAAAATTTGGATTTGTCTAAACAAAAGTTTTTGATCAAACCATTAAAAGGGGATAAATTTTAACCAAAACTGTTTTTCTCCACAAAGTGAGCCACATATTGCTAAACTATGCCATTCTGTTGTTTTGAAGCATTTTTTCCGAAATTCATAGAGGACTACTCTTTTTAGACATAATAGTAACTATCTCAGAAACGAGCACTGAAATAGACAGAAAGTTTGTTTTTCTTACCATGTTTGAAAGGGGAAAATCCTGAATAATATTTGAATTTGTTTAATCAATTTTCTTTTAATGAAGCCATAAAAGTGGATAAATATTAACAAAAACTGTTTTTCTTCAAAAACTGAGCCACATACTACTAAACTATTCCTTTCATTTTTTTTGAAGCATTTTTGTGGAAATTCATAGAGAACTTTTTTTTTAGACATAAAAGTGACTATCTCAGAAAAACGCACTAAAAAACTCAGAAAGTTTGTTTTTCTTACCATGTTCGAAAGGGGCAAATCCTGAGGAAAATTTGGATTTGTTTAAACAAACTTTTTTTGATCAAACCAGTAAAAGTGGATAAATATATTACACAAACTGTTTTTCTCCACAAAGTGAGCCACATTCTGATAAACAATGCCTTTCTGTTGTTTTGAAGCATTATTGGGTGAAATTCATAGAGAATTTTTCTTTTTAGACATAAAAGTAACTATCTTAGAAACGAGCAATGATATACTCAGAAATTTTTTTTTTTTACCAAATTTGAAAAGTGGCAAACCCTGGGGATAATTTGGATTTGTTTAAACAAATTTTTTTGATCAAACCAGTAAAAGGGGATAATAATTAACAAAAAAAATATTTCTCCACTAAGTGAGCCACAAACTGCTAAACTATGCCTTTCTGTTGTTTTGAAGAATTTTTGGGGAAATTCATAGAGAACTTTTCTTTTTAGACATAAAAGTGACCATCTCAGAAACGAGCACTGAAATACTCAGAAAGTTTGCTTTTCTTACCATGTTTGAAAGGGTCTAATCCTGTGGAAAATTTGGATAGGTTTAAACAAATTTTTTGATCAAACCAGTAAAACGGGATAAATATTAACAAAAACTGTTTTTTTTTCACAGAGTGAGCCACATACTTGTAAACTATGCTGTTCTGTTGTTTTGAAGCATTTTTGGGGAAATTCACAGAGAACTTTTCTTTTTAGACATAAAAGTGACTATCTCACAAATTAGCACCGAAAAAATCAGAAAGTTTGTTTTTCTTACCATATTTTAAAAGGGGCTAATCCTGTGGAAAATTTGGATTTCTTTAAGCAACTTTTTTTAATCAAACCAGTAAAAAGTGACAAATATTAAAAAAAAAAGATTTTCTCCACAAAGTGTGCCACATACTGCTAAACTCTGCCTTTCTGTTGTTTTGAAGCATTTTTTAAGAAATTTATTGAGAACCTTTCCTTTTAAACATAAAAGTGACTATCTCTGAATCGAGCACTAAAATACTCAGAAAGTTTTTTTTTTTTTACCATATTTGAAAGAAGCAAATCCTGAGGAAATTTGGATTTGTTTAGTCAACTTTTTTTGATCAAACCAGTAAAAGGGGATAAATATTAACAAAAAAAGTTTTTCTTCAAAAAGTGAGCCACATACTGTTAAACTATGCCTTTCAGTTGTTTTGAAGCATTTTTGAGGAAATTCATAGAAAACTTTCCTTTTTAGACATAAGAGTGACTATCTCAGAAACCAGCAATGATATACACAGAAAGTTTGTTTTACTCACCAAGATTGAAAGGGGCAAATCCTGAGGAAAATTTGGATATGTTTAAACAACTTTTTTTTATCAAACCAGTAAAAGGGGATAAATATTAACAAAGAATGTTTTTCTCCACAAAGTGAGCCACATTCTTCTAAACTAAGCTGTTCTGTTGTTTTGAAGCATTTTGGGGAAAATTCATAGAGAACTTTTTTTTTGACATAAAAGGACTATCTCAGAAATGAGTACTGAAAACTCAGAATGTTTGCTTTTCTTAACAGGTTTGAAAGGGGCAAATCCTGAGGAAAATTTGGATATGTTTAAACAAATTTTTTTGATCAAACCAGTAAAAGGGGATAAATATTAACAAAAAAATGTTTTTCTCCACAAAGTGAGCCACATACTGGTAAACTATGCTGTTCTGTTGTTTTGAAGCATTTTTGGGGAAATTCATAGAGAACTTTTCTTTTTAGACCAAAAAGTGACTATCTCACAAATTAGCACTGAAATACTAAGAAAGTTTGTTTTTCTTAACATATTTGGAAAGGGGCTTATCCTGAGAAAAATTTGGATTTTTTAATCAACTTTTTTTTAATCAAACCATAAAAGGGGATAAATTTGAACAAAAATTGTTTTTCTCCACAAAGTGAGCCACATACTGCTAAACTATGCCTTTAATTTGTTTTGAAGCATTTTTGTGAAAATTCATATGTAACTTTTCTTTTCAGACTTTAAAGTGACTATCTCAGAAAAGAGTAATGATATACTCACAAAGTTTGTTTATGTTACCATGTTTGAAAAGGGGCAAATCCAGAGAATAATTTGGATTTTTTTAAACAACTTTTTGGGATCAAACCAGTAAAAGGGGATATATATTAACAAAACCCGTTTTCCTCCACAAAGTGAGCCACATACTGCTAAACTATACCTTTCTGTTGTATTGAAACATTTTTGGGGAAATTTATAGAGAACTTTTCCTTTTAGACTTAAAAGTGGCTATCTCAGAAACGAGAACTGAAATAGTCAGAAAGTTTGTTTTTCTTACCACGTTTGAAAAGGGCAAATCCGAAGAAAAATTTCGATTTGCTTAAATAACTGTTTTTGATCAAACCAGTAAAAGGGGATAAATATTAACAAAAACTTTTTTTCTCCACAAAGTGGGCCACTTAATGCTAAAAATGCCTTTCTGTCGTTTTAAAGCATTTTTTGGGGAATTCATAGAGAACTTTTCTTTTTAGACATAAAAGTGACTATCTCAGAAACAAGCACTAAAATATTAAGAATTTTTTTTTTTTAATTGTTTGAAAGGGTCCAATCCAGAGGAAAAATTGGATATGTTTAAACAACTTTTTTTGATCAAACCAGTAAATGGGGATAAATATTAACAAAAAAAGTTTTTCTCCATAAAATGAGCCACATACTGTTAAACTATGCCTTTCTGTTGTATTGAAGCATTTTTGGAGAAATTCAGAGAGAAGTTCTCTTTTTATTCCAAAAAGTGACTATCTCAGAAACGAGTACTGAAATACTCAGAAGGTTTGTTTTTCTTAACATGTTTGAAAAGGGTAAATCCTGAGTAAATTTAGGATTTGTTTAAACAACTGTTTTTGATCAAACCAGTTTATGGGAACAAAAATTAACTAAGCCTTTTTTTCTCCGCATAGTGAGCCACATAGAGCTAAACTATGCTTTTGTTGTTTTGAAGCATTTTCGGGGAAATTCACAGAGAACTTCTCTTTTTAGTCAAAAAAGTGGCTCTCTCAGAAAGGAGCACTGAAACACTCAAATTTTTTTTTTTTATTAACATGTTTGTAAAGGGTAAATCCTGAGTTAAATTATGATTTGTTTAAATAACTGTTTTTGATAAAACCCGTAAATCGGGACAAAAATTAACAAAAATGTTTTTCTCTCCAAAGTGACCCACATACAGCTTAACTATGCTTCTCTGTTGTTTTGAAGCTTTTTCGGGGAAATTCACAGAGAACTTCTCTTTTTAGTCAAAATAGGGCTATCTCAGAAAGGAGCATTGAAATACTCAAAACATTTGTTTTTCTTAACATGTTTGAAGGGGTAAATCCTGAATAAAATTAGGATTTGTTTAAACAACTGTTTTTGATCAAACCAATAAATGTGGACAAAAATAAACAAAAATTTTTTTTTCCCAAAGTGAGTCACATACAGCTAAACTATGCTTTTCTGTTGTTGTGAAGCATTTTCGAGAAGATTCAGAGAGAACTTCTCTTTTTAATCAATAAATTACTATCTCAGAAAGGAGTACTGAAATAATCAGAAATTTGGTTTTTCTTAACATGTTTGAAAAGGATAAATCTTGAGTAAAATTAGGATTTGTTTAAACCAATCTTTTTGATTAAACCAGTAAAAGGGGCCAAATTCTAACAAAAAATGTTTTTCTCCACAAAGTGAGCCACATACAGCTAAACTATGCTTTTCTGTTGTTTTGAAGCATTTTCGTGGAAATTCACAGAGAACGTCTCTTTTTAGTCAAAAAAGTGTCTATCTCAGAAAGGAGTACTGAAATACTCAGAAAGTTTGTTTATCTTAACATGTTTGTAAAGGGTAAATCCTGAGTAAAATTAGGATTTGTTAAAACACCTTTTTTTGATCAAACCAGTAAATGGGGACAAAAATTAACAAAATCTTATTTTCTCCCCAATGTGAGTCACGTACAGCTAAACTATGCTTTTCTGTTGTTTTGAAACATTTTCTGGAAAATTCACAGAGAACTTCTCTTTTTGGTCAAAAAAGTGGCTATCTCAGAAATGAGCATTGAAATAATCAGAAGGTTTGTTTTTCTTAACATGTTTGAAAAGGGAAAATCCGGAGAAAATTTAGGATTTGTTTAAACAACTGTTTTTGATCAAACCAGTAAATGGGAACAAAAATTAACTAAGTCAGTTTTTCTCTCCATAGTGAGCCACATAGAGCTAAACTATGTTTTTCTGTTGTTTTGAAGCATTTTCGGGAAAATTCACAGAGAATTTCTCTTTTATGGGTCCCAAAAGTGGCTCTCTCAGAAAGGAGCATTGAAATACTCAGAAAGTTTGTTTTTCTTAACATGTTTGAAAGGGTAAAACCTGAGTAAAATTAGGATTTGTTTAAACAACTGTTTTTGATCAAACCAATAAATGTGGAAAAAAATTACCAAAAAAGTTTTTCTCCCAAGAGTGAGCCACATACAGTTAAACTATGCTTTTCTGTTGTTGTGAAGCATTTTCTGGAAGATTCACAGAGAACTTCTTTTTTTTTGTCAAAAAATTACTATCTCAGAAAGGATCACTGAAATACTCAGAAATTTGGTTATTCTTAACATGTTTGTAAAGGGTAAATCCTGAGTGAAATTTGGATTAGTTTAAACAAATCTTTTTGATCAAACCAGTAAAATTGGATAAATTCTAACAAAAACTGTTTTATCCCCAAAGTGAGTCACATACAGCTAAACTATGCTTTTCTGTTGTTTTGAAGCATTTTCGGGGAAATACACAGAGAACTACTCTTTTTAGTCAAAAAAGTGGCTATCTCAGAAAGGAGGACTGAAATACTCAGAAAGTTTGTTTTTCTTAACATGTTTGTTAAGGGTAAATCCTGAGTAAAATTATGATTTGTTTAAATAACTGTTTTTGATCAAACCAGTAAAAGGGGACAAATTCTGACAAAAACTGTTTTTCACCACAAAGTGAGCCACATAGAGCTAAACTATGCTATTCTGTTCTTTTGAAGCATTTTCGGGAAAATTCCCAGAGAAATCACTTTTTAGTCAAAAAAGTGTGTATCTCAGAAAGGAGCACTGAAATACAATAAAAAAAAATTTCTTAACATGTTTGAAAAGGGTAAATCCTAAGAAAAATTTGGATTTGTTTAAACAACTCTTTTTGATCAAACCAGTAAATGAAAACAAAAATTAATAAAAACTGTTTTTCTCCCCATATTGAGCCACATACAGCTAAACTATGCTTTTCTGTTGCTTTGAAGCATTTTCTGGGAAATTCACTGAGAACTTCTCTTTATAGTCCAAAAAGTGGCTATCTCAGAAAGGAGCATTGAAATACTCAGAAATTTTTTTTTTTTAAATATTGAAAGGTTAAATCCTGAGTAAAATTAAGATTTGTTAAAACAACATTTTTTGTTCAAACCAGTAAATGGGGACATAAATTAACAAAAACTGTTTTTCTCCCCACAGTGAGTCACATACAGCTAAACTATGTTTTTCTGTTGTTTTGAAGCATTTTCAGGGAAATTCACAGAGAACTTCTCTTTTTAGTCAAAAAGTGTCTATGTCAGAAAGGAGTACTGAAATAACCAGAAAAATTGTTTTTCTTAACATGTTTGAAAAGGGTGAATCCTAAGTAAAATTAGGATTTGTTTAAATAACTGTTTTTGATTAAACCAGTAAATGGGGACAAATATTAACAAAAACTGTTTTTCTCCCCACAGTGAGCCACATACAGCTAAACTATGCTTTTCTTTTGTTTTGAGGCATTTTCGGGGAAATTCACAGAGAACTTCTCTTTTTAGTCAAAAAATGACTATCTCATAAAGGAGCACTGAAATACTCTAAAAGTTTTTTTTCTTAACATGTTTGTAAAGGGTAAATCCTGAGTAAAATTTGGATTATTTTAAACAAACCTTTTTGATCAAACCAGTAAAATTGGACAAATTCTAACAAAAACTGTTTTATCCCCAAAGTGAGTCACATACAGCTAAACTATGCTTTTCTGTTGTTTTGAAGCATTTTCGGGGAAATACACAGAGATCTTCTCTTTTTAATTAAAAGAGTGGCTATCTCAGAAAGGAGCACTGAAATACTCAGAAAGTTTGTTTTTCTTAACATTTTTGTAAAGGGTAAATCCTGAGTAAAATTATGATTTGTTTAAATAACTGTTTTTGATCAAACCAGTAAAAGGGGACAAATTCTGACAAAAACTGTTTTTCACCACAAAGTGAGCAACATAGAGCTAAACTTTGCTATTCTGTTCTTTTGAAGCATTTTCGAGGAAATTCACAGAAAACTTCTCTTTTTAGTCAAAAAAAGGCTCTCACAGAATGGAGCACTGAAATACTCAGAAAGTTTGTTTTTCTTAACATGTTTGTAAAGGGTAAATCCTGAGTAAAATAAGGATTAGTTTAAACAACTCATTTTGATCAAACCAGTAAAATGGAACAAATTCTAACAAAAAATGTTTTTATCCAATAAGTGAGCCACATAGAGCTAAACTATGCTTCTCTATTTTTTTGGAAGCATTTTGGGGGAAATTCACAGAGAACTTCCTTTTTATTCAAAAAAGTGACTATAACAGAAAAGAGCATTGAAATACCTAGAAAGTTTTTTTTTTCTTAACTTTTTTGTAATGGGTAAATCCTGAGTAAAATTAGGATTTGTTTAAACAACTCTCTTTGATCAAACCAGTAAAATTGGACAAATTCTAACAAAAAATTTTTTATCCCTTAAGTGATTCACATACAGCAAACTATGCTTTTCTGTTGTTTTGAAGCATTATCGGGAAAATTCAGAGACAACTTCTCTTTTTAGTCAAAAAGTGACTATCTCAGAAAGGAGCATTGAAATACTCAGAAAGTTTGTTTTTCTTAACATGTTTGTAACGGGTTAATCCTGATTAAAATTAGGATTTGTTTAAACAACTGTTTTTGATCAAACCAGTTAATGGTAATAAAAATTAACAAAAACTGTTTTTCTCCGCATAGTGAGCCACATACAGCTAAACTATGCTTTTCTGTTGTTTTGAAGTATTTTCGGGGAAATTCACAGAGAACTTCTCTTTTTAGTCAAAAAAGTGGCTATCTCAGAGAGGAGCACTGAAGCACTCAGAAATTTGTTTTTCTTAACATGTTTGAAAAGGGAAAATCCTGAGTAAAATTAGGATTTGTTTAAACAACTCTTTTTGATCAAACCAGTTAATGGGGTTAAATTCTAACAAAAACTGTTTTTATCCAATAAGAGAGCCACATAGAGCTAAACTATGCTTTTCTATTTTTTTGAAGCATTTTGGGGGAAATTCACAGAGAACTTCCTATTTATTCAAAAAAGTGACTATAACAGAAAGGAGCATTGAAATACTCAGAAAGTTTGTTTTTCCTCACTTTTTGTAAAGGGTAAATCCTGATTAAAATTTGGAAATTTTTAAACAACTCTCTTTGATCAAACCAGTAAAATTGGACAAATTTTATCAAAATTTTTTTTACCCTAAAGTGACTCATATAGAGCTAAACTATGCTTTTCTGTTGTTTTGAACCAATTTCTGGGAAATTCATAGAGAACTTCTCTTTTTAGTCAAAAAAGTGGCTCTCTCAGAGAGGAGCACTGAAATACTCAGAATTTTTTTTTTATTAACATATTTGTAAAGGGTAAATCCTGAGTAAAATTATGATTTGTTTAAATAACTGTTTTTGATCAAACCAGTAAATCGGGACAAAAATTAACAAAAACTTTTTTCTCCCCAAAGTGACCCACATACAGCTTAACTATGCTTCTCTGTTGTTTTGAAGTTTTTCGGGGAAATTCACAGAGAACTTCTCTTTTTAGTCAAAATATGGCTATCTCAGAAAGGAGCATTGAAATACTCAGAAAATTTGTTTTTCTTAACATGTTTGAAACGGTAAATCCTGAGAAAAATTAGGATTTGTTTAAACAACTGTTTTTGATCAAACCAGTAAATGTGGACAAAAATTAACAAAAAAGTTTTTCTTCCCTAAGTGAGCCACATACAGCTAAACTATGCTTTTCTGCGGTTGTGAAGCATTTTCGGGAAGATTCACAGAGAACTTCTCTTTTTAGTCAAAAAATTATTATCTCAGAAAGGAGCACTGAAATACTCAGAAATTTGGTTTTTTTAACATGTTTGAAAAGGGTAAATCCTGAGTAAAATTAGGATTTGTTTAAACAACTCATTTTGATCAAACCAGTAAAAGGGGCCAAATTCTAACAAAAAAAAATTTTCTCCACAAAGTGAGCCACATACAGCTAAACTATGCTTTTCTGTTGTTATGAAGCATTTTCGGGGAAATTCACAGAGAACTTCTCTTTTTAGTCAAAAAAGTGTCTATCTCAGAAAGGAGTACTGAAATACTCAGAAAGTTTGTTTATCTTAACATGTTTGTAAAGGGTAAATCCTGAGTAAAATTAGGATTTGTTTAAATAACTTTTTTTTATCAAACCAGTAAGTGGGGAAAAAATTAACAAAAACTGTTTTTCTCCCAACAGTGAGACACATACAGCTAAACTCTGTTTTTCCGTTGTTTTGAAGCATTTTCTAGGAAATCACAGAGAACTTCTCTTTTTAGTCCAAAAAGTGGCTATCTCAGAAAGGAGCATTGAAATACTGAGATAGTTTGTTTTTCTTATAATGTTTGAAAGGTTAAATCCTGAGTAAAATTAGGATTTGTTAAAACAACTTTTTTTGATCAAACCAGTAAATGGGGACAAAAATTACCAAAATCTTATTTTCTCCCCAATGTGAGTCACATACAGCTAAACTATGCTTTTCTGTTGTTTTGAAATATTTTCTGGAAAATTCACAGAGAACTTCTCTTTTTGGTCCAAAAAGTGGCTATCTCAGAAATGAGCATTGAAATAATCAGAAAGTTAGTTTTTCGTAACATGTTTGAAAAGGGAAAATCCTGAGTAAATTTAGGATTTGTTTAAACAACTGTTTTTGATCAAACCAGTAAATGGGAACAAAAATTAACTAAGTCTGTTTTTCTCTCCATAGTGAGCCACATAGAGCTAAACTATGCTTACCTGTTGTTTTGAAGCATTTTCGGGGAAATTCACAGAGAATTTCTCTTTTTAGTCAAAAAAGTGGCTCTCTCAGAAAAGAGCATTGAAATACTCAGAAAGTTTGTTGTTCTTAACATGTTTGAAAGGGTAAATCCTGAGTAAAATTAGGATTTGTTTAAATAACTGTTTTTGATCAAACCAGTAAATCGGGTCAAAAATTAACAAAATCTGATTTTCTCCCCAATGTGAGTCACGTACAGCTAAACTATGCTTTTCTGTTGTTTTGAAACATTTTCGGGAAAATTCACAGAGACTGCTCTTTCTGGTCAAAAAAGTGGCTATCTCAGAAAAGAGCATTGAAATAATCAGAAAGTTTGTTTTTCTTAACATGTTTGAAAAGGGAAAATCCTGAGTAAATTTAGGATTTGTTTAAACAACTGTTTTGGATCAAACCAGTAAATGGGAACAGAAATTAACTAAGTCTCTTTTTCACTCCATAGTGAGCCACATAGAGCTAAACTATGCTTTTCTGTTGTTTTGAAGCATTTTCGTGGAAATTCACAGAGAATTTCTCTTTTTAGTCAAAAAAGTGGCTCTCTCAGAAAAGAGCATTGAAATACTCAGAAAGTTTTTTTTTCTTAACATGTTTGAAAGGGTAAATCCTGAGTAAAATTAGGATTTGTTTAAATAACTGTTTTTAATCAAACCAGTAAATCGGGTCAAAAACTAAAAAAAAAAAATTCTCCCCAAAGTGACCCACATTGAGCTAAACTATGCTTTTCTGTTGTTTTGAAGCTTTTTCGGGGAAATTCACAGAGAAATTCTCTTTTAAGTCAAAATATGGATATCCCAGAAAGGAGCATTGAAATACTCAGAAAGTTTGTTTTTCTTAACATGTTTGAAAGGTTAAATCCTGAGTAAAATTAGGATTTGTTTAAACAACTTTTTTGATCAAACCAATAAATGTGGAAAAGAATTACCAAAAAAGTTTTTCTCCCCAAAGTGAGCCACAAACAGTTAAACTATGCTTTTCTGTTGTTGTGAAGCATTTTCGGGAAGATTCACAGAGAACTTCTCTTTTTAGTCAAAAAATTACTATCTCAGAAAGGAGCACTGAAATACTCAGAAATTTGGGTTTTCTTAACATGTTTGAAAAGGGTAAATCCTGAGTAAAATTAGGATTTCTTTAAAAAACTCTTTTTGACCAAACCAGTAAAAGGGGCCAAATTCTAACAAAAATGTTTTTTCCAAAAAGTGAGCCACATACAGCTAAACTATGCTTTTCTGTTGTTTTGAAGCATTTTCGGGGAAATTCGCAGAGAACGTCTCTTTTTAGTCAAAAAATTGTCTATCTCAGAAAGGAGTACTGAAATACTCAGAAAGTTTGTTTATCTTAACTTGTTTGTAAAGGGTAAATCCTGAGTAAACTTAGGATTTGTATAAATTACTGTTTTTGATCAAACCAGTAATTGGGGAAAAAATTAACAAAAACTGTTTTTCTCCCCACATTGAGACACATACAGCTAAACTCTGCTTTTCCATTGTTTTGAATCATTTTCTAGGAAATCACAGAGAACTTCTCTTTTTAGTCCAAAAATTGGCTATCTCAGAAAGGAGCATTGAAATACTCAGAAAGTGTGTTTTTCTTAAAATGTTTGAAAGGTTAAATCCTGAGTAAAAATAGGATTTGTAAAAACAACTGTTTTTGATCAAACCAGTAAATAGGGACAGAAATTAACAAAAACTGTTTTTCTCCCCACAGTGAGCCACATACAGCTAAACTATGCTTTTCTGTTCTTTTGAAGTATTTTCGGGGAAATTCACAGAGAACTTCTCCTTTTAGTCAAAATATTGCTATTTCAGAAAGGAGCATTGAAATACTCAGAAATTTTTTTTTTAACATGTTTGAAAGAGTAAATCCTGAGTAAAATTAGGATTTGTTAAAACAATTGTTTTTGATCAAACCAGTAAATGGGGACAAAAATTAACGAAATCTGTTTTTCTCCCCAATATGAGTCACATACAGCTAAACTATGCTTTTCTGTTGTTTTGAAACATTTTCGGGAAAATTCACAGAGAACTTCTCTTTTTGGTCAAAAAAGTGGCTCTCTCAGAAATGAGCATTGAAATAATCAGAAAGTTTGTTTTTCTTAACATGTTTGAAAAGGGAAAATCCTGAGTAAATTTAGGATTTGTTTAAACAACTGTTTTTGATCAAACCAGTAAATGGGAACAAAAATTAACTAAGTCTGTTTTTCTCTCCATAGTGAGCCACATAGAGCTAAACTATGCTTTTCTTTTGTTTTGAAGCATTTTCGGGAAAATTCACAGAGAATTTCTCTTTTTAGTAAAAAAAATGGCTCTCTCAGAAAGGAGCATTGAAATACTCAGAAAGTTTGTTTTTCTTAACATGTTTGAAAGGGTAAATCCTGAGTAAAATTAGGATTTGTTTAAATAACTGTTTTTGATCAAACCAGTATATCGGGACAAAAATTAACAAAAAAAAATTTCTCCCCAAAGTGACCCACATACAGCTTAACTATGCTTCTCTGTTGTTTTGAAGCTTTTTTGGGGAAATTCACAGAGAACTTCACTTTTTAGTCAAAATATGGCTATCTCAGAAAGGAGCATTGAAATACTCAGAAATTTGGGTTTTCTTAACATGTTTGAAAAGGGTAAATCCTGAGTAAAATTAGGATTTCTTTAAAAAACTCTTTTTGACCAAACCAGTAAAAGGGGCCAAATTCTAACAAAAATGTTTTTCTCCACAAAGTGAGCCACATACAGCTAAACTATGCTTTTCTGTTGTTTTGAAGCATTTTCGGGGAAATTCGCAGAGAACGTCTCTTTTTAGTCAAAAAATTTTCTATCTCAGAAAGGAGTACTGAAATACTCAGAAAGTTTGTTTATCTTAACTTGTTTGTAAAGGGTAAATCCTGAGTAAACTTAGGATTTGTATAAATTACTGTTTTTGATCAAACCAGTAAATGGGGAAAAAATTAACAAAAACTGTTTTTCTCCCCACAGTGAGACACATACAGCTAAACTCTGCTTTTCCGTTGTTTTGAATCATTTTCTAGGAAATCACAGAGAACTTCTCTTTTTAGTCCAAAAATTGGCTATCTCAGAAAGGAGCATTGAAATACTCAGAAAGTTTGTTTTTCTTAAAATGTTTGAAAGGTTAAATCCTGAGAAAAAATAGGATTTGTAAAAACAACTGTTTTTGATCAAACCAGTAAATAGGGACAGAAATTAACAAAAACTGTTTTTCTCCCCACAGTGAGCCACATACAGCTAAACTATGCTTTTCTGTTCTTTTGAAGTATTTTCGGGGAAATTCACAGAGAACTTCTCCTTTTAGTCAAAATATTGCTATTTCGAAAGGAGCATTGAAATACTCAGAAAGTTTTTTTTTTTAACATGTTTGAAAGGGTAAATCCTGAGTAAAATTAGGATTTGTTAAAACAATTGTTTTTGATCAAACCAGTAAATGGGGACAAAAATTAACGAAATCTGTTTTTCTCCCCAATATGAGTCACATACAGCTAAACTATGCTTTTCTGTTGTTTTGAAACATTTTCGGGAAAATTCACAGAGAACTTCTCTTTTTGGTCAAAAAAGTGGCTATCTCAGAAATGAGCATTGAAATAATCAGAAAGTTTGTTTTTCTTAACATGTTTGAAAAGGGAAAATCCTGAGTAAATTTAGGATTTGTTTAAACAACTGTTTTTGATCAAACCAGTAAATGGGAACAAAAATTAACTAAGTCTGTTTTTCTCTCCATAGTGAGCCACATAGAGCTAAACTATGCTTTTCTGTTGTTTTGAAGCATTTTCGGGAAAATTCACAGAGAATTTCTCTTTTTAGTCAAAAAATGGCTCTCTCAGAAAGGAGCATTGAAATACTCAGAAAGTTTGTTTTTCTTAACATGTTTGAAAGGGTAAATCCTGAGTAAAATTAGGATTTGTTTAAATAACTGTTTTTGATCAAACCAGTATATCGGGACAAAAATTAACAAAAAAAAATTTCTACCCAAAGTGACCCACATAACAGCTAAAATATGCTTTTCTGTTGTTTTGAACCTTTTTCGGGGAAATTCACAGAGAACTTCTCTTTTTAGTCAAAATATGGCTATCCCAGAAAGGAGCATTGAAATACTGTTTTTTTTTTTTTTTTTAACATGTTTAAAAGGGCAAATCCTGAGTAAAATTAGGATTTGTTTAAACAACTGTTTTTGATCAAACCAATAAATGTGGAAAAAAATTACCAAAAACGTTTTTCTCCCAAAAGTGAGCCACATACAGTTAAACTATGCTTTTCTGTTGTTGTGAAGCATTTTCTGGAAGATTCACAGAGAACTTCTCTTTTTAGTCAAAAAATTACTATCTCAGAAAGGATCACTGAAATACTCAGAAATTTGGTTTTTCTTAACATGTTTGTAAAGGGTAAATCCTGAGGGAAATTTGGATTAATTTAAACAAATCTTTTTGATCAAACCAGTAAAATTGGACAAATTCTAACAAAAACTGTTTTATCCCCAAAGTGAGTCACATACAGCTAAACTATGCTTTTCTGTTGTTTTGAAGCATTTTCGGGGAAATACACAGAGAACTACTCTTTTTAGTCAAAAAAGTGGCTATCTCAGAAAGGAGCACTGAAATACTCAGAAAGTTTGTTTTTCTTAACATGTTTGTTAAGGGTAAATCCTGAGTAAAATTATGATTTGTTTAAATAACTGTTTTTGATCAAACCAGTTAAAGGGGACAAATTCTGACAAAAACAGTTTTTCACCACAAAGTGAGCCACATAGAGCTAAACTATGCTATTCTGTTCTTTTGAAGCATTTTCGGGAAAATTCACAGAGAACTCCTCTTTTTAGTCAAAAAAGTGTCTATCTCAGAAAGGAGTACTGAAATAATCAGTAAATTTGTTTTTCTTAACATGTTTGAAAAGGGTGAATCCTGAGTAAAATTAGGATTTGTTTAAATAACTGTTTTTTATGAAACCAGTAAATGGGGACAAATATTAACAAAAACTGTATTCTCCCCACAGTGAGCCACATACAGCTAAACTATGCTTTTCTGTTGTTTTGAAGCATTTTAGGGGAAATTCACAGAGAACTTCTCTTTTTAGTCAAATAATGACTATCTCATAAAGGAGCACTGAAATACTCTAAAATTTTGTTTTTCTTAACATGTTTGTAAAGGGTAAATCCTGAGTAAAATTTGGATTGGTTTAAACAAACCTTTTTGATCAAACCGGTATAATTGGACAAATTCTAACAAAAACTGTTTTATCCCCAAAGTGAGTCACATACAGGTAAACTATGCTTTTCTGTTGTTTTGAAGCATTTTCGGGGAAATACACAGAGAACTACTCTTTTTAGTCAAAAAAGTGGCTAACTCAGAAAGGAGCACTGAAATACTCAGAAAGTTTGTTTTTCTTAACATGTTTGGGGTAAATCCTGATTAAAATTAAGATTTGTTTAAATAACTGTTTTTGATCAAACCAGTAAAAGGGGACAAATTCTGACAAAAACCGTTTTTCACCACAAAGTGAGCCACATAGAGCTAAACTATGCTATTCTGTTCTTTTGAAGCATTTTCGGGAAAATTCACAGAGAAATCACTTTTTAGTCAAAAAAGTGTCTATCTCAGAAAGGAGCACTGAAATACAACAAAAAAAATTCTTAACATGTTTGAAAAGGGTAAATCCTTAGAAAAATTTGGATTTGTTTAAACAACTCTTTTTGATCAAACCAGTAAATGGTAACAAAAATTAATAAAAACTGTTTTTCTCCCCATAGTGAGCCACATACAGCTAAACTATGCTTTTCTGTTGTTTTGAAGCATTTTCTGGGAAATTCACAGAGAACTTCTCTTTTTTGTCCAAAAAGTGGCTATCTCAGAAAGGAGCATTGAAATACCCAGAAATTTTTTTTTCTTAAAATATTGAAAGGGTAAATCCTGAGTAAAATTAAGATTTGTTTAAACAACTCTTTTTGATCAAACCAGTAAATGGAAACAAAAATTAATAAAAACTGTTTTTCTCCCCATAGTGAGCCACATCCAGCTAAACTATGCTTTTCTGTTGTTTTGAAGCATTTTCTGGGAAATTCACAGAGAACTTCTCTTTTTAGTCAAAAAATGACTATCTCATAAAGGAGCACTGAAATACTCTAAAATTTTGTTTTTCTTAACATGTTTGTAAAGGGTAAATCCTGAGTAAAATTTGGATTGGTTTAAACAAACCTTTTTGATCAAACCAGTAAAATTGGACAAATTCTAACAAAAACTGTTTTATCCCCAAAGTGAGTCACATACAGATAAACTATGCTTTTCTGTTGTTTTGAAGCATTTTCGGGGAAATACACAGAGATCTTCTCTTTTTAGTCAAAAGAGTGGCTATCTCAGAAAGGAGCACTGAAATACACAGAAAGTTTGTTTTTCTTAACATTTTTGTAAAGGGTAAATCCTGAGTAAAATTATGATTTGTTTAAATAACTGTTTTTGATCAAACCAGTAAAAGGGGACAAATTCTGACAAAAACAGTTTTTCACCTCAAAGTGAGCAACATAGAGCTAAACTATGCTATTCTGTTCTTTTGAAGCATTTTCGGGGAAATTCACAGAGAACTTCTCTTTTTAGTCAAAAAAAGGCTCTCACAGAATGGAGCACTGAAATACTCAGAAAGTTTGTTTTTCTTAACATGTTTGTAAAGGGTAAATCCTGAGTAAAATAAGGATTGGATTAAACAACTCATTTTGATCAAACCAGTAAAATGGAACAAATTCTAACAAAAACTGTTTTTATCCAATAAGTGGGCCACATAGAGCTAAACTATGCTTTTCTATTTTTTTTGAAGCATTTTGGGGGAAATTCACAGAGAACTTCCTTTTTATTCAAAAAAGTGACTATAACAGAAAAGAGCATTAAAATACCTAGAAAGTTTTTTTTCTTATTTTTTTGTAATGGGTAAATCCTGAGTAAAATTAGGATTTGTTTAAACAACTCTCTTTGATCAAACCAGTAAAATAGGACAAATTCTAACAAATTTTTTTTTACCCCTTAAGTAAGTCACATACAGCTAAACTATGCTTTTCTGTTGTTTTGAAGCATTATCGGGAAAATTCAGAGAGAACTTCTCTTTTTAGTCAAAAAATGACTATCTAAGAAAGGAGCACTGAAATACTCAGAACGTTTGTTTTTCTTAACATGTTTGTAATGGGTTAATCCTGATTATAATTAGGATTTGTTAAAACAACTGTTTTTGATCAAACCAGTAAATGGGGACAAAAATTAACAAAAATGTTTTTTCTCCCCATAGTGAACGACTACAGCTAAACTATGTTTTCTCATGTTTTGAAGTATTTTCGGGGAAATTCACAGAGAACTTCTCTTTTTTGTCAAAAAAGTGGCTATCTCAGAGAGGAGCACTGAAGCACTCAGAAAGTTGTTTTTCTTAACATGTTTGAAAAGGGTAAATCCTGAGTAAAAATAATATTTGTTTAAACAACTCTTTTTGATCAAACCAGTTAAAGGGGACAAATTCTAACAAAAACTGTTTTTATCCAATAAGAGAGCCACATAGAGCTAAACTATGCTTTTCTACTTTTTGAAGCATTTTGGGGGAAATTCACAGAGAACTTCCTTTTTATTCAAAAAAGTGACTATAAACGAAAGGAGCATTGAAATACTCAGAAAATTTGTTTTTCGTAACTTTTTGTAAAGGGTAAATCCTGAGTAAAATTTGGATTTGTTTAAACAACTCTCTTTGATCAAACCAGTAAAATTGGACAAATTTTAACAAAATAAATTTTACCCTTAAGTGACTCACAAACAGCTAAACTATGCTTTTCTGTTGTTTTGAACCATTTTCTGGGAAATTCATAGAGAACTTCTCTTTTTAGTCAAAAAAGTGGCTCTCTCAGAAAGGAGTACTGAAATACTCAGAAAGTTTGTTTATCTTAACTTGTTTGTAAAGGGTAAATCCTGAGTAAACTTAGGATTTGTATAAATTACTGTTTTTGATCAAACCAGTAAATGGGGAAAAAATTAACAAAAACTGTTTTTCTCCCCACAGTGAGACACATACAGCTAAACTCTGCTTTTCCGTTGTTTTGAATCATTTTCTAGGAAATCACAGAGAACTTCTCTTTTTAGTCCAAAAATTGGCTATCTCAGAAAGGAGCATTGAAATACTCAGAAAGTTTGTTTTTCTTAAAATGTTTGAAAGGTTAAATCCTGAGAAAAAATAGGATTTGTAAAAACAACTGTTTTTGATCAAACCAGTAAATAGGGACAGAAATTAACAAAAACTGTTTTTCTCCCCACAGTGAGCCACATACAGCTAAACTATGCTTTTCTGTTCTTTTGAAGTATTTTCGGGGAAATTCACAGAGAACTTCTCCTTTTAGTCAAAATATTGCTATTTCGAAAGGAGCATTGAAATACTCAGAAAGTTTTTTTTTTTAACATGTTTGAAAGGGTAAATCCTGAGTAAAATTAGGATTTGTTAAAACAATTGTTTTTGATCAAACCAGTAAATGGGGACAAAAATTAACGAAATCTGTTTTTCTCCCCAATATGAGTCACATACAGCTAAACTATGCTTTTCTGTTGTTTTGAAACATTTTCGGGAAAATTCACAGAGAACTTCTCTTTTTGGTCAAAAAAGTGGCTATCTCAGAAATGAGCATTGAAATAATCAGAAAGTTTGTTTTTCTTAACATGTTTGAAAAGGGAAAATCCTGAGTAAATTTAGGATTTGTTTAAACAACTGTTTTTGATCAAACCAGTAAATGGGAACAAAAATTAACTAAGTCTGTTTTTCTCTCCATAGTGAGCCACATAGAGCTAAACTATGCTTTTCTGTTGTTTTGAAGCATTTTCGGGAAAATTCACAGAGAATTTCTCTTTTTAGTCAAAAAATGGCTCTCTCAGAAAGGAGCATTGAAATACTCAGAAAGTTTGTTTTTCTTAACATGTTTGAAAGGGTAAATCCTGAGTAAAATTAGGATTTGTTTAAATAACTGTTTTTGATCAAACCAGTATATCGGGACAAAAAT
>CBDHDT010000083.1:0-55453 GCA_965261215.1 Ekhidna sp.
AAGGAGCCTTGAGCTACAGACCCAAGTTTTGTGGAGCCATATTTACAATGCGGTAAAGTGTTGATTAGTTATGTGACACTTCATTTCCAACTGCGCAAAAATCCACGCAATATCTGTGATGTCACCTCTTCTAATCACCAGAACTCAGCAATGCTTCACATAAAAAAATAATTTAAACTCATATCGCAGCTAAGTGTTTAGGAAAGCCACACCCATGGTTTTGTAGCTCAAGGTGCTTAGAATTATACGTGTTCCAATTTGGTAGGAGCAATATTTTGAGTGACCCTTGTTTGTTTGGAGGTATCTTCTATAAAAAGGTGCCTATAGAGACATCTCACATATCATCTTGAAGCACACACAATAAGCAACAAGCTAGTTTCAAAAGTATCTGCACAGAAGAAAGGGGGGGGGGGGGGGGGGGGGGGGGGAGTTATGACAGCTATAAATATGTGTTCAAATTTTGGTGGTAAATGGTGTAGTCCTGCCTCAAGTACTCACTGTACTAGTGACAAATTCTAACTCATTGAACTAGTGACAAACTTAAATACTCGTTTTACTGGAGACAAACTCAAATAATCATTGTACTAGTGACAAACTCAAATACTCATTGAACTAGTGACAAACTTAAATACTCGTTTTACTGGAGACAAACTCAAATAATCATTGTACTAGTGACAAACTCAAATACTCATTGTACTAGTGACAGACTCAAATACTCATTGTACTAGTGACAGACTCAAATACTCATTGTACTAGTGACAAACTCAAATACTCATTGTACTAGTGACAGACTCAAATACTCATTTTACTGGAGACAAACTCAAATAGTCATTGTACTAGTAACAAACTCAAATACTCCTTGTATTAGTGACAAACTCAATACTCATTGTACTATGGACAAACACAAATACTCATTGTACTAGGGACAAACTCAAATATTCATTGTACTAGTGAAAACTCTCGAATACTATTGTACCAGGAACAAACTAATATTCATTGCACTAGTGACAAACTCAAATACTTATTGTACTAGTGACAGACTCAAGTACCCATTGTACTAGTGACAAACTTATTGCTGGGGACAAACTCAAATACTCTTAGGACTAGTGACAAACTCAAATACTCATTGTACTGGGGACAAACTCAAATATTCATTTTACTAGGGACAAACTCAAATACTCATTGTACTAGGGACAAACTCTCAAATACTCATTGTACTAGTGGCAAACTATTAGATACTCATTGTACTAGGGTCAAACTGCGACCAGCAACTGTAAGATCATTGGAACTATTATCCCTTATGGAGAAACACAAAATCTCAAGGAAAATTCCTGGTTTCTAATGGAATTTTCTGAGATCCACATAAGAAGAAGGTAACATTCTTACAGATGTCAGCTTGTAGGTAGTGTAAAGAGTATATGTTTGTCTCAAGTGTAATATGGCCCCATTAATTAAGTTGATAAAAGATCAGTCTTTGCCTTCAATTAATATCAACATAACTTTTGGTGAATGACGGCAGGCATTGAATGAACTTTGGGTTAGACAATTTTTAGAGACTGGAAACAGGTAGGGATAGGTTGGATGATGTGATAGCTGTGGAGCTCCAATATTGGACCAGTAAACACACTGGTATACGTCTATACTGAGGAAAGGGAAAAAATGCAGGAAACCAAATTCAAACAAGCCCATGGGATGTTATGATTTGAGTCCATGTTTTGAGAGGATGTGCTATATCTTATTGGAGCCTCATCAGGTTTATTCTCTCAATGTATTAGAACTACTTCTCTGCTTGAGAATGGAAAACACAATTCACCCCACACCAACTTGTCTGTAGGGAATCCTTTACATACCTTACTATCTTTACACACCTTACTATCTTTACACACCTTACTATCTTTACACACCTTATTATCTTTACACACCTTACTATCTTTATAAAGTATTAGAAACTGATTTTTGTCAATATCCGACAAAGATGCTTCAAAATACCAGAAAAACTTAGTTTAGCTGAATGTGGCTCATTTTGAGGTGCAAAACAGTTTTCCATAGAAGTGGTCCCGTTTCACTGGTTTGACTAAAAAGGCTTTTCCTTCAAATCAAAACCTATCTTCAGGATTTGCCCCACTCGTTGAGCAAAAATTGCTATCTGGGTAATTCTTAGCTTCTGTCTTTGTCACTTTTAAGTCAGAAAAGCAAAATTTTTTTGGTCAATTTCTTGCTAAAATGCTTCAGAACACTAGAAAAGTTTAGTTTAACTGATGTGGCTCATTTTGGCGTACAAGAGAGTTTTCCGTGAAATTGGGCCCGTTTCACAGGTTTGACCAAAAAGTTGTTCCATCAAATCAAAACCTATCCTCTGGGTTTGCCATACTTCATTCATTGAGCAGAAATGACTATCTGGGTAATTCTTTCTGAGATAGTCAATGAAAAGAGAAGTTTTCTTGACAATTTCCAGTGAAAATTCTTCAAAACACCAGAAAAGCTTAGTTTAGTGTATGTGGCTCATTTTGTAGGGCAAATCATTTTTCCATAGTATTGGTCCCGTGTCACTGATTTGACCAAGTCTTTTCAATCAATGCAAAATTATCCCCAGGATTTACCCTGTTTCAAAATCATTGAGAAAAAATTACCCTCTTGGAAATTCTGAGTTTCTTTCTGAGATAGTCAAAAAAGTGACTTTTTTTTGTCATTTTCCGAAAAGAGTAGTGTTTTGTCATTTTCCAGTGAAAATCTTCAAAATACCAGTAATGCCTAGTTTATCTGTATGTTGCTCATTTTGTGGGGGAAACAATTGGTCCCGTTCTTTGGTTTGACCAAAAATATTCTTTTCCTTCATATCAAAACCTATCCTCAGGATTTGCCCCACTTCCAATTCGTTGAGCAAAAAAGGCGATCTGTGTAATTCTTAGTGTCTTTCTTAGATGTCATATTTTAGACCGAAAAGTGAAGTTTATTGTCAATTTCCGGGGAAAATGCTCAAAACTCCAGAAAAGTTTAATTTAGCTGTATGCATCTTATTTTGAGGTGCAAAACATTTTTCCGTTAAATTGTTCCCGTTTCACTTGTTTGACCAAAAAAAATTTTTCCATCAAATCATAACCTATCCTCGGGTTTTACCCAAGTTTGAAACTCTTTGAGAAAAAATATACATCTGGGTATTTCTTAGCTTCTTTCTAAGAGTCACTTTTTGACCGAAAATAGAATTTTTTTGTCAATTTCCGGCAAAAATTCTTCACAACACCAGTAAAGCTTAATTTATCTGTGATTGGCTCATTTTGTGGTGCAAAAGAATTTTCTGTAGAATTGGTCCCGTTTCACTGGTTGGACAAAAAAAGTCTTTTCCATCATATCAAAACCTATCCTCAGGATTTGCCCCATTTTAAACTCATTGAGAAAAAATGACTGGGTAAATCTTAGCTTCTTTCTTAGATGTCACTTTTTAGACAGAAAAGAGAATTTTTTTGTCAATTTCCTACGAAATGCTTCAAAACACCAGAGACAAACTCAAATATTCATTGTACTAGTGACAAACACTCAAAAACTCATTGTACTAGTGACAGACTCAAGTACTCTTTGTACTAGTGACAAACTCAAATACTCATTGTACTAGGGACACAGAAACTCATTGTACTAGTGAGAGACTTGAATACTCATTGCACATCGAAATTAGCCACATACAGTTAAACTAAGCTTTTCTGGTACTTTGAAACATTTTCTCCAGAAATTGACAAAAAACTTCTCTTTTAATCAAAGTGATACGTCATAATTAGGATAAGAAATAACCACATAGCATTTTTTCTCAACAATTTTAAAACAGGAAAAATCCTGAGGAAAGGTTTTGATTTGATGGAAAAGACCTTTTTTGGTCAAACCAGTGAAACGGGACCAATTCAACAGAAAACTGCTTTGCAACTCAAAATTAGCCACATATAGTTAACTATACTTTTCTGGTGTTTTGAAGCATTTTCGCCAGAAATTGACAAAAAAACTTCTCTTTTCGTCAAATGACTACCTCATCTCAAATTGAGCCATACACAGATAAACTAAGCTTTTCTGGCCATAAATTGACCAAAAAAACTTCTCTTTTGGGTCATAAAGAGGCTAAGAATTACCCAGATATTCATTTTTACCAATGATTTTGAAAATTCAAATATCATTAGGATAGCTTTTGATTGAATGGACATTACTTTTTGGTAAACCCAGCAAAAAGGGACCTATTCTGCGGGGAAATGTTTTTCACCTCAAATGAGCCACATGCAACAAAGCTTTACTTGTGTTTTGTTGCATTTTCACCAGAAATTGACAAAAAAACTTCTACATTTGGTCTAAAAAGTCATCTCAGAAAGAAGCTAAGAATTACTCAGATAGTCATTTTTTCTCAACGAGTTTGAAGTGGGGCAAACCCTGAGGATAGGTTTTGATTTGATGGAAACAATTTTTTGGTCAAACCTGTAAAATGGGACCAATAGTACAGACTGTTTTGCACCTCAATATGAGCCACATACGGCTAAACTAAGCATACGGCTAAACTAAACATACGGCTAAACTAAACATACGGCTAAACTAAACATACGGCTAAACTAAACATATGGCTAAACTAAACATACGGCTAAACTAAACATATGGCTAAACGAAACATACGGCTAAACTAAACATACGGCTAAACTAAACACGGCTAAACTAAACATACGGCTAAACTAAACATACGGCTAAACTAAACATACGGCTAAACTAAACATACGGCTAAACTAAACATACGGCTAAACTAAACATACTGCTAAACTAAACATACGGCTAAACTAAACATACGGCTAAACTAAACATACGGCTAAACTAAACATATGGCTAAACTAAACATACGGCTAAACTAAACATACGGCTAAACTAAACATACGGCTAAACTAAACATACGGCTAAACTAAACATACGGCTAAACTAAACATACTGCTAAACTAAACATACGGCTAACCTAAACATACGGCTAAACTAAACACGGCTAAACTAAACATACGGCTAAACTAAACACGGCTAAACTAAACATACGGCTAAACTAAACATATGGCTAAACTAAACATACGGCTAAACTAAGCATACGGCTAAACTAAACATATGGCTAAACTAAACATACGGCTAAACTAAACATACGGCTAAACTAAACATACAGCTAAACTAAACATATGGCTAAACTAAACATACGGCTAAACTAAACATACGGCTAAACTAAACATACGGCTAAACTAAACATACGGCTAAACTAAACATACGGCTAAACTAAACATACGGCTAAACTAAACATACGGCTAAACTAAACATACGGCTAAACTAAACATACGGCTAAACTAAACATACGGCTAAACTAAACATACGGCTAAACTAAACATACGGCTAAACTAAACATACAGCTAAACTAAACATACGGCTAAACTAAACATACGGCTAAACTAAACATGGCTAAACTAAACATATGGCTAAACTAAACATACGGCTAAACTAAACATACGGCTAAACTAAACATACGGCTAAACTAAACATACGGATAAACTAAACATACGGCTAAACTAAACATACGGCTAAACTAAACATACGGCTAAACTAAACATACGGCTAAACTAAACATACGGCTAAACTAAACATACTGCTAAACTAAACATACGGCTAAACTAAACATACGGCTAAACTAAACATACGGCTAAACTAAACATACTGCTAAACTAAACATACGGCTAAACTAAACATACGGCTAAACTAAACATACGGCTAAACTAAACATATGGCTAAACTAAACATACGGCTAAACTAAACATATGGCTAAACTAAACACGGCTAAACTAAACATACGGCTAAACTAAACATACGGCTAAACTAAACATACGGCTAAACTAAACATACGGCTAAACTAAACATACGGCTAAACTAAACATACGGCTAAACTAAACACGGCTAAACTAAACATACGGCTAAACTAAACATATGGCTAAACTAAACATACGGCTAAACTAAACATACGGCTAAACTAAACATACGGCTAAACTAAACACGGCTAAACTAAACATACGGCTAAACTAAACATACGGCTAAACTAAACATACGGCTAAACTAAACATACGGCTAAACTAAACATACGGCTAAACTAAACATATGGCTAAACTAAACATACGGCTAAACTAAACATACGGCTAAACTAAACATACGGCTAAACTAAACATATGGCTAAACTAAACATACGGCTAAACTAAACATACGGCTAAACTAAACATACGGCTAAACTAAACATACGGCTAAACTAAACATACTGCTAAACTAAACATAGGCTAAACTAAACATATGGCTAAACTAAACATACGGCTAAACTAAACATACGGCTAAACTAAACATGGCTAAACTAAACATACAGCTAAACTAAACATATGGCTAAACTAAACATACGGCTAAACTAAACATACGGCTAAACTAAACATACGGCTAAACTAAACATACGGCTAAACTAAACATACGGCTAAACTAAATATACGGCTAAACTAAACATACGGCTAAACTAAACATACGGCTAAACTAAACATACGGCTAAACTAAACATATGGCTAAACTAAACATACTGCTAAACTAAACATACGGCTAAACTAAACATACGGCTAAACTAAACATACTGCTAAACTAAACATACGGCTAAACTAAACATACGGCTAAACTAAACATACGGCTAAACTAAACATACGGCTAAACTAAACATACGGCTAAACTAAACATATGGCTAAACTAAACATACGGCTAAACTAAACACGGCTAAACTAAACATATGGCTAAACTAAACATACGGCTAAACTAAACATACGGCTAAACTAAACACGGCTAAACTAAACATACGGCTAAACTAAACACGGCTAAACTAAACATACGGCTAAACTAAACATACGGCTAAACTAAACATATGGCTAAACTAAACATACGGCTAAACTAAACATACGGCTAAACTAAACATACGGCTAAACTAAACATACGGCTAAACTAAACATACGGCTAAACTAAACATACGGCTAAACTAAACATACTGCTAAACTAAACATTTCTGGTGTTTTGAAGCATTTTTGCCGGAAATTTTTTCAATTTCGGACAAAAATTCTTCAAAACTGAAATAAAAATTAGTTTAGCTGAATGTGGTTAATTTGAGGAGCAAAACTGTTTTCAGTAATATTATTCCAGTTTCACTTATTTGATGTGAAAAAGTTGTTACCTGAGATAGCAACTTTTACCCGATGTTTTTTCTAGCCCAAAAATGATTCAAATCTCCAAAATAGCTATGAACTGCCCAACGTACCTCATTTTGAAGTTCCAAACAATTCAACAGGATTTGACCCGTTTCCCTCTCTATTGGTAAAAATGTCCGTTCCGGGAGAATTACTAGCTTCTTTATGAGATAGTCCCTTTAGACCGAATTGAGAGAATTTTTTGTCAATTTTCCACAAAAATGCTTCAAAACTTCTAAAATGCTTAGATTTGCTGTAAGTGCTTCCTTTTGAGGTGCAAAACAGTTTTCCGTAGTATTGGTCCTGTTTTACTTGTTAGACCAAAAAAAAAGTTTCATCTAATCAAAAAATTTCCTCAAGATTAGCCCATTTTAAACTGAGGAAACAAGACTTTCTTTATTTGTAATTCATAGCTTCTTTCTGAGCAAGCCAATTTTTAGACCGAAATGAGAAGTTTTTTGTCAATTTCCGGCGAAAATGCTTCAAAACACCAGAAAAGCTTAGTTTAACTGTATTTGGCTCATTTTAAGGAAAATATTTTTTGTAATATTTGTCCCATATCACTTGTTTGATGGGATTTTTTTTGTTTCCATCAAATCTGAGCTTATTCTGAGGTAGCCATTTTTTCCCCATTAAGGTTGTTTTCGGCCATTTCTTGGTAAAATGTTACAAAACCCCAATACTGCTATAAACTACTCAATGTGGTAAAAGTGCTTACAAAACTCCAATACAGCTATAAACTACTCAATGTGGTAAAAGTGCTTACAAAACTCCAATACAGCTATAAACTACTCAATGTGGTAAAAGTGCTTACAAAACTCCAATACAGCTATAAACTACTCAATGTGGTAAAGTGCTTACAAAACTCCAATACAGCTATAAACTACTCAATGTGGTAAAGTGTTTGCAAAACTCCAATACAGATATAAACTACTCAATGTGGTAAAGTGCTTCCAAAACTCCAATACAGCTATAAACTACTCAATGTGGTAAAGTGTTTGCAAAACTCCAATACAGTTATAAACTACTCAATGTGGTAAAGTGTTTACAAAACTCCAATACAGCTATAAACTACTCAATGTGGTAAAATGTTTACAAAACTCCAATACAGCTATAAACTACTCAATGTGGTAAAGTGTATACAAAACTCCAATACAGCTATAAACTACTCAATGTGGTAAAGTGTTTACAAAACTCCAATACAGCTATAAACTATTCAATGTGGTAAAGTGTTTACAAAACTCCAATACAGCTATAAACTACTCAATGTGGTAAAGTGTTTACAAAACTCCAATACAGCTATAAACTACTCAATGTGGTAAAGTGCTTACAAAACTCCAATACAGCTATAAACTGCTCAATGTGGTAAAGTGTTTACAAAACTCCAATACAGCTATAAACTACTCAATGTAGTAAAGTGTTTACAAAACTCCAATACAGCTATAAACTACTCAATGTGGTAAAGTGCTTACAAAACTCCAATACAGCTATAAACTACTCAATGTGGTAAAGTGTTTACAAAACTCCAATACAGATATAAACTACTCAATGTGGTAAAGTGTTTACAAAACTCCAATACTGCTATAAACTACTCAATGTGGTAAAAGTGCTTACAAAACTCCAATACAGCTATAAACTACTCAATGTGGTAAAAGTGCTTACAAAACTCAAATACAGCTATAAACTACTCAATGTGGTAAAATGTTTAAAAAACTCCAATACAGCTATAAACTACTCAATGTGGTAAAGTGTTTACAAAACTCCAATACAGCTATAAACTACTCAATGTGGTAAAGTGTTTACAAAACTCCAATACAGCTATAAACTACTCAATGTGGTAAAGTGCTTACAAAACTCCAATACAGCTATAAACTGCTCAATGTGGTAAAGTGCTTACAATACTTCAATACAGCTATAAACTACTCAATGTGGTAAAGAGTTTACAAAACTCCAATACAGCTATAAACTACTCAATGTGGTAAAGTGTTTACAAAACTGCAATACAGCTATAAACTCCTCAATGTGGTAAAGTGTTTACAAAACTCCAATACAGCTATAAACTGATCAATGTGTAAAGTGCTTACCAAACTCCAATACAGCTATAAACTACTCAATGTGGTAAAGTGCTTACAAAACTCCAATACAGCATAAACTACTCAATGTGGTAAAGTGTTTACAAAACTCCAATACAGCTATAAACTACTCAATGTGGTAAAGTGTTTACAAAACTCCAATACAGCTATAAACTACTCAATGTGGTAAAGTGTTTACAAAACTCCAATACAGCTATAAACTACTCAATGTGGTAAAGTGTTTACAAAACTCCAATACAGCTATAAACTACTCAATGTGGTAAAGTGCTTACAAAACTCCAATACAGCTATAAACTGCTCAATGTGGTAAAGTGCTTACAATACTTCAATACAGCTATAAACTACTCAATGTGGTAAAGGGTTTACAAAACTCCAATACAGCTATAAACTACTCAATGTGGTAAAGTGTTTACAAAACTGCAATACAGCTATAAACTACTCAATGTGGTAAAGTGTTTACAAAACTCCAATACAGCTATAAACTACTCAATGTGGTAAAGTGCTTACCAAACTCCAATACAGCTATAAACTACTCAATGTGGTAAAGTGCTTACAAAACTCCAATACAGCTATAAACTACTCAATGTGGTAAAGTGTTTACAAAACTCCAATACAGCTATAAACTACTCAATGTGGTAAAGTGTTTACAAAACTCCAATACAGCTATAAACTGCTCAATGTGGTAAAGTGCTTACCAAACTCCAATACAGCTATAAACTACTCAATGTGGTAAAGTGCTTACAAAACTCCAATACAGCTATAAACTACTCAATGTGGTAAAGTGCTTACAAAACTCCAATACAACTATAAACTACTCAATCTGGTAAAGTGTTTGCAAAACTCCAATACAGCTATAAACTACTCAATGTGGTAAAGTGTTTACAAAACTCCAATACAGCTATAAACTACTCAATGTGGTAAAGTGCTTACAAAACTCCAATACAGCTATAAACTACTCAATGTGGTAAAGTGTTTGCAAAACTCCAATACAAATATATAAAATAATCAATCTGGTAAAGTGTTTGCAAAACTCCAATACAGCTATAAACTACTCAATGTGGTAAAGTGTTTACAAAACTCCAATACAGCTATAAACTACTCAATGTGGCTCAAATTGAAGTTCAAAACAGTTTTCAACTGGATTTGTCCTGTTTCACAATATTGTGAGAAAAAAGTCCTTTCCGAGTAATTACTAGCTTCTTTCTGAGATATTCACTTTTTGGACCGATATGATCGTTTTATGGGGATGGGGGGGGGTGGAGATTTCAGGCAAAAATGCTTTCAAAACTCCTGTAATGCTTAGATTTGCAACTCATTTTGAGGAGCAAAACAGTTTCCTTAGCATTGGTCCCATTTTACTTGTTTGACAAATAAAATCGTTTCCATCAAATCAAGACATTTCCTTAGGATTTGCCGTTGTAAACTCATTGAGAAAAAAATGACTTTCTGGGTAATTCTTAGTTTCATTCTAAGAGAGTCACATTTTAGACTGTGATGACTAGATTAATCTTAATATGATAAGATCATTAACAGATAACTAACTAATGTAATATACATTAGCTAGCTAGTGAGCATGACTTAGTATATTGTTTATCTGTATTGTACTCATGTCAGGTAGTCTTAGTGATCAGTCTGGTGAGTTACAGTTCAATTTCTGTTCTTGACCTTTGCTCTCTCTTGACAAGTGTTCCTTATATTGTAGTTATTACATATCGAAAATACTACATTTTGGCGACGAGGATAAACTTCAATGGCAACACACGGCACTCTCAGGGAATTTAAGCCCACCAGAGAGGATTGAACATCCTACGCTGAACGTCTAGAACTCTACTTCACAGCTAATGACATCATCACTGAAAATAAACAACAAGCGATATTGCTGAGCGTTTGTGGTGCAGAGATGTACAGACTAATCAGGGATCAAGTGATACTGCTGAGTGTCTGTGGTGCAGAGACATACAGACTAATGCTGAGAGCGTTTGTGTGCAGAGACGTGCAGACTAATCAGGGATCAAGGGATACTGCTGAGTGTTTGTGGTGCAGAGATGTACAGACTAATCAGGGATCAAGGGATACTGCTGAGCGTTTGTGGTGCAGAGACGTGCAGACTAATCAGGGATCAAGCGATACTGCTGAGTGTTTGTGGTGCAGAGATGTACAGACTAATCAGGGATCAAGTGATACTGCTGAGTGTTTGTGGTGCAGAGATGTACAGACTAATCAGGGATCAAGTGATACTGCTGAGCGTTTGTGGTGCAGAGATGTACAGACTAATCAGGGCAAGGGATACTGCTGAGCGTTTGTGGTGCAGAGATGTACAGACTAATCAGGGATCAAGTGATACTGCTGAGCGTTTGTGGTGCAGAGATGTACAGACTAATCAGGGATCAAGTGATACTGCTGAGCGTTTGTGGTGCAGAGATGTACAGACTAATCAGGGATCAAGGGATACTGCTGAGCGTTTGTGGTGCAGAGATGTACAGACTAATCAGGGATCAAGTGATACTGCTGAGCGTTTGTGGTGCAGAGATGTACAGACTAATCAGGGATCAAGTGATACTGCTGAGCGTTTGTGGTGCAGAGATGTACAGACTAATCAGGGATCAAGTGATACTGCTGAGTGTTTGTGGAGCAGAGACGTACAGACTAATCAGGGATCAAGTGATATTGCTGAGTGTTTGTGGTGCAGAGACGTACAGACTAATCAGGGATCAAGTGATACTGCTGAGTGTTTGTGGAGCAGAGACGTACAGACTAATCAGGGATCAAGTGATACTGCTGAGCGTTTGTGGTGCAGAGACGTACAGACTAATCAGGGATCAAGTGATACTGCTGAGCGTTTGTGGTGCAGAGATGTACAGACTAATCAGGGATCAAGCGATACTGCTGAGTGTTTGTGGTGCAGGGATGTACAGACTAATCAGGGATCAAGTGATATTGCTGAGCGTTTGTGGTGCAGAGATGTACAGACTAATCAGGGATCAAGCGATACTGCTGAGCGTTTGTGGTGCAGAGATGTACAGACTAATCAGGGATCAAGTGATACTGCTGAGCGTTTGTGGTGCAGAGATGTACAGACTAATCAGGGATCAAGCGATACTGCTGAGCGTTTGTGGAGCAGAGACGTACAGACTAATCAGGGATCAAGTGATACTGCTGAGTGTTTGTGGTGCAGAGACGTACAGACTAATCAGGGATCAAGTGATACTGCTGAGTGTTTGTGGTGCAGAGACATACAGACTAATCAGGGATCAAGTGATACTGCTGAGCGTTTGTGGTGCAGAGACGTACAGACTAATCAGGGATCAAGTGATACTGCTGAGTGTTTGTGGTGCAGAGACGTACAGACTAATCAGGGATCAAGTGATACTGCTGAGTGTTTGTGGTGCAGAGACGTACAGACTAATCAGGGATCAAGTGATACTGCTGAGCGTTTGTGGAGCAGAGACGTACAGACTAATCAGGGATCAAGTGATACTGCTGAGTGTTTGTGGTGCTGAGATGTACAGACTAATCAGGGATCAAGGGATACTGCTGAGCGTTTGTGGTGCAGAGACGTGCAGACTAATCAGGGATCAAGCGATACTGCTGAGCGTTTGTGGTGCAGAGACGTGCAGACTAATCAGGGATCAAGTGATACTGCTGAGTGTTTGTGGTGCAGAGACATACAGACTAATCAGGGATCAAGTGATACTGCTGAGCGTTTGTGGTGCAGAGATGTACAGACTAATCAGGGATCAAGTGATACTGCTGAGCGTTTGTGGTGCAGAGATGTACAGACTAATCAGGGATCAAGGATTACTGCTGAGCGTTTGTGGTGCAGAGACGTACAGACTAATCAGGGATCAAGTGATATTGCTGAGCGTTTGTGGTGCAGAGACGTACAGACTAATCAGGGATCAAGCGATACTGCTGAGTGTTTGTGGTGCAGAGATGTACAGACTAATCAGGGATCAAGTGATACTGCTGAGCGTTTCAAGCGTTGGAGCAGAGATGTACAGACTAATCAGGGATCAAGTGATACTGCTGAGCGTTTGTGGTGCAGAGATGATGTACAGACTAATCAGGGATCAAGTGATACTGCTGAGCGTTTGTGGTGCAGAGATGTACAGACTAATCAGGGATCAAGCGATACTGCTGAGCGTTTGTGGTGCAGAGATGTACAGACTAATCAGGGATCAAGTGATACTGCTGAGCGTTTGTGGTGCAGAGATGTACAGACTAATCAGGGATCAAGTGATACTGCTGAGCGTTTGTGGTGCAGAGATGTACAGACTAATCAGGGATCAAGTGATACTGCTGAGCGTTTGTGGTGCAGAGATGTACAGACTAATCAGGGATCAAGCGATACTGCTGAGCGTTTGTGGTGCAGAGATGTACAGACTAATCAGGGATCAAGTGATACTGCTGAGCGTTTGTGGTGCAGAGATGTACAGACTAATCAGGGATCAAGCGATACTGCTGAGCGTTTGTGGTGCAGAGATGTACAGACTAATCAGGGATCAAGGGATACTGCTGAGCGTTTGTGGTGCAGAGACGTCAAGTGATACTGCTGAGCGTTTGTGGTGCAGAGATGTACAGACTAATCAGGGATCAAGTGATACTGCTGAGTGTTTGTGGAGCAGAGATGTGCAGACTAATCAGGGATCAAGTGATACTGCTGAGTGTTTGTGGTGCAGAGATGTACAGACTAATCAGGGATCAAGTGATACTGCTGAGCGTTTGTGGTGCAGAGATGTACAGACTAATCAGGGATCAAGGGATACTGCTGAGCGTTTGTGGAGCAGAGACGTACAGACTAATCAGGGATCAAGCGATACTGCTGAGCGTTTGTGGAGCAGAGACGTACAGACTAATCAGGGATCAAGTGATACTGCTGAGCGTTTGTGGTGCAGAGACGTACAGACTAATCAGGGATCAAGTGATACTGCTGAGCGTTTGTGGTGCAGAGATGTACAGACTAATCAGGGATCAAGTGATACTGCTGAGCGTTTGTGGTGCAGAGATGTACAGACTAATCAGGGATCAAGTGATACTGCTGAGCGTTTGTGGTGCAGAGACGTACAGACTAATCAGGGATCAAGCGATACTGCTGAGCGTTTGTGGTGCAGAGATGTACAGACTAATCAGGGATCAAGTGATACTGCTGAGCGTTTGTGGTGCAGAGATGTACAGACTAATCAGGGATCAAGCGATACTGCTGAGCGTTTGTGGTGCAGAGATGTACACACTAATCAGGGATCAAGTGATACTGCTGAGCGTTTGTGGTGCAGAGATGTACAGACTAATCAGGGATCAAGGGATACTGCTGAGCGTTTGTGGAGCAGAGACGTACAGACTAATCAGGGATCAAGCGATACTGCTGAGCGTTTGTGGAGCAGAGACGTACAGACTAATCAGGGATCAAGTGATACTGCTGAGCGTTTGTGGTGCAGAGACGTACAGACTAATCAGGGATCAAGTGATACTGCTGAGCGTTTGTGGTGCAGAGATGTACAGACTAATCAGGGATCAAGGGATACTGCTGAGCGTTTGTGGAGCAGAGACGTACAGACTAATCAGGGATCAAGCGATACTGCTGAGCGTTTGTGGTGCAGAGATGTACAGACTAATCAGGGATCAAGTGATACTGCTGAGCGTTTGTGGAGCAGAGACGTACAGACTAATCAGGGATCAAGCGATACTGCTGAGCGTTTGTGGTGCAGAGATGTACAGACTAATCAGGGATCAAGTGATACTGCTGAGCGTTTGTGGTGCAGAGACGTGCAGACTAATCAGGGATCAAGTGATATTGCTGAGTGTTTGTGGAGCAGAGACGTACACACTAATCAGGGATCAAGTGATACTGCTGAGCGTTTGTGGTGCAGAGACATACAGACTAATCAGGGATCAAGGGATACTGCTGAGCGTTTGTGGAGCAGAGATGTACAGACTAATCAGGGATCAAGTGATACTGCTGAGCGTTTGTGGAGCAGAGACGTACAGACTAATCAGGGATCAAGTGATATTGCTGAGCGTTTGTGGTGTAGAGAGTACAGACTAATCAGGGATCTGGGAGCCCCTACCAAGCCTACAGAAAAAACTTTTGCTGAACTTGTCAAAATTGTGAAGCATCATCAGCAGCCACCCCGTCTACTATCCTTCAACGTTTTACTTTACACTCGTATACAGGAAATGGAAGAAACTGTGTCAGAGTTTGTGGCCAACTTACGCAGGTTATCAGAATACTGCCAATTCGCAGCAACACTGGATGACATGCTAAGGGATAGACTTATTTGTGGTGTCCAGGATCGTCATCTTCAACAACGTCTACTAGTGGAAACAGACCTAACATTCCAGAAGGCAATATTTCACAAGCTATTGAAGCTGCAGAGAGGAATGCAAGAGACTTACAGGCTAAACAAACTCCAAAACCCATCCTAGCTCTTAAGCAGCCAACAAGGCGACCTTACTCTCAAGGACGACAAAATCATCTGACAACCAAACCAAGTGCTACAGATGTGGAAGTTCACACCAGGCTAGAAAGTGCCCATTTAAGGATGCAGAGTGCCATTACTGCAAAAGGAAGGGGCACATTGCTAAGGTGTGTCGTACCAAGCCTAGGGATGAAAGAAATAAGATGGCTCATAAAACTCACCAAGTCATTGAGGCCATAGAGGATAGTCACAATGAGGGGCTAGAAGATAGTACCTACTCTTTGTATAAGATGACCTCAAGGAAGTGTGACCCAATTATGACAATGGTTACCGCAAATGGAGTTGAATTCAAGATGGAAGTAGACACTGGTGCTTCAGGTTCCATAATTAGTGAGTATACATACAACAAATTGTGGACTCATGACATGTCGCCACTACAGGAAACTACACTCAAACTGCGTACCTACACTGGAGAAACTTTGCAGATTCATGGGCTATCACAGTTGATGTCACATACAATGACCACACAGACACCCTGCCTCTCCTGGTAGTGGAAGGTACAGGACCAAGCCTGATGGGAAGAGACTGGCTAACCAAAATGAGGTTGGATTGAGGAAACATATGCAATATACAAGCAAATCCTACATGACTACAGAAGGTCCTAGACAAACATAAAACTGTTTTTTTAGGATGGACTTGGGCTAGTCAAGAACACAACAGCCAAGATCCATGTAGATGAAACAGCTCAACCTCGATTTTGTAGACTGAGAATTGTACCCTATGCCCTAAGAGGGAAAGTGAATGCCGAGATTGACCACCTGGCCAAGAGTGGTATTATTGAACCAGTGGAATTTTCAGACTGGGCAGCTCTAATTGTACCGGTGGTAAAGACAGATGGATCCATACGCATTTGTGGAGACTATAAAGCCAGGTAAACCAAGCAGCCAAATTGTACCGGTGGTAAAGACAGATGGATCCATACGCATTTGTGGAGACTATAAAGCCAGGTAAACCAAGCAGCCAAATTGTACCGGTGGTAAAGACAGATGGATCCATACGCATTTGTGGAGACTATAAAGCCATGGTAAACCAAGCAGCCAAATTGTACCGGTAGTAAAGACAGATGGATCCATAGCATTTGTGGAGACTATAAAGCCATGGTAAACCAAGCAGCCAAATTGGACAAGTATTCTCTACCATGGATTGATGACATCTTTGCATCTTTGGAAGGAGGAAAGATTTTCTCCAAGTTGGATCTGGCACATGCATACCAACAAGTAGCCTTAGATGAAGCATCCAAGAAATCCACCACCATCAACACCAGTAAGGGCCTCTACCAGTATACACGCCTTCCTTTTGGAGTATCTTCAGCACCAGCCATATTTCAAAGAATGATGGAAGGCCTTCTACAAGGTATTCCAAATGTATCAGTTTATCTGGATGACATCCTTATCGCAGGAAAAACAGAGCAGGATCACCTGGCAATTTTAGAGAAAATACTCAGACTACAAAATACAGGAATTCGGCTAAAACGCTGCAAGTTTGCTTTCATGCTCTTGTCAGGCAACTGCCTATGAGAGACCTAGTCTCCTTGGGTCTGCTCCAGAGACCTCTTTAGACCTTGCAATTACCTGCGACGCCTAGTCCTGTTGTTAGACTTCCCTGCCCAACAACCTTAACTAGACCAGCCTGTTAACATACACCCAGGCTCACTTTCCTTACAACACTTGGTTTATAACAATTACACAAATGTTCAGAAATACTTCAAATACAACACCATGTTCAGATTTATCTTCCCTCCTTGGTTCTCTCTTAGCTACTCGCTATCAGTCCTTATCCCTCCTTACAGTCTGACCAATCAGGCCCCCTGGAAGGTTATTAGAAGGTTCTCTCCGTAAATGGTTATGACGTCAGTTACTTGTGTAATTAAGTTCTGTGGTTCTATGTGTAGACTTGTATACTTGCGTTTGTGGTTTTGTAGACTTGATCCTTTCCTGATAGTCAGGGATGGCTAGTGCGAGACAGGAGAGCTATCCCTGACATCTCCCCTTCCTCAAGACGAGAACCATGTTCTCTTGAAAGCCCATCGGCATTTCCATTCCTCCTTCCTGGTCGGTAGGCCATGGTGTAGTTGTATGGCTGCAGGGCTAGTATCCATCTCGCGATGCGTCCGTGACTATCTTTCAGCTGTGATAGTTGGGTGAGGGGATTGTGGTCGGTTTCGATCCTGAAGGGAACTCCTTCCAAATACACTCTGAAATGCTTGACCCCTTCTACGATGGTGAGACCTTCACGCTCTATCACTGAGTATTTAGTTTCTCTTGGAAGTAGCTTTCTAGAGCCATAGGCAATGGGGTGTTCGTCGCCCATGTCGTCTTGTTGACTTAGGACGTAACCAATACCAGAATTCGAGGCATCTGTTTGGAGTATGAATTCCTTTCCCCAGATAGGTGTACTCAGTACAGGGTAGTTTGTCAGCATGTCTTTTAATTTCTGAAATGAGGTCTCCAACTGCTCTGTCCAGATAACTCTGTTTGGCATTTCCTTCCGGGTCAAATTCGATAAGGGTGTGGCTATAGTTGAGAAGGTTGTGATAAATCTGCGGTAGTAGCCACAAAGCCCTAGGAAAGCCCGTACATCCTTCTTAGTCTTCGGTTGTTTGAATTCTTTAACTGCCTTGACTTTCGCCTCCATTGGTCTCACTTGACCATTCCCAACTACATGCCCTAGGTACGTGCACGAGTTGCAGGCAAAGCGACATTTCTTTTCTTTGATTTTCAGTCCTGCCTGTTGTAGCCGTGTGAATACTTCTCGTAAGTGATATATGTGTTCGTCCCAAGTCTGACTGTGTACAATGATGTCATCTAGATAGGCGACCGCATACTGGTGGGTGTCATGGAAGATCTGGTCCATTAACCTCTGGAAGGTGGATGGGGCTGCTACTAGGCCAAATGGCATGGTGGTGAATTCGTATTTCCCCCAGGGGGTTACGAAGGCCGTCTTCTCCTGACTAGACTTTTCCATTGGCACCTGCCAATAACCTTTGGTCAGGTCGAGTGCAGTAATCCACTTTGCATCTCCAATCCCATCTATCAGTTCTTCTATCCTAGGTATCGGATAGGGGTCAGCTTGGGTGACGAGATTCAACTTTCGGTAATCAATACATAACCTCTTGGTCCCATCTCCTTTGGGTACCAAGACCACTGGGGCGGCCCAGGGGCTCTTTGACGGTACAATAATGTTCTGCTCGAGTAATATCTTGATTTCATTCCGCAGGAACTCGTGGGATGAGTAGGGAAGGCGGTACGGTGGTAACCGGATGGGGGAAGCATCGCCAGTTTCTATCGTGTGCTCAACCATACTTGTTCTCCCAGGTACATCATTGATGACCTCCTGAAATTCTGTTTTCAATCGTTCCAGCTCATTCCTTTGATGTGGTTGTAGCTGGGTCGGCTGTTTTATTTGGTCTTGTGTCGTATCAGGTACAGGGTCATGCATTTCTCCATCGACGGCAAGCAGTACTGCTGGAACTGGGGAGTGCCACGCCTTCATTCCATTCACATGGAATGTCCGAAACCTTTTTGGTCCTTGACCTAAGTCCACTTGGTATGTTACCTCTGTCAGTTTCTTAGTGATAACTACTGGGCCTCTCCATTCGTTTTGTAACTTACTCAGCCGTCTGGGCTGGAACACCAAAACATAGTCACCTGCATTGAAACTCCTTTCGATCGCTTTGTCATCGTGGTACTTTTTGTGTGCTAGTTTGGCTTCTTTTTCTTTTATCGTGGCCATTCCCTGCACTATCTCGAGCTTATCTCCTAGATCTCTGAGATATTCTACCACCTCGATATCCTTCTCTCCTTGTTTCTCCTTCCAGTATTTTGCCAGCTCATCAATCGGGGTCTTCATGGTTCTACCGAAAAGAAGTTCGAACGGGGAGTATCCTGTTGTACTGTGGACTGTTCCTCGGTAAGCCCACAGAACAAAGGGCAAACACTTATCCCACTCTTTAATGCTTTTCTGTGTCAACTTTTTGAGTAGTCTTTTCATTGTGGCATTAAACCTTTCAACCATACCATCTGTTTGGGGATGGTATGGGGATGTCTTAATCTGGTAAATACCAGTCAGCTGACAAAATTGGTGCATGGTCTTCGACACAAAATTGCTACCATTATCAGATAACACTTCCTCAGGGATTCCGAGCCTAGCGGTCATCTCTACCAAGCAGTCAAGAAGCGTTTCTGTTGAGGTATTCTTGAGAGGAAATGCTTCTGGCCACTTGGTAGCATAATCCATCACTACCAAAACATATTTATTCCCACTCTTGGTTCGTTTGAGGGGCCCAAAAATGTCCATAGCTACCCTTTGAAAAGGGACACTCATCACAGGTAGGGAATGTAATGGTGCACGCTGAGTGGTCATTGGTTTAGCCCGCTGACATATGGGACATGACATGCACACATTTCTTACATCCATGGTGAGGTTGGGCCAATCCATGCTCTGTTGTATTGTCGCCAGTGTCCTTGCCTATCCAAAGTGACCTGCCATCGGTGAGCAGTGTGCCATCTTTAAGATTTCAGTTCGACTCTCCCTTGGTACGACTACAAGGTTCTTTCCCTCGGTTGAGAAGGGCTTCCTCAACAGAAGTCCCCTTTCCCACAGATAAGGTCCCTCTCCCTGATCTGCTTGCTGTCTCACCTTCTCCAGAGACGGGTCGGTTTGTTGTAGTGCTCGCAGTTCTCCTGGAGACACTCGGTCAGGTAGTAAAGATGGTTCTTGCTCTTTTTCTTTTCGAGTCTCGTCCCTGTTCTTCGTCTTCGTGAAGAAGTCATCCTCGAAATTGAATGTAGGTTCGTCTTCTACCTCTCCTTCGTTGTTGTTCTCGATCCCTGCGACAGTCAGTATGACTTCTTCATCAGCTTGCTGGGCCAGAGACAGTTGTTGCTCTTGGACCCGTGTCCGAGCCTGGGCTCTGGTCGTCACCAGGGCTACGTCTGTGACGCCTCCTCCTGTGATTTCTGGCTCTCGAGTTTGCTCCTCTGTTAGCCACTCTCTTAGTTGTGGGACATCTTGGCCCACCAACATATCTACCGGCAGGTGTGGTGAGACGCCCACCGTCAAGTGATATTTCTTTCCCGCCAACTCCAGAGTTACTCTGGCTGCTGGGAACCAAGTTTTTCGGGAACTTGCTGTGGCATAGGGTATGTCCCATCCTAGTCTCTCCCCTTTTGCCACACATCGTGTGTGCACCAGTGACTTTGTGCACCCAGAGTCGAGCCACACCTTCACTGCTCTTCCATTTAGCTTGGCCTTCCTGGTCCACTGATTCATGGAAGCATTCTCTCTTGTCTCACACACCAGCTGTGCCTGCTCGAGTTTTACTCGACAATCTCGTTTGATGTGTCCCACCTTATTGCATCGGAAGCATCGTATTTCCCAGAGATCTTTGGGTGGTTGGCGGATGCTGGCTTCACCACCTTGACCTCCTTTCATTGGGTATCGGTCTCCAATTTGATTCTGCCCTTTCCCAGAGAGTACAGGTCAGAAGGTAGTCTCAGGTCTAAGTCTCCCCCTCTCGTTGGTCTTTTCTGGTGGTCTCGGGACCCCCATCTCTCTCCTGGGTTGGTTGGCTAGGTGCCTTACAACAGCCTCAGACAGTTCCTTGAAACTCCTCGGGTTCAAGTTTCTCATTTGTGTTTCAAGCCATTTGGGTAGTCGTCGTAAAGTGACCTCCATCAGCATGGTGGCCTCACTATCAAATGGTGACGATGACAACCATTGTTGGAAGTGCTGTCGGTGTTTAGACAGCCAGGTGTCAGGGTTAGTTGAGTCGAAGGGAGTATCAAACGTCCTCCTCCTGAAGGTCTCGGTGGTGATATGGTATTCTCTTAGCAACTCCGCTCTGACTGCATCGTAGTCTGCTTGTTGGTCAGCTGCCATAGCTGCCACGGCTGTGAGGCCGGCTCCAGATAGCGAGCTTCGTAGGAAGATTGTCCACTGCTCCCGTGGCCATCCTCCAACTCTGGCTGTTGCCTCAAAGGTGTCAAGAAAGGCACCCATATCGTCGACCCCTTCCTGGAACTTGTGCAAGGTCAGCCTGGGAGTACAAAGAGGTGGTTCTGTCACAGGTGGGGGTCGTCTTGCCTCGGCCAGCATCTGAATCATCCTCTCCTGTTGCTAAGCTTGTACCTGAATCAGCCTCTCCTGCTGTTCAGCTTGTCTATTTCGTTCTGCCTCTCTTTCTTGTTCATCCCTCTTGGCCCTGAGCTGGTCCATCTGCATCCATTGAGTCAGGAACCGGTCCATGGGATCCACTGCTGCAGGAGAAACCTCTGGGTTGGTGCCATGGGTACGTTTGGAGTCTCTTGTAGTTCTCCTCTCGTCAGTCATCTCAACCACAAAAACAGAAACAACAACAACCTCAACTCTAGTTAATCAGGGTATTGATTTGCAAGCCTTCTAGGTAAATCACCTAGGCTGTGTCCCCTGTGTTCACTAGCTATTACTCAAACCTTCTACACTAGCTAATGACTGGTCCGGGATCTCCTATAATGAAGATCCCACCGCTGCCACCACTGTCAGGCAACTGCCTATGAGAGACCTAGTCTCCTTGGGTCTGCTCCAGAGACCTCTTTAGACCTTGCAATTACCTGTGACGCCTAGTCCTGTTGTTAGACTTCCCTGCCCAACAACCTTAACTAGACCAGCCTGTTAACATACACCCAGGCTCACTTTCCTTACAACACTTGGTTTATAACAATTACACAAATGTTCAGAAATACTTCAAATACAACACCATGTTCAGATTTATCTTCCCTCCTTGGTTCTCTCTTAGCTACTTGCTATCAGTCCTTATCCCTCCTTACAGTCTGACCAATCAGGCCCCCTGGAAGGTTATTAGAAGGTTCTCTCCGTAAATGGTTATGACGTCAGTTACTTGTGTAATTAAGTTCTGTGGTTCTATGTGTAGACTTGTATACTTGCGTTTGTGGTTTTGTAGACTTGATCCTTTCCTGATAGTCAGGGATGGCTAGTGAGAGACAGGAGAGCTATCCCTGACAGCTCTCCTCAATTGATTACCTGGGACACAGAATTTCAGCAGACGGATTGCAGCCAACCAAAGAAAGGGTGAGGGCTATATCTGAGGCTCCAGCCCCACCAAATGTTACACAGTTACGTTCATTTCCTGGAGTAGTTAACCCTTTCAGGGTCAGGGTTTTTTTTGTGAATTTTGGTACCATTACTAAAATTAACTGTATTGTTTCAAATATTTATTAATGTCCTTAGCAACCATATATTTTTGGAATCACACATAGTTACGTAATGTGTAGATGCAGTTTATGTTGCCTAGCAACAAAGTACGTAGTTATAATTGTGGTTTTAGTAATTAATTTTTGAATTTCAAGGCAATTATTGTTCTATTTTCAAGTATATCTTATGATAAAATGTTTTATACATTTGTAGGCTCACAGATTTCAACCATAATGCCTTCAGGCTGCAGCGTGGAATTACGAAAAACATTATATAAATGAAGAAAGCTTTCATTTCAATAAATGAAAATTGCAAAGTACAACCAAAAATAATTCAAAGCATTACTTTCCCTCTTTGCCATGGACCATTTAGTATGAGCAGATCCTGTGTAATTCCACTAGTATCCCTCCCATCTAATTCCACACATTGCTTGACTGGAACTCCCATGTCCACCTCTGCCACGCCCTCTTCCAAATCTACGTCCACGACCCCTTCTCCTTGGTTGCATATACCTCCTTCCTCTAACACCACCATCTTGTTCTTGCTGATCTTCCACCCGAGAACTATCACCATCATCATCATTTGATCTAGCAAACTCTAACTCACTACTATCTGATGAGACCTCATCACTACTGCTGGGTATTTGAGCTCTGTGGGAGGTGGGGCTGCTGTACTTTGTGTAGATCCAAAAACTGTGGACATAGAAACAGATATTTTTATATTCTATCCCTTTTTGAACAGTAATATTTACCTAAAGGCTGAGTAACACTCTCATCACTAGAACTGGAGCTGTCATCAAAAACTATATCTTCAAAGTCCAATGGTTCTTCATCTTCCTCCATTACTTCTGAGTTTTCCACATGACTAAGTTGGGGGTCTGCTCTAGGAAGGTAGCTCTCTACACCTTCGCCTTCAAAATCACTGTCATCCTCTTCAGACAGACCGAAATCGTCGTCTTCCAATAGCTGAAGCACATCGCTAGTGTTCAAGCGCTTAGCCACGATAGTTGAACGGTCGAGTTCAAAATCGTTAGTAACCGCTATGCTGTCATCGTTTTATGAATATGACGTAATAGAGCATCGTTTTAGGCGTCGTTTAATGTTTTTTTCGCGGTAAGTTCGAACGATCGATTTTTTAAAGAGTTAACTATTACTCCAAGTTCTTGCTTAACCTTTCCACCATGTTAGCACCTTTATACTGGCTCCTTCAAAAACAAACAAAGTGTATTTGGATGCTGAACAGGACAAAGCTTTTCATGAAGCCAAGGCTCACCTAACTTCTGAATGCCTCCTGATATATTATGACCCGCAGAAAGAGTTGGTGCTGTCCTGCGATGCTTCGCCTTATGGAGTAGGTGCAGTCCTTTCACATAGACTACAAGATGGTTCAGAGAGACCTGTATCCCTAGCACCAGCAGAAAAAGGCTATACCCAACTGGACAAGAAAGCACTGTCAATAGTTTAGGGAGTAAAAATGTTCAACCAATACCTATTGGGTCGAAGATTTACTTACTTTCTGACCACAAACCACTTCACATTTATTCGCAAGACAAACCTAATCCTTCTTTGGCATCAGCTAGGATCAAATGTTGGGCTATCAATCTTGGTTCGTACAATTATAAAGTGGAGTACAGACCTGGAGTACAACACTCTAATGCTGATGTTCTAAGTCGTTTGCCTCCGCCAGAAGCAATCAGTGAAGTTCCGGAAGCAGGAGAAACCATTCTGTTAATGGAAAACTTACACCTATCACCTGTTACTGCTAGACAAATCAAACAATGGACGGATCAAGATTTAGTACTTTCAAACGTCCGAAGACTTGTACAGTTTGGGTGGGAAACTACTTCTGATGTTGTCAGTCTCAAGCCATTTCAACAACGAAAGGAAGAACTGAGTGTTCATGACAGATGTGTTCTATGGGGGGACTGAGTGATTGTTCCACCGGCTGGTCACAGTGTTGTATTAGAGGTACTACATGATGGCCATCCAGGTGTCACTAAGATGAAGTAGCTTGCAAGAAGTATTGTTTGGTGGCCTGGAATAGAAAAAATAAAGTGAGAGAGTGTGAGCAGTGTGCCCTGGCACAAAAATCACCAGTACACGTACCACTCCACCCATGGGGATGGCCTAGTTGTCCTTGGGCCAGACTACATGTCAACTATGCAGGACCATTCAAGGGGAAGATGTTTCTCGTACTAATAGATGCTCATTCTAAATGGATGGATGTGCACACAGTACCTTCTGCTACTTCTCAGTGTACAATTTCTGTATTGAGAACCATTTTCGCATCACATGGACTACCAGAGATTTTAGTGTCTGATAATGGTACTGCATTTACAAGTTCGGAATTTGGAATTTTCCTAAGGCAGAATGGGATACGACATATTACTTCAGCTCCTTACCATCCGGCAACTAATCGTCTAGCAGAGAGAGCCGTCGAAATTCTCAAGAATTCGCTCAAGAAAAGTGAACCAGGAGACATTGATAAATAGCTGGCTAGGTTACTATTCCATTACAGGACCACTCCACATGCAACCACTGGTATTTCTCCTGCGAGCTGTTAATGGGTAGACCCCAGCATACCCATCTTGATCTACTCAGACCCAATATTGCAACTATGCCCACATGAGTCAAGACTCTCAAAAGCTGAATTATGATAGGAAGTCAAGGTCGAGAAATTTCTCTGTAGAAGACTTATTTTTTGCTCCACAGTCGAACAATGACTCGCCATGGATACCTGGTTCTGTGGCTGCGAAGCTTGGAGAATTAACCTATCAAGTACAGTTTGATGATGGACGTATAGTTCGACGACATATCGATCAAATTTGGCCTTACCATTTGGAAATGCCTGTACCATCCCTGGAGGAGATCGTTATTCCTAATGAAGCTGCTTTCCTTTTGGATAACACTACTGGGAAACTGACAACTATCAACAGTGAACCAGAGCCAGTGCTCCACTGATCAATTCGTGTACGACATCCTCCAGATCATTATACAGCTTAGCTTTCCTTCAAACTAAACAGGGAGGAATGTAATGACTGTAGATTAATCCTAATATGATAAGATCATTAAGAGATAACTAGCTTATGTAATAATAAATTAGCTAGCTAGTGTGCATGAGTAGTATATTCTTTGTTTGTATTGTATGCATGTCAGTTAGTCTTAGTGATTGTAGTCTGGTGATTTACAGTTCAATTTCTGTTCTTGACTGTTCTCTTGACAAGTTTCATTAAATTGTAGTTATTACATTATTGAAAATACTACATAGACCAAAAAGGGAAGTTTTAAGTCAATTTCCGTAGAAAATGCTTCAAAACACCAGAATAGCTTAGTTTAGCTGTATGTGACTCGTTTTGAGGAGCGAAACTATTTTGTTAATATATGTCGTGTGTTTCACTTGTTAGATGTGAAAAAAGTTGTTTCCTTCAAATATGAGCTTATTTCTGAGATAGCTATTTTTTCCCATAATGGTTATTTTCGGCATTTTCTTTGAAAATGTTACAAAATTCCAAAATAGCTATGAACAGCCCATTGTGCCTCATTTTGAAGTTGTAAACAATTTTGAACAAGATTTGACCGATTTCCCTTCCTTTGGTGTAAAAAAGTCCTTTCTTGGTAATTACTAGCTTCTGTATGATATAGTCACACTTTGGACCAAAATGAGTTTTTGGGAGGGGGGGAATTTCCCGCAATATGCTTCAAAACTCCTGTAGGTTTGCTGTAAAACAGTTTCCCGTAGAATTGGTCCAGTTTCAGAGGTTTGATCAAAAAAGTCATTTTCATCAAATACATATCCTCAGGTTTTACCCCATTTCAAACTTGTTGAGAAAAGATGACTATCTGAGTAATTCTTAGCTTCTTTCTAAGAAAGTCACTTTTTAGACCGAAAATTTTTTTTTTGACAATTCCAGATAAGTTTAGTTTAGCTGTATGTGGCTAATTTGAGGTGCGAAACAATTTTCCATAGAATTGGTGTCATTTCACTGGTTTGACCAAAAAAAGTTATATCCATCAAATAAAAACCTATCCTCAGGATTCGCCCACTTAAAACTCGTTGTGCAAAAATGACTATCTGGGTAATTCTGTGCTTCTTTCTTATATAGTCACTAGACAGAAAAGATAATTTTTTTGTCAATTTTCGGCAAAAATGGTTCAAAATACCAGTAGAGCCAAGTTTATCAGTATATGGCTCATTTTGAGGTGCACAGCTGTTTTCTGTAGAATTGGTCCCATTTCACTGGTTTGACCAAAAAAGTCTTTTTCATCAAATCAAAACCTATCCTTAGGATTTGCCCCACTTCAAACTCGTTTAGCAAAAATGACTCTCTGGGTAATTCTTAGCTTCTTTCTTAGACAGTCACTTAGACGAAAAGAGAAGGTTTTTTTGTCAATTTTCATCGAAAATGTGTCAAAACATACAGTAAAGCTTAGTAGCTGATTTTAACATACAAAATAGTTTTCCGTAGAATTGGACCCGTTCCACTGGTTTGACCAAAAAAATGTCTTTTTCATCAATTTAAGACATATCCTCAGGGTTTACCCCATTTCAAACTCTTAGAGAATAAAAAAAACAGAGAAAATCTTAGCTTCGGTCTAATATAGTAACTGTTGATACCAAAAAGAGAAGTTTTTTGAAAATTGCCGGTGAAAATGCTATAAAACACCAGATAAGCTTTAGTTAGCTGTATGTGGCTTATTTGGGGGTTCAAAACAAATTTCCACAGAATTGATCCCGTAAAACAAGTTTGACCAAAAAATTCATTTTCATCAAATCAAAACCTATCCTCAGGATTTACACCACTTCAAATTTGTTGAGAAAAAATAACTATCTGGGTAATTTTAGCTACTTTCTTAAATAGTCCCTTTTTTTTATGAAAAGAGAATTTTTTTGTCAATTTCAGGCAGAAATACTTCAAAATACCAGGACAGCTTAGTTTATCTGTATGTGGCTCATTTTGAGGTGAAACAGTTTTCCATAAAATTGTTTCACTGATTTGACCAAATTTTTTGACATCTAGTCACAATCTATCCTCAGGATTTACCCCGTTTGAAATTTGTTGAGAAAAAAATGGCTATCTGGGTAATTCTTAGTTTCTTTCTTATATAGTCACTATTTAAACTGAAAAGAGATGTTTTTTGTCAATTTCCTTCGAAAATGCCTCAAAACACAAGAAAAGCTTAGTTAGTTGTATGTGGCTAATTTTGAGGTGCAAAACATTTTTCAATAGAATTATTTCTTTGGTTTGACCATAAAAATGCATTTTCAATAAATCAAAACTGATCCTCAAGATTTACCATGTTGAAACTTGATGAGAAAAAGTAACCATCTCGGTAATTCTTAGTTTCTTTTTGAGATAGTCATTTTTTAGACCGAAAAGAGAAATTTTTGGTCAATTTCCGGCCAAATTTTTTCAAAACACTAGTAAAGCTAAGTTTAGCTGTATATCGCTTATTTTGAAGTGCAAAACAGTTTTCCGTAGAATTGGTCCAATTTCACTGGTTTGACTAAAAAAGACGTTTCCTTCAAATCAAAAATTTCTCAGGTTTTACCCCGATTCAAACTCGTTGAGAAAAATTACTATCTTAGTAATTCTTAGCTTCTTTCTAAGATAGTTAATTTTTAGATTGAAACAGAATTTTTTTGACAATTTCCAGTGAAAATGCTTTAAATCACCAGATAAGCTTTGTTTAGTGGTATTTGGCTCATTTTGAGGTGGAAAAGTTCTCCATTGAGTTGTTTCTGTTTCTCTGGTTTGACAAAAAAAGTCATTTCCATCAAATCAAAACCTATTCTCAGGATTTGCCACCTTTCAAATTTGATGGCTAAAAATGACTATCTTGGTTATTCTTAGCTTCTTCCATAGATAGTCAATTTTTTTAATGAAAAGAGAAGTTTTTTTGTCAATTTCCAGCGAAAATGCTTCAAAACATGAGTAAAGCTTAGTATCTGAATGTGGCTCATTTTGAGGTGTAAAACTGTTTTCCGTAGAATTGGACCCGTTTCACTAGTTTGACCAAAAAAAGTCTTTTCCATCAAGTCGAGACCTAACCTCGGGATATGCCCCATTTCGAAATCGTTGATAAAAAATCACTTTAGAGGTAATTCTTATCTTCTTTCTGAGATAGTCATTTTAGACCGAAAAGAGAAATTTATTGACAATTTCCGGCATAAATGCTTCAAAACATCAGAAAAGATTTGTTTAGCTCCATGTGGATTATTTTTTGGTGCAAAATCTTTCTCCATATAATTATTTCATTAGTTTGACCAAAATATTTGTTTCCATCAAATCAAAACCTATCCTCTGGATTTACCCCGTTTCAAACTCGTAAAGAAAAAATAACTATCTGAGTAAATCTTAGCTTCTTTCTAAGATGTCACTTTTATACCGAAAAGAGATGTTTTTTGTCGATCTCCGGCAAAAAGGCTTCAAAACATCAGTAAAGCTTAGTTTAGCTGTACAAGCTCATTTTACGGTGCAAAACATTTTTCCGTAGAATTGGTCCCATTTCACTAGTTTGACTAAAAAATTCTTTTCCATCAAATCAAAACCTATCCTCAGGATATGCCCCATTTGGAAATCGTTGGGAAAAATGACTTTGAGGGTAATTCTTATCTTTTTCTGAGATGTCTCTTTTTACACTGAAAAGAGAAGTTTTTTGTCAATTTCCGGCAAAAATCTCTCTAAAAACCAGAAGAGATTAGTTTAGATGTATGTGGCACATTTTCAGATGCAAAACAGTTTTCCTTAGTTGGTCCCATTTCACTTGTTTGAACAAAAAAATTGTTTCCAAAAATCAAAAAAATTTCTCAAGATTTGTCCCACTTCAAACTCGTTGAGAAAAAATATATATCAGAGTAATTTTAGCTTCTTTCTTAGATAGTCACTTTTTAGACCGAAAAGGGAACTTTTTTGTCAATTTCCGGCAAAAATGCTTCAAAATACCAGAAAAACATAGTTTAGCTGTATGTGGCTCATTTTTAGGTGCTAAACAGTTTTCCATAGAATTGTTCCCATTTTACTGGTTTAACCAAAAAATGTTGTTTCCATCAAATCAAAACCTATCCTCAGGATTTGCCCCACTTCAAACTAGTTAGAAAAAAGCCTATCTGAGTAATTCTTAGCTACTTTCTACAATAGTCACTTTTTAGAGAGAAAGGAGAATTTTTTTAAAATTTCCTGAGAAAATGCTACAAAACACCAGATAAGCTTAGTTTAGCTGTATGTGGCTCATTTTGAGTAGATAAAGGGTTTTCTGTAGTATTGGTCCTATTTCACTGGTTTGAACAAAAATGTTTTTTCCATCAATTAAAAAACTAATCTCAGGATTTGACCCGTTTCCAAATTGTTGGGAAGAAATGACTTTGTGGGTAGTTGTTGGAACCAGATTGCCAACACGACACAACACCAGCCCTGTTGTACAGGAGCCTGAAAGCTGAGGAACAATCAACACCTTCGTTCAGGAACAGTAAATTCTTAAATATTCTTTAGTCTTATTAATTCTCATTCGTCAGAATCATAAATGACCATATTTAGTCATTTTTACCAGGGCTCTGGCTGAAGGCTATTTAAGCCTGAGGTTTTAGGGTCCTGGTGAGAACTACTGGGTACTCTATGCTGAATGAGGATTTGATCATAACATTTATCTACCATTGTACATAGCTTACCTTGAATTTACCCTTACTTCCCTTCCTTAGAATTAGCCCAGTGCCTGACCGTTCCTACCTAACAGTAGTCCATATCTTCTTTCTGAGATAGTCACTTTTTAGACCATAAAGAGAAGTTTTTGTCCATTTCCATCAAAAATACTTCAAAACACCTTAAAAAGCTTCGTTTAGCTGTATGTGGCCCATTTTTGGTGCAAAATATTTTTGTGTAGAATTGGTCCCGTTTTACTGGTTTGACCAACAAATGTCTTTTCTATCAAATAAAAACCTATCCTCTGGATATGCCCGATTTCAAAATCATTGGGAAAATAAGACTTTGTGGGTAAATCTTTTCTTCTTTCTGAGATAGTAAATTTTTAGATTGAAAAGAGAAGTTTTTTTGTCAATTTCTGGCTAAAATGCTTGAAAACAACAGAAAAGCATTGTAGCAGTCAGTGGTTCCCAAACTTTTCCAGGCTGGAGCCCACTTGGCTTCCAGGTGGATTCCTAGTGCCCCTCCCCCCTCATACACACATGCGTACACACCTTTTTTAATTTGGTATGCTTCAAACTGAAAAAAACAAGATTAAACACAAAGATGTATTTCACAAATAAAGCCTAATTTAGTACACCAATTTATTTACCACATACCAAATAAGCTTAGTTCATTTTGAGGTGCAAAAAAGTTTTCCGTAGTATTGGTCCCGTTTCTCTGCTTTGAAAAAAAAAAAAAATTTCCATCAAATAAATTAAAAATTCTTCTCAGGATTTGCTGTTTCATACTCATTTGAAAAAAATGACTTTGTGTGTAGTCCTTATCTTCTTTCTGAGACGGTCACTTTTTAGACCAAAAAGAAAGAAAAGTTTTGTCCATTTCCAGCAAAATTGCTTTCAAACACCAGATAAGCTTAGTTTACCTGTATGTGGCTCATTTTGAGGTGCAAAACAGTTTTCTGTAGTATTTGTCCCGTTTCACAGATTTGACGCAAAAAGTCTTTTACATCAATTAAAAAAATATTCTTAGAATTTGCCCTGTTTCAATATCGTTGGGAAAAATGACTTTGCGGGTAGTACTTATCTTCTTTCTGAGATAGTCAGTTTTACACCAAAAAGAGAAATTTTTTGAAAAATTTCCAGCACCAGAAAAGCTTAATTCAGCTGTAGGTGGCTCATTTTGAGGGGCAAAATATTTTTCTCTAGAATTGGTCCCGTTTCACAGGTTTGACCAAGAAATGTCGTTTCCATCAAATCAAAAGCTAACATCAGGATGTGTCTCATTTCTAAATCTTTGGAAAAAAATGAATTTGGGGGTAAATCTTATCTTCTTTCTGAGATAGTCACTGTTTAGATCGAAAAGAGAAGTTTTTTGTCAATTTCCGGCAAAAATACTTCAAACTTGTTTAGCTGTATTGGACTCATTTTGAAGTGCAAATCAGTTTTCCATAGTCTTGGTCCCGTTTCTCTGGTTTAAACCAAAAAAGTCTTTTCCATCAAATAAAAACCTAGCCTCAGGATTTTTCCCACTTCAAATTCATTCAGCAAAAATTGCTACCTGGGTAATTCTTAGTCTTATTCTTTGATAGTCATATTTTAGACCGAAAAGAGACGCAAAAATGCTTCAAAATACCAGAAAAGCATTTAGCTGTATTTGGCTCATTTTGAGGTGCAAAACCTTTTTCTGTAGAATTGGTCCCTTCACTGGTTTGAACAAAAAATGACTTTTCCATCAAATCAAAACCTATCCTCAGGATATACCCCGTTTCAAAATCGTTGGGAAAAATAACTTTGTGGGTAATTCTTATATCTATCTGGATAGTCACTTTATTAGAACAAAAATAAAAGTTATTTTGTCAATTTCCAGCAAAAGTTCCACAAAATGCCTGAAAAGCTTAGTTTATCAGTATGTGGCTTATTTTGAGGTCAAAACACCTTTCCATAGTATTGGTCCCGTTTCACTGGCTGGAACGAAAAAAGTTGCTTCCATTAAATCTAAATCTATCCTCAAGATTTACCCTATTCAACTCGTAGAGAAAAAATGACTATTTGAATAATTCGTAGCTTCATTCTAAGATAGTCACTTTTTAGTTCTAAAATAGAATTTTTTGACAATTTCCGGTGAAAAAAGCTTTCAAACACCAGATAAGCTTAGTTTAGCTGCATGTGGCTTTTTCAGGTGCAAAACAGTTTTCCGTAGTATTGGTCCCGTTTCACTGGTTTGAACAAAAAAGTCTTTTCCATCAAATAATACTATTCTCAGGATTTAACCTGTTTCAAAATAGTTGGAAAAAATAACTTTGACTGAGATAGTCACTTTTTAGACCAAATAGAGTATTTTTTTGTCAATTTACAGTAAAAAAAGCTTCAAAACACCTGAAAAGCTAAGTTTAACTGTTTGTGGCTCATTTTGAGGTGCAAAGCAATTTTCTGTAGTATTGGTCCCATTTCACTGGATCAAAAAAGGTCGTTTCCATCAAATCAAAACTTATTCTCTGGATATGCCCTAGCTCAAATTCGTTGGGAAAAAATGATTTGCTGGTAAATCTTATCTTCTTTCTGAGATAGTCACTCTTTAGACCAAAAAATATTTTTTTGTCAATTTCCTGCAAAAATGCTTCAAAACATCAGAAAAGCTTAGTTTAGCTGTATGTAGCTCATTTTCAGGTGCAAAACATTTCCGTTGTATTGGTCCCATTTCACTGGTTTGAAAAAAAAAGTTGTTTCCATTAAATCTAAATCTATCCTCAGGATTTGCCTCACTTTAAACTCGTTGAGCAAAAATTAGTATCTGGATAATTCTTAGCCTCTTTCTTTGAAAGTTACTTTTTAGACTGAAGAGAAGTTTTTTGTCAATTTCCGGCGTAAATGCTTCAAAACACCAGAAAAGCTTAGTTTAGCTTGTATGTGGCTCATTGTGTGGTGCAATTTTTTCTATCGAATTGGGTCCGTTTCACTAGTTAGACCAAGAAATTTATTTTGCATCAAATCAAAATCTATTCTCAGGAGATGCCCCATTTCAAAGTCCTTGGGAAAAAATTACTTTGTGGGTAAACCTTATCTTCTTTCTGAAATAGTCACTTTATAGAACGAAATGAGAACTTTTTTGTCAATTTCTGGCAAAAATTCTTCAAAACACCAGAAAAGTTTTGTTTAGCTGTATGTAGCTCATTTTGAGGTGCAAAACAGTTATCCGAAATATTGGTCCCGTTTCACAGGTTTGACCAAAAATTGTCATTGCCATCAAATCAAAACCTATTCACAGGATTTGCCCCACTTCAAACTCGTTGAAAAATGACTACCTGAGTAATTCTTAGCTTCTTTCATAGATGCCACTTTTTAGTCCAAAAAGAGAAGTTGTTGTCAATTTACAGCTAAGCATAGTTTTGCTGTAAGTGGCTCATTGACGGGCAAAACATTTTTCTGTAGAATTGGTCCCATTTCACTAGTTGGCCCAAGAAATGTCTTCTATCAAATCAAAACCTAACCTCTGGATATGCCCCATTTAAAAATCTTTTGGAAAAAATGACTTTATGGGTAGTTCTAATCTTTTTCTGAGTTACTCAATTTTAGACCAAAAAGAGAAATTTTTTGTCAATTTCTGGCAAAAATGCTTCAAAACACCAAAAAAGCTGGGGGGGTCTATCCCAATCTCCGAAATTTGCTCTCTTTTTTTTTGTACCTGTCATAACTTTTTCCCCCTTTCTTCTGTGCAAATAATTATTATACCAGCTTGTTGCTTATTGTGTGTGCTTTAAGATGATATGTAAAAAGGCTCTATAGGCACTTTTTCTTAGAAGATATTGCCAAACAAGCAAGGGTCACTCAAAAATGGTACCTCTCCATGGCCAAGTCCTGTGGCTTGCTAACACCCTAAGCTGTGATATGACTGAATCACAATTAAAACGCGGTGAAGTGTTGAATAGATATGAGACACTTTATTTCCAACCGCGGCAAAATCAAAGGAAAATCTGTGACCCCGCCTTTTCTAATCACCATAACTCAACAATGCTTCACGGTAAAAAAAAAATTGTCTCAGCCATATCACAGCTTAGGCTTGTGGGAAGCCACAACACAAGTTTGGGGTCTGTAGTTCAAGGCGCCTGGTAATTAGACTTGTTATAAATTAGGAAGTGCCATTTTTTTTAGTGACCCTTGCGTGTTTGGCTATATCTTCTAAGAAAAAGTGCCTATAGAGACTTTTTACACATCATCTTAAAGCACACACAATAAGCAACAAGCTGGTATAATAATTATTTGCACAGAAGAAAGGGGAAAAAAGTTATGACAGGTACCAAAAAAAATGTGCAAATTTCGGAGGAAGTTGGGATAGTCCCCCCCTTAATTTAGCTGTATGAGGCTCATTTTGAGGTGCAAAACAATTTTCTGTAGTATTGGTCCCGTTTCTCTGGTTTGAACAAAAAGTCGTTTCTATCAAATCAAAACTTATCCACAGGATTTGCCCCACTTCAAACCCGTTGAGCAAATATTACTATCTGGGTAATTCTGAGCCGCTTTCCTTGATGAACACATTTTAGAACAAAAAGAGAAGTTTTTTTGTCAATTTCCAGCGAAAATGCTTCATAATACCAGAAAAGCTTAGTTTAGCTGTATGTGGCTCATTTTAAAGTACAAAACTTTTTTCCGTAAAATTGGTCCCGTTTCATTGGTTTAAACAAAAAATGACTTTTTCATCAAATCAAAATCTATCCGCAAGATATGTCCCATTTCAAGATCATTGGAAAAAATAACTTTGGGGGTAATTCTTATATCTATCTGGATGGTCACCTTTTTAGACCAAAAAGAGAAGTTATTGTCAATTTCTGGCGAAAATGCTTCATAATACCAGAAAAGCTTAGTTTAGCGGTATGTGGCTCATTTTGAGGTGCAAAACAGTTTTTCATAGTATAAGTCCCATTTCACTGGTTTGACCAAAAAAGTCATTTCCATAAAATAATAAACTATCAGGATTTACCCAATTTCGAAACAGTTGGGGGAAAAAAGACTTTGACTGAGATAGTTACTTTTAGGACGAAGAGAGGTTTTTTTGTCAATATACGGTAAAAATGCTTGAAAACACAAGAAAACCTTGTGGCTCATTTTGAGATGCAAAACCTTTTTCCGTAGAATTGGTCCCGTTTCACTGGCATGACAAAAAAAAAATTTCCATCAAATCTGAACCTATCTTCCGAATTTCCCTACTTCAAACTCATTAAGCAAAAATTACTATCTGGGTAATTATTTGCTACTTTCTTAGTCACTTTTTAGACTGAGTTTTTCCATTGAAAATGCTTCAATCCAGAACAACATAGTTTAGCTGTATGTGGCTCATTTTGAGGTGCAAACAGTTTTCCGTAGTATTGGTCCCTTTTCAGTGGTTTGACCAAACATATTTTCCACCAATAAAAACCTATCCTCAGGATTTGCTCTGTTTAGAAATCATTGGGGGAAAATGACTTTGTGTGTAATCCTCTTTCTGAGATAGTCACTTTTTAAACCAAAATGAGTAGTTATTTGTCAATTTCCAGCAAAAATGCTTCACAACACTTAAAAAACTTAGTTTTTCTGTATGTGGCTCATTTCGGGGTGCAAAATATTTTTCCGTAGAATTGGTCCCGTTTAACTAGTTTGATCAAGAATTGTTTTTCGATCAAATCAAAACCTATCCTCAGGATATGCCCCGTTTCAAAATCGTTGTGAAAAAATGACTATCTGGGTAATTCATAGCCTCTTTCTGAGATAGTCACTTTTTGGACTGAAAAGAGAGAGTTTTTTGTTAATTCCGGAAAAAATGCTACAAAACACCAGAAAAGCTTAGTTTAGCAGTATGTGGCTCATTTTAAGGTGCAAAACAGTTTCCATAGAATTGGTCCAGTTTCACTGGTTTGACCAAAAAAATCATTTCCATTAAATCAAAACCTATACTCAGATCTTCTCCACATCAAACTCGTTGAGAAAAAATTACTATCTGAGTAATTCTTACTTCTGTCAGTAATAGTCACTTTTTAGACCAAAAAGAGAAGTTTTTGCCAATATCTGGTAAAAATGCTTCAAAACTCCAGAAAAGCTTAGTTTATCTGTATGTGGCTCATTTTGAGGTGCAAAACATTTTTCAGTAGAATTGGTCCCGTTTCACTGGTTTGACAAAAAAAATTCCTTTCTATCAAATCTGAGCCTATCTTCAGAATTTCCCCACTTCAACTCATTAAGCAAAAATGACTATCTTATCTGCTACTTTCTTAAATAGTCACTTTTTAGACTGAAAGAGAAGTTTTTTGTCAATTTCGGACTAAAATACTTCAAAACTGCAGAACAGCTTAGTTTATCTGTATGTGGGTCATTTTGAGGTGCAAAAAAGTTTTCCGTAGTATTGGTCCCGTTTCACTGGTTTGACCAAAAAAAGTCTTTTCCATCAAATCAAAACAATCATCAGGAATTTCCCTACTTCAAACTCGTTGATAAAAAATGACTACCTGAGTAATTCTTAGCTTCTTTTCAAGATAGTCATATTTCGGACCAAAAGGAGGTGTGTTTTTCCCGGCTAAAATGCTTCAATATCCCTCAAAAGCTCAGTTTTGCTGTATATTGCTCATTTTGAGGTGCAAAACTGTTTTCCGAAGTATTGGTCCTGTCTCTGGTTCACCCAAAAAAAAAGTCGTTTCCATCAAATCAAAACCTATCCTCAGGATTTGCCACACTTCAAAGTCATTGAGCAAAAATGACTACTAGCTTCTTTCTGACATGACACTTTTTAGATCATAAAGAGAAGTTTTTTGTCAATTTCTGGCAAAAATTCTTCAAAACACCAGTAAAGCTTAATTTACTTGTATGTGGCTCATTTTGAGGTGCAAAACAGTTTCCGTAGAATTGGTCCCATTTAACTAGTTTGACCAAAAAAAGTCTTTTCCATCAAATTAAAACCTATCCTTAGGATTTCCCCCACTTCCAACTTATTGAGAAAAAATGACTATCTGGGTAATTCTTTGCTTCTTTCTTAGAGAGTCACTTTTTAGACCGAAAAGAGAATTTTTTTGTCAATATCTGGCGAAAATGCTTCAAAACTCCAGAAAAGCTTAGTTTATCTGTATGTGGCTCATTTTGAGGTGCAAAACAGTTTTCCGTAGAATTGGTTCACTGGTTCACCCAATAAAAGTCATTTCCATCAAATCAAATCCTCAGGATTTGCCACACTTCAAACGCATTGAGCAAAAATGACTATTAGCTTTATTCTGAGATAGACACTTTAGAGAAGTTTTTTGTTAATTTCCGGCAAAAATGCTTCAAAAGACCAGTAAAGCTTAGTTTATCTGTATGTGGCTCATTTCGAGGTGCAAAACAGTTTTCCGCGGAATTGGTCCTGTTTCACTGATTTGACCAAAAAAGTCTTTTCCATCAAATCATAACCTATCCTCAGAATTTCTCCCACTTCAAACTATGCAAAAATGACCATCAGGATAATTCTTAGCTTCTTTCTTAGATAGTCACTTTTTAGATCGAAAAGTGAAGTTTTTTTTGTCATTTTCCAGTGAAAATGCTTCAAAGCACAACTAAAGCTTAGTTTATCTGTCTTTTCCATCAAATCAAAATCTATCCTCAGGATTTGGCCCACTTCAAATTTGTTGAACAAAAATGACTATCTGGGAAATTCTTAGCTTCTTTCTTAGGCATTTTTTACACTAAAAAGAGAAGTTGTTGTTTTTCCAGTAAAAATGCTTCAAAACTCCAGAAAAACATAGTTTAGCTGTATGTGGCTCATTTTGAGGTGCAAAACAGTTTTCCGGTATTGGTCCCGTTTTACTGGTTTGACCAAAAAAAGGCTTTTCCATCCAATAAAAACCTATCTTCAGGATTTTCCCACCTTCAAACTCGTTGAGAAAAAAAGACTTCAGAATTTCTTAGCTTCTTTCTAAGATAGTCACTTTTTAGACAGGAAAGAGAAGTTTTTTGTCAGTTACCAGCGAAAATTTGTTCAAAACGCCAGAAAAGCTTTAGTTTAGCTGTATGTGGCTTATTTTGAGGTGCAAAAATGTTTCCTTATAATTGGTCCCATTTCACTAGTTTGACCAAAAAAAAAAAGACTTCCATCAAATCAGAATCAATCCTCAGGATATGCCCCGTTTCAAAATTGTTGAGAAAAAATGATTATCTGAGTAATTCTTACTTCTTTCAGTAATAATCACTTTTTTGACCGAAAAGAGAAGTTTTTTTGTAAATTGTCCTTGAAAATGCTTTAAAACACCACATAAGCTTAGTTTAGCTGTGTGTGGCTAATTTTGAGGTGCATAACAGTCCATAGATTGGTCCCATTTAACTGGTTTGACCAAAAAAAGTTGTTTCCACAAATCATAACTTATCCTCAGGATTTCCCCCACTTCACTCATTGAGCAAAAATGACTATCTTGGTAATTTTTAGCTTCTCTCTTGAGATATTCACTTTTTAGACCAAAAAGAGAAGTTTTTGTCGATTTCTAACGAATTTTTTTTCAAACACCAGAAAAGCTTAGTCAGCTGTATGTGGCACATTTTGATGTGCAAAAAAGTTTTCCGTAATTTGGTCCCATTTCACTGGTGTGACCAAAATAGGTCCCGTTTCACTGGTGTAACCAAAATAGGTCCGGTTTCACTGGTGTGACCAAAATAGGTCCGGTTCACTGGTGTGACCAAAATAGGTCCCATTTCACTGGTGTGACCAAAATAGGTCCGGTTTCACTGGTGTGACCAAAATAGGTCCCATTTCACTGGTGTGACCAAAATAGGTCCGGTTTCACTGGTGTGACCAAAATAGGTCCCATTTCACTGGTGTGACCAAAATAGGTCCCATTTCACTGGTGTGACCAAAATAGGTCCGGTTTCACTGGTGTGACCAAAATAGGTCATATTTCACTGGTGTGACCAAAATAGGTCCAGTTTCACTGGTGTGACCAAAATAGGTCCCATTTCACTGGTGTGACCAAAATAGGTCCGGTTTCACTGGTGTGACCAAAATAGGTCCGGTTTCACTGGTTTTACTATAAAAAAAATCTTTTCCATCAAATCAAAACATATCCACAGGATTTGCCACACTTCAAATTCGTTGAGCAAAAATGACTATCTGGGTAATTCTTTGCTTCTTTCTTAGAGTCACTTTTTAGACCGAAAAGAGAACTTTTTTAGTCAATTTCCTCCGAAAATGCTTCATAACTCCAGAAAAACTTAGTTTGGCTGTATGTGGCTCATTTTGAGGAGCAAAACAGTTTTCCTTTGTATTGGTCCCGTTTCACGGTTTTGACCAAAATAGGTCCGGTTTCACTGGTGTGACCAAAATAGGTCCGGTTTCACTGGTGTGACCAAAATAGGTCCGGTTTCACTGGTGTGACCAAAATAGGTCCGGTTTCACTGGTGTGACCAAAATAGGGCCGGTTTCACTGGTGTGACCAAAATAGGGCCGGTTTCACTGGTGTGACCAAAATAGGTCCGGTTTCACTGGTGTGACCAAAATAGGTCCGGTTTCACTGGTGTGACCAAAATAGGTCCGGTTTCACTGGTGTGACCAAAATAGGTCCGGTTTCACTGGTGTGACCAAAATAGGTCCGGTTTCACTGGTGTGACCAAAATAGGTCCGGTTTCACTGGTGTGACCAAAATAGGTCTGGTTTCACTGGTGTGACCAAAATAGGTCCGGTTTCACTGGTGTGACCAAAAAAAGGCGTTTCCATCATATCAAAATTTATCCTTAGGATTTACCCTGCTTCAAACTCGTTGAGAAAAAATAACTTTCTGGGTAATCTTAGCTTCTCTCTGAGACAGTCACTTTTTAGACCAAATAGAGAAGTTTTTGTCCAATTTCCGGCGAAAATGCTTCAAAACACCAGAAAAGTTTAGTTTCATTTTGAGGTGCAAAACAATTTTTCTTAGAATTGGTCCCGTTTAACTGGTTTGACCACAAAAAAGTCTTTTCCATCAAATCAAAATCTATCCTCAGAATATGACCCTTTTCAAAATCGTTGTGAAAAAATTACTATCTGTATAATTCTTAGCCTCTTTCTGAGTGTGACAGAGCCAGAGTCAAGACTGATAGAATGTATATGGCATGTAGTAAAGCATTAGTTTGCTGTGGGCATAATGTGTTATGTCTGGACCTTGTATTTACCTATCGTCTAAGTGATAATTGTAAGAACAAGGGAGTCTTGGTGATAGAGTTGAGTTTTGTTTTACATTGTTGAGTGTGGACTTTGCTGTCTCCTATTCTATTTCATTTATTCTTGTCTTATAATAATATTATCTATCTAAACTCTGGACTGCCGAGCTAGTCAGCTACTATTTAATGGAATATCACTCCGATAGTGTTATACTGGGTTGGTTGCTAAGTTGAATAGCTAGACATTCTTTTAATAGTAGAACTCAGTCGGTTACACAGAGATAGTCACTTTTTAGACCAAAAAGAAAAGTTTTTTTGTCAATTTCTGGTAAAAATGCTTCAAAACTCCAGAAAAGCTTAGTTTAGCTGTATGTACCTCATTCCGAGGTGCAAAACAGTTTTCCGAAGTATTGCCGAAGTATCGGTCCCATTTCACTGGTTTGACCAAAAAAAGTTGTTTCCATCAAATCAAAACCTATTCTCAGGGTTTGCCCCATTTCAAACTCGCTGAGAAAAAATGACTATCAGAGTAATTCTTAGTTTCTTTCTGAGAGAGTCATGTTTTAGACCAAAAATTGTCTCTAAGGTGGTAGATTTCATCCATTTACTTCTGTCACAGAATCAGTTGTTGTTGTTGTTTAGTAAGATGCTCATGCCTTACACCGCTTCTAGCTTGTTTAGTAAGATGCTCATGCCTTACACCGCTTCTAGCTTGTTTAGTAAGATATTATGCCTTGCACAGCTTCCAGCTTTTCTGAGATTTTAAACTTTGTAGAAACAAAAAAATAAAATTCGTGATTTATCTGATCTGGGTAAATAAAACACTCACAATGAGTTTGTTGAGTTCTTTTTAGCTGCGCAGGATGGAAGGATACTTTTTACAGGTCCACAATGGCTTAGGTTTCGAACTGGCACCACTTTGTGAATTATGAAGAAGCGTCTTCAGCCAGTCCTCATGTCAGTTGTCAATCAGAGATCGTTCTTGGTCTGTCTATATTCCTCATATATCTATCTCCTCTTCTTCTACCTACTGCTTCGCAGATGAAGCGAAGTTATTAAATTTGTGTCTTCCAATAATGACATTCTATAGGATACAATAAACCGTAAGATTGGGGAATGGACAGATGTATTAAAGTGCCTAAACTATTCGTTATCCTCCAAGGTTTCTTTCAATACAGCATATGCAATATTCCCTTTTCCAGTTCTTTCAGGATTTGGGTCTAGTTACAAGTCCTAATCTCCAATCCACATGTGCTCTAAGGCCTGTAATTCTATTCACATGATTAATTACTTCTATCTACCAGCCTGAGGAAATGCTTGCCCTTTCCCTGGGAAATTTTATTGCTCTTGTGGTAATTTGTGACAGTTGTTACTCACACATATAACCACAATTATGTAACCTCAAACACATGCAATTGCATACTTAGGTAGTGGTCATGCTCAAACTCTGGAATTGGTCATCTGAATGACTGACATCGATAGTGAAGTCGTCTCTTAAATACTAGCTTGGGGACTGGCACCACAGCAGTATATGGTGACTGGCACCACAGCAGTATATGGTGACATCTCACATCAAGAAGCTTGAAAAGATCAGCAACAAACCACCAACTTCATCAATTCTATGTATAGGTCCAAACTAATCTTACTCCCTGGCTGGAGTTAGAGAACATCAATATCTTGTTACTCGTCAAGTTCCTGTAAGAGCCATAGTATAACTTCAACATACCTCCTTTGCTACCAATCTCATGCACAAGAGCATCAAGCCATCAGAAATTTAATTATGTCTATATATGGCATTCTCTACCAGATGTTGACCTAACCAAATCATTAACATAATAAAAAAACACATCTTTTGGACTATTTTGATGTGTACATATCATATCATTTTCTATGCCCTTGTGAAACTGCCATATCTATGTCAGCACTAATATCTGCATTTGCATCCAAACTCCATCATGTCATATTTAGCAGTAATGGATTGGCCAGTAAAAAAGAACAGAAACAAGACTGCCTGCGAAGACCATAACCAGCAGACCTCTTTTAAGTCCCAGCAAAGCAAGAAGTTTTCAGTCACAAAGAGCCAGATATACATCACATACACACTAATAAATCATATATCTAACTATGTGGGAGTACAAGAAATGGGCTATCTAATGATATACATTGGTATACAATTAAAATTTATGTGGAAAAAGTTTTTATAACTAACAAAAATCACACTTGTGATCAAAGTTAGGATTCAAAATTCACCTGAACCATATGTAGGCCCCTCCTCTGCAACTACCTTCTCTCTAGCTTTGTACTTTCTCCTCTTCTTCTGTACCTCACTGGCTTTTTTTGGCTTTTATACAACCTTAGCTGGTCCTCATGTTTAAAGAAAGCCTGTGCACATGCAGTAAACTTTAGTTTTGTCCACATTGCACAAGTAAAAAGGGGGAACCATTCCTATGCATGCCATTATAACCTCCATAGTATGCAATCCACAACCTGCCAGCCTTGGACCCACAATGGATGCATTGTTGAGAGCAGCGGCCTCAGGAGAGTATGGATCTGACAAGGACAGACTTCTTACAGGCAGGGTGGGAGCATAAAAAGCTTATGTTTGTAACATGCCCTTATCTAGACTCAAATTTCTCTTCCAATACAAGACTTGAGTGGCAAGCACAACATAGCCCCAATTTATTAAGCCCTGATTCAATTGCCTCCATGTTAAGAAGTCAGTACCCTGTATTCTCTCGCCCAGCAATTCATTCACTCAAAGCTAATGCGAGTAGGTCAGAGGAGACAGATACGAGGAAGGTGATGAAATAGAGAACTTCCTCTGGGTGGCTGTTAGAACAGTTGTAGTAGAAGATGGTCCAGAGGCAGAGGCTGTCTGAACTGGTGTCACAACAGATTGCACCCCAGAAGACTGTCCAGGGGCTGTCACGTAAGTTGATGGCCCAGAAGACAGTTCAGCGGCTGATACGTAGGAGAGAAAGCCTGTTCCCCCCCCAGCGTTTCTCAAATTTTTCCCATTTTTTACCGTCCTGTTTAAAATATTTATAACTTAAAAACTAAAGGGAATATTGGCAAGCAATATGGGTATAATCTAAAAGCTAATGAGCCATACTATTTTTTGAAAATTTCAAAATATTAATAAACCACACCCATAACAAATTATATTAATTTAAACTTAGATAAAAATTTAGGAATCAATATTCGTTCCGATTTCTTCAAATTTTTGTACAACAAAGTTCATTTTTATGACCGCAAACTATTACACAACCATCAGTTATCACCAGTGAACAATTTTTTTCCCATTAAAGATGTGTGAAATATGACAAATTTCATTATTTTATATTGCCAGTATTGGCATAAAAATGTATAAGATTCTCATTTTGACTCAAAAAAGAAGCACATGTGTAGTTCTATTGTGTGGTATGGATAAGTACCACACAATAAACATGTAATATATGTACACTAAAACCCAATTTTGGATCATACTTACTCAAATGACCACAAAGCCACACCCATCTGAAATTATGGTATAATAAGTCAATAACAATAATTATATTCTAGCAGAAAAAAGATATTTATTTCAACAAGTTTTAGTTCCTCACATGGTCACATTGACTAGAATGCCAAACTTTGAAGCAGTTTCTGTTGGGTTCAAAGCAAAGATACATATCACATGCAACACACTTCAACCTGGTCTGGTGTCGGGGTTTCTTCAATATTTTGCACAAATCACAATATTGTTGCTCTTTACGAGGAGTGTGTGTAAGCTGGTGAGGATCCCTATACTCTGTGTCAAGGAGATAATAAGGTTTTTTCAGAACCATCTCTTAGGTCACACGAGTTACCAAATTCTCCCAAAATGCTTTGTGAGTACATTTTTTTGCGTTCTTCTTCAGGTAGGTGGAGTTTGTACAGAAGATATGAATTGGTCACCATTACATGTGATTGGGAGATACCTGAACCTCCTCCACTGTTATATTGACCTTTAGGACGGGTATTTCCTCGTATTCTACCCCTCCTTCTCCACAGACCATGTCATCCGCGAGAACATTGTCCTTGAACACCTCTTCTAACTCTGCTTCTAAGACGCTGTTCTTCCTCAGAAGATGGTCAAACTGAGGGTACTGGAGTTACTTCCAGAGGAAATTCAACAGCAGTGGCATTGGATCTATATAACTATTAAACTATGGTAAATATATAGCTAAACTCTAGCTGTCCAAGTAGAGAGCTGTAACTCTAGCTATCAGGTCTTACCCCATAAACATATCTCCATCAAAACCATCTTCAGGATCAGAAAGGTCACATACCGAGTCCTCACTGCTGCTGCTATCCAAAATTCTCAAAATCTCTTCCAAACTCAAGGTAGAAGCTGTTACTGACTGAGTAGTGGGCATTGAGCCATTTGCCATCTTGTTAGGATAGCTAACAAGAGTCTTCACTAACTTTGAACAAAGCAAAAAAAATTGTATTGGACACTCCTTACCAAGTATTTCAAATGAAAGGTAATTTCCCCCTGTATTTGAATATACGCATCCTGTTAATACAGGATGCAGAGTTTATTTACTATAATTAGATTGGTAAGTGCGCCCGTATGTGCTCAAAAAAACAATGGGCGGGGGCTTATAGGATTAAAGGTATAAGCAAGCTACAGAGAAACTATCTATTACAGGTCCAGCTAGCCAGCTACAGGGAGACCTTAAGCTACCCTAGCTCATTTAATAGCAAGCAGTCAAGCTTACCACAGGCGGTGAGATACTTGGTACACCCGTTTTTAGCTCTTTCTTTCGCCTTAAATCCCTAGCAAGACTTCTTTTGGATCTTCTGTAGCACTTACGGGGTTTTTAGGCATTCCCTAAACTTTCTTCGGGGACAAAAAGCGTCCAAAAAGGTAGAGTAACACGATCAATTTTTTTTTGAAAATCAGATCATGCGCACGTGCTCCTCCTTTAATTTTTACTGTAGGCATGCTCAGTTTGTTCGGTAAGGTAAAGTTTCAATAAGCTACATTTTGGCACAAAAATGAAGTTTCTACCGTGTACGCATCTGGCGTTATTGGAAGCCATCTTGTTGTTGTTTTTCCTTCATAATCTCGTGAAGATGCTGGCTGAAATCAATGAGCACGCATGTATAAAACTTGCTGTATCTTCAATTGATCTGTAATTTGATATATGGCTAGTTCAGGTGTATATGCCACCTGTTGAACTGAAGAAATAAATCAAAAAAAAAATTCCAAGATTATGATTTTTGTCATATACCCCCTCTTTCATATATCCCCTTTCATTCATCCCCTTTCATATACCCCCTCTTTCATATATCCCCTTTCATATATCCCCTCTTTTCATATATTCTCCTCTTAAATTATTCCCCTCTTAAACGGGTATAGGGAGTAGATATGTACTCCCCCAGATATATATATCCAATATAGGGAGTAGATATGTACTCCCCCTGATATATATATCCAATATAGGGAGTAGATATGTACTCCCCCTGATATATATATATCCAATATAGGGAGTAGATATGTACTCCCCCTGATATATATATCCAATATAGGGAGTAGATATGTACTCCCCCTGATATATATATCCAATATAGGGAGTAGATATGTACTCCCCCTGATATATATATATCCAATATAGGGAGTAGATATGTACTACCCCTGATATATATATCCAATATAGGGAGTAGATATGTACTCCCCCTGATATTTATATCCAATATAGGGAGTAGATATGTACTCCCCCTGATATATATATCCAATATAGGGAGTAGATATGTACTCCCCCTGATATATATACAATATAGGGAGTAGATATGTACTCCCCCTGATATATATATATATCCAATATAGGGAGTAGATATGTACTCCCTGATATATATATATATACAATATAGGGAGTGGATATGTACTCGCTGATATATATACAATATATGTACTCCCTGATATATATATACAATATAGGGAGTAGATATGTACTCCCTGATATATATACAATATAGGGAGTAGATATGTACTCCCTGATATATATACAATATAGGGAGTAGATATGTACTCCCTGATATATAAAACTCTTCACTCCCATTGAGCTATAAACCAGCTCATAGATTTAGTCTCTCAACAAGTATAGTTTATCATGTACACCAATATCAAGTCACTCATCAGTCTTCTCCCAGGTGCGTATCAATGTGCTATATATTCAATTTTTTTTATGCCAGCAACAGGATTTGATGTAGACAAACTACTGGAGACAGTTTCATTTCCCCTCCCTCTTTTATAAGGAAACAATTCAAACCAATCTTGTGTTGCAATGTAAGGAAGTCTTCCCACTGAGTCACCTGAGAGGATGAAGGTACACACAGACATGATTACTACTTTAGTTGACAAGTGTTATAATTTGCCATGCAGCGAAAAAGCCAATGAACAATATCCCTCAAAATCCTGGGGAAATCCCACTCATACACAATCATCACCTTATCATCAGCCAGTAGCAGAATACATCTACAAGAAAGGGCATAAGATGGGCAAGACCAAAATCCTGGAGTGAAGATACTTGGATCTATAGTCCAGTCTACCATCAAGTTTTGACTCATGAGATGATCAAAAACTAAGACTCCATCATTCGCTCTGATGATAACTGCATGAGAGGAGACTCCATCATTCACTCTGATGATGATGGGATGGCTGTATGAGAAGAGACTACACCATTCATGCTGAAGAGGAGACTACACCATTCACTCTGATGATGGCTGCATTACTCGAGATGCCAACATTCACTCTAGATGATAGCAACATGAGTGGAGTCTACACCATGCATGCTGAAGATGGCTGCATGAGAGGAGACTACACCATTCATGCTGAAGATGGCTGCATGAGAGGAGACTACATCATTCACTCTGATGATGGCTGCATGAGAGGAGACTACACCATTCACTCTGATGATGGCTGCATTAGTGGAGACTCCATCATTCACTCTGATGATAGCAACATGAGAGGAGACTACACCATTCAATCTGATGATGGCTGTGTGAGTAGAGAGTCTACCATTCACTCTAATGATGGCTGCATGAGAGGAGACAGAGACTCCATCATTCACTCTAATGACGGCTGCATGAGAGGAGACAGAGACTCCATCATTCACTCTGATGATGGCTGCATGAGTGGAGACAGAGACTCCACCATTCATTGTAATGATGGCTGTGTAAGTGACGACAGAGACTCCACCATTTACTTTGATGATGGCTGTGTGAATGGAGACAGACCCCACCATTCAATCTGATATGGGTGTGTGAGAGGAAACAGAGACTCCACCATTAACTCTGCTGATGGCTGCGTGAGTGGAGACTCTACCATTCACTCTGATGATGGCTGTATGAGAGGACACAGAGACCCCATCATTCACTCTGATGACGGCTGCACGAGTGGAGATTACACCATTTACTCAGATGATTGCTGCATGTGTAGAGACTACACAATTTACTCTGATGATGGCTGTGTGAGTGAAGACAGAGCCACCACCATTCACTCTGATGATGGCTGCATGAGTGGAGACTACACCATGGCCTCTGATGATGGCTGTGTGAGTGGAGACAGAGACTCCACTATTCACTCTGATGATGGCTGCATGAGAGGAGACAGAGACTCCATCATTCACTCTGATGATGGTTGCATGAGTGGAGACTACACCATTTACTCTGATGATGGCTGCATGAGTAGAGACTTCACCATTTACTCTGAGGATGGCTATGTGAGTGAAGACAGAGCCTTCACCATTCACTCTGATGATGGCTGCATGAGTGGAGACTTACACCATGGACTCTGAGGATGGCTATGTGAGTGAAGACAGAGCCTTCACCATTCACTCTGATGATAGCTACATGAGTGGAGACTTACACCATGGACTCTGATGATGGCTGCATGAGTGAGACTACACCATTTACTCTGATGATGGCTGCATGAGTAGAGACTTCACCATTTACTCTGAGGATGGCTATGTGAGTGAAGACAGAGCCTTCACCATTCACTCTGATGATAGCTACATGAGTGGAGACAACACCATGGACTCTGAGGATGGCTATGTGAGTGAAGACAGAGCCTTCACCATTCACTCTGATGATAGCTATATGAGTGGAGATTTACACCATGGACTCTGAGGATGGCTATGTGAGTGAAGACAGAGCCTTCACCATTCACTCTGATGATAGCTACATGAGTGGAGACTTACACCATGGACTCTGATGATGGCTGCATGAGTGAGACTACACCATTTACTCTGATGATGGCTGCATGAGTAGAGACTTTACCATTTACTCTGAGGATGGCTATGTGAGTGAAGACAGAGCCTTCACCATTCACTCTGATGATAGCTACATGAGTGGAGACAACACCATGGACTCTGATGATGGCTGTGTGAGTGGAGACAGAGCTCTGATGATGGCTGTGTGGGTGGAGACAGAGACTCTACCATTCACTCTAATGATGGCTGCATGAGAGGAGACAAAGACTCCATCATTCACTCAGATGATGGCTGCGCGAGTAGAGACATCATTTATGCTGAAGAAGGCTGCATGAGCGGAGAATACACCATTCACTCTGATGATGGCTGTGTGAGTGGAGACAGAGAAACCACAATTCACTCTGATAATGGCTGTGTGAGTGGAGACAGACTTCACCATTCACTCTGATGATGGCTGCGTGAGTGAAGACAGAGACTCCAACATCCACTTTGATGACGGCTGTGTGAATAGAAACAGAGACTCCAACATCCACTCTGATGATGGCTGTATGAGTGGAGACAGAGACTCCACAATTTACTCCGATGATGGCTATGTGAGTGGAAACAGAGACTCCACCATTCACTCTGATGGTGGTGTGATTAGAGACAGAGACTCCACCAACCACTCCGATGATGGCTGTATGAGTGGAGATAGAGACTCCACCATTCACTCTGATGATGGCAATGTGAGTTGAGACAGACACTCCACCATTCACTCTGATGATGGCTGCGTGAGTGGAGACAAAGACTCCACCAATCACTCCGATGATGGCTGTATGAGTGGAGATAGAGACTCCACCATTCACTCTGATGATGGCTGCATGAGAGGAGACAGAGACTCCACCATTCACTCCGATAATGGCTGTGTAAGTGGAGACAGAGTCCACCACTCAATCTGATGATGGCTGCGTGAGTTGAGACAGACACTCCACCATTCACTCTGATGAAGCCTGCATGAGTGGAGACAGAGACTCCATCATTCAATCTGACAATGGCAGCATGTTTGGAGACAGAGACTCCAATTCAATTCTGATGATGGCTGTGTGAGTGGAAACAGAGACTCCAACATTTAATCTGATGATGCTGTGTGAGTGGAAACAGAGACTCCACCATTCACTCTGATGATGGCTGTGTGAGTGGAAACAGAGACTCCATCATTCACTCTGATGATGGCTGCATGAGTGGAGACAGACTCTCCACCATTCACTCTGATAATGCCTGTGTGAGTGGAGACAGACTCCACCATTCAATCTGATGATGGCTGCGTGAGTTGAGACAGACACTCCACCATTCACTCTGATGATGGCTGTGTAAGTGGAGGCTGAGACTCCACCATTCACTCTCATGAAGCCTGCATGAGTGGAGACAGAGACTTCACCATTCAATCTGACAATGGCAGCATGATTGGAGACAGAGACTCCAATTCACTCTGATGATGGCTGTGTGAGTGGAAACAGAGACTCCACTATTCACTCTGATAATGGCAGTGTGAGTGGAGGCAGAGACTCCACCATTCACTCTGATGATGCCTGCATGAGTGGAGACAGGGACTCCACTATTCACACTGATGATGGCTGCATGAGTGGAGACAGAGACTCCATCATTCACACTGATGATGGCTGTGAGTGGAGACAGATACCCACCATTCACTGTGATGATGGCTGCGTGAGTGGAGACAGAGACTCCACCATTTACTCTGATGATGGCTGTGTGAATGGAGACAGAGACTCCACCATTCACTCTGATGATGCCTGCATGAGTGGAGACAGAAACTCCACTATTCACACTGATGATGGCTGTGAGTGGAAGCAGAGACTCCACCATTCACTCTGATGATGCCTGCATGAGTAGAGACAGAGACTCCACCATTCACTCTGATGATGGCTGTGTGAGTGGAGACAGAAACTCCACCATTCACTCTGTTGATAGCTGTGTGAGCAGTCTAATGTATGTGGCATCAATTTTGACAGACTCAGAGAGAGAGAAAAAAATCAAACATACATACATGTTGTAATAGCCCATCATTAAAATGCCTTCACACATGTCAAATTTGTGGTACTTTATCACTGACTGTGGTGAGCACCAAGTCTCAGGATGGGTATTTATGACTGGCTGTGGTGAGCACCAATTCTCTGGATGGATAGTTTATGACTGGCTATTGTGAGCACCTAATCTCTGGAAGGAAAGTTTATGACTGGCTGTGGTGAACACCGAGTCTTTGGATGGAAAGGACTGGCACCTTTGTTCCCAGTCGGGCTAGAATTTGTCTGGCTTGAGTTTGAGTTGCTGTCCTGCTAGCACTGCTAACTACTATCCTGCAGTCTCCACACTCCAGGCTGCCCTCTCCTCGCAGACACTCCACGTGACCTCGCCACTGCCCACATGTGTGGCATTTCCTCATCCTGTACTTACTGCGCACACACATAGAGAGAGAGAGGGAGGAGAGAGACCTCACTAGACATAGAGCACCTTCACATTGCCTGGTGGGCAAGCAAGCTCTACTCACCCTATCTGTGTGTAGTGTGAGCGCCCCTGAGGACAGAGACAGTGGTTGACATGGCAACACTTGGACTCCTCCATGGCATAGCTGGTATCCACTTCCCAGGCTGCATCTCTAACCATCAGAGACAGACAGATAGTGTTGTAATGAGAGCAGTGAGACATACTACATGTATAGCTGTGTGTGTGTGTGCGTGCATGATTATTACCTGTCGGGAATAGCTATGCCCATACGTAACATTTCCTTGCAATAGCGGTCCTTGTTCTGGCACACAGCACAGCACAAATGGTGTAGACCAGCCGACAGTGCCTGCTTCTGCAAGATCACATACACAGAGGCTAACACAAAACTCTAAAACATTGCAAACTACATATCAATTGAATAAGTCTCTCTGAGTGCACTGGCTAGGTCATGGCACTAACTATGTCATGGCACTAGCTAGGCCATGGCACTACTAGCTAGGCCATGGCACTTGCTAGGTCATGGCACTAGCTAGGTCATGGCACTAGCTAGGTCATGGCACTAACTATGTCATGGCACTAGCTAGGTCATGGCACTAGCTAGGTCATGGCACTAGCTAGGCCAAGGCTCTAGCTAGGCCATGGCACTAGCTAAGTCATGGCACTAGCTAGGTCAGGGCACTAGCTAGGTCAGGGCACTAGCTAGGTCAGGGCACTAGCTAGGTCATGGCAATAGCTAGGTCATGGCAATAGCTAGGTCAAGGCACTAGCTAGGTCATGGCACTAGCTAAGTCATGGCACTAGCTAGGTCATGGCACTAGCTAGGTCATGGCACTAGCTAGGTCATGGCACTAGCTAAGTCATGGCACTAGCTAGGTCATGGCACTAGCTAGGTCATGGCACTAACTACAGTCATGGTCAAACAAGAGCGCAAGTCCTCCACCACCATGGTTCTTGGACCATGTGCAGTGAGACTTCCCTTATCCATGAACTATGTGCAGTGAGACTTCCCTTATCCATGAACCATGTGCAGTGAGACTTCCCTTATCCATGAACCATGTGCAGTGAGACTTCCCTTATCCATGAATCATGTGCAGTGAGACTTCCCTTATCCATGAACTATGTGCAGTGAGACTTCCCTTATCCATGAACCATGTGCAGTGAGACTTCCCTTATCCATGAACCATGTGCAGTGAGACTTCCCTTATCCATGAACCATGTGCAGTAAGACTTCCCTTATCCATGAACCATGTGCAGTGAGACTTCCCTTATCCATGAACCATGTGCAGTGAGACTTCCCTTATCCATGAACCATATGCAGTGAGACTTCCCTTATCCATGAACCATATGCAGTGAGACTTCCCTTATCCATGAACCATGTGCAGTGAGACTTCCCTTATCCATGAACCATGTGCAGTGAGACTTACCTTATCCATGAATCATGTGCAGTGAGACTTCCCTTATCCATGAACCATGTGCAGTGAGACTTCCCTTATCCATCAACCATGTGCAGTGAGACTTCCCTTATCCATGAACCATGTGCAGTGAGACTTCCCTTATCCATGAACCATATGCAGTGAGACTTCCCTTATCCATGAACCATGTGCAGTGAGACTTCCCTTATCCATGAACCATGTGCAGTGAGACTTCCCTTATCCATGAACCATGTGCAGTGAGACTTCCCTTATCCATGAACCATATGCAGTGAGACTTCCCTTATCCATGAACCATATGCAGTGAGACTTCCCTTATCCATGAACCATGTGCAGTGAGACTTCCCTTATCCATGAACCATGTGCAGTGAGACTTCCCTTATCCATGAACCATATGCAGTGAGACTTCCCTTATCCATGAACCATATGCAGTGAGACTTCCCTTATCCATGAACCATATGCAGTGAGACTTCCCTTATCCATGAACCATGTGCAGTGAGACTTCCCTTATCCATGAACCATATGCAGTGAGACTTCCCTTATCCATGAACCACATGCAGTGAGACTTCCCTTATCCATGAACCATATGCAGTGAGACTTCCCTTATCCATGAACCATGTGCAGTGAGACTTCCATTATCCATGAACCATGTGCAGTGAGACTTCCCTTATCCATAAACCATATGCAGTGAGACTTCCCTTATCCATGAACCATGTGCAGTGAGACTTCCCTTATCCATGAACCATATGCAGTGAGACTTCCCTTATCCATGAACCATATGCAGTGAGACTTCCCTTATCCATGAACCATGTGCAGTGAGACTTCCCTTATCCATGAACCATGTGCAGTGAGACTTCCCTTATCCATGAACCATGTGCAGTGAGACTTCCCTTATCCATGAACCATATGCAGTGAGACTTCCCTTATCCATGAACCATATGCAGTGAGACTTCCCTTATCCATGAACCATGTGCAGTGAGACTTCCCTCATCCATGTTCCCTTATCCATGAACCATGTGCAGTGAGATTCCCTTTTATTATAACTTAGAAATTAACAGCTGTGGTACTTAGCTACAGCAAGCTTGGCAACCTTACTTACATATATATATATATATGCTATAAATGTCAGAAATCAATAGTGCACTACTGATTTTTGAAAATTTAGCCCAATTATTAAACTTACTAGGAAGCAGTCCTAATAAGAGTGCCTAGTTGTGGGGAGGAGTTTCCTGCTCCAGTAACAGTGCCTGATTATGGGGAGGAGGTTCCCCTGCACTAGTGAGAGTGCCTGGTTGTGGGGAGGAGGTTCTACTACACACCCTGACATAATTGCCACTAAGATTGCTAAATGCCTTTCAGCTATAGGTCTATTGTGACCACGCGCCATGGAGACAGAGTGAAGACGGGCCATAAGGACTCCCAAGGGTGTTTCTTTTGGTTATTAATTTTTTTTTGTATTTTGGGACATAAGAATGCAATAATTAAAAACTTCAGGACTGTTGTCTGGTCAACCTTATTTTAAAAACTAACAACTGTTGGAATGACCTGTTAAAAAAAAAAGGAAACAAGACTGTACCCATGTGGACACAACTACTTAGAACCCCTCCTTACCATTTAAAATCATATACCCCAATATTGTGATTTTGGTGAATATTAATCTAAATGGTAAAGGGTCATCTAACTGGCTGTGGTCGACGTGGGTACAGTCTTGTTTCCTTTCTTTTTTAACAGGTCAATCCAGTATAGTATTTTGTTAATGTTCAGAGATATACACCACATCCACTAGCACGTGCAATCCATTTATACCACATCCACTATACAGCCTCCATTCAAGGACTTGTAACATTACACAGGAAATACTACTTACCAAACAGCAAATGTTTTGTGGTTACCATTTTTCGCCACGTGTTTCACTGGAGCAAGAAATGCAGTAGTTGTGGCTGTGTTCTGGTTACCACTTTTCGCCACGTGTTTCACTGGAGCAAGAAATGCAGTAGTTGTGGCTGTGTTCTGGTTACCACTTTTCGCCACGTGTTTCACTGGAGCAAGAAATGCAGTAGTTGTGGCTGTGTTCTGGTTACCACTTTTCGCCACGTGTTTCACTGGAGCAAGAAATGCAGTAGTTGTGGCTGTGTCCTGGTACTAATTTCTTCTTTATGAATGGACCTATTGTATGCCAGTTATGTCTATGGGAAAGAACAGAGAAATATATCTTAGAAGATAATTTTATGAGTTGTTTTTTTTGAACTTCAACAGGTTTGTTGTTGTTTTGCGCTGCCTATTTTCTACCTAAGCGAAGGATTCAAGGCATGCTAATAGTCTTTGGTTAGCAAATATCGGCTGAAGCCCATTACAGCAGCCGTTATGAGTGAGCTTTTTTTTAGGTTCGCCATATTAAAAAGTGGGTGGATCAAATATATCGTGTACTAACATACTCCCTGATACATGTATATGACCTGTCAAAATACAAAGGAAACATTACCAATGAAGATCACAAATATTTGGAGACCCTTTACCTTTCAAAATACA
>CBDHDT010000084.1:0-4196 GCA_965261215.1 Ekhidna sp.
CCTTAGGTAGAATGGTGAATGGTGTGGTGGTCTGTTAATAAGCTACACATGGGCCACAGGGAGTGGAGGTTTTTTAAAAAAATTGTGAAAAGAGGCACAATTTGTGAATGGTCCAAAATAGTAGAGTTTTTTGTATGTTCGTAGCAGCTGACCTTTTGAGGGAATCTTTTAATGGTTATTTTAACATATAAATGAATACTCGATCAATGTCCAGTTGGTACATGAACATACAGAAGAACATGTATTTCTATGCTGAATAACAACAGCAAACACCCTCAGCATAGACAAAAGAGTGGCATTGCAATCCATATCTAGCTAGCAATCCATATTGTTGTTGAATTATTGAGGCATCAATGAAATACTTCAGACATTGTAGGGTCTAGCTGCATGTTTTCTTTGCTATTACCAGGTAACTTCATGGAGTTCAATATACATTAAGAAAAAATATGGAACACACACCACAAAAGAGCTTGTGAGTTTACAATGAACAGCCAATAAATTCAACACGGTAGACGAGACAAATCCTAGCAGGCCACATAAAACACCCGTTATGCCTTAACAAAAACATTGCTGTAATTGATATAACTGTAACAGTTCCATAGAACACAAAGATATTACACTACTCTCAACGTACTGAGCACAGTTTAACTCTTTTGATTTGCATATCACAAGCATGCACCACCATCTTTAAAGCATATTCAAGTAATTGTTATGATAGAATACACGCACCCCATATTGTATGGGGTTTTTCATGACTGCCAGTGGCAAACGTGATTTATGAAAAACTAGTCTTAACTAGTCTTAACTTGCTGTCCAGATTTTGCAGTCAAGTTGACCACATACCATATGTACATCAATCAGGTTGAACTACTATTGCCTATAAAGAAATTATTTTACAGATATTGTCTGGTATTTCTGTGCAATAGAAATTTCACAAATGCTATGATCTGATAAATACCGATAGACAACACGAGTACTTTATCCTGCTTCATGCATGTATAGCATGAAGGTCATTATGCAGAGCCATAATTGTGAATCTAAATTTACAAACCTAGCATGTTGGTTTGGTAGAATTGAGAGGACTATTGGATGGCAATGAAATTTCAAGTTTGAATTTCTTATCATGTTGTTTGAGTTAAAAATTGACTGATGAGCTTAACTCAGCTTCATGTATATGTGTGGTGCTTGGTAAAATAAATAAATCCTGTACCTGCTCAATATAAGTTACATATTTCTGATAGCCATATTTTACTTCTGAACTTCAAGTTAAGGATGATGCTGAATGCAATCAATGTAGAAGTAGTGATTCTATGCCAGCCTCATTAGCCAGCTAGTTTTAACTTTTTTAAGCTTCAGTATAACTGCTCAAGACAATGGCATCACCAGACATATTTTAGAGGGCATTAGACCCACAAAATTTACTGTGTCATTTTAAAGTATATCAACAAAATTAAAACTCTGCCATATGATGTTGTCCATTATTAAAAAAAAAAAAAATGACAACCAATACTGCGATCGACTATTATTATTAACAAGCAATTTTCAAGAAGTTTCAGTACTTCAGGACCTTGCTCTAAGGATGGAGTTATCAGTGGTACATCTATGGTTACAGAAACACAGTAAGACATTTCAGAACAAGTATCTTTCTTTAACTTTTGGCTATAGCACTTCTTATTGCGATAGTATTAGTTAACACATTAATTACTGGTGTACTAATTATCATAAATAATGGATTTCAAGTTATTCCGCTGACAATTCTACCAACATACTTAGGTTGAAATTTTGGTAAAATAAATAATTTGTGCTGATAAAAAACACAAACAAAACATTAATTAGAACATTTAGTCAACAAATAAATACTGGAATATTTCTTCCAATATGCTCAACTTCAAAATAAGAACTGAGTCTGAGAGAAATTAATAACCTAAACAGTGAAAACATCTACCTGTAACTACACCCACTTTCTTCCCTGACTACTTAAGTGTGCTTGCTACACATTTGAAGCAAAATACCACACTACATAGAGCAGGTCAAAAATGCCTGGGTTAACACTTAGAGGAGGAGCCAATCTCAGGATGAGACATGCTTGCATGTGGTGCTTGCCAACTATTTTGTGAGAGCCATGGAATAAAACTGCCAGTCTGGTAACAACAGGTCAAAACTATTTCATATTATAAATTTTCTATCATGTTTTATATCCATCCCCTTGGTGTGAATTACAGGGGCAAGGGTAGAGCACCTCCTATATGCTATTAATACATTCCATCACTTAGTTAAAATTGCGTTTACTTCCATACTTATGGTTAGTGATGAGTTGCATAATTAAGAACACTGTTGCTTATCTCTAACCACTCTATTATCAAAATAACAAAACTGTTTTTAACTTACAGGCCAAGAGATTGCAATGGTTCTAGAGGTAGTATTTTCAACACTCACTTCTGGTATGTCCAATAAACTTGCTGCAGTGATTGCCAAAAAAAAAATTGATAAAATAATCAATCATACAAAAAAGTACTTGTGATATCAGACCAATACTTTTAGTACTTATTATTGCCGCAATTACTTGAGTTTAAAGATAGTAACAACAACAAGAAGTAAGTATAGCATTAAGAAGAAATTATTGCAAGGAATTGTTTGGCGAGGTAAAGAATCACTTTGCGCCTGAGGGTTGGATTGAGAACAAAACTGTTGATTCTCACTGAGCCCAAGCATACTTCATTACCTTAATATTATTGTGGTTTATCGGGGACAAATCCAAATATAGTTTTGAAGGAAAGGGTAAACCAGATTCCATGTCATATTGTTGTGTAAGCCTCTATATTGAAAGACTAATAGAGTTAAGAGGGGACTATACCATTTTTCCCGAAATTTAATTTTTTTTTTGTCCCTGTCATAACTTTTTTCCTCTTTCTTCTGTGAAAATAATTATTATACCAGCTTGTTGCTTATTGTGTGTGCTTTAAGATGATCTATAAAAAGTCTCTATAGGCATCTTTTCTTAGTAGATATATCAAAACACGCAAGGGTCACTCCAAAAATGGCACTTCCTAATTCGGGGCAGACCTAACTCCCACGCGCCTTGACCGACTCGCCCCAAACGCGGTACGAATGTAGCTAAAGGCCTTAGCTGTGATTTGAGCAAAAAAAAATTTTTTTCTGGTGAACCCCCCCCCCCTGAGATATAGAGCTGAGAAGAGGCGGGGCCACGGAATTTGCCGGCAATTCCGTGGCCCCGCCTCTTCTCAGCCCTATATCTCAGGGGGGATTCACCAGAAAAAAAATTTTTTTTGCTCAAATCACAGCTAAGGCCTTTAGCTACATTCGTACCGCGTTTGGGGCGAGTCGGTCAAGGCGCGTGGGAGTTAGGTCTGCCCCGAATTAGGAAGTGCCATTTTTGGAGTGACCCTTGCGTGTTTTGATATATCTACTAAGAAAAGATGCCTATAGAGACTTTTTATAGATCATCTTAAAGCACACACAATAAGCAACAAGCTGGTATAATAATTATTTGCACAGAAGAAAGAGGAAAAAAGTTATGACAGGGACAAAAAAAAAATTAAATTTCGGGAAAAATGGTATAGTCCCCCCTGGATATATGCCATGTACTCTAAAGATTAGTCTATGCCAAGGATTTTAGCTGTCTATAGCAGCACTGTAGCAAAGTCAGAAGAATCTCAGAAGCATAACAATAACAACAAGCTATAGCTATTACCAATGCCACAACTCTCTCCTTTCAATGTGATAACTCTTTCCTTTAAAGAATGACCATTTTAATATCCTCTATCAGACTTCATATTTATTGTATATATAGATATGGCTAGGTCCTCCATTGCCATTCACAGCAACCACCTAGCTCCACAGTGGGAACTTGGAAATCATCCATGATAAGCTAATAACTTAGCTAGAGCGGTAGACATCCAGTTGGCATTTATTACTTTGGCAATGGTGACATTGTTATGATTTCATGGTGATTTCAGACCCAAAGAATTTGGCAAGATCTTCCTACTGTGGCTAATACTGGCTGAGTGCAAATTAGTGGTTGATAGTGACAACATTACCTAATTAAACTCAATAAGTCTCTCTGTGAAGTCTATTGACCAAATTTGGAGACACCATTGTTGCATTAAAAGTTGTATCATAATGGTCTATACATAAAAACTAAAGCTTAATATGCGTAAATAAAGTTAGGCCAAGAA
>CBDHDT010000085.1:0-71726 GCA_965261215.1 Ekhidna sp.
TTTTCTCTTGTTTTGAAGCATTTTTGGAGAAATTCACAGAGAACTTCACTTTTTTGTCCAAAAAGTGACTATCTCAGAAAGGAGGACTGAAATACTCAGAAAGTTTGTTTTACATAAGATGTTTGAAAAGGGCTAATCCAGAGGAAAATTTGGATTTGTTTAAACAATTTTTTTTTATCAAACCAGTAAAATGGGAGAAATATTAAAAAAAATTGGTTTTCTTCTCTATGTGATCAACATACTGCTAAACTATGCTTTTCTGTTGTTTTGAAGCATTTTTTGTGAAATTCACAGAGAACTTCTCTTTTAAGTCTAAAAATCGACTATGTCAGAAAGGATCACTGAAATAATCAGGGTTTTTTTAATTAACATGTTTGATAAGTGTAAATCCTGATGAAAATTTGTACTTGTTTAAACAACTATTTTTGATCAAACCAGTAAAATGGGAGAAATATTAACAAAAACTTGTTTTTCTACTCAAAGTGAGCCACATACAGCCAAACTATGCTTTTCTGTTGTTTTGAAGCATTTTGTGGAAATTCACAGAGAAGTTATCTTTTTAGTCAAAAGTGACTATGTCAGAAAGGATCACTGAAATACACAGAAAATTTTTTTTTTTTACATGTTTGAAAAGGGGCTAATCCTGAGGAAAATTTGGATTTGTTTAAACAACTTTTTTTTATCAAACCTGTAAAAGGGGACAAATATTAATAAAAACTGTTTTTCTCCACAAAATGAGCCACATACAGCTAAACTATGCTTTTCTGTTGTTTTGAAGCATTTTTGGAGAAATTCGCAGAGAACTTTTCTTTTTAGTCCAAAAAGTGAATATTTCAGAAAGGATCACTGAAATACTCTGAAAGTATGTTTTAATTAACATGTTTGAAAAATGTAAATCCTAATTAAAATTTGTATTTGTTTAAACAACTGTTTTTTGCTCAAACCATTAAAAAGGGTGAAATATCAACAAATACTTGTTTTTCCCCTCAAAGTGTGGAGAAATTCGCAGAGAACTTTTCTTTTTAGTCCAAAAAGTGAATATTTCAGAAAGGATTACTGAAACACTCAGAAAGTATGTTTTAATTAACATGTTTGAAAAAGGTAAATCCTAATTAAAATTTGTATTTGTTTAAACAACTGTTTTTGCTCAAACCATTAAAATGGGGGAAATATCAACAAAAACTTGTTTTTCCCCTCAAAGTGAGCCACATACAGCCAAACTATGCTTTTCTGATGTTTTGATGCATTTTTAGGGAAATTTACAGAGAACTTCTCTTTTTAGTCCAAAAAGTGACTATCTCAAAAAGAGCAGAGAAATACTCAAAAAGTTGTTTTTTTTAATAAGTTTGAAAAGGGGCAAATCCTGAGGAAAATTAGGTTTTGTTTAAACAACTGTTTTTTTTATCAAACCAGTAAAATGGGGGAAATATTAAAAAAAAAATTGTTTTTCTCCTCAAAATGAGCCTCATACAGCCAAACTATGCTTTTCTGTTGTTTTGAAGTATTTTGGGGGAAATTCACAGAGAACTTCTCTTTTTATTCAAAAAAGTGACTATATCAGAAAGGAGCACTGAAATACTCAGAACGTTTGTTTTACTTAACATGTTTGAAAAGGGGGGAAATCCTGATGAAAATTTGGATTTGTTTAAACCACGGTTTTTTATCAAACCAGTAAAAGGGACAAATATTAATAAAAACGGTTTTTCTCCGCAAGTTGATCTGCATACAGCTAAACTATGCTTTTCTGTTGTTTTGAAGCTTTTTCGGGTAAATTCACAGGTATCTTCTCGTTTTAGTCAAAAAATTGACTATGTCAGAAAGGAGCACTGAAATACTCAGTAAGTTGTTTTACTTAACATGTTTGGAAAGGGGCAAATCCTGAGGAAAATATGGATTTGTTTAAACAGCTGTTTTTGATCAAACCATTAAAATGGGGGAAATATTGACAAAAAATTGTTTTTCTTCTCTATGTGATCCTCATACAGCTAAATTATGATTTTCTGTTGTTTTGAAGCATTTTTGGAGAAATTCACAGAGAACTTCTCTTTTTAGTCCAAAAGTGACTATGTCATAAAGCAACACCGAAATACTCATAAAGTTTATTTTACTTAAGGGGACAAATATTAATAAAAACTGTTTTTCTCCCCAAATTGAGCCACATACAGCTAAACTATGCTTTTCTGTTGTTTTGAAGCATTTTCGGGGATATTCACAGACAGCGCAGAAACACACAAAAAGTTTGTTTTTCTTAAAATAAGTTTGAAAATGGGTAAATCCTGAGGAAAATTTGTATTTCTTTGTCCCCTTTTACTGGTTTGATCAAAAACATTTGTTTAAACAAATCCAAATTTTCCTCAGGATTTTCTCCTTTTCAAACAAGTAAAAAAAAAAAATTTCTGAGTATTTCAGTGCTCCTTTCTGAGATAGTCATTTTAGACAAAAAAGAGAAGTTACCTGTGAATTTCACCGAAAATGCTTCAAAACAACAGAAAAGCATGGTTTAGCTGTATGTGGCTCACTTTGAGGAGAAAAACTAGTTTTTGTTAATATTTCCCCCATTTTACAGGTTTGATTAAAAACTGTTGGAACCACATAGAGCTCAACTATGCTTTTTTGTTGTTTTGAAGCATTTTCGGGGAAATTCACAGTGAACTTCTCTTTTAGTCCAAAAAGTGACTATCTCAGAAAAAAACCCAGAAATACTCAGAAATTTTGGTTTTCTTAACAAGTTTGAATTGGGGCAAATCCTGAGGAAAATTAGGTTTTGTTTAAAGAACTGTTTTTTATCAAACCAGTAAAATGGGGGGGAATATTAACAAAAACTTGTTTTTCTCCTCAAAATGAGCCTCATACAGTCGAACTATGCTTTTCTGTTGTTTTGAAGTATTTTGGGGGAAATTCACAGAGAACTTCTCTTTTTATTCAAAAAAGTGACTATATCAGAAAGGAGTACTGAAATACTCAGACGTTTGTTTTAATTAACATGTTTGAAAAGGGGCAAATCCTGATTATAATTTGGATTTGTTTAAACCACGGTTTTTGATCAAACCAGTAAAAGGGGACAAATATTAATAAAAACTGTTTTTCTCCGCAAATTGATCCGCATACAGCTAAACTATACTTTCTGTTGTTTTGAAGCTTTTTCGGGGAAATTCACAGGTATCTTCTCGTTTTAGTCAAAAAAGTGACTATGTCAGAAAGGAGCACTGAAATACTCAGAAAGTTTGTTTTTCTTAACAAGTTTGAAAAGGGGTAAATCCTGAGGTAAATTTGGATTTGTTTAAACAACTGATTTTGATCAAACCAGTAAAATGTGGGAAATATTAACAAAAACTTGTTTTTTCCTCAAAGTGTGCCACAGAGCCAAACTATGCTTTTCTCTTGTTTTGAAGCATTTTTGGAGAAATTCACAGAGAACTTCACTTTTTTGTCCAAAAAGTGACTATCTCAGAAAGGAGGACTGAAATACTCAGAAAGTTTGTTTTACATAAGATGTTTGAAAAGGGCTAATCCAGAGGAAAATTTGGATTTGTTTAAACAATTTTTTTTTATCAAACCAGTAAAATGGGAGAAATATTAAAAAAAATTGGTTTTCTTCTCTATGTGATCAACATACTGCTAAACTATGCTTTTCTGTTGTTTTGAAGCATTTTTTGTGAAATTCACAGAGAACTTCTCTTTTAAGTCTAAAAATCGACTATGTCAGAAAGGATCACTGAAATAATCAGGTTTTTTTTAATTAACATGTTTGATAAGTGTAAATCCTGATGAAAATTTGTACTTGTTTAAACAACTATTTTTGATCAAACCAGTAAAATGGGAGAAATATTAACAAAAACTTGTTTTTCTACTCAAAGTGAGCCACATACAGCCAAACTATGCTTTTCTGTTGTTTTGAAGCATTTTGTGGAAATTCACAGAGAAGTTATCTTTTTAGTCAAAAGTGACTATGTCAGAAAGGATCACTGAAATACACAGAAAATTTTTTTTTTTACATGTTTGAAAAGGGGCAAATCCTGATGAAAATTTGGATTGTTTAAACAACTTTTTTTGATCAAACCAGTAAAAGGGGACAAATATTAATAAAAAAAAAAATTCTCACCAAATTGAGCCACATACAGCTAAACTCATGCTTTTCTGTTGTTTTGAAGCATTTTTGGAGAAATTCACAGAGAAAATCTCTTTTTAGGCCAAAAAGTGATATGTCAGAAAGGATCACTGAAATACTCAGAAAGTTTGTTTTAATTAACATGTTTGAAAAGTGTAAATCCTGATGAAAATTTGGATTTGTTTAAACAACTTTTTTTGATCAAACCATTAAAATGGGGGAAATATTAACAAAAACTTGTTTTTGTCCTCAAAGTGAGCCACATACAGCTAAACTATGCTTTTCTCTTGTATTGAGCATTTTTGGAGAAATTCACAGGTATCTTCTCTTTTTAGTCCAAAAAGTGAATATTTCAGAAAGGAGCACTGAAATACTCAGAAAGTTTGTTTTAATTAACATGTTTGAAAAGTGTAAATCCAAATGAAAATTTTGGATTTGTTTAACAAATGTTTTTGATCAAACCAGTAAAATATGGAAAATATTAACAAAAACTTGTTTTTCACCTCAAAGTGAGCCACATACAGCCAAACTATGCCTTTCTGTTGTTTTGAAGCATTTTTGGAGAAACCCACAGAGAAGTTCTCTTTTTAGTCAAAAAAGGGGCTATGTCAGAAATCAGCACTGAAATACTCAGAAAGTTTATTTTACCTAACATGTTTGAAAAGGAGAAAATTCTGATGAAAATTTGGATTTGTTTAAACAACAGTTTTTGATCAAACCAGTAAAAGGGGACAAATATTAATAAAAACTGTTTTTATCCACATACAGCTAAACTATGCTTTTCTCTTGTATTGAAGCATTTTTGGAGAAATTCACAGAGAAGTTCTCTTTTAGTCAAAAAAGTGACTGTCAGGAAGGAGCACTGAAATACTAAGAAAGTTTGTTTTAATTAATATGTTTGAAAAAAGTAAATCGTGACGAAAATTTGTATTTGTTTAAACAACTGTTTTTGATCAAACCAGTAAAATGGGGGGAATATTAACAAAAACTTGTTTTTCCCCTCAAAGTGAGCCACATTGAGCCAAACTATGCTTTTTTTCTTGTTTTGAAGCATTTTTGGAGAAATTTACAGAGAACTTCTCTTTTTAGTCAAAAAAGAGACTATCTCAGAAAGGAGCACTGAAATACTCAGAAAGTTTGTTTTATTTAACATGTTTGAAAAGGAGAAAATTCTGATGAAAATTTGGATTTGTTTAAACAACAGTTTTTGATCAAACCAGTAAAAGGGGACAAATATTAATATAAACTGTTTTTATCCACATACAGCTAAACTATGCTTTTCTCTTGTATTGAAGCATTTTTGGAGAAATTCACAGAGAAGTTCTCTTTTAGTCAAAAAAGTGACTGTCAGGAAGGAGCACTGAAATACTAAGAAAGTTTGTTTTAATTAATATGTTTGAAAAAAGTAAATCATGACGAAAATTTGTATTTGTTTAAACAACTGTTTTTGATCAAACCAGTAAAATGGGGGGAATATTAACAAAAACTTGTTTTTCCCCTCAAAGTGAGCCACATTGAGCCAAACTATGCTTTTTTCTTGTTTTGAAGCATTTTTGGAGAAATTTACAGAGAACTTCTCTTTTTAGTCAAAAAAGAGACTATCTCAGAAAGGAGCACTGAAATACTCAGAAAGTTTGTTTTATTAACATGTTTGAAAAGGGGCAAATCCTGATGAAAATTTGGATTGTTTAAACAACTGTTTTTGATCAAACCAGTAAAAGGGGACAAATATTAAAAAAAATATTTTTTTCACCAAATTGAGCCACATACAGATAAACCATGCTTTTCTGTTGTTTTGAAGCATTTTTGGGGAAATTCAGAGAGAACTTCTCTTTTTGGTCCAAAAAGTGACTATCTCAGAAAAGAGCACTGAAATACTCAGAATGTTTGTTTTTCTTAACAAGTTTGAAAAGGTGCTAATTCTGAGAAAAATTTGGATTTGTTTAAACAACTTTTTTTTATCAAACCAGTAAAATGGGGGAAATAATAACAAAAACTTTTTTTTCTTCTCTCTGTGATCCACATACAGCTAAACTATGCTTTTCTGTTGTTTTGAATCATTTTTGGAGAAATTCACAGAGAACTTCTCTTTTTAGTCCTAAAAGTGACTATGTCAGAATGGAGTACTGAAATCCTCAGAAAGTATGTTTTAATTAACATGTTTGAAAAACGTAAATCCAGATGAAAATTTGTATTTGTAAACAACTTTTTTTGCTCAAACCAGTAAAATGGTGGAATTATTAACAAAAACTTGTTTTTCTCCTCAAAGTGAGCCACATACAACCAAAGTAAGCTTTTTTGTTCTTTTGATTCATTTTTGGAGAAATTCACTGAGAACTTCTCTTTTTAGTCCAAAAATTGACTATATCAGATAGGAGCACTGAAATACTCAGAAAGTTTGTTTTAATCAACATGTTTGAAAAGTAAATTCTGAAGAAAATTTGGATTTGTTTAAACAACTGTTTTTGATCAAACCAGTAAAAGGGGACAAATATTAATAAAAACTCTTTTTCTCCCCAAAGTGAGCCACATACAGCTAAAATATGCTTTTCTTTTGTTTTGAAGCATTTTCGGGGAAATTCACAGAGAACTTCTCTTTTTAGTCCAAAAAGTGACTGTCTCAGAAAAGAGCACTGAAATAATCAGAAAGTTTGTTTTACTTGGGGGGACTCTACCTGAAACCAACGAAATTGTAACAAATATTTGTAGCTGTCATAACTTTTTTTCCCTTTCTTCTGTGCAAATATTTTTTATACCAGCTTGTTGCTTATTATGTGTGCTTTAAAATGATATATAAAAAGTCTATATAGGTATCTTTTTTTAGAAGATATATCCAAACACGCAAGGGTCACTCAAAAAACAAACTTCCTAATTTGTGCCAGGATTGACAGCCAGGCGCCTTGACCGCAGCGCCCCAAACTCGTTACGAATGTAGCTAAAGGCCTTAGCTGTGATGTAGTGGTTTTCTTTTCTTTTTTCCGGTGAACTCCCCCTGAGTTATAGTGTTGAGAAGAGGCGGGGCCCCAAAAACCGCGCGATTTTTTGGGGCCCCGCATCTTCTCAACCCTATAACTCAGGGGGGGTTCATCGGGAAAAAAACAAAAAAAAGTACATCACTGCTAAGCCCTTTAGCTACATTCGTACCGAGTTTGGGGCGCTGCGGTCAAGGCTCCTGGCTGTCAATCCTGGCACAAATTAGGAAGTTTTTTTTTTAGTGACCCTTGCGTGTTTGGATATATCTTCTAAAAAAAGGTGCCCATATAGACTTTTTATATATCATTTTAAAGCACACATAATAAGCAACAAGCTGGTGTAAAATGTATTTGCACCAAAGAAAGGGGAAAAAAAGTTATGACAGCTACAAATATTTGTTACAATTTCGTTGGTTTCAGGTAGAGTCCCTCCCTTAACAAGTTTGAAAAGGGGCTAATCCTGAGGAAAATTTGGATTTGTTTAAACAATTGTTTTTTATCAAACCAGTAAAATGGGGGAAATATTTAAAAAAAATTGGTTTTCTTCTCTATGTGATCAACATACAGCTAAACTATGCTTTTCTGTTGTTTTGAAGCATTTTTTGAGAAATTCACAGAGAACTTCTCTTTTTAGTCCAAAAAGTGACTATGTCAGAAAGGATTACTGAAATACTCAGAAAGTTTGTTTTACTTAACATGTTTGGAAAGGAGCAAATCCGGAGGAAAATTTGTATTTGTTTAAACAACTTTTTTTGATCAAACCAGTAAAATGGAAGAAATTTTAACAAAAACTTGTTTTTCTTCTCTATATGATCCACATACACCTAAACTATGCTTTTCTGTTTTTTTAGGCATTTTTGGAGAAATTCACAGAGAACTTCTCTTTTTAGTTCAAAAAGTGACTATGTCTGAAAGGAACCCTGAAATACTCAGAAAATTTATTTTACTTAACATGTTTGAAAAGGGGCAAATCCTGAAGACAGTTTGGATTTGTTTAACAAATGTTTTTGATCAGACCAGTAAATTGGGGAAAATATTACCAAAAACTTGTTTTTCTCCTCAAAGTTAGCCACATACAGCCAAACTATGCTTTTCTGTCGTTTTGAAGCATTTTGGGGGAAATTCACAGAGAACTTCTCTTTTTAGTCAAAAAAGTTACTATGTCAGAAAGCAGCATTGAAATACTCAGAATATTTATTTACTTAACATGTTTGAAAAGGGGCAAATCCTGATGAAAATTTGGATTTGTTTAAACAACTGTGTTTGATCAAACCAGTAAAAGGGGACAAATATTAATAAAAACTGTTTTTCTCCCCAAAGTGAGCCACATACAGCTAAACTATGCTTTTCTATTGTTTAGAGAATTTTCGGGGAAATTCACAGGTATCTTCTCTTTTTAGTCAAAAAAAGACTATCTCAGAAAGGAGCACTGAAATAACCAGAAAATTTATTTTAATTAACATGTTTGAAAAGTGTAAATCCTGACGAAATTGTTTTTCTCCGCAAAGTGATCCACATAGAGCTAAACTATGCTTTTCTGTTGTTTTGAAGAAATTTTGGAGAAATTTACTGAGAACTTTGCTTTTTAGTCAAAAAAAAAAACTATCTCAGAAAGGAGCACTGAAATACTCAGAAAGTTTGTTTTTCTTAACAAGTTTGAAAAGGGGAAAATCCTAAGGAAAATTTGGATTTGATTAAACAACTGTTTTTGCTCAAACCAGTAAAATGGTGGAAATATTAACAAAAACTTGTTTTTCTCCTCAAAGTGAGTCACATTGAGCTAAACTATGCTTTTCTGTTGTTTTTAAGTATTTTCGGGGAAATTCATATGTAACTTCTCTTGAGTCAAAAAAGTGACTATCTCAGAAAGGAGCACTGAAATACTCAGAAAGTTTGTTTTTCTTAACAAGTTTGAAAAGGGGCAAATTCTGATGAAAATTTGGATTTGTTTAAACAACTTTTTTTTATCAAACCAGTAAAAGGAGACAAAAATTAATAAAGACTGTTTTTCTCCCTAAAGTGAGCCACATACAGCTAAACTATGCTTTTCTGTTCTTTTGAAGCATTTTCGGCGAAATTCACAGATAACTTCTCTTATTATTACATAAAGTGACTATCTCAGAAAGTAGAACAAAAATACTAAGAAAGGTTGTTTTTCTTAAAAGTTTGAAAAGGCAGCAAATCCTGAGGAAAATTTGGATTTGTTTTAACAACTGTTTTGATCAAACCAGAAAAATGGGAGAAATATTAACAAAAACTTGTTTTTCTCCTCAAGGTGAGCCACATACAGCCAAACTATGCTTTTCTTTTGTTTTGAAGATTTTTTGGAGAAATTCACAGACAATTTCTTCTTTTTAGTCAAAAAAATGACTATGTCAGAAAGGAACACTAAAATACTCAGAAAGTTTGTTTTACTTAACATGTTTGAAAAGGGGAAAAATCCTTATGAAATTTGGATTTTTTTAAACTACTTTTTTTTATCAAACCAGTAAAACGGGACAAATATTAATAAAAACTGTTTTTCTCCCCAAAATGAGCCACAAACAGCTAAACTATGGTTTTCTGTTGTTTTGGAGCATTTTTGGAGAAATTCACAGAGAACTTCTCTTTTTGGTCAAAAAAGTGACTATCTCAAGAAAGAGCAAAGAAATACTAAGAAAGTTTGTTTTTCTTAAAAGTTTGAAAAGGGACAAATCCTAGGGAAAATTTGGATTTCTTTTAACAACTGTTTTTGATCAAACCTATAAATTGGGGGAAATTTTAACAAAAACTTGTTTTTCTCCTCAAAGTGAGCCACATACAGCTAAACTATGCTTTTCTGTTGTTTTGAAGCATTTTTGGTGAAATTCACAGAGAAATTCTCTTTTTAGTCAAAAAAGTGACTGTCAGAAAGAAGCACTGAAATACTCAGGTTTGTTTTACTTAACATGTTTGAAAAGGGGCAAATCCTGTTGAAAAATTGGATTTCTTTAAAAAAAAAATTTTTTTATCAAACCAGTAAAAGGGAACAAATATTAATAAAAACTTTTTTTCTCCCTCAAAGTGAGCCACATACAGCTAAACTATGTTTTTCTTTTTTTTGGAAGCATTTTGGGGGAAATTTACAAAGAACTTCTCTTTTTAGTCCAAAAAGTGAGTCTCAGAAAAGAGCACTGAAATACTCAGAAAGTTTGTTTTTCTTAACAAGTTTGAAAAGGGGCTAATCCTGAGGAAAATTTGGTTTTGTTTAAACAAAAAAATTTTATCAAACCAGTAAAATGGGGGAAATATTAACAAAAACATGTTTTTCTTCTCTATGTGATCCACATCAGATAAACTATGCTTTTCTGTTGTTTTGAGCATTTTTGGAGAAATTCACAGAGAACTTCTCTTTTTAGTCCAAAAAGTGACTATGTCAGAAAGGAGCACTGAAACACTCAGAAAGTTTGTTTTAATTAACATATTTGAAAAGTGTAAATCCTGATGAAAATTTGTATTTGTTTAAACAACTTTTTTTCATCAAACCAGTAAAATGGGGGGAAATTAACAAAAACTTGTTTTTCTACTCAAAGTGAGCCACATTCAGCCAAACTATGATTTTCTGTTGTTTTGAAGCATTTTTGGAGAAATTCACAGGTAACTTTTCTTTTTAGTCAAAAAGTGACTATGTCAGAAAGGAGCACTGAAATACTCAGAAAGTTTGTTTTACTTAAGGGAGGACTATACCTGAAACCAACGAAATTTGAACACATATTTGTAGCTGTCATAACTTTTTTCCTCTTTCTTCTGTGCTAATACTTTTGACTTGTTGCTTATTGTGTGTGCTTTAAAATGATATATAAAAAATCTATATAGGCACCTTTTCTTAGAAGATATATCCAAACACGCAAGGGTCACTCAAAAAATGGCACTTCCTAATTTTTGGCAGACCTAACTCCCACGCGGCTTGACCGACGCGCCCCAAACTCGGTATGCGGGTAGCTAAAGGCCTTAGCTGTTAACCAAAAAAACAAAAAAAAAATTTCCGGTAAACCCCCCCTGAGATATAGAGCTGAGAAGAGGCGAGGCCACGGAATTTGCCTCTTCTCAGCTCTATATCTCAGGGGGGGTGTACCCGAATTTTTTTTTTTTTGGTTACCCGCATACCGAGTTGGGCGCGTCGGTCAAGGCGCGTGGGAGTTAGGTCTGCAAAAAATTAGGAAGCGCAATTTTTTGAGTGACCTTTGCGTGTTTGGCTATATCTTCTAAGAAAAGGTGCTTATATAGACTTTTTATATATCATTTTAAAGCACACACAATAAGCAACAAGCTGGTATCAAAAGTATTTGCACAGAAGAAAGAGGAAAAAAGTTATGACAGCTACAAATATGTGTTCAAATTTCGTTGGTTTTAGGTATAGTACTCCCTTAAGGGGTTTGAAAAGGGGCAAATCCTGATGAAAATTTGGATTTGTTTAAACAACTGTTTTTGATCAAACCAGTAAAAGGGGACAAATATTGATAAAAACTGTTTTTCACCCCAAAGTGATCCACATAGAGCTAAACTATGCTTTTCTGTTGTTTTGAAGCATTTTTGGAGAAACCCACAGAGAAGTTCTCTTTTTAGTCAAAAAATGACTATGTCAGAAAGGAGCACTAAAATACTCAGAAAGTTTGTTTTACTTAACATGTTTGAAAAGGGGAAAATCCTGATGAAATTTGGTTTTGGTTAAACTACTTTTTTTTATCAAACCAGTAAAATGGGACAAATATTAATAAAATCTGTTTTTCTCCCCAAAGTGAGCCACAAACAGCTAAACTATGCTTTTCTGTTGTTTTGATGTATTTTCGGTGAAATTCACAGAGAACTTCTCTTTTTAGTCCATAAAGTGACTATCTCTGGAAAGAGCAAAGAAATACTAAGTAAGTTTGTTTTTCTTAAAAGTTTGAAAAGGGGCAAATCCTGAGAAAAATTTGGATTTTTTTTAACAACTGTTTTGATCAAACCTGTAAACTGGGGGAAATTTTAACTTTTTTTTTTTTTACCTCAAAGTGAGCCACATACAGCTAAACTATGCTTTTCTGTTGTTTTGAAGTATTTTTGGTGAAATTCACAGAGAAGTTCTCTATTTAGTCAAAAAAAAGACTATGTCAGAAAGGAGCACTGAAATACTCAGAAGGTTTGTTTTACTTAACATGTTTGAAAAGGGGAAAATCCTGATGAAAATTTGGATTTCTTTAAAAAAAATTTTTTTATCAAACCAGTAAAAGGGAACAAATGTTAATAAAAACTTTTTTTCTTCCTCAAAGTGAGCCACATACAGCTAAACTATGCTTTTCTGTTGTTTGGAAGCATTTTTGGAGAAATTCACAGAGAACTTCACTTTTTAGTCCAAAAAGTGACTGTCTCAGAAAAGAGCACTGAAATACTCAGAAAGTTTGTTTTTCTTAACAATTTGAAAAGGGACTAATCCTGAAGAAAATTTGGATTTGTTTAAACAACTTTTTTTTATCAAACCAGTAAAATGGGGGAAATATTAACAAAAACTTGTTTTTCTTCTCTATGTGATCCACATACAGATAAACTATGCTTTTCTGTTGTTTTGAGAATTTTTGGAGAAATTCACAGAGAACTTCTCTTTTTAGTCCAAAAAGTGACTATATCAGAAAAGAGCACTGAAATACTCAGAAAGTTTGTTTTAATTAACATATTTGAAAATTGTAAATCCTGATGAAAATTTGTATTTGTTTAAACAAATGTTTTTCATCAAACCAGTAAAATGGGGGAAAATTAACAAAAACTTGTTTTTCTACTCAAAGTGAGCCACATACAGCCAAACTATGCTTTTCTGTTGTTTTGAAGCATTTTTGGAGAAATTCACAGGTAACTTTTCTTTTTAGTCAAAAAAGAGACTATGTCAGAAAGGAGCACTGAAATAGTCAGAAAGTTTGTTTCACTTAATTAAGGTGTTTGAAAAGCGGCAAATCCTGATGAAAATTTGGATTTGTTTAAACAACTGTTTTTGATCAAACCAGTAAAAGGGGACAAATATTAATAAAAACTTTTTTTCTCCCCAAAGTGATCCACATACAGCTAAACTATACTTTTCTGTTGTTTTGAAGCATTTTTGGAGAAACCCACAGAGAACTTCTCTTTTTAGTCAAAAAATTGACTATGTCCGAAAGGAGTACTGAAATACTCAGAAAGTTTGTTTTACTTAACATGTTTGAAAAGGGGCAAATCCTGATGAAAATTTGGATTTGTTTAGACAACTCTTTTTGATCAAACCAGTAAAAGGGGGCAAATGTTAATAAAAAATGTTTTTCTCCACAAAGTGAGCCACATACAGCTAAACTATGCTTTTCTATTGTTTTGAAGTATTTTCGGGGAAATTCACAGGTATCTTCTCTTTTTAGTCAAAAAAAAGCCCCATACAGCTAAACTAAGGTTTTCAGGTGTTTTGAAGCAAATTCACCAGAAATTGACAAAACACCACACTTTAGTCTATAGTGTGGGCATCTCAGAATGAAGCTAAGATTCATCCATAATTTTTTTTATTCAACAAGTTTGAAAAGATGCCTGTCAGATATAGGGACTCTTATCCAGCAGAGAGGGAGAAAATGACTTTGAGGCAGCCAATTAAAAGTGAAAGTAGTAAAGAACAAAGCCCTGAAAGGAAGCTACAGGAAAGGAAACCACAGAATCATGCAATAATTGCACCCTACACAGGCTGCTCATAATTCCAACAGAGCAAGTTGTAATTACACTTTCACCTGACAGGCCCATAATCCTGAGTAAGCTTCTGGAAGCTCTTGTTGAATATGGATTGGCCAGCAGTAAAACATGCCACCGGCATAATTTCCAAAAGAAGAGTGTCTTGCCTAGGCAAATGAGAACTGCTAGTTTCAAGAAGGACTATATTTTATCTAGCTATTTTAAGTAGAGAGATAACAACATATTGTGTAACTTTGAGCACTTCTTGTGATTGAACATTGTTTATAACCAGTTATTGCAGTTGTGTTGGTATTTGAATATATCTCAGTGAATTAATTTATTAGCAAAAGGCTAATCCACTTATCTTTCGGGGATAAGTGGAGAAACAGCTATTATTGAAGAATAGACTGATTTTGGCTTGGCTAAGGTTTAGCTGTAGTGAGACAGCTAAATAGGGTCAGGCATCGAAGAATATCACCAGCTTCAATTAGAGCAATTGAAGTCCAGGTAGATATATCTTACAATGAAATCCAGAGGAAATATTTTGAGTTGATGGAAATGCCTCTTTGGGGGCAAACAACTGAAATGGGGCAAATATTACCGAAAACAGTTTTGCCCCGTAAAATGAGCCACATTCAGTTAAACTAAGCATTTCTGGTGTTTTGAAGCATTTTCACCGGAAATTCAAAAAAAAAAACCCTTTATGTTCGAAAAATGACTCTCTCAGAAAGAAACTAAGAATTACTCAGAAATGTATTTTTCTCAATGAGTTGGGAAAGGGAAAAATCCTTAGGTATGGCTTAGATTAAAGGAAACGACTTTTTTGGTTCAAACCAGTGAAACGAGACAAATAATACCGAAAAAGTTTTGCTCCTCCAAATGAGCTACTACAGCTAAACTAAGCTTTTCTAGTGTTTTGATGAATTTTCGCCCTGAATTGTCAAAAAAATCTCTTTAATATCTAAAAATAACATTCTCTGAAAGATGCAAAAAATAAATCACCCAGAATGTTACTTTTTCTCAACGAGTTTGAAAAGGGACAAATCTTGAGATTGTTTTGATTTGATGGCAACAAATTTTGGGAAATAAACAAGTGAAATGAGACAAATAATACCTAATATAGTTTTGCTCCTCAAAAAGAGCCCCCACAGTTAAATAAGCTTTTCTGGTGTTTTGAAACATTTTTGTTGGAAATTGGAAAAAAAACACACTTTAATGTCTAAAAAGTGAATATCACAGAAAGAATCTAAGATTCACACCTAAGGTTTTTTTTTATTCAACAAGTTTTAAAAGATGCCAATTCTGAGGAAATATTGTGATTTGATGAAAATGAATTTTTTAGGATCAAACAAGTGAAATGGGACAAATAACACCAATAACAGTTTTCCTCCTGAAAATAAGCCACATACAGCTAAAATAAGTCACATACATCTAAACTATGCTTTTCTAGTGTTTTGAAGAATTATCGCAGGAAACTGACAAAAAAAATTCTTTAATCTCTAAAAATGTCTATCTCAGAAAGAAGCTAAGAAATGCCCAGAATGTTACTTTTTCACAATGAGTTTGAAAGGGGGCAAATCCTAAGGAATGGTTTAGATTTGATGGAAATGACTTATTTTTATCAAACCAGTGGAATTGGACAAATATTTCCGAAAACAGTTTTGCTCCTCAAAATCAGCCACATACAGCTAAACTAAGCTTTTCTAGTGTTTTGAAGTACTTTCTCCGGAAATTGTCAAAAAAAAAACTCGTTAAGGTTTAAAAATTCAAAAAAATTCTCTATAAGGTTTAAAAAAGCTACTTTCACAGATGCAAAGAATAACCAAGATAGTTATTTTTTCTTAACGAGTTTGAAAAGGGACAAATTCTGAGATTGATTAGATGGAAATGACTTTTTGGATCAAACTAGTAAAATGGGACAAATATTACTGAAAACTGTTTTGCTCATTAAAATGAGCCACAAAACGCTAAACTTGGCTCTACTGGTGTTTTGGTGCATTTTAACAAGGAAATTGACAAAAAAACCTCTCTATAAAGTCTAAAAAGTGACTATCTCAGAAAGAAGCTAAGATTCACCCATAAAGTTTTTTCTTAATGAGTTTGAAAGGGGGCAAAACCTGAGGAATGGTTTGGATTTGATGATAATGACTTTTTTTAAACCAGTGAAATGGGACAAATATTAACGAAAACAGTTTTGCTCATCAAAATGACCAATACAACTAAACGCGTATCTAGTATTATAAAGCATTTTCAACAGAAATTTTCAAAAAACTTCTCTTTAGGTCTACAAAGTGACTTTCTCTAAAAGATGCAAAGAATGACCCAGAAAGTTATTTTTTTCAACGTGAAAAGGAGCAAATCCCGAGATTGTTTTGATTTTATGGAAAAGACTTTTTGGGTCAAACAAGTGAAATGGGACAAATATTACAAAAAACAGTTTTTCTCCTCAAAATGAGACACATACAGCTAAACTAAGATTTTCTGGTGTTTCGAAGCATTTCGCCGGAATTTTCCAAAAAAAAATTCCCTTTAATGTCTAAAAAGTTACTTTATCAGAAAGATGTTAATAATATATTTTTTCTCAACGAGTTTGAAAAGGTGTAAATCCTGAGGAATAGTTTGGATTTGATGAAAACAATTTTTTTCAAACCTGTGAAACGGGATAAATATTACCGAAAACTGTTTTGCTTCTCAAAATGGGCCACATACAGTTAAATGCTTTTCTAGTGTTTTGAAGCATTTTTGCAAGTATTAGTCAAAAAAATTCTCCTTGAAGGTAAAAAAATTACTTTCTCTGAAAGATGCAAAAAATCACCAAAAGTAATTTTTTCTCAATGAGTTTGAAAAGAGGCAAATCCTGAGATTGTTTTGATATGATGGAAAAGACTTTTTTGGGGTTGATAAAGTGAAATGGGACAAATATTACCAAAAACAGTTTTGCTCCTCAAAATGAGCCACATACAACTAAGCTAGGCTTTTCTGCTGTTTTGTAGCATTTTCGACGGAAATTGACAAAAAAAACTCTCTTGTCTAAAAATGGCTTTCTGTGAAAGAAGCTAAGAATTAATCATAAAGAGTTTTTTCTCAATGAGTTTGAAATGGGGCAAATCCTAATGAAAGGTTTTGATATAATGAAAACGACTTTTTTTAGTCAAACCAGTGAAACGGGACAACTATTACGGAAAATAGTTTTGCTCCTGAAAATATGCCACATACAGCTAAAATACGTTTTTTCCGGAGATTTGAAGCGTTTTTGCCAGAAATTGACAGTAAAACAATCGTTAAAGTCTTAAAAGTGACTCTCAGAAAGAAGCTAAGATTCACCCATAATGTTTTTTGATTCAACAAGTTTGAAATGGTGCCAATCCTGAGGAAATACCTTGATTTGATGGAAAAAAAATTTGGGGTCAAACAATTGAAATGAGGCAAAAATATTACCAAAAACAATTTCACTCCTCAAAATGAGCCACATACAGCTAAACTAACCTTTTTTTTTTAAGCATTTTCACTGAAAATAAGCAAAAAAAACTTCTCTTTCAGGTCTAGTGACTACCTCAGAATGAAGCTAAGAATCAACCAGAAGTTTTTTTTTTCTCAAAGAGTTTGAAAAGGGCCAAATCCTGAGATTGTTTTGATTTGACGGAGTAAATTTTTTTGGGTAAAACAAGGAAATAGGACAAAAAGAGTATACCGCAGAAATATGCACCGAATTACAGAACAACTTTTTTTCATCTAATGTGTGAACCAGACAGATTCTGCCGAAAACAGTTTTGCTCCACATAATGAAGCACATATAGCTATTCTAAGCTTTACAGGTGTTTTGAAGCAGTTTCGGCAGAAATAAAATTAAAAAAAACCTTATTTTGGTCCAATGAGATGCTACCTCAGAAAGAAGCCAGAAATTACCCGGAGAGAATTTTTTACACAAATGAGTAAAACGGGTCATATCCAGTCAAAAAAGGCTTTGTACTTCAAAATAAGCTACATTGGGTGGTTGACAGCACCACTGGTGTTTTGTAACATTTTCATATGAAATGGACAAAAACCAACATTATTTGGCAAAAAGTGGCTACCTCAGAAATAAGATCAGAATTGACATGGAAAAGATTTATATTCATCAAACACATGAAACTGGACCAATACAGCCGAAAACTGTTTTTCAACTCATAATGAACCACATACAGCTATTCTAAGCTTTTAAGATGTTTCGAACCATTTTTATTGGAAATTGATAAAAAATATATAAAATCGGAATAAAAGAAGCTATTTCAGAAAGAAGCTTGGAATTACCAGGGAAGGACTTTTTTCTCAAACTAGTGTGAAACGGGTCAGATCCAGTTGAAAACTGTTTCGAACTTAAAAATTAGCCACATTGGACAGTTCAGTTTTATTCAGGTTTTTTATCGTTTTCATTGGAAATCGGCAAAAAGTACCATTATGTATCAAAAAGTGATTACCTCAGAAATAAATTCAGATTTGAGGAAAACGACTTATTTTCATCAAACATATGAAATGGGACAAGTACAAACGAAAACAGTTTTGCATCACAAAATGATCCACATATTGCTAATCTTAGTTTTTCATGAGTTTTGAAGCATTTTCGCAGAAAATTGACAAAAATCACACATATCAGTCGAAAAAGAGACTATATCAGAGAGAAGCTTGGAATTACCCGAGAAGGACTCTTCTTTCTCAAATGAGTTTGAAATGGATCATATCCTGCCGAAACCAGTTTTGAACTTCAGCATTGGGAAGTTCATAGCTATTCTAGTATTTTGTAACAATTTCGTATGAAATGAACAAAAACTAATGTTATGGGGCAAAAAATGGCCCTCTAAGAAAGCTCAGAATTGAAAAAAGGCTTTTTTCATCAAACACATGAATCTGGACAGGTACTGCCGAAAAATATTTTATACCGCAAAATGAACCACATACCGCTTTTCTAAGCTTTTGAGGTATTTTGAAGCATTTTCGCCAGAAATTGACAAAAAAAACCTAATTTGGGACCAAACGACATTTCTCAGAAAAAAGCTAGGAATTACCCGGGATGGACTTTTTTCTCAAACGAGTGTGAAACGGGTCACATCCAGTCGAAAACAGTTTTAAACTTAAAAATGAGTCTTATAGGGAAGTTTATAGCTCCACTGATGTTTGAAATGTTTTCATATGAAATTGACAAAAACCAACGTTATTGGGAAAAAAGTGGCTACATAGAAAGATCAGAATTGACCGAAAAGACTATTTTAATCAAACACATGAAACTGGACGGACACTGCCGAAAAATGTTTTCACCTAGAATTGAACCACATACAGCTCTTCTAAGCTTTTCAGTTGTTTTAATGCATTTTTGTCGGAAATTGACAAAAAAAACTTTTCGGTCTAAAAAGCTGCTATCTCGGAGAGAAGCTAGGCATTACCCTGGAAAGACTTTTTTCCTCAAATGATTGTGAAACGGGTCAAATCCAGTTGTAAAATATTTCTAACTTCAAAATCAGCAACATTGGACGGTTCAGTTTTATTCTGTTATTTTGTATTATTTTCGTTAGAATCGCCCAAAAATGACCATTATGTAGCAAAAAGAGGCATCACCGAAAAAATCTCAGATATATGGAAAGTGACTTATTTTCACCAAACATGTGAATAGGGAAAAATACTATCAAAAACAGTTTTGGACCACAAAATGAACTACATACTGCTATTCTTAGCATTTCAGGAGTTTTGAAGCATTTTCTCCAGAATTTTACCAAAAAACTCTCATATCGGTACAAAACGAGAGAATCTCAGAAAAAAGCTAGGAATTACCCGAGAAGGATTTTTCCCGATACAAGTGAGAATCATGTATTAACCTACCAAAAACAATTTTGAACCTCAAAATGAGATACTTTGGGTTGTTCACAGCTATCTGGTGTTTTGTAACGTTTTTGAACAAAATATACAAAAACCAGCATTATGGATCAAAGAGTGGCAACCTCAGAAATAATCTCCAAATTGATAGAAATGACTTATTTTCATCAAACATGCGAAACTATACAGTTGTTGGTGAAAAATGTTTTGTTTCTCAAAATGGAGCACATGCAGGTTTTCTAACCTTTTAAAGTGTTTTGAAGCATTTTCGCCCGAAATTGACAAAAAAAAACTCATTCCAATCTAGAGGCTACATCTGAAAGAAGCTAGGAATTACCCGGGAAGGACTGTTTTTCCTCAAACGAGTATGAAACGGGTCAAACCAGTCGAAAACTGTCTCAAACTTCAAAATCAGCCACATTGGACAGATCAGTTATTCTGGTTTTTGTATTATTTTCATTGGAAATCTCCCCCAAAAAGGCCGTTATGGCAAAACGTGTCTATCTCAGATAAGCTCATATTTGACGAAAATTAAATCTTTTCATCAAACATATGAAACGGGACAAAAACTACCAGAAACCTCAAAATGAACTATATACAGCTATTTTTGGTATTTCAGGTGCTTTAAACATTTTCAACGGAAATTGCCAAAAAAAAAGTCATATCAGTCCAAAAAGAGACTCCAAGGAAGCTAGGAATTTTCCGAGAAGAATTTTTTCCCAAACAAGAGTGAAACGGGTCAGATCCTGCCAAAAACAGTTTTGAACTTCAAAATTAAGTCATTCTGGTGTTTTGTAATGTTTTCGTACGAAATCAACAAAAGCTAACATTATGGAACAAAAAATTACCACCTAAAAAATATGCACAAAATCTACGGAAACAATTTTTTTTCATCAAACATGTGTAATGGGACACATACTGCCAAAAAGGGTTTTGGACCACAAAATGAACCACACACAGCTCTTCTAATTTTTTCAGGTGTTTTGAAGCTTTTTTGCAGTAAATTGACAAAAAAACCCCTCATTTCTGTCAAAAAGAGGCTATATCAGAAATGAGATAGGAATTACCCGGAAAGGATTTTTTTCTCTCAAATGAGTGTGAAATGGATCAAATCCAGTCAAAAACTGTTTTGAATTTCAAAATCTGTCATATTGTTCAGTTCAGTTTTATTCTGATGTTTTGTTTCTTTTTCGTTGGAAATCGCCAAAAACTACCGTTATTTTGCAAAAAGTGGCGAACCCAGAAATAAGCTCAGATTTGATGGAAATTACTTATTTTCATCAAACACGTAAAATGGGACAAATTTTAACGTAAACAGATTGCACTGCAAAATGAGCCACATCAGCTAATATAAGCTTTTCATGGGTTTGGAAGCATTTCTGCCGGAAATTGACAAAAAAAACTTTCACATCGATCCAAAGAGAGACTATCTCAGAAAAAAGCTAGGAATTACCCGAGAAGGACAACTTTTTCTCAAACGAGTATGAAACGGGTCATATTCTGCTGAAATGAGCCACAATGGGAAGTTCCTGGCTATTGTGGTGTTGTGTAACATTTTCTTAAAAAAATCACAATAACTGACATTATGTGGCATAAAGGAGCTACTTCAGATAAGCACAGATAGACAAAAAAGACTTTTCCATCAAACACGCTGAAGAAATTCTGCCAAGAAATGTTTTGCACCTCAAAATGAACCACATACAGCTATTTGAAGCTTTTCATGCATTTTGTAGCATTTTCGCAGGATATTGATAAAAAATAATAATTTTGATCCAAAAAGACACTTTCTCTGAAAAAAGATTGGAATCACCCAGGAAGTTTTTTTCTTCCTCTAACGACTGTCAAATGGGTAATATCCAGTCTAAAACAGTTTTGAAATTCAAATTCAGCCTCATTGATAAGTTCATAGCTATTCTGGTGTTTTGTAACCATTTTTGTACGAAATCGACAACAACTAACTTCATGGGTCAAAATGTGGCTACCACAGAAATAAGCTTTGTATTGACGGAAATGAATTATTTCCATCAAACACACGAAACTGAACAGATACTGCTGAAAACTGTTTTGCACCTCAAAAAGAACCACATATAGCTCTTCTTTGCTTTTCAGGTGTGTTATAGCATTTTATCCGGAAATTGACAAAAAAAAACATTTCGGTCTAAAAAGAGGCTATCAGAGAAGAAGCTAGAAATTACCCAAGAAGGACTTTTTTTCTCAAACAAGTGTGAAACGGGTCAATTCCAGTTGAAAACTGTTTTGAAACTCAAAATCAGCCACACTGGACAGATAAGTTTAATTCTGGTGTTTTGTGTCATTTCCGTGGAAATCGCCAAAAACGACCGTTATGTAGCAAAATTGGCTATCTCAGAAATAAGCTCAGATTTGATGAAATGACTTACTTTCATCAAACATATGAAACGGGACAAATAATACCATAAAAAGTATTGAACCTCAAAATGAGCCACGTACAGAAAATCTTAGCATTTCAAGGTGTTTTGTAGTATTTTCTCCGGAAAATGACAAAAAAACCTTTCATGTCGGTCCAAACAGAGACTATCTCAGAAAGAAGCTCCGAATTACCGAATGGACATTTTTCTCAAACAAGTGTGAAACAGTCATATCCTGTCAAAAACAGTTATAAACTTCTAAACGAACCACATTAGGCAGTTCATAGCTATTCTGGTGTTTCGTAACATTTTGTACGAAATCAACGAAAACGAACGATATGGGGTAAAAAGTGGCTACCTCAGAAATAAGCATAGAATTGACAGAAATGAACACGCGTAACTGGACAGATACTGACAAAAACTGTTTTTATTGTCCAAATGAACCACATACGGCTATTTCATATGTTTCAGGTGTTTTGAAGCATTTTTTGCTGGAAATTGACCCCAAAAAAATTATTTCGCTCTAAAAATAGGCTATCTTAGAAAGAAGCTAGGAATTACCCGGGATGGACATTTTCTCTCAACTGGAGATGTGAGTGGCATACACGGTTTGGGATTTGTTGTAATGCAAACAGATGGAACAATGAGAGGAAAGCTCTCAAACTCTCTACTCTATTAGAAGGGGTAGCCCTGGCATTGTGTCTAAAGTTGAGTGAAGAAGAGCAGAAATACTATAAAGTAACAGGCTGCCATCATACAAACTCATTCCCATGAGATACAACTGTTAAAGAATTTGGTATTGGATATAAAATTGCTACCATTCGTCTGTCTTGAGTTTCACCAACGGAAATTGAATCCTGGTGAAGCAATAACTGTCTTTCTTTGTGATTTGAAAAAGTCATTAGAACATACAATGCCAATCTTGATTCTGGTGCAATGGAACAGTTCATAATGCACTAGTTTTGGCGGGCTTGGCACCTGCCTACGGCTACAGCATGAGTAGACAATTACGATCAACAGGAGAGACAAAGACCCTTGGATCAGCATTGGAATGGACAGTCTGCTGATGGTGATTGGTGAACAAGAACAGGCTGCCATCATTCAAACTCAATCCAGTGAGATACAACAGTTAAAGCAACAAATTTCAGCACTAACACAACAGGTGGCTGCTCTTTCAACACCTCAAGAACTGCTGCGCCCGAGGATAATCCACTGTTTCGAGTGTGGCCAACTGGGAAATATCCAGCATGAGTTTCCAAACCATTGAGTGAGAGATTGTCATCGATGTTTTGTGTATGGTCCCAAGGACATGTTGCATAAGAGTGTCAGCAGAGAAATGACAACGGGGTACCCGTCCAGGGAAACCACCGCCCATTCGACAGTAATCCCACAAGCAATTACAATAGGAGCTTTTGGAGTGAAAGCTGCTGTAATAAGGAGGAGAGGTGGGAGGTGAACTAACCTAGATATTACTTGATTCGGGGTCATCAGTGTCACTGGTACGGCAAGAAATGGTGGTTCAACTGAAGAGTGTAAAGATCAAAACAGCAACTTTACAAGTTCAGCTTCTGGCCAGTCAATGCATATTTTGGATTACATCCGAGCTCCAGTACATATTGGTGAGTTGCATATGTACCCTGATTTTGTCATAGTAAATAGCCTGGTTGCCCCTGTGATATTGGGGGCTGATTTCCAGAAGCAATATAGCCTATTACTTGACTTGCAGAACAGGACAATGCAGGCTTTCCCACGCTGGATATAGAAGAGAAATATATCATACCCCATTCAAAGACAAGATAAAATTTGAGTTCCCAGCAGAGTGCCCAATTCCAAGCCTTGGGACTATTATCCAGGACTATGTGGATGTGTTTTGAACTATCCCAGGTATGACCCTGGCTGCTTTAGTCAATATTCTTATCACAGGGACTCCAGTACATATACCTCCAAGATGTATTCCAGCTCACTACAGAGAGGAAATTGAACAACAGATACAGGACATGTTGGGAAAGGGCATCATTGATGACAGTGGTAGCCCTTGGATGTCCCTGGCAGTGTTTGTAAAGAAGAAATCAGGAGAGATTCAGTTGTGTGTTTACTAGTGGGGACTAAATTAAATGACAGCAAAGGACGCTTATCATTCCCCTACCCTCCCATTAAGCCAAGGATGCCGATCCCCTTCTCCTACCCTCCCTCTAAGCCAAGGACGCCGACCGCCTTCACCTACCTGACGAGGTTCAAATAGACTTTCTGGCCCGACTATTTTACAACCCTTGACCTCCCAAGTGGTTATTGGCAGATTCCTGTTAGCCCAGACAACTATGAGAACACTGCATTCTGCCCAGGGCCAGGTATGGGCCTCTTTCAGTTTCAGAGAATGCCATTTGGACTAACTGGTGCCCCAAGCACATTCCAAAGACTCATGGATAGAGTTTCCCAGGGGCTACCGTTTGTCACAACATATCTTGATTACATACCCATCCATTCTGCTAATGAATATGGGAGCAAGGATCACTTGCAACAGATTTTGGAACAGGTATGACCAGCAAGCCTAAAACTACGGGGTAGAAAGTGTCACACTTGTATGCCCCAGGTACCCTTCTTGGATTATATCTGCTCAGAAAGTGGAACGATGCCTGACAAACGGAAAGTGCAAACCGTACAAGGATGGGCGGCACCAACTAATTTTACTGCAGTGCGGAACTTCTTGGGTCTTGTTTAATATTACTGCCATTACATCCTCAAGTTTTCAGAGATAGCTTCCTCATTTCATGCCCTCAGTCAGAAAGGAGTACCATTTTCCTGGACTATAAAATATGAATATGCCTTTTTGTCCTTGAAAAATAAACTAGAGCGAGCCTGTCCTAGTTTACCCACAGTCCTTTCATGGTTGGGGTTTTTTTGGTGAATTTTGGTACCATTACTAAAATTAACTGTATTGTCCAAATATTTATTAAAGTCCTTGGCAACCATATATTTTTGGAATCACACATAGTTATTTCATATGTAGGTGCAGTTTATGTTGCCTAGCAACAAATTATGTGGTTATAATTGTGGTTTTAGTAATTATTTTTTTAATTTCAAGCCAATTATTGTTCTATTTTCAAGTATACCTCATGATAAAAAGTTTTACACATTTGCGGGTTCACAGATTTCAACCATAATGACTTCAGGCTGCAGCATAGAATTACCAAAGACATTATATAAATGAAGAAAGCTTTCATTTCAATAAATGAAATTTGCAAAGAACAACCAAAAATTATTCAAAGCATTACTTTCTTTTCTTTGCCATGGGCCATTTAGTATGAGCTGATCCTGTGTAATTCCACTAGTATCCCTCCCATCTCATTCAACACATTGCTTGACTGAAAGTCCCATGTCCACCTCTGCCATGCCCTCTTCCAAGTCTACGTCCACGACCCCTTCTCCTTGGTTGCATACACCCCTTCCTCTAACACCACCACCTTGCCCTTGCTGATCTTCCACCCGAGAACTATCACCACCATCATTATTTGATCTAGCAAACTCTAACTTACCACCATCTGGTGAGACCTAATCACTACTGCTGGGTATTTGAGTTCTGTGGGAGGTGGGACTGCTGTACTTTGGTAGATCCAAAAACTGTGGACATAGAAACAGATATTTTTATATTCTATACCTTTTTGAACAGTAATACTTACCTAAAGGCTGAGTAACACTCTCATCACTAGAACTGGAGCTGTCATCAAAAACTATATCTTCAAAGTCCATTGGTTCTTCATCTTCCTCCATTACTTCTGAGTTTTCCATATGACTAATGAATGACGTGATAGTGCATTGTTTTAGGCGTCGTTTAATAATTATTTTTTTGCAGCTAGTTCAAACGATCGATTTTTTATGAATTTTTTAACTAAGATCCTTCCAGCACCCATGACCGTTAAAGGGTTAACAACATGGCAGGGTGATTCACGTTGTAAACAGATAAGAGTGACATAGATAGGCCTGGGTGCATTACTGGAACAGGATGGTCGTGTTATTGATTTTGCTAGCAGTTCTCTATGAAATTTTGAAAAAGATTACAGTGTTATCCAGAAGGAATATCTAGGGCCTTATAGGGTGAAGCAATTTTGACACTATCTACTGGGCCGCTACTTCACACATGTGACTGATCATAAGCCCTTGCAATGGTTACCTGCCCTAAAGATGGAAGGGTTGCTGTGCTGTTGGGCTCCCATTCTTCAAGAGTATGATTTCTAGATAGTATATCACCCTACATCACATAACATGAATGCTGATGCTCTTTTACGACATGAATTGGTCACCTCTCCTTGTGTACTCACTCTTGCTATGATATTTCCCTAGATGAGTTATATACTGCTCAGCAAAATGATCCACTACTAATGAAAATTCACAAGGCATTAAAATCAGAGTGCCTGCCATCTACTCCAACATGGAACTGTTCACCATTTTGACGTTATCGCTAACCATGGTAACAACTCAAAGTCGTGAATGACATTGTATGCAGAAAGTGCATACCTAGCCCAAGTTCTGATATGGTAACTGTTCCTATACTTCCATTCTACCTTCAGCATCGTGTATTAATCCAGAACCACAATACACATTGTGCAGGCCACCAAGGGACAGAGAAAAGGAACAACTCCATCAGGGAGCATACAGGGTTAACATGGCTGGAGATCTGGATCACCATTGCCGGGAATATTCCTCCTCTCTGAAATTGAAAGCTCCTGCACTGACACATGCTCCAGTGACAAACATTCCGATTGGTTGGCCATGGCAGATAGTTGCAGTTGATGTGTTATTAAGAGGTGTATTTGTCTTCTGCCAACAATCGCTATTTGTTGGTAGAACAAGACTAGTTTACAAAATGTGCTAAGGCCATTCCACTTCCAGACCAGACAGCAGAGCACATACACAAAAGCTTGTTAAGTTATTTCCCATGTTTAGACTGCCAGATGTTTTACACTCAGACCAGGTTGTAATTTTAAAAGTACTATTCTCAGCCAAACCATCAATACATTTGTTGTTAGAAGGCTTGTACAACTGCATACCATCTCCAGTGTTATGGCATAGTTGAACGGTTCAACCATTCCTTGATGCAGCTGCTACGCACTTATATTGACAATAAGTAAGAGTGGAAAAACTACCTACCACTCATACTAAATGCCAACCATTCATGCTACATTCCTACCATTCATGCTACATGCCTACCATTCATGCTACATTCCTACTATTCATGCTACATGCCTACCATTCATACTATATGCCTACCCAACTGTTTTGCAGTCATCCACTGGAGTTTTTCACTTGGTATGGATGGTTGACAACCAAAGACAGCCTTTGTATCTTCTTCTGCTTTGACACTGTCACATGAAGTCCACATGAGGGGTAAAATGTCTAAAATACATGATTTTGTTCAATCTAACCTTGTGCCAGAAGCCCAAAACCTGAAATCCTCCTACGAACACGTCCAGAACCGTCCATTCATACTGGAGAAGCCTGTTTGACTTTCTATTCCAAAATACTGGCAAGCTTGATCCACGATGGGAAGAAAATTGGACAGTCAAAGCAATCAAAGGTTCATTCAATACGGAATTGACAGACAGGAGTCGAACTAAAACTGTTCATGTTAATCGCCTGAGGACACTTCAACCAGAACAACATAAAATACCAGGAGGGATTCAACCACCAGTACCCAAAGAAATCGAGTGGGAGCCCCCTCAAATTGAACACATCACTCTACCCGCAGAAGTGGAGCCTCCAGTCCAAAGGTACCCATTGCGTGATCGATACACACCAGACCATTTTCAAAATGATTCGAGGACAAGCTGAAACTGAGAGGGGCATATGTAGTGTATGTATGGCAGTGGATGCTACTGGAATAGAACACTTTAATTACATGCTGTGTAATAGTTACGTACCTCGTGTGTTGGTTTTGTGGGTGGCTAAGTATCGACAAATACTTCCCGTGACAGAATTCATGTTATTCCATATATGGACTGGGAGTGTGCTAAGTTTTGGGATGATTGACCTAAAAAAGAACTCTTGATTGTTATACTAAAGAAAATTCCATATACATGAACAGTGCTTCATTGTGGTGGAATGATGGTCAATGGTGTATATATATATATAAACAGTGCTTTCTTGTGGTGTGTGATGGTCAAGGGTGAATATATATATAATACATCAACAGTGCTTTATTGTTGTGGAGTGATGGTCAAGGGTTTATATATGAACAGTGCACTATTGTGGTTGATTGATGGTCGAGTGTGTATATATGAAAAGTTTTTATTGTGGTGAAATGGTGATCAAGGGTGTATATATTAAAAGTGCTTTATTGTGGTGGAGTGATGGTCAAGAGTATATATATATATATATGAACATTGATATATTGTGGTGGAGTGATGGTCAATGGTGTATATATATCAACAGTGTTTTATTGTGGTGGAGTGGTGGTCAAGGGTGTGTATATGAACAGTGCTTTATTGTGGTGGAGTGATGGTCAAGGGTGTATATATATGAACAGTGCTTTATTTTAGTGGAGTGATGGCAAGGGTGTATATATATATATATATATATATATATGAACAGTGCTTATTGTGGTGGAGTGATGGTCAAGGAAAGTGTATATACGAACAGTGCTTTATTGTGGTGCAGTGATGGTCAAAGGTGTGTATATATATCAAGAGTACTTTATTGTGGCGGATGTTCAAGCGTGTATATATATCAACAGTGCTTTGTTGAGGTGGAGTGATGGTCAAAGGTGTTTATAAGGTTGAGATGAAGGGATACTAAAACAATTTATTTTATACACTGCAGAGGAGGAGTTATTGCTGTTAAGTCCGGTTCCGAGTGTGGGCCAGTGAATTGGCTAGAAGGGTGTCATAGTCTGACCTTCATCTTCAGGTCATAACCTTGCATGCAAATTATTTAACATAAATATATGTTTATATTCTTTTTTGATGGAGTCTTAATTGGAGCTCCAGTATTCATGTATGGGGAATGATTACACTCGTATGGTGTTTTGATCGAACTTGACAACTTAGCTTTCCTACATGTTAGTTATAATATGATTGACCCAAGAGAGGTCAGAAGATTTCCTGTTCTCTAAGTATGTGACAGTTGCACAAATTCCAGTGGGATCCATTGAAGACGAAGGAGATGAGGGGCTCCAATGATGATGATGGAGATGAGGGTATTTATTGATGATGATGGAGATGAGGGACTCCAATGATGATGATGAGGCTGCATTGTTGATGATGGCGATGTGTGGCTCCAATGATGATGATGGAGATGTCTGGTGCCATTGATGATGATGGAGATGTGGGACTCCATTGATGCTGATGGAGATGAGGGGCACCATTTTTGATGATAGACATGTGTGGCTCCATTGATGATAATGGAGATTAGTGGCTCCATTGATGGTGATTGAGATGTGGGATTCCATGGATTATGTTGGAGATGAGGGCTCCATTGATGATGCTGGAGATGTGGGGCTCCATTAATGATGATGGAGATGAGTGGTTACATTGATGATGATTGAAATGTGGGGCACCATTGATGATGGAGATGAGGGGCTCCATTGATGGTGATAGATGAGGATCTCCTGATGATAAATATGAGGGGCACCATTGATGAAGACTGTGTTTAGCAAGATGTATGATCATGAGACTTAAAAGTGTTCAATGTCAAGCAGTGATCAATCATCCATTTTAGAAGCCATCAACATCATGCTGAGAGCTGCTAAATAGTCTTCATGTTGATAGGCTTGTATAACTGAATACCATCTGCATGCAGAATTAATTTAGTGTTCGAAGAGAAGGATAATAACCATATTATTAAGCTTATCTGGGCCTGCACTTGCTAGTGTCCCTCCTTCATGCCCAAGCATAACAGCTTAAAAACAACGGTGTGCATAGCACGCCAAATTGCTTGCGCACCCGTGTGCGAATTAACAAAGGCATAAATGAAGTATAAGCATGTAAAGCATGGTGCAGCAGGGAAAGTGTGCACAGCACTGCAGTTATTATGCCATACACTATAGTCAGTGCTAGCATGCTATAATTTGTAATATGCCGGCACACTTTAGTTAGTGCTAGAATGCTAAAATTTGTATTATGCCAGCACACTATAGTCAGTGCTAGCATCCTACAATTTTTATTAGTACCAGCACATTTTAGTCAGTGCTAGCATGCTTTAATGTGTTCCATCACATTTAATACCAAAGTTATTGAACAATACATATATATAGGCTATTGTACATAAAATTAGACGGAGACAATATAAGGATTTCATGACGACATAGATATTCGTCGATATAATCGACTTAGGATTTCCTATTGCGCACATATACACAAGGTTTCTCGCCTCGAGATACAATTCTCACATCGACAAGTGGCGTTAAAAACTGCTTGACATGTTTGATCCAATGCTGAATCATTAGCAAGAAAGCTTATTATTGCACGCACGAGTGTTTATTAGGTTGACGATCTTTACAAACAGTTGACGTTGCATTGCAATTAATTTGTAGTCGTCCAGTAGTAAAATTGGACGTTGTGGGTAAAAACAAACACAGATAAAAAAGGTTTTTTATTTTATTTTTCGATCACGACTATAAATTTTTTTTGTGCACTTCATGCTAAACCAGACAGGCAACGATATATAATATATATAACTCCATAAAAAAAAACCAAAAAAAAAAACCACCTACCATCCCCACATTTGCTACTTGCGTGAAAGTTGATGACCCTTTACCATATAAAATCAAGATGTGTTGTCTGTGCATTATGGGCAGTCACATGGTGCAAGGTGCAGGAGTTCTGTTCCATAAACACATCCTTGATGCAAATGCTGTATTACTTCATCACTTTCAAGCAACACACAAGAGACAACATATTATAGTAATAATAAAGATATAATTACTCCATAAATTTGGATTAGTACAATACATGTATACAGCAAATACCAGTTTCAACAACAATTTATTCCGTGGGCCAAACCATATATATGTATATATAGAAATAATATCAATAAATGATAAATAATATATAAAGGTTTATATCACTCTAGTTCAGCACTCGTTCATTATGTAGGCCAGACATAATCCAATGCCTTCATGATGTTCTCATACAGAGTGAACACAATAGCCACATCAAAACACACTCGTCCCAGTCGGGGAGTAGTCCCTTTATAAAACCTTGAAGAGAATAAAGAGCATAAAACAAGTTAAGTATGGTGGAGTCTACCAAAAAAATAACCCTCCCTCACAAAACCCCTCAACTACACTGTAGCAATGAAGATAACCCCCCCCCCCCCCCCCTCCACAAAACCCCTCAACCACACTGTAACAACCGAAGGATAACCTTCCCCCCACAAAACCCCTCAACCATGCTGTAGCAATGAATGATACGGCTTATTGTGCCCATTTCATCATATTTATCATATAATTTTTATCACACCGAAATGTATCCGTGCGGTACAAGCAACCATGAATTCAACAGCTAAGAACAATGTCACACACCACAGCCATCACTAAAGCAGTATTGACCTCTCAACCTGCTGCTCTCAGTTTCAGAACAAACTCGAATCCAATTCTTTTAATAACGGTCCACCATGAGTCATCAGGGACATCACACTGAAAATACTAGAATACACACTGCTACATCCACGAGAATCCACGAGTCATCAGGGACATCATACTGAGAATACTAGAATACACACCACTACATCCACGAGTCATCAGGGACATCACACTGAGAATACTAGAATACACACTACTACATCAACGAGTCATCAGGGACATCACACTGATAATACTAGAAGACGAGTCATCAGGGTCACCACACTGAGAATACTAGAATACACACCACTACATCCACGTGTCATCAGGGACATCACACTGAGAATACTAGAATACACACTACTACATCAACGAGTCATCAGGGACATCACACTGAGAATACTAGAAGACGAGTCATCAGGGACATCACACTGAGAATACTAGAAAACACACTACTACATCCACGAGTCAGCAGAGACATCACATAGAGAATATTAGAAGACACACCACTACATACATTGCTTCTTCAGCTCTTTCCATACATATCATGGAATTTTCAAATGGTGGATTCTGGGACAGTATGCTAGTAAAATTGACGAGAAGCAGGTGGTTGTCCTATGATTACAAGCACACTTGCACTTCACTCTTCACTATAAAAGTGTTGCTCAGTTTTCTTGTGCTTAGACAGGTAAACTTACACCAGTAACCAGCCGGACCTCATCACTCACCTTGGATAGGTAAGTTTGTACCAGTGACCATCAGGACCACATCACTTGCCTTGGACAGGTGAGCTTGCACCAGTGACCAGCCGGACCACATCACTCGCCTTGGACAGGTAAGTTTGCACCAGTAACCATCAGGACCACATTACTTGCCTTGGACATGTGAGCTTGCACCAGTGACCAGCAGGACCACATCACTCGCATTGGACAGGTAGGTTTGCACCAGTGACCATCAGGACCACATTACTTGCCTTGGACATGTGACCTTACACCAGTGACCATCAGGACCACATCACTTGCCTTGGACAGGTGAGCTTGCACCAGTGACCGCCCAGACCTCATCACTTGCCTTGTGCAAGAAAGCTTGCATCAATGACCGCCCCAGACCACATCACTGGCCTTGAACAGATAGCTTCTATCAGTGACCACCTGGACAGCATCACTTGCCTTGACAGTAGCTTGCACCAGTGACCACCTGGAAAACATCACTTGCCTTATACAAGTGAGCTTGCACTAGTGACTTTCCCGTACCATATCACTTGCCTTCATATGACCTTTCACTTAGCGATGACAAAGTTTCTGTTGTAGAGGGTAAAAATTCGCCAGATCCTTGAACTGCTTTCTACAAAAATTGTTCAGAAAAGACGATATCTTGAGCCACACACAAAAAAGTGGGCATGCCCATATATAGCTACAAAAGTATGCACCAAATACAATTGTGCGAAATATGACAAAACACATAATTCAAGAACATCACACAAATAAGGCAGTATACAGCAGAGATAGTATGCAGTGCAGATTCAAGAATATCACACAAATAAGGCAGTATACGGCAGAGATAGAATGCAGTGCAGATTCAAGAACATCGCACAAATAAGGCAGTATACGGCAGAGATAGAATGCAGTGCAGATTCAAGAACATCGCAAAAATAAGGCAGTATAAGGCAGAGATAGAATGCAGTGCAGATTCAAGAACATTGCACAAATAAGGCATTATACGGCAGAGATAGAATACAGTGCAGATTCAAGAACATCGCACAAATAAGGCAGTATACGGCAGAGATAGAATGCAGTGCAGATTTAAGAACATTGCACAAATAAGGAAGTATACGGTAGAGATAGAATGCAGTGCAGATTCAAGAACATCGCACAAATAAGGAAGTATACGGCAGAGATAGAATGCAGTGCAGATTCAAGAACATCGCACAAATAAGGCAGTATACGGCAGAGATAGAATGCAGTGCAGATTCAAGAACATCGCACAAATAAGGCAGTATACGGCAGAGATAGAATGCAGTGCAGATTCAAGAACATTGCACAAATAAGGCATTATACGGCAGAGATAGAATGCAGTGCAGATTCAAGAACATCGCACAAATAAGGCAGTATACGGTGGAGATAGAATGCAGTGCAGATTCAAGAACATCACACAAATAAGGCATTATACGGTAGAGATAGAATGCAGTGCAGATTCAAGAACATCGCACAAATAAGGAAGTATACGGCAGAGATAGAATGCAGTGCAGATTCAAGAACATCAGACAAATAAGGCATTATACTGTTGAGATAGAATGTAGTGCAGATTCAAGAACATCGCACAAATAAGGCATTATACGGCAGAGATAGAATGCAGTGCAGATTCAAGAACATCACACAAATAAGGCAGTATACGGCAGAGATAGAATGCAGTGCAGATTCAAGAACATCACACAAATAAGGAAGTATACGGCAGAGATAGAATGCAGTGCAGATTCAAGAACATCGCACAAATAAGGCATTATACGGTAGAGATAGAATGCAGTGCAGATTCAAGAACATCGCACAAATAAGGCATTATACGGTAGAGATAGAATGCAGTGCAGATTCAAGAACATTGCACAAATAAGGCATTATACGGCAGAGATAGAATGCAGAGCAGATTCAAGAACATCGCACAAATAAGGCAGTGTGCGGTAGAGATAGAATGCAGTGCAGATTCAAGAACATCGCACAAATAAGGCAGTATGCGGTAGAGATAGAATGCAGTGCAGATTCAAGAACATCGCACAAATAAGGAAGTATACGGCAGAGATAGAATGCAGTGCAGATTCAAGAACATCGCACAAATAAGGCAGTTTACGGTAGAGATAGAATGCAGTGCAGATTCAAGAACATCACACAAATAAGGCAGTATACGGCAGAGATAGAATGCAGTGCAGATTCAAGAACATTGCACAAATAAGGCAGTATGCGGTAGAGATAGAATGCAGTGCAGATTCAAGAACATCGCACAAATAAGGCAGTATACGGCAGAGATAGAATGCAGTGCAGATTCAAGAACATTGCACAAATAAGGCAGTATACGGCAGAGATACAATGCAGTGCAGATTCAAGAACATTGCACAAATAAGGCAGTGTGCGGTAGAGATAGAATGCAGTGCAGATTCAAGAACATCGCACAAATAAGGCAGTATACGGCAGAGATAGAATGCAGTGCAGATTCAAGAACATCACACAAATAAGGCAGTGTGCGGTAGAGATAGAATGCAGTGCAGATTCAAGAACATCACACAAATAAGGCAGTATACGGCAGAGATAGAATGCAGTGCAGATTCAAGAACATCACACAAATAAGGCAGTATACGGCAGAGATAGAATGCAGTGCAGATTCAAGAACATTGCACAAATAAGGCAGTGTGCGGTAGAGATAGAATGCAGTGCAGATTCAAGAACATCGCACAAATAAGGCAGTATACGGCAGAGATAGAATGCAGTGCAGATTCAAGAACATCACACAAATAAGGCAGTGTGCGGTAGAGATAGAATGCAGTGCAGATTCAAGAACATCACACAAATAAGGCAGTATACGGCAGAGATAGAATGCAGTGCAGATTCAAGAACATCGCACAAATAAGGCAGTATACGGCAGAGATAGAATGCAGTGCAGATTCAAGAACATCACACAAATAAGGCAGTGTGCGGTAGAGATAGAATGCAGTGCAGATTCAAGAACATCACACAAATAAGGCAGTATACGGCAGAGATAGAATGTAGTGCAGATTCAAGAACATTGCACAAATAAGGCATTATACGGCAGAGATAGAATGCAGTGCAGATTCAAGAACATCGCACAAAAAAGGCAGTGTGCGGTAGAGATAGAATGCAGTGCAGATTCAAGAACATCGCACAAATAAGGCAGTATACGGCAGAGATAGAATGCAGTGCAGATTCAAGAACATCGCACAAATAAGGCAGTTTACGGTAGAGATAGAATGCAGTGCAGATTCAAGAACATCACACAAATAAGGCAGTATACGGCAGAGATAGAATGCAGTGCAGATTCAAGAACATCACACAAATAAGGCAGTATACGGCAGAGATAGAATGCAGTGCAGATTCAAGAACATCACACAAATAAGGAAGTATACGGCAGAGATAGAATGCAGTGCAGATTCAAGAACATCGCACAAATAAGGCATTATACGGTAGAGATAGAATGCAGTGCAGATTCAAGAACATCGCACAAATAAGGCATTATACGGTAGAGATAGAATGCAGTGCAGATTCAAGAACATTGCACAAATAAGGCATTATACGGCAGAGATAGAATGCAGAGCAGATTCAAGAACATCGCACAAATAAGGCAGTGTGCGGTAGAGATAGAATGCAGTGCAGATTCAAGAACATCGCACAAATAAGGCAGTATGCGGTAGAGATAGAATGCAGTGCAGATTCAAGAACATCGCACAAATAAGGAAGTATACGGCAGAGATAGAATGCAGTGCAGATTCAAGAACATCGCACAAATAAGGCAGTTTACGGTAGAGATAGAATGCAGTGCAGATTCAAGAACATCACACAAATAAGGCAGTATACGGCAGAGATAGAATGCAGTGCAGATTCAAGAACATTGCACAAATAAGGCAGTATGCGGTAGAGATAGAATGCAGTGCAGATTCAAGAACATCGCACAAATAAGGCAGTATACGGCAGAGATAGAATGCAGTGCAGATTCAAGAACATTGCACAAATAAGGCAGTATACGGCAGAGATACAATGCAGTGCAGATTCAAGAACATTGCACAAATAAGGCAGTGTGCGGTAGAGATAGAATGCAGTGCAGATTCAAGAACATCGCACAAATAAGGCAGTATACGGCAGAGATAGAATGCAGTGCAGATTCAAGAACATCACACAAATAAGGCAGTGTGCGGTAGAGATAGAATGCAGTGCAGATTCAAGAACATCACACAAATAAGGCAGTATACGGCAGAGATAGAATGCAGTGCAGATTCAAGAACATCACACAAATAAGGCAGTATACGGCAGAGATAGAATGCAGTGCAGATTCAAGAACATTGCACAAATAAGGCAGTGTGCGGTAGAGATAGAATGCAGTGCAGATTCAAGAACATCGCACAAATAAGGCAGTATACGGCAGAGATAGAATGCAGTGCAGATTCAAGAACATCACACAAATAAGGCAGTGTGCGGTAGAGATAGAATGCAGTGCAGATTCAAGAACATCACACAAATAAGGCAGTATACGGCAGAGATAGAATGCAGTGCAGATTCAAGAACATCGCACAAATAAGGCAGTATACGGCAGAGATAGAATGCAGTGCAGATTCAAGAACATCACACAAATAAGGCAGTGTGCGGTAGAGATAGAATGCAGTGCAGATTCAAGAACATCACACAAATAAGGCAGTATACGGCAGAGATAGAATGTAGTGCAGATTCAAGAACATTGCACAAATAAGGCATTATACGGCAGAGATAGAATGCAGTGCAGATTCAAGAACATCGCACAAAAAAGGCAGTGTGCGGTAGAGATAGAATGCAGTGCAGATTCAAGAACATCGCACAAATAAGGCAGTATACGGCAGAGATAGAATGCAGTGCAGATTCAAGAACATCGCACAAATAAGGCAGTTTACGGTAGAGATAGAATGCAGTGCAGATTCAAGAACATCACACAAATAAGGCAGTATACGGCAGAGATAGAATGCAGTGCAGATTCAAGAACATCACACAAATAAGGCAGTATACGGCAGAGATAGAATGCAGTGCAGATTCAAGAACATCACACAAATAAGGAAGTATACGGCAGAGATAGAATGCAGTGCAGATTCAAGAACATCGCACAAATAAGGCAGTATACGGCAGAGATAGAATGCAGTGCAGATTCAAGAACATCGCACAAATAAGGAAGTATACGGCAGAGATAGAATGCAGTGCAGATTCAAGAACATCGCACAAATAAGGAAGTATACGGCAGAGATAGAATGCAGTGCAGATTCAACAACATTGCACAAATAAGGAAGTATACGGCAGAGATAGAATGCAGTGCAGATTCAAGAACATCGCACAAATAAGGCAGTATACGGCAGAGATAGAATGCAGTGCAGATTCAAGAACATCACACAAATAAGGAAGTATACGGCCGAGATAGAATGCAGTGCAGATTCAAGAACATCGCACAAATAAGGAAGTATACGGCAGAGATAGAATGCAGTGCAGATTCAAGAACATCGCACAAATAAGGCAGTATACGGCAGAGATAGAATGCAGTGCAGATTCAAGAACATCACACAAATAAGGAAGTATACGGCAGAGATAGAATGCAGTGCAGATTCAAGAACATCGCACAAATAAGGAAGTATACGGCAGAGATAGAATGCAGTGCAGATTCAAGAATATCGCACAAATAAGGCAGTATACGGCAGAGATAGAATGCAGTGCAGATTCAAGAACATCACACAAATAAGGAAGTATACGGCAGAGATAGAATGCAGTGCAGATTCAAGAACATCGCACAAATAAGGCAGTATACGGCAGAGATAGAATGCAGTGCAAACAGGATTTGGACAAAGTGAAGTCCAACCACTTACTGGGCCAGTACAACAACAGCAGATCAGCTTGGCTCAAAACCTACTTCTTTATCTGCTATAAAAGTCTATATTAACTGATTAACTGCCATGAGAGCATATAATGCACTAACTTGACAACGGTTTAAATACAAGAAACAAATAATAATGTTGAATATTAAAAATATTGGCATACAGAAATAATGTTATGCGCCATCGATCGATCGCACAACGCTATTTATGGATCCTTCGTTAGCGCAGTAATCGGATGATCGTGTGATATATGTGAATACTAGTAGCTAATCAAATCTGAGGCTGGCAATGGCTGCTAACTTCAGACAACATACATGCAGAAAGTTGCTGACAACCATGCAGCATCGCCAAAGAATCCAGTCCTCAGCAACGAAAAGTACCCGTCTATTCGAAGCCATCGCCTTGCCAAAGCCAAAAGATTGATACACATTTCAAACACTGGGAGAAAACATGACAGTTCCAGATTGTGGACCTTCTAGGACTTGGCCTTCAACAAGTGCTTGTCGTACCAAAGAACCAGAAGAATCAGGTCGACGGCACGTCCAGATTTCTTCGAGTTGTTCACGCCGAGAGTTGTGTGATATAATAAACGGAATTCACGCTGAGGAACGAAACCACAGCGGATACAAGAAAGTCCTAGATTATGTGCAGTGCCATTATTTCGGTATTATATGTGGGTTATTCAGAAATACAGCAAACATTGCCCAGTATGCCAACTGAGTCAGCCGCAAGTTACAAGACATCGCTAGCCCATGATCTAGAAGGACTTCCTAGAGTAGGTGCAGGTCGACCTGATTGATATGAGACATTCACCAGGCAGGAATTTCAATCATATAGGACACCTCTCAAAATTCCACGTGTTGTTCACGCTAAAACGAAAAATGGCAGTGGAAGTTGCGCTGATGCTGGAGGAACGAGTGTTGGCCAACTCTGGACCACCAAAGACTTTTCATTCAGACAATGGTAGAGAATCCGTCAACAAGCTGCTTGTATTCCTGTTCGAGAGGTGGGGAGGCGACACAACATTCATTAATGGCCTGCCACGGCATTCTTAATCTCAAGGATTAATAGAGAGAGGGACTCGTACCGTAGAGAAGAAAATCCCAGCAATGAAACAGGATAAAAATATGGACAAAGATGAAATGGGATATCCGTGGGCATGGACAAAGATGAAATGGGATATCCGTGGGCATGGACAAAGACGAAATGGGATATCCGTGGGCTTCATGGCTACCCAGCATCATACAGTGCTCGTCACAAAACCATTAAAGATGGCCCATATCACATGGCATTCGGAAGGAGAGTCCCTGCTGGAATATTTCCTGGCGCCAAGAAGAACTGCATTGACGAGGAGTTCCTTGGAGAGGATATAGAAGTTGTTAAAAGCACACAAACAAGAGCCAATTCTTGCACCCCGCAAAATCGATTGAAAACAACCTGTCTCAGCACCTCGCAAGATTCGTGAAATGGCAGAATTAGATGACAAGCAGTTTCCAGATCTCCTTGACCCACCAGCTGCAGCAGCAACAAGCCCTTCAAAGGATAGTGCCAGTGACAATCAACCAGAAAATGAAAGTCGTCATTCGTCTATTCGTAAACGAGCCTTGGATAACACTTACGTGGAGTAAATTGGACATTCACTGTCCAAACCCTCCACCCCTTAGGATCACCCCTCGGTAATAACAAAAGAATGTGATTGATAAATTTCTCGCATTTAACCCCCACCCCCCCCCCCCCCCCCCCCCCCAAATTTCACAAACTCTGATTAACTCTCCCTTCGTTCCCATCGTACATAAAACAATCCTTGACCTATCGGCTTTTTATGTACACATCAGAAACATGTCAGACGTCAGATTTCCTATGATACATGCCGAGTACAAATTGGGTTGGTGGGCGAAGGGAATGCGGCAATGAACCCTCCTCCCACATATAGACCAGATATTCCAAACACCACGCATCACAATCCTCTGCCGCTGCTACAATAAGCATTCATCAAATTGCGCGATTCCAAAAGGCAACTCAGAGCACAGACTGGGAAGAAATCATGGGACGACCCTTTACCAAATGGAGGGGTATATGCAACATTATGTTGTATGTGTACGTACGCTTTCAAGCCTTCATATTTGTATATCTTGGTGACCACATCCCACATGTTCTTATACTTAGCAGCTTCCAAGCCCTAAAAGACAAGAGCAACACATGAGCAACACAAGAGCAACACAAGAGCAACAAAAGAACACAAGAGCAACACAAAAGTGACACAATAGAAGCACAATAGCAACACGAGCAATAAAAGAACAACACAGAGCAACACAAGAACACAGAGCAACACAAGAACACAGAGCAACACAGGAACAACACAAGAGCAACACAAGAACACAGAGCAACACAGGAACAACACAAGAGCAACACAAGAACACAGAGCAACACAAGAGCAACACAAGAACAACACAAGAACACAGAACAACACAAGAACCACACAAGAGCAACACAAGAACAACACAAGAGCAACACAAGAGCAACACAAGAGCAACACAAGAACACAGAGCAACACAAGAGCAACACAAGAACGACACAAGAGCAACACAAGAACCAACACAAGAACAACACAAGAGCAACACAAGAACACATAGCAACACAAAAACAACACGAGAACAACAAAAGAGCAACACAGAGCAACACAAGAACAACACAGAGAACACAAGAGCAACACAAAACAACACAAGAGCAACACAAAAGTGACACAAGAGAAGCACAATAGCAACACAAGAGCAACACAAGAACACAGAGCAACACAAGAGCAACACAAGAGCAACACAGAGCAACACAGAGAACACAAGAGCAACACAAAAGTGACACGAGAAGCACAATAGCAACACAAGAGCAACACAAGAACACAGAGCAACACAAGAACAACACAAGAACAACACAAGAGCAACACAAAAACAACACAAAAACAACACAGGAACAACACAGGAACAACACAAGAGCAACACAGAGCAACACAAGAGCAACAAATACCAACACAGAGAACACAAGAGCAACACAAAACAACACAAGAGCAACACAAAAGTGACACAAGAGAAGCACAATAGCAACACAAGAGCAACACAAGAACACAGAGCAACACAAGAACAACACAAGAACAACACAAGAGCAACACAAAAACAACACAAAAACAACACAGGAACAACACAAGAGCAACTCAGAGCAACACAAGAGCAACAAAGAGCAACACAAGAACAACACAGAGAACACAAGAGCAACACAAAGCAACACAAAAGTGACACAAGAGAAGCACAATAGCAACACAAGAACACAGAGCAACACAAGACAGAGCAACACAAGAGCAACACAAGAACAACACAAGAGCAACACAAGAACACAGAGCAACACAAGAGCAACACAAGAACAACACAAGAGCAACACAAAAACAACACAGAGCAACACAGACAACACAAGAGCAACACAAAACAACACAGAGCAACACAAAACAACACAAGAGCAACACAAAACAACACAAGAGCAACACAAAACAACACAAGAGCAACACAAGAGCAACATAAGAACAACACAAGAGCAACACAAGAAGATCAATGTAAAAGACAAAACAATACCCCAAATAATAAGTAACCATAGAAACACATATCCAACTGTAGTATACATTATCTTAAAAATAATCCATAAGAAAATATTTCATGCCATTATATTTTTCTAGAAGGTTTCCGGACGTAACTGTGAGACAATATGCGATTGATCACTTGATCACGTTTGAAGATAACCTAACTGAAAAGCCATCCTGTGTAACAAGTTATCTTGCTCAAGTAGGATCCCCCTCCCTTCTTCCTACATGTAAATGCAGCCATGAATGTTTATAGGAAACCAGCAGTTTGAGAATTGTAGGATTATGAAAAGAAACCTTCTAATATAAGAGACTTAATATACGAGACTGCCCCGCAGTGGTGGAGCAACAACAACAACAAAATCAGCTTTCCTCTGTGCAGGTAATTTAGGTGCCATATTGTTGTCTATTCTGTGTGCTTTCAAATGATATGTTGATGTATTTGTAGGCACATTTTCTTAGAAGATACATCCAGCAACACATAGATCGCTCCAAAAGCCAACCCCCCCCCCCCCCCCCCCCCCCCCCATCCCCTAGCTCGACAGTATCTTACACATGCGTGGAGAACTAAAACCTCAGATTTGGTGCGTGAGTTCCCAAAGCCCTTAGTTGTGAATGCTGAAATCAAATTCATGAAATAATACAGTGTTAAATAAAAAACAAAAAAATTAATTATAGGCGGCTGAGTTTGCACACCCCTCAAAACCACACATGGATGAGGTGTGTGCAAACACGGTCACACACTGTGGCAATCTGTGAATTGATTTCCAGCATGTCACAGCTAAGGCTCAGGGTCCCCACACACCAAATCTGAATTATAGTTCCCTGCATGGGTGAGATATGACTGTTGAATTAAGGAAGGTTTTTTGTTTTGCCATGTTTTTTGACTTTTGAAGTGACCATAATGTTGCTGGATGTATCTTCTAAGAAAATGTGTCTGTAAAACATTCATCATATCATTTGATACACACAGAATAAGAAACAATATGGCAGCAAAATTACCTGCACAGAGATAAGAAAAAAAGTTATGGTAATTAAAAATATGTTAAAACTTTTTCGGAAGTAGACCCATGGTCCTCCCCTTAAATTAAAATGCCACAGGAGACATAATTCCAGCACTTTGTAAAGCTATATAGCATTCTTCCTGGTGTGTGCTAACGATATCACCTCATCTATAAATTAATGTTCATATTTTTTCCTGTTTTTTAATTTTTGAGAAATTTCCTCACACTTCAACCCTCACCCCTCACCACTCACACACTTCACCCCTCACCACTCACACACTTCACCCATCACCACTCACACACTTCACCCCTCACCACTCACACACTTCACCCATCACCACTCGCACACTTCACCCCTCACCACTCACACACTTCACCCCTCACCACTCACACACTTTACGCATCCCCCTTCCATAAGCAAACATTTGATACCACTCACTCACCTGCATTCTCGTCTTGACAACATCAATGGGTGTGTTTCCAAACACGCTGGCTGCTCCAGCGATACCACCAATGAAGAAGGTCCGGATGTTCCCAATATCCTTGGAGTTGTCTCCGTCCTGGAAGTAGTGCTTGAGGTTCATGTAGACAAAGAAGCGAATGGCCTGGTTGGTCCCTTGTTTCAGGATGGTGGGAGCAAGTCCTTTATATGTCCCGGCAAAGCCTGTGTAAGGAAAAATAAGCAATAACTAGTAATAGCAGTAACAATAATAATAATAATAATAATAATAATAATAATAATAATAATAATAATAATAATAATAATAATAATAATAATAATAATAATAATAATAATAATAATAATAATAATAATAATAGCAATAATAATAATAATAATAATAATAATAATAATAATAATAATAATAATAATAATAATAATAATAATAATAATAATAATAGCAATAATAATAATATATTAGGAGAAGGCATTTGTTTGTATGCATCATTGTATGTATGTATGTATGTATGTATGTATGCATCACTGTATGCATGTATGTTGGCTGCATTTAAGGGAGGGCTCCTGCCCCTCCCCCCAGCCACATTTTCCGTATGTATCTCTGATGTATGCTTATGCCCACGAACTCCTCCCATTCTGAACGCTGCAACACCAAACTTGGCACGGATACTAGGCCAGGCCGGGCCGGGATGATAAAGCAAATCATTTTTTGATTTGATAAATAAGAAAATAAATACGCACATTTTTTTGGCTAGTGAAACTGAAAAAATGGCCGATGCAAAGCTGAGCACGAGTCAGCATTAAACTCCTAAAGATGGCCGATGCAAAGCTGAGCATGAGTCATCATTAAACTCCAAAAGATGCAGATAAAGTCAACAGGAGGTCCCAATTTTCTGCTAGGAGGCCAAATAGAAGTGCTATATGCTATAGCTGAGGCATCAGGGTGCACCCTTATCTGGAAGAGAGGTAAATAGAAGTGAACGTTCAGACTAGCCAAGCCGTGAGTCACTCATGGCTGAATAACAATGCATAAAAAGGCAGCTGGAGACCTTGTTTTTCAGCCAGGGGGCAAATAAGGGGTACAAGCTATAGCTGAGGCATTAAGGGTCGCCATGGCAAATTGAAGTGCAGAGTTAAAGACATTCAGACTGAAGCTAAGGCATTTATATGTGTGAGTCATCAGTGACCTCAACATTGAATAACAACATACAAAATGTGGCCAGAGGACGCATTTTCTTCACGTAACAACAACAACAACAATAATAACAAACAACAACAATAATAATATTTGAGCTTCAGCTGGGTACATATGTATGCTTGCCTAATTTACACACCATTAGGCCTCCCACAAATTGATCTGCCAAATGTCTTTGTTAAAAGTTCAACTTGTTCTCTAGCAAACAGGAAACCATAAAAATACCACAACTTGGAAATCTTTGTATACGTCATGAAACCACTCCCCCCACAGTGAATGCGTGCTTGACAGCCAACTAACCAGCATCTACGGCACTAAAGAATGGAAGCTGTCCTCAACTACACTATTCGATTAGTCACAACTATCAACCACAGAGGCACCGAAACTAATTACTCCAGGAAACTGTTTCTCAAGCAGTAAACACACACCCACAAGATGATGTACAACTTCAACTATGTACAAGAGCTGGCAATGGGGCTCAGAAGAATGTAAAACCTCTGCCATCGACGGCACATTGGTAGTACACGAGTGCTGTATATTGTCAAGATCAAATGTGAGAGTAAACTGGAAATGACGTTCAAACATTGAAGGCAAGTGAACACTGCTATGCCAGCAAATACTGCTATTGCCAATATTCAAGACCAGTTGTGTGACAGAAATGCTAAGTGTGAATTGCTTTGTGTAAGAGTAGCTACTTTACTTGAAACAAATATGCAAAAGCATACTAAGAGTGATATCATAAGGCAGCACATGTGGTCAGAATCATCAAGATTTTTATTTTATTGTTCTAGATATTAGCCTAGTCTTAACTACTGCTCAGACAAGACATTGCTCTGGCAAGGGGGGACTATACCTAAAACCAACGAAATTGTAAAAAATATTTGTAGCTGTCATAACTTTTTCCCCCTTTCTTCTGTGCAAATAATTATTATACCAGCTTGTTGCTTATTGTGTGTGCTTTAAAATGATATATAAAAAGTCTATATAGGCACATTTTCTTAGAAGATATATCCAAACACGCAAGGGTCACTCAAAAAATGGCACTTCCTACTGTTTGGCAAGCCTAACTCCCACGCGCATTGACCGACTCACCCCAAACTCGGTACGAATGTAGCTAAAGGCATTAGCTGTAATATGTCCGAAGTAAAAAAAATTTCCGGTGAACCCCCCCTGAGATATAGAGCTGAGAAGAGGCGGGGCCTCGGAATTTGCGGCACCGACATTTGAATAAATTTGAACACATATTGTAGCTGTCATAACTTTTTCCCCCTTTCTTCTGTGCAAATACTTTTGATACCAGCTTGTTGCTTATTGAGTGTGCTTTAAGATGATTTGTAAAAAGTCTCTATAGGCACCTTTTCTTAGAAGCTACATCCAAACACGGAAGGGACACTCAAAAAAAATGGCACTTCCTAATTTGTAGCAGTAATAATTCCAAGGCGATTGATCTGTGGGTTGCAAACACCCTAAGCTGTGATATGACCTAGCCATATTTACAATCGGTGAAGTGTTGATGAGATATGAGCCACTTTATTTCCAACCACCCGCAAAAAACCACGCAATATATGTGACCCCCGCCTCTTCTAATCACCATAACTCAGGAGTGCTTCACGGTAAAAATAATTTCTTAGGTGATATCACAGCTTAGGCTTGCAGGAGCCACAACACCAATTTGGGGGCGGTAGCTCACGGCGTCTAGGAATTATATGTGTTCCAATTTGGGAGGCGCTATTTTTTTTTGTATCCCTTGCATGTTTGGATATATCTTTTAAGAAAAGGTGCCTATAGAGACATTTCACATATCATCTTAAAGCACATACAATAAGCAACAAGCTGGTATCGAAAGTATCTGCACAGAAGAAAGGGGAAAAAATTTATGACAGCTACAAATATATGTTCAAATTTCGGTGGTATGTGGGATAGTCCCCCCCCCCCCCCCCCCCCTGGTTGGATTGTAATATGGTGAAGTTGCCATGAATTGTTAGTTTTTACATATTCCTTACAGGTGGAAGGCTGACAACCAGATACCTGACAACGTAGTAGAATTAGAAATTATGAAGCGGAAATACATGTGGAAGTCATTTTGTTAAGATTATTGGAAGCCACTTTCCTTGAAGATGAGTGCAACTTTAAGAGTTTGGTCATAGGGCAGTGCATTCTGCAGAAATTATCAGAGAACAAAGGGAAGCAGAAGCTGAGAAGAACTTGTGGAAGTGATAGTTGGCACTTTTGACACTGTTTATTGTTTTCAGTTTGCACTGTATCATTAGTTGCATCAGTTATGCTTTCTCTATGTGCTAAACTATCCAGCCTGTGTTCTCGCTATCTGAGAGAGAGAGAGAGAGAGAACGGCCTCACATATGCAAGGAACTGTGTTTACCTCAGCAAGATTGAAAACAGTTCCTACTATCAAGAACTTGTATCACATCAAATGCCAGTGTGTTGATGAATTGAGTAGTTCAGTCTGAATAAAACTCCAGCATCCTTTCCTTGACAGCTATTAACCAAGAATGTAGATCCAGGTTTCATTCCTTGGGCCCTAGAATCTGCAGCCATTTTCTTCTTCATTGACTAATCCAGCGTATCTATGGCAGTTTTTCCAAGACCACCATTTCCTTTTTTAAATTGAGTCCATAAAATCTTCCGTGCACTCTCGACTTTCCGTGTTATGAACGTCCGGCACATATATTATATATACTGCATACAGCATGCGCGGCAATGTGAAGTTTTCCATCCACCCCCCTACTGAGGGCGTGCTTCGCTCGCCAATTATGAATAACAAGAGAGTTTATTTGCATCTTTTTATAACAATTCTATTTGTAGCTGTAACTTTTTTCCCTCTCCACGAATACACTATATGAACTGTTCATGTCATTAGAATCCAAACAAACAAGCTGCAGTTGGTATAAGAATCAGCTCCATTGAGGCAAGCAAACAAAAAACCTGCATCTCTACATCGTGCCAGGTCTACAACAAATTTAAAGGATGGAAATCCATCCAGAAGTAACTCCCTTCCAAGAGCAAAGGGGTTGAGTGTCGTCCATAAAACAGTGATATTTGTGCAGCCTTTTCAGCATAAGGGCTAAGAAAAACAGCAGTAAATGCCAGGAAGAGGCGCTTATTGAAGGAGTTACGAACAAATCAGCCATTGTTGATCACTCCCCCCCCCCCCCCCCTCCTTCCATTTTGCTCACATGACGACCATCTAAACGGAACAATTTTTCTACTGCTATTTTTCAATCATAGAACCATCTACTGGGCATGTGCAGGTAAAAAAAGAAGGCATTTAAGCACGTAGCATGCATCATGTATTATATTTTTTTTTTACAAGAGATGTCCGTATTTTCGTGAAATTACGCCTATGCCATTCAATGGGTTAAACAGAAAATTTTCCTCGCTATGGCAGCACACTTTTGCTTAGACACTTGAGTGCTGTGGAGATTCGAGTGCTGTACCATCACCAACTGTTCCGTACTGCATAGTCATCATTAATGAAATGTTTGTCCAAATCCAAACATAACTTTTGAGCAAATCCTGCTAACGACAAACAGACAGGCAGAGGTAACTAAAATAATAACACCCATTACCAGATGGCATAAATATTCAAGTTCATTAATCAAATCAACCCTTTACCAGATGACAAAATGCACTACATATAGCACCCCATCCTCCTCACCTTCTTCCTTGACAATGGTGCGTACACCATGAAAGAATCCTTTGTACTTGGGGTTAGGCTGTGTCTGATCATGAATAAACTTCACCTTGACCGTTTCCATGGGACACACAACAACAATGGCCTCAGACACTCCAGCCCCCAGCCCACAGAGGAGCGTCCGTCCCTGTGTCAGGTTACCTTTTTCATCTGCCATATTGTTCTTGAGATACTCGAATACTGAGAACCTAGAGAAAAAATTAAAAAATAAATAAAAAACCAATTGAATTAATAGCCAAGAAAACAACATCGGGAAACTATACGAATCCTTAACAGTGTTCTCCCCAGGCCGCATATCAGTGCACTATCACATCGAAATTGTAACTCTTCAAAAAAAGTAAGCATATGATCAATACAAAAAATGTAACCATAGCGACCAATATACAACTTAATTTATTATTATTATTATTACTATTATTATTATTATTATTATTATTATTATTATTATTATTATTATTACTATTATTATTATTATTACTATTATTATTATTATTATTATTATTACTATTATTATTATTATTATTTTAACTGCACAACACCAAGAGGGATTCAAACCACTCATTTGTTTTGTAGACAGCTAGGGACATGGTTCTATCATTTACCACGTCCTCATAGCAGCCATCGTAAAAACAAACAAACTGATGCGTGTATGTGTTACACACACAATAGGTATTATTATATTTATCACAAACAAATTTACCATCACTCTATTTGCATATTCATCAGTTTGCTATCACTCTTACACCATAAAATGCAAGTCTGGGTCACCGAGCGTGGGGTTCGGTGACGAGCGAGGTGAGTTATTATAGTAAGGAGCATTTATGTATGGTGTCAATCTATATGTCCCCATTGAGCCAACCCTCGTGCCACATAGTTCATGTATGGTGTCACTTTATATGTCCTCACTGAGCCAACCCGTGTGCCACATAGTTCATGTATGGTGTCACTTTATATGTCCCCATTGAGCTAACCCTCGTGCCACATAGTTCATGTATGGTGTCAATTTATATGTCCCCATTGAGCTAACCCTCGTGCCACATAGTTCATGTATGGTGTCACTTTATATGTCCTCATTGAGCTAACCCTCGTGCCACATAGTTCATGTATGGTGTCACTTTATATGTCCCCATTGAGCTAACCCTCGTGCCACATAGTTCATGTATGGTGTCACTTTATATGTCCCCATTGAGCCAACCACGTGCCACATAGTTCATGTATGGTGTCACTTTATATGTCCTCATTGAGCTAACCCTCGTGCCACATAGTTCATGTATGGTGTCACTTTATATGTCCTCATTGATCCAACCCTTGTGCCACATAGTTCATGTATGGTGTCACTTTATATGTCCCCATTGAGCCAACCCTCGTGCCACATAGTTCATGTATGGTGTCACTTTATATGTCCTCATTGAGGTAACCCTCGTGCCACATAGTTCATGTATGGTGTCACTTTATATGTCCTCATTGAGCTAACCCTCGTGCCACACAGTTCATGTATGGTGTCACTTTATATGTCCCCATTGAGCTAACCCTCGTGCCACATAGTTCATGTATGGTGTCACTTTATATGTCCTCATTGAGCTAACCCTCGTGCCACATAGTTCATGTATGGTGTCACTTTATATGTCCCCATTGAGCTAACCCTCATGCCACACAGTTCATGTATGGTGTCACTTTATATGTCCTCATTGAGCTAACCCTCGTGCCACACAGTTCATGTATGGTGTCACTTTATATGTCCCCATTGAGCTAACCCTCGTGCCACATAGTTCATGTATGGTGTCACTTTATATGTCCCCATTGAGCCAACCCTCGTGCCACTTAGTTCATGTATGGTGTCACTTTATATGTCCCCATTGAGCTAACCCTCGTGCCATATAGTTCATGTATGGTGTCACTTTATATGTCCCCACTGAGCCAACCCTCGTGCCATATAGTTCATGTATGGTGTCACTTTATATGTCCCCATTGAGCCAACCCTCGTGCCACATAGTTCATGTATGGTGTCACTTTATATGTCCCCATTGAGCTAACCCTCGTGCCACATAGTTCATGTATGGTGTCACTTTATATGTCCCCATTGAGCCAACCCTCGTGCCACACAGTTCATGTATGGTGTCAGTTTATATGTCCTCATTGAGCCAACCCTCGTGCCACATAGTTCATGTATGGTGTCACTTTATATGTCCCCATTGAGCTAACCCTCATGCCACACAGTTCATGTATGGTGTCACTTTATATGTCCCCATTGAGGTAACCCTCGTGCCACATAGTTCATGTATGGTGTCACTTTATATGTCCCCATTGAGCCAACCCTCGTGCCACATAGTTCATGTATGGTGTCACTTTATATGTCCCCATTGAGCCAACCCTCGTGCCACATAGTTCATGTATGGTGTCACTTTATATGTCCCCAATGAGCCAACCCTCGTGCCACACAGTTCATGTATGGTGTCACTTTATATGTCCTCATTGAGTCAACGCTCGTGCCACATAGTTCATGTATGGTGTCACTTTATATGTCCCCATTGAGCCAACCCTCGTGCCATATAGTTCATGTATGGTGTCACTTTATATGTCCCCATTGAGGTAACCCTCGTACCACATAGTTCATGTATGGTGTCACTTTATATGTCCCCATTGAGCTAACCCTCGTGCCATATAGTTCATGTATGGTGTCACTTTATATGTCCCCATTGAGCCAACCCTCGTGCCACATAGTTCATGTATGGTGTCACTTTATATGTCCTCATTGAGCTAATCCTCGTGCCACATAGTTCATGTATGGTGTCACTTTATATGTCCTCATTGAGCCAACCCTCGTGCCACATAGTTCATGTATGGTGTCACTTTATATGTCCTCATTGAGCCAACCCTCGTGCCACACAGTTCATGTATGGTGTCACTTTATATGTCCTCATTGAGGTAACCCTCGTGCCACATAGTTCGTGCCACATAGTTCATGTATGGTGTCACTTTATATGTCCCCATTGAGGTAACCCTCGTGCCACACAGTTCATGTATGGTGTCACTTTATATGTCCCCATTGAGCTAACCCTCGTGCCACACAGTTCATGTATGGTGTCACTTTATATGTCCCCATTGAGCTAACCCTCGTGCCACATAGTTCATGTATGGTGTCACTTTATATGTCCCCAATGAGCTAACCCTCGTGCCACATATTTCATGTATGGTGTCACTTTATATGTCCCCATTGAGCCAACCCTCGTGCCACATAGTTCATGTATGATGTCACTTTATATGTCCCCATTGAGCCAACCCTCGTGCCACAGTTCATGTATGGTGTCACTTTATATGTCCCCATTGAGCCAACCCTCGTGCCACATAGTTCATGTATGGTGTCAATTTATATGTCCCCATTGAGCCAACTCTCGTGCCACAGTTCATGTATGGTGTCACTTTATATGTCCCCATTCAGCCAACCCTCGTGCCACAGTTCATGTATGGTGTCAATTTATATGTCCTCATTGAGCCAACCCTCGTGCCACATTGTTCATGTATGGTGTCAATTTATATGTCCCCATTGAGCCAACCCTCGTGCCACATAGTTCATGTATGGTGTCAATTTATGTGTCCCCATTGAGCTAACCCTTGTGCCATATAGTTCATGTATGGTGTCACTTTATATGTCACCATTGAGCTAACCCTCGTGCCACATAGTTCATGTATGGTGTCACTTTATATGTCCTCATTGATCCAACCCTTGTGCCACATAGTTCATGTATGGTGTCACTTTATATGTCCCCATTGAGCCAACCCTCGTGCCACATAGTTCATGTATGGTGTCACTTTATATGTCCTCATTGAGCTAACCCTCGTGCCACATAGTTCATGTATGGTGTCACTTTATATGTCCTCATTGAGCTAACCCTCGTGCCACACAGTTCATGTATGGTGTCACTTTATATGTCCCCATTGAGCTAACCCTCGTGCCACATAGTTCATGTATGGTGTCACTTTATATGTCCTCATTGAGCTAACCCTCGTGCCACATAGTTCATGTATGGTGTCACTTTATATGTCCCCATTGAGCTAACCCTCATGCCACACAGTTCATGTATGGTGTCACTTTATATGTCCCCATTGAGCTAACCCTCGTGCCACATAGTTCATGTATGGTGTCACTTTATATGTCCCTATTGAGTCAACCCTCGTGCCACACAGTTCATGTATGATGTCACTTTATATGTCCCCATTGAGCCAACCCTCGTGCCATATAGTTCATGTATGGTGTCACTTTATATGTCCCCATTGAGCTAACCCTCGTGCCACATAGTTCATGTATGGTGTCACTTTATATGTCCCCATTGAGCTAACCCTCGTGCCACTTAGTTCATGTATGGTGTCACTTTATATGTCCCCATTGAGCTAACCCTCGTGCCATATAGTTCATGTATGGTGTCACTTTATATGTCCCCATTGAGCCAACCCTCGTGCCACATAGTTCATGTATGGTGTCACTTTATATGTCCCCATTGAGCTAACCCTCGTGCCACATAGTTCATGTATGGTGTCACTTTATATGTCCCTATTGAGCCAACCCTCGTGCCACACAGTTCATGTATGGTGTCAGTTTATATGTCCTCATTGAGCCAACCCTCGTGCCACATAGTTCATGTATGGTGTCACTTTATATGTCCCCATTGAGCTAACCCTCATGCCACACAGTTCATGTATGGTGTCACTTTATATGTCCCCATTGAGGTAACCCTCGTGCCACATAGTTCATGTATGGTGTCACTTTATATGTCCCCATTGAGCCAACCCTCGTGCCACATAGTTCATGTATGGTGTCACTTTATATGTCCCCATTGAGCCAACCCTCGTGCCACATAGTTCATGTATGGTGTCACTTTATATGTCCCCAATGAGCCAACCCTCGTGCCACACTTTATAGTTCATGTATGTATGGTGTCACTTTATATGTCCCCATTGAGCCAACCCTCGTGCCACCCTCGTACCACATAGTTCATGTATGGTGTCACTTTATATGTCCCCATTGAGCTAACCCTCGTGCCACATGTAGTTCATGTATGGTGTCACTTTATATGTCACTTTATATGTCCCATTGAGCTAACCCTCGTGCCACATAGTTCATGTATGTGTCACTTTATATGTCCCCATTGAGCTAACCCTCGTGCCACACAGTTCATGTATGGTGTCACTTTATATGTCCTCATTGAGGTAACCCTCGTGCCACATAGTTCATGTATGGTGTCACTTTATATGTCCCCATTGAGCGTGCCACAACCCTCGTGCCAGGTAATAGTTCATGTATGGTGTCACTTTATATGTCCCCATTGAGTCCCCATTGAGCTAACCCTCGTGCCACATAGTTCATGTATGGTGTCACTTTATATGTCCCCATTGAGCTAACCCTCGTGCCACATAGTTCATGTATGGTGTCACTTTATATGTCCTCATTGAGCCAACCCTCGTGCCACACAGTTCATGTATGGTGTCACTTTATATGTCCCCATTGAGCTAACCCTTGTGCCACATAGTTCATGTATGGTGTCACTTTATATGTCCTCATTGAGCCAACCCTCGTGCCACACAGTTCATGTATGGTGTCACTTTATATGTCCCCATTGAGCCAACCCTCGTGCCACACAGTTCATGTATGGTGTCACTTTATATGTCCCCATTGAGCTAACCCTCGTGCCACACAGTTCGCATCAGTGCCTGGAATTACACATAGAATCAACACGGGCAATTATATCCTCCCACAGAATGGGTAGACGATCAGGATTCCTCAGCCAATTCCACCACTTGAGGCCAGCTGGTTACATGAGGGACAGCTGCAAGTGAGTTTCGTGCGGGTCATTATCATTCTCTCCCATGTACTACAAACAGCAGCAAGAAAGTGACTGGTGTTAAAGGGAGATTATCACTTCACCGTGGGCGGGTATTTTGGTTGCAGTGTTTCTGACTGCATTTGGAGAAAGCCACCAAGAATGCATCATTAAGTCTTATCTAAGTGTTCCGATGTTGGATCTCCTCCTGGAACATCAGTTCATTGATTGCCGGCAATGACACTGCTGCTATGGCAAATGCTGCTCAATCACGAATGCTGCCAGGTCGTGCCACTGCCTGGTCATGCCACTGCCTGGTCATGCCACTGCCAGGTCATGCCGCTGCCAGGTCATGCCGCTGCCAGGTCATGCCACTGTCAGGACATGCCACTGCCAGGTCATGCCACTGCCAGGACATGCCACTGCCAGGACATGCCACTGCCAGGACATGCCACTGCCAGGTCATGCTGCTGCCAGGTCATGCCGCTGCCAGGTCCTGCCGCTGCCAGGTCATGCCGCTGCCAGGTCATGCCACTGCCAGGACATGCCGCTGCCAGGTCATGCCACTGCCAGGACATGCCACTGCCAGGACATGCCACTGCCAGGACATGCCACTGCCAGGTCATGCTGCTGCCAGGTCATGCCGCTGCCAGGTCATGCCGCTGCCAGGTCATGCCACTGCCAGGACATGCCGCTGCCAGGTCATGCCACTGCCAGGACATGCCGCTGCCAGGTCATGCCACTGCCAGGACATGCCACTGCCAGGTCATGCCATTGCCAGGTCATGCCACTGCCAGGTCATGCCACTGCCTGGTCATGTCATGTCACATGACCTTCTGGAACCATTTCACATTCTAATCCGAATCTGGAAAATCGCGCTGAATTGTCAACTATAGTTTCAGCCATTCGGATGTTCACAATTCTGATGTCTGGAATTATCAGAATTTGATATTTTAATTGAGAGAACGTGGAAATTGATCAATCAATCAGTCAATATCTATCAGCCCAGAAGCCGCAAGGCCCAAACTTTTCCTTGACTGTCTCTGGTTTGTTACTTGTCAAGACTATCAATTTGAAAAATAATTTTACTGGATTTCTGTCAGCATTGAACAATTTGAGATAATTAGCATGAAACAAAATGGCTGCCATGGTTACAGTAACCCCAAAGTCCAAGCTTTGACATAGTCAGGACAATTCTTAAAGCAACTAGTATAGTGGATCGTGTGTCTCTGATAAGATTTGAGCACTTAAATATTGATCTTTGTTGGTTAATGACGGTATACAACACTGCCACCTGAAGGGAAGGAATAAGCCACATGATGAACAGCTATTCCTCCATTGTATAAGTAATGAATTAACTAGTAGTATGTGTGTTCTTCCACAGCCATTCCCTCCTCTCTCCTAGAGCTTTGCTGATCTAGCTTGCTAATTGCACCATTAATGTTTGGCAAGAAGAGAACATTGTGCATGCGATGTACATAGTTCTGCATGGACACACCCGCATCCTGAAGACTTGCGTGCACGGCCTTTCACATAGAGCATGTGCACTTGATCAACTATATACAATGTTACCGGGAGATACAGGAGAACATATACATGTCTGTTGTTGGCAATAGTGACTTTGTTCTTTTCTTTCCTACATACAAAGTCTCTCTGTGGGATCCAATGCCTTCGACGTAAAACGGGACTTTCACTATTACTAGTCTACTTATGGTATGAATAATCCTATGTCCCATAGGGAAACGTACAGTCATTCATGATCATCAATGAATCCATGAGCACTGCTCATACCTTACATGGCATATTGGAACCAAATTTTAGGGATGGAATGCTAACAAAATATGCTTCAATCTGATATATATTTTTTGTGTTCGTTTGAGCGATGGTCGGCGAAATATGGAGACTGGAAGTCAAATATTGAGTGTAACTAACAAGCATGCTGCTCAGAACTCATTGTCAGGCAAGAGTCCACTGGTTTGTCTAAGGTAAGAAGGTGTTCCAGGAGCATGGGGACACACTGGATCAACCTCTCCTACCAAAGTTTGACATACATAACACAGGTACCAACCGTCATGTTAATACACACTCACATTTCTCTTATACAGTATGTACACGCCAAACTAACTTGATGTTGCCATTACTGTGCAAGGCACAAACGTATGAAAACAACGGGATTTTTTTTTTTTTTAACAGGGAATGTTTCTCTCTTTTGGTTTTCCCCGCGAGAAACGAAGCCGGACTCCAGTAGACAGAGAACTGACACTCATGGGGGAGAAGCCCTCAGCATCACGGCAGCTGAGGATCGACTAGACCAGCTGCAGACATCAAAAAGTTGACCATACGATCGACTGAAGTAGCTTGTGACATTGCCACAGCCAAACAAACAGTCGGTTATCGCCTCTTCTGACCGACTGCTCATCTGAATCAGCTCTTGACAACACTGCTACTGCTGGTGGAGTAGCTAAAGCTCACTGGCCAATCGACTGCAGCACTCTCTACATCGCCACAGCTGACCGATGCTCATCCATCACAGCTCACAGGCTGTTCGACTGGAGACTAGAGTTGCTCTTGGTACAGACATAGCCACCCTGCTCCTCGACTGCTGTGTCTCCTGACTAAAAACAGCAAAGATGCCATAGGACCTACAACTTTCCCCCCATTTTATCCTTTCCAATTTTTCTATCCAATTATACGGAGCTTGAGATGAAATCCACGCACACCCGTGGAATTTTGAAAGTAGTATGAAAATGTGCACTGTCAACAACATAGAGGTTAAGTTTAATTAGACTCCGACAGTATGTAGATACATACAGTAGGAGTAAGAAGTTCCAAACTAAAGTCTAGTATTGAAAAAGGAGGGAGGAGGAGGAAGGAACACAAACAACAAACAAACAACAAACAAACAAACAGCTGTATGCTGTCGACTATCAGACAGTGACACCATTTAGCTATTAGTGAGCTTCACAGACACATAATAGGTGAGCCACCATGATAAGCTCATGAGCTTCACAGACACATAATACGTAAGCCACCATGATAAGTTCATGAGCTTCACAGACACATAATACGTAAGCCACCATGATAAGCTCATGAGCTTCACAGACACATAATAGGTAAGCCACCATGATAAGTTCATGAGCTTCACAGACACATAATACGTAAGCCACCATGATAAGCTCATGAGCTTCACAGACACATAATAGGTAAGCCACCATGATAAGTTCATGAGCTTCACAGACACATAATAGGTAAGCCACCATGATAAGTTCATGAGCTTCACAGACACATAATAGGTAAGCCACCATGATAAGTTCAGTCTGCCTGTCCTAGAAGAGCCAAGCTTAGACAACTAGAAGCCAACTTCTATAGGAATAGCCATAGCCTTGTAGGCTAAGACCCACACTTTTAAGATCTAGGACTACTGTTGACCGCCACAGTAATTAGCTATCTTCAACCATCATAAGCAGATACACATGTACCCACAAACTCCAGACATCATACGACAACAACAACAAAATGAACTGTTTGTACTACACACCGTATTTCTGACCTGCACACGCCCTCTATCAAAATAAATCATCATAAAACTTTACCTCCAGCTTGAGGAGCCAAGCGAGCAAAATGAAAGATATTAAAAAAATATATTAAAAAATGGCCGACATTGCAAATGTTGCCATGATCAGTTTCCTGGCCTTTACAGCAGTTTCTGGAAGATCTTCTTCGGAAGCTTCTACATGCTTAAATATTTCAGAAACCCTTCGCTCTGGAGAAAGGAGACGCTCCTGGATACATTTCAACGCTGTACGTTTGGTTGTAGTCATAGAGACATAGCGATGCATAGCTTCTGTTTGCTTACCTCACCTCAATGGAGCCGATTCTTATACCAAACTGCAGCACATTCAATTTGCATTCTAAGGACATGAACAGTTTAAAAAATTTCTTCTTGACCCACAAAAAAAGCAAGCAAGCAAGCTAGAGCTCTGTATATAAATATCGTTATAGAAACCAGAAATTAATCAAGCAAGCTAATGGCATTTCAAGGAGGACCAGCATTGGTCAAATCCACACTAAGCATTTCAATAAATAACACACGTGACACATGCAACAATCAGAAAGTTGATAGAGTTAAGGGCTAGGAAGTATTTGCAGAAGGATGATGCACTACAAACATCTGTAGCAGGGCTCCCTGTAACAGGGCTCCCTGTAACAGGCTCCCTGTAACAGGCTCCCTGTAACAGGCTCCCTATAACAGGCTCCCTATAACTGGCTCCCTATAACAGGCTCCCAATAACAGGCCCCCTATAACAGGCTCCCTATAACAGGTTCCCTATAACAGGCTCCCTTTAACAGGCTCCCTATAACAGGCTCCCTATAACAGGCTCCCTATAACAGGTTTCCTATAAAAGGCTCTCTATAACAGGCTCCCTATAACAGGCTCTCTATAACAGGCTCCCTATAACAGGCTCCCTATAACAGGTTCCCTATAACAGGCTCCCTATAACAGGCTCTCTATAACAGGCTCCCTATAACAGGTTCCCTATAACAGGCTCCCTATAACAGGCTCTCTATAACAGGCTCCCCGATAACGGGCTCCCTGTAACAGGCTCCCTGTAACAGGCTCCCTATAACAGGCTCCTTATAACAGGCTCTCTATAACAGGCTTCCTATAACAGGCTCCCTATAACAGGTTTCCTATAACAGGCTCTCTATAACAGGCTCCCTATAACAGGCTCTCTATAACAGGCTCCCTATACAGTTGCTACACCATACAGGTAACATATATAGTAGTCTAGTCTAGATTAAGCTACTGTAGCATAGGCTTGACAATCAGTTCCTAATACCTGATTAGTGCTCTAGTCCCATCCAGCTCTGACACTTCCCTCCACCCCCTCACCAACAAAAGTAGATTATTAAAAAACGCCCACTACACAGGGCTATTTACAGCCGTCCAGAGAAGGTGTATGGTGAAATAGAGACACAAAAATGCACAGGATTCTGAAGAGAAGCTTGATAGGCTTATAAACTCCTTCCTCACCTGACAGAAGCTTTGGGGATGGAGCCATAGAGAAGAGAACTGAGGCCACGGTAGAGCCCGGAGACACCATGTTCGCGTACGGTCACCTTGACGCAGTTGATGGGACCTGTGTATTTGGGCATGGTCGCCTTCTCATCTAACTGTATTTGTGTCTTCACATACTCAGTTGGGAACGTCATCAGAATCTCCAGTCCACCAGCAATACCACCTGGAGGAGAAGGGATAGATATGTTTGTGTGTTTTGGGGTACTTTTATTCCTTTACAACAGTATATACATTTGCCTGAGTTAGGTCACACCAGAGTGTAAGTCCATCCCCCCAAGGTTAGCCACCATCACAAACATTCTGTAATTGCTGGAGTATAAATCACACTCCAAATAAAGCATCCCTCTACCAGCACGTAGGAGCTATAGTAAGTTCTGACTCCAGTGTGAACTGGCTGATAATGGTAGCATTGCTGTGTACTCAATATACTTTTTCCAGGCTCATATTGGGTTTCTGTTTACTCTGTCTGTACTCCCTTTCAGCTCTTCCACTCCCAGACTTCTCTGCTAACTCAACAACTTCAGAACATGAAAAAAAAAATAATAAGATGAAGCCGAAGCCCACAGGCTTAATACCGGACATTTCAAACACATTGAGCACTGCAGCTAGATGCAGTGCGAGGCCCCATGCTCCACTTGTGATCCCGCCGAGTGATTCAGTTTTAACCACAGTGACTTATATTCCAGCAAAATCAACATATTTGGTGTATACATACATGTATAAGTCAGGAAATATTGGATCAGCTAGTGCAAATTACACTTCAGAAAAAGTGTTCTGTGCTTTCTGTAGATCGAGCATTCTAAGAACGTTGATTCTAGGCTACAGCTAGGGTCGGAGCTAGGGTTACAGCTATAGTCAGGGCTAGGGATGGAGCCAAGGCCAGCACAATATCCAGGGCCATCCAAGGCTACTAGGGCCAATCCTAGGGCAAGGTTATTGAACAATCGATGAGCGAGCGTACTTCAGCCAGACATGGGTTCTACATTTCATGGCAAGGGCATCATGGGCCGGGGCACAAGTTTTCATATTCAGCATGAATAATTCTGTGAATCCATACACATACAGGGAGGCACATTCTATAGAATGCACATGTACATACAAAAAGCGCATAACATATACAAGAACTACACTGGACTGACGTATCGAACAGACCCCACCCCCGGAAACAAGAATATACCCTTCCAGTTAGATGACCCTTTACCATTTAAAAGCATACAGCCAATTTTTTTTTTTTTTAAAGCAGACAGAGCTGCATACAGAAAATGCAGTTGGGGAGGGGGCGAATGTGATTTCCAAAAGTCCAGGGGGAGGGGAACATCTAACATATCTCTATTAACTTTCCAAAAGTTCCTTCTCCCTCCTAAATGAGGCCTTGGCAGTGCAATTGGTAGTATAAATGGTAAAGGGTCATTATTTAACTCATATACAACTTCCGTTCCTTCCCTGGCTATCTGTTCTTATCTCATGTATTTTGAGAGGGGGGGGGGGGGGGAAGGGGGGGAGAAGGGGGCTTGTTTGTCTTGTTGTTTGGCAATGAAGAACTCAACAAGTGCTACTGTCAAACTGTCTACTCGGACTCCAGCATTTATAAACACATGTTCTTGTACCCTCAAGCATGTACCACATCTTGTTGCTTTTGCTGACTGCACCAATAGATGATACTCCAAGTAAGAACAGACACTACAGTGCACATTCAATACCTATTTGTTAGGCCAGGCTGCCATATTGCTCAAGATTATTTCTACTTATCGTTTTCAAGGTTTTCTGTACACATGTAACTCACTTCTTTGCTAGTATGCAATTGCAACTGCACCAAGTGAGCTAGCTAGCTTGTCAACGCTATACTTTTCGCTTTGGAATAGTTTAAAAGCAGTAAAAACGTGTTGAACCAGCTCATCTGATAGGCTCAAATATTGCACACGGGGAAGTTCATTTTTCACCGCTTTTACCCACTTACAGGGATCATTACCTACTTGCAGGGGTCTTTACCTACTTGTAGGGGTCTCTACCCACTTACAGAGGTCATTCATTACCTATGTACTTGCAGGGGTCTTTACCCACTTGCAGGGGTCTTTACCCACTTGCAGGGGTCGTTGCACGGGTCATTACCCACCTACAGGGTTTTTACACATTACTTGCTGTAATGCTCTTCTGGTAGTGGAATGGACCCACCATGTATGTATTGCACGCAAAGTGAGTGTTGGGGGGGGAACAGTAGATGGAACCTCCATGAAGATCGAATTTTATGGCTTTCAATGTTTCTACCTGGGTGGCTGGTGTACCACTTTTGCAAAGGATTCACAGGAAGCTGAAATTGTTTATAGAGTTAAAAACATCTGAATCTGAAACCATCGCTAAGGTTACCTAGAAGCTGCCAAGGGTCAAACCAATATAGGAAGTCTATATTGCCACATACCACACCCCAAATATATATGCTACATATTATATTATATTTGGGGAAAGAGGGAAGAGTGAGAGAGGATGGGGAATGCCAGACATTTCATGGGTGCAGAGAGGTCTTGCAGCAGTTGCATCCCCTACACATCTGTGTGTGTCTCTCATCAATATATCTATCATCTATCTATTTCTCTATCAATCAATCTATTAATCTATTAATCTATCTCTCTATCAATCAATCTATTAATCAATGATCAATCAACCAATCAAACTCTCTATCTACCTCAAAGCCACTGGGCTGATCAACTTGAAAATATGCACGGAGGTAAGCTTAACACCAGTGATGGCTACAGGCTACGTGGCATCGGCCTTCAAAGTTACTGGAAGCTACAATCACCAAGAGGCAGTTGCACCAAGTCGGCCATTTTATTCGACCTTCATCATGTTGTGACTCTCCCCATACATGCTTCTGAGATTGACTATGAATACAATTATAAACAACAACAGTAGCAAGCCACTACTGATCTCTCCTTAGTCCAACAAAGCAAAGCCAGAGACAAAAGCCTGAAGTAGGTTCCCAATATGCCACTCACTCTAGCAATGCGACACCTTGTGTTCGGAGACTATTCAATACGTCTGCAACATGACATGTATCCATTTTCCCAATTGTGGACCAGGCTTTGTATAATTATCGTATCCATGTCAATGACAGTGCACATCAACAGTCTACAGCATCACGCCAAAACATTTTCAGGGCCATCATATTTGGGCCAATTTACTGGGCAGCCTAGTGGCAGTGTGCACATGCCCAACAGAAACACTTGCCAGGGAGCTCCAAGACATCACAGACCACTTCTAATCCACAACAAGAAAAATCAGTAGAGCATTCCAGTGCACCGTCACTTACATACTCCAAGAACATTTTCTATTGAGGAATATTTAATTCGGCTGCTTGGCGAAAATGTGCTATCGCAAATTTTACCATCAGCCCCAAATTTCTCTTTGTACACGCCAGTGGCCAGAATGACTGTGAAGATGTCATGGCTCAATGTTCATTAAGAGAACATGGTATCCTTGAACATGGCTCTCCAACTCCGTCTCTGCTGCTCTGGGAGAGTTGCCCCACTGCTATAAGTGTCTACATTGCTCCAGGTGCCCCTACTGCTACGGGTGCTCCCACTGCTATGGGTTCCCCCACTGCTACGGGTGCCCCCACTGCTACGGGTTCCCCCACTGGTACGGGTGCCCCCACTGCTACAGGTGCCCCACTGCTATGGGTGCCCCCATTGCTCCGGGTGCCCCCCCCCCCCCCCTGCTACGGATGCCCTTACTGCTACTGCTGTCTTACTCACTCGCTTATAAAGAACAGGGATGTGGTCATAGTGATTGCCCTTTGAGCATGCTTTGACACAAAATTAACAGTGGCGTGATGCCAATAGTCATCTATCGCAAATTTAATTCTCGCCAACCCAAAAGAAAGACTAGATCGACAAATGAAATGCCGTCAATAAAAAGTGCTATATGGAACACACCAGTTACAGGGTCATAGCCAGGATTTCAGAAAGGGGGGGGAGGCAAAAAAAATTCACCAGTTTCCGCAAGAGCAATACTTTTATAGCGCTATTCATACCTTCTTTCTGGATTTATATCGCCCCAAAAAATAATTACAATTAGCCTTGACACTATAATTATGGTGCCATATATATCATTACGCCTCGGCCTTGGTTGGTGCTATAATTAGTGGTGCTTATAAATATAAATATATGACTGACCTAAGTTCCTATTTTCACGTAAGCTGCTCTTAGTGTGTAGCTAAGTTATGTATCTAGAGTCTTCACAAGGTTAACTATCATACATACTATCATACTTACTAATACTTACTATATAGCATGTCTAACCTAAGTCTGGAGTGTTATAAGCTTTCTTCTTCTTGTTCTAGTAAAGCAGCCAGAATCTGAGCTAGATATACACTCACAAGAGTAGATACCTACGTAGGTAATAAAAATAACAAAACACATAGATAATGGTTTAACAAAGCATTAGATATAGTACAGCTAGCTTCTGAAGCTTCACATACCAGCCATATGGAAAGGTTTAACTATCATACTTAGAGAGCTTCCCAGACTTTCCTACAGGCACACTTGTAGATCTGGGAAGGATAACTAATTTATATCACCACAGAGTTGGCTACTTGGAGTCATCTGTCACATTGTATGTAAACAAAATCCCAGTTGAGCATTCTCCATAGTAAAATTGGCACCGAGAAGGCTAGGTGAAGGTATGAGATGGGTTGGTCTACACTCCAGACCTACCAGAGCAGGTCCTCCAGGAGAGTCCAGTAAGTGAATAGCATCTTAACAGCATTTTAGATCAATTAAACGTTGAGGGAGAATTACACTCAAAGGAGCTAATCTACTGGTTAGTTATGTTTGGATTAGTAACTTGTTGGGTTCGTCAAATACTGCAAAGATAAAGTGTCTAGATCCTTCATATGTGTCCAGCGCTGTGACGACATTTCTCAGGACTTTGGTGTTGCTGTGAAACACGAGACTACACGATAAAATAAGGGAGTGGGTGTGGTCTAGTAGAAAACAAAAAAGTGTGAAATTTTAACCTTGACCTCTGAGGTGATTGGCTAAATAGAAAAAAAAATAGAAAAAAGTTCAAAGCTATGTCTCTATTTTTGTTTGTTTGTTTGTTTTGAGTCTCAAGCTTAATTAAGGACTGAGATAGCGCTGAAAAAAAAAAAAAAAAAAAAAAAAAAACTTGGCCAGGACCTCAAAGGTATCAGTGTGACCATTGTCACTGGTTCCAAACAAAAAAAAAATTGATGCAAAATAATTAATATATTGAACACGAGAACACATGAGAAACAAAATAGTAGATTTGTACCATTTCCTCTTGGTTCTCTCCTAATTAAGCACTGAGTTAACAGAAGTGGGAGTTAACCGATTAAACGCTGTAAGCATAGACTAACGTAAACACGGACTTTCTTGCCAAAAAGACATGTACAAAACCAACGCCATATATGCTACCTTCACATACCCAATAGATTGCTGTATCTTTACCAAATAGCAATAAAGTTTACTTCAGTTGGACGGTCATGCCAGCAAAAAAGGAAAAGACAACATTGGCCGGCTCGTTTGTAACTCCCGTCAAGAAATGTCTCATCCAGGCATTTACTGCTGTTTCTGTATTGTGAGAGATGCTGGAGAGGCCATTATGAGAGTAGCTGGGGAGGCCATTATGAGAGTAGCTGGGGAGGCCATTCTGAGAGTAGCTGGGGAGGCCATTATGAGAGTAGCTGGGGAGGCCATTCTGAGAGTAGCTGGGGAGGCCATTCTGAGAGTAGCTGGGGAGGCCATTCTGAGAGTAGCTGGGGAGGCCATTATGAGAGTAGCTGGGGAGGCCATTATGAGAGTAGCTGGGGAAGCCATTCTGAGAGTAGCTGGGGAGGCCATTATGAGAGTAGCTGGGGAGGCCATTATGAGAGTAGCTGGGGAGGCCATTATGAGAGTAGCTGGGGAGGCCATTATGAGAGTAGCTGGGGAGGCCATTATGAGAGTAGCTGGGGAGGCCATTCTGAGAGTAGCTGGGGAGGCCATTATGAGAGTAGCTGGGGAGGCCATTCTGAGAGTAGCTGGGGAGGCCATTCTGAGAGTAGCTGGGGAGGCCAATCTGAGAGTAGCTGGGGAGGCCATTATGAGAGTAGCTGGGGAGGCCATTATGAGAATAGCTGGGGAGGCCATTATGAGAGTAGCTGGGGAGGCCATTCTGAGAGTTGCTGGGGAGGGAGTGGGAGAGCAGCTGGGAAATAAGTTGTGGCAGCTGTTGGGAAATAAGTTGTGGCAACTGCTGGGGAGGGAGTTGTGAGAGTAGATGAAGAACGAGGAGGCAAAATAGAGGCTACTTCTCCAGCATCATCAAGTTTATAATCCAATTTCAATTAAATAAAATCCCAGGATGTACAAGGGAAGCTACACAGCTGTAGGCATATTACCCGCCTTTTACCCGGGAAATAAATAGCTCGGCCCTTTGGACATCAAGCTAATAATACAGCTAGATCAAATTTACAAACCTGAGAACCCTTCTTCATCCATGTCTTCCCCGTCAAAGACTATGCCATCACTTTCCGCAGTAGCGCTAAGCTAATCCACCCATGTTATAACAGTTTTCTGTTGTAGCCAAGATATCCAAGATATCCAAGATATCCAAGGCTCCATGTACACAAGAAGGCTCACCCAGGTAAGCATGGAATTCCATAATCATCTTCCTCACTAGAATCATCGTCAGAACATCACCGGTCCCTTGAAAAATCAATGTAAAGGACAAAACAATAACCCAAAATAGTTACCTAGTCTTTTTGAGGTCGTCAAATCTAGGAACAGTCGGTGTTTCAAGACTGTTATTTTTACCTTGGTTACCGGATATTGATATAAGTGAAATTCAGTGGATAAATAGAGATTGAAATAGGCCATTATTATGGCTCTTAAACTACCGTGCCTTTTTCCCGACCAATGAAAGCCATGGCACCACATGGTGACTACAAAGAGGTTTAAGGCGAGGCCTACAGGTCAGAACCACAAAAATATATAACAAAAAAAATAAAAAATTAATTTTTAATGGCAACAGCCTTTGTCTTCCCTCTATGCAGTGATGTATTGCATTCTATGTGCCTTCAAATGATACATATTTTCTTAGAAGATACATCTGGCAACATCTGGTCACTCAACTCCACACCCCTCTGAACATCGGTGGAGTGTTAAAAGTTTATAATTAAGTCTGTGGTTTGTCAAAGCACTTAGCTATGATAGTAGAAAAATGGCTCTACGCCTAGTGTGTTCTAAGGCCGCCTAGTGTGTTCTAAGGCCACCTAGTGTGTTCCAAAGCCACCTAGTGTGTTCCAAGGCTACCTAGTGTGTTCCAAGGCCACCTAGTGTGTTCTAAGGCCACCTAGTGTGTTCCAAGGCAACCTAGTGTGTTCCAAGGCCACCTAGTGTGTTCCAAGGCCACCTAGTGTGTTCCAAGGCCACCTAGTGTGTTCCAAGGCAACCTAGTGTGTTCCAAAGCCACCTAGTGTGTTCCAAGTCCACCTAGTCTGTTCCAAGGCCACCTAGTGTGTTCCAAGTCCACCTACTGTGTTCCAAGGCCACCTAGTGTGTTCCAAGGCCACCTAGTGTGTTCCAAGGCCACCTAGTGTGTTCCAAGGCCACCTAGTGTGTTCCAAGGTCACGCAGTGCGTTCCAACGCCACCTAGTGTGTTTCAAGGCCACCTAGTGTGTTCCAAGGCCACCTAGTGTGTTCCAAGGTCACGCAGTGCGTTCCAATGCCACCTAGTGTGTTCCAAGGCCACCTAGTGTGTTCCAAGGCCACCTAGTATGTTCCAAGGTCACGCAGTGCGTTCCAACGCCACCTAGTGTGTTCCAAGCCCACCTAGTGTGTTCCAAGGTCACGCAGTGTGTTCCAACGCCACCTAGTGTGTTTCAAGGCCACCTAGTGTGTTCCAAGGCCACCTAGTGTGTTCCAAGGCCACCTAGTGTGTTCCAAGTCCACCTAGTGTGTTCCAAGGCCACCTAGTGTGTTCCAAGGCCACCTAGTGTGTTCCAAGGCCACCTAGTGTGTTCCAAGGCCACCTAGTGTGTTCCAAGGCCACCTAGTGTGTTCCACGTCCACCTAGTGTGTTCCAAGGCCACCTAGTGTGTTCCATGGCTACCTAGTGTGTTCCAAGGCCACCTAGTGTGTTCCAAGGCCACCTAGTGTGTTCCAAGGCCACCTAGTGTGTTCCAAGACCACCCTACAAGCCAAATTAACTGATTCAACACCATAAGTGTATCTTAAAGTAAACGTGGACATCACACACACACACATACAATATGTATGCTAAACGCCAGATTTTTTTTAATCTGCACATGCCCAATAGCAATAAAAACTTGACGCGAGCCAAAAAAAATCAAAAAAAATCAAGTTGCTGACCTGTTTGTAACTCCGTCAAAAAGCGTCTTCCAGGCCTTTACTGCAGTTTCTGGAAGCTCTACTGCTGAGGAAGGCGGCACAGACACCAATATTACTCGAAAACACTCTGAATCCCTAACTCTTCAGAAATTAGTTGCTCCTGGATGGCTGTAAGTTTTGCTGTAGATATATAGCGACGTAGTGATGCACACCTGTTTACCTACCATTAATGAAGCTGATTCTTATACCAAACTAGCAAGTTGTACTTGCAATCTAACGATTGGAACATTTTAAAAAGTTTATCTTGAAAAAAAAGAGTTATGGCTATAAATATAATCGTTATAAAAATCCACAAATAAAGTCGGTGTGTAATCATACAAAATCCAAAGGTCACCTATTCAATAGTCATAACTTGGTAACCTTGTAGAATACAAACATCAGCTATGGTTTATATCATTGAGAACTGAAAGAGCTGTCAATGACAACCTTGAAAGGAAACTATGGCAACACTTTTATCATTTTGCTCATCCTCTTCGGTTACTACTCCTTTGCCGTTTCCTCTTCAAAAGTTTTACTTCAGATAAGTGAGCTCAAGGACGCGTAGATACAGCAAATCATTACAAAAAAATTATTTTCTTTAGGGTTAAGGCAAGGGCTAAGGAAGGCCAGGGCTAGGGTTAAGGAAGGCCAGGGCTAGGGCTAAGGAAGGCCAGGGCTAGGGCTAAGGAAGGCCAGGGCTAGGGCTAAGGAAGGCCAGGGCTAGGGCTAAGGAAGGCCAGGGCTAGGGCTAAGGAAGGCCAGGGCAAGTGTTAAGGAAGGCCAGGGCTAGGGTTAAGGAAGGCCAGGGCTAGGGCTAAGGAAAGCCAAGGCTGGGGCTAAGGAAGGCCAGGGCAGTGACTAGAGTTGGGCCAGGCCAGTGACTAGGGTTGGGCCAGGGCAGCGTCTAGGGTTAGGGCCAGGATAATGGTCAGGTTTACAACTAGGGCAAAGGCAATGTCTAAAGCAGTCATGTCAAACTCAGGCCCGCGGGCCAAATCTGGCCCATAGTGTAATTATATTTGGCCCACGAGATAATTTCAAATGTCTATTAGAGCTGGCCCGCCAGTATATAGCGCATGCACCACTAATTTTTTTGCAAATCCCAGAATGTTTTGCTAGTGCGTTGGCGCGTCAATCAAGACCCGCCTTCTGTTACCATTCAAGCAACCTCGAGCCAAACCAAGTTGTGACTGTGGGAGACTCAGATGCTGCAAGGAAACTTGGGACATTTTCCGTGCTGCCAAAACATTAAAGAGCAGATCTCTACCGACGTGTTTCCAAGAGCAGTTTGTTGAAAAACTCAGCGCACTCAGCTCCGAGTTTACCCGGCGATTTGTCAACAGGTTTGAACTGCTCAGTAATCTGTTTGCAGTTGACGTGGAAAGCGCACCAACCAACCTCCAAATGGAGCTGAATGAACTCCAGTGTTGTGACACGCTCAAGTCAAACCATGACTCTGTGGGCGCTGCACAGTTTCCACGGTTCATCCCGACACAATGCCCCAACTCCGTACCCAAGCTGCTCAAATGCTCTCTATGTTCGGCAGCACATATCTATGTGAACAGCTATTCTCTTTGATGAAGATGAACAAAACATCACACAGGAGTCATCTTATGATGAACACCTTCACTCAATCCTGAGGATTTCCTAAGCTCAGAGCCTGATCACAAACATTCATGGACTAGCATCAAAGAAAAGATGCCTAGTGTCTGGCTTGGACCAGTGTGCATCAGAGTAAATCTGAGTGTAGCAAACTGAGCTTGAATTTTGAATTGAGTTTTCTTTATGCACTTTTTTCTTGCTACTGCAAGACATGGACTGTTAATAGTTGAAGTGTTGGATTTTCATTGAAGGAAATTATTTTTTTGGTGGTTTTGTTGATGTCCTGTGCAAAAGGGTTTGCACTGAAAATAAACTCGAAAGGCTACAGATAGAGAGAGGCATAAAAATTTATTTAATTTAATTTTAATTATTTAAATAACAATAAGAAACGAATGCCACTGATGTGTTTTTTATTTGAAATTTGATTTCTCATGTGTTTATAATATCAAGCTTTGCTTGTTCCAGATTCAATGTTGAAGCAACTTACGTTTGTTTCCATATGAAAAAGTTTATCATTATATAACTGGAGAGAAGAGAAAACATGCTCAATATTTTTCAATACTTCAATAAATATCAAGTCTTGCCCACAACTTTGTTCAAGTTTTTAATTTTGGCGCCCTGTGTATTTGAGTTTGACACCCCTGGTCTAAAGCATAGCTATCTGACAATGCTGATGATTTCATCATGATGATGAAATCATACGATTACCAAACCGATGCCAACATTACCAAACAGGTACCAACATTACCAAACAGGTACCAACATTACCAAACAGGTACCAACATTACCGAACAGGTACCAACATTACCAAACAGGTACCAACATTACCAAACAGGTACCAACATTACCAAACAGGAGCTAACATTACCAAACAGGTACCAACATTACCAAACAGGCACCAAAATTACCAAACAGGAGCTAACATTACCAAACAGGTACCAACATTACCAAACAGGCACCAACATTACCAAACAGGAGCTAACATTACCAAACAGGTACCAACATTACCAAACAGGCACCAACATTACCAAACAGGTACCAACATTACCAAACAGGTACCAACACTACCAAACAGGTACCAACATGACCAAACAGGAGCCAACATGACCAAACAGGTACCAACATGACCAAACAGGAGCTAACATTACCAAACAGGTACCAACATGACCAAACAGGAACCAACATTACCAAACAGGTACCAACATGACCAAACAGGAGCCAACATGACCAAACAGGTACCAATATTACCAAACAGGTACCAACATGACCAAACAGGAACCAACATTACCAAACAGGTACCAACATGACCAAACAGGTACCAACATAACCAAACAGGTACCAACATTACCAAACAGGAGCCAGCATGACCAAACAGGTACCAACATGACCAAACAGGTACCAACATGACCAAACAGGAACCAACATTACCAAACAGGTACCAACATGACCAAACAGGTACCAACATAACCAAACAGGTACCAACATTACCAAACAGGAGCCAGCATGACAGGTACCAATATTACCAAACAGGTACTAACATGACCAAGCAGGTACCAACATGACCAAACAGGAGCCAACATTACCAAACAGGTACCAACATTAACAAACAGGTACCAACACTACCAAACAGGTACCAACATTACCAAACAGGTACCAACATTAACAAACAGGTACCAACATTACCAAACAGGTTCCAACATGACCAAACAGGAGCCAACATTACCAAACAGGTACCAACATTAACAAACAGGTACCAACACTACCAAACAGGCACCAACATTACCAAACAGGTACCAACATTAACAAACAGGTACCAACATTACCAAACAGGTACCAATATTGATTCACACTTTCAACCATTCACACTTTCAAAGGCGATGGAAAAAAGATCAATTAGTGAGCAACTACACCTACAGTATGAATATGAAATTGCACCCACGAAAGTACTAGCTAGACACTTCCACACGGCTGTCTATATCAGCTTAGAAGTGATTATCGTTAATAAGCTAATTAGAGAACTTCTCATTATGTCATTGGCTAGTAGTCCCCATTCCAGATCAATCGCAGTGTCGCCACACTACGATGCAACAGAAACAACAAAACTGACACGACATGAGCGGTCCAACTTCACTTAGCGTGTCAGAAAGATGACTAGCAGCTGATGGTGGGCATAACAAAGAGTTAAATGTCCCTTTATATTGGCTTACAAATGATTATTTAGCCGATACTTCAGTCAACATACTTTGTCCATCTTCATAGGGAAAGGACAAATTGTGATGGCAGTGAAGACAAAGAGAAATTCAACTACATAGTTCGAGTGTTTCCATATGTTTCCATATATCCATATGTGGAACCTCTCCGTGCCCAGTGTGACGTGGTGAGAATGCCTGATGGAAGTCTAATTTCAACCATGCTTTTCTACAACCACCCCCCTACCCCCCAGGAGCATCAACCACCCCCCTACCCCCCAGGGGCATCAACCACACCCTACCCCCAGGAGCATCAACCAACCCCTCTACTCCCCAGGAGCATCAACCACTCCCTACCCCCAGGAGCATCAACCACCCCGCTACCCCGTAGGAGCATCTCTCACCTGCTAAAACTGCCTTTACTGGATGTTTCTTCCCAGTCTTCTTAGACGAACCGCCAGTGGCAGAAGCAGCAGCAAACTGCCTCACATGCGGAGACATCACACGACTTCTACAAAAGT
>CBDHDT010000086.1:0-28905 GCA_965261215.1 Ekhidna sp.
ACCTCGTCGGTCGGGCGGCTTCTGATTGGTCGATCATATTCCTGTCCGTGACGTCACAAAGTGATCCAATAGATCTAGACGAGTTAGCTCTGGGCGAGTTCGTCACACTGACATTGCATCTTGATTTGGCGGGGACGAATAAAAGTTCCCCATAGGCAGTGCTTATGTGCTAAACAAAACTATCCTGAACATTCTAGATATTTGCCTAGCTGTTAACTACTGTCCAGGCAAAGATCATAGACATTGCTCTGGCCAAAACCTTTGTAAGGACAAGCTAAAGGGCTAATACATACTGATTTGTGATGTGATTTCTAGATGTCTTCTTTACGATTGTGGGATGTGATGCAACCAAGAATTATATGTTCTTAGAGATTCACAACTAGTGTAGTGGTTTGATTGTAATATGGGGAAGTAGACAAGAATTGTAAATTTTTACATACTCCTTACAGGTGCATGATTGAACAACCCAACACCCGACAACATAATGGAATTAAAAAATTCTGAAACGGAAATGAGCATGTGGAAGTAGTTCTGTCAAGATTACTTGGAAGCCGCTTTCCTTGAAGTTGAGTACCACATAAAGTTAGGTCATCATGTAGTGCTGGCAGAAATTATTATTAGAGAATAAAGGGATGCAGAAGCTGAGAACTAGTAGTAGTGATAGTTTGCACTTTTAACACTTTCAGTTCCCTCTATATCATTAGTTGAATCAGTTCTGCCTTATGTATATGCTAAACTATCAAATCAAGTACTCTCTAACCGAGAGAGTGGCAGTAAAACATGCAAGGAACTGAGATGATCTTCACAAGATTTAAAATAGTCCTACCATCAAGAACTTAATTTGTAGATGTCTTCTTTATGATTGTGAGATGTGATGCAGTTGAGAATTATATGTTCCTTAGATATTCACAACTGGAATAATTGGTTGGATTGTGATATGGAGAAGTAGTCAAGAATTGCATGTCTTAACTCTATTCCTTACTAGTGCAAGATAGAACAGCCTGATACCTCAACACACTGGGTGACAAAAGTTATGGAAGTGAGTGGTTATGTTAAGAATACTTGGAAACTGCTTTCCATGAAGATGAAAAGAGCAACATATGAAGAGTGAAGTCAGCAGGCAGTGCTTTCTGCAGAAATTATCAGAAAACTAAGGGAAGACCATGCAGAAGCTGACAAGAATCTGTTCAAGTGATGGCAATTTTGACACTGTTTTCAGTATGCTGTACATCATTAGCACAACTATTAACTATATGCATCAGTTATGCTTTATATATGCTAAACGATTCAGTCATTTACTCGCTGTCCGAGAGAGAGAGAGAGTGGCAGTAAAGATGCAAGGAACTGTGTTTACCTTAGCAAGATTGGAAATAGTTCATTGCTACCATCAAGAACTTGTATCACATCCAATGTCAGAGGATATAGAATCATTAAGCTAGTTTAGTATATCTCCAGCCACCTTTCCCTGACAACTATAGATCACGTTGGTCGCGTGTGTTTCATTGTCCTTTCCTTTGAACTTCGAATCGGCAGTCGTTTTCTTCATCATTGACTAATCTAGCGGCGACCTTCTAGGCTTGTTTTCCAAGTCGAGTCCGTAAAATCTTCCGTACACTCCTGGGTTACGAAAGTAGGGCGCATATATATATTTTTTACTGGGCTATGTGCGGCAATACGAAGTTTTCCACATACCTCCCCATGGTGGGCTAGCTTCGCTCGCAAATTCTAGTAAATGATGTTCAAACGTCGTAGGTGAGCGAATTATATATGCCAGTGAATACTGTTACAACAGCGAATACTGCTATGCCAGCGAATGCTACCATGCCAGCGAACACTGATATGCCAGCAAGTACTGCTATGTCATTGTTCCTGACCAGTTGTAAAACAGAAATGCACATCAAAATCTGGCTAAGAGTAAATTGCATTGTGTTACCTATATACAAGCAAGGGTAATATTGGTGATGACTTAACAAGTTGTCATAATTGTGAAGATTTTATTTATTTATTATTCCTTTAGATATTTGAAAAAAACGTATACATTGCTCTGGGTATAACCTTGGTAAGGACAAGCTGAAGAGCTAACCCATACTGATGTATGAAGTGAATTGTAGATGTCCTCATTACGATTGTGGGATGTGATGCAGCCGTGACATGCCATTAGATATTCACAACTGGTGTAAGGAGTTGGATTGTAATGTGGGGAAGTTACAAGAATTGTAAGTTTTTACATATTCCTTACAGGTGCAAGAGTAAACAACCTGATACCCTGCTTCTGCATCCCTTTGTTCTCTGACTATTTAGGAAGAAATATGGCTGATGACCTAACTCTTAATGTGGTACTCAACTTCAAGGAAAGCATTTTCCAAATAATCGTAACAAAACTACTTCCACATGCACATTTTAAACCAATTATGTTGAGAAGAACTTTTTGTAGTGATTTTTTTCCCTTTTTTTTAAGTTTGTATTGTACACATTTAGTAGACCTCCACTGTACTGGACTTTTCCACATAGTTACACCCCCTGAAATGTATGATTATTATTTGTTCCTTAGAGATTCACAATAAAGTAGTTGGATTGTAATATGGGGAAGTAGCCAAGAATTGTATGTCTTTATTGTATTCCTTACAGGTGCAAGTTAGAACAACCTGACACCTACAGCAAAATGGGATGACAAATTCTGAAATGTAAATGTGGAACTAAATAGTTATTTTAATGAATGCATGGCAACTGCTTTCATGAAGATGAGAAAAGCAACACATTAAGAATGAAGTTTGCAGGCATTGCTTTCTGCAGAAATTATCAGAGAACTAGGGGAAGAACATGACAAAGCTGACAAGAATCTGCTCAAGTGATAGTTTGCATTTGAACTTTATTTATTGTTTTCAGTATCAACTAATGATTATATGCATCAAATAAGCTTACAATATAAGTTAAACTATCCAGTCATCCACTCACTACCTGAGAGAGAGAGAGAGGCAATAACCATGCAAGGAACTATGTTCACCTAAGCAAGAGAGAAAATAGTTCCTAGCTACCATCAAGAACTTGTATTACATCCAATGCCAGAGCATATTGAAGCATTAAGATAGTTTAGTTCTTCCCTTTGGACTCTGAATTGGCAGTCGTTTTCCTATTTACGTAACCACCAAGGCTTGTTGTTTTCCAAGAAGTCATTTTTGTTTTCTAAGTAGAGCACTCCTGGGAAAAAACGTACAGCATACACAAATACCACATACAGTCATGCGCGACAATACGGAGTTTCTGTTTCCATTCACTCCACTGAGGATGTGCTTTGCTGCCGCCAATTATTTTTGTAGTCACGTTTAAACGTCGAAGGAGAGCGAATATTGCTATGCCAGCGAATGCTGCTATGCCAGCGAATACTGCTATGCAATGTACATGACCTGCTGTGAGATAGGCATGCACATATGGAAGTATGGCCGATGGTGAATTGCTTTGAGTAAAAGTAGCTACTTACTAAGAACAAATATGCAAGCATTCTGAGAGTGATGTCATAAAGCAATTCATGTTTTCAAAATTGTCCTTTTTTCCCCCTCCATTTTACCGTTCCACATATTTGCCTAGCCTTAACTACAGCTAAGGCAAAAAAACCATAGACATTGCTCTGACCATAGCCCCAGTAGGACAAGCTGAAGACCTAACCCAATACTGGTTTGTGATGTGATTTATAGATGTCTTCTTTGCGATTGTGGGATGTGATGTAGCTGAGAATTATATGTTCCTTAGACATTTACAACAGGTGTAAGTGGTTGGATTGTAATATAGGTAATATGGGGTAGAAGCCAAGAATTGAATGTCTTTACTGTATTCCTTGTGGTTGCAAGAATGAACAACTTACCAACAATATATTGGGATGAGAAATTCTGAAACAGAAATGTGAAGGTGGAAGAAGTTTTAAGATTATTTGGAAGCTGCTTTCTGCAGAAATTATCAGAGAAAATCTATTGTTTTCAGCGTGCTCTATATCATAGTTGCATCACTCATGGTTTCAATATATACTAAACTATCCAGTCAGGTACTCACTATCAAAGATAGAGAGCTGCAGTAAATATGCAAGAACTACCTTAGCAAGATTAAGACAATTCCTACAATTAAGAACTGATTTGTTGAAGTCTTCTTTTTGATTGCGAGATGTGATGCAGAAGAATTATATATTCCTTCGAGATTCGTAAGTGGCGTAAGTGGTTGGAATATGATATGGGAAAGTAGCCAAGATTTTCATAACATTACTGTACTCCTTCAGGTGTAAGATAGAACAACCTGACCGACAACATAATGGCATGACAAAATCTGAAACGTAACTGCATAGTTGCCAACTTTCCTGAAGGGGATTCCGGGACATTTACGAGCGCGCTTAGCACGCAGAATTTTTGACCACACCCACTAATTAATATGCCACACCCACTGGTTACTGATGCAATTTGTCCTTACTAGAAACGTGCGTAGGAAATTGAAGTTTATGAAATAGAAGCAGCGGAAGAAGAAGGACCAGCCGAAACATCTGAGTCAGAATGGGGTGCTACGTAACTCTTGGTAGCCTTCTTGCACTCACGGAGCAATTCAGGAGGGAGTTCGATGTCCAGACAGCAATCTGGATATCGAGTGTGCCACACCTCCAAACGAAACAAGGTCAAAAGTCGTTCACTGTTGGCACACAGTCACTCGCTGGAGCCAAAATTGTAATAGTTTTGGCTTTTCTGTTAAAAAGTGTCTTAGAACTGTTTTTGTTGTTGCTTTATGAGTGTCAAAGAGGACTAAACTAGACAGCACGCTTGAGATCCGAGGAGCTGCCATAAGCGAGTGGAAGCCTGCGGACGGAAGTGCAAGGTGCGTGTAAATCCGGGACATCACCGGGACAAGGCCCAAAATTCCGGGACTGTCCCGCCCATTCCGGACGGTTGGCAACTATGTAACTGTCTTTCTCTTTATGACTAAACCAATGCAAAAAGGCCCAATGGTTGCTCTTTTATGCTTAGAGAGGTCACTTGATCTGGTTTAGCGAACCCTTTATCTTCCTGAATTTTGTGGTGGAGCCTGGTGTCTGGATTTTGTGGTAAGGGTGTCAACTTTGTGGTTACATGGCTGCTCTTATACCAAGATATCTGTTATAGCGTTCTCCTGTGCAATGTTGTCAAGTGCCCAAAGGAAGCTGTAGATTATCCAACATGGCTGCTGTCATGCTTGATATAGTCCTCCACTTCTAAACTATAATACACTAAAACAACAAAACAAACAAACCAAAAATACCTCAAACAAGGGGAAAATATCTTTTAACAGATACTGAATTGATGGAAGCATGATTGTACCCGCTCTCCGTGCTGCATGGCTCATGTTCTCAGCAATTGTTTAATCAGCACTGTGCCTGCCCATTAGTTGGATGGGTGACCACAGGGAAAAGCACTTTTGTATCAGACTCATCTTAATATTAAGGGGGGACTACACCTGAAACCACCAAAATTTGACCACATATTTGTAGCTGTCATTACGTTTTTCTCCTTTCTTCTCTGCAGATACTTTTAATACCAGCTTGTTGTTCATTGTGTGTGCTTTAAGATGATATGTAAAAGTCTCTATAGGCACCTTTTCTTAGAAGATACATCCAAACACACAAGGGTCACTCAAAAAATTGCACTTCCTAATCTGCCACAAACATAACTCCAAGGCGCCTTGAGTAACAGATCCCAAAAGGTTTGTAGGTTACTAAAGCACGTAGCTGTGATATAGAGGCGATTTTTTTTCATGTGAAGCATTCCTGTGTTACGGGGATTAGAAGAGGTCGGGTCACATATATTGTGTGGGCGGGAATCACAGCTACGTGTTTTAGCAACCCACAAACTTGGGGTCTGTCACTCAAGGCACCTTGGAGTTATGTTTGTGGCAGATTAAATATCACTGGCATTGCAAGTCCAAACCACAAATTGAAGTTTGCTGGGGCATGACTGATAGCAGATCATCATCATTCAAATCCGGTTTACGGATGTCAAAAGATTTCTCTATATAGAATCTAAAAACTTTTCAGGTACACTATTCCCGGTTTGTTATTCATTACACGAAAAGATTGATATGAGAGAAGGTTGGGGTTTGCCTTGAAAAACTGTGACAGATGTGCGGACCACTGATAAAATTTTAAGAAGTGCAATTTTTTGAGTGACCCTTGTGTGTTTCAATATATCTTCTAAGAAATGGTGCCTATAGAGACTTTTTACATATCATCTTAAAGCACACACAATGAACAAAAGCTGGTATCAAAAGTATCTGCACAGAAGAAAGGGCTGAAAAGTTATGACAGCTACAAATTTGTGTTCAAATTTTGGTGATTTAGGGTTTAGTCCCCCCAAAGGTTGTCCAACTTTGTGGTTTGCAAAGACTGGTCTTATACCAAGATATCTGTTGTAGCTTTCTCCTGTGCAATGTTGCCAAGTCCCCAAAGGAAGCTGTTGATTATCCAACATGGCTGCTGTCACGCTTGATATAGTCCTCCACTTCTAAACTATAATACACTAAAACAACAAAACAAGCAAACCAAAAATACTTCAAACAAGAGAAAAATATCTTTTATCAGATATATTGAATTGATGGAAGCAAGATTGTACCTGCTCTCAGTGCTGCATGGCTCATGTTCTCAGCAATTGTTTAATCAGCACTGTGCCTGCCCATTAGTTGGATGGGTGACCACAGGAAAAAGCTCTTTTGTATTAGACTCATCTTAATATTAACCACCGGCTACTTGGCTGGCCCAAGTGCTAAGCAGTAATTGTATAAATAAGCATGAGCAAAATTGTTTTATTTAAAAACAAACAATTATATTGGATTGTCCTGTTAAAAAAGAACGGAAACAAGACTGTACCCATGTAGACCACAGCCAATTATATTCCCTCTACTATTTAAAATCATATGCATCAATATATGCTTTGAAGCTGCCCAATGCCATTGAAGCTAGTCCTCCAAAATTCCCAAACAGTCTACTGAAGGGACTCTCTTCATGGAGCAAGTGACCCAATGTTGGGAAATGAAGAATGTAGAGATTTTTTTGCTGGATGAAACCACAAGCATCAGCATCAGACAATATTATGTGGGATATAGTAATATAGGAACGTAATGGCACTTATAATTTCATATAGACATACCACAGCTAAACATATATGAGTAAATACAGGAGGTCATACAGTAATTTTTCTAGCATTGGCAATTGCTTACTTGATTCCTTAACATGTGTCTGCTGTGCCGATGTCCTATGATAGAAATACAATTACACACTAATACACTGTCAATGTAATCACTAGAGTAGTGGAACATATGCAAGTAAGAGATGGACCTTCCAGCTAAGATCTAGCTGGAGCAAGGTAATAGCCTGATCTAGCTAGATCTCTGCTAAGGTCACGGTAAAAAATATATATTTGTTAAATGGACAAAATTTATTTGTGAGGTAATTGAATGAAACAACTTGTACTTTTTATGTTGTTTTAACATAAAAAGCAAAGAACAGAAATTTTGTGTGACCACACAGAATATAACATGTCCAGATGACAGAGAAGCACACTATTTTAGCAGGTTAATATATAAGTTTGCTGATCTAACACACACAAACTGAGGATGACTAAACCCAACATGTGGAATGACATACTAGCTATATGTTAAAACAACAATTAACTCACTTGTTTTTGCATGTCACATGTCGTTCACATGATATGAAAGTGCTGCAAAATATATGTTCTTTGAGTAATCCAAAAGTTAGATCCTGAAACAAAGAACTGATTATTAGGCACAATATTGAATTACTACACACAACTTGAAGTTCAAAGAACCTACAAACTCCTACCTGGCTAATAATGGCTAGGTAGTTAGATAGCAAACTAAAGAGTGTAAGAAGCAATATGGCCACTTTGGCCAAGGCCATAGTAGCACTTCATTGGCAAATATACTTCTCTGTTTAGAAAGCTGTAGCACATTTTGGCACAATTATATTTTATATGTGTGAAAGGCTAACATGTACATAGCTAATTAGCTAGCTATATTACAAGACTATATTTACAGATTTTACACCTTTTTCACAAAAATGCCGAATGTCCGTTTCACACCAAGTACTCGATCCAAAACATATTTCATGGGCTCATGCAGCTGCTTCAATGAGTACAAAATGGCTGAAATTAGCAAAGAGCCAGGAACATCTGAAGACTTTGAAGCCACTACTCAATTACATTTTGGGGAGCCATAAATTGATGACACAGCATATCAACTTCGAAGAACTTCATTTAAAAAATTATCCTTTGGAAAAGACAACCAGAATGAGGTATTTCCAATCTGGCTGGTTTGACAAGTGGCCATGGCTACATTAGGTTTTAATCTGTGTTTTTTTTTTGCCATGTTTGTATTAGTACCTCTAATGCTGGTAAATTACAATGTAAGACAGCTGACCAAGCTCTTATTTTTCGGTAATTTCAAAATGGAAAGATGCAAAAGGAGTATTTTGCTTTCATGATCAAACCACCTGTCACAAGGAGCCATGGAACAAATGATTACATTTCTGGCTTCTACAAAGCATTTAGGAGAACTGCTATGTAGTCATGCAGCTCACGACAGTAAGATAAATCGAGAAAACCTTCGCCATATCTTTAGTGCTGGGGATTTCTTGGTCGACAGGGTCTAGCACTTTGCAGTTCTGCCCTAATGCAAGAAGCTGATGGCAACTTCACACAACTTCTCCAGCTTTTCTATAACTTAGCCAAGTATACTCCATCTTGGATAAATAAATAAATATATATATATATATATACACGAGTTCAGTAAATGAACGAGATTGCACACAGAATTCTTCAAGAGAGGTGGCTGCTCTTTATATAGGGATTGCAATGAAATTTCAGTTGTTTGATTTTTTATTCAAAGTTTCACTTGGAGAAAAAGTTCCGAGTCTAGCTGACCAACTAAACAAAGTTTTTACACACAATAAGAAGTTGTCTGCTGTGTAAGGTCAACAAATGGAAACCATCACCCCCAAAACCTAAGGGAATTGAATTCTAATGGTAAGTTCTTTACAGGAGGATCTAATAAAGAAAAAATAAGCAGCTGAAATTGATGATCTGTCCTTGCCTCGACGTCATCTATCAGTGGGAGAGGTAAATGGAAAACTTTGTACTGCCACGCATGCCCATATTTGGTTATTTGTAGGTGACTTGTAACAAATGCAAGGCATTGAGTGGCGAGTGAATGTGTTAGAGAGAAGAGGGAGAGGGAGAGAAAAGAGGGCAAGGGAGAAACAAATAAACAAAAAAGTATAGCCTGATGATTATTTTAGTGATGCCCTATTGGACACAACATGAACACATTGTCCTAACCATCACTTAGCTGAAGGCCTAATACAGAACTCATCTGTACGTATTGATACCATCATGAAGTAATGGTTAGATTGTGACATTGGGAAGTAGGCAAGAATTGTATTTACATATTCCTTACAGGTCCGTGAAAGGTTAAACAACCTGATGCCCAACAGATAATGGACAACAAATTCTAAAACAGAAATTTACATGTGGAATTAAGGGGTTTTGTTAAGAGTACTTGGAAGCTGCTTCTTGTGAAAGTGTGATGTCGTCAGGCAGTATTTTCTGCTGATATTCTCAGAGAACTAAGGTAAGACCATGCAGGAGCTGACAAGAAAATAATACAATTCTTGGCTACTTACCCATATCAGAATCCAAATATTTGCACCAGTTGTGAAATTCTAAGGACCATATAATATCTTGACTGCTTTACTCATATCTCAAAGAAGTCATTACAAATCACATCTCCTGGGTTAGCTCTTCAGCTTGGCCTAAGTTATGATCTGGTCAGTGGTTAGTTTTTTATTCTGGGCAGTAGTTAGAACAATAAAACAAAAATCTTGACAACTCTGTGTACAATACTGCCTTATGACAACACTGACAGTGGCATGGCAGTATTCGCTCGCTTTCGGCATTTGAACGTCATTGCTAGTATTTTTTGTTCACAAGCAGTCCCTTAACACCAGCTGTCCCAGCTTCTTACACCCCTTTTATGATAGATAATTCACATTAAAAATTTCTTTCCCATGTTTTCCGTGAAGACTTCATGGAACCTACAATCCAGAATTTATGGATGAGGAAGGCAAGCAGACTATCTAGAGAACGACAAATTACAAAGCAGCTGGACTGGACAGAATCTCTAACGAACACTTGAAGACCTCCATACTAGTTTTGCTCCATCTGTCTGCATTACTATTCAACTTCTTATTCTTTGGAATTACCACTTCACAATGGAACATAGTATAATTGTGGTTTGAAGGTAAAGGTCATAGGGATGAGCTGTGGAACTACCGTAAAACACACTCCTAAACACCATCTTCAAGGTGCTCATCTCTGTTCTCCATTGAAGGATCATAGATCATATTCGAACTCTTCTTCCTGAAGAACAATATGGTTTCAGACCTGAGAGAGGGACGAAGCAGGCAATAGACCAGTTACTGTCGTTCATTCGGGACAAGTAATCAAAATGGATAGGTATCACATTCATTGATTTCATGAAAGCTTTTGATAGTCTAGATTGAGGGATAAAAGGCTTGACACTGTGACTTATTTCAAATATTTTGCAGTTTAATTTCATCTAGGTTTTTGATGGTTTACATGAATCTCCTAACAGAGTACAACATCGTGGTGTCCTCCAAGGGGACAGTTTGTCACCAAGCTTATTCTTGTTGCTCATATCAGATCTGGCAGTTGTCATCAGAAGCATTACTGGACTCCATCTTATTTTCTATGCCAATGACCTGGTGTTATTTGCTAAAGGCACAGTTCCAATAAATGAAGGCCTCCAAGTTTTGCAAGAATGGAGTGAAAGAAATGGCACCAATGTCAAACCTGAAGAAGACAAATGTCATGAATTAGAAAAGGAATATGTTTTAGGAAACAGTTACGTGCCAATATGGCACAGAGAAGGTCATTATTTCTTCCAGTTACTTCTGCAGCCCACATTCACCTTCACATATCACATCTGGAGAAGGAAAGCATACGCCATATCTGCATTTGCAGCCGTTAAGGTGCGTCCTCTTGTTTCGGCGACGAATGCCGAAATGACAGCCTTATAGATTTTTTAGTTGAAGATCCTTCACATTGTGACTTATGTTTTTGATTCTATCTCTCTACTGATCTGACTCTGAAACATCTCTTCGAAATAGATCGATTAAAGACATTATTTCTTAAAAAGTACTGTGACTTCCAAAGAATGCATCAGCCACACTTACTCTCCAACTTGTTTCCAGTACTTCCCTTTCTGATTTTGCATCAGAGTGGTTTTAATAAACACAACTTGTCAGGGATACCTGCAGCATTGGATAGGCAGGGCGAAGACATTTGTTGCTGCAAACTTGTATGATGGATCTAAGATCCTAAATGATGACGGAAAAGACCCTCCCAGCTCCACCGCCACAAAGTGATGAGAATGACCGCCCATGTTTTCATTTAAAAATGTTGTAACAAGAGTTTCATGAGCCAACTGTGGAGTGTGTGTGTGTGTGTGATGTGCAAGGACAGCATGGAAGATTGATTGATACCATGTCAGGGGTTGTGTCAAACTCAAGGTTGTTGATGATTTAGTTGCCTTGGTGGACTATTTTAGTTTTTCTTTCTGCTGACTATTTTATGTATAACTTTTTGTATCTTTTACCAATTGTGAGTGTATCCGAAAAAATATTTAAAACATTTTTTTTTAAATCCCCCACCTACATTATTTTTCCTTGCAAACATTATTTGCCCTCGCCTACATTATTTGCCCTCGCCTACATTATTTGCCCTCGCCTACATTTTTTGCCCTCGCCTACATTTTTTGCCCTCACCTACATTATTTTCCCTTACCTACATTATTTGCCCTAGCCAACAATATTTGCCCCCATCTACAATATTTGCTATCGCCTACATTAGTTGCCTAAGCTTACATTATTTGTCCTCACCTACATTAATTTCCCTCGCCTACATTATTTGTCCTCACCTACATTATTTTTCCTTGCAAACATTATTTGCCCTCGCCTACATTATTTGCCCTCGCCTACATTATTTGCCCTCGCCTACATTTTTTGCCCTCACCTACATTATTTGCCCTTACCTACATTATTTGCCCTAGCCAACAATATTTGCCCCCATCTACAATATTTGCTATCGCCTACATTAGTTGCCTAAGCTTACATTATTTGTCCTCACCTACATTAATTTCCCTCGCCTACATTATTTGTCCTCACCTACATTAATTTCCCTCGCCTACATTATTTGCCCTCGCCTACATAATTTGCCCTCGCCTACATTATTTGCCCTCGCCTACATTATTTGCCCCAACCTACAATATTTGCTATTGCCTACATTAGTTGCCTCTACTTACATCATTTGTCCTTACCTACGTTAATTGCCCTCGCCTACATTATTTGCCTTCACCTACAATATTTGCCCTCGCCTATATTATTTGCCCTCGCCTACATTATTTAATCATGTTGAGACCATGTTTCGAATCACCTGGCTGGTTCAGTATTTTCTGCTTGATTTCAGCTGTCTGCTTTTGATGACTTGTTTCTTAGAACATATCCAATATTATCAAGTTAAAGATAGAAAAGTCCAATTGGAGTTATCGAAAATGGAATTGCAGTTGAAGAGATCACTAAATATAGGCACATCATAAGGAACATTAGTTCAACTATCGTCAGAAAATATAAAATTGAAAGATGGATAATTTTTATTATTATTACAGCTATAGTATATGTACGACTTACTTTCAATGACTTAACAAAATTATAACAGGTATAGCCATAATCTAGAAGAAGCATTTATCAATTTAACAAATTGATGGCAATGAACCTGCTATCCCGGTAGTAGAGCTGAACAAGGAATGTATCTACCTAGTGACTAATATACCAAGTCACTATCTACTTAGTGATTAATCTACCTAGTGACTAATATACCAAGTCAGTAATCTACTTAGTGACTAATCTACCTAGTGATTAATCTACCTAGTGACTAATATACCAAGTCAGTAATCTACCTAGTGACTAATATACCAAGTCAGTAATCTACTTAGTGACTAATCTACCTAGTGATTAATCTACCTAGTGACTAATATACCAAGGCACTAATCTACTTAGTGACCAATCTACCTAGTGACTAATCTACCTAGTGACTAATATACCCAGGCACTAATCTACTTAGTGACCAATCTACCGAGTGACTAATATACCTAGTGACTAATATACCAAGTCAGTAATCTACTTAGTGACTAATCTACCTAGTGATTAATCTACCAATTCCAAGTCTACTTGGTATAAAGTGTTTTTCTTATCAAAATGAGCTACATAATATAGCTAAACTAAGTTTTTCTGCTGTTTTGAACCATTTTTACAGAAATTGACCAAAAAATTGTCATTTAGGTCGAAAAAGTGTTTTTCTCATCAAAATGAACCATATACAGCTAAACTAAGATTTTCTGCTGTTTTGAAGGATTTTTACGGAAATTGACAAAAAACTTTGCCATTTAGGTCAAAAAAGTGTTTTTCTCATCAAAATGAGACAATTACAGCAACACTAAGCTTTTCTGCAGTTTGAAGCATTTTTACGGAAACTGACCCAAAAAAAAAACTCTTTTAAGTCAAAAAAATGTTTTTCTCATCAAAATGGACCTAAATGACAAGTTTTACGTCAATTTCCGTAAATATGCTTCAAAACAGTAGAAAAGTTTAGTGTAGCTGTATGAGGCTCATTTTGATGAGAAAAAACACTTTTTTTCCTTCAAAATGACAAGTTTTTGTCAATTTCCGTAAAAATGCTTCAAAACAGCAGAAAAGAACTTAGTGTCATTTGTTGAGAAAGACAATTTTTGATCTAGAAGAGATGTATTTTGTTAATTCTGTGAAAATGCTTCAAAGAAGCAGAAAAACTAAGTATAGCGGTATTTGGCTCATTTTGATGAGAAAAATATCGATAGACCAAAATGACCATACTTTTGTAAATTTCCATAAAAATGCTTAAAAACCGCAGAATATCTTAGTGTATCTGCATGTGGCTCATTTTGGATGCGAATAACACTTTTTTAACTAAAAAGAGTTGTTTTTTTTGTCAATTTCCATAAAAATGCTTCAAAACAGCAGAATTTTTTTGTCATTTTGATAAGAAAAACTACTTTTTGTCTGAAATGAGATGTTTTTTGTCAATATCCGTAAAAGCTGTATGTGGCTCTTTTTGATTAGAAAAACACTTTTTTGACTAAAAAGAGTTGTTAATTGTCAATTTTCGTAAAAATGCTTCAAAACAGCAGAAAAACTTGTGTAGCTGTATGTGGCACATTTTGATGATAAAACACTTTTGACTTAAAAGTTTTTTTTTTTTCAATATCCATAAAAATGCTTCAAAACAGCAGATAAAACTGTAGCTAAAGCTAAGTGTAGCAGTGTGTAGCTCAATTTGATGAGAATAACACTTTTTTGACTTAAATGAATATTTTTATATCAATTTCCGAAATCCTTCAAAACAGCAGAAAATCTTAGTTTTGCTGTATGTGGCTCATTTTGATGAGAAAAACACTTTTTGACTAAAAAGAGAAGTTTTTGTCAATTTCCGTAAAAATGCTTCAAAACAGTAGAAAAGCTTAATGTAGCTGTATGTGACACATTTTGGTGAGAAGAACAGTTTTTTGACCTAAAAGATATGTTTTTGTCAATTTCCGTAAAAATGCTTCAAAACAGTAGAAAAGCTTAATGTAGCTGTATGTGGCTCATTTTGATGAGAAAAACACTTTTTGACTAAAAAGAGAAGTTTTTGTCAATTTCCGTAAAAATGCTTCAAAACAGTAGAAAAGCTTAGTGTAACTGTATGTGACACATTTTTGTGAAAAAAACATTTTATTGACCTAAAAGATATGTTTTTGTCTATTTCCATAAAAATGCTTCAAAACAGCAGAAATGATTAGTTTAGCTGTATGTACCTCATTTTGATGAAAATTTTTTTTTTTGCCTAAAAAGATTTGTTTTTTTGTCAATTTCCGTAAAAATTCTGCAAATTAGCTGAAAGGTTTTGTCATTTGGATGAGAAAAAACACATTTTGTCCTAAATGAGATGTTTTTTGGCAATGTCCGTAAAAGCTGTATGTGGGTTCTTTTTGATGAGAAAAACATTTTTTTGGCTAAAAAGCTTTGTTTTTTCTCAATATCCTTAAAAATGCTTCAAAACAGCGGAAATCCTGCTGTATGTGGCTGATTTTGTTGAGAAAAACACTTTTTTTGACTCAAAAGAGTTCTTATTTGTAAATTTCTGTAAAAATGCTTCAAAACAGTAGAAAAGCTTACTGTAGCTGCATGTGACTCATTTTGATGAGAATAACACTTTTTGACTAAAAAGAGAAGTTTTTTGTCAATTTCCGTAAAAATGCTTCAAAACAGCAGAAAAACTTGTGTAGCTGTATATTGCTCATTATGAGAAAAAACACTTTTTTGACCTAAATGACAAGTTTTTGTCAATTCCCGTAAAAATGCTTCGAAACAGCAGAAATGCCTAATGTAGCGATATGTAGCTCATTTTGATGAGAAAAAACTCTGAAAAAGAGTTCCTTTTTGTCAATTTCCGTAAAAACACTTCAAAACAGCAGAAAAGAACTTAGTTTAATTTTGATGAGAAAGACAATTTTTGACCTAAAAAGTATGTATTTTGTCAATTCCGTGAAAATGCTTCAAAGAAACAGAATCTATTGACCAAAATGACCATTTTTTGGTCAATTTCCGTAAAAATGTTTCAAAACAGCAGAAAAACTTGTGTAGCTATATGTGGCTCATTGTGATGAGAAAAAAAACTATTTTGACCTAAATGACAAGTTTTATGTCAATTTCCGTAAAAAAGCTTAAAAACAGCAGAAAATCTTAGTTTTGTTGTATGTGGCTCATTTTGATGAGAAAAACACTTTTTGACTAAAAAGAGTAGTTTTTGTCAATTTCCGTAAAAATGCTTCAAAACAGCAGAAAAAATTAGTGTAGCTGTATGTGGCTCATTTTGATGAGAAAAACACTTTTTTGACCTAAATGACAATTTTTTTGTCAATTTCCGTAAAAATTCTTCAAAACAGCAGAAAACCTTAGTGTAGCTGTATGTGACTCATTTTGATTAGAATATCACTTTTTTGACTAAAAAGAGTAGTTTTTGACAATTTTCATAAAAATGCATCAAAAAAGTAAAAAAAGCTTAGTGTAGCTGTATGTGACTCATTGTGGTGAAAAAAAAACACTTTTTTGACCTAAAAGATGTTTTTTGTCAATTTCCTTAAAAATGCTTCAAAATAGTAGAAATGCTTAATTTAGCTGTATGTGGCTAAAAAGGGATTTTTCTCATCAAAATAAGTATTATACAGCTACACTAAGCATTTTTGCTGTTTTGAAGCATTTTTATGGCAATTGACAAAAAACTTGTCATTTAGTTCAAAAAAGTGTTTTTCTAATCACAATGAGCCACATAAAACTAAAGTAAGCTTTTCTGCTGTTTTGAAACATTTTTACGGAAATTGACAAAAAACAACTCATTTAGGTCAAAAAAGCGTTTTTCTCATCACAATGAGCCACATCGCTACACTAAGCTTTTCTGCGGTTTTGAAGCTTTTTTACGGAAATTGACAAAAAAACTTGTCATTTTGGTTAAAATAATTGTCATTTAGATAAAAAAAAGTGTTTTTCTCATCACAATGAGCCACATAGCTACACTACGTTTTCTGCTGTTTTGAAGAATTTTTACGGATATTTACAAAAAAAACAACTCTTTTAAGGGGGGACTATACCATTTTTCCCGAAATTTGATTATTTTTTTTTGTCCCTGTCATAACTTTTTTCCTCTTTCTTCTGTGCAAATAATTATTATACCAGCTTGTTGCTTATTGTGTGTGCTTTAAGATGATATGTAAAAAGTCTCTATAGGCACTTTTTCTTAGAAGATATAGCCAAACCAGCAAGGGTCACTCAAAAAAAGGCATTTCCTAATTTGGAAATCTTCTAATTGCCAACCGCCTTGAGCTACAGACCCCAAACATGTGTTGTGGCTTCCCACAAGCCTCAGCTCTAATGTGACTGTGTCAAAATTTTTTTACCATGAAGGAATGTTGAGTTATGGTGATTAGAAGAGGCGGGGTCACAGATTTTCCGTGAACTTTGCCGCGGTTGGAAATAAAGTGTCGCATATCTATTCAACACTTCACCGCGTTTCAAATATGGCTCAGTCACATTAGAGCTTAGGGTGTTAGCAAGCCACACAGGAAGTTTGGTGTCTGTAGCTCAAGGCGGCTGGCAATTAGAGTATTTCCAAATTAGGAGATGCCATTTTTTGAGTGACCCTTGCGTGTTTGGCTATATCTTCTAAGAAAAAGTGCCTATAAGGCCTTTTTACATATCATCTTAAAGCACACACAATAAGCAACAAGCTGGTATAATAATTATTTGCACAGAAGAAAGAGGAAAAAAGTTATGACAGGGACAAAAAAAAATCAAATTTCGGGAAAAATGGTATAGTCGTCAAAAAGTGTTTTTCTCATCAAAATAAGCTACATACAGCTAACACTTATGTTTTTCTGCTGTTTTGAAGCATTTTTACGGAAATTGACCAAAAACTCGCCATTTAGGTAAAAAAATGTTTTTCTAATCACAATGAGCCACATACAGCTACACTAAGCTTTTCTGTTGTTTGAAGCATTTGTACGGAGTTTGACAAAAAACTTGCCTATTAGGTCAAAAAAGTGTTTTTCTCATCAAAATGAGCCACATAGAGCTACACTGAGCTACACTAAGATTTTCTGCTGTTTATGTAAAAATGGTTCAAAACAGCAGAAAAGCTTAGTTTAGCTATATGAGGCTCATTTTGATGAGAAAAATACTTTTTTGACTTAAAAAGAGTTGTTTTTGTCAATTTCCGTAAAAATACTTCAAAACAGCAGAAAAGAACTTAGTGTCATTTTGATGAGAAAGACAATTTTTGACCTAAAAGAGATGTATTTTGTCAATTCCGTTAAAAGCGTTTTTTTCCCCTCAATTTCCTTCAAAATGCTTCAAAACAGCAGAAATGCTTAGTGTAGCTGCTGCATGTGGCTCATTTTGTTGAGAAAAACACTTTTTTGACTCAAAAGAGTTGTTATATGTCAATTTCCGTAAAAATGCTTAAAACAGCAGAAAAGCTTAGTATGAGGCTTATTTTGATGAGAAAAACCTTTTTTTAGCCACATACAGCTAAACTAAGCAATTCTACGATTTTGAACATTTTTATGGAAATTGACCAAAAACATATCTTTTAGGTCAAAAATGTGTTTTTCTCACCACATTGAGTCACATACAGCTACACTAAGCATTTTTACTTTTTTGAAGCATTTTTACGGAAATTGACAAAAACTACTCTTTTTAGTCAAAAAAATGTTATTCTAATCAAAATAAGTCACATACAGCTACACTAAGGTTTTCTGCTGTTTTGAAGCATATGTACGGAAATTGACAAAAAACAACTCTTTTTAGTCAAAAAAGTGTTATTCTCATCAAAATGAGTCACTTGCAGCTACACTAAGCTTTTCTGTGGTTTTGAAGCTTTTTTACGGAAATTGACATAAAACTTGTCATTTAGATAAAAAAAGTGTTTTTCTCATCACAATGAGCCACATACAGCTACACAAGTTTTTCTGCTGTTTTGAAGCATTTTTACGGAAATTGAAAAGAAAATGGTCATTTTGGTCAATAGATTTTTTCTCATCAAAATGAGCCACATACCGCTACACTAATTTTTTCTGCTTCTTTGAAGCATTTTCACGGAATTGACAAAACACATCTCTTTTAGGTCAAAAATTGTCTTCCTCATCAAAATGACACTAAGTTCTTTTCTGCTGTTTTGAAGCGTTTTTACGGAAATTGACAAAAAGGAACTCTTTTTAAGAGTTTTTCTCGTCAAAATGAGCCACATATCGCTAAATTAAGCTTTTCTGCTGTTTTGAATCATTTTTTTGGAAATTGACACAAACTTGTAATTTAGATCAAAAAAGTGTTTTTTCTCATCAAAATGAGCCTCATACAGCTACACTAAGTTTTTCTGCTTCTTTGAAGCATTTTCACGGAAATTGACAAAATATATCTCTTTTAGGTCAAAAATTGTTTTTCTCATCAAAATGAGCTATACTAAGCTTTTCTGCTGTTTTGAAGCATTTTTAAGAAAATTTACAAAAAAAACACTCCTTTTAAGTGTTTTTCTCATCAAAAAGAGCCACATAAAGCTTCACTAAGCTTTTCTGCTGTTTTGAAGCATTGTGATACATAGGCCCTTTAAATAGGCCGGTAAGGTAAGAAACTCGCATTCAGAGATATTATGCTCGCCATACTCCTTACAAACCCCAATCTGCTACCAACTCCCACTTATCCCATACCATTTCAAGGATTCTTCCCTAGTCTAAGAAGCCAAGCCCTCCTTTACTACCAACTTCCATTTCTCCCCTACCTAACAAACGGCTCTTCCCTGGTGTAAAAGACCAATGGCACCATCAACTTGGAATCCACAAAGTTGTCTCCCTTAAAGCCTTTGGCCTTCAGGTGCCCTACAAAATACCTCCCCTCTCTCTCTTTTTCACTGCCCCAATCATCCTCCTCCCATCAGCCCTCAGCAACTCTCCTCCCATCCTCATGTTGCCCTCTCTCTTCTGGGTTTATCTTGATCTCTTCTATCACCACATCTCCTGCCAATTACCCCCAGCTATCAGCTTCCCAAAGCAACCACTAACAACCTAAACTTGAACACCCACAGTCTTCTTCCTAAATGCCACCTATTGCCTCACCAGCCATTTTCTGAAAGTGTTTTCTTTCAATGCCTGCAATCTCCTTTCTAAACTAGATGAGCTATCTCTCCTCTGTTCCATGTATCTTCCTAATCTTGCTTGTGTGAATCAGACTTGGCTTCCTCCAGACATACTGAATAATGAGATCACAAATACCAAATTTTCAACTTTACCACCTAGATAGAAGCTACAATGATGGTGTGTCGTTATTCATGCACATTCTTCTCTACATGCTGTTCCTTTGAATCTTCATAATAGTTTAGAATTACTTTATCTCAGAAAATTACATGAAGGTTATTTTACGTTTGGATCATTCTACAGACATTCTTCCACAATTTAGCCCTCTAACAAACCTATTAGCTCTCTTTCACCTAATGTCCTCGCTGGTCTGGTCCTTACTGGAGACTTATGTCAATATTGATGTGCCTTGCTCATCTCAGCCTCTAACTTGTCAGCTAACCTTTTTTAATCTATTCCCTCAAGCAGCTCATCTCCTCTCCTACACAACCTCTCGTACTCTTTCGACCTCTATCACAGACCAGACCTTTATTCCATCCTATGTTCGTGCTTTTTCTTTGCATGCTACCACCCACATCCTCTTCTGATCACAACAGTCTTCTAATGGAAATCATCCTTCCTTCTCCCATCCCTATTAGGAAATGTACTAGGCATAAAATTTGTTGTATTATCTCGCAGATTCTGCTAGAGCGGCCCACCTTCTTTACACTTTTCATTGAGATCAGCTTCTTTCTTCTGACCTTGATTCCTCCTGGAAAGCATTTAATGATAGATTCTCAACAGTCATCAATTTGTGTGTCCCCTCAAAACATACCCCATTCACTACTCGCTACCCATTGATTGATAATAACCTTCGAAAGCAAATAAAAGGCAATAGAATCTTTTTGTATGTGCCAAAAAACTGGACAGACCTACACTTTTTCTGGTTTACCTTTCTCTTAGAAATCTCATTTCTTCTATAAAAGAAATAAATATCATTCAGTCTCTCTCCTCTCATAAAAACTGTTGGTCTCTTTCCCCATTTCACAAGAGAATGACCTTCTGTAGCAGCTCTTTTATCCTAAGGTAATAAGTTCTCCTCCAGTAGTGATAAGGCTGAGATTCCTAATCAGTTCCTCACTGAATACTTCAATTCATGCTCCCCTCCTATTGTATCCTACCTTCTTCCTTTCCCGACTGGCCAACCATCCTGTCCTCATTCTCCCTGTACTAAATCTGATGTTATTGGCTTGATGTCACGTCCATCCTCTTCCATAGCCTCTGGTCCAGACATGAACTCTAGAATGCTTAAATCCACATGCACTGCCACAGTTGCTCTCCTCACTCATATCTTTGACTTGTCCTTGTCCCAAGGACATCTACCAGTAGATTAGAACAATCTCCTTCATTGTTCCTATCCCTAAATTTTCATCAAGCCTTGGTTCCTCTAACTACCAGCCCATTCCTTTCTTTCTACAGTTAGTAAGCAGCTTGAAAAGCATCTTCACTCTCTCCTTTACAACTTATGTCTCAAACACAATCTTATCTCTTTCTCAATATGGTTTTCTTCCTCATTGGTCTACTTCATCAGCCCTTCTCATATTAGCCAATCACTCCTTTCACTCTCTTTTTCAAACTAACAAATTGGTTGGTGCTTTTTTTCTCGATCTCAAAAAGGCATTCGACTCCGTTCCTCACAAACAATTAATTGACCATCATTCCACCTTAACTTCCCTCCTTATCTAATTAACTGGCTCTACTCTTTATCTTTCAGCTCATTCTCAATAGGTGATCATCTTGGGTACCACCTCCCCGCCTCTACTGGTGTCTTCTGGTGTCCCTCAGGGATTTATAATAGGTCCTCTCCTCTTAACATCAATTGTGTGTGCAAGGTGTCCTTGTCTCTCATCCAAGCTTATTCTCTGTGCCGATGATATCCTTTTTCGTCCTATCAATTCTCTTTCTGATTTCTATTTCTTTCAGAAGGACCTAAACTCTATCACTGCTTGTCTTGCTTCTCTCCCTTACACTTAATTTTACCAAAAAAATACATGCTTATTTCTTGTAAAGAATCTCTTCTTACTAAGTCTCCGCCAGGTTCTCCAATTCAGTTTGTTATGTAAACAATCTCTTCTTACTAAGTCTCTGCCAGGTTCTCCAATTCAGTTTGTTAATGAGTTTAAGTACCTGGGAATGCAATTTTCTTCATCTCTATCCTGGACTATTACATCACTCAGATATTTTCCAAGATTCGTGATCTACTTGGTCTCATCTACCATCACTTCTACTGCCATTCAGATATTTCAACTCTTCTTCACCACTACACCTCTAATACATTCTCATCTGGAATACCGTTCTTTCCTTTGGGACCCATAATCACGTCATCTTTCGTCTCATTTTGAAAAGAATACAATACTTAACCTGTAAATTATGTAGTAAACATTGGTCCTACCCTTCTCTTCTCACTAAGCTTCAGCTTCCATCTCTATCCTCTTGCCACTGCAATGCCCAATTATCCTTTTCTTCAAACTTCTCATCAATAACAGATTTTCTTTCCAACCTCTTACCATGGCAACTTACCCCATCCTATAACCTCAGATCTTTCCACCATTATAATCACCTGCAAATTCCATATAGAACTCTGTCTGGGCACCTCCCATTTTTCCCTGCTGTTACAAGGCTCTGGAATTCCCTTCCTAATCACATTAAAGAATCTAATTCATTAGTCAATAAGCACTGCATTCAACATCCCATATTAGCACTTCGACTTTTACGTTAAATAATCACCAAAATATGTTCCATCACTGATTACTTTACTTATTTTTGCTCTTCATATTAGCTTCATGGCTATTGAGTATTATGACCTTTTCTATATATATATATATAACCAAAAAAATAGGAATGAATTTTGAGCAATTGGTATCTTCCAGGGGTTGCGAATAATGGTCAATATCAGGATTATCCTCCATAGGAAGGTGAACTTGTGCACAGCATAGATGAAGGAAGCACAAGCTGCATGTGGTTGGGTGTTAGCTATTTTTGCCACCGACTTTAAATCGTTATTCCACTCCAGGATATTTTGGGACACAAACTCACTGATGAACTCTTGTGAGCCAAGAGCAGCACTCAAGTGTGGTTTACCACTTGATGTGATGTTGACCTGTGTATGTTGGAACACGTTTTTTTACTTCTGATAGCCGTTGCTCCTTTACTATGAGCCAAGTGTTTGCAGCATTGGCATGGTCCCCATAGGTGTCTATGTTGCGAAGGGAAACTTACCGATTAACAGTGATAAAAGCATTACTGACATCCACCTGCAGGACAGCTTCAGTAACATCATCCTGAAAGGATGTCTTCGTTGCATGGATGACAGCTTCTAAGCCAGCAATATTCCAGCATTGGGAGTGTCTTGAAGGTCACATTTTGTGATGAAAAGAATTGCCTTCACTATCATTCTTCTGGACGTCTCATAGATTCCAATCTGTCTAATACCTGAGAGGATGGACGATTCAACTGGTGGGAAGAGTATGAGGTCTTGAGGAGGGAGTACGGATCAGTGCGTAGTTGGAAGGAAAAGATCAAGATGAGGAGGACTGGGAGGAGGAAGTAGTAGCACGAGTACAATGAAGCAGTACAAGTTGGTACGGAATGGTGCAGGGGTGGAGAGGTATTTAAGGTCTGTGCAGGAGTAGGAAGTTGTGAGGGTGCTGTTAAGACAGGATTGGCTCTGCTGGGTTGTTGGAGGATAAGAAGAGATGTAAAATGGTAGATGGGAGGTGTGTAATATGTAAGATTGGTGCAGGAGAAGATGTGGAGTAATTATTGGTGATGTGGGGAATTTGAGAGGGAACGGTGGGTGTTGGCAGATGAGGTGAGCAGAATTGTAGGGGCTGGAAAGTGGCTGGAGGAATATGGAAGATTGTACGAGGAGGGCAAGGCGGCATTGCTGTTGGGAAAAGGTGTGGAGGGAGTAAGTGACACTGATGGAGGAGGTGGGTGAATGTATTATGTATTGGATAGGGAAGTGATGGTATAGAAGGAATTGTTGTATGGAGAGCTAATGGACGGATTTTGGTCCCCTCTCCTCCCCCTGGACACAGCGCATGCACTATTATTAGCATATTTTCCTAATTGATTTATTTGTTATTAATAGCAAACTTTAGAATGTCTTTTTTGTTTGTTTTTGCTGTCTTAGTGTTACTGTGCTGTGTATGTGGTGGCCGTTAACAGGCTCAATATTAACCAGATTAAATTATACCAGGACACTTGTCCTAGCAAAGAGATAGGAAAGGGTCCGCTAAGCGGGACTAATATCTAGCGCTCGGTAGGCATTCTCGCAAATTTGTGTCGATGAGATACCTAATGATCAAGATTGTCGGTGGGGACATGACACAAATGTTTGAAATTTGAGCGTAGATGAAGAATTGTCCTCTTAGAGAAGGTGGCAACAACAACAACAAAAAAAGTCCATACGCAGTGGCAAGGTTGCTAAGGATATCACTGTTGACCATGTGTCCTGTGTCAGGGAGCCCAATGGAACTCTCCAACAAGGGACACTACCTAAGGTGACCAACCTAAGGAACATGGAAGAACGAAAGGTGATCAACACCCAAGACTGTTAATAAATTGATTAACAACAACATATAGTTGCAATCAATCTCATTAGACAATAATAATTCTTAACTATATGTATTTTGCCTTTTAAGGAATTTCGGGAACCTGGCGCAGCCCAATTAAGGGAGCTGAGTCAGGAAAGAGCATTCTGAGTGAAGTACAGGATTCATGACTCTATTTGCTATTATCCACTTATATCTCCATACATGGGAAGGATAGAGGACACCTTCTCAAAAGCTCCCTCACACCTGGCCCTTGTATGCAAAATGGGGATCTAGTAGGCGGTTCATACTTAGATCCTTTACCGAATACGGTACAATGCATGGATTGTGGAAGGGTTTTTGAGTATGCATAGCTGCCCAGCAGACTGTAGAGAACCGGTAAGAATATGGGGAGTGGAGAAAGATGGATGGAGTGTAGGCAGGAATCAAGCCTGTCATATATGTATATACAAATAAATATTCAGTTTTGACACTCTCACTATAGCACTATTGAAGAACAAGTTTTTTTGTTTGTTTTTTAAAGGAGAGTATATGATTGATAACAAGAAAATAATAATCAAAAATCAGAGTGGCAAGTGTGCAGGGTCAGTGTAGCAAGTGAGGGTTGAGAAAGCAAGGCTTGAGGAAAGGCAAGTTGATGACGAAACAAAATTCAGTGTACTGTTATTCCCGCAACTGCATTTATCCAGTGGTATTACCAGTGATGGTGCAAGATTTGTACCATCACTATAACTTCCTCAGCAATTGTCCTTCACATCACGACAGACTCCATTGTTCTTAATAATGTCCGACACATTTTGGTTCTCGCTCACTACGTTGATATTGCTACCCAAAATGCTTCTCCAAAGGGTAAAGGGTTGTGACAGTGTCAACAGGAACCCCTGATATCACAATAAGACTTGTGACATCAGGGGTTCCAAACATTTTCCAACTTCATGCATGAATGATTTGAGTAAAGGTCAAGGTAGTCACAATAAGCTGTTGTAGACTGTGCTCACTGAAAGAGATTGTACAGTGCTATATATTGATAATCAATAGGGACTGAGATGAACAGAGCATTAATGGTATCTTTTCTTTTTCTTCCGACTATTCAAGCCTCAATTTTCTTCCCATCTAGTTTACATTCAACAGGTCGATATAATCGTAACTTTTCACTTTATAAGGCATGCAGAAATAGAACTGGTCACATTCCCGAGCTACAAAGTAGCCCAAGCAAAGGATAAATCCAAATAGAACCATCCTTTCTACATAAACTGACCTGTTCTTTCTACAGGTCCAACCAATTTATGACTTCCATACTTTAATTCTTACATTGAAAGATAATTAGCTAGAGAGAGAATGGGTCACATTCGTGTGCAAACTAGCTCTAGCAAAACCTCAGCCCAAACAAAAACTTCCTATCCATGTTAAAACATCTACTATCCCATTATTCATTCCACAGGTACAACAAATTTATGTCCACCATATACCGACCTAGTTGGCTTCTCTGGTACATTTATGTTGTATCTACCGTAACCGGACAGAATTTAAAGATCCAAATGAGAGTCACGGTAATCACGTGAGCAATTTTCAAATTTGTTTCCCCAGCTCTACTAGACACATGCAAATGCGAGAGAGCACCCCAACGCTCACTAACCCCTTCCAGGGAGCAAATACGGACAATGTAAAAGGCGTTTCGACTTCACTTCCAACCACCTACTTATTAGGCACCAATGATATACAGTGGACAATCATTGGTTCTAAAGTACCAATGAATTAATTGATAATTCATTAAATTTCCAATTACCGTAACACTAACGCAAGTTTTTAACTCTCGATCCCCCCCCATACGGTAGGTTATATTTAATGCACAGCTAGTGTTGTCCCACTATAAAACTTTATTAGTCTTGTTTATCTTCTCGATTTTACCGTGGCCTCTTTCAAGAGCTAAAATGGTTACCTTTCCCCCTCCCATTATAGCGTCACGGATGGAGTTGCAAATAGTTGGGGGCACGTGATGAGTTTCCAAAACGTTAAAAGACTTAGCTCTAGTGAAATTATTTCTGCACCATCCCCTTTGGCTAGCATTTGGCAGTTTTTAAAGCTAGAAGAGTTGTTGTTGTTGGTTACTATGCAAGGTTATTACTAACGCAAACATTTTACGAGTGATTATGCGGCTAGCATGCAACTGTCAGCAGCTTTTAATGCCCCCAATTTCCAGCAGACCCTCATTCCGCATATGATGGGCTGGCCACGCCTGACTGTGTACGGTACTAAGAAGATACCAGCTGCTTGTCATCATACAACGCTGAAACCGCCTGTCTAGATAAATACTTGAACAAAATAGTATTATTCTCACAACGAGAGAAAATGAGCACACCACAACCACCAGATAGCATGACTTCCGCTAAATATTGGTCATATTAGACTTGGCACCAGCGCCGTAGTGGACGTTTAAATTGAACTGAATTGTCATACTTATTACAGCTATTATACATACATCCTACAAAACAAAATTAAAAATGGCATAATATATAGGAGTTTATATAGAAATTATTAGAAAAGACAATGAATTGCTGAAGTCAAGGCAATTATTGGAAAGTCAGAATTACTTCAGATAAATATTTCTGTCACTGTTTGGCAATTAAAAAACAACAACAAAACTTGATGTGTGTGTAGCTAATAGTTACTCCACACAGGCCTGAGCAAAATCCAGGATCAACCGGTCCAGCCAGGTTGTTTTGTTGGGCCATATGCCACGACCCTCAAAGAATCCAAGGTGACCTCCATGCTTAGTTTGAACAAACAGCGACTTGGGATGAGTTTCTACAAGTTAACCACAAAAATACAGTAACTCAAAACAATGAAAGAGGGCAACCTAAACTACACTATTGCCATGGTTCGGGGAAACACAATAAATTTCAGCACCAAATTTCATTGTGTCAATTACCCCCGGTCAATTATCACATTATTTTGAAAACACTTTCCCACAGAAGTGGAGAAGTTTGAAAGGCCCTGGTGTATTTGTGGCGATATAGCATATCCACAAGCTATAGCCTAGAATGATGACAACAGGCCATTAGGATCATGCACTACAATAAGAACATATGGTTGTGACAGCTCTGGGAGAATCCAGGAATAAGTACCGTTTTCCACACACATGCACACATAAATATTGCCACTTTAAAATACTGAGGCAGTAGATAGAGGTTGCCATGTTTACTACGAAATATCTGGGCAGCTTGTATTGGGGAGCAGCTGCTATATATAGGAAAGAGCAAACCACCGCTGTTGATAGTTTTGCTATGATGTCATGAAAGATGGTAAATTTGAACTTTGTTCAGCTATCTGATTTAATTAACTGATTAAACGCTGTAAGCAGCAAACACCATAAATGAGATGCTGGTCACAATATATATACACTCCAAATTCCATATATTTCCCCTGACCGTACCGGTCCAGAAGAGATTGTTCTTATCATTATAAACAAAACTAAGAACTTTATTTCCGGTTCAACGGTCACTCAAGAAAAAAATCAACAATGACTGACTCGTACGGAACTCTGTCAAGAAGCGTCACTTCCAGACCTTTACGGCAGTTCAGGATGCTCTTCTGTTTCAATGCTAACTGGAAAACACTCTGAATCTTTTCACTCTTGATAAAGGAGTCGCTCCTTGATGGTTTCTTGCTGTAAGTTTAGTTGTAGATGTAGAAATGTGAAACTTTTCTTCTTCCAAAATGCATCTTGTACTTGCATTCTAATGATACGAACAGTTCCAAATGTTAATACTTAAAAAAGAAAAAGAAACTTATAGCCATAAATATAATTGTTATAAAAACGCATAATTAAAGTCGGAGTGTACGTACGGCTGTAGTAATGTTCGTATAATGGTCAAAATAACCGAAAAAAATCCACCCACTAAATATTTACTGCTGCCATATATACTGTAAACATTTGTGTATATATGTGATCCACTATATACCAAAATATAAAATAATGATAAATAATAAATAATAATAATTATTAATTATAATAATAATAAAAATAACAATACATCATACATAGTACTTAGACTGGTTATAATAATAGCTACCAATACATCATAAATAGTATTTAGACTGATTATAATAGCTACAACAACACATCATACATAGTCAGGATTTCTTTCAGGACGGGCGGGGGAGGATTTTCCCCCCTAGGCTCACTCTCGTCCCCCTTTGGAACTGGCGGATTTGTAAATGACAATTCAAGCCTTGTGTATGGTTAGTGTTATTGATTGAACGGATGACTCAATCCTATGTATGAATGGTTATAATGAATATATGATGGATACATATCATACACCTATACAATTATCCTTCTACTTTTTCTGTACCATATATCTACAATATTTTCTAAGTCACTGTCAGATGGCTTCTCGGGCGACTCTATAGCTATCTTCATCAAATGGGACAGACGTTTCTCACCAAGACGTCTTCTAAG
>CBDHDT010000087.1:0-4482 GCA_965261215.1 Ekhidna sp.
CACAGATAATCTTGTTCTAAGAAAAAAAGAAAACCATAGAGCAATATAACAGCCTGGCCTAATAAAAATTAGTCCTACTTGCATACTTGTAGTTTATATTGTATCAATGAGTAATAGTGAGACAATTAACAAAATCAACAATACAAGGCCTGTGCTGATGCCTAAGGGGCCGTTCACTAACTTAGCCTCTTTCTGCATGTTTAACCCCCTCCCCCTGTAGCCCATGTGTAGCCTATTGACCAGTCCTTCCTCAGCCTTTAGGAGCTCTAGGAGGCCACACCCACCTCCTACCAAGTTGTTTGAATGGGTGATACCTTACATGACTACATAGTCTAGAGCCTTGCCTCTCTTGAATCCTAGGCGTTGTCTACCAGCCAGCCCCCCCCCCCCCCCCCCCCCCCCCACACACGCACCCCCATGAAGCAATGTAGTTTATGAATGCTACAAAGGTATAACCATTGAATGATTTAAAATGGCAAAGGATCATTGTTTATTTTATATATGGTGTGTTTTATATATGGTTTGATAGCTCTTTCAATGATCTATAAAATGAATGTACCAGATTTTCATGTACTCCAGGTATACCAGTTTTTATTTTATTTGAATAGGTGGGAGGACTACTGAAAATTGAAAAGAAATTTTTCCAGTTTAAAAATTTGCTATATATATCGATATACCGACTATTTCTTAAGTTTTAGAATCATTGGATGCTCCACTTCAAATTATGATAGTTGTCTGTGTTCACTTACCTAAGTAAAAAAAACTGAAGGGAAGCTAACTTTGAAAGCACATGTCCACAATTCATGTTTTCTGGGTTCGAAACCACCATAACATTGCCACAGTTCACTTACCAAGCTTACATTATATATCATTGGAAAGCTCTTTTAGAGTTCTGTGAATATGATTTTTCTATATTGCAAGCATTGTTAAGGTTTGAAGAGGTGACAATATGTTTTATCTCAGTTTAACTCACATGGTGACCTTGAACAACACTGCATGTAGCCAATTTCCTCCACTCAAATAAAGTGCTTTACCAAACTATAGACCAAATTAAAGCTATTGTATAAACCCAATGAGATTATCCTGAAGCAGAGAGGGAGGTGCAGGTTTTGAGTGATCCTGATGTTGCAGAATGTATCTTCTAAGATAATGTTCCTATAGAGATATTTAACATAAAATTTGAAAGCACAATGAATAAGCAACACTTTGACAGCAAAATACCAGCATAAAGGATAGAAGAAAAAATGTTAGAACAATATATATTTGTTACATTTTTTTTTGAAAGTTTTAACCTATAGTTCCTCCTTAAGTCGAGTCTGAAAAATCCCTATGTACTCTCCGGTATATGAACATACGGAAGGAAAAAAAAAATATATATATATATATATATATACAAAAAAAAAAAAATTTTATTCAAAAACAACCAGCTATATTGGCTTGACCTGTTAAACAGAACGGAAACAAGACTGTACCAATTTACATCACAACCAGTTAAATCCTCTTTACAATTCAAAATCATATACACCAATATTGTGCTGTTGTTTTTGTGGTTGCACAGACACTCTGTGATTTTAAAACCAGCACTATATTGGAGGATATGATTTTGAATGTTAAAGGTAGTCACATTGGCTGTGGTGTACATGGGCACAGTCTTGTTTCCGTTCCTTTTAACAGGTATATTAAATATAGCTGGTTGTTTAAAAAAAATTTTTTCCCTTGTTTCATTAAAAAAAAAAAATTTAATATATTTTTTTAATTTATTCTGTTGTTTCTGGGTATTATAGTTTAGCAGAGGAGGAGAACAGGAGGACTAATCAAGTGTGTGCTGTTCGGTGATGATCTAGACATTTAAACACTTTTTCTAACTTGTTTTATTGTTGAAGCAAACATTACAATTGCTGCTATTGTTGACTGTACCCATGTACCATGTTCTACTACAAAATATCAGAACAAGCCATATCATGCTGCTTTTGTTTACTGCACCCATAGGGGTCAGCTATAGCTTACTTTGAGAACTTGGTAGCACTGCACAGGAGAATACAACAGCAGATTTGATAGAGGATCAGCTACAGCCTCCTTTGGACATGGTAACAGCTGACCAGGATCGAGAACTGCACGAACTAGCTGAACTAAAAAGCGCGAGTCATTCGTCGTGGTACGAATCATCAACAACAGTTGCGTCTACTCTAGACGAAACCTAGCACTTTCGCCAGTTTTCCCCCCTTCACTTCACTGTATCGATAAACGGAGTAGTCATGGTCGTTTACTGGAACATTTATAGTCTTCTGATACTAAAATTATGCTGAGAGAACCTATTGTACGCCAGTTATGCATGGGAAGAAAAAGAGAAATAAACAAAGAAACAAAACAGGCCAAGATCTTGGGGATGAATTTCACATTGTTTTCACACCTCACTTTTTTAAAAATTCTGCTTGTTTACCTTAGTGAAGTATTCAAGGCGCACTTTGGTGACCTTTTTGAGCTAATATCAGCTGAAGCCACCATTTAGGTAGCTAAGAAGCTGCCGATGTGAGTTTTGAGATATATGCAACCATTGTTTTTTTGTTTTTGTTTTTTCAGGGGAAGGAGGGGGGGGGGGGAGCTCAGTCCTCTATTTAAAAAAAGTTGGTCAATCCTTGTTTCAGAGCCAGACCCTCTACCAGTCATTACACCTGTACGCTTAAGCATAGAGACTGGTAAAGGGTCTGGCTCTCGAGACTATGTCAATCTATTGGGCCAGGGGGGTACTAGCGTACTACCTGAAACCCGCACACACAAGTACAAAAATGTTGGGTTTTTTTTTAGTTAAACAACTAATATATTGGATTGACATGTCAAAAAACTACGCAAACAAGACTAAATCCATTTATACCACAAACAGCTAGATGACACTGAACCATTCCAACTTAAAACACCCAATTACACATTAAAAAAAAAAAAGTATAATAATGATGTATATTAGTTAGAAATGGTTAAGTGGCATCTAAAGGTTGTGGTATAAATGGATCTAGTCTTGTTTCTGTTCCTTTTTGACCAGTAATAAACATTTTTTGTTATTTCAATTTTTGTGCGTGTTTTAGTTAATTAAGTGTTATCAGTTGAGCGATGGTGAACTATTCAGAGATCTACAGAATACATACATATTGGCCACAACCAGTTTGATGATCCTTTACCATTTTAAAATCACATACACCAATTGATTTCACATTAGAGAGTATTCATAAACAACATGGCCTCATGAAAGGGGGGGGGGGGGGTCTGGCTGACAAGACTATGCATAGGATTCGGGGAGGTAAGGTTCTAGAGTATGTAGTCAGGAAAGGTATCATCCATTCAACCGACTTAGCAAGAGATGGATGCAGCCCCCTTAAAGAGTTTATGTAGTTTTCGAAGGGTCCCCTAGACATCAACACCGGGGGTTGTATTGTTGATATTGGTAACTGTACCCATGGAGACCATTAGCTATTGTATGCTACATAAATCACTATTGTTCACTATTCCAATATAAACTACAAGTCCATACATATTACAAATAAGAAGTAAGGCAAATTATGTTGGGCCAGGCTGTTATACTGCTCTATGGTGCTGTTTTTTTCTTAAAAGAACAAAATTATCTGTATAGCTACTAATTGCTCACTTCTTTGCTAGTAGATACTATCAAAACACCGTGTGAGCTATATAGCTAGTTTTAAGTTCTTAAGTTTTAGGTTTTGGCCATCTTTCACAGCAATCAAAACTTCTCAGCTCATCAGTATATAATTTAATCATCACATGCTGAGTCTGTTAGGACCATCACATATATTATACCTATCATGCAAATAACTACCTATATAATATTTCTTTTGGTTCTAGTCCTCGAGGCAATAGGACTGGGTTTCACCACCACCTGTCTTGCCGCTTTCAAACTTTCACGGATATAAATTCTTGGGATCCCATCCACCTTCCTGTACATTACCAGGCTTCTTCTTTTATTGTTCACATTCACATTCCCACTACTCTCACTCTCCTCACTCCTAGCACTTTTCTTTCTCCTCCTTCTCACAACTGGGATCCAACCCAACTCTCCATCCTTTACATATTTCACACCCACCTCCCCATTCCTCATTTTCACCTCCACAGAACCGCAGTCCTCCAGCTTAAAATGTTCCCCTTACATCTTCATACTCCTCAAGCTCTCTAGCACTACATGCAGAATCTCCCTCGATGGAGGAACCCTCAGGGTGACCATGCACTGGTGTGCACTAATTGGTATACCATGTATAGAGAGATCTTGTGCAATGTCTACTTTGGGGGTCTTCTTAATGTCTCTGTTACTGAAGAGAGGCCACCTTCATTTTTTTCTTCTTCTTCTTTTGCTTGCCCAACTCTCACTTTTATGGTTTGTTGCCAAAAAACTTATAGAAAATCCAGACTTTGATTGTCTGGCAGTCCAAGCCGGCTTCTCGAAGGCTTAGTCCTAATTCTGTTAGGTGCATGCACTGT
>CBDHDT010000088.1:0-31964 GCA_965261215.1 Ekhidna sp.
GAAACTAGCCCTCACTGGGGAGTTGGATAGTAAACTTTGATTTGCATGCATTCCTGTATTTAGTTGTACGTGTATATATATATATCGGTATCCATCATACATTCATACTTCGGGGAGTACAAGGAAGATTTTATAGACAGCTTAAAAGTGATATGGTCATTTGGAGATTTCAAGAAAAATCATTGGCATCAACTGATTAGAACTGTGAATATGCCAGATTCAGAAATGGTTATCAATGAAGAATAAATGGCAGCAGTTCGATTATCTAAACATGTACTCAAGCAACCTGCTTAGTTAATAGCTGCCAAGGAAGGTTTGTTGGAGTTTTATTCTATCAAAATTACTCAATTCATCAACATGCTGTGGCATTGGAGGTGATACAAGTTATTTCTCTTGATGGTGTCAGCTATTTTTAGACATGGCATATAAGGTTAACACAATTCCTTGCATGTCTACTGCCGCTCTCTCTTGGACAGTGAGTAGATGACTGGCTATTGTTAGCATATATAAAAAGGATAACTGTCGATAGAAGAGAGTTGTACTAATGACGGGGAGCATACAGTGTCGAGAGTGCAAATTATCAATTTTAACAAGTTCTTGTCTGTTTCTGCATGGTCTTCCCTTTAGGCCTCTGAGAATTTCTGCAGAAAGCACTGCCTAATGACCTAACTCTTAGTGTAGTGTGCTTCCCATCTTCATGGGAAGCAGCTTCCAAGTACTCTTAACAAAACTTCTCTCACAGCCATACTTCCACATGCACATTTCTGTTTCAGAATTTTTCATCCCATTATGTTGCTGGGCATCAGGTTGTTCAACCTTGCACCTGTAAGGAATAAATGCATACGATTCTTGGCTACCTCCTCATATCACAATCCAATCATTACAACATCATGATGGCATCAATATGTACAGATCAGTACTGTATTAGGCCTTCAGCTATGCTAGGGCTAGGACAATGTCATGATGGCATCAATATGTACAGATCAGTACTGTATTAGGCCTTCAGCTATGCTAGGGCTAGGACAATGTCATGATGGCATCAATATGTACAGATCAGTACTGTATTAGGCCTTCAGCTATACTAGGGCTAGGACAATGTCATGATGGCATCAATATGTACAGATCAGTACTGTATTAGGCCTTCAGCTATGCTAGGGCTAGGACAATGTCATGATGGTATCAATATATACAGATCAGTACTGTATTAGGCCTTCAGCTATGCTAGGGCTAGGACAATGCCATGATGGCATCAATATGTACAGATCAGTACTGTATTAGGCCTTCAGCTATGCTAAGGCTAGGACAATGTCATGATGGCATCAATATGTACTGATCAGTACTGTATTAGGCCGTCAGCTATGCTAGGGCTAGGACAATGTCATGATGGCATCAATATGTACAGATCAGTACTGTATTAGGCCTTCAGCTATGCTAGGGCTAGGACAATGTCATGATGGCATCAATATGTACAGATCAGTACTGTATTAGGCCTTCAGCTATGCTAGGGCTAGGACAATGTCATGATGGCATCAATATGTACAGATCAGTACTGTATTAGGCCTTCAGCTATGCTGGGCTAGGACTGGGAAATCCAAGGATTTCCAGCATTATCCAATAAAATCTAAGATATATTGCTTCTCCCTCAAACAATGCTTGCCACTCAATGCCTTGTATTCGTTTGTCGTATAAAGCCAGGGATGGCATGTGGCATGGCAACTCCTGATGTGGTGGTGGATATCATTGGTCGTTGGCTGTGTAGTGCATCAATTAAAATCAAACGATAGGATAGGGGGACATTCTATCCAGAGGAATATTCTATTCAAGGGGGGGGGGAGCATTTTACTTGGGGGGAGGGGACATTCTACCTGTCAACCCTCCAAAACATACATTCCTGCTGGATTCTCTCCATGTTCATTCACTTGTTTTGGTATGTTTGTATCCTTATCCGCAACACCTATATAGCTCTCTCCTCTGCATCCATCTTTAAAGTTGTCTCTCCTCTTGCTTCTGGCACCAGCCTACTCTTCATTCCTTGCACTCTAGCTTCTCATTCCTCTCCTTCTTTGCAAGCAGAAACAGTCCTCCTTTCCTCCCTTGGGAGATCTTCAGCTTTCCTTCTTTGTTTATAGTCGAGTTAATAACACTGGTCAGGTTGTTGCTGTTTTTGTTTCATTGGTTTGCTTTGTTGTATTAATTGTTTCATTGGTTACGTTAGGAGGCATTCACAAACTACATAGCCTCGGGAGGGGGTCTGGGCGATAGGCTAAGCTTAGGTTACAAGAAGGGGTAGATGGCAGGGAAGGGGGATGGTCTAGTCAATAGGCTACACAAGGGCTACAGGGAGGTGGGACAGAGATGGGGGGATGTAAAAAAAAATCTGGTAAAAAGTGGCTTTATAGTTTGTGAACAGTCCCTAAGCTGTCAACAGTAACTATCTTATTGAATGAATGCAAACGTTGACAAGAGAGCAAATATACGGCAGGTGCCAAAGGCCTGCTATATGGGAAGCTCAAAAAAAAGTGTCGTCCATTTTGTTTCCTACCGAAATTCATCAAAACCCAAAAATCCTTGACCCTGGTTCATTAGGCAGGAGGACAGGATGTCATTCAACTCCCTGTTCATGATTGGCACATATAAAATTTACCTAGTATACGAAATGATCTACTGTTCTGTTAAGAGTACAATGCATGTTGCTTGTGAAGCTTGTGAATGGTTGAAGTTGGCAGAGTAATGTTGCTATTATATCCATGCATGACTTTCCTTGTGCAATATGTATAGGATTTCTCCGACGCTTAAATTTGTTTCGAACTCAGAATGAGGATGACATCACTGTTCTCAACTACTTTGATGAGCTGGAGATCCATCCTAGACACTTTAGTAAGTCAATTAATTGCATAGCTTGATTATTATGTGGTAGGTGATATAAGTTGGGGACGAATACTTATCTTGTGAAAAATAAAAATAGGGCAGTGATCTTTATGCATGTGTATCCTCCTAATGTCCTGTTTAATACAGTCAAATAACAAGGAAGGTTGATTCAAGGTTATGCTCTAACATGGAAGACAACTGATCCGATGTTTTATATCTCTAGGCTCTAGTCAAGAAAAGCTCACGTAGCACATTTACTTGCTCTTGTAAAACCTAGTGTGTGGTTACAAATATTTGGCTGATACAAAGTTCACTAACTTAAATAGTGTTTACCTAATTATTTGTAACTTCCAAAATATGTGTAGGCATTGAAGATGATCGAGGTCGTCAAACATTTGATGTCATGTACAAAATAGTTGGAGAGCCTAGAAACTATGGTCTTACCACTGTGGAGAGAGCAGAAAAGGATAGAATTGCTCTGGAAGAGAAGGTAAGTGTTGTAGTCATCACAGGACATTAAAAGGTTGCTGTTGGGATAGAAGAGCAAGGTTATCTTCAGCATGTACATTCCACATTCATGTAAAGGCTTATATCCTTAAGATTCTTCAGGACATTTATATACCCAACTAATGCTATAAGCACCCTTCTTAACAAGCAGCTTTTTCTGTATGACATTCTATCATCGTTGATACCTGCTAGATGAGGAAAGAGATGGTTGATAGGGAAGTCCAGGAGCGACTGGAGCTGGAGGCAAAGGAACTTCGCATGAAGAGAGAAGCTGAATGGGTGAGTAAATGTTTTCTCTCTCCTCTCTCTCTCTCCCCCTCTCTAAGTACATGTTATAACACAAAGATATACAATAGGCACAATGTTTCCAATACAGTCTTAAATATTATATTTCTAAGATGAACTTGACTGTGTATTGTATATTATTATTATTACATCATTTTTATTACTTTATACTAAAATTGTCTTGGTAGTAATTTACATGTTCAGATCAATAGCATTTAAGTGTTTTTGTCAACCATTATTATGTGGACATAGTGTTGGTTCTAAACAATCAGTTTTGTTGTGAATGGATGTGTTTTAGGCATCTCAACTAGAACTGGTGCAGAAGGAGGAGCAGGAGCTGCTGGAGGTGCGCTCTCTACCTCTACGTAACTACCTTATGCATCACGTCATTCCCACCCTCACGAAAGCTCTGGTAGAGACTTGCAAAATCAAGCCTGATGATCCTGTTGATTTTCTTGTGAGTTTGTGCAAGATCTTAGACTTTCACTGGTTGGACTAGCTCTAGTTGGTGTACAGTAGCTAGTATACAATGGCTTTGTAAACTGAATTACCAGTGGATGCAAGAATTTGAATGAATGCAAGGAGTAGGAATGGCTCTTAAGGGTGGTTCACAATATACTGCTCATACTAGTGCGATGCATTGTGTTTGAATAGAAATTATTTTATTCTGAAGCGTTTACAATGCAACGTGTATCCGTTTTCTCATATTATGAACATGACTTAATTAAGATTTTAAACATACCATCATTTAGGAAATAGGTACTCTAAAATTAGAGCACACAGAGGGAGCTATCTCATTCCACTAAAATCTCATGCATGCTAGGGACATGGAAGAAGTTTAAGGCCCTTAGACAATTTACTGGGATAGGCTGGACATGAACTGTGTCTATGTAAGTGAAAACTCGTGCTAAATTTTGCTCTCATATAATTATTCTATTTGTTGATATTTATTAGGCGGAGTACTTGTTCAAGAATAATCCTCAGATCGACTAGTAAGCAGTAGCAGTAGCAGCACTAGAAATTCAGTAAGAGGAGAGTATACTGATGGCCACTAACACAAACTCAAGTGTTGGACCTTTTTTTTTGTTCCTGTGTACCACATACATACATTCATACATGCATGCATGCATACATACATACACACAAATCACGATACAAACGACATTTATTACATAATTTGTGTGATTTGTAAATTGTTGGCTCTATCCTAGCAAATTGCATGTTAAAGCACTGATTCTGGATTTTAAGAGAGAGCAAAGTGTCTGCAGTAAGGTTGTCTTCCCCATTTCCTCTTTGATCAGTTATCAATATATCCATAATTGAGTCTGACTCCAGCTGTAAAACATGGGTGCCCATGGCCTAGCAATTGCGTACCCTGCTGGAAAGCAGAAAGAGCTCAGGTTCAATCTTCACAAGTGCGTCGAAAGCTTTCCCTGGAAAGAAAGCTGGTTCTAATGATCTCAAGAGTTGTGGTCAGTGACAGTTTGTCCCACCCACACCTAATCAGCAATCAACCAAGCCTAATGGACATTCAGTTTGGAGCCATTGCGATAATTCTTTTCCTCATTGACTCTTTGGTGAATAACTTATAATAATTCTTTTCCTCATAGACTCTTTGGTGAATAACTTATGATAATTCTTTTCCTCATTAACTCTTTGGTGAATAACTTATAATAATTCTTTTCCTCATTGACTCTTTGGTGAATAACTTATGATAATTCTTTTCCTCATTGACTCTTTGGTGAATAACTTATGATCCGGCATTGGACTCGCATTATATAACAGAGAATTGATTGATTGATTTTTCGCAGGAGAGAATCTCTCAGTGTCTATGCAAACTAATAATCTGGCATAACTCTTGATGAATAAGAACAGGTTCATTGAATACATACAACCTTTGTTGCATGCCAGCATCATCTAGGTGATGCCCATGGCTGGGTGGTAAGAACTTTTGTTGACAAAGAAGTAATGATGTTGTCTGTAACCATTTGGTTTGTTGCATGCTGAGCATGAAAAATAACCAAATATGTTACCTAATATAGGAGGTAACATCATTGGATTTTCAGAACAACTAGGTCACATGGCTTTATAGGTAAAAGTAGATATAGTATATTTATGTATACTTTTTTCTCCTTTTTCCAGTGGTCCAGTTATTTTTCAAATTATTCAAAATAATAATAACAATTAAAATAACAAAAATGAAAAACATGAAAACATTAAAAACAAGTACTAGCTATATTTAGTTTAGCTGTATGTGGCTCATTTTGAGGAGCAAAACTGTTTTCCGTAATAATTGTCCCATTTCAATGATTTGAACAAAAAAAGTCATTTTCATCAAATCAAAACCTTTCTTCAAAGATTTGCTTCTTTACAAACTCGTTGAGAAAGAATTTCTCTGAGGAATTCTTAGCTTCCCTCTGCGATAGTCACTTTTTAATCCTTAAATATTAGTTTTTTGTCAATTTCCGCAAATGCTTCAAAATTCATGAAAAGCTTAGTTTAGCTGTATATGGCTCATTTTGAGGAGCAAAACTGTTTTCTTTAATAATTGTCCCATTTCACTGGTTTGAACAGAAAAGTCGCTTCCATCAAATCAAAACCTTTCTACAAGATTTTCCCCTTTTCAAACTCATTGAAAATAAATTTCTCTCGAAGGAATTCTTAGCTACTTCCTGAGAGAGTCACTTTTTTGTCCTTAAGTGTAACCTTTTTGTCAATTTCCGCAAAAATGCTTCAAAACACCAGAAAAGCTTAGTTTAGCTCTATGTGGCTAATTTTGTAGAGCAAAACCATTTTCTGTAATAAATGTTCCATTTCACTGGTTTGAACAAAAAACATCGTTTCCATCAAATCAAAAGCTTTCTTCAAGGTTTGTCCCGTTTCAAACTCGTTGAGAACAAATTTCTCTCAGAGGAATTCATAACCTTTCGGAAATAGACAATTTTTAGTCCTTAAAAAATTTTTTTTTGTTGATTTACACAAAAATGCTTGAAAATATTTGAAAAGCTTAGTTTAACTGTATGTGGATCATTTTAGGAGCAAACCTGTTTTCTGTAATAATTGTACTGTTTCGGTGGTTTGAAAAAATAAAGTCGATTCTTCAAGATTTTCCCATTTTCAAACCTATTGAGAAAAAATTTCTCTGCGGAATTCTTAGCTTCTTTCAAAGATAGTCATTTTAAGTCGTTAAATAAAAGTTCTTTGTCAATTTCGGCAAAAATGCTTCAAAACACATGAAATGCTTAGCTGTATGTGGATCATTATGCAGAGCAAAACTGTTTTCGGTAATATTTGTCCCATTTCACTGGGTTGAACAGAAAGTCATTTCCATCAAATTAAAACCTTTCTTCAAGATTTACCCTTTTCCAAACTCATTTAGAAAAAATTTATCTCTGAGGAATTCTTGGCTTCTTTCGGAGATAGTCATTTTTTAGTCCTTAAATATAAGTTTTTTGTATATTTCTGCAAAAATACTTCAAAACAACTGAAAATCTTAGTTTAGCTGTATGTGGCTAATTTTGAGGAGCAAAACTGTTTTCTGAAATAATAGTCCCATTTAATTGGTTTGAACCAAAAAAGCATTTCCATTAAATAAAAACCTTTCTTCAAGATTTCCCCCTTTTCAAACTCGTTGAGAAAAAATTACTCAGAGGAATTCTTAGCTTCTCTCTGAAATAGTCACTTTTTAGTCCATAAATATAAGTTTTTTTGTCAATTTCTGCAAAAATGCTACAAAACACCACAGAAGCTTAGTTTAGCTGTACGTGGCTCATTTTGAGGAGCAAAACATTTTTCTGTAATTTTCCCATCTTACTGGTTTGAACAAAAAAATTCGTTTCCATCAAATCAAAACCTTTTTCAAGATTTTCCCCTTTTCAAACTTGTTAAGAAAAAATTTCTGTCTGAGGAATTGTAGGCTTCTTTCTGAGATAGTCACTTTTTGTCCTAAAATATAATTTTTTGTCTATTTCCCCAAAAATGCTTCAAAATACCAATAAAGCTTAGTTTGCTGTGTGTGGCTCATTTAGAGGAGCAAAACTGTTTTCAGTAATAATTGTCCCATTTCGTTGATTTGAACAAAAAAAGTTGTTTCCATTAAATCAAAACCTTATTTCAAGATTTGCACCTTTTGAAACTCATTGAGTAACAAAATCACTCAAAGGAATTCTTAGCTTCTTTCTGAGATAGTCACTTTTTAGTCGTTAAATTTATCTTTTATTTCAATTTATGCCAAAATGCTTCAAAACACCAGAAAAGCATAGTTTATTTGTATGTGGCTCATTTTGGGAGCAAATCTGTTTTCTGTAATAATTGTATCATTATACTGGTTTGAACTAGAATTTTTTTTACCTTCAACCAAACCTTTCTTTAAAATTTGCTCCTTTTCAAACACGTTGAGAAGAAATTTCTCTCCGAGAAATTCTAAGCTTCTTTCTGCGATAACCACTCTTTGTTCCTTAAATATATGTTTTTTCCTCAATTCCCACAAAAATGCTTCAAAACACCAGAAAAGTGTATGTGGCTCATTTTGAGAAGCAAAAGTGTTTTCAGTAATAATTGTTCCATTTCGTTGATTTGAACAAAAAAAGTTGTTTCAATTAAATCAAAACCTTTCTTCAAGATTTGCACCTTTTCAAACTCATTGAGTAACAATATCACTCAGAGAAATTCTTAGCATCTTTCTGAGATAGTCACTTTTTAGTCCTTAAATATATTTTTTATTTCAATTTGCGCCAAAACGCTTCAAAATACCAGAAAAGCTTAGTTTAGCTGAATGTGGCCCATTATGAGGTGCAAAACTTTTTTCTGTAATAATTGTCCCATTTTTCTGATTTGATCAGAAAAAGTCGTTTCGAAACCTTTTTCAAGATTTGCCCCATTTCAAACTCGTTGATGAAAATATTCTCTCTAAGGAATTCTTAGCTTCTTTCGAAGAAATACACTTTTTAGTCCTTAATATAATTTTTTTGTCAATTTCTGCAAAAATACTTCAAAACACCAGAAAAGCTTAGTTTAGAGGTATGTGGCTCATTTTGAGGAGCAAAACTGTTTTCTGTAATAATTGCCCCATATTTTTGTTTCGATCAAAAAAAATCTTTCGATCAAATCAAAACCTTTCTTCAAGATTTGTTCCTTTTTAAACTCGTAAATTTCTCTCTAAGGAATTCTTAGCTTCTTTCTGAGATAGTTATTAGTCTTTAAATATAGGTTTTTGTCAATTTCCGGAAAAATGTTTCAAAATACAAGAAAAGTATAGTTTAGCTGTATGGCTCATTTTGAGAAGCAAAACTGTTTTCTTTAATAATTGACCCATTTCATTGATTTGAACCAAAAAAGTCGTTACCATTAAATCAAAAATTTTCTTCAAGATTTTTCCCTTTTCAAACTCATTGAGAAAAATATCACTCTGAGGAATTCTTGGCTTCTTTCTGAGATAGTCACTTTTTAGTCCTTAAATATATCTTTTATTTCAATTTCAACCAAAATGCTTCAAAATACTAGAAAACATAGTTTAGTTGTGTGTGGCTCATTTTGAGGAGCAAAACTTTTTTCTGTAATAATTGTCCCATTTTTTTGGTTTGATCAAAAAGTCGTTTCGATCAAATCAAAACCTTTATTCAAGATTTGCACCATTTCAAACTCGTTGAGAAAAAATTTGTCTCTGAGGAATTCTAAGTTTCTCTCTAAGATAGCCACTTTTTAGTCCTTAAATATAAGTTTTTTTCTTAATTTCTGCAAAAATGCTTCAAAAGACTCAAAAGGTTTAGTTTATCTGTATGTGGCTCATTTTGAGGAGCAAAACTGATTTCTGTAATAATTGTCCCATCTGACTGGTTTGGACAAAAAAAGGCATTTCCATCAAGTCTAAATATCACTCTGAGAAATTCTTAGCTTCTTTCTGAGATATCACTTTTTAGTCCTTAAATTTATCTTTTATTTAAATGTATGCCAAAATGCTTCAAAACACCAGAAAAGCATAGTTTAGTTGTATGTGGCTATTTTACAGAGCAAAACTGTTTTTTGTAATAATTGTCACATTTTTCTGGTTTAATCAGAAAAAGTCGTTTCGATCAAATCAAACCTTTTTTCAAGATTTGCTCCATTTCAAACTCGCTGATAAAAAATTTCTCTCTAAGGAATTCTTAGCTTCTTTCGAAGAAATACACTTTTCAGTCCGCAAATATATTTTTTTGTTAATTTCTGCAAAAATGCTTCAAAACACCAGAAAAGCTTAGTTTAGGTGTGTGGCTCATTATGTGGAGCAAAACTGTTTCTGTAATAATTGTCCCATTTTACAGGTTAGAACAAAAAAAAGATTCCATCAAATCAAAACCTTTCTCCAAGATTTGTCCCTTTTCAAACTCGTTGAGAAAAAATTTCTTTCGTTAGAATTCTTTATCTTCCTTCTGATAGTCAATCAGTCCTTAAATATAAATTTTTTGATCAATTTACCCAAAATTATTTCAAAACACCAGAAAAGCTTAGTTTAGCTGTATGTGGCTCATAATTTGAGGAGTAAAACTGTTTTCGGTAATATTTGTCCCATTTCACTGGTTTGAGCATAAAAAGCATTTCCATCAACCAAATCATTTCTTCTAGATTTGCCGCTTTTCAAAATTGTTCAGAAAAAAATTCTATCTTGAGGAATTATTAGCTACTTTCTGAGATAGTCATGTTTTAGTCCTTGAATATTATTTTTTTGTCAATTTCCGCAAAAATGCTTCAAAATACCAGAAAAACATAGTTTAGCTGTATATGGCTCATTTTAAGGAGTAAAAACTGTTTTCTGTAATAATTGTCCCATTTTACTGGTTTGACAGAAAAATTGTTTCCATCAAATCAACCTTTCTTCTAGATTTACCCCTTTTCAAACTCATTGAGAAAACATTTCGCTCAGAGGAATTCTAAGCTTTTTTCTGAGATAGCCATTTTTAGTCCTTAGATATAATTTTTTTGTCAATTTCCGCAAAAATGCTTCAAAACACCAGAAAAGCTTGGTTTAGCGGTATGTGGCTCTTTTTGAAGAGCAAAGCTGTTTTCTGTATAATTGTCACATTTTACTGGTTAGAACAAAAGAGTATTTTCCTTAAAATCAAAATCTTTCTTCAAGATTTGGCCCTTATCAAACCTGTGAGGAAAAAATTCTCTCTGATGAATTCTTAGCTTCTTTCTGAGATATTCAATTTTAGTCCTTAAATATAATTTTTGTGTATTTCCACAAAAATACTTCAAAATACCAGAAAAGTTTAGTTTAGCTGAATGTGGCTCATTTTGAGGAGCAAAACTGTTTTCTGTAATAATTGTCCCATTATACTGGTTTGAACTTAAACATTTGTTACCATCAACCAAACCTTTCTTTAAAATTAGCCCCTTTTCAAACTCATTGAGAACAAATTTCTATCCGAGAAATTCTAAGCTTCTTTCTGCGATAACCACTTTTTAGTACTTAAATATAATTTTTTTCCCCAATTCCCACAAAAATGCTTCAAAACACCAGAAAAGCTTAGTTTAGCTGTATGTGGCTCATTTTGAGGAGCAAAACTGTTTTCAGTAATAATTGTCTCATTTCGTTGATTTGAACAAAAAAGTCGTTTCCATTAAATCAAAACTTTTCTTCAAGATTTGCACCTTTTCAAACTCGTTGAGAAAAAATTCTCTCTCAGTAATTCTTAGCTTTTTTCTGAGATAGTCACTTTTTAGTCCTTAAATATATATAAATATATATATAAATATATATATAAATATATATATATATATATATGTGATAAATTCTTAATAATAACAAGTTAATAACAACATATAAGATATACTGCATACACACGTGCAGACACAATTACATGCAGAATAAGTACTGTTCTTATCGGCCCCCCACTGACCCAAGCACAGAAGCTGCGTTTCCTTTCTGCACAGCTACATAGAGACATTAATGAAGGTTCACCCTTGCCTTACCTTGCCAGTGGATTGCCTCATCCTGTGGCCAAGCTCCTTCAAATAGACAGTAATCTCTTACCAATGGCCTCCAGGCACTCAATGGCCACAGGTGTGAAGGAGTAGCCAGGCCCTAATCTAATGTACTTGGCCAACTTCCTCTCCTCAGCCAGGTTAGCCACAGCTCCAGCACTGTTGGTAGAATGGCAGTGGTAAGATGGGGAAATGGTGTCTGGGAAAGTCGCACCCCATGCTTTGGCTTGCCATTCTTCCATGGGATCGTTTCATCCCATCTAGTCGATTGCTGTCTGTGTGATCCAGCCCTGATGGTTCTAGCCTTGAAGAGATGCACACTGTGGTCAGAGTTCTATGTACTTATTAATTATCAACAAGATGACTATCAAAAAATTAAGGAAGGAAATAAGCAGAATTGGGAAGGTTAATAGTTAACCAGCAAAAACAGGCTAATTAATTAGCTAGTTAACTGAAAAATTTCCAAATGAACTATAAAAGAATATATTTGGAAAAATAGCTGTCAGTATGATTAGAATGATGTCCAAGATACTCTAAATAGACTAAGTTAACTTTCAAGTAAATTAACTAGATGTAATTGTCTTTATGGCTATAACACGTGTTTCTAATCTATTTCTCCTGATATCAGCGTATTATACATTGGATTGTACAGTACAATTAGGAATGTCAATGAGTGATACTTGTCTTGTTAATGGCCAAATGTAAAGATCAAGTATAGTTTAAAAACTTAATAATAACAATAATAATAAACTAGTTAATTATGTATTTAAAATACCGTATAACGGGAATATTTTGGCAGGCAAATTTTCGGTTATTACGTTCCGGACCAAACTTGACGAGGTGCCCATTCAAATTGAATGCTAAGTGAAGTTCAAAGTTCATTACCCTTGCAATCGGTGCGCACCCAGCCAGCCATGTCTCTATACACGTTTTTCAAACTGCCCCAGTGGACAGCTAGCTAAGGTCTTGAGTTCAGCTACCATCAAAGCTATGAATGAGCCAGTTCCAAGTAACAATGTATGCAATCACATTGCCATGTGGTGCGCATGTTCAAATGATTCCATGCCAAAAAAATCCTAAATTAATTCCAAGATATTTCATGCTTTTGAACAAAAATTTCAACCACCGATTCTCCACTATATAGTATATATATATATATATATATATATATATTAATAAATAAAAATAGATGGATAATGGAATGATAAGTTTAGACTACAGATTAGGAGAGTGGGGGGACAACATACATTTATTACATGGACATAATAAGTGAAAAGTTCAAAAATCTATACAGGAGAGTATGCTACTACTCCAAGATTGACCTAAATGGCAATATACTCCCCCCCCCCCCCCTCCCCCCTTCTCCCCCTCCCCCCAAATAATAATAAGCTATCTCAGCTAAAACACACATTAGGAAAATTTTAGCTGCCTAAATGGCCAATGTTAGCTCCAAAAAGACTCCAAGTGTGCCTTAAATACTTTGTTAATGGTAGTATACAGGAAGCGCAAAAAAGTCAAGGTTTGGGGAGGGGGAAAAAAACGTAAAATTCTAAGCTCTTTGTTTCTTCCTTCACACAGCTGGTGTATAATAGATCCTCTCATCATTATGTTAGTACTAAAATCCTCCAAATGTTCCAATAAGCATCCATGGTTATTCCATTTCTCGATCCAATGATGAAAGGAGGGGAACTTGAGAAATTGGAAAGTATCGTAAATATACAGCTTATGTTGAAGATCCATACCACAATGAATGCCTCTCAGCTCTCTGGTTTGAGGAGTTACCTATCTGGTCAACTGTTACTGTGTCCAAAGGAGGCCATAGCTAATGCTCTACCAAAATATCTGCTGTTGTATTCTCCAGTGCAAAATAACCAAGTCCTCAGGAGACTGTAGCTGACCCTGCATAGATGCAGTCAACAATAGCAACAAGAGTTGTTATGTTCTGATTTATTTTTTGTAGTGGACAACTGTGCATGGATATAGTCAACCAAAGCAACAATACATAGCATGTGTTGATATGTGTGTAGTGTGCAGCAACAATATACATGATAGAAAAAGAAATGTCTAGGAGATCCTCCACCTATCAGCTCATACTTGCTGTCCTCCACTTCTTTACTGTTCAACTATAATAATACAGAAACAACAACAACAACAACAACTAACAAAACACTTGAACAAGAGAAAGAAGTTTATTGTATTGGATTAGCCTGTTAAAGAAAAGAAAGGAAACAAGTGTGTACCCATGAAGACCACAATCAATTAGATGATCCTTTACCACTTAATATCACATGTACACCATTATTGTGCTGGTTTTAAAAGTACGGAGCGTATGCCAATCTACAATAATGGTGTAGAAGACTTTAAATGGTAAGGGAGATCTAACTGGTTGTTGTCTATATAGGTACGGTTTGTTTCTTTGTTTTTCTTACCTATTTCTTCTGGCAGTGTATAAATTATGCCATAGATTTTAAGATACAATCATGACAATGAAGAGTGATATATGAGTTGTTAATGGACATGCCGTAAGATCTACAGAAGTACAGTTAAATAATAATAGAACAAAAAAAATAATAACATAATAAGCATAATGTATGGCAGCAATAATTCAAATGAACCAACAACTGTATATAATAATGTATCCTAAAATTTTAATCTATTTTTATTCATTTGTTTTATTATTATAATCATTATTATAATTATTATTATTATATTATTATTATTTTTATTATTATTATTGTTGTTGTTGTTGTTGTTGTTGTTGTTGTTGTTGTTGTTGTTATCATCATCATCATCATCACTATCATCATCATCATTTTATTATTAATTATTGTTAGTATGCCAATATTCTTGTTATATAATTAAAATAATAATCAAATCCATTCCTTTCTTTTTGTCTTACCTTATTCATTTAATCCCTGCATTAATAATAATTAATTAATTAATTAAAAATGGTATACATTGTAAAACAAACATAATTCGATTGTTCAATTACAGAATATTAATATATGTGGACAACCTAGAGAAAGTGATTAAATATGATTTTTTAAATGATAATTGGCAAGCGAAACAAGTGGATGGAAACTTCGTATTGTCACGCATGCCTAATGTGGTTATATAAGTGCTGTACGTTCATAATCTGGGATTATACGTAGGATTTTATGGACTCGACCTAAGGAAAGGTCGAATTGGAAAACGTCATGGAGGTTAATGATAATTTTTCAGAAAGCACTGCCTGCTGACTTCACTTTTATTTTGTATTGCTCTTCTCATCTTCATGTAAGGTAGTTTCCAAGTATTAAAAAAAACAAAAAAAAAACTACTTACTTCCACATGCACGTTTACATTTCAGAATTTGTCATCCCATTATGTTGCAGTTTTCAGGTTGTTCTATCTTACACTATGGAATACAGTAAATGAAAAAATCTTGGCTACTTCTCCATATTACAATCCAACCACTTAGTTGTGAATCTTTAAGGAACATATAATTCTCGACTGCATCACATCTCCAATAATAGAAGAATATCTACAAATCAAGTTTTTGATGGTAGAACTATTTCGAATCCTGTTGAGCTAGACATAGTTCCTTGAATGTTTACTGCTGCTCTCTCTCTCTCAGATAGTGCATACATGACTGGATAATTTAGCACATATAGAAAGCATAACTGATTCAACTAATAATAGAGCAAACTGGGAAAAAATGTGTAAAAAGTGCAGCAAACTATCACTTCAACAAGTTCTAAGCTTCTGCTTCCCTTTGTTCTCTGATAATTTCTGCAGAAAGGACTGCCTGATGACTTAACCCTTAATGTGGTATATACTCATCTTCAAGGAAAGTGGCTTCCAAATAATCGTAACGAAACTACATCCACATGCACATTTCCATTCCAGAATTTTTAATCCAATTACGTTTTCAGGTGTGAAGTTGTTAGTCTTGCACCTGTAATGAATATGAAAAACTTAAACAATTCTTGGCTACTTACCCATATTAAAATTCAACCACTTACACCAGTTGTGAATCTCTAAGAACATATAACTCTCAGCTGCATAATATCTCACAATCATAAAGAAGACATCTACAATAATGTCACAAATCAGTGTTGGGTTAGCTTGTCAGTTTGTCCTTATAAAGGTTATGGCCAGAATAATGTCTATATTTTTTGCCTGGGTTAGGCAAATATCTAGAACAAAGAAATAAAAATCTTGACAATTCTGACATGTATTGCCTTATATCATCACTCTTAGAATGCATGCATAACTGTTTCAAAGTAAAGTAGCTACTCTTACACAAAGCAATTCACTCTCGGCCATATTTCCATATGTGCCTTTCTGTCTCTCACTGGTCAGAAACATTGGCATAGCAGTTTTAGCTGGCATAGTAGCATTCTCTGGCATAGTACTATTCGCTCCGCCCCGACGTTTAAACGTTATTATTAGTGTTATTGGCGAGCGTTTGCCGGCGTTCATAACTCGGAGATAGCATGGAATATTTTACGGACTAAACTTGAAAAAAGGAAATGATCGCTAGATTCGTCAGAAGAATGCTACCGATTCGAAAGAAACCTGGATCTACACGCGGCCTGCTTGGTAATAGCTGTCACGAAAAGAATGCCAGAGATTTATTCAGACTTAACTACTCAATTCATCAACATACTGGCATTGGATGCGATATAAGTTATAGTAGGAACAATTTTCAATCCTGCTAAGGTAAGCATCGTTCCTTAGCAGCCCCTCTCTCTCTCTGTAGAATAAGTGAGTAAAGGACTGAATAGTTTAGCATATATAAAAACATAACTGATGCATATAGTTAGTACTTTGTTGACTGATATAGAGAATACTGTCAACAATAAACTGTCAAAAGTGCAAACTATCACTTGTCCTATCACTTCAACAAGTTACTGTCAGCTTCTGCATGGTCTTCCCTTAGTTATCTGATAATTCCTGCAGAAAGAACTGCCTGGTGACCTCACTCTTGATGTTGTGCTTTCCATATCTTCAAGGAAAGCAGCTTCTAATTACTCGTAACAAAATAACTTATATCCACATGCACATTTCCATTTCAGAATTTGTCACCTCATTCATTATATTGTAGGTATCAGGTTGTTCAACCTTGCACCTGTAAGGAATACAGTAAAAACACACAATTCATGGCTACTTCCCCATATTATAATCCAACTACTTACACCCGCTGTGAATCTCCAAGGAACATATAATTATCGACTGAATCACATCTTTCAATCATAATGAAGATATCTACAAATCACATCACAAATTATCACAAATTGGTACTGGTTAAGCTCTTCTTGTCCTTACTAATGTTATGGCCAGAGCAATGGCTATCTTTTTAGCCTGGGCAGTAGCTAAGGCTAGGAAAATATCAAAAACAATAATCTTGACAATTCTGAAAACAAATATTGCTTATGACACCCCTCTCCTATGATATCACTCTTAGTGTTTTTCATGCAAGTAAAGCAGCTACTCTTATACAAGTCAGCAATTAACTCGCAGCCATATTTCCATATGTGCATTTCTCTCTCACAACCTGTCAGGAACATTGGCATAGCAGTATTTGCTGGCTTAGCAATATTCAGTTGCTTTTGATGATTGAATGATGTTACTAGTATAGACTATAGATTAGGAGAGCGGGAAGCATACAGTGCAAGGCCATAATAAGTAACAGGGTAAAAAGTGCAGAGGAATCGATATAGTCCTTTAAACAATTAACATCCATTGGTAGCAAGGTGTTCCAGAGCCTAGGTAATCTATGTGTCTGAAGGTGGTCAGGGTCTGTGGAAAAATCAAGTATGTGGCCCAAAAATGCCACAAGTTTGGTGGATTTTCTGGATATTTTCTTCCGATTCTGATTCCATGCTCATTCATGGCTACCTTATGTTTTCCCTCCAAATGTTGAAGTGGTAGTAAAGACATGGTGTTGTTGCCTGCTTGCAGCAATTTATCTGACATACACAACCAGTGCAATTCGAGTGCCTGTACCAGAGGTGTATCTTAATGAATTATGTTCCCCTAGTTTACCATTGTATCATTTTACATGCTGTTCATGTGTTGTGATGCCAACACTAGTAACCGGTGAACTCTCATAAAATACTCCTCTATGCTTAGTATAGTATGCAGTCATATTTTTCTCCATTCTCTACCTCTACAGATTTGCACTGCTCAATTAGATCCACCTCTACAGATTTGCACTGCTCAATAAGATCTACCTCACAGATTTGCACTTCTCAATAAGATCCAACTCGCAAATTTGCACTGCTCAATAAGATCCACTTCGCAGATTTGCACTGCACAATAAGATCCACCTCTGATTTGCACTGCTCAATAAGATCCACCTCGCAGATTTGCACTGCTCAATAAGATCCACCTCGCAGATTTCCACTGCTCAATAAGATCCACCTCGCAGACTTCCACTGCTCAATAAGATCCACCTCGCAGATTTGCACTGCTCAATAAGAGCTTGGTAAAAACTACTTCTGTCTATATTGTGCACAATTTCCAGGCGAGCTGCATATTTTATAAGTTATCGTTATTTGGAAATCTATATCATCATGTGTGGATAAATGCTTCATTCTTAATGCAGGGTACTTTGGTAACATAAAGTGCTGAGCTCTTGTGCTTTATCAGTGTGGAGAGTATCAGTATTTCTTTTAATATCTCAATGTACAACTTGCCTCATCCACATCCTCTAGGTCAGGGCTGTGCAACAGGCGGGCCACAACCCGGCCCGCCAAGCCATTTAGTGCGGCCCTCGCGTGCTCAACCGCCCGATTAAATCAAGTGCAAATTTGCTGTTGGGACAAGCATCGGCGTGGCCCGAAACGCAAATCAAGACAGCCAAGGACATTGCTAGTGCGGCGCTTCCTTTCGAGTAGAAGCACGCGCTTTATGTTTAACATTCATGAAGAATTTGTTACCTTAGGCTTATACAGCTACCGTAGTACAGGAGATTGAAGGTAAATTGATTATTATTTTATTTTGAAATGATGGCATATTTTGTTACTGTTAATTTATTAAAAAGGCACTCACATGGGCGAAAATACATGAAGGTAATTCTTTTGTGTTTATTTCAGGGTGAGTAAAATGTCGGCAGCCAAGAAACGAAAAATTGATGACGAAGGAAGGGTATTCAACAGTGAATGGTGCACAAAATATCTTGTTGCCCCACATAACCAAGGTGTTGTCTGCCTCGTCTGTCAAGTTACAATTGCAGTCATGAAGGAGTATAATGTTAAACATCATTACACAACTAAGCACTCCTCCCAGTTTGATAAAATTGTTGGTCAGGTACGAGTGGATAAAATTGAACATTTGAAAAAATCCTTTGAAAAACAACAAGGTGTTTTTACCACTTACAAGAAAAACTCAGAACTGGTGACAAAACTGAGTTTTAAGCTTTGTGAATGTTTGGCAGAAAAGGGAAAGCCTTTCAGTGACGGAGAATTTATTAAAGATTGTTTGACAATATTCACAGAATATGCATGCCCAGAGAAAAAACATTTGGTGGATCAAACTAGCCTTTCCCGCTTTACTGTCTCACGCAGGACAAATGATCTTTCAGATAATATCAAAGAAACATTGAAAGAGAAATTGAAATCGTGTGAAGCTTTCAGTCTGGCTTTGGATGAGAGTACTGACATCAGTGACACAGCCCAACTTGTCATTTTCATCAGAGCTGTTACTGCTGCCTTCGATATTGTTGAAGATTTTTTAGATATGGCAAGCCTTTCCTCCACAACTACGGGACAGGATTTCTGTGAACAGGTGCTTAAGGTCGTGGAAAAGTTTGAACTGAATCTTGCTAAATTGTGTGGTGTTACAACAGATGGTGCTCCTTCCATGACAGGTAGGATAAATGGATTCACCAAAAAAATTCTAAATGCAGTTGGAGCATAAGACGTAGTTGTAAGCCACTGCATTATTCACCAATAGAACTTGTGCACCAAAGTTTTGGATTTTGCAGAAGTCATGAGAAATGTTGTCCAGTGTGTAAATTACATTCGAGCACGAGGATTAAATCATCGGCAATTTAAAGCTTTTCTAGATGAGCTGGACAGTAAGTATCCTGATGTTGTGTACTTCTCTGATGTACGTTGGCTCAGTAGAGCTGCCACTTTGAAGAGGTTCTGGAATCTGCGACAGGAGATCAAGTTCTTCATGGAGAGCAAACATCAGAATGTGGCCTTCTTGAGCGATGAGAACTGGTTGAATGACTTAGCATTCCTCACAGACATTACACAGCATCTGCCTGATCTGAACTTAAAACTACAAGGGAAAAGTCAGCTTGTGAATAAGCTGTTTGAGCATATTTGTGCTTTTGAGAAGAAATTGGAAATTTTCCAAGCTCAGTTGAGTTGAGCCACATTGACCCATTTCACATGTCTTGCAACCAGAAAACTGGAATTTCCTGATCTGGATTGCACTAACTATGAAGCTAGTGTACAAAAGCTGCGTGCTGAGTTTACAAACAGATTTCCAGATTTCAGACAAAATGAAATTAAACTCAAATTGTTTGCTCAACCTTTTGATTTGGCAGTAGAAGACAGTCCTGACGATTGCCAAATGGAACTTATTGAACTGCAGGCTGGCATGGACGCCAAGAGGAAATATTCTGAAAACCGTTTGGTAGACTTTTACAAACTCTATGTGTGAAAAGTTTCCCAATTTGTCCCGTCATGCAAAAAGAATGACCTCCCTCTTTGGTAGCACCTACTGCTGTGAGCAATTTTTCTCCAAAATGAAGCTCACCAAAACCAGATGTAGAAGTCAGCTGACTGATGAACATTTGACCAGTCAGTTAAGGGTGGCTACCACTTCTGTCAAAGCTGATATTGACAAGATATGCAAGGACTCTAAATTTCAAGTGTCCCACTAAAATGGTCTGTCATGATTTACTCTGTATGTTAAATAAATGTATGTGAGTATGTTAAATATATTGTGAGAATTTTTGAATTTATTGTGCACATGAAAAAACTAAATTTTCAGTGTGGCCCGCTTGATGTCTGAAGTTTTGTTATATGGCCCACCGACCAAAAATGTTGCACACCCCTGCTCTAGGTGGTACAACTTCACTTTGGTTGAGATCTTCCAATATGGTGTGTGTGTGTGCAGTAGTGTGATTCCTGTTTGCATGGATGGTAAGGACCACACTGATGACGTGGTTGGAGGGATTGAACCCAGGACATGGGAAGACTGTGATACAATACAAAAATAATTCTTCAAATTGTGCTATATATGTTGTACTATAGATGCATATTACAGTGAATTGCACTTGAAGTGTGTGTTTGCATAAGCACATCTTGAAAGGCTGGTAGACCGGAGTGTGTACTGCAATAGTGAGAATTTGGGGTGCCAACAAGAGAACACAAAACCATACCTAATTGGCATCCAATATGAAAGTCGGATACAGCGTCAGTAAATTTCTGAATCAAGAGAGATAAGCTCATCTAGAAGAGTACAAGAAGAGAAGATTAACAGTTGATAGTTATAGGGAGATGGAGATTGACAAAACCAGATAAATGTCCTGTGATGATTGAGATTAGTTCACTAAAAGTGAAATAGCCAAGCCAGGACTTGTCAACCAGAAATCACAAATATTATGGATGACTAAAAAAATGAACTGTAATTGTTTAAGAAAGAAAAACAGATGACCAAGATGGTATAAGCAATGCACAAAACACTCATGTATTGGTCCATGCCAGATTTCTATCCCATTTCTATGACTTAACTAAACAGATCATGTCTTTGATGTGGAAGCATTCCTCTCCTAATTTATACACATAATAGAGAACCAGCATTATACAAATAGTGACAGGAAAGCAACAATGGTCAAAGACTACACCCTCCTCTGCTATAGATCTTTATTAAGATTCTTTATGTTAATAAACTAATGCTACAACTTCTAGAAAATTGGTTTTGCAGTTTTCCATTTTTGTAAATTTTAACTCCTATCTTTGTGCTACATAGTGTATAGTAACTAGCTTATAATTGCTCCTTGCAGGATGAAATATGCCAAATCCTACAGAAGTGTATACTTTTTACCTGGTAGAGGTGGAAAAGGACAGCAAATAACTTCTTAACCACGTTTCAGCACTGGAATTTTTGGTATAGTATACTGCCAAACAAATAATTTCACAGTTCTGTGCAACTCGTCCACAGGACCTAGAGAACTAGGGCTAAAAATTTTCAGGGCATGAATATTCATAAATAGAAAATTGTACGAGCGAGGTAAAATATTTCCGGTTGCTATTTGAGTGACTGCGTGTCGTGTATTGAAGCGAGATACTTAGTACAAGAAATTCTTTATGGCAAACCGCAAGACTAAATTATAAAACATGCAGTAGTTCCCTTTTATCCCAGCTATTCACACATGCTTTCAAAGTATCTAGAAAATCTTGCTTACATCAAAGTTGTTTAAAAACTCTAGACTTCCATTCAACACATTCAACACACATGTGTAAATTCGAGTTCCCTTGATCAGTCTCTTTGATTACTTTCCAGGTTGTTGTGTAGAGCCAAAATATGTAAGGGCTGCATCACCATAACACACTCTTTAAACCGGCCAGTTCAGGATCTGGTTCGATTATAATTTTATTGCATGATGTTACACCAGGTATTCTTCTTTCTGGACTATTGAGGCCGGTCCAATCAAACAATCTATGTGTGTTCTCACTGGCCAGTCCTAGATTAGGATTCAGGATGAGATCAGGTTTACAAACTTGTTACAGGATGCGCACACCAGGTGTCCTTCATCCTAGACATTTTTTTTTACATTGAGGCCCACCGGTATTAAACAAAGAGTAAGTAATATAAATGCTGTTTACATGTAACTATTTAACATTAATAATAAAAGTACATGTTTTAGTTGGCAACAATATATTAACAAAGCTTGTTTACAAATCATCATTTTTTCCTCTGATGCTGGAAATCTGCTCCTGTGATAGACTGAAGTAAACATATCATTATTATGATGTATAAACTTACTTGTATAAAAGAGAAGGGCTTATCAAATGCTTGATTCTGTGCATACTATATTTATACAGAACTAGTGCAAAACACTTTAGCCTATTGATTTTGCAACTTTACTTACTATACATAGGAAGAAGCCACACTCATATCCATTATGTTGAAGTGGTATATATGCCCCAAAGAAAAACAATACAACACCACTATTTCTATATCTCTATGGATTTAACATATAATTACAAATAAATTTTGGTTAGAACTTCCAACCAGTGAATGCTTTCTGTGAATATGTATTCTTGAGGTAGTGCTACATCCATGGGTAGAAAGAAATGTATTATATGATATAGCTATTATACCTAGTAGTAAAAAATGGGAAAAGGACATACAATATATTCTGCAGGCTATTCATGTTATGGCCCATGAGAAAGTCATAAAACCTTATTTTGTGTGTGCTGAAATCAACCACAACCAAACATCAGTGTCTACAAATATTCACAGGAACAATTTTTTTTTTTTTGTATGTGAGGAGGCTGACCTGCATGGAATGTTACAACAAAAATAGAAGTATTTGATACTTAAAAAATGTATGGGTAACAACAATCAGATATAAAGCAACCTACACTACCATAATCCAAATAGACACTCCAGCATACACCTTGATAAAAGAAACTAAAAAATGGTGTAAATTGTGTCTTTCAATAGTTTGTTGCATTCCTCCAAGATAAAAGTCAATAATCTGCAAGTGAAAATGGTACATCATATATGTTTAAAATGAATGAGAATTAAATACCATATCATTCAACCATTGCCTCCCAATTAGTGGTCAAGTCATTTTTATAAACTTTGACAGCTACAGATGTGATCACCCAAAGTAGAAATGGAGGAATATTCACACTTAATGAAATTCCAAAAAAAAAGAGTTCAATTTTTTTTTGTTATTGCAACTCTTCGATGCTCAGCAACCTGATTCCATGACTACCCAAGTATGCAGAAATAATTAGTAAATCTGGTGGTTACCATGGCAACGCAATTAGCGTTTTATTTAATGCCCATCTTTGTGACTGATTGTGTAGTTTGTGTGTACTGTAGCTAGTCAGGCAAAAGCTGTCTTCCAGGCAACAAAATGGTAAGTTAGGTTGTTCTCTGTATCTAGGTAAGATTAGTGAGTGTGATTTGCGTGTTTGTTTTGTAGGTAAATCATGGATAGCAGTTCCTCAAGAGAGTGATATGAATGATAGCTCCCAGACTAGTTCTTCAGAGAGTGATGGTATATTCGTAATGTTGGAGGAGGTGGTGGTGGCATGTGAAAAGGTCTAACTACTTGCATACACTATCAACAAATTCATAATACTATTATTCAAACCTTTCAGTCATGTTCAGTGCTTTTAACTTTATAAATTTTTCTGAAAGTTTGTCCAGTAAATTTTAGGTCTTAGTGTAGAATGATGGTGTAAAAATCTCATTTTTGGGGTGTGTGAATAATCTTCTATTTCCACTTAGGCTACACACAGATGGTTTATACTAGACCATTTCCACTTCCCGACAAAGTTCCATTATCACCTGTTCAATTATAAGGAAATATTAATTGAGCATACAGGTTACCACTGACTATACATGCATGGAATCAACCTAAATTGCAGACCAGACCACGTGGAAAAACAACCTAGCATGGTCTAGCTGCTGATACTGGAGGGAACCTAGCACAGAGCCCAGTTGGTGGCTGCCTTAAAGCCATGCTTTGTGTGAAGCCAGCTGGTATGTGAATTATATGCCACCATAAGCAGTTTTTATATTATCTGAAAGTGAATGCTGTATTTTTAATAGTCAAGTCTTGTTCCGTTGAATGACTAGTAATGGCTGGAGGTACATCAGAATCAACCTCTTTTGCACTGCTCACTGCCTAAATTAATTTCACATACACATATTGCATGTTACGAATGATCTTTATATTATATATCCACCTTATGTTGAACTGAAGGTATATTGGTTAGCTCTTGTTCCTTTGGTTTGATACTGTAGTTCAGAATGCTGGTAGTTGTATCAGCTATTAAAACAACATTGCAATATAAAAATTATAGATTAATAGATACATAATATATAGCTTGAACTGACCTATCTTACAGTTACATTGTCGCAACAAGCAACACTGCTTCAAAGTGCCATTTCCATAATGGCCAACTTTATCAATACAAAACCTGCCTTCCACAATTGGTTGTAGTGCATGTATCAACTGTTCCACATCCCTTTCTGTCAGAGTTACATCCATCAACCTGTTCTGTTACCACTGATTCTTCTTGTAGTCTATCTAGGTTCTCTCCATGGATCTGTATAATTACAAACAACTATATAACAGCTATACAACTTTAATGATGTATGACATATATACTTTTTATTGTATGTTTAGTGATGAAGTTGCTCTATAGTTAACTACTAGAGTTCATTTTCAGTAAGCACATATATAATAATCATGGTAAGAGTAGCTGTGCAATAATGTTGAATTTTAATTAATTGCATACCACAATACTTGCATCAGGAGTTGGAATAAAATCATAATCACCAGGTCGCGTCACCAGGTCGCGGCGCTTTTCTCCCAGATCAATGGATTTTTCTAGATTGACTGTTACATTACAACTGGCTGAGGTTGATCTTTGATTTCTTGCACTAGTCCTCAAGGCCTATACTCATGCGGCAGCAAATAAATATAGCATCAACTCATAGAAGGTCAAGTACATGATTCTGTCAGAAACAAGCAAGCAACATGAGCATTGCCAGCTGCCCCAATCACTATAAACATGCCAAGTGCATGATTGTGGCTTATTTTTCCACTGTTGGTAATCACTCTACACGATTAAAGATAATGATACCACAACCAAAATTTGATTCAGGGAGGAGAGTATTTCTTAAAATAGGACCAATCCTTTGACCAACCATTGTTATCTTGCTCGTGTAGCATGAATGGTTACTACTTCTTATGACTCTTCTAGTTTCTGTAAATTACCTGATGAGTAAAAAGGTATATAGGTGTAGTTGAAAGGTATAGTGAAATCAAACCTAGTGTAATATAATAATTAACCTTCGGAAGTGCCTGATAGACTATCTTTACTGTCATCAAGAGAAGAGCACTTTATAATGTGCATCTCGTAAGGTCATGATGCATCACTAAACTATTCAAGAAGCTATAATTGCCTAGCCTATACATAATCATATGCATTACTGTGCTAAATAACAATTTGTCATATTTAAACTGAACATAACAAACCTGCCAAACCTCTCTGCATCTAATTATAATAGTATGGTTGAATATGGTAGAGTGAAAGCAGAATCATATCCAAAGGCACTTGCCAATTGTAGCCTCTTCAATGTGGTCCTAAAACTTTCCAACATATTGATAGTCACTCCAGTAAATGGATAATAATCCCATCTCCTCCAGCACTCATCTCCCGAGAGAGCTAAATAATATATATGTATAAACAATATTGTGACTACTTATAATTAAATAAATATAAAAGCTCCCACAGAGACAACGCTCAAGCTTGTGTACTGTTCTACATAAGGACTAACCACAGAGAGCTGACTTTCAAAGTGGAGATTGATACTTTAAATGATGTTATATCTGATAATCCTGAGTGAGAACTCCTTTACAAGATAACTAATCATAACTGTTGGGTAAATATTTCCTTATAATAATCCTTGAATGGCTTACTCCATTTCACTTCACAGCAGCATAGTGTTTTCATGTGTTCTCTAGATGACTGATTGAGAAGATCACATACAAAACTTGTATAACCTGGAATTTCCTCAGCATTATATAGCACCGAGTTAATGACATGGTTCTAACATGTAATTCTAACAATTTTCAGCAAACCCTTTTCATTTTCATGGCAAATGCCAATCTCTTCATCTGTCACCAAAGGAATTTTGTTTTCTTCTTTTACAAGCCATGGTATACACTAGAGTGGCAACTGTTTTCACAAACTCTTCATGAATTTCTTGGAACTTTCTTTCATGCATGAGGAAAAGCACAGACACTATGAGTGATCCAGAAAATAGAACATGTCAGAAAATAAAGGGAGAAAGATAAAAATCTCCTAACGGAAATGTAGTGTTATAAGACATAAGCTGTGGGAGGCTAGATTCAGTTTCATGAATGTAATCTTAACTGTTCAAAAATATTAGGAAGCCCACATGTGACAAGATTAAGGAATGTGATTATTTTCATCAAAACCCTCTAGGTTGTAAGCAATTTCATGGCAGGTTAAACAATGCATAATGTGAGAGTCGAACTTTGCCTCTCCCTATCTGTAAGTTAGTGAGCTGAATGCTGTGGGGTGTCATGTGAGGTTAATACTTCACTGGTAAATCACTCCTTGAAATAGAATTCTTATTCTAAACTTCTAGAGATCCATGCCATTAGACATGTCACTCAACACTGATGGAAAAGTGCAATAAAATACTTGACATTTCCTTTCAAATTTTCATGTGTAAATTCTGTCTGCACCAATTCATCCCCCACATAGTGAAGTAAAATTACATTTTTAAAAATGGGCTCATTTAAAAGGGTATATACAAGACATAGGGGCTCCATGATTTCTATAAGTAGTAACAAATACAAAATAAACACTTTTTTAATCTTAAGATCACTCCGAGATAAATGTTCACATCAATAATACAATACGAAATGTTGCTACCTTTGGAATGCTCATCCTTTGGATTGAACAAGAACAGTTCACCACATATAGTCAAAGGAGGCAGTGTTGTTAAAATCACATTTTCTAATCATGGAAATAGCATCAACTACTGAGATATCTGTGGATACACTAGCAATAGCTTTCGCCGCCTTAGCACATTGGCAAAGGCCCAATAACAGGACTGGAAACTTGCCATTGCGCGAGCACTTGTGGAACATGATCTTTGAACATTCGTCCAGTGGCGTTCCAGTCAGTCCCATTTTAAATCTGACCTCTTTGGGGGAAATCATCGACGTGTTTTTCTTTGAACTTTGAACTAACTGGCGGGTGCTAAATATAATCAAATCTTGCAGCTGCAATATAATTCTAAAATTGCTGTAAAGGTAGTCGGTTAAAAATGAGCTGGATTAAATTTAAGAATGGGCGAACTGTTTTAAAGATATTCGTGAAGCAAACCTTGGAGTCTACTTGGTATAATTTTCTTTTCTTAGTAATGGTTTTTGTCGATATTTTATCTATTTGCCTTCAAGATTCTGCATATGTTCCAATTATCGCAGGTACATTGTACACATTATAGCTAGTCACACATTATAGCTTGTCCTTATTTAGTCTGGCCTGCTGACCTTTCCCTTCAGGATGTCTATATGTGAGTTGTTCCCTCTGGAAATGTAATTTCAGTCCTTGGGTTGGCAATTATTCTGATGTAGGACATTGGAGGAGCAAAGGTATGCTATTGCCATCACCTTTGGAAGAGCCTTGTATACAATATTTATAGTGTAATATCTGATGCTCGAAAATTTAAGCTAATAGACAGTAGTTTTAGCACTTTAAGATGGCAGCCACATTTGCTATGGTAGCTGCCATGTGTAGCTTGAGAAACCACTCATCCTCATCGCTGCATCTGCCATTCTACCATAAAAATTCTTGCTCCATCCCTGCTGAGTAAATGCATTGGGATTATTTAGAAATACAGCATTTGTTACATATGCATGTATGGCATAGAATTATTTGTGGTTGGAAGAATTCCCCGAAGTGATGTTATTTATATTCCAGTGGCACAAATTGCATCCCCAACCTTTGCTGGAAGGGCAAGGTCAGCAACACTAGACTAAGGTTTATTAAAATAGTTCATCCCAGCCTTCGCTGGAAGGGAAAGGTCAGCAACACTAGACTAGTCTTTATTACAATAGTTCATCCCAGCCTTTGCTGGAAGAGAATAGTCAGCAACACGACTACAATAGTTAATTTTCAGTACATTTTTATGTGCACTTGTAGTTGTGTATTAAAAAAAAAAAAAAATTTCCATCATCAAACGGTAAACTCAGAGTTTTAGCTAAACCTTTTGATGTTTAGTGCACAAAATGGTGTTAAGTGCACATCTCATCATTACAACTAGTATTCTTATAGTAGTTAGCAGGGAAGTCCTGGTCTCGATGTTGAAAAAAGTATCAATTATGTGCTTGTATATTAGCTTCACAACTAATTTTCACAAAATGCTAGAATTTTATTAGTGGTATGACCATGCCCATTATTAGCTACAGTTGTCTGTAGGTTTCTCAAAGAGCTTCTTTGTACTCATTTGCAGAGGACTTCTAGCACTTCCAGCCTTTCCCCCAGACTTCTAGTAGCACAGGTAAGTCTTCCACAGCCTATGAAATTCCAAAACACTTTTAATATACCCAAATATTGCTCATGACTATTAGTGAGCCTGTCGTAAGAATTGATCATATCTTCGGTCTTTTAAACTGAGCTTTTTGTCATGAAGGATGTCCAAATAGTTCTGGTAGAGAAAATATTTTAAATACCTCGAGAAGTAATGTCAGTTGCAAAGTACATTTGAGAGGCCATCGGTAGCTCCTTCCTTGTTTGCCTCGTGAGACCTGTTTCTTCTTAATCTAGCCTCTTCTTCCACTGGCTGACAAGATAACTCGTCTGTTGGTCTAGTTTATGCTAAGTATATTTTCAGTGAATATATGTTACCTGCTTAATAAGCACTTATTTGCAGGTAAGTGCTGTTTTTCTTGCATGTTGGGGTTAAAAGTAGAATACTAAACTACCAGGGTTTATGGTAACCTCAAAAGTGATATACACCTTCCAGATTAATGTGTTTTAATAATCTACTTTTTCACAGTTAAATGAGATTTTAATGGGTGGGATTTCATGTTTCATTGCATATATATTTTGGTCTGTTGGCTGGTTTTGAAAATTCCTCCATGATGTGTATAAGTGAGTACACTAATACTTCCTATATTGGTTTATAAAATACAGATGGAAAAACAACAACCCAAAAACAGAGCTCTTATCTCATCTAAAATTCACATTGGCAGCTTAGCTGCCTTAGCTAAAATGGTGGTTTTAGCCTGCCACTATTAGCACCAAAAAGATTTCCAGCATGTCTTGAATCCATTACTATGGTATTAAACCACCCGACCAAATAAACTATATAAAGAGTGCAAAATATTCTGGGGTGGTCCCCCACCCAACTTTTGGCCATCAACAAAGTAGAGCATGATATTGAGTTTTAATACATTATTAGAGGGGTACCCAGACTGCTTGTTTTATACATGTTGTTCTTGATTATGCTGCTGCTACCATTGTTGTTGCTTTTGCTTTCAGGATGGTACTTAATGGGAGTACAACAACTTTTTATAGCTCTCTATGTAATAGAAGTGATGTTGAATTTCTACATCAAAAGATTGCGATCATTGAAGAAATGGTGGGACAATTTTGGTAAGCCATTGACAAACAGGTACATAGGCTCTGGTATTATATTCAGTAGCAGTTCAATATCAGGCTACATAGATTATGCGGTTAAGGTTATGAATAAAACTTTCTCATTGGTTGAGTACCAGAGTGCAAATAGCACTTCTCATATGCACATGTTTTTCTGCGATTTTTTTTGCAGGTTGGTTATAATGATATTCATACCAATGTTGCCATAGAAACATGTGTGATTAATCATCGTGCAAAAAAAGAGTCCTGGGTGGATTTTGTGTTGTCAGAGTAATGGTAAGGCATTGTTTTACCAACATGCTTTTGACCCATGACTTCTCCTTCATAGTCCCATGCAAGTGTACTCCCATGAAGTAATTTTAGATAGATTGCTCTGGGTGTTGTAATGATATTAAAATATTCGAGGTTATGATTGGGGATTTGGTAGGCACTAGGTCAGTGGCATAAGGGAGTGAAGGTCCGTGGTATTGGACCTGATTTTCTTCTGAAGTAGGCTATGTGGAGCTTGCTTGACAGAATACAATGCTATATTCAGATGGTAATAGTCCACTCTGGCAGAACATCATGTCCAATATGAAGGACTTCCTCTATTTTGTATGTCAATGACCCTATCAACCAATCTTACAATATTATTTGTTATAATGTACAATATCTTTTGGTACATAATCACTTAGATAGGAGAGGAGGGGGGGGGGGGGGGGGAGTATGGGGAAAAATTATGGGTCCCTGAAAAAAAAGGAAATAGACAAAATTACTATACCACTTTAGCATGACATTATCCTCTCTATGGCTAGTGATGCAGAATTGAGGAAGTCCTGATTATCCAAGAATCTTAGGAGCTGGGTACATACATAGGTCTGGACTGTGGGACATTATATCCCTGTTGGTTGAAGTGACTGTGTTATATATATTGTAGCTCAACTTATTATCTGCTCAAATTTAATTAAGCCAACAATGCTACTATGAACACACCTCTAAATGTAGGTTAGGGATCTACAGTATTTTTAAATTTGGAGATTGTGGGTTGTAGCATCCCGAGCGTAGCTAGGGTACAAATGGCCCATGGTCTATAAATACTGCGGTTCCCATTGGTTGAGGTATCTAAGCTGTTTATAGCATAACCTCCTAGCAACTAACCTTAGAAACAGCAGCTAGCTAGCTAGCTAAAGCAATAGAAACCAAAGAACCTCGAAAAAAACATCCGTCATGGAAATTCATTCAAAAGTTCATTTTTACCAACCGGCATAGCCAGGGGCTTAGGTATAGATTGACACGATGATGACCTGCGGTTATTCGGGATTTAGATACGACTAATTGAGAAATCTGATTGGTCAATTCAATTAGTAATGTTATAATGGTTGTTATTTCCACGTCCAACGCCAAGTTTGTTGTGTATATATGTTTGTCTGGACATCTTTTGGAATATAGTAGCTGTCACATTATCTGAAAAATAATTTAGTCCTCTAACTTCAGCAGACAAAATCTGTAAAAAAAAAAATGGTTGCTATAGTTATAGATAATTGTAGCTCAGGTGTGTATGATTGCAGAATGCATGCGTTCTATAAACATATCCTTGTTTGGTCAAAGAGACTGTTCTTTGGTCAGGTTTAAAGATCAGTGTGTAATAATAATCCCTTGCTTACACTGAGTTGCGTGTGTTGCGACATAATGTACACTTCCATCTCCTTGCGTCATGACATGGTGGACTTTTGTATAATAGACCTGGACTTCAAATAGAGACATTTTAAGATGATTTAATAACAATATAACTGATTGCATTTTTTAAATTTACTTATTGGAACAAAACACATTAACTATATACTTTAATTAAACTTTTCAAGTTAAATCCTTTGGACATGCATGATTATTACGTATTCAATCATTCCTTGAGCAAGGTCGACCTCAAGTAAGGTTTGATTCACCTCATTATAGAAATGGAATGTCCAC
>CBDHDT010000089.1:0-11828 GCA_965261215.1 Ekhidna sp.
GGCGCCGCACAATTTGTGTAGCATGTGCAAGATTGACCACATCACTGTCACAATCCAGCCCACAGACTTTAGCAAGGGCAGCACCAACATCTTCGTCAAATACCATTAGGACATCTCTTACTTTGTTGTGAGCATGAATGTCAGGAAACTGGGCAAGTAATCTATGCTTAAGTCTTGTGGAGTGTACCCTTGTGTCTGTACTAACTTCTAGCTGTCCCATTCTTGACTAGTGGAACTGGACGAGATCAGCCAACTTGAAAACTGGAGCCCTCATCTAGCCTGATCTCTTCGATGTAGAGAACAAGTTCAGCGAATACATTGGCCGACACTCTTCACTCTTGATCTGTGTCCTTGGGTCCTTCAGATTTGGCCTTTCTTGAACGATTGAACAGTCCGACTAAGCAATTGGAATGGTACTTGGCATCCAAGGCTACAATGTCTCCTGTAATGAGCTGACACTGCAGTTATGTGTCTTCAAGAAGGGTTGCACAGGCCCGTACCTGACTGTCTATTTGAAATGTAGATGGTACATGAATCTTCAGTCCTAGAAGGTTATCCGCAGAAGAAACAAACTTCTTTGGTCATAAGTTCCATGCTTGATAAGCATAAAAGTGATGTAGTGAGCTTTTTTTGCAGATGCTATATCTTGGCTCTCACTTTCTGTCTTGAGTGTTCGTTTTTTTTTTGCTCTTTGCAGTTTCGTGTTGTTGTATTTTAGCTTCAATGCCATGGCCTTTATCAAGTCTTTCCAACTTTAGTCTCCCTAAAGTCCAAGCTAATGGAATTTGGTCAAGTTATCAGCAAGTGAACTGTACCCACTTCCCATGTCTTGTTGTTTGGACTTTAACAGGCTTATTAGTGACTCTGCCAACTTCCATTTAGTCTGAGAAGAATGCGAGGATGTTGTTGGCATGGGATGCTCAGGATGAACACATCTGAAGCTTTTGGACATGATTATCGTAGAGTAGGTTGTAGCTGGAGTCTTTGATCAATCAGCAACCATAACCATTTATTAGTGGCAAGGGCAGTAGTTTTTGAGAATCTAGGAAGACATTTAGAATGGTAATATGAAAACAGGGCATTGTAGCTAGATGTATGATTTATGACTTACATTTGACTTACATTTGTGGAGCATGCTCAGTATCTTTATACCACAATATAGTGCATTTACATGACAGAGGGGTCAATTTTTGATGACTTTCCCACAAATATATCAATCTGCTGTCCACCCTAGTTGAGCAAGAATGTAAAAATACTATGACAACAGGCGGCCATTTTGGAAAGTGGTTGCTACAGCCACCACAGACAAATATGCGATGGTTCAATATCTATATTTGTTATACACGTTTCTATTTGTGCCAAAATTTGTTGCTTTTATCAAAAAGTGCACAATATATTTGCTAAGCTGCCCCACTAAGTGTACAGACAGACAAAAGCAGGTGATGCGAGCCGTCAGTCGAAAACCTCGTATTGCCCATGTCCCGCCCGCCGTTATGCTGAACTTTCATAACCCAAAAAGTGCACAGAAGATGTTTCCGACTAGAATTAGCCCGCATTTGATCTCTAGATTCCTCAACGATGAAGGAAATGGCTGCGGATTCGGAGGCCAAAGGAATTCGTTAATAGCTGTCAGGGAAAGGATGCCTAAGTTTTATTCCAATTAATTATACTCTTCGCCTGCACGAGTTCGTATACTCGTATGATTCCAGGCAGGAAATTAAAAAATAATTCCTTAATTTCGTTCTAGTCCGTTTCTTGCATTTGAATGAAAATTTCAACCACCGAAAACTTCCCACACTCTGTACGTATTCATTCGTATCATTTTTGTGCAGTATAATATCCTCTTCCCATAGCAATATGACAGGCTACTGTTTTCGCTGGTCTTATTGTGTGCCAGATTATGTGGGCGTTGCAAAATAATAAACAAATATATAAATAAAACAATAATGATGATTCGTTACCATTGGTGGATAGAGCCGTGCAACTTTTTGGAACAAATCCGCGCGTAAAAGTTCACGACGATTGTTACACCAAAACTGACTCGCTTCGAAGAAAACCACAGGTTTTGAAGGAAAATTGTCCATCCATTGCAAAGGTTCCACAAGATATTCAATATGCCTAATTAGCTTCTTCAGAGACTTGAGTAGAACACTTCTTAATTAATGTTGTTTGCACTTAAAGTTTTAATCCACTCATGCCGAGTCATGTGATTCATGAGTACGTGGTCCTGCACTCTGCAAGATGTCCTTCAGCCATGAAGAAATCTAGGATTTGCCTGATAAACCTTTCCAACCGCAACATTATTCCCTTCCTCCTCATTTCTTTGGCAATGCTCAACCTGAAAACAGGTTTTTTCACGCAACTTGTTTTCATCGTTTTTCATGGATTCATTATGATGCAACTGATGATTCTGCTTTCTGCTTTCTTTGTTGCAAACCTGTAAAGGGAAAAAAATGGGGCTCACAAGATTATCTGAGGCAAGCTTTCTTGTAAAAGGCTTCACTATTTGGAAGAATGCTACTCGAGTTTTGGTTAAACATGAAAGCAGCAACTGAAGCACTGAAGGCAACCAATATGTGGTTGACATGTTATCAAAAGCAGCAGCCACAGAAAAGAAAAACAATTCTGAATATTTCCTGAAAATCATCTCATCAATATGTTTCTTGTGACATCATGATATTCCTTTGCGAAGTGATGGGCCTCATAATAATTTGGATTCCAACTTCGATAAGTTATTGCTTTTGAGAGCAGAGAACTTTCAAGGCATTAATATTTTTATTGAGAATAAAAGAAGATGAAATACACTTCTCATGAGATTCAGAATGAATTACTTTCAATCATGTCTCTACAAGTTATTCGTGAAATTCCTAGTCAAATAAAATCTGCACCATACTTCACCGTGATAATTGATGAAGCTACGGATTTTGATAATATCGAGCAAGTGGATTTGGTTATTCATTTAGTTGATGACAATCTCACTGGATTTCATTGGTTTATATAAAACTGAATCTATTGGATCTTCTTCACTTGTTTGTATTATCATAGATGTCCTACTTTGGATGAATCTGAAGCTAAAATAATACGGGAACAATGTTATGATGGGACCAGCTATATGACCAGGGTAAGGAATGGAGTGACCAAGCAGTTTATTGATGAAGAATCTCAAGAAATTTTCACCCACCACTATAGTCATGCTCTAAACGTTGAAGAGATAATGTCAAAAAATGTAGATCTTGCCTTGATGCTGTATTTGAAATCACAAAGTTAATCCAGTGAAATGGTACTTATCCTATCAAAAACAGTTTTAAAATTCAAAATCATCCACATTTGGCTTTTCATAGCTATTCTGTGGTTTTGTATCGTTTTCGTAGGAAATCACCAAAACTACCATTGTGGAGCAAAATATAACTATCTCAGAAATAAGCTCTGAATTGACAGAATTTTTTTTTTTTCGTCTTACATATGAAACTGGACAAATATAGCCGAAAACTGTTATGCGCCTCAAAATGAGTCACATACAGCTGTTCTACGCTTTTTGTGTGTTTTGAAGCGTGCTCGATGGAAACTGACTAAAAATTCTCATTTTGTTCCATGAAGAGTCTATCTCAGAAAGCAGCGAGGAATTGCCAGGGAAGATTTTTTTTCCTCAAACGAGTGAGAAAAGGCACTTTTCCTTGAACATCAAAATGAGCCACATTGGGCAGTTCATCGCTTTTCTGAGGTTTTGCATTGTTTTAATAGGAATTCTCCAAAAACTACCATTATGGGCCAAAAAGTGGCTATCAGAGAAATAAGCTCAGAATAGATGGAAACATTTTTTTCCGTCAAGCACGTTAAACTGGACAAATACTGCGAAAACCTCTTTTAAGTCTCAAAATCAACCACATACATCTATTCTATGATATTAAGGTATTTTAAAGCATTTTCGATTGAATCTAATAGAAAATTCTCATTTTGTTCCTTGTTTTGTGTCTCAAAGTCAACCACATACAGCTGTTCTAAGCTTTTAATGTGTTTTGAAGCATTTTCGCTGCTAAGAAAGTTGCTAAGAATTATATTGAATTAACTTTTTTCCTCAAACGAGTGTGAAACAGCATTTATCCTGTCGAAAACAAATGAACTTCAATGAGCCATATTGGGCAGTTCATTTCTAATCTGGGATTTTGTATCATTTTCAGAGGAAATCGCCAATAATAACCATTATGGGACAAAAGGTGGCAATCTCACAAATTAGCTCAGACTTGAGGGAAACGACTTTTTTTATTTATCAACCATATTATTCTGAACAAATTCTGTGGAAAACATCTTTTGTCCTTCAAAAAGAACTATATACCACTATTTTACGCTTTTCATGTCTTTTGAAGCATTTTCGCTGGAAAACGATAAAAAACCCACATTTTGGTCCAAATAGTGACCTCAGAAAGATATTATGATTAACATGGAAAGGACATTTCTTCCTCAAATAATTCTGAAACAGGTTTTATCCGGCCGAAAAATCTTTAGATCCTCAAAATAAGTCTCATTGGGCAGTTCAGAGCTATTCTGATGTTTTGTATTGTTTTTGTAGGATTTCGCCTAAAACTATCGTTATGGGGCAAATATTGGTATTCTTACATATAAGCTCAGACTTGATGGAAATGTCTTTCCTTTGTCAAACACATAAAACTGGACAAATACTGGGAGGAAAAATGTTTGTGCCATATACAGTTATTCTAAGCTTTTCAGATGATTTGAAGCATTTTTACTGGAATACCTAAAAACTCAATTCGTTCCAATTGAGACTATTTCAGAAATTAGCTAAGATTACCCGAGAAGGACGTTTTCTCAAATGACTGTTAAATGGCACTTATTCTGTCGAAAATATTTCAACTTCAAAATGAGCCATATTGGGCAGTTCATTTCTATTTTGGGATTTTGTATCATTTTCAGTGGAAATTGCCAAAAACAACCATTATGGGACTAAAGGTGGCAATCTCATAAACTAGCTTAGAATTAAGGGAATACATATTGGTCAGTTCATTTGTATCAGGGGTTTTGTATCATTTTTGGAAGAAATCGCCAAAAAAACAACTGAAGGAGCAAAAGGTGGCAATTTCACATATTAGCTCAGACTTGAGGGAAACAACCTTTTTTAGTCAAACATGTGATACTGGAAAACTTCTGCGGAAAACATGTTTTGTGACTCAAGATTAACCACATAGAGCTATTCTAAGCTTTCATGTGTTTTGAAGCAATTTCACGGGAAATTGACAAAAAACCCTCCTTTCAATCACTATCTCAGAAAAAAGATTTATTCGTCAAAGACGTAAAACTGGGCAAATAAGCTCAGACTCGAAGGAAAACTATTTCTTTGTCAAACCGTAAAATTGGACAAATACTACAGAAAAATATTTTGCACCTCATGAACCAATTATATACAGTTATTCTAAGCTTTTCATGTGTTTTGAAGAATTTTTACTGGAATACAAAAAAAGTCACAATTCGTTACAATTGAGTCTATTTTAGAAATTAGCTAAGAATTAATCGAGAAGTACTTTTTTCTCAAACGACTCTTAACTGTGTCATAGCTTGTCGAAACCGTTTTGAACTTCAAAATGAACTTGTTGAGAAAATAGAACATTCTGAGTAATTATTAGCTTCTTCCTGAGATAGTCATTGTTTTAACCAAAAACTCAAGTTAATTTTTGCAAAAAAGCTTCTACACATCTAAAAGGCTTAGTTTAGCTGTATAAGACTCATTTTGAGGTGAAAAACCATTTTTGTAAATATTTGTCATGTTACACAGGTTTCCCCCAAAAAAGTTTCCCAGTCAAATAAAAATTTTCCTCCGGATTAGTCCATGTTCAAACTTGTTGAGAAAAAAAGAAATTTCTGTATAATTTTTAGCATCTTTCTGAGAGAGTCAATTTTTTGACCCAAAGGAGAAGTTTTCAGTCAATTTCCGCAAAAATGCTTCTAAACACCTACAAAGCAAAGCTTACTATTATAGTTTATGGCTAATTTTGAGGCAGAAAACCGTTTTTATAAATATTTGTCCCGTTTCACTTGTTTCACCATAAAAAGTTGTTTCCACCAAATCAAAATTTTCCTCAGGATTTGCTACTTTTAACTTGTTGAGAAAAAAGAAATTTAAGAGTAATTCTTGGCTCTGTTCTGAGATAGTCAATTTTTGGACCTAAAAGAAAACTTTTCAGTCAATTTTCGCGAAAATGCTTCAAAATACCTGAAAATCTTAGTTTAGCTGCATATGGCTCATTTTTAGGAGGAAAACCGTTTTTCGAGTTGTCCTATTTCACAGGTTATACAAAAAAAAGTTGTTTCCATCAAATTTAAAAATTTTCTCAGGATTTTCCCTTTTCACACTTGTTGAGAAAAAATAACTTTCTGAGAAATTCTTAGCTTTGTTCTAAAATGGTCAATTTTTTGACCCAAAAGAGAATTTTTCAATCAATTTCTGCAAAAATGCAACAAAACACCTGAAGGCTTAGTTTTATAGTATATACCACATTTTGGCGGAAAACCTCTTTTTTTAATATATTTGTCCAGTACAAAGGTTTTAGCAAAAAAGTTGTTTCCATCAAATCAAAATTTTCCTCAGGATTTGCCCCTTTTCAAATGTGTTGAGAAAAAAGAAATCATTTCTGGGTGATTTTAGCCCCTGAGATAGTCTATTTATTGAACCAAAAGAGTAGTTTTCAGTCGATTTCCGCAAAAATGCATAAAATCTCCTGAGATGCTTTGTTTGGCTGCATAGGGCTAGGGCTAGGCTAGGACTAGGTTGCATGGATGGACTTCATAGTAAACTGGCAGTGACTGAAAGATATATTGGCAGTGCCTGGAAAAAACAACCAGGATCCAAGCAGGACTTGAAGCAAGTTGGCTGGGTATTCTAGACCAGTGCTCTTACCAACTGAGCTAATGGAACCCATATGGCAGTGTAGCATTATTAGATAGCTCTATATAGAGGCTTGCTTAATTTCCAGTGGTCCTCAACCCTCCAATCACTACCAGCACTAGTTACCTTTTCAACACTGTGTGCATATTAGATGCAGTGTGGTGTGTCAGCGGTCAATGGGGTGGGCTCAGGCATGGTCCTACCAACACTGATTAATTAAGGAATATGTGTGCATATTACAAATAGTGTGATGGGCCAGCACTCCCTGTGAGGGCTAGGGCTAGGAATGGGGCTAGGGCTAGTGTTGGGTCTAGGGCTAGGGGTAGGGCTAGGGCTAGGGCAAGGGCAGGGGTTGGGCCAAGGGATAGGGCTAGAACTGGGGCTAGGGCTAGGTTAGGGCTGGGGCTCAGAGTTCTGACCTCAGCTGGAGAAGTTCCAACACTGGGCAGGATATTATCTTTGCTGTCTCTATCAGTTTGAGCTTATCCTTTTTATGGGTGTGATCAAAAACAGTTATTAATGCCAATTTCAATATTTCCTCAGGATTTACACCTTTTCAAACTTGCCTTTGAGTTATCTTTGCCACAAATTAGGAAGTGCCATATTTTGGAGTGACCCTTGCGTGTTTTGATATATCTACTAAGAAAAGATGCCTATATAGACTTTTTATATATCATCTTAAAGCACACACAATAAGCAACAAGCTGGTATAATAATTATTTGCACAGAAGAAAGGGGGAAAAAGTTATGGCAGGTACAAATTGTGGTCAATTTTTTTTTCCCCAGACTTTTTCTGGTGTAGTCCCCCCCATTTTAAGCCAACAACTGCACACTGCAATGCTGATGGCCTTTCAAGGCTACCACAAGAATCAATACCTCAGTCTGAGCCTAATGAGGTTTCCCTATTTAACATTGGTCAAATCCACAATCTGCCAATCTCATCTACCCAAGTTCAGAGGGCAACCAGAGATGATCCTTTTTTTAGCAAAGTTTATAGCTTCGTTAGGGATGGTTGGCCTGGTCATATGGATAATTCCGACCTCCATCCTTACTGGGGAGTAAGAAATGAATTATCGCTGGAGGGAGAATGTCTATTGAGAGGTATTCGAGTAGTAGTACCCCACAAACTTCGAGAGAAAGTGCTTGAGGAGCTACACATAAGTCACCCTGGCATTCAGAGGATGAAACTCTTAGCTCGAAGTCATGTATGGTGGCCGCACATCGATCAAGACATGCAGGAAATGGTGAAGGGTTGCTGTGCATGTCAAGAAGTGAAACAGGCACCTCCAGTGCACCCTTGCATCCCTGGATCTTGCCATCACAGCCATGGAAACGAATCCATGTTGATTTCCCTGGTCCATTTATGGGAGGTTCATATCTCATTGTGGTGGATGCCCATTCCAAATGGCCTGAAGTTCATCACATGTCTACAACGACTACGACCAAGACTCTTCATGTTCTTCGAAGTTTGTTCGCAAGGTATTGCATACCTGAACAACTAGTGTCTGACAACGGACCACAATTTGTATCTGAAGAGTTTGAGACCTTTATGAAGCAGAATGGGGTCAAACATATCAAGTGCTCTCCATATCACCCCTCATCCAATGGTCAAGCAGAAAGATTTGTTCGTACTTTCAAGCAAGCAGTTCAAGCAGGCGAGAGGGAAGGCAAGCCTCTAGATCAAAGGCTGGAAAATTTCTTAATAATGTATAGAGTCACACCACATGCCACAACTGGAGAGACACCTTGCAAATTATTCTTAGGTAGGGACCTCAGAACCCGCCTACATCTGATAAGACCACAACTGAGTACCTTGGTTAGGAACAACAAGCTATTCTGAAGATACCTAGTGATAATCAAGCCAATCACAGAGAATTTGTAATTGGTCAGCATGTAATGGCAAGGAACTTCCGTCCAGGAAGAAAGTACTTACCTGGAGTTGTGGTGCAGAGACTCGTCCATTTACTTTCTTAGTAGAAGTAAAAGATGGCTTAATGTGGCGTCGCCATGTGGATCATCTAAAGCCTTTGCAAGAGAGTCCCTCTACCGAATCTACATCATTCAGTAAAGACGCTGAACCTGATGAAGCTGTGGATGATGATACCCACCTTCCTTTTTCTGATAATGCAATCCCTCTCAATCCAGACCAACCAACACAACAACCACAATCACCTATTCATCTGAGGAACAGATATCCTCAACGTGATCACAATCAACCTGTTTGGTATGGTTGTCCAATCACTCACTAGCTGGTAAAGAAACTATGAACATTAAATTTGTTCACCTTATGCATTATTCTTAGTGGGGAGGAATGTAGTGACCGTTGTGGTTTATTGAATAGTATAGTATTTCTTTGATTTTACATTTATTTCCTGTGTTGTCATTGTATATAAGTCATGCTTCCTGTTGTGTAATGCAGTCTGAGTTTTCTAGAGATTACAGTTGTATGTCAATTGACCTTTCAATAAGATTTGGAGTTACTTGTAGTGTGTGCTTGTTTTAACATAGACAGCCAAAACACTACAAAGAGTATGATTGGGAAGAATAAGATAGTGGAGCGTTTTTTCCTAAGAATAGTTTTAAGTCAATACTATATGAAGAACCCAGAATTTTTCTCTGGAATTTTTGATCAAGGACTAGGAGATAAGTGGTACAAATGTGATGTATCATTTTATGAGTATACAATCAAAACTTCCTAAAATTGGAAAATGCAAAGAGATGATGCTACGGATTCAACACAACTCCTGAGGCATAATACCGGACATTGTATTTTGATGCTGTTAATTTAAGCACAAATATACTAGTATTTGGCAACATTCTCTTCAAAGCTGCCAATATGGCGACTTACAGAAGAACTCAATTGTGTAGCAGGTATAGATTAATCAGATAAAATGACAATGCCTATTGAACTACAACTGAAAAAATGAATTGTTAGAGAAGTTTACGGTGTCACTGATGTAAGAGAATACTTTGTCAGTAGAGGGAAAAAACCTCGGGGGGGGGGGGGGGGGAGGGGCGGGAGGACTACACCTGAAACCACCGAAATTTGAACACATTTGTTGCTGTCATAACATTTTTTTCTTTCTTCTGTACAGATATTATTGATACCAGTTTGTTGGCCTATTGTGTGTTCTTTAAGATGGTATGTAAAAAGTCTCTATAGACATTCTTTCTTAGTAGATACATGCAAAAAGGCAAGGGTCACTCAAGAAATGGCACCTCCTAATCTGTGACAAAAATAACTCCAATATGCCTTCAGCGACAGACCCCAAAATTGGTATGTGAGTTTGCTAAAGCATGTAGCTGTGATAAAGTGGTTTATTGTTTGTTTTCATGAAGCATTCCTGAGTTACAGGGATTAGAAGAGGCAGGGCACAGATATTGCGTGGGAGGCCACACAATATCTGACCGGAACTCTTTTAACTCAGGAATGCTTCATTTAAAAAAAATTAAATCCAACTGAACACAGCCACGTGCTTTAGCAACCCACAGACCATTTTTGGGGGCTGTCGCTCAAGGCGCCTTGGAGTTATTTTTGTCTCGGATTAGGAGGTGCAATTTCATGGGTGACCCTTGCCGTTTTGCATGTATCTTCTAAGAAAAGGTGCCTATAGAAATTTTTTACATATTATCTTAAAGCACACACAATAAACAACAAGCTGATATCAATAGTATCTACACAGAGAAAGGGAAAAAAGTTATGACAGTTCAAATACGTGTTCAAATTTCGGTGGTTTCAGGTGTAGTCAGTGATGTATGGAACTTATTATGTTAATCTTGCAACAAACTCTAGCAGTGGAAGTTCTTTTAGTGCTATGAAAAAAGTTAAATTCGGGATTGTCAGGCTGAAATTTCCCATGCATTAAATCATGTTAGTGATGATAAACATGTACATATACAGCACCACGAATAGAGAACACATCTCATGTATAATACGTTAAAAACATCGGGAGTATAAGCAATGCAATTAGGTAATAATTCAGTGACATATTATTTATACAGTGTTGTGGAAAAAAAAATTATTATTATAATGTGAACTGAAAAATGCATGTAGATTTTAGGCCTGACCAGTTGAAAAATGCTTCTGCCACAATTGCCACAATTTTTTTTACACAGCTAGCTGTACAAGATGCTCTCAACACAATTTATTCGATGTCTACCCCAAAACAATACTAAAAATAACTATTCAACCACAATAGTAATGCAAAATGGTCTTCAAGTATGAATTATTGAGCCATTTCTATCCAGCAGGACAAATCAGGTTCATAGTTATTATTGATCCCACCTACTTCAAGTACTAAAGTAGTGACGATCATGCAGAGTATGCACAAGCCAAAGAGATACAATCAAATGTGTCAAGTACCTCTTCTTCAAGGCATAGAGTTATCAAAGGACCATTAATCCACTGGTACAAACTGAGTCACTGCACACAGCATGATGTTAATATGTTCTATGAAGGTGATCTTATTATTATAATGAAACATTTAAGTGCTTTTTTAGTAATTATTATGATCTAAAATATCCAATCAGGAAATCACTTTTACAATTCTATTTATTTTAAGGTGTCGAACTGGTGATCAGTTTCTAAGGCATTCTTTTCTCACTCTCTCTCCCCTCAAGCCAAACCGAACTACTTACAGTTTTATTGATTTAAAACTGCAGCTATCTGGTCCATACACAGGTATGAATATTGGTTAGTATGTAAGAGAAAAAGATCCTCTGCTTATTACAAATGTTACTATGAAATATAAAATTGGGATGCATAATAATGGAGAGCAGAAAGATTACATGCACCTAACTCTCAATCTTGATTTTCTAATAATTAAGATTCATAGCAGATAAACATTGTTTATATACAAAATTGTTACCTACAACCTTAGTGAATCAGAGATACCAACTTGTAGTATTATAGTAGAAAAAACCAGGGTTCCAC
>CBDHDT010000090.1:0-67089 GCA_965261215.1 Ekhidna sp.
TGTCATCCCATTATCATTTGGGCATCAGGTTGTTCAACCTTGCACTAAACTGTATGGAATATACAAATACAATTCTTGCCTACTTCCCCATATCACAATCTGACCATTACAACATCATAATGGTGGCAACATCATGTTGGCTAGGACAAAGTGGTCATATTATGCCCAATAGGGCACGGCTAAAATAATCATCAGCCTATATAAAAAGATACACTTTTTTTTGTTTCCCCCTTGCCTTCTTCCCTTTCACACACCCTCGCTCGCCACTCAATTCCTTGTGTTTGTTACTAGTAGTGCATGTTCCAAGCAAAGTGAGTCGTCACTGGTGAGTTGACGGGAGACTTCATATTGCTGCGCATAGCCTTATGTGGTATATTTATATTTCTCGTATGTTCATATAATTTTATATATTTATTTTAATCTTTTAACAAACAAAAATTGACAAATTTACATAAAACACTCCACCTCCAGGGATCGAATTGGGTGGTGATGGATCCAAAGATGGCATTAGCCTTCCAAAGTTAATTGTCAATCTTTAAGAAATGGTGAGTAGTTTGGGTGGGAGGGATACCCAAGTGATGTCCCTGAATGCATCTTATATCCTGGATGGTTTAGGCAGCATCATCGTTCCACCTACCTAGGGTTTAAATGGCCATGGGGACAAAAGTGACACCTGCACTCCAACATGCCACCTCAGATTATCTTCTTACCAATATCCACAGAGAGGACATGACCTTACGTGACTGCAGCATTCTTCAGATACCAGGACTGGAGAGTGAAGGTGGCATAGGTCATCCAGAACTGCACTTCGACCTTTTCCAGTTGGGTAAGAAGACATCAGCAGGATGACTGCAGGTTCCGGGAATAGCGAAGGCAACTCCTTCCAGGGCATGAGAGCAGCAGCAGATTGAGCTGCAGAAAAAAAGGTACATCTCAGGTGAAATCATACTTGTGAATGCAATTCCTGTCACCACCACAGACCAATTGATGGTCGCCAAAGAAGACAGCAACAACCTGAATACTGGAGACTGCACAGAAGATTTTGTGGATTTGACGGGATATGGTGGTCATCATGGAGATTTTGTTATGGTTATGCTAGATTCAGAAATAGTCATCATGATGAAGATAACGGCTGTAGATTCGAAGACTAAAGGAATGAAACCTGTTGATCCACACATGACCTGTGTGGATTATAGCTGTCAGGAAAAGGTTGATGAAGTTTTATTCTAACATAATTACTTAATTCATCAACATTTTCAGGCATTGTATGCGATACAAGTTCTTGATGGTAAGAACTTTATTTTCAATGTTACTCTAGTAAAAACAATTCGTTAGTGAGTAGATTACTGGCTACATAGTTTAACATGTATAGAAAGGAAAACCTGCGCATATAGTCAATAGAAAATAGTTGTGCTAATGATGGCGAGCACACTGAAAACAGTAAATAGTGACAATAATGCAAACTATCAATTTAACAAGTTCTTGTCAGCTTCTGCAAGGTCTTCCCATAGTATTCGGATAATTTCTGCAGAAAGCACTGCCTGATGACTGCACTCTTAATGTGGTACTCTTCCTATCTTCAAGGTAAGCAACTTCCACTCACATACTTATTCGGTATTAATTTCTTAGGATGGGTGCAGTGGTTGTGGTTGAATTCGGTCGGTTTTAGTCAGCTTTGATATAACATACGACACCCCAGTGACTAGGGAGGGAAAAACTTGAAAGATCAAAAATTAACCATTTTGATGCCAATTCTAGCAAAGGTTCTTGCACTAACTTCAGGAAAATGTTTGTTCTTCTCAGAGGATTCTTCCAGTAAAGAAGAGAGGGTGAAGGCACCCATGCTTACCTGGGAGAGTGCAACCCTAGTCTTGAAGTCATGCAATCCTTGGCTACAGAGATTTGTGCTGGGATTCGAGCATATTGTATGTGGAGGCAAATTGCGCAGGAAGTGGCAAAGAAGGACACTCAGGTTTGTGAATGTATCTAGCTATAGATTCCGGCTTGCTAGTGTCCAAAGAATTATAGCTTTTTCATAAGTAACAGGGGAAAACTTCCAGAATAATAGTGTGTATATCGTATTGCTGTGTGTTGTATGTTTATTAGGCAAAGAACCGACGTACCTCCTCATAGTCTCCGAAGGTTACATGGTAACAGGGAACATTAGTTTACTAACTAAATGGCTGGAAGTTGTAATAGTGTGTGTAGATTGTGTTGCTGTGTGTTGTATGTGTGTCGGGCAAAGATCAGTCATACTTCCTGTGGCATCCAATAATAACTGGGAATGTTGGTTCACTGGCTAAATGGCTGGAAGTCACATTGTTCATTCTGCAATGATACCAATGTCTTCATCAGAAAAATAAATATTACAAAAAAAAAGAAAAGTTGTTCAGTTTTATGTTTGTTAGAATACAGTTAAATGGAGTTTAACAACAAATAATGAATATTTGCATATATATTTGCATTATTTATCTAGCATCCAGTCATGCATCCACATTGTGCCCTAAATTAAGTGTTCAGAGGCAGTATTGGAATAATCACATTCATCATTTGTGGACAGTTGCTAATCACATAATATTTACTACAATGTTGTCCAACATCAATGCTATCCCATTAACCATGGTTGCTAGGGGCTTTGGTGCACTCCTGATTTATTATTGATGTTTATGTGTGCCTGGGTCCAATTTTATACACATTTTGTGTAAATCTAACAATGTAAGGCTTAGGGTATGGTAACACTTGCATCTGGCTCAGATGGCAAAACATTTCCTTAGCACACACCAGGTAACAGGATCGATGTCAGGTTTGTTGAATAAAATTCCCCCTTTTTTCTTCCTTTGTTTTACCAGCAGCTCAACCATGCACATTGTCAGTTGAAAAAGTATTTACACTTTTCAGCTGCAAGACTGTCTGTCTCTCTTCTGACTTCAGAGACTTTCAGGGTTATTCTTAACTTCATTCTGAAATAGTCACTTTTTAGACCATAAAGAAATTTTTTTTGTCAAATTCTGGCGAAAGTGCTTCAAAACACCTAAAAAGCTTAGTTTAGCTGTATTTGGCACATTTTAAGGAGCAAAACTGTTTTCGGGTATTTGTCGCATTTCGCAAGTTTGAACAAAAAATGTCATTTCCATCAAATCAATTTCTTTCCTCTGGATTTGCCCCTTTTTGAAATCGATGAGAAAAAAAAAATTTCTGAGTAATTCTTAACTTCTTTCAGAGATAGTCACTTTTAGATCTTAAAGAGAATTTTTTTGGTCAATTTCTAGAAAAATGCTTCAAAATACAAGAAAAGCTTAGTTTAGCTGTATGTGGCTCATTTTGAGGAGCAACTTTTTTCGGTAATTTGTCCCACTTCTCTTGTTTGACCAAAAAAGTCATTTCCATCAAATCAAAACATTTCCACAGGATTTACCCTGTCTCAAACTCTTTGAAAAAAATAACTTTTTTGTTGATTTTTTGTTTCTTTCTGAGATAGTCACTTTTTAGACATTAAAAGAGAATATTTTTTGTTAATTTTCTATGAAAATGCTTCAAAACACAAAAAAAAGCTTACTTTAGCTTAATTGGGTCATTTTGAGAAGCGAGATTCTTTTTGGTAATATTTGTACCATAACATTTGTTTGACCAAAATATGTCATTTCCATCAAATCAAAACATTTCCTCAGGATTTAAACAGTTTAAAACTAGTTGAAAAAAATTACTTTCTTGGTGATTCCTGGCTTCATTCTGAGATAAACAATTGATAATCCTAAAAGAGACGTTTTTTGTCAATTTCCGGCAAAAATGTTCAAAACAAAAAAAGCTTAGTTTAGCTGTAATTGGCTCATTTTGAGGAGCAAAACTCTTTTCAGTGATATTTGTCCCATAACATTTGTTTGACTAAAAAAATTCCATTCCATCATATCAAAATATTTCCCTAGGATTTACATAGTTTGAAACTAGTTGAAAAAAAACTTTCTTGGTAATTCCTAGCTTCATTCTGAGATAAACAATTGTTAATCCTAAAAGAGATGGGTTTTTTTGGCAATTTCCGGCGAAAATGCTTCAAAGCATATGAAAAGCTTAGTTTAGTTGTATGTGGCATATTTTGAGGAGCAAAACTGTTTTCGTTAGTATTTGTCGCATTTCATAGTTTTGAACAAAAAAGTTGTTTCCATCAAATCGTTGAGAAAAATTTATTTTCTGAGCAATTCTTAACAATTTTTAGGCCTTATAGAGAATTTTTTTTTAATTTCTTTCGAAAAAGCTTCAAAATACAAGAAAAGCTGCTTGGTTTAGCTGTCGTGGCTCATTTTGAGGAGCCAAAATGTTTTCAGTAATATTTGTCCCATAACAAAACTTTTCCCAGGATTTGCATAGTTTCAAACTCTTTGAAAAAAATAACTTTCATGGTGATTCTTAGCTTCTTTCTGAGACAGTCAATTATTAGTCCTAAAATAGAATTTTTTTCAATTTCCAGAGAAAATGCTTCAAAACGCCTAAAAAGCTTAGTTTTGTTTTTTTGGTATATTTTGAGGAGCAAACTGATCTCGGTGGTATTTTTCACATTTCACAGGTTTGAACAAAAATAGACTTTTCCATCCAATCAAAACCTTTCCTCTGTAATTTCCCCTAATCGAACTAATTGAGAAAAAATATCTTTCAGAGAAATTCTTAGCTACTTTCCAAGATAGTCACTTTTTAGACCTTAATGAGAATTTTTTGGTCAATTTCCAGCAAAAAGGCTACAAAATACAAGAAATGCTTAATTTAGCTGTATTTGGCTCATTTTGAGGAGGAAAAGAGTTTTTGGTAAAATTTTCCCCATTTTACTTGATTGACAAAAATGTCCTTTCTATCAAATCAAAACATTTCCTCAGGATTTGCACAGTTTGAAACTAGTTGGAAAAAAAAATTTCTGGGTGATTTTTAGCACCTTTCAGAGATAGTCACTTTTTAGACCTTAAAAAGAAGTTGTTATTTTTGTCCTTTTCCGACAAAAATGCTTCAAAATACCAGAAAAACTTTGTTAGTTTAGCTTTTAAGTGGTCATTTTGCAGTGTAACTGTTTTCAGTTACATTTGTCCAACAACATTTGTTTGGTCCAAAAATATAGTTTCCATTAAATCAAAACATTTCCTCAGGATTCACCCTGTATTAAATTCGTTAAAAAAGGAACTATCTTGGCGATTCATAGCTTCTCTCTGAGAAAGACAATTATTAGTCTACAAAGAGAATTTTTTTGTCAATTTCCGGCGAAAGTGCATCAAAACACAACTTAAGTTTAGCTGTATGTGGCTCATTTTGAGGAGCAAAACTGTTTTCGGTAATATTTGTCCCATATCATTTGTTTGACCAAAAAATGTTGTTTCCATCAAATAATAAATTTCCTCAAATTTTTAATGTTTCAAACACGTTAAGAAAATAACTTTCTGGGTGATTCTTAGCTTCTCTCTGAGATAGTTAATTTTTAGACCTCAATGAGATGTTTTTTTTTTGCAATTTCAAGCAAAAAAAAATCAATACTCCTGTAAAGATTAATTTTGCAGTATGTGGCACATCTTGAGGAGCAAAATATTTTTCGTTAAAATTTGTCCAGTTTTACTTGTTTTACCAAAACATTTCGTTTCCATTAAATCAAAACCTTTCCTCAGATTTCCCCCCTCATACTCACTGAGAAAAAATAATTTTCTGTGTAATTTTTAGCTTATTTCTGCGATGGTCTCTTTTTATACATTTAAAGTGAGGTTTTTTGTCATTTTCAGCGAAAAAGCTTCAAAATAACAGAAAAACATAGTTTAGTTGATTGTGGCTCATTTTGAGGAGCCAAACTGTTTTCGTTAATATTTTTCCTGTTCCAATGGTTTTAAAAAAAAAATTAGTTTCATCAAATCAAAACCTTTCCTATGGAATTGCTGCTTTTCCTCATTGAAAAAAACAAACTTTCAGAGTAATTCTTGACTTCATTCTGAGATAGACACTTTTTTGACCTCAAAGAGAAGTTTTTTGTCAATTTCCAGCAAAATGCTTCAAAACACTTAAAAAACTTAGTTTAGCTGTATGTGGCACATTTTGATGAGCAAAACTAATTTCGGTAGTATTTATTGTATTTCACAGATTTGAACCAAAAAATTGTTTCCATCATCTCAAAACCTTTACTCATGATTTGCCCCTTTTCGAACTTGTTGAGAAAAAAATAACTGAATAATTCATAACTTCTTTCTGAGATTGTCACTAAAGAGATTTTTTGGGTCAATTTCTAGAGAAAATGCTTCAAATTACAAGAAAAACTCAGTTCTGCTGTATGTGGCTCATTTTGAGAAAAACTGTTTTCGGTAATATTTGTCCACATTTTACCTGTTTGAATAAAAAAGTCATTTCCATCAAATAGAACATTTTCCCAAGATTTACCCCATTTCAAAGTCGTTGAAAAAAAAAATTTCTGTGTAATTTTTAGCTTCATTTTGACATTGTCACTTAGACCTAAAAAAGATTTTTTTTCAATTTCCAGCGAAAATACTACAAAATACAAGAAAAGCTTAGTTTAACTGAACATGGCTCATTTTGAAGAGCAAAACTTTTTTCAGTAATATTTGTCCCATAACATTTTTGACCAAAAAATATCATTACCATCAAATTAAACATTTCCTCGGGACTTTCACAGTTTCAAATTCGTTGAAAGTGAAGTTTTTTTGCCAATTTTCGTCGAAAATACTTAAAAAAAAACCTAAAAAGCTTAGTTTTGCAGTGTGTGGTATATTTTGAGGATAAAAACTGTTTTCAGTAGTTTTTGTCACGTTTCACAGGTATGAACAAAAATACGTAAACTTTTCCATCAAATCAAAACCTTATCTCTCTGTAATTGCCCCTCTTCTAACTCATTCATAAAAATATCTTTCAGAGTAATTCTTAGCATCTTTCTGAGATAGTCACTTTATTAGACCTTAAAGAGTAGTTTTGTTAAACTCCGGAAAAAATGTTTGACAGCACCTTTAGCTCTATGTAAAATATTTGAGGAGCAAAACTGTTTTCGGTTGGTCGTATTTTACAGGTTTGGACAAAAAAAATTGTTTTTATAAATCAGAACCTTTCCTCAGGATTTGCCCCTTATCGAACTTGTTGAGAAAAAATAACTTTCTTGGTAATTCTTTTTATTTCAGAGATAAGTTACTTTTTAGGCCTTAAAGAGAATTTTTTTTGTCAATTTCCGGGAAAATGCTTCAAAATACAAGAAAAGTTTAGTTCATCTGTGTTTGGCTCATTTACAGGAGTAAAATTGTTTTTGGTAATATTTGTCTCATTTCACATGTTTGAACAAAAAAAGTCATTTCCATCAAATCAAAACATTTCCACAAGATTTAACCCAATTCAAACTCGTTGAAAAAAACAACTTTATGTGTGATTTTTAAATTCTTTCTAAGGTTGTCACTTAATACATCTTAAAAAGATTTTTTTTGTGAATTTCCGGCGAAAATACTACAAAATACAGGTAAAGCTTAGTTTAGCTCTACGTGGCTTATTTTTAGGAGCAAAACGGTTTTCGATAATATTTGTCCCATAACATTTGTTTGACCAAAAAATATCGTTTCAATCCAATAAAAACATTTCTTCAGAACCTGCACAGTTTCAAACTTGTTAAAAAATAAATTTCATGGTGATTGTTAGCTTCTTTCTAAGATAGTCAATTATTAATCCATAGAGAGAAGTTTTTGACAATTTCCATCGAAAATGCTATAAAAAACCAAAAGAGCTTAGTTTGTATGTGGTATATTTTGAAGCAAAACTCTTTTCGGTAGTATTTGTCACGTAACAGGTTTGAACAAAAATAGACTTTTCTATCAAATCAAAACCTTTCCTCTCTAATTGCCCCTATTCGAACTCATTGAGAAAGATATCTTTTAGAGAAAATTCTTAGCTTCTTTCTGAGATAGTCATTTTTAGACCTTAATGAGAATTTTTTTTGCCAATTTCCGGCGAAAAAGCTTCAAAATGCGAGAAATGCTTAGTTTAGCTGTATGTTGCTCATTTTAAGCAACTAAACTGTTATCGGTAATATTTGTCCCATATCATTTGTCTGACCAAAAAATATTGTTTCCATCAAATCAAAAAAATTCCTCAGGATTTGCACAGTTTTAAACTCGTTGAAAAAAGAACTTTCATGGTGATTCTTAGCACCGTTCTGAGGTAGTCAATTATTAGTCCTTAAAGAGATTTTTTTTTCAAATTCAGGCAAAAATATTTCAATACACCTAAAAACCTAAGTTTAGCTATATGTGGCACATTTGAGGAGCAAATTGAATCCGGTCGTATTGGTCGTGTTCCACAGGTTTGAACATAAGTCGTTTCCATCATGGGGAAAAAATAACTTATGTGTAATTCTTAACTTCTTTCTGAGATAGTAATTTTTGGAAATTAAAGAGATTTTTTTGTCAATTTCCGGCAAAAAGTATTCAAAACACAAGAAAAGCTTAGTTTAGCTGTATGTGGCTCCTTTAAAGGAGCAAAACTGTTTTCGGTAATATTTTTCCCATTTCACTTGTTTGACAAAAAAAGTCATTTCCATCATATCAAACTTTTCCGCAGGATTTACCCATTTTCAAAATCGTTAAAAAACAAAAAATCTGTGATTTTAGCTTCTTTCTGAGTTAGTCACTTTTTAGACCTTAAAAAGAATTTTTTTGTTCATCGCCGGCGAAAATGCTTCAAAATACAAGAAAAGCTTAGTTTAGCTTTTATGTGGCTAATTTTGTGGTGCCAAACTGTTTTCAGTAACATTTGTCCCATAACATTTGTTTGACCAAAAAATGTCATTACCATCAAATCAAAACATTTCCTCAGTATTTGCACAGTATGAAACTTGTTGGAAAAAAAATTCTTGGAGATTCTTAGATTCTTTCTGAGAAAAACAAATTTTTTTTAATTTCCGGCGAAAATGCTTCAAAACTTAAGATAAGCTAAGTTTAGCTGTATGTGGAAAACTATTTTCGGTAATATTAGTCCATACTGTTTGTTTGACCAAAAATATTGTTTTCTTCAAATAAAAAACATTTCCTCAGAATTTGCCTGTTTCAAATTTCTTTAAAAAAATAACTTTCAGGAGGATTCTTAGCTTCTTTCTGAGATAGTCAATTTTCAGACCTCAATGAGATTTTTTGTCAATTTCAATCAAAAAAACTTCAAAACCTATAAAAAGCTGAGTTTTGCAGTATGTGGCACATCTTGAGGAGCAAAACTGTTTTCGCTAAAATATGTCCCATTTCACAGGTGTTACCTAAAAATGTCATTTCCTTCAAAACAAAACCTTTTGTCTGGATTTTCCCTTTTTCTACTCACAGAGAAAAAATAAATTTTGGTGTAATTTTTAGCTTCTTTCTGAGATTTCTCTTTTTAGACACACTAAATTGAGTAACTTAGGGTTCAAAACACCTAAATAGCTTAGTTCAGCTATGTGTGACATATTTTGAGGAGCAAAACTGTTTTCAGTAGTATTTATAGCCTTTCAAAGGTTTGGACCAAAAAATTATTTTCCATAAATTCAAAACTTTTCCTCAGGATTTACCCCATTTCGAACTCATTGAGAAAAAAAACATTCTTAGTAATTCTTAATTTAATTCAGTGATAGTTAATTTTTAGGCCTTGGAGAGAAGTTTTTGTCAATATCCAGCTAAAATACTTCAAAATACAAGAAAAGCTGTGTGGCTCATTCAGAGGAGCAAAACTGTTTTCAGTAATATTTCTCCCATTTCACTTGTTTGAACAAAAAAAGTCATTTCCATCAAATCAAAATATTTCCACATGGTTTACCCAGTTTGTAAGTCGTTGAATTTTTTTTAGCTTCTTTCTGAGATTGTCACTTATTGGACCATAAAAAGAATTTTTTTTGTCAATTTCCGGCAAAAATGCTTCAAAATGCAAGAAATGCTTTGTTTAGCTGTATGTGGTTCACTTTGAGGAGACAAACTGTTTTCAGTAATATTTGTCCCATTTGACCAAAAAATATTGTTTCTATCAAATCAAACATTTCTTCTTGATTTGAACAGTTTGAAACTCATTAAAAAAATTCATTGTGATTCTTAGCATCTTTCTTTGGTTTATGTGTATGTAGCACATTTTGAGAAGCAAAACTTTTTTCGGTAGTATTGTCACGTTTTACAGGTTTGAACCAAAAAAGTCGTTTCTATCGAATCAAAACCTTTACTCTGGATTTTCCCCTTTTCAAACTCGGTGAGAAAAAAATTCTGAGTAGTTCAGAGGACCAAAATTGTTTTCGGTACTATTTCTCCCATTTCACTTGATTAAACAAAAAAGTCATTTCCATCAGATCAAAATATTTAAACAGGATTAACCCAGTTTCTAACTCGTTGAAAAATATCAACTTTCTCAGTGATTTTTAGCTTCTTTCTGAGATTGTCACTTATTAGACCTTAAAAAAGAAATTTTTTGTCAATTTCCAGCGAAAATGCTTCTAAATGCAAGAAAAGCTTAGTTTAGCTCTATGTGGCTCATTTTGAGGAGCCAAACTCTATCAGTTGTATTTGTCCCATAACATTTGTTTGACAAAAAATATTCCATCAAGTCAAAACATTTCCACTGGATTTTCACAGTTTCAAACTCGTTAAAAAAAATTCATGGTGATTCTTAGCATATTTCTTTGGTTTAGCTGTATGTGGCACATTTTGAGAAGCAAAAATGTTTTTGGTAATGTTTGTCCCATTTCAACTGTTCGAACAAAAAAAGTTATTTCCATCAAATCAAATTTCTCTGTAATTTTTAGCTTCTTTCTGAGATTGTCGCTTATTAGACCTCAAAATGAATTTTTTTTGTCAATATCCGGCGAAAATACAACAGAATACAAGAAAAGCTTAGTTTAGTACTACGTGGTTCAATTTGAGGAGGAAAACTTTTTTGGGTAATATTTGTCCCATAACATTTTTTTGACCAAAAAATATCGTTTCCTTCAAATCCATTTCCTTAGAACTTGCAAACTTTCATGGTGATTCTTAGCTTCTTTCTGAGATATTCAATTATTAGTCTTTAAAGAGAATTGTCAATTTCTGTCAGAAATGCTATAAAACACCTAAAAAGCTTAGTTTTGCTGTATGTGGTGTATTTTGAGGAGCAAAACTGTTTTCGGTGGTATTTGTCGCATTTCACAGATTGAACAAAAATACACTTCCATCAAATCAAAATCTTTCCTTTACAATTACCCCTATTCGAACTCATTGAGAAAAAAATATCTTTTAGAGTAATTCTTAGCTTCTTTCCTAGGGAGTCACTTTTTAGATCTTAAAGAGGTCAAATTCTGGTGAAAATGCTTCAAAATACCTAAAAAATAGTTTAGCTCTATGGTCCACATTTTGAGGAATAAAACTTTTTTTTGTAGTATTTGTTGCATTTCACAGGTTTGGACAAAAAAAGTCATTTCCATTAAATCAAAACCTTTCCACACGATTGTCCCTTTTTGAACTTGTTGAGAAAAAATAACTTATTGAGTAATTCATTTATTTCAAAGATAGTTACATTTTAGGCCTTAGATAGAAGTTTTTTTATCAATTTCCGGCAAAAATGCTTCAAAATACAATAAAAGCTTAGTTCATGTGTGTTTGACTCGTTTAGTGTAGCAATTCTCTCTTCGGTAATATTTGTCCCATTTCACTTGTTCAAACCAAAAAAAGTCATTTCTATCAAATCAAAACATTTCCACAAGATTTATCCCGTTTCTAACTCTTCTTTAAAAATATTTATGTGTGATTTTTAGATCTTAAAATGAATTTTTTGGTCAATTTCCAACGAATATGCTTCAAAATGCAAGAAATGCTTAGTTTAGCTGTATGTGGCACATTTTGCAGAGCAAACTTTTTTCTGTAGTTTTTGTCACATTTCACACGTTTGAACCAAAAGGAATTCCATCAAATTAAAACCTCTCTTCTGGATTTGCCCCTTTTAGAACTTGTTGACAAAAATATTCTGAATAATTCTAAACTTTTTTCAGTGATAGTCTATTTTTAAAACAAAAAAAATTTTTTTGGCAATTTCCGGCGAAAATACTCAAAAATAACAAAAGAGTTCAGTTGTATGTGGCTCATTTAGAGGAGCAAAACTGTTTTTTATAATATTTTCACCATTTCATTTGTTTGACCATAAGGAGTCATTTCCATCATATCCAAACATTTTCTCACGATTTGCAACAGTTTGAAACTTGTTAAAAAAAAACTCTCTTGGTGATTCTTACCTTCTTTCTGAGAGTCAATTTTAGGACCTTAAAGTGATTTTTTTGTCAATTTCCTAAGAAAAAGCTCCAAAATACAAGAAAAGCTTAGTTTAGCTGTATGTGCCTCATTTTGAATAACATTACTTTTTTCCGTGATATTTGTCCCATAATATTTCTTTGACCAAAAAAAATTGTTTTCGTCAAATCAAAACTTTTCCTTAGGATTTGCACAGTTAGAAACATATTTAAAAAAAATTCTGGGTGATTCTTAGCTTCTTTCTGAGAAGGACAATTATTAGTCCATAAAGAGAATTTTTTTTGCCATTTCCGGTTAAAATGCTTCAAAACACAAGATAGCTAAGTTTACCTCTATGTGGAAAATTTATGGTGCAAAACTACTTTCGGTAATAGTAGTCCCATATCATTTGTTTGACCAAAAAATGTTGAACAGTCAAAAAAAAACATTTCCTCATAATTTGGCCATTTCAAATTCATTAAAAAAAACTTTCTGTGTGCCACTTAGCTTCTTTCTGAGATAGTCAAATTTTAGACCTCAACGAGATGTTTTTTGTCAATTTCAAGAGAAACAACTTCAAAATCCCAGAAAACCTGATTTTTACAGTATGTGGCACATTTTAAAGAGAAAAACTTTTTTCGTTAAAATTTGTACCAATTCACTGGTTTTACCAAAAAAATGTCATTTTCATCAAATCAAAACCTTTCTTCTGGATTTACCCATTTTCATACTCTCTGAAAAGAGTTAAATTTCTATGTAATTCTTAGCTTGTTTCTTAGATATTCACTTTTTAGACCTTTAAAGATATTTTTGGGGCATATTCTGGCAAAAATGCTTCAAAACATCTAAAAATCTTAGTTTAGCTGTAAATGACAAATTTTGAGGTAACTTTTTTCGGTGGCTTTTGTTGCATTTCACTGGTTTGGACCAAAAAAGTCGTTTCCATCAAATCAAAAATGTTCCTCTGGATTTTCCCAATTTCGAAATCGAGAAAAAAAAATTCTGAGTTATTCTTTATTTCAGAGATAGTTCCTTTTTTGACCTTTAAGAGATGTTTTTTGTCAATTTCCAACGAAGATATTTCAAAATACAGAAACGCTTAGCTCAGCTGTATGTGGCTGGTTTTGAGAAGCAAAACTTTTTTCAATAATATATGTCCTATTTCATTTGTTTGAACAAAAAAGTCATTTCCATCAAATAAAAACATTTCCGCAAGATTTATCTCGTTTCCAACTCATTGAAAAAAACTTTGTGTGATTTTTAGCTTCTTTCTGAGATTGTCACTTATTAGATCTTAAAAAAAATTTTTTTTGAATTTCCGGCAAGAATACAGCAAAATACAAGAAATGCTTAGTGTAGCTCTACATGGCTCATTTTGAGGAGTGTTTTCGGTATTTTGTTTGACCAAAAAATGTCGTTTCCATCAAATCAGGATAAAAAGCAACAACTTCGTACTGATTCTTAGCATCTTTCTGAGGCCGTCAATTATTAACCCTTTTTATATCAATTTCCGGGGAAAATAATTTAATACATATAAATGCATTGTTTAGATGTATATGGCACATTTTGTGGAGCAAAACTGTTTTCGGAAATATTTGTCGCGTTTCTCAGGTTTGAACAAAAAAAGTCGTTTCCATCAAATCAAAATCTCTCCTCTTGATTTACTCCATTTCGAACTTGTTAAGAAAAAATAACTTTCTGTGTAATTCTTAACTTCTTTATGAGAGAGTCAATTAGACCTTAAAGTGATTTGTTTTTTCAATTTTAGGCAAAAATGCTTCAAAATTAAAAAAAAAAAGAAGCTTAGTTTAGCTGAATATGGTTCATTTTGTGGAGCAAAGTGTTTTCGGTAATATTTGTCCCATTTCACTTGTTCGACCAAAAAAAGTCATTTCCTTCAAATCAAAACATTTCCACCGGATTTAACCCATTTCAAACTCGTTGAAATAAATTACTTTCTTGTGATTTTAATTTTGTTGAGATTGTAACCTTTTGGATAAAGATTTTTTTTGTCAATTTCCTGCTAAAATGCTTCAAAATACAAGAAAAGCTTAGTTTAGCAGTGTGTGGCTCATTTTGAAAGTAAAACCCTTTTTTGTGATATTTATCCCATAACATTTGTTTCACCAAAAAATAGTCATTTCCATCAAATAAAAACATTTCCACTGTATTTGCACAGTTTGAAACTCGTTGAAAAAATAACTTTCTTGGTGATTCTTAGCTTCTATCTGAGAAGGACAATGATTAGTCCTTAAAGAGACGTTTTTTGTCAATTTCAAACGATTGATAGGGATAGTGTTCCCATCCCAAACTCCAGTCTCAACCCCCACAATCAACACCAATAACAGACTCAGACTAATAAGTGAACGTGAAAAAACCTACCACCCTCAAGGTAAACAATATCAACATGCCCGAACAGGAATAGACTCCACCCACTGAGTCTCGGGATCATGCCCAGCTAGGAGAGACAGGCCTACAAGAAAGGTGACAACAAACTAAGCCTACGCATGCATGCCATGTCTCCCACAATATAGCCGGATATTGACAGAAAACTTTTCCTTGAGGTCTAAAAGGTGACTATTTCAGAAAAAAGCTCCAATTCAATCAAAAAGCTTGGTTTAGCTGTCAGAGCCTCATTTTGAGGAGCAAAAATGTTTTCTGTAATATTTGTCCTATTTCAGTTGTTTGACCCAAAAAAGTCATTTCCATCAAATCAAAATTTTTAATCTGGATATACATTGTTTCAAACTCTTTGAAAAATAACTTTCATGGTGAATCGTAGCTTCTTTCTGAAATGTCACTTTTTAGATCTTAATGAGAATTTTTTTCTCAATTTCCGGCGAAAATACTTCAAAACAAGAAAAACTTAGTTAAGCTGTATGTGGCTCAATTTTAGGAGCAAACTTGTTTTCAACAAAATATGTCCCATATCATTTGTTAGATAGACCAAAGAAAGTTATTCCCATAAAATCAAAGCAACCTCAGGATATGCCACTTTTCAAACTCGCTGAAAAAAAACAACTTTTGGAGTGTTTCTTAGAATCATTCTGAAATAGTTACTTCAGACCATAAATTTAAGTATTTTGTCGATTTCTATTGAAAATGCTTCAAAACACCAGAAAATCTTTTTAGCTCTATGTGACTCATATCGAGGAGCACCTGTTTTCGGTAATAATTGGCCTAATTCACTTTTTTTGCACAAAAAGTCAATACCATCAAATCAAAATATTTCCTCAGGATATACATCATTTCAAACGTGTTAAAAATAACTTTATGGGTGAATCGTAGCTTCTTTCTGAAATAGTTCCTTTTTAGATCTTAATGAGAAGGTTTTTTCTCAATTTCCGGCGAAAATACTTCAAAACACAAGAAACGCTTAGTTAAACTGTATGTAGCTCATTTTTAAGAGCAAAATTGTTTTCAGTAAAATATGTCCTGTTCGTTGTTTAGACCAAAAAAGTTGTTCCCATCAAATAAAAAAAACCCTCACGATATGCCACTTTTCAAACTCGCTAAGAAAATAAAATTCGGAGTGTTTCAGCATCACTGTCACTATTCAGACTATAAATTGAATTATTTTGTCAATTTCCGTTCAAAATGTTTAAATCACCAGAAAAGCTTAGTTTAGCTGTATGTGGGTTATTTTGAGAAATATAACTGTTTTCGGTAATATATGTCCCATTTCAATCCTTTGAACAAAAAAATTCATTTCCATCAAATAAAAACAACCTCGGGATTTGCCCCTTTTCAAACTCGTTGATATAAAATAACTTTCAAAGGAATTCTTAGCTTATTTCTGAGATAGTCACTTTTTAGACATTGAACAGACATTTTTGCCAATTTCTGTCGAAAATACCTAAACTTCAGAAAAGAAAGTTGTATGTAGCTCATTTTCAGGAGCAAAACTGTAATCAGCAATATTAGTCCCATTTCAATTGTTTGACTATAAAAAGTTATTTCTATCAAATCAAAATATTTCATCAGAATATGCACTATTTCAAACTCCATGAAAAATAAATTTCTAGCTGAATCATAGCTTTTTTCTGACAGTCACCTTTTAGACCTTAAGAGAAGTATTTTGTCAATTTTCAGCGAAAATGCTACAAAACAAGAGAAAAGCTTAGTTTTGCTGATGTGGCTCATTTTTAGGTGCAAAATTGTTTTCGGTAAAATAAGTCTAATTTTATTGGTAAGCCCAAAAAATTGTTTCCATCAAATCAAAACAACCCCAGGATATGTCTCTTTTCAAACTCCCGGTGAAAAAAAAACTTTCAGAATAATTCTTAGCTTCATTCTGAGATTGTCGCTTTTAAGATCTTTAAGATAATTTTTTTGCAAAATTCTGCCTAAAATCCTTCAAAACTCCAGAAAAGCTTAGTTTAGCTGTATGTAACTCATTTTGATGAGTAAAATAGTGTTCGTTAATATTGATCCCATTGTTTGAACAAAAAAGTTATTTCCATAAAATTAAAATATTTCATCAGGATATGCTCCATTTCAAACTCTTTGAAAAATTACCTTCTGGTTGAATTATAGCTTCTTTCAGAAATAATCACTTTTTAGACCTTAAAGAGGTATTCAGTCAATTTTCGACGAAAATGCTACAAAACACAAGAAAAGCTTAGTTTTGCTCAATCTAGCTCATTTTGCAGTACAAAATTGTTTTCATTAATACATGTCCCATTTTATTGGTTTGAACAAAAAAAGTCTTTCCATCTAATCAAAAGAACTTCAGGATTTGTCTATTTTAAAGTTCGATAAGAGAAAAAAATTCTGAATAAATCTTAGTTTCTTTCTGAGATTTCAATTAATAGAACTTAAAGAGATATTTTATGCTTTTCAGCCAAAATGCTTCAAACCATAACAAAAGCTTAGTTTTGCAGTGTGCAGCTAATTTTTAAGAGCAAAAATGTTTTTGGTAAAATACGTCCCATTTCATTAGTTAGAAAAAAATCATTTCCATCAAATTAAACAATCTCAGCTGAGAAAAATAACTTTCGAAGTAAGTCTTAGCTTCTTTATGAGATAGTCACTATTCAGATCACAGAAGTATTTTGTCAATTTCCATTTAAAATGCTTTAAAACACCAGAAAAGCTTACTTTAGCTTTTGCTCATTTTGAGGAGCAAACAGTTTTCGGTAATATATGGCCCGTTTCAATAGTTTGAACCAAAAAAAGTGATAAATAAAACCAGTTTCAGGATTAGTTTCTTTTCAAACTCATTGAGAAAAATAACTTTCTTAGCAATTCTTAGCTTCTTTCAGAGATAGTCACTTTAGATCGGACTGGACCTGAAATCAACGAAACTGGAACACATATTTGTAGCTGTCATAACTCTTTTCCCCTTTCTTCTGTGCAAATACTTTTGATACCAGCTTGTTGCTTATTGTATGTGCTTTAAAATGAGATATAAAAGTCTCTATAGGCACCTTTTCTTGGAAGATATATCCAAAAACGCAAGAGTCATTAAAAAAATGGCACATCCTAATTTGTGGCAAACTTTACAGCCAGGTGTCTTGATCGCAGCGCCCCAAACTCAGTGTGCAGGTAGCTAAAGCCCTTAGCAGTGATCGTATGGATTAATTTTTTTTCCGGTGAAGCCCCCTGAGATATGTGTTGAGAAGAGGCGGACCACGGAAATTTGCGTTAAATTTCCGTGGTCCGCCTCTTCTCACACAATATCTCAGGGGGGGTTCACCAGAAAAAAGTGTGAATCCATACGATCACAGCTAAGGGCTTTTGCTATCCGCACACCGAATTTGGGGCGCTGCGGTCATGGCGCTTGGCTCTAAAGTTTGCCACAATTTAGGAAGTGCCATTTTTGAGTGATCCTTGCGTTTTTGGATATATCTTCTAAGAAAAGGTGCCTATAGAGACCTTTTATATATCATTTTGAAGCACACACAATAAGCAACAAGCTGGTATCAAAAGTATTTGCACAGAAGAAAGGGGGAAAAAGTTATGACAGCTACAAATATGTGTTCCAATTTCTTTGGTTTCAAGAGACATTTTTTGTAAATTCTTCCAAAAATGCTTTAAAACACCAGAAAAACTTAGTTTAGAAGTCTGTAGCTCATTTTCCAGAACAAAACTGTTTTCGGCAATATTTGCCACATTTCTCTTGTTTGACCAAAAAGAGTCAATGCCACCAAATCATAACATTTACCCAGGATATGCCCCATTTCAAACTCATTGAAAAATAAATTTCTGGGTGTATCGTACCTTCTTTCTGAAATATTCACTTTTTAGACCTTAAAAAGAAGTATTTTGTCGATTTTCGGCGTAAATGCTACAAAACACATGAAAATCTTAGTTTACTGTATGTGGCTCATTTTTAGGATTAAAATTGTTTTGGTAAAATGTGTTCTGTTTCATTGGTAAGAAAAAAAAAGTCGTTTCCATCACAAAAAATAAGTTCAGGATATGCCTCTTTACAAACTCCCTGAGAAAATATAACTTTCGGAGTTATTCTTAACTTCTTTCTAAGACAGTCACTATTCAGACCTTAATAGAAGTATTTTGTCAATTTTTTCTTCATAACTCCAGAAAATCTTTGTTTATCTGTATGTGGCTCATTTTGATGAGCAAAACTATTTTCGTTCATATTCGTCCCATTTTACTGGTTTGATCAAAAAAATATCATTCCTATAAAATAAAAAAAACCCTCATGATTTGCCTCTTTTTAAACTAGTTGAGTAAAATAACTTTCTGAGCAATTCTATTGCTTCTTTCTGAGTTAATCACTTTTATGATTTTGAGAGAATTTTTTTGTCAATTTCTGCCGAAAATGCTTCAAAACTCCAGAAAAGCTAGTTTAGTTGTATGTAGCTCATTTTGAAGAGCAAAACTGTTTCCATTAATATTTGTCCCATTTCAATCCTTGACAAAAATGTCCTTCCATCAAATCAAAATATTTCATACGGATATAAACACTTTCAATCTTGTTGAAAAATAACTTTCTGGGTGAATCGTAGCTTTTTTCAGAAATAATCACTTGACATTAAAAAAGATATATTTTGTCATTTTTCGGCGAAAATGCTTCAAACACAACAAAGGCTTAGTGTTGCTGTATATGGCTTATTTTGAGGAGCAAAATTTTTTCCGTTAATATAAGTCCAATTTTATTGGTTTGCCCCCTAAAAATTCATTCCCATTAAATAAAAAAAATCAGGATTTTCCCCTTTTCTAACTCGTTTAAAAAAAAAAATTTCTGAGTAATTCTTAGCTTCTTCCTGAGATGTCACTTTTTAGATCAACGAGAAATTTTATGTCAATTTCGGCCGAAATGCTATCAAAACACAAGAAAAGCTAGTCTCTCTGATGTGGCTCATTTTTAGGAGCAAAATTGTTTCTGTAAAATATGTTCCATTTCATTGGTAAGAACAAAAGAAAAATATTTTGTGTATTCCCGGCAAAAATTCTTCAAAACACAAGTAAACTTAGTTTTGCAGTATGTAGCTCTTTTAAAGTAGAATTATTTTTTTTTGATACATCCCTCTTCATCGGTTTGACCAAAAAAGGACTTTCCCATCAAATCAAAACAACCTCAGTATTTGCCCCTTTTCAAACTCTTTGATAATAAAATATCTATTAGGGTAATTCTTAGCTTTATTCTGAGTTCGTCACTTTTTTGACCTTAGAGATAAGTTTTTGTCACATTCCATTGAAAATTCAAAAAAATACCAGAAAAATGCTTTGTGTCTCATTTTGATGAGCAAAACTGTTTTCGCTAATATTTCTCCCGTTTCACTGGTTTGACCAAAAAAGTGTCATTACCATCAAATAAAAAATCCAGATTTACCTCTTTTCAAATTCATTGAGAAAAAATAACTTTCTGAGCAATTCTTAGCTTCTTTCTGAAATAGTCACTTCAGATCTTAAAGAGATTTTTTTTGTTAAATTCCGCCGAAAATACTTCAATACTCCAGAAAGCATAGTTCAGATGTATATAGCTATTTTCTGGACCAAAACTGTTTTCAGCAATATTTTTCCCATTTCTCTTGTTGACCAAAAAAAGTCAATTCCATTAAATTGAAACATTTCTCAAGGATATACACCATTTTGAACTCGTTGACAAAATTTCTGGATGAATTGTAGCTTCTTTCTGATATAGTCAGTTTTTAAAGTATAAAGAGACATGTATTTACTACTAGGGCTTCCGCAGGAGTAAAAAAAAAATAATAATAAAAGTTTCTTAAGTATTTTGTCAATTTTCGGCGAAAATTCTTCAAAACACAAGAAAAGCTTAGTTTTGATGTAAGTGGCTCAATTATAGGAGCGAAATTGTTTTCGGTAAAATATGACCCATTTCATTGTTTAAACATAAATAAGTCGTTCCCATCAAATCAAGACAACCTCAGGATATGCCTCTTTTCAAAATCACAGTAAAAATAATTTTCGGAGTAATTCTTAGCTTCTTTCTGAGATATTCACTATTCAGACCTTAAAACATATTGTCAATTTCCATTGAAAATGCTTCAAATACATGAAAAGCTTAATTTAGCTCTATGTGGCTCATTTTGAGGAGCAAAATTATTTTCGGAAATATATGTTCCGTTTCAATGGTTTGACCAAAAAAAGTCATTTCCATCTAATAAGAACAATCTTAGGATTTGCCACTTTTCAAACTCGTTGAGATAAAATAACTTTCTTAGCAATTCTTAGCTTCTTTCTGAGAGAGTCACTTTTTAGTTTTTTAAGAGAATTTTTTTGGAAAATATCGCCAAAAATGCTTCTAAACTCCAGAAAACATAGCTGTATATAGTTCATTTGGAGGAGCAAATCTGTTTTCGGTAATATTCGTTCCTATTCAATTGTTTGACCAAAAAAGTCATTTCCATCAAATCAAAATATTCATCAGGATAAGCACCATTTCAAACTCGTTAAAAATAACTTTTTGGGTAAATCGTAGCTTCTTTCTAACATAGTCACTCTTTAGACCTTAGAGATAAGTATTTTGTCAATTTTCGTTGAAAATGCTACAACAAGAAAAGCTTCGTTTTGCTTTATGTGGCTCATTTTTTTGGAGCAAAATTGTTTTCGGTAAAATATGTCCCATTTCATTGGTTAGACAAAAAAGTCGTTTTCATCAAATCAAGACAACTCAGGATATGCCTCTTTTCAAACTCTCTGTGAAAAAATAATTTTTAGTGTATTCTTGGCTTCTTTCTGGGATATTATCTATTCAGACTTAAATAGAGGTATTTTGTCAATTTCCATCGAAAAAGCATAAAAACACTGGTAAAGCTTAATTTAGCTGTATATTGCTCTTTTTGAGGATTAAAAAATGTTTTCAGTAATATACGTCCCATTTCAATGGTTTGACAAAAAAAAGTTATTTCCATCAAATTAACAGTCTTTCTGGATATATATTGTTTCAAACTCTTTGAAAATTAACATTCTGGGTTAAATCTTAGCTTCTTTCTGACAGTCACTTTTTAGACATCAAAGGTTTTTGGTCAATTTCCGATGAAAATGCTTCAAACACAAATAAACGAAGTTTAGCTCTATATTGCTCATTTTGAGGAGCAAAACTATTTTTTTAATACATGTCCCGTTTCACGGGTTTGAAAAAATGTCATTTCCATCAAATTAAAAAAATTCATGATTTGTTCCTTTTCAAAATAGTTGATAAAATAAACTTCCTAAGTATTTTTTAGCTTGTACCTGAAGCAGTCAATTTAGATCTTGAAGAGATTTTTTTGTAAAATTCTCTCGACAATGCTTCAAAACACAACAAAAGCTTTGTTTAACTGTATGTGGCTAATTTTGAGTACAAAATTGTTTTTAGTGAAACATGTCCGATTTCATTGGTTTGACCAAAATAAGTTGTTTCCAACAACTCTAAACAACCTCAGGATTTGTCCCTTTTCAAACTCGTTGAGAAAAAAAATTATTTCTGAGTAATTCTTAGATTCCTTCTGAGAAATTCGATATCAATTTCCGGCGAAAATGCTTCAAGCACAAGAAAAGCTTAGTTTTGTTATATGTGGCTTATTTTGTGGAGAAAACTTTTTTCTGTAATATTTGTCCTATTTCTCTTTTAGCTCAAAAAATTCATTTCCATCAAATCAAAATATTTTCTATGGATATACATTGTTTCACACTCGTTAAAAATAATTTCTGGTGAATCGTAGCTTTTTCTGAAATAGTCACTTTGATCTTAAAGATGGGTTTTTTTTCTCAATTTCCGGCAAAAATACTTCAAAACACAAGAAAAGCTTAGCTGTATGTGACTCATTTTTGGAGCAAAATTGTTTACGGTAAATATGTCCCATTTTCATTGGTTAGTCGCTGAGAAAAAATATCTTATGGAGTAATTCATAGCTTCTTTCTGGGTAATCACTTTCAGACCTTAAATAGAAGAATTTTTTCATAGCATTAGGTTGCTGACATTTTTTCTCAGGTACTTTGTCTACCACTGGCCATCCTACTAACTATGTCATTGCTGTGGAGGTTCCCTCTTCCAAGGAGCAGCTTCACTGGATAAAGAGGGGAGTGGCTCTTCTATGTGCCCTCAACTACTAACATAACTAATTATTTTAAACCACAAATAGTTGTTTATGATTTACGGTATATATATGTTTACATATGTATGTATATATGTGTATATATATGTTTATATATGTATGTATATATGTGTATATATATGTTTATATATGTATGTATGTATATATGTGTATATATATATGTTTATATATGTATGTATATATGTGTATATATATGTTTATATATGTATGTATATATGTGTATATATATATGTATATATGTGTATATATATGTTTATATATGTATGTGTGTATATATGTATATATATATGTTTATATATGTATGTGTCTATATATGTATATATATGTTTATATATGTATGTGTGTGTATATATATATATATATGTTTACATATGTATGTATATATGTGTATATATATGTTTATATATGTATGTATGTATATATGTGTATATATATGTTTATATATGTATGTGTGTATATATGTATATATATATATGTTTATATATGTATGTGTGTATATATGTATATATATATGTTTATATATGTATGTGTGTATATATGTATATATATATGTGTGTTTATATATGTATGTATATATGTGTGTATATATGTGTGTATATATATGTATATGTACATATGTATATATGTATATATGTGCATATGTATATGTGTGTATATATGTATATGTGTCCATACATATATATATATATATATATATATATATATATATGTGTGTGTATATGTTTGTATATATGTATATATATATGTGTATATATGTGTGTATATATGTATATATGTATATGTGTGCATACATATATATATGTGTGTATATATGTATATATGTGTATATATGTATATATGTGTGTGTATATATATTGTATATATGTGTGTGTGTGTGTATATATGTATATATATATATGTGTATGTATGTATATGTGTGCATATATATGTGTGTGGGTGTATATATGTATATATGTATATATGTGTGTGTATATATATGTATATGTGTGCATATATATATGTGTGTATATATGTGTATGCTTTTTACATGTACAACCATAAAAAGAAATTCGCTGCAACCCGTCAATTGTTAAAAGTCAGATTTAAACTGCTTCACGTCTGAAATAAGTAAAACTCTGTTGGAAAGGAGGCTTAAGAAAATATGTGGCATTGCAAGATGATACTCTAAATATCATTTCTGCAAAGTGTGTGGCATTGCAAGATGATACTCTAAATATTATTTCTGCAAAGTATGTGGCATTGCAAGATGATACTCTAAATATCATTTCTGCAAAGTGTGTGGCATTGCAAGATGATACACTAAATATTATTTCTGCAAAGTATGTGGCATTGCAAGATGATACTCTAAATATCATTTCTGCAAAGTGTGTGGCATTGCAAGATGATACACTAAATATTATTTCTGCAAAGTATGTGGCATTGCAAGATGATACACTAAATATCATTTCTGCAAAGTGTGTGGCATTGCAAGATGATACACTAAATATCATTTCTGCAAAGTATGTGGCATTGCAAGATGATACTCTAAATATTATTTCTGCAAAGTATGTGGCATTGCAAGATGATACACTAAATATCATTTCTGCAAATGACTTCAACTGATCTTTATGATGATCTTCTGAGTTCATTGCCTATTCATCAAATTGAATTATCCATTAAAGGCCTGGGATGCAAGGATGCCATCTGGTGACTGACCTCATGTTATGATGGCCTGCACCACTTGGAGTTTTATTACACAACATCAAGTGCTAAACTCACAAGAAGTTGAAGTTAGGTGAACGTGTTCCAATGATAGACTGTACCAAGTGTATGAAGTGTAACTGGGCTAGAAAACGTTTTAATAAATAGCATATAATACAACTGCCTTATCACTGCTACATAGTTAGCTACTTTTATACAGTCATGACAACTCCGACTTTCGCAGACTTAAATAAATGTGCACATGAACCACAAGAATTAACTAGAACAGCTGCAATGTCGCTTGGCTTTTTGGCTAATTATGTCTTAAATTCTTAAATTTCTACTTAATGTTTGTTATGTGTATTCTCCATTTTATATGTGCCTATTCTTCTGTCATACTTGCTGACACTGACAAACATGGTCACTACAATCACATCATTTTTGAAAAATTAAAATTACAATATAACAAAAAATATCTGTTTTTCAATCATGATCAGTATCGAACACCCAACCGGTATCAACTATTGGAGTAATGCGCTATTCCCGTGATGATTGATTTTGTACAGTTGTACTGTTAGCATTACAAAAAGTTGTAAAGCCTCCAACTCATTGCCTCTGCAACTGCTACCCATGCCAGTGCTAAAGTCACACACATTGTCATTGTCAATATCAAGTCTTGTACCCACCTCAGATCTATCATTTGGCACTAAAATAGTTTACAAAATTACAAGGAAGGGGGGGGGGGGGGGGGTTTGGTGTTGGGATGAAGCAATCTAACCCTGAAAGGGACACCTAGGAATAGTTGATATGCAGACCTTTTCAAAATACACATAACAAATTTCAAAGCCCCCATAACTTCTTCCATAACACCCCGCCCTGATTCACACGTTTTTAGTATCAACAGATGATCTCTCTGTGTACTTTTAGGAGTCAAGCATGCAAGAATAGGTCAGTGGCTTGTAAAATCTGTTGGGTTCGATATGACATTTTGATGTACCTAAACAACTACAAATCTACTTCTGATCAACAGTTGAACCCACTCCCAGCCAGACCTGCTACGCACTCTGATAAGGGTTAGTATTGAGGTGTGAAACTGGCTTGGAGCAGGTTTTAGTGGCTTTTAAGGATGGGTCAATTATTTTGAAGTTATTTGAATTAATTATTTATTATATTTCCCACCCCCCCTTCCCCATTGTTCAGGTATATATATATATACAACTTTTGCAACCAGTACTCAACACAAATAAATATTTTGCATTATACCTACCAACACATGATTTTTAAAAAAATGTATATTTTTAAAGCTCATAAAGAGAGATATGTTGATATCACTTACATGGAAGGAATGGGTAAGAAGACTACATGGCCTGTTTTCAAATGACCCATTCATTTTAAGGCCCTCTCACACACAAAGAGACACAATTCTTTACCTTGCTTTGCGGAAAATATTTATTTGGCGTTAAGTAAAGGTCATACCAACATGATAGCATAAGCACATGACCTGGCACACATTAACCTTTAAATCTACACAACTTGCTCATTTGAGGTTTACTAATTTATTGAACATGGAAATCCATTATTTTGACTCAATTATTAAAAAAAAAATTTGTTTTATTTTATTTATAAGAAATTGCATGAATGCACTACATAGGAAAGTCCTGTCCACTATATACAAATAAACTACATACAATTACAATAATAAAAATAATAATAAAACTCTACAAGGATGTATATAAAAACAACAGCACCGTAACAGCAATATTAATGTAGTAATTAAAAGAACAAAAAATAGGGAAATGAAAAATGAAGTACATGATAAAATACACAAATAAAAAATAAAAGACTTGATAATTACATGCTTGCAGTATGTGGAGTGCTACTATGTTCAGCAGCACCTACTTTGTTCCTACATAAAGTCAATGCTTTTTTTTCCTTTGCTTTTTTCTGGAGACCAGACTAGTAGGCAAATTGGTAGATGGGATGTAGCTTAGTTATAGAGCCAACAAAATCTCTTGTATTCATGAACACACACTTGCTCTACGTAATCTCACAGTACGTGTACTATATATATATAGAAGGCTTTTACAACTCAAAAGTGCTATAATTATATCTCATCTAATCACTGACAACCAGCATTCTAGTAGTCCTATCCTATTCTGCATACCTCAGTGATGAAACCTCAACTCTGTTGGAAAGCTCCAAGGAGCTAATACTAGTTATTGACTATAGCTTAAAACATCATTCAGATCACTTTAATTGAATCACTTTGATTGAATAATAGCAAAGACAAGGAAACCATAGCCATAAAACCCAAAGTACATTTAACTAAGAAGAGTTCTATACTACCCTACAAGAAGGGGAATGTTAACTGGTTTCTATCCAAACATGGGTATTACCAATGTAAACTATGACCTGAATACAACAAAGATAAAATCACTACAGAAATCAGTGCTTCACTACAAGTTCTTGCCAAGAGTGCATCTTTCCAACAAATTCAACTTACCATCATGTTCTGAACTGGATCTGTCAAAGCCAAGGAGTATGACACCTATTGTCTCAAGAAATCATTAAACGAAGAAGAAGCCATGGCATCTTTATCCTGACCTCCACACAGAATTTTATTACCAAAAGATTGCAAATTTGATGAGCTTTCCATTGGTATCCTCCATCAAGTAAGACAAACTCCAATTCCGTAACCCTCCTACCTAGCAACCCCTTCACTTTTTTAACAGCCACTTAAACTTGTCCTTTATTGAATTTTTGTTGTTGCAATTGCTTCACTCAACCCACATAGACAACTATACACATTCCAGTCTTAAGTGCCCTGTTAAAAAGGTGTTGGGCTTGCTGAGGCATGGAGGGGTATGTGGTCAGAATTTGTCCTACTAGGTGGAAACCCACACTTCAGTATTCCAATGGAAAGCCCATGATATGAGCAATCCTTTGGTAGCCTTTTATTTTTATTCAGAGAGTAAGTGGGGAAATCAATCTCGTCATGTCAATTTGGGTTTCAAGTTAATCTCTACCTTACAATAGCTTTTGATTATGATGATCCAATTGTCAAAAGATTTGACTCCCAACAAATTGCTTGTACTTATACTGGATAAAAATATTATTGCTTACATACGTAATGACTAGACCGCAGACAGTTGGCCGTATAAATGAGCCACAAACTGAAGCCAAAATAACCTGGAGAAAAATGGTGAGTAGTATAATACACTCACAACAACACTATGTCTATTATGTTAACGATTCTTACCACTTTGTCGATGGCGCTAGATCAAGCGCTGCTCGAGTCCGGTAAAGATCAATTGTGCTGTTGGGTTTTTGACTTTCCTCTGGATCAAGGAGCAGAGTAGTAACGGACGTTTATTGGAACACTTGGAGTCTTCTGGTTCTAAAATTATGATAAAAGGACATATTGTAAGTCAGTTATGCGTGGGAAAATACTGAACAAACAAGCAAAGAGATCCTCAAGATGAATAGTTCGGCTGCATATCTGGAAAAATGTGTTGTTGCTAGTTATGCAAGACTTCCTCAAGAACAACCACCTTTAACTTCTAAAGATGGAGACCATATTTATGCAATATAACTATTATCACTTAGCTTACTCTGACATTGGTTCTGCGACTACACAAAAGAAGGTTATGGCAATCGGATCATGTACACTGCAAGTTCCTCTTGATTTTGTTTCATGAGTAAACTGACATAACTATTGCAAAGAAGCAACCAAGCTACTTGTTCGTTCTTCAGAGAGTAAAGTTATGCAGCTAAAAGGGTCCTACCACTGGTAGTGTAGGTTGTAATGGTCGATGTGATCTTCACATGGAGCATCTGAACTGACTATTAAAGGAATTCGGCTCAGAATGGGATCCAATATCAACTCCATATCCATTACAAGAGCCGGAAAATAACTTGGCGTAGTTCCTGCATGTGCCTTATACTAAGATCAGATGGGGCAAAAGGAAAGAGTGACCATCATTCCTATCCCTCATTTCAAAAGGATCTCAATGAGATTTCAAGGGTCCTTAATTAAATGGATGGCCTCTATTTCCTGTTTTCCAAAAACTAAACATTTTTTTTACTGGCAAGGTTATTATTAAAAAGCAGTCATTTCTGCCATTATCACACCGCAAACTTTCCAATCTACAGGTTATCAAGTGCAACCCATTTACTGTAAGATAAAAGTTGATATTCTAAACTTGTGGTATCATGCTCATAGCTGAACACTTCTATTTCTAGTAAACTCAATATACAACCACCACAACAGCACACACCTAAGTAACAGAGTGCTTACCTGATGTGATCATACATTAGTAGTCCCAGTCTAAATAAAAAGCGGGCTATATATCCCAAGCATTTATAAGCTCAAATCTGCTCAAAGCTAGCAATTTTGCTGCTAACACCTTACTAGGCGTGTGGTTAAAAAAAAAAAGTGATGTCACGCATTTGAAATGCAATTGCTTTGGGGTGCTAATAGAGAACGAAACCTTGACCAAAGGTAGTCCGCTGACCAGAGCCTACGTACATGGGGTAGCCTTACCTACATTGCGTAGCCTACCTACTTGGCGTAGCCCCTACAGGGCGTAGACTCCTATTTGCCGTAGGGGAGTGGCTTTTGGTGCGTGCGCCACAAGCGTAGTTATGGCTACAGTTGGCCAACGCTGCTTGTGGAGAAGAGGAGTTGGCATGACAAATCTGGATAGCAAGATCCTGATCCATAACTGGGTGGAAGAGGTATATGTGTAGAGATATATTTAGCTATGCAAGCCAGTAAGCCCTTACTGGAGTAATTTGTTGCTTTCTTGAGGAATCGGGACCATGGTCAAGATGTGAGGATAGATGTAAACTTAAAGATATAGAGAATGATTTGATGGTGAAAGTGATACAGAAGGGAAGAGTGATTTAGTAGTAAGAGATTTCTGTTGGGAGAGAAAAGTTATTTAATAACGAGAAAGAAAAAAGTATTTTTGACAGGTTATTATGTGATGGTAGGTAGAGGATGTGGATATTTCTTGGTGGTATGTGAGGAGTTTGGGTGGGGAGGATGGTATATGCTAGAGGAGATAGGAGATGTATGGGGAAAGAAGTGGTTAGACGAATTGCACTTCGGTATCATTGAGGAAAAGTGCAGCTTCATTGCTAAATAAGTATGGGATGAGTGAGTCAAAGTGCGATAGAGAAGGGACATGAACGAGTGTATCAGATCATTACCTTTGATATCATAAAAATGGAATGATATACTCTGAATACAGATCATATGATTACGCCCCGCAATGATGTGTGTTTATGCCACACATTTCAATGTTAACTATTATAATGAAACAGCACAGAAATAGTTGATTGGTATTTTCTGATAATTATGCTGGGATCTCTAGTAATAACTTCCCTAAAGCTGATGTGACAGCACAATGAAGGAAAGTGACCCTTTCCTGATGAGTCAAGAGAACCAGGAGTCCATAATGTGTCATGACTGGTAGGCATGTCCCTGCAATGTATCAACTCCCAGTGCAGGAAAAATTGGATCCCTTGGCTTATTGGTGAAGTTAGTGACCTCTCTATATAATGAGAGAGAAAATTTCACTTTCTCAGAAGCGACCATCATTATACTCAGATGGGTGTCTCTCTATATGGCAGCTAGCAAACATTATTGCTTGCTATGCATGTGACGTCAGATCACAATTGCTATCTGTTGTTTTCTTAGTTGACATTAGACTCCATTATATAGTGGCAGTGTACAAAGCTAGAGGAAGGTACCAGGGAAGTTGATGGCTCCTTAAAGAAGGAAGTGTTTACAAGAGGGTATAAGGTATATAGTGTAGCAGAACTGGTACATAGTTCATGTATCACTCACTACAAGCTATAGTAGTGCTTGCATTAGACTGGGGCTCCCATGCAGACAATATTTCATACATTATACACTCACTACATGCTATAGTAGTGCTTCCATTAGACTGGGGCTCCCATGCTGCCAATATTTCATACATTATACACTCACTACATGCTATAGTAGTAGTGCTTGCATAAACTGGGGCATCCATGCAGCCAATATTTCATACATTATACACTCACTACAAGCTATAGTAGTGCTTGCATTAGACTGGGGCTCCCATGCAGCCAATATTCATATATTATATACCATTGTACATATGGTCAGCTGCATATCTTTACAAGCAGTTATACTGAAAGTAATATCCCCAACAAGTTACCATGTATGTTATTACCTTGAAAAGTTGGCATTATTGGAAGGTACTAAATTGAGAAATTATAAGAATTATTGATATTTAACTACTACATATTACATGAACACACCAAATTGGTCAGCAGGAGAAGTAAAGGCACAGCTATCATTTTCACAGTTCAAGGAAACAAGGGACAACTCAGTTTTAAAAAAAAAATATATATATATATATATATATATTTTTTTTTAATTGTCGTTTATTGGTGTGAACCTTGAAAAATTTTTTGGATAATGTGTCCTCAATTATCATGAACAGAACCGAAGGAAAGAAAATTATACAGAAATATATTACTTGTGTTTGATAACCTATCAAAAATTAACGTCACATTAAAGTCGTTAAATTATACCACTCTTTAACTTTAAGATAGTTTAGAAAAGTCTATACATTTGTCATATTTATCATGCAGGGTATTCTGACTACTAGCAGTAGTCATGGTGAGTATGTGTCCACCACACAGGATGCGTATGCTCCTGTCCCATGGCAAGTGGTGTCGCATGTTGAGGGAAAGAGGCAAAGACAACTAAGAGAGCAGTTGTGTGAGGCAGTGGCCGCACAGCTGCAGGAAGATATAGATTTACTAGCACAGCAAAAACCCACACTTGTCTCCACCACACACCATGACTTCACAAGCAATGGTATACGTTATACATTAGTAGTGCTATAAAAATCCATACTTAGTCAGCACCCTTCTGGTAGCAAGCTAGGTTTAGGCTGAGATAGTAAGTGCTCACTATATGTTGAAATCATATGTGAGGCCAAACATACGAAATCTGTTCATAGACTTGGACAAAGCAGAAGTGGTCAACTTGGGAAGTTTTAGAGAACCTGTATATTATGAACAATGTGACTTATGGGATATAAACCCAACGGCTTTGGCTGGGCGACCTGTGCACAGCGAAGACAAGTGGGTTAAAGGTGTAAATACCTTGTTGGTCAAGGCAGCTTACTTGTTAAGACATTAGTCATAGCAAATGCTTGTGCCATTAATGTATAACTGACTAATCAAACTGCTCCAGTCAAGTCACAGGATTGTAAGTAAAATTATAGGTTCGTAAGTAAAAGTACAGGTTTTCCAAGTGTTCCAAGGTGTAATAATCCCTGGTGTCCAAGCCAATGATTTTTAGCACCAATAAATTTTGACTAGCTATTGTTGAACAAGCAGCTGCACCAACTGGATATTTCAAACTACCAGCAAATTCTATCCTATCTTAACTTCAATTCAAGCACACAATGATCTGTGAATGTTAGATAATGCACACAGTTTAGAATTACCAGTTCATGGAAGTATCCATTCCATGTAGCAAGCGACTTCCCATCTGATTTTTGAGGCGAGCTAGTTAAGTGCCCATACATGTTTACTATTTATTATATTTTACTGTTGATGTGGTTGATTTTTAAGAACAATTTTATGTGGAAGTATATTGTATGCCAGGATTATCCTTGGAAGCAGGTAAGATGGTTGTGGTCTGAAGGATGGGAACCATAAAGCAACATACATAATAAGTAAATGCCTTCCATGTTGCAAACTCCCACTATGCTCTTTTTAGCAATCTAAGGTTACATGTAGCAAGCACCCAGTATATGGATTTTGTTAAAATTGTGCTCAAAGACGGTTAGCAGTGACGATCCATTTGCAGAGCTGAAGTTGAGGAGTTGGAAGTTTTGGAGAACCTGAGGATCAAGAACAAAAATAGCTATGTAGATTCACTGAAACAGCCAGCAATTGTTAGTTGCACGAACTCATTTGCAAGTAATGATTACTTGAATTGGATGTGACTAGACGGCGCCATTGTCAGGGTGATTTTCTAGGTGAAAGGGTGCACATCGACAATGACTATGTACTTTAGAGTACATACATGTGTTATTGTTTTGACGATTCTATAACTACTTGAAACATTTTCTGCTTCCATGGATATCAGATTTAATACACCAATTGGAGTTGAAATCTATCTCTTTATATATATATATATATATATATATATAATTGTATAATATAGTATATATGGACATCATTAGACTGACCACTACTTACTGTACTGGATAGTCCTGACTACATTGCTAAACGACTAACATTGTTCAGACGTTTCTGAAGAATAAAAAAGTTGTAGTTTTTTCTTTTTCTTCTCCCATTGATTTTCGTAGGCATTGTGTGAGTTACACTAGTTATATAATATTTAGATAAAGAACATTTTTGGGTGTTTAAAAAAAAAATTTAAAGATAGACCTGTTTCAGTAGATAACAGGCTGTAAGAAGCTGCCAAAGCCGAGATTTAATTTCATATTTAGGTATTTTAGGAATCTGCCATTTTCTCCCTCGGTTTTTAATGCATATAAAGTGTGCGAATGTACCATGCTCTCTGCTGGTGCATTCTATTGTATTATACATGCTATATAATGGCTGTAGAATAATGCATGTACTGCACTGCTATTGGACAATGCAATCTCTGAATTGTATATTGCTGCAGAGTTGCTATTGCTGTTGTCATTGTTGTTGCTCTAGTTGCTGGTACTGGTAACTGGGCAGAACTACAAGTAGATGAGGTAAGACATCTATTTTGCTGTATACATGTGTTGATTGTTGGTACACTACAGATCCACCACCAGATCAGTGAACTTCCCGCAAGCTACTGGAGTCAGAATGTGCTTAAAGTTACTGGCACTACTCCAACAGTGAACACCAAGACACCATTTGCTAAGAACTCAACATTTAGCTGTCCTATTGAACAACAATTGAACTGAAGGTTTAATAATTGAAGCATGGGATACGAACTTTGGCCAGTCCACATTACAAAAAAAATGGAGTTGACATGAAGCTAACATAAAGAGGATTTGTTCAGCGTCTACAAAATGGGGACTTGAGCCTTGCTTACCTGGTGTCGTCTATCATGCTTTCAATGTAATCCAGATTATAATCCACCTAATGCTATGGGTTAGCTACCAGGTTTTTAATCTGAACTTAGGGTAACCAGATCTGTGCTAAAACCTGGGCTAGAATCCAGGTTAATGACCGTAAGCACGTCTATAGACACATTGATATGCCATGCATGGCTATACAACATTTTACATCCAACTACCCAGTGGTGGATAGCTTTGCTTGCTAATTAAACCACTTAATGAAAAATTAAATTTCTGCTACTTGGCTACTGGAAGCTCCAGCAGAGCAGTGGTTGTAGAGTCTACCCATGGTCGAGTCTGGTATGGAGTGGAGTATACCAGTTAATTCCTACCCAAGATTTGAAACCTTCATAACCTTTTTGGTTTTTATACTTTGCAGTTAATTTTGGTACCAAAAGATTGCTTGTTTTTTAAGAACTTTCCAATGATGCACTTTTCGGTACAGTAATCATAAGTAAACTTCCTAAAAACCTGTACCCTGATCAACTTGAAAATTCCCTAAAATCACATTGTAGCAGTATCCACCTCCCATTCACTGGTTGTGCTCATTCTCTGGTTGTGTAACAGAACCTCTAAATCCCGTACAGACCAGCACCCATATGTCACTACAACTCTATGCTACAGCTACACCAGCACATACCTCCGAAAACTACACCAAAGCTAAATAGCAGGTATTCATATCCCACATAGGCAAAATAGAGATTAAAAAAAGACAATGCCCACCACACTAAATGTTGATAGGCACAGCACAGCCCCAAAACAACAACAGACAGTCAACCTTTCCTCTACGATACACTGACGCTATATAATATGTAGTGGATATTCTTGGTCCATGTGAAAATGTCCAATTATTTCATCCAGTACCAAACTTTAACCCGAAGGCTAAAATAATTCTTAGTTGATAACTATGCGATTGGTAGCACACCCAGTCAGTCATGTCTCCATATGCATTTTTGAAACCACCCCTGTGGGCCTCTAGCTGAGATTATGATTCCAGCTATCATCAAAGCTGCGAATGAGCCAGCACCAAGTAACAATGTTTGTGCATCTCATGTGGTGTGTGTACACATGTTCTATTGATTGGGCCAAAAATAAAAATCCTAAATTTCATTCCAAAGTGTTTCTGGATATCGAATGCTATTGGATCCTTTACCTCTACTTATTCCCCAATATCAGGACCCATTATGTACACTAACAATGCATGCCCCTGCATCCCATGAACTGTCATCTATCTTCCCCCTTATACCTATCACCAACCATCCTACTCATCCCCAAAAGTATCATCAAACTTTTCCCTCACCCCATGAACTAACATTAACATCCACTAATCCTCTCACCTCATGCACTATCCTCCACCTTTCCAGCCCCCCACCCCACACCATTTCCTCATATTTGTGGACACTTCCATTGCAGTCATGTATTCTCAACCACATGGTAGTCATGATTGCACCACATGCTCATTCACAGTATTTAAAATCACGCACATGGAGCATCTCATTCTAACGCAGATAAGGATACTGTATGTGCATTGTTTGACTATTTTGTTACTGCACAGATAGATCATCCCAATTTGCATCTTGGTAATTTTGCCCAGTATTGTGCTAAAGCCAGCTGGGCAAAATCATGACAGAGAAGGCATGTTTTTATGGCAAAAATAGTTTCTGGGCATGAAATAGACACCATAAGACTTCAGGAATCATTAGTTTTAGGTCGATACCATTATTCATGATCCCATACTTTTGCTTCAAAGTCAAGTGAAATTTTCATGGGTTGTTTTCAGAATATATGGCTTAATTTTGACAATGCACAAATCCATGGCAGAATGGGATAAGAATTTACTTATTATTACAATAATGAGTTATGGAATTATAGCCATCCATTTGGCCTTCCTGCCCTCTTTTCTTCACGTGAAGTAGAGCTATCATAGGGCTCTAATATTAATCAATTGAATCCCTGCAAGAAAGTTTACCTGGATGAAGGAGTCACCCCCTCCATTCTCATGCAAAGAATATCTTTCATCTCTCTAGCTAGCCAGCAATTATCAGCTGTAAAATTACGACATGAACACAATGGTAAGACGATGAGTAAGGTAATGAGTATGCAGCTAAGGACCTATATAATTATTATAATTAGTATCTCTATCCATACTGCTATAAAGATGACAAGATGTGTAACACTTCTGTGATGGCTCTAACTTTTGCTTGGAAAAACACCAGATTCTGCTGATCAATTTCAACTGAGATGTGATATGCTCATTTATTGTAAACCTGATAGCTTCAGTACATGGCTATATGTATATTTATGCATGTTGGAGTAGGGATACAAGTAGAATGCCAGTTATTTTGTGCAACAAGGGCATATTGTGATTTCATACTATGGACAAAATAAGGACATAATACATTCAACTGTTGTTAGATTTCTGGAGAGTGAATGTTGCAAAAGTGAGGAGTCTTTTCAAGAGAGCAACTTTACTAGAATCGCTGGTAAGTTTTTTTTGTTGTGTTTTTGATTCGTCTGAGGAATTAGTTAGTGATATTCCATCTCAGATATCCCCTCCATTAATGGAGCACTAAGTGGAGGAATCTCTACTCTTGCAGTGGGATGTCCACTTCCCATGCAGACCAGTTTTTAAAATGCCTTATTACAGCTAATGCCTAGGTCCATATGAGAGTGATATGGATGGTGGGGTGTGATATTCCCACATTCCAGTGGCTTCACCTAGCATGTTTTCCCCACTTAAAATAGCTACTGTCCAGGTTGCAGAAAACTCCCTCAATTATATACCCCTAAAAACATGACAAAAAGTAACACAGTCCAGACTATAAGCAAGAAATTTCATATAATTAAATAGCTGTTACATTATAAGTTTTGGCTATCGTATCAAGACTAATTAAATATGTGATAATTTTTCCGTGATATTTCCATGAAAACATCCATGATAACATAGCTGTTCATATTGCTATAGCCATGACTGTCTAATCAAAAGGGGTGACAGAGTCCCTAATGGCACAAGCACGACAATCTTGTCTAACATTAACACAGTTTCTGCTTCTTCTGAGCCAAAATCAATTGATTGTGTAGCACTGCGAGGCCAGTACTTCTGTCATGACACACTCAACATGAATACGGACATAAGCTACTGTTCTTGTCTGTTAAACTTCTAATTCTACCGAGTTGATATTTTCCATTGAGGTTTGCAATGTAAACACCTTCAGAATCATGTATGCTGAACCTACTGTCAACCAAATTATCTCTCCAGGTATATATTAGAAATGAACAGTGTTCTGTCTGATGTTTATCTCTAGTTCTTACTCCACGCCCTAGATAAACATGTAGCTTACAGTAGCTTGAGGTGTGATACCAAATAGGTATACACTTGACAGTATTGCAATGCTCGTAGGAAGAAAAGTAGATCTGGGCTCTGGCACAAGAAAAATCTCGAAACTGTTTACTATCGACACATCTTGAAAAATATTTCTTAGGACACCATAAGCATTGTTTTCTTATGGCTGTCTCAATCTGGCCATGCTTTAAAATGGCTCAAAGAATTCCAAGAACACGAGCCAAGGTTCCACTGATGATGCAGCACCGAACAGAATGACATAATCTTTCTTGTGAAGTGTCTCAAATTACATTCTGTTACACAAAAGTGATTTGGTGACCTTTTGCTTCTGGGACAACAAGATCTGCCTCCTGCCTGAAACTAAAGCACAGTTATCTCTGAAACTGTAACTACCAGCTAGGCAGCCACTTTTGCCTCCTCACTTGTGGAATGCACATTCCCCAATAGGCACCATTCTTCTATCAAGAATTTGAGTAGAGCTGTCAAAAATAGAGCAATCTGATTGGTCAGTGTGAGGTTTTCTAAATCACATAGGGCCACTAACAACTAATAGCCTCACACCATTCTGGCACTTGGTGTCCACACCCTCTGGCATTTCCTCTGAGGCTGTGAGTGCAGCTATACTCTTCAGTTATGTCTTGCATTTTAAATGATGGATAAAGGTAGTCTAGACAAATAAAACCCAGCTAGCTAGCTATATTTCAGTTATAGCTAACGATGGGGTTTTTTCGCTTTTTTTAGGGAAAAAATTACTAGCAGTTGCTGTAAATGAATCTAGCGTAACTGAGAGCGACAGCCTAGTCGTTTCTTCTTTATTGGTTTTTGGAAAATGAACTGGCTGCTAGGAAAGAACTAGCTCATCAGCTACTAAAGAAGTGTAAAATGGACGCATGGTTATTGTGGGAGGAGCTCGTTGATGTTTAACCTGCGTACTCAACCATAGCCACGCCCGCTTCTTTAGGTAGCTGCTGAGCTAGTGCTTCGCTCTATAGCACCCAGTTCGTTTCCAACAAACAACTAGCTAGTTTCGCTAAAAAATAAATTAAAAAAAGACTGTCGATGTTAGGTTCATTTTCCAGCAACCAGCTAGTGATTTTTTTCTAATTCATCTCGCTAGCTATTGCTGAACCATGTAGCTAGGTTATGGTTTACACTCGAAATCAGTTACACGCTTCGGCTAATGGGACCCAAGGTATTTAGAGACCGTCAGTAGTACCCTCGCTACGCTAGGGCCCTGCGCCTTCGAATCTCTAAATACCGTCTCTGTGTCTAACTATTATTTATTACATGCTTAAAATATTATAGGAGTATGTGTAGTGTTGGGTCAAGGGCATGTAAAATAGCAGAGGTCCTATCTTGTGGCAGGGATATCTGATTATACAGCAGCCCTATGTGCTTCAAACTTTGGTGGGTGACAACTTGCTAACAGCTCTATGCAATAAAACTCCAGATTTGTGATTAATAAGTTGGGCTCATTTTGGAAAATGTTTGAAGGTTGAAGCTCAATTTTTTTAATTTTTTTACAATCTTGATCCAGTGCTTGTATATTACTATATAATGGTGTATTTCAAAGTTTTAGAGATTTGTTGCTCAGAGCATAGAAAGTGCTTCCAGATGATATATAAAGTTTGAGACAAGAGTTATCTTAGCCACCAAAAAAAAAAAAAAAAAAAAAAAAAAAAAAAAGATGAAGAAGTGCTAGAGGACCTCAAAGTTGTGGAATGTTTTTAGAGCATTTTTTTCAACACATCTAGGCAAAGTTTCATCTTTTCTTCTAGGTCTTGACCTTCAATCCAGTCAACCAAGTCTTGCGGATTCCATGTCATGCAATGTGTGGATCAAGTGTTACAGGTGTATGGAAAATTCAGTTTATTCTTTATTGAACCATGTTGGGCCCTACCAAAAAAAGGGAAGGTGGCTTTGAAAAAAGCCAGGTTGGGAGAGTAATCAGAAAGCACCACATTCGTATGTTAACCCTACAACCTCCATATGCTTTCCATTCTTGCATCTCTAGATGCAAAGAGCTCCTTTGCACACAGACCCTTTTGGAATGCCAGGTCATCATGGATACTTAGTGGAGACCCACAAACATAGAAAGTGAATCTCCTAGAGGCTCAAAGTAACTGACCGTTGATCAAGCCATACTCAGCTGGATAACTCCCAGGCATTCAGAGGTCCCCAAAGTTGATGGCAGGGAGAATACCAGTTTCTTCCCACTGGCAGACAACACCGCTGTCGGCAAAAGTCGGCGCAGGTATTGGCAACTCAACGATGGAAGCTGGTGTCTCCTCACTCGATAAGTGCTGAACTCATTTTGGGTGTAGTTTGAAGTTCGGGGGGGGGAGGGGGGTTGCAGAATCATGGCTAAAGACAAGCATCCTTGCTTAATTTTTTATCAAAGTACACATGTGAGACAAAGGGAGTCTGTGGAGAAGGCTGATGACAATCATTACCAAGAACAGATGACTCTGATCGCCAAGATATACAGGTTGAAGATAGCCCAGAAGAATCTGAACATGAATCTGAACATTCATGTTATGGTCCATCATATACGATGTCAACATTGAGCCCCCAAATTTTTGGTGATCTCTTGTCTCCTGAAGTAGTGAGTCATTAAACAATAATGTATTGTCAGACCCTGTTGTTTATTTTAAATATGACTTTGATCACTCAAGCTGAAGTAGCATGAGTATGTAGCAAAGATATATATAAATAACTGCTTGTGTTTCTCAGGTGCAGAAATTGGGGTCAGTAGAACACCCCCAACTCTGAATGCCCTTCCTCAAAGTCTCTACTAGCTAACATCAAACACCCTTAAATCAAAGTGGATCATCAACGGCTTTCCTACTAGCCTGGTACTTGCAATTTTAATGGCTGCATTGCCTTCCAATTTCAGATTCTGTAATTTTCCACACACATGCTTCAGCAAATTTGAAGGGACAGCTTTACCTTTGTCTGATGGGTTTAGAAATTGGAAAAATGCTCTGTGCAAAACCAAGTGTTTTTGTAAACATGTGAGTTCGTTATGCCACAAACATGCAGTTACTATGTTAACTCAACCAGGTCACATTGGTGGGGTGCTGAAGGAGCAGCTCAAGAGTCAAAAGGAGGAAAATAGGAACTGCCACCTGAAAATTGTCCAAAGTATATCCCATCTTTGTAAGGGCAAGCAAGATGAGAATCAAATTTCAAGCAGCTCTTCCTTCTCCGAGCTAAAAATGATGGAGTGCTCCGAAAGTGGATTGAAAAGTCTTATGATAAGCATATGCGCCCGAATGCTCAGAATGAAATACTTCATATCATGGCTCCAATAGCTGCATGGTATAGCAAGTGACGTAGCTGAATCTGGATACTTCAGTATCATGGCTGATGAGAACACTGATGCGAGCAACAATGAAGTGTTTCATATTTGCATACATTGGGTGGACATGAAGATGACAGTAAGCGAGGAATATATTGGTTTGATGCCAGTATCTCAGACAAATGCAGATACGATTGTCATTTGCATCAAAAATGTGCTGCTGTGTATGAATCTCAGAATTTAAGATGCTCGTGAGCAGTGCTATGATGGATGTTTGAATCACTGGAACCAAAAATAGGATGGCTGTACAAATCAATAAACTGAATGAAAAATATCTGCTGATCCACTGCTGCTGCCACTCACTTAATCTAGCTGCCAGTGGAAAAAAAAAATTACTGAAAGACACAATTGATATGGCTTATGAAAACACTAAACTGATAAAGATGAGTTCTAAAAGAGAGAGAGAATTCCTCAGAAAGCAAGAAAAATTTGTGGGACAAATGGAATGTGATTTCCATGTGATACGGACTCACCAACTCTGAAAATCCTCTGCCCAACAAGGTGGACACTCTGAGCTGCATCTCTGAGTGCTGTTCTGAAGAACTATGGACTTCAGCATCCCATTGTAGTACTTTCCCATTCAGATAACCTTAGATCTACTGTTCAGAAACAGAGATATGTGCAGTGGATGATCAAAATAATTCCGAGCTGCATCTCTGAGTGCTGTTCTGAAGAACTATGGACTTCAGCACACCATGTATGCAAACTGTGAGCAGTATCTTCAGAAAGGAACTTTGGGGGAACTTTCTCACACAATTTCAGCCAACTGTGTGAGTTCTACACAGGGTTTAACTCTGATACCCTACGAACTCAGCTACCTATATTGGCAGATTCCTATCACAATTTTAGGCATGGTGAAGGTGTGGGTGTGACATAATGTCATTGATTTCCACAAAAAGAACAAAAAGATCTGGTTCCTCATACCAGAGGTCATGTCCTTGGTCAACATTATTCTGGTTATGCCAGCAACAAATACCAGCTCTGAATGTGCCTTCAGTACACTGAGAAGGATAAAGTCTTATCTCCGACAACCATGTTGAACAATCGACGCAATCATCTTATGATATGCACAGTTCGTAAGGAGCTGGTGAGGGAACTAAACCTCAAGCCAGTCACCAATAAATTTGTGGATGGAGTAGAGAGACTTCATCCATTTTTGGCTACTTTTCAACATAGTAGTAATAGATGCGGATGAATGCCTCAGACTCGCTCTTTAAATATTAAGTCTTGTGCTAGTCATATATTATCAAACAGTTCTTTTTCCAGTGTAGAATTGTGGCGTACTTAAAAAAAATTACTAGTAGATTACTGCAGTCCCAAATATAGTAGCTATAGGTGACAAGCATTGTCACTGCTTTTAGTTGTCCCGACTTTCAGATGGAAATTCCTCCGCCCCCCCCCCCCCCCCCCCCCCCCCCCCCTCCCTGCTTGAGGTCATCTGGAGGAATGTTTGATTGAAAAGTATGTATAAAAAGTATCATAATTTCATAATACATGTGCTCTCAAACTTACAAAATGACAGTCTATGTGTGTAGCTATAATATGAGCAAAAAATATAATATTAATAGGAAAAATGACCACTTGTCCAATGTGTTACATATGTAGCTAACCACAGATGCTCGCTACACTATAAACACATGAAAGAGCTATGGTATGGGGGTGGACAGAGGTTGAAGTGAAAGGAGAGTGGTATAAATGGAGAGTGGATAGCAGGCTAGGTTGAGAGAACTATCAGGAAGCAGTCAATGAAGAGTTCATAGAGTGAGAGGAGGTGAGAGTGGTTGAAGAAGTAAGGGAAGGATGTATATTTGAAGATGTTTGGTGTACGTGGAAAGAAAAGGTCTTAGCAGCAGCAGAGAATGAAATAGGAAGGTAAAAAATTGTCTGGAGAGTCAGAGGGATGGTGGTCAGATGAGATAGAAAGAATTATTGATGCTAGGAAGGTGGCCTGTAGGAAGTTACAAGGAGCAAGGAAGTGGAGAAGAAGAAGGTATACTGAAACAACTTTGGGTCAATTAAACAAGATTGAGAAAGGGGATAAAGGGAAGATAAGAAAGGAGAAGAAGAAATTGGGAGAGAATAGTGAGAAAGTTAGCGAGAAGGGTGGCATGAGTTACAAACTGCTTTGGACTGATATGAAAGGAAAGAGGAAGCAACGAAGGTTGAATAGGATGAAAGATGAGGAGGGAAGAATAGTGGAGGGAGAAGATGAAGTATTAGAGGTGTTGGCAAGACTTTGGGAAGAACTTGGAAGGAGTAGTGAGGATGATGTTGTTCAAGATGCAGAGATGGGAGACGTGGCAGGATGTAAGTTGTGTTATGTGTGAAGAAGTAAGCTGGGTAAGCCTGGTAGAAGTGGTGGATGTCTTGAAGTAATTTGAGGAGAGGGAAGGCTCCTGACCCTGAAGGAATTTTAAATAAGATGGTGATGTATGGTGGTGGAACGTTTGTGAAAGTGTTGCAGGTGATGAATTTGGTGTTGAGGAGTGAGTCTTGTTCAGCAGACAGGAAGTGGAGTCTGTTGATGCCTCTGCATAAGGATGGTGATAATGAGGAAGTAGGAATTATAGGGGATTGCCTTAGGTTGTAGTGTGGCAAGGATATTTATGAGTGATGGCGTGGAGATTGGGAAGGTGTGCTGAGGATAGGATTTTGACAGAAGCAGAGGGAGGGCTTAGGAGTCATAGGACATGTTCGGATCAGTAGTAGGTTTGTGGGGTGCATGTGAGTTAAGGAAGAGGGAGAATAAGACATCATACTTGGCCTTCATGGATGTTAGCAAGGCATATGGCAGTGTGGAGGAGTATTATGGTGAAATATAAGGCATTATGGTGTAGAGGAAAAATTTGTTAAGGTGTGTGTAGGGTTGTATAGTGGAGTGGAGACGATGGTTGTGAGGAACGGAACGAAGTCAAGATTGTTTGGTGTTTAGAGGGGTCTTAGGCAAGGTTTCCCTTTGTCTCCACCTTTGCTTAATACGTAAATGATGGAAATGGTGAGCAATTGGAAAGAGCTTGGCTAGGGATTAAGTTGGAGGAGTGTTGGTGTGGAGCTCTTGTATGCAGACGACATTGTGCTGGTGACGGACTCAGGGATGGAACTGCTGACTATGTTGGAGGTGGTTCAAGTGTATATGATGAGGTGGAGGATGAAGTTCAGCATAGGAAGAGTGGAAGGAGGGAAGGTTGAACAAGTTGGAAAATTGGTGAGATGATGGAGAAGGTAAAAGAATTTAAGTACTTGGGTGTGGTGGCAAATAAGGAGAAGAGTGGGTTGGAAAGGTGATATGGATGTCCAGAGTGAATAGACAGGTTAAAGTTGGCAGAGGAAGGATGGTATGGGAGCTTATAAGGAGACTGAGTGTGGTCCATACAGCAGGAGTGTGGTGGTCTGGAGGACGTAGTGCAGGAAGCTAGATCAGCATGGCAGTGCAGGGAGATCTAGGATGGAGAAGCTGGAGGAGAGGAGAGAAGAAATGAAAGTGTTGTTTGATTGAAGATAGTCGACAGGTGAAGATGGTGGTTGAGAGACTAAGAGAGAATGTTGTAATAGGATGGTGGGAGAGTAGTTATGAGGTTTTGAGGAGAGGTTGAACTGGATAACGAGGGTTGGTTGGTGGTTAAATTGAAGAATGAGATTATGGCAAGAAATGAGAAGGACTGGGAAGAAGAAGTATATACGAAAAGCACATTGAAATGGTACAGGTTGGCAAAAGATGATACAGGTGTGGAAAAATATATGAGGTGGGTGCAACGTAAGGAGATTGTGAGGATGCTTTTCAGGCTGAGGACTGGTTCAGTTGGGTTGTTGGAGGATAAGAAGAGATGCAGAAAGGTTAGTGACGAGTGTTTGCAATGTGTGATAGTGAAGTAGGGGAGGATGTGGATGTGGCTCATTTCCTGGTGGGTTGTGGGGAATTTGAGAGATCAGCTGGTGCTGTTAGATGAAGTGGGCAGATTGTGGGGATAGGGTAGTGGTTGGATGAATTTTGGAGAGCGGACGAGGAGGGAAAGGTGGCATTGCTGTTGGGAAAAGAGGTAGAGGGCATATGTAACAGAATGATAGAGGATGTGGGAGAGTGCATATTGCAATGGTTTGGCAGATGTGGAGAGAAGGAAGCAATTGTTGTATGGGTAGTTGGTCCTCCTCTCTCCCTCCATGAATTGGACACAGTATATAGTTTTTAATTAGTGTATTAGCAGTTTATTTAATCTATCATTTAGAATTAGGTAGTTAATTGTTGCTGTGTATGTGGTGACCTTGGCAGGCTCAGCAATATCAAGGTTACGACTGACGTCCACTTGTTTACTTGACACAACCAAAATGCCACAAACAATCAACATTCACAAATCTGTGGACGTTAGAACGAACTGCACTACGGAAAGACACCAGACCATTGCCAGCGATACGATTTGGTTAGGATCGACTAGCTAGCTAGCTTTCTGATCATGCCAACCAATCAGATCACCTTCTTTCACTCAAAACGCAAGTTTTATATCCTCAGTGAGTAATAACTGCAATATCCACACGACTACTCGTAACTAAAACCACCAAAGACTGCGCACAGAACGTAATGTACACGCCTACTGCTAGCGGTGTATTATACATATTATAATATATTATCTGTTACATCAACTTGAGATTTTAATGATAGATAAGGAAATTGTTGAGATCTCAATGACTCATTGCACAGATAGGAAGAGCCACACCTTCAAAGATAGGAAGATCCACACCTTCAAAGATAGGAACAGCTATACTAGACTTCTTCCACTCTACGTTTACTTACCGCAAAACAAAAGAAAGGAAGCTACGAGGTGAAGAAATGAATGTAGTCACTTGTTTTCTGCTGTGTGTCATGGTGAGCTCCCAGACTGGTCTGTCACGTGCTGATGAACAACAAGTCCTAGATTCCCACAACAAATACAGAGGAATGGTCATTCCAACGGCTTCCAACATGCAGAGAATGGTACTATAATTCACATTAGCTACCTATCTACCTAGCTACCTAGCAATTATAAGCTAAATACATTTCAAGTTTAATATAGTTTGCATGAGTACTATGGGAATATAGTATTACAGGTGATTGAATTAATTAGTACCCAACTCAAAACCGTAGGGACGATTTAACAATGCAGTTGCTCATAAAATCGATTCATCCATACACACCTGTGGGTTTTGGGAACCCACACACCATACCTGCAATTTTGTTCAAGCATTTGTGATAAAAGGATTATTTCAGTGAATGTGGGTAGACTTTTGGAGTAGCCATGATGTTACTGGATGTATCTTCTAAGAAGGTATGCCTATAGAGACATTCAATATATTGTTTGAAAGCACCAATAATATGGCACTAAAGTTACCTGCACAGAGGGAAGAAAAAAGTTATGGTGATTACATATGTTACTACTTTTTCTATTTTTGACGTTTCCACCCTTAATTGGAGGAGCAAGAGTTGAGGGGTGGGGCTCTCCCCTCTCTCTATAAAAGTCAGGAGGCTTTAGCCCCCTTCACCCCCACCTTCAGCCGCTTATGCAATAGACAATTTGTGCATTAGTGTACTAGCTAGTTTTATAGCCCTAGCAACTAACTATAATTTATGGACATTGTAATTTAGGGTTACCGAAGACTATCTGTGGTTTTACTCGAGTGCTTTGTGTTGTTAAGAAATTTGTACAGTTGCATCTCTTTTATCAAGTTCCATAGACTTCCAGGGTTAAAAATAGAAACTATAACCACACCCAATTCCATTGTTACAATAGTACTCACATTTTAGTGATATATGTTGAGTTATTGCTTAAACAATCAATGTAGCTTTCTTGCAATTCTTTACTGAAGTCTAGCGGCTCAACATTCTCAGAGGGTTCTGTGGTGTGAGCCATAACCAAATCAACTAGCAGTATAGCTATATTTCTGAAATTGTAATTTGAATCACATGGCTCTATATATATATATATATTTCATCAGCTATAGTAGAGATAATCATGAGATTGAATGCACATTCTAGTTGTAATGGCTGGCCTAGTTCCTCCTGCCCCCCTTCACCCCCCTCCCTTCCCCCGATCCCCAGGCAGTGAGTAATGAACTGCTGTAGTAATTTGTAATTGACGTAATGAAGCCGCTGTGCTGGAGTGTAAAATTTATTTCTAGCCTGCAGTTTCACTAGTTATGACAGGTATCTCTAGCTCTGGCACACTACAATAGGTTAATAATAGTAGTGGTTCTGGGACCTGTGACATAGTCAATAAATTTGGGAGGACAGTTAGAATGCATTAGTTTCATAGCCATGTTTGGAAGCTGCACTTACTTTCCAAAGATCACACCTACTTTTTTTCTTTTGTCAACCTGTTTATTTCTATGGAGCAAACTGCAAGTCTGCTATGTTTCCCCCCCCCCCCCCCCCCCCCAGACCTGCACATAGCTGGTTAGTAGAGCATCCAGTTGTGCAGTCATGCATAAATTAAACATAAATATAAAATTATACAAATAAACGCTTGGCAAGGTACTTCAGCTTGCCACACAATGCCTTGCATTCAATATAGGGTTATCCTCACCGGCAAGTGCATGTATAAGTCGAGGGTGTTGTGTCTATAATATGAAATAAGTTGTGTGATAGACTGAAGTTCTGACTTGGGCTGCAGCTAATTTTGGTATGGTTAAAACTTGCATAAGCTGTACCTAAAGACAGACATATAGTCGAGCTATATTCTGAGAGCTAAATCTGATTAAACAAGAAATAACACCAAAAAATATTCATATTGAGTGAATTTAACTGAAAACACATGATAATTGCTTGAAAAGCAACAACATTTCTCTTTCATCATCATTGTTGATATGAAGCCCCAATATGACCACACCCATTTTCTAACCTCTGCCTCCCTTTGTTGGTTCTCTGCATATATGCACGTCATCTTTATCATGCAGGTATGCACCAAATATTCAGTATCAAATGCCATTGTTAATCCTGCTGCTACCGTTTAGGTGTGGAGCAGTGAACTCGCTCAAGTGGCTCAAAATTATGCAGAGAATTGTGTATTTGTTCACAACTCCAACAGAGTGTCACAGCAGACAATTTATAGATCCGTGGGAGAGAACATTTTTGCTGGTAGTGGAAATGCCAACTTCTCTAAGTTTGTTGAGATTTGGTACAACGAAGTGGAGGATTACAACTTCGACTCAAACTCATGCAGTGGTACTTGTGGACACTACACCCAGGTGATTACATGTAACTATATTTTGTGCATCACTAGAATTCTAATTAATATCAAACAAACTTGTGTAAGTAACTGCATGCTAGACAATCTGAAAAGCCTCTGTTACTAATGAATACCTAATTTGTGAATGTTTGACTTCCGGTTTCCCCTTTTTGGGAAAGTAAAAATCTGTATGAAGTGATTGTATGTTTACTGCTCCCCGCTCCCAGTCATCATAACCATATATGCCAATGTATGCATCTCAGATGTCTTGGACAAACTCAACTCTTTATTGCATGAATCAACTGACAGCTTAGGTGGTACGTAACATAGGAATAATAATAAAAATTGTTGACATCACAGTCCAGTTAGTACAGTTCATTACAATATTTGCAAAACAATAGCTTCGCTTCTGTGGCAGTTGGTCCTACATGTGGAAGCATAATGGTATGACATGCAAACTAACAAGCTTTGGTAGCTAACATGATAGGATAATAGAGATTATGGCTAGCATGACTAGCTGCTACTACACATTTTTTTTCTTACTCATTGTGAAATCATGCCAAGTTAACAGCACACAGCTAGAGTTGATGGTTACCTGTCAGATTAAATGGTCTTGAGGGTGTATAGATGAAGTCAAGACATGGAAGTGCCAGCCATATTTTTGCTTAGGTTGACCAACGCACTCACATCTAGAGAACTTTACTGCATGTTAGTTTGGCAGGATCTCAATAGTACTGAATATGAACTAATGATGTAAGAATTGTTTGTTCTACACCTTACCAGTTAGCCGCCATGTCATACCTGTTTCTCTGTCTATTTGTAAGGGGTAACTGCCATGGGGGATGTGCTTAATATGATCAGCACCTTTTTATTCATTTCCATAAAATGAAATAAAAGGATATATATTCTCATGAATTATTCATGTGACTCCACCAACTTTTAACCCGAGTTTTTATCATGACAGATTGTGTGGGCCTCATCACAGAGTGTGGGCTGTGGTGCTTTCCGGTGTGCACAGTTAGTCAATGCAGGACCAAACTGGGTCTTCTTTGTGTGTAATTATGGACCAGCGTAAGCAACCAATTCTACTTAGTTATACACATGCTTTGTTTATGGGTTAGAATGCATTTACATTGTACAGTGCAACCAGGCATTCAGTGCTTATTAAGTAGGCATAAATTTGGCTCTAACTTCTTATGGAAGCTTCAAATGACCTCGTATATTAAACACTACTTCAGCATATTATGTTAAGTAACTATGGTGACACACCCGGACTTCTTACCCCAGGACAAGATAGTGTAGCAATCAAAAAGTACGGAGTGCCTGGTTGCAACAAGTATTATACTGTAACAATCATGATTACTATGCTGTAACAATCAACAAGTACCATAGATGATGCAGAACAGAATAGGAATAATAATCGCATGATCATGCAGAACAGAGCAGGAACAATAATCACATATTGTGCAGAACAGAGCAGGAACATTAATCACAAATAGTGCCGACTGAGCAGGAACATTAATCACAAATAGTGCCGACTGAGCAGGAACAATAATCACATGATCATGCACAGTAATCATATGAAGCCAAATGTATGACCTTTTATGGTAATGTTGAGTCCCAGGCTGGTAGCCTATTTAAGGGAGCCAGCCTGGAAGTTAAGTAGACTTCATGCTTCTGAGATTTGTAAGTGTGGTGTTATAAGGATCATTTTATCTTACATAAAGAAGGCATGGTCTCTTGGTGATTTACCCGGCTGACGGTGAACAAGTTAGTTGGATCTCATCACAGTAGCCCATAAGCATTTGAAGCATTTGAAGTTTGGCATTTAAAATTTGACCTTATAATGAAACCAAAAATATTTCCATGTATGGAATATTTAAATCACATGTAGTCTCTCGAAAATGATATTTTATTATTCATGAATGTTACTGCTCTATAATTAGATGAGAGTAAAAATATTTCACTTAGGACATTTGGGACATTTAGGTGATAACAGAAATTAAATTAGCTTCTCTTAATGCTATCTATATCACCAAAATTCTCTTTAAATGTTAGAACAAAATTGACGGAAAAAGGCGGGAGACGACATTTGAGTTTACACAAAAGGGAAATAAGAAATTCTGAATAGTGCATGCTAGTTGTCATGGTTATAATGCAGTAAGAAGTCGTATCATGCCACTAATGATGTAATTACCCATACAATGGCTGGTTATGATACCTTATGATGCTGTACGATGTCATTGATGATCCAATTACCCGTAAAATTGTTGCAATATTTTGAAAATATATATTGGTGCATTAAAACACAGAATTGACAAATGCTATTAAAAATGAAGCCGTTTATGAGATATAATATTCTCATGCTATTGGAGTAGTAATTCACCAAACTTTCTCTCAGCATATTTTCCCGTTATACGGTATTGACAAACAAAAAATGGAACTGGATGCCTTGGTGCAATATAGCTACATCAGTCTGATGGAGCTGGAAGTGTTGAACTACCCAATGTCAACTGATTTATAAAGAATCTTTATTGAACAGTATTAGAGAGCTTCTAGAAAATCTGAGATGACGACAGTATAAGGGCTAAAAATAGCTACAGGAGTGAAATGCCTATTTGATTGCATTTTACCACGTAAACTTTTTCACACACCCAAAACATGCGACTCTGTTGCTTATTATGTGGGAAAGCCGGCTGTTTGGCTGAGATAGAAACCCAAGATTCTGCTGTAAAATGGAGGAGATGGATTTTTCTGTGATCCAGCAAACAACTCACAGAAGAGCTTGGATGATGTATCAAATACTGTCACAGATGACCTCGGAATATATTTATGAAATGCTGTATGTTTGACATTCCTTCCATTGTCCTACATACACACACACACACAAACGTTTTAATAATATGCATCCTCCATTAGAGCGTGGCCTCGAATAATACGTGTAGCTAGGAAGCTCATAAACAGAAGGCTTGCGGACCAATCAAAGAAATTTGGTGTATCTTGTACATGCCTATAAAAATACAGTAGTATCATCATGATGATAATGAACTGAACTCTCATCCTATTTTGGCATCTCAACCTCAAATAATAGCAAATTCTGAGGAAGGAGTCGGTTTCCTTGTGTTGTGCTGTTCAGACTTTAGAAACATTAGCTATTGTGGTTCCATGTATTAATTACAATTTGTTGTTATACTTTATTTTTAGTGGTAACTTTAGGGGCAGGCATCCATATGTAGCGGGAGCCTCCTGCTCTGCATGCTCAGAAGAACAACCATTCTGTGTAACCAATGCATGCTGTAAGTTGCAAACATGATTCTGGTGGCTGATTTCATATATAGTGACAATTACAATGTTAAATACGACCAATCTGGAAACCTGTTGAACCTACAAACCCACAGGAATTCTAATTTTTTTCATTATGCTATTTTTAATAGGTAGTGAGATGGTATAATTATATACATTGTGATCTCCATATCTGGGCAGCTCCTGGCTTCCCTAAGTTTCCTACAGGATTCTTTCCATGCTTGGGTGGCTGCTTCTTTCTCACGAGACTTCCAGCTCTTAGATCCGTCCATAGTTTCTTCTTCCCTGTACCTATTTCAGCCACCCAAAGTACATATGTCTCCAGAATTCCCAAATTTGTTGTACACTTTCTCTGTCCTTTCCCCATCCATAGTCCTGCCATGTGTTCCTCCCGTCCTCTAAAATCCTCAGTCACTGACTGCTGGTATTCTTCCCATTTAATCTTACCATCAACCTTCCATTTCAAACTTAGATCACATATTCCTTCCTCCAAAAAACCTGTTCTCACCTCACACCATATTAGATTGTAATCTGATCCCTTGAATCCTCCATTGTCCTCTACCATCATCCTAACCATAACTTAAATTTTCTACTCGACTGTAGGTATTGCAAATGGGGAGGGTGGTGGGGCACTGGGAAGGGAGGTTTCTAATGAGGGCTGGGCAGGAGCAAGTGGTCATGCTGGAGAGGCCTTGTTCTGACCAGTATTTTTGGCACATATGGGTGTATCAATAAATATTTTTTAAAGTGGTTCACTTAATTTCTGTTGCAAATGCAATTGCAGTGTTGTAGCAGGCATAGTGTGGTTGACCTTCAGTTATCAAAGTACAAAGTCTTTTTCACATTGCAATGGTAACATGATGAATAATTAAGAGGGTGTACAATTACCACCTAACCTGATAATCATATGATCTTGTAAGCTGTTCAGTAGTGCAGCGAGTTAGTTGCCTTTTGAGCTATATATGGCCAGCTGTAGTTCATCCTCCTGAGATTTCTATTACTTAACATCAACCTGGCCCAGACTTTTGGTGTCTACAGCACTTATTTGGGAGGAAAACTGTTGTGTCACGATCATCTGGTTTCAGCAGTGGCTTTTTCTGCATTATGATGTCACTAAGGATTAGCTCACTGTCTTGTCTTACTTGTGAGATGAGTTTCAACCTTGAACTTGTATCTAGCCTTCAGAAAGCATTTGAAACATTATTTGGTTGTATAGAATAATATAGTGTGTGTTTCTTGTTCTGTATATTTTCCCTCCCTTTTCTTTGAAAGGACATCTTAGTATTAGCTCACTGCTAGTTAGTGTTTTCCATGCTGTTGCAAAGTTATTAAAATACAAAATTAATTAATTAATTAAAAAAATCGGCCCCAACGTTTGTGAGTTTTCGTGGGTAATGAGTGCACCTTGTGGCCAGGCTTATACTAACTGTTAGCTAATAGATATTTCAGGTGTGCAAGGGTTATTCGAACTGATGGATGCTGTTCCGTCTTTTAAGAAACATGAAACTAGTAGTTGTCATCTTGAGTCATTAGAATGATGATGGGACAGAGTTTGTGAACTTCTACTCTGCATATTGGTGCAAAACATTCTCAGTAGTTGGCATGGAGATGGAGAATAATGGGATGATCTTAATGAAGTATATCACACATCAGGGTATTAGCTAGGCAAGGGCCACCACTTTGAGGTGATGGTGAAACTGAAATTTTGTTCAGTTTCTCGAGTGTGATGGTGATGATTAACCATGAGCTGGTGGCAGAGGATTGTCAATAAATACACGTTCCAGTTGAAGATATTTGCTGTACATATAATTTGAAAGATTGTTAGTAATCCCATAAAATTAAGCTTTTTAGCCATCATGGCTGCTGATAAAATGACTATCACTAACCGTGAGCAAGGCAATATAAGAGTTGATGAAGATTTTGGAGTGCATGAGGAATTCATTGTGCTTATGAAGTTGATTCTATTGATGCTGAATGTACTTACAAAAGTAATCAGGGACTGCTTGATAGGCTAAACTTGCCAATCAGTCAACTTCATGGTCAATGCTATGATGACTCTAGCACAAAGAGTGGGACCTATACAGCATTGTTATGAGGCCATCAGGGATGAACCGGTGCAATATTTGCATGCTACTGTTGTCATGTGTTATGAGGCCATCAGAGATGAACGGGTGCAATGTTTACATGCTACTATGGTCATGTGTTATATTCTGCTAAAGACCGTCTCGAAAAGTTGAAAGTTATGAAAGATTCCAAGGGTACTACACGAGATAAGCTGTTTCCACCTAAAGACGATGCAGTCTTCAGTGTCCATAAAGGTGTAAATGATAAGCTGTCAGACTCTCCTTCACCTGTTTAGGACTCCTTTGCCCTACTTGGTGGATTGTCCATGCCGATATGATGACTCTCTTTTCATTTATGTTCCAGTCAACTGAACTCGTACAATATAAACCTTCTTGCAATGCCATGGTCGCAACATGACACCATAGCAGCCAAATATATGTTATGTCATTATATTTCCTACTATCTGGCTCTCCGATGTTCAGTGGTTGTACTATGTTGACATAGAAGTAACTGATGTAACTGTATATGACATATTACTTTTGTAACTGTGTATCAGGGATTGGGTAGCACTCCCTATAATCAGGGCTACATTTAGGGGCGGGGAGGGGGGCCTGCCCTGAGATATTTGGGTACTTGAATTGTTGGGATAATTTTCGGTCTGAAAATGAGCCACAAACGAGTTCCAAAATCTTCCTGTAGCCAACAGCTTTTCAAAAATGTCTCTCATGTCATGGTAATCTCCAAGAGTGGAATCTAGTAAGCACACACACACACACACACACACACACATACACACACACACACACACACACACACACACACACACACACACACACACACACACACACACACACACATACACAAACAAACAAACACACACACACACACACACACAATAGCAATAGAGAATTTATAACAATATTATGATGATTATAACAATTTTTGCTAAGTGTAAGAATTTGTTTGCTGTGTGTGTACAAGGCATTGATGGAACTTGATTGTATTGTTGCAGCTAAGGAGAGTGGAGGGATCTCTGCTACGCTAAGTACCTTGTTGATTGCTATGATCATTGCAGCTTCCCTTTTCATAACTGAAATGAATCTTTTGTGAAGTATAGTGTGACTGATGGGGACTGCGGTGAAGTATCTTAACTGTTGCATGCATGCAGTAGGTCTGTATTATGCCATGACTGGACATTGCTGAAGTCTTATTGCTGTTGTGTTGAGTGATTTTTTTAATTTATTTTTTCCCTGTGCTGTACATGCTGTATGCTTTATCATGTCTCTCTTAATATTATTCTTGAATGATCTCGTTAGCTAGTATGTTAAGTAGCTATATTCCTGTCCTAGCAACTAACAGTTACAAGGTCAGCATAGTTTACATTATTTCTGGTGACAGTTGTGGGTGGGTTACGTATACGAAAGTGTCGGTGCAACTCAGTAAATGTCTATAACTCACCCAGGAAGGCTCTACAGGGTAGCTACAGAGAAGGACAACCCCACACAGTTAAAAGAAGTAGTGATCCTTATTACTAAAGAAGTGAAAGTCTCTACAAGTGTTCTCTACCATGTTGGGAAATGAACTTCACTACGTATGTTGTGATGTTCACTACATATGTAGTGAAGGTCACTAGTAGTTAAGTTCAATTCACTACATTATGTAGAGTTGTAATGATGAGAGAGATGTAGTGACCTACACCTCATATGTAGTAAACATATGTAGTAAAATTCATTTCACTACATTGTAGAGTGACATTTAGCTTATCACTACATATGTCACTACAGCGTAGTGAAATGATCTTCAGTGCATATGTTCACTTCTAAAATGTTGAAAGTAATATATTCCTCACTACAATGTAAAATATATCTCCAGAATATAAAAAAAAGATATTGTAAAGAAGCCTTCATTTTGTCAGGTGTGTGGATATATCATCTGTCATATCACGTAAGTATAATAAATAAGAAATTTAAAATGGACTGCTTTAAGTTCAAAAAATTATTACTGTTAAAATTTAAAACACAGGATATATATATTTGTATGTGTTCAAAATAATCGATTTGATTTGCATACATGGATAGGTTGATCCTTTTTTAGGTGGTGCTGTTCAATTTTGCATTCTGAATTAGACATGTGTATATATCCATAGCTGCTACACTATTTCATCATTATAACTAATAGTTGTATTTTCAATAATGGTAATATTATTATTTGATTTATTTTTATGAATGAGAGTTGTATTTAATATACACTCATGTATTTATAAAGTAATTATAATATAAAATAACAATTATAATATTAAAAATAATTTAATAATAATAGTAATAATTAAAGTAAATAATAATATAAGTTATAAAATAATGAAACATAATAATAATAATAATAAATAATAATGACAATAATAATAGTATATAACTAACTGCATTTGTAGGGACAATAGGAGTTATCAAGAAAGGGGTTGTCCTTGCTTGAAGAGCCTTCCACTGCCACCATAACTGCGGGGGCATTGTCCCTTTGTTCAGGCTCTGACAATTGCTTGATTCGGTATTTGTGTGCCTTCTTTCCCCCTGTATGCTCTATGTGTGTAGCTATAATATGAGCAAAAATATATAATATCAATAGGAAAAATGACCACTAATCCAATGTGTTACATATATAGCTAACCACAGATGCTCGCTACACTATAAACTCATGAAAGAGCTATGGTATGGGTGTGGACAGAGGTTGAAGTGAAAGGAGAGTGGTATAAATGGAGAGTGGATAGCAGGCTAGGTTGGGAGAACTATCAGGAAGCAGTCAAGGAAGAGTTCATAGGGTGGGAGGAGGTGAGGGTGATTGAAGAAGTGTGGGAAGTATGTATATTTGAAGAGGTTTGGCCCAGGTGGAAAGAAAAGGTCCTAGCAGCAGCAGAGAATGAAATAGGAAGGTATAAAATTGTCTGGAGAGTCAGAGGGATGGTGGTCAGATGAGATAGAAAGATTCATTGATGCTAGGAAGGTGGCCTGTAGGAAGTTACAAGGAGCAAGGAAGTGGAGAAGAAGAAGGTGTACTGAAGCAACTTTGGGACAATTAAACAAGATTGAGAAAGGGGGTAAAGGGAAGGTCAGAAAGGAGAAGAAGAAATTGGGAGAGAATAGTGAGGAAGATTAGAGAGAAGGGTAGCATGAGTTACAAACTGTTTTGGACTGACATAAAAGGAAAGTGGATGCAGCGAAGGTTGAATAGGATGAAAGATGAGGAGGGAAGAATATTGAAGGGAGAAGATGAAGTATTAGAGGTGTTGGCAAGACTTTGGGAAGAACTTGGAAGGAGTAGTGAGGATGATGTAGATCAAGATGCTGAGATGGGAGATGTGGCAGGATGTAAGTTGTGTATGTGTGAAGAAGTAAGTTGGGTAAGCCGGGTAGAAGTGGTGGATGTCTTGAAGTACTTTGAGGAGAGGGATGGCTCCTGACCCTGATGGAATTTTAAATGAGATGGTGATGTATGGTGGTGGAATGTTTGTGGAAGTGTCGCAGGTGATGAATTTGGTGTTGAGGAGGGAGTCTTGTTCAGCAGACTGGAAGTGGAGTCTGTTGGTGCCTCTGCATAAGGATGATGATAATGAGGAAGTAGGAATTACAGGGGATTGCCTTAGTGTGGCAAGGGTATTTATGAGAGTGATGGCGTGGAGATTGGGAAGGTGTGCTGAGGATAGGATTTTGACAGAAGCAGAGGGAGGGCTTAGGAGTCATAGGAGATATTCGGATCAGTGGCAGGTTTGTGGGGTGCATGTGAGTTAAGGAAGAGGGAGAATAAGACATCAAACTTGGCCTTCATGGATGTTAGCAAAGCATATGGCAGTGTGGAGGAGTATTATGGTGAAATATAAGGCATTATGGTGTAGAGGAGAAATTTATTAAGGTGTGAGAAGGGTTGTATAGTGGAGTGGAGACGATGGTTGTGATGAACGGAATGAAGTCAAGATTGTTTGGTGTTTAGAGGGGTCTTAGGCAAGGTTGCCCTTTGTCTCCACCTTTGCTTAATATGTAAATGATGGGAATGGTGGAGCAATTGGAAAGAGCTCAGCTAGGGATTAAGTTGGAGGAGTGTTGGTGTGGAACTCTTGTATGCAGACCACATTGTGCTGGTGACGGACTCAGGGATGGAGCTGCTGACTATGTTGGAGGTGGTTCAAGTGTATATGATGAGGTGGAGGATGAAGTTCAGCATAGGAAGAGTGGAAGGAGGGAAGGTTGAACGAGTTGGAAAATTGGTGAGATGATGGAGGAGGTAAAAGAATTTAAGTACTTGGGTGTGATGGCAAATAAGGCAGAAGAGTGGGTTGGAAAGGTGATGTGGATGTCCAGAGTGAATAGACAGGTGAAAGTTGGCAGATGAAGGATGGTATGGGAGCTTATAAGGAGACTGAGTGTGGACCATACAGCAGAAGTGTGGTGGTCTGGAGGCTGCAGGAAGCTGGATCAGCATGGCAGTGCAGGGAGATCTAGGGTGGAGAAGCTGGAGGAGAGGAGGGAAGAAATGAAAGTGTTGTTTGATAAGAGATTGGAAGGGATAGAAGTGAGTCGACAGGTAAATATGGTGGTGGAGAGATTAAGAGAGAATGGAGGAACAGGGTGGTGGGAGAATAGCTATGAGGTTTTGAGGAGAGGTTGAACTGGATAACGAGGGTTGTTTGCAGTGCCGTATTATCCATAAGGTTGACTAGGCTGAAGCCTAGGGGCCCACCAAAAGCAAGGGCCCATGTGACCTTTTTTAAAAGATAAATATTAACACCATGAATACGGCAAACATACCCTGCACGTTAACGGTAGTTTCTCTTCTGAAACTGCCACCAGGTGGCCACGGTATGAACACATAAATATCCCATGAGGTAGCGGGTGTCAGCTGGGTGTGACCACTGCAGTCTGCTAGACAGCTAGTACATGTACACACTTGCTCTGATTCAGAGGCCTGCATTTGACCCTCTCAAGGTAAGTCAAATACATAAATAACTACAGAATCAATGCATATCGTACTCCGTCATGATTATGTTCAACCAGAATAATGCATCAAGATACGAAGATAAAATGTGCTTTGAGCAGAGTCCTTAGTTGGTCATTGTTCTCGGTACACTCATACACAGTTTAGGATAATCTTTGCTTCCACAAAATAGAATTAATTTTTTTGCCGAAGAATGTCTGGGGTGCCATCAAAACACAAGTCTGGATATCAGAAGAGAAAAAAGAAGAAGAGAGATTGCGAAGTGAAAGAAAAGGACTGCAGACTCTGTTTCAAGTAGGTGTCCGTGCAAATGTATGTGACAAGAGCCCTGCAGCCTCAGCAGTATCTGTTGTCGAATCAACCGCTGAGGTAGGCTGGACCAGCGATGACGACAACCAACCATCAGCTAGTTTGAGTACTGAGAAAGCCAATTCAAGCTCTCTCCAGGATGATTTCCAAATATCAGAACCTAAGGTTAAACAGATCAAATCAACTGAGTCGACTCAACTAAACTCCATTCAAACTTTCTCACTGACTCAGAGTTTGTTATCAGTTGCGGCCCTTACTTATGAGTGCAAGATTTAACAGAGGAGATGCATGATTACTGGTGTAGGAAGGGAAGCAGTGACTGCCACAATGAAACTGCAAGCATTCATAACTACATTCAAATAGATGGAAAACAAAAAAGATTTTTTCGCAAGTCCACGTTTTACTGTTCTCTGCCAAATGGGGAAAAGAAGAAAAGAAACTGACTCTGTTATTCCCCAAGTACAGGCAAAGCATCTTGCTTCCAATGCAAGCTGTTTTCACCAGAAGATAGTGCTTTCTCCAGAAGTGGCTTCTGTGACTGGAAAAATGCCACACAGCGAATGGTGGCTCATGAAAAGAGCAGTAAAGCCCACAGGGATGCTACCATGATCTTGTGCCGAAGAGCAAAAGCATCTGGTCGTGCGAATTCACCATTGATAGAGCAGTACCAAGCCGAGCGAATTTATGCTAAAGCTGTGCTGGAAAGAGTAGTTTCCACAATCAAATTTTTAGCTGAAAGAAGTCTACCCTTTCGAGGTAATGACCAGGTGATTGGTTCATCAAGCAATGGCAACTTCGTGGGCATATTGGAATCGCTTTCCCTTTGATTTTTCTTAGCTGCTCACTTGGAAAAGTATGGCAATAAGGAGAAGGGGTCAATTTCTTACCTGTCTTCCACTATATGTGACCAACTCTTGGCTATTATAGGGAAAGAGGTATTGAGCACTATTATTGAGGAAATTAAGACAGCTAAATATTATTCAATTTCTGTCGACTCCACCCCTGATATAAGTCATTCTGACAAGCTGTGTTGCATTTTCCGATATGTCCTTGACAGTCAGCCTGTTGAAAGGTTTGTGCAGTTTATACAGATGAAGGGTCACGGTGCTGCAGAGCTCGAAAACAGCAATTGCACTTTTTTAGAAAAACAAAGTTAAGTGACTGTAGAGGCCAATCAAGATAATGGATCAAACATGAGTGGTAAATACTCGGGATTACAAGCAAGAATTCGGGGAAAAAATCCTCTTGCTGACTACATTCCTTGCTTTGCACATTTCCTAAACCTGGTCGGCCATTTAGCTATGGACAACAGTTCTGCTGCTTCAAAGTTCATTGAATTAGAGAACGTCTAATGCTTTTTCTGTGCATCAACTCATCGGTGGGAGCTTGAAGTCAATGCCCTTGATGGCCTGCCCATTGTCAATGCCTGAGTGACACTAGATGTACTGCCCACTCCGATGCTTCAAAGGCACTAAACTGTGGATATGAAAAAATAAAGATGGTTTTAGAGCAATTTACAGAAAACCTGGACGAAACAGCCAAAGCACGACAAGAGGCAAGGGGTATTTTATCCATGTTGAATACCTTGGAAAATTGCATCTTACTGGTTTTCTGGTCGGTCGTCATGGAAAGGTTTCACCAGACAGGCATAAAGCTGCAGAGCACAAATATGGATCTGAGCGAAGCTGTGAAGCTCTTAAGGTCATTGAATAATTATGTCTCCAAGTTTTAAGAGATGCTTTTGAGGACTTTGAAGAGAAAGGGAAGATCAAAATTGGTTTTGAAAAAGAGTCGGTGTACAAAGGAGACACCCAAAGACAGAAACAAAGAAGCGTGAAGTTCAGTCGAAGTGATAGCAATTCTGAGGATACTGTTTTTTCAGGGAGGGAGAATTTCAGAATTACTGTGTTTCTTCCCATGGTCGATCACCTGTTAACAGCACTTCAGAAGAGGCTGAAAGCATATGATGTTGTCTCTGGAAAATTCAGCTTCCTTTCAAAAATGCCCTCGGTAAATGGTGACCAACTGAGGGATGCGGCAGAAAGGCTGGTGAAAACCTACCCAGAAGACCTCAATACCAGCTTCCCTGAGGAAGTTCATTTCCAAGAGTACTTGAATGAACCTGAATCTGATATGCGGCAAAGTGAAAAGGGAGAAAATTAAGGACCTTTATTGCATTGAGAATGCTCCAAACCATTGCTAACAATGAAATGCAAAGTACTTTTCCAAACATGTACATTTGTTTACGCATTTACTTGTTACTTCTCGTCACAAACTGTTCTGGAGAGAGGTCTTTTTCTGCTCTGAAACATATTAAGAATTATCTGCGATCCACTCTGAAAGATGAAAAGCTCAATCATTTGGCATTAATGCATGTAGAATCGTCTGTGCTCCGTAAATTAAATGTTAACAATGTTCTGGATCAGTTTTTGGAAAGATTAACGAGAAAAATGTTTAAGTAGCTAGCTACATATGTATGCCTATACATGTTTAAATTGACAGTACAGTACCAGTATTTTGGTATCACTTTGCTCCATGCTAATTAAAGGTTTTCTGATATGATAATATTTTTTTTATTACTCCATTAATTAACTACTTAATTTGTAATATTATGGTAATAAATTGTATGAAAAGAGAACGCGAAATTTGCGGGGGAATGACGAGGGGCCCAAAGAAGCTCGAAGCATAGTGGCCCTGTTATGGGTTAATACGGCACTGGTTGGTTGGTGGGTAAATTGAAGAATGAGATTATGGCAAGAAATGAGAAGGACTGGGAAGAAGAAGTATATAACGAAAAGCACATTGAAATGGTACAGGTTGGCAAAAGATGATGTGGAAAGATATATGAGGTGGGTGCAACGTGAGGAGATTGTGAGGATGCCTTTCAGGCTGAGGACTGGTTCAGCTGGGTTGTTGGAGGATAAGAAGAGATGTAGAATGGTTAGTGACGAGTGTTTGTAATATGTGATAGAGAAGTAGGGGAGGATGTGGATGTGGCTCATTTCCTGGTGGGTTGTGGGGAATTTGAGAGATCAGCTGGTGCTGTTAGATGAAGTGGGCAGATTGTGGGGGGTAGGGTAGTGGTTGGATGAATTTTGGAGAGCAGACGAGGAGGGAAAGGTGGCATTGCTGTTGGGAAAAGAGGTAGAGGGCATATGTAACAGAATGATAGAGGATGTGGGAGAGTGCATATTGCAATGGTTCGGCAGATGTGGAGAGAAGGAAGCAATTGTTGTATGGGTAGTTGGTCCTCCTCTCTCCCTCCATGAATTGGACACAGTATATAGTTTTTAATTAGTGTATTAGCAGTTTATTTAATCTATCATTTAGAATTAGGTAGTTAATTGTTGCTGTGTATGTGGTGACCTTGGCAGGCTCAGTAATATCAAGATTACGACTGACGTCCACTTGTTTACTTGACACAACCAAAATGCCACAAACAATCAACATTCACAAATCTGTGGACGTTAGAACGAACTGCACTACGGAAAGATACCAGACCATTGCCAGCGAAACGATTTGGTTATGATCGACTACCTAGCTCAAAACGCAGGTTTTATCTCCTCGGCGAGTAATAACTGCGATAACCCCACGACTGCTTGAAACTAAAACCACCAAAGACTGCGCACAGAACGTAATGTCCACGCCTACTGCTAGCGGTCTATTATACATATTATAATATATTATGTGTTACATCAACTTGAGATTTTAATGATAGATAAGGAAATTGTTGAGATCTCAGTTACTCATTGCACAGAGCGACACCTTCAAAGATAGGAAGAGCTACACCTTCAAAGATAGGAACAAGGAACAGCTACGCTAGACTTAATTTCTTCCACTCTACGTTAACTTACCGCAATACAAAAGAACGGAAGCTACGAGGTGAAGAAATGAAGGTAGCCACTTGTTTTCTGCTGTGTGTCATGGTGAGACAAGTGGTCTCCCAGACTGGTCTGTCACGTACTGATGAACAACAAGTCCTAGATGCCCACAACAAATACAGAGGAATGGTCATTCCAACTGCTTCCAACATGCAGAGAATGGTACTATAATCCATATTAGCTACCTACCTACCTACCTACCTAGCTAGCAATTATGTGCCAAATACATTGCAAGTTTACTATAGTTTGCATGAATGCTTTGGGAATATAGTATTACATGTGATTGCATTAGTACCCACCTCAAAACCGTAGGGCCGATTTAACAATGCAGTTGCTCATAAAATCGATTCATACATACACACCTGTGGGTTTTGGGAACCCACACACCATATCTGCAATTTTGTTCAAGCATTTGTGATAAAGGATTATTTCAGTGAATGCGGGTAGACTTTTGGAGTAGCCATGATGTTACTGGATGTATCTTCTAAGAAAGTATGCCTATAGAGACATTCAATATATTGTTTGAAAGCACCAATAATATTGCACTAAAGTTACCTGCACAGAGGGAAGAAAAAGGTTATGGTGATTACATATGTTACTACTTTTTCTAGTTTTGACGCTTAAGAGTGGAGGGGTGGGACTCTCCCCTCTCTCTATAAAAGTCAGTAGGCTCTAGCCCCCTTCACCCCCACCTTCAGCCGCTTATGCAATAGACAATTTGTGCATCAGTGTACTAGCTAGTTTTATAGCCCTAGCAACTCACTATAATTTATGGACATTTTAATTTAGGGTTACCGAAGACTATCTGTGGTTTTACTCGAGTGCTTTGTGTTGTTAAGAAATTTGTACAGTTGCATCTCTTTTATCAAGTTCCATAGACTTCCAGGGTTAAAAATAGAAACTACAACCACACCCATTCTATTGTTACAATAGTACTCACACTTTAGTGATATATGTTGAGTTATTGCTTAAACAAACAATGTTGCTTTCTTGCAATTCTTTACTGAAGTCTAGTGGCTCAACATTCTCAGAGGGTTCTGTGGATTATTATTCCTGCTCTGTTCAGCATGATCATGTGATTATTATTCCTGCTCTGTTCTGCATATGTGATTATTATTCCTGCTCTGTTCTGCATATGTGATTATTATTCCTACTCTGTTCTGCATATGTGATTATTATTGCAGCTCTGTTCTGCATGATCATGCGATTATTATTCCTACTCTGTTCTACTGATTGATTGTTACAGCATAGTAATGATGATTGTTACAGTATAACACTAGTTTCAGCCAGGCATTCCGTACTTTTTGATTGCTACACTCTCTTGTCCTGGGGTGAGAAGTCAAGGTGTGTCACCATAGTTACTTAACATAATATGCTGAAGCAGTGTTTCATATTTGAAGTTATTTGAAGCTTCCATAAGAAATAAGAGCCAAATTTATGCCTACTTAATAAGCACTGAATGCCTGGTTGCACTGTACAATGTAAATGCATTCTATCCCATAAACAAAGCATGTGTATAACTAAGTAGAATTGGTTGCTTACGCTGGTCCATAATTACACACAAAGAAGACCCAGTTTGGACCTGCATTAACTAACTGTGCACACCGGAAAGCACCACAGCCCACACTCTGTGATGAGGCTCACACAATCTGTCATGATAAAAACTCGGGTTAAAAGTTGGTGGAGTCACATGAATAATTCATGAAAATATATATTCTTTTATTTCATTTTATGGAAATGAATAAAAAGGTGCTGATCATATTAAGCACATCCCCCATGGCAGTTACCCCTTACAAATAGACAGAGAAACAGGTAGGACATGGCGCCTAGGAAGTACCCTTGAAATCTTTCATCACTTTCACCTTTTCGAGACGGTCTTTAGCAGAATATAACACATGACAACAGTAGCATGCAAACATTGCACCGGTTCATCTCTGATGGCCCCATAACAATGCTGTATAGGTCCCACTCTTTGTGCTACAGTCATCATAGCATTGACCATGAAGTTGACTGATTGGCAAGTTCAGCCTATCAAGGAGTCCCTGATTACTTTTGTAAGGCATTCAGCATCAATAGAATCAACTTCATAAGCACAATGAATTCCTCATGCACTCCAAAATCTTCATCAACTCTTATAGTGCCTTGCTCACAGTTAGTGATAGTCATTTTATCAGCAGCCATGATGGCTAAAAAGCATAATTTTATGGGATTACTAACAATCTTTCGAATTACATGCACAGCAAATATCTTCAACTGGGACGTGTATTTATTGACAATCCTCTGCCACCAGCTCATGGTTAATCATCACCATCACACTCGAGAAACTGAACAAAATTTCAGTTTCACTATCACCTCAAAGTGGTAGTAAGGTGCACTCATTACCCAAGAAAACTCACAAATGTTGGGGCCGATTTTTTTAATTAATTAATTATTTTTGTATTTTAATAACTTCGCAACAGCATGGAAAACACTAACTAGCAGTGAGCTAATACTAAGATGTCCTTTCAAAGAAAAGGGAGGGAAAATATACAGAACAAGAAACACACACTATATTATTCCATACTACCAAGTAATGTTTCAAATGCTTTCTGAAGGCTAGATACAAATTCAAGGTTGAATCTCATCTCACAAGTAAGACAAGACAGTGAGCTAATCCTTAATGGCATCATAATGCAGAAAAACCCACTGCTGAAACTAGATGATCGTGACACAACAGTTTTCCTCCCAAATAAGTGCTGTAGACACCAAAAGTCTGGGCCAGGTTGAAGTGAAGTAATAGAAATCTCAGGAGGATGAACTACAGCTTGCCATATATAGCTCAACAGACAACTCGCTGCATTACTGAACAGCTTACAAGATCATATGATTATCTGGTCAGGTGATAATTGTACACCCTCTTAATTATTCATCATGTTACCATTGCAATGTGAAAAAGACTTTGTACTTTGATAACTGAAGGTCAACCACACTATGCCTGCTACAATACTGCAATTGCATTTGCAACAGAAATTAAGTGAACCACTTTAAAAAATATTTATTGATACACCCATATGTGCCAAAAATACTGGTCAGACCAAGGCCTCTCCAGCATGACCACTTGCTCCTGCCCAGAACTCATTAGGAACCTCCCTTCCCAGGGCCCCATCACCCTCCCCATTTGCAATACCTACAGTCGAGTAGAAAATTTAAGTTATGGTTACAATGATGGTAGAGGACAATGGAGGATTTAAGGGATCAGATTACAATCTAATATGGTGTGAGGTGAGAACAGGTTTTTTTGGAGGAAGGAATATGTGATCCACGTTTGAAATGGAAGGTTGATGGTAAGATTAAATGGGAAGAATACCAGCAGTCAGTGACTGAGGATTTTAGAGGACGGGAGGAACACATGGCAGGACTATGGATGGGGAAAGGACAGAGAAAGTGTACAACAAATTTGGGAATTCTGGAGACATATGTACTTTGGGTGGCTGAAATAGGTACAGGGAAGAAGAAACTATGGACGGATCTAAAAGCTGGAAGTCTCGTGAGAAAGAAGCAGCCACCCAAGCATGGAAAGTATCCTGTAGGAAACTTAGGGAAGCTAGGAGCTGCCCAGATATGGAGATCACAATGTATATAATTATACCATCTCACTACCCATTAAAAATAGCATAATGAAAAAAATTAGAATTCCTGTGGGTTTGTAGGTACAACAGGTTTCCGATTGGTCGTATTTAACATTGTAATTTTCACTATATATGAAATTTTCAACCATCAGAATCATGTTTGCAACTTACAGTATGCATTGGTTACACAGAATGGTTGTTCTTCTGAGCATGCAGAGCAGGAGGCTCCCGCTACATATGGATGCCTGCCCCTAAAGTTACCACTAAAAATAAAGTATAACAACAAATTGTAATTAATACATGGAACCACAATAGCTAATGTTTCTAAAGTCTGAACAGCACAACACAAGGAAACCGACTCATTCCTCAGAATTTGCTATTATTTGAGGTTGAGATGCCAAAATAGGATGAGAGTTCAGTTCATTATCATCATGATGATACTACTTTATTTTTATAGGCATGTACAAGATACACCAAATTTCTTTGATTGGTCCGCAAGCCTTCTGTTTATGAGCTTCCTAGCTACACGTATTATTCGAGGCCACGCTCTAATCGAGGATGCATATTATTAAAATGTTTGTGTGTGTGTGTGTGTATGTCTGACAATGAGAAGGAATGTCCAACATACAGCATTTCATAAATATATTCCGAGGTCATCTGTGACAGTATTTGATACATCATCCAAGCTCTTCTGTGAGTGCTTGCTGGATCACATTCATATGATTACTGTGCATGATCATGTGATTATTGTTCCTGCTCTGTTCTGCACTATTTGTGATTATTGTTCCTGCTCAGTCTGCACTATATGTGATTATTGTTCCTGCTCAGTCTGCATGATCATGTGATTATTATTCCTGCTCTGTTCTGCATGATCATGTGATTACTGTTCCTGCTCTGTTCTGCATGATCATGTGATTATTATTCCTATTCTGTTCTGCATCATCTATGGTACTTGTTAATTGTTACAGCATAGTAATGATGATTGTTACAGTATAATACTTGTCTCCGTACTTTTTGATTTCTACACTATCTTGTCCTGGGGTGAGAAGTCCAGGTGTGTCACCATAGTTACTTAACATAATATGCTGAAGTAGTGTTTCATATACGAGGTCATTTGAAGCTTCCATAAGAAGTTAGAGCCAAATTTATGCCTACTTAATAAGCACTGAATACCTGGTTGCACTGTACAATGTAAATGCATTCTAACCCATAAACAAAGCATGTGTATAACTAAGTAGAATTGGTTGCTTACGCTGGTCCATAATTACACACAAAGAAGACCCAGTTTGGTCCTGCATTAACTAACTGTGCACACCGGAAAGCACCACAGCCCACACTCTGTGATGAGGCCCACACAATCTGTCATGATAAAAACTCGGGTTAAAAGTTGGTGGAGTCACATGAATAATTCATGAGAATATATATCCTTTTATTTCATTTTATGGAAATGAATAAAAAGGTGCTGATCATATTAAGCACATCTCCCATGGCA
>CBDHDT010000091.1:0-7157 GCA_965261215.1 Ekhidna sp.
TGAATTATTTGATGACAGCCCTGATTTATCCTAAAATCATTGTAGTTCATCCCAGTGTCTGTGTGTGTTATTGACAGTCTCTTTGATCACAGTTAATCATGTTGCCAAGCAAAATAGAGAAGCTGACCTTCTGAAATGTACATGACCTTCAAGCTGGTTGGTAGACAATTGAGATATCTGTGTATAGTATTATGTTAGGAAGAGGGTGCAGTGTATGCAAAGCATCATGGATTAGTCTCTCGGATAACACAGGACATCCAAAATGTTTAGAGACTTCCATTTCCATCCTTGAGAGAATCATGAAGTCTCAGTTGTTGTTTTTTCCAGCAACACCTTTCATACTGCCATGGCTTATATAAATACCTTGCTGTAGCATATCTTTTCTTCTTGTATTTTTTTCCTTTCAATATAATACCTTAGATCAATCTCTATTATGTCAATATGTTGAAATGGTAAAGTATAATAGCTGGTTTTCTGGAAATATCTAATACCTCAGACCATTGTCATCGTGTTAAGATGGAGATATGCATAATAATTTAACTAGCTGCTCTTGTAAAGTTATCTCATATTTTACTGACCCTATCAATTACTTTTCCATAAAGTTCCCCCCCCCTTGCCCCCCTTCCCCTCCCAAAAAAAAACAACAACTTGGAACCAATATCTTATGTGTCCAATGAATTAGTAGCTTGTATTATAAGATGCCGTACTTTCATCTGTGATTATGTTATAGGTAATAGTACTAGAGGGTTTATTTTATTGATGACAATTCTTCCTTCAGGCGCTGGAGTATTGGAAGAACGCCAAGAAGCCTCCCTCTGGGAGTGACCTTTCTGACAGTGAACTGGATGAGAAGCGGCTCCATGCTGCCTTCCTGGATAACAAGACGCTTCCTGTCAACAGTCATCCAAAGTTTGAGATAACCGTCAAAAGAAAATTTGAAATAGTCGAACTCTGTGAAATATTCTTCAATAAATATGTGAAGTATACATACCTTGCAGCATTGAGCATGCATGGATTTATGGCAAATTGGCTGTATGCTACAGTGGCTGGTACAGCCTGGGCTATCAATATTCCATTCCATAACTTTGGAGCTACTGAAATATGTAGCAGTAATGCCTTCCAACACCGGACCCTGCCTGCAGGTGGCTGTCTCTATTCCTACTACTTCTGTCTTGGACTGTTTGCACTTGTTGTAGTCACCCTCTCTCTCATAGACCTGAAAGAACTAGCTTTTATTCAGCTTTTGCTTGGACTTATGCGCTTCTTCACAATAGGAGCTATTGTTATCTATTGTATCATACGCTTGATCCAAGGAGGAGACCCTTGCAAAGATATGAATATACCAGAATATGCTAATATATCCTACATGGAACCCATCGGTGTCAACATACGTTCTGTGGTGCTCAAGTTTAACCCTCTAGGCTGGGTGACAGCTGTGCCTGTTTTCATATTTTCTTTTCTATTTCACACGGGTATATCCTCCCTCACCCACCCAGTGAAGCAGAAGAAGTACCTCCATTGGCTTGTGGGTGCCATGTTTATCTCCTCTTTGATTTGCTACATAAGTTTGGGAGTTTCGACCTCTCTGTGGCTTAGGGCTTCTATTCAGGAAACTTGCACTTTAAATTGGGTAAGTTGAAATATGCATTTTTTTCTCGTTTGTTGTTGATGTGTTGATTGAACAGAGATATCTATCTTTAAATTGAATAAGTTGAAATATGCATTTTAATCCTCGTTGATGAGTTGATTGAACAGAGATATCCATTTTTTAACACTGAAATTGGTGTATGGGACCTTTTAACCTTTTAGTCTCTCCTAACCTCCAACACCAACCAATTGAACTTGTTTATGATTTTTCTGGGGAAACCAACTAGCTCAAGGTTTACAGACATATCTGTTTCATGTGTATTTTATCAAAGTCACACGACTAATATCAGCAAAGAAGTTGACTGTTGTATAGGAGATAGCCTTGCAGTTCTCAACTTTACTTAGATATAAGTAAGGTCTCTATCATAACTCAAATACTTGACATTACCTCTGTGAGCTAATGCTAGCTTTATTCTGATTTCCTTGTTACATCAATACTTGTAATAACTGTTAATCTAACACTTGACTGCTCACAAATGCAAGCAGCATTTGCCTCCTTAATCTAGTAGCAGGCTGTAGTTTTAGACCTCACAATACATTTTAACGGTTATAAGTGGTAAAGGGACAGTTAACTGGTTGTAGTCACCATGATCCTTTCCTTTTGGACTAGTTAACCAAAGTTCTTACTAAAAACACTTTTGTTTGTATACTCAGCAATCCATGCCTATCCATGAAATTGATAGGCAAAACCTTTAAAATGTATTGTGATTATTCCTTGTGTGAATACTGTAAATGCTGTTTGTTAACTAATTGACCACATTAATTGACCACATTATTTGTGGTGTTCTATAACAACGTGTATTAATAGCTTCTTCTTTTTTTCAGGAAGAATCTTTTCAAATTGTTCTTAAGCAAATATTGTATGTTGTAATTTGGTATAAAAATCAGCTCCAATGAGGTAAGCAAACAAAAGCTATGCATCGCTATGTCTCTCATGTCTGCAACAAAACTTACAGCAATGATATCCATTCAGGAGAGACTCCTTTCTCGAGTATGATCCAGGTAAGCATAGATGCGTGCAGCTTACCTCTGAAGAAAGGCTTCCAGAAATAGCTGTAATGGCCATGAAGGGACTTTTCATGATGGCAGTTGTGATCGTTAGTTCCCCCCCCCCCTGTTGATTTTTCCTAATTGCCCTGTCAAACCGGAAGTAAAGTTCTATGATCAATGGAAAGCAAAAAGAAATCCGGTATTTAGAGCGATTGCTTCATTAATATTAAAAATTTTTAATATATTGTTTTAATTGTTATTGATGTCTGAGTGTGCCTGTAGGCTACTTATGGTAGTCAAAATGCCAAGCAGGATGATGCTTATAGCATTAGTCTGTGGGAAAATTGTACAGCATCCACCTAACAAGCACTGCCCATGTGCAGACGTAATCAATTTCATAGATAGGCATGGATTGCTGAGTATACAAACAAAAGTGTTTTTAGTAAGAACTTCTGGTTAACTAGTCCAAAAGGAAAGGATCATGGTGACTACAACCAGTTAACTGACCCTTTACCATTTATAATCATACAACAATCATATTTTTAAAAGCAGCATGATCAACTGTTTTAACTGGTAAAGGATCATCTAACGGTTGTAGTCGACATGGGTACATTCATTTTTTTGACAATATAAATGTAGCGAAGATTTATATTTTAATCAGCTCTTGTTTTAGCCAGTATTAACTGAATGCTTTGGCCTTGGGCATTTGCTTGAAACATTGGCCAAATAATCAAGAGCTGATAAAAAAAAAAGAAGACTATAAGTTTTTGGTTCTTGCTTATTGATGAGTTTTTAATTTCTATTATTTTTTTAATTTAAAAAAAATTCTATTGTGGAAAACTGAACAGCAGCAAACTAGTCACCAGAGATGAAGCACTCCTATTAAACAATTTACTAACTTATTTTTAATTACTGTACTCTACACAAGTCAGCACATACCATGCCAGAACTAACCAGACTTCTATTGCTAAAGTATGCGTGCAAATATTGTTGTATACTTGCTTCGTTTTTTTTTTGCATACTTGTTTTTAATATGTAAATCAATTGACCCCTCAGTTCTGCATAGCATAGCGTCATGGAGGGAGTAGACCTAGTGACTATTTTTGAGACAATTTTATGGTTACAACTTTAGAACGCCAAAGATTCCGTACAGTTGACTGAATGAACTTGATTTATAGCTCAAATAATAGATCTCTCTCACTGTGTTTGATCTTTTAAAAAAAAAGGTGTTGCATAGGTTAACCATACCAAGTTCATGTAGCCAAAGTAAAGTACCTCATGAGATGCTTGGCTCTTGGCTAGATAATTAATTATAAGGAAGTCCGAGGGGGGGGGGGGGGGAAGAAGCTGTCAAGCGTGGGGTGTGAGTTTTAAAAAAATCCAGCCAAAGTCGTGATTTTTTAAGTCATAACTCAATTAAAAAAAAAACCAAACATTTTAAATAACGCTCTTATGCGATGTAATAGAAGTGTTGATTTAGCAACCATGGTAGTATCACCCTATCAACACATTGTGCTGGACTGATATTTGCTTTTTGATACTCGGGCTGGTCAAATGAGGTACATTTCAACTTGCAGTTCATAAAAGCATGAATATAAAAATAAAACTTACCATTAAAAGCAAATTGAATAGGCTGCATTTTGGCAAATGAAATCAGGAGCATGGCATGAATGTGTGCAAAGATATAGTGCAAAGGAAGACAAAATGGCAGCCAGGTCTACTCTTCCCTTAACACACTTTATCTCACTTATTTTTCATTACTGTACTCTACACAAGTCAGCACAAACATGACCAAACTAACCAGACTTCTATTGCTGAAGTATGAAAGAATATATTGCTGTATAGAAGCTTTTGCTTACTGTTTGTTGATTATTCATCAGTAAATCTAGTGGCCACTCAGTTCTGAAAACATCGCGTCATATTTCTGAGATGGATGTTCTTTACCAAATTCTGATTGTACAACAGCATATGAGCAAGCTTGTTTGCATCATCAATAGCCACTGCTACCTTCACTTTTTTGTCACAACAGATTAGTCATTGCAATACATTGAAACATTTGGTGCTAAAAGTATTGATTTAACCCACTGTTCCCAGGTTATGCCAAGGAAAGAAAAGATAGATAGATAAATATAGAAAAGATACCTGAGAATAAATTTTACAGGGGGCGGGGTGGTTTATCAATTTTTGTGGACTGTCGGTTGATTACCTTAATTAACAAAGAATTCGAGGCATGCCAGGGTTCTTTTAAACAACTAACTGTGCCAAAAACACCATGTAGGAAGCTAAGAAGCTGCCAATGCGAGTTTTAGCTGAGATATGAGCTTTGGTGGTTTTCTATTTTTCTGTCCGCTTTTTTAAGTCAAAGCAAGGGAATGCTAGCGTACTCTCTGCTGTACCAAGCTTGCTAGATGGACTGTGGGAAGTTGAGCTGATGTAGAGCACATCCTAGAGAGTGCCATACTTGGTTGCCACATTAACACAGGAGACATAAGACCTGTCTGCGCCTGAGGCACATCGGAAGTGAATCCAGTCCTGGTTTTCTTTCGACTCATGAATTCAAATTGATGTTGGTCGTGTCCACACTAGCCAACAGAGCTATAGCTACAGATGCAAAGGAGACCTGTACTGCAGGAAAGAAAAAGTATAGAGTAATACTGGTTATAGTGGTAATACATTGAAATATAATCAGGAGGCTTATACTAATTATAATAGTATATAGCTACAGCATATGTTAGACTATTTCTCTGAATTAAGATTCAAACCTCCTCTCAAGGCATATTGGACTTGTATGCATTAGACTCAATTTCTGATTCTAATTCAATTGGATGCAATTAATATGCATAATCTAATGTCTGTTTTGAGTGTGCAGTATGGACAGGCCTATGGTCACAGTCATTGCTTAACAAATAAAGGCTTGAACCTATAGTTACGGGGGGAAAATGAAGATCTATTAACTGATCTGTATTCCTTCTTGACATATTTTAGTTGATGTATGTTTCTTCTGAAGACATCTTAGTTATACTCTTATCGAAATGTTTGTGGTATACATTAGGCCTGTAAATAGAATTTCCCAAGTGGGGGTTCCTTTTTCAATATTTGTAACTAATGCATGAAATGAAATTTCTAGTAACAAATGCAAGGCACTGAGTGGAGGGAGTGAAGATGCTACTGCTACAGTGAGCAAACACAGCAACATCAGTTCTATTTTAGCAATTAAAAACAACAACTACTTTATCTCAGCTAGAACTCACAGTGGCATGTCAGATGTGTGGCCATCCGTCTCCTAGCCCTCCATCCAACTCCTTAGTATCATGACGTATGTAGGTATGTGTGTATGCATGTAACAATGCAAGTTAACAAAAAGAACAAAGACTTGACACCATCAAAACCTAGAACACCCTTGAGATGAAGGAGTTCAAAGTTCTGCCTGTCATCTCTTTTCTGCTTATTTTTCAACATATCTTTCAAATCAATACCTGCCCCACCCTGCGGTATGGAGGAAGTTTTATATGGGGAAATACCCGCCCCACCCTGTGGTATGCAGGAAGTTTTATATGGGGAAATACTCGTCCCACCCTGTGGTATGCAGGAAGTTTTATATGGGGAAATACCCGCCCCATCCTGCGGTATGCAGGAAGTTTTATATGGGGAAATACCCGCCCCACCCTGCGGTATGCAGGAAGTTTTATATGGGGAAATACCCTCCCCACCCTGCGGCATGCAGAAAGTTTTATATGGGGAAATACCCACCCCACCTGTGGTATGCAAGAAGTTTTATATGGGGAAATACCCGTCCCACCCTGCGGTATGCAGGAAGTTTTATATGGGGGAAAAGTTACTTTTTTGCCGAGAGCTTGTAAAACCAAATACCTTTGCCTGATCTCCTCGCTGCAAAATCTGGATTTTTTTCTTTTTCCGTGTGGAGGGAGTTTGTTTTGAGGATGGGTTTTGGATGAATCTCTCGAACTCCTCCTGGTTACAGGTCTGTACATGCAAAGGTTGGTTTACCTTGTTTTTGAGATGGGATATATACCGTAGAGCATGCTGGTGAGATTGAAGTCAGCTTTTTGTTAGTGCCCCATAGCACAAGTAACCAATTTTGTTGCAAGTCTAGGGAGAGGCTAAGCAGGGAACCTTGAGATCACCAACATAGTGGGGTACAATTGGCAAAGTTAGACACAGGTCACTTTATTTTTAGCTACTACATTTCTAGATTCGACTAAGTAAATTGATAGTGTGTGATAGCTCCTTTAATTAATTGCAAAGTACCATTGGTTTTGTTTTTTTATGCAGAAATTAACTATTTGAAGATCAAATCTTGACAAATCTAATTTTTTATTAAACTGAAGATCAGGTAGACTTGGCCAGTCTGGTATGTTGTACATATATGTGTGCTCAATGTGGTATTAACTAAACATCTGTCTCCATCACATCGTGACATTCTCAACTATAGTCCTGTTACACGCATACTTCTTTAATATTTACAGGCAATCTTTATTAGATCTGGACGCTCGTTTCCA
>CBDHDT010000092.1:0-15359 GCA_965261215.1 Ekhidna sp.
GGACTCCCTGATTGATCACAGTTGGACGAACTGTGAAGACAAAGTAATCAAAGTGTACAATGTCTGCCGCGGCTCCTCTGATCACAATGTGATAATCACAGATGTGAGGACAAAAAAACCAGCTGTGAAATTACATGACACGAGGAAAAGAATATGGAGGAACTTTAATGAGAAGAGGTTTAGAGATAATATTAAGGGGATTGACTGGACAGAATTTAATGAGTGTGAGGATTTAAATGTTGCGAATGATATCCTGGAGAGGGAGATCAGGAATGTCATTGACAAGGAGGCGCCAATGAAATGTGTACAGAGAAGGAAGAACTACAGAAGTGAGCTGACACAAGACACCAAAGATCTGATGAAGACAAGGGATGAATGTAGGGGAAAAGCAGTCCTAACAAAAACTCAGGAGGACTGGCAAATATACCGAGAATTAAGAAATAGGTGTAATAAGTTGCAGAAAAGAGACGTGAGAGACAACAGACAGGAAAAATTTCAGAGACTAGAAGATACAAATAACGTGAAGGATATATTCAAGATGTGTGGAAAGATACTGGGATGGAAAAGTGGGACAACCCCCAACACTCTAAGAAAAGGTGGGACATTGTACAGGAAACCCCAGGAAATTGCAGAAATCCAACAAGATTTCTTCAAAAAAAAAGTGGAGACACTACTGGGTGAATTACCCAATGAGGGGAAAGACCCAGTGGAAACTTTGAGGGGATCAATGGAGAAATGGAAGATGACTAATGGAGACTCAGAACTGGAACTGAAAGAGACAAGTGAGAAGGAAATCCTGAGGATAATAAACTCACTGAGCAGCAGCACGTCCTATGGACATGATGAACTGGACTCCCTGACATTGAAAATTGCAGCCTCTGGAGTATACAGGCAGATCACAAGGTTAGTGAACATGTCACTGAGAAGTGGGAACTTTGTAAACAAGTGGAGAATTGGGAAGGTTGTACCACTACTGAAGAGCAAGGAGCTGGATAAGGAGGATCCAGCATCCTACAGACCAGTAACTATCTTGGCCACTATTTCAAAAATAGCAGAAAAAGTGGTGCAGGCACAGATCATGCAATATATGGAAGATAACAAGTTCATGAATCAGAATAATCATGCGTATAGACAACACTATAGCACCACCACAGCAATGATGGAAATTGCTGATGTGATCCATGAACAAACGGACAGGAATCTGATTACTGCAGCAATGGCCATAGATGAGAGCTCAGCGTTTGATTGTGTGTCACATGACACGTTACTTGAGAAGGCAAGGATATATGGTTTTGGACCAAGAATGCTGACATGGCTGGAGAATTACTTGAGGCACAGGACAAGTTATGTCAGCATTGGGACTAGGAGCTCAGGGATGCAACAGGTCCTGCAGGGGGTCCCACAAGGCTCGGTGCTGGGTCCCGTACTGTTCTGCCTCTACACAAATGAGCTACCTGCAGTAGTGAAGCAGGAGGACTGCAGAAATGCAGTGCATGATCACGCAACCTCTGCTTATCTGTTCGAGGACAACTGTTCAGAATGTGGACAGGTGGTGTGCTATGCTGACGACGCCACGTACGTGACAGGGAGTGGAACCAGGGAGGAGAACCAGGTGAAGCTGACAAGAAATCTAGAAAAAATTGACAGGATTTTTGAACTCCAATAATTTGGCAGTGAACAAGGGGAAGACAGTAGTGGCAGAAATAATGACTAAACAAAAGAAGCCAAGGGTTAAGGGAGAACCTCCTACCCTGACAGTGGACAATAAGGATGGAACTGTGAAAACAATCACAACTGGAAGGACGTGCAGACTGCTGGGTGGCAACTTCCAGGAACACCTGGGGTGGGATGCACACCTGGAGACAGGCAAGAAACCCTTACTGCCTGACTTAAGGAGGAGACTGGGACAGATCAGACATCTGGGTCAGGAGGTCCCAGTAAAGACAAGGCTAAAGCTAGTAAATAGCCTGATCATTGGGAAGCTAATATACCTGATTCCAGTATGGGGGGAACATGCAAGAAGTATGCTGACAGAGTCCAGGTGATGATGAACAAAGCATCCAGGTATATTAACAACATGGGAAGGAGGACTCATAGTGAGGAGTTGATGAAAAAATGTAAATGGATGAATTTCAAAGACCTGACAAGATACCACTCCCTGGTAACTATGTGGAAAGTGGTCTGGAAGGGGACACCTACACAGACCAGAAGGAAATTGACAATAGATGCTGAGAACAGAGTCACCACCAGCCAAGCCAGGCTACAGAGCACATCTACCAGCTGGAGATGGAGAACTACACCACAGTGGAACTCCCTCCCAGATGAACTAAGGGAGATAGAATCACTGACAGGATTCAAGAAGACCTTGAAGAAATGGATAGGATCCAATGAGGATCCAATGGTACCTGATCCAAACTAGGAGATACTTCTCAGGATGACGACCCCTGCAAGTCAAGGACAAAACACTTACATAAAGGACAGGACATCTGATATGTCTGAAGAACCTTCCGGTTATTCGCACAGACGCAGCAAGGTTTACATCGTAAATCCAACAATGGACTCGGGTTCATCTGTTGAACGTCTGTCATTCGGGTCGGTCAGCTTTGTCGTTTCCTCTGCCGAGTCGCCTCGGCTATGGTTTGTCCCAGTAATCTCGGTGAGTGCTCACTAGTCCGTTTGTTGTTCTTTCAGAACCTTCATTGGGTTTTTGGGTATGGATTGCAATGTTTGGGACTAGAAGAACTTTCTAGCAACATTCTTGTTTCAGAAACTTGTGATTTCTTCTACACAATCAGTTTTTGCCGATTTTCAAACTTTAAAAATCTGAGTTCCCCCGAACTCGCCTTGTTTCAAGGGGTTTTCCGAAATATTTTATTTCGAATAGTCGTGCCAGAAGTTTTTGCCAAACTTCTTACAATTGAGAAATTTCAAAACTTTTACCTTCAGTAAAAATTTATAAATTTTGGCTCAGTCGTCACTCCTGATGACATGGGGAAATTGATACGTGGCCGTTGTCTCGTAAACTAATTTCTCCAGTGCATTTCTTCTCACGTTCTTTCAGCTGTGATTCATGGTTTGCCCTTTGTTAAAGGTCATTAATCCACTTTCTCGTCTCCTTACAGGAGACTTCACCTACCAGCGTGAAATTGGCAGCAATTCTCACTCAGTTAGTGGACTATGTTGGCACGGCTGGGAACAGCCGAGTGTGTTGTTTCTTTTCAGATTACTTGGGTCTCGAGCTGTCGGACGCGGTCCTCGAGCACATTGGATGGGTCGGTGAGGTCGCAGACGACGTTGCTTCCATGCAGCAGGTCAGCTCAGGCAGGCTGCTTTTCACCGTCATCGGCATTGAGGGGGGGAACGTTTTCACGGTTTTCCTCGAGCCTAGAAGGGGTTTTCTTCTTGATTGCCGTCATCCAGAGACCCGGGTATTCTGGGAGTGTTCTGTCCAGTCTCGGCTCTTTGCTGGCATCGCTCCGTGACTGCATGGTTCTCTCCTGACACTCGTTATCTTAGTGAGATGGTTGGAACTTTCTCCATGTATGAAGAGATTATGTAGAATTTTTTATTCAACTTTTCTCTTGTACAACATTTGGGAAATGTGGAGGTTTAGTTTCATGACATTATTGTTGATTTCCGTGACTACAACTTCAGACAGCCTTGACTGGGTTTGGCTTGCCGAAGGCCAGCTGAGGTCCAGTTGGCATGGATCTCGGCGGTACGAGGGCCGGCGCTCGTTGAGCTTGAGATGTTTAAAGTACTGGTCTAGGGTCTTGTTTCTTGACTTTGTCTGCCATTGGGCGGACTTGGTGTCTCGATAAGGATGTGAAATCAACATAGTAGGATTCTCTCCACAGGAGTTTTCTAGTCTAGCCTATGCTGGGAATGTCAAACGTCGAATATCGAACGAATTTGTTTGATAACATTGGTCGGATTTGTCCTCGGACAAATATGTGTTGGATTTGTTGGTTTCCAGGGATTGAGTTCCTTGGAAGGAATGTGGAAATTGAATTTTATTCTTTTTCTTCATTTCGACGCTTATAGATGCTCAGATCTGTTGATTTGGCAGTCGCACTCGATACCCACCTGGAGCAGCTTGTTGCCGCACAGGTAAAGGTTGTAGTCCGACTGTGTCATCTAGGAGTCGGTCTCCTCGGTGTCCGGGGAGACAGGCAGTCACCAACAAACGTACTTTTCTTCCGGTTATGTTCTTCTCTGGCTATTGATGGGGGGGGGGGGGCTGGACGCGTTTATGACGTTAAAAATGGTCCAGCTTTTGTCCCCTATTGAATGGTTGGGTTCCAACATGTCTGGATAGACTATTGAATTGAAGCTGTAGGCCTTTTATTGGGACTTCAGTTTAAGGATGTCAGTCTTCTCTGCAATAAGGTTGCATCCTGATCGGTTCAAGAGTTTAAGTCATATGTTTCTTACAGACCTTGGTTTGTTTTTAACAAAGACTAGAGAAGTATGTCTCTTGGCAAGAGAATGGAAGTCTGGGACTCCTGTGATTTTGGCTGGCCATTATCAAGGAGTCTGGGTGAAGTTGTCAGTTTGAATGTATGGCTGGATTTAAAGCACAAATGTTTATACAGTCTCCAGTTTGTCATTTGAACAATGGATGTGCTTCATTTTCCCCTAACAACATGTAAGTTCTCTGATGTTAGCATTACAGGATTTGCATGTAATAAAACTGATTGCCGTGATTTGTCACTATTTCACGGACATCTTTGTATTATACTAGAATTTTGGAGGCATACAACCCTTAGTTCTATTATACTCAAAGATTTGTTTTTGGAAGTTTTTACTTTCAGAAACAGGAAAATCTAATTTTCCTTGCTGATTTTTTGGTGCTAATGGCCCCTATTATTGGCTTTTGGATTAAGTTTAGTGTAGGCAAACCAACGCAGGCAGGGCATGTGGTCATGTGTCTTGCTTGTCAGAAACCCTGTTTTTTCTTGAAGAGAAGATGTTTTTTGGAATTGGAAAATTTCTTTTTCTTCAAGGGGAAAGGTTCCCCCTTCAGGACAAAGTAGTTTTTCATATTGCTTCCAAGAAATAAAGGTCTTTTCTGACTCTGGTATAGAGGTACTCGTTTTTCTTCAGCTTGTTTTGCAGGCCAGAGGCCTCAGACACAACCTGATGAATGGTTCGGTATCTTGCAGTCACATGCCTGAGTTTCTTTTCATTGAAAACAGGGGTTTTTGGACAAGGATAGAATGGTGAGAATGATACATTGGTGAGAATCATACTTTCCTCCAGTGAGCATTGTCTTACCTGAGTCAGTCTTTGTTGCATGGTTTGGAAACTTGCTGTCTTTAAATGCTAGCATTTTTTGACAGGCAAGTGGGAGAAACAATTAAAGTGACAATTTATTTTGTCAGCTTTCTATGGAAGTTGCTGTTTTAGTCCCAAACTAGGTCTGCTCCTTTTTTGGCTACTTTTGCACTCAACTACCATTGTGGGTTTCTTGTTCATTTATTGAACTGAACAATTGTTTCTTTCTTTTAGACTGTTTTGTTGGGGGGGGGGGTCTGTTTGTTTACAGCCCCCTCTTCCAGGACAAGGTGATACATTCAGAATTTCGTTTCTGATGTTCCTTGTTAAAATGGAAATATCTTTCCATTTGTTGGTTATATTTTTCATCCTTGCGTCTATGCAGAAGATCCAAAGGTGACCAATATAGCTTTGTTTAGGATTTAAAGCATTATCCTAAATCCCTTGAGAGTCGTCCTAATATTTTAGTCCTGGGCGTTGGCCTCTAGAAAGACATTTGTCTGCCGTTGTCGTCATTCCGACCAATGCCTCGGTTTTGATCACAGCGATAGCTGTCTTCTAGTTTTTCTTTTATTAAGAATAATACGGCTTACTGGGACAGTAAATTTAGGACATTAACATTATATCCCGAATAATGTGACTTTTAAAGGCCTCAGAAGTTTGCTGTTCTATCATCTTTTGACTGTTTTGTGGAGTTTCAGTCGTGATACAGGCTCGGATTAGACCCATGTTTGCTGGCACAATTCATAGGTTCTTTTATATCCAAGAGCAAATCTCGATGTTTCAACACGATTTGGTTGAAAGTTTTAGTTTGGCCATTGAATGGAAATAAAGTATTTACTTTTATTCTTACATAATTTTATGCAAGATTTCCAACTTTTGAGACATTCCAGTTTTGGAATGAACACGAAATGTACCATTGGGAGATGATCAGGATTTTCATCCAAGTTGCCATTCAATATACTCGTATACGAGTTATATGGATATTTTTCCTAACGGAAATAGCAATGATTATCTTTCACAAACTGTCTCTATTTGCAATGTAGTAACGCTTCCATTTTATCCTGTCTCGTATATTTTCAGCACTGAAAAAGAACGAGAGTAGTTTCTCGAGGCGATCCGAGAGACCGGGAGCATTTCGACACGTGGTGTTGCTTCATCTGTTCCAATGAAGTTCAAAACAGGAGTCGGTCCTTTCCGGAAGGAAGGGTCGGAAGCGTTTACTTTCTATAGCAAGACCTCTGCAGTTAAGCAAGGTTCAACTGTGTTTGTACTTGGATGGGTGACCACCTGGGAATACATGGTGCTGTAGGCATGAGAAATGGTTTTATTTATAATTCCATTTAGAATAGAGACATAGAGGGTACGGGAGAGCGAGCCACCAGGATTGTATCCTGTTTGCTTTCCGCAAACCGAAGTCACACATTCATGACAATCTGCCTAAACGTTGTTGTTATTGGATGCATTGAATCATGGAAGCAACTTTTCAGTTCTCATTGCAGTTGGGTGCAATCTGATTCTGTTCCTTCCACCATTGGTCGAGGAAAGTAGTTTTTTCTGGAAACTTTGAGAATCGCTTTTTTAAAGCAAATTCTATAGTTCTATGGAAAACTCTTTGCCACTGGTTACGATTCAGGTGATTTTCATTGTTTGTTTCTGGACAAACATTTTGCAACTTTCGTTTTCGAGTTTATTCTCGTTTTCGATGGAGTCGGTTTTCTGTGGATTTTCCTTCATACGGATTAAGGCTTGAAATCAACTTTTTGTCGTCAGACAAGATGTTATGATCTCAACCCAAACCACATGTGTTACAGACAGAACGACGGTCGTTTTCGGGGGACTGTTTAGTAATGTCTGGGATCGACTTTACCGAGTTGCATAAGCTCTATTGCTACTTATGAGCTGTTTAAAATAAACACTTTGTTTGAATACATTGTTGTAGCAGCAAAATGAAGACGGTATTGCATTATATGCACATAACGTATATCTAGTTAGAGAGAGGACTGTGGGTTGTTTTAAACATCACCTTGAGCACGGTAGGGTTGAGACCCATTTCTTGTGTCCAGTTTCCAGCATTTGATTGCTCTCTCTCTAGGACATTGCTCTCTTGCCGTCACGACATCAAATTCTCCATTTCTGTTCCAGTCACCAGTCCGTTGTTAGAACGCACTTTGACTGTTGGAAGGAGAATGATTTTGTCGGTTTGATGAAAATTTAATTTTTATCAAGCAGCAAGGTGAGACTCGGTTGTTTTTTGTAAGGATCAATAATCTACAAGGTAATTGTTCCGATCAAAAAGGTTTTTTCCTGCAGTTCTACAACTATGGCTGGAAATACACCAACACATGCCGAGCTATGATGGATTTAACTCCTGTTTGTCCTGGGGCCAATATTTATGTCCAATAAATCTTTTGTCTCCGGATATGAAGAAATTCTTCTTGACAAACTAGGGGGACAGGGCTTCAGCGAGCGTTTCTAGTCTGGCTAGGTAATATAGTACAATGCACTTGCATTTTTTGTCGGTAAAAATATGAAGCAGGTTCGAGTCCTGTATGAGCACAGTATTTCACTCCACATTACCTAGGGTTTGCTTTGGGTTAGCCGAGTTGGCAAGGTTTTTTCCTGACCAAGTTTCTTTTATATTTCTTTAAATTTAAAATAAATAGGATATTCAGGTTTTTAATCCTAGCCTTGAAAAACAGGTGAGTGAGGACATTAGTACCCTCATTCCTTGGCCATTATACCCTAGCAGTCGCTTTGCCTGGTCGTAATGACCTAAGCCCATCTTTGTCCATGACTTTAGAAACTTTGCTCCTGTCTAAGCCCTGCCTTATCCAATCAATGTTATGTCTATAGATTCATGGGAGAAATTTCAAGATTTAGATACATCAAAAAAGCACGAATACACGTCTTCATGGAGTATCCTGGCGAGGTTCCGTGAGTCCAGTAATGAAAGAATGCTACAGAAAACGAAGGTTTTCGTGATAGTATTATTTATTATTGGATCTCACAAGGAACCGAGCACAGGATACTCCTCTTGTTGCCCACCCACCTCGGCCTGCTTTTCTTGGGACTTTCAGTCAAGTATCTAAATTTTGGGTGGAAATTTCTCTAGAACGGATGGAAGTATCCATGGTTCTTACTAGTCTCACTAGTGAGACCTGGCCAGTCACTTGACGTGTCTGGGGTTTGGTGAGGAGACCCCACCACTGGGTCCCTGCGAGTACATGAAATCAGAGCTGTGTAAACACTTCTCTGTTTCGCCTCCTCGCCCTCGCCTCGAGCCTCCAAGGTTCCCCCAGCTGTTGGACTACGTCAAGCGTGCATGTCTGCGCCCTCCAGTGGGGCTCTGGACTCTGGAGGATACTCATCAGGACCCGGTCGGTGGCCAACGTAGAACAGGTTGTATACACTCAGTCATTCCTGTTAAAATCTCGAGATTTTATGGGAAGGGTTAAAAAAATTGCATTATTTTTTCAACTTGAGCGTTACAATCCTTTGGCCACTTTCCTGTTTCGGCTGTATTTTAGATCCAAAAATGTTTGGTGCATTTTTCAAGTCTAAAAATCGCCATCAGCAGAAATATGGAATATTTCGCTTGACATGTACATGCCTTTCATGTCCAGAGAAAGAACTTAATTAAAATTAACTTCACATCTCTGCCACGTGTTAGCCAACTGCGCCTATTCTTATTAGATTAGGTCTGGTCCCGCCTCCAAACTTGTTTCAAGTTTGGACTTCTTTGGAAATTATTTTTAATAATTTCAAGAAGCCTCCCCTTCATTTCAGAGAGCAGACCCACCCGACTTTGACAAGTCCACCACACCCACACCGCCACGATTTAAAATTTCAAATCGAACTGCTCGATTTATTTTGCAATCGTTTCGCTGCTTTTCTGTTTTCTGTTCATGAAGATTGGCTGGACCACGTGCATGGCCTGAGAATGATGTAGGAACGATCAGACTGGCTGATCTGGGTCTGTCCAAACTATTGGATAGTTTATTCAGTCCACCAACTTAGATTCAAGTCGCTGACCGATCCAGTTTAATAGAAAAATTTTATCATTGCATTCATAATTTCTCGACTAAACAGGATCTGGACTTTAATCTTTGTTCGTTTCCTACATTTCATTCCCAGGTGTCTTTTCTACTCGTAGAACAGACTGCGATCCTACGACACAGGTGTCTTGGTGGTGAGGCCGGCAAGAGTGGATGGAAGCCTGCGATTTTCATCGGAGGTCCTCTCCTGCCTGAGGAAGAAATTGTAAGTTTCCTTTCATTTCTTCCTGTGTCGCCTTGGGTACTTCAGTAAAATGGGATAACTTCAATTCGGATTTCATCCTTATTATCGTTTTCCTATCATTTTCCTTCACCTGAAAGGAATTGCTGGCCATTGTACCCAGGTCCCTCTTTGGGGGTTCTCACCCAGGAGAGCGACACGTACGAGCCTCGGATTCTACGACTAAGAGCATGCATGGGCTCGGCGTCCGTCAGGACAAGCCTGAACTGGATCGACTGCACCACATCGATCCTGCGAACGCTCTAGAGACCAGTGGTTCCTTTGACTTCGATTTCATCGACGTCAAGATTGGTCTCGTCGAAGGGTCCTTCCTGATGGTGATCGAGGGACATGGCCTCCATTCTGCGGGCAGAATGAACGACCTTTGCTTCTGGTCCCCGTCTGCCATTCGTTCAACAGATGAACCCGTGTCCATTGTTGGATTTACGATGTAAACCTTGCTGCGTCTGTGCGAATAACCGGAAATTCCGCTTCTTCATGGAGTATCCTGTGCTCGGTTCCTTGTGAGATCCAATAATAAATAATTTCAGAACAATCCAAATTTACTGTGTACTGTGTACTTTGTATTTTTATTTGTACTGTGTACTGTGTACTGTGTACTGTGTACTGTGTATTGTGTACTGTGTATTGTGTACTGTGTACTGTGTACTGTGTACTGTGTACTGTGTGTACTGTTTACTATGTACTGTACACTGTGTACTTTGTACTAGTATTTCAGGTTGCTCCTGCTCCCCTCATACTAGCTCCAGTGGAGGGCTTTGAGGGGCCCTTTGGCCCCCATTATAATTTTTAAAAATGGTTATTACATCATGCATATTCACTTCTCCTTCTGTCTTATTAAAACAAGATAATGTGTGAGGAAAATAACATAATTTTACCATTACAAATTATGGCAATAATTGTATAATTTGAACTAACAATTGTAAATTATTTTAAGATCAGAATATCTAAAAAAAATGCTATTCTCCTTATACAATTTGTGTTGCATGTTAAAGAAAATTTTACATTAGGTTGCTCATTAAATTTTTTGTTTTGGAATCAGAAAACCCACTTTTATATTGGCCAGGGCCTGTTTGTAGCATGCAGCTTGACCTTTACTGTTTAAGGTCAATGAAAGTGCAGGTTGATCCTTCTTTAATCTGCACTTAAACTGACCTTAAACTGTTCATTTCAATCTGCATGGTACAGGCCCAGAACTGAGACAATAATAAAGACAAAGACCAAGACTGAAGATAGAATATAGAAGATTGAGACCAATATAGGCAGAATCTGAGACCATTTCAAAGGATTCATAGTAATATTCCATAGTATTTATTTTTGAAAAATCAAAATGCAGAGAACATACATTGGGGTAAGGGGTGGAGGCCAAGTCTAGGTTGGCACAAGACCATATGTTAATACTTTTTAAAAACCTTCTTTAACATCTCACCTTGTAGCGACTCTTCACACAGATATATTTGAGTTGTCTGTAATTCATTCATAGTTCCCAACTTAGTTTTTGTACATAATGTAACTGAATGAGAATGTGTGGAACAGGAAACAGGTGGTGCTGAATAGGTTTCCATTCTGACCATTTTTGTATTTCTAAGTCTAAGTCTGATGTCGATGTTTGGGATTATTTAGAAATTCTCACAGATCTGTCTGTTACCCCATCTCATAGTGACTTGGTCTATCAAATATTTATTGTAAATGTTTCAAACACAAAATCAGCAAATCTTGAATTATAGAAAAATCAACTTGACAAATGGACAAATTTGTGACAGACAAATATAAGGGGCAATGCACAATTCCATTCCAAGGCTGGTCTAAAACTGTGGGGAACTGATCTCAGCTAATTCACAGATATTCACAAGAATTCTTGCTTACACACTGTGTGATTTACACATATCCTTTATTTTCAGTTGTTGTAAATTTTCAGTTATTTTTATTTATATGTAAACTGTTTGGGCTTATATTTGGACCAATGTCTTTGGACGCCAGCAAGGTATTTTTTTATGGCACATCCCAATTTGTGTCCTACCATAAACCTACCTCAAAACTTTTGGAATGTGATCAACCCTGTTTAGATAATGTCCAAATATAAGCCCCCTTTTTTAAGGATGCATTCCTTTAATAGGTAGATTTTAATCTCATGAAAGGTTTCCAAACTAAAAGAAAACAAAATTACATTAATTTAGTTGGATAAATGATTTGATAAAATTAGATATCACAGTTGTTCAGAGGCCTAGTTTACGGGTTATTCAATAATACAAACAGCTTGTTTGATATTTCAAACAATCTTATAATATGTATTTTAGCATTGTCTGACATTTCCAATAGGCTATTTCACTTGTCTAGTACCCTGTTTGATTTATCAACTACCCTGTTTGAACTCCAATAACTTATACTATAATTCTAACAGGGTGTCTGATATTTCAAACAACCCTATTTATACCATTTTGATTGTTAGATTCTTCAAACAGCCTATTTAATATTTAAACAACCATGTTTGGTATATCAAATAACCTCTATAAAATTTCAGCCTGGTTATAAGACACTGCATATCAATGCACAGTACAAAGTTTAGTAAAGGCAAACTGTACTCACTGATGTGTTTGCTTTGTTAATTTAAACTTTGCCAGGATATGCTCCTAATTATCACAAAATAACAAGTCCTGTGTATTATGCAGAGCCTATATTGGGTTGCTGCTGAGTGAAAAAGAGGTGTTTTCAGAGTTTGTTGGGGGGCTTTTACCAGAAAATGGTAATGTGGAGTGAAAAAGTAATTTTTGAAACTTTATGGATATTTTCAAACCATTTGTTTGGCTTTTCAACTTTGTTGCTCCCCTATGCTGTTTAGAAGATATGATTTATTATTATTTTTAAAAAAATCCCAGAAAATTGACAATTTTTATCAAGGTGCTTACTTATGCTGAAAAGCTGGTAACTTTTGATAAGTCAGTTTGCAGAAATTAAATTGCAATGGTCAAAAATGCCTACTGCACCCAACCTTCCATAATGCAATGGTGGTGCACAGTACATTACAGTACAGCACAGTACAGTACAGCACAGAACAGTACAGTGTCCTTGAGTTTGGATGAGTCCTTTGACTGGGGATGTCCACAGGGGTCCCTGGGGGGGGTCAGAGTGAGAAGTCAGATGTACTTTCCCTCTTGTTTAACCCTCAATAGGGTGAGTATGGGCATATATGCCCACACTATACTGTACTGTACAGTCATTGACTTTTCCCCAAATACCATGTGCAAGATTATGTGAAAATCTCAGGGTCCTAGGCCATGGACAATACATCAACCATGATGGGAAGGGGAGGGGAGGGGAGGAGGAGGACCAGCTCAGCTTTGGGGCTTTGATGTGGATATTCTGATACCATAAACAATTTTAAAATTTTGACAACTAAAAATACCACCTGAAATAAAAACAGCTATAAAAAAGCAAAACAATCCAGAAGTTTTAGAAAACAGACCCTCCCACTCCAAAAAAAAGTTGGTATACATTTTGAAACCAAAAACATTTATTTAATTTTTAAATGAAAAATACTAACAAAAAGATCCCCAATAAGTAGCAGACCCCTAGTTAGAGTTTTTATTTAGATAAATAATTTTGCAGATTATCATTAGTATCTGTCTGCTATAAATTAACACTTGTTCCATTCTGTTTTATCCTTTCTGTCCATCTGTTCCATATGTCTCCATCAGAAGATGAAAAAAGCAGCTATAATGAGCAAAAGTGGATATTCTGAATCCAATATTAAACTTATTAACTGAGATTGATGTTTGAAGTGAAATGCAAAAAATATGTGATGGAGGACTTGAGGAGCAACAGGAGGAGCACAGACCTGCATTGATATTAGGTCTGGATATCATATTCATGCTGGTATCAATGGTACAAACATTGCTCTTTTACCATGTAAAATATTATTTTTGCTCATCTAGAATTTCATTAGGGAAGTTAACAAAAAAGTCAAAAGTCAACTTTTTTTAATTTGTACATTTATAATGATAATATTTTGTTTGATTTTGGTGTTCATGTAGATTATCATTATAGTTCTGAATAATTATTTGCATGTATTTTTGTTTTTCACATGATCATCTAAGATTTGCATTTACATGGACATCATCAATCTCTACCATTATTAGGATAATTGTTTATAGCAGTAGTGGCCAATAATATTTTAATACCAAAACCTAAATATTGATCATCTAGTATCTAAATATATATATATATATAATCCACCAAATCCATTGTCCTTTCGTCTTACCACTTTTGATTATTGAAATATTATCTTTTGACAATTTTTGATATATCCTAACCAACTAAAATATGTTGTCCTCCTGCTGCATGAACGTCAACTGGTGATATCTCAGTCATTTGCTGAAGGGAAGTGTTAAAAAAATCAACAAATTGGCCTCTGACCAAGAATGGGGGGGGGGGTGTTTTGGCGCATTTTTTCCTTTCTTCTTCTTCTTCTTCTTTTTACAAACAATGAATATAGCACCTAGGTTGCATGATTCCTGGAGAACAGTCAAAATAAACCATGTTTGTACTACATACACATAATATAATTAAAAGACTGTGGATAGTATGGGAGTGATGGAAGTGAAGACAAAGCAAATATATTTTGTTAACACTAAAATCCATTTTGAAGTGTTTTGTATCTATTGGAATAAAAAATGTTCAAAACTCCAAGAGCCAACATGGGTGGAGAGGGGATCTGGGCCAAGTTAGTCAAAAGCCAACTTTTTTAATTTGTTGTTGTTGAACACTTCCCTAAATGTGCAATTATTGTTCATACAATTTACATTGGGATGTCCCAAAATCAAATAAACATAGGTATTCCAATTTAGTATAAATAAAGTTCTTACACTAAATGGTTTAATTATTTTTATTTATAATAAAACACAAACAAATTAATACCCATGCATGTGAACATCACCAACCAACTGTCAGGATCATAATGCATGGTGTAATCTTGAAAGCACACCAATACTGATTTCCGGCATTTGTATGTAACATGCTCTCAAAGAAGGGTGTGGTCACCAATCTTTATACAGGATTATAATTATCTGACCCCTGTGTTTCATGATTATTTGGTCTGCCATTTAACTTGCTTTTTCTCATTACACCCATTAATCCTTCTTGGATACATTTAATTTGCCTGGTTTCATGTAGTATTGCATCTATAATGATAAATTTTGTTTGATTTTGGTGTTCATGTAGATTATCATTATTGTTCTGAATAATTAGTTACATGTATTTATGTTTATTTTCCTTCTCATGATCATCTAAGATTTGCATTTACTTGTACATGATCAATCTCTAGTGTAGACCTGTCAAAACCTTTGCCTGTGTCTCTCTTAGGTACAGAAAACAGAGAAAAAATATGGAACACATTACTGGGGGCCTGAAGGGCCCTCCAAGCCCTCTGCAGAAGCTAGTATAGAATGAGAGGAGCAGTAACAACCCAAATTCTAATTAATTTAGGGAAGGCTCATTTTAAAAAAAAACGCCCATATTTGGGCCGGTGTCCCAACAGGGGGGGGGGGTCTGACCGAATCCCAACCTCCTTAACAGATTTTGCCAAGTGACAGAGATAAATTGTAAAAACTCTAAAACAAAGTGTCCATTACAAAATAATTCAATTATAATGACAACTTATGACTTTAGTATGAAATCTGTTATGTGTTATTTGGAATAGAATGAGAGGTTTTTAAAAAAAATATGTTAAGGGTGTCCCAAGTAGGGGGGAGGGGGGGGGGTCCGCTACTTGGGACGGCGGCCCAAAT
>CBDHDT010000093.1:0-1603 GCA_965261215.1 Ekhidna sp.
GTAGCTGATCCCTGCCTGACTCTAATAACAGAATAATAAGGTATAGTGTGTGCTGACTTGTGCAGTGTCCGAAAATTATAAATACAATTACATGAAGTGTTTTAATATATAGAATCTCTCATTTGTTTGCCGCTGTTCAGATTTCCATTATCATGAAGGATTCAGTAAAACAACAACAAAGAAACAGAAACTGTATTGGAAAAAAGAAGACAAAAGGAGAGAACAAGTGCATGCCAAAAAAAAAAGGAGGGGGGGGGGGGGGGGGGGGGGGAAAGAAGAAGAAAAAAAAAAAAAAAAAAAAAAAAAAAAAAAAAAAAGAAGAAAAAAAAAAGAAACAAACCACACACACGACGACCCTTTACCGTTTACCAATATTATATTAAGCCCCTTTACCATATACACTACTATCGTGTTGGTGGGATGATTGGTGTATATGGTTTTGAATAAAATGATTATCTAAGTAGTTGTGGTTTACAAGGGTACAACCTTGTTGGTTTACTTAAATATATATACATATATATATATATAAAATTTAAAAAAATCATATATATTTGCTTGATATTTGCGGAGCACACATGACATTGCACCACCTGATCGTGTGTGGGGGGGGGGGAAGAGAGAGACCACAGTGATAGATGAGGGAAGCGCTGCACAGCCCCTCACACCTGAGGATCAGTGCTTCAACAAAATGTAGGCCTCGAGCATGTGTCTCAACTAATTAGCCTAAGCATGTGAAACCACACACACCATCATCTGTCAGATGTGGTTCTTTAAAACGTTAAAAAAATATTATTTAACTGCAACAGTCCCACACGTCACAGATCATGTGCACCTCATGTGACTTCATTTCAACAAGTGTTAGCAGGTATATTTAAACACCACACCTCATGCTGCTAAGCTTTACAAGGCCAAAGTGTGCAATGGCTGAAACGTCATTGAAAAAATTATTTCTAAGATGATAAAAAGAGAATTTCAACAGTTTAAATGTGGTCAGCCTTTCTGAGAACATGTGCGTATATATTGCCATCGACAAGGTTTCTCAAGTTAGCCACTCAACTCAAGAGATGATCACACCATCGCTCTTGACAAAACTTTCACCATCTAAGTTTACACTCCGTTCCTCGCAAAGCAACAACAACAGACAAACTCACTCGTCCTTGCTTGTTGAGCTTCTTCTCCCAGCCATCAGGCAAGTCGGCACAAAGGTCAGCAAACATGTTGAGGGCCTCGACTAAATGGTGGCTGTGTTCGTACCTGCAGTGAGGGGAACGCAGATGATGGCCACCACAAGTCACATGATATGTGGGATGAGTGGCAATAGTTAGTCACGTATAGCTGGTTTTGTTAGTAATATATATTTTTTGCGATTCCAAGTCCAATCGCATAATTAAAACAGCAAAAATCTATACACGCATACTATCAAAGCGTAAATATAGAAATATAGAAGTCGCATAAATAGAGTAGACTCACAAATAAAATCTGCCACGTCATCAAGGCATCGTTGACCTCATGTATACAAGAGGAGCTTCTTACATTACTTCAAGCATCGGATTCCTACCCCAGAAAAGGCTGGGGTCAGGAGCAAGGAGACTGAAGCTACTAC
>CBDHDT010000094.1:0-42949 GCA_965261215.1 Ekhidna sp.
GCAACCCTTCAAAAATGCTTTGCTATTTGGTTATTGTTGCTTTTTGCATGGCAGGACACGGATTGGAAATACACACCAACAGTCTAAAGGTATTGATACAGTCACATTGCAAAATGGCTGTCCAAAAAATCTACCCATCAACAACTGACCCAATACTTACCTAAACTCCCCATTTTTATACCATTTTGAAACACACAGGGATCTATCATTTTCTAAATATAATCACATGCATGGGCTCTGTGGGGAAGAAGTTTTGTGATCTTGAACATGTCTCATTTCATTTGACTGCACCAAGGATAGTTCATTGGCTTGATTCCCCCCCCCCCATGTACTGGGTATAGCCATTCAGTACTGCTGTGCTGACTATTGGTGCAGACTCTTCAGCTGATGTACTGGGTACAGCCAGTCAGCACTGGTGTGTTGACTATTAGTGCAGACTCTGTGATCATTTGCTACAGCTACACGTATTCTTGGAATATCTGTATTCAATCATGGGGTATCATTGTCAAATTCTGCTATAAACCACACTTGCTAGCATTTCGGAGTATCTTACATGGTCCCCAGCCAATTTAACATAAAGGAACAGCATAACAAACCCAGAGGTAGGAAGGGAAAAAAAAAAAAATGTATGCACTTTACAACCAGAATTCCCCCCCCCCCCCCCCCCCCCCCCCCCTCCCCCCCCCTTCTTTACATGTAAAATTACCTGAGTTTAAATTTAATGAATTGAAATTATAGTGGTCTAATTATCACATAAGTCATTATATCTCTAGTTGATTCACTCTTCAGCTGATATATATGATCTATTTGCAACACTACATGTATTTTTGGAATTTCATCGTCAAATTCTCCTATACCCCACACTTGAACCTTACGTGGTCCCCAGCCACTTGAACGTAAAGAAACAGCTTAACAACACTTTTAAACGGAACTACAGAGCCAACAGTGAAGTAAGTCCAACAAAAAAAAAACACCAACTTAACCAGAAATATTCCCTTCCAACATATGTAGAAGATTAGAGATACTGGAGTTTAAATTTAATTGGTTGAACTTGTAATGGTCTAATCACAATAACTTATCAAGTGAAGTCATTATATATGTTAAGAGATTTACTCTCATGGATGGATGGCAGATTTTCTATAATAGTGTTCAGCAGTTTATCAATTACTTGCCCAAAATTAACTTCAAATCATACTTAAATAGAAGCATGGCCACACTGTAAAATGTGACTGAGGTGGGTTGCTAGTAACAATTGATCTTGCTAATTACCAACCTATGATGTTGCATGGTTTACTGCTTGGTGCCTCTCTAACCTGCAGTAAAAGCAGCTGCTGCTCTTCATCTTTGCACAAACAAAAAGCTCCCGGCATGCTATGTGGTACCTGACTCAAAATGCATTAGGCTAACAGCAAACTTTGTAGGTAAACTATGATAGTTGGATTATTACTATATGAATCTCTTTACACCAAATTCTAGATATAATTAGTCTACTGAATCCAAACTGGCAAAATTTGGACCCTTTTCAACCAGTTTGGCTCAAAAATGGCTATATTCTGGCCGATTCTAAACATTTTGGCTACAAAAACAATCCTATGTCTCCTTCCATTACATATTTGAGCTGTATTTTGTGTCTTGACACAAAATAGCACGCTGGCAGAAGTGAAACTTCATAAAAAATACAGAATTAGTTGTGGTTTTCTTTGTCACGGTTGAATTCATGAACATTTTTGTACAACTACAATTATATAATATAGCACCATTAATATTTATATAGCTTATAGAAATGTATGTCCTATTTTCAACAAAAGTTTGACTACAATCAGTCAAACTAATCTTGCAACCCTGCTAGAAATACACTCAAAAGCTCCTGGCTCATGAACTGCCACCAATTTGTTTGTCTGTCTACTAAGAAAATATATATGGATGAATTTGAAAGAAACTTTTACGAATGATTCACTATGACACAAGGAACCATTGAATAGATTTTGGTGACAATACAGTGCTCAAATCTCCCTCGAGTCTCCCCCAATGATTTTCCTTTCACCATAGTAAGGACACATCTCGCATGCCAGACCCTTTACTAATTGCTACATAGGATATTTTGCTGGGAACAGTTGAGAAATTTTGGTGGAGCCAATGAGATGTGTATATGAATGTCATTTTTTTGTTACTGTAACTCATGAATAGCCTTCTACTTTCTACACAACAAAGGCTACTGATGATGGATTTTGAAAATATTACCATTGTTGTCACATGACAGATCTGCAAAGGCACTATAATCAAAAAGATATTCCCTGTTTGTTTGAATTTCATGCTTTTTATCATCATCCACAATTCATCCACCTAGTCTTTGTTGGGTTGGAAATGTGACCACGACAACTAGCAAAACACTTCACATTCCTTAAGCATTATCTAGTCCAAGGGGTGTTAAAAAGAAGTCAAAAAGAAACTGTTGGCAGCATCAAGCACTCTAGCAAAAGGTCCCACCCCAAACAGCTGACCAAACCCTGTGAACAGGAAGGAAAGAAATAAAGAAGAAAAAATGCGGATACAACTCCACCCTGCCTAACTACACTAGAATATAATGTGCTCTTATAAGCTTTTGTTCACCATCTGGACAAAAAGATGAAAATCAAATCTGGAAAACCACAGTTAACCAACTTCTCGAAATGGGTAATGTGTTGGATAAGATCGAATATATGCATGCATGGAGAAGACAGCCAAACACCAAGGGGGAGCATGCGACACACGGTTTTTAACACTGACGTTTAAAAAAATCCAAAGTCTGAAGTCTTAAATAATCGATTAGAACCATCCATAGCCTTGATCAAAATTAGAGCTAGAATATTTGGCTTATAACTATCTAAATTAGAAGAGTCTAAGGAACTGCCACAAGAGTTCAACTTCTCTACATTGGTATGCGACCATGGTGATGGCCTTATCTAATATCGCAGGTAACTTTGATGAGTCAATCAGAAATATCCAACTTTATTTAGGGGGGATGTTAAGGGATAGGGGCATATTATTTAAAAATTCTGTGAAATGTATTGGATGGTTAGTGACATTAAATGCATCTGACCTGTGTGTATATACATATATTTTAAATTGCTACTTATGGCCTCTGCAACACACTCACCAATTTCTGTTACTTTTCTCAGCTAATGGTTGTCTAAACTCCCGCCACATTCCAGTAGACTTTGACCTTGAAGAAGCTGATGATATTTTTTTTTATTGTGCTTGACTTTAATCTGTATTAATATTTAGAGTTTGTTAATTTACAAAAGAATATTAGCACTGGGTGAAATAATTTCAATCCAAAGTCCTTACCAAAAAGAAGCCATTCTCTGTTATGCGCATTCCAACCAGAAACAATAGTTTCTATAGAAACAACTGTTGGAGGGAAACATTGACAATGCTGTAGAAATATACGAAAGAATACTACTAGAAGGATAACCTTCAAAGGAGATCTCCCTATTTATCACTGGGAATTGTTGTTAGTGAACATATATAGCATTAACATCTGAGACCGATTGAGAACTAAGCAGAATAATGTTAGGAATTGTAGAAACTTTTTAAATGATCAAAAAGACCAAATTGCTAATTTGTCTTGGATAAAGTACAAGTAGAAATATATCAGAACCGTAAATGATCAGAAGGATATACAAGTACTAATTGAGAGACATGCCATTACAATATGAGTGAAGTTATTAGCAAGGGCATGATAGTGAGAAATGATTGGGCCAAGATATCAAAGCATTACATCCTCCCGTGTATGATTTATTGAAGTGATTTATTATTTTAATCTTTCTATTATTATTATAAACTTTTTTTAAAAGTGGTGCTTAAGACTGTGTTTAAATCTGTTTTAACAATATAATGAATGGCATTGCAATCACACATGAGATAGAGTCCCATAGTACTCCTCGACTAAACTAGACATGGTCACCCTTCTGGCGACTTCTAAACGTACATTGCATGGTCCCCTCTTAGGCAACAACCGTACATGGCATGGTTACCCCTCCTACTCAGCTCTTAAACGTTTAGGCTCATATATACACAGCTAGGTAAAGATGCTTTAGTAAATCATTTTGTGTAAGTAGCATCATGTGTCATTAATTGTTCTGTTCAGGTGGAGATAGTGTCATTGGACCTCATCTCTAACATCTCATCTCTTATTTTCCATCTTATCTTTCATCCATGTTTTACACTCCTTTGCTGAGTGCCACACATGCACAGGTCCCAGCATATATATGTTCTTTCTCCCCCTACTCCTTCTGAGTGTAACCCTTCATTAATCCTTTTCCACAAATGCACCTTATTCATGGTTAGATGATTTGTGAACAAAGTGTGCAACAGCATCTGAATGCAGCCTTAAATGTTTATGTAACATGACCTTCGGACTCTGTCCGTCTTCCTGACTTGATTCCATTTTTAAGAGCAAATCAAATTTGTAAACTGGCACTCACTCAGTTTTTGGGTTGTTGGGTGGTTGTCAGTTAATTAGGTCAAATGTTTTGGCAACCTTCCCAAAGCTCTGGGCTCCCAATGCTTTGCTTTTTAGCTATTTTTAAATTTTTATTTTATTATTATTTTTTTTTTTACATGGCTGGACACATGAGCTTCCTATTACATGGCTAGACACATGAGCTTCCTATTTACATGGCTGGACCCATGAGTTTCCTAATTATATGGCTGGACATATCAGCTTCCTATTCTTACCAACACTCTAAAGTTGTAGAATTTTTTTTTTGCTGAGACCGTCACATTGCAAAATGGCTGTCCAAAAAATCGACTCATCTGCATGCAACTGATCCAACGCCTACCTAAATCTCCCAATTGTATATTATTTTAAAGCTCAGAGAGGGATCTATCTTTTCTAAATATATCCACATGCATGGAAGCTATGGGGAAGAAGATATGGGTCTTTGAACATCTCCCATATCATTTTAGTGCACTGAAGATATCTCATTGGTCATGAAGTTTTCACCAGTTTCCTGAGTACAGCTAGTCAGCACTAGTGGGTTGACTCTTGGTGCATACTCTCTTAGCTGATGTAACCCCAGTCTATGGTTATTTGCTACAGCGACATGTATTCTTGGAATATCTGTATTCTTAGAATATCATTGTAAAATTCTTCTAATACTACACTTGACAGTACTTCCGAGAATCTTACATGGTCCCCAGCCACTTGAATGTAAAGGAACAGCTTAACAACACTTTCAAACAAAACCAGAGCCAACAGTGAAGTAGGTCCAACAAAAAATACATGTACTTAACAACCATAATTTTACAGAGTTTAATTGAACTTGTTATAGTCTAATCACAATAACTTACCAAGTAAAGTCGTTACATGTTAGTTGATTCACTGTCATGGGTGGATGGCAGATTTTCTATAACCATGTTGAGCACTTAATCGGTTACTTGCCAGAATTAACTTCAGAATCATGCTTAAATACTAGCAAGGCCATATTATAAGGCATGGAGAAGATGGATTGCTACTAATCTCTAGCTATCTAATCTTGCTAATTACTACTCTCTAATGTTGCAAGGTTTATTGCTTGGATTCTCTCTAAACTTGCAGCAAAAGCAGCTGTTGCTCACCATCTCTGCACTGACAGAAAGCTCTCCCAGTATGCTCCATAGTTACCAGACTTAAAAAAGCATTAGGCTAACTGAAAACATGTATACTTTGATAGTTGGATTACTATTTTTTCAATCTGTTTACACCAAATACTAGACATCATGTTTGCCAACTGGCCTACTGAGGCCAAATTGGCATAATTTGGACTATTTCCAACCTGTTTGGCTTAAAAAAATCAAAATGTATTCTGGCCTATTCTAATGTTGTTGGTTAAAATGTCTCCCATCAAATATTTGTAACAGGCCACACCAAACAACTTTGGAGAAAATAGAATTGAATTTCCCTCATGCTGTTACTGAGCATGCTCAGTGTAGTGATGTGTTCTTTCTATATCAGAAAAAAAATCATTTTTAATGCTCTGTTTTAGTTGATCCTATAGTATTGCAGCTGTGTTTGTGTGGTGACTCAAAAGAGCAAGCTGGCAATTGATCCTACAAAGGAACCAGCGAAAAGATAAAAGTAATAAAAGTGAATCTTCATAAAAATACAGAATTAGTTGTGGTTTTCTTTGCCATGGTTGAATTTATGAGCATTTTTGTTTAATTACGATTAGCATCATTGATATTTATATAGCTCTTTGAAATTTGGCTATTTATTTCCGCTGCCTGGACTATTTTCAGCAAAAGTTTGGCTACAAATGAGCCAAACTGGTCTTACAACCCTGATAGAAATATGCTCAAAAGCAAGAACCTCAGCCACTTGTTTGTCTGTCTCTTAGCAAGATTACAAAAAAAAATATGGATGAATTTGGACAATCCACTATGAGCCAAGGAACAGTTGATTAGATTTTGGTGACAATACAGTGCGCAAATCTCCCTCGAGTCCCCTTCAAGCACTTGCCTGCAGCTAAACAAGGGTTAGTCTCACATGTCAGACCGTTTACCAATTACTATGTGGGATTGGCTGGAAATTGACAGGTTTTTGTGAAATTTCGGAGAAGCCAAAGAGCTGCGAGTTGTCACATGACCTGAGGTTGGAATGTTAATCTTACCGGTACCACATGTGTGCCTAGCCCAGCATTCTGTGCATTTCGCTTGAGATTGATGTGGGATTGGCAGTGAAGCCGAGATACACTGGTTTGTGAAAGAATAATGACACACTGGAGTCTAATCCATGCTCTTTCTTTACAAGTATTCACACTTTACAGGTACATGCAGTGCCTCTATGCAGTGATTGGCTAGCTGACCTCTTTCATACCTGCCCCTTGTTGGCTTGGTGCAGTGTCTCTAGCTTGAGATTACATTTCCAGAGTTTTATTTTAATTCCTTGAGCATGTGACTCGAGTATCCTCTATAAACATATACCTGGTGCACATAGGAACAAGTCAAGTGTCCCAGACTAGGATTGTGACTATTATGTTGCTGATTTTGGTGTGCTCTAATTCCAATTTTTTTTTTTATTGTTCTTCTATAAAACATCTATCAATCTTTTATTATGCTTCAAAAATTTGTACTCAAAACCCAACATAGTTGTATCAAATTTGTAATTGCCATAACTTTTTTCTTTACTCTTTGCAGTTAATTTTGTTATCAAACAGTATCTTTGAAATGATGTTGAATGTCCCTCCTTGCATTGCAGGCTAGCAGTAGGCAGTCGCTGTAGCCTGCTGTGATGTGCACACTGTGCTGTGGCAGCACTGGTTCCTATAGCTGCAGCTTGCTGTGCTGTGAAGACTGTGCTGTGGCAGAACTGCTGCCTATAGCTGCAGCAGGCTTGTTTCAGTGTTCAAAGGAAAATTAGAAAAATTAGGTAATTCCAATAAAAAATAAACAAAATAAAGGTTTCTTTTTGGGGTGAGGGTGGGGGTGGAAGTGGGGTGGGGGCTATATGCTCCAATTATGCTGCTCCAATTATGCTCATTTCAATATTATGTCCAAATGAAACCTATTATTGTATAGAATATGCCGCATAATGGGGGAAAGCATTGACACCTTTTTACCAGAATGGGTAAAAATGATTAGTGTGCTGTTTAGTTTGTGAACTTCCCGCCGTAAAGGAGTTTGCTATAACTGTTAGGTTGGTGGAATTCTCTTATGCAATAGTTCAAGACCTGTAGCTGATTCTGGTCAGCAATAGCAACAACATATGGTATGTGCTATTTTTATTTCTTTTTTTTTAGTGTATACCATGGTGTACATTAAGCTATAGCTACAGGACATGGCATATAATGTTCAATGTGTGTACATGGGTATAGTAAACATTAGCAAGCAATACATGGTATTTGATGATGTGTTTACATTAATAATAGACAAGTTTAAAAAAAATGTTTAGGATCTGGTTTTTCTCCACCATTCACTACTCTTACAGAAACAACAAAAAAATATTAAGACTCTGGTTTCTCTCCACTACCCACTGCTCTCACAGTAACAACAACAAAAATGTTTTGGCTCTGGTTTCCCGCCACTACCCACTGGTCTCACAGAAACAACAAAAAATGTTTGGGCTCTGAAACAACAAAAATGTTTAGGCTCTGGTTTCTCTCCACTATCCACTGCTCTCAGAGAAACGACAAAAATGTTTAGGCTCAGGTTTCTCTCCAGTATCCATTGCTCTCACAGAAATGACAAAAGAAAAAATAATAACAAACCAACAGCTTTTTTAATCAAGAACAAAAATGTTTTATTTAAATTCAGACAGCTAGCTATTTTGCACTAACTGAAAGGAAACAAGACTGTATCCATGTAGGCTCGAACTACTTAGATGCCTCTTTACCATTTAAAATTACATATACCTATATTGTGCTGTTTTTAAAATCACAATATTGTGTATATGATTTTAAATGCTAAAGGTGATTGTGGTCTACATGGGTACAGTCTGTTTCATTTCTTCTTCATAGGTCAATCCAATAGAGCTTTTCATTTTTTTTAAACTAATTCTTGTTTATCTTGCAGTCACCACCAAAATGATTTTCTCTCTTTTTGGTTCATTAAATTAAGCTCTCATTTTGAATGGTCCCATGCTAAATTTGAAAAATACAGGCACTTGGGTTTATAACTGAATTTTTCCATCACTCTCTTTCTAATAAACTTGCCAAGTATCTGCTGTCCCTCCTCACTCTATTGGCCCACTATTCATTCATAGCTCTAATATGCACTAGAACCTATTCATAGAACCTACCCATTCTATTGACATCTAAGCATCACATGTAATGTGACAAATTTTTCTGTTTCCAATCCCTCCTCTTTTATCCACAGACATAAAGACATAAAGACTACACATAGAAATAGCAAGGGAAAACATATTTAACATGAAAGTACTAGTGTTTTTTCTTAACATGCTTTGACACACAATGTATAATATTGGATTACCCAGTTAAAAAAAAAGAAACAAGACCATGCCCATTAGATCTCAACCAGTCAGACCATTTAAAATTGTATATATATATATATATACGCATACTGATGATAGAAAAGCAGTACAATATGATTTAAATGGTATAACTGGTTGTGGTCTACATGGGGACAGTTTTTTTTTTAACTTGTCAATGCAATAGAGTCACCATTTCTTTTTTGCCCGTTCCGAGTTGTTCTTTTCAGAGATTTGAAACATTTCTAACCTGTACACTGTACATATCAACACATGTCAAGTTTTGTTATTGTGTCTTCTTGTTATTGTTGACTGTACCCATGTACACCACATTTCCCATTACACAAATATCAGCACATACTAAATTACTATTATTATTTTACTTTACAGAGTACATATGACTGCTTGATGAGAAACACGAGAAAAAAAAAGAGGGAAGAAATTGATGGTCTGCTAATATGAACTAACAGCCATGGAAAGATTGAAGTTGTGTGAGGGGAACAGGAAAACATTTAGAGCATGCACAATGATTGTAAAGAGTACTAGGATTAATAAAATGATGCCAGAAAACATGATGAAGTGTGAGTTTAATAGTTTTCACCAATTATCTATTTGCAGCTGTGCATTCCATTGTCATGTTATGGTTAAGTTGTTGCTAGATAGAGAATGGATTATTCTGATATGAGATGAGGATCTGGTGGGGTTGAGTTTTATTTATTTTTGTTGTACTGGTTAGATAGGAATTTAACCTGCCTGACATGGAACATGATGTCATTAAGTTCAAGGACCATCATGAGAGGAAGTAATTGAATACCTTTGAGTCTCAGTTTGTATACTCAGATTTATAATCACAGAGAATAAACTTTGTCATGATGTTACCAAGATAAAATGGTTTCCATACTTGATAGCAATGCAATAGATGAGATCATACCAGAGATAGATGGAAGGTTTCGTTGGTCTTGCGTTTGCTGGTCTTGACAAGAGTTTGACTTGTTGAAGGTTCTGCAAAGGAGTCCTAAGATTTGTTTGATTTTGCTGTAATTTTATTGTAATGGCTTGTCCAGGTTAGATTTCCTGATATAATTAGCTGTATCTAGATCTGGGTGCTCAGTATTTCAACATTAATTTTATTGCTGTAAGTAGGAGAGACTTTACTCTTGCGAGAGTGCAGTTTCAATGGTACACAATTGTAATCGTTGAATGTCAAATTCCATGTCTTGAACCAGTTAACTATAGCGAGCCCTGAAGATGGTGACAAGCAAGGTCAGAATGAAAGTACTTTGTTTGTGTCATTAACAAATAGCAAAATGTGAGAGAAAACCACAACACCAAGATGATCATTGATAACAGTGTGGGGCCTAAAATACTTCCTGGGGGAACTCGGAATAAAACTGGCAAGAATTCAGGCTTAAGGTTATTGATGGTGACATATTGGGGTCTCTATGTAAGATAGCCCACAAATAGACTGCCTTGTGTACCAGAATCCCATAGCTTTCATAAAGTTTGCCATGTGATATGCTGTCACATGGGTATAGACAAAAAAATTTATGTAGGGGGGCAGGGGGAGAAAATTGTGTGTATATCGTGTGGCTAAATTTTTGTGAAACATTAACACTTAAAAAGTGGCATCTAAAGTACTCATTCTCCTGATTATGCCTCCCTCTCCTCCAGTTCATTACGCATATTTAGACAATTTGAATGATTTTTTTAATTTAAAATTAATTTACCAAAGAATGTAGGGGTGGATTATACCCCTGTGTCAAAGTAAGACCTGTCAATTTGTGATTTTGTGGTGTATAGTCGAGTTGAAGACATTGTCTAGGAAAATCTGGTGTTACCCAATTGATGCATTGAGATTATATTTATCTATATCAAGTAGATGTAGAACACAGTGGGAATAGGGAGGGGAGGATTCAAGGAGTTCACATTTCTTTCTAAGTAGTCGACCAGAAGGAGTCACCATCATCCAAACAGAGAAGCAATTTCTCTGCTACAGAAAAGCAGTTTTGCTACTGCTAAGGCTTGAGCACTGCACGGGAGATTCCCCCCTCAACCCACTCCGCCGCTGATGCCTAATCACATATGTAATCTCCCCTGTAGAAAGTCATGGTTACGACCCTGAATGGTAGTTGGTTGACAACAGTCTATTACCAGATTTGATGGATTGGTGAATGCACCACAAAGGAATGAAAGTAAATAGGTGGAGGATGGCTGGAGGCGCTTGACCTAGAGACACTAAACTTGAGGATGTTGGGTCTAAGCTTATTGCTTTACTGTGGTTCATATACACCAATATTGGATGTGTTTTTAAAATCAAAATGCATCAATTCATAATGTTTTTTTCTTCTCAATTACGGGAATTGGCGAAGATGGTAAGTATGTAGCATGTAAAATCGTATGAGCATGTTTATTTTAACGCTACTTGAAAATTTTTTGCTAGTTTTTTTTGTTTCTCTGGATAGAGATGAAATGTAATAATCATGGACATGCATCTAAACATCATCGTTCCGGTACTGAAATTATGATGTGGGGACAGGTTGTGGCAGTTATGTGAATGAAGAAATAAACAAACAAGGGAACTTAGCTCTTGAAGATGAATTTTCGATTTTTAAAAAATATTTTTAATTATTTTTAACTTTCAATGTTTTTTTGGCTGCTGGTTTACTTCAATGGACACATTTGGAATCTTTTGGACCTAAAACCACAATATTTGTTTGCTACTTCAATGGACACATTTGGAATCCTTTGGACCTAAAACCACAAGATTTGCTTGCTACTTCAATGGGCGCTCTTGGAATCCTTTTGAAGCTGAACCACAAGATTTGTTTGCTACTTCAATGGGCACATTTGGAATCCTTTGAACCTAAAACCACAAGATTTGATTGCTACTTCAATGGGCATATTTGGAATCTTTTGAACTTAATTAAAACCACAAGATTTGATTGCTACTTCAATGGGCACATTTGGAATCTTTTGGACCTAAAACCACACGATTTGTTTGCTACTTCAATGGGCACATTTGGAATCTTTTGGAGCTAAACCACAAGATTTGTTTTTGATGTTTTTTTTGGTCCACCATTTGAAAAAATGTGTGTCAATCCAATATAGGAAGTACTAGCATACTGCCTGATTATAGGAAGTACTAGCATACTGCTTGATTATAGGAAGTACTAGCAGACTGCCTGATTATAGCAAGTACTAGCATACTGCCTGATTATAGGAAGTACTAACATACTGCCTGATTATAGGAAGTACTGGCACACTGCCTGATTATAGGAAGTACTAGCATACTGCCTGGTTGGAAGTACTAGCATACTGCATGCTTATAGGAAGTACTGGCATACTGCCTGATTATAGCAAGTACTAGCATACTGCCTGATTATAGGAAGTACTAGCATACTGCCTGATTATAGCAAGTACTAGCATACTGCCCGATTATAGGAAGTACTAGCATACTGCCTGATTATTTCATAAACTTCACTCAGGAGCCCAGGAGAATCTGGCGGACAAGAACCATTTAGACAACCTTTTAGCAATTGAGATCATGTACACCCAGACTCTTGTATGTGTGATGTAGTAGTTAGCCTGCTATGGCACAGATTCAAACCAAACAACTTGTCCTATTTGTAGCCAATCATTGAAGCGAGTGTTATCTGACAAGAACAGACAGGAAACACAGTAGACCGCTTTTATATCAAGTTCATCTTGTAGTTATCTCGTAATTTGACAAGAGTATGCCAAGTTACTACAAGGCCACTTAGTAGTTTGTCATTACACGTGCTCATTTTGTTTCATGTATGTACCATGCAATTCAAGTTTGCCCATGCCTACCCACCCAATGTGTGGGATATGAAACTCTTATTGACCAGATGGTCTAAATAATATCATTAGCTATACTCACTGCTATAATCTTTGTGGTCCTATGTTTTTGTCTTGGATTGATTGTATGTGTGTAGGCTGATTCACCTTGCCAAGCCACATGGTTTATTACAGCTCATTAGTCCCACTAGCAATGAACACGTCTTTTTTTTTTAACTGGTAATTTATTTGAGGGATATGCTACACAATAACCACCAAATTACACTCTAGGAAGGATTGTGCAGATAAGCGGAGTATGTTAGTCCTTCGTATATTGGATTGATTCACATCATACTTAAAATGGAAGGTTGAAGCAGGTCAGGAGGAAGAATCTTATCAGATTTGAAATCTATGATAACTGTATATGTGTGTGCGCATGTGCCTGTTTATTGGATTATCAAAAGAATCATGAAAACCCACTTTTTACCAATATTAGGTGCATGAAGGACACGATGGACATCTCTATGGAATCTAGGAGCTCTCACAATAACTGAAAGTCCATCAGCCTCCAATCCTGCTGGGTAGATCTCTCAGTTGCCCCTCTAATTATAGGCAATCATAGCTGTGTCTGCTTCGCGTAAATATGGTCACATCACAAAACATGGGGTATGTATTCTATGAATGCATTCTTATTCTTCCTGCACTAATTATCGTAACAAACATGTCAACATTTCACTTCACTTCTAATCATTGTTATAATAAGATTCTCTGTTGACTTGGTCGCATGCAACTGACCCATTACATCCCTGGTGAGGAGGAGGATCCTTACTTCCCAGGTGGGAGGGATACACTTTACTTCCCTGTTGGGGGGAGGAGGGTCTGGAAACACTAGGATAGTAGAGTTGTTCTCATCTCCTCTATTGTGGCGTTAATTACTGATCAGTACATTCTTGTGGCTTGTACAGGCGAACGCGGTCTTCAATGTTCTCTGCATTATTGTTGAGTAGAAGGTAAAGATTCAGAATTAAGTTTCTTCTGTCTCTTGGTATGGAGGCGAGGTCAACCTCACCTCCCAAATGGAACATGCAGAAAGCATCTTCTCCATCAAAACAAGTTTAGTATGCTGGTGGGCCAGACCCTTCTCAATGCCAGAATATTGGATAGACTTTGAATGCCTTTGCATGACAATTGTGTAAATGCTGCAAACTATCAATTGATGGGAGGGTGCTATAAAGACAGCACGGGCAAGTGGAAAGTTCTAATTAAATGTTATAGTTCTCATTCCCTCTCAAAGTCCTTCTAAAAGCAGGATAACCCAATAGGACCACTTGTCATCCCACCAGAAAGACTGACCAATGAATCAATTGTACAACTAAGGAGGGATGTAAACAGATTTCCAGAGATTGATATAGGCAAACTACCGCATAGCCTTTTTTTGTTTGCAAGGATAATTATTTGCAATTTTATGATTCCAAGTCCAATTGCACAAATTTAACAGCAAAAAAAATTACACGCATACTATAAAACTGTAAATATAAGAGTTACATAAATAGTCAGCTCACTGAGAAAATATTCCACATCAGCAAGGCATCATTGACCTCGTGTAAACAAGATGAGCCTCTTGCGTTACTCCAAGCGTCGGATTCCTACCCCAGAATGGACGGGGATCGGTAGCACGGAGTCTAAAGCTGCTATTAATTTGGTAGAGATGCTTCAAACAGTAACTCAAAAAATGGAACAATATTTATCATCAAAAATAATAAATCACATGTTTTAGATTTTCAATAACTAGCAGATAATAAATCACATATTAAGATATTTTCCTCATTTTTGGCATTTTAGCAAAAATTTGAGCCGCAAACGAAACAGGCTACACGATATGAACTGTGATATCCTGATTACCTACAGGTGATGAATAATTTCGAACTCGATCTTGGATATAAGCTCCTACAGGTTTACTAATGCATATGCATGCCATATTGGGGTGAGGTTGTGGGCAGGCATTTTCATTTGCTAGCAACTATTTTTGATTGTTGTACCAGAGATTTGCATTCTTGTCTGGAATATAAAAGTTAAAAGTGGAAGTAGCAGTCAAATACAAGAGCTATGTTCAACAACCTACTCTTTTCCAGTACTATCATGCCAGTCATGAATCAACTGGATTCTGAGAATGATTCTGGAGGCAGTTAAATGGCCATAATAACTTTTTTCAGTGATATAATATGGCCATAATTATATATAAAGAATACATTCTTGAGTAAGGACAGACATGTCTAAATTACATGCGCCTGCAGGGTGGGTTGCTAATTAAAGGATTACTAATTTGTATGAATATTGCTGGAAAATTGATAAACTAACCTTTGTACATCAGCAAGCAGAAATCAGTAAAGAACTTACATTTTTAATGTACTGAATAACATCTTGGAGCGCTGATAACCAGTATTGCTGATGGGGCACCTTAGATTTAGTTTGACCAATAAAAACAACTCAAGATTGAAGACACTAGATCAGGTTGATTTCACTGAAGCAGATATCTAGTATTAATGTACATCTAATACCAATTAAATATGATTTTGACTAGCAATAAAAAAAAGAGAGAATGGGGAAGCTAACATTCTACTTCCCAAAGCTTGGCTTGGGAAATGTAAATCCAATTTGATGGTAGGTGTCGCCAGAAGACTAAGAAGATACTACTTCAAAGAGGTATGCAGGAGATAGACCAGGATAGAATGGCAATTAGTGATGCATGATAATCAATCAACTGACATGTTTGGATCTAGTAGCTTGAAAGTAGTCAAGAAATTTGAACACATATTTGTAGCAAAATAACTTTTCCTTACTTTCTTTTATGCCAATACTTTTGATACTAACCTATTGCTTATTCTGTGTGCTTTAAGATGATATGTGAACTGTCTCTATAGACACCTTTTCTTAAAAGATACAACCAAAAAGGCAAGGGTCACTCGAAAATTGCACCTCCCAAATTGGAACACGTATAATTCCTGGCTAACTAGCGGCTACGTTTCTGCAACTACACACTTAAAATGCCACTGTGAGCTTAACAAGTAGTAACCATTGCACACATATGTATACTGTATAGCATGATTGTTCGAGGGGTTTGAAATCCACTTTTTCACAGTTAGAATCCAATCAATGTATATTAATGATGGAGTTTCTCATCCGTGAATATTTCCCTCCGCAAATCATTAATTGCTCTAATTGGGGCATGACCTACCAGAACCCCCTATCCATTCCTCCTCTTCATATCTGCTACTATTTTTTTTCATGTACTAGATGTCTAAGTGTCTCAGAAAGCCATGTTCCATTTATAACCAACCGGTATGATCAATTCAAGATTGTCACCCACCTCATTAACCAACCGGAACAATTAATCCAAGATGGCCACCCGCCTCATTATGGGAGATATGGGTGAAATCATAATTTTCTAATCCAGAAGGATTACAGAGATATGTGATACACGATTTGCACATTAAATTTACATGGAAAATCAATTGGAATGGTTATTTGGCCATTAGAGGTTACCAAGAGAGTCAGATGGGCAAAAACGACCAAAAAATGGCCATTTTGGGTGATTTTCCATGATTGAAGGCAGAACCTTGTAACTACTCTACACTTATTTTTGGGCCACTAATATGGTCCTAGATGTTCTTGATAGTCACATGTTTTCCATTTGAAATCAAAAGGAACGGCAAATCCAAGATGACAATTTTTCTCATTTGGTATGATATAGAGGGAATTGTGGGAATTGTAAATTCTTTTTCAGAAGTATTTGAGAGGTGTGTACAGAATTGGCATAGAAAATTATTTGGAATGGTTATTTGGGCCATTAGCCGTCTTCTAGTGGGTGTGCAAGAAATGGATGAAACCCGGAAGTTAACTATTATTGCTGTCTAGCTGGTTTTGTTGGCAGTTTACATTTTTGCTAAAATGCCAAAAATGAGGAAAATCTTCAATATGTGATTTATCATTTGTCTTGATGCCTATTGTTTCCTTTTTCAACTTATGAGTTATTGTTTGAAGTTTCTCTACCTCTTTATTAGCAGTCTTAGTCTCTTTGCGACAGACCCTGTCTGCTCTGGGGCAGGGATCTCAAACTTCAAGTAATGCCAGAGGCTCATCTTGTTTACATGAGGGCAACGATGCCTTGACGACATGAAAGATTTTCTTTGTGAGCTGGCTCTATTTATGCGACTCCTATATTTATGGTTTATTAGGATGTGTGTATTTTTTTTTTGCTGTTAAATTTATGAGATTGGACTTTGGAATCACAAAATCATAAATAATTATTGTCGCAATTAAAACTGGCTATATGGTAATTGAGGGAGTGTTTGGTATTTGGAGAAGTTGTTGTGTTCGTGGCTCATTGTTGGCTCATCATCTTCTGGGATGGTGGGCTTTCCAGCTTGTCCGTGTTACCGATTCAAAGGGACTTCCTTTTTGTCCTTGCGACTATCCCTCTCCAATGAAGCTTTCTGCTATCACACCAGACTCACTATAGAGGGCACCCAATCCTGTATCTTGAAATCATTTTCCTATGACGATGGTAAAACTTGGCATGGTGTTTTCATGTGTTCTCAACACCTTTTGCGTACAGTGCATAATCAAAATGATGCTAACCATTATCATCAAGTCCAAGGACCGCATGATGCTTAGTGATGGATTGAGCACTTGACTGTGTGGAACATTGATAGTAGGCAAATACACTACATAGCCTGGAATGACTGTCACATCATCTTGAATCAGGATGCTGAAGCCTGTCCAGCTGCTGATCGATCGGTCTTGCTGTTGTTGTAGTAAAGACATGGTTCTTCATTCTGCAATATCAATATATGTAACCTTTGCTTTATGTTAGGCCCATTCATTGCCCAGCATTCTATGTTGGTAGCATTGGTGGCAGTACATCAATCTCATCTTCTTTATTTCCAACTGCGGGCAATGGTTTGATCAGTTTTGCTTGGACAGTAATCCCATTATATGAAATGTTCCTTCACTACTGATGGATCTTCCAGACAGTAGATATTGTCCCAGGCTAAGGCTGTGAATATGCCAAAATGGATGTTTTCTGGGAGGGCCACATCGCTGTCAGCAGGTAAGAGTTTTTGAAGACACAGGGCTCTATTGATCTCTTACATCTGTGAATAGGACATGCTTACATCTGTGAATAGGACATGCTGTGGCCAGGTAATTGTGGATTTTGGTCAGCTATGTAATGACTCTTAGAGACTTGAAAGTATATGGCAGAATGATGTGCTTTAGAGGCTTGCATTTCCACTTATGATGGCATATACCATTTCATGACCAAATGAGTGCAAAAGCTTCTGGACTTTCTTGGATGCACAGGTTCATTGGATCCTGTGAGTAGATAGCACAGGAAGACCATGACTAACTCTGGAATGGTAGTATGTTCTGCTTTTGCCAGCTAATTCACTCGCCAGTTTTTGCCTTACATGCATCTTGGTTGACTCTTTAATTTGTACAACAACAAGAGTGTTGATTGACACAAACAGTCTTGAAGAGAGATCAGCTATTGTAAACACTTGAGGATTGCTGAAATGTCTTTGAGGAAACGGAACAGCTTATTGAATGACCGATTCACCGCAGCATCATGATAATCATTACCATGAACACCTTTACCATCTTTCTCATTGTGCTGACATCATCTCCTCTGGAAACTTCATTGGAGTAGTGTCGATAGCATGACTTGTGCTTGTGACTTCTGCAGCCACAGGGTCTCTGCTGACAATAGGATTCTGCTGTCTATTTTCTTTGGGGCTGCATTCCTTGTTTTTATATCAGCTCATTCTCAACATTATCGGATTTCCCCTGAATTTGGACTGCCCTGATCTAACTTCTCCATGAATCAATATTTTGTGGTTAAACCAGCTTGTCTGTATTATCATCAGAACTGTGAATGATGCATTTACCCGCATATGCATTGGTAGCAGAATGTTTAGTATAGTCATTTTTTTTTTCTGCAACAAATAAATCTTAAATCTCCAATGTTGTTAGGCATGCTTTATTCAGTTTGAACTTAATTTGACTCAACTGATGGAAGCAGTGTGTGCAGGTTTGAAAAATTCTGCTCCAGGTGGGACAGCCTGATGTCCTTATATATGCATGCACCGAAGGCTTTTACATTTACCATGTATGGGAAAAATGACGAAGAAGAAGGAACCAGTGATCAACTAACTGCAGTAAGCTGATGGTAGCTGGTCAGCATAGAACATCATGTGTGCATGGTTATCTGATCAATGCCAAAATTATACTCCCTCCTCCTCCTCCTTTCATTTCCATTTTAGCTATGAGAAGTTCATGCTGTGCTTCACTCTCTAGAAGCAGCTGAGCACTGATATAGTGGTTTAAATCAGCCATACAGATTATTCCTCAAACTTCATGTGAGATGGGCCAACTACCTATCCACAATAGGAGGAGTTCGCTGCAGCCTCAATACAATCTGTCTCCCCACCACATATTATGGATGGGTCAGAAGCCGAGGGCTTCATCATTGAATGGTCCCGTGAGAAGATGGTGCTGCAGAACCTGGTATCCATCATCATGGTAAATCCACTTTCCTCAGAAGATGATGATGAGATGGAGATGCCAATTATGAGCCATGAAGACGACAACTTCTCTGATGACTATAGACACTCCCTCAATTAGTAACAATTTCCAGATATCCCCATTTCTTGCACATAACCCCCCAAGTTGACTCTTAATGGCCAAATAACTATTCCAATCGATTTACCATGTCAATTTTTGATTGGAAACACATCTCTCTAACTTAGGATCAGAAGTTAAAATTCCCTCAATATCGCCAAATGGGATAGGTGGCCATCTTGGATTTGCCATTCTGGTTGGTTTCAAAAGGAAATCATATATAACTAACATGACTTTTTGGAAAGCCCAATGACTATATTTGGTGTCCAAAAAGAATCTTGTGTGTAGAGTGTTTGCAAGGTCCAGACCTCCACTACAGAAAAATGGCCACTATTTTGTCATTTTATGGTCATTTTTGTCCCTGTAACCTCTAGATGACTACAAATGGCTCAAATAATCATTCCAATTGATATCCTCAGTCAATTCTGTATTACATCTCCCTAGGTCTTCTGGATTGGAAGTTATGATTTCCTACCTATCCCCCAAAATAAGTCATGGCCATCTTGGATTAGCCGTTCCAGTTGGTTGCAGCCTGAAATCATGTGCTCAACATTGCTTCTGAGACACATAGACATACTAACAAATAAAATGAATACTGCGTGGTATAATGATGTCAAGGACTCTTGGACTAAATGATAATCAACATCAGCCATTGCAACCATATTATTTGACTTCAACACAAGTGACTCACCCATGTGGGTTTGACCAAACTCTCTCTTTCCATGCCTGCACACTGTCACATGCATGCAAGTCAGGCTAGCCAGAGTACCTATATGGTCAACATTTTGATCAATTAAGTTTACATACCATTCTTACTAGAAGTATGGTGGCTGAGTGAACGATTGCAGAGCACAGCCTGGAGAGCACCACACATGGACACCATGTCTACTAGTCTAGGTGTCTGCTTCATCAAAAAGAAAATCATGACAAACATTTCACTTAAAGTGAACTTTAGAGGGGGCCAGAAGAGAAATTGAACAAAAGCTATCTTGTAATTTAAAATAACATGCACTTTTTTCTAAATGGTGGTGTAAGCAATACCATGATCCAAGGTATAAGCACATGTATTTTCCTGAATCTTGTGTCTGAAGTATCTTCTGGACAGGTTGAAGCTGGTCTGAGGTATGTAGTCATGACTGGATCATATCCATGTTTATTGTAGTACAACATAAGGATCAAAGACATCATAGGAGTCTTGGGAGGACAAGCCTATTCAGAAATTTAGAGAGCTCCTAGTTTCATGACATCTTACAATTGTTCTTATTTTTCTAAATTCTTACAAGTATAACTAGTCATTTTCCCCAAATTCTCACAAGCTATGCTAAATGGAGTTCCGATGTGTCTCAAACTACTTGTGCTTATACATCTCAACGTCAAAAGCTTTCTTAGGAGTAGTTTTTTTTTACCGGCTAGATTTGTTTTGTTCAGATTGTGGTATGGTGAGAAAATTGTTCACACTCTAGGTAAGTGTGTCTAGTATGTAGTTAGCCTATTACTTGCTGCTTGTAGTTAAAGCAGCTTCTTTCAGCCCAAGTTTGATTTGGTTGGTGAATTTTTTTTATCATATTTGCCTGCAATTTGTTTTTTTGGTATGCAATAAAATATTGAATTTTGGTGGTTGATCATATTCAGTTATGCTAAGTTTCTAAACAATGTAGCTGTAACAAAACAGATCCTTTTGGTCACTCAATTGATATGCAATGATTTAGTTGGAGCAACATTGTTTGGAAACTTAGCCCAGCTATCTATTGTGACCAATTGGAAACTTTGTTGAGAGGGAAACACTGCAACACCTGCAAATTAGTTTGCTTAATCCTAGAGGTTCCTCAACTATGTCTCAAGTAACTTCTATGATCTCCATGTACTATATTACAGGGACTCTGATAACCTGATTGTGGAATACAGCATCCAAAAGAAGCTAACACACGGTGTCTAGCATCATACAGGAAGTGCTGCACTGTGATTCATAAGTAAAAATCCAAACTCTGGACTCAATAACTCTCCCCTCCCCCCACTCCCCTAATAAATACATATATGTATAATATAAAACAAATAAACAGATAAAAAAACAAATTGACTGAATGAACAAACAAACAAAATAATATGAATAAACCTAACCAACATAAGAGAGTTAAACACAATCAAACAAACTATCAACCAACTAACTTAACAAACAAGTTAGACTGGCAAAAAAAATAAACAAACAAACAAAAACAGAAAAAATATTAAGTGTGTAAGGAATTAGTAAGAAAATATAACAATTTGTTCTCTCCCAGTGAATTTTGGTGGATTGGTATCAGCATTGCAGCTTGCATCCTCTGTCTACCTAGTTTCCGCTGCTGCCAACACCTTCATCACATAATACTCCCATAAGTTTCCTCTCCTGACCTTCACCTCACCTGCATGATGCAACCGGATGTGGTCCCTAGGTCATGATGATCTACCTCCACCAATTGGTCTTCCATCATTCAGCCAAAAGTTTTGAATACATGCAAAGTCAGAGCAGCTGCTGACAATCAGCTAGAGACTATCCCTAATTCTATGGCAAGTGAATCTGCTGGCTGCTTTGATGAAAGAAGAAGGAGCATGGTTAATGGCAATACCTTATTTCCTCTCATCTATACATAGGTGACAATGCTGTCACATTGCTGAGAGTGACTTGTTTGGTGCCCTTCTTTGTAGGCCCCACATTTTCCATCATTGTGGTATATATTCTGGTAGATCAGTTAGCAATCCACAGTCCTAGCTGCCTGCAAAGTGAGGGGCAACACCACTGCAATGTTGCCCTCAATGACATCATCCATAGGTGCATGTCTCATCATGGTTAGAAGTGTTTGACCTCTACCATGATTGAAAGTGGCCAGATAGCATCACACCTGTCCCTAAAATGGTAGGTACATGGTTTGGGACACAGCACATCCTGACACATTAGTATCCTCCTATATCGCAGGTGCCACCAGTGAGGCAGGAGTAGTAGCCGGCTGTGGTGAGGAAGAAGTTGAAAGTATTCCAACCTATTCCGCAATCATCTCTTTGCAATGGTGGCCATCAAATCTCTGGAACATTTGGACCTAAGACTATGTTCTTTGTGGCTAACACATCTGGTACTTAACTGGTGAAGTTAGACTCACAGCTTACTCCCCCAATGATTGCCAGTGTCTGTGTATGAATGGGATTTTCAGAACACCTGACATTTAAAAAAAAATTGACGATTCAATTTGTGAAATCATTTCCACTTGAAGAAAAAAAGATGAGAGGAAGAAAAAAAAGAATATATTGGATTGACCAATTTTTTAAAATAGTGGACTTAACATCGGCAGCTTATAGCTTGGTTTCAGCTCCAAAATCCATCAGTGATGCATGGCTCACATTCTCAGTAGGAACAAAAGATAACACTAGGGAACATGTTTGTATCAGGGTCACCTTAGTATTAGCCACATGCCACTTGGCTGGGCCAAGTGCTAAGCTGAATTGAATAGATAAATAATTAAAAAATAAGTAAGTAACATAATAAAACAAAAACAAACAAAAAAAATCATCTAGAATCTGTCTCTATATTTCTCTTTTTTCTCCCAAATCTCGTTCAAACCCCTGTTGTTTCAATGCATTAATGCAAACAATAACTACTCTATTTCTCACTCCAGTAAAGAACATTAAAATGGTGGACATTGGTATGTACATAAACCAAACATGCTCATATCCTCCTTTGTTCAGCTGTTTGGTTTGCTGAGTAGAATTGTCCCTTCCGGTCAATTCTACCTAAGTGATAGCTGATCTACAAAAACAGGTTGGTAGTCTTTTTCGGTGCCCAATGTTTCCAAGTCTTTGTATGGAGGCTGATACTACAATAGGCAGTGTCAACAATAGCAACACGATATGATTATTTTGTAGTGGACCCACAACATAGTGTTTATGGGTACAGTCAACATAGCAAAAAATATCTAGCATGTGTTGATATATGTAGTGTACAGCAAAATTATTAAACGTTTAAAACCGCAGGAGACCCTTCTCCACCCAGCTCACACTTGGTGTAGTACTCCTCTGTTCAACTATAATAAAACATGACTCAAATCTGCTTACTGCAATCAAAAGAATAGACGAGTGGCCAATCAGAGGTGAGTAAATATCTGGATTATAAACGATACAAATCTTCAAAGTCTCAAATCAGAGCCAAATTGTGCATATTACTCTCTCTAGATTTCTCCAGTGATCTAGCCATCAAGGAATATTTATCCCGCACTAAAGACCGCATTTCTCCAGAAGATGGATATACCAGTAAATACTTGTTCACTCCTTATAGCAGCTAGGATTTCGATCTCCTCCCTAACCTAAGCTGCAGTTGTCAACAAAGCCAAATCTTTTCTTCATAAGTCACAGGCTGGGGGCTTGGTCGCTACACTTGACCATTTGGAAGCTCAATTAAAATTCAAGGATGTCATCCTCCTGGAATCCCAAACAAGAGACTGGAATCATCTTTTAACTGGACTACATGCCAGTCAATTGTCCTTCATCCAGATAGTAGGATCTGACTCTTTACATACCACATTCAATCTCCAACATTTCCAGTAATTACTCCATCTGTATTCACCCAGTCTTACTATTACATACATACTAAACCGATACACTGAAGCTCCCATTCAAGGCCGCTTCAGTTTGAGGTACAATTTGGTTTTAAATTGTTTTGCCTTCTGCCTCAAGCATCAAGTCCTTCTGTCATCATAACTGTACATCGACATTCCTTATTGTTGAGCCTCAGAATCCATCCAAGCTACTATTCCCTATAATTTATCTACAACCACAGCATGTCCTGACCTCATCTTGATTGAGGGTACTTGTGTCAGTTTACTGGAACTTACTGAAGGAACTAATATTATGGAAGGTCTATTGGCTGCCAAACAGTGGAAAATCAGCAAACCATCACATCTGCAGCTGATTTCAGACCTGAAAGATAGAAACCTATCCACTAGTTTAAGGTAGAAACCTATCCATTAGCTATCGAACATTAGAGATTGGCTCTCTAAGTCACTATCACACATCTGCCATCAAGTGCCTAGTAGTGTTTTTTTCTAAACAGACCCCAAGAAGTTCTTGGTTAACTTATCTGAAACTGCAATTTCATGTTCCTATCACATTTTTAACTCTAGATTATGCTTGAGCTAAGACATTAATAAATCATTCTATATCTCACGGAAGTATTACTATCACATTATGTAGTATGTTAGTTACTACCTTATGTAGTATGTTAATATACACCTTATGTAGTGTGTTAATATACCACCTTATGTAGTATGTTTATATACCACCTTATGTAGTGTGCTAATATACCGCCTTATATAGTATGTTTTCCATTTTTTCTTTCTTTCATGCCTTTCCAGGACCGTGTCTTTTGAGACCACCTGGTGTCCTAGGCTTATGATTTCTGGTGTATTATACATGTGTCTATATGCTTAACTCCAAATAAAGTATTTTCCTATCTCTCTCTCTCTCCCACTGTCTCTCTCTCTCTCCCACACTGTCTCTCTCTCTCTTTCTCTCTCTCTCTCTACACAAAAAAAACAAAATATACAAAAAGTAAACAAAAAATTAACAACTTGAAACAATGAAGTTTTATTTAACTATATTGGATTGCCGTGTTAAAAAAGCAAGGAAACATGACAACAGGCATGTAGATTACATGCCTGTTTTAAAATCAATATGCCTGTGCAATCTCAAATCCACAATATTGGTGTACATGATTTTAGGAAGTTTTTTCTAACTGGTTGTGGTTTACATTACAGTGTTTGCCTTATTTTTTCAATTCAATCCAAAATAATTATTTGTGTAGTATATCACTATCTCAATAGAATGTTTTGGGATACAATAATTACACAATTTTTTTTTTAATCATCAATTTCTGTGTAATTAAACAGTCACAGACCACCATGGATAAGTGAAATTCCTCCTTTCAACTTTCACCAGTATAAATACCAATGTTAAATATCTATTTTTTTTTGCTATTTTTATAATATAACCAATGAAACTTTGGACATAATTTTGTTTTATTTTTTCTGAAGTTGTATGATTTATCAAGTAAACTTTGGACATAATTTTGTTTTATTTTTTCTGAAGTTGTATGATTTATCAAGTATTACCCATGTGCACCCAACCATTTCTCACCGTATAAATTTTTTAAAATTTAAAAACAACAACAAATTCCCAATGAAGTACTCTCTCAATAAGTTGGCTGACAAGCAAGCATGCCATGTACCAATTGACATTGGAGAGTCCTAACCACACTCATAATATTAAACATTTTAATTAATAGTTAAACATGATAAACACTAACTGGAAGTAATTCAAAGATTTTTTTTAGCTGCTATACAATATAATCAGAAGTATAGACAACAGATTAAGAGTGTAGCTATGCCAAGTCAGAGTCATTAAAATATGTTAGGAACATGGAAGCTGGATATCTAATTTGTTCTCTACTCTGTACAGAAGCCATTTGAGTGTCAATGAAGAGTTGGGTGGTCAATTCATAGCTACCCAATGAGTGAAATAGTGTAGTTTCTGTCTATATCCTGTGGGTGTTGAGTGTGAAAGTATATAAATGAGCTAAGAAGTGGTGGAACCTACAGTTTCCAAGCTATATTGGCCAAAAAAAACTGTAAAGGTTGAAACTATGTTCAAGTATTCTTTCTTCCTGCTCTCACTCCTGGTGGCATGTGATCTGGGCTGGTCATGGCATGACGATGTGAAGCAAAGTCAGAATTTAGTTACCTCCATATCTTCCAATGGAGCTGCTCAGGAAATCGAACCATTCTGTAAATCTGCCATCACTGCATCGGCATCTTCTTCTCTCTCAACTTTTGTCCAAATTTGCAGAAGTAGTAAGTTTGTTCTGCAATACTCCTAGGTAAATAACCAGGTAGAACTTCTAGTTTGAAGTCCATATTTTAAGTGTTGAACAGTGAGATAGCAAATCCACCTGGATTATTTGAAGTGCACCATGTTATTGATGTACAAATGTTTTTATTGTAAAGTGTAAGTACGTTCTTAAATTTTGATTTTTTTCCTTCTATAGCATGGTTTTGCAATGCACTTAAATGCTACTAAACTTATTGCCATATAGCTCATAATTTACTGCTGGAACTTACCAGCAATTTTCATTTTCATTTCTCGGGTAAAATGCTGTTCAACTTGATCTATGAAGCTAAACCTATACAGGTGTAGGTAGAGAAACTGGAGTAGGGAAACAAAATGCAGTATATTTATTTTCTTACATCCCAAATCCGGTTTACAAAACATATATATATATATATATACATATTTTTAATAAACTCACTTTGCTTTCTATATAACTGATGATTGAATTTGCTACAGACATACTGATTGATAACTGTTGAAGGTTGTAAGTTGCAGTGTTATCAACAGTTAAAAGAAATATAGCAACATATGATAAAAAAAAGAAAGTCTGGGATGCAACCTGCCTGGACAGTTTTGCACTAGCTCTGGTCTGGTGAACCTGGTGCAGTTGCTGAGTGTACCTGAAACCACCGAAATTTGAACACATATTTGGGCTATCATAACTTTTTTCTCCTTTCTTCTGTGCAAATATTTTTGATACCAGCTTATTGCTTATTGTGTGTGCTTTAAGATGATATGTAAAAAATCTCTACAGGCACGTTTTCTTAGAAGATATATCCAAACACGCAAGGGTCACTCAAAAAATGGCACTGCCTAGTTTGTGTCAAACCCAACTCCTAAGGCGCCTTGAGCGACGCGCCCCAAAATTGGTGTGTGGGTAGCTAAAGCACGTAGTTGTGATTTGACGGGAGTTTTTTTTTTTTTTTTCATTGGAACCCTCCCCGAGTTATGGTGTTTAGAAGAGGCGGGATCACAGAAATTGCGTGGGCTGCCATTTTTTGAGTGACCCTTGCGTGTTTCGATATATCTTCTAAGAAAAGGTGCCTATAGAAACTTTTTACATATCATCTTAAAGCACACACAATAAGCAACAAGCTGGTATCAAAAGTATTTGCACAGAAGAAAGGAAAAAAAAGGTATGACAGCTCAAACATGTGTTCAAATTTCGGTGGTTTCAGGTGTAGTCACCCCTTAAATTCCATAAGTAAGCAAACATCTGATGGATTCATTATTTGTTCCGGGTGTTTGGTAGGGAGGCCCTAACCCACTGTTTTATCCAGAAGTTAGGTCTTGGGGGGGGGGGGGGGGGGGGGGAGAACAGTCAGCAGCTATATTAGTCTCGAGGCTAAACTATTCACGCATGTTGAAATATTTCCTTGGAATTATAGTCTGGCCTAGAGACTACATTATAGCTATCTAGCAGATATACTCAGAATAATAAGTATGGTAGAATTTTCATCTTATAATATAAACAACAATTGAGTTATTTCCGAATGCGTCGATCATCATGACGAAAATGCCATTTCCTTACAATTTCCTCCGATTGTTCAGCAGTTAAAAGTGTTATGTCCTTCAGCAGTGAGCTAAGTTTTCTGGTAACATTTGCTGTCATAATCTATTGCAAATTCTACCCATTGTACTAAAACTCGGTTCAACCGAGGCTGTACCAAGAGGACAGACAAGAATTATCTTTGAAACTATTGAAAGAGAAAAGGAAATGTACATTCCCGAATAAAATTTGTAGCACTTGCACTGTACTCTTTTTGGCTGGATATTTCATTTAATCAGCCAAAAAAGGTATGACATGATCATTAGGAGATCATGAACATCACACAGGTTGCATTGTAGTGCTGAAATTTTAAGAGCAAATTTACAAACTGGATCCAAGATACCTTTAACTGCAAATAGCAGGATAACTGACTCATGATCTTGAAAAGTCAGCAGTAAGCCACCAGCTTCATTTGAAAAAACCCCTGACTCTTGATGAAGATGCTGAAGTGTAACAATTATCCCTTTCAGACACTTAACAGCTTTCACTGCTCTATAATGGGAAGTCCATCTTGTATCTCCTACCCTTTACCAATGCCAAATCAGGTTCTTGAAGTGCCTCTTGAACTTCTTTGAGTGCATGAGTCTTCTTGGGACTAACAGAAAATAGACGTCCACAAGCTCATTGCAGAAGAATAACTTGTGAGTGAAGTATAGTCCAGTGAGTCCTGTGCTTCAGAGCTACACTCAACACTTTCATTCTGGTTAGACTCAGAACAACTACTAACCCAAAGAGATCGGCTTCTTTGTGCCATAACCACTAGCTAAATCTTAGCGGACTAACTAATGTGCTCTATTCAGAAAAACTTGGCACATAATAATTTGTGGTTAACACCTTTCATGTTGTAGGTTCAGTACAATGCTACTAGCCATGTGAATAGCCTTTCTATTATCTTTTGAATATATTAGGGGAGGGATTGCAAGTGTTTTGGTACCCCCCCCCCCCCCCCCCCCCGCCTAACAGCCTTGGATAAAACACTGCACTAACCTTTCTCAGATTTGGGAATACAACTTGTAGGGAGGAGAAGGTATTTCTATACTTGTTCCAGAGAATTTTGACAGGTATACAGTGTGGCAACACTATGGCTGTGCTGGCCTCCATTTGTCGCCTTGACACTTATGACTTTTTAATCAATAATGCTGTTACTATTAACTAACAAATATTGTTACCATTAATTACCATTAATTATAAAATGTCTATTATTTTTTTAGATTCCAGTAGTGCTGGCTTCTGCTATTTGTCGACGCTTTATAAATGCTGCCGTAGTGGTATAAGAAATTCTATCTCGGTGAAATATAAAAACAATGTTTATTTGGGCAATGTTTCTATTAGTACAGCAATCCTCAAAGCGGATCGAGGTAATAAATAATACATGAATGATAAATATCGATTCTTATCTCATTCCTTACAAGGATAAATTCCATTTCCTATTATTAGCATTGGTGTAAAATGTATTACCTTATTTTTGGTTGTATTTGTGCTTGGTGGTCCATGATCATTAACTCATGTCCTAAATATGTGATAAATTGTGTATGGGATTTTTTAGGCCCACATGTAAACTTATCAAGATAACAAAGTTATTTTATTGAACCTTTTTATCAATCATTTCTAAATTAAATGTGAAACTTTATTTTTTGTACAGATGTATGTGTGACTTTTTTAGATAAGAACGCCAATGCCACATTCTGTGAAACCTCCCATAATTGTTTTGCGAAAACCGAATGTTTGCCTCCGGAACGAGGTACAGTATGAGGTTGCATTACTGATGATCTATTCATATGAAAGTTGTGTACTTAAAGATGTGTGATATATATGTGATATATATATATATATATATATATATATTGGGGGGTAGAAGGGGTGCATGATCTAGATAGCTTAGCTTCTTTACAATATGAAAGGTTCTCCCGGACTGAATCTCTCACAGGGTATTTAATATGATACACATATCTCCATTTTTGTGTAGTGTGCCAAATCAATACCGTTGAAGGCACTACCTGCACTGATACTGATGGGTGCACATGCAAGCCAAGCTATGCGGCTCCAGATTGTTGCAATTGTGATGCAGAAAATAACTTTTTTAATGCTCCAGATGGAAGCTGCAAAAGTTAGTTCTGATTGTATTACTTAATTAATTATGTGAGTGAGCTCTTCCAAATTATCATGTAACTTGTGTTTGAGCCAAGACAAAAATGAATTGACTTGTCAAAAATGAAATGAAATATGAATTTACCAAAGTAAACCACAAATATTTCACCCTATAAATATTAAAATAAAGAACAGCCAGATTTTTAGAAGTAGAATAATATTGAACTATCTTTATTATTTTAAAAGGTAAATGGTCTTATACATGTTTGCTGTCTACATTCGGAAATTCTTGCTTTTTTGTCAAGCTGATCCTAGGGGGGACTACACCTGAAACCACCGAAATTTGACCACATATTTGTAGCTATCATAACTTTTCCCCTCCTTCTATTATGTAGATACTTACTTTTGATATTAACTTGTTGGTTATTGTGTGTGCTTTAAGATGATATGTAAAATATCTCTATAGGAGCCGTTACTTAGAAGATACATCCAAAAAGGCAAGGGTCACTCAAAAATTGTACCTCCCAAACTGTGGCTAGGATTATTTCAATGCGCCTTGGACTACAGATCCCAAATTTGTTTTGTGGCTTACCAAAACACGTAGTTGTAATTTGTCAGCCATTAACAAACGTTGATAGTTATACGACATTTCATTTCCATCCACGTAAAAACCCAAGCAATATCTGTAACGTCACGTCTTCTAATCACCATAACACGGCAATGCCTCAAGTAATTTGAAACTGTCATATCACAAGTAGATGTGGTGGAGTCAAACTTGAAGCATTGCTGAGTTATGGTGATTAGAAGAGTTGACGTCACAGATATTGTGTGGGTTTTCGCAGTTAATGAATTGCCTTATCACTTATCAAAGGAAGATGTGTTGATAACCTGTCACCACTACATCACAACTAAGTGTTCTGGCAAGCCACAAACAATCTGGGAATCTGTACCTGGCAATAGTAATTATCCTGCCACAGTTATGCAATTGGGGGGAAATAGATAAATGGATTTCAAGTTTTTCATAATTTCAGCATATTTTACCCTACAGCATTCTCCCCCTAACATTGATGGTCTACTACCTTTGCAAAGGACAGGGCACAATGGGAGTCTTTTTGAAGCTAATATCAGCGGAAACCACCATTTAGGCAGCTAAAAAGCTGCAAATATGCATTCTAGCAGATATATGCGCTCTGTTTTTTGGCCGTCCACCATTTTGAAAAGTAAGGACCAGCATTTTTTCTATGTAGCTATAGCATACCCGCCAAATGAATAGACCTACAGAAAAAAGTTATGAGTGGAAAAATTAGATCGAAACCTAGAATTTCATAATTTAGGGCTGCTACTTTCACCTTAGATTTAAGACACACTCAAAGTGTGTTTGGATCTAAAATTGCCATTTTGGATGATAAGAAGCTGCCATAGAGAATTTTGGTGAAATGAGCATGTTTTTTTTGCATCATCAGTCATTTAAAAAAAATGAGGGCACACCAATATAGGGGGTAGCACTCCCGATATATATACTCAAGACAACTTCCAAGAAGTTACTGACATGTGTTTTGTTCTGTTAATATAGGGGGTAGCACTCCCGATATATATACTCAAGACAACTTCCAAGAAGTTACGGACATGTGTTTTGTTCTGTTAATATAGGGGGTAGCACTCCCGATATATATACTCAAGACAACTTCCAAGAAGTTACTGACATGTGTTTTGTTCTGTTAATATAGGGGGTAGCACTCCCGATATATATACTCAAGACAACTTCCAAGAAGTTACGGACATGTGTTTTGTTCTGTTATGACATTTATCAGTTTGTCGTAAACGTCATTTTGCAGGAAAATCACAAGTGTTTGTGGCCCTATCCCACCAGGATATGAAAATGATGAATATTTTAAGTTAAATATCTCTACTGCAGAGCGGTTTTCAGTGCATTAACACTATTATTATTATAACCATATTCATTTGTCTTGTGTCTAATAGAAATTTGTCGAAATCGGTGCTTATATCCCACCTTGAATGATGGATGCACAGTCTGTCGGTCAGGTTACCAAGAACCAGATTGCTGTGACTGTAAACAGGGATTCATAAAAAATGAAGTCAAAGGAAACTGCAATCGTACGTTAATTATACTCTGAAAACAAAATTACCAAATTACTGTGTATCTTCGAATAAATGCAAGTTATAACAAACGTCGGTCTTGGTTATAAGCCGGTGGCATAGTTCCTGCTTCTAAAAATAACTGCCTGGTCTTGTTTATAGCCCGGGTGTTGCATTTGCTACTGCAAAAAAAAAAAAAAAAAAAGCCACGTCTTTAAAGTCAAGGGGAGTGACATCAGAACCACACATTTAACAGCTGCATATCACATTGCAAGCTAGCTCGAGTTTGCTTGCAGTACGTAGAAGAGAAGCAAATAATATACATTATCTTTTAACTTGATGGTTATAGAAGTGGTGGAAAACAATACCTAGTGGAAAACAATACCAAGTAAGCAGGTAAAATTTGAAGAGTAACTATTACAAGTTTAGGTAGCTACCGGTAATAATTAACTATGTAGGTATATAAATAAACGCTTGCCTTCGGATAGCTTTTCAGATTACTGTCCTGGCTGTCCAGCATGAACAACACTGTCACTACGCACTTGTGATTTTAGTCTTTCATGATTAGGAATGGGTTGATTTTGCATATACAGTGCTGCTATGTGGACTGATATTACACCCGCTATAAACATCCCATCTCATTTACAAGCCTGGTATGAAGGTAGCATGGAAGAAATACATTCTCCGGTTTCTAATCGAGGATATACAGTTTATTATAATAACAACTATAGATGATGGTGATGCAGAACTCAATTTTGAATCTGTTACTATTACAGGCTCACGAACAGATCATGTACAATTTTAATTGAGGTGTTAAACTGTGAGAAAAATATGTTGATGAACTGAATAGGAGAGAGAGAGAGACCAGTCCTATATTGACTGATCTGTCAGAAAAGAATGGATACAAGATTATATGCCCATTTTTATCACAACAGTTAGATGATACTTTTACCAAATATATATATAGCTAATGCCTTTGTACAGCAAAGAACTGCTGATCAATGTTCAGTTTCAACATTGATTGGTTGACAGATGTCAGTTAGGATAGTAATTTTATAGCATCAAAGAAATTTCCGTTGATCAGGCATATAAAGCAGCCTATTAGCATGCTCTATGTTTAATACAGTGATGAGTGGTATAATTCCTTTACCATTGAACTGACTGTACTATGGTGTAATGATTTCTGTGATGGAAGAATATTAATTTAGCCTAATATTGACATTTAAAAACAAAATTATTTCAGCTGCCTGCACAAGTAATGCCCTTAACTGTCCTCGTGGGAGATCCTGCACTTGTAAGCCTGGATATGCCCCTCCTGACTGCTGCGCTTGCACCTTTACTGACAGACAAACATATTTCAAAAAGAATGGACAGTGTGTTAGTAAGTATGACCAATTTACCAAGTATTGTATCTATGTGTAGCTACAGATTGCTGCTTTATATTGCAATAACTTGCTGCGAACTTCTCAGAAATATGCACAGAACATGCCAACAAAGAGGATTGTAATGGCATCAGTGGTTGTTCCCGATGTGAGGATGGCTTCAAGCCCCCTGACTGCTGCAAATGTCAGGAGCCAAAGAAACTTGTGGATGGTATATGCCAGGACTGTGAGCAAGGTCAAGAAAAGATCAAGGGCATATGTACACGTAAGTTGACTTTTCATGAAAGATATCTGTACATTACTGATGTGATCATATTGAAGTTACAACTAGTTGCTATTGTTTACTGGGAAACGGCACTGTGGGTAGGAAGGATGGGAAGTGGGGGGGGGGGAGGGGTTACCTACACTCTACACTGATCGTACTTAGTATAGCTAACACAAATCACAGAATACTAAATACTCTTCAAATACGTATAGTGCAATATACTATTTCTATTTTCAGCGGTATGTCATGAAAATATTAAACAGTGCAATGGAGACTCGTGCACATGTAAACCTGGCTATGAATCAGATGACTGCTGCTGTCCCACTGGTCAAAAGCGAGATCGTAATGGGATGTGCATTTGTATTGAGACAAAAGAACCTCCAGTAGATGGTGCCTGTCCTGGTAGGTTTGCATATAATATATAATATATGTAGTAATACTATAGCTGGTTTGGTCTAATAGGGACTTTGTTATTCCAAAGTCAAAACCAGATCACCAGCATTAGTTTACCTGCATACTATTGACCTCTGGAGGCACAATGATAATTCTATGGGCTTGCTTTATGGGTCCAAGTCTAGTGCAAGGCTGACTGCTGCTATGGCATATTAGCTGCCTTTAGGAACTCCATTTTACAAGCTATGACCATGATCTTCGATTATTGAAAATAGCTTCCTTTCTTCCCCTCACTGTGGTTGTGCCACATCATTTAAAACAAGAAAATGCAAAAACCAGGCAAATGCATTTTGTATTTTAGAAAACTTTAGGCCCATAAACCCTTCCCCCCTCCCCCCATCTGTGAGCATTTGATTCATGTTAGTGCAATTGGAGATAGTTTTGTAATAATTTGATTTTTTTCTCTCCCATGCAGTTCAGTGCATCGATCACCAAGATATTATCTTTTTGCTCGATACATCGTTTGGAAATGATTATAGTTCACTATGGAGTGCAGCCTACTTTCTGGAGATGCTAGTCGCTACTTTGCTACAGAATACCGTTGATCTCAATATCTTAGTCATGCCATTGGCAAATAAGGAAGATCAAAAAAGAGTGGAAAATTTTGTTCCAAAATTTGCACATCCATTTGATAGAAATCAATGCCAGAAAGTAGCTCTAAGCATTGAGAATTCCATATATGTTAATTTGAGTCCAAACACATACTCAGATTTAACTTTGCTCCTCCTGAATAATTTATTGGTGGATAAAATTAGACCTACAACAATAATTACTCTGGCTGGAAGTCCATCTAACACAGCCAATGGAAATATTGAGAATATCGTCACAAATATTCGTCAATCGAGGTCAAGAATAGCATCAGGGAGAGTATTACCGGTGAAATACTTTGCTATCAATTTTATCAATAAAGAGAATGTTTTAAAGGAAAACTATAAAAAAGAACTAATTGCACTTGCTGGTAACAATGAGGGTCGCTATATTACGGGATCCAACTGGATGAATGACTTTACAAATACGCTACGTGCCGAAGGAATTTTGTGTGAAGAACAAAGTAAGTAAAATACCACTCACCACAGTATCATCTGTTCTTTCACAATCTTTACATAACTGTATTGCTACTAAATGTAATTGTGTTCTCATGAATTTCCTTAATTGGTGTGTTGAAGAAAATACATTATTGAAGTGACTTCTAAATGTATTGTAGCATATTATCATTACTCTATGAGGCATATTCCAGAAATATCCAAAGCATACTTCTGAGTTGTTTGTTGAATAAAGGAGATCTTGCACTATGTAATTCTGTGCATTACTGTGTAATAAAGTACATTATAAGGTCAAAATATGTGATCCAATGTTGCCACACATCTTGCTGAAAATGCATCTAATCAGACCACTATTCTAGAGTATATGTTGAATTGCTATATTTTTATTACAGAGACATCTATTATCAGTTTTCTTAAGGATACAGGCACATTTAACAAATACCTGAGATGCCTACGTAAGAAACGGAGAGATTCCAGTTATGAGTGCGTGGAGCGTAATGAATTCAGTGCTTTCTGTAGTAAATCACGTAAGTAGGTTTAATTACAATCTCCTACCCCTTCTTTAAAATACTATGTGGACAATGCATGAATGTATAGCTATGTAGTCTAGCATTTTTTACAACCTCTCTCTTAGAAACTATGCATATCGAGCCAATGTTGAGCCAGCAACAAGCTCTGTGAATGGAATGATAAGTAATAATCATGCAAGCTCTGTGAATGGAATGATAAGTAATAATCATGCAAGCTCTGTGAATGGAATGATAATTAATAATCATGCAAGCTCTGTGAATGGAATGATAAGTAATAATCATGCAAGCTCTGTGAATGGAATGATAAGCAATAATCATGCAAGCTCTGTGAATGGAATGATAAGTAATAATCATGTTAAATCATGTTATCCTGCCACTGTCATCCTTCAATCATTGTGTGTTACACAACACAGAATTAGTTTGTGGTTAATAATTGTTGTGTTAGTCAATGGTATGTAAGTTTGATATTTGCTGATTTTCACTATCATTTTTCTATCATGACTTCTCTGCAGCAGAGGCCAGCATTGAAAGCAAGTTAGTTGATGCATTGCAGGAATTGCTGGGTCGACTGAACTGACAAAACTTGAAATGAACAGACTCTATAGATAGCATTGTAATGCACTAGAATAGCTAAGTGTTGTACTAGATATTTTTAAGTATTAACCGGACTCATTATTAGCAATATTGATCATTGATTGTGCAGGGAAATTATATTAAAGAGCTCTATATAAGAACTTGTAAATAATATTTAGTTGATGGTTTGTTTGTTAGTACTGACGTTCAAAATCATATAACCCACTGTCTTGCAAGAAAAATACACCACATTGGATATCATCTTAGTGTGAAATGTGTGGCTAGTGGATCCTCATGCTGCTCTTCATTGTACCTGCTTGAGGATTAAATTCCAACAATAAAAAATGTGAATATTAAATCCTTCCTCATTACGGTATTTCAGCATTTCAGAAACAATCATATGCATGTAACCCACTCTCTTGAGTTAAACGTGTAACTATATTGAAGACCTGGGATTATACAGAAATTTGTGTTGGGTGGGGGTGGGGGAGAGTGAGGAGGTGAGGAATTTTATTGCATCTGTATTATGGTTTAAAACTAAAAACTATACTTATATAATTACTGTGTGGTGGACTAAAACATAGTTGGTCTTGGGTGGCTTATATCACCCACACCCCCCCCCCCCCCCCCCCCCCCCCCACACACACACACAGACACACACACACACACGGTACCCAAGAACACTTGCCACATACACCACAACAGCTGGGTTATATTCTGCACATAGCCTTTGAAATTTAACACTGATAGTGGACTCTGGGTGTTCTACTATTTTTTTCTTTTTTTTCTCGGTTAATTTTGAGCAGAACATGATACATATCAGAATCAAAGTATTTAGGAAGGAGTACTCAGGTCAGATAAATCTAGTGGTAAAGAGTCTGACAGTGGAATCATTCTCTCATGTGTGTAGGAGCTAGAGCAAGACCATGACCTAGTTGTTTCTAATAAATGATCTGCACAACCGAAGAAGAAACATTACAAGAAAGAGCTAAGCTACAAGAAAGGTTGGGAGCTAGTTTATGTGTGGATTCAGTGCAAAGATCCTAGAGTGGGCATGTTCTGTACCTTTTGTAAGAAAGAAGAAGGCCAACTCCCAGCACAGAAGGTCTGTCGACAACTAGGAGTATTGTTGTCTGGAACCCCAGAACTACTGAAATGGCATAGTGGATCTAATTTGCTCCAAGATCAAACCAATTACAGCAAGAATGGCTAAGCATGCAGAGCAGCAGAATGTCATTGAAATGTAATGTTAAGGTGCTACTAAACAAGCTGAAAAGCAGAATCGTGAGGTTATTCTTACAAAAAAAAAACATGCACATAATTGAAGGAGTCTGAGTTTGTGTATGATGTTAACTTTTGTGGACACCATTAGTTTTCCGCCTGGGACAGGCTAGTTCACCCCTCTGGTGGTACCGAGGAGTCATTTTATATGGGGTTTGTCCCCCAAAAGACACTTAGCATATCTCAGCTTTCAGTAGGGCTAGAACCATGATCTTGGGTTCTAAATAATTTTTTTATGGTATTGAGTTTAATTTTGATGTTTCAAGTTGATCTTGGTTAAGGTCATGAGTTGAGGTGAGGGTTATGAGCTAAGGGTATCCTAGAGGTCATTTGAGATTCTGATAAGGTCATTTGGAATATTTCAGCTTCTGGAAGAGATAGAACCATAACCTTCGTGTTAAGACCATGGTTTGTGAGGGTAATGTGTTCGAATTTACATGTATAAACAACTAACATTCGTTATTTGTATGGACAAAGCATGAAAACAGTCTGACATCTCATCGGAGGCCTGAACGTGAAGTGGCCAATCAACTTCCCACAGTGCTTGCACTAAGTGGCTCAGCAACATCTTAAAGTCAATGAAAGTTTACCAGTAAGTTAACGTTAGGGATTTCTGATGTGCTGTCTCTTATACCACAACTAAAATAGCTCTAGTGTTCTATAAACTGTGTTGGAATACTCTTGATATACCGCCATCTCTAAAATCTCTATATATAAATACCAAAATCATAATGTTAGCTTTTCTGGGTCCTGAGATATGATTCAGAGGCTTTTTTGGTGGCCAAATGATCTTGAACACATGGCCTCAACCTATAGTTGATATTTAAATGACTTTACACCACTAAATTTGAACTCACCTCCCTCACAAACCCTTTAGATCCTGAGATCAAAGTTCTAGTCCTTCTTGAAGTTGAGATATGCCAAGAGCCCTTTGGGGGGCAACCCTCATATAAAAGGACCATTCCATCCCTAAACGGAAATATACGAATGGTACCTCCATGCTAAAATTCAGACTCCTTCAATGACGTCCACGATTCACTTGCCATTGTGGTATAAGGCCGCCCCCTACTATCAGTATACTTCAAGATTCAGTGCTAGGTTGTTAATTGGAGCAATTGACACTTGGATTGAAAGAAAGCATATAATTATGTAATTTTCCAAGAAAGTCTCTGCTTTTCAATCTTACTAAGCTGATGAGTGCCAGGACATCAGTAGCTACTCAAGAGGAGCTATTTATCTGTCACATATTGTAATTAATGGCAAACCAGAGTAGCACTTCTTATACAGTCCGCCATGAGCATTCTACAGATGCCAGTACTATTGTAGATGTTTTACAGTCTTTCTCATAGCAGAAGTTGATAGGCCAAGGATATGGTGGTACTCCTACATTTTCTGTGAAGATAAGTGGTGAGCATAAGCGAATTTAGACCTCTGCTGTTCATGCAATCTACATGAACTGTTGCCATATGTAATGGCTCACTTCAACTCAGCAACTGCATCAGAGAAAGGAGATATGGATGTTTTTTGGAACAATGACCAGAATTGGAAGTTGCTTTTATTATTTTCCCAAAAGTAGAGGATTTGAAGATTAAATAAGCTCTTTTTAGTTTTGTGTCAAAGCTGTTCAGGCAATTTGCAATTGCCTCCATTATTAGAGATGTTGAGGCATATATAGTATAACCTAACTGGCTAGTGCTATTGGTGTATCAAGCAGTTATCTCCTGTCAGTAGTTTTCAGAGAGCCCTTGCGTGCACTTGTTCATGCAGAAGAAGATATCTGACTTCAGTAAGCTTCCCTTTATACTCAAGAGTGCACTTGATCTTGACCATCAAAATTCCTTCGGGAAGAAGGACACCAGTTGATGTACTGCAGCTAGCAGCTATATCAAACTTGAAAACTGAGCATGGAAAAACAATCAAAGGTGGTTGTGGACCAAGTGTTGGAAATCACTTACTTTGTTAGTTCAACCGTTTCATTTCAGGTGGCTATTCATATCTTTATAAAGTGATACCATGTCAAACTTTTTTTTCTTCATCTTAATGAGTAATTTTAAGCTACTCTGTGGATTATGTCTTTACCAGAGTCATAATACTCTCTCTATAGAGGCAAAAAAAAACGAGGTGGCGGTTACTGGATTTGCTGTGGATCCATATGTGATTGATGGGGTTGAATGGACTAGAGAACCAGAGACCATCCCACAACTGAGGAATGACTAGATATTTTACATAATATAGCCACACATGTGTCTATTTCAATTGATATATTAAAAAACATTCTCACCTATATAACACAGCATAGTAATAACATGCAAGTCTGCCATATTCTGATCAAAATTGATAGGTAAGCTAAAGTCTGGTATAGTTACAGTAGCACACATGTTCTGCACTGTTTAGTGGACGATAAAAAATGAGCATGCCCATGTGATAAAAATGTACGCATGACAAAAATATTTGCGGGATTCTGAGCAGAACAATGATCTGTATGTGGCTCATTTAGCAGAGAAAAACACTTTTTTGACTAAATAGATGTGTTTTTTGTCAATTTCCATAAAAGTGATTGAAAACAGCAGAAACACTTAGTGTGGCTCTATGTGGCACAATTTGATGGGGGAAAAAAAAAATTTGACATAAATGACTAGGTTGTTGTCAATTTAAGAAAACATGATTCAAAACTGCAGAAAAGCTTGGTGTAGCTGTATGTGCCTCTATTTAATGAGAATAATACTTCTTTGACCCAAATGTCAAGATTTTTGTCGATTTACGTAATAATGCTTCAAAAGAGCAGAAAAGCTTAGTGCAGCTATATGTGGCTCATTTTGACTAGATATTCAATTTTTTGACCTAAATGACATGTTTTCAATCAATTTCTGTAAAAAATGATTTAACCACCAGAAAAGCTTAGTGTAGCTGTATGTGGCTCAATTTGATGAGAAAAACACTTCTTTGACCTAAATGTCAATTTTTTTTTCAATTTTAGTAAAAATGCTTCAAAAAGCAGAAAAGATTAGTACAGCTGTATGTTGCTAACTTTGCTGAGAAAAACATTTTCTGACTAAAAAGATGTGCTTTTTTCAATTTCTGTTAAAATGATTCATACAAAAAGCTTAGTGCAGCTGTATGTGGCTCATTTTGATGAGAAAAATAATTCTTTTACCTAAATACAAGTTTTTTTTTCAATTTCAGTAAAAATGCTTCAAAAAAGCAGAAAAGCTTAGTATAGCTGTATGTGGCTCATTTTGACAAGAATTTTTTTTTTGACCTAAATGACATGTTTTCTGTCAATTTCTGAAAAAATTGATTCAAACCATCAGAAAAGCTTAGTGCAGCTGTATGTGGCTCAATTTGATGAGAAAAACAATTCTATGACTTAAATATCAAGTTTGTTTCGTTAATTTCACTAAAAATGCTTCAAAACATCAGAAAAGCTTAGTATAGCTGTATGTGGATCATTTTGCTGAGAAAAACACTTTTTTGACTAAAAAGATGTGTTTTTTTGTCAATATATGTAAAAATGCTTCAAAACAGAGAAAAACTTGTGTATCTGTATGTGGCTAAATTTGATGAGGACAATTTTTGATCTAAATAACAAGTTTTTGTCAATTTCTGTAAAAATGATTCAAAACTGCAGAAAAGCTTAGTGTAGCTGTATGTGGCTCAATTTTATGAAAAATACTCCTTGATCAAAATGTCAATTTATTTATTTTTAATTTCAGTAAAATGCTACAAAACAGCAGAAAAGCTTAGTATAGCTGTATGTGTCTCAATTTGATGAGAAATACACTTTATTGACCTAAATGACAATTTTTCTGTCAATTACTGTAAAAAATTATTCAAAACAGCAGAAAGGCTTAGTGTAGCTGTATGTAGCTCAATTTGAATAGAAAAACACTTTTTTTAGTAAAAAGATGTGTTTTTGTCAATTTCCATAAATGTGATTCATAACAGCAGAAAAGCTCAATTTGATGAGTAGAACATATCTTTGACATAAATTACTAGTTTTTTGTCAATTTCAGTAAAAAAACTTCAATACAGCAGAAAAGCTTAGTATAGCTGTATGTGGCTTAAGTTGATGAGAAAAACACTTTTTTGACATAAATGACAAGTTTGTTGTCTATTTCAGTAAACATGCTTCAAAACTGCAGAAAAGTTGGTGTAGCTGTATATGGCTCAATTTGATGAGAAGAACACTTTTTTGACCTAAATAACAAGTTTTTGTCAGTTTCTGTAAAAATGATCCAAAACAGCAGAAAAGCTTAGTTTAGCTGTATGTGGCTCAATTTGATGAGAAGGACAATTTTTTGACTTAAATAACAAGTTTTTGCCAATTTCTTTAAAAATGATTCAAAACAACAGAAAAGCTTAGTGAAGCTTGTATTTGGCTCAATTTGATGAGAAAAACACTACTATGAACAAAATGTCAATTTATTTATTTTCAATTTCAGTAAAAATGCTACAAAACAGCAGAAAAGCTTAGTATAGCTGTGTGTGTCTCAATTTGATGAGAAATAAATTTATTGACATAAATGACAAGTTTTCCGTCAATTACTGTAAAACTGTTTCACAACAGAAGAAAAGCTTAGTGTAGCTGTATGTAGTTCAATTTGAAGAGAAAAACACTTTTTTGACCTAAATGTCAAGTTTTTTGTCAATTTAAAAGCTTAGTGTAACTGTATGTGGCTAATTTTGCTGAGAAAAACACTTTTTTTTGACTAAAAAGATGTGTTTTTTGTCAATTTCCATAAAAAATGACTCAAAACAACAGAATAGCTTAGTGTAGCTGTATGTGGCTCAATTTGACAAGAAATTCCTTTTTCTTGACCAAAATGACATGTATTCAGTAAATTTCAGTAAATAATGCTTCAAACCATCAGAAAAGCTTAGTGTAGCTCTATATGGCTCAATTTGATGAGAAAAACACTTCTTTGACCTAAATGTCAAGCTTTTTTTTTTTAATTTTAGTAAAAATGCTTCAAAAAGCAGAAAAGATTAGTACAGCTGTATGTTACTCATTTTGCCGAGAAAAACATTTTCTGACTAAAAAGATGTGCTTTTTGTCAATTTCTGTTAAAATGACTCATAACAGCAGAGAAGCTTAGTGCAGCTGTATGTGGCTCATTTTGATGCGTAAAATAATTCTTTGACCTAAATAACAATTTTTTTTTTGTCAATTTCAGTAAAAATGCTTCGAAACAGCAGAAAAGCTTAGTATAGCTGTATATGGCTCATTTTGACAAGAAATTCACTTTTTTTGACTTAAATGACATGTTTTCTGTCAATTTCTCAAAAAATTGATTCAAACCATCAGAAAAGCTTAGTGTAGCTGTATGGGGCTCAACTTGAGAAAAACACTTTTTGATCC
>CBDHDT010000095.1:5000-15793 GCA_965261215.1 Ekhidna sp.
TTTATCTAGTGTTCAATGGACCCAATACCATTGATCTACCATGAGTCCAGACCCTGTCCCACATGCACCACACAATTGACCAAAATCCCATGGATTTTTTTTTCCACCCGGAAGGAAGGGAAGGGATTAGTCGAGGAAAGCGAAAGTGTTACGGATACCCACCATATGAGCAGAATACTCAAACAAATTCCATGTCTGTAAGAAGAGAGCTGGCTGCTACCTGGTTCATAGTTCACCTTACCTTCTCCTTGACCTTGCGTCATAGGGGGTTGAACGATTGCAGAGGCACACTGAGGTGAACAAAAGTTGTAGTTTTCTTTTGGGTTTTGGAATTACTAGCATGGGCAAAAGAGCATGGTGGGAGTGTGTGTAGCATCCCACGGAATTAATGTTTTTGAATTTGAGACATCTGAGTGTAAAGTAGTCTTAGGTGTGTTAACTTCCCCACATATCTTACCAGAAACATGCTACCAATTTCCCCCTACTTGTGGTGTACCACTGTCATCACCTCATCATACCTCAGTAACACGTGTAGGGCCAATCTGGCTGGACATCAAGTCTATTGTATCAGAACAAGTCATAGTGAGTTGTTTGTATATATATATAAGTGCACTGTAGTACCTGACTTAATCTTATGCTACTCTTTCTCAGCTGATTGTGAGCAGAATATAATGGATATCAGAAAGTTTTAGGAAAGAGCTCAGAAAGAACAGTTAGATAAATCAGACTCTTCTCCACTAAATTTATCTAACTGTTCCTCCTTTGTCAGTTCAATAGTTTTGAGTACGAATGGCTATTTCCTACCTTGATAGACTGATAGCAAACATTAACAGCCGCTTTTCAAGTAAGGTAGTCCAGCTCGTTGTCTCAGCCTCAATATTCAACCCAGCTCTTCTTCCTGATTATGAGACACTTCTCAAGCATATGGTAACTCTAAGCTGTCAACCTTGGCTAACTTTTATGGAGAAAAAGCAGAGGTAATGTTTAAAGGAGTTATTTCTTTTCTTACTGTTATCATAAAGAAGAATTGCTAAGTTTTTAAGACAGCTGTTTTCCAAGAGAAGAAGATTATGATGAAAAAAAAACACCAGCCCTCCATCTTTGCAAGACATAAAAGACACCATAGAAACGGGTCATGCTTGTATATTTCCAGAAACTTAAAATGATGAATATTTTCCTGGAACTTCCAGTAGGCACAGCCTCGGTGGAAAGATCATTTAGTCATTTAAAATGATAAAAACAGGTCTATGCAATCGCCTATCAGACTGTAATGTAGCACAGCTCATAAGGATATCGATTGTAGGGCCTGAAATTGATGCAGTAGAATTTGAGGAAAAACTGGAGATTTGTAAAGAATATAATCATAGAATACTACATGACTGTGTGGTTTAGTTAGGAAGCTATTGTTGCAAGCTTATGTGTGGACTTTATGACTGATGGCTAATTAATTAAAAGATGTTTGTTCTAATTTAAAAGATTTATTTTTAGCTTAATTTCTTAATGAAATGGCTAATATCTAGTGGTAGGTAATGCCAAGAGTTTTGCTTCTGGAGACCTGACCCTATTTGGTGTAGTCATTCAGTAACGGGTCTAGTCATGAGACTAATGCCGTTGTTACGCGGGCCAGGCACTACAGTATGCTTGTGATTTTTTTTTTTCTAATAATAATAGAAAAAAATATTTAAAAAATCTGTAAATTGTTGTTTGGGACAATACGGACATTCATTAAAGGTGACTATGGGCTAAGACACTACTTTCAAAGTGGGGGGGCTGATTTTTTTTTGGTATAAGTCACATGGGCTAGGTGTGGGAGGGGGATGTGCCACCTTCCATACATAGTGCAGAAGCTAAAAAAAATGCTTTGCAGAAGCTCAAAAAAAATGCTTCCCTAAACGGCCTGGACTAGCAGCATTTTCTTGAAATGAATATAAATTCCTTAGCTACAGAAATTAAATCATATGAGTCGGTCAATTATTCTGCATTGGTTGACTGAAAGTAGGTGACAAGATGTTTAAGGGAGGAAAATATCCTTTCAGCTGCAGCATATATGATGGGTATGGTCTCTGCATACTTACTGAATATAAGCAATTTGTCCCTTGGCAGTGTATTGACTGTAGTTGCCAAATACCTTCTTACAAGCTGTACTAAACCATGGAAATTGTTCATACCAAAAGGATTGAAGGTATCGGTTTTTCGTACTCAATGATTTCAGTGTACTTATCATTGGGCTGAACTCAGCACCGAGATGAACAACCACCTGGAATTGTATCCAATGCTGTTTCTGATGTGCCTACCTCATTCTCATCTTCAACTCTCACATCTTCTAGTTCAGATACTGATGGATCATTGGTAGCATCAGAAGTAACCTCTTCAGATACTGATAGTCCTTCCTCACTTTCTCTTCCTCTCTTGGGCTTAGGGGCTGACATAACACTAAATAAACCTACTTGTCTTTTTGCCATTGTAAAGTCTGGCTTGGATCAAACATCAAAGTGCAGCAGGCCAGCTATTGTATGCTTGATTCAAAGTGCAGCAGCTGTAGGCTTCATAATTACATCATGTGTGCAGGTAGTGTACACTGAAGTGTTTATGATTTTACTAAACCACAGAACATGGGTGCTAATAATGTATTTTTAATTAAGTTGTTAAATAATTTCATGGAATGAATATTCATTGCTATACGAAGTGGAGGTGCTCCAGCCCTCCCCCCCTGCCCCCCACCCAGATTCTCTGCCACTGTTTATTATTGTTTATGTTGAGATGCCTGACTCAGCAATCACCAGGTCAATTGGGAGGACAACTTGCCTGAAGGCAACGCCACCTGCTGTGCACCACGTTTGCACTGGACTGAAGGTAGTAAAAGGGTGTTAGGCCTACTCTCTATAGTCTACCAACCCATATAATAGTCTCCCCACTAAGCTAGTCTTCAGATTAAATGGTCTATTCACCTGATAATAAAGATAACATCATACAGAACAAGACTCAATTACAAAGTACAAATCTGGCTAGCCTCCTTAAATAGGTTGGCTAGTCAGTGTACCACATTGACCAAATAAGGTAATTTCACACTATTTCAGGACTATTATATCAACCAATGAGATCCTGTCAGCTATCTATAATTGCAAGTACATGGTTTTTATCCTATGTACATGTCCCCATTAGCATGTGGTGAATGTAAACAGTTACAAGTGTTCATGATAATAGTTGGTAAAGGTTGAAACTTGGCTGATAGGCTGTCGAGTCTAACCGAGGGTGAATGATAGCTTGCATCTAATCCACACAAGTATGCTGCTGTAGGACTGATCTCATTTCTCTGCTAACATAGATTCCAGCTGCTTGAGCACAATGTTAGCTGCCTTTCCACAGCCCCTCAAGAAGAACATGACAAGGTGGGGGAGGGGGGGGGGGGGGGATCAATGAACCTGCTCCACTTCACATTCCCATTGCCCATATACCTTGATCTTGGTTTTCTCATGCTTTTGTTGTGTTGAGGTGAGACATTGTTGGCCATTTGATGGGACATGTGTGTTGAATAATCCTGATGTCAAAGTTGGCCCATTCAAATCGACCACCCCTGAACCCATTTGCGGCAATGTCCAGTCATGCTCCATCTTATTTGTAATATTATTTGCTTCTCTTCTAGTGTCTCCCTTTTGTGACTGATCTTCAGCTATACAGGCTAAAGCTTCTAAAATTTTAAGGAAAGATTTCAAATTTGCTGCTCTGGCCATAGCATATGCCTCCCACCTGGTATCAGAGAGGGATTTTAAGACACTTTCATTTCCAATACAACCTTTTTAAGAATTTTCCACTGGCCGGTTGAGGCTGAAAAAAAGGTATAGAGAAACTGCACTGTAGAGAAGAAATTAACCGTCTCTTGACAGCAGTCAACAGCACTTCGGCCAACCAGATTTAGTGAATGAGCTGCACAGGGCACATATATAGCAAACTTGTTTGTTTTTTTCTAAACATTTTAACTGCATCCCCTTATAATGCTCAGACATGTTAGCAGCATTGTCGTAAGACTGATTCCTACATTTTGAAAAGTTTAGCTTACAAACTTCATGTAAGTACTGCAACACCTGATTTGCCATTTCCTTGCCGATATGGCTTTTCATTTCCACAAAAGTTAAAAAACATTCAATAGGCTGTCCATCTTTTAATTAAGTACCCAAGTACAACACTTAAGTGATCGATATGTGACAGATCTGGTGTTGAATTAACTGACTAACTAAAATAACCAGAAGATTTTACTTTGTCAACAATAAGCATATGGACGTTTTGAGCCATCAGTTGAATGAGTTCCTCACAGGTGATTTTGGACAGGTAAGAAGGATTTCCTTTACAAGAATTTCCATATTTCGAAATGTGACCTGCTAAAAATGGATCAAACTGAATTATGAGGTCAAGCAGTCCTAAAAAATTCCCATTTTACCATGTCCAAATCTTTCTTCTGTTCCTCGAAAAGCCAAGCCATATTCAGCTAACCTATGAATAACTGCTATGACATGCCTCAAGACATGTTCCCAGTAATCAAACTCATCCTGAATTTGTTTTTCCAACTCTTGCCTAAACCCTTAACCTTGTCTGCGAGTTAAGTATGTTAGCATAGTATCGGTTAGTAGTGCTTTTTTCATGATGATCATCAATAATATTTCGCCAGACACTGAACTCTTGTAACAAAATGTGAGAAATATTTAGGAGAAAACAGTTTACAAACAAAATATTAAACTGATCCTGTTGATGGCGAATACAACCACTCTCTCCTGTATTTCTCACCATTGGCTTTTGTCCCAACAAAATGTCTGAGAACAGTATCTTGCTGGTTTGCCACTACCGAAATGCCAGTAAGACTTGTCAAATGGCCCATTGGTGTTAACAGTCACTGGGTCAACTGGGTCAACAAGCAGTTCATTAGGCCACGTCATCAGCAGAGAAATAAAGCCACAAGCCTGGATCTTTTGCTATATTTACTTCATCTTTTGCAGACGGAATCATTTCTCCACCATCACCATGGCCCACTAAACTTTTATTTTCAGCAATTATTTCAACCCAAAAATGTATTATAAAGCAACTTCATCAACATTTGCAGTAGAGGTATCAAGAGAATTTGCAGGCAAAGTGGGATCAGTAGTGAGACATGTGCTAGATGAACCTGCTTGTGACACCTCGATGATTTCAACGTCATCATACTGATTTTGAAGTGATCAAAGAGGTATTTGTGTCCACTTCTGATGACGGAGATTAGTTTTGATCCAGAATCGGTATATCTTATTGTGGAAATTGTGTGAAGAAATTATTCAGCTTTGCAGTCTTGGACTATAAGTCCAACATTTGCTCTCGTTTCTTTTTTGATAGTTTTCGCTTTTGTGCACCACTTAATTGCATCTTGGTTCTTGGGATCTGTAAAATACAGAAATATAAAGAATATATTTTGTTTAAATATTATGTGGCAATCAACTCAGCTACACATATTACAGGCAGAATCATACAAACAATTTAATTCCAGGCTGAATCTAGTACTTTCGTGCCTTTATAGACAGATTTTGTCCTTAGAATTTGTGAACAGAAAAGTGGAGTTGTTGGGAGCGCAGTATAAATAAATAGCGTCGGCGGGTCTCGAACGCACATGCATAGTAGGCGCTTGGATGCAGGCCCCCTTGTGTCAAGTGATGAAATAAACTTAGTCCCTACCACCTCCACGTGAGGAAAAAAAAATTAAAAAAAAACAAACTCGCGCTGTCCTCACCACCACCATCACGGTACCACGCACAAAAATAATGCACATGGAGACAACACTAGCACCACGTAAATTCATGAAATGCAAACTCAGTTATCGCCACCACAAAAGCAGCACTATATACCGTTTGGCTATTTTTACGAGTATCACGACATTTCATAAGCATTACCAGTACACAAAATTAGGAAACATTAATTACATTATTTGTTGTCTGTGTCATGAAAATCGAAAGGTGAGATAAGGGGAAAAAACACACATGGATCACAAGTAGTTTACCTGGTTTTATTGAATCAGCTTACTTACAAAATGTCAATGTGTAGCATGTGTGTTGTTTGCACGCCGGATGTTGAGTGAGTTATTGAGTGCCACTGCCCTGACTTCTCAGTGGATTACTGAACGGAACAGCCAGCATGAACAAGACAAGAACGATCATGTGAGCCTCCGTGGATCGTGAGGCAGTTACCAGATTCGGATTTTGTTGTATTCCCAAGATTAATGTATATCATTAACCCCTATCTTACTACTTTATTATTACTATTAATATTTATTACTGTACATACACTATGCAAAAAAAGTTGGTAAATAAAAAAAATTAACAATTAATGAAGCTTTCCAATACAAAAATATAGTTTCCTATTACAGAAAATATAGCTATACAATCATACTGAAATAATTTTCTGTCATCTTGAACATTTTTGAATAAATTTATAATTTTTATACACAACCAATTTTTTTTAGTAAGTTAGAATTTAATAGCTTGTGTGGCCCCCACGATTAGCAATACATTCTGATATTCTCTTTAGCATCGACATTACCAACTTTTTGCAAAAGTCTAGAGAGATTTGATCTCAAATTTTAATAATTTTTTTATTTAATTCGTTTACTTTTTGCATGAAAATATTGTAACTGCTTTTTCATGTATGACCATATGTGCTCAATTGGGTTCAGATCAGGCCATTGAGATGGCCATTCCAATAGTTTAATGTTTTTTTCTCTCTGAAATAATCCTAAGCATATTTTGATGCAAGCTTAGGATCAATATCATGCTTCATGCTGAAAAACAAAATCATTTAGCATCATTTTAGTAAAGAAGTTAGTATATTATTAACCAGAATATTAATTGATATTTATTCATCGTTCCATCAATGAATGCCAGTGTTCCTGCCCAATTATAGCTAAAACACCCGCATACAAAAAATTCCCACCGTGAAACTTAACTGTAGTTTTCATATATTTGGATTTCAACCTTGAACCTTCAGTCCTCCATACCCAATACTTTCCATTGGAACCAAAAAGGCTAAAGGATGTTTCATCCAAAAATATTACTTTCTTCCAGAAGTCATTTGGTTCAAAATTCCATCTCTTACAATCAAATCTGCGCTTGGTATTCATTTTTGACAAGAGGGGTTTTGAAAGTGGTGAACATGCTTGAAATCTCAACTCCCGCAACTAATTGTGCATTATTTGTGCTGTTGAATCAATTTTTGTCTCTTTCTTGAATTTTTAAGCTAGCTTATGGGTAGAGATTTGGGGGAATTTTTATTTAAGCTTGCTAAAATACTAAAGTTCTTGTTAGAAATTGCTTTTATACACCAAGATTCCCAGTTTTAACAGCTCCCATTTTTTTGGCTCTATTGCAGACACCCATGATAGGGATACCTGTCAATAGAGAATAGCAGTAAAATTGAGACCAAGTTTTTTAAGGCATAAAATCTCACCTTTCTTCTCTTCATCAAGCATTGTATACATTAAGAGATATTTTCATGGTGTTTTTAAACTTTATTTTGGAGGGGAATTAATTTTAAGATTTTTTGGCCATTTAAAAAAAATTTTTTATAAAAATTATAAATTAATCTAAAAACTTTCAAGTTATCCGAAAATTAAGATTGTTATTTATATTTTATGCAATAGAAATTTTTTTTTTATTATTATTAATTGTTATAAATTTTATTTACAATTTTTTTTTTGCATAATGTATATGTATTTAATTTTTTAAATTAAATGTGGGGCCCCTTTTTGTTGACACTGGTTCAGCTGTACCATTTCTGTAGTGCCTGTCAAGGCCACCACATACACAGGACACATAGAGCAACAATTAACTACAGAATTCTAAATGGCCAACTAAATAAAAGGTAATTCAGTAATTAAAAGCTTTATACTGTGTCCAACTGTTCATGGAGGTAGAGAGGTGACAATAGAGAGGAGAACCAATATCCAACAACAACCTACCCATATAATAATTGCTTCCTTCTCTGCCATCACCTACCCAACCAATACAATACGCGCTTTCCAACATCCTCCATCATTCGGTTTATTACAAGCGTATCAATTGGTAATTTTTCTTGGCGCTATATCCGCAAGGGAGGATAACCTCATGGAGCTCATCAAGAAGTAGCAAAGCCACGATAATTTTAGACCCACATTTCGAGCAAGAAATAAAAGGGCAGGATAAGAAGGCAGGATATTTTCATCTCTACCAGGTGTTGAATGGCTCAATAGCCTTCCCAGGACTTCCAAAAGCGTCAGTGAAAACCCGACCTATCGCTCAGGTGTTAATCAAGATGAACAGCCAAGCCCTGACAATCGTCTTCTTGTTTTTTGGCCCTCTAGTAAGTCTATCAAACTGGCTATTTTCAGGGCCAGACCTCCTGCTCTCTCCCTCTAGCTTGTCTTCAGCTTTTGTTTGACTGCCGATCATCACTCGCGCTTCAATATATTACTATTATTATTATTATTATTGTGCTACAGGGCATGATGTACATGTGGATTGTGCAATGATGAAATTGAATTTGACGAAGCTAACCTGATGATCTACTGACAATGATTATAAATACAATTAATGATAAAAAAAATATCTAAGAGATGGATAGAGGTGTTAAAAAAGAAGGGATGTTGGGAAATTTAAAGTAGGACATATTAAATAAAAAGAAAGGGGCAAGGATTGTTAGGATCAAAATGTGAACACAGAAATTTCCTATGTTGGTTCATACTGATAGATACAAGTTGTTGGGGGCATGTGAGGATTTACCAGGGGGACAATATAGGTAGGAAGGCCTATACAAGTCTCAAATGGGTAGTCCTCCCAGGATCTCTCACAGAAGAAGGATAACGCTGTCACCAGAGCCTCCTCTCCTATGCTAACCCTAACCTCTGACAAATAAGTCTGGATTAAAACTTTAATCTGAACTATGGTATGTAGGTACATATGGAGCGGAGACTAACTATTGAGCTGGGCACCAGTTGCTTTTATAGGCATCTACCCCAGCCCTTACAACATAAGAAGAGTTGAGTGACTTTGACAAATACACAACCACATATACACATGCAATTACAAGATAAGAAGATAATGTTCTTACAACCATTACATTCACTCACACACACAACATATATGCTTGTTCAGTTCTTTTGACAGGCTGCAGTCAGGTCTGAGGCTTGACAGGGCAGGCATTCAACCTAGATGATAATCCACTGAATAATCCAAGAGGATGTACTAGATAGCTTGTCTCTGTATTTTCTCAAGCTGAAGGATGTCTGCCAAACAGACGAGCATAATGTTATTTGAGAGCGAATTAAGATAGATATGAGCTTTTTATCCTTACTGATCCACTACTGATATTCAACGTAGCAGACATTGAGTTCCATATGCTTTTTTTATATATTTTTCATAGATAATGTGTTCATTCCAGGACATATTATGTGAAATAATTACTCCTAGATCTCAGTTTGTTCTGTGCAGGATTTTAGCAATTGAAGCAGCCTTTCTAGGCTCTGTACTAGTTCCAGAGCTCTTTTGTAAGTCAGTGTAGAGTCTGCCAGTGAGTGTTTCTGGATTGCTTCATTGTTGATCCCACACATGATGCGATCTTGGAGCATAATGTCCACAGTTTCACCAAAGATGCAAAATTCCTGCAATCTTTTCAGTTCGGAGACGTAGGTAGCTACCGAGTCGCTTTTGTTCCTTTGCCTGCTATGAAATTTATGGCATCAGACTTATCTTTGATGGTGGTGGATCATAGTGGGCTGTCAAAACTTGCACCAATTCGTTGTAAGCTTATCGCCTGGCTTCACTGGTTGTACCAAACTCCTCAGTGGTAAGTAAGGAACTAGTCCAATGACCACAAGGAAAGTATGCATTTCTTGTCTTTTGTGGTGCATCATTCGTTTTGAAGAAATATCTAAATCTTTTGACATATTGGGACTACTACTCTTTGGTGCTGTCAAACTAGTAATGCGACCTAGGAATGCTACCATAGTGAAAAGCAATAGCCTACTTGTCCTCGTCGCCAGATTAACGTGGTATCTTCAGCAGCCGTCTGGATACCATACGGTTCTTAGACATGAGCTCAAACATTGGCAACGGAATAAAAACTGTCTTTTGTTTATTCAAAGTGCACATGTATCCTGACTAATAATAAATGCAAAGCAGTGAGTGGAAAGCAAAGGTGTATGATTGAGAAGAGGGTTAGGAAGAAACTAAAAAATATATATATATTACCTAATGATTATTTTTGCCAAGTCCTATTGGACATAACATGAACATATTGTCCTAGCCGTAGCTTAGCTGAAGGTGTACAGTGTTCATCAGCATATTGATACTTTCGTGATGTTGTGGTTAGATTGTGATATGGGAAAGTAATAATGAATTGTATTTATGTATTCCTTACAGGTCCATGCAAGGTTGAACATCTGATGGCCTACAAATAATGGGATGACAATATATGAATTTCTGGTGGTCTTACTAAAAAAAATATATATAACTTCGGATTTGCTACATCTCATGAACTTGATTTTTTTGCATCAAAATGACCAAGCTTTCTAATGGTATACTTACTTCAAGCATATGAGCCTTTCTTTTACAGATATATAAAAAAAAGGTGGGGTCATTGTCAGAGACCCTAGTGGCAGAGACAGTGCCAGAGACTCGGACTAAAGATAAGCAGAAATTGATTATTAACAAGAGTAGTTGTGAACAGGATAATTGTGAGAGTGTGGTTTGTGGTCTACAACCAAACAGAAGTAAAGCAACTGATAATAGTAAACGTGGTGACAACCT
>CBDHDT010000096.1:0-64095 GCA_965261215.1 Ekhidna sp.
ACTTTCGTACCTATCTGCAGGGATCAAAGTTTACAATCGAAACAGACCACAACCATTAACCCAGCTAGGCAACCTGAAGGACAGTCATGGCAGGTTGGCAAGGTGGGACCTATCATTACAGCAATATGATTTTACAATTGTACACCGAAGTGGAAGCAAGAACGCCAATGCTGATGGGTTGTCAAGAGACCAGTGGTCTCTGACTAAGGTTGGGGGAGAGTCAGGGATTTCAACCCTGACTACAAACTGCCAAAATCACAAGAACAATCGAATGATTTGATTGGGTGATTGTATAGAGCCAGAGGACAAAAATATAGATACATTTGAATGGGAATTAGTTACGTAGTTAGTTACAGAGTTAGCGAGTTACAGAGTAAGATTGGAATTATTTAGAAGTGTATTGTATGTCTATAATATATATTTAATATATATTGAAACTTATTCCGTGTCACTGGACGTCACGAAAGGAATAGCAGCTACTGGCGAAGCTGTAGACTGCTATTGGGCTTGGCCTAGGATTTGTAGAAGAGAGACTGCAAATAAGGGATGAGTGACGTGGAACTGTCCAGGCTGACAAAAAATTATTGACCGTAGCAGGAAGTTTTCCCACAGTCTCCCTGAGATGAGTGATGTGGTCTTCCCATGTCATCGAGTAAATGGCCAAATCATCCATGTAGGCAGCAACCTTTCCATACAGATCTACAAATAACTCATTCATTAATCGTTGAAAGGTTGTTGGCGCTCCCACCAGACCAAATGGCATTACCCGGAACTCGTATTTTACGAAATCCGTGGAAAAAGCTGTCTTCTCCCTCGATGCTGGATCCATGGGGACTTGCCAGTATCCTCTGGCTAAGTCCAATGTTGTAATAAATTTGGCTGATGACATTCCATCTAACAAGTCATCTATTCTAGGGATGGGAAAGGGGTCCGGTCTGGTGACCGCATTCAGCTTACAGTAATCGATACAAATCCTCAGAATTCCGTTCTTTTTTGGAACTAACACCATTGGTGTGGTCCATGGACTGTGGCTGGGTTGGATGATGCCATCATGTAGCATCTCTTTAATCTCCTCCTGAACTATCGGTTTTCTTGCATGTGCGAGACGATACGGTGGTGAACTGGATGGTAGAGCAGGGCGGGTCGCTATCCGCATGGTTGCACGATCTGTTCTTCCAGCAGCTGTACTTCTCGCTGCCTTGTACTCTTCCAAGGCCTTCTGAATGTCTTCTCTCCGCATCTGACTCAGTATTGTGTCGATGTGCGGCTTGATGTCAGCTGTGTTCTCCACTCTCCATGATGGAAAATCTGGTTCAGCATTGTTTATCTCTCCCACGTTCAACAGACAAACGGCTGATGGAGATTCCCACCTTGATAGCATGTTGACGTGGAAAGTCCGATGTTTTTTCTACCATGAGGGATAGCAACTTTATACGTGGTGCTTGACAAGATTCTTCGACAGTATATGGGCCTGTCCACTTCGCCAGCAGCCAGTTCGTGGAGGAAGGCAGCACAACCAGACAAGTGTCACCTACAGTGAAGGTCTTATCTCTGGCTTTTTTATCATACCATTTCTTCATCTTCTTTTTTCCTTTTTTTTCCATTGTGATGGCAATGTCCTTGGATTCATCCACTCCTTGCATTCGGCTGGTTCTACCCACTCTTCTTTTAGGATGTCAAGCGGGTCTCTGGGATATCTCCCAAAGATGTTCTCGAATGGGCTGAAACCAGTGGATTGATGTATGATACTTCTGCAAGCGAACAGTACATATGGGAGGCTAGTGGTGGTTTTGAGAGGGATCGCGTCAGGAAACCTCGAACCATAATCGACAATGGTTAGAATGAATCGGTGGCCTTCTTCAGTTCTGAGCAATGGACCCACCATGTCCATTGCAATTCTTGTAAAGGGTACTTCCAATCGCTGGTAGTGGCACCAACTTGGCCTTCCGTAGAGATCCTCGTCCCGTCTTTTGGCATGTCTGGCAGCGTTTACACATCTCCACTACCTCACGTAGCAGACCAGGCCACACAAAATGTCTGTGGATGTAGTCTGTAGACTTTGTTTGACCAAAATGGGATGCTAGCATAGAGATGTGTGCTATCCTTAGTGTGACATCTCGATACGAAGCCAGTAGAACAAGTTGATGACTTTCTTCCAGTCTTTTGGGTAGTCTGGCCATTTGGTATATCAGTCCATTTGTCTTGATGTACGGTTCTTCTCCACGCTCACATTTACGTCTGATGGTACGCAGAGATGGATCTTCCTCTTGGGCCTTCCTCATTTGCTATACTCTGCCATCGAGTGGGATTATGGAAACCCATCTGGAGGCATGGAGTTGCCTCTTTTCCCTCTTCTGCTGATGGGTAAGAGTTCTCTTCACCCTAGCTGTCGTGAAGAAGTCATCCGCCCACTCTGGCAGATGGGACATATCTGCAGGTTAATATTGTGGGTTGTTTGGTAGTTCACTGCCTGTGGCACTCTCTTCTTCATTGGAGTTTACTGTTGAGGTGGAGCCCCGATCTCTATCGTCCGTGTCTGATGGAGGAGTTGGTGATGATTCTCGGGACTCACAGGACTCGTTGGAGGTGGTTGTAGATAGTCTTGTCATTATCTTTCGTTTGCCCTTGGTCTTGCTCCTGGTTTGAGCGAGGTAACTGGATTTATGTTTCCTGTCCGTCAGGATATCTAAACCAATGATACCGTCAGATGTCAAATTTAGATTGACGACCACTTTGGTCCCGATGGCTTTTCCCATGACATCTAGGTCTACTGTAGTGGTTTCATGCATCCCAACGTCTCTGTGGACGCAGGTAATCTGAATGGGGTCTCACGGCGGTATCCTGGAGTAGCCATTTGGGGTGAACCTGCGTCATTTGACAACCTGAATCGATAATTAGGTCTTTGGATCTCTTCCCATTTATGGTGCCCTGGGTTCTCTCTAGGTCCTGTTGGTGTGCTTGGGCCATCAAACAAACTTTTGTCGGACATTGTTTGGTGATATGGCCATATTCATTGCATTGAAAGCAACGCGGCCCTTTTATCACATCAAAGGCTGGAGGCCTTGGTGGCTTCTCTGTGTGAGTGGTTGTTGGCATTGTGGCTGCAGGCATAGTTCTCCCTGGAGGCTTTGCGTAGTCAGCTCGGCCAGGTTTTGACTTGCTCCAATCTTGACTTGCTCCTGATCTTTTCAAGTTCCATGGATCCTCTCGTGTGGGAAGTGATAGTATGTTCTTGTCAGCCAGCTCTGCAGCGATGCTTGCTGTTGGGCGATTTTGCTGTCTTACCCACATTTTGCAGGATTGGTCCATGACATCCAGCAGTCTCTCACGGTTTATCATATCTATGATGTCCTCTCTGGTTTTTGCTGGCTTCATCCAGTTATGTGACATAATCTGTGTCCGTTGTAAGTATTGCTGGAATGACTCTCCAGTCATTAGCTTGATCTCGTTCCACTGTGTGCGGTAAAAATCGGGCAACACTCAGTGGAATGTCACCAGTTTGGCGCTCAAGACATCGAACTCTTGCTTGTCTGCAAGATCCAACCCACTCTGAAATGTGAGTGATTTGTCACCTAGTACAGCCAGCAGATTGGTCGACTAGTAAGTTTCTGAATGCCATGCATCCCAATTTGGTCTTGAAAAGTGCTTAGAAAGTTCTCAATATCCCTGCCATCAGTCGAGGCAGCTGTGGCACATCTTTGGCTGTCTGCTTTTTGTCACGGTCCAAGTTGATCTGCCGCTTCTCCTGTAACAGCTTTCAATCGTGTTCTTTTGTCTCCTGTCTTCCTCCTCTCTATGCCTTTCTTCCTTCTCTCTTCTCCATTCTTCTTTCTCCTTATGCTTCTCCTCTTGTCTTTCCTCTTTCTCTCAGCGTCTCTCATCTTCTTGTTTCTCCTCCCTTTCTCTGTCTCTACGTCTTTCCTCCTCTCTCTCTCTCTCTGCCTGTCCTCTTCTCATTTCTCCTCTCTTTCTCTCTCTCTACGTCTCTCCTCCTGTCTTTGCTATTCTCGTTTGTCCTCTCTCACCCGACGTGCTGCCTCCGACTCCATGGTAATTTTGGCCATGAACTTGCACATCTCTGTTAGCTCACTGTTCAACTGGACTGTGGCTGCTGACTCTTCATCTGGTTCAGCATGCTCTGCAACCTTTCTGTGGCTGACTGCCATCACTTTTAGAGCACTTTTGGGTCTGTTTCGCCCATCTTTTTTCTTCTACTGTCCATCTCTTTCTTCTTTTTTGTAGCAAATCTCAAAACAGCTAAGGTTAGATTCCTAGCTGCCACCAGTGTTAGAGATTGTCTAGGGTACAATCTCTGATGAGTGAATGCAAAACCAAGAATAATATATCTCTTTCTTATTCTGCACACAGGGCTTAGCTGCCATGAGGTATTCATCAGGTGAGCTTAATTACTCTATCTGACCCTTTACCTCATGACCACAATATATTCACACTAATTACATGTAATCACAAATAATCTACATTCCTTCTAGTTAAGCAATAATGTCAGTTATTGTTGTTGGAGCTCTACTGGGTTGAAAGATCTCCAACAAAATATATGATGAATGTTACAAAAAAATGGTAACTGCAACTTTGTAAATATATCCTTTGAATACATAGTAATAATAACCCTTATATTGTTGACTAGGTAGACTGCAATAGCCTACACACAGTGTACAACATGTATACTTATTGGGCCAAACTCACTGTATCTTGTGGCCAACATGTAGCCCTACATGTACATTGTGTAGTAGTTAAATAGTAAAATATAGTTTATTACATGTCGTTTAATTTTAATACATGAATGGGATCTTGTGGTACTAAAGTTACGATGGGTAGACATATTTAATAACAGCATACGAACAAAGAATCAGAAATCTTGGAGATGAATTTCACGGGTATTTCTCACACCCCAACAGTACATAGTTACTACCTTAGCAATTCAATGCACCCTTGGCGACGTTTTGGGGCTAATATCGACTGAAACCACCATTTAGGCAGCTAAGAATGTGAGTTTTAGCTGAGGTCCCGAACTCACTTAATGGCGAGCGAAACGAGCTCTCACTGGAGGTGGTTAGAAAAACTTTGTATTGCCGCACGTTCTCATATTTGGCTGTTTATTGGCAGTCAAGCGAGTCTTCACTGGGAATGGTGGACGGGTTGTTTTGCCACGCGTGGCTGTTTTGGTTGTATATCTTCTGTAAGTTCATATACCAACGAGTTTCCGAAAGATTTACTGGATTGACTTGAAAGGAAATAGTTCTCCTGGAGAATTCACGAAAACTTGCTGGAGATTACATACGCGATGTGGGTAGCTAATAGATGTCAAGGAAAGTTTGAAGGACCTTTATTCTGCAATATATTGTAACATTGGTGGTATTGCAAGACTTTATGGTGCAGAAACCATTATCTAGCTTTGAACATAAACAATTCCTTGAATTGAGTGTGACTGCTTCATCTCTCTACATAATTGGTATATACCGAAAAATAATGCATATAATCTGTAGAGGAGAGTTGTACTGATGATGGAGAGCAAACTAAAAACAATATAAGGTATCAGGTGTGCAAACTAAAATTTTAACAATTTCTTGTCAGATTCTGCACTATTTTCTTTTTAGTACTCTGATAATATCTGCAAACGTACTGCCAGTTGACCTCAATCTTAGTGGTGTGCTTCCCTACCTCCGGTTCAGAATTTGTTATCCCATTATGTTATAGGGAATACGTTTTGAACCTTGCACCTGTAAAGAATATATATACAATTCTAGAATACTTTTACACATTACTATCCATCCATTAAAACTTCATGATGGCATCAATATGTACAGATAAGATATGATGGGACTAGGATAATAAGTAAAGCAATGCAATCTAATAATAGTAGGATGGAGCTCACATTTCTTCCACGAGCTTCATGTGAAAACAAAATTATCAGGCTAAAATATATTTTGTTTCTCATATCCTCTTCTCTCTCTAAACCCCACAAAAAATATATATATTCTCTGTCATATTTTTAAAAACAATTCTTCAATTTATGTATTGCTAAAAAAAAAATCAATCAAGCCAAAATTGTGGACATGAAGGACCATCAAGTTTGCCAATTCCTTGGCTTTCATTTGCAGTTTAAATCTGATCAGGTGTAATTAAGCTGCGAGCTTGCTTTAATCATAATCTTGTACCTAAGGAAATGTTGCAGTTTGCAATCCCTTGTCCAAAGCTGGCCTCTGATGCATCAGAAATGTTTTCCATAACAGTAGAAATAGTCATGAATCCTTCATTGAAACCTGCTGACAAAATAAAAAAGTATAAAACCTAGAAATTCATCTTCAAGGATCTTTTATGTATCTAACATTTTTTCTTACCCATGCATAAAACTTACTGACAATCGGTCCATTCACAACAATTTAGGTACAAGAAGAACCATTTTCTGTAGGAACTAATCTTCTTCTTGGTTGCGTTTTTGGTTGCAAGAAAAATACAAGGATAGTGGTTACTGTTAATGACAAATTGAGGTTGCTTTTGTGTTTTACAATATGAAACTGTAGTATCATCCTTCTCCAAAAATATTGCAAAATTGAACTATGGTTTACAGCTGAATTTGAACTAAGCAGTCACTTGAATTTCTTCAAACAAAAAGATGAGCAAAATATGCATATTTAGATCATTTTGGAGTTCTCCTGTTCGAGTATTGCTAAGTCCTGAAGGAGGCTGTAGCTGATCCTTGGCTGATTCTAACAACCAAATAACAAAAAGGTATGTTAAAATATGAAGATATGTGTGTACAACAAGTTAGATAAAGTGTTTTAAAGGAGAGGTCCATCTCTGTTGTTTACTTTCATTGGGGTTCTCGCCAACCACAATGTTGAAGGAATATGCAAAACAAAACAAAAAAACAAAACAAAAAAATTAATGAACAAGTAAAAACACATGATTGATTATACTGGAATGACTGGCCAAAAATAAAGGAAACAAGAGTGAACACTTGAGGACCACAACCACAGTTTGATGACCGAAGAGTTAGACCACCCTTTACCATTTAAATCATATTATATTTGTTTTTCATATGATTTTAAAGCTCTGGGTCATTAAGCAGGTTGTTGTCCTTATGAGTACCTTTTTTATTCAACGTATTAAGGTTGTTTATAGACACTAGAGATAGGCATTCATTATTCCACACTATCAGATGTTGATTGGTCAGGTTAGCTTGGACACACTCCATTTTGTTTTATTACCACTGTAATTACTCCTTTCCATAATTTTAGGTGCTTCTGCTGCTTTGGGTGAGAGTAATTAAGAGCTTCACTGGCTTAGAGTCATTTCAATACCATTTCATTCCCTTGTGGATTTTTTTTCTAGTTCATGTCATCAATTTCTTAATGTAATTGTAATCACTACATTCCTCTAATAATAATGACTAGCACAAAAATGCAGACTATGGCCAATTTTTCTGCATCAATTCTATGAGCTCAAAGATGACTTAGTCATGCAATTCACACTGTATGTCTTTAATGCACTTCTATTCTCAGCTACAGATTCAAGGCCCAGTTATATTCTTCATATGCATTTGTACTTGGATATGCTGCCTAATCATTAGATTTTGAGAGTTCAGACTTGGAAGGTTAACGTAGCTAGAGACTCTTGAGTGCATGCATGCATGCATGGAAGAGTAAAAAGGAGGTAAAATAAAATGGCTAACTGTCACAAACACTGTGGGAGTTTTTGTTACTGATTTTCCCCCCCATAAATGATTCCAGAGACTTGAAACATGGCTAATAACCATTTTGGAACCTGGAGTCCAAATGTTGTCATTATTTTTTATGACCTGTAGTTCCTAAGTTACCAGATGACCGACAGACAAGATAATTTGACAAGAATTAATTATGTTTTGTCAAAAGCTGCATGGATGCATTAGAAACCACCAGGCTTGGCTTAAGGGCTTGGAGGATTTTACTAGCATAATTTTGGGAAAAATCAGTGCTTCTGAGTATAAAAAATTGTGCGGGAAAAAATGTTTGCCTTTTCAGGTCAGATCGGAAATGTAGGTTAGAGCTATATATTTTTCCTTTCGTCAATTACACAACAATTGTATAGATGATGCACATGCTATGATATGCACTGTGCATTGCTGTCAAGCTGTCACATGGTAATACATGGAATGCATTAGAAACCGCATAGCACATAATACTTTAAGCAGTAGCCACAACAACAATCATCAGCGGTCAGAATTTGTGGCTAATAACATTCTTCATCATGTGACCCACATACCAAAGGGAAACTAAAACCTTGACAGTGTTCTGAGATGTATTACGTAGGCATAAATAAATATACATGCAAAAATACAGAAAGTAACAGAAAAAATAATGCCTTTTATATACATATACATGTTTACAAAAAGTGTCTGTAAAGAGAAGAAATGGTTGGGCAAGGGGTAAATAATTGAATTGGGTCAATGAGACCAGTCAGTTGCAAAGATCGGTTGTTGGTCTATGCGAGGTTGTTCCTTGCCCAGAAAATTTTGTATGAACAGGTGATGGAGGTCTTTCCAGCCTCGTTGAACAACTGTCTGGCCATGCAAATTGTCAGACCAGTAAGGATATGTTGGAGATCTGAGTGGGACTGAACAAGTTAGTGACCCAATGCTTAAATTTCCAGAGTTGTCAGAAAGGCCCTGACACCTTGGCTATCAAGTTCACAAAGTACTCTTTGGAAGTTCTCATTTTTTTCTTGACCAGAGCAGTAACTATGTTTTTATCAAGGGCAGTATTTAAGGCTAGGAAAATATCTAGAACAATAAAATGATAATCTTGACAATTGTAACTACAAATACTGCCTTATGACGTCACTCACCTTACGACAATGTTTAGAACAAAAAACAATAATCATGATAATTGTGCCTACAAATACTGCCTTATGATATCACTCTCTTTATGACAATACATTTAGTGTTTTTTCATGTAAGTATTCTTACACAAGTCAAAGCATTTATTCTCATCAATATTTCCATATGTACCAATCCCACAACCGGCCAGGAACATTGGCTTAGCAGTATTTGCTGGCATGCAGTACTTGCTGGCATAGCAGTTGCTGCAGAGTAATATTCTTTCGCCTTAGACATTTTCACACTGGAAGTTGGATGGAAAACTTCTATTGGATGGAAAACTTCGTATTGGCGCGCATGCCGTATGCGGTATACACAGAAACTATATATACGCCGTACCGTCATAACCCGGAGAGTCGCTTTACACGGAAGATTTTATGCACGTGACTAAAAGGAAATTGTCAACTTGGAAAACGAGCCATCGCTCTCTAGATGCTTCGATTGTTGGAGTAAATGGCTGCCGATTCTGAGGCCAAAGGAAAGAAACAAGAATCTACACGCAGCCTACTTGGTTAATTGCTGTCAAAGAACGGAATGCTGGAGTTTTATTTAGACTGAACTACTCAATTCATCAAACACAGGAATTGGATGAGACACTAGTTCTTGATAGTAGGAACTATTTTCAATCCTCCTGTGGTAATCATTCCTTAATTGTGTGAAGCCACTTTCTCTCATTCGTACAGCGAGTATACGGGTCGATAGTTTAGCATATATGGAAAACAAAACTGATGCATGTAGTCACTTTGTTAATGGTATAGAGCATACTGAAAACAATAAACAGTGTCAAAAGTGAAAATTAACACTTGAACATGTTCTTGTTAGCTTTTGCCTGGTCCTCCATTAGTTCTCCGATAATTTCTGAAGAAAGTACTGCCTACTGACTTCAAACTTATTTATTACTCTTCTCATCTTCATGGAAAGCAGTTTCCAAGTATTTCAAACAACGCCACTTACTTCCACATGCTTATTCACATTTCTGAATCTGTCAACCTTTTATGTTGTAGGTATTTGGTTGTTCTTAAACCTGTAAGGAATACAGTAAATATATGCCATTCTTGGCTACTGCCCATATTGCAATCCAACCACTTAGACCAGTTGTGAACCTCTAAAGAAAATATAATTCTCGACAGCATCACATCTCACCATCACAAAGAAGACATATACAAATCAAGTTCGTGACGGTAGGCACTATTTTAAATCTTTCTATGGTAAGCACTGTTCCTTGCATGCTTACTGCCACTATCTCTCGGATAGCGAGAACATGATTAGATAGTTCAGCATATATAGAAAGCATAATCAATGCAACTAATGATATAACGAAAACTTTAAAAAAAGGTGTTAAATGTAGAAACTATCGTAAGTTTGGAATGTTCGGGCACTGAGCTGATTCTAAGGAAGGGGAGCAAAGGTAAGTTCAAGGTAAGGTATGGACAATGGTAAATACAAAATATTATGATTAACTCTTCATTCAGTATAACAGCACCCTGTAGTTCTATCCAGGACCCTAAAACCTCAGGCTTAAATACCCTTTATGCTAGAGCCCTGGTAAAAATGACTAAATATGAACATTTATGATTCTGACCAATGAGAATTAATAAGTCTAAAGAATGTTTTAGAATTTACTGTTTCTGAGCCAAAGTGTTGATAGTTCTTCTGCTGTAGGTTCCTGTTTGAACATCAGGTGGCTGTTGTATCGTTTTGGCAATCTGATTCCAACAACTATCACTTCAACAAGTTCATCTCATCTTCTGCATCTCTTTGTTCTCTGATCATTTCTGCAGAAGGTATTGCCAGATGATCCAAATATTAATGTGGTACTCATCTTCACAGAAAGCAGATTCCAAATAATTTTAACAAAACTACTTCCACATTGTCGGGGGATCATGTTGTTTAAAATTAAACCAGTAAAGAATATTTAAAACTTTTAATTCTTGTATACCTCTCCATATTAGAATCCAGCCACTTACACCAGTTGTGAATCGCTAAGAACATTTAAATCTGGACTGCAACACACCCACAATCGAAAAGTAGACATCCACAAATCACATCAAAAATGATTGGATTAGCTCTTCAGCTTGTCCTTTCCAAGGATATGGCCAGAGCAATGACTCTGTTTTTTTCCTGGGAAGTAGTTAAGGATAGGGAAACATCTGGAGCAATAAGATAAAAGTCATAATAATTTCTACATGTTTTACTTTTGAAATCACTCTGGCATGCTTGAATATTAAAGTAGCTTCTCTTACACAAAGCAATTCACTCACAACCTATTGTTATATGTGCAAATCTGTCTCAGAACTGGTCAGAAACATTGATTGGCATAGAGTATTTTCGGGCATAGAGTATTTTCTGGAATAGCAGCATTCGCTGGCATAGCAGCATTTGCTGACATTCTTCGCTGGCATAGCAGTATTCACTGGCATTCATCGCTGGCATAGCAGCATTCGCTGGCATTCATCGCTGGCCATAGCAGTTCGCTCGCCTTCGATGCTTAAACGTATTACTGGTCTAAATAATTGGCGAGCGAAGGGAATGGAAAATTTCGTCTTGTCGCGCCTGGCTTATGTGTTATATTTATGTGTGTCTTACGTTCATAACCTGGATTGTGCACGGAAGATTTTATGGACTCGACTTAAAAAAGGAAATAGTCATTTAGAAACTCGCCAAAGATATGCTAGATTTGTCAATGACCAAAAAAGCAGCTGCGAATTGGATGGCTAAAAGAATGAAACCTGGATGTAAACATGGCCAGCATAGCTAATAGCTATCAGAGAATGGATGCTGGAGTTATATCAGAGTAAACAACCCAACTCACCAACACACTGCCATTGGATGTGATAAAAGTAACTACTTGATAGTAGAATCTACTTTCAATCTTGCTAAAGTAAACACAGTTCCCTACACGTGTGCCGGGGACTTTATCTCTTTCAGAGAGCGAGTAGATGGCTGGGAAATTTAGCATATATAGAAAAACACAACTGATGGTTATAGTCAAGACTTTGTTAATGATATAGAGCATACAGAAATTAATAAAATGTGTCATAAGTGCAAAACTATCACTTGTTCCTATCACTTGAACAAGTTATTGTCAGCTTTTGCTCTGTCTTCCCTTAGTTATCTGATAATTTCTGCAGAATGAACTACCATGACATCACTCTTAATGTGGTGCTCTTCTCATGTTCATAGAAAAGAGTTTTCAATTACTTGTTACAAAACAACTTTTTTTCACATGCACATTTCCATTTCAGAATTTGTCACCACATTATGTTGAAGGATATCAGGTTGTTCAATCCTACACCTGTATAGAATGGAGTAAAAACATAAAATTTATGAATAATTCCCATATTACAATCCTACCACTTACCCAGTTGTGAATCTTTAAGGATGTGATGAACTTAGCATATCCACAAACTAGGTCCACACACCCTCTATTGGTATCCAAGTAATATTATCAATAGATCCTTCAATCTCAAGACATTTTCATACACCAATTTCCCTCCTAACTGCTGGCCTAACAGCCTTTACAAAGGCTAGTTAGCCAGAGTTGAGTGTGACCCTAAAAGTAGATATCTATACATTGACACACTCGGTCTAGCCAATCGGCTTCCAGGTATTGAAGTGTAGTACAAGTTCATTAATGGTTCATTAGTGGTAGATTTGTGGTCTTGATCTTTAGTCTCTTTAGCAAGTTCTGTTATAGGTGGATGTGTGGATCCTTGGGTGTTGTCACCTCAAACAAGGCCAGGATGTACGTGATCCCAGATATTTCCCCTTCTTTCCTTAGAAGTGGAAGACATTGGAAAGGTTGTCAGGACAGACCATTGGCTTTTCCATTGGCTGAACCGGGCCTATGGGTGACTGTGAAGGCATATTCTTATAGACAGAGTGACCATCCAGAGAGATTTCCATTTGCATCTTTCATCCAATACAGGAATACCTAGCAGTTGTGGTCTGTAATAACCTGGAAGGAGACACCTATGAGATATAACTTGAAGTGTCTTATCCCATTGAGTACAATGAGGCATTCTTTTTCCTCGAGAGAATACTTCCTCTTCTGTGGTAGTAGTAGTTTTGAATAATATGCAATAGGGTGATCTTCCTTGGTAGGCAGAGTTTGGTAGAGAACTGCACCGATGCCCACAACAGTGGCATCGTTAGAGAATAAAGTGTTTGTTGATGAGTGGTCTAGCCAAAACTGGGGCTCTCGAATTCATCGCGGGAGGTTGGAGCTTCTCCATCCTGCACACCATGTCCGGCTGGTCCTTTTTTGAGGCATCAGTGAGAAGAGAACAACATCTGCAAAGAGAGGTACGAAACGGCAGTATTAGCCTGCCTGACCTAGGAAAGGACAACTATACTTATTCCAGAGCAGCCTGACGAACTCCTCCATGGCTATAACTTTGTATTTTTGGGGTTTTATTTGGCCATGACCTACAATGTGGGCTAGGTATTCTCATTCCCGCATGTCTATGAAATATTTGCTTGGCTTAACAGTCAGGCCGGCCTCTTTTTATCAAGTTAAAACCTGGTTAAGATGAGAGGTATGATTAGACCATGAACAGCAGAAAATTACTGAGTCGGCCATGTATGCTGCAACAAAGGAGGAAAGGTCAGCCAGCAGTTTGTTCATGAGCCCAGGAAAATGGCAGGCGCACCAACAAGGCCAAATGGCATAATAGGGAACTCATATTTTCCAAACTCTGTTATGTACGCTGTGTTCTCCACAGAGTTTATGGCAACTGGAACTTGGCAATATCCATTAGAAAGGTACAGGGTTGACGTATTTTCCTGTGTAGCGAGACAATTTATCAAATCCTCTCTTCGTATCAGGTAGGATTATTCGATTGATTCCAATAGTCCATACATTGAGGAATCATACCATCCTTCTTTGGAGCAAGCACTACTGGCGAGGTCCAAGAGCTATGTGATGGAAATATGAGTCCTGCTAGTCGGAGGAGCTCTACTTCCTTCTTTTATTTGCTTACTGAGCGCGTGGCACACGATAAGGAGGAGTGAAAACTGGGTTACCATTCCAAGTATTTATGTATACACTTGCATTAGTAGTCTTGCCTGGTGGTGAGTCGGTGAAGAATCCTGGCTATCTCGTGATGGATTTTGCAATGTTATCTTATTGATTAGAGAGATGGTCAGGGTTGATGTAGGGTGTTATAGATGTGCTGTCTTCGGGCCAATAGGGGATGTCTTCTAACTCAGAATCAATAGTTGAAGCTGCATTGTTAGCCTTTGACAGATGAGAGGAGGAGTTCTATGGAGCTAGGTTATTGACATGATACAGATGTTCACTATTCCTTACAACTATCTGTACCTTGGTAGTGAATGAGACTTTAACAGTAATAGAGTAGGGTTGCTATTGGGCCAACTAGTGGGAAGAGGAAGAAGAAAAAAGGACACGAGCTATGTGGTTATACCACCAGGCCATATGATTTGGCTGCTTCTTCATATGCAGTTGCACGAGTTCGAGCAGTGGCTATGTTCTCAAATGTCCTGAGGAGGTAACTGATGACTGAGGCTGGCTTGTTGGGGTGGTTTTCCCATCTTCAACCATCCCTAATGACATCAATGGACAATGAGACTGCCACCCAAACAAACAGCATTAAAAGGATCAAATCTGGTGCTCTCCTGGGGGGTGGGGGGGGGGGGGGGGTTCTAAGTACACGAAAAAGCTAGTTGAAGACCATCTTTCAAGCAGTGTCCGAACTAGTTGGGAATGTTCTGAAATAGTTGTTTCTCGGTTTGGTTGAAATGCTCCACCATAAAATATGTCTGAGAATGATATGTGGAGTTTCAGATTTCATTCACTCCCAGCATCTTGTACAAGTAACAAAAGAGACGGCTAACAAAGTTGCTGCTGCAAACAGTATTTCTTATGGCTATCCTAAGGACTGATGATTTTAAGGTGTGCTTTTGCAACTAGTTGGGCATAAAAGAGCAAATGTAGCAGTGACCTTCCACTGTCATGGATAAAGGACCAATCATGTCCATGGCGACTTTGGGAAATTGACGTTCCATGACTAGTAAGGGAACCAGAGATAATATGTGGTGCTTCAATTTTGCCATCTACTGAGAGCGGGGGAAGCAATAACACATCGGCTATGTCCAGAATGATGGCAGGCCCATGAAAATGGGAGTTGAGTCTGTGGTAAGATTTTTTCGACCCAAGCGTCTAGCCATTAAAGAGTTATGGGCCATTCCCGTAGGAAGCCAATTGGTGTACCTCCTTGTGTCCATCCCGTTATCTTGAATGAAAAATTGAGATTGAGATTGCTGGTCAGTCTCCGCTTTAAAACATTGAGTTAAACACTTATCCCTCTTCTGCTCTTATTTAGCAAATATGGACCACCAACCTTGCAGTGTATGTAGCGCCACTCGCAGATTCAGCCTGTAGGAATAGTCACTTTTCTCAGAGGGTCTGTCTTCTGTGAGGGAGTATTCTTGGATGATATCATATTCCAAGTCTGGGAGACTATGCATCGGGTTTGGTTGAGATTGTTGTGGATCGGGAGTGGTAGAACTGCCATCTATGGTATATTTTATGCATCATCCATAGCTAGTGCAACAGGGGTTGGGTAGATCTTCATTCTCGTCAGATGTCTTATCAGGGTCTGAAGTGGTGATTCCTCAGGAACTGAATCAGAATAGGTATGAGTGGCTGAGCTGTCTTCTTCTGCATGGGTGATGGATCTTTTGCACTTCCATGGAGTCTGTCGATAAGCCAAGGTAACTATAGCTCTGGGTGGTTACTTTTACTGGTAAATACTGTCTACCAACTCAGGGATGTCTTTTCTGAGAGACACATCAACTTCTAGGGATGAGGAAGTAGCAACGAGTAGTTGAGTGGTTTGATTATTCACAGTCAGGTCCACTTTAGCCAATTGAAAAGATACTGTCCATGCTCTGAAGTCATTCATCCGGATGGAGCCTCGTATGTGGGCTTACCTCTGTACCAGAGAGGAATGGACTGTGGTGAAGCTCAATCCTGATTCCAACAGGATGGAGTGAGTGTAGTGTCCATTCACAATACCAGTAATCATAAAATTTATGTGTTGTTAAACTATACTTAACATCTGAACCAGCCTTAGCGGGCAATCTCGGGAGATGTGTCCATACTCATGGCAGTTATAGCACTCTGGGCTCCTAACTGCATCAATGTGCAAATGTACACATATTTGGTGTTATCTTCAGGTGGAGTATGGCTTAGTTGAGGCAGTTGTGGTGGAGGAATTGGAACCAGGTTAGATTGCTGGGGCTGCTGGATTAGTCCAAATCTCTGAGGCTGAAATATGCCTAATTGAGGTTGTTGTTGAGCCTGTTGAGAGATGTCTCCATGGTAAATTTGCCAAGATCTTCTCTATTCTCCTCCGTGAGCTCTTCTGTCTCTCTTCTGTGATGATTGTAATCTGTCTGCCATAGGCTTGCAAACTTTGAGGCATGCCCCTGTCATCTGCTTGCTTATCAAGTTTCCTCAAGTAGCCATCCACGAACTCTGCCATTTTAAACGGGTCAGTAGTCATCTGGTCTTGTATCCTGGTCTGGATGTGTGAAGGTAGTTTTTGGATGATCCGCTCTATACAAATGTGGTTACTCAATTCTGCCTTAGCTGTTGTCTCCTTGGTCCACCGCTGGAAAATCATAATTCCTCTCTATGATGCTTCTCTGCAAGATTTGTTTGGTTTTTATGTTGGAGGGACTGCCACCTGTAGCAGAAAGCTTGTGGTTCACTATGATGATGTTTGAAAAGGGCAAACTTCGCTGTCTCTAAGTCCACTAGCTGGTCCCCAGGCATTCTGACAGTCAGTCTGCTTCCCCAGCTGTCCAGTGACGGGAGCAAGTTTGGGACCTAAAACCTGAGAGCTACCTCATAGTTAGTCATGTGTCTTTCAAATGCCATCACGAACAAATCCACTTCATTTGTAATTTCTTATGTGGGCAGACAGGGAAAATTTATAACCCATCACTTTGTCTGATCGACGTCTTTTTCTTTTCTGGAGCAGCGGTACTTGCTCTCTGTTGGCATGGTCTTCTCATGCAACATAATCATTCTCCTGCGATCATTGCAGTTGCAAGTTTTCTTAGTCTGTTGTGTTTTGGAGAAATATTAGCCAACATTCCCCTTGTTTGCGCATCTTTATTGTTTGCTCTTTGCGAGCCACCATCTCACTTTCCTGCTGTGTCGCTGTCCAAATATTTGTGAACATGGTCATTATCATATGGACATCTGTAGTGGAACCCTTGTCCAATGTGGTACTGTCATCTGTCTTGGTGACTGATCACAGTCTTCTGGCTCCTCAGAATACATGGTGTCAGAAGATCCAGTTAGGGCTGTTCTTCATGATTTGATATCATGGCTAGGATGAGGACGAAGGAGAATGGTAGTTAAAAGAGAGTAAGGGAGATGTCTTCGCTGCAAGGCACAGGTCATGTCAATGAAATAGGTTGAAGCCGCTGCACCAACTGTGATGAACATAACTTATCCGCAAACTATATCCACAACTCTTTAATTTTCCAAGTAATACTATAAATAAATCCTTCAATCTCAAGACACATTCACGCACCAACTCCGCTCCTAATTGCTGTCCTGACAACTTTAAATAGGCTGGTCAGCCCGAGTTGTGTATGACCTTAAAAGTAGATATCCATCATTGATACTCTCAGTTTAGGCAATCAGCTTCTTGTTATTGAGTCTAGTACAATTACATTAGTGGTTCATTAATGTTTCATTAGTTTCCCATTATTGGTTTTGCTCATTAGCATAATTTGCAAGTTCTGCTCTCTGTGGAAGTGGGGTTCCTTGGGTGTAGTCTCCATAGCAAGGTCAGGATATAAGTTATCCCAGACAAATAACATGTAATTAATGACTGCTTCACATCTAACATTCCTAAAGAACACATCTACCTACGAATCACATCCCAAATAGGTATTGGATGAGTTCTACAGCTTGTCCTTACTAAGATTATGGCCAAAGCAAAGGCTATATTTTTTAGCCCAGGTAAAAGTTAAGGTTAGAATATTATCTAGAACAATAAAACAATAATTTTGACAATTCTGACAACAATACTGCCTTATGGCATCACTTTTAGTGTTTTTTTTATCTTCATGTAAGTAAAGTAGCTACTCTTACACAAGTCAAAGCAATTTTCTCTCAACCACATTTCCATATGTGCAGTTCTGTCCCACAATCGCTCAGCAGGGGCGTAGCCAGGATTTCAGAAAAAGGGAGGTGGGGGGGAAATTGACCAATTTCGGCTAGAGCGATGGTTCTCAAACTTTTCCCAGCCGAGGCCGCTTTTTAGACTTGGCCACCATTGGAGGTCCCCCTCCATGCACGACTATGCCGTTTCTTACTCTAGTGAGTCCAAAAGAATCGGCGAAAGGAGTAAGTATCGTCAAAATTCGCCTTATGATGGTTCATCTCTTTGGCTGCTTGGACAGGGTTTTTTTGAGTTCTCGTTCCTGGTCGACAGTTACCATGTCCTATGGAAGTCGTAGCTATTCCTCTATCAAAATATCTGCTGTAATCTTCTGTGCAATGTTCCCAATAGGAGTACTAGCTTACCCTGTATGGGTGCACTCAACAACATCAAGCTACAAGATATGAACATTTGTAGTTAACAACATGGTGTCGACAGTTACCATGTCCTATGGAAGTCGTAGCTATTCCTCTATCAAAATATCTGCTGTAGTCTTCTGTGCAATGTTCCCAATAGGAGTACTAGCTTACCCTGTATGGGTGCACTCAACAACATCAAGCTACAAGATATGAACATTTGTAGTTAACAACATGGTATACATGGGTTCAGTCATCAATAGCAATATTACATGGAATGTGTTAATATGCTTGTATATAGTGGAGAACAACAATAAATAAGTTAAAAAGAGTTTAAATGCCTAGGCGACCATCTACCTATCAGCTCACACTTGATGTAAACCTCCACTTTAACTATAATAATACCGAAACAGTAAAACAAACAATTAAAAATCAATACTTGAAACAAGAACAAAAATGCTTTGTAAAAAATGTATTGAAGTGACCTGTTAAAAAAGAAGGGAATCATGACTGTACTCATAGACTACAGCCAGTTATATTCCCTTTACCACTAAAAATCATGTACACCAATATTATATTGGTTTTAAAATCATTGAGTGCTTGTGCAAATACAAATCCACTAAATTGGTGTATATGATTTTTCAATTTTAAGTGGATCAAACTCATTGAGGCCAACATGGGAACAGTCTTGTTTCTGTCCATTTTTAAATTGTCATTCCAAGCTAGCTGTGTTTATACAGTATCTGGCAACCTTTGTTGATTTCAAAAATGAAAAAGAAAATAGAATCACAGCCATGTCAAACAATTTTAAGGATGCTGAGGTAGCATCAACACTTCTAACAATTTTTCTCTCTATCTGTCATTTGTTAGACTCTTTTGTTGTTTCAGTGTATTGTATAGATGAGCAGTGTAGATACTCCAGGGCTTTTAAACAATTTCTTACCTTATTGTACACTATACATACTATCGTTGACTGTACTCATGTGTACAACAACATTGAACTACACAAGGAGCTAACATACCATGTCATGTCCTACTGTACTACACAAGTTAACATGTTGCTAAACACAGAGTTTACAGCCTCCTTCACAGCAAGTAATACATCCTCCTTCAAAATAAGTAAAATAGAAAATTAACTTCACTGTTGGGGGTGAGGTGTCTGTGGGGTTCATGACTGGAGCTAATGACCGCTTTGGTGCTACTGCCACCAGTTCTAAGACGTCTCCTACTGTCGTAGCTACCCTTGAAGCCAGAGAAATTTAGGCTTTATATTCAGTGATAGTCAAGATTTTGGATCGTGAGTCTCCGACCCTTTGACAGGCCTGGCAGTCAGGCTTAAATACCCATACTTCCAGGAAGTAATTAAGGTGAATTCCAAATAGGTGGGCAACATACACAGACAAGACAAAATATACTATTGACAGGTAGGTTCATGTAAGTCAATATAAATACATAATTAATTGATTAGATGAGAAGTTCTAATGTGTAATGTGTTTTAGACAGGGAGGTTCTAATATGTTATATGTTGGCTCTGCTGATGAAGCATGTGGAGGGTGGACCATCGTTTCTGGTGATCTTTGTCTCCTGCCAGTCCTGTTGACTGAGTCTATCTGCGTTTGAGTGGTCATTTCCAGGTTGAAATATCACTTTGAATGAGTAGAGCTGGAGTGCCAATGCCCACCTTAACAAGCATCCATTGAGCTTTCCAGAGCTGCGGAGGGCTGCTAGGGCATGGTGATCCGTCACCAGTGTGATGTCACGCCCAAGCTGGTGGATTGCAAAGTGGTCAGTCGCCCAAACCACCGCCAGACACTCGAGCTCAGTGACCGTGTAGTTTTTCTCCACTAGAGATAACTGTTTGGAGTAATAGGCCACTGGACTCTCCTCATTGTCTCTTATGACAGAGAGCACTGCTCCTATTCTTTCCATGGAGGTATCAGTTTGCACTAGGAGTTGATCGTGTTCCCTAGGCATTGTTAATGTGTGCTCGCATGACAAGGCATTGGTCATGTAAACAAAAGCATTGCTCATAGATTCTCCCCACTCTATCTTAACCGGGGATCCTTTTTTCGGGGCTCCGAACAAGGGACCAGCCAACTGGGAAAAATCGGGCATGAATCGCCGATAGTAGCTGGCCGTCCCCGGGAATGCCCTCAACCCTTTTTGAGAGGTTGGTCTAACATAATCCTTCATCGCTCTAACTCTTACTTCAGGCACCCTAACTTTACCCATGCCAACGTGATGCCCCAGATACTCTAGTGAGTGGGCACCCCACACACATTTCAGTGGGTTGGCCGTCAGTCCAGCTACTCTAAGGGCATCCAGTGGGCAATATGCGTCTTCCAATTGGGTGAGAAGATTATTACATCATCTATGTATGCCACGCTCCATCCTGGAAGATGAGAGAGTGTGTTCAGCATACATCTCTGGAATGCAGCAGGCACATTCTTAAGACCAAAGGGCATTTGCTTAAATGCAAATTTTCCCCATGGGGAACAAAAGGCCGTCTTCTCCTGTGAGTCAGTTGAAAGAGGAACCTTGTAAAACCCTTTATTAGGTTCCAATTTGGATAGCTAAGTTTCCCCTGCCACTTGGTTTAGAAGGTCCTCAATGCAAGGCATCTGAAATGTGTCGTTAATTGTGACCTCGTTGAGATGTCTGTAATCTATACAGGGGCGCATTCTATCTGTTCCCTTTTTCCTTACAGGTACCATGGGAGAGGTCCAAGGACACTTTGAGGGGACTATTATGTCCTTTCCTACCACCATTAACCACCGCCACACCATTAACCACCGCCACACTGCCTACCAAACCTTCTATCTGCTCCCTTAGTTGTTTAACCATACCTGGTGGAATACGGTAAGGTGGGGTCCTGATGGGGTAACAATCCTTTACCATGATCTCAGCAATCTCATTCTTAGCTAGGCCCAGCTCTGTCGTCACTCTATCCGGGTACTCGGCAAGGACATCACCTAACTCACTCTGCTGTGCCTCGGATAGGTGAGGGACTCCCACCCATACTTTACCAACTGGCTCATGTATCTCTTCCTCATCTGCTACCACTACCCTAAATAGATTAGCTTTAGGTTCCACCCACTTTTTAAGGCGGTTTATATGTACTGTCTGTTTTGTATATCTTTTACCAGGAACTGATATCACATAGTTGCATTCTGACATTTTGGCAAGTACTTCAAATGGCCCTTCCCAGAAAACGTGTAGCTTACTGGTTAGGCCAGGAGTGTCTAGCTCACCAGGCTCTAGTTACCTGGGCTGTGTGTTAAGGTCACAGAGATCTTTTGCTTTCCTCTTAGCTATCATCTCCTGACTGTTTGCAACCTTAAACGGTTTTTTCAATCTCTTCCTCATTTCATACACTCATGCCTGTGATGACTGAAAGCTAATTTCTCCCCCAATCCAACCGTCCTTTATGGTTTCTAGCGGCCCTCTCATAGTTTTCCCATGAACTAATTGATATAGGGAGTAACCAGTAACCATGTGGGGGGTTGCCCTCTAAGCCAGGAGACAATACTACAACAACTTATCCCACTGGCCCTGACCATTGTCTATCTTCCTAAGCATCTGTTTCAGGCAATGGCGCCACCTTTCCAGGACACCATTGCTTTGAGGATGGTAAGGAGTCGTTCTCAACTGCTTTATCTTCAGTAGGTTACAGAAACTTTTTATCACCTTACTAAGAAATACCGACCCCTGGTCTGACAGAAGCTCAATTAGGTATGCCGGATCACCTCCATTAATCTCTCAGCTACACTTTCGGCATCCACCCGTTGGAGTGGAATAGCATAGGGGAACCTAGACCCAAGACACATCACCGTGAGAATATATTAAAACACTGTTTTTGTCCTAGGCATCTTTCCGACAAGGTCCCAAGCCATTCTCTGATATGGCTCCGGAATGATTGGTGTAGTAATCATGGGTACTTTCTGGGACAACTGTCTGCCTGTTTTTTGACATTCAGGGCAGCTGGTGCAATATTCTTTTATGTCCTGTTTTATACATGGCCAAGTGAAGTGCTCGGTTAGGGCGGGCCTCATCTTCTTGTGGCTAAAGTGACCAGCCACCAACCCTCTGTGACCAAGGTTTCACAAGTGCAGCCTTCTTTGTTTGGGCACCAAAACACTTACTAGTTCCCTGCCCAGGTTGGTGGCCTTCACATGAATTAACACCCCATTGTCCATGCAGTACCCCTCTTCACCTTTCCCTGCCTTCCTCAAACTATCCTTCAGCTATTCATCTCTCTGCTGTTGGGCTACCAGACTGGCTACCTCCTCCCTGCAGTTAACCAGTGAAAGGGTAGGCAACCAACTATTACCACCTCCCTCATCCCCAGCAAGACTATCATCCTCTTCCAAGTCTGAAGGCTCTAATACCTTAGCTTCCTCATCGTTTCCTTTCTCAACCACTATACCACCTTCCTCTTCTGCACTCGCGGATACTCCTACCTCCATAAGAGGGCTGTCTCTGGATCCGTTAACCAACTCTGACTCCTTGGGTGGTGACATCTTATCTAAAGGCTTTATTGTGGCACCTGAATTGACAGTTGCTTTGTTGTCCTCCATTTCCTGCTTTTGTTTGACCTTACTCTGTGCTCTGGTAAGGGCACCTAGAGGATGACTTAGTTGCTCCGCTTTTCCCAATACCCAGTTTCTAACAGCTTTGTGATCTGTCCCTAGTAGCACGTACTTGGCATCTTTGTGTACTACAAAAACAGTCATTTGTTCGACTATTCCATCCACTTGAATGGTTACCTCAGTTGTTCTCAACGTCTCCGCTGTTCCATTGGCTAACCTAGCACCTTCCATTCCTGTGTAGCTAACTTCTGCTATGTAACGGGCAGGAACAGCTGCCCGATTGGCCCCAGTATCTAGCCATATTTTACATGGCTTTCCTTCTATTTTTTCCTGCCTACACAATTCTATAAGAGATTCAGACTCATCACCACTAGATTTAATGCTACTAATTTTGTTCTTTAACTTTGGACAATTCCTTTTGTAATTGCCCACCTCTTTACAATAATGACAAGTAAAACCTGGAGTCAAACTATTGGCTCCCTGGTTCCCACCAGCCACTACCTTTGACCCAAATCCGATCCGCCCAACAAGATCACCCCCGCCAGATCACCCCCGCCTTTACCCTTACTTAGGGACCCACCTGTCTCCATAGTGGTGAGGGGCTCCTGTGGTCGCTTCATCCACGGTTTTCCAGTGATGATCTTGTCTTGCAGCATTCGGATCCTTGCTGTGAAGGGTCTAGATTCCCAGCTGGCCTCCAATTCTGCTACCAGCTGATCCACAGTCTGAGTGTTCTTCTCTCGTAGTCCGTGGCACACCTCAGCTGAATAGTGGAGTGTCAACACTCCCAGAAACAATTCCTTCACAAAGTTTTTTTGTGTTGATAGGTCTTTTGACAACCGTTGAATGTTCCTGACTATGGGTGCCAAAAAACTTCATGGTGACTGGTTGCCCCCAGGCTTTGAAGACCACGTCTGCCGCCTGGCTTTTGCTTTGGTGTGTCCCAAATGTTCCAGTAAATTCGACTTGATCGATTAATATGGTCTTGTTAAATCCAAGTCCATCATGACTTCCATTATCCTCCCGATAGCTTGCTTTCGGAGAACGGCTGGCCACTCTCCTTCTGGGATGACACCTTCTCGCATGAAGAGTTCAAATGATGATAGGTAGGCCTCTGGATCTGTAGTTGATCAAATTTTTGTAAGGATGACAAGACCTGTTGCCTTTTCTGTTCTCGTTCTTTGGCTACTAACTCCGCTGTCCTTATTGCCTGTAGTCTTGCTTCTTCCAACTTGGTTCTTGCCTCATATCTTTCATTTTCAATTTCCATAAGTTCTTTATCCTTTATTTCTTTTTTTTTCCATTTCTCTCTTTCATTTTTTCTTCTTCCCATTTCCTGGCTTCCCTTTCCACCAGCATTGAATTCATGAGGAGTGTCATGGACTTCTGCAATGCCTCCATTGAGTCAGCCACTGTTTAAGATTCGGATGTCTCCTCTTCTTCCATTGTATGCGCTTCCCTTCTTCTCTCCGTTACGGAGCACGTCTGTCTTGAGTGAGTAGGTCTTTCCTCCATATCGGACCTCTACAAAAAAAAAAGAACCCAAGTTAATTTAAATATATTTCTTACTCGTGATGGTTCTTGGTTCCTGCTTCACCTCTGCCACCATGTGGGAGTCATGACTGGAGCTAATGACCCTTTTGGTGCTACTGCCACAAGTTCTAAGACGTCTCCTACTGTCGTAGCTATCCCTTGAAGCCAGAGAAATTTAGGCTTTATATTCAGTGATAGTCAAGATTTTGGATTGTGAGTCTCCGACCCTTTGACAGGCCGGGCAGTCAGGCTTAAATACCCATACTGCCAGGAAGTAATTAAGGTGAATTCCAAATGGGTGGCCAACATACACAGACAAGACAAAATATACTATTGACAGGTAGGTTCAGGTAAGTCAATATAAATACATAATTAATTAATTAGCCAGAGGTTCTAATGTGTTATGTGTTTTAGACAGATAAGTTCTAATATGTTATGTGTTGGCTCTGCTGATGATGCATGTGGAGGGTGGACCTCTACAGGGTCATGAAATTTGGCTGTATGGTGTATGTATGTTTTTTTGGTTTGTCCAAAAGATTAGAACAGGTTATCACTCACCAGTGATATTCCATATATTGTGATTCCAGGAAATAATGTTTACTGAGAAGAGGATGTTGTCGGAGGAGGGGGAGGGGGGGGGGTGAGGGGAATTTGAGGGAAAGGAGGCTTCTTTGCTCGAGCACGTTTGGATCTGTGCAGTGTCAGGAAGTCGTGAGGCTGCTATTCAGACTAAGAACTGGCTCAGCTGGGTTGTTGTAGGATAAGATGTGACGTGAATAAAAATAATTGTAGATGAGTGGTGTGTAATATGTTAAGAGTGGAGCAGGAAAAGATGTGGAGCATTTATTGGTGACATGTGGGAAAATTGAGAGAGATCGGTGGTACTGCCGGATAATTTGAGCAGAAATTCGGACAGAAAACTGGCTCAGCTGGGTTGTTAAGGATAAGAAGAGCTATGTAGTAAAATAATTGTAGATGACAGGTGTGTAATGGTGACAGTAGTGCAGGAAAAGATGTGGAGCATTTATTGGTGACATGTGGAGAATTTGAGAGGGATCGGTGGTACTGGCGGATGATTTGAGTAGATTTGTAGGGGCTGGAGAGTGGCTGGCAGAATATGGAAGTACAAGGAGGGTAAGTTGGCATTGCTGTTGGGAAAAGGTGTGGAGGGAGTTAGTGATAGTGATTGAGGTTAGTGAGTGTGTTATTATGCATTGGATAGGGTAGTGGCAGAGAAAGAAGGAAGGATTTGTTGTATGATGAGCAAATGGACAAATTTTAGTCCCCTTCCGACCCCACTCTATGAAGAGCTGGATACAGTACATGCACTAAAGAGGCTAAACTCTATGCTAACCTACCCAGATACGAAGCCAGTGGTAGCCCCCTTCTCACTATTCCCATGCAATATGCATTAACAACAGCCTGACCTGATAATGTAATCATCAAAAATGGGAAATTCCATATTATCAAACTTACCATTCTATCCGACTTGAAAAACAATTAAAAAAATGCAAGGATCGGAAAGTGAGAAAAAACGAACTACCAGCAGGTTCTTAGTTACCTTAATTCTAGTGGAATTCAGTCATCACTCACGACCCTGGAAATTGGGGCACATGGCACACTAATGCAGGCCTTAGGAAACTTTTGCCCTAAGCCCCAAAGCAGTTCATCACGCACTTGTTAGATGATGCTGGAAAAGTAGCAATCACCTACTCTCTTACTGTGCTGTGTATGTGGTGGTCTAACAGGCTCAACATTAGCAAGCTTATTATAGCCAATGGCAGCACTCGTACTTCGTTTTGGCGCACCGTGCGAGTTGACCGTCTAGAAGAAAGCTGAACAGGTACAATACTCCTCGATTGTTATGGAATATCTTGCGCTTATTATGGAATATCTTACTTCAACGGTTTTGGCTCCCATCGTGGCCTTAGCCAGCTTTTAAAAATTTTATTTATTTTTTTAACAGGATTATAGTCCGAGCTGACTAGGTTTACTGGCTTGCACCACTGACACCAATCATAAATATTAACGATTACGTGGGCCACCCCTGGCCCCAGTAGACAGTCTCTTTACCTTCAATTACGCTCTATAAGACTTTGCCAGGTTTCACATCTATCTTGTTGGTAGAAGACATTCTGTATGCTGACCTTCAAGGCTACTGGGCTTGCGACTACCCACCCGCTGGCTTATCTCCGAACATTGCAGCAATAGTAAGCCGGAAAGAAATATTGCTGGTTGAGCAATTCCGTCATCAGAGGCACAGAGCAATGCCAGGTGGAGAAAGAAGAATAAAGAGAAATGCCAAATAGTGCTGGGTGAACTAAACGGCTAAGGTGTTAGCGCCTCCCTGAAAACAGGAAATTGGAGCTTTAGGTCACTCACTTGCACAGTCCCACTCAGATCTCCTTGCACAGTCCCACTCAGATGGCCTGAGAGTTGTTCGACGAGGCTGGAATGATATCCATCATCTGCTCACACACAATTTTCTGCACAAGGAACGATTGTCATGGACCAACAACAGATCTTTGAAAATCTAACAGGTCACCCCTATCCACTAACTCAATTATTTAGCCCATGGTTGGCCCATTTCTTCTGTTTACAGATAGTTTTTGGAACCATGTAGATCTAGGACATTATATTTTTGTCACTATCAATTATTTTTGTCACTTTAATTATTGCATGGCTTTAGCAAAGTTCGTTCTCCTCTTCCCCCGTCTCGTAAACCAGATGTATTTTCGCAATCATAAAGAAGGTTCTTTCCCCCGCCCCCTCCCCCTTTCCACCCCCAGCTCTAGGACCAGACATATTTTTGAGCATATATTTATGCATATATAATACACCTGGGAACACTGGCCAGGTTTTAGTTTCCCTCTGATATGTGGGTCACATGATAAAGAATGTATTAGCTAACAAATTCTGACCACCAAGGATTGTTGCTAAGGCCACTGCTGACAGTATGGCTGTGCTATACAGCTTCTAATGCATTCCATGCACTTCCATATGACAGCTCAAATGTGAATAAGCCTTACAACATTTTGTCATGTTCTACCAAACCCTAGCCAGTGTTCCCAGACTGTATTTTTTTATAAAGCACAAAAATATGCCTGGTTCATGAGACTTGGAATAGGACTGGGCGAGATCTGGACAACTTCGCTGCAGTTTCTGGAAGCTCTCCTGCTGAGGAAAGATGCAGACTGACATGCACTCATGGGGATGGGAGACACTTAGGTTATCATAATAGTTTCATTTGTACCGGCTTGTCCCTGAGGAGATGCAGACTGACAACATAGATAAACGAAACAACGGGATTGGAAACGCAATTCATGCGTAAAATAAGCGTGTCTTAACTTCAGTATACTACTCCGTTACACAGATGCAGTACTCATTAGGACAGCAAACAGTTAAATGACCCTTTAGCATTTAAAATCATATACCAAATCATCATTACACAATTTAACAAATCAATATCGTATTTCTATGATTTAAGTGGTAACGGGTCATCTAACTTTACGGTCATCTAAATGTAGTTGTGGTCATCATGGGTTCACTCTTGATTCCTTTATTTTTTTGCCAGTAAATCCAGTATAATCAATTGTTGTTGTTTACTTGTTTGTAGTTTTTTGTTTGTTTTTGTTTTGTTTTGTTTAACATATTCCTTCAACATTGTGGTAGGCAAGAACTCCCCAAGAAAACTAAACAACAGATATAGACCTCTCCTTTAAAACACTCTCTATCTAACTTGTTGTACACACGTCTTCACATTTTTACCATACGTTGCTGTTCTTTGGTTAATAGAATCAGTCCATCAAGGACTTGGCAATAATTGAACAGGAGAACTCCAGAATGAACTAAATGTGCACATTTTGCTCATCTTTTTGTTTGAAGAATATTTAACGGACTGCTCACTTCAAGTTCAGCTACATACTACAGTTCAATTGAGTTATGTTTTTGGAGAAGGTTGATCATTTCCAGTTTCATATTGCAAAAACTCAAAAGCAACCTTAATTTATTATTTACAGAAACCATTAGTCTTGTATTTTTATTGCAACCAAGAAATGCAACCATGAAACAGATTTGTTCCTACAGCAATTGGTTCTTCTTGAACTAAAATTGTTGTGAATGGACCTTTTGTTGGTAAGTTATGCATGGGAAAGAAAAGAAGTAGATACATAGATAATCCTTAAAGATTAATTTCAAGGTTTTTCACACTTTTCTTTTGTCAGTGGGTTCAATGAAGGATTCATGACAGAATGGATAATTTTTGGAGCAATTAACAGTAAATGCACCCTTTAGGTAGCTAAAAGGTGGAAATGGGAACTGTACTTGTTGTTTGTTGTTGTTATTTGTTGGGGGTGGAAGTTTTATCAGCCTTTTTAAAAAATGGGTAAAACATATATAGAGAGTATCAGATTAAAGTAGTATGGCAGTATCTTACAACACCCCACATGTAAATTTGGTAAACCCAATATGGCTGGTAGTAAACCAGCATGCCTAAAAAGTAGTAAAAAATCCAAAACATATCAGGGTTTACACTTGTGCCACAATACTGGTTATTAAAATGGCAGATGGGAAAAAAATAAAGCTTATACACAGCTAAATTTCACATTGGCAGCTTCTTTGCTGCCTAAATGGTGGTTTCAGTGCTCAAGAAAATTCCAGGGATATAAAGGGAATCATAATTTTTTTATTGTTCACCGAAATAGTATGGAATGAGAGGCTTGTGCGATATTCTATTCCAAGCTGACTTTATTTGTGGGTTGTTTTTTTTAAATACATTTATAGCTAGAATTCAAAATAAACTTTTTAGAGTGTTCATATCATTTGAATGCCAATACAAAAGGCTGCAGTTTGGTCAAAGAATTGGCCCCATTGCAGTAAGTAGAAACAACAACTATGCATTGTTACGTCACTCCATGACTAAAACAAAACTAACAGCGAGGAAATCCATCTATGGGCACATCTTTTGTCATGAGTGAAGAGACTTTGTGTGAATCCAGGTCTCCAGGCATAGGTACCTATGCAGCTTTTCTCCAAAGACGGCTTCCAAAAAGGTTTTAAAGAGGCCGATGTTTATGAGAGTTGTGGGTAAAAAGCCTTTTTTAATTAATATTTTGTATAACAATATGGTAGAAAGCCAATTTTAAGTATTATTTTATGTACCAATATGGTGGTCTACAGAGCTAGTGCAGTTAAAAAAAAACTAGAATTTTGGGTGGCCGATATCCAAGTTTGTGAATATCACTGCTTATAGCATGTAATCTTCCTGTAAGCATGAGGGAGACTGTAATGTCAGATTTTTCCTACCAAGAGCAAAGTATTCCCCACTGAGAGGAGAACTCTGTCAGGGTTCCCATTAACCTTGGAAATTAGGGAAAACCTTGAAAAGTAGTTAACACTTTTCCAGTAAGGGAACCAGGGAGAAAAACACTAAAAAAAACAGAAAAAACTAAGGAATAAAGTGTCCAAAAAATGTCACCAGTTAAGAATATGTGTGGCTCATGTCATGTATCCATATTATTGTTTGCACAGGTTTTTGCATATGGTAAGGATGGCTGTAAGGTGAGCAGAGAGTACTTATGTTTGTTCACACAAATTGTTTGTGTGGCTATCAAAAATATATTGTTATATTGTCTTCCTAGCAACCTTGTTAAGGTGGAAATATTTCCCATGTAATTTTAGAAATTGCTCAGGGAAATATCAGGGAAATTTTCTTTTCATAAAATAATGGGAACCATGATTATGTGACTCTTGGTGCTATTTTACAATGAAGATGTAGAGGGAGAGCTTCATTTTTCCTTTCTCATCCAAATTTTGAAATTGTATTAGTATCCCTTTTCATAAGGTTTGAACCATGAGCAATGAAATAAAATTAAGTGTATATCCTGAAACAGAAAATGGATTTTTTAATGGAAAATGATCACCAAGTGTGCCTTAAATGCTTCCCTAATGTAGCAATGTAATAGCGCAAGAATACTCGAAAGTATAAAAATAACCTTCGAATTCATCTTCAGGAGCTATCCATCTCATTTTTTCTTCAACCTATTATTTGGAAAAAAATAGCTCCATTCATAGACTTTTGTATCAGAATACTCCAAGTGTCCAATACATTGTATGACTAATCTAAGGCTTCTTGTTAATGATGCAATCAATCTAGCCCACATACTGTTTTATAATTAGAATTGGATTAAGTTCACTTGTAGTCCTATGGAGGCTTTAGCTGAACCTCGACACAAAAACCTGTGGTTTAGTTGGTGGAGTTCCCATGTGCAGCTGTTACCATGCCCTTGTAGGAGGCTGCAGCAACAAGAAATGGTATTTACTGATTTTAGCACATGAGTGCAATCAACAAGACATGTTATGTGCCAATATACAGTTTCGAATGTTGTACTGGTATGGTGATTGCTAGATTTGTATATATGATTTTATAGGGTAAAGGGTCATCCTACTATGTGGACCAAATGGGTAAGTCTGCAAAGCTCTGTGTAGTTCTCCATGACTCAACAGAAACAACAAAGCAAACAAATAAAAGCAACTTGAAACATGAAAAAATAGGGTTTTTTTTAATTTGGTATTGTATAAATTTAAAAACATCCAGCTGGCTTGTTGTATAGGTTTGTTGGAAATTAAACAAGACTGAAAAACAACATCACAAACAAGCAAACAAATATTTTGGATTAAACTGTAAAAAAAAAAGGAAACCAGACTGTACCCAAGCAAACCACATCCAATTTTTACTACTTAAAATCATAAACACTTTACTCTATATCACGGACATGATTTACATAGGTATATCCAGTCTTGTTTACATCCTTTTCCATGTCAATACTATATATATATAGCGCATTTTAGTTTTGAAGTTATTTTTTATTAGCTTGTTTCAAGTTGTTGTTTTTTGCTTGTTGTTTTGTTGTTTCTGTAAAATAGTTGAGCAGAGGAGGACTTCACCAACAGTCAAAGTTCTAGTTAAAAATTTGTGTTTTGGGCTTCCCCTTCCCCCAGCTCTTTGTGTTTGTAAGCTGTTTGTGGTCTATACAAGTACACATATTGCTGTAAGGACTATAATTGCAGATGGACTACCACAAATAAAACATGATAAATAGTACATCTTTGTACATGTTTAAAGTTGCACTTTTTGTTTGTTGTTGCTTTTTCAGTGTTTTAAAGTTCAGCAGTGGGCGGACTACACAGAGTTCAACTCAGAGCATTATTGTTGTTGGACACTCAACATTTCAGCACATAAAAATCTTGTTGCTATTGTTGGCAGTACCCATATTCATCATGTTGTCCCCTACATAAAAATCACACCTTACCTTATCTTGTTGCTATTGTTGACTGTCCTGATATAGGGTCAGCTATATACACCATCATGGACTTGGCAACAGTTTCACACAACTCCTCCAAACAAATAGATGTTTTAGCAGAGGGTCTGCTACAGCTTCTTTGGACTTAGTAAATGTTAAATTCCAAGTATCCTAGCTAATTAAGTTGTTCAATCATCTCTTATTCAGAATCACATACACATCCCCCCCAACACCAGGCAACAATTAGAGAAAAACAAACAGTAAGTTAATCTGTACACAAAATGAGTTTACAATAACTAACTACACATGTAGTGACTATAATGAAATAAGAGGACCAAAGAAGAAGGTTTTAATCAGCAAGACATGAGCACAGGTCTAGAGTAACAAAATGGTGACAACACATGAGGTAATGGTGGGTGTTAGAAAGATAAGATGAGTAAAGCGTGTGAGTGTGCATGAAGAGTACAGAGTTAAAATTCAAACAGTTCTATCTTCAATCACAACTTTCACCCGTTTCTTCAGAAATGAAGGACAAGCTGGTCCACCGGGTTTCGGATATGCTCTAACCGCCGTAGAGGTACATCCGGATCTGCTGAGCTAGGAGTATAGGAGGAGCAGGGATTCCTTCCACCTTAGAGGAGTCTGGAGTACACAAGAAGTGTGGGTCTCTCTCTCAAGTGAGGGTCCAGGCTGTATCGGGACAGAAGGTGGTAAACAGTCTGTTGGCTCACCGTATGGCGCTAGATGCCTAGTGGATACAGTCGTCTCCCGACCATCCAGGTAGCGTACGTGGGCAAAATGCGAGTTTGCCCCAATGAGTTCTACCTCATTGAGGCCATCTTGCTGGTGCTCACATGGTGCTTGAGGTATACAGGCCCAGGGATGGTAAACCAAGAGGGAACCGAGTATCCAGAAATGGAGCGATGGGAGAAACCGAGGAAGCTCTCGTGTGGAGTCTCATTGGTAGCCATACAAAGAAGATATCATAAAAAATGGAGCGCATCGAGAAGAAAATCCTGCCAATATTTGATGGGTAGATTCTTGTATCTTGATCTCTTCAACAGAAGTTTCGTACCCGGACGAAATAGGATATCCTTGTGATACCAGGATGGCAGAGTGACTGAAAGTGTTGATACAGTGAGCTACGAGAAAAAGTGTCAGGTGGTACATTCACTTTTCCTCGACGATATACTATGTCGAAACTGTAGCAGGACAGCTCAACTCACCATCACACGATCTTGTCATTCTTGATCTTCCCTTTGTGCCACTGATCAAACATATAAGACACGGACTACTGATCAGTCTTTAGGTTGAAATGCTTCCGTGTGAGATAATGCTTCCCTTAGGGTATGGACTCAATGATAGCGTGAGCCTCTTTTTTGACAGACGGATGCCTGACTTCTGGTCCTTATAGAGTCCTTGAGAAGAATGTGACTGGCCTCCCAGCGTGGTTTAGAGTCACCGCTAAAGCTACTTCCAAAGCATCAGTCCCCACTTCAAATGGTAAGTTTTCGTCAATAGCAGTTACAACAGATTCTTCAATGCTTTTCTAGAGGCTTTCAAAAACGGCAATGGCTTCCGTAAACAATGGTAAAGTTTTGCTAGAGTTAATAGGTTTCATTCTGTCAGAGAACCCAGGAATCCACTGTGAATAGCATGTAAATATCATTTACATCTATTGAGCAACTTTGTACTGTTGGGGACAGGGAGCTCTCGGAGAGGCCTTAAACGTTCAGGATCTGGGCAAATTTCTCCCTCTTCCACAACACTTTCAGAATAGCTCGGCACCTAGTCGAGAACACACTCTTTTCTTCATTGTAGGTAATATTCTTTCTTTCGGCAGCCTCAAGGAAACACTCCAAATTGGCATCGTGCTCTTCCTGGTCTTTTCCACAGATAGTAATATCGTCTAGATAAGGACTCCAGTTAAGCTCTCTTTTCGAACAAAATCAGTCTTTTCGCGTTGGAAGCAAGCAACTCCATAGTGGCACCTAAAGGAATACGGTGAACAGGTATAGGCCACTGTCGAGGGTCAACCCTCAACATGGCCTAGCCAGGCCCAGAACCCAAGTACAAAGGACACAATGTGCTAACCAGGAATGTCATGTGCCACCTAACTGTGGTCTCACACTTGCATTATATATTAGCTTATGTAAGCCTATGGGAAACTAATGTATTGGACTTTTGTGCGTGTATGTTATTCTGTGTATCATGTGATGACAGACTTGTAGAGGTATAAAAACCCTCTGCAAGTCTCAGTCAGGAATTCTTGCCAAATTGCTAATAACAGTTATTCTCAACTTATAACCTAAATTACTCTGGTAGTTGGGATTCAAGACACCTTGTTAGCTGGGTATTAACTCTGGTGGCAGCAACCCACCATATCGGAGTCTAGGCAATTCCCAGAAGCCCGACACATGGTGGCAGCGGTGCTCCTGTGAGAAAGAACAGCCATCTAACTCTAACTGCTGAGAATAAGTCCACAATCCGGTGCAATTCGGTGGAACCTTGTTGTTCTTGATCTTTAACAAGATGAGCAACCCCATCCAGCATAACACTCGCTCCAACAAGCAACAAAATGAGGAAGATGCGGAAGCAGGCTCGGTACTTTCACCTGTCAAGGTTCCTCCTCCAACTGACACTCTCGTTCTGCTTACGCAAGCCTTAACTTCGCTACTAGTTAACACGGAAGAGAGAAGGAAGGAGGAAAAAGAGAGACGAGAATTCGAAGACGCTCGCCTAAGACAATGGGAGAGCACTGAGAAGGATCGTCAGGCTCGCCTCGAGTATCTGGAGACAGCCAACGCAGGGAGGGAGGCAGCAGCTAGGAAGGCACAGGCCATGGTTGCCGAGACCCGCGAAGCTCAGCGCCAAGCAGACCTATCCTCCAGGAAGAAACAAAGCATCCTTCAGACGCCACCCAAATTGGATGACCAGACCGACCCAGAGGCGTTCCTGGCAACATTTGAGGCAGCCATGAAAGAAGGAAACTTCCAAAACAAAGAATGGTTAACGAACATTAGGAAGTTACTGACAGGGAAGGCGTCGTCAATTTATCAAGAGATGAATGTCACAACGGAAACGCCGCACCTGGTATTCAAGACCTCGCTCCTAGAAAGACTTGGTTACACCGAGACAAGTACCAGAAACACAGTTTGGCGCAGTAGCCCAGGAGATCAGAAATCATCTAGGAACCATCTCACGCCTATACTGAAAGGAATCACAAGACTCGCTCAAAACATCAGCGGTCCTCAGAACCACATTATGGAGCAGCTCTTTGGCGCTCTAACTTGCTATTATTCATCGGAAGTGTGCCACTCCCTGAAAGGAAAGAGATTCCACAGCGTCTACCAGATAGTGGACGAATTAGAAGCCCTATGGGAGTTCAAGTCGTTCAACGGGCGCAGCAAGATGCACAGAAGACCTCCAGACGGGACCACAACCTACAGACGTTCCAGGGAACACTGGGAGAAGCCCTAGGACCAGCAACCTCAACACACCTTCGATGGAGAAAGTGGGTACCTAACTAAGGGTAAGGGATGGAGTAAGCTAGCAGGGCACAGTTCGGGAGGTGGCCAAAGGGGTAGTGTGCCAGTTGACTGGGGAGCCCCACTCCCTAGTAAACCCATAACTTGCTATAACTGCGGGAAGCCAGGGCATATCCGTAGGGATTGTACTGAAGCCAAAGTGAAGCTGGGAAGAATAAGTTCAGGTTCAGAAACAGATGAATTTTCTGATTTGCTTTGGGTTGGGACCATCAATGGGAAGCCATGTAGGCTACTTATTGATACAGGGGCAGATAAGACTGCAGTCCCTCCCTGGCTAATAGAGCCATTCCAGTATACGGGTAAAGAGACCCAAGCCAGGTTCGCTGACAGGGAAATTAGACCTTTGAAGACAGCCATAGTGGATCTGCGGGTAGATGGTATAACTGAGTCTATGGAGGTACTTGTAGTGGGGAAAGATGCTCATAAGATTCTGTTGGGTAGGGATCATCCAGTGGTAAAAGCCTGGATTACTGGTAGACCTGTGCTTTACCAAGCCAACTCCTCACCTATAGCTCTAGCTGCCATGACCAGGACTCAGGGTCAGGCAGTAGAGGAGGAAGAGAGGGAAAATGCTGTAGCAGATGCTAGGGATGGTGCTATCCCTAGAGCAGTTATTCCTGACTACCCCATGCCTGACCTTGGTTTAGAGCAGTCAGATGCTGAAATAGATGGCATAAAGGCTGATGAGGTTAGCTCCAATGCCACTCCTCCTGGAGAGGAAGGGGCTATTACAGAAGACCCAAGTGCGTCCATGGAAGAAGGATGGCTAGGGGAGGATGAGGTAGAAGGAGTTGCTTCGGAATTGGTAGTACATGATGTCCTTGAGGGGTCAGAGGGAAGGTTACAGAGTGATCAGCCGCTTCCTAACCTTACAAAAGGGACGGGAGAGGTTCGGGAGCTCATAGCCCAGCAGCAGGCTGATGGGTTGCTGGGTGGATTGAGAAAATGTGCAGAGAAGGGGGAAGATGGTTACTTCACAAAGAATGGAGGACTGGTGCATAGTAAAATGTCTGATGTGGGGAAGGAATGGCTCAGAGTGGTTGTACCGTCTGACAGGAGACAGCAGGTCTTAGATGTAGCTCACAAAGGATTAGCTAGAGGTCACTTATCTCATAATAAAATGGTGGCCTCACTTCAACCTCACTTTACTTGGCCAGGTATTAGGAAAGATGCTAGACAGTACTGTCGCACTTGCCCGGAATGCCAAAAGGCAGGCAGGCACCTTAAACAAAAGGCTCCCATGGCTACTACACCTATAATCTCAGTTCCTTATGAAAGATTGGTCTGTGACCTGGTAGGACCTCTACCTAGGACGAAAAGAGGCTTCAAGTACATTCTAACAGTGATGTGCCTTGGCATGCGCTATCCTTATGCAATACCCTTAAAAAAGGTAGATGCAATCTCTGTAGCTGAGGGCCTGCTTGAGGTGGTGTCCCACACTGGTATTCCCCATGAACTACTCTCAGATCAGGGCTCTGTATTTATGGGAAGACTGAATAAAGAGTTGTGTAGGCTGCTTGTTATTACTAAACTCAGAACCACAGCCTATCACCCCCAAACGAATGGCATCCTTGAGAGGTGGCACTCTTGCTTAAAAGGGATGCTCCGTAAAGCTTCTAATAGCAAGGAGGAGTGGGATAACTTGTTAAAATATTGTTTGCTTGCTTACCGTGCCACTCCCCATGCAGCCACTGGGTTCTCACCCTATGAACTGATCCACGGTCGTGCCTTGAGGGGACCTTTACAGGCGATGAAAGAGGGATGGGGAGATGACAGCTGAGTTTCAAAAGCTCAGTGGAATGGGTATCAGAGCTGAGGGACACTTTAGCAGTGATTCACCAGGCAGCCCGTGATAATGAGCAGGCATTCAAGGAGAAGAGCAAGGCGGCCTATGACCAAGGAGCCCAGGCTCGGTCTTTCAAACCTAGAAACCAAGTACTATGCCACAACCCAAACCAATCAGGAAAACTAGATGGCATCTGGAATGGCCTGTACGTAGTACTAGAGAAACTTTCTGAACTAAATTACAGGATTGGGTCATTGGAAAATAATTCAAAGAACCAGGTGGTCCATATCAATAGGTTGAAACCTTGGGAAACACAGGTAGCTAACCTTTTCAGAGTTGTGGTGGCAGATGAAACAGCAGAAAGGTCAGAACCAGTGGGGAAAATGAAAATGGGTACCCCAGAGTTGACAGAGGAACAGCAGGTAGATTTACAGTTAGTCTTGCAGGAGTTTAGTGATGTTGTGACAGAGAAGTTAGGGAAGGTAAAAAACCACAAGCACACCATTTTCACTGGTGACATAGACCCAATAAGATCATATCCATATCGGATTACACCTGGGTGGAGAACTGGCCTGAAGGGTGAGATAGATGAGTTGTTAAAACAGGGTATTATTGTGCCATCTAGGAGCCCCTGGTCCTCACCCATGGTCCCTGTAAGGAAGCATGGAACAAAAGCTATACACCTTTGTATAGACCACCGTAAGCTTAACAAAGCTACAAATGCTGACCCCTTCCAAATGCCATTAATCCAGGAGTTGTTGGATAATGTAGCCGGAGCTAAGTGGCTCACAAAACTAGACATAAACAAGGGCTTCTACCAGGTTCCCTTGGACGATAAAAGTGAAGACAAAACTGCCTTCTGTTCCCCGTGGGGTAAATATGCATTCACGAGAATGCCCTTTGGTCTTATGAACCCCCCAGCCACATTCCAAAGGTGCATGAATGAAACTATTGATCAACATGCCCATTATAGCTCGACATACATAGACAATGTCTTGGTTTACTCCAACTCATGGGAGGAATATCTAGCTCACCTCCATGAAATATTGGCCTCTCTTAGACAGGCGGGATTAACAGCGAAGCCAAGCAAATGTGTATGGGGTGCCACCTCTCTTGAGTACTTAGGACACAAAATAGGTGGTGGATTAGTTGATGTACCAGAGGCGAGGGTAAAGGCACTTAGGAATTATATTAGACCAATAAATCAGAAGGGTATCAGGGTTTTCCTGGGTATGGTAAACTATTACCGGAGGTTCATCCCGAACTGTGCCAGGTGGGAGGCTCCCCTGAACGATGCCTTAAAGAAGGGTGCCCCAGGTGTTGTTGAGTGGAATAAAAAACAATGTGACTCATTCCATCATCTTGTATCTGTATTATGCAATGAGCACACACTAACATTACCAAGGATCGAGGACAAACTCACTCTCCACACGGATGCATCAAGGTTGGGGGTTGGAGCCGTGCTCTCGGTCATCAGGGAAGGAGAAGAACGACCAGTGGCCTACTTCTCGCGTCAACTGACAGCTGCTCAGCGTAATTACAGCGCTTCAGAGCTGGAGTGCCTGGCAGTGGTGGAAGCAGTTGACCATTTCGCTCTACACCTACTGGGACACCGATTCACAGTCGTCACAGACCATCGTGCCTTAGTCGCTCTCTTCAATTCCACACGTTTAAATGGAAGGTTGATGAAGTGGGCACTGGCACTACAGGCCTTTGACATGGACATCAAATCACTAAAATGCCGATGGACTCTCACTGCAGGGCTGGCTACCCGAGGAAGCAGCTACCACAATGAATCCAGCAAGGATCCAACTGAAACTAGTGGCAGCTACACATCGAACTGAAGGAGTTGCGCTGGAAGAATTGGAGATGGAAAACCTCTCTTCTGGGCGACTTTCATCTCGGGGAGCGGGAGATGTCAAGGGTTAACCCTCAACATGGCCTAGCCAGGCCAAGAACCCAAGTACAAAGGACACAATGGGCTAACTAGGAATGTCATGTGCCACCTAACTGTGGTCTCACACTCACCTTATATATTAGCTTATGTAAGCCTATGGGAAACTAATATTTTGGACTTTTGTGTGTGTGTGTGTTATTCTGTGTATTATGTGATGACAGACTTGTAGAGGTATAAAAACCCTCTGCAAATCTCAGTCAGGAGTTCTTGCCAAATTGCTAATAACAGTTCTTCTCAACTTATAACCTAAATTACTCTGGTAGTTGGGATTCAAGACACCTTGTTAGCTGGGTATTAACTCTGGTGGCAGCAACCTACCATATCGGAGTCTAGGCAGTTCCCAGAACCCCGAAGCCACCACCAGCCTCAAAAGCAGTATAAGGCTTTTCCTCCTGTCTGAGAGGAACTTGGTGATAAGCGCTATGGAGGTCGATAATGCTCAACGCCCTGTATTGGGCAATGCCATTCACTAGCTCATTTATGCGAGAGAGGAAATGAATCCAGTTGTCTTAACCGGTTGATGGTTTGTGAGTAATCTACAACCATATGCTTCCTGCAGTTTTCCACTTGAACAACTACTAGGGCACGCCAAGGAGATAAGCTTGTCTCAATAATTCCTTCAGCTAGTAGCCTTTTTACTTCTGAAGAAATGAATACTGAGTCGTCGCGACTATATTTGCATGACTTAGTGGCAATAGGGCGACAATCATCAGACAGATTTGCAAATAGTTCGGGAGGATCCATATTCAGAGAGCTCAGGCCACAAATGGACAGAGAGGGTTTAGAACCACCATGTTCGAATATTACACTTTTATGCTGTGACTGGAAATCGAGACATAGTATCAGGTTAGCACATGGTTCTGGAAGGACTGACAAGTGTAACAAGTGTAAGTTACGATATAGCCTACCCAACTTGAGGTCTACAAGACAAAAACCATTCACTTTAGTCTCCAAAGAGGAAGTTGCCATCGATATTGTACTGGTAGTAGGGTAGACAAAAAGGGAGGCTGACTCAACGAGCTTGGGATAAATGAAGCTTTCCGAGCTTCCACTATCAACAAGCGCTATGGCCATAAATCCATTGATGCTTACCACAGTCATTGATTTGGTGAGGGACGGGGGCACCACCGCAGCAGAGACCATCGCAATAGTTGGATTGCATGTGGCAGCCAATGTTCTCTTTGGAGACAGAGTAGGAGCCCTTCACAACAAACCCTTTGGAAGTGCCCCTTTTCCCGGGAGTTAGAGTATGTAACATCATGTGCAGGGGACTTGTACTGACAATGTCTGTTGTTTCCACAGAAAAAGCACTTCTACCCTTGGAATCCCAAAGCAGTAAGGGTAGCTGAGTCAGTAGAGAGTTCGGGAGGCACATCAGCTGGAGGAATAGCTGCATTGATGGGAGGCAAAAGAGCAGAGTAAGACTCAGAACTGCAGACTGTCGATTCTAGAGACTGGGCGTGGTCAAACATCATCTTGGGATCCAAAGTCCTGTTTTCCAGCAGCCTTCCTGTGATAAACGAATCCCTAATGCTCTCTTCCCGATACAGGATAGAAGTTCCTAGGTAGTTACAATCTTTGTTTAGTTTCTTGAGAGATTGAAGATAGACGTCTAGAGTCTCAGCTGGCTCTTGGTGCTTCGTGGCGAGGATGTGACGAGCATAGATTTCATTAGTAGGTTTCACATACAAGGCTTGTAGGGTCTCTATCGCAGCTGGGTAAACCCTGCAGTCTTCGACGTACCTTAGAAGTGTTCTCTGGATTGCTCATGGCAGCGACTTGTGAGTCAATTTCAGCTGGTACTTCAACCTCCATCGAGGTCATGTCTTCAGGATTGCTTAGTCGTTCATTAGGCATTGTGGCGTAAGAGCTTGTACGATTCAATAGCTACCTTGCATGTTGTTTCCACAGCATCGATTTATGTTCACCTCATAAGCCACTGGACCTGTTCAGTTGACAATCTCCTGGCAACCAATTTAGCTCCTCCCATAAATTACGAGCGACCACAGCTTGTTCTACTCAGAATTCAATCTTTCTCAAATGTCGGTCGTGATGCCTCTTCTGTTCCAGTGGTATGGCCGCAACATGATCACCCACAGACGACCTCACCAATTCCAGACGGATACAATTTTTTTCTTTTCAAGAACAGTTCCACAGAAGATATACTATTGGTGGAGTGAGGTATATTGAGGTATATCATCCGAAACCTTGATACTTTCTGCATGAATGTACCCTTGTCATTCCTGCTTGCGTTGAGTACTTGCTTAAAAGTTTGCTCAAACCTCTCTGCTTCTCCGTTCTTGGCTGGATGTTATGGAGCACTTCTCGAATGGCGGATGCCATTTGCGGCCGTATAATCTTAAAACTTTCTAGATGTGAATTTGGAGCCATTGTGAAAGACCAAATGTTTTGGAAGGCCATATCTACCGTCCTTGATGTTGTGGACAACCTCAAACCACTTGGAATGGCTATCCGCAGTGACAAAGAATCCATAAAGGGTCCATCAAAGTCAAAGTGCACCCACTCCCTTAGCGCTGATGACCAGGGCCAGTGGTGGAGTGGTTTCACAGGGGGGGGGGGGGGGGGGGGGGGGTTGATTACGTATCGCTTGTCAATCCCAACAATTTCCAACTAACTCCTCTATTTACTTTTCTACTCGCAGCCACCAGGCATGCAATCGAGCCAGACCGATTATCTTTACTATTCTCTGATGGTCCATGTGTAACTCTGCTAAAACCTGGGGTTGGCACTTCTGAGGAATAATAACCCAGATCCCAAGGTGCCGACAACCTCATCCTATACTTAACTCTATTCTTCTCTTGAGATAAGGTTTAAGAGTATCTGGTAACTCACTTGGCCAACTCTCTTGAGAATATCTCAAACTTTGCTGAGAATGGGTATATCGAAGTGGCCTTCTTGAGTTCCGTGTGAGAGACAGGTAAAGCGTCAATCTGGAGTAGGTTGCAGCTGGTGGCACAAATTCAACATCTTTTTCTTCATGCGAGTCCAGGTTCCAGAGAAGTTGAGACAAACCATCAGCATTGCAAGGCTGGCCTCAGGGTGTGAATTGTAAATTGTGCTGATAACCAGAAAAAAAATTGCCCACCTCTGTAAATAGGCAGCAGCTAATGTGGACAAGTTTTTCTTGGATCCCAAGATTGCTAACAAGGACTTATGGTTGGTTACAAGTATAAAATGCCTCCCATATAGATGCTTGTGAAACATCCTCACACCAAATATCAAGGAGAGCCCCTCCTTCTCAATTTGAGCATAGTTTCTTTCAGCACAACTCGAGATTTCGGAATGCATATGCTATCGGCCTTTCCAATCCACCTGGGCATTGGTGGGAATAGATTGCACCTTCCCTAAGGCAAAGGCATCACAGTCTAGTCTGAGAGACAACTGCGGACCATAATAGGCTAATTTCTCATTTAATTTGGCAATACATCTTTAGCCTGTATTCCCCAGAACCAGGGGCCCCCTTACCCAGTAGGCTGTGATAGATAAATTTTCGATAAACTTCCTATAATATTTATCAAGTCCTAAGAAAGCTTTTAACTGCTGAACATGTTTAGGTTCAAGGGCTCCAGTAATAGCTACTAGCTTATCTGGCATGAGCTGTAATCCTTGTTTATCAATTCTATACCCCAAATAGTCAAAGTAGATACCATGAATTTGCATTTCTCCCTTTACATCCTCAAACCACACAGTTCCAAGGTTATAAGCCATAGCACTAATGTGGCTAGGGGACACTGTTCACTCTGACCCATAATCAGGATATCGTCATGGGAGAATCCTCTCCATAATTTGCTTAAATAGTGCTGGAGCAGAAGCAACCCCAAAAGGTAATCTACTGTACTGATAGAGGCCCATGTGGGTATTGATTGTAACATACTTTCGAGAACCTTGATTCAGAAGAACTTGTTGGTGGCTTACAATAATTTGAGTTCAGCGAAAGACTTCCCTCTGGCTAATGTAGCAAATAGATCTTCTAGAGTAGGCAAGGGGTACTGGTCTACCGTTAATACAGGGTTGATAATCCCCACATATCATGATAGTACCATCAGCCTTTGAAACCGGAACGATAGGAGCATCCCAATCACTTTATTTGACCTTCACAATAATGCCAAGTCATTCAAGTCGCTCCAATTCCTGCTCTATGGAACCCTTGACTGCATATGGCACTGACCTTGGTTTGTAAAATTTTGATCGAGCCTCGATATCCACTTCTAAATGAGACTACATGCTCTACAGGCCATCCAGCTCCATGAAAAAAAATTGCTTGTAGTTCTACAGTAGTTGGTCTAAGTCAGTCCTCAGAGTCTGGATAGTACCCCAATTGAGCTAGATTTGCTACAGATAGTTCAAATCAAATAACGATTGTCCGGTTCCTGCCACCATAATTAAGGGCAAGTTGCACTTCAGCTTCTCATATTTGACACACAACATCCTCTTCCCCAAAATGGCCAAGGGCTTCCCGGTATACGTCCTTAATTTCACAGGGGAACTGCTAAAAAAGGTTGTCCCTGAACAACTCTCTCCAGATATAATGGAAACAGAGGCACCAGTGTCCAACTCCATGATCAAAACTACATTGTCCACAAGAATGTCTATCATACAACCAGTCTTACATCCTTTTCGTTTCACCACTTTGATGTTGAACAAGTACTGGTTGTTACTGTTTGGTAGATCAGATGGCTTCATGGAGTCATCACTTCCAGAAGGATTCTTATCTTGGCCTTCGAAATAGTTAATCCTCCAGTTGGGAAATTACTCTGGAACCCGACTTAGCCCAACAATATATGTATGTATTGTAATGTTCAAGTATCTATTATGGATTCATCACATTTCATCATTCACACTATTATGCTATTATGTCATTATTATGTAATAAAGAAATGTTCATGTGATACAAAAGGGTGTACAGTGTAAGAAAGACACTTGTAAGTTCTCTTCCTACATCCAGTGGCATCCTGGCCCTGGTTGTCCAAAATTTGTTAACTAAGAACAGTATATGTGTGTATATATATATATTGCAAAATCCCTCAGCAACATTATATAAAATGACTGTGCTATTTCCAATGATTTCATGAAATCCCTTGACACATTTTATTGATTTCATGAAATTCCTAAGTGAAACAGTGATTTCGCAAATTCCCCAAAAGTTTCAGGGATTTCGCGAAATTCCCAGGTACACAATCTTACTGTTAGATATACACATAGATACATGGATCATAAATAGTTAATGTTTTGTTTTTGGTCTGTGCTGTTAATTATTATCACAAGAGCAAGCTTCTGAGTATATCTCCTGATCACAACTTTAGCAGCGAAAACGTACAGCAGTTACTGAATCAGTTCACCTTGTTCCAATATTGTAAGTGTGCATATTGTTTTGGCAAACTTTCAACGGGGTTTGGGTATTTTTGTACGGGAAAAAAGTTACTGTGAAGAGAGTTTTAACTGGGGCATTTTTGGCTGTAGTTTATTACCTTAGCAAAGGAATGGAAGCATGCTAGAAGTATTTGTTAAAATCAGCCGATACCACAACTTTGGATGCTAAAAAGCTGCCATACTGATTGATATGAACTTTTTTCTGAGTGAGTACAGTTTTGCTATCGGTCATTTTAAAATAGGGGTAAAACTATACAGAGTGTAGTATAGATCCTTAAAGACAAATTTTACAGTTCAAAAATATTTTGTGGCCACCTGTTTACTATGGTCGTGAAGTAGCTGGATGTATTTTTGGCACTAATATCAGACAAAACCACAGTTTAGGATACCAAGAATCTGCCAAAGTACGTTTTTAGCAAAATATGTGCTTTGTTTTTGTGTTCGCCATTTTAAAATATGGATCATACTATGATAGAGCTTGACGATAAATTTCATGGGGTTATTTCCCACACTTTCTAGTCTAAGTGAAGAATTCAAGGCAAGGTGTCTTTTTGGAGCTAATTTAGGCAGTTAAAAAGTTGCCATGTTTTTAGCTGAGATCTAAGCTTTGGTTTTTGGAGATATTGCTATCTGCCATTTGGGATTAGAGGATAGAGAGTGCCATTGCACACGCTGATATTTTTCTTATTTAATTATTTGACCCCATCCCCTCCTCTCAAATTATTTTTCTTCCACCCATAATCATATATGGAGTGCATACACACTTATTGTAATGATCTGTAATGATCAGCTTGCCAATTAATTTATCTCATGCTCCCTTAAAAAAGCATCTGTGCTCAATGCTAGCTTAGCTATAAGCTCTATAGCATCATGCTGCAGCTACACCACCATATTGAGTGTATTAAAAAGTCTAGTTTTGCATCATGGAAAAAATGTTTATTAAATTACATTTGTAAGTCAAAGATTACAATTTCCATGACCTGTAATGGAACATTTATGTATTCACAGTCCCTACTTCACATGTGATAAATACTATTTATTCAGTCATTTAGTCAGGAGCTAACATATCTATTGTTATGCTCCTTCTTTTAAAACAAGATGATGAAAGCACACATGGATACATATAAACTAAATCGATGTAATTTAGCTATGTTGTTTGAAAATTCTTTTGTAATTACAAGATGAATAAGATACTACATATCCACATGATAGAGCTGAAGTTAATATGAGTGTAGTATGAAACAAAGGTTATATAGTAGTTTTTGAAAGAAGGATTATTTTATCATACATATTCAAGTTTACTATTTGGATTCATGGCACACTTTGGGAGTGCTGCAGAGAAGCAACCAAAATGCGGAAACTTCATTTGGGGGTCTAGCATATGTGAATCACCACAAGGTATTCTTAGGGATGAAAAGTGTTCTGAAAAACCAGAATCTTGATACCTGTAAGATCACTACTGATATAACTTCAAACACTCAACTAGTAAATATGCATTGAACCTCCCCTGGGTAAACCCTGTTTTGTGATAGAGGCCCCATTTGTACATAAAGTATTAGAACACAAATTTAGGTACAGAATGGAAATTGAATTATCTTTTGAATACAAAAAAAAAAAAATACATAAAAGACTGAAGGCAGCGGCTATCCATGTTAAAAAGTATAACTTGACAGGACTAAATTAAAATGAGCCACTTTTTCAGCAGACAGAACTCCGCAGAATTTGCTCCTTTTCAAACATGTTAAGAAAAAAACTTTCTGAGTATTTCGGTGCTTGTTTCTGAGATAGTCACCTTTTTTTACTTAAAAGAGATTTTTTTGTGAATTTCCCCCAAAATGCTTCAAGGCTAAAGAAAATCATAGTTTAGCTGTATTTGGCTCACTTTGGGGAGAAAAACAGTTTTTGTTAATATTTCTCCCCTTTTAATGGTTTGATCAAAAACCGTTGTTTAAACAAATCCAAATTTTCCTCACGATTTGCCCCTTTTCAAACAAGTTAAGAAAAACAAACTTTCTGAGTATTTTAGTGCTCGTTTCTGAGATAGTCACTTTTTTGACTAAAAAGGGAAGTTCTCAGTGAATTTCCCCAAAAATGCATCAAAATAACTGAAAACATAGTATAGGTGTATATGGCTCACTTTGAGAGAAAAACAGTTTTTGTTAATATTTCTCTCCTTTTACTGGTTTGATCAAAAACAGTTGTTTAAACAAATCCAAATTTTCCTCAGGATTTGCCCCTTTTCAAACTTGTTATGAAAAACAAACTTTGTGACTATTTCAGAGCTCGTTTCTGAGATGTCACTTTTTTGACTAAAAAGAGAAGTACTTTGTGAATTTCCCCCAAAATGCTTCAAGGCCACAGAATATCATAGTTTAGCTGTATTTGGCTCACTTTGGGGAGAAAAACAGTCTTTGTTAATATTTGTCCCACTTTACTGGTTTGATTAAAAGAGAAGTTCTCTGTGACTTTCCCCCAAAATGATTCAAAAGAACAGAAAAGCATAGATAAGCTCTATGTGGCTCACTTTGGGGAGAAAAATAGTTTTTGTTAATAATTGTCCCCTTTTACTGGTTTGATCAAAAAGAGTTGTTTAAACAAATACATATTTCCCTCAGGATTTACCCTTTTCAAACACATTAAGAAAAACAAACATTCTGAGTATTTCAGTGCTCCTTTCTGAAATAGTCACCTTTTTTGACTAAAAAGAGAAGTTTTTTGTGAATTTTCCCAAAAATGCTTCAAAATAATAGAAAAGCATAGTTTAGCTGTATGTGGCTCATTTTGGGGGAAAAAACAGTTTTTGTTAATATTTCTCCTCTTTTACTGGTTTGATCAAAAACAGTTGTTTAAACAAATCCAAATTTTCCACAGGATTTGACCCTTTTCAAACATGTTAAGAAAAACAAACTTTCTGAGTATTTCGGTGCTTGTTTCTGAGATAGTCCGTTTTTTGGCTAAAAAGAGAAGTTCTCTGTGAATTTTCCAAAAAATGCTTCCAGGCAACAGAAAATCATAGTTTAGCTGTATGAGGCTCACTTTGGAGAGAAAAACAGTTTTTGTTAATATTTCTCCCCTTTTACTGGTTTGATCAAAAACAGTTGTTTAAACAAATCCAAATTTTCCTCAGGATTTGCCTCTTTTCAAACACGTTAAGAAAAACAAACTTTCTTACTATTTCAGTGCCGTTTCTTAGATAGTCACTTTTTTAAATATGTGGCTCACTTTGGGGAGAAAAACAGTCTTTGTTAATATTTGTCCCCTTTTACTGCTTTGATCAAAAACAATTGTTTAAACAAATCCAAATTTTCATCAGGATTATCCCCCTTTCAAATATGTTAAGAAAAACAAACTTTCTGAGCAAATCAGTGCTCGTTTCTGAGATAGTCACTTTTTTGACTAAAAAGAGAAGTTGTCTGTGAATTTCCCAAATTTTTTTTTAAAACAACAGAAAAGCATAGATTAGCTGTATGTGGCTCACTTTGGGGAGAAAAACAGTTTTTGTTAATATTGTCCCCATTTACTGGTTTGATCAAAAACAGTTTTTTAAACAAATCCAAATTTTCCTCATGATTTGCCCCTTTTCAAACACGTTAAAGAAAATAAACTTTCTGAGTATTTTAGTGCTCGTTTCTGAGATTTTGGCTAAAAAGAGAAGTTCTCAGTGAATTTTCCCAAAAATGCTTCAAAACAACAGAAAAGTATAGATTAGCTGTATGTGGCTCACTTTGGGGAGAAAAACAGTTTTTGTTAATATTTGTCCCCTTTTACTGGTTTGATCAAAAACATTTGTTTAAACAAATCAATATTTTCCTCAGGATTTACCTTTTCAAACATGTTAAGAAAAACAAACATTCTGAGTATTTCTGTGCTCTTTTCTGCGATTGTATTTTTTTTGACTAAAAAGAGAAGTTCTCTGTGAATATCACCAAAAATTCTTCAAAACAGAAAAGCAATGTTTATCTGTATGAGGCTCACTTTGGGAAGAAAAACAGTTTTTGTTAATATTTGTCCCCTTTTAATGGTTTGATCCAAAAGATTTGTTTAATCAAATCCATATTTTCCTCAGGATTTACCCTTTTCAAACATGTTAAGAAAAACAAACTTTCTGAGCAATTCAGTGCTCGTTTCTGAGGTAGTCACTTTTTTGACTAAAATGAAAAGTTCTCTTTGAATTTTCCCAAAAATGCTTCAAAATAAAAGAAAAGCTTAGTTTAGCTGTATGTGGCTCACTTTGGGGGGGGGGGGGGGGGGGGGGGGGGGGGGGAATAGTTTTGTTAATATTGCCCCCTTTTACTGGATTGATCAAAAAAATTGTTTACACAAATCCAAATCTTTCACAGGATTTGCCCCTTTTCAAACATGTTAAGAAAAACAAAACTTTCTGAGTATTTCGGTGCTTGTTTCTGAGATAGTCACTTTTTTGAATAAAAAGAGAAGTTTTCTGTGAATTTAACCAAAACTGCTTAAAAACAACAGAAAATCATAGATTAGCTCTATGTGGCTCACTTTTGGGAGAAAAACATTTTTGTTAATAATTGTCCCCTATTACTGGTTTGACCAAAAAGTGTTGTTTAAACAAATCAATATTTTCCTCAGGATTAACCCTTTTCAAACATGTTAAGGAAAACAAACATTCTGAGTATTACGGTCTGTGGGGTTACTTTCTTCTGTCCCCTTTTGGTTAAAGATATATATGTAGGCTGCCACCAGGATTCTGTTGCAACGCTTCTTACCCCACCGTATCCAACCCACCCGAGATTGACGTGTTGGTTAGAAGTAGTTTAATAGATAAGAAAACGTAGGGTACAACAAGGATTTCACTGAACGTCCACGGGTCTCGTCTTTTATAGCCGAGCCCGAGGATCACAAAAAATAAATAAACATGCCCACTCAGCAAACAGTAAACCGCCGCTAGGGTTGGGTACACTTAAATAAACTTGCCATAGCTAACTATAGATTCTACGCATACGGCTAACTAAATATATTTACAAGTTTACACAGTTCACAATTCAATGTTCACATGAAAGTTCTGTATCCGTGGGGGTTACGCCCCCACATCCCCCCACGCTGATCTGGCGCTCGTCCTCAGCGTCCTCCAGAAGAGCCTGTCTGGAGAGCCCATCCGCGTTGGCATTCGCCACACCACGTCTGTAAATGATCCGAAAGGAGAAATCCTGGAGCTTGAGAGCCCATCCATGCACACGTCTGTTCATCACTTTCCCGGACCGCATCGACACAGGGGCTTGGTGGTCAGTGTAGAGAGTGAATTCTCTGCCATAAAGAAAATGTGCAAAAAATGTTACCGACTGGTATACTGCTAGTCCCTCTAGCTCCGTCGCAGAGTATTGGCGTTCAGCTCCCTGGAGTTGTTTCGAGAAGAAGGCCACTGGAAGAACCTTGTCATCTCGCACCACATTCAAAACCGCACCCACTCCACCAGCAGAGGCATCGGTCTGCAGAACAAAAATATCTTCCGGGCCAGGGACATTCAATACACACACAGCACACAGAACTGACCTGAGGTGGGAAAAGGCCTCCAGCATCTTCGGAGTCCACATGACTTTTCCCGGTGCATCATGGCAAGTGGCAGGCGTAAGCACCGAAGAATACCTGCTAAAGTGGGTAATAAACTTCCGGTAGTACCCTACACTACCTAAAAACGCTCTCATATTTTTCTTGGTCACCGGTTGCTGAAACTCTGCCATCGCCGTAACCCGCATCTTCGGAACAGCAACAATACCGCTCCCCACAATATGACCAAGGTACTCCACATAACACCTACCCCACGTACACTTACTAGGTTTAGCAGTCAAACCGTGCTTCCTCAAAACAGCTAAAACACTCCTTACATGCACTAAGTGTTCCTCCCAGTGAGAGGAAAAGATCAAGTTATCGTCTAGATAAGGGGCCGCATAACTATAGCATTCATTCAGAACCCCGTCCATGAGCCTCTGGAAGACCGCAGGGGCATTCTTCAATCCGAATGGCATCCGTGAGAATTCATATTTATCGAACGGGCTTATAAATGCAGTCTTCTCACGGGAACCAGCAGCAACCTTCACTTGAGCCCTTGGCTAAGTCAAGCTTAGAGAGTACATGACATGACCCCACCCTCTTTAGAATCTCTTCCAAGGTTGGCATGTAATAAGGGTCTTTTGCCGTTACCTCGTTCAGCTTCCTGTAATCCACGCAAATCCGAACTGATCCATCAGGTTTGGTTACAGGTACAATAGGGGAAGCCCAGGGGCTGGTAGATGGAGCAACTATGTCAGCCTCGAGCAACCCTTCTAATTCCTTTTTAACACCAGGCTTCAGACGATCAGGTACTCTGTACGGAGCCTGCTGTATGGGGGTGCTATCCACTAGCTCAAGAGATAGAATAGCACTGTCAGTGTTACCCGGCTCGCTACTGAGCACGTCTGCAAACGCAGACTTAATAGCCTCAATGTCTTGCTTTCGATACTCTGCACACACTTGGGACAAAGAGATACCACCTGCAGCACCGTCTTCCTCTGATTCGGCTACTACAGTGAGCCTCAAAATTCTCTCCTCCCGATCCACACATGCTTTTAGGGTGTTCACATGCACCACTCTAGGTTTGCTCGGACCAGCCACCTTCTTAACCCGGTAGTTGACCGCGTTCAGTCGGGCAACCACCTCCCAGGGCCCAGACCACGCCTCAGCTAACTTGTGGTCCATCCCTGGTATTCTACACCATACTAAGTTTCCAATATCAAACGACCTCACACACGACACTTTATCATAATGCAACTTCCTAGCCTTCACTGCAACCACCATCCTTTGCCTAGCCGCCTCCCTCGCTAAATCCAACCTGTCCTGCACCTGCTCCACCCAACTACCAACATCCAACTGCCTACTAGCCTTCCCCGACCACTCACCATACAGTAGCTCGAGGGGTGTTCTGACATTGTACCCGAAAATCAGGTCGAAGGGAGAAAGAAGAGTGTCCCTATGCGGCATCTGCCGAAGAGCGAAGAGGGCAAACGGGATTTGGAACGCCCAGTCCATCCCTTGGGTTTGAGCCTTGGTAAGCATGCCCTCCAATGTGGAATGCATGCGTTCTACTGTGCCATTTGTCTGCGGGTGGTACGCAGTAGTTTTCAATCTTTGAATTCCCAGCAGCTTACACAGTTCCTTCACCAGCGAACTAAGGAATTGGGTGCCCTGGTCCGAGAGGATCTGGAGCGGAATGGCCGTCCGGCTGAAAATGTTGACCATTCCTTCAGCAACAGCTCTCGCAGTGATTAACTTGAGTGGAATAGCTTCCGGCCAGCGAGTAGCCATACACACCGCTGTGAGCACGAACCAGTATCCACCTTTGGCCTTCGGGAGGGGACCGACAAGGTCGAAGGCCATCTGTTCGAAAGGTTCGGTCAGCACGGGGCGCTCAACCATCGGGGCCTTTCGAACAGACGCTCGGCTGCAGCTCTGGCACACCTGGCATGACTGGCAAAACAATATAACATCCTTTGCCATCAAAGGCCACACAAATATCTTTTTTATCATCTGAAGCACCTTACGATGCCCCAAGTGCCCAGTACCATCATGGGCAGTTCTCATTACTAGTACTCTAAACTCCTTGGGTAACACTAGGGCCTCAACTGCCTGAAAAGTGGGATCCATGACCGTCAGAAACATAAGGCCATCTTTCCATTTGAATCCCTTAAGGCCCTCGTTGGCTAGACCACGCCACACGGCTAAGGATTTATCTAGCTTAGACTCTGAACACAACTTCTCACGAACACTACCAGACTCCAGAGGGGGTAAACACACCGAATCCTCCTCCTCTACTATCGGATTGGAGTCCACGTCCCATGTAGCCTCAGGCTGCAAGGAAACTGGGGCTGGCTCACTGTCATCTGTCAATACTTCCACACTAGGTACCACTACAGGTACCTTCCTTTCACTATCAACAACAAGGTTAGTAGGTTCAGCTGGTACACCAGCAGCAGGTCTGCACCGAGGCTGTTCCACCGCTATGAGAGCAGCTTCTTCAGCCTCAGTTGCAGCCGCTTCAACCACCCGTGCCCGGGTGGACACTGCTCTGACAGGGTGAGCAGGCTGCTCATCATCCCACTCTCTCAAATTTTTTCTGTGATCAGGGTTCCCCAAGCTGATAGCAAACAAAACCTTGCCCTTGAGAACTTCATCTGGGGCTACCGCCACTTCTGTCTGACTGACTAACCCCTTCACTACTATATCAACCATGGCCAACGGCCGCCTAGCCTCCCCACCATTGGCATCCTCAATAATCACATATTCGTCTAACAACTGCTCATCTCTCACACAACTACTGGGAACCACAGACACACTGGCCCCTGTATCCAGAACAAAATCTAACTCCATACTCCCAACCTTGCCCCTCACCACATTCTCTGAGAGGGATGTCTTCGGCCTCACGGTTAACTGCTTCACTGGCGCCGTCTCTGGTGTCATGTTCGGGGGTGGCCTGTTGCCAATTACCCTCTGTGGGCAGGTAGGAGACTTGTGGCCTCGTTTGCCACAAGTGTAGCACGTCCAAGGATATCCCTCGTCCCCGGTCGTGGGTGCCGTAGTAGACAACAGGCTGGGGTAAGAGCCCGTAAAGGGCCTTGAGCGACATTCAGAAGCTCGGTGACCCAGCCTCCCACAGCTGAAGCATTTCAGAGCGCCAAACCGCCCAGGTGGAAAGACAGACGGTTTTGGCTTCGGCTGTATGTCCTCACTCGTTCTACCTCTCGTGATGGCCCACCACTGCTGAAGGGAATCCAGCAACGCCTCCATTGACTTCGGGCATTTCTGGTCCAAAAATGCAATTCCTTCCTTCGGGAGCATCTTCCTTAGCACTGGAACGGCAATACAAGTAAATAATCATGCACAGTCACTGCACCTTTGTAAATCCTCTTAATCAGGCGTGTCACCAGCTGGAACACTTCCAGGGCCGTCTTTCCTCGAGTATCCGCGCTGTTCAACTGGAACAGCTGCTGACCAGCATCCATAGTTGTCAGGCCAGCCGCCTCCAACATCCGTCCCTTGACCGCCTCATACTCCTCATCATCGTCTATGGTGAGACCCTGCACGAGTGCTGCATAACGGCCGGACATGTTGGCCATCAGGTAAAATAGCCACTCGTCTTCATCCACCTGGCACTGCCGTAGGATATGCTCCATTCCATTGAGGTAAACTTCTAAGTCCTCCTTCTCATTGATGGGATGAAGGTTACGCAGCAGGCGTTCATTCTTCTTCCTGAGCGCCTCCACCTCTCTCCTCTCCTTCTCGAGCACTGCCAGTTTCTCGGCTGCCTCAAGTTCCACCACATGTCGTGTGTGTTCACGTTCTGCTTCCAACTCGGCTAAAGCTTGTTTCTCTCGAGTCTCCCGGTCTTCTCTCTCTCTTCTCTCTACTCTGTCTCGGTCTTCCCAATTGCGTTGGGCCGCCCGGGCCTCTTCGCGTTCCCGCTGCTTCCTCTCTTCTTTCAACTGTCGTTCCCGATCTCTCCTCTCCTCCCTCACGTTGTCCGCTTGTAGTTGTAGCTGCCAGAGGGCTGCCATCATGTCTTGCATGGCCTGCGGCATTACAGTCTGCTGAGCCATGGGCGTCCGTGCTGCATATCTGTCCGCAGCAGGTGTCATAAAGGTAGGAGGATTGCGAGCATTCGCTTCCGGCGACAGTGCTCTCCGGGTCCTTTCCGAAGATCTCGCTCTCCTTTTCTTGGGCGTCTTGCCACTCGTCTGCCCTTCCACGAAGGTCCCCATATCATCGGAGTCGTTTCTATCTGACATCCGTTCCCCTTCGCTCTGCTTTGATCGCAATAAGTAGGGTGTGTCCCGGGTGTCAACACGTTTTCCGTCCACGTGAAAAGAATGGTCTGATTCGTACCTCGCCTTGCCACTGCCAGCCATACACCAGGTTCGGCCGTGCAGATCCTCAGACACCAGCGCCCTACAACCACACCAAAGGATCAGTAAAAGCACAATCACACAACAAAATTAAACACGATACACCCAACCACACAAATGTTCAGAAAAAATGTTTCTCTTGGAGATGGGTCTTTGTCCAGACGTTCTCCACAGCACTAGCGATCACGTCGCTCGCTCTCAGTCTCTTTCGGTGGTCGATCTGCAAGTCGATGGCTGAGACGAAAACCGCTGCCACCAGATGTGGGTTTACTTTCTTCTGTCCCCTTTTGGTTAAAGATATATATGTAGGCTGCCACCAGGATTCTGTTGCAACGCTTCTTACCCCACCGTATCCAACCCACCCGAGATTGACGTGTTGGTTAGAAGTAGTTTAATAGATAAGAAAACGTAGGGTACAACAAGGATTTCACTGAACGTCCACGGGTCACGTCTTTTATAGCCGAGCCCGAGGATCACAAAAAATAAATAAACATGCCCACTCAGCAAACAGTAAACCGCCGCTAGGGTCGGGTAACACTTAAATGAACTTGCCATAGCTAACTATAGATTCTACGCATACGGCTAACTAAATATATTTACAAGTTTACACAGTTCACAATTCAATGTTCACATGAAAGTTCTGTATCCGTGGGGGTTACGCCCCCACACGGTCCTTGTTTCTGAGATAGTCACCTTTTTTACTAAAAAGAGAGGTTTTTTGTGAATTTCCCCAAAAATGCTTCAAGGCTAAAGAAAATCATAGTTTAGCTGTATGAGGCGCACTATGGGGAGAAAAACATTTTTTGTTAATATTTCTCCACTTTTACTGGTTTGATCAAAAACAATTGTTTAAACAAATCCAAATTTTCCTCATCATTTGCCCCTTTTCAAATATGTTAAGAAAAACAAACTTTCTGAGTATTTTAGTGCTCGTTTCTGAGATAGTCATTTTTTTGACTAAAAAGTGAAGTTCTCAGTGAATTTCCCCAAAAATGCATTAAATAACCGAAAACATAGTTTAGCTGTATGTGGCTCACTTACGGGAGAAAAACAGTTTTTGTTAACATTTGTCCCCTTTTACTGGTTTGATCAAAAACAGTTGTTTAAACAAATCCAAATTTTCCTCAGGATTTTTCCCTTTTCAAACATGTTAAGAAAAACAAACTTTCTTAGAATTTCAGTGCTCTTTTCCGAGATAGTCACTTTTTTGACTAAAAAGAGAAGTTCTCTGAGAATTTCACCAAAACTGCTTCAAAACAACAAAAAAACAATGTTTATCTGTATGAGGCTCACTTTGGGAAGAAAAACAGTTTTTGTTAATATACTGGTTTGTTAAAAAAGATTTGTTTAATCAAATCCATATTTTTCTCAGGATTTACCCTTTTCAAACATGTTAAGAAAAACAAACATTATGAGTATTTCAATGCTCCTTTCTGAGATAGTCATTTTTTTGACTAAAAAGAGAAATTCTTTGTGAATTTTCCCAAAAATGCTTCTAGGCAACAGAAAATCATAGTTTTGCTGTATTGTGCTAACCATGGGGAGAAAAATAGTTTTTGTTAATATTTGTCCCCTTTTACTAGTTTGATCATAAAGAGTTGTTTAAACAAATCCAAATTTTTCTCAGGATTTTCCCCTTTTAAAACAGGTTAAGAAAAACAAACTCTCCGAGTATTTCAGTACTTGTTTCTGATATAGTCATTTTTTGACAAAAAAATGAAGTTCTCTGTGAATTTCACCAAAAATGCTTCAAAACAACAAAAAAGGAAATTTTCATCAGGATTTTTCCCTTTTCAAACATGTTAAGGAAAACAAACTTTCTGAGTATTTCAGGCCTCATTTCTGAGATAGTCACTTTTTTGACTGAAAAGAGAAATTCTCTGTGACCTTTCCCAAATATGCTTCAAATTAAAAGAAAAGCATAGTTAAGCTGTATGTGGCTCACTTTGGGGTGAAAAGCAGTTTTTGTTAATATTTGTCCCCTTTCACTGGTTTGATCAAAAACAGTTGTTTAAACAAATCCAAATTTTCCTCTGGGTTTGCCCCTTTTCAAACATGTTAAGAAAAAAAACTTTCTGAGTATTTCAGTTCTCTGTGAATTTCACCAAAAATGCTTCAAAACAACAGAAAAACATAGTGAAGCTGTGTGTGGCTCATTTTGGAAGAAAAAAAGTCTTTGTTAATATTTGTCCCCTTTTACTGGTTTGATCAAAAAAAATTGTTTAAACAAATCCAAATTTTCATTAGGATTTTCCAATTTTCAAACATGTTAAGAAAAAGAAACTTTCTGAGAATTTTAGTACTCGTTTCTGAGATCGTCACTTTTTTGATTAAAAAGCGAAGTTCTCTGTGAATTTCCCCAAAAATGTTTCAAAACAACAGAAAGCATATTTTACGCTTTGTTAATATTTGTTACTTTTACTGGTTTTATTAAAAAAAATTGTTTAAACAAATCCAAATATTCCTTAGGATTTTTCCCTTTTCAAACATGTTAAGAAAAACAAACATTCTGAGTATTTCAGTGCTCGTTTCCGAGGTAGTCACTTTTTTGACAAAAAAGAGAAGTTCTCTGTGACTTTTCCCAAAAATGCTTCAAAATAACAGAAAAGCATAGTTTAGATGTATGTGGCTCACTTTGGGTAGAAAAACAGTTTTTGTTAATATTTCACCTCTTTTTTACTGGTTTGTACAAAAAAAGTTGTTCAAACAAATCCAAATTTTCATCAGAATTGCCCCCTTTCAAACATGTTAAGAAAAACAAACATTCTGAGTATTTCAGTTCTCGTTTCTAAGATATTCACTTTTTGGCTAAAAAGAGAAGTTCTCAGTGAATTTCCCCCAAAATACTTCAAAATAACATAAAAGTATAGTTTAGCTTTATGTGGCTTACATTGGGGAGAAAAACAGTTTTTGTTAATATTTGTCCCCTTTCACAGGTTTGATCAAAAACAATTGTTTAAACAAATCTAAATATTCATTAGGATTTTTCCCTTTTCAAACATGTTAAGAAAAACAAACTTTCTGAGAGTGTCACTTTTTGACCAAAAAGAAACGTTCTCTGTGAATTTCCCCAAAAATGCTTAAAAATAACATAAAAGTATAGTTTAGCTGTATGTGGCTCACATTGGGGAGAAAAACAGTTTTTGTTAATATTTGTACCCTTTTACTGGTTTGACCAAAAAGAGGTGTTTAAAAAATCCATATTTTCCTCAGGATTTACCCTTTTCAAACATGTTTAGAAAAACAAACATTCTGAGTATTTCAGTACTCCTTTCTGAGATAGTCACCTTTTTTTACTAAAAAGAGAAGTTTTTTGTGAATTTCCCCCAAAATGCTTCAAGGCAACAGAAAATCATAGTTTAGCTGTATGTGGCTCACTATGGGGAGAAAAACCGTTTTTTTTAATATTTCTCCCCTTTTACTGGTTTGATCAAAAACTGTTGTTTAAACAAATCCATATTTTCCTCATGATTTGCCACTTTACAAACACGTTAAAAAAAACAAACTTTCTGATTATTTTAGTGCTCGTTTTTGAGATAGTCACTTTTTTGACTAAAAAGAGAAGTTCTCAGTGAATTTCCCCAAAAATGCTTAAAAATAACAGAAAAGCATAGTTTAGCTCTATGTGGTTCACTTTGGGGAGAAAATTAGTTTTTGTTAATATTTGTCACAATTTACTGGTTTGATCAAAAACAGTTGTTTAAACAAATCCAAATTTTCCTCAGAATTTGCCCCTTTCAAACATGTTAAGAAAAACAAACTCTCTGAGTATTTCAGTGCTCGTTTCAGAGATAGTCACTTTTTTGACTGAAAAGAGAAGTTCTGTGTGACTTTTCCCAAAAATGCTCCAAAACAACAGAAAAGCATAGTTTAACTGTATGTGGCTCACTTTGGGGAGAAAAATAGTTTTTGTTAATATTTGTCCCCTTTTACTGGTTTGATTAAAAGCAGTTGTTTTAACAAATCCAAATTTTCCTCAGGATTTGACCCTTTTCAAACATGTTTAAAAAAAAATTTCTGAGTATTTCAGTGCTCCCTTTGACTTTTCCCAAAAACACTTCAAAATAACAGAAAAGCATAGTTTAGCTGTATGTGGCTCACTTTGGGTAGAAAAGCAGTTTTTGTTAATATTTCACCCCTTTTACTGGTTTGATCAAAAAAAGTTGTTTAAACAAATGCAAAATTTCCTCAGAATTTGCCCCTTTCAAACATGTTTAGAAAAACAAACTCTCTGAGTATTTCAGTGCCCCTTTCGGAGATATTCATTTTTGACTAAAAAGCGAAGTTCTCTTTGAATTTCCCGAAAAATGCTTCATAACAACAGAAAAGCGTAGTTTAGCTGTATGTGGCTCACTTAGGGGATAAAAACAATTTTTGTTAATATTTGTCCCCTTTTACTGGTTTGATAAAAAAAAGTTGTTTAAATAAAACCCAATTTTCCTTAGGATTATCCCATTTTCAAACATGTTAAGAAAAACACACTTTTTTCAAATTTCAGTATTCGTTTCTGAGATAGTCTTTTTTTTTAATAAAAAGAGAAGTTTTCTGTCAATTTCCTAAAAATGCTTCAAAACAACAGAAAAGCATAGTTTAGCTGTATGTAGCTCACTTTTGGGAGAAAAACTGTTTTTTTAATATTTGTCCCCTTTTACTGGTTTGATCAAAAACAATTATTTAAAAAAATCCAAATATTCCCTATGATTTTTTCCTTTTCAAAATGGTTAAGAAAAACAAATTTCTGAGTATTTCAGTGCCACTTTTTGACTATAAAGAGAAGTTCTCTGTGAATTTCCCCAAAAATGCTTCAAAACAACAGAAAAGCATAGTTTAGCTGTATGTGGCTCACTTTGGGGAGAACTTTTTTTTTGTTAATATTTCACACGTTTTACTGGTTTGACCAAAAAAAGTTGTTTAAAGAAATCCAAATTTTCCTCAGGATTTTTACCCTTTTCAAACACGTTAAGAAAAACAAACTTTCCGAGTATTTCGGTGCTCCTTTATGAGATAGTCACTTTTTTACTAAAAAGAGAAGTTCTCTTTGACTTTTCCCAAAAACACTTCAAAATAACAGAAAAGCATAGTTTAGCTGTATGTGGCTCACTTTGGGTAGAAAAGCAGTTTTTGTTAATATTTCACCCCTTTTACTGGTTTGATCAAAAAAAGTTGTTTAAACAAATCCAAAATTTCCTCAGAATTTGCCCCTTTCAAACATGTTTAGAAAAACAAACTCTCTGAGTATTTCAGTGCCCCTTTCGGAGATATTCATTTTTGACTAAAAAGCGAAGTTCTCTTTGAATTTCCCGAAAAATGCTTCATAACAACAGAAAAGCGTAGTTTAGCTGTATGTGGCTCACTTAGGGGATAAAAACAATTTTTGTTAATATTTGTCCCCTTTTACTGGTTTGATAAAAAAAAGTTGTTTAAATAAAACCCAATTTTCCTTAGGATTATCCCATTTTCAAACATGTTAAGAAAAACACACTTTTTTCAAATTTCAGTATTCGTTTCTGAGATAGTCTTTTTTTTTAATAAAAAGAGAAGTTTTCTGTCAATTTCCTAAAAATGCTTCAAAACAACAGAAAAGCATAGTTTAGCTGTATGTAGCTCACTTTTGGGAGAAAAACTGTTTTTTTAATATTTGTCCCCTTTTACTGGTTTGATCAAAAACAATTATTTAAAAAAATCCAAATATTCCCTATGATTTTTTCCTTTTCAAAATGGTTAAGAAAAACAAATTTCTGAGTATTTCAGTGCCACTTTTTGACTATAAAGAGAAGTTCTCTGTGAATTTCCCCAAAAATGCTTCAAAACAACAGAAAAGCATAGTTTAGCTGTATGTGGCTCACTTTGGGGAGAACTTTTTTTTTGTTAATATTTCACACGTTTTACTGGTTTGACCAAAAAAAGTTGTTTAAAGAAATCCAAATTTTCCTCAGGATTTTTACCCTTTTCAAACACGTTAAGAAAAACAAACTTTCCGAGTATTTCGGTGCTCCTTTATGAGATAGTCACTTTTTTACTAAAAAGAGAAGTTCTCTTTGACTTTTCCCAAAAACACTTCAAAATAACAGAAAAGCATAGTTTAGCTGTATGTGGCTCACTTTGGGTAGAAAAGCAGTTTTTGTTAATATTTCACCCCTTTTACTGGTTTGATCAAAAAAAGTTGTTTAAAGAAATCCAAATTTTCCTCAGGATTTTTACCCTTTTCAAACACGTTAAGAAAAACAAACTTTCCGAGTATTTCGGTGCTCCTTTATGAGATAGTCACTTTTTTACTAAAAAGAGAAGTTCTCTGTGAATTTCAACAAAAATGCTTCAGAACAACAGAAAAGCATAGTTTAGCTGTATGTGGCTCACTTTAGGGAGAAAAATAGTTTTTGTTAATATTTGTCCCCTTTCAATGGTTTGATCAAAAAAAGTTGTATAAACAAATCCAAATTTTCCTCTGGATTTGCCCCTTTTCAAACATGTTAAGAAAAACAAACTTTCTGAGTATTTCAGTGCTTGTTTCTGAGATAGTCACTTTTTGACTAAAAAGAGAAGTTCTCTGTGAATTTCCCCAAAAATGCTTCAAAAAAAACAGAAAAGCATAGTTTAGCTGTATGTGGCTCACTTTGGGGAGAAAAACAGTTTTTGTTAATATTTCACACGTTTTACTGGTTTGACCAAAAACAGTTGTTTAAACAAATCCAAATTTTCTGCAGGATTTTTCCCTTTTCAAACACGTTAAGAAAAACAAACTTTCCGAGTATTTCGGTGCTCCTTTCTGAGATAGTCACTTTTTTACTAAAAAGAGAGGTTCTCTGTGAATTTCAACTAAATGCTTCAAAACAACAGAAAAGCAGAGTTTAGCTGTATGTGGCTCAATTTGGGGAGAAAAACTGTTTTTTTATATATTGTCCCGTTTTACTGGTTTGATAAAAAAAAATTGTTTAAACAAATCCAAATAATCCTTAGGATTTTTCCCTATTCAAACATGTTAAGAAAAACAAACTTTCTGAGTATTTCCAAGCTCCTTTCTGAGATAGTCATTTTTTGATTGAAAAGAGAAGCCCTCTGTGATCTTTCCCAAAAATGCTCCAAAACAACAAAAAAGCATAGTTTAGCTGTATGTGGCTCACTTTAGGGAGAAAAACAGTTTTTGTTAATATTTGTCCCCTTTTACTGGTTTGATCAAAAACAATTGTTTAAACAAATCCAAATATTCCTTAGGATTTTTCCATTTCAAACTTTTTAAGAAAAACGAACTTTCTGATTATTTCAGTGCTACTTTTTGAGATAGTCACTTTTTTACTGAAAAGAGAAGTTCTCTGTGAATTTCCCCAAAAATGTTTAAAAACAACCGGAAAGCATATTTTAGCTGTATGTGGCTCACTTTGGGGAGAAAAACAGTTTTTGTTAATATTTGTCCCCTTTTACTGGTTTGGTCAAAAAATAATGTTTAAACAAATCCAATTATTCCTTAGAATTTTTCCATTTTCAAACATGTTAAGAAAAACAAACATTCTAAGAGTATTTCAGTGCTCCTTTTTGAAATAGTCACTTTTTTGGCCAAAAAGAGAAGTTCTCTGTGAATTTCCACAAAAATGCTGCAAAACAACAGAAAATTATAGTTTAGCTGTATGTGGCTCACATTCGGCGGAGAAAAACAGTTTTTGTTAATATTTGTCCCCTTTAACTGGTTTGATCAAAAACAAGTGTTAAAGCAAATCCGAATATTCCTCATGATTTTTCCCTATTCAAATATGTTAAGAAAAACAAACTTTCTGACTATTTCAGTTCTCCTTTCTGAGATAGTCCCTTTTTTACTGAAAAGAGAAGTTCTCTGTGAGATTACCAAAAATGCTTCAAAATAACAGAAAAGCATAGTTTAGCTGTATGTGACTCATATTGGGCAGAAAAACAGTTTTTTATTAATATTTCTCCCCTTTTACTGGTTTGGTCAAAAACTAATGTTTAAACAAATCCAATTATTCCTTAGGATTTTTCCATTTTCAAACATGTTAAGAAAAACAAACATTCTGAGTATTTCAGTGCTCCTTTTTGAAATAGTCACTTTTTTGGCCAAAAAGAGAAGTTCTCTGTGAATTTCAACAAAATGCTTCAAAACAACAGAAAAGCATAGTTTAGCTGTATGTGGCTAATTTTGGGGAGAAAAACAGTCTTTGTTAATATTTGTCCCATTTTACTGGTTTGTTCAAAAACAATTGTTTAAACAAATCCAAATATTCCTTAGGATTTTTCCCTTTGCAAACATGTTAAAAAAAAAAAATTCTGAGTATTTCAAAGCTCCTTTCGGAGATAGTCACTTTTTTGATTGAAAAGAGAAGTTCTCTGTGACTTTTCCAAAAAATGCTCAAAAATAACAGAAAAGCATAATTTAGCTGTATGTGGCTCAGTTAGGGGAGAAAACAAGTTTTTGTTAATATTTCTCCCCTTTTATTGGTTTGATCAAAAACTGTTGTTTAAAAAAATTCAAATTTTCCTCAGAATTTGCCCCTTTCAAACATGTTAAGAAAAACAAACTCTCTGAGTATTTCAGTGCTCGTTTCGGAGAATGTCACTTTTTTGGTAAAAAAGCGAAGTTCTCTTTGAATTTCCCGAAAAAAAACGCAAAATAACAGAAAAGCGTAGTTTAGCTGTATGTGGCTCACTTTGGGGAGAAAAATAGTTTTTGTTAATATTTGTCCCTTTTCATTGGTTTGATCAAAAGCAGTTGTTTAAACAAATCCAAATTTTCCTCAGAATTTTCCCTTTTCAAACATGTTAAGAAACACAAACTTTCTGAGTATTTCAATGCTCCTTTCTGAGATAGTCACTTTTTTTTTGACTGAAAAGAGAAGTTCTCTGTGATTTTTCCCAAAAATGCTTCAAAATAACAGAAAAGCATAGTTTAGCTGTATGTGGCTCACTTTGGGGAGAAAAACAGTTTTTGTTAATATTTCTCCCCTTTTACTGGTTTGATGAAAAACAGTTGTTTAAACAAATCCAAATTTTCCTCAGGATTTGCCTCTTTTCAAATATGTTAAAAACAAACTCTCTGAGTATTTCAGTGCTCCTTTCTGAGATAGTCACTTTTTTGACTAAAAAGAGAAGTTCTCTGTGAATTTAACAAAAATGCTTCAAAACAACAGAAAAGCATAGTTTAGCTGTATGTGGCTCACTTTTTGGAGAAAAACAGTCTTTGTTAATAATTGTCTCCTTTAACTGGTTTGATCAAAAACAATTGTTTAAACAAATCCAAATATTCCTTAGGATTTTTCCCTTTACAAATATGTTAAGAAAAACAAACTTTCTTCGAATTTCAGTGCTCGTTTCGGAGATAGTCACTTTTTTGAATAAAAAGAGAAGTTCTCTGTGAATTTCAACAAAAATGCTTCAAAACAACAGAAAAGCATAGTTTAGCTGTATGTGGCTCACTTTGGGGAGAAAAACAGTTTTTTATTAATAATTATCCCCTTTTACTGGTTTGGTCAAAAAAAATTGTTTAAACAAATCCAAATTTTCCTTCGGATTTTTCCCCTTTTCAAACATATTAAGAAAAAAAATTTCTGAGTATTTCAGTGCTCCTTTCTGTGATAGTCATTTTTTGATGAAAAAGAATAGTTCTCTGTGAATTTTCCCAAAAATGCATAAAAACAACTGAAATGCATA
>CBDHDT010000097.1:0-25000 GCA_965261215.1 Ekhidna sp.
ACGGAATGGCTGTCGCAAATGTGAGATATCCTCCATCGCGAACCATCACTAACTTCAGTAGTGGTGCAGTTCCACTGTCTAAACTGACAAAGACCACGACTTCAGACGAAATGAATTTGATGGATGAGTATAATACCGCATTCACCACCCTCAAACGAACTCTGATGCAGCACCCAGTTCTTATTCCAACAGATTACAACACACCATTTATGCTCCCCATGGATGCATCTGATGTGGTATTGGGGCAATTGTTATGCCCTATCCCAGGACATAATTAATCTTTACAAACATATACATATGTGCTAATTGCTTGTTGTATTATTGTTACATGATATCACCACATCACCTGGTTACTGGTCATGCTATATAGTACCTGTAAATCACACCATCACAATCTTACCTTTTATGGTCATATTTTAGTTGTGTGGCTGGGACTAATAAAAAGCCCCTGCCCCAGCACATTATTTAGTCTGGTTCTACTTTCTACTTTACTTCAAGATTAATTAGAATAAAACCTTTTTGTTCTTGGGAGAGGGGTAGTTCAGCCAGACTCTGGTGGCAGCATTATCAGCTTCTCAACCTAAGTTCCAACTACTGGGCTCAGGAAGAGAGTTGCTAACCCAGTTGTGTGTCTTAGGCTAAGATCGTTAGTTAGAGCACAACAGCAATGCTATCCCAAACAATCTATGGCTCTGATCACTCTATCCCATATTTCTCGCGAAAGATGCTACTAGTGTAACACGGTACTTGGTAGGAGAAAAGGAATGACTCGCAGTAGTAGCTACATGTAAATGCTTCCAACCCTATCTGATGGTATGCCATTTCATGGTCCTCATGGACAATCGAGCCCTTACCTTTTTGCACAATGTTAAAACATTGACCGGTCGACTCACTCGTTGGACTGATTCCCTTTGGAGATACAACTTTCCGGTGCGTACAGACCAGGATGGACAAATGCTAAAGCCGAACCACTCTCTAGATAAGTTTATTAGACAAAAAATTACATCTCCTCGGATATCCCAGCCTCAGACTTCTGAAAGAGAGTGAAAGATGTTAGTCCTGCCTGCTTTACATGGACAAGCTTGACTAGTACATTGAACAGATTCATAGACTCATTAACAGACTCTAGCTGTTAATTGTTTGTACTATTATACAACCATAAATCCTTCGTTCATAGTAAATAGTTATGCCATACTTACCAACCATTTGTAGAAGTGCAAGAAATGCTTAATTAAGTGTTTGCTGGAGAAGCCCTAATAGTTTTGTAAATTATAGCCAGGCTCTATCATAGAAGAGTTCGAGTCGTTAGACAGTGCTTAGATGTGAAGTCAAGTCTTACAGTTTTGTGATGCCAAAATAGGGAACATGGTAATGCAATAAGTAAGAGGAATGAACCAAAAGGTAGATATTCGGATCTAGAAAATGCACTGCCTCCAACATCCTGTCCCTACGCTCTGAGTTGATAGAATTGTACCAAAAGGAGTCACTGGTTCTGGAGGTATAACCTTACAGCCTCTGCTCCTCTTGTAACTCTACTTCCCAGCCAATGGGGGGATAAAAAAAACACAGATCATTTGTTGCCTGCCACCTTGACAGCCAAGGGCATTGGGCGCGACTAACTGCTCTAGGCTGTATTCTATCTTTCTCCTGCAGAGCTGTCATGGAGGTAACTTTCCTTCATGTGACAGATTCAGGAAAGATGTAAGGGCTCTGAGAAGAGAATTGAGCTGCAGTACAAGACAAATCCATCAGTTATTGGGGCTTCAAACCATCAGGGCCTATAGCAGATACAAAGGAGAAAGATAGTACAACTGGAGCAACATATCAGAATATCAGAATATTCAGTGACCCACTGTCAGTGGTTGCAGGTGGAATGTAAGTGTTAAGATTAGGTGGCGGTTTCTTATATTGGAGGGTTACAAAAGTAGAATTGCTACTGTTAGCTATTGTGTCCTCTGGCCAGGCCAAACCACTCCTTTGAAAATCTCTTTGAAGCCTTAGACTTGAGCGGGTCTTGGGATTTGCTATTCTTGGGACAAGATCTTGAAGGTAGACAAGGTGGAAGGTACGCTTCCTCGTCCGGTTACTTATGAGACCAGCGACGACCTACCCTCTAGTTGACAGGCAAAGGGTGCGCAGCACAATTTATATCACGTCCAACAAAAAAAAATTCGCGCAGGACGATTTGGGGGCGTGGTTAACGCTGGACTAGGAGATGCAGTTACGTGAAGCTTCTCAACGATGATGTTAATCACGGAATTTGTTTTGTCGATAATGCTCTACTTAATCCAGTGGAGGTTAGCTCGAGCTCAGACAGCAATTTGTGAACCGAGAGCTTTTTGTCAGGAGTCTGGGTATTGTGAGCGTGATGATATTAATTCCTGCTTTCTCGGTTCTGGTACCGTGCCTTTCCAACGGATCAACTATGATGAAGGTGATGGAAACGATATACGAACAACGTGCTACACTTATTACTATTTCCAGTATAATACGTGCCCTAGTACAGAAAATGCCTCCAATATATTATTGAAAGACCTGACATTGAATTTCGTCTCCATCAACCCCAGATATTTTAAACTCACTGTTTCGTGGTCTCTTAACGAATCAAGTGGCCACCGTGGTGGATACGAACTTCGATTTACTAATTATGACGACAGAATTTCATCATGCTACTGTCTTGGGAACTCTAACAAAACTAGAGTTACCATAAGCTACATGAGATACGAACGTTGGAACGGCTATAAAAGTATTCAATTACTTTCCTACCCTCGCCCTACCGAAAATGGTATGAATGTGTCACTTTTATTGCGTCCTATTCGGGGTTGTGCTGATATCCAACATAATGGTACCCTTTGTGGTATTAGGCCTTACTCCAAGCCCAGTAACTTGACTGTGGAATCAAGTTGGTGTGGATCTGAAAATAAATCAATGAGAATTACATGGGACCCTCCAAGCGTAGCTTCGGGAGTACCTTTACCAAGTATCTACTATATCAGCCTTAACAGCGTCCCCTATAATTATCGATATAGACAACGCTACACAGTAATTGGCACCACTGAAATTACACTGCTAAACTTGATTGCAGCCCGAAACTATAGGGTTTACATCCAGCCTTACCGCAGGTGTTCAGGGCTAGGGGATGCTGCTGAAAATCTAGGCTGTGGTAAATGGGCAAGACAGAATGAAAGGAGAGTTGGTGATTGTCAATTCATCATTAAATGACTTCAATCTTGCACTGATATCTGACTTGTGACTTCATGAGATCAATTACCAGACTGTATGTAATGCTGGGACAATTTTCAAACAAAAATTATTTAATCAATCAAATTAGCAATTAGCATAATAGGGTAAAGTTGGATCGATTAATAATTATAAGAGTCTTTGTTTTACTGATTATGGTGAAGTGTAGCCTGAATAGATCTTCAAAGATCTTCAATTGTTGCATATAGCTTAGTTTGAATAGCATTTAAAAAGTTTGCCCCCAGCTCCCCAACCTCCACCCTCACCCTTCCTCCCCCCCCCCCCCCTCCCCCTCCGCCAAAACAAAACAAAAAAACACACAATTAACACTGAGTGTATCATGTGTAACTGAAAAGGCTATCAAAAAGTGCACTAAAGGTTTGACTTTTTATAAAATGGTGGATGGTAACCCCCTTCTAAAATAACAAACAAAAGCTCATATCACAACAAAAATTCACATTGGCAGCTTCTTTGCTGCAAAATGTTGGTTTGGGCCTGTGGTATTTAGCTCCGGAAAGACTCCCAGCTTGCTTTCCAGAGACCAAGAAACCTGTGTAACAAACCCTGAAATTTATCTAGGAATGTTGGTAGCGGTGATTGTAGATCACAAAATAAATCTATGGTAAGGACAATGTCATGTGTACAACCATTTGTTGACATACGTACGGAGTGCAAGCTGGCCGCACATTCAAGATCAATCGGCAAGGAAACCTAGCCCTCACTAAGTGTTGAATGGGAAACTTTTTATTGCCCCACATGGCCGTATGAGATATATATCGTGGAGTGTGTTAGCTCTCCTTATATTGGTTTGATACCTGTTTCAGGAAGGAAAAAAACAACACTTTTGATACCCTGCCAAAACTCACTCTGGCAACTTCTTTGTTTATTAAACGATGGTTTCTGCAGATTTCATCCCAAAAAACATCGCGTGTGCCATATATCCTCGGCAAGGTTGTGAAACTGCAGCTCTAAAACAGCTAAAACCAATGAAATTCACACAAGTTCCTTGTATCTATCTACTTTTCTTGCCTGTCATAACTCACTACAGTAAGTTCATTTGCTATACTTACAAAACGATAAAACTCTAAGTTGTCCATTGCTATCTACAGTTGTTGTCGAATTGGTTTCTCCTCTTTTACTATTGGTATGCTGTGATGAGTTAATTCCATCTCTCCTTGTTTGTTTGAAGTAATCTCAGGAAATGTTCTCAATAGTTTGTCTAATTCCTCACGTTGTTTCCTATCTAATTGGTTTTCCATCTTTAACTTGCTTGATATATTTTCTTTTCTCCCTTCAGCTGTGTTGTTTTCATTAACTGAGTCTTCTGATTCAACAACCAATAATTTTTTTCCCATTGAACTTTGATCTTTCTCTGGGGTTTGCCACTTTTTCAGCATATTGATATGAAAAATAACTTTCTTTCTCCTTCGTTCGGGAATGTCAATTTCTTAATTCACCTTCAATGACTCTTGTCACCTCAAATGAACCATGCCATTGACTTAAAAAATTGTTTGTGGATGTTGGCAGTGGCACTAGAACTTGGTCTCCAATTCTCAGTTTCCATTCACAAGCTTTATAGGCATACCATTCCCTTTGCTTATTTTGTAATTTCTTCGTGTTTTGTATGACGATCTCCCCTGCTGCTTCCATCCTTTCACGGACCTTGGTTGAATGGGTCAAAATGTCATCTACCGGTTCTTCTTCATTGCTCCATTGTTCTTTTAGTATATCGAAAGGTCCTCGAACATCTCGTCCAAGGATGCGTTCAAATGGACCGAATCCCATTGATTCCTGCGGTACTGCTCAATTCGCAAATAAAACATAGGGTAGATATTTTTTCCACTCTCGTCCTTCTCCATGTATGATCCTTTTCAACAGATCCTTTAATGTCTTGTTAAACCGTTCCACAATTCCGTCCATTTGTGGATGATATGATGTTGTCTTGATCGGCTTTACTACCAATAGTTTGTACAGTACCTATAGTAGTTGTGATGTAAAATTGGTGCCTAGGTAAGTATATGTTTCCTTGGGCACTCCATACCGAGCATACAATGAGATTAACTCCTCTGCCACTGCATCTGATGTACACTTCTTCAAGTGGTATAGCCTCGGGTATCTAGACGCAGAATGAAACCCTTCAAAATTCGTCCAACGTTCCTGTCTTGTCCCATGTGCCCTGCTAAAGGTATATAATGCGCTAGCTGTAACACTTTACCCCCATTTCTTTGGCAACACTAATTGTTCATATTTTTCTGCTTGACACTCTCTAGGTGTCTTTTCAGAAGAGAATTTCATTCTTTCGGTAAAAGCGGCAGGTCTTATCACCTTCTTCCAGCTTTCCTAATTCAGGGTCCTGTTCTTGAAACTCTCCTATCTTCATTTCCTGATGCTGGGCCCTTGTTGTATACCCTGATGTCTCTTCTGTGCCTTAGGTAACTTCTTACAATGGGGGTGACTCTCTCCAAACAACTCCTCTGCGAAGGAATCAAAAGGATTCTCCTCATCCTCCTCGGTTATTGTTGATTCCTCTAACTCTGGATTATCTATTGAAGATTCCTCATCTGTGTCTTCAGATTTTTCATGCTGATGACTGAACTCACACTCATTACCATCTAAATATCCTCTGTGTCAGATGTCCTGAATGAGCTAGGCTATCATCTAGACTCATTCTCCAGGTTCCTCGTTAGAATCTCCTCCTCTAACTTCATGATCTTTTGAGCTCTCTTATCTACAGGTAGTGTATAGTTCTCTGAAGCCTCCACTATAATTGCTTCTGGATTAAATACTCCTTTCTGCAGCATCCTCTATAAGATCTGCTTGATTTCATCTGTCTCCATGTGTTGCAGGATATGTTCTAGTTAGGGAACTCCTTTCCCAAGCAACACATCCCTGCCAAGGAGCACATCGGCCGGCAATTGCCTCACAATTGCTGCCTCGATTTGGTAGGTATTATTTCCTGTCATGCTTATTACAACAGCTACCAGACATTTCACTCTGGTGGTGTCAGCTATTCTCAGCTTTACCATTGTATCCTTTTAAGTCTGTCTTGAAACAAGATCTTCTCTGACTACAGTTCTGCATGTCCTGTGTTAATCTGGATGTTGCTAACAAATTTCCCATTTACTTCTCCTTTGCAACACATATTATCCACTGGACACTCCTTGATCAGAAATGCTTTCTCTAGACAATTCTTTGCGATAAGCATAATTTACTACACTTATAGCAAGTTATTTATTAGCTGATGACTCTCTTTCCATTGGTATATCATGGTAATCTTTCTTTATGAATGGTTGACAGCTTTTATGGGCTTCATTGCTCTTTTCATTTCTTTTCGGTTCTCTAAATGTGTCACCTCCATTGTATCTGTCATTTTCCTTTGACTTATGGTTTTGTTCGTATTCCACTACTTTTCCAGCAGCTTCCATTAGAGTTGCAAGCTGTTGATCTCCCAACCATTCAACAATTTCTCCTGGTGTTGCATTATAATACTGCTCCAATGACACTGCCTCTACTTTATGTTCTGATTCCTGTAGCCGTCCATCTGTCAAAATATAAACTTGTATTGCCAAATCAGCTACATCAACCCCCATTTTCAACTTATTAGCTCTCAAACTCTGATAATATGTTTGTGCATTGACAGGAAATATCATTTGAATGGCAAGTTTCACTTCATCATAATCAGTGTCTTCGTGCAGGGCACTATTCTGACTTAGTGCTTTTCCTTGTAAGTGTGATGTTAAATATCTCATCCTCAAGTCATTCTCAATCTCATTAAATCTCATACTTCTTTCAGATGTAATAAAGTAGCCATCTATGTTCACATCATCTGTCAGCAATTGTAGATCAAGCGAAGCTACCGTGGATTTACTCAGGTGTCCATCCACTTCGCTTCGTCGTCCTCTACTTACACTCTTCAATACATTCAGTTGCTTTTCGAACTACTCATGCTGCTGCTCTCGCTTTTCTTGATTTTCTTCAATTTGTTGCTTCTGTTGATCCATCATGACAGTCAATATAGTCTTAACGCTTCAGCCACTGCAACCATCTCTCACGTTCCAGCTCAATTTAGGTCAAATTTCCTCTACCTTTGTGATTCAATACTACGCACTTTTTTCTTTCTTTATCTTATTATTTTTGAAACTAATATAAATTTCGATGTATCTCACTGTTTCCACCAAATATAACCGACCAAATTCTACTATTCAAACAATGTCTAGCAATTCAACTTAGCAAACAACCCAGTACTTCTATTAAAACTAGCTAAGCAGTCCAGAGTTTAGATGGATAATATTATTATAATACAAGAATAACTGATATAGAATAAGACACAGCAAAGTCCAAACTCAACAATGTAAAATAAAAATCAACTCAATCAGCAAGACTCTCTGTGTTTGTATATGTGTACATAATTATCACTTAGACTACTGGCAAATATGTTAGGTCCAGACATAATACATTATGCCCACAGCAAACTAAACTACATGCCATATACGCTATCAGTCTTGACTCTCTGGCTCTGTCACAGATGTTATTTTGGTGTTTTCTTATGGGTGTGGGGGGGGTGAGTTTTGACTTAACAAATAATTCATGGGGGGATGCGTGGTTTTAACACTATTTGGTATAAAATGGCGGACACAGTGTGGTCTATCTTTTGAACTTGATATCAAGTTCATTCAGTTATGTGTGCAGAATCTTTGGACTCCAAAGTCAAAATGCCAAAATTGTTTTAAAATTGTTTGGAAGGTACCTCCCACCTTATGGTATCGGGTTGAAATAATTATTAGGCAATACAAAGTGTGCATTTTTAATCCTTCACCCACTTCTTTCTCTTGCACCTTCCCTCTTCTCTTTCTCATCTCGCACCTTCGCTCACCACTCAATGTATTGCAGTCATTGCTATTAATTGGCAACCAAAGTGGGGAGGTGAATGGAAACCTTTGTATTGCTGCGCATTCCCAAATGTGATATATATGTAAGTGCCATATGTTCATAACCCAGGGTGTGCATGGAAGATTTTACAGACTCGACATAAAAGAAAGAAATGGCAGTCTCAGAACAACTGCAATATGCTCTAGGTTCGTCAATGATGAAGCAAACAGCTGCATATTCTAAGGTGAAGTATAGAAACCTGGATCTACAGGTGGCCTGGTAGGTTAATAGAAAAGGATACAGGAGTTTTATTCAGACTATCTATTTCATTCAACAAAACACTGGCAGTGGATGTGGTACAAGTTCTTGAGAGGGGGAACTATTTTCAATCTTGCTAAGGTAAACACAGTTCCTTGAATGTGTTCAGCCTCTCTCTCTCTTTCAGACTGCAAGTAGACAGTGCGTAGACAGGCTGAGCAGTGTCAAAAGTGCTAACTGTCACTTGTTCCTATCTCTTGAAAATTTTATTGTCACCATCAGCATGTTCTTCCCTTAGTTATGTGATGAACTACCTGATGACCTCACTCTTAAAGTGCTGCTCATCTTCAAGGAAATATTGCCATCTACTCGTAACAAATCAATTTACTTCCATATACACCTTTCCATTTCTGAATTAGTCATCCCATTATGTTGTAATTATAAATTTATTCATTATTGCACCAGTAAGGAATACAGTGAAAACAAACAATTCATGGCTACTTCTCCGAATCACAATCCAACCACTTACACCAAATTTCCAATGAAAATAAAATTTTGGACTGCATCACATCTTACAATCATAAAGAAGACATCTACTTATCACATCACATCAGTACTGGATTAGCTCTTCAGCTTGTCCTTACTGTAGTTTGCGCCAGATTAATGGCTATGTTTTTATCCAGGGCAGTAGTAAAGGCAAGGAATATATATAAACCAATAATCATGACATTCTGACTCACAAATACTGCCTTATGACATCATTCTCCTTATGACATTATTCTTAGTGTTTTTTCGTGCTAGTAAAGTAACAACTGTTACACAAGTCAAAGCCATTTACTCTCAGCCATATTTCCATGCGTGCATTTCTATCTCACAAGCGTTCAGGAACATTGTAGTAACAGTACTTGCTGGCATAGTACTGGCATAACAGTATTTGCTGGTATAGCGGTATTTGCTCACCTTTGATATTCGAATGGCCTTAATAGTAATAATTTTGGCGATTATATGAGCCCACAGTTGGGAGGTGGAGTGCAAACTTTTCATTGCCGCACAAGCCCATATTTGTTTGAATGTTGGTATTAGTGGCTACTGTACGTTCACGCACCAGAGAGTACAGATGATATTACGGATTCAACTTGAAAGGAAATCACCATCAAAGATAAAAAAATTGACTGCAGATTTGAAGACCAGTGGAACCTGCATCACACATGCAATTTGTGTGGTTAATGGCTATAAGGGAAAGGATGTTGGCATCTTATTCTGACAAAACAACTTGACATATTAACATGCTCTGGCATTGGATGTGATTAAACATTATTGATGGTATGAACTCTTGCTAAGGTAAAACACAGTTTCAGGTGTGTCTACAACCTCTCTTGGATGGCAAGTAGATGGCTGACAACATTGTTTAGCATATATAGGATGGATAACTTGTGCATATATGTAGTAAATAGGAAATGGTTGTGCTAATTACGGCAAGAATTCTGAATACAATAAACTGCCAAGAGTGCAAACATCTGTTAAACAAGTTGTGTCAGCGTCTGCAAGGTCTTTCCAATGTTCTCTGAGAATTCTGCTGAAATTGCTTCCAAATAACTTCACACTTAGTGTGATGCGCTTCCATTCTTCCAGGGAAGGTGTTTCCAATTAAATTACAGGGAACTGTAACTTTAAAAAAATCAAAAAATCACCACAACATTTTCTTCTTACCTCAGTGCTGTAATTTTAGTGTCATACTGTTGCTCATTCAGTGAGCTTTCAATTGATGAACAGAAAGTCTCTATTGGCATATTTTTTAGAAGATACATGCACCAATACCAAGGTGATTATGAAAAATCTCAAGTTGTTGACAGCATCATCGTGGTCATCCCTTAGAAATCGTTTAATTTTTGCCGAAAAAACCCGCCTGATGACCTCACTTTTAATGTGGTACTTTTCTCATCTTCAAGGAAAGGAGTTTCCATAAATATTTCCACATGCATATTTCAATTTCGGAATTTGTCAACACATTATATTGTGGGGTATCAATTTTTCAATCTTGCACCAGAAAGAAATAGAGAGTAAAAGCATACATTTCATGGGTACTTCGTCATGTACACAATCTAAACACTTATGCAGTTTGTGAATCTCTAAGGAATGTCATATAATTCTCAACTGTGTCACATCGTTCAATCATAAAAATTATTTCTACAAATTACATCAAAAATTGTTACTGAGTTAGCTCTTCAGCTTGTCCTTACAAAGGTTATGAGCATAAAAATTCTCAATGCCTTATTCTTTTCTCTACCTAGCCTTCTTGTATGGCTATCAAAAATTCTCTTCCAGTAGAGGCCTTTGGGGATACCTGATGAATTATTTCCCATGCTTGGACCATAATGGAGATCAAAGGAATAGAAAATCACAGCAAATATTTTTCCAGCTTCTGATGATAGGAAATCACCATTGTTAAAGCTCAACTGAAGATGAATTCATTCAGAACAAAATTCATTGTCATTGGCTTCCAAAGTTATTGATGGGTCACGGCGACCGTCGCAGACTCTCAGCCAGCTTAGTCATTTCAGGACAATTCATAGCTTTTTTCTGAAATTACTATTTGGACCGAAACGAGAGTATTTTGTCATTATCAGGAAAAAATGCTTCAAAACACCACAAAGCATTAGATCAGCTGGATGCGACATATTTTAGGTTCAAAACAGTTTTCAGCAGTATTTGTCAGGTTTCAAGCATTTGACTAAAAAAAATTTCGGATAAATCTTCTGAAATAGCCATACTTTGATGCAGAACAAAATCCGGAATTTTTTTCGATTTGTGACGAAAACGAACTAAAACACCAGAAAACCATTGAACTGCTCCAAACAGTTTTCGAGGGATTTTACCCATTTAATTAACCCATTACACACTCGTGTGAAAAAAAATAATCTCCTTTCAAGGAAATTCTAAGCTATTTTCTTGGATAGTGTCTTTTTGGACCGAAATGAGGGTGTTTTGACATTTTCTGACTTCAAAACACCTGTAATGCTAAGATTAGATGAATATGACTAGTTTTGCAGTTGAAAACAATTTACGGCTGTATTTGTTCCTTTTCAAGTGTTTGAAAAAAAACACTTTTCAGACTAATCTGAGCATATTTCTGATATAGCCACTTTTAGGCATAAAATGGGAGTTTATGTCGATTTCGGACAAAACCAATAGAAAACACCAGAAAATCTATGAACTGCCCAATGGGCCACGTTTTGATATCCAAAACAATTTTTGACCTGTTTCATACTCTTTTGAGATAAATTATCCTTTCCAGATAAATCTTAGCATATTTCAAAATGGAGGTTTTTGTCAATTTCCGGCATAAATGCTTAAAAACTCTTGAATAGCTAAGAATATCTGTGTATGGCTCATTTTGAGATGGAAAATTGTTTTCTGCGTTATTTTTCCTGTTTAATGTGTTTGACGAAAAAAGGTTGTTTAGATCAAATCTGAGCTAGTTTCTGAAATCGACACTTTTTGGCTCAAAACTGTTCTTTTTTTGGAGATTTCCTTCGAAAACGATACCAAACACCAGAAAAGCTATGAACAGCCTAATGTAGCTAATTGGTCGCTCATTACAGTTTTTGACAGGATTTGACCTGTTTCACTCTAGTTTGATTTAAAAAGACATTTCTGGCAAGCCATAGCTTTTTCTGATAAAGTCACGTTTGGGATAGAAATAGTGTTTTTTTGTGTCAAATTTAGTCAAAAATGCTTCAAATATCACAAAAGCTAAGATCAGTTGTATGTGGCATAATTTGGGTATAAATTTGTTTTTGACTTATTTTTTCATTTCAAGCATTTGACAAAATAAATTTTCAGGAAAATCTGAGCAAATTTTGGAATTAGCAACCAATGTTTTGACACAAAAAGGAAGAATTTGTCAATTTCAGACGAAAATGATCTAAACACCAGAAAAGCTTTAAATTGACCAATGTGGCTCATTTTGATGTCCAAAACAGTTTTCAACACGATTTTGTACGTTTCACATCGAGTTTGAGGAAAAAAGCCCTTTATGGGTATTTCTGACCTTCTTTCTGAGAGAGTCACTTTTAGGACAAAAGAGTTTTCTGTCAATTTCCGGCAAAAATAGTTCAAAACACCTGAAAAGCTAAGATTAGCTGTATGTGTCACATTTTAGGTAAAAATTGTTCTTGGCAATGTTTTCCCTTTTCACATGTGGGATGGAAAAAAAAAAAATTCCGGCAATTCAGAGCATAATTCTGAGATAGCTCTTTTGGGCCCTAAATGGTTGTTTTTGGCGTTTTTCTACAAAAATGATTCAAAACTCCAGAAAAGCTATGTACTACCCAATGTTGCTCTATTGTTGGTTCAAATGACTTTTTGACAGGATTTGACTCATTTTACACTCGTTTGAATTTAAAAGTCATTTCTGGTCAAAGTTTTTTTCAGACATTTTTTTTTTTTGGAGCGAAACGAGATTTTTTTTGGTCTATTTCAGGCAAATATTCTTCAAACCACCAGAAAAGTTTAGATCAGCTGGATGTGACTAATTTTGAGGTCCCAAACAGTTTTCTTCAGAATTTGAGCCATTTCAAGAAATTGACCAAAAAAAAATCTGAGATAGGCAATTTCTTACACAAAATGGTGGTTTTTATTGATTTCAAATCGATCTAAAACACTCCAAAAAATTAAACTGTCCAATGCGGCAAATTTTGCGATTCAAAAGAGTTTTGGACAGGATTTTACCCATTTCACACTAGATTGAGGAAAATGTCCTTTCAATGAAATTCTTAGCTTGTTTCTATAATAGTCACATTTTAGACCAAAATGAATGGTGTTTTTTTAAACAATTTCAGCACAAATGCTTCACAATTCCTGAAAGGCTTAGATTAGCTCTATGTGTCTCATTTTGAGCTGTGGAACTGTTTTCAGCTGTATTCGTTCCGTTTCATGTGTTTGACGAAAAAAAAGCTGCTTCCGTCAAATCTGAGCTTACTTCTGAGATAGCCACTTTTTGGACCTAAGCTTTTATTTTTCAATTTTTGACCAAGACAATCTAAAACACCAGAAAAGCTATGAACTTCCCTATGCGGCACATTATGTAGTTCAAAACAGTTATCAACAGGACTTGACCCAGTTTTTGAAAAGTTCTTTCAGGGTAATTCTTAGTTTCTATCTTAGATAGTCTTTTTTCACTGAAATGATGGGTTTTTTGTGAATTTCCGACAAAAAATGCTTCAAGAAACCTGAAATGCTAAGATTAGCTGAATGTGGCTCATTTTGAGATTCAAAACAGTTTTGGCAGTATTTTCCCATTTCAAGTTTTGACCAAAAAAAATTCGGACAAATCTGAACATATTGCTGAGATAGGGACTTCTGACACAAAACACCAGTTTTGGTCTATTCCACTATGAAAACGATCTAAAATACCAGAAAAGCTATGAACTGCCCAATGTGGCTCATTTTGAAGTTCAAAACTGTTTTCAGCAGGATATGAGCTGTTTTACACTAATTTGAAAATAAAAGTCTTTTCATGGTAATTTCTAGTTTCTTTCTGAGATTGTCACTTTTCAGACCGAAAAGAGAATATTTTTTGTCAATTTCAGCCAAAAATACTTCAAAATGCCAGTAAAGCTAAGATTAGCCGTATGGGGCTCAATATGAGGTGAAAAAATGTTTTCAACAATATTTGTCCCGTTAAACGTGTATGATGAAAAAAATTATTTCAGTCAAATCTGAGCTGATTTCGGAGAAGCAACTATTTGGACCAAAACGGTTGTTTTGGACGATTTCCTACGAAAATGAAACAAAGGACAAGAAATATATGAACTGTCCAATATAGCTCAATTGGAGTTTCAAAAGAGTTTACAACAGGTTTTGACCGGTTTCACACTCGTTGGTGTTTAAAAGTCGTTTCTGTGCAATTCATAGCTTTTTTCTGACAGTGTTTCATTTTGGACCAAAATGAAAATTTCTTTTCATCAAATTCTGGCAAAAATGCTTCAAAACACCTGAAAAGCATAAATCAGCTGGATGAGTCTGATTTTGAGATAAAAAAACATGTTTTCAGCAGTATTTGTCCCATTTCAAGCATTTGACAAAAAAATACTTTTCGGTCAAATAGCCACTTTTTGACAACGGGAGTTTTTGTCGATTTCAGACTAAAATGATATATAAAACATGAAAAGCAATGAACTGCCCAATGTGGCTCATTTTGTAGTTCAAAAGAGTTTTTGACTGGAGTTGATCCGTTTCACACTATTTTGAGGAAAAAAGTCCTTTCAGGGTAATTCATAGATTTTTTTCTATGACAATTTTTGGACCGAAATGATTTTTTGTCTATTTCTGGCCAGATGCTTCAAAACACCAGAAAAGCTAAAATTTGCTCAATATGACTAATTTTGAGGATCAACACAGTGTTTGGCAGTATTTGTCCCTTTTAAGTGTTTGACCAAAAAAAAAGACATTTCGGACAAATCTCAGCATATTTCAAGAATTGCCACTTTTTGACACAAAAAGGGAGTTTTTGTCAATTTAGACAAAATTGATCTAAACAAACTGAAAAACTATGAACTGTCCAATGTGCTCATTTTGGACGTCAGGAGAGTTTTTGACTGGATTTGAACCATTTTTCACTCGTTTGAGAATAAAAAAAAAATTCTTTCCGGGTAATTCTTAGCTTCTTTCTGAGAAATGTTTTTGGACCGAAATGCAAGTTGTTTTTTTTTGTTAATTTTTGGCAAAAATGCTTCAAAATACCTGCAAAGCTTAGATCAGCATATGTGGCTCATTTTCAGTTGTAAAACTGTTTTTGGCAGTATTTGACCCATTTTACGTACTTGATGAAAAAATCATTACGACAAATCTGAGCTTATTTCTGAGATAGCCAATTTTTGCAACCATAACGCTCATTTTGGTTGATTTCCTATGAAAACAATATAAAATACCGGAAAAGCTATGAACCTTCCAATGTGGCTCAATTGGTAATCCAATCGAGTTTGCAACCGGATTTCACCCATTTTTACATTGGTTTGAATTCCAAGGTCATTTCTGGTCTATTCATTTTTTTTCTGACATACTTAATTTTTGGACCCAAATTTGTTAAACTTGGGAAAAAATGCTTCAAAACACATGAAAAGCTAAGAACTGCTGGGAGGGTATTTTTTGAGGTCAAAACAGTTTTCGGCAGTATAGTCCCATTTCAAGCATGTGACAAAAAAATGGACAAATCTGATCATATTTCGGAGATAGCCTTTTTTGGCCAAAAATGATTATGTTTTTTTGCGAATCCCTGTGAAAAGAATATGATTACCAGAAAAGCTATTAACTGCAGCCCTATGTGACTCAATTGGTGGTACAAAAGTGTTTTCAACAGGAATTGACCCGTTTCACACTTGCTTGAGGAAAAAAATCCTGTCCTGGTAAATCTTAGCTTCTATCTGTGATAATCACTATATGGTCTGAAATGAGGGTTTTTTTTTGTGAAATTCAGGAAAAATGCTTCAAGACCCCGGAAAAGCTAAAATCAGCAAGATGAGGCACATTTTTAATTTGCAAAGAGTTTTCAGCAGTATTTCCTGTTTCAAGTGTGTGACAAAAAAAGACATTTCAAACAAATGTGAGCATATTTCTGAGATATTTGACACAAAATGGGAGTCTTGGTCAATTTCGGACGAAAACGCAAAAACACCAGAAAGGGTATGAACTTCTCAATGTGGCACATTGTGTGGTTCAAACAGTTATTGACAGGACTGGTCCCATTTCACAATCTTTTTTTTTTTTAATAGTCGTGGTAAATCTTAGCTTCTTTCAGAGATAGTAATTTTTTGGACCGAAATGAGAGTTTCTTGTCAATTTCGGGGGAAAAAATGCTTCAAGACCTGAAAAGCTAAGATTAACTGAATGTGGCTCATTACAAGATTCAAAACAGTTTGTGGCAATATTTTCCTTTTTCAAGTGTTTGACAAAGAAACATTTCAGATAAATCTGAACATATTGCTGAGATAGCCACTTCTTGAATATTCTCATATTTGACCGAAAAGTCTTTTTTTGTCAAACGCTTGAAATGGGACAAATACTGCCTAAAACTGTTTTCAATCTCAAAATGAATCTCATCTAGTTGCTTTATGCTTTTCAGGTATTTTGAAAAATTTTTGCCTGAATTTGATGAAAAAAGTTTCATTTCGGTCCAAAAAGTGACACTGTCAGAATTTGTCCCATTTCACACTGGTTTGAGATGGAGAGTCATTTCTGGGCTATTCATAGCTTTTTTTATGATACTACCACTTTTTGGACCGAAATGAGATGTTTTTGTCAAATTCTGGTTAAAAAAAACATAAAAAGACCTGAAATATATTGATCAAATGGATCAGGCGCATTTTTGGATTCAAAACTGTGTTTGGCAGTTTGTCCCATTACAAGTGTTTGCCAAAAAAAGGCTTGCAGACAAATCTGAGCATATTTCTGAATTAGACATGTTTTGATACCAAATGGGAGTTTTGGGCGATTTTGGACAAAAACTGTCTGAAACACCAGAAAAGATGAACTGCCCAATATGGCCAATTTTGTTTTTCAAAAAAAATTCGACAGCATTTGATCATTTCATATTTGTTTTAGGAAAAAGTCCTTCTTCGGTAATTCTTTGCTTCTTTCTGCGATAGTCACTTTTTGGACCGAAATGAGTGCATCAAAATACCAGAAATGCCAAGATTTTTTTTGGTATGGCACATATTTTGGTACAGAACAGTTTTCAGCAGTATTAGTCTCTTTTCAAGTGTTTGACAATAAAAAATATATACTTTTGGGACCAATCTGAGCATATTTCTGAGATAGTCACATTCTGAATCAAAAAGGGACCTTTTGTTGATTTCGTACGAAAACGATCTCAAATACCAGTAAAGATATGAGCTGGCCAATGTGGCTCATTTTGAAGTTCAAAACATTTTTTCACAGGATTAGACCTGTTTCACGCTCGTTTGAGTAAAAGGGCCTTTCCGGGTAATTTTATATTCATTCTGTGGGAGTCACATTTTAGACTGAAATGTGAGTGTTTTGTCTATTTCCAGTAAAAATGCTTCAAAATATCTGTAAAGCTTTGATTAGCTCATGTGGAAAATTTGAGGTGCAAAACTATTTTCTGTATAATTTATCCCAATTCAGGTGTTTGACGAAAAAAAAAGCCATTTCCATCAAATCTGAGCTTATTTTCTGTGATAGCCACATTTTGGCCATGGTGTCCAGGTCCTTGGATGAAGCCCGATGATACTACCCTTCATGGCCCTTTTCTTAGACTCGCTCAACACTATTAACCAAATAGAAAACCTAAAAGTTCAAAAAGATTGCCTGCTGGCCATGTATGTACCACTGACATTTAACCAATATTGCTGTACTAACATATCTTTTTTTGGTCTAAAACCCAGAATAACCTGAAGAATAACAAAGAACTTTTCCTGATAGCTGGTTAAATAGGTAGCTATATACCATTAAAATAGTGTGTAACTATCTCTAGCTAGTGCTTTACAAACTATTCTAGTTTGGGTTATCTTTTTTTCTTTTAGACCCATCTTAATAAATAAGGGGAAATAAAGCCAGGACCCAGAAATCCCTAATTTTTATATATTTTTTATACATTCACCAACATAACTTTTATTACATTCATCAACACAACATTTAGAGGTAACTTTTGTACCACATTGTTGTTTATTCTAAGTGCTTTCAAATAATATTTTGAATGTCTCTATAGTCATATTTTCTTTGAAAATATACGTACCAGCATCAAGGTCACTGAAAAATCAGCAAAACCCTTTGGCCATGGCCCAAACCTGTGGTGTAACTAAAGGTTCAAACCATGAAAAATTTGCAATTTCATAACAGCACAGCTCTCTTTCCCCTTGCCACTGTGCAGGAAATTTTAATACCATATTTTTGATTGGCGAACGAGCAGTCCTGTGGTGAGTAAAATAGAAAATTTGTATTACCACACACCCCGTATTTGGATTTTTGTTGGTGAGTGAAGCGAGCCCTCACCTGGAAAGTTGAGGAAAAACTTAGTACTGCTGTGCATGGCCGTATTCGTTTGTTTGTCGGAAAATATATATACACATATATATCTGTCTATATTCATAACCCAGAGAGTTCACGGAAGATTTTACTGACTCAAATATAAAAAAAGGATATGGTTATCTTGGAAAATTCGTGCTAGATATGTTAATGATAAACATACTGCCTGTAGGATCGAAGACCAAAGATAAGAAACTGGATCCACATGCGACCTATATGATTAATAGCAGTTAGGGAAAGGTTGTTGGAGTTTTATTCGGAATATACCACTCAATTTATCAACATGCTTTGGATGTGATACAAGTTCTTGAGGGAGGAAACTATTTTTTTAATCTTACTAAGGATGCAACACTGCTCGTAGTGCCCACATGAAAGCTGAAATAAATCGATTTCAGGTTGTGATGACAAGAAAATAGCAACAAAACCCAACCCTAGTTAAACTTGGCCCTAACTCTATTATAACCTGATGAATCCTTCCCGCTATACAGCGACTCTAACGACCCTAACCTAACAAATACGACAATTTTCTTACTCGAAGCAACCTTTACCAACTGAACAGCCTACTATGACAGATCCCCATACAGAGACTCCCACACATAAGTAACTGACTCTTGATGTCGCTGTACTCAAGATAGGCCTCCCCTTATCCCAATGCACACCCCCCCCTCTACCCCCCACCTCCTGTTGTAGCCCAACCCTAATTGTCAATACATACACCAGACTCGAACACACGCCAGCTCCTCAAAGAGGAGGAAGCCAACAGAGCAGATCCCTAAGCATCCAACACAACCCACCGAGCTCAAGCATTCGCAAAGCACTTCAGGAAAAATACACTAAGCCCAAATTACCGCAGAGACCTGCCCCTCCTCTGCTCGCCTCCAGAAAGAAATGACCAAAGAAAGCAAGCACCAAAGAAAGCAATAAAGTACCCATCTTCCTCAACCAAGAACTCCACCTACATCCATCTAACAAGCCGACTCTGTCGACTGCGCATCCTCGTTGAGCCCCACCAACCTCAGCCGAGCCGCAGACATGGAGTGGCGCTGACCCCGAGTCACAAGAACTCCAACACATAAATTCATATACTCACGTCGATAATTCTAGCACCATTCACATTCCCATTCCCAACCACCCAGTCACGAGTAGCAAAACTGGTAAGTACGCATGCCCACAATCACCCGTATGTAAACCTCTCATCATTTTCATTCATTCCAGTCATCCACACTTATTTTCTGTATTGAGACTGATGAAGGCCAACCCGTTTCCGAAAGCTCTCTCCTCAATATCAATCTATCCCACATATTGATTATTTTAAAGGTATATTAACTAAAACTAGACAGAGTAAATTCTACCAGATAGCTACCAGATAACTTACTAGAACTACTTGTTAAAATCAGACAACTCAGTTGCCAACCTGTTCAACCTCTCAAAATCCTGAAGTCATGGTTCCCATTACCAGACTTGGGTCCAAAGCCGATGCCCGGAAAGACACAGCATCTGGAAAAACACTTGACAGGGATAAATGTCCCCAACCCAAAGTCCAGCGAAACACACTTTGACTTTATCAGGGTGAATCTGCCCTGGAGGTCCCAACTAGAACAGGAAATAATGGATAGATCGTCTGCAAAATCTTGGCCCTACTCATCATTAATCTAATTTTTTTCAGCAGGTACACAGGAGATGGGTTACCAAGGTGTACGGAAGATTTGGTGCTCTTCCATCTCACTGACACCAAACTGAGAGAAGGTCAATTAGTTTACTCCCACCATCAGAGTAAACAACTTTTCCTCTCCCATCACTGAAGTAGAATCCAGGAAGCAGCAATACTAACCTCTTTCCTCCGAGGAATTATCTTCAGACTACTCTAGGTATACAGATGCACCCACAAGAGATAGACACACTGAACCAGGACTTCAAGATCAAAAGTGAAATGCTCATGTGGCAATTACTTGGCTAACTGAATGATAGAGTTGAAGGCTAAGTGGAATGGAATGGGAGTGGCATCTCCTAGGAAAATCCCACTACTCACTTGCATTTTTGGAGTGATCCAATCTTTTGTGTGGATAAAGGTTTCTGGAGATGAATAGGGTTCTTGATGCATGATTAGCTCTCTCGAGGGGTCTGTCATGAAATACATTGCCAACATTAGAGTGTGCGAGATGGAACCAAGTGCATTTCTTAGATCTATGAAGGTAACCACGTGAGGTTGGCGACAGTCTTTAGCTGACTGGATCATCGCATTGACACTTAGGATGTTCTCCATGATACTTGTCAGGAAACCCTTCTGGGTGCTGGAGTCAACGATCTTATTTTTGACTAGGTATGATACAAGGTGCCACAATCGTATGGAAAACTTCTCAATCCAGGTGGAAAGAGCAATTTGACTGAAGTGGCTTTGAAGGCCTGGGTACACTCTTTCTTGAAAATCAGAATATTTTTCACAAGGCACCAACCAGAGGGAGGTTGCTTGGATAACAGCAGTATCTTGCTGAACAGGATTGTAAGGAAGAGATGGGAATGGTTAGCTTCCTCAGGTGATGGTAGGTGGTTATGTCACAGGCTGAGGCATAGTTAAAAGAACATTTATTTCATCTGGTTAGCCTTAATGCAACGATAAGTCAAAAGATAAAAATGACTCATCCGTGGCAAGGGCAGATTTTCATAATTGCAGCAATCAGCAGAAATTGAGCTGAATTGTGCTTGCATTCTGATAGATTAAAGGTAATAGTTGTAAGGTTGGTCTTGGTACTACACAAGGACTTGGAGAAGGCTCAGAGATTTAAATAGAAATCCCTTTCTTGTTGATCAGTGGATTGCAGGAGAGATAATTGTCAAGCAAGATTTCTTATGAACATACACATATCTACTAAGGAAGCCTGGTAGATTGGCCACAAATTATCTCCTGGACACGTTCTTATCTCTAGCAAGCCTTCTTGTAAGCTTAACAATACTTCTCTCCCTGTGGAGCCTTTGTGTCTATATGACGATTTCTTTCCAGTTCCAAGAACATAATAGAGGTTGAAGTGTGAGTGGAGAAGCTCAGCAAACAATTCTCCAGCTTCTGATGGTTAAATATCAACATTGTTTAGGCTCAACTGAAGAGAAGTTAATACAGAATGAAATTCATTGTCAATGACTTCTCAGAAAGTGATAGATTCCAGCCGACCGTCGCTGATACTCAGCCATAATTCCCTATGTGCATCATTGTTTCACAACTGGTCAGGAATATAGGCATAGCAGTAATTGCTGGCATAGCAGTATTTGCTATAGCAGTATTCGCTTGCCTTCGATTTTTTAACATCAATACTAGTTAGTAACTGAAAAAGACTTCCATGTTTAACAGTGGACAACCAAGCCATAGCAAGAGAGTACTTTTCAATACACGCTCACAATCCATCGCCCCTGACTTCCATTCTTTTCTTATAAAAGACTAGCCATGCATTATAAAATTCTCACCAAATTCCCAAGTAGGAACATCCTTGAACTTCAAGGAGGGTAAGTTGTTCATTTCTTGTGTGCAATTATCATGTTTTTATTGCAGTAAGACATAAAATGTGAAACATTTTTAGCGGACTACAAACCAAGCCAGAATGTAGGTCAGTTGGTCAATAAAAAATTAAGAATGACAAAATTATTGAAGAATGAGTGTCAGCAGTTTCGATCCCATACTTGAGCACTTTTTTCTACTTTCGTCTGTCCTCAACATCTTCATTCCATCCACACCTCCTCTTTACTCCTTCATTTTTCTCCCTTTCCTTGGGAAGAAAAAAAGTCACATGAAAGGATTAGAACTCTAGGCCTTTAGCTATGGCTCGCAGCTATTGTGAATTCATATGTGTCAAATATTTCATCACGGGGATGCTAGTATTATTATAACAGAAGTAATTGTAAAAGTATTAATAATAATTACTATTGTAGATCAGCAGAAAATTTTAAAGTGTGAAAGGGAAGGAGTGGGGAATTATAGTTGTCGATACACAAAATGGGTATGGAGTAAAAGGTAACATATCATATCAAATGATTTTATGATTAGTAAGGCCACTTTTGGGTAACAAGGCCCACTAATCTGACCATTCAAGGAGACTAATGAAAGCTGCAGTTTTTGCAAAGGCAAACTGGGTGCCCACCATGACATTGTTCACTGTTGAAAGTGAGCCCTGCATTCCTGAGCAAGTGCCCTTCTTGTTGCCGGCCTAATGGAAATAATATCAGCTGACCTACCTCACCTCTCCAAGATGGCTTCCAAGTACCAGGCCATTCCTACCTTCTCCACTCCAGTGGGGAGACTCTAAAATGTAGATAGGTATTTCGGCCAGATAATGCAAATTGTCTGACCAGACTTTTGAGAACTCATGTTTATATGGAATCGAAGGAGGAAACTGAAGTTTTAGGATCCTAAGTCTACGATTCTAGATATGTATCAACATGATTCATTTAAACTATTTCATATATATATATAATCACTTTATTGCTGTCAAAGAAAATAATAGGGTCGTTGATGCTGTTCCTCAGATATGTCGTGAAGTGTTCATTATGAACATCTGGACTATAGAGGATACAAAATCTAGAATTTTTGTAGCATACTTTCAAACTACAAAGCTCTGGAATGCTCTTCTGCCAATGGATTTAGACAAATCTGTTGGAACCATCAAACCTCAAATAAACAATTTCTTATTTCATGCAACTTTATCTGCACCAATCCATGCATATTTTACTTTCTTTGTCCAAGTATTAGTTGTTGTTCCCAAACTCCCCATGTATCTAGCTTTCGATGTAAGCCACGGTTTCCTCTTCCTTTGTATATTAATTTTTGTAACACATTTAGCTAATTGACCTACAGTTCTTAATATATGTTGTTGTTATTGTCACTTCAATCAGAAAAAAAATATGAGACACTAAAGGAATATGATCAAGGGCTATTCCTAGTGACATGATGATTTCAACAATGATGATGATCAAGGTACTTGTTTTGTCATTATTAATCTGCCTAATACAGTAAAGATTAGCAAAAACTCAGTGGAGAATTTGGGAACCAAAATATTTGTCAAGAGACTGAGTCTTGATAATAAAATACAAATATCATGCCACCATAATTTAAGTTATATTTATGTTGGGTACCCTGGTCCAGATAATACCACCAATGGAAAATCTGACATTACATCTCCATAAATCCGAAAGTCAAGGTTTTTTTGGTCTCTCACAGTTTAAATTACTGAAACATATGGTAGAATCTTATCATGCTGCTCTGATTGGAACATTTTCTGAGCATGAGTTACTATCCAAAATGTAAGATAAGTTCATTTGAAATATTTTTTTAAATATGGATGTCCTTTAACATCCTCGTGATACTGTAAATGGATTGATTGTGTCACAATTATTGCATCAGGATATTAAGGTTGTATAGATGTTGAACATTATGGTACCATTTGAGATACTAAACCTTACCCTAATCCCATTAACATGATCATGGAATCAAGTTGGTGCAGAAATGACACAAAGACATTGAACATCAGATGGGACACTCCAAGCGTAGGTTCTGATGTGCTTTTACCAGAAATCAACAATGTCTCAATTTACATCAACCCAATTAGTTACATTTGTAACAACGTTTAACAGTAAGAGGTAACAATCAAGTTGGACTGCTTGAGTGCAATTAAAAACTATAAAATTATAAGGTTTGTGTCCATACTTACAGCATGTTTTCAAGTCTAGTGTATGCTCAAGAAAATCAAGGTTGTGGAGCTTCTGTAGAAGGGATTGAAAAGAGAATTGGTGATTGTAATTCCATCACAAAAATGTCTTCAATCGTGCACGGATATCTGTTTTAACGCTACTGGAGCAAAATTACCACAATGTATCTAATATTTGGACAGCATTTGCAAACAAAATTTAATCAACCAAATTATAATATTTGGATAAGGTCGGTTCTACAAATAATTTAAGTTTACAATGAAAGGTAGAGTGAATTACCTGAATAGATGTTTAACCAAAAGTGACTGTGCTAGCTTACTTTGACCTGTATTTCAAAATATTTGCCACCCCATCCCGCCTTACAAAAAAAAAATAAACACAACACTGCATGTATGGCATGTAAATTAAAAGGTAATCATGTTGTTTGCTAGTGGTTTGACCAATTCTTTTGTATAACAGGAGACAGCACCTCATCCCTCACCCCTCCCACACCTGCCCTCCCAAAAAGCAAATATCACTTTTACAAATCACATTGACATAATCTTTGCAGGCAAAGTGTTGGTTTCAGCATCTAGTGGCTCCAAAAAACCACCCTGCATGCCTCGGATCCATTGCAGTAGTAATAAATTACTGAAAAAACCTGGGAAAGAATATACCAATCAAGGAACGTGGGTAGCGATGCTAGTCGATGATGAAATGATGTCAGCTGTTGGTCAACATCAGGTTGACTAACCATTTGTTGACATTGCAAGCTAGCCACACATCTACAATTGCTAGTAAATGGCATTCAGACATTTATAAAACAAATTGCGTGTCACGAATTGTAAGTCTTAATGGTGGTTGACAACAAGTGAGGATAAAAAATTATTATGTGAAACACTAATTTTGCTGGATTTTG
>CBDHDT010000097.1:30000-66438 GCA_965261215.1 Ekhidna sp.
AGAAGAGAATTGAGCTGCAGTACAAGTCAAATCCATCAGTTGTTGGGCCTTCAAACCATCAGGGCCTACAGCAGATAAAAAGGAGAAAGATAGTACAACAGGAGCAACATATCAGAATATCAGAATATTCAGTGGCCCACTGTCAGTCGTTGCAGGTGGAATGTAAATATCAGGATGAGGTGGGGATTTCTTATTTTGGAGGGCTACAAAAGTAGAATTACTACTGTTAGCTATTGTGTCCTCTGAGCAAGCCAGGCCTAACCCCTCCTTTGAAATCCCAAATCTCTATGAAGCCAAAGACGGGACTACACCTGAAACCAACGAAATTGTAACACATATTTGTAGCTGCATAACCTTTTTCTCCTTTCTTCTGTGCAAATACTTTTGATACCAGCTTGTTGCTTATTGTGTGTGCTTTAAAATGATATGTACAAAGTCTCTATAGGCATCTTTTCTTAGAAGACATATCCAAACACGCAAGGGTCACTAAAAAATGGCACTTCCTAATTTGTGGCACGATTTACAGCCAGGCGCCTTGACCGCAGCGCCCCAAACTCGGTGTGCGGGTAGCTAAAGCCCTTAGCTGTGGTCGTATGGATTGACTTTTTTCCGGTGAACCCCCCCCCCCCCCCCCCCCCCCTGAGAAATAATGCTGAGAAGAGGCGGGACCATGGAAATTTGTCGTACGCCCACGCAAATTTCCGTGGTCCGCCTCTTCTCAGCATTATTTCTCAGGGGGGGGTTCACCGGGAAAAAAGTCAATCCATACGATCACAGCTAAGGGCGTTAGCTACCCGCACACCGAGTTTGGGGCGCTGCGGTCAAGGCGCCTGGCTGTAAATCGTGCCACAAATTAGGAAGTGCCATTTTTAGTGACCCTTGCGTGTTTGGATATATCTTCTAAGAAAAGGTGCATATAGAGTCTTTGTACATATCATTTTAAAGCACACACAATAAGCAACAAGCTGGTATCAAAAGTATTTGCACAAAAGAAAGGGGGAAAAAAGTTATGCAGCTACAAATATGTGTTACAATTTCGTTGGTTTCAGGTATAGTCCCCCCCTTAAGTGGGTCTTGAGGTTTTCTATTCTTGGGATAAGATCTGGAAGGTAGACTAGGTGGAAGGTAGACTGGTGGAAGGTACGCTTCCTCATCCAGTTACTTGTTGGGGGAGACTATCCCACATACCACCCAAATTTGAACATATATTTGTAGCTAACATACTTTTTTTTCCCTTTCTTCTGTGCAGATACGTTTAATACCAGCTTGTTGCTTATTGTGTGTGCTTTAAGATGATATGTGAAATGTCTCTATAGGCACCTTTTCTTAGAAGATATCTCCAAACACGCAAGGGTCACTCACAAAATAGCGCCTCCCAAATTGGAACACGTATAATTCCAAGGCGCCGTGAGCTACCGCCCCCAAATTTGTTTTGTGGCTTGTTAAAACTCTAAGCTGTGATATCACCGTTTCTTATTACAACCCTGTGATGCACGCTTGAGTTATCGTGATTAGGAGAGGCGGGGTCACAGATATTGCCTTTTTTTGCGCGGTTGGAATTAAAGTGTCTTATATCTCATCAACACTTCACCAGATTGTAATAAGAAACTGTGATACCACAGTTTAGGGTGTTAGCAAGCCACAAAACAAATTTTGAGTCTGTAGCTCAAGGCCCCTAGGAATTATACATGTTCCAACTTGGGAGGTGCCGTTTTTTTGTGACCTTGAGTGTTTGGATATATCTTCTAAGAAAAGGTGCCTATAGAGACATTTCACATATCATCTTAAAGCACATACAATAAGCAACAAGCTGATATTAAAGGTATCTGCACAGAAGAAAGGGGGGAAATGATATGACAGCTACAAATATATGTTCAAATTTCGGTGGTATGTGGGATAGTCCCCCCTTTAGCACTTGCATGAGACCAGCGACAACTTACCCTATAGTTGCCAGGCAATGGGTTCGCAGCGCAAATTATATCGCGTCCAACAAAAAAACTTCGCGAGGACGATTTGGGGGCGTGGTAAACGCTGGACTAGGAAATGCAGTTACGTGAAGCTTCTCAACGATGATGTTAATCACGGAATTTGTTTTGTCGATAGTGCTCTACTTAATCCAGTGGAGGTTAGCTCGAGCTCAGACAGCAATTTGTGAACCCAGAGCCTTTTGTCAGGAGTCTGGGTATTGTCAGCATGATGATATTAACTCCTGCTTACTCGGTTCTGGTGCGGTGCCTTACCAACGGGTCAACTATGATGAAGGTGATGGAAACCCTATACGGAGAAGGTGCTCCACTTTTTACCTTCATCCGGATATTAGGTGGTGCCCTACTTCAGAAACTACCTCCAATATTTTATTGAAAGGTCTGAGATTGAATTACGTCTCCATCAACCCCAAATATTTTAAACTCACTGTTTCGTGGTCTCTTAACGAATCAAGTAGCCATCGTGGTGGATACGAACTTCAATTTACTAATCATGACGACAGAATTTCAACATGCTACTGTCTTGAGTACTCTGACAAAACTAGAGTTACCATAAGCTACTTGAGATACGATCTTTGGAACCGCTATAAAAGTATTCAATTACTTTCCTACCCTCGCGGTACCGAAAAGGGTAAGAATGTGTCACATTTATTGCGTCAGGATATTCGGGGTTGTGCTGATGTCCAACATAGTGGTACCCTTTGTGGTAGTAGGCCTTACCCCAAGCCCAGGAACTTGACTGTGGAATCAAGTTGGTGTGGATCTAAAAATAAATCAATGAGAATCACATGGGACCCTCCACGCTTAGGTTCGGATGAGCCTTTACCAAGTATCTACTATATCACCCTTAACAGCATCCCCTATAATTATCGATATAGACAGCGCTACTCAGTAAGGAGCACCAATGAAATTACATTGCTAAACTTGATTGCAGCCCGAAACTATAGGGTTTATATTCAGCCTTACCGTAGGTGTTCAGGGCTAGGGGATGCTGCTGAAATTCTAGGCTGTGGTAAACTAGCACGACAGATTGAAAGGAGAGTTGGTGATTGTCAATTCATCATTAAATGACTTCAATCTTGCACTGATATCTGACTCATCATTTCATGAGATAAATTACCAGACTGTTTGTAATGTAATGCTGGGACAGTTTGCAAACAAAAATTATTTAATCAATCAAATTAGCATAATAGGGTAAAGTTGTGCCTATTAATAATTATACGAGTCATTGTTTTACTAATTAAGGTGAAGTGTAGCCTGGATAGATCTTCAAAGATCTTCAATTGTTGTATATAGCTTAGTTTGAATAGCATTTAAAAAGTTTGCCCCTGCTCCCCACCCTCCACCCCCACCCCTCTCCCCACACCCCACCCCCCCCCCCCCCCCCCCCCCCCCCCCAAAACAACAAAATAAAATAACACCGAGTGTATCATGCATGTGTAACTCAAAAGACTATCAACAAGTGCACTAAAGGTTTGACTTAAAAAAATGGTGGATGGCAACCCCTTCTAAAAATAACAAACAAAAGCCCATATCGCAACAAAAATTCACATTGGCAACTTCTTTGCTGTCAAAATGTTGGTTTGGGCCTGTAGTATTTAGCTCCAGAAAGACTCCCAGCTTCAGAGACCAAGAAACCTGAGTAACAAACCCTGAAATTCATCTAGGAATGTTGGTAGCGGTAATTGTATATCACAAAATAAATCTATGCTTAGGTCAAGGTCAAGTGTACAACTATTTGTTGACGTACGTACGGAGTGCAAGCTGGCGACACATTCAAGATCAATTGGCAAGGAAACCTAGCCCTCACTAAGTGTTGAATGGGAAACTTTTTATTGCCGCACATGGCCGTATGAGATATATATCGTGGAGTGTTGTGGCTCTCCTTATATTGGTTTGATGCCTGTTTCAGGAAGGCAAAAAAAAAACTGTTGATACCTCTCCAAAACTCACTCTGGCAACTTCTTTGTATATTAAACGATGGTTTCAGCAGATTTCAACCCAAGAAATATCAAGTGTGCCGTAAATCATTTGGCAAGGTTCTGAACCAGCAGCTCTAAAACAGCTAAAAGCAATGAAACTCACACAAGTTCCTTGTATCTATCTACTTTTCTTGCCTGTCATAACTTACTACAGTAAGTCCATTTGCTATAATTATACTATGATAAAACTCTAAGTTCTCCAATGCTTTCTATGGTTGTTGTCGAATTGGTTTCTCTTCTTTTGCTATTGGTATGCTGTGATGAGTTAATTCCATCTCTCCTTGTGTGTTTGAAATGATCTCAGGAAATATTCTCAATAGTTTGTGTAATTCCTCAAGTTGTTTCCTATCTATATGGTTTTCCATGGGGGGGGGGGGCTCCCCCTGAAAACACCGAAATCTAAACATATTTGAGTTGTCATAACTTTTTTCTGATACCAGTTTGTTGCTTTTTGTGTATGCTTAATATGATATGTAAAAAGTCTCTATAGGCACCTTTTCTTAGAAGATATATCCGAACACGCAAGGGTCACTCAAAAAATGGCACTTCCTAATTTGTGTCAAACATAACTCCTAGGCGCCTTGAGCGACGCGCCCCAAAATTGGTGTGTGGGTTGCTAAAGCATGTAGCTCTGATATGCCTGGTTTATTTTTTTTTTTAACGTGAAGCTCCCCTGAGTTATGGTGATTAGAAGAGGTCAGTCCACAGAAATTGCATGGGCGCCCACGCAATATCTGTGATCCCACCTCTTGGCAATTTTTTCCCGTTTCACATGTTGGATGGAAGAATAAAATTTTCCATCATATCAGGGCATAATTCTGAGATGGCCATTTTTGGGCCCTAAACGGTTGTTTTTGGCTATTTCCTACGAAAATGATACGAAACTCTAGAAATGCTATATACTACCCAATGTTGCTCTATTGGTGGTTCAAATGACTTTTCGACAGGATTTATCCCATTTCACACTCGTTTGAATTTAAAAGTCATTTCTGGTCAAAGTTTTTTTCTCACAGTGCACCTTTTTGGAGCGAAATGAGAGTTTTTTTTTTGTCTATTTCCGGCAAATATTCTTCAAAACACCTGAAACATTTAGATTAGCTGGATGTGGCTAATTTTGAGGTCCAAAACATTTTTCTTCAGAATTTGTGCCATTTCAAGAAATTGACCAAAAAAAATTCTGTGATAGGCAATTTCTGACCCAAAATGGAGTTTTTTTTGGTCAATTTCAGATCGATCTAAAACACTCCAAAAAATTTAACTGTCCAATGCGGCAAATTTTGCGATTCAAAAGAGTTTTGGACAGGATTTTGCCCATTTCACACTAGATTGAGGAAAATGTCCTTTCAATGAAATTTTAGCTTGTTTCTATAATAGTCACATTTTGGACCAAAATGAGTGTTTTTTTTAAACAATTTCAGCACAAATGCGTCAAAATACCTGAAAGGCTTAGATTAGCTCTATGTGTCTCATTTTGAGCTGTGAAACTGTTTTCAGCTGTATTTGTCCCGTTTCATGTGTTTGATGGAAAAAAAGCTGCTTCCGTCAAATCTGAGCTTACTTCTGAGATAGTCACTTTTTGGACCTAAGCTTTTATTTTTCAATTTTTGACCAAGACAATCTAAAACACCAGAAAAGCTATGAACTTCGCTATGCGGCACATTATGTAGTTCAAAACAGTTATTGATAGGACTTTCCACAGTTTTTGAGAAGTCCTTTAGGATAATTCTTAGCTTCTATCTAAGATAGTCTTTTTTTTCACTGAAATGAGTGTTTTTTTTGTGAATTTCCAGCAAAAAATACTTCAAGATACATGAAAAGCTAAGAGTAGCTGAATGTGGCTCATTAGGAGATTCAATAGAGTTTTTGGCAGTATTTTCCCATTTGAAGTGTTTGACAAAAAAAAAAAACAGACAAATCCGAACATATTGCAGAGATAGGCCTTCTGACACTAAACACCAGTTTTGGTCTATTCCACGATGAAAACGAACTAAAATACCAGAAAAGCTATGAACTTTCCCATGAGGCTGATTTTGAAGTTCAAAACTGTTTTCAGCGTGATATGAGCTGTTTTACACTCGTTTGAAAATAAAAGTCTTTTCAGGGTAATTTCTAGTTTGTTTCTGAGATTGTCACTTTTCGGACCGAAACGAGAATTTTTTTTGTCAATTTCAGCCAAAAATGCTTCAAACACCTGTAAAGCTTAGATTAGCCGTATGGGGCTCAATATGAGGTGAAAAACTGTTTTCAACAATATTTGTTCCATTATACGTGTATGATGAAAAAATGTCATTTCAATCAAATCTGAGCTTATTTCTGAGAAGCAACTATTTGGACCAAAACGGTTGTTTTGGGCGATTTCCTACGAAAATGAAACAAAAGACAAAAATATACGAACTGTCCAATGTAGCTCAATTGGAGTTTCAAATGAGTTCTCAATAGGATTTGACCCGTTTCACACTAGTTTTGAGTTCAAAAGTCGTTTCTGTGCAATTCATAGCCATTTTTTGACAGTGTTACTTTTTGGACCGAAATGAAAGGTTTTTTCATCAAATTCAGGCAAAAATGCTTCAAAACACCCGAAAAACATAAATCAGCTGAATGAGGCTGATTTTGAGATTTAAAAAAAAGTTTTCAGCAGTATTTGTCCCGTTTGAAGCGTTTGAGAAAAATAAATACTTTTCGGTCAAATAGCCATTTTTTGACAACGAGAGTTTTTGTCGATTTCAGACAAAAACAATATATAAAAAATGAAAAACAATGAACTACCCAATGTGGCTCATTTTGTAGTTCAAAAGAGTTGACTGGAGTTGATCCGTTTCACTCTCTTTTGAGAAAAAGTCCTTCAGGATAATTCATGAATTCTTTCGAAGAAACACTTTTTGGACCAAAATTATTTTTTGTCAATTTCCGGCAAAATACTTCAAAACACCAGAAAAGCTAAAAATTGCTCAATATAACTAATTTTTTGGATCAATACAGTTTTTGGCAGTATTTGTCCCTTTCAAGTGTTAGACAAAAAAATGATATTTCGGACAAATCTTTGCATATTTCTTGGATTGCCACTTTTTGACCCAAAATGGGTATTTTTGGTCGATTTTAGACAAAAATGATCTAAAACACCTGGAAAACTATGAACTTCCCAATATGCTCATTTTGGACTTCAAGAGAGTTTTTGACTGGATTTGAACCTTTTCACACATCTTTGAGAATAAAAGTCCTTTCCGGGTATTTCTTAGCTTCTTTCTGAAAAAAAATTTTGGACAGAAATGCGAGTTCTTTTGTTAATTTCCGGCAAAAATGCTTCAAAACACCTGCAAAGCTTAGATCAGCATATGTGGCTCATTTTGAGTTGTAAAACTTTTTTCGGAAATATTTGATCCATTTCACGTGCTTGACGAAAAAAGTCATTACGACAAATCTGCTTATTTTTGAGATAGTCACTTTTTGCCCCATAATGCTCGTTAGTCAATTTCCTATAAAAGCAATATAAAACACCAGAAAAGCTATGAACTTCCCAATGTGGCTCAATTTGGTGGTTCAATCGAGTTTGCGACCGGATTTCACCCGTTTTTATATTGGTTTGTGTTCAAAGGTAATTTCTGGTCAATTGATTTTTTTCTGACATTTAATTTTTGTACCCAAATATGATTTTTTTGGTCAAACTCAGGCAAAAATGCTTCAAAACCTGAAAAGCTTAGAACTGCTGGGAGGACATTTTTTGAGGTCAAAACATTTTTCGGCAGTATATGTCCCATTTCAAGCATTTGACAAAAAAAGACTTTTCGGACAAATCTGAGCATATTTCTGAGATAGCCTTTTTTTGGCCAAAAATGATTGTGTTTTTTTTTGTGATTTCCTACACAAACAAGATCTGGAAAAGCTATTAACTTCCCTATGTAACTCAATTGGTGGTACAAAAGAGTTTTCAACAGGAATTGATCCATATCACACTTGTTTTAGGAAAGAAATCATTTCCTGGTAATTCTAAGCTTCTATATGCGATAATCACTATGTGATCCAAAATGAGGTTTCTTTTTGTCAAATTTAGGCAAAAATGCTTCAGGACTCCTGAAAAGCTAAAATCTGCAGGATGAGGCACACTTTTAATCTGCGAAGAGTTTCCAGCAGTGTTTTTCGTTTCAAGCCTTTGACCAAAAAAGGATATTACTGACAAATATGAGCATATTTCTGAGATAGCCACTATTTGAAACAAAACAGGAGTCTTGGTCAATTTCAGATGAAAATGATCTCAAATACCAGAAAAGCTTTGAACTTCTCAATATGGCACATTGTTTGGTTCAAAACAGTTATTGACAGGACTGCCCCATTTTACAATCGTACAAAAAAAAGTCATTTCATAGTAATTCTTGGCTTCTTTCAGAGATAGTCATTTTTTGGACCGAAATGAGAGGTTCTTGTCAATTTTTGCCAAAAAATGCTTTAAGATACCCGAAAAGCTAAGATTAGATGAATGAGGCTCATTTTGATATTCAAAACAGTTTGTGGTAGTATTTTCCCTTTTCACGTGTTTGACAACAAGAAAATATTGTTGAGATAGCCACTTCTGAATATTCTCATATTTGAGTGAAATTTTTTTGGACAAACGCTTGAAACGGGACAAATACTGCCGAAAACTGTTTTTATTCTCAAAATGAGCCTTGTCCTGCAGGTTTATGCTTTTCAGGTATTTTAAAGCATTTTTGCCTGAATTTGATTTAAAAAGTTTCATTTCGGTCCAAAAAGTAACACTGTCGGGATTTGACTCATTTCACACTCGTTTGAGATAAAAAGTCATATCTGGGCTATTCATAGATTTTTTTCTGACTGTCACTTTTTGGACTGAAATGAGAATTTTTTTTGTCCAATTCTGGTAAAAAAAACATAAAAAGACCTGAAAAATATTGATCAAATGGATCAGGCTCATTTTTAGATTCTAAACTGTGTTAGGCAGTATTTGGCCCATTACAAGTGTTTGCCAAAAAAAGGCTTTGCAGGCAAATCTGAGCATATTTCTGAATTAGCCACGTTTTGATACCAAGTGGGGCTTTTTGGAGATTTTGGTCAAAAACAATCTGAATCACCAGAAAAGCTATGAACTGCCCTATGTGGCCAATTTTTTTTCAAAAAAATTTTTTCGACAGCATTTGAGCCATTTCATACTTGTTTTAGAAAAAAGGTCCTTTCTCGGTAATTCTATGCTTCTTTCTGAGATAGTCACTTTTTGAACCAAAATACCATAAACGCCAATATTTTCTAAGTATGGCTTATTTTGTGGTACAGAACAATTTTCAGTGATATAAATCCCTTTTCAAGTGTTTGACAATGAAAAATAAATTTGGGACAAATCTGAGCATATTTCTGAGATAGCCACATTCTGAATCAAAAAGGGACCTTTTGTTGATTTCGGACGATAACGATCTAAAACACCAGTAAAGCTATCAACTGCCCAACGTGGCTCATTTTGAAGTTCAAAACAGTTTTTGACAGAATTTGACCTTTTTCACATTCATTTGAGAAAAAAGTCCTTCCTGGGTAATTTTTGAATTCTTTCTGAGGGAGTCACATTTTAGACCGAAATGTGAGTGTTTTGTCTATTTCCGGTAAAAATGCTTCAAAACACCTGAAAAGCTTAGATTAGCTCATTGTGGATCATTTTGAGGTGCAAAACTATTTTCTGCATTATTTAACCCATTTCATGTTTCACAAAAAAAGTTGCTTCCACCACATCTGAGCTTATTTCTGTGATAGCCACATTTTGGCCATAGTGTCCTGGTCCTTGAATGAAGCCCTTAACGGCAGGACTATACCTAAAACCAACGAAATTGTAACACATATTTGTAGCTGTCATAACTTTTTTCTCCTTTCTTCTGTGCAAATAATTATTATACCAGCTTGTTGCTTATTGTGTGTGCTTTAAAATGATATATAAAAAGTCTATATAGGCACCTTTTCTTAGAAGATATATCCAAACACGCAAGGGTCACTCAAAAAAAGGCACTTCCTAATATTTGAACAGCATAACTCCCACGCGCCTTGACCGACTCGCCCCAAACTCGGTACGAATGTAGCTAAAGGCCTTAGCTGTGATTTGAGCGGTTTATTTTTTTCCCCGGTAAACCCCCCCTGAGATATAGAGCTGAGAAGAGGCGGGTTGGGAGGGTTGATAACAGTGATAGGACGGGTGCTCAGTGTCTCGAGTGCCCTTGTTAGCTGTATTTGGGAGGCCTGCTGCTGGCGTTGGGCCTCCAACTGTTGTTGTTGCATTTGATGCAAGAGAAGTGCTACAGCAGGGTCGACAGTCTGAGTAGCAATGGGCATGGACGATCTCGAGTTGGTTTTCTATCTGGGAGATATGGTGTCTCATCAAGGTCTACTTGAGTGTTGCAAGGAGTTGTAGAATGACGAATATAGGGGTTCTCATCTAGAGGCAAGTGATAATCCTCTCCGTTCGAGGGGCAAGGTGTTTCATCTAGGTTGTCGTTCATCCTAGTTTCGAAGGGCAGGTGCTGGGTTGATGATCAAGGTAGAATGGTGAGGTACGTTACGCACAAAATGGGATTGTCAAAATGGGATGGTCGAATCAAGGTGTGATAGACAAGGCTGGGTCTGCCCATAGTCCAGCAGAAAATGTTAGCTTAGCTTGGTCTTCTCCTTGGCTGCCACCAGATGTTAGACTACTGTAGACTATCTGATTGAACAACTTGATAATTACAGAATTTATTATAGATCAAGCATTATCAACACAATTAACTTAGCTTGATAATCCAAAGTCTCACTTTACAGAAGAAGGCTGCTCTTAAATAAGCTGGCCTCTCCTTAGGACATCAGTGTGTTTAAACACTAATGTTATTCATGGTACATTATTGTAAACTGTTAATTGTCTAGAAGTCTATGTTTGGCTGGGACTAGTTTAATTAAGTAAGTTTAGTTCTTGTTAGGTTGACCTAACAGCATGTAAACACATTAGACCGCTAACCATTGGTTAACACGCTGGTGGTTAAGTTAGGTTTTTACCTTTACATCAATATAGTGAAAATTCTATAAAAGCTTGCCACTCCAGTTATTAATTTTGTCATAATCTTGTCTAAGCTCTTTATTAATATTTTTACCTTTATTGGGAAGTGCTGAGGGGTATTGGGCATCTGAATAACTCGTGGCAGCAAAGACTACTGGTGATGAGGTTCACTTGTTAATGACCATATTAAGTATTTGGTACCAGGCAAGTTCAATCACCACAAAGATTTCTTACCTTCGTTAATTTGAATCACATTCTATTTCAGGGTATGTTGATAAATTAAATGGTTTAGTCAGAATAAAACTCAAGCATTCTTTCTGTGCAGCAATTAACCACAGATTGCGCCGAGGTCCAGGCTACTTTTGTCTATAAGTCTGCAGCCAATTTTATCATCATTGACGACTATTTTCTATCAAGTCCAGTCCGTAAATTCTTCTGTGTACTCTCTGGGTTATGAACATATGGTAGATTCACAGATTATGTATGCCAGCAAACAACCAAATTTACACACAGAGGCAATAGAAATTTTCCTACCTCCCCACTGAGAAATCGCTTCGCTCTCCCAATAATAATTTATGTACTGAATGTTCTTGCAAAAACTCACCATGGATACGCCAAGATTCATGGACAGAAAACTTCATATTGCTCCATGTGACTGTATGAGGAATACCTGGAGAGTATATCGAATATTTTACAGATTCATATTGAAAAATATCATGCATTCATTTTTCTTTCCAATGGTATGTTTTATCTTGCTACATATGCTTTGGTTTATGAATGGCTAGTAGAAATCTAACTCATAGACCAGCCTTATTACCAAGAAGGAAATATCAGTCCAGCACAAGGTGTTAATAGGGTGATACTTCTGTTGTGGTTACTACATCAACACTTGTACTACTGCAAAAGTTAATCCTTCTTCCAGTAATATGTTGATGTTGTTGTTTTTAATGAAGGGGGGGTTGAGTTTTGACTCATCAAAAAATCACGGTTCTGACGCATGGTTTTAACACTATTTTGTATTAAAAATGAGCACACAGAGCGATCTATCTTTTGAACTTTATATCAAGTTCATTCGGTTATGTGTACAAAATCTATCAACTTCAAAGTCGAAACCAAAAATTTGTGTTAAAAATGTTCGCAAGATACCTTCCACCTTATGGTATCAGGTTAAATTAATTATTTGGCAATAAAATGTGTGTATTCACCCTCTTCTTTCTCTTTTACCTTCTCTCTTCTCTTTCTCGTCTCGCACCTTCACTCACCACTCATTGCATTGCAGTCATTACAATTAATTGGTAAGTGAAGTGGAGAGGTGAATGAATAACTTAGTATTTCTGCGCATTCCCGAATGTGATATATATGTATGTGCCATATGTTCATAACCCGGAGTGTGCATGAAAGATTTTTCGGACTCGACATAAAAAAACAGTAATGGCAGTCTCAGAAAAACTGCAATATATACGCTGGATTCTTCAATGATATAAAAAAAAAACATGCAAGAAAAATTGTAAAAAATGGAGAAAAATGTTTTACACCTCTGATCTGAAGGAGACCAGTGCTGAGAAATACGGTTGTGCTAAGATAAAGGCTGTATCTCCACTCCATGAATCTTATGAGGAAGAAGAAATCCGGTGAAATATGTAGTAGTTGCAGCAATTTTTTTTGCTAGCAATAACTCTAGCTACAGCATAAATTTATCTAGATCAAGCTAGTCGATGCCCTAGGAACAGTTTATAGCAAATAATACCAGTTAACTAGCAGTTGACTCCTCCAAGCTTTCCGACCTGCAGCAGCCATAGCAAAGGATAAGTTCTATTTAATACACATCCACTAATCAATTCAACACCTATATTTCTTGCTTTAAATCAGTTCAAACCACCCAAATCTACCTTGGGAGCCGAATTGGATTAAATGCGCATTCAGTGTAGATATACCCAATGTGATTGAATGTGCTTTGAGTGAGCATTGTGGACAGCTCACTGTAACCTCAGAGCTGCACTTTAACTCACTGCACTCTTAGCTTTTCTGCAAACTCAAATTAGCTCTTATTTGCTAACTTAATTACAACCTCAGAGCTATCTCTAACTTGCTAACTTCCCTACAACCTCTGAGCTACTTTCAACTTGCTAACTTCACTACAACCTCTGAGCTAGCTCTAACTTGCTAACTTCCTACAACCTCAGAGCTACTTCTAACTTGCTAACTACACTACAACCTCAGAGCTAGCTCTAACTTGGAAACTTCACTACAACCTCAAAGATTTAATTGCTAACTTCACTCACCATCTTCACAGCCTCACAGCTAACTTATCAACTTCACTGCAAATTCACTGCTTTTTATCATGTGATTTGACATGTCACATGGCTTCATCATGATAAGTTACACTATGCCATAATGACACAAAATTGTGTAACATTGTATAATTTTGTGTGATCTTTTCATAGGAGAGAATATGTGAGGACTTTGCTTCCATTGATCTTGCATCTGGAGACATTGTTCAGTGCATTGGCGATATGGACCACATCTTGAAGCTGAAGATGGAGGAGTACAGCTCAGAATGGGAAAGTATTATGTATATTATGTATGTAATTATAGTAGAGCCTGTTGATGTTGTTCAATATTGCCTCTGGTGTTGCGGCTCTTGTTCAATGTTGCCTCTGTCTTGTTTAATATAGCCTCTGCTGTTTCTGCTCTTGTTCACTGTTGCCTCTGCTGTTGCTTCCCTCGTTCAATGTTGCCGCTGCTATTGATTCTCCTGTTCAATGTTGCCTCTGTCTTGTTCAATGTTGCCCCTGTCTTGTTCAATGTGACCTCTGTCTTGTTCAATGCTGCCTCTGCTGCTGCTTCCCTTGTTCAATGTTGCCTTTCTGTTGCTCATGATATATGCTAACTTTTCTGTTTAGGAGGTGCAAGATGATGACATTCAAGACTTCCTCAACATGAAATGTTTGTGCCATCATAATATTAAAACTATCTAATAATCACCACTATCCTCAGATTTTTCCCCAAATAGCCCCCTTACCTTATTAGGCAGTATTATTTTCACAATTATCTCCTTGATAATAACCTGTACACCTGTGATAGAAGGAGTTTAAGGGATGAAGAATAATAATGGTGATGACAATTATGTGTTGTTAGCATTGGTGTGTCGTGATGTTATCTTGATGATGTCATGATGATGGTTGGTGGTGGTGGTGATGACAATGATGTCTGTGCTATTTAAAGAGTTTTTCTTAGCGGTGGAGAAGTCTCTCAACAAGACCAGTCTCCCGGTCAACAACAGGAAGCATGAATTGGTGAAGCCAGGCCGGTGGGTGCTAATTGGACTAGCAGTTACTGTCAACACCCCATTGCAAGTCCTGTGATGGCAATATGGTCGACACACATTGCATGTCCTGTGATGGCAATATGGTCGACACCCCATTGCATGTCCTGTGATGGCCGGTATTGTCCACACCCCGCTGCATGTCTTGTGATGGCAGGTATGGTAAACACTCCATTGCATGTGTGATGGCTGGTATGATCAACCCTCCATTGCATGTCTGATAGCAGGTATGATTGACACCCCATTGCATGTTCTGTGATGGCAGGTGTGATCGACAACCCATTGCATGACCTGTGGTGGCAGGTATACACCCCATTGCATGACCTGTGATCGCTGGTACGGTCGATATCCCATTGCATGTCTTGTGATGGCTAGTGTGGTCAACACCCCATTGCTTATCTGATGGCAGGTATGGTCAACACCCCATTGCATGTCCTGTGATGTGGACAATCCCAGGATCATCTCTGGATGGCTCAGATTCAAAGTTCTTTCCCGCCTAATACTGTCTTGAGCTAGGATTAGATGGGCAAGAACTTTGAATTTTGGATATTCAGAGATATCCTAGGATTGTCAATGGATGGCGCTACTGGACTAGACTTTGGAGATCCAGGGATATCCGGGGATTATCCACGGATGGTATTACTGGACCATACCATGGAGATCCAAGGATATCCAGGGATTGTCCATGGATGCACTACTGGAGCAGACCTGTGACAACCTACTTGCACTCGCTCATGACTGGTACATGTAATGCAATGCACAGATTGTTTTATTTTATTTTGGGTGACCATAACTTACCCCCATACCACCCATGCAAGTGATTTTTTTTGTCAAAAGATAGATCTCTCTAGAATACATATCAGGGGGTGAGTATACTAGCACTCCCAGTTTTGTTTTTGGTGTTGTTATATGGTGGACAGCAACCACCCCATAAAACAAAGTTCAAATCTAAGACAAACTCACACAGACAAATCTGAGCATATTTCTGAATTAGCCACATTTTGATACCCAATTGGAGTTTTTGGCTATTTCGGACAAAAACTATCTGACTATCTGAAACTTCAGAAAAACTATGAACTGCCCAAGTGGCCAATTTTGTTTTTCAAAAAAGTTTTCAATGGCATTTGATCCATTTCATACTTGTTTTAGAAAAAAAGTCCATTCACGGTAATTCTTTGCATCTTTCTGTGATAGTCACTTTTTGGACTGAAATTAGTGCTTCAAAACACCAGAAATGCCAAAATTTTCTTAAGTGTGGCTCATTTTATAGTACAGAACAGTTTTCAGCAGTATTAGTCCTTTTCAAGTGTTTGACAATAAAAAATACATTTGGAACAAATTTGAGCAAATTTCTGACATTGCCACATTCTGAATCAAAAAGGAACGTTTTGTTGATTTCGGACGAAAACGATCTAAAATACCAGTAACGCTATCAACTGCCCAATGTGGCTCATTTTGAAGTTCAAAACAGTTTTCACAGGATTTGACCTGTTTCACACATATTTGAGAAAAAAGTCCTCTCCGGGTAATTCTTAGATTCTTTCTGAGGTAGTCACATTTTAGACCAAAAAGTAAGTGTTTTGTCTATTTCCGGAAAAAATATTTCAAAATATTTGAAAAGCTTAAATTAGCTCTATGTGGATCATTTTGAGGTGCAAATTTTTTCGGCATTATTTGTCCCATTTCACATGTTTGACGGAAAAAAGGCGTTTCTGGAAAATCTGAGCTAATTTTGGTGATGGCACTCTTTGGCCATTGTGTCCTGGTTCTTGGATGAAGCCTTTAAGATCAATCTACCCTACATGGCCCAACTTCACTTAGACTTGCTTAATGCTACTAACCAAATAAGAAACCTAAACTTACAAAAGATTGAATGTTAGCCATTCTTGTACCACTGACATTTAATCAATATTGCATTACTAACATATCTTATTTGGTCTAAAATCCAGAATAACTGGGAGAATAACAACGAACTTTTCCTGGTAGCTAGTTAAATAGGTAGCTATATACTATTATAATTGTTTGTAACTTTTCTCTAGCTTGTGTTTTACAAACAATTCTAGCTTGAGTTATATTTTTTACTTCTAGAAATAAGGGTAACTAAAGGAAGGACCCAAAAATCCCTAATTTTTACAATTTTTTATACATTCATCAACACAACATTTATCACATTCATAAACACAACTTTTTAGAGGTAACTTAGTACATTGTTGCTTATTATAAAAGCTTTCAAATGATATTTTTTTGTCTCGATAGTTATATTTTCTTTGAAGATATAAGCACCAGCATCAAGGCCACTCAAAAATCAGCAAAACCTTTTGCATTAATTTCTTAACGGCATAGCTTCCTTTCTACTTGCCACTGCGCAGGAAATTTTAGTGCCGTACTTTTGATTGGCAAATGTAGCAGCCCTCAGTGGTGAGTTAAATAAAAAACTTTGTATTGCCGCACAGCCCGTATTTGGATTTTTGTTGGTGAGCAAAGTGAGCCCTCAACAGGAAAGTTGAGGAAAAACATAGTATTCCTGTGCATGGCCGTATTTGTTTGTTTGTCAGTATATATACACATATATATTTGTCGATGTTCATAACCCGGAGATTATGCGGAAGATTTTATGGACTCATTTAAAAAAAAGGATATGGTCATCTTGGAAAATTCGCGCTAGATACTCAATGATGAACATATTGACTGCAGGATCAGAGACCAAAGATAAGAACCTGGATCCACGTGCGACCTGCATGATTAATAGCAGTTTGGAAAAGGATGATTGAGTTTTATTCGGAATATCCTACTCAATTCATCAACATGCTTTGGCATTGGATGTGATAAAAGTTCTTGATGGTGGAAACTTTTTTTTTTAAATCTTGCTAAGGATGCAACACAGCTTGTAGTGCCCACATGAAAGCTGAAGTAAATTGATTTCACGTTGTTAGGACAAGAAAATAGCAACAAAACCCAAACCTAGTGTTACGACCACCTAACACCTTCTGGACTAACCCAAACCTAGTGTTAGGACCACCTAACACCTTCTGGACTGAAACCCTTTGAACATGTACCATGACTTGAACCTTACCTAATATGGTAATAGCAAAGAGTGTTAAATAGAACACAGCATAACATGCATGCACATGATTGGTTGGAAGAGTGGTGATAGCTAAAATAATACCTAATAAGGAAATAGTGGGGCTTGGCTTAGCAGGCTATTTAAAGGAACTGAGCCAGGGACTGTCAGATCCTCGCCATGTAAAACATTGTCAAGTGTCGTGAATTGTATGATGTTGTAATTTACTCTTGATTGTGTATTGCATTGAACTTTGAAATTGATGTGCTAGAATCGTCCCTTGTGTGTGTGTGTTTATAAGGTAGAATCTAATATCTGTTGGCAGCAGAACTCTCCCCCTTCGTCTTCGAATTGACGCACAGACCAGCTAACTTGAGGAGACAAACTGGCTGACAAACTGGCTGACAGGTGGTGTAGACCGTTCACGATACTGGGACATCTCACAACCGTAACCTACTCCATCGACATGCCTGTGAGGCACAAGACGACAAGATCAGTCCACCTCACAGCACACAAAGGTTGGCAACCTTCTGTGACTAATATATCATATATTTCTGTTGAGCCAACTAGCATAGTAGAAGTCCCAGATTAACACCACCGACAGTCAGATGAAGCTCCAGAGTTTGGCCCACAGCTCACACCAACACAGTACCAGGAGATAGCGCAGGTCTTACCAGCTACCCATAAGTCATAACTCCAGCCCTAGGTTGAGCTAGGTCCATCCAGAACAAAAGCGACACCGGCACTGCTCTTCCATTACGTCTGCATCCTAATAGAGTCCCCAAGCTATGGGAAGAACCCTTTTGTAATGAAATTGTATTGCTCCAGGAGATGGATCTGATAGAACAGTCTACAGCACTATGGGCAGCTCCGATGTTTGCCATCCTCAAAAAGACACCAAGCTCTGTCAGACTCGTCGTGGATTTCCGTTGGCTAAAAGCAGTTACTGTTCCAGATCCGGACTACTGGCCAAGAATTGAAGACACACTCGAAAGAATGGCTCAGGCCCAATTCTTCTCAACATTTGAACTCGCCAGAGGTTTCGACCAGGTGCCGCTGGAGGAAACTGACCGAGACAAAACTACCTTCCTCACACCGTTTGAGAAATTCAGGTTTAAAGTGATGCCCTTTGGTCTCCAGAATGCTCAAGCAACCTTCCAGAGTCTCATGGACTGTATTCTGGGAGAGTTAAATGAATTTACCAATGTTTGTATTGATGATATCTCTGTGTTTAGTGCAAACAGGGATGACCACCTTAAACACCTCGACCTCGTTCTCACCTGTCTCAAAGAAGAAGGTCTAACGATTTAAGCAGCAAAGTCACAACTCAGCATGATCACTTGCAAATTCCTAGGACATGTTGTGGGAAAAGGTAGTATTACACCACAGCAAGCCAAGACCCGTGCAGTAGAACAATTCCGACAGCATCTAAATAAAAGCATCGTGAGAGCCTTTCTTGGGTTGGTGTGGGCTACTAACGGAAGTTCATTCCTGCATTCAGCAGCACTGCAGCACCCCTCACCACCTAACAAAGAAATCATATCCAGAAATTGTCAATTGGATGCCAGAATGTGGGCAATCCTTCACCAAGCTGAAGCAGTAACTGTGTAACCTGCCAGGACTGAGAGCACTAGACTATAATATGCGTTCACTCTTCATACGACGCATCAAAGCGAGGCATAGGAGCTATGCTGGCACAAACAGATAGTGCAGGAACAGACCATCCTATTGCCTATTACTCATGCAAGATGTTTCCCCGGAAATGTAGGTACTCAGAAACTGAACAAGAAGGTGTGGTAGTAGTAGAAGCCTGCAAATATTTCTTCCATATATGTGTGGAATGGCATTCTCATTGGCCACAGATCATCGAGCCCTCACCTTCCTCGCTCAGAAGGAGTCGTCAAATGGAAGACTGGCCAAGTGAATGGACGTGCTCCAGCAATTCACTTTCACCATCATCTATCGCCAAGGAAAACCAAAGCAAAATGCTGACACCCTCTCTTGACAGGCGATGATCGACCTGCTCAAGACTCCCTTGAGGAGGGGGAGATGTTAGGACCACCTAACACACCTTCGGGACTGAAATCCACTGAACATGTACCATGACTTGAACCTTACCAAATATGGTAATAGCAAAGAATGTTAAATAGAACACAGCATAACATGCATGCACATGATTGGTTTGGAACAGTAGTGAGTGTTAGGTAAAATAATACTTAATAAGGAAATGTTGGGACTTGGCTCAGCAGCCTATTTAAAGGAGCAGAGCCAGGGACTAACAGATCTTCACTTGTGTAAAAAATTGTCAAGTGTCGTGAATTATGTGATGTCGGAATTAAATCTTTATTGGGTCTTGTATTGAACTTTGAAATTGCTGTGCTAGATTCAGCCCTTGAGTGTGTGTTTATAAGGTAGAATCTAACACCTAAGGTAGAATCTAACAGCTAAGAGATGATCTCTCCAGCATGCGACAGGCAGTCACAGAACATCAGATCCTGAGCCAGGCCAGAACCAAAGAATGGTTCGACCATATTGCAAAGCCTCGACAATTCCAAAAAAGTGATCAAGGCCCAGTCTTCAACATAGCCTTCACCGCCCACAAAGGAGACAAACTGGCTGACAGGTGGTGTGGACCGTACACAATACTGGGACATCTCACAACCGTAACCTACTCGATCGACATGCCTGAGAGGCACAAGAAGACAAGATCAGTCCACCTCACAGCGCACAAGGGTTGGCAACCGACCTCTTCCCGCTATACAGCGACCCTAACCTAACAAATAAGAACATCTCCTTACGCAAAATGATCCTTATCAACTAAACAGACTACTATGACAGAACCCCATTACAGAGACTCCCACACATAAGTAACCGACTCTTGAATGTCTCTGTACTCAAGAGAGGCCTCCCTTATCCAAACGCAACCCCCTCTCCTCACCCACCTCCTGTTGTTGCCAAATCCTAATTGTCTATACATATACCAGACTCGAGCACACACCAGCTCCTCATAGAAGTGCAGCCAACATGGCAGATCAATAGGCATGCCCACACAAGCCACCCCAGCTATTAGCAAAGCATTTCAGAAAAAATACACCCATCCCAAAATACCGCAGATACCAACCCCTCCCGCTGCTCCCCTCCAGAAAGAAATGACCAAAGAAAGAAAGCACCAAAGAAAGCTAGAAAGAACCCCATCTTCCTCAACCAAGTACTCCACCTCTATCCACCTAACAAGCCGACTTTGTCTACTGCGCATCCTAGTTGGGCCCCACCAAACTCGGCCGAGCCGCAGACGAGGAGTGGCGCCAACCCCGAGTCACAAGAATTCCAACACAAATTCATATATGCACGCAGTCGATAATTCTAGCACCATTGATCACAACCCCTCTAATTACAAAAACATGCTGTCACGAGTAGCAAAACTAGTAACTACGCATGCCCATAATCACCTGCATATGTAAACCTCCCATCTTTTTCATTCATTCCAGTCATCCACACTTATATTCGGTAATGCGCTCTCGTCAATATCAATCTATCCCACTTATTGATTATTTTAAATAAGAGATCTTACTAAAACTTGACAGAGTAAATTCTACCAGATAGCTACCAGAAAACTTACTAGAACTACTTGCTAAAATCAGACCTCATTTGCCAACCTACTCAACCCGTCAAACTCCAGAATTTATGGTGGCCATCACCAGACTTGGGTCCAAAGCCATGCCCGGAAAGATAGCATCTGGAAAAATGCACTTGACTGGGATAGTGTCCTCAACCCAAAGACCAGCGACACACACTTTGAGTTAATCAGGGTGAATCTTCCCTGGAGGTCCCAACTAGAACAGGATATAATGGATAGATCGTCTGCAAAATCTTGGCCTTACTCATCATTAATCTAATTTTTTCCCGCAGGTACACAGGAGATGGGTTGCCAAGCTGTAGGAAAGACTTGGTGCTCTCCCTTCTCACTGACACCAAACTGAGGGATGGTCAATTAGTTTACTTCCACCATCAGTGTAATAAACTTTTCCTCTCCCATCACTGAAGTAGAATCTAGGAAGCAGCAATACTAACCTCTTTCCTCCGAGGAATTATCTTCAGACTACTCTAGATAAACAGATGCACCCACAAGAAGTAGACACACTGAACCAGGACTTCAAGATCAAAAGAGAAATGCTCGTGTGGCAATTATTTGGCCAACTAAATGATAGGGTTGAAGGCTAAATGGAATGGGATGGGAGTGGCATCTCCTAGGAAAATCCCACTACTCACTTGCATTTTTGGAGTGACCCAAACGTTTGTGTGGATAAAGGTTTCTGGAAATGAATAGGGGTCTCGATATATGATTAGCTCTCTAGAGGGGTCTGACATGAAACAACATTGCCAACATTAGAGTGCAAGTGCATTTCTTAGATCTATGAAGGTAACCACCTGAGGTTGGCGACAGTCTTTAGCTGACTGGATCATCGCATTGACACTTAGGATGTTCTCCATGACACCTGTCAGGAAACTATTCTGGGTGCTGGTGTCAATGATCTCGTTTTTGACTAGGTATGATACAAGGTGCCACAATCGTATGAAAGACTTCTCATAAAGAGCAATTTAACTGAAGTGGCTTGGTAGGCCTGGGGACCCTTTCTTGAAGATCAGAATATTTTTCACAAGGCACCAACTAGAGGGAGATTGCTTGGATGACAGCAGTATCTTGCTGAACAGGATTGCATGGAAGTGATGCGAATGGTTAACGTCCTCAGGTGATGGTAGGTGATTATGTCACAGGCTGGGGCATAGTTAGAAGAACATTTCATCTGGTTGGCCTTTATGCAAACAGTGGTGAACACAAAAAGTCAAATGATAAAAATAACTCATCCGTGGCAGGAAGGCAGATTTTCATAATTGCAGCAATCAGCAGAAAATATTGAGCTGAAGTGTGCTTGGCATTCTGATAGATTAAAGGTAGGAGTTGTAAGGTTGGTCTTGGCACTACACAAGGATTTGGAGAAGGCCCAGAGATTTAATAAAAGTCCCTTTCTTGATGATCAGTGGAAAGCTGGAGAGATAATTATCAAGCATGATTTCTTATGAACATACATATACATTAAGGACGCCTGGTGGATTGACCAAAAATTATCTCCTTGACACTTTCTTTTCTCTAGCAATCCTTCTTGTAGGCTGAACAATACTTCTTTCCCTGTTGAAGCTTTGTGGCCAAATGATAACTTATTTCCAGTTCCAAGAACATAATAGAGATTGAAGTGGGAGTGGAGAAGCTCGGCAAACACTTCTCCAGCTTCTGATGGTTGGACATCAACATTGTTTAGGCTCAACTGAAGAGAAGTTAACAGAATGAAATTCATTGTCAATGTCTTATCAGAAAGTGATGGATTGCAGCCACCGTCGCTGATGCTCAGCCATAATTCCCTATGTGCATCATTTTTGTTTCACAACTGATTGCTGGCATAGCAGTATTTGCTATAGCAGTATTCACTTGCCATCGGTTTTTTAATATCAACACTAGTTAGTAACTGAAAAAGACTTTTACATTTAATAGTAGACAACCAAGCCATAGCATGAGAGAAGTACATTTCAATGCATGCTCAAAATCCAATGTCCCTGACATCCATTCTTTTCTTATAAAAGACTAGCCATGCTATATAACATTCTTACCAAATTCCCAAGTAGGAACATCCTTGAACTTCAAGGAGGGTAAGTTGTTCATTTCTTGTGTGCAATTATCATGTTTTGATTGAAGTAAGACATAAAATGTGAAGCATTTTTAGCGGACTACACAACAAGCCAGAATGTAGGTCAGTTGGTCAGTCAAAATTTTAGAATAGCAAAATTATTGAAGAATGTGTATCAGCAATTTCGAGCCCGTATTTGGTCACTTTTTTCTACTTTCGTCTGTCCTCCGCAAATTCGTTCCATCCACACCTACTCTTTACTCCTACATTTTTCTTCCTTTCCTGGGGAAGAAAAAAAGTCACATGAAAGCATGGAACTCTAGGCATTAGCTATGGGTCGCAGCTACTGTGAATTCACACGTGTCAAATAAAATTTCACCACGGACATGCTAGTATTATTATCCAGAAATAATTGTAAAAGTAATAAAAATAATTACTATTGTAGAGCTGCAGAAAATTTGAAGTGTGAAAGGGGAGCAGTGTGTAACTATAGTTGTCGATACACAAAATGGGTATCGAGTAAAATGTATACATATCATATCAAATGATTTTAGGATTAGCAGGGCCACTTTTGGGTGACAAGGCCCACTAATCTGGCCATTCAAGGAGACTAATGTAAGCTGCAGTGTTTAGCAGATATCATGTTGTTTAATGGAGTGAAAGGCAAACTAGTGCCCATCATGACATTGTTCACTGTTGGAAGCGAGCCCTGCATTCCCGAGCAAGTGCCCCTCTTGTCATCGGCCTAATGGAAATAACATCAGCTGACCTACTCCACCTCTCCAAAATGGCTTGCAAGCACCAAACCATTCCTACCTCCTCCACTCCAGTGGAGAGACTCTAAAGTGTAGATAGGTATTTCAGCCTGAGAATGCAAGTTGTCTGACCGGACTTTCGAGAGCTCAGGTTTATATGGAATCGAAAAAGGAAACTGAAGTTTTAGGATCCTAAGTCTACCAACAAGATTCATTTCAACTGCTTCGTATATACAATCACTGTATTGCTGTCAAAGGAAATAATAGGGTCATTGGTGCTGTTCCTCAGATATGTCGTGAAGTGTTCACTATGACCATCTGGCCTATAGAGGATACAAAATCTAGAATTTTTGTAGCATACATTCTAACTACAAAGCTCTGGAATGCTCTTCCACCAATGGATTTGGACAAATCTGTAGGAACCATCAAACCTCGTACAATTGTTTTGTATATTTCATGCAACTTTATCTGCACCACTCCATGCATATTTTACTTTCTTTGTCCATGTGTTAGTTGTTGTTCCCAAACTCCCCTTGTATCTAGCTTTTGATATAAGCCGTGGTTTCCTCTTCCTAAGCATATTAAGTTTTGTAACACGTTAGTTTATTTAGCTAATTGACTTAAAATATGTTGCTATTATTGCCACTTCAATCCGAAAAAAATGATGAAACACTAAAGGAATATGATCAAGGGTTATTCCTAGTGACATGATGATTTCAATGATGATGATGATCACGGTATTTATTTTGTCGTTATTAATGTGCCCAATACAGTGAAGATTAGCTCAAACTCATGGAGAATTTGGAAACCAAAAAATTTGTAAAGAGACTGGGTCTTGGTAATAAAATACAAACATCATGCTAGCATAATTTTAGTTATATTTATGTTGGATATCCTGGTCCAGATTATACTTCCAATGAAAAAATTACATTGAATTACATCTCCATAAATCCCAAAGTCAATGTTTTTTTGGTCTCTCACAGTTTAAATTACTGAGACGTATGGTAGAATCTTATCATACTACTCTGTATAGGACATTTACTGAACAAGTGTTATTATACAAAACATAAGATAAGTTCATTTGAATTTTTTTTTAAGTATGGACGTTCTTTAACATCCTCATGATTCTGAAATTGGATTGATTGGGTTAAAATTATTGCATCAAGGTATTAAAGGATGGGCACATCTGAACATAATGGTGCCATTTGAGATACTAAACCTTACCATAAGTCCATTAACATGATCATGGAATCAAATTATTGCAGAAATGACACAAAAACATTGAACATCAGATGGGACACTCGAAGAGTAGGTTCTGATGTGCTTTTACCAGAAATCCACCTTGTCTCAATTACCATCAACCCCATTAGTTACGTCGTTTGTAACAACGTTTTACAGTTAGGGGTAACAATCAAGTTGGACTGCTTGAGTGCAATTAAAAACTATAAAAATTATAAGGTTTATGTCCATACTTACAGCAAGTTTTCAAGTCTAGTGTGTGCTCAAGAAAATCAAGGTTGAGGAGTAAAAGGGATTGAAAAGTGAATTGGTGATTGTAATTCCATCAAAAAAATTGTCTTCAATCATGCACTGCTATTTGTTTCAACGCTACTGGAGTAAAATTGCCACAATGTATCTAATATTTGGACGGCGTTTGCGAACAAAATTTAATCAACCAAATTAGAATATTTGGGTAAGGTAAGGTCTATAAATAATATAAGTTTACAATGAAAGGTAGAAAGAGTAACCTGAATTGATGTTTAATCAAAAGTGACTGTGCTAGCTTAGTTTGAGCTGTATTTCAAAATGTTTGCCACCTCATCCTGCCTTACAAAAATAATAATAGTAAATACAATACTGAGTGTATGGCGTGTAATTTAAAAGGCAATTATGTAGTCTGCTAGTGGTTTGACCAATTCATTTGTATAACTGGAGACAGCACCTCATCCCCATCCGCACCCGCCCCCCAAAAAGTAAATTTCACATCTACAAATCACATTGACATATTCCTTGCAGCCAAAGTGTTGGTTTCAGCATCTAGTGGCTAAAACCATCTTGCATGCCTCAGATCCATAGCAATGACAATAATAAATTACTGGGAAAGAATATACCAATCAAGGAATGTGGGTAGCGATGATAGTCGATGATGAAATGATGCCAGCTGTTGGTCAATATCGTGTTGACTAACCATTTGCTGACATTGCAAGCAAGCCGCACATCCACAATTGCTACTCAAACATTTATAAAACAAATTGCGTGTCACGATCTGTAAGTCTGAATGGTGGTTGTCAACAAGTGAGGTTAAAAAATAATTATGTGAAACTATTTTTGCTGGATTTTGAATTATTTGGATATGCAAGTAGCACATGTACTTCAGCGCAATTGATACATTTCTGCATATTACCTGACAAATTTCATGGAACAGTATTGGTATTCAATTCTGCAGATATATATCGGAATAAAAAACTCACTAGCTGGGCTCACACCTATTAAACATAATTAGGGAGGTTGGTTAGTCTCTACAGGTCGAAATGTTCGCTCTAACTAGCTCATTTGATTTACTGGAATATAAGCGGATGGGGCACTAAAATCTGATTGTGAGGCCAAATGTAAGGCTGGATACTGAATGTGAGAATGAGGTTAGAAAATGATGCTTAGGTCTGAATATAAGCTTAGAGGATTGAAAGTGTAAAGAATATCTTAAAATGCAAGGTTACAAGTTTAAATAGGGATTACGGACATGCAATCCAGCTCCCGTCAATTATTTGAACATGAAGTGGGTGCGGCTAGTAAGTAAGAATGTGAAATCTAATGAGGGGCTGTGTTTTGACTATGAGCTAGAAGCAGCTAGAAGACCGAATATGGGTAATAGAATCATTTTCAGATTCCTCTGACATTTTGGACACAACTGGTGCACATAGTGAAAGTGGGATGCCGTAATCCTGCCACAGACGATGTGAATCTTTACAAGACGGGATGGAAACCAGGGTATCATTGGATAAGGATAACTTGTGGCAGTTCACGGAGGAAATGTGGCTCACACAGGGTTGCTAATTTCAAATTTTTGTTCAACATCTATGTTATAGGAATGGTAGTCAAGTTGGAGAAAGTGAGATTAGGAGTGGAGGTAAATGGCATTTGGTGTGGAGCATTACTCTATGCTGATGATGTGGTGTTCATTTTTTAGAGACAGGAGAGGAATTACAGGAAATGTTAGATAAAGTGGACGGATATATATGGTGACATGGAAGTTGATGTAATTATTTAAAAAGTAAGTGTTAGTAGAGGGTAAGATTGTTGAAGGCATAAGGTGGGACTTGGTGGAAATGAAATAGAATTGGTGGATGCTTTCAAATACCTGGGAGTATGGTTTGACTGAAAATTATGGGGTAATGTGAAGCTAGCGAAGAAGATTGAAACAGCAGAAGAATGTGTGGGAAGAGTTGAATGTATAGGTCGGGTGAATGGGTAGGTGAAGGTTTATAGAAGGAGAATGATGTGTGAGCTGACGGATGGGCCATGTGAAGAACATGCAGCAGAAGTCTATTGTACTGGTTGGTGTACAGGCAGGAGTAAGCTATAATAGTGCAACTGAAATGGGAAGGACATTTTTTTGAGCCAGCAGTACACTGGTTGGAGTGGCTGAATGAGGAGATCTTTATTGGAAGAAGCTGATGGATCGGTGGATGGCTAAGAAGGTATTATACGGTAAAATATTTGAGTCGATGGGAGAGAGCAGAGTAAGAAAATTAGCAGTTAAGCTAGGAATGGATGGAGTTATAAGGTGCTGGTAATCAAAAGGAAGTCTGAGTGTGGAAACCATGGTAAAAGTGTTTCTATGGAAGAAGATTATGGAGAGAAATATGAGGGACTGGGAGTTTAGACTAGCACAGGAAGGCAAATGATTTATTGATGTAAAGTGGTATATAAGGACATTTCAAGGAAAGGAAGGAACAGGATTGATATTCAGGTTGAGAGTAGGGTGAACAGGTCAGATGAAGAGATGTGAATAGTGCGTGGATGCCATGTGTATCATACATTACTGTGACAAAGTAGAATATGTGGGCCTCTTCTTATTTATCTGTGTGGATGGCGGAGGAAGGCAGAGTTCCTGTAGCTAGAGTGTGGTTGAATAAATTTGTACGTGTGGGAAAGAAGATGGCATTATAATTGGAGAAGAGTATTAGAGTAAGTGACAGAGTATTGGAGTCAATTGCAGAGTGCATATCAGATAGGTAATTTGTGATAGAAGAGGAAGGAGTTCATGTTTGGCAAGAGTACGAGTTTATGCTGAGTTGGTCCTTATTACTCCTTGCCCACCTCGCAGGCCAGCCTCTTTGACCTCTGATGTGGAAAAACTGAAGGAAATGGTCTGGACAACTGCTCACACAAGTTATGTGCCAGCAGATTGTATTCATTGGCTAACACTAATACTTCAACTTAATAGGCTGGGTCAATCTAAAAAATCAGCATGTATAGTAAATTTAACTTTATTTCTCCTAGCTCCCACCACAGCTTGTGAATGGGTCACTGCTGTATTTGTGTGGTTAACCTAACAAATGATAGCAGAAAAAGGAATAAAAGGAATCCAAATAGTGATTCTACCTGTCAAGTTAGCTTTTATTCCTTTTTATTTTGAATTAAACAAGCTGTTCGTTCAGGTAACATGTGAACTTGTAACAATGCATGAGGAAAGTCGGTAGACTTTTCGATGGATATCTGTCTGGCTTGCAAATCACTTGTTGCTGCAGCAAAAAGGATGAGAGTTTCTGGTAAAGGTTGTCGGCACATAATTCCTTTACTGAAGGAATGGGTATAGAAGTAAACCTGATTTCACTATTGCTTGCTGGCGGTGTTTTGGTATGCTTGAGATGTAACAGAAATAACTTTTTGTTTGGATTGTGGCCCAGCAAACCAGGCAGTCTTCTTAAACATTATTCCTTGCAAAGCACAAGAAGCTCAAATGTTGTCTACCGAGGAATAGATCGTGGCTAAGAATATATGAATAGAGTGCTGGGTCATAATTATGAATTAAATTTATTTGACAAGATATATCTGATTGGACTATGTATTATTCTGGAAGTAACATGTGCAATATCAAAAATGTTGTGCCGTAATTTTCATACACTCTCTCCTTTCGTATGAGGGTTTGGCTTGTGATACTCTGTTCAGCTTTTCCCGAATACGTGAAATTCCTTGCTAGATAAATATATCGTTATGTGATCTATAAAAAAAAAAAGAATAAAAAAAAAAGAATATATAATAATAATAGTTACAAAGGAAATTTTTGTTACAACTTTATATATATATATACTATAATAATAATAAAAATAATAATAATAGTGATAATAATAATAATAACAACTATAAAAACAACAGAAACAACAATAATAACAACAAAAATAATAATAATGATGATCATGATGACGATGATGTTGATAATGATGATGCATTAGTTTCTAACCTCATGGAAACATTGTAATGGCATTAGGGTACTTCTCATTAAATCTGTAATTGCCTGTAGGTTCCAGTCCTGATATTAACTTTGCAGATTATAAAGCCTAGTGTAAAATGTAATTGATTCTAGCATGGTGGAAATAGCAGCTTGCAGTGTGATGGTGGCTGAATTAAATTATAGCTATCTTATAAAACAGTTCTAGTCACTGGAAAGTGCATGGTCACAAAGTCATTTCAAACATCAGGTGGCAGTGCTTCCAGAATCCTAATCATCGATGCCGACCACCACCCGAAACAATACACAGCAGATCTGGACATCAATGCTGAACCTCCGATGTAGACCTGCAATTTTCCTCTGTGCATAGAACATATGTGACAAGTGCATAAGTGTATTGATTATGCTGTTGCCGAATCACCCAACCAGATGGAGCATCCCCTGGCTGATTGACAGGCAGATCCAATGTGGGCGGTATTGGATATTTTGAATCCAACAAATCCGAAATACCAACCAAGATTTTAGAAATGACGAAACACCTCCATTAGGATAAATTGATACTCTAACCCTCCCAAGTGCCCCACAGGCCATAAACCAGACAAATGGTATTTAACTCAACACAAATACATGTGTCAGTATATGCAAATCATCTAGGGCAGCGAAGCTCAGGACACAAGATAGCTCTTCGCCAGGAAGCATAAGAAGCTTGCTGTCTAGCCTTGACACCGCAATTGGCCCTTCGCCAACCCAAACTTGGTTCTACCTAAGGAGGCGACCAAGTTGATGCTGAACTTACAAGATTCGGAACTGCACATGACTGCCTTTGACATTTCATGGGAAAAATTATTGGCAGAGCTTAGAGTCAGTCTAGATGGAATCACTTATAGAGCCTTCTTATCAGACACTGTAGAGTCATTATTTGACTCTGAGTCAATAAACGAAGCAATTTTGCGTTATACGTGATTTGACATGACAACCCACTTCAGGAGATGGAAGGATATTTCCCTGCAATCACAAGAGGCAGCCTCTCAGTTTGCAAGTCGTTGTTTGACATATGAAAAGATTGTTTCAAACACTGTTATTGGATCGACCATGATATTAAAGAATTCTCCAAGGAAAATTTGCTCCTAATTATTCCAACACAATTTATGAAAGCTATACGAGTCCTTGAGCCAGTTCCCTGTGAGACACAGGCAGAAAGATCAATCTAACTGCAAAATATATATCTAGATTACTCTGCACTCATATGCACCAGATGGCCATACAGGAAAATTTGCTCTGAATTATTCCAGCACACATTTCGACGCTAGTACAAATCCTGTAACCAGTTTCACTGTGAGACACAGGCAGAATGATCGATGCCTACCTGCAAAACAGACATCTGGAATACTCAGCATGCAAATGCTCCAGATGGCAACACAGAGTGATAAAACAACAACTTCAGACATGAACAGCGACCATCCACTGTGGCCAGCGACTAGTCAACCAACTAATTCAATAGAGACGGAACCAGAGTAAGGCTAAAGAAGCACCATCATGGGCTCCTACTGCAAACCAGCCCCAAGAAGCTAGATGGACACCTAAGGCAAAGACTTGCTAAGCACTTTAATGAGACCAAGTTTATGCTTTGTTTCAATTGAAAGGAGCAGGGGCATCTCCGAGCCTAGAGCGTGCTCAGGAAAGTCTTCAATGTCAGCAGAAATACCACCACCACTTTACTTTTAGATGGAATGAGTAAATGATAAAGTTGCACAATTCAAACTAGAAGATCAGAGTGAAAGGCTTTATGGTCAAAAAAACCCGGCTGATCAAAATATGAGTAGATATAACTATTGATAACAGCACCACTAACACTGAAATTGCAGTTCCCGATGGTATAGACTGGGATGCGATCCTTAGAACAGACATTCCACATTTCCGTGCATTGATGCACAAAATCACAAGATCTCCATTCGCAGTTTACCCAGTACAAACCAAGAGCATAACAAAAGGAGATGAAGTGGAAGATATAGCTGATGTGACGATCACCTCACATGTTCTGGTAACATCCTATGATTCTCTGCAAACGAACAAGCCTAGCAAAGAGAGATGTCAACTCCAACCCGGCTTGAGACGATTGCAAACAAGTGCAAGAGTCAATGGAGGAAAGTGATACCAATATTGTTGAGGAATCACCAGAAATAGAAGTGGAAGACCTATCCGAGATTAAACAGAATGCCAAAGAGATAATGAAACATCAGTGTCAGGGCCTCAGATTGCAACAACTGTGGGAGTAGAGCGAAGGAGAAGATCCAGTGTTTTGTAATGAGATGGTAGTGTTACATTGACACACCCATGATTAGTTAGGCAATAGCATCCTACAAGACATGCTACCGAATAATAGAAGACAACAAGTGATCAACTTTTCTCATTCAGTTCCAATAGCAGGCCATGTCGGAGCTAAGAGAACCATGTATGAATCATGAAGAATTTCGTCTGGCCAGGCATGGCGAAAATATCAAGGAAGCTTTTCAGTCATGTGAATGATGCCAAATTAAGGCAAACAGATGAAGCCTGAAGCCCCAATCCAGTTATGGACAATCATTACCAAGCCTTTTGAGATAGTAGCCTAGGCCGTAGTTGGCCCATTGCCACTCATTAAGAAGAAGCATACGTTCATTCTCATGCACAGAGATTATGGGACCTGATACGCACACTTCGTACCACTGAAGATCACGACCTCCAAGGCCATAGCTGAAGTTCTCCTGACTATTGTATCTAGACTGAGCCTACAGAAGAATATCCTTTTGAGCTGTCGACCAAACATTGTCTCAGAAGTGATGGCAGGAGTCTACAAGTCAATGGGAACATAGCTTACCAAGATTTGCCCATATCAGTCCGTCGGAACAGGTGAATGATTCCACCACATGCTCATGCCGATGTTGTTGAAGGCAGAAATTGACAGACAGGATGGCGATGACTGGTCTCCTTTTTTCCCCTTGCTGATAGGCTCCAGACTCCAGTAGGAGTTTTGCACCCATTTAATTTTTATTCGGACAAAACATACATAGTCTGCTAGTCATTTTGAGGAAGCATGGTTGCCAACTAGACGCAGCCCCACTTATACGACGGATGGCTGTCGCAAACATGATATATCCTCCATCGCCGAACCATCACTAACTTTAGTAGAGGTGCAGTTCCACTGTCTAAACTGACAAAGACCACGACTTCAGATGAAGTAAATTTAGTGGACGAGTGTAATACCACATTAACCACCCTCAAACGAACTCTGATGCAGGCCCCAGTTCTTATTTCAGCAGATTACATACTCCAGACTGATGTATCTGATGTGGTATAGGGGCAATGCTCTCCCAAACAAGCTATGGCTCTGATCAAAATATCACATATTTCTCGAGAAATATGCTACCAGTGAAACACGGTACTTGGTAGGTGAAAAGGAAGGACTCGCAATAGTAGCTGGGTGCTCTTCAAACCATATCTGATGGTTTGCCATTTCATGGTCCACATGGACAATCGAGCCTTTACCTTTTTGCACAATGTTAAACCATTGACCGGTCGACTCACTCGCTGGACTGATTACCTTTTGCAATACAATTTTCCGGTGATTACATACCAGGATCGACAAATGCTAAAGCCGAATCACTCTTTAGATAAGTTTGGAAAAAAAAAAGATATCTCCTCAGATATCCCGGCCTCTGACTTCTGAAGGAGAGGGAGAGTTGTTAATCCTGCCTAGTTTACATGGACAAACCTTGACCAGTACAGTGGAGTGTTATTCATAGACCCACTAACAGACACTAGTTGTTAATTGTTTGTACTATTATACAACCTCAAATCCATCGTGCATAGCACTAGATATGCCATACTTAATTAGCCAACGATTTGTAGAAGCGACAAGAAATGCTCAATTAAATGTTTGCCGGGGAAGCCCTAACAGTTTTGTAAATTATAGCCGGACACTATCATAGAACAGTTCGAGTCGTTGGACTGCTTAGATGTGAAGTCATGTCTTATAGTTTTGTGATGCAAAACAGGGTCGATAGTAATACAATGAGGTAGAGGAGTGTACTAAAGGGTAGATATTCGGATCTAAAACATGCACTGCCTCCAGCATCCTGTCCCTATGCACAGAGTTGATAGAATTGCACCAAAAGGAGTGATTTGTTCTGGAGGTATAACCTTGTAGCCTCTGCTCCTCTTGTAACTCTACTCCCCAGACAATGGGGGGACCAAAAGCGAACACAGTTCATTCGTTGCCTGCCACTGGACAGCCAATGGTATTGGGTGCGACTAACTGCTATAGGCTGTATATTATCTTTCTTCTGCAGAGCTGCCATGGAGGGAACTTTCCTTCATAAGACAGACTCTGGAAAGAAGTGAGGGCTCTGAGAACAGAATAAAGCTGCAGTACAAGTCAAATCCATCAGTTGTTGGGGCTTCAAACCATCAGGGCCTACAGCAGATACACAGGAGAAAGATAGTATAACACGAGCAACACTTCAGAATATTCAGTGACCCACTCTCTGTGGTTGCAGGTAGAATGTTAGTGTCAGGATGAGGTGGGGGTTGCTTATATTGAATGCAGGGCTACAAAAATAGGACTACTACTGTTAGCTATAGTATCCCCTGAGAAGCCAGGCCTAACCCACCTTTGAAATCCCAAATCTCTTTGCAGCCAAAGACATGAGCGGGTCTTGAGGTTTGCTATTCCTGGGACATGATCTGGAAAGTAGACAAGGTGGAAGGTACGCTTCCTCATCCAGTTACTTGTTGATAGCACATGCATGAGACCAGCGACAACCCATCCTAGTGTCAGGGATCCCAACCCTGACAACAGAGTGCCCAGTGTCAGGGATCCCAACCCTAATTACAGAGTTTCCAAAGGAAAAAGAACAATCGAACAATTTGATTGGATAGAGCCGGAGTCCAGATATATTTGAACAGAGTTAGTTACATAGTTAGTTATGGAGTTAGTTGCGTAGTTAGTTATGGAGTTAGTTACAGAGTTAGAATGGAATTAATTGAAAGTACGATATTGTATGTATATAATATATATTTAGTTTCTAGAACTTATTCCATTTCACCTGGCGGCACACCGCATTTGTGTCTCAAAAGGAATAATAGTTACAGGTGAAGCTGTCGACTGTATTGGGCTTGGCCTAAGATTTGTAGTAGGGAGACTGCAAATAAAGGCTAAGTAATGTGGAACTATCCTCAGGTGTAGGGGAGGGGGGGGGGGGGGGGGGGGGATGACGTGCTGTCTCCTGTTATACAAAATAATTGGTCAAACCTCTAGCAAACTACATGATTACCTTTTGAATTACACACCACACACTCAGTGTTGTATTTTTTTTTTGAAATGCTGGATGGGGTTGCAAATATTTTGAAATACATGTTAAACAAAGCTAGCACAGTCACTTTTGGTTAAACATCTATTCAGGTTATTCTTTCTACCTTTCATTGTAAACTTAAATTATTTATAAATCTACCTTACCCAAATATTCTAATTTGGTTGATTAAATTTTGTTTGCAAATGGCATCCAAATATTAGATATATTGTGTTAATTTTACTCCAGTAGTGTTGAAACAGATATCCATGCTCGATTGAACACAATTTTTGTGATGAAATTACTATCACCAATTCTCTTTTCAATCTCTTCCACTGTAGCTCTACAATCTTGATTTTCTTGAGCATACACTAGACTTGAAAACTTGCTGTAAATATGGACATAAACCTTATAATTTTTATAGTTTTTAATTGCACTCAAGCAATCCAACTTGAGTGTTACCCCTTACTGTAAAACGTTGTTACAAACGTAACTAATGGGATTGATGTAAATTGAGACATGGTTGATTTCTGGTAAAAGCACATCAGAACCTACGCTTGGAGTGTCCCATCTGATGTTCAATGCCTTTGTGTGATTTCTGCACCAATTTGATTCTATGATCGTTTTAATGGACTTAGGGTAAGGTTTAGTATCTCAAATGGCACCATTATGTTCAACATCTGCCAAGTCTTTAATATCTTGATGCAATAATTTTGACAAAATCAATCCTAACTCTTGTTCTGTAAATGTTCTATACAGAGTAGCATGATAAGATTCTACCATACGTTTCAGTAATTTAACTGTGAGAGACCAAAAAAAGCCTTGTCTTTAGGATTTATGGAGATGTAATTCAATATAATTTTTTCATTGGAAATATTATCTTGACCTGAATATCCAAAATAAATATAACTAAAATTATGGTAGCATGATGTTTGTAATTTATTACCAAGACACAGTCTCTTGACAAAATTTTTGGGTCCCAAATTCACCAATGAGTTTGTGCTAATCTTCACTGTATTTGTCAAATTAATAACGACAAAATAAATACCATGATCATCAACATCGTTGAAATCATCATGTCACTGGGAATAACCTTTGATCATATTCCTTTGGTGTCTTATTTTTTTTTCTGATTGAAGTGGCAATAATAACAACATATATTAAGTACTGTAGGGGGAGGACACCCTGAAATTACCAAAATTTGAACACATATTTGTAGCTGTCATAACTTTTCCCCCTTTCTTCTGTGCAAATAATTATTATATCAGGTTATTGCTTATTGTGTGCGCTTTAAGATAATATGTAAAAAGTTTCTATTGGCACCTTTTCATAGTAGATATATCTAAACACGCAAGATTCACTCACTTCCTAATTTGTGGCAGACATAACTCCAAGGCGCCTTGAGCGACGCCCCCCCCCAAATTGATCTGAGGGTTGCTAAAGCACGTAGCTCTGATACTGATGAGTCGATTTTTTTTTAGGTGAACCCCCCCTCCCCCCCCCCCCCCCCCCTCCCCCACCCCACCCCGAGTTATGGTGTTGAGAAGAGGTGGGATTACAGAAATTTGCCGTCCTCCCACGTAATTTCGGTGATTCCGCCTCTTCTCAACACCATAACTCAGGGGAGGGGGGATTTCATGTTAAATTTTTTTCGACTCGTCAGATTCACAGCTACCTGCTTTAGCAACCCTCAGACCAATTTGGGGGCGCGTCGCTCAAGGCGCCTTGGAGTTATGTCTGCCACAAATTAGGAAGAGAGTGACTCTTGCGTGTTTGGATATATCTACTACGAAATGGTAGCTATAGAGACTTTTACATATCACCTTAAAGCACACACAATAAGCAACAAGATGGT
>CBDHDT010000098.1:0-9528 GCA_965261215.1 Ekhidna sp.
GGCGTGTTCCAATTTGGGAGGCGCTATTTTTTTAGTGACCCTTGCGGGTTTGGATATATCTTCTAAGAAAAGGTGCCTATAGAGACTTTTTTTTACATATCATCTTAAAGCACACACAATAAGCAACAAGCTGGTATCAAAAGTATCTGCACAGAAGAAAGGGGGAAAAAGTTATGACAGCTACAAATATGTGTTCAAATTTCGGTGGTAAATGGGATAGTCCCCCCAATTTCATGGTGAATTATCAGCAATCTATTCCATACAGAATAACTAAGGAAACATTTTACTAGTTATGAAACAAATACTATATATTAAAGGGAACATACAGGACCTACCTCATCACACTTTACCGTCTCTAAAAATTCATGGTAACCAACTATGCTCATTCACAAGCTGAATTTGGATAAAACCAAGAAAATGAATTATCATCGAAAAGCATCCAAAAAGTAAAAGTTGAAATACTTGAACAAAAGGTGAACAAGCTATATTGGACTGACACGTTAAATGAACAGTGGAGGACAGTGGAGGACTACACTAAGTGTGAGCTCCTGTGTCTCCAGGGCTGCTTTTAAACACTTCAGTACACTATACATATCAATATAGGCCATGTATTGTTGCTATTGTTGACTGTACCCATGTAGAGTCAGTTACAGCCTCCTTTAAGGATTTGGTAACAGTTGCACAGGAGAACTCCATCAACCAAACAGCAGATGTCGACATCCCTTTCAGCACAGTAAGCTGTCGGAAAAATCTGCAGGTAGATAGCCTCAAAAATAGTTGATTCCTGAGATCCTTCTTCCATGATAGGACATTCCAACTATATAGCATTATGTGAGTGCATATGATATTATTATTTAAAATGATGATGATCGATTAAAAAAAAAATTTTTTGATAATATAGTTATGGATCCAGTCTCATAGCATAGACATTAATTTTACCAATATGTTTGTTTATACTTTAGACAGATACTCGTCCTTTTGTAAGTTTACTACTAACCTTACCATTTTCTGGCCGAGATCAATTGGTGCCAAATAGAGCCCCCAGCTATTGAAGGGTGCTAATCAGTGAGTGTGTTGGGGTAAGCTCAACAGTGTAGCAGAAAGCCTGCAAGTATAATTGCATGATATTAAAGCTATCTGAGAAGAACAACTTGATAATAAATTCAAGACTGTATGGATTTTCTAAGTGCTTCACAAGAGGCTAAAACATGCCATTTGCCATATTTGCCATTAATCGTGGTGGCTATAATGATATTTTATGACACATTAATTAATCGTGGTGGCTATAATGATATTATCTGACCCATTAACCCTTTCAGGGTCTTTTTTTTTGAGAATTTTAGTACCATTACTAAAATTAACTGTATTGTTTCAAATATTTATTAAAGTCCTTAGCAACCATATATTTTTGAAATCACACATAGTTTCTTAATGTGTTGGTGCACTTTATGTTTCCTAGCAACAAAGTATGTGGTTATAATTGTGGTTTTAGTGATTGATTTTTGAATTTCAAGGCAATTATTGTTCTATTTTCAAGTATATCTTATGATAAATTTTTTTATACATTTGCAGGTTCACAGATTTCAACCATAATGACTTCAGGATGCAGCATGGAATTACGAAAAACATTATATAAATGAAGAAAGCCTTCATTTCAATAAATGAAAATTGCAAAGTACAACCAAAAATAATTCAAAGCATTAGTTTCTTTTCTTTGCCATGGGCCATTTAGTGTGTGCTGATCCTGTGTAATTCCACTAGTATCCCTCCCATCCCATTCCACACATTGCTTGACTGAAAGTCCAACGTCCACCTCTGCCACACCCTCTTCCAAGTCTACGTTCACGATCCCTTCTCCTTGGTTGCATACACCTCCTTCCTCTACCACAACCACCTTGCTCTTGCTGATCTTCCACCTGAGAACTATCATCATCATCATCATCATTTGATCTAGCAAACTCTAACTCACTACCATCTGATGAACGTCATCACTACTGCTGGGTATTTGAGCTCTGTGGGAGGTGGGGCTGCTGTACTTAGTATAAATCCAAAAACTGTGGACATAGAAACAGATATTTTTATATACTATATCTTTTTGAACAGTAATACTTACCTAAAGGCTGAGTAAGACTCTCATCACTAGAACTGGAGCTGTCATCAAAAACTATATCGTCAAAGTCCATTGGTTCTTCATCTTCCTCCATTACCTTTGAGTTTTCCACATGACTAAGTTCGGGGTCTACCCTAGGAAGGTAGCTCTCTACACCTTCGCCTTCAAAATCACTGTCATCCTCTTCAGACAGGCCGAAATTGTCGTCTTCCAATACCTGAAGCACATTGCTAGTGTTCTAGCGCTTAGCCACGATTTAGTGTGAACGGTCGAGTTCAAAGTCCTTACCAACCGTTAAACTGTCATCGTTTTATGAATTTCACGTCATAGAGCATCGTTTTAGGCGTCGTTTAATATGTTGTTGTTTTTTCGCGGTAACTTCGAACGATCGATTTTTTACCGTTTTTTTTTTTTTTTGAATTTTTTTTAACAAAGATCCTTCCATGACCGTTAAAGGGTTAATTAATCATGGAGGCTCTTGAATGAGCGAATCATTGCTACTGAGAAGCAAATATATATATATATATCAAATGCAAAGTCTGTAACTACTTGTTCAGTCATGCTGAGGAAGGATTCAGACAATGTGACATTGTTAGTGCAATTACTAAACCGACTTATTTCAAGGCTTTTTCATTAGCACAGCATGTCTCTAGTCTGGTTGGGTCAAAATAACAGATTAAAGAAGTTAGCTTGGGGGGAAAATATAAGGGCATAATGTTACCAGTAAATGAAAACTCGTGACATATTAGAAACACTAGACACTGTGCAGCTCAAGCGACCATTTTCAAGAAACCCAATTGTAACATTTGAATTCTACATATTCTGCCAAATAAACAATGAGCATCACAAGTTTCCATGTCAATTCACTACTAAAAAACCTCTAGGCTATTGATACCCAGGACATCTACCAAAATACATTATGCTACAGTCAGAAAACTACGGGAAATAGTAAAGCACTACACTCATCTCTGGGTTTTGGCGTTACTTTATCTCTAATCTCCATGTTTAAAATATACTCCAGGGAGTAATTCTGTGCGGATTGTATTTGTTCAAAGCTGAAATAGTCATTATTAGTCAGCAGTCTATCAAGGGTTCAGTTATATCGATAGTTTTGATCAGAATAGCAAAAGTACCCAACACTGATAGCTACAAGTAATCATAATAACCTTAGTTATATTATGCATCCCAATATCTCGGCCCTTGTTCACTTTATACTTGATTATACAACTCCCTCTCTTCACCGTGTGATTGTGTTAAAACTGTTCTCTTATCTGTTGATGTTAATCCAAGCCACAAGGAATGGAAATGGAAGGAAGTGGAAGTTTTCTACAACCAATTGGTATCCAAGCTCTAATGTTGGGCGGTATAATTAAGCTACATCATTTTATTCCCAGTGGGATAAAAACAAAACACCTTAAGGCTAAAGGAGTGGCCACTGTATCTCGACTGGGTAAGGGAGGGGTGTTTTTTTACACCCAAGTGCTTCCTAATTACTAACAAGGTTTAGAAACAAACAGCATTAGAGAGAGAGGGGGGGTAAAAAAAATAGTTAAAAAATGGGGCACTAGGTGGGAAATCTCGCAAGTAGAGCTACTGATTTTGAAACAAAAGAGCGTTATATAGCCTTGGATATATGGAGAGGATGCTAAATCTTAGGATCCGGAGTGGGGTTGCCCGTAACTGGGATGCCAAATTTCCTCGGACACCAGGTACAATCGCATCACGCCACACACAGGCAGGACAGATTGGCAAGCCAACGAACCAGCCAACCTGTACCACAGTGCGCCTGCGTAACGTTGATAGCTTGGGTGGGGTGTTCTAATCCTGTTACTTGCAGTGCATCTACGCATTTCAGTTGTGCGTCCTCGCGTGCGTCACGTTACGGCTCAAGAGGAAATTCCAAGTATTGCAAAATAATATGTTAATGGAGGTAGCAACAGCATCCAGGCATGGGGTACAGGAAAGTGCTTTCTCTACTATTGATGGTTTGAAACTTCATTATGAAGTAACAGGGAGCGGCATGCATCCTATTATTTGTATCCCAGCAGTCACGGATGGTGCAAGATCAACCTTTCGACCTCAGCGAGATTACCTTGGACGGGAGGGAAGTGGGTTTAAAATGGTATCATTCGATCCAGTAGGGAATGTTGCCTATAGACCAGTTAAAGATTTTGATCCAAACAACTATGTAGCAGATGCAAATGATGCGAATGCTCTTATGCAATCACTCTCTCTGCCAACGTTTTCTGTTCTGGGTATTTGTGGTTGTGGGATAGTGGCAATGTATTTAGCTGCCATGTTCCCTGAAAATATTAAGAGGTTGGTTATATGGTCCACCAAAGCTTATGTAACAAATGAGGACATGGCAATCTATGATAATTTGAGATGTCTCTCAAATTGGAACCCAAAAGCACGAGATTTGTTATTAAAGGTTCATGGTCCAGCTCTTCAAATTTGTGGTCAAGGTATGTTGATAATATTGCCAAGATATTTAATGAAGGAGGTGATATTTGTAAGGGGGAGCTTAATAAAATCAAATGTCCTACTTTGATTATTCATGGTGCAAAAGACCCTATTGTGCCATGCATGCATGCACATTACTTGCACGAACATGTGAACGGGAGCAGGTTGGAGGTGATGGAAGAAGGAAAGCATTACATTCATCTGCAGTATTCCGAAGAGTTCAATAAAATGGTGGAAGATTTTCTCAAATGATGAATGGAACAATCATTTTTTTGTCACGACTCGTATATTAGCACTTTGATGATTGATAAAGAATAAGAAAGGAAATTATTGTTAAATATATCATGTGATAATTATGTGCAAGTATATAACTTCATGTCGAGATTTATACAAAAAAACAACAGATAATATATTCCTACATAATATTTCTACAAAATACATGGCACCCCTTCAAAAAATACTCTCATTCCTATGAAAATAACCCTGATATGGGCAACACTCTGAATCCCTTATCCTTGAAGAAATAATGCACTCCTGGATGGATTTGCTTCTGTAAGTTGTGTTGTATACATAGGCACAATGTAGAGATGTGTAGCTTGTTTGCTAATCTCAATGGAGCTGATTTTTATACCAAATTGCAGCATATTGTATTTGCATCCTAATGATAAATACAGTCTGAAAGGATTATCCTTGAAAACAAAGTTATAGCTTTTTGTTTTAAAAGAACACAGTCAGTGTGAAAAGTTCCTCCACCCCTTTTCCTATGCCATTTCACATATTATAACTAGCTCCTATGCATGTGGGCTGAGCTACATAATAAAAACAAAAGCAATAATTCCTAAAAGTACCTATTATTCTTAACAGCTATATAGCCTATTACTCTAGCATAAGTTATAACTCATTTGGGTATCTATTCTTCTCAAATTATTCTAGCATTATTTATCAAAGGCAACTTTTGTCATTCTTCTTCCTCAGTCGGAGTGGATGCTTGACACAGGCACATTCTCACTCCCTATAGATAGAAATAGTATTTATTGTGTTATCTCAGACCCAGACTTAGGGTTCGTAGCTATTGCTGCTAGCACCAATGTTCAGTTCAATAACAGTTTCATACACTAACAAACTAGGGAATATGACTGGACTGACTAAATGTCCAGCTGACAATTGGTTAAGTACACCACACATTACAAAATGAGATAAAAGTCTAGACAAAACATGACCACAGATAACCACTGATAATCATGAACATCAACCAGAAACACACAACTACACTGTTTACTACATTTATCCTGCATGCTATATACGTTGGATGTATACCTGTGTAGTGTCTGAGGTGCAGTGTCTGAGATCGAACTTACAAGTCTATGTTATGAGGTCCACATGATAGGCAAACAAGTTAAAACAATACTTGCCAGCTATTTCCAAGGATGACACTTTAATACTGTCAATTAATCAGCCTTGTGAAAGACAAGCCACTTTACTATGTAAGAGATGGGTACAATCTTGTTTCTTTTCCTTTTTAAAAGGTCATTTTGTTCTTGTCTCAAGCTCTCTGTGTTTCTGTGTATTATGGATGAAAGGTGGAGAGATTCCAGGGCTTTTAACATTGTTCTAACTTGTTTATTGTTACTGTAAATTACATATAGCACCACATTCCATACATTGTTGCTATTGTTGACTGTTGTTGAGCAAGGCAGTAACTGAGTTAAGTCCTCAAACATTGTTGTGAAACGTAGGCCTGAAGTCAATGTCTTCAAGATGTGGAGTGGAGGCCTATAAAAAGATAGTGAATCAGAACTGGAGTGGTAGATGATTCCTGGTTGTCTCAATCCTTTTTGCACTTAGAATTTCTCCTCATAAATTTCTTGGTACAAGGAAAAATCTGAGTTATCAACAATCCTTTCCATACAGAATAACTAAGGAAATATTTTACTAGTTGTGAAACAAATACTATATATTAAAGGGAACATACAGGACCTACCTCATCACACTTCACCGTCTCTAAAAATTCATGGCAACCAACTACGCTCATTCACAAGCTGAATTTGGATAAAACCAAGAAAATGAATTATCATCGAAAAGCATCCAAAAAGTAAAAGTTTAAAAACTTGAACAAAAGGTGAACAAGCTATATTGGACTGACATGTTAGATGAATAGTGGAGGTCAGTGGGGGACTACACTAAGTGTGAGCTCCTGGGTCTCCAGGGCTGCTTTTAAACACTTCAGTACACTATACATATCAAGAGGGGCCATGTATTGTTGCTATTGTTGACTGTACCCATGTAGAGTCAGCTATAGCCTCCTTTAAGGACTTGGTAACAGTTGCACAGGAGAACTCCATCAACCAAACAGCAGATGTTTCGATAGTCGACATCCCTTTCAGCACAGTAAGCTGTCGGATAAATCTGCAGGTAGATAGCCTCAAAAATAATTGATACCTGAGATCCTTCTTCCATGATAGGACATTCCAACTATATAGCATTATGTGAATGCATATGATATTATTATTTAAAATGATGATCGATTAAAAAAATTTTTTTTAATATAATATATGGTAATGGATCCAGTGTCATAGCATACATATTAATTTTACCAATATGTTTATTTATACTTTAGACAGATACTCGTCCTTTTGTAAGTTTACTTCCTCACCTTACCATTTTCTGTCCGGGAACAATTGGTGCCAAATAGAGCCCCCAGCTATTGAAGGGTGCTAATCAGTGACAGTGTGTTAGGGTAAGCTCAACAGTGTAGCAGAAAGCCTGCAAGTATAATTGCATGATATTAAAGCTATCTGAGAAGAAGAAGAACTTGATAAATTCAAGACTGTGTGGATTTTCTAAGTGCTTCACAAGAGGCTAAAACATGCCATTTGCCATATTTTTCATTAATCGTGGTGGCTATAATGATATTATATGACACATTAATTAATCGTGGTGGCTATAAAGATATTATATGACACATTAACCTATAAAGATATTATCTTTAACCTTTTCAGGGTCGTTTTTTTTGTGAATTTTAGTACCATTACTAAAATTAACTGTATTGTTTCAAATATTTATTAAAGTCCTTAGCAACCATATATTTTTGAAATCACACGTAGTTACTTAATGTGTTGGTGCACTTTATGTTTCCTAGCAACAAAGTATGTGGTTATAATTGGTTTTAGTAATTGATTTTTGAATTTCGAGGCAATTATTGTTCTATTTTCAAGTATATCTTATGATAAAATGTTTTAAACATTTGCAGGTTCACAGATTTCAACCATAATGACTTCAGGCTGCAGCATAGAATTACGAAAAACATTATATAAATGAAGAAAGCATTCATTTCAATAAATGAAAATTGCAAAGTACAACCAAAAATAATTCAAAGCATTACTTTCTTTTCTTTGTGTCAGAGAAACCTCTGACAGGGGAATTTCTGATGGATTCTGTTAAGAGTAATGAATCAAAGGAAACTGCAGTGGAATAATATTACCAGGGAAGAGCCAGACAGAATTATTACAACCTACAGAATTATTACAAACTAGGAATTATTATATCCTATGGAATTATTACATCCTATGGAATTATTACATCCTACGGAATTATTACACCCTACGGAATTATTAAACTACGGAGAGTTTACCCGTCTTCCAAATTCTGCGTGAACTTACAGGAGGGATTTGATTGGTCACCAGGAGAGTAACTATAGAGACAGAGACCGTCAAACTGAACAAGTATTTGAGTTAGCTATTTTCTTAGAGATTAAGTTTGGACTCTTGTCTTGTTGTATACTATTGGTAACTTGTATTTTGAAGTATTTAATTATTTTACCAAGTATTGTTTGAAAGGAAGTACAGCTCGGCGAGAGTTGTAGCTAAGTTGGCTTGGATAAAGGTTATAGTCGGGGAGATTAGAATAAGTCCAGGTGTCGGCCAAAGATTCGGATCTCCAAGAGGCAAAGCGCATTCTTGGCAGAAAGGGAATTTTGGTTACACTTTGCCATGGGCCATTTAGTGTGTGCTGATCCTGTGTAATTCCACTAGTATCCCTCCCATCCCATTCCACCCTTTGCTTGACTGAAAGTCCAACGTCCACCTCTGCCACACCCTTTTCCAAGTCTACGTTCACGATCCCTTCTCCTTGGTTGCATACACCTCCTTCCTCTAACACAACCACCTTGCTCTTGCTGATCTTCCACCTGAGAACTATCATCATCATCATCATCATTTGATCTAGTAAACTCTAACTCACTACCATCTGATGAGACATCATCACTACTGCTGGGTATTTGAGCTCTGTGGGAGGTGGGGTTGCTGTACTTTGTATACATCCCAAAACTGTGGACATAGAAACAGATACTTTTATATTCTATATCTTTTTGAACAATAATACTTACCTAAAGGCTGAGTAACACCCTCATCACTAGAACTGAAGCTGTCATCAAAAACTATATCGTCAAAGTCCATTGGTTCTTCATCTTCCTCCATTACCTTTGAGTTTTCCACATGACTAAGTTCGGGGTCTGCCCTAGGAAGGTAGCTCTCTACACCTTCGCCTTCAAAATCACTGTCATCCTCTTCAGACAGGCCGAAATCGTCGTCTTCCAATAGCTGAAGCACATCGCTAGTGTTCTAGCGCATAGCCACAATTTAGTGTGAACGGTCGAGTTCAAAGTCCTATCAGCCGTTAACTGTCATCGTTTTATGAATACCACGTCATAGAGCATCGTTTTAGGCGTCGTTTAATAATGTTTTTGTTTTGTTTTTTCGCGGTAAGTTCCAACGATCGATTTTTTATGAATTTTTAAACTAAGATCCTTCCCTGGGCGCTTTAAAGCGCCCATGACAGTTAAGGGGTTAATTAATCATGGAGGCTCTTGAATGAGCGAATCATTGCTACTGAGAAGCAAAAAAAAAAAAAAAAAAAAAAAAAAAATCAAATGCAAAGTCTATAACTACTTGTTCAGT
>CBDHDT010000099.1:0-57590 GCA_965261215.1 Ekhidna sp.
TGTGCACATGCTTCTTTGGTGATATAGTGTTGATTGTGACACAAGGGGTCGCTACCTGAAACCACCGAAATTTGGACACACATTTGTAGCTGTCATAACTTTTCCCACCTTTCTTCTGTGCAAATAATTATTATACCAGCTTGTTGGTTATTGTGTGTGCTTTAAGATGATATGTTAAAAGTTTCTATAGGCACCTTTTCTTAGTAGATATATCCAAACATGCAACGGTCACTCACTTCCTAATTTGTGGCAAAGATAAACAACTCCAATGTGCCTTGGGGCGACTATACCATTTTTCTCCGAAATTTGCACATTTTTTTTGTACCTGTCATAACTTTTCCCCCTTTCTTCTGTGCAAATAATTATTATACCAGCTTGTTGCTTATTGTGTGTGCTTTAAGATGATATGTAAAAAGTCTCTATAGGCACTTTTTCTTAGAAGATATAGCCAAACATGCAAGGGTCACTCAAAAAATGGCACCTCCCCATTGACAAGTGCTCTAATTTCCCGGCGTCTTGAGCTACAGACCCAAACTTCCTGTGTGGCTTGCTAACACCCTAAGCTGTGATATGACTGAGCCATAATTACAACGCGGTGAAGTGTTGAACAGATATGAGACACTTTATTTCCAACCGCGGCAAAATCTGTGACCCCGCCTCCTTCTAATCACCATAACTCTACTTTGCTTCACGGTAAAAAAAACTAACTCACAGAAATATCACAGCTTAGACTTGTGGGAAGCCACAACACAAGTTTGGGGTCTGTAGCTCAAGGCACCTGGCAATTAGAGGGTTTGCAAATTTGGAAATGCCTTTTTTTTTTGTGACCCTTGCATGTTTGGCTATATCTTCTAAAAAAAAAGTGCCTATAGAGACTTTTTACATACCATCTTAAATTATGACAGGTACAAAAAAATATGTGCAAATTTCGGAGAAAAATGGTATATTCCCCCCTTGAGCAACGCGCCCCCAAATTGGTCTGAGGGTTGCTAAAGCACGTAGCTGTGATACTGACGAGGGAGGCGGGATCACAGAAATTGCGTGGGCGGACGGCAAATTTCTGTGATCCCGCCTCTCCTCAACACCATAACTCAGGGGGGGGGGGGGGGGGGGTTCACGTCAGAAATTTTCGACTCGTCAGTATTACTGTACGTGCTTTAGCAACCCTCAGACCAATTTGGGGGCGCGTCGCTCAAGGCGCCTTGGAGTTATCTTTGCCACAAAATAGGAAGTGAGTGACCCTTGCGAGTTTGGATATATCTACTAAGAAAAGGTGCCGATAGAGACTTTTTACATATCATCTTAAAGCACACACAATAAGCAACAAGCTGGTCTAATAATTATTTGCACAGAAGAAAGGGGAAAAAAGTTATGACTGCTACAATTATGTGTTCAAATTTCGGTGGTTTCAGGTAGCGACCCCTCATCATGAATTTAGTTTCCAGTTGTCCTTAAATGGCAAGTGGTGTATGTATATAAATATATAGCTAGTTATCAATGGGAAGGGGAATATTTCTGGTAGAGGTTCTAGTAAGTCAACATTAATTATATCATTGGAAAGCCCTGAAACAAGCTATCATTATGCACTTAAATTACTTGCTTCAAACCAAAAAAAGCAAACCAAAAATCTTATGAATAATTGTTGAGTTGTGGTTATGATCTGCATTAATTATCTTAAAAATATAATTAATGACCACTTCTTACTCTACCAATTTGCCCTTGTCATGTTGCATGTCTGTACCCTACTCATCCAATCACAATTAAGAATCTATGTAACAAGATTACCAGTATTAGAGCAGCTAAGCCCACAGACATCTACTGTCTCAATACATTAGACTCCCTTTTCCACGTAGCAGTTAAAATGAGTCTGGGTAAGAGATTAGTCTCCATATGGGATGTGGCAAGAGTTTCAAAGGAATTGAGTTCTTTCAAAAACTTGGTACCTTCAGTCCTTCGGTATTCAAAGAGACATTCATCTACTTCTCCCCCCCCCCTCACCCACATATACCTTGCATGCTGTAAATCCATTCGTTGTAATTTTACTGCCAGATGTCGGCAATGCACTGCAGTTACTATCTGTTTCTTGATTCAGTAAAACACCTAAGTGATCATCAATACAACAGCACAATTTTGTATGTGCAATATCGAGTCTACCTCTGCTGAGTCTGCAAGAAACTGAAATTTTTTCCTATTAAGAAGCAGGAAACTAACTCTTGTAACAACAGATAATATCACTAAAACTAGGTAATTAATGATCCATATACTGTATCTATGTGAATAGAATATATAGGTACAAGTGTATTTACATCTATATTAGTAATAAACATTTATATAGGAGGAGCTTGACTACAAAACACTGTTCAAAAACACATCAGATTGCCTTGTCACATCAATGAAACAAATGTAGACTACCACATTTATTGGCTATTAATATGATGAAGACACTGCTGTTTAGAAAATCTGCACATTAAATTTGGGGTTGATTGTGAAGGGTCATGCAGGCAATTCTTGTTTCATTTTATTTTTGACAAGTCAATCCAATATGTAAATATTTTTTATCCATATATATGTATTCTGTAAAAATGAATACTTTACTCACCAAAAAAACATGTTGACAAGAAAATGGTCATCTTTGAAAAAAGATTTGGCTGGCAGATTCAAAGATCGAGGAAAGAAACTGGCTGCACAGAAATTCAATAGGCTCCACTGTTACTAGCAAGCTGTCAGGCATGGATATTGGAGTTCTATTACAATATAGCTATAATCGGTTAATCAACATTGGGAGGATGATACACCATTTGTCATGAGGTTGTTAAAACAATATCTAGCTTGGCAGCGTAAAAACACAGTTCCTTGCATTTACTTTCACTTGTGGGTGCTGTTCATTCATTCATTGAGTACAAAATACAGGCTACATATTTGGTATAATATAGAGGAAGGATTAGCTGACTGCATGTAGTCAATTGAGGATAAATATGTGAACTAGCTAACAAACAGGTCAATTTGGTAAAATATAGGTTTGAAGTTATCATCAGCCATTGTAGTATTTCCTTCTGTAGTAGGACAATTCCATTAGCCAGCAATCTGCCTGATGATTTCACTCAGTTCATGTCAGCTTCTGTGCATCTTCCCTTCAGCTCTGACAATACTATCCTCCAGGAGGCATTACCTTATGATGTCATGCTTACATGCTTCCCATCTTCAGTGGAAGCTGCTTCCAACAATTCTTAATATTCTCTCTCTGCCTTATTTCACACATACATTTCTATTGCAGGTCCAATGTATTGCAGGCCATGCTGTTGTGCAAGCATGCCTTAGCTGGGCATCTTATAAGAACATATATATATATTCTATCATATACCAACAAGAATGGGAAAAAAATCTTGCTAGGTGGTTCAACATGCCACACAATATCTAGCATTCATCTGGTATATATATTTACAATAGCCTTAAATTTGTTATTACTGCCCCATAAAACAAACTGAGTATCTTTGATGTTAGCATAAAAATGTTCATTATCTGTTTATCAGCATGCTTTGGCCTTATTCAGGGTGACAGTGAAATGGCACATGTTGTGATCAATAATTGCTATTTAACCTGCAAAAAAATATGCATGGAGTGAGCTAGTGATGGTTTTAATGTGACAATTGCAATGAGTAAGTAATTTTCCACTGATCAGGAAAAAGTAACCAGGTTGATAACTATCAGTAGGTTATATAAGCATATGTTGCCCAGAAGGAAGTATAGCTAGCATAAATATTTACTTCATGGGTATAGCTAGTAGTATAGCTGACTAGAGGTTGACAAGCACTCGCCGGTCTAACCTTTTTTTTCATATTATTTAAATTTTCTTACAAAGATATATTATGCAGGTGCTACCATGTAGGGTCTTGGTAGCAGCGAAACCCGTAACAGGGTTACCGAATTTTTTCAGCACGTAATAACTAATGATAATAATAATAATATCTAGCTACCTGCATAGGTCAGGTGTGTGATGAGTCTTTAGGACTTTTCTGTTCATCATATATACTTCATAGAGTATTTGATAATGCATGGTGATTGGCATTAGGTTAGTATGGTGGGCCATATTCCGATGATGGGAATCGTGTCAGCTACCTACCACAAACTTGTGGTTATTAATAGAGCCGATAGAAGTATTGAGCTTATGAAAATAGTTTCAGTTCCTATCTTCAACTGGTAGTGAAGATCAACTTCTGGAAAGGACATGGAATGGTGAATGAAATGTGTGGCCAACATCAATGCAACATGCCTGTGAAAAGTGCAGTGGTAGCTACCGTCAATAAACAGTACAGAAATTCTCCTCTTATAATGACCATGAAGGTGAATGATTAGCTTGATGTGAAGGTCTTCTCAACAATTGTGTAAAATTGAATGGAGGAAGGTTGTGATGCAAACATGGCAAGAAAACAGGCTACTTTCTTCAAAGGAACTATAATCATGGTAACTACTGAGGTGAACCATGTATTGTATGTGGCTAGAGGTGTTAGTGTGATAAAAATCTGCAGTGTTATAGCCTATGTGAAGGGCATTAGTATTTTCATTTAACTTGCTAGTGATGCGATGACCTCTGGAGGGATGAGTGGTGGGAAGAGGGAGTGATGTATGGTTGGTGTAATATGAACCAATATGTTTATGTTAGCCACTTAAAAAAAAAGTCTTTACATATATTATGAGAATAAATTATATGAGAATAAATTAACACCCTCGCTATTTTACTGCCACAATCTCGGATAAAATAATTTATAGAAGTGAATCATGAATACTTTATACTACTTTGCATGTGTATATATATCCAATGGTTAATGGCACTTTGTTGATGGTAATGGTCTAATCTCCATTGATAACAGACCGTAGACAGCCATACAATCTACTTTACAGAACAATGATATCATTCATGAGCTAGCAATTGTCAATGACATAAAATAGTGTACACTTCTTAGACTTTAGTGCTGGTTATGTCATCTGAAAAAAATGCCCCAAAATAACCTTTAAGCTACATATACAGGAATCCTCTCCAAAGTTTATAATGCCATACAAGATATTTTGTAAAAAAAAGGACTTATACATAACGAATATATATAAGGATCAACTGAGTTAAAAATAAACCAATGCAATTATCACAAATTCATACCCCGAACATTCCTCCTGAACCTTGTGTTTCACATTTAATTAACTACAATAAGTAATAATTATCTCATGTGGCAGAGATTGCATGCTTAAAAAATATCATAGCCATCATCTCACTCCAACAAATTACAACAGATCAGAGCTACCTCATAGGATGCCCATTGTACTTTAGAAGAGTTCGGCATGGAAGTCACCTGCCATGATGTTAGCAATGATCATGTAATTCATGAGAACTTTCTACAATCACTTTGGAAATGGAGAGTGACAAAGATGCAGGAGCTGTTCCACATTCTTTAAAGTTCTTTACATGTGCAAATTAGAGACCACTCTACAATTCACAGTAGGCGCATACATCCATCCAAAGTCACCATTGGCTATCAATGTTTTGTCCTTTTAATTGTGCTCTATGTTTTTTTTTTACTGATTTTATAAAAGCAGAAAAATTATTTAGCCCTCCCAATCCAGCAGGCTGTATCTGTAAACTCAAAACACAGGATTTTCTGAAAGTGTTGAACCAATGGACTTTTGTGAATATATAACTGAAATATGGAAGTTATAAAATTTCATAAAATTGATTTCAAATTCAACGTGTAACTGCTCATCATGATGATAAGGCAACTATCATAGGTTTGTTCATCTCATGAGAGATGAGAAAATTCAATTAAAACTCCTATAGTGTCCAAGGGCAACCTGACCCTCCAGTCTGTATAACTTCTACTGCGATTCAAGTTAGCTAAAACTCGTGTCATTACAAAATGGCCTAGTTTATAAGCAATATGGGTTGCATGCCTGGTAAATCTGTAATCCAAGATGGACACTGCACCATTGGCTAAATGTGACTCTTTGATATAATTTATGTAAAACAATGATTTTGGGGTAATGGATTTAGTGGGGATAATTTATCCACTTTGATGTCACCTTCTTTGTAAAAATTCAATATGGTACTGGTGAGGCAAAAAATAGGCAGTTTTAGACTCATAAGTACTAAGACCATCAACTTACATCTTTTGTAGAATTTTTTTACAAAATTTTTTCTACCAACAATTTTTTTTTTTTATCAAATTTCTCTAAATTTGATTATTTTCATGTGTGTTAAAATGGCTGATGAGTAACCTATGAAATTGAAAATGGTCCAGAAAAAGGAATATTGAATGTATAGCATTCTACACACCAGAATGCAAGAATAAAGTATAATATTAAGTTTACTAAGCATTCTTATGAATAAAACACAAAATTCTACAAGGTTATTGAAAAAACAAACTCTAAGCAGTACAGCAGTTTAATTAGGTGAAGGTTTTCCTAATAGCATAGTTTATCATAGGCATGGTTACCATTGGAAATTTTACCAGCATTTTGTATCAAATTTTGAAATCACCAAATCCTAACATGGTGCGATCATAGGTGAATGTTATTTGGTCAAAATTCCTATTCAAAAATAATGCAAGTCCAATACTTCACCTACCAGCACATCAATTCCAATTCATCAGGGTGAATGCTTCTTGTGCTAAAAGAAGAAGGTGAAAGAGGATAACCGAAAGTTTGATAAACTGATCAAACTCTAAGTCATGTGAGTCAGAAGTGGAGAAAATCATCTTGAATCTCAAAATAACCTGACATCTTTATTACATTTAGATAGCCAAGGAATCAAAATATCACGTCATCCCTAAATTCTACAAAAAAGGAGCTTCTACACAACTAGTGAATCAGCGGGTTACAAGAATCATTGGCCAAACATTGAAGCTGCATTCTACCATGCATGTGAAAATATTGAGAAGCATGTAGAAAATACCATAATTTTGAGAAAGAAACTTGCAATACTATCATCCTATATTCTATTATCTGGACTGCAAAGTATACAAACACAAGATGAAAGAGATGAAATACCTCGGCCTCACCATTGAATCTGGCCATAATTTAATGTATTCTTGTAATGTTCCATAAGGTACTGCAACTGAAGCTGCAATTGAAATGATTCCAGGATCCTTTAAAAAGCTGCATTTAAACTGAAGCACAGTGTGCTAGATAGTTTCAAAACGGTTAATCCATGGACACACTCTACAGGTTGTACTGTGCATGTCTTAACACCTGTAACAACTAACAAAACAGTGGCAGCACTTCTAAGAGTGTCTTATATCAGGTGTCAATTGGTTGTCAGACAGGAAAGGCAAATAAGTAGCTACATCATTTTTTTAAGACATCATGTGTGCGATCACAAATGGGCAGTGGGTGACAACCTAAATAAATCTTGCTTGTATATCATAGTGGCAGCTTTCTAGGAAAGCAGAAGTCATTACCTGGCTGGTTTGGCCAGTGTGTATCATATTCCAAGGAACAGGAGATATGACAGCTTCCTATCTCAATGAGAAGGAACATTGTGGACCTATGTCACTGCACATGGTGACATGGAACAATATTGTCATCCATTTTTGCTTTGATAATTTTCGATCTGCTTGATGAGACTCCATCTGGATGAGGTACAACTCACAATACACATGGTCTGATAAAGCAAGGGACCTGGCATTAGAAGGTATTGGGAAGCTGACATGTACACCTGTCAAACTCCCAGGACCATGGCAACGTCGGTATCTTATGAGAAGGCGCTATTACACTGCTTCTTCGAAATAAGGCCACAGCCTCCCCCCAAAAAGTGTTTCTTTGACAAAAAATGTTGAAGTGATTGTGATGGCACATCAATCTGATAGTTTGTGGCTATTGTGCCATGAGGTATCAAGCATTCCCCCTGAAATGCAGCTAGAGCCTGGGAGGAAAGGATGAGTCTCGTGTACTGGTGCATGAAGTGTGAAGTGACTGACAACTATTGAGAAATTGCCACCAGTTGATGCACCAATCACAGAAAATACTACTATTAGTGAATGCTTGACAAAATCACTGAATTTTAAAGCTGCTGTCGAGCAGAGATAGATCCTTGTTGGCATGGATGAGGTGAAGCAAAGATGGCTTACAAGATGAATTGCACTTTGTTGAACAGTACAAAATGTTCGTCATCCAACTCCGTATATTCCACACAGTTGAATCTTCTTTGGTGCCAATTTCAAATACATAGATGGGAGTGTTGTTGAAAAGCAGTTCATTAATCTAAACAGTTCTGTATGCAAGTAGATCCATTACCAATGTTTTACAAGGGAAGCACTGCAATCGCTGCCTTTATGTGCAGAGAGTTCTGCCTAGTGGCCCATGAGTGGCTTCTCATTGAGCAATATGAACACAAAATGAAAGAGTAAGATTCCAGTATTGGCAGTCCTGCAAACTGTTACCATTGATCAGACTTATGACATTCCGATTGCCGTAATGGCAGTTGACAAAGTGATATACCTTATGAGAAAAATTGATGAGGAGATTCGACATGGGAAGCTTTGAATGATAGCCCATTGGGCTATCATTTCATGCCTTTTTTAAATGACTGGTGTGTAATATGAACTTATAGTTCAATTGATAGGCATGTTTATATTAGCCACTTAAAAGGAAAATTCTTCACATGTTATTTGAGAGTGAAGTAACACCCTCGCTATTTTACTGCCACTCTCTCTGATATATTACTCTATATCAGCATATCATGAAAATTTTACACTACATTGTTTGTATATATATCCATTGATTAATGGCATTGCAAAGTTAAAAAGAAACCAACTCAATTATCACTAATTCATACGCTGAATATTCCTCCAGTACCTTGTATTTCCCATTTAATTAACTACAGGAAGTAATAAAAATAATCTCATGCGGCACTGCTTGCATGCTTTAAATTTTTTTTTGCCATCATCTCCCTCCAAATTACAACAGATCAGAGCTACTTGGCAGAATGGCCACTGTACCACGGAAGTGTTCGGAAAGGATGTCACTGACCACGTTGCTAGCAATGATCATGTAATTCTTGGGGGATTTCTACCATCCTTTTGGAAATGGAGAGTGACAAAGATGCAGGAGCTGTTCCACATTCTTTAAAGTTCATTACATGTGCAAATTGCAGACACCACTCCAAAATTCCCAGTAGGCTCACTGCATCCATCTACATACACCATTGGCAATCAAAGTTGTGTCCATTCGATAATGCTCTGTTTTTTCTACTGATTTTATAAAAACTGAAATGTTATTTAGCTCTCCCAATCCAGCAGGCTGTATCCGTAAATTCAAAACACAGGATTTTCTGAAAGTGATGAACCAATGGACTTCTGTGAATATATAACTCTAAATGGAAGATAAAAAAAGTCCACAAAATTGATTTCAAATTCAATATGTAACAGCTTACCATGATGGTAAGGCAACTATGAGGAGGTTTGTTCATCTCTTGAGAGATGAGAACAATTCAATCAAATCTCTTATGTAGTCCAAAGGCTACCTGACTCCCAGTCTGTATAATGTTCACTGTGATTCATGTTAGTGTAAACCCGTCTTTACAAAACAGCCTGGTATACATGCAATATGGATTGCATGCATGGTAAATCTGCAGTCCAAGATGGACACTGTGCAACATTGGCTAAATTTCAATCTTGGATCTAATTTATGGAAAGTAATGGTTTTGGGGCAATGAATTTAGTGGAGACAATTTGTCCACACTTAAGTCACTTTCTTTGTAAAAATTCAATATGGTTCTGTTGAGGCTAAAAATAGGCAGTTTTAGACTCATAATTACTGAGACCATCAACTTACATCTTCTGATAGAATTATTTTCATGAAATTTTTTCTACCAACATTTTATTTTTTTCACCAAATTTCTCTAAACTTTGTCTATTTTCACGTGTGTTAAAATGGTTGATGAGTAACCTATGAAATTGAAAAGGGTCAAGAAAAAGAATACTTGAATGTATAGCATCTTACACACCAGGATTCAAGAATAAATTATAATATTCAGTTTGCATAGCATTCTTTGAATACAATACAAAATTCTGCAAGGTTATTGGAAAAACAGACTCTGAGCTGTGCAGCAGTTTAATTAAGTGAAGGTTTTCCTAATAGCATGGTCAATCATAGACAAGGTTACCATTGCAAATTTTACCAACATTTCATGTCAAATATTAGAATCACCAAATCCTAACATAGTGCGATCAAAGATGAATGCTATTTGGTCAAAAGACCTATTAAAAAATAATGCATGTCCAATACTTCATCTACCACTACATCAACTCTAATTCGTAAGGATCAATTCTTCTTGTGGTATATGAAGAAGGTGAAAGAGGATAACCAAAAGTTTTATAAACTGATCAAACTCTAAGTCACGTGAGACAGAAGTGGAGAAAATCATCTTGAGTCATAAAATAACTTGATATCTTTACTTCATTTGGATAGCCGAGGAACCAAAATGTCGGATCATCCCTAAATTCCACCCAAGAAGGATCTTCTACACAACCAGTGAATCAGTTGGTTCCAAAAAAATTATAGGCCACAAAATGAAGGTGCATTGCACCATGCATGTGAAAGTATTGAGAAGCATGTAGAAAATACCACAGTTTTGAGGAAGAGATACGTCAGTACTTACAATGTTATCATCCTAAATTATATAATCTGGACTACAAAGTGTACCAACTCAAGGCGAAACAGATGAATTACCTCGGCCTCACCATTGAATCTGCCATAAATTAATGCATTCCTGTAATGTTCCATATGGTACTGCAACCGAAATGCAATTGAAATGAATCCAGGATTCTTAAAAAAAACCACACTTATACTGAAGCACAAAGTGCTAGATAGTTTCAAACATGTTTATCCATGGCCACAATCTCCTGGTTGTACTTTGCATGTCTTAACACCTGTAACAACTAACGAAACTGTGGCAGGACTTCTAAGAGTGTCTTATATCAGGTGTCAAGTGATGGTCTGACTGGAAAGTGCAAATAAGTAGCTACATCATTGTTTCATGATATTATATGTGTGATGACAAATGAGCAGTGGGTAACAACCTAAATAAATCTTGCTTGTGTGTCATAGTGGCAGCTTACTAGGAAAGCATAAGTCATTACCTGGTTTATCTGGTTTGGCCACTATGTATCATATTCCAAGGAACTGGAGATCATGACAGCTTCCTATCTCAATGAGAAGGAACATTGTGGACCTATGTCCCTTCACATAGTGACTTGGAACAATATTGTCATGTATTTTTGCTTTGATAATTTTGATCTCCTGAATGAGACTCTCTCTAGATGAGGTAAACTCACAACACATATGGTCTGATAAAGCTAGGGATACTTGCATTAGAAAGTATTCGGAGCCTGATAAGTCCACCTGTCAACCTCCCCAGGACTATAGCAAGGTTTGTAACTCATCGGAAGGTGCTTCGTCAAAATGAAGCCACAACCCCAAAAGTGTTTCATTGACCACAAATGTTGAAGTGATGGTGATGGCACATCAATCTGATAGTTTGTGGGTATTGCGCCATGAGTTAACAAGCATTCTCCATGAAATACAGCTAAAGCCTGGGAGGAAAGGATGAGTCGCGTGAACTGGTGCAAGAAGTGTGAAGAGACTGACAACTATTGAGAAATTGCCACCAGTTGATGCACCAATCACAGAAAATATTACTGTAAGTGAATGCTTGACAAAATCACTGAATTTCACAGCTGGGCAGAGACGGATCCCTGTTGGCATGGATTGCGGTGAACCAATGATGGCTTACAAGATGAATAGCACTTTGTTCAATGGTACAAAAAGTTCTTTATCCTACTCTGTATACTCCACACATATATGCCTACTTTGGTACCATTTTCAAATATAAGGTTGGGAGTGGTGTTGAAAAGCAGTTTATTATCCAATCTGATCAGTATGCAATTAGATCCACTACCAATATTTTACAAGGGAAGCATTACAATCACTGCCTTCATGTGCAGAGAGTCGTGCCTAGTGGCCCATGAGCGGCGTTCATTGTGCAATTTGAAATCAAAATGAAGGGTTAGATTCCAGTTTTGGCAGTCCTGCAAACTGTTACCATTAATCAGACTTATGACAATCTGATTGCCTTAATAGCTGATGAGGAAGTGATATACTTTATAGGAAAAATTGAAGAGGAGATTCGACATGGGAAGCTTGGAATGATAGCCAAGTACTCAATGGGCTATCATTTCTATCCTTTTTAAAAATGGTGGATGGCAAAACCAAAGCTCATATGGCAGCTGAAAGTATTTTTAGCTGGTATTATTTCCAAAATGACTTCAAGCATGCTTAACTCCTTCGCTAATAAAAAGGTAGTAAACTGGTAGTAAAAAAATTGGAACTACTAGGATCTATGTTTTTATTATCTGTATCTCACACACATAGCTTCCATTCAATCGGTAAATTTAATAAAAAAAAAAAATTAATTATCGCTGGAAGACTTCAAATGTTCCAATGTATTGCTCCGACTCTACATTGTTCCCTGTTTGAAGTAAACAATTTTTTTTTTAATTTCAAAAAAGCCTTGGCTAAGCATGGATGTTGACGATGCGATCAAGCAAGCTTACGTTCTGTTTTAATGCAAGTGAAATGATGAAACCACATTAGCCTAGTATTATGGCTAAACATGATGAAACCACAGTAAAGCTAGAGCTATTGCCAAATATGATGAAACCACAGTATACCTAGTGTTTTGCAAAAAATATATAATAGTGTCAGAGTTGTCGATATGCAGTGCATTGGAAGATGAAGCCATCTGATACCAAATTTAAAAAAGATCTATTGTAAGACAGTTATGCGTGGGGGAGAACAAATATAAATCCTTAAAGTGGGTGTTTTCATACTTTCAAATTTTTCTTTGTACTGCAGGTTTACTACCTTAGCTAAGAATTCAAGGCACACTTGAATCTTTTTGGAGATAATATCATCTGAAATCACACACCATTTAGGCAGCTTAAAAGCTGTTGATGTGAGTTTTAACTGTGATATGAGCTTTACTTTTTGACTTCTTGTTTTGCCATCTGCCATTATGAAAAGTGTGTCTTACTATATAGGGTAATCCCTGATTACTGTTTTTCTTTATTACCATTTTATTTCACTGTCCTCATTTTTAGTTATTGAGTTGCAGCTGTTACTCTGCCTCCTCTAATCCTCTCTCAAATGCCATACACTTTGGATATCTCAAGCTCACAGACCCAAGCAGAAACTACCTCGACTAGAGCTTACACCCCTCCTCAAATATTCTCACTAGTAAGGAGAGTGCGGATCAGATGTTTGAAGAGCCTAAGTGAAACACGGAGACAGGTGGCTGTAGTGACACTGACTTCTTTCTACCTTCAGTAAGTGTTCCAAAGAGCTTACAAACTCTCAAGTAACATTCATATGCTGTTTCCTAAATCCAATAATAATCATTCAATGGTAGAAGTTATTTGAAATAGTAGCATTTCTAGTGACCGGTCATATAAGGTTGCCAACTGCTTGTCTGGTGGAGCAGAATTTGCTATATTTCGGTCCTGGGTAGATGTCAGCATCTTGACTTCCAGCTCTCCGACTTTATCCGGTCACAATACGTCCTGCACTGTTGGTAAAGGTCATGCACGAAGGAAGCCATCATCAGGCACAGGTAGTGGTCTCCCTAGACGCTGCCTGATGGGGGAACTGTTTTGAGGAAAACAATCCAAGCAACGAGTATCTTCTCCATCCCTGTCATCAGCCATCAATGAACTCTAGGAAGAAGCTAGACCGGCGAAGAGGCAAAACTTAGGGTCCGGCAGTAGAACTGATTTGCCTCATGCAGTTGATCATCGAGGAGATTTATTCGGATGCATGTTTGGTAGAGGAAGCAGAAAGATGGTGGTAAGTGGGAAGTTGGAGCAAGTTGCTCCGATGGAAGTGGAAAAGGTGATGAGCATTGGATGTACTGATAGAGATGAAGTTGAGAACAAATTAATTGTGAGTTCCATTCCCAAACCAACAATATGCTTGGTTCGTTTAAAGAACACGAAAAATGGTGTCAGTTCCATTCTTGTTTGGAAGCATATATCTGATACCAGAAAGATATGATCCTGTACGGAAGATAGTGCAAGAGGCCGCATCCATTCCTGGTGGTGACCATTCATCAGAAACTAAAATTAGCTAGGATTCAGTCTTAAATATGCCCCCATACCAATGTATTACAGTTCCTACTTCGAAGAGAATCAAGGTTGGCATTGCAAAGCTTGGTAACTCTGGAATCAAAACCAATGGTGATGAAATGGTTATCACACCCAATGCACTTTGGACTAGGATTGATGATCCAGTCACAAATGCTCCTACTACCAAAGAGAACTTTATTGTGCCCGCTTCATTCCTGAGTTCAAGAAAGGTGAAAAAGGTACAGCAGCAGCTACTTCTCAGATCTCTATATGAGGCAGTGAGTCAGCTACCATCTTTTCTGCCGTGGATACTGCTTCCTATGGACCATTTACGGCTCTCTCTCTTGGCTGTGCCTGTCACTGCCATCTTCATTGTAGGAAAAAGAAACAAATTTATGCCTAGTTATGTGAGTCTTGACATTTTGTGGGTGGAGGACCAAGCCTTAGGGAGGAGGGATGCAGGAGAGGGCGAGGTGAATGATTGGGTAGATGACCCACTCGGCAGTCTCCATGATGGTAGAGATAGATCCACTTGCAAGAGATTTCAGTCGGTGAGTGGTGTAGATGGGTTTGTAATGACACGTATCCCTACCAGACTTAAGGTTGGTGTGAGATTCTGTATTGTTTGCTGATAAAGCTGCCTTGAGGTGCGACCATGCAATATTCCGTGCTGATTTTTTTGTGTATTTTTTTCCCACCTAGCCATAACTACTTTAAATGACACTTTGTAGCTATACTATTGTTTGCACATATAATAATAAAATATATATATATTTTCAGAATATGCCCTAGAGATAGTGTTTTCATTCATTGTTTTAATGAAGTGGTACTGTTGTATCGTGTATTCAGTTTGAGTTAAGTATGGGCAAATTGACTTCTCCATAACCAAGGTTCCATGTGAATTTGTGCTCGATAGATAGATCTCTTTCTGTGTGTTAAAATGGCTTGAAATTGTTGGGAGTTAGGTTGGTATACAATTAGTGGACGTGTAAGTGTAAGGGGATGGAAAGGTCCACTTTTGTGCAGTGTGTCACTCTATGACAAAGAGTTCAATCAACATCAAAGTGCTCATGGGTTTTCTATAGACATCTGTAAGCACGCCTAGTCCTATCTTGTGCAGCAGCTCTACAATCTTTACTATTGTGATTTGTTAAGTAGCGTTGATAAAGGCTCAAAATTGGTGTGGCCTAAAAAATCTGTGACTTAAATTTTTGAGAAAATTGACCCCCATCTACACCAATTAGCAATCGCAATAAGAGAGTATGCTTTTGCATAGCAGGATGCTAGAGCACACTCACAAGCTCATTGAAGTTGATTGTACACAGTGCACAAAATGTTACCTTCCCCGTCTCCAAAAATCTCCATACTTGTGCACTTGGCTCTGACTGTTTACCTATCTAATTCCCAATGTTTTTATGTCATTTCAACACACAGAGAGGACGATCTATTCCGAACACAAAATTGCTTGCACAGGAGGTATGGTTCAAAAGTTGGAAGATGGAGAACTCAATTTGAACACAATTTGACTGATATATATCCATTATTATTTATCTATATCCATTATTATTTAACTATATTTATATTCATATATATATATATATGTGTGTGTGTGTGTGTGTATGTACAATTGTACAAGTTAGGATCCCTTACCAAATGACTTGTCATTCCTTGTCATTTAGTACTCTTGTTATTTTTTTCAGTTATATTTTTATTATATTGTTCAGATGTCTAGAATGGCTAGACTTGCTCTTCGTGCCAGGCAGGGTTTTGATTCTGATTTTGGATCAGAGATGTGTGGACCTCTTTTTTCTCAGCCAGTACCTGTAAAGCTAGTGAACTTGGTGCTGAAGAAGTCAATGAGGGGAGGAGGAAGAGAAAACAAAGAGCGAGAAGAGCATGTTGATGAATTGTACATTCAGCCAAGACACAACCATTTGTAGGACTCCATTGCTAGAGCATGTTGGTAAATTTTTTATTTAGCTAAGACAAAACAATCTGTAGGACACCATAGCTAGAGTATGTTGGTGAATTCTATGTTCAGACAAGACAAAACAATCTGTAGGACTCCATTGCTAGAACATGTTGGTGAATTGTAAGTTTTACCAAGACAAAACAATTCACAAGACGCCATTGCTGGTGCAAGTTGGAGAATTGCATGTTTTGCCAAGACAAAACAATCTGTAGGACTCCATTACTAAAACATGTATGTTGGTGAATTGTGTGTTTAGCCAAGACAATACATGTTGGTGAATATGTATGCTCAGCCAAGAAAAAAAAATCTGTAGGACTCCTTTGCTAGAGCATGTTGGTGAATTGTACTTTCAGCCAAGAGAAAACAATCTGTAGGACTTGATTACTAGAACCTATTAGTGAATTGTATATTTAGCCAGGACAAAACAATCTATAGCACTCCATTGCTAGTGCATGTTGGTGACTTGTATGTTTAGTCAAGACAAAACAATCTGAAGGACTCCATTGCTAGGACATGTTGAAGAATTGTATGTTCAGCCATGGCAAAATAATATGTTGGATTCCATTGCTAGAGCATGTTGGTGAATTGTAAATTTATCCAAGACAAAACAATCTGTAGGACACCATTGATAGATTATATTGTTGAATTGTATGTTCATCCAAGGCAAAACAATATGTAGGACTCCATTGCTAGAGCTGTTGGTGAATTGTATATTCAGCCAAGACAAAACATTCTGTAGCCATTGCTATAGCATGTTGAAGAATTGTGTATTCAGCCAAGACACAACAATTTGTAGGACTCCATTGCTAGAGCATGTTGGTGAATTGTATGTTCAGCCAAGACAAAATAATATGTAGGAATCCATTGCTAGAGCAAGTTGGTGAATTGTATGTTTAGCCAAGACAAAAATAATTTGTAGGAATCCATTGCTAAAATGTAGGACTCCATTACTAGAACATGTTGGTGAATTGTATGTTCAGCCAAGACAAAACAATCTGTAGGACTACATTGCTGGAGCATGTTGGTGGATCGTATGTTCAGCCAAGACAAAACAATTTGTAGTACTCCATAGCTTGAGAATGTTGGTGAATTGTATGTTCAGCCTAGACAAAACAATCTGTGGGACTCCATTGCTAGAGTATGTTGGTGAATTGTATGTTCAGCCAAGACAAAGCAATCTGTAGGACTCCATTGCTAGAGCATGTTGGTGAATTGTATGTTCAGTCAAGACAAAATAATTTGTAGGACTCCATTGCTAGAGCATGTTGGTGAATTGTATATGTAGCCAAGACAAAACAATTTCTAGGACTCCATTGCTAGGGCAAGTTGGTTAATTTTAAGTTTAGCCAAGACTAAACAATCTGTAGGACTCCATTGCTAGAGCATGTTAGTGAATTGTATATTTAGCCAAGAATAAACAATCTGTGTGACTCCATTGCTAGAGCATGTTGGTGAATTGTATGTTCAGCCAAGACTAAGCAATTTGTGTGACTCCATTGCTAGAGCATGTTGGTGAATTGTATGTTCAATCAAGACAAAACAATTTGTAGGACTCCATTGCTAGAACATGTTGGTGAATTGTATGTGTAGCCAAGACAAAACAATTTGTAGGACTCCATTGCTAGAGCAAGTTGGTTAATTTTAAGTTTAGCCAAGACTAAACAATCTGTAGGACTCCATTGCTAGAGCATGTTAGTGAATTGTATATTTAGCCAAGAAAAAACCATCGTGTGACTCCATTGCTAGAGCATGTTGGTGAATTGCATGTTCAGCCCAGACAAAACAATCTTAAGAATGCCATTGCTCGAGCAAGTTGGTGAATTTTATGTTCAGTCAAGACCAAACAATTTGTAGGACTCCATTACTAGAGCATGTTGGTGAATTGTATGTTCAGCCAAGAAAAAACAATTTGTAGGATTCCATTTCTAGAACATGTTGTTGAATTGCATGTTCAGCCAAGACAAAAACAATCTGTAGGACTCCATTGCTGGAGCATGTTGGTGAATTGTATGTTCAGCCAGGACCAAGCAATCTGTAGGACTCCATTGCTAGAACACGATGGTGAATTGTATATTTAGCCAAGAGAAAACAATTAGCAGGACTCGATTGCTAGAGCATGTTGGTGAATTTTAAGTTTAGCCAAGACAAAACAATCTGTAGGACTCCATTGCTAGAGCATGTTTGTCAATTGTATATTTAGCCAAGACAAAGCAAAAGTGGATGTGCATGACACTCACAGTTAGACTGAAGACAGGCGTTTTTCAACTATCTAAACCTGTCCAATAGAGAGTGGTCATTATGCTCTTTCTTTGCCATCATCAGGGATGTGATAATGCATGCACATTGTGTGCCAGGGTAGCGAAGTCCACACTAAACAAAAAGGGAAATGGTCATCATGAGCCTTATCCAGAAAATGAGCTACTTCCTCAATTCCCAAAAGCAAATTTGAAACTTTTTGGGATTTAAAAACCTTCCTTGGTTGGTTCTTAATGGACACACAAAGTTTTATCCGGATTTTCCCAACCGTGTGAGAAGGATTCGGGGACACACAAACAGGCTAACAGATAGGTTTTTGTCTGTGGGTTTGTGGCCATTGATTGAATATGTTTATGTATGTGAAATCATTTTAAAATACATTATGAACATGCAACACCATAGCACTCCCCTCTGCACTCTGTTCATAGCCTAAACTTAGCTGTATGAGCTACAATCTTCCAGATTTCACTTCCCTTTTGGCCAACATTTTTGCCATATCAAGATTTCTGGTTTGCTGTTGTATGCTGTGTTTTCATTTTTAAATTATATGAAGAGATTGAGGATGCAATGAACTTTTAAAAAAAATTCTGACCAGGTTTGGTGACAATGCTGCCAAATTATTACTAATATTGTTGTTGGCGATGGTATTGCTGCTATTGTTACAATTTGTACTACCAATGTTCTTTTCTACTACTACTCCTACCACCACTACTATTATTTTAATCACATTATTATTATTGTTATTGTTATTGTTGTTATTATTATTATTATTATTATTATTATTATTATTATTATTATTATTATTATTATTATTATTATTATTATTATTATTATTATTATTATTATTATTATTATTATTATTATTATTATTATTATTATTATTATTATTATTATTATTATTATTATTATTATTATTATTATTATTATTATTATTATTATTATTATTATTATTATTATTATTATTATTATTATTATTATTATTATTATTATTATTATTATTATTATTATTATTATTATTATTATTATTATTATTATTATTATTATTATTATTATTATTATTATTATTATTATTATTATTATTATTATTATTATTATTATTATTATTATTATTATTATTGTTGTTGTTGTTGTTGTTGTTGTTGTTGTTGTTGTTGTTGTTGTTGTTGTTGTTGTTGTTGTTGTTGTTGTTGTTGTTGTTGTTGTTGTTGTTGTTGTTGTTGTTGTTGTTATTATTATTATTATTATTATTATTATTATTATTATTATTATTATTATTATTATTATTATTATTATTATTATTATTATTATTATTATTATAACAAAATAAATTTAACTGAGTAATGGAGTCATTTAATACCAAATGGGAGCACAAAGTTATAAATTTAAAATTTAACGAGCGAATTCGATTCACAAGCGGAACAATAATGACATATAGTTTGGAGCTGAGAATAGAGGAAGATGGAATAGCGGTTAGGAAGCTACCAAGTGTAATTTTAGCAGAGATTTCTAAAAATATTTTTTGTTGTTGTTATTTTGGCAGTTGTCAGTTTATAATACAGGTCTTCCCAATGCACAGAGTGCTATCCAGGCTATGAACCATGTGTGTTCATATATGTATGCATGCATGTATATGTTGTTGAGATGAGTGGACACTTTGAAATAGTGGATAATTAATTATATGGGTATCTTTATTTAAAAAAATTCTACAGCATATGTTGTAAGTAAAGAATATTAAAAAACAAAAATTAACACCTTATTTAACTGATTTCTCATCTTTACAGAGCAAATCCAAGTCAGCCGATTCTCCCATGATATTTATGGAACAAATCTATGAATGGAATTCCAAAATATCATTCTTCACAAATCTCACATTTATTTAGGTCAATCAATATATCTCCTACAAATACTAGACTAATTGAATTATTTTTATGCTAGTAACTATCATAACCTCTCATAGAATCTATGTTCTAATATTGATACATATGAGCTAGTGGTAACACAATACTAGAAACTCAAATGTCAATCGAAGCCACTAAGCTAACAGAATTGTCTCCAAGCTTGTCAACGATGGAAGACCTCACTGCTGCATAGACCTCGTTGTTCAAAACAGCCTTTTGTACTCCTTTATACAACTGAGTTGACGATGATTACCAGTGAAAAAACCAGAAATTGGTGTCCTTTTGGGTCCCTTTGAAGTAGAATGTTCCCAGTGTAAGACTCACACCTCCATTCGGAGCTTGACTGCAAGGATATACTTGGAAATTACCATAAGAAATGTGACTGCTGTATGTGTAAAATAGCACAATTTTTTTAAACGTCTTTAGACATCTTGCGCATTGCATCTAGTGTTGCCATTAATATTGTCATTACCAGTTGCCAATGATCCAATTATCTCTAACACAACTTGATTCATAGGGAGAGTTGACCCTGAAGCACTGTACCTGTTGAACTCGAAGCCCTTGATAACAAATCCTACGATTCCAAGAACTCTATTGCACTCCCTGTACCAATCTTCCGTATTCCATTCACGATCATGCTTCTTATTAGCAGATAGTTGGGCAAGGAGTGTAGCATTGAGGATGTCCTGCTTAACTTGACCCTTGACATTCTCGGTGAATGTGGCCACTCCACTCCCAATTATGTAGCCATCTCTCTTGTTATCTGGGGGTTACCCTACAATCCTGTCTCAATGGTTCTCTTGAAGTCCATATTTGTGCTCACCTAGCTTAAGCATAGCCTTACCTTGCCCACCCCCCAATGCTGGAGTCAATCCTAACCGTATTCCTTATATAGCTTAGTGGAGTGACAAGTACTGAGCATCTATATATACCTCTATGTCACAGTCATTAGTCATGCATGAGCAAGCAATAATGGGAAGTTCTCCTATATGCAATGATGTGAATGATTTCCTTCTCCCATAACCACCCCAGAGTGCACGTTACGCCTTTTATTAATGCTCACCCAAAACTGCATTGTGTATCATCATATAGCTGCTTCATGTTTGTTAGGTTAGTTGTGTTGTTTGCTACTTAAGTTCTTCGTTGAATAAAGCCTATTTCAATAAAGGTTCTCTTGTATTATCACATCAATTTATTCAACTATGTTCACCAACCGATGGAAAGACTTCTGAAACCTGACCGCCTCAATACCGATCCTAATGCTAGTCCTGCATCAAAAGAATAGCTTCAGTGGCTTCAAATTTTTGAGAACTTTCTCGCTGTCTTACCTCAGGAAGTTCTCGACAAATATAGAGTGCTCACGAACTATGTATCACCAAAAATATTCAAGTATATGGAAGAATGTACTGAGTATGTTCGAGCTATCGTGGTTCTCAAAGAACTATTTGTGAAGCCTAAGAAAGTTGTATTTGCTCGCCATGTTCTTGCTCCTCTAAGTCAGCAGATGGCTGAAAGGCTTGATGAGTATCTCCAAGTTCTGACGACCTTAAATAAGGACTGTAATTATCATGTTGTCACAGCTGTGCAAAATAGGGATAATGCAATCAGGGATGCTTTTATTACAGGACATCAGTCTAGTCACATATATCTGTGTCTTCTAGAAAATAAGACCTTGGATCTTGCAACAATATTTGATCAAGCTAGAGCCCTAGAGTCCACCCAGAAGAGCTCTGATTCTTATGGCTTCACAGCCTACCCAGTAGGAGCGGCCATGACCCTGAGAACCCCTCCTGACTCAGACAATTATCCTGATAGGGAATCATCTGCAGCAACTGGACAGTCTTATAATCAAGGAAGTAAGTGTTATTTCTGTGGTTCTCTAAAGCACCACCTGCCACAAGTGTCAGCGTCGTGGACATTTCGCAAAAGTAAACAGAGCCAATCCTAATATGAATCCAACTCGTAGTAGAATATCGTCAACTATATGTTTTCTACGACAGGTTATTCCCCAATATCTACAACCTCAGCTGCTTCTGTCTTGGCCACTACAGTCCCGTCCTTGGATAGGTCTACCTACCAGGTAAACATCAATGGAGTTACCTCTTGTGCCCTTATGGAGAGTGGAAGTTTTGAAAGCTTCATCAACCATCACCTTGCGGAACTCCAAGGTTTACAAGTATATTCCTCTTCTGGAACTGTCTCTCTGACATCAGTTTTCCATTCGGCCCAGATACACGGGTATTGTGAGATTGATCTGGCCCTAATGGGGCATCTGTAAAAAAATGTTCGTCTCCATGTACTTCCACATTTGTGTGCACACCTCATCTTGGGTCTGGACTTTCAGACTCAACATCAGAGCATCACCCTCAACTATGGTGGGAAGGAGGCTCCCTTAGATCTAGTATGTGGACCGAGCTCAGTGAATGTGAAACCACCCGACCTCTTTGTAAATCTCATGGATGATTGCCATCCAGTAGCAAGTAAATCACGTCAATATAGCTTTGCTGACAAACAGTTTATTGAGAAAGAAATGAAGAGACTGTTGGAGGAAGGGATTATTGAGAAGAGTAATTCTCCTTGGAGAACTCAGAGAGTGGTCATCACGGACCCTTATATTCAAAGTAAGAGGAGGTTAGCTGTTGATTATTCCCAAACAATCAACAGATTCACACTACTTGATACATATCCGTTACCTCGGATAGATGCTACAGTGAATAAGATTGCTCAATATAGGGTCTATAGCACTATCGATCTGCGGAGTGCCTATCACCAGGTACCGATCAAATCAGATGACAATCCCTATACAGCTTTTGATGCTGCTGGGGGGGGGGGGGGGGGGGGGTGTCTCTACCAGTCTACAAGGATACCATTTGGAGTCACTAATGGTGTTTCTTATTTCCAGCGATAGATGGATGAGTTTAATTCAGAGGAAGAGTTGAAAGGTACATTTGCCTACCTGGATAATGTCACTATATGTGGTAGAATGCAAGTGGAGCATGATAATAATCTGAATGATTTTCTTAATGCTGCAAAATGGTGCAACATTACTTACAGTCCTGAAAAGTGTGTATTTTCAGTTACTGAGCTTCACATACTAGGATGCGTTGTCAAGAATGGTGAGATTCAGCCGGATCCAGAGCGACTGCATCCTTTTCAACAATTACCAGTCCCTTCAGATAGGAAAGCTCACAAGTGCATATTAGGCTTTTTCTCGTACTACTCCAATAGGATACTGGGGTATTCTGATAAGATTCTCACTCTGGTTGTAATGAAGACATTTCCGTACATTCCCGAAGCAGCTGAAGCTTTCAAGGTTTTAAAGAAAACCATTGATGAATCTGTGGTATGCAGTATTGACGAGTCAGTGAGATTTGACATTGAAACCGATGTCTCAGATTTCGCAATAGAGGCAACTCTCAGCAAGCTTGGCATCCGGTGGTATTTTTTCTCACTCTCTCCAAGGGCCTGAGAGATGCCATGCATCAGTAGAGAAGGAAGCACAAGGAATAATAGAGACTGTTCGTCATTGGAAGTACTATCTAACAGGTTGACATTTCTCACTCAAGATGGACCAGATATGTGTTGCCTATATGTTTGATAGGAAGCAGACGAAAAAAAAATTAAAAAAATGATCATGCGATGGAGAATGGAACTCTCATGTTATAATTTTGATATTGTGTATTGGCCTGGCAAGAAGAATATCTCTCCCGACACTCTATCATGAGGGAACTGTAATGCTATGAATAGTGGAAGTCTTGCTGAATTGAACCAAGCTCTGTGTCATCCAGGTGTAACACGAATGTTTAACTTCATAAAGTCCTGAAATTTATCTTATTCGATGGAGGATGTGAAAACAATGAACAGATTATGTCACATTTGTGCTGAACACAAACCTCGGTTTTATAAATCTGAGCCAGCAAATTTGATTAAGGCTTCTCAACCCTTCGAACAATTAAATATCAATTTCCAAGATCCTCTGGCGAGTAATAATAATAATCGATATTTTCTGACAGGGATAGATGGAAAATTTGGATGTGCAAACAATGAGTATTCAAGGTTTTCTTTCATATTCCCATGCAAATATGACCACCGCAACGGTAATCAAATGTTTCCGTGGGCTCTTCTCCATGTTCGGCATGCCTGCCTATATACACTCAGACAGGGGAGCTGCCTTCATGAGTACAGAACTGCGTAACTTCCTTCTCTAAAAGGGGATAGCTACTTACCATACCGCACCCTATAATCCTCAAGCTAATGGACAATCTGAGAGATAAAATGGAACTGTCTGGAGAGCCAATAACCTCGCCCTCATGACCAAGAGATTACCGATATCGTGCTGGCACGAAGTTCTCCCTGATGCAATACACTCTAATCGATCATTGCTCTGTTCTACTACAAACACGACTCCCCATGAGCGGATATTCTGCTTCACTCGGCAGTCTATTGTTGGCAGGTCTATTCCTACTTGGCTTAGACATCAGGGACTGTTCTCCTCAAGCGACATGTTTGAGCTCATAAGTCGGAGACCCTGGTGGAGGATGTTGAGCTCCTCGAAGCTAATTACAGTACGCTCATGTACGCCTTCCTGATGGACGTGAAACAACGGTCCGCATTCGACACCTGACCCCTCAGGGAGAGGTGACCACAACACATGAGGAAGTAACCTCACCACTTGAGAACCCTCGGTTTTTACACCTTCATCACCGGAAGAAACAGAAGTAATACCGAAACCAGTATCCGAGAGTGGAACCGAGGCCCTCACAGACACTCCTATCCTGGATGATTCATCAACTTCTTCTACACCATCGAAAGCAGAGCCTCCTCCTTACGCCGTCCAATCGGAGTTGACAGCCTCCCGATCATTTGATGCTATGAACACCTCCCACAAGGGGGTGAATGATGTGAAACATTTCCTTCTCCCGTAACCACCCCAGAATGCACGTCACATTTTATTAAAGCTCAAACTTAACTGTATTGTGCATCATTGTATAGCTGGTTCATGTTTGTTAGGTTAGTTGTGTTGTTTGCTACTCGAGTTCTTAGTTGAATAAAGCCTATTTCAATAAAGGTTCTCTTGTATTATCACAACATGCTTGAACTTCTCGTCATGGTCGCAGCATTTTTGCAGCTAGTTACTCATCTTTAAAGAGAGCAGAAATAAGATGGATGCCTCAGTCTTAAGTTTGATGTCTCAATCTTACAATCGTAAGTTAGTTGCCTCGATCTTTTTCGTGCCTTTTATATAGTAGCTTGGGACACTTCAGAGACTTTAACTCAGCATGCTCACACAGAGGAACCAAATATATGCATTATACATTATTCGATCTTGGCATGCTGATGTGTCTATTTGTGGTGATGGCAAGTGTAATAATTGACTATTATTTTATTGAACAAGACAAAACACCTCCCTAAATGTTAGCAAATATAAATTACTGATATATTATGTCAGGTGATCAAGTTATGGCACACTGTGGCTGGGCATGTTTATTGTACAGTGTCTATGGTTATAGGTACATGATAGTTAACAGTATTCCTCTCACCCTAGATGTGGTTTCTAAGATTTCATTTGTTGGAATATTTATTTTGTTGGGCGTCTTTCTCAAGTAAATCATTGAGTCAGATGTTCTTCGTGATTTCAAAAACCTTTCCTTGGATAGCATATGTTCAGTGACAGTTTTTTGATGCAAATTTGCAAGATCCTCAAGAGAAATGGCTGTTACCTTTGCAGTTGGGAATGCAGTCCATATTCTGTTCTCATTAAATCCTTTCTGTCAATAATTTGGGAATCGGTGTGTGGGTCATGTGTCTATCATTGACGAATACGATCTAACTTCTATATGATGCACATATATTCTAAAATTGAATGGAAGAAGGTTGTGATGCAGTGATGGCAAGAAAACAAGACACCTTCTTCAAAGGAACTGTAATAGTAACCGCTGAAATGAGCCATATATTGCATGTTGCCAATGGAGGCTGTGATGAAAAAAAAATTCATCATTATTGTCTATGAGATGGCCTCCGAATTGGATGATTGGTGGGGAAGTGTGAGTGATGTATGGTTGGTGTAATATGTACCTAGAATGTTTAAGTAAGCCTCTTAAAAAAAATTTTCTCCATGAAATTGAATTAACACCCTCACTCCTTGGCTTGATCTTATTTATTGTGTATCTGAATGACCTGCCATCTCTAACACTGCAGGGTATATAGTATTTTTGGCTTGATCTTATTCATCATGCACCTGAATCACCAGCCTTCTCTTTATTTAACAGCTAACTACTTTGTTTAGATGAAAACACAAAATGTATCCAGGTGATATAATCCTTCTCCATGATCTGGATAACATCCTTGGCCAGTCAGGAAAGTCGAAATTGGAGTACGAAAGCTATCAAGTGAGCTTTTATTTACTCTCTCTGCATATCTCCCTCAGTTAAATTCAACTTGTACATGATGATTGATGAACTATACACCAGTATACGACACCCACCTTGGAGTACTAATTTCTAATGACGTCCTGGGACAAAGACTTTATCTTATTGATTTCAAATGGATAAGCCTCATCAGGCATATACACTTTTCCTGGTCTCATGTATCACTGACTGTCACAATTAGTAATGCAGCAAAACAAACAATGCTTGTTCACATCGTACTAAGCACAAGCAACTCTCATCAATTTTACTTTTGATGCATCTCATACCCATAACATTTGCTTGTTTGTCCAAAAAAAAGAGCGGTTGCTTCATCTATCCTTCCACATATGCACAGGTTGACCTTGAAATTTGAAGTCACTTAATGCTTTGTTATGGAGTTTTTGTCTCCACCGCAGCCAGATCATCTACTGCCACTTTTCAGCCAGGCCCATCATCTGCCATTCCTCACCCAGGGCCATCATTTACTGCCGCTCCTCAGCCAGGCCTATCATCTGCCATTCCTCACCCAAGGCCATCACCTGCTACTAATCCTCAGCCACCAGAAGACATTAGAAAAGATCTGTCTGGAAGATGAAGATCAAGCCCCAAATAATACAGAATTTCTTATCACATATGTAATCATTTTCACTTCCTCTGTGCAGGTATTTTAGTTCCATATTGTTGCTTATTCTGTGCGCTTTCAAATGATATCTTGAATGTCTCCACAGGTACATTATTTTTAGAAGGTACGTGCAAAAACATCATGGCCACAAAAAAATCTGTACACGCAAAGCGATGATCAGATATGTGACTAAAATCACTAATATTCAGCTCTAGTTCATCTCTGCTCATTGGTTTGGGATATTTCGGGTTCTGAATTTTAGTTACCCTATGAAGACAAGATTTTCTCCGAAAGGACAGATTTCATTTGGCAAATATTTCTATTATTGGGTGAACTAATACAAGAATACTGCTTTGTTTTATATCATTTTGTAGCTTTTTGTTCACTCTCATTTTGTAGCTGATTCTCTGCTCTTTATGTTTAAGTGCCTCATATTTCAATTTTAAGTCACAAGACTCCTATAGCATGGATATCCATGCCTGAAGTAAGTTGGTAAGTGATGTACACTGAGTGGCTGACCTGTGGACCTGCTTCTGTGGTGATATAATGTTGGTTGTGACACTTAAATCCTGCATTTAGTTTCCAGTTTATCCAAGGGGGGACTGTACCATATTTCCCGAAAATTGCATATATTTTTTTGACCAGTCATAACTTTTTCCCCCTTTCTTCTGTGCAAATAATTATTATACCAGCTTGTTGCTTATTGTGTGTGCTTTAAGATGATATGTAAAAAGTCTCTATAGGCACTTTTTCTTAGAAGATATAGCCAAACACGCAAGGGTCACTAAAAAAAAAACACTTCCCAATTACCAAGTGCTCTAATTGCCAGGCGCCGTGAGCTACCGCCCCCAAACATGTGTTGTGGCTTCCTACAAGCCTAAGCTGTGATATGGCTGAGACAAATTTTTTTTACCGTGAAGCAATTATGAGTTATGGTGATTAGAAGGAGGCGGGGTCACAGATGTTCGGAGGTTTTTGGCGCGGTTGGAAATAAAGTGTCTCATAGCTATTCAACACTTCACGCGTTGTAATTATGGTTTCAGCCATATCACAGCTTAGGGTGTTAGCAAGCCACAGGAGGAAGTTTGGTGTTTGTAGCTCAAGGCGCCTGGAAATTAGAGCACTTGGCAATGGGGAGGTGCCATTTTTTCCCCCCTTCTTGCTTGTTTGGCTATATCTTCTAAGAAAAAGTGCCTATAGAGACTTTTTACGTATCATCTTAAAGCACACACAATAAGCAACAAGCTGGTATAATAATTATTTGCACAGAAGAAAGGGAAAAAAAGTTATGACTGGTCACAAAAAATATATACAATTTTCGGGAAATATGGTATAGCAAGATGTGAATATATATATATAACTATATAGCTAGTTATTATTGGGAAGGGTAATGTTTTTGGTAGAGGTTCTAGTAAAAGTTAAACACCAGTATTTAACCCCTAGTCATAAGTCAACATTATTTTATCATTGGAAAGCTCCTGAAACAAGCTATCATTACGCACTTAATTAATTAACTTGCTTGAAACAACAACAAAAAATGCAATCCAAAAATTATATCAATAATTAATGAGTTGTGGTTATGATCTGCATTAATTGTATTAAAAACATAATTAAGGACCACTTGTAGTTAACTCAGCAAAACTTAGGACTTTTTACTCTACCTATTTGTCCTTGTCATGTTGCATGTCAGTACCCCACTCATCTAACCACCTTTAAGAATTCATGTAACAAGTTTACCAGTGTTAGAGCAGCTAAGCCCACAGACGTCTAATATCTCAATACACTAGGCTTCCTTTTCTATGTAGCAGTTAAAATGAGTCTGGGTATGAGATTAGTTTCCATAAGGGATTTGGCAAGGTTTTCAAAGTAATTGAGTTCTTTCAAAAACCTGGTACCTTCAGTCCTACAGACTTCAAAGATCTATTCATCTATTTCTCCCCCCCCCCCCCCCTTTCCCCCCCCCACATATACCTTGCATGCTGTAAGTCCATTCGTTGTAGTTTTACTCCCAGATGTCTGCAATGCATTGCAGTTATCTGTTTCTCGATTCAGTAAAACACCAAAATGATCATCAATACAATAAACACAATTGTGTATGTCCAATATCGAGTCTACCTCAGCTGAGTCTGCAAGAAGCTGAAATTTTTTGCTACTCATAAGCAGGAATCTAACTCTTGTGACAATAGATAACATCACCAAAACCAGGTAACTAATGATCCATGTACTGTATCTATGTGAATAGATATATAGGTACATGTGTGCATACATCTATATTAGTAATAAACATTAATATAGCAGGTGCTTGACTGCAAAAACTGTGTTCAAAAACATATCGGATTCTCTTATCAAATGAATGAAACAAATGTGGACTACATTTATTGGCTATTAATATGATGAAGACACTGTTGTTTAGAAAATCCACACATACTAAATTTGGGGTTGACTGTGAAGGGTCATGCAGGCAATTCTTGTTTCATTTTATTTTTGACAAGTCAATCAAATATATATATATATATTTTTTTAATCTATGTATATGTACTCAGTAAAAATGAATAGTTTACCCACAATAAATAAAAGGACATGTTAACAAGAAAATGGTAAACTTTGAAATAATGATTTGGCTGGCACATTCCAAGATCGAGGAAAGCAATTGGCTGCACAGGAGTTCAAAGGGCGCACTGTAGCAAGCTGTCAGGTATGGATATTGGATTTTCATTACAATATAGCTATATTCAGTTTATCCGCATTGGGAAGAGGATACACCATTTGTCATGAGAATGTTGAACCAATATCTAGCTTGGCAGCGTAAAAACACAGTTCCTTGCACTTACTTTCACTAGTGGGTGCTGTTCATTCAGACAATGAATACAAAATACAGGCAACATATTTGATATAATGTAGAGGAAGGATTAGCTGACTGCCTGTAATCAATTGTGGATAAATACGAGAACTAGCCAACAAACAAGTCAATTTGTTAAAATATAGGTTTGAAGTTATTATCAGCTTCACTCAGTTCATGTCAACTACTGTGTGTCTTCCCTTCAGCTCTGATTATTCCATCGACCAGGAAGCATTAATTTATGATGTCATGCTTACATGCTTTCCATCTTCAGGGAAAGCTGCTTCCAACTATTCTTAATATTCTCTCTCTGCCATATTTCACACATACATTTCTATTGCTAGTCCACTGTATTGCAGGCCATGCTGTTGTGCAAGCATGCCTTAGCTGGGCATCTGTAATGAAAATATATATGTGTATAAACTATCATATGCCAATAAGAGGGGGAAAAATCTTGCAAGATGCTTCAACTTGCTACACAATATCTAGCATTCATCTGGTATATAATAGCTTAAATTCGTGATCACTGCTCCATAAAACAAACTGAGTATCTTTGATGTTAGCATAAAAATGTTCATTATCTGTTTATCAGATTAAATAACGATCCATTTCAGTTAACAAGCTTTGGACTTATTCAGGGTGACAGTAAAATGGCACATGTGATGATCAGTAATTGCCATTTAATCTGTAAAAATTATGCATGGAATTAGCTAGCGTTGGTTTTAATGTGACAATTGCAATGAGTAAGTAATTTTCCCCTGTTCGGGAAAAAGTGACCAGGTTGGTAACTATCAGTAGGTTATATAAGAATATTTTGCCCAGGCAGGATATCAAGTAAGTATAGCTAGCATAAATATCTACTTCATGGGTATAGGCAGTAGTATAGTTGACTGGAGGTTGACAAACACTCAATTGTCTAACCCATTTTTTCAGATTGTTTCAATTTTCTTACATATATATTATGTAGGTGCTATCATGTAAATTCATGGTAGCAGCGATACCCATAACAGGGTTGCTGAAACTTATTCAGAACGTAATAACAATAATGATAATAATAACAACATCTAACCACCTGCATAGGTCAGGTGAGTAAAGAGTCTTCAGTATTTTTCAGTTCATCATATATACCTAATAGTGTATTTGATAATGCATGGTTAGCATTAGTTTAGTATTGTGGGTCAATATTCCGATGATGTGAATCATGTCATCTAACCACCACAAACACGTGGTTATTAATAGAGGCAACTGTAGTATTGAACTTATGAAAATTGTTTCAGTTCCTACCTTCAACTGGTAGTGAATATCATCTTCTGGAATGGCTGTGGAATGGTACATGAAATGTGTGGCCAACTTTAATGCAACACGCCCATGAAGAGTGCTATGGTAACTACCATTAACAAACAGTACGGAAGTTCTCCTCAGGTAAGAACCATGCAGGTGAATGATGACTACTTTCAATTAGCTTGAGGTGGAGGTCTTCTCAACAATTGTGTAAAATTGAATGGAGAAAGGTTGTGATAACATGACAAAAAAACAGGCTACCTTCTTCAAAGGAACTCTAATAATTGTAACCTCTGAAATGAAACATGTATTGCATGTGGCCAGTGGGGCTTGTGCGATAAAAATCTGCATATTTATAGCCTATGTGAAGGGCATTAGTATTTTCATTTAACTTGCTAGTGATGCAATGACCTCTGAAGTGGATGAGTGGTGGGGAAGGGGGAGTGATGTATGGCTGGTGTAATATGAACTTTGCGTGTGTATATATATCCAACAGTTAAAGGCAATTTGTTGAAGGTAATGGTCTAAATTGATGACACACCTTGGACAGCCATACAATCTACTTTACAGTGCAATGTTAGCATTCATGAGCTAACAATTGTGAATGACATAAACTAGTGTACACTTCTTAGACTTTAGTGCTGGTTATGTCCGCTGAAAAAAATGCCCCAAAATAACCTTTAAGGGCATACACAGGAATCCTCTCCAAGGTTTACAAGGCCATACAAGATATTTTGGAAAAAAAAGAAAAGGAAGGTAACATGACTTATACTTAACGAATATATCAAAGGATCAACAAAGTTAAAAAGAAACCAAAAGGAAATCATACACCGAACATTCCGCCTGTACCTTGTGTTTCACATTTAATTAACTACACTAAGTAATAATAATCTCATGTGGCAGAGATTGCATGCTTAAAAAATATCATAGCCATCATCTCACTCCAACAAATTACAACAGATCAGAGCTACCTCATAGGATGTCCATTGTACTTTAGAAGAGTTCGACATGGATGTTCTTATGTAATGTGGGGAAACCTTTAGAAGTGGTTTAATGCTTCTCTCATCCCTTGACGACAGCTAACTTCAGTCAATAACTGGGAGCTTGAAGTACTGCCTGAACTCTCTGGTGACCAGCAGGGTATATAGCATCTTTGGGCTGATCTTATTCATTGTGTACCTGAATGACCTGCCATCTCTGTTTGTAATACTGCAAAGAATATAGTATCCTTGACTTCACGTTGTTCATCGTATACTTGAATGATTTGCCATCTCTGTATTTAACACAGCAGGGTGTAGAGTTTCCATGGGTCAATCTTATTCATCATGTACCTGAATGACTTGCCATCTCTGTATTTAACACTGCAGAGTATATAGAATCCTTGGCTTGATCTTATTCATTGTGTACCCGAATGACGTGCTATCTCTGTATTTAACACTGCAGGGTATATAGTTTCGTTGGCTTGACCTTATTCATCGTGTACAAGGGTAAAGATATGGCATGTATTACCAGAAGTTCACAATTGATATAGTCTGTCACCGCTCCTCCACTGTTCAACTATGATATACATAAATTACAAAACAAGCAAATAAAAAACACTTGAAAGAAAAAAAAAAGTTTTATTTAAAGACAAACAACTTTATTGGATTGATCTGTTAAAAAAGAAAGGAAATAAGACATGACTGCATCCTTGTAGACCACAACTGGTTAGACCCCATTTGTTTCCACCAATACTGTTCTGGTTTTAAAAGTATAGAGCAGCTGTGCAATCACAAATCCACAGCATTGGTGCATATGATCAAGGGGCTCTAACTGGTTGTGGTTTACATGAACTACAATCTTTACATGATTTCAACAGGTAGAGCAAATTCAAATTTTAAATAACAACATTTTCTTGTGAATCAACCTTTCATGCGTCACTTATAGTGTATAGTAAGTCCATTTCCTATAACTTTAGGAAGCCAGCAATGACCATGTTTCTCAATTCACTGGCTAGCCCTAGCCCTAATCCTAGCCCATTAACCCCCTAAGCGCAATATTTGTACAGAGCTGATTGAGAGTGTTTTCAGAATTTATTGCCTTTGGAAAGATCGTCTAGCCTCAACTAGCTAGTTCACAGCAGTAGAGCAGGTGGAATCTTCAGCAGCTCATTTGTCTACTAACAGTGAAGTGAACGGTCAGTGGCTATAGAGAAAACCAAGAAAATGATTTGAAAAAACAAACTTGGAACAATATAACACCCTGGCATAACATAGTTTGATTGTTCTTACACTTGAAATATCTGCGGAAGCTCTCCACCAATGTAACAAGATAAGATTGTGGAGATTTGTGAGCATACAATATGTTCTGCAAGGGTACAGCAACATGATAATGTGCTGATTTTTTTGAAATATATAATTTTTTATTTTTTATTACTTTTGCATGGTACCTCTCAACACATGGCACATGCTAATAAGTGTAATGCCAATATTTTGTATAAGTGATTTAAAATGGTAATGGATAGTGAACTGTTGTGGTCGTTATGTGTACTTTCTGTAGAACTGAGTAGTCCTCCAGCACTCAACTGCACCTAAACAACTGAACAATTGAACAAAACCAGCTTAAAAAACAACAAAAGAAAACGACACTTATTCCAAAATTAATACAATATGATCTAATGCTTTGAAATGCTGAACCTTGTGGCCATAGCACTTCACGTGACCATACATTACTTTTTATTGTTGAGGCAGGGTAGGGATTTGTGTACGCAATTTGTGTTACTATGTTGTTTTAGGTTGTGTATTGTTTTGTTTGTTACGTAGTATTGTGATATAAAAAAAATATAATGTGAAGCAAGAACAAGAAAAAGGGAATTTTTTTATATATATATTTTTAATTATAGGCTTGACCTACCCGTAAAAAAGAAAGAATTGAAAACCCTTCTGTACCACAACCGTTATGGGGTACCTTACCATATTGATGTATATTAGTTCGAATGGTATAGTGTCATGTAATGTTTGAGGTATAGATTGATTTCATCTTGTTTCCATTCTTATTTGACTAATCAATCCAATATAGCTTATTAAGAACATCGTTGTTCGATGTACATAAGTTTTAACAAGCAAATAGTAGTAACAAATAAGTAATCTGTTCATACCAGAGTCATGAAAAACAGTCTGTGATTGTATATACGGGTTTTCTTCATGTTTGAGATACTTTTTGGTGTATTTTTTTTCATTTATCATTAACCACAGAGAAAGACGTGGCTTAGCCCGGGTTATTGGTGGAGTGTACCTCCCGTCATTGCCCAGTTTCTGGATCCATTGTATGTGTAATGTGAGTGTGTGTGTAGTGTGAGTGTGTGTGTGGTGGTGGGAGATGCTCAGAGAACCCATTGTTGGAAAACACCCCCTTTTCACTGCTGCAGAACTTCATGGAACTAATTTGTTGTCAAATTCATTTTTACAGCTTATGGCAACCAGCAAGATGCACGATGTTAGAGTTGTAGGCTTGAGCCTATTATGCTAGCATAATTTCGAGCACGATAGTTGGCATTAGGCGTAATGGTGGAATAAAAAGTAAAAAAAAACATATTGTAGTAAGTAACTTTGTACGAGGCAATGGTCAAATTTGCATTCCTAAAAAAATGGCAAGTGCCGTACTATTTTTGTTGATGGTGGCTTCTGGTGAGCTTGGAGTACAATGTAATCTGATGCAATGCAGCCAAATTTCCCAGTGTAAAAGAACACCGTATAGAGTTAAAACTTCCTTGGTTCGAGAGTGACTGTGCATGACACTCACAGTTAGACTGAAGACAGATTTTTTTCAAGTATCTAAACCTGTCCAATAGACTGTGGTCATTATGCTCTTTCTTTGCCATCATATGTATGCATGCATGTATATGTTGTTGAGATGAGTGGACAATTTGAAAGAGTGGATAATTAATTATATGGGTATCATTATTAAAAAAAAAATGCTACAGCATATATTGTAAGTAAAGCATATTAAAAACCAAAATTTAACAACTTAATTAGCTGATTTCTCATCTTAACAGAGCAAATCCAAGTCAGCCGATTCTCCCATGATATTTACAGAACAAATCTATGAATGGAATTCCAAAATATAATTATTCACAAATCACACATTTTTTTAGGTCAATCAATATATCTTCTCCAAATACAAAAGTAACTAAATTATTTTTATGCTAGTAGCTATCATAACCTCTCATAGAATCTATGTTCTAATATTCACACATATCAGCTAATGGTAACACAATACTAGACACTCAAATGTCAATCGAAGCTACCAGGCTAACAGCATTCTCTCCAAGCTTGGCAACAATGGCAGACCTCACTGCTGCATAGACCTCAGTATTCAAAACAGCCTTTTGTTCTCCTTTATACAGCTGAGTTGACGATGATGACCAGTCAAAAAACAAGAAATTGGTATCCTTTTGGGTCCCTTTGAAGTAGAATGTTCCCAGGGTAAGACTTACATCACCATTTGGAGCGTGACTGCAAGGATATATTGGAAATTACCATTAGAACTCTGACTGCCGTGTGTGTCAAATAGCACAATTCTTTTATTGTCATTAGACAGCTTGCGCATTGCATCTAGTATTGCCTTTAATACTGCCACCTCATTACCAGTTGCAAATGCTCCAATTATCTCTAACACAGCTTCATCCATAGAGAGAGTTGACCCTGAAGCACTGTACCTATCGAACTCAAAGCCCTCGATAACAAATCCTACGATTCCAAGAACTATATTGTACTCCCTGTACCAATCTTCCGTACTCCGTTCACGATCATGCTTCTTAGTAGCAGCTAGTTGGGCAAGGAGTGTAGCTTTGAGGATGTCCTGCTTAACTTGACCCGAGATATTCTCAGTGAATGTGGCCACTCCACCCCCAATTATGTAGCCATTTCTCGTGTTATCTGGGAGTAACCCTACAACCCTGTCTGGATGGTTCTCTGGAAGTCCATATCTGCGCTCACCTAGCTTAAGTTCTCCTATATTCCTGATCTTCTCGGCATGGTCGATCGGATTTGGAAACCTACAATCGCCTCCTTGCTTGATATTCTCAGCACGGTCGCCTCGTTTTTGAAGCAGGTTACTCATCTGGAAAGAGAGCAGAAATAAGATGGATGCCTCAGTCTTAATTAAGATGTCTCAATCTTACTGTCGTAAGTTAGTTGCCTCAATCTTTTTTGTGCCTTTTATATAGTAGCTTGGGCCATTTCAGAGACTTTAACTGAGCATGCTCACACAGAGAACCATGTATATGCATTATACATTATTCAATCTTGTCCTGCTGGTGTATTCTATTGTGGTGAAGGCAAGTGAAATAATTTGTATATGGAGCCTCATCAATTTTTCTCTTAAGGTATATCACTTCGTCAACTGCCATTATGGCAATCGGAATGTCATAAGTCTGATCAATGGTAACAGTTTTCAGGACTGCCAATACTGGAACCTTACCCTTTCATTTTATGTTCAAATTGCTCATGAACTTACAGCATGCAAGGTATATGTGAGGGAGGGGGGGGGGGGAAGGGAGAAGTAGATGAATGGATCTTCGAATACCGAAGGACTGAAGGTACAAAGTTTTTGAAACAACCCAATTCCTTTGAAACTCTTGCCACATCGCATATGGAGACTTATCTCTTACCCAGATTAATTTTAACCGCTACTTGGAAAAGGGAGTTTAATGTATTGAGACAGTAGATGTATGTGAGATTTGACATGGGAAGCTTGGAATGATAGCCCAGTACTTACTGGGCTATCATTTCATGCCTTTTTTAAATGACTGACGGCAAAACCAAAGATCATATGGCAGCTAAAACTATTTTTCAGCTGGTATTATTTCCAAAATGTTTCAAGCATTCTTGAGACCTTCACTAATAAAAAGGTAGTAAACTGGTAGTGCAAAAATTGGAACTACATGGATATATGTTTTTTCTCTCTATCAGATTGACTTGTCGAAATTAAACAAATGTAGACTACAAACATTTATTGCATTTAACATAATGTAGACACTACTTTAAATTTTTTTTTTTCATATTAAATTTGTATATATTAAATTTGGTGTTGATTGTGATGGGTCAAGCGGGCAATTCTTGTTTCATTTTATTCTTTACAAGACAATCCAATATATATATATATATATTAAGTATTTGATTGTATTCCATAAAAATGAATAGTTCAATACTATAAATAAAAATAATTTTAATAAGAAAATGGTCATCTTTTAAAACAATATTTGGCAGGTAAATTCAAGTATCGATGAAAGAAACTGGCTCCACAGGAGTTCGATAGGCTGCACTTTTAATAGCAAGCTGCCTGGCAAGGATGTTGGAGTTCCTTAACAATATAGCTATACTCAGTTCTTCAGCATTGATATGGAGGTGGATTCACCATTTGTCAAGAAGATATAGAAACAATATCTAGCTTGGCAAGGTAAAAACACAGTTCCTTGCATTTACTTTCACTCGTGGGTGCTGTTCATTCAGACAGCGACTACAATAAACAGGCTACATATTTGATTCAATCTAGAGGAAGGATTAGCTGACTGCATGTAATGAATTGAGGATAAATACGAGAACTAGTCAACAAAGAGGTCAACTTGGTAAAATATGGTTTTCAATTTATTATCAGCTTCTGCATGGTCTTTCTTTCAGAAGTCTGACAATTCCTTTAGCCAGCAAGTTTGCCTGATGACTTCACTCAGTTCATGTCAGCTTCTGTATCTTCCCTTCAGTATACTGACAATTTCTTCAGCCATTAAGCACAGCTTTATGATGTCATGCTTACAGTGTGCTTTCCATCTTCAGGGGAAGCTGCTTCCAACTAGTCTTAATATTCTCTCACGGTCATATTTCACACATTCATTTCAATTGCCATCCCATTGTATTGCAGGCCATCTGGTTTTGCAACCATGCTTTAATTTGACATCTGTAAAGAAAATATACGAGTATATACACACTAACATATACAAATAAGAAGGAATTTTTTTTGCATGGTGCTTCAATTTGCCACATAATGGCTAGCATACATCTGGTATATATGTATAGAATAGTTTGAATTAGTGGTCACTCAACCAAGGATATATGTAATATAACACCAAATTTACTACAAAATTCTTGTGCCAAATAGCATATAAGATAGTATCTACAAAAGCTAATGGAGCTTTAAAACAAACCGAGTATCCTTGATGTTAGCATAAAAGTATACATTTCTGTCTATCAGATTAAATAATGATCCTTTTCAGTCAACATGCTTTGCCCTTATTCAGAGTGACTTAGAGTTTGATCAGTTTATCAAACTTTCGGTTATCCTCATTCACCTTCTTCGTATACCACAAGAAGCTTTGATCCTTACGAATTAGTGTTGATGTGCTGTTAGATGAAGTATTGGACTTGCATTATTTTTTAATACGTCTTTTGACCAAAGAGCATTCATCTTTGATCGCACTCTGTAAGGATTTGGTGATTCTAAAATTTTATATGAAATGCTGGTAAATTTTGCAATGGTAACCTTGCCTATGATTGACCATGCTATTAGGAAAACCTTCACTTAAAAACTGCTGCACTTCTCAGAGCATGTTTTTCCAATAACCTTGCAGAATTTTGTGTTGTATACAAAGAATGGTATGCAAACTGAATATTATAATTTATTCTTGAATCCTGGTGTGGTGTGTAGGATGCTATACATTCAAGAATTTTTTTTTACCCTTTTCAATTTCATAGGTTACTCATCAGCCATTTTAACACACGTGAAAATAGACAAAGTTTAGAGAAATTTGGTAAAAAAAATAAAATATTGGTAGAAAACATTTCAAAAAAAAAAATCTATCACAATATGTAAGTTGATGGTCTCAGTAATTATGAGTCTAAAACTGCCTATTTTTAGCCTCAACAGAACCATATTGAATTTTTACAAAGAAAGTGACTCAAGTGTGGACAAATTGTCTCCACTAAATTCATTGCCCCGAAACCATTACTTTCCATAAATTAGATCCAAGATTGAAATTTAGCCAATGTTGCACAGTGTCCATCTTGGATTGCGGATTTACCATGCACGCAATCCATATTGCATGTATACCAGGCTGTTTTGTAAAGACATGGGTTTGCACTAACATGAATCAGAGTGAAAGTTATACAGACAGGGGGGCAGGTAGCCTTTGGACTACATAAGAGATTTGATTGAATTGTTCTCATCTTTCATGAGATGAACAAACCTCCTCATAGTTGCCTTACCATCATGATAAGTAGTTACACATTGAATTTGAAATCAATTTTGTGGAATTTTTTATCTTTCGTTTAGAGTTCTATATTCACAGAAATCCATTGGTTCATCACTTTCAGAAAATCCTGTGTTTTGAATTTACGGATACAGCCTGCTGGATTGGGAGAGCTAAATAACTTTTCAGTTTTTATAAAATCAGTAAAAAAAAACAGAGCATAATTGAATGGACAAAACATTGATTGCCAATGGTGTATGTAGATGGATGTATGAGCCTACGTTTAATTGTAGTGTGGTGTCTGCAATTTGCACATGTAATGAACTTTAAAGAATGTGGAACAGCTCCTGCATCTTTGTCATTCTCCATTTCCAAAAGGATGGTAGAAATCCCCCATGAATTACATGATCATTGCTATCAATGTGGCCGGTGACATCCTTGCCGAACACTTCCATGGTACAGTGGCCATCCTACTAGTTAGCTCTGATCTGTTGTAATATGGAGGGAGATGATGGCAATAATTTTTTTAAAAGCATGCAACCTGTGCCACATGAGATTATTATTAAACTTAGCATTTCTGATGTTTTGAAGCATTTTTCAGAAATTAACCCAAAAAAAAATCTTTTAGGTCAGCTTTTTAGTGTTTTGAAGCATTTTTATGGAAATTAAAAAAAATTAAAATATTTTATGTTTAAAAAGTGTTTTTCTCATCGAAATATGCCTGCTGAACTATTTTTTTTCTTGTATTGAAATAGTTTTGAGGAAATGGTCAATTTCTTTACGGTCAAAAGTGTTTTTCCCTACAAAATGGGCCACACAAAGCTAAACTAAGCTTTTTTGGTGTTTTGAAACAATTTTGCGGAAATTACACAACCAAAATTTCTTTAAGTTAAAAAGTGTTTTCTCATCACATTGTACCACATGAGCAATACTAAGCTTTTCTGGTATTTTGAATCATTTTTTAGGAAATTACAAAATATCCATTCCCTTTTAGGTTTAAAATGTTTATTTCTAATCAAAATGAGCCATATAGACCTAAACTAACCTTTTCTCTTGTTTTGAAACAGTTTTACTATTGTTTTTAAGCATTTTTGTAGACATTTACCAAAAACCATCTCATTAAGGTCAAATGTTTCTTATAAAAATGAGCCACATACAGCTCAACTAAACATTTCTGTTGTTTTGAAGCATTTTTTAGGAAATCAACCAAAAACATCTGTTTTAGGTCAAAAAAGAGTTTTTCTCATCCATATCAGCCACATAAAGCTAAACAAAGCTTTTCTGGTGTTTTGAAGAATTTTTGCTGACTTACAAAAAACATCTCTTAAGGTCAAAAAAGTGTTATTCTCATCATAATGATACAAATACAGAAGGGTGGACTGGACCATATTTCCCGAAAATTGTATATATTTTTTGTGACCAGTCATAACTTTTTTTCCCTTTCTTCTGTGCAAATAATTATTATACCAGCTTGTTGCTTATTGTGTGTGCTTTAAGATGATATGTAAAAAGTCTCTATAGGCACTTTTTCTTAGAAGATATAGCCAAACACGCAAGAGTCACTAAAAAAAAAAAAATTCCCAATTGCCAAGTGCTCTAATTGCCAGGCGCCGTGAGCTACCGCACCCAAACATGCGTTGTGGCTTCCTACAAGCCTAAGCTGTGATATGGCTGAGGCAAAAAAAATTTCCCGTGAAGCAATTATGAGTTATGGTGATTAAAGGAGGCGGGGTCACAGATGTTCCGAGGTTTTTGGCGCGGTTGGAAATAAAGTGTCTCATATCTATTCAACACTTCACGCGTTGTAATTATGGTTTCAGCCATATCACAGCTTAGGGTGTTAGCAAGCCACAGGAGGAAGTTTGGTGTTTGTAGCTCAAGGCGCCTGGAAATTAGAGCACTTGGCAATGGGGAGGTGCCATTTTTTTTCCTCCCTTGCGTGTTTGGCTATATCTTCTAAGAAAAAGTGAGACTTTTTACATATCATCTTAAAGCACACACAATAAGCAACAAGCTGGTATAATAATTATTTGCACAGAAGAAAGGGAAAAAAAGTTATGACTGGTCACCAAAAATATATACAATTTTCGGGAAATATGGTCCAGTCCCCCCCCCCCCCCCCGCATTAGTGGGACGACACCAACAGGTACTTGGGATAGAGAGGCCCATAACTAGAGGTCGCCCTTCCCCCAATGGAGAGGAATTGAGGTTACTCTGGTTCACATCATGGGCTAGCCTAGCCTTCAACATTAATAAGTGTGGCGTCTGGTTATAAATAAAGATGATATGTAAAAAGTCTCTATAGGCACCTTTTCTTAGAAGATACATGCAAAAAGGCAAGGATCACTCAAAAATAGCTCCTCCCAAATGACAACATGTCTGATTCCCAGGTGCCTTGAGCTACAGACTCCAAATTTCTTTTATAGATTGCTAACACCCTAAGCCGTGATATGGCTGAAACCATAATTACAACGCGTGAAGCGTTAAACAGATATGAGACACTTTATTTCCAACCGCGCCAAAAATCACGGAATATCTGTGACTCCGCCTCTTCTAATCATCATATCTCAGGAATACTTCACGGTAAAAAAAAAATTCTCAGCCATATCACAGATTAGGATGTTAGCAAGCCACATCACAAGTTTGGGGGCAGTAGCTCATGGCACATTGGAATTAGACTTGTTCCAAATTAGGAAGTGCCATTTTTTGAGTGACCCTTGCGTGTTTGAATATATCTTCTAAGAAAAGGTGTCTATAGAGACTTTTTTCATATCATCTTAAAGCACACACAAGAAACAACAAGCTGGTAATAAAAGTATCTGCACAGAAGAAAGGGGAAAAAAAGTTATGACAGCTACAATTATGTGTTCAAATTTCTGTAGTAAATGGTATCTTCCCCCCCTTAACAAAAAAGTGTTTCTCTTATCAAAATAAGCCACATACAGATAAATTAAGCTTTTCAGGTGTTTTGAAGCACTTTTGGGGAAATTGACTAAAAACATTCCTTTTAGGTCAAAAAAGTGTTTCTCTCATGAAAATGAGCCACACACAGCCAAACTAAGCTTTTCAAGTGTTTTGAAGCACCTTTGTGGAAATTTACTAAAAAATCATCCCTTTTAGTTCTAAAATGTGTTTTTCTCATTCAAATAAGACACATAAAACTAAACGAAGAATTTCTTTTGTTTCGAAGCATTTTTGCGGTTTAGCTACATACAGCTAAAATAAGCATTTCTGCTATATTGAAGCAATTTTGCGGATATTGATATAAAAACAACTGTTTTGGTCAAAAAAGTTATTTGTCATAAAAATATGCCACATAGAGCTAAATTAAGTTTTTTTTGGAGTTTTAAATAATTTTTGTGAATTGACAAAAAAATATCTCATATATAATTATTTTTCCCTCATTAAAATGAGCTACATACAGCTAAACTAAGTTTTCTGCTGTATTGAAGCATTTTTGCGGAAAAATTGACAAAAATATACTATTTTACGGCAAGAAACTTTTCCTCATCAAAATTAGCCACACACAGCTAAACAAAGCTTTTCTGCTGTTTTGAAGCATTTTAGTGGAAATAGGCAAAAAACATCTCATTATGGTCAAAAAAGAGTTATTCTCATCAAAATTAGCCACATAGAGCTAAACTAAGCTTTTCTGGTGTTTTAAAGAATTTTTGAGGAAATTTACGAAAAAAATCTCTCTATGGTCAAAAGATGTTTTTCTCACAAAGTATGCCACATACAGGTAAACAAAGCTATTCTACTGTTTTGTAGCACTTTTGAAGAAAATGAAAAAAAGACTACTCTTTCAGTAAAAAAAGAGTTTTTCTCAACAAAATGTGCCCAAAACAGCAAAATTAAGTGTTTCTGGTGTTTTGATGTATTTTTGCGGAAATTGACCAAAAAAACATCTCTTTACGGTCAAAAAAGTTTCTCATCAAGATGAGCCACATTTATCACAACTAATTTTTTCTGGTATTTTGATGTAATTTTGTGGAAATTGACAAAAAACATCTCTTTAAGGTCATAATAGTGTTTTTCTCTTCAAAATGTTCCGCATACAGCTAAACTAAGCATTTCAGTTGTTTAGAAGCATTTTTGCGGAATAGACTAAAAGACATCTCTTTATGGTCAAAAAGTGTTTTTCTCATCAAAATGAGCCACATACAGCTAAACTATGTTTTTCTGTTGTTTTGAAATGTTTTTGCGGAAAAAAGGCCAAAAAAATCTCTGTTAGGTAAAAAAAAAGTTTTTCTCTTCAAAATCAGCCAAATACAGCTAAACTATGTTTTTTTTTGGTCTTTTAAAGCAATTTTGCTGAAATTTTCTAAAAATATCCCTTTGGGACAATTTTTTTTTTCCTCATCAAAACGAGCCACATCAGCTAAACTAAGCTTTTGTATTGTTTTTAAGCATTTTTGTAGAAATTTAACCAAAAAAAATCTCTTTAAGGTCAAATATTTCTTATCAAAATGAGCCACATACAGCTCAACTAAACTTTTCTGTTCTTTTGAAGCATTTTTTAGGAAATCAACCAAAAATAATCTGTTTTAGGTCAAAAAAGAGTTTTTCTCATCCATATATTTTTGCTGATTGACAAAGAAACATCTCTTAAGGTAAAAAAAAGTGTTTTCGCCATCATAATGATGCACATACAGTTAAACTTAGCATTTCTGATGTTTTGAAGCATTTTTCAGAAATTAACAAAAAAAAATTTTTTTAGGTCAGCTTTTTAGTGTTTTGAAGCATTTTTATGGAAATTAAAAAAAATTAAAATATTTTATGTTTAAAAAGTGTTTTTCTCATCGAAATATGCCTGCTGAACTATTTTTTTTTTGTATTGAAATAGTTTTGAGGAAATGGTCAATTTCTTTACGGTCAAAAGTGTTTTTTCCCTACAAAATGGGCCACACAAAGCTAAACTAAGCTTTTTTGGTGTTTTGAAACAATTTTGCGGAAATTACACAACCAAAATTTCTTTAAGTTAAAAAGTGTTTTCTCATCACATTGTACCACATGAGCAATACTAAGCTTTTCTGGTATTTTGAATCATTTTTTAGGAAATTACAAAATATCCATTCCCTTTTAGGTTTAAAATGTTGATTTCTAATCAAAATGAGCCATATAGACCTAAACTAACCTTTTCTCTTGTTTTGAAACAGTTTTACTATTGTTTTTAAGCATTTTTGTAGACATTTACCAAAAACCATCTCATTAAGGTCAAATGTTTCTTATAAAAATGAGCCACATACAGCTCAACTAAACATTTCTGTTGTTTTGAAGCATTTTTTAGGAAATCAACCAAAAACATCTGTTTTAGGTCAAAAAAGAGTTTTTCTCATCCATATCAGCCACATAAAGCTAAACAAAGCTTTTCTGGTGTTTTGAAGAATTTTTGCTGACTTACAAAAAACATCTCTTAAGGTCAAAAAAGTGTTATTCTCATCATAATGATGCAAATACAGAAGGGTGGACTGGACCATATTTCCCGAAAATTGTATATATTTTTGGTGACCAGTCATAACTTTTTTTCCCTTTCTTCTGTACAAATAATTATTATACCAGCTTGTTGCTTATTGTGTGTGCTTTAAGATGATATGTAAAAAGTCTCTATAGGCACTTTTTCTTAGAAGATATAGCCAAACACGCAAGGGTCACTAAAAAAAAAAAAAATCCCAATTGCCAAGTGCTTAATTGCCAGACGCCGTGAGCTACCGTCCCCAAACATGTGTTGTGGCTTCCTACAAGCCTAAGCTGTGATATGGCTGAGACAAAAATTTTTTCCCGTGAAGCAATTATGAGTTATGGTGATTAAAGGAGGCGGGGTCACAGATGTTCCGAGGTTTTTGGCGCGGTTGGAAATAAAGTGTCTCATATCTATTCAACACTTCACGCGTTGTAATTATGGTTTCAGCCATATCACAGCTTAGGGTGTTAGCAAGCCACAGGAGGAAGTTTGGTGTTTGTAGCTCAAGGCGCCTGGAAATTAGAGCACTTGGCAATGGGGAGGTGCCATTTTTTTCCCCTTCTTGCTTGTTTGGCTATATCTTCTAAGAAAAAGTGCCTATAGAGACTTTTTACATATCATCTTAAAGCACACACAATAAGCAACAAGCTGGTATAATAATTATTTGCACAGAAGAAAGGGAAAAAAAGTTATGACTGGTCACAAAAAATATATACAATTTTCGGGAAATACTTAGTATTTCTGATGTTTTGAAGTTTTTTTCGGAAATTAACCAAAAAAAATTATCTTTTAGGTCCAAAAACTGTTTTTCTCTTCAAAATGAGCAACACTAGCTAAATTAATCTTTTCTGGAGTTTTGAAGCATTTTTGCAGATTGAACAAAAATTGCTCTTAGGTCAAAATTTTCTCATCTAAATGAGCCTCATGAGAAAAACTAAGCTTTTCTAGTGTTTTGAAGCATTTTTGTTGAAATTGAAAAAAAAAAAAAAAATTTTAGGTTTAAAAAAGTGTTTTTCTCATCGAAATATGCCAGCTGAACTAAGCTTTTCTCTTTTTTTTTTTTGAGTTTTGAAGCAATTTTGTGGAAATTTACAAAACCAGAATTTCTTTAAGTTAAAATAATGATTTCTCATCAAAATGAGCCACATGAGCAAAACTAATTTTTTCGGGTAATTTAAAGTTTTTATTAGGAAATTAAAAAACAAACTATCCCTTTTAGGTCTAAAATTTTTTTTTCTCATCGAAATGAGACATATACAGCTAAACTAACCTTTTCTCTTATTTTGAAACAGTTTTGAAGAAATTGACCAAAAAAATCTCTTTACGGTCAAAAAGAGTTTTTCTCATCAAAATTCGCCATATAAAGCTAAACTAAGCTTTTCTGGTGTCTTGAAGTATATTTGAGGAAATTTACGAAAAAAATCTCTTTATGGGTGAAAAAATAATTTTCTCTTCAAAATAATAAGCCACATACTGCTATACAAAGTTATTCTGCTGTTTTGTAGCATTTTTGCGGAAAATGACAAAAAAAATCTCTTTACAGTAAAAAAAGTGTTTTTCTCAACAAAATATGCCACATACAGCTAAACTTAGCATTTCTGGTGTTTTGATGTATTTTTTAGAAAATTGACAAAAAACATCCCTTTAAGGTCAAAAAAGTTTCTCATCAAGATCAGTCACATTTATCAAACAAAGTTTTTCTGTAATTTTTATGCATTTTTGTGGAAATAGATCAAAAACATCTCTTGAAGGTAAGTATGAGGTTTTGAGGAAAAAGTATGAATGGGTAGTAAGTATGATCAGTAAGTAGCTAGATGGAAAACCAATAACACCTCGAAAAATCTAATACTAACAATGACATTAAAACGTCAAAGAACGAAATGATTTGCCAATGAATACTACTATTGCCAGTGAATGCTGCTATACCAGCAAATACTACTGTGTCAATGTACCTGACCAGTTGTGAGACAGAAATGCCAATTTGGGAAAATAGCTGGGAGTGAATTTTGCTATACCAGCAAATACTGCTATGCCAATGTTCCTGACCAGTTATGAGACAGAAATGCTCATATGGAATATGTCAGAGAGTGAATTGCTTGGTGTATGAGTAACTACATTACTTAGAAACAAAGTTACAAGCATACTAAGAGTGATATCATAAGGCTGTACATGTAGGCAGAATTGTCAAGATTTTTATTTTATTCTTCTAGATATTTGCATTGTCTTAACTATCCCAGGAAAAAAGAAAATAGACATTGCTCTGGCCATAACCTTCATCGGACAAACTGAAGAGCTAGAGCAAACCCTATTTGTGAGAGATTGTGAGTGATTTGTAGATGTCTTGCTTACGATTATGGGACATGATGCAGCCTAGAGTTACATATTCTTAGAGATTCACAACTAGTGTAAGTGGTTGGATTGTAATATGGAGAAGTAGCCAAGAATTTTAAGTTTTTACATATTCCATACAGGTGCAAGATTGAACAACCTGCTACTCGAAAACGTAATGGGATTAAATATTCTGAAATGGAAATGTTCATGTGGAAGTATTTTTTTAAGATTATTTGGAAAACACTTTCCTTGAAGTTGAGTACAACATTAAGTGTTAGGCCACAGGAAGTGTTTTCCACAGAAATGATCAGAGAATAAAGGGATGCCGAAACTGAGAAGAATTTGTTGTAGTGATATTTTTTACTTTTAACATGGTTTAGCTGTTTTACCCTGCCAGTCGTGAGCCTGTGTCTCTGAAAAAGAGCAAATGTTAGCAAACTTCACGTTGATTCTCAGAATCTCAAATCTTGTAAGATCAATTAAAAAAAGAAACAAAAACTTGAAGCCTATCAGAGGGACATTGCTAAAGCACTACAATACCACACTGCCATATGTCACTAAAGGGCAGTTCTGTTTTTCAGTTTGCTCTCTTTCTTTAGTTGCATCATTTATGCTTTCTATATGTGTTACTATCCAGTCATGTACTCAGTATCTGAGAGAGAAAATTTCAGTAAATATGCAAGGAATTTTGTTTACCTTTGCAAGATTGAAAACTATTCCTACCATCAAGAACATGATTTGTAGATGTCTTCTTTACGATTATGAGGTGTGATGCAGTCGCGAATCATATGTTCCTTAGAGATTCACAACTGGTGAAAGTGTTTGGATTTCGATATGTGGAAGTTACCAAGAATTTCATCTTTACTGTATTCTTTACACGTGCAAGATACAACAACCTGAAACTACAACATAATGGGATGACAAATTCTGAAATGGAAATGTGCATGTGGAAGTAGGTAGGTTAAAGAATTCTAGGAAATACAGCTTTCCATTAAGATGAGAAGAGCTACACATTAAGAGTTAGGTCAGCAGGCAGTTTCGGAATACTAAGAGAGTACCATGCAGAAGCTGACTAGATTCTATTCAAATAATACTTTTCAATTTTGACAGTTTATTGTTTTCAGTATGCTGTATACCATTAGCACAGCTAATGATTATGCATCAGTTATGCTTTCTATATATGCTAAACTATCAAATGAAATAATCGCTAGCTTTTGGAGAAAGATAGTGGCACTAAACATGCAAGGAACTGTATTTACCTTAGAAAGATTGAAAATAGTTCCTAGCTATCATCAAGAACTTGTATCACATCCAATGCCAGTGTATAACGCACAGCTAATATTACATCATTTATTTCCAGAACTAATCTGTATGTTTATTAACTTGGTGTTGCATATCTTCTTTGGTTTTCTTGAGTTTTTTAAAGTTATAAGTTTGCTTAGTTTACTTTTTTGACCTCAGGGTCACAGAAGGAAGCAATGCCATCAGTGTCACCTTCGTCCAAGTAATAAACGGGATCTTTAATGTCATTGTTATCTTCCCAGGCATCAAGCTCTCTCGGTATGCTACCTCTGATGAGCACATCTTCTGTACCATCAGGATTGTTGGAAACATCACAAGTCAAGAATGAGCTAGCCAACAACTATTAAGAGACTGACTCCAGGCAGCAGAGACCAAGTTAATTGCTGCTCTCTGGAGGGATGCTTGAGTTTGCCTCGTGGAGTCCTGGTCTTGTTTCCCCTTCACCATTCTACCCAGAGATCGGTCATCATAGCTTTGATTAGTGGTTAAACACATCTATGCTATGCAAGTGCTACCTATGACACATCCAAGGACTGTGCTTTGAACCTATGATACATTCAGGAATTTTGCTATGCAGTGTCGCCTATGACACATCCAAGGACTGTACTATGCAACTGCTACCTATGAAACATCCTAGGACTGTGCTATGCAAGTGCAACCTATGACACATCCAAGGACACTGCTATACAAGTGTAACCTATGATACATCCAGGGGCTGTGCTATGCAGTGTAACCTACGACATATCCATGAACTGTGCTATGCAAGTGTAACCAATAACACATCCATGGACTGTGCAGTGGGTGGGGGTATTGGGGGCAGAGGGATATGCTAAGGGGTCCAGATACCCCACTCTAGATCTATGGGGGGGATATCCCCCACTAATTTTTACTAATACCGTCCAAAGTACATGTAGCTATGAGTATACTTAATTTTAAGCCCAAACAGTAACAGAGTCAGTATCATTGGGTGAAATCAGCATATTATTGGGAATAATCAAAGACTGTTATTGTAACCATAGTTTACCTAAATGCATTGTATAGAGAAAAAAGACAAATGATTGGTTACACATTAATTATAGAATAACAACAGTTATTGTTAAAACTCGGTTCAGATTATATAAGCCGTCTCCTTGGCTTCATTGCCTTCAATCAAGCCAGCCCTGCATCAAAGTCCACTTTATGGAGTGAACGTCCTTCGATGGCTATGATCATCAGCTTGAACTTTGATGCTGGAAGCAGTTGATTATGAAGTCAATCTTTGATCTGCTTAATATCACTAAAGGAGTACTCAACATTTGCAGTAGACACATGAAGCACTATGGCAATGGTGAGCAGAATCTTAATGTCGGGCACACACTTTGCCTCACTTCTCGGGAAAAGTGTTGCAAGTTCCTTCAATGACAAACTCTTCTCCTCAAAGAGTACCATTTTGAAAGCTTTCCACTCATGTCTTGTCTCTGTCTTATCGACATCTTCTGGAGTTGAGAAGACGTTTCCCTCATACTCAATCTCAGTTGTCTCCCCATAGAATTTAAAAAGCTTCTCCAATTCTGCAGTGCCATATTTGTGCAGTTGCTGGATATCTATTGGGCATTTCTGTGGATCAAATATGCTGAAAGCTTTCAAGACGCCAAAGGTATCATTGAAATGACAGATGATTTGCCTGCTGACCTCTTCCAGGTAAGGCTGCAGCACATTCTTGTTGAAATTTTCTCTTGCTGTCTCCAGATCTACAACACCAATTACATGGCCTGTAACTGTGTCATGGACTGTGGAAAGGTACTCCTGATCATTGGGACGTTCCTTGATCAGCTGTAGGGAGTGCTGGGCACAGGTTAGCTGGCTGGCTACAAGAGTGAAGTCTGCTGTCTTGGCCTGCAGGGCTCTACTAAGACAAGTCAATAGGAATGACATCACTTAGCATCACCAGAGTCGCCACAAAGTTGTATGTCTTCATAGTCCTGGCATATGAAGTGCTTCTGGCTCTCCAGTGTCCTCGTAGATGTGCTCAAGTGTATCTATCAGTGGCCTCAATGGAACACCTGATTGATTTTACAGATCTATCGTGTGCCAGCCAGCAGGTCATTTGCACCATGAGCATTTATGAACTGTAGAGCACATGTTCTTCAGCTTTGCTGCGTTTCAGCTGCTAGATGTCTGCCAATTCTGAAGAAAAGTCTTTGCAACACTGATATCTGTTTGGAAGATGTCCCACCACTTTCCTAGGAACTTTTCTGCACTGAAGGAAATGCAGGCCCTAGTCAACCACCCCCAACTCAAGATGATCCAGCATAGTGATTAGGTAATGGAACTAACTGGTGAGACTAGCTGGATCCCACCCCCCTTCCCTGTTGAAAAATCTTGATGGAAACCCTGCTGTGCTATGCAAGTGCACCTATGATATATCCAGGGACTGTGGAACGCAAGTGTAACTTATGGGATATCCAGGGGGTGTGCTATGCAAGTGTAACCAATGCCACATACAGGGGCTGTGCTATGCAGTGTAACCTGCTGGAATAAAAACCAAGTCTGTGTCAAGCTCCTCAGCAATATACTTGCTGGTCACACTTTTATGGGGGATGAAGTTGTCCAAGATCAAGAGCTCCTTGAGCCATATTTAGATGATTCTCACACTTTACAAAACCAGCTTGCAATCTTCTGCTGAGTCATCCAGCTATTGGCGGTCCCATCAGCAGCTGCACAGAATGCCATAGTGAAGCCTTTTTCCCCTCTATGCTGTAGTAGTTATCCATATGATTCTTTCTCCACGGACATGTTTGTGGTTATTGGTGCTGAATCAAACATGGTAATATTTTAAAGCTGAATTATATAATGGATATGCAAGTTATAAAATACTTACCGGCACAACGTTTCATCCATGTTTGCTATTTCACACAGATGATACCCATGGAGCTCATCTCACAATTGACCTACAGAAATGAATCAGTTTCTCCTTAAATTCGGCCGGAATATTTTGGGCAGAACTGGTACCTCTTCTTTAGCCTATATTCCAGTATTTCTTCCATGCAGAGACCCATGTGCTCGAGGCCATGAATTGCTGAAAATTTTCCTCCTTGAAAAGATAGGCAATGTTATTTAATTGTTAGCTGCATGATTCACCATCAGAATGAAGCTTCCTGTTTTTCTTACCTTTTCCAGTGTTATAAATGCAAGAGCTTGTCATAATTATTAATCCATCCACACTCTTATCCGGTCAACACTGTACTTCTTAGCTTTTGTAGGTGGAATGTTATGCAAGCCAGTTGTCGTCAGCTACTCCACAGCCTCCACTATGAATTTAGTAGTATTGCCTCGAATTTTTTCCTCCTGTATGACTTTGTGCCATTACTATTGTGCTCTCTGTATTCTGGCTATATAAACACTCATTAACAAGAGTGGAAGTCAGCTGTTTCATGGTTAACCCACTGTGCATGTTGGTTGCAGTCATACATAGAAAAAACGAAGGCCCGGTGGATTCAATACACAAAGTTTTGTTGTTGGTGGGCACTTACTACGTGCACCTGTTGAATCATCAGTTTTCGGGAAAAAAGTATAGCGGGGGCTTGCCAGGCAGTTACCGATAATTATTTAACTGATTGACAGCCAACTTTTCTTTTTTATATGATATAGCTATAACTTTTTTTTGAAGATTAGAATGTACATGTAATAAGATAGAGTTTGGGGTAAGAAACATCTCCCTTGATGTGTGCTATGCATCCAAGGGTGGTTGAAACACTTCAATTAGTCAAGCCAGTTATCAGTAAAACAGCGCCAACCTTCCCTCCCTCCCAGACAATTATAGTAATGATGGCGACATGTTCATCCTATTTTGGGGGTGAGTTATATTAATAATGAATGATCTAGCAACTCCAAAAAGATTAATTGACTATTCCAGACTCTGGCTTTCTATAGCAGCAGCTATAAGAAAGCCAGAGTATAATCACTAATTAAATCTTATTATTAATTAACTGGATCAATTTTTGTTTCATTAAGCAATGATCTAATTACTCTGAAATTATTATTATCCAGCTTTCTACAACTGCTTACATTTTTTTGTAGTTGTAGGATCATTGTTTTTGTGTTGTATATGCCAATGATACTTTGCTGGTTCACTATTACTTTCATGTATACAAATTGCTAGCTATTGAAATTAAATATAGCTTGTCAGTTATGTGGATATGTTGGACTATCAACTTTTGTTGCAAAACAAACATTTGGAGTGACCGGGTCAAAGTTGGTTTCTACCAAGCCACAGGTTTTGGCAGCATATTGCAGCTATCAAATACTCTGGAGGTTGTTGGCCAGATGGACTCTGTGATATAATAATTTTTTTTTGAGTTATTAGTGTTTCTTTACCACCATATTGGTGCCTATAACTGTTTTCAAATGCAGTTGGCAAACAAATCAAATCTATGGATGAAAGAAATCAAAAGCTATATGCAACGACAGTACTATATTGCCACGCTAGGTCTACAACAAAACTTCTAACAAGGAAATTCACCTCCTTTCTCTAGAGTAAATGGATTCAGAGAGGTTTCCAGTAAGTATAGGTGCCTCTAGTCTTCTTCAGAAGGAGAATTACAGATGTGGTGGTCCATTACAGCAGTTGTCCTTTTTCTTTCCAACTTGCTCACTCCCTCAACCAAAACTGCTGTTGTAATTCGGCTCTCTCCTGGGCATATGCAGTAAAATTTTTTTCGTAACACATGTTTTCTTTGTTGGTTTGGCCAGTTGGCTTAGGTCTGATTTAGATTTGTCCTGCCAAAGCCTGACCAGTCCGACTAGTTCTGCTGTCTATGGCATTGCTACGTTGCTTGAGTCTAAAATAAAACTTGCATCAACAAAATCCGCCCAGAAGGCTTCCAGAAACAACAGTAAATGCCAGGAAGAGACTGCTCATGTAGTTGCAATTGTCAGCCATTATTTTTTTCTATTTCTTCTTTCACCCCTGTTAAACTGGAAGTACACTTTAATTTATGACAACCATATTTCAAACCACTCCTCCAATTGTAAGTGTGTAGCTCAGTCTCAACTTCCCCTCGATTAGCGACCTCACCTCCAGCTGGGACCATGCAATCTAAAGCTGGTATAGCTCATTATTAGAATGTAAATACAGCAAGCTACAGTTTGGTTGAATGCTCCACTGAAGTTAGCAAACAAAGGCTACATTAGATATGTCTAAAACCAAACTTACAGCAAAGAAGTCCGTCCAGGTGTGCCTTGTTTCTCAAGAATGCCTCCTTTCACACAGGCAAAGGATTCTCATAATTCTTCCTGGCAGTCATAGGTTCCTGTGCAACCTTCTCCAGCAAGAACTGCTTGAAACACTAGAATTGGCCGGAAAGATTCCTTGGAGCGGTTGTAATCATCAGCGTTAAAAAGATTTTTTTAAATTTTTTTAATTGTGGTGTTGGAACTTGAATATTAGTAACTGCCCTTCCAATTGTAGCCACCTTACCGATAATAATCGCCGGTAGATTACACTGATAAAATGGTAACCGTGAGCTCCCTATTCAATATCACACTCTATTAGGCATACACTGGTAAAAATATCAAGTTTGTAATGCTTACGCTTCATAAAATGATAAACAGATAAAAAGTAAATTGCAAATGGTATTAGAGTTTGTAGATGTATTTGCTTATAATCAATGGGCATTGTTATGGGACATGCTATAGCATGATCATGGGGCTTATAGAACTTAAAATTTTTTTTATTGGATTTTCCGGTTAAAAAAATAAGTGTACACAAGGTAGACCGCAACCAGATGACCATTTTTCATTTAAAATAATATGCACCAATCATTATATTGATTTTACACACGGTACATAAACTATTGGTGTACATGATTTTAATGGGTCATCTAACTGGTTATGGTTTGCATGGGAACAGGATTCTTCATTTTAAACCGATCCATCCAATATATGTATTTGTAATTTTTTGTAAAACATTTTTGTTCTTGTTTCATGTTTTGTTGTTTGTTTTATTGTTTCTGCGTATTACAGTTGAGCAGTGGAGGACTCCACTAAGTTTAAGCTTTATGGTTTCCTGCATATAAACACTTTTAAGTGTATATTTGTTTCACACTACACATATTTCCATATACCATGTCTTGTTTCTACTATTGACTGTATCCATGTACACCACATTGTCCACAGCAAAAATATCATCACAGACCATATGTTGCTACTATTGTTGACTGTATCCATCAGGGTCGTAGCAAATGGTCCGGTTGGTCCAGTTTTGGCCAGACCAAACCACACCAAATTTACGTGGATATCGTTTCCTTGAACTTTGCTGTAGCTAAGCTGAGTCATCAGATGTTGCTATCTAGTTTTGATTCAAATATTTCTCTTCTATGACAGAAGTAGCTGGATTCTTTTCTCCAACCTCACTAAACAATTCTGCAAAGAGATCCTTTGGACTGAAGTCTCAAGTCCAGAGAAGCTTCCAGCCAACATGGTTTGGGCAATGGCAAATCTTTCAAGACCTTAGGTTTTGCCATACTTATTTTTTGGCTTTGGGCTGAAGAAGGTAAAATTTTCTAAAGCTGATCTTGCCTTTGTAAGTTGAGCTGCTTATGCATTAATAACCACGCAGAGACCATTATAGTTAGTTGCATCTTTGAAGCAGTTGACTCACTTGAAGATCAATTTGATCAGCCAGATATCAATCCAACCTCAAATCTCTTCTTATATATTCTGTCAAAATTGACAATGTCCCAGAAACTCTGGAAGTCGTTTGTTCTTTTGTGACGATGGTTTTGATAAGAGCCTCTTGCGTTCATTGCTATATAGAAACTTAGAATACATTTCAGCAGCCGATGCAATAGGAATGGTTGCTATATCCATTTTTGATTCATCGAGTATTTCTCGGGCATTTTTTTTCAAGGACTAGTGGGCCTTATGAATGAGGTTTCTAGGCTGGTACAACTTATTTTTGTCTTGACAGCAACAAATCCTACCTCAATGAGGTAATTTAGCACACAAGTGTGTCAAGAGTATGAGTTGTATGTGAGTGTAATCATAGAAGTAACATTTTGGGAAATATGATGCTAGTGTATAAAACAAATCAGACTGATCAGCAAGAAATATCTAATAACACAACAAAATATAAAATGTGGCCAAGTTGAAAGTTTAAAAAAACATATTCATCTTCAAGGATCTTATACCTTGAATATATATCCATCACATAACTTGTGTACAATAGATCCGTACATTAGTACCAATGGACTTTTAAATGTTCCACTGCATATCCATGGCCACTCTGCTTGTGGTAAAAGGACATGGGTTGCGGTGGTTAACAATGTCACAATAAATTATTGAGTAAGAACTGCATGTGCTGTATTGTGTAAGCAGACGAATTGAATGCTGTGCATGGTTAGGGGAGTTCTTGCTCCAGGTTAACTGGAGACAATAACTGAACTTCAACCAAAATATCAGCTAAAGTCTTCCCCTATGCAAGGTTAACAAATGTTCAAAGGAAGCAGTAGCTGACATGAATGCAGGCAACAATAGCAACCTGATATGTTATGTTTTGATTTTGTTGTAATTGGCAATATGGTGTACATGGGCACAATCAACAACAGCAATAATACATAGCATGTGTTGATGTGTGTAGTGGACAGGAACAGCAGCAATAATACATAGAAAGTGTTGTTGTTTTTTGTGGACAGCAACAATAAACAAGTTATAAAAAAGTGTTAGTATGTCTAAGGGGCCCTCCATCAATTAGCTCACACTTGTTGAAGTCCTCCATTTCTCCTCCAATAAAGCTATAGAAACATCAAAACAAACAAAAAAGCTCTTGAAACAAGCAAAAATGTTATACTTAGAATAGCCAGTTATATTGTATTGCCCTGTTAAAAGAACTGAAACAAGACTGTACCAAGTACAACCAGTTGTACTCCCTTTACCAATTAGAGTCACAAACATAAATAGTACTGGTTTTAAAATCACAGAGTGGGGGGGCTCTACCTGAAACCAACGAAATTGTAACACATATTTGTAGCTGTCATAACTTTTTTTCCCTTTCTTCTGTGCAAATACTTTTTATACCAGCTTGTTGCTTATTGTGTGTGCTTTACAATGATATGTAAAAAGTCTCTATAGGCACCTTTTCTTAGAAGATATATCCAAACACGCAAGGGTCACTAAAAAAAACAACTTCCTAATTTGTGGCAGGCTTTCCAGCCAGACGCCTTGACCGCAGCGCCCCAAACTCGGTACGAATGTAGCTAAAGGCCTTTTCTATCGTATGGTGGATTTTTTTTTTTTCCGGTGAACCCCCCTGAGTTTTAGTGTTGAGAAGAGGCGGGACCCAAAAAAAATCCGCGATTTTTTTGGGTCCCGCCTCTTCTCAACACTAAAACTCAGGGGGGGTTCACCGGAAAAAAAAAAAAAAATCCATCATACGATAGAAAAGGCCTTTAGCTACATTCGTACCGAGTTTGGGGCGCTGCGGTCAAGGCGTCTGGCTGGAAAGCCTGCCACAAATTAGGAAGTTTTTTTTTTGAGTGACCCTTGCGTGTTAGGATATATCTTCTAAGAAAAGGTGCCTATAGAGACTTTTTATATATCATTTTAAAGCACACACAATAAGCAACAAGCTGGTATAAAAAGTATTTGCACAGAAGAAAGGAAAAAAAAGTTATGACAGCTACAAATATGTGTTACAATTTCGTTGGTTTCAGGTAGAGTCCCCCCTTCCACAATATGGTGTGTCTGAATTTAGGGTGAAGGGAGTCTAACTGATTGTGGTCTACATGGATAATGTCTTGTTTCCGTTCTTTTTTAAACAGGTCAATCCAGTATAGCTGCTTGTTTTTAAACACTCTA
>CBDHDT010000100.1:0-136416 GCA_965261215.1 Ekhidna sp.
ATGCATGGAAAACACTCTGGACCACTTGAGGGATAGCTGCTCGGTATATATTGATGACATACTTATATTTTCGCTACTTGGGAGGAGCATGTACAACATATTGAGGAAGTGTTGGAAGCATTGGTTGGGGCTGGGCTGACTGCAAACCCAGACAAGTGTGTGTGGGGGGCACAGTTACTAGAGTATTTAGGACACAAAATTGGACATGGCCTTGTAAGTGTGCCAGAAGCCAGGGTCAAGGCACTAAGGGACTACCATAGACCTAAGCATCAGAAAGGGTTGAGGGCTTTCTTGGGGACTGCCGGTTACTACCGGAAGTTTATACCCGACTTTGCTAGGTGGGTGGGTCCCCTGTTTGATGCCTTAAAGAAGGGCACCCCTTGTTTCCTGAAATGGAATAAGAGAGAATCAGATGCATTTAATCATATTATTTCTGTTTTATGTGACGAGCATTCGCTCACTATTCCTAGGGCTGATGACGAGTTTATTCTCCACACCGATGCCTCTGTCCTCGGAATTGGTGCTGTGCTCTCAGTGAAGAGAGTGGGAGAGGAACAACCTGTGGCCTACTTCTCTAAGCGAACGACCTCTGCTGAAAGAAACTACACTATTTCCGAACTTGAATGCCTGGCAGTGGTCAAAGCGGTGGACCACTTCGCTATTCATCTGATTGGCTGTAAATTCACTGTCCTCACCGACCACCGAGCTCTGCTGGCTCTACAGGATTCTACTCGACTGACAGGCAGACTGATGCGATGGGCATTGGCTTTGCAAGTATTCCAGTTTGAACTTAAGTACCGGCCGGGCATCTTACATCAAAACGCAGATGGACTGTCACGACAATGCTGGCCTGAAGATGAAGAGCTGATGAGATCTGCTGAGGAGACACCATTGAGCTCACTCCCAGTCGATGTTTCATTACGTGATGACAAGCCTATCCTCAGAGGAGGACCTTCAGCTGGAGGAGGAGGGCTTGCAGCTCAGGAGGGGGAGATGTTGAGGGTCGACCCCTCAACATAGCCAAGGCCCATGGATGACTCTTGGCTAAACTAACCGCATATTGTAATTACTTCATTAGCAGTACAATAAGTTCAATAGCACCACAAGTGTTGACAAAAGGTCTATAGCCAAGTTATGTGTCACCTTGAATAATTATACCTAATGGACTCAAACCTTGCTAATGTATGTGTGAACATGAGATATCCTGTTCCTGGGAAGTCAGAGTATAAAAACTCTGACTGACCAAGGCTCAGGAGTCTTTGCTTAATATTGTACTTGCAACTTGTGTCTTCATTATAATCTAAATTTCTTTGATTGTGAGATACGGGGTGCTATTTACATAAGCACAGCTCTGGTGGCAGCAATAGTTACCATTACCTTGAGAGTTAACTTGAAAGAACCCTCAACACATGGTTAACTTCATAACCCATTATGCTTCCTGGAAGATGCCACCTTCAACAGAAAAATTAGAACCTGTAATATTTTACCATCGATTGACAACAATAGGATCCGTGCATGTGGTCCCAGAATGGCGGTGATGCCAATTGATATCAAGGCCACCTTGCCACATATTATTGAAGACCATGCTGCTAATATAACAGATCAGGCACCAGGGTAGCAATCTGCGGGCAGATCATACTACCTGAAAAAAAGTACAGTTATACTGGTTCTATATTAACCCCAAATTTTCAGTCACAAGGTCTCTGACTTAAAAAAAAAAAAAAATTAGGGATAAGGGAGGGGAAGGGGAGTGTGCAATGTCCCCCGTGGTCCCACTTCCTATTCTCCCCTAGGTTTTGACAGATGATTCTCTTGCTCAGAAAACGAGCTACACCAAATGGAAAGCCATTTCTCGATACACTTGTAGAAATAGTATACGAACAAATGACAATAGAAGTCTTAATACTTACATCATACACATGAACAATGTTAAGCGCATGCTCGCTGTTAAGTGGTTGTTAGTATTAAGCAACCATTTTCATGAAGACTGATGCTATATAAGTGCCTAGCTTTTATGCTACTGTATATGGTTTGTGGTCATTCGGACTCTGAACATGCACTGCAGGGTGTTTATGAAGGCATTTTAGTTCAGCGCTAGAACATTAAACGTAATGGTCCTTTGAATATTATTTGGGCATAGATAATTAAATCAATAGAGGCTGCCACAACCGTTCATTACTTCACACTTCTATGACCTCAAATTAGCACTAAGGGCTCTACCTAGCTACACCAAAGTCACCACAAATATCTCAAATTTAAGAGCCACTGCTTATGAATAACAATATAACTTCCGATTTCTGTATATGGGTGCACTGAATAGTTTTATGGCACTCTAGAGGTGTATTTATGGCAAGGCCTGGTTCACAATATGAGAAAACCGATACGCATCACATTACGGACACATTAGAACAGAATTCAAATGCACCACAACAAGTCGCAGCACTAGTGCTTACGGACCTGCCAAAAGACTCGGCACTTGAAGACACCACTTAGTGACCATGACTTTGTAACGACCTATTGGATTACATATTGAGGATATTTTCAGGTTATTAGATTAAAATAGTTGGCATTGTTGATAACTACAAATTAAAGCCTTGTTTATAATAATCCGTGTCGCATTGCTTGACCTATTCAAGCAATGTGATGTGACACGTTCAATGTTCATAATGAAATGGTTATACTTAGCTGACTTCACAAAATGTAAACCTAAGATTTATCTTTCACTCCACTCAAATTGTTTTTATGCCAACATTTTAACCGACTGCTTCAGTCTTCGAAAACTTCAGGCTTTGGTAAAGACCGAAGAATTCAGATGAAACATTTGCAATTGAAGCTGATTGAAAGGTAAATAATCAATGTTAAAAAATGGTATGCATATAAGCCATGTCACTAGTTCATGCTGCATATTGTGAACAAGGCTATCTAATCAATTTATCTCCCTTTCCCCCACCCCAATCCCCAATAAAGCATGAGACTCCAAGTAAATCATAATGTCCAAGATAAATTACCAGTTTATATTATTTGGGTGTGGTCATAATCAGATTAAAACACCTTAGTGGAAGGATTAAGCATGGAATTTGGTACTTCTTGTAGATTGAAGTCTTGACAACTATCCAGCTAGTCCAATAGCTGATGATACCTCAAACCACATAAAAGCCAGTGCACACTCATAATCAAATGAACGCATCATGATCTTGTATCATTCTAGGTCATCATAATGGCATCCTGGCACACAATAATAGTAACTTGCACTTAAAATGAACTTGTACCATCATGCATCTTACGTGAAAGTGCAGAAACTTATGTGAACTCTTCGAACTGCAAAGAACCGAAATGGAAAACCACAGCCCGCAAAGTTCATATTTCGCAGCTCCACACTGCTAGACTGGTTGAAGAACCAAGTGTGTATCTTGTCAGGATCATCTGTTTCACTGTCAGCATAGTAATCACAGGTTATGGTCACATTTTCCCCTAGTCCTACGATACTCACACTCCTAGCTTCAAAGTTAGTTGGAGTGAAAATGTAGTGGCTGCCTTCGGGAAGTGAGATTTGAGTGTGACTTGCAGAAGAGGTGAAGTTTTGATGAAGAGATATAGTAAGATCGATGGCAGCACCCAGGTTTGGACAAATCCAAGAGGAAGTATTTGTAGGGTCATAATTAGAACAAAGACCCAGTAGAGTAGATTTTTGAAGGTCTACTGTGATCTCCAGTCCTGCACAATCTCTTGGCAATAACAATATACTCATTGACAACACAAGAAAAAGTAGTGAAAGGGGTTGTGAACTCATAGTAGGCTGTCTTCCACTTCTACTCGTGCCTAGGTCCGTAACTGGAATCTACACACCCACCAAATTTACAGCTCGAAGCAAGAAACCTTTCATCCGGTATAAACTTGAACTCCAGGAAGCCAGCTAGCTAGATAATTGCAGTCAAATAGTAATTCGATCCCAGTCCCCGGAATGGCGGAGTATCGCATCACCTGCACGCAGTGAAGCATTACATCCTGCGCTGATGATACCAGGGGCTTGGACCGAGACTAGTCCAATACTAGTCTCGATGGCCAGCCCATTTGACCCCCCCCCCCCCCCCCCCCCCCCCCCCGCCAGTGCCTTGGCGGTCCAATGAGATAGCAAACGACCACAAAACGTCAACAAAATTGTCAAAAACGGTCATTATGCTTAGTAGAAATTATTATTGCGAGTATAATATGTAGCACGCGTTTACAATAGTGAGCTAGATGATTTGAACACAGTAGGAGCATGCTTTCAACTGTAATCAAGGATAACAAGTTTTTCAGTATCTCTGAAATAGGGGAGACATAGATTCCAACTTCAGTATCATGTAAAAGTATGTTAACTTAATGCCCCAAAAAACCCTCACAAGACTGAAACGACATGACTGGTAAAATCACGCTTTTGATTCCTCCTAATTCTGCTTCTTTAGTTGTGTTGGTCGCACAAGTAGAGCAGTAAACCATTCATAGACTGAGGTCGGAGCATCAATCAACGCTAAAATTACGGTAAGCGCATTTTTTTCCGATAGACGTGACCAAGACTATTTATTGTTGTTGTTGTTGTTTTATTATTGTTGTTGTTAGTATTATTATTGTTGTTGTTGTTATTATTATTATTATTATTTTGTTATTACTGATAGTAATGTGATTTTGTAGTAATATATCAAGATATAATCAAGAAATAATAGTAATAATACAACAATAATAACAACAGTAATAATTATTACTATTTATTACACATGCTTTTATTAATTTTTTTTTTTTAAACCAATAATTGAAAATAAATACTATTGTGCACCCTGACTGATCTTGCTGATGCCCCATGTCTGGGGTACTAGCATAGCTAATATTCCATGCTAAATGAGTGCTCCCAACTTTCAGCAGGCACCCCTACATGCCCCAGCTTCTTTCATTAGCTCTTGGGATGGTTCAAGGACTCTCATTGCCAGGATGCTTGAATATAACCCAAGAGATCAGTTTCTGCTATGGCAGAGCTGGCCCTGACTCTGGCAAAGCAATATTGAGTCACCCTTCAGGATGGGGAGGTCCATCTCCAACAAAAGGCTTTCACCCATGCAATAGATCAACTGTCTAGGACCATCTCTTTGTACAGGGCCTGGATACCCGGTCAATGCTGCTGGCTCTCTATAGCACCATCCCTCAAGCCAATGACAGGTCAATGTAATCCCTTCCCAGTCCCTTGGTCTCCTTTTTAATGCCAAGTTTTTCGTGTGTGTGATCATTATTGGTTGGGCCTCCAGATGGTGGGAGGGTGGACATGGTGCACTACTCGCCAAGCTTCTGATGACCCTTTTGGCGACCACTAGGTGAGTTTTGTGGGCAATGGGAATAGAATTTTCCAACAAGACTTCTTAGGGATGCACATTCTCTGCAGCCCACTCTGCTGCTTTTGCATCCACAAAAAAAAATGCCAAATCTAATCCCTAGGAAGATGCCAACCAGCTGCCTTCAATGTCTATGTTATTACTCCGATGGAACAATTGCCAATTATTGGAGCTGCTATCACTCAAAGCTTGTGCTCTCAGTTGCCAGTGATAATATATAGGAAGATGGTCACCCACATAAGAGCCTGCCACAAGGTAGTGGTCCACCACATTTCTGTAAATTTAGGGTTATTGGTGGGCTGGAGTGGGGAGAGAGCAGATACCATCAAGACTATTGGCCATCATCATGGATGACGCCTCGGAATACCTCCAAAAAAATCTACACACCATTGTCCATTGGTCTATGGCAAGTGAATGCTGGCATGTGGATTCATTGCCTTCCTCCCCATTCCCCTATGTTGTAGTGACAGGCTTGAATTTTTCTATTGATTCTCTGTCTATTTTGTTTGTTTGTGCATGGAAATAGGTATGTGTGGTGCAAGCATGAATGTCATCTTTATCATGTAAATGTTCTTCCATAATGACATTACATTCCACACATGTGAGCTTGGCTAGGTGCATATGGCCAAGAGAGATGGTGCTATTAGTGCTAAACTAAACAAGTAGGGCACTGGTTCAACTGTTAGTAGGTTTAGACAGAAGCCATGGTCAGCTGAAGAAGTGTATTGAATGGCAGGACAAAGAGAATCAGGATAAACTGTGACTTCCACAAACAATGGCTATCTTTAAAAGTGCACTGCTTATTTTGAACTTATTGTACATCTTCTAGCCTTACCAGATCCAATCTGAGCAATTTGCAATTTATGGTAGACACATTATGCACTAGTAGCTATACATCATGTTTTAAACACTGTATTAATTCAGTAGGGTCTCTACAGGTAACTTTGTGATGCAGAAGCTTAGTATTGTGCCGTTTTGATGCTAGTACATCATCTGTTTCAAATACCATAAGTAAAAAGTTGTTAATGGTTGTTATGGATACAGAATATGGTTTTCACACTTGATTAGCTTTTACCATGATAATTTACTCTATTGTGATGTGAGTTAGATAGCACTAATACTTAGGATCTTGTTTAATATGAGATGAGACTGCACGCTAGTATTGCAGTGCAAACCACTCTTATAGGATCAGTCAGTTTTTTATCATATTTTTTTCTCTCATTATTCATCAGGTGTAAAGCTTGTCCTTTATGAATTGCTGAACCTCTTCCCCATTTCTGTTCAAGTTGGGAAATATTGACTCTGAAGCTGAAGCAATGGTATATACATATGTTGTGATCATGACACGTTACACACTCTTCCAGTTACGGCTTATAATCAACTAAGAACCTGTACAAAACTCTGTGTAAAAGTATTGCTGGAAAACTAAACTGGTGCTTGATTTTTTTAATCCTATACATTAAAAGTTGCTAAACCTGTTCGAGTAATATTTGATAGACAAGAATCTTTGATGAACAGTGAATAATCAGTCTATATATTGGATTGACCACTTTTTAAAATGGAGGACCGAAATTCCCCCCCCCCTCCCTCCCCCCCAAAAGTTTACATCACAGCTAAAACTCACATTGGCAGCTTCTTAACTTTCTAAATGGTGGTTAGGCCACTATTATCACCAAAAAGACTCCAAGAGTGCCAAAATCCTTCACTAAGGTAGTAAACAGGCAGTGTAAAAAAAACCTTCCTTCTTCAAATCTTTGTTTGTTTGTTCTATGATCTTCGTTCGCAAAACTGGCTCACAATAGGTCCATTCATCATAATTTTAGTACTAAACGACTCCAAATGTTCCAATAAATATCGATGACACCTCCATTTCACAATCCAGTTAAGCCACACCAAAAATATGGCAAAAATGTTTAAGTATTGTCAGACCACACGTAAGCTGACTATTCGTACCACATCAAATAACTCATATTTAGTTCAGTCTATTTTGGTTGTACAGTTCTCACTCCTGGTCAACTAATAATATGTTCAATGGAGGCCATAGCTGATCATTTGCCAAAATATCTGCAGTATGTTATCCTGTGCAATGCATCTTGAAGCTGCCCTACATGGGTGCAGTCAGCAATAGCAACAAGATTGGTATAATTTTGTACAGGACAATATAGTGTACATGGATACAGTTACCAATACATATCATATATCTATCTATAATGATATGTGTAGCATAAAGCAACAATAAATAGGTTAAAAAAAGTATCAAATGCCTTGGAGCCATCCACTAATCTACTCACATTTGATGAAAGCTAACAGAAACACATCTCTATGCCTCTTCATGTCCCCGTAGTCCTCTACTTCTCCACTGCTCAACTGTAATAGCAGAAACAAACAAACAAACAAAAAACTTGAAACAAGAGCAAAAAATATATATATTTGTATAGGTAATCATAAGATTCGAGTCCAATTTATGGGAACAATTGTACGCTTACTAGTCGAGTAATTGCATGAGGTGAAGCTAAGTGCAATTTTGACTGTTACAAGTATTCTTATGCCCAAATAATAGACCCAATTCTTATTCCTGAAAAAAGTTGCAACTATAAAAAAACACACATGAAATTAAGTCTATAGCCAATGGTTAATAATTAAACCAAACTTGTGACAGTATACTGCTTCATGATAGCAGTATTAGCTCTCTACTTATCACTCAAATACTTATTAAGGTCTATTGCTTATTGAGCAAAGGAATGAGTGCCAGGAAGCCATCGGAACATGTAACACATCTATTCAGCAGCACACTAACTCCAGCATCATTACTACATTTACCGCATAGTACACCTTGAGATCAAGAAGATGTAGAGTTAGTGGATGAGGTGGACGAGGAGAAGTAGGAGGGATGAGGTGGAGGAGAATGTGGAGGAGAATGAGGAGAAAAAGGAGAAGAAGGGAAGAGGAGGATGAGAAGGAGAACAATGGTGAAGTAGGTCTGACAAACATCTTTTTTTTTAAGAGTCTAAATAAGAATTGTAATGATTTTCATGTAGTATTATGTTTGCTATGGGGCTCACCTTCCCTACCACAGTCGCACTGGAAATCTGGCTCACTGTTTCTATACTGGTACATACAGAGCTTGGAACTGCCATTTTCCCCCAGGCTATTCTCAAAAGCACAGCAGCAATAGCCAGCAGGACAAATAGAAATGTATAGATTCACTTTGGCATTGTCTGAAGGGTTGAAGGTTGCCCAAGTTCCATGCTAATATGCATATATACGGTATTCTTTAAAATTGCACAGAATATGTTACAATTGCATAATTGTCAGGAATAGAGGGGAAAATTTTTTTGGCTATATGTTATAGTAGCTTGATTGTGGTACAAAACTATTTTTCAAGGATATATTCATGAGGACTTTGGACCATAACACATCATGCATGATCAGAATGCACTAGCTAAAAACAATTTTGCTTCTTGCTCTCTGGTCTTAGCTATGGAGCAAGATTATTTTTACTAACCATTATGCGATTTTTGACTTGATCTGCATGAAACTAATCTGAACAAATTGGTGCAAAAACAGCCAATTTTTGTCTTAGCATAAAAGTGGCAAGACATAGTGCAATAGTTTCTAGCAATCCACTGACAGCTATGGTATTCATCTAAGTGTACAGGCACAAAATTATCTTCAAAATAGCATTCTGCAACAATGGAGCATTCATATACATGCACATGCAACACACACACACACACATAAATGCACACACCTACACAGCAGAGTTTTAAGAAATATATAATATTTACTACACACACAAGCAGAACTGATCAGTATAATACCGATAATGTGGAAAACAGGCTGGGGAGACATCTAGAAAACACTGTTCTCTAGCTCTCTTCCATTATCCATAAACTGGGTAGCTTAGCTGTTAGTGCTAGCTCCTATGATTTTAAACCAGCTTGTCCTTGGTTATTTAATGTGTTTGAATGTCAAAAACAGCAAGCACATTAGCACTCAAGACATCAGATAGCAGCAAAGAAAGATGTGAAAATGAGCAGACAATGTCTAGTACACATGGCATTTGCGAAAACCATAACCTTTTCGGCTACTTCTGTTATTGGTAAGCGAAGCAAGCCTTCAGTGGGAAGTGGATAGAAAACTACTTATTGCCTGGTATGGCCGATGTAGTATATATGTGCCATACATTCATACATTAAAGACTCGACATTAAAGAAGGAAATGGTCATCTTAGAAAATCCGCCATAGATGGGCTAGATTCATCCGATGAAGAAAACAGCTACAGATTCCAAGGCCAAAGGAAAGAAACATGGATGAACATGCTGCCTGCTTGATTAAGTGCTGTTAGGGAAAAGATTCTGGAGTTTTATTCAGACTAGAATACTCATTACATCAACACACTAGCATTGGATGTGACAAGTTCTTGATAGTGGGAACTATTTTCAATCTTGCTAAGGTAAACACAGTTTCTTGCATGTGTGCAGCTGCTCTCTCTTTCGGACAATGAGTAGACAGCTGGATAGTTTATCCTATACAGAAAGAATAACTTTTGCATATAGTCAATAGTTGTGCTAATGATATAGAGTATACTGAAAACAATAAACAGTGTCAAAAGTGCAAATTATCACGTGAACAAATTCTTGTCAGCTTCTGCATGGTCTTCCCTTAGTTTTCTGATAATTTCTGCAGAAAGCACTGCTTGCAGACCTAACTCTTAATGTGTTGCTCTTCTCATCCTCATAGAAAGCAGTTTCGAACAAAAATCCTTACTGCCACATGAACATTTCCATTTCAGAATTTGTCATCCCATTATGTACTAGGCATCAGGTTGTTCTATCATGCACCTGTAAGGAATGCAGTAAAGGAATGCAATTCTTGGCTACTTCCCCATATTACAATCCAACCACTTACAACAGTTGTGAATTTCTAAGGAACATAATTCTCGACTGCATCACATCTCACAATCTAAAGAAAAAACCTGCAAATCAAATTCTTGATGGAACTATTTCCAATCCAGCTAAGGTAAGCACAGTTTCTTGCGTGTTTACTGCCGCTCTCTCTCTCTCGGATAGTGACAACATAACTGGATAGTTTACCCTATCTAGAAACCATAACTGATGCAGCTAATGATATAGAGCAAACTGAAAACAATAAACAGTTGGTGCAAACTATCATTTCAACAATTTCTGCAGAAAGCACTGCCTGAGGTCCCAATGCTTAATGTGGTACTCACATTTAAGGAAAGCAGCTTCCAAATATTCTTAACAAAACAACTTCTACATGCATATTTCCGTTTCAGAATTTTTAATCCCATTACTTTGCCTGGTATCTGGTTGTTCAATCTTGCATCTCTAAGAAATATCTAAAAACCTACAATTCTTGGTTACTTCCCCATACTACAATCCAACCACTTACACCAGTTGTGAATCTCTAAGAAATTCTTGGCTGTATCACATCCCACAATCGTAATGAAAACATCTACAAATCACATCATAAATCAGTATTGGGTTAGCTCTTCAGCTTGTCTATATCAAGGTTATGGCCAGAGGAATGTCAATTTTTTTGCCTGTGTAGTAGTTAAGGCTAGGCAAATATCTAGAAAATAGAACAAAAATCTTGACAATACTGACATTACTGCCTTATGACATCACCCTTAAAATGCTTGCCTATTTGTTTCTAAGTAAAGTAGCTACTCTAACACAAAGTAATTCACTCTCAGCTATATTTCCATAAGAATATTTCTATATATATATACTATATATATGTTCCGTACGTCCATAACCCAAAGAGTGCACAGAAGATTTTACGGACTAGACTAAAATGGAAACTGTTGTCTTAGAAAACCAGCCGTATATAAGCTAGATTCATCAATGATGAAGAAATACACATGGCCTGCTTGTTTAACAGCTGTCAGGGAAAGGACACTGATGTTTTATTCAGAGTAATCTACTCAATTCATCAAAATACTGGCATTGGATGTGATACAAGGTCTTGATAGTAGAAACTATTTTCAATCTTGCTGTGGTAGACACTGTTCCTTTTATGTGTGCAGCCTCTCACTATCTTTCAGACTGCGAGTAGACAGGCTGGATAGTTTAGCATATATAAAAAAAATAATTGATGCATGTAATCAATATTTTGATAATGATATAGAGCATAGGGAAAACAAACAGTATCAGCTTCAGCATGGTCTTCCCTTGGTAATCTGATAATTTCTGCAGAAAGAATTGCCTGATGAGCTCACTCTTAATGTGGTACTCTTCTCATCTTTAAGGAAAGCAGTTTCTAATTACTCGTAACAAAACAACTATTTCCAAATGTACATTTCAGAATTTTTCATCACATTATGTTGTAGGTATCAGGTAAGGAATAGTGTAAAAACATAAAATTCATGGCTACTTCCCCATATTACGATACAACCAATTACACCAGTTCTGAATCTATAAGGAACATATAATTCTCAACTGCATCACATCTTACAATCATAAAAAAGACATCTACAAATCACATCACAAATCGGTACTGGGTTAGCTCTTCAGCTTCCTTACTAAGGTTATGGCCAGAGCAATGGCTATGTTTTTAGCCTGAGCAGTAGGCTAAGAAAATATCTAGAACAATAAAACAATAATCATGACAATTCTGACAACCAATACTGCCTTATGACATCATTCTCCTTATGACATCATTCTCCTTATGACATCACTCTCCTTATGACATCACTCTTAGTGTTTTTTCATGTAAGTAAAGTAGCTACTTTTACACAAATCAAAGCAATTTACTCTCAGCCATATTTCCATATGTTTTTTTCTGTCTCACAACCAGTATTTGCTGGCATGGCAGTATTCACTCGCCTTCAATGTTTGAATGGCATTACTAGTATGTTATAATTGATATCACCAGAATGTAGCTTGGACATTATGTGCCACTAACACAAAGATTAAACCAAATATAAAGAACATGTAGAAGGCTATATTCTCAGAAATTGTATGTGATAAAGCTTAAAGAGCTCCAAAGTCGAAACTTTACTCTCCATGCTATTACTTCCTTCTTGTTGAATAATGACGCATGATGATACTTTAGATCTAGAACCATATTTACACTTCTCAAATAATTCGACCTTATATTCTGACCTTCAGTACAACAGTGTCTTGGTCTGTAAAAATCAGTGGATTGTTTGGCTACCCCACCTGAAGCAGATTGTACTAATAGTATAAAAGAGGCATACTCCACTTCTCATACTCTCTGTTTACATGCTCATATTTTTTTTATTCTCATATTTCTAGTAACATGTGGCAATATGAGCGTTCCAGTTAGTTGGAGTATGTAGATTAAATAAGCTAATATCCAGGTATGTCCTTCCAAACCTTCCATCCCAAAAACTATCTTTAGCGATATCCAGCATTATTTCCTCACTTGTTACTGTGGATAAATTTCTCATAGCTTCACCAGTAATGGGTTGTAAATCAGGCTCAACTCGAACATCATTGTAAATCTCTGTCAACTCTTATTTTATTATGGCATATGGTCTGAAAGCCACCTCTTGGACAAGAACAAACATGCTCTATAGAGATGCTGCACCACACGAGCAGTTGTTGAGAGTACATGAGGGAGACCACCCATATCTGAGTGACAGAGCATCATTGAAGACACCTTTGTGGAGACAGAAATTAAACTCCTGAAGGTTAGTGATATGAGCAAGCTTGAGGCCCCTCTCTGCCTGGCCAGAACCATAGCTCCCTGAAGCCTAGCAGAATGATTCTGTCTTATGATATCAGTTACCAGTGAGACTTGTTTGCATCTTTTGGGGGGATTCCTCTCTTTGTGGATATTTGTTTAGCTAATACTTTCACGGTATAATCAGGGTCCTGTAGCATTAGAAGTTCTTTGAGGGACTGAATTACTTGTTTGGATGTGGAGAACTCATAATCAAAAAACCGTATGAGTCAAAGTATGTCTAGACCACCCTTTTCCTGGTAATCTTAAAAGATTCCGATCTGTATCGTTTGGAGGAGATCTTCCTGTGAGAGATGGGATAAAGTTGGTTCTTATGTCCTCCAGTAGTTGAAAATGATGACTGATGTTTGGTACTGTACAACCTAATAAGACTATTTATCATTCCATGAGTATATGCTGCATGGGCAGTGTGGTGCTGAGTAGTTGCAATTTCAGAGAGACATTTCATCTCTCTTGATCACTACTCCACTTTCTTAGTCACAAACTTGTCTGAATACTCGGGTTCTTAATAGGGCCCCAAGATATTAATCTTCCAGCACAAGTGATATTGACTTTGTTCCTGCAAAGGTAATGATAGCCTAAAAGTGATGTTGTTCCTTGGTGAGGAGCCAGGTCTTGGTGGCATTTTCAAAGTAACCAAAGCTTGGGCCAAGTGTAGTCAAATCATCCAACCATGCCTGTAGGTTGCCAATAGTTCCTAGTTCAGTTGCATCATCTGCATACCATGCTTGTTTTACTGACAGGGGTGGCCAGGGCATACATTGGCATTGCCAAGGAGTCCCCCTCTGTGGTCCCCTCCTAGGAGCAGACTGAATCCCCATCAATGAATAATTCCATTGATGATATTATTGATTAGAATGGTAGTGAGTGATGGACAAAGGAAGTGGACACTATGGACGGCAGTCTTGCAATTTAGGAAACTGAAAGCGAAACTGGCATCAACAAGAAAGGCTGCTTCTATTTCTTTCTAATGGAAACTCTTACATACTGCATGAACAGTGGCCTCTGTTAGGCCCCAACCTAACCAGAATACAAACACATGCAGGAATACTATAGCACACTGAGTAGCTAGCCCTTGCATCCCTTCTAACTGACACTTTCCATTCACGGTTTAACCTCACACTTTATTCTGTATCATGCTTAGCTTACCTTATATAGTCATTTACTGTGAGCTAGCTGAACTGTGCTATATAATAGCCACTCGAGCTGGGCTATTCAGTCTTTGCACTTCGTACTCACAATTATTCTTAACTAAACTTATCAAGAATTGCTAGTTTGGGTATTCAGCCACCTTTAGCTAGGTGAGTTGGATAGATTAGACTCAGGTGGCAGCAATCTACCCACTGCCCCAACATCTGGTGGCAACAATCTGCCCACTGCCCCAATATCTGGTTGCAGCAGTACAGCTAACTTCAACAGCAGAATCCATCCATTGAAAAAAATACTTCAGCTACAATCTATTTCAACCAGCTTCTCCCATAGTGTGTATCCAGTCCAGTATCCTCTACTCTTCTTCTCTAAACTCTGAAAGAAATGCCGCAATAAACACTTGGATCACTACTAGAACTGATGGAGACATGGACAATCTATGGTCAAAGGAAGACACCACCTCCTCAGAACTACTTGCAGCACATCCTGATCCCCTTCAAGCCTTGCAGTCACCTGACTGAGCAGATAGTGAGGATCTAACATGAAAGAATGCGGAGAGAGCACGTGAGACAAGAGCAGAAGGAGAAAGGAGCCAGAGAACGGCATAATAAAGATGTATGAGATAAATTAGATAGACTGACATTTGAAGTGCGCAAATTAAAAAAGCAACAAGACCTGTAGAACACCCTGCTGGTGCAAGACAAAATACTGGCCCAACAGAGGTTGGACAGAGAAAAAGCTAGAGACAAGAGATTTACGCTCGAAAAAGTGGTACAGAGTCTAGCACCATGGAAGGATACCGATTACCCCGCAGCATACCTACAGAGGTTTGAAGAGACCATGGTGTCTGGCCAGATAGAAATGACTGTATGTCTAGAAAGGCTGACTCCTCCTCACCAGAAAGGCCCTGCAAGCCTATACTACTGATACACCAGTGGAGGCCAAAACAATATATAAGGCACTTAAGGAAGTCTTGCTGACAGCTCTAGGAAAGTCAAGGGATGCCTGCCAGAGACAGTTCTGGGGGTACCATAGGAAATCCACAGAACCCTTGACAGAAACACTTAGAGATCTCCATAGGCTGACAAGATGCTAGCTGGAAGGCTGCACAACTGTGGACGAGGCAGTTCATGCTATTGCTGCCGGAGGGTTTCTGTCCCTTTTCAGCCACGAAGATACAGACTATGTCCACACTCAGAAACTGGCTACTACTCTTGATTATGCCACATTTATGATCGACCGGCTGAAAGTCAAGCAGCAGTACAGCAACTACAGACCACACAGACTTTGGTACAACTGAAGTGACCAACGGCAAAGGAACTACCAGGATGAAGGACACTGGAGGAGAAACTACAATCCTTCACCACCTAGACGAGATCAACCAAGCATACTCTCTCCTACTGTCAACAGGACACTGATTCTAAACGCAGCAGCAACCAGGATAGCAAAACTATGGTGTGCATGGCTGTGGAAAACGAGCCACAAACGACCGCATGACAGGTCCGGAGGATAACATCTCCCACACCTCAGGCATGAGCAGGAAAGACTGGTCAGTTCAAATAGGGCAGACTCCCTATTGATTCCGGTTCTGTTTTTATTATAGTGTATCTGAGACATTTCCAACCATATGACTCAGGAGAGATTTCCACACTGTCTGGCTTTGGCAGAATGCACGAGAATGGCCCCTGGCAAATATTAGATTCTATGTGGGCAAACATTATGACTTCTACACCATTGTACTTGCTGACTTGGTCAACCAGGACAATGCATACCTTGGGATGCTCCTAGACCTTTTGGACCACCTTCTGTATGTCGAAAAGCAGCAGCGAGCTCAAGCTGCCTTGGTGCAAGTGACCAGAGCACAGCCTGCCAAGGACCAACCTGAGAAACAACTGGGTGATGAAGCAACCTAACAGTCAGGAGCAGCTCCCATACTATGGGTGACATTTACGACTTTGATGACTTAACGCTCCAGACAGACCCATTCAATCCGGTTCTAGTGCAGGCTGTGTCACAAGCCAACCTGACTAACCCTGAGCTAATCCCAGCTATCTCGGATCGAGTGGACCTCATTGGGCAGAAAATAGTGGACTCATCATTAGCTTTTCTACATTATCTAGCAGACGAACAAGAGAATGGCTATTCCTGGGATGATGACCTTCTTATGCACCATGACATGGACAAACTTGGTACCAACTGTATCAGAATTCTGCTGCCAGAATCTAGACCCCACATAGTTTTGAAAATGGCACACTTGGCTCTCACTCTTTTGCAATAAAGATGGCATAAGCTCGAATTAGACAGCTTTTCAGTTGACCAGTACATGAGTATTGCCGTACCTGCCCCGAGTGCCAATGTGCTGCTCCATACATGCACAGCCATCTCCCTCTCAACCATTACCAATCACCGTGACACATTTTCCAAAATATCTTTTGAAATAGTACGACCTCTACCCAGGACCAAATCTGGTTACTAGTATTGGTTGACCAGAATGTATTACACAAGCAGATACCCATGGGCGACCCCACTCAAAAGAGTCACTGCTAAGATCATAGCTGAGGCTATGATGGAGGTATTCTCTAGAACTGGCCCCCCAGAAGAAATTCTCACTGATCATGGCATTATTTTTGTTGGTCATATTATACCCAATCTGTTACCTGTTAGGTATTGCATGCCTAACTCAAGGCTATACTAAAGAAGGCCACTGAAGACAAACAGAATTGGGATGGTACCACAAGTTCTCGGTGTTCTCTTACTGAGATAACCCCCACATCATGACGAGAGATGCCCCATTTGAGCTCATCTATGGCCGTAACATCAGAAGCCCTCTGGAAGTGCTCTAGTCCACATGGCTGACTGGAGATACAAATAAAACCACTGTGGTAGACTAATTTAGGGTCTCAAAGCACAGGATGGAAAACATGGCAGCATTGTCGGCCCATGAGAACAGGCAGCCAAAGAAAGAAGTCTTAAGACAGGACAGTAACATGCAAGGAGTTCCCACCTGGATCCATGGTCTTGATCCGAGTGCTTCAGCTCACACGCAAGCTGGAGGACTGTTGGAATGGCAATACGATATTACACAGAAGGCCTCTCCACTCAATTACCGGATCGCTATCACTAGGAGAGTCAACTGTTCAAGAATGCCACACGTTAGCATGTTGAAATCTTGGCGGACAGTCGACAACAGAAGACAACCAGGAAAACCCTTCTCAACCATCTGGCCTCTATCTCACATTGCACTGACCGAGCAGCAAGCAGAGCAACTGCAGGCTCTCCTGCCCCATTTTCCACAAGTCTTTACCACCGCACCCGGTCTTGTTACCTTTGTCAGCAAGGAATCAGCACCAATGAAGCTCTACCTGTAAGGACTGCACCCACTGTCTGGCCCCAGCCAAGAAAGACCAGCTATGATTGGAGATACACACCCTATGAGAGGCTGGCATCCTAAACCATCACTAAGTTCTTGATCGTCCTCTCTCCTACGAGAACAGAAAAGAGACAGTGGAATTAGACTATATGTGGACTTCAAATAACCACGGTTCTGGACCCATATTTGATGCCAAGGATAGATCATATCATAGATGACAATGTAGTGGGTAATGGACGTGTTAATCCCATGGATTACAAGGTGGCAGTTATCCAGAGACATTGCTAAACCCAAGATGAAATCTGACACTACTCCTTCTTAGGACTCACTGGGTATTATCAAAAGTTTGTTCCACAATTCGCCGAGCACTCGCTAACACTCACTGCATCTACTACTAAAGCAGCCACTGAGCCAATGGAGTGGACGGATGTGATCAATTCTGATTTTGTATAATCAAAAAAAATCTCTCTATACTTTACACACTCTTGCTATCCCCAGACACACACAAACATTCATATTGCAGGAGGATGCTTCAATCAGAGTTCTGCGTGCTGTACTCACATTTATCAGGGACAGAGTCAAGATGCCGATGACCTTTTACTCCCAAAAGCAGCTGCCAGCCGAAATGTTACTTTCCACTAAATTGAAAGGCCTGGCTATTATTTCCGCAGTTGAACATTTTAACTATCACTTGATTTGCCAACCCTTCTCCATCCAAATTAACTACCTTGCCTATTATTCCTGCCACTACCAAACAACTCAACAGATCCCTGGTTGTTTGGCATTGCGACTACGGCACTACATCTTCACCACCTATAGGCCCGGCAATGAGAATGCCAATGTGGATGCTCAGCAGGCCTGGACAGATGACAATGTTCCAGTTAAAGATGGCTTTCAGCCACTAGAAGAAGGGGGGGATACTGAGCCCCAGCCTAACCAGAACATGAACATATGCATGAATACTATCACGCACTGAGTAGCTAGCCCTTGCATCCCTGCCAACAGATACTAAACTTATGTAATATACACCTGAACACAATAATTTCTTAACTAAACTTATCATGAATTGCTAGTTTGGGTTTAAGCCACCTTAGCTAGGTAGGTTAGATAGCTTAGACTCTGGTGGCAGAAATCTACATCCTTGCCACAAAAGCCACAAAACCTGATATTTACCCAGCACAGAGTTGCCTGATCCAGCAGCCACTTGAATATCTCCTCTAGCAACAGACAAGATGGCTTTAGCTACGATATGTCTTGTGTTTTTCCACCTATGCCATTTTGTCTTTCATCTGGTCTCAGTACACTAGGAATCGATCATGGTGATACATAAATGTTTGGCTGAATAAGTAAGAGACTGACAGAGAGCATATGAGGAAGAGTTAAAAGATGTGCACATTCTTCTTCAGGCAATAGCATCCAGACCTGATGAACCTGCAGCCTCACTTGTGTGCAGTGAAGTAAAATGGATCAGTAATGCATCAATTTTATTGTAGATGACTGGATGGATATCTGGTAGAACACCTTGAATGATGGATTCATGTGAGATAGGATAGGGGGATGCTTACTCCCCAGAATCCTCTCACAGATAATGATTTTGTATCATTAGTACTTGTTGCTTCATTGAGGTGGAGGATACACCGCCTTCCTTGTTCGTTAGTAGCCGAAGAACTGCTTGTGTCTTCCCCTAAAACATCAGGTTTGCAAAAGAACACAATAGTTAGTGCTCAGCTTGTTTTGAGAACTTAGGTATGTGTGTCTGTATTGTCCTACCTCCTTAACCAGGTCTATTAGATTCCCACTTTTCCAAGTCTTTAGTTATCTCTCTACACAGGCAGTGTGTTCCTTTATATTTGAAGTGCAGTAGGGTTTCTGGACCAATCATACGGCATAACAATGGATGCCTTCTGAGCCACTGATTTGAGGGCTGCGGCTGTGGAAAAAGCATAAAAAAGATGTGCTAATTCAGACACAAACAACTTGCCAGTATTTCCTTGTGGGAAATTGAAACAATTCTTTCGCCAATGCACAAGTTCATCATAGGTGGGTTCAAATGATATGATAATGATCCCCGAGTCCATTAACCCCCAGGAAAACTTTCGATCATCTATGGATACATGTTTAGAAATTGAATGGACTGAGTAGATGGTAGAGGTAATTACATTGGTGGTGGTGATTCCACTTGGTCTGGTTGAGCAGAATCATACATTGCAGGACTGTGGGCATTAATTGGAATTCAGGCTCTGAATCATAACAATACACTGTTGCAGGATTGGTTGAGGTTGGACTTGTGGGAGGTAGGTGGCATGCTGTTATTGCACAGGAGCAACTGATGAACTAGTCATCTGAAGGTTTATGTAATTCTTCTTACTTGGTAAGTAGTCAATTTAATAAACAATAAACAGTGACAAGTTGTCTAAATATTGCCGCAGCAATATATTGCGTGTAATATATTACTATAAAATTGGCCTATCATTCCTCTAAAGTGAAGGATAACCTCCTGCTCATGATTCCATGCATGCGTACTGCCGCTCTCTCTTGTACACTGAGTAGACTGGCTACTTAGTTAAGCAAGTACATTTAGAGATCATAACTGTCAATAAAGGAGAGTTGGGCTAATGATGGAGAGCACTAAAAATAATAAACAGTGACTAGAGAACAAACTATGCAAAAAGCACTGTCTGATGACCTTACTCTTAGTGTAGTGCGCATCCATCTTCAAGGGAAGCAGCTTCCAAGATTAACAAAACTCCTTAATTGCACATGCACATTTCCATTACAGAATTTGTCATCCCATTATGTAGTGCATCAGGATATTAAACCTTGCACCTGACAAAATTTATAAATATATACAATTCTTAGCTACTTCCCAATTCACAATCCAACACCATTACATGAAATATGAATATATTATTAATGTATTTTACCTTCAGCTATGCTAGGGGTGTATAGGACAATGGGTAGAGTAATGAACTAACCATGCTAGGATTTAAATTTTTGTCCCTAGGGAATTAGGCTAAAATAATCATCAGTTTGTGTTTCTTTAGTTTCTCTCTTTTCCTCTTCCCTCTCTTGCACTTCGCTCGCCACACAATACCTTGCATTCATTTCTTGTACTATAGCTATATTCACCATTACAGCAACACAATGACTATAGGGGTATTATACAATCTGTCTTGAAAAAAATAGGATTCACACCGAGAATGACAGCCTCAAAGTAGAAGGATTGGGGGCAGACTCTTGGCATCTTTGTTCTATGGATGTCGTCAACAATGAAAGTTCTATGCAATGTTCTAGACAATAATAAAATATGGTTGTGGTGGATGTACAAAGTTTTGGTTACAAGATTGCATGCTGATATAGGAAAACTGTATTTTGGTTACTAACCTGGAAAGAAAGAAAGCAAAGCTCTTCAGAGTAGGATGAAGGGCTACTTCCAGATGTAGCTGCTCAGGATCTATGAGACAGAAGCTGCACCTACTGGAAAATAGCGTATTATCTACTGCTGGCTCTTTTTTTAATAGTTTTTACCTTCTGCACTCACTAATGTTGAAGTTGATGGTGGAATGATGGTATATAAACCAGTGAAGGAGTCCTTGGTTCAGAATAAAAATAGGAAGTTTAGCTGGTTATTATATATGGTTGAGGTTTTATGTTGTTCTCGTTCTTCTACTGCATCCAAGTAATAAGTCCATGCTCCTTTCTCATAATTTGTATGTCTGGTGAAGCCACACACCAAGTGATTGCTATGGTTTCAAGTGGATTTCGGATATCGATTGGTGGCACTAGGATCTGAGCATGAAGGACTCCTCCAGGCTTCTTTTAAAATCAAAGATGATTGTTGGTTTCCTGCTTATATAGCAGGAATGCCTTATTATCATGTTATTATAAGATAGCATACATCTTTCTAGTCATAAAAACAACAAATTTGAACAAATTCTGAACACCAGTTGGCAAGTTATGCTAGGCTGTTAACAAAAAAATTGAGAATATCTAACTTGTTTTGACACTATATTCTTCTACCATACCTGGAAGGAGGGTGATTGTATATCTGCCATAGAGATTTTCCCACCAGAAAATAAAGAGTTTGTAATAGTTTGCATTCTATTAGAAACTCTACTATTATGACGAAGAAAAAAGAAGATATTTGGGTTTACTACCCTCCTACCACCTAATTAGTCACCGTTACAGTATAATTACATTATGCAATATATAGATCATGCAAAAGTATTATCATAAAAATTAAAAACACAAAAAAATTATTGTAAATATAAGCATATACAGTTTAATTAATAATCAATTACCAGTAACTCTGATGTATAGTAACTAGCTACATGAACAGAATTTAAGTTCTCCGCTCCATCCACTGGATCCGAGGTCTGCAGTCCCATTCTCTTTCGCCATCTATAATAAATTCTATAAGAAAATTAATTCGTATACAGTGAAAATAAATAAAATTAATCAACATTGAAGGGCTCAGAATAAGTCACGTAACCCACAAATTACTGGTTCTGGTTTTTTCCCCCTGATTTACTATTGCATACTGTGGTACAACATTATATAAAGTGATTTTGCCAACTGCTGCATGCATTGTTATAAGCCACAGGAGTTATCCTCAAAGGAAGTGTCTGAACTTTTTTGAGCCTCAGTGATGTAATCCTTACGTCATACTATTGTACAGTACTAGCGTACTAGATAACATGGTAACGATTTTTGTGAAACCTGTTTAGCTATTTATAAGTTCTCCTGGTCCTTCATCAGTAACAGGCTCAGAGATATCATCCGGGGTTTTAGAAGGAAGGAATATCCCACCTATATATCATGATTTCTATAAGAAACTTTGATCTGGCGATGCAGCAAGTCCAAATCTGAGGACAAATGTTTCACCGCACTATATTTTCAAACAGAAATAGTTTCAGCTTCAAAAATATGTTGTTGTTTTTTAATATGCTCAAATTTTTCGTTACACATGTTGAAAGTCCTATCACATTTGAATTCCTTAAATAAAAATCAATTATTTCATTATGAAACGTAAACTATGACCAAAGCAAGATAACGAGAGTTACATTACTCTGGTTCTCAGCCTTTCAATTGTGAGTGCATGTGTGTGCGTATGACAATATGCCTCCAACACTAACTATATTCCGGCATTTTCAGTGCCCAAACAGAAATTTCAGGGGAAATAGGAGGAGAAGTACCAAGTTGGAACCAATGTTATATGTATTTTTGTCTTACACTATCCGAGGTCAAATGTTGGTTGTTAAGCATGTGCAAAACTCGCTTTTTATTCTGCTGAGTTTTCAATAATAAAACTTTGAACAATGCTACTATTCAAGGAGCCAGTATAGTCTTGCATGTCCCTGCATGAAACAGTTCAACTATAAGAAATGTAAGGAACAGATAAAAAGGATTCAGAAGCCAGAGGAACAAAGGAAGCAACACCATCCAGATTTGTGTAGGAAAAAAAATAGAAAGCTCCTCTACAGTCTACATGATATGAGAAGGAATGTCATGAGAAGCAAACATATGTATTTACAGTAAGCATGCAATGAGAGAGCAGGAAATCTTTAGATGCCAGTTGAGAGCATTATCACCTACACTTCTCAGTCCATAGTCTAAAGGTTTACATAGCCTACCATGACAGAACATTGGTTTTTAAGTATGTTGATAAAGGAATGGCAAAACTGTGTGGGGAGTGCTGATGCCAAAAAATAAACCAAATACATCTCTAAACTCACTATGGCATAATAAATGGTGGTTTGGCCTGATTTTAGCTCCAAATACACCAGCATTGTGCTGTAAACCCTTTTCCAAGGTAGTAAATTGGCAACTAAAAAAATAAACAGTTAAAAAACAAGACATTTGTCTTCATATGATTGTCTATGTATCAATCTAATCTTTCCCACACATAACTTGAGTACCACAGGTCCATTCAATTTTAATATCAGGAAGACTCCAAATTGTTCAATGCATTGCAGTAACTAATCTGTTTCGTCATTCTGTAAAAAACCCGAAAATTGGACATAACAAACAAGCCCACTTTCTTGTGCAATTTTGAGCTTAGCTAACTGATTCAGCATTTTAGAAGCAAAGAAGTGACCTATCAGTTAGTTAACTAGGAAGCTTACTCTTGCAACAGTAGTAAATGGCACAGACCTTCAACACAGATCTTCAACAAAACCTGGTAAACCATTTGCAGCTAACCATGTATATATGTGAATGTGTGTGTGCACTTGAATATAATAAATAACATCTGAGTGATTGATTAAGTTCTGGAGTAATCCTGAGCAACTTATTGAAGGATATTTTTTTTTACTATTGAGAGAAAACAAAACAGAAACATGACAACAAATTTTTTATTTAAGAAAAATATATATATTGGCTTGTCAAAAAAGAAAGGAAACAAGAGTTTAATATAGGCCACATTGATAGGGCTTCTACCTCTAATAATGAGCACCATCAGTTATTATATTTGGTGTTCAATATTTTTTATGTAGATTGATGATTCACTGCTCTATACTGCTGCTCTAACTGAGAATAATGTTAGCAAATAAACACAAAGTTCAAGCTTACTTGTATAAGTAAATTAGCAGATGGAAACCAACAGCAATTGCAGCAACTATCAATGGAATGTAATAAACTGGAGCAAGTAGATAAACAATGTTACTGACATTGCTTATGTGGCTATTGCAAATACCATCAACAGTATCTGCAGGGAATAGGAATAGGTCCTGTTTAACCTGGGGAAGAGCCTCCAGTAGGAGTAATGTCAGGAGGTTGAGTTGGAGTAGAATATCAGAATATTGGCAGTGTTGGATTTGTATGGGAGGTTGTAGGTTCACAGAAATATGCTGATCACGAGAACAAGTGCAGCAAAGACCTATTATTAATAAATTTATAAGTATATGATGAACACTAGATTGTTCATACCATTAGATTACTTCATCATTACAAATATTCATAAACTTTTTTTCTTGTTTGACAGGGCAAGCGAGAGAAAAAAAGGAATTTTTTTAAATGGCTGATAATTGCAACTACAGTCATGGACAGCCTCTTCTAGGCCTTTACTGCTGTTTCTGGAAGCTGGTCTTCTTAGAAAAGCTTCATAGGATGTGTTCTTAATTGATTTCCTTGCTGTAAGTTATATAGTGCTGCATAGCTTTTGTTTTCTTACATCAATTATTGTACTTGCATTAGAATATTATGAAAAAAAATTTCTGGAAAAATGTTACAACTATTAACACAAAAATCAAGTTTGGGTCAATAGGTTAATTGTATGAAGCACTTCCATGTTGTCATTAGGTGTTACACATAGTTATAGAGATTGACTTGCTTTGTAACTGTAATATTACTACTAAAATATATAATAATACCGTATTTCTTGGAAATGGGACTAGAGCCAGGAGAAACAAAAATCTTCTTCCAAGTTCCACACCATACCAAAACTTCAGGTCATCCTTGAAATACTTCGTAAATGGTTCCTTAAAATGATTAGTGAACTGCAATTTCGAGAGAATAACACATTTATTGACCCAAGGTTAAACTACAGGTAGGAAGACAGCTGACCTTTCCTTCACATACAAAATATAAAATAATATGTTATGCACATTTCTATACTATGCCACTAACAATGTAATGATAAAAATGCTAAACTCACAACAATCCATAGCCGCTGTTTAAATTGTCAGACTTTATTAGTATGAGCTTATATATATATATATATATATATATACATATTTGCTATGCATTTCACAGACATACAATTCTCAGACACAATTACAAAATGAATAAACTTTAATAAAATTATAAATAAGTAAATAATTGTAAAACAGCCACTTGGTACAAAACAACCAGTACAGCAAAAATCAAAAACAAAAATAAATATAACACTGCACAATTATTCTCTAATAGTTCATAAGGGCTTTTGATTTTTTTGAAAAGTGATCTCTTTTCGAGACTCTATCACATATCAGCATCAACAATACTTACTACAATTGGAAGGAGGGCTACTAAGAAGACAAATAAAAAGCACACCACCATCATAACTATTGCCAGTAGAGCCAAAGGAATGTGACCTCCAGTGAAACACACAGTTTCTCCATTTATGAACCAATGCTATATGGAAGGAAGGGAATTATAAGAACAGGTTATAAGGTACGTGAGTTTACGTTAGTTAGATAGAAACTGCAATCTAAAAGTAATGTTTTGCTTGTTTTATGCAAATTTTAAAGGGAAAAAAAAAATACACACCTCCATAAATGGGTTACTACCTCAGTGCTCTATCACAAAACCATGCAATAAATGAACTACATTTTAATGCAAATATTATATCAGCCAGAGTTTCCTAAAAACTATGTTTACCTTTTGAAGTGAGCCATTGGTAGGAACGGATGGACAATTCAGTATCGAGAATGAAGTGTGTGTAACTGATGAGTACAATAAGAGTATACACCACCAAGATGCATAATGATGCAGTGACTTCTTTTTCAACAATTTCCTTGACATATTTAAGATTAATTTGAAGTAAATTCAAATACCTTCATTTAAATTAGTTTAAAAAAAATGTGATGACTAACCATGATAGCCACATAAGGAAGTACACCAAACTTGTTATGCCCACAGGAATATAGCAGAGGAGATACGTGTGTATGGTGGTAAGATGGCTGGAAAGACAGAAATCGTAGACAAAGTAGAAGCCAGAGGCGCTTGAAAGATAATGCAACTGTATGTAAAGCACAAAAGTAATCACAAAACTAAATCTGAAGTGTATGCAAAAAAAAACAATCAATGTCCTTACATAGTTTACAACTACTTGAAAAGTTTCTGGGAAGAAAGCACTGGCATATGGAGCATTCTGTGTATTGTTGCAAAATATTATGTGTTTCAAATCCAGCATTATATTGTCAGGGCATATTTGGTTTGGGAGAGGAGGGAGGGTGGGGAACAGCTGGCTCAGGATAGTTATTATTTACTCTGAATTCTCAATATTGATTATGAACAAAGTCAATGTTATTCTGATCTGCCACATTCAGAAAGAATGTCAACCAAGGGCTCTCACAGTACAAAACCACAGTAACGAACATCATATTGTCTTAAAAGAGAACAATTCTGTTCAACGCTTTGACACAGATATGGCAGAACGTACATCAAGTTCTTTATAAAAAACAAAAGACAAATCACTCAAAGAATTCAAATGTACTGACTTCAAATCGTTTATGTACATTCAATAAGCAACTTTGGAATATACTTGCCTGTATGTAGAAGAGGAAAGGTATTGCCAGCACTGGCAATGACTTGTCCAAAAGAATGATACAAGCAACTAGTACAGCAACAATCACAACTAAAATAAAATTGGATAACAAACATAATTTTTACAGAACGGGATATGAGGATGACCTTTGATTCGATGAAAAAAAAGACCAGAGACTCTAGGTATATGATATATACATTAAAAATGAATCGTTGTTTGGCATTGTATTTTATCTTAATCACATAAAAACCTGGTTGTTAAAGTGCATCTGGCTATTAAGCAAACACATTTTGCCACTTACAGCTATTACTATTAGATGCCATAGCAACTCTATGCTCCATGTTACTCTTTGCCTTTGCTTTAACAGACCTAGCTCAAATGCTTTGTGGTTGGTAAGGGAAGCAAGTTCTCAATGGTGTTCAATGTGTGGCCATATCTGCAATAATGTGGCTATCTATGTATATATATCTGCCGAATGTTCACTCCAAATATATGAATGGTCTAATGGCCGTTAAATAAAATGAGCTGATGTAAACAATGAAATGGTCATCTGTAAAAAAAATATTTTTTAAAGATCAAAAGAACTGGCTGGCCAACAAGGAAAGAGAGAACTGGCTGCAGTGTAGTAGTCACACTAGCCAGATTTTTATATGCCCACTTACTGGCTAGTAAGACTATATAACATAGGAGTATCGATAGGATGCATAGCTAGAAGCTGTCAGGACAAGAGTGGTGGAGTTCCATTAAGATATAGCTACTTAATGGGTATAAGATGGTGTAGATACTACCCAAGCTTGGCAATTAAAAACACAAATCCTTGTGTGTACCCCCAACTCTCCTTTGTGGGTGCTGTTCTCTCAGACTCGAGTACAAAACAGAACAAGCTACCCAATTGGCATAGAGGAAAGATAACCAACTGCATATTATCAAGAGGAGTATTATGGAGAATATTCTGAATATATAAATAGATCAAGCGTGTAAAATCCTATAACAAAATGTCTGAAGTTACTGTCACCTATTGCATGGTCTTCACTTCAGTACTCGGATAATTCTTCAGATAATTAAATAAATATAAATGGACCTACTCTACAGAGATAGATATGAAGATATGAGGAAAAAATGTTATATTTGAAAACAAGCAGCTATAATGGCTGAGCCTGTACTCATGTAGACCACAATCAGTTAGATTCCCTTCATCATTTAAAAACATACACACCAATATTGTGAATTTGTGGTTGCATAGTCACTCTGTGATTTTAAAGCCAGCACAATTTGGTGTACATGATAATAAATGGTAAAAGTCGTCTAACTGGTTGTGGTCTAAATGAGCACAGTGTTGCTTTCTTTCTTTTAGCATTTAAAAAAAAAAAGTGTTTTACTCTTGTTTCAAGTGTTGTTGTATTTCGTTTGTTTGTTTTGTTGTTTGTGTATATTATAGTTCAACAGTGGAAGAAGTGGAGAACTACATAAAGGGTAAGATAATTGGTGGAGGGTCGCCTAGACATTTATACAGTATTGTAACATTATATTGTTGCTGGACACAAGAGGCAAACCAATATGATGCATTGTTGCTATTGTTGACCATTCCAATGTTGTCCACTTCAGAACACACCATATCTTGTTATTATCATTGACTGCACCCATGCAGGGTCAGCTACGGCCTCCTTCAAGAAATTGGTATCATTGCAGATAATACTACAGCAGATGTTTTAGTAGAGGATCAGTGATGGCCTCCTTTGACACGGTTATAGTTTAACAGAAGCAAAACCAAACAACTGTACTAAGCGTGAGTCATTCATTCGGGTGTGAATCATCAAATTAAGTGTGGTTTTTAAGATATTTACCTCTTTGTGCCAGTTTTTTCGGTTTTACTAATCAAGAAACGGAGTAGTCAGAGGCGTTTATTGGAACATTTGGAGTTCACAGGCACTAAAATATGAAAGGACCTATTGTACGTCAGTAATGATGAGAGGACATATTTTACGTCAGTTATGATGAGGGGGATATTTTATGCCAGTTATGTTGAGAGGACCGATTGTATGCTAGTTATGATGGGAGGACCTATTGTACATCAGTTATGATGAGGGGGATATTGTATGCCAGTTATGTTGAGAGGACTGATTGTATGCCAGCTATGATGAGTGGGTGTATTGCATGCCAGTTATGATGAGAGAACCTATTGTGTGCCAGTCATGATGAGAGGAGATTCTACGTCAGTTATATTGAGGCGACCTATTGTATGCCAGTTATGATGAGTATGCCTGTAATGGTGTTGGGACCTATTTATGCCAGTAATGATGAGTGGACTTATTGTATGTCAGTTATATGAGAGGACCTATTGTATACCAGGATGAGTGGCCCTATTGTATACCGGTTATGATGAAGGGGGCTATTGTATGCGAGTTATGATGCCTATTGTATGCTAGTTATGATGAGGGGGCCCTATAGTAAGCCAGTAATGATGGGGGGACCAATTATACGTCAGTAATGATGAATAGATCTATTGTACTCCAGTTATGATGAGAGGACCTATTGGACAACAGTTATAATGAGGGGACCTATTGTATGCCAGTTATGATGAGAGGACCTATTGTATGCCAGTTATGATGAGAGGACCTATTATACACCAGTTATGATGAGAGGACCTATTGTATGCCAGTTATAATGAGTGGACTTATTGTGCGCCAGTTATGATGAGAGGACATATTGGATGCCTGTTACGGTAAGGTTACCTATTGTACGCCAGTTATGATGAGTGGACCTATTGTATGCCAGTGATGAGGGGGCCTATTGAACGCCAGTTGAGAGGACCGATTGTATGCAAGTTATGATGAGTGGACCTATTGTACTGCAGTTATGATGACGGGGCCTATAATACACCAGTTAGGAAGAGAGGGCCTATTGTGTGCCAGTTATAATGAGGGGGCGTTTTGTAAGCCAGTTATGATAAGTGGACTTATTGTGTATCAGTTATGATGATAGGACCTATTGTATGCCAGTTAAGATGAGGGGACCTCCAGCTATGATGAGGGGATCTATTATACGCCAGTAATGATGAGGGGGCATATTGTATGCCGGTTATGATGAGAGGACCTATTGTATGCTAGTTATGATGAGTGGACTTATTGTGCGCCAGTTATATTGTATGCCAGTTATGATGAGTGGACCTATTGTATGCCAGTTATGTTGAGGGGACCTATTGTAAGGCAGTTATGGTGAGGGGACCTATTGCATGCCAGTTATGATGAGGGGGCGTATTGTATGCCAGTTATGACGAGAGGACCTATTGTACGTCAGTAATGATGAGGGGACCTATTGTACACCAGTAATGATGAGGGGACCTAGTATACATCAGTAATGATGAGGGGGTGTATTCTTGTTTCAAGTTTTTTTTAATGTTTGTTTGTTTTGTGGTTTTTATAGTTGATTGATGGAGAACTACTCAAAGATCAAAAGCATGTACACATTCACCACAGCCTGTTTGATGATCCAATAATATAAATCATTTACACCAATGATTTTATATTACACAGCAACTCATACCATATCTTGTTGCTAAGGTTGACTGTTTCCATCAGACAACATTGTGTATTACATAAATCATTACTGTTGACTGTTCATATAGATACTACAAGTTACACTAATTTTTCTTGGCCAGGTTGTTGAATTTGTCCAAGTTTATATTTTACTCACCTTTTTCATAAAAGAATATGACTCTCGTCCTGGCCAGTGGGTAGCTGGCAAATGCAGCAGCTGAAGATTGCAGCTGCTTAAGCACTTGGTAACAGTTGTACAGGAGAACCAAACAGAGTAGAGGATTAGCGACAGCCTACTTAGTGCTACGTAACTGTTTTCCAGGAGCAAGAACTTGACAAACCCATAGAACGCAGGTCATAATTCTGCATATAATACAGCTTGTGTGGTCTTTACTCAATTATTAAATTCTAAACATAAAAAATAGCCAACGAGATTTAGCTTGATTGTATTAGCCACAAAACTGCTGACAGATCCATTTTACCTAATCTGAGAAAGAGATTGGTTGATTCAATGCATTGGACAATTAGGAATATTCTGGTAATAAAATTATGACAAATGAACTTACTATACACAAGTTATGTTAGGCAAGAAAAATAGATAAATACATAGATAGCTAGATACAAGATCCAGAAGACCAAATTTCTTGCTTTTTAGGCTGACGATTTATTACCGTTGGGAAGGATACAAGGCATGCTCAAACTCTTTGTTTTTTTTTAATTGAAATTGGTTAAAGTCACTGTTTTAGAAGCTGCCAAAGTTAGTTTTAGTTGAGATATAAGTAGAGTTTTATTTGGTGCCATCGTTTTGAAATAGGGGCCAAACCAATACATGGAGTGCTAACACATTCCCTAATAGAACTAGCAGAGGTATGTACCCATTCTATGTTATGGAATGTAGGAAACTGGGCATGCACAAACTGCCACCACTGTTGTTTGACAAGTAAATTGGCCCAAATAATGGCTGCATTGAAAATTTGTGATGATGATATTGTAGTTTAGCAGTTGAGATGCACTAATACATAATGGATAAATAATCATGTAAGTTTGTATTTGTGGTTGGATTAAGGTGAAACCAGTAGTGCTAGTACGAGTTCAAGCTGCTGTTAGTAATTAGTGTTGCTAGTCGATATCAGTAGGCAGTCAGAACACGTGTGAGTAAAAATGAAAGGCTTAAAAAAGAATGGACCTTCGCAACAGCTGCTTTTGGGTGATGGTGGTTTCTTGTGACTTTGTAGGACAATGACACTGAGCCCATATAAATCCTAGGTATTGAGCTGGCCACCTTGAATATTTTCAGGAAAGTGAGCCTAATAGATTCAGCGTGAAAAGGTGACAACGCAATCCAAATTTTTCTCCTTTATAGTATAGAAGTGCCCAGATTATTACAAAAAGTCCTAATACAATGCAACAGAGCACCCATGTACTCACTCAATGGCTGCTCTGTTGACTTAGAATACAGAAGATATATGTGGTACCATGATAATGTCCTAATCAGTGGCATGAAACCCCTATTAGAAGAGGTTGACAAGATCTATGAAGATATTGCAGGCCACAGAGTAAGTAAAAACCCTCATGCACCTTCCTTCCAGAGCTACTCTTGACCATTGCTCACCCATATATTGTTATTAAATGGCCAAGTATAGTGCATATGGTGGAATTAACCGTGCTGTTTAAAACTACGCAATCTTTATAGCAAGCAAGGTAGAGGAAGTGAGAAAAATACCATATGTTGCCAAGTGATTTGGACGTTAAGTGCTTGACAACCCTTTTCATGGCAGTGGAGATTGATGCTCTAGATTACCAAGCTCGGCATTGGCAATGAAGAAGGTCCTCCCTTTGTTATGGTATCAAAAGAAACCATTAGAAGGCTATTTGATGAGGTGGCCAAGGTCGCCATATCTACATCACATTTAATATTTCAAGAAATGAAAAAATTTGGTGGAACTCTAACTGTCAACTGTATTTATGACACTCGCAGTTTGTTTTCATATCCTGTTTGTTTTTAACTCTTGTTGATATCACTGGTCAATCTTTGTCTATTGGAACACTAGGGCAAATTTTTGTATTGTCATTATCACTATAATAAAATTGGTATTCTCTCTCTTCTTTACTATATCAATTAATATAATTATTATTATTTATTATTATTATTATTATTATTACTGATTGTAATGTAATTTTGTAGTAATATAATCAAGATATAATCAAGGAATAATAATAATAATACAATAATAATTATTACTGTAGTTATTATTGTTTTATTAATAACAACAGTAATTATTATTATTATTTATTAAAACATGCCTAATATTAAATAATTAAAAAATAATAATAATAATTAAAAATAAATACTATTGTGCACCCTGACTGATCTTGCTGATGCCCCATGTCTGGGGCACTAGCATAACTAATATTCCATGCTAAATGAGTGCTCCCAACTTTCAGCTAGCACCCCTAAATGCACCAGCTTCTTTTATTAGCTCTTTGGATGGTTCAAGGACACACATTGCCAGGATGCTTGAATATAACCCAAGAGATCAGTTTCTGCTCTGGAAGAGCTGACCCTGACTCTGGATAGGCCATATTGAGTCTCCATTCAGGTCTGGGACGTCCATCTCCAACAAAAGGCTTTCGCCCATGCAATAGATCAAGCTGTCTAGGACAATCTCTTTGTACAGGACCTGGATACCCGTTCAATGCTGCTGGCTCTCTATAGCACCATCCCTCAAGCCAATGACTGGTCAATGTAATCCCTTCCCAGTCCCTTAGTCTCCTTTTTGATGCCAAGTTTATCCTGTGTGTAATCATTATTGCTTGGGCCTCCAGATGGTGGGAGGGTGGACATAGTGCACTACTCGCCATGCTTCTGCTGACCCTTTTGGCGACCACTAGGTGAGTTTTGGGGGCAATGGGAATAGAATTTTCCAACAAGACTTCTTAGGGATGCACTTTCTCTGCAGCCCACTCTGCTGCTTTTGCATCCAAGGAAAAAATGCCAAATCAAATCCCAAGGAAGATGCCAACCAGTTGCCTTCAATGTCAATGTTATTACTCCAATGGAACAATTGCCAATTATTGGAGCTGCTATCACTCAAGGCTTGTGCTCACAGTTGCCAGTGATAATATATAGGAAGATGGCCACCCACACAAGAGCCTGCCACTTCATTTCTGTAAATTTAGGGTTATTGGTGGGCTGGAGTAGGGAGAGAGCAGATACCATCAAGACTATTGGCCATCTTCATGGATGATGCCTGGATATACCTTAAAAAAAATACACACCAACATTTGTCCATTGGTCTATGGAAGGTGAATGCTGGCATGTTGATTCTTTGCCTTCCTTCCCATTCCCCTATATTGGAGTGGCAGCTATAAATATGTGTTCAAATTCAGTGGTTTCTGGCATAGACGCCCCAAGTCAAAAAAAATATGGCAAAAGTGGTTTGTCAGACCACACTTAGGCTGACTATTCGTACCTCAAGAAATAACTCATATTTAGTTCAGTCTATTTGGTTTGTACAGTTCTCACTCCTGGTCAACTATTAAAATGTTCAATAGAAGCCATAGCTGATTATTTGACAAAATATCTGCAGTAGTGTTCTCCTGTGCAATGCATCTTGAAGCTGCCCTACATGGGTGTAGTCAGCAATAGCAACAAGATATGGTATAATTTTGTAGTGGAAAATATAGTATACATGGGTACATTTACCAATACATATCATGTATCTATCGATAATGATATGTGTTGCATAAAGCAACAATAAATAGGTTAGAAAACGTGAAATGCCTAGGAGCCATCCACTAATCAGCTCACATTTGATGAAAGCAAACAGAAACGCATGTCTATGCCTCTCCATATCCCTGTAGTCCTCTTTCTCCACTGCTCAACTATAATAGCAGAAACAAACAAAAACAATACTTGAAACAAGAGCAAAATAAGTCTTATTTGTATAGAATCATACGATTCAAGTCCAATTTATGGGAACAATTGTACGCTTACTAGTCGAGTAATTGCATGAGATGAAGCCAAGTGCAATTGTGAATATTACAACTATTCTTATTCCCAAATAATAGACCTAATTCTTATACCTGGTTGACATTTTAAATTATTATTCCTGAAAAAAGTTGCAACTATAAAAAACACACGAAATTAAGTCTATAGCCAATGGTTAATAATTAGACCAATCTTGTGACAGTATACTGCTTCATGATAGGAGCATTAGCTCTCTACTTATCACTCAAATGTTTACTAAAGTCTATTGCTTACTGAGCAAAGGAATGAGTGCGAGGAAGCCATCGGAACATGTGACACATCTATTCAGCAGCACACTAACTCCAGCATCATTACTACATTTACCACATAGTACACCTTGAGAACAAGAAGATGTAGAGTTAGTGGATGAGGTGGACGAGGAGAAGTAGGAGGATGAGGTGGAAGAGAATGTGGAAGAAAATGTGGAAGAGAATGAGGAGAAAAAGGAGAAGAAGAAGGGAAGAGGAGGATGAGAAGGAGAACAATGGCTTTTTTTTAAAAGTCCAAATATGATTTCTAATAATTTTCATGAAGTATTATACACTAGTTTACTATAGTGCTCACCTTCCCTACCACAGTCGCACTGGAAATCTGGGTCACTGTTTCTATACCGGTACTTACAGAGCTTGGAACTGCCATTTTTCTCTAGGCTATTCTCAAATGTACAGCGGCAATAGCCAGCAGGACAAATAGAAATGTATAGATTCACTTTGGCATTGTCTGAAGGCTTGAAGGTTGCCCAAGTTCCATGCTAATATGCATATATACAGTATTTATAAAAAAAGTGCACAGAATATGTTACGATTGCATAATTGTCAGGAATAGAAGGAAATTTTTTTTGGCTATATGGTATAGTACCTTGATTGTGGTACAAAACTATTTTTCAAGGATATATTCATGAGAACTTTGAACCATAACATCATGCATGATCAGAATGCACTAGCTAAAAAAAATTTGCTCCTTGCTCTCTGATCTTCCCTATGGAGCGAGATTATTTCTACTAACCATTATACGATTTTTGACTTGATCTGCTTGTAACTAAGCTGATCAAATTGGTGCAAAAAAGAGCATTTTTTGTCCTAGCACCAAAGTGGCAAGATAGTGTACAAAGGTATCTAGCAAGCCAATGACAAATATGGTATTCATCTAAGTGTACAGGCACAAAATTATCTTCAAAATATCATTCTGCAACAATGGAGCATTCACATACATGCATGCTGCACACACATGCACGCACGCACACACACACACATAGTTTTAAGAATTGTATAATATGTACTACACACACACATGCAGAACTGATCAAATACTGATAATGTGGAAAACAGTCTGGGGAGACATCTAGAGAACACTGTTCTCTAGCTGTCTTCCTTTGAGTAGCTTGGCTGTTAGTGCTAGCTCTTATACTTTTAAACCAACTTGTCCTTGGTTATTTAACGTGCATCAATGTCAAAAACATCAAGCACACTCAAGACACACAAACACAAAGAAAGATGTGAAAATAGCAGACAATGTCTAGTACACAAGGCCATTTGGCAAAACCATAACCTTTTCGGCTACTCCTGTTATTGGTAAGCGAAGCAAGCCTTCAGTGGAAAGTGGATGGAAAACTACGTATTACCTGGTAAGGCCGTATGTGGTATATATATGTGCCGTACATTCATAACTTTACAGACTCGACATTAAAAAAGGAAATGGTCATCTTAGAAACCCCGCCATAGATGGCTAGATTCGTCCGATGAAGAAAACAGCTACAGATTCTAAGGCCAAAGGAAAGAAACATGGATCTACATGCTGCCTGCTTGGTTAAGTGTTGTTAGGGAAAGGATGCTGGAGTTTTATTCAGTCTAAACTACTCAATTCATCAACACACTGGCATTGGATGTGACAAGTTCTTGATAGTAGAAACTATTTTCAATCTTGCTAAGGTCAACACAGTTCCTTGCATGTGTGCAGCCGCTCTCTCTTTCAGACAGTGAGTAGATCGCTGGATAGTTTAGCCTACAGAAAGCTAACTTATGCATATTGTCAATAGTTGTGCTAATGATATACAGAGTACTGAAAACACACTTGAACAAATTCTTGTCAGCTTTTGCATGGTCTTCCCATAGATAGATTTCTGCTGAAAGCACTGCTTGCAGACCTCACTCTTAATGGGTTGCTCTTCTCATTCTCATAGATTCTCATCCTCATAGAAAGCAGTTTCGAACAAAAATACATACTGCCACATGAACATTTCCATTTCAGAATTTGTCATCCCATTATGTTGTAGGCATCAGGTTGTTCTATCATGCACCTGTAAGGAATGCAGTAAAGGCATGCAATTCTTGGCAACTTCCCCATATTACAATCTAACCATTTACAATTTTCTAAGGAACATAATTCTCGACTGCATCACGTCTCACAATCTAAAGAAAACATCTGCACATCAAATTCTTGATGATGGAACTGTTTCCAATCCAGCTAAGGCAAGCACAGTTCCTTGCATGTTTATTGCCACTCTCTCTCTTGGACAGCAAGTATATGACTGGATAGTTTAGCATATATGGAAAGCATAACTGATGCATCTAATGATATAGAGCAAAATGAAAACAATAAACAGTGTTAAAATTGCAAATTATAACTACAAAAATTTCTGCAGAAAGCACTGCCTGATGACCTAACTCTTAATGTGTTACTCATCTTCAAGGAAATGAGCTTCCAAATAATCTTAACAAAGCTACTTCCACATGCACATTTCCGTTTCTGAATTTTTAATCCCATTACTTTGTCGGTTATCAGGTTGTTCAATCTTGCATCTGTAAGGAATATGAAAAAACTTACAATTCTTGGCTACTTCCCCATACTACAATCCAACCACTTACACCAGTTGTGAATCTCTAAGAATATATAATTCTTGGCTGCATGACATCCCACAATTGTAATGAAGACATCTACAAATATCATCATAAATCAGTATTGGGTTAGCTCTTCAGCTTGTCCATACCAAGGTTATGGCCAGAGCAATGTCTTTTTTTTTTGCTTGGTGTAGTAGTTAAGGCTAGGCAAATACCTAGAAAAATAAAACAAAAATCTTGACAATTCTGACATTACTGCCTTATGACATCACCCCTAAAATGCTTGCCGATTTGTTTCTAAGTAAAGTAGCTACTCTAACACAAAGTAATTCACTCTCAACTATATTTCCATATGTGCATTTCTATGTATATATATTATATATATGTGCCGTACATCCATAACCCAAAGAGTACAGAGAAGATTTTATGGACTAGACTAAAAAACAGAAATCGTTTCTTGGAAAATCTGCCATATATAAGCTAGATTCACCAATGATGAAGAAATGCACATGGCCTGCTTGGTTAATAGCTGTCAGGGAAAGGACACTGTGTTTTATTCAGAGTAAACTACTCAATTCATCAACACACTGGCATTGGATGTGATACAAGTTCTTGATAGTAGGAACTATTTTCAATCTTGCTGAGGTAAACAGTTGCTTGCATGTGTGTGGCCTCTCACTCTCTTTCAGACAGTGAGTAGACGGCTGGATAGTTTGCACATATAAAAAACATAACTGATGCATATAGTCAATACTTTGTTAATGATATAGAGCATAGTGAAAACAATAAACAGTATCAGCTTCAGCATGGACTTCCCTTGGTAATCTGATAATTTCTGCAGCAAGAACTGCCTGATGAGCTCACTCTTAATGTGGTGCTCTTCTCATCTTCAAGGAAAGCAGTTTCTAATTACTCGTAACAAAACAACTATTTCCAAATGTGCATTTCAGAATTTTTCATCCCATTATGTTGTAGGTATCAGGTAAGGAATAGTGTAAAAACATGAAATTCATGGCTACTTCCCCATATTACAATCCAACCAATTACACCAGTTCTGAATCTATAAGGAACATATAATTCTCAAGTGCATCACATCTTACAATCATAAAAAAAGACATCTACAAATCAATTCACAAATCGGTGCTGGGTTAGCTCTTCAGTTTCCTTACTAAGTTTTTAGCCTGAGCAGTAGTTAAGGCTAAGAAAATATCTAAAACAATAAAACAATAATCATGACAATTCTGACAACCAATACTGCCTTATGACATCATTCTCCTTATGACATCACTCTCCTTATGATACCACTCTCCTTATGACATCACTCTTAGTGTTTTTTCATGTATGTAAAGTAGCTACTTTTAAACAAATTAAAGCAATTTACTCTCAGCCATATTTCCATATGTGCTTTTTATATAAGATCCAAGATCTCTTTGTACCCCGATTTGACCAGATATAAAAGTAGGTTTCATCAGTTAACAATGCACGCAGTAATGAAGTATATTTGTGTGGGCATGCGCATACATGTAGGTAATAGTGTGTGGGTAAAGGGTCCTTTCCCATTAGGTAAAGGGTCGTTTCCCATTATTGGCTATCTCACCCAGGCCTATATTAGTCTTGGTAGTTAGGCCGATGATCCAGTACACATTTCCTACTAGAGTGGCGTCGTGGAGGGGGCGCAGGTAGGCGTCTGGTGGCGGTTGGCACTCGGCTGGTCGGTGTCCATAGAGGCACAGGTGCTGACGCTGGAGACAGTGGTGAAGGTGGAGGTGAAGATGGAGGGTCGACAACCCGAGTGGTCTCAGGGATGTAGGCAGGCACAGGTATGGAGGGGCTCTCGACTACTTGGTCGGGCAGAGTGGTATGTATCGGAGGAGCACCGACGTTCTGAAATGCGGGAACCACAAGGGAAGTGGAGGGGGAGCACTTGCGGAGGAATTTTCTGTTCCGTAGGGAGGCACGGCCTGATCCGAGCGTGCGAACCCAGTATTGGTAGAACTGTTTAACCTCAGTGACGATGCCGAGTTTGTCCCATCGACGGGGGATTAGCCTTGGCTGGTTTTGCACCCTGACCTTGTCTCCAACCATGAGAGGGGTGAGGGTGCGAGAGTGTTCGGACCACTTGTCATGTTCCCTGGATCCACGATCAGCCATCGTCTTCTCTCTGTCATCCAGGAGGCGGTCCCAGTAGTCGCGGAGTCTGAGTTTGCCTGGCAGAACAGGTAGCAGGTCCTGAATAGGGCGAGCTAACATAGCGATGGCAGGAGATACCTTTGTGACAGGATCAGGAGTGTTTCTGTACGCGAGCATCGCTTTCTGGAATGAATCAGTGTTGAGATCTCCATTGTCGGGTGTATTACCCGTGAGTGCACGTTTGATAGTCTTCACTCCGATCTCAGCTCAGCAGTTGGCATGTGGATTTGACACAGTGCTGGTCCTGTGGTGGACGCCCCAGTCGGCGAGGAATTTCCTTGTCACCGAGGCAGTGAATTCCGGGCCCCCGTTGGTCGTGATATCTTCTGGAATGCCGAAGGTTACGAATATGGATCGCAAGTTCCCTGTAGAACCGTGGGTGTAGGAGGGAGTGATGATTGTGATGGCGACATCTCGTTACACTTGCTGCAGGTTGACCTGTGGTATGAAATGTCGGCGGCGATGCCTGGCCAGAATATGGATGCTTCGGCCTTGGATAGCATCATTGTGACACCATGATGAGCCGAGTGTAGGGCTTTCAGGCAGTCTTCCCTGAGGGTCACAGGGATGATGACTTGATCCTTGTAAACCGCCACCCCATCTGTGGAGCAGAGGTGGGATCTCTGGATGTGGCATTCCCTGATTTCTTTTGGCGTGTCTGCCTGTTTCTCGGGGAATCCTTCTTCAATGGTTTGTAGCGGAAGCTGCATGGTGTCATCCGTGGTCGTTTGTTCCTTTAGGAGCTGCCAGGTGATTTGAACCATCGAATTCATGACTGAACACAGTGTGACAATCAAATCGTCCTCGTCTTCCTCGTCCAGCTGGTCGACCGATAGTCCGGCCATGAGTGCCAGCGGTATCTTGGGAGGTGGGGCCGACATTACATCAGGTAGCGATAACTTGTCGGGGCTGTGTGAGCTTGTAGGGTATCGGGATAGAGCGTCCGAAGTGTTGTTTCTCACTCCAAGGATGTATAACATGGTGAAGTCGTACATCAGCATCTTTTCTTTCAAATTACGAAGACGGCTATTGGTGATGTCTGCGAGGGCTCTGTCACCGAAGATCTTCACAAGAGGCTTGTGGTCAACTGTGACATATAGCCCACTGCATCCGAGTATGAAGTGGCGACATTTCTCTAGTGCCTCAGCTACGGCCAGGGCTTCACCTTCAATTGCTGCATACCTGGACTCGGCTGCATGGGTGAATCTGGACCCGACCAGAGTGATTCTCCAGCCGTCGTTACAGCAGAAGAGCTCTCTGGTTGGGCATGCACAATGTTTCTGAAACATTCAGTAGCCAATGCTGATCTTGCTCCAGTCAGTGGCTATGCACGTGGGCCTGTCTTTCTCAAAAATCTCCACATCCCGGTTGATCTGCTCAATGATGATCTGCTTGGATTCCTCGAATGCTTCCTGGTGTTCTGTGGACCAAGTGAATTTCGTGGATGGCTGCAGCAAGTCCCTGAAGGGAGCCATCGTGTTGGCGCGGGAGAAGGTATATGCCACCTGATTTACCAGGCCAAACCACGAGCGAACATCAGTGGTAGAGGAGGGGGTGGGGAATTCAGCAATGGCTTTTGTGAACTTCCTGGCTGGCTTGACGGTGGACATGCTGATTTCGAAACCAGCGAATTGCACTGTGTCTTGTGGGAATTGAATTTTTTTCGGGTTGAGGGTGATACCATTGGTGCCACATCTCGTTAGCCAGAGGACAGCGTCGTTGAATGCTTGCTCTATGTCCGCAGACCATATCAGAGTGTCGTCGACGCACTTTGTTTTGTTCGTGATGTCTTGGACCAGATTGTCGAATCTGGCAGTGTATCCGCCACCTGAAGCCTTGTACCCTTGGGGGGCGGTGAGGTAACGGTATCTTCCCCAGGCAGTGATGAATGTGGTGAAGTGGGTGTCCTCTGGATGCAATGGAATGGAATGATATCCGTTCCAAGCGTCGAACACCGACTTCTTCATCTGCCTGGGTACGTGTCGAGCTTGGTGGTAAGGGGACTTGGTGTGATGAGTCCCTCGAGTAGCATGGGTGTTCAATGGCTGGAAGTCTATCACACGCCTGTGTTCGCCATTCGACTTCCCCACAATCATCATCCTCTGGCACCAAGTGGCTGGGGTACCGACGGGGACCTTCTCTATGACTCCGAGGCAGACGTCGCGGTCCAGGTGTTCCTTCACCTTGCCTTCCCAGTGCACAGGCACGGAAGCTGCCTTGTGAGCCATGACAGATGTGGCCTCTGGGTCAATGTTTAGTCACAGAGGGGGACCGGCCATCATGGGGAGTGGTTGGTGGCAGCAAGTGTTGAACGTCGAAGCTTTGAAGATTGTACGCAGGTGTTGTTCTAGGACGCCCCTGTTAGCCTCTGTGGCTGGCATAGGTAGTGGAATAGGTCTCGTGGGCGGTTGTGAGCGGGTCGGGCAGTTGCAAGGAAGCTTGGTGTCTTGCTTCGTTGGTTCCGACTTCTTCTTCTCAGGTAACATGATGCTGGAGGTTGCACCCACTACTGTGGATGGGAATCCTCGGGGGATCATACCCAACTCAGAGCACGCCTCTCTGCTTAGGAACAAGCGAGAGATGTTGGGGGTCACATACACCATTTGCTTGGAGCAAGGCTCAGTGCCAGAGAGTTTGAACTCGAGGAGGATGGCACCCAGAATCTGGATGCCACTGTTGTTGGCGGCTTGCATCCTCTGAGTGACAGGGATCAAGTCAGCTTTGGAGATTCCCAGTTTCTGGAGGATGTGAGCCCCGACCAGACAGCTCTGGCATCCAGTGTCAGCCACGCCATCAATGTTGATCACAGCCCCACGTGGTCGTTGAGGAAGCCTCAGTTTGATGTAGTCATCTGGGAGTAGTTTTGCCACTAGTCTTCTAGTTGGCTGGGGGAGGGACCGTCTTTTTTCCCACTTGTCAGCCTTGCTGTTGAAGATGTGGTGGTCCAGAGTTTGATGCTTGTTAGCCCCATGGGTTGAAACATTACATACTTGATTAAATACAGCATTTTCTGTCACTGGTCTAGGTGGGGGCTTTGACTTACAAACAGTTTCCGAGTGATTCGTCTTGACACAGTTGCTGCACTTGTGCCCGAATGCCTTGCACTCGGTGCTCCGCGTAGGAAGTGCCGGGTATTTCCGGTGTCCGGTCTTACCACAGAAGTAGCATTTGCTGTCGTCCACGTCCGGTAGTGGTTGTCCTTGCCTTGGTAGTTTCTTGTACTTGCTCTTTAAGGCATTGACCGAGTTGTTGGGGTCCAGCTGAGATATCGACACCTTCGCGATCTTCTTCGATTCAACGTAGGCCATGGCTCTCTCGATTGTCAGTGGCTGGTTGGGTTCTCCCAAGATGCCTTGCTTGATCTCTTGATCCGCCAGGCCTGTGATGAGGGCGTCAGCAACGTTTTCTTCCATGTAGTCCACCATCATTCCACACGTGCACTGCTTGCTGTACTGGCATGTGGCTGCTTGTCCCCTCAGGTGCCCCTCAGGCCCTCACATTCTCTTCTCTGTCCTGTGACATACTATGCAGGCGGTCTCTTGCCACTGTTGGGTTTTCAACCCTAACTGCCAGCACCTTAATGGCAGCCATAATGGCATCAACTGGCAGCCCCGACAAAACCACACACCCCTTGTTTCTCTGGAGGTCCCTCCTTAGGCCCGGGTCGCAGCATTCTAACAGTTGGATGGCCTTCTCGGCCCGCTGCACCTTGGTGGCTTGCACATAGTCACCCCACCTGGACATGAAGTACAGCCAGTTTTGTGTTGTACCTGCTGCTGATATCGTCGGTCTTTTCACGGCTTCGACTTTTGACCGGTCCTTCTCCTGCCCTTTGTGGTTCATGAGATGACCAGACAGGTGGGTGGCCGCCAGCGCTAGGTTTGCCATCGCCCCCTCGGGTATCAAGTACTCACACCCATCGATGGGGCACCTTTTCTCATCCATACCTCGTACGGCGGGCTCTAATTGGAATTTTCTCAGTTCCTCTTTTCTTGCTCCTCCTGGCAGCCCAGGTCTACAACAGGTCTACAAACTAGACTAGAGATGATTACTGCGTGCATAGATAAGATCCAAGATCTCTCTGTACCCCGATTTGACCAGATATAAAAGTAGGTTTCATCAGCAATGCACGCAGTAATGAAGTATATTAGTGTGGGCATGCGCATACATGTAGGTAATAGTGTGTGGGTAAAGGGTCCTTTCCCATTAGGTAAAGGGTCCTTGCCAATGATTGGCTACTTTTCTGTCTCACAACCGGTCAGGAACACTGACATAGTAGTATTTGCGGGCATGGCAGTATTCACTCTCCTTCAATGTTTGAATGGCATTACTAATATGTGATAACTGATATCACCAGAATGTAGCTTGGAAATATGTGCCACTAACACAAAGATTAAACCAAATATAAAGAACATGTGGAAGGATATCTTCTCAGAAATTGTATGTGATGAAGCTGAAGAGCTCCAAAGTCAAAATTTTACTCTCCTTAATGCTATTATTTCCTTCTTGTTGAAAATGACGCATGTTGATACTTTAGGTCAAGAACCATATTTACATTTCTCAAGTAATTCAACCTTATATTCTTACCTTCAGTACAACAGTGTCTTGGTCATCTTCACAGAAGACAATATCTTCACTGATGTCCACACATGTGCATATCATGTAACCCGATGGAATAGAACTAAGCTTGTATCCTCCTGGGCATGGCAGGGAGAGAAGTGTGAAGTTATCTGGGACCACCTGTTGTGTATGCAACACATATACATACATAGGTATTACACTGAGGGATCATGCCTAGTGTGTTTCAAATTAACTATATCCGGTATATTAAAAGAAAGTACAATGAATTTCAAACGCAATCTATCACTGGACACGTAATGTTTACTCCAGGCCTTGACTAAGCCTTTAGTTTCAATCATAATGTTGAGTATGTCTAGTTGTAGTATCTAGGTGGAAATTTTGCTACATGTTAATTCTTCGTAATTGTAAATTAAAAGGCACAAGTATGTAATAATTCCAAAATAGGCTGGTGTGAACATGAATAAAACCACACCCATAAAATTGCAAAACTGAATCTTGAGTTAGCCTAGCTTGCAGTCTCTCCCCAATAACAACTTCTACAGAAAGAAATCAATCCTTCTGTTCCCATGGACATTTGAAAAGCGAAATATTCAAACTAAATAGTAAAAATTGTTTAACAAAATCAATGAAACATGAGATGGTAGGATGGGAGGCAGAGTAGAGAGAAGGAAGAGATTATATTAATATGCTGATATTTTTTTGCAATCTTACCTGGTTGAAAATTTCCTCAGATACGACCCAGCCTAGTATATCAGACTCCAAGATATAAGGATTACTTATAGCATAGGTAAAGGAATATGTCTCTTTCAAGAGACCACTGTCCTCAGTTTTGCAAATATTACTATCATAGGTTCCACTTGGACTGAATCGAAGAAGATGTCCTGTAATAGAAACATTTACACCTTTTGATACCTTTTTTCCACCAGGTTTAAAATATCCATTCGTAATTATAGTTTGAAGAAGAATAATATACAGGGGGGAAAAACAGCCTTCAGCAAACCTCATTTCAATGGAATTTGAATTATATTCTCTAATGGTTGTTAACCACTCACTAATGTTTGCTCTCAACTGATACAGCAACTAATCACAAAAATTACCTGACTTGGTTGGAAAATAAATCTAACACTGGTGGATGTGTGATGGTTAAATCTATCCAGCCCTAGGAGAGACAACTCCAACTTCTGACCGGGCCAAGCAAGAACCTAGTCAACAATAGCAGCAACAACAAAAAAAATTTCTTATACTTTCCTATGTAATTGCAGGACTAATTGCAGGACTAATCGCAGGTGTGCCTCTCATCTGCTTAGCTAAAGGGCCAGTCTTTGCCCTCCACAGAGTATACCATACACACACTAATGTAATTTATTCTGATTAGAAAAAGTGCCATACACTAGTTAAGTTTGAAGCCAGTCTGTTTGCAGTTGTCCCAAAACTCAGAGTTTGGCTTGATGACTCAATATATCCCGTATCAACATTACCCCTAACAAAAATAAAACATTACAATAAATAGTACACTTCAACCAATACATAATCACTTAAATAGAAATTAAAGTAGCGTTCCTTTTTATCAACTTATCTTGTCATTATGATTGCTTTGCATCAGCAAGGATATGGTAAAACCAATGTTAAGACTCACACAGAATAATTATATTCATGGAATGGAAAATGACAAGGGACTTCATTTTTCATTTCTATGCTACACAAAATTTTGCCATTATCTGTGCCTACTATAGTATTTACTCATAAATCCACAATGGCCATTCAGGCAAGAAGCCGTGGTTGAAGAATGGAGGTGAGGGTTTAAACCATGAGCAAGTACTGTTTGACTGGGAGAGATAAACAGCAGAAGACACGATGGCTTTATTCTTTCTGAACATCACAGTCACCTATGAAAATAAAAAGCAGCATTCTATTACTGTTGCTTGTGTCAAGTCAGCCAAACATTACAGTCTACCAAATCAAAGCAGTGTACATTAGTGACTATATATTATACACAAATAAATGTCATTCCATGCTCAAGTTACCATTGCCATAATATACAGCATCAAATTAAGACACTATTCGATAAATGCAGGTTTATCTATGAAATGAGTCACACAGCTGGAAAGAAAAAGAACAGCTACTGTATGTATTATAATGAGAAAGGAAGTAAGTTAAAGCATGCAAATTATTTCGAGACCAAAAAGTACCATCCTCACATTATGTTACTATATATTAAAACTAACATCTTCCCATTCCTCCTGAGTTGCCATTATGTCTTCGTACAGAAGGAAGCACCTCGGGTTAAAGATAAGGTCACTGAAGGTACTCAGAGTACTCGAAGAGTCCACCACAATACTGGACCCTAGTCTGACAGACAAAAATTATAATCAATAATTGGCTTTGCTTTGAAACAATTATGAAGTGAGAAACATGGCCAGCTAGCTCTGTAGTCAAAATCAGGTGTAGGAAGTGTCCCAGTGTTCTCTCCATCCCAGTGTACTCCCCGGTTATTTAAACGTGTTTTCGAAATTGTAAGCATAGGAGTGGCTTTATAATTAAAAAAAAAATTTACCCCACAACACCGGAAATTAAACCGCCAGTTATTTGTTAGTTAAACAGACAAGCCAAGGGAGCCACCACATTTTTCCCTCTTTCTCAGGAAACAAGGGGATTCGAACCACTGATGCTATGTTTGTAATCAGGAAATTTTGCCACTGAGCCAGGATGAACGCAAGTTGGACAAGATCAATACCACAATTTACAATATTACAATTTGGCATGCGGACATGATCACTAATGTAGTTTACAAGTATTACAATTTTGTATGTGGCAAAACTGTCTATGTGCGTTATACCTTAACAAAATCCTAGGAAGAATACTGTATACTGTTCATTAAACCTATCCTTAACACTCTATGGACTGCTCAAAACTGTTTGTTAGTATATAGCTGAATTCTAGCTAGATGCAGAGCTTTCTTGGTTACTCCCATCATCTGTATTGAAGAGAGAGGCAATCTAAGAAGCTTGACCACAAGACTAAGTTTTCTAACAAATGAGGTCTTCAGTGTCTATCTCACTCCTATTTCCCACACTAGATATAGATGCCTTGGCTGAAGTTAAGTTGCTGATGTCAGTAGAACTAAACATCTTTCATGACCTGGTAGAGCACTTCTTCCAAGGCTTGTTTAGTATTAACTGTTGCTCAATTTCTTTCTACACCAGCTGTTGCTCAATTTCTTTCTACACCAGCTGTTGCTCAATTTATTTGTACATCAGTTGTTGCTCAATTTTTTTCTGTACCAGCTGTTGCTCAATTTCCTTCTACACCAGCTGTTGCTCAATTTCTTTCTACACCAGCTGTTGCTCAATTTCTTTCTACACCAGCTGTTGCTCAATTTGTTTCTACACCAGCTGTTGCTCAATTTGTTTCTACACCAGCTGTTGCTCAATTTCTTTCTACACCAGCTGTTGCTCAATTTCTTTCTACACCAGCTGTTGCTCAATTTCTTTCTACACCAACTGTTGCTCAATTTATGTCTACACCAGTTGTTGCTCAATTTCTTTCTACACCAGCTGTTGCTCAATTTCTTTCTACATCAGCTGTTGCTCAATTTCTTTCTACACCAGCTGTTGCTCAATTTCTTTCTACACCAGCTGTTGCTCAATTTCTTTCTACACCAGCTGTTGCTCAATTTCTTTCTACATCAGCTGTTGCTCAATTTCTTTCTACACCAACAGTTGCTCAATTTCTTTCTACACCAGCTGTTGCTCAATTTCTTTCTACACCAGCTGTTGCTCAATTTCTTTCTACACCAGCTTTTGCTCAATTTCTTTCTACACCAGCTTTTGTACAATTTCTTTCTACACCAGCTTTTGCTCAATTTCTTTCTACACCAGCTGTTGCTCAATTTCTTTCTACACCAGCTGTTGCTCAATTTCTTTCTACACCAGCTGTTGCTCAATTTCTTTCTACACCAGTTGTTGCTCAATTTCTTTCTACGCCAGCTGTTGCTCAATTTCTTTCTATACCAGTTGTTGCTCAATTTCTTTCTACACCAGTTGTTGCTCAATTTCTTTCTACACCAGCTATTGCTCAATTTCTTTCTACACCAACTGTTGCTCAATTTCTTTCCACACCAGCTGTAGCTCAATTTCCTTCTATACCAGCTGTTGCTCAATTTCTTTCTACACCAACTGTTGCTCTATTTCTGTCTACACCAGCTGTTGCTCAATTTGTTTCTACACCAGCTGTTTCTCAATTTCTTTCTACACCAACTGTTGCTCAATTTCTTTCTACACCAGCTGTTGCTCAATTTGTTTCTACACCAACTGTTGATCAATTTCTTTCTACACCAGCTGTTGCTCAATTTGTTTCTTCACCAACTGTTGCTCAATTTCTTTCTACAACAGTTGTTGCTCAATTTCTTTCTACACCAGCTGTTACTCAATTTGTTTCTACACCAGCTGTTGCTCAATTTCTTTCTACACCAGCTGTTGCTCAATTTCCTTCTACACCAGCTGTTGCTCAATTTCCTTCTACACCAGCTGTTGCTCAATTTCTTTCTACACCAGCTGTTGCTCAATTTCCTTCTACACCAGCTATTGCTCAATTTCCTTCTATACCAGCTGTTGCTCAATTTCTTTCTACACCAGCTGTTGCCCAATTTCTTTCTACACCAGCTGTTGCTCAATTTCTTTCTACACCAACTGTTGCTCAATTTCTTTCTACACCAGCTGTTGCTTAATTTCCTTCTATACCAGCTGTTGCTTAATTTCTTTCCAAATTCTTTAAAAAGTTAGTAGACCAAAAATGTTTCTACCTGGAAAAAGGGAATAGTCTGTTTAGCTGTAAAAATTGATGATCAGTTATTTTTGTGATTTATTTTATAAATGAATATGCTAATTGAATTTGTAGGTAACTGTTTACAAGAATGTTAAGTGGCTATTATTAACATGGATGTGGGTGTCAGGAACCCCCACCTTCTACCCTGACCAGCAGGGCTCCCTGACAGAACAACTAGAATTACCATATAAGTTCATGTGTAGGAGACTAAAGAGAGATGCAAACTGTTAATGCATGTAGTAACAGATTAGCTAGATGTTTGTGCTTCATAACTTTACAAGTATGTAGCTTAGTAATTATTATATATATTATATTGTGGGAATGTGAGGCAGTAAGTGAGATCTGGGTGTTCAGTTTTGTGCAAGTATCTGTATGTGTGTACAACTTGATTAAGACTAATACCAGCCAATATAAGTTTGCAAGCAAGCTGACGATCATGGTAAGTCAGCAAAAGCTAGACAGCTCTGTGGTGGTAGCAGAGATACCATAAGTAGGAAGCCTGTCAACAGGCAGGTGACCCAAACAGAGGACATAGTATTGATTTTGCCCCGTTTATGTGTTTTGTATGTGTGAACAAAATAACTCAAAATTAGCTTGATGGAACTTTATCAAACTTGGTAGGCAGATTAAGTCCGTACTGAGGAATATTGTTTAATTTTGAAAGACCAAAGTCAATGTCGTGGTGAGGAGAAGATGAGAATTCACCTATGTCCAAATCTCTTGAACAAAGAGTCGTAACTTAGTATGCAAAGTATGCAGCAAGGAACATATCATAACATTTTGAAAGGTCTGGGTCAAAGGGAAAGACCATAAATTAGGCATTACATGAAATAGTTTATTGGTTCATTACAAAACTCGGAAAGATTAGGTGTGTCCCAAAGAACAAATTATTAAATTTTGAAAAGGTAGGATCAAAAGTCAATTTTGGGCATCTAGAATGGCTTGACAGGTCTCCAACTTGGTGTCCTGATTATCTGATTACACACCGACTTTACTTGGGGTTTTGGGGTAACAGTTGCACAGAGAGCAGATGTTTTGGTAGTGGATCACCTACAGCCTCTTTTGGACTAGGTGACATTTTTCCAGGAGCAAGAAGTCCATAAACCGTACAGCAGAACTGAGTGTGGGTCAATGGTTCTACTTATACTAGATATGTGATCATTACCCAATTCAAATTATAAAACATACATGAGCTAGCTTGATTGCATCATTGATGAGAGTCCGGCCGAATCCATTTTTCTGCAATCGGGAAATGGATTAGTCGATGGAACATTTGGAATCTTGTGTTTAAAGTTTTTAGAATGGATGGACCTATTGTATGCAAGTTTATGTGTGGGGAACAGAGAAACATTGAAACAAACTTGAAACTCCTTGAAGATGAATTTCAAGGAATTATTTGTATTGCTGGTTTACTATCTTGGAAAAAAATTCGAGGCCCACTTGAGGACTTCTTGGAGCTAATATCGACTGAAACCACCATTTAGGCAGCCAAGAAGCAGCTGATGTGAGTTTTAGATATGAGCTTTAGTTTAGGGGTGGGGGGAGAGTTTCCATATGATTTTACTATGCCTATTGAACCGCTAAGCCTAATGACCCACCATATATAGCTATACTTGTTGACCCACTATATCTGTTGACTTGCCATATACAGCAATACCTGTTGACCTGCCTTATATAGCAATATCTGTTAACCGGCCATATTTAGCAGCATCTGTTGAGCAAAAATATATAGCTATCGGCATTCAGTTTAATCAATTTGCGTTTGGTAGAGGCAAGTGTTGTGGTTAAGTACTCACATGTGTATTAATTAGTCAAGTCTAATGCTATATAGGACTGGGCAACAAGGTGCCTTGAAGGGCATCAAGACTATCTTAACAAAAAAGGAAAAACAAAAACACTGCAGAACCAAATGCCGCTGCAAAGGAAGTTGTAATGTTCGCAAAACAAAAACAAATTGTATACTTTAAATATATAATACAAATATTCATTGCACTTGATACTTGTTACATTAACTACCTGCCAATGTTCTCTTCAAACCTCAGATGTGCTCCACAGCTGAGTCTAATCTGCCCAAATGACAGAAGGTAAAGGGCTCCTACCCCACTCACTTCATTCTTCTCGAATTCAATTTCTTCCTCAAATTCAACCAAACTTCCTACAATCTACAAGGAAGATAATTTCACACTAAATTCCGTCCAATTGTGGGGCAATAAAACAATTGAATCAACGTAACTTCTTTGTATTTACATACTTAAAATAGTCACTATAATATCTCTTAATATTCTTGGGTGATGGCACATACTATTAATTTAATTTTCCCATGATTTTAAGCAAGCTCCCACATCTATTACATATTGTAATAGCATATTAGAGGGTGCTAAAATCTACGAGTTGCCTTGACTTCTGCAAATCATTTATTTGAAGTATGAAATGACTAAAGTGGATTATGTAAAATATAGAGCCCCAATAAGAAGTGCCAGTAGCTTCTCGAAGTGCTTGTATCAAGAATTTGGTGGAAATCAACATTTTGGAAACAAGTATTTGCAGATTTAGGATTTCGGAAAAGAGGAGGTTGTGGGAGGTAAATGACCTTTGTATAAATCTGGCAAATGTTATAATGAAAGCAAAAGGACCCTGCCTGCATGCAGTTTAATGGATTGTGGTACTATTTTACTGATTTTTTTTAATATTTAAAAAGTTAAAAGCTTCCATGTTAACAAATATTTTGAGTTAAGCCTTCAAACAGGGAGGATTTCAACAGTCATCTTGGTTAGCCTGTACAAAGACTTGCAAACTTCTACCACTGCAATTCTTTGACCAAAATTAATGGCAATAATTGAAAGATAAGTATTCTTCCGCATTGTAGATATTAAATAAGTCCTCAGCCATCTTACGAAATCGGAGAATGTTCAACTTTTGGACTTGTATTCGGAATTGTGCATGACATGGTAAGAAGGCAATGGATGTTTGGGAAAGCATTGTTGTCACAAGCACCAAGAGTGCATAGCAAATTGTCTGGTACATCAGCCATATCAAATTGACATTCTCTTGCCTTCCATTGCCACATAGCCTGCCATTTTAGACAGATTTTGGAAGAGATGATGGAAATGGAAAATTACTTTCAAGGAAGTTCTCTATGATTGTCTCAGGCATGAAATCTTCTTTTTTTGTAGTATGACAGCAAACGGGTACAAGATAAAGCAGCTTTGAAGCATGTCGTTGATCTTCAGAAAATTTTCTTTTGTCATTTGTGCATAGATAGAATCAAGGAGTGGTACATTGCAATTGCTCATTTATAATACTCTTGTGCACTTGTACTGGGAACATCATTCCTATTACTCTGTATGCATGTCCTACTGGGGACACTTTCCAAGGCACCAATTCTTTCAGAGTGCATAAGAGTATCATTGTTGAACCACTTATCTCTAACAGCTGTGATGGACTCCATTGTTCTGTGCACCATCTGGTAAGCAGCAATGATGTCTTGATCTCACTTTTAAGACTTCACTTCATTAAGTACATTTTATAATAGCATGAACACAGAGCTATGCTCTCTATAAGAAGCAAGTGATAATTTTAATCATTGAGCTTTAACCTTTGTGACCCATTTCCAATTCCAGTCTTCATCAGGTAATGTAGTATCCAAAAAGTAACAAGACATTCATATAAGTCAAGAAAAACTTCAAAGTATGGGTGTCGCTCAACTCAACGGGTCTTGCAAAGACCAATAAGTTTTGAATGTTGAGATTCTGGCAAATAAGCTTTGACTACACACTCGAAAAAATCTTTGCCTTTTTAGACTAGGATGCAAAAACCATCAAGTAAGACTCATTGATCAAACCAATCATATTCCTCACCTCTTGCACCTGGCATGAAGCTGCAATAGAAAGATTGAGACAGTGAGAATAATAGCGAGTGAATGAGGCCATAGGAATTTCTTTGATTCTTGCATGAACACCAGCCATTCTTGGTGACATTACAGATGCCCCATCAAATGCTTGACCACGAATTTGCTTTTTGTCTAGAGAAACTGCTAGATATAATAATGATTCCAGTATTTTTACTATTGTTTCAGCATTTGCACGTTCAAGGTATTGATGAGACATTCTTTTTTAGGCTCATGTGGTAGAGCTAAATCAACATATCACAAGCACACTGAAAGAATATCTTGGTTTGCATGAGTCTCCGTGACCTTATCTGCAATGATGGTAAATGGCAAGTTTTGCACTTCAATCTGTCTGGTCAGTACCTCCCTTATTTTGTAGGCATAAATGTGGATGATTTGATCTTGAATAGGTTTGCTTGGGTACTTAGCACTTTTACGTCCAAAAAGAAATTTTTTTTGAGAACATCTTTCCCTTCCCCAAGAGTTACATTGTTGCTACAAAATTACCCATGTTAGCAGATTCATTAGAAAAATCAACATTTTCTTCCATGTGCCTAGCTAAAAATTCGACACTTAAACCCATATCGACAAGAAGGACGTCTTTGATTTCTTCTTCTTCCAACTTAGTTATTCTTTTAATTAGTCTGCTGTTAACTCGTCTCTTAGGATTGCTAAAGTTGTTCGTGAAAATATCTGTTCTCTCTTCAGTATGGTGATGCACTCTTCGGTCGTGACCAACAGGACACCATCTTTACTAAAGGTTTTGAATATGGCTTTTGGTAGGGGTTAGGTACAAAAACACCAAGATTTGCTCCTGAATTACCACCTCAGTTTGGTGATTCAGAAAAAAAAAACATTATCGGCATATTCTTCCTGCAGCAACATGACTATAAGAAAACAAAGTGAATTGTTGCAGCCAGCGACATTGAAAAGATACTTTTCAGGTATTATATCGCAGATAATCCCGTTTGCATTTTAAAAAAACTCAAATATTTGGGTATCTTGGAATAGTACATACAATGGTCTCAATTGGGATTTTATGGTTTATAGTTTGAGCACATCACATGTTTCCAGTGGGAATGGGTGTAGACACTAGAACTTATTTTATGGCAGCAGCAATGATAATAGCAGTGCCAACTGGGATAAGATTTAGTTGAATAGTTACTAAATTGGAGTGGGAGTAAGTACCTTGCATAAAACAGGAGGAAAGTGTAGTAAATCAGTGCCACATGGTATACAATGTGAAGTAAGATACTGAAATCTTTTGGCACCATTTAGATTCTCAACAGCCTGCCTAAGCAATTCAAGGAACCACATGCTTTCTCATGATTCATCCCAAGTCAATATGCTCAACTGTTCATTTCTTGTGATGGCTCCTCATAAAAAAAGAGCTACTGTAAGTTACAGTGGATTCAGATTCTATATAGCAAGCTTCTGGTGTATCAACCCAAACTTTCTTACTTTGTGGCTCATCAAGTGATCAAAGAAGTAAAAAATGTCAAAGATAAGCAAACCAATACTGTGGTGCCCTTCCGGTTATTACCTTTTAAATACCATAGCTTCCTACAGCATCTAGATTTAGATCCAGAAGATATTTTGACTTGAAGCAAGCAGAGTTGCTATCATGTGACTAAGTATATGACTAAGTGAAGTGTTTTAATGAACCTTATTTCAACCTAATTATGCCATTTTTGGAGTGATCCTTGCGTATTTGGATGTATCTTCTAAGAAAAGGTGCCTATAGAGACTTTTTACATATCATCTTAAAGCACACACAATAAGCAACAAGCTGGTATCAAAAGTATTCGCACAGAAAATAGGAAAAAAGTTATGATAGCTACAAATATGTGTTTAAATTTCGGTGGTTTCAGGTGTAGTCCCCCCACAATCATCTTTCAGAATAACTGAACTTTAATAACTTGCAGGAACAAAAATGTTTTATTTAGAAACAAACAATCATGTTGGATTGACCTGTTAAAAAAGAAAGGAAACTAGGTGTTGTCCAAAACCACAATGGTGACCCTTTACCATTTAAATCATTTTGCATGACGATTATTGGTATGCACAACAAAGATGGTTGTGGTCATCATGGTTCAGTCTTGTTTCCTTTCTTTTTCAATGGGTCAATCCAATATATATATATATAACTATCTAGTTGTTTGTTTTAAATAAAGTATTTTTGTTCATGTTTCAAGTCGTCTTAGCTTGTATTTCTGCATATTATAGTTGAACAGTAGAAACTACACAAGTGTGAATTTCAGGGTCTCCAGGGCTTTTTAAACTAACATTAGTTGCTGTGTACAATACACATATCAGCACTTACTGTCAGCTTCAGCCTCCTTCACAGACTTTCCCAAACAGCACATGTTTTGTTTGAGGATCATCTATAGCCCTCCTTTGGACTTGGTAGCAGTTGCCCATCAACAAGAACTCCACAAACCAGCAGAACTGATTGCAGGTCATTCGTTCTGCATAAAATATGTCATTACTCAAATCTAATTGTAAAACAGCACACCAGCTAGCTTGATTGAGTCATCGATGACAAGTTTTGCCCACATGACCACGCCTCTTTTTCACAATCAGGAAACACATTAGTCTTTGCAATGCACTGGAACATTTGGTGTCTTCTGGCTAAAGTTGGACCTATTGTAAGCAAGTTATGTGTGGAAGAAAACATAGCTAAAAACAATCATGGATCATTGAAGATGAATATTAGTTTTTCTTTCACATTCAACTTTTTTTGTGCTGCCTGTTTACTACCTTAGTGAAGGATTCGAGGCATGCATGAAGTCTTTTGGTAGATAATATCAATAGAAATCACTCTAAGAAGTTGCTGATATGAATTTTATCTGGAAATGAGCTCTGTTTTGGGTGTTATTTTTTTTGCTAGTCTTCCATTTTAAAATATTTGGTCAAAAAGTAGTATTGTACCTTCTAATTATAATAAATGCTTATTAAGGTTAACCTCCCCCCTCACACCCCTTCCCTTCCTCTTGAACATGCCCATTTTCCATCCTCACCAAATACCCCTTACAATTTTTTTTAAATTAAAAAATTTTTAACAGTCTGTTTTGGATGATTGGATGTGACCTGTTCTATTACCACCACCAGCCCCTCAAGAGACAACAAAGGGGATCAGAGTTGAAACCCCAGCTGGAGACACCAATCCACCGTAACATGCTTTATCATCTCCTTTCCCCCTACTTCAACATGCAATGTACCACCTCTTCCTTGCCACCTACATATATACCCTCTTCAGGTGGAGGTTGCTATGGATACATACCCTCTTCTGGTTGAGATTGTATAGACATGTCACACTTTATATGGTTACCCCCATAAGTGGTGGCCACAGACCATCCGTGGCACTGTAGATGGTCCCCGCAGGCCATCCGTAACACTACAATGGTCCTGGATGAGGTTATATGCAATAATAATAGTGCACACCTCAACCAGATAGAAGTTCTACCAGTAAACCATGAGTTTTTCTAAGTGATTTAGGAACAGCCCTGGCTTTAACCCTAACAGACCATATTTGTAAAACAAAGCATCTATTAATGCTTCATTCATTTTCAATGATTTAGGTCTCAAAAGGTGTAAGCCATTATGTGACTTCCAATGATATCTGCATACAGGTTTTGCAATACACAATGGCGTTAATATGGGCAATAACACTGAGGTCATTAAAAAAATTATGCAATATCCCACACCTTCATCAACTTGCAGTTTACGCTGCCATTAGAGTATCCACAGATACATGTAATTTAGTGTCCCACGCCTAATCATAGGTCATCAACACCTGCTATTTATGCTGCTAAAGTACACACAGATACATGTAATAAGTATCCCACACCTAATTGTAGGTCATCAACGCTTGCTATTTATGCTAAAGTACTCACAGATACATGTAATGAGTGTTCACTTGCTTAAAAAAGATTGCTGTTTTTTTTTCCTCCTATAATCCGCATTTTCATTATTGCAGCTGAAGTGAGTACACAGACTGTGCAGCTAATGTGAGCGCGCAGACTGTGCAGCTGAAGTGAGCGCACAGATTGTGCTGCTAATGTGAGCATGCAGACAGTTGAGCTGAAGTGAGCGCACAGACCCTGCAGCTAAAGTGAGCGCACAGACTGTGCAGCAGAAGTGAGCGCGCATACTGTGCAGCAGAAGTGAGCGCACAGACAGTGCAGCTAAAGTGAGGGCACAGACTGTGCAGCTGAAGTGAGTGCGCATATTGTGCAGCAGAAGTGACTGCGCAGAGTGTGCAGTGGAACTTAACAGACTGTGCAGCTGAAGTGAGCGCGCAGACTGTGCAGTGAAGTGAGCACGCAGATTGCAGCTGTAGTGGGCGCACAGACTGTGCAGCTGAAGTGAGCGCACAGACTGACCATACTACATGAGAAAAGGGCTCAATTGAAAGAAAGACCTTTCAGATGATATAAAAAATATGTACTAAGGAAAAAAATATGGAGTTAGAAACATTCAATTCAAAATCATAGAGAGCTAAAACACTTTTTTCTGGGATTTAAGGATCTCCATAGATTCCTCTCCTTTGTATGAACTTAATTTATAGTCCTAAAGATCTATCACTCTGTGCTCTCTTTTTGAACTGGAAATGAGTGCATAGGCACAACCATGCCAAATTTACATGTAGCCCAAATCATGTATCTTAAAATATGAGTCATAGTTTGACTTTATTATGGTTATGAATTTAGCTCCATTAATTATACATTCTTAATTGTGTGGACTTGATTTATAATGCAAAAGGTAGATCTCTCTGTGTGTCACTCTAATACTAAAATGTGTTGCATATGCAAAACCATACCAAGGTTACATGCAGCCAATGTCAGATCCTCAAAATCTTACGTAACGGACTCATGAGTACCTCCTGATAGGAAGTGGAAAACAGCTATAATTGTGGTGTATTTAGAGCCTTACTCTATAAAAGTTTTTCAATAGACACTAATGGGGTAGTAGATAAGGAAGTGTGGGCCTGGAAAAAAGATAATTTAAAACACACATGCACACACACACAATCAGTACAGTCTTGTTTCCATTCCTTTTCAATCCAATATTACTTCTTCTTTTTTTTAATTTTGGGGTTTTATTTTACCAAGCATGTTAGGACAGACACCTGGCATTGCCTGGACAAAATGAGGGAAGAGATGAATGTATTGATTACTGATACTTACACTGTTGTTATCGCTAATCTGTTTGTCTCGCTCTGTGTATGTGTGTGTGTATGTGTGTGCATGTGTATGTGTGTGCATGTGTGTATGTGTGTGTGTGTTTACAAGCTGTGGGATACCTTACCATATGTTGTTGGCGTGTGTTTAAGCTGGTGTGGTGTTCAACAAACAGACAGACACAGTTATCTATTATGGTCGATATTGGTGCTGGCCGTTGTGAATTTGTCAATTTCAGCAACAGCTGTTTTTTTTTGTTTTTTTAGAGTAGGTCCAGAGGCTGCATTACTAGAAAACGGCTTACATTATATTTAACCTCTAATGTAGCTGGCATAGTAGCTAGCATAGTTTGTTAGTAATGCTGCCATGCTGCAATATTTGTGTGCTATCATCGGGAACATTAAAAATGCATGCACAGGTATAGCCCTAAACAAAATGGCCAACAACCGCAAACAGTCCAAAGAGATCTACTTCTTCCACAAAAAATAACAACAACAACAAAAATGATGGGCTGTCCTTAAAGCACATGCCAAGTTTGTCAGGATTGGCCATGTGGTCCTGAGTTACATATTATGTATGTACAAGTGGTATTGTATGTAACATACACATAGACAGACATTTTTCTCTTCTATATATTATTAGATATATACGAACAAAAATGTTATATTAAAAATAAAAATTTAACTACATGTATACTGGATTGGCCTGTTAAAAGAGAAAGGAAACATTCTCATGTAGACTACAACCAGTTATGTGAACCTTGACCATTTAAACCATATACAGCAAGAATCAACTGATTATAAAGGCTGTACAATATTAGTGTACATGATTTTAAATGGTAAAGGTTATCTCTCTGGTTGTGGTCTATATGGCTTTCCTTTATTTTTAACAGGACAATCCAAGGTTTCTAGACAATACATTTTTTCTCTTCTTTCAAGTGTTGTAGTTTAACAAGTTTGAAAAGGAGCAAATCCTGAGGAAAATCTGGATTTGTTTAAACAACTGTGTTTGATCAAACCAGTAAAATGGGGGAAATATTAACAAAAAATGTTTTTCTCCCGAAAGTGAGCCACATAGAGCTAAACTGTGCTTTTTTGTTGTTTTGAAGCATTTTCGGGGAAATTCACAGGGATCTATCCTTTTTAGTCCTAAAAGTGACTATCTCAGGTAAGAGCACAGAAATACTCAGAAAGTTTGTTTTTCTTAACAAGTTTGAAAAGTGGCAAATCCTGAGGAAAAGTTGGATTTGTTTAAACCAATTTTTTTGAACAAACCAGTAAAATGGGGGAAATATTAATAAAAACTTGTTTTTCTCTCCATAGTGAGCTAGATTCAGCTAAAATATGCTTTTCTGTTGTTTTGAAGCATTATCGGGAAAATTCACAGTGAATTTCTCTTTTCAGTAAAAAAAAGTGACTATCTTAGAAAGGAGCACTGAATTACTCCGAAATTTTGTTTTTCTTAAAAAGTTTGAAAAGGGAAAATCCTGAGGTAAATTTGGATTTGATTAAACTACTGTTTTGATTAAAGCAGTAAAAGGGGACAAATTTTAATAAAAAACTGATTTTCTCAGCAAAATGAGCCGCATACAGCTAAACTATTCGGTTCTGTTGTTTTGAAGCATTTTCGGGGAAATTCAAGGGAAACTTCTCTTTTTAGTCCAAAAATGATTATCTCAGAACAGAGAACAGAAATACTCAGAAAGTTAGTTTTTCTTAACAAGTTTGTAAAGGGGCAAATCCTGAGGAAAATCTGGATTTGTTTAAATAACTGTTTTTGATCCGACCAATAAAATGTGGGAAATATTAACAAAAACATGTTTTTCTCCTCAAAGTTAAACTATGCTTTTCTGTTGTTTTGAAGCATTTTCGGGGAAATTCACAGAGAACTTGTCTTTTTAGTCAAAAAATTAACTATCTCAGAAAGGAGCACTGAAATACTCAGAAAGTTTGTTTTTCTTAAAATTTGTGAAAAGGATAAATCCGATGAAAATATGGATTTGTTTAAACAATTCTTTTTGATCAAACCAATAAAAGGGGACAAATAATAACAAAAATTGTTTTTCTCGCAAAGTGAGCTACATACAGCTAAACTATGCTTTTCTGTTGTTTTGAAGTATTTTCGTGGAAATTTACAGTGAACTTTTATTTTTAGTCCAAAAATTGACTATCTCAGAACAGAGCAGAGAAATACTCAGAAAGTTTGTTTTTCTTAACATGTTTGAAAAGTGGCAAATCCTGAAAAAAATATGGATTTGTTTAAACAAATATTTTTGATCAAACCAGTAAAATGGGGAAAATATTAACAAAAACTTGTTTTTCTCCAAAATGTGAGCCACAAACAGCCCAACTATTCTTTTCTGTAGTTTTGAAGCATTTTCAGGGAAATTCTTGGTGAACTTCTCTTTTTAGTTCAAAAATTGACTATCTCAGAACAGTGCACAGAAATACTCTGAAAGTGAGTTTTTCTAATAAGTTTGAAAAGGGGAAAATCCTGAGGAAAATCTGGATTTGTTTAATCAACTTTTTTGATCAAACAAATAAAGGTGAGAAATATTAACAAAAAATTTTTTTTCCCCAATGTGAGCCACATACAGCTAAACTATGTTTTTCTGTTATTTTAAAGCATTTTGGGGGAAATTCACAGAGAACTTCTCTTTTTAGTCCAAAATTAACTACCTCAGAAAGGAGCACTAAAATACTCAGAAAGTTTGTTTTCCTTAAAAAGTTTGAAAAGGGTAAATCCTGTGGTAAATTTAGATTTGTTTAAACAATTCTTTATGATCAAACCAGTAAAAGGGGACAAATATTATTAAAAACTGTTTTTCACCCCAAAGTGAGCCACATACTGCTAAACTATACTTTACTGTTGTTTTGAAGCTTTTTCCAGAAAATTCACATTGAACTTCTCTTTTTAGTCCAAAAAGTAACTATCTCAGAAAGGAGCACTGAAATACTCAGAAAGTTTGTTTTTCCTAAACTGTTTGAAAAGGGTAAATCCTGAGGAAAATTTGGATTTGTTTAAACAACTGTTTTTGATAAAACCAGTAAAATGGGTGAAATATTAACAAAAACTTATTTTTCTCCCCAAAGTGAGCCACATACAGCTAAACTATTCTTTTCTGTTGTTTTGAAGCATTTTCGGGGAAATTCACAGTGAACTTCTCTTTTTAGTACAAAAATTGAATATCTCAGAACTGAGCACAGAAATACTCAGAAAGTTTGTTTTTTAACATGTTTTAAAAGGGGCAAATCCTGAGAAAAATCTGGATTTGTTTAAACAAATATTTTTTATCAAACCAGTAAAATGGAGAAAATATTAACAAAAACTGTTTTTCTCCTCTAATTGAGCCATATACAGATAAACTATGCTTTTCTGTTGTTTTGAAGCATTTTTGGGGAAATTCACCGGGAACTTCACTTTTTAGTCAAAAAAGTAACTATCTCAGAAAGGAGCACTGAAAATTCAGAAAGTTTGTTTTTCTAGACAAATTTGAAAATTAAAGGACTACACCTGAAACCACCGAAATTTGAACACATATTTATAGGAAAATTTGGATTTGTTTAAACAATTTTTTTTATCAAACCAGTAAAATGGGTGAAATATTAACAAAAATTGTTTTTCTCCTCAAAGTGAGCCAAATACAGCTAAACTATGCTATTCTGTTGTTTTGAAACATTTTTGGCGAATTTCACAGTAAACTTCTTTTTTTAGTCCAAAAAGTGTGTATCTCAGAATTGAGCACTGAAATACTCAGAAATTTTTTTTTCTTAAAATATTTGAAAAGGATAAATCCTGAGGAAATTTGGATTTGTTTAAACAAATGTTTTTGATCAAACCAGTAAAATAGGGGAAATATTAACAAACAAAAAAATTTTCTCAAAGTAGGCCACATACAGTTAAACTATGCTTTTCTGTTGTTTTGGAGCATATTCGGGGAAATTCACAGAGAACTTGTCTTTTTAGTCAAAAAATTAACTATCTCAGAAAGGAGAACTGAAATACTCAGAAAATTTGTTTTTCTTAAAATGTTTGAAATGTGTAAATCCGAGGAAAATATGGATTTGTTAAACAATTCTTTTTGATCAAACCAGTAAATGGGACAAATATTTAAAAAAAAAATGTTTTTTTGCCAAAAGTGAGCCACATACAGCTGAACTATGTTTTTTGTTGTTTTGAAGCATTTTTGGAGAAATTTAGAGTGAACTTCCTTATTTACTTCAAAAATTAACTGTTTCAGAGGGTGCTCTGAAATACTCAGAAAGTTTATTTTTCTTAACTGTTTGAAAAGGTTAAATCTTGAGGAAAATTTGGATTTGTTTAAACAACAGTTTTTGATCAAACCAGTAAAATGGAGGAAATATTAAAAAAACTTGTTTTTGTTCCCAACGTGAGCCACATACAGCTAAACAATGCTTTTCTGTTGTTTTGAAGCATTTCGGGGAAATTCACAGTGAACTTCTCTTTTTAGCCCATAATATGACTCCCTCCGAAAAGAGCATTGAAATACTAAAAAAGTTTGTTTTTCATAAAATGTTTGAATAGGGTAAAACCAGAGGAAAATTTGAATTTGTTTAAACTTTTCTTTTATCAAACTAGTAAAATGGAACAAATATTAATAAAAACCATTTTTCTCCCCAATCTGAGTCACATAGAGCTAAACTATGCTTTTTTGTTGATTTGAAGTATTTTTTGGGAAATTCACAGAGAACTTCTCTTTTTAGTCCAAAAAGTAACTATCTAAGAATGGAGCAATGAAATACTCAGAAATTTCATTTTTCTTAAAATGTTTGAAAAGGGTAAATCCTGAAGAAAATTTGGATTTGTTTAAACAACTTTTTTTGATCAAACGGTGAAATAGGGGAAATATTAACAAAAAATTATTTTTCTCCCCAAAGTGAGCCACATACAGCTAAACAATGCTTTTCTGTTGTTTTTAATCATTTTTGGGGAAATTCACAGGGAACTTCTCTTTTTAGTCCAAATTTGACTATCACAGAGAGGAGCACTGAAATACTCAAAAAGTTTGTTTTCTTAAAATATTTGAAAAGGGTAAATCCTGAGGTAAATTTGGATTTGTTTAAACAATTCTTTTAGATCAAACAGGTAAAATGGGAGAAATAGTAACATAAAGTGTTTTCCTACCCAATGTGAGCCACATACAGCTAAACTATGCTTTTCTGTTTGTTTTAAGGATTTTCTGAGAAATTCACAGTGAACTTCTCTTTTTAGTCTAAAAAGTAACCATCTCAGAAAGGAGCACTGAAATAATCAGAAAGTTTTGTTTTGTAAATCCTCAGGAAAATTTAGATTTGTTTAAACAACTGTTTTTGATCAAACCAGTAAAATGGGGGAAATATTAACAAAAAATTGTTTTTCTCCCCAATAGAGCTAAACTATGCTTTTATGTTGTTTTGAAGCATTTTCGGGGAAATTCACAGTGAACTTCTCTTTTTAGTACAAAAATTGACTATCTCAGAACAGAGCACAGAAATACTCAGAAAGTTGTTTTTTTTTTAACATGTTTGAAAAGGGGCAAATCCTTAGAAAAATATGGATTTGTTTAAACAAATATTTTTTTATCAAAACAGTAAAAAGGGGAAAATATTAACAAAAACTGTTTTTCTCCTCTGATTGAGCCATATACAGATAAACTATGCTTTTCTGTTGTTTGGAAGCATTTTTGGGGAAATTCACAGCGAACTTCTCTTTTTAGTCAAAAAAGTAACTATCTCAGAAAGGAGTACTGAAATACTCAGAAAGTTTATTTTTCTTGACAAATTTGAAACTTGGCATATCCTGAGGAAAATTTGGATTCCTTTAAGCAATTTTTTTTGATCAAACCAGTAAAATGGGTGAAATATTAACAAAAATTGTTTTTCTCCTCAAAGTGAGCCACATACAGCTAAACTATGCTTTTCTGTTGTTTTGAAACATTTTTGGTGAATTTCACAGTAAACTTCTCTTTTTAGTCCAAAAAGTGTCTCTCTCAGAATTGAGCATGAAATACTCAGAAAGTTTTTTCTTAAAATGTTTGAAAAGGGTAAATCCTGAGGAAATTTGGATTTGTTTAAACAACTGTTTTTGATCAAAACAGTAAAATGAGAGAAATATAAACTAAAACTTTTTTTCTCCTCAAATTGAGCCACATACAGCTAAACTATGCTTTTTGCTATTTTAAAGCATTTTTGGGAAAATTCACAGAGAACTTCTCTTTTTAGCCCAAAATATGACTATACCAGAAAGGAGCAATGAAATACTCAAAAAGTTTGTTTTTCATAAAATGTTTGAAAAAGGGTAAATCCAGAGGAAAATTTGGATTTGTTAAAACAAATTTTTTTGATCAACCAGTAAAAGGGAACAAATATTAACAAAAACTGTTTTTCTCCCCAATCTGAGCCACATACAGCTAAACTATGCTTTTCTGTTGTTTGGGAGCATTTTTTGGGAAATTCAGTGAACTTTTCTTTTTATTCCAAAAAGTAACTATCTCAAAAGGAGTACAGAAATACTCAGAAAGTTTTTTTTTCTTAAAATGTTTGAAAAGGTTAAATCTAGAGGAAAATTTGGATTTGTTTAAACAACTTTTTTTGATCAAACCAATAAAAGGGGACAAATATTAACAAAACTGTTTTTTTCCCAAAGTGAGCCACATACAGATGAACTATGTTTTTCTGTTGTTTTGAAGAATTTTCGGGGAAATTCATAGAAAAATTCTCTTTTTATTCCAAAAAGTGACTATCTGTGAAAGTAACACTGAAATACTTAGAAAGTTTTTTTTCTTAAAATGTTTGAAAAAAATTAATCTTGAGGAAAATTTAGATTTGTTTAAACAATTATTTTGATCAAACCAGTAAAAGGGGACAAATATTAACAAAAACTGTTTTTCTCCCCAAAATGAGCCATATACAGCTAAACTATGCTTTTCTGTTCTTTTGCGGCATTTTGGAGGAAATTTATAGTGAACTTCGCTTTTTGGTCCAAAAAAGACTATCTCCGAACAGAGCACAGAAATACTCAGAAAGTTTGTTTTTCTTAACAAGTTTGAGAGGGGGGGGCTGGTCCTGAGGAAAATCTGGATTTGTTTAAACTAATTTTTTTGATCAAACCAGTAAAATGGGGGAAATATTAACAAAAAGTTGCTTTTCTCCTCAAAGTAGGCCACATAGGGTTAAACTATGCTTTTTTTTTTTTTTTTGGAGCATATTCGGGAAAATTCACAGAGAACTTGTCTTTTTAGTCAAAAAATTAACTATCTCAGAAAGGAGCACTGAAATGCTCAGAAAGTTTGTTTTTCTTAAAATGTTTGAAAAGGGTAAATCCGAGTAAAATATGGATTTGTAAAACAATTCTTTTTGATCAAACCAGTAAAAGGGGACAAATAATAACAAATATTGTTTTTCTCACCTAATAGAGCCATATACAGCTAAATTATGCTTTTCTGTTGTTTTGAAGTATTTTCCAGAAAATTCACAGTGAACTTCTCTTTTTAGTCCAAAATGTTACTATCTCAGAAAGGAGCACTCAGGAAGTATGTTTTTCTTAAAATGTTTGAAAAGGGTAAATCCTGAGGAAAAATTGGATTTGTTTAAACAATTGTTTTTGATCAAACCAATAAAATGGGGGAAATAAAAACTTGTTTTTCTGCTCAAAGTTAGCTACATACAGATAAACTATTCTTCTCTGTTGTTTTGAAGCATTTTTGGGAAAATTCACAATGAACTTCTCTTTTTAGTCCAAAAAGTAACTATCTCAGAAAGGAGCACAGAAGTACTCAGAAAGTTGTTTTTTTCTTAAAAAGTTTGAAAAGGGTAAATCCTGAAGAAAATTTGGATTTGTTTAAACAATTTTTTTTGATAAAACTAGTAAAATGGGTGAAATATTAACAAAATCTTGTTTTCTCCTCAAAGTGAGCCACATAGAGCTAAACTATGCTTTTCTGTTGTTTTGAAGCATTTTGGGGGATATTCACAGAGAACTACTCTTTTTAGTCCAGAAATTAACAATCTCAGAAAGGAGCAATGAAATACTCAGAAAGTTTGTTTTTCTTAAAATATTTGAAAGGGTAAATCCTGTGGTAAATTTGGATTTGTTTAAACAATTCTTTTTGATCAAACCAGTAAAAGGGGACAGATATTAACAAAAACTGTTTTTGAACCCAAAGTGAGCCACATACAGCTAAACTGTGCTTTACTGTTGGTTTGAAGCATTTTCTGGAAAATTCACAGTGAACTTCTCTTTTTAGTCCAAAATTTGACTATCTCAAAACAGAGCACAAAAATACTCAGAAAGTTTTTTTTAACCAGTTTGAAAAGTGGCAAATCCTGAGGGAAATCTAGATTTGTCTAAACAAATGTTTTTGATCAAACCTGTAAAATGGGGGAAATATTAACAAAAACTTGCTTTTCCCAACAAAGTGAGCCACATAGAGATAAAATATGTTTTACTGTTGTTTTGATACATTTTTAGGGAAATTCACAGAGAACTTCGCTTTTTAGTCCAAAATGTGACTATCTCAGAAAGGAGTACTTATATACTCAGAAAGTTTGTTTTTCTTAAAACTTATAAAATGGGAAAATCCTGAGGAAAATTTGGATTTGTTTCAACAAATGTTTTTAATCAAACCTGTAAAACGGGACAAATATTAACAAAAAATGTTTTTCTCCCCAAAGGGAGCCACATACAGCTAAATTATGCTTTTCTGTTGTTTTGAAGCATTTTCGGAGAAATTCACAGTGAACTTCCTTTTTTAGTCCAAAAAGTAACTATCTCAGAAAGGAGCTCTAAAATACTCAGAAAGTTTATTTTCTTTAAACTGTTTGAAAAGGGTAAATCTTGAGGAAAATTGGATTTGTTTAAACAACTGTTGTTGATCAAACCAGTAAAATGGGGGAAATATAAACAAAAACTTGTTTTTCTCCTCTTAGTAGGCCACATACAGCTAAACTATGCTTTTCTGTTGTTTTGAAGCATTTTCGGAGAAATCCACAGTGAACTTCCTTTTTTAGTCCAAAAAGTGTCTATCTCAGAAAGGAGCACTGAAAAACTCAGAAAGTTTTTTTCTAAAAATATTTGAAAAGTATAAATCCTGAGAAAAATTTGGATTTGTTTAAATAACTGTTTTTGATCAAACCAGTAAATTTAGGGCAAAAAAATAAAAATAAATATTTTTTCTCCTCAAAGTGAGCCACATACAGCTAAACTATGCTTTTTTGTTGTTTTAAGAATTTTTGTTGAAAATTCACAGAAAACTTATCTTTTTAATCCAAAATATGACTATCTCAGAAAGGAGCACTGAAACACTCAGAAATTTTAATTTTTTTAAAATGTTTGAAAAGAGTAAATCCTGAGGTAAATTTGGATTTGTTTAAACAACTGTTTTTGACAAAACCAGTAAAAGGGGACAAATATTAACAAAAACTGTTTTTCTCCCGAATATGACCCACATATATCTAAACTATGCTTTTCTGTTCTTTCGAAGCATTTTGGGGGAAATTCACAGTAAACTTCTCTTTTTAGTCCAAAAAGTAACCACCTCAGAAAGGAGCACAGAAGTACTCAGAAATTTTTTTCTTAAAAATTTTGAAAAGGGTAAATCCTGAAAAAAATTTGGATTTGTTTAAACAAATTTTTTTAATCAAACTAGTAAAATGGGTGAAATATTAACAAAAACTTGTTTTCTCCTCATAGTGAGCCACATATTGCTAAACTATGCTTTTCTGTTATTTGAAGCATTTTTGGGGAAATTCACAGTGAACTTCTCTTTTTAGTCCAAAAATTTACAATCTCAGAAAGGAGCAATGAAATACTCAGAAAGTTTGTTTTTCTTAAAATGTTGAAAAGGGTAAATCTTGTGGTAAATTTGGATTTGTTTAAACAATTCTTTTTGATCAAACCAGTAAAAGGGGACAAATATTAACAAAAACATGTTTTTCTACTCAAAGTGAGCCACATACAGCTAAACTATGCTTTTCTGTTGTTTTGAAGCATTTTCGGAGAAATTCACAGTGAACTTCCTTTTTTAGTCCAAAAAGTAACTATCTCAGAAAGGAGCTCTGAAATACTCAGAAAGTTTATTTTACTTAAACTGTTTGAAAAGGGTAAATCTTGAGGAAAATTGGTTTTGTTTAAACAACTGTTTTTGATCAAATCAGTAAAATGGGGGAAATATAAACAAAAACTTGTTTTTCTCCTCTTAGTAGGCCACATACAGTTAAACTATGCTTTTCTGTTGTTTTGAAGCATTTTCGGGGAAATTCACAGAGAACTTGTCTTTTAGTCAAAAAGTAACTATATCAGAAAGGAACACTGAAATACTCAGAAAGTTTGTTTTTCTTGACAAATTTGAAAATTGGCAAATCCTGAAGAAAATTTGGATTTGTTTAAACAAAGGTTTTTGATCAAACCAGTAAAATGGTTGAAATATTAACAAAAACTTGTTTTTCTCCTCAAAATGAGCCACACACAGCTAAACTATGCTTCTCTGTTTTTTTGAAGCATTTTTGGGAAATTTCACAGTAAACTTCTTTTTAGTCCAAAAAGTGTCTATCTCAGAAACGAGCACTGAAAAACTCAGAAAGTTTTTTTCTAAAAATATTTGAAAAGTATAAATCCTGAGAAAAATTTGGATTTGTTTAAATAACTGTTTTTGATCAAACCAGTAAACTTAGGGGGGGAAAAAAAAAAAAAAAATTCTCCTCAAGTGAGGCACATACAGCTAAACTATGCTTTTTTGTAGTTTTGAAGCATTTTTGTTGAAAATTCACAGAGAACTTATCTTTTTAATCCAAAATATGACTATCTCAGAAAGGAGCACTGAAATACTCAGAAATTTTGATTTTCTTAAAATGTTAGAAAAGGGTAAATCCTGAGGTAAATTTGGATTTGTTTAAACAACTGTTTTTGACAAAACCAGTAAAAGGGGACAAATATTAACAAAAACTGTTTTTCTCCCGAATGTGAGCCACATAAATCTAAACTATGCTTTCCTGTTCTTTCGAAGCATTTTTGGGGAAATTCAGAGTGAACTTCTCTTTTTAGTCCTAAATGTAACTATCTCAGAAAGGAGCACAGAAGTACTCAGAAAGTTTTTTCTTAAAAAGTTTGAAAAGGGTAAATCCTGAAGAAAATTTGGATTTTTTAAACAAAATTTTTTGATCAAACCAGTAAAATGGGTGAAATATTAACAAAAACTTGTTTTCACCTCAAAGTGAGCCACATAAGAGCTAAACTATGCTTTTCTGTTGTTTATAAACATTTTTGGGGAAATTCACAATGAACTTCTCTTTTTAGTCCTAAAAGTAACAATCTCAGAAAGGAGCACTGAAATACTCAGAAATTTTTTTTTTCTTAAAATGTTTGAAAAGGGTAAATCCTGCGGTAAATTTGGATTTGTTTAAACAATTCTTTTTCTCAAACTAGTAAATGGGGACAAATATTAACAAAAAATGTATTTCTCCCCAAAAAGAGCCACATACAGCTAAACTATGGTTTTCTGTTGTTTTACAGCATTTTTGGTGAAATTTACAGTGAACTTATCTTTTTTGTCCAAAAAAGACTATCTCAGAACAGAGCACAGAAATACTCAGTAAGTTTGTTTTTCTTAACTAGTTTGAAAAGGGAAAATCCTGGGGAAACTCTGGGTTTGTTTAAACAACTTTTTTTGATCAAACCAGTAAAATTGGGGGATATATAAACAAAAACTTGTTTTTCTCCTCAAAGTAGGCTACATACAGTTAAACTATGCTTTTCTGTTGTTTTGAAGCTTATTCGGGGAAATTAACAGCGAACTTGTTTTGTTTTTTGTCAAAAAGTAACTATCTCAGAAAGGAATACTGAAATACTCAAAAAGTTTGTTTTTCATAAAATGTTTGAAAAGGGTAAATCCTGAGGAAAATTTGTATTTGTTTAAACAAATTTTTTTGATCAAACCAGTAAAAGGGGACAAATATTAACAAAAAATGTTTTTCTCCCCAATCTGAGCCACATACAGCTAAAAAATGTTTTCTCTTGTTTTGAAGCATTTTTTGGGGAAATTCACAGAGAATTTCTATTTTTAGTCCAAAAATTAACTATCTAAGAAAGGAACAATGAAATACTCAGAAAGTTGTTTTTTTCTTAAAATGTTTGAAAAGGCTAAATCTTGAGGAAAATTTGGATTTGTTTAAAAAATTATTTTGAACTTTTAGGAGAAAAACAAGTTTTTGTTAATATTTCCCCCATTCTACTGGTTTGATCAAAAGCAGTTGTTTAAACAAAACCAAATTTTACTCAAATTTACCCTTTTCAAACATTTTAACAAAAACAATCTTTTTGAGTATTTCAGTGCTCCTTTCTGAGATAGTCAAAATTTGGACAAAAAAGAGAAGTTCACTGTGAATTTTCCCGAAAATGCTTCAAAACAACAGTAAAGCTTAGTTTAGCTGTATGTAGCCTACCTTGAGGAGAAAAACAAAAATTTTCTTAATATTTCCCCCATTTTACTGGTTTGATTAAAAGCAGTTGTTTAAACAAATCCTGATTTTCCTCAGGATTTTGCCCTTTTCAAAGTTGTTAAGAAAAACAAATTTTTGAGTACTTCGGTCCTCTGTTCTGAGATTATCATACTTGACTAAAAAGAGAAGTTCACTATGAATTTCTCCAAAAATGCTTCAAAACAACAGAAAAGCATAGTTTAGCTCTATGTGGCCTACTTTCAGAAGAAAAACAAGTTTTTGTTAATATTTTACCCATTTTACTGGTTTGATCAAAAATATTTGTTTAAACAAATGCATATTTTCCTCAGGATTTGCCCCTTTTCATTCTTGTTAAGAAAAAAAAAATCTGAGTATTTCAGTTCCCCTTTCTGAGAGAGTTAATTATTTGACTAAAAAGAGAAGTTCTCTGTGAATTTCCCCCAAAATGCTTCAAAACAACAAAAAAAGCATAGTTTAGCTGTATGTAGCCTAACTTGAGGAGAAAAACAACTTTTTCTTAATATTTCCCCCATTTTACTGGTTTGATTAAAAGCAATTGTTGAAACAAATCCAGATTTTTCTCAGGATTTGCTCCTTTTAAAAGTTGTTAAGAAAAATAAATTTTTGAGTATTTCGGTCCTCTGTTCTGAGACGGTCATTTTTGGACTAAAAAGAGAAGTTCACTATGAATTTCCCTAAAAATGCTTCAAAACAACAGAAAAGCATAGTTTAGCTGTAGGTGACTCACTTTGGGGAGAAAAAACAGCTTTTGTTATCATTTGCCACCTTTTACTGGTTTGATAAAAAGAATTGTTTAAACAAATCCAAATATTCCTCAAGATTTACTCTTTTCAAACATTTTAAGAAAAAAAAACTTTCTAAATATTTCAGTGCTCCTTTCTGAGATAGTCACTTTTTGGAATAAAAAGAGAAGTTCACTGTGAATTTTCCAGAAAATGCTTCAAAACAAAAGAAAAGCATATTTTTACTGTATGTAGCACACTATGGAGAGAAAAACAAGTTTTTATTAATATTTTCCCAATTTTAATGGTTTGATAAAAAAAATTGTTTAAAAAAATTCTGATTTTCCTCAGGATTTGCCGCTTTTTAAAACTTGTTTTGAAAAACAAATTTTCTGAATATTTCTGTGCTCTTTTCTGAGATAGTCAATTTTTGGACTAAAAAGAGAAGTTCACTGTGAATTTCCCTGAAAATGTTTCAAAACAACAGAAAAAATAGTTTAGCTGTATGTGGCTCACTTTTAGGATAAAAACAAGTTTTTTTATATTTCCCCCATTTTACTGGTTTGATCAAAAACAGTTGTTTAAACAAATCCAAATTTTCCTCATGATTTACATTTTTCAAACATTTTAACAAAAAAAATTTTTTTGAGGATTTCAGTGCTCCTTTCTGAGATAGTCAAAATTTGGACAAAAAAGGGAAGTTCACTGTGAATTTTCCCGAAAATGCTTCAAAACAACAGAAAAGCATAGTTTAGCTATATGGCCCACATTGGGGAGAAAAACTGTATTTATTAATATTTGTCACCTTGTACTGGTTTGAACAAAAAGAATAGTTTAATCAAATCCAAATTTACCTCAGGATTTACCTTTTCCAACATTTTAAGGAAAAAAAACTTTCTGAGTATTTCATTGCTCCTTTCTTAGATAGTTACTTTTTTTACTAAAAAGAGAAGTCTCTGTGAATTTCCCCCAAAATGCTTCATAACAACAGAAAAGTATAGTTTAACTGTATGTGGCTCAGATTGGGAAGAAAAACAGTTTTTGTTATTATTTGTTCCCTTTTACTGGTTTGACCAAAATCTTTGGTTTAAACAAATCCAAATTTTCCTCAGGATTTGCCCATTTTCAAATTTGTCAAGAAAAAAAATCTTCTGAGTATTTCAGTGCTCCTTTCTGAGATAGTTACTTTTTTGACTAAAATGAGAAGTTCGCCGTGAATATCCCCAAAAATGCTTAAAACAACAGAAAAGCATAGTTTCTCTGTACGTGTCTCCACTTTGAGGAGAAAAATAGGTTTTTGTTAATATTTCTTACCTTTTACTGGTTTGATCATAAACATTTGTTTAAATAATCCAAATTTTCCTCAGGATATACACTTTTCAAACCTTCTAAGAAAAACAGACTTTTTGAGTATTTCAGTGCTCCTTTCTGAGATAGTCAAAATTTGGATTAAAAAGAGAAGTTCACTGTGAATTTCCCCGAAAATGCTTCAAAACAACAGAAAAGTATAGTTTAGCTTGTATGTGGCTCACTTTGGGGAGAAAAACAGTTTTTATTAATATTTGTCCCCTTTTACTGGTTTGAACAAAAAGAATTGTTTAATCAAATCCAAATTTACCTCAGGATTTAGTCTTTTCAAACATTAAAAAAAAAAAAACTTTCTGAGTATTTAAGTGCTCCTTTCTGAGATAGTCACTTTTTGGAATAAAAAGAGAAGTTCACTGTGAATTTTCCCGAAAATGCTTCAAAACAACAGAAAAGCATAGTTTAGCTATATGGCCCCACATTGGGGAGAAAAACTGTATTTATTAATATTTGTCACCTTGTACTGGTTTGAACAAAAAGAATTGTTTAATCAAATCCAAATTTACCTCAGGATTTACCTTTTCCAACATTTTAAGGAAAAAAAACTTTCTGAGTATTTCATTGCTCCTTTCTTAGATAGTTACTTTTTTTACTAAAAAGAGAAGTCTCTGTGAATTTCCCCCAAAATGCTTCAAAACAACAGAAAAGTATAGTTTAACTGTATGTGGCTCAGATTGGGAAGAAAAACAGTTTTTGTTATTATTTGTTCCCTTTTACTGGTTTGACCAAAATCTTTGGTTTAAACAAATCCAAATTTTCCTCAGGATTTGCCCATTTTCAAATTTGTCAAGAAAAAAAAATCTTCTGAGTATTTCAGTGCTCCTTTCTGAGATAGTTACTTTTTTGACTAAAATGAGAAGTTCGCCGTGAATATCCCCAAAAATGCTTAAAACAACAGAAAAGCATAGTTTCTCTGTACGTGTCTCCACTTTGAGGAGAAAAATAGGTTTTTGTTAATATTTCTTACCTTTTACTGGTTTGATCATAAACATTTGTTTAAATAATCCAAATTTTCCTCAGGATATACACTTTTCAAACCTTCTAAGAAAAACAGACTTTTTGAGTATTTCAGTGCTCCTTTCTGAGATAGTCAAAATTTGGATTAAAAAGAGAAGTTCACTGTGAATTTCCCCGAAAATGCTTCAAAACAACAGAAAAGCATAGTTTTGCTTGTATGTGGCTCACTTTTGGGAGAAAAACAGTTTTTATTAATATTTGTCCCCTTTTACTGGTTTGAACAAAAAGAATTGTTTAATCAAATCCAAATTTACCTCAGGATTTAGTCTTTTCAAACATTAAAAAAAAAAAAACTTTCTGAGTATTTAAGTGCTCCTTTCTGAGATAGTCACTTTTTGGACTAAAAAGGGAAGTTCACTGTGAATTTCCCCAAAAATGTTTCAAAAAAACAAAAATGCATAGTTTAGCTGTATGTGGCCTACTTTCAGGGGAAAAAACCAGTTTTTATTAATATTTCACCCATTTTACTGGTTTGATCAAAAATATTTGTTTAAACAAATCCATATTTTCCTCAGGATTTGCCCCTTTCCAAACTTGTTAAGAAAAACAAACTTTTTGAGTATTTCAGTGCTCCTTTCTGAGATAGTCAAAATTTGGATTAAAAAGAGAAGTTCACTGTGGATTTCCCCGAAAATGCTTCAAAACAACAGAAAGCATAGTTTAGCGGTATGTGGCTAACTTTGGGGGGGGGGGAAACAGTTTTTATTAATATTTGTCCCCATTTACTGGTTTGAACAAAAAGAATTGTTTAATCATATCCAAATTTACTTCAGGATTTAGCCTTTTAAAAACATTAAAAAAAACAAAAAAAATCTGAGTATTTAAGTGCTCCTTTCTGAGATAGTCACTTTTTGGACTAAAAAGTGAAGTTAATTGTGAATTTCCCCAAAAATACTTCAAAACAACAGAAAAGCTTAGTTTAGCTGTATGTGGCCTACTTTCAGGAGAAAAACAATTTTTTATTAATATTTCACCCATTTTACTGGTTTGATCAAAAATATTTGTTTAAACAAATCCATATTTTCCTCAGGATTTACCCCTTTCCAAACTTGTTAAGAAAAACAAACTTTTTGAGTTTTTCAGTGCTCCTTTCTGAGATAGTCAAAATTTGGACTAAAAAGAGAAGTTCACTCTGAATTTCCCCGAAAATGCTTCAAAACAACAGTAAAGCATAGTTTAGCTGTATATGGCCCACATTGGGGAGAAAAATCGTATTAATTAATATTTGTCCCCTTTTACTGGTTTGAACAAAAAGAATTGTTTAATCAAATCCAAATTTACCTCCGGATTTACCTTTTCAAACATTTTAAGAAAAAAATACTTTCTGAGTATTTAAGTGCTCCTTTCTGAGATAGTCACTTTTTTTTACTAAAAGAGAAGTTCTCTGTGAATTTCCCCAAAAATGCTTCAAAACAACAGAAAAGTATAGTTTAACTGTATGTGGCTCAGATTGGGGAGAAAAACATTTTTTGTTATTATTTGTTCCCTTATACTGGTTTGACCAAAATCTTTTGTTTAAACAAATCCAAATTTTCCTCAGGATTTACCCTTTTCAAACATTTTATGAAAAACAAACTCTTTTTTTTAGCATTTCAGTGCTCCTTTCTGAGATAGTCATATTTTGGACTAAAAACAAAAGTTCTCTGTGAATTTTACCTAAAATGCTTCAAAACAACAAAAAAGCATAGTTTAGCTCTATGTGGCTCACTATGAGGAGAAAAACAAGTTTAGTTAATATTTCCCTCCTTTTACTGATTTGATCAAAAAAAATTTTTTAAACAAATCCAAATTTTTTTCAAGATTTACCCTTTTTAAATATTTTAAGAAAAATCCTTTCTGAGTATTTCAGTGCTCCCTTATGAGATAGACCCTTTTTGGACTAAAAGGAGAAGTCCACTGTGAAATTCCCCCAAAATGCTCCAAACAACAGAAAAGCATAGTTTATCTGTATGTATCTCACTTTCAGGGGGAAAAAATTTTTTTTTTTAATATTTCACCCATTTTACTGGTTTGATCAAAAACATTTCTTTTAAACAAATCCAAATTTTCCTCAGGATTTGCCCATTTTCAAATTTGTCAAGAAAAACAAATTTTCTGAGTATTTCAGTGCTCCTTTCTGAGATAGTTACTTTTTTGACTAAAATGAGAAGTTCGCCGGGAATATCCCCAAAAATGCTTAAAACAACAGAAAAACATAGTTTCTCTGTACGTGTCTCACTTTGAGGAGAAAAACAGGTTTTTGTTAATATTTCTTACCTTTTACTGTTAGATCATAAACATTTGTTTAAATAATCCAAATTTTCCTCAGGATGCTTCAAAACAACAGAAAAGCATAGTTTAGCTGTATGTGGCCTACCTTGAGGAGAAAAACAAATTTTTCTTAATATTTCCCCCATTTTACTCGTTTGATCAAAAAAAGTTGTTTAAACAAATCCAGAATTTCCTCAGGATTTTCCCCTTTTCAAACTTGTTAAGAAAAAATAAATTTCTATGTATTTCTGTTCTCTGTTCTAAGATTATCATTTTTGGACTAAAAAGAGAAGGTCACTGTGAATTTTTCCGAAAATGCTTCAAAACAACAGAAAAGCATAGTTCAGCTGTATGTGGCTCACATTGGGGAGAAAAACATTTTTTATTACTATTTCTCCGCTTTTACTGGTTTGATCGGAAAGAATTGTTTAAACAAATCCAAATTTACCTCAGGATTTCCCTTTTCAAACATTTTAAGAAAAACAAACTTTTTGAGTATTTCAGTGCTCCTTTCTGAGATATTTTGGACTAAATAGAGTATTTCACTGTGAATTTCCCCGAAAATACTTCAAAACAATAGAAAAGCATAGTTTAGCTGTATGTGGCTCACTTTGGGGAGAAAAACAGTTTTTGTTAATAATTGTCCCCTTTTACTGGTTGGATCAAAACATTTGTTTAAACAAATCCAAATGTACCTTAGGATTTGCCCTTTTCAAACATTTTAAGAAAAACAAAATTTCTGAGTAATTCAGTGCTCCTTTCTAAGATAGTAATTTTTTGACTGAAAAGAGAAGTTCACTGTGAATTTTCCCGAAAATGCTTCAAAACAACAGAAAAGCATATTTTAGCTGTATGTAGCTCACTATGGAGAGAAAAACAAGTTTTTAATAATATACACCCCATTTTAGTGGTTTGATCAAAAACATTGGTTGAAACAAATCCAAATTTTCCTCAAGATTTGCCACCTTTCAAACTTGTTAAGAAAAACAAACTTTCTGAGTATTTCGGTGCTCTTTTCTGAGATAGTCACTTTTTGGACTAAAAAGGGAAGATCACGGTGAATTTCCCAAACAATGCTTCAAAACACCAGAAGAGCACAGTTTAGCTGTATGTGGCTCACTTTCGAGAGAAAAACAGTTTTGGTTAATATTTCCCCCATTTTACTGGTTTGATCAAAAACATTTGTTTAAACAAATCCTGATTTTCCACAGGATTTGCCGCTTTTCAAATTTGTTATTAAAAAAAAATTTCCAAGTATTTCTCTGCTCTTTTCTGAGATAATCAATTTTAGGACTAAAAAGGGAGAATTTCACTGTGCATTTCCCTAAAAATGCTTCGAAAAAACAGAAAAGAATAGTTTAGCTGTATCTGGCCAAACCAGTAAAAGGGGACAAATATTAACAAAAACTGTATTTCTTCCCAAAATGAGCATCATACAGCTAAACTATGCTTTTCTGTTCTTTTGCAGCATATTTGGTGAAATTTACAGTGAACTTCTCTTTTTTGTCCAAAAAAGAGTATCTCAGAACTGAGCACAGAAATATTCAGAAAGTTTGTTTTTCTTAACAAGTTTGAAAAGGTACAAATCCTGAGGAAAATCTGGATTTGTTTAAACAACAGTTTTTGATCAAACCAGTAAAATGGGGGAAATATTAACAAAAACTTGTTTTTCTCCTCATACTATGCCACATACAGTTAAATTATGTTTTTCTATTATTTTAAGCTTATTCGGGGAAATTCACAGAGAACTTGTCTTTTGAGTCAAAAAAGTAACTATCTCAGAAAGGAGCACTGAAATACTCAGAAAGTTTGTTTTTCTTAAAATGTTTGAAAAGGGTAAATCCGAGGAAAATATGGATTGATTTAAATAATTCTTTTTGATCAAACCAGTAAAAGTGGACAAATAATAACAAAAATTGTTTTTCTCGCCTATGTGAGCCACATACAGCAAAAATATGCTTTTCTGTTGTTTTGAAGCATTTTCGGGGAAATTTACAGTGAACTTCTCTTTTTAATCCAAAATGTGACTATCTAAGATAGGACCACTGAAATACTCAAAAAGTTTGTTTTTCATAAAATATTTGAAAAGGGTAAATCCTGAGGAAAATTTGGATTTGTTAAAACAATTCTTTTTGATCAAACCAGTAAAAGGGGGCAAATATTTTTAAAAAACTGTTTTTCTGCCAAAAGTTAGCCACTTACAACTAAACTATGCTTTTCTGTTGTTTTGAAGCATTTTCGGAGAAATTCCAGTGAACTTCATTTTTTAGTCCAAAATGTAACTATCTCAGAAAGGAGCTCTGAAATACTCAGAAAGTTTATTTTTCTTAAACTCTTTGAAAAGGGTAAATCTTGAGGAAAATTTGGATTTGTTTAAACAAATTTTTTTGATCAAACCAATGGGAGAAACATTAACAAAAATTGTTTTTCTCCTCAAAGTGAGCCATATACAGCTAAACTATGCTTTTCTGTTGTTTTGAAGCATTTTTGCAAAAATTCACAGAGAACTTCTCTTTTTAGTCAAAAAATTAACTATCTCAGAAAGGAGCACTGAAATACTCAGAAAGTTTGTTTTTCTTAAGAAATTTGAAAATGGGCAAATCCGAAGGAAAATTTGGATTTGTTTAAACTAATGTTTTTGATCAAACCAGTAAAATGGGTGAAATATTAAGAAAACCTTGTTTTTCTCCTCAAAGTGAGCCACATACAGCTAAACTATGCATTTTTTTTGTTTTGAAGCATTTTTGGAGAAATTCACAGTGAACTTCCCTTTTTAGTCCAAAAAGTGACTATCTCAGAAAGGTGGACTGAATTACTCAGAAAGTTTGTTTTTCTTAAAATGTTTGAAAAGGGTAAATCCTGAGGAAAATTTGGATTTGTTTAAACAATTCTTTTTGATCAAACCAGTAAAAGGGGGCAAATATTAACAACAACTATTTTTCTCCCCAGATGAGCCACATATAGCTAAACTATACGTTTCTGTTGTTTTGAAGCATTTCCGTGGAAATTCACAGAGAAATTCTCTTTTTAGTCCAAAAAGTGACTATCTCAGAAAAGAGCACAGAAATACTCAGAAAGTTTGTTTTTCTTAACAAGTTTGATAGGAGCAAATCTTGAGAAAAAATGGATTTGTTTAAATATCTGTTTTGGATCAAACCAGTAAAATGGGACGAATATTATAAAAAAACTTTTTTTCTCCTCAAAGTGAGCCACATAGAGTTAAACTATATTTTACCGTTGTTTTGAATCATTTTTAGGGAAATTCACCGAGAACTTCTCTTTTATTCAAAAAAGTAATTATCTCAGAAAGGAGCACTGATATACTCAGAAAGTTTGTTTTTCATAAAATGTTTGAAAAGAGTAAATCTATAGGAAAATGTGGATTTGTTTAAACAACTCTTTTTGATCAAACCAGTAAAAGGGGACAAATATTAACAAAAACTGTTTTTCTCTCCAAATTAACTATCACAGAAAGGAGCACTTTTCATGATGTTTTGAAGCATTTTTGGGGAAATTCACAGAGAACTTCTATTTTTTGTAAAAAAAAAAAGGTATCTCATAATGGAGCACTGAAATACTCATAAAGTTTGTTTTTCTTAACAAATTTGAAAATGGGCAAATCCTCAGGAAAATTTGGATTTGTTTAAACTAATTTTTTTGATCAAACCAGTAAAAGTGGACAAATATTAACAAAAACTTGTTTTTTTCTTTAAAGTGAGCCCCTTTCAGCTAATCTAAGCTTTTCTGGTGCTTTGAAGCATTTTTGGGGAAATTTACAGTGAACTTCACTTTTTAGTCCAAAAAGTATCTCAGAAAGGAGCACTGAAATACTCAGAAAGTTTCGTTTTTCTTAAAATATTTGAAAGGGGTAAATCCTGAGGAACATTTGGATTTCTTTAAACAACTGATTTTGATAAAACCAGTATATGGGAATACATATTAACAAAAACTGTTTTTCTTCCCAAAGTGAGCCACATACAACTAAACTATGCTTTTCTGTTGTTTTGGAGCATTTTCGGGGATATTCACAGAGAACTTCTCTTTTTAGTCCAAAAAGTGACTTTCTCAGTATGGAGCATTGAAATACTCAGAAAGTTTGTTTTTCTTAAAACGTTTGAACAGGGTGTATCCTGAGGAAAATTTGGATTTGTTTAAACTACTATTTTTGATCAAACAAGAAATATGGAACAAATATTAATAAAAATTTGTTTTCTCCCAAATGTGAGCCACATACAGCTAAACTATGCTTTTCTGTTGTTTTGAAGCATTTTCGTAGAAATATTCACAGTGAACTTCTCTTTTTAGTCCAAAATGTGACTCCCCGAAAAGAGCACTGAAATATTCAGAAAGTATGCTTTTCTTAAAATGTTTGAAAAGGGTAAATCCTGAGAAAAATTTGGAATTTTTTAAACAACTGTTTTTGATAAAACAAGTAAATGGAGACAAATATTAACAAAAACTGTTTTTTCCCAATGTGAACCACATACAGCTAATCTATGCTTTACTGTGGATTTGAAGAATTTTTTAGGAAATTCTCAGTGAACTTCTCTTTTTGCTCAAAAAAGTAACAATCTCAGAAAGGAGCACTGAAATACTAAGAAAGTTTGTTTTTCTTAAAATGTTATAAAAGGGTAAATCCTGAGGAAAATTTGGATTTGTTTAAACAACTATTTTTTATCAAACCTGTAAATTGGGTGAAATATTAATAAGAACTTTTTTTCTCGTCAAAGTGGCCAAATAGAGTTAAACTATGCTTTTCTGTTGTTTTGAAGCATTTTGGGGGAAATTCACAGAGAACTTCTCTTTTTAGTCCAAAAATTAACTATCTCAGGAAGTAGCACTGAAATATTCAGAAACTTTGTTAAACTTAAAAATTTTGAAAAGAGTAAATCCTGAGGAAAATTTGGATTTGTTGAAATACCTGTTTTTGATCAAACCAGTAAAAGGGGGAAAATATTAACAAAAACTGTTTTTCTTCCCAAAGTGAGCCACATACAGCTAAACTATGCTTTTCTGTTGTTTTGAAGCATTTTCGGGGAAATTCACAGTAAACTTCTATTTTTAGTCCAAAACATAACTATCTCGGAACAGAACACAGAATACTCAGAAAGTTTGTTTTTCTTAACAAATTTGAAAAGGGGAAAATGATGTGAAAAATATGGATTTGTTTAAACAGCTGTTTTTGATCAAACCAGTAAAATGGGGGAAATATTAGGGAAAAAAACTTGTTTTTCAAATCATAGTGAGCCACGTACATATAAACTATGCTTTTCTGTTGTTTTGATGTATTTTTTGGAAAATTCACAGAGAACTTCGCTTTTTAGTCAAAAAAGTAACTAACTCAGAAAGGAGCAATGAAATACTCAAAAAGTTTGTTTTTCTTAAAATGTTTTAAAAAGTTAAATCTTGAGAAAAATTTGGATTTGTTTAAACAACTATTTTTGATCAGACCAGCAAAAGGGGACAATTATTAAGAAAAACTCTTTTTCTATCTAATGTGAGCCACGTACAGCTAAATTATGCTTTTCTGTTGTTCTGAAGCATTTTCTGGGATATTCACAGAGAACTTCTCTTTTTAGTCAAATTTAGACTATTTCAGAAAGGAGCAATGAAATACTCAAAAAGTTTGTTTTTCTTAAAATGTTTGAAAAGAGTATATTCTGAGGAAAATTTGGATTTGTTTAAACAACTGTTTTGATCAAACCAGTAAAAGGGGACAAATAGTAACAAAAACTCTTTTTCTTCCCAAAGTGAGCCACATACAGCTAAACTATGCTTTTCTGTTGTTTTGAAGCATTTTCGGGAAAATTTAGAGTAAACTTCTCTTTTTAGTCCAAAAAGTAACTATCTCAGAACAGAACACAGAATATACAGAAAGTTTGTTTTTCTTAACAAATTTGAAAATGGGCAAATCCTGAGGAAAATTTGGATTTGTTTAAACAAATATTTTTTATCAAACCATTAAAATGGGTGAAATATTAACAAAAACTTGTTTTACTCCTCAAAGTGAGCCACATACAGCTAAACTATGATTATCTGTTGTTTTGAAGCATTTTTGTTGAATTTCACTGTAAACTTCTCTTTTTAGTCCAAAAAGTGTCTATCTCAGAAAAGAGCACTGAAATACTCAGAAAGTTTTTTCCTGAGGAAAATTTGGATTTGTTTAAACAACTGTTTTTGACCAAACCAGTGAAACGAGGGAAATATTAACTAAAACTTGTTTTTCTCCTCAAAGTGAACCACATACTGGTAAACTATGTTTTTTGTTGTATTGAAACATTTTTGGGGAAATTCACAGAGAACTTCCCTTTTTAGTCCAAAAATTAACTATCTAAGAAAGGAGCAATGTAATTCCCAGAAAGTTTGTTTTTCTTAAAATGTTTGAAAAGGGTAAATCCTGAGGAAAATTTGGATTTGTTTAAACAACTGTTTTAGATCAAACCAGTAAAATGGGGGAAATATTTTTTTTAAAACTTGTTTTTCTCCCCAATATGAGCCCCATACAGCTAAACTATGTTTTCTGTCATTTTGAAGCATTTTCGGTGAAATTCGAAGAGAACTTCTCTTTTTAATCCAAAAAGTAACAATCTTAGAAAGGAGCACTGAAATACTCAGGAAGTTAGTTTTTCTTAAAATGTTTGAAAAGGGTAAATGCTGAGGAAAATTTGGATTTGTTTAAACAACTGTTTTTGATCAAACCAGTAAAATGGGGGAAATAAAAACTTGTTTTTCTCCTCAAAGTGAGCCACATACAGCTAAACAATGCTTTCTGTTGTTTTGAAAGATTTTTGGGAAAATTCAGTGAACTTCTCTTTTTAGTCCAAAAAGTAACAATCTTAGAAAGGAGCACTGAAATAACCAGAAAGTTTGTTTTTCTCAAAATGTTTGAATAGGGCAGATCGTGAGGAAAATATGGATTTGTTTAAACAACTGTTTTTGATCAAAGCAGTAAAATGGGAGAAATATTAAAATAACATGTTTTTCCCCTCAAAGTGAGCCACATCCAGATAAACTATGCTTTTCTGTTGTTTTGACACATTTTTGGGAATATTCTCAGAGAACTTCTCTTTTTAGTCAAAAAAGTAACCATCTCAGAAAAAGGTCTGAAATACTCAGAAAGTTTGTTTTTCTTGAAATTTTTGAAAAGGGTAAATCCTGAGGAAAATTTGGATTTGTTTAAACAACTTTTTTTAATCAAACCAGTAAAAGGGGACAAATATTAACAAAAACTGTATTTCTCCCCAATGTGAGCCCCATACAGCTAAACTATGTTTTTCTGTTGTTTTGAAGCATTTTCGGTAAAATTCCAGAGAACGTCTCTCTTTAGTCCAAAAAGCAACCATCTTAGAAAGGAGCATTGAAATACTCAGAAAGTAAGTTTTTCTTAAAATGTTTGAAAAGGGTAAATGCTGAGGAAAATTTGGATTTGTTTAAACAACTGTTTTTGATCAAACCAGTAAAATGGGGGATATAAAAACTTGTTTTTCTCCTCAAAGTGAGCCACATACGGCTAAACTATGCTTTTCTGTTGTTTTGAAACATTTTTGGGAAAATTCAGTGAACTTCTCTTCTTAGTCCAAAAAGTAACTATCTCAGAAAGGAGCACTGAAATAACCAGAAAGTTTGTTTTTCTCAAAATGCTTGAATAGGACAAATCCTGAGGAAATATGGATTTGTTTAAACAACTGTTTTTTATCAAACCAGTAAAATGGGGGAATTATTAACAAAAACTTGTTTTTCTCCTCAAATTGAGGCACATACAGCTATACTATACTTTTCTGTTATTTTGAAGCATTTTGGGGGAAATTCACATAGAACTTCTCTTTTTAGTCCAAAATTAACTATCACAGAAAGGAGCACTGAAATACTCAGAAAGTTTGTTTTTCATAAAATGTTTGAAAAGGGTAAATCCTGAGGAAAATTTGCATTTGTTTAAACAACTGTTTTTGATAAAACCATTAAAAGGGGATAAATATTATAAAAAACTGTTTTTCTCCCCAAAGATTAAACTTAGCTTTTCTGATATTTTGAAGCATTTTATGGGAAATTTACAGAGAACTTCTCTTTTTAGTCCAAAAAGTGACTATCTCAGAAAAGAGCACAGAAATACTACGAGAGTTTGTTTTTCTTAACATATTTGAAAAGAGGCGAATCCTAAGAAACATTTGGATAAGTTAAAACAACTGTTTTGATCAAACCATTAAAAGGGGACAAATATTAACAAAAACTTTTTTTCTCCCCAAAGTGAGCCACATACAGATAAACTATGCTTTTCATGATGTTTTGAAACATTTTTTGGGAAACTCACAGAGAACTTCTCTTTTTGGTAAAAAAAAGGTTATCTCAGAAAGGAGCACTGATATACTCAAAAGTTTGCTTTTCTTAACAAATTTGAAAATGGGCAAATCCTCAGGAAAATTTGGATTTGGTTAAACTAATGTTTTTGATCAAACCCCTTACAGCTAATCTAAGCTTTTCTTTTGCTTTGTAGCATTTTGGGGGAAATTCACAGAGAACTTCTCTTTTTAGTCAAAAAAGTAACCATCTTAGAAAGGAGCTCGAAAATACTCAGAAAGTTTGTTTTTCTTGAAATTTTTGAAAAGGGTAAATCCTGAGGAAAAATGGATTTGTTTAAACAACTGTTTTGATCAAACCCGTAGAAGGGGGAAAATATTAATAAAAACTTTTTTTCTCCCCAAATGAGCCACATACAGCAAAACTATGCTTTTCTGTTGATTTGAAGCATTTCCATAGAAATTTACAGAGAACTTTTCTATTAAGTCCAAAAATAATTATCTCAGGAAAGAGCACAGAAATACTCAGAAAGTTTGTTTTTCTTAACAAGTTTGAAATGGGCAAATCCTGTGGAAAATATAGGTTTGTATAAATATCTGTTTTTGATCAAACCAGTAAAATGGGGGAAATAAAAACATGTTTTTCTCCTAAATGTGATCCACATACAGCTAAACTATGCTTTTCTGTTGCTTTGAAGCATTTTGGGGGAAATTCACAGAGACTTCTATTTATAGTCAAAAAAGTGGCTATCACAGAAAGGAACATTGAAACAAACAGAAAGTTTGTTTTTCTTAACATTTTTGAAAAGTTGCAAATCCTGAGGAAAATTTGGATTTGTTTAAACAAATGTTTTTGATCAAACCAATAAAAGGAGACAAATATTAACAAAACTATTTATCTCCCCAAAGTGAGCCAAAAACAGCTGAATTATCCTTTCCTGTAGTTTTGAAGCATTTTTGGGAAAATTCACAGTGAACTTCTCTTTTTTGTCCAAAATATTACTATCTCAGAAAGGAACACTGATATACTCAGGAAAAAAAAGTGTCTTAAAATGTTTGAAAAGGATAAATCCTGAGGAAAATTTGGATTTGTTTAAACAACTGTTTTTGAGCAATGCTTTTCTGTTGTTTTGAAGCATTTTAGGGGAAATTCACAGAGAACTTCTCTTTTAAGTGCAAAAAGTGACATCTCAGAAAGGTGCATTGAAATACTCAGAAAGTTTGTTTTTCTTGAAATTTTTGAAAAGGTGCAATACCTGAGTAAAATTTGGATTTGTTTAAACAACTTTTTTTGATAAAACCAGTAAAAGGGGAAAAATATTAACAAAACTGTTTTTCTCCCAAATGTGAGCCACATACAGCTAAATTATGCTTTTCTGTTGTTTTGAAGCAGTATCGGGGAAATTCCGAGTGAAATTCTCTTTTTAATCCAAAATATGACTATCACAGAAAGAAGCATGAAATACTCAAAAAGTTTGTTTTTCTTAAAATGTTTGAAAAGTGTAAATTTGAGAAAAAAATGATTTGTTTAAACAACTGTTTTTGATCAAACCAGTAAAAGGGGACAAATATTAACAAAAACTGTTTTTCTCCCCAATGTGAGCCCAATACAGCTAAACTATGCTTTTCTGTTGTTTTGAAGTATTTTCGGTGAAATTCACATAGAACCTCTCTTTTTAGTTCAAAAAGTAACTATCTCAGAAAGGAGCAGTGAATAACTCAGAAAGTTTGTTTTTCTTAAAATGTTTGAACAGGATAAATCATGAGGAAAATTTAGATTTACTTAAAACAAATGTTTTTGATCAAACAAGTAAAATGGGAAAAATAATAACAAAATCTTTTTTTTCTCCTCAAAGGTAGCCACATAGTATTAAATATGCTTTTCTGTTGTTTTGAAGAATTTTCGGGAAATTCACAGAGAACTACTCTTTTAAGTCCAAAATCTCAGAAAGGAGCACTGAAATATTCAAAAAGTTTGTTTTTCTTAAAATATTTGAAAAGGGTAAATCCTGAGGAAAATTTGGATTTGTTTAAACAAGTGTTTTTGATCAAACCAGTAAAAGGGGACAAATATTAAAAAAACTGTTTTTCTACCCAATGTGAGCCACATACAGCTAAACTATGCTTTTCTGTTGTTTAGAAGCATTTTTGGGGAAATTCACTGAGAACTTCTCTTTTTTGTCCAAAATTTAACTATCCCAGAAAGGAGCTCTGAATACTCAGAAAGTTTGTTTTTCTTAACAAGTTTGAAAATGAGCGAATCATGAGGAAAATTTGGATTTGTTTAAACATATGTATTTGATCAAATCAGTAGAATGGGTGAAATATTAACAAAAACTTGTCTTTCTCCTCAAAGTGAGCCACATAACAGCTAAACAAACCAGTAAAAGGGGACACATATTAACAAAAATTGTTTTTCACCCCATAGTAAGCCACACACAGCTAAACTGTGCTTTACTGTTGTTTTGAAGCATTTTCTGGAAAATTCACAGTGAACTTCTCTTTTTAGTCCAAAAATTTACTATCTCAGAACAGAGCACAGAAATACTCAGAAAGTTGTTTTTTTCTTAACAAGTTTGAAAAGTGGCAAATCCTGAGGAAAATTTGGATTTGTTTAAACAACTGTTTATGATCAAACCAGTAAAAGGGGATAAATATTAACAAAAACTGTTTTTCTCCACAAAGTGAGCCACATACAGCTAAACTATGCTTTTCTGTGGCTTTGAAGCATTTTGGGGGAAATTCACAGAGAACTTCTCTTTTTAGTCAAAAAATGACTATCTCAGAAAGGAGTATTGAAATACACTGAAATTTATTTTTCTTAACATGTTTGAAAATGGGCAAATCCTGAGGAAACTCTGGATTTGTTTAAACAACTGTTTTTGATCAAACCAATAAAATAGGACAAATATTAACAAAAACTTGTTTTTCTCCTCAAAGTAGGCCACATAAAGCTAAATGTGGCTTTTCTTTTGCTTTGAAGTATTTTTGGGAAAATTTACAGAGAACTTCTCTTTTTAGTCAAAAAGGTGGGTCTCAGAAAGGAACATTAAACACTCAGAAAGTTGTTTTTCTTAAAATGTTTGAAAAGAGTAAATCCTGAGGAATATTTGGATTTGTTTAAACAACTGTTTTTGATCAAACCAGTAAAAGGGGACAAATACTATGCTTTTCTGTTGTTTTGAAGCATTTTCGGTAAAATTCAGAGAGAATTTCTCATTTTAGTCCAAAAAGTAACTATCTCTGAAAGGAGCATTGAATTACTCAGAAATTTTTTTTTTTTAATGTTTGAACAGGTTAAATCCTGAGGAAAATTTAGATTTGTTTAAACAACTGTTTTGATCAAACCAGTAAAATGGGGGATATATTAATTTAAAAAAAATGTTTTTCTCCTCAAAGTGAGCCACATACAGCTAAACTATGCTTTTCTGTTGTTTTGAAGCATTTTCGGGGAAATTCACAGAGAACTTCTCTTTTTAGTCCAAAATGTGACTATCTCAAAAAGGAGCCCTGAAATATTCAAAAAGCTTGTTTTTCTTAAAATATTTGAAAGGGGTAAATCCTGAGAAAAATTTGGATTTGTTTAAACAACTGTTTTTGATCAAACAAGTAAAAAGGGACAAATATTTAAAAAAAACTGTTTTTCTACACAATATGAGCCACATACAGCTAAACTATGCTTTTCTGTTGTTTAGAAGCATTTTTGGGGAAATTCACAGAGAAATTATCTTTTTTGTCCAAAATGGAACTATCTCAGAAAGAAGCACTGAAATACTCAGAAAGTTTGTTTTTCTTAAAATATTTGAAAAGGGTAAATCCTGAGGAAAATTTGGATTTGTTTAAATGATTGTTTTTGATCAAACCAGTAAAATGGGGGAAATAAAAACTTGTTTTTCTCCTCAAAGTTAGCTATATACAGCTAAACTATGCTTCTCTGTTGTTTTGAAGCATTTTTGGGAAAATTCAGTGAACTTTCCTTTTTAGTCCAAAAAGTAACTATCTCAGAAAGGAGCTCTGAAATACACTGAAATTTTGTTTTTCATAAAATGTTTGAAAAGTGTAAATCCTGAGGAAAGTTTGGATTTATTTAAACAATTGTTTTTGATCAAGCCAGTAAAAGGGAATAAATATTAACAAAAACTGTTTTTCTCCCAAAAGTGAGCCACATACAGCTAAGCTATGCTTTTCTGTTGTTCTGAAGCATTTTCGGGAATATTCACAGTGAACTTCTCTTTTTAGTCAAAAAAATGACTATCTCAGAACAGAGCACAGAAATACTCAGAAAGTTTGTTTTTTTTAAGGGGGGGACCACCCCATTTTTCCCGAAACTTTCATTTTTTTGGTAGCTGTCATAACTTTTTTTCCCTTTCTTCTGTGCAAATAATTTTTATACCAGCTTGTTGCTTATTGTGTGTGCTTTAAGATGATATAAAAAAAGTCTCTATAGGCATATTTTCTTAGTAGATATATCCAAACACGCAAGGGTTTCTCACAACAAAAAAAATCCTCCTAATTTGTGGCAAAGATAACTCAAAGGCGCCTTGACCGACGCGCCCACAAATTGGTCTGAGGGTAGCTAACGCACTTAGCTGTGATACTGACGAGTCAGAATTTTTTTCCGGTGAACCTCCCCTCGAGTTCTAGTGTTGAAAAGAGGCGGACCGCGAAAAATTGGCGCAAATTTCCGCGGTCCGCCTCTTTTCAACACTAGAACTCAGGGGAGGTTCACCGGAAAAAAATTCTGACTCGTCAGTATCACAGCTAAGTGCGTTAGCTACCCTCAGACCAATTTGGGGGCGCGTCGGTCAAGGCGCCTTTGAGTTATCTTTGCCACAAATTAGGAGGGGTTTTTTTGTGAGAAACCCTTGCGTGTTTGGATATATCTACTAAGAAAATATGCCTATAGAGACTTTTTTTATATCATCTTAAAGCATACACAATAAGCAACAAGCTGGTATAAAAATTATTTGCACAGAAGAAAGGGGAAAAAAGTTATGACAGCTACCAAAAAAAAACTGAAAGTTTCGGGGAAAAATGGGGTGGTCCCCCCTCAAGTTTGAAATGGGACAAATCCTGAGGAAAATTTGGATTTGTTTAAACAAATGTTTTTGATCAAACCTGTAAAATGGTGGAAATATTAACAAAGATTTGTTTTTCTCATCAAAGTGAGCCACATACAGATAAACTATGCTTTTCTGTAGTTTTGAAGTATTTTTAGGGAAATTCACAGAGAACTTCTCTTTTTAGTCAAAAAATTAACTATCTCAGAAAGGAGCACTGAAATACTCAGAAATTTTTTTTTCTTAACAAGTTTGAAAATGAGCAAATCCTGAGGAAAATTGGATTTGTTTAAACAAATGTTTTTGATCAAATCAGTAAAATGAGTGAAATATTAACAAAAACATGTTTTTCTCCTCAAAGTGAGCCACATACAGCTAAACTATGCTTTTCTGTTGTTTTGAAGCATTTTCGGGGAAATTTAAGGAAACTTCTCTTTTTAGTCCAAAAAGTAACTATCTCAGAAAGGAGCTCTGAAATACTCTGAAAGTTTGTTTTTCTTAAAATGTTTGAAAAGGGTAAATCCTGAGGAAAGTTTGGATTTATTTAAACAATTGTTTTTGATCAAGCCAGTAAAAGGGGACAAATATTAACAAAAACTGTTTTTCTCACAAAAGTGATGTTCTTCCATAATGACATTATATTCCACACATGTGAGCTTGCCTATGTTTATATGGCCAAGAGAGATAGTGCTATTAGCGCCAAACGAAACAAGTAGGCCACTGGTTCAACTGTTAGGAGGTTCTGACAGAAGCCATGGTCAGCTGAAGAAGTCTATTGAATGGCAGGACAAAGAGAATCAGGATAAACTGTGACATCTACAAACAATGGCTATCTTTAAAAGTGCGCTGCTTTTTTTGAACTTATTGACCATCTTCTAGCCTTACCAGATTCAATCTGAGCAATTTGCTATTTATGGTAGACACATAATGCACTAGTTGCTATACATCATGTTTTAAGCACTGTATTAATTCAGTAGGGTCCCTACAGGTAACTTTGTAATGTAGAAGCTTAGTATTGTGCCATTTTGATGCTAGTACATCATCTGTTTCAAATACCATAAGTAAAAAGTTGTTAATGGTTGTTATGGATACAGAATATGGTTTTCACACATGATTAGCTTTTACCATGATAATTTACTCTATTGTGATGCGAGTTAGATAGCACTAATACTAAGTATCTTGTTTAATAGGAGATGAGACTGCACGCTAGGGTTGCAGTGTGAACCACTCTTATAGGATCAGTCAGTTTTTTATCGTTTTTTTCTCTCGTTATTCGTCAGGTGTAAAGCTTGTCCTTTATGAATTACTGAATCTCTTCCCCATTTCTGTTCAAGTTGGGAAATATTGACTCTGAAGCTGAAGCAATGATATATACATATGTTATGATCATGGACACATTACACACTCTTCCAGTTACGGCTTATAATCAACTCAGAACCTGTACAAAACTCTGTGTCATAGTATTGCTGGAAAACTAAACTGGTGCTTGATTTTTTTTAATCCTAAACATTAAAAGTTGCTATACCTGTTCAAGTAATATTTGATAGACAAGAATCTTTGATGAACTGTGAATAACCAGTTTATATATTGGATTGACCACTTTTTAAAATGGAGGACCGATATCCTCCCTCCCAAAAAAAAAGTTTACAGCTAAAACTCACATTGGCAGCTGCTTAACTTTCTAAATGGTGGTTCGGCCACTATTACCATTAAAAAGACTCCACGAGTGCCGAAATCGTTCACTAAGGTAGTAAACAGGCAGTGTAAAAAAAAACCTTCCTTCTTAAAATCTTTGTTTGTTTGTTCAATAATCTTCGTTCGCATAGCTGGCTTACAATAGGTCCTCTCATCATAATTTTAGTACTAAAAGACTCCAAATGTTCCAATAAATATCAATCACTGCTCCATTTCACAATCCAGTTAAGCCAAAAAAAAATATGACAAAAATGGTTAAGTATTGTCAGACCACACTTAGGTTGAATATTCGTATCACAACAAATAACTCATATTTAGTTCAGTCTATTTTGTTTGTGCAGTTCTCACTCCAGGTCAACTATTAAAATGTTCAATGGAGGCCATAGCTGATCATTTGCCAAAATATCTGCAGTATGTTCTCCTGTGCAATGCCAAGTTCTGGAAGCTGCCCTACATGGGTGCAGTCCGCAATAGCAACAAGATATGGTATAATTTTGCAGTGGACAATATAGTGTACATGGGTAGAGTTACCAATACATATCATGTATCTATCGATAATGATATGTGTAGCATAAAGCAACAATAAATAGTTTTAAAAAGTATTAAATGCCTAGGAGCCATCCACTAATCTGCTCACATTTGATGAAAGCTAACAGAAACGCATCTCTATGCCTCTTCATGTCCCCATAGTCCTCTACTTCTCCACTGCTCAACTGTAATAGCAGAAACAAACAAAAAAAAATACTTGAAAAAGAGCAAAATAAGTCTTATTTGTATAGAATCATACGATTCAAGTCCAATTTATCGGAACAATTGTACGCTTACTAGTCGGGTAATTGCATGAGGTGAAGCCAAGTGAAATTTTGACTGTTACAAGTATTTTTATTCCCAAATAATAGACCCAATTCTTATTCCTGAAAAAAGTTGCAACTATAAAAAAAAAAACCTGAAATTAAGTGTATAGCCAATGGTTAATAATTAGACCAATCTTATGACAGTATACTGCTTCCTGATAGCAGTATTAGCTCTCTACTTATCATTCAAATATTTATTAAGGTCTATTGCTTACTGAGCAAATGAATGAGTGCCAGGAAGCCATGGAACATGTGACACATCTATTCAGCAGCACACTAACTCCAGCATCATTACTACATTTACCACATAGTACACCTTGAGATCAAGAAGATGTAGAGTTAGTGGATGAGGTGGACGAGGAGGAGTAGGAGGAATGATGTGGAAGAGAATGTGGAGGAGAATGAGGAGAAAAAGGAGAAGAAGAAGGGAAGAGGAAGATGAGAAGGAAAACAATGGTGGAGTGGGTCTGACAAACTTTTTTTTTAAGAGTCCAAATATGATTTCTAATGATTTTCATGCAATATTATACACTGGTTTGCTACGGGGCTCACCTTCCCTACCACAGTTGCACTGGAAATCTGGGTCACTTTTTCTAAACTGGTACATACAGAGCTTGGAACTGCCATTTTTCCCAAGGCTATTCTCAAATGCACAGCGGTAATAGCCAGCAGGACAAATAGAAATGTATAGATTCACTTCGGCAGTGTCTGAAGGGTTGAAGGTTGCCCAAGTTCCATGCTAATATGCATATATATAGTATTTATAAAAAATGCACAGAATATGTTACGATTGCATAATTGTCAGGAATAGAGGGGGGAAAAATTTTGGCTATATGTTATAGTAGCTTGATTGTGGTACAAAACTATTTTTCAAGGATATATTCATGAGGACTTTGGACCATAACACATCATGCATGATCAGAATGCACTAGCTAAAAACAATTTTACTCCTTGTTCGCTGGCCTTCACTATGGAGCAAGATTACTTCTACTAACCATTATGCGATTTTTGACTTGATCTGCATGTAACTAAGCTGAACAAATTGGTGCAAAAACAGCCTATTTTTTTCTTAGCATAAAAGTGGCAAGACATAGTGCCAAAGTTTCTAGCAATCCACTGACAGCTATGGTATTCATCTAAGTGTAGAGGCACAAAATTATCTTCAAAATATCATTCTGCAACAATGGAGCATTCATGTACATGCATGTGCAACACACACACACACACACACACACACACACACATACACACACACACACACACACACACACACACACAAATGCACACACAAAAATGCACACACACATACATAGCAGAGTTTTATTTACTACACACACATGCAGAACTGATCAGTATAATACCGATAATGTGGAAAACAGGCTGGAGAGACATCTAGAAAACACTGTTCTCTAGCTGTCTTCCATTATCCATAAACTGGGTAACTTAGCTGTTAGTGCTAGCTCCTATGATTTTAAACCAATTTGTCCTTAGTTATTTAATGTGTTTAAATGTCAAAAACATCAAGCACATTAGCACTCAAGACATCAGATAGCAGCAAAGAAAGATGTGAAAATGAGCAGATAATGTCTAGTACACATGGCATTTGCGAAAACCATAACCTTTTCGGCTACTTCTGTTATTGGCAAGCGAAGCAAGCCTTCAGTGGGTAGTGGATGGAAAACTACGTATTGCCTGGTATGGCCGATGCAGTATATATGTGCCATACATTCATACATTACGGACTCGACATTAAAAAAGGAAATGGTCATCTTAGAAAATCCGCCATAGATGGGCGAGATTCATCCGATGAAGAAAAATGTTACAGATTCTAAGGCCAAAGTAAAGAAACATGGATGAACATGCAGCATGCTTGATTAAGTGCTGTTAGGGAAAGGATGCTGGAGTTTTATTCAGACTAGAATACTCATTACATCAACACACTAGAATTGGATGTGACAAGTTCTTGATAGTGGAAACTATTTTCGATCTTGCTAAGGTAAACACAGTTTCTTGCATGTGTGCAGCTGCTCTCTCTTTCGGACAATGAGTAGACGCTGAATAGTTAAGCCTATACAGAAAGAATAACTTGTGCATATAGTCAATAGTTGTGCTAATGATATAGAGTATACAGAAAACAATAAACAGTGTCAAAAGTGCAAACTTTCAATTGAACAAATTCTTGTCAGCTTCTGCATGGTCTTCACTTAGTTTTCTGATAATTTCTGCAGAAAGTACTGCTTGCAGACCTAACTCTTAATGTGTTGCTCTTCTCATCCTCATAGAAAGCAGTTTCAAACAAAAATACTTACTGCCACATGAACATTTCCATTTCAGAATTTGTCATTCCGTTGTGTTGTAGGCATCAGGTTGTTCTATCATACACCTGTAAGGAATGCAGTAAAGGAATGCAAATCTTGGCTACATCCCCATATTACTATTCAACCACTTACAACAGTTGTGAATTTCTAAGGAACATAATTCTCGACTGCATCACATTTCACAATCAAAGAAAATCTCTGCAAATCAAATTCTTGATGATGGAACTATTTCCAATCCAGCTAAGGTAAGCACATTTTCTTGCGTGTTTACTGCAGCTCTCTCTCTCTCTCGAATAGTGACTACATAACTGGAGAGTTTACCATATCTAGAAACCATAACTGATGCAGCTAATGATATAGAGCAAACTGAAAACAATAAACAGTTTTTAAATATGCAAACTATCATTTCAACAATTTCTGCAGAAAGCACTGCCTGATGCCCCAACACTTAATGTGGTACTCATCTTTAAGGAAAGCAGCTTCCAAATAATTTTAACAAAACAACTTCCACATGCATATTTCCATTTCAGAATTTTTAATCCCATTACTTTGTCTGGTATCTGGTTGTTCAATCTTGCATGTCTGTGAAATATCTAAAAACCTACAATTCTTGGTTACTTCCCCATACTACAGTCCAACCACTTACACAAGTTGTGAATCTCTAAGAAATTCTTGGCTGTATCACATCCCACAATCGTAATGAAGACATCTACATATCACATCATAAATCAGTATTGGGTTAGCTCTTCAGCTTGTCCATACCAACGTTGTGGCCAGAGCAATGTCGATTTTTTTTGCCTGTGTAGTAGTTAAGGCTAGGCAAATATCTAGAAAATAGAACAAAAATCTTGACAATACTGACATTACTGCCTTATGACATCACCCCTAAAATGCTTTCCTATTTGTTTCTAAGTAAAGTAGAAACTCTAACACAATGTAATTCACTCTCAGCTATATTTCCATATGTGCATTTCTATCTATATATACTATATATTGCCATACGTCCATAACCCAAAGAGTGCACAGAAGATTTTACGGACTAGACTAAAAACGGAAACTGTTGTCTTAGAAAACCAGCCTTATATAAGCTAGATTCATCAATGATGAAGAAATGCACATGGCCTGCTTGTTTAATAGCTGTCACGGAAAGCACACTGATGTTTTATTCTGAGTAATCTAATCAATTCATCACAATACTGGCATTGGCTGTGATACAAGTTCTTGATAGTAGAAACTATTTTCAATCTTGTTGAGGTAGACACTGTTCCTTGTATGTGTGCAGCCTCTCACTCTCTTTCAGACAACGAGTATGGACAGGCTGGATAGTTTAGCATACATAAAAAAACATAATTGATGCATGTAATCAATACTTTGTTAATGATATAGAGCATAGTGAAAGCAATAAACAGTATCAGCTTCAGCATGGTCTTCCCTTGGTAATCTGATAATTTCTGCAGAATGAACTGCCTGATGAGCTCACTCTTAATGTGGTGCTCTTCTCATCTTCAAGGAAAGCAGTTTCTAATTACTCGTAACAAAACAACTATTTCCAAATGTACATTTCAGAATTTTTCATCCCATTATGCTGTGGGTATCAGGTAAGGAATACAGTAAAAACATAAAATTCATGGCTACTTTCCCATATTAAAATCCAACCAATTACACCAGTTCTGAATCTATAAGGAACATATAATTCTCAACTGCATCACATCTCACAATCATAAAAAATACATCTACAAGTCAATTCATAAATCGGTACTGGGTTAGCTCGTCAGCTTCCTTACTAAGGTAATGGCCAGAGCAATGGCTATGATTTAGCCTGAGCAGTAGTTAAGGCTAAGAAAATATCTAGAATAATAAAACAATAATCCTGACAATTCTGACAACCAATACTGCCTTATGACATCCTTCTCCTTATGACATCACTCTCCTTATGACATCACTCTCCTGACATCACACTTTGTGTTTTTTCATGTAAGTAAAGTAGCTACTTTTACATAAATCAAAGCAATTTACTCTCAGCCATATTTCCATATGTGTTTTTCTGTCTCACAACCAGTATTTGCTGGCATGGCAGTATTTACTCACCTTCAATGTTTGAATGGCAATACTAGTATGTTATAGATGCTAGCTGAAAGGCTGCACAACTGTGGACGAGGTAGTGCATGCTATTGCTGCCGGAGGGTTCCTGTCCCTTTTCAGCCACGAAGATGCAGACTATGTCCACACTCAGAAACTGGCTACTACTCTTGAGTATGCTACATTTATGATCGACCAGCTGAAAGTCAAGCAGCAGTACAGCAACTACAGACCACACAGACTTTGGTACAACTGAAGTGATCAACGGCAAAGGAACTACCACGATGAAGGACACTGGAGGAGAAACTACAATCCTTCATCACCTAGACGAGATCAACCAAGCATACTCTCTCTCAACCTGTCAACAGGATACTGATTCTAAACACAGCAGCAACCAGGATAGCAAAACTGTGGTGTGCATGGCTGTGGGAAAATGAGCCACAAACATCCGCATGACAGATCCGGAGGATAATATCTCCCACACCTCAGGAATGAGCAGGAAAGATTGGTCAGTTCAAATGGGGCAGACTCCCCATTGATTCCGGTTCTGTTTTTATTATAGTGTATCTGAGACATGTCCAACCATATGACACAGGAGAAACTACCACACTGTTTGGCTTTGGCAGCATGCACGAGAATGGCCCCTGGCAAATGTTAGATTCCATGTGGGCAAACATTATGACTTCTACACCATTGTACTCGCTGACTTGGTCAACCAGGACAATGCATACCTTGGGATGCTCCTAGATCTTTTGGACCATCTTCTGTATGTCGAAAAACCGCAGCGAGCTCAAGCTGCCTTGGTGCAAGTGACCAGAGCACAGGCTGCCAAGGACCAAGCTGAGAAACAACTGGGTGATGAAGCAACCTAACAGTCAGGAGCAGCTCCCATACTATGGGTGACATTTACGACTTTGATGACTTAACGCTCCAGACAGACCCATTCAATCAGGTTCCAGTGCAGGCTGTGTCACAAGCCAATCTGACTAACTCTGAGCTAATTCCAGCTATCTCGGATCGAGTGGACCTCATTGAGCAGAAAATAGTGGACTCATCACTAGCTCTTCTACATTATGTAGCAGACGAACAAGAGAATGGCTATTCCTGGGAGGATGACCTTCTTATGCACCATGACATGGACAAACTTGGTACCAACCGTATCAGAATTGTGCTGCCAGAATCTAGACCCCACACAGTTTTAAAAATGGCACACTTGGCTCTCACTACTTTGCAATAAAGATGGCATAAGCTCGAATTAGACAGCATTTCAGTTGACCAGTACATGAGTATTGCTGTACCTGCCCCGAGTGCCAATGTGCTGCTCCATACATGCACAGCCATGTCCCTCTCAACCATAGCCAATCACCGTGACACATTTTCCAAAATATCCTTTGAAATAATAGGACTTCTACCCTGGACCAAATCTGGTTACTAGTATTGGTTGACCAGAATGTGTTGCACAAGCAAATACCCATGGGCGATCCCACTCAAAAGAGTCACTGCTGAGATCATAGCTGAGGCTATGATGGAGGTATTCTCTAGAACCGGCCTCCCAGAAGAAATTCTTACTGACCATGGCATTATTTTTGTTGGTCATATTATACCCAATCTGTTACCTGTTAGGTATTGACCATCTGAAGATGTCTCCCTCCAGCCCCAATATGCATGCTGAAGCACTGGCATGCCTAACTCAAGGCTATACTAAGGAAGGCCACTGAAGACAAACAGAATTTGGATGGTACCATAAGTTCTCAGTGTTGTCTTACTGAGATAACCCCCACACCATGATGAGACATGCCTCATTTGAGCTCATCTATGGCCAGAACACCAGAGGCCCTCTGAAAGTGCTCTAGTCCACATGGTTGACAGGAGAAACCTATAAAACTACTGTGGTAGACTAATTTAGGGTTTCAAAGCACAGGATGGAAAACATGGCAGCCATTGTCAGCCCATGAGAACAGGCAGCCAAAGAAAGAAGTCTTAAGACAGGACAGTAACATGCAGGGAGTTCCCACCTGGATCCATGGTCTTGATCCGAGTGTTTCATCTCACAGGCAAGCTGGTGGACTTTTGAAATGGCAATATGATATTACACAGAAGGCCTCTCCACTCAATTACCGGATCGCTATTTCTGGGAGAGTCAACTGTTCAAGAATGCCACACATTAGCATGTTGAAATCTTGGCGGACAGTCGACAACAGAAGACAACCAGGAAAACCCTTCTCAACCACCTGGCCTCTATCTCTCATTGCACTGACCGAGCAGCAAGCAGAGCAACTGCAGGCTCTCCTGCCCCATTTTCCACAAGTCCTTACCACCGCACCTGGTCTTGTTACCTTTGTCAGCAAGGAATCAGCACCAATGAAGCTCTACCTATAAGGACTGCACCCACTGTCTGGCCCCAGCCAAGAAAGACCAGCTATGATTGGAGATACACACCATATGAGAGGCTGGCATCCTAAACTATCACTAAGTTTTTGATTGTCCTCTCTCCTACTAGTATGGAAAAGAGACAGTAGAATTAGACTATATGTGGACTTCAAATAACCACGGTCCTGGACCCGTATTTGATGCCAAGGATAGATCATATCATAGACGACAATGTAGCGGGTAATGGACGTGTTAATCCCATGGGTTGCAAGGTGGCAGTTATCCAGAGACATTGCTAAACCCAAGACGAAATCTGACACAACTCCTTCTTAGGACTCACTGGGTATTATCAAAAGTTTGTTCCTCAATTCGCCCAGTACTCGTTAACACTCACTGCATCTACTACTAAAGCAGCCACAGAGACAATTGAGTGGACGGATGTGATGAATTCTGATTTTGTATACTCAAAAAAAATCTCTCTCTACTTTACACTCTCTTGCTATCCCCAGATACACACAAATTTTCATATTGCAGGCGGATGCTTCAATCAGAGTTCTGGGTGCTGTACTCACAGTTATCAGGGACAGAGTCAAGATGCAGATGACCATTTACTCCCAACAGCTGCTGCCAGCCGAAATGTTACTTTCCACTGAATTGAAAGGCCTGGCTATTATTTCCGCAGTTGAATATTTTAACTATCACTTGATTTGCCAACCCTTCTCCATCCAAATTAACTACCATGCCTATTATTCCTGCCACTACCAAACAATTCAACAGATCCCTGGCAATTTGGGCATTGCGACTACAGTACATCTTCACCACCTATAGGCTCGGCAATGAGATTGCCAATGTGGGTGCTCAGCAGGCCAGGACAGACGACAATGTTCCAGTTAAAGATGTATTTCAGCCACTAGAAGAAGGGGAGGATACTGAGCCCCAGCCTAACTAGAACATGAACATATGCATGAATACTATCACACACTGAGTAGCTAGCCCTTGCATCCCTGCCAACAGATACTAAACTTATCTAATATACACCTGAACACAATAATTTCTTAACTAAACTTATCATGAATTGCTAGTTTGGGTACAAGCCACCCTTAGCTAGGTGGGTTGGATAGCTTAGACTCTGGTGGCAGATATCTACATCCTTACCCCAAAAGCCACAAAACCTGATATTTACCCAGCACAGAGTTGAACTGATCCAGCAGCCACTTGAATATCTCCTCTAGCAACAGACAAGATGGCTTTACGATATGTCTTGTATTTTGCCAACTATGCCATTTTGTCTTTCATCTGGTCTTTTGTGAAGTGTAATAAGGCGACATGCTAATAAAGAAGCAGTACACTAGGAATCGATCATGGTGATACATAAATGTTTGGCTGAGAAAGTAAGAGACTGACAGAGAGCATGTGAGGAAGAGTTAAAAGATATGCACCTTCTTCTCCAGGCAATAGCATCCAGACATGATAAACCTGCAGCCTCACTTGTGTGCAGTGAAGTAAAATGGATCAGTAATGCATCAATTTTATTGTAGATGACGGGATGGATATCTGGTAGAACACCTTGATTGATGGGTTCATGTGAGATAGGACAGGGGGATGCTTACTCCCCAGGATCCTCTCACAGATAATGATTCTGTATCATTAGTACTTGTTGCTTCATTGAGGTGGAGGATACACCGCTGCTGCTTGCGTCTTCCCCTGAAACATCAGGTTTGCAAAAGAACACGATAGTTACTGCTCAGCTTGTTTTGAGAACATAGGTATGTGTTTCTGTATTGTCCTCCCTCCTTAACCAGGTCTATTAGATTCCCACCTTTCCAAGTCTTTAGGTATCTCTCTACACAGGCAGTTTGTTCCCTTACATTTGAAGTGCAGTAGGGTTTCTGGACCAGTCATACGGCATAACAATGGATGCCTTCTGAGCCACTGATTTGAGGGCTACGGCTGTGGAAAAAGCATAAAAAAGATGTGCTAATTCAGACACAAACAACTTGCCAGTATTTCCTTGAGGGAGCTTGAAGCAATTCTTTCGCCAATGCATAAGTTCACCATAGGTGGGTTCAAATGATATGATAATGATCCCGAGTCCATTAACCCCCAGGAAAACTTTCAATCATCTATGGATACAGGTTTAGAAATAGAATGGACTGAGTAGATGGTAGAGGTGATTACATTGGTGGTGGTGATTCCACTTGGTCTGGTTGAGCGGAATCATACATTGCAGGACTGTGGACATTAATTGGAATTCAGGCTCTGAATCGTAACAATATGCTGTTGTGGGATTGGTTGAGGTTGGATTGTGGGAGGTAGGTGGCATGCTGTTATTGCACAGGAGCAACTGATGAACTAATCATCTGAAGGTTTATGTAATTCTTCTTACTTGGTAAGTAATCGATTTAATAAACAATAAACAGTGACAAGTTGTCTAAATAGTGCCGCAGCAAAATATTGCGTGTAATATATTACTATAAAACTGGACTATCATTCCACTAAAGTGAAGGGTTACCTCCTGCTCATGATTCCATGCATGCGTACTGCCGCTCTCTCTTGGACACTGAGTAGACTGGCTACTTAGTTAAGCAAGTATATTTAGAGATCAAAACTGTCAATAAAGGAGAGTTAGGCTAATGATGGAGAGCACTAAAAATAATAAACAGTGACTAGAGAGCAAACTATGCAAAAAGCACAGTCTAATGACCTTACTCTTAGTGTAGTGCGCATCCCATCTTCAAGGGAAGCAGCTTCCAAGGTTAACAAAACTCCTTACTTGCACATGCACATTTCCATTTCAGAATTTGTCATCCCATTATGTAGTGCATCAGGATATTCAACCTTGCACATTAAAGAATGTATAAATATACACAATTCTTGGCTACTTCCCAATTCACAATCCAACACCATTACATGAAATATGAATATATCATTAATGTATTTTACCTTCAGCTATGCTAGGGGTGTATAGGACAATGGGTAGAGTAATGAACTAACCATGCTAGGATTTAAAGTTTTGTCCCTAGGGCATTAGGCTAAAATAATCATCAGTTTGTGTTTCTTTAGTTTCTCTCTTTTCCTCTTCCCTCTCTTGCACTTCGCTCGCCTCACAATACCTTGCATTCATTTCTTGTACTATAGCTATATTCACTATTACAGCAACACAATGACTATAGGGGCATTAGACAATCTACCTTGAAAAAATTTGGACTCGCACTGAGAATGACAGCCTCAAAGTGGAAAGATTGGGGGGGACTCTTGGCATCTTTGTTCTTGGATGTCGTCAACAATGAAAGTTCTATGCAATGTTCTAGACAATAATAAAATATGGTTGTGGTGGATGTAAATAGTTTTGGTTACAAGATTGCATGCTGATATAGGAAAACTGTATTTTGGTTTCTAACCTGGAAAGAAAGAAAGCAAAGCTCTTCAGAGTAGGATGAAGGGCTACTTCCAGATGTAGCTGCTCAGGATCTATGAAACAGAAGCTGCACCTACTGGAAAATAGCGTATTATCTACTGCTAGCTCTTTTTTTTAATAGTTTTCACCTTCTGCACTCACTAATGTTGAAGGTGATGGTAGGATGATGGTATAGAAACCAGTGAAGGAGTCCTTGGTTCAGAATAAAAAATAGGAAGTCTAGCTGGTCATTATATATGGTTGAGGTTTTATGTTGTTCTTGTTCTTATACTGCATCCAAGTAATAAGTCCATGTTCCTTTCTCATAATTTGTACGTCTGGTGAAGCCACACACCCTGTGGTTGCTAAGGTTTCAAGTGGATTTCGGAGATCGATTGGTAGCACTAGAATCTGGGCATGAAGGACTCCTCCAGGCTTCTTTTAAAATCAAAGATGATTGTTGGTTTCCTGCTTATATAGCAGGAATGCCTTATTATCATGTGATTATAAGATAGCATACATCTTTCTAGTCATAAAAAAACAACAAATTTGAACAAATTCTGAACAGCAGTTGGTAAGTTATGCTAGGCTGTAAACAAAGCATCTGGGAATGTTTAACTTGTTTTGACACTATATTCTTCTACCATACCTGGAAGGAGGGGTGATTGTATATATGCCATAGAAATTTTCCCACCAGAAAATAAAGAGTTTGTAATAGTTTGCATTCTATTAGAAACTCTACTATTATGATGAAGAAAAAAGAAGATATTTGGGTTTACTACCCTCCGACTACCTAATTAGTCACTGTTACAGTATAATTACATTATGCAATATATTGATCATGCAAAAGTATTATCATAAAAATTAAAAACACAAAAAAATTCTTGTAAATATATGCATATACAGTTTAATTAATAATCAATTACCAGTACCTGTGATGTATAGTTACTAGCTACATGAACAGAATTAAAGTTTTCCGCTCCATCTACTGGATCCAAGGTCTGCAGTCCCATTCTCTTTCGCCATCTATAGTAACTTCCATAATAAAATTAATTCATATACAGTAAAAAAAAAAAATTAATCAACATTGAAGGGCTCAGAACAAGTCACGTAACGCACAAATTACTGGTTCTGGTTTTTCCCCCTGATTTACTGTTGCATACTGTGGTACAACATTATATACAGTGATTTTGCCAACTGCTGCATGCATTGTTATAAGCCACAGGAGTTATCCTCAAAGGAAGTGTCTGAACTTTCTTGAGCCTTAGGGGGGGGGTCTATCCCAAGCTTCCGAAATTGTTTTTTTTTGGTTTTTTACCTGTCATAACTTTTTTCCCCTTTACTCTGTGCAAATAATTATTATACCAGCTTGTTGCTTATTGTGTGTGCTTTAAGATGATATGTAAAAAGGCTCTATAGGCACTTTTTCTTAGAAGATATAGCCAAACACGCAAGGGTTACTCAAAAAATGGCACTTCCTAATTTATAACATGTCTAATTTCGAGGTGCCTTGAGCTACAGACCCCAAACTTCCTGTGTGGCTTGCTAACACCCTAAGTTGTGATATGACTCAGCCATAATTAAAACGCGGTGAAGTGTTGAATAGATATGAGACACTTTATTTCCAACCCCGGCAAAATCCACGGAAATCTGTGACCCCGCCTCTTCCAATCACCATAACTCAACATTGCTTCACGGAAGAAAAAAATTGACTGAGTCATATCACAGCTGAGGCTTATGGGAAGCCACAACACAAGTTTGGGGTCTGTAGCTCAAGGCACCTGGTAATTAGACATGTTATAAATTAGGAAGTGCCATTTTTTGAGTGACCCTTGCGTGTTTGGCTATATCTTCTAAGAAAAAGTGCCTATAGAGACTTTTTACATATCATCTTAAAGCACACACAATAAGCAACAAGCTGGTATAATAATTATTTGCACAGAGTAAAGGGGGGAAAGTTATGACAGGTACAAAACCAAAAAAAAAATTTCGGAAGATTGGGATAGATAACATGGTAACGATTTTTGTGAAACCTGTATAGCTATTTATAAGTTCTCCTGGTCCTTCATCGGTAACAGGCTCAGAGACATCATCCGGGGTTTTAGAAGGAAGGAATATCCCACCTATATATCATGATTTCTATAAGAAACTTTAATCTGGCGATGCAGCAAATCCAAATCTGAGGACTAATGTTACACCGCACTATAATGACAAGCAGAAATAGTTTCAGATTCAAAATATGTTGTGTTTTTTTTATTGTGCTCAAATTTTTCGTTAGACATGTTGAAAGTCCTATCACATTTAAATTCCTTAAATAAATTCTATTATTTCATTAAGAAACGTAAACTATGACAAAAGCAAGATAACGCGAGTTACATTACTCTGGTTCGCGGCCTTTCAATTGTGAGTGCATGTGTGTGCGTATGAGAATATGCCTCCAACACTAGCTATATTCCGGCACTTTTAGTGCCCAAACAGAAATTTCAGGGGAAATAGGAGGAGAAGTACCAAGTTGGAATCAATGTTATAAGTATTTTGTCTTACACTATCCTAGGTCAAATGTTGGTTGTTGAGCATGTGAAAAATTGCTTTTTATTCTGCTGAATTTTCAATAATTAAACTTTGAACAATGCTACTATTCAAGGAGAAAGTATAGTCTTGTATGTCCCTGCATGAAACAGTTCAACTATAAGAAATGTAAGGAACAGATAAAAAGGATTCAGAAGCCAGAGGAACAAAGGAAGCAACATCATCCAGATTTGTGTAGGAAAAAAATAGAAAGCTCCTCTACAGTCTACATGATATGAGAAGGAAAGTCCTGAGAAGCAAACATATGTATTTACAGTAAGCATGCAATGAGAGAGCAGGAAATCTTTAGATGCCAGTTGAGAGCATTATCACCTACACTTCTGAATCCATAGTCTAAAGGTTTACATAGCCTACCATGACAGAACATTGGTTTTAAAGTATGTGGAAAAAGGAATGGCAAAACTGTCTGGGGAGTGGTTGATGCCAAAAAATAAACAAAATACATCTCTAAACTCACAATGGCATACTAAATGGTGGTTTGGCCTGATTTTAGCTCCAAATACACCAGCATTGTGCTGTAAACCCTTTTCTAAGGTAGTAAATTGTCAACAAAAAAAATAAACAGTTAAAAAACAAGAAATTTGTCTTCATATGATTATCTATATCAATCTAATCTTTTCCACACATAACTTGAGTACCAAAGTAATATTCAATATTAATATCAGGAAGACTCCAAATTGTCCAATGCATTGCAGTAACTAATCTGTTTCGCCATTCTGTAAAAAAAAAACCGAAAAATGGACATAACAAACAAGCCCATTTCTGGTGCAATTTTGAGCTTAGCTAACTGATTCAGCATTTTAGATGCAAAGAAGTGACCTATCAGTTAGTTAACTAAGAAGCTTACTCTTGCAACAGTAGTAAACGGCACAGACCTTCAACACAGATCTTCAACAAAACCTGGTAAACCATTTGCAGCTAACCATGTATATATGTGAATGTGTGTGTGCACTTGAATATAATAAATAACATCTGAGTGATTGATTAAGTTCTGGAGTAATCCTGAGCAACCTACTGAAGGATTTTTTTTTTTTTACTATTGAGAGAAAACAAAACAGAAATATGACAACAAATGTTTTATTTAAGAAATATATATATATATTGACTTGTCAAAAAAGAAAGGAAACAAGAGTTTAATATAGGCCACATTAATAGGGCTTCTATCTCTAATAATGAGCACCATCCGTTATTATATTTGGTGTTCATTATTTTTATGTAGATTGATGGTTCACTGCTCTATACTGCTGCTCTAACTGAGAATAATGTTAGCAAATAGACACAAAGTTCAAGCTTACTTGTATAAGTGAATTAGCAGATGGAAACCAACAGCAATTGCAGCAACTATCAATGGAATGTAATAAACTGGAGCAAGTAGATAAACAATGTTACTGACATTGCTTATGTGGCTATTGCAAATACCATCAACAGAATCTGCAGGGAATAGGAATAGGTCCTGTTTAACCTGGGGAAGTGCCTCCAGTAGGAGTAATGTCAGGAGGTTGAGTTGGAGTAGAATATCCAGAATATTGGCAGTGTTGGATTTGTATGGGAGGTTGTAGGTATACAGAAATATGCTGATCACGAGAACAAGTGCAGCAAAGACCTATTATTAATAAAATTATAAGTATATGATGAACACTAGATTGTTCATACCATTAGATTACTTCATCATTACAAATATTCATAAACTTTTTTTCTTGTTTGACAGGGCAAGCGAGAAAAAAAAAGGAATTTTTTTAAATGGCTGATAATTGCAACTACAGTCATGGACAGCCTCTTCTAGGCCTTTACTGCTGTTTCTGGAAGCTGGTCTTCTTAGAAAAGCTTCATAGGCACCTGTGTTTATCAGGAATCATTTAAAGGATGTGTTCCTAGTGGATTTCCTTGCTGTAAGTTATGTGGTGCTGCATAGCTTTTGTTTTCTTACATCAATGGAGCAAATCTTTGAAAAACTGCAGTTTATTGTACTTGCATTAGAATATTATGAAAAGATTTTTCTGGAAAAACGTTATAACCATTAACACAAAAATTAAGTTTGGGTCAATAGGTTAATTATATGAAGCACTTCCATGTTGTCATTAGGTGTTACACATAGTTATAGAGATTGACTTGCTTTGTAACTGTAATATTACTACTAAAATATAAAATAATACCGTATTTCTTGGAAATGGGATTAGAGCCAGGAGAAACAAAAATCTTCTTCCAAGTTCCACACCATACCAAAACTTCAGGTCATCCTTGAAATATTTCGTAAATGGTTCCTTAAAATGCTTAGTGAACTGCAATTTCTATGAATTACGAGAGAATAACATATTTATTGACACAAGGTTAAATTACAGGTAGGAAAACAGCTGACCTTTCCTTCACATACAAAATACAAAATAATATGTTATGCACATTTCTATACTATGCCACTAACAATGTAATGATAAAAATGCTAAACTCACAACAATCCATTGCAGCTGTTTAAATTGTCAGACTTTATTAGTATGAGCTTATATATATATATATACATATTTGCTATGCATTTCACAGACATACAATTCTCAGACATAATTACAAAATGAATAAACTTTAATAAAAATATAAATAGGTAAATAATTGTAAAACAGCCACTTGGTACAAAACAACCAGTACAGCAACAATCAAAAACAAAAATAAATATATCACTGCACAATTATTCTCTAATTGTTCATAAGGGCTTTAGATTTTTTTGAAAAGTGATCTCTTTTCGTAGACCCTATCACACATCAGCATCAACAATACTTACTACAATTGGAAGGAGGGCTACTAGGAAGACAAATAAAAAGCACACCACCATCATAAATATTGCCAGTAGAGCCAAAGGAATGTGACCTCCAGTGAAACACACAGTTTCTCCATTTATGAACCAATGCTATATGGAAGGAAGGGAATTATAAGAACAGGTTATAAGGTACGTGAATTTACGTTAGTTAGATAGAAACTGCAATCTAAAAGTAATGTCTTGCATGTTTTATGTAAATTTTACAGGACAATAAAAAATACACACCGCCATAAATGGGTTACTACCTCAGTGCTCTATAACAAAACCATGCAATAAATGAACTACATTTTAATGCAAATATTATATCAGCTAGAGTTTCTAAAAACTATGTTTACCTTTTGAAGTGAGCCATTGGTAGGAATGGATGGACAATTCAGTATCGAGAATGAAGTGTGTGTAACTGATGAGTACAATAAGAGTATACACCACCAAGATGCATAATGATGCAGTGACTTCTTTTTCAACAATTTCCTTGACATGTTTAAGATTAATGTGAAGTAAATTCAAATACCTTTATTTAAATTAGTTAAAAAAAATTGTGATGACTAACCATGATAGCCACATAAGGAAGTACACCAAACTTGTTATGCCCACAGGAATATAGCGGAGGAGATAGGAGTGTATGGTAGTAAGATTGCTGGAAAGACAGAAATCGTAGACAAAGTAGAAGCCACAGGCGCTCGAAAGATAATGCAACTATATATAAAGCACAAAAAAACTAAATCTGATATGTATGCAAAAAAAACAATCAATGTCCTTACATAGTTTCCAACTACTTGAAAAGTTTCTGGGAAGAAAGCACTGGCATATGGAGCATTCTGTGTATTGTTGCAAAATATTATGTGTTTCAAATCCAGCATTACATTGTCAGGGCATAATTGGTTTGGGAGAGGAGGGAGGGTGGGGAACAGCTGGCTCAGGATAGTTATTATTTACTCTGAATTCTCAATATTGATTACGAACAAAGTCAATGTTATTCTGATCTGCCACATTCAGAAAGAATGTCAACCAAGGGCTCTCACAGCACAAAACCACAGTAAGCAACATCATATTGTCTTAAAAGAGAACAATTCTGTTCAACGCTTTGACACAGATATGGCAGAACGTACATCAAGTTCCTTAAAAAAAAAAAAAAAGCCAAATCACTCAAAGAATTCAAATGTACTGACTTCAAATCGTTTATGTACATTCAATAAGCAACTTTGGAATATACTTGCCTGTATGTAGAAGAGGAAAGGTATTGCCAGCACTGGTAATGACTTGTCCAAAAGAATGATACAAGCCACTAGTACAGCAACAATCACAACTAAAATAAAATAACAAACATAATTTTCACATAACGGGATATGAGGATGGCCTTTGATTCGATGGAAAAAAGACCAGAGATTCTAGGAATATGATATATACATTAAAAATGAATCCTTGTTTGGCATTGTATTTTATCTTAATCACATAAAAACCTGGTTGTTAAAGTGCATCTGGCTATTAAGCAAACACATTTTGCCATTTATAGCTATTACTATTAGATGCCATACCAACTCTATGCTCCATGTTACTCTTTGCCTTTGCTTTAACAGGCCTAGCTCAAATGCTTTGTGGTTGGTAAGGGAAGCAAATCCTCAATGGTGTTCAATGTGTGGCCATATCTGCAATAATGTGGCTATCTATGTATATATATCTGCCGAATGTTCACTCCAAATATATGAATGGTCTAATGGCCGTTAAATAAAATGAGCTGATGTAAACAATGAATTGGTCATCTGTTAAAAAAAAAAATTTAAAGATCAAAAGACCTGGCTGGCCAACAAGGAAAGAGGGAACTGGCTGCACAGTAGTAGTCACACTAGCCAGATTTTCATATGCCCACTTACTGGCTAGTAAGACTATATAACATAGGAGTATCGATAGGATGCATAGCTAGAAGCTGTCAGGACAAGGGTGGTGGAGTTCCATTAAGATATAGCTACTTAATGGATATAAGATGGTGTAGATACTACCCAAGCTTGGCAATTAAAAACACAAATCCTTGTGTGTACCCCCAACTCTCCTTTGTGGGTGCTGTTCTCTCAGACTCGAGTACAAAACAGAACAAGCTACCCAATTGGCATAGAGGAAAGATAACCAACTGCATATTATCAAGAAGAGTAATATGGAGAATATTCTGAATATATAAATAGATCAAGCGTGTAAAATCCTATAACAAAATGTCTGAAGTTACTGTCACCTATTGCATGGTCTTCACTTCAGTACTCGGATAATTCTTCAGATAATTAAATAAATATAAATGGACCTACTCTACAGAGATAGATATGAAGATATGAGAAAAAAATGTTATATTTGAAAACAAGCAGCTATAATGGCTGAGCCTGTACTCATGTAGACCACAATCAGTTAGATTCCCTTCATCATTTAAAAACATACACACCAATATTGTGGATTTGTGGCTGCATAGTCGCTCTGTGATTTTAAAGCCAGCACAATTTGGTGTACATGATAATAAATGGTAAAAGTCGTCTAACTGGTTGTGGTCTAAATGAGTACAGTGTTGCTTTCTTTTTTTTAGAATTTTTTTTATTTTTTAAGTGTTTTACTCTTGTTTCAAGTGTTGTTGTATTTCGTTTGTTTGTTTTGTTGTTTGTGTATATTATAGTTCAACAGTGGAAGAAGTGGAGAACTACATCAAGGGTAAGATAATTGGTGGAGGGTCGCCTAGATATTTATACAGTATTGTAACATTATATTGTTGCTGTACACAAGAGACAAACCAATATGATGCATTGTTGCTATTGTTGACCATTCCAATGTTGTCCACTTCAGAACATACCATATCTTGTTATTATCATTGACTGCACCCATGCAGGGTCAGCTACGGCCTCCTTCAAGAAATTGGTATCATTGCAGATAATACTACAGCAGATGTTTTAGTTGAGGATCAGTGATGGCCTCCTTTGACACGGTTATAGTTGAACAGAAGCAAAACCAAACAGCTGTACTAAGCGTGAGTCATTCATTTGGGTGTGAAACATCAAATTAAGTGTGGTTTTTAAGATATTTACCTCTTTGTGCCAGTTTTTTCGGCTTTACTAATCAAGAAACGGAGTAGTCAGAGGCATTTATTGGAACATTTGGAGTTCACAGGCACTAAAATATGAAAGGACCTATTGTACGTCAGTAATGATGAGAGGACCTATTTTACGTCAGTTATGATGAGGGGGATATTGTATGCCAGTTATGTTGAGAGGACCGATTGTATGCTAGTTATGATGGGAGGACCTATTGTACATCATTTATGATGAGGAGGATATTGTATGCCAGTTATGTTGAGAGGACTGATTGTATGCCAGCTATGATGAGTGGGTGTATTGTATGCCAGTTATGATGAGAGAACCTGTTGTGTGCCAGTCATGGTGAGAAGAGATTGTACGTCAGTTATATTGAGGGGACCTATTGTATGCCAGTTATGATGAGGGGAGCCTATAGTAAGCCAGTAATGATGGGGGGACCAATTATACGTCAGTAATGATGAATAGATCTATTGTACTCCAGTTATGATGAGAGGACCTATTGGAAACCAGTTATAATGAGGGGACCTATTGTATGCCAGTTATGATGAGAGGACCTATTGTATGCCAGTTATGATGAGTGGACTTTATGTGCGCCAGTTATGATGAGAGGACATATTGGATGCCTGTTACGGTAAGGTTACCTATTGTACGCCAGTTATGATGAGTGCACCTATTGTATGCCAGTGATGAGGGGGCCTATTGAACGCCAGTTGAGAGGACCGATTGTATGCAAGTTATGATGAGTGGACCTATTGTACTGCAGTTATGATCACGGGGCCTATAGTACACAAGTTAGGATGAGAGGGCCTATTGTGTGTCAGTTATAATGAGGGGGCGTTTTGTAAGCCAGTTATGATAAGTGGACTTATTGTGCATCAATTATGATGATAGGACCTATTGTATGCCAGTTATGATGAGGGGACCTCCAGCTCTGATGAGGGGATCTATTATACGCCAGTTATGATGAGGGGGCATATTGTATGCCGGTTATGATGAGAGGACCTATTGTATGCCAGTTATGATGAGTGGACTTATTGTGTGCCAGTTATGATGCCAGTTATGATGAGTGGATCTATTGTATGCCAGTTATGATGAGAGGACATACTGTAAGCCAGTTATGATGAGTGGACTTATTGTGCGCCAGTTATATTGTATGCCAGTTATGATGAGTGGACCTATTGTATGCCAGTTATGTTGAGGGGACCTATTGTAAGGTAGTTATGATGAGGGGACCTATTGCATGCCAGTTATGATGAGGGGGTGTATTGTATGCCAGTTATGATGAGAGGACCTATTGTACGTCAGTAATGATGAGGGGACCTATTGTACACCAGTAATGATGAGGGGGTGTATTCTTGTTTCAAGTTTTTTTAAATGTTTGTTTGTTTTGTTGTTTTTATAGTTGATTGATGGAGAACTACTCAAAGATCAACAGCATGTACACATTCACCACAGCCTGTTTGATGATCCAATAATATAAATCATATACACCAATGATTTTATATTACACAGCAACTCATACTATATCTTGTTGCTAAGGTTGACAGTATCCATCAGACAACATTGTGTATTACATAAATCACTACTGTTGACTGTTCTTATAGATACTATAAGTTACACTAATTTTTCTTGGCCAGGTTGTTGAATTGCTCCAAGTTTATATTTTACTCACCTTTTTCATAAAAGAATATGACTCTCGACCTGGCCAGTGACGGCTTACTTCTTTGGTGGCAGGAAAATGCAGCAGCTGAAGATTGCAGCTGCGCACTTGGTAACAGTTGTACAGGAGAACCAAACAGAGTAGAGGATTAGCGAGAGCCTATTTAGTACTACGTAACTGTTTTCCAGGAGCAAGAACTCGACAAACCCACTGAACACAGGTCATAATTCTGAATATAATACAGCTCGTGTAGTCTTTACTCAATTATTAAATTCTAAATATAAAAAACAGCCAACGAGATTTAGCTTGATTGTATTATCCACAAAACTGCTGACAAATCCATTTTACCTAATTTGATAAACAGATTGGTTGATTCAATGCATTGGACAATTAGGAATATTCTGGTAATAAAATTATGACAAATGAACCTACTATACACAAGTTATGTTAGGCAAGAAAAATAGATAAATAAATAGATAGCTAGATACAAGATCCAGAAGACCGAATTTCTTGCTTTTTAGGCTGACGATTTATTACCGTTGGGAAGGATTCAAGGCATGCTCAAACTGTTTGTTTTTTTTAGTTGAAATTGGTTAAAGTCACTGTTTTAGAAGCTGCCAAAGTTAGTTTTAGTTGAGATATAAGTAGAGTTTTATTTGGTGCCATCGTTTTGAAATAAGGGCCAAACCAATACATGGAGTGCTAACTCATTCCCTAATAGAACTAGCAGAGGTATGTACCCATTCTATGTTATGGAATGTAGGAAACTGGGCATGCACAAACTGCCACCACTGTTGTTTGACAAGTAAATTGGCCCAAATAATGGCTGCATTGAAAATTTGTGATGATGATATTGTAGTTTAGCAGTTGAGATGCACTAATACATAATGGATAAATAATCATGTAAGTTTGTATTTGTGGTTGGATTAAGGTGAAACCAGTAGTGCTAGTACGAGTTCAAGTCGCTGTTAGTAATTAGTGTTGCTAGTCGATATCAGTAGGCAGTCAGAACACTTGTGAGTAAAAACGAAAGGCTTAAAAAAGAATGGACCTTTGGAACAGCAGCTTTTGGGTGATGGTGGTTTCTTGTGACTTTGTAGTCCAATGATACCGAGCCCATATAAATCCTAGGTATTGAGCTGGCCACCTTGAATATTTTCAGGAAAGTGAGCCCAATAGATTCAGCGTGAAAAGGTGACAACACAACCCAATTTTTTCTCCTTTATAGTATAGAAGTGCCCAGATTATTACAAAAAGTCCTAATACAATGCAACAGAGCACCCATGTACTCACGCAATGGCTGCTCTGTTGAAAGAATACAGAAGATATATGTGGTACCATGATAATGTCCTAATCAGTGGCATGAAACCCCTATTAGAAGAGGTTGACAAGATCTATGAAGATATTGCAGGCCACAGCATAAGTAAAGGCCCTCATGCACCATCCTTCCAGAGCTACTCTTAACACTGCTCCGCCCATGGCCAGGTGTAGTGCATATGGTGGAATTAACCGTGCTGTTTAAAACTACGCAATCTTTATAGCAAGCAAGGTAGAGGAAGTGAGAAAATTACCATATGTTGCCAAGTGATTTGGAGGTTAAGTGCTTGACAACCCTTTTCATGACAGTGGAGATTGGTGCTCTAGATTACCAAGCTCAACATTTGCAATGAAGAAGGTACTCCCTCTGTTATGGTATCAAAAGAAACAATTAGAAGGCTATTTGATGAGGTGGCCAAGGTCGCCATATCTACGTCCCATTTAATATTTCAATAAAGGAAAAAAACTTGGTGGAACTCAAACTGTCAACTGTATCAATGACACTCGCAGTTTGTTTTCATATCCTGTTTGTTTTTAACTCTTGTTGAGATCACTGGTCAATCTTTGTCTTTTGGAACACTAGGACAAGTTTTTGTATTGTCATTATCACTATAATAAAATTGGTATTCTCTCTCTTCTTTACTATATCAATTAATATAATTATTATTATTTATTATTATTATTATTATTATTATTACTGATTGTAATGTGATTGTATTAATATAATCAAGATATAATCAAGGAATAATAATAATAATACAACAATAATAACAACAGTAATAATTATTATTATTTATTAAAACAGGCCTAATATTAAATAATTTAAAAAAAAAAATAATTAAAAATAAATACTACTGTGCACACTGACTGATCTTGCTGATGCCCCATGTCTGGGGCACTAGCATAGCTAATATTCCATACTAAATGAGTGGTCCCAACTTTCAGCTGGCACCCCTACATGCCCCAGCTTCTTTCATTAGCTCTTTGGATGGTTCAAGGACACACATTGCTAGGATGCTTGAATATAACTCAAGAGATCAGTTTCTGTTCTGGCAGAGCTGGCTCTGACACTGGCTAAGCCATATTGAGTCTCCATTCAGGACAGGGAGCTCCATCTCCAACAAAAGGCTTTCGCCCATGCAATAGATCAAGCTGTCTAGGACCATCTCCTTGTACAGGGCCTGGATACCCGTTCAATGCTGCTGGCTCTCTATACCACCATCCCTCATGCCAATGACAGGTCAATGTAATCCCTTCCCAGTCCCTTGGTCTCCTTTTTGATGCCAAGTTTCTCCTGTGTGTAATCATTATTGCTTGTGCCTCCAGATGGTGGGAGGGTGGACATAGTGCGCTACTCGTCATGCTTCTGCTGACCCTTTTGGCGACCACTAGGTGAGTTTTGGGGGGCAATGGGAATAGATTTTTCCAACAAGACTTCTTAGGGATGCACATTCTCTGCAGCCCACTCTGCTGCTTTTGCATCCAAGAAAAAAATGCCAAATCAAATCCCAAGGAAGGTGCCAACCAGCTGCCTTCAATGTCAATGTTATTACTCCAATGGAACAATTGCCAATTATTGGAGCTTCTATCACTCAAGGCTTGTGCTCACAGTTGCCAACGATAATATATAGGAAGATGGCCACCCACATAAGAGCCTGCGACAAGGTAGTGGTCCACTTCATTTCTGTAAATTTAGGGTTATTGGTGGGCTGGAGTAGGGAGAGAGCAGATACCATCAAGACTATTGGCCATCTTCATGGATGATGCCTGGAAATACCTCAAAAAAACTACACACCAGCGTTTGTCCATTGGTCTATGGCAAGTGAATGCTGGCATGTGGATTCTTTGCCTTCCTCCCATTCCCCTATGTTGGAGTGGCAGCTATAAATATGTGTTCAAATTTCGGTGGTTTCAGGCATAGACCCCCCAAGCAAAAAAAAATATGGCAAAAGTGGTTTGTCAGACCACACTTAGGCTGACTATTCGTACCACAAGAAATAACTCATATTTAGTTCAGTCTATTTGGTTTGTACAGTTCTCACTCCTGGTCAACTATTAAAATGTTCAATGGAGGCCATAGCTGATCATTTGACAAAATGTCTGCAGTAGTGTTCTCCTGTGCAATGCATCTTGAAACTGCCCTACATGGATGCAGTCAGCAATAGCAATAAGATATGATATAATTTTGTAGTGGATAATATAGTGTACATGGGTACAGTTACCAAAAAATATCATGTACCTATCGATAATGATATGTGTAGCATAAAGCAACAATAAATAGGTTAGAAAATATCTTAAATGCCTAGGATCCATCCACTAACGTGCTCACATTTGATGAAAGCAAACAGAAACACATCTCTAAGCCTCTCCATGTCCCTGTAGTCCTCTTTCTCCACTGCTCAACTATAATAGCAGAAACAAACAAAAACAATACTTGAAACAAGAGCAAAATAAGTCTTATTTGTATAGAATCATACGATTCAAGTCCAATTTATGGGAACAATTTTACGCTTACTAGTCGAGTAATTGCATGAGATGAAGCCAAGTGCAATATTCTTATTCCCAAATAATAGACCCAATTCTTATACCTGGCTGACATTTTAAATTATCATTCCTGAAAAAAGTTGCAACTATAAAAACACACATGAAATTAAGTCTATAGCCAATGGTTAATAATTAGACTAATCTTGTGACAGTATACGCTTCATGATAGCAGTATTAGTTCTCTACTTATCACTCAAATATTTATTAAGGTCTATTGCTTACTGAGCAAAGGAATGAGTGCCAGGAAGCCATCGGAACATGTGACACATCTATTCAGCAGCACACTAACTCCAGCATCATTACTACATTTACCGCATAGTACACCTTGAGATCAATGTAGAGTTAGTGGATGAGGTGGACGAGAATGTGGAGGAGAATGAGGAGAAAAAGGAGAAGAAGAAGGGAAGAGGAGGATGAGAAGGAGAACAATGGACTTTTTTTAAAGAGTCCAAATATGATTTCTAATAATTTTCATGTAGTGTTATATACTAGTTTACTATAGGGCTCACCTTCCCTACCACAGTCGCACTGGAAATCTGGGTCACTGTTTCTATACTGGTACATACAGAGCTTGGAACTGCCATTTTTCTCCAGGCTATTCTCAAATGCACAGCGGCAATAGCCAGCAGGACAAATAGAAATGTATAGATTCACTTCGGCAGTGTCTGAAGGGTTGAAGGTTGCCCAAGTTCCATGCTAATATGCATATACACAGTATTTATTAAAAAAATACACAGAATATGTTACGATTGCATAATTGTCAGGAATATAGGGAAAAACATTTTGGCTATATGTTATAGTAGCTTGATTGTGGTACAAAACTATTTTTCAAGCATATATTCATGAGGACTTTGGACTATAACACATCATGCATGATCAGAATGCACTAGCTAAAAACAATTTTACTCCTGGCTCGCTGGTCTTTGCTATGGAGCAAGATTATTTCTACTAACCATTATGCGATTTTTGACTTGATCTGCATGTAACTAAGCTGATCAAATTGGTGCAAAAAAAGAGTATTTTTTGTCCTAGCACCAAAGTGGCAAGACATAGTGCCAAAGTTTCTAGCAATCCACTTACAAATATGGTATTCATCTAAGTGTACAGACACAAAATTATCTTCAAAGTATCATACTGCAACAATGGAGCATTCACATACATGCATGCTGCACACACACGCATGCATGCACGCACGCACGCACACACACACAGTTTTAAGAAATGTATAATATGTACTATACACACACATGCAGAACTGATCAAATACTGATAATGTGGAAAACAGGCTGGGGAGACATCTAGAGAACGTGTTCTCTAGCTGTCTTCCTTTGAGTAGCTTGGCTTTTAGTGTTAGCTCTTATACTTTTAAACCAACTTGTCCTTGGTTATTTAACGTGCATCAATGTCAAAAACATCAAGCACACTCAAGACACACAAACGCAAAGAAAGATGTGAAAATGAGCAGAAATGTCTAGTACACAAGGCCATTTGGCAAAACCATAACCTTTTCGGCTACTCCTGTTATTGGCAAGCGAAGCAAGCCTTCAGTGGAAAGTGGATGGAAAACTACGTATTGCCTGGTTTGGCCGTATGTGGTATATATATGTGCCATACATTCATAACTTTACAGACCCGACATTAAAAAGGAAATAGTCGTTTTAGAAAACCCGCCATAGATAGGCTAGATTCGTCCGACGAAGAAAGCGGCTACAGATTCTAAGGCCAAAGGAAAGGAACATGGATCTACATGCTGCCTGCTTGGTTAAGTGTTGTTAGGGAAAGGATGCTGGAGTTTTATTCAGTCTAAACTACTCAATACTCAATTCATCAACACACTGGCATTGGATGTGACAAGTTCTTGATAGTAGGAACTATTTTCAATCTTGCTAAGGTCGACACAGTTCCTTGCATGTGTGCAGCTGCTCTCTCTTTCGGACAGTAAGCAGATGGCTGGATAGTTTAGCCTACAGAAAGCCTAACTTATGCATATCGTCAATAGTTGTGCTAATGATATACAGAGTACAGAAAACACGCTTGAACAAATTTTTGTCAGCTTTTGCATGGTCTTCCCATAGATTTCTGATTTCTGCTGAAAGCACTGCTTGCAGACCTCACTCCTAATGGGTTGCTCTTCTCATTCTCATAGATTCTCATCCTCATAGAAAGCAGTTTCAAACAAAAATACACACTGCCACATGAACATTTCCATTTCAGAATTTGTCATCCCATTATGTTGTAGGCATCAGGTTGTTCTATCATGCACCTGTAAGGAATGCAGTAAAGGCATGCAATTCTTGGCTACTTCCCCATATTACAATCCAACCACTTACAATTTTCTAAGGAACATAATTCTCGACTGCATCACATCTCACAATCTAAAGAAAACATCTGCAAATCAAATTCTTGATGATGGAACTGTTTCCAATCCAGCTAAGGTAAGCACAGTTCCATGCATGTTTACTGCCACTCTCTCTTGGACAGAAAGTACATGACTGGATAGTTTAGCATATATGGAAAGCATAACTGATGCATCTAATGATATAGAGAAAAAATAAAAAATAAACGGTGTTAAAAGTGCAAACTATTACTACAACAATTTCTGCAGAAAGCACTGCCTGATGACCTAACTCTTAAGGGGGGCCTACACCTTAAACCAACGAAATTGTAACACTTATTTGTAGCTGTCATAACTTTCTTTCCCTTTCTTCTGTGCAAATACTTTTTATACCAGCTTGTTGCTTATTGTGTGTGCTTTAAAATGATATATAAAAAGTCTATATAGGCACATTTTCTTAGAAGATATATCCAAACACGCAAGGGTCATTAAAAAAAACACTTCCTAATCCCCAACAGGATTTACAGCCAGGCGCCTTGACCGCAGCGCCCCAAACTCGGTATGAATGTAGCTAAAGGCATTAGCTGTGATGTAGTGGTTTTATTTATTTTTTCCGGTGAATCCCCCCTGAGTTTTAGTGTTGAGAAGAGGCGGGACCCAAAAAATTGCGCGATTTTTTTGTGTCCCGCCTCTTCTCAACACTAAAACTCAGGGGGGGTTCACCGGGAAAAAAAAATAAAACCACTACATCACAGCTAATACCTTTAGCTACATTCGTACCGAGTTTGGGGCGCTGCGGTCAAGGCGCCTGGCTGTAAATCCTGTTGGGGATTAGGAAGTGTTTTTTTTTAATGACCCTTGCGTGTTTGGATAAATCTTCTAAGAAAATGTGCCTATATAGACTTTTTATATATCATTTTAAAGCACACACAATAAGCAACAAGCTAGTATAAAAAGTATTTGCACAGAAGAAAGGGGAAAAAAGTTATGACAGCTACAAATAAGTGTTACAATTTCGTTGGTTTCAGGTGTAGCCCCCTTAATGTGGTACTCATCTTCAAGGAAAGCAGCTTCCAAATAATCTTAACAAAACTACTTCCACATGCACATTTCCATTTCTGAATATTTAATCCCATTACTTTGTCGGTTACTAGGTTGTTCAATCTTGCATCTGTAAGGAATATGAAAAAACTTACAATTCTTGGCTACTTCCCCATACTACAATCCAACCACTTACACCAGTTGTGAATCTCTAAGAATATATAATTCTTGGCTGCATGACATACCACAATCATAATGAAGACATCTACAAATATCATCATAAATCAGTATTGGGTTAGCTCTTCAGCTTGTCCATACCAAGGTTATGGCCAGAGGAATGTCTTTTTTTTTGCTTGGTGTAGTAATTAAGGCTAGGCAATTACCTAAAAAAAATTTTTTTTTAATTGACAATTCTGACATTACTGCCTTATGACATCACCCTTAAAATGCTTGCCTATTTGTTTCTAAGTAAAGTAGCTACTCTAACACAAAGTGATTCACTCTCAGCTATATTTCTATATGTGTATTTCTATCTATATATACTATTTATATGTGCCGTACGTCCATAACCCAAAGAGTACACGGAAGATTTTATGGACTAGACTAAAAAACAGAAATCGTTGTCTTGGAAAACCCGCCATATATAAGCTAGATTCATCAATGATGAAGAAATGCACATGGCTTGCTTGGTTAATATCTGTCAGGGAAAGGACGCTGATGTTTTATTCAGATAAAACGACTCAATTCATCAACACACTGGCATTGGATGTGATACAAGTTCTTGATAGTAGGAACTATTTTCAATCTTGCTGAGGTAAACAGTTGCTTGCATGTATGCAGCCTCTCACTCTCTTTCAGACTGCGAGTAGACAGGCTGGATAGTTTAGCATATATAAAAGACATAACTGATGCATGTAATCAATACTTTGCTAATGATAAAGAGCATAGTGAAAACAAACAGTATCAGCTTCAGCATGGTCTTCCCTTGGTAATCTGATAATTTCTGCAGAAAGAACTGCCTGATGAGTGCTCTTCTCATCTTCAAGGAAAGCAGTTTCTAATTACTCGTAACAAAACAACTATTTCCAAATGTACATTTCAGAATTTTTTATCCCATTATGTTGTAGGTATCAGGTAAGGAATAGAGTAAAAACATATATTTCATGGCTACTTCCCCATATTACAATCCAACCAATTACCCCAGTTCTGAATCTATAAGGAACATATAATTCTCAACTGCATCACATCTTAAAATCATTAAAAAAAGACATCTGCAAATCAATTCAGAAATCGGTACTGGGTTAGCTCTTCAGCTTCCTTACTAAGGTAATGGCCAAAGCAATGGCTATATTTTTTGCCTGAGCAGTAGTTAAGGCTAAGAAAATATCTAGAACAATAAAACAATAATCATGACAATTCTGACAACCAATACTGCCTTATGACATCATTCTCCTTATGCCATCACTCTCCTTATGACACCACTCTCCTTATGACATCACTCTTAGTGTTTGTTTTTTCATGTAAGTAAAGTAGCTACTTTAACACAAATCAAAGCAATTTACTCTCAGCCATATTTCCATATGTGTTTTTCTGTCTCACAACCAGTATTTGCTGGCATGGCAGTATTCACTCTCCTTCAATGTTTGAATGGCATTACTAATATGTGATAACTGATATCACCAGAATGTAGCTTGGACATATGTGCCACTAACATAAAGATTAAACCAAATATAAAGAACATGTGGAAGGATATCTTCTCAGAAATTGTATGTGATGAAGCTAAAGAGCACCAAAGTAAAAATTTTACTCTCCTTAATGCTATTATATCCTTCTTGTTGAATAATGACGCATGATGATACTTTAGGTCAAGAAGCATATTTACATTTCTCAAGTAATTCAACCTTATATTCTGACCTTCAGTACAACAGTGTCTTGGTCGTCTTCACAAAAGACAATATCTTCACTGATGTCTACACATGTGCATATCATGTAACCCGAGGGAATAGAACTAAGCTTGTATCCTCCTGGGCATGGCAGGGAGAGAAGTGTGAAGTTATCTGGGTCCACCTGTTGTGTATGCAACACATATACATACATAGGTATTACACTGAGGGATCATGCCTAGTGTGTTTCAAATTAACTATATCCGGTATATTAAAAGAAAGTACAATGAATTTCAAACTCAATCTATCACTGGATACGTAATATTTACTCCAGGCCTTGACTAAGCCTTTAGTTTCAATCATAATGTTGAGTATGTCTAGTTGTAGTAATTTCCCGTTTACTATCTAGCTGGAAATTTTGCTACATGTTAATTCTTCTTAATTGTAAATTTAAAGGCACACGTATGTAATAATTCCAAAATAGGCTGGTTGGACCATGAATAAAACCACACCCATAAAATTGCAAAACTGAACCTTGAGTTAGCCTAGCTTGCAGTCTCTCCCCAATAACAAATTCTACAGAAAGAAATCAATCCTTCTGTTCCCATGGACATTTGAAAAGCGAAATATTCGAACTAAACAGTAAAAATTGTTTAACAAAATCAATGAAACATGAGATGGTAGGACGGGAGGCAGAGTAGAGAGAAGGAAGAGATTATATTAATATGCTGAAATTTTTCTTTTGTAATCTTACCTGGTTGAAAATTTCCTCAGATACGACCCAGCCTAGCATATCAGACTCCAAGATATAAGGATTACTTATAGCATAGGTAAAGGAATATGTCTCTTTCAAGAGACCAGTGTCCTCAGATTCTGCAAATATTACTATCATAGGTTCCACTTGGACTGAATCGAAGAAGATGTTCTGTAATAGAAACATTTACACCTTTTAATAGCTTTTCTCCACCAGGTTTAAAATATCCATTCGTAATTATAATTTGAAGAAGAATAATACACTGGGGAAAAAATAGTCTTCAGCAAACCTCATTTCAATGGAATTTGAATTATATTCTCTAATGGTTGTTAATCACTCACTAATGTTTATTCTCTACTGATACAGCAACTAATCACAAAAATTACCTGACTTGGTTGGAAGATAAATCTAACACTGGTGGATGTGTGATGGTTAAATCTATCCAGCCCTAGGAGAGACAACTCCAACTTCTGACCGGGCCAAGCAAGAACCTAGTCAAAAATAGCAGCAACAACAAAAAATTGATCATATACTTTCCTATGTAATTGCAGGACTAATTGCAGGTGCGCCTCTCATCTGCTTAGCTAAAGGGCCAGGCTTTGCCCGACACAGAGTATACCATACACACACACACTAATGTAATTTATTCTGGTTAGAAAAAGTGACATACACTAGTTAAGTTTGAAGTCAGTCTGTTTGCAGTTGTCCCAAAACTCAGAGTTTGGCTTGATGACTCAATATATCCCGTATCAACATTACCCCTAACAAATATAAAACATTACAATAAATAGTACACTACAACCAATACATAATCACTTAATTAGAAATTGAAGTAACGTTCCTATTTTTCAACTTATCTTGTCGTCATGATTGCTTTGCATTAGCAAGGATATGGTAAAACCAATGTTAAGACTCACACAGAATAATTATATTCATGGAATGGAAGATAACACGTGACTTCATTTTTTAATTTCTATGCTACACAAAACTTTGCCATTATCTGTGCCTACTATAGTATTTACTCATAAATCCACAATGGCCATTCAGGCAAGAAACTGAAGTTGAAGAATGGAGGTGTGGGTTTAAACCACGAGCAAGTACTGCTTGACCGAGAGAGATAAACAGCAGAAGACACGATGGCTTTATTCTTTCTGAACGTCACAGTCACCTATGAAAATAAAAAGCAGCATGTTATTACTGTTGCTTGTGTCAAGTCAGCCAAACATTACAGTCTACCAAATCAAAGCAGTGTACATTAGTGACTATATATTATACACAAATAAATGTCATTACATGCTCAAGTTACCATTGCCATAATATACAGCATCAAATTAAGACTATATTCGATAAATGCAGGTTTATCTATGAAATGAGTCACACAGCTGGAAAGAAACCGAACAGCTATTGTATATACTATAATGAGAAAGGAAGTAAGTTAAAGCATGCAAATTATTTGGAGACCAAAAAGTACCATCCTCACATTATGTTACTATATATTAAAACTAACGTCTTCCCATTCCTCCTGAGTTGCCATTCTGTCTTCGTACAGGATGAAGCATCTCGGGTTAAAGATAAGGTCACTGTAGGTACTCAGAGTACTCGAAGAGTCCACCACAATACTGGACCCTAATCTGGCAGAAAAAAATAATAATCACTAATTGGCTTTGCTTTGAAACAATTATGAAGTGAGAAACATGGCCAGCTAGTTCCGTAGTCAAAATCAGGTGTAGGAAATGTCCCAGTGTTCTCTCCATCCCAGTGTACTCCCCGGTTGTTTAAACATGTTTTGGAAATTATAAGCGTAGGAGTGTTAAGCTTTATAATTTTTTTAAAAAAATTCCCCACAACACCGGAAATTAAACCGCCAGTTATTTGTTTGTTAAACAGACAAGCCATGGGAGACACCACATTTTTCCCTCTTTCTCAGGAAACAGGGGGATTCGAACCACTGATGCTATGTTTGTAATCAGGAAATTTTGCCACTGAGCCAGGATGAATGCAAGTTGGACAAGATCAATACCACATTTTACAATATTACAATTTGGCATGCGGATATGATCACTAATGTAGTTTACAGGTATTACAATTTGGTATGTGGCAAAACTGTCTGTATGCGTTATCCCTTAACAAAATCCTAGGAAGAATACTGTATACTGTTCATTAAACCCATCCTTAACACTCTACAGACTGCTCAAAACGGTTTGTTAGTATATAGCTGAACTCTAGCTAGACGCAGATCTTTCTTGGTTACTCTCACCATCTGTATTGAAGAGAGAGGCAATCTAAGAAGCTTGACAACAAGGCCAAGTTTTCTAACAAATGAGGTCTTCAGTGTCTATTTCACTCCTATTTCCCCCACTAGATACTGATGCCTTGGCTGAAGTTAAGTTGCTGATGTCAGTAGAACTAAACATCTTTCATGACCTGGTAGAGCACTTCTTCCAAGGCTTGTTTAGTATTAACTGTTGCTCAATTTCTTTCTACACCAGCTGTTGCTCAATTTCTTTCTACACCAGCTGTTGCTCAATTTATTTGTACATCAGTTGTTGCTCAATTTTTTTCTATACCAGCTGTTGCGCAATTTCCTTCTACACCAGCTGTTGCTCAATTTCTTTCTACACCAGCTGTTGCTCAATTTCTTTCTACACCAGCTGTTGTTCAATTTCTTTCTACACCAGTTGTTGCTCAATTTCTTTCTACACCAGCTGTTGCTCAATTTCTTTCTACACCAGCTGTTGCTCAATTTCTTTCTACACCAGCTGTTGCTCAATTTCTTTCTACACCAGCTGTTGCTCAATTTCTTTCTACACCAGTTGTTGCTCAATTTCTTTCTACACCAGCTGTTGCTCAATTTCTTTCTACACCAGCTGTTGCTCAATTTCTTTCTACACCAGCTGTTGCTCAGTTTCCTTCTACACCAGCTGTAGCTCAATTTCCTTCTACACCAGCTGTTGCTCAATTTCTTTCTACACCAGCTGTTGCTCAATTTTCTTCTACACCAGCTGTTGCTCAATTTCTTTCTACACCAGCTGTTGCTCAATTTCTTTCTACACCAGTTGTTGCTCAATTTCTTTCTATACCAACTGTTGCTCAATTTTTTTTTACACCAGCTGTTGCTCAATTTCCTTCTACACTAACTGTTGCTCAATTTCTTTCTACACCAGCTGTTGCTCAATATCCTTCTATACCAGCTGTTGCTCAATTTCTTTCCAAATTCTTTAAAAAGTTACTAGACCAAAAATGTTTCTACCTGGAAAAAGAGAATAATCTGTTTAGCTGTAAAAATTGATGATCAGTTATTTTTGTGATTTGTTTTATAAATGAATATGCTAATTGAATTTGTAGGTAACTGTTTACAAGAATGTTAAGTGGTTATTATTAATATGGATGTGGGTGTCAGGGACCCCACCTTCTACCCTGCCCAGCAGGGCTCCCTGACAAAACAGCTAGAATTACCATATAAGTTCATGTGTAGGAGACTAAAGAGAGATGCAAACTGTTAATGCATGTAGTAACAGATTAGCTAGATGTTTGTGCTTCATGACTTTACAAGTATGTAGCTTAGTGATTATTATATATATTATATTGTGGGGATGTGAGGCAGTAAGTGAGATCTGAGTGTTCAGTTTTGTGCAAGTATCTGTAGGAGTGTACAACTTGATTAAGACTAATACCAGCCAATATAAGTTTGCAAGCAAGCTGAGACACCTCTATGGTGGTAGCAGAGATACCATAAGTAGGAAGCCTGTCAACAGGAAGGTGACCCAAACAGAGGGCATAGTATTGATTTTGCCCCACTTATGTGTTTTGTATGTGTGAACAAAATAACTCAAAATTAGCTTGATGGAACTTTATCAAACTTGGTAGGCAGATTAAGTCCGTACCGAGGAATATAGTTTAATTTTGAAAGACCAATGTCAATGTCGTGGTGAAGAGTAGATGAGAATTCACCTATTGTCCAAATCTCTTGAACAAAGAGTCTTAACTTAGTATGCAAAGTATGCAGCAAGGAACATATCATAACATTTTGAAAGGTCAGGGTCAAAGGGAAAGACCATAAATTAGGCATTACATGAAATGGTTTAATGGTTCATTACAAAGCTCGGAAAGATTAGTTGTGTACCAAAGAACAAATTATTTAAATTTTGAAAAGGTAGGGTCAAAAGTCAATTCTGGGCATCTAGAATGGCTTGACAGATTTCCAACTTGGTATCCGGATTATCTGATTACACACCGACTTTACTTGGGGTTTGGGGGTAACAGTTGCACAGAGAGCAGATGTTTTGGTAGTGGATCACCTACAGCCTCTTTTGGACTAGGTGATATTTTTCCAGGAGCAAGAAGTCCATAAACCATACAGCAGAACTTAGTATGGGTCAATGGTTCTACTTATACAGATGTGATCATTACCCAATTCAAATTATAAAACATTACATGAGCTAGCTTGATTGCATCATTGATGAGAGTCCGGCCAAATCCATTTTTCTGCAATCGGGAAATAGATTAGTCGATGGAACATTTGGAGTCTTGTGTTTAAAGTTTTTAGAATGGATGGACCTATTGTATGCATGTTTATGTGTGGGGAACAGAGAAACATTGAAACAAGCTAGAAACTCCTTGAAGATTAATTTTAAGGCATTTTTGAACAGCCGGTTTACTCCCTTGGAAAAAAATTCGAGGCACACTTGAGGACTTCTTGGAGATAATATCGACTGAAACCACCATTTAGGCAGCCAAGAAGCTGCTGATGTGAGTTTTAGATATGAGCTTTAGTTTTGGGGTGGGGGGATAGTTTCCATATGATTTTACTATGCCTGTTGAACCGCTAAGCCTAATGAACCACCATATATAGCTATACTTGTTGACCCACTATACCTGTTGACTTGCCATATACAGCAATACCTGTTGACCTGCCTTATATAGCAATACCTGTTAACCTGCCACATATAGCAGCATCTGTTGAGCAAAAATATATAGCTATCTGCATTCAGTTTGATCAATTTGTGTTTGGTAGACTAGAGGCAAGTTTTGTGGTTAAGCACTCACATCTGTGTATTAATGAGTCAAGTCTAATGCTATATAGGACTGGGCTACAAGGTGCCTTGAAGAGCATCAAGACTATCTTAACAAAAAAAGAAAAGAAAAAAAACACTGCAGAACCAAATGCCGCTGCAAAGGAAGTTGTAATGTTATCAAAACAAAAAGAAATTGTATACTTTATATACATAATACAACTATTCATTGCACTTGATACTTGTTACATTAACTACCTTCCAATGTTCTCTTCAAACTTCAGATGTGCTCCACGGCTGAGTCTTATCTGCCCAAATGACAGAAGGTAAAGGGCTCCTACCCCACTCACTTCATTGTTCTCAAATTCAATTTCTTCCTCAAATTCAACCAAACTTCCTATAATCTATAAGGAAGATAATTTCACACTAAATTCCAATGTGTGGTAATTATAAGGAATTGGATCAACATAACTTCTTTGTATTTACATACTTGAAATAGTCACTCAATTATCTCTCTATATTCTGGGGTGTTGGCATGTATCATCAATTTAATTTCCCCATTTCCCCATGATCAAAGCAAGCTCCTACACTTACTAAATAATGTATAGAACATTGGAGGGTGCTAAAGTCTATGAGTTGCCTTGACTTTGGAAAATTATTATTTGAAGTATCAAACGACTAAAGTGGATCGTATAAATTATACAAAAAGTTCCATTAGCTTCTCAAAATGCATGTATCAGAATTTGATGGAAGTTTGCATCTGGAAACTACAAGTGTTTCTTAAATATACCCTAGCAAGGGCAGATTTAGGATTTCGGGAAGGAGGAGGTTTTGGGAGGTAAATGGTCTTTGAATGACTCCAGCAAATATTATAATCAAACAAGAAGACCCTGCCTGCAAGCAGTTTAATGGGTTGTGGTATTATGTTTAGAAAAAAAAATGACATTTACAAAGTTAGAAAGACTGCATGATAACAAATATTTGGGTAAAGTTAATCCTCAAACAGTGAAGATTGGAACAGTCATCTTGGTTGAGCCTATACAAAGGCTTGCAAACTTCTACCACTGCAATTCTTTCACCATAATGAGTGGCAATAATTGAAAGATCAGATAAGCCTTCTAATACCACCGTAGATCTTAAATAAGTTCTCAGCCATCTTACTAAAGAGAAGACACATTCAGCTTCAGCATTTGTAAATGGAATTGTGCGTAAAATGACAAGAAGGCAATGGTTGTTTGGGAAAGCAACGTTATCACAAGCACCAAGATAGTACATCAACCATATCAGATAAATATTTTCTTGCCTTGCTTTGCCATAGAACTAGCCATCTTCTAAATTCATTTGAAAGAGACATAAGGAATGGAAGATCACTCTCCCAGAAAAGGAAGCTCTCTATGATTACCTCAGGCATGCAACCATATATTTTTTTGTAATATAGCAGCAAGAACAATAAAGCTGCTCCGAAGCATGGCACTGACCTTCAGAAAAATGTCTTTGTTATTTGTGCATATATAGAATCAAGGAGTGGTATATCGCAATTAATTTTTTACAATACTCTTATGCACTTGACTGAGAACATTATCCTGTTTCTCTGTACGCATGTCTTTCTGGGGACACTTTCCAAGGCACTTGCAGAATTCCTTGTCAATATCTTTCTAACAGCCTTGATGGGCTCCATTTAGTTGTCCACCATCTGGTAAGCAGCAATGATGTCCTGATCTCACTTCTGGAGTTTAAAAGCTAAAGACCAGTTCATCAAGTTTTCTATTATGAAGACAGCTATGCTCTCGAAGGAAACAAGTAATGGTTTCAATACTTGTGCTAAAACTTCAGTGTCCTTGCCCCATTCCAGTCATCATCAGGTGATGCCAATTCTTGGTAGTTACTAGTGAAAGTATAGCATCCAGTAAAGTGACAAGACATTCATATAATTCAACAAAAAAAATCAGCATGCGTGTTGTCCAAACCAACGTGTTTTGCAGAGACAAAAAAGTTTTGAAGACTGATAAATACGCCTTCACTACATACTCAAAAAATCTCTGCCTTTTTGGACTATGATGCAAAAACTTTCAAGTAAGACTCATTAATCAATCCAATCATATTCCTCACCATTTGCACCTGGCATGAAGCTGCAATAGAAAGATTGAGACAGTGAGAGTAATAGCGAGTGAATGAGGCCATAGGAGAAATTTCTTTGATTCTTGCATGAACACCATCCATTCTTGGTGACATTACAGATGCCCCATTATATGCTTGACCACGAATTTGCTTTGTGTCTAGAGAAACTGCTAGATGTAATAATGATTCCAGTATTTTTACTATTGTTTCAGCATTTGCACGTTCAAGGTATTGATGAGACAGGTAGAGCTAAATCAACATATCACAAGCACACTAAAAGAATATCTTGGTTTGCACGAGTCACCGTGACCTCATCTGCAATGATGGTAAATGGCAAATTCTCCATTTCAATTTTTTGGTCAGTATCTCCCTTATTCAGTAGGCATAAATATGGACGATTTGATCTTGAATAGGTTTGCTTGGGTGGGTACTTAGCACTTTTACTTCCAAAGAGAAATTGTTTTGAGAACATCCTATCCTTTCCCCAAGAGTTGTATTGTGGTTACTAACTTACCCATGTTAGCAGATTCATCTTCCACATGCCCTCTAAATGGTAGGCCCCGTTTAGCTAAAAATTCAAAACCATGCACAATTTGCCGAATGAACTCTTTGTTTTCTTCTAACCCTGTTCTACTTTTAAATAGTCTGCTGTTAATTCAGTCCCTCAGGATTGTTAAAGTTGTTGGTGAAAAGATATGCTCCCTCTTCAGCATGGCGATGCATTGCACTTTGCTCCTGACTGAGAAGAATACCATCTTTAACTAATGCTTCAGTATATGGTGGTAGGGCTAAGTACAAGAATACAGGATTTGTTCCTGAATTACCATCCCTGTTTGGTGATTCAGAAAGAAGAAAAAAATCTGCATATTCCCCCTGCAGCAACTTGGCGATAAGAAAACCAAGGGAATTGTTGCAGCTAGCGACATTGAAAAGATACCTTCCAGGTTTTATCTTGCATGGTAACAGAATGACAGTAGAGTAAATCAGTGCCACTTGGTATACAATGTGAAGAAAGATACTGAAATCTTTTGGCACCATTTAGACTCTCAACAACCTGCCTTAAGCAACTCAAGGAACCACATGCTTTCTCATGATTCGTCCCAAGTCAATATGCTCAACTGTTCATTTCTTGTGATGGCTCCTCCTAAACAAAAGAACAACTGTAAGTTGCAGTGGATTCAGGTCCTGTACAGCAAGCTACTGGTGGAGATTTAGTAGCAAGTGAAACTTTCTTACTTTGTGGTTCATCAAGATATCTAGGAAGCTATCATGTGACTAAGTATGTGACAAAGTGTGAAGTGTTTTAACACCAGCATCCATCTGAATTGCTTGTAGATTTTACAATCAAAAGGGAGCAGGGTGAAACCCCCTAACCCCCACTCCACTGAATACAATTATTTCTCTATCTTACCCGTAGACTAGCTCCAGAATTGCCTATGAACCGATTTCTGCCAGCGAGTTTCAATGGAGCATAGCCAACGCTAAAAATTCCATTAGGCCCAAAATTGTCAGAAAAAACACTACAGAAAAAGGAAAGCAGATATACACTTCAAAAATGTTTACATTATAATGGTTAACGAGATATTACAATATTAAATGATGACCACGAATTTCCAAGTTTATGGTTCAACCTATAGATGATAAGGTTCACCCTATAGAGGATAAGGTTCAACCTATAGAGGATAAGATTCAACCTATAGAGGATAAGATTCAACCTATAGAGGATAAGGTTCAACCTATAGAGGATAAGATTCAACCTATAGAGAATAAGGTTCAACCTATAGAGGATAAGATTCAACCTATAGAGGACAAGTACATAGCTAGGATTCTTAGAAATAAGATTTCTTGAGAACATCTCACAAATGAAGGTGTGGTAAAAGGTGTGGCACATGTGCATGGCATTTAATTACGCTACACTGATTTTTGTTCCGCTCAAGTTTCTCAGTCTTTTCATTATCCACAAAGGAGTAAGATATTCATGGCTATGCATGAGGTCACCCATCTCTAGCACTCTGCCTTGAAAGGGCATGCATGTTGCCAGTAGCTACATGTTGCCACTGGCTGCATGGTGCCAGTAGCTGCATATCACTAATTTTCAATACTGTGCATGACATAATAAATATATAGCATGCATCGAAGAGTTCTAATTTGGCAAGTAAAGTAAGCCCTTACAGGGGAAATTTAACAGGTGAGTTTGTATTGAAGTGTTTGACCATAAGAAGCCATGTAAGAATCTACATCAATCGCCTATCATAAATATGAAAATAAACTAGTCACCCTTCCTAAATATAAATACAAATTGGTCACCAATCCTAAATATGAATACAAACTAGTCACCCATCATAAATATGAATACAAATTGGTCACCCATCTTAAATATGAATACAAACTGGTCACCCATCCTAAATATGATTACAAACTAGTCACCCATCCTAAATATGAATACAAACTGGTCACCCATCCTAAATATGAATACAAACTGGTCACCCATCCTAAATATTAATACAAACTAGTCACCCATCCTAAATATGAATACGAACTGGTCGCCCATCCTAAATATGAATACTAACTAGTCACCCATCCTAAATATGAATACAAACTGGTCACCCATCCTAAATATGAATACAAACTGGTCACCCATCCTAAATATTAATACACACTAGTCACCCATCCTAAATATGAATACGAACTGGTCACCCATCCTAAATATGAATACAAACTAGTCACCCATCCTAAATATAAATACAAACTAGTCACCCATCATAAATATGAATACAAACTAGTCACCCATCCTAAATATGAATACAAACTAGTCAAGCCTCCTACATGTGAATACAAACTAGTCACCCATCCTAAATATAAATACAAACTAGTCACCCATCCTAAATATGAATACAAACTGGTCACCCATCCTAAATATGAATACAAACTGGTCACCCATCCTAAATATGAATACAAACTAGTCACCCATCCTAAATATGAATACAAACTAGTCACCCATCCTAAATATGAATACAAACTAGTCACCCATCCTAAATATGAATACAAACTAGTCACCCATCCTAAATATGAATACAAACTGGTCACCCATCCTAAATATGAATACAAACTGGTCACCCATCCTAAATATGAATACAAACTGGTCACCCATCCTAAATATGAATACAAACTAGTCACCCATCCTAAATATGAATACAAACTAGTCACCCATCCTAAATATGAATACAAACAAGTTACCCATCCTAAATATGAATACAAACTAGTCACCCATCCTAAATATGAATAAAACTAGTCACCCATCCTAAATATGAATAAAACTAGTCACGCCTCCTAAATGTGAATACAAACTAGTCACCCATCCTAAATATGAATACAAACTAGTCACCCATCCTAAATATGAATACAAACTGGTCACCCATCCTAAATGTGAATACAAACTAGTCACCCATCCTAAATATGAATAAAACTAGTCACGCCTCCTAAATGTGAATACAAACTAGTCACCCATCCTAAATATGAATACAAACTGGTCACCCATCCTAAATATGAATACAAACTGGCCACCCATCCTAAATATGAATACAAACTGGTCACCCATCCTAAATATGAATACAAACTAGTCACCCATCCTAAATATGAATACAAACTAGTCACCCATCCTAAATATGAATAAAACTAGTCACGCCTCCTAAATGTGAATACAAACTAGTCACCCATCCTAAATATGAATAAAACTAGTCACCCATCCTAAATATGAATACAAACTGATCACCCATCCTAAACATGAATACAAACTAGTCACCCATCCTAAATGTGAATACAAACTAGTCACCCATTCTAAATATGAATAAAACTAGTCACGCCTCCTAAATGTGAATACAAACTAGTAACCCATCCTAAATATGAATACAAACTAGTCATACATCCTAAATATGAATAAAAATAGTCACGCCTCCTACATATGAATACAAACTGATCACCCATCCTAAATATGAATACAAACTGGTCACCCATCCTAAATATGAATAAAACTAGTCACCCATCCTAAATGTGAATAAAACTAGTCACGCCTCCTAAATGTGAATACAAACTAGTCACCCATCCTAAATATGAATACAAACTAGTCACCCATCCTAAATATGAATACAAACTGGTTACACATCCTCAATGTGGATGGGAAAGTTCAACAACATCCTGTTCTCTAGCCCAAAATGCACCCAGGTCATCTGCCATACATTATGTATGTACCACAGAACATTTTTTTGGTGACGACTTTCAGTGGTAAACAAAATGGAACCTTGTCTCCCACGAAGTAGGTTCGACACCCACAATTTCACAAACCTCCCAATGTCACTGAAGCCACTTGTCCCTCTACTACTAGGAGTAAATCTATGGACTATAGATTACATACCAATCCACAATGTCATGCCTGTTTGCATTAACTTGCTCTGAGATTATGCTGAAGTAAGACAGAGCAATGGCTGCTCCCAAGTCATTCTGCATGTCTAGGCCAGTGTTTCCAGTAAAGTTGCAGCGCTCCAATCTGGCATAGTTCCCCTCATCAGCTATGAGTAGTAAAAGAGTTAATTATTTATCAAAATACAGTTGACCAAAGAGAGAAAAGGATTTTTGCACACTTGAACAAATGGAGCAGAGGAGCAGAGGAGCAGAGGAGCAGAGGAGCAGAGGAGTAGAGGAGCAGAGGAGTAGAGGAGCAGAGGAGCAGAGGAGCAGAGGAGTAGAGGAGCAGAGGAGCAGAGGATTTGTTTTAAGAGAATCTAGAACCTTTGACCTGATGAATGCATCGAAACTGCTAGTAGCTCAGAACAACACATTTGTAGTCATAGCATTGAATGCTATGAATATAATTTACTCAGGCAGCAAGGTGCTGATATACCATATTTCTTTGATTACTCCATGCCCTTGAACAGTTAGCGCACCAGTCACTAGCTTGAGCACAACAGTGTGCACCCCTGAATATACCACACAGACCGTACCCTTGATCACTCCATGCTCTAGATCTATCTGTATCCTTCAACATTTGTGGCATCACAGCAAGTACAGATGGCGCTGAAGATGGAGATAGAAGCCTCTGTAGGTGGCAGCCAGTGCAGCAGAAACTATAGCCACCAAGACAGCCAAACTAAACTCAGTGGAGGACACTGACGAAAACGATGGTCATTTTGCATGATGTTGTGGCAGACCTGGAGGAAGGAAGCAGTATGAGTAAACATCTCAACACTAGCTAGCCTCTACTTTGTGTACTCATACGCTCTAACAGTGTGCTAATCATACGAAGGCAACTGGCTTTGAACCAATAGTCCATGCCATTAATTTGTCCATGCCCTTGAATAGTTTGTGCAGGCTCTAGGAGAGTGAAATGAATAGCATGGGCATGGTCCAATCAAGGAAATACATTAAATGTAACTTAACCAGGACCATATGCTTAATTTTTTTACTTGACATAATTAGACAACGTGCTTGGGTCATGGCCAGGATTAATTCACAGTATGATACACAGTAACCTGCATATTTCCTCACCCATGTGACTCCAGTCATAATATTGCTATAAAAAATTATTACATGAAGGAAAAAAAAACATAAAATTTTCTGTGTGGGTTTACTATATTTTTCCAAAATCAAGTTTTTTCATTTACCCACAAAAACGAAATTGCGCATTGCAATGGCTGCAGCTAATAACAGACTGAGACCTTATTTGCTAAGGAATACATGCAATAGTAACTCAAGTAATAGCAAGAGAAATGAACCCACACTGGGGAGGTGAGTGATAGTATTGTACTCATGACATTGAGGCTAGCAATGTATAAACGTAATACACCCGTCACCCAGCCTAAACATGTATTGGCTTGCATAAAAACAATATATATATATATATATATATATGACATAATTATATATAATTATATATATGGAAAAGGCACTTGTTCTACTCCATGACCAATCACTACATTTATAGTCAGTAGAGGAGAGAGAACTGTCTACATAGTCAGTAGAGGAGAGAGAACTGACTGCATAGTCAGTAGAGGAGATAGAACTGGCTGCATAGTCAGTAGAGGTGAGAGAACTGGCTGCATAGTTAGTAGAGACATAAGCTGATGATGGAATTAAGACTGAACATAGAAACATAATCTTTGGCTTACAATGCACTATCACTTCGCCTGCCAATACATCCAATATAATAAACAGTACTAACAGAATGACACATTTTATACAACACACTGACCACGATCACCACACAATATTAAGGCCACTTACTGACAAATATATAGATTCCTCCTCCTGTGCCACCTCGATTCATTTCAAACAAACAATCGGTATACACAAAACTGTGTGGCTGTTCCATGTCACCTGTCTGTAATAAAGCCAGCTGCATACCTCCACCTCCAGAGTTAGCAAGATTCTTTATGAACCTGCATCTCTCAATCGTAACCTGATGTTGTACTTCTACGTAACCAGTAGTCAGTAAAAACATCCCACCACCAAACAACCTAGCCACATTTTCTTCGAATAAACAGTCTGTTATCACAATCCAGAGGCTATGCATGCTCTCATTCATGAATAAACCAACGCCTCCTCCCCTTCCTATGTAGACTAGGTCTCTTACTGCTTGTTCTGGTGTAAGAAATCCCATGGCTTGGTTTCCAATGAAGTTACTGTTGGATAAGGTGAGAGTAGGATTTGTGAAGACTGCAGGAAGCATATTGTAACCAATACCTATGCCTCCAGTGTTGCCACGGGCGGACTCATGGAGACGACCATTTCCAGAGTTGTTACGGAGGGTAAGAAAGTTGAGTGTCACATTTTGACAATTGTAGACATCAAGAACAGCTTCCTTGAAATACCTGTTGCAATACATTGGAAATTAATAGTTTATTAGAGTTAACTAAAAAAATCCTGGTAATCATTTATATTAAAGAATCAGTCATCTTCTGCAATGCTAGTGGTAATCAATTATCATCCATATTTTCGACCAACATACAAGAATGAACAGCTCCAGCTACACTCTTCAAATGCAATTTATATTTATATTTATATAATATCGTGGTATTTAAAGAAGAAAAATACATGAAAAAATGTCAAATTACTACTTTACCAGTGTCAAAATAATTATTTAACACACCGTTTCAGCCAAATCACTTTTACTTTGATGGAACTGGAAGAGAAGATCTTTGCATATCCTATTACATGCCCCTATGATATAAATTGAAGGCGCGGGAGAGAGAATGTGTTTTCAAGAACTTAAGAGAATAAGGTAGTTCTTTTAGCCCACACAGAATCCATTTCTTCCATATACCTGTACTTTACAACTGTGGTTAATACATTATACTCCGCATGCAAGAGCATGGTCAAGTAATTACGTTGTCCATTGTTATATATATATATATATATATATATATGTTTGCATGAACCAAGGTAAAGTAATTCAATAGTCCATTGTTGTATAAAT
>CBDHDT010000101.1:0-97943 GCA_965261215.1 Ekhidna sp.
CCCTGGATGACCATCAGCCAGACTTCAATGTTGGGTGATTCTACTCTCAAGGTATCGCTACGAAGTCGAATTCAGGTCAACTCATCAGCATTGCAATGCTGATGCTCTTTCCAGACTTCCACTGGATGTGAAGAATTCCAAAAATGGAGATGAGGCTACATTATTTTATATTTATCAGATTCAACCCACCCCGTCACAGCACAGAAATATAGAGGACTACTTGTCGTGATTCAGTTCTCAGTCAATTGCATCACACACAAAATGGTTAGCCAGAGCATGTGTTTGGACAGTTGAAGATATTTCATGCTAAGCAGCACGAGATTTCAGTGGAGGAGGATTGCTTGCTATGTGTTGTGCATGTCATTATTCCAAAATGTTTACAAAATTTTATACACTGTGTGTTTCACCAAAGCCACCCAGGAGGCTCTCGAATAAAATTACTTGACTGTATATCCTTGATGCCTTGGACTAGACTATGACCTTGAAAATTTGGCATAGTCCTGCACTGCTTGTCTGAGTGTCTTACAAACACCACCTGCTGCTCCTCTTCACCCATGGTTATTTCCTTCCAAACCCTGGCAATATTTGCACATAGACATTGCCATCCCATTCATGGATTGAATGTTCCTAATATTGGTGGATGCCTATTCCAAGTGGGGTGAGGTAATTAATATGGCTAAGTCTACAACTGCAATGAGTACCGTGGCTGCTCTTTGACATCTTTTTGAAGCATTTAGATTACCAGAGCAAGTAATGTATGATAACGGTCCACAGTACACCTCTGAAGAGATTATGAAGTTTCTGCAAGACAATGCGGTGAAGCGCAGCCAATATCCACCATACCATTCCTCATCCAATGGGGATGTTTAATGTTGGGTATGCACATTCAAACAAGCTATGAAGGTAGGCAAACGTGACAAGACTCAATTGGACATCAACTCAAGAACTTCCTTATGTCCTCCCGAACAACAACACCACATGGATCTCTCAGCAGTATGGTCCAGTAACATTTGAAGTTAAACTAGAGGATAGCAGGCTCTAGAATGTCATACTGATCAGCTCAAGCTTCAGGAGCAGAATCACTCAAGTGAACCCAAAAGTTGTTTACCTTCCGATGGTCTAGTGGACCATGACCCTGATATTCTCCTTTCTCTTGAGGAACAATCTCCTACTCTTATCATGGCATCTCAACCACCATTGACTTCCAACTCCAACGGATGACCCACATGTGTTGTCTGCATCAGGAGATTTTCTACCAAATGGATCAACTACTAGCAGTATACCTGAACAAAGGTCCTTCTGATCAGTATCGCTAACGGTTTATTTGTTATATATATACATTGTTTTTTTCCCATTTTATTTAGTTAGTGTGGAGTGTAGTTACTATAACTGTTATCATTGCATATGCTCAGTATACCTTAGTCCTCATCTTTGTTATTTATGACAATATTTCAACAGTCTTTGTAGTCGGTGCTGTGGGCCACTTTTACTCAATTGTATCATCACTTGTGCAATATAATCAGACAGCTTATTCATCTAATAAAAGTTAACCATTGTCAATTTAAAGAGAATCTTTTAAGATATACAGTTAGTATGTTCAATGTGCTCTCCATCTACCGGTAGATTTTAGCTATCAACAAATTCATAAAACCAGTTCAAGTATCAATGTGTAAATCAATAATAATGAATAGTTATGTATATGCGTTATGTCAGCATTTTCTTGATTATCAAGACTCAAGTGTACTCCCATGCAGTCACACCGGCAGTCATATGTCTGGTTACTTTTTCTCACAAGCGCATGGTTAGAGAATGATCCGTTGGAGTGGGAGGGGGGTGAAGGGCAAGGAGTTGCGCCCCTTTTTCAAACCAGGCGGTTTGCTTTGTGTTTTCTCACTCACATTGAAAACGATAATTTATATGCTCATACTACAAAACTATACTAGAGACCTCTGTATGTCAAATACAATCATAATCCAAATGACACACTTTACATGTAGACTGTTCTCTAGTTGACTATAATTGTATTCCCCCCTCTCTGAATCAGTTGCTCGCTCAGCTCCTGGGATTTCGTACATTTTTATTAATAAAAAATAAAAAATTTATTTTGATGGCAAGATTATTGATGGCTAGTTATCAATGACTAAATTATTGATGGCTAGATTATCAATGACTAGATTATTGATGGCTAGATTATTGATGGCTATATTTGTGTATTGTGATGTGTCACACGTCAAATGTTTGTGTCGTGTGGATCTTCCTTCTCCATCCAACTGTATAGTGAAACTTTTTCTTCATGAATAATGAACAATGCTGTATGTTAGATGGTGATGATGATGGCTTCCCTGACCAACCTCTATCCACATGTACTAATCTCAAACAATTACATGAGATCCCAACTATTTGCATAAACGACTCTTGCCCTACTATTTACAATATTCCCCAGAGCAACATTGCCATTTGTACCTCAGGAGGTTTGCAAATGTACCTGTTGTACAAGGATATACATTAATTAATTACATTGAGCTTGGTGTAATATATGTTATGTAATATATTACACAAGCCATAGACACTAGATTACATACTAATATATAATGGGATTCATCTCAGCTATTCAATGGTAGGTGGTTGAAATATGTAAATTGGTGTTGTGTTGCTAAAGTTCTGGATTAAATCTTGGTTGAATTAGCTGTTGATAGATGTATTTCACTACATAAGAATCTGGTGTTTCAGTTGATACTGCTGTTCATAACTGCTGTAATTGAAACAAACCTCATTTGATAGTTCAACATAATTGAATGCTATGAGTTTACTGGTTTAAATCTACAATCAAAACCTATGCTTTAGTCACTCGCATCTATGGTTTGGCCCATCTTATGAAGTATTCCACCAAGCCTCTAAGCCCTAGCTCACCTTATGAACAATTCCACCCAGCCTCTCTGCCTTAGCCCTCCACTCTACCTAGCCTCTATGCACTAGCCCACCACATGAAGTATTCCATGCAGTCTCTATGCTCAAGCCCGACACATGAAGTATTCCACCCAGCCTCTGTGCTCTACTCTCCACATGAAGTATACTACCCTGCCTTTATGACTTAGCCATCCATATGAAGTATTCGATGCAGTCTCTATGCCCTAGCCCGCCACATGAATCTACCATCCTCTATGCCTTAGCCCTCCACATGAAGTATTCCACCCAACCTCTATGCCCTAGCCCACCACATGAAGTATTCCATACAGACTCTATGCCCCTGCCCTCCACATGAAGTATTCCATGCAGTCTCAATGTCCTAGCCCTCCACGTGAAGTGTTCTACCCAGTCTCTATACCCTTGTCCTCCATATACGTATTCCCCCAGCCTTTATGCCCTAGCATTCCACATGAAGTATTCCCCAGTCCAAGACTCGTAAATTTCTTGGTCTCCTCTACTGTCTTGTCTACAGCCGTTCTGACACAACTAATTTTCTTTGCTGCTACACTTCTCTTATCGTCCATATCTGGAATACTGTTCATTCCTTTGGGACCCTCAATCCTGTCACCTCTCCTCTCATCTGAAAAAATAGAATACTTTGCATGTAAATATTTAGTGAGCGTTGTTCCTTGGACTACGCTTGTCTTCTCCCTAAACTTCAGTCCATCTCTGTCCTCTCATTACCGCAATACCAAACTTCACTCTTCAATTCTCCACAATAACATAGATTTTCCTTCCGGCCTTCTGCCATGTCAACCTACTCCATCCCATAACCACAGATCTTTTACCCCTGTAATCATCTGAAAATCCCCCACAGAACTCTGTCTATGCACCTGTAATTTTCTAGCCACTTCAAGGCTCTTGAAGATTCTTCCTAATCACATTAAGTAATCTAATTCCTTGGTCAATTTATGCAACTTATTCAACGTTCCATATCAGAAAAGTGACTGTACTCTCACGTCAGTTTCCAACTGTATCCATGTAGGGACTCAGAGTGTTTGCTCGCCATTACAAGAATGTCGTGTTTGTGTGATTATCTTTGTTGGGAGGTTTAAAAGAAAGTTGCAAAAAGAATGCACGGAATTAGATATTTATTTGCTAATGTGTCTAGAATATAACAACCAGCCTTGTCATAGCAACAACACTGCAATAATACAACTAGTGGCAACAAAATGTGTAACAGTATAACAATATAGAGAATACATATACTGCTATGTTGTAGCGACACTATTTTTACAGCAAACAATATTATTATAACACCACTAGTATTAATGCTCTAATTATTGGTATTCATGATGATGTGTGATATAAATGCATTTAATAGCTTCAGCATAGATAAAGATGTTCCCTGCTGTTGGAGATTTGGCTCCACAGCTATTTCCTTTAGTAATCTTAGCATATGTGTCACCTTCAAGCCTGTTCTGGACAACACCACGATAGGTGGTTTTGGGAGGACATTATCATATATCATATTGCATGACTTTCGGAGAGTGAAACTTCTAGCTCGGGACGTAGGCTTTCTTTGAAGGACGAAATAATATACTGAGATAATTCCACTATGGGTTCCTTACCAGAGGATATTCCAGGTTATTTTGTGATTGAACCCCGCTTTTGGGTTTGCCCATCAGTGGTAAAACAGCAGCCTAGCACCAGTCGAAATCTGGACAAAACTACATAATGACAGGCCATTCATCTATGAACTGTGATTTTTGACAGTTCAGGTCTTGTTCGAGCTTCAATAGCCGACTCAGTTCTTTATAGTCAGCAGTTCAGCCTTTTGCCCAACCATACATTGGTGAACTATTAATGGTACAGTGGTTTAGAATAACAGAACATTGTATGGGAAGCGAGCTCAATGTTACCGAGATCTCCTTCATACTATCATATTATCCATAAACCAGCACTGTTATTACTGTTGCAATATGACAGACCAACTTATCCAGATGTCAGACCAAACTTCTGAGTGACCTGTCATTTGTCAATCACTTGAAAAATTTAAAATCATCACTGCCAATTGGCGGGGCTTGAAGGCATTGATTCAATTCTGAGGGGATAACATTCACTGTATGTTTCAAGAGAGAGACTTAGTTACCACCATATTCATGCTCCATAGAACCTCCTCAGGCATCCTTTATCTATTTCCTACTTTTATACATAAAACATTCATCTCCTTCCTTGTCTTCTCCTCTATACATTCTTTTGACAGATTACGAAGAGGCCTAGTGAGTGAGATAGTATGTGCTGACCTTAGCAATAGTGCATGGACATGGGCATCACCTCAATGCTTTCTGATGGTCTTGGGATCGTAGTTAGCTCTTTCTGCTTTCCTTGCATCAGTTGCTACCTCCTCTAACCACTTCCAACTGATTCTTCTAGAAAGGGTTTCGGGTGTGTAGTCTTTTCAGATGATGCTCTTGGTATGTAGAGTCAAAGTCATATTGCATCATCTCCTGAAGGAATTGAGTACTTAAAGCAGAGATCTTGGGATACACCTTTAGTTAAGGCTGCATACAATCAGCTAAGTGATGCTCAGTCAGAGGTTCTGAAGTTCATTTGCTAAGTGAGGCATGTAGAGAATCTGGTGTCTGGATCAGTGCCATCCCAGTGACATCTCTGAGTTTTAGGATGGAGGGTGAGGTACTTTGAATTGTAGTAGGATTGAGGATCGATGCAGCCCTAGTTTAGCTTCTGAATGCGGTGGTCAAGAGAAGTTTTGACACAGCAAGTATCCCATGTTGACTTGAACCCAATGAATTGTTTAGATCGATAGCAAACAGCCGGATGGTTTGGACACATGGATGAGTAGTTGGCCATTTGTGTAGAATAAAATATGCCCAGATAAATATGCTCCACACACTTTGGTTTTGGCTGGTATTGATGCTGGCAGTGTGGCTACTGAAGGCGAGAACCAAAGATGACAAAGTAGAGATACTTGGTCTATGTGTACACTTTGGTGCCTCTAGCCATTGAGATGTATGGAGCTTTCGGTGGCTGCAGACTTTGTTTACCGACCGTGGCAATGAGTCGGAGTCCAGTTGGAGGATCCTGGCATATTCCTTTTTGCTACAGTGTAGCCATCGAAGTTCAATGGGGTAATGCTGAAGTACGTTATATTTGTCACTGTTTATTATCGTTATATGTTTATTGTTATTCGTCTTGTTTGTTCAAATTTGCTTTACAATAGACAGCTTTATATAGTAAGATTATTTAATTAATATTCTGTAATTGAACAATCAATTGTTTTAATAATATTACGATAATAACGAATTAAATTGTGTTAAAAGTAAATAGGAAAGGTTTTCTTACTTACACATTATTAATAAATACGTATTGATATATGTTTTGTTATTTTTTAATGATAACAGTTCACTTTATTTGAGCAATAATAGTCATATTAGTAAACACTACAGATACTTTTTAGGTTAAATGACACTGAGCACAAACTTTCTAGTGATTGGGATACTTTGTGGAGCTTGGCCATTACCTGTCAAAACCACTCTTAGTTCATATCGTCCGCTGTCAGATAATAACAGATCATTTAGTGTGAGCTTTACGTCATAATTATCTTTGCCATGATAAGAAACACTTACACGACTAGAATTATGACAAAGATTAATAGGCCCATTGGAGCAGGAATACAATAAGTTGCTATTACTTTCACCCAGTTGTATAAATTGAAATGAAGACACTCTCTGTTTAATACTGCAGGAACCACCATTCCTAAATCCTAGACGTGTGTCAAATGTGGCAAAACTGTTAACTGCTGATTGCAGGTATCTTTTATTATTACAGTCTTTGCCGTTTCTGGTTTCTGGACAAGATCTGAAGAATGCATGAGCTGAAGAGAAACAAGGGGGCATACATATATGTGCTAGTATGCATGTGCACATTTTTGTTAGATGAATATATAGGGCAGATAAAAAAATCATACCTTCTACAAGAAGTACTGTCAGTGGCTGTTGTGGGTTCTGTGAAGATGAAAAATTCAACAAACACTGATACACTCCTTCACTAGTGCTCATGATATTTGTCAGATGAAAATGTCTGATTAGAAGGGGACTTGTTTTTATTATGATATCCTGTCTAGATTCCAAACTGATCAGACTTAGATTGGAAAAATCAGTTCCATAAAGCAGATTCATACTCAGAGGCTGCTGAGTAGAATTGGCACAGTATACATCTAAACTGGATGTCTGTGGTTGACTACTGTTACCTGCCACATCTATAACAACAACAATAGTTTTTATCACAAAAAATTTCTGATATATTGTTTGTTAAAATTTCTAATTATTCACTTCTCATCCTCAAGAACTACAAACAGTTTATGCTATGGCATGCAAGTTTCCATGCAATTAATCAGCCATAATTATTAGAACACAAACAAATTGTTTTTACTAGATTTACTTGAACTGTTTCCATGTTCTCTACAATAAATAGGATGACACCATTTAAATCATTGTGCAAGTTTATTTAAAATACATCTTAATATTTGTGACATGATTATATATAAATATCTTGTTATGGTATACAGCTATGGTAGAGTCTTATTATTTATTTTTTTAAAGGTTGCTTTTTTTATAAATCTGTTTTGAATATATATATATATTTTTATTTCCATTATCCAAATTTTGCAAAGTTCAACTCCATGTCTCTGAGTATCCAGCACAATTCAATTATACACTTTTTTTTAACTTGTTTCTCCTTGTTGTACATTACACATACTATGGACTATAACTTGTTATGTTATTACAGTTAGCATGGTAGTGTGGCTACAATCTCATCCAAAGGTTCTGGTAACAGTCAAAGAGATAAATAACTCCTGAATTAACCATATATAGCTGATTTTATTCTATACCTTGTTTATTGTAAACTACCCATAAAATTCCTAAATGGCTATTTAATGAAGACTCGCATTTATTAAATCAACTGACATCTCAGTTCTGTGCGTTCAGCTGCACAGCATGTTGTATAGCACATTAGAAAGCGTGATTTTGTGACCATCAAACTTACGCACCTGACGATCTGCACTATTCAGAAACTGATTAGCTGTGTATATGTTTTTGAACATTTGGATTATTTAGGTCCAACAATTTCTATGAGGAGACATTGTACACACACTGTGTGAGTGGACAAATATATAAACAATATATACAAGAATAAATTAAAAAAAATTATTTAAAAACAACCATATTGGATTCAGTGGTCAAAAAAAAGAAAGAAACACGACAGTCTCTATGTGACCACAACCAGTTAGATGAGTCCTTCATATTTTAAGTCAAGTAGTATAATATTGGTGAATATGAATATTAAATTGTAGGAGACGTGGAAACAAACTTTTTTTCTGTTGGTATTAGTTGCGGTACTATATAGTCTGACCAACAACATAACTGATAGTAGACCTGTAGCCAGATACAGATCTCATGATATTTATGTTATTTTTTCACTATTATTTCTTGATAACCGAATGCCATTGTAATTAATAATGACTACCTCCAACTAAGGACTGTTATCTCTAGGTAATCCAAAACTCCTTTTTTTCGGTGTTTTTCTAGTAAATTGATGTAAATTTGAATATAGTTCCAATGTTGGGCCAAAAAAATTGTCATGAGCTATCAAATTTGGTGGAGACATTGGAGAAGGTATGAGTGTAGGATTTAGGGGTTGCCACAATTGAATTCCATAGTATGAGCCATAACGGTCGCAGGGCCGGCAGATGTTGTGACATTCATTGTCAATTTTGACAGCTCTAGCTTGGGCCAATTGGATGGAACTCTATGAAGTACAGTGGGAGCAATGGCTTCAACAAAACCAATCATAAAAAGTTGCTACCATGCTAGTGTCCATTATCCTCAGCTATACCAACTTCAAGTAAAACACAAATAATCACACAACTAAAATGTGAAATACAATAAAGGTCACAAATAAATACATCACAGAATGTTTATGCTGGCAAAATACTGACTAGAAGATAGAAATTAGAAACACAAGTTTAATTGCTTCATGGGGTCAGATAATATTTTTCATCCCCCCAAAATAGAAGACACATTATAGTATTTCCTTCTAGTTGCTGCATTTTGTGTTGGATCTCTGCTGGTTTAATACTTGATCTAACTTATAGGTCCAGGTTATGAGGACCCCAAGTGAGATGAAGTAGTCAAGAAATAAATGCGAACAATTTTTGCTAGATATTTCCAGGATTGTCCAAACTGCTTTGATGAATTAGAAATGTATAAGAGCGTATTTATTGCTCAATTTTTTGTAAGGTGCAGAGTCACTAAGGAAACATCATTGATGGCCACTCCTACTTGCAACACACCTTCTTCCCTTTACCAAAGCTTTCTGATGTGCAGTCTTATTCAATCACATGCTTGTATTTTGACAAGAGGCCTGATAAACAATTGATGGTTTACTATAGGTAAAGATGCTATAAAACCTCTACAATAATGTAAACCATGGATATTTGGTTACAACCTATGCAGATACATTCTGTAAACTTGACATACACTTCAATGGTATCAATAAATCTATAAGTACTAACAATGAATGCTTTTCTTTATATGTTTGGTAAATCTAATATCCTACAAATAAAACATCTACTTGCAGGATGTGGTATATATATACTAGCTGGAAAAGTCTAAGGATGATGTATATGTATACTAGGTGGAAGAGTCTAAAATCACAAAGAAAAATATTAATAGAAATGTATAGCTCCAATCTGCAGTCTTGGTGACGTAGTTAAAAAAAAAGTTGAATACTCAAAATATAGTCATAAATAAACATAGTATTTTGGCTTTATTTAATCCAATAATGTGGACATTGAGGGTGCATACTGACAACTTCAATATCAGAGCATGTTTTGTGGATTTTCTAATACATTTTATCTTCTTATCATGCTGTATGACACTAATTGCCTATCTAGAATAGCTACTAGCTTATTTTAAGTGGGATCTATCATGCATATGTATGTGCATAGCATACTAGAGGTATTGCTTTTATGAGTAATACTAACTCTACTAACTCTAGACCCAATGTAAATGATTGTATTATATTTGCAAATTAGTTGCTACTCAAATTTGAATGAACAATCACGGAACACGCTGGTGAGAGTTGAGTGCAGCTTTCTATTCATGCAGAGATGGAAATAATCATGGTATCAAACAGCAGTACAAATAACCTATTTGCTGTCTAGGGAGGAACTGAGCAGGAAATTATGTGATAACTAATAATGAGTCACTTTAGTGGACATGCATTGATATTAAGTTCAGGCAGAGGTCGCTAGAATTTTTTGCAAGTATCAATATACATGATTAGAATACAGTCAGTATGTGATAGCTTCTTTAATTATTTGTAGAGCTATCAGGGAGTGTTCAAGTAATCTCAAACTTCCCCATATCTGTGCATGTTGTGTCCGAGCACTGTCCGTAACTCAGAAATGGCTGCAACCGGGATTACCCACATTTAGCCTATGCTAATTGGCCTTGGATTTCACCACGATTCACTCTTCCATGACCTCGGGTACCACACACGAAACGTGACAATTTTTTGAAAGAGATTAAAAATATATATATATTTGCAATGCAAGGGTAACCAGTTGTCGGACATATCTGGATGAAGGAGTTTGAGTGTGCTCCCTATATTTGTTTCACAAGGCGGGACTAGACCATTTACCACCGAAATTTGAACACATATTTGTAGCTGTCATAACTTTTTCCCCCTTTCTTCTGTGCAGATACTTGTATTACTAGCTTGTTGCTTATTGTGTGTGCTTCAAGGTGACATGTGAAATATCTCTACAGGCACTTGTTCTTAGAAGATACATGCAAAAAGGCAAGGGTCACTCAAGAAATTGCACTTCCTAATTTGGAACAAGTCTAATTCCTAGGCACAGAGCTACAAACTCAAAATTTGTTTTGTGGCTTGCTAACAACCTAAGATTGATGTGACCAGGCAATAATTACAACGCGGTGAAGTGTTGATGAGATACGAGACACTTTATTTCCAACCGCGCCAAAAACCACGGAATATCTGTGACCCCGCCTCTTCTAAGCGCTATAACTCAGGAGTATTACACGGTAAAAAAAATAAAAAATTCTGTTCACACGTCTCAGCTTAGGGTGTTAGTAAGCCACAACACAAGTTTTGGGGGCGGTAGCTCACGGCGCCTTGGAATTAGACTTGTTCCAAATTAGGAAGTGTCCTTTTTTGAGTGACCCTTGCCTTTTTGCATGTATCTTCTAAGAAAAAGTGCCTATAGAGATATTTCACATATCACCTTGAAGCACACACAAAAAGCAACAAGGTGGTAATAAAAGTATCTGCACGGAAGAAAGGGGAGAAAAGTTATAACAGCTACAAATATGTGTTCAAATTTCGGTGGTAAATGATCTAGTCCCCCTTTTAATATGGCAGATAGCAAAACAACTCCCAAAACCTCTATTTTAGCTGAATCTTGCATTGGAAGCTTCTTAACCTTTACGGGATGAATGTAAAAAAATTAATCTTTCCTGTATGTATGATGGCTCATATTTTGTTCACTTGTTTGCAATTTTTGTTCCAGTGTTTCTGGTATGGAAGTAAAGTCTTTTCTGCATGCCTCATGTATTTTCCATGGCTACAGAAATGCTACCAAACCTCTCTGACTTGTTCAAAGAAGTGTTTTTTCCCGATCTATTGACTGGAGCATTTGTAGTCGATCTATCTACTGCTATGTTCAGCTGGCCATCTGTGTGACTGCTATCCTTGTTCTGGGGGCTCAATGTAGGTAGGTAATAACTGATTTCACTATAAGCTTTAATTTACAATTTTTTTTCTAACCACATTTTGGTGAGCCAAAGTTGAGGAAACAAGATTTTTCAGTTCTCTTCTTGGTTCAGTTATTTTTAGTTCTTTTCCCCCACATTAAAAGTTCTGTCAAGTGTAAGTCTCTTGCCCTGAACTGTTGTGTACTGCAGTCGAGCGTTGTCACGGATTTGTCACTTCGCTTTTATGGCTATTAACTTGCATGTCATGAATCTGTGACAATCATCTTCCAGACTTAATTAATTATGTAATGGATCCATGATCCTGATCCTGTTAGGGTTACATATGAAAGTGCATTCATTACTGTTTTTCCTGAATTCAAATTGAAGCATATTGGTCACGTGCACACTAGCATTCAATCAATTACGCACTAAAAATAATGAAGAAGAAAAATATTAATTGTTTTTCAACTCTGGTTGTTGAGCTACCTACAAGTAAAAGGGGACCTGTGCTACGAAAGGCAGTATAGATGCACCATGAATTCTTCGAGGAAAAACAAATCAGGAGGAATATATTAGCAATAGCATTAGCTACAGCATAAAAATCAGGAGGTATCTGAATTATAATAGTAGCTACAGAATTTGATCTAGCTAGCTTGTTCCCTACAAACTGCTTCTAGCAAGTAATGCCTGATTAGCTCTGTAGTCTACTCCAAACTTCCAACTTGCAGCTGTAGCATAGGAGAAGTTCTATTTGTCACTTGCTCATGATTAATTTAATGCCTACATTACTTTCTTTGAAACTGTTCAACATGCCTCAATCTAACTTCCAGGCTGAATTGCATCCAATACTCATTGGATGCACATTCAGAGTGGATATGCTCAATGTGAATTCAATAAGCATTGAAGTACCAGCAAAAACAGCCAAAGGAAGGGAGATGACAGGAAACAACTTCCTAGGATCACTAGATGCTGCATGACTATTTCTAATCTCAGGAATATGTAGATTACCACTATGACTATGGAGAGTAACTGGTTATAAAGGAGTTTTGTCTCAAGCTTTTTGCCACTGATAGTGTTAGCATGGAGGGTTTGGTGACTGTTTTGAGAGTGAGGGAAATGGATATTCAAATATCTGAAGACACAGAAGTTGCTGGACTTAGTACAGGTACCATAGTTGGACTGATGGGAAGGAATGAAGCAACTATCGCTCTTTCTGCCCTCCAAATAGAGTTTAAACACAATAAAACCGGATAATAGCTATTACAGCTAAAGTTGTCATCAAAAAATTGAGAAAAGACTTCGTCCAAACGTCGCTTGTAGACATTTTGGAATTGTAAACCTTTATCCCATCATCTTTCAAACTTTTTAATCCTAGTCACCATATGTCTATTGCCGGCTAATTGAACTCACATAGATGAATAATTCAGCTATTTATGGTTAAAAATTTTGCTATGATACCATAATTACAATTTCTTTAAAAAAAAAGAATTTCCCTTGGTGGCTATATCCGCTTACACATGTGAGTTGGTTAAAAGACCAGGAGACAAAAATGGACTTTATTGAATTCCGACATGGTATTGTCCTGCACAAATCCGTGTTGTCCTGCACATCTCAACTATAATATACAGAAACAACAAAAAAAAAAAAAAAAAAAACGACTTGGAACTAAAACAAATTGCTATATTGGATAAACATTTAAAAAATGGAATGGAAACGAGTCTGTATTCATGTAGACTACAATCAGTTAGATGAACCGTTACCATTTAGAATTAGTAGCAATAATATTCATCCTATGGACAGTGATTATTAGCACTTTTTGTGTGCCATCATCAAGAATTCAAAAAAATCCATATGCAAACAACCCACAGTGGTTATAGTGCACTACTTGCATGCCATCGTTCAGAATGTGAGAAATGCATGCACAGGTATATCTCGTCACTAAACGTAATAGTTGATAGTCCAAAAGAGCCTAAAAATAATTACTTACTCATTCCGTAAAAAAAATTATTCTTGCTCAAAACCATGCTTTGGTGGTTCGTAAAGATCAATCAGAGGAAGCGTTGTGCTGGACCTGGTTACATTTCTTTCTTTATAGGTCAATCCAATATTGTTTCTTAGGATATAACGAATAAATTGCCCGGAGATTTCAGTTCTATGATAGACAATCATTAATTTTAACCTTCAACATGGGCGTCATAAATGAATTGCTACACTTTAAATTATTTAACTCCAGCCTACATTGTATATGGCATCGTTGAAATCCAAAGTGGCAATTTGTCATACAATCACCATCACAGATACAGTGTTCTGCAAGAGAAAATCAGCAAACATTGCAGCAAACTCATGGAAAAAATTACAATGAGCATTATTTCCAGAGGAAGGTCAATTTTAATGGTCAAGCCAGGATGTGGGTGCAAACTAGATGTGGCCAAGGGATAGTATCGCTGTTGATTAATCATCCCTTAGCTTCTCTCCTTATTCCTGAGATTCAGAGTAGAATAACAATGAAGTAAAACATGATCTAGATCTAGATGGTAGCTAGTCTAACCATGGGTACTGCATAACAAGATGGGTTGACTAGGTATTTTAGCAGCATTTTTTTTCGAACACTCATTTAGGAAAAAAAGGATTGGGAGGAGTCACTAGAATGAGCAGGATAGCCAGGCAGCTTCTGAGTATCCACCTTGTAGCAAGGCAGTGCACTCAAGAAAGAGCAAGAACAAGTAGAAGCAATAATGACATAATAACAGCATGGTCTGTGGTATTTGTGATTGAAAATTGAACCTTCATTTGCTAATAGTTTTTCTGGTCAAAACATGACAAACCTGACCTATTCCTCTGGACCTGATCAAACAACAAATTGATAGAAAACAATACACAAATAAAGTTGTTAGAACCAACGTACCAGAAGTGATAGTGATATCAAACATCCGATTGATAACGGTTGGCCTTAATTCCCAGCCCTCAGGTGACCTATACCTAGATATAGCAATTTCCAGTATATATAGCCCAGTGTCAGAGTATATCAGATTATTGAGTGTTATTTGAAAGTCATATTTATCTCTGCCTTGGTATGAAATTTTAAACCGGCTGTTATTTAAGCAATAAGAAATATCTTCACTACCCGTGCAGTTATACACTACATTGTTGGAACCTCCCAACTTCAGCAATCTTAAACCAAGTACATCCTGTTTAATACCGCAAGGACCACCATTCCTGTATCCCAAACGAGTGTCAAATGTGATATTCCTTTGGACTGGAGATCCTAAGACTTCTTTAGTATCACAGTTATATCCATTTTTAATGTCTGGACAAGATTCAAAGAATACATGATCTGAATAGAAAGAAAAAATATTATATACTTAAGTATTTTAATTTAATAATAATGATTGTCTCTCCAGTTGTAACCTTCCCTCCTAACTGTAACTACACTGTTAAGTTTATGGGAACTGCCAGCCAAATGTAACAGTCACAAAATTTAGGCTAACAATTTTTTTTAATTGGCATCATCAGAATGCAATAATTAATGCAACAAAAAAAGGTTTGGTAGAATTATTGATTTATTGATGTAAGAGAACAAAAGCTAAGTCAAAATTACACTACAACAAAACTTTCAGCAAATAAATCATCCAGGAGCATTTCTTTTTCAAAGACGAAAAGATTTCCAGGTAGGTATAGATCTTGCTGAGCTGAAGAGCATCCAAACACAGCTGAACAGCCGGAATGATGTGATTGAAGACATCAATTGCAATTATTTGCCTATTTTATTTGTCATAAACCCTCTCCAACTGAGATTTAATCATAATAACCATCCTTCCAATGTAACTATTCTTCCAATAGCAATTACAGGAGTTTGGATTAAAGAACCACAATTCCTACTAGGGTTTGTATGGTAAGTATTGCATGCATGCAATGTGGGACAGTATCCATGGTTTTACCATGAAAAACTGCATAGTACAGTATCGACTGCGGTTAATACAGTGAATGTGATTGATACTCGACTCTGCATTCATATACTCCTTCTCTAGCAGTTTCAGAAAAAAATGAAAAAAACTCTATTATATGCAGTATACATAATTATGTCCGCCTAGGAGTTGGCATTGATTTGGCTTTGATTGTAATACTCAGTCCAATACAGCTAAATACATAGTTGCCAACTGTTCAGCATTTTACTTGAATCTGTATTTGCGGGTTCTTGACCAGCATCTAGCAATATACTGTAAATGTCCAGTATAATCCAGAAAAACAATTTTTTAACAAAAATAGAAATATCAAAACCAAAAAAAAAATTTTTTTAGAGTAGTGCTGTGGAGTATGATTGATGTCCATTGTGCTAATAATTGGGGTGAAAGTGAAAATTGTGACAATTTTAGTGTTTCAAAAATGTTAAGTAAGTTTCCCTTTCAGGATGGATACATTAGAGTAATTGTCATTCCTTGATCCTAGAAACAAACTTCACTTGCGTCCTTCTGTCCATCACCTTGCTAACAAATTTGTCATAGTTGAGCTTGAACTTGATCTGGACTCTCTAAACTTGGAATTCAGATTTTTTAAAGCTTGTAGTGATACTCAGCTACCATTATTTGATCCAAAGGCTCCAGCTGGAATTGATAATTGGACTTGTATGATTGAAATTAATTCTGTTGCAGATTAATCTAAACTTCGATTTGGCTTCTTGATAAAATTAGCAAAGCTTGTATTGGTTCTCCCCCATTCTAATGAGGACTCGGAGAGATTTATTCAACATGATGCAAAAGATAGAAACTGAACATAGGCAATAAATTACTTCTGATGCAGTTTGTGGTCCTCTTAGTTGCAAGATCAATAATGACACACCACGTTTAATAAGTCACTTCTTAAGTCTGCAAAAGCAGCCCCTATGAGAAGTCTACAGTTTAATCATTTAAAAGCTGCTGCTACTACTGAGGATTCAGAGGTCAGACTAATAGCTATAACTTTGTATGACTGCTTTGCTGTACATAATTAAATTGTTTCATCTCAGTAATAGTTATAACTTTGTTAATTTCTGTACTGTAAGTAATCAATTAATTCATCACCAAAATTCCTCTCTCCCCCCAATCATTGGTAGCATACACTGTGTATCCAGCTTTAATTAAGCAAAATCCAGAAAAATGGTATGCTTAGTCCAGCATTTTACGCTAGCTAGGTTTGCAAGTCTGTTTGAATTAATGCTCTTAGTAGTCAATGAAGGATCAAGGAAGCACCTGAATTCAACAAGGTATTTCTGATACCAAACTGCAATGTCTGTTGCATCTGGAAGTTATAAGTGGTTATCATTAACAAAATATATCCTCCTTTCAATTGTTAATTAAGCAAAATTATATACATCCTGTTCCAGACCAACTAAAAATTCTGGTACTCATTGCAGTTTAATTAACTTCCAAAAATACAATATTAATTATTTTTCATACAACTGAGTGTTTCTCCAACTTACAAGCTTTTTGGCAAGTTTGTGATGTAATTATGTTGGATCCACAATAATTCTTACAACAACAGAATGTTGCAGGAAGAGGACCTGTCAGCAAACAATTCACCAATAAACAAAGAGTGAGGAGAAAATTGAGAAAAATAATACACAAACAAAGTTGTTAGTCAGAACATACCAGAATGAACTGTGAGAACAAACATCCTATTGATAATGCCCGACGACATGTAATTTTGTGTTCCACGATAAGATATATTGACTTCCAGTTTATATAGCCCACTGTCAGAGTATCTTAGATTGTTGAGAATTAACTGGAAGTCATACTTATCTCTGCCTTGGTAAGAAACAGTAAACAGGCCATTATTTGAGCAATATGTATTATTTGTGCAGTTATACACTGCATTGTTGGTATCCCCCAGTTTCAGCAATCTTAAACCAAACACATCCTGTTTGGAACCACAATTACCACCATTCCTGTATGCCAACCGAGTGTCAAATATGATATCACTTCCAAACACTGATTCCAGGAATTCTGTAACAGTACAGTTATAGCCATTTCTACTGTCTGGACAAGATTTGAAGAATACATGAGCTGAAGTGAATGAAAATGTATATTATAACTTTCTGATGCATAATCATTCCATATCTTCTAATGGAGACAACTCTTCCAGCTGTAACCTCCCAGGCTCTATTGGAACTGCCCTTCCAATTGTAAATTACCCTCCAGTTGCAATCACTGCAAATATTTAGCTAGCTACAAATCTTTATCATTAAGAATGCAAACATAACTGGCTACTCTTTAAACAGAATTAGCTCCATTGAATTAAAAGAACAAAATATACAACAGACTAGGTCTAGAACAAAAAATGTCCTATTTTCTGGGGGAAAGGAGACCAGAGTAGTTCTCAGTTGGAATAAGTGAAAGTGATTACAGAAACAGCAGTATAATCCTGTGAGACATTAATGGACATACTTGTGATCACATATCCGCCCTCAAACCCGAAATTTCTGTTTATACTCGATATAGAATTATAACCACCCTTCCAATTGTAATCACAAATGTATATTGGTCTAAAATAACTAGCGATTTGTTCTTATTCGAGACTCTAGGATATGCCTGATGCATACACATATAGTGAGGGGTAATTATTATTGCCATGCAAATACTGTATCACCAGATTTTTTGTGAACTAACATTTTTGTATAAAATGCCAAAAATGACAAAATAGGTTTGTGTGACTTTAATTGTGACTCCATAGAAGATATCAGTGCTTGTAAAATGTATCTGCTTTCCTAAAGTCAGCTGACATACTCCAGCATTGGCTAGTTCAACAAAGTAAATCCGCAGTAGGAAACATTGTCATTAAGTTTCTAAGAACCAATTAAACGTATATAGACATGTGACTCCAATACATAGGTAGGCTCAGTTGTAATTCTATGCCCAATTGTTGGTGAGTGAAGTGAGGCTCAGGTGTAGGATTGAAAAGTTTGCATTACCACACATGGCTGCATCGGTGATGTATGTATCTATGCATCTTTCTATGGTAAGTTCACTAAACCAAAAATTTGAAGATTTCACATTTCTTATATAAAACAGACTTCCACAAACAAGAAAATGATCATCTCAATGAAACAAATTGAGAGTTAACTAGTTTACAGGTACAAATCAATGGTAGGAACTAAACTGGCGGTACAGGAGTTAGGACATGTGATATGATTAATAGTTGTCAGGAAAAGAATGAAGAAGTTTTATTATGACAGAGCAACTCACATAGTCAGAGAAAGAAGAACTTGTGTGAGGGGAGAGATTTTCTACAGCCTAATTGACCACAATTCCAAATAATGACCATATTTCAGCTAAAATGGTTTCTTTGCAGCCTAATTGGTGTTTTCCGAAGTTTTTAGCTTTAAAACATGGAGCATGCCTTGTACCCTTGATAAAGTAGTAAATCAGCAGATCCTCAAAAAAATACAAAACTTAACGTTAACTCTTTTCTTCCATCTGTCAAGGAGCCATTTATAACCATTGTAATAATGGAAGACTCCAAATTTTCCAAAAACTACTAATCTATTCCTCCACTAGCAAAAAATATATAATCTGGCATATAATGGTTGTTGAATTACAATTATTATCTCGCTAGGTCACAATGCAGCAGTTGCAAACTGGTATAGCTCTCAAAATGGCCATAGGTGACCAGCAGCTTGACTACTCAAAACATATAGTGAGAGAGAGAGAAAAGAAAATGTAAACGACAACCACTTAGTTAAAATCTTGTGCACCAATATTACACTTAAGTATTATATTTGGTATACAGGATCCTTTACAATGTTTGAGATCTACAAGGGCAATTTTGGTAAGTAAGCCGGGGTTTTTTTTAACAAAACTTTTCATCTTGTATACACATGCATGTACATACAACAATTTGTTCCAGTAATGCACAATAACAGAAATGAATTGTTTAGCAACTTTCACAAGGTTGAGCTGGTCGACGACAAGTTCCACATGATTAATTAATATTCTTGCCCTTAGGAATATTTTAATGATGAAAATATCTTATTTGCCGTAGCTAATGTGATTGGAACATGATGTGATAAAACTAGTGTACATCAATAGCATTACCATGTATGCAGTATTTGCATCCTAACTCGCATATTGCATGCATGCTGGAACAGTTTGTGGAAAACTATCATGCATCTCATGGCCAAATAATTACTGGAGTGCAAATAACATATAAACACCTGATGGACTTATTGCATGCGTAGTTAGTACACTACTTTTAGTGTTCTATTGTTAGCTCAGGAGGACTGATTAAGATATATACTGCCCTGATGTACTGTACCAATTATTGTTGAATAGAAGCATTGATGATGGCAGAGATAGCTCAATTATAGCTAAAACTCCAGGAACCTTTTAACTTCAAGAACTCTAATGACTGGCTGAGATGGAAGAAATGCTACCAGCAATTCCACATCGCATCAGGACTAGTTGCAGATGATTCACTCAAACTAACAAGAGAATACACTCCTCTACTGTATGGGGCAAGTGACAGATGTAGTTCAGTCATCACACAGAAAATGAGAAGAAAGTATGTAAAACTGTGATATACAAGTTAGACAATTTTTTTAGATACGCATGAACATCATCTTTGAAAGGGCATGACTCAACAGCCAGAGTCAAGCCCCTGTGGAAAGAGTCATATCATTCAACTATATATTCAAGCAGAAAATAATGATTATTGTGAGATGACAAACAAGATGATAAGAGACTTTTGGTGGTTGGCATATGAGAAACTACACTCTAACAACAACTAGATGCAGACCTCATACTCAAGAAGGCTAGGAAAAAAGTTTACTAGATGGAAGCAGTCGAAGAATAACAACTCACACTCAAAGACAAATACAATGGAAATACAGAACTAGAAAATGTTCAAAGGCGGTGATGATTTCCCACAAAAGACAGGAATTACTGGAACCAGTACTCAACCTATGGAAATAAATGACACCTTTGGGGGAAATGTCCAGCAAAAGAAGTAGTCTGTCACAAATGTCAAAGAAAAGTTCATTATAGAGAAAATGCTTCTTTAATTGAGCATAATCAGAAATAGAAGTGCAAAGTACCTTGCAATAGTATTCCTCGACTCTATCCCAGACAATCCTATCACTCCATGGGGCACATTACTTTGACTTTATGGGAAAATAGACAACTTTACGGTCAACATATGAGCTGAAATGAGAGTAATTTAGAAAGAAAGTTATTATCACTTGGAGAGACTACCACTAACCAGTTTATGCAGAGAAAACACTCTGTGGAACATCCAGCCAGTCAGTCAAGGTAATTTGACAGTTCATTGGAACCATCTCCCACAAAAAAAATCAGTAAATCAACCAACATATTTAATACTTGGAATAACATAATCTCCTTGGATGCCCTGCTATTATGGAACTAGAACTAGCCATCCGAAAAGAAGAGATCCCAACTACTGGCAATTTAGCCAAGTTTCAGGACCAGTTATCATTTCTATTCCAAGGATTGGGAAACATAGATGAATTAGAGATACACCCCAAGCCAAGTGTGAGGTCATATTCATTTTTACACCCAAACAAATACCCCTACCATTAAGCCCCAGTGTCCAAAAAGAACTCAACGGAATTGAGTCATTAAATGGGATTATAAATCTAACCTATTTTATGCAGAATGGTTGAGGTACTGAAGAGTGAAAGAGCTCTTTGACTATGTGTGGACCGGAGGCCACTGAATCGAAATGTCGTACAAAAAGTGTACCCCCTTCCAAATGTCAAGGAAACATTTGCTCGGCTATCTGGAGCAAAATAGTAAATTGGATACAAGTAGAGGATTCTGTCCGATACCACTTGCCAAAAGCTCCGCCTAACTACATTTCCCATACCCTTCCATTGCCACAGCTACAAATAAATGCCCTTTCGTATCTCAAGTGTGCCAGAACAATTTTACAAGAAAATGACAAACACCTTCACAGGTTTTAATGGATGATGTTATCATGTTCAGAATAGTGCAACAGGAAGATGGCACATGACTGACTGCAGTTATCAAAAGGATCACAGAGGCTGGAGGCACACTCAACCCTGATAAATGCAAATTTAGTCAATTTAAACTGAAATTTCTTGGCCAAAATTTTGATGCACAATGAATCCAAGCAGATCCAGACAATATGTCCACCATCAGTGACATGGAACAACCAAGAAATATACTAGAATGCTGATGGTTCCTAGGGATGACAAATCAACTGGGAATTTCACTAACAACTGGGCAGACCACACACATCACTTCTGCCTACTGCTCAGGAAAGAGTCAACAAGGCTCTAGTGGATCTAGCTTTCACCAATATCACAAAGATGAGCTAACAAACTTTCCGTCCACTCCCTATACAATCCTGAATCATCAGCAAATGTCTCTCTAGATGCCTCATCATATGGGCAAGGGGCTGTGTTGATGCAGAAGAATGAATCTTCGACTTGAAAACTCGTCACATTCACATCCCAGTCAATGATCGATACCGAAAGCTGGTGTGCTCAAACCGAAAAAGAGGCACTAGCAAACACATGTGCTGGTGAGAAATTGTCCACATACATTTTGGGTATACACATTCCCATAGAAACTGACTTCAAAACATTGGTGCCTCTACTAGGAACTAAAAACACGCTAACTCCCTACCACCTCTAGTCCAGCGATTTCGACTATGCTTAGCAAGGTATGATTACACCATCACACAACTTGCAGGAAAACTCCCATTCACAGCTGATACATTGTCAAAGGTTCCTTCACCATCCGACGCCGATAACATCAGCCGCCAAGATGATGCAGAGGTATATGAAAGCACACTTCGTACCTGCCTGCTGGAGGAAAAATACTCAGCCAAATATCAGAAGATCCAGGAGGAAGATCCAGTGTGTTCATCAGTGATGGTGGGCAAGAAAACCTATTGAAACAGCACTCTATGCCATCTGGGATTCTGGGGTAATTTGACCATTAGTGAGAGACAATTTTCTTCTATGGAAAAAAAAAATTGTGCTTCCTACAACACTCGTCAACTCTGGAGAATGTCGATGCAGACAAGGAAGTCCAGATGTGTCGACTCCGTACAATACATTAATGTGGTGGCCAAAAATCTCCCATGAAGTAGAAAACATGATCAAGAAATTCCCAAAATGCACCAGAGGTGCTACTCCTCGGAAAGAGCCTATGATTCCATCCTCACTACTACACTATCCATGGCTAACCGTTGGAACAATTCATCGACTTGTAGTAGATTATTTCCTTGGGGGACATCATTGCAGCGTTAAACGATACTTTTGCATGACATGGGATCCCCGAAGTTCTAGTCAGTGATAACGGTACACAATATTTATCACAGGAATTTACAGCATTTTCCAAAAAGTATGACATCAAACATGTTACTAGCAGCCCCCATTACTCCCAAAGCAAAGGTTAGGCTGAACATACAGTCCAAACTATGATGAATATGCTGAAAGAGACCCCAGACCAACCAATGGCTCACTTGATACATCTCTCAACCCCCTGCCCATGATGCAAACTATCCCCAGCTGAGGTCTTAATGGGAGGATGTCTGTGGACTAACATCCCCCTTATTAAAGAGCAGCATATGCCAGAGTTGAAGTTCAAGAACAACCCAGCAATGAAATCGTACCAGTATTTTGTGGTCTTATTATGATTAAGTAAGGTGGCTCAAGATTAAATAAGATTAGGAGCTAAAACAAGATTTAAACAAGATCATATAGAAGTTTAAACAAGATTGAAATATTATATTTTAGAAAAACTTAATTTAAACTAAAATAGATATATCTTACATCAATTCTTACAAAAAGTTAATGTAAGACTTTGTATTATTGTGATAAGATTTAAGTATAATCTCATAGCATAAGAATAGCTGTTAATCTAATATGAAGGTCTTGGATAAAATTTAATGTATGCCTTGCTTAATTGTGTCAAGATCTGTGTATGTATCTTGCATCAATTCTAGCATAAGATTTAATGTATGATCAAGGGTTCTGATGACTAGATCAATGTAAATTCTATTCATTTCATGAATAAGATTGATGACAATCTATGCAAATCCTACACCAATTGTTGTTGCATTTAATGCAAATCCAATTATGGTGGCAATATATATGCAAATTTTCTACCAATTCTTGAATAGGATTGGTTGAAACAACATTGTAAATCCTAAACCATTTCTTATATATGATTATAATTTTTTAACTAGAATTATAGTGTCATGATCTATTCAAATTGTATACCTATTCCTGCAATATTTTTAGATCCAAACTTTTGGTGACAATATCGATCTCTGTAAATCCTACACTAATTCTAGCATAAGACTTAATGTAAGATCTAGAATTATGATTACAAGATTTATGTAAAACAAATAGCTGTTTTTAAATAAGTTTTGTGGTAAGATTATTTTGACAAGATCTATGTAAATCGTATATAGCAGTTTTTGATAAGATTTGTGGTATTAATTCTACACTATTTCTTGTATATGTTTTAATGTAAGATCTAGGATTATGTTTACAATATCTATGTAAATGCTACACCAAGTCTTGCATAAGATTTAATGTAAGATCTTGGATTATGGTTATGAGTTCTAAGTAAATCATGTAGTAAATTTTAAGATTTGTGGTAAAATCTAGGATTAAGAGACAAGATCTATGTAAATCCTACTGATTCAATTCATAAGGTTTAATGTAAGAACTATATAGAATTATATTGACAAAATACTACACCAATTCTAGCATATGAGAACCAAGATTATGGTGACATGATCTATGTAAATCATACACTAATTCTTACTTATAATTCAAGGGTGTAGTCATGCTTTTTCACATGGGGCGGGCTGAAATTTTCTAGGGGTATGGACCATAGGAAGATGATGTGTTAATTACCACATGTTCATACTTGTGAACCTCAACCTACAGGCTATTGAATTAATTCGCTCGAATGACTTTTTTTTAACCTATTTTGGAAGTATATTGAAAAGCGACATTCTTCACTTGAAGTGTCTGAACCTTTGTCGTCACGTAGAAGGAAAGTGACATGCCAAACCGCATCTGAATTTTCTATTACACCACAAGAACACTACAGAAGAATCTATTTTGAGACCATTGACACAGTTGTATCTTCTATTCAAGACCAATTTGAACAAAGAGGATTTAGAATGCTCAGTAAATAGGAAACTTTGGTTACTACAGTTGATCCATCATTAAGATTAAAGGTTTTAGAAGAATTTGCTTTGTTTTATCACTTTGACTTCAGGGGGGACTGGACCTGAAACCAACGAAATTGGAACACATATTTGTAGCTGTCATAACTTTTTTTTCCCTTTCTTCTGTGCAAATACTTTTTATACCAGCTTGTTGCTTATTGTGTGTGCTTTAAAATGATATATAAAAAGTCTCTATAGGCACCTTTTCTTAGAAGATATATCCAAACCCGCAAGGGTCACTCATAAAATGGCACTTCCTAATTTGTGGCAGACAAAACTCCAAGGCGCCTTGACCGCAGCGTCCCAAACTCGAAATTTGCGTGGGCTTACGGCAAATTCAGTGGTCCCACCTCTTCTCAGGTCTTATATCTCAGGGGAGGGGGGGGGGTTACTGGGAAAAAAATAAAACCGCTTATATCACAGCTAAGGCCTTTAGCTACCCGCCCACCGAGTTTGGGGCCCGTAGGTCAAGGTGTCTGGCTCTAAAGTGTGGCACAAATTAGGAAGTCGATTTTTTTTTGATTTTTTGAGTGACCGTTGCGTGTTTGGATATATCTTCTAAGAAAAGGTGCCTATAGAGACTTTTTATATATCATTATAAAGCACACACAATAAGCAACAATCTGGTATCAAAAGTATTTGCACAGAATAAAGGGGGGGAAAGTTATAACAGCTACAAATATGTGTTCCAATTTCGTTGGTTTCAGGTCCAGTCCCCCCTTCAGCAATCCAAGCAGATTACAAACTCAGTTGACCCTCCATCATGCCAGTTCTACTGAACAGTTACCACTGGAAGATTTTCAATCAATAATTGTCTTCCTGAAATCTTGACTAGTCTCCAACAGGAATTATTTTTAGAGGTTATCTCTAAACTTATGTTGATTTCACTAGCAGTTAACACAATTAGTAAAAGAAGTTTTAATGCTGAAAACATGGCTATATACCACAACACCGCAAAGCAGATAAACTGGTGTATGATTTTACATGTACATAAAGAAAAAACAACATCACTAGCTGATATTGGCAATGAGTTCGTTTCATGTAATAATAGTGGAATGTCAATTGATAACGTGGTAAGACACATGGTTTTATTAGGACTCCTTTTTTTTTTAAGTTGATGCTTGGCATTCAGCTATACACGTGCCAGGTACTTATCCCTGACATGGCTATGAAGGGAAAAAGGACAAAGAATACACCAAAGTAGAAGGAAAGTGTAGAGCTGAAAGTGTCACTGACGGATTAAAAAAGTAAATGTGTTTTTTGTGACAGCAAGCTGGTGTATAGTTGGAGTTGTATGTAGCTCTAGCCCTGAGAATGTTTGTGTTTAACTAATATGCTACATCACAGAGTTTGTAATAATTTATAGGGAGCGGTGGTCTTTCTCTTGTGCACAGAGGAACAAGCAGGACTGTTGCCAATAAACTTGTTGGAATTAGATGAAGTTTAGGATTAGCTGATTTTGTGGTAGTCATGCTATGGAAGACAGAGGAGTACCATAAAATATGGCAATAATAGAAATTCATGGTAAGAAACTTAACTGACTCACCTCCATATGGTGTTTCTGATACGACCGCAGCGTAAAATATGAAATAAAATTGACCTTTTATGCTTTACACATGCTAAAGCTATCTTGTCATGCCCAATGCTCTGCTCTATCAGAATTAAAATGTCTTAGGTAATAGCACACAGGAATCCAAGGTAGCCGTGATGTCCAACTTCAAACATCGATTAAGAAAAATGAAGTCAGGTCTTTCCGCTTCCACGAAGGCAAAAAGAGTCGACAAGATGGAGAAGAGATACTTTCACACAGTGAAAAGCATAGCAAAAACTCAGTGGAGCTGGCAGGTCTGTGTAAGCTGTTATTTTTCATCATCTATGTAGATGTTTGCTGTCTTGCTATTGAGATATAGCTCGTGGAAATAGGCTGTAATGATTGCGAAAACTAGGAGAAGCAATTTTCAGTTAGACATGCAAGCAACTAGTTAGATATGTAATGGATCTTACTGCGAAACACTAGTTTTTTTTCACTTGAAACTTGAGTCCAGCTCATTCCTGGGTATTTTTGGTCAATTGTATGGTCAATTGTATTAGATAATTTCTTCACCTGCTAGTGCTACAGTTGGTTACTATACAGCTAGCTAACTTCACAAGCCACATAGTGTCTTCTCTCCAAATAGATACCACCCTCTAGCTATCTTATCCACCCTGACAAATAATATTTGTGTACTGTATCTATGTAATGGCAGTGTATGTAATAGCAGTGTTTCTGTGTAGGATGGATGGTAGTAGTGGTTGTGATTATGAAATTAATGAGAAACATTTGTAATTATCAACAGTCCTCCATTTTTTCAATGTCATTCTAGGAGCTCTTGTTCATCTTCATCCAAACTAGCGAGGCTATCATCAAATGCTGGCCAAGGGAGAAAGCTATGAAATTGCATTAGACTTACATATTTCTACATTCAAATCAGACATAATATCTAACTTAATATCTTGTGTTCAATTCACAACAAGTAACTATATTCTAGATTATTACAACTTGTACAACTTATTATGTTATTCATAGGAATGTGCTCAGTTGTTTAGCAACCAAATGTCACCACAATCTTTGTGACACTTGTGCTATTCCATAGACAACGTTTGCTAGAGACTTTTGTGAATTCCTGGCCTGTCTCACTATTTACAAATAAATAGGTAAAATGTTTAATTCTGTGAATATCCAGCTTTGGAAGGGTTAATACACTTCCTAAAAATGATAGCTGACTCTTGGGTAGTCAATATTCTTACCTTTCTATGTTATGCTGGAAAATAGAGTACACTTGTTTGTCCAGCGTTAGTCTCTCTAAAAAAAGTACTTATTGGGTCTCATGGAGCTTTATATGCAGATGAGTAAATAACTTCAACTTGCTATTGTGCAATGAAAAGGTGCAAAAAAAATCCATTTCCAATGGAGAAGAACGGTGTTTTAAAATGCATATTGTCACTCAAGCACTATAGTGCACTATTAAGACAAATGTCTTCATTCCAAAACTGGCATAAAGGTGTTCATGCCGTGTACCATAATGTGAACACTAGTTGAAGTGACCTCCTAAATAAATTTTGTTAGGGGTTAATTTTTATTATACATATAATCGTTGGGGGTGTTTTTTTTGGTATGTGCATTCGGTTTATCCTATTGTCAGCAACTCACGATCCAACTTATACTACAAAATCGGATCTATTAGATACAGGAACAATGTGGCTAGATCATGCAGATGGTCCTCTTGGACAAACTTGCATGAAACCTGAGATTATCTGTAAATCGGTGTTAACTAAATTCGGTTTATATTAATGAACAACATGAGTCTTCTATCTCAATTAACAGACACTCAACAAAGATGTTTTTAGAAACCTGTGTTTAAGAGCTTGGTGAGTGCTAAAGATCGAGAGCACTTATTTATCAGTGTGTATGGTCTACTATAAAGTGTGATTGCTTAGCATTCCTCACAGTTAAGCACCCATTCTATATTGAAAACTAGTTTAGCTTTTGGCAAAGAGACAATGTTAGCACCCATCTTGTGTCATTACTAATAAGGTTTACATCTACATAATGAAGGTGTGCAATATTCAGTAAACGTAGTTGTTAGGGATCCATTGATGTTATGTGTTGTTTTTTCCCCTGCCTGATTTAGTTAGCAGGTTGGCTGCTAAGCAATGTTATCATTTATATTATTAGCATCACACTTCATCTCACTCTGCCGCATGTTCCTCTGTTCTTGCTTTTGTCTCTGGAACTTAATACATGCATTCTAATATATGTTCATAGAAGTCTAATCATACATCTAATTTGGGATTAGCTAAATGTTATGCAAAGTGTGTAATTGAAAGTATCCATATTTGAGAAAACCAGGGATTTAAATTGTCATTGCCATTTTTGGAGCATGTTAGTGGAGATAAAATGTGTGATTTTGATTTGTGGAATCCTCAAATTTTTGTAAAAGTGTCTTATGTTTACTACCAGCACCATACAGTATATATATGTAATCGTTGACATCATTTGTGCATGTATATTTCATTCTGTAGATGCTGTCGAAGTGCGGTTTGGAAAGGAAACTATGTCAAAGCATGGACTGACGATAAGAAGAAAATGCAATCAAAAATGCATAGACAAATGAATCTCTATACATTTTTGAATCATTTCTGCCTTACAAGGATAATAAAAGATACATTGTTGGGTAAACAAAGTGGCAATGGTTGCCTAAAGCTTGGTTACCAACAATATGTTGCATGCTTCATGAAAATCAAGCATTATTCTACATACTTATATATCTTACATGATCTTACAAGCATCTAACAAATAACTTACAATATCTTACTAAATAATGCAATAATCTTTCTGAATCTCGCATACATTCTTTAACTCTTGCTTAATCTTGAAAGCAACTTACAAAGAACTGAAAAAAATTTCTGTATCTTGCAATAAACACACTAAAACTTAATATCTTACTTGATCTTGCAAGTTTCTTACCGAACCTTATAAGAATATTATTGGATCTTGCAAGCATCTTATTGGATCTTGCAAGCATCTTATTGGATATTGCAAGCATCATACTGATCTTAGCAGCCTATTGGATCTTGCAAGCATCACACTGAATTTACAAGCATCATTCTACAACATCTTACTTGATTCTGTGTGCATCTTACAAAGAACTTGCAAATCCTACTGAAAATTGTAAGCATCTCACTAGATCTTGGAATACCTTACTGAATCATGCAGCCATCATTCTACAAACTTACAATGTACTTGATCTTGTAAGCATCATACTGAATGTTTGAATATTGCAAGATCTTAAAAAGAACTTGCACATCTTTCGAAATCTGGCAATAATCTTATTTAAACTTAATATTTGAAACTTGTGCAAAATTTTAGATATCCTTATCGAATTGTGCAGGATTATGGAACCCATAATTATACCAGTAAGATCCATCTGACTATCTTACTAAATGTTATGGAATTAAATCTAAACCTTATCTTACTAAAATATCTGAAGAACAAAATCAACATCTTATTTTGTGGAATCTTATCTAACTAAAATCTTATTTATTCTTTTAAGACATTTCCAATCTTAAGTAAGATAAGTTAGATATCATTGCTGGGAAATGAAATGTTCAAGGAGAAACAAGGACACAACCACAACCAATATCACAGGCATTACTCTGCCAACATATCCCAGATGTCATAGATTTATGGGTCACTACTGATTCACAGGCAACTCTGGGATACTTGTGTCTACCTCCAATGAACCTCAATCATATGAGGTAGACACTCCCACCAGACATGCCAGGAGAAGCCGTCACCAACTCAACCCGATACGCAATGCTCACTCAGAAACACTTCCTACTGAAAAATCGGCTACCAATATATCTCCATAAGTTATTATGACATGAGCCAGAACTAGAATCACCTTTCATCCCTCAGACAAGTTCTGACTACTCCAAGAAATCAAGATGTGGAAAAACTGTCATGTATATATCATATGACCAAGTAATTACTAGACTGCCAATAGCTGATAGACGCCTTGTGGACATGACTCATATTGACTGCATGCTGATTAAAATGATATCTGACTTGATGTACTATATCAAATTTAGTTGAATCGAAGCATTGACTAAATGTTACACGTTGGTTGCCTTTCCTTTGCTACATATGCTATAGTGAAGGAAGATGCCTCTTAAAAAATGATATTGCGGTCACCTGCAAGTATGTGTCTTCTGCACTTTGTAACACACAGTAATCACAATCTTTACCATTGGCTGCTTTTGTAAGAGAAGAGATTTTACAAATGGAACAGGTGTCAATATTCTCTAATCTGTTTTCCAATTCTCTTAAAAGCAAATCACATGCTTGAAAATATTATTGGCAAAAGTATTCTAATGGGGAAGAAAACACATGAGGAAGACTTGCATCACTTATTCATGTTGGAATTCTTCTGTACTGTGGTAACTGAGAGCTCATCTTGTTTGTCTTCTATAATCTATTCATGTTGGAATTATTTTGTACTGATGTAACTGAGAGCTTGTCTTGTTTCTGTATTCTACAAAATACATAATCCTTTCTTATGTGACGTATATTTTTTTGTAAACATTTATCATTTCTTCAGCTGCACCAAAGAGAAGATGACTGGCCAAAGACCAAGAATTGTTTCAAATGTTGTTTATATGGTTCTATCCTTCAAACAATGCAGTAAATTCTGCTTGTTTAGTGCCCCAGGTTCTATCTCAAATGGCAAGAAAACCAGCGCTTGTATTTGTAAACAGGATCAGTTAGAACGTGACAAGCCTCGCAATATTATGCAGTTCTGGTAGAGGAGCACACTCTGCAATGTGTAGGGCAATGCACAGAAGATTTAGCTAAGGACTAGAGGTGCCATGAAAGTGCACTTTCACTGGCAAAGACAGTTGATCAACATACTGAAGTTAATTTAACTTATCTGGCAGTGTTAATATCTCTTGCCTATATTAGTTGTAAATATAACGAGCAATAATATTGCTTAAATATCATGTGCTGATTCTTCAACTATAGCAATCTTAAACTTGAATCAAAGAATAAACACATTATTAATTAGACATAAAAACAACAACCTATAACATAACTACAGAGCAGCATCATTTTCGTCATAACTAAATGGCCTCCTGATGACTCTGTAAGGTTAATTGTCTACATAGTCCTCCCGGCCGCCAATGCTGATACCTGTACCATCGAAGGGGTATATAGTGAGGCAGTGGTGATAAAGATTGTGCATGAGCTAGCAACATTGTTTTTAGTCCAACCCACTCATCTAATGAAATAAACCATATCAACAGATATTAATTTGGCACATCTTCAACTCAGCCAATAATTGTTGGCAATTGGAGCAGGTATATAGCTATCAACTCAAATCCGACATGATATACCTATCTAACCCATATCTGAGACACCAATGAAAAAATAAGGTCATGAATGCAATACAATAATGCCCCTCTTATCTAGCAGCATCTAGCTAAACTATAGTCCATTGAAAATTATTTGTGTCAAAAAAATAGCTGACCTTCTAACCTCCATTGCCAACGCTTGGCGTCATCCACCATCTAGGCGCTTCCTACGCTCAATTAAACCTTGTGGGCATCATTTGTCCATAAGTTTATATTGAAGCAAAACAGCATCTCAAAAGTCGATTGTTAGTTGAACGCTCGGTGATGATTGAGAAGCTTGACTTGAAGATCGCATGAAATTAATTCTGCCTCACTTCGCAGCAAGATACAAGAAGGATTTCTAACGAAGATGCTTCAAAATGAGAATGGGAGCAGCGCTCAACAATCAGATGGGCATTTGACAGCCCAAGTACTGAACAACCTGAGTTTACGGTGTTCAACATGGGTGTACGATTTACTTTTCCATGAAAATACTGCAGTCATTAAGCGCCACTTAAATTGCATAGGTTTTTCCAGTCCACCTTCTCTGGTAAAGTGGTTTGATGGCACTGCAGATTTGGCTGGGATTGATTATTCATTGAAAAGAAGGGATAGTAAAGATAGGATTACTATTGATTTAAATTTATCCCCTATGTTTTGATGCATAGTTGCTAGTTTCAATACAACAGAAAGCATTTTTTTTTTGTCATAGAGTCCACCATGGATATTCACAAAAACTTTACTTTGTAGGTCTTTTAAAATGTTCTTGTCAAATGGTTGAAATGGATTTGGAACATTGTGGCTGTAGATAAAAGTAAATAATCCCAGATTGTGACTTTGAGAAACTAAATAAATCAGTAGGTAGAAGTAGACTTACCTGGTGTTGACTCCAGTATCTTATTACGAATCTGCAGTGGTTCTTAACTCTCATTGTCATCTTCATCACATTTTCCATTCCAAATCCTGCCATTTTGCTCAGCTCCATACACCACTCTGAGTTGCTCACCTTTTAGCCAATATTAACCATTTGCTATTTACTGGTGTCTTCATATGTTGCAACATTCACATTATTAGAACTGAAATACTGAAGTATTAAAAGACACACTCGGACACATGATTTGCTATAGTCTAAACCCACAGCCATTTCTAAATCCAAGTTACTGAATGAGAGCAACAGTGTTTAATAACTCCTAATAGGGACGTCAGGGGGCTCTCAGAGAGTCAGCAGTGTAGAAAATTATCACTCTAGGCAAGGTAAAAACTGTATCAAGTTTGACTGTCAGTGGGAAATTAGCTACAGTTCTTCAAGGCTAACATTGCTCATTGACGCAGAGAATTCCGGCAGAAAGCACAGCCTGATGAGTGTAGTGTGCTTCCATTGTGGTTTACCATATCTTCAGAGGTTGCTTCCTCAGATACTTCCGAGTAGCATGAAGTTCTTGTGGTAACCTACTCCCTCTAGACTAGCGCACAGCACGTATTCTGATTGGAAATCCACCAATCTGATTTGTTCAGAGGCTTCGATACTAAACTACAAGATATCGCTGATTGAATTAACTGCCATTACTATAGTACAGTGGAGTACAAGAAATCGGTATGAATAGCTGTGAGTGAATCCATTTAATGATATTGGTTCTTAATTTATATCATTAAATTTTAGAATCACAAATATCACAAATAATTATTCAACAAACAAAATATAGTTTTTTTCTTTCTATCATTAATTACATTAATTACTACGCCAACATTTCAACCAATGTAACTTGGTGACTGATTAAAAAATATTAAGCAAACAAACTATTCATATTTATAGCATGTTCAAAAAGGCCATACAAGATATACATGATGCAATACATTTCTGATTGCTCTAGTGTAGAAAAATACTGTAGTGTAACGGGCAGAATATGATCGTTTCATGGAATAGTCTTGATAGTTGAAATCCAGCAATCAGGTGGCTCCAGCCCTATATCTCGATTGAAGCACTGATCCTATGTGTGATGGATGTGTAATGCCTGTTTCACAATTAGTTGCCTCCTTTTTCAGTCACTTTTTTTCACCAGCATCTCTTCCCATGACTGCATGGCATTGATTCCATGCATGTTTAGCGATGGCAGAATTACTAGCTATATTGCAGGTTGAAAAGTTGGCATAAAACCAATTCTATTGTCAAGAACAAGAAATTTATCTACTTGTATTTTAAGTGGTCAACTGAAAATCAACATTTTAGTTAATATCAGGACATTATTCTTACCTTGGATAATAATAGAATAGAGTGATGATTGTGGAAAATATGAATGTGATGAATATTTAACCCTGCACTCATATATTCCTTCTCTTTCAGCACTGAGATTATCTATTGAAAGATAGACTATAGTCCTATTAGTAATAATGCTAGTGCCAGTGCCAGAGTCCATATTATTGATTTGACTTCGATTGTAGTAATCAGTCCAATAAATCCAAGCAACACTTGAAGGACGCACTAATGGATCAATGAAGCATCTTAATTGTTGATAGTTGTCTACTGAATGTGGATTTCCTGTTAAATCTGTGAATAAGAAATATGTACCATTATTAAAAAATTCCACTTTGTAATACTATATTAGGAAATATTATTAACTTCACTGCCTACACACATTAAACAATTCTGGTGCAGGTTAATAAATACTATTTCTTTACCATAAGAATTACTGTACTTAGTAATTACTAAACTATTTTAACTTACAATTTTTTTCGCATCTTTGATATCTAATAATGTAGATTCCTCTACAGCCATCCTTACAACAACAGCTGGTTGCAGGAACAAAATCTATTAGCAAGGAAAAAAAAGAGCAGTCAGAAATGAGAAAATAAATTAAATCTGCCATAGAACATACTAGAAAAGACTCCGACATACAACTTCTGAGTGATAATGCTTGACTTCACATCCAGGCCTAGGTAAGATATAATAACTTCCTGTATATATATCCCATTGTCGGAGTAACTTATATTCATTAATTCCATCTGGAAGTCATATTTATCTCTGCCTTGGTAAGAAATTCTAAACCGGCTGTTATTTGAGCAATAAGAAGCATCTGCACTACCAGTGCAGCTGTACACTACATTTCTGGGATAACCATTTTTCAGCAAATTAAAACCAAACACTTCTTGTCTGATACCGCATTGACCACCATTCCGGTGTCCTAAACTAATTCCTTCAAAGAGGGTTCCGCTTCTAAACAATGCAGGGAAGAATCTTATGGAATCACAGTTATTGCCATTTGTAGCCTCTGGACAAGCTTTGAAGAACACATGAGCTGAATAAAAAGAAAGAGGTATCATAGCTACTTCATTTTACCGTTTATATGCAATATATCGACTAATATTGACTGCTCACAGTTGCAAATTACCCTCCCACAGTTATCATATAGCTTAGTTTAAAATTATATAGAAACTACCCTTCCAAATGTAGAAGCCTCTCTAACCACCTCCTTTAACATTATTTCTGAAAAAATAAGTTGTCGTCATTACCATAAACTCTGGTTGTTATGCCTCCCAATGTTAAGTGCAAAGCAAGCCATTTTGCGCCCCTCTTATCATAATACCACATTTATTATGTATTCTTATGGTATCTTACTGTGAAGCACACTCTCACTATCATTATGTATCAGGTATGCACATATATGCTAGCTTTACCATCAAGGGAATGTATTTCACAAAATATTTCTAGTTTGACCACGCCATTTATTAGCGACAATTGTTCATGGGCTTTTATGAACTTCTTGCTCACTTGTAGGGAATATGAAGCCTATTCCAGTCATCTAACACCTATTACATTGTTGTCAGACAATGTAATTGAGAAAATGTTGGAAAAAATTTGACACGTTAAACAGAGAGGAAACAAGATTATATCGAATGTAGACCACAGACCAATTAGATGACCCTTTCCTTTTATATAAAAATCATATTGTACAGCTGTTAAAAGTGTTGGTGTATATGATAGTAATTGATACAGTGTCATATCTAACGTGTTGTGGTTTACATGGGTATAGTCTTGTTGCCTTCTCTTTTTTGTAAATGGTCAATTCAAATGAACCTACTATATGCTTTTGTTCACATAGATGAAGGTCAGTGGTATCAAGGAGTCCATACTCTCCTTTCTCTGATTGTTATTATTATATATTGCCTTCCCCCCCCCCCCCCCCCCCCCCCCCTCCCTCCCCTTCCCCCACCATACTTGAAAATGAATCTATTGAATTTTTCTACAGCAACTGACATTTTAATCTTAGTATTACTTAACATCCTTTGCTTGGAACCTATACAGAACTTGAGTGTTTAGTATCCTAAACTCTACTCAAGCTAACCTAACAACTGTATTGGAATATCTATGACTGCACTTGCTATAGCTGAATATTTCAAAAACAAAAAAACACCTATGTATAATTTTGAATAGCCTAAAATGTTAGCAACATACAATATCACATAAATAGAGATATATTGAGATAAAATTATCAGCTTGAAGTAGATCAATCTTATATTCATCTATAGGTCAGGCCATTGGTTATTGAATGTAAAAACATGGTCAAAGTAAGAAATTCTATCTTTCCTGAATAAGCCTGTGCACACGAATTTTGGTTAAAGACTAATTATTCATGGAGTAAAATGAGGTATGAAGATTTAACACAGATTAACAGGCACTTGTAAATCATATAAAAAATTATTGTAATTCATGTTTAAATGAATGTATATAGGCAATATTTTAGTAATTGGAGAATTTGGCCAGCCCCACCCATTTTATTCTTCCTTCGCCATTGCATACATCTCTTCCTTCCTTTTAAAATTGAAGTTTGTACCTATACTATAAGATTGGTGCATATCAAACTATACACAAATTGTGTTTGTTGTAAAATTTAATGTTGTATATAATCTGGCCTTACTGACAAAATGGATATTTTAGAGATATAATCTGACATGTGGTGAACAAACTGAATCTACTGGTAATGTATTCTGTTCTGGATTTTCTTCAAGTAATATCATTTTATCCAAAATATCAGACTTGTGATCATCTTCTGAGAGAGATATCTGGTCCTACAGCTAGAAAATCAATCATCATGAAATGAGAGATGTTGCAAGTGACATTTTCTCTTCCTGATAGCTGTTATCATTGTTTCTCACTATTTGGATAGGTGACAGGTTGAATTTTGTGAAAGGTTGTTCCTAATCTCTGATGGAGAACTGTTTCATATACACAAGTTTTACTTATATGCTCCTGTCTGCAAATTTCGTCATTCTTTTTGGCTTTTTATTTTTTTGTTTGATATCTATATCTGTTTCTGGAAGATAAGCTTCAATTTTCAATTGGTGATGTTTGGTTTTGATATTTCTATTGCACAGTAACTCAGATGACAAACACTTGGTACCAATCAGGCACAATACATTGCTAAAAAACAAAACAAAAAAATTAAACTTCTGGCACTGTTTGTTGGTAGCTTGGCACCATGAATTGCTTGAACTTTCTTTGGATCTTGTCAGATTCCGTTGTAACATGAAACCAAAAAAATGATGTCAAAGACTGTCTGTTGAATTCACAAGGTGTCTTGTTCTGAGATAAAATCAATAGTAGAGAATCTCCCAAACACTGCTTGGAGAGTCCTGTACTATCTGCAAACCAAGCATCAAGAAATGAGAGATGTTGCAAGTGACATTCTCCATACCTGATGGCTTTGATCATTGTTCCTATTAGTCTCAATTTTTTTATAGGTGAAGGGTTGAATTTTGTGCTAATTTTTTTTTTTTTATCTCTGATGGAGAACTATTTCATATCCAAAAGGTACATTCGTGTGCTACTGTCTACATAATTTTTTTTTTTCTTTGGCATTTTAGCATTTTGTTTGATATCTAGATCTGTTTCTGGAAGATTGGCTTTGATATTTCTGTTGAACAGTAACTCAGAAAACCAACATTACTGAAACTTGGTATCGATTTGGCATAATACATTACTATTCTTAAAAAAACAAGCAAAAACTACTGAACCTCTTGTTGGTGGCTTGATACCATGAACTTTTTAAACTTTCTTGGAATTTAGTGAGATTCCATTGTAACATGAAGCTTAAAAAATGTCAGATATTCCCCGTTTAATTTACACCTTGTCTTGTTCTGAGATAAATCAACAGTAGCCGAATCTCTCAAACACTGCTTGGAGTGCCTTATTGGCCAGCTGGAGTCATCCCAAATACCATGACATCATTATCATCACAAATCTTGATTGTTCCTATTATGTCACATATCTGTTCATATGATATTTTGGGAAATCTTGCTTGCTGAGTTTGTTCCCAAATTTAATTGGACATACATTCGCACAATCCCATGTGCGTGGCAAATGCCATTAGTGTTTGCTCTCTGGTACTAAAGATATTTGATGAATCTTTGTTACAAATCCAGTTTTGTAAATGATATTTTTGTACCATTCAGGTTGTTAATGAGATAATCTTTTGAACTTGGTGTCTCTCACATTTAATTGTCTTGTTTGCTCTTCTCATGTTCACACTTATATTAACTTCACCATTCATTACGACCAAATATGAGATCAATGCAGTCAGTTCTTCCACTTTGCAAATGGTTCCTAGTTGTAGTTCCTGGTTGGCTAGCCTTTTACCACTTGTTTCCTCATGTGAAAAGGAAAAAGTTGTGTTGCTTGAGCCATGGGCAGTGCATTCTCATCAATGTGAAGCATTACTTCTGCATTCTTCAGTTTGCCAATACTTTTGGATATTTTTGCATGTGCTGATATTAACATCAATTAGATGTCACTGACTCTAGGATACTTGAAAATGTGTGTATGAAACTATAGTTACATGTTATCTTACAGCTGAGCAAAGACACACAATTTACTTAAATTACATGAATTATTGATTAAACTGACTTCATATCTACTCCGACATTGGTGACAAACTGACCAGCACTACTGACAGTTGATAGTCTGCACTATACCCAAATATACACTTCATTGACAGGATTAAATCAAGATTTTCATATGATTCACTCTGTCACAGGTTTTTTTCCTACATGATGTCTGAGGATGCTCCTTTTCAGTGATCAATCATACTTATTGTAATGTCAGTCATTATTATGTTTACTTTGGGTAATGTATTGCTTGCTGTGTGTCATCAAAAGTCTACAAATATTTATCACTGCTCTTTGGGAGTAGCTCTGATAAAATTTAACCATATGATTTTGGCTTATACTTTGAGTTTACTGGTTATTTTTCCCAATTAGGCAGGTCGGCCTTTTGCTGGAAAAAGGCCATAATTATGAGGCCACAAAAACAACAGTTTACAACACAATTTGACCACATTTTTTTGGCTGCATTGGCTATCCTCTTCTTTTTTTTATTAGTGATCTCCTGTGCTGAGTAACATTTAGTGTATCTGATATTGAGTATGTCTGTTCAATTCCTTTTGCTTGCTTCTCACTCGCATTTTATGATCTTACTTTGGCGAGCCAAGCTTCTAAGATGACCTTCATGAAGTGCCACTCTTCTCAAATGCTTTGACTGAGTACTTTGGATATTGGTTTACTTCAACTATTTTTCTAAAGAAGCAGTCCATAGCTGACTTGTGATTCCAGGTTCAAGTCCGTGAGGGCATCTGCATGGGCATGGGAATGTGCTGCACCCCTTGATCTTCTCTTGTACTCCCTGACAATCCAGGATATACTTGGCAGCATTGGAACCTCGATATGACACAATGATTCCACTTCCCATCGCACTAGGCGATGATACAACTCTTGGCTGGATCTAGAGGAGGACCCTAGATCTTCCGGATGATCAACTCAGTGTCAGCATATATTACATATGAAGCCTTGAGCTGCAGGTGATAATTCAGGAATCGGATATTAGCTTGTTCTGATTTAGGCATCTTGATGATCCTTGGAGCTTTGTTTATGCATTGACAATCAGGCACTTGACCCATGGAAGTAGAGCTCACAAAGTACTTGTGAAGATCGTGGTCACTCTGATCATAGAGGAGATGGTTGAGGTTTTCTATCCATGTGTAGTTTTGCTCTTCTCCTAAAGAAGAGATTGATTCTTTGATCCCTCGCACCTTAGGAATGATCAAGTGATACCAGCATTATATCCTTTATACATTCAGAACTAGTCTGTTCTACCACTCTACTCTTTCTAGCTGGTAGAGTGTAGTGGAAACACTAATTCCCATCTACATAATTGTGATTTACTTGGTGCAGAAGTACAAGTAGGTTGTCTGGATCTCAAGGTCGAGTCTGGCTCTCTCAAGCTCCACCATTAATTTGAGCTTAAACTTGTGATCATTCAAATATTTTAGCTCTTCTTGCTTTCTATGGATGACCCAGCAAACTCTATTGAGGAATATGGAGCATGGCAGAGTAGGTGCTCCTCAGGTACCAGCATAGACCATGTCTGGAGATACTGTATCTTCTCTTCGAACCACAAGTGGGATGGAGGTCCATTAGTAAGTGTGGTTACCACTCTGGAGTTTGGTCTTGGGGTGTAGTCTGTCACCTCCTTTTGTGACCATGGGTCTCCACTCTGGCATTTAAACTTGAGGGTGGGGTCGGTCTCCCCCTTTGAGGAGCAGGTACGGAGTATGAGACTGGTTGGATAGTCCACAGCACCTCCCAAGGCCTTGCTGAGCAAACTGTGGGGCCAGTAGCAGTGTGAGGGTTGATTGTAGGTTCCCTATTCTCTCTAAGTCAATGTTTAAAGCCAAACTTTTGACACATCTTTGCATGAGTGATAACATTTTTTAATAGCACCATCACAAGCAGCATCTTATACACACTATGGAGAAATTGAACTTGCACTGCGCTTTTGGGTGAATGATGGAGTATGCTAGTAAACAGTTCCCACTAAGTTTAGGAAAATCATGTCTCTAGGGAAGAACAATATGCATGGCTCCTCCTGAGAGAAATACCTATACACTCACCATAAGGCAAAATCTGACTTGCAATAATACTGATCAGCTTTCACTAGTCTGTGCTTAGAAAAATTTGATTTCTAGTACTGATTAGTAATGGATGTATGCACTGTATGCTAAAAAACGGACTTGTACTACGCTTACCTATCGATCTGAAACTCCTATGAGGGATTGGTCCCCCCCCCCCCCCCCCCCCCCCCCCCCCCCCCCCCCCCCCCCTACTGCTCCTACTTGGTGGCAGCTCTTCGACTCATTATTATATTACCACTATTACTATTACTACTATTATTATATTATTATTATTTTTATTATATTATTAATATTATTATTATTATTATTATTATTATTATTATTATTATTATTATTATTATTATTATTATTATTATTATTATTATTATTATTATTATATTATTATTATTATTATTATTACTACTACTACTACTATTGTTGTTGTTGTTATTATCATTATTATTATTATTATTATTATTATTATTATTATTATTATTATTATTATTATTATTATTATTATTATTTTTACTATTATTATTATCATCATCATCATCATCATCATCATCATCATCATCATCATCATCATCATTATTATTATTATTATTATTATTATTATTATTATTATTATTACTACTACTACTATTACTACTGTTGTTGTTGTTGTTGTTGTTATTATTATTATTATTATTATTATTATTATTATTATTATTATTATTATTATTATTATTATTATTATTAGTATTATTATTATTAATATTATTATTATTACTATTACTATTTGTTGCACACATAATAAGTGTTGCTATTCTAGCTAGCATTTGGATGGTAGTAATGTGGTATGTCCTACTAAAGCCATGGTTATTTCTGTAGTAAACTACAGAAATAACTGATCTACTAATTTCTGAGTAGCTATGGGCACTGTGATGTCATTACAAGCTAAGTATTAAGTCATTTTAATAGCTCTCCACCAGGTGGATTATCTAAGTAAAGACCAGTGTTTTATATTCTTGTAGTTAAATTTACTCTACTAGATATGCTGACTGTTTAGTAACTATTTCTCTGCCTATGGCCCAATTACATAAGCTTCATAAACCATTGTAATGGCTCTCCACCTAGCCAATATTCTTCAGTGCTATGTCCAAATAAAGCAAGTGGTTGATTTTCCTGTAGTAAGCTTTTACTCTACTAAATCTACTGATTGCTTGGTGGCTATTTGCTCTGTTGTAATAGCCATGACTCCCACTTAATCTATATATCAAGTCATTATACATGCTCCCCACATAGGGGAATGTAACTTCTAGGCCAAATGCTCTACAGTACATGATGAGTGATGACATAAACATAAATAAAGCCAGAGAAGAATGAATAAAAAAGTGAGATATATATACTGAAGGTCTTCTTGTTATCATCAAGTAGCCTGACTATTTCAATGGATGGAAATTTGGGAAAGAGAGATATTTGAATAATTGTTACAAGTGCATGAATGGTGCATGGATTGTCTGAATCAAAGTTTACAACAAAGTGATTAAGAATAATTTTATGTAAGTGAAATTTTACTGTTATGAGAGAGATTGGGTAGAGTCATTGCAGAGAAAAGAATTCCGCAATCTGGGATGGTGACCAAAAATTTTTTTTTTTTTTAATCGAAGATTACAGTATTTGGCAGAGGTTGATATGATTGGATGACATGGTTTTAGATGATTACATAGCACTATAATCACTAATTTCAAAATAATCGAATGATTCTTGATTGGCTTTGTGTATAATAATATGCCATTAAGATCCAGAAAGATCAATAGTGGCATTGGTTCAAATTGATAAGATGGGATGATTTGCTATCAGAAGTATAGTCACTTAGTATAAATTTAGTTGCTCGTCATTGAGTTCTTTCAAGTGAGATTATCGTTTTCTTCTGATAGCCACCAAATGGGTAAGCAGAAAGCCTGGTGGGATATAATCAGAGAAATATATCGAATTCTTTTACTGAGCCACAGTGGTTGATTGTACAGTGAATGAGGCCAGGATAAATCTAGAAGTGAATCTATCGCCTGATACAATTTCCTGAAAATGCAGTGAGGTTGAAGATATAAGCCACAGTAGATATATGAATCCACTGTCTATTAACCACTCCTCCTACTCCTCGAAGATGTAACAGAGAGAGGTCATTTGGAAATAGACATCAATCTCTTCTAGGAGCTTTGATTCTGGATAGTGCACAGCATTGCAAAATTGAAATTCAGTGTGACTAGTAATAACTGAAGAAGACTCAGGAAGGCTTCAAGAATCATGAACTCCAGTCAAGGGCAAGGGCAATCAAGGACATCTATTACTGTCGATAAACAAAGAACAGACTTTTGAATTTGAGGACATTTCTACTACTTTATCCTCTCACTAAGTTGTGAGTATATGTGGGTGGGTGTTGTGTGTGAGTGGGTGATGAGTGATTACATCTTACAAGGACTAGATGTCCCTACAACAAAGTGAGCCGTTACTGGAGAGTTGTGTTGTCGTGTATGGCGTAATGCAATGTATCCAACAATGTATCTGCTGTACAGTTCACCGACCTGGATTAAAATTGGGTTACAAAATCAAAGAAGTGATCGTCTTGGTGGAAAACGATCAAGAGAACCATATCCTACAGTTTCAAATACTGCGGAAAGAAAACTGGCTGCACAGGAGTTAGAGCAGGCTGCACTGTCAGGTAAAGGGTGCTAAGGTTTTTTTATGACAATTGATGAGGATTTGTCCTGAAGTGTATGAACTATATCAACCATGGCAGGTAAAAACATAATTTCTTACATATGCTATTGCTGCCCCACAAAGTGTGAGTATAAAAGAGAATAGGCTAATAAATAGGAATGTTGACTGACTGCATATAATTAGAGGAGAGATAAACTATTGATGGAGTACACAATTGAAAATATAAATATATCAATATTGCTAAAACATGTCTGTAGATAATTTCAGATATTCGTTGGTCTTTCCTTAAGCATTTTGACAATTCCGTCAGCCAGCAAGCTATGTATGATGATCTCCATTTACTTGGTTTACTTCCAATCTTCAGGGAAAGCTGTTTCGAAGTATAAGCATATTCCTAACCAAACCATTGTCTCTCAGCCACATTTCACTCACATGCAATTCTTCTGCACAAGCTGTCAGCCGAATGAGGATCCAGTTGTGCAACAAGCAAAAGTTGGGAAACTGTAAATAAAATATATGTACCAAGGGGCGTAGGGAAGTGTGTTCGAGGTGGTTCGAACAAACCCCCCATCTGAGTTGACACCCAAAAATTATCAGTAACATAGCCTTGCCTAGTTTCAAAATCTCCACCTTTTTCTCGAACTTGTCGTTCAACCATAGAGGAAACCATCATCCGAACAGAGAAGCTGTTTTGCTACAGCATTGTCGCAACGCAAGTCGAACACGCTTTTTTAAAGATCCTGGCTACATCCCTGTGTACACATCATATACAAATAAAGGCTAGGCCAGGTGTGTTAGTTCAACACATATACAAAGCCTTGCATTCAATTTTAGAAAAATATGAAGGGTTAACTTTACATCAGGTCCACAACATCTTGCTGCAAAGAAATCCATATTTCAAGGATACGGGAATCCAGAATGTTTCCTAGTTGACATAAGTGCTTGTGCTGCCTTCCTCAACAGAAAAGTTTCCAGAAACAGCAGGATTAGTCAGAATGAGACCATCAAAGGAGACAGTAGCGAACAGTTTTCTAAAATTACCTACCTGTGATTTTTTTAATACCTGTCATGCTTGAACTTACATAATAGTTGTGGTAAACTTTTCTCAATGGTTGTTAAGTTATCCTACTTTGACACTTATCTCATGTCATGTACAATACCATTGAAGGCTATGCTCTATGCATCATCATTGTTAATGATAGTGTCACCACACACCTGATATGAAGCTATATATGTAGACACAAACACATTCCTGATACCTGTCAGGTTCAAAATTTTTCTTGGATACACTATTATCACAACTTGAGTAATCAACAGTCCAACATTTCACTGAATATATTACAGTAGTAACTGCCATTCTAATAATTATCGATTGGATGGAATGTAATAATTAGCAACTATGCCTATTAGAGAATATATGGTTAGTGTGTTATAAGCATGCACACTGTGGGATAGAAATGATTCTTACCTTCAACGATAGCAAAATACAGAGTTGAAGTCAATGGGTGATTTGAATAATCAACCCTGCATTCATATACTCCCTCTCTTGTTCCATTGACATAAGTCAGTCCAAGAATGACTACATGGTTAAATTGCAGTGCGGTAATGTAACGGTTTGGTGGTGAAGGGAATAGCTGTCTTCGATGGTTAAAATCAGTCCAATACAACCAAGAAATATTTGTAGGATTTAAGGAAGGATCAAGTGGGCAATTGAATATGAAATAGCTGTCCCTCAATCTAGCTGCATTACCTGTTGAATCTGCAAATAAGTAATCTTTATCATTAATTATTTGGACCTAATATGACACATCCCACACTAGACTAACAAATAATATATATGTCAACAGGCTTTAGAACTGCTAAACTGCTTCAACTTACAATATTTTGTACATGGTCTCTCTCGAACAAAGCAAGCTCCCTTACAAGCATTTCTACAACCACAACTTGTTGCAACCAGGGAACCATTTGGCAAACAATACAGCAAACACATGCAAACAAGTTTAAATTTCCAGCAAAAAAACATGGCATTAGCGTTCATCCAGTTATTTTCTTGGGTCGCCTATTAGGGTAGGCCAAGACGATGTCTGTGGTTTTGCATCCTGGATTTATTATCCCTTCCCTGGCAACCATTCCAGTACGCCCCGCCTCCCCGCGGATTTGACCGGACACCCCACTCGAATCTTAGGCATAATTGGCGACGAGTAAAGCGAGGGTACTAAATAGTTGGGAGTGGGGTTCGACCTTTTGCTGGCGTTGCAAGCTTAGTTTAGGTAGATTTGTCATAGCAGCTGCGCTCTATCGCGCCCTAATGTGTGGCCACTTCAATTCCACTAAGTGGTAAGGCTGGCTTCACAAGTGTGCCTTGAATTCTTCGCGAGGTAGACTGGCACCGTTCTTCCCGTGTAGTAAGGCTGAAGGAAGATGTGTTTGGGTTGTCATTTTTTACCATTTCATTGTAAGTCATGTGACAGGCCAGGAATTCACAATAGTTCCTAGCAACCGTAGTCCATGGGATAGTCCATATATTCTGAATATTGTGGTGAAATTTGTAGAAACCAACCACAATGCTATGAATAACATAATTAAGTGTAATGCCTGTTCTTTTCTTACTATTTTCTTTTTAATAAGTAGAAAACTGTGGTGATATCCATTTCCTGTTGTGGTAAAACTATTATCAATATATATTCATGTGATAATGCATTGTTGTGAGTTCTGTGCTTTTGTAAGTTAGTAAGAATTGTAAGAATACCTACGGCTGAATACTATAAGCTGTTGCAGTTAGTGTGAATGTTACAAAAACAAATCCTTGTTTGTGAATTCAGCGCATGATATTGTGTGAAATATGAACATAGCAATGTGTATAGGCTCTAATTCAGTTTTTCCCATATTTGTTTCTCCGTTTCTTCGTTTGCATATATAACTGGCATACAATAGGTCCTCTCATCATACATTTTGTCACGAAGAATCTGTAAATGTTCTTGACTACTCCATTTCTTGAAAAGAAAAAATACCTGGTGAAAGTGTTTGGTATAATCAAAACACAACTTAAGTTGACAGTTTGTACCATAACGAATGACTAGTGCTTAGTTTAGCTGTTTGTTGGGGAGTTCTTGTTCCAGGTCAACTGTTACCACATCCAAAGGAGGCCATAGCTGATTCTCTACCAAGATATTGGCCATAGCATTCTCCTTTGCAATGTTACCAATCAGTTCACACTTGATGCACTCCTCTACTTCTCCAATGCTCAATATTCTCCATCATCAACAGACTTCCCAGTTCATTTATTTCATTCAAACAAATTTGTATATATAGCATGTGTGCCCGCTACATTGCATCATTGATTAGTATTACACATGCTAGCCTGATTGCATCATCAACGAGCCCACTGGCTGATTCATACCAGATACTTTATTCTACAACTGTCAAACAGATGATTTATGGATGTGCATTGGAAGATTTGGAGACCAACAAATCATGTGTTGGTTGACCCTTTGTCACAAAATCACATGTACCTTAGTGAGTCAAGACTGTCTCTCATGATCCATACACGCCTCCCCATTTTTTAAACTGCACCCTCTCAGAATGGATAATGTCGGAGGTATATATAAATGGATCCTATAGTGTGCACGGGACCTGAATTATTATGCGCCGGAACCCGAATTATTATGCGCCGGAACCCAAATTATTATGCACCCGGAACACAAATTATTATGGCCCCAGAGTCCGAATCACCTACTGCATGTACACAACAAGCCAGCCAAATTTTTCCCCAGGAACTCAGAGATACCGGAGGATATTTGGCAGGTTAGCTAGACTATGGTTCACACAGTGGATAATCTGAAGCCCTTTCAGTGCTCCAAGTGTACTAAAGCATTTTCCAAGAAAGATCATCCTGTTGAGCACATGAAAAAGGACCATGGAGAGAGATATCAGCGTCGACACTGATTCAGTGTGTCCATTTCACACAAGATCCCTACCGCTCAATAGTGGCCCTCTTATATCATTTTGAAAAGGAACATCAGGAAAATCTAGGTAAATTTAAAAAAGAAAAATATTAATAATGTCTTCATTAAAATATCATCTAAAAGGCACACAGAATCTCATGTTTGGCTCATTCACTGAGTTCAAACAATTGAAGGAACATGAGGAGGAAACCACATACACAACATATGTGTGGGATGATCATGTTTATGTACCAAAGTCAGGAACTGAATGTATTATATCCAGATGTAGATATTATTACTGAACATAGCATCACACAGAAAATCTTTTGTGTACAGATATTACATGGTTCTATTATGTATGTTATCGGAATGGCCAACACCTTGGTGATTCGGGAGCTCAACAAACTAAACAGAGGCAACCAAATCAGATATCTACCAGAAAGCTAAATGATACATGCCTATCCTGCATGTACGTTGATGTGTGTAGAGGAAAGCATGTCACTGTTAAGTATGTACCAGCGTGTACTTCCTACAAACCAGGACCAGATGAGTTGAATTACTGCCTCTACCTGGAAGCACAAACAATGTGGTTGCTGTCAAACTCTCTCAAAGAATTCCTGCCATGTGGATCCTGCAATGGATACATGTAAATTTCAATTGTTTATTTATGATTGCAATGGTTGACTATACATGTATAATATTCTAATTGCACTGCTTTTAATGACAAGACATTCAAGGAGAAGTTGGTGACAATGGTAAAAGACATACATTTGGAGAATCTGCCTAAAGGAAGCACCTCATCACAAAAGCAAGATATAGTCCACATGAGGAGGAAAGTTTGTGATCACAGTTTTATGGGACACCCTGACGGTGCTGCATCAGTGCATATAATTGTCAATCAGCTCAGAAATGAACATTATGACCCTGTGCTCAATCATAAGCCTCAACATGGCAAATATTCAGAGTGTCCTTTATTACCCAATGAAGCATATGTGCCAGCAATTCAGGCAGAGTGGCAAAAGGAACTGTATGAGAGATTTTCAAGTACATTTTTGTGCATCGACTCTACCTATGGGGAAAACGCTTATAAGTTCAGACTTCTGGCATTGTACCAGATGGCTTTGGATAAGGTATGTGTATATATATATATTGCACATACTCTGAGTACATCCAGTAACATTAGTACCGCACTAATCATAATATACTGTAGGTCAACCCATGGGACGGCGTATCCCTTACCATGTAATTACAGATATCATCGACATATTTCTCGTATGTATGAAAGCAAGAAGTCCATCTACAACAATAACTGTCATGATGAGTGATGATGATATATCTAATATAGCTACACAGTATATTCATGGATGTTAATAATTATATAATTATCTGTCGACTTAATTTGTGCTTAAAACCAATATTATCCCGTGTAATACAGAAAAAGTACTTATGCATACTCCTACAGATCGGTATTTTTCGCAGCTGCCAAGAAAAAATTTGGGGAGAAAGTCAAACATATATTTTACTATCAGCATTTTGACAGGTATGCTCATGATAATTGTTTGCTCTATGTATGTGCATGTGTGTACCGCATTATTAGGGCGTGGAAGCAGCAGTTGCAGAGTTTTGGAGTGAGTCTCAGCTTGGCCATTGTCAGATGCTCTCCCTTCTGAAGAGTGAAACAGACACAACAATGTTCCATGAGAAGACGAAGAAATTCTTGAATTTCTGAAAAAGCAAAGAACCAATTTTTTTCAGCTACTTTAAACAATAGTTGAATCGTCCAGAATATTTTTTAGTCATTACTGTCTGTTGATAATCATATGTAAGCTTTTGTATACTTCACACTTCAGAGAAATGGGTTGGATGCTATCACCACTTCTGGCATGCAGACACTGGCACAAACATATATTTGTAAAGGTACACCTTCTCATTTTGTGTGCACATGCATAAAATACATGCGCGTGTGCATGTAATCTTCAGTTTTGTATGAACAATGAGCAGTCCTAGTATTAATTCATACTTCCTCTGTAGCTTCCACCTCAACCTGAAGACTGATACCTCAACGGAAAAATAAATCGAAGGTTAATTACTTGCTCACGAATTACTGGAAATTGAGAGCGACTTCTTGTTTAGGTACAATCAAAAGACGACTTGAATTGTTGCTATACAAGAATTCTGAGGGAAGAAGAACGTCACCAACAGGGAATGAAGATCCCTATTACATCACCTCAGGTAGTGTGCCGGAAAGCAGCATTTGGTGCACTTTTGCTTACTAGGGTGTTATACTACACCAGGAAATGTGTGAAGGAACATTGCATCTTCCCAATGTAGCAGGCATCAATGCTAATGGCTATATTATAACTGAAGTGAAGGACACATGCATGCAATGATTGTAAGGATCAACAAACTCTTTGTACCAAACCCGAATGTTGCTTCCATTGTTGGCACATGTATACATGTGACAAGGTGTGTTATGACTACAACAATGGACTTGTGTGCAGGCATATCTATCGGGCACATTCAAAGATTTTACAGAAACATATGCAAATCACAGAAACAACTTACTGCATCAACATTCAACCACAAACAACTAATGACACAATCAGACGTATCCTGTACTACATCAGCCTCATGTAACTGTCCAGGTGAAACATGTATTGGCCTCTGACTTGCAATGTATATTATTAGCGTCACACATTTCTTTCCCGTTTATATTCACTTCCTTATTTAGATCATGAAGTTCAACTCAGAACTGCAAGATCATTCCTTTTGAAATCAAAAAAGGAGTTCCCGGTAATTCAAAAGCTGATAGTACCCCACTCTCGAGGGCAGCCCTCAACATGCACAAGAACCATCAAGATGGCCCTTAGGCCTGAACACTTAGCTTAGCTGTAATTATAATTAGTGGAGTGTTGATCTGTAATTATAATTAGTAAGGTGTTAAACATACAATTATCTTAGTTGCATGCTCAATTAGCTTATTTATATGGACATATGAAAGCCTATGGCGTTTCTGTGCTTAGACTTTTGTGTGTGTATTATATATTTGTGTGGTTTCCTGTTTCCTGGGCTTCAGGGTTTTTAAGCCATGATTCCCCATTAGTCTTGAGTTCTGTCTGTTATTGCTCAATTATTCTATTAGCTTTCTAATAATACTCTAAATTTCTCTGAGTTGAGCTAAGGAGTGATTGTACAGCATTGATATTACTCTGGTGGCAGCATTGTTACCAAGTTGGGAGTTATCTAGAGTAGTAACCCTCAACATATGGTGGCAGCGGTGGTTCAGATAAGAAGACGATGAATAGCCATCATCAGGAACCGCTAACCAAACACACCGAACGTAAATTGAACCATACTGTTTACCCTCTCACCATGTCTCATCCAGGAGCCATTCACACTCGTTCCATGATGAAGAGTGACAGAACTCCTTCAGTCCTCAAAGAAACAAGCTCTGTTCTATCTGTTGAAGATGATATATTTGAACATACTACTTCTACTAGCATGAAAAGTGGAGACCCAATGGAAGCGCTTCAACAAGCCATGATCTCCATGATGCAGTCAATGGAGTATGGCCGGATGACCAGGAGAGAAGCTGAGGTAGCACGCCAAAAGCAAGAAGAAGCTTGGCTAAAGGCCAAACAGGACAAAGTGACTGCAGAGATCGAGAAGAATAAAAAGTGGGAAGCCGAGGCAGCACGAAGAAATAGAGAAGAAGAGAGCCGGCGAGCTGCGTACATAGTAGCCAAGGAACTAGAGATGAAGAGGCAAGCTATACTACATAATCTGCAGAAGTTGGACAATCAGACCGACCCAGAAACCTACCTTGCTCACTTTGAACTGTCTATGGTGGAAGGACTAATTCCGACCAGGGAATGGAACCAGTTACTACAGAAACAAACTGCAGGAAGAGCAGCAGAAGTATTCCAGGAACTGGATGGAACGATGCCTTATCCAGAATTCAAAGCTCTAATGTTGGAGAGGCTTGGATGCACTTGCGTTAAGGCGAGGCAGACAGTCTGGAGGAATCAGCCATTGGACCACCAATCCCCGAGAGCACATCTCACTAAAATCATTAGAGGAATTAATCGACTGACTAACAATTTGAAGGATACCAAGGAATTCATGATGGAAATGTTCCAAGGTGGTCTTACCCTATATTACTCTGTGGAGGTTTGCCATTCATTAAGAGGGAAGGATTTCAACAACATGCAACACATCGTGGATGACATGGAAGCGGCTTGGGAATCCAGACCATACTCAGAGCGTACCAAGATGCACAGGACTGCAGCCGAAAGAACGTTCAACAACAGGAGACAGCAGTGGGCCAGACCTCGAGATGTACAGCCTACAGAGGGAACAGGTGGGTGCTTAATTAAGGGTAGGAGTAGGGGTGAGCTTACTAGGTCTGAAGGGGTGTGGACAAAAGGTGTGACCGGTGGTAGCCAGGATGTCCCATCCCTTTCTAAAAACCTGTTGTGCCACTATTGTAAAGAGCCAGGGCATTACAAGAGAAATTGTCCCAAATTGAAGTCTCAACTAGCAATGATCAACTTGGAATCTGAGTCTGAGGAAGACAAGGCCTTACGTAAAATAGGAACCATTGATGGTAGACCCTGTAGGTGTTTGATAGATACGGGTGCTAACCGAACAACTGTTCCTGCAAACTTAATTCTACCTAACAAGTTTACTGGAGTTGAGGAGAAAGCTGTGCTAGCAACTAATGGGGTTGAGAGCCTTAGGACAGCCAAGGTTGATTTGAAGATTGAAGGTATTAGCCATACCATGCTAGTTTTTGTTATTGATAAGGATGTGTCTCACGTGTTATTGATAAGGATGTGTCTCATGTGTTATTGGGTACGGATCATCATTTTGTTAAATGTTGGATTACAAGGAGATCCTTACCAGAGCTGAGTTATGCTCCTGTGCCTCTAGCAGCCATTACTAGGGCACAAAACCTGGCTTTGGAGATGGAGGATGCTTCCAACCAGGTAGCAAGTACTCAGTCTGGAGCCAAGGTTAAGCCAAAGCCTATAGAGAGACAGGCGAAGAGTCCAAAGACCAGTACCACTGGCAACCCTGGTCCTAGTCTGTGAGTCCAGTTAGGTGATGGGCGTGAGGAAGAGTCTATTAACAACTCTCCTGGAGAGGATGAAGTCAGTGCGACCACTGATGGGTATGCTTCTGTGGGAGGGGATGAGGAAGAAGACCTTTCGGTCTTGGTTGAGGAAGTAGTCCTTAATGGGTTAGAGGAAGGTCAATCTTGTGATCAGCCTATTCCGGTGTTGTCCAACAGCGAGGAAGAGGTTAGGAAGCTAGTCACTCAGCAGGAGGAAGACAGTAGCCTGTTAGAGATGAGTAATAAAGCTGTGAAGCAGGAAGATGGGTATTGTTGGGAGAATGGTGTACTTGTACATGTCAAGTTGGTAGAACCTCAAAAAGAATTATCTAGAATTGTTGTGCCATCCTGTAGAAGGAAAGAGGTATTGGATATAGGGCACAGAGGCCTAGTGGGTGGACACTTTTCACACAATAAGATGTTTGCCATCTTATCTCACCATTTCACATGGCAGGGTATTAGGAAAGATATCAGGGCATACTGTAGAGCCTGCCCGGAATATCAAAAGGCAGGGAGGCAATTACAGCCTAGAGTACCCATGGTGATTACACCAACCATATATGAACCTTACCAAAGGATGGCCTGGGATTTGGTAGGGCAATTGGATAAAACCAATCAAGGTCATAGGTACATCCTTACCATCATGTGTCTTGGGACTAGATACCCCTATGCTATTCCCTTGAAACGGGTTGATGCTGAATCAGTAGCAGAGGGCTTAATGGAAGTAATTAGTCACACAGGCATCCCAGTTGAACTCTTGTCAGATCAAGGATCTGTTTTTCTGGGAAAGGTTATTAAGGAGCTATGTCGACTCCTGAACATTAAACAGATAAAGACCACGGCCTACCATCCCCAAACCAATGGGATACTAGAACGGTGGCACAGTTGTTTGAAGGGCATGATTCATAAGATTCAGGGGAAAAGCCAACAATGGGACAAACTGCTAAAGTACTGCTTATTAGCATACAGGGCAATCCCCCACACAGCCGCTGGATTTTCACCTTACGAATTAGTCCACGGTAAGAGCATGAGAGGTCCCCTAGAGGCGGTTAAGGTGGGATGGATAGGAGGAGACATCAGTTTTACCAGCACAGTTGAGTGGGTACAAGCATTGAGGGAGACTCTAGTAGCTCTACACAAGGTAGCTCATGCCAATGAGGAGGTAGCAAAAGATAAATCTAAGACAGAATATGATGTTGGGTCCAAGGCCCGTAGCTTTGAGCCAGGTGATCTTGTGTTATGCCATACCCCTGGGCTCACGGGGAAACTACAGTCAATCTGGGATGGCCCCTACGAAGTGGTTGCTAAACTATCTAATTGCAACTACACTATTGCAGTCAAAGGCAAAAGATCTAGACATACCACTGTGCATATCAATAGATTAAAAGCTTGGAAGACCCCAACTGCCAACTTGTTTCAGGTTGTAGTGGCTGATGAATTTGAAGTCAATCCTGAGCCTATTGGGAAGGTCAAGATGGGTGTTACTCATTTAACTAAAGAACAGCGCCTTGAGTTAGACAGGAGGCTTGCCAAATTCTCCGATCGAGTTACCCATACCTTAGGTGTTGCAAATTGAGGAGAATGACATCAATGTCAAGGAAGGTTATCCTTTGAAAACTCGCCCCTATCGCATTGCCCCAGTTATGTTTGATGATTTGAAGGAAGAGATTGATGATCTCATCAGTAAAGGCATTATTGTTCCATCAAGGAGCCCATGGTCATCACCAATGGTGCCTCTTAGGAAAAAGAGTACTGGACATGTGAGGCTTTGCATTGACTATAGGAAGCTAAATAAGATTACTATTTCGGATCCTTATCAGATGCCATGTATCGAGGATTTATTAAATCAGGTCTCAGATGCGGTCTGGTTATCGAAACTAGATCTTAACAAAGGCTTTTATCAGGTTCCATTGAGTAGAGGAAGCCAGGACAAAACAGCATTTTGCACACCATGGGGCAAGTATGCCTTCACGCGCATGCCATTTGGGTTGAAAAATGCAACTGCTGCGTTCCAGAGATGCATGCAGAACACTCTTGCACACCTTTCTGTGTACAGCTCCGCTTATATAGATGATATTCTGATTTATTCCAAAGACTGGGAGGACCATCTGGACCATATTGAAGCAGTGTTACTTGCATTAAGAGAAGCTGGACTTACTGCTAACCCGGATAAGTGCGTGTGGGGTGCAAAGTCACTTGAATACCTAGGACACAAGATAGGTTATGGGATGGTTGGTGTGCCGGAAGCTCGGGTTAAGGCATTGAAGGATTATATCAAACCAACCAACCAGAAAGGGTTGCGGGCATTTCTGGGTTCGGCCGGTTACTACCGGAAGTTTATCCCTGAATTTTCTCAGTGGGCGGGTCCCCTACTCAATGCCCTTAAGAAAGGTGCCCCCTGTTCCCTTGCATGGGATAAACATATGTGTGCATCATATAAACATTTAATCTCTATTCTTTGCCACGAGCATACGCTCACACTCCCCAGGAACAACGACAAGCTGGAACTGCATACTGATGCTTCTACGATGGGTATCGGAGCTGTACTATCAGTGATACGGGAGGACATGGAAAAACCTGTGGCTTATTATTCGAAAGGATTATCAGCTGCAGAGAAAAACTACACCGTTTCAGAGTTGGAATGCCTAGCAGTTGTCAAGGCTATTGATCACTTCGCCATCCACTTACTGGGGCATTTCTTTACTGTGGTGACCGACCACCGTGCCCTGGTAGCTCTCCAAGACTCGAATCGACTGAATGGACGTCTCATGAGATGGGCGCTGGCACTCCAAGTATTCGACTTTGTCCTGAAGTTCAGACCTGGCATACATCACCAAAACGCCGATGGTTTATCCAGACAGTGCTGGCCGGAGGATGATCCAGCCACGACACCATCGACAGTAGATCTGGTGACAGACAACGAAGCGATAACCACTGGCCCTAGGCTCACGCAAGAAGTGACATCTACAGGAACAGGACCTAAACCAGAAGCGAGAGCTCCAAGCTTAGGAGGGGGAGATGTCGAGGGCAGCCCTCAACATGCCCAAGAACCATCAAGATGGCCCTTAGGCCTGAAAACTTAGCTTAGCTGTAATTATAATTAGTGGAGTATTGATCTGTAATTATAATTAGTAAGGTGTTAAACATACAATGATCTTAGTTGCATGCTCAATTAGCTTATTTATATGGACATATGAAAGCCTATGGCGTTTCTGTGCTTAGACTTTTGTGTGTGTATTATAAATTTGTGTGGTTTTCTGTTTCCTGGGCTTCAGGGTATTTAAGCCATGATTCCCCATTATTCTTGAGTTCTGTCTGTTATTGCTCAATTATTCTATTAGCTTTCTAATAATACTCTAAATTTCTCTGAGTTAAGCTAAGGAGTGATTGTACAGCATTGATATTACTCTGGTGGCAGCATTGTTACCAAGTTAAGATTTATCTACAGTAGTAACCCTCAACACCCACTATCCCCATGAAGGGGTGACTACACCTGAAACCACAAATATTTTAACACATATTTGAGCTGTCATAACTTTTTTTTTCCTTTCTTCTGTGCAAATACTTTTAATATCATCTTGTTGCTTATTGTGTGTGCTTTAAAATGATATGTAAAAAGTCTCTATAGGCACCTTTTCTTAGAAGATATATCCAAACATGCAAGGGTCACTAAAAAATGGCACTTCCTAATTTGTGGCAAGGTTTATACCCAGGCGCCTTGACCGAGGCGCCCCAAACTCGGTGTGTGGGTTGCTAAAGCTCTTAGCTATAATTGTATGCCCCACGCAATTTCTGTGATCCCGCCTCTTCTAACTTCTAACCATCATAACTCTTGGGGGGAGGGGGGGGGGGGGGGGGGGGGGGGTTTCACTGGGGGGAAAAAGTGAATCATAAAATCACAGCTAAGGGCTTTAGCAACCCACACACCGAGTTTGGTGCAAACCTTGCCACAATTTAGGAAGTGCGTTTTTTTTTGTGACCCTTGCGTGGTTGGATATATCTTCTAAGAAAAGGTGTCTATAGAGACTTTTTACATATCATTTTAAAGCACACACAATCAGCAACAAGCTGGTATCAAAAGTATTTGCACAGAAGAAAGGGGGGGGGAAAGTGATGACAGCTACAAATATGTGTTCAAATTTCGTTGGTTTCAGGTGTAGTCCCCCCTGCACAGCTACTCAATGCTCTTTTGGCATAAGGTAAGCAACTTCCCTGCATTGGCAGGAAAACAGTTAATTGCTCCAGGAAAAAAACATGGAACAACAATTGTTTTTTTCAAACCCATGCAAAAAGCCTGGCCAGAAGAGAAGTCCAGTATGTTAAGTTATGTACAAACAATTTATGTATGTGTATATCGAATTGTAACACAATGATATATCTTTGCATTTAGTTTTTGTTTTGTTTGATACATTGTTCATACATCAGAGAACATTTCCACAATCCATTAAAAATCTGTAGGCATGCTGGTGCAGAAACAAAATGAAGATATTAGATGCTCTGGATAAGTACCACAGGGATAGCCAGGTGCAGTATCTACAACGACCGTGTGCATGTGGATACCTGTGCTAGTATGTGCGTATTACTTGCAGGACATGTAGTCAGACCAGGTACCTGTAGCTTCATAGCTGTTAGTTGAGCTGTCTGTTGATTCTTCTACAACAGCTGAAACAAATCAAAAGATGAAGTGTGGAGAGTGTACTGCTTGTCAAAGTCAGCCATGCAACAGCTGTCGCTTCTGTGCAGATATGAAGAAGAATGGAGGACCAGGTAGATTAATAAGGTTCGGCATTCAATGTGCAAAGAGAAGAAGCTACATACTGCAGTGAACATGCATTCCTAATTGCTGCAACGTTCTCCAAAATGATCAAATTCACTACTACTGTTGACCCAACCAACATAGGCTCAAAATAACATGTCATCTACAATGTAAAAGCTACATGTGGCTACTACAAAAAGTAAGCTCAAACTGTGTTATATATTTGAGAGGTTGGAGTATTACATGTGCCTCCTCTCCAGAGGTTCAACACAAATATCAACACACTGCGGCATGAGACATTTAAAGAAAGATTCTGTACAAAACCAGGAATGTTCCTGTCCATTTGTACTGGAGTAGACCTGACCCTACTTCCACACTAAAGAGATTACCTGAGGATGCATATCAAGAGAACATATTACCAAGCTCTCAACTGGTATCAGCCAAATCAAATAGTACCATGTATTTCATCAACTGGATGAACATGGCTGTGGGACAGAAAATGAAAGACTGGAAGTTCATGTGGACAAACGGTGATATTTTACCGCAAGAGCTTATAGAAATACTAGTGAAGGTACCTGAGCAGATTCCAGAGGAAGAGGAAAGCCCTGACTTGTGAACCACTGATATTGTATTTGATTCAGATTGTTAGATTAATGCCATATATCCATATCTGATTATGTAGTTATATTAATGTTTTAGGCTACAAAGTCTTTTCACAACAAATAACAAGTAAATATTAACAACTAGTAAAATTAATGTATACAATTCACCAAAACTAACCCAGCATATTTTTTTTGCAGACAGGTAGATATTGAAAGTACATACAACAGAGTATCCAAAAATACCTATCTCCGAAAATCCCTAGGGAAGCGGGTGGGTTTCGTTTTCTGTCCCACAGTCTACATTGTTTTCAGTATGCTCTTCAACATTAGCACAAATCTACTCCATTGATCAAGACTAGATATATCAGATATCCTCTTATATGTATTCTACTGCTGTCCGAGAGAGAGAGCGGCAGTACACATGCAAGGAATTCAGTTTAGCTTACCAATACATGTTACTACCATCATGTCGATGAATTTTGTTAAAGTCATACTAACTTTCTCTGATAGCTATTAATCATGCAGGTTGTGTGACAGAGCTATCAAATACCTAAGCTGCATCATCTCAATCTTTGGAGCAGGAAGGCATGATAAGCAGCATTTCCACCAGCTAGTCAACCCAATAGCTTCAATTCAGCAATTAGCTATCTAGCAGCAAGATGTTTTATTCTGACTAAACACTTAATTTATTAATATACTCTGGCATTGGCTATGATACTAGTTCTTAATGGCTGAACCTATTTTCAATATCACTAAGGTAAATATAGTTGAAGCATGTGAAGTGCCTCTCTCTGAAGACCAAGAGTTGTTGACTGGCTACATAGTATAGCTTGTATGGTTAGACATATTATATTCAATAGAAAAGAGTTGTGCTAATAATGGAGAGCATACTGAAAACAACAAACAATATCAGCAGTGCCAACTCTCAATTAAACAAGTACTTTTTAGCTTCTGGAGAAGGGAAGCAGCTTCCAAGTATTCGTAACAAAATTCCATACTACCCATGTACATTCCCTTGTCATACTTTCCTTATGTTTTAGGGTACCATGTTGTTCAAACTTGAACCTGAATATTTATATCTATACAATTATTAGCTAATTTCCACTATCACAATCCAATGAGTTGTATCATTTGTAAATCTGTAAGGATCATATAACTCACGACTGCATTATATCTCACAATGATAATGAAGACATCAACAATTCACATCACAAATCAGTGCTTGGTTAGGTCTTCTGCTTGGCAGCTATGTGATGAAGGTGCCGTGGAAGATATTGTGCATCTTGTTGCATTGTGGAGAGTTTGTTGTTGATTGGAGGTGATGAAGGTAGAGTAGGTTTATTGTTGGGTAGATCAGTAGCTGGGGTGAAGGAAAAGGTGCTGGTTAGGATCGACAGGGTTGTTATGGGAAATGTGCTCAAATAGTGGGAGATGTGTTGAGGCATTGCTTGAAGATCTGGAAGACATGCCCCCTTGGTGTGTACATGTATGGGGAGGGGCACATTGCATGCTTGTGGTCAATTACTAGATGTCTGGGGGTGCTATACTTGGGAGAGGGTGTGTGTGTCGTCACATGGAATATAATCATCTTTGTCTTAACATCACAGCATCTTATTTATATCCTCTAGAATACTGTGATGTTTGGCAGTCATCTCCTCACCAGCTCCTCCCTCTTCCTCACCTCATATGTTAGCTGATAATGTGGTGTTTGTTAGACATCTCCTCACCGGCTCCTCCCTCTACCTAACCTCACATATTAGCTGATAATGTGATGTTTGGCAGACATCTCCTCCCCAGCCTCTCCCTCTTCCTCACCTCACATGTGGTAATAATATGTTGTTTTTGTTGTTTTGTTTGGCAATGTACGTACTTGTGTTTTATTTGGTGTGCTCTATTTAGACTCCCTGTATGTAGCTGGCTAGCTACTCCTGAAGAAAGGAAACATTTGCTGACTTCTCTGGAGAAGTGCAGTAGGTGGTTGTGCACATCTGACAAGTTCTAGTAGTGTTACAAGCTAGGTAAAGGGTTGTCATCCTTACAGGATTCTATGTGTTTGCTGCATAACAGCTATAGAGTACTTGGTGACTTGTATTGTATTAAGCAGTCTGCATATGGAGACAGGATTAATTGGCTGTTATACAGAGGTAGGGTTGATTTCCGGGATGGAAAGAGGTTGATTTCAGGGATGGTGGGAGGGTGGTAATTCATTGTTATACAGAGGTAGGGTTGATTTCAGGGATGGAGGGAGGGTGGTAATTTATTGTTATATAGAGGTAGGGTTGATTTCATGGATGGAGGGAGGGTGGTAATTCATTGTTATATAGAGGTAGGGTTGATTTCAGGGATGGATGGAGGGTGGTAATTCATTGTTATATAGAGATAGGGTTGATTTCAGGGATGGAGTGAGGGTGGTCAATCATTGTTATATAGAGGTAGGGTTGATTTCAGGAATGGAGGGAGGGTGGTAATTCATTGTTGTATATAGAGGTAGGGTTGATTTCAGGGATGGAGGGAGGGTGGTAATTCATTGTTATACAGAGGTAGGGTTGATTTTGGGGATGGAGGGAGGGAGGTAATTCATTGTTATACAGAGGTAGGGTTGATTTCAGGGATGGAGGAAGGGAGGTAATTCATTGTTATACAGAAGTAGGGTTGATTTCAGGGATGGAGGGAGGGAGGTAATTCATTGTTATACAGAGGTAGGGTTGATTTCAGGTATGGAGGGAGGGTGGTGATTCATTGTTATACAGAGGTAGGGTTGCTTTCAGGGATGGAGGGAGGGAGGTAATTCATTGTTATACAGAGGTAGGGTTGATTTCAGGGATGGAGGAAGGTAGGTAATTCATTGTTATACAGAGGTAGGGTTGATTTCAGGGATGGAGGGAGGGAGGTAATTCATTGTTATACAGAGGTAGGGTTGATTTCAGGGATGGAGGGAGGGAGGTAATTCATTGTTATACAGAGGTATACATAGGGTTGATTTCAGTGATGGAGGGAGGGAGGTAATTCATTGTTATACAGAGGTAGGGTTGATTTCGGAGATGGAGGGAGGGTGGTGATTCATTGTTATACAGAGGTAGGGTTGATTTCGGGAATGGACGGAGGGTGGTAATTCATTGGTCGGACCACAGACTCATCTCAGTTCCTTTTAAGAACTCCAGATCCCTTTCTATTTCTTGGAAGAACCCCATGCACCCTCCTATTCCATGGAATAACTTGGACTCCTCCTCTTTTCCACCTCTTTTCCTTTAAATACTCCTGACCTCCTCTATTCCTATTATGAATCCCAGAGACCTCTATTCCTTAGAAGCACCCCAGACCCCACTATATTCCTTGGAAAATTCCACACACCCTTGTATTCCTAGGAAGTACCCCAGACCAATCACCAAAGATCCCCCCTCTATTCCTTAGAAAGCTCCAGACTTCCTCTGTTCCTTGGAAGAACCCCTGACCACCCCCTCCCTCTAATTCCAGACCCCCTCTATTCCTTAGATGAACACCTGACCACCCTATATTACTTGGTAGAACCCAGACCCCATCCCTTGGAAGAACCCCAGGCACCCCCTCTCTCTATTCCCAGACCCCCTCTATTCCTTGGATGAACACCTGACTACCCTATATTACTTAGAACCCAGACCCCATTCCTAGGTAGAATCCCAGACACCCTCTAACCCCTGACTCCCCTCTATTCCTTGGAAGAACCCTGTATTGTGCTAGCCTGAGTCCTGAGCTCTCATTGGTTGAAGCCTCTGAGCTCTGCTGCATAGAACATGTGCTTAACCCTTTAACGGTCATGGGCGCTTTAAAACGTCCACGGAAGGATCTTAGTTAAAAAATTCATTAAAAAATCGATAGTTAAACCAACTGAGAAAAAAACATATTACGACGCCTAAAACGATGCTCTTTCACGTCATATTCATAAAACGATGACGGCATAGCGGTTACTAAGGACTTTGAACTCGACAGTTCACACTTAAATTTTGCAAAGCGCTTGAACACTAGCGATGTACTTCAGCTATTGGAAGACAACGATTTCGGCCTGTCTAAAGAGGATGACAGTGATTTTGAAGGTGAAGGTATAGAGAGCTACCTTCCTAGAGCAGGCCCCGAACTTAGTCATGTGGAAAACTCAGAAGTAATGGAGGAAGTTGAAGAACCATTGGGCTTTGAAGATATAGTTTTAGATGACAGCTCCAGTTCTAGTGATGCGAGTGTTACTCAGCCTTTAGGTAAGTATTACTGTTCAAAAAGGTATAGAATATAGAAATATCTGTTTCTATGTCCACATTTTTTGGATCTACACAAAAGTACAGCAGCCCTATCTCCCACAGAGCTCAAATACCTAGCAATAGTGATGAGGTCTCATCAGATGGTAGTGAGTTAGAGTTTGCTAGATCAAATGATGATGATGGTGATAGTTCTTGGTTGAAGATCAGCAAGAGCAAGGTGGTAGTGTTAGAGGAAGGGGTGTATGCAACCAAGGAGAAGGGATCGTGGACGTAGACTTGGAAGAGGGTGTGGCAAAGGTGGACATGGGACTTCCAGTCAAGTAATGTGTGGAATGGGATGGGAGGGATACTAGTGGAATTACACAGGATCAGCTCATACTAAATGGCCCATGGCAAAGAAAAGAAAGTAATGCTTTGAATTATTTTTTGTTGTACTTTGCAATTTTCATTTATTGAAATGAATGCTTCCTTCATTTATATAATGTTTTTCGTAATTCCATGCTGCAGCCTGAAGTCATTATGGTTGAAATCTGTGAACCTGCAAGTGTATAAAACATTTTATCATAAGATTGTACTTGAAATTAGAACAATAGTTGCCTAGAAATTAAAAAATTACTAAAACAACAATTATAACCGCATACTTTGTTGCTAGGCAACACAAACTGCACCTATACATTAATGAGAAGGAAAAAAATTTGGACTTCAAAGAAAAGTCGGTTTGTTTTTATTTCATGTAAAAATGCTTCAAAACTACAGAAAAGCTAAGTTTAGCTGTATGTGGCTTATCTTGATGAGAAAAAAAAATTTGACCTTTTAAAGGGATGTTTTTTTGTCAAATTCTGGCTTCAAAACAGCAGAAAAGCTTGGTTTAGCTGTATGGGGCCCATTTTGATGAGAAAAACACTTTTTGAACTAAAAGATTTTTTTTTTTTTTAATTTTCCTCAAAAATGCTTCAAAACACCAGAAAAGCTTAGTATTTAGCAGTATGTGGCTCATTTTGTTGAGAAAAACACTTTTTTTAACCTTAAAAGTGATGGTTTTGGTTAATTTCTTAAAAATATTAGAAAAGCATAATTTAGCTGTATTGGCTCATTTTGATAAGAAAAACATGAATATCCTCATCCAGGATTATGTGGCTGAAGATCTTCATCCAGGACTTTGTGGCTGAAGATCGCCATCCATGGATTTGTGGTTGAAGATCCTCATCCAGGAGTTTGTGGCTGAAGATCCTAATCCAGGAGTCTGTGGCTGAAGATCCTCATCCCGTAGTTTGTGGCTCATTTTGGGGGAAAAACTCTTTTCTACAGTACTTGACTAGTTCCCACTAGTTTATGTAAAAAGTCGTTTCAGGCTTCCTCAACCTTTCTTCAGAGATTGTTATTTTATAGCTAAATACCAACGCTTTATGTCCATTTCCCGTGAAAACGCTCCACAACATCTGAAAAGAGGACTAGACCAGAAACTACAAAAAGTTGAACACATATTTGTAGCTGTCATAACTTTTTTTCCCTTTCTTCTATGCATATACTTTTAAGACCAGCTTGTTTCTTATTGTGTGTGCTTTAAAATATTATGTACAATGTCTCTATAGGCAACTTTTCTTAGAAGATATATCCAAACATGCAAGGGTCACTAAAAAAATTACACTACCTAATTGGTTGCAAGGTTTATACCCAGGCGCCTTGATCGAGGCAAACTCGGTGTGCGGGTTGCTAAAGCCCTAAACTGTGGTCGTATAAAAAAAATTCTTTTCCGGTGAACCCCCCCAGCCGATTAGCCGCGATAGGCGCCAATTGGCGTTACGCGCGGGCAGTCCCTGAAGCGCGGTAGACGACAATTGGCATCCAAATATATGCAATGACTGTACATGACAAAATTTATAAAATAGCAAAATGACAAAAAGAAGGTGTTGGTCTGTGGAAGAGATCCTCAACGCCCTGGAATCAGATGAAGACACTGATGAGCCTTTGCTGATGGAAGTGATGAGGAATTTGACTGCCTGCAAGAAGGTAAGTAATATTTGAGTGAAAAAATGTTTGAAAAAATTTATATACATTATTTATTTAGAATTTGAAGATTAAGACACTAATTTAGAGATATCTGCTATGACTGCAGCAGCAGCCTTATCAAGGACCACATCTTTGTCCCACACGCCAGTGCTATTAAACCATGCTTTTTCCCAACCCATCTCTGCAACAGCTTCAGCTGACAACAATTCCACCAATCACATATGCTTACACACCCCAGACTGAACCAAGTCTCGTACTTAGTCAACCTCCAATCCACAACCTCTTGCATCCACTCTCCCATTGCTACTGCTTCAGCTTCACCAATTGCCTCCAGACCCATCCACTGTCTCTTCCACACATACATTGCCTCCAGTGTGGTAACACCTACTATACATCCCTTCACATCCTCTGTAGGACCTACAGTGCCTATTCCCAAGTCACCACTGGAGGTCTTGGAGCTATATTTTACACCAGACATAGTGGAAGAGATAGTGGAACAGATAAACAGTTATGCAGAAGAGACCATGGGTGCCAATGCATATGCATCTTGGAAGGCTATTACATGTGAAGACGTTCAAGCATTCATGGGCTTCAGCATTGTGATGGGTATCAATCACCAGCCATCAACTGAGGATTACTGGAAAAAGGATCCCATTCACTATTACAAACCTATTGCCCCAAGAATTTCAAGAGATAGGTTTCGGGATATTTCAAGATATCTCCACTTTGTAGTTAACTCTACTCTCTCTCTCAGAGGCTCAGCAAACTACGATAAATTAGGAAAGGTCCGACCATTGATCAAACATTTTCAAGAAAGGTTCTCATCCCTATACAATCCAAACTGTGAGATAGCCATTGATGAAGCTATGATCAAGTTTCAGGGATGCTCATCCCTAAAACAGTACATGCCCATGAAACCTATCAAAAGAGGTATCAAGGTGTGGGTTCGGGCTGATAGCCGAAATGGTTATTTTTCACAATTCGAGGTGTACACAGGGAAAAAGAAAGGCGCTGTCGAACACCAGCTGGGAGCTCGAGTAGTGAAGGAACTCACCAAAGAGCTACAAGGCAAATGGCACCATGTCTATTTTGACAATTTTTTTTATATATACAGCCTACTCAGTGATCTGGAAAAGAGTGGGATCTATGGGTGTGGGTCAGCCAGAAAGGATAGACGTGATTTTCCAGAGAACCTCAAGAAGGCAAAATTTAAGAACAGGTAAAATATACACACTTCATAAACAGAAGTTAGACACAAACAATTTGGGGTTTATACCATGCATGGCATATCACATCACAAGTATGGGGTATATACTCATTATAATTATAAACTTTTAACTTTAATAGGGGCGAGTCACTAACCATGCAATCCAGGAAAGTCTGTGCAAGTGCATGGCTGGACAGAAAGGTCGTCATGATCATGTACACCAACAGTGATTCCCAGTGCATCACATCGGTGCCCAGACGACTGACTAATGGCAGTAGAGAGGAAGTAAGCTGCCCCCTTGCTATCACTTCCTACAACAAAAACATGGCAGCTGTGGATAAAGGTGATCAATACAGAGGATACTATCACTGTAGTATCAATAGCAGTAAGTTCTATAATATATATATATATATATATTACTTTCGCTTTGATGTGACCATCACGAACGCCTTTATCCTTTACCGGGGATGGTCAGGAGCAACTAAAATTACCATCAAGCAGTTCAGGATCCAGCTGGCCAAGGAGCTTATTGGGTAATATTGTAGCTGTTATAGAGCTGGGTATAATGACTCCTTGATCAAGCCCCTTCCATTTTCTCACTTCCCAATGAAGATCACCGCAACATCTCCAGCACAGCGCAATCGAGGTCGCTGCACTTACTGCTATCAGCAGAAGAAAAGATGTGACAGCCAGTGGTACTGCCATGAGTGTGGCGTATGGTTGTGCCACCCTGGAAATAATACAAAGGATTGCTTCTTATTGTGGCACAAACAATTATTTTAGCTCTATAGGAACAATAAGATATTGCACCATCTCTCCTTATGTAATAGCTCACTCGGTATTTTATTTCTATGTGCTACTGTACTCTCTCACACTGTTTTATTTACATAAGTAGTACTGCAAAAAGTACTCCTATAAGAAAGTGGGAAATACAAATTTCATACCTCAAAGGACATCACTGAGGACCTACAAGGCATTTGACAAATATATTTTTTTTAGTCTCTCTCTTGCCCCTTCATAGATACCATGCATGGGGGCTGGAAGGTTAGTAGGTGGGGCATTGCATTGAGAGTTGATACACATGAAAAACTAGTGGACCACTTCATATCTGAGGATCATAATACATCTACTTTATTTAGCTACTTTGTTTAGCTAGATATCATTGTTCAAAATATAGCCCACCTTTTCTTTCTTCATTATCCCATGGAGCCTTCCACTCTCCACAAACTTAGCTTAAAAAACTCCAGCCAATAGTAGTCCACGGACCAAGTTTGATTAGCGTTGAAGAGTCAAAGAAGCCGATCTTCAGCTAAACACTCGACGGTACTCTTCTAAATCCGTACTTTGCTGTCCACAGCGGCCACTAAAGCTTAAAAGCCCATTGTTATTTGCCAATCAGGTAGCCAAGGAAGTGCTTTGACTTCGGGCAATACATCGCTAAGACTGTTTCGCCCTCCGGTCAAGATAGAGACACGCTTTTCCAGTGAGCGCCACACCCAAGGATCACATGAAAAGTAGACCTCCTCACGTGGTATAATTGAATTATTTTGTGTCGCGGTTAATAGGTTAAGGCGGGATCACAGAAATTTGCCTTCCTCCCACGCAATTTCTGTGACCGGAAAAAAAAAACCCATACGACCACAGGGCTTTAGCAACCCGCACACCGAGTTTGGGGCGCCTCGATCAAGGCGCCTGGGTATAAACCTTGCCACCAATTAGGTAGTGTAATTTTTAGTGACCCTTGCGTGTTTGAATATATCTTCTAAGAAAAGGTGCCTATAGATACTTTGTACACATCATTTTAAAGCACACACAATAAGCAACAAGCTGGTATTAAAAGTATCTGCACAGAAGAAAGGGGAAAAAGTTATGACAGCTACAAATATGTGTTCAACTTTGTGTGTGTGTGGTGCATTTTAGGTTCAAAACTGTTTTCCTCGGCATTTGACCCATTTTACACTCGTTTATGAAAAAGTAGTTGTTTCTGGTCAATCCTGAGCCGTTTCTTTTTAGACTTTTTGGTGCATGACGACCATTTTTAATGGATTTCTGGTGAAATGCTCCACAACACCCAAAAGGCTTGAACAGATGTTTGTGGCTCAGTTTGTTAAAAAAAATTATTTATTGGTGTTAACTGTTTCACACTCACTACTCTACGGAGAAAAAAATGTCAATTCTGGCCAATCCTGAGACTTTTTTCTGAGATATCACTTTGTGTTCCTAACGACCATTGTTTTATTTTTTGTTGATTTCAAAGGAAGACGCTCGGAAACATATGAAAAGCTAAGATACAGTTGGTGCTTGTGTCAGATTGTCAGGGTCAAAACTGCTTTTGTTGTCATATGACCTGTTTCACCCTTGTGTTTTTGTTGTTGTTGTTGTTTTTAAAGTCATTTCAGGCCAATCCTGGGCATTTTTCCTCTGAGATCTCTTTCCTAGACAACTGTTGTTGTTTTTGTGGGCTCCAGATGGAAATGCTCCAGAACACCTGACAAGCTTGTAATAAATGTTTGTGACTTATTTTGTGGGTCAGAATTTTGTTTTGTTAGTATGTACGCATCAGTCACTAGGCCTTGGGTAAAGATGGTGGATTACTCTCCAACTTCTAACACCTCCCTATTATTATTATGATAAAACTATGTGTGTATACATCAGTCACTTGGCCTTGGGTAAAGATGGCGGATTACTCTCCAACTTCTAACACCTCCCTATTATTATTATGATAACACTATGTATGTATAATCAGTCACTAGGCCTTGGGTAAAGATGGTGGAATACTCTCCAACTTCTAACACCTCCCTATTATTATTATGATAACACTGTGTATGTACACATCAGTCACTAGGCCTTGGGTAAAGATGGCGGATTACTCTCCAACTTCTAACACCTCCCTATTATTATGATAACACTGGGTGTATAAATCTGTCACTAGGCCTTGGGTGAAGATGGTGGCATACTCTCCAACTTCTAACACCTCCCTATTGTTATTATGATAATGCTCTTGCTCCAGATAGTTGTCATGGTAACCTGACTATACCCTGGTGCCACCAGCCTTCATGCCAAGTTTGATGCAAAAGTTAGAACTTTTACTGAGGGGATATTGTCAAGTCATTAAATGGACCAGAAGTAACCTCACACTTCAGGAGGTTGAAATTAAAATATAATATGATGAGGCAAGCATACTAGCCTCCAAGTAGGGAGCAAGCACCCAGAGCCCCCCGAGTAGGGAGCAAGCACCCAGAGCTCTCCAAGATAGTTGCAAGCATCCAGAGCTCTCCAAGATGGGAGCAAGCACCCAGAGCCCCCAAGATGGGAGCAAGCCCCCTAAGCCCCAAGATGGGAGCAAGCACCCAGAGTTCCCAAAGATGGGAGCAAGCACCCAAAGCCCCCAAGTAGGGTCCAAGCATCCTGAGCTCTCCAAGATGGGAGCAAGCACCCAGAGCCCCCAAGATAGGAGTAATGCACCCAGGGCCCTCAAGATGGATGCAAGGACCCATAGCACCTAAATATGGGAGCAAGTACCCAGAGACCCCAAGATGGAAGCAAGCACCCAGAGACAAAATTGGAGCAAGCATCCAGAGTCTCCCAAGATTGGAGCAAGCACCCAGAGTCCCCTAAGATGGGAGCAAGCACCCAGAGCCCCCAAGATGGGAGCAAGCACCCAGAGCCCCCAAGATGGGAGCAAGCACCCAGAGCCACCAAGTAGGGAGCAAGTACCCAGATCCCCCAAGATTGAGGGGCATTCAGAGCCCCCCAAGATGGGAGCAAGCACCCAGAGCCCCAAGATGGGAGCAAGTGCCCATAGCCCTCCAAGATTGAGGTCCCCCCTCCTCCTCAGGTACCTGAACAGTAATCATAATTGCAGACCTGCTTGTCTCCTCCTGTGTTAGCCACACGCTGGTTCTTATGCATTATTCATATAAATAGACGGCAAGGCAGTTGGGGAGAGCTACAGCTATACCTGGTGAGGTTGTGAGGTGGACATAGTTACTAGTCTGAGAGTAGACAGTTGGAGAGGATGGCAGGACAGTTAGAGAGAGCTACAGCTGCACCTGGTGAGGTTGTGAGGTGGACATAGTTACTAGTCTGTGAGTAGACAGCAAGACAGTTGTAGAGAGCTACAGCTGTGCCAGAATAGAGGCATCAAATGTGTGGGGGTAGTTAAGGGATACTCATAAAGAGACATCTGGTGACAGATACCAGCCACAACTCTTGACAGAGACAACAGTCTAATAAACATGTTGCCATGTAGCTTTGAGGCCTGCTCTATGGGTGGGCTTTATCTAGAGCAGTGTGGTAATTGGGCTTGTCACCAGATCTACATAAATCCTGTCCCTACTACAATTTATACAAACCACAATGTTCACATCTAGTAACTAATTTACACTTCAAGGCTGCTTGTCACATGGCTTGCTCTCTTGCACATGTGTATGATTTGTGTGCTACTGTTCTTGCTATGCTACTTCACTATTCACAGAATAAGCAAGAAGTGCTCATTTGGACTCTTGAAAGGAGGTGGAGTGTCTGTTGACTCCCATATGGACATGTCCCAAACATTATCAGGTCATGCACTTGAAAAGAGGTGGTGTGATCTACTGACTCCCATGTGGACATTTCCCAAACATTGGATCATGCAGTACAATAGGTCACTCATTACTACTGGCTTACAATAGATACACTCATCATAACTGACATACAATAGGTCTACTCTTCACGAATGGCATTCAATAGGTCCACTCACATAACATCTGGCTTAAAATAGGTCCCCTCACAACAACCTGTGTCAAATGGTTCCACTCATCACAACTTGTATCACTAGGTCCGCTCGTCACATCTGGCGTAATACAGGTCCAATCATCACAACTGCAATAGGTCCACTCGTCACAAATGGCGTAAAATAGGTCCTCTCATCACAACTAGTGGACAATTGGTCCCCTCATCATAATTGGCATATATTAGGTCATCTTATCAACCCTGGCGTACAATAGGTCCATTCATTACATCTGCCATCAATAGGTCAACTCATTACAACTAGGCATACAATAGGTCCACCCATCACAACTGGCGTACAATAGGTCATCTCATTACCACAGGCGTACAGTAGGTCATCTCATCACTCTTGGCGTATAATTGGTCCTCTCATCACAACTGGCATACATTTGGTCCACACTTAACTGGCTACATTAGGGAAGCTCATCACAACTGGTGTGCAATTGGTCGAATCATCATAACTGACGTATAATAGGTCCTCTCATCACAACTGGCAGACAATAAGTCCACTCATCATAACTGCCCTACAATAGGTCCACTCATCATAACTTGCATACAATATTTCCACTCATCTAGATGTATGAGGATTATTTTGAGGAACAAAACTCTTTTAGTAAATGTTTGTCCCATTTCACAGATTTGACCCTTTAAATTCATTTCCATCAAATAAAGATAAACTCTGGGTTTACCCTTTTTCAAACTCATTGTGAAAAAATGACTTCCTGAGAAATTCGCTTTTTTTTAGTGTCATTTTAAGACCCAAATTCCGCCTGCTCTAAAATGACTATTTTGAACTGTTCCTCTGGGAGTTTGTGTTGTTGACAGGCATTGATTTGTCTTCGGACAAGCGATGGAATTCTTCCCCAAACCGCTAAGGTGCCCCACTTAATAGTTTTTTTGTCAATTCTGACTAAAACTCTTCAAAACACATGAAAAGCTTAGTTTAGCTGTATGTGGCTGATTTGAGGTGCAAAACAGTTTTCTGTAATTTTTGTTCCGTTTCACTGGTTTGAATCAAATATGTCATTTCCTCAAATCAAAACAACCTTAGGATTTACCATTTTTCAAAATAGTTGAGAAAAAAAATTCATAGTAATTGTTTACTTCTTTCAGTGAGTCAATTTTTGGACTTAAAGAGAAGTTTTGTTCGTCAACTTCAGTCGAAAATTGTTTGCTTCTTTCACAGAGACAATTTTTAGACTTAAAGAGAATTTTTTGTCAATTTCTGTCGAAAAAGATTCAAAACATCAGAAAAGCTTAGTTTAGCTATATGTGGTTCATTTTGAGGAGCAAAACTGTTTTCAGTAATATATGTCATGTTTTACTGGTTTGACAAAAAATTCATTTCCATCAAATCAAAACAATGTCAGGATTTGTCCCTTTTCCAATGTGTTGTGAAAAAAATAACTTACTGAGTAATTCTTAGCTTCTTATCGAGATAGTCACTTTTTAGAACTTAAATTGAAGCTTTTTGTTAATTTCAGTTAAAATGCTTGAAATCACTTAAAAGCATAGTTTAACAGTATGTGGCTCACTTTGAGGAGTAAAAGAGTATTTGGTAATATTTGCCCCATTTCACAGGTTTGACCCAAACTATTCAATTCCATCAAGTCAAAACATTTCCTACGGATATGCACTGTTTCAAACTCATTGAAAAATAACTATCAGGGTGAATTGTGCCTTCAATCTGAAATGAACACTTTTTATTCATTAAAGAGAAGTTTATTGGCAATATCTGTCGTAAATGCATCAAAACACAAGAAAAGCTTAGTTTAGCGATATATGGTTCATTTTTAGAAGCAAAACAGTTTATGGTGATTTTTGTCCCATTTTACTGGTTGGACACCAAAAATTTCTTTCCATCAAATAAAAAAACCTCAGGATTCTCACCTTTTCAAACTTATTGAGAAAAAATAACTTTCTGAGTAATTCTTAATTTCTTTGTGACAGTCACTTTTTAGACTTTAAATTTCAGTTGAAAATGCTTTAAATCACCAGAGAAACTTAGTTGAGCTCTATGTGGCTCTTTAATAGGAGCAAAACTGTTTTCAGTAATATTTGCCCCATTTTGCTTGTTTGAACCAAAAAATTCATTTCCTTCAAGTGAAAACATTTCCTCAGGTTACTACCGTTTTAAACTCGTTCAAAAATAATTTTCTGGGTAAATCGTAGCTTCTTTCAGAGAGAGTCACTTTTAGACTTTAAACAGAAGTATTTAGTAAATTAAGACGAAAATGTTTCAAAATATCAATACTTTAGCTGTATGTGGCTCATTATGAGGATCAAAACAATTTTCTGCAATATTTGTCCCATTTCACTTGTTTGACCCAAAAAAAAATTATTTTCCTCAAATCGGCACATTTCTTCAGGATCGAACCATTTTAAACTCGTTCAAAAATAACTCTCTTGGTGAATCGTAGCTTCTTTAGACTTTAAAGAGAAATATTTTGTCAATTTCATTCGAAAATACTTCAAAATACCAATAAAGCTTAGTTTAGCGGTATGAGGATCATTTTGAGGAGCAAAACTCTTTTCGGTAATATTTGTCCCATTTCACAGGTTTGACACATTAAAGTTGTTTCCAGCAAATTAAGACAAACTCTGGATTTACTCCTTTTCAAATTCATTGATAAAAAATAACTTCTAGAGAAATCCTTAGCATTTTTCCGAGAGAGTGAGTTTTAGACCATAAAGGGAAGTTATTTTGGCAATTTCGGTGTTAAATTCATTAAAATAAGAGAAAAAATTAGTTTAGATATATGTGGCTCATTTTTAGTCAAAATTGTTTTTGGTAATTTTTGTCCTGTTTCATTTGGTTGGACACCAAAAATTTGCTCCCATCAAATAAATCCAGGATTTGCATCTATTCAATCTTGTTGATAAAAAAATAATTTTCTGATTAATTCATAGTTTCTTTTTGAGATAGTCATTTAAGACTTTAAATCGAAGTATTTTGTCAATTTCAGACGAAAATGCTTGAAAACACCAGAAAAACTTAGTTTAGCTGTATGTGGCTCAATATGAAGAGCAAAACAGTAATCTGTAATATATGTCCTATTTCACTCATTTGACCCAAAAATGCATTCAATTCGAAACATTTCCTTTGAATAGCACCATTTTTAACTTATTCAAAAAAACTATCTTGGTGAATCTTATTTCTTTCTGAGTTAGTCAACTTTTAGACTTTAAAGAGAAGTATTTTGTCAATTTCAATCGAAAATGCTTCAAAACATCACAAAAGCTGAGTAAAATCATAGTTTAGCTGTATATTGCTCATTTTGAGGAGCAAAAACTGTTTTCGTTAATATGTCGCGTTTTACTAGTTAGACCAAAAAAAAATCTTTTCCTTAAATCAAAACATCAGGATTTGTCCCTTTTCAAATTCGTTGAGAAAAAAATTAATTTCTGAGTAATTCATAACTTCTTATCAAGATAGTCATTTTTAGAACAACTAACCTTTTTGTCAATATCATTTGAAAACGTTTCAAAACACGCGAATAGCTTACTTTAGCTGTATTTGGCTCATTTTGAGGAGTAAATCGTCGGTAATATTTATCCCATTTCACTAGTTTGACCCAAATTATTCAATTCCATTCCTCAGGATATGCACCCTTTCAAACTCGTCGAAAAATAACTATCAGGATTAATCGTGCCAACTTTATGAAATAATATCTTTTTAGACCTTAAACAAATCCAAATTTTTTTCAGGATTTGCCTATTTTTAAACATGTTAAAGAAAAATAAACCTACTGAGAATTTCAGTGCTCCTTTCTGAGATAATCAATTTTTTGACTAAAAAGAGAAGTTATCTGTTAATTTCCCCCAAAATGCTTCAAAACAACAGAAAAGCATAGTTTAGCTATATGTGACTCACTTTGAGGAGAAAAGTAGTTTTTATTAATATTTGTCCCCTTTCACTGGTTTGATGAAAAACAATTGTTTAAACAAATCCAAATTTTTATCAGGGTTTACCCTTTTCAAACATGTTAAGAAAAACAAACTTTCTGAGTAGTTCAGTGCTCCTTTCTGAGAGAGTCAATTTTTGGACTAAAAAGAGAAGTTTTCAATAAATTAGCCAGAAATTGCTTAAAAACAACAGGAGAGCATAATTCAGCTGTATGTGGCACACTTTGAGGAGAAAAACAAGTTTTTGTTAATATTTCCCCCATTTTACTGGTTAGATAAAAAAAAAATGTTTAAACAAATCCAAATTTTCCTCAGAATTTTGCCCTTTCAAACATGTTAAGAAAAACAAACTTTCTGAGTATTTCAGTGCTCCTTTCTGAGATAGTCACTTTTTTTACTAAAAAGAGAAGTTCTCTATGAATTTCCCCCAAAATTCTTTAAAACAACAGAAAAGCAAAGTTCAGCTGTATGTGGCTCAATTTGGAGAAAAAATTTTTTTTTTAATATTTGTCCCCTTTTACTGGTTTGATCAAAATCAGTTTTTTAAACAAATCCAAATTTTTTTCAGGATTTGCCCCTTTTCAAACATGTTAAGAAAAACAAACTTTCTGGGTATTTCAGTTCTCCTTTCTGAGATATCCACTTTTTTGACAAAAAAGAGAAGTTGTCTGTGAATTTCCCCGAAAATGCTTCAAAACAACAGAAAAGCATAGTTTAGCTGTATATGGCTCACTTTGAGGAGAAAAACAAGTTTTTGTTAATATTTCGCCCATTTTACTGCTTTGAAGAAAAAAAATTGTTTAAACAAATGCAAATTTTCATCAGGATTTGTCTATTTTTAAACATGTTAAAAAAATAAACCTACTTAGTATTTCAGTGTTCCTTTCTGAGATAATCAATTTTTTGATTAAAAGGAAAAGTTCTCTGTGAATTTCCCCGAAAATGCTTCAAAACAACAGAGAAGCATAGTTTAGCTGTATGTGGCTCGAGCACAGAAATATTCAGAAAGAATGTTTTTCTTAACAAGTTTGAAAAGGGGAAAATCCTGAGGAAAATTTGATTTGTTTAAACAACTTTTTTTTATCAAACCAGTAAAAGCGGACAAATATTAACAAAAACCTGTTTTTCGCCTCAACGTGAGCCACATACAGCTAAACTATCCTTTTCTGTTTTTTTAAGCATTTTGGGGGAAATTCATAGAGAACTTCTCTTTTTAGTCAAAAAAGTGACAATCTCAGAAAAGATAACAGAAATACTCAGAAAGTTTGTTTTTCTTAAAAAGTTTGAAAAGGGGCAAATTCTGAGGAAAATTTGGATTTGTTTAAACAATTTTTTTTTATCAAACCAGTAAAATGGGGGGAATATTAACAAAAACCTGTTTTTCTCCTCAAAGTGATCCATATACAGTTAAACTATGCTTTTCTGTTGTTTTGAAGCATTTTGGGGGAAATTCACAGAGAACTTCTCTTTTAGGTCAAAAAAGTGACTATTCTTGAAAGGAGCACCTAAATACTCAGAAAGTTGTTTTTCTTGTTTGAAATGGGGAAAACCTGAGGAAAATTTGGATTTGTTTAAACAACTGATTTTGAACAAACCATTAAAAGGGTACAAATATTATTAAAAACTTTTTTCTCCCCAAATTGAGCCACATATAGCTAAACTATGCTTTTCTGTTGATTTGAAGCATTTTGGTGGAAATTCACAGAGAACTTCTCTTTTTAGGCCAAAATTGACTATCTCAGAAAGGAGCACTGAACTACTCAGAAATTTGTTTTTTTTAACATGTTTGAAAAGGGTAAACCCTGATAAAATTTGGATTTGTTTAAACAACTGTTTTTGAACAAACCAGTGAAAGGGGACAAATATTAATAAAAACTGTTTTTCTCCTCAAAGTGAGCCACATATAGATAAACTATGCTTTTCTGTTGTTATGAAGAATATTCGGGGAAATTCACCGAGAAGTTCTCTTTTTTGGCCAAAAAGTGACTATCTCAGAAAAGAGCACAGAAATACTCAGAAAGAATGTTTTTCTTAACAAGTTTGAAAAGGGACAAATCCTGAGGAAAATTGGATTTGTTTAAACAACTGTTTTTAATCAAACCAGTAAAAGGGGACAAATATTAATAAAAACCTATTTTTCTCCTGAAAGTGGCCATATACAACTAAACTATGCTTTTCTTTTGTTTTGAAGCAGTTTGGGGGAAATTCACATTGAACTTCTCTTTTTAGTCAAAAAAGTGACAATCTCAGAATGCAGAACTGAAATAGTGAGAAAGTTTGTCTTTCTTAACATGTTTGAAAAGGGGAAAATCCTGAAAAAAATTGGATTTGTTTAAACAACTGATTTTGATCAAACCAGTAAAAGGGGACAAATATTAACAAAAACTGTTTTTCTCAACAAAATTTGCCATATACAGTTGACTAATGCTCTCCTGATGTTTTAAAGCAATTTAGAGTTAATTCATTGAAAAATTCTCTTTTTTGTACAAAAATGACTATCTCAGAAAAGAGCACAGAAATACTCAGAAAGAATTTTTTTCTTAAAAAGTTTGAAAAGGGGAAAATCCTGAGGAAAATTGGATTTGTTTAAACAATTTTTTTTGATCAAACCAGTAAAAGCGGACAAATATTAACTAAAACCTGTTTTTTGTCTCAACGTGAGCCACATACAGCTAAACTTTGCTTTTCGGTTGTTTTAGAGCATTTTGGTGGAAATTCACAGAGCACTCGTATAATCAAAAAAGTGACTATCTCAGAAAGGAGCACTGAAATACACATAAAGTTTGTTTTTCTTAACATGTTTGAAAGGTGGCAAATTCTGAGGAAAATTTGGATTTGTTTAAACAAATGTTTTTTTATCTAACCAGTAAAATGGGAGAAATATTAACAAAACTTGTTTTTCTCCTCAAAGTGAGCCACACACAGATGAATTATGCTCTCCTGTTGTTTTTAAGCAAAATCTGGCTAATTCATTGGAAACTTCTCTTTTTAGTCAAAATATTGACTATCTCAGAAAGGAGCACTGAACTACTCAGAAATTTGTTTTTTTTAACATGTTTGAAAAGGGTAAACCCTGATAAAATTTGGATTTGTTTAAACAACTGTTTTTGATCAAACCAGTGAAAGGGGACAAATATTAATAAAAACTGTTTTTCTCCTCAAAGTGAGCCACATATAGCTAAACTATGCTTTTATGTTGTTATGAAGAATATTCGGGGAAATTCACCGAGAACTCTTTTTAGTCCACAAAGTGACTATCTCAGAAAAGACAACAAAAATACTCAGAAAGTTTTTTTTTCTTAAAAAGTTTGAAAAGGGGGAAATCCTGAGGAAAATTTGGATTTGTTTAAACATTTTTTTTTAATCAAACCATTAAAATGGGGGAAATAGTAAAAACACTTATTTTTCCTTCAAGGTTAGCCACATACAGCTAAACTATGCTTTTCTGTTGTTTTGGAGCATTTTGGGGGAAATTCAAAGAGAACTTCTCTTTTTAGTCAAAAAAGTTCTATCTCAGAAACGGGCACTGAAATACTCAGAAATTTGTTTTTCTTAACAAGTTTGAAAAGGGGCAAATTCTGAGGAAAATTTGGATTTGTTTAAACAACTGTTTTTGATCAAACAAGGAAAAGTGGACAACTATTAATAAAAACAGTTTTTCTTCCCAAAGTGAGCCACATATAGCTAAACTATGTTTTTATGTTGTTTTGAAGCATTTTCGGGGAAATTCACTGAGAACTTCTCATTTTAGTCCAAAAAGTGACTCTCAGAAAAGATCACAGAAATACTCAAAAAGTTTGTTTTTCATAAAAAGTTTGAAAAGGGACAAATCCTGACAAAATTTTGGATTTGTTTAAACAAATTTTTTTAATCAAACCAGTAAAAGGGGACAAATATTAATAAAAACCAGTTTTTCTCCTCAAAGTGAGCCACATACACCTAAACTATGCTTTTCTGTTGTTTTGAAGCATTTTGGGGGAAATTCACATTGAACTTCTCTTTTTAATCAAAAAAGTGACAATCTCAGGATGCAGAACTGAAATAGTGAGAAAGTTTGTTTTTCTTAACATGTTTGAAAAGCGGCAAATCCTGAAAAATATTTGAATTTGTTTAAACAACTGATTTTGATCAAACCAGTAAAAGGGGACAAATATTAACAAAAACAGTTTTTCTCAACAAAATGTGCCATATACAGTTGAATTAGGCTCTCCTGCTTTTTTGAAGCAATTTAGAGCTAATTCATTGAAAACTTCTCTTTTTTGTCCAAAAAGTGACTATCTCAGAAAAGAGCACAGAAATACTAAGAAAGAATGTTTTTCTTAAAAAGTTTGAAAAGGGGCAAATCCTGAGGAAAATTGGATTTGTTTAAACAACTTTTTTTGATCAAACCAGTAAAAGCGGAAAAATATTAACGAAAACCTGTTTTTCGCCTCAACGGTAGCCACATACAGCTAAACTATGCTTTTCTCTTGTTTTGAAGCATTTTGGGGGAAATTCACAGAGAACTTCTCTTTTGAGTCAAAAAAGGGACAATCTCAGAAAAGATAACAGAAATACTCAGAAAGTTTGTTTTTCTTAAAAAGTTTGAAAAGGGGCAAATCTGAGGAAAATTTGGATTTCTTTAAACAAATTTTTTTTTATCGAACTAGTAAAAGGTGACAAACATTAACAAAAACTGTATTTCTCAACAAAATGAGCCACATACAGCTGAATTATGCTCTCCTGTTGTTTTGATGCAATTTAGGGCTAATTCTTTGAAAACTTCTCTTTTTAGTCCAAAAAGTGACTCTCAGAAAAGAGCACGGAAATACTATGAAAGTTTGTTTTTCTTAAAAGTTTGAAAAGAGGCAAATTCTGAGGAAAAATTGGATTTGTTTAAACAAATGTTTTTGTTCAAAACAGTAAAAGGGGACAAATATTAACAAAAACCTGTTTTTCTCCTCAAAGTGAGATACGTTCAGCTAAATTATGCTTTTCTGTTGTTTTGAAGCATTTTTGGAGAAATTCACAGAGAACTTCTCTTTTTAGTCAAAAAAGTGACAATCTCAGAATGCAGAACTGAAATAGAGAGAAAGTTTGTTTTTCTTAGCGTTTGAAAAGCGGCAAATCCTGAAAAATATTTGGATTTGTTTAAACAACTGATTTTGATCAAACCAGTAAAAGGGAACAAATATTAACAAAAACTGCTTTACTCAACAAAATGTGCCATATACAGTTGAATTATGCTCTCCTGATGTTTTGAAACAATTTAGAGCTAATTCATTGAAAACTTCTCTTTTTTGTCCAAAAAGTGACTATCTCAGAAAAGAGCACAGAAATAATCAGAAAGAATGTTTTTCTTAACAAGTTTGAAAGGGGACAAATCCTGAGGAAAATTGGATTTGTTTAAACAACTGTTTTTGATCAAACCAGTAAAAGCGGACAAATACTAACAAAAACTTATTTTTCTCCGCAAAAATTGAGCCACATACAGCTAAACTATGCTTCTCTGTTGTTTTGAAGCAGTTTGGGGGAAATTCACAGAGAACTTCTCTTTTTTGTCAAAAAAGTGGCTCTCAGAAAGGAGAACTGAAATACTCAGAAAGTTTTATTTTTCTTAACATGTTTGAAAAGGGGCAAATCATGAAAAAAATTTGGATTTGATTAAACAACTGATTTTGATCAAACCAGTAAAAGGGGACATATATTTAAAAGAAACTGTTTTTCTCCAAGAAGTGAGCCACATAGAGCTAAACTATATTTTTCTGATGTTTTGAAGCATTTTTGGGGAAATTCACAGAGAACTTCTCTTTTTAGTCAAAAAAGTGACTATCTCAGAAAGGAGCACTGAAATACTCAGAAAATTTGTTTTTCTTAACATGTTTGAAAGGGGGCAAATTCTGAGGAAAATTTGGATTTGTTTAAACAAAAAAAATTTATCAAACAAGTAAAATTGGGGAAATATTAACAAAAACTTGTTTTTCTCCTCAAAATGAGACACATACAGATTAATTATGCTCTCCTGTTGTTTTTAAGCAATTTCTGGCTAATTCATTGAAAACTACTATTTTTAGTCCAAAAATTGACTCTCTCAGAAGGAGCACTGAACTACTCGGAAAGTTTGTTTTTCTTAACAAGTTTGAAAAGGGGCAAATCCTGAGGAAAATTTGGATTTCTTTAAACAACTTTTTTTGATCAAACCAGTAAAAGGGGACAAATATTAACAAAAACCTGTTTTTCTCCTCAAAGTGAGCCAAATACAGCTAAACTATGCTTTCCTGTTGTTTTGAAGCATTTTTGGGGAAATTCACAGAGAATTCTCTTTTTTGGCAAAAAATGGCTATCTCAGAAAGGTGAAATGAAATACTCAGAAAGTTTATTTTTCTTAACATGTTTGAAAAGGGGCAAATCCTGAAAAAAATTTGGATTTATTTAAACAACTGATTTTGATCAAACCAGTAAAAGGGGACAAATATTAACAAAAACAGTTTTTCTCAACAAAATGTGCCATATACAGTTGAATAATGCTCTCCTGATGTTTTGAAGCAATTTAGAGCTAATTCATTGAAAACTTCTCTTTTTCGTACAAAAAGTGACTATCTCAGAAAAGAGCACAGAAATACTCAGAAAGAATGTTTTTCTTAACAAGTTTGAAAAGGGGCAAATCCTGAGGAAAATTGGATTTGTTTAAACAACTTTTTTTGATCAAACCAGTAAAACGGACAAATATTAACAAAAACCTGTTTTTTTGCCTCAACGTGAGCCACATACAGCTAAACTATGCTTTTCTCTTGTTTTGAAGCATTTTTGGGGGAAATTCACAGAATAATTCTCTTTTTAGTCAAAAAAATGACAATCTCAGAAAAGATAACAGAAATACTCAGATAATTTGTTTTTCTTAAAAAGTTTGAAAAGGGGCAAATTCTGAGGAAAATTTGGATTTGTTTAAACAATTTTTTTTTATCAAACCAGTAAAATGGGGGAAATATTAACAAAAACTTGTTTTTCTCCTCAAAGTGATCCATATACAGCTAAACTATGCTTTTCTGTGGTTTTGAAGCATTTGGGGGGAAATTCACAGAGAACTTCTCTTTTTAGTCAAAAAAGTGACTATCTCTGAAAAGAGCACCTAAATACTCAGAAAGTTTGTTTTTCTTATGTTTGAAACGGGGAAAACCTGAGGAAAATATGTTTTGTTTAAACAACTGATTTTGAACAAACCAGTAAAAGTGTACAAATATTACTAAAAACTTTTTTTCTCCCCAAAGTGAGCCACATATAGCTAAACTATGCTTTTCTGTGGTTTTGAAGCATTTTGGTGGAAATTCACAGAGAACCTCTCGTTTTAGTCAAAAAATTGACTATCCCCCCCCCCTGAGATAGAGCTGAGAAGAGGCGGGGCCACGGAATTGCCGGCAAATTCCGTGGCTCCGCCTCTTCTCAGCTCTATATCTCAGGGGGGGTTTACCGAAAAAAAATTTTTTTTTGCTCGAATCACAGCTAGGGCCTGTAGCTACATTCGTACCGCGTTTGGGGCGAGTCGGTCAAGGCGCGTGGGAGTTAGGTCTCCCAAAAATTAGGAATTTTTGTTTGGAGTGACCCTTGCGTGTTTGGTTATATCTTCTAAGAAAAGGTGCCTATATAGACTTTTTATATATCATTTTAAAGCACACACAATAAGCAACAAGCTTGTATAATAATTATTTGCACAGAAGAAAGGGAAAAAAGTTATGACAGCTAAAAATATGTGTTACAATTTCGTTGGTTTTAGTTCAAAAAGGTGACTATCTCGATAAGGAGCTAAGAATTACCCAGAAAAAATTTTTTTTCTCAACAAATTTGAAAAGGGGCAAATCCTGAGGTTGATTTGATGGAAACGACTTTTTAGGTTGAACAAGTAAATGCGACATATATTACCGATTACTCCTCAAAATTAGCCACATACAGAAAAATAAGCCTTTCTACTTCTATTTAAACTCTAAAAATTGACTTTCACTGAAAGAAGAAGAATTGCTATGAAAGTTTTTCTCAACGAATTTGAATAAGGATACATCCTGAGGTTGTTTTGATTTCCTCAAATCAGTAAAACGTGAATTATATTACCGAAAACAGTTTTGCTCCAATAAATCATCCATATAGAGCTAAGCTAAAATTTACGGGTATTTTAAAATAAATATGTTTAGACCAAGAAGAGAATTTTTTTGTCAAATTCCGGCGAAAGTACTTCAAAACACAAGAATAGCTTAGTTTAGTTGTAAGTGGATCATTTTTAGGAGCAAAAGTGTTTTCGGTTATTTTTTTTATTGTTTTACTGGTTTGTGACCATAAATTCATTTCCATCAAATCAAAACAACCTCAGGATTTGCCTGTTTTCAAATCCATAGAAAAAAAATTCTGAGGAATTCTTTGAGACTTTCAGTTATTAATTTTTAGACATCAAGAGAGTTTTTTTGCAATTTCTGGCGATAATGCTTCAAAACACAAGAAAAGTTTAGTTTAGCTTTTGTGGCTCATTTTGAGGAGCAAAACTGTTTTCGGTAATATTTATCCCGTTTCACTATTTTCATTAAAAAAATGTTTCTGTGAAAATCAAAACAACCTCAGGATTTGTCCCTTTACAAAATTATTGAGAAAAAAAAAATTTCTGAGTAATTCTAAGCTTATTTCTGAGGTATTCTCTTTTTTGACCATAAAGTGAAGTTTTTTTGTCAATTTTAGGTGATAATGCTTCAAAACACAAGAAAAACTTAGTTTAGCTGTATGTGGCTCATTTTGAGGAGAAAACTGTTTTCTGTAATATTTTCCCATTTCACATGCTTGACCCAAAAAAATACATTTCCATCAAGTCGAAATATTCCCTCAGGATAGTTACATTTTAATCTCGTTCAAAAATAACTTTCTGTGTGAATCATAGCTTCTTTCTGAGAGTATTACTTTCCAGTTTTTAAATATAAATTTGTCAATTTCAGTCGAAAATACTTCAAAACACCAGAAAAGCTTAATTTAGCTGTATGTGTCTAATTTTGATCCAAAGTTTTGATCCAATTAGGCTGTCTCATCAAATCAAAACAAACTCTGGAGTTGCCCTTTTTCAAATTCGTTGAGAATAAATAACTTCCTATGAAATTCTTACCATTTTTAAGAGATGGTCATTTTTTAAGACCTTAAGGTGAAAAAAAAAATTCTTAATTCTTTGCTTCTCTCAGGGAAAGTCAATTTTTGGACTTTAAAGAGAATTTTTTTTGTCAATTTCATTTGAAAATGCTTCAAAACACAAGAAAAGGTTTGTTTAGCTATATTTGGCTCATTTTTAGGAGCAAAAATATTTTTAGTAATACGTGACCAGTTTCACTGGTTTGACCAATAAAAGGCATTTCCATCAAATCAAAATAACCTCAGGATATGTCCCTTTTAAAATTCTTTGAGAAATAATAAATTTCTGATTAATTCTAAGCTTCTCTCCAAGATAGTCACTATAGGCCTTAAAGAGATTTTTTTTCATTCGAAAATATTTCAAAACACAAGAAAAGCTTAGTTTAGCTATATGTGACTCATTTTGAGGAGCAAAACAGTTATCTGTAATCTTTGTCCCATTTCACGTGTTTGACCCAAAAGATTGATTTCCATCAATCGAAACATTACCAATGGATAGCTCCATTTTAAACACGTTCAATTTATGGTGAATCGTAGCTTATTTCTGTTACAAGTCACTTTTTTTAGACTTTAAAGAGAATTATTTTGTCAATTTCAGTCGAAAATGCTTGAAAACACAAGAAAGGCTTAGTTTAGCTGTATGTGGCTCATTTTGAGGAGGAAAACTGTTTTCGGTATTATTTGTCCCATTTCCTAGGATTGACCAAATAAAGTAGTTTCCATCAAATTAAAACAACCTCAGGATTTGCACTTTTACAAATTAGTTGAGAAAAAAAATTCTTAGTAATTCTTTGCTTCTTTCAGAGAAAGTCATTTTTTAGATTTAAAGAGTAGTTTTTTGGCAAGTTCAGTCAAAAATGCTTCAAAACACCAGAAATGCTTAGTTTAGCTGTATGTGGCTCATTTTGATGAGAAAAACTTTTTTTGGTAATATATGTTGTGTTTTACTGCTTTGACTAAAACAATTCGTTTCCATTAAATCAAAAGAGCCTCAGGATTTGTCTCTTTTCTAATTTGTTGAAAAAAATTCTGAGTTATTCTAAGCTTCTTTGCGAAATAGTCAATTTTGACATTAAGATTTTTTTTTCAGTCGAAAATGCTTCAAAATACCAGAATAGCCTAGTTTAGCTGAATGTGGCTCATTTTGATCAGTAAAACTGTTTTAAAATTTGCCTAATTTCACTTGTTTCATCCAAAATATTAAATTCCGTCAAGGCCAAACCTTTCCTTAGGATATTTACTGTTTCAAACCCGTTGAAAAATAACATTCAGGGTGAATCATGCCTTCTTTCTGAAATAGTCCCCGTCACTTTATAGACCAAAATTAGATTTTTTTGTCAATTTCCGGTGAAATACTTCAAAACACAAGAAAAGCTTAGTTTAGCTGTATGTGGCTATATTTTAGGAGCACAAGTATTTTCGGCAATATTTTTACCGTTTCACTGGTTTAACACCATCAACTCTAAACAACCTCAAGATTTTCTACTTTCAAACTCGTTGAGAAAAAATAATTTCTGAGTAAATCTATGCTCCTTTCTGAGATAGTCAATTTTTAGACATTAAAGTGAATTTTTTTGTCAATTTCTGGCGATAATGCTTTCAAACACAATAAAAGCTGTTTTGCTGTAGTGGCCATTTTGAGTAAAAAAATGTTTCCAGTAATATTTGTCCCATTTCACTGGTTTCACAAAAAAAAGTTTCTATCATATTCTTACAAACTCTGGATTTGCCCCTTTTCAAACTCGTTGAGAAAATAAATTTATGAATAATTCTTAGCTTATTTCTCAGATAGTCTCATAGATCTTAGAGAAATTTTTTTTTGTCAATTTCTGGCGATACTGTTCAAAACACAAGAAAAACTTAGTTTAGCTGTATGTGGCTTATTATGAGGAGCAACTTTTTTCTGTACTATTTGTCCCATTTCACTCATTTCAATCAAATCGAGGCATTTACTCTGGATAGCTCAAAAATATACTTCTGGGTACATTGTAGCTTCTTTCTAAGATAGTCCCTTTTTAGAATTTAAAGAGAAGTATTTTGTCAATTTCAGTCGAAAATACTTAAAAACACCAGAAAAGCTTAGTTTAGCTGTATGTGGTTCATTTTGAGGAGCAAAACTGTTTTCGGTAATATATGTCACATTTTACCGGTTTGACCAAAAAAGGTCGTTTCCATCAAATCTAAACAACCTCAGGATTTGTCACTTTTCAAATTCGTTGAGGAGAAATAACTTTCTGAGTAATTCTTAGATTCTTAATGAGATGTCACTTTTTACAAGTTGAAGTTTAATTTCAGTTAAAAATGCTTCAAAACACCTGAAAAGCATAGTTTAGCTGAATGTGGCTAAATTTGGGTAGTAAAACAGTTTTCGGTCATATGTGTCCCATTTCACTGGTTTGACCCAAAATATTCAATTCGATGAAGTTCAAACATTTCCGCAGGATATACACCATTTCAAACTCGTTCAAAAATAATCATCAGGGTGAATCGTGCCTTCTTTCTGAAATAATCACTTGTTAGACCTTAGAGTGAATTTTTTGGGTAAATTTGTCATAAATGCACATTAAAACACAAGAAAAGCTTAGTTTAACTATATAAGGCTCCGTTTTAGGAATTAAACTCTTTTCGGTAATTTTTGTCCCGTTTCACTGGTTGGACACCAAAACAATGTTTCCATCAACAAAATAAATGCAGGATTTGAACCTCTTCTGTGAAAAAATAGCTTTCTGATAGGGAGACTAAACCTGAAACTACTGAAATTTGAACACATATTTGAGCTGTCATAACTTTTTTTCCTTTCTTTTGTACAAGTATGTTGGATACCAGCGTGTTGATTATTATGTGTGCTTTAAGATGATATGTAAAAAGTCTCTATGAGCAACTTTTCATATAAGATACATGCAAAAAGGCTAGGATCACTCGAGAAATTGTACTACCTAATCTGTGGCAAACCTAACTCCAGGCGCCTTGAGCGTCAAGCACCAAAATTGGTTTGTGGGTTGCTAAAGTGCTTAACTGTGTTAGCTGTGATAGGGAGTTATGTTTGCCACAAATTAGGAAGTGCCATTTTTTAGTAACCCTTGCGAGTTTGGATATATCTTCTAAGAAAAGGTGCCTATAGAGACTTTTTACATATCATCAGCACACACAATAAGCAACAAGCGGGTATTAAAAGTATTTGAACAGAAAAAAGGGGAAAAAAGTTATATAACAGCTCAAATATGTGTTCAAATTTCGGTGGTTTCAGGTGTAGTATCCCCTTATTCTTAGCTTCTTTCTGAGATAGTCACTTTTTAGACTTAAAGAGAAGTATTTTGTCAATTTCAGACGAATATGCTTCAAAACACCAGAAAACCATCGTGTTTAACTGAATGTGGCTGATTTTGAGGAGCAAAACAGTTTTAGATTATATTTCTCCCATTTCGCTGATTGACCAAAAAAAGTTGTTTCCATCAACAATGCAAACTCTGGATTTGACACTTATCAAAATCATTGAGAAAAAATAATTCCTGTGAAATTCATGGCATTTTTCCGAGATAGTCATTTTTAGACCTTAATGAGAAGTTTTTTTGTTAATTTCCGGTGGAAATGCTTTAAACACGTAAAAAGTAGTTTAGCTGTATGTGGCTCATTTTGAGTATGTTTTCGGTATATTTGTCCCATTTTATGTTTGATCCAATATATTCAATTCCCACAAGTCAAACGATTTCCTCAGCTATGCACCGTTTCAAACTCATTGAAAAAATTTCATGTTGAATCGTACTTTCTTGCTGATATAATTCACTTTTTTTAAATGATTTTTTTTGTCAATTTCCATCGTAAATGCATCAAAACAGCAGTTAAGCTTAGTTTAGCTATGTTGGGATCTTTTTGAGGAGTAAAACTGTTTTCGGTAATATTTGTCCCATTTCTCAGGCTTGACCAAAAAAATTGGCTTTCATCATATTAAAAGCTATGAATTTGCACCTTTTCAAACTCGTTGAGAAAAAATAAATTCCTGGGAAATTCTTTGCATTTTTCCAAGAGTGTCATTTTTAGACCTTACAGAGAATTTTTTGGTCAATTTCCGGCGAAATACATCAAAACACATGAAAAGCTTTGTTTTTGGTAATATATGTCCGGTTTCACTTGTTTGACCAAAAAAGTCTTTCCATCAAATAAAAAAACCTTAGTAATTGCCACTTTTCAAATTCGTTGAGAAAAAAAAATTTCTGAATAATTCTTACTTTCCAAGACAGTCACTTTTTAGACCTTAAATAAAGTTTTTTGTCAATTTCTGGTGAAAATGCTTCAAAACACTACATATCTTATTTTTGGCTGTATTTTGCACATTTTGATGAGTAAAACTGTTTTTAGTAATTTTTGTACCGTTTCACTGGTTTAAAATAGAAATTTGTTTCCATCAAATAAAAATAACCTCTGGATTTGCAATTGTTTTAATTAATTGTAAAAAAAAAATTCTTAGTAATTCTTTGCGTCTTTTGGAGAAAGTCAATTTTTAGACTATAAAGAGAAATTTATTTTAAATTTCAGTCAAAATGCTTAAAAACAACAGAAATGCTTTGTTTAGCTGTATTTGGCTCATTTTGAGGAGCAAAATGTTTTCAGTAATATATGTTCCGTTTCACTAGTTTCATCAAAAAAGTCATTTCTATCAAAACAAACAACCTCAGGTTTTGTCCCTTTTCTAATTCATTGAGAAAAAAATTCTTGAGTACTTCTAAGCTTGTCTCCGATATAGTCACTTTAGAGATAAATTTTTTTGTCAATTTCAGTCAAAAATGCTTCAAAATATCAGAAAAGTATAGTTTAGCTGAATGCGGCTCATTTAGGGAGTAAAACAGTTTTCGTTAATATTTGTTGCATTTCACTTACTTGACCCAAAATATTCAATTCCATCAAGTCCAAATATTTCCTCAGGATATTCACCATTTCAAACTCGTTGAAAAAGAACTTTCAAGGTGAATTGACCTTTTTTCTGAAATAGTCACTTTTTAAACCATAAAGAGAAGTTTTTTGGTCAATTTACGGCAAAATTGCTTCAAAACACAAGAAAAAAAGTTTAGCTGTATTGGCTCATTTTGAGGAGCAAAAACTGTTTTCGGTAACATTTGTCCTGTTTCACAGGTTTGACCAAAAAAATTTGTTTCCACCAAATCGGAACCACCTCTGAATTTTCCACTTTTCAAACTCGTTGAGTAAAATAAGTTTCTGACGAATATTAGAATTTTTCCGCAATTGACTATTTTTAGACCTTTAAGAGAATTTTTTTTAAATTTCCAGCGAAAATGCTTGAAAATGCATGAAAAGCTTTGTTTAGCTATATGTGGCTCATTTTGAGCAAAACTGTCTTTGGTAATATTTGTCCCATTTCAATTGTTTACCAAAAAAAATTCATTTCCTTCAAGTCAACAGATTTCCTCAGGATATGCACTGTTTCAAACTCAATCGACTCATTGAAAAATAACTTTCTGGGTGAATCGTAGGATCTTTCTGACATGTCACTTTTTAGATCTTAAGAGAATTTTCTGTCCATTTCTGTCGTGAACGCTTCAAAACACAAGAAAAGCTTTAGTTTACCTGTATGTGGGTTATTTTAAAGAGAAGAACTGTTTTCAATAATTTTTTTACGATTTTACTAGATTGACTCCAAAAATTCGTTTCCATCAAATTAAAATAATTTCAGGATTTGCACATTTTCAAACTCGTTGAGAAAAAAATACTTTCCAAGTAATTCTTTGCTTCTTTCTGAGAATGTCATTTTTTTTTCCTATAAGGGGGATTTTTTTGTCAATATCCGCGGAAAATGCTTCAAAACCCAAGAAAAGCTTAGTTTAGCTCTATATGATTCATTTTGAGGAGCAAAACTCTTTTCGGTAATACTTGTTCCATTCACTGGTTTTACCAAACAAAATTTTCTATCAAATCAAAACACTCGCAGAATTTGCCCTTTTTCAAACTCGTTGAAAAAAAATAAACTCTTTCTGTGTAACTCTTAGCTTATTTCTGAGATGGTATCTTTTTAGACCTTAAAGAGAAGTTTTTTGTCTATTTCTGGCAAAAATGCTTAAAAATACAAGAAAAGCTTTGTTTAGCTGTATGTGGCTCATTTTGAGGAGCAAAACTGCTTTCTTTAATATTTCCCCATTTCCCTGGTTTGACCAAAAAATATCGCCTTCCATCAAATCAAAACAACTTCAGGATTTTTCCCTTTTTTATACTCATTGCGAAAAAAAAATTTTTCTAAGAAATACTTAGTATTTTTCCGAGATAGTAAATTTTCAGACCTTAAAGACAATTTTTTTGTAAATTTCTGTCAAAATTGTTTCAAAAAACAAGGAAAGCTTAGTTTAGCAGAATGTGGCTCATTTTGAGGAACAAAACTCTTTTCGGTAATATTTGTTCCATTTAACTTGTTTGACCCAAAAATTCATATCCATCAAGTAAAAACATTTTCTAAGAATAGACAACTTTTTAAATTCATTGAAAAATAACTTTCTGGTTGAATCGAAGCTTTTTTCTGAAAGTCTCTTTTTAGACCAGAGAAGTATTTTGTCAATTTTCATCATAAATGTTTCAAAATACTAGAAAAGCTTAGTTTAGCTGTATGTATGGTTTTTTTAGGAGCAAAACTGTTTCCGGTAATTTTTTTACCGTTTCACTGTAACGGTTAAAAAAAATTCAAATTCGATGAAAAAGCAACAACTTTCTCTGTATTTCTTATCTTCTTTCCGAGATAGTCACTTTTTTCAACAAGTGTGAAAATGGTCAAATCCTGTGGCAGTGTTGTTTTGATTTGATGGAAACAACTTTTTTTGGTAAAACTAGTGAAACTGGACAAATATTACCAAAAATGGTTTTCCTCCTTAAAATGAACCACGTACTTCTAAATTAAGCTTTTATGTGTTTTGAAGCATTTACGCGGAAATTGACTGAAACGGTCTGCATTGGTTCAAAAAAGTGAATATCTCAGAAAGAGGCTAAGAATTACACAGAAAGTTATTTTTTCTCAACAATTTTGAAAAGGGTAAAATCCTGAGGAAAATATTGATTTGATGGAAACACCTTTTATTGTTCAATCAAGTGAGGATGTTAACAATTATGTATGGATGTTAACCTATTATGTTTGGGTGGTGACCAATTATGTATGAATGTTAACAATTGTTTGCGGATATTAACAATTATGTAAGGATGTTAACAATTACGGATGTATGTTAACCAATTATAGACAGATATTAACAATTATGTAGGGATGTTAATCAATTATGGATGGGTATTAACAATTTTATATGGATGTTACCAAGAATGCTTGGATGTTAACCAGTTATGGACGGATGTTAACATTTTTAAGTACGGATGTTAACAATTATGTACGAATGTTAACCAAATTTGTACGGATGTTAACCAATTATGTACAGAATTTAACCAATTATGGACGGATGTTAACAATTATGTACTGATGTTAACCACAATTATTTATGGATGTTAACAATTATGTAAGGATGTTAACCAATTATGGATGGATGTTAACAATTTTATGAACGGATGTCAACAATTATGTACGAATGTTAACAAATATAACAATATGTAAGGATGTTAACAATTGGATTTTATCCAATTATGGACAGAGTGTAACCAATTATGGACAGATGTTTACAATTATGTAAGGATGTTAACAATTATGTAAGGATGTTAACAATAGTAAGGATGTTAACAATTACGGATGTATGTTAACCAATTATAGACAGATATTAACAATTATGTAGGGATGTTAATCAATTATGGATGGATGTTACAATTTTATATGGATGTTAACAAGAATGCTTGGATGTTAACCAGTTATGGACGGATGTTAACAATTTTAAGTACGGATGTTAACAATTATGTACGAATGTTAACCAATTTTTTACGGATGTTAACCAATTATGTAAAGAATTTAACCAATTATGTACGGATGTTAACAATTATGTACGGATGTTAACCACAATTATTTATGGATGTTAACAATTATGTACGGATGTTAACCACAATTATTTATGGATGTTAACAATTATGTAAGGATGTTAACAATTATGTACGAATGTTAACAAATATAACAATATGTAAGGATGTTAACAATTGGATTTTATCCAATTATGGACAGATATTAACCAATTATGGACAGATGTTAACAATTATTTACTGATGTTAACAGTAATGTATGGATGTTAACAATTAAGTACGAATATTAACCAATAATGGACGGATGTTAACAATTATGTAGGAATGTTAACCAATTATATACAGATGTTAACCAATTGTATATAGGGTTAACAATTATGTATGGATGTTGACAATTATGTACGGATATTGACAATTATGTACGGATGTTGACAATTATGTACGGATATTGACAATTATGTACGGATGTTGACAATTATGTATGGATATTGACAATTATCTAAGGATGTTAAAAATTATGTACGGATCTTAACAATGGACAAATATTATCAATTATGTATGGATGTTAACGATTATGGATGGATTTAACAATTATGTACGGATATTCACAATTATGTGCGGATGTTAAGAATTATACAGATTTTTAGAGATTTTTTTGATGGATAGTAGTTGAATGTCAGTTAAAAAATGACATTCATGGCAATATCAAGTTTTCTGTCTAACTTCTTTGTGAGGGCTCGCTTCGTTCACCAATTTGCCAGAGCCAACTCTCCATGAGAGCTCTAGGAAGTGGACGGGGTCATTAAACTTGTTATCTCATAATTTAATACTGTGGGGGTGTGTATGTATGTATGTTCTCATCTTATAAAATATATTTGAGAGTGACAACCAATTCCAGTTTACGTGAGCCCATTCAAAAGGCAATGAACAAAGAATTCTCTAATTAAACATTCATATTTTGTCTTCAGCAGGTGGCCTTGAACATGCTGGGACAACCACATACAAATACATCATCTCACTGTGGTCCACCATTATACAAAGTGGGTCAGTCCAATATTATAGGGAGGATTGGTATACTCCCTGATGTAATTTGACTTAATTAAAACAAGCTATTAAACAAGAAATGGTAGTCTCAGTGAATGAGCAAAAACTATCTGAGCAGGCTCTCTCTCCTCTCCTCTCTCTCTAGAATATACTACCAAGACTAATAGAAATTAAACGAGAGTGTGCGTCAGTTTGCACAGTAAATTACTAGTAAATTACCAAAAATATGTGTGACAGTATCACAGTAAACTACTATTAAATTACCACAATACGTACTAGTATAACATAAGACAACAAGTACTCTTACACCCCACACCTTTCCCATTGAACATTACTAGGAAAATGGTTATTCCCTAGCACTGCTGGTGCATTTTTCTGTACATCTACAGGAAATTTCATCAGGAGAGTCCCCAGCACTGCTGATGCATTTTGCTGTATATCCACAGGAAATCTCATCAGGTGAGTCCCCAGCACTACTGATGCATGTTGCTGTACATGTACAGGGAATCTCATCACGTGAGTACCCAGTGCTGCTGATGCATGTTGCTGTACATGTACAGGGAATCTCATCAGGTGAGTACCCAGCACTGCTTATGCATTTTGCTGTACATCCACAGGGAATCTCATCAGGTGAGTCCCCAGCACTGCTGATGCATTGCTGTACATCTACAGGGAATCTCATCAGGTGAGTACCCAGCACTGCTGATGCATTTTGCTGTACATCCACAGGAAATCTCATCAGGTGAGTCCCCAGCACTGCTGATGCATTTGGCTGTACATCTACAGGGAATCTCATCAGGTGAGTGTTATGAGACAAAATATGTATTATCCTCCCATCACTCAGTAGAAAATGCCCATAAAGATTTCTTTATCCCCCACAGGAACGAAGTGAAGGGTGGCCAAATCTTGGTATCTTCTTCACCAAGACCATCTCCTAACTATTAGCCACTTGTCTCAAGGTCAACTGTGACTCCAAAAGATTTATGAGGGGCTAGCCATAACAACCAAGACACCATAGCTATATTTCCAAGTTTCCAGGAAGAGAGTCAGGCTGACGAATAAGCTTGGGCAAGATAAAACTTTAGTCACAAATGATGATGAGCAGCTACAGATAGTAATACAAAGGTATTCATAAGAGATGAGATAAATATTACTGTTAATACAGCCACTAACAAATGATTGAGTTGGGTAAGTACCTGGGAAATAGGCGTCATGGATATGATCATAACTGATGAATAAGTAAATGCTCTCTTTACAATCTACTCCTCAAAATAAGCCACAGCCAATGCAAGTACGATAATACAGCCAAACATTAGGAAGTACTACAGAAGTGTGACAAATGTATTAATAGGAAGCACGAAGTGTGTGTGTGTACGTGCATCATCTAACACATTCTGTGGGAGTAATCTGCATGCACAACCAGAGGAGTAATCTGCATGCACAACAAGAAGAGTAATCTGCATGCACAACAAGAAGAGTAATCTGCATGCAAAACAAGAAGAGTAATCTGCATGCACAACAAGAGTAATCTGCATGCAAACAAGAAGAGTAATCTGCATGCACAACAAGAAGAGTAATCTGCATGCAAACAAGAAGAGTAATCTGCATGCACAACAAGAAGAGTAATCTGCATGCACAATCAGAAGAGTAATCTGCATGCACAACAAGAAGTGTAATATACATGCAAAACAAGAAGAGTAATCTGCATGCAAAACAACAAGAAGTGCAATCTGCATGCAAAACAAGAAGTGTAATCTGCTTGCACAACAAGAAGAGTAATCTGCATGCACAACAAGAAGAGTAATCCGCATGCACAACAAGAAGAGTTATCTGCTTGCACAACAAGAAGAGTAATCTGCATGCAAAACAAGAAGAGTAATCTGCATGCACAACAACAAGAAGAGTAATCTACACAACAAGAAGTGTAATCTGCATGCACAACAAGTAGGGTAATCTGCATACACAACAACATGAAGTGTAATCTGCATGTACAACAAGAAGTGTAATCTGCATGCACAACAACAAAAAGAAAAGTTCCAGACTAGGTTCTTAATTAGAAATGATGTGATTGGAGAGCGCAATATTAATAAAGTGTAATACACAATATTAATTAAACACCGACCACAGTTGCTGTTATGACAAAAAAGTATATATTTTTAAACACTTTTAATGAGTTCACTTCTGAGCTTCTTGCCCAAGCTTGGAGTTGGCCTCAACGCTATACTTCACCGAGCTGGCAAACTAGGTGGAAGACAGCTGCTTATCGCTACTCACGAAGGGATGATGCTACAAGTTGAGCAAACAACAATCTAACACCTTTGACGGTTATTAAAATTATTCATGGGATAACTGAGGGATGGAATAGCTGAGGGAATTCATTGAATAGCTGAGGGTATTCATGGAATAGCTGAGGGAATTCATGGAGTAGCTGTGTGTGTTGATGTTCAAGGTAGAGAGGACAGATAGGAAAGGTTTAATAGTTGAGGTTTTCATAGTTAGTAGTGTGGCTTCCACTATACTACAATCCTCTGTAAATACTCTATATATAGTACTCCCACCATCTGCAAATATTTAATCCATTAAAAAAATCCCACCAATTTAGGAAAAAAGGTGAGTTTAAAATGCTAATGGCTGCATGCACACAGCTTACACATTCCCACACTTGAAATGCTAGTGGCTGCATGCACATTCACAGACTTGATAGACTTAGACCTTACCAAAATTGTGACTATGCTATATATAGGCATTAGCACGACCCTAAGTTATGTGCAAGTTCATATTCAATTTTATGGAGTCCCCACAATAAGTCTCTCTATATATATATGTGTATATTTCACCTTAAAATCTGGCATAAAAATGTGTGCACATGAGGTCCTTTTTGCTTGTAACCTGCATGTGCTTATAACTAAATATTTCAGACTAAGTGATATATATATATATATTTGTGGCATTTTTTGTGTGCTCTATTTGACTACCACACAAAAAGAATACAATGCACAGAGCCACACAACAAAACATTGTGCACGACCACACAAGAAGACATTACGCATGGCCACACAAGATGACATTACGCATGGCCACACAAGAAAACATTGTGCTGGCCCCACAAGAAGACATGGTGCACGACCACACAAGAAGACATTGTGCACAGCCTCACAAGAAGACATGGCGCATGGCTACACAAGAAGACATTGTATACAGCCACACAAGAAGACATTGTGCACGGCCATACAAGAAGACATTGAGCACGGCCACACAAGAAGACATTGTGCATGGACACACAAGCCACCCTAAGAGAGTCTCCCACCGTAGAAGGAATCTTTTACCGGCTGCAGAACAAGCAATGGAGAGCAAACATGATATTCAGGTTGTTGAGTTTGCATTACTGGGGAGTACAGTAGCACTCCAACATTTATTAGACTGCCATTACTGGGGAGTACAGTAGCACTCCAACATTTGTTAGACTGCCATTACTGGGGAGTACAGTAGCACTCCAACATTGGTTTGACTGCCATTACTGGGGAGTACAGTAGCACTCTAACATTGGTTAGACTGCCATTTTTAAATGGCAAACAACCAAAACAAAACAAAGCTCATATCAGATCATTAGAAGCTTCTTGGCTGCCTATATGGCTGTTTTAGCAGATATTAGCTCCAAAAAACTCCAATAATGCCTTGAATACTTTCCTAATGTATATAGTAAATCCCCAGTGCAGCAATTATATTTAAAAAAACTCGAGGTCATCCTCAGAGGTCAATGCTTCTATCCTCAGGGGTCAATGCTGCTCTCCTCAGTGGATCATTGCTTCTATCCTCAGAGGTCAATGCTTCTTTCCTCAGGGGTCAATGCTCCTATCCTCAGGGGATCAATGCTTCTATCGTCAGGGGTCAATGCTCCTATCTTTAGGGGATCAATGCTTCTATCCTCAGGGGTCAATGCTCCTATCTTCAGGAGATCATTGCTTTTATCCTCAGAGGTCAATGCTTCTTTCCTCAGGGATCAATCCTCCTATCCTCAGGGGATCAATGCTTCTATCCTCAGGGGTCAATGCTCCTATCTTCAGGAGATCAATGCTTCTATCCTCAGGTGTCAATGCTTCTACCCTCAGGGGTCATTGATTCTATCCTCGTGGGTCAATGCTTCTACCCTCAGGGGTCATTGCTTCTATCACTTTTTTCCCAGTTGAAAACTTGTGTATAATGAGTCACAAAATAGTACACAATAGGACCAATGTTCCTATGCATGTCGACGACCATGCTTTTTCTCAATTGCTGTGAGCATCTGTGGTTGTTGGTGATGCAATCAAGCTAGCTCCCATGTGCTGTTTCATAATCACTCTTGGGTAAAGATTTCCTATAGAGCTTTAAGCAGAATGAATGACCCATGCTCAGTTCTGCTGTTTGGTTTATGGAGTTCTCCCTCCAAAGAAACCGTTACCAAGTTCAAAGGAGGCTGTAGCTGATCCTCTACCAAAACACCTGCTGCTTGGTTGGTGTAGTTCTGTGCAATTGTCACAAAGTCCTAGAAGGAGGCAGTAGCTGACCCGACATGGGTACAATAACAATAACAAAATGTGGTAAGTGCTGATTTTTGTGTAGAGGACAATGTGGTGTACATAGACAGTCAACAATAGCAACAAGATGTGTTGATATGTGGAGTTTACAACAATAAATCTCCAAGTTGGACTCTGACTCAGTGCAGTTCTCCACCACTCAACTGTAATAATATACAGAAAAACATCTTGAAACAAGAAGAAGAAAAGTGTATTATTTATTCAATAACAACAATTATATTGGATTGACTAGTAAGAAAGGAAGGAAGCAAGACTCTGGCCATGTAGACCACAACCAATTGGAATACCCTTTACCAGTTATCTGTGTGTTATATAGGAGGTTTGTGATTCTTGCTGAGCCTAGAATAGGCATCCAGCAGCAGTACTAGATATATACAGGGGGAGTCAAGAATAGCTAACTGCTTTAGGTATACCCATAGAGTCCAATAGAAAACTAACAGTTCCATAAAGGTTTAAATACTGTGGCTAGATAGTACTTATGTGGGTCATAAATTAGTCCTAGTGAAGATACAACTTTGAATAGCACTAAAAGCACTTCAGACTTTTCTCCTGTCGATAGTCTAAGATCATGGATAACTAATGATTGCATTTCACAATTTTTTTGTAAATGAAAAAAAAACCTTCCAAACTGAGGGGGTGATTACTTGACTACAACTCCCAGCAGTTAAAAAAAAAAAGCTTCCACACTGAGGGGGTGATTACTTGACTACAACTCCCAACAGTTAAAAAAAAAACTTCCACACTGAGGGGGTTATTACTTGACTACAACTCCCAGCAGTTAAAAAAAAAGAAGCTTCCACACTGAGGGGGTCATTACTTGACTACAACTCCCAGCAGTTAAAAAAAAAAGAAGCTTCCACACTGAGGAGGTGATTATTTGACCACAGCTCCAAGCAGTTTAAAAAAATAATAATAATAAAAATATTAATAATAATAAAAATAATAATAACAAAAAATAAATTAATAAAAAAAAAGAATTAATTAAAATCATGCATGACCTGCCAGAATAGAATTTAGCAATAGAGTGAACCCATGTAGACCACAATCAAGTTTGAAAACCCTTTACCATTTAAAATAAATACGTCAAAATTGTAAAAGTAGAAGTGTAATATAGTGTACATAACCTTGACCACTTTACACAAAGATTTAACATATTGGTGTATATATGATTTTAATTGGTAAAGGATCATTGAAATAGAAATATAACATTAGTGTACATGACCTTGACT
>CBDHDT010000102.1:0-30000 GCA_965261215.1 Ekhidna sp.
GATTTGTCCCGTCTCACGGTTTGACCATAAAACGTTGTTTCAATCAAATCACTTTTCCACTGTATTTGCCCTTTTTCAAACATGTTGAGAACAAATAACTTTCTGAATAATTCTTAGCTTCATTCTGAGTTAGTCTCATTTTTGACCCAAACGTGAAGTTTTTAGTCAATTTCCGCAAAAATGCCTCATATAACAAGAAAAGCTTAGATTAGCTGTATGTGGCTCATTTTGAGGAGAAAAAACGTTTTAGGTTTTATTTGTCCCATTATACTGGTTTGACAAAAAAAAATTGTTTCCATCATATAAAAATATTCCTTTGGATTTTCCGATTTTCAAACTTGTAAAATACATTTGTGAGTATTTTTTAGTTTCTTTCTGAGATGAACCAAAAAGAGAAGTTTCCAGGCATTTTCTGCAAAAATGCTTCAAAACACCAGAAAATTTTTATTTAGTTGTATGTGGCTTATTTTGAGGAGGAAAACTATTTTCGTCAATATTTGTCCCGTTTCACTGGTTTGACCAAAAAATGTTGTTTCATTCAAATCAAAATTTTCTTCAGGATTTGCCCCTTTTCAAACGTTTGAGAAAAAATCATCTACGTATTTCTTAACATCTTTCTATGATAGTCACGTCTTTCAAACAAAATGTGAAGTTTCCATCATTTCCGCAAAAATGCTTAAAAATACCAGAAAAATTTAGTTTAGCTATATGTGGCTCATTTTGAGGAGGAAAAAAGTATTCTTCAATATTTGTCCATTTCACTGGTTTGACCAAAAAAGGTTGTTTCAATCAAATCAAAACATTTCTTAAGGATTTCCCACTATTCACTTGTGAAAAATAATTTTCTGAGTGATTCTAAACTTCTTTCTGAGAGTCACTTTGTAGACCAAAAAGATAATTTTTCAGTCAATTTCCACGAAAATGCTTGAAAACACCTGAAAAGCTTAGTTTAGCTGTATGTGGCTTATTTTGAGGAGGAAAAACGTTTTCGTCAATATTTGTCCCATTTCACTTATTTGACCAAAAAAAAGTTGTTTCAATTAAATAAAAAAATTTCCTCAGAATTTGCCCCTTTTCAAACTTGTTAAGAAAAAAAAAATTATTTGTGCGTATTTCTTAGCTTATTTCTGAGATAGTCAGGTTTTTGATCCAAAAAGAGAATTTTTCAGTCAATTTCCGCAAAAATTCTTCAAAACACAAGAAAAGCATAGTTTAGCAGTATGTGGGTCATTTGAGGCAGAAAACCATTTTCATCAATATTTGTCCCATTTCACTGGTTTGACCAAAAAAAGTTGTTTCCATCAAACCTTAATTTTTGTCAGGATTTTCCCGTTTTCAAACTTGTTGAGAAAAAATAACTTTCTGCGTAATTCTTGGCTTCATTCTGAGACAGTCACTTTTGATGCAAAAGAGTTTTTCAGTTAATTTCCTTGAAAATGCTTCATAAAACCAGAAAAGTGTAGTTTAGCTTTATGTAACTAATTTTGAGGAGAAAATATTTTGGTAAAATTTGTCCCAATTCACTGGTTTGACAAAAAGTTGTTTCCATCAAATCAAAATTTTCCTCAGGATTTGACCCTTTTCAAACATGTTGAGAAAAAATATTTGTGAGTATTTCTTAGCTTCTTTCGTAGATGTCACGTTTTTGACCCAAAACGAGAAGTTTTCAGTCAATTTCCGTGAAAATGCTTCAAAGCACCAGAAAAGCTTAGTTTAGCTGTATAAAGCTCATTTTGAGGAGGAAAACCGTTTTTGTCGATATTTGTCCAGTTTCACTGGTTTGCCCAAAAAAAGTTGTTCCCATTAAATCAAAACTTTTGCTCAGTATTTGCCTCGTCAAACTTGTTGACAAAAATATCTTTCGAAAAAATTCTTAGCTTCATTCCGAGACCGTCACTTTTTTGAAGCAAAAGAGGTTTTCAGTCAATTTCTGCAAAAATGCTTCAAATAACAGAGAAGCTTAGTTTAACTGTATGTTGCTCATTTTGAGAAGGAAAAATGTTTGTCAATAATTGCCCCGTTTCACTGCTTTGACCAAAAAAGGATGTTTCCATCAAATCAAAATTTTCCTCAGCATTTGCACCATTTCGAACTTGTTGAAAAAAAATCATTTCTGAATATTTCTTAGATTATTTCTGAGGTATTCATATTTTTGACAAAAAGAGAAGTTTTCAGGAAATTTCCGCGAAAATGCTTCAAAACACCTTGAAAAGCTTAGTTTAGCTGTGTGTGGCTCATTTTGAGGAGGAAAAACATTTTCGTCTGTCCCACATCACTAGTTAGACAAAAAAAAGTTGTTTCAATTAAAGCAAAATTTTCCTCGGGTTTACCCCTTTTCCAAATTGAGAAAAATTTATTTGTGAGTATTTTTAGCTTCTTCGGAGATAGTCACGTTTTTGACCCAAAAAGAAACTTTTTCAGTCATTTTCCACAAAAATTCTTCAAAACACCAGAAAAGCTTAGTTTAGCTCTATATGGCTCATTTTGTGGAGGAAAAACATTTTCAAATCTCATTTCACTGCGTTGCCCCAAAAAAATTGTATTCATTAAATCAAATCATTTCCTCAGGATTATCCCCTTTTCAAACTTGTTGGGAAAAAACAAACTTTCAGAGTAATTCTTAGCTTCAGTCTGAGACAGTTGCTATATTGACTAAAAAAGAGAAATTTTCTATCAATTTCCATGAAAATGCTTTAATAAACCAGATAATCTTTGGCTAGACTATATGTGGCTCATTTTGAGGAGGAAAAACGTTTTTGGAAATATTTGTTCCATTTCACGGGTTTGATCCAAAAATGTATCCATCAAATCAAAATTTTCCTTAGAATTAGCCCCTTGTCAAACTTGAGAAAAAATTATCTGTATGTATTTCTTAGCTTCTTTCTGATTTTTTACTCAAAAAGAGAAGTTTTCAGTCAATTTCCGCGAAAATGCTTCAAAACACTAGAAAAGCTTAGTATAGCTGTATGTGGCTCATTTTGAGGAGGAAAACTGTTTTCGACAATATTTTTACTGTTTTACTGGTTTGACCAAAAAAAGTTGTTTCTAACAAATCAAAATTTTCGTCAAGATTTGTTCCTCTTCAAACATGTTGAGAAAAAAATATTTCTGAGTAATTCTTAGCTTCATTCTGAGACAGTCACTTTTTTGAATCAAAAGAGAAGTTTTCTGTCAAATTCTGCGAACAGGCTTCATAAAACCAGAAAAGCTCATTTTAGTTGTTTGAGTCTCATTTTGAGGAGGAAAAATGTTTTTTTGTAATATTTGTCCCATTTCATTGATTTTCCCCCAAAAATTTGTTTCCATCAAGTAAAAATTTTCCTTAGGATTTGCTCTTATTCAAACTTGTTGAAAAAATCATTTGCTAGTATTTCTTAGCTTCTTTCTGAGATAGTCTATTTTTTTAACCCAAAAGAGAAGTTTCTAGCCATTTTCAGCGAAAATGCTTCAAAACACCAGAAAAACTTAGTTTAGCTGTATGTGGCTCATTTTGAGAAGGAAAACCATTTTCTTCAATATTTGTCCCGTTTCACTGGTTTGACCAAAAAAAGTTGTTTCAATCAAATCAAATATTTCTTCAGAATTTGCCACTGTGATAAAATAATTTTATGCGTAATTCTAAAGTTGTTTCTGAGAACTCACTTTGTACACCCAAAAAATAGGGTTTCGGTCAATTTCCGTGAAATGCTTGAAATCACCTGAAATGCTTAGTTTAGCTGTATGTGGCTCATTTTGAGGAGGAAAACGTTTACGTCAATATTTGTCCCGTTTCTCTGGGTTGAACAAAAAATGTTTCCATCAAATAAAAACTTTTACTCAGTATTTGACCCTTTTCAAACTTGTTGAGAAAAAATAACTTTCTGACTAATTCTTAGCTTCATTCTGAGACAGTCACTTTTTTTAAGCAAAAGAGAAGTTTTCAGTCATTTTCCGCGAAAATGCTTCCAATACCACAGAAGCTTAGTTTAGTTGTATGTGGCTCATTTTGACGAGAACAAATGTTTTAGTCAATATTTATCCCATTTCACTTCAATGACCAAAATATGTTCTCATCAAATCAAAATTTTGCTCAGGATTTGCACCTTTTCGAACTTGTTGAGAAAAAATCATTTAAAGTATTTCTTAGATTTTTCTGAGATATTCACGTTTTTGACACAGAAAGAGAATGTCAATTTACGCGAACCGTTTTCGTTAATATTTGTCCCGTTTCACTGGTTTGGCTAAAAAAAGTTGTTTCCATCAAATCAAAATTTCCCTCAAGATTTGTCCTTATTCAAACTTGTTGAGAAAAAAACAGCTTTCAGAGTAATTCTTAGCTTCATTCTGAGATAGTCACTTTTTTGACACAAAGGAGATGTTTTCTGTCTATTTTCGTGGAACTGCATTAAAACACCAAAAGAGCTTAGTTTAGCTGTATGTGGCTCATCTTGAGGAGGAAAACCGTTTTCGTTAATATTTGTCCCGTTACATTGATTTGTTTAAAAATAGCTGTTTCCATTAAATCATAATTATCCTCAGGATTTGTCCCTGTTCAAACTCGTTGGGAAAAATTATTTTCTGAGTAATTCTTTGCTTCTTCCTGAGATAGTCAATTTTTTGACCCAAAAGAGAAGTTTTCAGTCAATTTCCGCGAAAATGTTTCTCTACACCAGAACAGCTTAATTTAGCTCTATGTGATTCATTTTGAGGAGGAAAAACGTTTTTCTTAATATTTGCCCCATTTCACTTGTTTGACCAAAAAAGTTGTTTCCATCAAATCAAAATTTCCTTCAGGATTTGTCCCTATTCAAACTTGTTGAGATAAAGTTTCTGGGTAATTTTTAGCTTAATTCTAGTAATTTTTTGACCCAAAAGAGCGGTTTTCAGTTAATTTATGCGAAAATGCTTCATAAAACCGGAAAAGCTTAGTTTAGCTGTGTGGCTAATTTGGAGGAGGTAAACCGTTTTTTTGTCCCGTTTCACTGGTTTGACCAAAAAAAGTTGTTTCCATCAAATCAAAATTTTCACAATTTATCCCTATTCAAACTTGTAGAGAAAAAATTACTTTCTGAGTAATTCATTATTTCCTTTTGAGATAGTCACTTTTTTACCCAATAGAGAAGTTTACTGTCAATTTCCGGTAAAATGCCTCCAAATACCAGAAAAGTTTAGTTTAGCTGTAGGTAGCTTATTTTGAGGTGGACAAAAGGTTTTGGTAATATTTGTCTCTTTTCACTGGTTTGACAAAAAAAGTTGTTTCAGTCAAATCAAAATTTTCAAGATTTGCCCCTTTTCAAGAATGTGAGAAAAAATAGATTTCTGAGTAATTCTTTAGCAAAATTCTGAGATAGTCACTTTTTTGACCCAAAAGAGAAGAAATTTCCGCGAAAATGCGTCAAAACACTAGAAAAACTCTGTTTAACTGTATGTGGCTCATTTTGAGGAGAAAAAGCATTTTTGTTAATATTTGTCCCGTTTTACGGGTTTGACCAAAAAAAGCTGTTTCCATCAAATCAAAATTCCCCTCAGAATTTGTTCCTATTCAAACTTGTTGAGAATAAATAATTTTCTGAGTAATTCTTTGCTTCTTTCTGCGACAGTCAATTTTTTTACCCAAAAGAGAAGTTTCCGGTCAATTTCCACGTTTGCTGTATGTGACTTATTTTGTGGAGGAAAAACGTTTTTGATAATATTTGTCCTATTTCATGGTTTGACCAAAAAAAGTTGTTTCCATGAAGTCAAAATTTCCCTCAGGATTTGCCCCTATTCTAACTTGTTGAGAAAAAATAGCTTTACCATCCCAAAGGGACTGCAACTAAGAGTACCTTGAATGGCAGTAGCCAAGTCTAGAACCGACATCACCCAACCAATTTGATCATATCCTCTCCGATGCTAAAACGCTACTCCTAGAATCACTAACTTAGCTCTATGCTGTCCTAAAAAGCTCCACCTCTGAGCAAATCGAAGAAATTCTAAATGACATGACTTGCATCCTCACCGCCGCTGATGGACCGACCACTCTGTCCCACGCCGATAGAATGAAGCTGACTGAAGCAAACATTCTTAAGAGAGACAGTAAAACACATTCCATCGGAAAGGAGAAAGTAAAAAAAAATCCAGAGAACCAATGATACACGAAACGAGGAGCACAACCCGACATCAACCACTGAGCGTACAGGAAATCCACAACCCATCGCGAGAAAGTCAAGCCACCACCTCGGATCAACGATCAGGGAATGACTTCACCCACCGAGACCTGGAGACACGCCTTCTGAGGAGGGACAGGCCATAAAGAAAGGTGAGCACATACTACGCCCAAATGCACGCACAGCACGCCTCCACAGCACACACACTTGCAATGAGCTACCACTCTCATTAACAACAGGAATTACACCAATGCCCACAATACATGCCCCCCCACCCTCCCCCCAGCCTCCCTAACAAACAAACCTGCACTGTCACCTCATCATTGAGTTAATCAAAAGCCTAAAAGCACTATTCTCCAATGGACTGGATGGCCCTACACAACCAAATAACAACTTTCCACACCAACTCCTCGGGGGAGATCCACCCAGACCTCAAAAGAGCAATGGGGGGTTTCCCTAGGATGGACAACACCCTTAAGCTGGTCACCAACACTCATTCCCATAGCTAACATAACAAAGAAACGACTAGCCTGCCTCAAACCCAACAAACCCAAACACAACGACTACATACTTAACGTAACAGAATGCGACCTAACCGACTCAGAGACCTCCCTTCTGACCAAAGGACTGAATTTTACCCCAACCCAACTGACGACCTGAATCTAACCAAAAACTGGCATCCCTACATTCCAAGATTTATGTCTCAATATGCCAGACTGACTGGAACCAATCTTTCCCTGCCCCACCCCAGCCTATGATTCCAAAAATCCAAAACCTCAACCCAACCCAACTCCACACTCAGTACCAAGCCAACAGCCACACCTGCATGTAACCAAATAGAAGATGCCCTTGCCAGCTTCTGCTTTTCCTTAGCCTCCATGACCCCCATAAGAACAGCCCCAGACAACCTAACCTGTGGTGAAAGAATTGCACTCAAAAACCCTGGTCGTCAGACTAGCTGACAAGGGATCGTGTGTAGTGGTGATGGGGAAAAACAGTACTAGCCCTAGCCCTAGCCCTCAGCAAAGGTTTCAAGGACCTGGATGACTAAACGGTTTACGAAAAATTACCTAAAGGAGAATACACCAAAGCCCTGGGGATACAGCTAAATAGAACCTAAAAAAAGTTGGTTGGAAGATAAACTCATTACCTGCAAGCTGTATAGGAGACTCAGGCGGAATCCCGACAACCTGAGATGCCAGAGAATGTACTTCTTGTAGAAGGCGCACAGGACTCCACCTCTGTGCGTCCTATAGCAAAACTATTTTCAGTAATATTTGTCCCATTTCACACGTTTAACCAAAAAATGTCGTTCCCCTCAAATCAAAACATTTCCTCTGGATTTATCCTATTTTAACTCGATGAGAAAAACTAACTTTCAGGGGAGTTCTTAGCATCTTTCTGAGATGTGACTTTTTTGACCTAAAAGAGGTTATTTGGCAATTTCAACGAAAATGCTTCAAAACACCAGAAAAGCTCAGTTTAGCTGTACATGGCTCATTTTGAGGAGCAAAACTGTTTTCCGTGATATTTGTTCCATTTCACATGTTTGATAATTTTATTTCATCTAGGTATTTTTATGTTCGTTATCAAATGGCAAGACACTTGTATTACATGTTCATGTTGAAGTTCAGTACATATACTATCCTTCCAATTTTTTACTACACAAATTATGACAAAATTGGTTAACTATTTCCTTCCCCATGCAATGAGAGTCACAGTTTCTTGTGCAAGGTAGGTCAATGTGTCTTGAATATGAATAACTAGCTAGAGTATTAAAAGTTAAATAATAGAAACAGTATAACATAGAGAAATACTTACTAAATTTTCTACAAGTAGCTAGGATTGGCAACTTCACACCATGCAACCTACCTCCCATACACTGTTGTCTTCTCCGTACAAAGCAGTTGAACATTTTGATTTGCAAGTAGCTAGACCACACTTCAAGAGTGCATCAAAGTATACTCAACTGGTTCTGCACAGCCTTGAGTGTCTGGAGTGCTGTAGACAAGCATCAAGTATCGTAACTCCTCTTCAGCTACCAGGAATAGTACATAACCTATGTGTTATGTTCTTCATGGTAAAAAATTATGCATTATCATCCGTCCCTAGCGAGGTGGCCATAGTAACTGCTTATTGTTATAGCCCACTAAGTAAATAAACACAATATCATGTGTTTAATCAGGGAGGGTGTGTATCCATATTGGTTCAAGAGAAATTAAATTCACTCAGACTTCACAGGTGAAACTATTTACATTCTTTTCTCTAAACACGTATCTTGCTCAGGTGTTTGAAGAATGGGTGGAAATACAATATCCACTTACTGATAGAGAGAAAGCATCAAATGCAGGAGAAAATCTTCCCCTTGGTAACTAAGTAATGTTTTCTTGAATCTCCCTCTTAGAATATACTCTGAACAGTATTATAGAAACACAAGACGGATGGTCATTTTCTGCCAAAGGGAGTCCTTGGCCAAGATACGAGCTTTGTTCTTTTTGTGTTTTAGACGTGATTTAAACTTATGTAGGAAGTGCCGTTCTCGCTGGTTTAACTCTTTTGTATCCTAGCATTGTTTTCAAATGACATAAAAACGTGCCCTTCTGAAATAAACATAACTAAAAAAGCTAGCAATGGCACAAATAAAATCCAGTCTCTTTCTTCCGGGAAAATTGTGCAGAAAAATCCCTCCTTTAATCTTGACATTAATGAAAACAACCATTATAAAAAGTAAGCAGGGACAAATATATATCCAGTCATTTTCTGGAAAATTATACATGTGAAAATGTATTACAGTGTTTAATGTAAGGCCATCAATCACAATCATGGAAGACAAGAAGGTTGGGAGTATTACCAGGAACATCTTTGAGCTTGTCCTTGTTAGCTCTGGAATGGAAAACAACAACAAAATATCAGGGATGATTCTTGAGGTGGTTGCTATAGTAAGGCTTTTTATTTGAAAGAGGATTACTCGCAATTGCAATACAATATACATAGGTCAAGTAACAACCCTGTCAAATGATACACACGTTCTCACATGGTCTAATAAAATATTTAACCCACTGCACCTGTTATTTATATATAAACAAGAATATGTTTACACACATCTCTAGCTCTGTGCAGGATTAACCGATTAAACGCCATAAGCATCGATTGCGAAAAAATATATAAAAAATAGTCCATACTTCTAAACGCCTTTTTTTTTTCCTGCATACCCGAACAAAAATCAACAATGGCTGACTTGAACGAAACTTTGTCAAGAAGCGTCTCTTCTGCTGAAGAAGGTTGGACAGACACCAATGCTTACTGAGAAACACACAGAAGCCTTTCGTACATGAGAAAGGAGTCGCTCCTGGATGGATTTCTTTGCTGTAAGTCCTGTTGTAGACATAGAGGGCCATAGAAATACGAGGCTTCTGTTTGCTTGCCTCAATGGAGCTAATTTCTTACACCAAACTGACGCTTATTGTATTATTCTAATGATATGAACAATTGTTAAAGTTTATTCTAGAAAATAAGTTATAGATATAAATATAATTGGTACAAAAACCACAAATAAAGTCGTTATGTAACCGTTAACTTGCCTACAGTGAGTTGTGACAGTGATAAGTAAGAGCTTTAACCGATTCACCAACAAAGTGTCGACACACAAGAAGAGTAGGCACTACAATATATTTTTTTTAACTGCACAACTAGTGTATCATTGAAAAAATGCAGTATCCTTACAAAATAATTATCAAATTTCTTCCAGTTTGATGGTGGTAAGTGACAAAATGAAAGACTGACAATCCCAACTGAAATCATGAATGGTCTCTTCCTGGCCTTTACTGCTATTTCTGGAAGCTCCTCTTAGGAAAAAAGCGTCCCAGTTACCTCTACTAATATGAAATCACTCTGAATCCCTTCGTTTTTGAGAAACGAGGTGCTCCCAGATTCTTTGCTGTAGGTTTTTTGTTGTGGACGTAGAGAGACGTAGCGAGTGGTGCATAACTTTCGTTTGCTAACATCAATTGAGCTGATATTTATATCAAACAGCAGCTAATTATATTTGTATTCCAATGATACGAACAGTTTGAAAAGTTTATTCCTGAAAAAAAGTTTACAGCTATATAAAAAAAAAAGAAGAAATAAAGTAGGTTTGACAATATGCTAATACTGTCCTGACAAAGAAGAACTATGGATGTCGGTTTGTTACAGGTTCAGCATGACCATGAATCATGTAGGAAAAGCCTGTGAAATAGTTTAACCGATCAGGCCTGCTGAACAGCATCAATTGTAAAGACAGTAAATTGCCACAAAGATTTCCAAGCAACACAAAACTGACAATATGATATATAAAATTACGCGGCCACATACCTACAAACAAGCTTTACTCAGACTCTGTATATGTGTGTAGTTGGGTTATAGCAAACTTAACATGGTCATGGAATAATGCTTGGGGACATGTTTCAGACATGTGGTTACATTGAGTCCAGATAGCCATGTGTCTAACTAGAAAGATGGCTGCTACTTGTAGATACTGCATGAAGTATTAATTTTAGTTCTGGTGATCTTGATTAGAATATTGAGTGAACTACCCAGCACACAGCTTTGATACAGAGAGAGACTGTGTAAAAGTTACCTACTTAGATACACAATCCCTGATGTATATTGCCAGTATCTGTTCATACCAAGAAATTTCTAGCTTTATCACTAAGCTATAACTTATAGCATTACAAATGTAGTGCCAGAGCTCTCAGAATGCAATGAGTTACAAGCTCCCCACCATATTAGATGTTATAACCCATACATTCAGCCATATTCTAGAATACTATGAATAATGTTTAGAATCAGCTAAAATAGTAGGTACTTAAAAATTGAATCTTACATCTTCGCAAGATGGGTTTTCATTTTAGCAGGTTCATCGTAGCTATCACCCTCAGAAAGGATCATGGCCATCACACCAGTCACGTGTGGAGCGGCCATTGATGTGCCACTGAGGGTAGCGGTACCGCCATTAGGGTAGGCCGACTTCACATCCACTCCCTATACATCAGTAGTGGTAAAATGATTTACTGAAGAAGTCCATATGAACTTTATTACTTGACAGGTGCATGCACTTAATTACACGTATTTCTAGAATATCACATACAGCTCACGGTTGCCAAACTATCCCAAATATAGAGGAACATTCTGCAAAAGTATGAAATACGAGTAACAATTAAGCCTGAAGATCCAGTGCAAGCTATCACATATCAAATATATGGCATACTCCATAATTCTGCACCCTCAATAACTCTGCACCCGCAATTAGACTGCATGCAGATTTACTAATGTAGAGTGAAATGGTGTGCGCCCCCAATTAGACCGCATGCAGATTTACTAATGTAGAGTGAAATGTGTGCGCCCCCAATTAGACCGCATGCAGGTTTACTAATGTAGAGTGAAATGGTGTACGCCTCCAATTAGACCACATGCAGATTTACTAATGTAGAGTGAAATGGTGTGGGCCCCCAATTAGACCGCACGCAGATTTACAAATGTAGAGTGAAATGGTGTGCGTCCCCAAATTAGACCGCATGCAGATTTACTAATGTAGAGTGAAATGGTACACGACCCCAATTAGACCGCACGCAGATTTACTAATGTAGAGTGAAATGGTACACGACCCCAATTAGACCGCACGCAGATTTACTAATGTAGAGTGAAATGGTGTGCGTCCCCAATTAGACCGCACGCAGATTTACTAATGTAGAGTGAAATGGTACACGACCCCAATTAGACCGCACGCAGATTTACTAATGTAGAGTGAAATGGTACATGACCCCAATTAGACCGCACGCAGATTTACTAATGTAGAGTGAAATGGTGTGCGTCCCCAATTAGACCGCACGCAGATTTACTAATGTAGAGTGAAATGGTACACGACCCCAATTAGACCGCACGCAGATTTACTAATGTAGAGTGAAATGGTACACGACCCCAATTAGACCGCACACAGATTTACTAATGTAGAGTGAAATGGTGTGTGTCCACAATTAGACAGCACGCAGATTTACTAATGTAGAGTGAAATGGTACACGATCCCAATTAGACCGCATGCAGATTTACTAATGTAGAGTGAAATGGTGTGTGTCCCCAATTAGACCGTGCATGCCTACCTAAAATTGCATTGCAATGTGCATGCATATCACTGGCACCTAGCCTAATATTACGAAATTCCAATATAGTATAGTGTCCTTCAGCATGGATGGGTGAGCAGAATAACTAAGGGACATCTATATGGGAAGTAACAAATGAAGTGATCATCTCAATTCTTTTAACCGATTAAATACGTAAGCACTTTAGAACATCAACGTGAACATCAGTCGAAAAAAAATATATATAATAGTTAATATCTCTAAAAGCCAACTTATTCAACCATAGATGCCCAGGAGAGATTGCTCTATCAACTAAAAATAGCAATGGAGCTGATCCATACACCAAACTGCAGCTTATTGTATTAATATTCTAATGATAGGAACAGTTTGAAAAGTTTATTCATGAAAAAAGGTTATAGCTATAAATATAATTGCTACAAAAAAAAAACTCAAATAAAGTCAGCGTGTAATCGGTTAATAATGTGACATTCCTATGAGGACAGATGCTCAGAAGATAATCATATCACTCTTACCTAGGCAGGTAGCATCCAGCGTAGAAGCAGCTATCACCGGTGAGATGGCTAAACTATACATAATAAGACCGGAGGGGTCAGTATTGATCTCTAAATATTGGACAAAGCTTACGTGGAAAATTTAATAGATGATGAATAGTTACACAAAAATAGCTCTTGTCACATGATTGAGATCAGGTGATCAATTACGTGCATGCCTGTATTGCATGCTAATATAATACACCGGGCCTCAATCCTCAAATAGTATGTGCAGCTATGCAGATCACGAAAATAATGTACATGGTGTAATTGATGATATATTGTAGATAAGAAAAGGACTATCTAAGCTTACAATTCTAAACTTCAAGGAATTCTCGAGTTTGTATCACAAGTATCCAATAGCATTTAGAAACATATTCTATAACTATTAATTGGTCTTTGTGTAAACAAGATTGTTGGAAAACACCCATTTTATGACCCTCCAGGTGTAGTAAAGGGTGACATGGTAAAGGGTGGTGTGGTTAAAATGGAAGTAGTCCTTCATAGAAATAGATCCGAAAAGTTGAAAGTTGGTAACGATGCATGAGATAAATATTTCACTACAATATTATTAAGCCAAGCTATATAGGTATTATAGCTGGAGAGGTGACACAAACAATTGAAGACACTTCATTCTCTAGATCTCTGCAGTATATATTACTGTTACTTACTGGGGCATAAATATTGACACATGTCCCAAAATTACTGAAAATAGCAGGGAAATCCCCATCATCAGTGGCTCCTACTGTTTCACTATAGAAAACAAACAACATACCAAACAAAAAACATGATAAAAAATGTATGATCAACTCTGTACACCATCCATTAGCCATATTAGCAATTGAACAAAATAGACAGCAAAATTGTAACTCTTGCCTCCCTCCTCAATCACTGGCCTACAAAAAAATGGATTCATAGAACTCATACCCCATGCTGCATGCTTATGTACCATAGTTGCTATTCCTGAGGTCGGTGGCGAAGTTTGCTTGCTCAGAAAACCTTCTTTTTTTTTGCAAAGAAAGAAAAATGTTAAGCAACTGCTTAATTATTAGTTCAGTATTGATCCACACAAGCATGTTTATAACGTTATGATCATTTACCAATTCAAATTATATGTAGGCAAAAAAAGTATATAGAGAGATATATATATATCCTCAAAGATAAATTCCACAACTTTTTGTTGAGGGAATCTTAAGGTTTTAACCTAAGCTAAGGATTAAAGGCACGCTGGAAGTGTTTTTGGAGTTAATATAGGTTGAAACCACTGTTTAGGATGCTAAGAAGCTGCCAAAATAGCCTATAGTTGAGTTTGAGCTTAGTGCTTTTGGCGTCTAAAGTTGAACAGAGGTCAAATCAATATAGGGAGAGCAGTTTTGTTTGTTTGTTTTCGAATAAAACTCCCCCCCCCCCCCCCCCCCAACTTGTATTCCCCCCTTGTTTCTGTTTAAAAAAATATTTAAATTTTTTTTTATATAGTTGCTTCCTCTGTGGGGAGTTCTGCACTATTTATATTGGTGGTTTTACCCCTTCTTCAAAATGGTGGATGGCAAACCCCCTCCCCTAAACCAAAGCACATTAGCAGATTCGGAATTGCCTCAAGGATGGTTTTGGCCACTATTAAGCTTCCCCAACATGCCTTGAATAATTTGCAAGGATACTGAACCACTTGATACCAATTGGTTTCAAATGCAAGTAATCAGATGAGGGTCAATATTCCCTAACCACATAGCACTTTCAGATCAATACAGGTTTAAACATCAGCTCCACACATGCAATACACATCTATCAAAAGTGTCTTTGAATTTAGTAAAATTTATCTTCAAGATATTATCTATCTTTTTTACCTCCTACACATAACTTGCATACAATAGGCTCATTCATAAAAACTTTAGTACCATGGGAGTTCATGAATGTCCTCAATTACAGTAGGATGTCAATTGTCCAAACTTCAGTTAGCCGAAAAAACGGTCAACTGAACGCAATACAAAGCCACACCCTCCATTATATATAAAAAAAATTAATTTTCATTTATTTTTTTCCTTCCCCAATTACACGCCTAAACGTCATAATACATGTATGGTGACTTGCAGCTGCTCATTCTTAATTTTTTTTTTTAGGGATAGTAGCTAGCTAAGGCTCCGCAGAGAAGAGAAAGAGGATAAAGAGAAGACGAGAGTCTTCTGGTGGTGCAGAGGCTTGCCATGCTCTAGAAACTGTGCTGGCATATTTGGATCAGCAATCAGGTGTTCAAATGAGCACTACTGTAATGATTAATAAGTCTTCTTGTTGAAGGAAAGGAAGAGATCTATAACTCAAAAAAAAAATAAAGTCACTACTAAATTATCTATTGAATTGACTTCTTGCGTACAGCACATATTTATCATATATGCGTAGCATATTATGGTTATTCGTTCACAATAAGATATGTACGAAGATGTACTTTAGTTATCCGCTTATCCAAACGCCCTTCGGCCCCAACGTGTTTGGATAACTGACATCGTACTGTACTCTGTTTCTCGATAACGGAATAAAACGGATGGTAAGGATCAGACAGTGGCTTCGTTGATGATGCAATCAAGCTACACATGTGCTATGTTATTAGCAGAACAAATGAATGCTCAGATTAGCTCTTTGGTTTGTGGAGTTCTTGATCCAAGGAAACTTTTACCAAGTCTAAAGCAGGGTTTAGGTGACCATTCTATACCAAAACATCTTTTGATTGGTTGGTAGAGTTCGCCAATGCAACTCTTACAGTCCTTAGGTTGTAGCTGACTCTACATGGGTAGAGTCAACAATAGCAACAAGAAATGGTTTGTGCAGATTTTTTTGCGTAGTGGACAGAGTGGTGTGCATAGCTACAGTCAATAACAGCAACAAGCCATGCACAGACATGTACTTAGTTTACAACAACAATCAACAAGGTTTAAAAGCACTGGAGACTTAGAAGCTCTAAGTTGAACTATATAGAACACAAACTAGGTGTAGTCCTCCTCTGCCCAACTATAAATACAGAAACAACAACAAAACAACAAAACAACAACAACAAGAAAACAACAACAACAAATTGAAACAAGAACTTTTTAAATTAAAAAAAGAACAGCAAAAGGTTCACCAGAAAGGAAACAAGATTGTATCCATGGAGACCAGATCATTTAAAATCATGTACACCAATATTGTACTGGTTGTTAATCAGTATAGTAATTGGTGTATAGTCATCCAACGGGTCCAACCGGTTGTGGCATACATGGCACAGTCTTACTTCCTTTATTATTTAACAGGTCAATCCATAATTATAATTGTTTTGTTTTTATTTTTCTTTAAGAGGTGCTGCTTCTTTCAAAACATTGTACCAGTTGCTCAGAGATAACTCCGGAACTCAACAATCCTTTCAGATCTTATTCTTTACCATCTTTATATTACTAATTTACAAACACATTTATATGCCAACATGGTCCACAAGTATATAATTTACTTGGTTTTGTTGAAGATCTGAACTGCTAACTATTAATTTGTCACCGTATAATCCATTACGGCATGATAGTACAAACAGGCTGCTCTGCTCATATAATCTTACTAGTTCAAACATCTACAACTGACCACTCTGACCAATCATTTTTTAGCTGCAAAAACGTAAAGTCGCTGAATAACATCAGCGAGGATCAATTATTGTAACCACTCATAATTATGATTATTGCACCGATGATTTTTACCAATCTTCGTTTTTGCTAAATTGAGAAACAAATTAGTCTTGCAAGTCAGTAGAAAATTTGTAGTAGTAGTAAAATTGTTATGAGAAGACTGAGAGTTGGACAAAATTGATACAAGAGCTGTGAAGACGAAATCCAGATATAAACTCTCTTTCTTTTGTCTACCAATTTACTTCCTCAGCGAAGGATTCTTCGGCATGCCGGACTATTTTTGGAGCTAAAAATAGCCAAAGCTACCATTTAAATTACTAAAAAGCTGCCTTAGTCTGAGGTAATGAGTTTTCTTGTGTATTATTGGTGTCAGATATTTTGAAGTAAGGCCAAACCCCACTCCAAGATAATATATGAATTCTGTCATATAATAAATCTATAATATTAATGAAATAATGAACATACACAAGTTGGGCACTAGCGGGAGATCCGGTGCAAGCATCGTCACCCTCATTTCCAGCAGCAACGGCCATGTGGACTCCCTAAGGGGGAAAAAATGTAATACCCATCTCGTGGAATGATTGAAATCTTAAACACATGGAAATCCCAACCCATCCCCATCGTTCATATTTATACAACAATTTTTTTTGTTTAAGTTCACAACCATAAAATTAGATTCTAGAGAGTGTAAAGGCTATTCTTAATCATACGATGTAAGTCAGACATGCAGGCAATGAATGTACCACAATACATTTATGAAACGAAGCAAAACTGGTAACAATAATGAACAATCCTTTACCACTTAAAATCATGTACACCAACATTTAAAAACTATTGGTGTACATGATTGTTTTATGCTAAGGGTCATCCCTTTTTGTTTCTTTTATGAAAAGATGTTATTTTACAAGAAAAACTGGTACCAACTAACAAGAGAACAGGAATTTGAGCTAAGAGCAATAGAACACAGTTAGCTAGCCCACTAGTTTTACAGTGGTGGAATCAAACGATGCAACAATGCTCTCACCTTTAGCTCATAAGGGCATGGTCTCACATGTTCTTATGCATGTGCATTAGAACCTTCAGAACTAACTAATTACAGCATGGGTAAAAAAAGCAATAACTCGCTTCCATTTTGTTCTACAGTGTTGACAAATTGTTACACAACCATAGCATGTAAGTATGCAGGTTGACATATTTCAAGAATTTTTTTTTTTAACCCTTCACACTAAACACCGGATTTTTGGATTTTTTTCCCCTGTACATGCCCAGTAGATTGCTCTATCGATATAAAAATAGTTACTTCTGGTTTGAGGGGAAGAGCAAGCGAAATGTAAAACATGACTGATGATCACAACTACCGTCATGAACAGTCTCTTCCTGGCCATTCCTGTTGTTAAAACAGTTTCTGGAAGCCCTTCTTTGGAGGAAAGCTCCACAAGCATCAATGCCCATCTGGACTGATGAATGCTGCTGTTAAAACAGTTTCTGGAAGCCCTTCTTTGGAGGAAAGCTGCACAAGCATCTATGCCTATCTGGAATTATTACTGATGAACGCTAGAGAGAATTTAGCAAAACATTGAGCAGTCAATTTTGAAGTTGATTATTGAGAAAGTTATTTATTGAGCTGGAATTGCTCTGAATCCTTTCACTCTTAAAGAAGGCACAACAGGATGGATTTCTCTGGTGTAAATTTATAACGATGCAGTAATGCATAGCTTTTGTCAGCATGCCTCAGTGGAGCTGATTCTTAGACTAAACTACAGCATATTATATTTGCGTTCTAATGATATGAACAGGAATTAACAAAAAAAAGTTATAGCTATAAATATTGTTATATAAAAACCACAATTAAATTCGGAAAGTAAAAGACTCGATTGCTTTGTGAAAACATATGGAAATAAGAACTTAGTTATGGTGACAGTTAACCTCTCCAAAATGTAGCTATTCTATTGCACTGTCTATATCTATCAGGGATGGGGGTGGAGGAGCCAATTTGAGTTGGGGGCAAGACACCATGCATGTAGTTTATGGATTGAGGTTTGTCTCAAAACCTCAGGTCCATAGGTATGCTACTGAAAGTGTCAGTTGTAGGGACAAATGTATGGCAAGTAAATGAAATGTTATGAACTAGACAGTGTTTTAAATAATAAGTCAGTCTGTTCTCAGGTGAATATGAAACTATTATATATACACTAGCTACATAGCATGTACCATTGTAACACAGGCATTCACTGCATCATTCATCGCTAGAGAAATACCTCCACCCAGAGACATGCTATAGATCAATGATAACACAACAACAAAGAACAAGATTATAAATATGTGTACTCTGAATATTGCTATTCCAAACATTAGCACAATGCCACACCTTTAACATTAAAAATCATGTAGCCATTGATTGGCATACATGATTTTAAATAGTACGGTAAAGATTGGCGAAACTGGTTGTGGCTGACATGCTTACCGTCTTGTTTCCAATTGTTTTTGACAATCAAAAACAGTTTTAAAAATTTTAACCACATTTATAGGGAAATTTTGAGGGAAAATATTATACACTAATCAGCTCAATGATCATGTGACAATATTATTGGAGTGTGACAAACTTTTTGGGAAATGTTGTCCAGAGATAATGCCACTTATGCATTACTGCTATATCCTATACGAGTAATGACTCACAGAGTTTTGGGAACATGACTTACTTTGCCACCGATTTTTTGCCCCTTCTTACAGATGCATTACCTACATGGTTTATTCCAGCAATCACACCCCTGCAAACATCATCACAACATGAACAACACCAGCAACATCTGATTCAATAAAAGCAACATTTATAATACTACGTAATGAAATTGGTAACAGCATAACAGCAACATCAATAATAACTACAAAATCGATTAGCTCTACATGAACAACAGAATAACAATACAATAACAACAGCAATGACAACAGCAACATTGTTAACAACATAAAAAGCACAACAAAAATAACAATACTAAAAGCATGAACAACATGAATAGCAATAGCAACATCAATACAACAACAACATGTAAAAATATCACAGTAACATTATAGAGACGGACTTACATGTTTGAGCCATACCCGTTTGCATTCAGCACACGTATAGCAATGCCTGTAGCTTTCTTGGCTATTCCCCATTCATTACCAAGTACAGTACCTAGGCATGCATATATCTTGATTATGATGATATATGCTATCAACACAAGGCCATTATAGTACACAAGATGGCGATAAAAAGAGCATGTCCATTTGTCCTCGCCATCACTCACCATCTACTGAGAGTGCTCACTATATTTGAATTTACCTCGACTATTACAACAGCATGCTTCTTCAATTGTCTCAACCTAGTGTATATGTGCGCCCAGCTACGTACTCCACATAGCAGGAATGTGTCAGTAAGCCTTTTAGGGAAGCCACAACTTTCCTAGACTGCCCCGGATTCCCATGATACTAGGGACCATACTTGTAAGATCTTAGTGAGGGCGCCAACTTTGTACTATGGATCAGGTTAAGACTTCTTTAATTATTATCATTATCATAATCATTATTATTAATATTGTTATTATTATTATAAGAGCATGTTTTATTTAAAAAGAAAAGCTATATTGGATCAACCTGTTAAAAAAATGAACAGAAACAAGAATGTACCCATGTAGACAACAGCTACATCATTAAAATTGCATACACCTTTGTGGATTTGTGGTTGCACAGGCACTTTGTTCCGTGACTTTAAAACCAGCACAATATTGGTGTATATGATTTTAAATGGTAAAGGATCATCTAACTGGTTGAGTTCTACATGGGTACCGTCTTATTTCTGGTTCTTTCTGTGGAGGACTACATCAAGAGTGAGCTGATTGGTAAAGGGTTTCCTAGGCATAAACACTATCTAACTTCTTTATTGTTGCTGTCCACTGCATACATATCAACACATGCTATGTATTGTTGATATAGTTGACGGTACCCAGGTACACCATGTTGTCCACACAAAATAATCGAACATACCAATTGCTATTGTTGACTGCACCCATGTAGGGCCAGCTACAGCCTCCTTTGAGGACTTGGTAACATTACACAGGAGAATACTACAGCAGATATTTCGGTACAGAATCAGCTATGGCCTCATTTGAACATGTAACAGTTGACCGGGAAGGAGAACTCCACAAACCAAACTGCTGAACTAAGCAAAAGTTATTTGTTGTGGTACGAATCATCAACCTAGGTTGTGGTTTGATGATACTTACCATTTTATAGTTTTATTTTTTTATGCTCCACTAGATCAAGAAATGTAGTACACGTGGACATTTATCGGAACATTTTGAGTCTTCTGGTAACCAAAAATAAGATGACTACAGTTATGCAAACGAAGAAACATAAACAAACAAACAAGGTTCAAGAAGATGAATTTTACATTTTTTTCACACATCGACGTGTTTTTTTAATATTGTCGGTTAACTACCTTAGCAAAGGATTCAAGACATACTTGAGTCTTTTTGGAGGTAATAGCGGCTGAAACACCATTTAGGCTGAAGAAGCTGCCAATGTGAGTTTAAGCTTTCTGGAATGCAACCATCCCAGATGAATGATGCATGCACAACCTCATCAAGGTGTGCTCAAGGTGTGCCTGTACAAAACTAGCACTTTATTTCTTAACGCTGACCTGTGACATGCGTGCCGTGTCCATTAAAGTCCATTCCATCAGAGTCTGTGTCAATAAAATCCACCCCAAGTGTCTGATCTACACGTCCTTCGAAGTCTGGATGCAAATAATCTATGCCACTATATAGAAAAGTAACAATTATTGACATGAAATTATATTTCCAGTTTGTAACAACTTCTAGAGTTTTACAGACTAAAAGCAAGCAGTTTCCTATAGAACAACCACCCCCCTAACTTATTTCTTCTTTTTTTTTTGTAGCTGCATGAATTTATGTGTGGCACAATTTCGATCAATGTTGGCACTTCTAATTTCAGGTATATAAATAAGTTGTAGTTAAATCAATAAATATATAAGCAACTGTACTTACTTCAGCAACTAGCTACAAGCAAATATGAACTATTGGTAGCATTCAATTTACAACCACAGGGTTTCATTAGAAAATTGTCCAAAGGTGGGGGGGGGGGGGGGGGGGGAAACTGGAGGAAATCTGGATTTTAGGGGGGGGGGGGAAGGGGCATGATGGTTAAAGATGGTACAAATTTAATTTTTCACAAATGCCATCTGGGGGGTCGGGATATGCTTGAATGTGTGTGTGTGTGCAATCATAGAGGATTTTGAGTTTTGGGAGGGGGGGAAACTCCAAAGTTCAGTGTTGACGTGGAAGGGGTGTAAAGCACATAACTGGTGGGGAGATCTTGGGGTGTGCCCTCCCAGAATTTTTTTTTTTTTTTAATAGATGCTCTGAGATTGATTCTGGGGCATTCTGGGGCTACTAGTAGTCAGTTTTAAAGGGAAGTCTACACAGCCTGACTCAGTTTTTATTTGGGTTGTGAATTTACAGGGTACATTCTGAAAATTATGCAAAAAGGGTGGAAGATCTCTTCAGAGGACTGGTGAGGCTTGGATTACCAAATCATTCACTACCTGGAAGAAAATGAAATCACATTCAAAAAGTGAAGTGCAACTTCTATCCTGTCAATTGGACGTGGAAGCTGATAGAGCCTGAAAAGAAGGATCCATTATCAGCCAGCTTGAAAATGTTGGAGAGCATCAAAGACTACAAAATAGGAAGGCGATTAAAGCTCTAATCCGATGTACTCCTTTCTAGCTCATCAGCACATTGCACACACTACTAACTTTAACAAACTAGTTGGAATGGTAGTAAGTTGTGGTGGAGAGACTCTTCAAACCTTCCTTGACAGAGCTGGAGGAAACACAACGTAAATCTCAAAAATGGCAGCAGTAGCGTTTGTGAATGCTCTTGGAACATGGATGGAAGAGTCTCTACTCAAGCAGCTTCATTAGACCACTAATGTTACTACCATTGAGGAGCTGACAATTTACTGTCGCAGGATAGAGAGTGATGTACCAGAAGAATACTTCATTGAAATTTTATCCTTGAAGAAAGCGAAAGAATCGCCTTCATAACCGCAAGGGGGAACTACACCTGAAACCACTGAAATTTGAACACATATTTGTAGCTGTTATAACTTTTTTCTCCTTTCTTCTATGCAAATACTTTTGATACCAGCTCATTGCTTATTGTGTGTGCTTTAAGATGATATGTAAAAAGTCTCTATAGGCACCCTTTCTTAGAAGAAAAATCCAAACACGCAAGGGTCACTCAAAAAATGGCACTTCACAGAAATTGTGTGGGCGCCCACGCAATTTCTGTGATCCCGCCTCTTCTCAACACCATAACTCTGGGATGGTTCACGTTGAAAAAGAATTTTTTTTCCATACAATCACAGCTACGTGCTTTAGCTACCCATAGACCAATTTGGGGGCGCCTCGGTTAAGGCGCCTGGGAATAATTCTTGCCACAAATTAGGAAGTGCCATTTTTAGTGACCCTTGCGTGTTTGGATATATCTTCTAAGAAAAAGTGCCTATAGAGACTTTTTTTACATATCATCTTAAAGCACACACACTAAGCAACAAGCTGGTATCAAAAGTATTTGCACATAAGAAAGGGGGGGAAAGTTATGACAGCTACAAATATGTGTTCAAATTTCGGAGGCTTCAGGCTGAACTTAGCCTGTCCGACAAGGGGGTTCTACACCTGAAAAAAAAAAAAAAAAAGGGAAAAAAATTGAGCACAATTTGTACCTGTCATAACTTTTTTCCCCTTTCTTATGTGCAAATAATTATTATACCAGCTTGTTGCTTATTGTGTGTGCTTTAAGATGATATATAAAAAAAGTCTCTATAGGCATCTTTTCTTAGTAGATATATCCAAACACGCAAGTGTCACTCCAAAAAATGGCACTTCCTAATTTGTGGCAGAGATAACTCAAAGGCGCCTTGACCGACGCGCCCCCAAATTGGTCTGAGGGTAGCTAAAGCACTTAGCTGTGATACCAACGAGTCGAAAAAAATTCCGGTGAACCCCCCCTGAGTTATAGTGTTGAGAAGAGGCGGGTCCACGGAATTTTTTTTTCAGGTGTACTCCCCCCCGTTAATGAAAATTGTAATTGAACCTCATGAAAAATTCACTGATAGTGATTTGGAAGAAATTGTTGACGTGTGGAACAGAAAAGGTAGACGGATTGCTGTGTAAATCCTCATTCAGACTCTGATCTTATTACATATGTATACTCTCACTGCTCATGCACTTTGTCAACATCAATAATGACTTTTAATACAATTTCCAAGGTTGGGGGGAGGGAGTTGCCCCCCACCGTCCCCCTAAATGAAATCCTGATTATTTATGATACACATATATAATTTACAAGAGAATACAAAAAAAGGAGAATTTCCTTGTAAGTTGTTTTCTCATCTGCACCCCATCACCATGCAAGAAGGTACATCCCACACTACTCAATACCTAAATAGTGCTTGTTATTGCATATGGACACTATAAGTTATGTGAAGGCTATAAGTTACAGGAGCTTCTGCATCAGGAGTACAAAGGGCAATGCCGTTTCACATTCAGAGCCATGCTTTAAAGCCTTCCAACAAAGGGCAGTGTGGAGGCTTTAATTAGAATGGGACCCATTGTATGGACATGGTCAAAATATCCACTAGTGAAGCTTGTCAATTATTGGCCTATGCTTGCCCCTCAAGCTGTAACTCGCTAGCTATAAACTTCCAAAGCACTGTAACTGAAAGATAACTCATTATATTTGCCGTTACTAGGTTACTACCTTGGTCATATACCTTGGTCATATATTGTTTTACAGGAGCTAGGAGAAGATTCGAGAAGCAAGCAGTTGGCTCATCATTTATTGTCAACACTTATCAATTATTGGCAAGCAATGCAAAATGGTACTCTCTTACAATGGCCACTTGACAAAAAATAATGTAACTGCAAAACTATTCAAAACTGTTCTATATGGACACCACCACTGATTTTTATGGTTATGATGATAATCCCTTACCAGCTAGTCATGATAAAATCCTTACCGTGCATTTTTCCCAAAAAATTATTACAGCTAAAATAGTCCTAATATGCATAGTAAATATTTATATCCACTTCAATACGATTACTCGTATACAACACAGAAGACATAGCTTGCCACAATAATTGAAGTTTGAGATAACACAAACCTCGTTTAGTATCTACTCTATTTCTACTGTACTATACTCCGGTCATGCACCGGTGCAGGTGGGTACCACAATTAGACCTCGTTTAGTATCTACTCTATTTGGAGTGATTTTTTGTTGTTGTTTCCACAGTAACCATTAGAGAAAATATGGTACGAATTTTAGATGTACATATTCAGCAGTATATCCGACCACACATACAAACAAAACTTAGATAGACACCTTGAGTGTATGTGGTTATTGCTAGCAATATTTTGGGGTATACTGTAATAGCAAGTATATATATGATCTTTATGTCTTAACATTTCCATTGTATCAGGTTTTCAAGTATTTACAGAAGTTGCTACTGGGTGTCTCTCACAAGACAACAATCAGAACCACAAATAATCTTTGGCAATGTCATGAGGCTTGGAGACACCAGTTACAACAAATGGTGCTAGGAAATGAGGCTAGTAATAGTTAAATAGATTGTTCTATTAAATGAATGTGAAATTATTTGCTACACTCAGTCAGCGACAAAAGGAGTAGAATTTACTGGGGTGAACCATGTCACTGATGAGAAGGTAGTCACACATAGAGACATAGGTATATTTTGTTATCTTCACATGCTATTAAACATTCCATACTCGGTAGCCAGACCATTTACAGTTGCTATGCTGGATTACACTCTGGAAACTGCCTTCAATCTGACAACACTATCACTTCTCCCTCAAAGAACACGGAAGCTTTTAATGAACCTGATTAAATGTTGATTGCTAACTTGCTAATGAGACAGCCTAAGACCTGCATAATGTGTGTTAATTATAATCAGAAATGAGTTTGAATGCTCGAGCCCAGTCATTAAATTTTTTCAACCATGCTCTGAAAGCTCAAAAAATTGTATACATTTTTGAAATAACTGGAAACCTTTTTTTTTAACCTTACCTCTATGCAGGTAATGTTAGTACCATATTGTTGCTTATTCTGTGTGTTTTCAAATAATATGTTGAATGTCTCTATAGGCATATTTTCTCAGAAGATACATGCACCAACATCATGGTCACCAAGAATGCTTTATAAACACATCAACACAACGTGAATCTGGCAGCTATATCACAGCTATGCTTTGGAAAGATGCACACCATTTATTATCCATGCATGTGTGAGTTATAACTGTGAAACTTCACGTGTGCATATTTTTTTAGTGACCTTGATGTTTGTGTATGTATCTTCTAAGAAAAAAATGCCTATAGAGATATTCAACATATTGTTTGAAAGCACACAGAAAAAGCAACACAATGGTACTAAAATTACCTGTGTAGAGGCAAAAAAAAAGTTTATGGTGTTATTAAAAATGTGTTACAACTTTTAGAGGTCTTTGCCTAAGTCCCCCTTGGAATTCATGAATAAATGCCTCACATTTGGATGACAACCCATGCCGTCCTGATATCAATTCTTTTCAGGTGGAGAATCTGTTACCAGGCATGGTCAAAACACTAGAAATTCTTGCGTCAACAATTTGTGAAATACATTGCCTTGATTGTTGAATAATATGCATGCAACCATTACTTTTTCAGTGACAGCAGGACAATCACTTCACTGTGAGATGCCTTAAAGATGAGTATTTGTAATAACAGCCATGGGAGGGAGTGCTAAGTATCTATTGTGCATTAAACATCGAGAGGCTTACGTGACTGACCACCATAATTGTCTACAGATGCAAACTCGGATCTTTTTCACAACTTTATTTTAAATGAACCATATATACTAAACAACAGCATTTTAGAGGCACGTGCCCAGTAGATTGCTCTGTCGTAACTTAAACTTTACATCCAATTTGCCAGGTGGAAGAGATAGAGCAAAATAAAAATGGCTGACATAGCAACTGCCGTCAGAAATGGTCACCGCCATGAGAGATTACTACTCAAGATAAGGAAAACTAAAAAATAATAATAACATTCATAATTTTTTACTTAATTTTTAGGATAATTTTTCGTAAGTGATAATGACCCATACCAAAGAAGGAGCAAATGTGGATATGTTTTGAGAGAGTTGAAATCTCAACATGTATATGTGAATACACATGGGCCTACATATACCATATATCGGTGAGTGTCGGTTTATTAGTGTTCTCTATCGCATCGTCAAAACCACTGGCCAGAAAATGTGCATGGAGGTCCAACTCAGAACCAAGAATGGTTTTAGGCTAGGTGACATTACGTTTGGCCTTTGAGGTCACTGGAAGCCACCATCACCCAAAAGCAGCAGTTGACCAGGTTGACTATTTTATTCCACCTTCCTTCAAGGGGGAGTAGGGCAGTTTACTCCTCCCACATGTGTTCTGACCACTGATATTGACTAGGAATACTAATTACAGGTACTTATAACAGCAGCTGGAGATTACTAGCCGCTACTGATCTAACCTTGGACACATAGCACAGCCACAGATGGCAACATAACTTACATGATAGTATCCATACAAATGATAGTACACATCAACTACTACAGCTACAACATCACCATGACAACATTTTGGTTATATTATTTGGACCTATTTACTAGACATCCTACATTGGTGGTTGTGTATACATGCCCAATTTACTCCAGAGACAATTGCCAGGGACATCACACGGCACAATTAATCCACAACATAAAACACCAGTACACTACATTACTTATAGTAGATATATACCAGTTCACTACATTACTTATAACAGCTATATACCAGTACACTACATTAGTTATAGTGGCTATATACCAGTACACTACATTGACTTATAGTAGCTATATACCAGTACACTACTTTACTTATAGTGGCTATATACCAGTACACTACATTAGTTATAGTGGCTATATACCAGTAGACTACATTGACTTGTAGTAGCTATATACCAGTCCACTACATTACTTATAGTAGCTATATACCAGTAGACTACATTACTTATAGTAGCTATATACCAGTACACTACATTACTTATAGTAGCTATATACTAGTACACTACATTACTTATAGTAGCTATATACCAGTACACTACATTACTTATAGTAGCTATATACCAGTACACTACATTACTTATAGTAGCTATATACCAGTACACTACATTACTTATAGTAGCTATATACTAGTACACTACATTGACTTATAGTGGCTATATACCAGTACACTACATTACTTGTAGTAGCTATATACCAGTACACTACATTACTTGTAGTAGCTATATACCAGTAGACTACATTACTTATAGTAGCTATATACTAGTACACTACATTACTTATAGTAGCTATATACCAGTACACTACATTGCTTATAGTAGCTATATACTAGTACACTACATTGACTTATAGTGGCTATATACCAGTACACTACATTACTTGTAGTAGCTATATACCAGTACACTACATTACTTGTAGTAGCTATATACCAGTAGACTACATTACTTATAGTAGCTATATATAGTACACTACATTACTTATAGTAGCTATATACCAGTACACTACATTACTTATAGTAGCTATATACCAGTAGACTACATTACTTATAGTAGCTATATACTAGTACACTACATTACTTATAGTAGCTATATACCAGTACACTACATTACTTACAGTAGCTATATACCAGTACACTACATTACTTATAGTAGCTATATACTAGTACACTACATTACTTATTGTAGCTATATACCAGTACACTACATTACTTATAGTAGCTATATACCAGTACACTACATTACTTATAGTAGCTATATACTAGTACACTACATTACTTATAGTAGCTATATACCAGTACACTACATTACTTACAGTAGCTATATACCAGTACACTACATTACTTATAGTAGCTATATACTAGTACACTACATTACTTATTGTAGCTATATACCAGTACACTACATTGCTTATAGTAGCTATATACTAGTACACTACATTGACTTATAGTGGCTATATACCAGTACACTACATTACTTGTAGTAGCTATATACCAGTACACTACATTACTTGTAGTAGCTATATACCAGTAGACTACATTACTTATAGTAGCTATATATAGTACACTACATTACTTATAGTAGCTATATACCAGTACACTACATTACTTATAGTAGCTATATACCATTAGACTACATTGACTTGTAGTAGCTATATACTAGTACACTACATTACTTATAGTAGCTATATACCAGTACACTACATTACTTATAGTAGCTATATACCAGTAGACTACATTACTTATAGTAACTATATACCAGTAGACTACATTGACTTATAGTAGCTATATACCAGTAGACTACATTACTTATAGTGGCTATATACTAGTACACTACATTGACTTATAGTAGCTATATACCAGTACACTACATTACTTATAGTAGCTATATACCAGTACACTACATTACTTATAGTAGCTATATACCAGTACACTACATTACTTATAGTAGCTATATACCAGTACACTACATTACTTATAGTAGCTATATACCAGTAGACTACAATACTTATAGTAGCTATATACCATTACACTACATTGCTTATAGTAGCTATATACCTGTAGACTACATTACTTATAGTAGCTATATACCAGTACACTACAATACTTATAATAGCTATATACCAGTAGACTACATTACTTATAGGAGCTATATACTAGTAGACTACATTACTTATAGTAGCTATATACCAGTAGACTACATTACTTATAGTAGCTATATACCAGTAGACTACAATACTTATAGTAGCTATATACCAGTACACTACATTACTTATAGTAGCTATATACCAGTAGACTACATTACTTATAGTAGCTATATACCAGTAGACTACATTACTTATAGCAGTACATCCAATAGACTACATTACTTATAGTAGCTATATACCAGTAGACTACATTACTTATAGTAGCTATATACCAGTAGACTACATTACTTATAGTAGCTATATACCAGTAGACTACATTACTTATAGTAGCTATATACCAGTACACTACATTACTTATAGCAGTACATCCAATAGACTACATTACTTATAGTAGCTATATACCAGTAGACTACATTACTTATAGTAGCTATATACCAGTAGACTACATTACTTATAGCAGTACATCCAATAGACTACATTACTTATAGTAGCTATACACCAGTAGACTACATTACTTATAGTAGCTATATACCAGTACACTACATTACTTATAGTAGCTATATACCAGTACACTACATTGACTTGTAGTAACTATACACCAATACATTACATTAACTTATAGTAGCTATATACCAGTACATTACATTAACAGGGGGGACTATACCTGAAACCACCGAAATTTGATCACATATTTGTAGCTGTCGTAACTTTTTTTCCCTTTCTTCTGTTCAAA
>CBDHDT010000103.1:0-2500 GCA_965261215.1 Ekhidna sp.
AACATTTGGAGAATTTTGGTACTAATAATTTTAAGAAATAATCTATAGTACACATGTCATGCAATTGGAGGAAAGGATAAACAAAGATCCTTGATGATGAATTTCAGGGTTTTTTAATCACATATCTAATGTTTTTGTGGTGCCAGTTTTCTACTGACGGATTCGAGGCAAGCTTGGAGTTTTTTTGGAGCTGTTATTGACTGAAACCACAATTAAATAGAGAAACAAATATCGTGATGAATTTCGAGGATATTTTCACACCTGTATATTTCGGTGGGTGGGGGGGGGGGGGGGGGGGGGGGGGGGCGCAGGGAGGGGGTAATTTAATACCTTAGCCAAGGATTCAAGGCACACTTGTATTTTTGAACTTAATAGTGGCTGAAACTATTATTTAGGAAAATAAAAAGCTGCCATGTGGGTTTTAGGAGAGATTTAAGTGTTTTTTGTCCACCAATTTAAAAGTTGGATCAATCTGATATAGGAACTACAAGCGTACCACCAGATATTACCAACACATCACCAACACTGTCCTTCTGCATAGCTAACATAAGATCTAATGGTCCAAGCACAGAATATATGGATTCATGCAGTGGTTTTATCAAAACTCATTCAGTTAAGAATATGATGTTTACTCTGGATTTATTAAACGAAGCCCAAGTGCAAAAAAGTCAGAGAGGCCAATTCCAATTCACGGCAAGACACAAAGAATGAAAAACAAGAGATTATGGACAATTATTCCTCCGTCATAATTTTTGAGATCATTCCATGGTATGTTCAGTCATATAAGCTCTATTTAAACATTCTCATTATTATGATTATTTAAGTGTATAAATGGTGCATCGATGCTGAGGTTGGTATTTTCTATTCACTTGTTTGTGTAGAGTGACTATTTTTAGAGACTGTGATTATAACATTAGTTTAACAAAGTTTACCACTGCTGATGGACATTACATTATTTTGTCTTTCCTCTGCCTCTCTAGATAGAGACTGCTGCTTGTGGAGGAGCTTCACCAACTTTCTGTGGCCTCCAGCAAATATTTCCAGATTTCGTTTTAACTTTTTAGAAGCTGGTTTAAGCTACAAGTAATATGAAGTAGAAATTACAGCAAATAAGCTACCACATTAGCTCAAGCTTGAACAACCACTCCTCCCTCCCTTCATAATGTACAAAAAGATAAATCATCCCTGAGACCTATGTGATCTTGTAGTATGTTCCTTGTTTTTGCTATTATATTCAGAATCACTAAGAACATTACTATCGATGGATTGGCAACCTGGATAGATATGCCAATTCACTACTACCTAATAATGACTATTTCAACATTGAAATAAAAAAACACTATTTTGCACACAGAATCTACCCAGTGAAGTGAAATGCTCCCGGTGATCCGGTCGCATGATTATCCGATGACATCATAAGCAATGGTTGCTATGATTTTTTTCTTCATTCTTGTGACAAGAGGAATCATCCCAAGACTGAGACTGCGTAGTGGCTAGAGCTCAGTTTGTTTTTGCTTATCTGGACCTGAATAGATTTAGTTTGGCCCATCCATGTTCCAATTTTATTTTTTTTAAATAATAATAATAGAGTCCAACAACAACAACAGCTCCTTCATGGCTACATCCAGACCTCCTCTTCATTATCTGCCTACACACCACTCTTAGGGTCAGCTTACAGTGTACCGGCATGCCCACTAGGAATAATTAGATGATGTTAATGTTTCTGAGAAGAAATACTTGAAACAAATTCAAGACAGTATATATTTTCCAAGTGCTTAATAAGAGTAAAAGCATGGTATTTGCAGTATTTGCAACAGATTTTCCAACAATCATAGCGGCTATTATGATACTGAGAAGCAAAAAAAGTTAAATGGACTTGTTCAGTAAGTAGCATGCCGAGGAATGACTCTGACAATGGAACTTTGATCGAACCTTTACAAAGGCCAACATAATTCAAGGCTTCTTATGAGCACAGCATGTCAATAGGACATCCAGGCTGGTTGGGAAAATTCATGATGAAGGTTATAACAGATTAAAGATGTCAGCTTGGTAAGGAAATAGTAGTCCATAGTGCTACAAGGAAATGTAAATTCGTGGCATATAGAAACATTAAACACTGTACAGCTCAAGTTAACATTTTCAAGAAGCTAGATTGTGACTCTTACATTTGAATGATCTGCATAATCTGCCACATAAAGAATAAACATCACAAATTTCTAAGTTAATCCACTATTGAAAAAATCATTTGGCTATTTATGCCCAGGATGTAGACCAAAATAGCTACATTATGGTTAACAGAAACATTAGGAACATTCAGAAAAATTTGGAAAGTGATCATACTAGACTAAACCACTGTAATCTTTAATCCCCATGTTCGTAAATGACTTTCGGGTATAATTCTGTATAGATTTGTATATATTCAAAGCTAAAATAGTTATTATTAGGCTGCAGTCTGTCTAGAGTTCCCATACATTGGTAGTTGTGATCAGAATAACAATGG
>CBDHDT010000103.1:7500-10281 GCA_965261215.1 Ekhidna sp.
CCAAATAGACGCTCAGGTAATGTTTTTAAAATGTGATATCCGTAGAATATCTCAACACAGAATTAAAATGTCCAAACACGGGATGCCTATTATCAAGAAATTTCTTTTGGGGGATGAGTAGAGTAGAACCACGGCTATTCTTCATTAGAGTGAGTACAAGTTTCTTCTCCATTTGTCCATACTTATATTGAGTTAACCGCTTTTGTGGGAGGGTCTCATGGATTATCATTGGGAGTTTTATAGTTTATTGCCCTTGTAAATCGTAATAGTTTTAATGGGGCTCTTTCCTTTCTAGGGGATAGATGTGGTTAAGGGGGTGATTATATTTCAAGAAGGACCTTGGGTTATTGGAGTAAGGCCATGAAATAGAATAATTAGATAGTAAGTAGGGGTCCGATTAAGTAAAGGTTTTGTGAACAATGGGGTCAGAATTGATTACCAGTTCTAAATTTCTGAGATAGTCAAATTTTTGACCCAAAAGAGAAGTTTTAAGTCAATTTCCACGAAAATACTTCAAAACAGAAAAACCCCCACTTAGTTTAGCTGTATATGGCTCATTTTAAGGAGGAAAACCATTTTTGTAAATATTTGTCCCATTTCACTGTTAGTGCCAAAAAAAGTTGTTTCCATCAAATCAAAACTTTCCTCATGATTTGTCCTTTTTCAAACTTGTTTAGAAAAGATTACTTTCAGGCAAATTCTTAACTTCAGACACTTTTTTGACCCAAAAGAGAGGTTTTCAGTCAATATCCGTAAAAATGTTTCAAAATACCAGAAAAAATTTGTTAAACTAAGTTGCTAATTTTGGGGAGGAAAATATTTTTTGGTAATATTTGTCCCATTTCAGTGGTTTGATAAAAAAAAGGTTGTTTCCATTAAATCAAAACTTTTCCTCAGAAATTGCCCATTTTTTAACATGTTGAAAAAAAATTCTGAGTAATTCTTTGATACTTTCTAAGATATTTACTTTTTTGACACAAAAGAGATGTTTTCAGTCAACCGCGAAAATGCTTCAAATTACCACAAGAGCTTAGTTTAGCTGTATGTGGCTCATTTTGAGGATAAAAACCATTTTGATAATATTGTCCTGCTTCAATGGTTTGACCTAAAAAAGTTGTCATCAAACCAATTTCCTCAGGATTTGGCCCTTTTGAAAATTGTTGAGAAAAAATAATTTTCTGAGTAATTCTTAGCTTCTTTCTGATAGTCAATTTATTGACACAAAAGAGAAGTTTTAAGTCAATTTCTGCTAATATGCTTCAAAACACCAGAAGAGCATTGTTAAAAAAGGGGGGACTACACCTGAAACCAACGAAATTGTAACACTTATTTGTAGCTGTCATAACTTTTTTTCCCTTTCTTCTGTGCAAATACTTTTTATACCAGCTTGTTGCTTATTGTGTGTGCTTTAAAATGATATATAAAAAGTCTATACGCAAGGGTCATTAAAAAAAAACACTTCCTAATCCCCAACAGGATTTACATCCAGGCGCCTTGACCGCAGCGCCCCAAACTCGGTACGAATGTAGCTAAAGGCATTATCTGTGATATAGTGGGTTTTTTTTCTTTTTCCGGTGAACCCCCCCTGAGTTTTAGTGTTGAGAAGAGGCGGGACCCAAAAAATTGCGCGATTTTTGGGGTCCCGCCTCTTCTCAACACTAAAACTCAGGGGGGGTTCACCGGAAAAAGAAAAAAAAAACCACTACATCACAGCTAATGCCTTTAGCTACATTCGTACCGAGTTTGGGGCGCTGCGGTCAAGGCGCCTGGCTGTAAATCCTGTTGGGGATTAGGAAGTGTTTTTTTTAATGACCCTTGCGTGTTTGGATATATCTTCTAAGAAAATGTGCCTATATAGACTTTTTATATATCATTTTAAAGCACACACAATAAGCAACAAGCTGGTATAAAAAGTATTTGCACAGAAGAAAGGGAAAAAAAGTTATGACAGCTACAAATAAGTGTTACAATTTCGTTGGTTTCAGGTGTAGTCCCCCCCCTTGCTATAAGTTGCTCCATTTTTGGGTGGAAAACCTTTTTTGGTAATATTTGTCCCATTTCAGTAGTTTGCCCAATAAAAGTTGTTTCCATCAAATCAAAACTTATCCTCAGAAATTGTCCCTTTTCAAACTTGTTGGAAAAAAAAATTCTGAGTATTTCTTTGATTCTTTCTGAGATATTCACTTTTTTTGACACAAAAGAGAAATTTTCAGTCAATTTCCTCGAAAATGCTTCAAAACACCCCCAAAAGCTTAGTTTAGCTGTATGTGGCTCATTTTGAGAAGAATAAACGTTTTTGATTATTGTCCTGTTTCAATGTTTTGACCTAAAAGAGTTGTTTCCATCAAATCAAAATTTTCCTCAGGATTTGCCACTTTTCAAACTTGTTGAAAAAAAAAGAGAAGTTTCTGAGTAATTCGTAGCTTCTTTCTGAGAAGTCACTTTTTAGACACAAAAGAGGAAGTTTTAAGTCAATATCCGGGAAAATGTTTCTAACCAACAGAAATGCTTGGTTTAGCTGTATGTGGCCCATTTTGAAGAGGAAAACCGTTTTCTGTAATATTTGTCCCGTTTCACAGCTTTGACCAAAAACAAGTTGTTTCCATCAAATCAAAAATTTTCCTCTGGATTTGATCCTTTTCAAACTTGTTGTGATAAAATAACTTCTGAGTAATTCTTAACCTCCTTCTGAGATAGTCATTTTTTTACCCAAAAAAAGGTTTACAGTCAATTTTCGAGAAAAAGTTTCAAAAGACTAGAAAACCTTAGTTTAGCTGTATG
>CBDHDT010000104.1:0-50599 GCA_965261215.1 Ekhidna sp.
GGACAAATATTACTGAAAACAGTTTTGCGCCTCAAAACGAGCCACATACAGATAAACAAAGCTTTTCTGGTGCTTTAAATCATTTTCGTGGAAATAAAAAAAAACTTCACTTCATGGTATGAATGTGACTACCTCAGAAAGAAGCTAAGAATTACTCAGAAAGTTATTTTTTCCCAACGCGTTTGGAATGGGGTAAATCCTAAGGATATGTTTTGATTTGATGGAAATATTTTTTTTGGTCAAACAAGTCAAATGGGACAATTATTACTGAAAACAGCTTTGCTCTTCAAAATGAGTCACATACAGCTAAACTAAGCTTTTCATTAGTTTTGAACCATTTTTCCAGAAATTTGACAAAATACTTCTCTTTAAGGTAAAAAAAGTGTCTATCTCAGAAAGAAGCTCAGAATTACCAAGAATTTATTTTTCAAAGAGTTTGAAAAGAGGCAAATACTGAGGAATGGTTTTGGTTTGAAGGAAAATATATTTTATGGTCAAACAAGTCAAATGGGACAAATATTACCGAAAACAGTTTTGCTCCTCAAAATGATCCATATATAGATAAACTAAGTTTTTCTGGTGTTTTAAACCTATTTTCGCGGAAATTGATAAAAAAAACTTCTCTTAAGGTCAAAATGGTGACTGTAACGTGGCTACTAGGCTCTTCAGGGATAGTGTACAATAACTACCTACAATGCTAACTAGCTCCTTTTGTAGATAACAAGACAGGCAGACACAACTTGTATGATTGAACTTTAGTATCACATATTCATCATCCAACAGGTGTCTATCTATTGTGTCAACCACCAAACCACATGAATTAATAGTACCACAAACATACCTAGTCCAACCTCACACAACATGAAATGTCTAGAGCAATAGTGTTACATAACTCCCCTCTCCGAAGGAATACGTCCCGTATTCCATCAGAGGGCCAGGGAAAATCCATATCGATCGGGCGGGTGATGGGTACGTGAGGGGTAACGAGGTACGGAAGACTGCATGGAGCTAGCAGCACCGGTTGTGGGAGGATTGTGTTGTTGAGGGAAATAGGCATCATCATCATCGTCAATCAGGTCTAGGTACGTTCCTGGTGCTGAGGGAGGTGGGACTGAACTCTGGTGAGCTTCACTTGACAATCTTGGCGGCAACCGGATGTTTTTTGGGCAGGACTTTAGCCGGTCAAAGTGAACTACTTTCTTCTTGTGGTTATGGATATGTCGGATGAAGTAATTGGCATCCGAGAGCTTCCGAATGATGCGATATGGGCCAGTCCAAGGTCTGTGGAACCTCTTCGCCTTTCCACGTGGGACAGCAGGGTTAAACAACCAAACTAGTGCTCCAGGCTTGTGAGGTTCTCCGTGGACTTTTCGGTTGTACAATTGTTCTTGACGCTCTTGCACCTCACCCACATTTTCACGCACTCTCTCATAGGCCTCATGGAGGAGGTCACGAAGGTTGCTTACATACCCAGCCAAAGGCACTTCCTCTTTCTGGCTTGGAGTCCTGTACATGATGTCCACAGGAAGACGAGCCTCTCTCCCAAACATCAAATAGAAGGGGGAATAACCAGTTGTGGCCTGTTTGCTGGAGTTGTAGGCCATGCACACTTTATGGATATGGTCTTCCCATTCAAAGGGGTGGTCCTCGATACAAGTGGACAGCATCTGAATAAGTGTCCGATTGAATCGTTCCACTAGCCCGTCGGACTGGGGATGGTACGGTGTTGTCCTGGTTTTGTCAATGTGGAGGAACTTGCAGAGGTGGGTCAAGATTTCCGATTCAAACTGCCTCCCTTGATCAGAGTGAAGTTGCTCAGGAAGTGAAAATCTGCAGAATAGTTCATCTGTCAGCTTCCTGGCTACAGTAATGGCCTCCTGGTTGGGAATAGGATATGCTTCCACCCAGCGAGTGAAGTAATCAGCGGCTACTAGAACATATGAGTTTCCTGCTCGGCTCTCAGGGAGGGGTCCTAGGATGTCCACAGCTACCAACTGCATTGGCGATCCGACTCTCACTGGTTTCAGTGAAGCTCGAGGTTTTGGGGCCGGAGTCTTGCGAGATGCACAGACTGAGCATGTGCGGCACCAATCACGGACGTCATTATACTGTCCAGGCCAGTAGAATCTCTCCTTGAGCTTCTCTAGGGTTTTGTCCTCTCCTAGATGTCCCCCGAATGGACCCTCATGTAAACTGTTCAATATATCCTTCTTCAATACCTCTGGAACAACCAACTTGTCACTACATACGGACACAAACTTCTTTTGAGGGAACTTGCAATATAAAACTCCTTCAATCAGTTGTAGCTGGTCCCACAATTGGTAGAGCCTTCTCATGGATGGACTTCCCCTCTTCTGTTCTTCCTTTGAGGGTTGCAAGTTGTTTGATTTAGCTTCTTTCACTGGACCAAGAAGTGGATCATCCTCCTGAAGTATTTTGATATCCTCTGCTGTCCTTCCCACAACAGCAGAAGCTTGAATTGCAACATCATTTTCACCAGCAAATCCATTTTCAAAATCCTGCTGTTCACATGGGATTCGAGATAATGCATCGGCATTGCAATGGAGCCTTCCCTTTCTGTGGATGATCTCAAAGTCATATTCTTGCAGGGTCTCAAGCCAACGTGCCAATTGGCCTTCAGGTTCATGGAAGTTGCGGAGCCATATGAGGGAACCATGGTCAGTCCTAAGCGTAAACCGACGACCCAACAAGTAGGGACGGAAGTGCTTAACAAATGTCACAACAGCCAGCAACTCACGCCGTGTGACACAGTATTTCCGCTCTGTTTTACTGAGCAAACGACTGCCATAAGCTATCACATGCTCATGGCCACTTTCATCAAGCTGGGAGATCACGGCACCAAGTCCAGTATCACTTGCATCTGTATCGAGGATGAAAGACTTCGTGTAATCAGGAAATGAGAGAACTGGGGTATCACACAATCTGTAGCGGAGTTCATCAAAAGCTGCCTGACATTCAGCAGTCCAGGTGAACTTTGCCGTTTTCTCAGTGAGTCTGTGCAGCGGTCTGGCAGTGTTAGCAAATCCCTGGACAAATCTCCGATAATAGTTGGCTAATCCCAAAAATTGCTGTACTTCCTTTGATGTCTTAGGGACTGGCCAATTCTTCACTTTGTTGACTTTGAGTTGGTCCACAGAGACACCATCCCTCGACACCACATTCCCAAGATAGTTCACCCTATCTTGAAAGAAGGCGCACTTTGTTGTCTTGAGTCGAAGGCCAGCATCCTTGATTCTCTGGAGGACCAATGAAAGGTTTTCTAGATGGCTTTTGAAGTCTTTGCCCAGGATTATGATGTCATCCAGGTACACAAGACAACTTGACCACTGTAGACCAGCAAGAACAAGATCCATTAGGCGCTGGAATGTGGCAGGGGCATTGCATAGCCCAAAGGGCATGACTTTGAATTCAAAAAGTCCATTGGGGGTACTAAATGCAGTACGATGCTGGTCTCTCTTTTCTACCCCTACTTGCCAGTATCCACTGGCCAAGTCCAGTGTTGTGAACCACATGGACCCATGTAGAGTGTCAAGTGTATCGTCGATCCGAGGTAGAGGGTAGGCATCCTTTCTTGTAACGCTATTTAGCTTCCTGTAATCCACACAGAACCTGGTGCTACCATCTTTTTTCTTGACTAAAACAATTGGAGAGGCCCACGGACTGCTACTCCGCTCAACGATGTCCTTCTGTAACATATCTTGAAGGAGTTTGGAGACTTCTTCTTTTTTGTGTGGGGGTATGCGTCGTGCTGCTTGGCGAATGGGATGTGCATCCCCTGTATCAATTTTGTGCATCAGCTTGTCAGTTCGGCCGCCCCCCTCACCAGGCCCAGCAAAAATGCCAGAATAGGTCAGGAGAAAATGTAAAAGCTGATCTTTCTCTTCATCCGACAATTCAGGACTGCACTTTGAAACCATCTCCAAGAACATTTGCTTCTTATCTTCAGGGACCTCGTCACTTTCATTCATGCACTTAGCAGCTCCCTCTGAAACCACACACACAGAGTTTATCTCCTCTAGGGTGGCTATCCCTGTTTTCTGATGAACAGTGATAGAATGAGAGTGAGGGTTGAGAAGATGTACAATTACATTGCTATTGCTGGGACTCACCACAGCTCTCGCCACCAATGCAGAACAGTTGTTGACTTGCCTTCCTTCTAGTAACCAAGTCCCCCCATCGATTGAGTGCTGCGTTCTTGCAAGGATCTCTATCTCACTTCTTGGTGGGATGCATATCTTGCTTGTCAGTTGTACAGTTACTTGCCGTGGTCCCTCCTGTTGCTGTCCTACTGATATGGACACTCCAGACTTCGCCAGTTGTAGGCACCCCTTCACCAAGTCGATGGTGCAGCCATTCTCTTGTAAGAAATCAAGGCCAAGGATACTCTCAGACACCAAGGAATCAACAATCAGTGCTCTCTGTTTCAGCACTGTCCCATCAAGCTCCAAATCGACAAGGGTAGATCCACGTACAGCAAGAGGAGTTCCATCCACGCCCACAAGTCGTTGTTCAATCCATGGCTCCAACATATGTGACTCCTTCTTGCACTGGTCCCACACATCACCCCGTACAAGAGTCACCGGGGAGCCAGTGTCAATTAGTAGGGAGGTTGCAAGTTGATTCACCTTCCCTCTAATTTTATATGCCCCTGTAGGTACCAAGGTAGAAACATTAAGGTTATTGTAAGCCTTAGATTTACCTACCCTAAGTGGTTGGCTCACACCACTTAGGGTTTGTCGTTTCCCTGGTGCTGGTACCTGCACTCTCGAGAGAAATGTCCACTTTGGCCACAGTTCCAACAGGTGACTACTCGCCTCCTTCCAAGTTGTGAGCCACCTTGATTCCTGAACTGCTGTTGCCCCCTCCTTCCTCTCTCAGGGGCCATATCCGTTTCCTGCTTCTTCCTTATCGTGAGCTCCGCTTCCATTCTTTCCATCCTCTCCAATAATTGCTTCATCATCACTGCTGTACTGTCCTGAGATACAGCTGCCACTGCTTCTTCAGTTTCTACATGGTTCTTGGTGACTTCAGAGACACTCAATTTTGGTTGGAGGTATGATTCCAGTTCGAGGGTAGCACTTACAGCTTCGTCCAATGTTGTAGGTTTCCGCTGCCTAACATTGAATGCGATCTGAACATCGTCGATTTGAGAAAGGTAATGCATCACTGCCATTTGCTCTATGGAAGCCGCTTCAAGGTGAGGATAAGCCTTGTCTGCAAGTATTTTCAAATCCTCTGAAAAATCAGCCCAACCTTCTGTCTTCTTTCTCCTCCTACTGCTGAATTCTGCCTGGTACCGATCCTTCCTACACTCAGGCTCGAAGCGATTTTTGAGCGCCTTCTTGGCAGCCTCGTAGTTCTTCTGAACATCGTCAGGGAAGTGCTGGAATGCCGTCTGTGCCCTTTCAGTCAAACGGACCTTCAGCCAAAGAAGTTTTTGAGCTTCATTCCATGTATTCACTGCTGCAACGTTATCAAAATGAGAAATCCACTGACTCCACTCCTCTTTTCCAGAATATCTGTCTGGGAGAACTAACGGTCGGTGGTTTGGGCCGGGTACTTCGGGTGTGTCTTCTTCAGCCATACCTTGCTTCTTGATGTTCTTTAAATAGAACTTGACCTATACGCACGATCACAATCCTGCCGACTACGCCAATGTAACGTGGCTACTAGGCTCTTCAGGGATAGTGTACAATAACTACCTACAATGCTAACTAGCTCCTTTTGTAGATAACAAGACAGGCAGACACAACTTGTATGATTGAACTTTAGTATCACATATTCATCATCGAACAGGTGTCTATCTATTGTGTCAACCACCAAACCACATGAATTAATAGTACCACAAACATACCTAGTCCAACCTCACACAACATGAAATGTCTAGAGCAATAGTGTTACAGTGACTATCTTAGTAAGAAGCTAAGAATTACGCAGAAAGTTATTTTTTCTCAAAGAGTTTGATAAGAGGCAAACGCTGAGGAACCTTTTTTATATGATAGAAAAGATATTTTTTGGTCCAAGAAGTCAAATGGGACAAATATTACTGAAAACAATTTAACTCCTCATCCTCAAAATGAGCCACCTGCGGCTAAACTAAGCTTTTCTGATGTTTCTGAAGCATTTTTTTGGCGGAAATTAACAAAAAAACTCCACAATTATGTCAAAAGTGCATCTATCTCAGAAAGAAGCTAAGAATTACCCAGAAATTTTTTTTCCTAACGAGTAGAACTGGGTAAATCCTGAGAATATGTTTTGATTTGATGGAAAACACAATTTTTGGTCCAACAAGTCAAGTGGGACAAATTTTACTGAAAAAAGTTTTGCTTCTCAAAATGAGCCACATACAGCTAAATTAAGCTTTTCATTAGGTTTAAAGAATTTTTCCAGAAATTGCCAAAAAAAAAAATCTCTTTAAAGTAAAAAAAATTTTTTATCTCAGAAAGAAGCTAAGAATTACACAGAAAGTTATTTCTTTCTTAAAGAGAAAAGAGGCAAACACTGAGGAACGGTATTGAATTGAAGGAAAAGATTTTTTTGATCAAACAAGTTAAATTGGACAAATATTACCGAAAACAGTTTTCCTCCTCAAAACGAGCCACATACAGATAAACAAAGCTTTTCTGGAGTTGCATTTTCGCGGAAATTGACAAAAAAACTTCTCTTTAAGGTCAAAAAAGTGTCTATCGCAGAAAGAAGCTAACACAGAAAATTATTTTTTCTCAAAGTGTTTGCAAAGAGGCAAATACTGACGAACGGTTTTGATTTGATGGAAAAGACATTTTTTGGTCAAAGAAGTCAAATGGGGCAAATATTACCGAAAACAATTTTTCTCCTCAAAATGAGCCACATAAAGATCAACTAAGCTTTTCTGGTAATTTAAAGCATTTTGTGGAAAACGGCAAAAAACTTCTCTTTACAGTGTGACTATGACTACCTCAGAAAGAAGCTATGAATTACCCTCAAAATTAATTTTTCTAACGAGTTTGGAACTGGCAAATCCTGATGTTTTGATTTGATGGAAATGAAAATTTTTGGTCAAACAAGTCAAGTGGGACAAATAGTACCGAAAACAGTTTGCTCCACACAATGAGTTACCTACAGCTAAACTAAGCTTTTCATAAGTTTTTTAATATTTTTCAGGCAAGAGACAAAAAACTTCTCTTTTAGGTTAAAAAAATGTATATTTCAGACAGAAGTTAAGAATTACCCAAAAAGTAATTTTTTTCTCAGTTTGAAAAAAGGGAAAAAATGGGAACGGTTTTGATTTGAAGAAAAAGATATTTTTTGGTCAAACAAGTGAAATAGGGTAAATATTACTGAAAACTGTTTGCTCTTCAAAACGAGCCACATACAGATAAACTAAGTTTTCTGGTGTATTAAAGCATTTTCGCGGAAACTGACAAAAAACTTCTCTTGAAGGTCAAAAAGTTGACTATCTCAGTACGAAGCTAAGAATTACCCAAAAAATTTTTTTCAAAGAGTTTGAAAAGAGGCAAACACTGAGGAACGGTTTTGATTATGATGGAAAAGACATTTTATGGTCTAACAAGTCAAATAGGATAAATAATACCGAAAAATGTTTTTCTCCTCAAAACGAGCCACTAGAGATGAACTAAGTTTTTCTGGTGTTTTAAAGCATTTTCGAGGAAAATGACAGAAAACTTCTCTTTACGGTTTGAATATGACTACCTCAGAAAGAAGCTAAGAATTACCTCCAAAGTAAAATTTTCTCAACGAGTTTGTAACGGGTAAATTCTGAGGATAAATTTTGATTTGATGGAAACGACCTTTTTTGGTTAAACAAGTCAAATGGTACAAATATTACCAAAAACAGTTTTGCTCCTCAAAATGAGCCAACTACAGCTAAACTAAGCTTTTCTGTTGTTTCTAAAGCATTTTTGCGGAAATTGACAAAAAACTTTTCATTAAGGTCAAAAATGTCTATCTCAGAAAGAAGCTAAGAATTACCCAGAAAGTTATTTTTTCACTAAGAGTTTGAAAAGAGGCAAATACAGACGAACTGTTTTGATTTGAAGGAAAAGAAAATTTTTGGTCCAAAAAATCAAATGGGACAAATAATACAGAAAACTGTTTTGCTTTGCAAAATGTGCCACATACAGAAAAACTAAGCTTTTCTGGTGTTTTAAAGCATTCGCGGAAAAAAAAAAAAAAATTCTATTTACGGTATGAATATATTTACCTCAGAAAGATGCTAAGAATTACCCTGAATGTTGTTTTTTTTCAATGAGTTTGGAATGGCTATATGCTGAGGATATGTTTTTATTAGATGGAAACGACTATTTTTGTTCAAACAAGTCAAATGGGACAAATATTATCGAAAAGACTTTTGCTCCTCAATTTGAGCCATATACAGCCAAACTATGATTTTCATTATTTTTTAAGCATTTTGCTGGAAATTGACAAAAACTTGTTTATAAGGTAAAAAAAAGTGTCTATCTCAGAAATAAGCTAAGAATTATTCAGAAAGTTATTTTTTCTCAAAGAGTTTGAAAAGAGGCAAATACTGAGGAAAGGTTTTGATTTGAAGGAAAAGTATTTTTTTGGTCAAACAAGTCAAATGGGACAAATACTAACGAAAACAGTTTTTCCCCCCATAACGAGGCACATACAGATAAACTAATAAACTTTTGTGATAATTTAAAGAATTTTCGCGGAAATTATCGACAAATTTCTCTTGAAAGTCAAAAAAGTGATTATCTCAGTAAGAAATAAGAATTACCCAGAAAGTTATATTTTCTCAAAGAGTTTGAAATGAGGCAAATACTGAGGAACAGTTTTGATATGACGGAAAAGATATTTTTTGATCAAACAGTAAAATGGGACTCATTTTACCGAGAAAAGCTCCTCAAAATGAGTCACCAACAGCTAAACTAATCTTTTCTTATGGTTTTGAAGCATTTTCCCAGAAATTGACAAAAAACTTCTCTTTAAATTAAAAAATATCTATCTCAGATAGAATTAATCAGAAAGTTATTTTTTTCTCCAGGAGTTTGAAAAGAGTCAAATACTTAGGAAGGATTTTGATTTGAAGGAAAACATTTATTTGATCAAACATGTTAAATGGACAAATATTACCAAAAAATGTTTTTCTCCTCAAAACGAGCCACATACAGATAAACTAAACTTTTCTTGTGTTTTACAGCATTTTCGCGGATAATGACAAAAGATATCTATTTACAGTATGAATATGTCTACCTCAGAAAGAAGCTAAGGATTACCCAGTAAATTATTTTTTCTCATTGAGTTTGGAATGGTTAAATCCTGAGGATATGTTTTGATTTGATGGAAATGACTATTTTTGGTCAAACAAGTAAAATGGGACAAATATTACCGAAAACAGTTTTGCTCCTCAAAATGAGCCACATACAGCTAAACTATGCTTTTCATTAGTTTTGAAGCATTTTTCCTGAAATTGACAAAAAAATTGTCTTTAAGGTCAAAAAAGTATATATATCTGAAAGAAGCTAAGAATTACCCAGAAAGTTATTTTTTCTCTAAGAGTTTGAAAAGAGGTAAATACTGAGGAACGGTTTTGATTTGAAGGAAAAAAGAAAATTTTTAAGTCAAATGGGACAAACAGTTTTGCTCCCCAAAATGAGCAACATACAGATAAACTAAGCTTTTCTGGTATTTTAAAGCATTTTCGCAGAAATTTACGATAAATTCTCTTGAACTTCTCTGAGGAATGATTTTGATATCACGGAAAAGATATTTTTTGGTTAAACAAGTTTAATGGGACAAATTTTACCGAAAACAGTTTAGCTCCTCAAAATGAGCCACCTACAGGTGTACTATGCTTTTTTGATGTTTTTGAAGTTTTTTTGCGAAAATGACAAAAAAAATTCTCATTATGGCACAAAAAACACACTCAAAATGAAGCTAAGAATTACCCTGAAAGTTATTTTTACCCAATGAGTTTGGAACGGGGTAAATCCTGAGGAATGTTTGATTTGAAGGAAAAGACAGTTTTTGGTAAAACAATTCAAATGGGCCAAATATCACCGAAAACAGTTTTGCTACTCAAAATGAGCCACATAGAGCTAAACTAAGCTTTTTATTAGTTTTGAAGCATTTTCCCGTAAAATGACAAAAAAAATTCTCTTTCAGTCAAAAAAGTGTCTATCTCTGAAAGAAGCTAAAAATTACTCAGAAAGTTATTTTTTTCTCAGTGTTTGGGAAACTGAGGAACAGTTTTCATTTGAAGGAAAAGATATTTTTGGTCAAACAAGTCAAATTGGACAAATATTACTGAAAACTGTTTATCTCCCAATACGAGCCACATAGAGATAAACTAAGCCTTTCTTGTGTTTTAAAGCATTTTCATAGAAAATGGCAAAAAAATCCTCTTTATGGTATGAATACCTCAGAAAGAAGCTAAGAATTACCCTGAAAGTAATTTTTTCTCATCGAGTTTGGAACGGGTATACCCTAAGGATATGTTTTGATTTGATGGAAACGACTTTGTTTGGTTAAACAAGTCAAATGGGACAAATTACCGAAAACAGTTTCGCTCCTCAAAATGAGTCACATAGAGCTAAATTAAGCTTATCATTAATTTTGAAGCATTTTCCTGGAAATTGACAAAAAACCTCTCTTAAGGTCAAAAAAGTACTATCTCTGAAAGAACCTAAAAAATACCCAGAAAGATATTTTTTCTCAAAGAGTTTGAAAGGAGGTAAATACTGCGAAATGGTTTATATTTGATGGAAAAGATATATTTGGTCAAACAAGTCAAATGGGACAAATATTAACGAAAACAGTTTTGCTCCACAAAACGAGCCACATACAGACTAAGTTTTTCTTGTATTTTAAAGCATTTCGCGGATATTTACGACAAAATTCTCTTGAAAGTCAAAAAAGTGACTATCTCAGTAAGAAGCTAAAAATTAACCAGAAAGTTATTCTCAAAGTGTTTGAAAAGAGACAAATACTGGGAACGGCTTTGATATGACGAAAGAGACATGTTTTGGTCAAACAAGTCAAATGGAACAAATTTTACCGAAAACAGTTTAGCTCCTCAAAATGGCCTACCAACAGCTAAGCTACGCTTTTCTGATATTTCTGAAGCAATTTTGCGGGAATTGACAAAAAACTTCTCATTATGGAAAAAAATTATCTTAAAATGAAGCTAAGAATTATCCTGAAATTTATTTTTTCCCATCGAGTTTGGAACAAGGTAAATCCAAAGGAAGTATTTTGATTTGAAGGAAAGATATTTTTGGTCTACCAAGTAAAATGGGACAAATATCACCGAAAACTGTTTTGCTCCTCTAAATAAGCCACCAACAGCTAAACTAAGCTTTTTTTATATTTCTGAAGCATTTTTGCGGAAATTGACAAAAAAACTTCTCAATTAGGTCAAAAAAGTATCTATCTCAGAAAGAAGCTAAGAATTACCCAGAAAGTTACTTTTTCCCTACGAGTTTGGAACTGGGTAAATGGAAGACATTTTTTGGTCCAACAAGTCAAACGGGACAAATATTACTGAAAACAGTTTTGCTCCTCAGAATGAGCCACATGCAGCTAAACATAGCTTTTCATGAAGTATTTTCCAGGAAATTGACAAAAAACCTCCATTTAAAGTCGAAAAATTGTCTATCTCAGAAAGAAGCCAAGAATTATGCAGAAAGTTATTTTTTCTTAAAGAGTTTGAAAAGAGGCAAATACTGAGGAACGATTTTGATTTGAAGGAAAATTTTTTTTTTATCAAACAAGTTAAATGGGACAAATATTACCGAAAACAGTTTTGCTCCTCAAATTGAACCACAAACAGATAAACTAAGTTTTTTGTTGTTTTTAAGCATTTTTGTGGAAATTGACAAAAGACCTCTTTAAGGTCAAAAAGTGTCTATCTCAGAAAGAAGCTAAGAATTACTCAGAAAGTTATTTTTTCTCAATGTGTTTGAAAAGAGGCAATTACTGACGAACGGTTTTGATTTGATAGAAAAGACATTTTTGGGTCAAACAAGTCAAATGGGACAAATATTATTGAAAACTGTTTTTCTCCTCAAAATAAACCACCTACAGCTAAACTAAGCTTTTGTGATGTTTCTGAAGCATTTTTACGGAAATTGACCAAAACAAATGTCTCAATTTCGTCAAAAAATTGAAAGAAGCTAAGAATTACCCGGAAAGTTATTTTTTCCCAACGAGTTTGGAACAGGGTAAATCCTGAGGCTATGTTTTGATTTGATGGAAAAGACATTTTTTAGTCCAACAATTCAAATGGGACAAATAATACCGAAAACAGTTTTGCTCCACAAAACGAGCCACATACAGCTCAACTAAGCTTTTTATTAGTTTGAAGCATATTCCCAGAAATTGATAAAATACTTCTCTTTAAAGTCTAAAAAGTCTCTCTCTCAGAAAGAAGCTAAGAATTATGCACAAAGTTTTGTTTTTTTAAAGAGTTTGGGAAGAGGTAAATGCAGAGGAACGTTTTTTATTTGATGGAAAAGACATTTTTTGGTCAAACGCCAAATGGGACAAATATTACTGAAAACAGTTTTGCTCCACAAAACGAGCCACATACAAATAAACTAAGCTTTTCTGGTATTTTAAATCATTTTCATGGAAATAAAAAAAAAATACTTCACGCTATGAATGAGACTACCTCAGAAAGAAGCTAAGAATTTGTCAGAAAGTTATTTTTCCCAACGCATTTGAAACAGTGTAAATTCTGAGGATATGTTTTGATTTGATGGAAACGTTTTTTTGGTCAAACAAGTCAAATGGGACAATTAATACCGAAAACAGCTTTGCTCTTCAAAATGAGTTACATAAAGCTAAACTAAGCTTTTCATTAGTCTTGAAGCATTTTCCAGAAATTGACAAAACACTTCTCTTTAAGGTCAAAAAAGAGTCTACCTCAGACACAGGATAAGAATTACCAAGAATTTATTTTTCAAAGAGTTTGAAAAGAGCCAAATACTGGGAACAGTTTTAATTTGATAGAAAAGACTTTATTTGATCAAACATGTCAAATGGGACAAATATTACTGAAAACAGTTATGCTCCTCAAAATGATCCACATACAGATAAACTAAGCTTTTCTGATGTTTTGAAGTATTTTCTCGGAAATTGACAAAAAAATTCTCTTCAAGGTCAAAATTGACTATCTCAGTAAGAAGCTAAGTATTACCCAGAAAGTTATTTTTTCTCAAAGAGTTTGAAAAGAGTCAAATACTGAGGAATGGTTTGGGATTGAAGGAAAAGACATTTTTTGTTCAAACAAGTCAAATGGGATAAATATTACCGAAAAGAGTTTTTCTCCTCTAAACGAGCCACAGAGAGATAAACTAAGCTTTTCTGGTGTTTAAAGTATTTTTGCAGAAATTGATTAAAAAATTCTCTTTAAGGTTCAAAATGGTGACTACATCAGTAACAAGGTAAGAATTATGCAGAAAGTTAATTTTTTCTCAAAAAGTTTGAAAAGAGGCAACGCTGAGGAACCTTTTTGATATGATGGAAAAGATATATTTTGGTCCAACAAGACAAATGGGACAAATATTACCGAAAACAATTTAGCTCCTCAAAATGAGCCAGCTGCAGCTAAACTAAGCTTTTCTGATGTTTCTGAAGTATTTTTTGCAAAAATTGACAAAAAAAATCTCAATTAGGTCAAAAAAGTATCTATCTCAGAAAGAGGCTAAGAATTACCCGGAAAGTTATTTTTTCCTAACGAGTAGAACTGGATAAATCCTGTGAATATGCTTTAATTTTATGGAAAACACAATTTTTGGTCCAACATGTCAAATGGGACAAATTTTACCAAAAACAGTTTAGCTCCTCAAAATGAGCCACATACAGCTAAACTAGGCTTTTCATTTTACCGGAAATTGACCAAAAAATTGTCTATCTCACGAGGAAGCTAAGAATTACGCAGAAATTATTATATTTTTAAAGAGAAAAGAGGCAAATACTGAGGAACGGTTTTGATTTGAAGGAAAAGTTCTTTTTTTTGATCAAGCAAGTTAAATGGGACAAATATTACCGAAAACAGTTTTGCTCCACAAAACGAGCCACATACAGATAAACAAAGCTTTTCTGGTGTTTTAAAGCATTTTCACGGAAATTGACAAAAAAAAATTCTCTTAACTGTCAAAAAAGTGTCTATCTCAGAAAGAAGCTATCCCAGAAGGTTATTGTTTCTCAAAGTGTTTGAAAAGAGGCAAATACTGACTAACGGTTTTGATTTGATGGAAAAGACATTTTTTGGTCAAACAAGTCAAATGGGACAAATATTACCGAAAACTGTTTTTTTCCTCAAAATGAGCCAAATAAAGATAAACTAAGCTTTTCTGGTATTTTAAAGCATTTTCTCGGAAAATGGCAAAAAACTTCACTTTACGGTATGAATATGACTAACTCAGAAAGAAGCTAAGAATTACCCTCAAAATTAATTTTTCTCAACGAGTTTGGAACTGGTAAATCCTGATGTTTTGATTTGATGGAAATGACATTTTTTGGTCAAACAAGTCAAATGGGACAAATATTACCGAAATCATTTTTTCTCCTCAAAATGAGCTAAATTCAGTTAAATTAAGGCTTCCATTAGTTTAGAAGTGTTTTCCCGGAAATTGACAAAAAATATCACTACAAGGTCAAAAAAATATCTACCTCAGAAAGCAGAATTACCCTGAATTAATTTTTTCTCAAAGAGCTTGAAAAGAGTGGGAACCGTTTTGATTTGAAAGAAAAGACATTTTTGGTCCAACAAGTCTAATGAGACAAATATTACTGAAAACAATTTTGCTCCTCAAAATGAGACACACAGCTAAACTAAACTTTTCATTAGGTTTGAAGCACTATCCTGGAAATTGACAATAAACCTCTCTTTAAAGTCGAAAAACTGTCTATCTCAGAAAGAAACTAAGAATTACGCAGAAAGTTATTTTTTCTTAAGGAGTTTGATAAGAGCCAATTACAAGTTAAATGGGACAAATATTACTGAAAACAGTTTTGCTCCTCAAAACGATCCACATACAGAGTAACTAAGCTTTACTCGTGCTTTTTAGCATTTTTACCGATCCATATACAGAGTAACTAAGCTTTACTGGTGCTTTTTAGCATTTTTACGGAAATTGACAAAAAAAAATAATGTCAATAAAGTGTCATCTCAGAAAGAAGCTAAGAATAACTCAGAAAGTTATTTTTTCTCAAAGTGTTTGAAAAGAAGCAAATACTGACGAACAGTTTTGATTTGATGGAAAAGACATATTTTTAGTCAAACACGTCAAATGGGACAATCATTACCGAAAACTGTTTTTCTCCTCAAAACGAGCAACATACAGATAAACTAAGCTTTTCTGGTGTTTTAAAGTATTTTGGAGGAAATTGACAAAAAAAATTTCTCATAAAGGACATAAAAGTGACTATCTCAGTAAGAAGCTAAGAATTACCCATAACGTTGTTTTTTTTCAATGAGTTTGAAAAGTGACAAACACTGAGGAATGGTTGATATGATTGAAAAGATATTTTTTGGTCCAACAAGTCAAATTGGATAAATATTACCGAAAACAATTTAGCTCCTCAAAATGAGCCACATACAGCTAAACTAAGCTTTTCATTAGTTTTGAAGTATTTTCCTGGAAATTGACAGACAACTTCTCTTTAAAGTCGAATAAGTGTCTATCTCAGAAAGAAGCTAAGAATTATGTAGAAAGTTATTTTTTCTTAAAGAGTTTGAAAAGAGACAAATACTGAGGAACGGTTTTGATTCGATGGAAACGACATTTTTTGGTCAACCGTCAAATGGGACAAATATTACCGAAAACAGTTTTGCTCCTCAAAACAAGCCACATACAGATAAACAAAGCTTTTCTGGTATTTTAAAGCATTTTCGTAGAAATATTAAAAAAAAATTCACTTCACGATATGAAGCTAAGAATTACTCAGAAAATTATTTTTTCCCAACGCGTTTGGAACTGGGGAAATTCTGAGGATATGTTTTGATTTCAAGGAAACAATTTTTTCGGTCAAACAAGTCAAGTTGGACAATTATTACCGAAAACATTTTATTCTTCCAAATGAGTCATATACAGCTCAAAAAGCTTTTCATAATTTTTTAAGCATTTTTCCAGTAATTGACAAAACACTTCTCTTTAAAGTCAAAAAAGTGTTTATCTCAGAAAGAAGCTAAGAATTACCAAGAATTTTTTTCCCTCAAAGAGTGAAAGGTGTCAAATACTGGGAATGGTTTGGATTTGAAAGAAAATATATTTTTTGGTCAAACAAGTCAAATGGGACAAATATTACTGAAAACAGTTTTGCTCCTCACGAGCCACATACAGATAAACTAAGTTTTTCTTGTGTTTTCAAGTATTTTTGCAGAAACTGATAAAAAAACCTCTCTTTAAGGTCAAAAACTATCTACCTCAGAAAAAAGCTAAGAATTACCCAGAATCTATTTTTTCTCAAAGACTTTGAAAAGAGTGGGAATGGTTTTGATTTGAAAAAAAAGACATTTTTTGGTCAGACAAGTCAAATAGGACAATCATTACCGAAAACAGTTTTTCTCCTCAAAATGAGCTACATACAGATAAACTAAGCTTTTCTGGTGTTTTAAAGTATTTTTGCGGAAATTGACAAAAAACTTCTCACTAAGGTCAACAAAGTGACTATTTCAGTAAGAAGCTAATAATTACCCATAAAGTTATTTTTTCTCAAAGAGTTTGTAAAGTGGCAAACAGTGAGGATTGGTTTTGATAAGATTGAAAAAATATTTTTTGGTCCAACAAGTCAAATTGGATAAATATTTCCGAAAACAATTTAGCTCCTTATATTGAGCCACCTACAGTTAAACTAAGCATTTGTGATGCTTCTGAATCATTTTTGCGGAAATTGACAAAAAAACATCTCAAGTTGGTCAAAAAAGGGAAAGAAGCTAATTACCCGAAAAGTTATTTTTTCCCAAAGAGTTTGAAACTGGGTAAATCCTGAGGCTATGTTTTGATTTGATAGAAAAGACATTTTTTGGTCCAACAAGTCAAATGGGATAAATATGACCGAAAACAGTTTTGCCCCTCAAAATGAGCCACATACAGCTAAACTATGCTTTTCATTAGATTTGAAGCAATTTCCCGGAAATTGACAAAAAAATTCACTCTAAAGTCTAAAAAGTGTCTCTCAGAAAGAAGCCAAGAATTAAGCAGAAAGTTATTTTTTCTTAAAGAGTTTGAAAAACGGCAAATACTGAGGAACGGTTTTGGTTTGATGGAAACGATATTTTTTGGTCCACCGTCAAATGGGACAAATAATACCGAAAACAGTTTTGCTCCTCAAAACGAGCCACATACAGAAAAAAACAACTTTTCTGGTGTTTTAAAGCATTTTCGTGGGAATTAAAAAAAAAAAATTCCCTTCACAGTATGAATATGACTACCTCAGAAAGAAGCTAAGAATTACTCAGAAAGTTGTTTTTCCCAATGCATTGGAACGGGGTAAATCCTGAGGATATGTTTTTATTTCAAGGAAATGATTTTTTTGGTCAAACAAGTCAAATGGACAATTAATACCAAAAACAGTTTTGCTCTTCAAAATTAGTCATATACAGCTCAATTAAAGAGAAGATTTTTTTGTCAATTTCAGTCGAAAATGCTTTAAAAGACAAGAAAAGCCTAGTTTAGCTGTATGTGGCTCATTTTGAGGAGCAAAACTGTTTTCGGTAATATTTGTCCCATTTTACTGGTTTTACCAAAAAAATTCCTTTCCATAAAATCAAAACCTTTCGTCAGGATTAGCCCCATTTCAAACGTATTGATAAAAAATAACTTTCTGGGTAATTCTTAGCTTCTTTCTGAGATTGTCACTTTTTAAACCTCAAAGAGAATTTTTTTGTCAATTTCCGGGAAAAAAAACTTCAAACACCTAAACAACTTAGTTTAGTAGTAGGTGGCTCATATTGAGGAGCAAACCTCCTTTCGGTAATATTTGTCCCACTTCACATGTTTGACCAAAAAAAGTAGTTTCCCTCAAATCAAAACCATTGCTCAGGATTAGCCCTTTTCAAAGGTTTTTTTTTTTCAATTTTCGCGAAAATGCTTCAAAACATCAGAAAGACTTAGTTTATATATATGTGGATCATTTTCAGGAGCAAAATATTTTTTGATATTATTTGTCCTGTTTCACTTGTTTGAACAAAATAAGTCGTTTCCATCAAATCAAAACCATCCTTCTGAATTTGCCACATTTCGTACTCGTTGAGAAGAAATAACTCTCTGAGTAATTCTTAGGTTCTTTCTGAGATAGTTACTTCTTATACCTTACAGAGATATTTTGGTGAATTTCCGGCATGCTTCAAAACACCACAATAGCATAGTTTAGTTGTATGTGGCACATTTTGAAGAGCAATCCTTTATTCGGTAATTTTTGCCCTATTTAACTTGTTAGATCAAAAAATTCATTTCAATCAAATTAAAATATTTTCTCAGGATTTACCACGTTTTAAACACGTTGAGAAAAAATAACTTTCTGGGTAATTCTTAGCTTCTTTCTGAGAGAGACACTTTTTTGACCTAAAAGAGAAGTTTTTTGTCAAGTTCCGTGAAAATGCTTCCAAACACCACAAAAACTATCAAACCTTTACTCAACATTTACCCCTTTTTAAACACCTTGAGAAAAAATTACTTTCTTAGTAATTCTTAGCTTCTTTCAGAGATAGTGAGTTTTTTTTAAGTTAAAGAGAGGTTTTTTGTCAATATCCAGAAAAAATGCTTCAAAACATCAGAAAAACTTAGTTTAGCTGTATGTGGATCATTTTAAGGAGCAAATCGGCTTTCGAAAATATTTGTCCCATTTCACCAGTTTGACCAAAAAAAGTTGTTTCCATCAAATCAAAACATTTCCTCAAGATTTGTTCTGCAAACTCATTGAGAAAAAATAACTCGCTGGGTAATTCTTAGCTTCTTTCTGAGATAGTCACTTTTTATACCTCAGGGGGAAATTTGTTTGTCAATTTCCAGCGAAATGTTTCAAAACACCAGAAAAACAAATTTAGCTGTAGGTGACTCGTTTTGATGATCAAAACTGTTATCGTTAATATCTGTCGCGTTTCACTGGTTTGACCAAAAAAAGTCTTTGCCATCAAATCAAAACCTTTGCTCTGAATATGCCTTTTTTTCAAACTTGTTTAGAAATAATAACTTTCTTGTTAATTTTTAGAATATTTCTGAGAGTCACTTTTTTTAACTTAAGAGAAGTTTTTTTGTCAATTTCAGGCGAAAATGCTTCAAAACACCAGAAAAGCCTAATTTAGCTCTATGTAGCTCATTTTGCGGAGTAAAACTAATTCGGTAATATTTGTCCCATTTTTACTTGTTTGGTCAAAAAAAGTCATTTCCACCAAATCAAAACATATCCTCAGGATTTACCCCGTTTCAAACTCGTTGAGAAAAAATAACTTTCGGGGTAATTCTTAGCTACTTTCTGAGATACGTCATATTTTTGACCTTAAGAGAAATTATTTTTCAATTTACGGGAAAATGCTTCATAACTTCAGAAAAGCTAAGTTATGCTGTTGGTGGCTAATTTTGAGAAGCAAAACTATTTTCGTTAATATTTGTCCCGTTTTACTGGTTTGACCAAAAAAAATTAATTTCCATCAAATCAAAAACATTGCTCGGGATTTTCCCCTTTTAAAACCTGTTGAGAAAAATTAACTTTTTGTGTAATTCTTAGCTACCTTCTGAGAGTCACTTTTTTTAACCGCAAAGATAAGTTTTATGTCAATTTCCATGAAAATGCTTAAAAACATCAGAAAAGCTTAGTTTAGCTCTATGTGGATCATTTTGAGGAGCAAAACTGTTTTCAGTAATATTTGTCCCATTTCATTTTTTTGACCAAAAAAAGTTGTTTCCCTTAAAACAAAACATTTCCTCTGGATTTACCCCATTTCAAACTCATTGAAAAAATTTTTTTCCTAGTTTCTTTCTTAGGTAGTCACTTTTTATACCTAAAAGATTTTTTTTTTTTAATTTCCGGCGAAAACGCTTCAAAACACCAGAAACACTTAGTTTAGCTGTGTGTGGTTCATTTTGAGGAGCTAAACTGTTTTCGGAAATATTTGTCCCATTTTACTGGTTTGACCAAAAAAGTCGTTTCCATCAAATTAAAACCTTTCCTCAGGATTTACCCCTTTCAAACCCATTGAAAAAAAAAATTGGGTAATTCTTAGCTACTTTCTAAAATAGTCAGTTTTTGACCTTAAAGAGAAGTTTTTTTGTCAATTTCCGCGAAAATGCTTCAAAACACCAGAGAAGCTAAGTTTAGCTGTAGGTGGCTCATTTTGAGGAGTAAAACTATTTTCGTTCATATTTGTCCCGTTTATCTGGTTTGACCAAAAATCTTTTCAATCAAATCAAAACCATTGCTCAGGATTTTCCCATTTTCAAACTCATTCAGAAACAATAACTTTCTGGGTAATTCTTAGCATCTTTCTGAGAGTTTCTTTTTTGACTTAAACATAATTTTTTTGTAAATTTCCACGAAAATATATCAAAACATCAGAAAAGCTTGGTTTAGCTCTATGTGGATCATTTTGGGCAGAAAAAAAGTTTTCGGTAATATTTCTCCCGTTTCACAGGTTTGACCAAAAAAGGCCATTTCTCTCAAATAAAAACCTTTCCTCAGGATTTGCCCCATTTTAAATTCATTTAGAAAAAATTACTTTCTGGGTAATTCTGCTTCTTTCTGAGATAGCCACTTTTAAACCTCAAAGAGAATTTTTTTTGTCATTTTCAAGTGAAAAAGGTTCAAAACACCAGAAAAGCTTAGTTTAAGCTGCATGCGGCTCATTTTGTGGAGCAAAACTTTTTTCGGTAATATTTGCCCCATTTCACTTATTTGACCAAAAAAAGTTGTTTCCCTCAAAACAAAACATTTCATCAGGATTTATCCCATTTCAAACTCGTTGGGAAGAAAATAATTTCTTGGTAATTCTTATCTTCTTTTTGCGATCGTCACTTTTTTGACCTTAAAGAGAGGTTTTTTGTCAATTTCTGAGAAAATGCTTCCAAACACCAGAAAAGCTTAGTTTAGCTGTATGTGGCTCATTTTGAGGAGCAAAACTGTTTTCGGTAATATTTGTCCCTTATCACTGGTTTGACAAATAAAACCATTCCATCAAATCAAAGCATATCCTCAGGATTTATCCTGTTTCAAACACGTTGACAAAAAATAACTTTCTTAGTAATTCTTAGCTTCTTTCTGAGATAAGACACTCTTTTGACATTAAAGATTTTTTTTGTCAAATTCCGCGAATGCTTCAAAACATCAGAAAAGCATACTTAAGCTGTATATGGATCATTTTGAGGAGCAAAACTGTTTTCGGAAATATTTGTCTCATTTCACTAGTTTGACCAAAAAAATGTTTCCATCAAATCAAAACCTTTTCTCAGAATTTGTCCTGTTTCAAACTCGTTGGGGGAAAAATAACTTTCTGGGTAGTTCTTAGCTTCTTTCTGAGATAATCATTTTTATACCACAAAGAGAACCTTTTTGTCAATTTCTGGAGAAAATGCTTCAAAACACCAGAAAAGCTTAGTTTAGCAGTATGTGGCTCACTTTGAGGAGAAAAACTGCTTTCGGTAATATTAGTCCCATTTCACTAGTTTGAAAAAATAAGTCTTTTCCCTCAAATCAAAACATTTCCTCAGGATTTACCCCATTTCAACCTCGTCTAGAAGAAAATAATTTCTTGGTAACTCTTAGCTTCTTTCTGCGATAGTCACTTTTTTGACAATAAAGAGAAGTTTTTGTCAATTTCCACCAAAATGCTTCAAAAACACCAGAAAAGCTTAGTTTAGCTGAAATTGGCTCATTTTGAGGACCAAAAGTTTTCGGTATTATTTGTACCTTTTAACTGGTTTGAACAAAAAAAGGTTGTTTCCATCAAATCAACTGCATTTAGAAGAAAATTAATTTCTGGGTAATTTTAGTTTCTTTCTGTGATAGTCAGTTTTTTGACCTTAAAGAGAAGTTTTTTTGTCAAATTCTGCAAAAATCCTTTCAAACACCAGAAATGCTTAGTTTACTGTATTTGGCTCATTTTGAGGAGCAAAACTGTTTTCGGTAATATTTGTCCCGTGTCTCTGGTTTTACAAAAAAAATTATTCCATCAAATATAAACATTTGCTCAGGATTTTCCCCTTTACAAACTCATTGGAAAAAAAAAATCTTAGTAAATCTTAGCTTTTCTGAAATAAGGGGGAGACTATACCTAAAACCAACGAAATTGTAAAAAATATTTGTAGCTGTCATAACTTTTTCCCCCTTTCTTCTGTGCAAATAATTATTATACCAGCTTGTTGCTTATTGTGTGTGCTTTAAAATGATATATAAAAAGTCTATATAGGCACATTTTCTTAGAAGATATATCCAAACACGCAAGGGTCACTCACTTCCTACTGTTTGGCAAGCCTAACTCCCACGCGCATTGACCGACTCGCCCCAAACGCGGTACGAATGTAGCTAAAGGCCTTAGCTGTAAAATGACCGAGGTAAAAAAAAAATCCCGTGAACCCCCCCTGAGATATAGAGCTGAGAAGAGGCGGGGCGACGGAATTTGCCGGCAAATTCAGTATATGGCTCATTTTGAGTAACAAAACAGTATTCGTTAATTTTTGTCCCATTTCACTTGTTTGACCTAAACAAGTCTTTTCCATCAAAACAAAATCATTTCTCAGGATTTGACCTTTTTCAAACTCGTTGAGAAAAAAAAATTGTTTGTAATTCTTAGCCTGTTTCTGAGAGTCTCTTTTGACTTGGAATATATATATTTTTTTAATTTCCGCGAAAATGCTTCAAAACATCAGAAATGCCTAGTTAAGCTGTATGTTGCTCCTCTATTCGGTAATTTTTGTCCCATATAACTTGTTAGATTTAAAAAAAAGTCGTTTCCATCAAATTAAAACATATCCTCTGGATTTACCTCATTTCAAACTCGTTGAGAAAAAGTAATTTCTGGATAATTCTTAGGTTCTTTTTGAGAGAGTCACTTTTTATACCCCCCAATATGAGAATATAGTCCATCCCTGAGCTTACAAAACTCCCCAATATCCATCCCTGGGCTTGCAAAACTCCCCGATATGAGAGACATCTCAAGACAGCTACATGTTCCCCAAACAATAGACAAACTTTCTATGCATTTGTATATACATGAATTTTTCATACGTAAATAATTAGTATTTCTTTTCTTAAGTTCTTCTCCTTTTTCGAATTTTTTTTCTTCATATTTTTTAAAATGACCAATTCATTAACTGTGTTATATTAGATTGACCTGTTCAAAATGATAGGAAACAAGACTGTACCTATGTGGACCACAAACTGTTGGTAAGCCTTTACACTAGTATATAGCAACCATTATTAGTCCATGCACTATATAGTCTGACCTTAAAAATATTGCTATGTAATCTCTCAACTGTTTCTTATGTGCTCTTTAAAATACTAGAAGTGTATTGAAGTCCTTGAGGGGAAAGTGTAGAAATTCTGAAAAAAGGTTTTTCTCTCCAATAACCACTATGTTAGGAGTCTGTCATAATTACCAACATTTTCACGAGTGTTCAAAGAGTAGACTTTTTCAAGATCCCTCCCCAAAGTGTACAAAAATGTTTTTATGTTTATTTTTTATTATACATCTAATATGGAGAGCTCATAACAGAAATGAATCGGATTTGGTGGGCCTACCAAATCTGAAGGGTGAAGGGGTTTTCCACTTTAAGAATGATGAAGTGTACTAAGAATATCATAACCTTCTCCCTCCCCGAACGTCCCAAGAACAATACAAAAAAAGTCGATTTTTGTTTCCATTAGCTGGACTGCCCTTCTCCAGAGTGTGATTATCCTTGTTCTAGTGCATGAGTAGCAAGTATCGAGTTGGGTAGTTCTCATTACAGATTAAACATCGGTGTCCCACAGCTGCTTGGTCCATCCTGTTGAATTCCCAAATACTACCATATGACCTTGATGTGTTTCTCTTGATCGGTTATGATGGTGAAGACACATGAAAGTATGAAAAGACTACAGAAGTTGTGAAGCCCAGGGATGGACTATACTCTCATATTGGGGAGTTTTTCAAGCCCATGAATGGAATATATTATCATATTGGGGAGATTTTCAAGCCCAGGGATGGACTATATACTCATAATGGGAGTTTTTCAAGCCTAGGGATGACTATATTCTCATATTGGGGAGTTTTTCAAGCCCAGGGATGGACTATATACTCATAATGGGAGTTTTTCAAGCCTAGGGATCGACTATATTCTCATATTGGGTAGTTTTTCAAGCCCAGGGATGGATTATATACTAGGTCCCAATGGCTCCTAGCCTGAAAGATACCATCCAAAGCAATGCCCTGGCAGACACTGCGAAATGTTGCTTGTTTGTATATAAACAAACAAACAAATAATAGGCTTGACTTGTCAATAAAGAACGGCAACAAGAATATACCCTAGAAGACATTTAGGAGACCCTTAATCATGTACAACAAACATTACATAGTTTTGAAAAGTTGGTGTACACGATTTAAATGGTAAAGGGTATCCAAAACCGATTTGGTGTTTGTGAAGGTTTTCTAAGTAGTCTAAGAAGGTACAACATAGTCTCATTTTTTACAAGTCAATTCAATTTAGTTGTTTGTCTACTCTTTTTTTCCTGTTTTGTTTATTATATTATTTCAGAGTTGAGGGTCAGAGAGCTACTTCACATTATTTCAGAGTTGAGAGTTGGAGAGCTACTTCACCTTGTTTCAGAGTTTAGGGTTGAAAAGCTATCTCACATTATTTCAGAGTTAAGGGTTGGAGAGCTACTTCACCTTATTTCAGAGTTGAGGGGGATTTAGTTCACAATATTTCAGAGTTGAGGGGGATTTAGTTCACAATATTTCAGAGTTGAGGGTTGGAGAGCTACTTCACTCTAGCAGCATCAATGTCAAAATCTGAGCTACGTAAAGTCCAAAATCCGAGCTTCTGGGTCTTCAGCATTCGTGGGTCCTTTTAACACTTTTTCCAACTAGCTTGTACCTGTTGCATACTACTCAAATCAGCGCAGGCCATATCATGTTTCTGTTGCTAACTGTGCTCATGTTGACAACAGTTGTACATATGTATGCTACACTGATCAGCACATACCATTACATGCAGTAATTTCCAGACTGTGCCCACTTCTTGTACACTACACATGTCAGCACATGGCAAATCTTGTTCCTTTGTTGACTGCACCCATGATCAGCTTCAGGGACTTGGTAATAGTTGCACAGGAGAACTCCACAAACCGAAGAAGTTTTGGTAGAGGAAAGCTACAGCCTCCTTTAAAGACTTGGTAACAATTGTCCAGGAGAACTCAACGAACAAAACAGCGGAACTTAGTGGTCATTCGTTTTGCTTATAATAATACTTCACATGAGTTAGCTAGAGTGAGGTAGGATACCTATATGCCTGACAATCTTTACCCTTCACAGCTTCTTCTGAACATGACCAACAGATCAATTGTTGCAATGCATTGGAAAATGTGCAGTTTTCTGCCACCAAAATTGTGATGAATGGACCTAATGTTCTTAAGTTATGTGTAGGAAAGGGAAGAATAGAGATAGATACACTGATCCTGAGGGAAGAATACAGATAGACACACTGATCCTGAGGGAAGAATACAGATTGATACACTGATCCTTAAGGAAGAATAGAGGTAGATTCACTAAACCTTGAAGATGACTTTCACATTATCAAGGCTGGCCGGTTTACTACATTAATTAATGAAAGTGTACTGGAGGTCTTTCTGGAGCTAGTACCATCATTTACTACATTAATTAATGAAGGTGTACTGAGGGACTGTCTGGAGCTAATACCATCATTACTACTAGGGAGTCTTTCTGGAGCTAGAGCCATCATTTCTACATTAATTAATGAAGGTGGACTGAGGGACTGTCTGGAGCTAATACCATCTGTCGAGGGCAGCCCTCAACATGCCCAAGAACCATCAAGATGGCCTTAGGCCTGAACACTTAGCTTAGCTGTAATTATAATTAGTGGAGTGTTGATCTGTAATTATAATTAGTAAGGTGTTAAACATACAATGATCTTAGTTGCATGCTCAATTAGCTTCATACTTGTATTTATATGGACTTATGGAAGCCTATGGCGTTTCTGTGCTTAGACTTGTGTGTGTATTATATATTTGTGTGGTTTCCTGTTTCCTGGGCTTCAGGGTATTTAAGTTCCACACAGTTAGCCGTAACCATCTGCCACCATCAAATGGCATAGTCAGGTGCTGCCGACCCCTGCCACTCAGAGAAGGGTCTGGGAGCACTAAAGTTCCACAGAGTTAGCCGTAAGCCATGATTCCCCATTATTCTTGAGTTCTGTCTGTTATTGCTCAATTATTCTATTAGCTTTCTAATAATACTCTAAATTTCTCTGAGTTAAGCTAAGGAGTGATTGTACAGCATTGATATTACTCTGGTGGCAGCATTGTTACCAAGTTGGGAGTATCTACAGTAGTAACCCTCAACATATGGTGGCAGCGGTGGTTCAGATAAGAAGACGACGAACAGCCATCATCAGGAACCGCTAACCAAACACACCGAACGTAAATTGAACCATACTGTTTACCCTCTCACCATGTCTCATCCAGGAGCCATTCAAACTCGTTCCATGATGAAGAGTGATAGAACTCCTTCAGTCCTCAAGGAAACATCTGTGGAAGATGATATATCTGAACATACTACTTCTACTAGCATGAAAAGTGGAGACCCAATGGAAGCGCTTCAACAAGCCATGATCTCCATGATGCAGTCAATGGAGTATGACCGGATGACCAGGAGAGAAGCTGAGGTAGCACGCCAAAAGCAAGAAGAAGCTTGGCTAAAGACCAAACAGGACAAAGTGACTGCAGAGATCGAGAAGAATAAAAAATGAAGAAATAGAGAAGAAGAGAGCTGGCTAGCTGCGGACATAGTAGCCAAGGAACTAGAGATGAAGAGGCAAGCTATACTACATAATCTGCAGAAGTTGGACAATCAGACCGACCCAGAAACCTACCTTGCTCACTTTGAACTGTCTATGGCGGAAGGACTAATTCCGACCAGGGAATGGAACCAGTTACTACGGAAACAAACTGCAGGAAGAGCAGCAGAAGTATTCCAGGAACTGGATGGAACGATGGCTTATGCAGAAGTCAAAGCTCTAATGTTGGAGAGGCTTGGATGCACTTGCATTAAGGCTAGACAGACAGTCTGCAGGAAGAGCAGCAGAAGTATTCCAGGAACTGGATGGAACGATGGCTTATGCAGAAGTCAAAGCTCTAATGTTGGAGAGGCTTGGATGCACTTGCATTAAGGCTAGGCAGACAGTCTGCAGGAAGAGCAGCAGAAGTATTCCAGGAACTGGATGGAACGATGGCTTATGCAGAATTCAAAGCTCTAATGTTGGAGAGGCTTGGATGCACTTGCATTAAGGCTAGGCAGACAGTCTGGAGGAAGAGCAGCAGAAGTATTCCAGGAACTGGATGGAACGATGGCTTATGCAGAATTCAAAGCTCTAATGTTGGAGAGGCTTGGATGCACTTGCATTAAGGCTAGGCAGACAGTCTGGAGGAAGAGCAGCAGAAGTATTCCAGGAACTGGATGGAACGATGGCTTATGCAGAATTCAAAGCTCTAATGTTGGAGAGGCTTGGCTGCACTTGCATTAAGGCTAGACAGACAGTCTGGAGGAAGAGCAGCAGAAGTATTCCAGGAACTGGATGGAACGATGGCTTATGCAGAATTCAAAGCTCTAATGTTGGAGAGGCTTGGATGCACTTGCGTTAAGGCTAGGCAGACAGTCTGGAGGAAGAGCAGCAGAAGTATTCCAGGAACTGGATGGAACGATGGCTTATGCAGAATTCAAAGCTCTAATGTTGGAGAGGCTTGGATGCACTTGCGTTAAGGCTAGGCAGACAGTCTGGAGGAATCAGCCATTGGACCACCAATCCCCGAGAGCACATCTCACTCCAATCATTAGAGGAATTAATCGACTGACTAACAATTTGAAGGATACCAAGGAATTCATGATGGAAATGTTCCAAGGTGTTCTTACCCTATATTACTCTGCGGAGGTTTGCCATTCATTAAGAGGGAAGGATTTCAACAACATGCAACACATCGTGGATGACATGGAAGCGGCTTGGGAATCCAGACCATACTCAGAGCGTACCAAGATGCACAGGACTGCAGCAGAAAGGACGTTCAACAACAGGAGACAGCAGTGGACCAGACCTCGAGATGCACAGCCTACAGAGGGAACAGGTGGGTGCTTAATTAAGGGTAGGAGTAGGGGTGAGATTACTGGGTCTGAAGGGGTGTGGACAAAAGGTGTGACCGGTGGTAGCCAGGAGGTCCCAGCCCTTTCTAAAAACCTGTTGTGCCACTATTGTAAAGAGCCAGGGCATTACAAGAGAAATTGTCCCAAATTGAAGTCTAAACTAGCAAGGATCAACTTGGAATCTTGAGGAAGACAAGGCCTTACGTAAAATAGGAACCATTGATTGTAGACCCTGTAGGTGTTTGATAGATACGGGTGCTAACCGAACAACTGTTCCTGCAAACTTAATTCTACCTAACAAGTTTACTGGAGTTGAGGAGAAAGCTGTGCTAGCAACTAATGGGGTTGAGAGCCTTAGGACAGCCAAGGTTGATTTGAAGAGTGAAGGTATTAGCCATACCATGCTAGTTTTTGTTATTGATAAGGATGCGTCTCATGTGTTATTGGGTACGGATCATCCTTTTGTTAAATGTTGGATTACAAGGAGATCCTTACCAGAGCTGAGTAATACTCCTGTGCCTCTAGTAGCCATTACTAGGGCACAAAACCAGGCATTGGAGATGGAGGATGCTTCCAACCAGGTAGCAAGTACTCAGTCTGGAGCTAAGGTTAAGTCCCTTTCACCTGAACAACCCAAGGTTAAGCCAAAGCCTATAGAGAGAGAGGTGAAGGGTCCAAAGACCAGTACCACTGGCAACCCTGGTCCTAGTCTGCAAGTCCAGTTAGGTGACGGGCCTGAGGAAGAGTCTATTAACAACTCTCCTGGAGCGGATGAAGTCAGTGCGACCACAGTTAGGTGATGGGCGTGAGGAAGAGTCTATTAACAACTCTCCTGGAGAGGATGAAGTCAGTGCGACCACAGATGAGTATGCTTCTGTGGGAGGGGATGAGGAAGAAGACCCTTCGGTCTTGGTTGAGGAAGTAGTCCTTAATCGGTTAGAGGAAGGTCAATCTTGTGATCAGCCAATTCCGGTGCTGTCCAACAGCGAGGAAGAGGTTAGGAAGCTAGTCACTCAGCAGGAGGAAGACAGTAGCCTGTTAGAGATGAGTAATAAAGCTGCGAAGCAGGAAGATGGGTATTGTTGGGAGAATGGTGTACTTGTACATGTCAAGTTGGTAGAACCTCAAAAAGAATTATCTAGAATTGTTGTGCCATCCTGTAGAAGGAAAGAGGTATTGGATATAGGGCACAGAGGCCTAGTGGGTGGACACTTTTCACACAATAAGATGTTTGCCATCTTATTTCACCATTTCACATGGCCGGGTATTAGGAAAGATATCAGGACATACTGTAGAGCCTGCCCGGAATGTCAAAAGGCAGGGAGGCAATTACAGCCTAAAGTACCCATTGTGGTTACACCAACCATATCTGAACCTTACCAAAGGATGGCCTGGGATTTGGTAGGGCAATTGGATAAAACCAATCAAGGTCATAGGTACATCCTTACCATCATGTGTCTTGGGACTAGATACCCCTATGCTATTCCCTTGAAACGGGTTGATGCGGAATCAGTAGCAGAGGGCTTAATGGAAGTAATTAGTCACACAGGCATCCCAGTTGAACTCTTGTCAGATCAAGGATCTGTTTTTCTGGGAAAGGTTATTAAGGAGCTATGTCGACTCCTGAACATTAAACAGATAAAGACCACGGCCTACCATCCCCAAACCAATGGGATACTAGAACGGTGGCACAGTTGTTTGAAGGGCATGATTCGTAAGATTCAGGGGAAAAGCCAACATTGGGACAAACTGCTAAAGTACTGCTTATTAGCATACAGGGCTGCCCCCCACACTTATTAGCATACAGGGCTACCCCCCACACAGCCACTGGATTTTCACCTTACGAATTAGTCCACGGTAAGAGCATGAGAGGTCCCCTAGATGCGGTTAAGGCGGGATGGATAGGAGGAGACATCAGTTTTACCAGCACAGTTGAGTGGGTACAAGCATTGAGGGAGACTCTAGTAGCTCTACACAAGGTAGCTCATGCCAATGAGGAGGTAGCAAAAGATAAATCTAAGACAGCATATGATGTTGGGTCCAAGGCCCGTAGCTTTGAGCCAGGTGATCTTGTGTTATGCCTTACCCCTGGGCTCACGGGGAAGCTACAGTCAATCTGGGATGGCCCCTACGAAGTGGTTGCTAAACTATCTAATTGCAACTACACTATTGCAGTCAAAGGCAAAAGATCTAGACATTCCACTGTGCATATCAATAGATTAAAAGCTTGGAAGACCCCAACTGCCAACTTGTTTCAGGTTGTAGTGGCTGATGAAATTGAAGTCAATCCTGAGCCTATTGGGAAGGTCAAGATGGGTGTTACTCATTTAACTGAAGAACAGCGCCTTGAGTTAGACAGGAGGCTTGCCAAATTCTCCGATCGAGTTACCCATACCTTAGGTGTTGCAAATTTTGAGGAGAACGACATCAATGTCAAGGAAGGTTATCCTTTGAGAACTCGCCCCTATCGCATTGCCCCAGGTATGTTTGATGATTTGAAGGGAGAGATTGATGATCTCATCAGTAAAGGCATTATTGTTCCATCAAGGAGCCCATGGTCATCACCAATGGTGCCTCTTAGGAAAAAGAGTTCTGGACATGTGAGGCTTTGCATTGACTATAGGAAGCTAAATAAGATTACTATTTCGGATCCTTATCAGATGCCATGTATCGAGGATTTATTAAATCAGGTCTCAGATGCGGTCTGGTTATCGAAACTAGATCTTAACAAAGGCTTTTATCAGGTTCCATTGAGTAGAGGAAGCCAGGACAAAACAGCATTTTGCACACCATGGGGCAAGTATGCCTTCACGCGCATGCCATTTGGGTTGAAAAATGCACCTGCTGCGTTCCAGAGATGCATGCAGAACACTCTCGCACACCTTTCTGTGTACAGCTCCGCTTATATAGATGATATTCTGATTTATTCCAAAAACTAGGAGGACCATCTGGACCATATTGAAGCAGTGTTACTTGCATTAAGAGAAGCTGGACTTACTGCTAACCCGGATAAGTGCGTGTGGGGTGCAAAGTCACTTGAATACCTAGGACACAAGATAGGTTATGGGAAGGTTGGTGTGCCGGAAGCTCAGGTTAAGGCATTGAAGGATTATATCAAACCAACCAACCAGAAAGGGTTGCGGGCATTTCTGGGAACGGCCGGTTACTACCGGAAGTTTATCCCTGAATTTTCTTAGTGGGCGGGTCCCCTATTCAATGCCTTTAAGAAAGGTGCCCCCTGTTCCCTTGCATGGGATAAACATATGTGTGCATCATTTAAACATTTAATCTCTATTCTTTGCCACGAGCATATGTTCACACTCCCCAGGAACAACGACAAGCTGGAACTGCAAACTGATGCTTCTACGATGGGTATCGGAGCTGTACTATCAGTGATACGGGAGGACATGGAAAAACCTGTGGCTTATTATTCGAAAGGATTATCAGCTGCAGAGAAAAACTACACAGTTTCGGTGTTGGAATGCCTAGCAGTTGTCAAGGCTATTGATCACTTCGCCATCCACTTACTGGGGCATTTCTTTACTGTAGTGACCGACCACCGTGCCCTGGTAGCTCTCCAAGACGCGAATCGACTGAATGGACGTCTCATGAGATGGGTGCTGGCACTCCAAGTATTCGACTTTGTCCTGAAGTTCAGACCTGGAATACATCATCAAAACGCCGATGGTTTATCCAGACAGTGCTGGCCGGGGATGATCCAGCCAAGACACCATCGACAGTAGATTTGGTGACAGACAATGAAGCGATAACCACTGGCCCTAGGCTCACGCAAGAAGTGACATCTACAGGAAGAGGACCTAAACCAGAAGCGAGAGCTCCAAGCTTAGGAGGGGGAGATGTCGAGGGCAGCCCTCAACATGTCCAAGAACCATCAAGATGGCCCTTAGGCCTGAACACTTAGCTTAGCTGTAATTATAATTAGTGGAGTGTTGATCTGTAATTATAATTAGTGGAGTGTTAAACATACAATGATCTTAGTTGCATGCTCAATTAGCTTCATACTTGTATTTTTATGGACTTATGGAAGCCTATGGCGTTTCTGTGCTTAGACTTTTGTGTGTGTATTATATATTTGTGTGGTTTCCTGTTTCCTGGGCTTCAGGGTATTTAACATGATTCCCCATTATTCTTGAGTTCTGTCTGTTATTGCTCAATTATTCTATTAGCTTTCTAATAATACTCTAAATTTCTCTGAGTTAAGCTAAGGAGTGATTGTACAGCACTGATATTACTCTGGTGGCAGCATTGTTACCAAGTTGGGAGTATCTACAGAAGTGCCCCTCAACACCATCATTACTACTAGGGAGTCTTTTGGAGCTAGAGCCATCATTTACTACATTTAATGAAGGTGACTGGGGGACTATCTGGAGCTAATACCATCATTAAGGCTGCTAAAAAGCTGCCTATGTGGATTTAGCTGAGATATGAACTTTTAGACATCCACCATTTTAACACAGACACATACTTTCCATATTAAGGATTGGGACAACATGCTGCTGTTACATACCAATTGTTAGCACGCACTTTGTAAGCATCTACTTCATTGCTGTTCTAGCCGACACATGTATAAACACATGTTGTGAACATGTTGCTGCATGCTCAAGAGTCAGTGTTTCTCCCACGACTGGTGACCTGACAGTATTGTAGATTCGACTGCAAAGGTTCAAACCTCTGCCATCTTTTTTTTAAGACCAGCAAATCACATCAACATGATGAAGTAATTGAGCTACTATATCCTCCTTGCATTGATTGGTGGACACTTACCTTATTAAGAATATTGTTGTCTGTCATTATAGGCACACGTGCCAAACAACAAATTAACAAGCACAACTTAGCACGTGCCAAACAACAACTTAACAAGCACAACTTAGCACGTGCCAAACAACAACTTAGCAAGACAACTTAGCATGTGATAAACAACAACTTAGCAACACAACTTAGCACGTGCCAAACAACAACTTTTAACAAGCACAATTTAGCATGTGATAAACAACAACTTAGCAACACAACTTAGCACGTGCCAAACAACAACTTAGCAAGACAACTTAGCATGTGATAAACAACAACTTAGCAACACAACTTAGCACGTGCCAAACAACAACTTAACAAGCACAATTTAGCATGTGATAAACAACAACTTAGCAACACAACTTAGCACGTGCCAAACAACAACTTAACAAGCACAATTTAGCAGTGTATAGTATGTGCAATTTACTTCTAAGCTAAAATATATCAAAACACAACACAAAACACATAATATACCTAGAGCAGGAGGTGAGGTTGTGTAACAGAGACCTGCATCACTCTGGAAGTACTTATAGAGAGAGGCCAAGTACAACACTTAAACAGGAACAACAAATGAGCAAAGCCCTTCAGGAATTGTCTGGGGTCATCCCAGAGCAGCCAGTGGGCTGGCTTACAGACTTTCCAGTAGACACATCATGAGTTCCTCATTGGCCGAGCATGGGGGCTGGGAGGGCAGAGAGAGCTGGGGCACAAAAGGAGGCAGGGGGGCAGAGGGATCAGCAAGATGGGATGCACCACTTCTGCATGAATAAAACAATGCACATGAGTAAAAAAAATGGATGCTGCAATTTATGCAGGAGCACCAACAGCATCCATATATATATATATGCACATGGATAACAGGCTGCATAGCCTGTAGTGGAGAGAGAAGAGCTACATAGTCAGTACAGGAGGGAGAACTGGCTGCATAGTCAGTACAGGAGGGAGAACTGGCTGCATAGTCAGTACAGGAGAGAGAAATGGCTGCACAGTCAACAACAACTGGCTACATAGTCAATACAGAAGAGGGAACTGGCTGCATTGTCACAGGAGGGAGAACAGGTTGCATGATCAGAACAGGAAAAGGAACTAGCTGCATAGTCAGTCCAGGAGAGAGAACTGGCTACAAAGTCAGTAGAGGAGAGAGAACTGGCTGCATAGTCAATGCATGAGAGAGAACTGGCTACATAGTCAGTAGAGGGGAGAGAACTGGCTACAAAGTAAGTAGAGGAGAGAGAACTGGCTGCATAGTCAGTACACAGGAGGGAGAACTGGATCCATAGTCAATACAGTAGGGAGAACTGGCTGCTTAGTCAGTATAGCAGAGAGAAATGGTTGCATAGTCAATATAGGTGGGAGAACAGGCTACATAGTCAGTAGAGTAGAGAGAACTGGCTGCATTGTACAGGAGAGAGAACTGGCAGCATAGTCAGTAGAGGAGGGAGAACTGGTTGCATAGACAGTACAGGAGAGAGAACTGGCTGCATATTCAGTACAGGCGGAAGAACTGGCTGCATAGCCTGTAGTGGAGAGAGAAGAGCTACATAGTCAGTACAGGAGGGAGAATTGGCTGCATAGTCAGTACAGGAGAGAGAAATGGCTGCATAGTCAGTAGAGTAGAGAGAACTGGCTGCATTGAGGAGAGAGAACTGGCTGCATTGAGGAGAGAGAACTGGCTGCATAGACAGAACAGGAGAGAGAAATGGCTGCAGTGTCAATACAGTAGAGAGAACTGGCTGCATAGTCTGTACAGGAGGGAGAATTGGTTATATAGTCAGTACAGGCGAGAGAACTGGCTGCATAGTCAATACAGGAGAGAGAACTGGCTGCATAGTCAATACATGAGAGAGAACTGGCTACATAGTCAGTAGAGGAGTGAGAACTGGCTACATAATCAGTAGAGGAGAGAGAACTGGCTGCATAGTCAATACATGAGAGAGAACTAGCTACATAGTTAGTAGAGGAGAGAGAACAGGCTACGTCAGTCAGTAGAGGAGGGAGAACAGGCGGCATAGATAGTATAGGAGAGAGAAATGGCTGCATAGTCAATACAGGAGGGAGAACAGGCTGCATATTCAACAAAGGAGAGAGAACTGGCTGCATAGTCAGTACAGAAGAGAGAACTGGCTGCATAGTTAATACATGAGAGAGAACTGGCTACATAGTCAGTTCATGAGAGAGAAATGTCTGCATAGTCAATACAGGAGGAAGAACAGGCTGCATAGTCAACACAGGAGAGTGAACTGGCTGCATAGTCAGTACAGGAGAGAGAACTGGAGCATAGTCAAATATAAGAGAGAGAACTGGCTACATAGTCAATACATGAGAGAGAACTGGCTATATACAGGACCATCTTAATGCATGGGCCTGATGGGCACTTGTCCGGGGCCCCCACGAGCATAGGTGCCCCAATACCCATGCTAAATCCGTGTCCAATAGATGGTGCGCAGCTACTGCTCTCGTAACTTTAGCGTTGAGTTGACTCTCAGCCCTCTCCGTATCTTCTTTGCTCGGTCGGTGCATCACACACTGGTTGACAACACTTCGCGGCAGTTAGTCACGGTCTAGGCGCTAGTACTTAGGGAGGTTGTGACTCATTGTTTTGGAGCAAGTAGATTCTAACTAATTGTCCAGGCTAGATTGGGCTTCACGAGTGTAAGGCTGGCAGTGTGGGTAACCATAGAAATGGGGTAATGGAGAAATAAATGTCAACAACTCGTCAATGGGGATGTAGCCGAGTATGTACGGTACGGCCTTTCTGGATGATAGTTTGCATTTTAGGGGAATGTGTTAATTGACGTCTAGTTTTGTATATATTATATAGGTTCAGTAAATGTTACCCTGGTCCCTGGAAGCTATTATAGATACGTTGCTTATATAGGTACAGTACATGTAACACAGTTAGCCTGGCCCCTGGAAGCTATTATAGATACATTGCTTATATAGGTACAGTACATGTAACACAGTTACCATGGCCCCTGGAAGCTATTATAGATACTTTGCTTGTAATGGTTTTCCGTGATAGTTACGAAGGTAACTAGGTATGTACAGCAATATGGCCATAAATACTGACCTTTTATAATTTATATTTCCTTGTGAATAACTCTTTCAGCAGAAATGAAGAAACTGTAATGTTTTGAGTGGAGCACAGAAGAGGAAGAGAGCTGCAGAGGAGGAGAAAGTTGGAAAACTTCTAAAATTAACATCGTAGTTCAACACAGGTGCAACGTCAGCCACTGGGTCAGCAAAACATGGCAGCTATTTAGGCATACTAGAGCTGTTCAGTGAATTTGACCCTTTCTTGGAAGAACATCTCAAACTGTATGGAAATCGTGGAAAAGGGAACCCGTCATGTTTATCTGCAAACATTTGTGAGGGATTTATTGAATTAATGGCACAACAGGTTCTTTGTACTATTCTTGAAGAAGTAAAAGAGTCAAAATATTATTCAATAAGTGTAGATTCCACTCCAGACATCTCTAACACAGATCAACTGACATTTATTGTCCGATACATTAAAGGCTGTGAGCCTGTGGAACATTTCTTGATGTTCATCCCCATCTTTTCTCATGGAGCAAAGGCTCTAACAGACACTGTTGTGGATTTTCTTAATGAGAACAAAATTCCACCATCAAACTGCCATGGTCAGTCATATGTCAACGCCTCAAATATGTCTGTACGATATACTAGTTTGCAAGCACGGATTCATCAACCCGATGAGTTCGCCATCTATGTCCCCTGTGCTGGACATAGTCTGAACTAGGTTGGAGTAAAAGCAGCAGAGTGTTATAAACAAACTGTAAAATTCTTTGACTTTGTTCAGCGTCTGTATTCCTTTTTTGCTGCTTTTACTCATTGATGGAATGTATTGACGTCATCTTTAGGAAAGGATTCTGTGGTCAAGTGTCTATTTGACACACGATGGTCAGCACATTTTGATGCTGTTCATGCTCTGTAATAAAACATGCGCTGGATTCTGTATCAGCTAACAATGAACAGGAAGTGAATACAAGGCGAGAGGCAGAAGGATTGAGCAAGAAAAAGGAAAACCTGGAAACAATCTTTCTCACAATTCTTTGGAATGACATGCTAAAAAGAATGAACAAAACAAGCAAGGTCCTGCAGTCAAAGGATGTGAACATCCTTGTTGCCAAAAATTTTCTTGAGTCTATGAAAACCTATCTTCAGGAAACTAGAGATAAATTTAGTGAATATGAATTCAAAGCCAGGAGTATGTGTCCAGATACACATTACAGTGATGAGAACAAACGGAAATGAAAACGAAGTGTGCGTCTTACTAGATATGATGGATCATCAGCAGAAGAGGTACTTCTCAGTAAAAGCGAAAAGTTCGAGGTAGAAACTTTCCTCCCTATTCTGGACACACTAATCTTTGAACTGACAAAACGTGCAGAAGCTTATTCCCAGATTGGAAATCTATTTTCTTTCTTCAGAGAGTTAAAAACTATTGTTTCTGATGCACTAAGAAAAAGTGTGAACATCTGGCTAATATGTATCACAAAGTCCTTAATTATGATGTCCTTTTAAATGAATGTGAGCATCTCAAGCGCACATGGCTCTTGATGAAAATTGTGAGTCTCTCCCTGCCTTGTACAGAAAAATAGTTTCCGACAGTTTGAAATCTGTATTCCCGAATGTTGAAATTGCACTCAGAGTGTTCATGTGCATGATGGTGACCAACTGTACAGGAGAACGTTCTTTTTCAAGACTGAAACTTATAAAAAAAATAAACTTCATAGCACAATGGGGCAGCATCGTTTGAACTGGCTTTCACTCATGTGCATGGAAAATGACATCCTGAAGACCATTGACTTCAAGCCAATAATAAAACAATTCTCTGCAAAGAAATGCTGCAAATGCTTGTTACAATAAGAAATTCGTAGTAATTTCATATTGTAACATCTAATCTGTATGGCTTACTCTGTGACATCTAATCTGTATGGCTTACTGAGTAGTATTGTTTTTCAAGCCTCTTGTATTGTTCAAATGTTTATCATGTTGATTAGTTGTTGCTGTACAGCATGTTTTTAATGTTTCAACACCGATTTTGTTGGAAGTGCCAATAAAATAAATATATGTTTAATTTTATCGACCATTTGCATTTCTATTCCTGTGAGTAGTTGTCTTAGGGGCCCCATAAAGCTGTTAAGACGGCCCTGTACATAGGTTATCTGAGTCTTGAAAGATCAGGAGCTAAAACATGGCACATGTCAATATCATGTATCATATAACCGCTACGATTCATTTCTGTACGATTTTGCATTTTTGAGAAAATAATATTTATTAGTCAAAATAGGCTGCATAGTCAAACTCTCTCCTGTGTGTTATGTTGTGTTGCATTGTGTTGTGTTGTGTTCCATTGTGTTGTGTTGTGTTGCATTGTGTTGTGTTCCATTGCGTTGTGTACCTTTAGGCTAATGCTAGTGCCAGTGTAAGGCTGCCAGGGAGGGAGGGGGGGGGGGGGGTTAAAAGGCTTGATGAATCATGCATGTGACTTTAGTTAGGTGTAAAGTCCTATCTTGACATGATGTGGTTATGGTTTACGCTGAACACGTTTAACTATTGAACTTCTAATTTGTAATTGGGCATGTAGGTGTACGAACAAGAAGTGTCGGGAGAAATATCGGTGGGCAAGTTCACATATTACGGGTGGATGTTACCTTGTGGGCCAGATTTCAGTATATATTGCAACCGCTGTGTTGCTGTACACAATGTATGTGTGGACATGTCTGTAGACGCATCTATGCCTTTACATGTGCTGGTATCCTGCCTAACCAGTACAATCACTTCAGCCAATTTGCTGGTATAGGCATACTGTAGTTGGAAAGTGGTAGATTTGATCGGTCTGCCATGGTAGCCTTGTACACTGTACACTAGTTATAGAGGGTGTGTCTATGTCCCAAGCTGCCAAAGTACCCGCCAAAACTTCTTGATGATTGGTAGCATTTGACCATTGTTGCCATGCTTGGAGAGGACTCAATTAGCCAGCTAGGTGGCCATGTTATGATGCAGGCCTCCAAGTGGCAGAAAGGGCAGGGAGGGTTAGCCACTGTACATTGTAGCATAGGAAGGTCTCGTCCATCAAACTGCATGGCCTATAGCTAGTAGAACTACATCATATGACCAAATGCTATTTATCTTTATACAGAGTACCTTGTGTCTGCCTCTTGGGAGGCAACTTTGGTTACATCATATGACCAAATGGTATTTATCTTTGTACAGAGTACCTTGTGTCTGCCTCTTGGGAGGCAACTTTGGTATTGGAAATGGAGCAGTAAGAGGCAGTGGCTGGACAATGAATTCCAGCGGGGCCATCTGCACACCTGATATACCCCAGACATTGTGAAAAAATTCTGAAATGTCTTCCAGCAATGCCTGCACATTCATGTGCAGTGTTTGCATCTATATAATTATTTTTATAAAGGAGAGGGGAAAAAATATATAGCTATGTAGTTTCAAACAACCTTTGGCTTTAGCCATATCCTCCCTTTAATTTTCTAAAAGTTGTTTGGTGAAGCTACTGCGTGGAAGGAAGGTCTACAGTACGTGCCCTGAAGCTGAAGTTAGGCCAAGCCAGAAAGTCGACTAGTTGAAGGTTTGAATCTTGCCACTCCAAGGTCAAAGTGCATGCTAAGCATGCGTTTTTTGGTATGTAGTAGGACTTGAAGCACCTCAGAATCTCTGCACACCTATGGTGTATAAACCCAACCTTCTTGCTTAAACGGATCATCCAACTGGTTATGCTCTATATGGGCTTACCAAAATCTAATCATTTGGTCCTTGACACAGAGCCAACCATTCATAGTTTCATTCAAACCAATCCATAATAAATGGTAAAGTGTCATCTAACCAGTTGACCTCTACATGGCCTCGTCTCGTAAACCAGCTCCTTTTCCGCAGAACCAGAAGTATTTGCATGGTAGGGTCTGGTGTCACTTGACATGATTCTGCAAGCACTAGGAATACCAAGTCACATGCTCGAGGAATTTTAATGAAGCTCTGGGAATGTAATCTCAAGCAAGGCGAAGTGCCTAAGCCAAATAAAGGTGGCGCAGTGCCTCAGCCAAATGAAGGGGGCGCAGTGCCTAAGCCAAATGAAGGGGGCGCAGTGCCTAAGCCAAATGAAGGGGGCGCAGTGCCTAAGCCAAATGAAGGGGGCGCAGTGCCTAAGCCAAATGAAGGTGGCGCAGTGCCTAAGCCAAGTGAAGGGGGCAGAGTGCCTAAGCCAAATGAAGTGGATGCAGTGCCTAAGCCAAATGAAGGTGGCACAGTGCCTAAGCCAAATGAAGGGGCCGCAGTGCCTAAGCCAAATGAAGGGAGTGCAGTGCCTAAGCCAAACGAAGGTGGCACAGTGCCTAAGCCAAATGAAGGGGGCGCAGTACCTAAGCCAAATGAAGGTGGCACAGTGCCTAAGCCAAATGAAGGGGGCGCAGTGCCTAAGCCAAATGAAGGGAGTGCAGTGCCTAAGCCAAACGAAGGTGGCGCAGTGCCTAAGCCAAATGAAGGGGGCGCAGTGCCTAAGCCAAATGAAGGGAGTGCAGTGCCTAAGCCAAACGAAGGTGGCGCAGTGCCTAAGCCAAATGAAGGGGGCGCAGTGCCTAAGCCAAATGAAGGGGGCACAGTGCCTAAGCCAAATGAAGGGGACGCAGTGCCTAAGCCAAATGAAGGGTGTGCATATTATAGAGGCTATCTAGAAAGTTACAGCATTGAGGAGCTGCCTATGCCTGCTGGACTTAGGGATGCCTATAAAAGGACGCTACATGGGTTGTTAGTCAGAATGTCCTACAGATTCCTCTGCATCCCAGCTTCCATGCTGCTGCAAGCACAACTCAAGCAAAATGCCTGACCAGGTGCTACTGGTAAAAATTCCGTGCCTCATTGTATCAAAATCTTTGTAAGAACACAGAAACAAGTGTCCCCCAGCACTTCTCTCTGCTAGTGACAGGTAAAGGGTCAAGCCCATGAAACTACATGGCTATGTTTCAGCAGATCAATCATTCACCATCCAAATCTATCAATAACTTCTTTTGAGTAATTCTTCTAATAGACAGAGTCTGGGGAAAAAACATAAACTTCCGTCCAACATAGTTGGCAGGAGGTGACAAGCTCACCGAGTCAGGTCATATAGCATTATTACCTATTGCTGATTATGTAGTCACTGCTGATTACGTATTATTATTACGAAAGAAACTGCGCCATCTCGACAGTAATCGCATCTTCCGCCCCGTTTTTTTTTTTCCTTCTTTCTCCTCTTTATTCTTCTTTGTTTCTTTTTCTTCCTCTATTTTCTTCAACAGCCATCCCCACGCAGTTAAGAATTGGCAATCTTAGACTCTTTTACCAATAGGATTTTCTTCTAGACTTTCAAGGACAGCATATTCATTAAGACACCTCCACGTGGATTTCCCGATCAAAAAATGAAATGCTTTCCCGTCGATCGACATAAAGTTGACAAGATTTTCACGTCATCTTGATTCTCACGTCGACATAGATTCTCATGTCGACAGAAGATTTTCACGTTGCCATAGGATTTTCAGGGACCCACATGTCGACATAAGATCCCCACGTCAGCATAGGGGGTGTGTTATAATAAGGCCAAGGCATAAGATTTTCATATTCTGCATAAATAAATCTGTGAATCCATAAATTGTAGCACATTCCATATAGATTTCAAGTTAGTTTTTAGATTCACAAAAATCTGTTCTTTTTAAGGGGGGACTAGGTCACAACCATGAAATAACCCGAAAAAAGGTTGTACCACATCACCAAAACTTACCTCTGTGCTGGTAATTTTAGTACCACACCGTTACTTATTCTGTGTGCTTTCAAAAAGATATGTTGAATGTCTCTATAGGCACTTTTTCTTAGAAGATACATATCCCAATTTCAGGGTCACTAAAAAAAAATCTGAACACAGATAGCTCCCATTATAACTTGGTGGTGTGGCTTTCCAAAGCTCTTTAAAATATATATTGGCGAATTCTTCGCCGTGGGTGTACTAATTTTATCATTATTTATAGAGTTTTATTAAACTTACAAGAATACGCTTTACAAGAATACACTTTACAAGAATACACTTTACAAGAATACACTTTACAAGAATACACTTTACAAGAATACACTGTATAGAAAATTCAGTCCATTCACAAGTAACTATAATATAATAATATCGATAATAAAACAACAAAAATGAAGAGCTATATTAATAATAACGACAACATAATATATATATATTTTTTAATTATGATCGTCATGACTGAGCTTGATCCAAGCACAGCTATAGCTTTCCCATGCTGGATGGCAAATGCAATTCGTTGTACGCAGGAAATGGTCACCAGATTTGGTTTTGTGGCGGACACCTAGTTCATGGAGAAAAGTCTCAGATCTAAATATTCCAATGGTCTCAATACCAATAGGCACAAAATGAGGAGTAGCCTCTATATTTGCACACTTTCCCTTCGCTATTCAGCCGCTAACAATGCAACCTGAACTATGGATACCCTAGTGGCATAAGGAGTAAAGGTGACAACACATGTAACATGCCACACAAGAACACGACCATTCCATGGAACTAAGGAGGCTCCATCAGGACGCCTGTCATCAGAACAACAGATACCAGAGTATTAAAAAAAAATTGTTTAATCTTATTACACATTACTATTATAGTGTATGGACTGGAATAATAACTAGAACAATACTCTATAATAATAAAAATAATAATACTCTATAATAATAAAAATAATAATACTCTACTCTATAATAATAAAAATAATAATAGTCTATAATAATAATAATAATATTAAAAACAGCAACAAACAATAGTTACACATTTTTGCTGATATAAGTCTTGAAGTTTGACCGGATCTTGAGGTTGTCAAACAACGAGTCCACGCCCACCTCCTTCAACACACTCTTCATCAACTTCTCCTCCACATCCAGGAGCATGTCCCCATCAATTCCTTGACCCTCCAGATATGGACAATACTTCTCCAGGTTGTACTGCTGCAGGAACTGCATCACCTCATCCACTGAATGCTTGGCCACGTCTCCTGTAAGCTTACGACGGAAGAGTTCCATGATCCTCATCTGGTGAAGAGGGCTGGTCACACCTAGTTCCTCCAAGATCTCTGGGTCAGCCTTCAGCAGTAGATCCCCACTTACGCCGGAGGTTATGAAGATCTCTCTGTATTGAGGCAGGTTAATATGGGCCAGGAATGCTGCCACATCATCTGGGCTAAGCTCTTGTGCCAGTTTCTCCAAGCTGGACATGTCTAATAAAAGTTGCAATATATGACAATGACAGAGGAGACAGTGTTTTTAAATTGGATTGACCTATAGCAGTGTTTAAAGGGCTGTGGATAATACAGGTTGGAATATTATTTAGATGTATATCATGTGACCGTGACACGCATATGGCATGTGAATCCCAAATATTTGACTCTTTAAGCGGGCTTAAAAAACCCTATATATTATACCTTATCTCTGTGCAGGTATTTAGTCCCACACTGTTGCTTATTCTGTGTGCTTTCAAGTGATATGTTGAATGTCTCTATAGGCACATTTTCTTGGAAGCTACATGCACCAATATCAAGGTCACTATACTGAACCCCAAGTTTGACAGATCACTTACACAGAACTTTAGCTATGATATGTATGAAGAGATTTTACTATGGTAATGGTGTTGAAAAGTTTTAAGGCACCTATATTGAACAGGCGCCTTATAACTATTCAACACCTTTACACCTTACCATAATCTATGTATACATATCATAGCTAAAGTTTAGTTACCAATGCATGCAAGAGGTACGCCTGTTTCAAACTTGGGGTGCAGTTTTTTTTTTAGTGACCTTGATGTTGGTGCATGTATCTTCCAAGAAAATGTACCTATAGAGACATTCAACATAACATTTGAAATCACAGAATAAGCAACAATAAGGTGCTACAATTACAAAAAAAAAAGGTATGATGAGTTGAAATTTGATTTAAAAAATTGGGATTTTTTGGGGGAGGCCCAGCTTTTAGCTAGGTATAGTGTACATGCATCACTATGCAGCCTCGCCAGATTTAATATTGGGAAGACTGCACCCACATAAGACACAACCAATTAAATGATCCGTTGCCATTTAAAATCATGGACACCAATCATATACTGATTTTAAGGAATAAATTGGTGTACATTATTTTAGGTGATCAAGTGGTCAACATGGACAGTCTTGTTTCCTATATATATATATATATATAGTAATATATATATAGTAATATATATATATATATATAGTAATATATATATATATATATAGTAATATATATATAGTAATATATATATATATAGTTATATATATATATATAGTAATATATATATATATATAGTAATATATATAGTAATATATATATATTAATATATATAGTAATATATATAGTAATATATATATATATATAATATATAGTAATATATATAGTAATATATATAGTAATACATATATATAGTAATATATATAGTAATATACATATAGTAATATACATATAGTAATATACATATATATAGTAATATATATATAGTAATATATAGTAATATATATAGTAATATATATATATAGTAATATATATAGTAATATATATATATAGTAATATATATAGTAATATATATAGTAATATATATATATATATATAGTAATATATATAGTAATATATATATATAGTAATATATATATAGTAATATATATATAGTAATATATATATATAGTAATATATATAGTAATATATATAGTAATATATATACATATAGTAATATATATACATATAGTAATATATATAGTAATATATATATATATAGTAATATATATAAAGTAATATATATATAGTAATATATATATATATATTAATATATATATATATAGTAATATATATATAGTAATATATATATATATATTAATATATATATATAGTAATATATATATAGTAATATATATAAAGTAATATATATATATATAGTAATATATATATATAGTAATATATATATATAGTAATATATATATAGTAATATATATATATATATAGTAATATATATAGTAATATATATAGTAATATATATATATAGTAATATATATATAGTAATATATATAAAGTAATATATATATATATATATATATATAAAGTAATAGGTCAATCCATTTCAATTAATTTTTTTGTTTATTTCAATTTTCAAATTGTTTTCTGTTTGTTTGTTTTTGTTGTTTTCTATATTCTAGTTGTTATTGTTGACTGTACCTATGTAACATTAGCCTCCTTCAAGGATTTGGTAACAGTTGCACAGGAGCAAGAACTGCACAGACCAAGTAGCAGAACTGAGCATGGACTGTTTGTTGTGTTTGTAATACAGTATGTGCATTAGCATGGTTGCATTATGGATGAACTTAGCATTAGATGATGCTACCAACTGCATTATTCAATCATCGAGAAAACAGAGTAATTGTGGACATGCATTGGAACATTTGCAGTCTTCTGGTACTACAATTGTTAGGAATGGACAGATTGTATGCAAGTTATGTCAGGAAGAAAAAAGAGATAGACATATTTCTTAGGTCTTCCGGTTTACTACCTTAGCAAATAGGACTTTAAGGCAATGCTTAAATATATATATTTGGAGCCTAATAGCAGCAGAAAGCGCCATTTAATTAAGGGGGCCTACACCTGAAACCAACGAAATTGTAACACTTATTTGTAGCTGTCATAACTTTTTTTCCCTTTCTTCTGTGCAAATACTTTTTATACCAGCTTGTTGCTTATTGTGTGTGCTTTAAAATGATATATAAAAAGTCTATATAGGCACATTTTCTTAGAAGATATATCAAAAAACGCAAGGGTCATTAAAAAAAAACACTTCCTAATCCCCAACAGGATTTACAGCCAGGCGCCTTGACCGCAGCGCCCCAAACTCGGTACGAATGTAGCTAAAGGCATTAGTTGTGATGTAGTGGTTTTATTTTATTTTTTCCGGTGAACCCCCCCTGAGTTTTAGTGTTGAGAAGAGGCGGGACCCAAAAAATTGCGCGATTTTTTTGGGTCCCGCCTCTTCTCAACACTAAAACTCAGGGGGGGTTCACCGGAAAAAATAAATAAAACCACTACATCACAGCTAATGCCTTTAGCTACATTCGTACCGAGTTTGGGGCGCTGCGGTCAAGGCGCCTGGCTGTAAATCCTGTTGGGGATTAGGAAGTGTTTTTTTTTAATGACCCTTGCATGTTTGGATATATCTTCTAAGAAAATGTGCCTATATAGACTTTTTATATATCATTTTAAAGCACACACAATAAGCAACAAGCTGGTATAAAAAGTGTTTGCACAGAAGAAAGGGAAAAAAAGTTATGACAGCTACAAATAAGTGTTACAATTTCGTTGGTTTCAGGTGTAGCCCCCCCCCCCCCCCCCCCCTTTTTAAGGCTAAGAAGCTGCCTATGGGAGTTCTAGCCAAGATATAAGCATTTTTCCCCCCTTTTTTTTTTTTTTTGCCGTTTGCCATTTTAAAGTGGGTCAAGTCAATATAGAGAGTGCTATATATTGCACTCCCTGATTATAGCTGGACATGCACTACTTACAGGGCTTCACCAAGCTAGTTATTCCAACTATTATAGCTAGATACATAGAGTCTCACCATCTCGCTGGACTATGGAGAGGAATTGCTGCTTTAGTTTGGGATCCTTCTCCATGTGAGACTTCACTAGATCCAGCATCTCGGTCACTCCTTCCTTATCACTGGTGAGAGGGTTGAGGTTGCCAATGGGACACTCGGTCTCTTCTGTAAATGAGTCCAAGGGATCTTGGATCTTGAAGGATCCCTCCTCACCCACTTCTCCACCCTCCTCCATGGCATCCCTCATTAGAGCAGCCATGAATCCTCCACTCCCCTCCTCTTCATCCTCCTCATTCTCCTGAAAGCCATAACACTCTGTGCTTGGGTCAAACACAAAGAGGCCCTCGCCAAAGAGCTCTTCGCGCAAGTGAGGTAGATACTTCTCCCAAAGGTCTGACACAAACTCATACCAAATGTCACCTCCACTTTGCCCGCCCATCTCCACCTCCAGCTCTAGATGTACCTGGAGCAGGAGTCTGTACAGAGCCACCAACTTATTATAAATAATAACACAACAACAACAGTCCAGATCACACACTGTGTCAATCAACATCACACTGGGTTGAGGCAGGTTGACAATTTAGCTCTATGGAGACACAAACTGGACCAACATCAAACTGGGTTGAAGTAGGTTGACAATAGCTCTATGGAGACACACACTGGACCAACATCAAACTGGGTTGAAGTAGGTTGACAATAGCTCTATGGAGACACACACTGGACCAACATCCCACTGGGTTGAAGTAGGTTGACAATAGCTCTATGGAGACACACACTGGACCAACATCACACTGGGTTGAGCCAGGTGGACAATTTAGCTCTATGGAGACACACACTGGACCAACATCACACTGAGTTGAGCCAGGTGGACAATTTAGCTCTATGGAGACACACACTGGACCAACATCACACTGGGTTGAGGCAGGTAGACAATTTAGCTCTATGGAGACACACATTGGACCAACATCACACTGGGTTGAAGTAGGTTGACAATAGCTCTTGGAGACACACACTATACCAACATCACACTGGGTTGAAGTAGGTTGACAATAGCTCTTGGAGACACACACTGGACCAACATCACACTGGGTTGAAGTAGGTTGACAATAGCTCTATGGAGACACACATTGGACCAACATCACACTGTGTTGAAGTAGGTTGACAATAGCTCTTGGAGACACACTATACCAACATCACACTGGGTTGAAGTAGGTTGACAATAGCTCTATGGAGACACACACTGGACCAACATCACACTGGGTTGAAGTAGGTTGACAAGAGCTCTTTGAAGACACACAATTATGGTTACTTGTGTGTAGGATTATGCACACTAGGTTGAAGCTCGTGTGTTACGGTAGGTTGATACTGTGACCCTATGCATGTCATAAGTGGATATTGGAATGACATATAAGATGACAGTGTGTAAGGTCATATGAGACACATGGGTACTTGTGTGTAGGACTATGCACACTCACTTGCGTAGAGACAGTCTGAAAGCAACGTAATGTTGCAAGAGGATGGATCTGGAGAGGTAGTGTGTGATGTGGTCATCTTCCTCGTTCAACATGTGGTACTCCAATAGGTAGTCCAGAATTGGTTTCTATGGAAACACAGTCATTATGGGACACCTGCATAGTCTACCGTAGAACTACATTTACTAACATGGGTGAGTAACTAGACTCTTCTGGTGAAGCCCTAGTCCTGACCCTTGAACCCTGCCTCCCCATAGCTTAGCTCTGAGCCCTACCCCCTAGAAAGCTAAAACCAGGGCTAGGGCTAGGGCTAGGGCTAAAGTAGCAATCACGAACCTAATTCACGCTTTCCCTAGAACTAACCCTAGTTTGGTCTTAATCCGAGCTTTATCCCTGGTCATAACCCTAGCCTTAGCCCTGGTCAGAATATTAGCTTTATCCCTGGACCTAACCCTAGCTTCAGCCCTGGTCGTAACCCTGGTCTTAGCCCTAGCCCTGGTCATAACCCTAGCTTTAGCCCTCGTCATAACCCTAACTTTAGCCCTGGTCATAAGCCTAGCCTTAGTCCTTGACCTAACCCTAGCATTAGCCATGGTCATAACCCTAGCCTTAGTCCTTGACCTAACCCTAACTTTAGCCCTGGTCATAAGCCTAGCCTTAGTCCTTGACCTAACCCTAGCATTAGCCCTGGTTATAACCTTAGCTTTGGCCTTGTCACAACCCTAGCCTTAGCCAGGGTTTCATCCAGGGGGGGTCCAGACCCCCCCCCCCCCCCCCACTCAAGATCTTTGGGGGGGGCATCCCCCCCACTAATTTTTACTAATACCATCCAAAGTACATGTAGCTATGAGTAGTACTTAATTTTAAAGCCAGGACAGTAACAGAGTCAGTATCATTGGGTGAAATCAGCTTAATAGTGGGAATGATCAAAGATTGGTTACATATTACAGTAACAACAGTTATTGTTAAAACTCTGTTCAGATTATATAAGCAGTCTCCGTGGCTTCATTGCCTTCCACAAAGCTAGCACTGCATCAAAGTCCACTTCATGGAGTAGAGGTCCTTCGATGGCTATGACCATCAGCTTGAACATTGATGCTGGAAGCGGTCGATTACAAAGTCGATCTTTGATCTGCTTCATATCACTAAAGGAGCGCTCAACAGTTGCAGTAGACACAGGAAGCACCATGGCAATGGTGAGCAGAATCTTAATGTTGGGGAAGGTCACACACTTTGCCTCACTTCTCAGGAACAGAGTTGCAAGTTCCTTCAATGACAAACTCTTCTCTTCAAAGATGACCAATTTGAAAGCTTTCCACTCAAGTCTTGTTTCTGTCTTATCGACATCTGCTGGAGTTGAGAAGACGTTTCCCTCATACTCAATCTCAGTTGTCTCCCATAGAATTTTAGGAGCTTCTCCAATTCTGCAGTGCAATATTTGTGCAGTTGCTGGACATCTGTTGGGCATTTCTGTGGATCGAAGATGCTGAAAGCAGTCAAGAGGCCCAAGGTATCTTTGAAACTGACAGTTGATTTGCCTGCTGACCTCTTCCAGGTAAGGCTGCAGCACATTCTTGTTGAAATTTTCTCTTGCTGTCTCCAGTTCTACAACACCTTTGCAAGGTCTGTGACTGTGTCATGGACTGTGGAAAGGTACTCCTGATCATTGGGACGTTCCTTGATCTGCTGTAGGGAGTGCTGGACATAGGTCAGCTGGCTGGCTACAAGAGTGAAGTCTGCTGTCTTGGCCTGCAGGGCTCTACTAAGACAAGTCAATACAGGAAGGACATCACTTAGCATCATCAGGGTCGCCACAAAGTTGTATGTCTTCGTAGTCCTCAGCATACCAAGTGCTTCTGGCTCTCAGTATCCTCGTGGATGTGCTCAAGTGTATCTATCTGTGACCTCATGGAGCACCTGATTGCTTTTACAGCTCTGTCGTATGCCAGCCAGCAGGTATCACTGGCTTGATCATCTTGAGTTGGGGGTAGTTGACGAGGGCCTGCATTTCCTAGGAGAGTAGTGGAACATCTTCCAAACAGACATCAGTGTTGCAAAGACTTTCTTCAGACTTGGCAGACATCTAGTAGCTGAAATGCAGCAAAGCTGAAGAACATGTGCCCTACAGTGCACAAACAATGCTCGTGGTGCCAATGTGCGGATACGCATTTGAACTCCATTCTTTGTGCCTGAGAAGGTATCAGCAGCCCTATTATATCCCTGTCCTCTCAGTTTCCCAAAATCAATATCACTGTCTGCTAGAAAAGCTTTCAGCACAGCAAATATTGAAGCTGCATCACAAGCAGAAAGGCTAACAAGTCCCAGGAAGTG
>CBDHDT010000105.1:0-13073 GCA_965261215.1 Ekhidna sp.
TATGGATAGACTGTCCGCATTGCCATTATCTCTTACTGGGAGGTGAGAGATGGTGTTGTCGAATGGCTGCAATCGCAGTGCCCATCTTGCTAGCCATCTTCCAGCATCCGTCATGATCGTCAGATACTGTAGGTAGCCGTTGCCTGTGACTACCTTGAATCTCACTCTGGTCTAGTAAACTTGAAAGTACCTAATCCCTCCTACTCTTGCTAGGCACTCCTACTCTACAGTGACATAATTCTTTTCTGCTTTCTTCAACTGTTGGGAGAAGTACGCCACTGATCTATCTTTGTCTTCTCCATGGTCTTGGCTCAGCACCACTCCTATCCCTGTATCCGAGGCATCTGTCTCCAGCACGAATATTTTTGTGTAGTCTGGTCCAGTCAGGACTGAGTCGCATTGGAGTGTTTCCTTGAGAGTCTTAATGACTTGGTCATGCATCTTGCTCCACTTTACTTTGTCCGGGTGGGCTTTCCCCGTCAATCAGTGAAAGAGGCCGCTATGGCTGCATAGTCCTTCACAAAGCTGTGGTAATATCCAGCCATACCCAGGAAAGCTCTGACATCCTTCTTTCTTCTGGGCACTTTAAACATTTGAATGGCTTTGATTTTCGCTGTCTGGCGATGTTGTTTACCATGTCCTATTTGATGTCCCAGATATTTGCACTGTGCCATCGCAAATTGCCACTTCACCATCTTCAGCGTCAGTGCGGTATCCACCAAAACTCTTCAGGGTCTGGTCAAGCTGGGCAAGATGGTTTTCCCAGGTGTTGGAGTAGATGATTAAAATCACCCATGTATGTAGCCACTTTGCCTTGCATGTCTCCGAAAATAGAGTTCATGAGTCGGTGGAAAGTTGCAGGGGGCCCCGCCAGACCAAAAGGCAGGACATTAAAAACTCGTACTTCCCAAATTCAGTCACAAAAACTGTCATGTTTTCGACAACTCCTCCATCGGGACCTGATAGAATCCTCTTGTTAGATCTAGTTTCATCAGGAATCGAGCCGCCACCTTTCCATCCAGGATATCTTCTGCTTGGGGAAAACTGGAAGGGGTCTGGCTTAGTCAAAGCATTCAGTTTCCTGTAATGAATGCACATTCTCAGTGAGCCATCTGACTTTGGGATCATCACTACTGGCGATGCCCATGGGCTGTGGCCGGTCCTAATGATGCCAACCTTGAGCATCGCTCGGACTTCTTCCTGCACCACCGGATTTCTGGCATGCTGTAGGGTGGGTGTCAACTGGTCTCGCCTCTCCAGTCTCGACCTTCATGGTCATCCTATCAGTCCCTTCCTGGTTTGGTAGTAAATGCCGCTCTGTGTCGCTGCAGCAGATGATTTATGTTCTTAGACTGCTCCGGACTCAGTTTCTGGGTTGATGCCTGGGACTGCTCCCGGTGACTCTTGCTCTGAGAATGCTGGCATCCAGCTCTCCTCCTGCTCTTCTTGCTTTTCTTCCTACAAACACAGCAAGCAGATGGCAGATGGTAACTCCCATCATGACAGCATATTGACATGGAACGTCCTGTTTTCTTTTCTGTGAGTGCGGTATGTGGATACAGTGGTTGTTGAGAGGGCTTCTTCTACTGGGAATGGGCCAACTCATTTTGAGAGACGAAAGTTGGATGATGATGGTACTAGCACCAATACTAAGTCTATGACCAAAAAAAACTCTGTTTCTGGCTTTCTGGTCGTACAACATTGCCATCTCTTTTTTTTTACTACACTTCTGTCTTCATTAATGCTTCTATGGCCTCCTCCAGCTTCTCATAAGTGTCCAGGAAGTAAGATACTGTGCTCTCCGAAATGTTCTGTGGTTCCTCCACTCTTCCCTCAACTCATCCATAGGGGCTCTTGGCTATCTGCCAAATATGAGTGAATGGGCTGAACCATGTAGCACTGTGAGGTACACCTCTGTATGCAAATAGCAAGAATGGGATGTGTTTCTGCCAGTTGTTGGGGAATTTGTCTATGTATTTTCTGAGGCTGCTTTTTAGGGTGGCATTATTTTGTAAGATGTAATGCAGTCACGAATTATATGTATTTTAGAAGACAATCTCTCTTAGCAAGCCTTCAAGGATGTTGGACAGATTTACACAGCGACTCACATAGGTTATCATACAGTAGTTCCCCTTTACCACTGATGATCAAGTGGTGGAAAACCTGCTTGTATGGATCTTTTTCAAAACAAAAATGCAAAAGTTCCGCATATATATTTTAATATATCAGCTCCCCCCCTTCCCTTACCCACTAGTGGCCAAACCCTGTGATTAATTCTAATTTTAGGGGTTTAATAGTTAACACTCATCAAATATTTGCAAAACTCTGTGGCTAGGTCAACAGTCATTGAATAGACCGATATAATCATTTAATATTAATATGTAGCGTATAGTGGGAAAATTTTGGTGGTTAAAATTTTTGTTCAAAAGCAAGAAACACCTTAGAATGTAATTTAGGATTTTTGTATTCGGCATGGAATCATTTGCATGCATTCATTGTTAATTTATGCTGGCTTATTCCTTGATTTGAGTGTAGCTCCTAAGCTAGAGGTCCACTGGAGTCGATTGTAAAGGTTATTAAAACTTGTTTAGAAGTGGGTTGCTATTGATTTCAAGGCTAATAAACTTCAAACTCTGTATAGCATATGCTTAAATGGTTATCCAGTTTGGTGCTGTAAATAGCTGAAAATTTTACCGGTCACAAATTTTCTCACTATACATCCCATTTCATTTAATATTGATATTTATGTACAGTATTTTTATACTATTAGTATTTTTTTAACATATCGAGAGACTGATTTTTGCCTCACATTAATTATCTCCCTAATTTGGCACTGTTATAATTATTAACCCTTACTCAGGTAAGTTCTATATATATATTTCAAATATAATTCAAATACAGCTCTATAGGAAAGTGGCTAATACTAGTGCTAGACAAATCTGAGAATCCTTCACACTAGTTTTCATCATTAAGAATAGGTTGTTGCAACTATTGTCAAAACCTCAACTAAATGAAGTTAATGGCCCCCACCATGGCAGTCGTGCTCCCTACTAAGTAAGCAGATGAGCACAAATGTCTTCATACTCTTCAGAATGACACAGAGAAAGCAAATCATCACTGATAATTGTTCTATAATTATTCTCTCCTCCAATGCTACAATTGTTTAGAAAATATATAAACAATCCTCAGAAAAGTACAGTATTTGCTGGGTTGTCAGATCTCAAACCACAAAAAAAATTGAACACATATTTGTAGCTGTCATAACTTTTTCCCCCTTTCTTTTGTGCAGATATTTTTAATACCAGCTTGTTGCTTATTGTGTGTGCTTTAAAATGATATATAAAAAGTCTATATAGGCACCTTTTCTTAGAAGATATATCCAAACACGCAAGGGTCACTAAAAAATGGCACTTCCTAATTTATGGCAGTCATAACTCCCACGCGCCTTGACCGACTTGCCCCAAACTCGGTACGAATGTAGCTAAAGGCAATAGTTGCGATTTAAGCGGAAAATTTTTTTTTTCCGGTGAACCCCCCCTGAGATATAGAGCTGAGAAGAGGCGGGGCCACGGAATTTGCCGACCATTCCGTGGCTCCGCCTCTTCTCAGCTCTATATCTCAGGGGGGGTTCACCGGAAAAAAAAAAAATTCCGCTTAAATCGCAACTATTGCCTTTAGCTACATTCGTACCGAGTTTGGGGCAAGTCGGTCAAGGCGCGTGGGAGTTAGGACTGCCATAAATTAGGAAGTGCCATTTTTTAGTGACCCTTGCGTGTTTGGATATATCTTCTAAGAAAAGGTGCCTATATACACTTTTTATATATCATTTTAAAGCACACACAATAAGCAACAAGCTGGTATAAAAATTATTTGCACAGAAGAAAGGGGAAAAAAGTTATGACAGCTACAAATATTTTTTACAATTTCGTTGGTTTTAGGTATAGTCCCCCCTTAATGGCCCCCACCATGGCAGTCGTGCTCCCTACTAAGTAAGCAGATGAGCACAAATGTCTTCATACTCTTCAGAATGACACAGAGAAAGCAAATCATCACTGATAATTGTTCTATAATTATTCTCTCCTCCAATGCTACAATTGTTTAGAAAATATATAAACAATCCTCAGAAAAGTACAGTGTTTGCTGGGTTGTCAGATGACTCTGGACCCAATATTTAGTGTACTCATAGACCAAGTCATAATGACTGATAAAAAAGGCTATAGGTCATCATGCATATAAGATCATCATATATATTGCTACACATATATATTCTTTGTTGAAAATTGCTATGCCACATGGTAGGTGCTCGATAATAAGATTGAAGTCCATTCAATTAATAATTTTACGACTTATTGTTATACTCTATAAAAGCATATAATTGGCCTCTAGTTGTTAATGTGCACTGATTATTAGGCATGTGCACTTTAGTTTAATGTTTTCAGCTCTTACTACCATATGAGCTAAACATGCGTTAACTTGACTGAAATATAAAAGGCCAAAAGAAGCATAAAAATTACTATAATCAATGATGCCAATGGTGGCTATGTCATTTACAAACTCCACTTCAATTCTTTGTATCAATCTAAAAATGAAATACTCAGTAATCTCAATGAACTTATCATTCGTAATGCCAATTTGGATGCAAGCAGAACTACAGGAGGTGAGCATAAATTCAAACACTATAATTGAAATATCAGGATCTGAAATTATGAGAGGCAATGGATTAATGACACCATGCCTTAAATTTTCATATATCCCCAAAATAATTACAGGAACAAATTTTACAAACAAACAAAAAATATATTTGATTTGCTTAGCAATCTCACATCTTGGCATAGAAACAAAAAAAAAACTAAAGTAATAATAATAATTTTTTCTTACAAATGAATACAATTTACTTAAAAATGAAAGGAAACAAATGTAGCCTACAACCAGTTTCGACAACCCTATACTACAAACATTTGACGACACTTCACCATTCAAAATCATGTGCACCATTTTTTATAAATATTAAAATTAAAAAACAGTATAAAGCTGATAATTTTAAATGGTAAAGGATTGTCTAACTGGGTGTGTCAACATGGGTACAGTCGTACATTTTTTTGTCAAGCTAATCCAATTGCTATGTAATTAAAACATTTAAATGCAATGATATTGACCATTTAAAAATGAAAAGAAACAGACTGTATAGTGCACCAAGGAATACGGTTCCAATTTTTGTATTGTCAAAAAACAGGTTTCTTTTGATAACCATAATCTTTTAGCTTCAAATTCTATGATATATTAATACCGGCTCTGGTTTTTAATATTATTTGTCAATTCTGTGTTTTTAATATATATACACATGTTGATGTTTGTTTGTTTTTTTCAAAATGTTGCAAAATGCTAGCATCACATGGCTTCAAATCCAGAGTTTTTTATGGGTAATTTCATCATAAGTGACATTATATGACATCATGCATTGTCATAACCATGACAACTAACTTGCACTAGTCATTTTTTGTGTGTAACCTTTAACCGATCTAATGCCATAATCGTCATATGCAGTTAACACGAACATCGGTCATGAGATTTTTTTTTTTTTTAATAGTCCATAAAATCTTCAGACCATATTGTTTACCTGCATACCCAGGAGAGATTGCTTATCATTAAAAAAAATAGCAATAAGACATTTACTTCTGGCTAGACGGTAATGCAAACAAAAATAGGGGTGAAAATCAACAATAGATGATTTGTACGAACTCCGTTAAGAATCATCTCTTCCAACCTTCAAGGCAGCTTCTGGTAACTCTTCAGTTAAGAAAGGCTGAAAAAATACCAATGCTAACTGGATGACACTCTAAATCCTTATGCTTTTGAGATAGTGCACCTGGATAGATTTATTTGCTGAAAGTTTGAAGCAAGAGACATAGAGATCATAGCTTTTGTTTACTGTCCTCAATGGAGCTGATTCTTACACCAAACCGTAGCTTATTCTATTTGTATTCAAATGATATGGATAGTCTAAAAATATATTCTTGAGCAAAAGTTATAGCTGTCTTTCCATCAAAGTGAACTATTGTTAGCTTGCACAAACTCCACATTCCCATCCAAAATTGGCTGACTATTGTGCATGTCATGAAATTAAATTCCCTGAGAATTATTTAAGGAGGAAAGGCACAATTGGACAAACATTTGAAAACTTACCTTACAAGAAATATAGGAATGATATTTTAATAGAAGTTGTAGGTCCATTGTGTGTGAATATGAGCTTATCAAACCTGAGCAGCGTCAGTCAAAGCTGCTATGAGAAATTCATAATTGCTATCATGGCATGTCAGGATGAAGCTGATAAACAGAAGCTGCATGTAGTGGTAAGGTTTAGACAATGCTGGCAACTGATGCAGAAGTTGTTTTAGCATGCTAGTTGGTAAAGTATGTACCAGCAGTGGTACCTCTGAGACCTTGAAGGAGAGCAGAAAAGGATTTTTTTCAATGCTGTTGTGTTTGATGATACTCATTCAAAATAGCTGGAGATCTACCAATGTCAACCACCATTCCCAGTTAGACCAAGGATGTGTTTTTTTTACACGTTAGGTTTACCTCAGCAGTTGGAATGTAAATGGACCTCAATTCACATCAGTTCTTCCTTCTTTACAAAGCGGAATGGAATTTGTCACATTGAAAGTGCACCCTTATTACCTTGCTTCAAAAAGATTAGAAGAACAGTTTGTTCAAACTGTGAAGCAGGTTCTGAAGGAAACTCTGACGGATGGAAGAAGTCTAACTCAGAGACTGTGATTTCAAAGAGTATTCCACAAGGAGTGTTGCCATTTCCTTTCATCCTACATCAGAGAAGTCACTGCACTGTGACATTGAGATATCACTTGTTGCCTGCGAACAGGCACAGCAAAAGAGAGCTCATGATCAATGAGCTCAGGATTGTATGTTTCTAAGAACAATCTTTATGGTGTGTGTATATTATATGCAAGCATATACACACGTAGATTATGTGTGTATATACATGGCTTTCCTCTATCCTGTATTGTGTGTATATATTATATATATACAAGCACAAACACACAGCTTATGTATATAGCTATGGAGTGTTTCACAATTTGAGTCTGCTGACATTTCGGCATTTGAAGGACAGCATTTTTAAAAATTTTAGGGGAATTAATAATCAGGCCAAAAATAATCCCATTTTTTTTAAATAAAAATACTAATAACCCTAACTTGTTTCCCCTTACCTCTATGTAGGTATTTTGATTGCCATATTGTTGCTTATTCTGTGTGCTTTTAAATGATATGTTGAATTGTCACTATAGGCACATTTTCTTAGGAGATACCAATATAAAGGTTAAAGCTCACGCTATGTGACACAGTCACAACTCACACATGCATGGGTACAGAACACCAAAATTGGTGTGTGTTTTGAGGCATGTCCAAAATAGGGCGCCGTATAACAGTTCAACACCTCAATACCTAGTAAATCTGATTCACACACATAATTACTTCTAGTCAAGTAAATTATTAAGAAAAAACCTCGAAGAGAACATACATCATAAAAGTTTATTCACAAGTTCATTTCACCTACTGGCATAGCCGGAGAGGTAGGTGTCTATTGACACAATTTTAGACCTGCGACTAGGTAAATATTGGATTTAGATACTGCTAATTGAGCAATATGATTGGTTAATTCAAACAGTCATGCTATAAACGGTTACTATAGAGATCAGGTCAATTGTTTTTAAATAGAATCTTTTATATATAGAGAGTTTTAGGCTACTTATTTATGCCCCAATCCAACGATTATAGCATTAACATCAGATCAACCGGCTACTAGATTAGGGATTGAGCTTAATGGTTCGAGAATTCTAACAATGCCAATGATGACTTCTTGATAATATATTGCTAGAAAAGTCAAAAAAGAACTATCAAGGCATTGCTTTGTGTGTATTTTACTTGTTAGGAACATCATTATCATAGAGTGCATAAAGCTACATGTTTTTACTTATGTACACATGTACACATAAGAATTGGAGCATGTGCAAATTCAAAACAGAATGGGGAAATTTTGAAGCAAATGAATTGTCTGCTGTTGATATTCTATGCTACAAAACTCTGCTTTTGATTATGCATTAATTTTCAACATAGCTGATTCAATCTTATGGTCTAGGTTTTGTATTTTTACATCAGTGTTTGAGTAGAGACCACTTTGCAGCAGAAGGTCCCGCTCTTCAATCCATCTTGCTACATCAGCAATCAAAGCTCTGCTATCATTTTCCAAGACTGAAGGGGTAGGGAAACCGCTAAAGTGCGGAGGAGAAGGAAGTAATTTGTGAAGTGATTTTGGGGAGGAAACCAGTAATTTCAACCTGAAAAAAGTGTACACACATTACATTATGATAGCAATTATGTGTGTAGATTTTATGTGTATATCAGAATTAATATCTATACAGTGCTACAAGTCTAAAGACTAGACCATTTTACTCACAAAAGAAGAGTTAAGAAATCAAATTTTGCAATGATATTATGCTGAATGTGAGTGACATTTGAAAAAACGGTAAATTTTTACGAATATTCTTCATAGAAAATGTTTTAGGCTGAAATTTACACAATATTGGGAGTTAAGAACCAAACTTGTTATTAAAGGGTGCAAGCATGTCTATGCAAAACTGTCTTTAATCCTAAGGGTTTTCTTCCAGTGAGAAGCTTTTCAAGGTTTCTTTTATTCCTTTACCAATGGTCATCAAGGGTTGTATGTAGGTATGGTTATGGGTTCAATTTGAATAGTTAAATTTTGTAAATATTCTATGCGTGACAAATCATTTTAGACATGGAAAATGCACAATTAAATATAGTATCTAGGTTTAGAGCATTATCTAAAAATGCCATAGAATGTAGGTTTCAAAATTTAAGGGATTTTACCTCTTAACATCTCTCTTAACTCTACCAATCTGCAGATTGAGGCTACCACTCCCCTCAAGTTCACTGTAATTCATGCAGAGTTCTGCCACCTTATCCCGGTTTTGACAAACTTCCAGTTCTGAGAGGGTTTCTTTCCATTTGTGCTTGTATTTATCCTTAGAGGTGGAGAGGGAATTCACTTTTCTTTCCAATTCCTCCTGGAAAGATATCCAGGGAAGATCCATAAAAGATGTGGCATTAAAGAAAGAAGAGAAGAAGAGTATGTGTAGGTGGGATGGAGGAGGAGGGAGTAAGAAAAAGGATATGGAAAGGCGGTAGGGATGGAAGGGAAGAAGAAAGAATACAAGAAAAAAATTGAGGGGGGAAGAAAATGGAGGAAAAAATGGAAATAAAAAATAAAAAATACACACATGCATGTGCACATACAAACAAATACATACACACATATAACTTATACCTTCTCTATCTGTGCTATACTGAGGTCATCCTGCAGTTTGGACTGTGGTTTCAGCACATCTCTCTGAAATTTCTCAAACTCGTAATTTCTGGAGTGCAATTTGGCCTCTAGTTCATTTGCCTTATCAAATAAATAAACGACAATAAACTTTACCCAACTACAGATTTCAATAATACTAATAGAGTAAGTTATCGCATTACATTAGCACATATTTGTAAAAATAGAAGGGGGGGGCAGGAGGGAAAGTGGAAAGTGGCAACCAAGTAAAATCATTACCATATGTAAAACAAATCTAAAACCATGCATGTATCGTATGCAGAACAGGTTCCAAATACCAGTCATGATTCATTCCCAATTTCAGTTGTTAAAATATGTGTTATAATTATGTTTTTCTTGTGAGTTTTGCCTTGCCTAGAGAAATATCCACTCATAAATATCCACTTAGAAATAGAAAAAAAAGATCTGTGAATCAGGTTTTTGTTAAAGTTATATTACATGGTAGATTTCAGGGAATAATGTGGAAAGAGTTTGCAGTATTGAAAATCTATGACATGAATAATGTTATTAACAAGAAGTAAACTAGTATTCCCTATGTTAGTTTTACCAAAAAAATTGTGGATAGCTAAAACTTAAAAAACCAAAGCAGCTAAAACTCACTAGCTAAAGTGTTTCTTAGCTGTCTAAATGGTTGTTTTGCTTCAAAAACGAATTCTAACGTGTTTTAAATTTTTCGCTATGAGCAAACCTAAAACCATAGAAAGTTTGAAAAAAAATTGAAAGTAATCTTTCAGGGATCTCATGTACCTATCTCTGTCCCACATATAACTTGAATAACAGAAGATGTTTGCAGTGGCGGATCCAGGGGCAGAGGCTATGGGGCTGCACCCTCCCTCTAATTCCTATCATTATAACTCGGGGCAATATCACATCTGCAACAAGGCATATGCCAGGTAATTGTTGGAAACTACACCACAGATCAAGTTCTAACAAACCACCAAACCTCTAAACTATCAATACTGTAACCCTTCTCCCTTCTTCCCCCACCCCACTCCTCTCAAAGATCCTGGATCTGCCCCTGGTTCCAATATACATCCATGGTTAGTCTCTTTCTTGATTGCGGAAAAGTTTGCTGGTGAGGGTCATCATCAATGTTGTAATCAAGCTATGATCACGTGTTGTTTTATAAGCAGAACAAATGGCCATTGTTCAGTTCAGCTATTTGTTTTGTGAAGTACTCACTCCTTGGTAAATGCTGCCAGATTTAGGAGCCTGTAGCCAACCATCATGGTTACAGTCAACAAAAGCAACATGACATGCCATGTGCTGATTTCTGTAGTGTAGAAAAAGAAAGTATAGGAGTTCCTGAAGCTCAGAGCCAGACTATGCATTAGACAGTAGAGTAGTTCTCCACCACAGCTTAGCTACAAACAGAAACAAAAACGTGACCTATTATTAAGGAAAGAAGACTGTATCCATTGAAACCACAGCTACTGAAAATGATTCTTTACCATTTAAAATCATATTTACCAATATATTTGGTATATATACATGATTTTAAATGGTAGAGGGTCATTTGAGTGGTTGTGATCTTCAGTATAGCCTTGTTCCCATCCCTTTTGACAAATCAATCTTAAATAAAGCCACTTTGGTTTGTTAATCGTAAACTCGACCATGGCTATCACATCAAGTAAGGAATGTACCCCAAATTCAAAACTCCCTCTAATAGTAATCACACAACACCACAAGAAAATAGTAATAGTAAACGCTCTGATTTAGTAAATGGACCCTCAAAAATAAATGATTGTCATACACGCTGACTATCAAAACTGTATTTTCAACATGAGAAAATATGACAGTCCTCCCGTGCATGTTGAATCACAAGGTGGATAGATGCAAAATCTAGAAGTTCACAGCCTTAAAAAGAATGGAATAGCCTCTTCAATATTTTCTGTAGTTGCTGAAGCTATTCACTTGCTGTTGGACGAGACAGATGCCAACAGTGAACATATATTAACTTCTACTGAAGAAGAGGATAAGGGTGAAGCTGTCATAAACAAAACCACAGTGGCAACTACTGAGACAGACACAATAAAATGGAAGGATATTGTGCCTTGGACGAATCCCATAGAGTGCAATGCGCAATGACTCAACTAAAAGTGCAAGTGAAAAATCTATCCAATTTGAGTTCAATAGAGAATTTCCTCTTATAATGCCCATGAATTGTAAAATCGGGTATATTGGGATGAAATAATAGAAAAATAGTCTGATTTGATGAAATTATTTTCAGTCACTTCCTTCTTTGCAATGATGTATACAGTTGAAATAGTTACCTGTTTCTTCAATAAATCCATCTGATACTGAAGTTCTCTACTTCGGTTCCTACAACAAGCAAAAACAATGCCAGTAACCATTTAAACAATAATCATGACAGTAGTATACTGATGGTAAAGCTGAATAATGACAGTAGTATACTGATGGTAAAGCTGAATAATGACAGTAGTATACTGATGGTAAAGCTGAATAACTTCAGAATCATTTATTAATCTATTTCTTTTTATTCTTACAGTTGTTGTTGTTTTTGTCAACTGTAATGACTTTTACTCTCTTATAATTATTATTATTTATTATTATTTTTTATCAATAAATTTTTATTTCTCCTAGTCTGTCAACAGTTATTATATCTCTCAGAATCTGTCAAAATTGATGCAACCAAGACTCTGAAACATATTGGCAAGTGGCATCAATTTTGACAGATACTGAGAAGTTAAAAATCATTTTCAGTATGAACCCAGTGTCAGGCATCAACATCCATACTCGGAACAACATTACCAACAAAAAACAGTTATCTATTTAGAATAGAATGCATCACATGACCTATGAACCTAGTATGCAAACATAAGCATGGTGACTCTACTTCACTAAATTTTCAAGATACTACACTGTTTAAAAGTAGTCTTGCTAGATTTGAATCGTATACAGAAGGAGAACTCGCATCAAGGTTTTGTGTTTAACATGCCAAGAAAACCATGGCATATGAAATTTCAGGCATGGTATATCACATTTTGATATTCTTTTTTTTCCCCACTAATTAAATTCTAGATAACAACACCAGCATTTGCCACAACATTTACGACTGTGCAACACAAGTGACCTATGTGAGTTTGGCCAGACTCTCTTTTTCGATGTGTGTGTACATACAAGTGTCGGGCTAGTGTGATTAATTGAAATCTAAGTTCACAATGAGTCAGAGAAAGCCTGAATGTGAGTGGGCCAATGTGAAGACAAATTTGGCTTTCTTATTATGATAACCTTGGCTATCTGTCTGACTTGGAAAGACATTATTGCCCTCTTCAGTTGCAATAGTTGGCATCTTCACTCTTCGTGTAAGAATATGATGGTTATGTAGAGCTGATTGTTGGGGGAACTGTCTAGATCTTCACCACATTGAAGATGTTATCTACCAGCACTACCACCCTCCTCGTGGGAGAGATCTCTTGACAGACTTACATCTGGCATACTCTTCAGTGCCCATCATGTAGCTAACTCCTCCAATACCCAGACTATTCCCAATCCATGGAATTACAAATCTGTCAACCACCACACATGATTATCAAGAACAATAAACTCACTATTCTTTCATTGGTAAGGCCTATTCATTTGTGTCCTGCCACCCTGCAAGTACCGTGTCCCTTACTCTTGATACTTCATG
>CBDHDT010000106.1:0-41058 GCA_965261215.1 Ekhidna sp.
GAAAGCTGTTGAAGTTGATGTCAGAATTTAGGAGATCCAAGGTCTTTTACACCCTGTTGTAATCACCTTGTATTATTATTTTTCCCTCTCTCCTTCCACTTTAATAAATTTTTAATGCATTAAATTTGTATTGCATGATGTCACTAATTGTATTCTTATTTGCAGTGATTGTGGGGCCCGAGACTATAGTGTCATGCTTTGACAATCTACATTGTGCGGGCGGTCCTGCTCCAATGAGCTCCAGCCATGATTGTTGTGATCATCGCTTTGATCCTCCTGGCCTGGGATATACTATTCCGGGAATTATGAGTTGCATTGCCTGTCCCAGAGGTAAGAGATGAACAGATGTTGTTTGAGTTTAGCTACTATTGGGTGGCGTTTGCATAAAATTAGTTGTATTTTGATTTGTTACTTTTTAGCTTACATCTGGCATCTTGTGATTGGCATTCTTCCTTTTTTTATTTTCAAGGCACAGCATTAGAATAGTTGTAGTCGTATTCAAATCTCTTGCTCTTCGTGCTTCTTAAAGACCCGTTCTCAATATGTTACAGGTCACATTACATTGTTTGAATTGAACCTCGAGCGATGTGATGCGCCATGCTCATAGTTCAAATTATTTTTGGAATAGTGCATTCAATCTTTTTTGCTTGTGGTATATTGTGAATAGTCCAATTTTTTTTCTAGCTCAATATGCACTTCTAGCATGCTTGTAGTAAACATACTAATGAACTCAAAACTGTAAATAAATTATTGACTATTAAAAATACTGTGTACAGAATAGTATTTAAATACACAGTCACCCCTGCCCACATATCCCTGAACTGAAGGAATTTCCTATGTATAGCCACAGACAGTCTCTGCTGGTATTCTGTCAAATCCTGTGGCTTAGATCCTTAGGAAAATTTAGTCCTAATTTCCTATTTTTATTGCAACTATTTCTATCTTATAATTTCTTTGTTACCTTCCCATTCCAAATCTTCATTTCGTACATGAAGACTTCAAATTTTCTGTGGATATGCTGTGATAAGGGGAGAATCCAGCTGAAATCACAGAAATTTGACCGAAATTTGAACAGTATTTGAGCTGTCATAACTTTTCTCCCTTTCTTCTGTGCAAATACTTTTCATACCAGCTTGTTGCTTATTGTGGGTGCTTTAAGATGATATGTAAAAAGTCTCTATAGGCACCTTATCTTAGAAGATGTATCCAAACATGCAAGGGGCACTCAGAAAATGGCACTTCCTAATTTGTGGCAGACCTAACTCCTAGGCGCCTTGAGCAACGCACCCCAAAATTGGTGTGTGGGTTGCTAAAGCACGTAGCTGTGATATGGCTGGTTTACTTTTTTTTTTAACGTGAACTCCGTCCTGAGTTATGGTGATTAGAAGCGGCTGGTAACAGAAATTGCGTGGGAGTTCCATGCAATTTCTGTGACCCGACCTCTTCTACTCACTCAACATAACTTAGGGGGGGGGGGGGGGGGGGGGAGGGGGGGGGGGGGGTTTATGTTAAAAAAAAAGTAAGCCAGGAATATCACAGCTACGTACTTTAGCAACCCACACACCAATTTGGGGTGCGTCGTTCAAGGCGCCTTGGAGTTAGGTCTGCCACAAATTAGGAAGTGCCATTTTCTGTGTGACCCTTGCGTGTTTGGATATATCTTCTAAGAAAAGGTGCCTATAGAGACTTTTTACATATCATCTTAAAGCACACACAATAAGCAACAAGCTGGTATCAAAATATTTGCACAAAAGAAAGTGGGGGAAAGTTATTACAGCTCAAATTTTTTTTTAATTCGGTCAAATTTCAGTAATTTCAGCTGGAGGCCACCCAGGGGAACGCTACCTGAAACCACCGAAATTTGAACACATATTTATTGCTGTCATAACTTTCCCCCCCCTTTCTTGTGTGCAGATACTTTAGATATCAGCTTGTTGCTTATTGGGTGTGCTTTAAGATAATGTGTAAAAAGTCTCTATAGGCACCTTTTCTTAGAAGATACATGCACAAAGGCTAGTGTCACTCAAGAAATTACACCTGCTTATTGGTGGCAAATCACAACCCCAGGCACCTTGAGCGACGCACCCCAAAATTGGTGTGTGGGTTGCTAAAGCACATAGCTGTGATATGTCCGGTTTACTTTTTTTTTAACAGGAACCACCCCTGAGTTATGGTGGTTAGAAGAGGTCGGGTCACAGAAATTGCGTGGGCGACACCTTTTACATATTATCTTAAAGCACACACAATGAGCAACAAGCTGATATCAAAAGTATCTCCACAGAAGAAAGGGGGAAAAAGTTATGACAGCTACAAATATGTGTTCAGATTTCGGTAGTTTCAGGTAGCTTCCCCCCTTTTAACTTGCAATAAGAAAAAACTACAGGGTAATTAAATTCTTTCATAGCTCTTCATTAATATCAAATTATCCATAGATATACAGAGTCTGCAATTGTGATAATCTACACAAATACGGTAAAGATCATTATGCCTTTTTATTTGCATTATTATAAAAATGGTAAGTTCTGTTAGTTTGAAATGCCTTGGTAAAATACTTTATCATGAAATTATGATAAAATAAGTTCTATAAGAATCAGGGGGAAACTTGTGTGTAGATTTTTTTGTGACCTTGATTTTGGTGCGTGTATCAAAAAAAGTACCTATAGAAGACAATCAACATATCATCTGAAAGTACACAGAAATAGCAACAATATGGTACTAAAATACCTGCCCAGTGAACTTTCATAGGAAATGTGTTCAAAATGTGTTCAAGAAATGTTTATCATTTGTGCAGCAATACTGGTCATGTTTGACCAGCCTTCCTATATCTTCAATGAGGGTGATGGGACGGTGTCAATTACAGTCGTCAAGGAGGGTAATTCAGATGAACCTTTCACTATTCACGTCACTGGAGGTACGTATTGATGTTATTATTATCTGCCAGCTTAAAAGTAATTGTATCTCCAAATTGTGTTTGCTTGTAGAATATGACTTGTGCATTTTTCTCTAATATTTGTATAATTCCATGTATATATATTTTGTATAGGACCCAGTATGCAAACAGATGTGACCAATTCAGCACCTGCAATTGATGAGACCATTACATTTGGTATTGGAGATGTGCCTCCAGACTGCATCCAGATTTCTCTAACCTTAACTGATGACCACGTTGCCCTTGAGGCTGTTGAGACATATACTGCCAGTTTGGAGATTATAACGGGGTCCAACATCGTTATGCTAGGAGCACCTGAAGAAACCAACATTAACATTATTGATGATGATGGTGAGAATTGTAGTGTTTTTATACTAGTGTTTATTGTTTCACACTACTTAATTACAGTAGTTGAGTCCTTAGCCATCGTGTTTTATTTAATCCATGCTCCTGGGTGGGCATTAATTCTCTTCTCTCCAAGCCATGCTAACATTATGTAAAAATATAATTAATTTAAGAGTCCCAAATAATTAGTACTGCTGAGACTAAATACTCTACTTCAGGTTCTAGTATACTCTGACACGTTAGGCACCAAACTTTCCAGAGATGTGTGTATGCAGTCTCTTTTTATTTTGTTTGATGTGATCACTATTATAAGTCGATGATTTGTATGGGAATTGTTTTCCAATGTATTGAAATAGAGCTTTTATGGCAATATCACTATACAATTATATAATGTGTATTTGGCAATCAATTTAACTATAGATAGAAATGTGAGCCCTAGTCCTTACTCTACTATCTATGGTTCAAGCATATGAAACATATTGTAATTTTTTTATACATATGCACATGCATACCTTCAATCTTTGCTTGTTTTTGTGCACAATTACGCCTAATATTTTTCTTTTTTTTAAGAGCTGCTTTCTCTTGTATTCTTCAGATTTTTCTAAAGTATGTTTACATGAGCTGATATTTAAAGTTTCTTATCAACATTCTTCTCTTTCTTTGGTTTAGAACTAGGCATTGGCTTTGACCAGTCGACTTATGAAGTAGTTGAGGATGAGCGCAACGTGAAAATTACCATTGTGTTGACTGGAAGAACCTACCAGGATGTTTTGATTGCACTGAGCACCAGAGATCGATCAGCTTTCTGTGAGTATTATATGTATAATATATGTATTTGACCTACACTAAGTCTGCGTTATATGTATTTACAATGTTGAATGGAAAAAGTAGTTGATGTGTTATTCTACTTGTATTGTTCACATATGTTTAATACTTGACATCAATTTTGTTTTTCAATTACAGCCATTGATTCGGAGATTGACTTTGTGTCGACCACACAAGTTTTAACCTTTTCACCTTCTTTACTGGCTGTTCAGACTACGATCGTCCTAATTTCCATCACCGATGATAGCTTTGTGGAGTCTACAGAGAATTTTGTTGGAGTCCTCACTCTTAATACTACTGATGAAGCTATAAATTTACAACCTTCAGAAACATCCATCTCTATCATTGACAATGATGGTATGCTTAATGCACTTAAGTGTTTCATGTCTTACAACCACCATCACATATTGCATGTCTTCTTGTATATATAATTTCGAGAATACTTTCTATGTCGCAAATTTGCCGTCATATCTATTAACATGGGGTATATTTTATGGGGGTACTTTTATGGGAGCACTTCATTCCTTCTCTAAATTGTAACTGAGCTTGTGTTATTTCTCTACAGCTGTAGTGATCGGTTTTGACCAAGTTCTTTATTCGATAAATGTGAGTGCAAATATTGTTGATGTCGTCGTCTGTGTGCTCTCTGGTGATTTGAGGATACCAGTAGAGGTGAACTTCACCACTGCAAACAACACAGCTTTAGGTGTGTGAGCTGTAGAGTTACAAATAAACATATCTGGAATAAGATATTGTGTGGGAAACTTTAATTTTTAACAATACAAGTTATTTCAGCTAATTATAAAGTAGAATAACATAACCGGTAAAGCTGTTTCATTTAATGGTTGCTTAACTGTCAGATTGTGTTCAAATCATGTTTTGTCTTTTTCATAGCATTAGAACTTTTGGAATTTTTTGCTCCAACCTATCACAATATGAGTTGTATTACACATGGAGAGCACCAGCTTGCCTATAGATTTGATTGATCTCTTTGTTGTTAAACGATTAAACTCTAAGCTTCATTTGTCGTATACACGAAATTCGGTTGCAATAATATATATATATTTAATAAACTATTGGTGCAAATTACCATTTATTTTTTTAACTGCTCTTGGCCAATAGATAGCTTTATCATTTTAAAATAGCAGTTTAAAAAATTAATTCTGGTTGAACGGTCATGTGAGCAAAAAAAAGTCGACACAATGGCCGATTTATTCGCAATTCTGTCAAGAAGTATCTCTTCCGGAAGCTCTTCTGCTGAGGAAGGATGCACCAACCCAATTTTTATAGGAAAACACTGTATCTCTTCACTCTAGAGAAATGTGGTGCTCTTGGTTGGATTTCATTCTACGTGTTTTGTGTAGACATGGCACGTTGTAGAGAGGCGTAGATTTTGCCTGCTTACCTTAATAAAGCTGATTCTTTTATCCAAAGTGCAGGATTTTAATTGGATTATAATGATATGAACAGTTTCATAAGTGTATTGTTGGATAAAAGTGTTTTAGTTCTAGATATAATAGCTATAAAATACAGCACATATAATGTCTGTTTGAAAGCAGTTGAGTTACTCCACACACAGAATTAGTACCTTCCCACCAGTCAATATTCCCTACACTTTTGCATGCCATAGGTTGTATACCTACCTAGCCCCCAATAGATTGTGACATTTTAACACACTGCAGAATTTAATACTGGATTGGGGGTCCTGAAATTTTGTCCTCCCCCTGAAAATCCCCCCCCCCACAGAAACCTGGAAAATTTAAAAGATTAATTATAGATCGTCATTAATTTGACTGACTAGTCTTGGACAGGAAACAAAAATAAACAGACACTAATCAGTTTATGTAATTATGTCCAATAATGGCACTATTACAGGATTCGACGAATTTTCTCATTAAATATTTCAAGAACGTCGAAGTTAATGAGTAGAGTTCCCACCTTCAATTTCAATTCTCATGAGATGAGACAAGTTTAGCATCATTCAGTCTATGGGGAAATCGTGTTTTAATTTTTGTTTTATGTGACGACTAAATTAGCTCTCAATTGTAGCTATTCCTAATGGACGAACAAGATGGTTGTTGAGAAGTCAGCAGTCTCTATGTTTGTATGTAGCAAGTAAGCCTAGCAAGGCAGTCTAGCATTTATGACAAATGAATAATACATGATGCTGGCTACTCCAGATAAAGACCTCAAGACAAATGAAATTCCATATGCTCCATCTTCTCCTGAAGTCTGGTAGAGCTGAGTAAAGATAATTGCAGGAAGATCTTTCCCTATTGCATGCAGGCAGGCAGCACTCATGTGACAACCACCTTGTGCTGCTCGACTTTACTACATTCAGCTCAGGTAGACTGAGGACTGACTGTGCATCTTTGTGGGTTTGTGTTTTTTTTTTTTATGGGTAGTAGTATGATTTCCACAGGTTGTTTATTGTGCCAAACATTTGTTGGATAATATTAACAGACTCTACTGTTTGAATCAATGCCAACTGCCGTTTATGTCAAGAACCGGAGATGTGCCCTGATCCTTCTTTAAACCAAAGAAAGTTTTGCTCTATCATAGCCTTGCCCAACTAACCATCTCTAGTCAAGATTTTTCTGTACTATGAATGAGTTGAGAGCTTTTGTGATTGATGCAGCATCCTCAGCCTTGACATGGAGTACATATACTTAAAAATTATTTTGTGGATAGCCATCCTCATTCCACCTGCCACAGATCAAAAGCTCTTCCGAAGTGGATATGTCTTGACACAGGTTTGAACTGATGACTGTATAATTGCTTACTTACAAGGTATATGTTGAGGACCTCAAAGAAACATCACTACACTATACTCGGAGGTATAATGAGCATTGCCGCCACCTTGAGTGATATTATCTCCATTGGCTGCTTGTAAGGCGATAATATTTGGATAAACATGGTGCAGGGAATCTTATTCATTGCCAGAATTAAGCCGACCTCATCAACTTGAATGTGATGCAAGGGTTTCTCTCTACTCTATTTTTAGCTTCTTTGCAGTTGCTGAACATTATAGTACAAGGATGGATTTTCCATATTCTGCCTTCTATTACTTTCTACCATGACTGCAGCATCTCGGTGACACCATGACTCTCCATGTACTTTTAATAATTCTGTAGCATGACTCCAGTCTGTGAATCCCTTGCTTGTCCAAGCCTCCCATGATCTCACAGTTGAATGGTCCCATTTCATGTAAGCTGTACAGAACATTCCTTTGCCTGCTGCTTCTTGGCACTTCTTATTAGAAAGCTTAGCTTTGTATTGCCTTCTCTACTCTTTGGATGACAGATGCTGCTTCTTTGGTTGAGGAGTTTCTCCTGTGGTTTGAGTGGAGGACATGGACTAATTTCACTGCTTTGTTGTGGTGGATCTTCAGATGAGTTACCTGTTCCTGTATGTTTATCTACCGTAGCATCATGTGGACACCTTCATGACATGGATTTCCTGATGTCCTCTATGTTTTAAGTGAATTGCTAATAAACTTTTATTTCTATTGACTAGTCCTTAGCATTCCATGTGTGTCATAAAAAGATCTAAAAGCCAGGCACCTAGATCTCAGTTCAAGATCTGTCATTCTTAACACTTATTATATTAATTACTGCTAATGAGCTTGTGGCTTGTGATTAGATCATGTTTTCAGTAGTGTACCAAACAATCTTTCCCCGATTAATCAAACCTTATCTGATGGACTTAAAAATATATTTTTTTTAATTCCTGATGGAGCATGCTTCCCCCCCCCCCCCCCCCCCCCCCACCAAGCTCGCTCATGCTCCGGTATATGTTTTGGGACTTTTTCCTTCCCCTCCCTCCCTCCCTCTTCCTTCCCATGAAAAAATCCTGTAGAAAACCTTGCACAAAGAGCGACCTGTCTTATGAGCACAAAAATCACTGCATGCGATGTATGCTTCAAAAGGTATTAGATATTGAAAAACAGAACTCAATTTGAACACAATTTGATGGTTAGGTCCTGATTATTACTGTCCGTACAATTTTGAAATCGAAATCTGATATGTATATATATTATGTAATTATTTAAATCATATTATGCCCTTCATTTAGTACAGTGTATATGTGTATACATAAATGTATGCTTCAAGTTTTAATTGTGTATCATATTACACACCTATCCTCTACCCATTGTAGATGGATCCGACTACCAAGGAGTCACACAAAGTCTGACCTTTGATGATGGCACCACATCCATCTCTATCTCAATATCAATTATTGACAATAACCTTCTTGAGGATGATGAAGAATTCTTTTGCCAGCTCACCACCTCCATGGACTCCAATGTTGTGATGTTGGACCCAGCTTCAACCACGATTGATATATTAGATGGTTAGCTGCAGCTTTGTCAGATAGAGAATTATCATATCATTTACACTGTATGTGAATCGTGCTGTGTGGTTGAATGATGTGTATTGGATTTACCTTCGAAATAGAAATGAAACAAGACGGTTCCCATGTAGACTACAACCTCTTAGATGTCCCTTTTGCTTTTAAAATTTTATACACTGTCAACGTACTGTCTAACGGCTTCCTATGGAAGAGGGTTAGTAGTGCTATTTGCGTACCATTGTCAGGGAGGGGAGGGAAAAGCATGTGCAACCAACCAGCACGATTAAAGCATGTTATTTGTTTGCCTCATCGGAAATGTGAAAAATGTATGTGCAGCTATATTTCACCGCTAAACAATATGGCCATTCTCTCATGCGACTAAAAATAGTTATTTTCTCCATTCCAGGAAGCAATTCAAAATTTGTGCGGCTAAAAACCCTTTTTTGGTGGTCTTTAAAAAAAAAAAAGTGATTCAAAGTTTCACCCCAATTTGTCACACTGTGTGGTATGGATTCCTAGCCACTCAAAAGGAATCACAGACAGTCCGCTAGATTGAAGGATAGATTGAAAATTGTAGAAAAACCAGCACAATTGGTGTGTCTGGTTAGGGTCGTCTTGTTGTGCTCTATATGGTTCAGTCTTGTTTCATTCTTTTTTTTAATTAGTGGTTATAATTTTAAAAAAAATGTTTGTTCTCATTTTCAAGTTGTTTTTGGTGTCCTTTGTATTTTACAGTATGATAGATGAGCTATAGAGACACTCCAGGGCTTTTAAACTATTTTTCTAACTTGTTTGATGTTATTTTACACTACACATAAATACACATAAGCATTGTTGCTTTTCTTGACTATACCCATGCATGCTTATCCTCAGCCTCCTCCATGGTATTGGTTACAGTTGCACAAAGCTACAGTTACCTTTCGTCTTTTTAACCATTTCCAAGGGTTGGGAAGTCCTCAAACCAAACAGCAGAACTGAGTGTACTTTATCCAATTCTATAATAAGAATAGCGCCTGTTAAATATGCTAATATGAACGTGTCTAGTTTTGATATTACTTTCCTTTTTTTTTGTATCCATAGATCAAGAAATTGAGTAGTAGTGGACCTACATTGGAATACTTGCCATCTTCCAGATTAAAATTATGATGTGTGGACCTTGTATGTAATTTACGTAGTTGGAAAAATTAAGATTATCCAAATAGATAAATTACAAGTGTTGTTATTTTTTTACACTTTCGACAGTTTTTATGCTCTGCCAGTTATCTTAGCAAAGGATTCAGGACACGCTTGGTGTCTATTTGGATCTAATATCCACTAAAAACATCATTAAAGGCAACTAGGAAGTTGCTGATGTGAGGTTCAGCTGAGATATGAGATTTGTTTTGGAGAGATTTGTTGCCACCATTTTAAAACAGTGGCATATCCAATATGATGAGTACTGACATATTCCCTCAAATATACGAATAAAATCAGCTGAGGTCCACTATTTCAGTGAAAGTTGGTATAGTTGATGTTAGAATTAGTAGATCCAAAGTCTTGAACACCCAGTTGTAATCACCTTGTGTTATTATTTTTCTCTCTCTCCTTCCACTTTAATATATTTTTATGCATTAAATTTATATTGCATTAAGTCACTAATTGTATTCTTATTTGCAGTGATTTTGGGGCCAGAGACTATAGTGTCATGCTTTGACAATCTTCATTGTACGGACGGTCTTGCTCCAATGAGCTCCAGCCATGATTGTTGTGATCATCGCTTTGATCCATCTGGCCTGGGATATACTATTCCGGGAATTATGAGTTGCATTGCCTGTCCCAGAGGTAAGAGATGAACAGATGTTGTTTGAGTTTGGCTACTATGGGGTGGCATTTGCATAAAATTAGTTGTATTTTGGTTTGTCACTTTTTAGCTTACATCTGGCATCTTGTGATTGGCATTCTTCCTTTTTTTATTTTCAAGGCACAGCATTAGAATAGTTGTAGTCGTATTCAAATCTCTTGCTCTTCTCGTGCTTCTTAAAGTCCGGTTCTCAGTATGTCTTAGGTCCATTACATCGTTTGAATTGAAACTCAAGTGATGTGACGGGCCATGCTCAAAGTTCAAATTATTTTAGGAAAAGTGCATTCATTCGTTTTGCTTGTGGTATATTGTGAATAGTCCAAATTGTTTTCTAGCAAGCTTAAAAATGGACTCAAAACTGTAAATAAATTATTGATTATTAAAAATACTGCATACAAAATATTATTTAACTGTTTAGGGCTGATAGCGACTTTTCACGCGCATGATTCAATTGTCCAATTGTCCATAACGACGATAGCGACTTTTGTCGTGAAGAAACACTAATTACGTAACATGTTTTTTTTCCATTAGGATTGTGTACCAGTATCATTCTGACATATAGCTTGCAGCTGTTTTTACTTGCAGCTGTTCTTCCCACAACTGAAAATGGCAAATAGATTTTCTCTAGAGAGTGTAGTGGACTTTTTTCTGGTAATGTCAACATCATCAGTGAATACATAGCAGAAAGAAGTGAGACTTTGAAATTATGGAAGATAAAGGTAATGATTTTGAATTTTTAAAATAAGTTTGTAGTTTACATAACTATTCACATATGTACCAGTATTCACTGATGAACCAGCTTCACCTCCTCCAGCACTGTGATTCAGAACTTCATCTCAACATCAATGTTTTATTTATGATAAAATGTTCAATGATTATAGTTGATACACAGCTAAGTCCAGGATTTATATTTGCTACAGGTGTGTGAAATAACAACAATATATATTTTCGAGGAGTCAGCTTCACCTCCACCAACTATAGGTCCCAATGATACTGGTACACAGCTCAGTCCAGGATTTACATTTGCTACAAGTGTGTGAAACAACAACAATATGTTATATTTTCAGAAGAGTCAGCTTCTCTTCCAACAAATATAGGTCAGAATGATACTGGTACACAGCTCAGTCCAGGATTTACGTTTGCTATAGGTGTGTGAAACAACAACAACAAACATGTGACATAACCATGGCAATACATAACAATGTCAACAAGGCCCACCTTAGGGGGTATTACATAGTATGCCTGAAAAGTATCAAAAATTATAAGTACAGGTTATTGTTTGATGTGAGCATCACAAATGCATACATATTATCACCTACAATGTCAGCAGTCACCAACCATTATCTCAATCATTATAAACCTTCAGGCTGAAGCTTGCAACACAGCTTATTGGCAATTACAAGTCATTGAAGCGAACTGGAAGGCCATGTAGTGCTGCCACAGAACTACTACCACCAACACTTCCTCATCTACATCACCTTCCAGCAAAGGAGATATATCTAGGAGGCGTGTCTACTGCCAAAAACAAACAAACATGTGCCCACCCAACGGAGAAGTAGCGTATTGGTGTGCAATGCCATTCCTAAGAAGCCACATCTGTTCCTAAAAGTGGGACTGCTACAAGCTGTGGCATGAAAACAATTTCTCATAGTGACATTCGATAACAATTGCTAGCTATATGATTATCTATGTTTCATACTCTACGTACTTCTACCTAGCAAAACTAGGTATTATTGACACAATATCTCAGAACTTACCAGTATATCCATGTCTTGTCCTGAAAATATTGATGACATCATGTCCTTGCCTTTGAAAGTGAACAGCAGTACTCTCAACAAAATAATGCCAATTGGAGGTAAGCTTCACGCTATATAGTACTGTGCTACACTATCTAGCTTACTTATTTGAAAGTATTTGCGAGGATGAAACTACGTAGCATAACATGGCAGTTTGATAGTAAGAAGATTTAGAAGCTGACAGAGATCGCTAAAAGCGTTAGAAAAACAAAGGTGTGCTTTAGAAGGAACCTGGTAAGCTTGCAACACGCTAACCCGGTTGAGTCCTGACGCGAAGAAGCTGTCCCACGACTTCGAGGGCCGGCGTTGTTTACCTCGCAAATGACTAAAATAATTCTGGCAGGCGCGTACGCGGCGTTATTTCAATTATCGGCCCTAAAGGGTTAAATACACAGTTGCACAAGCCCACATATCCCAGAACTGAAGGAATTTCCTCTGTATAGCCACAGACAATCTGTATTGGTGTTCTGTTAAATCCTATGGCTTAGATCCTTGGGAAAAAGTAGTCCTGATTTCCTATTTTTATTGCAACTATTTCCATTTTATAATTTCTTTGTTTCCTTCCCATTCCAAATCTTCATATCGGCATGAAGACTTCCAATTTTCTGGGGATATGCTGTGATGGAACTTTTTCTTAACTTGCAATAAGAAAAAACTACAGGGTCATGAAATTCTTCCATAGCTTCTCATTAATATCGAATTACCCATTGATATGCAGAGTCTGTTTTTCGTAACTTGCAATTGTGATAATCTACACAAATATGGTAAAGATCATTATGCCTTTTTATTTGCATTATTATAAAAATGGTAAGTTCTGTTAGTTTGAAATGCCATAGTAAAATGATTTTATCATGTAATTATGTTAAGATAAGTTTGATTACAATCAGGGGAAATGGAAGGAAATGCGTGATCTGCTTTAATAATTCTTATGGAATCTATCACTCTGGTGTCTAGTATACTACAGGAAGTGTTGTAATGGAATCCATAAACTAGATCAGTTTTGAATTTGGTTATCGCAGAGCATGCAGGTGGAAGTGGATTGCAGCTTTTTGCTAATGTAGAGATGGAAGCTTAGTGAGATCAATCAGCAGCTGGAAGTGTCCAATTTTCCTCGAAGTGTAGGAAGAAGCCGTAGAGGAAATTCTGCAATCATTTACAAACTATATATTGGTGCATTTGGTATGGTCTGGATGAGGTGACTTGACTTTAAGCATTTAGTTTTAAAGTTTCTACTAAATACTTGGATATTATGTGATGGCATGCAATGACATGCTATAGCTTCTTTAATATGAACTGCAATGGTGATCAACAAGTTTGTATGTGATGTACACAGAAGGTCATTATAGTGCTGTAGTACTTCATGTCTCAGATACTATTTGGTGTACTCTATTTCATAGATAGAATAGACTGCATCCTCAAGTATATCTCATACTGTAACATCTCATAGCCAAGTAGTGTGTGCCATCGATAAGATCACCAAAGAGCTGATTCTAATATTAAACTTCTGCTTATTTTATTTTATTTTTTATTACATGAAAAGTTTTAAAAGGTTATATTGGAAATAAGGTTAATTAACCCAAACCTCTCGTGCTCATGAATGAGGTATTTTTCTGTGTTGTTTTCTAAAGAATACATCATCTCACACATTTGGAGTTTATCACTGTTGTTTTTGTTTTGCTTTGTATCTTGTAGAATTTGGATTCTTTAACACAACATTCACTGGCATTGAACGTGGAGAGCCTTATGCGGTTGATGTTGGAACTATATCCGGAAGTCGTTCTAATTTTGTTATTGTAACAATTTCTCTGCAGAGGATCACAGCCGGTAGGATGATATCCATTGAATTAGTGATCCTGATGTTATGTTGAATGCGACTAGTAGCTAGAACAATGACCTATTAAATCATCACTCAATCTTGATAGTTTCTAGTGGTCAGTTTTGACTTGGATTTATTTTTTCAGCCTCTCAACCCTCAAGAAAGATGTGGTTTATTATGAGTGTGCTATTTCATTAGCCCCTCCATAGATTGGTGATATCAATGTCTTTTTATATTAGACTAGAATAGATGAATTATGTGATTTGCCTCTCACCCTCCCTCCCTATTACTGTGTGTACATCATGCTTAGCAATCAGTGTACATTATAATGCTATTAGATCATGTTGTTTTAGCCAGGCCTTGAAATGAAAGGGTATGGCTTTTGGTCATGTTCAAGTGATGGGAAATGAATATATAATGATAGAGATAATTCTTAATGAAGGTGATTGAGCCACACCTACATAAACCAATTTTTTTTTTGTGTTATAGGTGTTGGTGATGTGGAACTTCTTACCACTGATTTGGCTTTGTTTGGAGGTCGAAACCCCTTACCTGTTTCATTCATATTTAAGGACGATTCAGTTGCTCAAGAAACAGATGAAACATTCAATCTCACTATTGCAACTACTTCCAGCTTGGCTGGATATATGACCAGGCTTGTGTTAATGGGAACAATATTGGATGATGACAGTGAGTTAACATTTTAGATTTCGATGACAGATACTTTTTCATCAAGTTATTTAAATATTGATAATTTCATGCTCTACTGTTGACAACTATTTGTGTGGGCCATATAATATACTTTACCATTGGGTCTCAAATTTATGTGATTCTGATTTTATGCTCAAGTCCAAAAAATACATTATCTTTTTTTTTAATGTGATTAGGCTGCTAGTTTATAATTGGTTTTGTTTGCATGCTTGCCTATTATAGCCCTCTCCTCATCTATGAAGACTGAATACGGCTTCCACTTCTACCTCAGCTTGTTTAATCTGCTTGGTTACTTCAGCATTGGCTAAAGTAGTAGCATGGTATCCTATTCCACTTTTTTCTTGGGTAGGCTGGGCTTTCTTGGGCTGGAAATATCAGCGAAAGGAATCACGAAAAATTTTGGAAAAAATAATTGAAGAACATTGAAAATGGAACATTGAAAAATGTTGCATTGGGGGAGAAAATTATATTGCGTCATGATAAAACTTTATCGATCAGCCTGCTACAGACTTAATTTACAAATATCTTGCTAAAGTACGTCTGGTGTGTGACGGCGGTTAGATTTGACCTATTTCTGGTGAAAGCATGCTTTCTGATATATAAAAAATTGCATATGGAAAAACAAGTTCATTGGCAAATAAGTGTTACTACTCTGTTTAGTTGGACAGAAAACTGTATTGCCGCTTACACCCATATTTGGAATATATATCAGTGTCTACCATACGTTCATAAATTTGTGTGTCACAGAAGATTTTATGGGCAGGAATTAAAATTGATAAGTTCTTTTTTTGATATTTCAAGAAAACTAGCACATGTGAACAAAATAAAACCATGTTTATGTCAGACTTGGACATGGAAGTCAGTGAAGCTGCACCGGGAATGAAAACTAGATGCCATGTGGCCGGCATGGAGCTGTCTGAGAAATTTTGGTGGTGTTTTGTTCTAATAAAATGACTGAATTTATCAAAATGGTCTGTCGTTTGAAGTAACACAGGTTATTTGACTTGATGGTGGAAAAACTGTAATCAATCCTGATTCGAAAACTCAATTCCTATGTGTACTGCCTTTCTCTTTCTCAGACAGTGAGTAGATGACTGGAAACATAGTTAGCATATATAGAAAGGACAACTGATACATAGCGAATTGTGGAGAGTTGAGCTATTAATGGAGAGCATACTGAAAAACAATAGACCTGATCAAGTGTGCAAAGTATCACTTGAACATGTTCTTGTCTGCTTCTGCATGGTCTTCCCTTTAGTACTCTGAGAATATCTGCAGAAAGTACTGCCTGTTACCTCTTTAGTTGTGTGATGCACTTCCCATCTTCAATAGGTGCTGCTTCTGTGTACGCTTAACAATACTTCTTACTACAATATACACATTTCTGTTTCTGAGTTAGTCATCCCATTATGTGTAGGGCATCTGATTTTCCAGCCTTGCATCTGTAAGTAGTAAAACCTTACAGTACTTGGCTACCACAATCCGACCATTGCAACATCTTGATCACAACAATATTTTCAGGTCATAACTGTATTAGTCTTCAGCCGTGCTAGGGTAAGGGCAATGGGTTAGGGAGGCAATACAATCTAGCAGTGCTAAAATTTCAAGTATTGTCTAAAATCTGTTTTTTCTCTCTCTCGATCCTTCACCTAGAAACCTTTGCCTTGTATTTGTTTCTAGTAGCTGAACTGTAGCTGTAGCTTGTTTCATTTGCTAACATATCAACTGAGAGCAGCATCTTAGGGAGGCTTGACTTTGTGTTTTCTATCAAATCCAGCTCCTCAGTATGCTTGGCATGGATGTATAACTTTTCTCCCTCCTTGCTGTAATCACCATCATACTTTTCTAACTCCTTTTTGTTGTACTTTATTAACACGCTTTATTAGTGAGTGCAGTTCTCTTCCGGATATGAGAAAATTTATACTGGATAAACTATTAGAAAGGGAAAAAAAGGCTATTGAGTGTGATCAATTTAATAGTGATATTTGTGCTAGTATTCACCTACACCAACATAGTATTAATGTTGGTCTCTGTATGATGCTAGGGCAACCTCTGGCTGTCCTTCTACCACTGTCTGTGTATTTCTATCGCGCTATGGATAACAATTAGACTTAGATCATTGGAGGTGTATTGTTTCATGCTAGTGCAGGTGTGTCACTACTGTAATGCTGTTAGCTGAAGATATAACTTGGAAGGCAGAGCATGGTATCTGTTCCTGCTCCATCTACCAGAAAGAAAATCTGTGTGTTGCTGCCAGGCTACCTAGATTCATCTCTGTAATTTTTTCTTTGCCAACTGTTGGGTTCTCCCACTGGCACTAATTTTTCTGAAAGCTGCTTCTCATTGTGCTCTAGATCATGTGTGCTAATTATTCAATCAATATGGACATGGAGGAGCAACATGGTTTTGGGAAATATATTTCCTGCACTAGGCACCGTAGCTAATATTTTTGTGCAACATTTCTAGGTAGATATATTTTAGAATATCATTATTACTGTGTTGAATAATACAAGTTCATGTAAATTTTCATATTATTATTAGCCTTTACCGCTGCTTATATATTTTTCTTTTCATTTTTCCAGTTCCATTATTCCGACTCTCTGAGATTGAGTACAGAGCAAGTGAGAGGTTGAATGCAGTGATGCCAGTAAAAATCTCCAAAGAGCAGAATATGCAGTTAGCTAATCCAGTCACCTTCAGGATATCTCCACTGACTATTGCAGCAGCACTGAATAGATCTCTCAATATTCCTGATGATGCCCAAATGATGAATCCTGATTCGCCAGTTCAAGCTAGTAGGATAATGATATTGTTATTGAAAATAATATTGTAATGGTCGCTCATTCTGTGAGCTGCTTTCTATTTTGTAGGAAAATTTAATTAGATTTTAAAAAAATTACTGTGTCATTATATAAACTTACTGAACTATTCATTTGATAGCTTTTGATTTTCAGCAGACTCACATCCACTAGAACATGTATGACTTCCATATAATTAAATATAGTAAAATTTAGAGCAGGTGCATAGTTCACAAACCAGAGGCTCTTTTTTAAATTTTTATTTTTTTATTTTATGTTTGTATAGTTATCTTCAATTATTTGGTTTTCTCAATTCAGGAAGTGAAATCTGTCACCTAGTGAAGATTTTCTTCCTCTATTATTGCTGGTACTTGACTATTGTAGTTGGTAACTTCAGTGTATATATTGTTTTAATTATCTACAAGCAAAACTGCTTGTTTTAATTTTTCCCATCTCAGGCTGTGACGTGTGTTATTTCTTATTTACAGATGAAGCAGATTTCAACACTACTGTTTTTGAGGTGGTCTTCCCTGCTGATGAGGGTTTAAATGCAGCTACAGAAGTTGATGCTTTCATTTCTGTTGTGGATGATACAATTGATGAGATTGAAGAACAGGTCTTTGTTGTTCTCTTGGAAGTAGTAAATGCTACTAACCCACGATTATTGGATATAGATCGCAATCTCTCTGTGTGCAGAATTATTGATAATGATCGTAAGTAAATTTGTTCTTAACAATTCCTCATAAATATATATATATGTATATATTTTGAATGTATGTAGCTACAGTAGAAAAAATTAATGTATTTCTTGTTTAATTTTTTTAGTGCAAAAGTTGTTTTAGTCCCAAGATTTTAGAGGACTGGCCTGCAGCTTTGTCGATGTGAATGTGTGTTGGCTGGGGTCATGTTTACTTGGTACATTTTCTTGCCAGTTTGGACCCAATGTTACACTAACATTTCAATTTTATCATTCATAATAACTTCATATCATATCAGTGGCGACAGTGAGAGGAAGGGAGGAAAGTAGGTAGACGAACTTTTGAAATCTATATACCAAAATGTGACAAGAATGGTGCACATGATTTTAATATGTAATGGTCACTAAATATTTGTAGTTTTCTATATTTTTTTAACAAGTTGGTCCTAAAAATAACTTTTTTTTGTATAGTCAAGATACTATATAAATTTATCTGAGTGAATGCCAATTTCCCTGTTTTGTGTTAACGTACTTTTTAAACTGACGGGCTGAAACCTCCTTCCAAAACCAAAGCTTGTGTCTCTGCTAAAACTCCATTGGCAGAACACTAGTGCCAAAAAAAATTTCCACCGAAATTAGCTCCAAAAAAATGCCAAGTGTGCCTGGAAAGGGAACCGAAAACCCAGTTGAAAGTAAAAGTGAACATAGCAATTGATCATCAAATTTGTTTATCTGTTGTATTTTTGCACAACTGTCATATAATAGATCTATCATCATAATTCTAGCACCAGAACATACCAAATATTCCAATGCTCATCCATGATACTACTATGTTTCTTGATCCTGCAAAAAAAAATGTGGTGATAAGTGGAAAGTATCATCCAATGAACATAGAAATAAGGAAAAGTTTGCTATATCCCACTTAGGAAGGTGCTTGTTAATTGCTCATACTACTTAGCTCTCACAATACCACAGTTTAATGGAAAGCTGGATGCCTGAAATATATATATATATGGTCCAAGAATGCTGGCATAGTTAAATTTCCAAAAAAAAACATGTACTCTCTATGTTACAGGTAGAGAGGGACATTGTCTCCACCAGTGGCTTTACGTTTTTGCTTAGCTCCCTTTTGATCGCAGTACTTTTATGTGTTTGAATTTTGGCTTTTTTGAAGAACAAGTTGAAGTACTTGCCACAAATATATGTATTCTAATCTTAATTACAAACAAATTAATTCATCTTTTTGTTCTTACTGTCCTTGTAACCTTCATTAATCTTGTGCTTGTCTATTTTAGAGGTGACTATCGGATTCTCACCAGTGAACTATTCTGTGAATGAGGTTGATGGCTCTGTGATACTGTTTGTTCTGCTTTTGTCAGGAACATTGGAGAGAAAAGTGGCTGTACTATTCTCAACCGTCGATGCTAGTGCCACTGAAACTGGTATGTCCATGCATGACAAACGATGGTAAGTATGGACTGAACTTTGTGTCTTGTTTGGATATCCCTAATATGTGTCATGGGATACAAAACATACTTTGAGAGCAAAGTAAACCCTCAGTGGGGAGATGGATTAAATACTGTGTATTGCTGAGCATGCCCATAAGAAGTATTATGTGACGTACATTTATAACCTGGGAGTGTATGGAAGATTTTATAGACTTGACTTAAAAAAAGGAAATGGTCGTCTTGGAATACAAGCCATGCGGTCTCTAGATTTGTTAATGATGAAGTAAATGACATTCGAATCGAAAGGGAAGAATACTGGATACACACATGACCTACTTGGTCAATAGCTGTCTGGGAAAAGTAGCTGGTGTTATTTTGTGACATATCTAGCATAATGTAACAATATGCTCTGGCATTGGATGTGATACAAGTTCTTGATGGTAGCTAGGAACTATTTCATTCTTGCTATGTTAAACAGTTCCTTGCATGTTTACTGCCTCTCTCTCTCTCTCAGACAGCGAGTAGATGACTGGATAGATTAGCTTATATAGATAGCATATCTGATGCATATAGTCAATAGTTGTGCTGGCATTCTGAAAACTATAAACCGTGTAAATGTGCAAACTATCACTTGAACAAATTCTTGTCAGCTGTAAGGAATATTTGGCAAAAACTTACAATTCTAGGCTACTTTACCATGTTACAATCCTACCTCTTACACGAGTTGTGAATCTCTAACAACATATAATTCATAGCTGCATCTCATCCCACAATAGCAAAGAAGACAACTACAAAGCACATCACAAATTGGTATTTGGCTGGCTCTTCAGCTTGTCCTTACCAAGGTTATTGCCAGGACAATGTTTATATTTTATCTGGGCATTAGTTAAGGTTAGGCAAATATCTAGAACAATAAAATAAAATCATAAAAATTCTTACAACATGCATTGCCTTATGTCATCTCTCTGATTATGCTTGCATATTTGTTTTTAAGTACAGTAGCTACTCTAACACTCTAACACAATCCACTCTCAACCATATTCCATATTTCCATATGTACATTTCTGTCTCACAATTGATCTGGAACATTGCATAGCAATATACGCTCGCCTTTGACATTTAATTGTCATTGCTAGTATACGTGCATGTGCGCTGATGAGTTGATATATGTGACCTAGTCATTGCAAGTGTGTGTGTGTATCCTCAGGTTTTTATGCTCAATTCACTACTTTTTTCCTTCTTATTTAGATTATGAAGCTGTAACCTTTGACCTAACCTTCTCCAGCACCATCAGTCAATTCAATATAAGCATCCCAATCATCGATGACACCAATGTGGAAGACACAGAGCATTTCAATGGGACTCTTCATGCGCAGGGAACACCTGTGACTGTTATAGCAAGCCCTGATATGGCTACAGTAGTCATTAGTGAGGACCCAGTTGATTGTAAGTCTGAGAGTCAGCAACCGTGGTAATTCTTTTGCCTTAAATGTGGTTGATGGGTCTATACTATTAAAAACAAGTTAAAATGTGGTTAAGAGTAAGGAGCTTCTCTGATTCTACTCACTTTATTGCATAAACATAATATACAGTTTGAAAGATAGATATAACTCTGTGCTCTCCTTTTTTGTAGTAAAATAGTTTGCATCGTATAAGCACGCTAAAGTTTCAAGCAGCCACAAGTCGGTGTGTCTTAATATGTGAGTTGACTGGCTTGCATCAAAGATTTAACCCAATAAGTTAGTACTAGAGACGTTTAATTTGTAGTGTAGCCATTGAAATGGTAGAGATTGTGTACCTAGGCAATCACGGTGTAACTGTATATATATTTTTAGCTTACCCAGAAGGGTGGTTCATTCGAGTCTCTCCCCCCATTCCTTATTCTCCTGTTTTTGTTTCTCTCGAAGTCCATGTCTATGCAATGAGTGTTTGATGAGCAATGCATGGGCAGCTAGTTAGTATGCCAAGGCTCGGTTGTAATAATTTGGTATCAATATTCTTCATAAGTTACCTTACATTATTATGTATTGATTAGACTCTAATGAGAAAACTCATTACTTAGACCTAGATTTCATCTGGCCACCCTAATAGTAACTAGTGCTTAATATACACCTGTATTACATTTGCATGTACCTATATACACCTGTATTACATGTGCATGTGCCTATATACACCTGTATTACATGTGCACGTACCTATATAGACCTGTATTACATGTGCATGTGCCTATATACACCTGTATTACATGTGCATGCACCTATATACACCCACATTACATGTGCATGTGCCTATATATACTTGAGATTCTTTGACACACATCAGTCAACTCACTATTGAGATACCCTCTCTTTGACAGCATATAACTTTGCCATGGTTATACACTTTTTATTATCAAAAGAAAGCACGAGTGATCTATCTTTATGTTCATTTACAAGATGTGTAGAATCTGAGACCAAAGTCTTAATTTTTTTTAAAAGATAAGTCTTATTCCTCCATAACCAACTTTATATTTTTAGCTATTATTCCTTTTTTTTTTAACTATTATCACATAAGAATTCAAATGCATTAAAAACTCTGATATTTGATGAAGGCACCACTTCCTTCTCTATTTCATTAATCACTATCGACAATGACATATTGAAGATGATAGCGAATTTGTTGGCCAACTCACCACCTCCATGGACTCCAATGTTGTGATGTTGGACCCAGCGTCAACCACGATTTGAATCTTAGATGGTTAGCTGCAGCTTTGTCAGATAGGGAAGTATCAAATCATTTTGTGAAACTTGTAATTGTTAGCGATACTTAAATTTTCTGCATTTTTTTTGTTTTTTGCTTCATGGAATCGAGAATTTAGTAGTTGTGGACATTTATTGGAACATTTGTTGTCTTTTTGTACTAATATTATGATGAGGGGGCCTATTGTATGTGAGTTATGTGTGGGAAGAAATAGAGAATGAAAAACTCTTGATGAATTTCACTTTTTAAAAAAATACTCACTCAGTGTCTATTTATATCTAATATCCGCTGAAACCATCGTTAATTAGGCAGCTAGGAAGTTACTGATGTGAGGTTCATCTGAGATATGACCTTTGTCTTTGGAAAGATTTGCCACTGCCATTTTAAAACAGTGGCATTTCCAAGTTGTTGAGTACTAACGTATTCCCTCATATATACCAATCGGCTGAGGTCCCCTATTTCAGTGAACGCTGGTGTAGTTGTGGTCACAGTATAGAAGATCCAAAAATTTGACCACCCAGTTGTAATCACCAAGTATTATTTTTTTCAGCCTCTCCTCCCCCACTTAAGATTTTATTGCATTAAATTTATACTGCATAATGACATTAATTGTATTCTTATTTGCAGTGATAGTGAGACCCGAGACTTTAGTCTTATGCTTTAATGATCTACATTGTGCAGAAGGTCCTACTAATATCAGCACTAGCCATGATTGTTGTGATCATCGCTTTGATCCACCTGGGCTGGGATATTCTATTCTTGGAATTACGAGTTGTTTTGCCTGTCGCAGAGGTAAGAGATGAATAGATATTGTTTGTGTTAGGCAACTAAGGGGTGAGGTTTGAATAAAAATTTTTTTTGTTTTTTTTTTCCCTTTTTAGCATACATCTGGCGTCATGTGATTGGCAATCTTTTTTTCTTTTTTTCAAGCCACAGTAATTTGAACTGTAATAATTGTATTCAAATCTTTTGCTACTCTCATGCTTCTTAATGTCTGGTTCACAATATGTCACATTGCATCACTTGAACAAAACTTCAAATGGTGTGACGTGCCATGTTTGAGGTGTATTTTAGAAATAGTGCATTCAATTGCTTGTGCATACAGTATATGTGAGTAGTCCAAATTGTTTTCTAACTCAATATGCACTTCTTGCCTGCTTAATACGGGGGAATATACCTGTTTAACAAAAAAACGTTTGTCCTCTTTGTAATTGCCATAACCTTTTTCTCTTTTCACTATGCAGATAATTTTGTTTCCAATAGTATCAGAAATGTCTATATAAACACATTATATTAGAAGATACAAGTGACAGACCAAGACCCCTACCACTCAAGTGTTTGGCAGACCTAACTCAACACCACTAGAAGATTTTGTACTCATATTTGGTTGGTGGCTTCCTGAAACACTTAGCTGTAATTTGAGTAAATCAGATTTATTTTTTTTAATAGCATTGCCAAGTTATGTCATTAGAAGATGACCTTTTGGGGTTAATGAGTTCAACCCACATGGTCAATTGCGACTGATCAACAGTTGTGCACTTGTCAAATTATTTTCACTCAAATTATAGCCAGGTGTCTAATGAAGCTACAAAACAAATTTGAGTCCAAGATCTTCTGTGGTGTTCAGTTAGGTCTGCCAAATACGTGAGTGGTAGGGGTCTAGTCTGTCACTTGTAGCTTGTAATATAATGTGTCTATATGGACATTTCAGATAGCATTGGAAAGAAGACAGAATAAGCAACACTTTGATAACAAATTATCTGCATAGTGAATAGAGAAAAAGGTTATGGCAATTACAAAGAGAACAAACTTTTTTTTTTTAAACAGGTATAGCCCCCCCCCCCCCCCCCCCTAGTAAACCGACAAAGAAATTCAAAACTGTAAAACAATTGTTAATTATTAAAACTGTGTATACTAAATAGTATTAAAATACATGGTCAGACCTGCCCATGTAGCCCGGTGTTGAAGGAATTTCCTCTCTATTTAGCAACATGCAATCTCTGGGACATTTTGTTACATCCTGTGTCTGTTATAGCACATTTTATGTATAAAGTAGGTATACTGCCATGTGTTTCTTTTTCAAACCCTAGGTTCTGTAGTCTGTGGAAGATGCTGAACAAGTGACTGCTTTGTGGATTCTTGATTCTTGTCAACCTCGAAAAAATTGCCTTCTTGTAAAGAAAGTCTCGAAACTAACTGCATTTCTCATGAAGTAGTTTAATAGCAAAGGTCTTTAGTTTAACACAAGATCAGCTGTATCTTGTGGCTTTTGAGATAAGCAGAAACAATATTAGCATACCAATTTAAGAATGCTCTCTTTAAGTTCTTTTTTGAAAGGATTGTTAACTGAGAAGTCCAAGGGTTGTAACAGTCCTGTGCATCCAGCTGGTATGAAACAGATCTTGATCTTGGCTTCTTGTGATTTGTTCATTGCAAAAACATAAAATAGAGCAATAGCTTGAATATCTGATGGTGGAATTCAAATATGTTTTCTGCCAACTCAAGCATGGTTACTTCATTACTTCAGTGGCTAACAGAGTGTATTACATTCCATCCATCGGGAAATGATATTCTTTTGGATGGCATCTTGGATTTTTTCCTGTGTAACTGTGTTGGTCTATGGCTAGGACTAAGGCTAGGGCACTGGTAGAAGTATTCTCACTCAGTGCAAAGGCTATCAATATGGTCATTCATGCCTATCATCCAAACCCTTGATTTCTACTTGACTTTAAGCCTCTATAGCCTGGGTCCATTCACTACAAGGTATGAATTTAAATCCTGTTTGATCAATATTTATATTAAGCTGAGGGGAACATTGTTCCGTTACTGCTTCACGAACACACGTAAAAAAAAAAATTCTTTGCATCATTGAATCAGTGGGGACATTTACCTTTCCTCTTTACATGTGCATTCCTGACATTAGTGAGGCTACCCCGGATTTTCCGAGGTCAACAGTGTCACCATTGTCAATAAGCAGTACTTGATCATAATGCTTGACCAGCCATCAGGCAGAATCTGTTACAATAGAGGTACTAACAATCCCCCTGGCCATGCATATGTAGCTTCTTTATGTACTACTGTACCATACTATCGAGCTCTCCTAGAAGAGGAGGATGGCCATGCAGTTTCTCTCGAAGATGAACTTCACAGGGATTCATGCAAATAGCCAGTTCCCTGAGGTAAGCATGCTTGAAATGTCTCATTGTATTCTATGAGACTTTCCATCATTTCTCCTTTGTAACTTTTTTCTCCCTGAGTGTTAACATTCTCGGCTGCATACCTCCCTTTTTAGTACGTAGTAATTGGTCTCTTTCGCTTTAATATCTTCATTTCTACCTCCAGCATATCATCTGCACAGGAGAAGGTTCTCTTCTTTTCTGTAGTAGGCAGGCATAGACCTCTCGAACACTTCATTTGGTCCTCACCCCTAAAGTGAGCGCAATTATATATTAAGGAATAAATGTGCTCGCTGACTTTCACTGATCTAAAATTACTGCTAAAATTTTTGTTTTACAGTACACATGGAGGCCCTGAACTATTCACCTCCACGATCATCTGATTTGATGTATTAACCTGTTGTTTGCTTCATAAATTTGGTATTTAAAATTTTATGTTTATGTTTTCTTGTATTGATTGTGTTTAGTGAGTGCTGTCCAGCCAGTGGACTTTATTTTCGTAAATTTTGTTCATTCACTAAAATTTGCTGACAAGGCTTCATCCATCCAATCTGCTAATCTACTAATGGATTATCATGCCATGCCTTTACTCATCAATGTTAGTCCTATACAAAATCATATTACTGGTTGCTTGCCACGTTTAACCGAACTAATCTCGTAGCTAACTGTACACATGCTATGTGGACAGTGGTCACTATATACTTTACACAGAAGGACTGAGAGCTGTAATGTCTCTAAAATGCTGAGGACAGTATGATATTATAGAGACTAACTTTGTCAAAGGACTCTCAGTGACAAAAACTACAGCCTCTATTATTTATCATAAATCCTATTTGTTACAACCATGCCAATTTCATTGTTAAGTATACACATGTTTTAATTGTATTTGCACAGTCCTTCTAGCTAATGATGTTTAGTGAAAGGGATGTGTAGCTTTCTTGAGTTTAGAGAAGTTCTTTATTGTTGTCAAAGTGGCACAATTTCTAGCCCTTTTTGGAGGAGGGCTCTGTGTTGAATAATCAAATTCGTCATTCTGAGCCATATTGAAATCTACTAGCAGTGTAACTAAGATGCAGAAATTTAAATTTTGAATTGTATGTATCAAAATTTATATATTTCAGCTATAACCTTCAACTGTGGTATGATGTAGCCACAAGCCATTGAGAGCTGCTGTGCTGTAGCATATATTTTGTACAAGTTATTGCTGAGCGGTGCATAGTACTCTACATTAGATTGTCCCTCTTTTTTTTAATGGCTGACTAAATCCCACCCCAAGAAGAAGCTTGTATCCAGCTACAAGTTAAAACTCACATTCTTAGCTGCTTGACAGAGTTTCAGTCACTATTACTTCCAAAAAGATGGCAGCTGTGTAAAAAAAACACGTCGAGGTTTAAAAAAACTATGAATTTCATCTTCTAGGATCATTTTGTGTTTGTTTCTCTTTTTCTTCGTTCTGATAACTGGCGAATAATTGGTCCACTCATTATAATTTTAACTCCAGAAGACTCTAACTTTTCCATTGCACATCCATGATTAATCCATTTCTCGATTTAGTGAACAGATAACAAAAACAAAAAAGGAGAAAAGTGGGGGGGGGGGGGGGGGTTGTCTAAAGCTACTCTTTATGTTGACGATTTGTATCACAAAAAAATTACCCGAACATAGTTCAGCTGTTTGGTTTGTGTAGTTATCATTGATGGTCAACAGCTGTCATGTCCAATGGGGCCGTAGCTGATTCTCTACCAAAATATCTGCTTTAGTGTGCTCCTGTGCAATGTGCAATGTAACCAAGTCCTTCAAGGAGGCTGAAACTGACCATACATGGGTGCAGTCATCATAGTTACAAGATATGGTGTGTTTTGAATACTTTATAGTGGAAAAGATGGTATACATGGATACAGTAAACAATAATAGCATGTCTTGATGATATGTGTGTAGTGTATAGTTACAATAAAGAAGTAGAAAAAGTGTTTAATCCCTAGGATACCATCCATCACTCTGCTCACTCTTGATGTAACTGGAATTGGTAAGTGGGTAGACTGCAGCAGAGTACATATTGTAGTGTTCTTTTATGACGCATATCAAGACAGGATCCATTTTTTTATTGTGGTGTGGCTATTAATATGTGACGGATAGTATAGTACTTGGTAAATGCGCCCGATGAATTTTACTTCAGTTTTCATTTTAAGACTTCTGACTATTTCTAGTTTTATTATTCAAGTTGAGTGATCGCCACCTGCTTAAGCATTTTTTTTTATCTAGTTAATTTTCTAACAGCATGCATCATGATTGATAATGTTTATATTCCCATGAACACCATGTTCATTGACATCCTCAGCAGTGGTATCAGTTTAGTGAGGGGATGGTCAACTGGCCCTGCTTTTGAAGGAAATGGTCATCCCACCCCTGCTTTGCTTCCCCCTCCAACTTGAGCAGCTCTGTGATGTCAGTTGATATTAATATAGTTAGACCATTTCACTCTTGTCTAGTGATTTGGACTCGATTATCACAATCAATAAGTGAATGTGTAAGGGCCAACCTTATCTTTTACTAGACATTTTTTACCATTTGCTACATTGCATGCCACAGAACTTAACCCCCCCCCCCCCCCCCCCACCTCCGCTCTCTGCACGCTGCCTATGCTCACTATTACTTGTGTGTCTGATGGTGTTTGTTTTTTTAATTGTTAAAAATATTGGGTATAGTTGAGTCAGAGACTTTGATAGTGGAGGCTCCTTTGCCCCTGCAAATAAAACCCGAACAAAAAAAAAGTGCAGTAACTCACTTAGGAGGGATTTGTTGATTCCACATTCTACTTGGCTATCTCTATACCTCGATTTCCTTGGCAGGCTGGATGTTTGGCCATCTTCAGTTCTAAATGCACTTCATGGTTGCTTTAAATTTTTCATCTACAGCCCATAAACCCGCTAAAAATGAAATTTAACTTCAATGATCTTGTATCTATCTATTTTTCATGCCTAACATATCTTGTGTACAGTATGTCCATTCGTTATAATTTTGCTATGTAGAAACCAAATTATCCTATGTATTGAACTGAGCAATTTAAAAAAAAAAAATTATTTGGCAGCAGTTTTGTTGATGACACAATCTAACTAGCTCACTATTATAACATCGCTTATTTAAGCAGTATGATGGCCCGGACTCAGTTTGCTATTTGGTTTGTAGAATTTTTGCCCCTGGAAAACAGATACAATAAGTAGGCTGTCGCTACTCCTCTATGCTTGATAATTCACCTATGCAACTGTTACCATGTCCTTGAGCAGTTGCAATATTCAGCAGCTGCATTTTTCTTCTAGTAATGAAGTGAGCTGTTTGTAGCTATAGTGATAATCTTTTTCTTTTAAGAAAAAGTGAGTAAAACAAAACCATGAGAAATGTAACAGCCTGGCCTATCAAAATTAGCCTATGCAGTCTTACTTGTGGTGTCTATGGGACGTTTGTCATTTGTGTAGTTTGCAATGAGGTCTGCATGGGGACAGGCAACTGTAGCAACATGACTTGGCATTATCTGCTATGTAATGTGAAATCATTAGTGTATATTATTTGTGATTAAAGGATCATAATACTGGTTGTGGTTATATGTGTATATTCTGAAAATCTCAAGTAGTTCTCCATCACTCAACTTCATAAACAACAAAACAAACAAAAAAAATATGAAAGAAACTCACCAAACATAAAACAAGAAGAAAAAAAAATAATTAAAAAAAGTAAATACCATATTGGATTGACCTGTCAAAGTTATAGCTATGAATATTGTGCGTTTACCAATCACATATTATGTTGCTGGTCAATCAGTTAAGGATAAGCAAATTAGAATCATGAATTGGCTAACAATATGTGCAGTAAGTAATATGGCATCTGACATGTTGTGAGTGGCCCACTTGGATTCTGATTGTATTTGTTTTGGATTATATTTTGTAGAATTTGGATTCTTTGACACATCATTCTCTGGCATTGAACGTGGCGAGGCTCATATGGTTGAAGTTGGAACTATATCTGGAACTCATCTTGAATATATTTCTGTAACAATTTCTCTACAGAGGATCACAGCCGGTAGGATAATATTCATTGAAAAATTGTATATTCTATTGAATAATTCTTAGACTAGAACATGACCACATGACATGTAATGCTTTACCTACCAAATCTTCACCCAAACTTGACAGATTTCTAGTGGTCAGTTTTGGTAAATTTGTCTTCAGCATATCCACCCCCAAGTTAGGTGTGGTTTATTATGGGTGCTTTTTCATTTGTTCATTCACATTCACGAAGGATTCAGTTGCACAAGAAAGTGATGAAACATTCGCTCTTGGTGGTGTGCTTGACTTGAATAGATGAATTATATGATTTTCCTCCCTACCTCCCTCCCTACCACTGTGCATACATCATGCTTAGCAATCGTTATATTCATTGTAATCTATTATTGGACCTTGTTGTTGCTATTGTGGTTGTTTCTTTTGTTGTTCTTCTGGCCAGTCCTTCGAATGGAAGGGTGTGGCTGTTGGTCATGTTCAAATGATGGAAATTAAATAATGATAGAGCTGATTCCTAATGAAGATGATTGAGCCACATCCTTTGATTTCACTACTCCATTTTATTAATTTTTTTTCATTCTGATTGTTACATTTTGGTACAGGTTTGGGAGATATGAATCTGGTTAATTCTCGTTTGAATTTGGATCCTGAAAATGACCCTTTACCTGTCTCATTCACATTCACGAAGGATTCAGTTGCACAAGAAAGTGATGAAACATTCACTCTTACTCTTGGAAATACTAATACATTAGTTGGATACACAATAAGGCGTATGCTACAGGGAACAATATTGGATGAAGACAGTAAGTTAATTAAACATTTTAGATATTGACAAAAGACTTTATCAACTAGCTTGTTAAAATATTTGCACTGCAAGATGATAATTTTAAGTTCTACTTTCGAAAACTTTATTTCTGGTACAAGTAATATACTGGAACACGAAGAACATTGAAAATGTAGTTTGCAGCAAAATATCTTCATCATGGTTTTTTTATCATCTGCTAGCTATAGACTTTAAATTGAGCAAATAGCTAGCTAGTATTAAGGGGTACTTTTGTGTGAGTGTGTGTGTGCAATGGAGATATGAAAGACCAGTTTCTGTTGATAGCATGCCTTCTGATTTATATAAATGATGTGGACTATTTATTCTAGTAACTCCCAGTGTGAGTAAGACTGCTCTCCAAATCGGTTACCTATGAATATGGAAAAACTTGTTTTACTTTGAAGAGAAGCTCTAGTTAGACTATACACTGGAAAGATGCTGAATTGGTTACTAAAAAAGGAGTTCTGTAATCTGGAGCCTGCTAGCTCACCAGCTAGGGCTACTTTTTTTTTGTAGCTGAATTTTGCTTACAGTTGCTAGCATGTCGCCAGACAAAAGCATCTTAGGCAGGTTTGACTTCATATTAGCTATCAAATCCAACTCCTGTGTCAACCTCAGTCTGCTTATGCTATGCATAAATATATACATTGGCTCTTTGTTTGTGGTAGTCATCATGATAGAGCCATAACTCTTCCTTTGTGACTTAGTGGAGTGCTTTCAAGCACAGTTTAATAATGCAGACTTTTCCAGACACCAGGAATTTTATACTGGTAAACTGTTAGAGAGAAAAACAGGAAATTTATATTGGTAAACTGTTAGAGAGAAAAAAGATTTTATATATTTGATTCAGCAAGTCAGTAAAGTGATATTGAGCAATGTGCTTACTTTTACTAATGGAGGGTTAAATAAGCCTAATTTCTAGCTATCCTTCTATATAGTCTCTGTAGTACTAAAGCTCTATGATAACAATTATACTTAGGTAATTGGAATATGTATTATTTAGGGGGGGGGCTATACCTGAAACCAACGAAATTGTAACAAATATTTGTAGCTGCATAACTTCTTTCTCCTTTCTTCTGTGCAAATACTTTTGATACCAGCTTGTTGCTTATTGTGTGTGCTTTAAAATGATATATAAAAAGTCTCTATAGGCACCTTTAAAGGCCTTAGCTGTGATTGCACGGTTAGACTTTTTTTTTCCGGTGAAGAGGCAGGACCTCAGAAATCTGCCGTACGCCTACGCAATTTGCATGGGCGTACGGCAGATTTCCGAGGTCCTGCCTCTTCTGAACTCTATATCTCAGGGGGGGTTCACCGGAAAAAAATTTCTAACCGTGCAATCACAGATAAGGCCTTTAGCTACCCACACACCAAATTTGGGGCGCTGCGGTCAAGGCGCCTGGCTGGAAAGTTTGCCACCAATTAGGCAGTTGTTTTTTTTAGTGACCCTTGAGTTTTTGGATATATCTTCTAAGAAAATGTGCCTATAGAGACTTTTTATATATCATTTTAAAGCACACACAATAAGCAACAAGCTGTTATCAAAAGTATTTGCACAGAAGAAAGGGGGGAAAAGTTATGCAGCTTCAAATATGTGTTACAATTTCGTTGGTTTCAGGTATAGTCCCCCCTTAATATAGTGTAGTCATGATATTTTTTTTCCACTGCTGTTAGGCATTCCATTCGAACTGGTCATGATATAATTTGGTAGGCATAGCTTGGTTATGTTCCTGCTTCATCTACCTTAGAAGCTGTGTGTTGCTACCACGCCATCTAGATTGGAAAGATTCCTATCTGGATTTTTTCCCCTCACCAATAGTTGGGTTTTCCCGTAGGTTGGAGTTACTCTAACAGCTGCCTCTCATATTTCTCTAAAGTGTGTATGATACCAATTAAATCAATATGGACATGGAGAAGCAACATGATTTTGTGAAATATATTTCCTTCACTAGCATTGTGCCTGAAGATAATTTTAGCCTTATTTCTAGTTAGATATAGGTTTGAATAAACTGTGTTGCTGCATTGAATTATACATGCAGGTGCAAATATTTAGTTTTATTATAACCATTTACCACTGTGTTTATTTTGATTCCAGTTGTATTATTCAGATTCTCTGAGGGGGATTACAGACAAACTGAGATGTTGAATGCGATGATGCCAGTGAAAATCACAAAGGAGCAGAGTACCCAGTTAGCTAATCCTGTTACCTTCAAGATATATCCACTTACTGTTGCTGCTGCGCTGGGTAGATCTCTCGATGTTCCTGCAGATGCACAGATGATGCTTCCTGATTCACCAGTTCAAGCTAGTAAAATATTGTTATTGTTATTGAAAATTATATATCATTATCACTCTCTTTTATGAGCTGTATACTATTTGTGGGAACTTTTCATTATCATTGTGTTTAGCTATAATATTTCTAGGACCTACATTTTTTCCGCAGACACATTTGGATGTTTTTTGTTTTATGTGAACAGAAGTTATATTACAAGCTTTGGGCTTTATTTTGTGATTTTAAAAAACTATTCACATTTAGCTATGAAGATTTCCTGCTCTAAGGCCTCACTATTAGTGCTTATATGATGATTCTTTTCTTAGTACATCATTGTGGCTGCCGATACTTGAAGGAAAGTAGATGTTTTATTAACCACACTGGCCTCTTGTGGCTAGTGACTTCAGCATAAATAATGAATATATTATTTACCAGAGAAACTTCATATTTTGTGTTACCCAACTACAGGCCATGCCATGTCTGTTATTTCTTGTTTACAGATGAAGCAGATTTCAACACCACTGTTTTTGAGGTGATCTTCCCTGCTGATGAGGATGTAACTACTATTGCTGAAATTGATGCTTTTGTATCAATTGTGAATGATGACATTGATGAGAATGAGGAACAGGTGTTTGTTGTTCTCTTTGAAGTACTTGAAGCAGTTGGTGTAGGATTATTGACCAGTGACCGTAATCTCTCCGTGTGCAGAATTATTGATAATGATCGTAAGTATACTTGTTAAAAACAATTCCTTTTAATATATTTTATTTTATTTTAATGTATATGCAGTGGTTATAAGCATGTTTTTATTTTTTTAATACGAAAGCTTCTTAGAGGGGAAATCTACAGCTTTGTCTATGTGAATCTATACTGGCTGGTGACATGTTATAATTATGCTATAACATTAAGCCAGTTTGCACCCTCAATTTTGCTCACTTTTCACTATATTATGTTAGTGGTAGAAGAGCATGGAGGTGGGGAGGGAGACGTAGTAAAAAGAAAATTAAAAAAAGGAAACGAGTGTAAAAGCACTTATTAAATAGTTTCCCCCATGGAAAAAAAAAAAAAAAATAGTGCACATGATTTTACAAAGTAAAAGTGTCCTTTAAATATTTGTGGTCTGTTTTTTTTTTTACTGTTTTTTTTTTTTTTTTTTTTTGTAATTCAATCCATAATAACACCTTGGTATGGTCACAGTTACCCTTTTCAAGAAGTTGCTCAGGGTTACTCCAGAACTAACTAGTCAAAGCAGATGATATTGTTTTCCTTTTATTACTAAAGTACATTACATGCATAGTATAATTACATGTAGTTTGTTTTTTATCAGGATATGTCTTGTTAACTATTGACTCCATAGTAAGCTCGTATGCTTCTCAGTAAGCTAACTACCATTTTTTTCTTTTTGTAGCTGCTAAAATGTGAGCAGCTGTTGAATCATCTTAGCTTGTGTCAATTGCCCATACCCGAGAATGTTTATAGAAAGTAGATAGATGATTGATAGATCCTTGGTGAATTTGACTAATTTTAATGAATTTTTGTGCCACTTGTTCACTGCCTTAATGAATGCAGTACAGGCGTACTAGAAGTAGAGCCAAAACCACATATGAACTGATTAAATGCTGTAGGAGTCATATGGCGTCTAAGAGGACATCATTCACAATACAAATAGGCCATACACTCTAAACACTATATATTTTACCAGTACATAGCCAGAAGAGATTGCTCTAGCACTCAAAAATAACAATAAAACTTTTACTTCTGGTTAGAGAGTCACGATAAAAGCAAAAAAAAAAATCAACTAAGGCTGACTCGTGCAATGGCTGACTCGTGCAATGGCTGACTCATGCAATGGCTGACTCTTACAATGGCCGACTCTTACAAAATTCCTTCAAGGTGTGTCTTTTCCAGACTTTCAAGCAGTTTCTAGAAGCTTTTTTTGTTTATATAGGCGGCACAGATTTTATGGAGAATATTCTGTATCCTTTCGCTATTGGGAAATGTATCCCTCCAGGATGTTTTTCTTTGTGTAATATTTGTAGTGGACAGTGATACATAACTTTTGTTTGCGTACCTCAATGAAGCTTTTTCTTAAACAAAACTGTTGCTTGTTGTATATACATTCTAATGATATGAACAGTTTGAAAAGATATTGTTTAAAAAAGTATAGCCAAAAATATAATTGTTATAATAAAGTCGGTGTATTATGTTTTCATTAGTTAAGGTTGTTTAGAATCTGCTAATGGTGTATGCGCTTATTTTTTGTGTTTTATGCCTCGGCTATTTGAAATATGTATAAGGAGTGCTACTAAACTCCCTAATAACAGGTTATAAATCAGTTTTGCCTGCTATATAAAAACTCTTAACTAGTCATGTAAAGGAGTTGTGCAGATGTCATGGTTGCCATATTGATGCCTGTATGTTAAAATGCAGCTTGAAGGACCAAGGTTTCATGCAGCATCAACTCCTGGATGTTGGGTGATATATTAGGTTGATGAGCCATCCATATCATTTGCTGTTGCTTTCTTTTCCTGCTCACAGTGTCCACATCTATATCACAGCATATAGCTAGTAACCTAAGTTACATGGCTACTGCATGCTATCACACTAAGGATTTGGCTCCTAGTTAACTATTAAAATATTATAAAAAAAAAATTGCTTCACCAGTTTGAGTTGTGGATCCTTTTATCATCATCAGGCTCCACAGGAGGTGTAGAGGAAGCTCCACTTCTGCCTTTATAAGTATGCCTCGGCAATACTGTCACTCTCCGAATCCGAATTACTGCTAGTATAAACACTTCCTGCGAAGGATTCAAAATAATCGATAGCCTGAGATTGTGATCAGACTGGTTGCTGGACTATAATTGTTGCTCTCTTCCATTGCAGTTGCATTTCAACCAGAAAAAGTCCACAGGAATTCAAGAAGCCATAAAAAAGCCAAATAGAACCTTATTTTAGACATGATAAAAATGAAAATATAAGTATTAAAATAATGTCTGGTTTATGGGCCACTGTAGTTCATTAAAATATATATATATATATATATATTTTTCCCCAAGACCCTATCCCACCAGCCCTGAGGAATGACACCCATCATCTTATGAATTATTCATTAAAATATTCATTAATTGTGGCATTTTTGCCGGGCAAAGTGTGCCTTCATTGAGGTTGACTGGAAATTTAATATTGCATTGCATACCATATTTGTTTCTATGTCAAATGTTTATTCCTGCCGTATGTTCATAACCCGGAGAGCATGCGGTGGATTTTATGGATTTGACTTGAAAGGAAATAGTTGTCAATGATAAAAAATTGTTTTCAAATTCTAATACCTATGGACCTGGATCCCACATCATCTTGCATGGTTAATAGCTGTCAGGGAAAGGATGCTAGAGTTTTATGCTGACAAAACTGCCCAATTTATCAACATGCTCTGGCATTGGATGTCATACAAGTTATTGATGGTAAGCGTTCTTGCTAAGATAAACCCAGTTCCCTGTTTGTGTACTAGCACTCTAGGACAGCGTGTATATAACTGGCTTCATTGTTTAGTATATAGAAAGGATAACTTATGGATATAATCAATTGAAAAGAGTTGTACTAATAATGGAAACATTCTGAAAACAATAAACTGTCAATAGTACAAACTCTTTGTTTAGGAAGTTATTGTCAGCTTTTGCATGGTCTTCCCTTAATTGTCTGAGAATTTCTGCTGAACGCACTACCTGAAGACCTCACCTTAGTGTGATGAGCTTCCATTCTTCAAGAGAAGCTTCCAAGTTTTCTTAATAAAGGCCCTAACTTCCACATGCACATTTCCGTTTCAGAATTTGTCATCCCACTATTTGTCCGGCATCAACTTACTCAACCTTGCTAGGACCTGTATGGAATATAATAAAAATTCTTGGCTATTTCCCATATCTCAATCTTATCTTTACAAAATCATGATGGTGTCAATATGTAGAAAGTGTATTAGGCTTTCAGCAAAGCTCTGGCTCGGACAATTATGTTATATCCAATAGGGCATCGGCTAAAATAATCATCAAGCTATAAAATATATATATATATGTATATATATATTATTTTTTTGGTTTCTCCCTCACCTTCTTCTTTCCCTCACACACCTTCACTTGGCATTCAAATTCTTACATTTGTTACTGGTTATCCTATACTCTATAGTAAAAAAAAAGTACCAAAAGATTGCTTATTTTATGAGCTTTCCATTAGAATGCATCATTTTAAGCTTCACCTTGTAGAAGGACGAACTCTGCCACCATGACCTCCATGTCTCAGCAAGTCCCACACCTTTTTAAAAGGCACAGGGGTTCTCAGGGTCAAAAACCAAAATGTATAACCACGAATATAACTGATCATTGTGGGAGGGGGGGGGGGGGATTTGTGTGTTTTTTTTTTTTTCTATCCTTATGAACATAGTTTTAATAGCAAAAGATAGCTCTATCTGTGTGCTTTCAAATGATATATGTATCTTGCTTTTTTCTCCTGCCAGGTATCCTAAGGATATTAGTGTGTTTGAAAAAATCCTTGCCCTTGCTCTACCCTTAATAATTTTTTTTATTGCTGGTGTGGTTTGACTATGCATAGAGCTATATGGAAATTTATTTTTCCAAGGGCCATGGTGGGTTGACATGATCCAAATTTTGCACATGAACCCACCATGACCCTTTGGGGAAAAAATTCCCTTGCTTATTTTATAGCACGATGTATACTCAAAACACACCAAGCCAACCAAAAAAAATCAAACTAAAGGTAGGACTTGGCCAAGGAGTCTTTCACAGACACTGATATCCTTATGCTATCAGGATGGATATGTTCATGGGGTTGAAACAAAAACATGATGATCTATTTTATACGTGGTTACATTTTTTGGTTTTTTATTTGAGACCCCCTTTTGACAAGCCCTTTTATGTTCTATGTGAAGTAATTACCACAAAAATTCGTTGAATGGGTGATGAAAATTTTCTGCCGCTATGACTTTGCTCTATTGGATTAGTTTTGTGGTAATTGTTTCACTCTGAACACACCACAGGTACTAATCTACATTCCCTGAAGAGCTTGTGTTATGAGCCTGTTGAAACAGTGTAGAGCTTACTGAGGCATGGAGGGTCATTAGGTCAAAGTTCGTCCTTCAACTTGGAGGAAACCAACAATGGAGCATATCAACTGAACTCTCTTGAAATAAGCAATCTTTGGTAGCAGAATTTAGTATATAGAGCATAGGATGAAACTGCCATGGCTTTTTTTAATATAATTTCATGAAAAATTTACGAGATGATGGTGTGTTATTTCCTAAAGGGGGGACTACAGCTGAAACCACTGAAATTTGACCGAAATTTGAACAATATTTGAGCTATCATAATTTTTCCCCCCCTTTCTTCTGTGCAAATACTTTTGATACCAGCTTGTTGCTTATTGTGTGTTCTTTAAGATGGTATGAAAAAGTCTCTATAGGCACCTTTTCCTAGAAGATCCATCCAAACACGCAAGGGTCACTCAGAAAATGGCACTTCCTAATTTGTGGCAGATCTAACTCCAAGGCGCCTTGAGCGACGCACCCCAAAATTGGTGTGTGGGTTGCTAAAGCACGTAGCTGTGATATGCCCGGTTTACTTCTTTTTTTTTAACGTGAACCCCCCCCCTGAGTTATGGTGATTAGAAGAGGCGGGTCACAGAAATTGCGTGGGCGCCCACGCTATTTCCACACAATTTCTGTGACCCGACCTCTTCTACTCAACATAACTCAGGGGAGGTTCACGTTAAAAAAATTAAACCGGGCATATCACAGCTACGTGCTTTAGCAACCCACACACCAATTTGGGGGTTCATCGCTCAAGGCGCCTTGTAGTTAGGTCTGCCACAAATTAGGAAGTGCCATTTTTTGAGTGACCCTTGCGTGTTTGGATATATCTTCTAAGAAAAGGTGCCTATAGAGACTTTTTACATGTCATCTTTAAAGCACACACAATAAGCAACAAGCTGGTATCAAAAGTATTTGCACAGAAGAAAGGGGGAGGGGGGAAGTTATGACAGCTGAAATATTGTTCAAATTTCGGTCAAATTTCTGTGGTTTCAGCTGGAGTCCCTCCTTAACCTATTATGCTCTGGGTTTACTTGTGGTTTTTGTAACATTTATATTTATAGCTATAACTCTTTTTCTTCAAGAATACACTTTTGAAACGTTCATATCTTTGGATAAATAAGCTGTAGTTCGGTAAAAGAATCCATTCCATTGAGAGCAAACCAAAAAATTTACATCTCAATATTGTTACATATCTACAACAAAACACTCAGAAAAAATTGCCAATAGCGACTCCTTATTCAAGTGTGATGGTATTCACAGTGTTTTCAAGAAATCAATTGTGTCTATGCATCCTTTCCCACCAGATGAGCTTCCAGAATATGCCATAAAAGCCAAGATGAGACGCTTCTTGATGGAGTTCTAAATCAGTCAGCCATTTCATTTTCTTAATTTCTCATGTGACCGTCTAACCGGAAGTGATATTTTTATTACCATTTTATAATGATAGAGCAATACATTGGGCATGTGCAGATGGCATTTAGCTTGTATGGTTTATTTTTTATATGTACTTTTGTTACCAATGTCCGCATTTATGTCAAACTACCTTACTGTGTCCAATCGTTTCAAGGCAGTAACGTATCCAGGCGGTAGCTCACGGTGTTGTCAAAAACAATAGCAAGGATGTCTGGTTCTGAACAATTTTTTTGAGCTGTAGTGAACAAAGCTATGTTAGGATGAAGAGGTTTAGCAAATTCCAAGCCAAGGAATCAGGATGTATAGTGAGGCCTTTGAGGATGACCAGCCTTGAAAGTTCAGAGCCATTTCTCCTTGGACAGCCAACTTGTTAGCCTTAGTGAAGGAGGAGGAAGTGCATATACCTTAGTAAGATAAATCTTATGGTAGGCTCGTGAAGCTGGTGTAAAGTCCTGGAAGAGACTGTCCATGGCTGCAGTTATGATCATGGTCATCAGCCATTAAAGAGATGTAACATACTTAGCACTCCTTTAAACAAGAATATTTTTTCTGACTATTTTATGATGATGTTATTTTTTTTTAATTTGTGAATATTCTTGTTGCATAGGCTTATGCTAGTTGAATGATTGAGCACCCATTTTATTTGTGGTTGTTTTTTAACTTTTTTTTTAAGAATACACTACAAATACAATGAATTATTGTTTGGGACTAGTTTCAGCTCCATTGAGGTAAGCAAACAAATACCATCGTGTCATACAAAACTAAAGAAATCTGTCCAGGAGTGACTCCTTACTCATGAGCAAAGATATTCCGAATATTTTCCAGAAAGCATTGCATTGGTACCTGTGTGTAGCTTTCCCCTGCTGAAAAGCTTCCATAAGCAACATTAAGGCCTGTAGGGGATGCTTCTTGAAGAAGCTGTGAATGATCAGCCATTAAAAAAAAAAAAATCCTTTTTGCTCACATAATCATCTAACTGGATGTATAGTTTTTATTACTATTTTGTAAAGACAGAGCAATCTATTGTATATTGGGCATGTGCTGATAAAATGAATTATGGCATTTCACAGATATGGTCCATTTAATATATATATATATTATGACCATGATATCTAAAATTGGTTAAATTACATTGAAATCATCCACACACATTTTTTTAAATATTCACATCCACAATCATTCCTTGATGTATTAACCAGGTGCTTATGTCGTAAACTTAGCAATGAAAGGTCTGTCTTTATGTGTTCCAGCTAATGCTTGTGTTCTGTTCTTTGTCTTGAAGAGAATTTGCTATTTATCTTAATTAATGTACAGCCAGTGGCCTTTATTTTGTTTTGCATTGCTCATTTACCAAAAAATTGCTTTCTAAGTCTGCATATGATTCATCATGCCATGCTTTCTTACTCAATGCTTGTCCTGTATAATATTGTTTTATTGGTTGTTTGCTATGTGTACCAAACCAACCCTCATCTCATAGATTCTAGGATTCAGAGGACTATACACCTGTTATGTGAACAGTGGTCACTATTACTTTACTCAGACCCAGTAATATAATTTCATCAATGAATAGCTTTAAATGTACAAATATTATAGCATAGACTCCAATATTTCCAGGTACTTTCAGGGACAAAACCACACATCCTTTCATTAACATAAAACCCAATTATATATATATATATATATATATATACACACATTTTAATTACCCAAACAGAGTCATTGGATAAAAGGGATATAGAGATGTAGCTTTCTTGCAGTTCTTATAACTTCCTTATTGGAGTCATTGTTCATGACCTAGCTTTTTAGGCAGAGGGTTCTGTGGTGATGAATCAAATCTGTAATTCTGAGCCATAAACAAATCTTTACTGAATTTTTTTTTTTTTTTTTTAACTAGTTGATTTATTTAAGCCTTGATATTCGATTGTAA
>CBDHDT010000107.1:0-34247 GCA_965261215.1 Ekhidna sp.
CAACTATGCTCTTCTGTTGTTTTGAAGCATTTTGGGGGAAATTAAAAGAGAACTTCTCTTTTTAGTCAGAAAAGTGACTATCTCAGAAACGAGCACTGAAAAACACAGAAAGGTTGTTTTTCTTACCATGTTTGAAAAGGGTCAAATCCTATTAAAAATTTGGGTTTGTTTAAACAACTGTTTTTGTTCAAACAAGTAAAAGGGGATTAATATTAACAAAAACGGTTTTTCTCCCCAAATTGAGTCACATCCAGCTAAACCATGCTTTTCTGTTGTTTTGAAGTAATTTTGGGGAACTTCACAGAGAACTTCGCTTTTTAAAAAAAAAAGTGACTATCTCCGAAACGAGCACTGAAATACTCAGAAAGTTTGTTTTTCTTACAATGTTTGAAAGGGGAAAATCCTGAGGAAATTTGGATTAGTTAAAAAAAATTTTTTTATCAAACCAGTAAAAGGGAATAAATATTAACAAAACTTTTTTTTCTCCACAAAGTGAGCCACATACAGCTAAACTAAGCCTTTCTGTTGTTTTGAAGCATTGTGGGGGAAATTCACTGAGAACTTCTCTTTTTAGTCAAAAAAATTACTCTCTCAAAACGAGCACTGGTATACTTAGAAAGTTTGCTTTTCTTACCATGTTTGAAAAAATGCAAATCCTGAGAAAAATTTGGATTTGTTTAAACAAATTCTTTTAATCAAACCAGTAAAAAGGGCCAAATATTAATAAAAAAAAATTTCTCTCCAAATTAAATCACATACAGCTAAACCATGTTTTTCTGTCGTATTAATGTATTTTTGAGGAAATTCATAGAGAACTTCTCTTATTAGTCAAAAAATTGACTATCTCAGAAACGAGCACTGAAATACTCAGAAAGTTTGTTTTTCTTGCCATGTTTGAAAAGGAGCAAATCCTGAGGCAAATTTGGATTTGTTTAAACAAATTTTTTTGATCAAACCATTAAAAGGGGACAAATATTAACAAATACTGTCTTTCTCACCAAATTGAGTCATATACAGCTAAACTATACCTTTCTGTTGTTTTGAAGCATTTTGGTGGAAATTCAAAGAGAACTTCTCTCTTCAGTCAAAAAAGTGACTATCTATGATACGAGCTCACAAATACTCAGAAAGTTTTTTTCTTACCATGTTTGTAAGGGGCAAATCCTTAGGCAAATTTGGATTTGTTGAAACAACTGTTTTTGATCAAACCAGTAAAAGGGGGCAAATATTAAAAAATACACTTTTTCTCCCCAAATTGAGTCACATACAGCTAAACTGTGCCTTTCTGTTGTTTTGAAGTATTTGGGGGAAATTCTCAGAGAACTTCTCTTTTTAGTCAAAAAAGTGACTATCTAAGATACGAGCACTGAAATAGTCAGAAAGTTTGTTTTTCTGACTATGTTTGAAAGGGGAAAATCCTGAGGAAATTTGGATTAGTTTAAAAAACTGTTTTTGATCAAACCAGTATAAGGGAATAAATATTAACAAAAAAAAAATTTCTCCACAAAGTGAGCCACACACTGCTAAACTATGCCTTTCTGTTGTTTTGAAGCATTTGGGGAAAATTCACAGAGAACTTCTCTTTTTAGTCAAAAAAGTGACTCTCTCAAAACGAGCACTGATAGACTCAGAAATTTATTTTTTCTTGCCATGTTTGAAAAAATGCAAATCCTGAGGAAAATTTGGATTTGTTTAAACAAATTGTTTTGATCAAACCAGTAAAAGAGGACAAATATTAACAAAAACTGTTTTTCTCCCCAACTTGAGTCACATACAGCTAAACAGTTTTTCTGTCGTTTTAAAGCATTTTTGAGGAAATTAGTAGAGAACTTTCTTTTTAATCAAAAAATTTACTATCTCAGAAACGAGCACTAAAATACTCAGAAAGTTTGTTTTTCTTACCATGTTTGAAAAGGGGAAAATCCTGAGGCAAATTTGGATTTGTTTAAACAACTATTTTTGATCAAACCAGTAAAAGGGGACAAATATTAAAAATACTGTTTTTCTCAACAAATTGAGTTACATACAGCTAAACTATACCTTTCTGTTGTTTTGAAGTATTTTGGGGGAAATTCAAAGAGAAATTCTCCTTTTAGTTAAAAAACGGACTATCTCAGAAACGAGCACCGAAATACTCAGAAATTTTTTTTTCTTACCAAGTCTTAAAGGGACAAATCCTGAGGAAATTTGGAATAGTTTAAACAACAGTTTTTGATCAAACCAGTAAAAAGGGATAATTTTTTTTTTAATGTGTTTCTCCACAAAGTGAGCCACATACTGCTAAACTATGCCCTTATATTGTTTTGAAGCATTTTGGAGGAAATTCAAAGAGAACTTCTCTCTTTAGTCCAAAAATTGACTATCTAAGATACGAGCTCACAAATACTCAGAAAGTTTGTTTTTCTTACCATGTTTGAAAGGGGCAAATCCTAAGGAAAATTTGGATTTAAAAAAAAATTTTTTTTGGTCAAACCAGTTAAAGGGGATAAATATTAACAAAAACTGTTTTTCTCCACAAAGTCAGCCACATACTTTTTAGCTATGCCTTTCTGTTGTTTTGAAGCATTTTGGGTAAATTCATAGAGGACTTTTCTTTTTATACATAAAAGTGACTATCGCAGAAATGAGCACTGATGTACTCAGAAAGTTTGTTTTTCTTACCTTGTTTGAAAAGGGGCAAATCCTAAGGAAATTTGGGTTTGTTTAAACAACTTTTTTGATCAAACCAGTAAAAGGGGATAAATATTAACATAAACTGTTTTTCTCCTGAAATTGAGTCATATACAGCTAAACTCTGCTTTTCTGTTGTTTTGAAGTATTTTTGGGGAAATTCACAGAGAACATCTCTTTTTAGCCAAAAAAGTGACTATCTCAGAAACGAGCACTGAAACACTCAGAAAGTTTGTTTTTCTTACCATATTTGAAGGGGAGGAATCCAGAGGCAAATTTGGATTTGTTTAAACAACTGTTTTTGATCAAACCGGTAAAAGGGGACAAATATTAACAAATACAGTTTTTCGCCCCAAATTGAGTCATGTAACCAATGCGCTTTGACTCTTGGAGATACGAATCTTTGGCCGACACCTGGACCTATTCTAATCTCCCCGACTAGAACCTTTATCCAAGCCAACTTAGCTACAACTCTCTCCGAGCTGTCCTTCCTTTCAAACCATAGTTGGTAAAATATTTAAATACTTCAAAATACAAGTTACCAATAGCATACAACAAGACAAGAGTCCAAACTTAATCTCTAAGGAAAATAGCCAACTCAAATACTTGTTCAGTTTGACGGTCTCTGTCTCTATAATTACTCTCCTGGTGACCAATCAAATCCCTCCTGTAAGTTCACGCACAATTTGGAAGTCGGGTAAACTCTCCGTAGTTTAATAATTCCGTAGGGTGTAATAATTCCGTAGGATGTAATAATTCCATAGGATATAATAATTCCTAATTTGTAATATTTCTGTAGGTTGTAATAATTCTGTCTGGCTCTTCCCTGGTAATATTATTCCACTGCAGTTTCCTTTGTTTCATTATTCTTAACGGAATCCATCAGAAATTCCCCCGTCAGAGGTTTCTCTGACACTCCCCTTTCCTTTGATCGTGAACCCTGGTCACGAGATAATCCATCAGTATTAGAGTTGGCCGTTCCAGCCCTATAAACTATAGTGAACTGATAAGGCTGGAGTGCAAAAGCCCATCTTGCCAATGTGCCAAGAGAGTACCTCATGCTTCCCAAGTGGGTAAGAGTGTCATGATCAGTTTCAATCTTAAAGGTTGTGCCTTGTAGGTATGTTCTGAAGTGCTTGATTCCTTGCACAATAGTTAATCCCTCACGCTCTATAGCTGAATACTTTTGCTCTCTCTGTTAGAGTTTCTTTGATCCATATGCAACTGGATGTTCTTCTTCGTTCTGGTCCTTCTAACTTAAGACATATCCTAACCCTGTGGCAGATGCATCAGTTTGAAGAATGAATTTCCTCGTCCAATCTGGAGTCGTCAAAACTGGTTTACTCGTGAGTGCCTCTTTTAGTAAGTTAAATGAATGTTCACATGCCTCATTCCATTTAACCACATTTTCCTTGTTCTTCCTAGTTAGCTCAGTCAATGAGTTTGCTACAGTGGAGAATTTGAAAAGGGTAAAATCCTGAGTAAAATTTGGATTTGTTAAAACAAATATTTTTGATCAAACCAGTAAAAGGAGATAAATATTAACAAAAACTGTTTTTCTCCCCAAATTGAGTCATTTACAGCTAAACTATGCTTTTCTGTTGTTTTGAAGTATTTTTGGGGAAATTCACAGAGAACTTCTCTTTTTAGTCAAAAAAGTGACTATCTCAGAAACGCGTACTGAAAAACTCAGAAAGTTTGTTTTTCTTACCATGTTTGAAAAGTGGCAAATCCAAAGGAAAATTTGGGTTTGTTTAAACAACTATTTTTGATCAAACCAGTAATAGGGGATTAATATTAACAAAAACTGTTTTTCTCCCCAAATTGAGTCACATTCAGCTAAACTATGCTTTTCTGTTGTTTTGAAGTATTTTTGACGAAATTCACATAGAACTTCTCTTTTTAGTCAAAAAAGTGACTATATCAGAAACGAGCACTGAAATACTCAGAAAGTCTGTTTTTCTTACCATGTTTGAAAGGGGAAAATCCTGAGGAAATTTGGATTAGTTTAAAATTTTTTTTTGATTAAACCAGTAAAAGGGAATAAATATTAACAAAAAATGTTTTCCTCCACAAAGTGAGCCACATACTGCTAAACTATGCCTTTCTGTTGTTTTGAAGCATTTTGGGGGAATTCACAGAGAACTTCTCTTTTTAGTCAAAAAAGTGACTCTCTCAAAACGAGGACTGATATACTCAGAAAGTTTGTTTTTCTTACCATGTTTGAAAAAATGCAAATCCTGAGGAAAATTTGGATTTGTTTAAACAAATTGTTTTGATCAAACCAGTAAAAGGGGGCAAATATTAACAAAAACTGTTTTTCTCCCCAAATTGAGTCATATACAGCTAAATTTTGTTTTTTTGTTGTTTTAAAGCATTTTGGAGGAATTTCATATAGAACTTCTCTTTTTAGTCAAAAAATTTACTATCTCAGAAACGAGCACTGAATACTCAGAAAGTTTGTTTTTCTTACCATGTTTGAAAAGGGGCAAATCCTGAGGCAAATTTGAATATGTTTAAACAACTGTTTTTGATCAAACCAGTAAAAGGTGACAAATATTAACAAATAATGTTTTTCTCAACAAATTGAGTCGCATACAGCTAAACTATACCTTTCTGTTGTTTTGAAGTATTTTTGGGGAAATTCAAAGAGAACTTCTCTTTTTAGTCAAAAAAGTGACTATCTCAGAAACGAGCACTGAAATACTCAGAACGTTTGTTTTTCTTACCAAGTTTTAAAGGGACAAATCCTGAGGAAATTTGGATTAGTTTAAACAACAGTTTTTGATTAAACCAGTAAAAAGAGATAAATATTTTTTTAAATGTGTTTCTCCACAAAGTGAGCCACATACTGCTAAACTATGCCTTTCTATTGTTTTGAAGCATTTTGGGGGAAATTCATAGAGAACTTCTCTCTCTAGTCAAAAAGTGACTATCTAAGATACGAGCTCAAAAATATTCAGAAAGTTTGTTTTTCTTATACATAAAAGTGACTATCGCAGAAATGAGCACTGATGTACTCAGAAAGTTTGTTTTTCTTACCATGTTTGAAAAGGGGCAAATCCTAAGGAAATTTGGGTTTGTTTAAACAACTGTTTTTGATCAAACCAGTAAAAGGGGATAAATATTAACATAAACTGTTTTTCTCCCAAAATTGAGTCACATACATGTAAACTCTGCTTTTCTGTTGTTTTGAAGTCTTTTTGGGGAAATTCACAGAGAACATCTCTTTTTAGTCAAAAAAGTTACTATCTCAGAAACGAGCACTGAAATAATCAGAGGGTTTGTTTTTCTTACCATATTTGAAGGGGGGGAATCCAGAGGCAAATTTGGATTTGTTTAAACAACTGTTTTTGATCAAACCAGTAAAAGGGGACAAATATTAACAAATACAGTTTTTCACCCCAAATTGAGTCACATACAGCTAAACTATGCCCCTCTGTTGTTTTGAAGTATTTTTGGGCAAATTTACAGAGAACTTCTCTTTTTAGTCAAAAAAATGACAATCTCAGACTCATAAGTTTGTTTTTCGTACCATGTTTGAAAGTTGCAAATCCTGAGGAATTTTAGATTTGTTTAAACAACTGTTTTTGATCAAACCAGTAAAAAAAAAAAATATTAACAAAAACTTTTTTCTCCACAAAGTGAGCCACAAATCGCTAAACTATGCCTTTCAGTTGTTTTGTAGCATTTTTGGGGAAATTCACACTTCTCTTTTTAGTCAAAAAAGTGACTATCACAGAAACGAGCACTGAAATATTCAGAAAGTTTGTTTTTCTTACCATGTTTGAAAAAATGCAAATCCTGAGGAAAATTTGGATTTGTTTAAACAAATTGTTTTGATCAAACCAGTAAAAGGGGACAAATATTAACAAAAACTGTTTTTCTACCAAAATTGAGTCACATACAGCTAAACTATGTTTTTCTGTCGTATTAAAGCATTTTGGAGGAAATTCATTGAGAACTTCCCTTTTTAGTCCAAAAATTGACTATCTCAGAAACGAGCACTGAAATACTCAGAAAGTTTGTTTTTCTTACCATGTTTGAAAATGGGCAAATCCTGAGGCAAATTTGGATTTGTTTAAACAACTGTTTTTGATCAAACCAGTAAAAGGGGACAAATATTAACAAATCCTTTTTTTCTCAACAAATTGAGTCACATACAGCTAAACTGTACCTTTCTGTTGTTTTGAAGTTTTTGGGGGGAAATTCACAGAGAACTTCTCCTTTTAGTCCAAAAAGTGCCTATCTCAGAAACGAGCACTGAAAAAATCAGAAAGTTTGTTTTTATTACCTTTTTTTAAAGGGACAATCCTGAGGAAATTTGGATTAGTTTAAACAACTGTTTTTGATTCAACCAGGAAAAATGGATAAATATTAAAAAAAATAATTTCTCCACAAAGTGAGCCACATACTGCTAAACTGTGCCTTTCTGTTGTTTTGAAGAATTTTGGGGGAAATTCAAAGAGAACTTCTCTCTTTAGTCAAAAAATGACTATCTAAGATACGAGCTCACAAATACTCAGAAAGTTTGATTTTCTTACCATGTTTGAAAGGGGCAAATCCTAAGGAAAATTTGGATTTGTTTAAACAACTGTTTTTGATCAAACCAGTAAAAGGGGATAAATATTAACAAAAAGCCACATACTGTTAAACTATGCCTTTCTGTTGTATTGAAGCATTTTGGGAAAATTCATAGAGAACTTATCTTTTTATACATAAAAGTGACTATCGCAGATATGAGCACTGATATACTCAGAATGACTAAAACCTTCTGTTGGAGAAGCTGCAGTAGTCAGGTGTTCATAAGAAACAAGGTCTAAATGAATGACTAAAACCTTCCGTTGGGGAAGCTGCAGTAGTTTGGAGTTCATAAGAAGCAATGTCAAAATGAATGATTAAAACCTTCTGTTGGTGAAGCTATGGTAGTTGGGAGTTCAAGAGAAAATTGGTATTAATGAATGTTTATAACCTTCTGTTGGAGAAGGTGCAGTAGTAAGGTGCTCAAAAGAAACAAGGTCTAAATGAATGACTAAAATCTTCTGTTTGGAGAACCTGCAGAAGTTAAGAGTTCAAAAGTAGCAAGGTTTAAATGAATGTTTAAAATCATCTGTTGGAGAAGAAGCAGTAGTTAGGCGTTAGGTGTTCAAAAGTAACAAGGTCTAAATGACTGATTATAACCTTCCATAGGAGAAGCTGCAGTAGGTAGGTTTTCAAAAGAAGCAAGGTCAAGAAGAATGATTAAAACCTTCTGTTGGAGAAGCAGCAGGAATTATGTGTTCAAAAGAAACAAGGTCTAAATGAATGATTAAAAATTTCAGTGGGAGAAGCTACAGTAGTTAGGTCTTCAAAAGAAACAAGGTCTAAATGAATGACTAAAACCTTCTGCTGGGGAAGCTGCAGTAGTTAGGTGTTCAAAAGAAACACGGTCTAAAAGAGTGATTAAAACCTTCTGTTGGAGAAACTAGAGTAATTAGGTATTCAAAAGAAACAAGATCTATATGAATGATTAAAACCTGCTGTTGGAGAAGTTGCAGTAGTTAGTTGTTCAAAAGAAACAAGGTCAAATGAATGAATAAAGCCTCCCATTGGAGAAGCTGCAGTAATTAGGTGATCAAAAGAAACAAGGTCTAATTGAACTATTAAAACCTTCTGTTAGAAAAGCTGCAGTAGTTTGGTGTTCAAAAGAAACAATGTCTAAATGAATGATTAAAACCATCCATTGGAGAAGCTGCAATAGTTAGGTGTTCAAAGGAAACAAGGTCTAAATAAATCATAAAAACCTTCTGTTGGAGAAGTAGAAGTAGTAATGTGTTAAAATGAAACAAGGTCTTAATGAATGATCAAAACCTACCATTGGAGAAGCGTCAGTAGTTAGGTGTTAAAAAAACAATGTCTAAATTAATGATTAAAAACATCCATTGGAGAAGCTGCAATAGTGTGGTGTTCAAAAGAAGCAAGCTCAAAATGAATGATTAAAACTTTCTGTTGTAGACGCAGCAGTAGTTAGGTGTTCAAAAGAAACAAGGTCTGAATGAATGTTTAAAACCTTCAGTTGGAGAAGTTGCAGTAGTTAGATGTTCAAAAGAAGTAAGGTCTAAATGAATGATAAAAACCTTCCATTGGAGAAGCTGTAGTAGTTAGGTGTTCAAAAGAAGCAAGGTCTAAATGAATGATTAATACATTAGTTAGGAGAAGCTGCAGTAGTTAGGTGTTCAAAAGAAACAAGGTCTAAATTAATAATTAAAACCTTCCATTGGAGAATCTGCAGTAGTTATGTGTTCAAAAAGGGCAAAAGAAACAAGGTCTAAATGAATGATTAAAAAATTCTGTTGGAGAAGCTGCAGTAGTTAGGTATTCAAAAGAAATAGTGTCTAAATGAATGATTAAAACTTTCATTTGGAGAATCTGCAGTAGTTACATGTTCAAAAGGATCAAGGTCCAAATGAATGATTAAAACCTTCTGCTGGAGAAACTGCAGTAGTTATGTGTTCAAAAGAAACAAGGACTAAATGATTATTAAAACCTTCTGTTGGAGAGGCTGCAGTTGTAAGGTGTTCAAAAGAAGCAATGTCTAAATGAACGATTAAAATCTTCGGTTGGAGAAGCTGTAGCAGGAGTTGAAAAGAAACAAGGTATAAATGAATGATTCAAACCTTCTTTTGGAGAAGCTGCTGTAGATGGTGTTCAAAAGAAACAAGTTCTAAATGAATGATGAAAACATTCTGTTGGAGAATCTGCTGTAGTTATGAGTTCGAAAGAAACAATGTATACATGAATGATTGAAACCTTCGGTTAAAGAATCTGCAGTAGTTAGGTGCTCAAAAGAAACAAGATGTAAAATGACGGATTAAAACCTTCCATTGGAGAAGCTGCAGTAGTTAAGTGTTCAAAAGAAGCAAGTTCTAAACAAATGATTAAAACCGTCTGTTGGAGAAGCTGCATACATTAAGAGTTAAAACTTAACAAGGTATAAATGAATGATTAAAACCGGGGAGGGGGGAATGGGGGGGGGGGGGGGGGGGGGGGGGGGGGCTAGTTCATTGGCATGGATTTCACTGGTAAATGTGTTTTAAATATGTTTCATTCAATTATTGAATTACAGAAGTTGTTGGCAACCTAGAGGCAATGTGGAGAGACACACTAGGTGGGCTCACACCAACTGAGAGACCCAAATCTTAATCACAACGTTCAAGTTACACTGAGTAGACGTATAGGAAAGGCCGATCAACTTCTAGGTAATTTTACAACAAATCTAGCTGAGTGCTGGATGCACTTCAGGACCAAATTTGGTAATCAACTGATCCCAAAGTGGCCTTTGTGGGCACAGTTCGATCAGGGCATGTTTACAGAAAAATATGGAAAGAGAGTGAGGTCCAAAGGGATGGAAACAGATGGCTGAGGCTTCATCAAACAAAGTATTTAAAGACAGCAGATCGTTCTGCAAAAAGAGTGAACAGAGACAGAAAACGAAAGAAAACTGAGACAGTACAAGAAAGTCGGGGGGGAAGCAGGTACATACAGATTGATAACTAGCAGCAGCTTGCAATGCCTACAGCAGGATATGCCAAAGGCATTACACCTGACGAAATTACCAATGACATCCCAAATGAACTTCAAAATAGCTAATGGGTAGAGTTTTTACAATTCAAAGTAGTCATTACCGAAGAGAATATGAGCAGCACACCAGAAATCTGGATGAAACTGAACAATGGTTGATCGAAAGAAGGTGAAGGATAGCTGCATCCAGAGCAGGAAGGATAGCAAAAATTAGGAAAACCAAAAGAAGGAATAATATGGAATGCAGTAGTTGTAGAGGAAGTGAGGCCGCACGTTATGGCTCAGCATAGAAAGCAGAAACACGACAACAATATATCACTTAACCAAAGGACGAAAGTCACTGATCCCTGGCGGGCTGCAATACCAGATGGATCTGTTGATGATCATGTGATGCTGATCAACTTTAGGTCAAGTGGAGGTCTTAAATCCTTTTAGTACAGGGGGAAAAACAACTAACTGAAACCTCCACCAGTTCCACATTCTGTTTGGAGTGAAAAGATGATAGATAAAAACAAAACATGGACATGACTATCACTACCAAATTCAGTGCCAGCCTACTGTACTAACAGGGATTGGCGTGATCTTAAAAAAATAATGGAAACAAAACTGTACCATGTGTGCCACAACCGATTTTAACCCCTTTACCATTAAAAAGCATAGACAACCAATATTATGATGTTTTTAAAATCATGTGCCTATGTAACTACACACCAAAAAAACCACAACACTGTTGAATAAGATTTTAAATGGTAAGGGGGGTCTAACTGGTTGTGGTCAACATGGGTGCAGTCAAGATTCCATCATTTTCTTTAGCAGTTCAATCCAATATAGTTGATTGTTTATAATTAAAATGTTTTTGCTCATGTATATACAGCCATGTTGTATATATCGCTATGTTATAAAAACCCACAAATAAACTCTATAGTATTCGGTTCACTACACAGCAAGTATGTGGCTTACTTCACTTACGCATAATAAATTAGAAAATTGAATCATGTCGGGGTGCTGAAGCACAGTGTTGCATCACTATTCTATGACCTCTAAGGTTCACTTAACCTGATTGACCTTGCCGACTCCGAGAGACTGGGACAGTCTGCATTGCTGCCTAAACGGATGAATGAGATGAAGAAAACAAGTCCCTGTCTAACCAGTGCCTTGTCATTATGGTGTTGGTCAACAAGGACTTGCATATCCCATACAGGTTTGTGAGCATGTAACGGAACAAAAAACATTGGTAACTTGGTTCTAATTGGAGGACTTGTATTCTAGCAACCTTGCCAAGCTAGAGGACATAACATCTAGCTATCTAGTCTCTAGACCTGTGGCACTATACAGATGAGCTTGTCATATGCTGCTACATTTAAGTGCCTGCCTGCATAACCTTGCTGTATTTGGGTATGCTATTATAAACCTGGGGGATCCTTCGTCATGCATGATGCTCTTATTTCTATGAAGGAATTCCAAGCTGACAAACCAGCTGCAGACCTGTCTCGGTGGAAACAGCAAAATGTACGTACTCTATAAACCGGTGCATGAGTTGTTTAACTGTGTGACCCTACCTTTAATTATGTTTTTTATAAACTTTTTATTTTTAGATACAACTTCTTTTTTTTTTAATAATTATTTCAAAAGTGTTCATATTACTGAATGTGAATACTGTCAGAGTGGTTTCTGGTAGACACTAGTACCACTACCTATCTTGTAATCATCATTCCTTTAGAAAATATTAATAATAAAAAAATATTTATGTGTGAGTGTGTTTTGGCTCACTCACCTCAAACTGGAAGTGACTTTTAAAATAAGTCGGCTAGCATTCAACTGGTCATGTGCAAGTAGTGTTCAGTAGCGTGGTTTATTTTTATGTAAAACTTTGTGAACAATGTTTGAGTTTGGGTGGTCAATCAGTCATTTAGTTACCTGAATATTGCCCTCTTATATTCTTTATTTATTTCAGGCTAATGTTTGTCAACATATCTCCATCTGCCTCCTACTTCCATGAGTCGCTCTGCTCTCTCCACTTTGCCACAACAATCAATAAGTGCAACATTGGGACAGCCAGAAAAAACAAATAGACTTATATTTGTTGTGTTTGTAGAATTCAACATTGGAACAGCAGAAAATTACCTTTCATCCATATTACATCTGTCCATTCCATTGGAACAAAATGTCACACATGCACTGAATTGAATCACATTTTAAGTACAAAATTGTACAAATTTATTTTGAATATTCTAGTGAATCCGCCCAAAGTGATGTGTGGTAGGCTTTTTTTTTTTGTCTGTATGAGTGTGTGTGTAATTAAAATAAAAAGATTGGCCAGGCTGATTTATTTACCATGCTTGGTAGGCAGATAAAGTATGTACTAAGGTACTACTGGAGAAATTTAGAAATGTCTAGGCCATAGTGGGCGTAACTTGAGAAATCACTTATGTATGTATCTGTTTCTAATTCCTATATATATTTAATGTTACATTGGTTAAATAGACCCATTGTTTTTAAATCAACAGTGTAGAGGCATCCAGGGAGTTTTTTAAATAATTCCTTTCTGTTCTATTATTCACTTTTCTCAGAGGCTGTCATAGTGCCTATATATTCACACACAACAAGACTACTTTTCTCTTATGCTGCAGCTTGAAAACAGAAACTGTCCAACCACCGCCCTAACTACAGCAGCATTTGTTCATGTAATCCTATCATCACAACGATACCATAAACTCCCGAATTGAAATCGTTAATTCTGAGCACCAATATCCATCCACAAAAGAACGGACCTTGGAAACCAAAACTCAAAAGCTACACTGTGGCTATGCACAGAGAATTTTAAACCAAGCTACTTGCTAACTGACTGAGCTAACCTGACTCTACTAGAAAATACAACAGCTTGTAAAATGCCAAGGATCCTTGTCACTTGCATTGTAAAAATAAACAAAAAAATATATATAAAAAGTGAGAGGCATAAATGTATAGCTGAAGGCAGTGAGATCATAACAGGGAAGACATCCCAGATAAACTTCATTTGACTGCAACACTAGACCTACCTCAAAATCTAGCCCTAACGCACAACCTAGCTCTAAATTTAGGCCTAGTAATAATGCTGTCCTATACCACAACCCAAGCCAGTCAGAATGCACCAGGGTCTACGGTCCTATACCACCACCACAGCCAGCCAACACGGACCAGGATCTAGTAACAGTGCTGTCCCACATCACCACCATAGCCAGCCAGCATGGACTAGGGTCTATTAATAGCGCTGTCCTACACCACCACTCCAGCCAGCCAGCATGCACAAGGATCCAGTTATAGTGTTGTCTGACACCACCACCCCAGCCAGCGAGCATGGACCAGGGACTAGTAATAGTGCAGTCCCACACCACCACATCAGCCAGCCAGCATGGACCAAGGCCTGGTGCTGCCCCACACCACCACCCCAGCCAGCCAGCATCAATCAGGGTCTAGTAATAGTGCTATCCCACACCACAACTCCATCCAGAAAGCATGAACCTGTGTTTAGTAAAAGTGCTGCCACACATCACCACCCCAGCCAGCCAGCATGGACCAGATTCTAGTAATTGTGCTGTCGCACACCTCCACCCAAGCCAGACAGCATGGACCAGGGTAAAGTATTAGTAAGTTCACATACCACCATCCAGCCAGCCAACATGAACCGGGGTCTAGTACCAGTGGTGTCCCACATCACCAACCCAGACAGCCAGCAAAGACCATGGTCATAAAATAATTCAGTCCCACACCACAACTCCAGCAAGCCAGCATGGACCAGGTTCTAGTAATAGTATTGTCACACATCACCACACCAGCCAGCCAGCATGGACCAGTATATAAGCAAACATCACTTTAAGCACATATCTTTGTTAACTGATTAAATGCCGCAAGAGCCATATATGGCGTCAATGCAAACATCGGTTGTGAAAGAATATAATAGCCCATATATTCTAAATGCTAAATTTTCTTGACCTGCACATACCCAGGAGAGATTGCTCTATCATCTAAAAATAGTTCATAATAAAACGTCATTCCGGTCAGACTCTTTCAGGAAAGAATGGAAAAAAAATCAACAAAGGCTGGCTATTACGCAACTTTGTCAAGTAGCGTCTCTTGCAGACTTTCACTGCAGTGTTTGGACACTTTCTGCTTAGGAAGGCTGGAAGTAACCAAATCATACAGAAAAACCCTCTGAATCCTTTTACTCTTGGGAAAGGAGTCGCTCCTGGATGGATTTGTTTGCTTAAGTTATGTTGTAGACATAGAGAGCCATAGAGATGTGTAACTCTTCTTTGCTTGCCTCAATAGAGCTAATTCTTATACCAAACTGCAGCTAATTGTATTTACATTTTAATGTTATGAACAATTTGAAAAGTTTATTTCCTGAAAAAAAGTATAGGCTATAAATATAATTGTTATATGACTGCAGAACTGATGTGTGAGAGAGAGTTGTCTACAGAGCTGATGTGTGTGAGTGTGTTGTCTACAGAGCTGATGTGTGAGAGAGAATATGTCTACTGAGCTGATATGTGTACTTGTGAGAGAATATATTTACGGAGATAATGATGATCTGTGTGTGAGGAGCATGTCTACAGAGCTGATGCATGTGAGTGTGAGAAAATGTATGTCACTGAGCTGTGATGCATATGTGTGTGTGTGTGAGAGAGCCAGCCGCCTAACTTGTTAATCCAGTATCAACTTAAATAACAACAATTGATTTAGACAACTAAGAAGCTGCCAATGCAAGTTTCAGCTGAAATAGGACCTTCATTTTTTTGCCAAGTAGGGATCGAACCAGATATACTTAAGAGACTACTGTTGAATTCTAATCATTACCTCTTTCAATGATCAAAGGAGCATCAGGCCCCACCAGCAAAGCTACAGCTCCAAACCACCAGAAGGATGAGCATTGCCACTAGTATAGCAACCTACAACACAAGAATACAATAGTCTCCTGAGTAGTTTGACTTCATATTGATCGCATATTTTTACTTTGACTGGGTAAGCTCCCAGTATACAGCTATGGCAATGTACATCAATGTAAACATCAATCATCAAGAATGTACATACCAACACATGCGCTGCTCTCCGCCCAGGACAATGCATTGAACAGAGCTTGTGTGCCTCCATAGCAAGCATTGGTAGTGTCAATACCTCTACAGATGAATTGCCACTAGAAGCGAAGAGTTGCATCAAGAATATCTTGACACTCTTTGGCTTATCTAAGATTGTTCCAGTCCCTGCTTCCCACCGACCAATATCAGCAAAACTGAGACCAGTCTTCGTCACTGGTCCATGTACTACTGTCAGACACAAGGATTTGATGTCTTCCTGATCCCACAAAAGTCTATATTTGTCTGTCCTAGGCCAATACTGTATTTTCAAGCTCCCAAAAGAAAGGGGAGAAAGTTACGAAGCTATAAATATGTGTTCAAATTTCAGTGGTTTCGGGTGAAGTCCCCCCCACAATTGAGAATCTGGACATAAATACACTGGAGCCCAGGGGGACTATACCATTTACCACAGAAATTTGAACGCATATTTGTAGCTGTCATACACTTTTCCCCTTCTTCTGTGCAGATATTTTTTATACTAGCTTGTTGCTTATTGTATGTGCTTTAAGATGTTATGTGATATATCTCTATAGACACCTTTTATTAGAAGATACAACTTAAAATGCAAACATCACTCAAAATTTGACTACCAAATTGCAGTACGTATAATTCAAAGGTGCCTTTAGCTGACCCAAAATTGTTTTGTGGCTTGCTAAAAGACTAAGCTGTGATATGATGGAACCATATGATGGAACCATATTACGAAACCATAACAATGCAGTAAAGTGTTGATTAGATATGAGACACTTCTTTCTCAACCACGCCAAAAAACCCGCATTATATGTGAGGTCCCCTCTTCTAGTCACCATAATCAGCTGCTTCACAATTTTTTTTAATTTAAACCGTCATATCACAGCTAAGTGCTTAGGCAAGCCACAAAATATTGGGTCTGTAGCTCAAAGCGCCTTTGAATACGTGCTGCAATTTGGAAGGTGAAATTTTTTTAGTGATCCTTGCGTGCTTGGATGTATCTTCTACCAAAAGATGCCTATAGAGATATTTCACATTTCATCTTAAAGCACACTCCTTAAGCAACATGCTTATATCAAAAGTGTTTGCCCAGAAGAAAAGTGAAAAACGTTATAACACCTACAAATGTGTGTTCAAATTTCGGTGGTAAATAGTATAGTTCCCCCTTAAATACACTGTAGCCCAGGAAACAGGAAACCACAAATATAATACACACACAAAGTTCAAAGCAGAAACCCCACCGGCTTCCATTATGTCCTATAAAATATAAGTGTTGAGCTAAATGAGCATGCAACAATGATCTTTGCATGTTCAACACCCTACTAATTACCATTACATATCAACACTACAGCTAAGCTAAGTGTTCATGCCTGAGGGCCATCTTGATTTTCTTAGGCAATGTCAAGAACTGCCCTCAACATCTCCCCCTCCTAAGTTTGGAGCTCTCCCCTCTTGTTTAGGTCCTCCTCCTGTAGACATCACTTCCTGCGTGAGGCCAGTGGCCATCGCTTTGTCGTATGGCACCAGTTCCACTGTCGCTGGTGTCCTGGCTGGATCATCCCCTGGCCAAGACTTTCTGGATAAACCATTGGCGTTTTGATTTAATATGTGCAGGGACTGTACTTCTGTATAAAGTCTAATACTTTGAGTGCCAGTGCCCATCTCATGAGACGTCTGTTCAGTCGACCCGTGTCTTGGTGGGCCACCAGGCCGCGGTAGTCAGTCACCACAGTAAAGAAGCGCTCCAGTAAGTGGATGGCGAAGTGATTAATGGCCATGACAACCACCAGGTATTCCATCTATGAAACTGTGTAGTTTTTCTCTGCAGCTAATAATTCTTTCGAATATTAAGCCACTGATATTTCCATGTCCTCCGGTATGACTGATAGTACAGCCCCGATATCCATCTTTGATATGACTGATCACAAATACCCATCTTTGAAGCATCTGATGCGGTTTCAGCTTGTCATTGTTCCTGGGACGTGTGAGCGTGTGCTCATGGCAGAGAACAGAGATTAAATGGTTAAATGATGCACAACCCATGCAAGAGAACAGGGGGCACCTTTCCTTTTGGTAGCTGATGATTGGTTCAGAAAAGTCCCTGGCAATCGCATATCTCATGTTTGCCAAAGAGTTGCTGATCAATCTGGTGATAAAAACATTGCCTAGCAACCAAACCACAAACCATTTTTGGATTAGAATCCCTTTTATCTCTGTGTTTATCAACTATTACAAGTATATTTTATGGTTGTTCAGATCAAATACTAAAATATGGTTGTCTATCGACCTGCAACCAACATATAATCTGTAAAAAGTACATTTTTTAGCATAATTTATGAATATTGAATGCCCTCATTTTTCTATTTCGCAGGATATTGTAACCAACTATGTTTGCCAGTCTATAACAGTATTGACTGTTTCCCATCAAGCACCACGAGGTCTGGCTGTAATGTTTGATACAAAAAATTGTGCAGTTCAAGATGTTGGAGGAAGAGCAAAGACTGATCAACAAAGCATATGTGTACTGCATATGTGTACTGCACATGCAGAAATGCACATTGTAATAAAGAAAAGAAGTCTACATGTTATGGCTAACGCATGTACATACTACTAAAGCAATACAAAGAAAATTTCAAAGAGAAAACGAAGCTAGTGCGAGTGGTCATAGAGTGTGGATTTCCCTGAAGCATGCCCTCCCACGCACAGCACAAAGGCTAATACCACAATGAAGATAGTGACAAAAGGTCTTATGTCTCTGACAACTGGCGGAACACACTACATACCTTGCCCTGAAGTCCATAATGTCTGGCCAATGGTCAAAGGCGGAGTTCAAGCTGTCCAACTGAGCCAGGGCCAAACAACAAGGCCATCCAATTCCTTTCTGAGAACAAAAGCTATCAATCAGATCATCAATTAGATCAAGACGAAAATCAAGAATATCACTCTCCCTCTTCCTGAGACAGCATGCCGGGATGGCTGAATATAACTATTCAGGATATAAGCATTCAAAATACTAACTTCAATGATGTAAAAGAAAATTCTTTTCCACCATTTGTGTGACTTCCGACCAATGTTGTAATTTGACTGCAACTGATCTCCTCGGTCTACTCCTCCCATGAATTTTTGATAATCAGGCAGGAGAGGTGGACAAGAAACACCCCCTTGTGTGCCATCCAGCTTGCGCCTCTTTACAGTTGAAGGTTCCATTCCAACTAGTCATTTGGGAGGTTGCAGGATAGAAACCAAATAGATTGGTTGTTTGTCCACCCTGACAGCAGAAAGTAAAGGACCATTTACACGGTGGTCAGAAAAACCTCTATTACTTGAGGTAACGTTGGTGACCCAGGTCTTTGGGGAAGTGCCTGCGATTGTAACGTGCTGTTCCACAGGCATTGATGCCACGAGTGTATAGGTGGTTGAATAGGGTCGGACTTGTAAATAATTATCATTATACAAATGCAAGCCAGTGTTCTCCAAACCTTTCATCAGGTGTAAAGCACTGAAACACAAACCTATTCCTACACTCTTGCCAGTATATACTTGCAACTTCTTCACATATCTATTGGTGGAATATGCTAGTCCCCAGAACTTGATACCCCACTTCGTTGGCTTATCTTTCAAATACTGCTTAAAGCCAAGCCGACCTTTGAAGGGAATCATGGCTTCATCAATAGCAAACTATTGGTGCATATTGTACACTTTATTAAAATTAGCTTCAAATAAATCTAAAAGTTTCCTCACCTTGAAAAGGTGGCAATACTGAGTATGTCTAACAGGATTTTGTAGAGAACTGTCATTGAGGTGAAGAAACCTGAAGAGCTGCTCAAACTTTTTTTTGTCAAGATTGCCTGGTGCCCGGGTGCGAGGATTTGTCGTCTAATACAACTCAAGATGCGGAAATTTCTAAATTCCGTGGTAATTAGGACACCGATGAAAGCCTTCATTTTGGGAAAAGTGACATCATGCCATGGACAAGGTTGGAGAGAACTAATAACAGATTGTGCTGCAAATCGATTGATCTCCACCACGAGAAAGTCCCAAATTTATCACTAAAGAATCTGTTGAACAGGTGAGCACAAGATAGAGTAGCACCCGAACAAACATCAGGTGAAGTAGGTCCAGGAGTGAATGTATAGTCGTACACAATGTGGACTGGCTCTACTCTACTCCAAGAATCACCTAGAGAATCAATACTTGAAGAAGACTAGCAGTGGATGGACTATGAACCCTGGTTGGCAGACAGCCTTGGCCACAAGATCTGCCTTGGCCTCGACCTTTCATTCTTCCTTGGCTATTCCCCTTTCCTTGGACTTTTCCTCTTCCCTGGTCCTTTCCACTTCCTTGGCCTTTTCCTCTTCATTGGACTTTTCCTCTTCCTTGGTCTTTTCCTCTTCCTTGGCCTTTTGCTTGGCCTCAGCATCCAACATGACCCATGCCTGGGCAACCAGAAGGTAACAGTGATACTTCTGAGTCAGAAGATGGAACTGGAAAAAAGGATATGGTGAAGGAGAGATTGCAGGAGCACTTGGGGGCGAGTTTGCAGGATCACTCAGAGGTTTAGCAGATTCAAGTTCAGTGGTGAAACCATTTGAAAAGATTATTATTATTATTATTATTATTATGAACTTTACACCCTGGTGATATAATTATAAAATACATTCTGGTGTATTATACCTCACTATATAGTCCAGTTTGCTAGCTAAAATTTTATATTCCATTCTATAGATATCTACTCATACTTATCAAGCAACTCATTCTCCATATACTCACTCTCCTCATCAGGATTCAGAAAAGCTCCATCTCCAACAGAGCGTCCAACATCCCGATTTGAAATTAACAGATTTGGACAAAGCTGCCAATTCCTCAGGGTCTGATACCTCTTACCCAAGGTAGGAAGACAATCATATTCATTGTTGTCACAGTTGGAGAGGTTGAAACAGTCATCAAATAGGAGCTCTAATACTCTAGCACGATCTATTCTTTCATACCGATTAAGCATGGACAACAACACATGCTTTACTCTGAACAATCACTCCTGAATAACCTCATGATTATCAATTAGTTCTCTTTTATTCTGCCCTTGCCAAGAGCATACTAATTATTGTAGTATATACCCTTGTGGGTTCTTTTATTTTACTTGTGTCAACAGAAACTTTAAAAATGGTAAAATTTTGTGACCACTACCTCAGAAAAATATAATAGGAAAAAACTGATGAGGAATTGGAGAGCTTCCTCTAAGGAAGGAGATGTCCACTATTCCAATGTTGTGAGCTACACTATGTACATTGGCAGCTGAAAAAATTAATAATATAAGCAACAATTAATGTTTACATATCAGCTATTGCTATTACCTGGAGGGACCTCTCAGTATATGGCAATGGAGTCCACAGAATCTAATAGGGATAGTATAAAAATACACATCATGAATTCCAAAAATATTCTGTAAGCTTTTCAAAGATTGCTATTTATCATGCATCCTTTCAATTCAATTTCAAAAACAAGAGTGTAACCCACAAAACAAAGATGATTAACAACAAATTGCTATAATATCTTGGATTTAAAAAAATTTTTTTTTTATAGCTATATAGTTTGTTACAGAAATTGTAAAACTCTCTCTACATATAAATTTGATTATACTATGTAGTATGTATATAAGCATATGTGTATGTATGTTTGTTAGTAGCTTATGGCCAGCAGAACCCCCAAGACCAAATTGTACAAACTTTCCGGAGTTGTTATGTGTTACAGGAAATGTATTTAACCTAAAAAATCTGGATTACTATTGGGATCATCTCAGGGGCATATTTGGCCGGGCTGTGTTTTGGGCACAATGTATCCATTTTCCCACCAAATGGGCTTTTTTTGGTTTTGTTGCATGGTGAGTGGTAACAATCTACCTGATGTCCTGGGTCCAAAAATGTGGGGGTCTCACAGGAGAAATTCTGAGGGGGTCTTTCAGGTCTGGGGCAATTTTGACTGATCAGGTTAGATCCTTGCACGTTGACTGGTCACGAACAAGCTGAAATTTTGGGTTAATACGGGTGTATTCCTTAAACCCCCCTTTACCTGAGTGGCATTTCAAAGTTCCAGTCATGGTGACTGGATATAATTCAACACAAATTTTGGGGCAGAAAGTTGGACAACCACTAGTGGGATAAGTCGGGAGGTAGGATCACATTTCACCCAGCAGGTCAATGCTTGTCACATCTTTTCTAGTAGAAGTTATGCCATTCTTCATTGTTTTGTAACAAGCAGACAAGTCTACTTCATGTAAACCTTTCTAGTTAGATTTTGTGAAAAGGTGAACAATTCAACTGGGGATGTGTTTAAGGGGTTCAGATGAGGTCCTTGAAATTCATAAGTAACTTTTACAAGTTTAAAAGTTTACAGCCCACTATAAAATGCAACAAACATGTCTGTATGGTAACATCAAGTGCACACACCATTATTCAGAGATCACAGAACAAAGATTCAAATGAAGTGGCATTTAGATGTCAGTCCAAAGATGCCGTCTAGTCCAACATAAAAAGGTTAAGAAAATGGTATATGAGCTCCCGATTTAGAGGGTCATTGAAGAATTGGTCAGGGATATATCCAGTAATGAATCTACAGCTAACAAATGGTATATGAGCTCTTGATTTAGAGCGTCATTGAAGAATAGGTCAGGGATATATCCAATAATGAATCTACACCAAACAAATGGTATATGAGGTCTTGATTTAGAGTGTCATTGAAGAATATGTCAGGGATATATCCCATAATAAATCTACAGCTAACAAATGGTATATGAGGTCTTGATTTAGAGTGTCTTTGAAGAATATGTCAGGGATATATCCAATAATGAATCTACAGCTAACAAATGGTATATGAGCTCTTGATTTAGAGTGTCATTGAAGAATAGGTCAGGGGTATATCCAATAATGAATCTACAGCTAACAAATGGTATATGAGTTTTTTATTTAGAGTATCTTTGAAGATTAGGTCAGGGATATGTCCAATAATGAACCTACAGCTAACAAATTAAAATTCAGTTGAAGTAACCAATAATTCATTTTGAACTTTCCAAATAGTTAGAGTAACAAAACCTTTTGACTACAGTTATTAGTCCTAAGTCCTTTCCAAAACAAATGTCACCATTCATAATCAGTGTAGTGAAAACGGCACCATATAGTCACTATTTACAAATACCATCCTGAAGAGGGCCAATGCATGTTGGTTGAAATGTTGGTAATGTAGTAATTTTTTTTTGTTCAAGGTGTTAGCTACATTACATTCTTGACTTGAATTGAGTACAGTCAATGGAAGCTGTATATATGGGCATCGGAATCATGGTGGAGTGCAGTCCCACTTTACAGGAAAGGTAAGATATTCTAAGTGCTGTGAGAAGCAATTTTGTATTGGTCAGGCGAAAATGAAGATATAGATGACCATACCCACTTTTGAAATGATCTTTATGCTCTTAATATCATTGCTCTATTGCTTAATGCCTTTCATCATAATCTTCATTACATCATATGCATATGTTTTGTACTAGCACAGCTCTCCTTCTAGAATGGAATTACCACAACACACACATTCTGTTTTCATATTCTACTAATGTAAAAACAGCCTTAACAATTTCCTTCATAGCCTGTTCCTCTGTTCTATCAAAAAAAAGGTTCAATTCGAATCAGTTCCCGACTCACGGCAACAACAAGCAATGCCTGTTCAGGTTTTCAGAGGAGGATTTCCTTCACAAACTTCGGAATCATTGGTTCAACTACAGGTTGAACCGATTCATTGTCTCTCTCCAATGTCTGTCACCACTTTTCATGGACTGACTCCAACAACTCGTGGAAAAAATCCTGTAATAAAAAGTGTTGATCATCTAACTCAATACAAGAAATATAAATTTGACCACAACGATGTGTGTGATATAAGCAGTGTGTTGATAGTTCTACACGGGAAGGAATTAGTCCAGATATGCAACTTCATAGTTGCTGCAGGTTTTACTTATTGTTCACGATGAAGATTTGCTTACGATACTTCCAAACATTGGTGGAATTTGGTCCAGCCTACCTAATTAGTTAAAACTGTTACTTTCCAATTTATTGGTGAATTGGCAAAATGAGTTGGCAATGGAGAAGAGTCTATTGGATGGACAGTAGAGTTTCCTATCACTTCAGGTTTTGTGGATAGTAAAGGTGTTGGCCCTATTTTGTGGTGTTATACGAAGAAAAAAAACAACCCGACTTTGAGATGATTCTATATTCTCATATGCCTGTTTTTAGTCAATTGGTTCGGTCCAAGAACATCATTGAGATTACTCGTTGAGCTTACGATTTCTATGAGACCTATGGTCGTATCACCTATTTGACTCCATACACCTTCAACAGTCACGACAAGCATATAATATGTGTAGGAGTGTCGTATTTGAGTCCCAGATATCAGTTGACTTATGGACGAATATTACAGGAATTCAGAGACACTCATTCCAGGTGTCATTGTGTGGTTCACTAACTTAGAAAACAACAACAGAAGTTATTGTTAACATTGTATTAATTATTTTAAACATTTTTTTCTTATGTAAGAGATATCTCAAACAGAGTTTGTAGTGTCATATCACCGCTTGCAGTTGATTCTTCAAAATCACTCATTCTTGAGATGTTAGAGTATTAAAATATTCACCAAAATCGGGAAATCGTTGTTTAAGGTGCTTTTTCAATGTTTGTTGCAAAGCTTCTTGAACAAGATCGACCGTGTCAGACAAGCCAATTGTCCAAATTAGTTGAAAAATACCAACCCATAGCTCAGAACTCTTTTTTCTCTCTTCAGTGTTTAATGCAAACTGAAGTGTTATCTTTCTCAGAAGCATGAAGTTGGGAAAGAAACTGTTCGCCAATTGGACAAAGGTGTTGATCAATGTTTTCAGAGTATGAATTTCTTGATAGAAAATGTTCACCATACTGAGCTTTGGCAGATGATTGTCAATTTTTTCAATTCTTTCTGTTAAAATTGAACTATCTGAAGCTGCAACCAGTTGAACGACATCAAAAGCAGCAACTACTGCTGGTACAACCCGGTTTTGTTGTGCTTCACGTATCAATTTAGATATTTGTGTATCCGTTCCGAATGTGACATTATCTTAGGTTTTAATATCAAGCCAATCGAAGAAGAATGATATAACAATATCTGGACAGACCATACTAGCAGCTGATATCTTACTTTCCAAGAAAAAACTGCTTTTTTCTTATCAATACTGAGTGCATACGTATATGATGCAACAACAATGACACAAAATGAACCGCATTGCTGAATTGAGATTTTTAATATTTTAAAGTTTTTTTTTAGGAATTCTTTCACATCAGTTGGTATTTCCTCTAGTAGGCTCAGAGTTTCTGTAATATATGTATTGATGTCCTCCACAGGTTTTTTGTAAATCTTAACAGTATAAAGCACTGACCATTGTTTGTAGTTTATTTTGATGAACACATTACCTATTGTTAAGGCATTTTCCACACCTAGAAGAAGTTCTGGCAACATAATTTTGGAAGCTTCCAAATCTACCAGTGTGAATTCAATCTGATCTCTGGTCTTTTTTTATTTTTTTTATCAACCATATCAACAAATCATGACAGAAGTGGTCCACCAATTTTGGCACAGTAAGACGAAATTGTATATTCTCAAAAAAGGAACCAAACTTTGTGAGGTTAGCAAATCTTCCTGATTCTATGTGACCTGTCTTGTCAGTTCTTCTCTCAGGATTGACCCCAACACGTATTTGATACATTATCAGAGACTCAAACTCTGTTTCTATGACTTTAATGTGTGCATCTAATTCACAAGAATCAGATAGAATCACTTGGTTTAAAGACGGAAGAACGTAAACATCATTCAATGGTATAAGTTCAACTTGCATATTTTGTGCCAAGACTGTCACATTCCATCCAGGTCTGTTGAAGTCTTGTACTTTTTTCATAAAGACATCTTCGGAATCTATCTTCTCAGACAGAAAGACGTCAATCTGATGTAGCATCGGACACACAGTTATCCCTGTGGAAGATATAGAGAGCATAACAGAATGCAAGACCCTTCTGCTGCTGATAGTAAAAGGACTAAATACAAAAATCAATAAATAAAAGGTAGTAATTATACAAACAATCACAACTTAGAAACAGATACTACAATTATCTTTCACTAATTCACATCAGAATCATATGACATCACCAATGTTCTACGTACAGTAGGGAGCAAGTTCCACGATTCCTGCTCCATCTAAGTAACTTTTGGCTTCCTCTCTCTAAAATATCATCCTAACCTTTTCCCATGTCAGTCATGGAACATTCATCACATTGCATGCATTGTCAAAGAAAACAACTTCAAAAGATATATAATATTTTAATTAAAAAGAAATATCTGGATTAAAACATATAGAAGACCATGTAGACCACAAATATTTAGATGACCCTTTAACATTTAAAATCATAAACACCAATAATGATGCCAAGGGTATGGGTGTAGGCTGGGGCTAGGGAATTCCAGGGCTAGGATATGCTAAGACTGGGGCATGCTAGGACTGGAGTGTGCTAAGACTAGGGTAAGCTGCTAGAGCATGCTAGGCTGGGGATCCAGGACTAGGATATGCTAGGGGTTGAATCTTGCTAGGACTAGAGTATAGTATTAAAAGAGAGAGAGAGAGCTATGTATCAATTTGGAGCTCCAAAATTAGGCTACATGTTTAAAAATTGTTCTAACCCTAGCAAACACCAGTCCAAGCTCATACACACCACACAAGAAGTGTGTACATCCTAGGTCAATCATAGGCCTAGCCATCTCAAGTTTATTCCCTAGCCCTAACCCTAGCCCTGGCTCAGATACACACTAAGAAATATCCAAGACAGGCACCTCTGCGTGAGTGTACTTTTAATACCACCAAAGACTAAGCTAGCTCAAGCAGAACCTTTAATAGTAAGCCAAGACAGTTAGTCTCATCCATATACATGCCTATATAGGTCTCATGAAATTTCTAAGCTTATCTGATCACAAAACTCAAACACCATGGTCAGTTTCAAGTTTTTGTGCAGCACATATATCAGACGCACAATGTTCATGTGTTTCAGCTCCTTCAGAAGGCAGATATCACTCAGAGCCGCAGTAGGCACACGCTCATCATCTTGATCCAGCCGTACTATCTTCAATGCAAAATCTCTCCATTCTCTCTGTCTTTTGCTTTGTATACTGTACCATAAGTACCTTAAAAAAACACGAAAAGAAAAAAGAAAACATTTTCTCTCTCTCTGAGTATGTGTTTGTGTGATTGTGTGAGAGAGATGGAAATCAGTCCCATTCACTCATGTAGAGTAGTTTCTGAGTGCTTTAGAATCTAGTGCTTTAGAATCTACAATCCAGCCTCACACAAATCTGTAATTTACTGATGCATAGAATTTACTGGAGGAATGCAGAAAATTTACTGAAGGAATGCAGAAAATTTACAGGCAGAATGCAATGATGCGTGCTTGCATATGTTTGCAAGTATATAACACAGTGAGAGGCATATAGTTTATGCTCATCATCTTCAGCCTGTTACAATCTCAATTGAGTATGACTATCACTTAGGTATTTTATTCCATTGGCTAATGCCACCCAAATAAAGAGGTCGTTTGAACAGAATAATAAAGTTATTGGTATCAGATTAAATAAGAAATTTGCCACCAAAAGAGTCTTGAATGTGAAATCATACTTAGTAGTAAAAGCATGACTTCAAAGTCTCTTTGAAAACTATGTTCTTAAAATTAGTACCAAATGCTGTAACATACACCATTGTATTACAATGTACAATTAGAAGAAATCTAGGGGGGAAAAAACTAGTGTGCTATCACAAGAAATCCTTTGTAGACTAATCCGAACTGTATCTTTTATCTTGATCAATGTGTATGGTGCAATCAGTCAGAATCCTCACGTTTTTTTAATACACTATTTGGGACTTTTTCCATCTCACACTTCAATGGATATGTCAACTTACTTTCTCCACCTTTTCATAGCCTAGCATCTTCCGTATCAACCCCTAGAAACCGATTTTCTTATAACTCTATCGGCAATCGGCCATGCGCTATCAGGTATCTCTACTTCAAAGGAAAAACACACTCCACCGCGCGCGCGTGGGAGTCAGTAAAGGCTCGATATCCTGTGGAGAAATTGGTATCCTGTGGAGAAATTGGTAAAGGATTTCCGACCACACCTACCATCCATCCTTACTTGGTACCCACGTGGAATTCTATCTCGTGTTAGCGTTGAGAAGTACAATGTCTGAAACAGCTCTGAGCTCTCATTCATTGAGACACCTTACTTCACCGGAATATGGGAAAATCGCGAAAGAACAGACAGAGGTACAATTGTATCTATTTGACTTAAGAAAGCTTGAAAGCCAAACATCTTTTCTTTGTTAAATTAGAATCATATGCAGGAGTCGTTTAATCACCATTGCCCCTGAAGAGGTTGGAAAGGAGTGGTGGTAGGTTGTGTGGAAGTTGTATGGTTGTTGTGTTGATATTACATACTATTGGACCTAGTATACACTCTGAGATGTGATCTAAAAGCAAGAAATTCTGCAGTCTCTCTTAACCAAGCTGTGTTGATACACTTTCAGGATATATCTCTACTGCTAAAGGAGTGATTGTTAGACTGTGTCTAACCTTCCCCCTTCATCCCAGCATAATGATTGGTAAAGGGTCTTCTCTTTAAGGACTAGGGTAGGCTGTTTGATAACTGGGTCATGACAAGTTTTAGCAGTGGTGCTCCAGTGGTTCCTGTCTCTACCTTTGGTAGAAGGGCACAGGCGATCTCTCTCCCTGTCCCCTTCCCCCCCAAAAAAGCAGGGATACAGCAATATCTTGGATACGAATTTAATTTCTCTTCGTTGTATGGATTTAATACGTGTTGACCTGCCCAGTATCCCTGTATCCACATTAAATTTTGATGTTGCCTTTGTGTTTTGTGTTGTTGTTACTGTTACCATAGTCACTTCAAGATCTGGTGAAGCATCATGTGACTTCCTTCAATTTCATGCTGGAAGAAGGACTTTCGTATGCTGTACAGGTGGAGTCAATGCATATTAATTATGTCCGGTATTTTATTAGGATTTTGTTAATATGGGAAGGAAATGTTTGGTGTAATCGGACATTATTTCTTGGCCCACCCATACATGACTGGGGAATCATACTTGGGGGAGGACCTGTGAGGGAGGGATTCCCTTCCCACTGTATGATTTTTAGTAGGCACACAATAATGATAGATGTGGGAGAAAAGAGATTATTTATGATCAAATGTTTGCCTGACATCGACCACCCACATAAATAGAAGGTGTTCTTAGAACTCGCATCCCTTGCTTTCGTGACCAAAAAAACCTGAAGTAGGTGAATCTACAATTGCCTATAATTAGAGAGACCCACTTTTGGATTGGGTGTGGGAAATGATTTCCTAGGTATTGTGACAACTGCTGATTTCCATAGCGATATCTCAAGTGCCTTTTATGGCAAGATAGAGACCCTAATGGATGGTAAATAATTAGCAAATCATGCAATTGCATTTTTAGCTCGTCTTCCATGAGCTGGGGTCCCCAAGAGAACATGTGTTGTGTGCTAACTAACGATCTTAGCCTAAGACACATAACTTGGTTAGCAACTCTCTTCCTGAGCCCTGTAGTTGGAACTTAGGTTGAGAAGGTGATAATGCTGCCACCAGAGACTCGCTGAACTACGCCTCTCCCAAGAACAAAAAGGTTTTATTCTAATTAATCTTGAAGTAAAGGAGAAGTAGAAGCAGACTGAATCATGTGTTGGGACTGGGGCTTTTTATTAATCCCAGCCACACAACTAAAATATGACCATAAAAGGTTAGATTGTCATGGTGTGATTTACAGGTACTATATAGCATGACCAGAAATCTGGTGATGTGGTGATATCATGTAATAATAATACATCTAGCTATTAACAACACATATGTATATGTTTGTGGAGATTAGTTAGGGCATACCCCCCTACCCCCATTTCATCCTGTGGAGGCCGAAGGCCATCTCTTGAATTAGGTAGATCTGTAGCTTCAGGTAGATCCCATGCCTGGCGAGAAAGGCCATCTGCATTCCCGTTCTTGGAACCTGGACGGTATATGATTTTGTAGGAGAATGGTTGAAGGTGAAGTGCCCACCTTGCCAGTCGTCCTGTAACTGTCTTGGCTGTGTTGAGGAATTCTATGGCCTTGTGATCTGTCTCGATGGTAAACTCAGTTCCTATAAGGTAGACAGGGAAGTGGTCAACCGAATCCACTACTGCCAGTCCTTCTAATTCTGTTGCTGAGTAATGTTCCCTCGGTTGTAGTTTTCTGGAGTAAAATGCCACGGGCTTCTCATCATTGTCCCGACGCAAACTCAACACAGCTCCATTGCCAACTGTTGAAGCATCCGTTTGGAGGAGAAATGAGTCCTCCTGTATAGGAATGGTCAAGGAGGGAATATATGATAGAGAATGTTTTAAGTACTGAAACTGGTCCTCTAGGGTAGTGGTCCAGTCGACTTTTTTTCTTGAACTGTGGTCAATGCAGCAGTGTGTTCCGCATATTGAGGCACAAACCGTCTGTAGTAGCTGGTTAGGCCTAGATGTGATCTGACATCAGACTTAGTAACAGGTCTCCGGAAATCTTCCTCTGCCAACAACATGGTCCAAGTATGAGCAAGTGGCATTGGCCCAGACACACTTGGTTGGCTTGGCCGTCAGTCCTACTTCCAGAAGACATCCTAAAACAGCCTTCAAATGTTGCTTGTGGTCATCCCATGTGGTACTAAAAATGACCACATCGTCCATATATGCTCTAGTACAAGGAAGCAACTCAGTCCAAACTAAATCCATCAGCCTTTTGAATGTACTAGGGGAATTACGTAACCCGAAGAGCATGTACAAGTATTCATACTTGCCCCATTCGGTACAAAAAGCTGTCTTCTCTATATCACTCTGATACATAGGCACCTGATGGAAGAAGCCCTTGTTTAAATCAAGCTTTGTTAAATAATTAGCGTCACTCAAACAGTCCAGGATGTCATCCACTCAAGGCATAAGGTAGGGGTCTGTGACATTGATTTGACGGAAATCCATGCACAGTCTGATGGATCCCTCCTTTTTCCGCACTGGTACAATCGGAGATGACCAAGGGCTGTGAGAAACCCTGATGATTCATACCTCCAGTAGATCCTTCACCTCAGTGTGCAGCTGGTCCTTCCATTTCACTGGTAATCTGTGAGGTGCAGCCCTGGGTGGTGGGGAGTCTCTGGTGTTGATTGAGTGTTGCAGGAGATGGACTCTTCCAGGGATAGGATTGATAACATCCGTGAAAGTAAGCAAAATTTCCTCCAACTCCTTCCTCTGATCTGTATTGACAACTTCTTCATCCTGACTGGTCTCAGTGTGGTGATCCTCCTTCTCATCCTCATCTGCTACAACAACTCTCAGCACTCGAGCATCAGAAGTCTTCCACTGTCTGAGCATGTTGATATGTACCGTTTGTGGCTTATTACCTCACCATGGGATGGCCAGCTGGTAAGTCACAGGTGAAATCTTATCAACAACTTTGTATGGCCCATCCCAGGAATCATCTAGTTTCCCAACAAGTCCAGGCACTCTCATAAGTACCATAGACCCTACATCTAGCTCCTTAGGTCTAGACTTCTTGTCATAGGTGTCTTTCATAAGTACCCTAGACCCTACCTCTAGCTCCTTAGGTCTAGACTTCTTGTCATCGGTGTCTTTCATAAGTGCCCTAGACCCTACATCTAGCTCCCTAGGTCTAGACTTCTTCTAATAGTTGTCTCTCATAAGTACCCTAGACCCTACATCTAGCTCCTTAGGTCTAGACTTCTTGTCATAGGTGCCTCTCATAAGTACCCTAGACCCTACATCTAGCTCCCTAGGTCTAGACTTCTTGTCATAGGTCTCTCATAAGTACCCTAGATCCTACATCTAGCTCCCTAGGTCTAGACTTCTTGTCATAGGTGTCTTTCATAAGTACCCTCGACCCTACATCTAGCTCCCTAGGTCTAGACTTCTTGTCATAGGTGTCTTTCATAAGGAACCTAGACACTACATCTAGCTCCCTTGGTCTAGACTTCTTGTCATAGGTGTCTCTCATAAGTACCCTAGACCCTACATCTAGCTCCCTAGGTCTAGACTTCTTGTCATAGGTGTCTTTCATAAGTACCATAGATCCTACATCTAGCTCCCTAGGTCTAGACTTCTTGTCATAGGTGTCTTTCTAGGTACCCTAGACCCTACATCTAGCTCCCTAGGTCTAGACTTCTTGTCTTAGGTGTCTCTCATAATTACCCTAGACCCTACATCTAGCTCCCTAGGTCTAGACTTCTTGTCATAGTTGTCTCTCATAAGTACCCTAGACCCTACATCTAGCATCCTAGGTCTAGACTTCTTGTCATAGGTGTCTCTCATAAGTACCCTAGACCCTACATCTAGCATCCCTAGGTCTAGACTTCTTATCTTAGGTGTCTCTCATAAGTACCCTAGACCCTACAGCTAGCTCCCTAGGTCTAGACTTCTTATCTTAGGTGTCTCTCATAAGTACCCTAGACCCTACAGCTAGCTCCCTAGGTCTAGACTTCTTGTCATAGGTGTCTTTCATTTTGACTTTAGATGCTGACTCACGAGTACTAACCAACTCCGCCATAGATACCAATCTGTCTCTTATCATGTAAAGCTTTTGCTGGTATACTACCTTACGAGTACTAACCAACTCCGCCATAGATATCAATCTATCTCTTAACTCTTCTACCCATTCATGTAAAGCTTTTGCTGGTATACTACCTTCCAGCCAACCCTGTTTCAACATTTCAGGGGGGCCCTGCACATCCCGTCCATAGATAGGTTCAAACGGGGTGAATCCTGTGACTGTATGTGGGGCTGACCTATAGGCAAATAGTAAGTACTTTAGGTATGTATCCCAGTTTCTACTGTCAACCCCTGATTTCTGGACCATAGACTTGAAGGAGGTATGCCATCGCTCCAGCATGCCATCTGTCTGGGAGTGGTAAGGACTAGTTCGAATAGCATGGAACTTCAGAAGCTCACACACCTGACCACCTAACTCTCCTACAAAGGAGGGACCCTTGTCAGTCAAGATCTCCTCTGAAAAACCGGTTCTTGAAAAAATTTCCATCATAGCCTCAGCAATTGCTTTGGCATCTGGCCTCTTCATGGGGTGAGCATCCGGGTATTTTGATGCATAGCACATGCAAGTTAATACATACTTGAACCTGACCTGATCCTTGGCATCTGCTCTCTTCATGGGGAGAGCATCAGGGTATTTTGATGCATAGCACATGCAAGTTAACACATACTTGAGAACCCTGACCTGGTCCTTGGCATCTGCCCTCTTCATGGGGACAGCATCCGGGTATTTTGATGCATAGCACATGCAAGTTAATACATACTTGAACCCTGACCTGGTCCTTGGCATCTGCCCTCTTCATGGGGATAGCATCCGGGTATTTTGATGCATAGCACATGCAAGTTAACACATACTTGAACCCTGACCTGGTCCTTGGCATCTGCCCTCTTCATGGGGACAGCATCCGGGTATTTTGATGCATAGCACATGCAAGTTAATACATACTTGAACCCTGACCTGGTCCTTGGCATCTGCCCTCTTCATGGGGACAGCATCCGGGTATTTTGATGCATAGCACATGCAAGTTAACACATACTTGAACCCTGACCTGGTCCTTGGCATCTGCCCTCTTCATGGGGATAGCATCCGGGTATTTTGATGCATAGCACATGCAAGTTAACACATACTTGAACCCTGACCTGGTCCTTGGCATCTGCTCTCTTCATGGGGAGAGCATCAGGGTATTTTGATGCATAGCACATGCAAGTTAACACATACTTGAGAACCCTGACCTGGTCCTTGGCATCTGCCCTCTTCATGGGGACAGCATCCGGGTATTTTGATGCATAGCACATGCAAGTTAATACATACTTGAACCCTGACCTGGTCCTTGGCATCTGCCCTCTTCATGGGGATAGCATCCGGGTATTTTGATGCATAGCACATGCAAGTTAACACATACTTGAACCCTGACCTGGTCCTTGGCATCTGCCCTCTTCATGGGGACAGCATCCGGGTATTTTGATGCATAGCACATGCAAGTTAATACATACTTGAACCCTGACCTGGTCCTTGGCATCTGCCCTCTTCATGGGGACAGCATCCGGGTATTTTGATGCATAGCACATGCAAGTTAACACATACTTGAACCCTGACCTGGTCCTTGGCATCTGCCCTCTTCATGGGGATAGCATCCGGGTATTTTGATGCATAGCACATGCAAGTTAACACATACTTGAACCCTGACCTGGTCCTTGGCATCTGGCCTCTTCATGAGGACAGCATCCGGGTATTTTGATGCATAGCACATGCAAGTTAATACATACTTGAACCCTGACCTGGTCCTTGGCATCTGCCCTCTTCATGGGGACAGCATCCGGGTATTTTGATGCATAGCACATGCAAGTTAACACATACTTGAACCCTGACCTGGTCCTTGGCATCTGGCCTCTTCATGGGGACAGCATCCGGGTATTTTGATGCATAGCACATGCAAGTTAATACATACTTGAACCCTGACCTGGTCCTTGGCATCTGCCCTCTTCATGGGGACAGCATCCGGGTATTTTGATGCATAGCACATGCAAGTTAATACATACTTGAACCCTGACCTGGTCCTTGGCATCTGGCCTCTTCATGGGGACAGCATCCGGGTATTTTGATGCATAGCACATGCAAGTTAATACATACTTGAACCCTGACCCGGTCCTTGGTATCTGCCCTCTTCATGGGGACAGCATCCGGGTATTTTGATGCATAGCACATGCAAGTTAATACACACTTGAACCCTGA
>CBDHDT010000108.1:0-1931 GCA_965261215.1 Ekhidna sp.
AAAACAGACTGCTTCCATCTTGAGTCCTAGACCATAACCAGTTTGATGACCCTTTACCATTTAAAAATTATTACACCACTTGAACTGCTTTCATTACAGTAAAAAAAAAGTTATGATCTAACCATTCACTGTGCTTAAAATTATAGGTATATTCTGTAGTTTAAATATACTGTAGTTTAATTAATATGAATGGCCTTAAAATTAAACATAAAACAAATTTACTAGATGAAAAATGTTAATTGATTTGCAAAAATGTATTGAATAATGAATCCAAGTCTTAGCACTATTATTCATGAATGTTATATCTGGGACTTTAAATTGTTTATACATCTATTAATTAACAGCAATTATATATATATAGTTTCATCATACTCCTTGCCATGTCCAACTTTTAAACGATGTATTTTCAATGTTTTTAAGTGCAACTGATTATATGATATGGCCCCAGTGCTTCAGAGGCATTGTATCGCGATTTTAAAAAAAAGACAGCAAATTTAATTTCAACTGCATCAAGTCACACCCTCTTGTGTAACCACCAAAAATTCTCCAATTACTTTTTTCTATTATTTATTTATTGAAAAAGGAAGGGAATGGGAAATTATTAGTAGCCATGCTATATGATGTGAGCCGGGTTTGACTATTAATGAGTATGATGGATTGTTATTGTTTGGTCTACTGGCATTAAGCTATGTAGTAGCCATGTTATTTGATTGTAGAAGTGCCAAAACATCAACAGTGGGAACTTATGTGAGAGAGAGGAATGGAACAGTTGGGGGCAACGAGCATTGGAACACCTAATACAAGGACCACAGAGGAAATGAAAGGTACAAGGGTTATTCAAGATGAAATTGGGGACAACTGAGACCACAAGAACTTCTTTAATTGCGTAGAGATTGTATATACATTTAGATCATCTATTGAACTGCATTTTTGTTTATTTATTTTATGTGGTGAACTAGTCACCATGCCACCTCTCCGCTAGCGTATTTGGGGGTGCAGCTTTGTCAGACTACTGCACCCTATATGGCCAGCCACTACTTGTCAGGGCTATCACATCACCACAAGAACCCTACTACACTATATTACAACCACCTAGTTAAACGAGAGGCCAATTGTACGAGTTGGGAAGAAAGGATAAGGAGCAAACTCTCACAGGTTTTTCCTTCAGACCTAGTCTTTTTTTCCCCCCACCTCCGGTTTACCAATTAGCGAAGTAATGAATACACGAAGTTATTCTAGAGCCAATATCAGATATAGCCTCCGTTTAGGTCGTTAATTATGCAATGCGAGTTTTATTTGAGATAATAGCATTTTCTCCCCTTTTGGGGATGAAGGAGGTGGTCCGCCCTTTAAAAGTGGTCAATCCAGTGATCCAACTTGTCCTGTCAGAATAATTCAGAGTGACCTATGGTTAGACTAATATTATATATACTGTGGTTAGACTAATATTATGTATACTGTAATATATATATAATATATAGAGAGAACAAACAGAGGAAAGGTTCAGATGTAATAATATAAAACAAAAGTAAAATAGTATAAGCACAAGAATAAGCGATGTGATCACATGACTAGAAGTATAAGCGAGTTCTGTATGCACAATGGATGGATTGGTGTGTGGAGTCACAAGACTAGAAGTGGAGTCACAAGACTAGAAGGTAATGATATATATGTATGTTCAAGATCCAGAAGTCCTATGTCTTATTTGCCTCTATCCCTGCATGAAACAACAACAACAACAACAAAATCCAAGAACTATATCACTGCAGACCATATCTGATAATATTATACATCATCAATATCATGTGCAACAAGAACAATAGATACCATAAACATGGAATAAAATAATCCACATGAAATTATATCTTGAATTTTATTTTTCGTTTAAAAATTTCCACAATTTTATTTGTATTTATTGTCCATCTTTAATA
>CBDHDT010000109.1:0-116657 GCA_965261215.1 Ekhidna sp.
TAAAAAGATATTGTTAAAAAACAACCCTACAAATAAAGGCAGAGATTAATGGGTAAAAGGAATGGGAGGGAGCGGTTACTGTGATTATTGGGAGTGCCAGACACCAGTTTCAATTACTTCAGGTATCAACAACATCATCATAGACCAAATTAACCCCCGTCAAAATATAAAATATGTGTAATAGTGAAATCAATGAAGTAGGGAATAAAATCAAACAACTTTTATTTTCTCCCTGAGGGGTTAAATAATTCATATTTCATTTCTGAGGGGTTAAACAATTTATATTTTATCTCTGGGGGGTTAAACAACTTATATTTCATCCTGAGGGGTTAAATAATTCATATTTCATTTCTGGGGGGTTAAACAACTTATATTTCATCCTGAGGGGTTAAATAATTTATATTTTATCTCTGGGGGGTTAAACCACTTATATTTCATCCCTGAGGGGTTATTTGCAGCACAAAGCACTCATTTACACCGAACACCTTATGCTTACATTGTTGACGATATCAGCCAGTTTGATGGCAGCCTCGTCCAGGTTGTCTATAGAGATGAGGTACTCTATGAACTCCTCAGAGTTCTCAGGAGACAGCTGTGCAGATATATAAACAGAAGACAGTTTTATACGCCATTTTCCCCCTTCACTTTCTCAGTTCTCTCTCATAACCCAAATACTGAGTAAGAAAACATCATATCCAATTCTTGAAATCACTTATGCAGGGTTTCCTTGGGGATGGGAAGAGGGGGCAATTATTCGCTTTGAAAAAGAAGTATTTTCATAAAATGTGGCAAATGCAACCAATGAGGATGTGCCAGGTTATATACCATGGACATTCCCCCCCCCCCCCCCCCCCCCCTCCATATTTCATTACTTAGGGTATTATAGAGGAGTCTTAAGACATTCTCCCCCTTTCCTTTCCAATTTTTAAGTCACATAGTCGCTTTCGGACCAATCATGTTTCAGGAAGCTCATCTGTTGAGGAAGGCTGCACAGGCACCTATGTCTACCAGGAAACACTCGGAATCCCTTTGCCTTTCGAGGAAGGAGGCGCTCCCGTATGGATAAGTTTTGTTGCAGACCAAGTCTGACGTAGCTTTTCAATTCTATCAAAATGATATGGAAAAAAGTTCAAGCCATACATTTGACGGGATTAGTCAGAGGGGCAGTTGTAGAGTTGTAATTGGAGGGGCAGTTGTAATTGGAGGGGCAGTTGTAATTGGAGGGGCAGTTGTAATTGGAGGGGCAGTTGTAATTGGAGGGGCAGTTGTAATTGGAGGGGCAGTTGTAATTGGAGGGGCAGTTGTAATTGGAGGGGCAGTTGTAATTGGAGGGGCAGTTGTAATTGGAGGGATAGTTCTTATAAGCAATGGAGACTGAGCCACACGGTTACACCCGGAGAATATACCGAGGGCTCTATTTATAAGCAATACATATACATAAATAAATAATAACAAATAATATATAAATATATACATTATTTTCCAGGTGTGTGAGCATTATCAAGTTCACGATAATAATTATTAGAACAAGAACATTTAAAAACTAGCAATTACAGTGCAGGATTGACTTGCCCAAAAAGAAAAGAAAAAAAAAGAGAGCACAGAAACAAGACTGTATCCTTCTATACCACAACCAGTTAGATGACCCTTTACCACTTAACTCATATGCATAAGTATTTTTAAATATGTATAACGATAGGAGCATATAAGTATAAATGATAAAGGGTCATCTAACTGGTTGTGGTATAGAAGGATACAGTCTTGTTTTCTGTTCTTTCACCACTTTTGACAACTCAATCCAATATGTATATATATTTTGTTCATTCCCCCCCCCCCCGCCCCCACATATTATTACAGTTGTACGTTGAAGAACTACACTGGGTCCAACTGCCTCCCAGGACTCCAGTACTTTTAAACATTATTTATACATTGTACGCTACACAAATCAGCACATGGCATGTCTTGTTGTTAATGGTGACTGTACTCCAGCAAACTATATTGTGTACTAAGCAAATCATTACATATTGTTGCTATTGTTACTGCACCCATAGATGCCATAATGCTATCCGCGACTGAACCCATGTAGAGTCAGCCACAACCTTCTTCAAGGACTTGGTATAGGAGAACGCCACAAACCCAGATGGTAGATATTTTGGTAGAGAAGCTACAGATGCCTGGACTTGGTAAAGGGTCAACCAAGAGTGAGAACTCCACTAACCAAACAGCTGAACTGAGTGTTTGTAATCTTTTCTGCTATATTGCACACACACAAGGGTATTTGTGAGTGTGTTTTACAAATTGAAAAACAAGTTAGTTGTTCGGAATATTAGGAGTCTTCTTGTGATAAAATTGACTTACAAGCAATGGAGGTGGAAGAATGACTTAAAAGCAATGGAGGTGGAAGAATGACGGGGGGACTCTACCTGAAACCATCTGAAACCACAAAAATTCTGAGCACATATTTGAGCTGTCATAACTTTTTTTCCCTTTCTTCTGTGCAAATAATTATTGTACCAGCTTGTTGCTTATTGTGTGTGCTTTAAAATGATATATAAAAAGTCTATATAGGCACCTTTTCTTAGAAGATATATCAAAACACGCAAGGGTCACTCCAAAAAAAGCACTTCCTAATATTTGAACAGCATAACTCCCACACGCATTGACCGACTCGCCCCAGACTCGGTACGAATGTAGCTAAAGGCCTTAGCTGTGATTTAAGCGGAAATTTTTTTTTTCCGGTGAACCCCCCCTGAAATATAGAGCTTAGAAGAGGCGGCTCTTCTAAGCTCTATATTTCAGGGGGGGTTCACCGGAAAAAAAAAATTTTCCGCTCAAATCACAGCTAAGGCCTTTAGCTACATTCGTACCGAGTCTGGGGCGAGTCGGTCAATGCGCGTGGGAGTTATGCTGTTCAAATATTAGGAAGTGCTTTTTTTGGAGTGACCCTTGTGTGTTTTGATATATCTTCTAAGAAAAGGTGCCTATATAGACTTTTTATATATCATTTTAAAGCACACACAATAAGCAACAAGCTGGTACAATAATTATTTGCACAGAAGAAAGGGAAAAAAAGTTATGACAGCTCAAATATGTGCTCAGAATTTTTGTGGTTTCAGATGGTTTTAGGTATAGTCCCCTCTTAAAAGCAATGGAGGTGGAAGAATGACTTACAAGCAATGGAGGTGGAAGAATGACTTACAAGCAATGGAGGTGGAAGAATGACTTACAAGCAATGGAGGTGGAAGAATGACTTAAAAGCAATGGAGGTGGAAGAATGACTTACACGCAATGGAGGTGGAAGAATGACTTACAAGCAATGGAGGTGGAAGAATGACTTACAAGCAATGGAGGTGGAAGAATGACTTACAAGCAATGGAGGTGGAAGAATGACTTACAAGCAATGGAGGCGGAAGAATGACTTACAAGCAATGGAGGTGGAAGAATGACTTACAAGCAATGGAGGTGGAAGAATGACTTACAAGCAATGGAGGTGGAAGAAAAGATATGGCAGAGGTATACAAGATCATTGAAGATCGAATTTCACGGTGTTTAACATTTCAGAGGCTGTCCAGGTTTACTACCTTAGTGAAGGATAAAGGCACACTGGAAGTGTCTATGGAGCTAAAATTGGTACCAACCACCATTCAGGATACACTAAGAGGCTGCCAAAATAAGTTGTAGCTGAGATATAAACTTTTTTTTTTGGGAGTCCTCCATTTTGAAATAGGGTTCAAACTATTAGAGGAAGTGATACTGCATCGCCCAATACAACCACGACCAAGGCTGACAGTGATCTAAAAATAACCAATACAACCATGACCAAGGCTGACAGTGATCTAAAAATAACCAATACAACCACAACTAAGGCTGATAGTGATCTAAAAATAGCCAATACAACCACGACCAAGGCTGACAGTGATCTAAAAATAACCAATACAACCATGACCAAGGCTGACAGTGATCTAAAAATAACCAATACAACCACGACTAAGGCTGATAGTGATCTAAAAATAGCCAATACAACCACGACCAAGGCTGACAGTGATCTAAAAATAACCAATACAACCATGACCAAGGCTGACAGTGATCCAAAAATAACCAATACAACCACGACTAAGGCTGATAGTGATCTAAAAATAGCCAATACAACCACGACCAAGGCTGACAGTGATCTAAAAATAACCAATACAACCATGACCAAGCTGATAGTGATCTAAAAATAGCCAACACAACCACGACTAAGGCTGATAGTGATCTAAAAATAACCAATACAACCATGACCAAGCTGATAGTGATCTAAAAATAACCAATACAAACACGACCAAGGCTGACAGTGATCTAAAAATAACCAATACAACCACGACCAAGGCTGACAGTGATCTAAAAATAACCAATACAACCACGACTAAGGCTGATAGTGATCTAAAAATAGCCAATACAACCACGACCAAGGCTGACTGTGATCTAAAAATAACCAATACAACCATGACCAAGCTGATAGTGATCTAAAAATAGCCAACACAACCACGACTAAGGCTGATAGTGATCTAAAAATAACCAATACAACCATGACCAAGCTGATAGTGATCTAAAAATAGCCAATACAACCACGACCAAGGCTGACAGTGATCTAAAAATAGCCAACACAACCATGACCAAGGCTGACAGTGATCTAAAAATAGCCAACACAACCACGACTAAGGCTGATAGTGATCTAAAAATAGCCAATACAACCACGACCAAGGCTGACAGTGATCTAAAAATAGCCAATACAACATTGACCAAGGCTGACAGTGATCTAAAAATAGCCAACCATGACCAAGGCTGACAGTGATCTAAAACTAGCCAACACAACCATGACCAAGGCTGACAGTGATCTAAAAATAGCCAACCATGACCAAGGCTGACAGTATTCTAAAAATAACCAATACAACCATGACTAAGGCTGACAGTGATCTAAAAATAGCCAACACAACCATGACCAAGGTGGACAGTGATCTAAAAATAGCAAATACAACAATGACCAAGGCTGACAGTGATCCAAAAATAGCCAACACAATCATGACAAAGGCTAACAGTGATCTAAAAATAGCCAATAAAACCATGACCAAGGCGGACAGTGATCTAAAAATAGCCAATACAACCATGACCAAGGCTGACAGTGATCTAAAAATAGCCGAGTTGCATCTGTTTACTACTACTGACTGTCTTTGGAAAAGGTAGGAGTGATTTCAATCCTCCTGTAGACTGTGCGCTCATGAATATATGCAGTAGCTAAACCTAAGCTCAGTCCCGCTCAATACTACAAGCCATTTAAGTGAAATGTGATTTTTTATTTTGTACAAACATCTTTACGAGGCTCTCAACAAGAAAACACAAACCACGCAAAAAAGTATTAAAGCCGGCCAACTCTGACGATGATCAACAAAGAGATGGATGAAGAAATTATGGTACAATTATAGACATACTTTCAGGTATCTGCGATACACCCTCAGGGCAGTCTCCGGGATGTCATGTGACCTGATAAACTTGATGTAGAGTGGCCAGATCCGGTTGTGCTGGGTGAGAGGGAGCGAACGAAGGGCACGGTCAAATGTGCGTCTGGTCTGGGTGATCTTGCACTGGTCCATCAGGAACTGACAGTAGTCAATCCAAATACGTGGCATCTGCAAGGAGGAGATTAATTAATACGTGGCATCTGCAAGGAGGAGATTAATTAATACGTGGCATCTGCAAGGAGGAGATTAATTAATACGTGGCATCTGCAAGGAGGAGATTAATTAATACGTGGCATCTGCAAGGAGGAGATTAATTAATACGTGGCATCTGCAAGGAGGAGATTAATTAATACGTGGCATCTGCAAGGAGGAGATTAATTAATACGTGGCATCTGCAAGGAGGAGATTAATTAATACGTGGCATCTGCAAGGAGGAGATTAATCAATACTTGGCATCTGCAAGGAGGAGATTAATTAGAATGTGGTATTATATTTTAATAGCACCACAAGAGCCATGGCTGGAAAAGTAGTTCCAATTTGGGCACTCCTGCCATTTATGGCTGAATGTTTGAAAAAAATTATTCCAAGGAAAAAATCGTAAACAACTTTCTCATTATATCAGCCTTAAAAACAAACAAACAAACACACAGCATGGCCACTCCAGTCCAGTGGTAAGAGTTTTAATAATCGTTTTGACGATAAAGTAAGAATGCTCTTACAACAAATGTTAACACTGCTCTGCATATTCAGAGCATCACTCCGAGAATTGATTAAAAGAAACCCTTGCTTCAGCCAACCTGCAGTCACTCACCTGGAGGAAGATCAAACCCAAAGCAGCAGTTTCTAAAATCGTTGTATTTTTTTTTAAAGCTTACAAGAGGAAAGTCACAAGTAGTATGATCAAGATTTAACATAATCATAGTGGGGATAAAAATAAAAAAAGTTTTAAAAAATTAAAACAAAATAAAACACGGAGCCAGATCTGAGAACAATTAACATGTGTACAGTTACAAAGACCCGCCTTCCTCCCCAAAAAATAGTGGTTTTGACGACTACATTATGCCTTTGGGGGCATGTTAAGGAAGAAAGAAAGAAAGACTTTATAAACACATCCCCAAAATCCAGAACAATTGATACGATATCGCCTACCCACTTACTTTGTGAAGGAAGACCAGAGATCTTTCAAAGGCATTGTTGACCTCCACATAGGCAACATCGGTGATACATTTCCCCTTCACTTGTTTCCTCCGCAGCTTCAAGTAGTTGTACCACAGCTTGTAACTGCACAGGACATCAGCAACCCCACACACAACATGCTAATCCAACAAGTAGTTGTACCACAGCTTGTAACTGCACAGGACATTAGCAACCCCACACACAACATGCTAATCCAACAAGTAGTTGTACCACAGATTGTAACTGCACAGGACATCAGCAACCCCACACACAACATGCTAATCCAACAAGTAGTTGTACCACAGCTTGTAACTGCACAGGACACCAGCAACCACACACACAACATGCTAATCCAACAAGTAGTTGTACCACAGATTGTAACTGCACAGGACATCAGCAACCCCACACACAACATGCTAATCCAACAAGTAGTTGACCACAGATTGTAACTGCACAGGACATCAGCAACCCCACACACAACATGCTAATCCAACAAGTAGTTGACCACAGCTTGTAACTGCACAGGACATCAGCAACCCCACACACAACATGCTAATCCAACAAGTAGTTGACCACAGCTTGTAACTGCACAGGACATCAGCAACCCCACACACAACATGCTAATCCAACAAGTAGTTGTACCACAGCTTGTAACTGCACAGGACACCAGCAACCCCACACACAACATGCTAATCCAACAAGTAGTTGTACCACAGCGTGTAACTGCACAGGATATCAGCAACCCCACACACAACATGCTAATCCAACAAGTAGTTGTACCACAGCTTGTAACTGTACAGGACACCAGCAACCCCACACACAACATACTAATCCAACAAGTAGTTGTACCACAGCTTGTAACTGCACAGGACATCAGCAACCCCACACACAACATGCTAATCCAACAAGTAGTTGACCACAGCTTGTAACTGCACAGGATATCAGCAACCCCACACACAACATGCTAATCCAACAAGTAGTTGTACCACAGCTTGTAACTGTACAGGACACCAGCAACCCCACACACAACATACTAATCCAACAAGTAGTTGTACCACAGCTTGTAACTGCACAGGACATCAGCAACCCCACACACAACATGCTAATCCAACAATAACACGTCCATAGTCTTACACCACCCAAGCTAAGGAGTCACCTTGGAACCATTTTGCGAGTCACCTTGATACCCTTAATTCCACTTCCATTGCTCATGCTCACACTGTATCCCTTCATAGACACACTCTACCATTGCCCATGCTCACACTGTATCCCTTCATAGACACACACTGCCATTGGCCATGCTCACACTGTATCCCTTCATAGACACACACTGCCATTGCCCATGCTCACACTGTATCCCTTCATAGACACACACTTCCATTTCCCATGCTCACACTGTATCCCTTCATAGACACACTCTACCATTGCCCATGCTCACACTGTATCCCTTCATAGACACACACTGCCACTGCCCATGCTCACACTGAATCCCTTCATAGGCACACACTGCCATTGTCCATGCTCACACTGTATCCCTTCAGACACACACTGCTATTGCCCATGCTCACACTGTATCCCTTCATAGACACACACTGCCATTGCCCATGCTCACACTGTATCCCTTCAGACACACACTGCTATTGCCCATGCTCACACTGTATCCCTTCATAGACACACGCTGCCATATAGCTATCTAAATACACCCAGCTACACCAACAATTGGTTCTCAACTGACAACTTCCTATAAATTGTTCGAACAAGTAAAAACCAATTATTGTGCAAAAGAGGTCAATATTCAACTACTACTATTGTGTTACATAATTGATGCATAAAATGAGGATAACCATTGGACTTTTTACTATATATATATACAGAACTGCATTTAGGGGGGGGTCAGCGGCATTCCCCTTTGCCTTGGTGAACATTCACCCCCCCTCCCCTTTGAGATGTTTGAGAACTTGTATTGTCGGGATAGTATCTGGTCTGAAAATGCACCATAAGTGATCTCAGGTCCTTCAAAATTGAAAAATAAAATCCTGGTTGGGAATACCCACAGCCCCCACCACCCCCCCACCTCTCAAAGTACCAGAACAGTTGTTCCTCCCCAAGAACCTAATCCTAAATACAGCCCTGATATATATAACACAACAATGTACATACAAGCTAAACGTACCTGCCTGGAAGCTCCTTCAGAGCCCGCTCATATATGAGGTTAATAACGGCCTTAGGAGCAGAGTTCTTATAATCAATGTAGCGCAGCCAGCTCTTAACTTGATAAGGATGTCTCAGTATATCCTCCTCATAAGGAAGGTCACTCTCTTCCTGTCAAAAAGAAATCCAGTTGGTGTACTATAATTACAACTTTTATTTAACTCACAAATATGAGATCCTTAGCTAATTCCTTAAATGAGCATGTTGCAACAGGTGTTGTGGGAGCCTGAGCTTTTGTTAGCTCAACCTCATCCATCTCTAATGGTTTCGAACGCTATCCTCCCGCAAGTGAGCTAAGCCAGACAATTTCTCTGTACTCCTTCCTAATTGCGTTCGAGATTGAAGAAGTTAATGGTCGTTAAATATGTAAGCTCAATTTAGCGCGAACTAAATACCCGATTGCGCATGTTCATCCCCAGTGGAAACAACAAAAAAAATTAACAAAATGGAGGATGACTTGATCTGCAACTTCAAGAAATGCAGGAAGAGAATAACTAACGTAGCATGGGTAAGATAAAGTAGTAATTTCAAACTACCCTTATTGGATAATATATTTCCTTCCAGGTGACATCTTGTTCACGTATCCTTCTGTCTTGCAGTCAAAGTAGTTTTCTAACTAGCTAGGTTTTTAGAGAGATAGAGTCTAGCTTTAGTCTAGTCATGTGCGAACATATTTCTATGTACAAAACCCAGGTCTCACCTCTTTATAGAAAGGATGATTAGTGCATGAACACTGTCTGTACTAGAGAATCTTTCTGGATATTGCTAGCTATCAACATGAATAGCCTGTTATAATATCACTTTTATAGACTGCATCTGTCTTGGTGTTTGAGTTGTGCTATAGGCGATTGCAATTGTATTAGCTACATTTATAATATATATATCTTAATAGACCACAGCCTTAACAACTGCATCCTTGAGTGCTTCATGCACCGTTTACTATTTCAAGTACGACAGTTTCATCTTTGATAAAACCTCATCAGCCCACTAAATTTCAATTGCAACCTGAAGAGTGAACATGTATTATGATACGTACATCTAAATAATATGCATGAAAAAATGCCGAGGTATTTCCATTGGAGGAGCTAACCATTTATGTGATTATGAAATCCATAGGAGCTAACCATTTCAGTGATTATGAAGTCCTTAGGAGCTAACCATTTAAGTGATTATGAAGTCTTTAGGAGCTAATCATTTAAGTGATTATGAAGTCTTTAGGAGCTAACCATTTCAGTGATTATGAAGTCCTTAGGAGCTAACCATTTAAGTGATTATGAAGTCCTTAGGAGCTAACCATTTAAGTGATTATGAAGTCTTTAGGAGCTAATCATTTCATTGATTATGAAGTCCTTGGTATTTCTGTGATGACATGTTGATAGCTAACAATGTTTATGTCTGGACAGGAATAGCCTGTTTAGCATTAACCGAGATAGCCGACTACATGGAAGAAGGAGGAGGTGATGGCTGTTTGTAATGATTAGCATGGAAGATGGCAAAGCTCTAATAGATGATGATTAGTTATCCAAGTATATCTTGTATAGCCAGAGCCTTTACCAATCAATATTGTACAATATATGGCAAGAATAGCATGCAATAGGCAATTGAGATGGGCTATCTGTAACACGGCCACATAGTTGAGTAGGATAATTGAGTGTGCTGTGCCTTTGATGTGTGTTTGCTCCTCTCATATTATACAACAGCTTTGTAGTTCTGCATCACTAGTACACGTGCCTTTTTATTGAGGAATGTGAGCGTGATACTATGATCCCCCAAATGACAACAACAACATACATTTTACAACATTACATTAAAGTATTGTCACAAAGGTGTCGCCACTAATCTATATACAGTACATACTAACCAGGCTTTTATACAAGATTTTTTATATTAGTAGGGGTGTAATTTCTATTAGGCGAGATATCCTTCTCTCCCTCCCCCACATCATGGGACCCTAAACTTAACATTACATAATTTAGATATATTTTGTGAAGAAGATGGAAGCAGAGAGTTTAGCAAACAACAAGTTTGTCCAGCATGTACGTTTGCTCATCTCAATTTAGCTATGGCATATTATGACCATTATATTTCTATGTTTTAGGTGATTCCGTTTTGTCTGGGCAGTTGGACTTTATTCAAGTGGATGTTCATCCTAGTGAACAATATAAATCTGTAATACAACTTCATATATATATATATATACATACATGTATATATATATGCTTTCTTCTATTTGAAATTAGATGGTATTGGCTGGGCAGAGACCTGAAACTATCATGGAAGTGTCCTCCCGAGCTATGTCTTTTTGGACATACCAGGTCATTTGGGTATAAATACTTTCTTCTATTTACAAAGCTGCAACCTTTTACAGGCTCACCAGGAAAGAGCGTATCAAGAGTACATGGCCACCAAGGCAACCGAGAAATCTCAGAAGCAAGAGAGCTATTATGAACAACTGCTCACCGTGAACCAATCTGAGCTGACAGGCATGTATGTGTATCACTAATACAGGCAAAAAATTCTGTTGTCTATTTTATTCAGCTGTGAAGTCACAGCTGTTTTCATTGAAGAAGGATGTGGAAGCCATCAAGGTGAAGTACAATGAAGTATCTGAGAAATTATTGGAGAAGACAAGGCAATACCAGAAGTTACAGGTTAGTAATATAAGTTGTGTTTACACGTGGTCTTTGACCAGAATTCTAATGTTGCTTTTTACCTTATCCGGTTACGTGTAAAGAGCCCAAATCCAGATGTTAGCTTGGCCATATCAGTAGATGGAATATAATCAAGATGTTAGCTCGGACATATCAGTAGGTGGAATATAATCCAGATGTTAGCTCGGCCATTGGTGGAATATAATCCAGATGTTAGCTTGGCCATATCAGTAGGTGGAATATAATCCAGATGTTAGCTCGGACATATCAGTAGGTGGATTATATCCAGTAGCTTGGCCATATCAGTAGGTGGATTATAATCCAGATAAAATACCAGTGAGCTGGGAAATTCCCATGTATACAAGGCATGCATAGAGAAGTTAGTTGAAGTAGATAGTATGGAGAGGTGAAAATTACCAAATTTTTTCCTACAGGAGAACATTTTCATGGCACTATTTTCAATTTTATTTGCAGGGTATGTATGAAGTTCTAAGGAGGTAAGACACACATTTGATCTTTTATGTGTATACTAGTTAATGCTGACTACTCCCTGGTTCATATATTAGGAGGGTTATTCATATAAAAATTATACATAATGATGGTTACAAAATTCATTTTTGATTTATATTGCAACATCAGTGTATGTTAGTGTGGCCCTATTTCAAAGTGGCAGATTCCACAAACACAGAATAGCTAAGTTCATGTCTCGTTACGATCAGTTTGGACCAAATGGTGATTTAGCATTTTTAGCCCCGAAATCATTTCCTGCATGCCTTGAATCCTTCACTATGGTAGTAAATAAGTTGCCCCCTAAATATTAGAATGATGAAATTTGTTTTCAAGTATCTATATATAGATCTAGCTATTTTTTCACCCACTCAAAACTTATATACTATAGGTCCGCCTTTCATTAAAAATGTTACTACCAAATTGGCACTGCAGCAACTAATCTATTTCTCGATTCATTAAAACATCAAAATTATTAATTTTTTTCTGCATAATAATCATGGTCATGCTAACTGAGCTCAAATAGGTGCTATATGTTTTCACTGCAAGGAAGTGAGTCGTTTTTTTTTCTCGTTTTTTTCCTTCCTTTTCTTTTCCCCCACTCTTGTGACACTAATTAAAGACCTTAAGAGAACCAGGTAAAGTACTTGTGATCCATGTATGCATATGTTTATGAATATCATCTGCTATGATTGACTAGTTCTGGGTTATCCTTGGCAACAGTTAGTACATCTGGATTATATTCCACCTGGGCAACAGTTGAAGGAGACTGTCTGATTATATATGATGTTTATAGAGAGGAAACATGACTGAACAAAAAAAAAAAAAAAAAAATTGAAACAAGACACAAAATGTACAAAAATATGTTGGATTGACTTGTCAAAAAAAAAAGGGTAACTAGACCTTACAACAATATTGGACCGTTGACAGAACTCCAATAACACAGGGGGAAAAAAAATTATTAAGAAAACAACAAACTATATTGATTGATGTGTTAAAAATGAAAGCAAACATGTCTGTACCTTATCTACTACAGCCAATTAGATTCTCCTTTACCATTTGCACCAATATTGTGGACTTGTGTTTGTACAGGCACTTTATTGATTCCAGTAGAAATTTGTGCGTGTGGTGAAGGGGATATAACTGGTTGTGGTCCTTATGGGTACAGTCTTGTTTCTTCTATTTTTCAATAAGTCAATCCAGATCTTGTTTCAAGTGTTTTGTTGTTGCTGTTGTTTCTGTATGTATTATAATGGAAGTTACATCAATTCAAGCTGCTGTACACTACATATATCAATGCATGTTATGTATTGTTGATGTACCGATGTACACCTGTTGTCTACTTGTTGCTATTGTTGACTGCACCCATGTAGGGTTTGCTACTGCTTACTTTAAGGACTTGGTAAGGTTGCACAGGAGAACACTATGAACCAAACAGCAGATAGTTTAGTATCAGCTATGGCCTCCTTTGAACATGGTAACAGTTGATCAGGAGTGATAACTCTACATACTAAACAGCTGAACTGAGTACATGTGGTAGGAATCGTCAACATAATGAACACTGTGTTGTATTTTTACAGTACTTACAGAATATATATATATATATATTTTCTTCTTATGATCGGGAAACAGAGTAGTCAGGATGTATATTGGAACAGTTGGTATCTTATGGGACTAAAGTTTTTATGAATCGACCTGCTGAAGTTTTGTGTGGGACAGAACAGAGAAACAAATATAAATTGATCCTTGATGATGAATTTCATGTCTTTGTTCACACTTCAACTTTTTTTTTGTTTTGTTTTTTTGCTCTGCTGGCTTCTTGGCAAATAATTCTAGGAATGCTTGGAGTCTTGGGTGAAACCATAAGCTGCCAATGTGAGTTTTAACAGAGATTAAGCTTTTGGGAGGAAGTTTTTTTTCGGTCCACCATTTAAAAAAGAGGATCCATCCAATATCGGGAGTACTCAGCTTTTTAAGAATGTTTGTGATCAACACTGGTTTCCTCTTTTTTTTTTTACAAGTCGATCCAAGAACAAAAATATTTTATTTGAAAACAAACAGCTATATTTGTTGTCCACACACTTGATGCTACTTTACCATATATGCCAATTATTTTAAAACAGCACAATATTGGTGTATCTGATTATGGTGAAGGGAGGTCAAGTATTGTGGTCTACATGGGTAGAGTCAGGCTTTTTTTGTTCAATCCAAATATTCAAGCTGTTCTTGTTTCTTTTGTTTCTTTGTGTTATTTGATCAGTTGTTGGTGGAGAGAAACAAGGGCTTTTAAACAATTTTTGTTTATCGTTATTATATAATACGTATATCAAAACATGCCGTGTTTTGTTCCTATTGTTAACTTTATCCATGTACACAACGTTGTACATTCTAAATATGCCATGTTTTGTTCCTATTGTTAACTGTATCCATGTACACAATGTTGTACATTCTAAATATGCCATGTTTTGTTGCTATTGTTAACTGTATCCATGTACACAACGTTGTACATTCTAAATATGCCATGTTTTGTTGCTATTGTTAACTGTATCCATGTACACAACGTTGTACATTCTAAATATGCCATGTTTTGTTGCTATTGTTAACTGTATCCATGTACACAATGTTGTACATTCTAAATATGCCATGTTTTGTTGCTCTTGTTAACTGTATCCATGTACACAACGTTGTACATTCTAAATATGCCATGTTTTGTTCCTATTGGTAACTATCCATGTACACAACGTTGTACATTCTAAATATGCCATGTTTTGTTGCTATTGTTAACTGTATCCATGTACACAACGTTGTACATTCTAAATATGCCATGTTTTGTTCCTATTGTTAACTGTATCCATGTACACAATGTTGTACATTCTAAATATGCCATGTTTTGTTGCTATTGTTAACTGTATCCATGTACACAACGTTGTACATTCTAAATATGCCATGTTTTGTTCCTATTGTTAACTGTATCCATGTACACAACGTTGTACATTCTAAATATGCCATGTTTTGTTCCTATTGTTAACTGTATCCATGTACACAACGTTGTACATTCTAAATATGCCATGTTTTGTTCCTATTGTTAACTGTATCCATGTACACAACAATGTTGTACATTCTAAATATGCCATGTTTTGTTGCTATTGTTAACTGTATCCATGTACACAACATTGTACATTCTAAATATGCCATGTTTTGTTGCTATTGTTAACTGTATCCATGTACACAACGTTGTACATTCTAAATATGCCATGTTTTGTTGCTCTTGTTAACTGTATCCATGTACACAACGTTGTACATTCTAAATATGCCGTGTTTTGTTCCTATTGTTGACTATACCTGTTTAGGATCAGCTATAGCCTCCTTTATGGACTTGGTAGCAGTTGCTAGGAGAATTTCACCAATCAAACAGCTACAGCCTCCTTTGGACTTGGTAACAATTTCCATGGAGCATGAAGTCCACAAATTAAACAGCAAAACTGAGCATGGTTTACCAAATGATAAAAATCGTCCAAACACATATGTTGGTTTTCCCGATAATTACCACTCGTTGCATTGTTTTACAGGATCGAGAAATACGGATTGGAACATTTGGAGTTGTCTGGTACTAAAATTATGATGAATGAACCTTTTGTATGCAATTTATGAGTGGGAAGGAACAGAGAAACAAACAAACAAAAGTCCTTGAAGATTTTTTTTTCTCCCTTCAACTTTTTTTTTTTTTTTACGTGTGCTCTGGATTTACTACCTTAGGATTCAAGGCATGCTTGGAGTACTTTTGGAGCTAATATCGGCTATAACTACCGTAAGAAGCTGTCATGCCGAGATATAAGCTTTGGTTGGGTGGTAGGGTTCAGGAAGTACACTAGGAATCCAATATATGGAGTCCTAGCGTACTTCCTGATGTATCTTGGTTTAGTCTTGTACAAGTACTAGTAGAACTAGGAGATGTAGGTATCTAGGGTTTAGATTCATAGTTGAAACTTCTTTAGTTGCTAACTAAAACTGAATCTACTTTCCAATAAGGATTATGTATATTTGGTGTCAGGAGGAACATCAATCCTTCTTCTTTTGATGGTGAAGCTGATAGAGGATCTCCGCGAGGACATCGTCCTTCACTAAAACCACATTCCTTCGAGTTACCACTGGGCTCCATGGCTGACAAGAAGGGTCTGTGTTTTTATTACCACTTCTTACCATACACACTGATCTCCCAATAATACTGTAAAACAATTCTCTCTACTTTAGCCTCTCTTCCACACAGTCTTCATAAGCATCAGTCTGCTGGTGAGTCTCAACGGTCACAATAATACTTCTAGATTGACTATTCAAATATATCTTGTGACAGATTTTTTCCTACCAAGTGGCAACTTGCCAGCAGTACCAGATCTGGGTGGTGGTATAAGTCAAGTGTCTGTCCCCTATCAGTCAGACTCTTCATTAGCTGCCGCAGTCAACTCTGCTGCAGTACAAGCTACACAACTGGTAAGAAGTGAAATAAGAAAGGGTCTATATACTTCAGTAGTTCTAATTATTATGTGTGTTTTGCAGGGTAACCACAGTGACAGGTTCATGATTAAGATGAGCAGGAATAAGCAGAGCAATGGCAATATCAAGACTTAGTATAATATACTCCGATTATGTGCACATCTTGATTTAGTGTAATTTTTATTGATTGCCTGAGGATATTGAAGGCAGAAAGTCTGGTACCTTGAATGTACAATAATGTAAATTACAAGGCAATAGTTAACACATTGAGACCAGGATACCTCGAGACCAAGATATCTGTAGCATTTGTAAACTTGAAGTCTCTAAGACTAGTATAATGCTTGAATGTGGCAAGGACGCTACAGAGTGCCAGACATAATGAATTTATAAGTATTGGGGAAGCTAACCTTTTGTATATATAGTCATTGCAACTGCATGTAGGTGTCCATGTAAAATAAGTGACCTTGTAACTGACCATTTAATTGTCTATTCAAATCACAGGTTCATAAGCAAAGCTGCTTTGGCATAGGAAAAAAACAAAACTCAAAGTGCTCCAAGATATATTCCCAGGTGTGTATGTAAAATTATTAACGCGTAACTGTTGTGTGGCACAAAATATTAAATATATTCTTTTATAACGGATATGATAGACATTTGCCTCCTATGGTTGAGGAATGAACAATTTCACTTTTTTCAGGCTGGTTCTCTCCGACTTAGTAATGAGTCCTGGCTGAATCTCTTGAATATAGGACTAGACAATATGAAGGCATACAAAAAATCTGACAAGCAATTGTAGCATTGATTCAACTTGAATTGCTATGTTAAAGGCTTGTTAGGAGGTATATATAGTAACACTTTGTTTTTGCTATTTTACTGCTGGTTATTGCCTCAAACCGTTATCTTCCAGTGCTGGTGACTAGACAAATTCTCCAGGCTCTGCTATGTAACAGTTCAACCTTTCACCATCCAACAAGCTAGCCCAATACATCCGTATAGCAGGAATTTTTCATTGTAACAAAGTTTCGTTTCAATGAATTGTTTTTTTAGAGTAAATATTCTGTGCATTAAATTTCTTATATGCTTGATGACACCACGCCCATTTCACGAATGCCACCTCTGGATTTTGAGGATTTCGATCGCACTACACCACTAGCATCTTTAGAAGTTGGGCTGACTGAATCGGTCTAAGGACCCTTGGGTTGTGGAAGAGTCTTCCAGCTGAATATAGCGATACAATGCCATTGGCTCAGCCACAAATCAGCTGCGACTAGAGAAAAGGATGCACATGTCAGTAATGAGTTTATATTTTCGTTGCTAGCCAATGAAAGCACGCAAGTTGACACCCAATGAAACTTACACACTATATGATACACTTTGCAATCTGTTTCTGTGAAAAATATATTAAGTTTGTGCAAGGGCATTGCTTGGTGGATACTCAGTGTGTGTCCTATAAGAACTAGAGTTTACAGTTCTAATTTGCATAATTGGATAAAAGAAAGAGGTGGCTTGTGCACTTGGTGTTACACTAGCCCCTCCCCCTCAAACTCTATCCTACTGTTAGCTACTCAATGAGAGATGACGATCCTGCTTCAACAGCTGTACTATTTGCTATGTTCATCATGATTGGGTGTATATAGATTATTCTTGCTTCTCTTTTTTACGTTTTCCCCTCCTCCCTTTTTTAAGTTATTTTACGAATGTTCCTATTTTCTCTTCTTCAAAACACATTTTAAATTTTATGTACAACAAGGAACCATTATATACAAGGGGGGATGACACCTGAAACCACCAAAATTTGAACATATATTTGAGCTGTCATAACTTTTTTCTCTTTCTTCTGTGCAAATACTTTTGATTCAGCTTGTTGCTTATTGTGTGTGCTTTAAGATGATATGTAAAAAGTCTCTATAGGCACCTTTTCTTAGAAGATATATCCAAACACGCAAGGGTCACTCAAAAAATGGCACTTCCTAATTTGTGGCAGTCCTAACTCCCAGGCGCCTTGAACGACGCGCCCCAAAATCGGTGTGTGGGTTGCTAAAGCACTTAGCTGTGATACTGTGAAATTCTCTCTTTTTTAGCGTGAACCCCCCCCCCCCCCCTGAGTTATGGTGTTAAGAGAGGCGGGATCACAGAAATTGCATGGGCAACAAGCTGGTATCAAAAGTATTTGCACATAAGAAAGGGAAAAAAATGTTACAACAGCTCAAATATGTGTTCAAATTTCGGTGGTTTCAGGTGTCGTACATAAACACGCTTTTTAGGAATACAATTAGCAAACTCCTCCAGCTTTCATGATTTTGACGTAGAGACATGTACTAGTTGGTCTTGACTCGCAGTTTTCTTCCAAAAAAACACATACACTAGTATCTCGAAACTGAATGGAAATACTAATTGTGAGGAGGGACAATATTTTATTGCATTTCAAAATGACCGACTAAAAATCTCCCCCAATTTTTTTTACACCAAAAGTATTTATAACATGCCCTGCATCCTTCACTAAGATAGTAAACTGGCTGACCTAAAAGTACTTATAGCAGGCCCTGAATCCTTCACTAAGATAGTAAACTGGCTGACCTAAAGATCATTAAAACTGAAAATTCTTCTTGATGATTATTTCTTCTGTTTCCAGTCTCCATGGAGGTCCACAATGTATGATTGTCCTAGGGCTAACCATTATTTTTTTCCACATGAAACTTTTGCACTAGAGGCAAATTGTAACAACCATAGTACCTAAGACTTATTATGTTGTTTTGCACATGCTCTAAGAAAGCTAGCACAGTATATATAGAAATACCTGTCATTCTCTAATCTCTGGGCAGATTTTTTTTTTACTCTCCATGGTAATGACCTGAAAGACACGAAGTAAATTCTTTTATGCATACCCTAATTTAAGAACCTCTTCACACCAGAATATACATCTTTGTATCTCTGCTCTCAAGATTAGAAATCTAGGTATCTGTATTTGATTTCACTTCTTGGCAAAATTTTCTGAAGTATTAATATTTGTAGTAAAATCTACTTGTTAGTTAATGAATGGGGGCAGACACTCATTTGATATGAAGAAGGAAGAAAAGAAAAGATAAACTACATGTGGAGAGATTTTAGATATTTCAATATTGCAAAAACCAATTTGAGGTGTTTATTATTATGATGAAAATATAATATTGAGTCACATTTTCTGGACCAATTTTTTACTTCAGTAATCAAAGTTATGAAGATACAAATCAATAAGTGTAATGAAAATAACTGCAATAGAAATTTAATATGTGACTAGTTTCACACGTTGACATACATTGTCACTTTAAAGCTTGACATCTTTACTGAATATTGGAATATAGTATCTCTCTGCATATTGATATGTATTGCATATATCATTGCTTTTCCGATAGCTATACCTCCTAGTCACAACTGTATAGATAAGTAAGGAGACAAGTCCCACACAGAGGTAAGTATATAATAGCCCGAATGACAGTTGATAATATAGATAAGTAATTGCCATGTTGTGAACTGTGTAAGCCATCATGACACCAAATGAGCAGAGACATAGTGGCTACTAGCATGCTGTGTGTGCTACCTTTGAGAACATTGAAATGACTATCAGTAAGAAAACCAGCTAATGGTGAAAAAAGGAATGTAACAGCCAGCCAGCATACATGTGGTACCATAGCATCAAATATGCTGGTGTACTGTAGATATATTAGACTAAGAAATATATTGTGGTGATTCCTGTCACAAAATGCCACAATATTATCACTTTTGAGCTATTCATTAGAAAAAGACTCCTCACTTTCTTTTCCCATAATAGTCTTTTTCCATAATAGTGAGTGTTGAAGTAGCATTGGTGTTTTGAGGGTTTAACAGTGGAATAATGTAGGTAGGAAGGCCAATACAAGTCTCAACAGGGTAATCCACCCAGGCTCTCTCACAGAATAATGATAGCGCTGCCACCAGAGCCTCTTCTCCTATACTAACCCTAACATCTGACAAATAAGTGGATTAAAACTTTAATTTGAACTAAGGTATGTAGGTAGTTACATAGGGAGTGAAGACTAATTGAAGAGCTTGGCAGCAGCTGCACACTTTATAAGCAGCTGCCCCAGCCCTTACAACAGTGGGTTGATTTTGAGGTGTGACTGGTGACTCACACTTACAACATAAGAAGAGTGGTGTGACTTTGGAAGATACATGGTGATTCAAAAGAGTGGGGTGACTTTGGATGATGCATGGTGATTCACAAGAGTGGGGTGACTTTGGAAGATGCATGGTGATTCACAAGAGTGGGGTGACTTTGGAAGATGCATGGTGATTCACACAGCATAAGAAGAGTGGGGTGATGGAAGATGCATGGTGATTCACACAGCATAAGAAGAGTGGGGTGACTTTGACTACAAACACACATACATACAGCAATAAGGTAAAGAATATAATGTTCTTACAACCAATACACACACACACACACACACACACAACCAGTTCTTTGGGGCAGCCTGTCATGGATGTTGTCAGGGCTGAGGCCTGACATCTTCTCCCTCTTTGAAAAGTTGAGCACCGTCCGAGCTCCATGCTTGGCGGGAGAGGCCATCTGCAGGAGATGCCATCGGCATTACCGTTGTTCTTGCCAGGCCGGTATTGGATATTAAACGTGTATTGTTGTAGAGTTAATCCCCACCGAGTAAGTCTGCCATTTTGATGTCTCGACTGTTGTAGGAATTGAAGAGATCGATGGTCAGTTTCATTAGTGAAGGGTCTACTGGTGAGATAGACCACGGCTCTGATGATAGCCAGACATTCAAGTTACATTGCTGAATAAAGAGTTTCTACCAGCTTTAACTTCTTAGAGAAGAAGCTCACTGGTACTTTTACCTGTCTCAGATGACGCTGAGAATAGTGCCAATTTGTCCTGAAGCGTCTGACTGCAAATAAAATTTATCACAGTAAACAGGAATATGCAGCAGACAACAATCGGATAAAACATGTTATAAATATAAAAATGCATCATAGCCTGTCATGGTTGTTGTCAGGGCTGAGGCCTGACATCTTCTCCCTCTTCGAAAAGTTGAGCACCGTCCGAGCTCCATGCTTGGCGGGAGAGGCCATCTGCAGGAGATGCCATCGGCATTACCGTTGTTCTTGCCAGGCCGGTATTGGATATTAAACGTGTATTGTTGTAGAGTTAATCCCCACCGAGTAAGTCTGCCATTTTGATGTCTCGACTGTTGTAGGAATTGAAGAGATCGATGGTCAGTTTCATTAGTGAAGGGTCTACTGGTGAGGTAGACCACGGCTCTGATGATAGCCAGACATTCAAGTTACATTGCTGAATAAAGAGTTTCTACCAGCTTTAACTTCTTAGAGAAGAAGCTCACTGGTACTTTTACCTGTCTCAGATGACGCTGAGAATAGTGCCAATTTGTCCTGAAGCGTCTGACTGCAAATAAAATTTATCACAGTAAACAGGAATATGCAGCAGACAACAATCGGATAAAACATGTTATAAATATAAAAATGCATCATAGCCTGTCATGGATGTTGTCAGGGCTGAGGCCTGACATCTTCTCCCTCTTCGAAAAGTTGAGCACCGTCCGAGCTCCATGCTTGGCGGGAGAGGCCATCTGCAGGAGATGCCATCGGCATTACCGTTGTTCTTGCCAGGCCGGTATTGGATATTAAACGTGTATTGTTGTAGAGTTAATCCCCACCGAGTGAGTCTGCCATTTTGATGTCTCGACTGTTGTAGGAATTGAAGAGATCGATGGTCAGTTTCATTAGTGAAGGGTCTACTGGTGAGGTAGACCACGGCTCTGATGATAGCCAGACATTCAAGTTACATTGCTGAATAAAGAGTTTCTACCAGCTTTAACTTCTTAGAGAAGAAGCTCACTGGTACTTTTACCTGTCTCAGATGACGCTGAGAATAGTGCCAATTTGTCCTGAAGCGTCTGACTGCAAATAAAATTTATCACAGTAAACAGGAATATGCAGCAGACAACAATCGGATAAAACATGTTATAAATACAAAAAATGCATCATACATATCATCGAACCACACATTTTTCGCGGGGACGGCCTCTCTAGTGGCTTCCGTGAGGCTATGAGCTCATGAGAAATGTCTCGTACGAATTTCCTGTAGTATCCAATAGTATCATGAAGGATTGGTGATCTTTCTTTGTCACAAGCTTCAGGAACATTCTGATGGATTTCACCTTTCCACTCTGGATAATGATACTTTCTTTTTACATATCTGAGGTAGGAGAGGCATGCTACACCCCAACAACATTTTGAGGGGCTGTGAGACCGCCTTCCTCAACTTCTCCACCACCAGTCGGATGTGCTCTAGATGCTCTTCCCATGAATTACTAAAGATAATTATATCATCCATGAGGCATTACAAAAACTCTCTGAACCAGCTAACACCACATGCATCAAACGCTGAAAGGTTGCAAGGGCATAGAGGAGACCAAAGGGCATCCCTGTAAATTGAAATATGTCCCAAGAGGCAGAAAGCTGTCTTAGGCATGTCCGTTTCTTTTCTCTTGGTATGTATCTTACAGTGTCTTGATGAGATTCCAAAAGTCTAGTCTGCACTGCTTGACTGACAGCCCTAGAGCATTCAGGAGGACTTCCTTGGATCAGAATAAGATTCCTTTGTGTCTTCTGGCATGTCTCTCGAATATGCAGTTAATACATGACCTGTCAACAAGGGTGTCAACCTCTGAGGCCATTCTTTTGAGGTACACCGGCTTGCTTCATTGTGTCATCGAATCTGAGTAAGTAAGCCTCAGGTTGATCGCCATCCTCCCACTTTGTAAATTTGTCGGCAATCTTCTTCTTTCGCTCATCTTCGCGTCTGGCCAGCTTCAAATCCTGTTGGCATTTCAATAGTTCCAATTCATGTTTCTGTCATTTCTCCTCCATTAATCTCTGTTCTTCTCTCAAGTGCATCTCTCTTCTTTTTCAACAGTTCCTCCTGCCATTCTTTCTCCTTCCGCTTTTGTTCTCGTTGCTCTCTTTCCGCCTCAAATTGTTGCTCCCATTGTAGAGTTTGTTGCTAGAGCTGCTTGGTCTGTTGTTCCATAAACAGTTTTATGACATCTAACAGCGTGTCTTGGCTCCTCATATATTTACCAGAGTTGTCGTCTCCTTCCTCCTCTGTCATTTTCTCTTTCACCTTCAGAATACGTAGTCTCTTCTTTTTTGTCATCTGGAAGACCTAGGTATACTAGCTCTGCCTTTACTCATTTTGTATTTAGGAATTAGAGAGAAGATGAATCCAGTAACTAACTTACAACACTAAGTCATCTTAGAGTTCTCCTGGTAACGTCAATGAGTGGGTCAAGCTGAATTTTGAACCACCAGATATGAGTCTTCAAGCACCGTTGCCACCAGATGTGAGGGTTTACCTAGGGTATAATATAGATAGAAAGACCTGCACAAGTCTCAACAGGGTACTCCACCCAGGCTCTCTCACAGAATAACAATCACACTGCTACCAAAGCCTCCTCTCCTATGTTAACCCTAACCTCTGACAAATACATGGATTAAAACTTTATCTGAACTAAAGTTTGTAGGTAGATATGGAGTGAAGACTAATTGACTAGCTGGGCAGCTGCTCCAGCCTTTACAACATAAGAAGAGTGGGGTGACTGAAGTGTGCATGGTGATTCACGCTTACAGCATAAGAAGAGTGGGATGACTTTGATGTGTGCATGGTGGTACACACTTACAACATAGAGTGGGATGACTTTGATGTGTGCATGGTGATTCATACTTACAACATAAGTAGAGTGGGATGACTTTGATGTGTGCATGGTGATTCATACTTACAACATAAGAAGAGTGGGGTGACTGATATGTGCATGGTGATTCACGCTTACAGCATAAGAGTGGGGTGACTGAAGTGTGCATGGTGACTCATGTTTACAACATAAGTAGAGTGGGATGACTTTGAAGATGGATAGTGATTCACACTTACAACATAAGAAGAGTGGGATGACTTTAATGTGTGCATGGTGATTCATACTTACAACAAGTAGAGTGGGATGACTTTGATGTGTGCATGGTGATTCATACTTACAACATAAGAAGAGTGGGATGACTTTGATGTGTGCATGGTGATTCATACTTACAACATAAGAAGAGTGGGATGACTTTGAAGATGGATAGTGATTTACACTTACAACATAAGAAGAGTGGGATGACTTTGATGTGTGCATGGTGATTCATACTTACAACATAAGTAGAGTGGGATGACTTTGATGTGTGCATGGTGATTCATACTTACAACATAAGAAGAGTGGGATGACTTTGATGTGTGCATGGTGATTCATACTTACAACATAAGAAGAGTGGGATGACTTTGAAGATGGATAGTGATTTACACTTACAACATAAGAAGAGTGGGATGACTTTGATGTGTGCATGGTGATTCATACTTACAACATAAGAAGAGTGGGGTGACTGATATGTGCATGGTGATTCATACTTACATGAGTAGAGTGGAATGACTTTGAAGATGGATAGTGATTCACACTTACAACATAAGAAGAGTGGGATGACTTTAATGTGTGCATGGTGATACACACTTACAACATAAGAAGAGTGGGATGACTTTGATGTGTGCATGGTGATTCATACTTACAACATAAGTAGAGTGGGATGACTTTGAAGATGGATAGTGATTCACACTTACAACATAAGAAGAGTGGGGTGACTTTGATGTGTGCATGGTGATTCATACTTACAACATAAGAAGAGTGGGGTGACTGATATGTGCATGGTGATTCACACTTATAACATAAGAAGAGGGTGACTTTGATGTGTGCATGGTGATTCATACTTACAACATAAGAGTGGGATGACTTTGAAGATGGATAGTGATTTACACTTACAACATAAGAAGAGTGGGGTGACTTTGATGTGTGCATGGTGATTCATACTTACAACATAAGTAGAGTGGGATGACTTTGAAGATGGATAGTGATTTACACTTACAACATTAAGAAGCGTGGGGTGACTTTGATGTGTGCATGGTGATTCATACTTACAACATTAGAAGAGTGGGGTGACTGATGTGTGCATGGTGATTCATACTTACAACATAAGAAGAGTGGGATGACTTTGAAGATGGATAGTGATTTACACTTACAACATAAGAAGAGTGGGGTGACTGATGTGTGCATGGTGATTCATACTTACAACATTAGAAGAGTGGGATGACTTTGAAGATGGATAGTGATTTACACTTACAACATAAGAAGAGTGGGGTGACTTTGATGTGTGCATGGTGATTCATACTTACAACATTAGAAGAGTGGGGTGACTTTGATGTGTGCATGGTGATTCATACTTACAACATTAGAAGAGTGGGATGACTTTGAAGATGGATAGTGATTTACACTTACAACATAAGAAGAGTGGGGTGACTTTGATGTGTGCATGGTGATTCATACTTACAACATTAGAAGAGTGGGGTGACTTGGACTACACACATACATACAAATGCAATTACAAAAAGACAATCTTCTTACAAACAATATACTCACACACACACAAAACAAATATGATTGTTCAGTTCTTTGGGGCAGCCTATTATGGCTGCTGTCAGGAATGTGTGGCCTGACAGTGTTTTCGAAGTGTTGTGATTAGTAGGTATGTTGTTGTAGGGAGTTTTCCTTAAATATTCAGATTCAGCAGAGTTTGAGGACTTCATTTCAGCAGCAGGATGATTTCGTAGTAGACAGACAAATGAGGCAGTCATCTTAGAAACTCTGTTATCTGAAAGATGCAGTTGTACTTTGCATTATCATCAGTCTTGTTTACAGTATACACATACTTGAAACTCTGAAATAGAAAGTGGTAAACTACAACAGATCAATGAATAATCATCTGATTATCATTCAAAATAATCTATATTACAACATGCATGCATACACAACAATTAAAAATAGTAGTGGTCTGACACAAGTCCCATAAGTCCGCAGTAGCTTACTTGAGTATAGTCTCTGGTCTGACACAAGTCCCATAAGTCCGCAGTAGCTTACCTGAGTATAGTCTCTGGTCTGACACAAGTCCCATAAGTCTGTAGTAGCTTACCTGAGTATAGTCTCATTCATCCACATTGGAGAATTCACAGACACACATTACGACTATAGCATGCCAATGTCTATGTGTGGCCTATATAAGGTGTGTTAGGTTTATTTATAAACTACATGCATGAACATGTATGATGGCTTAACTTTTATAAAGTTTGTTTGCCAATGTGCTTAATTTGTAACATAATGGTATGTAAGTTAAGTGCAGGGCACAACATGCCATATATATTTTTTTTCCTATCTGTGCAACTTTTTCAAAACTCGACAAAACTTACCTAGTTCATAAGAAAAGTTTCCATACATCTTCGGTAACATTCTCCTGTAATATGTTTTCAGGAAACCCTTTGTAAGTTCCCATGAAAGTATTGCGTAGTTGTTGTTTTCCTTCTTTACTTCTTCATTAAAAAAAATGTTCGAAGTAGAAAAAATTATGCTGGTTTTCCGGAAAACTTACAGCAAAGCCCTCCACTACTTCACACTATTAAGCTCAGCAAAATGTGCATAAGAGAAGCAATATCCACTAGCCACCAGCCAGCCGTATCCATTGATGAAATGGACCTAGCCATCTACAAGGGTTGGGTCCTTCTACAGTGAACCCATACCCTAAACATTGAACCCAGATATAATTATGTGCCAATCCTATAAACTTGATATATATATATTATTGCAGTTAAAAAGAAAAGTAGTTACCAGGGTGGTGGTTGGTGGTTGTAGAACAAGATCAAGTGTGCTACTTTACGCTGATGTTTCAAGCTTATAACTGATAGAATATGTATGGTGAACACATGAGCTCATCGACGCTAAATACAAAGATTTGTGAATATTAAATGTTATGGATATAGAAGTAAAGTTATTCCTAATTGCTGGTATTGCACCACAATGTTCTTTTTCCATTTTGGTCGTTGGTATGCAATCATACAAGTGGGAGGGGCTCCTTCATGAGTGATTAATGGATGCTTGCAGTGAAAGCCAGCCAGATGGAAATCCCAGTAGGATTTTCCTAACTCTTACTGGCCAAGAGGCAGTGAAAATATCAAAAATTGTCAGCAGCATTGGAAGTGTGGACACACCAAGTCAAGAATAATAAGTGCCAAGATACATTGTGGTAGAGAAATATTAGGAAGCAAACTTACTTGTAGGAGAGGAAGATATTGGCAAGATGCCAGCTGCTTGTCAGATAAAGAAATTCATCTACTAATTAATTTCCGTATATATATTTTTTACTCTAAAGAGGTGATGGCTGTGTCAGGTTTGAGTTCAGCTATTTTTCAGCAGATACCAATATTACTGAGTTACCTACTGATTTTTTTAATTTTTCTGGACCTTTATAAATATTTGAATATTCATATAGTTGAATTTAAAGAAATGTTACTTTACAACTCAGTGATTTGCTGGGCACTACAAGGAGTGTCTATATTTGGTACAGTTATTTTATTTTAGCATGTGCTTGCATGTTTACGGACATCTGAATGCCATTCCTCATTAAGAGCAATGTCAATACCAGCATAAAACACAGGTCCAGATCATGTCCACGAGATAATGTACTTGACCCAAGAAAATCTGATGCATTTATTAGCTCAAGTAGTATGCACTAATATCAAGTGCTTGCCAAAGAATGTAACCAATCTGGCTCCATTTCATCATATTGGCTGTGTGGTACACAATGAAGTTATACATGAACTAAACTTCCTCTCTTCACTAAATCACTGATTTTGTGTAGGGATTCTGTTACTCCTTCTCACGGGGGGACTATCCCAAAAACCTTTTTATTTTTATTTTTATCAGTTCAAACTGTTGCTGTACCCATCTACTAGCCAATTCCAAAGTTTTAGAGCTATTGGATGCTCCATTTCAAAGTTATGATGGTTTTTGTCCATGCATTGATTTAAAAATTCAAAGAGAAACCACAAGGAACACTAACCACGAACGCTAACGGTAAGGTCAGTTTATGCCAGCATATAATGGCGACAACGTCTACTAGGAAGTTCATTTATTGCCTACAGGAAGCTGATTTCACACAGAGTCTATTTATGACTGTTGTGCATGAGTACTGAGCCACGTTCTCCACTAAGCAACACGTTTTGGCGCGGAGTGTCATTCTATCGAAATTTTCCAGAAAGTTAAAAGTGATGTCTTCTAAAGATGATGGTAGCTCCTATCGGCGAAGCAGCGGTCTGTTCAACGTAGGAAGCGACCTAGAGTGTTTGGGTTTACTAAGAGAGTCTCTAGTGAGGAGACTTCTTCTCCAGTGGCGGTTCAAACCGCTACTGGGAAGAAGCTTGCTCTCCCAATGCCTAGTACATCCTCCGCGGTGTATTCGGTAAGCTCCCCAGCTGCAGACAGTGCTTGTAGGTCTGATTCTCTTTGTGAGATGAAAGGTCTACGGCTCATTGATTTGGAAGAACTGCTAGAATCCGTTACTAGGCGGGCTAGCTGCAATGTCTGTGTATCTGGCCTTACTGTCAGAGAAAACCTGGGTATTCGCAGGGGGCTCAGTACAAAGCTGACTCTGTCCTGTACCAATCCGTTGTGTACAGGAAAAGAGGATGCTTTTTCTGACTCCTATGTGCATTCAAAAACGCTGAATACCAGGTTTATTCTGGCAGGGAAGATGTGTGGCAAAGGGAGTGCAGGGCTAGAGACGATCTGTGGAGTTATGGGTTTGCCTCCACCTGTAGGCCCAAAGAGTTATTCTAACCATAATAACATCCTCCACAAATTCGTACAGAATGTGCGAATGGAGAGCTCAAAGGTTGCTTCTGCACAGCTCCATAGATTGCAGGGTGCCGATCCAAGCGATATTATTGATGTTACAGTTACATGTGACGGTACCTGGTCTCATCGTGGATTTGTTGCACCTTACGGCGTGGTGGCAGTGATATCGTGGGAGACAGGCCAGGTACTCGATGTGACGGTCCTGAGCAAGTCTTGCAAAGATTGCAAGGAAGCTGAAAGTACCATGGGCAGCGAGTCGCAGGAGTTCCTGGATTGGATGGAGAAGCACCAGGACTCCTGCAATTCGAATTTCACCGGTTCTTCTCCAGCTATGGAAGCGGAAGGAGCATCAATTCTTTGGGGGAGGTCAGTGGAGAAGAACCGGCTGCGGTACACGACGGTCATATCCGATGGGGATGCCAAATCTATCGTTCGCCTGAACAACGAGCACCCCTATGGTAGTGATGTTGTGATTCAGGTAATTACATTTATGTTGATTTTGTTTATATTTATAGTGATTTGTTTACATTTATGGTGATTTGTTTATATTTATGGTGATTTGTTTACATTTATGGTGATTTGTTTACATTTATGGTGATTTGTTTACATTTATGGTGATTTGTTTACATTTATGGTGATTACATATTTGTTTTTTCTTGTTTTTTGGCACCTTCAGAAGATGGAGTGCGTGGGACACATCCAAAAGCGCCTCGGGAAAAGACTGCGGGACCTAAAGAAGAAGACCTTTGTTGATGACAGTGGTCAAGTGAGGAAAATAAAGTGGGGCGGGAAGGGACGCTTGACGGAATCTGTCATAAATTCTCTATCGGTTTACTTTGGCGGGGCTATCCGCAATTTTCCCGGGGACGTGGATGGAATGTTCAGAGCGATCTGGGCACTGTTTCGCCATTCGATATCTGATGATGAGCAGCATGACCATTAGTTTTGCCCGACAGGATCAGACTCATGGTGCAAATTCAATCGTGCACTCAATGATAATGTGGAACCACCCAAGCACACTCCTAAGCTGCCAAAGGATCTGGGTCCCTTCATAAAGCCAGTATTTACTGCGCTTTCCAAGCGGGAGCTCTTGGAAAAGTGTGTATTGGGTGCGACTCAGAATCAGAATGAGTCTTTTAATAATATCGTTTGGTCCCGGTGCCCTAAGACGGGATACTGCTCTCTGGTGAGTGTTGAGATTGCTGTCGATCTGGCAGCTACTTTCAATCATGGATTGGAAGGACTCGCGCCTCTGATTGAACAAGTTATTGGTTCTCCCCCAAGTGCATTTACAGCCAACTACATTACATCTTCGGATGTTAAAAGATGTATGAAGGCTGGGCAGAAGGCAGAGTGCACAAGCCAGAGACGGAGAAAGTCCCTGCGATCTAAGGAGCTGGCGGTGGAGGAAAAACACGTCGCTGAGGAAGGCACCACTTATGAGGCTGGTGGATTTTGATGTGTACATTTTGACCTCCCCTCTCTTTATTTTTTGGAGGTGGATTTTTAACTTCATTTATTTGTTCTTTTTTGGCCACCTTTTTTCAAACCCATTTATTATTTGACCGGCTTTTTTCAGAGCCATTTATTATTTGACCGCCTTTTTTCAGAGCCATTTATTTTTTGACCAGCTTTTTTCAGAGCCAAACTTTTCTTTCAATCCACCTCAGGTGGCCTAGCACTGGGCTGCCACACAATCTCAAAAAAATTAAAACTATGCATACAATACAGAGCAAGACACTACTTCATTGAGGGATGATGTTCAATTCTCAAGGGAAGTTCCATTTACATACATCTCTTCAAATTTCATCATGTTTTTCTATCTTACATGTTCATACAGGCACAGCAAACTCAAGAAAGGCATGGAAGTACAAGAACATATCAAGAAACAACTGAAACTTTAAAAGAACACATTTTGCCAGCTATTTTATTGTAAAATTCAAACATTTCATTGTCCTAACTTTAAACCCCTATTCCCAGCAATTGTGAAAATCAATTTTGTTCTGATTTTTCCGGGAACCTAACTTTTCCACACTTCACTCAATTTTAATATTTGAGGATTCATTGGAGAGCCCTTTTAGTGCTCTGTGATATGGCTGAATCAATTTTTTTTGTACGTGAAGCGTTGCTTAGTTATAGTGATTAGAAGTGGTGATGTCACAGATATTGCGTGGGTTTTTGCGGGGTTGGAAATGTAGTGCCTCATATCTATTCAACACTTCACCGCATTGTAATTATGGCTCAGACATATCACAGCTTAGGGTGTTAGCTAGCCACAACACAAGTTTGGGGTCAGTAGCTCAAGGCGCCTTGGAATTAGAATCCTGGGAAATTAGGAAGTGCCATTTTCTGAGTGACCCTTGCGTGGTTGGCTATATCTTCTAAGAAAAAGTGCCTATAGAGACTTTTTACATATCATCTTAAAGCACACACAATAAGCAACAAATGGTATAATAATTATTTGCACAGAAGAAAGGGGAAAAAAGTTATGACAACTACAAATATGTGTTCAAATTTCGGAGAAAAATGGGATAGTCCTCCCTTGAAGGGACTAGAGGTCAAATGGAAAAACACCCGGAAAAAAACAACAACATTTTTCTTCACCATAACCTTTTCCTTATCTCGATGCTGGTAATTTTAATACCATATTGTTTCTTATTCTGTGTGCTTTCAAATGATTTGCTGAATATCTCTAAAGTACGTTTTCTTAGAAGATACATACACCAATATCAAGGTAGCTAGCTCCTGTCATAACTTACCCATTATGGGTAACAAAACACCTAAATGGTGTCTGACTTCCCAAAACTTTAGCTGTGATATGCGTGAATCAGATTTAATAGATGTGGTGGTATTGAGGACTTAAAGGGTGCCGTATTTTGGACATGTCTCAAAACGCATTGAATGTTCAGTGTGTATCCGTAAAGGTGTCTGTGCTCATTCATCCTCCAATTCCATGTCACTTTGTATGTATGATTTTAGACGGTCATCATCTTCAAAAGAAGACTCAGATAGATGGTACATACTGCTGACATATCATCCAACCACTTCCCAATCCAAATAATTACTCCTTGAGGAGGAGGTTTAAAATTAAAGTTGGTAGTGTCCACACTGTTAAGATATTTCTCCTACAACATATACACACATGAAATAAAATACATGTCTTTACTCCATTCTATAACCTCAGATCTTTTCACTTCTGTAATCATCTGAAAATTCCCTATAGAACTCAGTCTGCACTACTCTCATTTTCCCCTGCCGATACAAGGCTCTGGAACCCTCTTCCTAAATCACATTAAATAATCTAATTCATTTGGGCAATTTAAGCACTTTCAGCATTCCTTATTAGCACGTTGAGGTAACTATAATCACTTAATTAATATGCTCCATCACTTATTAGTTTACTTATTTTTGCTCTTCATATTAGTTTCTTGGCTATTGATATAATGACTTTTTCTATAATTTTTTTAAATTTTTTTTAATTAAAATATATATCTGGTTGATAATTGTGGTACAAATCTGACCAGCTAGTCTTTCTTTTAATGTATGCTTGCACATGAACAAATATAATCTGGTCAGGTGAGCCATGACCACATATATTTATTGGGGGTTAAATGCCTCAATCATAAACCAATAGTACTATACTTGATTCGACTCCCTTTCTTGTCTATGCAGCACACCTAATAGAGCTGTATCACCAAATATGCAAGCAACCTTGCTATTGTAAGAAGGCAAGATGATACCTTTTAAGCTTAAAGAAAATGTAAAGAGTTAGCATGGATGATGAGTAACACAGTTTCTCTGAACTAGGGGAGTAAAAATCCAAAAATGAGCATGATGAAATGATGATAATTGTGGCTAGCTAGCCCAGGAGCGAGTCAACAAAATTCTAGCGTGTTATTATTTTTTCCAGATTGCTAGCTAGCTATATATATGTAGATGTTAGCCTCTCAGATCTTGACATGATGGATAGCTACCTTTTGATGCACAGAATGATATATCAGATGTTTAGGACACTTTTCTATACAGTTGAATTATCACTGCAGCCATTTTCATGTGCTGTACAAAGTCCAATACACTATTACATTCATCTTTTTATTTTCATAAATCAATCAAGGCCTGTCTAGCAGTGATCTGCAACATATAGATCGAACAATTAGATTAAAATAAACCTTATAAATTATAATTGTATTTTAAGTATGAAAAATGATGCCCCCTTTGTTTTGGCTCCCCCCTCCCCCCTCACTGAAAAATCTGGATATCCCCCTGCTAACCTCGGATGTTAGCTAACCCATGTCAGTAGGTGGATTACAATCCAGATTAAATTGTTATGTAGGCGTATCTAGAGAAGATAGACAAATATATAGTATGGGTAGGGGTAAACGACAATTTATACCAATAGGTGTAAAACATTTAGGATACCATTTTCCATTTAATTTGCAGCGTGTATCTGAAGCTCTAAGAAGATAAGACAGCTATTTGGTCTTTCATGTGTGCTAACTACTCACTGACTCATATATAAGGATGGTTACTCGTATATAAGGACGGTTACAAATTCATTTGTGATATATATGCAATACAATTCTCACGGATAGATCCTTGATGAATTTCATGTTTTTTCCCTTCAACATTTTTTGCTTTGCCTGTTTACAACCTTGGTGAAGAATTCAAGGCACGCTTGGAGTCTTGGCTGAAACCAATGTGGGTTTAGTTTAGATATAAGCTTTTTGGAGGGTAGGGGTATGAAGCATATTTGAGTATTTCTGTACGTTGTCTTGGGATGAACCTAGAAGAGGCATAGACACATTATCTCTTTGTGGGTCAATCCAATGATACTGTTTTTTAAAGTTGTTTTTTTTAATGTTCGTGATCTAAATTGATTTCCTTTCATTTTTGACAAGTCAGTCCAAGAAAAAAAAAGGTTGATTTGAAAATAAACTGCTATATAGAAAAAAGAATCAATACCATAGCGATGTAGACCACAACCATTTGATATTCCTTTCCAATTCACACCAATCATTTAAAATTAATAATGTGTCTGAATATAAGTGGTAAAGGATATCTAAGTGTTTGTAATTTTTTTGTTCTTGTTTCAAGCTGTTTTTGTATTGTTTCTTTTGTTCTGTGTACTATGGACGAGTGGTGTTTGGCGAGAAACCTGAGCTTTCAAAAACCTTCTAACTTGTCTATAGCTATTATCAACTGCACATATCAATTCATGCCATGTAATGGTGCTATTGTTGACTATCCATGTACACAACATTATATGCTACAAACTTGCCATGCTTTGTTGCTGTTGACTACATATATACACTGCATGATCCAATAATTTTTTTTTATAATAGTTGCACTTTTCATAATTCGTTGCTATTTTTGACAGGACCCATTTGGGACCAGGTATAGCCTCCATCAAGGACTTAGTAACAGTTGCTAAGGTGAACTCAAACCAATCAACTACAGCCTCCTTTGGGCTAACCATTATTCTTTTTCTCCAATATATAACTCTTGCACTGTAGGTAAATTCGTATAACTTCAGTGCCAAAAGATCCAAATATGTGCTGTTTCTTTGCTTGAATTCTGAGAAAGATAGCACAGTATATAGAAATACCCATGTCTTTCTCAGATCATTGGACAGATTTTTACTCTCCATTGTAATGAACTGATAACTTGAAAGGCACGGTGTAAAATCTTGTAATGATAAGTGTTTTCCATAATGCTCACCTAGGAACATCATCACCAGACCTTTTTGTGTCTTTGGCTCTTAGTAGATTATCAAGGTAACTGTATAAGATTTCATTACCGATTGGCAAAAACATCTGGATTATTTATAGTCGTAGTAAAACCTACATGTTAGCCAATGAATGGATGCAAACACTTATTCAATACGAAGATGGAAAAAAAGAGAAATACACGTGGAAAGATTTTAGATATTATATACAACATTGCAAACATTATAGTGTTTGCTATTATGATGAATTACAACATTGAGTCACATTTTATGGACCCATAAAAAATAATTGGACAAAAATTTTGACTACAGTAATCAAAATTGTAAGGCGGATGCAAATCAACAATAGTGTATTGAAAATAACTACAATAGAAATACAATATGTGACTATCTTCACAGGTTGTCAAAAATCTTGGTTTTTCAAAAACTCGACATCTATTATTGTATTAATTACTGAGGAGTGGAATAATATCTCTCTGCATATTGATACGTATTGCATATGTCATCTCTTTTCCGATATTTGTACCTCCTAGCCACAATGGTATAGATAAGCAAGGAGACAAGCCCCACGCATAGGTTAAGTATATAATATCCAGAACGACAGCTGATACTTTGTAGTCTCCAGTTGAAATAAAATGGCAGGAGAAGAAAAGTAGCCAAGCACTGATAGAACCCTCTAATGGCGTAAAATAATCCAAAAAGAAGTCCCTTCATAGTCTGAGGACTCTGGCAGCAAATAAACTCCCATGCTGACAAGTAGAGTAGCATGAGGTAGAGGGAAGACAGAGTGTGCAGCACTACATATATGTACACAGGAAGAGGTTTCCTGTTGAATGTAGAACTTTTATTTAAATTGCAGAAAAGGTCTTCATTGTTGTTGTAGGATGTTAAGTCAAGTGTTATCAACATAACAAATGAAACACACAGCAAAGCTATTCCCAGTCCCATTCTCTTCAACATATTGGGAATGCATCGTGAGACGAATGGACGTACAAGGCTAAGGTAGATGGGTATGCCGACTACTACTAATACCGGAGTTAACATCCCATAGTCCAGAAATAGAACTTTTACAGGTTCGCTAACTTTATAAGTAGCATTTTTATGGGAAGCATGGTTTAATGTAGATGCTAAGGCTGTGATATCCATTAGAAAGGCAGGACCTAGAGAAAACAACACCATCAGTATACGTAAAAATACTTTGACATCTTCAACCTGCTCTGTTGTGAATGGTCCACCATATCTTAATTTTCCAAGATCCATCCTTGAGGGAAGTTTGTCTTCACAGTAGGTGAATGCACTTCGAAGGGCAGGCCTATCATTTAAACAGGCATATTTTATGACCTTGTAGACTAGCCTATATGGGTTCACTCTGGAAGACATAGTCAAAAACCATGTTGCTCTCTTGTGAAGAATAAACAAGATGAACGAAGAAAACATGATAGACAAACTCAGGAGTGTGAGAGTAATTATTGTGGTTAACTGGTCAAAGCCAAAGGTTTTATGTCGAATGTCGATAAAACTTCTATGTCCAGGTATACGGGTACTAAACGCAATTACACTACCAAGGCTACCAGTCCAGAAGTACCAACATAAAAATGTGACCGAATCTTGTGAAGGTGCGTCACGAAGCTGATTAGTTCCAAACTGCAAAATATTTGCAATAAATGTCACGTAACCAACACTGTACAGAAGCGTTGCCAAATAAAATAATGTTGCCACTATGAATAAGTAATTGCCAATGTTACGAACTGTGTAAACCATTAAGACAGCAAATAAGCAGACACATATAGTGGCTACTAGCATGATGTATGTGCTACATCTCAGAACTTTGAAATGACTAAACTTGACATCAGCAAGAAAACCAGCCAATGGTGAAAAAATGAATGTAACAGCCAGTATACATGTGCTGCCCATAGCATCAAACAAGCTGGTGTACTGTAGATATATCAAAGGACTAAAAAATATATTGTTGGTGATCCCTGTCACAAAATGCCACAATATTATCACTTTTGAAGTATTTGTTAGAAAAAGATTCCTCACTTTTTTCTGCCTTAATAGTGAGCATCGAAGTAGCAATGGTGTTTCTGAAGTGTTGTGATTGGTAGGGATGTGGTTGTTGGACGTCCTCCTTAAATATTCTGATTCAGCAGAGTTTGCAGACTTCATTTCAGAGGCAGTACGATTTCTAGGTAGAATACACAAATGAAGCAGTTATTTATCCTTAGAAACTCTGTTATCTGAAAGCTGCTATGTAATTGTCATTAACATCAATATATATATATTAAAGAAATGATTACTTGTTCTTAGTTAAACACACACACACAAACTCTGAAATAGAAAGTGGTACATAACTTGGAAAGTTATTTCAATTACACAAGCAAAATAGTTTGTCAATTATCATTCAAGATAATCACTAAAACTGTATGCGTACATACACAACATATAAAATAGTAAGGATCTACACAGGGTCAACACATCTCCAAATAAGGTGTCGAAGAGAGAGAGAGAAAGCTGCTATACACATGCAAGACACAGTGTTTACCTTAGCAAGATTAAAATTAGTTCCTATCAGGAACTTGTGTCACATACAATGCCAGAGTGTATTGACGAATCGAGTAGTTTAGTCAAAATAAAACTCAAGCATCCGTTCCCTGACAGCTTTAACCAAGCAGGTCTGTGTAGATCTTGGTTTCTATCCTTTGGTCGGCAAATCTGTCGCCATTTTCTTCATTATTTATTACTCTTTCCTTTCAAGTTGTGTCCGTAAAATCTTCATGTACTCTCCAGATAATGAACATATGATAGATATATAATATATATATATATATATACAAATGCCACAGAGGCGTAGCCAGGATTTCAGAAAAGGGAGGGCAAAAAAATTCACCAGTTTCCGCACGAGCTATAATTTTATAGCTTTATTCATACCTTCTTTCTGGATTTATAGCGCCAAAAAATTAATTACAACTGGCCTTGACGCGATATAATTATGGTGCCATATATATCATTATGCCTCGGCCTTGGTTTCCGCTATAATTACAATAGCGCTTATAAATCGAGATATATAATGACAGACCAAAGTCCTCTTTTCGCGTAATATTATGTTGTTCTTGGATTCCAGTACCTTTACCAAATTACTTCGTAGCGATTCATTATTGTGCATGTGAAATGTTATTAAAAAAAAAGAAGCAACACAATGAAGAGATAGCTATAAAGTTGAGTCAGAAAGTTGAATTCACTATAGAGTTGAGTCAGAAAGTTGAATTCACCTGGATGACATCTGGAGAACTCATCAATGACTTCGTTGATGTCAATGGGTATGTGAAGTAGAGGCAAGCTTGAGGGATGTTCATTGCTCATGCTAAACCTAAGGGCAGCTTTGATACGTGCCCACTGAAAGAGCTCTCAGCAGTACATGAAGTTACTGGGAGAGTGCAGAGGGTAACAGCTAGAGGTTCTGGTCAATGTTGAGGAGAGGGTTGAAGGAAGTGTATTTGAACCGTGATCTTTCTCTTCAGATTTCCACTTAGTGCACCAATTGTGGATCGCACCACTGAGAGACGACACATTTGGGAGGTCTACAACATATATATAGCATCCCCCCCCCCCACTTTTATCACCACACTGGACACAGTTGTAAGATCATTACCAACATTGATGGTACTAAGTATAGACTTTGAAAAGCATTTTTTGATTTGAACTAAACTGCTTGTCAAACTCAGAAAGAAGGTGGTCCAAAATTGGAACTGTGATAGTTCTTTTAAAGTATTGAGGGGAATTAGATGCTGGTACACTTGCTCTGTGACGCTGACGACCACATGTCCTGGGCATTGATGGAGTAGTTCCCACCTCATTACATATTTTAGTGACTGTTTCAAACCACCTACTATGGTAGGAGTCAACATTCTCTCTGACTTGCTTGAGGGATGATGTCAAAGTCTTGATCTCAGACACTGCCTGAACTATGTCTTTAGGTTCCTCTTGAAGGCTCGTTGTGAAGCCCCTGAGATACGGTAGACACTCATTGGTAATCACACGAGCACTGATGAGTTCTGTTCTTGTTATTACCAGCAAGAGAATACTGAATCTGTCACTGAGTCAGGAGACCACATGTAAGAACCTTCAGCTGAAATGTTCTCAAAACAAGCAACAATGGAGGAGTAAAGTTTCTTGATACGATCGAGAGCGTCGATCCGTTCAATACATCTTGTTATGTAGAGATCTTTGAGCTTCTACATGTTTGATTCTGGCTGGGTGTTCTGTATAGCTTCTTCCAACTTCTTCTGATGCTTGTGGTGTGCAAAAAAGAAGATGGACAGTCGCTTCACAACACCAATCATGTTACTGACGCTCACCTTCCTGACGAAGCCACAACTGCCAAGTTCAAACAGTGAGAAGTGCAATGGGTGTAAAGGAGGGGGTACTGAGAAAATATTCTAGCTGCAGCTCCGTTTGTCTTTCCGGGCATGTTACTAGCTCTGTCATAGGCCTGATCCCGCACCTTTGATGAATCTAGGTGATTTCTGACGAAACCAATCTTCTTGTCAGCCAATGCTTTGCCAGTAATGGCACTGTCACATTCTAGAAATATAACGAGATCCTCTCTAATAGAAGCAGTTTCAGGCTCAACATACCTTACGACAATGCAGAGTTGTTCCTTGTTGGAGCAATCAGTGACCTCATCTGCAATCAAATATAGCAAAGGTGGCTACGAACCTTTCTTAAGATTGCATTTCAAATGTGGTCACCAAGTATGCTGATCAACTGATTCTGGATATCGGAGAATGTGTAAGTGGCATTTCTAGCTGCACTCTGATGGTGGTCCCTCAAGATAGTTTCTCCAGCCGAGATACAAAAGTTGAGCAAAGCACAAAAGTTGCCATGGTTTGTGGTTGCAGCTTGTACACCTTCCATATCTGTGCCACTATCATGATGACCATGGAGAGCAATGTTCTGCCAACCACACAAGATAATTATCCCTGTAATAGAGCAGAGCTTGCTAACCACTCATCCTCTCTATGAAAGTATCACAGACAGCAATGGCATCTTTGTGGTACTCTCTAGCTGCATCGAGATCACACACTTCATACATCTTCTTGAAGTTTGTAAATGGTGTCTCTACAAGCACTCCTTTACCTTTCCGAATGTCTATGCACCTAGCAAAGAGCACACAAGGAAGACAGTACTCTCTTGCCAACTGTAAGTCAACCAGCTGTACTTTCTTAAATACTGATATAAGAAGCCATGACCACCTTCACGTGGAAACTTGTAATCAATATCAGGAGTGAAGTGGCAATAGTAGAAGTTGTACTTTTCATGTTCGGTCAATAAACTTCTTCTCTTGGCCAAGTGTGCTACATCTATATTAACTACTGATACCTCTGGCTCTTGGTCCACGAGGTTGCTTTGGGGATGGTAGAAGAGAATCAGTGCTCTGATCAGATTCCAAGTCAGATTGAAAGAGTGATATAATAGAGGAGGTGGCTGTGGTCTCTACTTCAGAAGTTTAGGGACTGGGTGATTCAGGGACTGTATTACTGTATGTGTACATGCAAATGTTTTTGTTCATTATATGAATATAATTATTTTTATTGAAATCATCATTCAAGTTTATTTTATTACTTTGAGTTTTTAGGTGGTCTTAAAACTTTCTTGAAGAATCTATCCAGTGTTTGGGACATCTTTCATGTAGGCTTCTTAGCCAGCTGTTCAGCTCCATGTGGGTACAATAATAATAGCATAGCTGTGGTAAAATTGGAACAACCACACCCAACCCTTTTTGCAATTGACCTCTGAACTCGAAGTTGTGAAGTGAAACTTTTGTTGAGGTAGAAAGTCAAACAGCCTTATAAACAGCTTTTCTACAATCTTTGGCAGTATAAGAAAACTAAAACATTTTAAGGTGTCATCATGTAGAATTTTCTGGATAAACAATAATTTAACTCAATTTTTTTCTTTATTTTTCTGAGAGTAAAGGGGGGGGGGGGGGGACATTTTCTCTCTTTGTCCCCCTCCCCTGGCTATGGCATTGGGCCTTGCACGGCAACATGAAGTCTCCCATTCAACTCCCTGTGAGGGCTCGCTTAGCTTGCCAATAAGTGATGTAATGCATGCTTGAAATCTTTGAAGCGCATACCCGACCAAGTAGGAGGTTACCAGCATAACTAGTTACAAATGCATGGCATTGAGTAGTGAGCAAAAGTGTGTAAAAGAGGGATGAGGTTGAGAGAGCAAATATATGTGAACTAGTAACAAATGCAAGATATTGAGTTGCAAGGGATGGTGTGTGTGAGAGAGAAGAGGGCAGACACTGAAGCTGAAGCTCTATTGAACATAACTTGCACACACTGTCCTAGCCATTTCTTAGCTGAAGGCCTAATACAGTACTCATCTCTATGTATGATACCATCATGATGTTGTAGTGGTTAGATTATGATATGGGAAAGTAGCCAAGAATTATATTTATATTCCTTGCAGATCTGTGCAAGGTTCAACAACCAGATGCCCAACAGATACGGGATGACAAATTCTGAAACGTGAATGTGAAATTAATAAGTTTTGTCAAGAGTACATGGAAGCTACTTCCCTTGAAGAATGGTAGTGCAACACACTAAGTGTGAGGTCATCAGGCAGTGCTTTCCGCAGAGATTCTTAAAGGGAAGACCATGCAGAATCTAATAAACTTTTTAAATATGGTTTGCTCATGATGCTGCTATTGTTTTCAGAATTTTCTCAATTATTAGCACAACTGTTATCCTTTCTATATATGTTAAAGAATGTAGCCAGTCATCTACTCCCTATCTGCAAGCGGTAGTCCACATGCAAGGAACTGTTTACCTTGGCAAAAGTTCTTACCATCAATAACTTATATCATATCCAATGCCATAGCATGCTGATACATAGATTAGTTTAGTCCGAATAAAACTCCAGCATCAATTCCATGACAGCTATTTACCATGCTCTGCTGTGGAATCCTGGTTACTTTGGTCTATATGAGTTATAAAAATTAAAATGTTTAGTTGGTACATAGATTGTGTCTTATCCCATAGCATTAAGATCTACTGTAAGCCATATAAACTATAGATTTTGCCAGTGAGTAACCAACATACATTGGCCACAAGGACATGATAACTGGAACGTGCCGAGCGTCACTTGACTCATACGAAGTTGTGAAGAATGAATTCAAGAAAATATTGAACAGTGGCCAGGATACACACATGTGCATGTGCGTATGTATTTAATTTTAACCCCATGTCCCCATTCATAAAATGATAAGTTGGACTAGATACAAGAGCCTGGACGGTTACCAAGACTTTGCTAATAGTTGGGTGAGGCAATTTCTTGTGAAGCTAGTGGGAAACAAATGAGTTGTGATTGACAAGGTTAGATTGACACATGGTGCGATCTGTTCTATATGTGGCAATAACTGATATCATATTTTATTGGGTAGAAAATAAAAGCTTCTGAATGTGATGCTTGCAATTACTTTAACTGATAATTGTGATGAACCCTAGTCTAACTATGCTGGGGTTATCCCTCGACTGGGTTGTCTACACTTCAGTTTGTAGGGTCCTCTACTAGCCTATCTCAAAGACGACACTGCTGCTCACTAATGAGTTTCATAATAAGTTCAAAGTCTCTCTCTCTCTCTCTCTCTCTCTCTCTCTCTCTCTCTCTCTCTCTCTCTCTGAGACACACAATTGTACACTTACAATAATCAGCACTTAGTAGGACTGTGGTGAGTTCTTGCAAGTTCTATTTAAATATGGATCCTCCCACAATTTCTAACTCACCATATAAGCAATAAATATTAATATCACTACAGCTAGCTCTACAAAAGTTTCAATATTACCGTACTTAAAATGTTCAGATTAGTCACCCTAGGATGCTAGTTGTTTCACAGGGAGAATCCCATGGCCATTGACCGTCTGTGGCTTGATACCGTTGGAGGCACTGCTTGCTGGGGCTTTCAGGGAGTGCTCTTTTTGCCGAGTGAAGAACAAAAGAATGAAGTCATGGATTTAATGGCCAGTTGTGAAACAGTTAAATCAGCTGTTCTTTCTGTCCTTACAGGTTATTGTAACACATGTTCCATCTGTTTTTGCTTCTGATTTGCCTCATACACTATCCGATCTGTATGAGCCATGAAATCTCAAATTATGGTAATAAGAGTTCTTCACAATCAAAGACTGTTGAGGTGAAGGCCAGGGATTAACCCAATTCTTGACTCGTTCCGAATTCAAACTGGCAGAATCACAGCATCAAAGTTCAAATCTGTTTGCCATAGAGATCCAGCCAATCCATCTTTGAGCCAGATCATGAGCATATGCCACCCAGAAGCATTTTGTTGCAAAGCAGAAGCAACAATATGGGCTTACCAACTTGAAAGCTCTGCATTGGAAGAGTACAGGAGTAGGATGTGTCATAATGGTTTTAGTTTAACTCTATCTGGCATGTTTATTATTGTGCAGCATTCTTTTTTGGAGCATCACCTGATGAAATAGTTGACTGCTCATGTTGCGGATATGGAATCTGTGAAGTGAAGGTTTGGTGTGTAACAATTGTTTAAGACTCACAACAACCGTGCTTTACTAAAAATTAATGTTTATATAATCATTTTCTTTCTGTGCCCTTTTTGTCACAAAGATGACAACATAGAAAATGCTGGCAGTGAGGATAAATACTTCTGCTTACAAAATGGAGTTGATGGTGAAATGTAGATGAAGAATAACAACCAGTACGTTTACCAAGTGAGTGTTCCTCTAGTTATTTATGGTAGTGTTGTGAATCACTTGTACTGTATAGTTTCAAGCTCAGCTGTTCTGAACAGGAGCAACTCACTGCAATTTTGTGATTTATATGAAAATGGACCTGCACATAGAACACATTAAGCCCGATTCTCTGTTCATGCCAGACAATTTGAAGAATTTTAAGCTCTTTTTTTCAAGTTAAGTACTCCCTGAACTATTTGGAAGATGGTTTCTCAACCGTCAGAACAAATTTCTGCATGTTCTCCTCTGAAATTACAAATACACCACAATCACTATCTACTACTGCCACTTCTACTATCTCCACTTCTACTTGTAGTGCAGATGAAAAATTCTGCTGTTGTCAGAAATAAGGTTATGGTAGGTTGGTTGGGGGTGACAATGAAAATTGTGTCTATAAATGGTTCCATTTAGAGTGCTTACAACTGAAAGGTTTGCCTAGGTCATCTAAAGTATTGTCCAGATTGTCCTAAATGAAAAAGAAAGTACAACTTAAATAGCATTGTTGTCCATCGTACCAAATTATTCTTGTGATATCAATCAAAAGGTGTTACGAAATAACAACGAATACTTAATGCACAGCACACAGTCACTACATAATTTAATGTATTAGGCTATTGTGTCAACTAATCAAGTAATCAATTGGTTGAGTGGTGTCCTATATGGTGTATTTCTTCTTTATGTTACCTATGACCCTTTCTACATGAATATTTAAATTTGCTATTTTCTGTATCTGTTTAACCTCAATCCCTGAAATTTGTTTTTTGCCACATGTGAAGGCTAGAATTGCGACAGTGACATAGTAGAGTCCTAGAGAATCTTGAATATCTGACTCTCGATCTGCCAGTATTGTATCTCCACGTTATTGAAAAGTTAGAATTTTCATTAATATGCTTATAGTTAACTCTACTGCCCCACCCATTTGAATGAAGCTAACAGTTCCTTGAGAGATTATGCAGATAAGATATTTCATGGTGTTGTGGTACTTGTAGGAGGAATATATCTGTGCTCTGGCTATAGATCAGATGATCTGTTAATGATTTGGAAGCAATTAATGATCACAATACAATTAGGATGGTGCTTTCTGAAATCCATAGGCAACCTTTTTCGTTAGACTTCCCTCTCTGGCCACTCAATCAAGTTTCAAATGAGCTTGCAGCACTTATAAAATAACTGCAAATATATGGGAAACAGTGGATGAGTGAATATCAAATTGATAGACGAGGTCTTGTCCTGAAATTGCTAGCCGTAATTGCATCAAGGTAAGCATTAGCTCTTAAAATGGAGCATGTAATAGAGGCCCAAAAGATAGAGTCAAACGTATTGGAAAAGTTTTGGTAGACTATCCCATAGTTTGTTATTTCTGTAAAAAATTGTACACTCTCATTGTTATCACTGAAATTAAGTTATATGCTTCAAATTCAAATCCAATTCTGTCCTTTCTCTTACATGCTAACATTATCAGCCTCTACCGTCTTTTCTCTTACATGCTAACATTATCAGCCTCTACCGTCTTTTCTCTTACATGGTAAACATCAGCCTCTACAGTCTTTTCTCTTACATGCTAAACATTATCAGCCTCTACCTTCTTTTCTCTTACATGCTAAACATTATCAGCCTCTACCTTCTTTTCTCTTACATGCTAAACATTATCAGCCTATACAGTCTTTTCTCTTACATGCTAAACATTATTAGCCTCTCTACCTTCATTTCTCTTACGTGCTAAACATTATCAGCCTCTACCTTCTTTTCTCTTACATGCTAAACATTATCAGCCTCTACCTTCTTTTCTCTTACATGCTAAACATTATCAGCCTCTACCTTCATTTCTCTTACATGCTAAACATTATCAGCCTCTACCTTCTTTTCTCTTACATGCTAAACATTATCAGCCTCTACCTTCTTTTCTCTTACGTGCTAAACATTATCAGCCTCTACCGTCTTTTCACTTACATGGTAAACATTATTAGCCTCTACCTTCTTTTCTCTTACATGGTAAACATTATCAGCCTCTACCATCTTTTCTCTTACATGGTAAACATTATCAGCCTCTACCTTCTTTTCTCGTACATGCTAAACATTATCAGCCTCTACCTTCTTTTCTCGTACATGCTAAACATTATCAGCCTCTACCTTCTTTTCACTTACATGGTAAACATTATCAGCCTCTACCGTCTTTTCTCTTACATGGTAAACATTATCAGCCTCTACCATCTTTTCTCTTACATGGTAAACATTATCAGCCTCTACCTTCTTTTCTCTTACATGCTAAACATTATCAGCCTCTACCGTCTTTTCTCTTACATGGTAAACATTATCAGCCTCTACCTTCTTTTCACTTACATGGTAAACATTATTAGCCTCTACCTTCTTTTCTCGTACATGCTAAACATTATCAGCCTCTACCGTCTTTTCTCTTACATGGTAAACATTATCAGCCTCTACCGTCTTTTCTCTTACATGCTAAACATTATCAGCCTCTACCTTCTTTTCTCTTACATGCTAAACATTGTTCGGGCAAGAACCATCCTCCATTAAAGAAAAAGAACTTTAATTAAAGTATTATGTCATGCTTCACTTCTCACCCAAACAGACCTACACAGGCTTGTAGCCAACATGCAATCATCACCCATTCTGCTAATGACCCTTAATGAATCCAATTTTACCATATATATCCATGAATTGTTCCCTACTCTTTCTGACCAATCCCATTGCTCCACTCAATCTACTCCTCCCATCCACCACACCTTCTCCAGTCTTTACTATTTAAACCTTCCCCCCTTCTCTTATTCCTCAGTGTTCACTATCTCACATGATCAACCGTCCAACCTATCGTCCGTGTCATCCTTGTTAACCTCCGGGTATCTTGTCCTGTTTTTTGTGTATCCACCTTTTGCTGTGATTTGTAATCTTGGACTTCTTATTTATTACTCATTTGTTTGATTTAATTCAATCCCTACCTCCATTGTACCTTCTTAGTAACTGCTAAGTAAACCTGATTCCAACAGAGCTCCAGAGGACTTTGGACGGAGAGAGCATTAGAAGATTTACACCCTTCAGTCTTTTTCATTCCCCAGAGTGGCCTTACCAAGCTGGGATTTACACCCCAGGTAAAGGAGCCCATTACAAGAAGCATTTTCCCAGACTCTCGGTACACGAGTTGAAACCCACAGTGACTCCTAAGTTGGAGCCCAAACAAACATTATCAGCCTCTACCGTCTTTTCCCTTACATGCTAAACATTATCAGCCTCTACCGTCTTTTCTCTTACATGCTAAACATTATCAGCCTCTAGCTGTGCATACTCCTTTTTCAATTTCCCATGCTCATTCCTTAACTTCTCACGGTCTGTAAATTCATGAGATATAATGTAAATTCATGAGATATAATGGCTGTTTGACAAGATATTGTTTTGGTGGGCTCCTCTAGATCTGAAATGGTTTCTCCAGGAATTTGTTGCTAAAATGAACACAGATATGTAATAAATGTCATAAATATATTTATGCCACTTAATAGGTAAGCCAATTCCATTGCATGATGACACAAATCCTGGTTGGGAACCATCAATTCATCTTATTAGAGCACCATAACCCTCGTTTTTCCTTCCCAAGTCCCCTCTGGTATCTGCTGGTTGGGCACCATCAATTCATCTTAGTAGAGCACCATAACCCTCGTTTTTCCTTCCCAACTCCCCTCTGGTATCTGCTTTCAGATACAACAGGCTCTGGTGCTCTAACAAGATGAATTGATGGTGCCCAATCAGGGTGTGTGTCATCATGCAATGGAATTGACTTGCCTATTAAGTGTTATACATTATTCTCAACTAGATTGCTAATTACCAGCTAAAACAGTCAAGAGCAAACACGAGTTTTTTTGTTGGAATGAAGTTAGCTCAATGAATTCTTGATAGCCACAAACTTCTGGTGCCCTATCAGGTTTTGTTTCATCATACAATGGAGTTGGCTGGCCTAACTGTTAAGTGGTGTAATCATAATCACATTATTCTCAGCTAGATTGCTAATTACCAGCTAATAGTGCTAGTGCAAACAAGAGTATTTTTGTTGTTGATATGAAGTTAGTGCAATAAATTCTTAACAGCCATAAATTTCAGATCAAGTGTACAAAATGGACAAGGCGCATAAAAAATCCAGCAACTCAGTCTACAAGTTCAGCAAGATGTCCACGCTTAATTAACTACCAATTAACACTATTTTTTATATATAATATTAAAAATAATCCATGGAATGCACTACATAGGAAGGTCCAGTCCACTACAAACAACAATAAATGACTATTAATAATAAATAATAATTAAAAAGGAAGAAAACAACAATTATAAAAGAAAAGCAAACAGTGACTCTAAACAGTGCAAAGAATCCAACACAAAGTCCGCAATACAGCTGTCGCATTACTCGTTGAATTTGACAGCCACATGGTAAAGCAAAATAGAATATGCTCTGGGTTCCTCCAACTGGTATGCAAACCGTTTGCCCAGATCAGTAAAAAAAGGCTGCAGCAGCAGGGCTGAAAGCTTCTGATATATCTATTAGATCGCTTGCCACAGCCAGCAATAGAGAATTTCACAATCTCCGTTATTGGTTACTATGCCGTGTTGTCCTCCAACATGGCGCACAGGAACTAAAGCATCCTTGATGCTGTCAAGTGCAATGGGTCTGTCACACTCTATCTGGTCTCTTCGGTGAGGCTGACAGATCTTCCTGAAAATCCACACCAGCCGTCATCATTTTCTTTTCCAAAAAGGTCTTTGTAAAAAAAAAATCGTCGAGAGACCCTTGCCTGGCTATGGAAGACAGCAAAAATACGTATGGCTGGTGGGACTAACTAGGTACTGGATTTTCAAGGAAATTGTTGCACTATGACGAAACTAAAGATATAGTGCTGTTCCAACGGTGCTGGAAAGCTGTCAGCAAAAAGAAGATTTCTACTAAGCCAGGAAACTGATGATTTCTTTTGAAAGTTATAATTATAGCCAGCTAAATTAGAGCTGATTTTTTAATGCTTAGTGCATTTAATATATTTATGTAGCTATCCAAAGGATTTTCCAAATGGAAAGATGCTACTATTGCATTTAGACTGCATGAGAAGAGACTATGTCATTAATTGACTGTGGAACAGCTGATTACTTTTAAGAATACTCCTGATGTGGCTAAAATGCTATAAAATGAATTGACTGATATGACTAATGACTTGATTAGTAAAGGCAAACATAGGAGTCTGGTTTTTTGGTAAATTTTAAGTTATCATATTGTTCTAATTTTTCTCCCGGCATTTCTGAAGCGATCAAAAGTAGATGCTATTGATATAATCAATATTAAATTAATAGTCATAACTAAAAGCGAACATTAATTAATATGGGTGTGGTTTAGACTGATCAAAATTTTTGCCCAAACTGCCCCTGGGATGTAGCTATTATTTAGAGTACCAATATATACTGTGTTGTTCAAAATATCCGAACATACCATTCCTTGTTACTATTGTTGACTGCAAATTGTTGGTCAACTTTGTAACTTTGCACAGGTGAATGCTACAGCAGATATTTTGATTGAATATCAGCTACATCCTCCTTTGGACATTGTAACAGTTGACCAGGAGCCGAGTACTACACAAACCAAATAGTTGAACTAAACACGAGTCATTTATTGTGGTACAAAATGCCAATAGAAGTTGCCTCAATGATACTTAACCCATTTTGCCATTTTCTTCTTCTTCTTCACTGGATCATGAAATAGAGTAGTCGTGGATGTTTATTGGAACATTTGGAGACTTTTTGTACTAAAATTATAATGAATAGACCTATTGAATATACGTTATTTATAGTGGCCTGAGATCCAGCTCCTTTGGTTAGCCACACTATGCTGGAATGGGATATGCACTCAAAAGTTTGGGACGAAACCGAGAAACAGAAGAAAAATAGACTTAATGATGAATTTCACGTTTTTTACCCAATTGCAATGTTTTTGTTTTGTTTTCTTTTTTGGATTTCCTATTTGATATATATCTTAGCAAAATATTCAAAGCATGCTTGGAGTTGATTTGGAGTGAAAATTGGCTTTAAGCAGCTAAGAAGCTGCCAATGAGAGTTTTATTTGAGATACAACTTTTGTTACTTTTTTTTTTTCATCTGCCATTTGAAAAGGTATCAAACCACATATTCCTTATGGGTTTCATGGATGATAACATGATACCCTACAACATAATGGATGACAAATTCGGAAATTGCGATCCAGAACCATGCCACACTAAGAGTGAGGTCAACTGCAGTTCCTTTTGAGAAATTATCAGACACTAAAAGGAATACCACCCAGAAACTGACAAAAAGTTGTTGAAATGAAAGTTTGCACTCTTAATTCTGCTTATTGTTTTTAGTTTGCACTCCATCATTAGCATGACTCACTTATTGTGTATATTCATTAGTTATCCTTTCAATATATATCAACTATGTGAGGCAGGAAGCAGGCAGCATACATGCAAGTAATTGTGTTCATCTTACCAAGATTGCATGTAGTTCCTACACCATCAAGAATTGTATCACCTCCAATGTTATAGAATGTTGGAGAATAAAATAAATCATCCTTTCCCTAACAGTTAATAACTATGCAGGTTATGTGTGTAATCTAGTACTTCCCTTAGTCTTCGAATCTGCAGCTCTTTTCTTCTTCATACGACCATTTCTGAATCTCGTTTATTCTAGCTGGACTTGGAAACCGATTCACACGAGAACCAAACCGTGTAGAGGATTAGCTCCAGCCTACAGAATACTTCCTAAATGTTTTCCAGGAGCAAGACTCACAGCACCCTATAGTTGTGGGTCAATGTTCTGCTTATAATACTGAACTATCAGTTGTTACAAGTAAAAAAAATAGAACAGTTGTTTGATTGGTAGACTGTAATATTTCTTTATGTTTGTTTTACACACCTCTTTCTCAGAAGAACAAGACTTGTCGGTATAGCTACTGACAACCCACTACTTTGGTAGATCAGCATCTGAAGATTGCAGCTGCTATTAATGCAGCACATGAGCTAGCCACTGGTGTTTTCACAATGACCATTGGGCCAGGAAAAAATTCTAAATCAGCTCAGCAGCAAGCTTTTAGTGGGTTGCTACCTTTTTCCAAATTTTGATGGCTTTGAAGTGAGAAACTCCTTGGCTGAACAATTTGGAATCTTCTCATAAAATTGTAACGAATCGACATATTGTATGCAAGTTATGATAGTTAAGAAAACAAGACATAGAGATAGATACAAAGATAGACACATGATCCGTGATAAGTAAAATTTTATGTTTTTTTGGGCCAACAGCCTACTATCTTTGTGAATAACTTAAGGCAAGCTCAAAGTATTTTGGGATTGCAATTGGCTGAGGATACAAAGGAGCTGCCAAAGTGAGTTATTTTTGTTGAGAGATATAAACAGTGGTTTTTGTATCGCCATCTTGAGACAAGGGTCAAACCAACATAAACATGTCATCATGCATACAACCAAATACGAGCATGCGCAGCAATAAAAGGTTTTCTGTTCAACTTCCCAATGAGGGCTCCCTTCACTCTCCAATGATTTTAAATCGTAAAGAGTCAAAAGACTTGATTGGTCTACATTGCTACATTTTTTTTCTTCTTTGACAAATCAATCCATTATAAAGTATCTATCTATCTCTGTTTTCCCCCCACATATTACATGGGTATGGTAGTCCATTCATATAAACATTAGTACCCAACGACATCACATCTCTAATGCATGTTCACAATTATTCTATTTGTTAATTGCAGTCATCAGTGATTCCACAATTAAGCTAGCGCACATGCTGTTTTAAAACAAGAAATTGGTAGAGAACATCATTCTTCTAAACAGCATTCTCCTAAACATCAGTTATTCAATGGAGTTGGATGTAAAATGAGTAGCCAGTTGGTTTACTGATGTATAATCTTTAAACAAAAATATAAAGCAAGCAAATATACAGCACTGTTTGTGTGTGTATTAACGGTATAGAATAATATCTGCTATATTAGGCCAGTTCTGGATCGATCCTTTGCAACTTTTGTCAAGTCCTTGAATGAGGCTGTGACTGAATATAGTTTGACTCTAATAATAAAACAACAAAACAAAGAAAGTAACAAAAACAGCAACATAATGTGAGCCTACTTGTGTAGCGTGAAATATCTTATAAAGGAGAGGTTCATCTCAGCTTTGGCTTGTGGAGTTCTCTTCTGCAACAATGTTGAAGAATCCCATTAAACAACTACAATGAAACAAAAAAATAACAAAAATAGTATGAACAAGAACAAAAGAGTTGCAAAGACTTCTCAGCTAACATGGTATAACAAGTAAAAGTTACTCACTATATCGCCACATAAATTATTATCTCTTAGCCTGCTACTCTAGCCCACATCATTGCATGGGCTGCTGTTGGATATGATTATTCATGAGCAAATTTTTTTCCCCTCATAAGTTTATGATATAGAGGCATACTTAGGACACATCAAAAAAATAATGTACTCTAACTAAACCAGTGAAATATAAATATTTTGCAATTAAACCACTACAATATTGTTTTTTTCTATCTAATTATATCATGATTGCTTGATATGCAGATTCATATCAATTTATTATGCAGGGCATAGAGACAATTATAGCCAAAATAATCTAGAGAATACTACAATAGTAATTATCATTGATGGTGATATAGCATAACCTTGCTCCTATGTCTCTGATGGCAAATGGTTTCTGAGCTATGCCACATTAATTTTGACCTTCATGATCTTCAAAGCAGAGCATGGAGAAAATGATTTCAAATGGTAAAGTGTTTTCTACTTGGTTGTGGTTGACATGGGTACACTCTTGTTTACTTTCAGACAAATACTTTGTTATTATTTCAATTTTTTCTCTCCCTTGATTATATTATTGTTTAGCATGGCCAAGTCAGAGTTCTACAAAGTTCAGAGCTTCTGGGCCTATGCATATCATATGCCATGGCTATTGGTGCTATTTTTGATGTGTATGTACATGTTGTCCACTACATTAAAATTAGCATATACCATATCTTGTCCTTATTGTTAACTGTTGTCAGCTACAACCCCCATTAAGGACTTGGTAACAATTGCAAAGAAGAATTCAACCAAACAAACAGATAGAATCAGCCACAGCTTCCATTGGACTAGGTCAGGAGCAAGACCAGACAACAGAACTGAGCATGGGTCATCCGTTCTGGTTATAATACAGCACATACATTTGATTATACTATCTTCCATTGGTGGTCAATTGACATGTTCTCGGGGGTCGGCTATGGAGAGTTCAAAAATTTACCACCCTGACTAGCTAGCTCAGTTCATACAATATGTAATCTGTAACTGAAAGAAATATATTACGGCAGTGTATAGGCATTGCTTGTAAAGTGGGTGCTCTGTGTGTTAAGCAGGAGCTCAGTGTTAAGTACCCATTTTCAAGCTGACAGATCTTGGTGCACTCCTAACAACAGTACTATAATACAGCTCATTTGCATAGTCAGATAGAAGATATATTCAGCCAGAATAACAAGGGGGGACTATACCATTTCTTCCCGAAATTTGATTTTTTTTTGGTCCCTGTCATAACTTTTTTCCTCTTTCTTCTGTGCAAATAATTATTATACCAGCTTGTTACTTATTGTTTGTGCTTTAAGATGATATGTAAAATGTCTCTATAGGCACCTTTTCTTAGAAGATATAGCCAAACACGCAAGGGTCACTCAAAAAATGGCATTTCCTAATTTGCAAATCCTCTAATTGCCAGGCGCCTTGAGCTACAGACCCCAAACATGTGTTGTGGCTTCCCACAAGCCTAAGCTGTGATATGACTGTGTCAAAAAAAAATTACCGTGAAGGAATGTTGAGTTATGGTGATTAGAAGAGGCGGGGTCACAGATTTTCCGTGAACTTTGCCGCGGTTGGAAATAAAGTGTCTCATATCTATTCAACACTTCACCGCGTTTCAAATATGGCTGAGTCATATCACTGCTAGGGTGTTGCAAGCCACACAGGAAGTTTGGTGTCTGTAGCTCAAGGCGCCTGGCAATTAGAAGTTTGTCGTGGGGGAGGTGCCATTTTTTGAGTGACCCTTGCGTGTTTGGCTATATCTTCTAAGAAAAAGTGCCTATAGAGACTTTTTACATATCATCTTAAAGCACACACAATAAGCAACAAGCTGGTATAATAATTATTTGCACAGAAGAAAGGGAAAAAAAGTTATGACAGGTCAAAAAAAATGAAAGTTTCGGGAAAATGGTATAGAACCCCCTTGCTGACAAACAGGCCAATATGTACTTGACGTTACACTAGTCCTTCCTCCCACCACATCTAACTCTTAACAAACCAACAAGAGATAACTAACCCATGTTATTTTCATCTGAGTTGGGTGTATCAATTATGCTTGCTTCATCTCTAGTTGTTGTTTTTACATAAATTCTACCCCACATATTTTAAGTTATTTTAAGAATGTCCCCATTTGATTAAAATAATTTGAATTCCAAGGAATCCTTATATCATTTATAAACACACATATACTTGGAGTTAAGCATCGCAATTTTTTTTGAAACCGATTTTATTTTGCGCAATTGATAAGTTTAAACTATTATATATCTTTTTATGATGTTTATATTCTTCAGATGCACTATTGATATCTTCTCATGAATTGCCCCCCTACCAGGCCTGGTGGAATAAGAAAACACTAAAGACACTCTCAAACGCTATGTTTACAAACTAGCTAACAAGCCGACCACTATTCAGAATTTGCTGAATTTCTTTTCCTATAATAAGAAAGATGTCGACTACCTTATAGATCACATGGTAATAAGCCACTGGTTGGCATTTCCTGCCACATGAGCGGGCAACAGGCATTGCTTGAAAGTTTGAAAAGCAGAACAGGTGCATGACTCTGTTTCCACCAATCCGATCTCCCAATTACATAAAAACCGAGTGTGGTTGTGGGGTACCAGCATCGAGAATTCTGACAAGATGCTTGGAGAAGAAAAAGAAGTACCATCCTTCTTGGAATATCTCCCTGCTTGGAATACTATCCTCCTTGGAGTAATGTAGGCATGTAATAAATCTGCTATCGTTCCAGCTGTTACAAGCTATTATAGGTGCCTAGCCAGCTAAAATAATCAGCTGGACATTCATATATCTTCTATTTTCGGGAGCTGGGTGTGATTTACAGGCTACTACACTTTCCCTTGCTATACCTTCCCTGCTGTCAACTTCAACTGGGGAGTGTTGGAGGTAAAAAAAAAAAAATAATAATAAATAAAATCAAGCTAGCAGTAACTAATAGGATTATTGATTTTTTTTTCATTTTTATAGGTGGAGCTTCTGTCTCCCATTGGAATCAGACTGGCTACATCAGAAGTTAGCCCATTAGCATAATCCAAGAGCTTTATTTTCTTTCCAGGATAGGGATCTACACAGTGAATATAAAGTGTATATCATATGCAGGGTTTGACAAAAGTATTTTTGTTATTCTATAATCAGCATATGCCCACCACCGCTACGCCTGCCCCAACTTTATTTTATTATTGGCTAGAACATTGCATTGATCTTTTTATTGTTGTTGATGTGTAGTTCTGTTATTTACAACAACTTATGTAATGCAATAGAAATTTGGACCCATCCATACAAGAAACATGCTAAGACTCCACCCTAATTTGACACATTTTTACTCCTCCATCTAAATGTGTCCATCGTACGAGTCCAATTTTTTTTTACCAACAATGGTTATGAGCAAGAAATATGTCTGTTATCTTTCATTGCCATTATCTCAAAGTTGAGAAAATGGCATCATTTGGATTTGTTATCTCAGTTAATTTTTAATATTAAAGAATATATTATATATTTTAGAGTCCTTTCTATGAGATATACGATGATTTTTATTTCATTTTGAGCAAAATTCGAAAGTATTTTCTGTGTCGACCTAATATTGCCAAATTTCCAAAACTTGCTGAAAGTGGCATAATTAAATCTGGGTGATAGATGACAGGTTTAGAAATAAACATTATCATAGTTCCTATATGTCTCTCTATGAGGTATAAATATCTTTAGCTGGATACAAAATTTTATTGAGAGGCACCAGGAAAAGCGAAAAAAATGATCGTTTGTTTTCTTACTACCACTCATCATTTTTGTCATGGTAACCCCACCACAGCCTGGCTCCATCAGAGTGGTGCTTCCAGCCTTAGTTCCAAGTTTGGATGATGAAGCCACAAAATACAGAAGCACAGAAGTGGGGAAAAATAAAGTCTGACTTGCCTACCACCAGGAATACATGCTGATACAAAGTATTAATGATACACCTACAGCTCTTCCTGCACATTCATGATTCTGACACATAGTTATGTGATGGACAGTCTTGACTCTAAGCCTTTAGTAAAAACACACACTAGGATATCAAAACTGAATGGAAATGAAAAGTGTAGGAGGGACCAATATGTTATCATATTTTAAAATGACTAACTCTATAAGTGCCAAAAAGATAAGCTTGTATGTATATCATCTTATAGCTTCCCAAATAATGTCCTCCAAAAGCACTTCTAGCATGTCCTGAATCTTTCACTATGTTAGTAAACTGGCTAACCTACAAACAAGAAAAAAAAATTCTTCTTCATTGTTATTTCTTCTGATTCCAGCTTCCATGAGAATCACAATACATACATTGTCAGTACTAGGGCTAACCACTCTTTTTCTCCCACTTGTTACATTTGCACTCTATTGGTGAATTGTAAAAACCTTAGCACCAAACAACCCAAATATGTGCTGTCTTTATGTCTTTGCATAGGCTCAGTGAAAGCTAGCTCTGAGTAGAGAAATACTATGTCTTTCTCATATTACTGGACAGATTTTTTACTCGCCATAGTAATGACCTGATGACTTGAATGGCATTGTGTTAAATAGTTTAATAATAATAAGTTGATTCCTCAATGTACTCCTAGGAACTCTTCACCAGAATATATATACCTTTTTTGTGTCTGTCTCTAAATCATCAGGGTATCTATATTTTATTTTACTCGCCTATAGCAACATTTTCTAAAGTATTTAAAGTTGTTGTAAACACTACCGGTTATCTGATGAATGAATGTAGGTACTGATTCGATAGGAAGAAGAAAAAAAGTGAACTACATGTGAAAATATTTGATATTACAATATTACAATAACTGAGGTGTCATCATTATGACAAAAATATAACAGTGAGTCTCATTCCAGACATATCAAAAATAATTATACTAATTTTTTGATGACAGTAATCAGAGTTATGAAGATACAAATCAGTAATCATTTAATGAAAATAACTGCGAAGGAAATAAAATATTATGTAACTTGTTTCACCAGTGGTCATTATGTGTTTGTTTGAACTAAAAGCTTGACATCTTTGCTGTATTAATTACTGAGTAGTGGAATAGTATCTCTCTGCATATTGATACGTATTGCATATGTCATCTCTTTTCCGATACTTGTAACTCCTAGCCACAATGGTATAGATAAGCAAGGAGACAAGCCCCACGCATAAATTAAGTATATAATAACCAGAACGACAATTGATAATATGTAGATTCCAGAAGAAATGAAATGGCAGGATAAGAAATGTAGCCAAGAACTGATTGAACCCTCTAATGGCGTAAAACAATCCAAAAAGCAGTCCTTTCATAGTCTGAGGACTCTGGCAGCAAATAAACTCCCATGCTGACAAGTAGAGTAGCATGAGGTAGAGGGAAGACAGAGTGTGCTGCACTATATATATGTACACAGGAAGAGGTTTCTTGTTGAATGTAGAACTTTTGTTTACATTGCAGAAAAGGTCTTCATTGTTGTTGTAGGATGTTAAGTCAAGTGCTATCAATATAACAAATGAAACACACAGCAAAGCTATTCCCAGTCCCATTCTCTTCAACATATTGGGAATGCATCGTGAGAAGAATGGACGTACAAGGCTAAGGTAGATGGGTATGCAGACCACTACTAATACCGGAGTTAACATCCCATAGTCCAGAAATAGAACTTTTACAGGTTCACTAACTTTGTAAGTTGCATTTTTATGGACAGCACGGTTTATAGTCATTGCAGTAGCTGAAACATCCATTAGAAAGGCTGGACCTAGAGAAAACAATATCATCAGTATACGTAAAAATACTTTGACATCTTCAACTTGCTCTGTTGTGAATGGTCCACCATATCTTAATTTTCCGAGATCCATCCTTGAGGGAAGTTCGTCTTCACAGTAAGTGAATGCACTTCGAAGGATTGGCCTTTTATTGAAACAGGCATATTTTATGACCTTGTAGACCAGCCTATATGGGTTAAATCTGGATGACTCTCTCCAGAACCATGTTTCTCTCTTGTGAAGAATAAATAAGATGAACGAAGAAAACACGATAGACAAACCCATGAGAGTAATTATAATTATACTTGTTAACTGGTCAAAGCCTATTTTTTTGTGTGCAATGTCGATAATACTTCTATGTCCAGGTATAATGGTACTAAGTGAAATTATAGTACCAAGGCTACTAGTCCAGAAGTACCAGCATAAAAAGGTAACTGAATTTTGTGAAGGTGCATCACGAAGTTGATCAGTTCCAAACTGCAAAATGTTTGCAATAAATGTCATGTATCCAATGCTATACAGAAGCATTGCCAACAAAGATAAAGCTACCAATAAGAAGAAGTAATTGCCAATGTTGTGAACTGTGTAAACTATTAAGACCCAAAATGAGCAGAGACATATCGTGGCTACTAGCATGATGCATGTGCTACAAATAAGAACTTTGAAAGCACTAAACTTGACATCAGCAAGAAAACCAGCTAATGGTGAAAAAAGAAATGTGACAGCCAGCATACACGAGATTCCTGTAGAAAATATTATGTTATCGTACTGTAGTAGATATATTAAAGGACTAAGAAATATATTGTTGGTGATCCCTGTCACAAAATGCCACAATATTATCACTTTTGAGCTATTTGTTTGATAAAGATTCCTCACTTTCTTTTTCCACAATAGTGACCTTCGAAGTAGCAATGGGGTTTCCACAATGTTGATATTAGTTGGGATGTAGTTGTTTGATGCTTTACTTGGACATTCCGATTTAGCAGAGTTTGTGGACTTCATTTCAGCAGCTGGACGATTTCTGATGGACAGACTGATGAAGCAGCGATCTGTCTTTAGAAACTATTTTTAAAAGCTGCTATTGTCCTTATTATTGTCAACAGTAGGATGTTTACTGTATACATAGTGTAAAACACTGAAATTGAAAGTTGTAAACTACCACTTTGTACATACAAAATAATCGGTCGATTAATACTCAAGATGATCTAAAATAAATACACATGCGAGCATATTCAACTAATGCGCTAAAACTCACAATGGCAGCTTTTTAGCTTCCTAAATGATTTGGGCTGCTGTTAAGTACCAGAAGACTCCTAGTGTGTCTTGAATCCTTAGCTGTTGTAGTGAACTGGCACACTAAAAAAAATGTAGAAACTATAAAAAAAAAACACTTAAAATTCATCCTTAAGGACATCTATGTGTCTATCTCTATATTTTTATTCCCTAATCTTCTAATCTACTTCATTCTTTCATGACTGCAGAAAAAAACTATGGTTAGTTTTGTCAGTTGAGTGAGTTGGTCGAAACTGTCAAGTTAGCTCTTGCTTGAATTGGCATCAGTCGATTTACTAATAAGAATATTCCTCTTCAAATAAAAAGTTAAGTGAAAGCAAGCGACCACACAACAATAAATGTGTGTGTATTTTAGTAATACACATGGTATAGAATAATATCTGCTAGTTTGGTTAGTTCTGCAGTTCTCCTGTGTTTTGGTCACCATGTCCTAGATGGTGTTATAGCCTGACTCCATTAACAAAAGAACAATATGCTATGTGCTTACTTATGTAGTGTACAACGATGTGAAACAAGAAGTTAGATAAAGTGTTTACCATATTTGCTAGATTATAAGTCACTTTTGCAGCTCTTCTCAATTTATCTGGCACGACTTATTCTCCAAAATGTCAATTTTGCTGGAACATAAGTCATACAGGCTAAAATGAATCACTGGTCAGGGTCATATGTGGAGCACTTAACCTCATACTGCAAAGCACTGCTCACGATTTTATAAATGATATGTCTGGAGCAAAAAGTTATTGCATTCTCTGAAAATTTTGGGAACTGGAGCTGGAAAGGAGTATGGAATAAGTGAAAACATTGTTCGGGACAGGCTTGGCATAACAACAATACCTTTACCCTGCCTTGTAATATAAGTCTCTCCTCCATTCAGGACAGACTTTTCTTCTCCAGCCTTGCTGGTAGAGATGGGTGTTTTATTTAGTGCATGACTCTCAGTGCAACTAACATTCTAGCAATTACATATTTTTTTAAAAATATGGAGAAATTTGTGGGTGAGAATTATGCTCCTGTGCGACTTATACCTTGGTAAACAGTAATCAAAAGGACTGGTTCATCTCTGAAATTCGATTGCTTGTGGAATTTTCCCCTCCCAAATTTAAAAAATAACTAACAAAACAACAACAAAAATTAATTGACTTGACAAAAAAAAGAAATGAAACTCAAACATTTCCACACGAGTACAAACAGTGAGACATTACTTTACCATATAAATGTTAAACGGTTGGAAGACTGGAAGTGATATATATTGTTTATTTCTTTTATTGACAAATCAATCTATTATAATTGAATAAAGGGTATCATGGGGCCTACTCGGTTACAGCTGTCAGGGAATGGATGCTGATGTTTTATTCAGAGTAAACTACCATTTCATTAACTCAGGAACTGGATATGATATAGGTTCTTCATAGGAGAAACTATTTTAAATTTTATAAGGTAAACACAGTTCCTTGCATGTGTACAGCCACGCTCTCTCGCTCTCGAACAGTGAGTAGTTAGCTGGATATTTAGCATATATAGAAAGCACATCTGATGCATATAGTAAATACTTTGTTAATGATATAGATAATGAAAACATCACTTTTTCCAATCTCTTGAACAGGCTGTTGTCAGCTTCTGTAAGATGTTACCTTAATTCACTGATATTTTTATTGGAAAAGACTTCATGATGACCTCACTCTTACTGTGGTGCTCTTCTTACCTTCAAGGAAAGCAGTTTCCAATTACTCATAACTAAATAACATATTTCCATATGTACATTTCCATTTCCTAATTTGTCATCCCAATATGTTTTTTCAATTGCACCTTTAAGGAATACAGCAAAAAAAAAAATTGTTGGCTACATCCCCTTATTACAATCCTACCACTTACTTTCTTGACCACATTATATCTACTATCGTAAAGAAGATATCTACAAATTACATCACAAATCAGTACTGGGTTAGCTCTTCAGCTTGACCTTACAAAGGATATGGCCAAAGCAATGGCTATGCTTATAGGTTGGGCTAGGAAAATATCTAGAACAATAAAACAATAATCTTGACATTTCAGACCATAAATACTCCCTTATGACATTACATCTAGTGTTCTTGCATCTTTCCATGTAAGTAAAGTAGCTACTCATACGCATGGCAATTCACTCTTAGTCATATTTCTGTATGTGCATTTCGGTCTCACAACCGGTCAGGAACATTGCTATAATAGTATTTGCTGGGATAGCTATATTTGTTCGCCTTCAATGTTTCAATGTCAATACTAGTTTAAATGTGTTGTACATTCATAACCCAGTGATTTTACGGAAGATTTTATGGACTTGACATAAAAAAGGAAAATCATCTTAAAACACGCATGGATACACTAGATTCATCAATGATGAAGAAAACGACCGCAGATTTGAAGTCCAAAGAAAAGAAACCTGGACACGTAATGCAACCTGTATGATTAATAGAAGTAAGGGAAAGGTTGCTGGAGTTTTATTCTGACAAAACAACTCAATTCAACAAGATGCTCTGACATTGGATGTCAAGAATTTTTTGATGGTAGGAACTATTTACATTCTTGCTAAGGTAAACATAGTTCCTTGCATATTTACTGCCGCTCTTTCTCTCTCAAACAGAGAGTAGATAACTAGTTAGTTTAGCATATATCGAGAGCTTAACTGGTGCATATAGTCAGTAGATGTGCTAATGATATCGAGAAAACTTGAACCAACAAACCATGCCAATAGTGTTAATTATCACTTGAACAAGTTCTTGTCAGCTTCTGCATAACCCTTCCTTAATTTCTGCAGAAAGCACAGCCAGATGACATCCTGATGATATGACCCTTAAGGGGGGAATATACCTATTTAACAAAAAAACGTTTGTCCTCTTTCTAATTGCCATAACTTTTTTTTCTCTTTTCACTATGCTGATAATTTTATTATCAGAGTGTTGCTTATTCTATCTTCTTTCCAATGGTATCTAAAATGTCCATATAGACACATTATATTAGAAGATAAAAGTGAGAGACCAGGAACCCTACCACTCAAGGTTTTGGCAGACATAACTCACCACCACTACAAGAGCTTGGGCTCAAATTTGGTCTGTGGCTTCCTGAAGCACTTAAGGTAGTGTTCTTGTCATCTTCAAGGAAAACAGCTTCCAAGTACTCTTAACAAAACAAGTTACTTCCGCATGCATATTTCCATTTCAGTATTTCTTATCCCATTATGTCATTATATTTTTGGGTATTGGTTTGTTAACACTTGCATCTGAGGATTGTGTTGAAACATACAATTCATGGCTACTTCTCCATATTACAAACCAACCACTTACACAAGTTGTGAATCTCCCAAGAATACATTATTCTTAACTCGATCAAATATCACAATCCTAAAGAAAACAAATCACACCACAAATCAGTACTGGATTTAGCTCTTCTCTTTATCCTTACTAAGGATATCGGCAAATATCTTTAGTTTTTGTATTTGGCGGTTGTCTTGGCTAGTCCAACATCTAAAATAACAATAACAAAATTAAAACCTAGACAATTTTGACCACAGGCAAGTTTTGTGTGCTTGTATATTTGTTTCTAAGTCAATTAGCTAAACTTACACAAATCAATTCCCTCTCAACCATACTTCCATATGTACATTCCTGTCTCATAATGGTCAGGAACAGGACAAAGTATTCATTGGAATAGCAATATTTGCTCACTTTCGATGTTTTAATGTGATCATTAGTTGACAAGCTATGCGAGCCCTCTGTAGAGTGATGGATGAATTTTTTTGTATTGCTTCGTATGCCCAAATTACATATTTTGTAGGCATATACTAATAATGATTCTCAAATATCGAATGCGAATAAATACTACTATACCAGCAAATAGTGCTATACCAATGTTCCTGACCAGTTGTGAAACAGAAACACACATATAGAAATATGGCTGAGAGTGAATTATTATCTCTAAGAGCAGCTAATGCAATGATGCAAGAACACTAAGTGTGAAGTCATAAGGCAGTATTTTAGTCAGAATTGTCATGATTATTGTTTTATTGTTCTAGATATATTCTTAGCATTAACTACTGACTAGTTTAAAAACATAACCATTGCTATGGCCATATACTTAGTAAGGTCAAGTGGAAGAGCTAACTCAGTACTGATTTGTGATGTAATTTGCAGATATTTATGATCACAAGATGTGATACTGTCGAGAATTATATGTTCCTTAGAGTTTCACAACTAGTGTAAGTTGTTGGATTGTAATATGGAAAAGTAGCCAAGAATTGTACATTTTTATTGTATTCCTTACAGGTGCAAGATTGAACTACCTGATGCTCTATACAACATAGGAATGACAAATTCTGAAATGGAAATATGTGTGTGGAAATATTTATGCTAATGATATGGTGCCTACTAAAAACAGTAAAAAATAAACTGAGTCAAAAGTGCAAAGTATCATTTGAACAAGTTCTTTTCTGCTTCTGCATGGTCTTTTCTTAGTTCTCTGTTAATTTCCGCAGAAAGAACTGCTGGATGTCCTCACTCTTGATGTGGTGCTCTTCTCATCTTCAAAGAAAGCAGTTTTCAAGTCCTCTTAACAAAACTACTTACTTCCTCATTGTCACCCCATTATATTATTGCACCAGTAGTAAATACATGCAACTGTCACTTCCCCCTATTACAATCCAACCACTTATGCCTGTTGTGAATCTCTAAAGAACATAATTCTCGACTGCATCAAATCTCACAATCGTAAAGAAAACATCTAAATATCACATCACAAATCAGTCTCACCACAAATCCATATTGGGTTAGGTCTTCAGCTTGCCCTTACAAAGGGTATGGCCAGACAAATAGCTATGCTTTTAGCCTGGGAAGTAGTTAAGACTAGGAAAATGCCTTGAACAATAAAACAAAATATCTTGACAATTCTGACTACAAATACTGCCGTATATGACATCACTCTTAGTGTGTTATCATCTTTGCTTCTAAATAAATTAGATTCTCTTATTCAAAGCTATTCACTCTCAGCCATATTTGCATGTGTAGATTTCTACTCAAACTGGTTAGGAACCATAGCATCATTTGCTTGTATAACAGTATTCTCTCGCATTCTATGTATGAATGACATTTACTATATGATTTGGCATCTTACTAGATGTGTAGCTAGTGGTACTGCAGCAGAGTTGACTGCTGCAGCTAATGAAGAGTTTGACTGATAGGAGACAGACACATGACCTATACTACCACTAAGATCTGGAACTGCTAGAAAGTTGCCGCTTAGTTGAAAAATATTTTGTCACATAATATTTTAATTGAGATAATCACAAAAAATATTTGAACAGGCATCTAGATGTATTATTGAGGCTGTTGAGTCTCTCCAACAGAGTGTTGCTTATGAATACTATGTGGAAGAGAGGCAAAAGTAGAGGTACTTAAAAAAATTTTTTTTTGAAAATCAGCAATAAGATTTGGTAATGAAAACGAACAACATTCTTGTCTGCCATGGAGCCCATTGGTAACCAGAAAGAATGTTTTTTTAATGAAGGATAATGTTCTCTCGGCGATCCTCTATCAGGTTTTTCATTGAATTAAGAAAGACTGATGTTCTTCTGATACTACTACCATCAAGATATACATAATCGTTATTTGCCGATATATCATATTTTGTATTTACATGTCATACTAAAAATTTGATTTCGGCCTCTATTATAGACCTTGTCCATCCCATGTCTATGCTCCTCCGTTGGTCTTACCACCTGTATCATCCTTCGAACACAAGAGCATCTTCATGGAAATATCCCTTCCTTCTTCTCACCTTTCAAGAAAGTGCACCAAGCATAAAATTTGGTTGTATCATCTCGCAGATTTTGATAAAGCTGTCCACCATCTTTCACCGATTCCATGAGATCAGCTACTCTCTTCTGCCCTTGATTTCTCCTGGAAAGTGGCAGTCATCAACTTGTGTATTTCCTCCAAATTATTGCATCCTCTACTTGTCACTACTGATAATAACCTTTGAAAGTTAATTAAGAACTGCCAAAATCTTTTCTTTTGTGCTAAGGAGCTAAATTATCCTTTTTTTTTTACAGGCTTGTTTTTCTCTTAGAAACACTATTTCTTCTATTATAACAGAACAAATGTGTCTTCTTCCAGTCTCACTCTCTTTCCTCCTAAAAAGTTTTGATCTTTTGTCTGTTCCACAAAAAAAATACCCTCTGTGCCAACTCTTTTATCCAAAGGCTATATGTTCTCTTCTAGGCTGAAATTCTAAATCAGTTCTTCTCTGAGTGTTTCAATTCTTGCTCACCTCCAATTGTGTCTTCCCCTTTTACTTTCCCGTCTTGGCTATTTCCCTACCCTCCTGACTTTCTGTACTGAAACTTTTTTTTTAAGCTTGATATCTCATCTCCCTTCTTCTACAGCCTCTAGTCCAGATTTGATCTATTCGTAAATGCATAAATCTACATGCATATCCATTGTTGCTCCCATCATGCGTTTGCATAACTTGTCCTTTTCTCAAGTGCATGTATCAGCTGACTGGAAAGTCTCCTTTATTGTTCCCATCCCTAGGTGTTCATCTAACCTGGACAATTCCTCAAATTACTGACCCATTTTCTTACTCTCATCATTAGCATTCTACTTGAAAAACATATTCACTATCTCCTTTATGAATTCTGTCTTGAACACAACCTTATCTCCAATACTCAATTTGGCTTTCTTCAGAATCAGTCCACTTCATCAGCTTATCTCTTTGCAAATCACTCTTTTCACTCTTTTCTACAAAAAAATATCAGTGCATGTTTTCTCAATCTCAAAAATGCCTTCGACTCCTTTCCTCTCAAATCATTATTTTACCTGCTTTCCTCCTTGCACCTCCCTCCTTACCTCATTAACTGGCTACACACCTATCTTTCAGCTCGCTCTCATCAGGTAATCATCGCAGCACCAGTTGGTCACCTCAACCTATGACTTCTGGAGTCCCTCAGGATTCTATAATAGGTCCTCTCCTCATCATCTACATAGATTCTTGTCTGGCTCATCAAAGCTTATTTTCTATGCTGATGGCATCCTTCTTTTTAATCCTGACAATTCTCTTTATGATTTTTTTCTCTTCCAGAATGACTTTAACTGTATCACCACCTGCCTCATTTCTCAATATCTCACACATAACCTAATAAATCAAAATACATGCATTTTTCTTATAAACAGTCAATTTTTACCAAATCTTCCTCACCCCCATGAATTTTTGGTTCAATTACTGACTTTAAATTCCACGGAATGCTCTTTTCTTCTCTCCATCTTGGTCTAACCATATCACCTACGTCTCCTCTATGACTCGTGAATAACTAGATGTCCTATACTGTCATTTCTGCTGCCATTCAGATACTTTTACTCTTCTTAGCCTCTACTTTTCTCTCATCTGTTTTCATCTGGAATGCAGTTCTTTCCTTTGGGATGCTCAATCTAGAAACTTCTCATCTCGTCTTGAAAAAAAATCAATTCTTTGCCTGTAAATTATAACAATCACTGGTCCTCAGACCATCATACTCCTTTCTCTAAGCTTCATCTTCCTTCGCTACCATCTCGCCACCGTTATGCTAAACTTATCTTTTTCATCAAGCTTCTTCATAATAACATAGATTATCCTTCCAACCATCCAGTCAGCCCACTTCCTACTATTCTCTCCGAACCTTCCACCCCTACAACCATCTGCAAGCCCCTCACAGAACCCAATCGGAATGCTTCTCATTTCTTCCAGCCGACACAAGTCTATGGATTTCTCTTCCCAATTATATAAAAGCATCTACTTACTTGGTCAGTTTAAGCACTATATTCAACATTACATTTCTACACATTAAATTTAACCTGTATATAAACAATTTTATTGCCATATATCATGTAGCTATCCTATTTAATTATATCATTTTAGTTATCAATTGTTGTTGTTGTGCTGTTGCTCTTCTATTAGCCTCAAGGCTATTCAGTATGAATTTCGAATATATAATAAATAAAAAAATAATAAGGATGGTTACAAAATTAATTTGTATTGGTATAGAAATTTGCAGTATGTGTACATTGTTTAGAACAACCACACCACAAATACGAAATAACATTGCTCATATCTGTTTCAAAAATAATTTTGGTATATTGCTTCTTAGCATCTAAATGACGATTCTGATATTTTTAGCTTCATAACACTCTCTGTGCCTTGAATCATTTTCTGAGGTAGTAAACAGACAGGCCTAAAAATTTAAAAAATAGGAAATTTGTTTTCAACGATATATGTATCATCTACTTTTTCTTCCATACAAAATGTATGGGGTCATTCTATAAGTAATTGTGTGTGTGCATGTATATTTTACTTGTTAACTTATTATAAAGTATTTTATTTATTATTTATGCATTTGTTCTTTTTATTATTAATTATTATCGTTATTATTTATTCTGAACAGTTTTAGCTGTAACTTTTTACAGTTATGTAATAAAAATAATTATTAAATAACAGTAACAAAAAGTTTTAAAAAATAAATTAATTCCATGTGTGAGTTGATAAAGCCCTTAGCTGTGATATAGCGGTTTTATTTTTTTCCCCGGTGAAATCCCCCTGAGTTATAGTGTTGAGAAGTGGCAGGACACCAAAAAATCGCGCGGCGCCTCGCTCAAGGCGCGTGGGAGTTAGGTCTGTCACAAATTAGGAAGTGCCATTTTTTGAGTGACCCTTGCGTGTTTGGATATATCTTCTAAGAAAAGGTGCCTATATAGACTTTTTATATATTATTTTAAAGCACACACAATAAGCAACAAGCTGGTCTAAAAAGTATTTGCACAGAAGAAAGGGAAAAAAAGTTATCCCAGCTACAAATATGTGTTATAATTTCGTTGGTTTCGGGTGTAGTCCCCCCTTAAACACCAAAAATGGTAATGATTGCCAGCACAATAATCACGCTCTTGTGATTACATATATTGAGCTAACTGAGCTCATTTTCTAATGCTGTATGTTTTTGCTGCAAGGAAGTGAGCGGGCTTTTTGTTTGTTTGACGGTTATGTCAATAGTTGACAACACAAACCTTCAAGAAAACCATGTATGCTTATTTTTAAAAATATCATCTGCTATGATTGGTAAGCTCTGGATTATTCTGGGTAACAGTTAACATTTCCTTGAAAGAGACTGATTGATTGTGATATTTATAAAGAGGAAACAAACCAAACAAAAAGCAAATAGAAACATTATTTTTTTGATAAATATATATTGGATCGACTTGTCAAAAAAGAAAGGAAACAAGGATTTCCAACAATATTTAGACTTACTTTTACCGTTTAAAATTAATACTAATTATACACGAACAATTTTTTATTTAATAACAAACTATATTGAATTGACCTGTTAAAATGGAAGAAAACAAAAGAGTTATATCCATTTACTATTTACACCAATATTGTAGAATTCTGTTTGCAGAGGCTCTCTGTTGATTTTAAAACCTGCACAATATTGGCACATATGATTTTAAATGGTAAAGGGGTTCTAAATGATTATGATCTAAATGGGTATAGTCTTGTTTCCTTTCATTAATGGGTCAATCCAATAATAGTCATTTTTCAAGTTCTTTTCTTCTTCTTTTCCTCTCTTTTCTATACATTACAAGTTTTATAGTTGAACAGTGGAGTACTAGATCAGTCCAGCTGAGTGGTATAGATGTATCCAAGGCATTAAAACACTTGATTATTGTTGCTCAATACTACACACATCTACACATGCTATGTATTGTAGCTATTGTTGACTGTAACCAAGTACACCATGTGGTCTACAACAAAATAACCATATATTGTTGCTAATGTTGACTGAACCCATGTAACCCTCTTCAAGGACATGACTTGGAAGCATTACATAGGAGAAGAATATAACCAACAAAACATGTTAGAAGATCGCTATGGCCTCCTTTCAATATGGTAACAGTTTACCAATAGCTAGAACTCCATACACCAAAGACCTGAACTAAGCACCAGTGCATAATGACACTAAGCTTTTCTGCAGTTTTGAAGCATTTTTACAGTATTTGACAAAAAAATTGTCATTTAGGTCAAAAAGTGTTTTTTTTAACAAATGAGCCACATACAGGTATTTTTCTCATCAAAATGAGCAAAATACATCCAAATGAAGCTTGTTTGTTGTATTCAAGATTTTTTACTCATCAAATTGAGCCATATACAGCTGCACTAAGCTCTCTGCTGTTTTGAAGTATTTTTCAGTAATTGACAAAAAAACTAGTCATTTTGTTAAAAAATGTGTTTTTCTCAACAAATTGAGACAAAATCCAGTATTTTTCTCATTAAAATGAGCAAAATACTTGTTGTATTGAAGCATTTTTACAGAAAATGACAAAAAACTTATCATATTTGTCAAAAAAGTATTTTACTCATCGAATTGAGCAACATACAGCTAAACTTAGCTTTTTCTATTGCATTGAAGCATTTTTACAAAAATTGACAAAAATTTTTTCATTTAGGTCAAAAAAGTTATTTTCTCATCAAATTGAGCCATATACAGCTATACTAATCTTTGCTGCTATTTTGAAGCATTTTTACAGAAATTGACAAAAATCTTGTCATTTATGACAAAAAAGTGTTTTTGTCATCAAATTGAGCCACTTTCTGCTACACTAACCTTTTCAATTGTATTGAAGCATTTTTACAGAATTGACAAAAAAATTGTCATTTATGTCCAAAAAGTGTTTTTCTAATCTAATTGAGCCATATACAGCTTCACTAAGCTTTTGTGCTGTTTTGAATCATTTTTACAGAAATTGACCAAAAATTGGTCATTTAGGTCAATAAAGTGTTTTTCTCAACAAATTTAGCAACGTACCTGTGTTTTTCTCATCAAAATGGAAAAATACAGCTAAACGAAGATTGTTTGTTGTAGTGTAGCATTTTTACAGAAATTGACAGAAAACTTGTTAATTGGGATAAAAAAGGGTTTTTCTCATCAAATTGAGCCACACACAGCTACATAACTCTTCTGCTGTTTTGAAGCATTTTTACTGAAATTGACAAAACACTTGTCATTTGTGTCAAAAAGTGTTTTTCTCATCAAATTGAGCTACTTAGAGCTACACAAAGCTTTCTGCAGTTTTGTAGTAATTTTACAGAAATTGACAAGAAACTTGTCATTTAGTTCAAAAAGAGTTTTTCTCTACAAATTGAGCCACATAGAGCAAGACTAAGTTTTTTTGCTGTTTTGAAGTATTTTTACAGAAATTGACAAAAAAACTTGTCATTTATGTCAAAAAATTGCTATTCTCAACAAATTGAAACACATATCGGTGTTTTTCTCATCAAATTGAGGCACATACAGCTAAACCTTGCTTTTCTGCTGTTTTGTAGTATTTTTACAGAAATTGACCCAAAAGATGACATTTTGATTAAAAATTTGATTTTCTCATCAAAATACCGGTATTTTTCTCCTCAAAATTATCAAAATACAGCTAAATGAAGCTTGTTTGTTGTATTGAAGCATTTTTAGAGAATTTGACCAAAAAATTGTCATTCATGTCAAAAAAGTGTTTTTCTTATCAAATTGAGCCACAAACAGCTAAATTAAGCTTTTATATTTATTGAAGCATTTTTCTAGAAATTGACAAAAAAAATGCTAATTAGGTAAAAAAAAAAGTTCAACAAATTTAAATACATACGAGTGTTTTTCTCTTCAAATTAAGCAGCATACAGCTAAACTAAGCTTTTTTTTTGTTGTATTGAAGTATTTTTGCAGAAATTGACAAAAATGTGTCATTTATGTCAAAAAAGTGTTTTCTCATCAAAATGATCCATATACAACATCGAATTGAGCAACATACAGCTAAACTTAGCTTTTTTTGCTGTTTTGAAGATATTTTACAGTAATCGACCAAAAATTATCATTTAGGTCAAAAATGTGTTTTTTCAACAAATCGAGCCACAAACTGTTTTGTTTTAAGCAAAATTAGAAAAATAGAGCTAAACGAAGCTTGTTCATTGTATTGAAGCATTTTTACAGATATTGACAAAAAAATTGTAATTTATGTGATTTCCTCATCAAATGGAGATACATTTTGGTCAAAAATGTGTTTTTCTCAACAAATTGAGCCACATACAGCTACACTAAGCTTTTCTGCTGTTTTGAAGTATTTTTACAGAAATTGACAAAAATCTTGGCATTTAAGTTAAAAAAGTTTTTTTCTCATCAAATATAGCCACGTACAGTTAAACTAAGCTTTTCTATTGTATTGAAGCATTTTTAAAGAAATTGAAAAAACTTGCATTTACGTAAAAAAAGGTTTTTTCTCACCAATTTGTGCCACATACAGCGACACTAAGCTTTATTACTTTTTTGAAACATTTTTAGTTATTGCCAAAAAAATGTTATCTTGGTCAAAAATGTATTTTTCTCAACAAATTGAGCCACATACAGCTACACTAAGCTTTTCTGCTGTTTTGAAGCATTTTTACAGAATTTGACTTAAATCTTGGCATTTATCTCAAAAAAGTGTTTTTCTTATCTTATTGAGCCTTATACAGCTACACTAAGCTTTTCTGCTGTTTTGAAGCATTTTTACTGAAATCGCCTAAAAACCAAGTCATTTATGTAAAAAAAACTTTTTTTCTCATCAAATTGAGCCACATACAGCAAAACTAAGCTTTTCTGTTTTTTTGAATCATTGTTACAGAAATTGAAAAAAATGTGTCAATTAGGTCTAAAAAGTATTTTTCTCAATGAATTGAAACTCATACTGATGTTTTTCTCAGCAAAATGAGCAAAATACAGATAACCTAAGCTTTTCTATAGTGTTGACGCATTTTTTAGAGAAATTTACTAAAACCTTGTCATTTAAGTAAAAAAAGTTTTTTTTTTACCGATTGTGCTTCATACATCTACTTTAAGCTTCTTTGCAGTTTTGAAGCATTTTTACAGTATTTGACAAAAAACTTGTCATTTATGTCTAAAAAGGTTTTTTCTCAACAAATTGAGCAACATACCGGTGTTTTTCCAATAAAAATTAGCAAAATACAGCTAAATGAAGCCTGTTTGTAGTATTCAATCCTTTTTACTGAAATTGACAAAAAACTTGCATTTTTGTCAAAAAAGTGTTTTACTCATCGAATTGAGCCACATACAGCTAAACGTAGCTTTTTCTATTGCATTGAAGTATTTTTACAGAAATTGAACAAAAATTTGTCATTTAAGTCAAAAAAGTGATTTTCTCATCAATTTGAGCCACTTTCAGCTCCACTAACCTTTACAATTGTTTGAAGAATTTTTACAGAAATTGACCAAAAACTGGTCACTTTTGTCAAAAAAGTGATTTTCTCATCAAATTTAGCCACATACATGTATACTAACCTTTTCTATTGTATTGAAGAATTAAAAAAAAAATGACAAAAAACTGTCATTTAGGTGAAAAAAGTGTTTTTCTCATCTAATCGAGCCATATACAGCTACACTAAGCTTTTCTGCTAGTTTGAATCATTTTTACAGAAATTGACAAAAAAATTGTCATTTGGTCCAAAAAAAATTTCTCAACAAATTTAGCAACGTACCGGTTTTTTCTCATCAAAAAGAAAAAAAAAAGTTAAAAGAAGCTTTTTGTTTTATTGTAGTATTTTAACAGAAATTACCAAAAAACTTGCCAAAATAGGGAAAAAAAGTGTTTTTCTCATCGAATTGAGCCAAATACAGCTACACTAACTCTTCTGCTTTTTTGAAGGCATTTTTTCAGAAATTGACAAAACACCTGTCATTTATGTCAAAAAAGTATTTTTCTCATCAAATTGAGCCACATACAGATACACTAAGCTTTTCTATTGCATTGAAGAATTTTTTAACAAATTAAGCCTTGTACAGTTACACTAAGCTTTTCTGCTGCTTTGAAGCATTTTTATAGTAATTGATAAAAAACTTGTCAATAATGTCCAAAAATGTTTTTCTCGCCAAAATGAGCCTCAAACCGGCGATTTGCTTAACAAAATTAGCAAAATTCAGCTAAACGTAGCTAGTTTGTTGTATTGAAGCATTTTTTTCAGATATTGACCAAAAAATTGTAATTTATGTTAAAAAGTGTTTTTTTTTGCATCAAATTGATACTTTTCTGCAGTTTTGAAGAATTTTTACAATAATTGACAAAAAATTGTCATTTGGGTCAAAAATGTGTTTTTCTCAACTAATTGAGCCATATACAGCTACATTAAGCTTTTCTACTGTTTTGAAACATTTTACTGAAATTGCCTAAACACTAAGTAATATATGTCAAAAGTGTTTTTCTCATCAAATTGAGCCATATAGAGCTAACCTATGCATTTCTGCTTTTGAAGCATATTTACAGAAATTGACAAAAATGTGTCAATTAGGTCTAAAATATTTTTTTCTCAACAAATTGAGACAAATACTCTTGTTTTTCTCATCAAAATCCGCAAAATACAGCTAAACTTAGCTTGTTTGTTGTATTTAAGAATTTTTACTGAAATTGAAAAAACACCTGTCATTTATGTCAAAAAGTATTTTGTCATCAAATTGAGCCACATACAGCTATACTAACTTTTCTGCTGTTTTGAATCATTTTTTCAGAAATTGATCAAAAAAATTGTCATTTTCGTCAAAAAAGTGTTTTTCTCATCAAAGGGAGCCACATACAGCTACACTAAGCTTTTCTGTTGTATTGAAGAATTTGTACAGAAATTGACAAAAAAATTATCATTTTGGACAAAAAAGAGATTTTTAAATCTAATTTATCCTTATACAGCTACACTAAGATTTTCTGCTGTTTTGAAGCATTTTTTAAAGAAATTGATAAAAACATTGTCACAAATGTCAAAAAATTGTTTTTCTCATCAAATTAAGCCATATATAGCTACACTAAGCTTTTCTCCTGTTTTGGAGAATTTTTTAAATAATTAACAAAAAATTGTCATTTAGGTCAAAATATGTTTTTTCAACAAATTGAGCCACAAACCGGTATTTTTTAATCAAAATGTGCAAAATACAGCTAAACGAAACATGTTCGTTGTATTGAAGGATTTTTACAGAAATAGACCAACACACTTGTCATTTATGCCAAAAAAGTGTTTTTGGCAAATTGAGCCACATACAGCTACACTAAGCTTTTCTGCTGTTTTGGAGTATTTTTTACTGAAGTTGCCTAAAAACTAAGTCATATATGTCAAAAAAATGTTTTTCTCATCAACTTAAGCCACATACAGCTAACCTAGAGCTTTTCTGCTTTTTTGAAGCATTTTTACAGAAATTGACAAAAATGTGTCAATTAGGTCTAAAAAGTGTTTTACTCAACAAATTGAAACTCATGCTGGTATTTTTCTCAACAAAATGAGCAAAATAGAGCCAAACTAAGCTTGTTTGTTGTATTTAAGCATTTTTACTGGAATTGACCAAAAAATAGGCATTTATGTCAAAAAACTTTTTTTCTCATCAAATTGAGCCAGTTTCAGCTACACTAACCTTTTCAATTGTATTGAAGCACTTTCACAGAAATTGAATAAGATTCTTGACATTTATATCCAAAAAGTGTTTTTCTTATCTTATTGAGCTTAATACGGCTATGCTAAGCTTTTCTGCTATTTTGAATCCTTTTTACAGAAATTGACAAAAAAATGTCCATTTAAGATCAAAAAGGTGTTTTTCTCAGCAAATTTAGCGACATACCTGCGTTTTTCTCATCAAAATGATGAAAATACAACTAAACTAAGCTTGTTTATTATATTAAAGCATTTTTACTGAAATTGACAAAAAAATAGTCATTTATGTCAAACATTTTTCCCCCCATTAAATTGAGCCAAGGTCAGCTAAACTAAGTTTTTCAATTGTATTGAAGCATTTTTACAGAAATTGACAAAAATATTGTCATTTACGTAAAAAAAGTGTTTTTCTCACCAAATTGACAAAAAAACTTGTCATTTTGGTAAAAAATATGTTTTTCTCAACAAATTGAGACACAATCAAGTATTTTCTCATCAAAATGTGCAAAATACTGCTAAACGAAGGTTGTTCGTTTTATTGAAGCATTTTTACAGAAATTGACAAAAAACTTGTCATTTATGCCAAAAAAGTGTTTTTCTCATCAAATTGAGACACAGCTACACAAAGTTTTTCTTCTTTTTTGAAGCATTTTACAATAATTGACAAAAAAATTATCATTTTGGTAAAAAATGTGTTTTTCTCAACAAATTGAGCCATACCTAGCTACACTAAGCTTTTCTTCAGTTTAAACCATTTTACAGTATTTCACCAAAAACTTGTCATTTATGTCTAAAAAGTGTTTTTCTCATCAAATTTAGCCACCATACATGTACACTAAGGTTTTCTATTGTATTGAAGAATTTTTACGGAAATTGATAAAAACAAGTCATTTAAGACAAAAAAGTGTTTTTCTCATCAAATTAAGCCTTGTACCACTACACTAATCTTTTCTGCTGTTTTGAAGCATTTTTACAGTTATTGACAAAAAAACTTATCAATTATGTCAAAAATGTGTTTTTCTCAACAAATTGACCACAAACCGGTATTTTTCTCATAAAAATGTGCAAAATACATCTAAAGGAAACTTGTTAGTTGTATTGAAGCATTTTTACAGAAATTAGCCAAAAACTTGTCATTTATTTAATAAATGGTTTTTTCTCATCAAATTGAGCCACATTGCTTTTCTGCTGTTTTGAAGTATTTTTTCAGATATTGTCAAAAAAATTGTCATTTATGTCAAAAAAGGGTTTTTCTCATCAAATTCAGCCATATACAACTACACTAAGCTTTTCTGCTGTTTTGAAGCATTTTTACAGAAACTGACAAAAAACTTCATTTAGGTCAAATAAGGTTTTTCTCAACAATTTGAGCCAAATTGAGCTAAACTAAGCTTTTCTGCAGTTTTGAAGCATTTTTTTTTTAAATTTACAAAACATTTGTCAATTATGTTCAAAAGGTGTTTTTCTAATCAAATTGAGCCACATACATCTAAACTAAGCTTTTCTATTGTATTGAAGTATTTTTTACAGAAATTAACAAAAAACTTGTCAATTATGTTGAAAAGGTGTTTTTCTAATCAAATTGAGCCACATACATCAAAACTAAGCTTTTCTATTGTATTGAAGTATTTTTACAGAAATTAACAAAAAACTTGTCATTATGTTAAAAAAAAATTTTTCTCTACAAATTATGCTTCACCGGTGTTTTTCTCATCAAAATGTGCAAAAATCACCTAAACACAGCTATTTGTTATATAGACCATTTTTACAGAAATTGACAAAAAAAAATTGTCATTTATGTCAAAAAAGTATTTTTCTCATCAAATTAAGCTACATACAGCTACTCTATGCTTTTTTTGCTGTTGGAAGAATTTTTACAGAAATTGACAAAAAACTACTCCACAAATTGAAACACATACAGGTGTTTTGCTCAACAAATTGAAACACTTACCGGTATTTTTCTCATCAAAATGAGAAATATGCAGCTAAACTAAGCTTGTGTGTTGTATTGATGCATTTTTTCAGAAATTTACCAAAACTTGTAATTTTTGTCAAAATTTTTTTTTCTCATCAAATTTAGCCATATACATGAAAACTAAGCTTTTTTATTGTATTGATGAATTTTTACAGAAAATGACAAAAAACTTTTCATTTAGGAAAAAAAAGTGTTTTTGTCATCAAATTGAGCTATATACAGCTACACTAAGTTTTTTTTTGTGTTTTGAAGCAATTTTAAAGTTAGTCACCAAAAAATTGTCAATTAGGTTACAAAATGTTTTTCTCAACAAATTGAGCCACAAACCGGTATATTTTCGTCAAAATGAGCAAAATACAGCTAAACAAAACTTGTTTGTTGTATTGTAGCATTTTTATAGAAATTGATAAAAAAAATAGTCATTCAGTTCAAAAAGGTGTTTTCTCACAAATTGAAACACCTATCGGTATTTTTCTTAACAAATTGGAAAACATACCGGTGTTTTTCTCATCAAAATGAGAAAAATACAGCTAATCTAAGCTTGTTTGTTGTATTGAAGCATTTTTGCAGAAATTGTCAAAAAAATTGTCATTTTGTGCACAAAAGTTTTTTTCTCATCAAATTTAACCACATAAAGCTACACTCTGCTTTTCTAGTGTATTGAAATTTTTTTACAGAAATTCTCAAAAAAAATTGTCAGTAATGTCATAAAAGTGTTTTTCTCGACAAAATGAGCCTCAACCGGCGATTTTCATAACAAAATTAGCAAAATTCAGCTAAACGAAGCTCGTTTGTTGTATTGAAGTTTTTTTACAGAAATTGACCAAAAATTGTCGTATGTCAAACAAGTATTTTTCTCATCTAATTGAGCCATTATAGAGCCACAACTATACTAAGCTTTTCTGCTGTTTTGTAGTATTTTTACAGAAATTGACAAGGAACTTGTCATTTAGGTCAAAAAAGTGTTTTTCTCTACAAATTCAGCCACTGAGCAACTTTTCTGCTGTTTAGAAGAATTTTTTACAGAGATTGACAAAAAACTTGTAATTTATATTAAAAAAGTGCTATTCTCAACAATTTGAAACACATACAGAAGTTTTTCTCATCAAATTGAGCCACATACAGCTAAACCTAGATTTTCTGCACGTTTGTAATATTTTTTACAGAAATAGACAAAAAACGTGAAATTTTGGTCAAAAATTTGTTTTCTCAACAAAACACTGGTGTTTTTCTTCTCAAATTGTCAAAATACAGCTAAACGAAGCTTTTTATTGTATTCAAGCATTTTTACGAAATTGACAATAACCTCCTTGTCAATTAGGTAAAAAAAATTCTCAACAAATTTAAACACATACTATTGTGTTTCTCTTCAAAATGGGAAAAATACAGCTAAATTAAGCTTTGTTTGTTGTATTGAAGCATTTTTGCTGAAATTGACCAAAAAATTGTCATTTATGTCAAAAAAGTGTTTTTCTCATCAAATTGAGCCACATACAGCTACACAAAGCTTTTCTATTGTATTGAAGAATATTTACAGAAATTGATAAAAATGTGTCATTTAGGACAAAAAAGTGTTTTTCTCATTAAATTAAGCCATATACGGCTACTCTAAGCTTTTCTGCTGTTTTGAAGTATTTTTACAGAAATTGATTAAAAACTTGTCATTAATGTCAAAAAATTGTTTTTCTCGACAAAATGAGCCTCAAACCTGTAATTTACTTAACAAAATTAGCAAAAAATTTCTACTAGTTTGTTGTATTGAAGCATTTTTACAGAAATTGACAAAAAACTTGTCATTTATGTCAAAAAAAGTGTTTTTCTCATCTAAACCAGCCATATATAACTACACTAAGCTTTTCTGCTGTTTTGAAGCTCTTTTACAGTAATTGAAATTTTTTCGTCATTTAGGTCAAAAATGTGTTTATTTCAACAAATTGAGCCACAAACCGGTATTTTTCTCATCAAAATGAGCAAAATACAGCTAAACGAAGCTTGTTTGTTGTATTGAAGCATTTTTACACAAATTGACCAAAAAAATGTCATTTATTTCAAAAAAGTATTTTTCCCATCTAATTGAGCCTCATAAGAGCTACACTAAGCTTTTCTGCTGTTTGAAGAATTTTTACAGTAATTGACCAAAAAATTGTCGCTTAGGTAAAAAATGTGGTTTTCTCAACAAATTGTTTCACAAACCAGTATTTTTCTCATCAAAATGAGCAAAATAAATGAAGCTTGTTTGTTGTATTTAAGCATTTTTATAGAAATCGTCAAAAACCTGTCATTAATGCCAAAAACGTGTTTTTCTCATTAAATTGTGCCACATACAGGTACACTAATCTTTTCTGCTGTTTTGAAGCATTTTTACTGAAATTGCCAAAAAATTAAGTCATTTATGTCAAAAAAGTGTTTTTCTCATCTAATTTAGCCACATACAGCTAACCTAAGCTTTTCTGTTTTTTTGAAGTATTTTTTACATAAATTGACAAAAAAATGTGTCAAATAGGTCAAAACAGGTCTTTCTCAGCTACAAATTGAAACTCATACCGGTGGAGCAAAATACAGCAAAATGAAGCTTGTTTGTTGTATTCAAGTTTTGTTTTTACTGATATTGACAAAGTTTTTTTTTTCATTTTTGTCAAAAAAGTGTTTTACTCATCGAATTGAGCCACATAATGTCAAAAAAGTGTTTTTCTCGACAAAATGAGCCTCAAACTGGCGATTTCCTTAACAAAATGAGGAAAATTCAGCTAAAGGAATCTAATTTGTTGTATTGAACCATTTTTACAGAAATTGTCAAAAAACTTGTCATTTATTTCAAAAAAGTATTATTCTCATCAAATTGTGCCACATACAGCTAAACTAAGCTTTTCTGCTTTTTTGAAGCATTTTTACAGAAATTGACAAAAAAAACAAGTCATTTATGTCAAAAATTTGTTTTTTCACTAAATTTAGCCACATACAGCTAAATTAAGCTTTTCTGCTTCTTTGAAGCATTTTTACAGAAATTGACAAAAAAATTTCAATTAGGTCAAAAAAAATTTTCTCAACAAATTGAAACTCACACCGGTGTTTTTCTCTTCAAAATGAGAAAAATACAGCTAAATTATGCTTATATGATGTATTTAAGCATTTTTACACAAATTGCCAAAAAAAAAGTCATTTATGTCAAAAAAGTGTTTTTCACATCAAATTGAGCCACGTACAGCTAAACTAATCTTTTCTATTGTAAGCATTTTTACAGAAATTGACAAAAAAATTGGCATTTATTTAAAAAAGTGTTTTTCTCACCAAATTGAGCCACATACACCTACACATAGCTTTCTGTTTTATTGAAGCATTTTTACAGAAATTGACGAAAAAATTGTCATTTATGTAAAAATTGTGTTTTCCTCATCAAATTGAGCCACATACAGCTACACTAATCTTTTCTGCTTTTTTGAAGCATTTTTATAGTATTTTACAAAAAACTTGTCATTTATGTCAAAAATGTGTTTTTCTCAACAAATTGAGCCTCATATAGCTAACTTGCAAGTATGGGCGTTTTGTGTTTGTACAGTCCCACAATTTTTTTTTTGGTTTTTTTTGGCTTAACTGGATTGGAATATGGAATAGTCATAGATGTGCATTGGAACATTTGAAGTCCTCTGCAACTACAAGTTTTACGAATGGACATTGTGTATGCAAATTGTGCATGGGAAGGAAAATAAAAACATACATGATTGATCCTTGATGATGAATTTCATGTTTTTCACTTCACTGTAGTTATTTACTTTGCAATTTACTACTATGCCAGTTTTCTACCTACCTATAGTACCCTTCATCTATGGAGGGTGAATAAGCCAGCCACTCAAATGCTTTCTACCAAGTAGCTCTGGAATATAAGGTGGATTCATTTTCATTTCTTTGTTCACTAAAAGAGGTGAAATCAGTTCCCTGATACTTGTGTGTGAGGTAGTTATATTTGTCACTATTTGTGAGTGAATTGCATGCACCTGAGCTGAAGCGAGGACCCCTATGTAATAGGCTAGAGGAGGATTGGCTATAGCATCAGCATGATGGGACAGTGCAGTATTAGTGAGGGAAGTTTTGCATATACTCAGTGATGAAGTACCTTTACCATGGAATTCTGTACTACAAGGCCTACTTGCAGAATTAATATCAGATGATCCATCACCAGAAAAAATCATCGGAAGCTGTTCTAACGATACAATTCTGTTAAGACTGAATTGTTACCGTTTGAACTGTTCATTTTAATGCATCACAAATTGGTATGTCCTCTATTAATGAATGATGATATATTTATCAACTGTTATACTATTGACATACAATGAGCATGCAATCAAAACAGTTTATTGGAAATGAAATCCAATAATCAATGAGTACAGAGTAAATAAAATCTACTTTGATTACCCTGGCAATATCTCATATCTGGTCTTGTATATTGACTATACAAAGGCGAATGTCCAGTTGTGCTTTAAAAGAATAAAATCATTGCTTGTAGTGGTCCACAGGTTCTTTTACCAAGTCACAAGTGTAGCCTTTTACGTGTAAATAAGTGGTCGGCCTAAGTAATAAAATACAATTTATATTTGGGTTTACTGACCTTTCTTACAATAGCTTCCATTTTAAACTTTAGTAATACTATCTCATAGCATGTTTCCTATCTTTTGCACCTACCTGGTAAACACTATACTTTTAAAATGTGGCTAGTGCTGCTAGTCGCATCATATTAATGACACATAAATATTTACACACAGGCAATATACAATCAAATTGCGCAAAGCTAAGATTGAGTACTTCCGTACATGCTATGAAGTTTCAATTGGCCACACCCCAAAGTTTGTTTTTTTCGACAAAATGCCTCAAATTTTTTTGATAAAATTTAGTTTCTGACAATCAATATAAAGGTGTTTTTATTGTTGATTTTAAATTTTATGGGTGAGAGTCTCTCTTTAAAAATAAAAACTAACTACATTTGATTGAACTATCAAAAAATAATGGAAACATGACCAAATCCATTTATACCACAACCATTATATGGCACATATATGTATAACCATTCAAACTAATATATATCATTTTGCAATGGTCATATATGTGTCATCTATATATCTGTTGTTTAAATGGATTTAATCTTGTTTACTTCTTTTTGGACAGGTCAATCCTATATTGTTATTTAAAAAACACAACATTTTTTGTTACTTTATATATTGGCCATACATTCAGATATACACAGATTCCACGAAAGATTTTATATGCTTTACTCAAAGGATATGGTCATCTTGGATATATGAAAAATTGTACATATCAACAAAATTAAATTATTTTTTGTTGAAAATTTTGGTGACGAAGATGAAAACAGCTGCTGATCCGAAGACTGAAAACAGAAACTGCATTTAATAGCTGTCAGTGAATAAATTGGGGGTTATTCTGACAAACTACTCAGTTCATCGACATATCCAAGTGATAAAAAGTTATTTATCTTGATGGTGGAGGAACTTTGGTATAAACACAATTCCTTGCATGTGCACTATCACTCTCTCTCTCTCTCTCTCTCTCTCTCTCTCTCTCTCTCTCTCTCTCTCTCTCTCTCTCTCTCTCTCTCTCTCTCTCTCTGGACAGCAAGTTTATGACTGGTGTTATATATAGAATGGGAAACTGATGTATATAGTCAAGGGATAGTTGTGCTATTAAAAGATAGTATACTGAAACAATAAACTTTGTCATGAGTGCAAACTATCACAGTTCTTGTCAGATTGTGCATGTTCATCCCTTAGCACACGGATAATTTCTGGAGAAAGCACTGCCAGATGCCCACTCTTAGTGTGGTACATTTCCCATCTTCCAGGTAAACCGCTTCCAAGCCAAGTTCTCTTAACAAAACTCTGTACTTCTACTGGCACATTTCTGTTTCAGAATTTGTCATCCGAATATGTTATATTGCATTAAGTTGTTCAACCTTGCACCTGTAGAAATACCAGCTACTTTCCCATATCACATTCCAAACATTATAACATCCATATCACAATCTAAAAATTACAATATCATGATTGAATAAATATGCTTCCATCTAGAGATATATAGGATAATGGATAGTGTAATGCGAGCAAAGTAGAATTACTTTTTTCAAATAGAGCGTCAGGCTAAATCATCAGATACGCCTATATTTTGTTTTGTCTCTCTCTCTTGCTCACATCTTTGCACACCACTCAATGCCTTGCATTGGTTACTAGTGTATATATATTTATTACAATATATATAAATTACAATAAATCTCTATAACAAATTCATCATAATAATATTATGATGATGAAGTTGCTATACATATTTATATTTTGATCATCCACTTGAATGAAGTCCAACAGCCCAGTCAAAATGGAACCATTTTCAACATAGAGAGATAATGGTAATAATTGTGGAATAGGTAAATTGAGATTACAAGCAAATATACATGCTGAACAAACACAGATTTTAAGTTACTTGTTCTAATAAATCTGGCGGTTCATTCACTATGGTGAAATTCCATATACAAAAAAGATGAGTAGAATAACAAAAGTTACATTGTAGCAACTCCCTGGACAGTCATTATAGCTACTCCCAGGAGTGCTGCCCTGTTTGTAGGGCACTAGGTCAAATATTTACTCCATCCTAATGGCAACCAGTTTCTTACACACCTCCATGTGGCCATTGAAGGAAATGCATTGGAGTAGTCAAGCTCACCTACACATACACACAATGTGGCCATTGAAGGAAATGCATTGGAGTAGTCAAGCTCACCTACACATACACACAGATTAATAGATACCTCACATTAGAGCAATCATGTCCTCCTACACATACACAGATTAATAGCTGCCTCACATTAGAGAAATCATGTCTTCCTATACATACACATTATTACAGTTGCCTAACATTAAAGCAGTCATGCCTCCTTCACATACAAACACGAATGATAACAGCTGTCACACATCAGAGTAGTCACGTCATACACACACAAGATAATAGTGGCCTCACTTTAGAGCAGTCATATTCTCCTGCACATACACACATGATATTAGCTGCCTAACATCAGACCAGTTGTCCTAAGATCTCTGCTCTCACTCTCTATCTTCACCTTAACCCTCGTTTTATTGATTTCTTCAAAAGAGGTTTGAGAATTCAATGTTTATTATCATTTTTCCTGTAAAGGAAGAGAATCAGCACTAGAGCATCGCATAACTTTAAACGTTTCCTTCATCCATCTCCTGTCATTTTTTGTAAGTACGATCTTAGCCACAAACTGCATAGCCTACCAAAGGTCATATTCTGGTAGAGTACTTCCCATTTGTATTAGATTTACCAATGGCATACAAGATAGAACAATGGCAAACTCCCCAAAATAGTATAAAAAAAGGTTTTAATTTGATAGATATTGGCAGCTTATTAGCAGGCTATTTGCTCCATGAAGTCGCCATGAGTCCCAAGAATCTTTCACTAAGTTAGCATAGCAATAAAACGTTATACGGGAAAAAAAACTTCAAGGATCTGTTTCTACCGTAAAACTGAATACTCTCACACTACAACTTTGTTAATTGTGGTAACAATTTTATCACAATCAGAATTATAATAGGATAACGCATAATTAATACCACTGTTGGGTTTGTGGACTTCCCGACCCAGTCCTTCGAAATTGTTACCTTATTTGAAGGCTGTAGATGGTTGGTTGATGGAGTTCTCCTGTTCAACTGTTACCAAGTTGCAACAACATGGTAACATGGTATGTTCTAATTTTTATTTTCCTTCTTGTGTACTGGCATGTTAACATTACACACATTGGTATAGTGGAATATGTTGATATGTAGTGTACTGAAGCAATAAAGAGTAACAGTGCATAAAAGGCCTGGAGTCTCTCGACTGCTAATCTATAATACACAGAAAAAAGGCTTGTGGATTGACTGGATGTTAACGAGACTGTACCCACAGACCGTACCCATATAGACCACATCCAGTTCAGTTTCCCTTTCAATATGCAGCTGGTTTCTAAAAATGAAAAAAAAAGGGTTGTAAACCACTTAAAAATCAATGGAGTGTCTATACAACTACAATATTGGTGATCTTATTTTAAATGGTAAAGGGGTTTCAAAGTAGTGAACTACATGGATACAGTCGTGTTTCCCCACTTTTAACACATGTCAGTCTAATATAGCATTTTTGTTCATGTGAATTATTACTGTATGAATTTACAAGTTCCTTCCCTCCACAACTAAAGACACTGCAATAAGTGTGGTTGAGCCAACAAAAGCTCAGTCTCACCAACAAACTTCTTGCAAAGGATAAAATATAACAGTTAACTTGAAACTTAAAAGAGAAAAACAACAAAAAAGGACAAAACTATATTAGACTGTTATTATAATGTTGTCATTACACATTACAGATTGTTTACAGATATATACAGTGTTCAATCCAGATTCTTGGTAGTTCCGTTTTTACACAATAGATGTCTTCCTGTCTGCCCAGGGGCCCTCCTTTCCTTCCATGGCCTCTATACCCAACCCTACTCCTCCTCCACTGTGATTTCTTTCAAGCCTGTTGTTGTAGTGCTGATCTTTAGGGTTGCTACATTCCCATCGCACCTACACTCATCCCACCTCGAATGTGAGAAGACTTAATTAGCATGCCCATTTCATTCCATCTTCTTCCACCAGTTCCTAGACCCTCTTATTCATAGACAGGCGTATTTGGTTAGCAGTGTATTGATGGATCTGGGAACCATGTCCACACTACTTCCTTGATTATTCAACTCCATACCACTACCACTAACTGAGCAAGGCAGTTGCTGCAGTTAGCTGCTGGATCTGAGCGTGCATGGCGGCACTACCACAAGCGAAAGAAGGTTTCCAGAGATTTCTCCTGTGCCTCTGGGACTACACTGATAATCTCGGGGTTCAAGCATGGGAGGTCGTTTAGTAGGACATCAGACGAAGGGGGGGAGGGGGGGGGGGGGCAGGCCTGCTCTGTCCACTTGATAAGTGTGGCCAGCAGACCACACCAACAATACTGGAAACACTGAGTCATATGTTGTTACATACCATTACAGATTGATAACGACTTTATGGCTGGCTGCTCAGAAAGATGTCCCTCATTCAAACTTCCCTCTGATACCTACATAAACTATGCATACATAGAGAGCCTGTCCCTTCAAGAAGCTGCATCAATGGCTAATTCGGACCTGACTTGGTGCGAAAATTTAGTATTACTTGTATAGACTTGCCTGCATCCGTATGTTCCTATCCCACATCTCCCTCACCTTCACAGCGGAAAATTCATGCTCCCTCCTCTCCTTCTCATGCATCTCCTTCATTCTTCTCTCCCTTTCCCATATCTGATGCTCCTCCATCTCACTCTCAAGAAGCTCTCTCTAAAGCCTCCCAATCCTGACATTTACGGTACTCATATTCATGTTGTTCCCGCTCCTTCTAAAAAAATGCTCTAGTTTTTTGAGCTGCCATACGCATGTACACACACACGATATAGTATCACTGCAGACACACTCACATCAGGTTAAATCCAAACACAGCCCATTTCTCTATCAAAACTGGTCATATCTACACAGCCAACCATGTAACCATTGGGTCCAACATCCACACTCATAAACCCACACACACAAAGGGGCCTATTCTCCACATGAATATCATATCTCTAATAAAACTTCCATTTAGCCACATTCTCTGCCCCTCCAATTTCTCTCTCCCTCCTCCCCTCTCCCCTCACAACACATACATACACAGTTAAGCTCCCTATGTCCGATCTCCTGTATGTTGTAAGTTATATCTTATTTCTGTGTGTTGAGCATTCAGTATTGCAAGTTGCTCTCGTGGTTACACTCCATCCTTTGCATCTCTACCTAAAGACAGATACAGCATGGAGGGAGAGGGGTTAGGGATGGGGGTGGGGAAGTTAGGAGAAAGGAGTGGAGCAAGAAGCAGCATGATAGTAAAAGAGACAGCCACTGACATTATCATTTCAGTACACAAGGATATACATGCTGGTCATAGTTCATGGTTGTTGCCCACCTAATCCTATTTGGTGGAAAAGAACATTGAACCTCCTCAGATGATGCCAGAATTTTTACAGCAACAGCGGCTATGTATCATCAATTTAGCACCATATATTGATCAGGGATGTATAAAAAAGGGGGGGGGGGGCACCCTGGGATATCCAATCCCAGGGATGAGTTCTCTCCACCCCCCTGGTCTGAGTTTTCTTCCCCTAAATATTTGCCATTTCATTACGGAACTAAGCTACAAATAAATCTTTTTAGTTAGACAACAAACATCTTTTAATCTTTTAATTTAACAACCACCATTCATGAAGTCAACACATAACTTGCAACAATAGCTACTAAACTACACAGTCCCAAAGTAATATTCTGTGATTATGTTCTTTTAAAATCTCCAGTATTTTCTCTAATTCAAATGCATTAATTTTAGGCCCTTCAATCAAACTCGTGAGCTGAGTTACACAACACTCTAGTAGGTGACTGCATAGTCTTAATGACTAAATGATCATTCCACCTAGGGTATGCCTATTGGAAGGGCCAGGAAAATAATCATCAATATAAAAGTTTCTGAAAATTTACAAGCATAACTTGTTTCCATGGTATCTTTTATGTCATGCAATGATGGAGGGCAGGTATTTTTTCCGTCATAACCCTCTTTTTTTGGAAAACAGCTCTTTTAAAAAATTTACCATCCTCTTAGCAATTCTCCTTTATTGACAATAGCAAGTGAACAATATGCAATCCTTTAAAATTTACCTCTGTTTTTCTCCATAGAAGTTAGCAAAGGCTAAGAGCACAAAGCTCGATTACCTCACCTGAGAACTGGATGTTAATATTTTCTATCACGTAACAAGGTAGGGAATAGCCACTTGCTCGAAACTGGTGAACTGACAAAGGAGGTGATTTCCAAACGGTTGGTCCCATACTGCCTTTGATTTTTATTACATGCTCAGTTTCTAAGCTTGATATGGCTGTCTTAGCTGCAGTACACCAACTGGCATCACTCACCCTGATGGAATTTAGATGATCAAGTGTTCTCTTGAGCATAAAAGGAAGCTTGCTGAAGTCGGCAATCTTCTTCTGGATGAACTAGTTTAAGAAAGCAAGGGCACCGAGAACTTCTGATAAGATATAACTGCTTGATACACCATTAACACTAGCCAAAAGGGAGTATATACCATATGCCTCAGCATCTCCAGATGACTCGTATAACTGTAAAAGGGTTTGCAACAATGGAGGCAGTTCCTCGCAAATTACCTACAAAGCTTGTGCGACAGCCACCTAGAGTCACTAGGCTTCACAATATTCAGCTCAGGAAAACCAAGAACAGCCTGGATGCCCTTCAATGTCACTGCTTTTTTGGGGAAATAATAAAACAACTTTCAAACACTGGTCATGGTTCCAAAACATCTTTAACTCCTTCACTAATGCAGCTTCCTGAATTGAAGCGAGCTGTAACCTGTGACAAGAATAGTGGATATAGATTGCATGAACCGAGGAGATCTGAATTCTCTTATGAACTACACATCTTTTCAGCAAATGTAGCAGAACCATCATATCCTTGGCCAATCAACTTTCTTAGATCAAGTTGGTTCTTCAGTAAGAAGGACTCTAAAGCTTTTGTAGTAGTACCGGCATCTTCGGAATAGACATGAAGTACCATTAAAAAGTGTTTCTCTGGTTTTCCAATAACTAACCATTTTCCACAGATGGATAACTCTTACTGAGTACTGAAGTCCTGGCACTTATCTGCTAAGATGGACTAGTAGGGACTATCTTGGAGACTACACATAAGCTTTCTTTCAATCCAATATCAATCACTTCAATCAACACACTAGTACTGAAACTTGAAGTACTGAGCATTATATGGCCCTTCACTAAGATGCTTTTCAAGCAAATATTTGCCATTAGCATTAAGCTCAATTGACTTGTATGTGGTTGAGTGTGAAATATGGATCTCATACATTTAAGAATAATCTCACGATTATTTTTCTTTAGCTCTTCAGCTTGTTAAACAGTACCTGCACATTGCATTTCAATCATATTCTGCTGCTCTACATGCTTAACTATTCTCGCAGTGATTGGTGAGTCTTGGTGCCATTTATATCCACTATGTTTTTCAGTAGTTCTGTGTCATAGTTCCCCTCAACAATTCCCCTTTTCGTCCACCCACCTATTTCACTTGGCGGTAGCCTTCACTATTTCTTACAAAGTGTGTAAAATATACCAACTTTAGGATCTTCACAATGAACCCAAGGATAAACTTTCTTCCAAACTTTCTTGTAGCTTAGCTTTTTCTTGTAACATTTCTTCTTCTGTTGTGTAGATAATTTATTAGAGATGGGGCAAGTCATGAATGCCTTCTGCATGACAGGGTGATTCCTCTGTATCAGACTCTTCACCTCTAGATTTATCCGACTGTTCCTTCTGAGTTCTCTTTCCTAAATACTTTCTCATACCCATTACATTCTATTCACAATTAGCTAAGAAAGTGTATCATACGATTCATGGTGGAAGCATAGGTTCAGTAGCTGACAGTTTAGTAATGATAACAAAATACAAGCAACTCTAAAGTCAGGTACTACAGGTACTACAGTGCACTTATATATAAACAAACAACTAACAATGACTAATGTTCTGAAACAATCGACTATTGATGTACAGCCAGATCAGGCCCTACATGTGTTAATGAGATATGATGAGGTGATGACCAGTGGTCCATCATAAGTAGAAAAAAATTGGTAGCATTATCTGTGCAAGTGTTTTTTTGTGCAATGTGTTTCTGTTAACACATGTGGGTAAGTTTACATACCTAAGACTGCAGCACACTAAGATGTCCCATGCACAATAGAATTAATTCACACACTCCCACCATGCTCTTTTTCCCGTGCTAGTAATTCCAAAACCAACCCTATGACTCAAGGTCAAGGAGAAGGCAAGGTGAAATTACATACAATGGACCTGGCAGTAGCCAGCTCTCCTCTTACAGACTTGGGATTTGTTTGAGTGTTCTGCCCAAAATATCCGTAACTCTTTCGCATTCCATGATTGTTCTCTTCCCTTCCTTCCAGGTCGAAAAAATTTCCATGGGATTATGGTCAATTCTGTGGTGCACTTGGGACAGATTCTGGACTCACAGAAGATCAGTAGTATATGGGACCTATGCACACCAGATAAGGTATTGTGTTAAACAATAATAAAGACCGATATATTCTCGTCCCCTGACAAAAAATTCAAGATACATCCCTGTTGATGATGCCCGGATTGTCCCCAGCAGCAACAGATATATTGTATGCCATAAAAGCTGTGTTTTCTACACACTCTATAGATAATGAATCTCCTCCAACTTAAACCCAGAATAAGATTTTGATACAAGCATTAGATATTTATGATCTTTCTCACTTTCTGAGTTACTGTCTTACCTTTTTTCCTTAACCTTTTCTCAAGAATACTCCCAGAATAGTTGACTCATCGCATCATTCATCTACACAAAAAAGTAGCCACAGGCCATCTCTCTACTCTCTGCAGTTTCTTAAGGGGGGACTAGCCCATTTTCCGCCGAAATTTGCAATTTTTTTTGTACCTGTCATAACTTTTCCCCCTTTCTTTTGTGCAAATAATTATTATACCAGCTTGTTGCTCATTGTGTGTGCTTTAAGATGATATGTAAAAAGTCTCTATAGGCACTTTTTCTTAGAAGATATAGCCAAACACGCAAGGGTCACTCAAATAATGGCACCTCCCCAATGGCAAGTCCTCTAATTTCCAGGCGCCTTGAGCTACAGAACCCAAACTTCCTGTGTGGCTTGCTAACACCCTAAGCTGTGGTATGGCTGAATCATAATTTCAACGCGGTGAAGTGTTGAATAGATATGAGACACTTTATTTGCAAACGCGCCAAAAACCTTGGAACATCTGTGACCCCGCCTCTTCTAATCACCATAACTCAACATTGCTTCACGGTAAATTTTTTCTTCTTAGCTATATCACAGCTTAGGCTTGTGGGAAGCCACAACACAAGTTTGAGGTCTGTAGCTCAAGGCGCCTGGCAATTAGGAGGTGCCATTTTTTGAGTGACCCTTGCGTGTTTGGCTATATCTTCTAAGAAAAAGTGCCTATAGAGACTTTTTACATATCATCTTAAAACACACACAATAAGCAACAAGATGGTATAATAATTATTTGCACAGAAGAAAGGTGAATAAAGTTATGACGGGAACAAAAAAATGTGCACATTTCGGAGGAAAATGGGTTAGGATCTGGAACTTCTCATCTACGACAAAATATATATTTTTTAAATCTAAATCCTTTCTTAAGTTAGTTTGAGTTATGCTCTGAAGTACTACAGTTCAACAACTACTGACTATGTTGGTTTCTATTGTTAGAAGTTCAGTTGTTAGAGGTTTAGGTTTTTGATTCTGGATGTCAAACAGACTGCATGTAGTTGGATGTTAAGACGGCATTTGTAAGTGTGACACATAAAGAACATTCACTGAAACTAGCATTTCAGGAAGTATGTGTAAGTGGTTTAAAGTCCACTTGTCTCAAAGGATCCAATTTTCTATTTGTGACACTTCCTCTGACACTTTACTTGTCCTATCTGGGTTCCTATAAGAGAGTATTCCCCAAGGTGTTCTTAATCTACATTTAACATTCTACCTACAACTGTAAATGGTTCCTCCGTACTGTGTTTCCTGTGACATTACCAAATGTCTAAGAAAGACTGACTGCTTGAAGATGATCAACAGCTGAAGTAATGTGTGTTAATCAAACACTGTAGAAGAAGCCTGGATAAAAGATATGAATTGTACCATTGAATCCAATAGTGATCATGGCACCATCATGACCACAGATATGTTGTAGAACCAGCAACATACCAGCTTCTGCAATTTGGTAAATAGCTACTACTCTCTTTTGTGTGCCGAAATGTTGTTTGTGGAGCACTTGATGGAAACTTTTTACAATTCACTAGTACAATCTAAACTAGCTGACTACTCCCAACTCAAGCACCCCATTGTATATAATGGATATTTGTTTTTCGGAATGGATCCAAAGATGATCAACAGAGTATATTTTAGCGACCAAAAATCCAAATAATTCCCATCTTGTTGTGGATGGTTTACCGTGTACATTATTACCAAATGTATTGAAACTTCAACTTAGAGGAGTATATGTATCTGATCTATATATGTGCCTGTATCAAGTATGTAACCCAACTCCTTCATGGTTTCACAGCTCTACGACAATTAATTTTTTTATACGTTATGCATCTTTAAAAGTTCATCTTTAATGCATATCATATATAATGTTATGCGTAGTATTCCTAACCAATTATTTTCCGCATTTTTTAATCTAAAATATATTTGTCAGGTTTAAGTTTTAAAAGTTAATTTTCCTCTAAGATGGCACCATATTTGGGTCAATTCCTACAAAAATAAAATGAATTGAGCATACGTAACACCTGTAAAAATATATTCAGATTGTTATAGTTCAGTCCATAATAAACAAGTTCATCTACAAAATTTACGTTCAAATATTTTAATTTTAAAAGTAAGTTGGCTGAAGAGCATTTATTCCATTAATGTAGAAAATAATATATATTGGTGATCTCCGTGTTCATGCAGTTCTGAAGCACTGATGACACACAGGATGTCTTGAAATGGTAACCAGCACTGATTTCTCTTGGCATGAGGCCGGAATCGAGTTTTACACATGAGATCATATCACAAACTTCACACACACATCATTGAGTTCCTCCAAACACTCAATTCTCCCAATGAACCAATCCTGGTTGTACATAGAAACTACATACTTGCCAGGTTGAGAGCCTACAAATGCACACTAGGGAAAACTATGTCAAGGTTGCTGCCACCAAGTAAAACATTGCAATAAAAGCATAATATTTGATACATAGATTTTACACATCATAAGGGTTAGTTTCAGATGAGGAGCCAGCTTAGATTTAACCTTAAGTGACCTCTAGTGGTCAATTAGATTCGGAAAACCAAAAGTTCCTAGTTAACACCATTTATGCTAGTCGCATTTCCAATGCCTCTACTGTGTGATATGTACAAAATTGTGTATCATGTACTTGAAACAGTCTGACATGGGGCAATGCTTCTCTAGCTGGTACCTGTCTGGATTTCTCCATAATATTATTACTGACAAAAAATTACTTTATTCTCACAATATGCCGATCAGTCGGAAAGTATTTATTATTCTGTTGCTTGCAGACATTCTCTAGTGACTAGACAAGACATTTTGTGGTCCAAACTATTCCACCACAAGGCCTCTTTCCAGGACTTGTAGTGAAGAACTGCCACTTAGTTTTGAGTCCACGATCAATCTGATGTTGACAGAGATTGGCACAGTTTTTGTAATTTTAGCTGACTTGACTTGCAGCCCCATAACTGCAATAGACTAGCTTTCATGTTTTGAAACTATTATCATTCTTGTAAGAATACACACATACTGCTGCTTTCTATGGACAGAGAGAACAGGCAACATATTTGACATATATAGGGACGACGACATCTACCCACAAGCTCATCAAAATCAAAAACACATTCGTAATAATACATTACAATTATCAATTGTTCCCAGTCCATCAAGTGAATTCATGAACGAGTTAAAATTTCATCTATTAAAGAGTGTAGGGCCAGGTCATTGTGATGCACGTTACGTGTTATGACTTTGCAACGGCGCTGTTATAGCCTGTGTTAATTATGAGCTAAATCACACTCCCAAATAAAGAACAAGCATTGCTTTAGTTACCCACTAATTTTCAAAAAAACAACAACTCAGTAGTTTGGTTGATAGAGCTTTAATAGTGCATGTGACACACGTTAAAAAAATATGATGCCAATTCTTTTTGTCGTCCAGAAAAAAACTTCAGGAAAATCCATGAATATGAGAGAGAGTACCTACATAGAAGGAAAATGGGCAGGTAGGGAGATTGAACAAGTAGTAAAATTTTACAAATCACGTTTTCTATTACACTTAATATTGATTAGTCATTGTAATAATTTTCATAGCTCTGTATTTGATATATTAAACATTAATATTGAATTTCCTCTTATAATTTTGTTGTGCTAGTGTGAAACAGAACTCTTTAGGTCTGCATCACTTATTCAACCCTCATATGCAGCACCATAATGTGTTATTATTTTTTTCAATTTTAAATAGAAACTATAAGATAACATACACTTAAGTGATAATTTTTTTAACTTGGCTAATATTTTACCCGGTAACTGCTCCTGGAATTTAACTTATTTCCAGATATATTTGGTAGAACTATGTTGACCAGTACCAATACACCTATTTTCATGGTTCCATCTTCAAGCCTGTGTTTACAGGATGTGTCGAAGTAAAATATGTGCCATGATGCATGCTACATGACATGTTATGCACAGAATCGACCAATTAGGATCATGATTCTTTCTTATAGATAGCCAAAATCACTAGAATGATGGAACCAAAAGATCATACAAGTATCAATACCATAAGAGAATATCATATTGCTGACTCGACAGATCACTATGGCAGTGGAAGCCCTTTTAGATTGGTCAGACCAATCATTAGTGGAACAGTAAATCCTCCCACCACTTCTTCACAGACAATAATAGTATTGATGGTGGCATGCTGATATCATATATATATATATATATTCATAATGAAACAAAAACATTGATCCAGCTCCTCTAATACTCAAATTCTCTACAGCAGCTGCTGTACAAAGCTAGAGTGACTAATTAAATCTTTTTTTGAGTATCCGGATCATTGTTTTGTTTCATTATCAATATTCAACAAAGCAATGATCTAGCTACTCCAAAATGATTAAATAACTGTACGAATACAACAGCTGCTTCTGTAGGAAACTAAAGTATATGCTCTACTACAGCAGCTGCCGTAGGAAGCTAGAGTAACTTATTAAATCTTTGTTTGAGTACCTGAATCTTTGTTTTTGTTTCATTATCAATATTCACAAATCAATGATCTTGCTACTCCAAATGTCTACTCTATTTTTTAACAACAGCTGCTGTAGAGAGCTATAGTAAACTTATTAAATCCTTTTTAGAGAATCTGGATAATTTTTTTTTTCATTTTCAATATTCAATAAAGTAATGAACTAACTATACTCTACTACTACTTCTGCTGTAGGATCTAGAGTATTGAGTAGCTGGAACATTGTTATTATGATCTTGATTGTTATAAATATGTGACAAATATACTGTCCTGTTTCATTAGTTACAAACAAGGGAAACCTTGGGCAAATCTGAGCTTATTTCTGAGATTGCCACACTTTGAAACAAATATGGAAGAGGTGCGCCTCTGAATTACTGTATATGCAATAAAAAAAGAGTAATATAATAGGCTTGCTTTTATAATTTACAATGGTGGCTGGCATGTACACATCTCCATCCCACACCTTCCCTGGTCAGGTCTCTAAGATTAATAACAATCCCCAATTCAATATGCCTGGATCTGTCCTTGTCCCATCCCTGCCTAGGACCTTCTTCACGAGGAGCACAGCTGCCTATGCTCTGCAGGATGGGAGCTAAGTTGGCAAGAGCCTAAGCAATAATTTGCGTTCAAAGTCAATTTGGTCACGTGCAAGTTACAAACATATTCAGCAGTAAAAAAAAAAAAAAAAAGCGCTTAAATCTCCAAGAATTGTAGCATAACATTAAGGTAGACTCACATTTTATTTCCATATGAAATCAAGTTTCACATATATGACTAAGGGAAGGCTCACACTCATAATCCCTACCTAAAATCGAGCTTCAGACTCACACTCAAGTTTTCCACCTTCAACATCATATCTCAGAGCAGATCAACACCTGAAAATCCAGCTTAAAATATTTTCTGTCCAGACCGTGAACAACCCGTTGCTCTCAATTCGTTTCATAAATGTCTGAATGCCGTTACTATAATGTCGGCCGTGGCTGCGGTTAGCTTACACCACTCAAGTCTCTCAGTGCGTGTTTTTTTTTTTTGGTTGTTGTTATGTTTTGCTTTTTGTCAACCGTCCTCAAACGACTAAAACCGAAAATATACCTTCGTTTGTTTGTTTTCTCCAGTTTAGCACCTTCGCTCGCCACTTTGCTTTCTTTAGTATACTGGACGCCAGAAGGGATATTTCTCTCCCCCCCCCCCCCTCCCTCCCTTCCCCCGCAATGAGTGAAACGCGTATAAAAAGAACGGTGGAAATGGTACTCGACATTTTGAGCTTCTGTAGTAATGAAACTCAGAGGTACTACACTGCTAATAACTGCGGCGACAATTACTCTCTGGATACATCTCGGGGCAAGTAAGCCTGTATCAGAGGTAGAGTCGACAACATCCGTTACTGTGAATCTCCCTCCAACTTGCCTGGGTGACTTAGCCTCTCTTAGTAGCGGAAGAAGTGATGGACTACCCAACTATTGCATGCCAGACCAATTTATGTGAGATTTAAGCGTGCTTTTATGTTAGCAAACATCAATCAAGTCTCTAAGAGTATATTGCATCCTTCTAGATATGCCAAGAAAAGATGATTGTTTTCTTTAGCTAGGTACACAGTTTGTAATACTGAATATATTTTTATTTTTGAAGCTTTCTGCATTGTACATGAGTAGTTTATTGTTGAATTGGAATGAATATGCTTTAAAAACCATACAGAACTTACTGAGACCTTGAATTCTTACTGTGCTTAAGGGGGGACTATACCTAAACCAACGAAATTGTAAAAAATATTTGTAGCTGTCATAACTTTTCCCCCCTTTCTTCTGTGCAAATAATTATTATATCAGCTTGTTGCTTATTGTGTGTACTTTAAGATGATACATAAAAAGTCTCTATAGGCATCTTTTCTTAGTAGATATATCAAAACACGCAAGGGTCACTCAAAAAATGGCACTTCCTACCGTTTGGCAGACCTAACTCCCACGCGCATCGACCGACTTGCACCAAACTCGGTACGAATGTAGCTAAAGGCAATAGCTGTAATTAGAGCGAATTTTTTTTCTTTTCCGGTGAACCCCCCCCCCTGAGATATAGAGCTGAGAAGAGGCGGGGCGAAGGAATTCCTTCGCCCCGCCTCTTCTCAGCTCTATATCTCAGGGGGGGTTCACCGGAAATTTTTTTTTTCCGCTCTAATTACAGCTATTGCCTTTAGCTACATTCGTACCGAGTTTGGTGCAAGTCGGTCAATGCGCGTGGGAGTTAGGTCTGCCAAACGCTAGGAAGTGCCATTTTTTGAGTGACCCTTGCGTGTTTTGATATATCTACTAAGAAAAGATGCCTATAGAGACTTTTTATATATCATCTTAAAGCACACACAATAAGCAACAAGCTGGTATAATAATTATTTGCACAGAAGAAAGGGGAAAAAAGTTATGACAGCTACAAATATTTTTTACAATTTCGTTGGTTTTAGGTAGAGTACACAATTTGTTCTAATCAAGAATGAGTTGCACTGTGTAAATCCATAAATAAAAAAAGTTGTGTACTGGCTGCCATGTTCATCCAGATATGATTGGTGATGTGAGAAACCAATGACAATGATAGTTAGATCTACTAGCTTTTATTAGACTGACGAATTTATATTATGGATTGCCATTATTTTCCCTACCATGCTAATTCTAGTGAGATTGAATTCAAGCTGAAATTCGGAAGTATCTCTCCAACTCTCATTGATCAGGGTGTAAGACTAGAGGTCAGATTGCTGCCAACATCATCTTCTACCAACTCAATTTGGTTTCCTATCAGGTATTACAAACCAAGCCTTGTGATGCCAAGAGATTATAGGAGTCTTGTGGATTCGGATTCTTCAAAAAGATCTGTGAAGGCTGAGCAACTTCTATATATTTCCTCTCTTTCCCTTCTTCTTGTCAATACCTCGGAATCAATTCTCATTACCGAGTACTTCTGTGGACAGAATTTTAGGGAGTACTTGCAACTGGAGTTATGCTGGATGCAGAAATTCGGAAGTAGCGCTGATTATAACTATTTCACTTGGATGCTTGATGACATTAATATCAGGATTTGGAATGGCATGTTTATTTTACAAGTACTGAGTCAGGATTTTAGCAGCAGAGATTCGATGGTTTATAATCAGGTATTAGGTGAAGTACAAGCACCATCTTGTGGAACTCCTAGCAGTGGCAATGTCCTTCACTTCATTGAAAGTAGCAATGGTAACCTCACCCGGCGTTCTATGAACATTAAATTTACACAGAATTACATTTTCAGGCCTTGCCATGTGATAGATGGTAAGTTGTACATGTAATAGTTGTTGTTTTGTTGTTACATATCAAACGTACCAACATTGTGTGACTTTAAGTTAATTAGATTTCATAAAAAAGTAAAACAATTAAATAAAAGTTCCATTTCAATGTGATATTTCTGTAGTATTTCTCAGCCCTGAGGGAGGATTGAAACTGTCATTATGGTTGGGTCATTAGTACATAGGTTTCAACTGACTGAGATATTCATTGTGTAATTTAATTAAATGCACACTTCATTAGTAAAAGGCTACGTCATTTTTTCAAAGTTGTATATAACGGTTAGAATGCCATTGTCACCAATACATTTAGTTATGACATATGGTATGTGGATTTCATACTACGGTCAACAGAAGCATAAAAATCTTTTGTTCTCAGTGGTATAGGTTTGTATCTGCAATTGACATGCTATTTGAGTTGATTGTTGGTAATGAAAGTGGCTGCAAGATAAGCAAGCTATTATATCTGGACATATTCATTGGTCAATTTTGTAGGCAGATAGAACAGCAATGAGATATTCATTTAGGTATATATTTATTCTTAAAATTCACATTTATTGGGATCCAAATATAGCACATTTGGACATTTGATTGGTTACTTTCATAGGCAGAATACAATTGGCTGATACTACAATGTTTAAAATAGGTGAATTGTGAACATATGTATAAAATTGATCTCATTAGATTTGGTTGATCCTGAAGCTTTGAGTCCAATTGACACCTTCACTGCATCTCTGGATAGTGTGATGCTGCAATGTTCTTTTGGAAGCATCTCGTGTCGCTGCAGAAATGGGATGAAGATTGATAATGTGACGTGCAATGGTGAGTTAAATCTATAAAGTTTTCCATGGTTCTCATGTTAACATAATTTGTCCCCAAATGTCCACCTGCTGACACTTTATAATTTATATGTTCCAACTGATTTGAGATCATTCTTGAAGATAGGGTAATATTATGATAACTTAGGGGTTATATCTCAGCCATCTTTAATCGAAAGAATTATAACATATTTATCCTTTAAAAATTCCATGTTGCCTATTTGTTGCAGTTCTAACCCTAGCCCTAGTTGTTGCAGTTCTCCTGTAATCTCAACTTATTTATCGCTTACCCAGGTCTAGTTGTCACTCTTCCTAATTAGAATGTTATTACAATGCATTGTTCCCTCCAATGCACATATGCAGAAAAAAATTCTGTTTCTGTTTCAAATTAGTTGTATACCATACGATTCACAAACAAATGGAAGAAAATCAAATAGCAAACCATAGGAGTAAAATAGCTCCATGGCTGCTACCAATTCAAGTCCAGTAGCAGTGGCAGTGGAGAGGGGTGGGTAGGTAGACCCTTGTACTCCCAGAAAATGCAATGGGTTGGAAAATATCCAGGACAGGATAATTAATCGACCACACTCACCCTAATTACACTTAATTTCTGTAATAAATAATGTTAGTGAGATCAAACCTGTCAGATGTCCAAATTTTCCATTTGCTATTCCCAGTGGCAGATCCCGAAGGGTTTTCAGGGGTTCGATTGAACCCAATGTTTAAAATGGCATGCAAAAATCCGCTCAAATAACAAAGTTTGTATCCTGTGGCAATTGGACTCATTAATCAATTCGCTGGTATAAAAGGATATATCATCAAGGGCAATATTTTCATAAAAATCGAAGGAAGATTTTTATAATCCATTTTTTAGTATCAACATGAGTTCCAAATTTGACGGCGATATACTTCATGTAACTATGATTAAAAATGTTTGAATGATACGATACCAAGGTAAAATGTCTTCAAAGCCATGTTTGTACAAGGTTTTTTTCAAATAATTTTTTGCGACAACTTTGCTTATTTGAGGATGAAAGTATCAATTAAGATGACGATGACAATTGATCATACCTTGGGAAGATCAGAATTGATTGCAAATTTCGATGGACAGAGAGTTGGTGCTTGACTCACCTTTAGGCATGAGAACTTCAACTTGAGGTGAAGCTATGAATATGAGGCAGTGCTCTAGTAATGCGGAATACTTTGATAGTGGGTTATGCTATATTTTGGTTATGTAGTAGTTTGTATGTAGAGTAAGATCTGCATGTAGTGAGATCAACAAGAGCAATCTTAGCTGGGGTAGTTCCTTGGAATTGTAGGTCATGTGTAAATCAAGGAGGCTGTTTGACGGTAAAGTTTGGTTTATGGAGTTTAGCTATATCTGGCTTATTTGTGTTGGAATCTATTATTTGTAATTCAGAATAACATAAGTAGCTTCATCCCTTCTCATTGTCAGTATAACAATGGTACCTGTACTTAGTCCTGCAAATTCTGTGATTTCAGATAGTGCATCGCCATTGCCCTCAGTCACCAAACTCTCACTCTTACCAAGCCCTCCATTGCTAACACCCTTGGTGGAAGCAGCTTGTGACATAACCCTTTCCCGGCCAGTTTTTCATATTCTACATTGGACTGAGGCTATAAGTAGTCATGTAGCATCAGGTGTTGCTAGGAAAAAGGCTTCTTCTCTGTCCCCTAATCTTCCATTGGTTGTTTTTCTTGGTAATACTGTTACGGGTACTTCTGCTCTGGGCATCTCTGCTCTGGGTATTGCTGGTGTTGTTGCATCTTCTCGTGGTTATGCAGGTTCCTCTGCTGCTCCTCATTTCCATCCAATTCGTGCCAATTTGGTGGTTGGAAGGAGGGTGCAGGGCTTCATTCACTACACAACTAATTTTAAATGCAAGAGCGGAAAAGTAGCTCTCTGTGACACCATGGACCGGACAGCTTTGCCTCCAGTACCACACTTTGGTGGAGTGTGCTAATTTGATAATGGGATTTTTATTATTTCTTTATCAATTCACGTTCAATTTGACAAAATAGCTTGAACACTTCAATGTGTATTTCCTGCTGTATGTTCTTTATATAGGTAAATATATCAGAATTTATATATTAGCACATATAATATCCACAGTATTATATTATATTTTTTTTAATGCCTGTAAGGATGCTAATTATCTCCACCCTTGCTGAGATAAGAGCATATGCTGTTTAAGTCATTAACTTCTTATTTTCTTCAAAATAATGTCCCCAGGGAGAGGGTTAACTAGAAACATTATTGTTTTCACCAAGTGCCATTTCTTGTTTCCAGTTTTGTGATTACAATAAGTTCTAGACACGTCTTGTTCCTAATTAAGTCTGTTTACAATTACTTTTTATGTGCATGTTTCACGGGTTAGCACATAACTGGCAATGTGGGTAAATCAACTTCAACAAGTATGGAAGCAATGGTCATAGGCCACGAGGTAGCTGCCATGGAAAGGGCTGGAAAAAAAAGAAGTCTGGCAATAGTGCAGCTGATTTACATGATGTTCCATGATCTACGCTAAAGGGCTGTATTAATGGATGAGGCATCAGCGGGACCAAGGCCATATCTTACCACAGAAGAAGAAGATGTCCTTGCCGGGATATAGTGTAAAACCTGTTATGATGTCAGATGTCTGGTTGAGGTCATATTAGAAGAAAGGTGTGCTGAAAGGGCCAGTTATTAGAAATGGCTTGTGGGATAAGTTTCTAAAATGCAAACTGATTCTAAGAGCTTGTGCAGGAGTTAGAATGGATACTGTTACAAGTAAAAATATAGGTAGTTATTTCAATCTCGGAAAAAGTGAGTGTAATAATTTTTCTTTTGAGAATTATCGTGACATTATTTACAACATGGAAGGAACTGGTATGATTTTGGAACCTCGTCCACTATAGATGATTGCCAAAAAAGGAGAGAAGAATTTTTGATAGAGCACTTTCGAACAGAAATCTCGGGATTAATCTAGCCAGTTGAAACCTCTGATTAATGTAATCCGCTGAAATCTCAGGTTAGTGTTGTCGGCAGTGGAAATGCCACCATTCAAGCCATTTTTCCATTTATTTTTTTTCTGCAAGATTTGGTCCATTTTAATTGTAAACTTCTTGCCACGGATAATGCTGGAAAAAATTCACATGTCTAGGTGCTTGCCAATGTTTCCTTTCTATTTGTGCAAACTTTGCTGTGTATCTCTTGTTGAGTGGAAGACAAATGCCCCTGGTTTCCATTTGGACTCACTTTTCAGTAGTTTAACTGCCCACAGTCCATATGAGGAGCATCAGCAGACACCTTGGTATCTGTAGTTACATAAAAGTAGGCTAGGGTTGTAATCTTTTTGTTGATTCTTTCTCTTGCTGGAATGTTTGTTCCAGGAAGGCGCCTGAGAAATTCTTGCTAGACTGTTTTTGAAGGGACTGGGTAAGTTTTGTTGGGTTTTGTGAGAATTTTTCCATTTGTTTTATCATTCCCATGAACCTCCTGAGTTCAGAACACTCCTTGCAGGTTGCATCGCTCAGATAGCAGATGTTATGTCAGGGTATAGCTGGATTCCATGATCTAGCATGTGACTATATGACAATTTTGCAAAGTCACATTTAACTAGATATGTTGCGTTAGCTTCCATGAAGTACTTAAGCACTGCCTCAAATCATACATTTGTTTTTCCAGGTCATTCCCAATCACCAGTACATAATCTGTCAAATATTGAACACTACTGAGTCATGCTATATAGGAACATCAACACATCATCCATCAGGCATTGAACACCACTGAGTCATGCTATATAGGAACATCAACACATCATCCATCAGGCATTGAACACTGCTGAGTCATGCTATATAGGAACATCAACACATCGTCCATCAGGCATTGAACACTGCTGAGTTCTGCTATATAGGAACACCAGCACATTATCGATCAGGTATTGAACACCACTGATTCCTGCTAATAATAAATGTGTTTTATTTTTACAGGTTCAAAGAAATGAACTCACCTGATCTAAATTCAAAATGGCCATTAGCTGTTAGAAATTGTGTGCTGGCACTTAAGGAGTTTCGGGCTCCATTAAATATATTTGGGGTCAAAATAGTGAGATACTCTGAAGATAAAATGTTTGGGAAACTGTTGTCTTGATTGGAAGATGAGCAGTTCATGCAGAGACAGGTACAAACGGTCAGCATCGAGGATATTGCCAAAGACTGCATGAAGTGCAATTAGATACCTCTGAAGCTCTGCAATTATGAGAACTTCAACTTCAAATTTATCATAAATCATCCGGTAGAGCTGAGCACATCTTTAACTGAGTTACATTCCTTTGAGATATGTTTTCTTTGCCAGTCGGATGGCAACTGTCCTGCAACATAGGGGAGATTGTTGCAAAGCATTATTTGAGTAATTACAAAAATACAATTCACATCAATTGATTTTTTTGTTACAGTATTGAATGTACAGCTATCAATAAAAGCTTTGCAGCTGCTAGGACTGATAGTTAATGCTACCAGGACACAGTTAGCTATCACAGATATGATATGAGCCAGGAACAAGAGCAGAGATAGGCTGTTATGCAGCAGAAAATATGTCTGCTATTACATAGTTTTCTGAAGATCATAGTTATGACCTGCATGAGAGTACAATTAGAACTTTATAACAGCCTACTTTTGAGAACTTAAAAGACTGTCAAAGACCCAGACTCTTTCACCTAGCTTGAGGGACGAAAAATTTGATGACCAACAAAACTTCCAAAGGAAACTGAAGATGCTTTGATGGATTATACTCACAAGCATAGAGTAAACAGTGTGAAATGAATGTAATCTGTGCTGCTCATGGAGTGTAGAAAATTTTAATTAAATCTTCGAAATTAGTAGTAGGTATGTTTGTTGAACATGGTCGGGATTGGGACCAATATTTTATGTCCAGAATGGGATATGTTAAAAAAAGAAGAAGAAGTAGCCATTGCACTTCCTAATGATTTTCCTAGTATTAAACTACAGTTCTTAGAGAAATTTAGAAGTACTGTTACTACTCATAGTATCCCTGACCAATGTTTAACTGGGGCCACACTGGTGTAAGCATGTTTAACAGCGAGTGAACTATTGCTGAAGAAGGAAATAGGCAAGTAATCCCTGCAAATGAGTTAACTATGACTGAAGAGGGTAATAGGCAAATAAGCAAATAGTCCCAGCAAGTGATTGAACTAGTAAGCAAGGAGAATTGTGTGGGTTTGATGACATGGTGATATAACATTGTTACATTGCCTAGGCAACTTCTCCTTCTCCCACCCCAGTTCATTTACGCTGGTAAATCTACAAGGTTTTACCCTCAGCAGAGATTTTCAAGTAATAGAGATGCCTGTCATTGTCTCAATCACTGGAGCAATGATGACACAATGCTTCATTTTGTTAGAGAAATTAATACTCTATATGTTACTTTTACCCAACAACCGAAATTTTCCTCAGATACCAGAAGCGCTAGCGATTTTTTATGTCCTTGCAGCTCACCTGTTTCCCTTCACCTGCCAGGGCAAGCCAATTACAGCTGAGGTTTTTTGATTTTCTCTTAATTGATTTTAAATTTGTATGATTTTGGCTGTCTTTGGTAGAGGTAGTCTTTCATTAGAGGTGAGTTTGTTATGTAAATGCATCGGTTAATGCAAAATGTGGACTATCTAAAGAGGTGATCTTCCATGGAATGAACTCCCAAAGGAGTTGATGACAAATTAGAAACAGGACGGGAGACTGACCAAATTAATGGAAGGGATATGACAGTGAATAATATTAGAAACTGGAAGTAGGGGTTTGATAGAATTTGATCTAATTAATAAACAGGAGAAGGTTTATGATAGTGACTGATATAAGAGGAACTGATATATATATATATATATATATATATATATATATATATATTCAATAAGGTATAGTTGAGTTGTTTCCCAGGCATTACTAAGAGGAAATAAAATCTGGAGGGGTTTGTTTAGTTACTGATGGCAGTAATTGGATTTAGTGCTACACAAACAAATTAGAACCGTTTAATTAAAAAACCAACAAATATATTGGATTGTCCTGTTAAAAAAAAAAGGATTTGTACCAATGTATCTAGATCACAACCAGCTTGACCCTTTCTATTCAAAGTCAGATTTATGGCTGTACTGGCACTCTACGGATATTTAAAACCAGTTTAGTATTGGTGTATATGATTTTAATGGTTTTATATGGTAACCGGATTTATAACTGGTAATGGTCATTTGGACATGGTAACAGTTTACCCGGGCGAACACTCCATAAACAAAACATCTGAACTAAGCATATAACTAATTAGCTTGATTAGGCAATGACCATATTTTAAAGTGGTAAGATTTGTTCACAGCTACTGTGAGCATATTAATTTTTATGATACTTACCATTTTTCCAGATCTTTTTACTCAACTGGATCGCAAAACAGAGTAGTTATGCATATGCATTGGAAAATTGGGATTTCAGGTACAAAAATTAAACTGTACATTAGTTATGCGAATGGAGAAACAAAGAAACAAACAAGAGCTTGAAGATGATATTTAAATTTTTTTAATTTTTTACACTAACAACTTGTTCCCTGCCTGTTTATTATCTTAGCGAAGGATTCAAGGCATTTTGAATTTTTTTGAGCTAATATCAGCTGAAACCCACATTTAGGCAGATAAAATGCTGCCAATGTAAGTTTATGTGAGTTATGGAGCTGAGATGAAAGGTTTAGATTTGGTTGGTTCACGCTGCCATTCTATGAACCCCTCAAATTATTTCCCACTCCCACCCCCTTCCAGGGATGGGTCACAGGTTTTCTAGGCTCATTTTAGCTTTAGAACTATTTGATAGTCACATTTCTGTTCACATCTATATTAATAACTACCCAATCTGAATATTTTCAGCTGAAATCACCACTCCCACTATTGTGAAAAACTTTGGGACAATAGCTATCACTATGACCACACCTATATCAGTTAAACTGAACCCACATCAGAAGGACAGGGTATGTAATCCTATACTCTATGCACTTGTAAATAGACAGCTGACCAGTGCAGTAGTAAGGTCATGATGGATAAACCTCATCATGCATGAAGTTCTACTGCATATGGAGAATGGTATAATTATTTAGAAACAAAGGGTTGGTTATATTGAACTTACTAGAAACAGAAAGAAGGGATATGATAGAGGTATGCAGCCAGTTATGTTTCTGTGGTTTCAGACAACACCACTCTGACAACTGAAGTGCCCACTTCCCCAGAGTACCTGTCATAACCACTGCATAGTCAAGAATTCTGCCAGCGGTTGTGCTGTCAATGGCTCCTATTGTTAAAAAATCGGTCAGCTACCATGATGTCAAGAGCTACTTCAGTCATTCATTCAGTTAGCTGTCCAGAAGTACCCGGTTGAGTAGTTGGTCAGCTGTTGAGATATTCTAGGGGAACTCCAGGCAAATGTCAGTCATCATCCAAGTTTGAGTGTCTGTTTTCTATAGTTTTGTGATGGGTAATCCTACACTTTTTAAAAAACAAACAAACAAATAAGAATAGGCCTTTTTTGTTTTTTCTCCCCTACATTCATGGCGTAAAATCTGGAAAATGCATGGATGGCGATCACAACTACCGCTTTGTTCTTTTTCCCCCCGATTATTCCAAGTCTTTGATTTCTGCTGTTGTTTGTGGTAGTTTTGGTGTTACTATAACCTTTTATTTGGAAATACAGATTCCAAAAATATATCACGTGGGATTTAGAAAAAATTTATGGATTCTATTGGTTAAAAACAGATTGTAAATTGAGTCTTATATATTTACTTGCCGATGAGCCTGGCAACCCGATGAAGGAGGATAGGTGGCATTCCAAATTTTTGATGTCAAAATTCTTCTAAAAAATTGTTCTAGGATCCTGAAAACACCTCTCCCCTAGGATGTTCTTATTGGAGGTCACTAAATTTTAGGCCAAACATCAGTTGGAGTGTTACTCACCACGAAAAATTTCCCCGATTGATGTAGTGGTGCCCCCCCAAATATTGTTGCTTCTCAAATATCATGTCAGATTGCTAAGCCTCTGACATTGTGTCCAGTATTGAACACTGCAAAAATTGTTTGCCTTGTAAATAAGAATTGCAGTATGCAGGTTCATAAGTGGAAAACAGCCCCTGATATAAATGTTCTCTGTAGTTATGGTATTGCAATATGCAAGCAGTTTAATGAGCTTACTGTAGAGAGCTGCTGCTTAGTTGAACATTTTGTCAGCTGTCATGTTTCTGGTGATCCTCTAGTTTAAATTTGATCAGCTGCCATGAGGTCGATAGCTACTGCAGCTGTGCATTGGGTTAGATGTGAAGAGGTACCGGCTCTGCGGTCATTTGTAGTTGAGTTACTACTCCTGGAAGAGCTATCCCATGCTTTTTGAAACCCCACCCTTTTTGTGTTTCTGCATGTGTGTGTTTGTGTGTGTGTGTTTCTTGCTCACACATTTATGGAGTCAAATCCCATAAAAAAGGCCGGAGGTGTCCACTAACACTTTGAACAGTTTTGTCCATTTTTTCCAAGTCTTTTCTTCTGTTATTTTATGAGAGTCATGGCATTCATATAATATTATCGGCCATGTGGATTCCAAACATAATTGAAACTATGCAGTTTGTTTGCAACCATTAAAATGCTTTAATATCATTCTAAACTGCAAAGTTCCAGTTTTATACACATAGCTATATATACATATACATATATATATATACAGAAGATGTGGTCCAGGCCATTTCCAAGAGGACTAGTATTAAAAATAAAAATTTAATGGGGTGGATATTATTTAGTTAGTTATAGCAGTCGTTAGAGATAGTTTTACAATTAAATCCCACCCCCCACCAATATCCCCCACATTCCCATCTCCCTTCGCTTCCCAGGGATGGATTTCTGGTGTTCTAGGCTCACTTTAGCTAGAACTATCTTCGTCACTTTGAGTCACATTACTACTTAAGAAATAGCCTAATTTGATTATGTTCAGCTGAAGTAACCACATCCATTGCCATGAAAACCTCGGAAACAGTTGTTACCACTATGACCACACCTTTTGCAGAAAAGACCATGCCCAAATCAGAAGGACAGGGTATGTCATGCTATATACACCATATGCACTTATAGATTAACACGATTGCCATAACAACTGAAAACTATAGTTTACAAGGCGACTAGAGCTGAAGCGGTAAGGTTATGATGACCTTCAAACAGTTCAACTGCTCGTAGAGAAAATGGGAGAGGGTTATAATAGAGACTGATAAAATAATTAGAAATATACGAATGGATATGATTGAATTAATTAGAAATAGGTGCTAGAAAATAGAACACCGGAAAATTATAGTCCGATTAAACGAGTATTGTCGGGGTTGTTTTACTAAGAGGAAATAAATGTGGGAGGGGATTGTTTAGTTAGTGATGGCAATAGATATATTTCAAAAGTATCTCAATTTCCCTCTTCCCAATCTCATTATATTATCACTGGTGTTTTAGGAGCACTTCAAAATTCTCATTTCTATATAATTAATTACTTGATTTGAAATTATCTTCAGCAGATTTAACCTCACCAATTGCAGCAAAAGACATTGGAACTGCTGTTACACATATGATGACACCTACATCAGAGGAGGCCACATCCAAATCAGAAGAACAGGGTATGTCTTCCTATCGCAGCATCTGCACTTGTAAATGACATGATTGCCACAGCAACAGTAAACTCTTGGACCAGAACTACAGCGGAAATGTCATGACTTCCTAAGCCTCTTCATGCCATTCTATTGCTCATAGAGTTTACTAGAAACATGGGGAAGGGTATAATAGAGACTGGTAAAACAGGGGAAAGGATAGTGGGGAACTGTATAATAGAGACCGGTAAAACAGAGAAAAGGATACTGGGGAAATGTTTAATTAGAAACTGGGGGAATTGTGTGATAGCAACTGATATAATTAATTAGAAAAAGGAAAAGGTGTATGATTGAAACTGATATAATTAATTCAAAAAAGGGCTGATTGAAAAAAAAAATTGAAATGGAAAGAATATTTATTTGAAATAAAATTGGGAGAGGGTTATGTTAGGGACTTTTAGAAATAGGTGAGATGTGATAGAGGATGATATAAGTAGGAAATAGATTGTGATTGAGTTAATTAGAAATGGGGGCAGGGTACAACAGAGAATGATATAAAGAATTATAAATCGAGGATGGACTATGATTGAGTTAATTAAAAACAGGGGTATGGTATGATAGAGAATGATAAATAGAATTAGAAACAGAGAACAGATTGTGAGTGAGTTAATTAGAACTGGGGGAAGGTATGATAGATACCAATATAATCATGTATATGTGGATATGATATTATTCACTATAAATAGGTGATGTTTATGATAGAGACTGATATAATCAATTAGAAACTGGGGAAAGGTATAATAGAAAAAAACTCAGACAAATTATAGTGTGTTAATATGATTAATTAGTTGTTGGCTGGGCGATTACCAAGAAAATTAGTATTAATCGATTACACACCGACTATATTTGTGTGATTTTATAACAAACAATATTTACAACACAACTCCTTTTCTTTAAAGTTAATACCTTTTTACTGTACAAAATTGAGGTGAGCTAACAAGAACTGTACATTCTACATCATGTCACTTCTACAAAACACACAGAAGAGAATCCATCCAGGTGCATCTCTGTTCTCTAGAGAGAAGGAATTCAGATTGTTTTTCATTAATCATCAGTATCTGTGTCTTTCACAGCAGAAGAGTTTCCAAAAATAGTAGTAAAAGCCTGGAAGAGGCACTTCTCGATGGAGTTGCATACGAATCAACCATTTCTGATATTTTTCATTTTTGTTTGAATGACCACCTAATTGGAAAACATGTTTTTATTACTATTTTAAATCGATAGTGCAATCTCTCCTGGGCATGCGCGTGATATTTAGAGTATTTGGGCTATTTTTAATATTTGTTTCACGAATGACATCCATCCTCTTTGATGGCATATGATGCGTACAGTGTTTAATCGGTAAAAAATGGGAGGGATTGTTTAATTAATGATGACAATGGTGGTATATCTCACTAACTCCCATCTCTGGTATTCTAGGCTCACTTTAGCTTGGAACTAGGAAATAAAATGACTTTCTTAATCAATATTGTCCAAATAGTAATATGAAACATGCTGATTTGGAAGATCCACCATCTAGGAACAACAGTCATGTCTCTATGAATATATATAATTTATTACAACATGGCTGAATATTTCCATAACTACATGTTCTACTTCTTGAATGCAGTGAAATTTCACTCACCGGTGGCTATTTTTCTTCTGACTTCACTAGTATATATAAGTTAGTGTGTCCAAAGACACACCCTTTTAAAGTCAGACCCATAGCTATCATACATTTCTTCAGATTACTCATGGAGGTATTGGGAAGTTATTTGAAGTTCTAATTTATGAAGCATAGCAATCCTTTTTGGTTTTGACATGGTTGGTTGTCTGAGTAAATCTAAATACAAACCCCTCTCTGGTTGCACCTGAATAAAACACAGATAATCTCAGAAAATCTATTATTCAAGATTTTGATAGGTTGACCTAAGAATACAGCAATGATGGGATTTGCTCCCCCCATCCCCTGCTCCTTCTCTACACACATGTTTTATAACTTGTCTACTGTCTACCCCTGATACACTGTGGTTACTGTTCCGGTTCAGAAGTGAGGTCAGTAAACAGGTTATAAAAGAGTCAGCATGAGCTGATACTGAAGGAGGCAGCACTGCAACAGGAGCGACCTCTGAACTAGCTTGCTGGATTAAGAGGGATAAATTAAGTTTTAGGTGTTAAAACAGCTTCTAAATTCCATAAAACTTTCCAAGGATTTTTGCGGGCCATAATGGTGATAAAATGTAGAAATTTCGTGGTTCACCAATGGACAATATGATTTCTTTACCCGGATTTAGTCATGTGTTGCTCTGTGTGGCAAAGAAATGGTAGGATTGTTACCTAATGCCACACATGTGCAGCACAGGATCAGACTTTATTGTCAAGATCGCTTCTAATAGATGTTGCCTGTGCTATGATAATGTTCATGTTTTAGTTGGTGTGTACATTAGTTGTTATGTGTGTGTTATGTGGCTAATGCTAAAATAGATTATTTGTCCACTTCTCCCCAAGCTATGGGATAGTGCCTCGGGTTTTTCTAGGCCTACCTCAGCTTTATATAGAAGTTGTACTGGTATGATGTCAAGGATTATGGTCATGCTGAGTTGAAGATTGATAAACACGTACACACAAGCATGCGCATACAATCACACAAACACACACATAAATGTAATACTTGAAAGATCTGCTTTCATATAGCAGTTTGAAGTGTCCTGGTAACTGCTAATTGGTTAATGGGAATTTTGTTGCTCTCTGTGGCAAATGATATTGCATGGCTTTCCTCCAAGAGCAATCCCATTGCACACGTGAAAGAAACTTCTAGTTCTGTTGCAATCCAAGTTAGAACTATGCCATGCAAGGAGGAAATCTCAAAGCAAAATTTGGGTAATTGAAAGGCTCATAGGTTGTTACCAAGTCACATCAGCAACAGGGCTAAGGTGGTAAGGAGCTGATTGCAGAGCCTCATTATCGGGATAAACACACTGGGTTAGAGTACACCTGGACAACTATATCAATCAATTAATGGGCCAAACCTTCCATGAATAGATTTAATTATTGTAATGAATCTCTAGTACAATTAAAGTTTGTCAGCTGTTAGTATTTCCAATTCGAGTGGCATTTGGACTATTACCAACTACTTAGAATTCAGCCAAAAATTAGACAGTATATTTTTTATTAGAGGATGTGGTAGGCACTATGCTGCTTTGTGGTTTGCTAGCAGGGCATATATGTAAAGTATGAATGAGTGGTAACCATTTCTTCCCTCGCTGATTTAATACAATACAGTATTAATTTAAATCACTTCTATTCTACAGGTTCTGGGTTCTGTACTGCCAACCAAACTGTGCATTTTGGTGTTAGTTATTCCTGGCCGGAGACTGTAGTTGGAGTTAACATTATCCTGTCATGTAACTTCTCCGTTGGTATGGCCACCAGGGAGTGTGGTCCTGGTGGAGAGTGGTTACAACCAGACACTTCACTCTGTGAGCGAGCAGATAATATCCTCAGCAAAATCCTCAATGAAACTGTAAGAGGATGAGCAGTTATATTTCAGTTTTATAATAATGGTATTCACAATTTTGTCTGTGAGTTTTAATGGAAATGCTCTGAGCTTGATTTATTAGCAACTTGCCTTATCTGTCAAGTGCAAGAAATTGAATTTTTTACAGAAAAATAATTTTGACAATAATAATAGTGAAGTTTTTGTGACACACAGGACATGTAATCTTGTGTAGCCACATCCTTTTCGACCCAGTGGGAATGGTTCTGGAGTTGTTAGCATGTGGTCTTGTGCTGCTGGATTGTAGTCACAAAATCATATTAGCTCATGTATGTGTAAAAAATATGTGATTTCTCCTGACCACCTCTTAGATTACGAAATTCATTGATAGGCGGTAGTTCACTGCTTAGTCTGGAGTGTGGCTGAATTGACAAGGATCCTTGACCACTTCATAAGATTGCAGCTGTTAGTGCACTTATGAACTTCAAAGAGTTCTTAAGTTCCACTACAAGTAGTCTATACTCATGCCCATTCTGTCAGGGACATATGGAGCTTGCTGCTAGCTCTTCTTAATTTTACTTTTATTTTGCAGCATAAATATCCATTCACATTAGCCATGTGTAGAGTTGGGTTCATATATCAGGGATTATGCTAAATTGGTTTGATCCTTTTTTTAAATGGCAGATGGCTAAACTTCCCAAAACCAATTAATCTTAGCCAAAACTCACATAGGCAGCTTCTTAGCTTTCTAAAAAGTGGTTTCAGCTGTCCAAGTGTGGCTTAAATTCTTCGCTAGGATAGTAAATTGGCAGACCAAAAACAACATATTGCAAGTGTAAAAAAGCTTTAAATTCATCGGAGGGGTGGGGGAACTACCAGAAACTACCAAAATTTGAATACATATTTGTAGCTGTCATAACTTTTTCTCTCTTTCATGTATGCAGATACTTTGATACCAACTTCTTGCTTATTGTGTATGCTTTAAGATGATATGTAAAATATCTCTATAGGCAGTTTTTCATAGAAGATACATAAAAAATGCAAGGGTCACTCAAAAAATTGCACCACCCTATGTGGGCAAGGATAATTCCCAGTCATCTTGGTTACATCTGCCAAAATTTGTTTTGTGGCTTGCCAAAACACTTACCTGTGATTTAATGTTTTCAATTATTTGTTACTTGAAGCATTGCCAAGTTATGGTGATTAGAAAATGTGATGTCACAGATATTGACTCCAAAGATTTGAGCGCTTTCTTTTAGCTAAATACTGGAGCGTAAACAAAGATTACTTCATGAAAACAACAGGATAATTTGGCTTAAAAACCCATATTCCATTAAAAAAAAGATAAAAAAGATTGGAGCACAAACCTTGAAAATGCCACAAAGAAAAGATTTGAACGAAGACTGGGCTTCAAAAGCAGTTAAAAATTGTATTGTTCAAAAAGAGACCAGTATTCTATTTTGTGCTACAATCTAGAATCATTTTTTGTACAATATGGTCCCTTTTCTCAAATCGGCTCACATATAAGATTTTTTCAGTGGTACTCCACATGGTTTCAGCCATTTTTCCTTTAGGTCAAACTAATTTGTTTTTAAATAAAGCATTTTTGTTTTGGAACAGTATTGGCATGTGCCCTAGTTCTCATGAAAAATCAATTATAATAGTCATTGTGTGGTCAAGTTCATTTCCAGACTTTGAGACATGCTAAGCATCCCTAATTCCTTCCAAATCCCTCTGGGTACAAAGGTTGTGGCTACACAAAACTTCAGGATATGTGTGTACTGGACTGTGGTTAGTATGTGAGGATTTGCCAGTATATAGAGCCATCTATTTACTATGTCATGCACACATACATTTTTACTGTGATTGCATATCTATACAGGGACAATTTGGTTTATATTGACTAAAAAGAGGAGTGAAAAACTATTATAGAACAAGTATTGTAATCTAAAATAATCTTCAAGCAGGTGTCTTAATGACGGCTGGCCCAGTACTAGGCAATACACCAGTTCTATTTTGGAAAATTTTACCTATGGGTTGATAAAATGTTGATATTTAGGGAAATTATTAAACTAAAAACTCCTATTATCAAAATACTAATTCTCAGTATAAATATTATTTTCATAACAAATGTTATAGCTAGAGTAAAAACCATATTCTATTAAATGGTTACAAGTTTAATTTTTTTCACCAATTTTTAGGTAAACATGGAGACAATAGATGACCAAATTAACCGTGTAGCATTTGCCTTGAGGGTAACTGTAAGCGACGAAGACCAGCAGTCAGTGATGGTCCTGTATAATGTGTCAACCTATTTAAATTCAGTGTCTGCATTGATTGAGAGCAAGAGCAAGGCGACTACTGTCATCTCATATCCGGTAAGTTGGAAACCTTTCAACTCAGTAATTATAATCAAGATGTAGGTGACTACATCTCTTCTAGTAATGAGGTCATTTTCAGTGCACTTAGCTATGATACATAGTAAGTAGTTAATTTGCTTGAAGATGCCCTTTCACTCCTTCACTCACTACAATTGCTTTTACTTCTTGATTGTCAGTAATACATTTATGTGTTTGTTTATATCCCCTTCTACCATTCTATAGGGAAATATATCATACATGCATTGCATCATCATTTTCAGGAACTATGAAGTCATCTAGTTTGTTTATGTTGCTTTTGGGGTAGAGATGCACAATTTTCGCAAGATTATTAATCATTAGATTTCTTGAAACGACTATAATGTTTGCATCTTTCATACCTACACATATTTTCATAAAAAAAAAATTGCTGAGATTGTTAGCTTTCCAATGGTGTGCTTATATAAAAAATTGAATTTAGTATAAGAAAGTTAATATTGCACCCATCTGTACTAAGCCTAAAAAACAGAGTAAAAAAAACTGACATGTTAAAAAAAAACCTAATGTTTGAAAGTCACTAAACTATGATTTTATCAGAACAGTTTCTTTTTCTATAGTACCAATTACATTTTATTCATCAAAGAATAACTACTTTATTGAAGACATGCTAGTCAACTTGGTGGTTTGTGGTTTATCACTTGATCTCTCTGATGAAATGATGGCTTAGTACCTTTTGGATTCTGATCTTTTGTCTTAAATTTTATTTTGTTTCAAAGGTCAAATTGCATAGGCAAGAACAACTTTAAGTATGAATAGTATATTAAATACACATCTAAACTTAGGTATGGCAAAACGGTAGAAAGAGCAACAACCTTAGCTGGAAGAATTAAAAATTTTTTTTTAAATATTTATTTTATGATGTATAGTTCCCTCATAAACTTCATTGTAAAATGACAGGCCATAACCAACCTCCAAAACAAAGCTTATATCTCAGTCAAATCACACATCAGCAGCTTCTAAGTACAAAATGGTAATATTCACTCTAAAACGACTCCCAAGTGTGCCTTGAATTCCACATGAAGTTAGGCGGCAAACAAATATATTAAAAGTGAGGAAAAAACCCTTGAAGTCGTCATTAGGATCTATATTTTTTCTATGATACTCCCATTTTCCGTTCAAATAACTGACATATAATACATCCTCTTATCAAAATCAAATATTAGCATATGACTTCTAATGATCCAATGTCCACGACCACTTCATTTCTCGATCCAATCAAACATAAAACTTGGCAAAAAGTGGTAGTTCCCTTAAAAAATACACACTCAGCATAGTTGGATCAAATAATAGAGGCATACGGAAAATAAACCATCTTACTGTGATTTTTTATGAGAATCATTGAAAATAGATAAAAGAAATTTTTTTATATCAGGGAGTATGCTAGTACTCTCTATATAAGATTGAACCTATTTTTGAAAGGATGGACCATGACATGGAACTGATTAAATTAGGAAGCTTGATATAACCAAGAAAGCCAGCTAAACTAATCAATCAGCACTTTCTAGACAACTACTAGAATATCTTCCTATCTTCTGTGATGACTCCTACATTAAAAATGCCAGAAAGAGCTGTCATTTGCCACACGTGTCTGACTCCAGTGAGGAACTTTGCTGACGTGAATGAGTGTGATCTTCTTACATTTTACCACAGAAACTATGCTTTGCACAACACAGGTAAAAGCTGCACCTCTACCAATCTGGAAATAGCTCAAGTAGATTAGTTCAGCTTGATTTGTTGTTAGCTGTTCAACTAATTAAGAAAGTATGACAAAGTACAAACACGAGGTGAAGGTAAGCACTCCAGACAAGAATTGTCAACATTTACTAAGTATGTCCACGCTGACCGCAGCCACGAAAGTTAAGCAGATGTTAAGCAGAAAGTCATTTTAACCAAGAGAATTATGTGATATGCATATTTACAGTGACCCAAATATAATTCAAAGGTTCCAAGTGAAACCACATTATAATAGTTACAGTGCACTTCAAAGTGATGTGCATTTTATTCCAGTCCTTCAAGCACAAACTTTTACTTTAGCCATGGATATGGTGGTCCAAGCTGGTTTCATAGGCTTTGCCCCTCACTGCACCTAAAATTCTCTGTCCAAACATTCTCTTGCCAAAACCATCCTAAACTAATGGGAACAATAATAATATTACGCAAAACATAATGACATTTCTTTATGGTCAAATGGATCATATAGGG
>CBDHDT010000110.1:0-37137 GCA_965261215.1 Ekhidna sp.
TCATTATCTGAAAATTATATTGTAGGTCACAGATGTGGCTAGTGCTGTAGTACAGATGATCAGTGAAGGTTCCACTAAGACCGACTACGAACTGATTGGGTAAGGGACACTTTGCACGGGACACATTCTCTAGGCAAGGGACACAATCCTCTCTGGGTAAGGGACACCGTATACTGGGTAATGGACACATCACCCAGATTATGCTGTGTAAAGGACAGATGATACTGAGTTTAAGACTCGTATTGGGTGAGGGTCACATTATGTTGGGTAAGGGTCACATTACAATGGGTATGGGACTGATTATGCTTGGTAGGTGACAGATACGACTGGGTGTGGGATAGATTAGACGGGGTAAGGGTCATATTAGACTGGGTAAGGGATACATTTAAGAAACATTAGATTAAGACGCATTTAACTGGGTAAGGGATATAGACTAGGTAAGGGACACATCTGACCAGATGGGACACATTTGACTAGGTAAGGGATATTAATCCAAATTACTCATTAGACTTAGGTAAGGCATAATTAAAGTAAGGGACACATTAGAAGGGCTCATCTGACTATATGTAAGGGACACATTCTACATGTGCAACCGATATGTGGGAATGGTGAAGTAGAAGCTGAATGCATGTGTGAGTGTGCATATTTTCTTTGCCTTGCCAAGCAGCAGGAAGATGTGAGCCAAGCCTTGTATGACTGGGCTCTTCCCCCCCCCCCCTTTTTTTTTTGTCAGGTGAGAGGAGGGCAGCTTGCAACCTGAAATATTTCCCAAGTATTTGGCCAGGTTTTATATGCATTCTACTGAATGGTCCCAAGCTGAATGCATGTGTGAGTGTGCATATTATCCTTGCTTGTCTATAGCCCCAGGGTGTATGAACTATCAGATCTGCTCCAGTACTGCTACAATATCATGTACAAGTCATGCAGGATCATATCTCCACCTGAGATTCTGCTCACAACGACAGCTTTCTTGTTGGAACAAAATCCCTTTATCCCGTACTTGACCAGGGACATTCTGAAGAGAGTAGGTACTGACGGGGGGTTTAAGTCCGGCTATATTGTGGGGGGGGGGGGGGGGGGGGGGTTTAAGTCTGGCTATATTGTGGAGGGGGGAGAGGGGGGTTTAAATCAGGCTATATCGGCTATATTTTGCTGCCTAGTACCTGGTCTTTCTTCTTATCCATTTCTTTACGACATTCTGACTTTCTTTACGACATTCTCCTTGATTTTGATGTTCCACTTCGTTGTTTCTCCCATCCCTTCTCCCTTCATCCCTCCCTCTCCCGCCCTGCTCCCCTTCATCCTCTTTGCCTTTGACCTTGCAGCTGCACATGTCCAACATGCCTACTCCTGAGGTTCCAGGTCTAGAGGACTTGGGAATCACTGGTACTTTGCTCGAGGACAAGGCCATATCTGTTCTGCGCATGTACAGAAGTTTCGAGTACATGAACCGACCCATTGATGATGATATTACTCCATAACATCAGCCAGCCATAAAATAGACAGAGTGTACTCAAATAATTAAGTCATCATGATATACTTGTTGTGTACAAAGCAGAAATATATTTTTTGTAGCATTATAGGTCACCAGTTAATTCCACGAACCATGAGTTGTCAAGGGAGTGGCCACCTGCTATATATGGTTGTAGAAAATCTGAGATCAAGGTGGAGGAAGGAAGACGATGCAGCGTGTATATAAGGCATTATTATAACAATGAAGTTTTGCTTTAAAAAAAAAGGTGTGTATAGTTAAACCGATCATGTTAGTTTAAGTCAAAAGACTTGTTTTGATGAACTGATAATTGTAACTGTCTAAAACAGAAGTTTTTATAACATTCTTTTAACTTCTTGTTAGCCCAAGGGATGTGGAGTGCATGCTAGTACTATAGTACTAATGTTGATGATGAAATGTATGTATGCTAGTACTATAGTACTAATGTTGAAGATGAAATGTGTGTTGTTATTAAAATGTTACTTGTTGCTAACTCTATCTCAATTAAATGAGTAAATTATTTTGAAAATATATTCAACTTGTGTGTCTATAATTAGGAACTTGATGTGCAGCAAGGGAACTGTACGTAGAAACACCCAAAAGATGCAACAAAAATTCTTCTATGCAGGTATTTTGTTATAGGAGTGTTGCATTTTCTTTGTGCTTTCAAATTATACGTTAAATATCCCTGTAAACACTTTTTCTTAGAAGGTTCATTCGGCAACAACTGCACCTTCCTGACTACTGCAGTAGTATCCCCCAGTGGGGTATATAGAAGGGCTTAATTTGGTCTATCATTTGATAAAGCACTTATCATCTGTGATATGAGTGGAAGGAAATAGGCTACACACTGTTCTGTTGAAGGCCAGTATGTGAGCTAAAAAATTCAAAACCCTAAGGGCACCTCTTCAAACCACCAAAACTTGGCAGTGCTTGCAATATAGAAAAATCTTGATATCACAGAGCACTAAAGGAGTTTTAACATAAGCTGTCAAAGTTGGGCTTCCCTTCAAAAATGTTCTTGTGATCTGTTAACACTGACAATAACAATCATAATTTCAAATGGAGCATTCAATGATTGAAACCTAGAAATTAGCTATATAGTATAACATGAGCAATATTTTAAACGGGGAAGTAATATATATATATTTTTTAATTCAATGGTTTTGAGATTGAGTCCTCCCACCTATTCAAATCTATTTACCTTAGCTATATTTGTAGGGTATGAAAATCTGGCAGGCCTAGTTTGTAGAGCAGTGAAGGAACTTTCAAGCCTGTATAAGATAAGTAATGTAAATGAAGCATGGGAAAGTTATCGTATTGTTGAGCATCAACGGCACCCCTTTAGAATCTGATCCTTTGTCTTCAAATTTTTGACTTTTGAGATGGTTTAAATTGCATGACAGGAACAACCAAAACTAGGAAATGGTACATGCACTATCTCCTTAACTTGAATATAGCATTAAACTGAAAAAAAAGCTTCTTTTTTTTTTAATTTTCTTAGAATTTTTTTTTTACATAGAGCCCTCACTCCTCCTTTCCCCTTAATGTAAGGCTATTGTGGCCCCTAAATAAATGGTGGTTAATAAACTAAACACATACGCCTAAATTACTGCCACCATCATCTCCAATAGATGCCATTATAAATATCAAAAACCACCCTAAAAACAAATATCCATTAAAAAACTAATTAAAGGCAAACCCGGATAAAATAGCAAATAATAATTGCCCTGCAGATACATTCGCCCCTAACCGAATCACAGTTATGCCTGACCTCCATAATTTGTACAGTCTGGGCCATAGTAAGGCCAGGTCATGCCAATATTTGTTGACTAGAATGGTGGTCAGGAATGGATCTAGCATAGCGACTCTGATAAACTTGATTATGATTGACTTGATTAAAATGTTTAACTTTTTAATCAAAAGTTGTGCATCAATTTCATGAAGTAAAAGTCATGTATCACTGTCATGAAGTAAAAGTGGGTTTGGTAATGGTGTGATAGTTGTAGGTATGTTTTCTGATGGCTTGACCACTCAAGATTAGCTTGCTATGACAGTCGGTAGTTGTGGAGACACTATCAAAGATTTTGCAGAAGTCTAGATTGACATCTACGTAGCTGCAATTTCATTATAAAGTTTACGGCAATTCTATATCAATGACTTTAGAAATCTGAAGAATATTCCTAAAGGTACACATTCCTTGCCCTTGTTCCAAATGCAAAATTTCCGCAAATTGTTTATTATTGTCTAGACTAGTATGTAGTAGGGTTGTCTTTCAAGTGCCTTCTGTTCGACTTATTTTATTTTGTTATTCTATCTTTTTTTAAAAAGTAATCATTAAAACAAATTAAAAAAACTATGCATTAATTCAGATAATTGTCTTATATAAGTAAGACGCTCTACCATCTGAGTGATGTTATATGCCGAATATGGATATTTGTATTTCCCTTCTTCATTTTGTGCAGAAGTGCAACACAAGTTGCATGAAAAGGAGGCCAAATCACAAAAATATCCATTGGGCCATGGTCTACCTTTCCATAAACTTTGGTTGAAATCAGTCCATAACTTTTTTTGAAAAATACTGCCAACAGAGAGCAAAACAGATGCACAAACTGGGGTGAACCTAGTAGAAGGTATAATAGTAATAATAATATTAGTTTGATCTATGGAACTTTTTAATTCCAATCTGTTTCATGAACTAGGTATGATCTGGAGTAAAAGAAGATAGTCTGAGAGGTGGTATTATGTGATGGACATGGTGTTCGTCTCAAGTAAATGGTGGCATGTGATGATAATTAGTGGTAATTATACAAGGAGACAGACATGTGTGTCTTAATGGTTTTGTTGGGATTTGCTGTTGTGTTAGCATTTTGAATGAAATTCCCGTTTTGGTATTGGTGGCTGCTCTTTCAAATTTGGGTGTTGCCTTCTGAATGTTGCTTAGCAGTCTTAGATATATTTGTAGATTGATAGCTGTAGTTGCTTCAAGATAGATAGCGTGTTTAGGTTTTCAGTCGATGTAGACCATTGTTTGGTAGGATCCAGTATGAAGATGAGTGTTACATCAAGGAAGTTTTTGACCATGATGTTTGTCGGGGTTCTGGGAACTGCCTAAACTCCGATCTGGTAGGTTGCTGCCACCAGAGTTAATACCCAGCTAACAAGGTCCCTTGAATCCCAACTACCAGAGTAATTTAGGTTGTAAGTTGAGAAGAACTGTTATTAGCAATTTGGCAAGAACTCCTGACTCAGACTTGCAGAGGGTTTTTATACCTCCACAAGTCTGTCATCACAGAATAACATACATGCACCAAAGTCCAATACATAGTTTCCCATAGGCTTACATAAGCTAATATAAAATACAAGTGTGAGACCACAGTTAGGTGGCACATGACATTCCTAGTTAGCACATTATGTCCCTTGTACTGGGGTTCTTGGCCTGGCTAGGCCATGTTGAGGGTTGACCCTCGACAATGTTGGTTCAAAATGTGATGCATAGATTGACAGCCCAAAAAATGGAAGTTATTTTTTCTATGCTTTTTCTGCTTGCCTGGTCAACATGTTCTTTAGAATTGCTAGGTTTATCATAGTAAAGTCCAATGTTTGCTATTCCAGTTTAATTGTGAGTAGTGGTAGAAGGTGTATTCCAACCAGCTTGTAGACCTCCGCTCCGTCAAAGCTTCCCATGGTTAATATCAACCTTGCTTGTTGTGGTTCTTTTGTCCTTAGTGATTTGTTAAATAAATAGCACATTTTTCATGAGTTTATATGTTGTTACCTTCTTGGCTGGTGATGTCAATATGCTGTGTCATATAGTATGTTTTCGGTAATGGATGGGTAACGCAATGTTGAAGACGATAGAGGTTTTTGTTTTTTCCCCGTCAATATTCTTGTACCATTCTATGACTGATGCAGTATTCTTCCATTGCATCTTGTTTACTTTGTAGTGCTTCATGGTTTTGTTAGTAAGACGAGTAGATGCCTTGTTTAGTTAATATTTTTAAGCTGCATTTAAGTATTGCATGGATTGGGAATGTTGTATGTCTGAACTTGATATTCTCAGCCCTTTTCGGTACGTCTTCTCCACTCAACCTACCTTCTTTCATTCCTGATGATTGCCTAGTGCATAAAACAGCTGTAGATGAAATAAAAGTTCCATACATCTTACTACAATTGGCCTGCTATATATCAAGCATTAATTTTGCCAAAGTATACAAGTTAGTATAAAATAATTAATAATAATAGTAATAATAATAAGATTAATAATAATACCCCCCAAATTTTTTTTTTAATTATAAAATATATATATATAATAATAATGATGATGATGATGATGATGATGATAATAGTAGTAGTAGTAATAATAATAACAATAATAATAATAATACTAGCAGCAGCAGCAGCAGCAGCAGCAGCAATAATAATAATTAGAATAAAAACAAAGCATTTTTGGAGTTGGCTTGTCCTATTATAATTTCATGATAATCTGCATCATCTGTGACAATAAGGAACTGAGGGAGGCATATAGAGGAGAGGCAACATGTCTCAATTTATAAACTTTTCCCAGTGGTAACAATTTGCAATTTGGCATGGTATTTGGATGGACATAAGCTTTTTTTTAAGAAATCACCACATACAAGTCGGGATAGACCTCTCATGGTCATTATGCACAAATTACAACATGGCCACCAGTTAAACATATCTTAGCTCCAGCTAGTTAAATTGATACTTGATAAGCACCACTGTTTCTATGTTCTGTTGTGCAAGGAATCCATTTTCCAAAAGTTTTTCTGTTTCACAGTCATTTTCATAAAACAAAATGGGTCATAACTCTGGAACTAATAGAATGATGATCTAGGGTTCTAGACCTAATTTTTCATCCAGGGGGGTTTAATTTTCATTTATTCGACACCTCAATGACACCCTATGGTCAGAAATCCAATATGGTGGGGAAAATGGATGCCGTTCTAGCTATAAATGACCATAGCTCTGGAAATGAGCCACAAAATATATAATCTTTGGCTCAATCTCATGTACAAATCAATATATATTAAAATAAATCCTCAGTACATTAAAAAAATATCTTGTATCAGCTTGTTTTTTATGTTACATTCTTTCACAATGGATTATACTTGATGCCAGTTAACCAGCAATTACATATTTTATACTGTATATTTTCCAATAGACTTCAATGCCACAGCTGTATTAGCTGAATTTTCTTATTATACTGACATAGTATATATGCCAAAATAGAAGGAAAACATTACATTATTTTTAAGTTTGAAAACATTATTAGGATTGCTTGGGTTGAAAATACAATTATGGGCCCGTTACATTACAACATTGCAACATTGCGAAAGATCAGGTTTCACTGTCATAATTAGTGCAGTCACTCTTCACACTTGCACAGTAAACTACAGCAGAATTTGGCTTGATGGCAGCCACAGTAGCAGAGCAGAGAGCACTTCTAGATTACATCTGCCAGATCTATCCAATATGGCACTCTCTCTGATTCTAGCATTTTATGATTCCCAGCCCCCTTGACTTGAGCCTAGGATCTCCAGGTTTGGAAGGGTACTGCTTCAAAACAAATCCTGCAGTGAGCAGGGCATGCTAAGCATGCTGGAATAATGCATGTTGGGTCGGGGGATTGAGTCTAGGGACTTCAGGCAATGGGTGAACATGAGCTTTCATGCTTCATTCACAGAGTCTCCATGGCAGTTCTTTCTCTACATAAATACATGAGCATTCAAGATGTCGCATTTTCAGTGAGTTGATTGTGATCTAGTTCGGTCTTGGATGATGGCAATTAAGGTGTCGGTAACCTCAGGAAAGGCAGCCCACATTTCATGAATTTTTTTTGCCAATTTTGCGCTGTCTTTTTGCCAATTCCAAACATCGCTGATACAAAGTTATACCTGCAAATGCGTGGAAGAGGGGGAGCAATTGGCAATGTGTGATTCCAGCATTTGTGAGATGTGTGGATTGGAATCCTTTTTTAAGTTTCTTCCCGATCCGAATCTGATCTATTTTCTATCACTGGAAGTTGAGGTTAAAGATTGACATTGAAGCAAAATGTAAGTATTTTTTAAAAGCATAATGAATTTTTTGCTGCAGCATATCAGAATTGCATAAATGAAGAAATTTTTAGAACAGTTGGCCAAGGCCTAAATAAAAGTGAATTAATTCTAATATTATACCATGACAATTTAGATACACATGTAATCTTTGACAATGTTGTCAATATTAGTCATAAATTGATACATAGATGCATATAAAGAAATTTGTACTTGATGTTATCCTGAAAGCTATATGACCACATGATCAGATATTTTTTGCATGAAAATTAAAGCCTAAAAAAGAAGAAGATTGGTTACTCATTTATTATTTTATTTTTAATTAACCCACATGGATTGGCTTATTGTATGACAACGTTTCAGAGGGTTTGCATATATATTTTGGCAATTATCTTGACCATATTCTTAGACCTAGAAAAAAATTCTTCAAATATAAAAAAATGATCAATACTTTGCCATGCCTGGAAACCTGAAAATTAATTCCTTTGAATGGAAAACAGATACAGAGCAAAATATCATATTTTTATGAGTTCTGGAGCTATTGTTCAGCTGGAACTGTAGAACGGTAGCCATTTTCCCAGCTATATTGGATTTCTGACTACAGGATTACAGTGCAATATCCAGTAAACAAAAAAATGAACTCTGTGGGGTGGAAAACATAGATCTAGATCCCTAAATCACCATTCTATGGCATAGTTCCAGAGTTATAGCCCGTTTGTTTTTGCTAATTACCTTGAAAAAGCCTTTTGACCATAAAACAACATTGAAATAGAAAAATGGCTTAAGAAATGGATTCCTTACAAAAAAAATAACATAGAAAAATTAATGTTATACAAGGATCTAGTGCTAGCAGAAATTTAGATGTGACATTCTCTTTTTCTGGTGGTGGTCATGGATATTATGCACGTCGGCCATGTGGGGCTATCCCATCTTGTATGCGGTGATTCTTTTAAAACCAACCTTGCACCAATACCTAACACCATGCCAAATTGCACAAATTTGTCACTAATTGCACAATTTTGAAATATTCCCTCAGATGGGGTGATGCAAGGGTCTTAATACACCAATGCAACAATAAAAGGGGTGATCATTGGTGTTAATGAAAGTTTCTGTAGAGGAACCCCAAGGTTACCTTCAAATATGAAGACACGAGAAACGACACTAAACTCTCCAAATACTTATGGAAATTTGATACTCACACAGCACAGCATAAAATGGGCCCATCATCTACAGAGCATTATCAATGCATCACTGGGAAATTCCTCATCAATTACTCGGACAATCAAGCAACACTAAACAAATGTTCCGAATTCCACTCAAAGTGCAGGCATAATAGTTCGTCCTCAGAACTTTTGACAGTTTATTGTTTTTATATGCTCTATATTATTAGCACAACTATTGATTTATGCATCAGTTATGCTTTCTGTATGTGCTAAACTATCCAGTTATCTACTATCTATCCAAGAGAGAGAGTAGCAGAAAACATGCAAGCAACTGCGCTTACATTAGAAAGATTGAAAATAGTTCCTAGCTACCATCAGATACTTGTATCACATCCAATACCAGAGTTTTTTTAAGCTTTAAGTGAGTTTAGTCACAAAATAACTCCAGCAACCTTTCCCTGACAGTTATTGACTATGTAGGTCGCATGTACATGTGCTTTTCCGAGCAAAGCAAGCTCAGTGGGAAGGTGGAAGGAAAACTTTGTACTACCGCGCATGCGCTTATGTGACATGTCGGTATGTTTGTCGGTATATATGTATTTGTACGTTCATAACCTGGGACTGCACTGGAGATTTTACAGACTCGACTTAGAAAGAAAATGGTTGTCTTGGAAAACTAGTTTTGGTGGTCACTAGATTAGTTAGTTAATGAAGAAAATGATTGCAGATTCGAAGTCCAAAGGGAAAAACACTGGGTGTACATGCGACCTACATGGTAAATAGCTGTCAGGGAAAGGTTGCTGGAGTTATTTTGTGACTAAACTCTCTAATGCTTCAAAATGCTCTGGTATTGGATGTGATACAAGTATCTGATGGTGGCTAGGAACTATTTTCAATCTTGCTAATGTAAGCACAGTTCCTTGCATGTTTACTGTCACTCTCGCTCTTGGACAGCGAGTAGATGACTGGATAGTTTAGCACATACAGAAAGCATAACTGATGCATAAATCAATAGTTGTGCTAATAATATAGAGCAAACTGAAAACAATAAACTGTCAAAAATGCAAACTATCACTTGAAAAGATTCTTGTCAGCTTCTGCAAGGCGCAGAACACATTGCCTGCTGACTAAACTATTAATGTGTTCCTCTTATCATCTTCATTGGAAGCAGTTTCCAAGTATTCTTAACAAAACTACTTACTTCCACATGCACATTTACATTTCTGAATTTGTCATTCAATTATGTTGTAGGTATCAGGTTGCTCTATCTTGCTCCTGTGAGGAATACAATAAAGACATACAATTCTTGGCTATTTCCCAGTATTACAATCCAACCGATTACACCAGTTGTAAATCTCTAAGGAAAATTTAATTCTTAACTGCATCACACCTAGCAATCATGAAAATGACATCTACAATTAAACAAAACATGTGGGTTTGTTATGGCCAGAGCAATGTCTATTTTTTTTTTGCCATGGCAGTAGTTAAGGGTGAACAAATATCAAGAACAACAACAACAAAAAAAAATTCTTGTCAATCTGACAAAATTTTCTGCCGTATGGCATCACTCTTACTATGCTGGTATATTTGTTTGTAAAAAGCAATTCACTCTCAGCCATATTTTCATAAATACATTTCTGTCTCACAATTAGTCAAATAGCAGCAATCGCTAGCATAGCAGTATACGCTGGAATATCAGTATTCACTAGTGTAGCAATATTCGCTCACCTTCAACCTTAAAATGTGTTGACTAGTATATTAACACCCTTTTACCATCTCATCTGCCAATTTTGCCTCATTTACACTCACCCCTCACCTCAGTTCCTTATTGTCCCTGGATTGCACATGAAACTATATGGACAATGCCTTGATGTACCAGTTATGCTTAACAACGAGCACTGTTTGTGGCCAACCTCAGCAAATCACTTTCTATAATAATAATAACAGTAATAATAATAATAATAATAATAATAATAATAATAATAATAATAATAATAATAATAATAATAATAATAATAATAATAAGTAATAATAATGATGATAATAATAATAATAATAATAGTAATAGTAATAATAATAATAATAATAATAATAATAATAATAATAATAATAATAATAATAATAATAATAATAATAAATATGTATGTATATATATATATATATTTAAATACAAGAGGAAAATGTTTTATTTAGAAACAAACAACTAAGTTGGATTAACCTATTAAAAAAGAACGGAAACAAGACTATACCCAAATAGAACACAATCATTTGATACCTTAACCATTTAAAATCATACACTCCCATTTTGTCGATGCATCGACACTCAGTGGTTTTAAAACCAGTCCAATATTGGTGGATATGATTTTGAATAGTAAATGGGGTCTATCTGGTCGTGGATTTCAATCTTGCTTCAAAATGAAATATTTTTGTTCTCATTTCAAGTGTTTTTATTAATTTGTTCTCTGTAGTTTAGCATTGGAGGACTGCATCAAGTGTGATCTGATTCTCCTTGGCATTTGAACCCTTTTCTAACCTCCATATTTTTGCTCTACATCACACACATTAGTTGGCAAACCCATGCTGGGGAGTTGGTCAGAAAATTTTGTACTGCCGTGCATGGGCATTTCTGGTTTTCGCATGGCTGTTGATGTTAGGGAGTGCAATACCATTCCCTATATTGGTCTGACCATTGTTTCAAGGTGGCTGCACAAAAAAAGGTTGCTTCCCATGTGAAGGTCCTGGCACTACGTTATTGTACTGTGATGGTAGGTAGACATGGGAAAGTGGAGAGAAGAAGTCAGTAATAGATTACATGGTGTTTGAAAAAGGCTTGGTTGTGATTTAGAATGTAGTTGGGAATTCAGATAATTTGGATATTGGGTCTGATCATAATATCATCTGGGACAAATTAGTATGGGATGGTCAGAAGTTGAAGTGACAAGAGAGCTGTATAAATGGCAAGTGGATGGCAGGAAAGGTTGGGAGCACTATCAGGAAGCAGTTGAGGAAGAGTTCATAGGGTGGGAGAAGGAGGTGAGAGTGATTGATGAAGTGATGGAAGGATGTTTAATTGAAAAGGTTTGGCGTAAGTCGAAAGAGAAGGTCTTAACTGCAGCTGAGAAAGGAATAGGAAGGGAACGGTCAGAGACACTATAGATTTATTGATTCTAGAAAGATGTCATGTGGGAGTCACGAGGAGCAAGGGAGAGAGGAGAGGAGGAAAGTATACCTAGGCAACTTTGGGACAATTACAGAGGAGTGAGAAAGGGGGTGAAGATGAAGAGGAAGGAATTGAGAGAGAGAGAACGATCTTGAAGTGCTTGAGGAGAGTGAAGGCTCCTGGCCTTGGTTGAATTTAAATGAGGTGGTGATGTATGGTGGTGGAAGGTTGGTAGAAGCGGTGCTGCTAGTGATGAATTTGTTGATGAGGAGTGAGGCCTCTCTGGCAGACTGTAAGAGAAGTCTGCTGGGGCTCTCCATAAGGATGGTGACAATGAGAATATATGAAATTATAGGGGGATTGCCTTAGATTATAGCATTGCAAAGGTATTTATGAGAGTGGAGGCGAGTATATTATTTAGGTTTGCTGAGGAAAGGATTCTGATGGAAGCACTGCGAGGGTTTTGGAGTCATGGAAGATGCTCAGATCAGTGGTTGGTGTTGATGGGTCTGTGTGAGTTAAGGAAAACAGAGAAGAAGACATCATACTTGGCCTTCTTGGATGTTAGCAAGGCATATGACAGTGTGTTGAGAGAAGGATCGTGATGAAAGGTGAGGCATTAGGAGTTGAGGAGAAGGTTGTTAAGGTGTGTGAAGGGGTGTATAGAGTGGAGATGAGGGTTGTAACGAATGGAGCGAAGTCAAGGTGGCTTGGTATTGAGATGGGTCTTAGGCAAGGATGCCCTTGTTCCTATTTTAGTTTAGTATTTGTTTGATGGGAGTGGTAGGAAGGGGGGACTACACCATTTTTCCCGAAACTTTCAGTTTTTTTTTTGTAGCTGTCATAACTTTTTTCCCCTTTCTTCTGTGCAAATAATTTTTATACCAGCTTGTTGCTTATTGTGTGTGCTTTAAGATGATATATAAAAAGTCTCTATAGGCATCTTTTCTTAGTAGATATATCCAAACACGCAAGGGTCACTCAAAAAAAACAACTTCCTAATTGGTTGCAAAGATAACTCAAAGGCGCCTTTGAGTTATCTTTGCAACCAATTAGGAAGTTGTTTTTCGCCTTTCGAGTTATCTTTGCAACCAATTAGGAAGTTGTTTTTTTTGAGTGACCCTTGCGTGTTTGGATATATCTACTAAGAAAAGATGCCTAGAGAGACTTTTTTTAATATCATCTTAAAGCACACACAATAAGCAACAAGCTGGTATAAAAATTATTTGCACAGAAGAAAGGGGAAAAAAGTTATGACAGCTACCAAAAAAACCTGAAAGTTTCGGGAAAAATGGTGTAGTCCCCCCCTGTCAGAGGAGCATTGGTGTGGGCAAATTAAGTATGCAGATGACATTGTACTGGTGGCGGACTTAGGGATGGAGCTGCAGACTATATTTGTGGTGGTTCCAGTGTATGTGAAGAGGTGAAAGATGATGTTCAACAGTATGAAGAGCAAGATTATGGTAGTTGGGAAGAGGGAAGGTGGAAGAGCTAGAAAGATTTAAGTATTTGGGTGTGTGGTTTGATAGGAAACACGAGGCAATGTCCACTTAGAGAAGATGATGAATAATGCAGAAGAGTGGTTTGGAAAGTGATATGGATGTCAAAGTGAATGGACAGGTGGATGTTGATAGAGGAAGGAGGGTGTGGGAGCTTATAGGGAGACGAATGTGGAACATGCAGCAGACGTGTGGCGTTCAGAAGGACATAGTGCGTGCTAGAAGCTGGAGTTGGCACAGATGAGTGTAGGTAGGAGATTCTTGGTCCAAGCAATACAGTAGCAAGTGTGGCAGTGTAGGGAGATCTAGGGTGGCTGAAGTTGGAGGTGAGGAGGGAAGAGATGAAAGTATTGTTTAGTTAGACATTAAAGTGATGGAAGAGAGGCAATTAGTGAAAATGGTGGAGGAGAAACTATATGAGAGAATGGAGGAATAGGGTTGTGAGAAGAGAATGAGGTTATGAGGAGAAAGTTTGAACTGGATAACGAGGTTGAATCAGTAGGTAAATTGAAGAACAAGGTTGAGGCAAGGAATGCGAATGACTGGGAAGAAGAAAAATATACAAAAAGCAAATTGAAAAGGTATTGGTTGTCAAGAGATGGTACAGGGGTGAGAGATATGCGAGGTCGGCACAGGGCCATGAGAGTGTGAGGTTCTGTCAGGGTCCAGCCTTGACAGCTGCAGGTGCTGCCTGAAAGAGACACATGGAACTCTTTGTTATTTAAAAGGGAGGGCTATCCCATTTTCCTCCGAAATTTAAAAACATATTTGTAGTTGTCATAACTTTTCCCCCCTTTCTTCTGTGCAAATAATTATTATACCAGCTTGTTGCTTATTGTGTGTGCTTTAAGATGATATGTAAAACGTCTCGTCTCTATAGGCACTTTTTCTTAGAAGATATAGCCAAACACGCAAGGGTCACTCAGAAAATGGCACCTCCTAATTTCCCAGGATTCTAATTCCAAGGCACCTTGAGCTACAGACCCCAAACTTGTGTTGTGGCTTGCTAACACCCTAAGCTGTGATATGTCAGAGCCATAATTACAATGCGGTGAAGTGTTGAACAGATATGAGACACTTTATTTCAAGCCGCGCCAAAAACCACGGAATATCTGTGACCCCGCCTCTTCTAATCTTCATATCTCAGGAATGCTTCATGGTAAAAAAATTATGGCTCAGACATATCACAGCTTAGGGTGTTAGCAAGCCACACAGGAAGTTTGAGGTCTGTAGCTCAAGGCGCCTAGGAATTAGAATCCTGGGAAATTAAGAGGTGCCATTTTCTGAGTGACCCTTGCGTGTTTGACTATATCTTCTAAGAAAAAGTGCCTATAGAGACTTTTTACATATCATCTTAAAGCACACACAATAAGCAACAAGCTGATATAATAATTACTTGCACAGAAGAAAGGGGGAAAAAGTTATGACAATTACAAATATGTTTTTAAATTTCGGAGGAAAATGGGATAGTCCCCCCCTAACTAAATATGGTTATGTGGCTACACAGCCTTGTGGGCTGCTTGATTGCTTCACACAGAGATGGAGTGGAAATTTGTAATTTGCACCAACCACAACCTTTATTTCAGGTACTTGTTTGAATGGATCATTCATGTATTTCCCATATCTCACACCGGTGTCATACTTGATTAAGGGCTGGTTGGTGGTTGCCTATTTAAAGGCTGACCTCCCAGCCCATTACAGACTTCCTCAAGTGCTTGTTGATTGTAATTAAAATTCATTAAAGTTCTACTTGTTAAGATATAAGTCTTACTGTATTGGAAAAGGCAGAGCTGAGGTTGACTCTGTGGCAGCACTATATATCTATTCAGTGCAGGTGGTGGTTGAAAGCTTCACACGATCCTCAGTGGAAGCACTGATAGTAACGTTGACATCTACTTGGAGAAGAATACTTGAAGAAAAAGACTGCCTACATCTGGTGAAAAAATAAGATATTGGGCTGTTTTCAGACCATCTGTTATCTCTACTACTAGCATAAAGAGACTGACTCCAAAAGAGGAGAAGCAAGGATATCATCTGCAGACAAGGTGGAAAACACTAATAACTATTACGACACACTGAAGCTCAATCTGCAACAACGTCTAAATTCAGGAACTGACGCACCAGATCCTTCCCCTCCAGAAAAATGCCATGGTTCGGGATCAGCGAACGCATGAACAATACAAATGCGACTGGAGAGACAGAGATTGAGAACTCCAGGAGCGCCTGGAGAATGAGGAGAAAGAACACCAGGAGTGCCTGGAGAATGAGGAGAAAGAACACCACGAGTGCCTGGAGAATGAGGAGAACGAACACCAAGAGTGCCTGGTAAATGAGGAGAAAGAACACCAGGAGTACCTGGAGAATGAGGGAAAGGAACACCAGGAGTGCCTGGAGAATGAGGAGAAAGAAAAATAAGAATGTTGGGAAGTGAAGAGCAGCTCAGATGGGAACAACTTGAGAAATCCAACAGAATGACTAATCTGTAAAGAGAACAAGAGCGCTGGATGAGGCACGACCCCTTACTAGATGAAATGATGACAGAAGGAGAAGAAACTAGAACGGCAAAGGACAGATTGAATAGACCGGCAGACAAAGTCACACCTTGGGGAGATGAAGACCACCACAGTTCATACCACAAAAGATTCGAAGAGATAACTTGGGATGCTGAGATTCCAGAAGATGAGTGACCATGCAAACTAATCTCTCTACTCAAAGGTAAAGTACTATCAGCATATTCTAATAATGTTTGCTTTGAAACTACAGGGTCATATGCTAAAGTTTGGGAAGCATAGTTCACAGCCTTCGGGATGTCCATGAGAGATACAACAGAGAATTCTGATCTTTTCAGCAGAGAAGTACGGACACCTGGCAGGATTTAGCCAGACGGCTGAAGAGCATGGCAGGATGAACGATAAGAATGCACATCCATTGATGACTGTAGCTGAGTATTCTATTTGGGCAATCTTTTGTTTCTGTTCTCTAGCAAAGATGCAAAGTATGTGAAGAACCATCAATCCAGGTTACTGTTGGAAGCACAAAACATTCTCCAAGAGCATCAGGCAGCTGGGGTGCAGATGCGTGAGAGGAGACAAGTCAACTCAAAGCCATGGTCCCGCTAAGGAGATGCACAACATACACTCTGCAAAGACGAAAACAGGAGTGATCAGCAGGTGCAATCAACAGCAAATGGAGAAAATGGGTCTGTTAAATCTAAGTAATGGCAGCATAAATCCCCTGATACAGGTGGGTGAAGACAGTAGTGGCTTAAATCTAAGCAATGGCAGCATAAAAAATCCCCTCATATAGGTGGGCAGGTTAGAAGACATCTATGGGGAGCTAAAGACATTTCTTTATACACACTTGCTTTGATTGTGGCCAAAAAAAGGCCGTAGAAACTACCTGACTGCTCTGACAGAGTAGCCCTAGGGGTCTTCCCTACCAGGCCACCAGATCTGTATGTCCATAAGAAGATAGGCAAGCATGAATATATGACGAAAATTCTGGTGCTGGAAAGACTGTGGTGGATGCTAGTTTGGACCCCTTGAGTACACAGGAAAGAGCAATAGGCTGACAGGGTTTAAATGAAATGCAGACCGAGTCCCATTAGCAAAATGTAGATATATGTGGGAGACTATGCCCTTCACCATAGAATAGCTGCAGTGGAAGATGCCATGGAATCAGTTTTGCTAGGTCTCGATTTAGGCATCTTAGAATACCTCTTAGACTTAGAGAAACTAACTGGAGTGCATGTGGTAAGTGAGAAAAAGGCATTGCTCACTAGGGCCCATTCAAAAAAGCATGAGACAGAAGAAGCCCTAAACATGAAGCTTAGCAAAGATTCTGAAGCCAACCTAGAAGATATTGAAATTTTTTTTTGTGTGGACGAGTTATTTAGCTCAGACAACATGAGTGAGCAGCCCATACAGATGGTTAGGGATGGGGAAGCCAATGAGATACCCCTTCCGGTATGAATTTGAACACCTTTGACAGGTAAAATTGATAAAGGAACATCATGATGATGAGAACTTGGCTAACAAAAGATCCCTTGCCAATGAAGGAGATCAAGGATATATCTGGATGGATGGTGTTTTAACCCACAAACTGGAGAGTGAGGTGGGAGAATAGCTGGGGAGAATTGTAATTCCTGCATGCTGAAAACAAGAGTTGAAACTAGCTCACAGCAACAAAATTAATGGATACTTCTCATAACATAAATAGGTCTTAAACCGCTGTTCACCAGGCCAGGTATTGCAAAATTTGTTAAAGAATGGTGCTCTCATTATCAAGCATGCCAAAAAGTAGCTAAAAACTATTGCATGAAAGCACCCTTGAATCCACTTCCAGTTATAGATGTTCCTTTTAGCAGCCTTGCCTTTGACTAAGTGGGCCCATTGCCCAGAACAAAGCACGGCAATAATTACTATTTGACTTGCATGTGTTTGAGCTCGAAATACACAGATGCTATTGCACTAAGATGGCTAGATGCCAACACAACGGCTATGACCATGACTGAAGTGTTTTGCAGAACAGAAATCCCTGCTGAACTGTTGACAGACCAAGTGTCAGAATTTGTGGAGAAATCGAACACAGATTTGTGGTATGCTTCAGATTGAACAGTTGAAAATATCCCCTAACCAACCTCAAACCAATAGTGTCCTTGAATGTTGGCATGGACTCTGATAATCTTGACAAGAAAATGCAAGAAAAGAAAAATAGATTAGGATACCTTCATCAAGAACATTCTATTTGCATACAGGTGTTATCCCCACACAAACACGGAGTTTTCTCCCTTTGAGGTTGTATTAGGAAGACCAGTTAGAGGTCCCTTAGATGTATTAAATGAAGGCTGGAGGGTGGGGATGCAGACCAAGATTGTGGTAGAATGGATAGATGTCATGGGATGTAAAGGATAGATGACATGGGATGTAAAAATGCATATCATGATAGAGTGTATGCAGGAAAAAAAAAGGAACTAGCCAATGCCCATATGGAAGACCCAGTATGATAAAAAAAAGGCAGATCCTAGAGAATTTAGTGAAGGTATCCTTGTTCTCTTATGAATGCCTGACCATATTGGGAAGTTGGAAGATTGTTAGGATGGCCATTTTGAAATATTTCAAAAATAAGCAATGTGTCTTATGCGTGGTCGAACGAAAGGGGATGAAAGCAATACTGCAGGATAGAGATGAAGAATCTAGAGCTGACAGATGCCCAGAAGACCGACTTGGACCGGTTCTTGGCTAAATATGCAGACATGGTCTGTGTGGAGACAAGCAGAGTCAGGTGCACTTCAATGCTAAATGAGCCACATAAGGCTAATTGCTTCTCTGGTGCTTTGAAGTTTTTCCCGGAAATTGACCAAAAAAACTCTCATTTCTGTCCAAAAAGTGACCCCTCTGAAAAAAATCTAAGAATTACCCAGAAAAGATTTTTTCTTTTATGAGTATGAAACGTGTTAAATCCTGTCGATATTTTTTTTGAACTTCAAAATGAGACACATTTGGCATCACTTAGCTTTTCAGGTATTTTAGATCGTTTTTGTCCGAAATCAACAAAAAATCCCTTTTTGTATCAGGCAGTGACTATCACAGAAATATGCTCAGATTTGTCCAAATTGTATTTTTCTTTGTCAAATACATAAAAGGAGATAAATACTGCAAAACAGTTTGGACCTCCAAATGAGCCATATTCAGAAATTCTTAGCTTTTCTGGTGATTTGACACTTTTGCTGGAAATTGATTAAAAAAACTCATTTCGGTCCAAAAAGAAACTATTTCAGAATGAAGCTAAGAATTACACTGAAATGACTTTTTTCTCAAATGAGTTTGAAATGGATCAAATACCATCGGAAACCCTTTTTGAACTATAAAACGAGCCACATTGGGCAGTTCATAGCTATTCTGGTGTTTTGGTTGTTTTGTCCAAAATTGCCAAATACTCCCGTTGGTGTCAAAAAGTGCTACCACAGAAATATGCTCAGATTTCCCCGAAAAGTCATTATTTTGTCAAGCACTTATAACAGGACAAATACTGCCAAATTGAACCTTAAAATATGTCGCATCCGGATGATCTATACTTTTCAGGTGTTTTGAAGCATTTTTAGCAGAATTTGACGAAAAAACTCTCATTTCGGTCTAAAAGTGACATGCCAGATAAAAGCTATGAATTGCCCAGAAATAACTTTTTACCACAAATGAGTGTGAAATGGGCCAAATCCTGTAGAAAAATCTTTTGAAACTCCAATTGACCTACATAACTTTTCTGGTGTTTCTAATCGTTTTCATAGGAAATTGCCATAAATGATCATTAGACCCAAAAAAATGGCAGTCTTAGAAATAAGCTCAGATTTGACGGAAACAACTATTTTTTGGTCAAACACGTAAAAAGGGACAAATACTGCCAAAAACAGTTTTTCGCTTAAAAAAGGAACACATACAACTAATTTAAGCTCTTCAAGTGCCAAAAATTGACAAAATACCCCTCTCATTTCAGTCCAAAAAGTGACTCTCTCAGAAAGATGCAAAAAATTACCCTGAAGAGACTTTATTTCTCAAAAGTGTGTGAAATGGGCCAAATCCTGACAAAAAATATTTTGAACATCCAAATATGCCACATTGGGCAGTTCATAGCTTTTCAGGTGTTAATAATTTTTTCGTCCAAAATCGACAAAACCCCCCATTTTGTGGCAAAAAAATGCTATCTCTGAAGTGTAATCAGATTTTTCCAAAATGTCCATTTGTCAAATACTGGAAACGGAACAAACACTGTCGAAAAATGTTTTGAACCTCAAAATTAGCCATATTCAACTAATCTTAGCTTTTCTGATCTTTTGAAGCATTTTTGCAAGAAATTGACAAAAAAAAGTCATTTCAGTCCAAAATTGACCATTTCAGAAAGAAACTAAGGATTACCATGAAAAGCCTTTTTTTCTCTCAAAGGAGTGTGAAATGTGTTAAACACTGTCAAAAACTGTTTTGAATGAAAAATCAGCCACATTGGGCAGTTCATAGCTTTGCTGGTGTTTGAGGTCGTTTTTTGTCCAAAATTGATAACGACTCCCATTTTGAGCCAAAAAGTGGCCACCATAGAAATATGCTTAGATTTGTTCAAAATATCTCTTTTGGCAAGCACTTGAAAAGGGACATATACTACATAAAACTGTCTTGAACTTCAAAAGGAGTCATATTCAGCAAATCTTAGCTTTTCTGGTGTTTTGAAGCTTTTCCCCAGAAATTAAAAAAATACTCGCATTTTGATCCAAAACGTGACTATCACAGAAAGAAGCTAAGCATTATCCAGATAGGATTTTTTTTCTCAAACGAGGGTAAAATGTGTCAAATCCTACCAAAAACAGTTTTGAACCACTCATTGTGACACATTGGGCAGTTCATAGCTTTTCTGGTGTTTTAGATCGTTTTCGTCCGGAATCAATATAGACTCCTGTTTTGTGTCAAAAAGTGGCTATCTCAGAAATATGCTCAGATTTGTCCGAATATATATTTTTGTCAAACACTTGAAATGGGGCAAATAGAACCTGAAACTGCTTTGTACCTCAAAATGTGCCTCATCCAGTTTATCTAAGCTTTTCAAGTGTTTTGAAGTATTTTTGCCTGAATTTGACAATAAAACATTTCTGTCCATAAAGGGACTATGTCGGGGAAAAAAAAAAAAAGAATTACACAGAAATGACTTTTTAACTCAAATTATTTTGTATTCTTTTTGTAGGAAATCGCCAAAACTACCGTTATTGGTCAAAAAATGGCTAACTCAGAAATAAGCTCGGATTTGACTTTTTTCCGTCAAATGTGTGAAACGGGAGAAGCACTGCCGAAAAGAGTTTTGCACCTCAAAATAAGCCACATACAGCTAATCCAAGTTTTTCAGGTGTATTGAAGCATTTTTGCTGGAAATTGAAAAAAAATCTCTTATTTCATTCCAAAAAGTTGCTGCCTCAGAAGAAAGAAGCTAAGAATTACCAGGAAAGGACATTTTTTCTCAATCCAGTGTGAAATGGTTCAAATCCTCTCCAAAACTGTTTTGTACTTCAAAATGAGCCATATTAGGCAGTTCATAGCTTTTCTGTGGTTTTAGGTCATTTTTTTTCCAAAATCGACAAATGCCGTTTTGTGTCATAAATGGCTATCTCAGAAATATGGTTAGATTTGCCAAAAGGTATATTTTTTATCAATAACTTGAAAAAGGAATAAATGCTGCTGCTGTATTGAAACACAAAATGAGCCACATACAGAAAAACTTAAGCTTTTCTGTTGTTTTAAAGCATGCCGGATATGGACTATAAAATTTCATTCTGTCCAAAAATTCACTATCCTAGAAAGGAGCTATTTACCCAGGAAGGAATTTTTTCTTAAAATGAGTGTGAAATGGATCAAATCCAGTCGAAAACAGTGTACATATACAGAATGAGTCACATTGGGCTGTTCATAGCGTATCTGGTATTTTAGATTATTTTTTACCCAAATCAACAAAAACTTGGATTTGGTATCAAAAAGTGGCTATTCTTAGAGATATTTTCAGATTAGACCGAAAAGTCCATTTTGTCGAACACTTGAAATGGGACAAATATTGCTGAAACTGTTTAGAAACTCAAAATAAACTTCATCTATCTGATCTATACGTTTCAGGTATTTTGAAGAAATTTTATCTGACTTTGACAAAACACTCATTATAGTCCAAAAATGACTGTCTGAAAAAAGAAATAAATAACCCATAAATGACTTTTAAACTCGAATGAGTGTGAAATGGGTCAAATCCTGTCGAAAACTCTTTTGAGCCACTAATTGAGCCACATTGGGCTGTTTATAGCCTTGTTTGTATCCAATTGACAAAATACTCACTTTGGTCCAAAAAGTGACTGTTAGAAAGAAGCTAAAAATTACCCTGAAAGGATGTTTTTGTGTGTAAAATGGGTCATATCTTGTAAAAAAAAAACTCGTTTTAACCAAAAAATCAGCCACATTGGGCAGTTCATAGGCTCTCTGGTGTTTTAGACCATTTTCATCTGAAATCAATAGTAACTCCCATTTTGTGTCAAAAAGTGACATCTCAGAAATATTCTCAGATTTGTCCGAAAATCTATAAATTGCCAAATCCTTGAAACAGGACAAATACCGACGAAAACTTAAAATATGCCTCATTCAGCTGATCTAAACATTTTAGGGTTTTGAAAAAAAATTTCCCGAATTTGACAAAAAAATTCTTATTTCGATCTGCTGTCAGAAAAATGCTAAGAATTGCCCAGAAATGACTTTTAAATTCAAACAATGAGAAACTGGTCAAAACCAGTCGAAAACCGTTTTGAACCTCCAATTGCACCACATTGGAGAATTCATAGCTTTTTTTGGTGTTGTTTTTAATCATTTTTATTGGAATTCGCCAAAACAATATTTTTAGGGCAAAAAGTGGCTATCTCAGAAAAAAAGCTCAGATTTGACGAAATGACTTTTATTCATCATACACATTGTCAGAGACAGGGACTCTGACTGGAGAGGACCCAGCAGAGAGGGTGGAGATGGCTTTGGGGTAGCCAATTACAAGCGAAAGTAGTAGAGAACAAAGCCCTGAAAGGATGCTATAGGATAGGAAACCACAGAATCATGTAATAATTGCACCCTATGACAGGCTGCTCTTAATTCCAACAGAACAAGTGTAATTATACATTCATCTGATAGGCCTATAATCCTGAGTAAGATTCCGGAAGTTCTTGTTGAAGATGATTGGCCAGCAGTAAAACATGACAACAGGCATTAATTTCAAAATGATGAGGTCTTGCCCAGGCAACCGAAAACTGCTGTTTTAAGAAGGACTATATTTTTCTAGCTATTTTAATTAGAGAGATAGAGCATATTGTGTAACTTTGAGTACTTCTTGTGATTGATCATTAACCAGTTACTGCAGTTGTGTTGGTATTTGAATATATCTCAGTACTAATTTATTAGCAAAATGCTAATCCATTTACCTTTCGGGGATAAGTAGGGAAACAGCTAGAATAGACTGATTTTAGCTTGGTTAAGGTTTAGCTGAAGGGAGACAACTAAATAGGGTCCAGGCATCGAAGAATATTACCAGTTTCAATTAAAGCTATTCAAGTCCAGGTAGATATATCTTACATTGGTGGCAACGGTGGGATCCATATCTTGTTGGATCCGCTACCCGAGACAAAACAATTGTGAAGTGAGGTGGAATCCTAGCAGAGGAGTTCCATAGTAGTTGAAGACTTTTAATTTTTGAAGTTACACAGGTTGGTATAGTTTCGTGAATATTGCTGGGTTTTATTGAAATTTTTATTTTTTTTAGGTGTTGATATTATCACTGTCAAGTGTTGTCTTAGCTAGTTGTGTCTGTCCAACAAGCAACATCGGAAGAATTTACGAAGTTACATATCTTTGGACAAATCAAGAACAAAATACACAATGGAAGATTTGCTAAAACAAATGTCCGCTATTGAGCAGAGTCGAGTTGACAGAGAGGACAAACGAGTGGAAAAGAAGCTATTGCTCGAAAACAAGACAAGGCACAAATGGTAGAACAATGTGAAACTGATAAGTGGGTGATGGCAGAGTAGCATGATAGGTTCATGCAACTGCTGCAGGAGGTCCAGGTCCCGCATGAGAGAAATCCACCACCCCCACTAGCACCATGTCTGCATATCCTAAAATTTTGCGAGGAAACAGACGACATGGCAGCTTACTTGGGGGACTGGCCCACATACCTCTGAAATTTGAACACATGTTTGTAGCTGTTATAATGTTTTTCTCCTTTTTTCTGTGCAAATACTAGTAATACCAGCTTGTTGCGTATTGTGTGTGCTTTAAGATGATATGTGAAATGTCTCTATAGGCACCTTTTCTTAGAAGATACATCCAAACACCAAGGGTCACTCAAAAATTGCACCGCCCAAATTGGAACACATATTATTCAAAGGCGCCTTGAGCTACAAACCTAAAGTTTTGTGGCTTGCCTAAATGCTTAGCTGTGATATCACGGTTTAAATTATTTTTTTATGTGAAGCATTGCTGAGTTATGGTGAATAGAAGTGGTGGGGTCACAGATATTGCGTGGGTTTTTCGCGGTTGGAAATGAAGTGTCTCATATCTAATCTACACTTTACCATGCGTTGTTAATATGGCTGCGTCATATCACAGCTTAGTGTTTTAGCAAGCACCAACCAATTTTGGGGTCTGTAGCTCAAGGCATCTTTGAATTCTACATGTTCCAATTTGGGAGGTGCAATTTTTGAGTGACACTTGCGTTTTTTGGATGTATCATCTAAGAAAAGGTGCCTATAGAGACATTTCACATATCACCTTAAAGCGCACACAATAGGCAACAAGCTGGTATCAAAAGTATCTGCACAGAAGAAAGGGGAAAAAAGGTATGACAGCTACAAATATGTGTTCAAATTTCAGTGGTATGTGGGTCAGTACCCCCTTAAACACGCTATGGTCAGTGAGTGGCCTATAGAGCTTTGGTCGATTTATTTGCGAGGATCACTGTCTGGAGCCGGTCTGATGGCTGTGTCTGCACTTTTGGCAGTTCAACAGACAGACTTCCAAATAATGAAGCAAACACTTTTATCTGTGTACCAGATTTACACCGAAACCCGTCGCAAAAAGGTGTTCGAGCAAACATTCAATGCTAGCAAGCCAGATCAGAGCAAACATTCAATGCTAGCAAGCCAGATCAGAGCAAACATTCAATGCTAGCAAGCCATCAGAGCAAACATTCAATGCTAGCAAGCCAGATCAGAGCAAACATTCAATGCTAGCAAGCCAGATCAGAGCAAACATTCAATGCTAGCAAGCCAGATCAGAGCAGACATTCAATGCTAGCAAGCCAGATCAGAGCAAACATTCAATGCTAGCAAGCCAGATCAGTGGCTAAGAGACTTCAAACAGAAGAATTTTCATCAGTGGCTAGACTCAATGGAAAGACCTATCAGAGAAACTGTGTTGATGGTGTTAGTTCTGGCGAAACTTCCGAATTGGCTAGAGAATCAGATGCGCAATCTCAACTGTCAGTTGTATGAGGGGCTCTGCAAAGCCATTATTCGCTACATAGGTAATCAAAAGCCACGATCAGAGAAGTTTGTAAAACCACTGGAAAAAGAAAATTATTATGCCAGTAAAAATACTCCCTACCATGGTCGAGCAACTAAACTAAAGAAAGCTGATTTTACTAGAAACCATGATAAACCTCAACCGTATTTTAGAGACCTGAAAACAGTGGAATGTTTCCGTTGCGTGAAAAAGGACACATGCAAAAAAACTGTCACATCAAGATGGATCAAGCTAAATGTGGAATACAGCTCACATTAAAGAAGTACTTTTCCGACTGGACAAAGAATGTCAAAAATCAATGGTCAGAGTATGATGGCTCTTCTAGACACAGGATGCTCCAAGTCCTTGGTGCATCCAAAGTGTGTCCAGATAAAGGATTATTTGGATATCAGATTCCCTATCAAAAAAATGGACCTATTTTCCAGCTGCCAGTGTCACCCTAGAGTTAGAGGGAAAGAAGTTGAGGATAGCTGTGGGCGTATCTGAATACCCAGCAGAAGAAATGCTAATGGGAAGAGACATTCCACATTTTAGACAATATTTAAAGAAAGCACTGGACATGGAACCAGAATGCGACGAAAGGAACACCCCACCTACTACCACCGAAATGAGTATGGCTGTCACTCGAGCTCAGCTACAAAGGAAAGATGAAGTCAAGGAGAAGGAGCATCTGCAGCAAGAACAAGATGGAGCCGTTATAACAACTTTCGACCCAGTGGGTGATGGCAGTGAGGCGGAGGGCAGCGAGAACAAACCAGTCTTAGATGAGGTGCCAGTAGTGAACCCTACTCCTGTGTCAGACGACTTTGACAACAATATACCAAAAGTCATCACTCCAAAGGAGCTGAATAAAGCCCAGAGGTATGACCCAACCCTAAAAATCATAAGAGAGGAAGTGAGAAAACCTAATCATCTGTATATTTGGGAGAATGGCCTATTAATGAGGGAACCTTATAATACCATAGACAAGAAATTAATAGTGCTTCCTCAAAGTAAGAGAACGAAAGCTCTAAGGATGGCCCACCATGGACCAATAACCAGACACTTTGCAAGAGACCAGACACTACAAGCCATCCGAGTACGATTAGATTGGCCGGGCATAGTAAAGGATGTAAACGAGCTGTATGTTTCCTACCCTATTTGTCAGAAGAGTGGACCAGCTATATTATCAAAAGCCCCTCTTCAACCCTTGCCAATTATCAAAGATCCATTCTCTAGAGTGGCAATGGATGTGTTTGGCCCTTTAACTAGAACTAAGGCAGGAAATACGTACGTTTTAGTACTCATGGACTATACCTCCAAATGGCCTGAAGCATATGCCCTGAGAAATGTGACCATAGAAACAGTGGTTAAGTATTTGATTGATATGAGAGCATGAGTAGGCATCCCAGAGGAAGTATTAATGGATAATGCTTCGAACTTTGTGTCTAAGACCATGAGAGAGTATTGTACAACCATGGGAATTGAACAGATTAAGACTTCCCCTTACCATCCCCAGACCGACGGAATGGTTGAAAGGTTCAATGCCACACACAAAAGGTTGTTACGCAAGCTTACCAAAAAAACCAAAGTCGAATAGGATGAATGCCTTCCTTATGTGTTGTGGGTGTACAGGGGTACTATGCACAAAACAACAGGGTTCTCACCCTACCAGATGTTATATGGCAGATCTATGAAAATGCCCCTAGACCAGATGGTCAAGTTCTGGAGAGGGAAGGAAGAACAAGGACAAAATACAACAATAGAATTTGTGGGGCACTCGAGCTAACATGCAAGTACTCAGAGACCATATGAAAAGGAAATTAAGGAGAAAGAAAGCCAGAAATTCTACCACGACAGGAAGTCAGTGGTTAGAAATTTTGATGTGGGAGATTATGTACTAGTGTTTAGGCCCATAAGAAAGAGCAAGTTAGAAAATCAAAGGTCCATACATCATCTCTAAGAAGTTGACAGAGGTCACTTACCAGGTAGATTTAGGTACCTTTGGGAAAAGATATCGAACCTTCTATGTAAACTGGATGAGGAAGTGGACCTCTCCAGCCCCAGCTGCTTTCATGGCCTTAGATGAGGAAGATCTAAATGATGAGAAGGAAGGTACACACATCATGCAAACCTCTCACCACATTGAATTAGAAAAATTGAAAATCCAGTTTAAGGATATCCTACAGGATGTGCCTGGCCGAACAACCTTGGTACATCACAAGATACCAACCCAAGATGCACCAAATCGTTTAACACCCTATAGCTGGCACGCCACTCAAAAGAATTTTTAAGAACAGAGATACAAACTCTACTAAAACAGGGAATTATAGAACCCTCTAGTAGTCCCTGGGTAGCACCTATAGTATTGGTGGCCAAGAAAGATAGCGCCCAACATATGTGCATTGATTATTGGAAACTCAACGCCAGTGACCCTTATCCTTTTCCACATATTGAGAAGTTGATAAATGGAATAGGTGCCTCAAAGTTTATAACCACATAAGATTTGACAAAGGGGTACTACCAAGTCCCAATAGCTCCTGAGCATAAGGAGAAAACTGCATTTAATACCCCATATGGTCAATTTACTACCATGCCGTTTGGGTTAGTGTCTGCCCTGTCCACATTTCAAAGATTGATGGACGAAGTGTTACATGGACTACATGAATTTTCGGTGGCCTACCTTGATTCATAGTGCCACATGGGCAGAGCATGTACACCATCTCACCCAAGTGTTTGACTGGTTAAGATCTGGAGGTCTGAGGGAGAAAGAAAGGAAATTCAGCTTTGCTAAAAACAAGTGTGTATACTTAGCATATGTGGTGGGTGGTGGCACAATAGAGCCTATGGAATGTAAAGTGTTAGCTGTGCAAAAGTTCGCACAACCACGTTCCAAGAAGCAAGTGAGATCATTTTTGGGTCTCAGTGGCCACTACAGAAAATTTATACCTGAATTTTCCATGGTTACCAGTCCACTATCGGACCTTACTAAAAAGAACATGTCCAAGTCAATTAAATGGACATCACAATGTGAGAAAGCATTTGGTCAGTTAAAACAAGCCCTTACCAAAGCCCCTGTATTGATTAGACCTGACTGGGATAAGCCCTTCATACTACAAACCGATGCCTCTACCACAGGACTAGGTTATGTCCTCAGTCAGATTAATGCAGATGAAGAAGAGCACCCAATAGCGTTTGACACTAAGAAGTTGTTACCCAGGGAGATTAACTATTCTGCCATCGAGAGAGAAGCTCTGGCAATAGTAAAAGGCTCCAGCATTTCAGAACATATTTGAAAGGAACATTTGTAAAGATCGAAACGGACAATAACCCACTAACTCACCTCTCAACTCTTAAAGAGAGCCACGGAAGATTAGCCAGATGGGCGCTCTCTCTACAATCCTTTGACTCCAGAATTGTACACAGGAGTGGCAAAGCCAATGGCAATGCAAGATGGCTTATTACAGACCAGGGATCTCTTTTTAAGGAGGGAGGAATGTCAGAGATAATGACTTTGACTGGAGAGGACCCAGCAGAGAGGGTGGAGATGGATTTGGGACAGCCAATTACAAGTGAGAGAACAAAGCCCTGAAAGGATGCTACAGGAGAGGAAACCACAGAATCATGTAATAATTGCATCCTAGGACAGGCTGCTCTTAATTCCAACAGAGCAAGTGGTAATTACACATTCACCTGACAGCCCCATAATCCTGAGTAAGCTTCTTGAAGTTCTTGTTGAAGGTGATTGGGCAGCAGTAAAACATGCTACCAGCATTAATTTCCAAAAGAAGAGTGTCTTGCCCAGGCAACTGAAAAAAGCTGTTTTAAGAAGGACTATATTTTATCTAGCTATTTTAGTAGAGAGATACAGCATATTGTGTAACTTTGAGTACTTCTTGTGATTGAACATAAACCAGTTGCTGCAGTTGTGTTGGTATCTGAATATATCTCAGTACTAATTTATTAGCAAAATGCTAATCCATTTATCTTTGGGGATAAGTGGGGAAACAGCTAGAATAGACTGATTTTGGCTTGGCTAAGGTTTAGCTGAAGTGAGACAGCTAAATAAGGTTCAGGTGTCAAAGAATAATACCAGCTTAAATTAAAGCAATTGAAGTCCAGATAGATATATCTTACACACATGAAACGGAAAAATACTGCCGAAAGCAGTTTTCCACCTAAAATGAACCACTTACAGCTAATTTAAACTTTCAGGTGTTTTGAAGCATTTTTGCTGCAAATTTACAAAAAAAATCCCATTTCGGTCCAAAAAGTGACAATCTCCGAAAGAAGTTAAGAATTAGCCGAAATGGACTTTTTTCACAAACGAGTATGAAAGGGTTCAAATCCTATCAAAATGACCCACAATGGGAAGTTCATAGCTTTACTGGCATTTTAGATCGTTGGTCCGAAATCAACAAATCTCTCGTTTTGTGTCAAAAAGGGGCTAACTCCAAAATATTTCCAATTTGTATGAAAAATATTTTCTTCTGAAATCAACAAAAACTCCAGGTTATTATCAAAAAGTGACACTCTCAGATATATGCTAAGATTTGTTCCGAAAATCTATAATTTTACCAAACGCTTTAAAAGGGACAAATACTGACGAAAACTAATTTTGAACTTTAAAATAAATTATGCCTCATTCAGCTGATCTAAGCTTTGTAGGGGTTTGAAGCATTTTTGCCTGAAATTGCCCAAAACACTTTCATTTCGGTCCTTAAAGTGACTCAGTCAGAAAAATGCTAAGAATTGCCATGAAATGATGTTAAACTCAAACAAGTGAGAAACTGGTCAAAACCAGTCGAAAACTGTATTGAACCTCCAATTGCACCACATTGGAGAGTCTCTGGTGTTTTTATTGTTTTCGTTGGAAATTGCCAAAACAATCTTTTTAGGGTAAAAAGTGGCTATCTCAGAAAAAAGCTCAGATTTGACAAAACGACTTTTATTCGCCATACATATGAAACGGGAAATTACTGCCGAAAACTGTTTTCCACCTCAGTATGAACCACTTACAGCTAATCTAAACTTTTCAGGTGTTTTGAAGCATTTTTGCTGCAAATTGACAAAAAAATCCCATCTGTCCAAAAAGTGACAACCTCCAAATGAAGTTAACATTTACCCGGAATGGAATTTTTTTCCACAACGAGTATGAAAGGGTTCAAATTCTGTCGAAAACTGTTTTGAACATCAAAATGACCCACAATGGGCAGTGGATAGCTTTACTGGCGTTTTAGATCGTTTTCGTCCGAAATCGACAATCTCCCGTTTTGTGTCTAAAAGTTGCTAACTCGCAAAATATTCCCAGATTTGTATGAAAAGTCTTTTCTTCCGAAATCAACAAAAACTCCTGTTGTGTCAAAAAGTGGTTATCTCAGAAATATGCTCTTATTTGTCAGAAAAGTTGTTTTTTTGTCGTACACTTGAAACAGGACAAATACTGCTGAAATCTGTTTAGAACCTCAAAAAGTGCCCATCCCGCTAACCTAAGCTTTTATGGTAATTTGAAGCATTTTTGCCTGAATTTAACAAAAAACAACTCTCACTTCTGTCCACAAAGGGAGTATATCGGAAAAAACATGAAATTCCCAGAAATGACTTTTTAACTCAAACGAGATGGGTCAAATCTATCGGATACTCCTTTGATCCCAAAATTGAGCCTCATAAGGCAGTTCATAGCTTTTCTGGTGTATTGTATCTTTTTCCTAAGAAATCACCAAAAACAACCTTTTTCAGCCAAAAAGTAGCTCATAAATAAGCTTGGATTTGATGAAACACTTTTTCTCCCATCAAACACGTGAAACGGGACAAAGAGTTCCGAAGACAGTGTTTCTAGACAACATTAACCACATATAGCTCCTCTAAGCTTTTCTGTTTGTTTTAAAGCATTTTTCCTGAAATTACCAAATCGTTTTCATTTGAAATCGATAAATCTCCCATTTTGTTCCAGAAAGTGGCTATCCTTGAAATAGGCTCAGATTTGTCAGATCATCATTTTTAGTCAAACACTTGTAATGGGGACAAATGCAGCCGAAAACTGTTTTGAACCACAAAATGTGCTGCATCCAGGTGATCTATACTTTAGATGTGTTTTGAAGCATTTTTTGCAGAAGTTGACAAAATAGTGACATGTTGTAAAAAAGCTATGATTTGCCCAGAAATGACTTTTTAACTCAAACGAGTATTAAACGGTAAAGTCTTTCGAAAACTCTTGAACCACCAATAAAGCCACATTTGGAAATTCATAGTATTTCTGGTGTTTTGTATCACTTTCATAGGAAATTTCAAAAAAACAACAGTTTTGTGCCAAATGTAGCTCTCAGAATTTACCGCTGATTTGATGGAAGCGACTTTTTTCGTCAAACACGTCAAATGGGACAAATAGTGCTGAAAACAATTTTGCACCTAATAATGAGCCAAGTACAGCTACTCTAAGCTTGTCAGGTGTTTTAAAGCATTTTTGACAGAAATTTACAAAAAAACTCTCATTTCGGTCCGTAAAGTGACAATCCCTGAACAAAGCTAGGAATTACGCAGAAATGACTTTTATTCCTTGACTGTAAAAGGGATCAAATCCTGTTGGAAACTGTTTTGAAATTCAAAATTGGCCACATTGGGCAGTTTATAGCATTTCTGGTGTTTTAGACAGTTTTCGTCTGAAATCGCCAAAAACTCCCTTTTTTTGGTCAAAATGAGTCTATATCCAAAATATACTCAGTATTTTTCGAAATGTCTTATTTTTTTCAAACACTTGAAAAGGGACAAATACTGCTAAAACTGTTTGAACCTAAAAATCTGACGCATCCTGCTAATCTTAGAAAACAATGGAAACATTAGAATCGCTATGAACTGACTACTATAGCTCAATTGGTGGCTCAAAAGATTTTTCGAGAGGATTTGTTCCATTTCAGACTTGTTTGAGTTTTAACAGTCATTGCAGGGCAATTCATAGTTTTTTTCTGAAATAATTACTTTTTGGACCGAAATGAGAGTTTTTTTGGTCATTATCAGGAAAAAATGTTACAAAACACCACAAAGGCCAGCTGGATGCGGCACATTTGAGGTCCAAAACAGTTTTTGGCAGTATTTGTCAGGTTTCAAGCATTTGACCAAAAATGTTTTCTGGACAAATCTTAGCATATTTCTGAAATAGTCATATTTTGACACAGAACACAAAATGCGACTTTTTATATTTCTGACGAAAACGAACTAAAACACCAGAAAGGCATTGAACTGCTCCAAACAGTTTTTGAGGGATTTCACTCATTCAATCCATTACACACTTGTGTGAGAAAAAATATCCTTTCATGAAATTCTTAGCTATTTTCTGGGATAGTGTCTTTTACTAAGGGCTGGTCGTCCCCTTCTAGGCGATAAAGGTTAGCTTGCTGTGTCAACCACAGTTTCAGCCTTCAAAGGGGGGGACTATACCATTTTTTCCCGAAATTTGATTTTTTTTGTTGTCCCTGTCATAATTTTTTCCTCTTTCTTCTGTGCAAATAATTATTATACCAGCTTGTTGCTTATTGTGTGTGCTTTAAGATGATATGTAAAAAGTCTCTATAGGCACTTTTTCTTAGAAGATATAGCCAAACACGCAAGGGTCACTCAAAAAATGGCATTTCCTAATTTGGAAATCCTCTAATTGCCAGCCGCCTTGAGCTACAGACCCCAAACATGTGTTGTGGCTTCCCACAAGCCTAAGCTGTGATATGACAGTGTCAAATTTTTTTTACCGTGAAGGAATGTTGAGTTATGGTGATTAGAAGAGGCGGGGTCACAGATTTTCCGTGAACTTTGCCGCGGTTGGAAATAAAGTGTCTCATATCTATTCAACACTTCACCGCGTTTCAAATATGGCGAAGTCATATCACAGCTTAGGGTGTTAGCAAGCCACACAGGAAGTTTGGTGTCTGTAGCTCAAGGCGTCTGGCAATTAGAGTATTTCCAAATTAGGAAATGCCATTTTTTGAGTGACCCTTGCGTGTTTGGCTATATCATCTAAGAAAAAGTGCCTATAGAGACTTTTTACATATCATCTTAAAGCACACACAATAAGCAACAAGCTGGTATAATAATTATTTGCACAGAAGAAAGATGAAAAAAGTTATGACAGGGACCAAAAAAAAATCAAATTTCGGGAAAAAATGGTCTAGTCCCCCCCTTAGTGGGCTGTTTGTATGTGAGTGCGGCTATCAGAACGCCTAATTTGTATGTGGTTTCAGACACCCTCTCCACCACCTCAAAGTGTCCTTCCCATACAGTTTCCAATTACCCTGAAATACTCTGTGTATGTACCAACACCATATCCCCTTCTGTAAAACATCTTTCCTTTGCCTTCCTGTCATATACCACTTTACTTTTTCTCTTTGCTTCCCCTCATTCTCTGCTGCTTGCCCATGCAGCCGTGTTTAGGGTTTCCCTTAACTGTTGCACCCACTCAACTGTGCTCTGTAAGGTGACCTCCCCTGTCAGCCACCCATCTTTGATGGCCTCTAGGGGTCCCCGGAGATTTCTCCCATGGACTAGCTCAAATGGGGAGAACCCTGTAGTGGAATGTGGAGATGCTCTAAAAGAAAGTAAGCAATATTTTAAGAGCTTGTTCCATTCTTCTTGTTGTTTTTTCTGCTTCCTAATCATTCCTTTAAGGTCCCTATGCCATCTTTCAACGATACTATTGGATTGGGGATGGTAACGGGTTGTCTGCAATTTGTTAATATTTAGCAAGCGACAGGTCTCCTTCATGACTTTACCCGTGAAAACTGTCCCCTGGTCTGAAAAGAGCTCCGTGTATATTCCTGTGTGAGCTAGCACCTCCATTAATCTCTCAGCGATACTAACGGCATCTACCCTCTTTAGTGGCACACAATAGGGGTAACGGGTACATACACAGATTGCAGTCAGGATATATTTAAAGCCTATTTTTGTCCTAGGTAGGGGTCCCACAAAATCACAAGCCAGCCTTTAATATGGCACTGATATAATGGGCATTTGGACCATAGGAACCCTAGGAGGTAGGGGTCTCTCAGCTTTCTGGCACTCGGGGCAAACCTGCAATATCTCCTCACATCCCTGATCATCCACGGCTAAATGAACGACCTCCTAATGCTTCCTATCATTCTCCTGTGAGAAAAGTGCCCACAAACTAGTCCCTTGTGGCCTGTGTTGAGGATCTCCCACCTGCACAGCCTAGAAACCACTATTCTGATCCACTCCTGACCTGGATCCTGGAAAATAGTTTGAATCAATACCCCATCCTTCCAAATATAACCCTTTTCACCCTTTTTGGCATAATCCCTCCATCCATCCAGACTATCATCTCTCTCCTGCTGGCGACGGAGCTCCGTCAACCCCCCCTGCCTCTCTACCAGTGCATGCAAGGGGACATCACTCACTTCATCTTCATCTTGCCCCTCACTCTCCCTTCCAAAATCAAATCCTCTACCATTCTTTCCTCTCCATCTTCTTCCCGATCTACCTAATCCTCATCATCCCAATCCACTTCATTCCTCCACACCCATCTCACCCTCTTTTTTCCCTGCTCCACCTTCTCTTTGGCCTTGGATTGGTACCCACTTTGGTTACTGGCTGGTGGGGCATGGGATTGGTTGAGTAGTGTAGATTTGGGCTGATCTGGTTCTGCGGTTCTTAGGAGTGCGCCATCTTGGACCTCTGCCTCTTCATCTTCCCTTTCCTGCCTAGCTACCTTCTGGTTCTCCGCCCTTGTAATAGCACATAGCTGTTTATCTAGAGTTTCTGGGTTGACTTTCAAGATGTCTAGGATTTGCTGGGGTATGGGATGGTCTTTCCCAAGTAGCAACTCCTGTGTCCCCTCAGCTATGACTAACACACTCTGGGTGGTAGTGATTCCCCTCACTTCAAGTGTCACTCTGGCCTCCCTCAACCTCTCCTTTACCATGTTAGTGGTGGTTATGTTATAAATCCCCCCTTTTTTCTGTGCAAATAGTTTTGATGCCAGCTTGTTGCTTATCGTGTATGCTTTAAGATGATATGTAAAATGTCTCTATAGGCACTTTGTCTTAGAAGATATATCCAAACACACAAAGTCACAAAAAAATGGCACATCCTAAATTAGAACATGTATAATTCCTAGACGACTTGAGCTACAAACTCAAAATTCGTTTTGGGGCTTGCTAACATCCTAAGCTGTGATATCACAGTTTCCTAGTACAATCCGGTGAAGTGTTGATGAGATATGAGACACTTTAATTCCAACCGCGCAATAAAACGGCAATATCTGTGACCACGCCTCTTTAATCACCATAACTCAAGAGCGCTTCACCAGGTTGTAATAAGAAATGGTAATATCACAGCTTCGGGTGTTAGCAAGCTACAAAACAAATTTAGGGGCGGTAGCTCACGGCACCTTGGAATTATACGTGTTCCAATTTGGGAGGCGCTATTTTTTTTAGTGACACTTGCTTGTTTGGATATATCTTCTAAGAAAAGATGTCTATAGGGACATTTCACATATCATCTTAAAGCACACACAATAAGCAACAAGCTGGTATCAAACGTATCTGCCCAGAAGAAAGGAGGAAAAGGTATGGCAGCTACAAATATGTGTTCAAATTTCGGTGGTTTCAGGTGTAGTCCCCCCTTCCGCTTTGTAGCTTTGTACGTGGCCTCTCCAACAGTGGCGACTTCCTTGTATGTCTTAAGAGCCTTGCCTGCCAAATATTTCTGGAGTATGGATGGCCACTTTCTTTCCTCGTATTCACTTTCCACAATGGCCTCTTCAAATGTTCTTAGATATGTCTCCACATCTGTCATATCTTCCCACTTCTGGAGCTGGTGTCCGATGATAGCTCTCTTCATGTCGTGTTACTCAAGTCTATATTGCTCCTCCTTCCTATCCAGTAAGGTGTTCTCCTCGCTTGCCTTCCGCTCCGACTCCCTTTTTGTCGCTTCTTTTGTCTGTGCCAGCGCCTCCATGAGAGCCCTCTGTCTGGCTGCTGCCTCGTCATCCTGTCGCTTCATAGCAGCCATCTGCATCTCGATCAGCCTGGCCAGTATTGCAGTTGTTTGATCTCTGGGCGGATGCTCCCTGGACCTCTCTGCTCCTTCTGATATCCTGCTCCAGGGTGGCGAGGTAGTGTTCTCCTCCATTTCGTATAATGTATCTTGAGATGACTTTTGCTGGACCAGTCGAGTATTGTAGCGCGGAGGTATTCCGTCGGTCATTGATTCTCCTTAAACAATAGCAGTAGCTGTCGTTAATTCCAATGACTAGGTTACTAAAGTACCGCTGCCACCATGTGTGTGGGTCAAAATGGGATATCCAAGGAATATGCTGCCACCAGAGCCTTAGGTCTTACCAAGTAGCTAATTAAAACTATCATTTATGAATATGGTACAAGACATAGACTGACTTGTCCCAGGGCCTACCTGAGCTTAATACCTTCAGCAGGCACCAATGGGCATACATCCAAATATGGTATTTTACTTAGCTCTTACATCACTTCTGGCAAATCAGCTGTTCACACATATCTTTCCAAGATATCACACACATCAGTTACAAGACATACTGTTTACATATATTACACAAAGTAATTAACACTTGTTTAGTTCTAACTAGTAGCCAATAGTTTCTCTTCTTAACAGATGAGCAACCTTAGGCTCTACCTATCTGAAGGCTGCTACCTGCTGTGTATGTTAGGCGTTGG
>CBDHDT010000111.1:0-29712 GCA_965261215.1 Ekhidna sp.
AGATTACTACATTTTACCACACTTCTCTAGTATACTGCATCCATGCCATAGCTTCTGTAGTGAACACACAATTCCTTCTACAGGAGTATGTGTATATATCTTTGCTATTATGGTCAACAATCATTCATCCTCAGGGTTTCATTAGAAAATTGTCCAAGGAGGTGGTCAACTTGAGGAATCTGAATTTTAGGGGGGGGGGGGGGGGGGGGCATGAGAAGATGTAACAAGGTTTCACAAATGTCATCTGGGGGGTCGGGATATGCTTGAATGTGCGTGTGTGTGTGTGTAGGGTTTCATACAGGATTTTGAGTTATGGGAGGGGGGAACTCCAAAGTTCGGTGTTGACGTGGAAGGGGTGTACAGCACAAAACTAGGGTAGTCTGGGGCATGCGTCCCTAGATTAATTTATTTATTTATATATATATAGATGCTCTGAGATTGATTCTGAGGTATTCTGGGGTTACTAGTAGTCAGTTCTAAAAGCCAGACTCAGTTTTATTTGTGTTGTGAAGGAAAGGGGGGATGGGGGGGTGGGGGGTGCGGAATTTCTTACTATTTTGTGTGCACTATATTCTTTTTTTTTTAGTGCTCTTTAATATAGAATTGTTAAGGAAAAGAAACATTTTCAGGGAATAGGGGGGAAAGCTTGTGTTTGGGGGTGGAGGGGGATAAACTGGTCTTTGGGTTAGGGGAAATCCCAGGGCTTCCCCCGGTGTGTGTGGACTCGCCTTTTTGTTGTTGTTGTTGTTGGCTGAGGTGGCTTCTGCCTGGATACTTGAGTACTTAGCGGTGCTCTATCAATCTTCTATATACTCTCCGTATACCATTACAAATCTTGAAAAGAGCTAGCCTAGCGGGACTCCACCCAGTTGTTTATTTGTCTTCTGAATTTTACACACAGAGCAAACCAACGCCTGCCTTTTCAGTGAAAGCTACATATACTCCCCCTCTTGCTTACCTCAAACTCAGAAAGTTGTAGTTTCCTCACAATTGCACTGGTACTAGTGTGTTTTGGTCAGCTATATAATGAGGTTCCTATAGTTAGAAACGGAAATTTACCCAGGCGTTTCCGTGATAGAGCACCTTTAATGTGGAACTAACAGTTGACACACAAAGGTTGTAGAAAGGTAAACTGGTGTGTAGTATGCTGTCCGTGTGATCTATTTATAGAAGGGAACAATACTAGACACTTACATCATCATATTGAATGGTATATTCGTTCGTATTTCAGAAGTGCATCCAAGTCTTCAGTTTTCTAGCTCTAGTGATTCTGAGGATGATAATAAGTCTGAGATTGATAGCCCAATCCTCCTAAGAAGCATTGCTCAAGTTCTACTTCTAAACTACCTTCGAAGTCAGGATCTGGAATCAGGAGATACAACAAAAAGTGGGAAGAAACTTTTCCATGGTTAGAGTTTGATGAAAATTTACAGTTTGCATTCTGTGAATTATGCAAAAAAAAGGTGGAAGATCTCTTCAGAGGACTGGTGGGGCTTGGATTACCAAACCATTCACTAACTCGAAGAAGGCCACTCAGAAAATGAAATCACATTCAAAAAGTGAAGTGTACCTTCTATCCGGTCAATTGGACGTGGACGCTGATAGAGCTAGAAAAGAAGGATCCATTATCATCCAGTCAAAATGTTGGAGAGCAGCAAAGATTACAAAATAGGAAGGCGATTAAAGCTCTAATCCGATGTACTCACTTTCCAGCTCATCAGCACATTGCACATACTACTAACTTTGACAAACTAGTTGAATTGGTAGTGAGTTGTGGTGGAGAGACTCTTCAAACCTTCCTTGACAGAGCTGGAGAAAATGCAACGTACACCTCAAAAATGGCTGTAGTAGAGTTTGTAAATGCTCTTGGAACATGGGTGGAAGAGTCTCTACTCAAGAGGCTTCATAAGACACTTTTTTTTAAACATCATGGCTGATGAATGCACTGATGTTACTTCCATAGAGGAGCTGACAATTTATTGTCGTTGGGTGGAGAGTGGTATATGGCAGGTAACTGCCTATGAGAGACCTAGTCGCATTGGGTCTGCTCCAGAGACCTCTTGAGAGCTTGCAATTACCTGCTACGCCTAGTCCTGTTGTTAAACTTCCCTGCCCAACAACCTAGACCAGCCTGTTGACATACACCCAGGCTCACTTTCCTTACAACATTTGGTTTATAATAATTACACAAATGCTCAGAAATACTTCAAATACAACACCATGTTCAGATTTATCTTCCCTCTCTGGTTCTCCCTTAGCTACTAGCTATCAGTCCTTATCCTTCGCTACAGTCTGACCAATCAGGCCCCATGGAAGGTTATTCAAAGGTTCTCTCCCCTTAAATGGTTATGACATCTGTTATTTGTGTAATTAAATTCTGTGGTTCTGTGTGCAGACTTGTATTCTTGCATTTGTGGTTTTGTAGACTTGATCCTTTCCTTGGATAGTCAGGGCTGGCTAGTGAGAGACAGGAGAGCCATCCCTGACAGTATACCTGAAGAACACTTCATTGAAATTTTACCCTTGAACTGGAGTCTGCAGGAAAAATAACATTCAGTTGGGAAGGCTTAATGGAATGGGATTTGATGGAGCTGTTACTTTCTCTGGTGACAAAACAGAAGTTCAAAGAAAAGAGCTCTCACCTCATGCACTGTTTGTCCACTATCTCTGCCATGTCCTTCAACTGGCTTCTGTGCAAGCTGCTAATGCTACACCAGGTATCAAGCATGTCTACTCTACCCTGATGATGTTATGGAAGTTCTTTCATTACTCCCCAAAACGTGCAGAGTCATTAAAAGAGATTCAGAAAGTACTAGATCTTCCAGAGCTTAAGATTGTGAAGCCGTCAGACACACGCTGGCTTGCATATTTGTGTCAAGCAGTAAAAGCTAGTTACAGCTCAATTTCTTGCTCTTGAAAATATATATGAAACATCACATGAACCAGAAGCTCTTGGACTAAGTAAAGCCCTTTCTAGGTACTCCAAAATAGCAGCAATGTACCTACTTGACTACATTCTTCCTCAAGTGGCAAAGCTTAGCCATGCCTTATAGACCAAGCACCTGGCCCTCTCCTTTATTTCTAGTGTAGTGAATGCTACTCTTAATTCACTTGATGCTATACTGCCTTCAGAAAATTGTGTTTTACAGCTACAAAATGCAAGAGAGGAATTAAAAGCAGCAACAGGTATTGAAGTAACTCATTTAGATACATGCTCTTTTCATGAATGAGTGGGCAAACCTTTTATCAGACTCATCAAAGATAACATATCCAGCCGGTTTAGATACTCCTCAAAAGATGTGTTATCAATCTTCAGTGTTTTTGATCCAAAGAAAGTGCCCAGGATCTCTACTCATGAGCTACCTTTATATGGCGACAGTTCAATTCAAACTCTCATTGGACATTTTGGGAGAGATTTACCAGCTAAATCATTGGAAGGAACTGAATTTGAGAAGGCAGCCATTGTCTCTTCTGACCTCAGCACAGAGTGAAAACGTATCGTCAGCTCCTTAGGTGGAAAAAGAAGGAATTACTCACAATGACATGCTTATAGCATTATTCTCCAATCTACATAAACTGACAAGCTTATCTATTCCCATTTCTACAGCATCAGCGGAACAATGTTTCTCAGACATGAAATTAATAAAGAATCACCTTCGTAACCGCTTAACTGAACTTAGCCTGTCCAACTTAATGAAAATTGTCATTGAATCTCCTGAAAAACTCACTGGTAGTGATTTGGAATAAATTGTTGACGTGTGGAATAGAAAAGGTAGACGGATTGCTGTGTAAACTCTCATTCAGACTCTTATCTCATTACAGATGCATACTCTCAATGCTCATGCACTTGTCAAGCACTTATCAACATCAATAATGAATTTTAATAATACAATTTCCAAGGGGGGGGGGGGAATGTTCCAAGGGGGCACCACTGCCCCCCCAACCCTTAATTGAACCCTGATACTTTACCGTGAACTCCAGTTTTTTTGTGTCTGGTAAAAATAATTCTTTGTGATCCGACTCAACAGTGGATATATGGACTAGACATTCTCTCACCATATGTTGTATGGTAAATCTAAATGAGCTTGAAGAACTGCTTTTCTGGGATCCTCCAAATAGAGTCCTCTGGTACAAATTGTGCGATGTAGTTAGAGTAAGCTATACATGTTGTGGGGGGTGTTGCCTTCTGAATCAGTGGTGGCTACTTCACCTATTCAAGGAGTCTGACCTACATGCTGGCCTCTAGCAATCGATGGAAAGGGGTGAAAGTTCTGTAGCAACAGCGATCTTGAGCTAGAACAGAACAGATTACTAGTCACATGCTGACGCTGAAATTGAAATGACAGGCGTAGGCAATGGTGCATCATTAGAAATAGAGTGTGAGCCTAGAAATATATTGTGGCACTAATGCATAATTGGCGCTGTTATGGCGTATATATGTATCAATTAGAGTGCATTAATACTCTTTATATCTTAGTTTGCACCACATTTCAAAACAACTGATCCAAAAATTCTTCTCCCCACCCCACAAAAAAAAAACAAAAAAAAAAACTATCTCTGTAAAAAATATATATAAATAAATATGAAGTATGTCAGTTTTTTGATTTTCATGGTTGTAGTTAATGAAGGTATACTTCATGTAACAATTATGAGTATTAGATGTCTTCAATTTAAAAAATATATATACATGAGTATGAGTCTAAAACTTGTAAGCTAGATCCAACAGTTGTTCCTGTCAGAGCTTGCATTTTACATGGCACACCAGAGGTACATACTTCAATCATAATTGGCACCTTTCTTTACTTACTTCTTTACATCCTAGCCACTAATTATTCACAATTCCTCCTTCAAACTCCTCCATCCTTCAGCTTCAGTACTGACGAGATGTAGAATTTTGGGGGGGGGGGGGGGGTTGAGGAAAACTTGGGTGTCAAAAAGTTGACCCCATGAAATTGAGCAATTTTTTTTTGTAATTTAGATATATACACTACAAGTACATGAATTTATATCTGTTCTTAGCATGCTGAATAAAAAGAAGGTTCATTATTTTATGTGACTTGTTATTCCTATTTCTATTGCTGTGATATAGCTATATGCATGTCTGTCTGTATAGCCCAGCTATTTCTATTGCTGTGATATAGCTATATGCATGTCTGTATGTATAGCCCAGCTATTTCTATTGCTGTGATATAGCTATATGCATGTCTGTATGTATAGCCCAGCTATTTCTATTGCTGTGATATAGCTATATGCATGTCTGTATGTATAGCCCAGCTATTTCTATTGCTGTGATATAGCTATATGCATGTCTGTATGTATAGCCCAGCTATCTACTTTTATGACAAGTTATCTTTCTCTACCCACACAGCACCTCAAAGACGAGCCCAACTATCTGGTGCTGGTGGACTCACACTACGATGCTTCAGACACTCCATACCATTACATACCACAGGAACACTTAGCATTGGTCCAAGCCAATGTCCAGATACAAGCCGTAGCGTTAAGTCAATACTTTGAAGGCTACAGCAAGCATAGATACATTCCAAAACCATGGCTGAAGCAGGTCTATCCAGAAGATTGATGTACTCATGATTTAATTCTGAGTGGCCAATAGTTTGGTGCTGTGTTGTTTACCCATACTCATCAATGGCTTATCTCTACACTGTATAAAAGAAAAAGTGTATACATGTATGTTTGTATTTATGTATGTCTCTTTCCACGGAGGTCTCCTCCTCCCAAAGGATGGTTATATGCCAGTGGCATTGGCCTCCAAACTTACTGGAAGCCACCATCAGCAAAACGGTAATTATGTTTAAAAAAAAAAACTAAAAAAAAAAACTCTTTAGGGCAGAAACAGAAACCTGCACATGCATTTTTCATGTTCCTGCATGAGACCAGAATTTATTTCGGTGTCCCAAGTAGACCGTGTTACTGTGCTAGTATATTATATCTGATAGGTCTACATAACTTTACACTGAGAATGATCATGACTGTCAGTTCTTTTCAAAGTGTGTACGGTAATTTTTGGTTTCATCTTTTAAGCTCTGGAATTCACCATATGACTACATTGGATAAGGATACTTTTTTAATAATAATATGGTCTAATTTTTTTTTCCCTTCCATGATCAGGCTTGGGAGGGGAGGGGGGGGGGGGGGGGGTAGTAACTATGGAAACACATCACTACTATTTAAAAAAAAAAGGGGGGGGAAGTGGTTATTGTGTGCAATATGCCTATAATATATGGAGACCTCGTTCATTGACGAGCTCCCCCGCTCGTCTTAAAAAACTGACCCTTTACAACATTTATGCTTAAACATGTCTGGTCTATCCAGAAGGAAATAAAGGGTTTTCTTTGCCAGGATATTTCTTTGTGATGATGGTAATATTTAGTTTCATTACTTTTGTAATATACATCTATTTTATAATTATAACATAAAGTATTTTAATGAAATTATATATATATATATATATATTAATGAAATAACAAACTAATTAATATTATTAATAACAAATAAATAATAATAGCAGTAATTATAAAAGTGAACAAAATCATAATAGTAATAAATGCAAACTTAAGATTCCCCACCCAGTATGTAGCCACATTACTCTGATTCACAGCCACAGAAATCCTCTGTACAAGGCACTAGTAATATTCTTGAGTTACTCCCTGAGGTGGCGTCCCAATTCTCTGATAAAGTCCTGAGCATGTGTTTAAAAAATGGCAGCATCTGCTAGAAACACTTACATCTGACTCTACTCTTGTTCCTTCTTAGTCTTTTATGTTAAGGCTGAGACTGTGTGATCTGTTATTTCCAGAGACAGACCACCTCACATCCTCCAAAACGGCTGCATCATTTCCTTATCGATCTTGACCCTGGCAGGGCATTTTGATTCTTGAATCTGGAGTTAATCCGGGGGAGTCTGGACCCCCCTCCCCCCCATCATGATGTTGATTATTTTAAATCTGCTACTTTAAAATTGCACATTTCACTTGTTGCATGGTCGCATGTTTAACTGCGATTGGACTTCCCTTCCCTTCCCCCCCCCCCCCTGGTATTTGGTTAAATTAGTCCCTGACTCCATTTGTTCATGGATATTCTCCAATGGTCTTTGTTGTACCCATTGTTGTTGCCGTTTCTCCTGTTTTTCCACCTTTTCTAGTTGGGCTAATGTCAGTTGCCTACTGAGAGTGGGCTGTGGTGATGTGAAAACTAATATAGGCTCTGGCTTGCCTACTGATAGTGCTCTGTGGGTAAAAACTAATCCAGAATCTGTGGTTTTTCTACTGAGAGTACTTCAAGTTGACAATTGGGATCTGGTGATGCTGACATGGTCAAATGTGTTTGTAATGCCATATCAGACGAGGGCGATACAGACCTGCTCCTAGTCCTAATGCAGCTGTGTCAATATCTCCATCACTGACACAGAAATAAATTCTTTTGTCTGTTCACTCTTGCTCCAGAATACAACCGGTTCATACCCCTGTCATGGCTAAATTGGACATCATGCAAGAAAAGGTTTCCTCCCTCTCATCAGCTCTTCCTCCTTCCAAATAACCCTAGGTTCATCCCATCCAACTACCATGTTGAACAGTCCCCCCGTGCAACATTTTCTGTTTTCCCTGTTTCTCCTCTTTTTGTTAAAGTCCCATGTCACTAAGTCAATCCTTTTCTCCTTTTTCACTTCTAGCACCCATTCTCTATCAAATAAGTTCTTATCCAACCATCTCCCTTTTCTGCAGCCTCCAGACATTGCTTGGAAAACTAGCCATTCTACTCTCTTTGCTACATACTCCTATTTACCCTTGCTTACTCAAGGGCTCCTCCGTGTATGAGATCAATGCCACAATCCAAGGATATGCCACAATCCAAGGGCATCGCCAAGTCTTTGATGCCCTCTCCAAAGAGCCCCACTCTCACTTATCCCAATCATCTCCCTCCCATCAGTCTCTATCACCTCTCCTCTGATCCTCATCTTGCTTGCTTTCTTCTGGATCTACTTTCACCTCTTCTGGTGCATATTTTCCTTTCTCCTTAAAATTCTACCCAAAACAATCCTTATGACCTAAATTTATTCTACTTCAGCTCTGCAGTCTTATTCCTAAACCTGATGAACTCGCAGCTTTATCAAATCTCTACAGACCCCACATTGTTGCTGTAGTAGAAACCTTGCAATCTCCAGATGTTTCAACTCAAAAATTACTCTTTTTGACTATCACTCTTTAAACTAGATCATAATTAACATGGTGGTGGCATGTCAAGTCATCTCTACTCTCCTCCATCTCACTCCATTACATCTCTACCCTTGAACAGCTTCCATGCTCACAAATAATTTTTCCACATTTTTTTTACCTACCTTCATCACCTGATCATCAGATACCTCACTTGATGCAGTTCCATCCATCCCTCACTTTTCCACAATCGATCTTATTCCGGTAAGCGACTTTGCCAGAGCTACTCTTTGATGTCCACCATTCAACCCACTAGTCAACAATGACGTTCCTTTTGTAACTGATCATATTTAATTCATTTACCCTCTACCATTACTCCCATCTGCTGTAAAGTCTCTTATCTTTTTCTAACTCTGACCACATCCTGTTCTTCCTAGCTTTCAACTCTGATTCTCTGTCTCTCTCTCAACTCTGATTCTCTGTCTCCCTCAACATCTCATTGAGGGCTGACTTCTCTCAAGATAATGACTTTATCAACATCATTTCTTGAAACACGATTCTCTCCCAATTTAACACCAAAACTTCTTGGCTCATTTTTAAAGAACTTTTTATTGTATCAGCATAAGACTATTTCTCGGAGACCAAAGCTAAAATTCTAAATAACTTCTTTTCCACAGGTTTTAACAAGCCTTCTCCTCCCAATCTACCTCTCCTCTTCCCTCCCTCTGCTCATGTGAGCTACTCTGCTCACCAGACATGATTATTATTCTTTCCTGCATTCCCTCTGACAAGAATGCTTAAATCTACAGCCTTCTCAATATCACCTCCCTGTTTTCTAATCTCTAATTCCTCCCTATCCACTGGTGTATTGCATTCACTGGTGTATTGCATACCAATTGGAAGCATTCCTTTATCATTACTATCCCCAAGATATCTCCTCCCTCATCCTCCATAAGATGGATCACACCTCATTTCCCTAGTCCCTCTAATGAATATTTTGAAATGCCAGTTCTAAATGTGATGCTACAGGTCTAAATAGGAAAAGTTTTGATTTGATGGAAGCCACTTTTTTGGTCAAACCAGTGAAACGAGACAAATATTACCCAAAACAGTTTTATACCTTAAAAAGGGCCTCATACAACAAAGCTTTTCTGGTGTTTTGAAGCATTTTCACAGAAATTGACTGAGAACTTCTCTTTTGGGTAAACCAATTGACTGCCTCAGAAAGAAGCTAAGAATTACACAGAAAGTTATTTTTTCTCAACAAGTTTGAAGAGGTGCAAATCCTGAGGAAACTTTTGGTTTTATGGCAACAACTTTTTTGGTGCAAACCAGTGGAACTGGACAAATGTTAACAGAAACAATTTTCCTCCTCAAAATGAACCACATACAGCAAAACTAAGCTCTCATGGTGTTTTGAAGCTTTTTCGCGGAATTTGCCTGAAAATTTATATTTTGGGTCTAAAAATAACTATCTCAGAAAGAAACTAAGAATTACTAAGTTAGATATTTTTTGTAATCAAATTTGAAAAGGGGCAAATACTGAGGAAAACTTTTGATTTGATAGAAACAACTTTTTTTGTTCAAACCAGTGAAGCGAGACAAATATTACCAAATATGGTTTTCCTCTTCAAAATGTGCCACATACAGCTAAACTAAGGTTTTCTAGTGTTCTGAAGCATTTTCATGGAAATTGACTGAAACTTCTCTTTTGAGTAAAAAATGTGACTTTCCCAGAAAAAAACTTAGAATTACTCAGAAAGTTATTTTTTCTCAACAGGTTTGAAAAGGGGCAAATCCTGAGGAAAATTTAGGTTTTATGGAAACAACTTTTTTTTTAATCAAACCAGTGACACGGGACAAGTACTAACATAAACAGTTTTCCTCCTCAAAATGAGCCACATGCAGCTAAACTAAGCTTTTCTGGTGTTTAGAAGCATTTTTTGCGGAAATTGACTGCGAACTTCTCTTTGGGTCAAAAAATAACTAACTCAGAAAGAAGCTAAGAATTCCTCAGGGAGTCATTTTTCTCAACAAGTTTGAAAAGGTGCAAATCCTGAGGAAAATTTTGAATTTGTGGAAACAACATAATTGGGTAAAACAAGTGAAACGAGACCAATATTACCAAAAACGGTTTTCCTCCTCAAAATGTGCCACATACAATTAAACTAAGCTTTTCTGGTGTTTTGAAGCAATTTCGTGGAAATTGGCCGATAACTTTTCTTTTGGGTCTAAAATGTGGCTTTCACAAAAAACAACAACTAAGAATTACTCAGAAAGTTTTTTTTTTTTTTAATCAAGCTTGTAAAGGGGCAAATGCTGAGGAAAAGTTTTGATTTGGTAGACGCCACTTTTTTTGTCAAACCAGTGAAACGAGACAAATATTACTAAAAAAGGTTTTCCACCTCAGAAAGAGCCACATACAACAAAGCTTTTCTGGTGTTTTGAAGCATTTTCACAGAAATTGACTGAGAACTTCTCTTTTGGGTAAACAAATTAACTGCCTCAGAAAGGAGCTAAGAATTACACAGAAAGTTATTTTTCCTCAACAAGTTTGAAAAGGTGCAAATCCTGAGGAAAATTTTGGTTTTATGGCAATAACTTTTTGTGGTCAAACCAGTGAATGGGACAAATATTAACAGAAACAGTTCCCCCCCCCCCCCCCCCCCCCCAAAATGAGCCACATACAGCCAAACTAAGCTTTCATGGTGTTTTGAAGCTTTTTCGCTGAAAGGCTGAAAATTTATATTTTGGGTCTAAAAATAACTATCTCAGAAAGAAACTAAGAATTACTAAGTTAGATATGTTTTGTAATCAAATTTGAAGAGATGCAAATGCTGAGAAATTTTTTTGATTTGATGGAAACAACTTTTTTTGTTCAAACCAGTGAAACAAGACAAATATTACCAAATATGGTTTTCCTCTTCAAAATGTGCCACATAACTAAGGTTTTCTAGTGTTTTGAAACATTTTTGCGGAAATTGACGGAAACTTCTCTTTTGAGTAAAAAATGTGACTTTCTCAGAAAAAAAACTTAGAATTACTCAGAAAGTTATTTTTTCTCAACAGGTTTGAAAAGTGGCAAATCCTGAGGAAAATATTGTTTATGGCAACATCTTTTTTGGGGGTCAAACCAGTGAAACGGGACAAAGATTAACAAAATGGTTTTCCTCCTCAAAATGAGCCACATACAGTTAAACTAAGCTTTTCTGGTGTTTTGAAGCTTTTTCGTGGAAATTGACTTAAATCTTCCCTTTTGGATGTAAAAAGTGACTATCTCAGAAAGAAGCTAAGAATTACTCAGAAAGTTATTTTTTCTAATCAAGTTTGAAAAGGGGCAAATACTTAGGAATAGTTTTGATTTGATGGAAACAACTTTTTTGGGTCAAACCAGTGACATGTGACAACTATTACCCAAAACGATTTTCCTCCTCAAAATGAGCTATGTACAACTAATTAAGCTTCTCTAGTGTTTAGAAGCATTTTCGCGGAAATTGACGAGAACTTCTTTTTTGTGTCAAAAAAGTGACTAACTCAGAAAGAGGCTAAGAATTCCTCAGAAAGTATTTTTTTCTCAACGAGTTTGAAAAGGGGCAAATCCTGAGAAAATTTTTGGCTCTATGGAAACCTCTTTTTTGTGTTAAACCAGTGTAACGGGACGAATATTAACAAAAAAAAGTTTTTTCTCCTCAAAATGAGGTACATACAGCTAAACATAGCTTTTCTTTTTGAAGCATTTTTGCGGAAATTGCCTGAAAACTTGCACTTCTGCATCTAAAATGTGACTTTCTCAGAAAGAAGCTTATTACTCAGAAATTTATTTTTTCTCAACAAGTTTGAAAAGGGGCGAATCCTGAGGAAAGTATTGGTTTTATGGAAATATTTTTTTGGTCAAACCAGTGAAATGGGACAAGTATCATAAAAAACATGTTTTTTTCTCCTCAACATGTGCCATATGCAGCTAAACTAAGTTTTTCTAGTATTTTGAAGCATTTTAGAGGAAATTGACTGAAAACTTCTCTTTTGGGTCAAAAAAGAAGAATTCCTCAGAAATTATTTTTTCTCAATAAGTTTGAAAAGGGGAAATCCTGAGGAAAATATTGGTTTTATGGAAATAATTTTTTTTGGTAAAACCAGTGAAACGGGACAAATATTAACAAAAACAGTTTTCCTCCTCAAAATGTCCACATACAAAGCTTTTCTAGTGTTTTTTTTTTTGCATTTCACGGAAATTGACAGAAAACTTCTCTTTTGGGTCTAAAAAGTGGCATTCTCAGATAGATTCTGAGAATTACTCAGAAAGGTATTTTTTCTCAAGTTTGAAAAGTGGCAATTCCTGAGGAAAAATTTGATTTAATTGAAACAACACATTTTGTTCAAAACAGTAAAACAAAACAAATATTATCAAAAACGGTTTTTCTACGCAAAATGAGCCACATAAGCTAAATTAAGCTTTTCTGGTGGTTAGAAACTTTTTCGCGGAAATTGACTGAAAACCTCTTTTTTTTGGGTCTAAAAATTGCCATCTCAGAAGCTTAGAATTTATCAGAAAACTTTTTTGTTTTCTCAACAGTTTGAAAAGTGGCAAATCCTGCCAAAAATATTGGTTTTATGGACACAACATTTCTGAGTCAAACCAGTGAAACTGGACAAATATTAACAAAAACAGTTTTCCTCCACAAAATTAGCCGCATACAGTTAAACTAAGCTTTTCTGGTGTTTTGAAGCAATTTCGCGGAAATTTGGCAATAACTTTTCTTTTGGGTTTAAAAAGAAAAAAAGCTAAGAATTACTCAGAAGTTGTTTTTTTTTAATCAAGTTTGAAAAGGGGCAAATACTGAGGAAAAGTTTTGATTTGAAGGAAGCCATTTTTTTTTGGTCAAACCAGTGAAACGAGACAAATATTACCAACAATGTTTTCCTCCTCAGAATGTCCACATAGAGCTAAACAAAGGTTTTTATTTGAAGCATTTTCGCGAAAATTGACTGAAAACTTCTCTTTTGAGTATAAAATGTGACTTTTTCAGAAAGAAGCTTACAGTTACACAGAAAGTAATTTTTTCTTAGCAAGTTTGAATATGGGCAAATCCTGTGGAAAATATTGGTTTTATTGAAACTTCTCTTTTGGGTCAAAAAGTGACTAACTCAGTAAGAAGCTAAGAATTACTCAGAAATTTATTTTTTCTCAACCAGTTTGGAAAAGGGCAAATCCTGAGGAAAATTTTGGTTTTATGGAAACAACATTTTTGGGTTAAACCAGTGAAACGGGACAAATATTAACCCAAACAGTTTTTCTCCTCAAAATGTGCCACGTACAGCTAAACTAAGCTTTTCTAGTGTTTTGAAGCTTTTTCGCGGAATTTGACTGAAAACTTCTCTTTTGAGTCTAAAATATGACTTTCTCGGAAAGAAACTAACTTAGAATTGCTCAGAAATTATTTTTTCTTATCAAGTTTGAAAAGGGGAAATTGCCATGGAAAACTTTTGATTTGATGGAAACATTTTTTTTGTTCAAACCACTGATAAGAGAAAAATATTACAAAAAATATTTTTCCTCCTCAGAATGTGCCACAAACAGTTAAACTAAGCTTTTCTAGAGTTTTGAAGCATTTTCGCCGCAAATGACAGAAAACTTCTCTTGTGGGTCTAAAAAGTGGCATTCTCAGAAATATTCTGAGAATTACTCAGAATGATATTTTTTCTCAAGTTTGAAAAGTGGCAATTCCTGACAAAAAAATTGATTTAATGGAAACAACACATTTCGGTCTAAACAGTGAAACAGGGAAAATATTCTCAAAAACAGTTTTCCTATGTAAATTGAGCTACATACAGCTAAACTAAGCTTTTCTGGTATTTAGAAGCTTTTTCGTGGAATTGACTGAAAACTTCTTTTGGGTCAAAAAATTGACTACCTCAGAAAGAAGCTAAAAAAATATTCAGAAATTTTTTCCCCCAACAAGTTTGAAAAGTGGCAAATCCTGATGAAAATATTGGTTTTATGGAAACAACTTTTTTGAGTCAAACCAGTGGAACGGGACAAATATTTACAAAAATGGTTTTCCTCCTCAAAATTAGCCATTTACAGATAAACTAAGCTTATCTAGTGTTTTTAAGCAATTTCGCGGAAATTGACTGATAACTTTTCTTTTGGGTCTAAAAATTGGCTTTCTCTAAGAATTATTCAGAAAGTTGTATTTTTAAATCATATTTGAAGAGGGGCAAATGCTGAGGAAAACTTTTGATTTGATGCAAACAACTTTTTTGGTCAATCCAGTGAAACGAGACAAATATTACCAAAAATGTTTTTCCTCCTCAAAATGTGCCGCATACAGCTAAACTAAGCTTTTCTAGAGTTATGATGACTGAAAACATATCTTTAGAGTCAAGAAATTGTCTTTCTCAGAAAGAAGCTAAGAATTACTCAGAAGGTTATTTTTTCTCAACAAGTTTGAAAAGTGGCAAATCCTGATGAAAATATTGGATTTATGGAAACACCTTTTTGGGGTCAAACCAGTGAAACAAGACAAATATTAACACAAATGGTTTTCCTCCTTAAAATGTGCCTCATACAGCTAAACTGAGCTTTTCTTGTGTTTTGAAGCTTTTTCGTGTAAATTGACTGAAATCTTCCCTTTTGGGGGAAATGTTGACTATCTTAAAAGAAGCTAAGAATTACTCAGAAAGTTATTTTTTCAAATCAAGTTTGAAAAGGGGCAAATGCTTAGGAAAACTTTTGATTAGATGGAAACAACTATTACCAAAAACAGTTTTCCTCCTCAAAATGAGCCACATACAACTAAAAGTAGTTTTCTGGTGTTTTGAAACATTTACACGAAAATTAACTGTGAACTTCTCCTTTTGGTCCAAAAAGTAACGAAATCAGAAAGAAGCTAAGAATTACTCAGAAAATTATTTTTTCACAACAATTGAAAAAGCGATGTCAAAAATTAAATGAGCATGCGTGCGATGTTAAAATAGCGTGCGTGTATTGTGTGCGTAAGAGAATAAAGGAGGGGGAGGGGGGACATAAGAGAGGATGACTTTGGTGATATTGGATGACGTGTAACAGTTCAGATGAGATGAGTAGGAAGAGCGTATTCTTGTTGCGGTTCTTGGAGGTGATATTGAGGTGGTGTATGGTCCGATTCTTGATCTTTTTCAGTTTTTGCTCTCTTGATTTCGGGATAAAGAGAGTGCTGAGGCGGAGTATTGTCTGATTTTGACAATATGACATTGTTCTGCGTCGTTATGATAGATTGTAGTCCAGGCCAGAGGGTTTTGCAGGGCATGGTGTATTGTGTATAGCTGGGTACAGTGTGTGTGTGCGTGTGGTGGATAGTGTGTCAGGTGTCCAAGGTATGGGGAACCATATATTGTGGATGTTTGTTTGCTTTTTAAAGTGTATGTATTTATTTGTATATGTTGTGTTTGGGTGACATGTGAGGAGAGAATGAGAAGGTGGGGGACCCTAGATCTGAGTTCAAGGACTATTGAGAGATTGTGTCGTTGTTGTTCGTTTGTTGAAAAAAAAAAGGGGTGTGGCGGGTTGGTTAAAGTCGTCGATATTGGCATTTTGATGATCCGTTCGCGTTTTAGGCGTTAAGTAAATGGGTAAAGATCGTCAAATGGTTTGATAGTCTGTGTTTTAATGAATTCAGTAAAGCTGGTAATGATCGCCAATGTCGGTAATGGTCGTCGGAATTTTGAAAATTGACGACCTGCATGCGGAATTTAGTTTCATGTAAAGTTGGTAATAGTCGATTTTGAAGGCCTTAACCCTAGCCCTGGGTGCTATGAAGAATTTTCACTGAAAATTGAAAAGAAAAACTCATTTCGGTACAAAAAAGGGGCAATCTCAGAAATAAGCTATAAATTACCCAGGATGGACTTTTTTTCCACTAACTAGAGTAGATCAGGTCTTATCCTGTCGAAAAAGTTTTGAACTCCAAAATGAGCAACATTGGGCATTTCATAGCTATTCTCGTGTTTTGTATCATTTTTGTTGGAAATCGCCAAAAACTACAGTTTTGGTGCAAAAAGTGGCTATCTCAGAAATAAGCTTAGAATTGACGGAAATTTTTTTCCCCTCAAACACGAGAAACTGGTCAAATACAACCGAAAAAACATTCTGAACCTCACAATGAACCATATATAGCTATTCTAAGCTTTTCAGAGGATTTGAAATATTGTTGCCGGAAATTGTTTAAAAAAATCTCATTTTGGCCCAAAAAGAAACTATCTGGGAAAGAATATAGAATTTAACTGGAAGTATTTTTTATCAAACAAGAGTGAAATGGATCATATCCTATGGAAAAGAGTTTTGAACTTCAAAATGAGCCACATTGGGAAGTTCATAGCTATTCTGGTATTTTGTAACATTTTTGTAAGGAAATTGACATAAATTACAGTTATGGGGAAAAAATTGGATATTACAGAAATAAGCTCATAATTGACGGAAAAGACTTCTTTTTTTATTAAACATGTGAAACTGGACAAATATGGCCGATTGGTTTTCCGCCTCAGAATGAAGCACACACAACACCTATTCCAAGTTTTTCAGGGGTTTTGAAATATTTTCGCCTGAAATTGACAAAAAAATTCTCATTTCGGTCCATAAAGATACTATCTGAGAAAGTACATGGGAATTACCCGGGAAGAATTCTTTTCTCAAACTCAAGTGAAATGCCTCAGAATGAGACAGATTGGATTGTTCAGAGTTATTCTGGAGATTTTTTTAATTGTTTTCGTAGGGATTCACCAAAAACTATTGTTATATAGCAAATAGTGGCACTCTAGGAAATAAGCTCAGATTTGATGGAAATGACTTTTTTGGAAAAACTAGTGAAAAAGGAAAAATACTTTCTACACCTCAAAATGACCCAAATAGAGCCAATCTAAGCTTTTTATGTGTTTTGAAGCATTTTTGCCGAAAAATGAGAAAAAGACACCTCTCAATTCGGCCCAAAAAAGGCAATCTCCAAAAAAACCTACAAATTACCCGGGATGGACTTTTTCCCCTCAAACTAGAGTGAATTGTGTCTTATCCGGTTGAAAAGAGTTTTGAACTCCAAAATGAGCCACGTTGGATAGTTCGTATCTATTCCGGTGTTTTGTATCATATTCATTGGAAATTGACATTAACTACAGAAATGAGCAAAAAGTGGCTACCTCAGAAATATGCTCAGAATTGACAGAAAAGACATTCTTCATCAAACACGGGAAACAGAACAAGTAGAGCCGAAAAAATGTTTTGCACCTCAGAATGAACATGTACAGCTATTTTAAGCTTTTCAGATATTTTGAAACATTTTCGCCAGAAATTGACAAAAAAACTCTCATTTCAGTCCAAAAAACATATCTATAAAGAGAGATAGGAATAATCAGGGAAGGAATTTTTTTCTCAAACAAGAGTGAAACGGATCATACCCTGTGGAAAACAGTTTTATGTGGCATAATGTGGCTCTCACAGAACTAAGCCCAGAATTGACGAAACCACTTTTTGCGACAAACTGGGCCAACTGCGAAAAATGTTTTGTACTGCAAAAGGAATCACATTCAACTATTCTCAGCTTTTCAGGTGTTATGAAGCCTTTTCACGAGAAATTGACAAACAAAATCTCATTTCGGTAATTTTTGGTGATTTCCTACAAAAACATAACAAAATACGAGAATAGCTAGACTGCCCAAAATGGCTCATTGTAAGTTCAAAATAATTTTTTACAGGCTTAAACCTGTTTCACACTGGTTTGAGAAAAAAGTCCTTTCCAGGTAATTCATTTTTTTTTTCAAAGGCATTCAATCTATGGGCCGAAATTTGAATTTTTTTTACAATTTTTGATGAAAATGCTTCAAAATACCTGAAAAGTTTAGATAGCTGTGTGTGGTTCATTTTGAGGTACAAAACAGTTTTCGGCAGAATTTTTTTTCAGTTTCACATGTTTGACGAATAAAAGTTATTTCCATCTATTCTGAGCTTATTTCTGAGATAGCCACTTTTTTCCCAATAACGGTAATTTTTGGCGATTTCCTACGAAACGATACAAAATACAACAATAGCTATGAACTGCCCAATGTGGCTCATTTTGAAGTTCACAACTGTTTTCGACAGGATATGAGTGCTAGGAGGCAACCTTGAACTGGTGTAGTTAGAGGATTTGAAATAGGCTAATTAATTTGTTAAAAACAACAAGCACCTCAGTTGAAAAACAAAACAAAGATAAATGATTTTCACTATGAGGCAATTTTGGAGGCTTCTGCTTGTCCAATTAGCAATGCGTTCTCACCTAAAGAAAACACTCCTTGTATAGCTTATGGCTTTCTAACCCATATAGTAAAAAAAACAAAACTACTTCCTAGCACTTCCCAATAAGGAGTTGGACTGCAGAAGTTCTGGTCCTCAGAATGTTTGAGTCTTCGATTTTAGTTATAAACTTTTACCTATGCAACATGAGAGCACACAAATAGATCTATCTTTTGAGCTATATATCAAGTCCGTATATTGAAGTGTGAAAAATCTATGGAGCTCAAAAGCTACACAACCACAGATTTCTTCGCAGTTAAAAAAGTGGTATAGTCACCCTTAAAATCACTTGCACAGCAACAAAATAAAAACACAATGCCAGATTCAGAAAAAGTTGTCAATGAAGAAGAAAATGCCTGCTGATTCGAAAACTGAAGAAACAAAACAGTAACCTGCATTTCATAGCTGTAAGGGAAAGGTTGCTGGAGTTTTAGTCTGACAAAAGTACTCAATTTATCAACATGCTCTGGCAATAGAAGTGATACTCTTAATGGTGTAGGAACTATTGATAAGTTAAACACAATTCCTTGCACGAGTACTGCCTCGCTCTCTAGAACAGCAAATAGATGACTGGTTACATAGCATATATTGAAAGTACAACTGATGCATATAGTCAATAGAGGAGAATTGTGCTAATGAAGAGCACACTGAAGACACTAAACAATGTTGGAGTACTAACTATCAGTTTAGTAAGTTCTGCCAGCTTCTGTATTGTATTCTCATTAGTTCCTGAAGGAAGCACTCCCTGACAACCTCACAGTTTGACATACTTTCCATCTTCAAAGGTAGCAGCTTCCAAGTACTCACTCCACATGCACATTCTATTTCAGAATTCTTTATCCCATTATGTTGTAGAACATCAGGGTTTTTAATATTGGACCTGTAAGGAATAAATACATACAATTTTTGGCTTCTTCCCATATCACAATCCAACCATTACAACATCAAGATAGCATAAGTATGTACAGATCAGTACTGTATTAAGCCATGGGAAGACAATGGGCAGAGCAATACAATCTACAATTCTAGGATTTCAAGTTTTCCCAAATATGTCCTCTCTAGCCTTCTTCTCTCGCGCTTTCACTCGCAGTCACCACTTAGTGCCCTTTACGTTTCTTATGAGCATGCGCATTGCAATGCATAGGTGGGCGCTCGCGGTCAAGGACTCCAAACATCCAAATACGGGCATTTCCATTCAACTCACTAGTGAGGAATCGCTTCGCTCGCCAATTACTGATGTCATCATAATGATACATTGTGATTTGCGGATGTAGATGAGTACTACGATCTTTGATCCGTACAGATTCCCATGGTTCAAGGTTTCATAACCTGATGCCCTGGAGTTTTGTTGAGAGCACTTGGAATGATGAGAAGCACACTGGACTAAGGCAGTGGAGCATTGCTCAATAAGAGTGAGGTCATAAGGCACTGCTTTCTGCAGGAATTCTTATAAGAAAAGATGTATAGAAGTTGAGAACGTTGGCATAATAATTTAATCTTGTTAATGTTGAGCCTGTTAATGCCACCACATACACGCACAGAATCACCAAGACAACTAAAACAAAACAAAACAAAACCAGCAAAAAAGACATTCTAAAGTTTGCTATTAATTAAAATATAAATCAGTTAGGAAATATGCTAATAATAGTGCATGTGCTGTGACCGGCTGTTCATAGAGGAGGGAGGGGAGGGGACCAAAATTCATCCATTAGCTCTCCACAGAACAAATCCTTCCTTCTCTGTTACAACTTCCCTATCCAATACATAATAGATTCACCCACCTCCTCCATCACAGTATCACTTTACTCCCTCCACACCTTTTCCCAACAGCATGCCACCTTACCCCCTTTCACACTTGTCCATATTCCTGCAGCTACTCTTCAGCCTCTACAATTCTGCTCACCTCATCCACCATACCCACTAATCTTTCTCAAATTTCTCACATATAACCAACAAATGCTCCACATCTCTCCTGCACCACTCTCACACATTACACACATCTCATCTATAATTATTTTATATTGCTTCTCATCCTCCAACAACCCAGCTGAACCATTTCTCAGTCTAAACAGCTGCCTCACAACTCCCTGACCTTGCACAGACCTTAAATACTTCTCCAAGCCTGCACCATTCTTTATCAACTTATACTGCTTCAATGTACTCTTGCTGCTTACTTCCTTCACCCAGTCCTTCTCATTTCTTATCTTAATCTTTTCCTTCCAGCTATATACTGACCCATACTCGCTACCCAGCTCATACTTCCTCCTCAAAACCTCATACTCTCCCCACCAGTCAAATCCTCCATCCTCTCTTAGTTTATTTACCATTTTTAACTAATCTGCTCTCTTCCAACACCTCCAATCTCTTACCAAACATCACCCTCATCTCTTCCCTCCTTTCCTCCTGCTTCCTCCACCCTAGCTCTTCCTGCACTGCCACTCCTGCTACTGTATTGCTTGCCCCCAACAATCTTTCACCTATTTTCATCTGTGATGACTCCAACTTCCTGCATGCACTACGTCCACCTGGTCACCACACTTCTGCTGTATACTCCATACTTGGTCTTGCTAGAAACTCCCACACCATGGTTTTACTCTCTCTCTCTCTATCGTAATCACATTTCAGTTATTCTTTCTATATTATATGCTGACTATGTTGCTAGCCAGTTCATGATCTCTGAGAAAGAGCAGCAATTAGCAATACATGCAAGGAATTGTGTGTTTATCTTCATGATTACCTACATGATAGATAAATAATTTGTACCACCTCCAACACTTGATATTGATGATGTTTTGTCAGAATAAACCTTCAGCATCATTTCCCTACAACTAGTAACCATGTAGCCCGGTCACTCGCGTGTGTGCATCCAGAATCTTCAAATCTGCACCTGGATTTCAAGTTTTGTTCCATTATGGCATCAAGCTAAAATAATTTGTTTTAGTTTCTCTCTCTCCTCTCTCTCGCACATTCGTTCGTCACTCATGAATTCATTAGTCCCAACCAAATACGGGCATTCGCTTGCGGTTTAGCTATTGTGGCTTGAATGCTGCAATAAACTCGTTTAAAAGACGATAGTTGGTGGCTAGGACAATACTCGCTATGGCCTATGCGCTTTTCTTGCCGAGTCTTTTCGCCGTTATTATTACTTTGGCCTGTAGTCAAGTTGAAATTCCCGCCATCAATACCCCTAACTACATCGCAGGAGACGTAAGAAACTGCCCAGTCAAGTCACCACATGATGACAGCCAACCACTCTATCAAATGGAAGTCCTCCCTGGGAATGGCTTTGACAACCTCAGAAATATGGACATGGGTCAGGTGCATACTTTAAACTTTTCCAGCTGCCAGATATCCAAGGATGGCAGGTATCTCTTGCCAGATAGTGTCTTTCTCCTTCCAGTGCACCAGAGTCAGGTGAATGTGTATGCAGAGTACTTTGAACACTGGGATGACTACACCTCCATGACTTCATCCTCAATCAACTTGAATGCTGGTTATTATTCAATCGTGAGCGGCAAATTATCGATTGAATACTCTACCACAAAGTCACACATGCACAATGACAAAGCAACATCAACTCGTGTTCAGATTAGGAACAAGCGCTATGTTGTCAAACTGCAACCTGGGGCCCAGCTCCACCCCACCTTCAAGTCGCATATCTACAACATTGCAGCTAGCATTCAGAACAACAATACCGAGTATGCACACTACCTCTCTGAGATACTGGTCAGGGACTATGGCACACATTTTGTGTCATCCATGGATGCTGGTGCTATACTTTCCCAAACAGACTTCATTCGAGAAAGTGATGATGCCAATAAGAACCAGTACTCTTCGTATCTCAAAGCATCGGCAAGTGCCAACTTCTTTGAGAATGTGAATGAAGCTTCTTTTCAATATGGCAAGTCCCACAACAGCACCTCTGAGTTTCTGAATAAGCGCACTTACTCCCAAGTGGTTACCATGGGTGGCCCACCTTTTAAGCCTAACATGTCATTGGATGAGTGGGGAAATGGTGTGCCTAATGCTCTTGTGGCAATTGATAGATCAGGTGACCCTCTCCACTTCGTCATCAATCCCACTACTTTGCCAAGACTGCCAGAAACTACTGTTCGAATGCTAGCCAACTATGTCCAGAAAGCCATCAACCGGTATTACAAAGTGAACACTCATGCTGGGTGCACTGATCCTAATGCAGATAACTTCAACTTTCAGGCAAACTTGGACAATGGATACTGCTCATCTCCCAACACCAACTTCACCTTTGGAGGTATATTCCAGAAGTGCACTCCCGACCGCAGGCACATGACAGAAAATCTATGCACTGGTGGACCAAATCCCGCCCTCCAGACCAACTCAGTGACTGGAGACCTGAGCTGTCCACCCAAGTATACCCCAGTACTTCTCCACTCTGGTCCAGTTACTCACATCACACAGAAACGTGCATGCAACTATGTTTGCAATCACTGTACCTGGTGGAATTTGTGGTCTCTCTGCTGTCAGTGTGAGAGCATCCTTGCTCCTTTCCTTAGCATTGCACATTATGAGGCATATTGGTGTGCGGCACTTCCTGGCATATCCATCCCACAGAACAAAGGCTCTCTGTTTGGAGGATTTTACACTTCCAAGATGATTAATCCTGTCACTGGTGCTATGGCTTGTCCACGTTTCTTCTACCCTGTTCACATTGGAGAGGACATTAAAGTTTGTGTCAGCACTGACTATGAGCATGGGTTTGCTTTTGCTGTTGAATTTGGTGGGCTAGAGAGCTGCTCCATGGGCAATCCACTGGCAGGCTCCAAGCCAAATGATACCAATATAGCGAACTGGCCTCATGGCTGTCCTCATGGCTATACACAGCACCTTGTTGCAATACAAGATGGTTGCGAAATCAACTTTTGCGTTAGTGCAGGTTCGCTCAAGAGTAGCAAGCTTATTTCCCCAATACTTCCCCCTTTTCGCAAGCATCCCAAGTATAAGGTCAACGTAACTGATGCTCTAACTGTGTTTGGTGTGTATGGGAACATTTGGGTGAAGAATAGTGATGGTGGCTGGGATGAAATAGAATCTGGATCAGAGGATGGCCAATCATTGCTGAGCAGTTATAGTGCAGAGTTTTCTTCTAAATTATCTCAAACTAACAATATTCATGGAGGACTAAACACTGGTGCTGTAGCCAGCTTGTCAGTGGTTGTTACACTGGTCCTTGGGGTCATAGTGATGGTGGCTGTCTTCGCTGGTCGGTTTGCATACAAACGTCGCAAAAGCAAGGCAGTGAAACGTGGGTCTTACAAGAGAATCAATGAGGAGCAAGTTTCCCCTACCAGTAGCCTGGTTACCACAGAGCTGTCCAAGACCAGTGATGAGAATGAGGCAGTGACTGTCTGAAGATCAAACGCTGTGCTACAGTATACATTAATTAATTTGGCAAGCAAATGATTACTCATTAGTGCACCCATTTTAACCTTGTATCTGGAAATACTATATGATCACTCCAATGTTTGTAGCATGTAGGTAATTATATGAGTGAAGAACTGTGAAGGTAGCTGGGATTGGTTATCGGTCGTTCTTTTTCTTTTGATGGCTACTTTAATTAAGCCAACATTTACATATGATTATACAGCTATGGTCTGTTCATTTAACATCTGTGTTTATAGATTGCTCTACGTGTGGTCCCCAAAATGAAACTATGATAATTCAGGAAGACTTTACACAGATCCACACATGCACCACACACACAGCATACACACACAACCACAAATCAAATTCACATTTTCCAAATATACTGAAAAATTTGGGTAAGGAATAGAACTTGCTGGGGAAAAAATGGCGCCTGGGTTGGATGAAGGAAAAACCTTGAAAATCGGTGCTCTGTGTCCCATTACCCACAAACCAATGGTTAGGGTGCAGTTTGGCTAAGTGCTGTTGCCATTGTAACCTGCTTGTCTGTGTTCATTTTCGGGTGTGATAGTGTTGGTAGTCATCTTTGTTGGTATGTGTACAAACTTCACATTAGCAAGGCGGAGTTACATGAGCATCAAATTTGCCTTAGCTACCAAGGTAATGATGAGAATGTGTTGGTCCTTCCTAAGAGAACATTGCAGCATTATACTTTATTTTAAAGTTAAGCAATAAATATGTCCTACTGATGCGTTTTTTTCACTCTCCATATGGAGACTACTACGGAGACGCATTTTACTAGCTATGTGCCATTATTCATATTCTCTTTGAATGTTCTTAAAATTGATGTAATATTACTATATATAGCTACTTGTGTACTCCACAAAAAGCCACAAATGTCAAAAAAAGTCATCTAGTTATGTGTCGTTGTCATGAGTTTCAAAGAGTGAGGAAGTAGATGCGTCCCTTTGTCAACAACCTTTTATCATCCAGATGATCTTTTTTTTAAATCAAATATGAGGCACTTCTATATTTTAATATAATCATGCCGACAGCGCATAGGTCCTAAAAATAGGTGCAATGGCTAAACCAGTTAGCTTACACTTCCATAAATACTGGGAATCAGTAAACTATAAATGCTGGACTGGAATAAATGGAATGACCGTTGGTTTTTGTTGGCGTGCAAAAAAAAAAGGAAGAAAAGTGGCAGTCACAACAATTGTGTATGGTAATGTTTTATGTTCTAGCCGTATCACCTGCTATAATAACAGTACCTTACCTTTGCACCAATTTTGAGGTCATTACGCTTGCAGGGTTCTTCAAAAGAGTGTCCTATTTCCATCAACTCTCCTTTTTTTATTATGTTCTTCTGGAAGTGCAACTATTAAATGGTCAACTGAAGTTGGTCATCATAATTTGTTATTTTGTAGGCAAATATTTCAAGAGTTGACTGAACCTGACATTTTCAGCTCAGTTTTTGTGTTTTTCTAAACAAGGCAACTTCATGAAGTACATGAAAACTGTATTGCCACACATGGTATGTATATGCTTGTATCTATATGTCTATATGCTCACCATACTTTCACCTATATAAAGTATTAGTAATGAATGCAAGGCCTTGTGTGGTAAGCAAAGGTGTGCGCGAGAGGATTGAGAGAGAAACTAAAAAAATAAATAAAACAGGCTAATGTGATAGGTATAAAACGTGAAACCCTAACATTTGCTCTACCAATTGCCTTAGACCTAACATAACCGAAGGACAATTGCAGTACCTATCTGTACATGATGTCATTATGATATAATGGGCGAAGTAGTCAAGAATAATTGTACATTGTTTACAGGTGTAGGGTGGAAAAACCTGATGTCCTGCAATATGTTTGGATGACAAATTATAAAACTGAAACATGCATGTGGATGTATGGATGTGATAGGAGTTTTGTTAACTTTACTTGGAAGCTGATGGGAAGCACATAACACTAAGAGTAATGTCATCAGGTATTGCTTTCTGCAAGCATTAAAGAGAAGACCATGTAGAAGCTGACATGGATTTGCTAATATGATAGTTTGCACTCTTGACAATGTTTTTACCCTGGCTCCATGTGGCCAGTTCTCTGTCCATAGAGAGCTCAGTATGTAATTTTACCTTACCAAGATTAATAATAGTTTCTGCACCATCAAGACAAATAATTTGTATCTCCTCCAATGCAAGAGCTGTTAAAGAAATGACAGCTTCCTTTCCTTTCCCTTACCACCGCTAACCATGCAGTCCATTCTCACTATCATGCGCTTCCAGTTGTTTTCCTCCAACTTCAAATATCTACAGGCTATCTTTGTTGGGAAACTATATGTCAAAACCAGAACGAGTTCTACCATGTAATTGCCATAACCTTTTCTTACTTCTGTACAGGTAATTTTTGTACCATATGTTGCCTATTCAGTGTGCTTTCGAATGATATGTTGAATCTCACTATCGGTCCATTTTTTTTGAGGATACATCCCAGCAACATCATGTTCACTCAAAGACTACACTCACATCTTGGAAACAGTCTATTTCCAAAATGCTCTCTATACAGGGCCTCTAATTTGGTCTGTGGCTTGTCAAAGACCTTAACTGTGATAGTTAACATTACATGCACTCCATGAAGGTGGTTTATTTAGAAAACCATAAAAACTGAGAAGAAACGATCAGATTCAGTCAAACCTTGAAATACTATAAAATAACAAATTATGATGACTAACATCGGTTGACAATTTAATAGGTGCCCTTCTGGAAGAACATGATGAAAGAGCAGAGTCGATGGAATTAGGACACTCTTTTGAAGAACCCTGCAAGCATCATCACCACACAATTGGTGTAAGAGTGAGGTAATAAAATTATAGCAGATGACACTTCTTGAACATAACATGTTACCATACACAAATGTAGTGACAGTCACTTTGCTTCGTCTTTTTTTGCATGCCAACAAACAGCCAAAGGTCATTCCACCCAGTTTTCCAGTCTAGCACTAATTATTTACAGTTTCCCTGTATTGATGGAAGTGTTAACTAACAGGAATAGCCGTTGGATCTATATTTAGGCCCATGGCGCTGTCAGCATGCATGTATCTAAATATAGCACTGCCTCACTGTTTGATTAAAAAAGGAGATCATTTAGATAATAAAAGACTGTTCACCAAGGACACATCTAATTCTTTACTCTTTGAAACACATGATAATGACACATCACCCAATTTTTTTTACATTTGTGGCTTTTTGAGCACACAAGTAGCTATATATAGTGCTATGAACAATTCCAAGAACATACAAATAACGGCACATAAAGCTAGTAAAATGCATCCTGTGGTATTTTCCATATGGAGTCAAACAAACGCATCAGTAGACGTAGTGTAACGCAATGTTCTCTTCCTAGAGTACCACCACATTCTCATCATTACCTTGGTGGCTAAGCCAAACATGATGCTTATTTAACTCCTGTCATGCTAATGTGAAGTTTATACACAGCCGACAATGATGATCACCAACTCTATCACACCAGAAAATAACCACAGACAAGCAGGCTAATATGGCAACAGCACTTTGCCCACCAGCACCCTCATTAATTAATAGTTTGGTTTTCAGCAAAGTTTTTCCATCATCCAACCCAGACTCCATTTTTTCCAGCAAGTCTTTTCTTCACCCAAATATTTCAGTATACTCAGAAAATGTGAATTTGATTTGTGTTTGTTGTGTGTGTGTGTGTGCGCGCGTGTGTGTGTGTGTGTGTGTGTGTGTGTGTGTGTGTGTGTGTGTGTGTGTGTGTGTGTGTGTGTGTTTGTTGTGTGTGTGATGTATTACTAAATTATCATAGTTACATTTTGGGGGCCATACACTGCAATTATATATTACATCAGCATATAAGCCCACAGATGTTAAATGAACAAATCATAGCTGTATAATCACATCTAAATAGTGGCTTATAAAGAAGATATTAGAAGAAAAAGAACAAGCAACAACCAATCCCAGCTACCTTGACTGTTCTCACCCAAATAATTACCTGCATGCTACAAACACTACTGGTGTGATCACATAGCAAGGAACCATCGAGGCATTTATATGCCAGCTTTATGAGCCTGGTACCACCATAACTGATGTTGGTGATCTCAGATGAAACCAAGAGGTTACCACCCACATTAGGAGCCTTAAATGAAGTGATCATATGCGCACATTACCAAGCCATGGTGTGGTACCAAGATGAAGTCCCTGAGCCATATCTACTACCTGCCATGGAGTATGGATGAAGAATGGATGGAGGTAGACTGGTGGCAACACAAACATTGGAACTTCCTGCTCCATCTATAGTCATACATCTGATGAAATGTGAGTGTGGATGAGCAACTGCTAGTTTCATTGCTTATGCAGATCACAGAACCGGAACTGCTTGAAGATGTGCATGTATGGGCAGGCACGGAGGTATGCCGCAATGTTTTCATGGACATCTCCTTGAGGCTTGACAACATGATGATGAGAACAACGATACCAATACAATTCCAATATGCACCAGTTTCCCCCCCCCCTGCAGTTTTGTTAGGCCATACACAAAACATAAATATTCTGGAAATATAAACATGTACCTAGATTATACAACCATCTGTTGCTGTTGTTTTTGTTGATGACATATGTCTAAATCCAAAGTAACTAACTCTATTTCTTGGAAAGGGGGGGGGGGGGGGGGGGGGACATTGTGAGATAGCACAATGCAAAACTACAGTTACTTGTAACAAGTTCAATGGCTATATTAGGAAAATTAATTAGAGTTTTTCTCGTGGAAAACTTCTTTATTAACTATCAGTATACAAAATGAAGTTGACTACCACACTAATATCATTACCATCACAATTAAGGTAAAGTTATACTTAAAACAAACCTGTGGTTTTAAACTTGTTTTGTTGTATGGTTCGAATATAAGAGTAAGGTGTCAGAAACTGGTCCTAAAAAGTGACAACCATGCTATAGGTCCAGGAGACTAGGATAGGATCTGTCTAAATAGTAAAGTTACAAACAGGTTGTCTCAAGTTAAAAAAAAAAGAAAAGTCTAATGAATATTTGTTAGAATTTTTACTAGCACAATTATTCCATTATGCTATCAGTTCCTATTACGGCCAAAATTATGCTGGCAGAATGTGCTAAAGCCTATTCTTATTGTTGTTACAATAATGTTTTCCCATACCATTAATAATAACATCAATAATAGTAATAATATCAGTAATATAATAATAATAATAATGTGATAATAATATAATAATTAACAACAACATAATTAAAAATAGTAATAATCATTAAATAAAAAATGTTCTCGCACTGGATTTGCCCTTGTTCTGCGGCTACCAGTGAGTATTATATAAATGTTGCATTGTGTTCGTTTTATCATTCGCCCAAACGAAGGTCGTTGCGTAGTGCGGTTGAAACGCTGATGTAAGTCGTTAGTAGTCACTCTCCGTTACTTGCGTTATGGCAGCTAGCATTTGTGCGCACGTGCACGAAAAACGCGTGCAAGTTCAGATCAGCTTAGCGTTCATGTCTTTATAAAAATTTCGCCCATACCTAGACCGATAAGGTTGAAATGCTGATTAAAAGCAGTTAGCGTTCATTTCTTCCTAAAATGTAAAATGCTATTTTTTTGCAACTCTTCTTCCTCAGCGTGTTTTGTAATAACATTCAGCGTGCTATTTCTCAATTTACAGCCCTAATCATTTCACTGATTGAAGGTAAAAACCCACAGCCATTAACAGCTATTATTGACACTTGCCATGGTGATATTACAGAAGTGAGAAGATGATGCATCATTTGGCATATTCTGCTATG
>CBDHDT010000112.1:0-9218 GCA_965261215.1 Ekhidna sp.
CCCTTTTTTGTTTGTGTGAGCGACTAAACTGGAGTTAGATTTTCTATTGCTATGTGGTTTTTGGTGGGGTGGCTGGAAATAAAGGGTCTCATATCTATTCAACACTTCACCACCTGTTGTAAATATGGCTGGGTTATATCACAGCTTAGGGTGTTAGCAAGCCACAACACAAGTTTGGGGTCTGTAGCTCAAGGCGCCTTGGAATTAGTTTCCTGGGAAATTAGGAAGTGCCATTTTTTAGTGACCCTTGCATGTTTGGCTATATCTTCTAAGAAAAAGTGCCTATAGAGACTTTTTACATATCATCTTAAAGCACACACAATAAGCAACAAGCTGGTAATAAACGTATCTGCACAGAGGAATGGGGGGAAAAGTTATGACAGTTACAAATATGTGTTCGAATTTCGGTGGTAAATGGGATATTCCCCCGTTTACACACTGTCTTTATGTGTTGGCTTTTATATTTTAATTAAGCTATTACTTTTGTCTTCATGATACAGTTTTGAAACTGTTGTATTATTAGTATCATATTGCAACATGCTGCTGTTTGATATAACTATCAGCTCCATTGAGGTAAAAAAAAAAACCTAAAAAAAATATGCCTCTCTTCATCATGCCACGTCTACAACATAACTTGTGGGAAAGAAATCCATTCAAGAGCCGCTTTTTGACAGACGAACGACTTAGCCATTTTTATTTTTTCCCTTTTTTGTTTGTGTGAGCGACTAAACTGGAGTTAGATTTTCTATTGCTATTTATAGCGACAGAGTGATCTACTGGGCATGTGCAGGTCCCAAAAAAATATGACATTTAGGATGTATGGTTCATTATATATATATATATATTCATCAGACTAGGCTTATGGTGGTTTAGTATGTGGAGAATTGTTTCAGTTGAGGCTGTTCTTCCTATTTTCTACAATATTAGATGACAAGTTATTTCTTACACCTATATATTCCGTGGTTTTTGGTGGGGTGGCTGGAAATAAAGGGTCTCATATCTATTCAACACTTCACCACCTGTTGTAAATATGGCTGGGTTATATCACAGCTTAGGGTGTTAGCAAGCCACAACACAAGTTTGGGGTCTGTAGCTCAAGGCGCCTTGGAATTAGTTTCCTGGGAAATTAGGAAGTGCCATTTTTTAGTGACCCTTGCACACAATAAGCAACAAGCTGGTAATAAACGTATCTGCACAGAGGAATGGGGGGAAAAGTTATGACAGTTACAAATATGTGTTCGAATTTCGGTGGTAAATGGGATATTCCCCCGTTTACACACTGTCTTTATGTGTTGGCTTTTATATTTTAATTAAGCTATTACTTTTGTCTTCATGATACAGTTTTGAAACTGTTGTATTATTAGTATCATATTGCAACATGCTGCTGTTTGATATAACTATCAGCTCCATTGAGGTAAAAAAAAAAACCTTAAAAAAATATGCCTCTCTTCATCATGCCACGTCTACAACATAACTTGTGGGAAAGAAATCCATTCAAGAGCCGCTTTTTGACAGACGAACGACTTAGCCATTTTTATTTTTTCCCTTTTTTGTTTGTGTGAGCGACTAAACTGGAGTTAGATTTTCTATTGCTATGTGGTTTTTGGTGGGGTGGCTGGAAATAAAGGGTCTCATATCTATTCAACACTTCACCACCTGTTGTAAATATGGCTGGGTTATATCACAGCTTAGGGTGTTAGCAAGCCACAACACAAGTTTGGGGTCTGTAGCTCAAGGCGCCTTGGAATTAGTTTCCTGGGAAATTAGGAAGTGCCATTTTTTAGTGACCCTTGCATGTTTGGCTATATCTTCTAAGAAAAAGTGCCTATAGAGACTTTTTACATATCATCTTAAAGCACACACAATAAGCAACAAGCTGGTAATAAACGTATCTGCACAGAGGAATGGGGGGAAAAGTTATGACAGTTACAAATATGTGTTCGAATTTCGGTGGTAAATGGGATATTCCCCCGTTTACACACTGTCTTTATGTGTTGGCTTTTATATTTTAATTAAGCTATTACTTTTGTCTTCATGATACAGTTTTGAAACTGTTGTATTATTAGTATCATATTGCAACATGCTGCTGTTTGATATAACTATCAGCTCCATTGAGGTAAAAAAAAAAACCTTAAAAAAATATGCCTCTCTTCATCATGCCACGTCTACAACATAACTTGTGGGAAAGAAATCCATTCAAGAGCCGCTTTTTGACAGACGAACGACTTAGCCATTTTTATTTTTTCCCTTTTTTGTTTGTGTGAGCGACTAAACTGGAGTTAGATTTTCTATTGCTATTTATAGCGACAGAGTGATCTACTGGGCATGTGCAGGTCCCAAAAAAATATGACATTTAGGATGTATGGTTCATTATATATATATATATATTCATCAGACTAGGCTTATGGTGGTTTAGTATGTGGAGAATTGTTTCAGTTGAGGCTGTTCTTCCTATTTTCTACAATATTAGATGACAAGTTATTTCTTACACCTAAAAAAAACTTGTATCGAATATCGTCTTGTGTGTGACAGTGTGGTATGTATACCAGCTCCCGTAATGTGTCCACATTAGGAGGTGATGGTGTGGTGTGCTTGTCACACACCTAAGACAAAATGACCTTGGACTAGTATCATCCCTCCATTGCATCTATGATGATAAATGAAGGAGATAAAAATAAGAAAAAAAGTAGAGTGGGTGAGTATGTATGTATGTATACCAGGGTTCTTCTCTGATACAAAAACAGGAGAGTGTCATATTGTTCCCACCTATACTACACCCTGCATATTTTATCATGTTTTGTTTGAAAGGTGAATATATAACTTTTCGCATAGAGCCCCAAGTCTGTCAACCTTATAATAGTAATCTGGTTACTGATGTACCTCCCTTTATTGCATCATGGATGATGACAATGACATTATTCGGTGTCAAATTTATCTAAATTTAATTTTGCCTGACTTTATCTTTACTTATAATTGTGTTTGGATATTTACCTGATACTTACTCTGTCTGGAACACTGATGGCTAAATGTTGCTCTCCATAGTGGTCTTTGCTTGAACACTCAAAAGCTCTGTAGAATTTTTCTTCTTCCAAAGAGATGGACAGCTTCATTCATTGCTCCTCTTGATTTTAATCCTCTGGCTGCTGCTGTTCTTAAATCTGATGCCTCTAGTAGTTCTCTCCCTGTCGTAGTCTCAATTATGGACATTGATGTACTGGAGAATTCAGAAACAATATTTGGAAACTCGAGTTCTCATGATAGTGCAGTTGATGTAGGTTTCCAGACAACCACAGTAACTATCCTTGGGCAAGCTGGAGGTCGTACAAGTGGGTGGGCTAACATGGCAGAGAGCATGTGAGTATTGTAAGTTTAATGCTCTTGTCTGGCGCATATCTTCTTAGTAGAGTTGGTCATTGTCTTCTCTAGCAGCATTTACATTTTTGTCTGCTCCCAACTTGCTATTGTGCTAATGGAAGTATTACATAGTCAGTTTAGGTGTCCTTGTATTTTGGTCTCTTTTAATAACATTAGTTGGCGAGTATAGTGAGCCGTTACTGGGTGTTGGATAGAAAATATTGTATTGCCCTCGTAACATATGTATCTATGTATCTATCTATGCATGTATTCACTTTATGTTCTCCCATAAAAAGTATAGACATGTCACCCACCTTAAATACAACAGCTAACCTAAATTGAAAATAGTTGCACTTCAAACAGAAGTGACGAGAAAATATCTACAGATTTGATGATAGAGGGAAGAAAGCTGGCTGCACGGGAAAATGAGAGCAGGATGAATGGTTAATAGCTGACAAGAAAGAATGCTGGAGTATATTTCTGGTACATCAACATGCTTTAGCCATGGAGGCCCTGAACCAGATAGTTAACAATCACTACTCCCAGAATGGGCCAGGTTTTTGTGACTTGAGCCGGAATGCTTGCTGGATTAATCGAGTCTTACTATTCCACGTCATTTTTTTAATTTTTTTTATCGCTCACATGCATAGCAAATTAAAAAAAAAAGTCTCTGTTAGTGATTCTGTCTGGATGGACTTTAGAGAGAGAAGTCCATGATGCAGCCATAAGAGAGGTGAAGGGTGGAGCCAGCTATTAAAAAATTAATTATTGTCTCTAATGTATTCGTAAATCTCCTCACAAACAGTGTCAAGTCATTATGCTATGGCAACATTCCTTTCTACATAAAGGAACAGAACTATTAGAAGTTGCCATTGAATACCACATAGAGTTCAACATGCAACATGGACACTAATCTCCTGTAAGAGATTGTGAAACATACCTGAAACACAGCCAATTAGCTCTCAATTAATCCAATACACGTGATCCGTGATGTTCATCTTTTTACTGATAATGGCATTCTTTGTTCCCTCAGCAATCTGGCCTATTAGTTCAGACCCTTTTAGTAATGATTGGTAATGGTAAAGGTCTGATTCTCGGGACTATTGGGATATACAGACTTTGTCCTGATGATGCAGACACAAACTATTATCAATCTTGGTTTGGTCAACATACATATTGCCGATCGAGAGAACTGGCTATATAGTTGTCATATAAGGTGGGAGTGGTTCTAAAATAGAGGGCATTGTGAACACACTAAACAGTATCATGAGTGCAAACTACCACTTTTAAGATTCTTATCAGCTTCTGCAAGGTATTATCACTTAAAAAAAATAAACTCTGGTTGGTGGAATGTCTAGCCTGCCATTTCTTTCATATAGACTATACATGACACGAGTTATGGTTTTGTTATATATTTGTCTTGTCTTTTGTTTGTAGCAATTACGTTTGGATTGAATGTGAGCCGAGTGGCTGTAGATGACGACATTGGGATGACAGAGCTGTGTGCCAGTGTAGTTGGTGAATTCGACCGAGAGGTAGTGGTTTCTGTTGTCTACCAAGATAGAGGAGCAATTGGTGAGGGCAGCATTGTGCCACCTATTATATACAAGATTACCTAGTTAATTTTATTTCTTTTTTTTTTGTTTCTGTGGGAAAAGGTTGGAATTGGAGAGCATAAAAAATTATCAGAAACAGAATTTTATCACGTTCATTTTTTCCTTTTTTTTTCCACGATGGAGCCCAAAAATATCACAATGCATTCCCTTCGTAAGCTTCTTTTTTCTCTCATATGTAAGATCAAGTGCAAGAAATATATCTGAGCTCAACACAATACCATGCTAACAGTTGGTGACACTCACCACGAGCTTATGATAATAGCTGGTTAATGGACAACATCCAGTTAAAACTGCCTCGTGTTAGTTCAATTATTTTTGTCAGGATGAAATGTTTGGTAAAAAATAAAGTACTGCTGGTGCAACTGCTGGAGCGGCTTCTCCCAACAAGAAGCGAGTTGTCACTGTCAAAATGGTGAAACGGTGGATAACAGATTAAAAATTCAATACTGCATCGTGGCTGATGTTGTTGGATCGGGAATTAGCATGATAGTCACCGAATTGGCTCCAAAAACAAGTGCTCTTTTGACTAGAGACATGGAGACTTGGGCTAAGTAAGACTATGCTTACTTTCTTGCCAATGGGAATCTTACCTTCAGCATGATTGTACCTATGCCAGCTGAAGGAAATGCTTGGGTGGATGTGGCCTACATCGGCTTGCTCGAATTTCCTGGCTTACATTACCCATGATCTCATGGAAAGCCTCCCTTGTGTTCTTGCTCAAATGATGTTCCAGTGTGACGGAAGCTCAGATTGGGTAAGAGTTAGCTAGCTTGGCTAAACAAGTAGATTGGTTTCTGATGTTTACGAAAAGAGAGGAAAAATTCCCGCAAGTTTGACTTGGTGGAATTTTTTCTCAGTTTTCATAAACCCATGGGGAATTCCATTTCCATTGCATAAAGTCGAGGGGAATTCCATTTCCATTGCGATGGACAGCAGTCTGGGAACTTCCTAATGGAGATATCTTTTTTGAAGCTGCAACCTATGAAAATGTAAGTACCAGGCTTTGGCTATGTCTTACTCTATATCCTTCTGTAGCTACTTGTGCCATCTCCATACGCGGCTTTACAAATACCAGATTGCATATTGTTTGGTCTCCCCCCCCCCCGTTAAGAATAGTGGCTTTAAAATTAATTACTTTTTAAAAAATTATATATTTTACCTGCTTTCCTGCTCATAGCTAAGCCTTGAATTTTTTTCTGTTCTCTCTGAACATGTTTATCTACAATTGATTGCATCATGTTTGACTAGATCAAACTTATTATAGTAGAAATCGCATGGCATATGTAATACCTACAAGAAAAAAGCTACCAAACATATTTTTTCTTTTTTCTTACTTTGTCTAATGAAAGCTTACAATAATTATTATGAATTCAATAGTGTTAAAAACTCAAAACCCAGTATTTATCTCAATAGCATGCAAGTTTTTTAATATTTTACTATAATTAATATGGCAATTGTGAAGAAGTGGACCCATGCTCAGACTCGGATGACCAGGAACTTATTGCTGGGGTAGATAACTGACTGAAACTCGCTGACATTGCCACGATGTACCAACTCTATAAGTTAATTAATGAATAATCATTTTACACAATAAAAAAAGTTGATACCTTGACAAAAGATCAAGTTATTGAGTATGCCAGACATGATTAGCTTGGACATGTCATTGACATTATGTCCTATCAAGTTTGAAAAAAAAATGTCTGGCCACAGCACGATTAACGAGATATACTGTCAGGGCAATGTTGGATTCTTATCATAAGCACTGCATAATGGGGTACTGTGTTTGACCCCCATTTTAAGATGCCAAGCTAAGATAACACATGGAAAAAAAGCTTATATCTTGGCTCGAACTCATTTTGCCACCTTCCTGGTTGCTTAGACTGTGTTCTTTGTTGGTTGTTAGTTCTGTAAATGTTTCTTGCTTTGCCATGTTGATAAAGTGGTTGCCCTAAAAACCATAATGACCATGAAATTCATCTTCGCTGATCCATCTTTGTTTGTGTTTCTCTCTCTGTTCTTCCATGCAAAACTCAAATCAATCCGTCCCTTTATAACAATTTTCATACTAGAAGACATACAAATTTCCCAATGCCATTGCAGGACTAGTGTGGTTATCAATAATGGATATAAGTTGAAGTGGTTAATGTGTCATGCATAAGGATTGGACTCAAACTAGCTAGCCTGTGAGTTGTGTTTTAAGCAGAACAAGTGTTATACTCTGTTGATTTAATGTTAATTTTGTTCTTTGAAAAATGAGATGAATAGTATTCTCTGATTGGTTTGTAATTTCTATGATGGTGGCTGTTGCTGACCCTCTACCATGAGCTGACTCTAAAGATATGTGCTGACTTGTGAAGAGTATAAGAAGAAAAATGGAGGCACTCCTGCTGGAATTGCAGAATTTGGTCTTTGCATAATTTGACCTATTGCACTGATATTGCTGGAGTGGTATTGCTCTTAACATTAAAACTAAGTACCTCTCAACTTTGCCTCGGCCGTTTAACTGTTCAACTATAATGTTATGCTGACGAAAAAAATAGGCATATAGAAATTATTTTTTGTGCGCTTGATTTTAAATGGGAAAGATTCTTCTAATTGCTTGTGGTCTGAATGGGTTCATCAGACAAGTTGAACCTGTGTAGTAGGAATGCTGATTTTTAGCTGACGACTAAATAGACTTTTTATCAGCTCAATGTTGCCAAGTTTCAACCATCTTCTTCGCCCTGATGGAAACAGAAGGACTTCAGTTGTAACATTGGCTATAAAAACATCAACTTTGGGTTAATGTAATGATAGATATTTCTTTGCTTTTTGCAATCTAATAGTGGTGCTTGTTTTAAAATTTTGTCTTATTTCTAAAGCTATATTACAATGGAGATATTGAACATCTTTCGTGACAAATTACACATATTTAAAAACAACCAGCTATAAGAGTATCCCGTTGTAAATGGACGGAAACAAGAGTGTACCCCTGTAGATCTCAACCAGTTTGACCTCCTCCTACCCTTTAAAATCGTACTCACCTATATTGTGGCATTGTGTGTGCACAGGCACTCCGTGATTTCTAAGCCAACACAATATTGGTATATATTATTTAAACGGTAAGTGTGATCTAACTAGTTTAGTCTACGGGATAGAATCTTGTTTCCGTTCTTTTGTAACAAACAGGTCAATCCTGTATAGCTGTATTTTCGTATTTCTTCTGTTTTAATAATAATGTTTGTGTGTTTGTTTTATTTCCCTATATATTTGTTTAGCAGTGGAGCACAAATGGCAGATGGCGGACTACATCAAGTGTGTGCTGATTGGTGGAGGGTCTCCTAGATATTTAAAACCTTTTTCTAGCTTATTGTTTATTGATACTGTACACATATCAACACAAGCTATGTATTGTTGCTATTGCTGACTGTGCCCATGTTCACCATGTTGTCCATTAGAAAATGTCAGAATATACTATATCATCTTGCTATTATTGATTGCACCCATGTCGAGTCAGCCAGCTCCAGATTCTTTCGAGGATATGGTAACATTGCACAGATGAACACTACATTTGATATATTAGTTGTGATCCTTTGGAAATTGTAAGAGTTGACCAAGAGCGTGAAATGCACACACCTTATAGGTTTGACCATTTGTTGTACTAATCATCAATATAAGTAGTCTTGGGGATACTTTACCACTTCCTGTTTTTTCATGCTTCACTGGATAGGGAAACAGAGTTGTCATGGACGTTTATTGGAACATTTGAAGTCCTCTGGTACTAAGACTATGATGAGAGGACCTATTGTACACCAGTTATGTGTGGGAAGAAACAGAGACACAAATATACTAACAGAATCTTGATGATGAATTTCATGTTTTTCTCCCACGCCTCAATGTATTTTTGCTCTCCCTGTATTACCTTATTTGTATTACCTTAGCTAAATATTCAATTCACGCTGGAGTTTTTTTTTTATATCAACTGAAGTCAACATTTAGGTAGCTAACTGCTGCCAACGTGCGTTTAAAATAGGATATAAGCTTCATTTTGTGTTTTTTTCTCCGGTCTGCCATGGCACAAATGTTCATGGTGACCTCTAATATTTCTTTTCTCGCTTAGATCACCCAGCAATGTTTCTCTCTATTTTTCTCTCCAGGTGATAGTGATTTTGAAGTCAACGTTGTCATGCTCACCTTCGCACCTGGAATGCTGCACAACTGCTTCAATGTATCCATTATCAATGATGATTTGTATGAGAACCCAGAAGA
>CBDHDT010000113.1:0-6693 GCA_965261215.1 Ekhidna sp.
CCCCCTTTTAATTAACTATGCCCAGGCTAAAAACATAGCCATTGCTCTGGCCATAGCCTTAGAATGGATGAGCTAACCCAGTACAGGTTGTGATGAGATTTGTAAATGTCTTCTTTGTGATTGTAAGATGTGATGCAGTCGAGAATTATATGTTCCTTAGAGATTCATAACTGGTGTATGTGGTTGGATTGTAATATGGGGGAGTAGCCATGAATTGTATGGTTTTTATTCTCTATTCCATACAGGAGCAAGATTGAATAACATGATACCCTACAACATAATGGGATGACAAATTCTGAAATGGAAATGATCATGTAGAAATAAGTTTTGTTACAAAGAATTGGAAAATGTTTCCCATGAAGATAAGAAGAGCACCAAGCAGTTCTTTTGGCATAAATTATCAGATAACTAAGAGAAGACCATGCAGAAACTGACAACTTGTTTAAGTGATAAGAACACGTGCTTGTTTACCCTTTTGACACTTTGTTGTTTTCAGTTTGCTCCATATCATTAACAAAGTATTAAGTACATGCATCAGTCATGTTTTCTACATATGCTAAACTATCCAGCCGTCTACTCGCAGTCCGAAAGCGAGAGAGAGAGGCTACACACATGCAAGAAACTGTGTTTACCTCAGCAAGATTGAAAATAGTTCCTACTATAAAGAATTTGTATCGCATCCAATGCCAGAGTGCGTTGGTGAATTGCGTTGAAAGGGGTAGTTTAGTCTGAATAGAACTCCAGCATCCTTTTCCCGATGTAAATGAACTAAGCAGGCCGCGTGTAGATCCAGTTCCTTTCCTTTGGCCTACGAGTCTGCAGCCGTTTTTATCAACGACGAATTTAGCAATCTAGCGGGTTTTCCAATAAATAAAAAAAATTAATTAAAAAATAATAATTTTTTTTAGTCATATCTGTAAAATCTTCCGTGTATTCACGACTCTCCGGGTTATGAACTTACGGTATTATATATACCACATACGGGCATGCGCGGCAATACGAAGTTTTCCATTCTCCTCCCCGCTGAGGTCTCGCTTCGCTCAGCAATCAGAACGTGCGTAAGTGACGTAATATGCTTTTCGCTACGTGCGTACTAATATGACGTACGTCAAAGGCGAGCGAGTATATGCCAGTGAATACTGCTATGCCAGTGTTCCTGACCAGTTGTGAGGAGAAATACACATATGGAAATATGGCCAATAGTGAAATGCTTTGTGTAAGAGTAGCTAATAAAATTAAAAAAGTCAATCATTTTAAGAGTGATGTCATAAGGCAGCCAACCATGTTGTCAGAATTGTCAAGATTTCTATTTTAATGTTCTAGATATTTTCCTAGCCTTACTACTGCCTGGGCAAAAAAAATCAGACATTGCTCTAGCCATAACCTTGGTAAGGACAAGCTGGAGTTAACCCAATACTCATTTGTGATGTGACTTGTAGATTTATTCGTTACAATTTTGGAATGTGATGCAGCTGAGAATTATATGTTATAGATAGTCACAACTAGTATAAGTGGTTGGATTGTACTATGGAGAGAAGTACCCGCAAATTGTATGTTTTTACATATTCCTTACAGGTTTAATATTGAACAACCTGATACCCAACAACGTTATGGGATAAATAAAATTCTGAAACAAAAATGTGCATGTGGAAGTAGTTTCAAGATTATCTGGAATATGCTTTCTTTGATGATGAGTAACACATTAAGAGAGTTTAGTCATCCGGCATTCTTTCTGAAAAAATTATCAGAGAACAAAGGAATCCAGAAGCTGAGAAAAATTTGTTGTAATGATTGTTTTCACTTTTAACGCTCTTTTCAATTTGCTCTATATCATTAGCTGCATAAGTTATGCTTTCTACATATGCTAAACCATCTAGTTATGTGCTCGCTAGCCGAGAGAGAGAGGAGCAGTAAACATGCAAGGAATTGTTTACCTTAGCAGGATAGAAAATAGTTCCTACCATCAAGAACTTGATTTGAACATGTCTTCTTTCTGATTGTGAGATGTGATGCAGTCGAGAATTATATGTTCCTTAGAGATTCACAACTGGTGTAAGTGGTTGGATTGTAGTATGGAGAAGTAGCCCAGATTTGCAAGTCATTACTTTATTCCTTACAGGTCAAGATAGAACAACCTGATACAATTCTGAAATGTAAATGTGCATGTGGAAGTGTAGTTTTGTTAAGAATATTTGGAAACTGCTTCCCATGAAGATGAGAAGAGCAACACATTAGGAGTAAAGTCAGCAGGCATTTTTTTTCTGCGGAAATTGTCCGAGAACTAAGGAGACCATGCCGAAGCTCACAGGAATTTGTTCAAGAGATAGTTTGCACTATTGACACTATTTATAGCTTTCAGTGTAATGTATATCATTAGCACAACTATTGACTATACGCATTAGTTATGTTTTCTATATATACTAAACAATCCAGTCATCTACTCGCTGTCTGAGATAGAGAGCGCCAGTAAACATGCAAGGAAATAGAAAGATTGAATAGTTCCTAGCTACCATCAACAGAGCATATTGAAGCAAGCTGGTTTAGTCACAAAATAACTTTTTAAAAACTTTCCCAACAGCTATTGACCATGTAGGTCGCTTGTATATCCATTGTTCTTCCCATTGGACTTCAGATCTGCATTCTTCATTAACATCTAGCGACCACCATGGCTTGTTTTTCAAGACGACCATTTCTTTTTTTTAAGTCGAATCCGTAAAATTGTCCGTACACTCCAGGGTTATGAACGTACGGCACATCACATACCGACTTGCGCAGCAATACAAAGCATCAACAGCCCCAATGAGAGCTCGCTTCGCTCGTCAATCAGTAAATGATGTTAAAACATCGAAGCCGAGCGAATACTGCTATGTCAGCGGATAATGCTATGCAAGCTAGTATTGCTATGCCTAAGTTCCTGACCAGTTGTGAGACAGAAATGCACGTGGAAATATGGCTGCGAGTGAATTGCTTTATGTAAGAGAGCTAGTTTACTTAGAAGGAAATATGCAAGCACACTTAGAGTGATGTTATAAGGCAGTTCTTGTAGTCAGATTATTAAAATTACTTAGAAACTGCTTTCCTTGAAGGTTTGATGGGCACCATATTAAGTGAGGTCATCACGCTGTGCTTTCTGCAGAAATTATCCGAGAACTAGAGAACTACGGGAAAATCATGCAGAAGCTGACAAGAACATGTTCAAGTGATAGTTTGACCTTTAAATACTGTTTATTGTTCGTTCATGTCATAACTTTGAGTGTGTGCTGAATGCTCCAGAAAAGCATGTTCTAAGTGCAACTGAACCTCAAACATTGAACTTCTGAGGAAAGCTCAGTTCCAGAAAAAAAACTTCCAACATGGATGACCAGGTTGACTTGGCATTGGAATTCAAAAAGTTGCAAGTTGAAAATTAAAAACTTAGTAAAAAAGGAAAAATGCCAGATAGTGAAGTTTCAAAAATATAATACATAATAAAGATTTACAAGATATATTAAAGTTAGCAGATTTTTCAATAATTATTATTGAAGACAAAGACATCACATTTTATACAGGTTTTCCAAGCAGGAAAGTTTTCAACTCTTTATTTAAATTTGTCAACCCAAGTGACAATTGTCAAAACATCCGATACAACAAGCAAGATCTTGGTGAAACTGGAAAGAGTGCAAGATGGAGGGGAAAAAAACTCTCCCCTGAGCGATTAAAAAAAAGAAGAAGTTTGTGTAGAGTAAGATTAGGACTGTTTGAAATTGATTTAGCACACCGTTTTCATGTCTCTAAATCAACCATCTCCTCAACTGTTTTTGCTTGGGAGAATTATTTATATTTGAAACTGGGATCTTTAAAATACATAGCCATCAGAACATGCTCTCAAAACTATGCCTACGATTTTTGAGACAGAATATCTAGAGATAGATGTATTATTGATGCTACTGAGATTAAAGTCATCATGGCATCATCAATGACATTAATGTCACAAACATCTTCAAATTACAAAGGAATAAGTACTTTGAAAGGTCTGATTTGAATTTCTGCCCAAAATTCAATTTCTTTTGTATCGCAGTTATACACGGGAAGCGTATGCGATCGCGAGCTGACAGAAAGAAGCGGCATACTAAAGATGCCATACTAAAGATGCCACGCACACAGGGTGATGTTTTGATGGCAGACAAGGACTTTGAAATCTAAGACTTACTTGACCCTATCAGTGTTATACTTAATATACCATCATTTCTGAGATTATAGGACCAGATGCTAAGGAGGATGTCATAGAAACACAGTATATTGCTTCCGAATGTGTACATGACTGCCAATACCAGTCTTGTCAGATCTATTAACCAAATCTGGAGTGTATGTACATCACTGACGCTAATTCAAAGGCCAAACATTTCCGAGAATGTTGATGTAATTGAGTGAACTGTTTGTTACTATTGAGTTTTTAAATAATTTTTCTGGATTGTTATGTACATTTCATCGGCCATTTATTACCGACTTGCATTCTTACAGTATTCATGTAGTATTTAAAACAGTACACATGGACTTACAGCTATATAAATTGACTCTATAATGTCACTGTTCAGCATTCAACTATAATACAAAAACATTTTTGAAACATGAGAAAAAAAGTGGCTTGGAAACCTGCTGGTTTGATATATTGTTTAAAGTGATCCTACTGTTGTCGTTATGTGGAAACTTGATTGCAGTTGGTACGTAATGGTTAATGTAGAAATCTAAGTTTTTTTTCATCATAGCATTCCAAAAATCAACATCAAAGAATATCTGCCCTATTAGGAGGCCATTTTCAGTATCAACAAAGGAAATCACAAAAATTCAAACCGCAAACTTGCTTCTAGTATACACAAGTCCTTTTTAACCTTGACCTGTTTTCCATCAATTCCATACAAAAGTGTTTGGCTGATACACATGCAACATGAGGAGCAATATCCTTATTACTGTATGAGCAATTGACTTCTATTAAGCCATATCCAACTTGAGAATCCACAACCTTTCTGTCTGGTAATACTCCAACCCAAGACATATTTGGATTTACAACAATGCAAGCATGTGTGACTGTGTCTACCTGCATTGCTCATATAATCAATAGATCGCGATACAGCCTGGTCCTCATTTGGTTGTCCATATCTGATGGAAGGTATATTTCCTAGATTTTTGTGGACTTAAGTTGTGACTGGATAAATTTCTCATGCAATTTTTTTTTTTTTTTTTTGTGCATTGCCAATTAACCCAAAATTACTGGCAGTGAGGCAATTTTGTCTGACTGCATGCCATGCTGGATTTAAAACTTGGTCAATTGTTACATTTTCCAACTGAATGCTATCTGTTCATGTTATTTTCACTTGATCAAGAAATTCTGTGGTAATACAGCTTGCTGGTATCTTAGCATTATAGACTGGGACTTCTGTGGTAATGCAGTTTGCTGGTATCTTAGCATTATAGAATAGGACTTCTGTGATAAAGCAGCTTGCTGGTATCTTAGCATTATAGAATAGGACTTCTGTGATAAAGCAGCTTGCTGGTATCTTAGGATTATAGACTGAGACTTCTGTGATAATGCAGCTTGCTGGTATCTTAGCATTGTAGACTGGGACTTATATGATAATGTAGCATGCTGGATCTTTGCATAGACTGGGACTTCTGAGTTTTTGATTGGATATCAGAGAAAGTACTCGCTATGCAAAGGTCAGTTCCAAGTGTGTCCAAATTTGCAGTGATTTCAAAATTAGCTTCAGTAATAGCTAGCTGACAACTACACTACCTGTTGGGACCGAAAACTCCATTCTAGTCTTTGCATTTCCGTATGTCTGTCATCGTTTTCTGTACTCTGAATGGAAAATCCCTCTGACACTCCTAAATCATTTACATTTTGTAATAGTTGCTTAACGTCACCTTTCTCTTGTGCTTGCGGGCCACGTTCTTTATATAATGTAGAATTAATGCCGTTAGACACACCTAGTGCATATCTTGGTTGCAAAACTTTAACATTCATTACAGGCTGTTTGAATGCTTTCTATTCTCGGCTGTTTCATGGTGAGGGAAAAGGTTCAGTACTAGTTTAGCGCAATGGTCAACCAAATTACTTGATTACAAAAACCTGTCGTACCAGCCTTACAAGTACAATGAACTATTACAACATTCATTTACACAGTCTACCTGAGTTGAAACTCTGTGGGATGTATCATTTTTTCTTTTGAGATTTGTAGCATTTTGCTTTGATAAATGCAAGGTCACCTGCCACAATTGCACTAGCATCATGCACAAAATTCTCAGATAATAATTTGTATTCATTCTGTAACAGCATCTCAACAAAATTCGTTGCCTCAAGTTTTCTTTCACTATTTCATGCCCAGTCCACATTCTTGTATGTGAAGTTGTGCAATTGTGATGGGATATCACTTTTCCACTCATCATTTGGGGCGCTAACTGATTTTTTTTTATGATGTTCCAGTGACATCGCTGATACTACTTGTAGCTGAACACTGGACATTTGGCTTTCTTTCCCCTTGTATATGCTAGGTTGGGATCTGGGTCTTGTATATCATAAATATGGCCACTGGAAAAAATGTATTTCTCTACTCTGAAAACAACAACAACATATGTAATAAACAAGCACGAAATAATTATCTGCAATTAGGAGATTATAAAAGAAAAATGTTTTATCACTCTGAACACCAGAGTAAT
>CBDHDT010000114.1:0-32979 GCA_965261215.1 Ekhidna sp.
ACCCACCAATAATATCTATGTAAACCAAGCTTAATATGCTGGAATTAAACATCCAAAAACAATATGTTAGTGTCACCTAGCTATTACTGATTATGCCTTTACCTCGAAAGAAGTTTGCTCGACTGGATCGAGCGGTACCTCAATTGAAATTTGCATGCCTGTGTCAAAATCGATCATTACGTTCGTCCAAATAATACTATAGAGAAGATTCTTTAAAAGGTTAACTCATTCGAGCTTGGCAAAGCACTTTCGAGTCGAGACGCAAGTATAGCGTCAGCAATACGCATGCGCGCAGTTAGTCTGGGCGTGGCCAGCCAAACCAACAGCTCGTTAGTCTCGCTTTCCCGCCGCCTCCTTCGTGACCCACTGGCTTGGAGACGTGCCCATACAACTCAAGTTTCTCTGGTGTAAATTCTCCAAAACCAGTCAGATTCAAATGTGATTTTCATTCTCAATACGTTAGGAAAAACGTCCGGGGAATCTCAAGCAGTCGCGCGTCAAGAGCTAGTGAGCTGACCACAATTTCATGCAAGTAAAGGACGTGACTAGGATGCTGCTGCATTTTACGAGGCTGGAATAGTATATGACCAAGCTATACAGCGTTGGTCGTCAAATTAATCAAATTTTTGTGTCATTCCGCTTCCAGTTGCTTATGGATGTTTTAAGCTGTGCAGAACGCAGATATTGAAAGACACTTCAACTCTGAGAGAGTCACTTTTTTTACTAAAAAGAGAAGTTTTCAGTGAAATTCACAGAAAATTCTTCAAAACAACAGGAAAGCATAGTTTAGCTGTATGTGGCTCATTTTGAGAAGAAAAACAGTTTTCGTTAATTTAATATTTGTCCAATTTTACTGGTTTGATCAAAAACAGTTGTTTAAACAAATCCAAATTTTCTGCAGGATTTGCCCCTTTTCAAACTTGTTAAGAAAAACAAATTCTGAGTATTTCGGAGCTACTTTCTGAGATAGTCACATTTTTGACTAAAAAGAGAATTTTTCAGTGAATTAGCCCGAAAATGCTAAAAAACAAAAGAAAAACATAGTTTGGCGAGTGTGGCTCATTTTGAGGAGAAAAACAGTTTTGTTAATATTTGTCCCGTTTTACTTCTTTGAACAAAAAAGGGTGGTTTATAACAAATCCAAATCTTTCTCTAGATTTTCCCCTTTTCAAACTTGTTGTTGAAAAACAAACTTTCTAAGTATTTCTGAGCTTCTTTCTGAGATAAGCAATTTTTTTTCTAAAAAGAGAAGTTATCAGTAAATTTCCCCAATAATGCTTCAAAACAACAGAAAAGCATAGTTCAGCTGTATGTGGCTCACTTTGAGGAGACAAACATTTTTTGTTAACATTTGTCCCCTTATACAGGTTTGATTAAAAACACTTGTTTAAACAAATCCAAATTTTCCTCTGGATTTGCCCCTTATCAAACTTGTTAAGAAAAACAACCTTTCTGAGTATTTCAGTGCTCCTTTCTGAGATAGTCACTTTTTGACTAAAAAGAGAAGTTTTCAGTGAATTTCTCCAAAATGTTTCAAAACAATTGAGAAGCATAGTTTAGCTGTCTGTATGTGGCTCATTTTGAGGAGAAAAACAATTTTTGGTTATATTTGACCCGTTTTACTGCTTTGAACAAAAAGGGTTGTTTACAACAAATCCTAATTTTCCTCTGGATTTGCTCCTTTTCAAACTTGTAGAGAAAAACAAACTTTCTGATTATTTCTGAGCTTCTTTCAGAGATATTTTTTTTTTTACTAAAAAGAGAAGTTTTCAGTGAAATTCCCCGAAAACGCTTCAAAACAATTGGAAAGCATAGTTTAGCTGTATGTGGCTCATTTTGAGCAGAAAAACAGTTTTTGTAAATTTAATATTTGTCCAATTTTACTGGTTTGATCAAAAACAGTTGTTTAAACAAATCCAAATTTTCCTCAGGATTTGCCCCTTTTCAAACATGTTAAGAGAAACATAGTTTCTGAGTATTTCTGTGCTCCTTTCTGAGATAGTCACATTTTTACCTAAAAAGAGAAGTTTTCAATGAATTAGTCCGAAAATGCTTCAAAACAACAGAAAATCATAGTTTAGCTGTATGTGGCTCAATTAGTGGAGAAAAACAGTTTTTGTTCATAATTGTTCCCTTTTACTAGTTTGTACAAAAACATTTGTTTAAACAAATCCAAATTTTCCTCTTCGTTTGCCCCTTTTCAACTTGTTAAGAAAAAAAAACTTTCTGAGTATTTCTGTGCTCCTAACTGAGATAGTCACTTTTTTGAATAAAAAGTTAAGTTTACAGTGAATTAGGCCGTAAAGGCTTCAAAACAACAGAAAAGCTTAGTTTGGCAGTATGTGGCTCATTTTGAGGAGAAAAACAGTTTTTGTTAATATTGTCCCGTTTTACTGCTTTGAACAAAAAGATTTGTTTACAACAAATCCAAATTTTCTACTGGATTTGCCCCTTTTCAAACATGTTGAGAAAAACAAACTTTCTAAGTATTTCTGAGCTTCCTTCTGTGATAACCAATTTTTTGACTAAAAAGAGAAGTTTTCAGTGAATTTCCCCTAAAACCTTTCAAAACAACAGGAAAGCATAGTTTAGCTGTATATGGCTACATTTTGGGAGAAAAACATATTTTGTTAATATTTGTCCCCCTTTAACTGGTTTGATCAGAAACAGTTGTTTAAACAAATCCAAATTTTCCTCAGGATTTGCCCCTTTTCAAACTTGTTTACACAATCCTAATTTTCCTCTGGATTTGCTCCTTTTCAAACTTGTTGAGAAAAACAAACTTTCTGATTATTTCAGAGCTTCTTTCTGAGAGAGTCACTTTTTTGAATAAAAAGAGAAGTTTTCAGTGAAATTAACCGAAAATGCTTCAAAACAACAGGATAGCATAGTTTAGCTGTATGTGGTTCATTTTGAGGAGAAAAAAAAAATTTTTTAATTTAATATTTGTCCCCTTTTACTGGTTTGATCAAAAACAGTTGTTTAAACAAATCGAAATTTTCCTCCTGATTAGCCCGTTTTTCAAACTTGTTAAGAAAAACAAACTTTCTGACTATTTCTGTGCTCCTTTCTGAGATAGTCACTTTTTTGACTAAAAAGAAAAATTTTCAATGAATTAGCCCGAAAATGCTTCAAAACAACAGGAAAGCATAATTTAGCTGTATGTGGCTCATTTTGTGGAGAAAAACAGTTTTTGTTAATAATTGACCCATTTTACTGCTTTGACAAAAAAAAACAGTTGTTTACACCAAATCCAAATTTTCCTCTGGCTTTTTTCCTTTTCAAACTTGTTGAGAAAAGTAATCTTTCTGAGTATTTCTGAGCTTCTTTCTGAGATGGTCACTTTTTTGAGTAAAAAAAGAAGTTTTCAGTGAATTAGCCCGAATATGCTTCAAAACAACAGAAAACATAGTTTAGCTGTATGTGACTCATTTTTAGGAGAAAAACAGTTTTTGTTAATATTTGTCCCCTTTTACTTGTTTGATCCAAAAAAGGTGTTTAAACAAATCCAAATTTTCTTCATGGTTTGCCCCTTTTCAAACTTGTTAAGAAAAACAAACTTTCTGAGTATTTCTCGGTTTTTTTTTTAATAAAAAGAGAAGTTTTCAGTGAATTAGCCCAAAAATGCTTTAAAACAACAGAAAAGCATAGTTTGGCGGTATGTGGCTCATTTAGAAGAGAAAAAGAGTTTTTGTTAATATTTATCCCCTTTTACTTGTCTGATCAAAAAAAACTTGTTTAAAGAAATCCAAAGTTTCCTCTGGATTTGCACCTTTTCAAACTTGTTAAGAAAAACAAACTTTCTGAGTATTTCTGTGCTCCTTTCTGAGATAGTCACTTTTTTGACTAAAATGAGAATCTTTCAGTAAATTAGCCAAAAAATGCTTCAAAACATCAGGAAAGCATAATTTAGCTGTATGTGGCTCATTTTGTGGAGAAAAACAGTTTTTGTTAATATTTGTCCCATTTTACTGCTTTGTACAAAAAGAGTTGTTTACAATTAATCCCAATTTTGCTTTGGATTTGCCCCTTTTTTAACTTGTTGAGAAAAACAAACTTTCCAAATATTTCTGAGTTTCCTTCTGAGAGAGTCACTTTTTTGACAAAAAAGAGAAGTTTTCAGTGAATTTTACCCGCAAATGCTTCAAAACAACAGGAAAGCAAAGTTTAGCTGTATGTGGCTCATTTTGAGGAGAAAAACAGTTTTTGGGGGACTTGACCTCAAACCACCGAAATTTGAACACATATTTGTAGCTGTCATTACTTTTTTTCCATTTCTTCTATGCAGATATTTTTATTAATAACTTGTTCGGTATTGTGTGTGCTTTAAGATGATTTGTAAAAGATCTCTATAGGCACGTTTTCTTAGAAGATATATACAAACACTCAAGGATCACTCAAAAATAGCACCTCCCAAAAAATGGCAACATGTCTAATTCCCAGGTGCCTTGAGCTACAGACTCAAAATTTGTTTTGTGGTTTGCTAACACCCTAAGCTGTGATATAGCAGAAACTGTAATTACAATGCATGAAGTATTGAATAGATATGAGACACGTTATTTCCAACCGCGCCTAACACCACGGAATATCTGTGATTCCGCCTATTCTAATCACCATATCTCAGGAATGCTTCACGGTAAAAATAATTTTTCTCAATCATATCACAGCTTAGGATATTTAGCAAGCAAGAAGACAAGTTTGAAGGCAGTGGCTCACGATGCATAGGAATTAAACGTGTTGCCATTTGGGAGGTGCCATTTTTTTAGTGACACTTCGTGTTAGGATATATCTTCTAAGAAAAGACACCTATAGAGACTTTTCACATATCATCTTAAAGCGCACACAATAAGCAACAAACTGGTAATAAAATATCTGCACAAAAGAAAGGGGAAAAAAGGTATGACAGCTACAAATTCGTGTTCAAATTTCGGTGGTTTGTGGCCTAGTCCAATTTTACTGGTTTGATCAAAAACTGTTGTTTAAACAAATCAAATTTTCCTCAGGATTTTCCCCTTCTCAAACTTGTAAAGGAAAAAAAACTTTCTTAGTATTTCTGTGCTCCTTTCTGAGATAGTCACATTTTTTACTAAAAAGAGAATTTTTCAGTGAATTAGCCTGAAAAAGCTTCAAAACAATAGAAAATCACAGTTTAGCTGTATGTGGCTCACTTTGGGGAGAAAAAAAGGTTTTGTTAATATTTGTCACCTTTTACTGGTTTGATCAAAAACAGTTGTTTAAACAAATCCAAATTTTCTTCATGGTTTGCCCCTTTTCAAACTTGTTAAGAAAAACAAACTTTCTGAGTATTTCTCTGTTTTTTTTTGAATAAAAAGAGAAGTTTTCAGTGAATTAGCCCAAAAATGCTTTAAAACAACAGAAAAACATAGTTTGGCGGTATGTGGCTCATTTTGAAGAGAATTTTTTTTTTGTTAATATTTGTCCCGTTTTACTGCTTTGAACAAAAACAGTTGTTTAAACAAATCCTAAATTTCCTCAGGATTTGCCCCTTTTCAAACTTGTTAAGAAAAAAACCCTGAGTATTTCCGTGCCTCTTTCTGAGATGTGACTTTTTTCACTAAAAAGAGAATTTTTCAGTGAATTTCACCAAAAATGCTTCACAACAACAGGAAAGTATAGTTTAGCTGTGTGTGGCTCATTTTGAGGAGAAAAACAGTTTTTGTTAATTTAGTATTTGTCCAATTTTACTGGTTTGCTGAAAAACAGTTGTTAAACAAATCCAAATTTTCCTCAGTATTTGCCTCTTTTCAAACTTGTTAAGAAAAACAAACTTACTGAGTATTTCTGTGCTTCTTTCTGAGATAGTCACTTTTTTGACTAAAAAGAGAAGTTTTCAGTAAATTAGCCCGAAAATGGTTCAAAACTACAGAAAAGCATAGTTTGGCGGTATGTGGCTCATTTTGAGGATAAAAACAGTTTTTGTTAATATTTGTCCCATTTTACTGCTTTGAACAAAAAGGGTTGTTTAAACAAATACAAATTTTCCTCAGGATTTGCACCTTTTCAAAATTGTTAAGTAAAACAATTTTTTTTTATTTCAGTGCTCCTTTCTGAGATAGTCACTTTTTTGACTAAGAAGAGAAGTTTTCGGGGTGTATTTCCCCCAAAATGCTTCAAAACAACTGAGAAGCATAGTTTAGCTGTTTGTGGCTCATTTTGATGAGAAAAACAGTTTTTATTTATATTTGTCCCGGTTTACTGGTTTATTCAAACACAATTGTTTAAACAAATCCAAATTTTCCTCTTGGTTTGCCCTTTTTCAAACTTGTTAAGAAAAACAAACTTTCTGTGTATTTCTGTGATACTTTCTGAGATAGTCACTTTTTTGAATAAAAAGAGAATTTTTCATTGAATTTCCCCAAAAATGCTTCAAAACAACAGAAAAGCATAGTTTAGTTGTATGTGGCTCACTTTGAGGAGAAAAACATTTTTTGTTAATATTTGTCCCCTTTTACTGGTTTGATCAAAAACAGTTGTTTAAACAAATCCAAATTTTCCTCAGGATTTGACCCTTTTCAAACTTGTTAAGAAAAAAAAACTCTCTGAATATTTCTGTGCTCCTTTCTGAGATGGTCACTTTTTGGACTAAAATGAGAAGTTTTCAATGAATTAGCCCGAAAATGCTTCAAAACAACAGGAAAGCATAATTTAGCTGTATGTGGCTCATTTTGTGGAGAAAAACAGTTTTTGTAAATAATTGTCCCATTTTACTGCTTAGAAAAAAAAAGTTGTTTACACTAAATCCAAATTTTCCTCTGGCTTTTCTCCTTTTCAAACTTGTTGAGAAAAGTAATCTTTCTGAGTATTTCTGAGCTACTTTCTGAGATGGTCACTTTTTTGTATAAAAAGAGAAGTTTTCAGTGAATTTCCCCCAAAATGCTTCAAAACAACAGAAAAGCATAGTTTAGCTGTATGTGGCTCATTTTGGGAGAAAAACATATTTTGTTAATATTTGTCCCCTTTTACTGGTTTGATAAAAAAAAGTTGTTTAAACAAATTCAAATTTTTCTCAGGATTTGCCCCTTTTCAAACTTGTTAAGAAAAACAAACTTTCTGAGTATTTCTGTGCTCCTTTCTAAGATAGTTACTTTTTTGACAAAAAAGTGAAGTTTTCAGTAAATTAGCCAAAAAAAGCTTCAAAACATCAGGAAAGCATAATTTAGATGTATATGGCTTATTTTGTGGAGAAAAACATTTTTTGTTAATATTTGTCCCGTTTTACTGCTTTGTACAAAAAGAGTTGTTTACAATTAATCCCAATTTTCCTCTGGATTTGCCCCTTTTCTAACTTTTGAGAAAAACAAACTTTCCAAGTATTTCTGAGCTTCTTTCTGAGAGAGTCATTTTTTGACTAAAAAGAGAAGTTTTCAGTGAATTTCCCCGAAAAAGTTTCAAAACAACAGGAAAGCAAAGTTTAGCTGTATGTGGCTCATTTTGAGGAGAAAAACTGTTTTGGGGGGACTAGACCTCAAACCACCGAAATTTGAACACATAATTATAGCTGTCATAACATTTTTTCCATTTCTTCTCTGCAGATACTTTTATTACCAACTTGTTCCGTATTGCGTGTGCTTTAATATGATATGTAAGAAGTCTCTATAGGCCCATTTTCTTAGAAGATATATCCAAACACGCAAGGTCACTCAAAAATGGCACCTCCCAAATGGCAACCTGTCTAATTCTCAGGTGCCTTTAGCTACAGACTCAAAAATTGTTTTGTAGCTTGCTAACACCCTAAGCTGTGATATGTCTGAAACCATAATTACAACGCGTGAAGCGTTGAATAGATATGCGATACTTTATTTCCAACCGCGCCAAATACCACGGAATATCTGTGACCTCGCATCTTCTAATCACCATATCTCAGGAATGCTTCACGGTAAAAATAATATTTCGCAGCCATATCACAGCATATGGTGTTGGCAAGCTACAACACAAATTTGGGGGCGGTAGCTGACGGCGTCTAGGAATTACTCGTGTTGCCATTTGAGAGGTACCATTTTTTGAGTGACACTTGCTTGTTTGGATATATCTTCTAAGAAAAGGTGCCTATAGAGACTTTTTACATATCATCTTAAAGGATACACAACAAGCGACAAGATGGTAATAAAAGTATCTGAACAGAGGAAAGGAGAAAAAAGGTATGACAGCTACAAATATGTTCAAATTTCGGTGGTTTGTGGTCTAGTCCAATTTTACTGGTTTGATCAAAAAAAGTTTTTTAAACAAATCCAAATTTTCCTCCGGATTTGCCCCTTTTCAAACCTGTTAAGAAAAACAAACTTTCTGAGTATTTCTGTGCTCTTTTTTGAATAAAAAGTGAAATTTACACTGAATTAACCCGAAATGCTTCAAAACAACAGAAAATAATAGTTTAGATGTATGTGGCTCACTTTGGGGAGAAAAACAGTTTTTGTTAATATTTGTCCCGTTTTACTGCTTTGAACAAAAAGGGTTGTTTAAACAAATCCTAATTTTTCTCAGGATTTGCCCCTTTTCAAACTTGTTAAGAAAAACAAACTTTCTGAGTATTTCCGTGCAACTTTCTGAGACAGTCACTTTTTTGACTAAAAAGAGATGTTTTCTGTGAATTTCACCGAAAATGCTTCATAACAACAGGAAAGCATAGTTTAGCTCTATGTGGCTCACTTTGAGGAGAAAAACAGTTTTTGTTAATATTTGTCCCCTTGTTAATTCCAGCATATAAAGCTTGGTTTTCATAGATATTGTTGGTATGTGTCCTTTCTTGATCTCTATAGCTCGTAGCAAAAGGTAGAATCCTAACAGCAGCTTAGAAATAGATCTCGTGTTGCCAAAAAAGAGGAAAAGCTAATGGAAGTTATAGTTAAACAATTTAAAGATTCCTCCTCCATGTGACTAAATGGTGTAGGCAGCAGTTGCCAAATGGTGAATTATTCTAATGTTCTTATATTTACAACTGCACTCCATTTTTATTGCATTAGAAAAGCTGCTGGGATCCTCTACCACGTGGAACATATTGTTTTTTGGACTTTATTACACTTGTTGGTGAATATATTTCAAAGGTTTGCTATAGAGTTTAGTCTATTTAGATTGAATTTTTTAATGTTCAATATATGCATTGTAAAATTATTAAATTTATATATTTTTCCCCTTTAGATTCACAATGCGTTTAACAATTCGAACGATACTAAAGTAAACATTAATGATGTGAGCAAAAAGCTAGCTTGCATTTCTAGATCAATTTATAACATTTTCTACTGGAAATTATGGGAAGGTATGGTCAAATTTAGGGGACGATGAAATCTTTTCAGGGATTGACTTATTCTATCCATGCTGAACCATATAGTGTTTTAAAAAGTGTGCACCTCTAAAAAAAGGACCATGGACCAATGTGTCATCAGTAGTACTTGAAATTCTCCTTCAACCAAGCTGTTTAATTAAATTAAATTAAATGTAAAATGCCATTCGTTTTCCCTAAATTATCCAACGCTGTGGTGATATCATTTGTTATCCATCCAAGATGTAGAGAAAGTCTTAGAAGCCTTCTGTGTAAGGTTAATGTAACCAAGTTAGCTTGGTTTATTGAACCAAATTATGTGCATAAAAAGCGAGATAACTAAACTTGTGAATCCCCTTAGTATACCTTTGTATATCTTGCTCCGATGCTATATACCTTTACTTGAATAAGAACAAGGAAAGCTTGTAATACACCAGAACTTAGGCTAGCCACAAGCTTCCCTCTGAGTTCCAAGCAAAAGCTAAAGATACTAAGAGTAACTGTAGCTATTAGAAGCTGCCATTGGTCTAGTCTTATTTTTGCCTATACAGCAAGGCCACGGAAGAAATTTACCAATTAGCAGCTAGTTTTGTACGGTTCCTTCTCCAGCTTATAATTATGAAGATTGTGTGTTAGTAGAGATTTTATTGATCGTATAAATGCACAGATTGTATTATGAGAGTTAATAATAATATTGCAAGCAGACTAACACGGATTATTTCACTCTTTCAGTCGCAATCTGTTTGGGTAAATCCTGTACATCATACTAATGCATGTTAAATTTGGCATATTACTGTATTTGATGGTATTCTTCTAGCTCTAGACCAGATCAATAGGTATAATTGCACTGTTTTGTTACAATTTTACTGACAGGTACTTGAGTAAAAAAATTGTTCTTCAAATGTAAGTGTGACTGATGGCAAAAGTGCATCTTCTTCAAATCCATCAAAGCAACTGTTGAGAAATATCACTAAATCTAAATCACTCAACAATGGTGATGGCCAAGCTAAGATTGCAGAAGAGGTTGTGCACCACAAGAATGGAGAAAGAGTGTGCTGCATTAACTATCACGAGGATACTACTTCTTATTACAAGAAGGTTATAGAATGCCCATTAAAAGAGATTCTACCAGACATGAGTTGCACTGCATCTGAACAACCTCCGTTTATGGAGCAGAATACTGAAATAACAGAAAATTTCGATTTTGTTGAATCAGTTATCTGTCCTGAAGACCCATTCTCAGATCCGTTCAATCAACAGTTGCCAAGATCTGTGTCTGACTATGAGTGGCAGGCAACCTCTAATGAAACAGACAATGCAACATTTGCAATTGCATCACCAGTGCCATTGATTTTATCCACTAGTGATAACCCATTTTCAGGTCCTATTTCACATTATCTGCTTGAATTTGGGGTGTTATCGAAGGATCAACTTAATATAACTACTGCATTATCAGCACATGTGAAATCATGTGATATTTCATCTGCAAATGAAAATAATGTAGACGTCAATTCTGGGGCATTTTCAATGGATGCCACTACTAATTGTGGAAATGTAAGTATTATTTTTTATTGACATCACCAAGCTAATATGTCTCATTTTAAACCAGTATGTTTTTGTGCAAAATTTCTTTCATATAACTACTTAAATAACATATAGAAATGTTATTTCGATGAGGAAAAATTTGATATCGAAGAATTTTATGATACAACAAGCTGCTGTTTGTTACATGTAGGCTGCATAATATTCTAGTCATCATGTAAAACTTCATGCTATTATTTTGATAATCTATATTTACTACAGTTTTGTTTAACAATATAATTTTGTTTACAGGAATTTGAACATAATCAGAGTATTTTGAACAAAACAGTGGCAACCACCAATAATGCCCATTCAATTAAGCAACACTCCAGGCAACTGACCAAATCTCACAAATCAGTAAGCACTTTAAAGTGTGCAATTGAAAGACCTTATGTTAATGAAGCTGCTATTAATCCTGACGGTCCATTTTCGCTTCCCTTCCATCGAGCTGTAATTTCACATTCTCTTCCTGAGTTGATGCTGTCATCAACTAAAACTCCTGCATTTTTATCTGTCCAATCATGTGAGAAATTATCTGCACTTGAAAAGGAGGTAGAAATCCCGAGAGCCACTAATAAGTACTTGCCAGTAAGTTTTAGTTTTGATTATAGGCAGCATCTTTATGTAGTGTAAATACATCATATAGTGAGTGTAATTTTAGTCAAGAAGGAAAAGTTGGTGTTAAATAGAAGCGTGCACCTATATAATTTATAATTTTGGTGAGCCTGTAACTACATATGTGTCCGCCCAATCTTCTTACCATCTTTCAATGTATTATTCTGTTTGTAGCTAGCTTGTCATCCAATTTTTGTGGAGTAAAAATGCTCTGTTTGAAAAGGGAGTGTGAAACGTGTGCCCAGATGTCCTTGTAGCTTTCAGATCATAGCTTCACAGTTCCGATTTGAAGAAATAAGACCAATCAAACAATATTGAGATATATCCCAGCTAATTGACAATATAATTCTTGCTATTAATATTGCACGCAATTTTAAGAAGTATTCCATTCAACATTAAGAACAATTCCATGCAATCTTAAGAAGTAGTAGTCCATTCAATGATGATGCATGTTTTATATGCACATAATTTCACTTACAGGTGTACAAGCATACATCATTCTTTACAAAAGAATTAGTAACATCTAGAAAAATTAATCGCTCTTCACTAGCAATGGAACCATAATTGAAACAATCCACCATCTTCGATCAATCAGCAAGCCAATTTCAAATGTACTATGTCGGAAAATCATGGGTTTCGTGAGAAATACAACTGTATTGAAGCTGATATTAATTCCAATGACCATACAAATTCTCTTCCGGATTTTATTTTGGCATCTATGGCAACTCCAGACCTTTCATCAGTGCAATCATGTGAGAATTTGTCTGCAATTGAAAAGAAGGTTGAATTCTTGAGGGCCACTAGAAATAACATGCCAGTAAGTTTTATTTGACTTTGTAGTTGGTATATAATGGTGCAATATTTACCCTTATGTTCTAGTTAAAACATACCATCAAATGTGTGCATGCGCACATATATAAAAGTAATCTAGCCTTAAAATTCATAGCGAAGCTGCACATGAGAACAAAAATACTATGTAGGTTAACAGTAATCTGATAGTGCCCGACCCCTAACAGATCTCCAGAGTGGATGACCATATCGATAGACAGGGTGAGGCTACATTTATATCAACCCAGTATTTCTTCAAGGGTTACCATTAGATCCCTGTGAGGATAAATGAAAATGAGAAGATGGTTTTCACCACACACTTTGGGAAATAGGAATTAAGAACTATGCTGAAGGAGGCTCCATCCGCTTTTCAAGGGCTGATGGATTGTGCACTAGATGGCCTTATAGAATACACAGCATTTTACCTGGATGATGTTGTCATATTCAGTAAAGAATGAAAGATGCATCTATAAAACCTGACAGGGGTATTCAAGCTATTGAGGGAAACAGGTCTGAAAGTCAACTGAAACGAATTCCAGTTTTCACTGAGCAAATACAAGTTCCTGGAACATGTAGTTGGAAAAGGTTGTGGGTCTATGGAATAAGGTAAAGCTATGGTTCTGCTGAAATAGACATTAAAAAAACATGACGAAAAAGTATGTAAAGGCCTTCCTAGGTTTGGCAGGTAATAATAGACATTTTATCCAATTTTTAAGCAGTATCGGCTAGTTTGACAGACCTCACAATGGCGACAGCACCCTCAGTGGTACAGTAGCAACCAGAACACCAGACAAAATTCAGAAAGTTGAAGAAGTCCCTGAACAATGCACCAGTATTGACGAGTCCGGATTACAGCAAGCCGTTCAGTAAGCAGATGGATACTTTAGAGAGAGGCATCAGTATGATACTCAGCCAACAGGATCAGGAGAGTGGAGAACACTATGTGGCATTTTTTTCCCCTGCAAGCTACTCAGAAAAAAATCTCAGTACACATCAGTGGAGAAAGAATGCTTGGTGATAGTTTGAGCACTCAAGCATTTTGTGGTCTACCTTTTGGGAGGAAGCTATGTGATAAGGATAGATCAGCAGCCAATGAAGTACCTGAATTCAATGCGGAATACTAATGGACATCTTACTTGTTGGGCATTGGCTATCCTGCCATTCATATTTGATGACCAACATCCTAGCAAGTTTAATGGGAATGCTGTTGGCCTATCTAGGCAGATTTGGAACGACCGGCTAAAGATTCAAGAGGAAGACTGTGATGTTAGGGGCCAGCCTTGATGTCTGGAATGTAAAGACAGATTGAACTGTTAGAATAATAGCTAACACATATTAGCTAGCGAGTGGACTGTAATACTTACAATGACTGAAAAATATGATTTACCTTATAAGGAGTGAACTTTATGAGGGCTAGCATAATTATGAGAGGGTAATGAGGTCGTGCATGTGAGTGCTAAGTCTTGAGTTATGACCTGTAATAGAGGGAACTAACTTTTTTTAATTAAGGAATCAGACATTAAGCTTAGCATGTAGAGTTGGAGGAACCTATTATTAGAACTTGTTCTAACACTTGACCAGGATTTAAAAATCCACAAACCAAACAGCTGAACAAGTGTGCGTCCAAATGACTAAATTATAAAGAGATCTGCATCGTGAACATAATTAACTCGGTAGTATGATCATGTTATATTTTGTCAGAACTTACAAATTTTCACCAGTTGATTTTTATCACTGGATTGAGAAACAAGGCAGTGCATTGGAACATTTGGAGTCGTCTGGAACTAAAGTTTGTATGAATTGACCTATTGTACACAAGATATATGTGGAAAGGAGCAGAGAAATAGAAACAATGATCCTTGTGATGAATTTTTTTTCTTTCCCTTCTCACTTTTTTTGCACTGCCCGTTTATTGTCTTAGCAATGGAGTCAAAGTACTCTGGAGTCTTTGTGGAACTAATATAAGCAGAACCCACCATTTAAGCAGCAACTCTGCTGCAGGAATGCCATTTGAAAAAATTGGCTAATGCACCCATCACTCATTATTTCTGATCATTTCATTTTGGCTTTCTTCCCCTTGCAAATTCAATGGCACGGATTTGCCATAGGAATATTCCTTCATTTGCATGGCGCTATTCTTCTCATGTACTATTGTTTATATGTATGCTTTTATTTTTACAGGGCCAGCCACATCATAATCGTATCCAAGCCTTTGTAAAGAAAATACCATCTCTGCTCAAGAAGTGCTTCTGCATTTCTTGTGAAGATTATTCAAAGGAAGATTAACTCATGGCCACATTAATTATGCAAAGGTTGACTCAAACTGGAATTTGAAACAAAAAAATTAAATAGCATTTATTCTTTTATAATATTCATCACTTTGCCATGTATTATTTTGGCATTTTAGTTTAAAAAATATACGATAGCTAAAGATGATTGCCATTCATCTGAAATATATATATATATATACATATGTATATCTATGTACATGTGTGTGCCATAATTAATTTTTTGGTTTAACAACATCAGATAATACTTCGGTTACTTAGGTTCGTATATGGTAAACTGTTCAATCAATAATTAGTTATCTGGACAAATGGTTACTGTTCTAAAAGTTGCAAGGAGCAAATAATATTATTGTACCATATGCAACATGTTGTATAAGGGCCACAATGCACATACATCTGTACAAGAATGCAGTGTTTCCTCTCGAATTAAGTGTTGAAGGAATATCAGACAACTTTGAGAAGCCACACACCAATTTTGGTGTTTGTTATCAAGGCATGTATGAATGACTGTTTCAAACTAGAGGTGCATATTTTTTTTAGTGACCTTGATGTTGGAGCATGAATCTACTATAACAATGTGCCTATAGCGACATTCAACACAACATTTGAAAGAATATGGAACAAGGAACAAGGAACAATATGGTAATAAAACAAACTCCACAGAGTTAGGGGGATGGGAGTTTGGTAAATATGCCAGTGTGTAAAGGATGACCACAAAAAAGGAATTGATTTATTCATTGAAATTTAGCCATTTTATACGTTATAAACATAATAACTGTTATAGTTGGTTAGTTGACAAACAGAAACATACTGTAACTGGTCACACGCCCTATACATTGTAAAACGGCTGTCAAGTACAGGTTGACCCACTAAAATACAACCCAAGATATTTCTAATAAATCTTGAATAAGTTTGGCTGGAATTCTTTTTTTTTTTTTTTCAGGCCACGTGTGAAGAGCATGGAAAAGTCTGTACATGTCGCTTGAAAGGAATTGGACAATTTGCAACTATCCCGGACAATTCAACCAAAACGTTTTCTATTGACTAACCTAAAGACAAATTGACAATGACGGAAACAGAAAGGGGAAACACCAGAGAAATACAGGGGATACTCCTGGAAAAATACCAGATCAGAGGGGTTAAATGTTGCCAATAAAGGTGGTGTGCAACATTGAAATTGGATAAATGTGGGGTTGAGGCTTTCAGCTACTTGCGCAGCAGATGTTTGAGAACAAATGATGCCAGAGCCCATTGTCAGGGTCCAACCTCCTGACCATGAACAGATATTGATATATGTAATTACTAATGGAATATTAACATTAATTAAATAGAGTGATGCATGTTAATTAGTCACTCACCACATGATTAACACTGTGGTCCCAGAACATATTATTTAGGCTTATGTAAGCCTACTGGACTTGTGTAGGATCCTTTTCAGACTATGTACAATGTGCTAATTATGTCTCATCATTTCTTCCCATGATGTAAGGCCTGTTGGGCTGGCTATAAAAGCCAGTCCCACATCCCATCACCCGATTTTCTCCATATTTAAGTCTAGTGCTATTTGCTTACCTTAAAATAGTTTTAGCCATAACTGGCCTTTGACTTAAGGGGCGTAAATTAGGGAGACTGTTCTGGTGGCAGCATCAACTACCATTGTAAGGGCTGGTGATAAGCCGCATAAATTCTCTTGGGACTTGATCAACCAAACCAACCCTTCACATCTGGTGGCAGCGGTACAGAGAAGGACTGACATCTGGTCAGAAAACCTAAAAGGACTCAGCGCTACCTTCACAAGTTGAGCGAACAGGAGAAATTACTGAAGCAGCAGACAGGTGAAAGCAACACTCTACAATTATCAGGCATATTTTTTATTATTATTTTTTTTAAATTATGACGGAAGTAGAAGGCTACAAAACGAGGAGCCATGCAGCGAGGGGTGCAGAAGATACTGAAGAGGAAACATATATGAGTTCCAGGAGCGAAACAGTGAATTACGACTTGGCTACCCCAGTAACAGACAATATGGAATGGATAAAAGAATACATAAAGCACCAGGACCAGGTATCCATAAGAAGAAGGGAAGAAGCCGAAACGCGAGATAAACTCTTGATACGAATGTTAGGAGAACGGAAGGACATTGGTGAAAGAGTTAGAATCGGAATCGCAGAGACGACAGAGGCATTGAAAGGATTACAGAAATGGGAAGATGGCTGCGAGCCAGAGATTTACCTTAAAATTTTCGAAGGCACCATGAGAGAAGCAGAAATCCCAGAAGCTGAATGGATTAAACGATTGAAGAAGCTAATGGTGGGTAAGGCATTGACGGTGTGGGAGTGAATAGTGTCCCCCTGTGAATAATGTCCGGCCGGACATAATTCACTAGTGAATAGTGTCCCACCTAGTGAATAATGTCCCCCCCCTAAATAGCCCTAGCCCTAGCCCTAGCCCTAGCCCTATTCACTAGCGAATAGTGTCCGGGCACACATTATAATAGTTTTAGGGGGGACAGTATTCACTGAGGGGGGACAAAATAAGGGGGGGGACCCAAATTCACTATGACAACGGTCTACGGAGACATGCTACCTCCGCCGGAAATGATGTATTGGCAATTAACGGAGGGAATGCGACAAAGATTGGGTGCGACGGCAGCTGACGCAAGGAAGAAGCTGTGGCTCAACACAACGAAACCAGAAGATCATCCAAGAGACTTCATAAAGACATTGGTGTCAGCAACAGCCAGATTGAAGAAAGGCTTCACTACCATTGATGAGGCAGCGGATGAAATGTTGAAGGGTGCATTGATGTTGCATTATTCAAATGAGGTTATGCATCATATTAAGCAGAGCAAACCAGACAACCATTACCACATTGGAGAGGCAGTCCAGGAGCTCTGGGAGGCTCGTGGGTGGCAAGGAAAGAGAAGGATGTTGAGACAAACATGGGACAGGCCACCCCAGCAATACCAACAACAGCAGCAAACTACGAGGCCCATATCGAAAGGGGACGACAACCATCCCAGGAAAAGATCGGAAGGTGAGTCTCTAAGTACTGGGGTGTGGCGGGTCACTGCCACCAGCGGGGGGGGGTTCCGGGTATCCCACACCCCAGGACAGGGTCCGGGTCCTAGCAAAGGTCAGGGTAGGCCTAGGCATCAAGTTACGTGCTTTGGATGCGGGAAGCAGGGACACTATAAAAATGAATGTCCGGAAGGGTCAGCTAGGGTATCTAGAATAGCTTCCCCAAGCCCAGAAATCAGTATATATAAAACGAAAGGGCAGGTTAATGGATTGAACTGTAATATGCGACTTGATACTGGGGCAGATATAACCGCTGTCCCGGGCAACTTGGTCAGGCCCAATCAGCTTACAGGTGAACATACAGATATCAAGTCAATTGGGAGTGAGTCACAAGTGTTTCCCTTAGCAAACGTGCCTATTGAATTAGAGGGAGTAAAGCACAAAGTCACAGTCATAGTTTTGCCGGAAGGAGCAGATGAGGTATTGATTGGAGTTAACTTTCCTACCTTACATGAAATGATAGTGGGGTGCCAGGGAAAGGTAGAAGGGAATGAAAAAGGGATGATAGGTGCCATCACCAGGGCAAGAAGCCAAGAAATAGCCAGTGAAAACAGTGAGAAGGAGGCAGCTGATAAACGGGATGAAGCAGTTGCATTAACTTTGAGTGAAACACCGGAAGTAAACAGGCCAAAACAACGGAGAAAATGCAAATTCACGAAGGTTAAGCCACAAGTGCAGGAATCACAAGCCAATGAAATCCCTAGCCAGGTCCCAGTAGTAGAAAACAATCAGGTAGAAGGTGAGGGGAAGTCAGATAGGGATGAGGCAGAAAGAGTTGAGGCAGAAGTGGAAGAAGAAATAAGCGATAAAATAATGCCTGAGGCAGAGGGTATAGTGTTGCAGGGAGAATGTGAGGAGGGGAGTGCCCCCCCCTCCCCCCCCCTGCCCATCTTAACAGAGAGCAAGGAGGAGATAGCATCTCTCATTGCACAGCAGCGGCCAGATGAGTCCCTGACGCACATGATGAGTTGGGCAAAGGAAAAGGAAAAAGGGTTTGACGTAGTGGATGGAGTGTTAGTGAGCGTGATGTTTGGAGATCCGGGGATAGAGTGTGTAAGGGTGGTGGTCCCTAAAGTGAGAAGAAAGAGATATTGGATGTTGTCCACAGAGGTCTAGTGGGAGGTCACTTCTCCCATAACAGGATGGTGGCCACCATGAGAAATGTGTTTACATGGCCATGAATGAACCGTGATACCCGTGACTATTGTAGGGCTTGTGTGGAATGCCAGAAGGCAGGGAGAGCATCCCAAACAAAAGCACCATTAATTCCAATGTGTGTGATCTCTGTTCCCTATGACAGGTTAGCTGTAGATATAGTGGGACCATTGACCAGGACAAAGTCTGGATATAAGTACTTGCTGACTGTCTTATGTATGGGTACGAGGTATCCCTATGCTATTCCACACGAGTAGATGTAGTGATGGTAGCAGAAGCCCTAGTAGAAGTAATCGCGCACAAAAGAATCACAAAAGAAATTCTTAGTGACCAGGGTTCGGTTTTTGTGGGTGGCCTTAACCAAGAGATGAGCAAGTTGCTAGGTTTTGACAGGTTGAAAACTTCCCCTTACCACCCGCAGACAAATGGGGCTATAGAGCGGTGGCACTCCTGTCTAAAAGGGATGTTGTATAAGATGGATGATAGGAAGACGGATTGTGATAGGCTGATAAAGTATTGTCTTTTGGCCTACAGGGCCACCCCTCATGCAGCAACAGGGTTCAGTCCCTTTGAAATGATGCATGGAAGAAACCTAAGAGGGCCATTGGAAGTAATGAAAGATGGATGGGTGAGCGGAGAAGTGAATTTTGTGTTGAGCATAGAGGGGGTGAATGAGCTTAGAGAGAATTGGCGAATGTACATGAAGTGATGAAAGAGAGGGAGAAAGAGGACAAACGAAAGATGAAGGAAAGATATGACATAAGAGCTGTGGAGAGAACATTTGAGATAGGACAGATGGTACTGGTTCATACCCAGAGATGGCTGGAAAGTTTGACACTCTGTGGGAGGGACCATATGAAATCATTAAAATCATAAGTCCAACCACTTACCGGTTATCCGTACCAGACCGTAGATGTCATGAGATGATAGTGCATGTCAATAGATTGAAGGAATGGAAAACACCTAAACTTGGAATGTACAGGGTAGTGGTGGCTGATGAGGTTGAAGGAGATGATGAATCGATAGGAGAGATAAAAATGGGAGAATCAAAATTGAGTGAGGAACACAGAGAGGAATTAAGGGAAGTGTTGGAGAGATATAAGAATGTGATTACTGAAAGGCTAGGGAATGTTAGAGGCATTGAACATACGATTAGGACGGGAATCAGTAATTCCATCAGGTGTCCACCATACAGACTAGCTCCGGGGTGGAGGCAAGAGCTTGGGAAAGAGGTGATGGATTTGCTAAAAGAAGGGATTTTGGAACATTCCCAGAGTGCATGGTCTGCCCCCATGGTTCCCATCTGAAAACTAAATGGTGCGATAAGACTTTGCATCGATTACAGGAAATTGAACTCGGTAACCCAACCCGATCCTTACCAGATTCCTCGGGTGGACGATATGTTAAACGAGGTAGCTGAGGCGGTATGGCTGACAAAGCTTGACATGAATAAAGGGTATTACCAGGTCCCAATGAGCAAAGATAGTGTGGATAAAACAGCGTTTTGTACACCGTGGGGAAAATTTGCATTTCGGCGAATGCCGTTTGGCTTGCGCAATGCACCAGCAACATTTCAACGATATATGGATAACACCTTAGTTAACCTCCCCCATGCCAACTCCTATATGGATAACACCTTAGTTAACCTCCCCCATGCCAACTCGTATATGGATAACACCTTAGTTAACCTCCCCCATGCCAACTCCTATATGGATAGCACATTAGTTAACCTCCCCCATGCCAACTCCTATATGGATAGCACCTTAGTTAACCTCCCCCATGCCAACTCCTATATGGATAACACCTTAGTTAACCTCCCCCATGCCAACTCCTATATGGATAACACCTTAGTTAACCTCCCCCATGCCAACTCCTATATGGATAGCACCTTAGTTAACCTCCCCCATGCCAACTCCTATATGGATAACACCTTAGTTAACCTCCCCCATGCCAACTCCTATATGGATAACACCTTAGTTAACCTCCCCCATGCCAACTCCTATATGGATAACACCTTAGTTAACCTCCCCATGCCAACTCCTATATGGATAACACCTTAGTTAACCTCCCCCATGCCAGCTCCTATATGGATAACACCTTAGTTAACCTCCCCCATGCCAACTCCTATATGGATAACACCTTAGTTAACCTCCCCCATGCCAACTCGTATATGGATAACACCTTAGTTAACCTCCCCCATGCCAACTCCTATATGGATAACACCTTAGTTAACCTCCCCCATGCCAACTCCTATATGGATAACATCTTAGTTAACCTCCCCCATGCCAACTCCTATATGGATAACACCTTAGTTAACCTCCCCCATGCCAACTCGTATATGGATAACACCTTAGTTAACCTCCCCCATGCCAACTCGTATATGGATAACACCTTAGTTAACCTCCCCCATGCCAACTCCTATATGGATAACACCTTAGTTAACCTCCCCCATGCCAACTCCTATATGGATAACACCTTAGTTAACCTCCCCCATGCCAACTCCTATATGGATAACACCTTAGTTAACCTCCCCCATGCCAACTCCTATATGGATAACACCTTAGTTAACCTCCCCCATGCCAACTCCTATATGGATAACACCTTAGTTAACCTCCCCCATGCCAGCTCCTATATGGATAACACCTTAGTTAACCTCCCCCATGCCAACTCCTATATGGATAACACCTTAGTTAACCTCCCCCATGCCAACTCCTATATGGATAGCACCTTAGTTAACCTCCCCCATGCCAACTCCTATATGGATAACACCTTAGTTAACCTCCCCCATGCCAACTCCTATATGGATAACACCTTAGTTAACCTCCCCCATGCCAACTCCTATATGGATAACACCTTAGTTAACCTCCCCCATGCCAACTCCTATATGGATAGCACCTTAGTTAACCTCCCCCATGCCAACTCGTATATTGATGATATTTTAGTACACTCAAGTAGTTGGGGTGAGCATTTGATACACATACAAGAAGTTCTAGAGCAGCTGAGGAAGGTGGGTTTAACAGCAAAACCTAGTAAATGTGTCTAGAAAGCACGGGCTCTGACCTACCTAGGCCATGAGGTTGGTGGCGGGGTAGTTAGAGTCCCAGGGTTAAGGGTAAAGGCAATCAAGGATTTCAGGCTACCCAGGACTAAGCGTGACCTGCGGGCCTTCTTGGGGACAGTGGGATATTACCGGAGGTTTGTCTCCGAATTTGGTGGGAGGGCCCAACCCCTTAATCACGCCCTCAGGAAAGAGGCCCCTGAAGTGATTGACTGGGATGTAGGAAAACTACAATCAATTGAGTACCTTAAGACAATATTGTGCTCTAATAACATTTTGTGGTTGCCAAGAGGCGATGATTTCCTCATTTTACACACAGATGCCTCCAGACAAGGTATAGGAGCAGTGCTTTCTACCGTGAGAGACAGGGAAGAACGACCACTAGGCTACTTCAGCAGGAAGCTGACGACAGCGGAGTCAAACTACACAGTATCAGAACTCGAATGTCTGGCCGTGGTGAGGGCGGTGGACGCCTTTGCCATCCACCTACATGGCCGCAAGTTCAGAATAGTAACTGACCACAGGCCATTGAAAGCACTCAACACATCCTCGAAAGTAAATGGGAGGTTACTACGATGGGCACTAGCACTTCAGGCCTACTTCTTCGATGTACAGCACCGGGCTGGAGTAAATCACAGCAATGCAGATGGCCTATCGTGCCAGGTTTGGCCAGAGGTTGACTCTATACCAGACAAAGACTCCAAGGCTGAAATCAAGAGGGGTCGGCTCTCGCCTAGGGAGGGAGAATGTCAGGGTCCAACCTCCTGACCATGAACAGATATTGATATATGTAATTACTAATGGAATATTAACATTAATTAAATAGAGTGGATGCATGTTAATTAGTCACTCACGCACATGATTAACAGAACATATTATTTGGGCTTATGTAAGCCTACTGGACTTGTGTAGGATCCTTTTCAGACTATGTACAATGTGCTAATTATGTCTCATCATTTCTTCCCATGATGTAAGGTCTGTTGGGCTGGCTATAAAAGCCAGTCCCACATCCCATCACCCGATTTTCTCAATATTCACGTCTAGTGCTATTTGCTTACCTTATAATAGTTTTAGCCATAACTGGCCTTTGACTTAAGGGGGATAAATTAGGGAGACTGTTCTGGTGGCAGCATCAACTACCATTGTAAGGGCTGGTGATAAGCCTCATAAATTCTCTTGGGACTTGATCAACCAAGCCAACCCTTCACACCCATGTGCAGCAATCATCAGGTTATTACAGCTGTAGAGACAACTGAGATGCCTATATAGGAGAAGTTCTGCCTTACAAAGGGGAAACTAGCAACCCTATTTGTGCAAACTGTCTCGCAAGCCAGTCCCTTGACTGAAACTCCCTTCGCCTCATAGTTAATTTGTAAAGGGTCTGTCCCACACATCTAGTGTGCAAATCAAAAGAGATTTCAATTTTCATTGATCTTGGTCTACCAACAAAAATATCCAGATTTACAAATCTACACTAGGAATAGGAATTTTAAGAGAAGCACAAGATTTAGGCCCAGTGCTCAACTGAAGCATAAACTACACTTACAGCAATTAGTTTATCAGCCAATAATCTTGCCAGACCTTACGCAAAACTATCTCACCATAAAATCTTCAAAGCTTCAGCTAGCAGATACAGGAGTTTCCACACACTAAGGGACATTATGTGAATGCCATACCAACTACTTTTGTAGAAGTTGTTATTGCTAATATAAATTTATGAACCATTGAAAATGCTAGCTGGTATGAGTATACCTACTAATGTATACTAGTTATTTAATTACTGTGGAACCTCCTTTTTCCAGGCAGTTAGGGACTAGGATGTACCTTTACTCGGAAATTGCTCATAAAAAAAACATTAACAGCCTACTAGCTGCTGTGCAATAGATTTAGCAGACAATGCTGAAATGACACTGCGTTGCCTGTACAAAAATATACGTAATTAGCAACCAGTATTTACAAAATGCTTATCAGCAAGCTGTAAAGCCATATCACCCGGACAACAATTATGCCGCATACAAGATTATTTATTCATGATATGGAAGAAAAAAGAAAGAGACCCAATGCATCTATCAGATGGTAGACTGAATTGAATCCTATTCCTAACTGACCAACTTTGAAAGGGTCACCTGCCTTAATGCTCCTTTATAGATTCTGCATTCCTTCCCAATCTTTCTCGGAGAACACAGCATTTTGTTGGCTGTTATGAGAGAAGGCTCTAGGAAGTGTCCAAGGAATGGGTTGACAAGATTGGAATAATCATAGTGCCTATGTTCCGCAAAGAATTGAACCATTTTGGCAGCCGCACCATCAGCAGTTTGAATCATTTCCTCTTTAATGAGAAAGCTGATGAGCAATAAATTAGAATACACAATGATGCATCCATGCTTTAAAAAAAATTCAGGGGGAAATACACATCAAAGCCCAAACTATACATCAAAATCCTGAAATCAATTTAACACATTTGTATTTACCACACGCATAACCATTACTTTTTCTTACCTCTGTGCAGGTAATTTTTTTACCCATATTGTTGCATATTTGGTATACTTTCAAATGATATGTTGAATGTCTCACATTTTCCTTAAAGATGCAACCACTAACATCAAGGTCATTCAAAAATCTGCATCCCCTAATCGGCACCAGTCACATCTCACTCAGCATGGTCAACAAAACCTCAGTTTCTTTTGATTGATTGGTTATAGGCCCTGCTTTTGCACCAACCTGAAAACAAACCATTTTTAGGCATGTCCAAAACACAGCACATAACAAATCAACATTAACAACTTTATCTATTGGATTCATGTATATCAGAAATAGGACATTGAGAACTCACAGTCCAAATCTGAGGCTTTGTTGACCAAACATGGTTGAAATATGAAGTTGCCAATTTGAGTGTGCAAATTTTTTAGTCACTTTGATGTTGGTTGATGAATCTTCGTGGAAAATTGGAGACATTCAATGCATTATTTGAAGGAACAATTACACACAATAAGCACAAAATGGTCCCAAAATATCCTGCACAAAGGTACAAACAAAATGTTGACTGTGTTTCCTTCCTGAGCAGTGGCTTCTACTAGACGTCTTCTAGAACAACTACTTAAAACTTACTAGGCTATATTTCAGGACTAGTCAAGAAAATTATTCATGCTCACTTGTTCACAGGTCAATAAAGAGAATTGCATACACATTAAATAAAATGAGGGCCGAAAATCAACTCTAGCTATGTGACTATCATAGAAATATACATATTTAGCTAGCAACCACCAGCTTAATAGTTGAGGCAGTTCAGTCAAAATAGAAAAACAAAAATGATCTTTCATCTAACTTATCAAATCACAATTATAGTGAGCTTATACCTGTCAGGATTATGGCCACAGAACAGAATCAATAACTTTTACATGAACAAGAGAAGAAAGTTGAACAGATAGTCTGACAAGACAATGTAATGAAAAATAATTAGTAATATGAAATTTGGTTATTGGCAAGCCGGCTATATTCAATTACCTTCTTACAAAACATACATATGTTTAGGTCAACAAATGTGGACTGTTAAACCAAGAATAGACTTGCATTGATTGGTCTGTCCATATATTGTCTGCATTTTCTTCGTTTTATTATGCTGATGCACGTGGCCAAATTTTGACACAGGATATGTTGAAACTATACGCTCAGACCAAGTCTACATTCAACCAAGCTTGTACATGATAGAACAATGTATACTTAAACTACTACTTGAGCAATTAGCTATATATCGACCTTGAAAATCTGCCCATCATGGTAGCGATCCAAAATCTGTTTGATGGTGACAGAGAGAGATTCCCAACTTTGTCAAAGTTTTCTCCCCTCTGCTGGGCCGTTCATGACTGTCAAATTTAAGGTGTTGCCAGCCAACATATAATCCTAGACTCAGGCGGTCTTAATGCATGGGCATGTTGGGCAGTTGCCCGAGGTCCCATGACCATAGCAGCCCCATGTTAATCCTCGCTCGCCAATAATGCCGTAGTTCCCATTGGTCAAAGTGTCTAACCAAATTCGACAATAGTTTAACAACTTTAGCAACCAGCCCAACATTTGTGGTAACTAAAATGCTCCATTTCCTTACAGTCATGACTGCAAACAAAGACTTGAGCGATCACTTTAGTAAACTTTCAGAAAGTGGATGGAGAATTGCGACGAGATTGGGTGTGGCTGACTTTACGTACTACAAAGAAGGGAATATTGGAGTATCTATGATTGTAGTGTAGTTGGAAATGCCAATAAATGTTTTATTTATCAAACATTTACATTTTTTATTACAGTTAGTGCTTGTGTAGGTAGGGCCCCCATTGCTCCCCTTTGATCCGGAAAGGTGGAGGGGGCTATATGCTCTTACAACGGCCCAGCCTAGGCTCCATGTGCTTCTCTCTTAAAACAATTATAAATATATAAAATTAGCAGCAGGATTTTATAAACAAAGAAAACTTACATATCTTGAACTATTGATCCGAAATTTAGCAGCGAACCAGTCAGCAATGCATTTATCAGGATAGAAATATCACCAAACAAAAATTAATTGTGTCTTCTATTCTATTCAAACCTAACCCCAAACCATAAAAAAGTTTGGGATCGTGAACCTAAAGTAAGCTTTAACCATAACCTGTTAAAACATGTTTTTCTGATGGTATTTTGGATATATAAAAGAGGTTAAGGATAACAATGAAACAGCTCTTAATTCGACATCTTATAAATGGCTTTCTTTACCTCTTGAAACTTCTTTGGGAATGGAATGACATCATATTTCCGTTATACATTAATACCTGAAAAATTAAATGTGAATAATGAATAAGTTATAAAGTCATTATACAAGAACCAAACTATAATGTTTACCAGCATAACATTGAATAGAAAACAAGAAGTGAGTCAAGCACGCATTACTTTTCGAAGTAAAACTTAAACTTTTTTCTTACTATACTAATTTAATTTTGAAATCTAGTTGTTCTTTTTATAATGTGGCTATAAGGTTGCAATGTGTCGTATTCTGATTTAATGCTTTGACTGATTCCATATGCCATTATATACATGAACTGCATGGTAATTCACAAGCGCAAGGTGCTCTTTGTAGACTTTTACTTGACAATTAAATGGTTTCTTTGTCTACATGACTCATTACTAACAATCCTTACATTTTGAACAAATTATAAGCCACACATTCCATCTTATGAAGCTGAACTTGTTTGAATCAAATAATTGGAGTGTCAATAATTAGACTGCAAAGCATGGGGATAAAGGTGCCACTTTAGAAAGTGGCATAAGATCGATTACTGATTAGATATAAATTATCTGCACTTTAAGCCATATTTCATGTTCAGCGAAGGTTGGACCATGGAATACAATGTTTGATGAGTTGTGACGGTCATGGTGTATAGTCTACTAGTTTCACTGGATCGCCCAAATCATGAATCCAGAATGGGACTGGAGACCCATTTAGCTGCAATGTCAACCTCGTGGCAAGTGACATAAACACCAAACCACATGTGACTTCTTCATTAAGGTTCTAGTACAATAAGAAACTTCACTCACTCGAAGGTAGGAAATAGGAGCTAGATATTTTGCACACGGTTGGGAATCAGCTCGGGGTGAATGTTATGGTGATGTCCACCATTATGGGGGAAGTGGCAGCCCATTTGGCGGTACTGTTGACCACCTGTTCTCTACTAAAGTGAAGAGACAATTTCTAAAGACTACAACAATGGTTCCATTGCTGACATAGGCATCATTGCCTGATTCTATGATTCAAGACAACAATGATGGCAGCATTGCCAGATTAAGATATCTTGCTAAATACTAAACTCTCTATATATGTGTCACGTGTATCATGATGTTATCATTTAGGAGCATGAAGGGCGCCGATTTTCTCGCTTGTCTAAGGACTCCATCCCTGAGACCACATAACAGTGTCTGTTTTCATGGAGTTGGCATTAGATTGTCTAACATTTGTGCTTCAGCACCGCCATTTGTTTGTTTATGTGTGCATACATGTTCTGCTTCTATGGTCTAGATCAATGATTATTTCTAGTGCTCTCTGTCAAAGCAGCCTACCAAAAAGTCACGAGTGTCGAGTGTCGAAAGTTGTATGAAGCAAAAAAAGTAATGCACTCGCAGTGTTGAAGTGTCTTTCAATATCTGCATTCTGCATAGCATAACATCCATAAGCAACTGGATGCGAAATGACACAAAAATTTGATTTATTTGACGACCAACGCTGTATAGCTTAGTTGAATATTATTCCAGCCACGTAAAACGCAGCAGAATCCTAGTCACGTCCTTTACTTGCATGAAATTGTGGTCAGCTCACTAGCTCTTGACGCGCGACTGCTTGAGCTCCCCCGGACGGTTTTTCCTGACGTATTGAGAATGAAAATCATGTTTGAATCTGACTGGTTCTGGAGAATTTACACTAGAGAAATTTGAGTTGTATGGGCACGTCTCCAAGCCAGGGGGTTCATGAAGGGGCCGGCGGAACAGCGAGACTAACGAGCTGTTAGTTTGGCTGGCAGCGCCCAGACTAACTGTGCACATGCGTATTGCTGACGCTATACTTGTGTCTCGGCTCGAAAGTGCTTTGCCAAGTTCGAATGAGTTAACTTTTTAAAGGATTTTATCAATAGTATTATGTGGACGAACGTAATGATGGATTTTGACCCAGGCATGCAAATTTCAATTGAGTTACCGCTCGATCCGGTCGAGCAAACTTCTTTCGAGGTAAAGGCATAACCAGTAATAGCTTGGTGACACTAACATATTGTTATTGGATGTTTAATTCCAGCATATTAAGCTTGCTTTTACATAGATATTGTTGGTATGTGTCCTTTCTTGATCTCTATAGCTCGTATAAAATGGTAGGATCTAAACAACAGCTTAGAAATAGATCTCGTAATGCCAAAAAAAGAGGAAAAGCTAATGGAAGTTATAGTTAAACAATTTAAAGAATCCTCCTCCATGTGACTAAATGGTGTAGGCAGCAGTTGCCAAATGGTGAATTATTCTAATGTTCTTATATTTACCACTGCACTCCATTTTTATTGCATTAGAAAAGCTGCTGGGATCCTCTACCACGTGGAACATATTGTTTTTTAGACTTCATTAAACTTGTTGATGAATATATTTCAAAGATTCGTTATAGAGTTTAGTCTATTTAGATTGAATTTTTGAATGTTCAATGATATATGATGTAAAATGATTAAATTTCTAATTTCCCCCCCTTGGATTCACAATGCATTTAACGATTCGAACGATACTAAAGTAAACATTAATGCTGTAAGCAAAAAGCTAGCTTTCATTTCTTGATCAATTTATAACATTTTCTACTGGAAATTATGGGAAGGTATGGTCAAATTTAGGGGACGATGAAATCTTTTCAGGGACTGACTTATTCTATCAATACTGAACCATATAGTGTTTTAAAAAGTGTGCACCTCTAAAAAGTGACCATAGATCAATGTGTCATCAGTAGTACTTGAAATTCTCCTTCAAACAAGCTGTTTAATTAATGTAAAATGCATTCGCTTTCCCAAAATTAGCCAATGGTGTGGTGATATCATTAGTTATCCATCTAAGATGTAGGGAAAGTCTTAGAAGCCTTCTGTGTAGGTATGGTTAGTGTAGAAGTTAAACAAGCTGGCTCGGTTTATTGAACCAAATTATATACATAAAAAGCGAGATAACTAAACTTGTGAATCCCCTTAGGTACACCATTGTATATCTAGCTCCGATGCTAAATACTTTTACTTGAATAAGAACAAGCAAAGCTTGTAATACACCAGGACTTAGGTTAGCCACATACCTACCTCTGAGTTCCAGGCAAAGGCTAAAGATACTAAGAGTAACTGTAGCTATAGAAGCTGCCATAGATCTAGACTTAAAATATTATTTTGATGAGGAATAATTTGATATCGTGAGAATTTTAAGATACCAACAAGCTGCTGTTTGTTACATGTCGGCTGCATAATATTCTTGCCATCATGTAAAACTTCATGTTATTATTTTGATAATCAATACTTACTACAGTAACCTTTAAAAATATAAAAAAAATTACAGGAATTTGAACATAATCTGAGTGTTTTGAACAAAACAGTGGCAACCACCAATAATGCCCATTCAATTAAGCAACACTCCTGGCAACTGACCAAACCACACAAATCGGTAAGCTCTTTAAAGTGTGCAAATGAAAGACCTTATGTTAATGAAGCTGCTATTAATCCTGACGGTCGATTTTCGCTTCCCTTCCATCGAGCTGTAATTTCACATTCTCTTCCTGAGTTGATGCTGCCTTCAACTAAAACTCCTGCATTTTTATCTGTCCAATCATGTGAGAAATTATCTGCACTTGAAAAGGAGGTAGAAATCCTGGGAGCCTCTAATAAGTACTTGCCAGTAAGTTTTAGTTTTGATTATAGGCAGCATCTTTATGTAGTTTAAATACATCATATAGTGTAATTTTAGTCAAGAAGGAAAAGTTGGCGTTAAATAGAAGTGTGCACTAATTGATACTTTTGATGAGCCTATAACTACATATGTACCCGCCGAATCTTCTTACCACCTTTCAATGTATTATTCTGTTTGTAGCTAGCCTGTCATCCAATATTTGTCGAGTAGAAATGCTCTGTCTGAAACGGGTGTCTGAAACTGGTGCCCAGATGTCCTTGTAGCTTTCAGATCATAGCTTCACATTTCTGTTTCAAGAAATAAGACCAATCAAACAATTGAGATATATCCCAGCTAATTGACATAATTCAAGTTATTAATATTGCACGGAATTTTAAGAAGTATTCCATTCAACATTAAGAACCATTCCATACAATCTTAAGAAGTAGTCCATTCAATGATGATGCAGTATTTTATATGCACATAATTTCACTTACAGGTGTACAAGCATACACTATTCTTTACAAAAGAATTAGTGACACCTAGAAAAAATACTCGCTCTTCACTAGAAACGGAACCATCATTGAAACAATCCACCACCTTTGATAAATCAGCAAGCCATTTCAAATGTACTAATTCGTAAAATCTTGGGATTCGTGAGAAATACAACTGTGTTGAAGCTGATATTAATTGCAATGACCATACAAATTCTCTGTGGGGACAAGACCCCACAGAGGAGTTGCAGAGTTGCAGTGCAAGACAAGATGATTGAAACTGGATGAGAACCACTATGTATATGTGTGAATGAGTGTAATGTATTAGAGACAGTCTATCTATGTGACACTTCAGGTCATTAGTTATTTTTGTGCTGTTATATGTATGTAAAGGTCTTATCATCATAGATGGTAAGGGTCACTTCCTGTTCGACTTCCTGCATCCTGGGCAAAGGCTATTTAAGGCAGAGCTCAGGTGCAGTGAAGTCAGTTGCACTTTTAAGATCATTTCACCTAACTGTCAATATTGACTGTCAAGGGTTATAGAATTAAGAGGGTAGCTCTGGTGGCAGCAATTATAAGCCTCCATAAGTGAGAGGGAATTCTGTGGCTACCCTAGACAGAACATTTATTCCCCCACAAGTGGCGGCAGCGGTGGGATTGGATTTACTTCACCAAAGACCTACTACATCCCGGCCGAAACGAACCGAACCAGCAGAACTTTTTTTTGTGTCTCTACATTTGTGTTGTGGAATCTTGTTGTGTCCGTCCAGTGCTGTATTTATTCCTTTTTGGTAATTTTCTTTCTTTTAGGAGGCCTTCAGTCGACCATTGTTTCTGACAGACCACACTGGGAGTGAGTAATGGCAAGGGGAAGGAGAGGACATCAGCAAGTAGAGGAAGATATGGAAGGAGATATGAGAGCTAATACTGAAAATGGTGAGCCAAATATGCTGGAGGTAATTAGAGTCCTTATGGCAGAACAGAGGAGGTCTGAACTAGATAGGGAAGAAAGGAAGGAAGAAGCTAGGAGGAATGAGGAGCAGGCTATGAGAGAAGCCAAACGGGTTGAGGATAATAGGCTGGAAGAGCTTAGGATGGAAAGAGAAGCAGAAGCTAGGAAACAAGTGGCAGAGCTGCAAGCAGCAGCAGATGCAAGGCAGTTTGAACAGCAGGTTCAGCTGTTAAAAATACAAGCAGAGATGGGTGACAAGGCAAGTAAAGCTCACAGAGAGGCAGCAGCTACAGATAGGAGAAGGGACAGAGCTTTGTTCAACATAGCTAGCTGCAAGGAAGAGGATGATTTAGAGGAGTTCATGATGGTAATGGAAAGAAGATTAGAAGTGGCAGGCATTGCTAGAGAAGAATGGGTCACTATTGTTGAGTCTAAGCTTAGTGGGAAAATTGCTATAGCTTGGCAGGATGTGGTTGCTACAACGGACAATTACCAAGAAGCTAGAGACAAGCTTTTGAAGAGTTGTGGGTATACTCCCAGGGTAGCAGCGGATAAATTCTTTGGTTTCAAGGCAGACCAGAGTAAGGGCTTAACTGCGGACCAGTTGTACCACACTGGCCAGCAGCTGAGTAGGAGAATGTTAGCTCCAGGAAGGTTGAATGAGGAGATGGAATTTGCTTTGGTTAAGGGATGGATAGGCATGGTTATTCCTAGGAAGGCCAGAGCAGCCATGGATGCCAGAGTGACTGAAAATGCAGCTGAACTAGTGTCAGTCTTGCAAGACTTCCTTGCTTTAGAGGGAGAGGGTAGGACAGCCACATTCAAGAAGAGTGGTGGTGAATATGTCAGAGAGTTTGCCAGGGATAAGCCATTCCAGGTGACTTGCTTTAAGTGTGGCAAGGTTGGCCACAAGGCCGCAGACTGCTGGAAAGGTAGCTCTAGTGTGCCCAAGAGTGGAACAGTTCCCTCAACAGGAGTAGCTCCTAAAATTGTGTGTCACACATGTGGTGTGGAGGGACACAAAAGTCCACAGTGCCCTAGGAGAGGGAAGGGAAGTGCTGAGGTCAAGCCAAAGCCAGTGAAGAGGATTTGGAAGAAACAGCCTAAGAGTTTGTTACTAGATGGGATTGTGAATGGGCATGAAGCTCAGGTCTTGCTAGATTCAGGAGCAGACATTTCTGTTGTTCCTGCTGACATGGTAGCTGATAGTCAGTTGTGTCAGGAGCAGGTAGCAGTGAAACCTTT
>CBDHDT010000115.1:0-17746 GCA_965261215.1 Ekhidna sp.
CTCCAGGTCTGCACAATACTACCCTTATCGAAAACTACAGTAGTATGCTTTTCTATCACAGCAATCAACTCACTCTCATTAAACACATCACAAGAATAAAAACCCCTTGCAGTTTTAGAAAACAATTGATCTTGGGAAAACTTTGTGTGCCCTGCTATCATACGAAATACGAAGATAGTCCATAATTCCTTGTTGTACAATTTCAAGTGCAGCATCCATCATATATTGATTTTTATTTGTTGAGCCGGCATTGTCCATGAAAACATGGACAATGCCAGCTAGGAACTTTACTATAAGACTTCAGATAGTACATAAGGTATGAGATGGTATGATCAGTATTCTTAGGACCAGCAGTTTCATTCATGAGGTATATGTGGCCACTTCCATCTCTGTGGCCGACAATACCGTAGATATCATACGACACCTTTTGTAAGTAATATATCTAACTTGGCCAAGGACTGTGTCCCCAGTAAGGAAGGAGCTTGGACATTTGATAATCAGCACTCAATAACAAAGTGAAGGTGTTCTGAAGCTATTGAAGCTTTTGATCTCTTTCAGGAGAACTACTGGATAATTCAAGCTCAACAATTTTGCACCATTGCTTGTTACATCACTCTTTAAAATGACGATAGTACTGCAGAGATTCTCTGGCAATCTTGCGGTATTCTTCCACGTCATTTTGTAAATCTTCCTTCTTCTTTTTGATTTCTTCAAAATCCTCAGTGGACCTATTGCCACTTTGAAACTGCCTGCGGATACTTTGGGTACATCTTTGAATGTCCACTTTTTTCTTGGAGCAGTAATCAGAGTAATCAGATTAATGAGGATAGATTGCTGTCTTGGGTCGTTCTGCCTTTAGCCAATTAAGAGCAGTTCGACTAGAAATTGTGTCCAGGCTTGCTTTCCTTTCTGTCCTATTAAACTCATTCACAAGAGATGACATAGCCTTTTCATTGTAAGCACTTACAGTGTGTTTAGGCTTGGAGATTGTCTTAAACTTAGGAAAAAAATAGTGGGTGGGATTTCTGGAATCCAATCGCCTTCCATTAGCTTATGAATTATTGTCAACAAACTTAAGAAATAACTCCTTAGTGCTAACCTTAGCACTGTTTGAAACCTTTCCAGCTAAACCATGTTTTTCTAGGGGGTATCGCACACTAGCAGTATGGTCATTAGGAAGATTGGCCCACTATAGACTGAGAGAAGTTTCAACAGACTCTGCCATAAAGACAAACGATTCAACTTTCTTCTTGTCCACTTCATTCTTTGTCATACTAACTAGAGACTTTTGAAATTTTTCATATGACTTTACGTTGCCTGGACAAGCGTTGGGGGCTTCATTTAGTGCTTTGATGATGAACTTGTGATAAAAGAGGTAATTACCCATTGCGTCAAAAAGGTTGACTCTAATCCATTCATATTGACATATTTCGATTATGATCACGATCAAGATATTTAGGCTTTTGCAGCCTCCTTTTCCTTTTTTTAACTCTGTTGCATTATGTTTACATTAATGAAGTCATCGTGATGTTGCAATCCTAGGCTTGTGATATGGGAAAGTAGCATAGAACTATATGAATGTTCCCTTCAGATATCCAAGGGGTACAAGGTTGTATAACCTGATGATGTGAAGTTTTGTTAACAGTAAATGGAAGTAGTTTCCTGAATATGGGAAGCATACTACAATAAGAGTGGCATCATTCAGGCAAAGCATTCTGCAGGAATTTTCAGAGCACTATAGAGAGAGACCATCCAGAACTGACTAGAATACTGACATCATGTAAAAATGTATAGATTGCACTCTTCAAAACGTTTACCGTGTTCAGTATGCTCAGCACACCATTAGCACATCTATCCTATATTGCCAGTAATCTTTTCAACATAAGCTAACATATAGCCACCAGTCCCTTCATGTACTCACTGTTCAAGTGAGGTAGTGGCAACACATGCAAGTAATTCTGTATTAACCTGGTAACAGTTTCTGCAACATCAAGACAAATAATTCGTATCACCTCCAATCCTAGAGCCTGTTGAAAAGTTGAGTAGTTGACTTACATCAGAATGAAACTCAACATCCTTTCCTAGACAGCATGCAGTCATTCCCACTCGTGTGTGCCTCCAGTTGTCTTTCCAAAGCATTTTCTCTATCCTTCTCTTCACTGTGATTACCATTTCATTTTAGTACTTTCATGCGCGTGAGAGCCTGCTAAGATGGGTTCACCAAATGACTATTTCAAGTCGGTCATGGAGGGACTAGAGGTCAGCCAGATGTCAGCCAACCCCTCCCAAAACTCAATTATTTTTTAATCAAATATCTACTCACTATAACATTTTCCCTTACCTCTGGGCAAGTAATTTTTGTACCATTCAGTTGCTTATTCTGTGTGCTTTCAAACAGTATCTTGAATGTCTCTATAGACACATTGTTTTAGGCTATACTATGCATGTACCAATATCAAGGTCACCAAAAAAATATGCAACCCAAGTTTGAAACACTATTAATTCATGCATGCATGGATAACAAAACACCAAAGTTGGTATGTGGCTTTCAAAAGACCTTAGTTATGATATCCATGAATAGATTTACTATACGTTGAGGTGTTCAGAAATTATTGAAACAGGTGTGTCCAAATACGGTGCCATAAAACTTCTTAATACCTCAATGCATAGAAAATCGCTTCATGAATATCACAGCTAAGGGCTTTGGGAAGCCACATACCAATTTTAGTGTTTTGAATCCATATATGCGTGGATTATGACTGTTTAAAACTTGGAATGCAAATTTTTTTTAGTGACCTTGATGTTGGTGCATGTATCTTCTAAGAAATTGAGCCTATAATGACATTCAACATATCATTTGAAAGCAAACTGAATAAGCAATATGTACTAAAATTACCTACAGATAAGTAAGAGAATATTGAACAAAAAAAAAAAATTCTATAAAAATGGGGGGAAGGGGTTGGGTCAGATCTCTATCCCTCTCCTCCCTTTTAATGTGGTTTACAGGTACATATTTAATATGGATGAACATATATGAATAGCATAGACGACATACACATACAGATACACCAATAGATAGGCAATGTGAAGCAATACAATGTTTTCTATCAAACTCCCCGGTGAGGGAGCAAAGTACTCCCACAAATAGATAAATGTACAGTACATATGTAATATATGTTTAGCCAGCTTCAAGTGACTGTGCACAGTGATGCCAATCCCCTTTCACCTCTCAACAATGACATACTTCGCTCACAAATTGAACCACACTTCATCCATTCCTTACCACAAGTTGGGTTTGAGTTGGACCAGCCAGTAAGCTGACAGGTTCTTTCAGATTCTCCAAGCAATGTAAAGTTATCAAAGCAATCAAAAGTAACCACAGAGCCAAATGTTGTGGTACTGTAGTAAAGTGCTCCATCTTCAAGCGTTGAAATGCCATCAAGGCCACAGTCAAATACTGAGAGTATATGTGAAAATGTGCAATAGAGAAAAGAGAACTAATCTTTGGTGCAGGGATACAAAATACAACTTGTCATGTAATGTGGATTCTATAATTATACCTATAACCTAACTCTGGAGTACTGTAACATCTAGTCATTCAGGGACCACACATCTAACCAAACTTGTAAGTAAATGGGTTCATAAATGATAGATTTAAACTTGGTTGTGTCAACAAAAACATGTAATAGAAATACCAGATTTACAAATGTGCACATATTGAGTAGCTAGCAGAACAATTATTTAAAAGCTGAACTTCCAGTTTGAGGGTTAGCCCATTTTTATTTTTAATGGCCGAAAATAAACACTGCTGTAAAGGATTATGACTTTCAGGACATTACTACAGATTTATTAAGTTCTTGTGCTGAGAAAAACTACATAGGATTCCGGAAATTACTCTGAATCCCTCCTCTCTCAAGAAATGAGCATTTCAGAATAGATTTATTCACAATAACATGTGTGAAGACATATCACTATTAAGCACAACCAAGTGCTCATAACTTTTGTTTACTTACCTCAATGGAGATGATTCTTATGCTAAACTGATGATGCTTAATCAGATTGAAAAGATTATTCATTAAAATGTAATAACTAAAAATACAATGATTGTAGAACTGAATAGAGTCAAGGAAGATACGGCAAACATACAAGATTACTAAATATTGCACACCCAATACATCTTCCAAAAATAAATAGTTTGTATCCAACTTACACCTAAAGTCAACACTTCAATTGAGATGCAGATCTGGAGCTACCCGATTGCTGTGTTTCAACTCCTAAGGCTCTACCGTTGAAGCAACACCATTGATGCGGATATGTTTCCGCCGCTATAGTAGCTATTTGTTTCAAGTTTTTTTTCTTTTTTTTTCTTGTGTTTTGCTGTTTCGGTACATTATATAGTTGAGCAGAGGAGGACCAAGCCAAATGTACTGAGATGTGGTGGATCTCCTAGGCTTTTAAATACTAGTTGTTTTGTTGCTCTACAAAACTATATCAACACATTTTATGTAATTTATTGTTGACTGCACCCTGTAGTATACAACATAGCCCACTACAAACATCTTGTTGCTATTGTTGGCTGCATCCATGTAGGGTCAGTTACAGCCTCTATCAAGGCATGGTAACATAGCACATGAGAACACTACTAACCAAACAGCAGATGCTTTTGCAACAGGATCAGCTACGGCCCCTCTCGGGACTTGGTAACAGTTTTTCAGGAGTAAGAACTCCACAACAAACAGTTAAACTATGCATGGGTCATAAGTTATGTTTATATTAATCTTGATTCGGTTAACAACTAGTTGTAAGAAGTGTCAACATAATAACATGCTAGTAGGAATGTGTGTTCTTTCCCCTGACAATAACCACTTTTTGCCTTTTGTTTTGTTTCACAAGATGAAGAAAAGGAATATATATCAGTGGGACGTACATTGAGTCTTCTGTTACTAAAACTATAATAAGTGGACCGATTATTTAAAGTTATGTGTGATGGAAAAACAAAGAAATTTAAAAAAAACACTAAAAAAACCTACCCAGAGGTAAGTTTGTATTAATGATAGAGCCCAAGCCAGAATTACGTTTTTATTAATGATACACCACAACCAGAAGTAAGTTTTTAAAGATAACAGAGCACTACCCAGAAGTAAGTTTATATTAATGATAGAGCACTAACAGAAGTAAGTTTTTAATGAGAGAGCACTACCCAGAAGTAAGTTTTTATTAATGAAAGAGCACTACCCAGAAGTAAAATTTTATTAATGATAGAGAACTAGCAAGAAGTAAGTTTTTATTAATGAGAGACCACACCCAGAGGTAAGTTTTTATTAATGCAGAGCACTACCCAAAAGTAGGTTTTTATTAATGTTAGAGTACTACCCAGAAGTAAATTTTTAATGAGAGAGAGCACTACTCTCAAGTAATTTTTATTTATGAAAGAGCACTACCGAGAAGTAATAAGTTTTTATTAATGATAGAGCACTAGCCAGAAGTAAGTTTTTATTAATGATCGAGCACTACCCAAAGTAAGTTTTTTAAAGGCTAGTACTGCCCCGAAGTAAGTTTTTATTGATCTCCAGCCAGAAGTAATTTTCTATTAATGAAAGAGCACTACCCAGAAATAAATTTTTATTAATGATAGAGCACTACCCAGAAGTTAGTTTATGTTAATGATAGATCACCAGTTAGAAGTAAGTATTTATTAATGACAGAGCAATCTATTGGGAGTGTTCAAGTAAACAAAATGGCATTAAGGATGTATGGTTCATTTTATTAGCACTCCCTCTATTGGTTGGATCCCTGGTTCAAGATGGTGGCACAAAAAAAGGCCGTACAATTTTTTTAGATAATAAGGATTTTCAAAAATTTTTTTAGCTGAGATATAAACTGTGCCAATTTCATCCCCAAAACACTTCAAGCATTCCTTATATCCTTCAAAATGGTAGTCAACCAACAGCCTCCAAAAAATCTGTTAAAAACCGTGAAATTTGCATTTCAAGGATCTTGTATTTATAGTCTACTTTTGCTCCAAACTTAACTTTCGTACATTAGGTCCATTCATGGAAATTGTATTACAAGAACCTTCCAAATGTTCCAATGCATTACTGTGACTAAACTATCACACAATTTCAGTAAAAAAATAAAATTCGACAACAAATTTGTCAATGATGCAATCTAGCTAGCTCTATTTAGAATTGAGAACGTGCAAGCAGCATTATATGCAGAACAATGATCCGTACTCGAGGGTGCAGTTTAGTTTGTTGAGTTCTTGTTCATGGAAAACAGTTACGAATACTAAGTAGGCTATAGCTAGTCCTCTAGACTGGTTCTACTGTGTAATTGTTACCAAGTTCATGAGCCTCTGCAATCTTATGCAGGTGTATTTGTCTACAAGCTAAGAAGTGAGCAATCAGTGGAAATTCAGAGCATCATGTTCTTCTAAGATAAAGGTGATAAAATAAAGCCAAAATGCAATATAACACCTGGCCTAACAATATTGGCCTGTACTGTCTTACTTGTATCAATAGCAACAGTCAACAAAAGAGATTTGTTTAGTACAATATGGCCTGCATGAGAACAGTCAACAATATCAACAATACATGGCGTGTGCTGCTTTTTAATGATTGGTATATATGATTTATGGTTATACCCTCAACAACATATACTCCCATGGACAATAACCAACCCCCCCATCCCCCCAGATGTATAACTCCATCAAAAGTTTGGGGAGGGGTGTGTAGGTAAATGAAAATTAATATGTATTAGGCTTGGCTAGGGCTAGAATCCCATCTTTCATCCTAAAATCCTATATGTGATATGTGAAAATATTTATGGGGTGGTTAAATCTCGAGGATAAATTTGTCACGTTTGTTGTTTTTTTGGTCTGAAAAGGGGAGGGGATGGGGGATGGAGAGAGGGGGAGACATCCTAGAACCAGAAACAACTAAATAAACTAACAAATACAAACAAACAAACATACATACATTACAAAAAAAAACAACTAAAAAACTAAAACAAGAACAAAAAATGTTTCTAATTGAACAAACTTAAAAAAATATATATTGGATTGACCCGTCAAAAAGGAACGGAAACAAGATTAAATCCACATATACCACAACAATTACATGACACCCATACCAACTAGCATTATTAATATGTTATAATAGATTTATAGAGGTATAGAGTATATTAGTCAGAATTGTCTAGTGCTATCTAATGCTTCAGGCACAAACCTTTCTAATCTTATGTGTGTTCTTCTTATGCCATGTCAATCTAATATTTTTTTTTGTTTTTAATTAAAGCATTTTTTAATATTGGACATATATATACTTTTTATTCTACAGATATCAATCATTATATCAACTATGCTTATGGCATCTATTCGGTTAAGAGTGAGGTCATCAGGTAGAAATTCTGAGCATAAAAAGATGATCATCCAACAGCTGACAAGAACGCAGACAGACAAAAATATATATAGATTGCACTCTTCACACGTTTATTGTGTTCAGTATGCTTTTCACCAACAGCACATCTCTCTTCTATACCGTTCTAGATATGATAAATATAGAGGCAGTCCTTTGATGTCCTCGCTGATGGAGAGAGAGAGTGATAGTGTAATCAAGGAAATTTGACCTAATAATAGTTTCTGTACAAGAACGACAAATAATTCGTGTCACTTCCAATGCTAGAGCTTGTTGATATGTTGAGTTGTAAAGTCATTGAAAATCAAGTATCCTAACCAAGACACCATGCAATCCGTTCTCACTCACATGTTCCAGCTTTATCTTTCCAAAGTCTTTTTATCAATCCTTCTCTACACTAAGAAAACCATTTCATTTTAGTTCTTCCATGCATGTGAGAGCCTGCTAAGATGGGTTCACCAAATGACTATATCAAGTTTACATAAGTCGGTCATGGGGGAATGGGGGAGGGGAGGGGGGGGAAAGAATAGAGGTGGAACCATGCCCCCAATCCAATTATTTTTAAATCAAATATCTATTCACCATAAATTTTTTCCATACCTCTGTTCAAGTAATTTTTGTACCATACTGCTTGTGTGCTTTCATGTGGTATGTTGAATATCTCTTTAGACACATTGTTACAAAAAGAAATCTGCACCACCAGAATGAAACAGTGTTAACTCATGCATGCATGGATAACAAAACATCAATGGGTGTGTGTGGCATCCCATTGTCCTTAGCTATGATATCCATGAATAGGTACTCTGTGTTGGAGTGTTAAAAAGTTATTGAAAAAGGCATGTCCTAATTACGATGCCTTATGTATAAGTTTTTAACACCTCAACACATTAAATCTCTTCATGGAAACCACAGCTAAGGGTTTTGGGAAGCCACTATCAATTTTAGTGTTTTGAATCCATGCATGCGTGGGTTGTGACAGATTCAAAATTGGTGTGTAAATATTTCTTAGTAACCTAGATGTTGGTGCATGTATCTTCATTGAAAATGACCCAATAGTAACATTTAACATATTATTTGAAAGCACACAGAATAAGGAACAAAATGGAACTAAAGTTACTAACAGATAGATAAGAAAAAAAAGGTTTTGTTGAATATAAATTTGATTTTTTTTTAAATGTGGGGAGGTTGTTGGGTGAGATCTCTATTTCTTCCCCCCTTTTAAGGCAGTTGACATATACACATTTTATATGGATGAATGTATGGTGAATAACATAGATGACACAAAGATACATCAATAGATATGCAATACAAAGCTATACAACATTTTCTATCAAACTCGCTAGTGAAGGCGCAATTCGCTCGCCAAAATAGATAAATGTACAGTACATATGTAACTGCATGTTAGCTAGCTTCAAGAGACAGTGCATAGTGATGTCAATCCCCTTTTACCTATCAATAATGGCATGCTTCACTCACTAATTAAAACACACCTAACAACACAACATGTTACTATGCAAATAAATCTATTCCCAAATATTTTGAATGCAACACACTTCAAAATTATCTACAGTATATGAGTATATATATGTTTACATGTATATATCGATTCCTTACCACATGTGGGGTTTGAGTTGGACCAGCCAGTAAGCTGACAGGTTCTTTCAGACTCTCCAAGCAATACAAAGTTATCAAAGCACTCGAAAGTAATCACAGAGCCAAACGTTGTGGTATTGTAGGAAAGTGTCCCATCTTCAGGTTTTGAAATGCCATCAAGGCTGCAATTAAACACTGTGAGGATATGTGTGAACATGTGTAGGAGAGAAAAGAGAACTCATCTTTGGTGCAGGGTTACAAAATACCACTTGTCTTGCAATGCTGCTTCTATAAATATTATAACCTCACTCGGGAGTACCATAATCTCTAGTCATCCAGGGACCACACCTCTAACCAAACTTGTATGAAAATGGGAGCATAAATGATAGATTTAAACTTGGATATAGCCAATAAAAACATGTAATAGAAAAACCTGATTTATAATGAGCACATACTGAGTGGCCTGCAGAACAATTATTAAAAAACTGGCCCTCCAGTTTGGGAGGTTAGCCCATTTTTATTTTAATGGCTGAAAATAACCCCCGCTGTCAAGGAATATGACCTTCAGGTTATTACTGCAGTTTCACTAAATTCTTGTGCTGAGAAAAGCTACATAGGCATTCGGAAAATTACTCTGAATCCCTTCCGTCTTGAGAAACGAACATTTCAGGATGAATTTCTTCACAATAACATGCGTGGAGACATAGCACGGTTAAGCACAACTAAGTGCTCATAAATTTTGTTTACTAACCTCAATGGAGATGATTTTATGCAAAACTGATGATGTTTAATCCGATTGAAGCCTAAAGGGCATAGAGTACTAATCTGTGTCCTTATTGATGTCTTCATGATGTTGTGTTGTTGGATTGTGTTTGTGGAAATAGCAGAGAATAGAATGTATTTATATGTATGCTCCGCATATACCCAAGTGATGCAAGGTTGCATAATCTGATACCATGAAGTTTTGTTAACAGCACATGGAAGCAGATTCTGTGAATATGGGATACTGATTATATACCGACTTATTTGTAGGTATATTTACAGCTATTGAGCAGAATGCAAATACATGCAATAAGCTGCAGTTTGGGGTAAGAATCTGCTCCATTGAGGTAACAAACAAAAACTACACATCTCTACATCATGCCATGTCTACAACGGAAATCCATCATGCTTTCCTCAAAGAGAAGGGGTTCAGAGTGTTTTTCTGTAAGCATTGGTGTCTATTCAGTTTATCCCAGCAGAAGGGCATCCAGAAACTGCAGTAAAGGCCTGGAAGAGACACTTCATTATGGATTTACAAATGAGTCAGCCATTGTTGATTTTTTTTGCTATCCTGATCTTCAAACAGGAAGTAAGTTTTTATTGATAGAGTGCTACACAGAAGTATGTTTTTATTAACGATATAGCACAAGCCAGAAGCAAGTTTTTAATGATAGATCACTACCCAGAGTAAGTTTTTATTAATGATAAAGCTTTTTCCAGAAGTTAGTTTTTTAAGATAGAGCACAACCCAGAAATAAGTTTTTATTAATGATGAGCAGTCCCCAGAAGTAAGAAGTTATTATTGACAGAACACCCCCAGAACCAAGTTTTTATTGATGATATAGCACTACCCAGAAGAATGTTTTTAAATGATAGATCCCTAGTCAGAAGTAAGTTATTATTAATGACAGAGCAATCTATTGGGAATATTCAAGTAAACAAAATGGCATTAAGGAGGTATGGTTCATTTTATTAGCACTCCCTATATTGGTTAGACCCCTGTTTCAATCTGGCAGCACAAAAATTTAATAACTGAAACTTCCAAATATTCCAATGAATTGCGGTGACTAAACTATCACTCAATTTCGGTAAATAAAATAATTTGACAAAAAATTTGGGGATGATGCAATCTAGCTATTGCTATTTAGAGCTGTGAACATGCAAGCAGTATTATATTTAGAACAATGATCCGTAATCGAGTGTGCGGTTAGTTTGTTGAGTTCTTGCTCATGGAAAACAGTTATGAATACTAAGTAGGCCACTGCTAATCCTCTAGAGTGTCTGGTTCTCCTGTGCAACTGTTACCAAGTCCATTAGCAGCTGCAATCTTCAACAGCAGCATTTGTCTACAAGCAAAGAAGTGAGCAATCAGTGGAAATACAGAGCATCTTGTTTTACTAGAAAACGGTGAGTAAAATAAAGTCATAATGCAATATAACACCTGGCCTAATGTGCTGTCTTACTTGCAGTATCTATGTGAACAGATTTGTATAGTACACAATACGGTCTGCATGAGACAGTTAACAATAGAAGCAATACATGGCATGTGCTGCTTTGTAATATTTGGTACATATGATTTATGGTGATCATCGAACTGGTTATGGTTACTATGTGTATATCATGTAACCAATAGCAACATATACCTTCCAGGACAATTACGCCCCTCCCCCTCCACCTCTGCTCCCGGACATATATCCCCAATCATTTTTTTTTCTTTGGAGGTGGGAGGTAGGGGGGGGGGGGGGTTGGGTAAATTAAAATTAAAATGTATTATGGCTAGTTAGGGCTAGAATCCCATCTTTCATCCCATAATCCTATCTGTGATATGTGAAAATATTTATGCAGTGGGTAAATGTCCAAGAGTTATTTGGCATATTTTTTGTCTGGGGGAGAAGGGGGGATATGACCAAGAACCATGCTGTAGACCTCTAAGTAGGTCACCATCACTCAACTACAGAAACAACAAAATAAACAAACAAACAAACATACATTACCAAAAAATTAAAACTAGAACAAAAAAGGTTTTTAATTTAAACAAACTTAAAAAAACAAACAATATTGGATTAACCCGTCAAGGAAACATGATTAAATCCACATATACCACAACCATTACATGACACTTGAACATACAAACTAGCAAACATCATTAATATACATTACTAAAGATTTATTCAACTATAGAATTAGTCGGAATGGTCAAGTGTCATTTAATGCTTCAGGTACAAAACTATCTAATCTAATGCCATGTCGATCTAATATAGTTTTTTTAATTTTATTAAAACAACCTTTTTCTACAGATATCAATGTTTATGTCTACCAATAGGTTTAGAGTAAGATCATCAGGCAGAGGATTCTGAGCACAAAAATGACTATCCAGTAGTTGACAAGAACTCTGAGAGACATAAAAATATATTGATACCTCCCTTCACTGTTTATTGTGTTCAGTATGCTTTCTACCATCAGTACATCTCTCTTCTATACAATTCTAAATATGCTAAATAAGGATCCAGTCCTTTCATGTCCCCGCTGATGGAAAGAGAGAGTGATAGTGTAATCAAGGAAACTTGTGTTAACCTAATACCATTTTCTGTAGAATCACGACCAATAATTTAGGTCACTTCCAATACTAGAGCTTGTTGATATGTTGAGTTGTAAAGTCAGAATGAAATTCAAGTATCCTTTTCTAGACACCATGCAATCCATTCTCACTCGCATTTACCTCCAAATAAAATACCAAAGCAGTTTCAGAGCCATCATATGATTACCATTTCATTTTCAATAGACACGTTGTTTTAGACTATACATGCACCAACATCAAGGTCACCCAAAAAACAGTAACCCAAGTTTTATACAAATCATGCAAACATGGATAACAAAACACCACCATTGGTGTGTGGCATTCCAAAGCCCTTAGGTATAATATCCATGAATAGATTTACTATGCATTGAGGTGTTAAAAAGTTATGGTATAAAAAGGATAGCGAAACTTGATTTTCCAAATTACGGTCCCTTATATATAAGTTTATAACACCTCAACACATTAAATCTCTTCATGTATATCATAGCTAACGGCTTTGGGAAGCCACACACCAATATTAACATTTTGCTATTCATGCATGCATGGGCTATGACTGTTTCAAACTTGGGGTGCAAATATTTCTTAGTGACCTTGATGTTGGTGCATGTATCGTCTAGGTAAATGTGCCTATAGCGACATTTAACATATCATTTGAAAGCACACAGAATAAGCAACAAAATGGTAATAAAGTTACCAACAGATATATAAAAAAAAAAGTTATGTTGAATATAAATTTGATTTTTTAAAAATTGGAAGAGGGTTTGGGTCTGATCGTATTCCCCCCTCCCTTTTAAGGCAGTTGAACCATACACATTTAATATGGATGAACGTATCATGAATAACATAGACGACACAAAGATACATCAATAGATACGCAATACGAGGCTATACTAAGTTTTCTATCAAATTCCTTGTGAGGGTGCAATTCGCTTGCCCATATAGATAAATATACAGTACAGATGTAAATACATGTTTAGCCAGCTTCAGGAGACTGTGTACAGTGATGCCAATCCCCTTTCACCTCTCAACAATGGCATGCTTCACTCACTAATTAAACCATACATAACAACACAACATGTGACTATGTAAATAAGTCTGTTCCTAAACATTTTGAATGCAAAACACTTCAAAATTATCTGCAGTATACGAGTATATATTATATGTATACATGTTTACATCCATTCCTTACCACAAGTGGGGTTTGAGTTGGACCATCCAGTAAGCAGACAGGTTCTTCCAGATTCTCCAAGCAGTGAAAAGTTATCAAAGCACTCAAAAGTAACCACTGAGCCAATCGTTGTGGTATTGTAGGAAAGTGCTCCACCTTCAGGATTTGAAATGCCATCAATGCCGCAGTCAAACACTGAGAGGATATGTGTGAAGATGTGCAGGAGGGAACAGAGAATTTATCTTTGGTGAAGGGGTACAAAATACCACTTGCAATTTTGCCTCTATAATTATATTTATAACCTAACTCTGGAGTACCATAACCTCTAGTCATTCAGGGACCACACCTCTAACCAAACTTGTAAGCAAATGGGTGCATAAATGATAGATTTGAACTTGGACATAGTCAACAAAAATGTGTAATAGAAATACCTCATATATAATGTGCACATACTGAGTGGCCTGCAGAACAAGTATTCAAAAACTGTACATCCAGTGTTGGGGGGAGAGGGGTGGGGTTGCCCTTTTTTTTAATGGCGGAAAAAAACCACCGTTGCATGGACCATGACCTTCAGGTTATTCCTACAGTTTCACTAAGTTGTTGTGCTGAGAAAGGCTACATAGGCATTAAGGAAATTACTCTGAATCCCTCCACTCTTGATAAACAAGCATTTCAGGATGAATTTCTTCACAATACCATGTGTGATGACATAGCACAGTTAAGCACATCCAAGTGCTCATAACTTTTGTTTACTTACCTCAATGGAGATGATTCCTATGACAAATTGATGATGCTTAATAGGATTTAAAAGATTTTTAATTAAAAAGGTAATTGTTCTAAATACAATGATTATAGACACTGAATACAGTCAAGGAAGAAACTGAATACAGTCAAGGAAGAAACGGTAAACAGACATGATTACAAAATAATGCACACCCAACACATCTTCCAAAAATATAGTTTGTATGCAACTTGCACCTAAAGGTCAGCACTTCAATTGAGATGTAGATCTTGGGCTACCCGAGTGCTGTATCTCAACTCTCAAGGCTCTACCGGTGAAGCCACACCATTGTTTGTCAGATATGTTTCCACCGCTAAAGTAGCTATTTGTTTCAAGTTGTTATTTTTTGGTTTTTCCTTGTTTTGCTGTTTTGGTACATTTTTGTTGAGCAGAGGAGGACCAAGCCAAATGTGAACTGAGTGGTGGCAAATCTCCTAGGGTATAAAATACTATTTGTGTTGTTGCTCTGCAAAACCATCTCAACAAGTGTTATGTAATATATTGTTGACTGCATCCAGTACACCACATTGTCAACATCTTGTTGCTATTGTTGACTGCAGCCATGTAAGGGAAGCTAGAGCCTCCATCAAGACTTGGTAACATAGCACATGAGAACACTACTAACCAAACCGATGTTTTGGCAATACAGGATCAGCTACGGACACTCAGGACTTGGTAACAGCCTCCCAGGGTTAAAAACTCCAGAAATCAAGTAGTTAAACTATGAATGGGTCATAAGTTATGTTTATATTAATCCTGATTAGGTTAACAACCAGTTGTAAGAATTGTCAACTTAATAGCATGCTAGTATGAGCGTGTGTTTTTACACCCTGACTTTTACTACTTTTTGCCAATTTTAAGCATTAGTCGGTCAGCAATTTAAAAAGTGGGTCAGGAGTACTGTTACATTCCCCATATTTTAAGAGTAATGAACGCAAGGCATTGAGTGACAAGTGAAGTAGCAGTGTTAATTAAAAACAAACATACCTTTGTACTTTTTTAACCAAATCTTAACAAGGTAATGCTCTGGCCATTGCCTATATCCCTACCAACCTGAAGGACATAGAGTACTTATCTGTGTACAACTATTGATGTCATCATGATGTTTGTATTGTTGGATTGTGATTGGGGAAGAAGCAAAAATTAGAATGTATTTACTTGTATGTTCCGTACATATACTCATGCGATGCAAGGTTGCATAATCTGATACCATGAAATTTGTTAACAGCACATGGAAGCAACTTCCTTGAATATGGGATACCGATTACACACCGACTTATTTTTAGGTATATTTATAGCTATTAATCTAAATGCAAATACATGTTATAAGCTGCAGTTTGTGGTTAGAATCTACTACATAGAGGTAAGCAAACAAAAGCTACACATCCTTACATCATGCCATGTCTACAACAAAACTTACAGAAGAAAATCCATCATGGATCAACACCTTTCTTCAAAGAGAAGGGATTCAGAGTGTTTTCCAGTAAGCAATGGTCTCTGTTCAGCCTACCCCAATAGAAGAGCTTCCCGACATGCTTCATAATGGATTTACGAACGAGTCAGCCATAGTTGATTTTTCAATTTTCCATGTATGACCACTGACTCGGATACAAGTTTTTATTAATGATAGAGTACCCCCCAGAAGTGAGTTTTTATTAATGAGAGAGCAATTTATTGGGAGTGTTGAGGTAAACAAAATGGCATTATGGATGTATGGTTCATTTTACTAGCAATCCCTATATTGGTTTGACCCCTGTTTCAAAATGGTGGCACAAAAAATGGCCGAACACACTGTTTAGGATACAAAGAATTTGCCAAAGTTAGTTTTAGCTGAGATATAACCTGTGCCAATTTCATCCCCAAAACACTTCAAGCATGCCGTAAATCTTTCGAAAAGGTAGTGAACCAACAGCCCCTCAAAACTGTTGAAAACTGTGAAATTTGGATTTCAAGATCTTGTATCTATCAGTCGACTTTTCCTCCAAACATAGCTTTCATACAATAGGTCCATTCCTAGAAATTGTAATACCAGAACCCACAAAATGTTCCAATGCATTGCTGTGACTAAACTATCACTCAATATCTGTAAAAAAAAACACAATTCGACAAAAAAATTGTGGATGATGCAATCAAGCTAGCTCTATTCTGAATTGAGAACATGCAAGCAGTATTATATGCAGAACAATGATCCATACTCGAGTGTGCAGTTTAGTTTGTAAATTTCTTGCTCATGGAAAACAGTTATGAATCTAAGTAGGCTACAGCTATTCCTCTAGACTGATTGTTTGTCCTGTGCAACTGTTACCAAGTCCATGAGCAGCTGCAATCTTCAGCAGCAGCATTTGTCTACAAGCAAAGAAGTTAGCTATCAGTGGAAATACAGAGCATCTTGTTCTTCTAAGAAAAAGGTGAGTAAAATAAAGCCATAATGCAATATAAGAGCCTGGCCTAACAATATTAGCCTGCACTGTCTTACTTGTAGTATCTATGGGAATATTCAACAAAAGTGATTTGTATAGTACACAATATGGTCTGCATGAGTATATAACAATAGCAACAAATGGCATGTGCTGCTTTGTAATGATTAGTATATATGGTTTATGGTGAACATCAAACTAGTTATGGTTAATATGTTTATTTTCTGTGGCCTATAACAACATATACCGCATACCACCATGAACAATTACCCCCCCCCCCCCCCCCCCCCTCCACACCAAACATGTACCCTCTTCAATTTTTGGGGGAAAATGAGAAATAAATTGTAAAATTTATAAATTTATATTGGGAGGGGGGGTGGCCTGAATCCATATTTCATCTCAAAATCCTAAATGTGATAGGTGAAAATATTTATGGAGTGGGTAAATGACCAGGAGGTATTTGGCATGTTTTTTTTTTGTCTGTGGGATAATTGTTAGGGGTTATATGTCCAGGGCTTAAATGTCCTAGGGGGAATATGTGCTAGAACCATTCTGTAGATCTCTAAGTAGGTCTCCATCTCTCAACTATAAAACCAACAAAATAAACAAGCAGACATAAACAAACATACATTACAAAACAAGGAATGGAAACCTGATTAAATCCACATATACCACAACCACATGACACTTAACCATACCAACTAGCATATATCATTAATATATGTTATTAAAGATTTATACAATTATAGACTATATTAGTTCGAATGATCAAGAGTCATCTAATGCTTCAGGTGCAAACCAATCTAATCTTATGTCTGTTCTTTTTATGCCATGTCGATCTAATAATATTATTATTTTTGTTTTTAATCAAACCAATTTTTAATCTTGTACATATATATATATATATATATATATATATATATACACTTTTTATTCTACAGATATCAATCTTTACATCAACTATGCTTATGGCATCCAATCGTTAAGAATGAGGTCATCAAGCAGAGAATTCTTAGATATCCAGTAGCTGAC
>CBDHDT010000116.1:0-12103 GCA_965261215.1 Ekhidna sp.
TTATCTGCACATGGACCACCATCATGTATGTAAGGCATGCATGCATCTTATCTCCACATGGACATACCCACTACCATCATGTATATATGGAATGCATGCATCTTATCTCCACATGGACATACCCACTACCATTATGTATGTATGACATGAATGCATTTTATCTCCACATGGACATACCCACTACCATCATATATGTATGGCATGCATGCATCTTATCTTCACATGGACATAGCTACTACCATTATGTATGTATGACATGAATGCATTTTATCTCCACATGGACATACCCACTACCATCATATATGTATGGCATGCATGCATCTTATCTTCACATGGACATAGCTACTACCATCTTGTATGTATGGCATGCGTGCATCTTATCACCACATGGACATAACTATTACCATCATGTATGTATGGCAAGCATGCATATTATCTCCACATGGACATAGCTACTACTATCATGTATGTATGTCGTGCATGCATCTTATCTCCACATGGACTTACCCACTACCATCATGTATGTATGGCATGCATGCATCTTATCTCCACATGGACATAGCTACTACCATCATGTATGTATGGCATGCGTGCATCTTATCACCACATGAACAAAACTATTACCATCATGTATGTATGGTTTGCATGCATCTTATCTGACATGGACCACCATCATGTATGTAAGGCATGCATGCATCTTATCTCCACATGGACATACCCACTACCATCATGTATATATGGAATGCATGCATCTTATCTCCACATGGACATACCCACTACCATTATGTATGTATGGCATGCATGCATCTTATCTTCACATGGACATAGCTACTACCATCTTGTATGTATGGCATGCGTGCATCTTATAACCACATGGACATAACTATTATCATCATGTATGTAAGGCATGTATGCATCTTATCACCACATGGACATACCCACAACCATCATATATGTATGACATGCATGCATCTTATCTCCTCATGGGCATACCTACTACCATCAAGTATGTAAGGTATGCGTGCATCTTAAAACCACATAGACCTACCCACTACCATCATGTGTATAAGGCATGGACGCATCTTATCATCATATGGACACACTACCCTTCCATTTTTATTTTTATTTTTATTTCTCTGTACATATCTTGTGCTCTGCTTTAACACAGTTGAGCTAAAAAAAAGCTCCCGTTCTCTACTGTTTATTACAGTTGGCATTTCTGAGGAACGGCTCTAGCCTAGCATTACAACTGTGTTCCAACTAACGGAAGAAATTCCATTCAATGGCTGAAGCTCTCATTTGATTTCTCATGTGATCCTCTGCCCTGCAGTTCTATTCAATCAGCCAGCCTTGTGCTTCTTATTCCTCGTGCTTTAATTTCTTTCAGTTGTTCATCAGCATCGTGTTTCTTGTTCTCTCAAAACAGTCCTTCGAAACTTGTGCTTCTTGTCATCGGCTTTGTTCTTCACGTTGTTGGTGTCCTTCGACCAGCTGGAAGAAGAGCTGTTGATAATAACCCAGAAATAACTGCATGCAAGTTTCATCTGCTCATTCACTCTGGTAGCTACTATTCTCAACTCATAACAGGAGATTATGGTATGCTATGTGTATATATCTATTTAGTTTAACGAGGGCTTGAGTTTAAGCTTGTACTAAGCCTAATTTATCTTGCCAAGTAGCTTTGCTAAGCTTGAAAGCTTAGTTTTGTTAAGTTAAGCTTACATTTGCCTAAAACTTGAAGGCTTAGTTTAGAATTTGATTTGGGTTAAAAGCTTGAATGCTTACCATTGCCTCAGCTGTGGCTTGAATATTAGTTTAGCTGGAAGGCTTAATTTAGAGTTTGGCTTGGGATTTGAATACTTATATTTGTCTCACCTGTGGCTTGAGTATTACTTTAGATTGAGGGTTTGGGATGGTTGGCTGAAGGACTAGGTTAGCTTGGGCCAATGTTTGAATTCTCGGATTATCTTTGCTTAATTCTTGGCTTTATGAAACATTGTTTTTTCTATCTGCTGTGTAATGCTCGGAGGTCAAAGTTGTGAAACTATGAATCCTCCCTCTCCCCCTACCTGGAAAAAAAAGATTGGTGGTATGCATGGCAATTTCTAGGGGAGGCATCCATGGATTGGTCCAACTGGAAACCCATAGATTGCTTTGCAGCGTCATAAGTGGGAAACACTAAACAAACATTCCCAGGTACTGGTATGATGCTTATCACACATCCCGGAACATGAATACTTTTTGTAGAACAGTATCAACTGTTTGAAGATGCCAGTTGAATTCTCCCGACTCACATAGGATGGTGTTCACTAATTTTCTTGCATTTGGATGAGAGGCATAGTTCTGCGCCCGGTGGACATGATGCATGCACAATTTTAATAGTTAACTACCCTCAGCTATGTTGTGTACCACTAGCCATCGTGTTCATCTATATATGATTAGTATTAAGTAATGCTTGTGGCTTTTGGGTGTAGCTGGTAAAGATATAACTTTGTAAAGAAAGAAAATATATAAGTAAAATAATCACAGATGAGAAAAAACTCTTCATAATCATAATCTTTCCTCAATGTGATGTTGAAATAAGCAAAGGCTCACACCTTTGTTCTGATGTGATTAGAGATTTGCATGGTTCCAGAGGAGCCATGTGTTCCACATGATCTGACAAGTTTAACAGGCTTTGTTCCTATACAAGTTAGAAATTGCATTACCCTTCCAACATCATCAAGTCAATATTGATTGCCTCACTATTGAATACTGAAGGGGCTACTCCATTGTTTAATGTCACTGCTGGAACTGGTCCTATTGCTCTTTATCGAACCTTCTGTGTTGGAATTGAATTGCGTCTGATGGACTGTGTTTACAACACATATGGAGGTCGTGAATGTGATCACTCACATGATGTTGGAGTGAGATATCTTGCAGCAAGTCCTGGACCAGGTGTGTGTTTGTGTTTGTGGGAATGCCAAGCATTGTCTTGTTTAATTACTAAACAACAGACAGTCATTTTGTATTAAAAAGCTTATTCCTCCTTAACACTTCAGAGCTGATAGCAGATATATCAGCTCACACATGAGAGTTTCTTGTAACCACGACAGTGTGTTCACACTATGAATGTAACTTATAACCTTTACTATAAGCTACGCCAGTGCTCATTCTTGATATCTAACCCTATCTGATCACTTGCTAGGCTGCCTCTTAGCCTAATCTACTGGAATATACGCTAGCTTATTTGGGAAAGTGATAATGAAGTGCTCCAAGTGATTTTTTTAACTTCTATATTCACTAGGCAAGCTCTAGCATCGAAACAGCATCTACATACCACAATGACCTCTCAAGCAATGAAAAAGGCATCCCGGTCTCTTGTTTCACATGGCCCAAATGGTGTCTGGTGTGTTTGTCCCTTGCTCTCTGTTAAATTCCTTCCTTTAAACAATCTCTTCTGCATGTAATTGTGTATGCATGTCAAATACACTTTGTTGAAGTCATGGTGCTCTATCATTGTAAGTTTGTTCCCATTCTCTAGGAGATGTGAATATCATTATATAACTGACCAGCCACCTTTATAGTGCATGCAAAGAAACCTCTCATGGAATGTGCTACAAGTGTCTGGAGTTAGTGGGGAGCAACTCTCACTATGGAGATAGGGCTTATGTAGCTTTCATGTGGTTTGTATATTTATGGTCTTTAGTCATGCTCAGCTATTTCTTTCATCCCTCAAACCTCGGCCATGTGCCCAGAGGTATGCATTAATCAGGGCACTAGCTCATTTCTATCTAGGCAAGAGCCCTCCCACGAGTCAAACTTTCTTGTGTGTTTGCTAGCGTGTATATCTGTCTATATGTGTATGTTTGTGTTGTGTTTTCAAGCTTGTTTGTATGTGCAAGGATGTGTGTATGTGTGTGCTGTCATCATGGTTGACTTTATTTTGGTTAATAATCCTGGTGTAATTCATACACATAATTTTAATCAATGGTAATTTGGTGGCTTGGAATGTTAAGAACAGGTCTTTTTACTTTCTGACACAGCTACATGAGGCCTTGCTAAACTCAATGTACCTGTTTGTACAGTGTTGAGGAACATGTTAATCTAGGTAAGGGAAGCAATGTATTCTTTCATCTCATGTGGTGTGTTAAATACACATGTGATGACCCAGATAAATTCATCTCCGTAGCAGTTTAAGGAGGAAGGACAAAATAATGTGTTCATTTTGCTTCTTTCTGTTTAATATGTTGGACACAGCATCTTAGCTGAAGGACTGACTCCCAGAGAGAGGAGATCTCAAGCCATAATGGAAGAACTTATACACCCAGTCGGTCCACATTGCAAATGTTTGTGTTCGGTTTTCATAGTTGACCTCCATCAGCTAACATGGCCTAAGGGACTACTCCTCACAACATGACTGTATCCTGGCTATAAGCCATAACCTGAGTCTTAAGTCACACTCCTTGCACTTACAAATGATGTTGACTTTTAGATTTCGATTGATGGCCTCTCCTCACTGCATACTCAATACACATTAGATGCTCATTCAATGCTAATTGATGTCATCCTCATTAATTACACATTCATATGTGTTGCCTCAATGGGCATTGGGTTCGACTCAGCGCTGGAGGTACATGTTGAATCGAATCAACACGATCCTTAGCTTTAAAATTCTGTGTATTAAACGTTGGTGTCAGCTAGTCTTTGTCCAATTTGACTTTGCCTTTTCAAAGGTTGCATGTCAGAGCTTGGTGGATACTGTGGGTTTAATCCTGTATTACATGCTTGAAACTATTTGTAGGGCATGCAGTAGCTAGGTCTAGACTCACTCACTCTGTCATGGCCGGCCAATACCTCTTCTATGATTTTTGTTTGTTGCTAATGTTCCTACCAGAGAATTTCTTCTGATTTATTTTCCTAGCAGTATTCGTGGAGCATCATTCTTTGACGATACTGTATTTCCCCTAGCTCTATCCTCTTTCTGTTCTGTAGTGGCACAGGCTGTGTTGGCTCAACTCAGCCATCTTAGCAGACACTAAACTTTTTAAACTTTTTTTTTGTAGTTTATTGAAGTCCTTGTGAGGACGCGACCAACGTGCATTGCTACGAATTCAGGAAAAACAGGACTGGATGCTCTTTCAATGCATATTCATTTAAGGCCTAGTTTAGACTGGCTAGAAGTGTGTGTGTTTTTCTGGTAGTATTTTTCTAGTCAGCTGCCATTGATGATACTCCTCCCAGTGACTGAATGCAATCCTTCCTTGCTGTCAAGATCACACCATCGTATGCAGTGTTTAAGTTATTGTAGCTCAGCCTTTGCTACACATATGACCATTCAATCATGTCATTATTTTAACTCTGAATCCAGGAACATGAAAGTATAATATGATGAGCTTATTAACTGACTTAGTGCCACCAGCTTGTGAAGAATAATCATACTTTTGGCTGGCTAATGGTGTCTTGCTATTCTATTTTACTTACCTGATACTAGTGCTCGCCAGCCTCTCCTCCAATACCTTTGCTTATATTTGGTAGGGACCAGGGATCCACTGCCTGGGAAGTACTATCCGTCCCAGCAGGTTTCTGGTCAGAGTTAGTGTTGTCATGAGTGGTTGACTAAGGATTGTGTGTTTTTAAATAGAGGAAGGATTGCCTAGATGGAGGGCATTGGTGAGTGCTTGGCTAGAGGAAGGATTGCTGAGAGAGGGAGTATTGGTGAGTGTTTTGCAAGAAGATAGAATGCTGAGTGTGGGGGCATTGGTGAGTGTTTGGCTAGGAGAGGGAGTGCAGAGATGGGAGGCTGGCATTGTTGAGTGTTTGACTAGGAGAGGGAGTCTTGAGTTGGGAGGCTGGCACATGTGTGTGTTTGTCTAGGGATGGAGTGCCGAGATGGGAGGCTGGCATTTGTTTGTGTTTGGCTAGAGATGGAGTGCCGAGATGGGAGGCTGGCATTGGTGAGTTTTTGGCTAGGGACGGAGTGTCGAGATGGGAGGCTGGCTATGGTGAGTGTTTGGCTAGGAGAGGGAGTGCCGAGATGGGAGGCTGGCATTGGTGTGTGTTTGGATAGGGATGGAGAACCGAGATGGTAGGCTGTCATTAGTGTGTGTTAGGCTAGGGACGGAGTGCCGAGATGAGGGGCTAGCATTGGTGTGTGTTTGGCTAGGGTGGAGTGCCGAGATGGGAGCTGGCATTGGTGTGTATTTGGCTAGGGACGGAGTGCCGAGATGGGAGCTGGCATTGGGGTGTGTTTGGCTAGGGACTGAGTGCCGAGATGGGAGGCTGGCATTGGTATGTATTTGGCTAGGGACGGAGTGCCGAGATGGGTGGCTGGCATTGGTGAGTGTTTAGCTAGGGACGGAGTGTCGAGATGGGAGGCAGGCTATGGTGAGTGTTTGGTAAGGAGAGAGAGTGCCGAGATGGGAGGCTGGCATTGGTGTGTGTTTGGCTAGGGACGGAGTGTCGAGATGGGAGGCTGGCAATGGTGTGTGTTTGGCTATGGACGGAGTGCCGAGATGATGGGGCTAACATTGGTGAGTGGTTGGCTAGGGACGGAGTGCTGAGATGGGAGGCTGGCATTGGTGTGTGTTTGGCTATGGACGGAGTGCCGAGATGAGGGGCTGACATTGGTTAGTTTTTGGCTAGGGACGGAATGCTAAGACGAGGGGGGGAAATTCACAGAGAACTTCTCTTTTTAGTCCAAAAAGTGACTATCTCAGAAAAGAGCAGAGAAATACTCAGAAAGTTTGTTTTTCTTAACAAGTTTGAAAAGGGTAATCCTGAGGAAAATTTGGATTTGTTTGAACAAATGTTTTTGATCAAATCAGTAAAATGAGGAAAATATTAACAAAAACATGTTTTTCTCCTCAAAGTGAGCCACATGAGCTAAACTATGCTTTTCTGTTGTTTTGAAGCATTTTTGGGGAAATTCACAGAGAACTTCTCTTTTTAGTCAAAAAAGTGACTATCTCAGAAATGAGAACTGAAATACTCAAAAAAAATTTGGATTTGTTTAAACAAATGTTTTGGATCAAATCAGCAAAATCATGGAAATATTAACAAAAAATTGTTTTTCTCCTCAAAGTGAACCACATACAGCTAAAGTATGCTTTTCTGTTGTTTTGAAGGGTTTTGGGGTAAATTCACAGCGAACTTCTCTTTTTAGTCCAAAAATTGACTATCTCAGAAAAGAGCACAGAAATACTCAGAAAATTTGTTTTTCTTAACAAGTTTGACAAGGGGTGAATCCTAAGGAAAATTTGGATTTGTTTAAACAAATATTTTTGATCAAATCAGTAAAATTAGGGAAATATTAACAAAAACTTGTTTTTCTCCTCAAAGTGAACCTCATAGAGATAAAATATGCTTTTCTGTTGATTTGAAGCGTTTTGGGGTAAATTCAGGGAGAACTTCTCTTTTGGGTCAAAAAAGTGACTATCTCAGAAAGGGGCACTGAAATACTCAGAAAGTATGTTTTTCTTAACAAGTTTGAAAAGGGACAAATCCTCAGAAAAATTTAGATTTGTTTAAACAATTTTTTGGATCAAACCATTAAAATGGACAAATATTAACAAAAAATTGTTTTTCTCCTCAAAATGAACCACATACAGCTAAACTGTGCTTTTCTGTTGTTTTTATGCATTTTTGGAGAAATTCACAGAGAACTTATCTTTTTAGTCAAAAAAGTGGCATCGCAGAAAGGAGCACTAAAAAACTCAGAAAGATTGTTTTTCTTAACATGTTTGATAAGGGCAAATCCTGAGGAAAATTTGGTTTTGTTTAAACAACTGTTTTTGATCAAACCAGTAAAAGGGGACAAATGTAAACAAAAACTGTTTTTCCTGCGAAAATGAGCCACATACAGAAAAACTATGCTTTTCTGTTGTTTTGAAGCATTTTTGGGGAAATTCACAGAGAACTTCCCTTTTTTTGTCAAAAAAGTTACTATCTCAAGAAAGGAGCTCTGAAATACTCAGAAAGTTTGTTTTTCTAAACATGTTTGAAAAGGAGCAAATCCTGCGGAAAATTTGGATTTGTTTAAACAACTTTTTTTGATCAAACCATTAAAAGGGGACAAATATTAACAAAATCTGTTTTTCTGCCCAAAGTGAGCCACATACAGCTGAACTATGCTTTTCTGTTGTTTTGAAGCATTTTCGGGGAAATTCACAGAGAACTTCTCTTTTTAATCCAAAAAGTGACTATCTCAGAAAAGAGCCCAAAATACTCAGAAAGTTTGTATCTTTGACAAGTTTGAAAATGGGCAAATCCTGAGGAAAATTAGGATTTGTTTAAACAATTTTTTTTGATCAAATCATTAAAATGAGGGAAATATTAACAAAAAATTGTTTTTCTCCTGAAAGTGAGCCACATACAGCTAAACTATGCTTTTCTGTTGTTTTGAAGCATTCTGGGGGAAATTCACAGAGGACTTCCCTTTTTAGTCAAAAAAGTTACTATCTCAGAAAGGAGCTCTGAAATACTCAGAAAGTTTGTTTTTCTTAACATGTTTGAAAAAAAGCAAATCCTGCGGAAAATTTGGATTTGTTTAAACAAATTTTTTGATCAAACCAATAAAAGGGGACAAATATTAACAAAATCTGTTTTTCTGCCCAAAGTGAGCCACATACAGCTAAACTATGCTTTTCTGTTTTTTTTAAACGTTTTCAGGGAAATTCACAGAGAACTTCTCTTTTTAATCCAAAAAGTGACTATCTCAGAAAAGAGCCCGAAATACTCACACAGTTTTTTTTTAACAAGTTTGAAAATGGGCATATCCTGAGGAAAATTTGGATTTGTTTAAACAATTTTTTTTTATCAAACCAGTAAAAGGGGAAAAATATTAACAAAAACTGTTTTTCTCCTCAAAGTGAGCCACATATAGCTAAACTATGCTTTTCTGTTGTTTTGAAGGATTTTCGGGGTAATTCACAGAGAACTTATCTTTTCAGTCAAAAAGGGGGCTATCTCAGAAAAGAGCACTGAAATACTTGGAAAGTTTGTTTTTCTTAATATTTTTGAAAAGGGGAAATTCCTGCGGAAAATATGGATTTGTTTAAACAACTTTTTTTGATCAAATCAGTAAAATGAGGGAAATATTAACAAAAACATGTTTTTCTCCTCAAAGTGAACCACATACAGCTAAACTGTGCTTTTCTGTTGTTTTTAAGCATTTTGGGGAAATTCACAGAGAACTTCTCTTTTTAGTCAAAAAAGTGGCATCGCAGAAAGGAGCACTGAAAAACTCAGAAAGTACGTTTTTCTTAACATATTTGAAAAGGGGCAAATCCTGAGGAAAATTTGGTTTTGTATAAGCAACTGTTTTTGATCAAACCAGTAAAAGGGGACAAATGTAAACAAAAACTGTTTTTCTCCCCAAAATGAGCCACATACAGATAAACTATGCTTTTCTGTTGTTTTGAAGCATTTTCGGCTAAATTCACAGTGGACATCTCTTTTTAGTCAAAAAAGTGACTATCTCAGAAAAAAGCACTGAAATAATAAGAAAGTTTGTTTTTCTTAATATTTTTGTAAAGGGTCAAATCCTGAGGAAAATTTGGATTTCTTTAAACAAATGTTTTTGATCAAATCAGTAAAATCAGGGAAATATTAACAAAACTTGTTTTTCTCCTCAAAGTGTGCCACATACAGCTAAACTATGCTTTTCTGTTGTTTTGAAGCATTTTTGGGGAAATTCACAGAGAACTTCTCTTTTTTGTCAAAAAAAATATATCTCAGAAAGGAGCTCTGAAATACTCAGAAAGTTTGTTTTTCTTAACATGTTTGAAAAGGAGCAAAACCTGCGGAAAATTTGGATTTGTTTAAACAACTTTTTTTGATCAAACCATTAAAAGGGGACAAATATTAACAAAATCTTTTTTTTGCCCAAAGTGAGCCACATACAGCTAAACTATGTTTTTCTGTTATTTTGAAGCATTTTCGGGGAAATTCACAGAGAATTTCTCTTTTTAGTCAAAAAGGGGCTATCTCAGAAAGGAGCTCTGAAAAACTCCGAAATCTTTTTCCTTAACATGTTTGAATAGGCGCAAATCCTGTGGAAATTTTTGATTTGTTTAAACAACTGTTTTTGATCAAACCATTAAAAGGGGACAAATATTAACAAAAACTTTTTTTCTCCCAAAACTGAGCCACATACAGATAAACTATGCTTTTCTGTTGTTTTGAAGCGTTTTGGGGTAAATTCACAGAGAACTTCTCTTTTTAGTCAAAAAAGTTACTATCTCAGAAAGTAGCACAGAAATACTCAGAAAGTTTGTTTTTCTTAACACGTTTAAAAAGGGGCAAATCCTGAGAAAAATTTGGATTTGTTTAAACAAATATTTTTGATCAAATCAGTAAAATTAGGGAAATATTAACAAAAACTTGTTTTTCTCCTCAAAGTGAACCACATACAGCTAAAATATGCTTTTCTGTTGTTTTGAAGCGTTTTGGGGTAAAATTACAGAGAACTTCTCTTTTTAGTCAAAAAAGTGACTATCTCAGAAAGGAGCACTGAAATACTCAGAAAGTATGTTTTTCTTAACACGTTTAAAAAGGGGCAAATCCTGAGAAAAATTTGGATTTGTTTAAACAAATTTTTTTTGATCAAACCAGTAAAAGGGGATAAATATTAACAAACACTGTTTTTCTCCTCAAAGTGAGCCACATACAGCTAAACTATGCTTTTCTGTTGTTTTGAAGCTTTTTGGGGTAAATTCACAGAGAATTTCTCTTTTTAGTCAAAAAAGGGGCTATCTCTGAAAGGAGCACTGAAAAACTCCGAATTTTTTTTTCTTAACATGTTTGAATAGGCAAAATCCTGAGGAAAATTTGGATTTGTTTAAACAACTGTTTTTGATCAAATCAGTAAAATGAGGGAAATATTAACTAAAACTTGTTTTTCTCCTCAAAGTGAGCCACATACAGCTAAACTATGCTTTTCTGTGGTTTTGAAGGATTTTCGGGGTAATTCACAGAGAACTTCTCTTTTTAGTCAAAAAAGTGGTTTCTCAGAAAAGAGCAAAGAAATACTTAAAAAGTTGGTTTTAAAAGGGTCAAATCCTGAGGACAATTTTGATTTGTTTAAACAACTGTTTTTGATGGGGGGACTATACCATATTTTCCGAAAATTTGATTTTTTTTCTTCTCCCTGTCATAACTTTTTCCCTCTTTCTTCTGTGCAAATAATTATTATACCAGCTTGTTGCTTATTGTGTGTGCTTTAAGATGATATGTAAAAAGTCTCTATAGGCACTTTTTCTTAGAAGATATAGCCAAACACGCAAGGATCACTCAAAAAATGGCATGTCCTAATTTGGAAATCCTCTAATTGTCAGACGCCTTGAGCTACAGACACCAAACTTCCTGTGTGGATTGCTAACACCCTAAGCTGTGATATGACTCAGCCATATTTGAAACGCGGTGAAGCTTTGAATAGTTATGAGACACTTTATTTCAAACCGCGGCAAAGTTCACGAAAAATCTGTGACCCCGCCTCTTCTAATAATCATATCTCAACATTCCTTCACGGTAAAAAAAATTTGACTGAGTCATATCACAGCTTAGGCTTGTGGGAAGCCACAACAGGTGTTTGGGGTCTGTAGCTCAAGGCGTCTGGCAATTAGAGGATTTCCAAATTAGGAAATGCAATTTTTTTGAGTGATCCTTGCTTGTTTGGCTATATCTTCTAAGAAAAAGTGCCTATAGAGACTTTTTACATATCATCTTAAAGCACACACAATAAGCAACAAGCTGGTATAATATTTATTTGCACAGAAGAAAGAGGAAAAAAGTTATGACAGGGAGAAAAAAAAATCAAATTTTTGGAAAATATGGTATAGTCCCCCCCATGTTTGAATAGGCAAAATCCTGAGGAAAATTTGGATTTGTTTAAACAACTGTTTTTGATCAAATCAGTAAAATGAGGGAAATATTAACTAAAACTTGTTTTTCTCCTCAAAGTGAGCCACATACAGCTAAACTATGCTTTTCTGTGGTTTTGAAGGATTTTCGGGGTAATTCACAGAGAACTTCTCTTTTTAGTCAAAAAAGTGGTTTCTCAGAAAAGAGCAAAGAAATACTTAAAAAGTTGGTTTTAAAAGGGTCAAATCCTGAAGACAATTTT
>CBDHDT010000117.1:0-9336 GCA_965261215.1 Ekhidna sp.
TCTTTATTTCCTAAAAGTAATTCTTTACTTTCATAAAATTGATCTTCAGATTCTGGTTCTTGAAGTGGGTCAATAGAAATATTATCTGTTTTGATAACTCGTTTGAATTTTGTATCTAAAGTAAGATCAATTCCAAATGGTGATAATTGTTCATTAAGATCTAAAACAGGCCTTATTTTTATTACATCTAGTTTTAATAATTTTTTAATCTCCTTATCTACTAAAATTCTGGGTATTTGTGATAAATCACAACTACTACATCTATGTGTATCTTGAGAAACTTTATCCTCTTTACAAAAAATACATTCATTCATTATGTTTAGAAATAATATAAAACCAATATACTTTTTGGTGTTATTTTGTAAATACTTGTTCTAGATCATTAATATTAAATTTTGATAATCCTGAAGATTTTCGAACATTACTGATTTTTCTTATGTACATAATACAATTCTGACATAAAATACAAAATTCTCCAGAAGGATCTATTCCATTCTGAATTAAATCTTCAACAATTTTTTTCATATATTTCGAATTTTCTATTTTTTGATAATTATGAATCCTCCTAATACTCAAAAGCTTAGAATTTACACATACTCTACATTTACTACCTAATGCTTCTATGACAGATTTTGGTTTAGGTGAAATGTGTACTTTAATTAGCTTTTTTGGAAGACTAGTTAGTGAAAGTAAAGACGCATCAGTTTATGGATTTACAGGTAGAATAACAACATCAGATGACACTTACAAAGTAATTTACACTACAAAACTATCTAGTTTAACTAAAATTGATTCTATTCCTTCAGAATCTGTAACATCTGATAAAGTTGTAATTCACATTCTCAAATATTCCTCGACTCAGAGAATTCCTGACGACACAGTCCCTGGACAACAAAATAGTTCTATAAGATTAGGATTTTTCTCTCATGATAGAATTTCAGTTGAACCTGGTGCTACCATTACAATAGTAAATGATGATCTAGTTTCACATAATATTATTAGTGGTAAAGATAACAGTGATCGCTATGTTACATTCACACCGGATGGAAGAATTTCTACTGGTATAATCACTCCAAACGAATCTGTCACTATTACATTTGACGATGCAGGATTTTATAGATTATATGATCCAGACTATCCATGGATGAAAATTGTAGCCTATGTATTCCCAAGCTCAGATAATTTAATTTTAGGTACAGGCCAAAACTTTGGTAACTAATTTTCCCACTGCCATCTATAATTCATGTATGAATCAAGACTTACTTGATTAAACACCATTACTGATAAATCAGAAAATTCTTTTCCTTCCAATTCTTTTACTGTTCCCTCAAAACTGGTTTCATTTTCAGTAGTTATTGATTCATAAACATGAACTTTCATTTTATCAGTCTCAAAATTATGCTCTCGAAGATAAATTGCAATTTCTGAAGGCATAAAATGTTTGTCTGGTTGTTTTGGCCAAGGTCTTGGTACTAAAACCACACTAAAATCATCAATTAATGCTTTTTGCAATTCTAATTTTTTGTCTTCAATTGGAGTTGTAACATGCATTGTAATTATCTTTGATTTATCAAGCGGAACTTTTGCTCTTGATGCAGCAACTTGTATTGAACTAATTCCTGGAATAATTTCAACATTACCAAAAATTTCAATTAATCTATCAACAACTTCAGATTCTGAAAAATTAACATCACCAGTAAATGGTATGACTAGAGTTCTATCACCCAACTCTGGAAGAATTTTTTGATAAGAATCTTCTTGATCATTCATAGTGATTTCATAAACTTCTTTTCCTACAGTCAAATCCTTTATTGTTTTCAATGTGTATTTGTAACCAATAATTACATCACAATTCTGAATTATTTCTTTTACAATTCCTGTGACATATTTTGGAGAACCAGGTCCAACACCTACAGCGTAAACTTTACTCAATTTTACTTGGTAAATTTCTGCCTGTCTTTAATATATTGCACAAAAGGCTCCCAATCCACTTTCATGTATTTTGTAGGTTCTTTTGCAGGATATTTTACCCAATCTTGAGCAATCGAATACTGAAATTTCTCATCTTTTCCATCTTTTTGAAACTCTAATTGTAATGAACTTCCCCAATCTTTTTCTGTAAAACTAATACTAGAAATATTATCAAAACTTAATTCGGTATTTCGTACATCTTCACAATCATTCATCAAATCTTTTTCATTATAGCCATCATGGTGAATCATAGTGTTTTTTGATTTTATAAAATTAACTACTTGTCTTTGAGTAATGGCTTTCCACCAATTCATTTTAGATTCTGTTTTGTGTACAAACATCAAATGTTTGTCAGTTAATACCAACATGCCTTCTTTTCCACCAATTGAAAAGAATTTTTTAGATTCTCGCCAAATTGAAACTATATGTGCTTGAATTTTCTCATCAGACTGCATATGGGTTAATTATCGAACTTTATTAAAAACTAATACAATTAGCTTTTAAGTAAGCAATATTGAAAAAAATTATTGAAAAAAATTTTCATGGCTTTAATATTTTCATTATTTGTAGTTAGTTCGGGAAGTTACACATTTGCCCAAACAGTTGAATTTAATAAAATTAACATTATGGATCCTGTAGTTATTTTAGAAACTAGTTTTGGAGAAATTGTCATAGAATTTTTTCCAAATGATGCCCCAAAACATGTTAAGAATTTTATAAAATTATCTCAAACAGGATTTTATGATGGTGTATTATTTCACAGAATTATTCCTGGATTTATGATTCAGGGCGGCGATCCAAACACTATTGATGGCGATCCTAATTCTTGGGGGATTGGTGGTCCAACTACAAGTGTAAATGCAGAGTTTAACACAATAAAACATAATCGTGGAATTGTTTCAATGGCAAGATCTGCTGATCCAGACAGTGGCGGTTCTCAATTTTTCATAGTTCATCAAAATTCTAATTCTCTTGATGAACAATATACCGTATTTGGTAGAATTATAACTGAAGAAAGTTTTGAAACACTTGACAAAATTGCAGCGATACAAACAGATGATAATGATAGACCATTAGATCTTGAACAAGTTAGAATTACAAAAGTTACCGTAGTTAGTATTTCCGAGATTTCAAGTCCTCTTGAATTAAAAGATCCTGAACGTACTCAATCAACTTTAACCCCATCAACAGGTAATCAAGAATATCAAAGTACAGAACATCAAATTAAACTAAGTGTGCCTGAAGGTTGGTTATTACAAGAACAAGACAAGACACAACCAAATTCTCCTGATGTAGTTGCAGTAGGTCCAAAAACAGGTATAATGAATCCAGTTATCTCATTAACAATACAAGAAACAAATCAACGAACATTTGATGAACTTATCTCTGAAAAACTTGAAACAATTAAACCTGTAATAGAAAAAGAAGAATTAAAAATTATTTCACAGAATAAGATGATAATAAATGGATATGATGCATATGTTACTGAAGCAGAAGGATTCTTTTCATCGAATGAAGAAAATTATGAAGTTCAATTTAAAGAAATTATATTTTATGATAATGAAAAATTCTATATCTTTGCATATAGTAATGGTGTGAATGATTTTAATTCTCAACTTCCAAGATTTGATGAAACTATAGAATCTTTTACAATATTATCCACAGAATCTAATAAAGAAAATGGTGGATGTTTAATTGCAACTGCAGCATATGGTTCTGAAATGGCACCACAAGTTCAACAACTTAGGGAGCTTAGAGATAATACTATATTATCAACAGAGTCTGGAATTGCTTTCATGAGTAGCTTTAACCAATTTTATTATTCATTTTCACCTGTAATTGCTGATATGGAGCGTGAAAACCCCCTTTTCAAAGAATTTGTAAAACTTTCCATTACTCCAATGTTATCCACATTATCAATTCTAAATTATGTTGAAATTGATTCTGAAGAAAAAATGCTATCATATGGAATTGGAATAATTTTGATGAATGTTGGAATGTATTTTGTAGCACCAGTAATTATTATTTATAAAATTAAAAAATAATTTTTTTTACCAAACATCATCTACTTCATCCAGTAACTTGTATTCTTTCTCAGTCTTACGTTTCATTAACTTCAATCTTGAGATATCTCTATCAAAGAACAAATCTATTACCCAATCAAGAAACACACGAGTTTTTTTATCAAATGTTGTAATTTTTGAGAGGTAAACATTTCTCCAAATTAACCAAGCCCAAAATCCTGAGATATTCATTCCCAAAAATGTAGCAATTCCTGATCTTTTTCCAATAATTGCCATTTGCCCTTTAGAATGATAAACAAATTTTTCTTTTATAGAATTTTTTATTAGAGAAATTAAATTTTTAGCAGCAATCTTTGCTTGAGATTCTGCAATTTGAGCAGTTGGAGGTAATGGTCGTTGTGTTTTAGGATCTATGTGTAATGCACAATCACCTATTGCAAATACTCCAGGAAAATCAGTAACTTCTAGATAATCATTAACCAAAACTTTTCCTTTTTCTGTTTTGAACATTGATCTCTTGATTGTGTTAACTGGAGTAACTCCTGCAGTCCAAATCAATGTCTTTGTAATAATTGAATAAATTTCAGATATATCATTTGGATTTTCATCTAATGATTTTGTTGTAACTTCATTTCCATCAAAACTGGTGACTGCTGTTTTTAGTCTAATGTCAATCCCTCTTTTCATCATTTTATCTTTTGCAAAATTTGCCAGTTTTATATTAAATCCAGGCAGGATCATTCCTAAGGCCTCTAACACAATTACTTTAATATCCTCTTTGTGAATTGTTGGATAATATTTTCTTGCATCCAATAAAAGATCCATCAATTCTCCTGCAGTTTCAATTCCTGCAAATCCACCACCTACTACTACAAAATTCAAAAAACTTTTTCGAAGAATTGGATTAGTTTCATTTTCTGCTTGTTCTAGCATATCGATAACTCTATTTCTTAACATTACAGCGTCATTGAGTGTCTTCATTGTGTATGCATTTTTTTCAACATCAGCCATTCCAAAAAAGTTAGTTTCACTACCTAGTGCAACAACCAGAAAATCATAATGTAGTGAGATACTTCTTCTATCTCCAGTTCCCCATAATGTCACAATTTTTCCATACGGATCAATATTTTTGATTCTGCTCTCATAGAATTTTATTTTTTTACAGATAGTTCTAATTGGTAAAACAATATGTCTAGTTTCAATCATTCCAGATGCTACCTGTGGCAACATTGGTGTAAATAATAAAAAATTATCTTCACTTACCATTACCAGTTCTATTTCAGGATTATTTCCAAATTCTTTTTCTAACCGTCTAGCACATTCTACCCCGGCAAATCCTCCTCCTAAAATCACTATTTTTTTCTTATTTCTAGCCAATCGTGCACTTTCCACAAATTGGGTGAATATATGCTATAAGAATAATTTCCACCAAATTCACTACTATGCTCAGGTTCTCATAATATCAGAATGTAAGATATCATAAGCCCTTGATGAATCTCTCTCATTTAGGATAATTGTAATGTTATCTTGACTGAAAAATGCGTTTACCAACTCTACCCCATTTGTATGTAATACCTCAGCAACATAGGATACTACATCTGATTGATTTTGAGAGTTTGGAATTGAAATTCTAATTTTTGCAAGACCAGTACTAAACATATCATCTCTTTCTGGAACACTATTGAAGATTTGTCTAATATCCTCCATATCTTCTGCAAGAAATCTAAATGAATCAGACAACCGGAAAAACTCATAGTTATTAGTTATCTTAGAAAATTTGTCTAAAATTATCATTGGATCCATTTGATTAGAATCCTTTATGGAAAATTTAACATCCATTATTCCATCAGTTAATGCCAATCGAGCATTTTTCAAAACTAATTCCTCTTTGACATCTTCTTTGATTTCAAATGAATCAGCAAATCTTTTAATTGCAACAACTACAGTATTGAGATTAACAGAATTTCCTAGAATTCTTTCAATTTCTGGTTGAATCTTTACTGCCAGAGCTGTATAGTTAATCAAATCCATTTTCATACAATCGTAAATTGAACGATTTTTGGTGATGATTTCTCTAACTACTTCAGGTACGGACATGTTGGTAGTTATCATTAAGATTATTATATCATGTCAATTATAATAGCATTATGTAAGAAATCAAAGAAATATCAATAATCTTTATATAATGTAATACATATTACATATAGTAGGTAAATATGACAAACTTTGATAGTGAATTTAATAGAATCTTCAAAAAAATGTCAAACTCTTTTTTTGATATAGATGACGTTTTTGAGGAATTCAAGGGAAATGGTTCTGAAGCTGGTTCATACTATTATGGTTATACAATGATTATTGGTCCTGATGGAAAACCTATTACAAACGAGTATGGAAATACCAAACCAGGCCTTGCTTCAACTTCTGATACGCGAGAACCACTCGTTGACACAATTGTCGATGAAAAAGAAAAAATAGTAAAACTCATAGCTGAGATGCCAGGAGTTGAAAAATCTGATGTCAAAATTGTTGTTGAAAACAAGACAGTTAATCTTTCAGCAGAACATAATAATAAAAAATATTATGTAAAAGTTCCTGTACAATACAAAGTTGATGAAAACTCTGCAAAAGCATCTTACAAGAATGGAGTTTTGGAAATCATCTTCAAACTAGTTGAAGAGGAAAAACCAAAAAGCAAAACGGTGGAGGTTGAATAAACCCCTCTTTATTTTTGAGGTAATGATATGAGTGAAATAATTTTAAAAATTGAAGAAAGCCCACAACAACATGTTGGAAGGGGGAGAGCTATAGTTGATCCTAAAATTATTGAGGATCAAAAATGGAATACCGGACAAATACTAGAATTAACATACAACAAAAAAACACATGTAAAACTTTGGCCCGGGGCACCTGAAGAATACGGTTCAGGTATTATCAAAATAGATGGAATGACCAGACAAAATATTGGAGCAGGAATTGGTGATAAGATTTTACTAAAAACAGTTAAAGTTGTAAATGCTGAACAGATTGTTTTGTCTCCAACTGAAAAGATTACTGCAGAAGGATTACAAGAATATATGATTTACAACTATCTCAATCATGTATTTACAACTGGAGATTCAGTATCTCTTAATACACAGATGGGTGGAAGAGTTCAGTTTGTTGTAACAAGTACAAAACCATCAAAACCTGTTTTAGTTACAGAAAATACTATATTCAAACTTGGAGCAATGACTAAAGCAGTTGATTCATCATATCCAAGAATAACATATGATGAACTTGGAGGTTTGAAAAAAGAGGTCCAAAAAATTCGTGAAATGGTAGAATTGCCAATGAGGCATCCAGAATTATTTGACAAAATAGGTGTGGAAGCACCAAAAGGTGTTCTATTGTATGGTCCTCCTGGTACTGGTAAGACACTATTAGCAAAGGCCGTAGCTGGCGAAACAAATGCCCACTTTATCTCCCTAAGTGGTCCTGAAATAATGGGCAAACATTATGGAGAAAGTGAAGAGCGAATTAGAGAAATCTTTACTCAAGCTGAAGAAAATGCTCCTAGCATAATTTTCATTGATGAGATTGATTCTATCGCTCCAAAAAGAGATGAAGTTTCTGGCGAACTAGAGAAAAGAATTGTTTCACAATTACTTACTTTAATGGATGGAATGAAATCTAGAGGTAAAGTTGTTGTAATTGCTGCTACTAATAGACCAGATTCAATTGATCCAGCACTTAGAAGACCAGGTAGGTTTGATAGAGAAATTGAAATTGGAATTCCTGATGATGAAGGTAGATTTGACATTCTTTCAATTCATACACGTGGAATGCCAATTGATGAAAAAGTAGATTTAAAACAAATCTCAAAAACTACACATGGATTTGTAGGAGCTGATTTGGAAGTTTTAGCCAAAGAAGCTGCGATGAAATCTCTTCGTAGAATTCTTCCTGAGATTGACTATGATGAAGAAAAAATTTCATCAGAAATACTTGAAAAGATCCAAATTACAAGCGACGACTTTAGAGATGCATTAAAAGAAGTTAGTCCTAGTGCACTAAGAGAAGTCCAAGTCCAAGTCCCAAACGTAAGTTGGGATGATGTTGGTGGTTTAGATGAATTAAAAGAAGAACTCAAAGAAGCTGTTGAGTGGCCAATCAAATACAAGGACGCATATGATTATGTTGATGTAGAATCTCCAAAGGGAATTTTGCTTCATGGTCCTCCAGGAACTGGTAAGACATTGATTGCAAAGGCTCTTGCAAAAATGACAGAGTCTAATTTCATCAGTATTAAGGGTCCTGAATTACTTTCAAAATGGGTAGGAGAATCTGAAAAAGGAGTCAGAGAAATATTTAGAAAAGCACGACAAGCAGCTCCATGTATAATATTCTTAGATGAAGTTGATGCACTTGTTCCAAGAAGAGGAAGTGGAGGTTCTGATTCACATGTTACAGAAAATGTAGTGTCTCAAATCTTAACAGAAATTGATGGATTAGAAGAACTAAACAATGTGTTGATAATTGGTGCAACAAACCGATTAGACATTGTTGATGAAGCACTTCTCAGACCAGGCAGATTTGATAGAATCATTAAAGTTCCAAATCCTGATGAAAAAGGAAAACAGCATATCTTTGAGATTCATACAAAGAAAAAACCACTTGACGGTGATGTAAAAATCTCAGAAATTGTAAAAATTACTGATGATTTTAGTGGAGCTGAAATCGCAGCAGTAGCAAACAGAGCAGCTATTACAGCTTTGAAGAGATATGTTTCTGGCAAGTCAAAGAACGTTAAAGAGATCAAGATTACACAACAAGATCTTATTGATGCTGTAGATAAGATAAAGCCTAGAAAAAAAGAGGCACCCATACCTCAATCCATAAAATAGTCTAAATACTAAGAAAAATGACGAGAAATATGAAACTCTATCTTGACTTTGAACCATGCAAAGAATGCAATGAAATGATGACTGGATTGAGTAGTCCTGAAATGTTATTTGCAGATGAAAAAACTAGAGCAGATGAATCTGCAAAGTTTCTCCGACATCTTACGTATAATCACAATGAAGTAGTTCAAGCCGTTATGGAAGATCTTCCAAAACAGAAAAGAGATCAAGAACCTGATTTCTACAAATAACCTCTTTCATTCTTAGAAATTAATAATCATATTCTTATACAAAACTATCGTAATGTTTTTGTGAAATTATCATATGAAAACTAGTCTTATTTTAGGTATGATTGTCTTACTTGTATTTGTTAGTTTTTCACAAACTACCTTTGCTATTGAAACAGAACCAGGACCGCCACAAATTCCGGAGCCTAGTCCTACACCCGAACCAATTAGAAT
>CBDHDT010000118.1:0-17062 GCA_965261215.1 Ekhidna sp.
ATCTGAGTTATTGTATTGTTCGAAGTGGGTGGTTTTATCAGACAATCCTCTTTTCGGAGCCTTTTTCTTTTGTAGATGCGGAAAAGAAGATCAAGCTTTTCGTTTTCGTAATCTAATACTCTGGAAAGTAGCCCGTGTGGTGGAACCATGTAATTTACGTATGATTTTTGGCACAGAGGATTCAGATTGTCATAAATGATTTACTTTTTTCTCTTCTAGTTTTGTGTAAGTGGTATGATCTTCATAATAATTATCTTGTGCAAACAATCATATTATCGATATTAAGTTCATATGATTAAAAAAATTTTTTTTTTACAATAATATATCTGTGATGCATGGTCCCACTTTTATAAAAAATACAACTTGTCGGAGAGTGTTTCTTATAAGCCAAAACAATTTGTGATTTTGATTTAATGTGGATGTTTTTCTTCATTAACCATCTATAATGCATCTTTATTATGCTCTCTCAATTCTGTTCCTATGATAGTTTGGATGGAAACCTCTTTTCTTGATTGGTCTTAGTCTGATGTTTATTTTGGTCACTTTATCTTCTCTACTTGGTACCAAGTTTGATTTAGCTAGTGTTAACTCAAATGAACTTGATGAATATCAGAAGGATGTCGGATCTATTGTACTGATCCGTTTATCTTTAAATGTTGGAATGTTTGCTTTGACTTGTGGGTGAGTTGAAAACATGGCATGAATATTGTTGGATATGATCAGTTCCTCTTTATTATTTATTCCTAGAAATCTTACTTGGATAATTATGGGGGAGATTTTTCCCCTACCGGCCAAAGGTAAAGTGTACTGGCAGGCATTAACCTATTAACCTAAAGGCAGATTAATCATATAAAAATGGATGCTTATAGCGACATGATGTAATGGCTTTTTTTTGTTGTTGTTGTATAAACATGAGTTCTGTAAGATAGAGGCTAGGAATGGGTCAGCCAATGGTAAGGAGTACTGGTGAGCTTTAGTCTATTGTCCTAAAGACAGATTTATCAGGTAAAATATCTAGGCTTATAGCGACATGATGTGAAGTTTTTTTAGTTTTTTTTTATGAAATTAAGTTCTAAAGTTCTATAAGAGAGAGGTTTGGGAAAGGTTGCAACATTTTCTGTTAATTTGTCAAGATGTGAACTGGCATTTAAATAAAGTTAAGATTAAATGTTTATGATGATCAATTGCAATTCACTTGAATTTGGCTGGACTTAGTCTCTGTTTGATTGCAATTCTTTTTATAGTGTATAGACACTAATGGATTATTAGCAAGTGAAGCATGCTCTCAGTAGTGAGGAGTTGGATGGAAAGTTTGAATTGTCATCCTTGGTTGTATCAATGATGTATCTAAATATGTATATTTGTCTATATCTCTATGCACCATATGTTCACCTTTAAGAAATAACCGTTTAAATAGATGGGCTTATATTATGTAAGATTGAAAATCGAGAGAACTGTCTGGCAATTTAATGATTGAGGAAGGTTATGTTGTCAACCAGGTAGGGATTGAGCTTCCCAATGTCAATTGTCAGGAGAAACGGAAGAGATGCTTGTGGGCCATCTCTTTAGTAAGGGTACACAGAACTGACTTGAAGGATATCCTGCCAGTACATGATGGAGAGGTTCTTAGGTTTGTTGGCCATTGTAACTAATTTCCACAAAGTTTCATTGTGCTTCTTCTCTTGACCGTTACCGGCGGGGTTATCGGCAATAGCATGGCTCAAACTACTCCTTTTTCAGTGAGTATCACTTGTAGTTCTCGACTTACTAGAGAAGGCCCTCGAACAGAATATAGAACTGCTGGTATCCTGAAGACTGTGAATATCAGTGAAGCATTTGAGGATGGTGCTAGCAGTGGCATGTAAAAATGAATGGAAATAGCGAATACTCATAAAAATGACTTTGAGGAAGTATACATTCTTGTTGCTAGAGGCGAACATTCCTTTAAAATATATCAGCCTCCCAGAAGGTTGAGTTTTCTTGATGCTTTAGGTTTTGTCTGGTCGATGGTATCTAGACTTACACTCACAAAAGTTCTGGTAAGAATTAGTCATTATTTTGATTTCTTCAATCAAAAATGGTGAGTTTCGGGGTGGGAACAAAGTGAGGTGTTTTTGTAATTCTAGGGTGGCAGAGCGACTGGTGCAGTTGATACAGTGAATAATTGAGAGAAACAGCACCGATACTCCAGGATAGAGTCTTGGATGATATGTTCTCGTTTCCGGGGCAGTAAATTATGTCAAGACTGTAGCAGGACACTCTACCCACCAGCTCATGCTTTTTTCCCAGATTTTACCGTTGTGCTGTTGATCAAACATGTATGACACAGACTTCTGGTCAGTCTTCAGGCTGAAATGTTCCCCGATCAGTCATCAGGCTGAAATGTTTCCCTGATCAGTCTTCAAACTGAAAAGTTTCACCAATCAGTTTTCAGGCTGAAATGTTTCCCCAATCAGTCTTCAGGTTGAAATGTTTCCCCGATCAGTCTTCAGACTGAAATATTTCCCTGATCAGTCTTCAGGTTGAAATGTTTTCCCGATCAGTCTTCAGGCTTAAATGTTTCCCCGATCAATCTTCAGGATGAAATGTTTCCCCGATCAGTCTTCAGGCTGAAATGTTTCCCTGATCAGTCTTCAGGCTGAATTGTTTCCCAGTGAGGTAGTGTTTCCAATAACGGATGGATTCTATGATAGCTTGAGCCTCTTTCTTGACAGATGGATGTCTGAGTTTGGGTCCTTGTAGTGTCCTTGTGAAGAAAGCAACAGGTCACTCTGTTTGGTTTAAAGTTGCAGCTATAGCTACTTCCGAGGCATCAGTTTCCACTTTAGTGGCATCTCTTCATCAACAGCTGTCACGATCGACTCTTCTATGCTTTTCTTGAAGCTTTCAAAAGCTGCAACAGCGTCAGTGGACAATAGAAATGTTTTGCAGCGGTTGATTGGCCCCATTCTGTTTGAAAATCCTGGAATCAACTGTGAGTAATAAGAAAAAAGCTCTTTACATTTATTGAATGACTTATTTTTGTTCAGAATAAGGATTTCCCGAAGAAGTCTTAAACGTCGGGATCAGGGTGAATCTGACCCTCTTCAACAATGCAACCAAGTAATGCAAGGCGGCTCTTTGAGAAAACGCTCTTTTCATAATTGTAGGTCATATTTTTCTGTTTGGCAGCCTTGTGGAAAAACTCTAAATGAAAATCATGCTCTTCTTGATCTTTACCTCATATGATAATATTACCCAGATAAGGGAAAACTCCAACTAATTTTTTTTACGCAGAAAATCGGTCATTTCATGAAAGCGTGCGACACTGATGGTTACGCTAAAGGGAACACAGTTAAATTGGTATTAGCCATTGCTCGCCCCGAATACAGTGTAAAGTCGTTCTCTCTTTCCAAGTGGGACTTGGTGGTACACACTTGGAAGGTCGATAGTGCTGAACACCCTGTTGTGCAATGGTGTTCATCTGATCATTTATATGCGGAAGGGGGAAAGCATCCAGCAGTGTAAACTTATTGATAGTTTGGCAACTTGGTGGTCCCATTAATTCCTTCTTTCAGGAGCCTTTGTATATCTAAGGAGATTAATATGGAATCATTGGGACTATACTTGCATGAGTAGGTTGCAATTAGTAGGCAGGCATCAGTTAGATTAGTGAATAGCCGAGGAGAGTTCATATTCGAGGTGCTTAGACCACAAATAGATAGCGTAGGCTTAGGACTGCCATATTCAAATATTACCTTTTCATGTTGCGATTGGAAGTCAAATTGTACTTCAAACTTTTGTGGATGATTGTTGTTAACAGCTCCACGAGTAATACTCTAGATTTGTGATTACAAAGAGGATTTTATTTTATAAAGTTTTAGACGGTATGATGTCAACTTTTTGTGAGGTATCATCCTGTTTTGGGTGCTATTTATTGGAGATTTAGAATCTGTTAACTAGTAATCACCTCAATTTTTTTTTAGTTTTTAGGCATGTTTTATGGTCATAGATCCCTGCAGCAAGCAAAATGTAGGACCTCCACGATTTTGCATATTCCTGACCCCAAACTTCCAAAAACCCTCCCCCTCCCCCAAATATTCTAAGCATGGATTGTGCAGAGATAAAGCCATCTTTTGGTTTATTTTTTTTTCCATGCATCGCTGTGAGATAAATTTTTTACAGTGCTGCAAAAAAAATTACGACTTTTTGGACCTTTGTGGGATGTCTCCTTTCTCAAAGGCAGTGGAAGTTGAGGGGTTCCTGGTAGGTATAAATGACTGTGCAACTTTTTAAAAGCTGGCAGAATTGGCCAGGAAGAGTCAATCCAAGGCGGTAGTTGCTATTTAGAAAATGCTGTTGTTTTTTTATAAGCAAACAAAAAAAGGTCCACTCTAATTCAGCGGTCTACAGGGCATGTCAGGTATAAGTTAAAATTTTTTTTTTCCTTCAATACCTGTTGATCATTGTGGTGATTGTTCATTGTTTTGCATTGCTTAGTCTTGAATTATTCATTGTTTACATTGCTCTGTCTTAAATTTAGTTTATGTTCGGTCCCAACTTTTTTTCCTATCAGAACACTTGATTTACATTGTGAAGTACAAGTAATCTTGAGGCAATATTTATGGAACCATGGAATCTACATTGCCCACTTTTACATTGGATAAATTTTTGTCTTGCAATAACTCTACACTTCTAAACTTTCATCCAGATCTTTTTGCTACACATGCTTCATTTTACAGTTCCTTCTGATATGCCTCCTATAGTTACAGATTTAAATAGGCGCTGATGGTTTACTCAAGATATTCACCTCTGGCCATCCAAGCCATCCTTCCTTTTCTTCAGTATCTTTAATGCTCCCCAATCATATTCAGCTCTTTCTTGTACAATTTTTGCATTTTCATCAAAATAGAACGCTACTTGTTTCACCAGTATGGAATCATAGCGGCCTCTTTTTGGCACTCAATATGGCTACATAACAGTTGTTGCTCACAATTGTATAATGTAATGGGGATTTAGTCTATATGAGAGTCATTTATGTGGAGACTATACGTCAAATTTTTAATTTTTTAAAAAAAATCTAGTTATTGCTGTTGTAGTATCAACGTGTTGCCATATATGAGCGGAGTTGAGAAAAAAATTGCATCATGCTCTCTTTTTCTTCTTATTTGTACATTGCCATTGCACATTCTATGAGCTCCAAAATGATCTCTGTATTTGGTCTTGAGCTGCTGTGGCTCTGATGATATGAGCGCTTACTTTTAACCAAACACTAGCATGTAAATAAAGATCACTTTGGGAAAATGGCATTAGAAATGGGCTAGCCTGGAGCAAAATTTCTATTCCATAGATTTCCGTATAATAAATGTGTGGGTCACAAATATTTTTTTTTTCTGTGAAGGAAAGAAGTTTCAAACAAAGACTATACTTCAGTGCAGTTGAAAATAGAATTTTGAGCTGTAATCAAGAATTTGTTTTTGGATGGTGAAGTCCTTTTTCTTAAATCCACTCACATACTCTAATTTTGAAAATATATTGCGTGCTCTTTTTCCTAGTTGTGATTGTTCTTGTCCAAGCAATTTGAAATATCTCTAGTAAAGAAATGGAAGCAAAGGATCGGAATCCAATAGGGTATGCTTGATGCAAGCAATACTATGATTACCCAGCCAAATTTCATTTTTATTGATATTTTATGTATGTTTTAAGAGCTATTTTGATTCAGTATAAATTGAGTGTGCCCGATTTTTATATAGCTACAACAAGTTTAGCAAAGCTATGTTGATTTTAATAGATCAGAGGATTCTGCCTCAAAAACATTGGAAAAAAAATTTAAGTTAAGAATTTTACTACATCTATGTACTAGTCTTTTGCTAAGTTTTCTAGTCTTTGGCTGCTCCATTTTATATTATGAAAGTTTTTTTCAGTGTTCACTTATCTCAAAAAAAAATATGTAGGGAAACCTGACTCGGACTGCTTATGCCTGCAATTCATGTTTTCTCTCTATTTGGAACGGCATTACATTACTTGAACTGTACCTATTGATATATTAAACACAAAATTAGAAAACCCCCAAAATAAGTAACACTCGGATAATAAAATACCTGCATAAAGGAAAGGAAAAAGGTTAAAGCAATACGTATTTCTTACATTTATTTGGGTGTTTTGACGTATTGAAACCCTTTACCTTGTGATTAAGTTTTGTGTGTTTGCTAAACCTTTGATTTTCCCGTAGTAAACTGGACATGTAAGCATTCTCATTATTGCTCCACAGGTTTCATTACAGCCATATGTAACACTGGGTTCTGGATAGGAATTATTTTGACCAATCAATTGGGGCCAATCCTCACCAACTCATCTCTACAGGTGTTTGGGACATTACTACTGTTCTCTGCTGTTATTGTCTTCCTATTTCTAGTTGTTCTTTTCTTGATACCTGAAACTAAAGTAAGTGAACCTGTTCTTATGTGGAGCTGTATGCATATTGCTTTTGCAAAATGGTCAAACTAACATAATTTGGTAGGGACTTGCATTGGAGGATGTTGAGAAGCTCTACTCTAAGCCTTGGAATGACAGAGTCCATGTTCTGTATTACTTGAAGTGCTGTTGTTTTGTTGAATTCTATAAAGGAAAAAGAACGGTTGAAAGAGAAGTAGAGCAATTTGAATTTGTTGAAGATGAAATGTTTGATGTCCAATGCTTCTTCTGCAGATGATCTTGACACCAAATTGGTGACATAATTATAGTCCACACCATATTGTCATCATTAACAACTGGCTGACTTTATTTATGCTTGTTTTTAATTCATCTAATGTATAAGAATGTCTGTGCGATCCCTGTTTAGCTACCACATGTGATAAATAATAATATTGAATGACCATTCAGGAAAGCATGATAATTGGGTTACCTTGCTTCACACATTGTGCAGCTCACTTTGGCATTGTGTAAGGTAAGATGAGGAGGGGGGAAGTTATAATGTTAGCAACATTACCACACACTGATATGTGAATGGGGCTATGGATTTTTTTCAATAACATGTAATTGAAACTGCACAACTTTCATCCTGGAGATGGAGCGATCTAAGAAAAATTGACGTGGTACTTTGGTCACTGTCAAAATAGTGCATTCATTAGTGGCCAATCATCTTTAGATGCATGGAAAGTCGTTGACCACAAGATTTATCTTCAGTTGGAGAACCAGACTACCTAAATCAATCAATTTCAGGTACCACCATAACCCTGAATTTGAAACTAAATCCTCCACAAGCCTTTAGTATTTACTTTCAAGGAAGCACTAGGATTTACTGAATAAAATAATCTCTCACTGCTACCATTGTAGCTACATTCACTAAACTCTTTAATTGTGTAATTTACCTCTATGAAATAGTGTAGCTGGTTAAGAGAGTTAAATCACATGATTTAAATTGTGCATCAATGTGGTCGCCATCTTAAATGTTTTATTTATTGAATTTGTTACATCCACAGTGTTAATTTTATAGGAGACAGCTCCTTGAGAGCATATTTAACCTGAAAAATCCTCAATCATTTTAATCCTTCAGCTGCTATGGACCACTTTAGTCAACCAAAAAAAAACTTCCTGTAAATACGGAGGGCGAAATTCTGTCGAAGTTCATCATGTAATTGCTGACTGACTACATCATACTTTTTTACCCCATCATATCAATTTTTATTTTTCTGCGAAACTTATCCATATATACCTAATGATTTTATTCTTTTTCACAATCGAGAGCCAATTATATAGTTGAAGTAAGCCCTTCTGAGGGAGTTATGACGTGACAAAAATTTTTTTTTGTAGATTTGTATAAAGAGAAAGAATATGAGATGACCACTAGCATTTTATGTATGTACGAAAAAATAATATTGGAGGTTGATAACTGGTTGTGGGCTAAATGGATGCAGTTTCTTTATTGCAGACTACATCCAAGAACTATAATCTATAATTGCTTGTTTAAAAACAAGATAGGTTTTTGCTAAACTTTTTGTTCAAACACCGTTGCTCGAAAAACTGAGATACATGTGAAGAATTGGAAAATTCTCTTCTACAAAAGTTATGTGCAGGAAAAAGCAGATAGTAGTCTCATCAAACAGACATATTTTTTTGCGTGCATACATCAGGTCCACAAGACTAGGATACAGTCTTGTTTATTAATTTTTTTTAACTAAAAAGTTTACAAATAAACCTCTCCCTCGCAAAAAAAATTTCTTAAATTTGTCACTTTGTTATTTGTGTTTTTTTCCTAAATACCACAAAGAAGGCAAATGAGAGGTCATTAAAGTGTTTTTTTTTACAAAAAGATGTATCGGTTGCAACCAATGAGGTATATATTTTTGTCTAGTATCTACAAACAGTAAAAAAAATATATATAGCGTCAAATCAAAGTATTTAGCAGAGAAACATTTAAAGTGGCATGATTTTAAGATGATCAGGGTATTCATTTTTAGCGAGTACACTTTTGATCACTAAACAAACAATAGCTTACATAAAGCGTATTATTGGAAAGCTCATGCAACAATCTATCTTCTGGTACAAAAATTAACAGCAACTGGTAATAAACATGAAAAGATAAGAAGGTTATAAATTTTGGGATGTATTTATTTCATTAGAATAGTGCATATAAATGGTCAGTCTACTTGTTTCATTTGATAGAGAAGAGTGTTAATAGCTACAGCAATACATAGAGAGAGGAGTGTTAATAGCTACAGCAATGCTGGATTGAAACAATAACATTAACTCTTCCCCCCCCCCCCCCCCCCCCCCCCCATCCTCCCCCCCTTCAAATGAAACAAAAAGAGTTGTATCCAACTATATAACCTATTTAATAGCTGTGCTCATAGTTTTGAGGCATGAAAATCTTGAATTGTTGGGTTAGATAAATGGACAACTCTGTCTAATGGCATTGCAAACTGTATGCACCATCTTTATGCACCGTTTAACAATAATAAAGTAATATTGCTGTAATGAACAAAAACAAAGAATCTACACAAGAATACTGAAACCATTACACAATTGCAATGTGATAATGCTTTGGATGGTAGGAATTGCAATCAGTAAATCTTTGCCATGAATGGATTTAGGAAGTGCAATCACGTCCTTCAGAATCCTCACTGGCATATAGAGGTTCATCAAACAATGAAAACCGTAACCTAACTTCAACATAATATTGACTAGATGAATAATCAAGGCGATGAGAGCACCAGGTGAAGCACAAGCAATGTATAAATGAGTTATGATTGGTGGTCCTTGGTTTTGACAAAAAGGTAGTTGTTTAGCATAAACTAAACATGCCGCTTTGTTAGCATCTACTTAACTAATTTCTAGATCATGTGTTTGTGATTGTAACATGCATTTCAAAAGTCGGTGTTTCACATCTATTTTTGAGACTAGACAAATTTGGGATATCCACATGAAACACTCTCCAGGCTCTGTACTCTGCAACTGGTTAAAATATTCACAATTCATTCTAGCTAGCAATCTGGACCTTGACTAGTAATAGTGTTAAAACATCGAGGAGAGGGAATACTGCTAAACCAATGACCCTGACCAGTCCTGATACAGAAATGTACATATTGATATATCTGTGAGAGGATGGCAAGCACTCTATGAGTAATTTCATATGGCAGTACTTGTAGACAGAGTTGCTAAGATTTTTAGCAAGTGGCCTATATAGATTTAAGTACTGTCCAGGCAAAAAATATAGCCATTATCCTGGATATAACTTTAGTAAGACCAGCCTGAAAAGCTAACCCAGGACCAATTTGTGATGTGATTTGGAGATGTCTTTATGATTGGGAGATGCAATGCGGTGGAGAATTGTATGTACCTTACTGATTTACAACTGGTGCAATAGGTTGTATTGTGTTATGGGTTAGTGTCGATGTATTAACATATTCCTAACAACCTGATGCCCTAAACAAAATGAGATGATAAATTCAGGAACGGAAATGTGCATGTTGAAGTAGAGTCTTTACAAGTATTTGGCAGCTGCTTCCCTAGAAGATAGGATGAACACCACATCAGGAGTGAGGTTAGTAGACACAGGTACTTTCTAGAGATATTTTCAGAGTACTCTGGGAGGAATATGCAGAAGCTGAGACAGGCAGTTTTTGCACGATTAACATTGTTCATAGTTTTCATTATGCTATCCATCTTTATCACAACTCAATATATGCATCAGTTATCCTTTCTTTATTAGCTAAATTATGCAGTCAGTCATCTACTCGCTGTCTGAGAGAGTGAGAAAGCAGCAGTACACATGGAAGGATCTGTGTTTACCTTAGGAAGGTTGATTGAAAATCTTTACTACCATCAAGAACTTGTATCACGTCCAATGTCCGAGCATGTTAATGAATTGAGTAATATTTTAGTCAGAATTATCAGCAACCTTTCTATGACAGCTATTAACAACGCAGGTAGCATGTGTCTCTTGGTTTCATTCCTATGGTCTTGAATTCTTCAACCATTTTCTGTTTTCTTCATCATAGAAGAAAATTTCTGAATCTTGCGTATCCATGTTGACTTTTCTTTAAATATCAAAGACGACCATATTTACGAGATTGGTCATCAGGCAGTCCATTCTGCAGAAATTATCAGAGTACCAAGATTCCAAGAACTTGTTAAATTATTAGTTTGCTACATTGACACTTTATTGTTTTTAGTATCCTCTCCTTCATTAGCACAACTCTAGTTTCTATTGACCATTTGCATCACTTATCCTTTTTACCATAGATTCGCAAGTTAGATGGATTGGAAATGGAAATCTTTTGCGAAGTTATCTGCATTACGTGTTACGGCGCACAGATTGATCCTTTTTTTTTAATTACTGTCAAGCTAAAGTGTGTGTTTTAATTTGGCTAGCTAATGGACTAGTTTATTCTATGATTGCTTAAGTAATGGAAAAGGCAGCATCTAAATCAGCAGATATGGTCATGGAGAAACAAAACAGGAAACATTTAATGAATTCAAAGAATTGCTGATGGTGTTTCAAACTTAATATCAATCAAAGAACACAAGTAGAAAAAATGTGGTCAGGGTATCATATAATAAGGATGACTATGAATTTTGCTCCAAATGAAAAGAAATATTTAGGCACTGAAGATTCATATAAAAATTAGTTGAGCAAGTTGAATGTGAATTTGGTGATCCTTTGATAGAGCAGTTTTTATATACTTCAAGATATATTTGAAATATACTTACATAATGGAAGGTTGTGACAACTGTTCTCTCTTAAGTGCAATTTTTTATTTTTTATTTGATGTGATTTGCTTTTTTTCTCTAGCCTCTTCCAATGCTGGAATATTTTTCTACTTGGCATGGCTTACATAAAGTATTGATCATGATGAAAATTTAATACATCAACCAGTATACAAAAGAAAAACATAGTTAATATAGTTTATGAGGGATTTAACAAGATGAAACGAATAACTATTAAAGCCTCCATCAAATATACTAGCAAGATTTTTATATTCATTCAATCAACTTTTGATATACTTAAATCAAATAAACATGAATTTAACTTTAAATTTAATATCTAGCTTACCTAGCATTTACAGGAGAAATACAGCCATACTCGATCAATAATCCAATTGAATATAAAGCCTCATCTGTTACTGCAAATGGAAACATATTTACTGCTACAGGCTGATTCAGGGTTATATCTAACAATACAAGCAACACTGTGGATAGTTATGCCAAAATATTTGGCTCTAGGACTAAGTCATCTTTAGCATCAGAAGCGATTCTTTAACACCTCAGATTCTGCTCATTTTTGCAATCAAATGGTGTAATGGGCCCATCGCGCATCATATGCACATTCTATGCATAATATTGTAGTACAAATATTTGTGCAAAATACATGTGATCTTCATCCATTTCCATTTCCAGGGGGGCCGGTCCATTTACCACCGATATTTGAACACATATTTGTAGCTGTCATAACCCCCCCTTTCTTCTGTGCAGATACTTTTATTACCAGCTTGTTGCTTATTGTGTGTGCTTCAAGCTGATATGTGAAATGTCTCTATGGGCACTTTTTCTTAGAAGATACATGCAAAAAGGCAAGTGTGACTCAAGAAATTGCACTTCCTAATTTGGAACAAGTCTAATTCCTAGGTGCCTTGAGCTACAGACTCAAAATTTGTTTTGTGGCTTGATAACACCATAAGCTATGATATGACCTAGCCATATTTACAACGTGGTAAAGTGTTGATGGAGATATGCGACACTTTATTTCCAACCGCGCCAAAAACCACGGAATATTTGTGACCCCGCCTCTTCTAAGCGCTATAACTCTGGAGTGCTTCACGGTAAAAATAATTTGTCTTGGTCACATCACTGCTTAGGTTTGTAGAGGAAGCCACAACACAAGTTTGGGGGCGGTAGCTCATGGCGCCTTGAATTAGACTTGTTCCAAATTAGGAAGTGCCATTTTTTGAGTGAGCCTTGCGTGTTTGGATATATCTTCTAAGAAAAGGTGCCTATAGAGACATTTCATATATCATCTTAAAGTACACACAATATGCAACAAGCTGATATCAAAAGTATCTACACAGAAGAAAGTGGGAAAAAGTTATGGTAGCTACAAATATGTGTTCAAATTTCGGTAGTAAATGGTCCAGTCCCCCCATCATATAACTCCAGCATCTCTTCTCTAGCAGCTATAAATTACGTGGATTACATATGTTAAATCTTCATCCATTTCCTATTCTGGTATCTACAATTCTACATTTTTTTAAACTATGTAGCCAGTAATCTACTCACTATTCAAGATAGAGAGAGAATGACAGTACACAAGCAAAGAACTATATTTACCTTTGCAAGATTGAAAAGTTATCATCAAGAACTTGTATTACATCATTATTGTCAAAGAATATTGATGAAATGAGTAGTTCAGGCAGAATATAACTCCAGCATCTCTTCCCTAACAACTATTAATTACGTAGATTGCAAGTGGATTAACAGGTTCCTTTTCTTTAGTCATTGAATGCACAGCCATTTTCTTCATTGATGGTAATTCTGAATGTAGCATATGCATGGAGAAATCTCCTAGACAACGTAAACTGGATCCAGTGGTTGAACAACTTCTTATCCTACTTTTAGATCATATACAAAATCATAAGAGGGGTACTTATCCTAATTATGTGTTATCCATGATCAATTTACACAGGGAAAAATCCCAACTAGCTGCATTATATTGTATGTATCTAGTCTCGTCAGCCTGTCCTATGCCCATTTTTCACACTGGAGAAATCTTTTTACGGATTTTTGTGTTCATACAGAAATTTTGGTGCCCCTTCCCCCCACTTGACTTGTGCACTAGGCTCAGTGCAACATAAACGTAACATTTGCCCATGCCAGTACGTAGTATATATGTCATAATTTCAACTACGTCCTAATTCCGCTGTGCTCCTTGGCTAGCGTGTTAAAGCTGCATGTACAATTCTGGATGCAGTGCGCCACTTTACATAGATATATAGTATTTTTCTGTTCTCACCATTGCCTTCCTGAGAATACGGCGACGGAAATAAAACCTGCGTGATCACGAGACAGTGCTTGCGCAGTTTTGTTGAGTAATTTGGCAAGGGAAGGATTTGGCAAGCAGTCTGTCTTACATTGATCTGCAATTACAACAACAGTGGATTCAACATAAATCTGACTGTAAGCATCTCAAACTGTAAATAGCTAAGAGTACTAAAAAATTCATACAACATCCAGTTGAAACTTGTCTGTTTTATTCTTGCGAACACGCAGTACTTCTACTGAATTCAGTCTCTGTTGAGTCATAAAAATTCGTAAAATGTTTTAATTCATCATATTGCAGAAAACGTACATTAACTCATAGCATTGACAAGGATAAGCTTCATAACAGACAATGTGAGAATAAAATTGTTTCTCCGGAAACAGAATATTCTTGTAATGTTCAAAATGTTCATTGTTGGATCTGCAAATCTTGAAGAAATATATGTCCTGAATCAAGGTTGAACCTCATATGAATGGAGCTGATGGTTAGTTCCAAAACCACATAGTAGAACTTTCAATAATATTCTTCCATTGCTTGTGGAAAGTAAGGTTATGTAGATCCTACTTCAAAACACTTGGGTGCTTAACTTTGGCAAGAATGTTGGGGTCTGTAGTGTCAATGCATGGTCCTTCTTCAGCACAAGCTTCCAGAACAGATCGAAGTCTTGGTCAGTTCACATCGTATGCAGCAAGGTGCCAATTCTTCTATCCTTTAGCCTTCAGCATCAAAGAGAGTGCTGCTTTGTAGATATTTTGATATGCTGTCTGCTTGCTTCATGTAAGCTCTCCCAGTTAAATATCTCCATTTGTGCCTTTCACTGATAACATGTGATTTCACATGATTTTTTATCTGGATCCAACCTACATTCATGAGTCGATTCCCAAAAATCTCGAAGCACAACATAATTGTGAGAAACACTCTGAAGGCTGTTAGCCTTCACTATCTGTCAAGCAGGACATTGTACTATAAACCTAGGGATATTGCAGGCCACTGCTTCAAGTGATAAGACAAAGCATCCAATTTTGAAATCTTTAGCTATTTACAAATATCAAAAGTTGTGTCCAATGTATCCCATAAGGTATACACTTTTATGCATTTTTCCCGGTAACACACACTGCCATGTTTAGCGTCTATAGCAGTATGTGTACTAAGCTTTAGGTTCTTCAGAGACAATTTTGGTAGTACACCACTCTTCGACCATGTTCAAGCCTCAGCAGCATCAAAGCACTGACTTCTACATCTGTTCAAGTTTAGATTCAAGTGTAATATGCTGTCCTCAATGAGAGATACTAATAACTTTGCTGAAGTGTTTGTCACCTTGTATCAATAATTTCCACATACACCTATAGCTGATTTTCCACCCAGCATAAAATTCAACCAGTTGCTCAATGATTCCTGAGTCAGTGCACTCATCCGCCATTATAATGAAGTTGGCAGCACTATGAGGGTTGGCTGCAATATCTCGAAGAATATGCAATGATGTTGTTTGTAATAGCTCATTTTGAATTACAGATTATTTATTGTTTTTCCTCCGTAGCCACTAGAAAACTTTGGGATCATTACTTCCTTGTAAATTTATCAATTTCATGAGGTTGCTCTTACTCTCAACATGTTCCCTCTCTGAGCAGTGACCTGCCTTCATTGAAAACATAAATTCTGAACAATCATTAGCAGCATCATCCTACTTACAGCTTTATCTCTAGTGAAGTGAAGAAAGCATATCACAGATATTTAGTTCCAGGCAAAATTACTGTCAGTTGTACTGCATCCTTGGTGCACTTACTCTGTTCAGGTTTTTTGAGGCCTACAGTGGCATTTTTTTTTCAGTTCACAAATCCTGGCATTCTTATTTGCATATTCAATGGGTCGAATTCTACACATTGCATTAACCTCTTTTAAACACAAAATATGGGTGACAATAGAAAAGGCCCTGGTCCTAAGGCCTGGCCCAAACCTCAGACTTAGCTCTGGCAATCCTGTCTGACAATAGATAAGGACACTTAGTACCCATACACACTCTTCCTGATGTGGGTGACAATCCTGTCTGAAGAAAAGCAGTGACATTATAAAAATATATAGAAAAGGCCACTGACATCAGAAGATAAGTCCAGGCCCAAACCTGAGTACATTCAAGTAGATTTCAAGAGTCCATTGGTATTGGCACGCTGAGCTGAAGTCTCTTCCAGCCGCCTAGCAGGAAATGACCGTATAGTTGAACTAAAAGTGCTACTCAGTTGCCATAGTGTTGGATTTTATCCAAACGGTTTGGATTTTTTACCCTTTATTTTCTGTTTGGATTTTTCAATAAATGTTTGTATTTTTCATCATTAGAATATTGTTATGACATTTCATGCATATCAGACCATGTGCAGCCTATTTCAAAACCACTATGTGTGTTAGTAGCTGAGTGTGGTCATTTTGTGCTCACCTGCTCTGGGCAGGAATATTCATGTGGTCACTTGGTCTGTGCAGGAATATTCCTACACAGTCCTGTGTTATTATGTGATCACATTGGTCTCAACAAACGAAGCACTGAAGCAGATTAGGAATTTCTAACGAAGCACAGACTAGGAATTTCTACATTAAATTCACTTTTAACATGCAATTCAGTTGCTCAAAAGATGTTATGAATTTAAACCCAACATAAACTATTATAGACATGTGTAAATGCTCTGAACACACTTTAGTATGTTATTTCCCATGAAATTGTTGTTTGGATTTTGTCTGTATTTTTTTCCCCAAAAATTTGGATAACACAAGCGAGTAATTTGGAAATTACCAAAAAGATTATGGCAACAACTGGTTACTGTTGATAAAATTTTGCCGAGAAAAATAGCGGTTGGACCTAGGACCCTACATTTGCGCAAACAACAAGACACCTTTCATTGATATGAATGACGGCTTCATAAATAAAGGCTAACTATAAAAATCAGTAAAAAATTTATCAATATTCATGAGCAAACTTATAAAATGTTCATATAACCGCCTCAAACAGCCACTTTGAGCAAGAACAGGAAATGTCGACCAATTCCCAGCCTGGGGATTTGGTAAGGGTCGGCTAGGGACTACTCGACTAATCGTAAAACAGTTTTCAATAATCCGAAGACGAGACCAATTTTGTTAGTGAGAAATGGGGCTATGCATCTACATCAGCGCAACGTTAGCCTCCTTGGCTGGATTTATCTTCGGATATGATATTGGGTACGTTTTTTTTCCTGTCTGAATGTTGTTTAGGGACTTGTGATGGTGACTCTTTGTTTGCCACAGTCTTACATGCTTGTGGTTCCTTCCTAGTCCGTATCTTTTAGAGTGTTCACTGGCATGCACATGCAAATTGCCCTCTAAAATTGTGTATCTAGCTATCTACTGACTTATTTGGTTCCTCACAATATGATTGATGACTAGGTATGCATGGAATGCTACTTAAGAACAGAATTTCTAAGCCAAAAATATCTTGGGCTTAAGCTTGTATTTATTCATGACAGAATTTGAATGGCTCTGGCTCTTGGCGTTGTCTATTGTAGCCATGTATTCTATTGCATGTATCTT
>CBDHDT010000119.1:0-9558 GCA_965261215.1 Ekhidna sp.
ACTTTTGTGGATATGTCTGGTGGCATTTGAAACGACCGCAAATTTTTTTGCTGCATTTTGAGCCATTAGTGAACTTTAGCAACAGAAGAGTGTCTATCTCTAGAGAGGTGTTTGTGACAATGATATGGCTATCAGACATAAACTTAGCATTAAAGGAGAAGAAGTCTATGTAAACTAGGATGTTCTGAAGTCGAGATATTGGGCAGATGATGATGCTTGTGATGCTACCAGCTTCAGCACAGAGTTAGAATATAGCACTGTGGTATATACAAAAATTAGTACATAAATGTGTGGATTAAGTATTAAATAAAATTCGTGAACTAAATTAACAACAATCAGCAACTTATATACAACATTACCACATTCTTGTTTGATTTAATTAGCATCCATTCCAGACATAACAAAGTAACACAACTATAAGTAAAAACAACAACAGACGATCTGATCCTGTTTAGTCTGAAGGCATTTTAAATGTGGTCCACTTTGGGACAGACCTGCCATGTCGCATCCACCGGCTGAGCTAATAATTTCAAAAAATATATGATATTGTGTAAAATATGCGAAACATGTGGCTCCAATCTACCTGTATTGTATAAAGTTTTTGTCAACTAATTTGGAGAAAATTATCGATGGTATTGTTGCTAGGTGTAGACTGTCATGTCTATTAATATTGATTTGGTAGGGATTCACATGATGGTAACTTTAGCATGGTTTTTCTCTTTCTTGATTTTCTGGAGGATATGCAGTTAGAAATACAAATGATCTATTAAAGGTTACTATTCTACATCAGTATTACTTTTTTCCCCTTATCCAGATTAATATTGCCGACAACCAGTGCATTGATCACAAGTAGCCTGCCTTTTCATCGTATGAGAAGTCAAGAACATCTAATCCCAAGCCAAAAGCCACCTCTAACTACAATTAGCCAACCATCACCAGCAGCTACAAACGAAATTTGAACACATATTTGTAGCTGTTATAACTTTTCTTCCCTTTCTTCTGTGCAGATATTTTTATTACCAGCTTATTGTTTATTGTGTGCGCTTTCAGATGATATGTGAAATGTCTCTATAGGCACCTTTTCATAGAAGATACATCCAAACACGCTAGGATCATTAAAAAGAAGGACTGCCCATTTTGAAACAATGATAATTCACCGGCGCCTGATACCTAAACCTAAAACCAACGAAATTTAACACATATTTGTAGCTGACATAACTTTTTCCCCTTTCTTCTGTGCAAATAATTATTATACCATCTTGTTGCTTATTGTGTGTGCTTTAAGATGATATATAAAAAGTCTCTATAGGCATCTTTTCTTAGTAGATATATCCAAAAACGCAAGGGTCACTCACTTCCTAATTTGTGGCAGACATAACTCAAAGGCGCCTTGACCGACGCGCCCCCAAATTGGTCTGAGGGTTGCTAAAGCACGCGGCTGTGATTTAACCGAGTCGAATTTTTTTTCCGGTGAACCCCCCCCCCCCCCCCCCTTGAGCCTGAGTTATGGTGCTGAGAAGAGGCTGGATCACAGAAATCTGCCGTACGCCCACGCAATTTCTGTGATCCCGCCTCTTCTCAGCACCATAACTCAGGAGGGGGGGGGGGGGGTTCACCGGAAAAAAATCTCGACTCGTTAAATCACAGCTGCGTGCTTTAGCAACCCTCAGCCAATTTGGGGGCGCGTCGGTCAAGGCGCCCCCCTTAAGATATAGTAAATTTCTGACAACATCCATAAAAGTTCAATGTTTTAGACAACATAAGCAATAGTAGACTCTGCTCAAGTTGAAATCTGGGATATAATCATAATTGCAAGCATAATTTGGTCATGGAATTGTGATTTCTCCTAAAGCACCAGATTTTAACACCAACTGTAATAAGTTTCTGACTACAAAATAGTTATTATCCATAACTATTTCATGTTTTTTAAATTTTTATTTTTAGCTATATTTATTAGTTCTATCTATTCATATGCATATACTATCATATAATTAAGCTGGAGACAAGATTCCAAATGATCCCAGTGCGCCAGCAAAGATGTAACTTCTTTGAACAACATTTTCCAACATATTTGAATGCTTATTGTATTCTACAAGTTATATAGCAAGATATAGTGATATATTTTGTGGGAAAAAAAAAAAAAGCACTTTGTTTGCACCCCCTACTCTCTTGTGCATCTTTAGTTTGATGGTACCAATGTTATCTTGGTTAATATATGATAACATTTTCTGTTATTCTCACTCGCACAATCTGTCGAGAAATTTTAATAACAGTAGTTTCCTTGAAATATGTATATTATAATTATTACTATTGTCATTATCATTTATCATTAATATTATGATTTATCATTAATATTATTATTAGAATTACTATTATTATTACTATTATTCATGTTTTTATTGCTATTATTATTATTTTATTACTTACTATATTATAATTCTCATTAATAATAATAATATTATTATTCTTGTTTTTTTGTTCTTTTTGTTCTTATTATTCGTATTACAGTTGTAGCTATTATTATTATTTTTAAATTATTATTATTGTATTATTATAATTTTAATTATATAATCATATTTGTTATATTACTATTATATCATATTTAATTTATTACATTATTATTATATTAACACTACAACATTTTATTATATTGTTATATTATACTCTATTGGTTTGTTACTAATTGTTGTTGTTATTGCTATCATTGTTGCATGTAATTCATAATCACATTCGAAAAAAAACGTTTAATTATACTATTTGATGTAGCTCTATCCTTCACAATATACAACAGAGTCCTATTCAAATGCTATAATCTGACAATAAATATCTTCAATATTGCTGTTGGGAAGACTATTTCCTATATACCCCTGCACCAAAAATTGGTAATTTTACAATATCCTCTCCCGAATATATTTTATGTTGAATGATCTAGTAAATCCCAGATGGCTATTACTTGAGAGAATCTTTGGATGGTGGAATATGCGACATTTGTGCATTCTTGGTGCAGAATATTTGCTGCAGACAAGGTTAGTGTCTCTTTCACTGCCACCTCCCTTCCAGCGATTCATCATCAGCACATCAAAGGATTTGACATCACCAAATAAATGCAAATACACATGTGCTGTCTAAATCTGAGAATGCATGCATTCACTTTAGTGCCTCACACAAAACCTTACAGATTGTTGAAGCATCAAAGAACCTCTATCTCTACTTGGTTCCTGTGTATAAGAATTGTCTTGCATCACTCTTACGAAAAGCCAGCACAGCGATATTGGTAACCAGTGACTTGATGATGATACATTCATGACAGTCCAATGCTGCATGGCTTGCATGGAACAGAATGCGTGTGGCAATCTCTTCCTTTCAATTGCACAGCTGATCTACCCTGCTGCAGTCTACACAGCGATCTCTCTTGACAAGCTTGAGGCACTCATTGCCATGGGTGATGTATGTTATGACCCAAACTCTTGAAGTAGGGTGCATAGTCTTGTTGCTATCATACTTTCACCAATATCGTGAACATCTTCCACTGTATCGGGTACTTCTCTCATCACTTCGATCTTCACCAGCAAGACACACAATGCGGGCTCACTCTGTGTACTTGAGGGATCATCACGATACTCACCATCTGTTTGGCTTTGGATGTTGCTTGTCAACTTCAACATCTGGAAAACAAACTAGCCAGATCTCTGAATGTCATGGGGCTGTCTTGGAGGACTACAGCACAGCCATTTCATCCTGGATCTACACTGCAGATGCAGAGATATTTTCTGGTGGTTCAGCTTGCTGTTCTTTGGTATGGAGTAAATAGGCCTTGGTAGTCTTTGCAGTGCACCAAGGCCAAGTGGATTCTTCAAGACTTCCTGCATGTTATTGCCCTGTTCTGAGTGATGACCTACATCTTGGCATAGAGACACTTATCATCCATGACTACAACATCCATTTTGGAGCTAATATTGGACCTTTAGGGTGCTAAGAAGCAATTGATAAGAGTTTTAGTTGTGATAAAGCCAAAAAACAACTACAGCTATTCGGCCATCCATTTTAAAAAGATGGGTCAACCAGTATAGGGAGTGTATACTAGCATACTTCCTGATATCCTCCAACTATCATCAGCTTTTCAAGAAATGTTTTTTTTTTGGTTCTGTGTTTTTTTTGTTTACCAACACTCAAGGGAAGTGATAAAATAAACAGAAGTTGTAATTCTCTAAGTCAATAGAAATCAAAGCCAGCTGTTTTCTGTTTGTACATATCAGTTAGAGAGTGAAAAATAGCCTAGGGTAAGCCACTCTATAGAAATGCACTGTGTTTTGCGGTGTCGCTGCGGGGAACAGAACCCTGGCAATCATGTACACTGAACCTATCCTAGCATCACATTTGGTAATGCTCTGATTCTAGGAACCTGATAAACCCATGTCAGTCGTGGCCATCGCTGACAGTTAGTGGGGCTGATATGAGACAAATAACGATCAAGATTTTCACTTCTGGCAGAAAGCAAGACACTTTTAACTGGAGTTTTACACAATGCTTATTCCAAAGTTAATGGGAATTTTGTGATTAGATAAAGGTATTGTTCTCAAAATCAGGGGTTGAGCCTAAATATTTGCTGATGATGACAGATGATGGAAGTGTGGATTATGTAGTGATTAACACCATGCTCTACTTCCCCATCATCTGAACTCTTTGCTGATTAGAAAAAACAGTGAATGTTCAACCCCTTGAAAGTATCTAGGTATATTCAATAGTCTCAATTGTATTTTGCGGAGCTGACAGGATATCTTGAAAAAAAAACTATCATTTTTAATGACAGTTTAGTAGCATGTATAGCCATATTGAACACTGCAACTGCATAAGCAAATGCATGAAAAAACATGTACTTAGATATTATGTTGTCTTGGCAGAACAATATATAGTGTTTCCCGACTTTTTTCATTAGAATTTGTTACAATTCACGATAACAAAAGTTGTCAACTAACAAAATCTGTTACTGTCACATCCAATTAAAAACACAAATCCATCACAATTCAACATGTAGCTCATGTCTTTTACACACATTACCTCACTGGTAACCTGTATGCATTATTCTCATCAAAAGTACAATTGTGGTTGACTTAGAGACAGAGGCATGTACTCTCAAAAGGACAACTGCATTATTTTCATGATGATCTCCTTTTGATGCATTTATTTTTAAGTGTTTATAATATCTTTCTTGGTATGACTTCATATTGCTTTTAAGAGAATTCAGATCATGGATTCTTTCCAGAATTATCTCTTTAGTTAAGAAAGGTTGCATTTACTCATTTGGAAGTTTCCATTCCAAGGTAGAACTTGTTAAAAAAATATGAATGTGTGATCAATTCCTCAAATTTCTTCAAAATTGATAATAAGTTCTGCCTGCGCCCTAGGTTCACATGTTAATTATAATATTTTTTGCCATATGATCGATCTCTTCCTTGTGTTAAACATTTCATATGGTCATGTCATCAGGATGATAGCTAAGTATTTCTCCAATTTAAGTGATTTTGCAGTTTATATCATGCCACTTAGCAACGTTGTGATAATCTTGCTCCACCAAAGCATAACTAGAGTAATAACTAAATGTAGGTTCCCTACAGGGACAAAGAATTAACCCTGTATAAGGTGTAATATCTACTACCCATTTTTAACAGTATTGGAAGCAGCTCTGTGATAATGAACATAGAATAACCTTGCTCCTCCATGGTACCGCAGAAGAAAGACATGTGGTGAATACATGTTACAGGAACCTATTCTTTGACACACTGAAAATGCATTATTATTGTGGAAGTTATGGATGAATTTAGTAAGTCCAACAGTTGGGATGTGAATTTTCTCTGTTTCTGATTTTATACTTTTACTGGCAACATCCCTGGACTGGATTCAGGGGTGGCGCTGAATGGGACAATGTTCCCTACCGACAACTGCTCTAAGAAGAGTCAGTTTCAGGTTTTCTGAAGGTATAAAATTTAATACATGTTGCTAGCCTGCTGTGGAGGACAATTGCTATGTGGCTCTGTCATCTTGCATGTCACAATGAAATTGTGGTGTTGGAGTGGCTATGTGATATCTGCATTCATCAGGTATCCTTAAGTGTTACCCCCAAATTATTATTTCGGTATATTTATTAATGACCTCCACTCATTTGCATGCATCTAGCCCAATACCTACTTAACTCCAAAAGCGCACATCAGATCAATATTTAATTTTGATGATTAGGACAATTATATAATTCAAAATGCCATATTGAACAAGAAAACAAATAATACTATTTTTTTAATGCTATTAAATAGCTGAGATGTTATTTTAAGCACCTGAAACAATATCTGTGGTTTTGGGCATCCACCAGACGTTACATAGAACTTATCGATTACCCACTAAATAATCATCGTCAGACCCGTTTCTCCCTAACCTTGTGTTTTGTCATGTACATGTCAGGGCTGATCCATGTTTTTTTTCACAAGAAGTAGTTTACATTTACACAGCTTACATTTGTCTATGTCGTTACAGTATTTAGCACTGCTGTAAATGTAACTAGACTGAAATTAAAAGTAGTTGATGTTTACACAGCATGCATTTGTCTGTTGTTGCAGTGTTCAGAACAACCATACATGTAACTAAATGCAATTAAAAGTAGTTGATGTTGACACAGCATTGCCATTGCAGTGTTTAGCACAGCTATATATGTAAACTGCAATTAAAAGTAACAGAAAATGGTGGCTAGCCATCCCCCAAAATAACTAATCATTAATTTTAAAGCTTATTATGCAGTTTTCTAGCATGTCATATAGTTTCTACATCAATTTAGTATGTAAATATAAAAAAAATACCGAATTTTAGTTTGAATTAAATTATTAATCTGAGAACCAATACACATTTCTATAGAAACTATGCCAAAAATCCTGGATCAGTCCCAGATCATGTAGATAATATATTTTCTTTGTGAGCATTCATATTACAAGGAATGGACAAAAATGTACTCATTCTATAGCTACTGGAGGTGGGTATGGTTGGTTTTGTGCTTTTGATACGAAGATTCAATATGGCACTAGCTAATGAATATTACCCTTATCTGGTTATAGTTTCAATGATTGGCATTGAAAAGGGACACATTTATTCCAACTTGCTTGGCCAAAAGTACTGATTTGGAGCACAATGTAATAAAATCATCTCTTTCTGACATAACTGTAGTCAGGTTTAAAGCACTCCCTTCTACAACATCTATCTGGCTTAATTCCAGAAGAACCCGGTTTCCTGTTCTTTTATTCTTCGGAATCTTTAGCCGCTGTAACCGTATGGATAATGAGCTATCACTACTGCGACGGAGTATCAATCAGCACTCGAAGACCTCGTGCTTTGCAATAACTAGAAGACAATTTTTTTATATTTTTTTATTGATTTTGTTTTTTTGTTCTTTTGGAGGGGGTTGGGGGTTGGGGGGTTGTGAGAGCGACTTCTGTTGCCGTTTTATTTTCCATTTCCTGTGTCATTTTCAAAATCTAGCCGATGTCTCATTGAAGTCGAAGCAATTGTTTGCCATATAGCAAACTAGCTAAACAGATCGAGTCGATTGAATTATGATCACATCTGAGAATTCAGTAGTTGTGAATAACGGTTCCTCATTACTTCCAACCTCTGCAGGTCTTAAAAATAAATTCTGGCTCTATTCAGATGTCGCTCTGGTTTTCCTGCTTATTTTTGGAGTATGGAGTCTATTATCCTTGCCAATAATAATATATTATTTACCAAAATCAGAGGTGAGGCATTAGCTATGTTTATTTTTATAACACTCGGTAAGATAAATTCTAGCCTTTTTCTTGAAAAATATGTTTATTTTTGAGGATATGGCTGGCTTTTCACAAATATGCACATCTCATTATTTGGGGAAAATTGATCAATTTATTTTGAGTGATGGTGATGTCTCCATACCAAGAAAACTTTGAGAAAAACACATGATTTTCTTTGTTTCATCACTCACTCATTCACACGTTTGTTAAACATGGACATCTTGTCAGTGACAACTCATGGTAGGGAAGAAATGTAGTAGAAATTTACTTTGAGAACTTGACTTGTTGTTGGTGCTGTCTCAGTTGTTGTTGAACATTAAAGCAGAAGTATTGCACTGTAGGATACATCCTGCCAGCTATTTACCATATTTTTTAAATATATTTTTTTACATACTTATGAGTAAACAGTAAACGTCATAAATATTTAGTGAATTATGTTTTTGCATACATAATATTGAAATATATATATTGTAATTTAATCTCATTTAGATAACATCTAATACAAGTAGGGATACTAATGGTTCTGGCTGTGAAACTGAATGCTCAGCACCACTCCGTTACACCACCACCAATCATGTTTGCCTAACAGAATTTTTCAACCTTCTAAGATCCTCCCACTGTTCACCAGGTCCAGAAGGGTACAATTCTGTGCTAAGGAATGAAGAGGACACAGCCACACAACTGATTAATGGACTCACATCTCTTGGTGCGAGTGCTGAATGTTTAACTAAAGCTGTTCCCTTTTTGTGTCTGCATCTGTTTGGGTTGTGTGATGTGTCAGGGGTTGCCATCCAGCCTACCTCTAGTCAGTGTAAAGAGATTAGAGACACAACATGCCATCAGCAATGGAAGTTTCATGATAAACTCGACATTGGTCTCCCCGACTGTAAAATCCTTCCTTCTGAAACATTATCTTGTCCTGCTATGAATGGGACTCTCTCAACAAATGGAACTGTCACCGCAAGTATATTAGGTAAATTAGTATAATATGCGCTAATTTTTTATGTTGTAATGACATATATTACAATTAGATAAATAAACTCTCAATAGCATTTTCAGTATTTTCCTATTTACAAACCCTAAATGAGTGTTTTCCCACTAACTATGTTAGCAGTGTATGTTTACACCATGTATGCACAATACCATTATGTTCTGTGGGATCAAAATGATGAGAGATGATGGTGAAGATGGTAAAATTCAATGAAACATCTGGAAGAGGTGGCAGCTGAAACACAACCAGGCTCTCCTCCAAATGCTAAAGTCTAATGATCCGTTCTCTGATGTTGGTTGAGATAATGAAAATGAACAGGAACATCTAGTTGAACTTTGTTTTTAGTTTTGTTCAAACTTTGTTTGGATCCAAGCCCATTTTTCACTTCATATGATCATTTTTGTTGCATTAGTTGTGCATCAGTTTGCTTCATGGTAGGGAGGTGATGGATGACTGATGCTAGGGCATGCCAAGTCAAGTATGGGATCATGATCAATTGTGTTTGCATTCCTGTTGTATTCACACATTTTCGTGTTAACTCTTGGCTTCTTCCACTATAGGCAGCTAGCTATAAGGCTAATCAGTTTATTTGTTATTTTTTATAAGCTGTCCGTGATTTCCTATGCAGTAAACCTTTCCTTTGCTGCAATTTTTTTTTGTCGCTTCCTAGTAGAGATTCGGCCTAGCAAACAAAATGCTTGCATGGAATTCAACATGAAGAGCAAATATGTGGCATTTGGCTAATGGTTGCCATGATGGATTCTT
>CBDHDT010000120.1:0-15771 GCA_965261215.1 Ekhidna sp.
GCTCTATGTGGCACATTATGATGAGATATAGCACACAGGCTAACAGGACGAGTGAAGTCACTGGTACATGATTAAGACTGTCTCAGAGGCTATGCAAGGAATACAATTGATTGTTAGGTTACAATTACAATGGCATGATGTAACTAAGGCCAGAGAGGTTAAATAATTACGAAGGTTTTAGGTAAATGAGGGGTGATACAAGAGGAGGCACAATCATTTAAAAATAATAATCATAGGTTAAAAAAAACAAAAAAAATACTCTGTGGTTACGAATATGTAGCTCCAGAGATTTTGAGTCCATTGCTCTATGAACCGGATATATAGCTCCAAACAAAGAACTCTCTGCATGCCTTCTCTTTTGATATGAAATATATTGCCCTGTAGAGCCAGAAACACCCACAGTAATAGCACCATATTGGGAAGTGCGTTGCCTCTGTTTTTACAGTGTGGGATAGAGGATGCCACAAGCGATACAATGAGAGTTTTTACTCCCTTCTATTTCAAAGTGGGCAAGCTGGGCCATCAAATGCTTCATAGTAAAAATCTTAAAGCTTGAGCATGCAGTTTTAAATGTACTAAAGAACACACTCAATGTGTCACCAAGTGCCTGTGCAAACCACACTTTGCAAATCAGATTTCAAGCATTTCCCAATAAGGAACTATGACTGGTGGAGTTGCAAGGCCTTAAATATTTGGAGATTCCAAACTTGGGAATGGTTTCACCAAGGCAACATTGATTTAAACAAAAGAGAGCACACAGAGAGATGTACCTATAGAACAACCAAAGAGCAAAGTCAGACAAATATATGCGCTCCAAAGACCAAAACACAAGTTTTTTACGACAAACAAAATGCTTTGCCCCCTTCAAAATGTTACCTTGCCATAAGCGGAATAAGCTTAGAGGTCAATTAGAAATGATATAAGACCAACCCAATCCATCTTATTTGTTAAATAAAGCACACCAATCCTGTCAGTTGCATGACATTCTTAGTATGAGTAGTAACACATCTCATCGTAATGCTATTATGTTTCATATTATAAACCAGCCTCCATAGGCTACGTACCATACCCCACACCCTCCTCTAAACGGAAATATAACTACTCAAGGCTGAAATGAAAATCCAGCTTGGTGAACAGAGATTTCCTAAGTTAGACAGGAAACTCAAGCATATAAATATGAAAGCATAAGTTACAGGCAGTACCAATATAAATTGTTGGGTTGGGATGAATGAAAAAAAATATCCCAAGGAGTCAGTTACAACATATATTAGTTTACGGGCAGGGAGGGGGGGGAGAGAGCACTCTACGCAAATAGACCGTAATAAATGGGAGGATCCAAACTTTTAAGTTTGGCCATGCTTTGTAGATGACTTCAACGAACTTTATTAGCTATGACCTGGCTTTGGCTAAACATCTATAGACGGCTTCAAGTCAGATCCTTACAGCATATTACAGTTGCAAAGAAATAGCGTCCTACAGCTCCTCCCAGCAATAGTTCAGGTGTGACCATGGCATTACACAGGTCAAGCTTAATACCAAACCTGTCCCAACTTGCAAGCTTAGTTAGGCACCAACTACACCACCAGGCTCTAAATCATACACACCACGCCTTATGCACAAGCATGCACTGAACGAAGGTCACAGCACGTGCCACTATATTCCAGTAGTTTTCTTACTCACCGTAAGGCGGGTTACATGTTAAATTGTCATTAAAAAACCTCACTACCATCTCTGGTAGAGACACCAGAACTGCACTAGTTAAGGTTTTGAGGGTACCAGATTTCAGGCAGCAAGTAAGCCGGCAACAACACCATGTCTATGCTAGCACAACAAAATGGATCATGAGGGAGAAACAAAAAATAGTGAAGTGAGTATGGAATGGGAATCAGAAGAAAAACACCAGACACACAGAAGCAGAGTTGTTTTTGACTCATGGCAGTGACTGCATTACAGCATGCCATACTATGCAGTGCAAATGCTGGAAGGTGGGTCATTACAGCGTGCAGGGTTGTGTGTGCAGCATGCAAGCACTCATGTTGTGGGAACATAGATACACCTACAGCAACTGAAGTGGAGCATGAACACATACACTGTACAAAAAGGTGTTCTAATCACACTTTTTAGGGTGTTCCAATGACACTGACTGAAGAAAACCCCAGAGAATGTAATTGTAACTCACTATCTTGGGTGTACAGGAACACCACAGTGTGTGTTTCAGTATGATAAACTGGTGTGCACTACACATTCCAGTGGTGTGCAGTAAGTATCCATACATATACTGTGCATGTAACCAACTCCTTGGTGTGAGGTGGACAAATGTAGTTAGTTGGGCTGTTTGCATTCTTTGTCAAGGCCTAGTCAACACCCCATGCAGTGCTTCCCATATATTCTACAGAGTTACCAATAATAAATTCAGTTCATCCAAAGCTTCTTGTCTTATTAATAATTGTAACACAGGAGCTAGAATTACCAGGGGAAAAATAATCGATCTCCATATGTATAATATTATGAGGTCAGCTACATACCTTCCACTATAGTATTAAACAGGTCCAGAGCAGGAGCAAGGGCCCTTTGGTGAGTGCATATAAATGTTTCATTATTCAGCATATATCCCATAGCTTTGGTCACACCTAGTCACTATGCACACCACAGACGGAAAAGGAGAACAGATGCTGCCACTCGTAAAGGACAAGCTATGAACAAAAAAACAAGGAGGAGGAAGAACATAAGAAAATAGAAAAGAAAAAATGGTATCATCACGGATAAAAGTGACAATCACAGAGCTAGTAAAACCATAAATTGTTATCTACGCAACAGCCTTTGTCCTCTCACACACCACTACTAACTACTTAGGGACGACAACAGAAAGTACAGGTGGAGACACATACAGATTTATCTACCCACATATGTACATCCGCCAAATAAACTAGATGGAGTTGGTAAAGGGTCAACATTACATTTCAACAGCAACAGCTTGGCCTACTCGGGAACAGCATAACAAATTACGACAACTGACATGTCCATCACCAGAGAGACAAAAATATGATCAGCCTGTTATAATGATATATAATACTAATGTATGGACTCAACTCGGAAGGACATGGGTAAGCCAAGGCCAGCAAATAACACAAAAATAACTCAGCAAAGACATATGCCAAAACACTCTTACCATAAACACATGAGCCAAGTAATCACATTTGATCACTACACAGAAAAAGGTTATTAAGAAAAAACGATATCTTTATACCTAAGAACAGACTACAGAACAGTAGAGTTCCCAGTAGTTCCAGAAAACTCATGACCCAATCTAACTTGATCATCACATGGTAAAGGGTAATATTATTTAAAAGCCAATCATAAGTGAGAAGGTTGGATTTACAGCACATCAGGTATGCACACAGATATTCTGAGGTGCTTCTGGCACTACCACGTATAACAAGAGCCAAACTGGCAAGCATTTTGTCCCCAGAACGGAAGATTCTAATCTTCCAACCACTTTTTTGCTCTGCCATACTACAGCTTCAGTCCATGCACTGTACAGACCTTCAGTAATGCACAAGCATCTCACAACTTCTAGGCAGTATATTTAATCACGCAGGCAACAATTAGGTAGCGGTATGGAAAGCCAGGTCTAGTTCGCTTGAGGCCACAGATGGTGAATCCGAGAGAGCTGGCTAGGCAGATGTGTTATGGGCACATAGTTTCCTTCCAAATGGTTGAGTTATGTTGTATAATGGGAGACTATTGGAATTGCTAAATAATCATTTAAGGTGGGGAGGAACACACCATTTTAGTTTCAATATATTTTAAAAACATGTGGTTAAGAATTGGCAATATGAACTTGACCTACAGAGTGAAGCTGTACGTAGCTCAAGTCAGGGACCTCACTAAATCTTAGTATATACCTTGAACTCTGCAGTTGTCACTCCTTATAGGGAAGTGTAGATTTTACTGTGTAGGTTTGAGGAAGCACAAGGCTATGCAATGAGTACGGTGAAAGGTGCTGAACAGTTTGTAATTCAAAGACCAAGAAGGTAAGAAAAAATATACATATATATATATATATATATATATAAACAACTAATTAAAATAAACATATATATATATAAACAACTAATCAAAATAAACATATATATATATATACATCTAATTAATATATATATATAAACAACTAATTAAAATAAACATATATATATATATAAACAACTAATCAAAATAAACATATATATATAAACAACTAATCAAAATATACATATATATATACATCTAATTAATATATATATATAAACAACTAATTAATATATATATAAAGAACTAATTAATATATATAAACAACTAATTAAAATAAACATATATATATATATATAAACAACTAATTAATATATATATATATAAACAACAAATTAATATATATATATATATATATATATATATATAAACAACTAATCAATAATTAATTTTGGAAAATGAGGATGATGTGGGAGGAGCACAAACATTCAAACATAATAATAATAGTGAAAACAAACAAAATTGTGGATACGACTTTGTAGCAGTAGAGGTTTTGAGTCCATTGCTCTATGAACCAGATATATATCTCAAATTATAGACCTCACTGTGCGCTCTCTCCTTTGATATAAAAGACACTGTCCAGGTATGACCAAACCTAAGCAAGTTACTCCAGCTAGAGGTAGGGGATCTCAAAAAATATTTGAAGCCAGAAATACCCACACTCATAGCACCTTATGAGGAAGTGCTTGATATATGTTTTTACAGTGTGGGATAGAGGAAGCCACAAGCTATAAAATGAGAGTTTTTACTCCCTTCTATTTCAAAGAGGGCAAGCTGGGCCATCAAATGCTTCAGAGTGAAAAATCTTAAAGCTTGAGCATGCAGTTTTTACAAGTCCTATTGAAAACACTCATCGTATCACTAAGTACCAGCTCAAACCACACAGTGAAAATCAGATTTCTAGCATTTCAAAATAAGGAGCTATGACTGGGGAAGTTGCAAGGCCTTAAATATTTTGAGATTCCAAGACTCAATCTAGATTAACTTGGGTATGGTTAAACCAAGGTACCTTATATATATATATATATATATATATATAAATGAGAGCACACAGCGAGATACATCTAGTGAGCAATATATACAGGTCAAAGAGCAAGTAATAAAAATGTATGGTGCTCCAAAGACGACACCACAAGTTTTTCATGACAAAAAATGTCCCCCCTTTTAAAATATTAGCATGCCATTAGCTGAATTTTCTAAGATATCTTAGTGAAGATTTATGACTCACCTACCCCCTCCTAATTTGTTTAAATAAAAGCACATCAACTCTGTTTGATGCAAGAATAGAATTCTATTCCAGCATAAGTTGGTATGTCGTCAGTTGCAAGACATTAATTGTATGAGTAAACATCTCATTGTAATGCTATTATGTATGTGTCATATTATAAACCTGCCATCTTAGGCAACATGCCATGCCCCACACCCTCCTCTAAACAGAAACTAGATGCACGTCTAGCCAAGGCGAAATCAAAATCATGCTTGGTGAACAGAGATATCCTAAGTAAGGTAGCAAACCCAAGCATATCAAGAAAGTACACACTGCAGGCAAAACCAATAAACTGTTGGGTTGGGGCGAGTGAAAAAAGGATCCCAAGATATCAGTAACAACATATATTAGTTTATGGGCAGGAGAGTGGGGCTATTGGTGGCAAGTTTCCTCCATAAAAAAAACCACAAAAACTCTACAAAAACAGACCTTAATAAATGGGAGGATCCAAGATTAGCCATGCTTCGTATACGCCATCAATGAACTTGATTAGCTATGTTCTGGCATTCGCTAAACTTCTTTAGATGGCTTCAAGTCAGATCCTTCCAGCATATTTCAGTTGCAAAGATAAAGTGTCACACAGCTCCCGCCTGCAGTAGCTCAGTGATGACCTTAGCAATACACAGGTCAAGCTTAATAGGAAACCCGTTCCAACTTGCTAGCTTAGTTATACACCAACCATACCACCAGGCTCTTGATCATGCACACCAAGCCTAATTGCACACGCGCTTATTGAACGAAGATCGCTGCACGTGCCACTATATTCCTGAGGTTTTGCAAACAATAAAAGGGGGCACTAACCCATTTTCCTCCGAAATTTGCAAAAAACAATTGTACCTGTCATAACTATTTTTTCCCTTTCTTCTGTGCAAATAATTATTATACCAGGTTGTTGCTTATTGTGTGTGCTTTAAGATGATATGTAAAATGTCTCTATAGGCACTTTTTCTTAGAAGACATAGCCAACTACGCAAGGGTTACATAAAAAATGGCACCTCCCCAATGACAAGTCCTCTAATTTCCAGGCGCCTTGAGCTTCTGACCCCACGCGGTGAAGTATTGATTATATATCGGACACTCAATTTCCAACCCGCAAAAAAACCTCGGAACATCTGTGCCCCCCCCTCATTGTAATCACCATAACTCAACATTGCTTCTCGGTAAAAAAAAAAAAAAACTCACTGTCAAATCACAGCTTAGGCTTGTGGGAAGCCACCACTCAAGTTTGGGGTATGTAGCTCACGGGCCTTGGAATTAGAGTAGTTGTAAATTAGGAAGTTCCATTTTTGAGTGACACTTGCGTGTTTGGCAATATCTTCTAAGAAAAAGTTCCTTTAGACACTTTTTTTTACACATCAGGGGGGGGGGGGGACTATACCATTTTTTCCGAAAATTTGATTTTTTTTTTCTCCCTGTCATAATTTTTTTCTCTTTCTTCTGTGCAAATAATTATTATATCAGCTTGTTGCTTATTGTGTGTGCTTTAAGATGATATGTAAAAAGTCTCTATAGGCACTTTTTCTTAGAAGATATAGCCAAACACGCAAGGATCACTCAAAAAATTGCATTTCCTTATTTGGAAATCTTCTAATTGTCCGACGCCTTGAGCTACAGACCCCAAACACCTGTTGTGGCTTCCCACAAGCCTCAGCTGTGATATGACTGAGTCCAAAAAAAAAATTAGCGTGAAGGAATGTTGAGATATGATTATTAGAAGAGGCGGGGTCACAGATTTTTCGTGAACTTTGCCGCGGTTTGAAATAAAGTGTCTCATATCTATTCAACACCCCTACGCAATACGCAACAAGCTGGTATAATAATTATTTGCACAGAAGGAAGGGGAAAAAGGTTATGACAGGTACAAAGAATTTGCAAATTTAGGATGAAAATGGTTTAGTCCCCCCAAATGAAGAGTAGCATGTTAAATTGTACATTAAAATACCTTACTACCATCTTCAGTGGAGGCATGGAACTGCTCTAGTTAAGATTTTGTAGGCACGAGATTTAAGGCATTAAGTAAGCCAGCAACAACACCAAGTCTATGCTACCACAACAAAATGGATCTTGGGGGAGAAACAAAAGGTAGTGAAGTGAGTGTGGAATTGTAATCAGAAGAAAAACTCCAGTAATTCAGAACCAGAGTTGTTGTTTTTGACTCATGGCAGTGACTGCATTACAGCATGCAATACTATGCAGTGCAAATGCTGGAAGGTGGGTCATTACAGCGTGCAGGGTTGTGTGTGCAGCATGCAAGCACTAATGCTGTGGGAACATAGGTACACCTACAGCAACTGAAGAGGAAGGTAAATACATACACTGTAAAAAAAAAGTGTTTTAATCACACTTTTTAGGGTGTTCTAATGCCACAGACTGATGAAAAACCCACAGGACGTAATTGTACCTCACTATATTTGGTGTACAGCAACACCACAGTGCGTGTTTCAGGAAGATAAAATGGTGTACACTACACATTTCAGTGGTGTGCAGTTAGTATTCATACATATATTATGCATGTAACCAACTCCTTGATGCTGAGGTGAACAAATGTAGTTAGTTGAGCTCTTTCCATTCTTTGCTGGGGCCCAGTCAACACCCCTTGCAGTGCTTCCCATACACTCTACAGAGTTATCAATTTCAGTTCATGCAAAGGTTTTTGTCACAGTAATAATTGTAACATAGGAGCTAGATTTACCAGGATAAAAATGATCCATCTTTATATATCCACATAGTTTAATGAGGTCAGCTACACTGTTATCACGTTCCATACAGTTTTAAACAGGTAATATTAGTGGCAAGGGTCCCCTGGTGAGTGCAAATCAATGGTTCGTTATTGAGCATATATCCCATAGCCTTGGTTACTCCGAGTCACTATCCACACCATGGACAGGAAAAGAGAACAGATGCTTCCCCACATAAAGGACAAGGGATGAACAAAAATAACAAGGAGGAGAAAAAATTGAAGAAAATAAAAAAATAAAAAATGGCGTCATCACACATAAAAGTGAAAATCGCAGAGCTAGTAAAACCATAAATTATTACCTACGCAACAGCCTTTCTCCCCTATCACACACCACTACTAACTGCTGAGGGACCAGAACAGAAAACACAGGTGGAGATACTTTGTGCAGATATATCTACCCATATATGTACTTCCTCCAAATGAACTAGATTGAGTTGGTAAAGGGGCTTAACAAATTTCCTCATGCTTGCACAAGAACATTAAACAATTATTGAATCTGACAAGTATATCAACAGGCTGAAAAAATAAGATCAGATCATGTTTTAATGATGTATTATAAATGTACGACTAAACTCGGAAGGACACGAGTAAGCCTCAGCCAGTAAAGATCATAAAACAAAGCAGAGTAAATTAGCCTTAACTCTTACCGTAGACACACAAACCAAATAATCCAATTTGATCAATACAGAGTAGAGGTTTTTCTGAAGTAATTGCCACTCTGTTACACAAAATAAGAGACGACAGAACAGGAGTTTTGCCAGCAGTTCAATTCTTACTGTAAACTCATTACCCAATCTAATTTGACAATCTCAAGGTAAAGGACTTTTTAAGCTACTCTGATTTTGTGCCAACTTGTGAGAAGGTTGAGTACATTGCAAATCAGGTAAGTGCACGGAGATTCTGAGGTGCTTCAGGTACAATCGGATACAAACAATAGACAAACTGGCGTGAAGTTTGCCCCCATAATTGTGTGATTCAATACATCCAACTGTTTTTTCCATCCTCCCAATTACAGCTTCAGTCCATGTACTGTAGAGGCCTTCCTTACGTATTGTAGCCTCACACAAATTTTAGGCAGTAAACTATTCATCCAAGCAATAATTAGGTGGAACTAACATCAGCAAACAACCAAGCAAGCATTGGAAAGATGGCAGTTCGACGGAAGTGGTACATATTTTTCCTTCTCACCTTTATACAAATAAATATATCAATGCAAGCACTGCGCACTACAGATGTGCCCCTGCTGGAGGATATTTCAGCATTTCTACACAGAATATCTTTGAAACATCCATGTGTGCAGGCTGTTTGAAAGAAGCATATCTCTCTTTTATACACAAAGAATTATATAGATTTTTCTCCATATGTGAGCCACATACTGCTAAACTATGCCTTTCTGTTGTTTTGAAGCATTTTGGTAAATTCATAGAGAACTTTTCTTTTTTGACATAAAAGTAACTATCTCAGAAATGATAACTGAAATACTCAGAAAGTTTGTTTTCCTTACCATGTTTGAAAGAGTAAATCTTGATGAATATTTGGATTTCTTTAAACAATTGTTTTTAATCAAACCAGTAAAAGGTAATAATTATTAACCAAAAAATATTTCTCCATAAAGTAAGCCAAATACTGCTAAAATATGCCTTTCTGTTGCTTTGAAGCATTTTTGGGGAAATTTATTGAGAACTTTACTTTTAAGACATGAAAGTGACTATCTCAGAAACGAGCACTGAAATACTCAGAAATTTTTTTTTTCTTACCATATTTGAAAGGGGCAAATCCATAGGAAAATTTGGATTTGTTTAAACAACTTGATTTTAATCAAACCAGTAAAAGGTAAAAAATATTAACAAAAACTGTTTTTCTCCACAAAGTGAGCCACACACTGCTAAATAATGCATCTCTGTTGTTTTGAAGCATTTTTGGGGAAATTCATTAAGAACTTTTCTTTTTAGACATAAAAGTAACTATCTCAGAAACGAGCACTGAAATACTCAGAAATTTTTTTTTTCTTACCATTTTTGAAAGGGGCAAATCCTGAGGAAAATTTTAATTGGTTTAAACGATTTGATTTTAATCACACCATTAAAAGGTAATAATTATTAACAAAAACTGTTTTTCTCCCCAAAGTGAGCCACATAATGCTAAATTATGCCTCTCTGTTGTTTTGAAGCGTTAAGGGTGAAATTCATAGACAACTTTTCTTTATATATATAAAAGTAACTACCTCAGAAATGAGTATTGAAATACTCAGAAAGTTTGTTTTTCTTACCATATTTGTAAAGGGCAAATTCTGAGGAAAATTTTTTTTGTTTAAACAATTGGATTTTAATTAAACCAGTAAAAGGTAATAAATATTAACAAAAACTGTTTTTCTCCACAAAGTGAGCCAAAAACTGCTAAACTATGCCTCTCTGTAGTTTTGAAGCATTTTTGTGGAAATTTATTGAGAACTTTACTTTTTTTACATAAAAGTGACATCTCAGAAACGAGCACTGAAATACTCAGAGAGTTTGTTTTTCTTACCATGTTTGAAAGGGGCAAATCCATAGGAAAATTAGGATTTGTTTAAACAATTTGATTTTAATCAAACCAGTAAAAAGTAATAAATATTAACAAAAACTGTTTTTTCCACAAAGTGAGCTTCATAGTGCTAAACTATTCTTTCTGGTGTTATGAAGAATTTTGGGGGACATTCATTGAGAACTTTTCTTTTTAGTCCAAAAAGTGACTATCTCAGAAAGGAGCACTAAAATACTCAGATATTTTGTTTTTCTAACCATGTTTGAAAAGGGACAATTCCTGAGGAAAATTTGGATTTGTTTAAACAACTGTTTTTGATCAAACCAGTCAAAGGGGATAAAAAAAATAAAAAACATTTCTCCACAAAGTGAGCCATATTGTACTAAACTATGCCTTTCTGTAGTTTAGAAGCATTTTGGGGGAAATTCATAGAGAGCTTTTAATTTTTGTCATAAAAGTGACATCTCAGAAACGAGCACTGAAATACTCAGAAATTTTTTTTCTGATCATATTTGAATGTGGAAATCCTGAGGAAAATTTGGATTTGTTTAATCAATTTGACTTTAATCAAACCAGTAAAAGGTAATAAATATTAACAAAAACTTTTTTACTCCACAAAGTGAGCCACAAACTGATAAAGTATGCCTTTCTGTTGTTTTGAAGCATTTTCGGAGAAATTCGTAGAGAACTTTTCTTTTTAGACTTAAAAGTGACATCTCAGAAACGAGCACTGAAATACGCAGAAATTTGTTTTTCTTACCATGTTTGAAAAGGGCAAATTCTGAGGAAAATTTGGATTTGATTAAACAACTGTTTTTGATCAAACAAGTAAAAGGGGATAAATATAAACAAAAAAAAATTTTCTCCACAAAGTGAGCCAAATACTGCTAAACAACACTTCCTGTTGTTTTAAAGCATTTTGAGGAAAATTCATGGAGAACTTTTCTTTTTTGTCAAAAATGTGACTATCTCAGAAACGAGCACTGAAATACTCCGAAATTTTTTTTTTTTACCATTTTTTAAAAGGGACAATTCTTGAGGAAAATTTGGATTTCTAACAGTTTTTGCCCAAACAATTAAAAGGGTATAGATATTAATAAAAACAGTTGTTCTCCACAAAGTCTGCCACAAACTGCTATACTATGCCTTTCTGTTTTTTTAAGCATTTTTGGAGAAACTAATAGAGAACTTTTATTTTTAGACATAAAAGTAACTACCACAGAAACGAGCATTGAAATACTCAGAAAGTTTATTTTTGTTACCATGTTTGAACGCAGCAAATCCTGAAGAAAGTTTGGTTTTGTTCAGACAACTGTTTTTGATCAAATGAGTAAAAGGGGACAAATCAAAAACCGTTTTTCCCTCCAATGTTAGACATATTGCTAAACTGGGCCTTTCTGTTGTTTTGAAGCATTTTTGGAGAAATTCAGAGAGAACTTATCTTTTTAGACATAAAAGTGACTATCTCAGAAACGAGCACTGAAATACTCAGAAAGTTTGTTTTTCTTACCATGTTTGAAAGGGGCACACACTAAAGAAAATTTGGATTTGTTTAAACAATTTAATTATAATCAAACCAGTAAAAGGTAATATATATTTTATAAAATAATTTTTCTCCACAAAGTGAGCCACGTACTGCTAAACTATGCCTTTCTGTTGTTTTTAAGAATTTTGGCGGAAATTCATTAAGAACTTTTCTTTTTATTAAAAAAAAAAATAATCTCTGAAAGGAGCACTGAAATACTCAGATATAGCATGTTTGAAAATGGACTATTCCTGAGGAAAATTTAGATTTGTTTAAACAATTTTTTTTGATCAAAACATTAAAATGGGGTAATTATTTTAAAAAAAATTTTTTTTCCAAAAAGTGAGCCAAATAATGCTAAACTATGCCTTTCTGTTGTTTTGAAACATTTTTGGGGAAATTGATAGAGAACATTTCTTTTTAGTCAGAAAAGTGCTATCTCAGAAACGAGCACTGAAATACTCAGAAATTTGTTTTTCTTACCATGTTTAAAAAGGGCAAATTCTTAGGAAAATTTGGATTTGTTTAAACAAATGTTTTTGAAGAAAACATTAAAAGGGGATAAATATTACCAAAACTGTTTTTCCCCACAAAGTGCGCCACATGCTGCTAAACTATGTCTCTCTGTTGTTTTGAAGAATTTTTGGGGAAATTTATAAAAAAATTATCTTTTTAGTCAAAAAAGTGAGTATCTCAGAAAGGAGCACTGAAATACTCAGATATTTTGTTTTTCTTACCATGTTTGAAAAGGGAAAATTCCTGAGGAAAATTTGGATTTGTTTAAACAACTGATTTTGATCAAAACATTAAAAAGTTATAAATATTAAAAAAAAAAATTTTTTTCCAAAAAGTGAGCCAAATAATGCTAAACTATGCCTTTCTGTTGTTTTGAAACATTTTTGGGGAAATTGATAGAGAACATTTCTTTTTAGTCAGAAAAGTGCTATCTCAGAAACGAGCACTGAAATACTCAGAAATTTGTTTTTCTTACCATGTTTAAAAAGGGCAAATTCTTAGGAAAATTTGGATTTGTTTAAACAAATGTTTTTGATGAAAACATTAAAAGGGGATAAATATTACCAAAACTGTTTTTCCCCACAAAGTGCGCCACATACTGCTAAACTATGTCTCTCTATTGTTTTGAAGAATTTTTGGGGAAATTTATAAAAAACTTATCTTTTTAGTCAAAAAAGTGAGTATCTCAGAAAGGAGCACTGAAATACTCAGATATTTTGTTTTTCTTACCATGTTTGAAAAGGGAAAATTCCTGAGGAAAATTTGGATTTGTTTAAACAACTGATTTTGATCAAAACATTAAAAAGTAATAAATATTTAAAAAAAAAAATTTCTCAACAAAGTGTGCCACATACTGCTAAACTGTGCCTGTCTGTTGTTTTGAAGCGTTTTAGGGTAAACTCATAGAGAACTTTTCTTTTTAGACATAAAAGTAACTATCTCAGAAACGAGCACTGAAATACTCAGAAAGTTTGTTTTCCTTACCATGTTTGAAAAGTGCAAATTCTGAGGAAAATTAGGATTTGTTTAAACAATTGTTTTTGATAAAAAGTTAAAATATTAAAAAAAAAAATTTCTCCACAAAGAGTGCCTCATACTGCTAAACTATGCCTGTCTGTTGTTTTGAAGCGTTTTGGGGTAACTTCATAGAGAACTTTTCTTTTTAGACATAAAAGTAACTTTCTCAGAAACGAGCACTGAAATACTCAGAAAGTTTGTTTTCCTTACCATGTTTGAAAGGGCAAATCCTGATGAAAATTTGGATTTGTTTAAACAATTGTTTTTAATCAAACCAGTAAAAGGTAATAATTATTAACAAAAATTGTTTTTCCCCACAAAGTGAGCCACATACAGCTAAACTATGCCTTTCTGTTGTTTTGAAGCATTTTTGGGGAAATTCATAGACAACATTCTATTTAGACATAAAAGTGACTCTCTCAGAAACAAGCAATGAAATACTCAGAAAGTTTGTTTTTCTTACCATGTTTGAAAAGGGCAAATTCTGAGGAAAATTAGGATTTGTTTAAACAAATCTTTTTGATCAAAATATTAAAAAGGGATAAATATTTTTAAAAAATGTTTTATACCTCAAAGTAAGCCAACTACTGCTAAACTATGCCTTTCTGTTCTTTTGAAGCTTTTTTGGGCAAATTCATAGAGAACATTAATTTTTAGACATAAAAGTTACCATCTCTGAAATGAGCACTGAAATAGTCAGAAAGTTTGTTTTTCTTACCATTTTTGAAAGGGGCAAATACTGAGGAATATTTGGATATGTTTAAACAACTGTTTATGATAAAACCAGTAAAATGGGATAAATATTAATAAAAACTTTTTTCCTCCCCCAAAGTGAGTCACAAACTGCTAAACTATGCTTTTCTGTTGTTTTTAAGCTTTTTGGGTGAAATTCATAGAGAATATTTCTTTATAGACATAAAAGTGACTAACTCAGAAACGAGCACGGAAATACAAGATATTTAGTTTTTCTTACCATGTTTAAAAAGGGCAAATTATGAAGAAAATTTGGATTTGTTTAAACAACTGTTTTTAAACAAAACCTCAAAAGTGGATAAATATTAACAAAAACTGCTTTTTCCCTCAAAGTGAGCCAAATACTGCTAAACTATGCCTTTCTGTTGCTTTGAAGAATTTTTGGCGAAATTCATAGAGAACTTTTCTTTTTAGTCAAAAAAGTTGACTATCTCAGAAACGAGCACTGAAATACTCAGAAATTTGTTTTTCTTACCAGGTTTAAATAAGGCAAATTCTGAGGAAAATTTGGATTTGTTTAAACAACTTTTTTTAAAGAAAACATTAAAAGGGGATAAATATTTTAAAAAAATGTTTTTCCCCACAAAGTGAGCCATATACTGCTAAACTATGCCTTTCTGTTGTTTTGAAGTATTTTTTGGGGAAATTTATTAAGAACTTTTCTTTTTAGTCAAAAAAGTGACTATCTCAGAAAGGAGCACTGAAATACTCAGATATTTTGTTTTTCTTACCATGTTTGAAAAGGGATAATTCCTTAGGAAAATTTGGATTTGTTTAAACAACTTTTTTTGATCAAAACATTAAAAAGTGATAAATATTAAAAAAAAAAATTTTCTCCAGAAAGTGCGCCACATACTGCTAAACTATGCCTATCTGTTGTTTTGAAGCGTTTTGGGGTAAATTCATAGAGAACCTTCCTTTTTAGACATAAAACTAAATATCTCAGAAACGAGCACTGAAATACTCAGAAAGTTTGTTTTCCTTACCATGGTTGAAAGAGCAAATCCTGATGAAAATTTAGATTTGTTTAAACAAATTTTTTTTTCAAACCATTAAAAGGTAATAATCATTAACAAAAACTGTTTTTCCCCACAGAGTGAGACACATACTGCTAAACTATGCCTTTCTGTTGTTTTGAAGCATTTTTGGGGAAATCCATAGACAACTTTCTTTTTAGACATAAATGTGACTCTTCAGAAACAAGCACTGAAATATTCAGAAATTTTTTTTTTCTTACCATGTTTGAAAGGGCAAATCATATTGAAAATTTGGATTTTTTAAACAATTTTTTTTAATCAAACCAGTAAAAGGTAATAATTATTAACAAAAACTGTTTTTCTCCACAAAGAGAGACAAAAACAGCTA
>CBDHDT010000121.1:0-31139 GCA_965261215.1 Ekhidna sp.
CATTATGCTGAGAAAAAAAAAATTTTGACTAAAAAGATATGTTTTTGGGGTATTTCAGTAAACATGCTTCAAAACTGCAGAAAGTCTTAGTTTAGCTGTATCGTGGCTCAATTTGGTGAGAACCACACTCTTTTGACTTAAATAACAAGTTTTTTTGTCAATTTCCATAAAAATGCTTCAAAACAGCAGAAAAGCTGTATGTGGCTCAATTTGAGGAGAAAAACCCTTTTTTTGAGCTAAATGACTAAAGTTTTTTGTCGATTTCACCAAAATTGCTTCAAAACATGCAGAAAAGCATAGTGTAACTCTACGAGGCCCAATTTGATGAGAAAAAAAATATTGACCTAACTGACAAGTGTTTTTGTCAATTTTAGTACAAATGCTTCAAAACATCAGAAAAGCATGGTGTAGATCAATTTGGCGCACATTGATCAGAAAAAAAAAATTGTGACCTAAATAACAAGTTTTTGGTCTTATTCGGTAAAAATGGTTTAAAACAGAAGAAAACCTTGGTATAGCTCTGTATGGGTCATATTGATGAGAAAAACACTTTTTTGACCTAAATTACATGTTTTTTGTCAATTTCATTAAAAAAATTCAAAACAGCCAAAACATTTATGCTGTATGTGGCCCAATTTGATGAGAAAAACACATTTTTTACCAAAATGACAATTTATTTTGTCAATTTCAGTAAAAATGCATCAAAATAGCAACAAAAAAAAGCTCAGTGTTGCTGTATGTGGCTCATTTTGATGAGAAATACACTTTTTTGACCTAATTGAAAGTTTTTTTGTCAATTTCTGTAAAAATGATTCAAAACAGCAGATAAGCTTGGTGTAGCTGTAAATGCTTCAAAATTGCAGAATAGCAGTTGTGAGGAAAAAATTAATCTAAATAACAAGTTTTCTTGTCAATTTCAGTATAAATGGTTCAAAACAGCAGAAAACCTTGGTGTAGCTCTGTGTGGGTAATATTGATGAGAAGAACACTTTTTTGACCTAAATGTCAAGTTTTTTGTCAATTTCAGTAAATATGCTTCAAATCAGCAGAAAAGCTTAGTGTAGCTGTACGAGGCCCAATTTGATGAGAATAATACTTTTTGGACCTAACTGACAAGTATTTTTGTCAATTTTGGTAAAAATCCTTCAAAACATCAGAAAAGCTTGGTGTAGCTCTATTTGTCTCACATTGATCAGAAAAAAACATTTTTGACCTAAATAACAAGTTTTTTGTCTATTTTGGTAAAAATGGTTTTAAAACAGAAGAAAACCTTGGTATAGCTCTGTATAAGTCATATAGATGAGAAAAACACTTTTTAGACCTAAATGACATGTTTTTTTATCAATTTCAGTAAAAATAATTCAAAACAGAAGAAAAGCTTATGCTGTATGTGGCACAATTTGATGAGAAAAATACATTTTTGACCAAAATGTCAAGTATTTTTGTCAATTTCATTAAAAAGGCTTCAAAATAGCAAAAAAAATAGCTTAGTGCTGCTGTATGTGGCTCATTTTGATGAGAAAAACACTTTTTTGGCCTAAATGACAAATTTTTTGGTCAATTCCTGTAAAAATGCTTCAAAATAGCAGAAAAGCATAGTATAGCTGTAAATGATTCAAAATTGCAGAATAATAGTTGAGGAAAAAAAGTTTAATCTAAATAACAAGTATTTTTGTCAATTTCAGTAAAAAATGGTTCAAAACAGCAGAAAAGCTTGGTGTAGCTCTGTGTTGGTCATATTGATGAAAAGAACACTTTTTTGACCTAAATAACAATTTTTTTGTCTAATTCAGTAAAAATGGTTCCAAACAGAAGAAAACCTTGGTATAGCACTATATGGTTTATATTGAAAAACCCCGCTTTTTTTCCCTACATTACATTTTTTGGTCAATTTCAGTAAACATGCGTCAAAACTACAAAATAGCTTAGTGTAGCTGTATGTGGCTCAATTTGATGAGAACCACACTCTTTTGACCTAATTAACAAGTTTGTTTGTCAATTTCAGTAAAATTGCTTTAAAATAGCAGAAAAGCTAAGTATAGTTGTATGTGGCTCATTATGCTGAGAAAAACACTTTTTTGACTAAGAAGATGTTTTTTTTTTCAATTTCCGTTAAAATGATTCAAAACAGCAGAAAGCTTAGTATATGTGTAAGTAGCACATTTGCTGAGAAGAACATATTTTTGACCAAAATAAAAAAAATTTGTCAATTTCAGTAAATATGCTTCCAATCAGCAGAAAAGCTTAGTGTAGTTATACGAGGCCCAATTTGATGAGAATAACACTTTTTTTTGACCTAACTGGCAAGTATTTTTGTCAATTTTAGTAAAAAAGCTTCAAAACATCAGAAAAGCTTGGTGTAGCTCTATTTGACTCACATTGATCAGGAAAAAAAATTTGACCTAAATAACAATTTTTTTGTCAATTTCTGTTATAATGTTTCAAAATAACAGAAAAACTTAGTGCAGCAGTATGTGGCTCATTTGGATGAGAAATACACTTTTTTGGCCTAAATGACAACTTTTTTGTTATTTTCTGTAAAAATTATTCAAAACAGCAGAAAAGCTTAGTGTAGCTGTATGTTGCTCATTTGATGAGAAGAACAATTTTTGTCCAAAATGACATGTTTTTAGTCAATTTCTGTAAAAATTCTCCAAAACAGAAGAAAAGTTTAGTGTAGCTCTGTGTGACTCAATTTGTTGACAAGAACACTTTTTTAACCTAAATAACTAGTTTTTTATGTCAATTTCAGTAAAAATGCTTCAAAACAGCAGAAAAGCTTAGAGTACATGTATGTCGCTCAATTTGGTGAGAAACACTGTTTTTTGACCTGAATGATAAGTTTATTTTAATTTCAATAAAAAAAAATTCAAAACAACAGAATAGCTTATTGTAGCTGTATGTTGTTCATTTTGATGAGAAAAACAATTTTTTGCTCTACCTTTCAATTTTTTTGTCAATTTCAGTAAAAAAACCTTCAAAACAGCAGAAAAGCTTAGTGTAGCAGTATGTGCCACAATTTGATGAGAAAAACACTTCTTTGACCTAAATATCAATATTTTTGGTCAATTTCAGTAAATAAGCTTCAAAAATGCAGAAAAGCTTAGTGTAGCTTGCATGTGGCTCAATTTGTTGAGAAGGACACTTTTTTGACCTAAATGTCAATTTTTTTTGTCAATTTCAGTAAACATGCTTCAAAACTGCAGAAAATCTTAGTATAGCTGTATGTGGCTGGCTCAATTTGATAAGGACCACACTCTTTTGACCTAAATAACAAATTTTTGGACAATTTCAGTAAAAATCCTTAAAATAACAGAAAAGCTTATTGTAGCTGTATGTTGCTCATTATGCTGAGAAAAACACTTTTTTGACTAAAAAGATGTTTTTTGTCAATTTCTGTAAAAATTATTCTAAACAGCAGAAAATCTTAGTTCAGCTGTATGTGGCTCATTTTGATGAGAAATACATTTTTTTGACCTAAATGACATGTTTTTTGTCAGTTCCTGTAAAATTGATTCAAAACAGCAGAAAAGCTTAGTTTAGCTGTATGTGGCTTAATTTGATGTGAAAAAAACATTTTTGACCCTAAATGTCAAGTTTTTTTTGTTAATTTCAGTAAACATGCTTCAAAACTACAGAAAATCTTAGAGTAGGTCTATGTGACTCAATATGTGGAGAAGCACACTTTTTGATCTAAATAATTTTTTGTCAATTTCAGTAAAAATGCTTCAAAACAGCAGAAAAGCTAATGAAGATAGATATATGAGGCTCATTTTGGTGAGAAAAACACTTTTTCACCAAAATGCCAAGTTTTTGGTCGATATACGTAAAAATGCTCCAAAATAGCACAATAGCTTAGTGCAGCTGTATGTGCCTCATTTTGATGAGAAATACATTTTTTAACCAAAATGACAGTTTTTCTGTCAATTTCTGTAACAATGATTCAAAACAGCAGAAAAATATAGTGTAGATGTATGTGGCTCAATTTGATGAGAAAAACACTTATTTGACCTAAATAGCAATTTTTTTTTTTATCTATTTCAGTAAAATTCTTCAAAACAGTAGAAAAGCTTAGTATAGCTGTATGTTGCTCACTATGCTGAGAAAAACACTTATTTGACTAAAAAGAGGGTTTTTTGTAAATTTCCGAAAAAATGATTCTAAACAGCAGAAAAGCATAGTGTAGCGGTAGGTGGCTCAATTTGATGAGAAGAACACTTTTTTTACCTAAATAACAAGTTTTTTTGTCAATTTCAGTAAAAAAAATCAAAACGGCAGTAAAACTTAGTGTCTCTATGTGGCTCATTTTGATGAGAAGAACACTTTTTGACCAAAATAACAAGTTTTTTGTCAATTTCCGTTATAATGTTTCAAAATAGCAGAAAAGCTTAGTGCAGCTGTATGTGGCTTTTTTTTGTGAAAAATACTATTTTATCTAAATCTCAAGTTTTTTTTTGTAAATTTCAATAAAATGCTTCATAACAGCAAAAAAGCTTAGTTTAGCTGTATATTGCTCATTTTGATGAGAATAATTTTTGTCCAAAATGACAATTTTTTTGTTGTCAATTTCTGTAAAAATTATTCAAAAGAGCAGAAAAGCTTAGTGTAGCTGTATGTGGCACATTTTGATGAGAAAAATACTATTTTATCTAAATGTCAAGTTTTTTTGGGTAAATTTCAATAAAATACTTCATAACAGCAGAAAAGCTTAGTTTAGCTGTATGTTGCTCATTTTGATGAGAAGAACAATTTTTGTCCAAAATGACAATTTTTTTGTCAATTTCCGTAAAAATGTTCCAAAACAGCAGAAAAGCTTAGTGTACCTCTGTGTGACTCAATTTGTTGAGAAGAACACTTTTTTGAACTAAATAACATTTTTTTGTCAATTTCAGTAAAAATGCTTGAAAACAGCGGAACAGCTTAGTGTACCTGTATGTAGCTCAATTTGGTGAGAAAAACTTTTTTTTGACCTGAATGACAAGTTTTTTTTTAATTTCAGTAAAAAAAATTCAAAACAACAGAATAGCTTACTGTAGCTGTATGTGGCTCAATTTGATGGGGGAAAAAATTGTTTTACCTACCTCTCAATTTTTGGTCAATTTCTGTAAAAAATAGCTTCAAAAAAGCCGAAAAGCTTAGTGTAGCTGTATGTGCCACAATTTGATGAGAAAAACACTTCTTTGACCTAAATATCAATTTTTTTTTCAATTCGGTAAATAAGCTTCAAAATAGCAGAAAAGCTTAGTGTAGCTGTATGTGGCTCAATTTGATCAGAAGGCCACTTTTTGGACCCATATTTAAAGTTTTTTTGTCAATTTCAGTAAACTTGCTTCAAAACTGCAGAAAAAATTAGTATAGCTGTAGGTGGCTCAATTTGATGAGCCACCTTTTGACCTAAATAACAAGTTTTTTGTCAATTTCAGTAAAAATGCTTCAAAACAGCAGAAAAGCTTAATGAAGATATATGTGGCTCATTTTGGTGAGAAAAACACTTTTTCAACAAAATGACAAGTTTTTTGTTGATATACTTAAAAATGTTTCAAAATAGTAGAATAGCTTAGTGCAGCTGTATGTGGCTCATTTTGATGAGAAATACACTTTTTTGACCCAAATGACAGGTTTTCTGTCAATTTCTGTAAAAATGATTCAAAACAGCAGGAAAAAATAGTGTAGCTGTATGTTGCTCAATTTGATGAGAAAAACACTTCTTTGACCTAAATATCAAGTTTTTTTTAAAAATTTCAGTAAAATTCTTCAAAAGAGCAGAAAAGCTTAGTATAGCTGTATGTGGCTCATTATGCTGAGAAAAACACTTTTTTGACTAAAAAGATGTGTTTTTTGTCAATTTCCGTAAAAATTATTCTAAGCAGCACAAAAGATGTATATGGCTCAATTTGAAGAGAAGGACACTTTTTTGACTTAAATAACAAGTTTTTTTTGTCAATTTTTAGTTAAAAAAAATTAAAAAGGCATTAAAGCTTAGTGTATCTGTATGTTGCTCATTTTGATGAGAACACTTTGACCAAAATGACAAGTTTTTTTGTCAATATCCATTAAAATGCTTCAAAACAGCAGAAAAGCTTAGAGCAGCTGTATGTTGGTCATTTTGATGAGAAATACACTTTTTTTGCATAAATGACAAGTTTTTTTTTGTCAATTTCAATAAAATGCATCATAACAGCAGAAAAGCTTAGTTTAGCTGTCTTGCTCATTTTAATGAGAAGAACACTTTTTGTCCAAAATGACAAGTTTTTTGTCAATTTCCATAAAATGCTTCAAAACAGCAGAAAAGCTTAGTGTAGCTCTGTGTGGATCAATTTGTTGAGAAAAACACTTTTTTTACCTAAATAACAAGTTTTTTATTGTCAATTTCAGAAAAAATGCTTCAAAACAGCAGAAAAGCTTAGTGTACCTGTATGTAGCTCAATTTGGTGACAAAAACTCTTTTTTGACCTGAATGACAAGTTTATTTTTAATTTCAGTAAAAAAAAGCTTCAAAACAACAGAATAGCTTACTGCTGCCAAAATATTTTTACTACTAAACCTGCAGCTTCAGCATCATAGGTAGCTCATTCATGGCTAAGTCAATTGTTTACAGCTACTTACTCTTACCAGGAAGTTATGACCAAGGTGACCAAGTAGATGGAATCAATTTGTATGCTAGAGAACTGTTCATTCTCTGGCACAAATTTCATGACTCAACCACTGAGGGAGATGGAGAATACATTCTCATATGTAGAAAATATTGCAGGAGATTTCAAGGTCACCAATCATCAAAATCACTCAAAAAAACAGCCAAACTACTCATACAGCATAGCTCTTTAACAGAACGAAAGCTTCATTTATTACGCTCCTGGTGTGTTAATACCATGGGAAGGGTTGGATGCAATATCCCGTGTGATTAGCACCAAGAACAATTATACAAAATATTGAAATTGTTTCATACAATCATATTCCTACATCAATTGTGCATGGTTGAGAATTGCTTGCTGTTATGCATAGCGTTTGTGTGCAGTTTAAGAAGAAACCTTCATATTCTCATCCATCTATTTCGGCACATGGAACTCTCCCTCATCTAATATGGATTTTGATCAGATTTTGTCGGTCATGTTGGGAGGACAGGCAGTGGAGTAAAAGGGGAAAATATTGGGGAAGCATAGCTTGACTATGTTATATATTTATTTAGTTTATTTAGAGAAAAAGAACTGTCGTATAAACAGAACCGAAGTGTCCAAATTAGTTAATCCAATTTTCAACAAATTCTTATATTATATCACACATGTCACAGCTATAAGTAAATATACCTGGGTAACTACCCAATGGTTCATGACAAATTGGGGGACTGTGTGGGAGAGCAGGTGCCGAGGTTATGGAGCCAAACAAGTGAGGAAACGTGTTCATTTACATTCATGTGGGAACTGTTGTCAGGCTGTCTATATAACAAGGAACTAATGTTGCAGGTCCAAAAATTTTGGTAATATCTTATTTGTAAGATGATTTCTCCCTTTCTGCCAAATTCAAAAGACAACTATATCATGTTTCATGATCAGTTCTGATGTTATTTATTACATGAGGAACACTGGCAATATCTAGCACAAATATTACAGCATTTAAAGCCACTAAAAATATTACTCTCACAATAATTAATAAACCCTGAAAGAGGAGCCTTCTTCTGTATCATGTGGTGTTATTTATGTAAGTTTTCACGATTTGTGTAGCATGGAAACCTGTTTTACCTTGGAATAAAATAGGTTTTGCATATTTAACATCTCTTCCAGCTCTTCTCATTTCCTGTACATAAGTTTTTGCATTTCAAGGTAATCTCCAGTGTGGAATGCAACGTATGTCAGACAGTCAATACCCATTCCAAAATTGTGGCAATAATTTGACACAATCTACCATTCCGAATCGTAAATAGCTTGAGTACATCATCTCATTTTTGAGCTTGGGAATCACAGGTATAAATCAGAACATCCTGGTGGTTCTGTAAAGTTCCACCATAATATGGCATACAAATCAGAGCAATCTCCATATTGTCTGCCAAATGTAACAGCCTTTGGAAATTTACTTTTTTTCTCCATCAAACTTGCAATAGATAAACTTAGCTTCTCCAAATCAGGTGGATTCAATCTGTACAGGATATTAGATATAGTTGGTGAAATGCAATTATTAGGCTCTTAAACGTTGAATTAAAATCGGCAGTGCGTGTTATGTTGCTGTTGCTGTAAGAGCCATCAACTTTAAACATTTTGAGGAATCATACTCATTATAGTATCCATATCAGAAAAAGCTATTCAAAATTCATTCCCCCCAAATATTAACATAATGAGATTCATCGATAACAAGACTAATATATTCTAGTTGAGCTACAAATTTTTTATCACCCATTTTACACCTTCAGGGTCAGTTTGTATTTCACTCACAAATTCAGTTTTAATGCTTTTGAGTGACTCTTGCATTTTTGGATGTATCATCTGAGAAAAGATGTCTATAGAGATATTACACATATTATCTTAAAACACACACAATAAGCAACAAGTTGGTATTAAAAGTATCTGTACAGATGAGAGGAGAAAAAAGTTATGATAGCTACAAATATCTGTTTAAATTTCGGTTCTTCCCTTAATTGACTCATCGCTATCAATGATAACCACAAAAAAAATCTCAAGGCCTATCTTTTTAGTAATTTCATGAACAATTTTGAATCCAATAACATTCATTTTCTGAGTCCCTTTTACAAATGCTCTATCTCTCCAAAAAATCCAAACCTTCAAACCCTCCAATGCGTTAGTAATACCTTAACATCCCTTCAGGTCCACCCTTTCTATTGCTGTCATGCATTCATATTTTCAACCTGTAAAACATTAATAATATTAATAATAATAATAATAATAATATATAATTATTAATAATAATATTAATAATAATAATAATAATAATAATAATAATAATAATAATAATAATAATAATAATAATAATAATAATAATAATAATAATAATAATAACAACAACAACAACAACAACAACAACAACAACAACAACAACAACAACAACAACAACAACAACAACAACAACAACAACAACAACAACAACAACAACAACAACAACAACAACAACACAGCAGCAGCAGCAGCAGCAGCAGCAGCGGCGGCGGCGGCGGCGGCGGCGACGACGACGACGACGACGACGACGACGACGACGACGACGACGACGACGATGATGATGATGATGATGATGATGATGACAACAACAACAACAATAAGAACAACAACACAACAACAACAACAATAATAATATTAATAATAATGATGATACTAATAAACAAATAAAATAAAATAAATTAAAATTTAAAGAACAATAAATATAGGATATACCAAAGTGGCACATGGATGCATGGTGATGGGGGAATGGGGGAGTTAAATGATACCATCAAACCTGGCTCCTTAATAATGATATCTGCCATACGTTCATATACAAGAGAATACACGGAAGTTTTTATGGACTCTACACAACTGTCATCTTGAAGACTTCTTGAAAAGATACACTAGATTCGGAAATAATTGTCAATGATGAGAAGGATGCCCGCAGATTCGATCTGGATACACACTCGACCTGTATACAGCTGTGTGGGAAAAGTTGCTGGAGTTTATTCTGACTGAACTACTCAATTTATCAATATACTCAGACACAGCATACTCTGGCATGGTGGTAATACAAAATATTTGTCTGGATAGAGTAGGTACGATTTTCATTTAGTTATTATTTTTTAATTAATTAAAAAATTTTAATAATCAGATACACAAGTAGTCATCTAATACTAATGTGTAAGTTTCTGTGTTAGTTTCACATGAACAAAAGTGAAATGTTTTGATGGAAGGAGCTGAAAGTGCTTCATGAGGCAAACCTTTTCCACATGTGAATATTGTCAAGCACAAGGGAGGATTGAAAGGCATTTTTGTGTGCTTATGACTGGTATAATAAATGAAATGAGTCAGCCTGATATCCGTTTACTTTCCACATAAAAAATCAGTTGGATAGTAAAATTATCCATTAATTATTTCGTATAAGATGTATTACTTTAAAAATTATTGAGGGTTAATAATTCTGAATAGTCTAGTAGTTCATGCAAACTTTTAAACCATTACCATCTGCTTAATTTCCTTGATTATATGTGGAATCCAAAGTGAGGATGCACAAGTAAGCTATACATACTAATTAGGCTGTCTTCATTCATGTTTTCTTAAAATCATCAGTACAGTGGACCTAGATGTTTGCCTTCGAGCCGATGGGAGTCTATATAACACAAGACCAGGAAAGACCAGATGAAATGAAGACTCCCAGGTTTTTGAAGTTGCCTATATATTAAATGGATGTATTATTCAACAAGAGTTATGTGGTTGAACAGTTTTCCTCCTCTGCTCTCTTATGATATCACCATTGCCTTGCATTTAGTTGGATTTAAAATAAAGGAAGTTTTTGTTAACCCTGTAATTTATGCTACAGATCAATAACTGCAATTGGGAAAAGTCTATGTTTGAATTAATAAGCTTGTACACTAGTATATCATCTGCATAAGAGTCAACATACTCCCATCCAAATGTGTCACAGATACATCATCAATGTAAACCAGAAATAAAAAAGGATCCAGACCTGGACCCTGAGGCACTCCAGATAAAATAGCAACTCTATGGACAACTCCCCACCAACAACTACATACTAACACACATAATCTTCCATTGTGCTATAGTCTATTCGTTGTAGTTTTGTGAATACACCAAATATGTGATAAGGGTCATAGTTTGATGATAAAATTAATTGTTTCACGATGATTGTTAATATTGTTTGCTTCCTCATATCCCTTACATTTTCTGGCATAGCTTTCTTCTGTTCTCTCCTAAAGTATTGGCTGATTTCTCCACATCTCTTGCACTCTCGGGCAACATTCTCTGTTCACTCCTTCTCCCATTGTTTGCTTTTCTCTCCTCATTCCTTGACCACTCTGAAATTTCTACTCTGTGAAGTATCATTCGTTTCTGTTAGCCACTTGCTGTGTCTCTTTTGGTTGCAGTTCCTGTAGGGTTCTCTACGCTGTGCAGGTCACTGAGTAGCCATTCTGCAGTCAATTTCAACAGGATTGCGTAGTCTCAAGGCCAAAGATCTATTTACGCAAGCGTTTGATCACAAACATTAACTGTTTTAAATTGGCACATGCGTATGACCGTTTAAGTGTGTCCCAGTCTAATTGGCGAAGCGAGCCCTCGCGCATGCCAGTATGGGTGTGCCGTACGCTCATAACCCGGAGAGGGCACAGAAGATTTTATGTTCTCCACTCGGGTTGGGGAAGGGGGGAGGGAGAAAAGAAAATCAAAAGAAGAAAAAATGGTCGTCTTGGAAAACTTGCCATAGATCGCTAGATTGGTCTTTGATGAGGAAAACGGATGCTGCTTTGAAGGCCAAAGGAAAGAAACCTCGCTCAACACGTTGCCTGCTTGGCTAATAGCTGTCAGGGAAAGGATGCTGGAGTTTTATTTGGACTAAACTACTCAATTCATCAACACACTGGCATTGGATGTGATACAAGTTCTTGATAGTAGGAACTGTTTTCAATCTTGCTAAGGTCTTTTGGACTGCGAGTAAACACTGGATAGTTAAGCATATATAGAAAGCATAACTGATGAATGGTCAATACTTTATTAATGATATAGAGCTTAGGCCAAACAAATTTATTACATATTTCTTGGACAATCCAGCCCTAAATTTGACCAGGGTGGCATGGCAACAAAAGCATGACATCTGAAGAATGAGTCAGAATTACTTTCCGGCACATCAATGAAGAAAGCTATAGATGGTGCATTGCCATGGACATGGAAGTCGTGGTCTAAGACTTGCAACTGTGGCCCATCGATAGTGACAAAAGAGCGATTATAACCCCGTACTCCTGTAGATACAGCACCATCAGACACAACAACTGGGATTATGCATTTATCATCAACCGAAATCACTACTATGTTGTTGCGATAATCAAAAGAAAAAACTTTGACATACCTCAGAAAAGAACTTACGTAGTTTGAGTCTGGGTGATCTTTATGCAGTTGCTGAATCTGAATGCCAAATTTCATGTTGTAATGGCCAGTATAACGTAAGGCTTTCTCTGTAAATGGGTTTGATGGAGAAAACTGTAAACGTTTCCATTCTTGTGATGGAATAGCCGGTGAAGATACTGGAAACTTTTCCTCCAATCTCTTCTTGATTAATTCTTGGTGGTGGCATACTGAAATCGCAAGTGGCATATGCAGAACATCTCTATGTTGTCTTTCATCAACAGCTGTTATCTCGTCTAGGTAATGCTGAAATTCTTGACAAAACACATCAAAAATAGTAGATTGAGGGTTAGCATTTGCTCGTTGAAGATCAATAACTAACTCTGGATTATCAAATCGCAAGACAGATTTTGCTACATGCTCATCCACCTCTGCTTGTGATGCATACTCAGCTGCAGAATTGTCTTGCAAGAGGGTACGAAAGATGTTCCGAAGCATCATCTTTGGTACTCGGCTGCAGAACTGTCTTGCAAGAGGGTACGAAAGATGTTCCGAAGCATCAGCTTTGGTATATCAGCCACAAGATTGCAACGATTCAGGAAATCATGTCGCTTAGCACATGATGAGTAAAATGCTTGCTCCTTACAGATCTGTGAAAATGTCTTGCTAACTGTGGCACTATCAGCACACTCATTTTCAGAGATTCTCCATGCATATACCAATGTTCCAACATTATTGCCATAGGCATACTTGAGCATAATAGGAAATTGAAGAGATATTCCAGATAACCACCTCCTGCGTTCAAGGTGGTCCACAGGAGCAATAGTAGCTGATAAAGAGGAAGGTCCATAAGCTTCTGTTCCAAGTCACATAGTGTGATGATGTACACTTTCGCGCAGGTAATGTCACAAGCAAATTTTTTTCTTCTGCAACAGGATTTGCTTCCTATTGCTGATGCAATTTCATCTTTTGCCACTTTGAAGTTAAGTATTTTCTGTAGCTATGCAGTGTATCTACAAGATTTCCAACATCACCACGTATCACATCAAACCTCTTGGCAGATAACCATGGTTGCATTAAAATATTACTTAATTGTTCAATATGTTGATGTAAACCCTCTGCTGACAAATGTGGTTCCTTTTCTCTTTTCCGTTTGAAATCATTTATCCAGTGTAACTAGAAAAACGATCTGGTATATACATACCCTGACCTTGAAATTTTGTATGGTGAGGATTCAAGCACCAAATTGCTTGAGAAAGCTTACAGATGAAACTACTTCCTGTTGAAATACTACAAAACCTCCAACCAACACCCATGGTTCGTAGTTAACTTACAAGTATAATATGATACATGCATCTATTTAAGCAATGCATGTAGCAATACAGATAAAGAATGCATGATGGAAAGGTGCATACCAATTAGATCAGTATACATTTGCTGATCTTTGTGCAGCTCTTTCCCCTCTGGAGGTGTCAACGGTGATGGAAGTATGATCTGGGATGAGGCCATCAAAACATCAAAAGCATTCCTCTCTCCAGAAGGCACACTCAGAGATCTAGATCTTTCCTTTTCCATAGTTATGCATATGTCAGGGTTTGCGGCCCGACCCTATCTAATCCACTACAGAAAGCCTTGTCACTTGCCTCAGCTACTGTAGCTACCCCCAAAACCCAAGGTTCAAGAGTAGTTTTTCAAATTGATATAACAGCAACAGAATCACAAAGTCTAATCAAGAATTAACTTCATCTTTTTTAACTAGCAGGTCTGGTCCTTTTATAGGCCCAGCCTGCCCTTACAACACAGCCATTTAAGGACAAAATACACAAACCTCAACCAATGAAATTACACACAGAGTCACTCACACTATAACTAACACACATACATATCTCTATCACCAGTTTACCTAACTATTTAACACATAAACTTGTTAATTGTCTATCTGTTCCTTGACCAGGCAGGGCTGGCTGAAGAGTCAGCCTTGTCAGGTCATGTCAGGCTCAATGTCACTGACATTTCCCCCCTCTTCCTAAGAAGGTGAGTCGTCAACATCCGCTTGCCTTGATAGAGCATCTGCATTCAAATGTTCTCGTCCGGGCTTGTATTCTACTTCAAAGTCATAAGCTTGCAATGCAATGGACCATCTCATCAATCTATTGTTTGTGTTGTTCATTGTCTTTAATTTTGTCAAAGCTCGGTGATCCGTTTGCAGTCGAAATTTTCTTCCCATCAGGTAAAACACAAAGTGTTCCAAAGCCAAAACTATGGCTAGTGCTTCCTTTTCTGTAGCCGTGTATCTTTTCTGTGTCTCACTCAATTTCTTAGAGAAGAAAGCGGTCGGCTTCTCCCCCCCCCTCCTCAAAGACTTGTCTCAGTACTGCTCCCACTGCCTTTTGCGATGCATCCATCTGGACCAGATACTCTCTGTCCAGATCTGGTGCGTTGAAAACTAGCTTGCTCCTGAGTGCTTTCTTCAGGTCCTGGAACTCCTCTTCCAATCCCTGGTCCCAATCCACCACGTCTGGTCTCTTCCCTCCAAGTGTTCCTGTCAAAAGCACTGATCTCTCCGCGATGTTCTTGATAAACTTCCGGTAGTAGCCTACCAGACATAATAATTCTCTGACAGCCTTCTTTGTCTTTGGCCTGTTGAATTCCTTGATCGCCGAGATCTTGGCTTCCATCGGGCAGATCCTTCCACTCCCAACCTCATGTCCCAAATAGATGCACGACGCTGCTCCAACTTTGCACTTCTCTGCTCTTAAAGTTAGTCCCGCATCTTTGACTCTTGTCAGAATCTCCTTCAACTGCTCCAAATGTTCTGTCCAGCTTGTTGAGAATACTGCTACATCATCGATGTAGGCCGCTGCATAGTCCTGTGTTCCGTCCAGTAGGCCGTCCACCAACCTCTGGAAGGTGGCTGTGATCCCTTCAGACCAAATGGCATTCTGATGAACTGGTAACGACCCAGTGGGGTCGTAAATGCAGTCTTCACTCTGTCTCCGACTTTCATGGGCACTTGATAGAAGCCCTTTGACATGTCCAACGTCGTGATGTAAGTGGCTCTGCCAATCCTGTCTATCAACTCGTCTGCTCTGGGCATAGAGTATGGATCTTCCTCAGTGAGTTCATTTAGCTTGTGGTAGTCTCCGCACAGCCGCACCCCGCCATCCTTTTTCCTGACCATCACCATTGGGGATGACCACGAGCTCTTCGCTGGCTCTATGATTCCTATCTCTTCCATAGCCTTGAGCTCTTCCCTGACTTGCTTTTGGTAGGCCACCGGAATTCTGTAGGGAGGCATTCTTATTGGCGTCGCTCCTGCAGTCCTGATTTCATGAAACGTCAGGTCTGTCTTTCCTGGAAGGTGGCTAAACACTGTAGCAAATTCTTGTAGTAGTGCGCTTACCTCTTGTCTTTGTTCAGCATTAAGGCTGTCATCCAAAACTGGTGCTTCATCACCACCAGGTTCTTTCATGACGATCTCTCCTTGGTCTGGTTCCTCCTCATCTGTCAGCAAGGTAACTGACAATACCTGGGCCGTCGGTGTGTTCCACTTCTTCATCAAGTTAATATGAACCACTCGCCCTAATCCATGCTGTCCTCTCAAATCCAACTTGTATGTCACAGGCGAAACTTGCTCCATCACAGTGTAGGGCCCGCGGTACAACGCCTCTAGCTTGCTTTTCCTTTCGGGGATGAGTACCAACACTGACTCGCCGACTTCGAATCTTCTCTCTCTGGTATTTCCGTCGAACCGTTTCTTGGTTTTCTCCTTGGCTTCCAGGACCTTCTTTTCTGCTATCTCTGAGATCTCCGCCATCCTTTTGTACAGAGTTGACAGGTGTCTGCCACGGCCACAGGGAACTTTTCCACGCCTTCCCACTGTTCCCTGACTGCATCCAACGGTCCGCGTATGTGCCTGGCAAATATGAGCTCGAAAGGCGAGAAGCCCGTTGGCTCATGCACAGCATCACGGTAGGCAAACAACAGCACCAGTAAAAGAAGATCCCACTCCTTCTTCCCCTTGCCCGCCTTCCTGAGCATGGTCTTCAGTGTTCTGTGCCATCTTTCTATCATCCCGTTCAGCTCTGGGTGGTAGGGTGAAGACTTTACGTGCTTCACTCCCAGTCGTTCCAATGTCTCCTCCATTAGTGTCGAGGTGAAGTTGCTGCCTCTGTCTGTCAATAGCTCCTTGGGCAACCCGAACCGGCAGAAAAACTGTAGGAGAGCATCTGCTACCGAAGCCGCATCCACCCTCCTCAGCGGCACAGCCTCAGGGTACCTCAAGGAACAGTCCATTATCGTCAAAATGTATCTATTTTTTCTCTCTATGAGAGGTAGTGGCCCAAAGATGTCTGCTGCCAACCTGTCAAAAGGAGTTGAAAACACAGGCATCATTCTCAGTGGTGCCTTACTCTTTCTCATTGGTACAGCTCTCTGGCACTCGACACACTCCTGTATGAATCTCTTGACGTCCTGGCGCAGTCCTGGCCACCAGTATCGTCTGAACAACTTCTCCGACGTCCTCTTCCTCCCCATGTGTGCAGCCATCGGGTCGGTGTGTGCCAGTCTGATCAACTTCTTTCTCCGGGGAGTCGGAACCGCTAACTGCAGCTCCTCTTCTTGCTTTCCAGTCCTGTGGTAAAGCAAATCGTTCTTGCACTCGAACTCGCTACCCTTCTCCTCCGTCGCTTTCCAGGCCTGCTGTAGAGTCTCGTCGGCCTTCTGCTCTTCAGCTAACTGCACCGGGCTTGTCTCCTCCACATCTGGCTTCTCCTTGTCTGCTTTGGAAAAAGCCATCAGTCTGTCCTTCCTCTTCACAGCCCTGGTCTCCTTTACCTTGGCCTTAGTCTCTGTCTGGAACAAGGAGTCATCCAATTCAAACTCGCGTCCCAGCACTTCTTCATTGGACAGCTGATCCTTCCTCTGCTCCTCCAATTCCTGCCTCGCCTGACTGCGTGTGGACACTGCTAATACCTGCTGGTTTGGAGTCTTCAGATCCAGATCCACTGCCTCTCTGATCAGGTGTAGGTGTTCTTTGCAATCCCTACCCAGCAATACATCTCCTGCGAGCTCCTCCACCACCGCTGCCTTCATCCCAAATTTCTTCTGTCCAACTCTCACCAACACCTTAGCCACAGGCCTTCTCTGGAAAATCTGCAAGACTCCCTTGAAACATGCCACCTCTCCGGTGTAAGCATTTCCAGGTACCAGATCTTCTCGGATGAGCGACACGTCAGCTCCAGAGTCCAGTGTGATCTGACAATTACTGCAGCCCACTGTTCCCTGAACAGTGTTCCAGCCTGCATCTGAATATGGCTCTGGCTTTTCTTGCTGTACTCGGTACACAGGTTTGGTGCATTCATTTGCCTTGTGCCCCCACTCCTTACATCTGAAGCACATAGCTCCCTTCTTTTCGTCGAAGTACTTTGAGTCTATCACTTTCTTTTCCCTGGCTCGGCCTGCTGAGCAGGAGCTGTTCTTCTCCGTCTTGCTCTGCTGCATCGTAGCTGCCTTCTGGGTAGTTCCAGCATGGTTATGCTGCAGCACTCCCTTCACATCGTCCTCCTTTCTCCTCCTGCCCTTGACTGTCTTGTCCCACCCCCTCTCATCGTAAAACCTCACCACCTGGTCCCCTGCTTCCCTGGGGTCGTCCATGCTGTGATCTCTGACCCAGGTCGCTGCTGAGGGTGGTAGGCCTCGCAAGAAGCTCTCCATGGCCAAGTGTTCAATTAGATCCTGCACACTGCTGAAATCTCTCAAGTACCTCTCTGTGGCTTTCCCAGCTCTGCGGTGCCACATCTGTATTGGTTCCTTATACGTAGGGCTAAGATCCCACTACCGTCTTCGCCTCTCTGATGAGCTCAATCCCAGCCTCCTGAGCAGTCTTCTCTTCACTTTGGAGTATCTCTTCCTGTCTTCCCTATGCATCTCCGTCCACTCAGTCGGCGCTGCTACCTGCAGGGTCGTCTTCAAGTGCTTGAGCCAGTGGTCCTCCGGAATGTTGTAGTCTTCCATTACGGACTCGAAGAGGGTTAAGAACTGCTCAGGGTCCTGCTCATCTCTCCACTTACGCAAGTTCAGATTGACTTTCACTGCTGTATTAGTGGTTAGCTTCTGCATGCAGCGAGTTAGCATTGTCATCATCTGTCTAGAGTCCCAGTCACCATCTCCAGTCGTTGTCTCGCCTACGTCCACTGGGATAACTGAGTCATTAGACCTGGCTCTGCTCATGATGGATCTGTCCCTGGAGCCATCTTCTTCTTCCGAAGACTGGTCACTGATAGATCTAGCGTACTCAGTCCCAGTGTCTTCGGCTCCGGTCTCATTTCCGCGCCCTCGGCGTCGTGATCTGACTCTGGCTCTTGCCTCCCTGTTTGACATCTGTGTTCAATCTTACACAACACCAGATAAGCACACACAAAAAACAACACTTTTGGACAACGCTGCCAGACCGTGGTATTGAATGACTCGTTCTGATTCTGAGTCTCTCCAAGTACGCAACGCTCCATTAGTGCAGGGTGAGAGTGTCGCTCAAAGACCTTTTTGAGAGGAGGAACAATGTCTGGATGGATGGTGGATGAGTGGGGTGGGGATGGCTCGGAATTGGCAAGTGCACAGTTGAACTTGCACCAGCCACAGCAAGTGAAGGCGCTGACTGCTCCTTGGAGACTACCCTAAAGGAATCAGATGAAGGCAAGCAGAATCCTCCAACGGAGTCAAGGTTGAAGGTGCCTCGCACACAATCTTTTTGCTGCTTGTAGTGGGCACTGGCACAGGGGCCATTGGTTCACTGGAGGGCAAAGAACGATTTTCTGGTAACTTCACCACTCCAAAGAAGCACTTAGGGTGCTTTCGCTGGTAGTCCACTCGTTTTTCTTGCACAAACTATGGCCAGGCATGTTTTAGATTTTCAGAAAGGAAACAAGTGGCTCACCTTGCGGAGTAATTAACATTCTTGCCTGCTATTGTGCAGATAGTATGAATATAGGAAGCAACCCACTAGCTTCATTTTGAGTCATACAGTTTCTCCGTAGCCATTGCGGTTAAGGAGATACGAGCCGATCCAACTTACCATGGTTCTTCTAAGTTATCAGGCTGATCCAAATTAAAGGTTTAGGTGAAGTGCATGGATAAAAATATTTATATCTTCAGAATGGAGCGTCCAAATGCTTCCAAATTTGGAAGTTAGAACAGGCATGGAGGTACAAAATGATATAAAAAAATATTTGTTTTTTACAAAAATATTATCTCCCTCCCTTAACAAATGAAAATAAAATAAAACTGACAGGTGCAGAGCTAATTAGTCATGGACCACTGTGGAATTTAAAAAAAATGAGAATGCTTGTATAGGCAAAGGTTACATTACCTCATGGGCTCATGGATAATATGCCAAATAGTTACAAGCTTTCACTGCATTTCAGCACAATCACAGCATGTCCTTCATCAAATTTACTAGAACCAAAATGCCAACTAGGAGAAGACCTCCGCCATTGTCTGGTTTGGCTTGTAACATGCACACATGACCAGACGAATGGAAGAAAAGTGCAGTCTTGTGAGTGGACTGCTTTAGACTGTCAGAGCGAAAGGAAGGAAGGCAGGTGCAATACCCCAAAGGCAACCACACATGACTACAAACATGGCAGCCAATGCTAAGGGCATTACTGCCCATGGGAAACATGCAACACCTAGTTACACAAATCCTTAGACAACGGAAGGATGAAGAAAAGCATGGAGTTTGATGGCTAAAGTATGGGCCATAATAATGTGATTTGGTAACATTGATAAAGTGTGTGTAGAGGGGCCAAGGTCTAATAAAAAAAGTTGGGGGAGGAGTTTTTGTAAAAAAAAAAAAAAAAAACCCAACAAACTAGGGGGAACCAGAATCATGGCAAAATTATTCTTGGATAAAAGTAGTCTGGGAGACTAATGTATAATTGAATGGGAGTGTTTCCATAAGAACATGCTGGGTGCTATTTGGTGACTAAGCACTGGGTTCCCGTCAAAACATGGCCTACCACCAGCAGTAGTCACCTCATAGCTAGGGTAAGGCAAGGACTAGTCCTAGAATCAGAGCTAGGCCAGGGCAAGGCAGGACCAGGGTCAGGACCAGGGTAACAAGTACTAGGTGCTAGAATAAGAGATAGAGGTTTGACCAGGGAAAGGTAAGGACTAGTGCTAGAATCAGTACTAGGGCCAAGGCTCGATTCGGGATAAAAAAAGGTCAGGGCAGCCAATTTTGGACCTAGACCATTTAGGTTGTGACCGGTCTAGACTTATTTTTTAAACTTTTCTTAAAATAGGATTTTTCATAAGATGGTGTTGCATATGATATGATTAACACTGTAATAAAAGTGAATACAAAGATACATGTTGCTAGTGTGTGCCCTTGAACAGGAGCTGTTCTTATGCTCTCAGTAGACAACAGAGGCCATAGAGGTATCGATCTGCCTGTACAGTCTAGGTCCCACTAAGCCAACACTCAATACAATTAAGCTCTTGCTCAACTTGGGATCCGAAAGGAGCCGGATTGGCTATATACACAAGTTTGATACTTCAACATAATACACCATACACTGCTCTACACACACAGGTATCACACACCACATGCACAAACATAAAGAAGCAAACTTCACATGTAATTCTTGGTTTCCTAAGTAAGCTTCACATGTAATTCATGGTTTCCAATTCATACATAATGTGTCACTGCTAAATACACTGTTTGCTAGTCAATTTGTGGGGGAAATAATCACTGATTGTGTAGCATATAGTGGAAGCCATGCCGAGATTTGCTGCTCATCATCCTGCCTAGGTATGATTCTAACCTTGAAAGTTAAACTCTTCAAAATATCCCTCATGCAAGTATTCAGTACTTCTATAAATTAGATAATTGCAACATGCTGATTGCCAAAAATGAATTTTAGGGATTGTCACACCCATCTAGAACAAGCCAGTAAGCTACATTTTAAGACCGACCAGATGTTTATGAAGCTAAGCATTATACTGTCAATTGTGTTATATGTGAAATAAACATGTTGTAAATCCTTGTTTTCATTCAACCACATGCAGATTTCTGAGCTTTTATTTATTTTTTTTTCAGAACAGAGTTTCATCACTAGAATGATTATGCTTTGTGACAAACATGGCCCAACAAGTCTCAGCCTCTATCACACTTTTTGCTCTCTGTAGATTACGGAACGTCATCTCATCCACCATGGGAGGCTCTGGAGATCATTGAACAGATAAGGTGAAAATATATCACTTGTAGAGTTTGCGTTTTCATAATTGTTATGGCTGGTGAACTTAATGTGCAAGTCACAGCTAAAAATTGGCTGATGTGTTACTCCATTAATCTGCTTAAAAAAATTCCCTAACTTTTATAACGTCTAGCATTTCTTGACAGTTTGCTAATCTACTTGGAAATAAGTGGCATTCCGTTCTTCAGCTAGACTCTGGTGCTAATACACTTTAAGAAGTAGATAGATGACATGAGTCAACCATAGTAATCACAAATAATAGATGCAATCAGACAAGGCAATGATCCAGGAATAATTGGAGCTGCTATGTTCCTAGCAACAACAAAAAATCCCTGACCAAAATATTGTTTTGGTACATGTGAGACAGGACGAAGAAATTAAGACTGCGCCACCAGATACAAGATGGTTGGCAACTATGAACATACTACTAACTGACTATAATTATCTAACATTGGCATTAATCAAGCTGATATCGCCACAGATACGTTACATTTATGCACTTATTCATGCTACAATGCACACACTCACACATTCTTATTGACATCCACACACACACACATGCACATGCATGCACGACCACACATAGTGTGGCTCTGAAGTAATGAATAATACATATGCAAATGCTACTTATTAATACAGTATGTTATCGAAACATTCCCCTCGTGTAAGAATGCCCACATTTATGCATTTGTAATAGAAACTGTTAGTACTATAAGGCCATCAGCAACTTATGCACATCAAGCTATTTTCTCTTTATTGATAGTCAGATATGGGCACTGTTAGAAAGTACAAGAAATTAGTTAGTAACTTCTGAGACCCTGTACATATTTGTGAGGCATTACAGGAGCATGTTTGGTGCAAGGCAGCTTGAATTACAGATAATAATTGAGGCTTATTCCAGGAATTGCAATGCTAGTGTCTACAGATATGTACCTTCCAGAAATTAATAAACATTACATGAAACAGTCATTTTATAATAGTAAAACTGTGCAATAAATTATTCATATGACTTATTTTTTTTTTTTGTGTCTGTTATTGTTATTTTAGATACAATCTTTTCATTGATAGAATCAAATGTACCTCTCCAGTGCACACGCAACTCTCTCTCTCTCTCTCTCTCTCTCTCTCTCAAGTCTGTTTGTAAGTTGTATATTTTAGGTGACGAAAGTAATACAGAAAAGTCATGTCAACCTCTCAGTCTTGTGACCTGATTTGACTGGTTGCTCTTATTAGGTAACAATTCCACCTACTTGAAATAATTATTATACCTTTAAGGCTTGTAATTCGGTTAGAATTATTTAAATCAACTCACTATTTTATACTCCCTGGGGAATGATGGATTTTGACTGCTATAGCATAAGGGCTACAAAATTCTAGAGTTTATAATTTTGTGTTTGTCTAAAATTAGTGATTACACTTCGTGGATATACATAGTTATCGAAACTGCCACAGTCATCAACTACATATGTAGACAAGTACCGTGTGGGGGTTATTTTCATTCTGTTGTTTGGATACAAGCTACTTATATGAATGTCTGACTTCTGGTTGTACATGCAATTAAGTAATTGCAGTTGAAACCAAAAAAACAACTAAAACCCCTCGCCCCATGTCACCTCTTAGAAAGTACCAGCTCTTGCTAATCTTTGTTAGTCTAAGATAACAGTCTATTTCCATAACACCTGGAACCTACTAGCATACAGACAGATGAATGTGGAAATACTTGGCCTGATTCCATGTATCTACAGGAATTTTGATAATGCCAATGAGTTACATACATGATTCGAATTGAAATGTTCGCAAGGTCTTGCATGCTTTAATTGATTTCAGGCTTGTAGTGGAATTACACGATGGATAGAGCTACACTTGTACTAATTATATCACAAATGCTTGCTTTACCTTTAGCTTGAGGTGACTTCAGTTGGGTGGGGCCTAGGCTCGGCCATGTTGAGAGCCAGCTGGTGAAGGTTTATAGGCTCCAATATATTCTTTGATGTGCATTTGAGTGCAAAAAAAAAGCTTTTGGTCACCATTTCAGATTTATAATCATTTTAGTCATGATGCAATGTATTAATCATGTGTGTCTGTATGTATGTTTCTTCTTGCTTTCATTGCTCAGTGGAGTACATTATAAACAGAACACAGTGATTCAAATCCATGGCAGACTATTTTCCTCCTTCTAAATGTGCCTCCATTAATAGCAGACGATATCTCAACTCAGCAGCTCCAATAAAGCTGGTGTTAATCTGCTCTCGGTTGCCCTTGTTATCAGTTGTTGGAGTTAGGCATATCTAGCCAGGTAACCTGTTTGCACTTTGAAAATAAGGTGGTGCAAGAGTGCTATCAAATCAGCAATTCAGTGCATCTTGTTGGATATATATATATATAATATATATATATATATGTAGAACTTTGAATCAGTATCTATGATATTCACATCCATGGAGGGGAGAAAAATATTATCTGAACGTCTGAACCATTTCCCACCTCAAAAAGCTAATAGTGACACTGACTTCACAAACTAACTTCCACCAACACTTGCCACAGTCCTTTGCTTATATGGTAGAGATTGGAGGGGAAAAAATTTGGAAACACAGGCATATTGCTAGTAAGTATATACATATTGCATGACAGATGCATGTTAACATGTAAAATTGGCCAGGACAAAAACAACAACACGCACGCAAAAATCTCAGCCATACTGCAAAGGTAAAGTGATCGCCCTCCAATACGATTTTATTAATTTTATTTTAGATATGTTGAATTGTAAGCCACCCCCATTATATCCACCCAATCAGGGGCACTTTACATAATGCAAATCATAGCAAACATTTCCTAAGTCAAGAGAGTCTAGGGATCAACATTGCAACGATTATCGTGTTAACCTTTCCATAATAACTTTTCATCATGGGCTTAATTCCACCACCACCCAACACCTGGTATTTTAGCAGATTTTTCATGTAACAAGTATGTATTTACATTATTTTTGGCTATAGCCAAAGGGCTAACCCTAGCCACTGCCCTGGCCCTCACTCTTGCCACTGCCATGGCCCTCACTCATGCCACTGCCCTGGCCCTTCCCCCTGTGTACACTGATAGATGGTCATCATCACGGTCAACATGGTGATGTAATGCAGGAGGACAATGACTAGCTATAACTGTATTATTGTAATTTGTGGTTGCTTCTGCTTTTTGTTATCACTGTTATTATTGTTATTATTATTATTAATTACTATTGTCATTAACCATACTCCGCATATTTTGACCAGAACCAATATTTAAAAAGCTCACACAGTCCCTATGGTCTCACTTCACTATCAACTTTGACCACTCAAGCCCTATGCCTCTCATTATGCATGCCCATGCCACACAACTCATGTCCACTCCTGATACACTAATTAAGGTATGCCTGATCCCTTTGCATAATTTATAGTGATTGAGTGTTAGTTTTGAGTTTGAGGGTGTTGGATGCTCTGTGTCTGAGTTGATAAAAATGGTGAACTTTGTAATTGTTACACCATTGGAAGAGTCTACGAGATCACTCACAAAAAAACAGAATATTGTTTAGCTCAAGTGTCATCAACAATGGAAGGATTTTAATGTTAGTAGTCTTTGTTTGTAAACCAAAGTGTTGTCAAGATGATGTCTACAGACCTGGGAACAATATAATAGCAGAGACATTACCAAGAAGCTGTGCAGTAGCTAAAATTTTAGTTTTCATAAGCTGAAGAAACATCTCAGAAGACCTAGGTATTTTTAGGCCTTGAGTCCAAGAAATATCTTCCGACCCAGACCATTGTTTTTGTCTGATGTAGTGTTGGGTAGTTTAACAAATTAGCTGGTTGGAATGATGGTATTAGAGTATGTCAAGTGAAGTGGAGCAGAGAGCATTTGAATCTTTAAGCTCCAATAACTTCTCCAATTGTTTTGAGTTTTCAAATCATTTTGAAGAAAGAGACTATCAGAAGTGGAGATGACTTTAAAGTGTTTCATCTGCAAAGAGAAGGGAGCTAAAGTCTCTTGCGAAAGAATGGCGGCCATTGACTTACATGATGAACAGAAATTGCACCCACACAATTGGCTTGAAGATCTCTTGACAAAACTGGTGATAGGCCTTACCAATAGAAATAGTGACACACCACTGGGATTGATATTGCCTTCAAACCTGCCCCACATTGCATATATAATGTAAAAAATAGGATCCGAACTTATAAAAAAGCTTGAGGAACTGTGGCTGATGGTTATTAAAGTTCAGGTAAATCAAGTCCACCTGAGTCAGGTTCTTAAAATGGTTGTGCACAAATTTGAGTAGGAAATGCCAGAGAGTTCAACTGCCACTGATAAAGCTAAACTGAGTACGGGAGATTTACTCATTAAACTTGTACTACAGGTATACAAAACATATTCAAGCACTTTGGAGATGCAATAGAGTAATGAAATTAAGTAAATGATCACCAAATTTGAATATTGAAGTGATTTTAAGAATTTTTATTCAAATCGAAAGCCATTTGACAAGAAAAAAGGTGGAATGGGACTAGCATTTCCCAGAATTTTGTTGGGATATCTTCACTATGGCTTTGGAGACATTGATAGTAGCGGGTTCATGGAATGCATCAAATAATATCCAAGATTAAATTATATATAGCTACTGCTGTTAAGTACTCAAATAAATTAAAAATTAAAACCTAGCTAGGTCTTGGCTTCAAATACCTAATAAGGGGGGGGGACAATATTTTTTAATGGTAATAGTATAATAGTATATTCAACAAAAATTCAAATTGTCTCAATAGGTAGCTGTCATTACATGAAACAAATTCATTTAGATGATCAACCACAGGCAATATTATATTCAACAAATGACATTATTCAAATTGTCTCAATAGTATATTACATGAAACAAATTCATTTAGAAGATCAACTACAGGCAAAGCATTAGTCATGTCGTCATGTATGTGCAATAATCGGTCACAGCTCACTTTAGTAATGAGATACCCTGAAGTAGTGCAAGTTATTAAACTCATACTAGAGAAGCTAGCAAAAAATGTCACCAGCTTCAATACACTGAGGAGTTTGAAAGCATGGTTATTATTGACATTCAGTTAATTTCAGCCTATTGGTACATGAGGACACTCCTTATTGAAGACAGAACCATACAACTTAAACATTTCTATACATTGTCAAGGATGTAATGGGTAGTTATTAGAAGAAAACAAAAGTTTTAATTTAAGAAGCATTTCAATTCATTTTCTGTTAGGACCATTTTTGACATGTGTGCTAAATTAGTCCCCAAAAGCTCAAAAGTATTCAAAATTATCCTGAGGCCTCTGCATGCCAAGAATGATGAGCGAGCATGTATTCCCATGCAGCAAATTTTCCCCCACAATAAACCCTGTCTACACCCATGCTCAGCTTTTGCCCAATAAATAGCATTTGCAAGATCAATTAGCAAGTTAGTGCAGTACAGTAAGTCAACTATCTACATACAGCCCGATCTGATCGGTGGTTAGTAACATGCAAAAGTGATTCACGGGTGAGTCAAATGTTCCCCATCTGCAATCCCGACTGGGTGGGGAGGGTCGGGGGCCATACCTTACCATTTCCCTCTCCATAGTCGATCGTGGTTGTCATAGCGTTCGCGCGGGAACGCCACCGCGTTTGTAGAAACGCTCGCTTACAAACTTTCTAACAACGCATGCGCTGGAAGAGGGTCTGTAACATTCGTGCCTCAAAGATAATAGTTGTGGTAAAATTTGAAACCATTATTAAGAGCCTTCACTAGATCGAGTTGATGATTAGCCTGTTCGCCTTGATATGGAAGGGACATTACCGCGAGAGTTGACGCTTTCGTCTCCTTTACTGATTCTCTTGGTGGTTGGCTTTTCATGTCCAGAAGCTTCGGAAGGAGGTAAGACTTTTTTTACCCTCAGCAGAGTTGAGTAGCTACTAAAGCTAGCTAATTATAATTCTTCCATTTTAGGTTGTGATCTCCAATACTTGAGGACACCTCCTTCCGAAATCATGTGCAATCCTTACTCTAGAAGTGCTAGTCTAATGCTGGAGTGTGAAGTGCAAGTACTAGCTTCTGTTGGAAGTAGTAGAGTGGACATACAGTGGTTGTTTTAATGATACTACCAGCCAAGCAATTCTGCACATAACAGACACTGAGTCTTTCCCTCCACTTTCAGCTATTTCTTACTTGGGAAATCAGACAGTTGTTGATGGTGATATGAGGACCCTCTCTTCCAGGATAACTTTCTCAAGTTTGTCTTCTCTTATACATCAAGGGGTGTATTTCTGTCAAGTAGCTCTAGATGGTAATATTGCATTATTCTCTCCGAGCGACGGTCTTTTAGTTGAAACTGAAGAAATCGGTGATTACCTCAATTTCCATCCTTGTTCTGATGCATTATTCAAACGCACAATGAAATGTGCTGGCAACTTATCTTCAAGCACATCTTTAACCACATCGGCACTAATGTCTGCCGCACCTCCCCAGCATACCACATCTGCCAGACCTCTTCAGCATACCGTAGCTTCCTCTCCTTCCACAGCAGATTGTTCTAGAGGGAACCCCACACTCAGCCTGTGGGCATATGTTCTTGTTGTTATAGCAGCTGTGTTTGGAATGATCATAGTGGTACTAACCATTCTCTGTGTAGTGCTGTACCTAAAGAACAAGACGACGGATTCATTAAAAAAACGTGAGCTTGTTTTGTGTTTGTTTAGTTGTAAAAGCTAATGTGTATATTATTCGTACATCCTCTTGGGATGTCCTTACAAAGTAGCTAGCTATCCCTGCATGCAGGATTTATTTCAAAACCCTTTTTTTCTACATTATGTTGCACAAGTGCAAAGCAGAGTTCTGTAATCATGATGTTTAACTCAACAAATATGCATATGTGTATGTTTGCCCCAGACAAAAGTCATTAAGTTCAAGTTTATACCTTTATTACTGTCTTGTGTCACTCATTTGGTTCTCAATCCAGCAGGCCAGCTATGTAAAACTAATTCATATAATTATTAGGTGTGTTTGAGAAAACATACCTTTCAAATAACCTTGTTTACGAATTTTGTTTGCCAATGATCATGAACAGTTTAGTTGGTATTTTGGGGGTTAAAATATAGGGTTGTTTTTTTTGTTTTCCCCTTCGTATTTTGGGGGTTAAAATATAATTATTTTTTTTGGCCATAGTACTGAATGTTAATTACTCCACTAGGTGAGCCACTTGTTTCCTTTCTGAAAATCTAAAACATGCCCGGTCAAGGTATGTGCAAGAAAAACGAGTGGACTACCAGCGAAAGCAACCTAAGCGCTTCTTTGGAGTAGTGAAGTCACCAGAGAGTCGTTCTTTGCCCTCCAGTGAACCAATAGCCCCTGTGCCAGTTCCGACTACAAGCAGCAAAAAGATAGTGCGCGAGGCACCTTCAACCTTGACTCCGTTGGAGGATTCTGCTAGCCTTCATCTGATTCCTTTGGGTAGTCTCCAAGGAGCAGTCAGCGCCTTCACTTGCTGTGGCTGGTGCAAGTTCAACTGGGCACTTGCCAATTCCGAGCCATCCCCACCCACTCACCCACCATCCATCCAGACATTGTTCCTCCTCTCAAAAAGGTCTTTGAGCGACACTCTCACCCTGCGCTAATGGAGCGTTGCGTACTTGGAGAGACTCAGAATCAGAACGAGTCATTCAATACCACGGTCTGGCAGCGTTGTCCGAAGACAGAGTTCTGCTCTGCAACCCTGGTGGAGATTGCTGACAATTTAGCAGTAACCTCCTTCAACTCGGGCCAGGTTCCCTTCACTAAACTCCAGGAAAGGTTGGAGGTCACTGTTTCTTCCCTCACAAGGCAGTACCTTTCTGACAAGGACCATCACAGTATGTCTGCATTAGTGATGATGGCAGAGGCACTGGTGAAGAGGAAGAGGCAGGCTCTACACCTGGATGGGGTGGCACTGGAGGAGCAGCAAGTGGAGGAGAGGGAGAGACCAATGGCTCTGGGAGGTTTTAGTCATCACAGGACAGGCAGGACATACCATAGAAGTTCAACCACCACCATCTCATCCAAACTTTTTTTTTGACCGGCTTATTTCAAAGTCACCACTTACTGAAGGGTTTCACTAACTGTGTGGGTGTATGTGTGTGCATGTGTTTGAATTATTCCCAAGACAAATTAGGTTTGCATTGAATTCCGGAAGCGATTTCAACAAAAAATAGTGTAGTTTTATACAAACTTACCATACCACAACTTCTCTTGATTTTCTCAAAACACATCTTTTTCTGTTTCAGAATGTTATATCAATAGTCATGCATTCAATTCCAACTTTATAAATACTATTTTAAAGCTATTTCTTTGCTCTACAATCTGAGTTGATTTTTTCTTTCTTTTTTCCAAGTATCAGTCACTTTTTATGGGTGGATGTTTGATCCATACTTGGGACTTTTTTTTTAATTTTCAGCCTATCACCACAGAAGGTACTAATGAACTTTTTGCTTCCTTTCAGGTCATAGATCTGTGTAAACTACAACCACTCTCTAAGTGGCTAGTGTTGATTCGATACCATTGATTTTATAGAATTCTGGAAGTGGGTTGAGAAGGTGGTACGGTATACAACTATGAGGTCATGAAATAGTTGGGTATAATAATCAAACAGTATCATTAAAAAGCACAAAGAAAATGCTACAACTTGAACCAAAATTGCCTGCATAGGATGAAAAATAACTAAGTTATGGGATCACAAATTTACAAGGTAAAAATGGTATATTCCCCCCCTCCCCCCCCTTAATTAAGAGGGGACTTCACATGAAACCACAGAAATTTGAACAAATTTGAACACATATTTGTAGCTGTTATAACTTTTCCCCCCTTTCTTCTGTGCAAATACTTTTAATACCAGCTTGTTGCATTGTGTGTGTGCTTTAAGATAGATGATATGTAAAAAGTCTCTATAGGCACCTTTTCTTAGAAGATATATCCAAACACGCAAGGGTCACTCAAAAATTGGCACTTCCTAATTTGTGGCAGTAATAATTCCAAGGCGCCTTGAGCGACGCGCCCCCAAATTGGTCTGAGGGTTGCTAAAGCACATAGCTGTGATATGACGTTTAGTTGTTGTTTTTACTGTGAACTCCCCCTGAGTTAACGTGGTTAGAAAAGGTCGGGTCACAGAAATTGCGTGGGTGGCCAACTGTTTGCTGGTCAGTGTGGGGCCATAGCCAAGCCTTTGCTTCTTAGTTCACATTTGTTTGACAGTAATTTGTTCTCTCTTGTTAGTATAGCCACTAGACCGAGTGCCCAATAAGCCATGTCAATTCTGAGCGTCATGGAACAAATTGCAGGTGGCAATAGTGGCTGTCAACCCACACCACACATAGAATGTACATGTGTGCTGAGCCTATTGGACTACCTTGGTGGCAGTGTAACCAGCACATATTGAGCAGCCAATGCGCACCAGGATTATATACCTTGGTGGCAATGTAACCAGCACACATTGAACAGCCAAATGCACTAGGACTATATTGGTGGCAATGTAACTGGCACACACTGCGCCATGGAGGGAGTGGAGAGTGTGGAAGAGAAGGGGGGGGGGGGGATGGAGTAGAGGAGGCAGTTCACAGCCTTATCAGACAAATTGATGACGTTGTCTCTACATAGAGAGAGTTAGTCATAGCACTGTTAATGCCACACCAATATTGAACCTTGAACCTTTCCAGACTGGTGCGCCAACACGCAACCTGGAGTGCTAGGCATAATTTGCAGCCGCCATACTCTCTTTTTTTAACCTGGCCCCTCCCACCCTCATGTACCTCCAATGGATCTGGCCTCCTATCAGTTGCAATGGGGCCTTCT
>CBDHDT010000122.1:0-15565 GCA_965261215.1 Ekhidna sp.
CAGCTGCCTCGACTGAAGGATGGCAGGGATATTGAGAACTTTCTACGCACTTTTCAAGACCAAATGAGGATGCATGGCGTTGAGAAAGCTCACTGGTCGACCAATCTGCTGGCTGTACTAGATGACAAATCACTCACATTTCAGAGTGGGTTGGATCTTGCAGACAAGCAAGATTTCGATGTCTTGAGCGCCAAACTGGTGACATTCCACGGAGTGACGCCCAATTTTACAGCACTCAGTAGAACGAGATCAAGCTAATGACTGGAGAGTCATTCCAGCAATGCTTACAACGGACACAGATTATCTCACATAACTGGATGAAGCCAGTAAAAACTAGAGAAGACGTCATAGACATGATAAACCATGAAAGACTGCTGGACGTCATGGGCCAATCCGTCAAAATGTGGGTAAGACAGCAAAGTCCCACAACATCAAGCATCGCTGCAGAGCTGGCTGACAAGTACATACTATCACTACCTACACGAGAGGATCCACGGAAGTGGACAAGATCGGGAGCAAGTCTAGATTGAAGCAAGTCCAAACCTGGCCGAGCTGACTACGCAAAGCCTCCAGGGAGAACTATGCCTGCTGCCACAATGCCAACAACCACTCACACAGACAGCCACCGAGGCCGCCAGCCTTTGATGCGATAAAAGGACCCATTGCTTTCAAGGCAATGAATATGGCCATATCGCCAAGCAATGTCCAACAAAAGTTTGTTTGATGGCCCAAGCACACCAACAGGATCTGGAGAGAACCCAGGGCACCATAAATGGGAAGAGAGCCAAAAGACCTAATTATCGATTCCGGTTGTCAAATGACGCAGGTTCACCCCAAATGGCTAACTCCAGGATACCGCCGTGAGACACCCATTCGGATTACCTGTGTCCACGGAGATGTAAGGATGCATGAAACCACTACAGTAGACCTAGACGTCATGGGAAAAGCCATTAGAACCCAAGTGGTCGTCTATCCAAACTTGACATCTAACGGTCTCATTGGTTTAGACATCCTGATGGACAGGGAACATAAATCCAGTTACCTAGCTCAAACCAGGACCAAGACCAAGGGCAAATGAAGGATAAAGACGAGACTATCTACAACCACCTCCAACGAGTCCTGTGAGTCTCGAGAATCGCCACCAACTCCTCCATCAGACATGGAGGATACAGATCGGGACTCCAGCTCAACAGTAAACTCCGACGAAGAAGAGAATGCAACAGACAGTGAGCTACCAAACAACCCACAAAATCAACCAGCAGATATGTCCGATCTGCCAGAGTGGACAGACGACTTCTTCACGACAGCCAGGGTAAAGAGAACTCTTACCCATCAGTAGAAGAGGCAAGAGAGGCAACTCCATGACTCCAGATGGGGTGCCACAATCCCACTTGATGGTGGAGTAGAGCAAATGAGGAAGGCCCAAGAGGAAGATCCATCTCTGCGTACCATCAGACGTAAATGTGAGCGTGGAGAAGGACCGTACATCAAGACAAACGGACTGATATACCAAATGGCCAGACTACCCAATAGACTGGAAGAGAGTCATCAACTTGTTCTACCGGCTCCGTATCGAGAAGTCACACTAAGGCTAGCTCACATCTCTCTGCTAGCAGCCCACTTTGGTCGAACAAAGACTACAGACTACATCCACAGGCATTTTGTGTGGCCTGGTTTGCGAGGTGAGGTAGCGGAGATGTGTAAATGCTGTCAGACATGCCAAAGACGGCACGAGGATCTCTGCGGAAGGCCAAGTTGGTGCCACTACCAGTGATTGAAGTACCCTTTACAAGAATTGCAATGGACATGGTAGGTCCATTGCCCAGAACAGAAGAAGGCCACCGATTCATTCTAACCATTGTCGATTATGGCTCGAGATTTCCTGACACGATCCCTCTCAAGACCACCACTAGCTAAGATGTGGCGGAAGCTTTGCTGGAGTACTTCTCTCGGGTTGGCCTGCCCGAGGAAATATTAACAGATCGAGGCTCCAATTTCACATCAGATTTGATGGAGAAACTCTACCAGATGCTGGGATTACGTGGCATCTGTACGTCCGCCTACCATCCCCAGACAGACGGGATAGTTGAAAGGTAAATGCCACCCCCATGGCAGGACTTAAGAAGTATGTGGACAAATTCCTAAACGAATGGAATAAAGCCATCCACGTACTGTTCGCTTGCAGAAGTGTCATACATCAATCCACTGGTTTCAGCCCATTCGAGATCATCTTTGGGAGACAGCCCAGAGGCCTGCTTGACATCCTAAAAGAAGAGTGGGTAGAACCAGCCGAATGCAAGGAGTCGGTCGTTTCGTTCTTGAGACAGACATACGACCGGTTGGAGGAAGCCAAGGACATTGCCATCACAATGGAAACAAAAGGAAAAAAGAAGATGAAGATATGGTATGATAAAAAAGCCAGAGATAGGACCTTCACAGTAGGCGACTTGGTGCTGGTCATGCTGCCTTCCTCCACGAACCAGCTGCTGGCGAAGTGGACAGGCCCATACGCTGTCGAAGAAGTCTTGTCAAGTACCACGTATAAAGTTGCTATTCCTCATGCAAGAAAAAACTATCGGACTTTCCATGTCAACATTTTATCAAGGTGGGAATCTCCATCAGCCATTCGCCTGCTGAGCGTGGGAGAGATAAACAATGCTGAACCAGATTTTCTATCGTGGAGAGTGGAGAACACAGCTGACATCAAGCCGCAAAGGAAGCGAGAGGTACAGCTGCTGGAAGAACAGATCCTGCAACCATGCGGATAGTGACCGGCCCAGCTCTACCATCCAGTTCACAACCGTATCGTCTCGCACATGCAAGAAAACTGATAGTTCAGGAGGAGATTAAAGAGATGCTACATGATGGCATCATCCAATCCAGCCACAGTCCATGGGCCTCACCAATGGTGTTGGTTCCAAAAAAGAACGGAACTCTGAGGATTTGTATCGATTACCGTAAGCTGAATGCGGTCACCAGACCGGACCCTTTTCCCATCCCTAGAATAGATGACTTGTTAGATGGAATGTCATCAGCCAAATTTATTACAACATTGGACTTAGCCAGAGGATACTGGCAAGTCCCCATGGATCCAGCATCGAGAGAGAAGATGGCCTTTTCCACGGATTTTGGAAAATACGAGTTCCGGGTAATGCCATTTGGGCTGGTGGGAGTGCCAGCCACCTTTCAACAATTAATGAATGAGTTATTTGGAGATCTGCATGGAAAGGTGGCTGCCTACATGGACGATTTGGCGATTTACTTGACGACATGGGAAGACCACATCACTCATCTCCGGGAGACCTTGAAGAGACTGGCAGAGGCCGGCCTCCAGATCAAGCTTGAAAAATGCCAGTTTGGGGTGACATCCTGTGATTACCTGGGACATCGGATCGGTCATGGAAGACTACAACCAAACGAAGCAAAAGTGTCTGCCATCCAGGCTTTCAAAGTACCAAAGAGGAAAAAGGACCTGAGAGCCTTCCTCGGTCTGACAGGCTATTACAGGTGTTTCGTGCCTCATTATGCAGACATTGCTGCCCCCCTGACTAACTTAACTGGGAAACTCTTTCCCGAAAAACTCAAGTGGGAAAAGCAGCATCAAGCAGCCTACTCGTCATTAAAGGAGTATTTGAAGGATGACACGGTCGTGATAGGCCCGGATTATAGCAAGCCATTCTTGCTACAAACAGATGCCTCAGAGGTCGGCATTGGTGCAGTGTTGAGCCAACTGGATGAGCAAAAACAAGACAGACCTGTGGCCTACTTCTCAAGGAAGCTGAAAAGAGCAGAGCGCAACTACGCGACAGTGGAGAGAGAATGCTTGGCCATCGTGGATGGCATCAAACACTTTGAAGTTTATTTGACGGGTGTGCCATTCACGGTGGTCACGAATCACGGATGCTTGAAGTACCTTCATAACATGAAGGACTCCAGGGGACGACTCATGCGGTGGGCATTACGGTTACAACCGTATGAATACAAGATCACTCATCGACCAGGAAAGGACAACGGTAATGCTGATGGGCTATCCAGACAAGCCTGGGAAGAGGATGAAGGACCTGGCGCACTCCATGGGAAGAAGGGAGGAGTGTTGGAGATCTTCCAACCCAGAAGAGCTCCAATAACAATAACTGACATTATCGCTACTAAAAGGTACACACACACACATACACTCACACTCACACACACACACACACACACACACACACACACACACACACACACACACACATACACACACACAGCCCACACTATCAACATTCATGATTAGTCTTGCTATATAGATAACTTGTTCTAGCCATAACAGAATTTTGATTGATCTATTTTTCATTTTTCTCTTATATTTTTTCAGATCATGGATCTGTCGTGCTGAAAAGCTACAAACTTTTGTTCAGTTAGCTTAGGATCTATTGTAGGTAACTAGCTACTTGCTGAGTTAGCTAAAGAAGCTGCCTCTGTGGTGTATTTCGTGAACTTTTAGAAAAATGCTGAGTAATTATTTTCCACAGGCCTCAACTTGCTGCTGACAACTATTGCTATGTGAATATCTGTTCCAAGGTTACTAATTCGAATAAAATCAATAACCTGCTCTGGTGTCCAATGATGCCCAAGTGGAATTCGACATGTTTAATTTTGCTAGTTCACTTTTTTTTCTTGGGAAGCTTTGGGCATTTTAATTTTTTTTTGTGGGGTGTAATAAAATCACATTTTCATACCCCCAAAATGACATCTCACTATTTTGTAGTCTGATCCCTTGGAAATGTTTTCTCAAGTAAACTCTGTACACATCACATTAAGGAGTTTATATCAGGTGTTACCTAGTTGCAGTTTCCAAGTGTTTTAGTTCTCGCAAATTTTAATTTTAATTTTACATAAATACCGGACAGGAATATGGAAGTGCCTGTTAACTGGTTTGTATATAACTATGTATGCATGTGCCAATTGGATAAACTATGGTTCCTTTGCTTATTATGGCTCTAACGAAGTTTTGTTTTGCTAATTTTGAATCCGTAGCTATTCTGTGTTCGCTTGTCAGTCAAATTCATGTAGGATCCAATTGTAGTAAATATCACCATAACTTCCATTATCACTATTACTTCCATTATCACCATTATTTTCTGTTGGAAAGTTGTTATAAAAATTTACAATGTAGTTCAAGTTGAAGTGAGAGGGACAAGTTTTAGGGAATTTCTGGTGCGGTCCTACGACCCAAGTGATAAACCAATAGAAACATTTTTTACATTGAATGGTAATCAGCAACTTCTTGACTGCTCTGAAAGTAGCATACTTACAGGGGTAAGTCAGATCAATACATCAAAACTATATACTGTATAGTCATATGATAATTGTCTCTAAATTAGAATAACAGTATCTGCACGTCCTCTCTCTAAATGTTTGGATATTCCTTTCTATATATTTCCAGTCTGAATTAACCTGATAGTGCACAAAAGCCCAGCAAAGTGCATTGTTTACAGAACATTTGTATATTGACAGTAACATTTACTCAATTTATATTTACAATCACACAGATGGCTATTGCTCAATGGAACATGGCACAGACTAACTTTAGCATACAGACCTTTTATTGGACTGTTCCGTCTTCAGGCGGTGGATTGGTCAACTTCATGTGAGTATATATATTCCTTCCATATAGAAATTTAGTATTCTGTCATGTAACTGGTCCAAGTGACTTTGACACACAAATGGAAGTCTCAGTTTGGTAGGTTGATTTTGCTCCATTCCTGAGCGTTGAGCATGTGCAATGAATCAGAGCATGTGCAATGCATCAGTAGAGTCACATAATGTCTTAAGTTGTCCTACACACATAATTTTATGGCTCAATTGAAATACAAAGAATGAGCTCATCTCTTATGTCAGTATACCATAAAGTACATACCAAGCGCCCATGGGTACTTGACAGTTCCCAAATTGGATGGGTGGGCACCTGCTTCATGTAACTTATACCATTCATGTGAGTGACAACAATTATTATTTTGGTGTAACTGGCTGAAGAAAGGTATTAACATTGTTAGCAAAGGAAAAAAAAACAATTTATGTGCTTTTTTCATGTAGACCCAATTATGTTGGTCAAAACATTGGTTGGCTAAACAGCTGATAAAAAACATGTATTTTATGTCATCAAAGGAAATCATCATTCTAACAAAATATTGTGGTACACTTACAGGTTCACTATTGTACCAATAAAGGCACAGTATTGTGGACCACTAAATGCAGCTGTAAGTTATTGTTGATACTTGCTTATTCAACTGAAGTCACATCATATTAGTATGCATTGAGATATGGTGGTCACTCAAATGTGATGGAGTTGCTTTTTAAGGGCAGTGCTCTTGTACTTCAATAATAAACCAACCCCCACCCCCAAATTGCAAGCCACTAACTATGACACAGCAAGTAAGCTTTTGTGGTTATGAAGCAGCCAGAGATAGGGGGAAGTGTGAATAGGGTAACTGAATATTGGAATGCAGTCCCATGTCAGTTCTAAAGATTGTTCCCAGACTTATGAGAAACACACAGTTTAGAGTTAGAGTTGGCATTTAGATAAGTTGAGCATGGAGTTCTTCAGTTTCAGAATTCATCAATCATTAGCTATTTAGCTGTGATGGTTGTTCTTCCTATGAGATTCCTAATTATAGCTACAAAATAATAAAAATAGCTGTAATAATTCCCTTTTTCCCCTTTTTTTTTTAGTTCAATCGACCAGCCACAATGACTACTCCAGTGAGTTAGTTCTTCTCTGATATTTTCTCAATGATGACAATGGTTATATATTATAAACGAGGAGTATTGATGATTATAGACTCAAACTTCGTTCTTCTACTGGCTGTGAACGGTCTGCTTGTGATATTTATGTGGGTATAGACAACAATGCTGGAAACAGTGCATACCTTGATATATTCTTGGAGGCCACTGCAGAAGCTTGGGTCGGTGTGGGCTTCTCTACAAATAAAAGCATGGTAAGTCTATTCTTGTGGATGGATGCATGGATATCTGTGTGTATTTATACGTAAGTGTGTGTGATCGTTGTATTGTGTATATGTGTGAGAGTTATGTGCAGGTGTCATGTATAATAAGGGTGCAAATATGTGATTGTAGTACAACCCAGGGCCTCACCGCGTTAGATTATGAATTGTAATCATCTTTCTATCAATTTATGCTTTCTCTATGGATGATATCATGCCAATAAATGCATGTAAGGTTTGAACATGTACTGCTGGACAGCTGGTAATATGCATACGCAATTAGGTAGTATGTGCTCCCTATAATCTTTGGATATTCCTTCATTCTGGAAAGAATAATAGCTATGCATTAATTATTATTAAATATAGCACTATATATTTTACCTCCCACCCCCTTGGAACTAGACCAGGGTGTATAGCTATATTGCGGTTGTATGCCAGTATTATTCTCAGTGAAAGTCATTGAAACTTGTAGAGGTTTTATTGGCCTTGCAAAATTGTTTTTAGACAAGGTTAGGCTAGATTTTTTTAAAGTGTCCATGCAAAATATTAAACAGGTGTATATAGCTATAAATACATGCACTCACCACACCCTCCCCCTTGATGTGTGCAACATGGGATATGCAAGGGAAGTATGAAAGGGCTAATCAACAAGAAAAAATGTTGCAAGTATTTCTTCTATTCTGCATTAAAATAAAATTCAGTTATAAGCAATTGATCTCCTTAATTAGGGGTAATAATGAAGCAGGATATCACCTGCTTTTCAACTCTTGGAAAACACCATCAACACTTCCATCACAATACTAGAATAGCTGAACACATAAGAAGTTCTCACAGGATGTTTGAAGTTGATAAATTGCTTAGGTATATCTCCAGTGAAATCATTACTCCGGAAATTTCAACCTTTTTGCTATCCAATGACCCTATACCTATTAACCACCAATATGTTTCTTTCATTCTTAACCGATTAAACGCCATAAGCACCATATGCCATCAACGCAATATCGGTTTCTGAATAAAACATAAAAAATAGCTTATATACTCTAAATGCCATGTTATACCTGCACATGCCCAGGAGTTGCTCTCTATCATTTAAAAATTGTAATAAAAGTTTACTTAAGTTGTCACGCAAACATAAATGAAAAAAAAGTCAACAAGGGCTGACTCATACGGAACTCTAGCAAGAAATGCATCTTCCAAGCCTTCATGGTGGTTTCTGGGAATTCTTTTACCAAGTAAGGCAGTACACACATCAATGCATACTGAAAAAATTCTGAATACATTTACTCTTGAGAATGGAGTTGCTCCTGGATATATTTCTCTGTTATAAGTTTTGTTGCAGACATAGGGTGATGTAGAGATACGTATTTTTTTTACGCTTACTTCAATCGATCTGATTCATATACCAAACTTGTAGCTTATTGTATTTCCATTCTAATGTTACAAACATTTTGTACACTCATATAATCTTTAAAAAAAGTTATAGCTCTAAATATAATCGTTATATAAAACAATAAATAAAGTCGGTGTGTTGGTGTGTAATCGGTTAAAGTTCAGAGAAATATATATTTTTAACACTAAGAAACATTAAGATAGCATGTATTGCATGTTGGATGGGAGGGGCATGGAAAAGAAGTTTTGGAGCCATGAACATATTTTCATTTGACCTTTTGGTCCACATTTAACTATCTATCTAGTGGTTGGTAAACTAGTTACAGTAACTAATTACATCAAGAGGAGAAGGTAAGCTATGTATAAAGTTAGGGTATGATCTTCAAAACAGTCTGCAGAAAATCTGACTTGCTAGGTGTGGCTAGTCGGACCCATATCCTAGTTTACTTTAGAAATATCCATAGTTTTGACTTGATGATGCTGATTTTATGATGTGTATCATTTCAGTCATGTGATGATGATTGATGTTCCCCAGTTTGATGCTGATGTCATGGCTTGCAACATCGCAAATGGTACTGAGATTGTGGCAGCAGTGGATACTTGAAATAATCGCACTATGAGGAACAACATCCGGGATGCTATACAAGATGTCTCTCTGTTTAGTGGTTCTCTTACTAATGGAAGGTTATCATGCACGTGAGTAGAATCATGACATGCATCCTACAATCTTCACCTCCTATAGAGTGTTAGGTTTGGAGATATTCAACTTGAAGATATGTGTAAAATAATTAGAGAATTTTCTTTCTGTCTCTCCAGGTTAGCCAAGAGCATTACTAATAGCAATGCCCCCAATGAAGACATAAATTTGGATGCAGATCTCTGGGTCATATATGGATGGGCAAATAACAAGCGGTCTGGTGGAGCTCTGGGAATGCATGCTAGTACCCCGAAGTTTACCTCCAGCAGGATCAACGTAGTCACTTCAGTAAGTGGCAGTAACAATAGTGGCAGTGGTACTAATAGCACTGGCACTAGTAGCAGTGTCACAATTGCTGCCACTCCTCTCAAGCTAGCTCTACTAGCAGCTATTGCTGTGTTTGTAAATAAAGGATATTAGTGCTATGATTGAAACAATGTGCTTAGCAGGACTAGTAGAAAGTATAGTGTTGTGACAAATGGATTAAAATATTTATTAGTTAGATATCATGCCTATGATTTTAATTCTGGAAATGTATAATAGTGAAACATTTTTTTGGTATGGAGAGTTGTGTATATTAAAATAGGGTCTATATACCGGGTTTAATAATTGATATTTTTGGTGTCAAAAGATAACCTATGAGCTTTAAAATGGTATATGATATTGGGAGTAAATAGGTAGGCATATTAGTTCATAAAAGAATTCGCATTCATTTGTTGGGTTATCTTCTTCATATGTTGAGTGCTGATTTTGGATTAGAGTGATGGAATCTTACCAAGTTTCCAAAAGTAGCGCAAGGAAGGTCCAATAGAGTAGTTAATATTGTTAGAATGATGACCGAACACAATTCACTTGAACATACTCAGTAAGATACCGGATAATAAACACAGCAGAGCAGACCAAAATGAAAATGAGCATCATCTTTATATAGGCACAAAAACATTCCTGCCAAATCTAGCACAAACCACATATACCACAAACCTACATTAAAGGGTGCAGGCTTCAATTTGTAGCAGCAGGCTTGTGCACATTTATGCAGGATTCTGCGTGCTGCAGAATCTTGCATAACCACATGCATAACCACATGCATAACCACATGCATAACCACATGCATAACCACAAGCATTTCAACACAACAAATCACACATGCAAATACAATATTAAGTTAGAAAGTCAATCCATCATAGTTGGACCTTGCAATAACAAAAACATCTTCAGTAGATTTTTAAATTTTAATCCTTTGAACAACTAGTTACATAACACCAGTAGCAGGCCCCTAATAGCTGCCAGCATAGTTTGCCAAAACGTACATATATTTTTTTCCTTTGGCAATATCTATAAATATGATAAAGTAATTAAAGTTGCAATTTATTATATCTCAACAATTAAAATGGGTATGCAGCCAACCAGAAGAGATTGATAACCTGTTGCCATGGTAATTTATGATTACATACACAATTAACATAAATTTAAACAGAAGTTGCCATGGTAATCATTGCTACAGTGTGAATTAACACCAGAAACAGCACAGAATAATATAATTTTGACCAGTATTTTCATGTCATTTTACATTTGATTAGCTGTAACTTAAACGAAACTTGTTAATCATAATTCTACATAGCCATTTTGTAAGTGCTTTTACTTGTGCTTATTAAGACTAATTTTTTGTAATTATCTGGAAATTATCGAAATAATTTTACATAACATTGTTATTCTCTATTTCTCTAATATACCATTCAAAAATAATATCATAAAAATCACAATAGCCATTTTATATGCCCTATGGAGTGTTACATATGTGAGTAATGTGGGGTGCTCTCCTGAGTATCTGAATTGGAAAGTTTATAAATTTCAGAGGATAACAAGCAAATGCTGAATTAATTCTTGCAACAATATCAGACACCACTAGTGTACCAAGACCATAGGTGTTCATGGTTAAACTCTGAGCAACCATTTATATGTTTATGTGGAGTACTGTCCAAATAAGTTGAATGTTTGGAAACTGATGCTGGCAGACTCTATAGTATATATGCATACATATACAGTATGTTTGCTCTGGTTGACATTCAGAACAGTGAACTTCAGGACCCTAACTTTGGGTGCAACTAACTTAGGATTGATTATACAACTACCTATATGTTAAACTTTTAGTGCCAAAATAGAGCATGCCACATGTAGGCATGGTTTGACAACTACCTCTATGCCAACATTGGGCATGTTCACTTATATAAATATAGAGTGCACATAAATTGTGTGGAAGCTATAAGGTTTCCTATTAAAGAGATTAAAAAGATCAGATTTTTACATAAAATGTGTATGCAATTATTTGTAGCATTGGTCTATTTGGCCTTCCCAAAGAGAGTTGTGTACCCATACTTATATTTCATTTTAAATCGTTTGTATTATTGCAGCAATAGGTAACCCTAGCCAAAGACATAACGCTAGCCTAAGCATCCTTAATTATCTATGTATATATATATATATATAGCTTCAGTAATTCCTACGCATTAGGCATGCGGCCATTGTGCTTATTTAAAAAAATGCAACTATTGTACTTTTTAGCCTATTATGCTCATCAAAATACCCATTATGCTCAAAATTGTGCATACAAACTTGATGTAAAATTATTGTAAAAGATTTATGTGGTGAAAATTAAATTCATTAGTACAGCATATGAGATGATTCTGTATAATCTTGCAGGGAGCTGTTTATGTTTTAACAAGGAAAATACACCATCAGAGGCAGCAAAAAATGCTGGCCTATTAAGACTTCTTGAGTAGCTTGCTGGCTTAGCAGCAGTTAAAGCCTACAGTGTTAGTGTAACATATGTTTATACTGTACAGATAACATGGAAAAGAAAGAGAATTGCTGAAATGGATATTTTTTTAGTCACACTGAGATTTATGTCCCAGTAATCTCAAAAATTTACATATTATGTCAGCAATATGCTAGGAATATGCCAGCATAAAGGACGTGCCTATTTATGCTCTACATTAAGCAAGCATAATAGCATCAGGCCCATTACTAATGCAGTACTAGTTATAAGGCTAGAGAATTATGTTTTTAATTTTTATTTCTTTAACCTGCTTTGCCTCAGTAGTGAACAGCAGTGTCCGGACAGTGTAAATATGCTGAGCCATGGCGGCTTAAGACAAGGGGGAACTACACCTGAAACCACCGAAATTTGAACACATATTTGAGCTGTTATAACTTTTTTGCCCTTTCTTCTGTGCAAATACTTTTGATACCAGCTTATTGCTTATTGAGTGTGCTTTAAGATGATATGTAAAAAGTCCTTATAGACAACTTTTCTCAGTGACTTTCCCCGAAAATGCTTCCAAACAACTGGAAAGCATAGTTTAGCTGTATGTGGCTCATTTTGAGGAGAAAAACAGTTTTTGTTAATTTAATATTTGCCCCCTTTTACTGGTATGATCAAAACAGTTGTTTAAACAAATCCAAATTTTCCTAAAGATTTTCCCCTTTTCAAACTTGTTAAGAAAAACAAACTTTCTGAGTATTTCAGTGCTCCTTTCTGAGATAGTCACTTTTTTTAATGAAAAGAGAAGTTTTCTGTGAATTTCTCCAAAAATGCTTCAAAACAAAAGAGAAGCATAGTTTAGCTGTATGTGGCTCATTTTGAGGAGAAAAACATTTTTTGTTTATATTTGTCCCGTTTTACTGCTTTGAACAAAAAGGGTTGTTTACAACAAATCCATATTTTCCTCTGGATTTGCACCTTTTCAAACTTGTTGAGAAAAACACACTTTCTAAGTATTTCTGACCTTCTTTCTGAGAGAGTCATTTTTTGACTGAAAAGAAAAGTTTTCAGGGAATTTACCCAAAAATGCATCAAAACAAAAGAGAAGCATAGTTTAGCTCTATGTGGCTCATTTTGAGGAGAAAACAGTTTTTGTTTATATTTGTCCAGTTTTACTGCTTTGAACAAAAAGGGTTGTTTACAACAAATCCTAATTTTTCTCTGGATATGCCCTTTTTCAAACCTGTTGAGAAAAACAAACTTTCTGAGTATTTCTGCGCTCCTTTCTGAGATAGTAATTTTTTGACTAAAAAAAGAAGTTTACAGTGAATTTCCCCGAAAATGCTTCAAAACAACAGAAAAGCATAGTTTAGCTGTATGTTGCTCACTTTGAGGAGAAAAACATTTTTTGTTAATATTTGTCCCCTTTTACTAGTTTGATCAAAAAAAGTTGTTTAAACAAATCCAAATTTTCCTAAGGATTTTCCCCTTTTCAAACTTGTTAAGAAAAAACAAACTTTCTGAGTAATTCAGAGCTCCTTTCTGAGATAGTCATTTTTTGGACTAAAAAGAGAATTTTCTGTGAATTAGCCCGAAAATGCTTCAAAACAACAAAAAAATGATAGTTTAGCTGAATGTTGCTCAATTTGGGGAGAAAAACAGTTTTTGTTAATATTTGTCTCCTTTTACTGGTTTATTAAAAAAAAAAGTTGTTTAAACAAATCTAAATTTTCCTCAGGATTTAGCCCTTTTCAAACTCGTTAAGAAAAACAAACTTTCTGAATATTTCAGTGCTCCTTTCTGAGATAGACAATTTTTTGCCTAAAAAGTGAAGTTTTCAGTGAATTTCCCAAAAAATGCTTCAAAACAACAGAAAAGCATAGTTTAGCTGTATGTGGCTCCTTTTGAGGAGAAAAACAGTTTTTGTTAATATTTGTCCCTTTTTACTGCTTTGAACAAAAAGGGTTGTTTACAATAAATCCAAATTTTCTTCTGGATTTTCCCCTTTTCAAACTTGTTGGGAAAAACAAACTTTCTAAATATTTCTGAGCTGCTATCTGAGATAGTAATTTTTTTGACAAAAAAGAGAAGCTTTCAGTGAATTTCCCCAAAAATTCTTCAAAACAACATAAAAGCATAGTTTAGCTGTATGTGGCACATTTTGAGGTGAACAACAGTTTTTGTCAATATTTGTCCCCTTTTACTGGTTTGATCAAAAACAGTTATTTAAACATATCCAAATTTTCTTCAGGATTTTCCCCTTTTCAAACTTGTTAAGAAAAATAAACTTTCTGAGTATTTCAGTGCTTCGTTCTGAGATAGTCATTTTTTGACTGAAAAGAGATGTTTTCAGTGAATTTCCCCCAAAATGCTTCAAAACAACAAAGAAGCATAGTTTAGCTGTATGTGTCCCATTTTGAGGTGAAAAACGGTTTTTGTTAATATTTGTCCCTTTTTACTGCTTTGAACAAAAAGGGTTGTTTACAATAAATCCAAATCTTCTTCTCGATTTGTTCCTTTTCAAACTTGTTGAGAAAAACAAACTTTCTAAATATTTCTGAGCTTCTTTCTGAGATAGTCACTTTTTTGTCTAAAAGGAGAAGTTTTCAGTGAGTTTCCCAAAAAATGCTTCAAAACAAAACAAAAGCATAGTTTAGCTGTATGTGGCTCAATTTGAGGAGAAAACCAGTTTTTGTTAATTTAGTATTTGTCCAATTTTGCTGGTATGATCAAAAACAGTTGTTTAAACAAATCCAAATTTTCCTCAGGATTTGCCCCTTTTCAAGCTTGTTAAGAAAACAAACTTTCTGAGTATTTCAGTGTTCCTTTCTGAGATAGTCACATGTTTGACTAAAAAGAGAATTTTTAGTGAATTAGCCCGAAAATGCTTCAAAACAACAAAAATGATAGTTTAGCTGTATGTTGCACAATTTCGGGAGAAAAACAGTTTTTGTTAATATTTGTCCCCTTTTACTGGTTTGTTAAAAAAAAGTTGTTTAAACAAATCTAAATTTTCCTCAGGATTTAGCCCTTTTCAAACTCGTTAAGAAAAACAAACCTTCTGAATATTTCAGTGCTCCTTTCTGAGATAGACAATTTTTTGTCTAAAATTAAAGTTTTCAGTAAATTTCCCAAAAAATGCTTCAAAACACAGAAAAGCGTATTTGGCACTTTTTGAGGTGAACAACAGTTTTTGTCAATATTTGTCCCCTTTTACTGGTTTGATCAAAAACAGTTATTTAAACATATCCAAATTTTCCTCAGGATTTTACCCTTTTCAAAATTGTTAAAAAAAAAATTCTGAGTAATTCAGTGCTCCTTTCTGAGATAGTCACTTTTTGGAAAAAAAAAGAGAATTTTTCAGTGAATTTCCCCAAAAAGGCTCCAAAACAACAGAGAAGCATAGTTTAGCGGTATGTGGCTCATTTGGAGGAGAAAAACAGTTTTGTTTATATTTGTCCAGTTTTACTGCTTTGAACCAATAGGATTGTTTACAACAAATCCTAATTTTCCTCCGGATTTGCTCCTTTTCAAACTTGTTGAGAGAAACAAACTTTCTGATTATTTCTGAGCTTCTTTCAGAGATAGTTTTATTTTTGTCTAAAAAAAGAATTTTTCAGTGAATTAGCCCGAAAATGCTTCAAAATAACAGGAAAGTATATCTTAGCTGTATGTGGCTCGTTTTGTGTGGAGAAATACAGTTTCTGTTAATATTTGTCCCATTTTTCTTCTTGT
>CBDHDT010000123.1:0-8309 GCA_965261215.1 Ekhidna sp.
GTTTCTCTCAAAATGTTTTATAAACACTTTTCATATTGCATTAGAAGTCCCAGTAATCTCAGCATGAAATAGTGATGGGTGAGGCCAGGGCATCATTAACTTTTTCGAATAACTTTAGCATGAGACTATGACAATTAGCAAGTTATGCTCTGCAGTCCCTGCCAACTTTTCTAATTACATTAGTTTGAGACAAATATCTACATACCAATAGAATAATACACACTTGCCTCTCAATGTGACACAAACTCTAAACCTAACTTGAAAATGACGCACTGTGCCTGAATCCTGCATTATATGGCCTCATAACTACAAAATTGCTTCCTATGGCCCTATGTAAGAATCCTCGGCAACTAGAAAGCTGATACTTGCTGTCAAGTTGTGGACTTGGGAACATTGTTCTGTTGGGATGTAAATGCTAAATGAATGGCAGTAATGTCAACAGAAGGTAGCGATGGGGGATGTGGTTTGAAGAGTAGAAAATGCTGTGCCTCTGGCAAAAATACATGAATATTTATTTACTGTAGGTAATGACGTGGAAGATTTGGATCATCTTGTCTTCGTTGTTGGCTATGGTACACTTGACAAGAATCCTGACAATGAATACATTATGATCAAGAACTCCTGGTTAACCCACTGGGAAATGGATGGCTATGTATTGATGAGCCGTAAAAACAATAACTGTGGAGTAGCAACAGATGCTTCCTATGCTGACGTTGTCTAAGTTAAAAAATCTCAGTAATTAAAAACATGCTTCCTCCCCAAACTTAGCTCTTTCCCCCTTAATCTCACTATTATAAAAGTGATCATATATAAGTATGTAACTGTATGTATATTTGTAGCTTATACCCAGCCGAACCCATTGACTAAATTTCAGGGGTGGAGATGGGTTTGTGCTGGTGGTGGGGGAAGATTTGGGGTGGCATCTCAGGGAGACAATTTTTGGAAGTGCTTTTTGGGGGCACAACAGGCCAATATTGACCAATTGGGCTGGTAGCAATCTGACAGAAGTCATGGATCCAAAACTATGGGAATGGGTAGAAAAAAGGGTGTCTCTGGGCATATTTTCAGGATGCCAGAGCAATTTTTACCAATTGGACTTGAATTTTTCTGGTCACATGCAGTTTTGGGCACAAAACCTCGAGATTACTGCCCCATTGGTAGCACTTTTGGGTTCCAGTGATGCTTTGGTGGCACTACATGTCTATTTGTTTAATGATTTGTCTGATATTCTGTATGGTGACAGGTAGCTAAACAATTAAAGTTTTGAGACCAAAAGTTTGATGATCTCCTAAAAAATACCATGGAGGAGGGGTATCTTCAGTTTACCAGGGATATTTTTTGAGTACTATTTCCCATGGATATTTTCTTGAAATTATAATGGATACTACTAATGTTTGGGTAAATAAACTTGGAATAATCTCTAACACCAACTGGAAATATCTCTGCAACTGGTCAATACCCACTACTCTAGTAACACCATAAATCTTTTTCATATCAGCGTATTATTTACCGTGAATATAATAGTTACCGTATACTCAATACATACAAGGTTTGGAGTTTCTATTTAAAAAAGGTTTAATAATCGACTGATGTTGAATAATAATATTTTCCAAATGCTTCAATCCAGCAGTAGCATGAGATTTGGGTAGACTTTTTCCATTTCTAGGCATACTTCACATGCGCTGTCACAAAGTTGTATCGATTTGGTAAAAACAAATATTCAGCTCCGGTGATGGGTCAGGTCAGATAGATCTCGGACTCAGATTCTCTATAGGAAAAATTTTCATGCACCTGAAATAGAGGAAAATTATGCATCGTCACCACATTCCAGTCTTTGGGATAGTAAATGGCTCCACATAAATGCAAAAACTAGACCTTGCCTATAAATAGCAAATGCTGTATATGTGCTAATATTAATTGCATGTAGCAGCTATAGTTTTGATAATTAAATTGGAGCCAGCCAAAGCATGACAGAGTACAGAGCTAGTAGCTACCACTAGCATAGGTAACACATAAAACTAGAAATATGTATAAGATTGCAATATAAACTATGATAAGTTTGAATGTTAGCAGATCCTGAGTACATTTCTCTGAATACCATGGAGTAAATTGTATTTTTTTTGTTTGTTTCTATTGGACAATCAAGTAGCTAGTTATACAGGATAGCCTAACCAAACATCGCTGATGTTAATCCCTACCATGCTTACTACTAGTGTGTACACAGGGATGTGGTGTCACTCTCTATATTGGTTTAAACCTTATATCAAAAAGGTGGAGCTTAAAAAAAAAAAATTTATCTAAGAAAAAAGCTCTCTTTTGCTGCAACATAGTATCCTGAACAACTCCAAATTAAATTCATGCATGCCATGAATCCTTCATGAAGTTTGTTAACAGATGAACCAAAATCAACTTAAAAATACAGAAATACGTTATTCATGGTTCAGTATCTACATACTTACTTTTCTTACCACACATAACTTATGACAAGCGGGCAACATAAGAAGATTCCAAATTGTCCTATGCATTGCAGCAAATAATCCATTTACAAGTAGCTGCATATTTTCACAAAAAAAGTGATTAATTGGCTTCTTCAGAAACACACTCGTATAGAAAGAGGTAACATAACAAACTTATAATCCATGTTTCATGTGTGTATATGAATACATAGTCAATAGTGGGTGGGACTGGAAAGTCCAATGTGTGGCCAAATGTGAATCTGCATGCTGAATGCTAGGCTCTGGTCTGAATGTAGTGTACTGGTCTGAATGTAATGGTACATGTCTGAATGTGTCACTACGGATCGAAATGGGACAGATAAACCTGCTATACCTGTAATAATTATCCGCCTCATGGCCACACCAGATTTTCATAGCGTACAACAAACTGACCGCCAGGTATGGCACATGGGGTCCCTCTGCACCTGGCTCCCAAACCATTATTAAATTCATTGTAATCAATTAACTCTCATGAGTGCCAATAGGTGCTATCATGTAATCACTAGCAATTCTGGATAAAGGAGTCACTCCTGGATATTTTTTTCCCCCGTAATTTCGTTGTAGACATAATAGAATGATGTAGTGATGTGTAACATTTGTATACATAACTGCAGCTTACAATATATGCATTCAAACAGTTTGTAATGTTCATTTTTGACAAAAATATTATAGCTATAAATATGGAAACCATAAATAAAGTCCTTGGTTAAATGGTTAATTCTCTTACTATGTGCACACTGCAATCCAGTTTGGTACAAATGTTTGCATGGGTCCAAATACTCAACACGTATATTCTTTCACAACCCAGTTGCTCCCAAGGGTGTCTTTGCATAGTGGAGCATTATCTCTTCGAATTTTATTCGAACAACCAGTCTTATGTTTGTAATACAGGCATGGGAAACTGGAGAGAATTACAAAAATCCTTCACTTTTTCAACAACAGGATTCAAACTACTGATCTTGTGTTTGTATTACATGAACTCTTCCCAATGAGCCATAGGAGGGTTTAAATCCTCATGTTAAAACGATTACAATTTGGCATGTGGTGTAACATCCCATATGCAATAACTCCTACCAAAATGTTTGGTGGAACCTTGCAAACTACTATATATCACGATAGTCCTCGCTATGTTGTTTGACCCACTTATGACAGATGGCAACCTAACCCCTCTAAAATACAAACTCATATTGCAAATAAAACTCAAAATAGCAGATATTCAGCAGCCTAATTAGTGGTTTGAGTCACTGGAGCAATGTTTCAAGTATAGAGGGTGAGAAGTGGGTTGGAAATAGGCACTTAAGGTGGTTAAATCGGTTAAGTTAAAGAAAAATATATCAAAGATTTGAGTAAATTCATGCCAAAATATTGCTTGGAAAAATAGATGTATTTACTTGTGGAATCATTGAAATATTTGTAATTGCTTTTAGCAGCAGTATAGGAAGGAGATATCCAATACTAGTACTACTCAAATATTGTCAAATTGTGCCATATGCTATTTCCTTAGTCTAGATTCTAATACAAACATCTAAATTAATTTTATTGATAAGTCAGATATTTCATTTTTTTATTTGTTTACCAACATATATTCTTTATACATGTCTAAATTGTTTTGTTTTTTAAATGTTTATCTCAAGAAATAATATCACAACTTATTTCTGGATTTTGTAAACAAAAATCTTTATTATATTGTAAGCTTTCTGTGATATAGTAATACAAGAAACGAAAAAAGTAATTCGGTATGGCATTTTTATTGTAATTTCTTCACCATTTTCAATGGTTGAAATTTACTTTGTTTTTTTTAATTTTTCACTTGTATTAATACACAAATCTATATCAAAAGAAAATACACTCTTTAATAATGTTTAAAAAAAACCCAACTATATTGCTTGAATATTAAATACACGCAAAACCCCAAAATATTTTATTTTACTAAGGTCGGTATCATAAATAATATATAATTGTGTTACAATTCATGGTTTATGGTTAAAGCTTGACCAGAAATCTCTTATAACATGAAGGCAGAGAGAAATATAATATACGTGTAAAAAAAAACCTCACTGGCATTTTGGTTTGTAATTTATTTTAAATTTAAAAATGGGAGATCACATGATATCACACACTATTTCTTGCACGCCATCTATACTCTTAGTTCAATATTGGAAATTAGTTGTTAGAAAACATGTCACCCCAGCAGGACCTTACTAATTTGATGACCTTGCTAATTCTAGCATACCATGTTGGCAGTGGCATATGGCTTTACATCCTGCACATCTCAGACTTACAGCATATTGGTAACCTACAGCTACTGATGGATCAACAAAATGTTTCATCTCAGCATCAAAGGAAAGCTGTACTCCAATCTTGTGTGGTGTCCCATTTTAGAGAGATTGCAACTTCGCGCATTAACTACAATTGGTAAGTTAGTGGGAAAATTATTTTACGAATCTCTGTAAGAACTTCCTGTAGTATACAAGACACCCCCTATATCATTGGAAAAAATCACAATATACTGTATGCTGATAGGATTTCTGATCCACAGAAAACCATCACAGCTATCTTGCATCAATTAAAGTATAAGAGGCCATCATTACAGTAAGAACATAGTAGCTTCCCCGTAGCATAATCCGGGCTTTATATCATCATAATAAATATGTCATCAACAATGTAGAGATCAATACAGGGTTAAGGTTTCAGGGCTAGGCATCGTCAAGAGCAACATTGCTCATGATAATATCATGATGATATATTGCTAGGATTCTGGTAACATTTGGATGCAATAGGATAATCACAATCATAGAACATATTTACCCCAAGCTCTCATAGTTAGCTTGAATGGTAGTTTGTTCAATGAGGTGTGAATAAAAATACTGACTTATAGTCTCCCATAGCAATTGGTAAAGGGATTAATTGCCATTGGCTTAGCGGTATATATGGACACTGACTTATATTCTCTCATAGTGATTGGCAATGTGTCAGGCTATGCTTAGTGGTATATTATAAGAACACTGACCCATGGTCCATTAATGTTGTTCTAGCTCAGTGATACTGATTATTAGTCTACTGTTTTAGCAGTAAAATGCCAAGAGATTTGCTAGGTTTTATTTTTTATATCAAACATACTGCTTTTGAAAAGGCTAAAGATAGAAATTTATAGTTTGTCAGGTCTAAAAATTATAACCTTTATACCATCCTACATACAATTGCCTTACTTCTGTTCATGTGCTGTGTGGGGGAGTAGAATCTCAGGGGGATAGTTAAAAGAAACTCCCTCCTAGATACCAGACAAGTAGTACAGAAGATAATAGTATTAATAGCATGTAGACATATACTTAATAAATGAAGGTGGTTTAGCAATTAGTGGCCACAATCAATTTGGATGTATAAAATAGTTCAAACAGATTATTTCTGAGAAAAAATGATATCGATGTTACAAAAAAAATCTCCCAAAATAAGCCAAGAGGGTCTAGTTAAGACCTAAATTGCTGTGTAAAATGCCACTAAGCAAAAAAAAAGTGTGTTCAAGGCGTCATACTCCAGTCATAAAGTAAACCAGTTTGGCTGGAGAGCAAGTGAGTGCTTATAAAAAAAAATGGATTAATGTCTCAAAAAAAAAAAAAAAAATTACAAATAAAACCACAAACATATTTTTATGAACTCTTTAACAATCAAAATAATGTATACTAAATATAATATATGTTTCAAAGAAATTATTGTAAAGATAAAGATATTACAATAATAACTGCAGAAATCGAAACTGCAAAATGAAGCGTAGTTTGATCTGAACTCCAACATCAGTCACAAAAATGTATATATTTAAATGAACCAAGGAAGCTAAATGCCATATATTTTCCAATCATGTCTAGTATATTTCTATTCCATTATAAAACAGCAATAAAAAATTTACTTCCAGTTCGACGATCACGCAAGGAAAATGAAAAAACAAAACAAAATCAATGGCTGACTCGATTGAAACTCCGACAAAACGTGTCTCTTCGAGGCCATTACTGCATTTCAGAAAATTATTTTACAGAGAAAGGATAAATATACACTAATTAATATTGGAAAACACTCAGAATCACACTGCTCTGGAGAATGGAGTCACTCCTGGGTTGATTTCTTCATTGTGAGTTTTATTGTAGACATGACTGATTAGCGAAGCATAGCCTTTGTTAGCTTACGTCAATGGAGCTGATTGATAAACCAAACAGCAGCTTATATGATTTGCAGTCCATAGATGGTAACAATTTTTAAAGCTGTATATACAATTATAAACTTCCTCCAATAAGGTGCATGTGTAATAAGTTCATTGATAATGACACTACAAAAATAATGAAAAATAATTTATTGTTGCATATTCATGGTCATAAAGAAAGTAAAAGAAGTGGCTGAAAGTGGGAATATCTTGAAAAATATGTGATTACCATCTATGGAAATGAAATTATTGATAAGCATATGATTACATTGTCCCCATGAAACCATTGAGGGAATACGTGAATATGCCAGTACTCCATATAATATCGGATTGAACCTCTTCGTAAAATGGCAGAACGAAATTCCCCCAAAATCAAAGCTTATAGCCTCCTAAATAGTGATTCAGCCAATGTTACTTTAATAAGACTCCAAGAATGTCGTCAACCCATCACTAAGCTAGTAAATCAACTGAGCAAAAAAAAAACCCTGTGAAATTCCTTGTTTTTCTGTTCCTTCGTTCACATACCTAATTTAAATAGGTCAAGTAATCATAATTTTTCTTAAAGAAGACTCAAAATGTTTCAGTGCATGTCCATGACAGTACTATTTATGGACTCGGTGAAGCACAAAAAAAACTGGCGAAAAGTGGTAATCATCAAAACACACCACACTTGTACTGTATTGATGATTCGTACCACAAAAATGACTTGCACATAATTCAGTTTTTAGTCTATGGGATTTTTGGTCCAGAACAATTGTTGCCAAGTCCAAAAGAAGCCATAGCTGGTCCTATAAAAATATGACCATCTGTTGGTGTGCATTGTTAGCAAGTCGAAGAAGGCTGTAGCTAACACTATAACGCAACGTGGGTGCAGTCTACAATAGCAACAACATATGTTATGTTCTGATTATTTTGTAGCTGACAACATGGTACACATGGGTAGATCCAACAATAACAACAATATGCAGCATGTGTTGATATGTGGGTAGTGCACAGCAGCAATAAACAAGCATGAAATAGTGGTTAAATGCCCACCCCATTCAGCTGAAACACATGTGAACAGTCCTCCACACACACACATACAATGGCCAGTGATGCACCATCACCATCATAACACACACACACAATGGCCAGTGATGCACCATCACCATCATCACACACACAATAGCCAGTGATGCACCATCACCATCATCACACACACACATACAATGGCCATCACCATCATCACACACAACAACAACACACTAAAAAAAGTACTTGAAACAGGAAAAAAATGTTTTATTAAAACAATTATTTGAGAAAGACAAGTTAAAAGGAAAAGAACCTGACTATACCCATCAGCCAGTTAGTTCTCCTTTACCATTGAAAGAGGTGCATGGCAAATTTCATGTATGTATATTAGCACTGTGTCTGTGTCTTCCCAGTTCTTGGATGGGTGACCACCAGGGTTAATAACTATGATTGAGGGGTTGTTGTGAAATAGGTACTTGGTAGAAAGCTTAATTTCTGTAGACAAGCTGGGATCGATACCAAAAAAAGTCAAAAATATAAAAAGGCAACCATGCTTGGCAAAAACATGTTTTTCATGTGCATTCCACCCCTTCAAAACCATATCAGTCTCA
>CBDHDT010000124.1:0-38222 GCA_965261215.1 Ekhidna sp.
GTATTTAACACTGCATGGTATAGAGTTTCCTTGGATTGATCTTATTCATCATGTACATGGGTAAAGAAATAGCATATAATACCTGCAGTTCACAATTGATGTAGTCCGCCACTGCTCCTCCACTGTTCAACTATGATATACATAAACTACAAAACAAGCAAATAAAAAAACACTTGAAACAAGAAAAAAAGTTTTATTTAAAGACAAACCACTATATTGGATTGATCTGTTAAAAAAGGAAGGAAACAAGACAAGACAGCACCCATGTACACCACAGCCAGTTAGATCCCATTTGTTTACACCAATAGTGTTCTGGTTTTAAAATTATAGAGCGGCTGTGCAATCACAAATCAACAGCACTGGTGCATATAATCAAGGGGCTCTAACTGGTTGTGGTTTACATGAGCTACAATCTTTTCATGATTTAAACTGGTAAAGCAAATTCAAATTTTAAATAACAACATTTTCTTGTGAATCAACCTTTGATGCATCACTTATAGTGTATAGTAAGTCCATTCCCTCTAATTTTAGGAAGCCTGCAATGACCATGTTTCTCAATTCAGTTGAAAGTAGGTGAAAAGGGCATCAACCCTCTAAGCGCAATATTTGTACGGAGCTTATTGGGAGTGTTTTCAGAATTTATTGCCTTTGGAAAGATCGTCTAGCCTCAACTAGCTAGCTCACAGCAGTATTAATAGCAAATGGAATATTCAGCAGCTCATTTGTCACTAACAATGAAGTGAGCAGTCAGTGGCTATAGAGAGAATCAAGAAAATGATTTGAAAACAACAAACTTGGAACAATATAACAGCCTGGCATAACATAGTTTGATTGTTCTTACACTAGTAATATCTGTGGAAGCAGTCTACCTATGCAACAAGTTAAGATTGTGGAGATTAGTGCATACACAATATGTTCTGCTAGGGTGCAGCAACATGATAATATGCTATTTAAAAAAAAATATATTATTTTTTATTTTTTATTCCTTTTGAATGGTAACTCTCAACACATGGCATGTGCTAATAATTGTAATGTCCATATTTTGTATATGTGTTTTAAAATGGTAATGGATGGTGAACTGTTGTTGTCGATATGTGTACTTTCTGAAGAACTGAGTAGTCCTCCAGCACTCAACTGCACCTAAACAACTAACAACAGAACAAAACCAGCTTAAAAAAACAACAAAAAGAAAACATCACTTATTACAAAAATTAATGCAATATGACCCAATGCTTTGAAATGCTGAACCTTGTGACCATAGCACTTCACGTGACCTTACATTCCTTTTTATTGTTGAGGCAGGGAAGGGATTTGTGTACCCATTTTGTGTTATTCTTTTGTTTTAGGTTGTGTATAGTTTTGTTTGTTATGTAGTATTGTCATAAAAAAAATATATATAATGTGAAACAAGAACAAGAAAAGGGAAAAAAAAATTAAAATAAAATAATAAAAAATTTAGGCTTGACCTACCTGTCAAAAAAAATAATGGAAGATCCTCATGTACCACAACCATTATAGGGAACCTTACCATTCAAACTAATATACATCCGCTTTTAAAATCCGTATAATGATTGGTGTAAATTAGTTCGAATGTTATAGTGTCATGTAATGTTTGAGGTATGGATGAATTTCATCTTATTTCTATTCTTATTTGACTGATCAATCCAATATAGCTTATTAAGAACATCGTTGTTCTATGTACTGTAGTTTACTATGACCACATAAGTTTTAACACAGCAAATAGTAGTAGTAAATAAATAATCTGTTCTCACCAGAGTCATGAAACACAATCTGTGATTGAATATACAGGTTTTCTTCATGTATGAAATACTTTTTGTTGTAATTTTCTCATTTATCATGAACCAGCAGAGAAAGCCATGGCTTTTCCCGGGTTATTGGTGGAGTGTACCTCCCCTCATTGCCCAGTTTCCGGATCCATTTAAGTGTAATATGTGTGTGTTTAGTATGTGTGTGTGTGTGGTGGTGGGAGATGCTCAGGGAATCTATTGTTGCAAAACATCCCCTTTTCACTGCTGCAGAACTTTATGGAACTAATTTGTTGTCAAATTGATTTTTTACAGGATATGGTAGTCAGCAAGAAGCACGATGTTAGAGTTGTAGGCTTGAGCCAAGTATGTAACATAATTTCGAGCGCAATAGTTAGCATTAGGCACAATGCTGGAATAAAAAAGTAAAAAAAAGTCATATTGTAGTAAGTAACTTTGTACCAGACAAGGACAAATTTGCATTCCTAAACTAAATGGCAAGTGCCATACTATTTTTGTTGATGGTTGCTTCTGGTGAGCTTGGAGTATAATGTAATCTGATGCTATGTAGCCAAATTCCCCAGTCTAAAAGAACACCATGTAAAGTTAAAGCTTCCTTGCTTCAAGAATGGCTGTGCATGACACTCACAGTTAGACTGAAGACAGATTTTTTTAACTATCTAAACCTGTCGAATAGAGAGTGGTCATTATGCTCTTTGTTTAGCATCATCAGGGATGTGAAAATGCATGCACATTGTGTGCCAGGGTAGCGAAGTCCACACTAAACAAAATGGACAATGGTCATCATGAGCCTTATCCAGAAAATGAGCTACTTCCTAAATTTCAAATAGCAAATTTGAAACTCTTTGTGGTTTCAAACCTTCCTTGGTTGGTTTAAGGCCACATAAAGTTTCATCCGGATTGGCCCAACCGTGTGAGAGGGATTCGGGGACTCACAAACAGGCAAACAGATAGGTTTTTGTCTGTGGGGTTGTGGCCATTGATTGAATATGTTTATGTATGTGAGATCATTTTGAAATACACGATGAACATGCAACACCATAGCATTCCCCCTGTGTACCCTGTTCATAGCCTAGGCTTAGCTGTACGAGTTCCAATCTTCCAGACTTCACCTACCTTTTTATCAACATTTTTGCCATATCATGATTTCTGGTTTGCTCTTGTATGCTGGGTTTTCAATTTCAAATTGTATAAAGAGATTGAAGATACACTGAACTTTTGTTTGATTTCTGACCAGGTGTGGTGACAATGCTGCCAAATTATTACTAATATTGTTGTTGGCGGTGGTACTGCTGCTATTGTTACTATTTGTACTACCAATGTTCTTTTCTACTCCTACTCCTACTACTACTACTACTACTATAATCACATTATTATTAATATTATTACTATTATTATTGTTATTATTATTATTATTATTATTGTATTATCTATTTTTATTAAGAAATAAATTTAACTGTGTAATGGAGTCATTTAATACCAAATGGGAGCACAAAGTTATAAGATGTAAAATTTAATGAGCGAATTCTATTCTACTAGTGGAACAATAATGATATATAGTTTGGAGCTAAAAATAGTGCAAGATGGAATAGCGGTTAGAAAGCTGCCAAATGTATTTTTAGCAGAGATTTCAATTAAAAAAAAAATTATTTTGTGTTATTTTGGCAGTTGTCAGTTTGTAATGTAGGTCATCCCAATGCACAGAGTGCTATCAAGGCTATGAACCATGTGTGTTCATATATGTGTGCATGCATGTATATGTTGTTGAGATGAGTGGACACTTTGAAAGAGTGGATAATTAATTATATGAGTATCTTTATTTAAAAAAATGCTACATCATATATTGTAAGTAAAGCATATTAAAACCAAAATATAACACCTTAGTTAGCTGATTTCTCATCTTTACAGAGCAAATCCAAGTCAGCCGATTCTCCCATGATATTTACGGATCAAAGTAATGAATGGAATTCCAAAATATAATTCTTCACAAATCACACATTTTTTTAGGTCAATTAATAATTATATCTTCTACAAATACAACAGTAACTAAATTATTTTATGCTAGTGGCTATCATAACCTCTCATAGAATCTATGTTCTAATATTCACACATAATCAGCTAATGGTAACACAATACTAGACACTCAAATGTCAATCGAAGCCACTAAGCTAACAGCATTGTCTCCAAGCTTGTCAACAATGGAAGACCTCACTGCAGCATAGACCTCGGTGTTCAAAACAGCCTTTTGAACTCCTTTATATAGCTGAGTTGATGATGATGACCAGTGAAAAAACAAGAAATTGGTATCCTTTTGGGTCCCTTTGAAGTAGAATGCTCCCAGTGTAAGACTCACATCACCATTTGGCGATTGACTGCAAGGATATACTTGGAAATTACCCTTAGAACTGTGACTGCCGTGTGAGTCAAATAGCACAATTCTTTTATCGTCATTAGACATCTTGCGCATTGCATCCAGTGTTGCCTTTAATACTGCCACCTCATTACCAGTTGCCAATGATGCAATTATCTCTAACACAGCTTCATCCATAGAGAGAGTTGACCCTGAAGCACTGTACCTATCGAACTCAAAGCCTTCGATAACAAATCCTATGATTCCAAGAACTCGATTGTACTCCCTGTACCAACCTTCCGTACTCTGTTCACGATCATACTTCTTAGTAGCAGCTAGTTGGGCAAGGAGTGTAGCATTGAGGATGTCCCGCTTAGTTTGACCCGTGACATTTTCGGTGAATGTGGCCACTCCACCCCCAATTATGTAGCCATCTCTCGTGTTATCTGGGGGTACCCCTGCGACGCTGTTTGGATTGGTCTCTGGCAATCCATATCTGCGCTCACCTAGCTTAAGTTCTCCTATAAGCCTGATCTTCTCGGCATGTTTTTGAAGCAGGTTACTCATCTTGAAAGAGAGCAGAAATAAGATGGATGCCTCAGTCTTAAGTTTGATGTCTCAATCTTACAATCGTAAGTTAGTTGGCTCGATCTGTTTTGTGCCTTTTATATAGTGGCTTGGGACACTTTAGAGACTTTAACTGAGCATGCTCACACAGAGGAACCATATTTATGCATTATGCATTATTCAATCTTGTCCTGCTGATGTATCTATTTGTGGTGAAGGCAAGTGAAATAATTTGTATATGGAGCTAAACAAAACACTTCCCACAATGTTAGCAAATATAAATTACTGATATATCATGTCAGGTGATCAAGCTATGTCACACTGTGGCTGGGCATGTGTATTCTACAGTGTCTATGGTTATAGGTACATGATAGTTACCAGCATTCCTCCCTCCTTAGATGTGGTATCCATGAGTTCATTTGTTGGAATATTTTTTTTTTGGGCGTCTTTCTCAAGAAAATTGATGAGTCAGATGTTCTTCGTTCTTTTAAAAACCTTTCCTTGGATAGCATGTGTTCAGTGCCAGGTTTTTGACGCAAATTTTCTAGATCCTCAAGAGAAATAGCTGTTACCTTTGCAGTTGAGAATGCAGCCCATATTCTGTTCTCATTAAATCCTTTCTGTCAATAATTTAGGGATCGGAGCATGGGTCAAGCGTCTATCATTGACGAATGCAAAATAACTTCTATATAATGCACCTATGTATTAAAATTGAATGGAAGAAGTTGTGATGCAATGATGGCAAGAAGACAGGACACCTTCTTTAAAGGAACTGTAATGATAACCTCTGAAATGAGCAATATATTTCATGTGGCCAGTGGTGGATGTGTGATGATAAAAAAAATTCATGGTTATAGCCTATGTGGAGGACATTGGTATTTTTATTTAACTTGCTTGTTATGAGATGACCTCTGAAGTGGATGATTGGTGGGGAAGAGTGAGTGATGATTGGTTGTTGTAATATGAACCTAGAATGTTTATGTTAGCCACTAAAAAAAAAAAAATATTCACCATGAGAATGAAGTAACACCCTCGTTCCTTGGATTGATCTTATTTATTGTGTACCTGAATGACCTGCCATCTCTAAGACTGCAGGGTATATAGTATCCTTGGCTTGATCTTACTCATCATCATGTACCTGAATGACCTGTCTTCTCTTTATTTAATATCTAACTTGTTTGTTTTGATGAAGACACAAAATATCTCCTGGTGATGTAATCCTTCTCCATGATCTGAACAACATCCTTGGCCGGTCAAGGAAGTTGAAATTGGACTATGAACGCTATCAAGTTTGCACTTATTCACTCTGTCTGCATATCTCCCTCAGTTAAATTCGACTTTGTACATGATGATTGATGAACTATATACCAGTATACGATAGCCACCTTGGAATACTAATTTCTAATGACTTCCTGACAAAGATTTTATCTTATTGATTTCAAATGGCTAAGCCTCATCAGGCACATATACTTTTTTTGGTCTCATGTATCACTGACTGTCACATTTAGTAATCCAGTAAAACAACCAATGCTTGTTCACATCAAACTAAGCAGTAGCAACTCTCATCAATTTTACTTTAAATGCGACTCATACCCATAACATTTACTTGTTTGTCCAAAAAAAAAAAAAAGAGTTGCTTCATCTCTCCTACTACATATGCACAAGTTGACCTTCAAATTTGAAGTCACTTAAATGCTTCGTCAAGGAGTTTATGTCTCCACCTCAGCCAGGACCATCATCTGTTGCCACTCCTCAGCCAGGCCCATCATCTGCCATTCCTCACCCAGTGCCATCACCTACCATTCTCACCCAGGTCCATCATTTACTGCCACTCCTCAGCCAGGCCTATCATCTGCCATTTCTTGCCCAAGGCCATCATCTGCTACCAATCCTCAGCCACCAGTGGACAACAGAGAAGATTTGCCTCTTGAAGATGAAGATCTAGTCCCAAAAAATCCTGAATTTCTTATCACATTTGTAATCATAACTTTTTTCTCTTATCTCTGTGCAGGTAGTTATGTTCAATATTGTTGCTTATTCTCTGTGCTTTCAAATCATATCTTGAATGTCTCCATAGGCACATTATCTTAGAAGATATGTGCAACAACATCAAGGCCACTAAAAAAATCTGTACATGCAAAGCTATGATCAGATATGTAAGTAAATGACTAATATCTAGCTCTAGTTCATCTCTGCTCATTGGTTTGAGATATTTCGGGTTCTGAATTTCAGTCCCCCTTTGAAAACAGGGTTTTCTCTGTAAGGACAGATTTCGTTTGGCAAATATTACTATTATTGGGTGGAAATATTCATGAATACTGCTTTATTTTATATCATTTTGTAGCTTGTTCTCTGCTCTCATTTTTTTTCTTATTGTCTGCTCTCATTTTGTAGCTGATTCTCTGCTCTCTATGTAAGTGTCTCGTATTTCAATTTTAGGTAACAAGACACCAATACTATGGATATCCATGCCTGAAGTAAGTTGGTAAGTGATGTACACGTGAGTGGCTGACCTGTGCGCCAGCTTCTGTGGTGATATAATGTTGATTGTGAGACTTAAATCCTGAATTTAGTTTCCAGTTTATCCTTAAATGGCAAGTGCTATATATATATATATAAGTATATTGCTAGTTATCAATGGGAAGGGTAATATTTTTGGAAGAGGCACTAGTAAAAGTTAAACACCAGTACCTACCCCCTAGTCATAAGTCAACATTAATTTTATCACTGGAATGCCCCTGAAACAAGCTATCATTACGCACTTAAATTACTTGCTAGAAACCAAAAAAAAATGCAATCCTAAAATCTTATGAATAATTGTTGAGGTGTTGTTATGATCTGCATTAATTATCTTAAAAACATAATTAACGAACATGTGTGGTTTCACTTCAACTCAGCAAAAATTAACACTTCTTACTCTACCTATTTACCCTTGTCATGTTGCATGTCTGTACTCTACTCATCCAATCACAATTAAGAATCCATGTAACAAGATTACCAGTGTTAGAGCAGCTAAGCCCATAGGCATCTACTGTCTCTATACACTAGACTTCCTTTTCCACGTAGCGGTTAAAATGGGTCTGGGTATGAGACTAGTCTCCATATGGGATGTGGTAAGAGTTTCAATGGAATTGAGTTGTTAAAAAAACTTGGTGCCTTCAGTCCTTCGGTCTACAAAGATCCATTCATCTGCTTCTCCCACCCCCCCACCCCCCCCCCCCCCCATTTACCTTGCATGCTGTAAGTCCATTCATTGTAATTTTACTATCAGTTTCTCGATTCAGTAAAACACCTTAGTGTTCATCAATACAGTAAACACAATTTTGTCTGTGCAATATCGAGTCTACCCCTGCTGAGTCTGCAAGAAGCTGAAAATTTTGGTTATTCAGAAGCAGGAAAATAACTCTTGTGAAAACAGATAATATCACCAAAACCAGGTAAATTATGACCATGTTCTGTATCTATGTGAATAGATATATTGGCACATGTGTATATACATCTATATTAGTAATAAACATTTATATAGGAGGAGCTTGACTACAAAAATTGTGTTCATAAACATATCTGATTGACTTGTCAAATAAACGAAACAAAGGTAGACTACAAACATTTATTGGCTACTAATATGATGAAGACACTGCTGTTCAGAAATTCTGCACATTAAATTAGGGGTTGATAGTTAAGGATGTTGCAGGCCATTCTTGTTTCATTTTATTTTTTAAATGTCAATCCAATATGTATATATATTTTTTCCATATATATGTATTCAGTAAAGATGAATAGTTTACTCACAATAAACACATGTTGACAAGAAAATGGTCATCTTGGAAAAAAGGATTTAGCTGGCCGATTCCAAGATCGAGGAAAGAAACTGGATGCACAGGAGTTCAATGGGATGCACTGTTAATTAATAGTAAGCTGTCAGGCATGGATGTTGGAGTTCTATTACAATATAGCTATATTCAGTTCATCAGTATTGGGAGGATGATACACCCTTTGTCATGAGGATGTTGAAACAATATCTAGCTTGGCAGGGTAAAAACACAGTTCCTTGCATTTACTTTCACTTGTGGGTGCTGTTCATTCAGTCAGTGAGTACAAAATACAGGCTACATGTTTGGTATAATATAGAGGAAGGATTAGCTTACTGCATGTAATCAATTGAGGATAAATATGAGAACTAGCCAACAAACAGTTCAATTTGGTAAAATATAGGTTTGCAGTTATTATCAGCTTCTTTAGTATTTCCTTCTGTAGTCGGACAATTGCATTAGCTAGCAATCTACCTGATGACTTCACTCATTCCATGTCAGCTTCTGTGTGTCTTCCCTTCAGCTCTGACAATACCATCAGCCAGGAAACATTAACTTTTGATGTCATGCTTACATGCTCTCCATCTTCAGTGGAAGTTGCTTCCAACTATTCTTAATATTCTCTCTCTGACATATTTTACACATACATTTCTATTGCCAGTCCATTGTATTGCAGGCCATGCTGTTGTGCAAGCATTCCTTAGCTGGGCATCTTATAAGAACATATATACACACATATATATATATACTATCATATACCAATAAGAAGGGGAAAAAAATCTTGCAAGGTGCTTCAACTTGCCACACAATGTCTAGCATTCACTGGTATATATATACAGTAGCCCTAAATTTGTGATCACTGCTCCATAAAAAAACTGAGTATCTTTGATGTTAGCATAAATATGTTCATTATCTGTTTATCAGGTTAAATAATGATCCATTATAGTCAACATGCTTTGGCCTTATTTAGGGTGACAGTGAAATGTCACATGTGGTGATCAATAATTGCTGTTTAATCTGTAAAAATATGCATGGAATTAGCTAGTGATGGTTTTAATGTGACAATTGCAATGAGTAAGTAATTTTCCACTGATCACGAAAAAGTAACCAGGTTGATAACTATCAGTAGGTTATATAAGCATATGTTGCCCAAGCAGGATATCAAATAAGTATAGCTAGCATAAATATCTACTTCATGAGTATAGCCAGTAGTATAGCTGACTAGAGGTTTACAAACGCTCAACTGTCTAACCCATTTTTTCAGATTTCTTCAATTTTCTTACAAAAATATATTATGCAGGTGCAACCATGTTGGTCCTGGTAGTAGCGATACCCGTAACAGGGTTGCTGAAACATTTTCAGCACTTAATAAGTAATGATAATAATAATAATATCTAGCAACCTGCATAGGTCAGGTGTATGATGAGTCTTCAGAATTTTTCTGTTCACCATATATATCTCATAGAGTATTTGATAATGCTGGTGATTGGCACTAGTTTAGTTTTGTGGGCCAATATTCCGATGATGTGAATCGTGTCAGCTACCTACCACAAACTTGTGGTTATTAAAAGAGCCAACAGTAGTATTGAACTTATGAAAATAGTTTCAGTTCCTATCTTCAGCTGGTAGTGAAGATCATTTTCTGGAAAGGACTTGGAATGGTGAGTGATATGTGTGGCCAACATCAATGCAACATGCCCGTGAAAAGTGCTGCGGTAATTACCGTCAACAAACAGTACGGAATTTCTCCTCTGATAAGGACCATGCAGGTGAATGAGTAGCTTGAGGTGAAGGTCTTCTCAACAATTGTGTAAAATTGAATGGAGTAAGGTTGTGATGCAAACATGGCAAGAGAAAAGCTTATCTTCTTTAAAGGAACTATAATAGTGGTAACCTCTGAGGTGAACCATGTATTGCATGTGGCTAGATGTGTTAGTGTGATAAAAATTGGCATAGTTATAGCCTATGTGAAGGGCATTGGTACTTTCATTTAACTTGCTAGTGGTGCTATGACCTCTGAAGTGGATGAGTGGTGCGGAAAAGGGAGTGATGTATGGTGGGTGTAATATGAACCAATATGTTTATGTTAGCCACTTAAAAAAAAAATTCTTTTCACATATTATATGAGAATAAATTAACATCCTCGCTATTTCACTGCCACACACTCGGACAAAATAATTTATAGAAGTGTATCATGAATACTTTACACCACTTTGTGTGTGTATGTATATCCAATAGTTAATGTCAATATGTTGATGGTAATGGTCTAATCTCCATTGATAACAGACCATGGACAGCCTTTCAATCTACTTTACAGAGCTATGATAGCATTCATGAGCTTACAATTGTGAATGACATAAAATAGTGTAAACTTCTTAGACTTTAGTGCTGGTTATGTTAGCTGAAAAATATTCCCCAAAATAACCTTTAAGCAACGTATACAGGAATCCTCTCCAAAGTTGACAATGCCATACAAGATATTTTGTATTAAAAAATTGACTTATACACAACAAATATATCTAAGGATCAACAAAGTTAAAAAGAAACCAACGCAATTATCAAAAATTCATACGCCGAATATTCCTCCTGTACCTTGTGTTTCACATTTAATTAACTATAATAAGTAATAATCTCATGTGGCACAGATTGCATGCTTAAAAAATTATCATTGCCATCATCTCACTCCAACAAATTACAGCAGATCAGAGCCACATTATAGGATGACCATTGTACTTTGGAAGTGTTCTGCATGGATGTCACCTGCCACGATGCTAGCAATGATCATGTAATTCATGAAGGGTTTATACCATCCCTTTGGAAATGGAGAGAGGCAAAGATGCAGGAGCTGTTCCACATTCTTTAAAGTTCATTACATGTGCAAACTACACACACCACACTACAATTCAGAGTAGGCTCATACATCCATCTATAGTCACCATTGGCTATCAAAGTTTTGTCATTTTAATTATGCTCTATGGTTTTTTTATACTGATTTTATAAAAGTTGAAAAATTATTTAGCCATCCCAATCCAGCAGGCTGTATCCGTCAACTGAAAACACATGATTTTCTGAAAGTGATAAACCAATGGACTTCTGTGAATATATAACTCAAATATGGAAGTTAAAAAATTCCATAAAATTGATTTCAAATTCAATGTGTAACTGCTTATCATGATAGTAAGGGAAATCTCAGAGGTTTGTTCCTCTCATGAGAGATGATAAAATTCGATTAAATTTCCTATATATCCCAAGGGTTACCTGACGCTCCAGTCTGTCTAACTTTCCCTGTGATTCTTGTTAGTTAAAACCCATGTCTTTACAAAATAACCTAGTATACATGCAATATGGGTTGTATGCATGGTAAATCCGTAATCCAAGATGGACACTATGCACCATTACCTAAATTTGAATCTTTGATCAAATTTATGTAAAATAATGATTTCCAGGCAATGAATTCAGTGGAGACAATTTCTCCACTTTGATGTCACCTACTTTGTAATAATTCAATATGGTACTGGAGAGGCTAAAAATAGGCAGTTTTAGACTCATATTACTGAGACCATTAACTAACATCTTCTGATAGAATTTTGTCACGAAATGTTTTCTACCAACATTTTATATTTTTCACCAAATTTATCTAAATTTGATTATTTTCACGTGTGTTAAAATAGCTGATGAGTAACATCTGCAATTGAAAATGGTCAAGAAAAACGAATATTGAATGTATAGCATCCTACACACCAGGATGCAAGGATAAAGTATAATATTAAGTTTGCACAGCATTCTTTGAACAGCACACAAAATTCTGCAAGGCTATTGCAAAAACAAACTCTGAGCAGTGTAGCAGTTTAATTAGGTGAAGATTTTCCTAATAGCATAGTTTATTATAGACATGGTTACCATTGCAAATTTTACCAGCATTTCGTATCAAATTTTAGGATTACCAAATCCAAACATAGTGCGATCAAAGATGAATGCTATTTGGTCAAAATACCTATTCAAATATAATGCAAGTCTAATACTTCATCTACCAGCACATCAATTCAAATTCATCAGGATCAATGCATCTTGTCTATAAAAAGAAGGTGAAAGAGGCTGACCCAAAGTTTGATAAACTAATCAAACTGTAAGTTATGTGAGTCAGAAGTGGACAAAATCATTTTGAATCAGAAAAAATAACCTGATATCTTTATTTTATTTGGATAGACAAGGAATCAAAATATCACATCATACCTAAATTCCAGCCAAGAAGGAGCTTCCACATAACTAGTGAATCAGCAAGTTCCAATGAATCATTGGCCACATATTGAACCTGTATTCTACCATGCGTGTGAAAATATGGAGAAGCATGTAGAAAATACCATAATTTTGAGGAAGTAACACCATCAGTGCTTACAATAATTATTATCATCCTATATTCTATAATCTGGACTACAAAGCATACAAACACAAGATAAAACAGATGAATTACCTCGGCATCACCATTGAATCTGGCCATAATTTAATGTATTCCTGTAATGTTCCATAAGATACTGCAACTGAAGCTGCAATAGAAATGATTCCAGAATTCTTAAAAAAAAGTTGCATTTATACTGAGGCACAAAGTGCTAGATTGTTTCGAATAGGTTTATCCTTGGCCACAATCACCAGGTTGTACTGTGCGTGTCTTAACACTTGTAACAACTAACAAAAATGTGGCAGCACATCTAAGAGTGTCTTATATCAGGTGTCAAGTGTTTGTCTGACAGGAAAGTGCAAATAAGTAGCTACATCATTTTTCATGACATTATGTGTTCAATCAAAATAGTCAGTAGGTAACAACCTAAATAAATCTTGCTTGTGTATCATAGTAGCAGCTTACTAGGAAAGCAGAAGTCATTACCTGGTTTGGCCGGTGTGTATCATATTCCAAGGAACAGGAGATATGACAGTTTCCTATCTCTATGAGAAGGAACATTGTGGACTTATATTACTGCAAATGGTGACAAGGAATGATATTGTCATGTATTTTTGCTTTAATAATTTTAGATCTGCTTGATGACACTCCGTCTTGATGAGGTACAACTCACAATACACATGTTCTGATAAAGCAAGAGACACTGGCATTAGAAGGTATTGGGAAGCCGACATGTCCACCTGTCAACCTCCCAGGACCATGGCAAGGGAGGTATCTTTTGAGAAGGCGCTATCACTGTGCTTCGTTGAAATGAAGGCACAGCTTCCCCCACAAAAAGTATTTTATTGACCACAAATGTTGAAGTGATTGTGATGGCACATCAATCTGATAGTTTGTGGCTATTGTGCCATGAAGTATCAAGCATTCCCCCTGAAATGCAGCTAGAGCCTGGGAGGAAAGGTTGAGTCTCGTGTACTGGTGCAAGAAGCGAGAAGAGACTGGCAACTATTGAGAAATTGCCACCAGTTGATGCACCAATCATTGAAAATATTACTATTAGTGAATGCTTGTACATTTCTGATTATCAGATTAAACAATGATCCATTTCAGTCAACATGCTTTGGCCTTAATTAGGGTGAGAGTGAAATGACATATGTGGTGATCAATAATTGCTATTTAATCTATTAAAAAATATGTATCGAGTTAGCTAGCGATGCTTTTAATGTGACAATTGAATGCGTAATTTATTTTGCACTTATCAGGAAAAAGTAACCAGGTTGATAGTTGTTGGGTTATATAAGCATATGTATTTCCTAAGCAGTATATCAATTAAGTATAGCTGGCATAAATCTCTACTTTATGGGTATAGCAAGTAGTATAGCTCTCTAGAGGTGGACAAGCACAGCACACCAATTTTTTTGGTCTAATTTTTTTTTGGATTGCTTCAAAACATTCCTTACATATATATTTAGGTCAGGTGCGTGATGAGTCTTCAGGACGTGTTCTGTTGGCACTGATTTTTCGGTTCATCATATATACCTCACAGTGTAATTGATTATGCATAGTGATTGGCATTAGGTTAGTATTGTGGGTCAATATTCTGATGTGAATAGTGTCAGCTACATACCACAAACACAATCGTTATTAATAGAGCCAACAATTGTATTGAACTTATGAAAATAGTTTCAGTTCCTATCTTCAACTGGTAGTGAAGATCATCTTCTGGAAAGGCCGTGGAATGGTGAATGAAGTGTGTTGCCAACATCAATGCAACACACTCGTGAAGAATGCTCTGGAAACTACCGTCAATAAACAGTACGGAAGTTCTCCTCTGATTAGGACCATGCAGGTGAATGATGACTACTTTCAATTTACTGGAGGTGAAGGTATTCTCTAAAACTGTGTAAAAGTGAATGGATGAAGATTGTGATGCAAAGGTGACTAGAAAACGGGCTACCTTCTTCAATGGAACTGTAACGGTAACCTCCGAACTGAATCATATATTGCATGTGGCCAGTAGTCGTTGTGTGATGAAAATCTGCATGATTAAAGCCTATGTGGAGGATATTGGTATTTTCATTTAACTTGCTTGATATGAGATGACCTCTGAAGTGGATGAGTGGTGGGGGAGAGTGAGTGATGTATGGTTGGTGTAATATGAACCTATGGTGTAATTGTTATGCATGGTTGCATTAGCCACTTAAAAGGGAAATTCTTCACATGTTATAGCCGATTGAAGTGACATCCTCACTATTTTACTGCCACTCTCGCTATTTTACTGCCACTCTCTCTAATATAACAATTTATAGCATCATATTATAGCAGTATATACTTTGCGTGTGTATATATAGCCATTAATTAATGGCACTTGATGTTAATGGTATAATCTCCATTAATAATTGACCATGGACAGCCATTCAATCTGCTTTACAGTGCAATAATAGCATCCATGAGTTAACAATTATGAATGACATAAACCAGTGTACACTTCTTTGACTTGAGCGCTGGTTATGTCAGCAGAAAAATATGGAAAAAATAACCTTTAAGTCACATATACAGGAACCCACTTAAAAGTTTACCATGCCATATGAGCCATTTTGTCAAAATATGGAAGGTAACATGACTTATACATAGTGAATATATCTAAGGATCACCAAAGTTAAAAAGAAACCAACGCAATGATCACAAATTCATACGCTGAATATTCCACCTATAGCTTGTATTACCCATAAGCAATAATAATAATCTCATGCGGCACGGGTTGAATGCTTTAAAAAAAAAAATTATTGCCATCATCTCCATCCAAATTACAACAGATCAGAGCTACCTGGTAGGTTGACCATTGTACCTTGGAAGTATTCAGCAAGGATGTCAGCAGCAACATTGCTAGCAATGATCATGTAATTCATTGGGGGTTTCCACAATCCTTTTGGAAATGGAGAGTGACAAAGATGCAGGAGCTGTTCAACATTCTTTAAAGTGCTTTAAATGTGCAAATTGCAGATACCACACTACAATTCACATTAGGCTCAATATATCCATCTACATAGTCCATTGGCTATCAAAGTTTTATCCATTCAATTATGCTCTGTTTTTTTTTACTGATTTTATAAAAGCTGAAAAGTTATTTAGCCCTCCCAATCCAGCAGGCTGTATCCATAAATTCAAAACTCAGGATTTTCTGAAAGTGATGAACCAATGGACTTCTGTGAATATATAACTCTAATACGAAAGATAAAAAAATTCCACAAAATTGATTTCAAATTCAATGTGTGACTGCTCATCATGATAGTAAGGCAACTATCGGGAGGTTTGTTCATATCATGAGAGATGAGGGCAATTCAATCAAATCTCTTATGTAGTCCAAAGGCTACCTGACACCCTGTCTGTATAACTTTCACTATGATTCAAGTTAGTGTAAACCCATGTCTTACAAAACAGCCTGGTATATATGCAATGTGGGTTGCATGCATGGTTAATCTGCAATCCAAGATGGACACTGTGCACCATTGGCTAAATTTCAATCTTTGATCTAATTTATGTAAATAATGGTTTGGGGGCAATTAATTTAGTGGAGACAATTTGTCCACATTGATGTCAGTTTCTTTGTAAAAATTCAATATGGTTCTGTTGAGGATAAAAATAGGCAGTTTTAGACTCATAATTACTAAGACCATCAACTTACATCTTCTGATATAATTTTTTCATGAAATATTTTCTACCAACATTTTTTTTTTTTCACAAAATTTATCTAAACTTTGTCTGTTTTCACGTGTATTCAAATGGCTCATGAGTAACCTATGAAATTGAAAAGGGTCAAGAAAAAGGAATACTTGAATTTATAGCATTTTACACACCAGGATTCAAGAATAAATGATAATAATCAGTTTGCATAGCATTCTTTTAATGCAACACAAAATTCTGCAAGGTTATTGGAAAAACAGACTCTGAGCTGTGCAGCAATTTAATTATTTGAAGGTTTGCCTAATAGCATGGTCGATCATAGGCAAGGTTACCATTGCAAAATTACCAGCATTTCATATCAAACTTTAGAATCACCAAATCCACTCATAGTGCGATCAAAGATGAATGCTATTTGATCAAATACCTATTCAAAAATAATGGAAGTCCAATACTTCATCTACCAGCATATCAACTCTAATTCGTAAGGATCAATGCTTCTTGTGGTATAAGAAGAAGGTAAATGAGGATAACCAAAATTTGATAATCTGATCAAAAAGTAAGTCACGTGAGACAGAAGTGGAGAAAATCATCTTGAATCACAAAATAACCTGATATCTTTACTTTATTTGGATAGCCAAGGAATCAGAATATCAGATCATCCCTAAATTCCACCCAAGAAGGATCTTCTACACAACTAGTGAATCAGCTGGTTCCAAAGAATCATTGGCCACTCATTGAAGCTGCATTCCACCATGCGTTAAAAAAATTGTGAGAAGCATGTAGAAAATACCACAATTTTGAGGAAGAAAAATACTTCAGTACTTACAATGTTATCATCCTAAATTCTATAATCTGGACTACAAAGTGTACATACTCAAGATGAAACAGATGAATTACCTTGGCCTCACCATTGAATCTGGCCATAAATTAATGTATTCCTGTAATGTTCCACAAGGTACTTCAACTGAAGCTGCAATTGAAATGATTCCAGGATTCTCAAAAAAAAGCTGCACTTATACTGAAGCACAAAGTGCTAGATAGTTTCAAATAGGTTTATCCATGGCCACAATCTCCTGGTTCTAATGTGCATGTCTTAACACCTGTAACTAGCAACGAAACTGTGGCAGCACTTCTAAGAGTGCCTTATATCAAGTGTCAAGTGGTTGTCTGACTGGAAAGTGCAAATATGTAGCTACATAATTTTTTCATGACATTATGTGTCCGATCAAAAATGGGCAGTGGGTAACAACCTATATAAATCATGCTTCTGTATCATAGTGGCAGCTTACTAGGAAAGCAGAAGTCATTACCTGGTTCATCGGGTTTGGCCACTATATAGCATATTCCAAGGAACAGGAGATCATGAGAGCTTCCTATCTCAATGAGAAAGAACATTGTTGACCTATGTCACTGCACATAGTGACATGGAACAATATTGTCATGCATTTTTGCTTTGATAATTTCGATCTGCTTATTGAGACTCTGTCTGGATGAGGTACAACTCACAACACATTTGGCCTGATAGAGCTAGGAATACTGACATTAGAATGTATTGGGAAGCTGACATATCCACCTGTCAAATTCCCCAGGACTATGGAACGGTCTGTATCTCATGGGAAGGTGCTTCGTCAAAATGAAGCCACAAGCACAAAAAGTGTTTCATTGATCACCAATGTTGAGGTGAGTGTGATGGCACATCAATCTGATAGTTTGTGGTTATTGCGCCATGAGGTATCAAGCATTCCCCCTGAAATGCAGTTAGAGCCTGGAAGGAAAGGATGAGTCTTGTGTACTGGTGCAAGAAGTGTGAAGAGACTAACCACTATTTAGAAATTGCCACCAGTTGATGCATCAATCATAGAAAATATTACTATTAGTGAATGCTTGACAAAATCATAGAATTGAACAGCTGCTGTTAGGCTGAGATGGATCCTTGTTGGCATGGATTGAGGTGAAGCAATAATGGCTTACAAGATGAATAGCACTTTGTTAAACGGTACAAAAAAATTCTTCATCCAACTCTGTATATTCCGCATATAAATGCCTCCTTTGGTGCCACTTTCAAATATATGGATGGGAGAGGTGTTGAAAAGCAGTTTAATATCCAATCTGATCAGTATGCAATTAGATCCAACACCAATATTTTACAAAGGAAGCATTACAATCACTTCCTTTATGTGCAGAGAGTTCTGTCTAGTGGCCCATGTGCGGCATTCATTGTGCAATTTGAACTTAAAATGAAGAGTAAGATTCCAGTAATGGCAGTCCTGCAAACTGTTACCATTGAGCAGACTTAAGATAATCTGATTGCCTCAATGGCTGATTATGAAGTGCTATACCATATAGGAAAAATTGAAGAGGAGATTCGACATGGGAAGCTTGGAATGATATCCCAGTACTCAATGGGCTATCATTTCTTTGCCTTTTTTAAAATGGCGGACGGCAAAACCAAAGCTCATGTGGCAGCTAAAACTATTTTTAGCCAGTATTATTTCAAAATGACTTCAAGCATACTTAACACCATTGCAAATAAAAAGGTAGTAAACTGGTAGTGCAAAAATTGTAACTTCAAGGTTCTATGTTTTTATTCTCAGTATCTCACACACATAGCTTCCGTTCAATCGGTTCATTTAATTATTTTTTTAATTATCGCTGGATGACTGTAAATGTTCCAATGTATTGCTGCAACTCTACATTGTTCCCCGTTTGATTAAAAAATAAAGTTTAAAAATTTCAAAAAACCTTCGCTAAACATGCATGTTGACAATGTGATCAAGCAAGCTTACGTGCTGTTTTACTCCATGTACTTCGTGATAGTTGTACAGGAGAACTCAACCAACCAAACAGCAGATGTTTTGGTAGAGAGTCAGCTAGAGCCTCCTCTGGGCATGGTAATTGTTGTCCTGGAGTAAGAACTGCAAAACCAAGCATATGTTTTTATAACTCAATTCTAATTATAAGACAATACATGAGCTATTTAATTGTATCATTGGCAAACACCGCTACTTATGTTTTTTCACTGCAATTGGAAAAAAAGTTGTCGATATGCAGTGCATTGGAAGATGAAGCCATCTGATACTAAATAAAAATATTAAAAAATTATGAAAGTTATGCGTGGGGGAGAACAAATATTAATCCTTAAAGTGGGTGTTTTCACACTATCAAAATTTTCTTTGCACTGCTTGTTTACTACCTTAGCTAAGAATTCAGAGCACACTTGAATCTTTTTGGAGCTAATATCGTCTGAAATCACACCCCATTTAGGCAGCTTAAAAGCTGTTGACGTGAGTTTTAACTGTGATGTGAGTTTTTCTTTTTGATTTCTTGTTTTGCCATCTGCCATTTTGAAAAGTGTGTCGTACTATGTAGGGTAATCCCTGATTAGTGTGTTTCTTTATCACCTTTTTATTTCACTGTCCTGATTTTTAGTTCCTCAGGTTGCAGCTGTTCCTCTGCCTCCTCCAAGACTCTCTCAAAAGCCATACACTTTAGATATATCAAGCTCACAGACCCAAGCAGAAACTACCTCGACTAGTGCTTCCACCTCTACTGATAGAGATGGAGGTGAGAACAAATTAATTGCAAGTTTCATTCCAAGACCAACAATATGCTTGGATCCTATACAGAACAAGAACAATGGTGTCGGTTCCATTCTTGGTAGGAAGCATATATCTGATACCAGAAAGACATATGACTCTGTACTGAAGATAGTCCAACAGATCGGATCCATTTCTGGTGGTGTCCATTCACCAGAAACTAAAATTGGCTTGGATCCAGTGTCAAATATGCCCCAATGTATTACAGATTCTATTCCAAAGAGAATCAAGGTTGGCATTGCAAAGCCTTGTAACTCTGGTACCAAAAACAATGGTGAAGTAACGGTTATCACAGCTGATGCAGTTGGGACTAGGAGTGATGAATCAGTGACAAATACTACTACCAATGGGCACTTAATAGGGCCTACTTCATTCCTGTGTTCAAGATAGATGAAAAACGTACAGCAGCAACCATCACTCTCCCTGAATACTTGACTGGTCTCCATACGTGGCAGTCAGTCAGCTACCATCTCTTCTGCCATGGATACTGCCTCCCCTGCATGGTTCTCTCTCTTGGTCGACTTAGCGAAGTTGTGCATTTCACTGCTATCTCCACATTAGGTAAAAGAAGCAAATTATGCGTAGTCTTACGAGTCTTGACATTTTGTGGGATTAGGACCAGAACTTGGGAATGAGGGTAGAACGAGAGGGTGTGATTAATGATTGGTTGGATGACCCACTTGGCAGTCTATGTGATGGTGGAGAGGGATTCTCTTGCAAGAGATTTTAGTTGGTGTGTGGTGCAGATGGCTTTATAAAGACATGCATCACTCCCAGACTTTGTTTGGTGCAAGATACTGTTATTTGTTGATCAGCAGTCTTGTGGTTAAATCATGCAATATTCTGTGCTGACTAAAAATATTTTTTGTGTATTACTTCCACCTAGTTGTAGCTGCTTTAAATGTCACTTTTGAAGCTATAATGTTGTTTCTACATATAATAATATATCTAGTTGCAAAATGTACCCTTGAGACAGTCTTTTCATTCGATGATTAACTGAAGTGGTTCTGGTTGTATTGTGTATTCAGTTTGAGTACGGTCATATTGATTTCTCCATAATCAATGTTTCATTTAATTTTTTGCTCGAAAGATAGATCCCTCTCTGCGTGTTAAAATGGCATAAAAATGTTGGGCGTCAGGTTGGTACACTTTTGTGCAGTTTGTCCCCCTGTTACAAAGAATTCGATCAACTTCAAAGTGCTCGTGGGTTTTCTCTAGACATCTGCAAGTATGCCTAGGCCTATCCTGTGCAGTAGCTCAACAATGTTTAATATTGTAATTGGTTAATTGGGGTTGATAATGGCTCAAAATTGTAGAGGGCCAAAAAAAAAAGGCCCCTATCTACACTACTTAGCAATCACAATAAGTGAGAATGTGCTTTTTGCATAGTAGGACGCTAGAGATCACTCAACTCCATGAAGTTAATTGAACTCTAGTTATATCGTGCACAAAGGTGTACCATCCCCACCTCCCAATATCTCCCTACACAGCATTGCCTCTGACTGTATTCCGATATAACTCCCCAAATATCATTTTAACACAAAGATAGGACGATCTATCCGAGCACAAAATTGCTTGCACAGGAAGTGTGGTTCAAAAGACGGAAGATGGAGAACTCTGTTTGAGCGCAATTCGACAAATAGATATCCATACTATATCTTTATTTATATATATATATGTGTGTGAGAGTGTGTGTACCATTGTACAAGTTTAACATCCCTTATCAATTAATTTTTCATTTGGTGTCATTTAGTTCTATTATAATTTTTTTGCAGTCATATGTTTTTTACATTGTTCAGATGTCCAGGATGGCTAGACTTGCTCTTTGTGCCAGGCGGGGCTCTGATTCTGATATCAGACCACAGATGTGTGGACAACTTTGTCTCAGTCAGTGCCTGGTGCTGGAGAAGGCGGTGAGGGGAAGAGGAAGAGAAAAGAAAGTGTGATGAATACCGAGTTAAAGGAGTGGAAAACAGAATGAGATTCAATTCCAAAAGGTTCAAAAAGTTATTTACCCATATGTGCTATATATGGAAACTATTAGTCTGTGTGTATGTGTGTGTGTGTGTGTGTGTGTGTGTGTGTGTGTGTAGCTACTGTGAGGCACCTGTGTGTGCCTAGGTAGTCATTCACTATCCTAGTATAATTATGGTGCTAGGTTCTAAAACATTAAAATTAAAATTATACAAAATATTTCTATGCAAATAATCCATGATTAGCCTTTTGAAGGCAGTTTCTGTATATTCTGTTAAATTCTATAGATGAGCTGAAATGCATGCTTCATGCATTTTTGTTTGTCATTGCATTCAATGATTGTAGAAGCTACCTGCCATCTTTTGAGAAGTGTGTGGCATAGATGTTGAATATCTCATTGATGGGAAAGATCTATTTGTCTCCATTTATTAAGTGGAGATTGAACAGAATGAACTGGTTACAACTGATGAAGCTAGGGGTACTGTTCTGATCTAGCTGACAGCAGCATGCTGTTCATGTAATAACTATTGAAGTGTTATTTCCATATGTTTGAGGATATGACTCTCTTCTCTTCTAATGCTTCAATCTTTCTGGTTTGAGGCTTATTCAAGTAGCTCATTTGATTTGTTATATACTTCCATTCAAGGATAATAGAAGGTTAATTTACCATCTGAGCTTGTCTGCAAGGATATCCTTGGAAATTACCTTAAGAACTGTGACTGCTGTGTGTTAGCAAAATTGTTTTATTGTCTTTAGACAACTTACACATTGCATCAAGTGTTGCCTTTAATACTGCCAACTCATTACCAGTTGCCAAAGATCCAATTATCTCTAACACAGCTTTATCCATAAGAGGTGACCCTGATGCATGGTACTTATTGACCTCAAAGCCCTCGATAACAAATCCTATGATTCCAAGAACTCGGTTGTACTCCCCGTACCAATCTTCTGTTCATGATCATGCTTCTTATTAGCAGCTAGTTGGGCAAGGAGTGTAGCATTGAGGATGTCCTGTTTTGCATGACCCATGACATTATCTGTGAATGTGGCCACTCTGCCCCCAATTATGTAGCCATCTCTCTTGTTATCTGGAGGTAAACCTACGACCCTGTATGTATGGTTCCCTGGAAGGTCATATCTGTGCTCACCTAGCTGAAGATTGCCTATAAACTTGACCATCTCTTCATGGTTGCTATATTTTTGCAGCTGGTTACTCATCTTGAAAGATAGCAGAAATAAGATGGATGCCTAAGTCTTATGTTTATGTCTCAATCTTACAATCCTAAGTTTGTTGCGTCGATCTTGTTTTTCCCTTTTATATAGTAGCTTTGGCCAGCATGCTCACACAAAGGTACCATATATATGCATCACACATTATTCAATCTTGACCTGCTGATGTATATATTTGTGGTGAAGGCAAGGGTAATTTACTATTATTGTATATAGCTCTAGAAAAAAAAAATTCTTAAAATGTTAACAAATATAAATTACTGATATATCATGTCAAGTGATCACGTTATGGCATACACTGCCTGGTATTTGTTCTACAGTGTCTATGGTTAAAGGTACATGATAGTTAACACCATTTCTTCCTCCTTAGATGTTGGAACTATGAGTTCATATGTTGGAATATTTATTTTGTTTTGTGTCTTTCATAAGTAAATTGTTGAGTCAGTTTTTGTTCTTCGTAGTTTTAAACAACTTTCCTTGGATAGCAAGTGCTCTGGTGGTAGGTTTCTGATGGAAATTTGCAAGATCCTCAAGAGAAATGGCTGTTAGCTTTGCAGTTGAGAATGCAGTCCATGCTCTGTTCTCATTAAATCATTTCTATCAATAATTTGGGGGATCAGTGTATGGGTCATGTGCTTATCATTGACGAATGCAATCTAACTTCCGGTGTTATCTCTCCTTCACTATGTCTGCCATCCAGAATTGTGAAATTATGCATTGAAAGTTCTAAAGCTGACCTTGACTTGTTTTTTTTGGCCATCTTGCTGTGATAATCTTATTGTCTCTGCTGTTCCATTATGACCTTAAACTTTGGTCTAAAATTAGTGAACTAAAATGTGACCACAGGTGTCGGTCAAAGTTCAGTAATACTGGATATGTCTCTGTTGTTTTGGGCAGTTCTAAATTGAGAAACAAACTTGGATATTCGTGTTCCCAGAGCTGGATATGTTCTATATATCTGGGGTATACTACTTAGATAATGTAGTACCTGTAGTGACAGGTACGTGATGGTCAACAAGTAACTGCAGTTAGTATCAATAAAATCTATTTATATCAGGACATTTTTTTGGCGTTATGAATGGATCATTCAGCTGTAGTTATATGAAGGGTAATGCCAGAATCTGTATACACACATAAAAATATATATATTTCATCCCTCAGACATTAATTTTTCAACCTACATAGCTCTTTTCTAGTTTAGAATGCTTTGCAATACAACCTCTAAGGCTTATATAGCAATATAGTGGTAGAATGTACGTCGATTTCTTTGCTATTGGCTTGGCCTGGCATTCTTCCCTGAGGTGGAGAGGAGAGAGATCAAGGAAGGGGGATGAAAAAAAGAGTAGTTAGATGGAAGGTGGACACAGGTTATGTGAGTTTGCTACATGTAAGGATTAATTAATTTTCCACAGATCAGGAAAAAGCTACCAGATTGATAACTATAAGTGGAGTATATAAGCATATAATTATACAAGCATACGTATTGTCCTTGCAGGATATCAAGTAGGTATAGCTAGCATAAATCTCTACTTCATGGGTATAGCTAGTAGTATAGCTGGCAAAAGGTTGACAAGCACAAACAGCAATTTTTATGGTCTAATCCATTTTTTCAGACTGCATCCAAACATTTCTTACATATAAAATAGTATGCTGGTGCTACCATATTACCATTTTGGTTCATGGTATCAGTGATACCTGTAACATTGTTGCTGATACTTTTCAGCTAGAAATAAAATGATAATAATAATATCTAGCTGCCTGAACAGGTCAGGTATGTGATGAGTCTTCAGCACATGTTCTGTTGGTCTGATTTTCCTGTTCACTATATATATATATATATATATATATACCTCATAGAGAAATTGATTATGCATGGTGATTAGCATTAGGTTAGTATTGTGGGCCAATATTCCGATGAAGTGAATTGTGTCTGCAACCGTCCTCAAACACATGTTTAGTAATAGAGCCAACAGTTGTATTGAATTATGAAAATAGTTTCAGTTCCTATCGTCAACTGGAAGTGAAGATCTTCCTCTGGATTGGCCCAGGAATGGTGAATGAAATGTGTGGCCAACATCATTGCATCATGACCATGAAGAGTGCTGTGGTAACTACCGTCAACAACCAGTATGGAATTTCAACTCTGATAAGGACCATGCAGTTGAACGATGGCTAATTTCAATTAAATGGAGGCGAAGATCTTCTCTATAATTGAGTAAAATTGAATGGAAGATGGTTGTGATGCAAACATGGCAAGAAAACAGGATACCTTCTTCAAAGGAAATGTAATGGTAACCTCTGAAATGTACTGTATATATTGCATGTGGCCAGTAGTGGCTGTGTGACAAAAAAATATGCATGGTTATAGCCTATGTGAAGGACATTGGTATTTTCAATTAACTTGCTTGTGATGAGATGAATTCTGAAGTGGATGAGTGATGGGGAAGAGTGAGTGATGTATGGTTGGGGTGTACTATAAACCTATATAGTTTATGTTAGCCAACTAAAAAAAAAAAATTCACATATATTATATGAGAATGAAGTAACACCCGTGCTCCTTGGCCTGATCTTATTCATCGTTTACCTGAATAACCTGCCATCTCTGTATTTAACACTGCTGGGTATATTGTATCCTTGGATCGATCTTATTCATCATGTACCTGAATGACCGGCCATCTCTAAATTTAATACTGCAGGTATATAGGATCCTTGGCTTGATTTTATTCATCATGTACCTGAATGGCCTGCCATCTCTGTATTTAACACCTAACTTATTTGTTTTGATGAAGACACAAAATGTCTCCAGGTGATGTTATCCTTCTCCATGATCTGGACAACACCCTTGCCGATCAAAGAAGTTGAAATTGGACTTCTAACGCTATCTAGTTTGCATTTGTTCATCCTGTCTGCAAATCTCCCTCAGTTAATTTCAACTATGTACTTCATGAGGATGAAATATATACCTGTCAATTTCTATAAACATGCTTCAATACAACAAATAAGCTTCGTTTAGCTGTATTTTGCTCATTTTTGACACAAATGACAAGGTTTTTGTCTAAATTTGATGAGAAAAACACCTTTTTGATGAAAATGACATGTTTGTTTTGTCAATTTCTCTAAAATTGCTTCAAAACAAAAGAAAAGCTCAGTTTAGCTGTATATGGCTCACTTTGATGAGGAAAACACTTTTTTGTCCTAATTGACAAGTTTTTTTACAATTTCTGTAAAAATGCTTCAATACAATAGAAAACTTTATTTAGCTGTATGTGGCTTAATTTGATGAGAAAAACACTTTTTTGACATAAATGACAAGTTTTGGTCGTTATCGGTAAAAATGCTTCAATACACTAGAAAAGCTTAGTTTAGCTGTATATGGCTGAATTGATGAGAAAAATACTTTTTTGACGTAAATGACATCTTTTTTGTAAATTTCTGAAAAAATGCATAAAAACAGCAGAAAAGCTTACTTTAGCTGTATACAGCTAAATTTGAAGAAAAAAACCTTTTTGACATAAATGATAATTTTTTTATCAATTTCTGTAAAAATTCTTCAATAAAACAAACAAGCTTTGTTTAGCTGTATTTTGCTTATTTTGATGAGAAATTTTTTTGTTGTGGCTCAATTTGTTGAGAAGAACACTTTTTTGACATAAATGACAAGTTTTTTTGTCAATTTCTGCAAAAATACTACCAACAACAGAAAAGTTAAATTGGCTCAATTTGATGAGAAAATACTTTTTTTGGCCGAAATCAAAGGTTTTTTGTCAATTTCTGTAAACGTGCTTCAATACAACAAATAAGTTTCGTATAGCTGTATTTTGCTTATTTTGATGAGAAAAACACTTTGTTGTGGCTCAATTTGTTGAGAAAATCACTTTTTTGACATAAATGACAAGTTTTTTTGTCAATTTCTGCAAAAATGCTACAAACAACAGAAAAGTTAAATTGGCTCAATTTGTTGAGAAAATACTTTTTTTGGCCTAAATGACAGGTTTTTTGTCAATTTCTGTATAAATGCTTCAAAACAGCAGAAAATCTCAGTGTAGCTTTAAAATGGATCAATTTGTTGAGAAAAACATTTTTTTGGTCTAAATGACAATTATTTTTATGAAATTCTGTGAAAATGCTTTAAAACAACAAACAAGCTTAATTTAGTTATGTTTAGCTCATTTTGGTGAGAAACACACCGGTATCTGTTTCAATTTGTTGATATAGACACTTTTTGACCTAAATGACAAGTTTTTTGGTCTCTTTCTGTAAAAATTCTTCAAATAGCTGAAAGGCTTAGTGTAGCTGTATGTGGCTAAATTTGATGATAAAAACACTTTTTTGACGTAAATGACATGTTTTTTTTGGTCAATTTCTCTAAAAATGCTTCAAAACAAAAGAAAAGCTCGGTTTAGCTGTATGTGGCTCAATTTGTTGAGAAAAACACTTTTTGACCTAAATAACAAGTTCTTTGTCAATTTCTAAAAAAATTCTTCAAATTAGCAGAAAACCTTAGAGTAGATTTAAAATGGAGCAATTTGTTGAGAAAAACACCTTTTTGTCCAAATGACAAGTTTTTGTCAATTTCTGTAAAAATGCTTGAATACAATAGAAAAGCTTAGTTTAGCTGTAAGTGGCTCAATTTGATGAGAAAAATACTTTTTTGACATAAATGACAAGTTTTTATGTCAATTTCTGTAAAAATGCTTCAAAACACCAGAAAAGCTAAGTTTAGCTGTAAATGGCTCTATTTGATGAGAAAAACATTTTTTAACCTGAATAACAAAGGATTTTGTCAGTTCCTGTATAAATGCTTCAAAACAGCAGAAAACCTTAGAGTAGCTTTAAAATGGAGCAATTGGTTGAGAAAAACACTTTTTTGGCCTTAATGACAATTATTTTATGAAATTCTGTAAAAAAATTATTAAAACAACAAACAAGCTTCGTTTTGCTATGTTTTGCTCATTTTGGTGCGAAACAAACTGGTATCTGTTTCAATTTGTTGATATAAACACTTTTTTGACCTAAATGACATTTTTTTGTCTATTTCTGTAAAAATGCTTCAAAACAGCAGAAAAGCTTAGTGTAGCTGTATGTGGCTAAATCTGATGAGAAAAACACAGTTTTGATGTAAATGACATTTTTGTGTCAATTTCTCTAAAATTGCTTCAAAACAAAAGAAAAGCTCAGTTTAGCTGTATATGGCTCAATTTGATGAGAAAAACCTTTTTTTGTCCTAAATAACAAGTTTTTTGTCAATTTCTGTAAAAATGCTTCAATACAATCGAATAGCTTAGTTTAGCTGTATGTGGCTCAAATTGATGAGAAAAACACTTTTTTAAACATAAATCACAAGTTTTGGTCGATATCGATAAATATGCTTCAATATACTAGAAAAGCTTAGTTTAACTGTATATGGCTGAATTGATGAAAAAAATTATTATTTGACGTAAATGACTTTTTTTTTGGCAATTTCTGTAAAATGCATAAAAAAGCAGAAAAGCTTAGTTTAGCTGTATGTAGCTAAATTTGATGAAAAAAACTTTTTTGACATAATTAACAATTTATTTGTCAGTTTCTGTAAAAATACTTCAAAACAGCAGAAAAGCTTAGTGTAGCTGTATATCGCTTGATTTTATGATAAAAAAACTTTTTTAACATAAATGAGAAGTTTTTTGTCATTTTCTGTAAAAATGCTTCAAAACAAAAGAAAAACTCAGTTTAGCTGTATATTGCTCAATTTGATGAGGAAAACTATTTTGTGTCCTAAATGACAAATTTTTTGTCAATTTCTGTAAAGATGCTCCAATACAATAGAAAAATTTGTTTAGCTGTATGTGGCTGAATTTGATGAAAAAAACACTTTTTTTGACATAAATGATAATTTTTTTGCCAAGTTCTTTAAAAATGCTTCAATACAACAATAAAGCTTCATTTAGCAGTATTTTTCTCATTTTGATGAGAAAAACACCTGATGTGTTTCAATTTGTTGGGAAAATCACTTTTTTGACCTAAATGACAAGTTCTTTGTCAATTTCTGTAAAAATGCTTCAATACAATAGAATAGCTTAGTTTAGCTATATGTGGCTCAAATTGATGAGAAAAACACTTTTTAACATAAATGACAAGGTTTGGTCGATATTTGTAAAAATGCTTCAATACACTAGAAATGAGAAAAATACATTTTTGACGTAAATGACATTTTTTTGGTCAATTTCTGAAAAAATGCATAAAAACAGCAGAAAAGCTTAGTTTAGCTGTATGTAGCTAAATTTGATGGAAAAAAAACTTTTTTGACATAAATGACAAGTTTTTTGTCAATTTCTGTAAAAATTCTTCAATACAACAAACAAGCTTTGTTTAGCTGTATTTTGCCCATTTTGATGAGAAAAACACATTGTTGTTGCTCAATTTGTTGAGAAAAACACTTTTTTGACATAATTGACAATTTTTTTGTCAGTTTCTGTAAAAATGCTTAAAAACAGCAGAAAAGCTTAGTGTAGCTGTATATGGCTTAATTTGATGAGAAAAAAACTTTTCTAACCTAAAGAGAAGTTTTTTGTCATTTTCTGTAATAATGCTTCAAAACAAAAGAAAAGCTTAGTTTAGCTGATGTGGCTTAATTTGATGAGAAAAACACTTTTTTTGACATAAAAGACAATTTTTTGGTCAAGTTCTTTAAAAATGCTTCAATAACAATAAAGTTCGTTTAGCTGCATTTTGCTCATTTTGATGAGAAAAACCACGGTATGTGTTTCAATTTGTTGGAGAAAACACTTTTTGGACCTAAATGACATTTTTTGGTCTATTTCTCTAAAAATACTTCAAAACAGCAGAAAAGCTTAGTGTAGCTGAACCTGGCTCAATTTGATAAGAAAAATACTTTTTTGCATAAATGAATTTTTTTTGTCAATTTCTGAAAAAATTCTTCAAATTAGCAAAAAAGGATTTTGTTACTTTCTATATATATGGCTGAATTTGATGAGAAAAACACTTTTTTGTCCTAAATGATAAGTTTTTTGTCAATTTCTGTAAAAATGTTTCAATACAATAGAAAAGCTAAGTTCTGTTGTATGTGGCTCAATTTGATGAGAAAAACAATTTTTTGACATAAATGACAAAAAATTGTTGATAATTTCTGTAAAAATGCTTCATTACAATAGGAAAACTTATATTAGCACTATGTGGCTCAATTTGTTGAGAAAAACACTTTTTTGTCATAAATGACAATTTTTTGTCAATTTCTGTAAAAATGCTTCAATACACTAGAAAAGCTTAGTTTAGCTGTATATGGCTCAATTTGATGAGAAAACACTTTTTTGACATAAATGACAAGTTTTTTTGACAATTTCTGTAAAAATACTACAAACAACAGAAAAGCTAAATTTAGCTGTATGTCTCAATTTGATGAGAAAATACTTTTTTTGTCCGAAATGACAATTTTTTGCTCAATTTCTGTAAACATGCTTCAATACAACAAATAAGCTTAGTTTAGCTGTATTTTGCTCATTTTGTGAGAAAACACATTGTTGTGGCTCAATTTGTTGAGAAATTATTCTTTTTGATAAATGACAATTTTTTGGTCAATTTCTGTAAAAATGTTTTAAAAAAACCGAAAAGCTAAGTTTAGCTGTAAATGGCTCGATTTGACGAGAAAAACATTTTTTAACCTGAATAACAAAGGATTTTGTCAGTTTCTCTATAAATGCTTCAAAACAGCAGGAAATCTTAGTGTAGCTTTAAAATGGATCAATTTGTTGAGAAAAACACTTTTTTAGTCCAAATGACAATTATTTTATGAAATTCTGTGAAAATTATTAAAACAACAAACAAGCTTCATTTTGCTATGTTTTGCTCATTTTGGTGAGAAACATACCGGTATCTATTTCAACATGTTGATATAAACACTTTTTTTACCTAAATGACAAGTCTTTTGTCTGTTTCTGTAAAAATGCTTCAAAACAGCAAAAAGCTTAGTGTAGCTGTATGTGGCTCAATTTGAGGAGAAAAACACTCTTTTGTCCTAAATGACTTTTTTTTTGTCAATTTCTGTAAAAATGCTTCAAAACAGCAGAAAAGCTCAGTTTAGCTGTATATGTCTAAATTTGATGAGAAAAAGACTTTTTTGACGAAAATGACATGTTTGTTTTGTCAATTTCTCTAAAAATGCTTCAAAACAAAAGAAAAGCTCAGTTTAGCTGTATATGGCTCAATTTGATGAGAAAAACACTTTTTTGTCCTAATTGGCAATTTTTTTCCCCTGTAAAATGCTTCAATACAATAGAAAAGCTTAGTTTAGCTGTATGTGGCTCAAATTGATGAGAAAAAAACTTTTTAACAAAAATTACAAGGTTTGGTCGATATCGGTAGAAATGCTTCAATACACTAGAAAAGCTTAGTTTAGCTGTATATGGCTGAATTGATGAAAAAAATTCGGCATAAATGCTTTAAAACCAAGGAAAAGTTTAATTTAGCTGTATGTGCTGTGCTACCTTTTGAGGAGGAAAACAGTTTTTGTTAATATTTGTCTTGCTTCACTGGTTTGACCAAAAAAAGTTGTTCCATTATATCAAAACTTTTCAAACTTGTTTAGAAAAAAATTTCTGAGTAATTCTAAGCATCTTTCTTAGATAGTCAAATATTTAGACACAAAGGAGGAGATTTCTGTTAATTTCAGCAAAATTTTTTCCATACATCAGAAAAGCTAAGTTTAGGTGTATTTGGCTCATTTTGAGGAGGAAAACAGTGGTAGTATTTGTTCCATTTCACTGGTTTTGCCAAAAATAGCTATTTCCATCAAATCAAAATATTCCTCAGGATTTGCCACTTTTCAATTTGTTCAGAAAGAATAACTTTCTGAGTAATTCTAAACTTCTTTCTGGGTTGGTCACTTTTTAGACCCAAAAGAGGTTTTCTGTCAATCTCCGTGAAAATGCAATAAAACTCCAGAAGAGTTTAGTTTAGCTGTATGTGACACATTTTGAGGGTGAAAATAGTTTTTGGCTATATTCGTCACGTTCACTGGTTTGACAAAAAATAGTTGTTTCTATAAAATCAAAATATTCCTCAGGATTTTCCTCTTTTCAAACTTGTTGAGAAAAAAAAAAATCCTGAGTAATTCTAAGCTTCTTTTTGAGAGTGTCAATTTTTGAACCCAAAGATATGTTTTCCGTAAATTTCAGGGAAAACACTTCAAAATACCAGAAAAGCTTTGTTTAGCAGTATGTGGCTAATTTTGAGGAGGAAAACAGTATTTAGTAATATTTGTCCCACTACACTGGTTTTCCCCCAAAAAGTAGATTTAAATCAAATCAAAAATTCCTCAGGATTTAGCCCTTTTTAAACTTGTTGAAAAAAATAACTTTGTGTGAAATTCTTTTTTTCTTTCGGAGAATTCACATTCTTGCCTCGAAAGAAAGTTTTTAATCAATTAAAAACTTCTCCTTACCTGTCATCTGCTAACAATGAACTCGAGGAAGAAGCTAGACCAGCGAAGAGGCAATGCTTTGAGTCAGGTTGTAGAACTGATTTGCCTCATGCAGTTGATCATCAAGGAGATTAATTTGGAAGCATGTTTGTAGAGGAACTAGAAAGAAGGTTGTAAGTGAGAAGCAGTTGAAGCAAGTTCCTCCAATGGGAGTGGAAAAGATGTACTGATAGAGATGGAAGTGAGAACAAACTAATTGCGAGTTCCATTCCAAGACCAACAATAGGCTTGGATCCTATACAGAACAAGAACAATGGTGTCAGTTCCATTCTTGGTAGGAAGCATATATCTGATACCAGAAAGACATATGACTCTGTACAGAAGATAGTGCAAGAGATCGGATCCATTTCTAGTGGTGTCCATTCACCAGAAACTAAAATTAGCTAGGATCCAGTGTCAAATATGCCCCAATGTATTATAGGTTCTATTCCAAAGAGAATCAAGGTTGGCATTGCAAAGCCTTGTAACTCTGGTACCGAAACCAATGGTGAAGTAACGGTTATCACAGCTGATGCAGTTGGGACTAGGAGTATTGAACCAGTGACAAATACTACTACCAATGGGCACTTAATAGTGCCTACTTCATTCCTGTGTTCAAGATATATGAAAAACTTACAGCAGCAACCATCACTCTCCCTGAATACTTGACTGATCTCCATATGCGGCAGTCAGTCAGCTACCATCTCTTCTGCCGTGGATACTGCCTCCTCTGCATGGCTCTCTCTCTTGGTCGACTTAGAGAAGTTGTGCATCTCACTGCTATCTCCACATTAGGTAAAAGAAGCAAATTATGCTTAGTCTTACGAGTCTTGACATTTTGTGGGTGGAGGACCAAAACTTGGGAATGAGGGAAGGACGAGAGGGTGTGGTTAATGATTGGTTGGATGACCCACTTGGCAGTCTACATGATGGTGGAGAGGAATTCTCTTGCGAGAGATTTCAGTTGGTGTGTGGTGCAGAAGGGTTTATAAAGACACGCATCACTCCCAGACTTTGTTTGATGCAAGATACTGTTGTTTGTTGATCAGCTGTCATGTGGTTAAATCATGCAATATTCTGTGCTGACTAAAAATATTTTTTGTGTATTATTTCCACCTAGTTGTAGCTGCTTTAAATGTCACTTTTGAAGCTTAATATATATAGTTGCAGAATGTACCCTAGAGACAGTCTTTTCATTCAATAATTAACTGAAGTGGTCCTGGTTGTATTGTGTATTCATTTTAAGTACAGTCATATTGATTTCTCCATAATCAATGTTTCATGTGATTTTTGCTAGAAAGATGGAACTCTCTCTGCATGTTAAAATGGCATTAAAATGTTGGGAGTCAGGTTGGTACACTTTTGTGCAGTTTGTCCCCCTGTTACAAAGAGTTCGATCAACTTCAAAGTGCTCGTGGGTTTTCTCTAGACATCTGCAAGCATGCCTAGGCCTATCCTGTGCAGTAGCTCAACAATGTTTAATATTGTGATTTGTTAAGTGGTGTTGATAATGGCTCAAAAATGTTGTGGGCCAAAAAAAATTGACCCCTCTCTACAGCACTTTGCAATCACGATAAGTGAGTGTGTGCTTTTTGCATAGTAGGACGCTAGAGAACACTCAAAGCACCGTGAAGTTAATTGAACTCTAGTTATACCATGCAAAACGTCGAACCATCCCCACCTCCCAATAACCTCCTACACATGCACTTACCTCTGACTGTATTTCTATCTAACTTCCCAAATATCATTTTAACACACAGAGAAGCCGATCTATCCGAGCACAACATTGCTTGCACAGGAAGTGTGGTTCAGAAGAGGGAAGATGGAGAACTCTGTTTGAGCACAATTCGACAGCTAGATTTCCATACTATATCTTTATATATGTATGTGTGTGAGTATGTATGTACCATTGTACACGTTTAACATCCCTTATCAACTGACTTGTCATTTGGTGTCATTTAGTTCTATTATTATTTTTATGCAGTCATATATTTTTTACTTTGTTCAGATGTCCAGGATGGCTATACTTGCTCTTTGTGCCAGGCGGGGCTTTGATTCTGATGTCATACCAGAGATATGTGGAAAACTTTGTCTCAGTCAGTGCCTGGTTCTAGGAAGGCGATGAGGGGAAGAGGAAGAGAAAAGAAAGTGAGAAGGATACCGAGTTAAAGGAGTAGAAAACAGAATGAGATTCAATTCCAAAAGGTTCAAAAAGGTATTTATCCCTATGCGCTATATATGGAAACTATTAGTGTGTGTGTGTGTTTGTTTGTGTGTGTGTGTGTGTTTGTTTGTGTGTGTGTGTGTGTGTGCGCGCATGTGTGTTGCTACTGTGAGGCACCTGTGTGTGCCTAGGTAGTCATTCACTATCAGAGTATAATTATGGTGCTATTTTCTAATGCATTAAAATTAGAATTATACAAAATATTTCAGTGCAAATTATCCATGATTAGCCTTTTGAAGGCAGTTTCTGTATATTCTGTTAAATTCTATAGACAAACTGAATTGCATGCTTCATGCATTTTTGTTTGTCATTGCATTCAATGATTGTAGAAGCTACCTGCCCTCTTTTGAGAAGTGTGTGCCATAGATGTTGAATATCTCATTGATGGGAAAGATCTATTTGTCTCCATTTATTAAATGGAGATTGAACTAAATGAACTGGTTACGACTGATGAAGCTAGGGGTACTGTCCTGAACTATCGGACAGCAGCATGCTGCTCATGTAATAACTAGTGAAGTATTATTCCCAGATCTTTGAGGGTGTGACTCTCTTCTCTTCTAATGCTTCAATCTTTCTAGTTTGAGGCATATTCAAGCAGCTCATTTGATTTGTCATATACTTCCCCTTCCATTCACGGATAATAGAAGGTTAATTTACCCCATGCTATTACTGCTCCAGTACTCCCATTATGAGAGCCATCGCAATTTGATGAAATCCTAAATTGTATTTTTATGAAATGTGACAATGATCAGTATAATGACAATGTAATCTTGGACGAGATGATGGAGAGCATCATGTGATAAGTCTGATGATGTACATACCTGTAGTGAGTCATGAGCTGCCAGACTGGGATGTAAAGGATGCAGGAGGGGAGGAGGGTGAAGCAATTACCCATAGGTCGATGGCACGATGGCCAGGAGGATCACAAGATTTCAATGTCTTCTCTCTGGGCACAATGAATTTGAGAATCTTTAGCTCCATTATTGGAAATGTCACCACGATCATTTACGGAAATATGTACACAATCATGAAGACAAAAGGCCGGTCTGCATGGTTAGCTGCCACCAAACATTGTGAATTGATTTTTCATTTTTTTATTCCATATAAATATCATTATAAACATTGAGAATGTCTCGCGAGTCAACCCAACATACGCATGCGTTCTTTTTTCTGTTATTGTAAATAAGGTATGTAAATGCAGTGCGGGAAGGAATTTATTTTTATTTTTATTATTATTATTGTATTTTCTATTCTTTGTTTCTGTGTGTGTGCCAAATGTATATTATATCGCCCCTGTGCTAATTGACTCTGAGCATGCACAAACTGACATTGAACTTAACTTTATTGGTTTAATGATTATTGGTATTTTGTCGGCCTCTCTCTACCCCTGCAGTGGAATCTTGTGACTAACCAAGTTATCAAAACACTGCTAGATATACAACAACTATTCCCAAATACTGAACTTATCTTACCAATTGCTACACTGTGCTATATAAGCTGTGAAGACTTTCCCCATTGCTCCATGACTTCAATGACTACAGCTTTTTAGATCCAACAAATTTAAATTTTAAAATCCTTGAAAATTAGGTCATGTAGTAATTTGCGTGTATAATTGTATGTAATAATTTGGCTCCTGTTTCAAAATGGCGATGCCAAAAACACAAAAAATAAGATCTAAAATTACAATACAAACATGTTGAGGTTTTTTTCCAGACAACCTTGCTAGTTTTATTGCTGCCATGCCACATGCTATTGTTGTGACTGACCTGGCTAAGGGAGAGTAAGTCAGCCAAGTGCACCAACTTAGGGCCTGGCTACTGCTTCACACCTGTGGCCGTTGAGAATCTGGGAGCATTGGGAAGAGGTTGTTGGCCTTTCTGAAAGAGCTGGGCCACAGGGAGAGGCAATGTACTGGAGAGGTAAAGGTAAGGGTGTGTATCTTCTTCAGCATCTCTCTGTAGCTATGCAGAGTGGGAACAGCTGTGTTCTGGTCAATGGGTGGGGAGGGGGTGGGCACACAATTAGGATTGGACTTGTTCTGTATGTAATTCACTGTGTGTGTGTGTGGATATATGCATATGTTATTACTTAACACTATTGTTTTTGAAAAAATAAAACATTTTTGTTATTTAAATACATGTGATGTCCAATAAACACTATTGGAAAAAACAAGACTGTGTCCGTGTTACCAAAGCCAGTTAGATGGCCCTTACTGGCCCATTAGTATTTATAATATCTTATGGCTTTGGGTTGCACCGGAACTCTGCTGATTTCAAAAACAACCTAATATTGATTTTAATTAGTGCATCTAATACAGGTTTTGGTCTGCATAGATAAAGATCATTTTTAACCAGTCAATACAATAGAAATCCAATATAGTTGTATTTTTAAATGAAACATTCTGTTCATGTTTCATTCTGTATATTTGTTTCTCTGTACTATAAATGAGCGGTGGAGAGACACCAGGCCTGTTGCTGTACACTACTCATATCAACACATGTATTGTTAACTGTTCCCATATAAGGTGTCCAAATCATTGATCATGTAACAAACTGTATTAGTCAGTTAGGTTTTCTGAGAAAGAGATCAGATGTCCAACATTAACTTATATTCATTAATGGCATTATTAAATATGTTGTGGAAAGTTCAGGTTGATTGAATTTACATTGACTTTCAGCAAGGTATTTGACAGCGTATCATATTATTAGCATCTTTGCAAACTCAAAGTATGTAATGTGGGGAAACATTTAGTAGTGGTTTCATGCTTATCTTATCCCTTGACGACAACAAACTTCAGTCAACAACTGGGAGCTTGAAGTGCAGCCTGTCCACTCTGGTGACCAGCAGGGTATATAGTATCCTTGGGCTGATCTTATTCATTGTGTACCTGAATCACTTGCCACCACTTTATGTAACACTGCAGAGAATATAGTATCCTTGGCTTGATCTTGTTCATCATATACTTGAATGACATGCCATCTCTTAATTTAAAACTGCTGAGTTACTATCTTTGGCTTGATCTTATTTATCATGCACCTTAATGACCTGCCATCTCTGTATTGAACACTGCAAGGTATATAGTATCCTTGGCTCAATCTTATTCATCATGTACCTGAATGACTTGCCATCTCTGTATTTAACACTGCAT
>CBDHDT010000125.1:0-9637 GCA_965261215.1 Ekhidna sp.
AGGGTGTGATATTTTAGTCTCATCATACTGAGTGAGGGTGTGATATATTGGTTGTCATACTGAGTGAGGATGTGATATACTGGTCTCATCATACTGAGTGAGGGTGTGATATTTTGGTTGTCATACCGAGTGAGGGTGTGATATTTTGGTCTAGTCATTCTGCGGGTGTTATATTTTGCTCTAGTCATTCTGAGTGAGTATGTGATATTTTGGCCATCATACCAAGTGAGAGTGTGATATTTTGATCTAGTCATTTTGAGTAGGGATTTGATATTTGGTCTTGTCATTCTGAGTGAGGGGGTAATATTTTGCTCTAGTCATTCTGAGTGAGGGGGTAATATTTTGCTCTAGTCATTCTGAGTGAGGGGGTAATATTTTGCTCTAGTCATTCTGAGTGAAGATGTGATATTTGGTCTTGTCATTCTGGGTGAGGGTGTGATATTTTGGTCTCATCAGTCTGAGTGAGTGCACTGTGCAACAGGGCAGTAACTCCTTTTTCAGTCATCTCTTCACGGGGGAGTACATTAATCAGAATTTACAATTGAGACATCTCAGTCGTTCATGTTACACAGCACACATCACATGATTAAGAAATTCCAATTTATCAGAACACAGTACCTAGGATCTTGTAGATGATGTATTGCTTCCTTGTTAATTTGATGCTGGTATTAAAGTTAGAATGTCAGGATTATATCGGTTTGTTATAGTATACTGGTACTTGATATATTATCAATCAGCCTTGAGTTTGGGAAACCAAGAGTTACAGACATTGACAAAAAATGAGAAAAGTGTCCAGTGATTTTCAGAAAAGGCTCATTGCAACTTAAGAATCTATTCAATATGGTCAGAGAACCATCCTTCCAGCATGTTTATATGAAATTCCTTATACAAAAAAATACTAGTTTACAGCTTATGTTTGTTTTCTTTTAGACTGGCCAAAAAAGATTGATTTGTCTCCGGAAGGTATTAAGAAGGTCACTATACAGGAGAGTACACATGATGATTTGAAGAGGATATTATCTGATACTCAGGTATGCATATTGAAAATTGTCTTTTGGTGTTGCGAACCTTTTTTCAAAAGCTCTGTGTTTTAGTTTGGCTGGATTCAAGTGAATAAGTAAATAAGGTGTATGCCCCTTTGACATGTAGTTAGTTCAGTCACAATTCTTTTAAGCCATGTGAAGCATACCTGCTGGCTGTTCTTCTTGTTTTTCTTCTGCAAGGATTTCCAACAATGCATTAAAACTACCTGCAAGTTTTCATCAATTTCAGGTGTATGACCTTCAATCCCAAACTAAAGGTCGTGCTGTGGTTATAAAAAATATAACATACGAAGAAAGTACGGGCATGAAGCAAAGAAACAGTGCTGACTGGGATGCTTATAGACTCGTGGACATACTAAAGAGACTTCGTTTCAATGTCAAGCAGTATGTTAATCAAACAAAAGAGGTATGTTAACCTGACAACTGGACATATATATTCAGTATTTGTTACAAACCACCACTTTTTTCATGAATGTGCAATAAGTGTCAGTGTAGTGGTAACAGAAAGAATGATATGATACTCACAAGCTACAGCTTCACAAAGATTGATCTACAAGAATTTGTCACTCCAACTTCTTCCTTTACACATTGTGCATAAGTGGAGTGTTTCTATTAGTGACAGAAAAAACCATTGAAGACTCATTGTTAAAAATTAGGCTCTGTTGTCATCTGACAATATTTTCAAACATCTCCTCAGTTGAAACCAAATTTCATATGAAACTCTTTGGCACAAGGAAATTAAAATTTATTTTACATGAGTTTGGTTTCATTACCAAGATGGCTGCCTTCACATATATATAGATATTAAAAAAACATTTGAAGCATTTGGTACTCTGGCCAGTCATAATTTGTTCAAATAATGATAGTTGGTTTGTGGGATCTAGGTCACATGACCAAGATGGCCGCCATGACCATATATAGACCCCTCAAAAATCATCTCTCGGACCAGAGGGCTGATTGCCTTGAATCTAGGTGTTTAGCATTGAGAACTCAAGCCCATCATAATTTGTTCAAAAGATGACCCTAAGTTGACCTTAAACAACTTTAGACCAAGGTCAAATTTCATCACTTAGCGTTTGTATGGGAAAAAATGGTAAAATTATGGATTTTTCAGAAACTATTGCAACCTCTGAACTCAAAGTTTGTACATGCAGTCAACTAAATGAGTGAGTGAAGTTAGATGAGTATCAAAGGTCAAGGTTATTCCTTGACCTTGGCCCAGGGTGACTCAGATTCCAAAATTAAAACTTGTTTTTTTTTTTCAGAAACTACTGAACTATTTGAAACCAAATTTCAAATGAAAAGCTTTTGGGAACATGGAAATGTAATTTTATTTAATTCCTTTTGATCTCATGATGAAGACGGATGCCATGCCCAGAATCAGAATCAGAATCAGAATAGTTTACTGGTGACACATCAACTGACATACATTCACCAGGGTCAACGAATGAGAGGACTATTCTCTAGATCTCATCAATGATGTGAATCTAGAGATGCAGTCCTCAGAGGATTCAACAGAGGATACAGTAGATGCAGGGAGTGCATTCCAATCTCTAATAGTTTCAGGAAAGAAACTATGCCTATAAGCATCAGTCCTAGCATATGGGACTTGAAATGGTTTCGAATGTTGGTGTCTAGTATTCCTTAGAGGGCTTTTAAGGTCATCAACTGGTATGCTGGCTTGACCTTTTAGACCTTTATAAAACAATATGAGTCTACTACCTTTCCGCCTTTGTTTAAGAGATTCCCACTTTAACTGTTCCAAAACTTTAGTCATACTTCCAGTTTCATAATTATAATTTCCAGTTACAAACCTAGCTGCTCGATTCTGCACCTTTTCCAATTCATCCTGAAGATTTTTTCCACTGGGATCCCAAACTGGACTTGCATACTCTAGGATTGGTCTCACCAGTCCCTTATATGCCATTTCCTTAACATCTCTAGGGCATGATGAGATGTTACACCTCAAGAAGCCAAGAGTTCTATTTGCCTTTGTACAGATATTACCTACATGAGTGTTCCACTTCAAGTCATTTGTTATTGTTACACCAAGATACTTGATTCTATCTACATTTTCCAAGACTGTTCCCTCTAATGTGTAGGTAGCAATGACCTTTTTGACCCGTTTCCTAGTTAACTGCATCATATTGCATTTCGTGGGCTGGAATCTCATGCCCCATTTCCTAGCCCATCTTCCCAAGCGATTAATGTCTCTTTGAAGTTTTACTGTGTCCTCTATGCTATGAATTTGACGATAGCAGACACAATCATCGGCAAACAGACGAATCTCAGAATCTATATCAACCATTATGTCATTGATATATAAGGAAAACAACAACGGACCCAAGACGGTGCCCTGTGGTACACCAGACAAAACAGGTGCCCATTTCGACTTTGCTCCATTAATAACTACCCTCTGTTGCCTAGAACATAAGAACGAATCTATCCATAGAAGAGTTTTGCCTCTAATGCCATATCCAAACAATTTGCATTTGAGAAGTTCATGGGGTGGTGTATCGAATGCCTTTTCGAAGTCCAATATAAATGTGTCAACCTGTCCGCCTTTATCCAAGATTTTAGCCCAATCATTTATCACCGTTACCAACTGAGTTTCACAACTGTGTTTTTTCCTGAATGCATGTTGCCTATCTGACAAGAGGCTGTGTTTTTCAAGGTGATCCATGATGTTTGAGTATACTATGTGCTCAAGTAACTTGCAGAGAATACATGTTAATGAGACAGGGCGATAATTGCTTGCTAAAGCCCTGTCACCCTTCTTAAATAAGGGGCAGATGTTTGCTAAAGACCATTCCTCTGGGATTTCACCAGTGTCCAATGATTGCTGAAACAGATGTGTAAAAACTGGACCGAGTTCTGCAGCAAGTTCCTTCAAGATTCTAGGATGTAATTCATCTGGGCCCATTGCTTTTGATGGATTCAAGCCTTTCAGAAGTTTAGTAACCCCGTCAGTAGAAACAGAAATGTCATTCATTCGCGGGGCTGACCTATCAAGCAGAGGAGCCTCGTTAAACCTACTTTGAGTGAATACATCGGTAAACTGTCCATTAAATTCCTCTGCCTGATCGGATTCAGATTCCGCCAGACCACTGCTATCTCTCTTTTTCAGGGGTGGGATTCCTTGGTTATCTTTCCTCTGACTATTTGCATACCTGTAGAAGTTTCTAGGGTTTGCCCTGATGTCACCAACCAAGTTATTGACATACAAATCATGTTGCTTTTTAATCTCAGTTTTAATTTCCTTCCTCAATTCTTGAAACCTAGTTTTCAGCCTGCTATTGCCAGTTTTCTTTGCTTTTGCATGAGTTTTGTTTCTTTTACGAATCATCCTCCTTATCCCAGGTGTGATCCAAGGAACTGAGCTTGCAGATCTACTAATTTTTGAAGGAATGTGTTTGTCTGCAGCTTCCTGAATAAAAGAAGTTATCAAATCAAAGTTCTCCTGGACTGAACGAGAGTTAGAGTGACCGTTGAAGTATTTTTCATTAGCAAATTTCAAAGCGTCCTTTCTCATCGAGTTGTAATCACCTTTTTGATATAGGTAAACCTTCCGCCTAGGTTTTTTCTTGGGAGGAATGAAAGTTTTAAGGGTCCCTGAAACAATATCATGGTCACTGAGTTTATCCGGAGAGTGTATGTCCTGAAACTGACCGGGTATGGAAGTTATAATCAGATCAAGCGTATTTCCTTCCCGAGTTGGAAAATGAATCAGCTGTTCCAAACCATGATCATTCATAATATCAATTAATACTTGTCCGTCCGATTGACTCAACATTGTTTTATTTTTGTTGAGCCTGTCTGGCCAAACAATTTCTCTGAAGTTAAAGTCACCTAATACGTGTACTGAAGGAAGTTTACCGCCCCTGGACTGGGATTTAATATACTCAAGCTGATTTCGAAAGAACTGGAAGTCTTCACATGAACCACTAGGTTCTCTGTACCAACTCGCTATGTAGTGAGAAGTTCCGTTTGCAAAGATTTTAACCCAAACTGATTCCGAGTCGTTTTCCAATTCCTTCAGTGGCATGTGGGGGAGTTCCTTATTGATTAGCAACATCACACCACCACCATGAAGGTTCCTATCCTTTCTATAAACATTATACGGACATGAGGCTGGGAAGAGTTCCACTGAGGAGATTGTTTCATCAATTTTTGTCTCCTGAATAGCCACAACATCGGGTTTATAGAAATCAAGAAAAGCTACCAGTTCCAGTTTTTTTCCTCTAATACTATTAATATTAATACTTGCAAATTTCAGTCCATTTATAGAAGTTGGTTTGTTACTACAAGGCGGATTAAGATATTTATTCGCCTTTTTCACCAAAGGTTCAAACCGATTTGGACTCTCCAAGTTGCACTGAGTATCAAAATACGAGTCTGAGAAGTTAAACATTTCACATTTCGGGCAAATCCATGTGCAGTTGGAGTTTTCCAAAGCTTCATATTCTGACTGCGAAATTAAGGAACATTCATTATGAATCCAAAGTTCACACTGGTCACACTGCACTGCTTTGTGACAATTCAAAACAATGCGGCTACAAAGACCACAATGTGCTTCACAGTTTGTACAATACCAAGTTTCGTTTCCAGCTTCAAATGTTTCCAGATCTTTAACCCCAAGTTTTGAGCAGGAAGCGTGAAAACGCTTTTTACAATCTTCACACTCAACTATTCTGTCAGATGCCTTGCAGTATTTTTTGCAAACACCACATTGAAACCTGGGACCAGGGTTTACCTCTATATCTCCTGCTAAGATTAACATGATGGCCAAATTTGTTCCATGTGAAGGTCTAAAAAAACTTAGCCCTTCTGAACTTTTCCGATTCCCCAGTTTTCTAGCATTCGCTAGGTATTGAGTCAATCCACTGCCACAGCTTTTGCAGCGTTCTGAATTCCAAGAAGTTAAATCTAGACCACGGCTATACTTCCATGCTACAAAGCCAAGAACCAGCATGACTGAGAGCATTTTCCATTTACATAAATCTGAAGCCATAATTGAAACTAACAGTAATAAGTTGTTATAGTAATTCCTGTTCGGGCAAACAAACCACTGAACTTCAAATGAAATGACAGTTCACACTATAATCAACCAAAGATAGGACAGTGACAGTGATTGGGCCACTTCCCCACCTACTGTAGCTGCCAAGCTCTGGTTAATGAAAGGACTCCGGTTTAAGTCGGTGAAAGGGCAGAGTTCTCTGATTCAGGACACTACAACAGATAACTGACGATTTCAAACTTCGGCCAGTCGCTGCAGTAATAAATTTGCGTTTTTCCGAACTTAGGGACGGTACGGAAAAATGGCGGGAAAGAGCACAAAATAAAGCCGGTGAGAAAAAGTAGTTTTCAACCAACTTTTGGGAGTAAGCCGGGCTGAGGGACGTATATCAACACGAAAGCTTGTGTTGAAACACGAAAATTAATACCAAATTAACAAATTGGGAAAGAAACAGGAATTAATACACCTGATTTTTCTCCTCGCTGAAAAACGTCGATCTCAAAGCAGGTAGATGCAGTCAACTAAATGAGTAAATGAAGCTTCAAGAATTTCTTAGATTAAGGTATGACCCAAGGGTCTTAGACTACATTTCACTAAGTACTCAGTTGAGTGGCTGAGGACCATTGGTCCTCTGTTTCAAAGATTCTTTGTTTAAAGTTTGAAAAAGGTATTAAGATATCTTGTAAAGCAAACTGATCAAACTAATATTGTGACTCATCAAGTGTTTGTCAGAGCATGTGATTTCATAAGTGAAATCATCCTGGAGAGATGTGTAAGAAATATTAAAAAATAAAGAAATATATCACTACAAAATGCCTGTACTTTCACCAGTAATCAGGTGCTTGCCACAGACCCTATCTATTTTTATACTAATATATAAAATGCATGCATTTAATTTATCATTAATGTCATTGTTGTTGCTATATGTACAAATGACATTGCTTCTGAATTTTTTCAAATGAAATTTTGGGCTGCCCAAAGTAAAAGTTGGAACATTTCTGGAATAGCCCTGCACAAAGTAGGAAATCCTTCTTTGCTATGAAAAGTGAGAATACTTGCCTTTTGGAATAGCTTCAGAATTGTACAAAAGTAATAATCAGAACAAAGTAGGTATAATAACGTGTAGAGGGGAGCATGTAACTTGCAATTTCTTTTACACTTAATTTTAACATGCATAAATTTTGATAATGGAATTGTTGTGAATTTGACAAACTTTCTTAGACATATTTTTCAATAAAGAATCACAAATTTAATTTTTTTCCAGTTTCTACCTTTTAAGACTTTGTTTACATTACCAAAAAATGGATGAATTCATCTGCAACTATTTTGACCAAATAATTAAGAAAGTGTATAAGTGTATTTAAGTTGTTTTAATATTTCTTGAAATGTTACCATATAAAACAAAAGAAATATGAACTCTACAGTTTTCATTCTTTTATTCATTGCTAATATAATTTGATTCTATTTTTCCCAAAGATTCCCAATTTATGCAAAGGCACTTACCTGTTTAATATACTTGATGAATCTCTTGCTGTATTTGAGAACTGTACCTGTACAATTCCTATGTTGCACAACTAGGTAGGAAAACTTCCTACATTTTATAGGACAATATTGCATTTATACCTTATACCTTACCTTTATTCTTACTTTGCACTGAACATACATAATCATATATAGTTTTTTATCTAGTGATTTCAGATTTAACAAAAAATGGTGCATTTGCATGAAATTTGGCCCCAAGTAGTAAACCTCTTTTTGGATAGGAAGAGAAGTAATCTTCATCCAGATTTTGCACTGTCAAATTTAGTTTCCCATTTGATAATTCCAAGATTAGTGGGTGTGATTTACTGTCACTCAGAAGTATTAATTGCTTCAAGAATGCTTGTGAAATTTTCATTTTGCAGTATGTCCTCTTTATAAGATTAATCAGTTCAGTTATTAAATGCATTGGTAAATCTGATTTTCCAACACCTGTGATATGTTCATTTAACATTTAACCGACCTCTGCCCATGCTAAAGACTTCTTAGTTGTTTTCAACTGGAAAAATAAAAGAGTTCAAATAACCATCAAACTGTTGCTTCAGGACAAAGCTGTTGGCTCTTTAAATAAAAAAAAAAAAAAAAAAAAAGGTGCATTTCAAATAAATTAAACTTCTATGTTTATTATTATTGTGTTTGTTTCATATTTTAAATACTATTTTATGTATAAGACCATTTATTTTCTTAAACAAAATATAAGACGTATTTTTGATAGTATTTTTCTTTCTTTCTTTCCTGGCATTCATATTCTTGAGAATTTATGGAAACAGTCTCTCAGTTCAATTGCACATATATATTTCAAGTTATTTTTTACTGTTTGCACACTTATAGTGCCTTCCATCACAACATTCTGATACATTTTTTTTCACTGACTTAATATTTTGCTTTCTTGTCCAAGTTTGCATCAGAGTCACCACTTGTATAAAGAACATTCTGTGCAGAATTATGCATTTCTATGTTGGCAGAAACTGCTTGAGAAGTTAAAGCGTGAAGGAGAAGAAGACCATAATGATGCCTTTATTTTGGTGATATTATCATATGGAGGTGTAGGCACGGTGATGTGTACAGATGGCAGAGAGGTTCCACTCAGAGACATAATCAATGTATTTACTACAGAAAACTGTCCAAACCTCAAGAATAAACCAAAGCTGTTCTTCATCCAGGCCTGTGGGACAAAATACAATGGTATTACTGTATGAAATCTTAAATTCCAATTTAAGTATAGTCATGATCAGATGAAAGTTTGGTTTTAATAAACCAACTGAGTAGGTTGATTTAATAAAAAAACAGTAGAACATCAGAATGATATAATGAAGACAGTGCATACAGATTTACACACATAGATTTGTGGTATGCACAGCTAGTCCATCAAGAAGTGTCTCATTCAACTACAAGCAGTGATTTAAAAATTTAGTTGTCAGAATAGACATATTCTGTTTTTCACAATCCCTCAAACTTTTTAATCTATGGCTTCAAAGGAAAAACTACATCCAAATATGCATTTCCTATGATCAAAATGTATATTGACTGAACTGGTTTTTAAAATGTGCTACGGAATGTATCTGGTCAATGTAACCATACAGAGTTTAGTACAATCTAGTTTCTGTCAGTCGACAAATCATTGCAATTTGTTTTTTCAATAATAAACAGAATTCAGCCTTCTTAATATTACTGTATTTCTCGCGTATAATGCACCCTAATTTTAGGGCCAGATCGGTTGGAAAAATTCTTGTTCCTATGTATAATATGCAGAAGTTTTTGATCATTTGTTTTGTGATGCTAAGATACCCTTGACACATCCGAAAATTGACACTTCTTAAGTGTCATTTTCTCAAATCTGCAACTTCACAGCGTGAAATTCGCACTTCGGTGCAAAAGTTCCAATTTGTCCCCCAATTAAAGCATCATTTTGTCATAAGATTTTGCACTAGTTAAATCATTGGCAATGTGGGGGAAAATAAGTTGACAATTTTGTGTTCCATTGCATAATATGCACCCAATTTTAAATGCAGATTTCTGGGCAAAAAAAGTGCATATT
>CBDHDT010000126.1:0-60854 GCA_965261215.1 Ekhidna sp.
AGACTAAAAAGAAAGGTTTGCAAAGAAGTAGCCCGAAAATGCTTCAAAACAACAGGAAAGCATAATTTAACTGTATGTGGCTCATTTTGAGGAGAAAAACAGTTTTTGTTTATATTTGTCCAGTTTTACTGCTTTGTACCAAAAGGGTTGTTTACAAATAATGCAAATTTTCCTCTGGATTTGCCCCTTTTCTAATTTGTTGAGAAAAACAAATTTTCCAAGTATTTCTGAGCTTCTTTCTGAGAGAGTTAATTTTTTGAATAAAAAGAGAATTTTTCAGTGAATTTACCCGAAAACGCTTCAAAACAACAGCAAAGCATTGTTTAGCTGTATGTGGCTCATTTTGAGGTGAATAACAGATTTGGTTAATATTTGTCCCCTTTTACTGGTTTGAACAAAAAAAAGTTGTTTAAACAAATCCAAATTTTCCTCAGGATTTGCGCCGTTTCAAACTTGTTAATAATTGTCCCATTTTACTGCTTTGAACAAAAACAGTAGTTTACTCCAAAAATTTTCTCTGGCTCAGGTTTTGCGCCTTTGGGGGGGGGGGGGGGGGGGGGAACTGTACCATATTTCCCGAAAATTGCATATATTTTTTGGACCAGTCATAATTTTTTTTCCCTTTCTTCTGTGCAAATAATTATTATACCAGCTTGTTGCTTATTGTGTGTGCTTTAAGATGATATGTAAAAAGTCTCTATAGGCACTTTTTCTTAGAAGATATAGCCAAACACGCAAGGGTCACAAAAAAAAAATCCCAATTGCCAAGTGCTCTAATTGCCAGGCGCCGTGAGCTACCGCCCCCAAACATGTGTTGTGGCTTCCTACAAGCCTAAGCTGTGATATGGCTGAGACAAAAAAAAATTCCCGTGAAGCAATTATGAGTTATGGTGATTAGAAGGAGGCGGGGTCACAGATGTTCCGAGGTTTTTGGCGCGGTTGGAAATAAAGTGTCTCATATCTATTCAACACTTCACGCGTTGTAATTATGGTTTCAGCCATATCACAGCTTAGGGTGTTAGCAAGCCACAGGAGGAAGTTTGGTGTTTGTAGCTCAAGGCGCCTGGAAATTAGAGCACTTGGCAATGGGGAGGTGCAATTTTTTTCCCTTCTTGCTTGTTTGGCTATATCTTCTAAGAAAAAGTGCCTATAGAGACTTTTTACATATCATCTTAAAGCACACACAATAAGCAACAAGCTGGTATAATAATTATTTGCACAGAAGAAAGGGAAAAAAAGTTATGACTGGTCACCAAAAATATATACAATTTTCGGGAAATATGGTATAGTCCCCCCTTTGAGAAGTTTTCAGTGAATTTCAACAAAAATGCTTCAAAATAACAGGAAAGCATAGTTTAGCTGTTTGTGGCCGACTTTGAGGAGAAAAACAGTTTTTGTTAATATTTGTCTCGTTTTACTGGTTTGATCAAAAAAAGTTGTTTAAACAAATCCAAATTTTCCTCATGGTTTACCCCTATTCAAATTTGTTAAGAAAAACAACCTTTCCGAGTATTTCTGTGCTCTTTTGGAGATAGTCACTTTTTTGACTATAAAGAAAAGTTTTCAATGAATTATCCTGAAAATGCTTCAAAACAACAGGAAAGCATAAATTAGTTCTATTTGGCTCATTTTGTGGAGAAAAACTGTTTTTGTTAATAATTGTCCCATTTTAATGCTTTGAACAAAAACAGTTGTTTTTCACCAAATCCAAATTTTCCTCTGGCTTTTTTCCTTTTCAAACTTGTTGAGAAAAGTAATCTTTCTGAGTATTTCTGAGCTTCTTTCTGAGATTGTCACTTTTTTGAATAAAGAGAGAATTTTTCAGTGAATTTCACCGAAAATGCTTCAAAACAACAGGAAAGCATAGTTTAGCTGTATGTGGCTCACTATGAGGAGAGAAACAGTTTTTGTTAACATTTGTCCCCTTTTACTGGTTTGATCAAAAAAAAATTGTTTAAACAAATCCAAATTTTCCTCTTGGTTTACCCCTATTAAAATTTGTTAAAAAAACAAAACTTTCTGAGTATTTCAGTGTTCCTTTCTGAGATAGTCACTTTTTGACAAAAAAAGAGAAGTTTTTAGTGAATTTCCACAAAAATGCTTCAAAACAAAAGAGAAGGTTAGTTTAGCTGTATGTGGCTCATTTTGAGGAGAAAAACATTTTTTTTATATTTGTCCAGTTTTATTGCTTTGAACAAAAAGGGTTGTTATCAACAAATCCTAATTTTCCTCTGGATTTGCTCCTTTTCAAACTTGTTGAGAAAAAAAACTTTCTGATTTTTTCTGAGCATCTTTCTGAGATAGTTGTTTTTTTGACTAAAAAGAGGAGTTTTAACGAAAATGCTTCAAAACAACAGGAAAGCATAGTTTAGCTGTATGTGGCTCATTTCGAGGGGAAAAAAAACTTTTGTCAATATTTGTCCCCTTTTACTGGTTTGATCAAAAAAAGTTGTTTAAACAAATCCAAATTTTCCTATGGATTTGTTCCTTTTCAAACATGTTGAGATAAACAAACTATCTAAGTATTTCTGAGCTTCTTTCTGAGACAATTTTTGGACTAAAAAGAGAATTTTTCAGTGAATTTCCCTAAAAATGCTTCAAAACAACAGAAAAGCATAGTTTATCTGTTTGTGGCTCACTTTGGGGAGAAAAACAGTTTTTGTTAATATTTATCCCCTTTTACTGGTTTATTCAAAAACAGTTGTTTAAACAAATCAAAATTTTCCTCTTGGTTTGACCCTTTTCAAACATGCTAATAAAAACAAATTTCTGAGTATTTCTGTGCTCCTTTCTGAGATAGTCACTTTTTTGAATAAAAAGAGAAGTTTACAGTGAATTAGCCCGAAAATGCTTCAAAACAACAGAAAAGCATAGTTTGGCGGTAAGTGGCTCATTTTGAGGAGAAATACAGTTTTTGTTAATATTTGTCCCATTTTACTGCTTTGAACAAAAAGTGTTGTTTACAACAAATCTAAATTTTCCTATGGGTTTGTCCCCTTTTCAAACTTGTTGAGAAAAACAAACTTCTAAGTATTTCTGAGCTTCTTTCTGAGATGGTCAATTTTGACTAAAAAGAGAAGTTTTCAGTGAAATTATCCGAAAATGCTTCAAAACAACAGGAAAGCATATTTTAGCTGTATGTGTCTCCCTTTGAGGAGAAAAACAGTTTTTGTTAGTAATTGTCCCCTTTTACTGGTTTGATCAAAAACAGTAGTTTAAACAAATCTAAATTTTCCTCATGGTTTACACCTATTCAAATTTGTTAAGAAAAAACACTTTCTGAGTATTTCAGTGTTCCTTTCTGAGGTAGTCACTTTTTTGACTAAAAAGAGAAGTTTTCATTGAATTTCCCCCAAAATGCTTCAAAACAAGAGAGAAGCATAGTTTAGCTGTATGTGTCTCATTTTGAGGAGAAAAAAAGTTTTTGTTTATATTTATCCAGTTTTACTTCTTTGAACCAAAAAGGTGGCTTACAACAAATCCTAATTTTCCTCTGGTTTGCTCCTTTTCAAACTTGTTGAGAAAAACAAACTTTCTGATTATTTCTGAGCTTCTTTCTGAGATAATTTTTTTGGACTAAAAAGAGAAGTTTTCAGTGAAACTCCCCAAAAATTCTTCAAAACAACAGAAAAGCATAGTTTAGCTGTATGTGGCTCACTTTGAGGAGGAAAACATATTTTGTTAATATTTGTCCCATTTTACTGGTTTGATCAAAAACAGTTGTTTAAACAAATCCAAATTTTCCTCTTGGTTTTCCCCTTTCCAAACTTGTTAAGGAAAACAAACTTTCTGTGTATTTCTGTGCTCCTTTCTGAGATAGTAACTTTTTGGAATAAAAAGAGAAGTTTGCAGTGAATTAACCCGAAAATGCTTCGAAACAACAGAAAAGCCTAGTTTGGCGGTATGTGACTCATTTTGAGGAGAAAAATAGGTTTTGTTAATATTTGTCCCTTTTACAGGTTTGATCAAAAACAGTTGTTTAAACAAATCCAAATTTCCTCAGTATTTTCCACTTTTGAAACTGGTTAAGAAAAACACACTATCTGAGTATTTCAGTGCTTTTTTTTTTTTTTACTAAAAAGAGGAGTTTTCAATGAAATTCCCCCAAAAATGCTTCTAAACAACAGGAAAGCATAGTTTAGCTGTATGTGGCTAATTTCGAAGAGAAAAACAGCTTTTGTTAATATATGTCCCCTTTTACTGGTTTGATCAAAAACAGTTGTTTAAACAAATCCAAATTTTCCTCTGGATTTGCCACTTTTCAAACTTGTTGAGGAAAACAAACTATCTAATTATTCCTGAGTTCTTTCTGAGATACTCACTTTTATGTCTAAAAAGAGAAATTTTCAGTAAATTTCCACAAAAATTCTTCCAAACAATAGAAAGGCATTGTTTAGCTGTATGTGTCTGTCTCACTTTGAGGAGAAAAACAGTTTATGTTAATATTTGTTCCCTTTTAATGGTCTGATCAAAAACAGTTGTTTAAACAAATCCAAATTTTCCTCAGTATTTGCCCCTTTCTAAACTTGTTAAGAAAAACACACTTTCTGAACATTTCATTGCTTCTTTCTGACATAGTCACTTTTTTTGACTAAAAAGCGAATTTTTCAGTGAATTTTCCCAAAAATGCATCAAAACATCAGAAAAGTATAGTTTAGCTTTATGTGGCTCACTTTATGGAGACAAACATTTTTTGTTAATATTTGTCCCCTTTACTGGTTTATTCAAAAAAAGTTGTTTAAACAAATCAAAATTTTCCTCTTGGTTTGACCCTTTTCAAACATGTTAATAAAAACAAATTTCTGAGTATTTCTGTGCTCCTTTCTGAGATAGTCACTTTTTTTAATAAAAAGAGAAGTTTACAGTGAATTAGCCCGAAAATGCTTCAAAACAACAGAAAAGCATAGTTTGGCGGTAAGTGGCTCATTTTGAGGAGAAATTTTTTTTTTTAAATATTGACCCGGTATACTACTTTGAACAAAAAGTGTTGTTTACAACAAATCCAAATTTTCCTCTGGATTTGCCCCTTTTCTAACTTGTTGAGAAAAACAAACTTTCTAAATATTTCTGAGCTTCTCTCTGAGATAGTCAATTTTTTGAATAAAAAGAGAAGTTTTCTGTGAATTTCCCCAAAAATGCTTCAAAACAAAAGAAAAGAAAAGTTTTGCTGTATGTGGCTCACTTTGAGGAGAAAAACAGTGTTTGTTAATATTTGTCCCCTTTTACTGGTTTGATCAAAAACAGTTGTTTAAACAAATCCAAATTTTCCTCTGTATTTGCCCATTTTCAAACTTGTTAAGAAAAACAAACTTATTGAGTATTTTCGTGATCCTTTCTGAGATAGTCAATTTTATGACTAAAAAGAGAATTTTTCAGTGAATTTCCCCAAAAATTCATCCAAACAATAGAAAAACATTGTTTTGCTGTATGTGGCTCATTTTGAGGAGAAAAAAAAAATTTTTTTATATTTGTCCAGTTTTACTGCTTAGAACAAAAAGGGTTGTTTACAACAAATCCTAATTTTCCTCAGGATTTGCACCTTTTCAAACTTGTTGAGAAAAACAAACTTTCTGATTATTTCTGAGGTTCTTTCTGAGATGGTTTTTTTTTACTTAAAAGTGGATTTTTCAGTGAAATTCCCCAAAAATGCTTCAAAACAACAGGAAAGCATAATTTAGCTGTATGTGGCTCATTTTGCGGAGAAAAACAGTTTTTGTTTATATTTGTCCAGTTTTACTGCTTTGTACAAAAAGGGTTGTTTACAACTAATCCAAATTTTCCTCTGGATTTTCCCCTTTTCTAACTTGTTGAGAAAAACAAACTTTCCAAGTATTTCTGAGCATCTTTCTGAGAGAGTCAATTTTTTTACTGAAAAGAGAGGTTTTCAGTGAATTTCACTGAAAATGCTTCAAAACAACAGGAAAGCATAGTTTAGCTGTATGTGGCTCATTTTGAGGAGAAAAAAAGTTTTTGTTAATATTTGTCCCCTTTTACTGGTTTGATCAAAAACAGTTGTTTAAACAAATCCAAATTTTCCTCAGGATTTGCCCCTTTTCAAACTTGTTAAAAAAAAAATTTCTGAGTATTTCTTTGATCCTTTCTGAGATAGTCAATTTTTTTATTACAAAGAGAATTTTTCAGTGAATTAACCCGAAAATGCATTAAAACAACAGAAAAGCATAGATTGTTAGTATGTGGTTCAATTTGAGGGGAAAAAAAGTTTTTAACATTTGTCTCCTTTTACTGGTTTGATCAAAAACAGTTGTTTAAACAAATCCAAATTTTCCTCATAGTTTACACCTATTCAAATGTGTTAAGAAAAAAACCCTTTCTAAGTATTTCTGTGATCCTTTCTGAGATAGTCACTTTTTGGACTAAAAAGAGAAGTTTCAGTGAATTAGCCCGAAAATGCATCAAAACAACAGAAAAGCATAGATTGGCAGTATGTGGCTCATTTTGAGGAGAAAAACAGTATTTGTTAATATTTGTCCCATTTTACAGGTTTGATCAAAAACAGTTGTTTAACCAAATCCAAATTTTCCTCAGGATTTGCTCCTTTTCAAACTTGTTAAGAAAAACAAACTTTCTGAGTATTTGCGTGCAACTTTCTCAGATAGTCACTTTTTTGAATAAAAAGAGAATTTTTCAGTGAATATTCCCAAAAATACTTCAAAACAACAGAAAAGCATAGTTTAGCTGTATGTGGCTCATTTTGAGGATAAAAACAGTTTTTGTTAGTATTTGTCCTCTTTTACTGGTTTGATCAAAAACAGTTATTTAAACAAATCCAAATTTTCCTCATGGTTTACCACTATTCAAATTTTTTAAGAAAACCAAACTTTCTGAGTATTTCTGTGATCCTTTCTGAGATAGTCACTTTTTTGACTAAAATGAGACGTTTTCAGTGAATTATCCTGAAAATGCTTCAAAACAACAGAAAAGCATAGATTGGCAGTATGTGGCTCATTTTGAGGAGAAAAACAGTTTTTGTTAATATTTGTCCTGTTTTACTGCTTTGAGCAAAAAGGTTTGTTTACAACAAATTCAAATTTTCCTCTGGATTTGCCTTTTTTCAAACTTGTTGAGAAAAACAAACTTTCTGAGTATTTCCGTGCAACTTTCTGAGATAGTCACTTTTTTGACTAAAAAGAGAAGTTTTCAGTAAATTTCCCCCAAAATACTTCAAAACAACAGAAAAGCATAGTTTAGCTGTATGAGTGCGCACTTTGAGGAGAAAAACAGTTTTCTGTTAATATTTGTCCCCTTTTACTGGTTTGAACAAAATCTGTTGTTTAAACAAATCCAAATTTTTCCTCAGAATTTGCCGCTTTTCAAACTTGTTAAGATAAACAAATGTTCTGACTATTTCTGTGCTCTTTTCGGAGATAGTCACTTTTAGGACAAAAAAAGAGAATTTTTCAGTTAATTTCACCGAAAATGCTTCAAAACAACAGGAAAGCATAGTTTAGCTGTATATGGCTCATTTTGAGGAGAAAAACTATTTTTGTAAACAATTGTCCCATTTTACTGCTTTGAATAAAAACATTTTTTTAACACCAAATCCAAATTTTCCTCTGGCTTTTATCCTTTTAAAACTTATTGAGAAAAGTAATCTTTCTGAGTTTTTCTGAGCGTCTTTCAGAGATAGTCAATTTTTTGAATGAAAAGAGAAGTTTTCAGTAAATTTCCCCCAAAATGCTTCAAAACAACAGAAAAGCATAGTTTAGCTGTATGAGTCGCACTTTGAGGAGAAAAACAGTTTTTGTTAATATTTATCCCCTTTTACTGGTTTGAACAAAAACTGTTGTTTAAACAAATCCCAATTTTCCTCAGAATTTGCCGCTTTTCAAACTTGTTAAGATAAACAAACGTTCTGATTATTTCTGTGCTCTTTTCAGAGATAGTCGCTTTTAGGACAAAAAAGAGAATTTTTTAGTGAATTTCACCGAAAATGCTTCAAAACAACAGGAAAGCATAGTTTAGCTGTATGTGGCTCATTTTGAGGAGAAAAACTATTTTTGTAAACAATTGTCCCATTTTACTGCTTTGAATAAAAAAAAAAAATTTTACACCAAATCCAAATTTTCCTCTGGCTTTTATCCTTTTAAAACTTATTGAGAAAAGTAATCTTTCTGAGTTTTTCTGAGCTTCTTTCAGAGATAGTCAATTTTTTGAATAAAAAGAGAAGTTTTCAGAAAAATTTCCCCCAAAATGCTTCAAAACAACAGAAAAGCATAGTTTAGCTGTATGAGTCGCACTTTGAGGAGAAAAACAGTTTTTGTTAATATTTATCCCCTTTTACTGGTTTGAACAAAAAATGTTGTTTAAACAAATCCAAATTATCCTCAGGTTTTGAGCCTTTTCAAACTTGTTTTGAAAAACGAACTTTCTGAATATTTCAGTGCTCCTTTCAGAGATAGGCATTTTTAGACTAAAAAGAGAAGTTTGCAATGAATTAGTCCGAAAATGCTTCAAAACAACAGGAAAGCATAGTTTAGCTGTATGTGGCTCGTTTTGAGGAGAAAAACAGTTTTTGTTTATATTCTAAAAAGTGAAGTATTCAGTGAATTTCACCGAAAATGCTTCAAAACCACATGAAAGCATAGTTTAGCTGTATGAGGCTCACTTTGAGGAGAGAAACAGTTTTGTTAACATTTGTCCCCTTTTACTGGTTTGATCAAAAACAGTTTTTTAAACAAATCCAAATTTTCATCAGGATTTGCGCCTTTTCAAACTTGTTAAGAAAAACAAACTTTCTGAGTATTTCTGTTCTCCTTTCGGAGATAGTCACTTTTAGGACTAAAAAGAGAAGTTTTCAGTGAATTTCACCGAAAATGCTTCAAAACATCAGGAAAGCATAGTTTAGCTGTATGTGGCCGACTTTGAGGAGAAAAACAGTTTTTGTTAATATTTGTCCCTTTTACTGGTTTGATCAAAAACAGTTGTTTAAACAAATACAAATTTTCCTCAGTATTTTCCACTTTTCAAACTTGTTAAGAAAAACACACTTTCTGAGTATTTCAGTGCTCCTTTCTGAGATAGTCACTTTTTTGACTAAAAAGAGAAGTTTTCAGTGAATTTCCCCAAAAATGCTTCAAAAAAACAGAGAAGCATAGTTTAACTATATGTGGCTCACTTTGAGGAGAAAAAAGTTAATATTTGTTCCCTTTTACTGGTTTATTTCTGAATATTTCAGTGCTCCTTTCGGAGATAGGCATTTTTAGACTAAAAAGAGAAGCTTGCAATGAATTAGTTCGAAAATGCTTCAAAACAACAGGAAAGGATAGTTTAGCTGTATGTGGCTCATTTTGAGGAGAAAAACAGTTTTTGTTTATATTTGTCCAGTTTTACTGCTTTGTACAAAAAGGGTTGTTTACAACTAATCCAAATTTTCCTCTGGATTTGCCGCTTTTCTAACTTGTTGAGAAAAACAAACTTTGCAAGTATATCAGAGCATCTTTCTGAGAGAGTCAATTTTTTTACTAAAAAGAGAGGTTTTCAGTGAATTTCACTGAAAATGCTTCAAAACAAAAGAAAAGCATACTTTAGCTGTATGTGGCTGACTTTGAGGAGAAAAACAGTTTTTGGTAATATTTGTCCCCTTTTACTTGTTTGATCAAAAAAAGTTGTTTAAACAAATCCAAATTTTCCTCTGTATTTGTCTATTTTCAAACATGTTAAGAAAAACAAACTATCTGAATATTTTCGTGTTCCGTTCTGAGATAGTCACTTTTATGACTAAAAAGAGAGGTTTTCAGATAATTTTCCAAAAAATCATCCAAACAATAGAAAAGCATTGTTTAGCTGTATGTGGCTCATTTTGAGGAGAAAAACTTGTCCAGTTTTACTGCTTTGAACAAAAAGGGTTGTTTACAACAAATCCTAATTTTCCTCAGGATTTGCACCTTTTCAAACTTGTTGAGAAAAACAAATTTTCTGATTATTTCTGAGGTTCTTTCTGAGATATTTTTTTTACTAAAAAGAGGAGTTTTCAGTGAAATTCCCCAAAAATGCTTCAAAACAACAGGAAAGCATAATTCAGCTGAATGTGGCTCATTTTGAGGAGAAAAACTGTTTTTGTTTATATTTGTTCGGTTTTACTGCTTTGTACAAAAGGGTTGTTTACATCTCATCCAAATTTTCCTCTGGATTTTCCCCTTTTTTAACTTGTTGAGAAAAACAAACTTTCCAAATATATCAGAGCATCTTTCTGAGAGAGTCAATTTTTTGACTAAAATGAGAGGTTTTCAGTGAATTTCACTAAAAATGCTTCAAAACAACAGGAAAGCAAGGTTTAGCTGTATGTGGCTCATTTTGAGGTGAATAACAGTTTTGTTAATATTTGTCCCCTTTTACTTGTTTGATCAAAAAAAGTTGTTTAACCAAATCCATATTTTCCTCAGGATTAGAGCATTTTTAAACTTGTTAAGAAAAACCAAATTTCTGACTATTTCTGTGCTCCTTTCGGAGATAGTCACTTTTAGGACTAAAAAGAGATGTTTTCTATGAATTTCACTAAAATGCTTCAAAACAATAGGAAAGCACAGTTTAGCTGTATGTGGCTCATTTTGAGGAGAAAAACAGTTTTTGTTAATATATGTCCCCTTTTACTGGATTGATCAAAAAAAGTGGTTTAAACAAATCCTAATTTTCCTCAGGATTTGCCCCTTTTCAAACTTGTTAAAAAAAAATTTCTGGGTATTTCTGTGATCCTTTCTGAGATAGTCATTTTTTGACTAAAAAGAGAATTTTTCAGTGAATTAGCCCGAAAATGCATCAAAACAACAGAAAATAATAGATTGGCAGTATGTGGTTCATTTTGAGGAGAAAAACAGTTTTTGTTAATATTTGTCCCCTTTTACTGGTTTGAACAAAAACTGTTGTTTAAAAAAATCCAAATTTACCTCAGGATTTGCCCCTTTTCAAACTTGTTAAGATAAACAAACTTTCTGATTATTTCTGTGCTCTTTTCGGAGATAGTCACTTTTAGGACAAAAAAGAGAATTTTTTTAGTGAATTTCACCGAATATGCTTCTAAACAACAGGAAAGCATAGTTTAGCTGTTTGTGGCTCATTTTGAGGAGAAAAACTGTTTTTGTAAATAATTGTCCCATTTTACTGCTTTGAATAAAAACAGTTTTTTTACACCAAATCCAAATTTTCCTCTGGCTTTTATCCTTTTAAAACTTGTTGAGAAAAGTAATCTTTCTGAGTATTTCTGAGCTTCTTTCAGAGATAGTAAAATTTTTGAATAAAAAGAGAATTTTTCAGTAAATTTCCCCCAAAATGCTTCAAAACAACAGAAAAACATAGTTTAGCTGTATGAGTTTCACTTTGAGTTAATTTTTTTTCCCTTTTACTGGTTTGAACAAAAACAGTTGTTTTAACAAATCCAAATTTTCCTCAGGATATGCCCCTATTCAAACTTGTTTAGAAAAACAAACTTTCTGAATATTTCAGTGCTCCTTTCGGAGATAGGCATTTTTAGACTAAAAAGAGAAGTTTGCAATGAATTAGTCTCAAAATGCTTCAAAACAACAGGAAAGCATAATTTAGCTGTATGTGGCTCATTTTGAGGAGAAAAACAGTTTTTGTTAATATTTGTCCCGTTTTACTGCTTTGAACTAAAAGGGTTGTTTACAACAAATCCAAATTTTCCTCTGGATTTGCCTTTTTTCAAACTTGTTGAGAAAAACAAACTTTCTAAGTTTTTCTGAGCTTCTTTATGAGATAGTCAATTTTTGGAATAAAAAGAGAAGTTTTCAGTAAATTTTCCCCAAAATGCTTCAAAACAACAGAAAAGCATAGTTTAGCTGTATGTGTCTTAATTTGAGGAGGAAAACATTTTTTGTTAATATTTGTCCCCTTTTACTGGTTTGAACAAAAAAAGTTGTTTAAACAGATCTAAATTTTCCTCAGGATATGCCCCTTTTCAAACTTGTTTAGAAAAACAAACTTTCTGAATATTTCAATGCTCCTTTCGGAGATAGACATTTTTAGACTAAAAAGAGAAGTTTGCAATAAATTAACCCGAAACTGCTTCAAAACAACAGGAAAGCATAATTTAGCTGTATGTGGCTCAATTTGTGTAGAAAAACAGTTTTTGTTTATATTTGTCCAGTTTTACTGCTTTGTACAAAAAGGGTTGTTTACAACTAATCCAAATTTTCCTCTGGATTTGTCCCTTTTCTAACTTGTTGAGAAAACAAACTTTCCAAGTATTTCGGATTTTCTTTCTGAGAGAGTCAATTTTTTGACTAAAAAGGGAGGTTTTCAGTGAATTTACCCAAAAACGCTTCAAAACAACAGAAAAGTATAGTTTGCTCTATGTCGCTCATTTTGAGGTGAATAACAGATTTTGTTAATATTTGTCCCCGTTTACTGGTTTGATCAAAAACAGTTGTTTAAACAAATCCAAATTTTCATCAGGATTTGCGCCTTTTCAAATTGTTAAAAAAACAAACTTTCTGAGTATTTCTGTGCTTCTTTCGGAGATAGTCACTTTTAGGACTAAAAAGGGAATTTTTCAGTGAATTTCACTGAAAATGCTTCAAAACAAAAGAAAAGCATAGTTTAGCTGTATGTGGATCACTTTGAGGAGAGAAACAGTTTTTGTTTAGATTTGTCCTCTTTTACTGGTTTGATCAAAAACAGTTGTTTAAACAAATCCAAATTTTCCTTATAGTTTACCCCTATTCAAATTTGTTTAAAAAAAAAATTTCTGAGTATTTCTGAGCTTCTTTCTGAGATAGTCAATTTTTTTAATAAAAAGAGAAGTTTTCAGTAAATTTCCCCCAAAATGCTTCAAAACAACAGAAAAGCATAGTTTAGCTGTATGTGGCTCACTTTGAGGAGAAAAACAGTTTTTGTTAATATTTGTCTCCTTTTACTGGTTTGATCAAAAAAAGTTGTTTAAACAAATCCAAATTTTCCTCATGGTTAACCCCTTTTTAAAGTTGTTGAGAAAAACAAACTTTCTTATAATTTCTGAGTTTCTTTCTGAGATATTTTTTTTTTGACTAAAAAGCGGATTTTTCAGTGAATTTCCCCGAAAATGCTTCAAAACAACAGGAAAGCATAGTTTAGCTGTATGTGGCTCATTTCGAGGAGAAAAACAGCTTTTTTTAATATTTTCCCCTTTCACTGGTTTGATCAAAAACAGTTGTTTAAACAAATCCAAATTTTCCTCTTGGTTTGTACCTTTTCACACTTGTTAAGAAAAATAAATTTCTGAGTATTTCTCTGCTCCTTTCTGAGATAGTCCCTTTTTTGAATAAAAAGAGAAGTTTACAGTGAATTAGCCCGAAAATGCTTCAAAACAACAGAAAAACATAGTTTCGCGGTATGTGGCTTATTTTGAGGACCTTTTTTTTTTAACAAACCAGTAAAAAGGGACAATATTAACAAAAACTGTTTTTCTACTAAATGTGTGCCACATACAGCTAAACTATGATTTTCTGTTATTTTGAAGCATTTTTGGGCTAATTCACTGAAAACTTCTATTTTTAGTCAAAAAAGTGACTATCCCAGAAAGGAGCACAGAAATACTGAGAAATTAGTTTTTCTTAACAAGTTTGAAAAGGGGCAAATCAAGAGGAAAATTTGGATTTGTGTAAACAACTGTTTTTGATCAAATCAGTAAAAGTGGACAAATATTAAATCAACGAAAACTGTTTTTCTCCTCAAAGTGAGCCACATACTGCCAAACTATGCTTTTCTGTTGTTTTGAAACATTTTCCGTCTAATTCACTGAAAACTTCTCTTTTTAGTCCAAAAAAAAACTATCTCTGAAAGAAGCTCAGAAATAATAAGAAAGTTTGTTTTTCTCAACAAGTTTGAAAAGGAGCAAATTCAAGGAAAATTAGGATTTGTTGTAAACAACCCTTTTTGTTCAAAGCAGTAAAACTGGACAAATATAAACAAAAACTGTTTTTCTCCTCAAATTGAGCCACATACAGCTAAACTTTGCTTCGCTGTTGTTTTCAAGCATTTTGGGGGAAATTCCCTGAAAACTTCTGTTTTTAGTCAAAAAAGTGCCTTTCTCAGAAAGGAGCACTGAAATACTCAGAAATTTTTTTTTTCTTAACAAGTTTGAAAAGGGGCAAATCCTGAGGAAAATTTGGATTTGTTTAAACAACTGTTTTTGATCAAACCAATAAAAGGGGACAAATATTAACAAAAACTGTTTTTCTCCTCAAAGTGAGCCACTTACAGCTAAACTATGCTTTTCAGTTGTTTTGAAGCATTTTTGGGGAAATTTACTGAAAACTTCTCTTTTTAGTCAAAAAAAAAACTATCTCAGAAAGAAGCTCAGAAATAATCAGAAAGTTTGTTTTTCTTAACAAGTTTGTAAAGGGGCAAATCCAGAGGTAAATTTGGATTTGTTGTAAAGAACCTTTTTTGTTCAAAGCAGTAAAACGGGACAAATATTAACAAAAACTGTTTTTCTCCTCAAAATGAGCCACATGCTGCCAAACTATGCTTTTCTGTTGTTTGAAGCATTTTAGGGCTAATTCACTGAAAACTTCTCTTTTTAGTCAAAAATTTACTATCTCAGAAAGTAGCACAGAAATACTCAGAAAGTTTGTTTTTCTTAACAAGTTTGAAAAGGGGCAAATCCTGAGGAAAATTTGGATTTGTTTAAACAACTGTTTTTGATCAAACCAATAAAAGGCGACAAATAATAACAAAAATGTTTTTCTCCTCAAAATGAGCCACATACAGCTAAACTATGCTTTCCTGTTGTTATGAAGCATTTTCAGTGAATTTCACTGAAAACTTCTCTTTTTAGTCAAAAAAAATATCGCTGAAAGAAGCTCAGAAATAATCAGAAAGTTTGTTTGTCTCAACAAGTTTGAAATGGAGCAAATCCAGAGAAAAATTAGGATTTGTTGTAAAAAAACCTTTTTGTTCAAAGAAGTAAAACTGGACAAATATAAACAAAAACTGTTTTTCTACTCAAAATGAGCCACATACAGCTAAACTATGCTTTTCTGTTGTTTTGAAGCATTTTGGGGGAAATTCACTGAAAAATTCTCTTTTTAGTCAAAAAGAACTATCTCAGAAAGAAGCTCAGAAATAATCAGAAAGTTTGTTTTTCTTAACTAGTTTGAAAAGGGGCAAATCCAGAGGAAAATTTGGATTGTTGTAAACAACCCTTTTTGTTCAAAGTAGTAAAACGGGACAAATATTAACAAAAACTGTTTTTCTACTGAAAATGAGCCACATACTGCCAAACTATTCTTTTCTGTTGTTTTGAAGCATTTTAGGCCTAATTCACTGAAAAATTCTCTTTTTAGTCAAAAATTAACTATCTCAGAAAGGAGCACAGAAATTTTTCTCCTCAAAATGAGGCACATACAGCTAAACTATGCTTCTCTGTTGTTTTGAAGCATTTTTGAGGATATTCACTGAAAATTTCTCTTTTTAGTCAAAAAAGTAACTATCTCAGAAAGGAGCACTAAAAGACTCAGAAAGTTTGTTTTTCTTAACAAGTTTGAAAAGGAGCAAATCCTGAGGAAAATTTGAATTTGTTTAAACAACTGTTTATGATCAAACCAGTAAAAGGGGATAAATATTAACAAAAACTGTTTTTCTCCTCAAAGTGAGCCACATACAGCTAAACTATGCTTTTCTGTTGTTTTGGAGTATTTTGGGGGAAACTCACTGAAAACTTCTCTTTTTAGTCAAAAATGTGACTATCTCAGAAAGTAGCACGGAAATTCTCAGAAAGTTTGTTTTTCTTAACAAGTTTGAAAAGGGGAAAATCCTGAGGAAAATTTGGATTTGTTTAAACAACTTTTTTTTATCAAACCAGTAGAAGGGGACAATTATTAACAAAAACAGTTTTTCTCCATAAAATGAGCCACATACAGCTAAATTATGCTTGCTGAGTAGGTACAACATTTAAGAATGAAGGTAGACAAGACAATAATATTTACCAATACATACAAAGTGTAACTTATTTTTCAAGCTATGTGGAGGAAGGGGAAGACCGAACCTTCTGGGTATCCGATTTGGCATGTTTCTGGATAGTGGGTATGTTCACTTCACGCACCAGTCCAGAGGTCAAGGATTCCATTTTGGAATGTTTTGGGGATCCATAAAGTAATCTTCGAATAGTTACTACCATAATAGCATTGACATTGGTTATGATTGCCTGAATGTTTCTAGAATAATCCTTTAGGCACCACTATGACATCGAGTCGTACCTACAGGAAATTGGACGTGCCGATAGGGATAATAGCATCAGTTCTGTTATGATGAACATACTGCTGTAGCTAAGATGCATGTTAGTTACAAAAGGTGTGACTACTGCAAGCTAAAAGAAGGCTGTAGAAGAATATTTCTGCTCCAGTATCTTGATGCCAACTCTCAAGTGAATGTGTGATTTGAGTAAATTATCATGCAAGTGCCCTGTGCTGTGCTTTAAACATTTGACCATAATTAATATTTTCACTTTTTTTATGCCATTTTTCTAATTTGGAATTATTTGAAGATCCATTGCCAAACTAGCTTTTGTCATGGGTTTGGAATCATAGCTGGATTTCAGAAGTAGCCAGTACAATGAAGATCCAATAGATATGAGCATAATCTTTTATAAAAGTTCTTGCAAAATCCTGCACTGATCATAAATGCACATCAAAGGGTGCAGAACTGCAGACCTGAACTTGGAGCAGCATGATCTTGCAGGTTTGAGCAAGCTCCTCCTGCAGGCTGCTGAGTAAGTCTGGCCATAAAACCACACACTACACACAAATAATCACACACAGATAAAATATGAATTAAGTACATCAATTTATCAAGTCAATCCATTACACAGAAAAACCAGTCATACAGTGTATTTAGAAAACATAGTAATCTTGCAATTTTTTAATTTAACTGTTCAGCAGTACTTGAAAGTTCTCTCAGTCCAACTTTTGTGTGGAATTTATAATAAAACCTTAGAAATTGCTGTGACTTATACCAGGTATATTTCAATAATCTTTACTTCTTCTAATATCCAAGGATCCTAGACAAATCATTAACAGAAAATTAAGTGGCATTTTTTCCCAAATCTGGGGCTATTCGTTTAGCGTGACCCAATGCTCTTTCCTATCCATGGAATAGAATTCATTCCCAAAAGATTCGACATAAGTGTTCCTATTGAAGCTTTGCAATCACATCCATAAATAAATTACACGGCATCTTTTGTCCAGCATGACTGTGTACATTTATGAATCGACCCCAAGTCAACTGTTGCACACCATTGTGGGGGAAAACAACCAATCCTATTGAGCCAGTAAAATAAAGGCCATCATTGAGTAGTTTATTCTGTTTGTGGACTTAAAGATTGGGAGAAAAACTCTCCAACAGCATCTTGTGGTCCATCACCATCTCTTGTGGCATCAATAAAACACCGAATTCTTACTCAAAATTTCGCGAGCATACTCATCAACATGATCACAAAATTGACCAGGATCATGTGGTGTTAAAAATCAAACATCAACATAATCTTGAATAAGTTTCTTGACAGCAAGTACAAAATGTTATGTCTTTGAAGCTATATAGTCGAGATCCACACCCCCTTCAGGAAAAGATTCGGTATTGGTGGGTACACTATCTAATGGAGGCATTTGAAAGAATTTAATTGTTGTTAAAACACAATGTACCTCCACAACTGCCTAAATAAAACCTTTACATGCAGTGACTTTTTTTTTCGGGATCACAAACAACAATTTTGTGTTTATGAGGTTTCCTAGATGATATAGTGTTCCATGATCTCTACTATGTGAACACTCATACAATCGCTTCCAAATGACCTGCAAAAACATAATTATACTCTCTTACTTCAAATATCTTGACAGTACAAATTTTACACATTTTTCTCTTTTAAGTTTTCTTGATTTAAATACATACAACACAAGTCAGTTGACTATTTTCTAATGTTTGGTTGCCTTAACATATGTAGTTATATTTTAAAGCACCCATATAGATCTTATGGCACTAACATCTCTTGCAAGAAGGGTGCATACGATCAATTACTTATGGGTCTCTGGGAAAAAACTGCTGTAACTTAATATTCCTATTCTTTAAAAAAAAAAATTACAGAAATTAGGAACATTTTGCATGCCTGTCCTCAATAATAGGCACCAATCTTACTAAGCAATTGAGTCCTCTGTTGGAATTACTACAGATATCTTGCAATGCATTCCCTCTTAGCAGTTAGCATGTCACCGCCAAATAGTATGTGATCAAAATTATCAGTTACCAAAGTGACTTTGATGATGTATGTGGATTCATCATGGTTTCTGTAGATGTATGAGTAGGAAGAGATTGCTCTATGTGAGTATAGATATCATATCGGCATGATTAGTCTCAGACAGCAAAGTATTCCTAGAGGTACCTATAACCATATTTCTAGTTTTAGTACAATGCTATATGGGTGAGACTTAGTCATGTATGCAGTGTATTTGAAGTGAATGTAAAAAATTTAAACAAAAGTCTAGGGTATAACTTGAAACATAATACTTACAACTTCAGATTTCAGTGAAATTTATTGACAGTAAATGTGCTGAGTATATCTTTCCAATACCAAGCCAATAGAAGGGAAAAAATTCTAATGTTCTTTAAAATGCGGCATTCTAAAACGGTGAAGTTGGAAAGGATCCGAAGTTTATCTGATGGTGTAGGTAGAATTTCATCAACTTGGAGGATGTGGTCTGCATCACACATTGATGGATTGTCTGAAGGACCTGCTGTATTAAGGGGGGACTACACCTGAAACCACTGAAATTTGAACACATATTTTTAGCTGTCATAATTTTTCCCCCCTTTCTTCTATGCAAATACTTTTGATACCTGCGCGTTGCTTAGTGTGTGTGCTTTAAGATGGTATGTAAAAAGTCTCTATAGGCACCTTTTCTTAGAAGATATATTCAAATACGCAAGTGTCACCCAAAAAATGGCACTTCCTAATTTGTGGCAGTAGTAATTCCAAGGCGCCTTGAGCGACGCGCCCCCAAATTGGTCTGTGGTTGCTAAAGCACGTAGCTGTGATATGACATTTAGTTGTTGTTTTTAACGTGAACCTCCCATCATTGCTCAAGTTGTTGATCATATTTAAGTCATGTTATAAGAGAAGGTGGTTGTCAAGGCAGTCCAATCTTCTCAGACATTTGGTGTCGTCAGCAAAGCAGAGTATGGAAGAGGATTTTGAAGTTAAGGGCAGGTCGTTAATGTAGATTAAGAACATCATCGGCCCAAGGACACTGCTTTGTGAGACCCCAGATAGAACAGGTAGAGTGTCAGAGGAGGAGTCACTAATAGAGACAAATTGGCTCCTGTGGGCCAGATATACTTTAAACCCCTTCCACAGACAACCTGAGATTCCTATTCTTCTTAGTTTCAGTGGAAGTTCTTCATTTGGCACGCTCTCAAATGCTTTCTTAAAATCCAAATGCAGTCTGTTTTAAATCCTGAATCGAAACCTCTAACAATTGAATCCAACATAGCCAGTAGTTACTGAACTATGGAATGTTTGGAGTGGAACCCAAACTGACTTGAGGACTGTAATTTGGATAAAAAGACAACAACTTTGGCATAGATTAGACATTCCAGGACTTTAGAAGCAGCAGACAGATAGGCCTGTAGTTAGGAATCTATCGCCTTTCTGGTGTATAGGAATGATGCAATGAGTTAACCAGTCTTTTGGGAGTGTTTTTTTTTGAGAGAAGGTTAAAGAAAGAGGTGAGTCAGTGGTTCATAAAGGACTAAAGCACATCTTGATAGAATGTTAGGGCCTATATCATCTGCACCCATGACCTTGTGCAGATTTAATGAGGTGAGAACACCACACATATCAGATGCATGTATCATTATCTCACTGAGTGTTTGAGTTGAGGAGGCTCCTGCTCCATTGAGTACTGATGAAACACAAAGGAACTACTTGTGAATATCGAGTGGAAGTAATCATTTAATAACTCGGCCTTTTTTTTAATCTGTTTTGTAACATAGTCAGAATTCAGATGCAAGGAAGGTATCCCTTTCGATTTGGAGGCTCTATGCCGATAGATGTAGATCTTGGATGAGTTGGTGGGGGCAAAGTCCTGAACTAGTTTTGATTCAAATTCATTTTTAGCTGTTATCATTTCCTCTTGGAGAGAGTGCTCTAATTCTGGGACACGTTGACTAAGAGGTAGAAGACTGTGTTTGTGTCTTTTCCTTATTGATCTTTAAGCAATTTATTTTGTGCTTAATATTTGAACTCCACCATGGAAGGTTTTTGCATGGAATGGAGTTTGATTTTGGGTATAAACAGGGGCAAAGCTGCTAAGATGGATTCCTTAATGAAGGTCAATACCTTCTCCACATCACTATTAGAGTAGCATGAATGGCAGTCAACTTCCAATAGATATTCACAATGACCGACATAATCCGCTTTTTTGAAATCAAAAATGAATTGGAATGTTTTTACATTGGGTTTGTAAGAACCGTCGATAGAAAAAGAGATGAGAAAATGGTCAGTAGGAGATGTATGAACAAAACTTGGATCTATATTTAGATCCTTGACCAGACCTTCTGAACTGGTAAACATCAACACCAAGTCTAAAATATTACCCATTAATTGAGTTGGGGCGTTGATTAGTTGACAAAGATTTGTATCAAAGACTAAATCGCATAAGGAATTAGAGTGAGCTGAGAAACTAGTCAATGAAGGCCAGTCAATGTCAGGTGAGTTGTTGAAGTCACCCATGATGATACATAAATCAGTTGAAGAAGAGAGTGAATGTAGAATCAAAGACGTTTTGTCATCTAAAGCAGTTGGTGAGAAATACACTAGAGGGTGAGTAACTTTGTAGTTTGAATAGCAAGTGTGGCCACTTCAAGATCTGGAGGAGAAGGGATGAGAAAACTAGAGAGAGAATATTTTATTGTTACCATGACACCACCACCCCGAGAGCCTCTATCCTTGTGATAAATCGAGAAGCCAAAGGAAAGAATTTTGTTGTCACATATATTACTGGTTAACCAAGTTTCTGTAAACCAAAGAAGGAAGAAATTGGAGGAGTAACACGAGCTTGCAGCTGAGGAAATTTATTGACTAAACTACGTGCACTGAGGCGACAGATTTCACAGGACGATAGTCAAAAGGGTGATTTGTTGGGAGTGGCTAGACAGTGGGGTGTATTGTGCTAGGATTGATGATTGATTAGAAGTAGTGAAGACTGCTTCAAGAATGATGGTGCTAGTAACAGATTCAACATGAGGAGATTAAGAGGAGTCAGTAAGAGCATCCCTAGTTGAGCTGTTAATTATATCTGAACATTTGTTGACAAGTTGAAGCTCAGTTGAGGTTCCACTAACTAGCTGGATTTCATTATCTGAGCTTATCTTGCTATACAAATTACCATTTACAAAAATGCAAGATTTACCCACCTTGATACTTGATCGGTCAAGTCAGTCTTGATCAGCCTCCATCGTTCCCTAAGTAAGACTGACTCCCTGATCCTTTCTTCTTTGGTTAAATCGGGTTTAATCCAGACATTAGATGGTAAGTGAACCTTCTTGTACGTGGGCTTAAGAGCATCAGTAGATCTGATGAAACTTATCAGTATGGGACTAGGCTTCTGGAACTCGTTTGAATTTTCCGAGGCAATGGAGCCCGAATTCAGCGATTCATCAAATCCAGTTAAGATAGAGACTATTTCCTCCAGTTATTCTGCTTGCCTTGCAATCTTGCTTTTCCCCACTCGATATTCGTCCACTCCATCGAGAATCACATTTTCTGCTTGATGGAGATAGTTAAGGTTTCTTCTTGTTGTTGTGACTTGCAACCTAGAATGTGAGTTATCATTGGCTGCATTCATCATCCAAGGACCAGGAGTACAGTTGGAAATAGTGAAACCTTTGGGACTAGCTTCCAACAAGTGGCCTGCAGAGCTGTAGTATAGGTCATTGTACCAGAGGTACAGGCAATGGGTGCAGTTGAAGAAGCGGCAGAGTAAGAGGATTGAAGTTCTTTGACCGCATTAGCTAGGGTGATTAGCTCGATTTTGAGGGTGGAAACTTCTTGTTAATGATATGGAGCATACTGAAAACAATAGACAGTGTCAAAACTATTCCTATCACTTGAAAAAGTGATTGTCAGCTTCAGCATAGTCTTTCCTTAGTTATCTAATAATTTCTACAGAAAGAACTGCCTGATAACCTCACTCTTGATGTAGTGCTCTTATCATCTTCAAGGAAAGCAGTTTCCAATTATTGTAACAAAACAACTTATTTCCGCATGCACATTTCCATTTCAGAATCTGTCCTCCCATTATGTTATAGGCTAACAGGTTGTTATCTTGCACCAATAAGAAATACAATAAAAACATACAATTCATGACTACTTCTCCATATTACAATCCAAACCTTACACCAGTTTTTAATCGCTAAGGAACATACAATTCTCGACTGAATAAAAGAATAATCGAGACAATTCTGTCAACAAATACTGCCTTATGACATTACTCTCCTTATGACTCTTAGTGTTTTTTCATGCAAGTAAAGTAACTACTCTTACACTAGTCAAAGCAATTTACTCTCAGCCATATTCCTATATGTGCATTGCTGCTATAATATTATGTGCATTTCTGTATCACAACCGGTCAGAAACATTTGGCATAGCAGTATTTTGCTGGCATAGCAGAATCCGGCTCGTCGCCGCTGGACGTCATTATTAGTAATGTCACCACAAATATCCGTATTACGTACTTCTTGAGGTTAAATTGACCTTCTGTGGCTTTCGTCAGCGTGGACACACTTACCCATTTTATCAATTCTTGATTGAGATAACGATGGCTCAAAAGATCCCTGAAATCGTACTGAAGTTACAGCAACTAGCTAAACCCACATTTGTGAACCAGAGATGGAGAAAGGCAGCCATCAGTGGCAGGAAGATAGCAGGTATTCGTAAAGCCATGGTTGCTTCAGGTGTGTACTGGCCTCCTAAACCTCTTAGAGACAGGAGCAAGGATAAGCCTTTCAAACTCATCAAGCATGAGCGAACTAGGGAGGAAAGGTGTGGATCAAAATGGATGTAAACTTCCCAAGCCTAATATTTCCAGCCTCATTAATTTTGTTGTGGTAGAAAAAGAGAGCTTTATCTATAGCTGCCAGCATAAAGCACTCATAACCACAAGTTGTGTAGACAGTACAGGACACAGGTGAGAGTTTATGGATAAGTCATATAGGCAAGCCCTAACTTTCCCATTCCCTTTGGCAGCATACATCCATATTGATAATTAATTTGAAGCTGGCTGTGGTTGATCCATTTGTTTTGCTAACTCAGAGAGAAGAAGATAGAGGAGAATATGAAGAATATGCCAAAGATGGTGGAGGAGCACAGAGAGAAGATGAAAGCTATCCGGAGAGCGGCCAGAGAGAAAAAGCAAGGCACCGAAGAGAAAAGATATTTGTTAGCAACAGGAAAGACCAAGGAGGTACCAGAATGGAAGAAACTAGCAGATGAACAACTGAAAAAAGCAGGGGGAAAAAAGTAGCAAGAATTTTGTGTTGACTCTAGTATAGTTGCTCGGCTCATTTGTGTAATGGATGATTGGTCCCATTTGATTAATTGCCTTGTTGTGAGGCATAGGTGTTTTATACATAAATATGACCAGTCAACGGGAATCAAGTTATGATTAAAAGGGTGCATTCCTTGTTACACATTCACTTTATTTTTTCGTTGCTAGTTAGTGTGAAATCAATAACAGTAAAACATGGTCATTATACCGTTGTGTGTAGCTTATTCGTCTTGCTAGCTACCCCAGCCAATGCAAGTGGCTAGTATTGGTTTTTGAAAAACATTTTATTACTAGTATTTCTTGAATGAGGGAAGGGGTGTTGTATTTTTTTTGTTAGTAGAAAAATGTGTTAATTTTCAATGCACAAACAGAACTCTGCTGAACTTCAGCCCTTCGTCTTGCTAGCCAACCACACCTAATGAAGTGGCTAGAAATTTTTTTAAAACTATTTCTAAAAAAAAAATTTCTTACAACAGAGAACTGTGCATTTGGTGGAGAGATTACCATTTACATTTGTACAAGCTGCTATCAAAGTTAGCATATGGAGTCCAAACAATTGTTTCCACAACCAAGGAAACAAAAATATTCATCATCTTCATTCTGATAGTCATACGGTTCTTTCACCCCTATATCATGACGATTTATTGATCATGCCAAGTTGCAGCATGTTTGTCAAAAGAAAAGGTCAAAATAGGTTGGTCTTCTGTCCAAATCACCTGGCCTGTGTAAGGAATCGCCAGAAATGTTGCTTTTTTCTTGAAGGATTGTCCATCCATCAGCAATGCTTATCTACTATAACTCACAATACATCATTCAATTCCCATTTGGGTCAATGACTGTTCAATGACTGTTGTAACACAGAGGCACAAAGGTGACAGTGATGGTAGATCGACCAACCATGCCTTGACGAGATAACTCAGTTTGAGGAGTAGCAAGCCCTGGTCTAGTCTTGCTGCAATGTTTGTATTGAAAGAAGGTCACCTAAATATTTAGTTCATTTAATACTGCATCGAATAGTAATTATCTCAAAGAAAGAACAGATAAAAACTTCCATGCCTTGTATGACAAACTCCTCGTGGTGTGTGAATTGTGCGTGATTAGTGGCACGCTCACATGACTCAAACTCCCTACATTGTCACGTGGGTGTAGTCACGATCACGTGCATATACATGTGCATATTTCAGCGAGCGCAGAAAATCTAATTGGTACAAATTTCGTGTCCATGGTATTGAGCTGTAGCTAAGCTAAGTAATACTAAGAGACTTATGGCTTATCAAAGACCTGGAGTTCCAATGCGGCACTTACTACCTGGGAGAGGGCTTCTACCCCAAGCTGGCCTATTTCCACATCCTCCACAACCCCATGGCTTTGGTCACCCACTGATGATGGTACCAGGGCATGTCGGACAACCTATGCCTGTATTAATGACACCAGGATTACCTCCATGTGAGATAAATACAGTTGTTAGTCGTTGCTTTATGGCTGTGAGCTTGTAAATGAATTTACCCAACCTGTTCCCAAGGCTTATTGCTTACTCTTGTCTGAGTGTTCTGATTTAAGGAGAAACTTATTGCTCACTGACATGATCATAGATACTTATTGTCTTGATACTTCGAAGATTTCCTTGTCCTCACAATTTCTTTGTCCTCACATCCCTCCCCCTTTTGTTTCCTGCAGTGGCTGTTCCCACCGCGATACCTCCAATAATGGTAAGACTCATTGCTATGCATCATATTAGTAGAATGAAAAGGTATCTACTTGGCAGATCAATCACCCAATTCCCAAACCACTGCCAGGAGTTGGTACAGCTGATCACATTGTTAAGGTAATATTTTTGTAATATTTTCGTGATAAAACTATCTTGGTACATATAGTGGGTAGTTTCCATTTCTCCCAAGGAGCTATGCATACACATTAACCCTGTCAACATTCTTTGCATTTAAACTCTTAAGACTTAGTCAAAGTTATATGATCTAATTCTGTCAAATAGGTTCCCATTCCATCTTCAACTGCCAACATGAAGGTGGCTACGACTGTATTTGTGGGTAATATCACAGAAAAGGCTTCCGATACATTGATTCGGCAGATTCTACTGGTCAGTTTGTTCATAAAATTTGAAGAGAATTTTTTGTTGATAATGAAATTTATTTTTAAATGTGTCATTCTTCAGCGTTGTGGCCCCGTAGAGGGATGGAAGAGAGTCCAAGATGCGAGTGGGAAGTTGCAAGGTATAGTTGACGAAGTATATTTGTGCTTTTCATGATATCGTATAGTATTATTATTACATTGTTATAGGGTTTGGATTTTGTGAGTATGCCGATCCTGATTCAACTCTGAGAGCTTTGCGGTTACTACACGGCATGAAGCTGGGAGAGAAATCTTTGGTGGTGGGTTTTAGTTGGAATCTGCACTACATATGTTAGTTCCTTGTTACTTTGTGTGTGTGTGCATGCGTACGTGTAGGCCAAAGTAGATGCAAAGACTAGGAAGGAGTTACTGAAGTATCTTATCACCAAGAAACACAGCAAGAACAGCAAAGTCGTCAACGAAGATGAGGTACAGTACTAACCCTCTATTCATGTAAGGCTCATAACTATGATGAGTGCAACTATTGAGCTGTGCTTCTTGTTACATAGTGTGAATCAGTCGTGAGGATTTCTGTGTGAATTTTGTCATTGTTTTAAACATAGGTCGATAAGGAAGTGAATAAGCTGGAAGAGGATAAAGATGTAGCCACTGCCGCTCTCATTAGTGAAGTTCCTGAAGAAGCAAAGGTGGTGCCTAATTTTCTTGTAACTGATTATCACTCATGACTACAAGTCTCTTCACGTTCCAGTATTTTCTTATGTTACTTTGCTACCAATTTTGTTTTGTTTGTTGTTGTAGTCTGAGGACAAGACCATACTGGATCTGATAACTCAGTTGCTCAAAGGCTATGTGGCAGTCTTGTCTAGCTCCAAGTCAAATGAAGAATGTAAGCAAGCATCATCTTTCTCCTCTCTCTCAAATCTTCTTGTGTGTGTGTGTGCGCGCAGAGTATGTGTGTGTGGTTCTTTGTCTTTTTCCTTTCTCTACCACCGTTTCCTCTTTCTTGTTTTTACGTTTTTCTTTCTTTTTTCTTCAGTGCAACGGGAACATGATGTCAAGGAGTCTATTCTCTTCATGGCCAAACAGTCTGGCAACTTAGATCCAAATGTGAGAGCAAGGTCTGATATCATTATAATATGCAATACAGAGTTAGTTAGCCCTTGCTACTTCAGTTTTATGGTTTATATGAGCAAAAAAAAGAGGGGGGGGGGGGGGGGGGGGGAGAGGATTATGTTGCTGCATGTAAAGGCCTCTCTGCACTATGCAAAAATGAAAGTGCATCTGAAGTGCATAACCTAAATAATTTGAATTGGTGCGCTTTGTTTGCGTCCACATAGCATTTTCAATGAAGAACACGTGTAGAAATATTTATATATTTACATATATTAAAAAAAGAGAAGGGAAAAAAAGAAGTTTTTTCCTCCTCATATGGATGAGCCACCTACGTACTCGAAGATGACATGTGCTGCTGAACAGAGGATAGAGCTAAGAGAAAGGCATCATTTGATGGATGATGCTCCATGAAGCCACAAGGAAGAAAAAAAATCAGATGGAATACACTAACTATAAAAGATTTTTTAATTAATTTTTCCCCCTTTTTTTTTCACCAGGTGGTATTAGCTAGCTATAATAGTAGTTACAGCATAAGTTAGTCTAAATCTAACTGCAGACATAGCAAGTGTGAATTTCCATTTAATGCACACCAGTGCACTTATTTTTAACACCTATGTTTATTGCTCGGAATGAGTTTAAATCAATTCGAACTACCTCTTGAGGCACGTTGAATCTGATGCGCATTGGTTCACAATTTCCTAATTTGAATTTGGTGGGGACGCGAGCACTGCACATCAAATGTTCCCTGTGTGGATAGGCCAGTTATGTGCATCCTTTGTGATCTTGTTGTCCAGAGTACTTTGGAAGACATGGACATGGAGGATGATATGAAGACGCTTGTCTCTGATGAGATAAAACGCTTCAGAGAGTCCTACAAGGTTGGTGTGCAAAAATTAGAATAGACTTAACTAAATTGTGTAGAAGATGTATTACACATGTAATGTCAATCAAAACAATTGGCTACTGCTTATACTATGCATCAAAAGAGACAATTTAGACCATATACCATATACCATTCATCACTTATTTCAGTATACTGTGCATATGCTGTTCACTGGTAATGACATGCTTTATACACTATTGTGATATTATGTGGTCCGTCCACATACCAATAATTATAACAAACGCTGTGTTATTACGTACAACAGTTTGAGAAAGTTTGAAATGCGTAAGCTGCCCATGTTGCTTGCACTTCTCCCTCTCTGCCATCAAAAAGTTTCCTTGCACAATCGCTCCTTCCTTCCTTCGTCGTGTGATGTAGGCTGCCGTTCTTGGTAGGAGGGTGAGTCTAGCTCTAGCTACGGAGAATGGGACGGTTTTCTTCTTTTTCTCAGTTATGGAAGAGTGATGGATTTTTTCTTTGTTGTTGTTGTTGTTGGTCTGTTCTAGACGTTTCCAAAGAGAAAGTGCTCTATAATGTCGGTAGTAGCGGAACATGTTAGGAAACAATAGACCCTCTATGTTATAACAGATAAAAGGATGAATTTTTCTAATTTAAAATATCAGCACTCCACCACGTTCGACTTGACACTGGAGTTTACAAAGTTAATGAATGCTCTGAATTGTAATTGAAACAGGGCGTGGGGCTTTGCAGATTTATTTTTAAGCAGAAGTCAGTGCAACTGGAACATTTAGCTCTTTGTCATTTTTGCACCTCATAAATATCACTTATTAGGTTTGTCAAACCACCACTTTTTGGTGCGTTTATTATTATTTTTTGCCAATTTATCTTACTTGAATTAGTTTTGCAGGTAGTCTCCCTCCCCCTAGCCTCTTTGTCGAGCATCCAGGTCTTACTGCCGGTTCTGACCTTTCTTGCCTGGAGTTTGTATTGTCAATCTCTCTTATTTTTTTAAAAGTTCTATACAAGTGTATCTTGAAGACAACGTTATGAAACATGTGAGCGTGGATGTTAGACAACTGATTTGTGCAACTTAGTAATGAATAAAAGTCAAAAGGAAAAAAAGAGGAAAAAGAGGGTCTACAACAACAACAACAATAATGAATTGAGTACATAGTTCGAGATTTTTTTAGGTCTCAAACTCTAACAGTAATGGTGGACTTGCTATTGCTGACATTAGAATATAATTCCTAACTTGTTCAATATTGGGGCAAGCTTGAAAGAGTTGTGACCTATTGATGAATTTTGGAGTACGTGATATGTATTTCATAGCATGACTGAGTGGGTTGAACTGTGACTGATTCTTAGAAAAAGTAGCTGGTATAACTTGAGAACTTGTGAAAAATAGTTTTATGTCGCTATTGAGCAAGTTCCACTTGGAGCAACATTGCTTGCATATGGTGAAAGGTTGATGTGTGACATGTGGGGACTAATGGGATGTGTAGAGTTAGCAAGAAAGACTGGTAATTTGTGTTGTGTGGTATACTGTCAGTGTGAATATGCATTTAATTCTTTAAAGCCTAAAGTTCAATTATTCGACACACGCGTATATCTGAATTATTTTTTGATGTCTTGACAAATAAAAGCAAGAGTTATGCGGTTTTCCTCTTCACTAAGTGCTATTGATATGCTAGCTTGCCTAGCTACAATAAAAGTAAACATAGCACTTAGAGTAACTTTTTGTTCTGTAGGCCGCTAGCAATTCGGCCCAAGACCATAGTGGTCATTTTAGCTTTTAGGCTAGATAGTACCTCGATCAACTAAGCTTTAGTGTGTGTAGCAGGCAATGAATTTTAATCTTCCTTGTTATATTCCAAATTGTTTGCTATCTTCTGCTATATGGCTGCTTTTTCCTACCTCCCCTTCCTTTTCTCCCTTTTTTTGTCCAAGTCGAGGATGTTGACACCTCGCCTTTTTAGAAACTGCTATGTTTTTCTAGTAGAGTGTTCGGTGCAGACTCATCAGCGAACAGCTTGAGTTGGATTTCACCGTGTGAACTCGAGCATAGCTTTTTAACAATAGTTGTCAAGTTGCGTTCTTTGTGTGTGTGTACACGCTATGGTCGAGGACGTAAAAAAAAATGCCGTAAATCTGATGCACCTGGGCCCTAAAGAGTTAATGCGACCAATGATGACCTTTTAACTCATTAGGCCCGATAACGGATATATCCATGTATGCGAGTATCACGTTCCTGACAATAGCGGATTTTCCACTCAAAGAGCACAACTTGGTAACTATTACCAAAAGGCTTTGCTAGAGCATGGTATACCTAATTTATGCTATTTGCTAGCAAGGCTGCATATAATCCTACTCTACTAGAAAAATACTGCAGTTGCTGAAATGGCATGGCTTACAGAGTAGAGGCGTCATCATAGGCTTAAAACAACAACAAAGCCAACAACAAAAAAAGTGAGTAGCTAAAGCTGAAGGCAGCAAATATCTTCCATACTAGAGCATAGAAGGTCTAGCTATTAGCTAGCTAAAATTAAATTGACCGATTGGACCAACAAGGTCTTTGGCCTAAATGCTAGTAACAAAAAAATAGTACTCCATGTGTTTTGGTTACTTTTATTGTTGCTAGCCTAGCTAGCATATCAATAGTGCATACTTGATAGAGCCCTCATGTGATGAAGAAGGCAACATGATTCTTGCTGCTATTTTGTCACATAACCTTTAAAAAAATTCTGGTGCATGCATGTGTTGGATTATTTTAATTTTCGGTTCTGAAGAGTTAACCGACTGTCAGGTGCATCAGATTTTCCATAAATGTGGAAATCTGTCGAAAAAGTATATACACAAAATGAAACAGACACGCTAAACGCTTTATTATATTTACCTGCACATACCTAATAGATACTCTAGCATTACAAAATAGATAAATGCTTTACTTCCAGTTAGTCGGTCACGTAAAAGGAAACAATGGCTGACTCGTTTGCAACTCTGATAAGAAGCATCTCTTTCAGTCCTTTACTGCTGTTTCTGTAAGCTCTTCTGCTTGGAATGGCTGCACAGACACCAATGTTTGCTGGAAAACACTCTGAATCCCTTCACTCTTGAGAATGGAATTGCTCCTGGATGGATTATTCTTAAAAAATAAGCTATAAATATAATTGTTATAAAAACCACACATAAGTAAGAGTTTTAGCGGTTAATAAGTGTTCAATACCTGCATCTTTTTGTTATTTCTCTCTCCTCCTCTTCCTTCTTTCTCTTATTAGCATGAGTAGTGTGGCTTTATAATTAAAAAAAAACACTTTTAGTGAACATTTACTTGTGAAAACTTGCCCCCCCCCCGAAAATGGTTGGCTGAACTGCACAATAGTAGGAAGAGATATCAAATTGACACAAGCATATTTTTCAGATATTGTGGTTGTTGTCTTGCCCAATCAATATTCTCGATACAACATGCTATATAAAGATATAAAGATACTGCTTCCATTTTTGTGAGTTAGTTGTGTGGGTATTTCACTGATTTCTAATACCATTTGGTCTTCAAACTTGTTTGCAACAAACTGACTCATAGGTGTGCATCATATTAACATATTTTATCAATGTTCTTCACACTTCAAAGTGGTCACATTCTCACAAGGTACTATGTAGTTGAAAAAAGATCTTGGATTTCATTTCACTTCCTCAATGAAGTAACATTCCTGTGTAACTTAACCTTCTCTCCACAGCTTCCAACAAGTAAACACTTGTTAATTAGAGGGGTCGATGCCTGATCTCATGAGTGTGTTAACAAGTATTGAAGACTTGGCTTCACCACAGTCACATGTGTGTATGTTGCATATTAGGGCATCTGTAATGTTAGGGCTTGGGTCTATAGCACACTGTGTTTACTTAGTTGCTTCAAATTATATTATCAATGCTTTCCATGTAAGGGATAAATTGGGTTAAATCAGGATTTTTAATTTATTTTTTTAATATACATTTTTTAAATCATTGGTTGGGATTTGATGTACGGAAATTTGTTAATCGCATTCTTAGTTATTTTCAGGAGGTGGGTCACGGATGATCCCATGATTGTTGTGTGTTTTTGTTTTGTTATTTTCAAAAACTTGTTTCTTCTTGTGCTGTATTCAAGCCAGCTGTCTCGTCTTGCTTGTCTTTGGTATTGGGTTAGCATAGCACTTGGTAGTACTTGCAGGCTATATATTGCAGCTGCCTTAATGCTTTAGGTTTTGTAAAATGGGCTGGCAAGTTATCCTAAGTGTCACAAATACAAGCATGTAGAAACAGCTGCTGTGGAGATCCTCTGCCTAACCACACTTCTCATTAGTATATTCATGAGATGTTGCCTGTCATCTTCCCCTGTTGTGTTGTATATCCTGTCCGTCTGATAGGTACAGACACAGAATGATGTTTGAAGTTGTGTTTAAGAATATCAGGGAGTATGCTAGTACTCCCTATATTGGTTTGACCCACTTTCTATAATACTTCCTTTCGCCAGTAGCTGATTGTAGTTTTAATAAAATTTGTCTTGGAAATCGAGAAGTATTCGTATATTATGCTGTGTCCAATGCTACCGCAACTAAAGGTGAGGTACTGACAGATGCATCTAAAGTTAGATGTGTATGCTCTAATCACATGCACGCATGCACACATACACACACACCACACACACACTACACACACACCACACACACACACACACACACACACCACACACACACACACACCACACTCTCTTACTTACTACACATACACACTCACACACACTTACAAATACACACACACACCCTAAAAAATTCTCCATTACGTCGTCAAGTGAGCACCCTTCGTGTATCGTCACTGTAATAGTTAAGGTGAATGCCTTTGTTACGAAGCAGCAGGAAACTTTGTGGTGCATCTGCTGCAACATTTGTAATGCTAGAATAGAATTTATTAAGAATGAGTATCATTTTTTTTGTCGATGGTGTTTCACTAAAGAAGCGAAACTGTTTCAACTCCCTCTCTGTTTCTCTTCCAGCGCTCAGATGAAGCTAGGAAGGATAGAAAGGTGCGGGACAAAGAAGGAGAAAGGGATAGAGCACGTGGAAGGACTAGGGAGAGCGATACAGTGTCCACTCTCAAGGACATAGATACTCCCTCAGAGCAGCGATCCAAAAGGGACCGCTCTCAAAGCCCAAACACCAGGTGACATGTAGGCTTTTTGTTCTCATTTTTTCATTTTTTGTTGTCTTCCACTCCCTTCACCTCTCTCTCTCTCTTCCCTTTCACTTCTTCCTCTTCCTTTGCACCCTATTTTACTTGTTCCTCTCTCTTTTCATCCTATTTCACTTCTTCCTCTCCCTTTACATCCTATTTCACTTCTTCCTATCTCTTTACATCCTATCTCTTTACATCCTATTTCACTTCATCCTCTCCCTTTACATCCTATTTCACTTCTTCCTCTCCCTTTGCACCCATTTCTCTTCCTCTCCCTTTACATCCTATTTCACTCCTTCCTCTCCCTTTTCATCCTATTTCACTTCTCCCTTTACATCCTATTTCACTTCTTCCTCTCCCTTTACATCCTATTTCACTTCTTCCTCCCTTTACATCCTATTTCACTCCTTCCTCTCCCTTTACATCCTATTTCACTTCTTCCTCTCCCTTTACATCCTATTTCACTTCTTCCTATATCTTTACATCCTATCTCTTTACATCCTATCTCTTTACATCTTATTTCACTTCATCCTCTCCCTTTACATGCTATTTCACTTATTCCTCTCCCTTTGCACCCATTTCTCTTCCTCTCCCTTTACATCCTATTTCACTCCTTCCTCTCCCTTTACATCCTATTTCACTTCTCCCTTTACATCCTATTTCACTTCTTCCTCTCCCTTTACATCCTATTTCACTTCTCCTCTTCCTCTACATCTCATATCATTTCTTCCTTTACATACTTTTTCCCTTTGTTCTCTTCCTTGCTGTTTTCTTTCTCTTCTCTACCATTCTTCTCTTGCTGTCTTTTCTCTTGTCCTCTTCTTCACTCTTCCCTTCCTCCATCTTAAGTTACCTTTTTCTCCATTGGTCTTTTTTACACGATTCTTTCTTTCCGTCTTTTCTTGCAGGAACCCTAGTAGCCCTAGCAAGCGTTCCCGTAGTCCCATCCGGTCTCGCTCACAGGAGAGGGCAGAGAAGGAGAAGAAGAGAGAATCTCTTAGGCAGAAGGAGAGAGAGAGGATGATGAAAGATGACGAGGAATACGAGGAGAGAAATAGGCAGAGGAAGTTGAAGGAGAGGGATAATGCTTATAAAAAGGTTTGTGAATAAATATGTATGGATTAGACTGCATCATTACGACTAGTATGGTAGTCTCTATTTAGGTTTGTTATGTGATTAGCTCTGTTATGTTGAGGTTACACATTTGACACCTGTTGTTAGAGTGATGATGGTGATCAGCGGACGATGTGATGCGTAAATAATTGACTATATATGTAGAGGAAGTGTAATTAATTGTTAATTGATGTATGATTCTCATTCTCGTGCAGTGCCTTTTAAAGTGGGATGAGAGAGAGAGGAGGAAGGAGAAGGAATACGAGAAGGATTTGAAAAGAGAGAAAGAACGAAGGGAGGACATGGTAGACATGATGCACCCATGTGCAAAGTTAGGCTTTTAGACCTGATATTCCAACTTTTCTGTGTGTTCTTGCTTTTCCAGGTAAGAGAACGCAAACATCTCGGAGATTTTCTGGCTGATTACAATGATGAAAAAGACGACCAAAAGTATTACAGGTGTGTTTGAGATCACGTGATAGTTTTACTGTCACGTTACTGTGCATGTGTTGTGGGCTTCATTCCCTCAGGGGGAGTGCTTATGCTAGACGACATCGCGACCGGGAGATTGAGTTGGAGAGTGATGAACGAGACAGGATGAGAGAGAAAGATGAACTGGAAGAGCTCAGACTACAGGTAAATAAATATCTTTGAGGAAAGATGTGTATGCTAAATTTCATTCTAGCATCGTGTATGACTTGACTGGTCATTCTACTTCAGTGTACTTATTTTTTTTTTGTTGCTGTTCCTAAATGTAGCTTACAGTGACTGGGTTGAGGATTTGGTGATGGCTATAAGTATGTGCACATCTCTTTAACTGTGTATAGGTGATTGAGCGCCAGGCACGTGAGCTTTTGTCAGGAAGCAGTGGGGCGGAGTCAGTCTCTAGGGATAACGAAGATGATAGGGACGTCCCCATGGCAGAGTTGGATGATGACATTCCTCTCACCAAGACTGGTTATTCTGTCCCCCCTGCTTACCCTCCCATTCAAGTAAGAAATGGTTTAAAATAATCAAAGGGATGCTTTATCATTTCAAGTAACAAACGTGTGCTTCTCTTTCTATATATTTCCCTTCTGTACATAATAGGTTCACTCTGCTCCTTTAGTGGATATTCCTGAGCAACACCAAGCCGCTGTACTTCTCCCTCCCTCCTCTGCTGTGGCCAGCAACTCTCCCTCGTTCTCCCATCGTTCTTTTGAGGAAGAAATCAAGCAAGACCAGAGCGATGGGACGAATTCTCTCAACTCACCATCACAAACCAAGCTTGCATTCGGGATGAAGAAAACTGTAGCAGCAACAACAACGGTCAGCACCAACTCAAATCAGTCTTCTCTGCCGACTCAAGCAAAGTCCAAGTTAGATACTGTCTTCACTATGGAAGACAACGACATTGAACAGAAACCAAAGAAAAAATTGGTGCCAATTGAGTACAGTGATGATGAAGAGGAAGCACATGGACATAGTACTGAAGTAAAAGGCGGCAGTGGCGGAGGAGGAAAAAGTGGAGGCGGCGGTTCTCCAAAGTTATCTTCGTCGGGTAGTCGGCAATCACGTCGTTCCAGCGGACGAATGAGCAGAGGCAACAGGGACGAGAAACGGGATGAGAGAGGTGGTGGCGGTGACAAGGGTAGCAGTGGTGGTGGGGAGGTTGGGATTGTGATGCGGGGGAGAAGTAGAAGCACTACATTGATTGGGGCAGAGGAAGGAGTCAGAGATAAGAAACTGATGCCTGAGGAGCGCAAGAAGATGGTGCAGCAGTTGGTCAACAACATTCCCACTGCCAAGGATGAGGTGTTCAGATATGATCTCAAGTGGGACCAGATTGACAAGGTGAAGTTTGTATGCACCACAACCCTACATAGCTTGCACTGTGTGACTAGTTGTTGCTAGCAGGTGGATGTGTAGTTGGCCTGTTTCATCTTCCCCTCTCTCTTTTTTCTAGGTTCTAATAGAGAAGAGAGTAGGGCCGTGGATCAACAAAAAGATCATGGAGTATATAGGAGAGCAGGAACCTATTCTCACAGAGTTTATCTGCAACAAGCTCTCCTGTCATATCTCACCCAGTGACATACTGGAGGACATAGCCATGGTGAGTGTAACCAGATATGGTAGCCATGTGTAGATGTGATAAGCCCAATCTTGAGTGTTATGACCATCCTGCAATCCAGTGTGCTGGGATCTTAAATTTAGCACTTAGCATGCTGCATGCCATGTTAGTCCCCAAGTAATTAAAACCTGCTTACCCAGAGACCACTCAGAAAACCAGTTACTTATCTTGGGAGGGGGGCTTGTATTGTAATGTATAAGTAAGTTGTGTAGCTAGCCCATATGAATGATGCTTACAGCCATTAAAGAGTTAAAAATGAATTAAATTTTTAATGTCTATTTGTTTCTTTTCTTGTTCAACTTTATTTTTAATTTTTAAAATTTTTATCTGTATTATAGAAGAGTGGTAGAGAGGACCTTTAAACACTATTTATGGGTACAACAAGACGTGGTGTGTGTTGTTACACTTGTGTACATGGGTACAGTCAACACTAGCATCAATACATGGCATATGTTGTCTCCTACAAAATATCAGCACATATTGTTGACATCACATTATCCGATTAATTAGTTATCTCCAGACGTTACAGAGATTTGAAGGTAATCACAGTTTGGTATCTTTTTCATAGGCAGTAGCTGATATATTGCTGTATAGTTCCTTGCTGCATAGTTCCTTGCTTTCACTTACCTTTTTTGTTTGATGATTCTTAGTCAATCAGCAGACTGCCGAGTTGTTTCATTCAAATGAGCTAGCTACATGCATCATTGCATAATACTGCACTTGCGTTAGCTTGATTGTGTCATCAACAAACTACTGGGTTATCCTCACCAAATATTTTCCCCCACAATATTAGTTGTGGACATGCATTGGAAGATTTGGAGTCCTGTGGTACTAAAAGTTCTATAAGTTAACCTCTTGGATGCAAGTTATGTGAGGGAAGAAAAAGATGATCCTTGGAGATGATTTTCAAGGGTTTTTCCACACTTTCTTATCTCTACTGGTTTACTACCTTAGCGAAGGATTCAGGGCACACTTGGATATTTTTTTTGAACTAATATTGACTGAAATCACCATTTTGGGTGGCTAAGAAGCTACAGCTGCAATTGGTGTTTTGCGCTATGCCATTTTATAAAGTAGGGTCAATACAATTATAGTGAGTAATAGCATGCTCTCTGATACAAATGAAGTATGCAGATGTTTGAGTTCCATTAATTTGAGTTGTAAGCCCATTAATTAGTGTGTGGGCCCCATTGATTATGTTGGGAGTCCATTGATTTTGCCATTATTTATTTGTGACCCCCATTAATTATGTTGTGAAACCTATTATTTGGTTGGAGCCCGTTAACGATCCATTTGTAGTTTCTCGGTAAGCAATTATCGTGCATATATGAATGACAGTTGTCATGAGGTTTTTGGGTTGCTTTGAGCTCCTTGTCAATACTCTGAATTAATTTATGAATTTCAATCTCAGTATTCCAAACCTTGCGTACTGTTAAACAATGGACTGTGAAGATGATGGTCGCAACTCTGGTGACGAGGAACTAATTTTACTTTTAGATATAATGAGGAGGCAGAAGAGCAGCATGTGGGTACTTCCACTTTTTCCGATTTGGTGACAGCAGGATGAGGACCACAAGCTTCTCCAGGCATGCTAGAAACCTCTCATATGCAAGGGAAGTTGCTCACTTCCTTCATCATCCATTCTGTAACTCAAACTCAAATAAAGCACACCAAACTCAAATATAGCACACCAATCTGTTGCGACTGATGTGTTACAACTGACCAAAGAATGGAAGTTATGTGTATATCCAAGCATAGGATAGCAACATATCTGGATGTGCTGGTTGCACATGTTCATAATATATGCATTATGCTATGTGTCACAATGCTAGTACAGGTGTTATATTGTGAACCAGCTTTTAAAAAAAAAAAATTAAAAAAATCTTAGTCTTTGGTTATGATGATTTGTATACCTTTTGTATCTGATTACACTACTACTTAATTTGTGTTACAAAGGACATGCATCGCTACGTTGCTCTGTTTACACCAAAACTTACAGCAAAGAAATGTGGAATTCTTTTCTTGAAAACTAAGGGTGTCGGAGCGATTACAGGTAGGCATAGATGCTTCTGCAGCCTTCCTCTGAAGATGAGCTTCCAAAACAGCTGTAAAGACCAGGAAGAGACCACATGCCAGCAATTGGACCATTACCCATTTCTTTCATTTGCTCGCTTTTTCCCTCAAGCAGGAAATAGTTTTATGACAAATAAAAAAAAAACTCAAACTCAAATAAAGCACACCAAACTCAAATATAGCACACCAATCTGTTGCGACTGATGTGTTACAACTGACCAAAGAATGGAAGTTATGTGTATATCCAAGCATAGGATAGCAACATATCTGGATGTGCTGGTTGCACATGTTCATAATATATGCATTATGCTATGTGTCACAATGCTAGTACAGGTGTTATATTGTGAACCAGCTTTTAAAAAAAAAAAATTAAAAAAATCTTAGTCTTTGGTTATGATGATTTGTATACCTTTTGTATCTGATTACACTACTACTTAATTTGTGTTACAAAGGACATGCATCGCTACGTTGCTCTGTTTACACCAAAACTTACAGCAAAGAAATGTGGAATTCTTTTCTTGAAAACTAAGGGTGTCGGAGCGATTACAGGTAGGCATAGATGCTTCTGCAGCCTTCCTCTGAAGATGAGCTTCCAAAACAGCTGTAAAGACCAGGAAGAGACCACATGCCAGCAATTGGACCATTACCCATTTCTTTCATTTGCTCGCTTTTTCCCTCAAGCAGGAAATAGTTTTATGACAAATAAAAAAAATCCTGTGTGTAGTGCGAATGGTATAATATTTTTGTGAATGATGTGTTTATGGATATATCCGCTTGCGGCATGTAATCGGTTAACCTTTAAGAATCTCATAAATGCCATTCATGCCTCCCTAAGTGACCTTTGTAAATTAACATTATTTTGATTGCCATAGGTGCTGGATGACGAAGCGGAGGTGTTTATAGTGAAGTTATGGAGGTTGCTTATATATGAGACAGAGGCCAAGCATTTGGGCATTGCTAAGAGCTACTGATGTTATCTCCCGCTGTATATGTATAATGCATAATGCTTCAATAATTCACACATCTTCTTTTTCATATATTATGGACCCAGTACTTGTTTGCTATACATTACACTTTCTCTCTACTGTTGTGCTATGTTGTACAGTTACATTACATAGGAATATGAAAACATATCAATAAGGAACTGACCAAAAGTTTTACTTTCATGAGAAGTCGGAGAAAGAAAGGAAGTGGGGTATATGTGTTGAATATGCTGTGGAGAGATTCTCCTGCATGTTTAGGAATTTTGTATTTACTGCTTTTAAAATCTGGAACAATATATAAATTGGTACAGTTTTTCCTAAATAGATACACTTTTTTTCTTTTGGTAAATTAAACTTTTGGTTTCCACTTTCTTTATTTTATTATTATTTTTAATTTGCATCTTTAGGCAATGTATTCTGCATTGTTTGACGAACTTATATATATATATATTAATGTATTGAGAGAATGAAAAGAAAAAAAATGAACCAACTACTGTGGAACGCAAGACGATACTAAACCACTAAAGGTTGTAGCAGAGTTGCAACAAGTTTTGAAATCCTAACTTTCTTTTCCCTTGCTTCTGTACAGATATTATTAGAGCCATATTGTTGCTTATTCTGTGTGCTTTCAAATGATATGTTGAGGGTCTCTATAGGCGCATTTTCTTAGAAGATGCATGCAGCAACATCAAGGTCACTCAAAAATTCTGCACCCTAAGTTTGAAACACTAACCAATGCATGCATGGATAACAAAAGCTCTTAGATATGGCATCAATCAATAAATTTTAGTAGAGATGTTGAGAAGTTATAAGTTGTCGATTTTGGTCAAGTCTTAAAGTATAGAAATTTGATAAACTTTTTTTTTTCAGGGTGATTCGTGGTTTTGACCCCTAGTTCCCTCCAAATTCAACCAGTTGTTTATAATTTAGTTTCAAACACTTATTTGACATGAAAACCTTTATTGCAATCAAAAAATATGTAACTATTTCATGTTAAAATTGAGCTATTTGTGTACTGCTGTAATTCATGGGTATTTTGTTAATGTAACAAGTATTTGGAATTATTCCTTGCCACAATCTAGAGATAGCGACTGGACATTGCCGACATTGATTCACTGTTGTCTGATGATGTCGATTTCCAGTAGGAAATACAGATTAACTACAGCCAATATTTTTTTGACATTCTTTACCTACGAGAAATTGCTCAGTTATTTTTTAAGAATATATATTGTATGACTGCTTCGCCAAGCAGTCAAGTTGTGAAACAATCAACAATGAACTCGTTCTAGGCACAAGTAATAGTACACAGCTGATAGCAATGATATAAGGATATACCTAGGTTAACAAAATACAAGCTCAGGCTTAACTATCTACAATGTCTTTGGGTGTTTTTAGCAGAAATATGTTTCCAGTAGGTGATTTTCACCCAGCGACAAAATGCCAATCATTGGGGAGACTATACCATTTACTTCTGAAATTTGAACACACATTTGTAGCTGTCATAATTTCCCCCACCCTTCTGTACAGATACTTTTATTACCAGCTTATTGTGTGTGCTTTAAGATGATATGTGAAAGGTCTCTATAGGCACCTTTTCTTAAAAGATATATCCAAACACGCAAGGGTCACTCAAAAAATGTCATCTCCCAAATTGGAACTTGTGTAATTCCTAGGCACCTTGAGCTACTGACTCAAAATTTGTTTTGTGGCTTGCTAACACCCTAAGCTGTGATCTCACCAAGCCATATTTACAACACGAGGGTTGATGAGATACGGGACACTTTATTTCCAACCGCGCAAAAAACCACGGAATATCTGTGACCTCGCCTCTTCTAAGCGCCATAACTCGGAGTACTTCACGGTAAAAATAATATCTCAGGTGAGATCACAGCTTAGGCTTGTAGGAAGCCACAACACCAATTTGGGGGCGGTAGCTTACGGCGCCTTAGAATTACACGTGTTTTAATTGGGGAGGCGCTATTTTTTTAGTGACCCTTGCGTATTTGGATATATCTTTTAAGAAAAGGTGACTATAGAGACATTTCACATATCATCTTAAAGCACACACAATAAGCAACAAGTTGGTAATAAAAGTATCTGCACAGAAGAAAGGGATGACAGCTACAAATATGTGTTCAAATTTCGGTAGTAAATGGTATAGTCCCCCCTTATTAAGTTAATATATATATATTTTTTTTTAATTACCCTGAAAAAACAAAACAAGTTGAAACGTGGGTAAAAGAGAAATCTATCATTATGTTGTTTATGTTGTTTGAATTTAGGGTAAACTGGTATGCCTAAAACCAAGCTCAACATACAAACATTTGATTGTGCCAAGGTCCATATACTTTTTATCCTTCGAGATTTAATGCTTGAAGAGATAGAAAGGAAGGAGTAGAGAAGTGGTTGGATTCATGAGAAATTTGGTTAAGAAAGCTTTGTTGGGTAAAGAAAGGGAATAATAACAATGCATCAGATTGTGAGGTGGTGGTGCTTGAAGGAACGATGCACTCTTTAGTGGAATGACCCTCTATACTCTGAACTCGACAGTTCTTATTTTTACCTTGTATTGTACAAGTTATGTCATCATTCTTACTTATCTTTCTATACATCTTTCACTAATATCATTATTCTATCCATCTTCCACTCTACCATTCTTACTATCTTCCACTGTTCTATCCATCTTGCACTCTCATCTCTCACTGATACCTATTCTTTATATGCTAAACAAGGTTGTGGCACTATAAATGTCACTCTGGTCATTTAAAGTATATATAATGGACTACATTTTCAAATTTCAGACACACTGGTCACTAGCTTCAAAATTGTAAATTTTTAAAGCCGCTGGCACTAGTGTTATGAAGGGCCAAATACATTCATTGTATGTATTACATTGTCAAAAATACAACAAAAAACAACAACTACACTACAATGCATCAACAATAGTATTTACTACAAGAGAAAGGGAATAAATGCAGTCCGATTCTTGGGATAATCCTCGAACTTCTTAAGATAAAACCTGAAACATAAATCAATGGAATGGTGATTCTTTTGCTGACTTAATGGAGACGGAGTATTTAATTACAACGGCAAAACAAAAACAACTCCTCCCCCAAGAAAATTGATTTTAAGATAAATCTTCAATATGTAAAGAAAAGAAGTATACATGTCAGTGTTATTTTATATGTATTGAAGATTTATCTTAAACCAATACTAGAAACACCTGCTAAAAGAAATTGTAATATAGGGGGACAGATGCTAAACAGGGGGGGGGGGGGGGGGGGGGGGGGGTCAAAATCAGCACAATCTTGTTTACTTTCTTTCTTAATCCAATGTAGCTCTTGTACAAGTTTTTGTTGTTTGTTTTGCTGTTCATCTATTTTAAAGTTGAGCGGTGGAGGACTACACAGACAAAGTCCAACTCAGAGCTTTATTGTTGTTGGATACTACACATTAGCACATGGCATGTCTTATTGCATTGCTATTGTTGACTATACCCATGTAGGGACCAGCTACAACTTCCTTTTGTTGGACATTGCACATGTCAGCATATGCCATGACTTGTTGCTATTGTTGACTACCCATGTATGGTCAGCTACAACTTCCTTCAGGGTTGGTAACAGTTGCATAGGAGCACCAACCAAATAGCTGATATTTTGGTAGAGGAGCAGCAACAGACTCCTAGACTTGGTAACAGTTTCCCAGGAGCGAGAACTCCACAAACTGAACAGCAGAACTGAGCGCAGGTCTTTGTTCTGCCTATAGCTCAAGGTACATGGATGACAATTTACCCCATTCTGATGTAATGAGCATGTCAGCTAGCCTGATCGAGTCTTCAAAACCCACCACTACCCATGTCTTTTTTTTTTTATTACTTATTTATAAAAGGGGGGTGGGGAAGGGAATAGAACATATGCACAAGATGATTCTTGAAGATGAAAAGATGAATTTCAAGGGGGGTTTTCCCCCACACTTTCAACACTTTTATTTTGCGCTGCTGGTGTACTACCTCAGGGAAAGATTCAAGGCATGCTTGGAGGCTAATAACGTCTATAATTAAGCAGCTAAGAAGTTGATGATGTGAGTTAACTGAGATATAAGCTCTTTTAATTTTTTTTATTATCCATCATTTTGAAATAGGGGTCAAACCAATATATGGGAAGTGCTATTGCACTCCCCGATATATAAAACAATCAAGTAGCAGTAAAACATATTCGCATTGCATATTTCAAACTAAGTTTAAAAAATATGACAACTTTTAGTCCAGTTAAAACTTCATACGTTTTGTGGCTATACAGTCATTTAGATTGGGCCCTGAAGATCTCTCTTTCTTTAAAGAACTCAGGAGATGGATAAAGCAAGCAACTAGGCTACCAACCCAATATCACCTGCAAAACCTTTCGATTGCTCAGCATTTTGGGGAATGTTAATGACGTTTTAAAATTTTTTTTATATTGTTATTATATCCCCCCCCCCCCCCCCCCCTCCCAATTTTACATGGTCACCCATCAGAGGGGTCGACTGTTGGGTACAACCAGTCTTCAGATTCTCAGCCTGAACAGATGATGGTATCCATGCAACAATTATTTTTACCAATTATTTTTTTTTTTTTTTTTGAGACTTTAACTAACTAACAGTGGCTGGATATTTAAGGTATATAGAAAACTGTTGGTTTACTCCTGCCATGATTCCAGCTTCCATATTGATATTCATGTAGTGCATGTTATAACCTGCTGACAATCAGTATATTATAATTTATCAAACAAAACAAAACCCCTGGGGCATCTTTATGGCATTTAGTAGACATCACAATAGCAAAAAGTCATAGTTTGCCAACTTCAAGTATATATAGTTTGTCATCATGTTGAGCCTGCACACAGCCAAACAGCTTCAGATGGTGTTGGTTATTTCTTTGTCAGGACAGGCTATAAAAATTCTAATGTGCAACTGAGCCCAAGAAGCCAGATAGAAGGCAAGTTAGAAGGTAAGTTAATGCCATTGTTGGGACAAAAACAACATATGCTGTATAGATTTTACTACAAACACTCACCATGCATGCATGGTAGGAAAAATAGTCTGGTCAAGTGCAATGTATTTTCAATAAGGGGACTTGTAAAAGATGAACTGGCTGCGGTTTCAATTCAGTCAATGGGTGTTCCTACAGCCTTTTGTTACCAAAAACTGTGCACCATACCAACCTGTGATGCTGCAATGCTCTTGAGCATGCTAGATATGCACAGTACCAACCTGTGCTGCTGCAATGCTCTTGAGCATACTAGATATGCATAGTGCCAACCTGTGATGTTGCAATGCTCTTGAGCATGCTAGATATGCACAGTACCAACCTGTGATGCTGCAATGCTTTTGAGCATGCTAGATATGCACAGTACCAACCTGTGCTGCTGCAATGTTCTTAAGCATGGTAGATATGCATAATACCAACTTGTGATGCTGCAATGCTTTTGAGCATGCTAGATATGCACAGTACCAACCTGTGATGTTGCAATGCTCGTGAGCCGACGCACATGATAGTGAAGGCAACCATTACCAGACCAGGCCACGACCAGCAGGCAATGGCATAACCAGTCCACTCCACAGATTCACTAAAGTAGTTGGCTCCTGATACATACTCAAACAATCCTCCTTTATCATGCAGCATTGGAGAAAGAGGGGCAGGGGGAAGAGAAAGGTCATCAGGGAATATAATGACAAGAGAGATTGAGTGGCAGATGGAGGAGGAATAAGTTGGGAAACAGGGACACTGGAGAGTGAGACTATGAGACGAAAATGAGAAGAAAAGGAGGAAGTGAAGACAAGGAGTAATGTAGGAGGAGGAGGAACAAAATGAAGACGATGCAAAGATGTGACAAAAGAGGGAATTGGTGATAAATAGGAACTGAAACACAAGCCTTACACACCACGAGGGATCTTATAACCAATCTCCCCTGGCTTTCGCAGTCCACGCAAGACAGCATCAGAATGAATATTTGCTGCCATCCCAAACAGGAAGATAAGTTGTCCAACTATGAACCTTGGGTCTGCAAACCACCACAAGTCATACGATAAATGCTGAGTCAGATAACGTCCCTGCAAGTAACCGTTTATGGAAGTGAAGAATAATGCAGTGAGTGGAACAAAAATGGGCACAGGTTTCCCCTTTATCGTCAGCGAGAAGAGGAAGACCCTAAAATTTAAGGGAGATTAAGATTACAGGTCTTGCAACCTTATAACAGGAATAGGGAAAGTACAGTGGTAGAGCTGAAGAGAACGGATAGAACTCCACCTTAGTCTGTTTGCTAATGCAATATATACATCAAATAGACCATTGATTGCATTAAAAAAAATCAAGTTGCCATAGCAATCACCATTATATTATCTGGTACTGCTCATCAAAGCAGGGTAAAGTAATCATGTTGTCCATTGGTATATATGTGCATTTAAAATTCAACCTGTGCTTGTTTTGCTTCATATAATTAGTTTTTGGAAAGGATTATTAGAGACTAACACAAATTAACAGTCACTGTTATATTTTATAAATCCTACTTCCTTTATTTCTGGCCTAAGTATTTCAATTATCAATGTGCCTAGTTTAGCTGGACAAGTTTTTCTACCTCTATGAATTAGTTTCATTAATAATGAAGTATTCTGGGTATGCAGCATGCCAAATTTCTTTACAAAAATCTTATCAGTGTAACAATGGCATGTAGCTGTCATGGCTCTAGATTCATGAAGTTGCATATCCATAAATTATAACCAGACAGTTCACTATTGGACATAGATGTGCCACGAGTCTATGCTCTAGAATATACCAGAGTTGCATTGCAGCATCGATGAACACAAACTCATGGCACATGTGACACTATTCTCGCTCCAAGAAAATATGGTGGCATTATGGTCTGCAGTAGTGGTTTTTCAAGTTAGTTGCATGTTCTTCCCATCATCCCTAGTAAATATTAAAAAGAGGAGAGGAAGGCTCGAGACAACACTGAGACTACGTAAGTGGTATGGACCACCAACCTGTTGAAGTAATGGAGTAGGAACATGCCCAGTAAGACAATATTTGGATTGACCTGGCCAACGTATCTGCCACCCACATTGAAAACCAGGTAGAGAGGAATCACAAAAGAAGGAAGCTCCATAAGGAACCAGGATAATCTAGCAGGGATCCTGACATTAGTGAAAAGCAATTTAGCCAGCAAGTCCTTGCTCTCTCCGTGTTTTCCATAAGGTACTTGCACTTTTATGAGGTCCATCATGACTAACAGAACTCCCATCATTAAAAGTAACCATCCCAAGCTCTCCAGTAAGTATAAGTCCTTTCCTCCTCTCAGCCACTCCTTCAGAGATTCAGAAGCCATGTTATGTTCGCTTAGAAGCCTGACCCTTTACCTAATGATCGCGGGAAGATCCTTTACCTTCCGCCACAATCCAGTATCGATAGGTAAAGGGTCTTGCCACACGAGATTTGTGATGTTACTAGGGGAATTGAGGTAACGCGTCACTATTGGTCCGTCACGAAGGACCTCCCCCCTCAGATTTTTTTTTTTTTTGTATCTTATGGTATAAAATATTACTGTGAGTCAAAATATTGTGACAGGTAATCAATTAATTACTCTGAAGAGTAAACAGCTTTAGCAACAAGGAGTCCAATTGTTACTGGTGGCATGTCCAACACATTTTTTTTTTGTAGTTGTTGGTTCAACCAGGACTGTAGATCCAGCTGTTGTCAGATTGAAGGTTGCATACATTTAGTGAGTTAAAAAAAGGGGGGGAGGGGGGAAAGATTATGATAAGAATTTAGTGCAGCTATTCAAGTGTTCTAGAAATATTCCGACATACTTTGCATCACTCACAACACTAGCAGCCACATATTCAACGAAGTTCCCAATCCATAAAGGCCAGGTTTCCTTTGGGAGACCTTTTACTAACTGACCCACCAGCTCAATGTAAGACCCATAATGAACATCCCTCATAACATCGGCTTCCGCTTTCAGTGTGAACTTGACATCTTCACTCTTTCCACTTTCACACAAAATGTCAGAATTGTTAGGCAATCTATCAGGAAGTTCACCTTTTCTCATCAAATTCCTGTAACGAGTTCTCCAGAGCTGAAACACAAAGTAAGTGCTCTGATTGTAGAGTTTCTTCATCTTTTGCACACTGCTGGGCTTGAAGAACCTGTCAGTGTTAGCATCGACACAAGTATGATGCTCACATATTTTATTTAGAATTTTATGAATGAACACCGCTACTCCTATTCGACGCTCATGAGGCCCACGCCACTCTAAGTGCTCATGTCCATGTGACGACTCATCATTAGATTCAAATGGAAGTGGCATGGAGAACATCTTTACCATTAGATCAGTCTGATGAGAGTCGGTCCATACATTAACAGAGATGCTAATACTCTGTGACTCCACCTCATGGAACCACAGAGGAGGAATATAAAGGAGTTCCCCCGGCTCCAAAATCACCTCCACTGCTTCCACCTCACGGATTGACCTAAAATTCTCTACATCTTCTTGGTTGCTGGCATTCACTTGAGCCTGGGCATGGCTTGGGTGGAGGAAAGGGAATGGGTAAAGCCCAGGCCAGTTGGTCGGGGAAAAGAGAGTGAACCTCTTCCTCCCATATAGCTGAGCATAGAAGTTATGATAGCCATCATAATGGCAGTGGGCAATAACATAAGGCGGTCCAATCCACACATTGACAGAGGAGAGCCTTTGGTTAAGGAGTAGAAGCTCGTCGAGGGGTTGGATTTCAAGGTAAGCCCATTCACCCAGGTCATCAATGGACCCAGTGAAGTAATGATATTTCCCTTCCTTTGGACTATGGAGAAGATCAAAAAAGTCACCAGCATCCATTGTGATGCCAGTTTTGTAAGGATTACGTCGAGTAGCATGTTCAACTAGGGGCTTAGTGGAATCAAAATATGGACCAAACCACCTGTTTTCATTCTCATAAATCCCTGAGATTGAACCTAGCCTCGATTGGAGGTAAGAGGGAATCCAATTTGTAGAAGCCTGCCAGGTCATCACAACACTGTTTTTGAGAACTACAGGGACACCAGCTTTGGCACAATTCTTAGCAAAATGAGCATAAGGCGATGGGAGTGTCTTTAGTTTAACCTTCCCTGTCCTGTACACAGCCGGCTTAGATCTGGAAGAGAATGGGACGTAAGACCTCTCCATGTTCAAGTTATCACCGCTACTTTTGTTAGCAGGAGTGCTGCTGAAGAAAGTGATGCTCCATATTATTGCGATGAGAACTGAAAGGACGGCCACCAGGAAGCCCCATAGGTACATCCAGCTTGTAGTCTTGGTTTCATCACTCTTCCCAGTTTCTGCAGCAACACCATCGCACTTTCCTACTTGCTGTTGCTTCTTGGCCCTTCCCATTTAATCACAGCTCTCCCAGGAGTACGACTTAGAGCCGCTAAATAAACACGTGGAGTGAGATGAAATTGGGTTGTTTCTAATGGCAGGCTCACAGAAAGCTAGTGAAAACGGCAAGTTCTTGAAGTTTAGTGGAACTTACACCTCAAAGAGCTCCAAGAGTGTGTACTGCAGCGATAAGAAGCTAATTCCTAGGATAAAAATGGTAAAAAGCTGCATTAGCCGGCTCCGTATATTTTTAGACAACCATCTCACACAAAATGTTTTTGACACAGTATGTGAGGGAGTTAGGAGATGTTAGTCATGTAGATGTGGGTTACATGGCCACCTGCTTGCAATCGACATATTCTGACTACTCGAGGAAGAAAAAACAGAGGTTTCGGACCTGGGTCGAAAAGGCTTACCTCTCCCTACGAAAGTCGAACCAGTTTGCCGGTCAGTTGAGCCTGTCAAAGGAGTGTGATAAAGAGGAAGAGTGGCTGGAACGTAGAGAGAAAGATCACTTTCAGATACGAATGGAGGAAATGGAGCGCCTGAATGGCAATGAAATGTAGGTATCTTGAAATCATGACCTTTTTCTACCAGCCCATGCTAATAGTTCATTTCTTACTTTTCTACAGTGAAATAGGAAGCAGCTCAAGTGGGACTGAAATGGAAGATTTTTTATGGGATCAACAGCACTCACTTGAGGTTAATTTACCATGGTAATGTCTGTTTTATAATGTGGCCGCACCTTTCCTTGATGCAGACTCTCAACACAATGAACAGCTCAATTACTCAAATGTACAGCAAGTCATCCAATTGTAACACAGAAAAAGAAGACATGAAAACGTCTAAACTTGCCTGGAAATCTATTTCCGGCACACCCAAAACTCCTCCTGGTGCCACACCCACAACACATATGACTAATGACACAACCAAAGAGACATTTGCAGCAACCCCCACTGTCAACGGAACAAAGCAAGTGACCTTTTCAGTTCCTGAAGTAGCGTCAGTGAAGCAAACGTCAAATTTGTCAGCACTGCAAGGATTATGTGAGGGGGTAACACCTCTGATATCCAGAAAAAGCACACCAAAGAAGAAGAAGCGAGATCGCAGTTTATCAGATGACAGTGCCAAAGGACAAGTTAATGCCGAGGATAAGAGACATTATAACATCAAGAGGCGTAAAGTTAAGGAGGTAGCCTCAGTGAAGGATGGGATTAGAAGCAGCCTCAAAGAGCGATCTGTTTCAGGTGAGATCAGAGGTTTCTGTTTGGTGGCTGAAATATATTCCTTCCCATCTCCCTATATCCTCTTTTTACGCAAGACTTGGGTTAGTGTTAGGGCTATGCATGACAGGGGCTGTGTAGGGCCTGGGACAGGGCTTGGAGGGCTAGGGCTATATAGAGGCTGGGATAGGGCTAGGGTTATGCAGAACCTGGGATAGAGTTAGGGCTAGGGCTGTTTGGAGCCTGGTATATAGAACCTGGGATAGGGCTAGGGCTATGTGGAGCCTGGAATAGGGATAGGGTTAGGACCTTGTAGAGCCTGGAATAGGGCTAGGGCTAAGTAGAGCCTGGAATAGGGTTAGACTATGTCGAACCTGGGATAAGGATAGGGCTAAGGCTATGTGAAGCCTGGGATAGGGCTAGACTATGTAGAACCTGGGATATGGCTAGGGCTATGTGGAGCCTGGAATAGGGTTAGACTATGTCGAACCTGGGATAGGGCTAGGGCTATGTGGAGCCTGGGATAGGGCTAGACTATGTAGAACCTGGGATATGGCTAGGGCTATGTGGAGCCTGGAATAGGGTTAGACTATGTCGAACCTGGGATAGGGCTAGGGCTATGTGGAGCCTGGGATAGGGCTAGCTAGACTATGTAGAACCTGGGATATGGCTAGGGCTATGTGGAGCCTGGAATAGGGTTAGACTATGTCGAACCTGGGATAGGGCTAGGGCTATGTGGAGCCTGGGATAGGGCTAGACTATGTAGAACCTGGGATAGGGCTAGGGCTATGTGGAGCCTGGAATAAGGCTAGACTATGTCGAACCTGGGATATGGCTAGGGCTATGTGGAGCCTGGGATAGGGCTAGCTAGACTATGTAGAACCTGGGATATGGCTAGGGCTATGTGGAGCCTGGGATAGGGCTAGCTAGACTATGTAGAACCTGGGATAGGGCTAGGGCTATGTGGAGCCTGGAATAGGGCTAGGGCTATGTGGAGCCCTGGATAGGGCTAGGTAGAGCCTGGGATAGGGCTAGAGCTAAGTAGAGCCTGGGATAGGGCTAGAGCTAAGTAGAGCCTGGGATTGGGCTAGAGCCAAGTAGAACCTGGGATAGGGCTAGAGCTAAGTAGAGCCTGGGATTGGGCTAGAGCCAAGTAGAACCTGGGATAGGGCTAGAGCTAAGTAGAGCCTGGGATTGGGCTAGAGCCAAGTAGAACCTGGGATAGGGCTAGAGCTAAGTAGAGCCTGGGATTGGGCTAGAGCCAAGTAGAACCTGGGATAGGGCTAGAGCTAAGTAGAGCCTGGGATTGGGCTAGAGCTAAGTAGAGCCTGGGATTGGGCTAGAGCCAAGTAGAACCTGGGATAGGGCTAGAGCTAAGTAGAGCCTGGGATAGGGCTAGAGCCAAGTAGAACCTGGGATTGGGCTAGAGCTAAGTAGAGCCTGGGATAGGGCTAGAGCTAAGTAGAACCTGGGATAGGGCTAGAGCTAAGTAGAACCTGGGATAGGGCTAGAGCTAAGTAGAGCCTGGGATAGGGATAGGGCTAAGTAGAGCCTGGGATAGGGCTAGAGCTAAGTAGAACCTGGGATAGGGCTAGAGCTAAGTAGAGCCTGGGATAGGGCTAGAGCTAAGTAGAACCTGGGATAGGGCTAGAGCTAAGTAGAGCCTGGGATAGGGATAGGGCTAAGTAGAGCCTGGGATAGGGCTAGAGCTAAGTAGAGCCTGTGGTAGGGCTAGAGCTAAGTAGAGCCTGGGATAAGGCTAGGACTAAGTAGAGCCTGTGATAGGGCTAGAGCTAAGTAGAGCCTGGGATAAGGCTAGGACTAAGTAGAGCCTGTGATAGGGCTAGAGCTAAGTAGAGCCTGGGATAGGGCTAGGACTAAAGGGCTAAGGAGAGCCTGGGATTGGGCTAGAGCTAAGTAGAGCCTGTGATAGGGCTAGAGCTAAGTAGAGCCTGGGATAGGGCTAGGACTAAGTAGAGCCTGGGATAGGGCTAAGACTAAGTAGAGCCTGGGATAGGGCTAGGTAGAGCATGGGATAGGCCTGATGTAGAGCTTGGGTTAGGGCTATGTAAAATCTGAGATGGGCTAAGACTATGTAAGAATAGGGCAAAGGATTGGGCTCATGGTAAGGCTGCTCATGACTTGGGCTTAGTTACTTTACTTTTGTAAATCTCTTATTGTAATGGTGAACATTTTTTAAATGGTAAAGGGTCATCTTTTTGTGGTATAGCTTTTTTAGTAACCGTTTTCTTGTATCAGGGATATGATAGCTTGGTTTGACCCACATTTCAAAATGGGAGACCCCCAAAAAGGCAAAAACAACAACAAACCCCTAACAAAACACAAGCTCACTAAACACTGGTTTCTAGCCCTTGATGCCCTTAGCAGCCTAAACCTTGGTTGCTTGCTCTAGGCCTTGGCCACCTAAACTAGCCCTAGCCCTAGCCCCTGGCAACCTAAAACTCACTCTCTCTTTAATCCTCTCTCTCTGTTATTCAAGTATTCTTATACATGATGTACGTTGTTTTACTTACGTATAATGTGTAGTAGAAGAAGAACAACATTCTAGAATCTAAAGAGTGGTTACTAGCCCTAGCTAGCCCATGGCAGCCTAAAAGGTGGTTACTAGTCCTAGTTAGCCCTTGGCATCCCAAAAGGTGGTTACTAGCCCTAGCCCTTGGCAGCCTAAAAGATGGTTACTAGGCCTACCCTTGGCAGCCTAAAAGGTGGTTACTAGCCCTAGCTAGCCCTTGGCAGCCTAAAGGGTGGTTACTAGGCCTACCCTTGGCAGCCTAAAAGGTGGTTACTAGCCCTAGCTAGCCCTTGGCAGCCTAAAAGGTGGTTACTAGCCCTAGCCCTTGGCAGCCTAAAAGATGGTTACTAGCCCTAACTAGCCCAAAAGATGGTTACTAGCCCTAGCTAGCCCTTGGCAGCCTAAAAGGTGGTTACTAGCCCTAGCTAGCCCTTGGCAGCCTAAAAGGTGGTTACTAGCCCTAGCCCTTGGCAGCCTAAAAGATGGTTACTAGCCCTAGTTAGCCCTTGGCAGCCTAAAAGGTGGTTACTAGCTCTAGCCCTTGGCAGCCCAAAAGATGGTTACTAGCCCTAGCTAGCCCTTGGCAGCCTAAAAGATGGTTACTAGCTCTAGCCCTTGGCAGCCTAAAAGGTAGTTACTAGCCCTAGCTAGCCCTTGGCAGCCTAAAAGGTGGTTACTAGCCCTAGCCCTTGGAAGCCTAAAAGGTGGTTACTAGCTCTAGCTAGCCCTTGTCAGCCTAAAGAGTGGTTACTAGCCCTACCTTTGGCAGCCTAAATGTTGGTTACTGGCCCTTGGCAGCCTAAAAGGTGGTTACTAGCCCTAGCCCTTGGCAGCCTAAAGAGTGGTTACTAGCCCTAGCTAGCCCTTGGCAGCCTAAAAGGTGGTTACTAGCCCTAGCCCTTGGCAGCCTAAAGAGTAGTTACTAGAGGCAGCCAAAGGAGTGGTTAATAGAGGCAGCCTAAAGAGTGGTTACTAGAGGCAGCCTAAAGAGTGGTTACTAGAGGCAGTCTAAAGAGTGGTTATTAGCCCTAGCCCTTGGCAGCCTAAAGAGTGGTTACTAGAGGCAGCCTAAAGAGTGGTTATTAGCCCTAGCCCTTGGCAGCCTAAAGAGTGGTTACTAGAGGCAGCCTAAAGAGTGGTTATTAGCCCTAGCCCTTGGCAGCCTAAAGAGTGGTTACTAGAGGCAGCCTAAAGAGTGGTTACTAGAGGCAGCCTAAAGAGTGGTTACTAGCCCTAGCCCTTGGCAGCCTAGAAGGTGGTTACTAGCCACTGCCTAAACAGTGGCTTCTGCTTTAAAATTCCAGCGTGCCCCAAATGCACTGGTGAGTTAGTAAATATGTGGACTTAAAAAGACGTAAAAACCAATGAATTCCTCTTCAACCTTAACCCTAACCCTAACCTTAACCCTAACCCCAACCTAACCCTAACCCTAACTTGACTACCACAAGTCCATTCATGCCAATTTTAGTACCATATGACTTACAAATCATTCTTGATCACGAAAGGGGGGGAAGAGGAAATGGGTAATGATCATCATACATGTAAGATCGTTTATAGCTACATAGCTCATATGCTATATTATAGTACTGTATTATTCTGCAGCTGTATTTGGCAATAAAGTAAGAGGTCAGTTGTTATGAACTAGACAGCAATGACAGCAATAAGACAGCTAGAGTAACGGGTTAGTTCTGGAGTTTTCCTTTGAAGGAGGCTGTAGCTAATCCTCTGGCAAGAACTGATAACAAAACATCTACAAGATTTAATGATATAACATGTACTGACTTGTGTCCAGTACAAGAAGAAGCAAGTAAAAAAATTAATTAACTTTAAAAAAAAAGTTCAAAAAGAACGCTCATACTGGAGTCGCAGAAACTCGGCCTTGAGACTGATGCTCATCCGGTGTAGATATCAACATTGCTTGCTTGAACCAGGAGAGAAACAAAATCAAAATTGGAAATCTGTTTCATTTAAACAAACTATATCGGACCAAGAATGGAGGAATGTACCAGTGATTTAGATGACCCTTTACTGAAAAGGTGTCCAGATAAGGAGGGGGAGTGAACTATATCATTAAAAACAACAGCAACATGCAGTTATAACTTTGGAGCTCCCTAGATTGTACACATTGATGTATAGCTAACAAAAGATGCCTCTCCGTGTGCTCTCTTTCTCTCTCTATATATATAACCATACCAGAGTTACATGTCACCAAAGTTGGAGACCTCAAAAAGCTAAGTTCCTAAACTCTGCAGTTGTAACTCCTTATAGAGAAGTGCCAGGAAGCAGTTTTTTTGGTTTGTTTTTACTGTGTGAGTTTGCGGAAGCCCTAAGCTATGCAATGAGTACTTTCATTATGTTCTAATGGTTGCTAGGTGAGTGAACAGTCTCCAAGTAGACTCATACTGAAATTGCTAATTAATTTTTTCAACCGACACGTTCAGCTGTATTTTTTTTCAGAGCAAAATTGTTGACTGCCTTACTCTTCCATAGCTTCGACCAATAATAGTGTGTAAGCAGCATGGTGGCCTGGTTTGTCATGGCTGCATTTAAGGGGGGATTTGCCCCCCATCCCCCAGGAGAGCTCTTGCCCCCCCTAGGAGAGCCCTTTCCCCTCCCCCCTCGACTTTTGGAAAGATAATAGAGACATGTTAGATGACCCCCTAAACTTTTGGAAAATCTCATTTTGCCTCCCCCCCACCCCCCTCCAGCTACATTTTCTGTATGCATCTCTGCGTATATGCTGTACTCGCACAACCAGTAACATCTGAAGTGACATGATGGATGGGATTCCATGATGACTATAAACAGCAGAGGCCTTGAACTAGACCTGGTTACTGCTTGTGGGGCCATGAACACATGCTGGGGGCAGGAAACTGATGATGCCTTGGCTGTGAGGATGGGAGATAATAAGGACGTGGTGAAGGAGGAAAAACATTTATAGGAACACAAAGTATATTATTGGATTGACTAGCACTAAAATAAAGTTTAAAAAAAAGGAAGCTGGAACAAGTTAGATCCCTGATGACCCTTTACCTTTAAAACAAGCATCATATGTTCTCCAAATATACAAATTTTAAAATATTGCGAGTGCACTGATTATGATGCCCTTAATGATAGAAGGTCGTTGAAGTGATAGTGTGGTATAAAATAAGCATCCTTATTTGTGTCCTACCTTTTTCTTATATACACACTCCCCCCCCACCCCCTCCTAATTATAATATAAGATGATGCTACTTGATAAAGGGATGCCACCATTTTTATGACTTCACCTTTTGTAATGGTAGACTTCTGTCTGGCTGTTTGCTGTTCTGTACCTGAGGCTAGGGCTATGCCTATATTCGAGGTGGACTAATTACAAGAGATAGGGCTTTGCTGGAATTGGAGGCGGACTAGTTATAGGGGCTAGGGCTATGCTGGAATTGGAGGCGGGCTAGTTATAGGTGCTAGGGCTATGCTGGAATTGGAGGCGGGCTAGTTACAGGAGCTAGGGTAGGGCTATGCTGCAATTGGAGGCGGGCTAGTTATAGGGGCTAAGGCTATGCTGGAATTGGAGGTGGGCTAGTTACAGGAGCTAGGGTAAGGCTATGCTGCAATTGGAGGTGGGCTGGAGGCGGGCTAGTTACAGGGGCTAGAGCCAGGGCTATGTGGAATGGTGGCGGACTAGTTATAGGGGCGAAGGCTAGTGCTATGCAGTAATTGGAGTAGAGCTAGTTACAGGGGCTAGAGTAGGGGTATGCTGGTATTGGAGGACTGCTAGTTACAGGGGCTAGAGTAGGAGTATGCTGGTATTGGAGGAGGACTAGTTACAGGGGCTAGAGCCAGGGCTATTGGAGTGGGACTAGCTACTATGGCTAGGGCTATGCAGGAATTGGAGTGGGACTAGCTGCTATGGCTAGGGCTATGCAGGAATTGGAGTAGAACTAGCTACTATGGCTAGGACTATGCAGGAATTGGAGTGGGGATACCTACTAGGACTAGGGCTGTGCAGGAATTGGAGTGGGGATAACTACTAGGACTAGGGCTGTGCAGGAATAGGAGTGAGGCTAGCTATTGTAGGGGTTCTTGTTGTTCAGTTAGTTTTTGACAGTGTTATACGACATAATTCAACTGGAATCACCATGGCAACATGGTCATGTGTGCATGTAGCTAAACATGGCAGCTAAACAGTGAAGGTGTGGTATCACTCCAGTGTGCATATATATAATATACAGCTAATTAACAAGAATTTTTGTTCACAGAAATCATCCCCCATGCTTTGTAAATGCCGTGTACTACAGAGTTGTGTGTGTGTGTGTGTGAGTATTGCGATTTCCAAACTTTTATCTTCAAAAAGTGTGGTTGTGATTTTTAAGCTTTGTGGAAATATCGTCCTTACCATGGCCACAAGAGCCAAGTACTGCTTCTTGAAACAGCGAACCTTGCCTTTACCTAAGTCAGGAAATTTGTCCTTGAAGTGTTTCTGGACGTTAACATTCCCGTCCACTGTAGCGCTACTTGCCGATACCTGCTCTATCATCATCTGCAGCGCTACTTGCCGATACCTGCTCTATCATCACCTGCAGCGCTACTTGCCGATACCTGCTCTATCATCACCTGCAGCGCTACTTGGCGATACCTGCTCTATCATCACCTGCAGCGCTACTTGCCGATACCTGCTCTATCATCACCTGCAGCGCTACTTGCCGATACCTGCTCTATCATCACCTGCAGCGCTACTTGCCGAAACCTGCTCTATCATCATCACCTGCAGCGCTACTTGCCGATACCTGCTCTATCATCACCTGCAGCGCTACTTGCCGATACCTGCTCTATCATCACCTGCAGCGCTACTTGCCGATACCTGCTCTATCATCACCTGCAGCGCTACTTGCTGATACCTGCTCTATCATCACCTGCATTGCTACTTGCCGATACCTGCTCTATCATCATCTGCAGCGCTACTTGCCGATACCTGCTCTATCATCACCTGCAGCGCTACTTGCCGATACTGCTCTATCATCACCTGCAGCGCTACTTGCCGATACCTGCTCTATCATCACCTGCAGCGCTACTTGCCGATACCTGGTCATCACCTGCAGCGCTACTTGCCGATACCTGCTCTATCATCACCTGCAGCGCTACTTGCCGATACCTGCTCTATCATCACCTGCAGCGCTACTTGCTGATACCTGCTCTATCATCACCTGCAGCGCTACTTGCCGATACCTGCTCTATCATCACCTGCAGCGCTACTTGCCGATACCTGCTCTATCATCACCTGCAGCGCTACTTGCTGATACCTGCTCTATCATCACCCGCAGCGTTACTTGCTGATACCTGCTCTATCATCACCTGCAGCGCTACTTGCCGATACCTGCTCTATCATCACCTGCAGCGTTACTTGCTGATACCTGCTCTATCATCACCTGCAGCGCTACTTGCCGATACCTGCTCTATCATCTGCAGCGCTACTTGCCGATACCTGCTCTATCATCACCTGCAGCGCTACTTGCTGATACATGCTCTATCATCACCTGCAGCGCTACTTGCTAATACCTGCTCTATCATCACCTGCAGCGCTACTTGCTGATACCTGCTCTATCATCACCGGTAATAACTGATCGCTGCTTTCTCTGTCTCTTCACACTCCTTTCTCCAGTTTCACACTTTCATTTGCTCATTGAGTTGTTCTCTGCTCAATCCCAGTTTGTTCGCTAAGTATCAATATCAAATATTGATACTTATGAAGACACATTCAAATTTTCTAGGTCGTATTCGTCATTGTATGTGCACCAGAGCAGCAGCCCCACTCCCAGGCCCCCATAAATGTAATGTGTATTTTCAAATTTTGCGTGGGTGTTCTCATCCGCAAAACTTGCAATACTTGCTCGCAATCTCAAAACTTGTAGTGCCGCGGTATCTGAAGTAGGAGGAGCTACGGTTGCTTATAATAATTAGGATGTCCTCCTTTTACAAACCTATCTTGTCTGGATTGAGCTGGCTGCAATAATATTTCTGGTGTCTTTTGGAGTGCGGTATAGGCGGTAAGATGTGGAAATTTCATGATGTTTGTGATCGGACAAACATACTCTCTATATCGGCAAGAGTGGTAGCAGTACTTATATTGGTTCGACTCCTGTTTCAAAATGTTGGATGCATAAAAACACACATACCAAAAAAACATATCAAGCTGAAGCTCACTCTGGTGGCTCCTTATCACACTAAACTTGAACAGTGGCTTAGGCTCATTTTAGCTCGAAAAACACTTCTGGCGTGCCTTGAATCCATCACTACGGTAGGTAACTGGTGGCTCCCCAAAATATTGTGAATCCTCAAATTTGTTTTCAGGGATCCTGTGTCTATCTTTTTTACCCCACCCCCAAAACTGGAGGACCATAAGTCCCTTTATAAATGCAGTGGAACATGAAAGTTGGTAAAGGGTAACAATGTAGTAAACACGTTTTTGCAGTTGCAATATTGAGCTTAGGCTGTGGTGATGATTCAGCAGCTGCTGCATATTTTCCCTGGTGTCAGAATAAAAGCCACATGTATTTCTTCCCCCCACCCCATGTATGAATCCTGCCATCTGTGAGTATTAACTCTTGGACAGTATCTCCTCCTCTGTGTAGTATAGGGCATTGTTGGACAGTATCTCCTCCTCTGTGTAGTATAGGGCATTGCTGGATAGTATCTCTTCCTCTGTGCAGTATAGGGCATTGCTGGATAGTATCTTCTCCTCTGTGTAGTATAGGGCATTGCTGGAAAGTATCTTCTCCTCTGTGTAGTATAGGGCATTGCTGGATAGTATCTTCTCCTCTGTGTAGTATAGGGCATTGCTTGATAGTATCTTCTCCTCTGTGTAGTATAGGGCATTGCTTGATAGTATCTTCTCCTCTGTGTAGTATAGGGCATTGCTGGATAGTATCTTCTCCTCTGTGTAGTATAGAGGCATTGCTGGATAGTATCTTCTCCTCTGTGTAGTATAGGGCATTGCTGGATAGTATCTTCTCCTCTGTGTAGTATAGGGCATTGCTGGATAGTATCTTCTCCTCTGTGTAGTATAGGGCATTGCTGGATAGTATCTTCTCCTCTGTGTAGTATAGGGCATTGCTTGATAGTGTCTTCTCCTCTGTGTAGTATAGGGCATTGCTGGATAGTATCTTCTCCTCTGTGTAGTATAGGCCATTATGTGTATTTCTATACAGTGACCTATTAACAGTAACTAGTGGATTGAAGGAGCCACACCCATGGCCCAAACACTTGCAGTTTTTAGATAAGTATTAGAGGTGTAATTTAAATAGAATATGATGATGCGAATTGTATACAAAGAAAAGAAGAAGTTTTATTTAAAACAAGGAGTAATATTGGATTGGAATATAGCGAGGAAGGCTGTTCCCATGTCGACCATAGCCAGTTAGAACTCCCTTTGCAATTTAAAATCATACATACCAAGATTATAGATTTGTGGTTGCATAGGGACTCTGTTCCATGATTTTAAAACCAACGTAATATTGGTGTGTATGATAAACAGCTAATTGTGGTCTACATTGGTACACTCTGTTTCCTTTCTTTTATAACATGGCGATCTAATATGGTTGTTTGTTAAAGAAAACATTTTTGCTTGTCTCAATTTTTTTTTGTTTTGTTTGTTTCTGTATATTTTAGTTGAGCAGTGGCGGACTACACCAAGTGTGAGCTGAGTGCTGGAGGGTCTCCTGGATTTTTAAACACTTTTTCCAACTTGTTTATTGTTGCTGTACACTACATGTATCAACACATGCTATGTGTTGTTGCTGTTGTTGACTGCACCCTAGGGTCAGCTACAACCTCCTTCAAAGACTAGGTAACAGTTGCACCGGAGAACACACTACCAACCTAACTGCAGATGTTTTGGTAGAGGATCAGCTGCAGCCTCCTTTGGACTAGGTGACAGTTTCCCAGGAGCGAGAACTCGGCAAACCAAACAGCTGAACTAAGCATGCTGGTACTAAAATTTTGATGAGAGGACCTACATCAGTTATTTGTGTGGGGAGAAACAAAGAAAGAAGTAGATGAATTTTAATTTTTTTTCACAATTTCTATATTTTTTTACTCTGTTGGACGACTACCTTTAGCGAAGGAGTCAAGGCTGCTTTGAGTCTTTTTGGCGCTAATATCGGCTGAAACCATTTCGGCCGTTAAGAATCTGCTGATGTGAGTTTTAGCCGAGATATAAGCTTTTGTTTTTTTTGGGGGGGGGGGGGGGGGGGGGGGGGGGTTGGGTTCATCTCCATTTTTTTAAAAGTTGGTCCCTCCAATATAGGGAGGACTAGTGTACTGCCTAATGAAGCTTGCACATGCAGTTGTTGGTTAGCTATGTTCTGTAGGCTCAGCTTGGATTTCAGGATTGTTCTAGTCATGGCCAGCGGAATGAAACACACACACCTTGTCACCACATAATTGACTCTGTGGTGGACCCTGTCATACAAATGTAGCTGCCCTTGTCTGCTACCTATCTTTGTTTAATGTAGGTTCCATCTAGTCATAACAGAGGGGGTGTGTGTATGAAGCACTTTAATCTAGTTACAGCTCAGCCACCTGCCTCTCCCATGTAAACATATCCTGGGAGTGCAGTACACTCCTTATATGGTTTGATAATGGCAGCCACAACCACAGCCT
>CBDHDT010000127.1:0-15127 GCA_965261215.1 Ekhidna sp.
TGTCAAATGACACAGACGTATACGTTATTAAACGTTTTAAAAGGGGAACAACCGTGCATATTTCTAGAATTGGACGTTTTGTAACAAAAAAAAAAAAAAAAAAAACCTCCTGTCACAGAATGCGATTCTAACCGTGCCATAAATGACGTCACTGAATGGTAAAAATATAACGTACGCAAATGCGACTGCACGTCCCAATGACAAAAGTAATGGTGAAATTCTCATTTATTTCTGCTCTACTGCTATAGCTGTATAGACGTTTGCTTATGTGGCGAGGCAGCTATTTAACACGATGAAAGAGTCAGATACAGGGCATTTTTACCACGCATATGCGTTGCCAGCATGTAAGCTTTCAGACGCATGCAATGGTTTATAAATGTTAAAATGTGGGACTCTATCGTCTACGGCCATATCACGTTGAAAACACCGGTTCTCGTCCGATCACCGAAGTTAAGCAACGTCGAGCCCGGTTAGTACTTGGATGGGTGACCGCCTGGGAATACCGGGTGCTGTAGACTTTTCTTTCTTTCTTTTCTTTTTTTTTTTTTACTCATACGATATTTAAATGCTTCTAATAGTATCAATAAGAATAATAACCATAACAAGATAGGATATGATGATAATGATAATGATGATAATAATAATAATTATAAAACATGGACATGCTGGAAAAGCTTTCTTTCTTGAGAATTTGGGTGGCTCTTAGAAGGGCCATTTTGAGAAACGGCTTGCGATTTACTCTCTCTAATCTGACTCAGACTCGTAATCAGAGTCTGACCCGGAAACTATTTCAACAGACTCGTTGAAAAGTTCCCTTCGAAGATCGGCGACCTGGTCAGCTTTCATGTAGGCGTAGTCATAGAACATATTTCGAAATCCTTCGATGACCGCAAGCTTCAATCTTAAATTGTATCTAAAGGATCGGCAGTTGTTGTTCCTTGCTTTCTTGTAACGTTTCTGAACTTCGCCGAGTTTCTGGTTGAGCAGAACAATCTGGTCGCAGGCCCTTCTAAATCGGCGCTCAGCGTCGGATAAGGTGAATCGTTTGTCGAGAGAGACTTTCATTTTCTTTGCTGTTGTTGGATTGTAGTAAGGATGAGATTTGTTGACTCTGTACCCATACCGCTCCCTTAAGTAGTGGGATGAAAACAATTAGAAGTTAAAAGTGTCTGCTACACATTCATACATGACACGCAGGATGAGTGAGTTGACACCAGTCTTGTTAATGGATGTCGTTATGAGAACAATGGTAGGTGCTCATGGCTCAGTAATTACCTCAACGACGTTAATTAGTGGTGCGGAGAGAGTAAAGCACTGCATTGCAATGGACACAACAACAAATAAACCGACAAACTACTATTACCACCACCACTATCTCTACTACTAATACTACTACCACCACCGCTACTACTACAACTACCACCACCACTACTTCTACTTATCGAGTCGTTGAAATGATTGCTTTGGAATCAGATGATTTAGAGACAAACTGACTTTCTTCACCCTTTCTTTTACCTACCTGATACATGCCGCATCGCACATTAAGCTGAAATGCATACCTACCTTTCTTTACCTAGTTTCTGCATGGCACTTCGCTAACCAAGTTAAAAGGAAAATGAATCGTGTACCTACCTTTGTCTGACTGTTGTTGATTATTCCTTCCTGTAAGACTCTGGTCACAACTTGCGGCGGAAATTGTCATATTCTTCGGTCTGAAATGCAGACAGAAGAAAAGAAGGATTATAATTAGTTGATTGTTTATAACAGGGGTTAGCGCGAACGCAGACCCCCACACTAATAAATTGCGTACCCGAGTTACCCACATTTGGGGTAATCGCAGGCGTCAACCCAACCGAAGTGCAATGGAAGGGCCTCTTCCTGGAAGCACCGCCTGCATGATCACGGTAGCTTCTGTACCAGGTAAGTATGATTTGCTTATGTAGAGCGAAGTTCTTGTATCGCATGTTTTTCACGTGATTTTGATGTCTCGGAAGCTCGCAGTGCTCATATTCTCTCCTATTTACACACTCAGATCTGTGTAATCAAAGAATATCCAGAAGTACTGGTCGCCTATTGTCATTCTTTCATTTTAAGCCCGCCCCTTTGCCCTGATATTTGTCTTCGTAATACAAATATGTCAAATGACACAGACGTATACGTTATTAAACGTTTTAAAAGGGGAACAACCGTGCATATTTCTAGAATTGGACGTTTTGTAACAAAAAAAAAAAAAAAAAAAACCTCCTGTCACAGAATGCGATTCTAACCGTGCCATAAATGACGTCACTGAATGGTAAAAATATAACGTACGCAAATGCGACTGCACGTCCCAATGACAAAAGTAATGGTGAAATTCTCATTTATTTCTGCTCTACTGCTATAGCTGTATAGACGTTTGCTTATGTGGCGAGGCAGCTATTTAACACGATGAAAGAGTCAGATACAGGGCATTTTTACCACGCATATGCGTTGCCAGCATGTAAGCTTTCAGACGCATGCAATGGTTTATAAATGTTAAAATGTGGGACTCTATCGTCTACGGCCATATCACGTTGAAAACACCGGTTCTCGTCCGATCACCGAAGTTAAGCAACGTCGAGCCCGGTTAGTACTTGGATGGGTGACCGCCTGGGAATACCGGGTGCTGTAGACTTTTCTTTCTTTCTTTTTTTTTTTTTTTTTTTTACTCATACGATATTTAAATGCTTCTAATAGTATCAATAAGAATAATAACCATAACAAGATAGGATATGATGATAATGATAATGATGATAATAATAATAATTATAAAACATGGACATGCTGGAAAAGCTTTCTTTCTTGAGAATTTGGGTGGCTCTTAGAAGGGCCATTTTGAGAAACGGCTTGCGATTTACTCTCTCTAATCTGACTCAGACTCGTAATCAGAGTCTGACCCGGAAACTATTTCAACAGACTCGTTGAAAAGTTCCCTTCGAAGATCGGCGACCTGGTCAGCTTTCATGTAGGCGTAGTCATAGAACATATTTCGAAATCCTTCGATGACCGCAAGCTTCAATCTTAAATTGTATCTAAAGGATCGGCAGTTGTTGTTCCTTGCTTTCTTGTAACGTTTCTGAACTTCGCCGAGTTTCTGGTTGAGCAGAACAATCTGGTCGCAGGCCCTTCTAAATCGGCGCTCAGCGTCGGATAAGGTGAATCGTTTGTCGAGAGAGACTTTCATTTTCTTTGCTGTTGTTGGATTGTAGTAAGGATGAGATTTGTTGACTCTGTACCCATACCGCTCCCTTAAGTAGTGGGATGAAAACAATTAGAAGTTAAAAGTGTCTGCTACACATTCATACATGACACGCAGGATGAGTGAGTTGACACCAGTCTTGTTAATGGATGTCGTTATGAGAACAATGGTAGGTGCTCATGGCTCAGTAATTACCTCAACGACGTTAATTAGTGGTGCGGAGAGAGTAAAGCACTGCATTGCAATGGACACAACAACAAATAAACCGACAAACTACTATTACCACCACCACTATCTCTACTACTAATACTACTACCACCACCGCTACTACTACAACTACCACCACCACTACTTCTACTTATCGAGTCGTTGAAATGATTGCTTTGGAATCAGATGATTTAGAGACAAACTGACTTTCTTCACCCTTTCTTTTACCTACCTGATACATGCCGCATCGCACATTAAGCTGAAATGCATACCTACCTTTCTTTACCTAGTTTCTGCATGGCACTTCGCTAACCAAGTTAAAAGGAAAATGAATCGTGTACCTACCTTTGTCTGACTGTTGTTGATTATTCCTTCCTGTAAGACTCTGGTCACAACTTGCGGCGGAAATTGTCATATTCTTCGGTCTGAAATGCAGACAGAAGAAAAGAAGGATTATAATTAGTTGATTGTTTATAACAGGGGTTAGCGCGAACGCAGACCCCCACACTAATAAATTGCGTACCCGAGTTACCCACATTTGGGGTAATCGCAGGCGTCAACCCAACCGAAGTGCAATGGAAGGGCCTCTTCCTGGAAGCACCGCCTGCATGATCACGGTAGCTTCTGTACCAGGTAAGTATGATTTGCTTATGTAGAGCGAAGTTCTTGTATCGCATGTTTTTCACGTGATTTTGATGTCTCGGAAGCTCGCAGTGCTCATATTCTCTCCTATTTACACACTCAGATCTGTGTAATCAAAGAATATCCAGAAGTACTGGTCGCCTATTGTCATTCTTTCATTTTAAGCCCGCCCCTTTGCCCTGATATTTGTCTTCGTAATACAAATATGTCAAATGACACAGACGTATACGTTATTAAACGTTTTAAAAGGGGAACAACCGTGCATATTTCTAGAATTGGACGTTTTGTAACAAAAAAAAAAAAAAAAAAAACCTCCTGTCACAGAATGCGATTCTAACCGTGCCATAAATGACGTCACTGAATGGTAAAAATATAACGTACGCAAATGCGACTGCACGTCCCAATGACAAAAGTAATGGTGAAATTCTCATTTATTTCTGCTCTACTGCTATAGCTGTATAGACGTTTGCTTATGTGGCGAGGCAGCTATTTAACACGATGAAAGAGTCAGATACAGGGCATTTTTACCACGCATATGCGTTGCCAGCATGTAAGCTTTCAGACGCATGCAATGGTTTATAAATGTTAAAATGTGGGACTCTATCGTCTACGGCCATATCACGTTGAAAACACCGGTTCTCGTCCGATCACCGAAGTTAAGCAACGTCGAGCCCGGTTAGTACTTGGATGGGTGACCGCCTGGGAATACCGGGTGCTGTAGACTTTTCTTTCTTTCTTTTCTTTTTTTTTTTTTTACTCATACGATATTTAAATGCTTCTAATAGTATCAATAAGAATAATAACCATAACAAGATAGGATATGATGATAATGATAATGATGATAATAATAATAATTATAAAACATGGACATGCTGGAAAAGCTTTCTTTCTTGAGAATTTGGGTGGCTCTTAGAAGGGCCATTTTGAGAAACGGCTTGCGATTTACTCTCTCTAATCTGACTCAGACTCGTAATCAGAGTCTGACCCGGAAACTATTTCAACAGACTCGTTGAAAAGTTCCCTTCGAAGATCGGCGACCTGGTCAGCTTTCATGTAGGCGTAGTCATAGAACATATTTCGAAATCCTTCGATGACCGCAAGCTTCAATCTTAAATTGTATCTAAAGGATCGGCAGTTGTTGTTCCTTGCTTTCTTGTAACGTTTCTGAACTTCGCCGAGTTTCTGGTTGAGCAGAACAATCTGGTCGCAGGCCCTTCTAAATCGGCGCTCAGCGTCGGATAAGGTGAATCGTTTGTCGAGAGAGACTTTCATTTTCTTTGCTGTTGTTGGATTGTAGTAAGGATGAGATTTGTTGACTCTGTACCCATACCGCTCCCTTAAGTAGTGGGATGAAAACAATTAGAAGTTAAAAGTGTCTGCTACACATTCATACATGACACGCAGGATGAGTGAGTTGACACCAGTCTTGTTAATGGATGTCGTTATGAGAACAATGGTAGGTGCTCATGGCTCAGTAATTACCTCAACGACGTTAATTAGTGGTGCGGAGAGAGTAAAGCACTGCATTGCAATGGACACAACAACAAATAAACCGACAAACTACTATTACCACCACCACTATCTCTACTACTAATACTACTACCACCACCGCTACTACTACAACTACCACCACCACTACTTCTACTTATCGAGTCGTTGAAATGATTGCTTTGGAATCAGATGATTTAGAGACAAACTGACTTTCTTCACCCTTTCTTTTACCTACCTGATACATGCCGCATCGCACATTAAGCTGAAATGCATACCTACCTTTCTTTACCTAGTTTCTGCATGGCACTTCGCTAACCAAGTTAAAAGGAAAATGAATCGTGTACCTACCTTTGTCTGACTGTTGTTGATTATTCCTTCCTGTAAGACTCTGGTCACAACTTGCGGCGGAAATTGTCATATTCTTCGGTCTGAAATGCAGACAGAAGAAAAGAAGGATTATAATTAGTTGATTGTTTATAACAGGGGTTAGCGCGAACGCAGACCCCCACACTAATAAATTGCGTACCCGAGTTACCCACATTTGGGGTAATCGCAGGCGTCAACCCAACCGAAGTGCAATGGAAGGGCCTCTTCCTGGAAGCACCGCCTGCATGATCACGGTAGCTTCTGTACCAGGTAAGTATGATTTGCTTATGTAGAGCGAAGTTCTTGTATCGCATGTTTTTCACGTGATTTTGATGTCTCGGAAGCTCGCAGTGCTCATATTCTCTCCTATTTACACACTCAGATCTGTGTAATCAAAGAATATCCAGAAGTACTGGTCGCCTATTGTCATTCTTTCATTTTAAGCCCGCCCCTTTGCCCTGATATTTGTCTTCGTAATACAAATATGTCAAATGACACAGACGTATACGTTATTAAACGTTTTAAAAGGGGAACAACCGTGCATATTTCTAGAATTGGACGTTTTGTAACAAAAAAAAAAAAAAAAACCTCCTGTCACAGAATGCGATTCTAACCGTGCCATAAATGACGTCACTGAATGGTAAAAATATAACGTACGCAAATGCGACTGCACGTCCCAATGACAAAAGTAATGGTGAAATTCTCATTTATTTCTGCTCTACTGCTATAGCTGTATAGACGTTTGCTTATGTGGCGAGGCAGCTATTTAACACGATGAAAGAGTCAGATACAGGGCATTTTTACCACGCATATGCGTTGCCAGCATGTAAGCTTTCAGACGCATGCAATGGTTTATAAATGTTAAAATGTGGGACTCTATCGTCTACGGCCATATCACGTTGAAAACACCGGTTCTCGTCCGATCACCGAAGTTAAGCAACGTCGAGCCCGGTTAGTACTTGGATGGGTGACCGCCTGGGAATACCGGGTGCTGTAGACTTTTCTTTCTTTCTTTTCTTTTTTTTTTTTTTTACTCATACGATATTTAAATGCTTCTAATAGTATCAATAAGAATAATAATAACCATAACAAGATAGGATATGATGATAATGATAATGATGATAATAATAATAATTATAAAACATGGACATGCTGGAAAAGCTTTCTTTCTTGAGAATTTGGGTGGCTCTTAGAAGGGCCATTTTGAGAAACGGCTTGCGATTTACTCTCTCTAATCTGACTCAGACTCGTAATCAGAGTCTGACCCGGAAACTATTTCAACAGACTCGTTGAAAAGTTCCCTTCGAAGATCGGCGACCTGGTCAGCTTTCATGTAGGCGTAGTCATAGAACATATTTCGAAATCCTTCGATGACCGCAAGCTTCAATCTTAAATTGTATCTAAAGGATCGGCAGTTGTTGTTCCTTGCTTTCTTGTAACGTTTCTGAACTTCGCCGAGTTTCTGGTTGAGCAGAACAATCTGGTCGCAGGCCCTTCTAAATCGGCGCTCAGCGTCGGATAAGGTGAATCGTTTGTCGAGAGAGACTTTCATTTTCTTTGCTGTTGTTGGATTGTAGTAAGGATGAGATTTGTTGACTCTGTACCCATACCGCTCCCTTAAGTAGTGGGATGAAAACAATTAGAAGTTAAAAGTGTCTGCTACACATTCATACATGACACGCAGGATGAGTGAGTTGACACCAGTCTTGTTAATGGATGTCGTTATGAGAACAATGGTAGGTGCTCATGGCTCAGTAATTACCTCAACGACGTTAATTAGTGGTGCGGAGAGAGTAAAGCACTGCATTGCAATGGACACAACAACAAATAAACCGACAAACTACTATTACCACCACCACTATCTCTACTACTAATACTACTACCACCACCGCTACTACTACAACTACCACCACCACTACTTCTACTTATCGAGTCGTTGAAATGATTGCTTTGGAATCAGATGATTTAGAGACAAACTGACTTTCTTCACCCTTTCTTTTACCTACCTGATACATGCCGCATCGCACATTAAGCTGAAATGCATACCTACCTTTCTTTACCTAGTTTCTGCATGGCACTTCGCTAACCAAGTTAAAAGGAAAATGAATCGTGTACCTACCTTTGTCTGACTGTTGTTGATTATTCCTTCCTGTAAGACTCTGGTCACAACTTGCGGCGGAAATTGTCATATTCTTCGGTCTGAAATGCAGACAGAAGAAAAGAAGGATTATAATTAGTTGATTGTTTATAACAGGGGTTAGCGCGAACGCAGACCCCCACACTAATAAATTGCGTACCCGAGTTACCCACATTTGGGGTAATCGCAGGCGTCAACCCAACCGAAGTGCAATGGAAGGGCCTCTTCCTGGAAGCACCGCCTGCATGATCACGGTAGCTTCTGTACCAGGTAAGTATGATTTGCTTATGTAGAGCGAAGTTCTTGTATCGCATGTTTTTCACGTGATTTTGATGTCTCGGAAGCTCGCAGTGCTCATATTCTCTCCTATTTACACACTCAGATCTGTGTAATCAAAGAATATCCAGAAGTACTGGTCGCCTATTGTCATTCTTTCATTTTAAGCCCGCCCCTTTGCCCTGATATTTGTCTTCGTAATACAAATATGTCAAATGACACAGACGTATACGTTATTAAACGTTTTAAAAGGGGAACAACCGTGCATATTTCTAGAATTGGACGTTTTGTAACAAAAAAAAAAAAAAAAAAAAACCTCCTGTCACAGAATGCGATTCTAACCGTGCCATAAATGACGTCACTGAATGGTAAAAATATAACGTACGCAAATGCGACTGCACGTCCCAATGACAAAAGTAATGGTGAAATTCTCATTTATTTCTGCTCTACTGCTATAGCTGTATAGACGTTTGCTTATGTGGCGAGGCAGCTATTTAACACGATGAAAGAGTCAGATACAGGGCATTTTTACCACGCATATGCGTTGCCAGCATGTAAGCTTTCAGACGCATGCAATGGTTTATAAATGTTAAAATGTGGGACTCTATCGTCTACGGCCATATCACGTTGAAAACACCGGTTCTCGTCCGATCACCGAAGTTAAGCAACGTCGAGCCCGGTTAGTACTTGGATGGGTGACCGCCTGGGAATACCGGGTGCTGTAGACTTTTCTTTCTTTCTTTTCTTTTTTTTTTTTTTTACTCATACGATATTTAAATGCTTCTAATAGTATCAATAAGAATAATAACCATAACCATAACAAGATAGGATATGATGATAATGATAATGATGATAATAATAATAATTATAAAACATGGACATGCTGGAAAAGCTTTCTTTCTTGAGAATTTGGGTGGCTCTTAGAAGGGCCATTTTGAGAAACGGCTTGCGATTTACTCTCTCTAATCTGACTCAGACTCGTAATCAGAGTCTGACCCGGAAACTATTTCAACAGACTCGTTGAAAAGTTCCCTTCGAAGATCGGCGACCTGGTCAGCTTTCATGTAGGCGTAGTCATAGAACATATTTCGAAATCCTTCGATGACCGCAAGCTTCAATCTTAAATTGTATCTAAAGGATCGGCAGTTGTTGTTCCTTGCTTTCTTGTAACGTTTCTGAACTTCGCCGAGTTTCTGGTTGAGCAGAACAATCTGGTCGCAGGCCCTTCTAAATCGGCGCTCAGCGTCGGATAAGGTGAATCGTTTGTCGAGAGAGACTTTCATTTTCTTTGCTGTTGTTGGATTGTAGTAAGGATGAGATTTGTTGACTCTGTACCCATACCGCTCCCTTAAGTAGTGGGATGAAAACAATTAGAAGTTAAAAGTGTCTGCTACACATTCATACATGACACGCAGGATGAGTGAGTTGACACCAGTCTTGTTAATGGATGTCGTTATGAGAACAATGGTAGGTGCTCATGGCTCAGTAATTACCTCAACGACGTTAATTAGTGGTGCGGAGAGAGTAAAGCACTGCATTGCAATGGACACAACAACAAATAAACCGACAAACTACTATTACCACCACCACTATCTCTACTACTAATACTACTACCACCACCGCTACTACTACAACTACCACCACCACTACTTCTACTTATCGAGTCGTTGAAATGATTGCTTTGGAATCAGATGATTTAGAGACAAACTGACTTTCTTCACCCTTTCTTTTACCTACCTGATACATGCCGCATCGCACATTAAGCTGAAATGCATACCTACCTTTCTTTACCTAGTTTCTGCATGGCACTTCGCTAACCAAGTTAAAAGGAAAATGAATCGTGTACCTACCTTTGTCTGACTGTTGTTGATTATTCCTTCCTGTAAGACTCTGGTCACAACTTGCGGCGGAAATTGTCATATTCTTCGGTCTGAAATGCAGACAGAAGAAAAGAAGGATTATAATTAGTTGATTGTTTATAACAGGGGTTAGCGCGAACGCAGACCCCCACACTAATAAATTGCGTACCCGAGTTACCCACATTTGGGGTAATCGCAGGCGTCAACCCAACCGAAGTGCAATGGAAGGGCCTCTTCCTGGAAGCACCGCCTGCATGATCACGGTAGCTTCTGTACCAGGTAAGTATGATTTGCTTATGTAGAGCGAAGTTCTTGTATCGCATGTTTTTCACGTGATTTTGATGTCTCGGAAGCTCGCAGTGCTCATATTCTCTCCTATTTACACACTCAGATCTGTGTAATCAAAGAATATCCAGAAGTACTGGTCGCCTATTGTCATTCTTTCATTTTAAGCCCGCCCCTTTGCCCTGATATTTGTCTTCGTAATACAAATATGTCAAATGACACAGACGTATACGTTATTAAACGTTTTAAAAGGGGAACAACCGTGCATATTTCTAGAATTGGACGTTTTGTAACAAAAAAAAAAAAAAAAAAAACCTCCTGTCACAGAATGCGATTCTAACCGTGCCATAAATGACGTCACTGAATGGTAAAAATATAACGTACGCAAATGCGACTGCACGTCCCAATGACAAAAGTAATGGTGAAATTCTCATTTATTTCTGCTCTACTGCTATAGCTGTATAGACGTTTGCTTATGTGGCGAGGCAGCTATTTAACACGATGAAAGAGTCAGATACAGGGCATTTTTACCACGCATATGCGTTGCCAGCATGTAAGCTTTCAGACGCATGCAATGGTTTATAAATGTTAAAATGTGGGACTCTATCGTCTACGGCCATATCACGTTGAAAACACCGGTTCTCGTCCGATCACCGAAGTTAAGCAACGTCGAGCCCGGTTAGTACTTGGATGGGTGACCGCCTGGGAATACCGGGTGCTGTAGACTTTTCTTTCTTTCTTTTCTTTTTTTTTTTTTTACTCATACGATATTTAAATGCTTCTAATAGTATCAATAAGAATAATAACCATAACCATAACAAGATAGGATATGATGATAATGATAATGATGATAATAATAATAATTATAAAACATGGACATGCTGGAAAAGCTTTCTTTCTTGAGAATTTGGGTGGCTCTTAGAAGGGCCATTTTGAGAAACGGCTTGCGATTTACTCTCTCTAATCTGACTCAGACTCGTAATCAGAGTCTGACCCGGAAACTATTTCAACAGACTCGTTGAAAAGTTCCCTTCGAAGATCGGCGACCTGGTCAGCTTTCATGTAGGCGTAGTCATAGAACATATTTCGAAATCCTTCGATGACCGCAAGCTTCAATCTTAAATTGTATCTAAAGGATCGGCAGTTGTTGTTCCTTGCTTTCTTGTAACGTTTCTGAACTTCGCCGAGTTTCTGGTTGAGCAGAACAATCTGGTCGCAGGCCCTTCTAAATCGGCGCTCAGCGTCGGATAAGGTGAATCGTTTGTCGAGAGAGACTTTCATTTTCTTTGCTGTTGTTGGATTGTAGTAAGGATGAGATTTGTTGACTCTGTACCCATACCGCTCCCTTAAGTAGTGGGATGAAAACAATTAGAAGTTAAAAGTGTCTGCTACACATTCATACATGACACGCAGGATGAGTGAGTTGACACCAGTCTTGTTAATGGATGTCGTTATGAGAACAATGGTAGGTGCTCATGGCTCAGTAATTACCTCAACGACGTTAATTAGTGGTGCGGAGAGAGTAAAGCACTGCATTGCAATGGACACAACAACAAATAAACCGACAAACTACTATTACCACCACCACTATCTCTACTACTAATACTACTACCACCACCGCTACTACTACAACTACCACCACCACTACTTCTACTTATCGAGTCGTTGAAATGATTGCTTTGGAATCAGATGATTTAGAGACAAACTGACTTTCTTCACCCTTTCTTTTACCTACCTGATACATGCCGCATCGCACATTAAGCTGAAATGCATACCTACCTTTCTTTACCTAGTTTCTGCATGGCACTTCGCTAACCAAGTTAAAAGGAAAATGAATCGTGTACCTACCTTTGTCTGACTGTTGTTGATTATTCCTTCCTGTAAGACTCTGGTCACAACTTGCGGCGGAAATTGTCATATTCTTCGGTCTGAAATGCAGACAGAAGAAAAGAAGGATTATAATTAGTTGATTGTTTATAACAGGGGTTAGCGCGAACGCAGACCCCCACACTAATAAATTGCGTACCCGAGTTACCCACATTTGGGGTAATCGCAGGCGTCAACCCAACCGAAGTGCAATGGAAGGGCCTCTTCCTGGAAGCACCGCCTGCATGATCACGGTAGCTTCTGTACCAGGTAAGTATGATTTGCTTATGTAGAGCGAAGTTCTTGTATCGCATGTTTTTCACGTGATTTTGATGTCTCGGAAGCTCGCAGTGCTCATATTCTCTCCTATTTACACACTCAGATCTGTGTAATCAAAGAATATCCAGAAGTACTGGTCGCCTATTGTCATTCTTTCATTTTAAGCCCGCCCCTTTGCCCTGATATTTGTCTTCGTAATACAAATATGTCAAATGACACAGACGTATACGTTATTAAACGTTTTAAAAGGGGAACAACCGTGCATATTTCTAGAATTGGACGTTTTGTAACAAAAAAAAAAAAAAAAAAAACCTCCTGTCACAGAATGCGATTCTAACCGTGCCATAAATGACGTCACTGAATGGTAAAAATATAACGTACGCAAATGCGACTGCACGTCCCAATGACAAAAGTAATGGTGAAATTCTCATTTATTTCTGCTCTACTGCTATAGCTGTATAGACGTTTGCTTATGTGGCGAGGCAGCTATTTAACACGATGAAAGAGTCAGATACAGGGCATTTTTACCACGCATATGCGTTGCCAGCATGTAAGCTTTCAGACGCATGCAATGGTTTATAAATGTTAAAATGTGGGACTCTATCGTCTACGGCCATATCACGTTGAAAACACCGGTTCTCGTCCGATCACCGAAGTTAAGCAACGTCGAGCCCGGTTAGTACTTGGATGGGTGACCGCCTGGGAATACCGGGTGCTGTAGACTTTTCTTTCTTTCTTTTCTTTTTTTTTTTTTACTCATACGATATTTAAATGCTTCTAATAGTATCAATAAGAATAATAACCATAACCATAACAAGATAGGATATGATGATAATGATAATGATGATAATAATAATAATTATAAAACATGGACATGCTGGAAAAGCTTTCTTTCTTGAGAATTTGGGTGGCTCTTAGAAGGGCCATTTTGAGAAACGGCTTGCGATTTACTCTCTCTAATCTGACTCAGACTCGTAATCAGAGTCTGACCCGGAAACTATTTCAACAGACTCGTTGAAAAGTTCCCTTCGAAGATCGGCGACCTGGTCAGCTTTCATGTAGGCGTAGTCATAGAACATATTTCGAAATCCTTCGATGACCGCAAGCTTCAATCTTAAATTGTATCTAAAGGATCGGCAGTTGTTGTTCCTTGCTTTCTTGTAACGTTTCTGAACTTCGCCGAGTTTCTGGTTGAGCAGAACAATCTGGTCGCAGGCCCTTCTAAATCGGCGCTCAGCGTCGGATAAGGTGAATCGTTTGTCGAGAGAGACTTTCATTTTCTTTGCTGTTGTTGGATTGTAGTAAGGATGAGATTTGTTGACTCTGTACCCATACCGCTCCCTTAAGTAGTGGGATGAAAACAATTAGAAGTTAAAAGTGTCTGCTACACATTCATACATGACACGCAGGATGAGTGAGTTGACACCAGTCTTGTTAATGGATGTCGTTATGAGAACAATGGTAGGTGCTCATGGCTCAGTAATTACCTCAACGACGTTAATTAGTGGTGCGGAGAGAGTAAAGCACTGCATTGCAATGGACACAACAACAAATAAACCGACAAACTACTATTACCACCACCACTATCTCTACTACTAATACTACTACCACCACCGCTACTACTACAACTACCACCACCACTACTTCTACTTATCGAGTCGTTGAAATGATTGCTTTGGAATCAGATGATTTAGAGACAAACTGACTTTCTTCACCCTTTCTTTTACCTACCTGATACATGCCGCATCGCACATTAAGCTGAAATGCATACCTACCTTTCTTTACCTAGTTTCTGCATGGCACTTCGCTAACCAAGTTAAAAGGAAAATGAATCGTGTACCTACCTTTGTCTGACTGTTGTTGATTATTCCTTCCTGTAAGACTCTGGTCACAACTTGCGGCGGAAATTGTCATATTCTTCGGTCTGAAATGCAGACAGAAGAAAAGAAGGATTATAATTAGTTGATTGTTTATAACAGGGGTTAGCGCGAACGCAGACCCCCACACTAATAAATTGCGTACCCGAGTTACCCACATTTGGGGTAATCGCAGGCGTCAACCCAACCGAAGTGCAATGGAAGGGCCTCTTCCTGGAAGCACCGCCTGCATGATCACGGTAGCTTCTGTACCAGGTAAGTATGATTTGCTTATGTAGAGCGAAGTTCTTGTATCGCATGTTTTTCACGTGATTTTGATGTCTCGGAAGCTCGCAGTGCTCATATTCTCTCCTATTTACACACTCAGATCTGTGTAATCAAAGAATATCCAGAAGTACTGGTCGCCTATTGTCATTCTTTCATTTTAAGCCCGCCCCTTTGCCCTGATATTTGTCTTCGTAATACAAATATGTCAAATGACACAGACGTATACGTTATTAAACGTTTTAAAAGGGGAACAACCGTGCATATTTCTAGAATTGGACGTTTTGTAACAAAAAAAAAAAAAAAAAACCTCCTGTCACAGAATGCGATTCTAACCGTGCCATAAATGACGTCACTGAAT
>CBDHDT010000128.1:0-42207 GCA_965261215.1 Ekhidna sp.
TGAGCAATATACCGTGAAACTATTCTTTTCTGTTGTTTTGAAGCATTTTGGGGGAAATTTAAAGAGCACTTCTCTTTTTAGTCCTAAAATTAACTATCTCAGAAAAGAGCACTGAAATACACAGAAATTTTGTTTTTCTTAACCTGTTCGAAAAGGGGCAAATCCTGAGGAACATTTGGATTTGTTTAAACAACATTTTTTGATCAAACCAGTAAAATGGGGGAAATATTAAAAAAAACTTGTTTTTCTCCTCAAAGGGAGCCACATACAGCTAAACTAGGCTTTTATTTTTTTTGAAGCATTTTCGGGGAAATTCTCAGACAACTTCTCTTTTTAGTCCAAAATATGACTATCTCAGAAAAGAGAACAGAAATACTCAGAAAATTTCTTTTTCTTAACAAGTTTGAAAAGGGGCAAATCCTGAGGAAAATTTGGATTTGTTTAAACAATTGTTTTTGATCAAACTTGTAAAATGTGGGAAATATTTTAAAAAAACTTGTTTTTCTCCCCAAAGTGAGACACATACATCTAAACTAAGCTTTTCTGTTGTTGTTTTTAGCATTTTGGGGGAAATTCACAGAGAACTTCTCTTTTTAGTCAAAAAAGTGGCAATCTCTGAAAGGAGCACTGAAATACTCAGAAATTTATTTTTCGTAACAGGTTTGAAAAGGGGGAAATCTTGATGAAAATTTGGATTTGTTTAAACAACTTTTTTGGATAAAACCAGTAAAAGGGGACATAAATTAACAAAAACTGTTTTTCTTCCCAAAGTGAGCCACATACAGGTAAACTATGCTTTTCTGGTGTTTTGAAGCATTTTCGGGGAAATTTACAGAGAAATACTCTTTTTAGTCCAAAAATTGACTATCTCTGAAAAGAGCACAGAAATACTCAGAAAGTTTGTTTTTCTTAACATGTTTGAAAAGTGGCAAATCCTTAGGAAAATTTGGATTTGTTTAAACAAATTTTTTTGATCAAACCAATAAAATGGGGGATATATTAAAAAATTGTTTTTCTCCTCAAAGTGAGCAATATATCATGAAACTATTCTTTTCTGTTATTTTGAAGCATTTTTGGGGAAATTTAAAGAGAACTTCTCTTTTTAGTCCAAAAATTAACTATCTCAGAAAAGAGCACTGAAATACACAGAAATTTTGTTTTTCTTAACATGTTCGAAAAAGGGCAAATCCTGAGGAAAATTTGAATTTGTTTAAACAATGTTTTTGATCAAACCAGTAAAATGGGGAAAATATTAAAAAAAACTTGTTTTTCTCCTCAAAGGGAGCCACATACAGCTAAACTAGTCTCTTATGTTTTTTTAAGCATTTTCGGGGAAATTCTCCGACTTCTCTTTTTAGTCCAAAATGTGACTATCTCAGAAAAGAGAACAGAAATACTCAGAAAGTTTCTTTTTCTTAACAAGTTTGAAAAGGGGAAAATCCTGAGGAAAATTTGGATTTGTTTAAACAACTGTTTTTGATAAAACCTGTAAAAGGGGACATAAATTAACAAAAACTGTTTTTCTTTCCAAAGTGAGCCACATACAGGTAAACTATGCTTTTCTGGTGTTTTGAAGCATTTTCGGGGAAATTCACAGAGAAATACTCTTTTTAGTCCAAAAATTGACTATCTCAGAAAAGAGCACAGAAATACTCAGAAAGTTGGTTTTTCTTAACATGTTTGAAAAGGGGCAAATCCTGAGGAAAATTTGGATTTGTTTGAACAAATGTTTTTGATCAAACCAGTAAAATGGGGGATATATTAAAAAACTTGTTTTTCTCCTCAAAGTGAGCAATATACCGTGAAACTATTCTTTTCTGTTGTTTTGAAGCATTTGGGGGAAATTTAAAGAGAACTTCTCTCTTTAGTCCAAAAATTAACTATCTCAGAAAAGAGCACTGAAATACACAGAAATTTTGTTTTTCTTAAACATGTTCGAAAAAGGGCAACTCCTGAGGAAAATTTGGATTTGTTTAAACAACAGTTTTTGATCAAACCAGTAAAATGGGGAAATATTAAAAAAAACTTGTTTTTCTCCTCAAGGGGAGCCACATACAGCTAAACTAGTCTTTTATGTTTTTTGAAGCATTTTCGGGGAAATTCTCCGACAACTTCTCTTTTTAGTCCAAAATGTGACTATCTCAGAAAAGAGAAAAGAAATACTCAGAAAGTTTCTTTTTCTTAACAAGTTTGAAAAGGGTCAAATCCTGAGGAAAATTTGGATTTGTTTAAACAACTTTTTTTGATCAAACCAGTAAAAGGGGACAAATATTAAAAAAAACTTTTTTTCTGCCCAAAGTGAGCAACACACCGTGAAACTATTCTTTTCTGTTATTTTGAAGCATTTTCGGGGAAATTTAAAGAGAACTTCTCTTTTTAGTCCAAAAAATGACCCTCTCAGAAAAGAGCGCAGAAATACTCAAAAAAAAAAATTCTTAACAAGGACGAAAGGGCCAAATCCTGAGGAAAAATTGGATTTGTTTAAACAACTGTTTTTGATCAAACCAGTAAAATGGGAGAAATGCAAAAACTTGTTTTTCTCCCCAAAGTTACAACATACGGCTAAACTATGCTTTTCTGTTGTTTTGTGGCATTTTCGGGGAAATTTACAGAGAACTTCTTTTTTTAGTCAAAAAAGTGGCTATTTCAGAAAGGAGCACTGAAATATTCAGAAAGTTTGTTTTTCTTAACATGTTTGAAATGGGGCAAATCCTGAAGAAAATTTGGATTTGTTTAAACAACTTTTTTTGATCAAACCAGTAAAAGTGGACAATTATTTACAAAAACTGTTTTTCTCCCCAAAGTGAGCCACATACAGCTAGACTGCTTTCTGTTGTTTTGAAGCATTTTCGGGGAAATTCACAGAGAACTTACCTTTTTAGTCAAAAAAGTGGCTATCTCAGAAAGGAGCACTAAAATACCCAGAAAGTTTGTTTTTCTTAACATGTTTGAAATGGGGGAAATCCTGAGGAAAATTTGGATATGTTTAAACAACTATTTTTGATCAAACCGGTAAAATGGAGGAAGTATTAACAAAACTTGTTTTTCTCTTAAAGTGAGCCACATAGAGCTAAACTATGCTTTTCTGTTCTTTTGAAGCATTTTTGGAGAAATTCACAGAGAACTTCTCTTTTTAGTCAAAAAATGGGTATCTCAGTAAGGAGCACAGAAATACTAAAAAAGTTTGTTTTTCTTAACATGTTTGAAATGGGGGAAATCCTGAAGAAAATTTGGAATTGTTTAAACAACTATTTTTGATCAAACCAGTAAAATGGAGGAAGTATTAACAAAACTTGTTTTTCTCCTCAAAGTGAGCCACATAGAGCTAAACTATGCTTTTCTGTTCTTTTGAAGCATTTTTGGAGAAATTCACAGAGAACTTCTCTTTTTTGTCAAAAAATGGGTATCTCAGTAATGAGCACAGAAATACTAAAAAGTTTGTTTTTCTTAACATGTTTGAAAAGGGGCAAATCGTGAGAAAAATTTGGATTTGTTTAAACAACTGTTTTTGATCAAACCCGTAAAAAGGTACAAATATTAACAAAAACTGTTTTTCTCCCCAAAGTGAGCCACATCCAGCTAAACTATGCTTTTCTGCTGTTTTGAAGCATTTTCGGGGAAATTCACAGAGAAACTCTCTTTTTAATCCAAAGTGTGACTAACTCAGAAAAGAGCACAGAAATACTCAGAAAGTTTTTTTTTCTTAATAAGTTTGAAAAGGGGAAAATCCTGTGAAAAATTTGGATTTGTTTAAACAAATTTTTTTGATAAACCTGTAAAATGGGGAAAATATTAATAAAAACTTTTTTTCTCTTCAAAATGAGCCACATACAGTTAAACTATGCTTTACTGTTCTTTTGAAGCATTTTGGGGGAAATTCACAGAGAACTTCTCTTTTTAGACAAAAAATTGGCTACCTCTGAAAGGAGCACTGAAATACTCAGAAGGTTTGTTTTTCTTAACATGTTTGAAAAGGGGAAAATCCTGAGGAAAATTTGGATTTGTTTAAACAAATTTTTTTGAGCAAACCAGTAAAAGGGGCCAAATATATAAAAAAAAAATTCTCCATAAAGTGTGACACATACAGCTAAACTATGCTTTTCTGTTGTTTTGAAGTATTTTGGGGGATATTTACAGAGATCTTCCCTTTTTAGTCCAAAAATGACTATCTCATAAAAGAGCACAGAAATACCAGAAAGTTTGCTTTTCTTAACAAGTTTGAAAAGGGACAAATCCTGAGGAAAATTTTGGATTTGTTTAAATAACAGTTTTTGTTCAAACCAGTAAAATGGGGCAAATATTAACAAAAGTTTGTTTTTCTCCTCAAAATGAGCCACATACAGATAAACTATGCTTTTTTGATGTTTTGAATCATTTTCGGGGAAATTCACAGAGAACTTTTCTTTTTAGTCAAAAAAGTGACTCTCTCTGAAAGGAGCACAGAAATACTCAGAAAGTTTGTTTTTCTTAACATGTTTGAAAAGGGGCAAATTCTGAGAAAAAATTGGATATTTTTAAACAATGGTTTTTGATCAAGCCAGTAAAAGGAGACAAATGTTAACAAAAACTTTTTTTATCCCCAAAGTGAGCCACATACAACTAAACTATGCTTTTCTATTGTTTTGAAGCATTTTCAGGGAAATTCACTGAGAACTTCTAATTTTAGTCCAAAAATTGACTATCTCAGAAAAGAGCACAGATATATTCAGAAATTTGTTTTTCTTAACAAGTTTGATTAGGGGCAAATCCTGAGGAAAATTTGGATTTGTGTTGGGCCGTTTACTGCTCGTTTCTGCCCAAACTCTATCTCCTCTTACTCACGGTAGGCTGCCACCTGGTTCCCCGTTCACCAACCACTCACTCCTCAGTTTTAAGACAAACAAAACGAGATTATACAGCAACAGATTACACAGAAAGCAAAGGACAAACAAATAACTGATACAAACTCAATAAGATACCATGCACACATAAATCACAAAAACGTGGGAACTCCCTGACCAGCTCCGCGCTTCCCTTTTTATAGGGAAGTCTGGGCAGGCGCGCCAGGGATAATGAGTGATTGTCCGTTGGCGCCCAGCAGGTACATCCTGTTCTTAGCTAATATATATATACGTATTCAATGTTCAAGTTATAATGTTCTTCTGTTACTGCTTGGTAGGCGTCTCTGTGGGGCTGAGTCCCACATCCCCCCCTCGTTGTATCAAGGCCGTCCCCGGCCACTCAGAATCGCACGTAGTACCCCCATCGGTAGGCCAGTCTTGTCTGGATATGGCCTCCGCATTGGCGTTAGCTGTTCCCGGGAGGTACACTATGGTGAATGAGAAACCCTGCAGCCGGAGCGCCTATCTCCTCAGCCTCTTGTTAACGAGCTTGGCCGTGAGTAGGTGCTCCAGCGCCCTGTGATCAGTCTGAAGTACGAAGAGTTGGCCGTCCAGGTACACCTCGAAATGGCGGGACGACTCCACCACCACTAGGCATTCTACCTCCATGACGTTGTACCTTGTCTCTGGGTCTCGTAGTTGCAGCGAGTAAAAGGCCACGGGGAGTTCGGCACCATCTCTCATCACGCTCAGGCAAACACCGATCCCCGCGTAGGAGGCATCCGTCTGGAGTACAAACTTATCACTTGTGGACGGAATATGGAGGGTACACCCAGAACATAAAACAGAACATAAATGACTAAAATGACTTACACTCACCTCATCCCATTCTACTGCCAGAGGTGCCTCCGCTTTCGTCTTCGCATTGAGAGGTTTGGAGTGGTTGGCATAGTTGAGTATAAAGCGCCGGTAGTACCCCGTAAGCCCTAGAAAGGACTTCAGCTGGGCCTTGGTCTTGGGTCGTTTGTAGTTCCTTAACGCTGCCACCTTAGCCTCCGGAACTGAAACCACGCCATTCCCGACTACATGTCCGAGGTACTCCAGAGTTCTCTTGGCCCACTGGCACTTGGCCAGCTTAGCTGTCAGCCCTGCTTGCTGAAGGCATCTGATTACTTCCTGAATGTGCCCGAAGTGTTGCTTGCAGTCGTTGGAAAAAAATGATGATATCGTCAATATATGGCGCCGCGAAGGCTTCCAGTTCACCCAGAACTCCGTCCACCAATCGCTGGAACGTGGCCGGCGCATTGCGAAGGCCGAACGGCATCCGAGTAAATTCGAACTTTCCACCAGTGGTTACGAACGCTGTCTTCTCCCTGTCTTCTTCTGCTAGAGGCACCTGATAGAACCCCTTGCTGAGGTCCATCTTGGAGAGGTATTTAGCCTCTCCCACTCGAGCAATCAGTTCCACAAAAAGGGGCATACAGTAGTGGTCAGGCTGTGTGATGGCATTAAGCTTGCGGAAATCCACACAAAGTCGAATAGATCCATCCGGCTTGATGAGAGCCACGATGGGCTAGGACCACTGGCTTGTTGATGGCACAATGATACCCTTCTCCAACAAGGAGGAGATCTCCTTGCTGACACCCTCCAGTTTCTTCGGCGAGATCGCATACGGTACCGATCGGATGGGCAGCGCATCTCCCGTCTTAATATGATGTTTGCAGCCCGTCGTTAGTCCAGGCTCATCTCGGAAAGTGCCCTCAGCTCCCTCCAGAATCTGTTGCAGTTGTGTTGTCTGCGCCTCCATCAGCTGATCACCGGCAAGGACGGGCTTCAGAGGCAACTCGTCCGGGTCTTCTGCCACCACCATGACGCGAAGACCCTGCAGTCGGGTTGGTGGTAGGGTTTGATAGTATTCACGTGAACTACTCGGCATTTCTTCTTGCTTCGACCCGGTAACCCTAGTTCCACGTTGACAGCCGTGACCCTCCTGAGCACCTCGAACGGTCCGGTCCATGACTCCTTCATCTTTCCTGTCAACCCCGGCGTCCGAAGCAGCACAATGGACCCCGGTGGAAACTCTCGTGTACGGGCCTTGGCGTCGAAATAATGCCTAGATTGGGATCTCGCCAGCAGCCCGTTGTCAGTCACTTGCGTGCGGATAGTTTCCAGCCTCTCTTCTAGTTCAGCCATCCACTTCCCCACATCCATCGAGTATTCCTTCGGTTCCATCCACTCGACCACCATCAGGTCCACCGGCGTTCTCATCGTCGTCCCGTAAACAACTTCATAGGGAGAGAAACCAGTCGACCGGTTGGGTGTGGACCTGATGGTGAACCGGCAGAACTTCAGTTGCAGCGGCCACTAGAATTTGCTATTGGCTGCCTTCTTTAACATCGGAACCAGCGTCCCGTGGAGGCGCTCCACGCACCCGTTGGATTCCGGGTTATACGGCGAAGTCTGTATCTTCTCAATATGCAGCCTCTCACACAATTGCGTCATGACTTTCCCGGTAAGCTTGTGGCCCTGGTCCGACAAGATGGTGCGGGGTAATCCATGTCTGGAGAAAATCTCCAGGAGTGCCTCTGCGACATCCTCTGCCATGGCTGCTCGGAGGGGGATTGCTTCTGGATACCTGGACGCCATGTCGATACAGGTGAGCACGAAATGATGTCCAGACTTCGCTCTCTCAAAGGGCCCCATCAAGTCAATGGCTACCTTCCCAAAAGGCACCGCAAGTACCGGGACCTCCATCATGGGAGCTTTGGGTGCCTTGTTCTTACGGTTGCGCTGACACGTATCACAGCTGAGACACCACTGGACCACGTTCTGATGTAACATAGGCCATAACACTCGTCGAAGCAGGCCTGCCTTTACTTTCTTGACACCCAGATGTCCTTGGCGATCGTGTGCTGTCAGGAGCAAGCGGGGACGGAACTCGTGTGGCATGATGAGAAGCTCCCTCTGTTGCTCCAGGTTCGTGGTGATGGTTTTCATCAGCGGGCCATCATCCCAGTAAAACCCATCCAGCGACTCATCCGCTTTGGCTCTCCATGCCTGAAGGGTTTCATCCTCCCTCGTCGCAGCCTGGAGCTCAGCGCTGGGGATGCCTCCTGGGTGCACCAACGGACAATCCAGGGTCTGTGTAGTGTTGACAAGGGTGGGGGTGAGGAGCGGGCTCTCCTCCACTTGCTCGTCGTCAGGAATGATTGCGTCTTCCACACCCTGCGGCCCTTCCTCCGTCTCGTCTGTCCGAGCCGCCTCATCTATGACAATAGGGTGGATATCGTCCAGGGACTCCTGTGCTGCACCGGCTTTGTCCTCCGCAACAGCACACTTCTCCTGAGCCCTAGTGACATTGATAATAGCTGGTGGGTTAGGCATATATGGCTCACCATCCAACAAAAGATCTGCGAGCTTCTCTGTCGAGCCCAGGGAGATGCTCAGCAGCACGTCCTCAGATCCCATCATCATGTGGTCGTCCACAACTGCCGCCTGTCGGAACAAGGTGATGTTGGCCGTGGTGATGGTGATGTTAGCCAGCGGTCTGGAGACCGCCTCTTCCAAAATAAAGGTGGTAATAGGAATAGATTCACCCGTGTAATCAGCAGCATTCACCAAACTGGCCTTGACGATGGTGCGTTGTGCACCCGAGTCGATAAGTATGGTAGCTCTCCGTCTGTTAACCTCTCCCTTCATGCAGTTGGGAGCCAAGGGCGGCAACACCGGTCGGTTGTAGTTTTCACCGACCTTCCGAATGTTGGCCGTGGCCAGATCTTTGTTAGGGTTTTGCTTCTTGGCCTGGCAATAATTTGCCTTGTGGCCCGGCTGGCTGCAGGCAAAGCAAATCATAGGGTATTCTCGAAGTCGCCAGGGACCATCTGACTGCCCCTGTTGACCTGTGTTGTTGGACCAGTTCTGTTGTTTCAGCTGGGGTCTAGGTATGGGGTTAGGGGAGTTGTGCAGAAGTGGGTGTCTCTCCGGGCACGAGGCGATGGATCTCCTGTTGGGTTTCACTCACGTAGAGTCTCTATGTAGTTGCTCAAAACATCTGATTGCAGTAGAGAGTTCGTGTGGCTTGCACGGATCCTGTTTCAACACCGTCTGGATGCATTCTGGGGTGTATTGGCGTAACGTGTGTAGCTTGGTGATCGTCCAAATCGCGTCGTCCAAAGTGTTGGCGTCCTTGAAGATAAACTTTGCCACCGTGCTGGAATGATGCAAGGCCATCTCAGGTGTGGTGTCATTCGCCTTGTTCGGTGTGAAGAGTTCATCCACATAGTGGTGAAAGGAGAGACCGACCGAGGCAAGCAACGTCTCCTTAGTAAGAGGGTAGGACGCCTTGACCTCGGGGGACAAAACCGTGGTGAGTAAGGTGGCAGGTTTGCCCGTTAGCGCATGTGTGAGAAGTTGCACCCACTGCTCCGTTGGGACACCTTCTCCCGTGAGGATTTCTTCAAACCTTTGCAGAAAGGTATCCAGTTGTTCATTGCCGTCATACTTGGGAAGGTTTTGTGCCAAAAAGTGTTGCCTTTGGCGTTGAGCTTTCCGGGCTCGCTGTTCTTCCGACTTCTTGGTCATCTCCTCCCTGAGCGCAGCATCTCGCATCTCCTGGGCAACCCTGGCACGTTCCTCTTTCTGTTCCTGGGCCTCTCTGGCCCACTCCTCTTTCTGCAGAGCTTCCTCATCTCGTTTAGCTAGGTCAATCTTCCATTGCATCTCTTTGCGTTCGTGATATTCGCGCTCCTGCTGTCGTTCCTCTCGCTCCTTCTGTCTGTCCTCTCGCTCTAGCATCTCTTTGCGGTCTTGGTACTCCCGCTCCTTCTGTCTGTCCTCCCTCTCTAGCATCAAGACGCTCCACATCGATTTCATTGCTTCCGTGAGAGAGAAGCCCTCCTTGGCTTTAGCCTCGCTAGAGGGGGCTGTGGGACGACTGTGGTGTTGTGTAGTTCCCCAAATGCTTCTTGGGAGCCGGCTATGGCCGTGGTCGACTGTACATCCTCGTCCTGATAATCGTACTCGGACCCTGAAAGGAGGGCATCAGGTATAGATTTCTTTGCTTTGCCTCTTTTCTGTCTTACTGGATCTCTGTTGGCCATGGTGGGGCACGCTCTAGCAGGGATGGGACGAGAGATCTGGGTGGAAATAAGAAAAAGAAGAAAAAATTGACACTAGTAAAGCACGTGGGTATACACACAAAAAGAAACAAAAACAACACAAAACCGTCTCGGTGGAATCACAACTCTGTAGCGTGTCGATGGCTGTTGGTCCAAAACCGCTGCCACCAGATGTTGGGCCGTTTACTGCTCGTTTCTGCCCAAACTCTATCTCCTCTTACTCACGGTAGGCTGCCACCAGGTTCCCTATTCACCAACCACTCACTCCTCAGTTTTAAGACAAACAAAACGAGATTATACAGCAACAAATTACACAGAAAGCAAATGACAAACAAATAACTGATACAAACTCAATAAGATACCATGCACACATAAATCACAAAAATGTGGGAACTCCCTGACCAGCTCCGCGCTTCCCTTTTTATAGGGAAGTCTGGGCAGACGCGCCAGGGACAATGAGTGATTGTCCGTTGGCGCCCAGCAGGTACATCCGGTTCTTATCTAATACATATACGTAATCAATGTTAAAGTTATATTGTTCTTCTGTCGCTGCTTGGTAGGCGTCTCTGTGGGGCTGAGTCCCACAATTTGTTTAAACAAATGTTTTTGATCAAACCAGTAAAATGTGGGAAATATTAACAAAAAATTGTTTTTCTCCCCAAAGTGAGCCACACACAATTAAACTATACTTTCCTGTAGTTTTGTAGCATTTTGGGGGCAAGTCACAGAGAACTTCTCTTTTTATTCCAAAAATTGGATATCACAGAAAAGAGCACAGAAATACTCAGAAAGTTTGTTTTTCTTAACAAGTTAGAAAAGCGATAAATCCTGAGAAAAATTTGGATTTGTTTAAACAAATATTTTTGATCAAACCATTAAAATGGGGGGGGGGGGAAGTTTTTCCCTCAAAGTGAGCCACATACAGCTAAACTATGCTTTTCTGCTGTTTTGAAGCATTTTTGTGGAAATTCACCGAGAACTTCTCTTTTTAGTCAAAAAAGTGGCAATCTCAGAAAGGAGCACTGAAATACTCAGAAAGTTTGTTTTTCTTAACATGTTTGAAAAGGGCCCAATCCTGAGGAAAATTTGGATTTGTTTAAATAACAGTTTTTTGAGCACACCAGTAAAAGGAGACAAATATTAACAAAAACTGTTTTTCACCCAGGGGGGACTAGAGCATTTTCCTCCGAAATTTTCACATTTTTTTGTACCTGTCATAACTTTTTCCCCCTTTCTTCTGAGCAAATAATTATTATACCAGCTTGTTGCTTATTGTGTGTGCTTTAAGATGATATGTAAAAAGTCTCTATAGGCACTTTTTCTTAGAAGATATAGCTATACACGCAAGGATCACTCAGAAAATGGCACCTCCTAATTTCCCAGGATTCTAATTCCAAGGCGCCTTGAGCTACAGACCTCAAACTTCCTGTGTGGTTTGCTAACACCCTAAGCTGTGATAAGTCTGAGCCATAATTTTTTTGCCATGAAGCATTCCTGAGATATGATGATTAGAAGAGGGGGGGTCACAGATATTCCGTGGTTTTTGGCGCGGCTTGAAATAAAGTGTCTCATATCTATTCAACACTTCACCGCGTTGTAATTATGGCTCAGCCATATCACAGCTTAGGGTGTTAGCAAGCCACAACACAAGTTTGGGGTCTGTAGCTCAAGGCGCCTTGGAATTAGAATCCTGGGAAATTAGGAGGTGCCATTTTCTGAGTGACCCTTGCGTGTATGGCCATATCTTCTAAGAAAAAGTGCCTATAGAGGCTTTTTACATATCATCTTAAAGCACACACAATAAGCAACAAGCTGGTATAATAATTATTTGCACAGAAGAAAGGGGGGAAAGTTATGACAGGTACAAAAAAAAAGTGCAAATTTCGGAGGAAAATGGGATAGTCCCCCCTGTGAGCAATATATAACTAAGCTATGCCTTTCTTTGGTTTTGAAGAATTTTCGGGGAAATTCACAGAGAACTTCTCTTTTTAGTCCAAAAATTTACTATCTCAGAAAAGAGCACAGAAATACTCAGAAATTTGTTTTTCTTAACAAGTTTGAAAAGGGGCAAATGCTGAGGAAAGTTTGGATTTGTTTAAACTAATATTTTTGATCAAACCAGTAAAATGGGAGAAATATTAAAAAAAATTGTTTTTCTCCCCAAGGTTAGCCATATACGCCTAAACTATGTTTTTCTGTTGTTTTGTAGCTTTTTCGTGGAAATTCACAGAGAACTTCTCTTATTAGTCCAAAAAGTGACCATCTCAGAAAAGAGCACAGAAATACTCAGTAAATTTGTTTTTCTTAACAATTTTGAAAAGGGGCAAATCCTGAGGACAATTTAGATTTGTTGAAAGAAATGAATTTGATCAAACCAGTAAAAGGGAACAATTATTAACAAAAACTGTTTTTCTCCCTAAAGTGAGGCACATACAGCTAAACTATGCTTTTCTGTTGTTTTGAAGCATTTTTGCAGAAATTCACAGAGAACTTCTCTTTTTAGCCCAAAAATTGACTATCTCAGAAAAGAGCACAGAAATACTCAGAAATTTGTTTTTCTTAACAAGTTTGAAAAGGGGCAAATGCTGAGGAAAGTTTGGATTTGTTTAAACTAATATTTTTTATCAAACCAGTAAAATGGGAGAAATATTTAAAAAAATTGTTTTTCTCCCCAAAGTTAGCCATATACGCCTAAACTATGCTTTGCTGTTGTTTTGTAGCTTTTTCGTGGAAATTCACAGAGAACTTCTCTTATTAGTCCAAAAAGTGACCATCTCAGAAAAGAGCACAGAAATACTCAGTAAATTTGTTTTTCTTAACAATTTTGAAAAGGGGCAAATCCTGAGGACAATTTGGATTTGTTGAAAGAAATGAATTTGATCAAACCAGTAAAAGGGAACAAATATTAACAAAAACTTTTTTTCTCCCTAAATTGAGGCACATACAGCTAAACTATGCTTTTCTGTTGTTTGGAAGCATTTACGCAGAAATTCACAGAGAACTTCTCTTTTTAGCCCAAAAATTGACTATCTCAGAAAAGAGCACAGAAATACTCAGAAAGTTTGTTTTTCTTAACAAGTTTGAAAAGGGGGAAATGCTGAGGAAAATTTAGTAAAATGGGGTTAGTATTTTTTAAAAACTTGTTTTTCTCCCCAAAGTTACCACATACGGCTAAACTATGCTTTTCTGTTGTTTTGTGGCTTTTTCAGGGAAATTCACAGAGAACTACTCTTTTTAGTCAAAAATGTGGCTATCTCAGAAAGGAGCACTGAAATACTCAGAAAATTTTTTTTTCTTAACATGTTTGAAATGGGGCAAATCCTGAAGAAAATTTGGATTTGTTTAAATAACTTTTTTTGATCAAACCAGTAAAAGTGGCCAAATATTTACAAAAACTGTTTTTCTCACTAAAGTGAGCCACATACAGCTAAACTATGATTTTATGTTATTTTGAAGCATTTTCGGTGAAATTCACAGAGAACTTCTCTTTTTAGTCAAAAAAGTGACTATCTCAGAAAGGAGCATAGAAATACTCCGAAAGTTTGTTTTTCTTAACATATTAGAAAAGGCGCTAATCCTGAAGAAAATTTGGATTTGTTTAAACAAAAAAATTTGATCAAACCAGTAAAATGGCAAAAAAATTAACAAAAACTTGTTTTTCTCCTCTATGTGAGCCACATACAGCTAAACTATGCTTTTCTGCTGTTTTGAAGCATTTTTGGGGAAATTCACAGAGAACTTCTCTTTTTAGTCAAAAAAGTGGCAATCTCAGAAAGGAGCACTGAAATACTCTGAAAGTTTGTTTTTCTTAACTTGTTTGAAAAGGTGCAAATCCTGAGGAAAATTTGGATTTGTTAAACAAATGTTTTTGGTCAAACCAGTAAAATTGGGGAAATATTTTAAAAAAACTTGTTTTTCTCCTCAAAGTGAGCCACATACAGCTAAACTATGCTTTTCTGTTGTTTTGAAGCATTTTCGGAGAAATTTACAGAGAACTTCTCTTTTTAGTCCAAAATTTGACTATCTCAGAAAAGAGCACAGAAATACTCAGAAAGTTTGTTTTTCTTAACATGTTTGAAAAGGGGCAAATACTGAGGACAATTTGGATTTATTTAAATAACTGTTTTGATCAAACTTGTAAAAGGGGACAAATATTAACAAAAACTGTTTTTCTTCCCAAAGTGAGCCACATACAGCTAAACTAGGCTTTTCGTTTGTTTTGAACCATTTTCGGGAAAATTCACGGAGAACTTCTCATTTTAGTCTAAAAATGACTATCTCAGAAAAGAGGACAGAAATACTCAGTATGTTGGTTTTTCTTAACAATTTTGAAAAGGGGCAAATCCTGAGGACAATTTGGATTTGTTGAAACAAATGAATTTGATCAAATTAGTAAAAGGCGACAAATATTAACAAAAACTGTTTTTCTCCCTAAAGTGAGCCACATACAGCTAAATTATGCTTTTCTTTTGTTTTGAAGCATTTTCGCGGAAATTCACAGAGAACTTCTCTTTTTAGTCCAAAAATTGACTATCTCAGAAAAGAGCACAGAAATACTCAGAAAGTTTGTTTTTCTTAACAAATTTGAAAAGTGGCAAATGCTGAGGAAAATTTGAATTTTTTTAAACAAATATTTTTAATCAAACCAGTAAAATGGGGGAAATATTTTAAAAAAATTGTTTTTCTCCTCAAAGTTACCACATACGGCTAAACTATGCTTTTCTGTTGTTTTGTGGCATTCTCAGGGAAATTCACAGAGAACTTCTCTTTTTAGTCAAAAAAATGTTTATCTTTGAAAGGAGCACTGAAATACTCAGAAAGTTTGTTTTTCTTAACATGTTAGAAAAGGGACAAATCCTGAAGAAAATTTGGATTTGATCAAACAACTGTTTTTGATCAAACCAGTAAAAGTGGACAAATATTTACAAAAACTGTTTTTCTCCTCTATGTGAGCCACATACAGCTAAACTATGCTTTTCTGCTGTTTTGAAGAATTTTTGGGGAAATTCACAGAGAACTTCTCTTTTTAGTCAAAAATGTGGCAATCTCAGAAAGGAGCAATGAAATACTCTGAAAGTTTGTTTTTCTTATGTTTGAAAAGGTGTAAATCCTGAGGAAAATTTGGATTTGTTAAACAAATGTTTTTAATCAAACCAGTAAAATTGGGGGAATATTAAAAAAAAATTGTTTTTCTCCTCAAAGTGAGCCACATAGAGCTAAACTATGCTTTTCTGTTGTTTTGTAGCATTTTTGGAGAAATTCACAGAGAACTTCTCTTTTTAGACTTAAAAGTGACTATCTTAGAAACGAGCACTGATATACTCAGAAAGTTTGTATTTTTACCATACTTGAAAAGTGGCAAATCCTGGGAAGAATTTGGATTTGTTTAAACAACTGTTTTTGATCAAACCAGTAAAAGTGGACAAATATTAACAAAAACTGTTTTTCTCCCCAAAGTGAGCCACATACAGCTAAACTATGCTTTTCTGTTGTTTTGAAGAATTTTTGGGGAAATTCACAGAGATCTTCTCTTTTTAGTCCAAAAAAGTGACTATTTCAGAAAAGAGCACAGAAATACCAGAAAGTTCGCTTTTCTTAACAAGTTTGAAAAGGTACAAATCCTTAGGAAAATTTTGGATTTGTTTAAATTACAGTTTTTGAATAAACCAGTAAAGTGGGGGAAATATTAAAAAAAAAATTGTTCTTTTGAAGCATTTTCGGGAAAATTCACAGAAGACTTCTCTTTTAAGACCAAAAAGTGCCTATCTCAGAAAAGAGCATAGAAATACTCAGAAAGTTTGTTTTCTTTACAAGTTTGAAAAGGGGCAAATCCTGACGAAAATTTGGATATGTTTGAACAACTTTTTTTTATCAAACCAGTAAAATGGGGGAAATATTAACAAAAACTGGTTTTTCTCCACAAAATGAGCCACATATAGATAAACTATGCTTTTCTGTTGTTTTGAAGCATTTTTGGGGAAATTTACAGAGAACTTCTCTTTTTAGTCAAAAAGTGGCATCTCTGAAAGGAGCACTGAAAGACTCAGAAAGTTTGTTTTTCTAAACATGTTTGAAAAGGGGCAAATCCTGAGGAAAATTTGAATTTGTTTAAACAACTGTTTTTGATCAAACCATTAAAAGTGGACAAATATTTAAAAAAAAAATTTTTTTCTCCCCAGAGTGAGCCACATACAGCTAAACTATGCTTTTCTGTTGTTTTGAAGCATTTTCAAGGAAATTCACAGAGAACTTCTCTTTTTAGTCCAAAAGTGACTATCTCAGAAAAGAGCACAGAAATACTCAGAAAGTTTTTTTTTCGTTTGAAAAGCAGCAAATCATGAGAAAAATTTGGATTTGTTTAAACAAATTTTTTGATCAAAGCAGTAAAATGAGGAAAATATGAACAAAAAATTGTTTTTCTCCTCAAAGTGAGCCACATATAGATAAACTATGCTTTTCTGCTGTTTTGAAGCATTTTTGGGAAAATTCACAGAGAACTTCTCTTTTTAGTCCAAAAATTGACTATCTCAGAAAAGAGCACAGAAATACTCAGAAAGTTTGTTTTTCTTAACAAGTTTGGAAAGGGGCAAATGCTGAGGAAAATTTGGATTTGTTTAAACAAATGATTTGATCAAACCAGTAAAATGAGGAAAATATGAACAAAAACTTGTTTTTCTCTCTAAATTGAGCCACATACAGCTAAACTATGCTTTTCTGTTGTTTTGAAGCATTTTCGGGGAAATTCACAGAGAACTTCTCTTTTTAGTCAAAAACGTGGCTATCTCAGAAAGGAGCACTGAAATACTCAGAAAGTTTGTTTTTCTTAACATGTTTGAAAAGGGGAAAATCCTGAAGAAAATTTGGATTTGTTTAAACAACTTTTTTTGATCAAACCAGTAAAAGGGGACAAATATTTACAAAAACAATTTTTCTTCCCAAAGTGAGCCACATACAACTAAAGTATGCTTTTCTATTGTTTTGAAGCATTTTCAGGGAAATTCACTGAGAACTTCTAATTTTAGTCCAAAAATTGACTATCTCAGAAAAGAGCAAAGGAATACTCAGAAAGTTAGTTTTTCTTAAGTTTGATTAGGGGCAAATCCTGAGGAAAATTTGGATTTGTTTAAACAAATATTTTTGATCAAACCAGTAAAATGTGGGAAATATTAACAAAAACTTGTTTTTTTCCCCAAAGTGAGCCACATACAGTTAAACTATACTTTCCTGTAGTTTTGTAGCATTTTGGGGGAAATTCATATAGAACTTCTCTTTTTTTTCCAAAAATTGGCTATCTCAGAAAAGAGCACAGAAATATCAGAAAGTTTGTTTTTCTTAACAAGTTTGAAAAGTGATAATTGGATTTGTTTAAACAAATATTTTTGATCAAACCATTAAAATGGGGGAAATTTAAAAAAAAAAAGTTTTTCTCCTCAAAGTGAGCCACATACAACTAAACTATGTTTTTCTGCTGTTTTGAAGCATTTTTGGGGAAATTCATAGAGAACTTCTCTTTTTAGTCAAAAAAGTGGCAATCTCAGAAAGAAGCACTGAAATACTCAGAAAGTATGTTTTTCTTAACATGTTTGAAAAGGGCCAAATCCTTAGGAAAATTTGGATTTGTTAAACAAATGTATTTAATCAAACCAGTAAAATGGGGGAAATATTTTTTAAGTCAAATAAATTTTCTCCTCAAAGTGAGCCACATACAGCTAAACTATGCTTTTCTGTTGTTTTGAAGTATTTTCGGGGAAATTCACAGAGAACTTCTCTTTTTAGTCCAAAATTTGACTATCTCAGAAAAGAGCACAGAAATACTCAGAAATTTGTTTTTCTTAACATTTTTGAAAAGGGGCAAATCGTGAGAAAAATTTGGATTTGTTTAAACAACTTTTTTTTATCAAACCAGTAAAAGGCGACAAATGTTAACAAAAACTGTTTTTCTCCCCGAAGTGAGCCACATACAGCTAAACTATGTTTTTCTTTTTTTTTTAAGCATTTTCGGGGAAATTCACAAAGAACTTCTCTTTTTAAACCAAAAAGTGACTATCTCGGAAAAGTGCACAGAAATGATCAGAAAGTTTGTTTTTCTTAACAAGTTTGAAAGGGGCAAATCCTGAGGAAATTTGGATTTGTTTAAACAACTGTTTTTGATCAAACCAGTAAAATGGGGGAAATATTAACAAAAACTTGTTTTTCTCCCCAACGTGACCCACATGCAGCTAAACTATACTTTTCTGTTGTTTTGATGCATTTTGGGGGAAATTCACAGAGAACTTCTCTTTTCAGTCAAAAAAGTGCTATCTCAGAAAGGAGCACTGAAATACTCAGAAAGTTTGCTTTTCTTAACATGTTTGAAAAGGGGCAAATCCTGAGGAAAATTTGGATTTGTTTAAACAATTTTTTTTGATCAAACCCGTAAAAGGGGTCAAATATTAAAAAAAAAGAAATTTTTCTCCCCAAAGTGAGCCACATACAGCTGAACTTCTTATACACTGCAACTCCACTCTCTATATACACTGTAACTCTACTGTCTATATACACTACAACTCTACTGTCTATATAGACTACAACTCTACTGTATATATAGACTACAACTCTACACTCTATATAGACTACAGCTCTACTTTCTGTATAGACTACAACTGTACTGTCTATAGAGACTACAGCTCTACTCTCTGTATCGATTACAACTGTACTGTCTATAGAGACTACAACTCTACTCTCTATGGTCTTTATAGACTACAACTCTACCTTCTGTATAGACTACAACTCTACTCTCTGTATAGCCTACAACTCTACTGTCTATTTAGAATACAACTGTATTCTCTGTGTAGATTACAACTCTACTGTCTATATATACTACAACTCTACTGTCTATAAAACTACATCTCTACTGTCTTTATAGACCTCAACTCTACTCTCTGTATAGAGTACAACTCTACTGTCTCTATAGACTACAACTCTACCGTCTTAGACTACAACTCTACTATCTACATAGACTACAACTCGGCTGTCTATATAGTCTACAACTCTACTGTCTTATAGACTACAACTCTACTCTACTGTTTAGACTACAACTCTACTGTCTATATAGACTACATATCTACTGTCTATATACACTACAACTCTACAGTCTATAAAGACTACATCTCTACTGTCTTTATAGACCTCAACTCTACTCTCTGTATAGAGTACAACTCTACTGTCTCTGTAGACTACAACTCTACAGTCTTATAGACTACAACTCTACTGTCTATATAGACTACAACTCTATTGTCTTATAGACTACAACTCTACTGTTTAGGCTACAACTCTACTGTCTATATAGACTACAGCGGTCCTCAACCACCGGGCCATGGACCGGTCCCGGTCTGTGGGTCATTTGATACCGGGTTACACTGAAAGAATAAGTAACTTATATTATTTCCATTTTATTGATCATCTGAGTCTAAAGATGTTTTATTTTGAAAAAAGACAGGCTTTTCTCTGCATTACATCCCTTTGTGCCTCTTGACACATGTCAAGACGCTTGTCTCAGTCACGTGATGCATCACTCCCAATAAATTAAGCCTACAAACTAGCTAAAATGAGTAAAAAATAAACGTCTTTGGAGAGCTTCTTTTCAGAGAAACAAGCTCAGGGCACCCACTGATTCAGCGTTAGGGTGAGTTGTATTTTTTATGCAATTTATATTTGTTTTTTTGCCGGTCGTATCACTTTATTTCTTCATATTTATCCCACACCCCTTGAAGGCCAATCCATAAAAATATTGTCTTACATGAAACCGGTCCGTGATGCAAAAAAGGTTGGGGACTGCTGTTATAGACAACAATTCTACTGTCTATGTACACTACAACTATACTGTCTATACACACTACAACTCTACTGTCTTATAGACAAAAACTCTACACTCTATATACACTACAACTCTACTGTCTATATACACCACAACTCTACTGTCTATATACCCTACAACTCTACTGTCTATATACACTACAACTCTACTGTCTTATAGACAACAACTATACTGTCTATATACACTACAACTCTACTGTCTATACACACTACAACTCTACTGTCTATATACACTACTACTCTACTGTCTATATACACTAAAACTCTACTCTCTATATACACTACAACTTCTCTGTCTATATACACTACAACTCTACTGTCTTATAGATAACAACTCTACTCTATATACACTACAACTCTACTGTCTATATAGACTACAACTCTACTATCTTATAGACAACAATTCTACTGTCTATATACACTACAACTCTACTGTCTATATAGACTACACCTCTACTGTCTTATAGACTACAACTCTACTGTTTAGACTTCAACTCTACTCTCTATTTCAGGAGCAAAAATGAAGGGGGAAGGGGGGGATGGGGGAAACTTCTATATTGGATTGACCTGTTAAAGGAATGAAAGGAAACAAGACTGTACCTAGGTAGACAACAACCAGCTAGAGCCCCTTTACTATTTAAAATCATATAAACCAATATTGTGGCTTTGTGGTTGCACAGGCACTCTATGATTAAACCCAGCGCTATGGTAAAGATCTCTAGCTGGTGGTCTACATGGGTAGAGTCTTGTTTACTTCTTTTTTAACAGTCAATTCAATACAGCTGTTGGTAATGTTCTTGCTCTTTTGTTCCAAGTATTTTTTGTTGGTTTGTTTTGTTGTTTCTGTGTGTTATAGTTTAGCAGTTGAGGACTACATCAAGTGAGAGCTGAGTGGTGGAGGGTCTCCTAGATGTTTAAACACTTTTTCAACTTGTTTATTGTGCTGTACACTGCACACATAACAACTCATGCTATGTAGTGTTGCTATTGTTGACTGTACCCATGTACTACATATTGTCTGCTAAAAAATAGTCTGAACATACCTTTTTTTATTGGTATTGTTAGCTGTACCATGTAGGGTCAGCAACAGCTTGGTAACATTGCACAGGAGAACACTACAGCAGATATTTTGGTAAAGGATCAGCTATCACCTCCTTTGGACTTGGTAACAGTTGACCAGGAGCGAGAACTCCACAAGCTAAATAGCTGAACTAATCATGAGTAATTTGTTGGGGTATGAATTATCAACTTAAGTTGTGTTTTGATGATACTTTCCTTTTTCACCTATCTTTTTTGCATCATTGGATTGAGAAATGGAGTAATTGTGGATATTTATTGGAACATCCAGTCTTCTGGTACTAAAATGGTGGGAACCTATAGTACACCATTTATGTGAACAAATTAACTGAAATAAAGATCTTGAAGATGTCTTTCACGGGGGATTGTCACAACTCTACAGGGGGGTTACACTGCTGATACACTAACTTAGCGAACTACAAGGCACGGCACATTTAGGTCTTTTTGGAGTTATTGTTGGTTGAATTTAGGCTAAAGGTAAGTATATTTGGGGGAGGGGGGGAAAGGGACGGGGGTTTGGTCAGCCATTTTAAAAGTGTGTCAATCCAATATAGGGAGTAGGCAAGGTTTAGCTCAATACATAATGACGGGCATTCCTAACGTCTCATACTGATAAGACCAGTTGTACTAGTTACTCCCACACCAACAGCAATAACAGCCAGAACTCACTCCCGGATTATACTTTGCTTTGCGATATTATAGTCAGTATGGAGCCAACGTAAAGGCAGAGGCAAAAAAAAGTTTGTACAGTGGTATGTAATGTTGCTTAATTAATATTGTGTAGATAGACATTCCAATAGCCTGCTAAGTCTCATACACTTAACATATTGAAACTTGCTCATAAAATGAAGGCCAATTTAAAGTTCCCCCTTTCTATTCCGTACCTTCCTACCAATTTTGTGAGGAGTGAGGGGCTGTGCTATGAGGCTAGAGCTGTAAGAAATTGCCTCACCAGCGATCAGAAGGAATTAGAAGTCATGAGCTTGGTTCACACCCAAATTGTGGCTGATATTATGGATACAATTATGCAACAAATTCAAGCTGAGGACATGTAATAAACAGCATATGAGTTGTTGTTTTTTGTTTTTTTTGGCATAATGATTTAAAATATTTATAATTATACATGATTCCAAAAAATTGAATGATGAACAAAAAGTGTATGGGGTCGTATATATTAAACAGGTAAATGGTTGAAGTTACATCCATATCAGGTCTTATTACTTCCTCATACTTGTCTTTGGGCCTTTGAAGTATGCTGCACTATTTTTATTCTATCGAATGGGACATGAATTTTGTTTAGTGTGGTAGATGGAGAAATGGTAACAGTAATGCGTCCATCTTGCCAGTGTGAGTAGAAGAGTCCTCTCCCACTTTGGCTGGCTTATATAGGCCTCCACATTGTGCTACTGAGAGGTAAGCATATAAGTCCTCCACTACTTCTGTTTGGTAGGCTTATATAGGCCTCCACATTCTGCTGCTGACAGGTAAGCATCTACGCCATCCACTTCTTCAGTTTGGTATCCTTATATAGGCCTCCACATTCTGCTGCTGACAAGTAAGCAAATAAGCCCTCCACTACTTCTGTTTGGAAGGCTTATATAGGCCTCCACATTCTGCTGCTGACAGGTAAGCATATAAGTCCTCCACTTCTTCAGTTTTATAGGCTTATATAGGCCTCCGCACTCTGCTACTGGGAAGTTACCATATAAGCGCTCCACTTCTTCAGTTTGGTAGGCTTATATAGGCCTCCGCACTCTGTTGCTGGGAGGTTAGCATATAAGCCCTCCACTTCTTAAGTTTGGTAGGCTTATATAGCCCTCCGCACTCTGCTGCTGGGAGGTTAGCATATAATCCCTCCACTTCTTCAGTTTATAAACAAGCTGCTGTTTCTGTAATTGGTTTAGATGAAAACTCTGTAAGGGTAGAGACCTCGCTACTGACATTTACCAAATCTCTATGCTAGAAAAGGTGGGTTACTCCTACTTAGAACTGTTAAAAGGTGGGTTACTCCTACTTAGAGCTGTTAAAAGGTAGGTTACTCCACCTTAGAGCTGTTAAAAGGTGGGTTACTCCTCCTTAGAGTTGTTAAAAGGTAGGTTATTCCTCCTTAGAGCTGTTAGAAGGTGGGTTACACCCCTGAGAGTATTTAAAAGTGGATTATTCCTCCTTTGAGTTGTTAAAACGTGGGTTACTCCTTAGAACTGTTAGAACGTGGGTTACTCCTCCTTAGAGCTGTTAAAAAGGTGGGTTGCTCCTCCTTAGAGCTATTAAAAGGTGGGTTACTCCTCCATGGAGTTGTTAAAAGGTGGGTTACTCCTCCTTAGAGCTGTTAAAAGGTGGGTTACTCCTCCTTAAGGCTGTTAAAAGGTGGGTTACTCCTCCTTAGGGCTGTTAAAAGGTGGGTTACTCCTCCATGGAGTTGTTAAAAGGTGGGTGACACCTCCTTGGAGTTGTTAAAAGGCTCCTTAGAGCTGTTAAAAGGTGTCCTTAGAACTGTTAAAATGGGTTATTCTTCCTTGGAATTGTTAAAAGGTGGGTTACTCCTCCTTAGAGCTGTCAAAGAGTTCTGCCAATTGTATATTTATATGCTTCTTGTTTGTTGATGGCCGTCAATCAATATCTTAGTGCACAATTTTGTGCTTGAGTCACTAAAAGCTATTTTGTAAGTTAATTGTACTTTGTTTATTTAATATTCTTAAGTCACTGGTTAGATACATATTGTAGTGCACAGCTTAGGTTATTAAAGAACACCACCTATCAGCCACAGCCATTTGAGGCCAGAACAAATGGATATATAGAAGAGTACCATTATTCTTTCCCTATTTAATAAGAGTCGGTTGTCGAGACAAACTAAGGAGGAACTTTAGGTAGAAAAGGTCAAAATCAAGAAGTGTCTCTTCTTTAGAGCTCCACAATCCTTCATACTTAGTATATATCTCTATCTGTGTGTTTGTACTAAAATTGGGGGTTTGGTATAACCACACCTTTTTCTATTTTGATCTTTTGACCTATTAATTAAGTAATTGTTGTTCAAACCGGAAACACAAACTCCTAACAGGGAAGAAAGTGTCCATGTCCTTTACCAAATCATAATCTGTGGCCAAGAAGTCATGAATATATATATCCGCCTTTCCGTTGGGACCTGGTACTGATCATGAAGGATCTCTTGGGAAAACCACTACAACCACTTACCTAGGATTGCCCAAGCATGCCTTCAGCGCTCAATGAACAAATTTAGCTTAGCTAGTTGAAAGAAGGTTGTGGAAGCAGTTCATCACTTCAGCCATTGTATATGATATCAAACTGCAGAAGAATATGGACTCATACTGCTGCTATATATAATTAGTGAGAAAAGCAGAGTTCTTCCTGGTGGTCTAGAAGCAAGTGCAGGACAGAATTCAAACTCTGCATGGGATAACTATGTTGAATCAATGTATCATAATGCACAGGACATCTGTGTCCAATATGGCGGTCCAGATACATTATTACCAACAGCAACAACAAGCCATCTCAGGAACAATCACATCACAAAGTTGCCTCATCACCATGTCGTATCATGGCAATAATGAATACACCTATTTCCATGAGTAGGAGAAGCAAGAAAAGTCTTATCCAGAACTCCACCAGTGAGAAAGAAACCCAAGACATCAAACTTGTAAAAACAATGGACAAGCCTATAAACTATAAGGTCTGTGTTGCCAGAGATGTTGCATGGACAAGCCTATAAACTATAAGGTTTGTGTTGCCAGAGATGTTGCATGGAGAGTATCTTGCAAAATTCACACAAACATCAATGTGGTCTGGCAAGAAATCCGCAATACCCAAATATTGTCTACCATCTCTGAAGATAGCTATTTGACAAACATCGGAACCCTTCCTACACAGCATTGAATGTAACAATGAAAATATATGTGACCTATTAAAGAGTGTAAATATGATTGCATCGCAGAGATCTATATATGACTTGGCCATAGCCAAGCCCACTTCTAGTTGCGAGACCCAAGTGTGACAATGTCATAGTCTGATGTGGGGTTTTATAAATTAAGTTACTCTTAAGTATCTGTCAGCAATTGGGTACCTCCTAGATGGGTTTGGTGCAGCCCACATTTCAATGGAAGGAGAAGTCCTTAGCAAGGGTTCCATCAATGCCATTCGGTTAGGAAAACACTTATAAATCGATCAAGAAGAATGCACATGCTCCTAGCAATAAGAATATTGTTGTAGACATTTTTGAAAGTAGAGAGAATCTTGATCATGTTAGCTTCATTGTCATTAAACTTCATGCACAACAATACTAGTGCATTGCCATTCATGGTGCTTTGACTGATCAAAGAGAATGGAGTTTCCACTAATGTTAAAGTCGTAACTCCAGGATTAAACTTAGTAAATGTTTCTTTGGTTATGGATGAATCTTCATTAAGAACACATTTTCCATAAAGCATCGTGTTAAATCAATGAGGTTTTTCCAGAACCTTTAGCCCCTGTAACAATCATCTCTACTGACAAATCAAGGTTTGTCCAATAAGCAAAATCACTTCGATTACATGGTGATTTTAACATCTTGGATTTTATGTAATAATAATTGTCAATCCAAAAGAGCAGAAAATGCAAGAAGCTATATGCTGCACCAACCTTTAAGTGCACTTTATTAATTTCATACTCTATGATTTCTCAAACCTTTTGTTGATAGAATATGCTATTAAGCTTTATCAACGAAAGGTACGAGTCAGAATACAAAAATTTTGCAGCAAAGAACTTATTGATGCAAATATCAAGTAAAAAGGGCTTCTGTTCCATAGGAGCAACTAGAGCTATGTGCTGCCAGACATTCAAAATCTGTGGTTTTCCACTAGATGCACTTTCTAGAACTTCACTTTCAGCTCCACTAGATTAAAAAAATCCAGCAGGAATAATATAAACCGTCATAGCCAGACCCTCTGGCATTATTGGTTCAAAATGCTTACATAAGGTATCATCCCAGTCTTTGTAATACTTTGCTAAATATTTTTCCTTCTTTTTGTCTTCAGGCATACCAACTGTTTTGATACCATCTGTTTTGATTTTGTAGTGCTCATTTGATTGAGTCAAAACAATAATAGAATTTTTCCATATTTCACGGCCAAAATATCTATTTAACCTCCTCATACCTTGAATATCATTACTGTTAGCTTCAAAGCGTGTTTTCATTATAGAAATGGTATAAATCAAGGAAGTATGCTCGTTCTTCTTCAAGCAAGGAATCTTTTTGAGGGCATTAAAAGCTTGGTCAGTTCTAGGGTCACCTAGTTCAACAAAGCCACAGGTTTCCCAGAAAGTTATGGAATTAGCTTTATGATTCAATACATGCTTTTTACCTTTTCTTTCTTTGGCCTCCAACCTGACAGGTTCTTCTTTGGCCTCTGATCTGCCAGGTTCTTCTTTGACGTCGTCTCCCAAAAGAGCATTGACTAAGGTTGATTTCCCAGACCCACTTAGTCCAGTAAGCACGACATTTCCCTAGGAATGCCACCATGCTGCTAGCTCACTCACAATGCTCGCTTCTATTGTCTAGAGAATGTTTCGTAACCTCATTGTGAATGTTTTCTACTCGCGACTTCAATGCATGCCTACAACGGATGAAAAATACGTGCACGTTGAGAGACTAGTATTACACGCAGCGTAGAAGAGCATGTAGTGGGATATATTTAGGCGTGTTACGCCTTTCATCGCGAAAATGAGCATAATCTGAGGTAGTAATCTAGAGAATCGCTTCTGATGCAAACAACGTATCCTAAAGTCACATGTTTTTGGTGTAACCGTCCAAAGTGTTGTTAGAGATAATTCTGAAAGAGTTATTCTGTTTCATTTTGCAGTAATAGGTGAATTTATATATTTAGTTGTATTATTGGTGGAGCATTGTCTCGCTATCAATGCTAGGTTCAAAGCTAGACACTAATTTAAAGTCAAATTCATGTTTTATTATTAGTATATTGTATGGTGAGTAAATGAATAAAAATCTTGTTAATTTTGTGGGGGAGGGGGCTCTAATGGTTATTCATTATGTGTTCCTTTTAATTCCTCATACACTCTATTGACCTATATAATTAGGTTTTACTTCTTTTTATAATGGAAGATATACTATACTTTCATCGTGTGAGCAATATTTTATGTATAGACATGATTTTCAGAAAAACAAACCAGCATAAGAAGATGCAGGAGAGAAAGCACTTCAATGAGAGAACATCTTGCAAGACAAAAGAGTCGATAAGACATTCTTTATGCATATGTATCTCAAGTACCTATTGATATAGAGACTGCTCTAACAAAGGGTCATCAATGTTCACATTGAACTTTCTCAACAGATCTTAAGTCAAATCTTAAGTACATAAATATATGGTTGATCTTCTGGAAAAAAAAATATAATAATATATATATTTTTTTTTTAATCAGAGCATACTGAAGCACACAATCATGACAAGTAGTGTTGATGCCTGACCTGTTAATCTGCATACTGAATTCTCAGCTTGCCTGCCATATGCTCATTCTTGGCTATATTCTGTCATTCTGTTCTGAGTTTCACTAGCTATTTAGCTAGTTGGAGCAAGAAGGAAAATCGAAGTAACTGAGGAGGATGGAAGTGGCCCTACAATCAAGTTGAAGATTCAAATAATAAACACTATTGCAGCTTGAGCTCTTCTGGTTGATATCAAGTGAACTTCTGTGTCACATTACCTAATACTGTGTGAGCAATGTGAGCTTTATTTTTACAAGTGTTGTTCAACATTACGACACAAACACTCCAGTCCATGCCATCAGAGCACTTACTTCTCAACTTGAGGAAGCTATTAGCTATATACACAGTATAACTCCTCGTTTCCCTGGCTTGGGACCAAGCGGTTTCCTAGAAATTAACAACAGCTATACTCTGCTACAGCTTAAAACTTTGCAACCCTACTTATAGAGTAACATGTTGTACATAATTGATTACCAGGGCTACAAGTATATAGGTGTACAAATTATTTTGGCATGCAAAGTTTCAGGCAAATTATGCTTGTTTCTGAGCTTAGCCATGGCATAATCATGGCATCAAATCATTTTTTTATGACATCGGGTTTCAGCAGCAGAGTTAGGGCCTGGTTATGATAAGGGCCAGGGCAGTAGCTATGGCTAGGGTTATGGTTAAAGCAAATACAATTTAATGTTATCATAATGATGTAATGTTTGTTTTCTGATGCTATTGGGAACCATCCCAAACAGCAAACACTAATAGCAGCCATTAATTAAATTCAATGTTCTAGAAAGTGTCCCATAGAGAGGGTAAGCAAAATTTGGGAATCCAGATAAGGAAGATTCCACTTTTTATATTAGTAAAGCATGTTAACCCAACCAAAGTGTTTCCAGCAGAGCACTATGATCAGTGGATTGGTAGCTAACATTTTGTTTGGATTGTCAGAGCTACATTCTTGGCAAAGGAAACAGGAAGGAAGGAAGGGTGAAATAAAGTGAACAGGAAGGAAGCAAGCAAAGGTGAAAGAAGTGAACAGGAAGCAAGCAAGGGTGGAAAGAAGTGAACAGGAAGCAAGCAAGGGTGGAAGGAAGTGAACAGGAAACAAGCAAAGGGGACAGAAAGTGAACAGGAAGCAAGCAAGGGTGGAAGAAAATTAACCGGAAGCAAGAAATGAGGAAAGAAAGTTAACCGGAAACAAGGGTGAAAGAAAGTGTACAGGAAGCAAGGGTGAAAGAAAGTAAACAGAAAGCAAGGATGAAAGAAAGTGAACAGGAAGCAAGGGTGAAAGAAAGTGAACAGGAAGCAAGCAAGGGTGAAAGGAAGTTAACCGGAAGCAAGAAATGGGGAAAGAAAGTGAACAGGAAACAAGGGTGAAAGAAAGTGAACTGGAAGCAAGGGTGAAAGAAAGTAAACAGGAAGAAGGGTTAAAGAAAGTGAACAGGAAGCAAGGGTGAAAGCAAGTGAACAGGAAGCAAGCAAGGGTGAAAGAAGGTTAACCGGAAGCAAGAAATGGAGAAAGAAAGTGAACAGGAAGCAAGGATGGAAGAAAGTGAACAGGAAGAAAGTGAACAGGAAGCAAGGGTGAAAGAAAGCGAACAGGAAGCAAGGGTGAAAGAAAGTGAACAGGAAACAAGGGGGAAAGAAAGTGAACAGGAAACAAGGGTGAAAGAAAGTGAACAGAAAGCAAGGTTGAAAGAAAGTGAACAGGAAACAAGCAAGGGTGAAAGAAAGTTAACCGGAAGCAAGAAATGGGGAAAGAAAGTGAACAGGAAACAAGAGTGAAAGAAAGTGAACAGGAAGCAAGGGTGAAAGAAAGTGAACAGGAAGAAGGGTGAAAGAAAGTGAACAGGAAGCAAGGGTGAAAGAAAGCGAACAGGAAGCAAGGGTGAAAGAAAGCGAACAGGAAACAAGGGGGAAAGAAAGTGAACAGGAAACAAGGGGGAAAGAAAGTGAACAGGAAACAAGGGTGAAAGAAAGTGAACAGAAAGCAAGGTTGAAAGAAAGTGAACAGGAAACAAGCAAGGGTGAAAGAAAGTTAACCGGAAGCAAGAAATGGGGAAAGAAAGTGAACAGGAAGCAAGGGTGAAAGAAAGTGAACAGGAAGCAAGCAAGGGTGAAAGAAAGTTAACCGGAAGCAAGAAATGGAGAAAGAAAGTGAACAGGAAGCAAGGATGAAAGAAAGTGAACAGGAAGCAAGAGTGAAAGAAAGTGAACAGGAAGCAAGGGTGAAAGAAAGTGAACAGGAAGCAAGGGTGAAAGAAAGTGAACAGGAAGCAAGGGTGAAAGAAAGTGAATAGGAAGCAAGGGTGAAAGAGATTTGTGAACGTCCTAGACAAGGCCAATTGATCAGACCATTGATACCTGAGTCGGCAGAGATCTGGGCGACAACACTAAGATCATTACCGGAGGATGCCTGGAAGTTAGTTTTTAATCTGCTTATGATGCTCTTCCTCATAATGCCAATTTACACCTTTGGCACAAGAAGCAGTCAGTAATGTGCCCTTTATGCCATGATGAATGCCAAAACCTTATTCATGTTTTGAATTCATGCAAAGTAGCACTGAATGCAAGACGGTACAATGAAAGGCAGAATGGGGTACAATGAAAGGCAGGATGGGGTGCAAGTGCACTAGTGGATACAATCATGAAAAACATGGCTAAAGGAGTGCTTCTGCCAGCTGATCTGCAGGATGGTTACAACTTCCCATCTCATAGTCTGTAAAGATCTACGTCCTGATATAGTGTTGTGGGATGATTGTAAGAGAGAAGTGACTCTGATCGAGCCATTCCTTTCGATACCCTTTTGGAGGGGGCAGTATTGAGGAAGAAAGCCAAGTATGCAGAGCTCATGGAATCCATCAAAGGGGCTTGGTACAGATGCAATCTGATAACGATCAAAGTTGGGTCATATGACCATATTTACCAGGATTCTCCAACTCAAAGACTATTTCCACTTTCCAAAGAAAACTATGAAAGAACTAGCTAATGTGTGATACCTCCAAACTTGCCATTTTATGCTCGTACAAAATGTTGTTATTTACATGTGTGGTTCCAATTCATTGTGCGTTGTATTCATCATGCATCCTGACAAGTTCACATTGGACTACTTCCACCCCCCTTTGTAATGTATATAACTCACCTATGTGCATTGAATGCAGAGAGAGAGGGAGGGGGAGAGAGAGATATTTAAGTCTGATAATTATTTTAGCCTAAAACCTACTGGACAAAACTTGAAATCCTAGCGTTATTAGATTGCAATGCTCTGCTCATTATTCTATCCCTAACATAGCTAAGTACTGATTTGTACATAATGATGCCATCATGATGTAGTAATGGATGGATAGCGATATGGAAAAGTACATTTCCTCATTACCTGTGAACTCTCTCTGGGATGTACCAGAATAATTTGTCGTTAGTAAGAAATAAAAGTAAAAGAGCATTGGGACATATACCAGATAGCAAACAAGCAGCTAATGTTAAGGTGATCCCGAGAGGAAGGATGAAAAACAAGTAAGAGGGGAAAAAAGGAGGAGTGGGTAAAGACGTACGGGTGATAAATCTGTTGCACAAACTCTGAGTTAGCTTAATATATTACGCACATTGATATCCTTGCATCAGTGGTTAGCTTAGCTACATACGTAATGCAGGACAACACACGGCCGCCTTTTTCCTTTCATTTTTACCATATCATTGCACACATTTGTGGTATGGTCATGATTTGTATTCCAAAATGTAGGCCATTCGATGTGTTTTTTTAATGGCATGTTTTATCTTACCACACATGCTTTTGTTTATGAACTGGAAGTTGAAATGTACCAATTTGACCACCCAGATTCTAAGAATCAGCCCAGCGACAGATGTTAAGGCGATACTTCCCATAGTTGCTCAACACATTCACTACACAAAGAGCCTTTTAGTAATGTTTTTCCCCCCTTCCTTTATTGACTTTTGTTATAAACAAAAAATAATACAACTTTCAATTTGTTCTGGACTTCCCATAAGGGAGGCTCCGTTTCTAGAGTCAGTACCCAGATTTTGAGGTAGATAACTATGGCCACATGTAATTTTGGGATGGCTATACCTATGCAACATAGTAACAAAAAAAAGCACAAACAGACCTATCTTTTGAGCTATAAATCAAGTCTATATAGCCAAGCGTGCAGAATCTTTGGAGCGCTAAGTCATAACCACAAAATTATTTTTAAAATGGTGGCCAGGTAGCCTTATCCCACCCTTTTAAAGCCAGAACGATTCCCAGCGAAGTCAGGGTTGACTATTGAGACTAAAAAAGAGGCTAGCTCCTTCTAGCCAGTTACAGCAAACTGCCAGTGCCTACTGGAACTTAACTCCTTCTAGCCAGTTACAGCAAACTGCCAGTGCCTACTGGAACTTAAGATGATGTGCCCTAACTCCTCCACAAACAGTGTTTTAAGGTTTTTGGGGGGAGAACAATCAGCAGCTATATTAGTCTCGAGGCCAAAATATTCACGCATGTTGAAATATTTCCTTGGAATTATAGTCTGGCCTCGAGACTAAAGTATAACTATCTAGAGGATATACACAGAATAATCAGTATGGTAGAATTTTCATCTTATAATATAAACAACAACTGAGTTTTTTCCGAATGCGTCGATAATCATGACGAGAATGCCATTTCCTTACAATTTCCTCAGATTGTTCAGCAGTTAAAGTGTTAGGTCCTTCAGCAGAAACACGCATACAGTGAGCTAAGTTTTCTGGTAACATTCGCTGTCCTAATCTATTGCAAATAATACCCATTGTACTAAAACTCCGTTCAACCGAGGCTGTACCAAGAGGACAGACAAGAATAATCTTTGAAACTATTGAAAGAGAAGGAAAGGCATCTGCAAGCTCACCCCCTTGAGAAGCCAGATTCTGCAATACAAGTTTTGCAGTTGGATATCCTTGTTTTGATGCTTGTATCTTTAAGTAGTTTCGAAATGTCTTCCACTCATCCTGAAGATCAGATACAATTAGGCTGGAATGAAGAGAAGCAAGTTGAACCACTTCAGTTATTCCATATCTCACATCATCCTTGACTTTCTTGGAATCAAATATTGAAGTACCACTATACATTGCAGCAACTTTGTCATTAAACCGTTTCTTGATGTTTTGATATACGGAATAACTACACTTTGTGGATTTCTTGATCAGTGTGTTTGGTACTATCCAAAATAGGAAATGTATATTCCTGAATAAAATCTGTAGCACTTGCACTGTACTCTTTTTGGCTGGATATTTCATTTAATCGGCCAATTTCAACCTTTAGGAGATCAGGAACATCACACAGGGCTGCATTGTAGTGCTGAAGTTTAAGAACAAGTTTACAAACTGGATCCAAGATATCTTTAACTGCAAATAGCAGGATAACTGACTTGTGATCTTGAAAAGTCAGCAGTAAGCCACCAGCTTCATTTGAAAGATCCCCTGACTCTTGATGAAGATGCTGAAGTGTAACAATTATCCCTTTCAGACACTAACAACAGCTTTCACTGCTATAATGGGAAGTCCATCTTGTATCTCCTGCCCTTACCAATGCCAAATCAAGTTCTTGAACTTCTTTGAGTGCATGAGTCTTCTTGGGACTAACAGAAAATAGACGGCCACAAGCTATTCATTGCAGAAGAATAACTTGCGAGTGAATTATAGTCCATTGAGTCCTGTGCTTCAGAGCTTCACTCAACACTTTCATTCTGGTTAGACTCAGAACAACTACTAACCCAAAGAGGTAGGCTTCTTTGTGCCATATCCACTAGCTTAATCTTCGCTGACTAACTAATGTGCTCTATTCAGAAAAATTTGGCTCAATATAATTTGTGGTTAACACCTTTCACGTTGTAGGTTCAGCAAAACACAACTAGTCGTGAGAACTATTAGAGGGGGAGAGGGGGGGGGGGGGGGGAATTGTAAGTGTTGGGGAGGGATCTTTCCCCCCCCCACCTAACGACCCTGGATGAAACACTGTGACCACAAACAACACTTCAAGCCCAAACTGCACGATCACGCAGGATATCGTAACATTTCCAGATCAGCTGATATTAATTAAGGGGGGCTTGTGGTCTCGTTATTTACCCAGTGTATACGAATAGACTGCGGTATACAGTCTGTGCAGTTGGAGTACTACAGTTTGATGTTTTGGAGCTAGCCACCCGATGTTGGTTGTATTGGTTTTAGGGTTCTTGATAGCTAGTTTATATACTTTATACTACAGAAACTGGGTCGTTGAGGTACCCCAGGTTGTTTGCTGTGATGACAGAAGGAGGAAGGCGCTAAAGGAGCACTGTCCAGCCCTGTTCAAGCCGTTCTTTCCGACAGTGTGGGCACCACAGGCTCACATGCAGACTCTGTGCAGGTCTGTTCTGCAAACCTGCCCCCTAAAACAGCTACGGAGAAGGTAAGGTATTTGCACTAGTCTCAGGTATATTTAGAATATAACTTCTGACTAGACAAGAGGCCTGTTAATCTAACTCTAACCTTCACCACTCCCTTCCTCATGTTATCAGCTGGCCAAATCTGGCCAGCAGAATTTCTTCTTTTTGTCTGGTTCTGTCCAGAAATAATACCAGGTGGTTATTTTATCTCAACTTTATTTTCTCACTTTTTTTCTCACTTTTTTATTTATTTTATTTTTTGAGGAGGGGCGGACAATAAATGCTCATGCTACGAACACATCAGCTCCACTCACTCCTGGATCCTTGCCCAGCTTGGCTACATCTATTGTTATCTGTGATTACTATGGTTCACTCACATAATTTTGGGAATACCACTTGGATCCCCAGTGGATTAACGATCAAGAAGCACTGAAGGTAAGTGCTAGGGCAAAAATATTTATTGAGATAGTCTTAATTTCATCAGCTGTTACGCTTCTGTAGCTTGCACATTACAGCTTCATCAGTCATAACATGGAAATGTGGTACATGTGGTTGGTTGGTGATGTATTTGCATCTTTATCCTGACTTTAGTGCCTTGAAAGACAAAGTGTGTCTTGAAGCTTGTCTGAGGAAAGCACCAAAGAAGTAACAAAAGCAATGTTGGCTTCATACACGTTATATTGTACCCTCCTTCTGAAATCCTCAGAGCTATATATAGTTGTTGGGTTGTGTTTGACACAAGGCAATGCATAATCCTGCTTTTCTTGCTAGCGATAATGCTTTGAAACTCTTTTCCAGATGTTTTTGACAAAAAAGGTTAAAAAAATTAGCATGTTGTTCTGTAGCATGCAATGCATCACAAGTAGTACACACACAAGATTGCATAATGCTTAGCTGCACAAATATTGCTGTCTCTCCTAAAGTGGAGTTGAGTGATTTGTTCTTAAGTGCAGGGTTCAATTTTGATTTTTCAATTTGGTGGGAAGATTTTTAGTGTTTGGTCAGATGCCAGAAGCGAGACTTTTCTGTCAAACTAAAAATCTGGAATACCAGCCAGGTAGAAGGAGGTGTCTGTAATTTAGGGGTCCTGATACGGAGGTTTTATTGTTATTTCAATTAAGCTGTGTGTGCCTGCCTAGTGTTATTGAGTAGTGAGTGACTCAACATCTTGGAAGGGAGATAGAAACGCTTGGGGGGAGAGGGAGGAAGTTAGAAAGTTTTATCCCCTGCCTCTCTAGACCCCCTTTCCTCCCCTTCCTAGTCTGGCATAGGTAAATTTCACCTAATAACAAAGGTTAAGTGGATATTTGTAAACCAAGAATGTAAGTGAATAAAAACCATTATGCAATTCTTCCATCTATAAGTACCGATGTGACAAAATAGGCAGACACTAACACGATGCGTAAACTAGTTTGCATTCTTCATACCCCCTTCCATCCCCATGTGCATGGAATCTGTGTAATTGCAGACCCAGCTGAATCACAACTACAGTTGCAGGAAGAATGAGTTTACACCAATATCTACTGGCAGTCTATAACCTCCCTCCCCCATGGTCTCACCGGAACACCAGTTTTGCACGCTCTGCCAGTGATGGTATTCATTGGCACATATCTGCTTACTGAGATGGTGTTACATGCAGTTAATATTAAGTGTGGGTTGGGCACTGAGACGGTGTGCAAATGGAGAACTACCACATCGTCAAGTGGACAGTGAATAATATCAGAGAGTAGTTTGACACCAAAATGGCAGATACCCAAAAAAAATAAAACATATATCTCTCTTATAAACTCACTTTGGCTTCTTCCTAGTGTGGTTTCAGCTGATTTTAGCTCCAAAAACACTTTCAACATGCCTTGACGAATACTTCGTTTGGTAGTAAACAGGCAGAGAACAAAAAATTAGAAACCGTGAAATTCGTCTTCAAGGTCTTGTATTTTATCTTGTTCTACTTTTTCCTCTCAAAACTTGAGGGCCGTCAATTCATTCGTTGTAAAGAAGACACCAGATTCATTGCAGTGACTAATCTGTTTTTAGGTTTAGTAAAATGCTCCTAAAATTGATAAGGTATAAATATCGGTGTATTTGCAATATCGGGTCTAGTTGAGTGTTGTCAGCAGCAGCTGCACGTTTTCACTACAAGGAAGTGATCGTCAGGTTCCTCAGAAGCTTACTCTTGTTAACAGCACGGACCTTCAACGAAACTTGGTGACTACTTTATGATCCATGTACAGTGTTTATGAATACATACATATATAATAGACATGGTAAAAGATGAACTCCAATGATTGTAATTATTCCGAATTACTTCTTGTAGATGGCTGCTTGGCTGTAAAAAATATATACATTTAAAATATATACCCTTAAAAAAGTTTTATTCGTAAACCAAAAAGTAAAGTGAAGAAAGGAACATAACTTTGCCAATGTGGACCACAGAATCCTTTAACTAACTTAATTAAGAAAGACAATGTCACCGATCTGTATTTATTATTTTAATAGGTAAAGGGTCCTATAATGTTGGTAGTTGTTGAGGGATGCATATATATATATATATACTGGCAGAGGTGCCAACACGTTGTTGAGGATGTATATAGTGTATATATACTAGCAGAGGTGCCTGCACGTTGTTGAGGGATGTATATAGTATATATATATATATACTAGCAGAGGACCCACACGTTGTTGAGGGATGTATATAGTATATATATATATATACTAGCAGAGGTACCTGCACGTTGTTGAGGGATGTATATAGTATATATATATATATACTAGCAGAGGGACCCACACGTTGTTGAGGGATGTATATAGTATATATATATATATACTAGCAGAGGGACCCACACGTTGTTGAGGAATGTATATAGTATATATATATACTAGCAGAGGTGCCCGCACGTTGTTGAGGGATGTATATAGTATATATATATACTAGCAGAGGGACCCACACGTTGTTGAGGAATGTATATAGTATATATATATACTAGCAGAGGTACCTGCACGTTGTTGAGGGATGTGTATAATATATATATATATACTAGCAGAGGGACCCACACGTTGTTGAGGGATGTATATAGTATATATATATACTAGCAGAGGTGCCCGCACGTTGTTGAGGGATGTATATAGTATATATATATACTAGCAGAGGGACCCACACGTTGTTGAGGGATGTATATAGTATATATATATACTAGCAGAGGGACCCACACGTTGTTGAGGGATGTATATAGTATATATATATATATATATACTAGCAGAGGGACCCGCACGTTGTTGAGGGATGTATATAATATATATATATACTAGCAGAGGTGCCCGCACGTTGTTGAGGGATGTATATAGTATATATATATACTAGCAGAGGGACCCACACGTTGTTGAGGGATGTATATAGTATATATATATACTAGCAGAGGGACCCACACGTTGTTGAGGGATGTATATAGTATATATATATACTAGCAGAGGTGCCCGCACGTTGTTGAGGGATGTATATAGTATATATATATACTAGCAGAGGGACCCACACGTTGTTGAGGGATGTATATAGTATATATATATACTAGCAGAGGGACCCACACGTTGTTGAGGGATGTATATAGTATATATATATATATATATACTAGCAGAGGGACCCGCACGTTGTTGAGGGATGTATATAATATATATATATATATACTAGCAGAGGACCCACACGTTGTTGAGGGATGTATATAGTATATATATATATATACTAGCAGAGGTGCCCGCACGTTGTTGAGGGATGTATATAGTATCTATATATACTAGCAGAGGTACCTGCACGTTGTTGAGGGATGTGTATAATATATATATATATACTAGCAGAGGGACCCGCACGTTGTTGAGGGATGTATATAGTATATATATATACTAGCAGAGGTGCCCGCACGTTGTTGAGGGATGTATATAGTATATATATATACTAGCAGAGGGACCCACACGTTGTTGAGGGATGTATATAGTATATATATATACTAGCAGAGGGACCCACACGTTGTTGAGGGATGTATATAGTATATATATATATATATATACTAGCAGAGGGACCCGCACGTTGTTGAGGGATGTATATAATATATATATATACTAGCAGAGGTGCCCGCACGTTGTTGAGGGATGTATATAGTATATATATATACTAGCAGAGGGACCCACACGTTGTTGAGGGATGTATATAGTATATATATATACTAGCAGAGGGACCCACACGTTGTTGAGGGATGTATATAGTATATATATATATACTAGCAGAGGTGCCCGCACGTTGTTGAGGGATGTATATAGTATCTATATATACTAGCAGAGGTGCCCGCACGTTGTTGAGGGATGTATATAGTGTATATATATACTAGCAGAGGTGCCCGCACGTTGTTGAGGGATGTATATAGTATATCTATATATACTAGCAGAGGTGCCCACACTTTGTTGAGGGATGTATATAGTATATATATATACTAGCAGAGGTGCCCGCACGTTGTTGAGGGATGTATATAGTGTATATATAAACTAGCAGAGGTGCCCACACTTTGTTGAGGGATGTATATAGTATATATATATATATACTAGCAGAGGTACCCGCACGTTGTTGAGGGATGTATATAGTATATATATATATACTAGCAGAGGGACCCACACGTTGTTGAGGGATGTATATAGTATATATATATACTAGCAGAGGGACCCACACGTTGTTGAGGGATGTATATAGTATATATATATATATACTAGCAGAGGGACCCGCACGTTGTTGAGGGATGTATATAGTATATATATATACTAGCAGAGGGACCCACACGTTGTTGAGGGATGTATATAGTATATATATATATATACTAGCAGAGGGACCCGCACGTTGTTGAGGGATGTATATAGTATATATATATACTAGCAGAGGTACCCGCACGTTGTTGAGGGATGTATATAATATATATATATATATACTAGCAGAGGTACCCACACGTTGTTGAGGGATGTATATAGTATATATATATATATACTAGCAGAGGGACCCGCACGTTGTTGAGGGATGTATATAGTATATATATATACTAGCAGAGGTACCCGCACGTTGTTGAGGGATGTATATAGTATATATATATATATACTAGCAGAGGGACCCGCACGTTGTTGAGGGATGTATATAGTATATATATATATATACTAGCAGAGGGACCCGCACGTTGTTGAGGGATGTATATAGTATATATATATACTAGCAGAGGTACCCGCACGTTGTTGAGGGATGTATATAGTATATATATATATATACTAGCAGAGGGACCCGCACGTTGTTGAGGGATGTATATAGTATATATATATACTAGCAGAGGTACCCGCACGTTGTTGAGGGATGTATATAGTATATATATATATATATACTAGCAGAGGGACCCACACGTTGTTGAGGGATGTATATAGTATATATATATATATACTAGCAGAGGGACCCGCACGTTGTTGAGGGATGTATATAATATATATATATACTAGCAGAGGTGCCCGCACGTTGTTGAGGGATGTATATAGTATATATATATACTAGCAGAGGGACCCACACGTTGTTGAGGGATGTATATAGTATATATATATATACTAGCAGAGGTGCCCGCACGTTGTTGAGGGATGTATATAGTATCTATATATACTAGCAGAGGTGCCCGCACGTTGTTGAGGGATGTATATAGTGTATATATATACTAGCAGAGGTGCCCGCACGTTGTTGAGGGGATGTATATAGTATATCTATATATACTAGCAGAGGTGCCCACACTTTGTTGAGGGATGTATATAGTATATATATATACTAGCAGAGGTGCCCGCACGTTGTTGAGGGATGTATATAGTGTATATATAAACTAGCAGAGGTGCCCACACTTTGTTGAGGGATGTATATAGTATATATATATACTAGCAGAGGTGCCCGCACGTTGTTGAGGGATGTATATAGTATATATATATACTAGCAGAGGTACCCGCACGTTGTTGTGGATTTTTCAAGCTGGTGTGAGAGTGAGGGACAGCGAACATGAGGTTGGATGAGTAGAACTGCAAGTAGGAGACTTTTGTATTGTCACTTCCCCTGGCTGATAATGATGGCCCTGAAAAATTGTGGTGGTGATGTTGTGCTGTAGGCTGCCAAGTAAATTAGCACAATGTTGATGCCTAGCTCTTTATAAGCACTAGATCAAGATTGCATCATCGTGTGGTTTACATCTGTGGCTTTGAAGGAACCTTAGACAGAGTCATAGTCTATCATTTAGGTGAGGGGGGGGGGGGGAGCTAGGTGAGCTCTTATACCCCCCCCCAGACTTTTGGAAAGTTAATATAGATATGTTAGATGTGTCCCCCCCCCCCCCCCCCCTAGAGTTTTGGAAAATCTCATTCCCCTCACCCCCAGCTACATTTTCTGCAGCCGCATTTTCTATATGCAGCTCTGTGGTGCATAAGTGGGAAGGGTAAAAACTAGGCCAATTACAATGGCCATCTTCACAAAAACCTTCCGCTTTTGGGTGGCTTCCAGTGACCTTGAAGGCCAATGTCACCTTTGCCTGTAACCATGCTTGGTGTAGAGCTGACCACCATGCATATTTTCAGGCATGTAGGTCCGGTGATTTTGGTTTGAAAAGGTTTCGACACACTCCGATAGTTTCTACCTCTTAGTTTTGAAGTTTCTCCTCTATAATGCTATACTATCATAGTATAGACATTACCAGAATGAGATGCTTGGCTCTGTCCAGAACCTAACCCCCCTGTAGTGAGTGTTGTTGGTGGATTTCTGGGTCCTAATGATAGTGACTAGGCCATGCATTATAAGAATCACAGCTAGTGGCTGCCTAGGCCCTACTGGTGGTGACTTGGTCATGCATTATAGGAATCACATCTAATGGCTATTGGTGGTGACTAGTCCATGCATTATAGGAATCACATCTAGTGGCTGCCTAGGCCCTACTGCTGGTGACTAGGTCATGCATTATAGGAAGCACAGCTAGTGGCTGCCTAGGCCCTACTGGTGGTGACTAGGTCATGCATTATAGGAAGCACAGCTAGTGGCTGCCTAGGCCCTACTGCTGGTGACTTGGTCATGCATTATAGGAAGCACAGCTAGTGGCTGCCTATGCCCTACTGCTGGTGACTAGGTCATGCATTATAGGAATCACAGCTAGTGGCTGCCTAGGCCCTACTGCTGGTGACTAGGTCATGCATTATAGGAAGCACAGCTAGTGGCTGCCTAGGCCCTACTGGTGGTGACTAGGTCATGCATTATAGGAAGCACAGCTAGTGGCTGCCTATGCCCTACTGATGGTGACTTGGTCATGCATTATAGAAATCACATCTAATGGCTACTGGTGATGACTAGTCCAAGCATTATAGGAATCACATCTAGTGGCTCCTAGGCCCTACTGCTGGTGATTAGGTCATGCATTATACTAGGAAGCACAGCTAGTGGCTGCCTAGGCCCTACTGGTGGTGGTGACTAGGTCATGCATTATAGGAAGCACAGCAAGTGGCTGCCTAGGCCCTACTTGTGGTGACTAGGTCATGCATTATAGGAAGCACAGCAAGTGGCTGCCTAGGCCCTACTGGTGGTGACTAGGTCATGCATTATAGGAAGCACAGCAAGTGGCTGTCTAGGCCCTACTGGTGGTGACTAGGTCATGCATTATAGGAAGCACAGCTAGTGGCTACTGGTGGTGACTAGTCCATGCATTGAAGAAAGCATAACTAGTGGCTACCTAGGCTCTGCTTGTGTGTGCTTAGGCCCTGTTTCCCAGGGAGCCCAGATGATGGTTCCTCTCAGGCTTTTGCATAGTCTGGTGTTGCCCATCCTTCCGTTCCATCGAAGGGTCTGAGAACACAAGCGTACTATTGTCCAAGAGCTCAGAATCGAGCCCTACTTGCCACTATTATTTTCATGGACTAGTATATCTATGAGCCATGCTAAGCACACGATTTCCGGATGTACCCAAGTGGAATGGCCACTCCTAGATGGCCACTCGGCTCATTTTGGGTGATATGGAGGAAGTCATAGCATCTGATCCAGAAGGCCTTGGGGAATGCTTGGTTCATGACTTCCATACATAGAGACCACCAGCGATGGTGAGGAAAATTTCAAAGAGTCAATGGGATTACTGTCCAAGCAAAGCTGATCAACCCAGTGCCTGCCAAAACCATGGCTGCTGTTGAAAAAACAAAGCAGAGAAGTAATGATGCTCCGCCACTAATGCTACCATGCTGTACAACGAGTGAGACTACCACAAAGTGGAAGTATGGACAGCTGCTGATATTGCAGCTGTGACACAGCTTGCCAGAGTGAAGAACCATGTCTTGGTCATGGACCGCCAATCACAACAAGAAGACCAATCCATCAGTAGCTGGACAGGCTTCCACATCCTGATTGGAGATGATGTGACAATTATTCCAGACAATGTTGGCTATCT
>CBDHDT010000129.1:0-75438 GCA_965261215.1 Ekhidna sp.
AATTTTCTTCTGGATTTGTTTCTTTTCAAAGTTGTTGCGAAAAACAAACTTTCCGAATATTTCTGAGCTTTTTCCGAGATAGTTTTTTTGGACTAAATAGAGAAGTTTTCAGTGAAATTCCCCGAAAATGTTTCAAAACAACAGGAAAGCATAATTTAGCTGTATGTGGCTCATTTTGAGTAGAAAAACAGTTTTTGTTAATATTTGCCCCGTTTAACTAGTTTGATCAAAAACAGTTGTTTACACAAATCCAAATTTTCCACTTGGTTTGACACTATTCAAATTTGTTAAGAATAACCAAATTTCTGAGTATTTCTGTTATCCTTTCTGAGATAGTCAATTTTTGGACTATAAAGAGAACGTTTCAATGAATTAGACCGATAATGCTTCAAAACAACAGAGAAGCATAGTTTGGCGTTATGTGGCTCATTTTGAGGAGAAAAACAGTTTTTGTTTATATTTGTCAAGTTTTACTGCCATGAACAAAAAGTGTTGTTTACAACAAATCCAAATTTTTATTTTGGTTTTTCCGTATTCAAATTTGTTAAGAAAAACAAACTTTCTGAGTATTTCTGTAATCCTTTCTGAGATAGTCAATTTTTGGACTAAAAAGAGAGGTTTTCAGTGAATTATCCCGAAAATACTTCAAAATAACAGAAAAGCATAGTTTGGCAGTATGTAGCTCATTATGAGGAGAAAAACAGTCTTTGTTAATATTTGGACCGTTCTACTGCTTTGAACAAAAAGGGTTGTTTACAGCAAATCCAAACTTTTCTCTAGATTTGCCACTTTTCATACTTGTTGAGAAAAACAAAATTTCTAAATATTTCTGAGCTTCTTTATGAGATAATCACTTTTTTGTCTAAAAAGTGAAGTTTTCTGTGAATTTCCCTCAAAAAACTTCTAAACAACCAAAAAACATAGTTTAGCTGTATGTGGCTCATTTTGAGCAGAAAAACAGTTTTTGTTAATATTTCCCCCTTTTACTGGTTTAATCAAAAAAGTTGTTTAAATAAATCCAAATTTTCCTCAGGATTTGCCAGTTTTCAAACTTGTTAAGAAAAACAAACTCTCTGAGTATTTCTCTGCTCCTTTCTGAGATAGTCATATTTTTGAATAAAAGAGAGGTTTTCAGTGAATTTTCCCAAAAATGCTTCAAAACAATAGAAAAGCATAGTTTAGCTGATGTGGCTTACTTTGAGGAGAAAAAAGTTTTTGTTAATATTTTTCCCCTTTTACTGGTTTGTTCAAAAACAGTTGTTTAAACAAATCCAAATTTTCTTCTTGGTTTGTCCCTTTTCAAACTTGTTAAGAAAAACAAACTTTCTGAGTATTTCTGTGCTCCTTTTTGAATGAAAAGTGAAGTTTCCAGTGAATTAGCCCGAAAATGCTTCAAAACAACAGAAAAGCATAGTTATGCTGTATGTGGCTCATTTTGAGGAGAAAAACAGTTTTTGTTAATATTTGTCCCCTTTCACTGGTTTGATCAAAAATAGTTGTTTAAACAAAACCAAAATTTTTACTTGGTTTTCTCCTATTCAAATTTGTTAAGAAAAACAAACTTTCTGAGTATTTCTGTGATCTTTTCTGAGATAGTCAATTTTTTTGACTAAAGAGTGCAGTTTTCAGTGAATTAGCCCGAAAATGCTTCAAAACAACAGAAAAGCATAGTTTAGCTGTATGTGACTTACTTTGGGGAGAAAAAAGTTTTTGCTAATATTTGTCCCCTTTTACTGTTTTGTTCAAAAACAGTTGTTTAAACAAATCCAAATTTTCTTCTTGGTTTGTCCCTTTTCAAACTTGTTAAGAAAAATAAAAACTTTCTGAGTATTTCTGTGCTCCTTTTTGAATGAAAAGAGAAGTTTCCAGTGAATTAGCCCAAAAATGCTTCAAAACAACAGAAAAGCATAGTTATGCTGTATGTGGCTCATTTTGAGGAGAAAAACAGTTTTTGTTAATATTTGTCCCCTTTAACTAGTTTGATCAAAAAAAGTTGTTTATACAAATCCAAATTTTCCACTTGGTTTGACCCTATTCAAATTTATTAAGAATAACCAACTTTCTGAGTATTTCTGTGATCCTTTCTGAGATAGACACTTTTTGGAGTAAAAAGTGAAGTTTTCAATGAATTCGCCCAAAAATGCTTCAAAACATCAGAAAAGCATAGTTTGGCGGTATGTGTCTCATTTTGAGGAGAACAACAGTTTTTGTTAAAATTTGTCCCCTTTCACTGGTTTGATCAAAAATAGTTGTTTAAACAAAACCAAAATTTTTACTTGGTTTTCTCCTATTCAAATTTGTTAAGAAAAACAAACTTTCTGAGTATTTCTGTGATCTTTTCTGAGATAGTCAATTTTTTTGACTAAAGAGTGCAGTTTTCAGTGAATTAGCCCGAAAATGCTTCAAAACAACAGAAAAGCATAGTTTAGCTGTATGTGACTTACTTTGGGGAGAAAAAAGTTTTTGCTAATATTTGTCCCCTTTTACTGTTTTGTTCAAAAACAGTTGTTTAAACAAATCCAAATTTTCTTCTTGGTTTGTCCCTTTTCAAACTTGTTAAGAAAAATAAAAACTTTCTGAGTATTTCTGTGCTCCTTTTTGAATGAAAAGAGAAGTTTACTGTGAATTAGCCCAAAAATGCTTCTAAACAACAGAAAAGCATAGTTTGGCGATATGTGGCTCATTTTGAGGAGAAAAACAGTTTATGTTAATATTTGTCCAGTTTTACTGCTTTGAACAAAAAGGGTTGATCACCTGAAATCCAAATTTTATTCTTGGTTTATCCTATTCAAATTTGTTAAGAAAAACAAACTTTCTGAGTATTTCTGTGATCCTTTCTGAGATATTCAATTTTTTGAACAAAAAGAGACGTTTTCAGTGAATTTCCCTCAAAATGCTTCCAAACAGCAGAAAAGCATAGTTTAGCTGTATGTGGCTCATTTTGAGGAGAAAATCCGTTTTTGTTAATATTTGTCCCCTTTTACTGGTTTGATCAAAAACAATTGTTTAAACATATCCAAATTTTCTTTAAGTTTTGCCGCTCTTCAAACTTGTTAAAGAAAAACAAACTTTCTGAGTATTTCCGTGCTACTTTCCGAGATAGTCACTTTTTTGACTAAAAAGAGAAGTTTTCAGTGAATTAGCGAGAAAATGCTTCAAAACAACAGGAATGCATAGTTTAGCTGTATGTGGCTCATTTTGAGGAGAAAAACAGTTTTTGTTTATATTTGTCCAGTTTTACTGCTTTGAATAAAAAGGTTTGTTTACAACAAATCCAAATTTTCCCCTTGATTTGCCCCTATACAAATTTGTTAAGAAAAACAAACTTTCTGAGTATTTCTGTGATCCTTTCTGAGAGAGTCACTTTTTTGACTAAAAAGAATAGTTTTCAGTGAATTTCTCCGAAAATGCTTCGAAACAACAGGAAAGCATAGTTTAGCTGTATGTGGCTCACTTTGAGGAGAAAACATTTTTTTTGTTAATATTTGTCCCGTTGTACTGCTTTGAACAAAATCAAAATTTTCCACTGGATTTTCCCCTTTTCAAACTTGTTGAAAAAACAAACTTTCTAATTATTTCTGAGCTTCTTTCTGAGATAGTCACTTTTTTGACTGAAAAGAGAATTTTTCAGTGAATTTCTCCCAAAATGCTTCAAAACAACAGAAAAGCATAGTTTAGCTGTATGTGGGTCATTTGGGGAGAAAAACAATTTTTGTTAATATTTGTCCACTTTTACTGGTTTGATCAAAAACAGTTGTTTAAACAAATCCAAATTTTGCTCAGGATTTGCACCTTTTCAAACTTGTTAAGAAAAACAAACCTTCTGAGTATTTCTGTGCTACTTTCTGAGATAATCACTTTTTTGACTAAAAAGAGAATTTTTCAGTGAATTAGACCGAAAATGCTTCAAAACAACAGAAAAACATAATTTGGCGGTGTTAGGCTCATTTTGAGGAGAAAAAAGATTTTGCTAATATTGGTCCCATTTTACTGCTTTGAACAAAAAGCGTTGTTTATAACAAATCCAAATGTTTCTCTGGATTTGCCCCTTTTCAAACTTGTTGAGAAAAACAAACTTTCTAAATATTTTTGAGCTTCTTTCTGAGATAGTCACTTTTTTGACTAAAAAGAGAAGTTTTCAGTGAATTTCCCCCAAAATGCTTCAACACAACAGAAAAGCATAGTTTAGCTGTATGTGGGTCATTTTGAGGAGAAAAACAGTTTTTTTTATAAATATTTGTCTCCTTTTACGGGTTTGATCAAAAATAGTTGTTTAAACAAATCCAAATTTTCCTCTTTTTAAAAATATTTGTCCCCTTTTACGGGTTTGATCAAAAATAGTTGTTTAAACAAATCCAAATTTTCCTCTTTTTTGCTCCAATACAAACAAATGTTAAAAAAACAAACTTTCTGAGTATTTCTGTGATCCTTTCTGAGATAGTCACTTTTTTGACTAAAAAGAGAATTTTCAGTAAATTAGCCCGAAAATGCTTCAAAACAACAGAAAGCATAGTTTGGCGGTATGTGGCCCATATGAGGAGAAAAACAGTTTTTGTTAATATTTGTCCCATTTTACAGCTTTGAAAAAAAAGTGTTGTTTACAACAAATCCAAATTTTCCTCTGGATTTGCCCCTTATCAAACTTGTTAAGAAAAACAAACTTTCTTAGTCTTTCCGTGCTACTTTCTGAGTTAGCCCATTTTTTGACTAAAAAGAAAATTTTTCAGTGAATTTCACAGAAAATACTTCAAAACAACAGGAAAGCATAGTTTAATTGTATGTGGGTCACTTTGAGAAGAAAAACAGTTTTTGTTAATTTTATCCCCTTTTACTGGTTTGATCAAAAACAGTTGTTTAAACAAATCCAAATTTTCATCTTGGTTTGCCCCTATACAAATTTGTTAAGAAAAATAAACTTTCTGAGTATTTCTGTGATCCTTTCTGAGATAGTCACATTTTTGACTAAAAAGAGAAGTTTAAACAAATCCTAATTTTCCTCAGGAATTGCCCCTTTTCAAACTTGTTAAAAGAAAAATAAACTTTCTGATTATTTCCGTGCTATTTTCTTAGATAGTCACTTTTTTGACAGAAAACAGAAGTTTTCATGAATTTTTTCCACAAATACTTCAAAACAACAGGAAAGCATAGTTTAGCTGTATGTGACTCACTTTGAGGAGAAAAACAGTTTTTGTTAATATTTGTCCCATTTCACTGGTTTGATCAAAAACAGTTGTTTAAACAAATCCAAATTTTTTACTTGGTTTTCTCCTATTCAAATTTGTTAAGAAAAACAAACTTTCTGAGTATTTCTGTGATCCTTTCTGAGATAGTCAATTTTTTGGACAAAAAAGTGAAGTTTTCAGTGAATTATCCCGAAAATGTTTCAAAACAGCAGAAAAGTTTAGCTGTATGTGGCTCATTTTGAGAAGAAAAACTTTTTTTTAAATATTTGTCCGCTTTTACTGGTTTGATCAAAAACAGTTGTTTAAACAAATCCAAATTTTCCTCTTGGTTTGCCTCTATTCAAATTTGTTAAGAAAAACAAACTTTCTGAGTATTTCTGTGATCCTTTCTAAGATAGTCACTTTTTTGACTAAAAAGAGAAGTTCTCAGTTAATTTCCCCAAAAAATTCTTCAAAACAACAGAAAAGCATAGTTTAACAGTATGTGACTCACTTTAAGGAGAAAAACAGTTTTATTTAATTTAATATTTGTCCACTTTTATTGGTTTGATCAAGAACAATTGTTTAAACAAGTCCAAATTTTCCTCTTGGTTTTCCCCTTTCTAAACTTGTAAAAAAAAAAAAAATTCTGAGTATTTCTGTGCTCCTTTCTGAAATAGTCAATTTTTTGAATAAAAAGAGAAGTTTTCAGTGAATTTCCCCAAAAATGCTTCAAAACAACAGAGAAGCGTAGTTTAGGTTTATGTGGCTCATTTGGAGGAGAAAAACAGCTTTTATTTGTCCAGTTTTACTGCTTTATATAAAAAGGGTTGTTTACAATAAACCTAGATTTTCCTCTTGATTTGCACCTATTCAAATTGGTTAAGAAAAGCAAACTTTCTGTGTATTTCTGTAATCCTTTCTGAGATAGTCACTTTTTAACTAAAAAGAGAAGTTTCAGTGAATTAGCCCGAAAATGCTTCAAAACAACAGAAAAGCATAGTTTGGCGGTATGTGGTTCATTTTGAGGAGAAAAACAGTTTTTGTTAATATTTGTCCCGTTTTACTGCTTTGAACAAAAAGGGTTGTTTACAACAAATCCAAATTTTCTTCTGGATTTGCCCCTTTTCAAACTTGTTGAGAAAAACAAACTTTCTAAGTATTTCGAGATTCTTTCTGAGATAGTCACTTTTTTGACAAAAAAAGAGAAGTTTTCAGTGAATTTCCCCGAAAAAGCTTCAAAACAACAGTAAAGCATAGTTTAGCTGTATGTGGCTCATTTTGAGGAGAATAAAAATTTTTGTTAATATTTGTCACCTTATACTCTTTTGATCAAAAATATTTGTTTAAACAAATCCAAATATTCCTCAGGATTTGCACCTTTTCAAACTTGTTAACAAGACCAAACTTTCTGAGTATTTCTGTATTCTTTTCGGAGATAGTCTTATTTTGGACTCAAAAGAGAAGTTTTCAATGAATGAGTCCGAAAACACTTCAAAACAACAGAAAAACATAATTTAACTGTATGTGGCTCATTTTGTGGAGAAAAACAGTTTTTGTTAATAATTGTCCCATTTTACTGCTTTGAACAAAAAAAGTTGTTTACACCAAATCCAAATTTTCTCTTTTCTCATTTTCAAATTGGTTGGGAAAAGTAATCTTTCTAATTATTTCTGAGTTTCTTTCTGAGATATTCAATTTTTTGAACAAAAAGAGAAGTTTTCAGTGAATTTCCCCTAAAACGCTTCAAAACAACAGAAAAGCATAGTTTAGCTGTATGTGGCTCATTTTGAGGACAAAATCCATTTTGTTGATATTTGTCCCCCTTTAATGGTTTGATCAAAAACAGTTGTTTAAACATATCCAAATTTTCCTCTTGGTTTGCCCCAATTCAAATTTGTTAAGAAAAACAAACTTTCTGAGTATTTCTGTGATCCTTTCTGAGATAGTCAATTTTTTTGACTAAAAAGTGGAGTTTTCAGTGAATTAGCCCGAAAATGCTTCAAAACAACAAAAGAAGCATAGTTTAGCTGTATGTGGCTCATTTTGAGGAGAAAAACAGTTTTCGTTAATATTTGTCCCGTTTTACGGCTTTGAACAAAAAGGGTTGTTTAAAACATATCCTAATTTTCTTCTGGATTTTCACCTTTTCAAACTTGTTGAAAAAAAAAAAATTTCTAATTATTTCTGTCTTTCTTTCTGAGATAATCAATTTTGACAAAAAAGAGAGAAGTTTTCAGGGAATTTCCCCAAAAATGCTTAAAACAACAGAAAGGCATAGTTTAACTGTACGTGACTCATTTTGAGGAGAAAAACAGTTTTTGTTAATTTAATATTTGTCCATATTACTGGTTTGATCAAAACCAATTGTTTAAACAAATCCAAATTTTACTCAGGATTTGCCCCTTTTCAAACTAGCCATGAAAAACAAAGTTTCTGAGTATTTCTGTGCTCCTTTCTGAGATAATCACTTTTTTGACTAAAAAGAGAATTTTTCCGTGAATTTTCCCGAAAATACTTCAAAAGAACAGAAAGGGATAGTTTGGTGGTATTTTGCTCATTTTGAGAAGAAATTTTTTTTATTAATAATTATTCCGTTTTACAGCTTTGTTCAAAAACAGTTGTTTAAACAAATCCAATTTCCTCTTGGTTTGCCTCTTTTCAAACTTGTCATAAAGACATACTTTCTGAGTATTTCTGTGATCCTTTCTGAGAAAGTCACTTTTTTGACTAAAAAGAGAAGTTTCAGTGAATTAGCCCGAAAATGCTTCAAAACATCAGAAAAGCATAGTTTAGCTGTATGTGGCTCACTTTGAGGAGAAAAACTTTTTTTTTTTATATTTGTCCAGTTTTACTGCTTCGAACAAAAACAGTTGTTTACACCAAATCCAAATTTTCTTCTGGCTTTTCTCCTTCTCAAATTAGTTGGAAAAAATAATCTTTCTGAGTATTTCTGAGCTTCTTTCTGAGATCAATTTTTTGAACAAAAAGAGAAGTTTTCAGTGAATTTCCCCCAAAATGCTTTAAAACAACAGAAAAGCATAGTTTAGCTGTATGTTGCTCACTTTGAGGAGAAAAACAGTTTTTTTTAATATTTGTCCCCTTTCACTGTTTGATCAAAAACAGTTGTTTAAACATATCCAAAGTTTTCTCTTGGTTTGGCCCTATTCAAAATTGTCAAGAAAAACTAACTTTCTGAGTATTTCTGTGATCCTTTCTGAGATAGTCACTTTTTTGACTAAAAAGAGAATTTTTCTGTGAATTTCCACAAAAATGCTTCAAAACAACAGAAAAGCATAGCTTAGCTATATGTGGCTCATTTTGAGGAGAAAAACAGTTTTTGTTAATATTTGTACCATTTTACTGCTTTGAACAAAAATGGTTGTTTACAACAAATCCAAATTTTCCTCTGGATTTGCCCCTTTTCAAACTCGTTGAGAAAAGCAAACTTTCTAAATATTTCTGAGTTTCTTTCTGAGATAGGCAATTTTGACTAAAAAGAGAAGTTTTCAGGGAATTTCCCCCAAAATTGCTCAAAACAACAGAAAAGTTTAGTTTAGCTGTATGTGGCCCACATTGTGGAGAAAAACAGTTTTTGTTAATATTTGTCCCATTTTACTGGTTTGATCAAAAAATGTTGTTTAAACAAATCCAAATTTTCCTCTTGGTTTGTCCCTTTTCAAACTTGCTATGAAAAACAAACTTTCTGAGTATTTCTGTGCTCTTTTTTGGACTAAAAAGAGAAGTTTTCAATCAATTAGTCCCAAAATACTTCAAAACAACAGGAAAGCATAATTTAGTTGTATGTGGCTCATATTGTGGGGAAAAGCAGTTTTTGTTAATAATTGTCCCATTTTACTGCTTTGAACAATAACAGTTGTTTACACCAAATCCAAATTTTCATCTGGCTTTTCTCCTATTCAAATTAGTTGGGTAAAGTAAACCTTCTGAGTATTTCTGAAATTCTTTCTGAGATATTCACTTCTTTGGATCAAAAAGAGAAGTTTTCAGTGAATTTCCTCCAAAAATGCTTCAAAAGAAAATAAAAGCATAGTTTAGCTGAAAGTGGCTCATTTTTAGGAGAAAATCCGTTTTTGTTAATATTTGTCCCCTTTTACTGGTTTGATCAAATGTAATTGTTTAAATAAATTCAAATTTTTCTCTTGGTTTGCCCATATTCAAATTTGTTAAGAAAAACAAACTTTCTGAGTATACCTGTGAACCTTTCTGACTAAAAAGAGAAGTTTTTAGTGAATTTCCCCCAAAATGCTTCAAAACAACAGAAAAGCATAATTTAGCAGTAAGTGTCTCACTTTGAGGAGAAAAACAGTTTTTAAAAATATTTGTCTCCTTTTACTGATTTGATAAAAAAAAGTTGTATAAATAAATCCAAATTTTCAACAGGATTTGCCCCATTTCAAACATGTTAAGAAAAACTAACTTTCTGAGTAATTCAGTGCACCTTTATGAAATAGTCACTTTTTTGATCAAGAAGAGAAGTTTTCAGTAAATTTCCACAAAAATGTTTCAAAACAACAGAAAAGCATAGTTTGGCGGTATGTGGCTCATTTGAGGAGTAAAAGAGTTTTTGTTAATATTTGTCCCCTTTTACTGGTTTGATCAAAAACAGTTGTTTAAACAAAAATCCAAATTTCCCTTTTGGTTTGTCCCTATTCAAATTTGTTAGGAAAAACAAATTTCTGAGTATTTCAGAGCAACTTTCTGAGATAGTCACTTTTTTGACTAAAAAGAGAAGTATTCGGTGAATTTCCCCCAAAATACTTCAAAACAACAGAGAAGCATAATTTAGGTGTATGTGGCTCAATTTGAGGAGAAAAACAGTTTTTGTTTATATTTGTCCAGTTTTACTGCTTTGAACAAAAAGGGTTGTTTAAAACAAATCATAATTTCCCTCTGGATTTGCTCCTTTTCAAAGTTGTTGAGAAAAACAAACTTTCTGATTATTTCTGAGCTTCTTTCTGAGATAGTTTTTTTTTGACTAAAAAGAGTAGTTTTCAGTGAAATTCCCCGATAATGCTTCAAAACAACAGGAATGCATAGTTTAGCTGATGGTGGCCCATTTTGAGGAGAAAAACAGTTTTTGGAAATATTTGTCCCCTTTTACTGGCTTGATCAAAAACATTTGTTTAAACAAATCCAAATTTTTCTCTTGGTTTGCCCCTTTTCAAATTTGTTAAGAAAAACAAACTTTCTGAGTATTTCCGTGCTACTTTCTGAGATAGTCACTTTTTGGACTAAAAAGAGAAGTTTTCAGTGAATTAGCCCGAAAATGCTTAAAAACAACAGAAAAGCATAGTTTGACCGTATGTGGCTCATTTTGAGGAGAAAAACCTTTTTTGTTAATATTTGTCTGGTTTTACTGCTTTGAACAAAAAGGGTTGTTTACAACAAATCCAAACTTTTCTCTGGATTTGCCACTTTTCATTCTTGTTGAGAAAAACAAATTTCTAAGTATTTCTGAGCTTCTTTATGAGAGTCACTTTTTTGACTAAAAAGAGAAGTTTTCAGTGAATTTCAACAAAAAAACCTTCAAAACAACAGAAAAGCATAGTTTAACAGTATTGACTCAATTTGAGGAGAAAAACAGTTTTTGTTAATTTAATATTTGTCCACTTTTACTGGTTTGATCAAAAACATTTGTTTTAACAAATCTAAATTTTCCTCTTGGTTTGCCTCTATTCCAATTTGTTAAGAAAAACAAACTTTCTGAGTATTTCTGTGATCCTTTCTGAGATAGTCACTTTTTTGACTAAAAAGAGAAGTTTTCAGTTAATTTCATCAAAAATGATTCAAAACAACAGAGAAGCTTAGTTTAGCTGTATGTGACTCATTTTGTGAAGAAAATCAGTTTTTTTTTTAATTTGTCCAGTTTTACTGCTTTAAACAAAAACGGTTGTTTAAAACAAATCCTAATTTTCCTCTTGGTTTGCCTCTATACAAATTTGTTAAGAAAAACAAACTTTCTGATTATTTCTGAGATCCTTTCTAAGATAGTCACTTTTTGGACTAAAAAGAGAACTTTTCATTTAATTAGTCCGATAATGCTTCAAACAACAGAAAAGCATAGTTTGACGGTTTTTGTCTCATTTTTAGGAGAAAAAAAGCTTTTGTTAAAATTTGTCCACTTTTACTGGTTTGATCAAAAAGAGTTGTTTAAACAAATCCAAAATTTCCTTTTGGTATGGCCCTCTTCAAATTTGTTAAGAAAAATAAAATTTCTGAGTATTTCAGTGCTCCTTTCTGAGATGTCACTTTTTTGACTAAAAAGAGAAGTGTTCAGTGAATTTCACCAAAAATGATTCAAAACAACAGAGAAGCATAGTTTAGCTGTATATGGCTTATTTTGTGAAGAAAATCAGTTTTTTAAAAATATTTGTCCCCTTTTACTGGTTTGATCAAGAAGAGGTGTTTAAACAAATCCAAATTTTTATCTTGATTTGCCCCTTTTCAAATTTGTTAAGAAAAACAAATTTTCTTACTATTTCCGTGCTACTTTCTGAGATAGTCATTTTTGGACTAAAAAGGGAACTTTTCGTTTAATTAGCACGAAAATACTTCAAAATAACAGAAAAGCATAGTTTGGCGGTATGTGGCTCATTTTGAGGAGAAAAACAGTTTTTGTTAATATTTGTCCGGTTTTACTGCTTTGAACAAAAAGGGTTGTTTACAACAAATCCAAATTTTCCTCTTGGTTTGCCTTTATACAAATTTGTTAAGAAAAACAAACTTTCTGAGTATTTCTGAGATCCTTTCTGAGATAGTCAATTTTTGGATTAAAAAGAGAACTTTCATTTAATTAGTCCGATAATGCTTCAAAACAACAGAAAAGTGTAGTTTGGCAGTATGTGCCTCATTTTGAGGAGAAAAACAGTTTTTGTTAATATTTGTCCCATTTTACTGCTTTGAACCAAAAGAGTTGTTTATAACAAATCCAAATTTTCTTCAGGATTTTCCCCTTTTCAAACTTGTTGAGAAAAGAAAACTTTCTAAGTATAACTGAGCTTCTTTCTGAGATAGTCAATTATGACTAAAAAGAGATATTTTCAGTGAATTTCCCCCAAAATGCTTCAAAACAAAAGAAAAACTTAGTTTGGCGGTTTGTGGCTCATTTTGTGGAGAAAAATAGTTTTTGTTAATATTTGTCCCCTTTTACTGGTTTGATCAAAAACAGTCGTTTAAACAAATCCAAATTTTCCTCTTGATTTGGCCCTATTCAAATTTGTTAAGAAAAACAAACTTTCTGAGTATTTCAGTGCTTCTTTCTGAGATAGTCACTTTTTTGACTAAAAAGAGAAGTTTTCAGTGAATTTCCTACAAAATGCTTCAAAACAACAGAGAAGCATGGTTAACTGTATGTGGCTCATTTTGAGAAGAAAAACAGTTTTTGTTTATATTTGTCCAGTTTTACTGCTTTGAACAAAAAGAGTTGTTAAAAACAAATCCTAATTTACCTCTGGATTTGCTCCTTTTCAAACTTGTTGAGAAAAACAAACTTTCTGATTAATTCTGAGCTTATTTCTGAGATATATATTTTTTGACTAAAAAGAGATATTTTCAGTGAATTTCCGCCAAAATGCTTAAAAACAACAGAAAAACATAGTTTGGCAGTCTGTGGCTCATTTTGTGGAGAAAAATAATTTTTGTTAATATTTGTTCCCTTTTACTGGTTTGATCAAGAACAGTTGTTTAAACAAATCCAAATTTTAATCTTGATTTGCCCCTTTTCAAATTTGTTAAGAAAAACAAACTTTCTGAGTATTTCCGTGCTACTTTCTGAGATAGTCACTTTTTGGACTATAAAGAGAACTTTTCGTTAAATTAGCCCGAAAATACTTCAAAACAACAGAAAAGCATAGTTTGCTAGTATGTGCCTCATTTTGAGGAGAAAAGCAGTTTTTGTTAGTATTTGTCCCATTTTACTGCTTTGAACAAAAAGGGTTGTTTACAACAAATCCAAATTTCCTTCAGGATTTTTCCCCATTTCAAACTTGTTGAGAAAAGAAAACTTTCTAAGTATATCTGAGATTCTTTCTGAGATAGTCAATTTTGACTAAAAAGAGATATTTTCAAGTCAATTTCCCCCAAAATGCTTCAAAACAACAGAAAAGCATAGTTTGGCGGTATGTGGCTCATTTTGTGGAGAAAAATAGTTTTTGTTAATATTTGTCCCCTTTTACTGGATTGATAAAAAAAAATTGTTTAAACAAATCAAAATTTTCCTCTTGGTTTGGCCCCATTCAAATTTGTTAAGAAAAACAAACTTTCTGAGTATTTCAGTGATCCTATCTGAGATAGTCCCTTTTTTGACTAAAAAGAGGTTTACATTGAATTAGCCTGAAATTGCTTCAAAACAAAAGAAAAGCATAGTTTGACGGTATTGGGGTCATTTTGAGGAGAAAAATAGCTTTTGTTAATATTTGTCCGCTTTTACTGGTTTGATCAAAACAGTTGTTTAAACAAATCCAAATTTTCCTCTTGGTTTGGCCCCCTTCAAATTTGTTAAGAAAAACAAACTTTCTGTAATTTCAGTGCTCTTTTCTGAGATAGTCATTTTTTTGACTAAAAAGAGTAGTTTTCTGTGAATTTCATCAAAAAAGATTCAAAACAACAGAAAAGCAATGTTTAGCTGTATGTGGCTCATTGTGAGAGGAAAAACAGTTTTTGTTTATATTTGACCAGTTTTACTGCTTTGAACAAAAAGGGTTGTTTAAAACAAATCCTAATTTTCCTCTGGATTTGCTCCTTTTCAAACTTGTTGAGAAAAACAAACTTTCTGATTAATTCTGAGCTTCTTTCTGGGATATTTTTTTTTTACTAAAACTTGACTAAAAAGAGAAGTTTTCAGTGAAATTCCCCGATAATGTTTCAAAACAACAGAAATGCATAATTTAGCTGTATGTGGCTCATTTTGTTAATATTTGACCCCTTTTACTAGATTGATAAAAAAATGTTGTTTAAACAAATCCAAATTTTCCACTTGGTTTGCCCCTATTCAAATATGTTAACAAAAACAAACTTTCTTAGTATTTCAGTGATCCTTTATGAGATAGTCACCTTTTGGACTAAAAAGAGAAGTTTTCAATGAATTAGCCCGATAATGCTTCAAAACAACAGAAAAGCATAGTTTAGCTGTAGGTGGCTCATTTTGACGAGAAAAACAGTTTTTGTTAATATTTGTCCCCTTTTACTGGTTTGATCAAAAACAGTTGTTTAAATAAATCCAAATTTTCCTCTTGGTTTTCCTTCATTCAAATTTGTTAAGAAAAACAAATTCTCTGAGTATTTCTGTGATTCTTTCTGAGATAGTCACTTTTGGACTAAAAAGAGACGTTTTCAGTAAATTAGCCCGACAATGCTTCAAAACAACAGAAAAGCATAGTTTAACAGTATGTGACTCACTTTGAGGAGAAAAACTGTTTTTGTTAATTTAATATTTGTCCACTTCTATTGGTTTGATCAAAAAAAATTTGTTTTAACAAATCCAAATTTTCCTCTTGGTTTGCCCCTATTCAAATTTGTTAAGAAAAAAACTTTCTGAGTATTTCTGTGATCCTTTCTGAAATAGTCACTTTTTGGACTAAAAAGAGAAGTTTTCAGTAAATTAGCCCGAAAATGCTTTAAAACAACAGAAAAGCATAGTTTGGCGGTATGTGGCTCATTATGAGAAGAAAAACAGTTTTTGTTTATATTAGTCCATTTTTACTGCTTTGAACAAAAATGGTTGTTTAAAACAAATCCTAATTTTCCTCTGGATTTGCTCTTTTTCAAACTTGTTGAGAAAAACAAACTTTCTGATTAATTCTGAGCTTCTTTCTGAGATAGTTTTTTTTTGACTAAAAAGAGTTTTTTTCAGTGAAATTCCCCGATAATGCTTCAAAACAAAAAGAATGCATAGTTTGGTTGTATGTGGCTCATTATGAGGAGAAAAACAGTTTTTGTCAATATTTGTTCCCTTTTACTGGTTTGATCCAAAAAATTTGTTTTAACAAATCCAAATTTTTCTCTTGGTTTTCCCCTATTCAAATTTGTTAAGAAAAACAAACTTTCTGAGTATTTATGTGATCCTTTCTGAGATAGTCACTTTTTGGACTAAAAAGAGAAGTTTACATTGAATTATCCCGAAAATGCTTCAAAACAACAGAAAAGCATAGTTTGGAGGTATGTGGCTCATTTTGAGGAGAAAAACAGTTTTTGTTTATATTTTTCCAGTTTTACTGATTTGAACAAAAAGGTTTGTTTAAAACAAATCTAAAATTTCCTCTTGTTTGCACCTATTCAAATTTGTAAAGAAAAACAAACTTTCTGAGTATTTCTGTGATCCTTTCTGAGGTAGTCATTTTTTTTACTAAGAAGTGAAGTTTTCAGTGAATTAGCCCGAAAATGCTTCAAAACAACAGAAAAGCATAGTTTAGCTGTACGTGGCTTTTTTTGAGGAGAAAAACAGTTTTTGTTAATATTTGTCCCCTTTTACTGGTTTGATCAAAAAAAGTTGTTTAAACAAATCCAAATTTTCCACAGGATTTGCCCCTTTTCAAAGTGGTTATGAAAAACAAACTTTCTGAGTATTTCAGTGCTCCATTCTGAGATAGTCAATTTTCTGACTAAAATGAGAGATGTTTCCAGTGAATTAGCCGAAAATGCTTCAAAACAACAGGAAAGTGTAATTTAACTGTATGTGGCTCATTTTGAGGAGAAAAAAGTTTTTGTTTATATTTGTCCAGTTTTACTGCTTTGACCAAAAAGGGTTGTTTACAACAAATCTAAATATTCCTCTTGGTTTGCACCTATTCAAATTTGTTACGAAAAACAAACTTCTGAGTATTTCTGTGATCCTTTCTGAGATAGTCAATTTTTGGATTAAAAAGAGAATTTTTTGGTGAAACTGCCCGAAAATGCTTCAAAACAACAGAAAAGCATAGTTTGGCAGAATGTGGCTCATTTTGTGGAGAAAAACAGTTTTTGTTAATATTTGTCCCATTTTACTGCTTTGAACAAGAAGGGTTGTTTACAACAAATCCAAATTTTCCTCTGGATTTGCCCCTTTTCAAACTTGTTGAAAAAAACAACTTTCTAAGTATTTCTGAGCATCTTTCTGAGATAGTCAATTTTTGACAAAAAAAGAGAAGTTTTCAGTGAATTTCCCCCAAAACCCTTCAAAACAACAGAAAAGCATAGTTTAGATGTATGTGGTTCATTTCGAGGGGAAAAACAGTTTTTGTTAATATTTGTCCCCTTTTACTGGTTTGATCAAAAACAGTTGTTTAAACAAATCCAAATTTTACTCAGGATTTTCCCCTTTTCACACTGGTTAAGAAAAACAACCTTTCTGAGTATATCAGTGCTCTTTTCCGAGATAGTCACTTTTTTGACTAAATAGAGAAGTTTTCAGTGAATTAGCCCGAAAATGCTTCAAAGCAACAGTAAGCATAATTTAGGTGTATGTGGCTCAATTTGAGGAGAAAAACAGTTTTTGTTTATATTTGTCCAGTTTTACTGCTTAGAACAAAAAGGGTTGTTTACAACATATCCATATTTTGCTCTTGGTTTGCCCCTATTCAAATTTGTTAAGAAAAGCAAACTTTCTGAGTATTTCTGAGATAGTCACATTTTTGACTAAAAAGATACTTTTCAAACTTGTTAAGGAAAACAAAATTTCTGAGTATTTCTGTGCTACTTTCTGAGATAATCACTTTTTGGACAAAATTAAAGAATTTTTCAGTGAATTTCACCAAAAATGCTTCAGAACAACAGGAAAGCATAGTTTAGCTGTATGTGACTCACTTTAAGAAGAAAAACAGTTTTTGTTAATGTTTGTCCCCTTTTACTGGTTTGATCAAAAACAGTTGTTTAAATATATCCAAATTTTCCTCTTGGTTTTCCTCCATTCAAATTTGTTAAGAAAAACAAACTTTCTGAGTATTTCAGTGCTCTTTTCTGAGATAGTCACTTTTTTGACTAAAAAGAGAAGTTTACATTCAATTTCCACGCAAATGCTTCAAAACAACAGAAAAGCATAGTTTGATGGTATGTGGCTCATTTTGAGGAGAAAAACAGCTTTTGTTAATATTTGTCCGCTTTTACTGGTTTGATCAAAAACAGTTGTTTAAACAAATCCAAATTTTCCTCTTGGTTTGGCCCTCTTCAAATTTGTTAAGAAAAACAAACTTTCTGAGTATTTCTGTGAACCTTTCTGAGATAGTCACTTTTTGGACTAAAAAGAGAAGTTTTCAGTGTATTAGCCCGAAAATGCTTCAAAACAACAGAAAAGCATAGTTTGGCGGTATGTGGCTCATTTTGAGGAGAAAAACATTTTTTTGTTAATATTTGTTCCATTTTACTGCTTTGAACAAAAAAGGTTGTTTACAACAAATCCAAACTTTTCTCTGGATTTGCTACTTTTCTTACTCGTTGAGAAAAACAAAATTTCTAAGTATTTCTAAGCTTCTTTCATAGATAGTCAATTTTGACTAAAAAGAGAAGTTTTCATTGAATTTCCTAAAAAATGATTCAAAACAACAGAAAAGCATAGTTTAGCTGAATGTGGCTCACTTTGAGGAGAAAAAACTTTTTTTTTAATATTTGTCACCTTTTACTTGTTTGATCAAAAAAAGTTGTTTAAACTAATCTAAATTTTCCTCTTGGTTTGCCCCTATTCAAATTTGTTAAGAAAAACAAACTTTCTGAGTATTTCTGTGATCCTTTCTGAGATAGTCACTTTTTTGACTAAAAAGAGTACTTTTTCGTGAATTTCCCCAAAAATGCTTCAAAAGAACAGAAAAGCATAATTTAACAGTATGTGACTCAATTTGAGGAGAAAAACAGTTTTTGTTAATTTAATATTTGTCCACTTTTACTGGTTTGATCAAAAACATTTGTTTTAAACAAATCCAAATTTTACTCCTGGTTTGGCCCTCTTCAAATTTGTTAAGAAAAACAAACTTTCTGAATATTTCAGTACTCTTTTCTGAGATAGTCACTTTTTTGACAAAAAAGAGAAGTTTTCAGTGAATTTCCCCAAAAATGCTTCAAAACAACAGAGAAGCATAGTTTAGCTGTATGTGGCTCATTTTGAGGAGAAAAACATTTTTTGTTAATATTTGTCCCTTTTTACTGGTTTGATTAAAAACAGTTGTTTAAACAAATCCCAATTTTTCTAAGGATTTGCAGCTTTTCAAACTTGTTAAGAAAAAAAAAATTTCTGAGTATTTCAGTGCTCCTTTCTGAGATGTCACTTTGTTGACTAAAAAGAGATCTTTTCAGTGAATTAGCCCGAAAATGCTTCAAAACAACTGGAAAGCATAATTTAGCTCTATGTGGCTCATTTTGAGGAGAAAAACAGTTTTTGTTAATATTTGTCCGGTTTTACTGCTTTGAACAAAAAGGGTTATTTACAAGAAATCCAAACTTTTCTCTGGATTTGCCACTTTTCATACTTGTTGAGAAAAACAAACTTTCTACGTAACTCTGATCTTCTTTCTGAGATAGGCACTTTTTTGACTAAAAAGAGAGGTTTTCAGTGAATTTCCCCAAAAATGCTTCAAAACAACAGAAAAGCATAATTTACTGTATGTGGCTCACTTTGAGGAGAAAAACAGTTTTTGTTAATTTGATATTTGTCCACTTTTACTGGTTTGTTCAGAAACAGTTGTTTAAACAAATCCAAATTTTTCTCCGGATTTGCCCCGTTTCAAACTTGTTTAGAAATACAAACTTTCTGAGTTATTCTGTGCTCCTTTCTGAGATAGTCACCTTTTTGACTATTTGTTAAGAAAAACACACTTTCTGAGTATTTCTGTGATCCTTTCTGAGATAGTCACTTTCGGACTAAAAAGAGACGTTTTCAGTAAATTAGCCCGACAATGCTTCAAAACAACAGAAAAGCATAGTATAGGTGTATGTGGCTCATTTTGAGGAGAAAAACAGTTTTTTAAAATATTTGTCCCCTTTTAATGGTTTGATTAAAAACAGTTGTTTAAACAAATCCAAATATTCCTCAGGATTTGCCCCTTTTCAAACTTGTTAAGAAAACACAATTTTCTGAGTAATTCTGTGCTCCTTTCGGAGATAGTCATATTTTGGACCAAAAATAAAAGTTTTCAATGAATTAGTCCGAAAATACTTCAAAACAACAGGAAAGCATAATTTAGCTCTATGTGGCTCATTTTGTGGAGAAAAACATTTTTTGTTAATAATTGTCCCATTTTACTGCTTTGAACAAAAACCGTTGTTTACACCAAATCTAAATTTTCCTCTGGCTTTTCTCCTTTTCAAACTAGTTGGGAAAAGTAATCTTTCTGGGTATTTCTGAGCTTCATTCTGAGATATTCAATTTTTGAACAAAAAGAGAGGTTTTCAGTGAATTTCCCCAAAAATGCTTCAAAACAACAGAAAAGCATAGTTTGGCGGTATATTGTTCATTTTGAGGAGAAAAAACATTTTTTGTTAAAATTTGTCCCGTTTTACTGCTTTGAACAAAAAGGGTTGTTTACAACAAATCCAAACTTTTCTCTGGATTTGCCACTTTTCGTACTTTTTGAGATAAACAAACTTTCAACGTATTTCTGAGATTCTTTCTGAGATAGGCACTTTTTGACTAAAAAGAGAAGTTTGCTGTGAATTTCCCCCAAAATGCTTCAAAACAACAGAAAAGCATAGCTTAACTGTATGTGGCTCATTTTGAGGAGAAAAACAGTTTTTGTTAATTTAATATATGTCCCCTTTTACTGGTTTGTTCAAAAAAAGTTGTTTAAAAAAATCCAAATTATCCTCTTGCTTTGCCCCTTTTCAAACTTGATAAGAAAAACAAACTTTCTGAGTATTTCTGTGCTCCTTTTTGACTAAAAAGTGAAGTTTTCAGTGAATTAGCCCGAAAAAGCTTCAAAACATCAGAAAAGCATAGTTTGTCGGTATGTGGCTCATTTTGAGGAGAAAAACAGTTTTTGTTAATATTTCCCCCTTTTACTGGTTTTATTAAAAAAAGTTGTTTAAACAAATCCAAATATTCCTCAGGATTTGCCCTTTTCAAACTTGATAAGAAAATCAAACTTTCTGAGTATTTCTGTGCTCCTTTCGGAGATAGTCTTATTTTGGAATAAAAATGGAAGTTTTCAATGAATTAGTCCGAAAATACTTAAAAACAACAGGAAAGCATAATTTAGCTCTATGTGGCTCATTTAGTGGAGAAAAACAGGTTTTGTTAATAATTGTCCCATTTTGCTGCTTTAAACAAAAACAGTTGTTTACACCAAATCCAAATTTTTCTCTGGCTTTTCTCCTTTTCAAACTAGTTGGGAAAAGTAATCTTTCTGAGTATTTCTGAGCTTCTTTCTGAGATATTCAATTTTTTGAACAAAAAGAGAAGTTTTCAGTGAATTTCTCCAAAAATGCTTCAAAACAACAGAAAAACATAGTTTGGCGGTATAATGCTCATTTTGAGGGGAAAAACAGTTTTTGTTAATATTTGTCCCATTTTACTGCTTTGAACAAAAAGGGTTGTTTACAACAAATCCAAACTTTTCTCTGGATTTGCCACTTTTCATACTTGTTGAGAAAAACAAAATTTCTAAGTATTTCTGATCTTTTTTCTGAGATATTCACTTTTTTCACTACAAAGAGAAATTTTCAGTGAATTTTCCCAAAAATGCTTCAAAACAACAGAAAAGCATTATTTAACAGTATTTGACTCACTTTGAGGAGAAAAACACCTTTTTTTAATTTAATATTTGTCCACTTTTACTGGTTTGATCAAAAACAGTTGTTTAAACAAATCCAAATTTTCCTCAGTATTTGCACCTTTTCAAACTTGTTAAGAAAAACAAAATTCAGTGTATTTCTGTGCTCCTTTCTGAGATAGTTACTTTTTTAACTAAAAAGAGAATTTTTCAGTGAATTAGCGCGAAAATGCTTCAAAACAACAGAAAATCATAGTTTAGCTGTATGTGGCTCACTTTGAGGAGAAAAACAGTTTTTATTAATATTTGTCCCCTTTTACTGGTTTGTTCAAAAACAGTTGTTTAAACAAATCCAAATTATCCTCTTGGTTTGCCCCTTTTCAAACTTTTTAAGAAAAACAAACTTTCTGAGTATTTCTGTGCTCCTATCTGAGATAGTCACCTTTTTGACTAAAAAGAGAAGTTTTCAGTGAATTAACCCGAAAAAGCTTCAAAACAACAGTAAAGCATAGTTTGGTGGTATGTGGCTCATTTTGAGGAGAAAAACAGTTTTTGTTAATATTTGTCCCGTTTTACTGCTTTGAACAAAAAGTGTTGTTTACAACAAATCCAAATTTTCTTCTGGATTTGCCCCTTTTCAAACCTGTTGAGAAAAACAAACTTTCTAAGTATTTCTGAGCCACATCAGCTGTTTTTTTAAATGTTATTATTATAAAAATATTTTTCCGCATAGACAGAGTCAGCAACTGATGAAAGTCGCCTTCCTCATATGCAGAAAGCAGACGTCGAAGTGATGGTGGCAGCTAGAGACAGCATGATGGCCTCCATTGCGGAAGAGGTATAATTATAAACACAATTTAATGAATGTATTGCATAGAAATTGTTTTAAGTAACCCAGGCTGGCCATAGTGTTGCTAATGCTCAACACAAACAGAAGGACCACTGTGCCAAAAGGAAAACCAAGTGGTCAAATCCTTCCAGTTTGCACCAGGCAACCGTATCCTCCAGAGATTCATGAAGAATTTTGGCCACAAGGGAGGAAAGATGGAGTCTCTGTGGACTGGTCCATGTAGTAAGAGTATATAGGAACAGGGTAAAAGAACAGGCTAAAATAATAATAAATAACAATTTAATATTCAATGTGTGACATTACTTTTTTGAAGAATAACTGACATCGACTCTCACCAGCATGTGTCCCTGCAGTGTTACAAGACAGAGAAGACCCAAAAAATCCATGTTCCCTATGACCAACTCCGATCTCACATGGTCAATGACTAGTTTGATATGCTAACTTCATGACTTTGCCATTCCCTATACCATCATCTTCTCCAGCCACTAAACTAACTACTATGCTACCCACTAAGCTGGCCACTATGCCATCAACTACATCAACCGCTATGCCAGCCACTATGTCGCCCAATATGCCAGCCACTATGTCACCCAATATGCCAGCCACTATGTCACCAAATATCTCAGCCACTAAGCTGCTCACTATACCAACCTCTACAAGACGAAACATCTGCTCCAACCAGAGGAACAAGAACGTTGATGGAACAGATATTATCTTTGTGTCAGAGACGTCACCTAAATTATGAAGGATGGATATTGCCATAACCAGATGAGCCATACACAACTTAGATGTTACGCAATTGAAATGCTCTGTGGACCTACCAATTTCCCCAGATTGGTGGCTTCCAACCTACCGGTGTCATCTAGCCTTAAGGATATCAGCTGGTGGGGAAACATGAGGGATGTTTCATTCAAGTATTCAGCATCTCGGGAAATCATTGGGCCACAGTCAGCAACATAACTGTCCGAAAGACACTGTAGTGGTGTATGTTTCCCTATACAACTTGCCTCCAAGTGTAAAAGACTAACTTTTTAATTAGTTGACTTGTTTGGTGGTCCCAGATACTAACATAACAGTCTAGTGGATAGATCTCCAAAACAGTTGGTGGCTCAGATTGTGGCCTGCTTGCTATCGTGATTGCCACTTTCCTGTTTGTGTCCCTCTCACCTCAGCAGTGCCTCTGAACACGGGATGTTATGAGGAAACATGTCATACCATGTTTTGAAGGACAAATGACACCTTTTCCTCTACAAGGTTAATGTCACAGTGAAGGTGTGGTCTACAAGGATATTTCTCTTTATTACCACTGCAAATTACCGTATGATTCAAAGAGTTTCATGATGGAGTGTGAGGGATGTTCTGGATGGTTCTATCTAGGATGTGAGAAATTTCTCCCAAAAATGACTGAAAAAGATAAAGTTTTGTGTGTAAAAACTGCAAATGAATAATGTTATGTCCTATTCAAACTGATCAATAAACCCCAGTGTTTTCACACCTGTACTCCACATGGTGCCACAAAAATTTTCCTTTTTTTTTAAACCCAATTGAGGTGATAAATTTTACAAAATAAAAAATGAATATTGCCCTCCTCCCCATGATTGAAAGAAAGTGAGATGGGAATAAGTTCAAAATTACGAATGGCCACATTTCTTAAGTTCATATGGGTTAAATTCCAACAAGGCAAATGTACAAGCTGAGACTGGAGATATTCAATATTATGTTGTATGTAAGGCAATGGTAGATACAGAATGGTCACAATTGTTCAGATCATATGGGTTACATTCATATTAGGCAAATGTGCAAGCTGAAACTGGAAATATTCAATATTATGTTGTAAAGGTAAGAATGGTCACATTTGTTCAGATCATATGGGTTAAATTCATACTAGGCAAATATACAAACTGCGACTGGGAACATTTCTGAGACTTTATATATATATATATATATATATATATACATAGTAAGGCCATTTGTTCATATGGGTTAAATTCATACTAGGCAAATGACAAGCTGAGACTGGGGACATTCTGGAAATCATTATTATTTGTATGTAGCTAAGGCAAACGTAAATCGGTAAGGTATCTCAGATACAAACTAAGAGTGGTGTGACTTTCTGAGACTTACTCCCAATAGTTCGCGCATGAGCAGTTCGGACTAGGTCAAAATCAGACTGGGGTTAATCTGAGACAGTTACGGCTCTCAATTGGGAGGTGGACGGGAAAACTTCGTATTCTCTCGCATTCCTTGTGGTGTGTGTATGTGTGCCTTACATTCATAACCTGGGAATGCTCGTAAGATTTTACAGGCTCGACTAAGGAAATGCGATGTATCGATTAGTTAAGGATGAAGAAAACTGACTGCAGATTCGTAGTCCAAAGGGAAGAACACTGGATACACTTACGACCTACATGGTCAATAACTGTCTGGGAAAGGTTGCTGGAGTTTTTTTGTGACTAAACTTGCATAATGCTTCACTGTGCTCTAATTGGATGTGATGCATAACAAGTTCTTGATGTTAGCTAGGAACTATTTTAAATCTTGCTAAGGTAAACACAGTTCCCTGCATTGCCACTCTCTCTTTCAGACAGCGAGTAGCTGACTAGATAGTTAAGCATATTTAGAAAGCATAACTGATGCATATAGTCAATGGTGTGCTAATGATATACAGCATTCTGAAAACAATAAATAGTGTCATAAGTTCAAACTCCCACTTGAACAGATTCTTGTTAGCTTATGCATCATCTTCCCTTAGTTCTCTGATAATTACTTCTCCTTAATGTCCTTGTCATGTATTCAGCAATGACAATGTGCTTTTATACTCTAAGCTACTGAGGGTTATATTAATTTCCTGCAGTTCAAACTCACCCCAGTGCCAGTTGAAAAACAGATACTGAAATGGTGTAGTGGTTGATTTTGTGACTCTTAAAAATAGTCCAGATACTGTAAATCCGTAAATTTTACCACGTTCTGATAAATTTGGGAGGAGGTACCCTGCGACTATTCTTAAGACAACTTTGTGGTTATGATTTTGGAGCTCCAAACATTCTGCAAACTGACTCAATGAACTTGATTTAGAGCTCAAAGGATAGAGCTCTCTGTGGCCCTCTTTTGATACCAAAAAGTATATCATAGGTATAACCATACCAAAGGTAGATGTAACCAAGTCTGCAACCTCAAAATCGGAGTTGCTTGGGTCTTGGTTTGAAAATTCCATTATACCGAAATCCAGAAAACATCTGTAATCTGTAGTGTGGTTTGTTTAGCTTTACTCTACAGTCATAAAATACAATTAGACCCTGGGGAAGGTGGGGGAGGGGGGGGGGAGAAGTTGTCAAGCGTGGACGTCACACACGTGGTTTTTGATAAATCATAACTCAATAAAAATTTTAAAAAATGAAAATATATTACTAAGGGGGGGGGGGGGGGGGGGGACTTGACCCGAAACCACAAAAATTTTGAACACATATTTGTAGCTGTCATAACTTTTTCCCCCTTTCTTCTGTGCAAATACTTTTGATACCAGCTTGTTGCTTATTGTGTGTGCTTTAAAATGAAATGTAAAAAGTCTCTATAGGCACATTTTCTTTGAAGATATATCCAAACACGCAAGGGTCACTCAAGAAATTACACTACCTAATTTGCCGCATACTTTACACCTAGGCGCCTTGACCGACGCGCCCCAAACTCGGTGTGTGGATAGCTAAAGCCCTTAGCTGTGATATCATGGATTCACTTTTTTCCCGGTAAACCCCCCCTGAGTTATAGTGTTGAGAAGAGGCGGGATCACAGAAATTACGCGATTTCTGCGATTCCGCCTCTTCTCAACACTATAACTCAGGATGGGGGGGCAAGGAATTGTATTTACCCAAGATTGATACATTTCCTGCATACATATCAGGACAAACAACTTGCATCACTTATAACACCAAAGCATAGAGTAGTTTGTGAGAAAAAACTCCAGCAAACTTTCTCTGACAGAGGTCAAGTGGTGTCCACTTCTCTTTCCTTTTCTTAGAATCTATTGAGCCATTTTATTCTTCATTAATCACCATTTCCAAACCTGGCATTGATGTGCGCAATCCTTTGCAAAGGTAGTGGTGAACTAGCAGCCCCCAAAACCATTAAAAGACGACCATATCCCGTCGAGTCCATAAATTCTTCCATATATATATATACACTGGCATATGAATGTAAGGCAGGAAAAAATATATATATATCACATACAGCCATGTGCAGCAATATGAATTTTTCCGTTCTACTGCCCAGTGAGGGCTTGTTTTTCTCGTCAATACACATGATACCAAATACGGGAATGTGCAGCAATATCAAATTTTCCATCCACTTTTAGTCCCTTAGTGAGAGCTCGCTTTGCTCACCAACTAGTAATAAATACAAGACACTGAATGGTGAGTGAAGGTGCAAGAGAGAGAGAAGGAAGAGAGAGAGAGAGAGAGAGAGGAGGGTGATAGAGAACAATATATATATTCAAGACTGATGATCATTTTAGCCAGAATCCCTATTGGACAAAACTCGAAACCCAAACATTGTTAGATTGCACTGTATTGCACTACGAATTGTCCTACCCCTCGCATGCTAAAGGTTTAATACAATCTGATATTGATTCCAACATGATGTAATGGATGGTGTTATGAAAAAATAACCTGGAATTATATGTACATAAATATTCCAAGTGCAAGGTTCAACAATTTGTTGTTCTACAACATAATGGGATTACAAATTCTGAAACAGAAATAGAGAAGCACAACACAATTTTTTCAGAAATTATCTGCATTCTAATGGGGATTCCATGCAGAAGCTGTCAAGAACTTGTTAAAGTGATAGTTTGCACTCTTGATAGTTTTATTGTTTTCAGCATGCTCTCTATCATTAACACAACTCTCCTCTATTGATTATGCATCAATTATCCTTTCTATATAACCTTATTAACTATGTAGACAGATGGGGCAGGAAGTACACATGCAAGGAATTATGTTTATCATACCAAAATTGATAATACTTCTACACCATCAAGACTTGTATCACCTCCAATGTCATAGCATGCTGCAGAATTAAATTCCATAACCTTTCCCTGACTGCTATTAACCACGCATGTAATCCAGTCTTTATCCCATTGAATCTGCAGATGTTTTCGTATTCGTTGACTCCCATTTCCAAATCTAGCGTATCCATATGGCGAGTTTTTTGAAATCTCCAAAATGACCCGGTATATCAACGTATGGTAGATACATAATTGGCCAGCGAACTGAGCCCACACAGGGATGTGAATGAAAAACCTAGTATTGCCGCGCATGGCTGTATGTGTGAGAGGAACACTTACACGGATGCACACAGATTCCGTAAACTCACTTGTTATGAATTACAGAGGGCCAGGTGTAGGTGAGGTAGTGTGGGGAGAAAGATAATAATAGGGGTAGTGTATGTGAACCAAGAAGGAGTGTGATTGAGAGAGAGAGCTAGGGAGAGGCTGTTTGAAGTATAGCAGGTAGATATAGTAAAGTATGAAGAAAAAGGTTTTGATGTTATTGTGATGGGGTATTTCAATGCAAAAGTTGGACTGGGAGCAGTGGAACATCCAAATAGTAATGGGAAGAGGCTGTTGGAGTTGGTGAGGGCAGACGATCAAAACGTAGGAATCAGTTGCAGTGTTGTGATGGTAGGTGGACTTGGAGAAGTGGTGTGAGGAAGTCTGTAATAGACTACATGTTGTTTAGTTGCAGTGCTGTGATGGTAGGTGGACTTGGGGAAGTGGAGTGAGGACGTCTGAAATAGACTACATGTTGTTTGGGAAAGCAATAGAAGTAGTTGAGATGGTAGTAGAGGACTTGGGAAAGTTAGATGTGGGATCAGACCATAACCTTATCTGGAGCAAAGTAATCTGGGGGTGGAGAGAAGTGAGAAGAAGAGCGCAGTATAAATGGAGAGTGGATTGTAAGCTAGACTGGGAAGAATATCAGGAGGCAGTAGAGGAAGTGTTGATAGGGTGGGGAGAGGAAGTGAGGGAGCTTGAACAAGAGTTGGAAGGAGGAATATTGGAGTGTGGTGTAGATGGAAGGAGAAGGTCAAGCTGCAGTGGAGGAAGGAATTGGTAGGAAGATTACAGAGATGTCAGAGGGATGGTGGTCGGAGGATGTGGAGAGGTTAATTGTTAATAGGAAGATGACATGTAGGAAGTTAAGGGAAGCAAGGAAGAGAAGAGTGGCCATGGTTACACCGAGAGCGAGAAAAGAAGTGAAAAAGGCTATCGTGAAAGAGAAGAAGGAATTGAGGAAGAGAACAGTGAGAGATCAGAGAGCAGGGTGGTACTAGTTGCAAACTTTTGGACTGACTTGAAAGGAAGGAGGAAGGAGAGAAGGTTTGAAGAATGAAAGATGATGAGGGAAGAACAGTGCAGGGGGAAGATAAAGTATTGGAAGTAATGGCAAAATACTGGGAAGAACATGGCAGGAAAAGAAGATACTGAAGCAGAGATGGAATATGTGGGTGGGCATGAGTTGGTTATGTGTGAGGAAGTAAGTTGGGAAGAAGAGGTGGAGATAATGAAGTGCTTGAAGAGAGGAAAGGTAGCAGGTGTGATGGAATTATGAACAAGATGTTAATGTATGGGGATGGATGGTTGGTGAAGTTGATGTTGTAGATGATGAATATGGTGATGAAGAGTGAGTGTTGTCCATTAGACTGGAAGAGAAAGAGAAGTTTACTGGTACCACTGCATAAAGTTGGTGATGTTAACTAGTCAGATTGCATTAAGTTGTATTGTGGTGAAGGTGTTTGTTCGAGTATTGGCGAGGGAGGTTGGGAAGGTTTGCTGAGGATAGGATTTTGACAGAAGCACAGGGAAGATTTACGAGTGGTAGGAGATTTTCAGATCAGTGGTTGGTGCTGAGAGGTGTATGTGAAGCAGAAGAGGGAGAAGAAGAATTTATATCTGGCCTTCGAGGATATCAGTAAGGCTTATGACAGTGTGGAGGAAGGGACTGGCATAAGTTGAGGCAAACCTTACTAGAACCATGCTTTACTAGAGCCCTGCCTTACTAGAGCCCTGCCATACCAGAGCCATGCCATACTAGAGCCCTGCCTTATTAGAGCCCTGCCTTACTAGAGCTCTGCCTTACTAGAGCCCTGCCTTACTAGAGCCCTGCAATACCAGAGCCATGCCATACTAGAGACCTGCCTTATTAGAGCCCTGCCTTACTAGAGCTCTGCCTAACTAGAGCCTTGCCTTACTAGAGCCCAGCAATACCAGAGCCATGCCATACTAGAGACCGGCCTTATTACAGCCCTGCCTTACTAGAGCTCTGCCATACCAGAGACCTGCCTTATTAGAGCCCTGCCTTACTAGAGCTCTGCCTTACTAGAGCCCTGCCTTACTAGAACCCTGCAATACCAGAGCTCTGCCTTACCAGAGCCCTGCCTTACCAGAGGCCTGCCTTACTAGAGCCCGGCCTTACCCAACCATATTAGAGGTCTGCCTTATTAGAGCCCTGCCTAACTAGAGCCCTGCCTTATAGAGTCCTGCCTTACTAAAGCCCCGCCATACTAGAGCCCTGCCTTACTAGAGTCCTGCCATACTAGACCCCTGCCTTACTAGAGTCCTGCTTTACCAGAGCCCTGCCATACTAGAGCCCTGCCAAACCAGAGCCCTGCCTTACTAGACCCGTCTTAATAGATAGAGCCTTGCCTTACTTGAGACCTGCCGTACTAGAGCCCTGCCAGCCCTGCCTTACTAGAGACCTGCTGTACTAGAGCCCTGCCTTACCACTACCGTATTAGAGCCCTCGCTTACTAGAGCCCTGCCTTACTAGAGACCTGCTGTACTAGAGCCATGCCTCACCCCTGTATTAGAGGCCTGCCTTACTAGAGCCCTGCCTTACTAAAGGCATGCCATACCAGAGCCCAGCCGTAAAAGACCCCTGCTATACTAAAGCTTAGTAAAGCAAGGAACTAGTAATTTAAAAGCTAAAATGACCGCTATGGTATTTTCTCTAAACGCTAGCATGCTACAGAAGCAAACAAACATGCAAAACAACAACAACAGTTCAAGTGCTATGCTTATAATTATGTCCCTAGGCAATCGAGGAATCCAATCAACAGCGCATACCTGATAGCCTACGAGGAATAAAGATGACCCCTATAACTCTTGCTGTTACTTCAATTAATAAAACAAACAAAATAGATTCAATAGATAAGAAATAAGGCCTAGGCATATGCTGACTCAACATACGAATAGAAGATTAAAACATAGCTAACTACTAGCTAGAGAGGAGGCATGACAGGTAGGTTTTACCACCACACACAATACAAGAAGAATTCCCATGCATTCCCAGCAATACCTTAATACAGTCCACATGCACTAGCCTGAGCACAGTTATACCTTAATACAGTCCACATGTACTAGCCTGAGCACAGTTACACCTTGGCACAGTCCACATGCACTAGCCTGAGCACAGTTATACCTTGACACAGTCCACATGCACTAGCCTGAGCACAGTTATACCTTGACACAGTCCACATGCACTAGCCTGAGCACAGTTATACCTTGACACAGTCCACATGCACTAGCCGGAGCAATTACAAACCGGTAATTGCTCAACGTTGTGGCAGCTAACTTCATCAGCAAGAACTGAATAAAATTTACTTTGTTTAACCACTTCTACTATATTAGCTAAGATTATGTCATGGCCAATAACATTGATGATCTCATTCTAAGATCTTGGGGAAATATAAGTGGCATTCTTGGCCCTTGGTTTATTGAGGTGATCAAATAGAATAGAATCACTCTCAGAAAAACACCAAAGCCAAGAAATTTCCAGGATTTTAGTAATGTTGAGATCTTCGTTATCACCACAAAATGGAAGTACCTGCTTTCCCAAGAAAAGAATGGCACGAACTATTTGGCGAATAATGTGCCTATTCTCATCCATTCGCATTTGGATATCACTATTGACCATAACATCAATACGCGAGGCTGGATTGTCAATACTATTTTTCAAGATATCAGTGTATTGCACACAATCCAGATGATATAGAAGGGAGGAATGGTTACTCAAAGCATTCCCTATTTTTGACCAATTGGAGTAAGACCTATTTACAAGTAATCCTTTATATTTTCTCTTGTAACTAGAAAGTAAGAGTGAGCATGGTCCACAGAAGACACCATCTAACTTGGGGCTATAGAGAAGAAAGGGAAACTTTGTAAGCCAAGTGGTATTAAATTCCCGATTGCAACCACGAGAATATGTGGTGGGTAAAACATTTGGTGGTGCTATATGATGGCATAGTAAAGATTGCTTTGACTCATTGGAAAGGTTACTCACCGACTGGCATATGGTGTCAATAGATTTTGTTGGTTCTAACAAATTTCCAATATCTTCGAATGGTGGTGGTTCGGAAAGCAAAGCATTAGATTGTTGGTTTATCATTGGAGTTGCTGGAATGTCAGGCTGGTCAAGATCCTCATCATCACTACTAATAGAGTGCAATTGTGTGACGGGGACACAGACTGTAATCTCAGGGTCAGAATTTGATGGCCCTAAAATATGGATGAAAAGAGCATAGATTTTGTACCCTAAGTAAAGAGAGATCTAAGCTAGAGCCTGGCTTACCACTGTCTTCCTGAGCAGCTTTTTTATTGAAGAAAGATCTTATAACACTTGATTGACGTCTCTTCATGGCCACTAACCTTTTGGTTTGCTCTATTGCTATACTGTCACAAGCTATCAAGGATGTGATATGAGAGCTTAGACAGCAATCACATGATACTGACACTATTGGTGTAAATTATTTTCAAAGCATGTCAGCTGTAGGTGCCTTGTTTGAAGCCAGAGGCTTGCTTAATTAATATTAATTACTACTAAAAGTGATTAGAAAAGTGAAGATGTGCATTAAAAATTTCAATGAAGGGATGTTTTTAAGTGGGCTAATTAAACTTGCACCCCCTTGCACCCCACCCCATGTGTATGGGGCAGCTTGACACAGTCCACATATACTAGCCTGAGCACAGTTATACCTTGACACAGTCCACATGCACTAGCCTGAGCACAGTTATACCTTGACACAGTCCACATGCACTAGCCTGAGCACAGTTATACCTTGACACAGTCCACATGCACTAGCCTGAGCAGTTATACCTTGACACAGTCCACATGCACTAGCCTGAGCACAGTTATACCTTGACACAGTCCACATGCACTAGCCTGAGCAGTTATACCTTGACACAGTCCACATGCACTAACCTGAGCACAGTTATACCTTGCAGTCCACATGCACTAGCCTGAGCACAGTTATACCTTGCAGTCCACATGCACTAGCGTGAGCACAGTTATACCTTGACACAGTCCACAAGCACTAGCCCAGTAATACCTTGACACAGTCCACATGCACTAGCCTGAGCACAGTTATACCTTGACACAGTCCACAAGCATTCGCCTGAGCACAGTTTTCCCTTGACAGAGTCCACATGCACTAGCCTGAGTATAGTTATACCTTGACACAGTCCACATGAACTGGCCTGAGCACAGTTATACCTTGACACAGTCCACATGCACTAGCCTGAGCACAGTTACACCTTGACACAGTCCACATGCACTAGCCTGAGCACAGTTACACCTTGACCCAGTCCACATGCACTAGCCCGAGCACGGTTATACCTTGACACAGTCCACATGCACTAGCCCGAGCACAGTTATACCTTGACACAGTCCACATGCACTAGCCTGAGCACAGTTATACCTTGACAGTATCCACATGTACTAGCCTGAGAACAGTTACACCTTGATACAGTCCACAAGCAGCCCGAGGACAGTTATACCTTGACCCAGTCCACATGCACTAGCCCAAGCACAGTTATACCTTGCAGTCCACATGCACTAGCCCGAGCACTGCTATACCTGGACCCAGTCCACATGCACTAGCCCGAGTACAGTTATACCTTGACACAGTCCACATGCACTAGCCGGAGCACAGTTATACCTTGACACAGTCCACATGCACTAGCCTGACCACAGTTGTACCTTGATACAGTCTACATGCTCTAGCCTGAGCACAGCTATACCTTGACACAGTCCACATGCACTAGCCTGAGCACAGTTATACCTTGACACAGTCCACATGCACTAGCCTGCGCAGTTATACCTTGCAGTCCACATGCACTAGCCTGAGCACAGTTATACCTTGACACAGTCCACATGCACTAGCCTGAACAGTTATACCTTGACACAGTCCACATGCACTAGCCTGCGCAGTTATATCTTGCAGTCCACATGCACTAGCCTGAGCACAGTTATACCTTGATACAGTCCACACACACTAGCCTGAGCACAGTTATACCTTGATACAGTCCACACACACTAGCCAGTTATACCTTGATGCAGTCCACATGCACTAGCCTGAGCACAGTCATACCTTGACCCAGTCCACACACACTAGCCTGAGCACAGTTATACCTTGATACAATCCACACACACTAGCCTGGGCACAGTTATACCTTGACACAGTCCACATGCACTAGTCTGAGCACAGTTATACCATGACACAATCCACATGCACTAACCTGAGCAGTTATACCTTGACACAGTCCACATGCACTAGCCTGAGCACAGTTATACCTTGCAGTCCACATGCACTAGTCTGAGCACAGTCCACACACACACTAGCCTGAGCAAGTTATACCTTGATACAATCCACACACACTAGCCTGAGCACAGTTATACCTTGCAGTCCACATGCACTAGCCTGAGCAGAGTTATAGTTTGCAAGCAAAGCCGCCATTGCCAGGACTTAATACCCACCTACCCATCTCTTGATTAACGGATTAAATGCCCTAAACGTAGTTTACACAAACACCGGTTTCAAAAATATATGTAAACAATGAACCATAAATTATCGCCACACTCTTTTTACCTGCACATGCCCAGTATATTACTCTATCATTATAAAATAGCAGGATTTTAAACAGGATTCTGGTAGTGAGGGGGGAGGAATAATGATATCACTTGCATAATTTCATTCAGGAGTTGGTTGGGGGGAGGGAGATGTTTATCTAATAAGCGGAACATGCAGTGCTTTGTTTGAGGGGGGGTCTGGGGGGAAGTTTGCCCCCCGATTTTTGTTGTTGCTTTTGACCATCTCTGAGAAAGCTATTTTGACCACCAACTAGCATGACAGTACAGGAGGGACTACACACCAACTGGCATGACCAGGTGACTACACACCAACTAGCATGGCAGTACAGGTAGGACTACACACCAACTAGCATGCACATGACAGTACAGGTGGGACTACACACCAACTGGCATGACCAGGTGACTACACACCAACTAGCATGGCAGTACAGGTAGGACTACACACCAACTAGCATGGCAGTAGAGGTAGGACTACACACCAACTAGCATGCACATGACAGTACAGGTGGGACTACACACTAACTAGCATGGCAGTACAGGTAGGACTACACACCAACTAGCATGGCAGTACAGGTAGGACTACACACCAACTAGCATGGCAGTACAGGTAGGACTACACACCAACTAGCATGGCAGTACAGGTAGGACTACAGACCAACTGGCATGACAGTACAGGTAGGACTACACACCAACTAGCATGGCAGTACAGGTAGGACTACACACCAACTGGCATGGCAGTACAGGTAGGACTACACACCAACTAGCATGGCAGTACAGGTAGGACTGCATACCAACTAGCATGACAGCACAGGTAGGACTGCACACCCAACTGGCATGGCAGTGTTGAGGAACCCGACAGTCAATTTTGGTGAATTTTGGACACTATTGCCAATTTGTAATTACAGCCATGTAAAATTTTCCTTTTAATTAAAATTTGCAACAAATTCGGGTGGGGAGGAAGCAAGTGGGGGTGGGGGAGAGGGAATCCCAGAGATCCCTCTGAAAACCCTGAATAGAAATAAAACTACTTTCGGTTCAAAGGTCATGTGAGGAAAAAAAGAGTAAACCCATAACAATGGCTGATGTGTCCGCAATTACATCAAGAAGCATCTCTCCAGGCTTTCACTGCAGTTTCTGGAAGCTCGTCTACTGAAAAATTCTGCACAGACACCAATGCTGATTGGAAAATACTCTGAATCCCTTCTCTTTGAAGAGAGGAGGTGCTCCATGATAGATTTCCTTCTGAAAGTTATGTTGTAGACATGGCAAGATATAGAGCTGTTACATTTTTTTGTTTCTTACTTTAATGGGGCTGATTCTTATGCCAAACTACAGCTTACTGTATTTGCATTCTTATGATATGAACAGTTTGAAAAGTCTATTCTTGAAAAAAAAAGTTAGATCTATAAAAATAATTGTTAAAAACTAACCCACAAATAACCAAGACAACTGTGCAAGATATGTCAAAGTCAGAGAGTGGCAGCCATTTTAAACACCACCATCCGAAAATATAATAGTGAGAGCAAGTTATCATCGTATGTATATCCCTACAGTCAATGGCACGAGCTGGTACAGTAAATTACTGGCTATATAGCAAGACCAACTCCACTGGGATGATCACTTTCAGTGTAACTGGTGTGGCAGCAGCAACATGATGGGAAGGCGTTCATTTGCACGCAAATAAGTGTTAACTGAACTTGGTAATTACGAGTCAAGCATGCCAGTTGTCTCCAAGCTCCAAACACCGTAAAGAGTGAAATTTTCGGCAAGTGCAAATTTTCTGTCATTTCGTCCTGTGCCAAACTGGACTAACATACTGAACGCCAAAAAAAAAGTTCATTATCCTTGCGATCTGTAGCGCACCCTTTCAGCCATGCCTCTCTACACGTTTTTCAAACCGCCCCAACGGGCCTCTAGCTGAGGTTATGAGTCCAGCTATCATCAAAGCTACGAATAAGCCAACACCACGTAACAATGTATGCACATCACCCGGCCACGCACTCAAATTCAAATGATTCCAAGCCGAAAATGAAAAAAAAAAACCCATTTCATTCTAAGATGTTTCTTACCATCGAATGAAAATTCCAACCACCGAAAATTTCCCGATATAATTATGGTATGCCTACGGCAACAGGAATCTGAAAATGGATGTTATTGGTTAAAGTACAACATACGTAGTTTAACATGTAAAATAGCGCAATGGACCTTCCAGAAGGCAAGAATTAATCGCAACGACCCAGGCTATGCCAGATACCACTGCTAGTTACAAATTGCAAGAGACACTTTAAAATGCGACTACACAAAAACATGCAAGATCGAACAAGAGACAAAGAGAAGAACAACAAGACTGTGGACCATCCTTCCATCTGGAGTGGCAAGATGTAGTGTGGAAGAAGAAAGTTATTATATTATTATATCAGGGGTGTTGCTAGTACTCCCCATATTGGTTTGACCCATTTCTTAAATTGTGGTTAGCAAAACCTCAAAAAAAGGAAAAAAAGAAAGAAAAAAATCTCCTATCTCAACTTAATTCACTAGGCAGCTTCTTTGCTTCCAAAATGGTGGTTTTGGGCGCTATCAGCTCCAAAAAGGCTCGAATTCTTCACTAAAGTGATGAACCATCAGACCCTCCCCCCAAAATATGAAGGGGAAAAAACACTTGAAATTCATCTTCAAGAAGTGTACCGGTCTCTGTTTTCTCCTCCACATGAAAAATTACACACAACAGGGCCATTAATAATTTTAGTTCCCAAAACTCTAAAAAAATGTTCCAATATACCTTCCATGACTAATCTCTTTCTCAAGTGCGTGATAAAAATAATAATAATAAAATAATAATAAATTAATTAATTAAAAAAACAAAAAACATATAATAATAATAATAATAATAATAATAATAATAATAATAATAATAATAATAATAAATAATAATAATAATAATAATAATAATAATAATAATAATAATAATAATAATAATAATAATAATAATAATAATAATAATAATAATAATAATAATAATAATAATAATAATAATAATAAATAATAATAATAATAATAATAATAATAAATAGTAATCAACAAAATAAAAAAGATTAGAAAGGGTCGTTTGTCACCAATGCTGCAATTTTATCAGGAAAAGTTAAGGATTATCATTCTTTAAAACAATACTCACTCGAGCTATGCACAGAACTTGAACTGATTGGTCAGTTGATTTACCGATGAAGAATCTTCAAACAAGTAAAATTAATTAAGCACCTATTAACCAATGGGATCCAAGCAATATTAGCATGTACTTATTCTGGAGTTCTCCTGTGCAACTGCTGCCAAGTCTGAAGGAAGTTGTAGCTAGTACCTAGCGGACTCTAATAACAAAACAATAAGAAGGTATGGTATGTGCTGACCTGTGTAGTTACAACTAGTAACAAATGCAAGGCATTGAGTGGTAAGTGAAGGTACGAGAGAGAAAGAAAAAATTATATATTTTAGACAATACTTGAAATCCTAGCATTGTCATATTGCATTGCTCTACCCCTTGTCCTAGTCTTAGCATAGCAAAAGGCTATACATATTGATCTGTACATATTGATGCAATCATGATGCTGTAATAGTTGGATTGTGATGTAGTGAAGTAGCCAAGAATTTACTTACAGGTGCAAGGTTGGACAAACTGATGCCCTACAACATAATGGGATGACAAATTCTGAAATGGAAATGTGCAAGTGTAACTATGGAGTTTTGTTAAGAGTACTTAGAACTGCTTCTCTTGAGAGAGAGGGGGAGGAGAGAGGCGCAAGAGAGAGAGAGAGAAAGGGAGGAGAGAGGTTATCAGGCAGTGTTTTTTGCAGAATTTCTCATAGCACTAAAGGGAAGACCATGCAGAAGTTGACATGAACTTGCCCAATTGATTGTTTACACTCTTGACAGTATTTATTGTTTTCAGTGTGCTCACCATCATTAGCACAACTCTCCTCTATTGACTAATTGTCCGAGAGTGAATGGCAGTATTCATGCAAGGGATTGTGTTTTTACCATCCCAAGATTGATATCAGTTCCTACACACCAAGACAAATAACTTGAATCACCTCCAATGCCAGAGCATGGAGTAATCTTGTCACAATAAAACTTCAGTAACCTTTCCGGGACAGCTATTAACTATGTAGGTCATGTGTGTATCCAGTTTTCTTTCCCTGTCTTCGAATCTGCAACCGTTTTATTCCTCATTTACTACTATCTTTATCTGGCAGATTCATGGTTTTATTTTGTTGATACGTGCGATTTTTTTAATATCTCCTAGACAACTATATCTTGTCAAATCTGTAAAATCTTCCGAACACTCGCTGGTATATGAACGTATGGCACCAACATATATATAGAAAGTAACAGCCATTGCTGCTTTTAAGGATGGGAGATGGGGGCTCTTGCCCCCCCCCCCCCCCCTTAGCCCTTTGGAAAGTTAATAGAGATGTTAGATTCCCCCCTAAACTTTTGAAAACTCATTTTGCCCCCCAAGCCACATTTTCAATCTCCGACAGCTGCTAGAAGACTGGATTGGAAGTGCCCTGCAAGTAACTCTTGCCTTGATGGCTTTGCATGCGCAGAACAAAAGCTCTTTTTTTTCTGGACAGTGAGACCAGTGTTTCACAGCGAGTTAACAAAGGCATGCTGTAGTGATAATGAGAGCATCACTTAACAGTTAGATGAGAGCTAAACAAGAGTTTACTGTTTATGACTATGTGCATAAGTAATCTGCTAGCCAGAGTCTCTCACACATAGGGAGGTTGTGGCTATTACCAAACAATCTGACACACACACACACACACACACCCTCACACACACACAAATGAAAAATATGAGGTACCAACAAGCCATCAACACCATGGACGAAAAAAGGGAGAGGGGAGGAGTATGGGTTAAAAGATGATGATAGAAACTAGTACGACACAAAACAACTACAAATGTCATCCATGCATGGAGAATCCTTGCTAGCTACTGTATAAGTTACTGAGTATCTTTTCATAAAATATGTTCAAATATATTCAAATATAAGTGCACAAAAATTGGGAACTGTATATGAACTCACTCTACATATTTCCATATGCGTATGCTACTAATATTGTGAACTGCCAAGCCAGGCATCCTCCTCAAGGGTGTAGAGATATTGAGATCATGTTACATTATGGGTGTGTACATATTAGAAATGAAAGCTACTGTTAGTGTGACTATTCATCTACTTGGAATTTCTTCCTCCTTTCCCAGGACAGCTTCGCCTCTTAAACGGATTATCACCATGTTTCTATTCACAAAAATGCCAAGAATTTGATAATCGTTTCATTGGCTACTTCTTGGACAGATGTCACACCATTCTGCTCATAGATTAAAAAAAACTATGCATTTATGTTAGTATGGTTTCATATTACAAGGTGGAGTTTTAATATGAGCAGTTGCAATCCAATTTTAGGTGGAGTTTTAATATGAGCAGTTGCAATCCAATTTTAGGTGGAGTTTTAATATGAGCAGTTGCAATCCAATTTTAGGTGGAGTTTTAATATGAGCAGTTGCAATCCAATTTTAGGTGGAGTTTTAATATGAGCAGTTGCAATCCAATTTTAGGTGGAGTTTTAATATGAGCAGTTGCAATCCAATTTTAGGTGGAGTTTTAATATGAGCAGTTGCAATCCAATTTTAGGTGGAGTTTTAATATGAGCAGTTGCAATCCAATTTTAGGTGGGGTTTTAATATGAGCAGTTGCAATCCAATTTTAGGTGGAGTTTTAATATGAGCAGTTGCAATCCAATTTTAGGTGGGGTTTTAATATGAGCAGTTGCAATCCAATTTTAGGTGGGGTTTTAATATGAGCAGTTGCAATCCAATTTTAGGTGGAGTTTTAATATGAGCAGTTGCAATCCAATTTTAGGTGGGGTTTTAATATGAGCAGTTGCAATCCAATTTTAGGTGGGGTTTTAATATGAGCAGTTGCAATCCAATTTTAGGTGGAAGTGCGTGGTCTAATTAAGGGGATAGAGTTATCAAGTGTGTGGCTTATTCGAAGAGATAAAGAATGAGTAGTTGCCAGGTTGAAATAATAAATAATGATGTCATTTGTTGGCCCAGGGCAACTCGTCTAGGTTCACGTTCCCCCCACATAAGATCACGCCCACTTTCTTGACGTTTGGACCTGCCAGCTCCTTGAACTTAGGACTGAGAACAGCTGCCACAGTGCAGGCTGTCCCCGGCTCTATCAACAGCTTCATACGCTCCCACACCTGATGCATGCACAAAACACCATCATTATATGTGTGTGTGTGTGTGTGTGTGTGTGTGTGTGTGTGTGTGTGTGTGTGTGTGTGTGTGTGTGTGTGTGTGCTCTAAACCCTGCCTGTTAAGTACCCATCATCAATAATGCCCATCCTTCTGTTAGGTGCAGTTACAATGCTCCTTGACATACAGGTAATTTAACTATGCAAATATTCATACCATTGTTCAGACAATGCCCGTCAGACTGTTTCAACTTGTTGCACAATTGTGGCCATGAGGAAGAAGACTTTTTGAGATAGCGGAGATTTTTACTCTTTCGAGACTTACTCTAGCCAATGTTTGAGAGTTCATCACAAACTTCTGCTAATGTTGGCTTCTCTACGTGTACTTGCAGCAGATGTTTAGGTTAATTTATATCTGATGAGTTTTATCTGGTGCTACGCTGTATTCACTGGTGGAGTGCTGGCGATGCATGACAACCAGATTCTGCTGCATGTTGTGTGTGAATTATATACATATCGTATTTCCTTGATCTCTTTTTCCCCTCGAATATCTGCTCCCTAGCTCCTGTCCTTGGTAAAATAGGTTGCACATTTGAATTGGTCCCACACAAACTAAATGCACTCTTCAAGTTGATGCTTAATAACTAATAAAATGTAGGGAGGAAAAAGGTACAATTGTGTGTCGGTGTGGTCTGTGTGTTGAGCAGTTTCAGTGGCTGTGAATTGCAGTTTAGTGCACTAGAGTGTGATGACAGTAGTGGTACCTTCCTACACTGCCGAACTAGCAGACCTTCAAGGAAGAAATCGTATGATGCAGCATATAAACTAAAAGTGATTGAGTATGCAGAGACACAATCTAACAGAGAGGCATGGAGAACATTCCACATGGGGGAGAACAGTGTGAGGAACTGGATGAAGCAGAAATATTAATGCTGAGCCTACCAACCTATACCTTGCATACAGTATGCCATGCATGCAGTATACCTTGCATACAGTATACCATGCATACAGTATACCTTGCATACAGTATGCCATGCATGCAGTATACCATGCATACAGTATATCTTGCATACAGTATGCTATGCATGCAGTATACCATGCATACAGTATATCTTGCATACAGTATGCCACGCATGCAGTATACCATGCATACAGTATACCTTGCATACAGTATGCCATGCATGCAGTATACTATGCATACAGTATACCTTGCATACAGTATACTATGCATACAGTATACCTTGCATACAGTATACTATGCATACAGTATACCTTGCATACAGTACACCTTGCATACAGTACACCTTGCATACAGTATACCTTGCATACAGTATGCCATGCATGTAGTATACTATGCACACAGGTTGCATATACCGACAAAGTAGAAAACTCACAGTAGCACAGAAGACAGACAGGCTCCTGATCCAAAGAGGCCTAACAAACCACTTAGAACCTGTAGAAATCCCATGGAACAAGCCCTTTAAGAAGCATACAGTGGCTTAAATGACTATTCGCCTCAACAATAGTGATGACGGTGACCCTTTTGACAGCAACAGCAAGGCAGATTTTGAGGTAGACCTACATAAAACAGGATGAAGCTGTGATAGATGCCAAACAACTGGTTACTGAACATACCTACAATAACATCAGGTTATTATGATTCTTTCGCTACCAAGACCTGCTAAGAAGCTACTGCCCAATAGTCAAGTCAATAGTGACTGAGGGTGCATTAAAAAAGCTACTAGGTGACCATTCTTATCAAAACAAAATCTAAATAGGGCGCACCATTGATCTCCCTGTACCTTTGTATATTAAGCGCAGTTTCTAGGCATTCAAATAAATAAATAGACTACACACAATCTACTCAATGAAATACGGTATATGTTAAATATCACTTTGTGCATTTGTGACATCTTCCTTGCACTATTCCGCATGTTTTGATCTCATCTACAGGACTCTTTTTCCACCATCAAAGTATTGCACCTAGAACGTTAACTATTATATCTTGATTGGTGTGGGGACTTACAGTTCTCATAGCACTTATGATCTCCTCCTCAGAGACGGTAATGACACCAGAAAGGTGATTCTTTAAAATAGGCCACGACAGGATGCCGACATTTCCCCTAATGTACCAAACAGAAAAAACAGTTGCTGAAATAAACACAGCTGGTATGCATTGGAGCAGAGTTGGAAGGATTAAGGTGGTAATGAACATAAATTTAACCACTTTTTCCCCTTCATATTAGTCAAGTTTAAACGATTACAAACCTTTGAATAATTTGAGGTGGAAAAGTCTCTACAGTTGATATACTCTCCGCAATCATCCCTCCTCCCAGGCATGGTAGATGAAGAAACATTAAAATGAGCTAAAGATGCCCCCAAACGTTGTACACAGCTTTAGCACCACTAGAATTTGTCTTCTTATAGTTATAAAGTTGTGTGCTATCGTATGAGTCACATGATAATAAGACACTAGTTGGCACTCCCGCTATATGAGCAGGAAACAAACTATTCAAAGATTTGAAAAGAAGCCTGAAGTATCATTCACACTAAGATCTACGATATGATGTATTTCCATCCCAGAAATCCACTGAAACAACTACATGGGGGTGTGGCATCGCCAGATTCTGGATTTCTGAGAAGACAGGAGGAAAAGAGCATGGAGTTGTTGACTAGGTGGATGCAGTAGAAGACCACCCTCAATGGAATGACTGCGGTAACTAATACTGATATAATAATAGCTATTTTAAAAGGCTATTTGCTTTAGTAACCAGCTAGACTTTTTATTTTCAGGAGCAAGGGTACCTTCAGTGGTTTCCACAATTAACTTCAACATGGGAAGTGTTGTAGGTATGAAAATTTAAGAGCTAGCAGTACTAATACAAATTATTGATTGGTGTTTGCTATTTTTCATTTTCAGTACCATCTCCTATAGATCTTGACTGTTTCATCTGGAAGTAGCCCTTCAGCTACAGAAAGAGTTTTGCTGGATAGAAAGATCTATATACATTGAATGAAGTGTATATAAAATGCATGACACGACCAAACAGTTGTTATATTGGCATGCACTCGTGTTTGTATCGAATGCACCACAACTGTAACTGCCATAAATACATTATAGTCTAGAACAAACATTGCAATTGAACTTTTATTGTTGATGGAGTTTTGTGTGTTTACAACAGCCGTATAATAAACTTTTTAACCCATCCATACGAGAAACGTGACGAGATACTGCTCCCAATTTGGCCTCGTTAAAAAACTACCTATCTCAGTATGTGTTCATTGTATGAGTCTAAAGATTTTCTAGACACATTGTCATTTGGTCATAATGTCCCTACCAATTTTGTCTTTATTGTTTTTGCAGCAATAATTATAATTATATGAATCTTGTACATTTGATTGCCAAAGTTAACCTTTTACCACAAGAAATTATTTCTTTCAGTCAATTTATGTTAGAATCTTTTCAATGGGAGCTATGCCACAGGTGTATTTAATTTGAGCTGAAATCAAACTTATTTTCTGTATCAACCCAAAATTGCTGAAATTGTCATAATTATATATGAATTGTCAAGGTAAGTTCTATGGGTATACAATGTCATTGAAAAAAATTGCAACTAAAAAGTGGATCGCTTGCTTTTTCTTGCTAATGCCCACCATCATTGTCATGCCACCCACCATCACAATAGTGGCATCAGGCTTCACATTATGATCACTTTTAGTACATTTTGTGTCTACTTCAACCCTCAGACTCACTAGGGTCATCTCCACACACTATTGAATCAATATCATCAACATTATATCATCCTTTTATGGTGTCATTTATGTATTACATCGGCCATTTAAGACGACAAAATAAAAAAACGGTCCAAGTATTGCTCCCATTGAGGTTCAGTGGAACCTAAAACATAGTGACAGATACATTAATGTACATTGTAGTACCATCCTATTGTTGCTGTACACATCACAATGTGTACCTCAGAGAATCACAGATGGTGTCTGGCCATGTGTCATTCGTGATTGCTCTCCCTGCAGCAATGGAGCGAGCACAGTCATCAGCTTTCTGTGGTTCAGCAGCAAATATCCTTATGCCTGGCTTCAAGGTCTGGAGATATGCACGATACATGCATACGAAATTCTCTGTAATTATCAGTTTAAAACAACAATTGAAGGAGCTATCGTACATGTTTATGTACTCGCCGTATCTTGAAAAGCAGTTGCTAGCTAAAAATCAAGTGGACCTGAACAATTGCACCACACTATGTTGGCTATCACAGTATTTCCTCATCATATACATCAACAATGACAATTGCTTTTTAATCAGTACGATTGGTATACAATTTTATATGGTAAAGGTAGTTGTGTCCACATGGGTAAGGTCTTGTTTTCTTTTTCTTTAACAGGTCAATAGAATATTTTTATGACTATTTACATCACTTATCCCTCCTATATATTTCCAGCTATGTAGCCAGTTCTGTCTGTCTGTCGATAGAGAGTAGCAGTGTGTGTGTTTATCTTACCAAGATTGATGAATCCATCATGAAAAAATGGTGTGTCCCTCCATAGCTTAGAGGTGAAAAAACAGATGTTATATGAGATGGGGGAGGGGGAAGGGGGGGAAGGGAACTTGTATGTTTGTGTAACATGATTCTTGCTGGGAGAGGTGGGCGTGTTGTATTTTTGAAGGTGGAATAATTGTATAACTCGAGCACAGCTAGAGTCCATTACAACAAATGTATTTTGCAATTACAAAACGACTCTATTTTCAAAGAATGACTATTTTTAAACTGTTCATATTATTAAAATGCAAATACAAAAGCTTGCAATTTGGTCTAAACTCAGCTCCATTGAGTTAAGCAAATAAAGGATACACATCGTTACATTGCTCTACGTCTACAACAAAACTTGCAGCAAACAAATTCATCTGGGAGCGACATAAAAGGATTCAGAGCAATTCCAGATAAGGTGTCTGTGCAGCTTCCCTCCAGCAAATGGCTTCCAGAAACATCGGTATACAGGCCAGAAAGAGACTGCATGACTGCAGTTGTGATTGTCAGCCATTGCTAGCCCCTCAAGCTGGAATAAAATTCATAGTTCCCTTACAAAATACTAGAATTAAAGGAGGTCCAGGCCAACCTCAATAAATTATAGGCCTCCCTCAGATGAACTGAGTAGCTATGTCAAAATGTAACTCCAGCATCCTTTTTAACCATGCAGCCCATTCTTACATGCGTGTGCAGCCATTTTTCTTTCCTCTATTTTTGAATCAGCTGTCTTTTTCTCTTCACTATGATGTCTATTTTTCCAGTGTGACCCCGGGTAACTTGTTCACATATTTTAGGATTGAACATAATTATGGTGAATATATATACAAAATAAAAATGTTAAAAAATATATCTATATTGGATTAGCTTGTCAAAAGCTAACTGAAACAAGAATTACTAATGTAGACCACAAATATTAGGAGGATCCTCATCTCTTGACTGGTCACACAACTATATATAAAAAATAAAATATATAAGCTAAATGCAATGTTCTTTAAATGCACATGCCAATACATTGCTCTATTGCTATAAAATAGTGATAGAAACTTCACTTCCAGGTCACACGAGAAAATAGGAAAAAATCAACAATGGCTGACTCACTTGCAATCCCATCAAGAAGCATCTTTCCGGGCCTTTACTGCTGTTTCTGGAACACTCCTGCTGGGGAAGGCTGCACATACACCAATGCATTATGGAAAATACTCTGAATCCCTTCGCTCTGAAGAAAGGAGGCACTCCTGGATGGATTTCGTTCTGTAAGTTTGTTGACACGGCACGATATAGAGATGTGTAGTTCTTGTTTTCTTGCATGAATGGAGCTGATTCTGGTACCAAACTGCAGCTTATTATATTTGTATTCCAATAATACTAAAGCATTTCAATTGAAAAAGGTATGGCTATAAATATTGCTATAGAAACACAAATAAAAATGGTGTATAATCGATTAAAATCATGTGCACCAACATTATAGTGCTTTTCTTAAATCAGCTTTTAGGTATGCCAGTTTTACTACCTTAGAGAAGGATTCAAGGCATTCTTGGAGTATTTTTGGAGAAAATAGCAGCTGAATCCACCATTTAGGCAAGAAGCTGCTAATGTGAGGTTTAGCTGAAATATGAGTGGGGTTTTTTTGGGGGGGGGGATTTTTTAAAACAGGTATCAATCCAATATAGAGAGAACTATCCTACTGCCTGATATATTATTTTTCACAGATGCAGCAAGCATGAACTTGCACATATCAATCTTCTTGTAGTAAAGAGATACCATGTAAAGGTTGCAGTTCTTATAGCTTCAGTCAGCAAGAAAATAATTACTTAATGCTAATCCATCATTGAACAGCAATGCTCATGTGATGGCATAATCAGGTACGGAACGCTGAGTCTGTCTACCAGCTAGCTAGAAGGGATGGTGAACAGTTGAAATTTTGCATAGCAGAGCCTGAGGCAGTAATACCAAATCTGTCGGCGCCCTAGCATAGGAATAAATACCGACGCTCAAGCAAGCAGGAGTAGATATGTAGTCATTTAAACAGGTGCTTAATATAAATATTTATTAACAGTCAGGGTTTACAGTACACACACTTAAAATAATGAGCACAAATGCTTATTAATGAGATTGACTTTAGCCAATATACGACAATCAATCACAAACAATTATCAAAAATGCACCATAATGTACATGCACATGCCCAGTAGAATGCTGCACCATAATGTACATGCACATGCCCAGTAGAATGCTGCACCGTTATAGAGGCCAAAAAAAAACTTCCATTCGGATGTGATTATCAAGCAAAATAAAGCTGATGATTCCAATGCTGTCATGAATATTTTTTCATTGTCTTTCTATTGTTTCTGGCAGTCCTTCTTTGATGGAAAGCTGCACACAGACACCGATGCATACCTGAAATCACTCCGAATCTCTTCACCCATGAGCTAGGAAGCACACTTGGATGGATTTCCATTCTGCAAGTTTCATTACAGACATGCACAATGTTTGCTTACCTCAATGGAGCTGATTCTGGTACAAAACTGAAGCTTACTCTATTTGCATTCTAATAATATGAAGTTTGAAAAGTTTATTCTTGAAAAAAGTTATAGCTATAAATATGATGTTTATAAAAAACCACAAATAGTCTGTGGTCAATCAGTTAATCCAGATACATCAGTACAACAAGGTTACCTTGGCTGCCATAGATGTTCCAGCCATTAGTCCACCTCCACTCACTGCCCCAATAATAGCATCCAGGTCAGGAACCTAAAAGTCACCATGTTAGGCAAAAGAGTAATACATGTAGTAAGCATCTGTAATGTATGCCCAGTGGTGCCTTAGACAATCCTTTGTCATCAATGGATGACCAAATTACTAGAGATATAATACCTCGTTCTTCCTCTCAGAATATCCACAGATGTCCAAGGCTAGCATGGTTGTAATAACACATACCACCTCTGTCTGAGTATCTACAGATGACCATGTTACTAGGGATATCCATCGATCACATGTGGATACTTTAACAGTGGGGATAGGGGGTATGGCGTGGATATCCCTAATAACTTGGCCATGCAGGGATATACACTGAAACAACATATGTGGTATACAGTGTTTCAATCCATGGATGACATGGGATTGATGACAACAATACTGGATAGCTGAGGTATAGAACACTACACCTGATCCGAGCAATGATAGGCGTGGTTTTATGTGCAGAGTTTTGAGAGTCAAGACACAGCAATTAGATAGCTCTAGTTATTGACAAAACACCACAAGGTTTGGCATATAAGGTAGGTATGAGCTTATGACTGAATGGCAGGGATCAATGGGCTTACTAGCAACAAATGCAAGGCATTGAGGGCGAGCAAGATGCAAGAGAGACAGAAACAATATATGTATATACATAGTTTAGCCTTATGTCCTAGTGGACAAGACTTGAAATCCTAGCATTGTTATATTGCATTGCTCTACCCATTGTCCTAGCCCTAGCATAGCAGAAGGCTTAAGAGTACTTGGAAGTGGTTTTCCTTGACGATGGGCAGCACACCACACTAAAAGCGAGGTCATCAGGCAGTGCTTTCTGCAGAAATTAGCAGAGGACTAAAGGAAAGACCATGCCCAAGCTGTCAAGACCTTTGTACTCGACACTGATTATTGTTTTCAGTATTATCTTCATCATTAGCACGACTCTCCTCCATTGACTAAGCATCGGTAATCCTTTCTCTATATGCTAACTATGTAGCCAGTCATATACTAGCTGTATGAAAGAAAGAGAGCAGCACTACGCATGTAAGGAACTGTTCTACCGTACCAAGATTGATAATAGTTCCTACACCATCAAAACAAATCACCTCCAATTGCAGAGCATGTTGATGAATTGAGTCAGAGTAAAACTCCAGCAACCTTTCCTTAACAGCTATTATTACTCAGGTTGAATATATATCCAGTTTTCTCACCACAGTCTTCAAATCTTCAGCCATTTTATTCTTCATTGACGACCAATTCCGAATCTGGCATATCCATGTTTCTAATTTTGTTGTTGCATGCGAATTTTCGTGAAATCTCCAAGACGACGATACTTTTTTTAAGTCAAATGCATTATCTTCTGTGTATGACAGATAAATATTACACCACATAGGCCATGCATGGCAATAGCAGTCAAAACCAATGGTTCTCAAATAGGGGATGTATACCCGCAGGGGTGTGCAGGAGTACTGCAGAGATTACTTGAGGGGGAGGAAATGATTCTCAGCAATCCTGCATTCAATCTCCATATATATTTTGAGGTGACCACTAAATTGTAAGTGCCACCATCTTCACGTTGATACTGTCAGCACATACATTATTTTTGCTCGTTTTCCATTTCATCTTCAAGAAATATTTTGCATTGGTCATAATTGACTGAAATATATTTTTGAGGGGGTACATTAGAGAAAAAAAAGTTTGACAATCACTGGACTAAGCAATATACGCTTGTGGGCGTGGTCTTTTTATATTTGAGGTGCTCTATTTCATGTGCAGGATTCAAGAACTAATAGCAACAGTTGAGCTTGACTAGGAAAGCGTCATGCATGCCCCCCCCCCCCCCCTACCAATTAAAAAAAAATAAAAAAAAATCCACTCCCACCCTAGGAGGATCCTATACCAAACCAGTAACACACACCATTAACAACCATGATATTAGAATGCAAAGTGTAGATTTCTCTTTCTAATCAGCTTGAAATCACCCCCCCCCCCCCAACATTTCAACCAACCACTTTGGCCATTTTTAGGGTGATTAAAAATGAACACAAGCATGGTATTTTTTTAATGTCAACTAGCAATGCCTTGTCGCGTAAAATGCATGTGATTTATGACTTGTCTGAATGCTAGAAATACGTAGACCACAACCAGTTAGATGCCTCTTTACCATTTAAAATAATATTGTGGATTTGTGGTTGCACAGGCACTCTGTTGATTTTAAAAACTAGCACACTATTGGTGTACTGGATTTCACATGGTAATGGAACATGTGGTCTACATGGTTACAGTCTTGTTTCCTTTCTTGTTTTAAACATAAACATTTTCCTTCTTGTTACAAGTTGTTGTTTTTTGGTTTGTTGGTTTTTCTGTATAGTCTAATTGAGCGATGGAGGACTACACCAAGTGTGAGCTGAGCAGTGGATGTTATCCTAGGCTTTTTCTATTGTTGCTGAACACGACACATATCAACACATGCTATATATCGTTGCTTTACTACCATGTGCACCATGTTGTTCACTACAAAGTAATCATATCGTGTATGCAAGTTATGTGTGGGGAAGACATAGAAACAAACAAAAAGGAAATATCTTAATGATTAATTTCAAGGGTTTTTTCCTCACTTTCAACAGGACTCAAAAATAATTGAAATCTCTTTTAGAGTTTTTTTGCAGTTGAAAATAATCATTTAGGCAGTGAGGAAGCTGTTAAGGTGACATTTAGCTGAGATATAAGCTTGGTTTTTTTTTTGATATTTTGGTCTAACATTTGAAAAAGTGTGTCAATCCAATATTGGGAGTAATAATGTACTTCCTGGTAAGCACAGTACATATTAGACCAATAATGATGGCTTGGTTTCTCATGCACATAGTCCTAAAAGTTGCTACCAAGCAATGCGGTGGCTCCAGCGCCTATATCTCGATTGAAGCACTGATTCTTAGGTACAAGGCTGATGTGCAGTACCTCCTTCAAAAGCAGTACCCGTCATTTGCTAGCTATATATATCACTGAGGTATCTTTCCACAAGATTTGGTTGTGGCGGTGCTTAGCAATGTGAAGTTCTCCAATTCTGCAGACATCCTTATGTTCCGTGTTCCAGGTCTCCAACCTCTTCCTTGTCTCTCCGATGTACACCTTCACACAGTTGCAAGGAATTAGATGAGATCATGGTAGGTGGTAATGACCCCAGTGAGTAACAATTTTAGAGCTTGACTTGAAAATGATCCAGATATTGAACCACTCACACATCTGGTGTCCTCACTAAAGCCAACATTAGGAGATGCCAACTAATGGAGTTATTACCTCTCTCTTCTTCCACTTCTTTTCGTTTCCACTCCCTATCCTAGGTGCCTCCATTCATGGTCCAATACTTGACTTCTTCTGATAGGTTGCTGTTCTTAACCTTGTTTACAGACATTCATAGTCTAATACTTGACTCCTTCTGATAGGTTGCTGTGCTTAACCTTGTTTACAGACATTCATAGTCTAATACTTGACTCCTTCTGATAGGTTGCTGTGCTTAACCTTGTTTACAGAAATTCATAGTCTAATACTTGACTCCTTCTGATAGGTTGCTGTGCTTAACCTTGTTTACAGACATTCATAGTCTAATACTTGACTCCTTCTGATAAGTTGCTGTGCATAACCTTGTTTACAGACATTCATAGTCTAATACTTGACTCCATCTGATAGGTTGCTGTGCCTAACCTTTACAGACACGGTCCAATACTAACATTTAACATTGAAAGTTATTTTTCTGCATTTTCATCGTAGGTGAATCCAGGGGGTGAGGGGGGACATCGGCGTCATCTGGATCCCCCCACCCCCCACCCAAATTCGGGCCAAGTGCCTTTTTAAAACTTTTTAGTTAAGTGTTCAGCACTAGTTCATCTACTGCCAGAGGATGGAAGTCATCACCATATTTGTATCTGATATGAACATGCTGTGTACGATGCCTTGAAAATACATGAGAAAACAGCTCACAAAGGAGTCTTTGGAGAGCCAAGCCAAACATTGCAAGCGATTTGACTTGTTCTTTACTGGTGTCACCTACAATGAATGTGGTGCCATCGAAAACACTCCTAATGTGGAAATTGAGCCTGAAACTCTGCGCATCATGAACCTGCCACTCAACATGGCAACATTTTCAAGGTGAGAGCAGGTCCTGGAGGGATACCCATCAAATTGTTACAGCATCTCAATGCCTAGCTACTACTTTTTAACTGATGCAAATGTAAATGCACACAATGCATACAGTAATAGGTGGGAATAGGCTGGGTAGCAACTAAGTGTTTGTATGAAAGCCACCAACAAGATTTTGTTTAAAATTTCAGACATGCAGATGTTAGCCTCTCAAAAACTGACATGATGGAAGCCTTGTGATGCACAGCACACAGAACAGGATACTGATATACCAGATGTTCAGGACACTTTCCAGCAGGAGAGAGACAGTTGAATCACCACTACAGCTATTTCCAAGTGCTGCACTAAACCATTTAATTCCAATGCTGAAAATTTAACATACAACATAAATATTTATTCATATTTTTATTTTCAGAAAAATCAACGAAGGTCTGTCTAGTGGTGATCTGCAATGTATGGAATGAACAATGCCCCATGATGAACAGCCAACTAATATACAATGTATTAAAAGATTTCTATTAGAAATTCTTTTTGATGAATTTGTATTATATTTAGGTAATAAGTGAATGATTGAAAAATTAAATACCAATCAAAACTGACCATATTCATTAAACAAAAGATTTCTTGGCCAACATAGTGACCCAGTTGATTAGTATATTGTAATATGTGGTTATTTTGTACCGGTAATTCATTAATCTGATGAAGTGTGGCTGTGATAGGGAAAGATATTATGTATAGTGGGGAGGGCACACAATCTTGCCATGTTTTCATCTGTAGACTAGCTCAGGTGGGGGTAATCCTAGATCTATTGCAGCTGCCATAGCTACAGCTGCTCTTGGTACGGACAGCCTTTACAAGGTACTCAGAAAGAGCACTATACAGGTATAGCTTGTAGCTTGTGTAGTGTGGTTAAGCTTAAGATCTGGTGTGTCAGGAGGTTGCTGTTGTTTTTCCAGTTCAGCCAACTATAAGCATCCAGCAACACTACTACATATATCAAGATATATCCAGGGGGTTGTCAAGGGTAGTTATATAGCTTTGGGTAATAGTGCACTATAAAGTCACATGTCAATATGTATAGCTTAAGATATTGTAGCTAGCTGTAGTTATAAGCTCCATTAACTAGCCATAGTGAAAGATATAACTAGAATACTAATAAAAGGGCTTCAGACATTTCTCCGGTCAAGTCTTAGACATTGGAGAGACAACTAATCATATCTACACTAGTATTGTGTATTTGAAAAATAAACCCTTGCACTGGGCATGATTAATTGACTAGAGCTCCTTAACCCCATGCAGGCCAAGGAGGGCCAAATTGACCCTACAGGAAATGGGCAACTTTCTCCTAGCATAACTTGCTGCTATTTAGTAATCATTGGATTATTCATAGATCAGGTGATTCACACGCTCTGCTCTTTATTTAGATGTAAGAAAGTTGTATGTTGTAATATAATTTTTTTTTTTTTTGCTATGGCCAGTTTAGTTGGAGCAGGCTTGTCAGTGAGTGAAGTTCTAGCTATTCCAGATGCTGACAAAGATGATGACACAGAATTAAGCTCTGTAACCTAGATGGAGTGAGTGATGATGCTGATGAACAGGTGGTTGGTGACTTCATGAACCCAGATGGAGCACAGTCCCTAGTTCCAAACGAACTCCTATCATTTAGTAGTGCATGTCAGGCATTGGTCCCGGATTACACTGATCCTTCACACAGGGATTCAGTAGTACATGTCAGGCATTGGTCCTGGATGACACTGTTCCTTCACACAGGGATTCAGTAGTGCATGTCAGGAATTGGTCCTGGATGACACTATCCTTCACACAGGGATTCAGTAGTGCTTGTCAGGCATTGGTCCTGGATGACACTGTTCCTTCACACAGGGATTCAGTTGTGCATGTCAGGCACTGGTCCTGGATGACACTATCCTTCACACAGGGATTCAGTTGTGCATGTCAGGCGTTGGTCCCGGATGACACTGTTCCTTCACACAGGGATTCAGTTGTGCATGTCAGGCACTGGTCCTGGATGACACTGATCCTTCCCACAGGGATTCATTGTTGTATCTGACCAAAGCTTGTCAGATCAAGGTAAGAAATACAGCAATATGGAACTAGCCAGGCAGTTGGATGAGCACGTGTATACATTATGGACTAGCTAGTGTAATTTTTGGTGTGTATGTCGACCCATATCCATCAACAACATCAGCACCTCCACATCCACCACTGTATGCCTCACAATCCACACAGTTGCAATCTGCTTCATCATCTGTGTGATCTCGCTCACCATCCGGTAGAACAGGCCATGGAGCTACCAGGAGTCGTATAAGAGCTCCAAGACAATGTGGGACTACACGTGATAATGACGCTGCCAGGGGTCGTGAAAGTGATTCATGACATGAGTCTACAAGAGGGCATAGCAATGGGACAGGTCAACAGAACACGAGAGTTCAAGGGAATCCTGGCCAGACAAATGATTGGACCTGCACTACAAGTTCAACACCATGTACTGGTTCAGGGATTGCATTTACTCTAACACAACTGGTCCTAGTGGAATTGCTATTGGGGTTACTGACCCGCTGAAATATTTCAACTTGTTCATACCACCTGGTCCTAGTGGTTGCTGTTGAGGTTACTGACCCACTGAAATATTTCAACTTGTTCATACCACCTGGTCCTAGTGGTTGCTGTTGAGGTTACTGACACACTGAAATATTTCAACTTGTTCATACATCCTTCCTTTTGTGATGAACTTTTGGTACAGACTAACTTGAATGCTGATCAACAACGTCTTGCTAATAACGGCACTAGCAGATGGAATCCAATTACGCTAAATGAATTGAAGGCATTTATTGGAATCACATTTGCCATGGGGATTACTTCATTACCATCAATCAATGATTATTGAACCACTAATCCAATTATGTCACATTCCTGGTTCTGAGCTGTAATTCACGTAATCGTTATCACCAAACACTGCGATACATTCATATCATTGAAACAGAAATGTGCATGAGGAATATGGTTTTGAAAGGAGCAGTTTTAAGAGCACTTGGATGCGTCTTCTCTTGAAGATGTGAAACATACCACACTAAGAGTGAGGTCATCAGACAATTCTTTCGGCAGGAATTCTCAGAGTATTAAAGGGAACACTCCAGAAGCTGGCAAGAACGCTGACATCAGTTTGCAATCTTGAGAGTATTTAGCATGCAAAGTATGCTCTCCATCATAATCACATTTCTCCTTCATTGTCAGCTATCCTTTCTATATATGCTAACTATGTAGCCAGTCCTACCATGAACTCGCTCTCTGAGACACAGCAGCAGTGCATGCAGCAAGGAATTGTGTGTGTCCCTTACCAAGATCAATATAGTTCTGCACCAAGACTAAAATTTGTATTACCTCCAACGCTAAAGCATGTTGAATGATGGTGAGTAAGTCTGAATAAAACTCCAGCATACATTTCCTGATGGTTGTCAACAATGCAGAACATTCTCATTCGCATGTGCATCCAGTTCTCTTTCCTCGATCTTCAGGTCTGTAGCCATTTTCTCTTCACTATGACAACCATTTCCATTTGATGTCAGCCTATTTTATTTAAGGCGGATGACCCGTTCACTCTCTTTTTACGGATGAACATACCGTGCATAGAAGCACACATAGCCAGATATGCCATGCACAGTAATCCAAAGCTTTCCATCCAACTCCCAGATGAGGGCTCTCCAACTCCCAGGTGAGGGCTCTCCAACTCCCAGATGAGGGCTCTCCAACTCCCAGGTGAGGGCTCTCCAACAAACATTATTATTATCAGTTGTGCAGCTGAAACACTATTTTAGGGAGTATTAGAAGAGAAAGAGAAAGGAAAGAGATAAAGTTAGGACTGCAGGGGAAGAGGTGCAATAGCTAAGTGGTAAGTACATCTGAATTAAGATAAAATCAGCAGTAGCATGGGTGAGCCAAGTATGGATCCAAGGGAAGGCTTGCCATTGTTCAGTCCACTGGAGATTTTTTTTTTTTTGGTCTTAACTGAAGAAGAGAAGAATTGGGTCCAAAATAGCCTGCAGTGGCGGAAGAAGGATTTTAGAAAGGGAGTTTGAGTTTTGTCGGCACCGAATTTAGGACACACACACTTTTTAAGCATGGAACTTGGAGCTATTACAAAAGATACAGTTATGCTAGCTACTGGCAGTGGAGCAAATTGTAAGTTAACTTCTTCGAAGAGGTTTCAATGGAAACCACATAAATGCCTCTGGATCCGTCTCTGGCCTGTAATACTATCATTAATTTTTAAATTCCTCATATTCAAGCTCATAATTCCTATTCATGCTAGTGGTCAGGAAGTCAATTAATAATGGGTGGATGTGGTTAAGATATTGGGTGTGGTTGAGGGTGTCGCTAATTTTGCCACTCAAACTTTTTTTCTGGGTAGAACCTAGAGGGCTACACGCATGCAGTTACAAAAGAAGGGGAAGAGAAAATATCAAAAAATAGGAAATAACTCATCACCCACCTGCTCTAGTAGCTCCATGGTTACTGTGCTTTGCCCGGCCATAACATCTGGATGGTTAGAGGAAGGAATAAGGAAAGAGTTTGGAGCATATTTGGCCAACACCTCCTCCACTCCTTGCTTCTGACCCTATATATATATATATATATATATATACATAACAGATAAATGAAATAAGTTGTGTTTTTTTATAAATAAAACAGACAACAAAAATAGCAGCAGACATAAATTCTACACTAGTCAGCAGGAACACTAGTCAGCAGGAACACTAGTCTGCAGGAACACTAGTCTGCAGGAACGCTAGTCTGCAGGAACACTAGTCAGCAGGAACACTAGTCTGTAGGATTACTAGTCTGCAGGAACACTAATCTGCAGGAACACTAGTCTGCCGGAACACTAGTCAGCAGGAACACTAGTCTGCAGGAACACTAGTCTGCAGGAACACTAGTCAGCAGGAACACTAGTCTGCAGAAACACTAGTCAGCAGGAACACTAGTCTGCCGGAACACTAGTCTGCAGGAACACATTTTAGACGATAATGCAAGAGATAGGAGAGAGTGAATGGGGTATCTGCATAGCTTGATGACAAGATCTGCATATGCCTCCCCTGTGTTGCACACAAGCTAAGGTTTTAAAAAAGGCCTGCCACTCCATAATATGATGCTCCATGGCCATGTCAAGCAGTTTTTAGTTGGTCTAGCCAAATGAAGCTGGTGGAACTAAAGTGTGATTTGGTTTGATGACTAACTAAAATGTTTATCATCGGATGAATATATGAAATTGATACAGACAAGGACTATCAATAATAATGCCCTCCACTCCAACCCCAGAATACTACCCTGGTCAGCTGGTTCTTACGCACAACTTCACTGCTGTGGTAGAGGTGAACCTTTCCTCCATAGCCCTCCACTGCATCTATCTTGAGTTGGTGTGTGTCGCTGGGCATGATTATCTCTGCAATAAAACCACAGCTGCTAGCAGCCTTAGACAGACCCTGAGCATGGTTCCCACTACTCTGACCCACCACCCTCACACAACCGTCATAACCTCCTTCTCTACTGCTCAGTTTCTCTTTAAGTCTCAGGACTGCATTTGTTGCTCCTCGAAACTACAGACAAATACACAATCATTAAAAAAGTCAAAACAATTATTTCTAATCAAGATAACCATTTTACCTCATGCAGTATTTCCCTGTGTGCAGTGTACAGTATCACTTTTCAAAGAAACAAAATTACTTTATCTTCTTTGCACATGTGGTGCAAAAATACAATCTTAGTACCTGAGAACTTTTTAACCATCTCCCACACTGCACATGCTCAGACACACATGGATCCGGCTATCCCACACTGCACATGCTCAGACACACATGGATTATGATCTCCAACACTACACAGGCTCAGACCCACATATGGAACTATCTCCTGCACTGGACATGCTCAGACACACATGGATCCTGCATCACCTACACATGCTCAGACACACTTGGATCCTGATCCTGACATCCTGCACCAGGCACACATCCTAATCTCCTGTACTGCACAAGCTCAGCTACACATGGATCCAGTCAATTTGAGAATTCCTTTCAGTTGCAAGTTCATACTAGTGTGGGTGCAAGAATTTATTACATCAGTCCTATGCAGTAGTGAGAATCACAGTTAGTTATCAACTGGTTCTTATACTGGTACATGACATGTCCAGCCATGTATGAGTGGCAAGTCACTGTAGTTAGAAATGGATGTGTGTGATGGATTGACTACAACTTTGTTATTTTTAGTGTGTTTGTGTGAGCTTGTAGCTGTGGTTCCTACAGGAGCTTGCTAGCAGCTGCATAGGCCTGTACCCTTTGATGTGTGCAAGAACATTTTCTGTAAAAAAGGCTGTGTTCTGTCATCACTGCTACATATTCTAACAGGAAAGTAAGTTCTTGGTGAATTTCACCTACCTCTGAAACCTCAGCTACCTATTTATTTATTAAAAAAAAAAAAAAAAAAATTCTTCAATTATAAATTTCCTAAAGGCTAATATTGAATGGCAAGAAAAGAACAAAAATACAATGCAAACTATATGACCTAATTAGATCTAGGGCTGGAAATTGGATAGTAAGGACAAAGGCTAAAAAAATTTTTTTTGTGATCTTGATCTCTGGTTTGCTTTCAAATAATAGTACTCTACTAAGCTTTCAGGTGAGATAGGGAATGGTTAGAGACTAAAATTTAAGGACAACAATTGTTTCCAATAGGATATCTTTTTCTCTCTCCACCTCATCTTGCTCGCCACTCTTCCTTGCATTCGTTGCTAGTATACAAAAGTAATATAATAGAATAGCAAACTAGTGGTTATTCACACCTTAAAGGAGCCAGTCTTCTGGAAGAGTTCGCACTTAAAGTAGAGGCCGAAACCCGAGATAGCGTTCAGGTAGGAGCTCTCCTGGACTGGTGTGTAGTGCACATGCCCTCTGATTCTCTGCATGGTCTCCTTCAAAATCTGTTGAGCGGGATGCATCCCAAGTCTCGAGAGCCAGCTTACCACTCAAAAAAGAAAAGAAAAAAAAGTAAGCTGACTACTGCAGCCTTTTGTTTCAAAACCGCTGCAAAAAATCCCTCGCGTTAGGTGTGAGATTTTTTTAATCGGAAAACTTCGTATTGAAACTTCGTATTGCTGTGCCTGCCCACGTGTGATATATATATTTGTCGGTATCTATAATAGATCGGTATATGCTAGTATTAATGACGTTTAAATGTCGAAGGCGAGCGAATGCTGCTATACCAGCGAATACTGCTATGCCAATGTTCCTGACCAGTTGTGAGACAGAAATGAACATATCGAAATCTGGCTGAGAGTGAATTGCTTTGTGTAAAAGTAACGACAATACCTAGAAACAAATATGCAAGCATTCTAAGTTTTATCATAAGCCACATGTCGGCCTTGTCAAGAATTTTATTTTATTCTTCTTGATATTTTCCTAGCCTTAGCTACTGTCCAGGCCATAGACATTGTTCAGGCCATAACCTTAGTAAGGACAAGCTGAAGAGTTAACTCAATATTGATCTGTGATGAGATTTGTAGATGTCTTCTTTATGATTGTGGGATGTGATGCAGTCGAGAATATGTTCTTAGAGATTCACTACTGGTGTAAGTGGTTGGATTGTAATTTGGGGACATAGCCAAGAATTGTAAGTTTTTTTCCCCATATTATTCCTTACAGGTACAGATTGAAGCACTTCTTACCTGACAACATGATGGGATTAAAAAATTTGAAACGGAAATGTGCATGTGGAAGCAGTTCAAGATTACTTGGAAGTCGCTTTCCTTGAAGATGAGTACCACATTAAATGTTACGTCATCAGGCAGTGCTTTCTGCAAAAATTATCAAGAACAGAGGGATGCAGAAGCTGAGACAAACTTGTTGAAGTGACATTTTTCACTTTTAATACTGTTTATTGTTTTTATTTTGCTCTATTTCTTACCCGGGCACAATGAACATTGTCGAGAAAACTAGTCTGGACAAGCAGAGTAGCCAATCTAAATGATTACACAAGAAGTCCACCTGCCGATCTTATTAAAAAGTTTCCTGGTGAGTGCCTTGAAGCTAGGCATGATAAATTGTTCTGTGTAATCTGCCGGGAGGAGCTTTCACTTAAAAAGAGTACTGTGACGAACCATACTTTCTTTGGAAATAAGCATAAATATTCTAGGTCTAGGCTAGCTAGGAAGGAGGTCAGGGAATGTGGTATTGCTGATTATTAGACAAAATGCGATAAAGAAGAAAAGCCAGCTGGAATGTTTATCAATGGAAGAATGGGTGTACCGAGTTAGAGTTGTTGAATGCTTTCTGGAAGAATTCCTCTATTGAAAGTAGACAGCCTTAGAAGTCTATTAAAGGAGAATGGAGTAAAACTAACTCATAGTTTTCATATTTCTGACTGTATTCCACCTCTGTCGATTCAAGAAAAGGAGAAAGTGAGTGGTGAGTTAAAGGTACTTTTATTTCTTGTTATTAGTTGTTATTGTGTATTTGATGGCACAACATGTAATAGGAAGGCCTTGGCAGTTTTTTTCATGTGCTTTATAAAGAAATGGAAGGTTGAATAGCATCTTGTTTGCTTACTATTGCTTGCAAAACCAGTTAATGGAGATGAATTAGCATGAGAAATACTTACTGTACTCTCGACAGAACTGAGAGTAGCTGGTAGCAAACTTCTTGCTTGTTTGAGGGATGGTGTATCTGTAAATAGCAAAGCTATGAATACACTGAGGATACTGTACCCTAAAACAGTGAATGTGATTTGCTTTCGTCATGCCCCGGAGCTGGCTGGAAGTACTTTCGAGACTCCTAACATAGACAAGTTCATGAAACACTGGTTTACAATCATTCAGCATAATACCAAGGCAAAGTTGCTATGGTGAGAGAAAACTGGGCTGTCCTTCAAGTCTTACCTTCCAACCAAGTGGTGGAGTAAGTGGGAATGTCAAAAACAGACAATGCTTCAGTGGTGTGAGGTTCGAACTTTTGCTGCAACTGATGTTGCCCCTAAGAGCTACTAAAAGTTCCAAACTCTGCTTCAAAACTTTGGAACTAACCTTCTGATTGAGCTTGCGGTCATAGTTGATGTTGGTGAACCATTCATCAAGGCTTGCTATAACAAGGGGATGGTCCACTTACTCCTGTATGTTATGAGATGTCATCAACTGTATGAGCTTCTATGAAAGTTATGCATTTGGCCCAATACACAAACAGTAACTCTGAAGTTAGCTCAGAAATTTGGTCCTCCATGTTTAGAGCAGCAATTCATGATATATGCTCTTAAATGTACAGCCTGGATTTATCTTCTTTGAGAAATAGTTTTGGAACGAACTTTTGATTTCAGTTAATGTTTTCAAAGCTGCTTATCACTTTAATCCTGCTAAAGTTACAGACCTCCAGCCAGATGCCACTGTAGTTGATGAGTTGAAGAGTTTTTACTTTTTAGAACAAGCTGTTCCTGGTTTAAAGAAAGAATTACTTACATATCTGGCAGCTGCTGAAGGAGTTTCAGAGGGTGTTGAATTGCTAGAGTGGTGGAAGAAGCATGAAGAAAAGCTACCATATTGGGCAGCAGCATGTCAACAGGTTCTGTCATGCAAGCCATCTTCAGCTTCTGTTGAGAGCATTTAGTATTTTAATGAACTCCTTTGGTGAACGACGAGTTCAGCATTAGAAGATTTATAGAACTTTCGCTAATGCTACAATATAACAAACGATCATTTTTTTATTATTATGCTCCAACCTCCTCCCCATAGCACCCATGTGTAGCCTATTAATTAACCAAACATGCCCACCTCCTGAATGGAAGGAAAGATGCCCAATTACTACATGTAGTTTATGAATGCTCGAGTTCCCTTACCATAAGATTCTTTCATACACACACACATACATGCATGCACACACACACATACATGCACACACAAATGCACAGACTTCAGGTACCACATTGAGGGAATGGGCAATCATAGCCACTATCTATTTCAGGGACCATATAGAGAGAATAGGCAATCATAATCCAACCTACTTCACGGACTATACAGAAGGAATAGGCAATCATAGGCCCACCTACTTCACGGACTATACAGAAGGAATAGGCAATCATAGGCCCACCTACTTCACGGACTATACAGAAGGAATTGGCAATCACAGGCCCACCTACTTTGGGCACCATCCTAGCAACGAAATCTTACTAAGATTATATTCTTTTAAGATTATGTATGACGTCTTAAGATTGAGTAAGATTTGAGTTGAAATGAGATTGAACCAAGATCTTATAGGAAAAATGTACTATAGCCTGGAAGCAATATAGCACCCATTGGAGAAGATGAATTTTTATCACATATGTACACTTTTGCTTGACCTGGCCCTCTGGCCGCATAATGTAAACAAGAGTGGAACTCAGTAGAATGCTAACTGCCATCATCGGCACTCTAACCGAGTACTCAAACTGTTTACTATGTTCATTATTAAGTGAGGTGGATGTGCATTAAATAGAACTCTCCAAGTACCAGGAGACTCCAGATGACTCCAATGCATTACCAAACTGTTAGTTGACTTCATTAAAAAAAGGATTTTGCAGCGGATTTCTCAGTATGCAATCAAGCTAGTTCGGCATTGGAATTGAGTAAAGATTGCATTTTCTGTATTATAAGCTGAACAATAATATATTCTGTGTGCTGTTGGGTTTGTTAGGTTCTTGCCTTCTGGAAAACAGTTACAAAGAAGTAGGCAGTTACTAATCAGATGTCTAAGAGAAAAAAACAAAAGAAAGCAAATATAACAGCCTAGCCTAACAAAAAAATGCCATACCTGTAATATCTATGGAAACCGTCAATGATTGTGATTTACATCAATAACAATGTGGTCTGCATGGGTACAGTCAACAATAGCAGCAAGATATGGCATGTGCTAATTTTCTTTACATGGGTACAGTCAGTACAATAGCAACAATACATGGCATGTTGTGATGTGTAATCAGGGTTGCCAACTGTGGTCAACTCGCTAGCATGAGATGTGGGCCAGCCTATACGCTGTGTTCATACAGTGGCAAAGAGTTCATAACAAACACTTATTAACAAAGCGGAGTGGAATAGATTACCATTGAAATCGGTCAGTGGTAAGAATAGCGGCATTTCCCTTCCCCTTAAATGTAACCCACTTAGTGGTTGCAGTTAAGGAGAGTTTAATGTCGAAAATTTTGAAAAATTGAAGAAGGAAAAAAATTACAGTTAGAAACTTTTGCTGAATCTATTTACTAACTGCTACATAAGTTTTAGAGCCATTGGATGATCCATTCCAAAGTTATGGTACTTTTTGTTCATGTAATCTAACGTATCTTAAGTCAAATATTTGAAGAGAGGCCTAACTTTGACAGCATAGTCTGGCAATTCATGTTCTCTGGTTTTACAATGATCATAACATTGCCACAGTTCAATTTCTTGTGGTTTGAAAGTTTGTTTAGAACTCTGTGGTAGAGTGCTTCAGATTTTTTGTACTGCAAGCACTGTAAAAGTTATTTTGAAGAGGTTTTTAATCTGTTTAGCTCATGCTAGCCTAAACTATGAACACTGTATAGCCAATTTCCTTCAATTTGTATATCATAGCAATTATTAATGTCAATAGTTTTGATAAAAATCATAGTCCAAATATGAGCCATTGAATACACTCCACTATTTGCAGTTTTGTAAAACGGGTAATGTTAACTGCAATTTGGCGCTCTTGAAAAGCTGCACTCTAGCAACAATTAATCTTAGTCAACCATCATGATTAATCCTGGTCACTCATCAATGTCAATATTGCATCATGGGAGAATATAGGTCAAAACATCCCAAAAAATGTAACCAATAAATATTGATTTTAAAAGCAGTACAATATTGGTGTACATGGTAAAGGGTGACCTAACTGGCTGTGTTCTGCATAATGCAATTTTTTTTTTGTTTTGGGAATTTTTTCAGATGCCATTTACAAAAGTGGATCAAGCCAAAGTGGATCAAACCAATAATAGGGAGTATACTAGCACTGACTGATCCACGCCCCCCCCCCCCCAATTGCACAAGTATTAGAAAAAGTATTAAAAAAGTAAAGACCTTCCTTCCTAGACCTTGCAGGAACAATTCTCCCTTTATTTGAGCATTATATACCAATATACCAACCCCAATACCCACAATCTCAGCACTCCTTCCTGGACCAGACAGTAAAACAATCCTTCTTCCTGGACCAGAGAGCAAGCAATCCTTCCTAGACCAGAAGCAACAAACATTTCTAGACCAGACAGCAAAACAACCCTCCTTTCCTAAACTAGAGAGCAAGTAATTCTTCCTAGACCAGACAGCAAAACAATCCTCCTTTCCTGGACTAGAGAGCAAGTAATCCTTCCTAGACCAGACAGCAAAACAATCCTCCTTTCCTGGACTAGAGAGCAAGCAATCTTTCCTAGACCAGAAGCAACACAATCCTTTCTAGACCAGACAGCAAAACAATTCTCCTTTCCTGGACTAGAGAGCAAGCAATCCTCCTAGACCAGAAGCAACACAATCCTTTGTAGACCAGACAGCAAAACAATTCCCCTTTCCTGGACTAGGGAGCAAGAAATCCTTCCTAGATGAGAAGCAACACAATCCTTTCTAGACCAGACAGCAATACAATACTTTGGAATCCTAGACCAGACAGTAACAATTTTCCCTTTATTAGAAAAGTATACACCAGACCCCAATGCCCCCACTCTCAGCTTCCTAGACCAGAAAGCAATCCTTCCTAGACCAAACATTAAAAAAATCTTTCCTAGACCAGAAGCAAAACAATCCTTCCTAGAGCAGACAGCACTCTATGGACAGAGAGAACTGGCTACGTTGATAATAGCATATATAGGAAGGATGGCATGCATATAGAATATAGATCAAGGAGAGATGTGCTAATTATAGATATACTCATTATGGAGAGCAAGACTGAACAAAAAACAGTGTCAAGATGCAAGCTATCAGCTTCTGTGGTTTCCCCTATTTATTAGCACAGAAAGCATTGCATGATGACCTCACTCTTAGAGTATGTGCGTCCCATCTTCAAGGGAAGCTGCTTCCAAGCACTCTTAAAAAAAAATTATCACAGCCAAACTAGAATTTTTTATCCAATTATGTTGAGGGGTATCACCTGAGGAATATACAATTCTTGGCTACTTACACATAACACAATTCAAGCATTACAAGCTTGATAACATTAAGAATGTACAGATCAGATCAGTATTTTATTATGCATCAGCTAAGGAGGCAAAGCTAGGATGGCTAAAGCAATGCAACACTGGGATTTCAAGTTTTGTCCCATAGGGCATGGACCAATCAATGTATCAGTAAGTCTCCCTACAATGGGAGACTTGCTTGATTACGTCACGGTCATCCTGCCACGCCTACTTATGGTAAATATTATTATAGATATAAAAAGTGTCATAGAAAATGTATTATAAATCATGACCTCTCGTACTATTCATCAGTAGTACTCTTACATTATAGCGTATATCTCAAAACTAAATAAAGAATAGAGAGCACAAAAATTTGCTACAAGCTGGTAATATTCACGTATTCAGTCATCGGCGGTTAGCGAGTTATGGAGAATGGAAGTAAAATAGTTAGTGTGCTAATGTCAGTACTGAGCCTTCCCATGAGCTTGCTGATAGTTCTCCTCAGAATTCCTTGCTACAGACTGCCATTGTCACTTCCATGGTATTGTGAAGCTATCTTTCAAGACCACTGGAAGCGATATATATATTATTAGATGAATCCAAGGTAGGTATTTATGTTGTAAGCTAAGAACCTTGCCAAACCTGTTACCTTAATTAAGAGTCTTAGCTTCTAAACCTTCATGGCTAATGGTGTAATTTTTGTTTATATCTGGAACAACACTTGATCAGTGCTGTCTACTGAATGAAACTTCCACTCCCAGAAACAGAGTATGTGATTGTTGAGGACTGTCAAGCAGCTATCTGAATAAGCTTTTACTTCCAATAATTGGCTATTGGAGTAGGGCTGACCTGAAGCTTATATGATGTGTTCAATGGTGCTCACAAGTTTTGTTTATTCAAACCACTTGCCAATTAGATGAACTTCTCATGGGGAGGAAAACACACACACACACATATATATATATATACTCCGAAAGGTTTGCATGACATGTTCAACTAAGTGTGAGAGAAAGGGTGCATTGATTCAGACATTTGTCATTTGCACTTGGTAGAATGCAAGCTTACTCTTAGCACACACATTAAGTTGATTTCCGCATTATCCTGAACTGTCCCACAATTTACCATTTATTCAAAACAAACAAACTCCATGCATCAGAATGGTATAAATTTGTACAGAGCTAGAGTGCATGAATATAGTCAGATATGCTTGCAAAACTAGAATTCTTAACTTGAACAAATGATGAGCTAAATTAACTACTCTGTAGACACTTCTTGGTATATATGATGGTGTCTGTCTGTAGCAACAGGTCGAAACCCAACCATCCGGACTTGGTCATCACGAAACAAGTGATATCCTTCATCTTTGTGCTTGCACCAGCACCAAATGCAGCAGCTACAGTGCTCCGCAGATTCTCAGCAATAGTCTTTGAGTTGTGACTAAGCGAGCATAAAGGCAGCTATAATTAAACGGTGGCAGCTGCTACAAACTAGATACCCATCCTTCCAAAGGAAGTAAACTTGATTGGTGATGCCACCATCTGGGTCCACATTTTTATCGTCCAAGCCAGTAGTAATGTAACCACAAACACTGCATCAAATCCATGAGTGGAGGCTAATATTAGAAAGATAGATCATTATAGCACGGTTGTATAGCCTGCTCACCGCTTCACAGGTTCCTGCTTCTTCCCCTCTACACTTAAACCAGCGCTTGAGCTCCACTACATGGAGTTGACAGGGCTCACGCTCTTTCAGGGTTGCACCAGGAACGTCTTCTTCACGTAAACACGTCTTCTTCACGTAAACAAACTAGTGAGTTGCAGCCTAGCAATGAGTTCTGAGAATAACTAGAAGCAGTCTCACAGAAAGACTCAGTATCGAGATTGGCACTAACTATTTTACTTCCACACTCCATAACGCACTAACCATCGATCGATCGAACACGTGAATAATACCAGCTTGTAGCAAATTTTGAGCTTTCCATTCTTTTTGAGATAAGCGTTATAGTGCGAGAGTAGTACACATGAATAATTCGAGAGGTCATGATTTATAATCATTTTCTATGGGACACCATTAATATCACAAGTAGGCATTGCAGGGCGCGCCGTGACGTGTAACGTGTAATCGCAGCAAGTCCCCATTAGGACCCACTTTTTAAAATGGCGGACCGAAATCTTCCCCAAAACAAAAACAAACAAACATATATCTCAGCTAGAAATTACATCGGGAGCTTCTTGGCTTCCTAAATGGTAGTTTCAACTGATATTAGCCCCCAAAAGACTCCAAACATGTCGTAAATACTTCGCTAAGGTAATAAACCGACAAGCACAAAAAAAAAACAACACGCGTTGAGGTGTGAAAAAAGTTGTCAAATTCAGATGTTTGTTCCCCGTTATCCCCCCACGCATAACTGGCGTACAATAAAGACTCCAAATGTCCACGACTACTCAGTTTCTCGATCAAGTAAAGCCCCCAAAATGCCTGGCGAAAGTGGTTAGTATCGACAAGGCACGAATTTTGGTGACAATTTGTACCAAAACGAATGACTCTCCCTTAGTTCAGCTATTTGGTTTTGAGTTCTCGCTCCTGGTCAACTGCTACCATATTCAAAGAAGGCTGTAGCTGATCCTCTATCCTGCCTATACTCTCGTGCAATGTTACCAAGTTCTGGAAGCTGTAGCTGACCCTATCAATACAATATGGTATGTTCTGATATTTTGTAGTGGACATCACGGGTGTACATGGGTAGAATTAATAACAACAATACATAGCATGTATTGAGATGTGTGTAGTGTACAGCAACAATACATAGCATGTATTGATATGTGTGTAGTGTACAGCAACAATAAACATGTTAGAAATAAAGTTTAAATGTCAAGGCGACCCTCCACTAATCCGCTTACACTTGATGTAATCCTTCTTTTCTCCACTGCTAAACTATTATACAGAAGCAACAACAAAAAAAAATTGTTCCTCTTGGTTTTGAGACCGCTGGCTTATTTGGTAATAGGTCATGATGTCCTTTATCATAGAGTTGGGTGGAGAATTAAAGGAAACTAAGGAGGCTAAGGCCTTGTTCTACTTGCTCCATTTGTCGTGGCAATACATCGAGTTAATGCAGCTGCTGTGCTGGGAACATCTGGTGCCATGACACCTTGGACTACTGTTAACTCGCATATTGATTTTTAAATATATATATATATATATATATATATTATTGTTTTTTTATCCTTAACTTTATTATTATTACTACTAGTGTAATAAATAAAGTTATTACTACTAGTATAATAAATAAAATTATTACTACTAGCGTGATAAATAAAATTATCATTTAAAAGTACTAATAAAAAATTTTAAAAAGTAATTAAAAACACTTGAAACAAGAGCAAAAATGTTTTATTCAAAAAAAAATCCAGCTATATATATTGGATTGACTTAGATTGACCTATTAAAAAGACGAATGGAAACAAGACTGTACCCATGCAGAGCACAACCAGTTAGACCCTTTACCATTTCAAATTATATACACCAATATTGTGTTGGTTTTAAAATCAGGATGGAGTGCACATGCAATCAAAAAATACCGTCACAATATTGTCGTATATGATTTTTTTTTTCATGATAAAGGGGCTCTAACTGGTTATGGTCAACATGGGCACAGTCTTGTTTCTGTTCTTTGTAAATAAAACATTTTTTGCTCTTGTTTATCTATGAAATGTGGTTAAGTTTAAAATTGCTCTATCACGGAAGTGCCAATGTTCCGTATCCTCCATATATGTTCCATGTACTCCCTATTATACTATTAAACTACTGAGTGATTCAAGATATTAATTTAACTGTAGAGGTTCCATGATAGAACACCTTCCATGTACTCCCTATTATACTATTAAACTACTGAGTGGTCCAAGATATTAATTTAACTGTAGTGCTTCCATGATAGAGCAACTTTAAGTATATGTTCCATATTGAGTGATTCAAGATTTTAATTTAACTGTAGTGCTTCCATGAAAGAGCACCTTTAAGTATATGTTCCATATACTCCCTATTATACTATTAATTAAACTACTGAGTGATTCAAGATATTAATGTAGAGTATCCATGATAGAACACCTTCATGTACTCCCTATTAGACTATTAAACTACTGAGTGATTCAAGATATTAATTTAACTGTAGTGCTTCCACGATAGAACACCTTCCATGTACTCCCTATTATACTATTAAACTACTGAGTGATTCAAGATATTAATTTAACTGTAGTGCTTCCATGATAGAGCACCTTTAAGTTTATGTTCCATATACTCCCTATTATACTATTAATTAAACTACTGAGAGATTCAAGATATTAATGTAGAGTATCCATGATAGAACACCATCCATGTACTCCCTATTATACTATTAAACTATTGAGTGATTCAAGATATTAATTTAACTGTAGTGCTTCCACGATAGAACACCTTCCATGTACTCCCTATTATACTATTAAACTACTGAGTGATTCAAGATATTAATTTAACTGTAGAGCTTCCATGATAGAATACCCTCCCTATTATACTATTAAACTATTGAGTGATTCAAGATATTAATTTAACTGTAGTGCTTCCATAATAGAGCACCTTTAAGTTTATGTTCCATATACTCCCTATTATACTATTAATTAAACTACTGAGATATTCAAGATATTAATGTAGAGTATCCATGATAGAACACCTTCCATGTACTCCCTATTATACTATTAAACTATTGAGTGATTCAAGATATTAATTTAACTGTAGTGCTTCCATGATAGAGCATTTAAATATATGTTCTATGTACTCATTAAAATCTTGAATAACTGTTAGTTATTTACAAGTAATGACATTAAAACATGGAAGGCGAGTGAATACTGCTATGTCAATGTTCCAGACCAGTTGGGATGGAAAATGAACATTATGGAAATATGGCTGAGTGAGAATTGATTTGTGTAAGAGTAGCTACTTTACTTAGAAACTGAGATGGCAAGCACACTATGTCATAAGGCAGTACTTGTAGGACAAAACTGGTAAGTTCTAGCTGTTGGCCTAGTCCTATATAACTACTGCCCAGGCTAAAAATATAGCCATTACCATGGCCATAACCTTAGTAAAGCCAAGCTGAAGAGCTAGTCCAATACTGATTTGTGATGTGATTTGTAGACGTCTTCTTTATAATTGCTCTTCCATTGCTGAAATGTAATACACAGAAATGAAACAAACCAAAAGAACTCTTTTAAAACAAATTCAAGCAACTATATTGGATTGACCTGTTAAAAAAAATGGAAAACAAGACCATACCCATGTAAGCAACCAGTTAGATGACCCTTTACCATTTTAAATCATGTGGACACCAATATTGTGCAGCACTTGTGTGAACTACTGGTGAAACATTTGAAGAATTAAAAAAAAAAATTTTTTTTTTATACTACTAGCAACTGGATGTGCCATAAGTTCAGTAGTTTTGTCCATGCAATTTTACTTATCTGATTGAAGAAAAATGACAAGATTGTCCGAACTCTGACAGCTTATTCTTGCAATCCATGGAAATGCCATGCTTTATGGGGTTTTATTGTTATCATAACTTAGCCATAAAACGAAACTAACTCAGATTGTGCAGCCAATTTTTTTCTGCTCCTTTACTGCTAAGTGTTCTGACAAACCACTTATCAAATTAGAGCCCTTGTTTACCTGTGCATGGAGATGTTCCGGTCTAATGAATGCAGTTTTTGATGTTGCTGGATTATCTTCTAAGAAAATGTGCCTATAAAGACATTCAGCATATCATTTGAAACCCCACAGAAAAAGCAACAATATGACACCAAACTACCTGTACAAAAGATGGACTAAAAGTTCGGAATTCTTACACTTTTAGTTTTGACCAGTAGTGCCACTATTTGTCGCCAGTATCCCCAGGTAGTTATAAACCTGCCCTATGCTCCGTTGGACTGCATTGTTTCTTATTTGTCTTCAGATGCCACACTAGATCAATATCACAGCAAGGACACAGCCTTCTCTAAACCTAGTTTGTCCCTGCATAATTGTCACCAATACTCCCCAATAGTTTATTTAGGTTGGACTGCATTAGCACTGCCTGAAATAGTTCACATGCAAATTACAAATGTCCAATATATGCTTGCATTGGAGGCTCTGCTCTAAGCTTTATCATTGTTAGAGACAATTCCACCACACACACCTCATGAGGGTATAGAAGATAAAACTTCTTCTTTTGAGTTAAAGCTGTCTCTAAATATTCTATACACTTCTTTGTCAATAATCTTGGATAATATATCTCCTGAAGAGGACTGCATTTAGTCTCAGCATGTACTAATGATGGAGATACACTCAACATTGTTAATAGTGCAAGCTAGACACTTTTCACATGGTCAGAACATTTGGGGGGATCCCCATTGCAATTGTGTCTTGTAGCTTATGGGGCAAAACTGGAGGCCTAATAGGATCTGTACAAAAATATTGATGTCATCATGAAATAACTCGGGAGGTCAGAGTATGATATCATCAGGAAAACTCAGGTCAGAGTAGATTTGGGGTGGGGTCTAAGGATAGGACCCGGTGACAAGGGTGAGTATATATATGGCTGGTGGAAGGAGTGCTGCATGTCTTCTCCAATAGGTGTGCAACAGGGGAGATTGTGTCACTATCTGATCAAGGTGTCTGGTCTAGGAAAGATTGTATGTCTGGACTAGGATGCTTCTGGTCTAGGAAAGATGTATTACTGTCTGGTCTGGGAAGTATTGTTGCTTCTGATCTAGGTAGGAAATATTGTGTTGTCTGTCAAGGAAAGAGAGCAGAGAGCGAGGACATTGGGGTCTGGTGTATATATATATAATTCTGATATAAAGTACTAAATGTTAGTATCTGTGTATTTTGGACATGCCGCTGCTGACAATTAGGCAAGAATAATAACTGATATTGTTTCATCAAAATAGCCCAAACATGAAGCACACAATTTTCATCATTGTGTAATTGATAATCTAGCAAGGGAAGAATTGTGGTACCGGCTGGTTTAGGACAGTGTTGCTGTCTAGTCTTCTGGTCTAGGAAAGACTGTGTTGTCGTCTGATAGTCTAGCAAGGGAAGAATTGTGGTACTGGCTGGTTTAGGATAGTGTTGCTGTCCAGTCTTCTGGTCTAGGAAAGACTGTGTTGCTGTCTGGTCTAGGAAGGAGTGCTGGGTAGGAGCATTGAGGTTTTGATATACAATTCTCAACAAGTAGAGGATTGTTTTAAGAAGGAAGGCATATAATTCGTGCAATAGGGGAGGTTATACTAAAATGACGGACAGCAAATCTCCCAAAACCAAAGCTCTTATCAGTTAAAACCTACATTGTGTAGAACACAACCAATTAGAGGACCCTTTAACATTACAATCTATACACCAATATTTTTAAAATCAGTATATAGTGGTATAAATGGTAAAGGGTCACCAATCTGGCTGTAATAAGGTCACTGTTTTAATTACTATTATTTTTACTATTAATAGATCTTTTTGTTCTTGCCATTACTGCTAGGTACTCTCTGCCTTCAAGCTTTCAAATATTTGTTTGTTCTGAAGGGCCAATTCTAATTTCGTTCGTAAAGAATTTTACTACTTTACTGCACAATTTGCTTTTTTCTTAAATCCTATACAGATCACATTGGAACATGTCAACTTCACTCAACACTTAAATAAATATAATAATAAATACCACCTCATCACTGCTCTAGGGCACAAAGGATAAAGATTAGACAAACACAAAAATTGATATTAAAAAGGTGTTCACATGGCCACCATTATTCCTTCCTTGAAAGACTTTTCACATGCCTCTGCTATCTCGCTGGAGAGCAGGACATCCTCCTTGTTCACCTTCAATGGCAGGGTGGGGTCTAAAACTACAGAGAGGAAGTGATCCAACTCGAGCTCGTACGACTCTTTGTAACGCTGGGAGAAGGAATAGACAGGAGAGGATAAGGGTCCTTCCTCCTCTTGGCATAAGCGCATCCTCTCGTCCTTAGGGAGGTTTTCAACTTGTAGCATGCCTTTGGAACCCAAGACCTATGTGTTGTTAATTAAAGCTGTGGTAATTAATTAAGAAACCATGAGAAATATTAAAGTGTTACATTTGTCCCAGATTTAGACATGCTGAACTTTGATAAGCCCTTAAATCCTAAACGTGCACATAAGCATACAACTTGACTGATTTTTATGGGGGGGGGGGGAAGGCATGACTGGTACTTTATTAATCCTAGTCACTCATCGTGATCAATCCTAATCGCACCCCATCATTAAGTAACGGTGATTAAATTGTGTGACCACCAGCTACCGTTCTCCGTGTCCTCTCCAACAACCCGAGTGGCCAGTTTACTGGCTGATACCAAGAAGTATCAGCCTTAAAATAACCCAAGTCAAAATCTATTACCCAACAAATTTGGAGACTGTATGCATGCCTGGAAGTATGATTATCTGACTTTTTGATAGGAGAAAATCTCTCAGTAATGTGAATTCTAATTCTATACACATGGAATAGTTTTCATAGTATAGACATTAGTTGCTGTTAATAGGAATCAAAAAGTGTCTGCATAAGAGCAACTCACCCTAATGTTAAGGATTTCAAGAAACACACAAAAGTCAGTAAGGGGGTCTCCCCCATTTCCTTTGATCAATTATCATAACCGAGTCTGACTCCAGCTGTAAGTACGGTTAAGCAACGGTGAAGATGAGTACAAACCAATTGCGTGTCTGTGGCTTAGTGGCAGATTACCATGCCCAGAAAGAAGAAGGGATCATTTATCCCACCTATGTCTAATGAGCACTTCAGTGTTCTTTCTTTTCCCCTTAAACAAGTTCGATGAGTATTTAGTGCATTGGGTTCATCTTTTTCCTGTCGTTGATTAATTGATTTTCTGAAAGGAGAGAATTCGATAACAATAAGCAAGTGTTAAAACCACTATGCATTAAAACCCACTATGCACAATGGATTGACCTGTTAAAAATGAAAGGAAACAAGACTGCATACCCATGTAGACCCTTTACCATTTAAAATATGCAGTTTGTTGTACACTCTTTTAAAGCAGCTAAAACTCACATGCATTTGTAGCTTATAAGCGTCCTAAATGGTTGGTTTCAACCATTAGCTAAGGTAGTAAACAGGAGCACAAAAACAGCAAATTTTTGTTATTTCCGAGGTTCCATCTTGGATCTACTACCCTCCCTCCCTCCCTCTTACAAACAATAATAATATTTACCACCAGAATTCCCCATGTGTTCCAATGCATTGCAGTGGCTAATCTGTTTTGTCTGTTTGTTTCTAATTCAGTACCACATAATTGGTAAAGATCGTCACACAGTAACCTGTTGTATGTATGTGCACTATTGAGCTTACCTGAGCTGATTGATAATTAGCAGCACGCTTTGTCTACAAAGAAAGTGATCATTGGTTTGCTTAGAAGCTTACTCTTGTAACAATATCTAATCTTGAGAAAGGAGGTGCCCCTGGAAAGATTAACTCGCTGTTTGACATAGAGGGACGTAGTGATGAATAGCTTTTGTCTGCTAACCCCAATGGATCTGATTGTTATAGCAACCTGAATTGTATTAGCATTCTAATGATATGAACAGTTTGAAAAGTTTATTTTTGTGGGGGAAAATGTTATAGCTATTGCACAAATAAAGTTGGCATTAAATAGGTAAAACTATCATGTCTCTCTCACTCTGTATGCGCAGGCTTGTGTGTGTGTCTCTCTCTCTGTACGCGCAAGCTTGTGTATGTCTCTCTCTGTGTGCATGCAGGCTTGTGTGGGTCTCTCTCTTCCCATGTGTGTGTGTGCAGCCCTGTGTGTGTGTTTCTCTCTCTGTGCGTGCTGGCTTGTGCGTGTGTCTCTCTGTACACACTGGCTTGTGTGCCCTCGCTCTCTCTCTATGCATACAGGCTTGTGTGTGTCTCTCTCTCTTTCTCTGTGTGCACAGGCTTGTGTGTGTGTGTATTTGTCTCTCGCTCTTTCTCTTTGTGCATGGAGGTTGTGTGTGTCTCTCTCTCTCTGTACATGCAGGCTTGTGTGTCTCTCGCTCTCTTTCTGTGTGTGCAGGTTTGTGTGTTTGTCTCTGTATTCACAGGCTTGTGTGTCTCTCACACTCTCTCTGTATGTGCAGGCTTATGTGTGTCTCTCTCTGTCTCTGTACACACAGGCTTGTGAGTATTTCTCTCTCTTTGTGTGCGCAGGCTTGTATGCTTCTCTCTCTGTGTGTGCGCAGGCTTGTGTCTCTCTTGCTCTGTGCGTGCAGGCTTGCGTGTCTCTCACTCTCTCTGTGTGCATGCAGGCTTGTGTGCGTGGGTCACTCTCTGTACACGCAGGCTTGTGTGTGTATTTCTCTCTTGTGTGTGCGCAGGCTTGTATGCTTCTCATGCTCTCTCTGTGTGTGCAGGCTTGTCTCTCTCTGCTCCGTGCGTGCAAGCTTGTGTGTCTCTCACTCTCTCTGTGTGCATACAGGCTTGTGTGTGTGGGTCTCTCTCTGTACATGTAGGCTTGTGTGTGCATCTCTCTCTTGTGTGTACGCAGGCTTGTGTGTCTCTCGCTTTTTCTCTCTATCTGTGCAGGCTTGTGTGTGTGTGTGTGTGTGTGTGTGTGTGTGTGTGCTTTTATAATAAAAATGGTAGAGAATAAAATTTACTCTGATCGGTTAGTTCTAGAAATATACAGAGCAACTTCTTGAAGGAGGCTGCTCGACTTAATAACAATACTTAAAAGCAACACTTAATAACAACATTTAATAACAACACTTAAAAGCAACACTTAACAACAACACTTAACAACAACACTTAATAACAACATGTATGGTGGACAAAAAGGAAACAAGAATTAGCCAATGTAGACCACACACATTTACAGGACACTACCTTTTAAAATAATGAAAACCTGGATTATAATGCTATATTACATTT
>CBDHDT010000130.1:0-26045 GCA_965261215.1 Ekhidna sp.
ATATCCATATTTTCCAACTGTACTCATTCATTTTTAAATTTTATTATTATTATTATTATTATTATTATTATTATTATTATTATTATTATTATTAGTATTATTATTATTATTTATTATTAGTATTAGTATTATTATTATTATTATTATTATTATTATTATTATTATTATTATTATTATTATTATTATTATTATTATTATTATTATTATTATTATTATTATTATTACTGTTTATATATGAGTAGTTGGTCAACTCTGTCCCATCCAACACGCATAGCACAACAAGGACAGTTGTCATGCACAGTGACTATGTTGGTCACTATATATTGAATTGAGCGACTCTCATAACTTTTCCATGATGCTCAATACTATTGACATATCTATTATAGGGAGGAGGTGAAAGGTGAATCTGGAGGGAGGAGGTGAAAGGTGAATCTGGAGGGACTAAATTCCATTACTCTTGAAATAGCTGAAATAATTTTCTTACATTAAATCTCTGAAGTCAAACTTGACACATTTCAGCATTGAGGACATGGACCAGGTCGTCAACTCAAATCCTAGTTCTACATGGGTAGGGCATTTCTATTTCAACCATCTTACAAAACTTTGCTACCAACTGACCTGAGCATGTCAGTGTTAGTTATTACAAGTCTAATAAAGTTTCTGTGCTACATTTTCCGCCACAGCAAATCTCACACAAACAAAATTGCCAGGTCAGCACTTTCAGATAAATTCTCATTGTCATTGAAATCTTGACAAGGCCCAGATTAGGGGAGAACAGGATAAATAGGATACTTGATCCCTTACATGCATTTCTTCCAACCTGTTAATGGCATTGCAACTAGTACAACCCAAAAAATGAATTCACTGGCCTCTAGATACATTATTAAGAAGTGGTTGTGTCTCTAGCTTTGTGGCTGTTACTTGGTTTTGAATATGTCAGCTCTAGATAGCTGCTCAACTAAGGCAACGTTATCATACCTGTCAGCCATTGCATTATCCCCGGATCTATTAATTCAGGAAATTTTCCATATTGCTCCTTCCGGCATGTTGGATCTGGCCCAAGGAAATCACAAAGCAAGTTCTAAAAGAGGTGCGAGAGTCAGCTGAATGCATTCAAAGGAAGACCTTCGAGAGAAAGTAGTTTGTGCTCCCTATGTGGAGTGCAGGAAAGATTTTTGGGACTCTTATATGGCAAGCTTAGTGTCCAGAAGAAATTCTCTGATGAATGTGCCCTTGAAGATGACAACAACGTTTGATCCAGAATTAGGAGGTCGGTCACCAGGCAATTATCTTTCATTTTACAGGTGGCATCAGTCAATCAGCAGACTCCTCTAAATTATCTGTAGGTGGAGATATCCTTCAGAATCCAAGTGCCAGTTGTGCAGTTCTACATCACCTACAGTCCTTCACTTTTTGAATGCCAGCCCTACCTCGGTAGATTCACATGACACCACATAAACTCTTGTTAGTTTACCTTGATGCTCTTCCTAAGAACAAAAAAAACTATACTGATTTACAACCTTTCTGGCACAATTCCTCAGGAATTTACAATGACTACAGCTAGGCCTGATATTGAGGTGATAAAAGCGTTATACACTCCTGGAATAAGTTCCTTTCAACTCCTGACAATGATTGCAGGAAATAGGGAGCAACAAAAGATGAACTACCATCTGTCTTAAGTGAGTTTGATAGTACGGGCATTGGGTCTTCATTCACCATTTTAGAGATTGGTGCTCTTCGTCCCTCCGTCGCAAGGAATTGAGAAAAAAATTTGTTTCTAACTTTCAAAGAAAGAAGTTGATGACACTGGCGAACTAGCTACCCAGTGCTCCCAAATATTTTTTTGTGCTAGAAAAAAGAGAGAATGGAATAAAGATCAGGCTCTTTTTAGAGCGGATATAACCCTCATAAAATATCCTAACCCACATAATTCATTTCACCTCACATTTTAATTATATATAAACTATTCTTCCCCTTGCCAAACCCTTATCAGACAATTCAATTCGGAATTATATTCTAACCCACGTAATATACTTCATTTTAATTATATATATATATATATTGTTCCCCTTGCCAAGCCCTTGTCAGACAATCCCATCCGGAACTCTTGTAGCCATTGGGCTATTATTATATTCTTTGTTTTGTTTGTTGTCTGCCCCTTGAATATATTGAAGTTAGTACCTTTATCTCATTTCATTGGTCCCAATTTATTATCCATTCCGCTCTAACAATTCTTGTTAGTTTCATTTTTGAGTTTTGTAGTAAATAAATGCTTATCCCTTCCTTGCCCAATTTATGCTCCTCTTTAGATAAACGGTATTACTTCAGCATTCCAAAAACCTTTGTCATGTTGTTTCTTAATACTCAACACTCCTCTGCCATCATCATTGTATGATGATATGATGATAAAAATAAATAAATTATATTACAAATAACTGATAACAATGCCAAAAAAAATCCAGTATGGCAGCACAGTTCACCCTCTGCACAGCAATAAGATATTAATTATACTATTACTATATCAGCGCTAGTGTTATTATTATTTATCAGGGAGTACATTAGTATACACTAGTGTAGGTTGTTAGTAATAAAAATAACTTTTGTGTATAATGCTTGTCAAAAGCAAATTATCACTTGATTCTGTGAGGTCTAATAAAAAAAAATAGGATGACATTCTTTTTTCAAATCCAAGATGGCCCACCTAATCTAAGATGGCCAACACTATAAAAAGTTGCACACTTTTATAATACTGTTGTGCTAAATGTTAAATACTGTCATGTTAGAATAGTGCAAAACATAACTTAGGTTTAACTGAGGACCACTGCCATAATTTTGTGCAACAGTTAGATCACATCTCAGTGGATGGGTGTAGCTACCTTGTTGTTTATGTCTATCCCTATGATGCTGAGTAATTATAATCAATGGCATGGCTCTTGTGAATTCTATATATAAAAAAAAGATGAAATGAAAACATGCCTCAACTTTGCTGTAACATTTATTAACTGGCTTGCAATGTGGGAAAATCACGACAAGGTTAGATTGGTGCTTGACAGAGAGGTACCTAACACCTCCCTCAAAGAACAAATAGGGGAGGGAACAGACAAAGGAGAAATCAACATATTACCATGTGCTCGACAAAAACATGCAACCATAATATTAGGCTTTCATGCTTTCACAGGATCTGATTCATCTGGTAAGTTTGCTGGCTGAACCAAAGATCACCTGGTACTGCAAGGTGTTCATGACTTGTGATGATGAGATCCTGCTGGAAGCATTAGCATCACTAAGGAAAAACAGTCATCTCCTGAAATACGCTCATAGTTGGAATGACTTGACTGCAAGCTTTACAGGAACAATGTGTACACTGAAATAAATGAGTTCCGTTGGTTCTTATATATAAATCATGCAACTTAGGGAGAGAGTCCTCCTCCAATTACCAATTCATTAACTTCACATATTCATCGAGCATATTACATAACAATGATTTGAAGAAAGGCCAAGCAAAAGTTATCCATGTCTTCATTTCCAGCTGAGTATGGTTGGAATTTCGATAAATCTACATGTCAATTTGTTCCAATTCGATGTTTGAATCTCCACCAGCACCTGATGGAATAATAAACTTGGTTAAGTGTGCATGCAAATGTGGACGCAAGGAGAAATGAATTGTCGGAATAACAAGAAACCATGCACAGAGGTGTGTGGCTACATGGGTTTATAGCTGCAGCAACAAAGTCACAGAAATACTAACAGATGGTAGGTCTTATTTGATTGTATCACAACAATGGGAACCATGCAACAGACCTTATAAACAGGGGCGTACTCTTTTTTTTTTGCCAATAATGTACACAATTCTTGTTCAATTTAGAATAAATGTTTAGTGTTAACTAATCATGCAAATTGTTTGAATTTCCCCCTCGAGGTATACAATTATAATGCATGTAATGGCTTTGGCATACCATCTAAAGAACACCATTTTGAAATTCAAAATAGTATAACCTTATCCATAATATCAATTGTTTGGGTATTAGCTACCATAATACTGATAACTAAATTCACAACAGCAATTATATGCAGCATATTTAACGCTAACTAGTCCAAATTACGTGTTCATTTTCCATGCAGGCAGACATCTTGGATTGTAAACGTTTACAAAAGAAAGTAAGGGGCATTTTTTTTAGAATTTGACACCTAAAAAATTCCCCCTCAACTTTTTGTAAATCTTTACAACCTGAATATACAAAATCACTTTTAACAAACATTTGATACAAAAATATATAAATGCGTACACCACACTCCCTGTATTAGATTGGCCCAATTTTTAAGAAGGCAGGTTAAAATGCAAAAAAAAATTTAAGCTTTTATCTCATGGGTCATCACATATATATATATATATATACACACACATACTGCTAAATTTATGGGCTGACAAAATCATTGGTGTACTCAATCTTATTTAAATTTTAGTGAATACAAAGCCATGTAGTAATATATCCTATATACCAGGGAGTGTGACTCTTTTTAATAAGCGAGTACAGGGTCAGACCATGAAACACCCCAAAAGGTTGTATTACATTTCTAATCACCACAACTTTCCTCCCTTACCTCTATACAAGTAAATCTAGTACCATATTGTTTCTTATTCCATGTGTCTCTATAGGCATATTTTCTTAGAAGATGCACCAACATCAAGATCACTCAAAAATTCTGTACTCCAAATTTTAAACAGTCACACCCATGGATTGATAGCAAAACACCAAACTTGGTGTGTGTGTGTTGTAGCATTGATTGGATATTTGCATCCGGTACTTTGCACACTCTCAAAACGCGATTTTGAGGCGTGTCCAAATACTGCACCTTATATAATTTTTCAAGATCACAACACCTCATGAATCTGATTCACGGATATTATAGCTAAGAGCTTTAGGAACACACAGATACTTCCTTTCATCCTAGTCACCATCAGTTATCTATGGATGTGCAGAGGCAGAGGAAGTACATAAACATTTGGGTGCTGAACGTAAAATGGCCTACAAATAACATGACTATGTACAGCAATATTGTATTGCTACCCATAGTTACGCAAGAATAATTTTATATAAAAATTATTGCAATATTACTATGGGAATATACTATTACAGGCGTGCATTAGCACCCGCCTCAACACCACGCTTTAGGCCTTGTGCTAATGCAATCACCTTAGATCATCTAAGACTGTAGCAGCTCGTGAATTTGTTTTATATAGAGAGGGAGGGAAGCTGATAGAAGGTCGGGGAGGGGGCTGAAAGTAAAATGGCCTAGATATAATATGACCAAGCACAGCAACATTATAGTGCTAGCTGTATTTCTACGAGAAAAATTATATATATAAATTATTACAAGATTATATCAAATACTTTGTACATTTATTTCTTGCCAACAAAATCTTTCGCAAGTTATTGTAAGTTACAAGTGTCAGTTAGTTGCTTATGAATATGTAGAAAGAAGCAGGGATCTTTTTCAGAAACAGTCACTTCACTGTCCACATGGCTTCTCTTGGCAAGGGACGCAAACAGACTTGCCTTTACCCTCTTGATGCTATCCATTTTATAATCGCTCATTTAGCTAGTTGGCCCACAACATAATATAACAGATGCAAAATCGGGTACCTGATTACACAACTTGTTAATTAATGTAAGGAATGTCACACTGTGACAATAAGCGACATCAAATGTTCATAGTACATCATTGTCAGGGACAAAGATATAGTTAATAGGCGGAGCAAAAGTTGGGTGACTCTGCCCCTTCACCTCCACCTTCAGATGCTATGATATATATCACAGCTGTGGGATTTTTAACCTCCCTCGCCACCCAGACCCCCATACTTCAAAAGGCATGGGCATTGCCCTCATTCTCCAACAGGCATGGTCCATGAAATTTATGCTGAGTTAAACTTTAATTCTGTCGTTCTTCAGCATTTTTCACCGTTTTTCCAAAACATCTTCCTCCCCTCTGGACACCAGTAGTCTGGATAGTTGTGAGACACTGGCCAAGCAGACTAGTCCCGATTCATTTCATAAAAGGGGTGGTCCGTGAGATATAGCCAGACTATTCTAGGGTTCAGATGTTATTGCATAACACCCTCATTATCCCACTATACCTGGTTACATCATCACATGTCAAATACACATGATGTATGTGTGCTGATTATCTGCAGACAGTTGTTTTTTGTGAGTTTTGGATTCGAGTATGAGAGAGTCTGATACTTGACTGTGACTGAGCTACAATATTAGATTCAAAGCTTTCTGAGCCTTCCAGCAGTGTCCAGAATGGCCTACAGAAGTATTTTAGATCAGTGGCTACTTCAGCTTCAAAGTGTTAGCAGGCCATTGATGACGTTTGCTGCAGTGGCATACAGTTGATGATGTGCACGAATTACCTAGTAATGGCTGACATTGATGTGTTGATTTTGTTAGTGGTAAAATAGCTGTATTTAAAGACGAGCTAGGCACATTATGGCATTTATCGATTGTGATCGGACCATTTTGATAGTCATGGTGGGTAAGTGATTCTGCCCTTGGCAGATCATGATGTCACTCTGCTCGTAAGCCGAAAAGGCAACGCAATTGGTGGTTAACCAAGGGGAATTGTCACAAAGAAGGAAAATAAACACCACCCCCTTCTCAACAACCTTGGCCATAGGCCAGATTATGCAGAGTGTTGCCTTGAGGTGTTACTAGTGTTAATCTTTTATGGGTTTGACACTACCATGCGCAAACTCAGCAGTCTGGCAAAACTTCACATCAACACATCGCGCCAGTGCCTCTTGCACTGTGAACGTTAGAATAGTAACGCCTGGCAAACTAGCAAGACACTATTTTCAAGTTTCTGGCTACAAAGACACTAAATTCCAATAAAGTTTGCTTGGCAAGAGGAAATTAACCAACATTTAATTGTTATGGTTGCGTACCTTGTTGTTTCATGGAGAACGGCGTTGAGCCCCATCATGCCATATTAGTTAAAACAGATATGGGAGTCAAAACGCGTAGAAACAAGGGAATACTACGACACTCGTTACCAACCAAGTAGGGTTTCACAACTGCTTGTCGATATATGGAAATCGATGATAATTGATATCGATATATTTATGGTAATTGCCACGCAGGACTTCATTTTGACAAAATTGACCGGATACAGAATTCGCTAGTTGGACGAAAGATTTTTTAGTAATGGCTGTGCAACAGAAGAACGAAGTTGGGTTTACGATTATCAAGCTAATGAAAGATGAGGTGTTTGGCTCAGGATCCTACGGAACAGTGTACAAGGCAAGCTGCGATGACCTTGTGTGTGCAGCTAAAATCATGCACCACATCACTGTGGATCAGAGCACACAGAAAGGGCGTTTTGAGAATGAATATGAGTTTCTCACTTCCCTCCGTCACCCGAATATTGTCCTCTTCCTGGGATTCTCTATGGATCAAGACACAAATTTTCCCATTCTCCTGATGGAGCTGATGGATGAGAGCTTGACCTGGTTCTTGGAAAGTGGCCTGGAACCCCTCCCCTTTCATATTGAGGTCAATATCTGTCACGATGTAGCCATGGCACTCTCCTTCCTCCACTCCAATGGCATCATCCATAAAAACCTCTCTAGCAACAATGTCCTGATGATTGGAAATGTGCGGGCTAAGATCACTGATTTCAGCATGGGAAAACTATGGAACACCAGCACCAATCAAGGCACACTGTCTAAGCATCCTAGCTGCAGTGTCTATATGCCTCCAGAGGGAGACACAAATTATTCCAATAAACTTGATTGCTTCTCCTTTGGAGTTCTCTCTATCCAAATTCTCACTGGTCACTACCCACAACCTAGTGACCCATTCCAGGTAGTAGAAGTGAAAAACCAACAACTAAGAGTGCCAGAGAGAGAGAGAAGAAAGTGCCATCTTGATCTAATCTCCTCTGACCATCTTATTTTGCCTCTAGCTCTAAACTGCATTCAAGACAAAGAAGTCAACCGACCTTTGTCCAGTGCTATTTGCGCTCGACTTTTAGACATTAAAAAGTCTTCTCAGTATACAGAAACAATCTTTAAAGCATCCAATAAGAAGAATGTTTTGGAAGATATTGATATGCTTGTTAGAGAAATGCAGTACTTTTCTATACCATCAGAAGGAGGAAGTGTTTCTTGCTCTACCTCCCATGTTAACAGTATGGAATGTTCAGAAACTCATGGCGTGGAGGAACAGCTGCCAACCATAGAAAAAACTGTAGCCAGTGAAGAAATCAAACAGTTAAAAGAGGAACCAGGGTTGGTGCAGGATCAGAGCAAGAGAAAGGAGGTACATGAAAAAACAGCCTTTATTTCTGAAAAAGGAGAAAGCAGATTGCAAACTTCAACTTTGGAAAATAACGTTGAGGCTTCTAAAAGCACAAGCGCAGAAGATGAACAGATGAATTTACAGCTAACAGTACCACTAGTGACTGGCGCTCAATTTCAGAATGATCCATTACAATCAGCTTCTCCTTCACAAGAACAAGAAAAACAGCACTATATTGCACACAGAGAAGAGATTTGTTATTTGACTGGAGAATTGGAAAGAACTTCGCAGCAACTGAAGGAGAAGGATCAATTACTTCTGGCAAGCGAGCAGCGATACCATGAGCTACACCAGGAGATGCGAGTGCTGGAAAAGAAATTTGCTGTGAGAGAAAGAGCCAACTCGTATGCACAACTAAGTAAAGTCACTCTCAAGTGGAAAAAAGAAATCAAAGCTTGTCGACCTGTCAGTCGAACCACAGAAGCCATTATCTCCTCTGGCAACGTCATCTTCATATGCCCAGGAGGCACAAGGGAGGTTCATGCGTACAACATTGAAATAGATAGTTGGTCCAAATTTCCTGATGCTCCAACCCAAGACTGCAGCCTGACCCTCATCAAGCAGAACTTGACAGTCATCGGTGGAAAAATGGACAACAATCAGTTCACCAATAAAGTGATGAGCCTCATAAGAAGCGGAGGAATAAAGAAGTGGGTGGAGATTTATCCTCGAATGGAGGTGAAGCGTAGTAATATCACAATTGCGAACTGTCCAACAATTCTCATAGTGGCCGGAGGTGAAAATGAACTCGGTTACATCCAAGCTGTTGAGGTTTTAGACACTACTCGTCCTGCTAAATTACTAGCCTGGACTAGAGTGGCAGACCTTCCTGAACCTCTCGCCATGGCTTCAGCAACTATATGTGGAGGCGATCTGTGCATCCTGGGAGGTTGGGTGGAAAAAATGAGCCCCTCGTATGTCGCCTACTCTGTTTCCATCACCTCTCTCCCACATTCTCAATCCACAGACGACAACCTCTGGAAGACACTTGCCAGTTTGCCAATGAAGGGTGCCTCCTGTGTGTCGGCGAAAGGTCGTCTTCTAGCAGTTGGTGGGAGGGACATTCACCAACCTTCCACTGCAGTCCACATATACAACCCTGTGTCGGAGTCCTGGGAGGTTCTGTCAAGCATGTTGCAACCACGATTCCAGTGTTTTGCTACTGTGCTGGACAACAAGCTGGTGGTAATGGGTGGATGGATCCTCACCAAGAAACAACTGCTCACAGAGACAAAAACAATAGAAATTGCTGATATTTTGTAATTTTGATAATAATTTTTAGTATTAGTAACAGATTTAACCTGAAGATGAGTATCATTATTGAAACATTAGATGGGGGTATATACCTCAGCTAGGTAAACTTCTATTTTGTTGGGGGGGCTAGTCGAAAATGATGAGCTCAGATCAAGTTAGCATGCGATACAGAAGTCTAAAGAAGGAATCCGACTCCTGGTGCATATGGTACTGTCTCTGTGATAGCCTCTCTGTGTGGCCAAGGTCTGCATGCAGCACTTGTGGGATGGGGAGCTTCCAAGCATGAGCACAGGTTTCCCTGGCAGAGGTTTGAGGCAGAGTGCAGGATTATGAACTCCCTGCACCATTCCAACAAAGTGTGTAGACTTGCTGAATCCTGAGACAGGACAGTCAGAACTACTAATGGAGTTAATAGATGAGAGCAGACCACAATTTCAGGTTAGATGCTAAACTAACCTTCCCTTCCACAACTGCAAGGTCGATATCTCCTGCAACATAGGCCTGGCACTCTCATACCTCCACTCCAATGGCAATTTCCACAGAGATCTCTCAAGTAACAATGTCCTGATGCTCGGATATAGGAGAGCTAAAGTTATTGACTTTATTATGGCAATGATATATTTTTCATAAGAACCACTCACTCTCTGACAGATTGCCAGACACAAGTCTACATGCCTCTTGAAGTTCTCATGAACAGTTTGACTTACAGTGAAGGTGTTTCTCGTATGGTGTTAGGTCATTACAAGTGTATATCCACAGCCAACAGATGAAAATCTTATTCCCAAAACAGTTTTACTTACAAAAAGGTGCCAGAGGTGGAGAGTAAGTTGGGTCAGATTTTCGATTACTGTGGACTACTAAAAGGATAAAGATGAGCAACCAACTCCTGATGTGATTTGCTCCATATGTGTCTTCTCTCATACACACACCTGAATATTCCAAGAACAAAGCAAAGTGCAATCCTGCAAGGATTGCATAGAGGACAGGGAGATGGCAGAGATCATAGAGAAAAACAAGTAGGACATTTTCGAGCTCCTGCGAGAAGTATGAAATGACAATGAAGGATCGGCAATATTTTTTGCACGACCACAAACCATGGCCAAACTCAAGGATAAGTTTGCACTACAAATAGAGTCATCGGAGGAGAAAAAAGAGACCAAACTCGACCTTGTACAGAGAGATGAACTCATCCAGAGGTTGTGACAAGTGAAGGAACTGGAGAAGTAGAGTCCACACCAAATCTGCCATGACCTGGAGGCTGAGGTAGAATCCTTCTATGGAAGCAATGCACTGTGTGAAGTGCCATGATACTCTCTACATATCTTCGTGTCCACTAATAACCCAGCTGAATCTCTCCTCAACCTCATGCCTTCCTAACCCTGAAGTGACCTCTCTTATCTCTCCACCTATGTACCATCCTTTGCAACTTGTACCCACATGTTGTGAGTGGGATGGTAAGCATACAATTTCCTGTATATATGGTTGGGAATGAGAGGTGTATAATGTGTGATAATGGGTTGGGTAGGATGTGGTCCATTTCTTGGTGGTTTGTTTGAGAATTTGAGAGAGATTGATGTGCTGATGGAGAAGTGCACAGAATTGTGGGGACTGGAAGAATTTGGGGAAATGGGTAACAAGGGAAAGATGGCTTTACTGTTGGGAAAAGGTTGTAGAGCTGGACACAGTACTTGCACTTTTAGATACTTTAGCTATATTGTTTTGGACCATTGGTATAAATAGTGACCTTAACATTATCAAGTATTTACCATACATTAATACTGCTTTAAAATTATTTTTATTTGGTGTCATTTTTAGATGGTAAAGAGTAATCTAAACATTTGTGGTCTATATTTGTACATTTTTGTTCCCTTCTTTGGTTAGTCAGTCAGTCAAGCCAATATCTGGAGCATATTATTTCCTAACATTTGCTCATAATGGTAGCAGATGGCTTAGCCTTCCTAATAAGTTTTAATATAGTGTGGTCATCAGCTTATAGGGTGTATAGGCTAGGCATATGGCTTCACAAACCACAAGGGCTTCACAATGTACTGATAAAACAGAAAAATGAGTTCCACAACTTCAGCTCTACGGTGCTATATATGTTGAAGTAATGTATGTGACGCTGTGAAGTTCCATCAGTGTTGTATCATTCCCAAGTAGAAACAAATAGGTAACAGTAATAAATGATGTTTTAAAGCCAACCAATGCAAGTTATAGTATAGAGGGACAAGAAAATATCTAGCAAAGCAGGATATAGGTATATAAAGACTTAAGGGGGGACTATACCTGAAACCACAAAAAAAATTGAGCACATATTTGAGCTGTCATAACTTTTTTTCCCTTTCTTCTGTGCAGATATTTTTAATACCAGCTTGTTGCTTATTGTGTGTGCTTTAAAATGATATGTACAAAGTCTCTATAGGCATCTTTTCTTAGTAGATATATCCAAACACGCAAGGGTCACTCAAAAAATGGCACTTCCTAATTCGGGGCAGACCTAACTCCCACGCGCCTTGACCGACTCGCCCCAAACTCGGTACGAGTGTAGCTAAAGGCCTTATAAGCTGTTTATATTTTTTTTCCGGTAACCCCCCCCCCCCCCCCCCCCCCCTGAGATATTGAGCTGAGAAGAGGCGGGACCACGGAAATCCGTGGCCCCGCCTCTTCTCAGCTCTATATCTCAAGGGGGGGGGGGGGTTTACCGGAAAAAATATATAAACAGCTTAAGGGGGGACTATCCCATTTTCCTCCGAAATTCAAAAACATATTTGTGGTTGTCATAACTTTTCCCCCCTTTCTTCTGTGCAAATAATTATTATACCAGCTTGTTGCTTATTGTGTGTGCTTTAAGATGATATGTAAAAAGTCTCTATAGGCACTTTTTCTTAGAAGATATAGCCAAACACGCAAGGATCACTCACAAAATGGCACTTCCTAATTTATAACATGTCTAATTACCAGGCGCCTTGAGTTTCAGACCCCAAACTTGTGTTGTGGCTTCCCACAAGCATCAGCTATGATATGACTCAGTCAAAAAAAATTTACCGTGAAGCAATGTTTAGTGATGGTGATTGGAAGAGGCGGGGTCACAGATTTCCGTGGATTTTGCCGCGGTTGGAAATAAAGTGTCTCATAGCTATTCAACACTTCACCGCGTTGTAATTATGGCTGAGTCATATCACAGCTTAGGGCGTTAGCAATCCACACAGGAAGTTTGGGGTCTGTAGCTCAAGGCGCCTGGCAATTAGAAGATTTGTCGTGGGGGAGGTGCCATTTTTTGAGTGACCCTTGCGTGTTTGGCTATATCTTCTAAGAAAAAGTGCCTATAGAGACTTTTTACATATCATCTTAAAGCACACACAATAAGCAACAAGCTGGTATAATAATTATTCGCACAGAAGAAAGGGGGAAAAAGTTATGACAACCACAAATATGTTTTTAAATTTCGGAGGAAAATGGGATAGTCTTGGGGGGTCTATCCCATTTTTCCGATTTTTTAATATATATTTTTAATACATGTCATAACTTTTCCCCCCTTTACTCTGTGCAAATAATTATTATACCAGCTTGTTGCTTATTGTGTGTGCTTTAAGATGATATGTAGAAAGTCTCTATAGGTACTTTTTCTTAGAAGATATAGCCAAACACGCAAGGGTCACTCATAAAATGGCACCTCCCCCACGACAAATCTTGTAATTGCCAGGCGTCTTGAGCTACAGACACCAAACTTCCTGTGTGGATTGCTAACACCCTAAGCTGTGATATGACTCAGCCATATTTGAAACGCGGTGAAGTGTTGAATAGATATGAGACACTTTATTTCCAACCGCGGCAAAATCCACGGAACATCTGTGACCCCGCCTCTTCCAATCACCATAACTCAACATTCCTTCACGGTAAATTTTTTTTAACTGAGTCATATCACAGCTGAGGCTTGTGGGAAGCCACAACACAAGTTTGGTGTCTGTAGCTCAAGGCGCCTGGCAATTAGAGGATTTGCAAATTAGGAAATGCCATTTTTTGAGTGACCCTTGCGTGTTTGGCTATATCTTCTAAGAAAAAGTGCCTATAGAGACTTTTTACATATCATCTTAAAGCACACACAATAAGCAACAAGCTGGTATAATAATTATTTGCACAGAGTAAAGGGGGGAAAAGTTATGAAATGTATAAAAAAATATATATAAAAATCGGAAAAATGGGATAGACCCCCCCTGTTTAATTTTTTTTCCCGGTAAACCCCCCCCTGAGATATAGAGCTGAGAAGAGGCGGGGCCACGGATTTCCGTGGTCCCGCCTCTTCTCAGCTCTATATCTCAGGGAGGGTTTACCGGAAAAAAATATAAACAGCTTATAAGGCCTTTAGCTACACTCGTACCGAGTTTGGGGCGAGTCGGTCAAGGCGCGTGGGAGTTAGGTCTGCCCCGAATTAGGAAGTGCCATTTTTTGAGTGACCCTTGCGTGTTTGGATATATCTACTAAGAAAAGATGCCTATAGAGACTTTGTACATATCATTTTAAAGCACACACAATAAGCAACAAGCTGGTATTAAAAATATCTGCACAGAAGAAAGGGAAAAAAAGTTATGACAGCTCAAATATGCGCTCAATTTTTTTGGTGGTTTCAGGTATAGTCCCCCCTTAACTATTAGAGTTCTAATGGCAATAATGCAATGGGGAAGAAAAAAACTATGTGTGAGCATGATGCAAGGAATGAAAAATGACAAAAGAGTCACAGATTTATAGAGTTAGAGTTATTTTTTGAAACATTGATCACAGAGTTGTTGTTGTTTTTACATACACATAGAGCTATATATATCCTGCAGCTTATTATTACTATTAACAATGGGAGAAGTGTAGAAAATTCCTTCCATAGCCAAAGGAGGGAGGAAATGGGGAAGAGCTCATGGGGGTGCAAGGGCCTCAAATGCAGAAGAAGCTTGTGTCAAGTTTAGAATGTTTAGAAACATAATCGTATCTACCCTGAGGATTAGTAAGCTTTTTTTTTCCAGATCTCACCAGAATAATTAAGGACCTTAAGCAGTTTTGGGTTCCATCACATCCTCTGCTCAAGCCACACTGCTCAACACACCTACTTTTGCCTCCTGCTTCACTCCCCAAACAACAAATCCTTATCCACCTGTCCAAAAGGATGACTTTGCCACTTTCTCTGCTAGGAATGTGCAGAAATGGCGATAATTGGCTATTTAAGGCAAATGTTACTCTGGCCCTAATGAGATTTCAAGTGTGATGTTAAAGACCTGTGCTGGATCCATATGCTCATATCTTCCACTCTGTTCAACCGTTCCCTCTCTTGGAAAAAGTTCTGTTGGATTGGAAGATTTTGAACATTACCACAATATTTAAATCAGGTAACCCATTTTTTGTTTCCAACTATAGTCCTATCTTGCTGCTGTCCCTAGTCTCAAAGATCCTAGAGCATGTAATCTACAATGCATTAATGTCATATGTCTTAGAGCATGACTTTCTGTCAGCAAGACGGTTTGGTTTCAGGCTTGGTGGCTCCACCCAAGAATAGTGGTATGAGATCTTGGAGAGAAAGGGTAGTATAATATGTGGCTTTCTTTGACCTCTCTAAGGGTTTGACTCCTTGCCACATTTTCTGATACTGAAATCATTGGCCCATGTGTCAGGTGCTCTATACAACTGGTTTGGAGACTATCTTTTAATTCATTGTCAGAGAGTTGTTCTAGATGGTGGTAGCTCTACTACTGAGTGAGTAAGCTCTGGAATGCCACAGGGATCCACACTAGGGCCATTAACTCTTCTTGTTCTCTGTGAACAACCTAGCTCTTAGACCTCTACTCTTTGAACAGCACTGTTCTCAAGACATTCATAGACAACATTGTGCTTTACAAACTAGTTCTCTGTGAAGAGGACCTGATTGAAATGAAATAAAATGTCACTGTGATAGTAGTCTGGGTGAATTCATGTGGCCTTCATCTCAACTAAAACAAAGTGCCTGTTGGTTGATCATGAGAAAGCGTCAACCCCCATTTTAATTGAACAAGTCACATCTTTTGCTACCTGGGAATCACAATTTCAAAAGATTTACATAATTCCTTCATATTTCTCAAACATGCTGCAAGGTAAAGAGATAAGGTGCCGGTATAGAAATTTCCGGAACTGTGACTCCAGTTGCCTATCATACCTGTATAAGACTTTGGTTCTTCTTATCTTGGTATTAGCTGTGTGATACCCACATCAGGATTACAACAAAGCAAAATTTGAGAGTGTGAAAGGCTTCACTGCCAAGTTAGCAACCAGGAAATGGTCAGAAAATTCAGCTGCTCTGTGTAAGGAACTATTTTGCCCTTCCCTTGCCTCTAGCTAGAAGAATTTTTCATAGACTTTGTTTATGTCGTTGTATACTCTTTGACTGCTCCCTCATTGCCTCTTCTGTTTTTGTTCCTCTGACTCCAACTTCTGGTCGTCAGATAATTTCTTGCTTACTTTTCAAACCCTTTGCTAGTACAAATAATAATTATTTTTCTTATTATGTCAGTGTAATTCCCTTATGGAATGCACTTCCATAAATGGTAGTTAGTCTAACCTCTACCCTAGCCTTAAAGGCATTTAAATATGTTTTTCAAATACCATTACATTTTAACTACTTCTCTACGCTATGTTCAGTATTTTAATGTTGTTTTTGTTGTCCTGCTGCTGTTGCCCTTTCCTTTCCTTTCTGTGTTTATGGTTCACTTTCATAATAGCTTTTCAGCTAGTTGGTCCACCCACATGCATTGTGTTGGGTTTGCATTAATTTTGTATAAAAAAATAAATAAAAGACAAACAAAAAGAATACTATAATATCAGGGCAGGGATAGTAAAAAATTTGTTGCCGCAAGTCGCAAATATTTCTGCTAATTGTGTCCAAATTTAGAAGCGGAGTAATACGCATACACACACACACAGTAACAAACAACAAAGCAAAATCCAAACTACAGACCACTCTAAACCTAACCTACACTGACTAAGTCCAATTGATCTTGCATAGCCAGATCATTAACAAATTCACTCATATTGGTTGACATATCCAGTCGCTTCCCCATTGCATAAACCTAGCATTTCATCGTCATGAAATCATAATCAATACTATAAAGATAAAATAATGCAATAGGCCTTTCTGGAGGCCAAGGCAATAATGGTCAGGGCCATACCTGGTAGCAATATACCAGGTACGTTTAACACTCTGATCTCCATAGCCACAACACCATACCACCATGAAGCTACTTGCTCTAGCCCAGGGCCAGGGTAGTAGCTGGGACAGGGTAATGGTCAGAGCAATGCATTGCCCATGATGTCACCAGATGATACAATGGCAGACCTGCCAACTGTTCCACATTCCACACCCTGTCCAGCAAGACATGTAATTAGTGAGAAAAGAATCAAATGGAACCTATGTTGTATTTGAGAGCTACCATTCTAGGAGGGTGGGGTGAAATTAAACCTGTTATTTTTTTTTTAAAAAGGCATACTTAGCACAAGTATTTGACCTAATTAAAAAAAAAATTGAACAAGATAACCTAGAAAGTTGAATGAGACCTCTAAAGGAAATGTGTTAATGAGCAAAACACATTTTGGGGATACTTTTTAATTGAAGGTCATTTTAAGGTTCAAATCATGGCTGATTGATGTTAGGCATGTCCATGTAATGAGAAACTTATTCTTGAGGTTATTTTTACATTTCATTTGGGGAGAGGTAGATACAAGATGGCTGCCATCAATGATACCTAAAAAAATGGGCATTTTCATCATCTGTACATGGAGATTTATACTAAGTGGGTTATTGTGATGAGATAGATATTTATATTTGGCATTACTTTCCCATTTGGGGGTCGCTTAAGGGTTAAAATCAAATAAATCAGTTTGACCCACTTTTTAAATTTTGCAAGCAGACAGGTAAAATTACCCCCCCCCCCCCCTCCCCCCCAAAAAAGCCCAAATCTCTTACATTATTAACTTCTTAGAAGCCTTGCCATGAAAACACTTCCAGTGTGTCTCGTATCGGTGGCTAAGGTAGTAATCTGACATGCCTAGAAAGGAAGAAACTTTCCCCCGCCCCCCCACTCCCTACCTTAAAAAAAATTCATCTTCAAGGATCTGTTTGTATATTGTTTGTTTTTCCTTCCTTCAGTCACATAACTTTCATTCAATAGGTCTATGCATAATAATTTTAGTATCAGATGACTCCAAATTTTCCAAAACATGTTCCCAACTAATATTTCATAGCTGCGGAAAAAAATCTGGTGGTAAGAGATACCAGATAGGCAATTTGTTAATTACACAATCGGACTAGCTCATGCGTTGTATTATATGCAACAAATTAACAGCATAGTTCTGCTGTTTGTTTTTTCATGTTCATGTGCAACTGTTACCAAGTTCTTAAAAGAAGCTTTAGCTGATTCTAAAAACATCTGCTATTTGGTTTGTAGAGTTCTCCTGTACAACTGTACCAAGAGGCTATACATAGCTGACCATGGGAAGGTATAGTAACAAGATGTGTTGTTTCCAAGAAGAAACAAGTTAGAAAAAGTGTGTAAAGAGAGACAGTACAGCTGGAGGCCCAGAAGCTTGGAGTTGGACTTTTCAGAACTTGGTCATAGACTTTAATGTTGCTGTAGCTCCTACCTTAAATTATAATACCATATTAGCTGGTTGTAAAACAGTCATCTATTTAAACATCTACGGTTCTAGCCAGCGTTGATCATAACTATGTCTCCTCCTACTCCAAATTCAGAGTTACTTCAATTTCTGGAAGCGATGCAAATTTGTAGATATGATGTCCATGTCTGCCACTCTTTAGGCTTGCTTCAGCAACAGTTCCACCTCAGAAAATGTGTTTTGAATTATTTTCACCAGAAATTGACAACCCCCCCCCCCCCCCTTCCCCTCCCTCATTTCTGTCTAAAAGGAGGCCATCTCAGAAAGAAACTAAGAATTACCTTGGAAGGACTTTTTTTTCACAAACGAGTGTGAAATGGGTCATATCCTGTCGAAAACTGTATCAAACTTCAAAAGCCGACACACTGGACAGTTCAGCTTTATTCTGGTGTTTTGTATTATTTTCGTTGGAAATCACCAAAAACTACCGTTATGTAGCAAAAATGTAGCTGTCTCGGAAACCAGCTCGGATTTGACGAAAACGAACTATTTTAATCAAACACGTGAAATGGTACAAATAATACCAAAAATATTTTTGGACCTCAAAAGGAGCCACATACAAAAATTTTTAGCTTTCCAGGTGTTCTGAAGCTTTGCCAGACATTGACAACAGAATTGACGGAAACGACCTTTTTAAATCAAAAATGCGTGACTAGAGGGACACTTCCAAAAACTGTTTTTTACTTCAAAATGAACCATATACAGCTATTTTATGCTTTTCAGATGTTTTGAAGCATTTTCGCCAAAATTGACAAACCCCCCCTTCATTTCGGTCAAAAAAAGACAATTGCAGAAAGAAGCTAAGAATTGCCTGGGAAGGACTTTTTTACCCAAACGATTGTGAAACAGGTCATATCCATTCGAAAACAGTTATGTACATCAAAATGATCCACATTGGGAAGGTCATACGTCCACTAATATTTATAACGTTTTCGTTAATATTTGCCCTTTTCACGCGTTTGATGAAAATAAGTTGTAATCGTCAAATCTGAGGGTTTTTTTTAGATAGCCACTTTTTACTACATAACGGTAGTTTTTTGGAATTTCCTACGAAAACGATACAAAATACAATAATAAAACTAAACTATCAAATATGGCTGATTTTAAACTATGAAACAAAAAATACCGAAAAAATTTGACCTGTTTCACACTCGTTTGAGAAAAACTGTCCTTCCGCGATAATTCTTTCTGAGATGATTTTTTTTTCTTTTTTCGACATAATTTTTTTTTTGGTCAATTTCCAGCGAAAATGCTTCAAAACACCTGAAAAGCTTAGATTAGCTGTATGCGGTGCATTTTCAAGTTCACGTTCAAAATACAATAATTTTCGGTATTATTTATACGGTTTCATGTCATTGATAAAAATAAGTCGTTTTCATTAAATCTGAGCTTATTTCTGACAGAGCCACATTTTACTACATAATACATTTTTAGCGATTTCCAAAGGAAATGATTTAAAAAATAGCAGAATAAAACTTAACTGTCCAATGTGGCTGATTTTGAAGTTTGAAATAATTTTCAACTCAATATGGCCCGTTTCACACTCGTTTAAGAAATAATGTTCTTCCAGGGTAATTACTAGCTTCTTTCTGAGATAGCCTCTTTTAACAGAAATGAGGAGGTTTTGTCTATTTCTGGAGAAAATGCTTCAAAATGCCTGAAAAGCTTACAACAGTGTGTAACTGGTTCATTTTGTGGTGCAAAATATTTTTTGGCAGAGTCTGTGCAGTTTCACTTGCTTGATGAAAATAAGTCGTTTCCGTAAATTCAGAGCTTATTTCTGAGGTAGCCACTTTTTGCCCAGTAATGTTAGGTTTAGTTTTATTATTGTATTTTGTATGTTTTCGTAGGAAATTGCAAAAAACTACCATTATGTAGTAAAAAGTGGCTATCTAAATTTAAAAAAACTCAGCTTTGACGATTACAACTTATTTTCATCAAACGCTTGAAAAGGACAAATATTAACGAAAAAAAATTTTTTTTTCGCAAAATGAGCCACATTCATCTAATCTAAGCATATTGGTCCAAAAAGAGACAATCTCAGAAAGAAGCTAGGAATTACCCGAGAAGGGTTGTTTTCTCAAACGAGTATGAAACAGGTCATATCTTGCATAAAACAGTTGAACTTCATAATGTGCCACATTGGGTAGTTCATAGCTATTCTAGTGTTTTGTAATATTTTGTAAGATATCGATAAAAAATAAGATTATGGGGCAAAAACTGCCAACCTCAGAAATAAGCACAGAATTGACAAAAATAACTTTTTTTCATCAAACACGAGAAACTGGACAGATACTGCCGAAAACTGTTTTCCACCCCCTAATGAACCACATGCAGCTATTATAAGCTTTTCAAGTGTTTTGAAGCATTTTCGCTGGAAATTGACAAAAACCCTCATTTCGGTCCAAAAAGACACTATGTCAGAAAGAAGGTAGAAATTACCTGGAAAGGACTTTTCCCCATATACAGTTAAATTAAGCTTTTCATGCGATTTGAAGCATTTTTACGGATATTGACTGCAAACTTCTCTTATGGGTAAAAAAATTGACATCTCAGAAAGAAGCTAAGAAATACTCAGAATTTTTTTTTAACATGTTTGAAAATGAGCCATATACAGCTAAATAAGCTTTTATGAAGTTTTGAAGTATGTTCGCGGAAATTGACTGAAAACTTTTCTCTTGGGTCAAAAAATTGACCATCTCAGAAAGAAGCAAAGAATTACTCAGAAAATATTTTTCTCAACAAGTTTGAAAAGGGTCAAATCCTGAAGAAAATTTTGATTTGATGGAAACAATTTTTTTTTTAAACCAGTGAAAAGGGACAAATTAAAAATAATTTTTTTTTCTCCTCCAAATGAGCCATATACAGCTAAACTAAGCTTTACAAGTGATTTGAAGCATTTTCACGGAAATTGACTGAAAAATTCTCTTTTGGGTGAAAAAAATTGACTCTCTGAGATAGTAACTAAGAATTACTCAGGAATTAATTTTTTCTCAACAAATAGACTATCCCAGAAAGAAGCTAAGAATTACTCAGAATGTTATTTTTTCCCAACAAGTTTGAAAAGGGGCAAATCCTGAGGAAAATTTTGATTTGATGGAAACAACTTTTTTTGGTCAAACCAGTGATAATGGCCAAATTTTGACACAAACGGTTTTCCTCTTCCAAATGAGCCGAGTTAAACTAAGCTTTTCAAGTGATTTGAAATATTTTCACGAAAATGTACAGAAAATTCTCATTTGGGAGAAACAATTGACTATCTCAGGAAGAAGCAAAGAATTACTCAGAAAGTAATTTTTTTCTCAACAAGTTTGAAAAGGGAAATATGCTGAAGAAAACTTTGATTTGATGAAACAACCTTTTTTGTCAAACCTGTTAAAAGGGACAAATATTAACAAAAAAATTTTTCCTCCTCCAAATGACCCATACACAGCAAAACTTAGCTTTTCAGATGTTTTGAAACATTTTCACGGAAATTTACTTAAAACTTCTCTTTTGGGTCAAAAAATTGAATACCTCAGAATTACGCAGAAAGTAATTTTTTCTCAACAAGTTTGATAAAGGCAAATCCAGAGGATAATTTAGATTTGATGGAAATCACTTTTTTTGGTCAAACCAGTGAAAAGGGACAAATATTAAATAAAATGGTTTTCCTCCTCCAAATGAACCTTGCACAGCAAAACTAAAGCTTTTCAGATATCTTGTAACATTTTCACGGAAATTCACTGAAAGCTTCTCTTTTGGGTGGAAAAATTGACTCTCTCAAAGAAAATAAGAATAACTCAGGAAGTTGTTGTTTTTTTCAACGAGTTTGGAAAGGGGGAAATCCTGAGGAATATTTTGATTTGATGTAAACTACTTTTTTTGGTCAAACCAGTGAAAAGGGACAAATCTTAACAAAAATTGTTTTCCCCTCCAATTGAGCCATATACAGCTAAACAAGCTTTTCAGATGTTTTGAAGCATTTTTTTGCGGAAATTTACAGAAAAGTTCTCTTTGAGTCAAAAAATTGACTACCTCAGAAAGAAGCTAAGAATTACTCAGAAAGTTATTTTTTTCTCAAGTTTGAAAAGTGGCAAATCCTGAGGAAAATTTTGATTTAATGGAAAGAACTATTTTTGATCAAACCAGTGAAAAAGGAATTTTTTTAACAAAAGCGGTTTTCCTCCTCCAAATGAGCCATATGCAGCTAAACTAAGCTTTTCAAGTGATTTGAAGCATTTTCATGGAAATTGACTGAAAATTTCACTTTTGTGTTAAAATATTGACTTCCAGAAAGAAGCTGAGAATTACTCAGAAAGTTATTTTTTCTCAACAAGTTTGATATGGGGAAAAAAATTGAGGAAAGATTTGATTTGATGGAAACAACTTTTTTGGTCAAACTAGTTAAAAGGGACAAATATTAACAAAAATGGTATTCTTCCTCCAAATGATTCATACACAGCCAAACTTTGCTTTTAAAATGTTTTGAAGCATTTTCACAGAAATTTACTATAAACTTCTCTTTTGGGTAAATTTTTTTGACTATCTCAGAAAGAAGCAAAGAATTACTCAGAAAGTAATTTTTTTCTCAACAAGTTTGAAAAGGGGCAAATCCTGAGGAATTTTTTTGTTGTAAGAAACTTTTTTTTTTGTCAAACCTGTGAAAAGAGAATTTTTTTTACAAAAACTGTTTTCCTCTTACAAATGTGCCATATACAGCTAAACTAAGTTTTTCAAGTGATTTGAAGTGTTTTTACCAAAATTTACTGAAAAATTCTCTTTTGGGTCAAAAAATTAACTACTTTCAGAAAGAAGCTTAATATTACTCAAAAAGTTATTTTTTCTCTAGATGTTTTAAAAATGAGAAATCCAGTGAAAAATTTAGACTTGATGGAAACACCTTTTTTGGTCAAACCAGTGAAAGGGACAATTATTAACAAAAATGTTTTTCCTCTTTCAAATGAGCCATATACAGCTAAACAGAGCTTAGTCATTTGAAGCATTTTCACGGAAATAGACTGAAAATTTCTCTTTTGGGTGAAAAAATTGACTCTCTCTCAGAAAGATGCTAAGAATTACTCAGGAAATTATATTTTCTCAACAAGTTTGAAAAGCACCAAATCCTGGAAAAAATTGATTTGATGGAAACAACTTTCTTGGTCAAACCATTGAAAAGGGACAAATATTAACAAAAACGGTTTTCCTCTTACAAATTAGCTATATACAGCTAAACCAAGCTTTTTAGGTATTTTAAAAAAATTTCGCAAAAATTGACTGAAAACTATTCTTTTGGGTCAAAAATTTTACTATCTCAGAAAGAATTTTTTTTTCTCCACATATTTGAAAAGGGGGAAATCCTGAGGAAAATTTTGAATTGATGGAAACTACTTTTTTTTTGGTCAAACCAGTGAAAAGGGATAAATCTTAACAAAAATTGTTTCCCTCTCCAATTGAGCCATATACAGCTAAACAAGCTTTTCAGATGTTTTGAAGCAGTTTTCGCGGAAATTTACTGAAAAATTCTCTTCATGTCAAAAAATTGACTATTTCAGAAAGAAGCTAAGAATTACAGAGAAAGTTATTTTTTTCCTCAAGTTTAAAAAGTGGCAAATGCTGTGGAAAATTTTGATTTGCTGGAAACAACTATTTTTGGTCAAACCAGTGAAAAGGGACAAATATAAACAAAAGTGTTTTTCCTCCTCCAAATGAGCCATATACAGTAAAAATAAGTTTTTAGGTGTTTTGAAGCATTTTGTCAGAAATTGACTGAAAACTTCTCCTTTGGGTCAAAAAATTGACTATCTCTGGAATACGCATAGAATTACTCAGAAAGTTATTTTTTCTTAAGTTTGAAAAGGAACAAATCCTGAAGAAAATTTTGATTTGATGGAAACACCTTTTTTTGATCCAACCAATGAAAAGGGACAAATTTTAACAAAAAAGGTTTAACCACTCCAAGCCATATAGAGCCAAACAAGCTTTTCAGATATTTTGAAGCAGTTTTCGCGGAAATTTACTGGTAATTTTTTTTACTATTTCAGAAAGAATCAAAGAATTACTCTGAAGATTAATTTTTTCTCAAGGTTGAAAAGTGGCAAATCCTGAGGAAAATTTCGATTTGATGGAAACAATTTTTTTTTGGGTCAAACCTGTGAAATGGGAAGTTTTTTAACAAAAACTGTTTTCCTCTTCCAAATGAGCCATATACAGCTAAACTAAGCATTTTAATTGTTTTGAAGCTTCTTGAAGGAAATTGACTGCAAACCTCTCTAGTGGATGAAAAAATTAACTATCTCAGAAAGAGGCTGAGAATTATTTAGAAAGTTATTTTTTCTCAACAAGTTTGAAATACGGCAAATCCTGAGGAAAGTTTTGATGTCACAGAAACAACTATTTTTGGTCAAATCTGTGAAAACGGACAAATATTAACAAAAACCGTATTCCCCGCCAAATGAGCCGTATACGGCTAAAATAAGCTTTTTAAGTGTTTTAAAGCATTTTCACGTTGACTGAGAACTTTCTTTTTGGAATTTTTTTTAAATATCTCAGGAAGGAAAGAAATACTAAGAAAGTTATTTTTTTCAACAAGTTTGAAAAGCGGCTAATTCTGGCAAATAATGGAAATAACGTTTTTGGTTCAACCAGTGAAAGGGACAAATATTAACAAAAACGGTTTTTCTCCTACAAATGAGCCATATACAGCTAAACTAACTTTTAAGGTGTTTAGAAGCATTTTCGCGGAAATTGACTGAAAAATACTCTTTTTTTTGTCAAAAATTGACTATCTCAGAAGGAAGCTAAGAATTTACTCAGTATTTTTCGCAACATGTTTGAAAAGGGAGAAATCTTGGGGATAATTTTTAATTGATGGAAACAACTTTTTTTTCTTCAAACCAGTGAAAAGGGACAAATATTAACAAAAGCTGTTTTCCTCCTCCAAATGAGCCATATACAGTTAAACTAAGCTTTTTATTTGTTTTGAAGCATTTTCGCAGAAATTGACTGTTAACTTCTCTTTTGGGTAAAAAAAAGACTATCTTTGAAAGAAGAAAGAATTACTCAGAAAATTATTTTTTTCTCAACAACTTTGAAAAGGGGCAAATCCTGAGGGAAATTTTTTTTGTCAAACCAGTGATAAGGGACAAATTTTGACAAAAACAGTTTTCCTCCTACAAATGAGCCATTTACAGCTAAACTAGCTTTTCAAGTGAATTTAAACATTTTAAAGAAATTTTTCAGAAAACTTCACTTTTGGGTGAACAAATTGACTCTCAGAAAGAAGCTAAGAATTAATTTTTTCTCAACAAGTTTGATAAGAGCCAAATCCAGAGGAAAATTTAGATTTGATGGTAACAACTTTTTTTGGTCAAACCAGTGAAAAGGGACAAATCTTAACAAAAATTGTTTCCCCCCTCCAATTGAGCCATATACAGCTAAACAAGCTTTTCAGATGTTTCGAACCATTTTTTGCGGAAATTTACTGAAAAATTCTCTTTGAGTTAAAAAATTGACTATCTCAGAAAGAAGCTAAGAATTACAAAGAAAGTTATTTTTTTCTCAAGTTTGAAAAGTGGCAAATCCTGAGGAAAATTTCGATTTAATGGAAAGACCTATTTTTGATCAAACTTGTGAAAAGGGAAATTTTTTAACAAAAGCTGTTTTCCTCTTCCAAATGACAGCCAAACTAAGATTTACAAGTGATTTGAAGCATTTTCAAGGAAATTGACTGAAAATTTCACTTTTGTGTTAAAATGTTGACTCTCA
>CBDHDT010000131.1:0-10529 GCA_965261215.1 Ekhidna sp.
GGAAAAGAACGATAAAACAATGGTGAAGAAAAAAACATAGTCCACATTAGGGGGGGGGGTTCCGGGCTTGCCCAAATTGCTTGGAGCACTTTTTTAAAATTTGGGCATTTCTCAAAAGGGGGGGGGGTTGTAGGGCTGCCCAAATTGGATTTTTTTTTATTTTTAGAATTTATTTTACCTTAACTTCAGTGTGTTGGCAGATACCAGCCCAACTAGAAATGGAAAGGCAAAGATGGATCAAGGTTGGGCACTACAGGAGACGTGACAGCCACCCAGGACTCCCCAGGGATACATATGTTCAAGAGTTCGCAGAAGAACATTCTTGGGACGAAAATCATCAATTTTTGCTCCCGTTCGAGTTCTTTCGCTAGAATGTTTTGTAATTAAAAAAAAATTTGTGTTTGTTCGTAGGGAAAGTATGAAGATTGGATTAATTCAAAACTTTTGATGGATCCACAAAGGTTAAATTATAAGCCTCATTTGTGGATAGCTTCCCATAGGGATGCTTTCAGGGTAAAAAATGTTGTTCCTAATTGGACATTGTCCAAATAGGCCAGATGACACTTTTTTCTTCAAAAGCCACTAGCCCTCTGCAGATGCCAGAATTTAGACCCTCAAAGAATCTTACTTATAATACAAACAAGTTAATACCAAGTTAAAGCTATTTTGATATCTTTAAGTACATATGGTAACATTTGGGCCCTTTAATGGAACTTTATTAAAAAGTGTCCCAAACCATTTGGATTGACCCCCCCTTCCTAAGGCGATTCAGTTTTGACCTTTTTGTAACATATGGATTCAGCGATGGTGTCAAAAGATGACATTTTGCATAAGGATTACAAAAATGCTTTTAAAAAAGCAATTAAGTAGATGTGTCACTGCCCGGTACTTTTATACGGAGGCAGATTGATCAGCTCAGAGCTCCTCGCTCTGAAGGAAGGGCTGGTGCAGGTGGACCTGCCGGTGATGACTGTTGCCGTGGTTAGGGCCGTGAAGGAGGTGCGACAGAAAACGAGTTTTCGTGATCGTATTATTTATTATTGGACACACAAGGAACCGAGCACAGGGTACTCCAGGAAGAATGCCGAATTCCGGTTATTCTGATCAGACACAGCCGACTTTACAACGTAAATCCAACAGGGACTCAGGTTCATCTGTTGAACGAATGGCAGACGGGGACCAGAAGCAACAGGTCGTTCATCCTGCCCGCAGAATGGAAGGCCATGTCCCTCGATCACCATCGGAAGGACCCTTCGACGAGACCAATCTTGACGTCGATGAAATCGAAGTCAAGGGAACCACTGGTCTCTAGAGCGTTCGCAGGATCGATGTGGTGCACTCGATCCAGTTCAGGCTTGTCCTGACGGACGCCGAGCCCATGCATGCTCTTAGTCGTAGATCCCGAGGCTCGTACGTGTCGCTCTCCTGGGTGAGAACCCCCAAAGAGGGACCTGGGTACAATGGCCAGCAATTCCTTTCAGGTGAAGGAAAATGATAGGAAAACGATAATAAGGATGAAATCCGAATTGAAGTTCTCCCACTTTACTGAAGTACCCAAGGCGACACAGGAAGAAATGAAAGGAAACTTACAATTTCTTCCTCAGGCAGGAGAGGACCTCCGATGAAAATCGCAGGCTTCCATCCACTCTTGCCGGCCTCACCACCAAGACACCTGTGTCGTAGGATCGCAGTCTGTTCTACGAGTAGAAAAGACACCTGGGAATGAAATGTAGGAAACGAACAAAGATTAAAGTCCAGACCCTGTTTAGTCGAGAAATTATGAATGCAATGAATTAAATTTGTCTATTAAACTGGATCGGGCAGCGACTTGAATCTAAGTTGGTGGACTGAATAAACTATCCAATAGTTTGGACAGACCCAGATCAGCCAGTCTGATCGTTCCTACATTATTACCAGGCCATGCACGTGGTCCAGCCAATCTTCATGAACAGAAAACAGAAAAGCAGCGAAACGATTGCAAAATAAGTCGAGCAGTTCGACTTGAAATTTTAAATCGTGGCGGTGTGGGTGTGGAGGACTTGTCAAAGTCGGGTGGGTCTGCTCTCTGAAATGAAGGGGAGGCTTCTTGAAATTATTAAAAATAATTTCCAAAGAAGTCCAAACTTGAAACAAGCTTGGAGGCGGGACCAGACCTAATCTAATAAGATTAGGCGCAGTTGGCTAACACGTGGCAGAGATGTGAAGTTAATTTTAATTAAGTTCTTTCTCTGGACATGAAAGGCATGTACATGTCAAGCGAAATATTCCATATTTCAGCTGATGGCGATTTTTAGACTTGTGAAATGCACCAAACATTTAAGGATCTAAAATACAGCCGAAACAGGAAAGTGGCCAAAGGATTGTAACGCTCAAGTTGAAAAAATAATGCAATTTTTTTAACCCTTCCCATAAAATCTCGAGATTTTAACAGGAATGACTGAGTGTATACAACCTGTTCTACGTTGGCCACCGACCGGGTCCTGATGAGTATCCTCCAGAGTCCAGAGCCCCACTGGAGGGCGCAGACATGCACACATGACGTAGTCCAACAGCTGGGGGAACCTTGGAGGCTCGAGGCGAGGGCGAAGAGGCGAAACAGAGAAGTGTTTACACATCTCTGAGTTCATGTACTCGCAGGAAACCCAGTGGTGGGGTCTCCTCACCAAACCCCAGACACGTCAAGTGACTGGCCAGGTCTCACTAGTGAGACTAGTAAGAACCATGGATACTTCCATCCGTTCTGGAGAAATTTCCACCCAAAATTTAGATACTTGACTGAAAGTCCAAAGAAAGCAGGCCGAGGTGGGTGGGCAGACAGAGGAGTACCCTGTGCTCGGTTCCTTGTGTGTCCAATAATAAATAATACGATCACGAAAACTCGTTTTCTGTCGCATTCTTTCATTACTGGACTCACGGAACCTCGCCAGGGTACTCCAGGAAGACGTGTATTCGTGCTTTTTTGATGTATCTATAATTTTGAAATTTCTCCCATGAATCTATAGACATAACATTGATTGGATAAGGCAGGGCTTAGACAGGAGCAAAGTTTCTAAAGTCATGGACAATGATGGGCTTAGGTCATTACAACCAGGCAAAGCGGTTGCCAGGGTATGATGGCCAAGGAATGAGGGTACTAATGTCCTCACTCACCTGTTTTTCAAGGCTAGGATTAAAAACCTGAATATCCTATTTGTTTTAAGTTGTAAAATATAAAATAAACTTGGTCAGGAAAAAACCTTGCCAACTTGGCTAACCCATAGCAACCCCTAGGTAATGTTGGAGTGAAATATGTGCTCATACAGGACTCAAACCTGCTTAATATTTACCGACAAAAAATGCAAGTGCATTGTACTATATTACCTAGCCAGACTAGAAACGCTCGCTGAAGCCCTGTCCCCCTAGCTTGTCAAGAAGAATTTCTTCATATCTGGAGACAAAAGATTTATTGGACATAAATATTGGCCCCAGGACAAACAGGAGTTAAATCCATCATAGCTCGGCATGTGTTGGTGTATTTCCAGACATAGTTGTAGAACTGCAGGAAAAAACCTTTCTGATCGGAACAATTACCTTGTAGATTATTGATCCTTACAAAAAACAACCGAGTCTCACCTTGCTGCTTGATAAAAATAAAATTTTCATCAAACCGACAAAATCATGCTCCTTCCAACAGTCAAAGTGCGTTTCAACAACGGACTGGTGACTGGAACAGAAATGGAGAATTTGATGTCGTGACGGCAAGAGAGCAATGTCCTAGAGAGAGAGCAATCAATGCTGGAAACTGGACACAAGAAATGGGTCTCAACCCTACCGTGCTCAAGGTGATGTTTAAAACAACCCACAGTTCTCTCTCTAACTAGATATACGTTATGTGCATATAATGCAATACCGTCTTCATTTTGATGCTACAACATTGTATTCAAACAAAGTGTTTATTTTAAACAGCTCATAAGTAGCAATAGAGCTTATGCAACTCGGTAAAGTCGATCCCAGACATTACTAAACAGTCCCCCTGAAAACGACCGTCGTTCTGTCTGTAACACATGTGGTTTGGGTTGAGATCATAACATCTCGTCTGATGACAAAAAGTTGATTTCAAGCCATAATCCGTATGAAGGAAAATCCACATAAAACCGACTCCATCGAAAACGAGAATAAACTCGAAAACGAAAGTTGCAAAATGTTTGTCCAGAAACAAACAATGAAAATCACCTGAATCGTAACCAGTGGCAAAGAGTTTTTCATAGAACTATAGAATTTGCTTTAAAAAAGCGATTCTCAAAGTTTTCAGAAAAAACTACTTTCCTCGACCAGTGGTGGAAGGAACAAAATCAGATTGCACCCAACTGCAATGAGAACTGAAAAGTTGCTTCCATGATTCAATGCATCCAATAACAACAACGTTTAGGCAAATTGTCATGAATGTGTGACTTCGGTTTGCGGAAAGCAAACAGGATACAATCCTGGTGGCTCACTCTCCCGTACCCTCTATGTCTCTATTCTAAGTGGAATTATAAATAAAACCATTTCTCATGCCTACAGCACCATGTATTCCCAGGTGGTCACCCATCCAAGTACAAACACAGTTGAACCTTGCTTAACTGCAGTGGTCTTGCTTATAGAAAGTAAACGCTTCCGACCCTTCCTTCCGAAAAGGACCGACTCCTGTTTTGAACTTCATTGGAACAGATGAAGCAACACCACGTGTCGAAATGCTCCTGGTCTCTCGGATCGCCTCGAGAAACTACTCTCGTTCTTTTTCAGTGCTGAAAATACACGAGACAGGATAAAATAGAAGCGTTACTACATTGCAAATAGAGACAGTTTGTGAAAGATAATCATTGCTATTTCCGTTAGGAAAAATATCCATATTACTCGTATGCGAGTATATTGAATGCCAACTTGGATGAAAATCCTGATCATCTCCCAATGGTACATTTTGTGTTCATTCCAAAACTGGAATGTCTCAAAAGTTGGAAATCTTGCATAAAATTATGTAAGAATAAAAGTAGATACTTTATTTCCATTCAATGGCCAAACTAAAACTTTCAACTAAATCGTGTTGAAACATCGAGATTTGCTCCTGGATATAAAAGAGCCTATGAATTGTGCCAGCAAACATGGTTCTAATCCGAGCCTGTATCACGACTGAAACTCCACAAAACAGTCAAATAATGATAGAACAGCAAACTTCTGAGGCCTTTAAAAGTCACATTATTCAGGATATAATGTTAATGTCCTAAATTTACTGTCCCAGTAAGCCGTATTATTCTTGATAAAAGAAAACTAGAAGACAGCTATCGCTGTGATCAAAACCGAGGCATTGGTCGGAACGACGACAACGGCAGACAAATGTCTTTCTAGAGGCCAACGCCCAGGACTAAAATATTAGGACGACTCTCAAGGGATTTAGGATAATGCTTTAAATCCTAAACAAAGCTATATTGGTCACCTTTGGATCTTCTGCATAGACGCAAGGATGAAAAATACAACCAAACAAATGGAAAGATATTTCCATTTTAACAAGGAACATCAGAAACAAAATTCTGAATGTATCACCTTGCCCTGGAAGAGGGGGCTGTAAACAAACAGCCCCCCCCCCAACAAAACAGTCTAAAAGAAAGAAACAATTGTTCAGTTCAATAAATGAACAAGAAACCCATAATGGTAGTTGAATGCAAAAGTAGCCAAAAAAGGAGCAGACCTAGTTTGGGACTAAAACAGCAACTTCCATAGAAAGCTGACAAAATAAATTGTCACTTTAATTGTTTCTCCCACCTGCCTGTCAAAAAATGCTAGCATTTAAAGACAGCAAGTTTCCAAACCATGCAACAAAGACTGACTCAGGTAAGACAATGCTCACTGGAGGAAAGTATGATTCTCACCAATGTATCATTCTCACCATTCTATCCTTGTCCAAAAACCCCTGTTTTCAATGAAAAGAAACTCAGGCATGTGACTGCAAGATACCGAACCATTCATCAGGTTGTGTCTGAGGCCCCTGGCCTGCAAAACAAGCTGAAGAAAAACAAGTACCTCTATACCAGAGTCAGAAAAGACCTTTATTTCTTAGAAGCAACATGAAAAACTTCTTTGTCCTGAAGGGGGAACCTTTCCCCTTAAAGAAAAAAGAAATTTTCCAATTCCAAAAAACATCTTCTCTTCAAGAAAAAACAGGGTTTCTGACAAGCAAGACACATGACCACATGCCCTGCCTGCGTTGGTTTGCCTGCACTAAACTTAATCCAAAAGCCAATAATAGGGGCCATCAGCTCCAACAAATCAGCAAGGAAAATTAGATTTTCCTGTTTCTGAAAGTAAAAACTTCCAAAAACAAATCTTTGAGTATAATAGAACTAAGGGTTGTATGCCTCCAAAATTCTAGTATAATACAAAGATGTCCGCGAAATAGTGACAAATCACGGCAATCAGTTTTACTACATGCAAATCCTGTAATGCTAACATCAGAAAACTTACATGTTGTTAGGGGAAAATGAAGCACATCCATTGTTCAAATGACAAACTGGAGACTGTATAAACATTTGTGCTTTAAATCCAGCCATACATTCAAACTGACAACTTCACCCAGACTCCTTGATAATGGCCAGCCAAAATCACAGGAGTCCCAGACTTCCATTCTCTTGCCAAGAGACATACTTCTCTAGTCTTTGTTAAAAACAAACCAAGGTCTGTAAGAAACTTATGACTTAAACTCTTGAACCGATCAGGATGCAACCTTATTGCAGAGAAGACTGACATCCTTAAACTGAAGTTCTAATAAAAGGCCTACAGCTTCAATTCAATAGTCTATCCAGACATGTTGAAACCCAACCATTCAACAGGAGACAAAAGCTGGACCATTTTTAACGTCATAAACGCGTCCAGCCCCCCCCCCCCATCAATAGTAAGAGAAAAACATAACCGGAAGAAAAGTACGTTTGTTGGTGACTGCCTGACTCCCCGGACACCGAGGAGACCGACTCCTAGATGACATAGTCGGACTACAACCTTTACCTGTGCGGCAACAAGCTGCTCCAGGTGGGTATTGAGTGCGACTGTCAAATCAACAGATCTGAGCATCTATAAGCGTCGAAATGAAGAAAAAAGAATATAATTCAATTTCCACATTCCTTCCAAGGAACTCACTCCCTGGAAACCAACAAATCCAACACATACTTGTCCGAGGACAAATCCGACCAATGTTATCAAACAAATCCGTTCGATATTCGACGTTTGACATTCCCAGCATAGGCTAGACTAGAAAACTCCTGTGGAGAGAATCCTACTATGTTGACTTCACATCCTTATCGAGACACCAAGTCCGCCCAATGGCAGACAAAGTCAAGAAACAAGACCCTAGACCAATACTTTAAACATCTCAAGCTTAACGAGCGCCGGCCCTCGTACCGCCGAGATCCATGCCAACTGGACCTCAGCTGGCCTTCGGCAAGCCAAACCCAGTCAAGGCTGTCTGAAGTTGTAGTCACGGAAATCAACAATAATGTCATGAAACAAAACCTCCACATTTCCCAAATGTTGTACAAGAGAAAAGTTGAATAAAAAATTCTACATAATCTCTTCATACATGGAGAAAGTTCCATCCATCTCACTAAGATAACGAGTGTCAGGAGAGAACCATGCAGTCACGGAGCGATGCCAGCAAAGAGCCGAGACTGGACAGAACACTCCCAGAATACCCGGGTCTCTGGATGACGACAATAAAGAAGAAAACCCCTTCTAGGCTCGAGGAAACCGTGAAAACGTTCCCCCCCTCAATGCCGATGACGGTGAAAAGCAGCCTGCCTGAGCTGACCTGCTGCATGGAAGCAACGTCGTCTGCGACCTCACCGACCCATCCAATGTGCTCGAGGACCGTGTCCGACAGCTCGAGACCCAAGTAATCTGAAAAGAAACAACACACTCGGCTGTTCCCAGCCGTGCCAACATAGTCCACTAACTGAGTGAGAATTGCTGCCAATTTCACGCTGGTAGGTGAAGTCTCCTGTAAGGAGACGAGAAAGTGGATTAATGACCTTTAACAAAGGGCAAACCATGAATCACAGCTGAAAGAACGTGAGAAGAAATGCACTGGAGAAATTAGTTTACGAGTCAACAGCCACGTATCAATTTCCCCATGTCATCAGGAGTGACGACTGAGCCAAAATTTATAAATTTTTACTGAAAGTAAAAGTTTTGAAATTTCTCAATTGTAAGAAGTTTGGCAAAGACTTCTGGCACGACTATTCGAAATAAAAGATTTCGGAAAACCCCTTGAAACAAGGCGAGTTCGGGGGAACTCAGATTTTTAAAGTTTGAAAATCGGCAAAAACTGATTGTGTAGAAGAAATCACAAGTTTCTGAAACAAGAATGTTGCTAGAAAGTTCTTCTAGTCCCAAACATTGCAATCCATACCCAAAAACCCAATGAAGGTTCTGAAAGAACAACAACGGACTAGTGAGCACTCACCGAGATTACTGGGACAAACCATAGCCGAGGCAACTCGGCAGAGGAAACGACAAGGCTGACCGACCCGAATGACAGACGTTCAACAGATGAACCTGAGTCCCTGTTGGATTTACGTTGTAAAGTCGGCTGTGTCTGATCAGAATAACCGGAATTCGGCATTCTTCCTGGAGTACCCTGGCGAGGTTCCGTGAGTCCAGTAATGTGGCTAGAGTGGTGTCCAGGCTTAGCTCTGCTAAATTACCCTTCAGTACTATCACAAATTGACATCATAGGGGGAGTCCTAAATCTACTGACCCACCATTGAGGATCCATGATGTGGTATTTACTATTAGTAGCGGACATACTATTGTAAAAAGCATCATGGAACCCCAATGGCTGCCTATTTAATGCACATAGTGAAAATTTTATTTTCAGGTTCATAACCAAACATTAATTAGAACCTAAGGCCTTTTGAAGGAACTTTGTGAGGACATCACAGAAAATTAATAACTCAGCTAGTAGCAGTCTAATCCCTCGGAGTTCCATACCAAATTATGGTGTATTAATGGAACCCCCGATTCCACACCTAAAAGTGACAAGACTATACCAATATTTTTTTATATATATTTTGTTTTATATAATTAAGTAATATGACTACTGTACAATAAAAAAAACTATTATTGACTCGGTTTTACTGTATATACAATATGTACAAATATAATTCTATTGACATGACCAATTATTATTGTATGCAGAGACGAACGGTAAAATCTTACCTAAAAGCAATTTGAACAACTTTGACACGATGTACAGAGATTCAGCTCATGGACTCACCTCCAACCACAATTATCATCTATTTGGGGTAACTGTACTTTCTACTACAGGATGCGGGATGGTCATCCGCACCAGGTATGTCGACCTACAGCCCCCAAAGGCCCAATAGCACAGTGAGTTTTAATGGTGACATTATTTATGCCCACAATAAAACATGTACTATTGGGCTGGTGATAAGAGTAGCGGGAGGGAAGGCCTGGCCTGAATCAGAGCAATTTTAAACATATCCTATTGACAATCCTAGACAGAGAGGGATGGGTGAATTTGGGGGGAGGGGACCCTCGGGAGGGAGCTCTAGAGTAGAGCCATGGGGATAATGTCACTGATGACATGGCTAAAAATCATGTGCAAAAGCACTGTGAAAAATGTGACAGGACGAGTCAATTTTGACTGGACAGACATGACCAAAATAAATCCATTATTACTAACCTAGATTTAATTAATTTATATTAGTTGCAATCCCTACAGAAGGGGTTGTCACAGTTAACCTCTTCAAAATAGCCCTCTACCAGATTGGAATATAAGGCACTTTTGAAGGCTTCAAGTTTCTTAACCCATTCTTTCCTAACAGGCTGATTTGACCTTGTTGATATGTCATGACATATCATAGTCTAGATCATCCATTTCTTGAGCTGTAGTTTTTTAAATACAGTTTTGGAATGCTCTTTATTGTGGCATTCCAAAACCATATTAAATATAATATAGCTCAACAAATGAATGATCTAGACCATGATATGTCATGACATATCAACAAGGTCAAATCAGCCTGTTAACTCCAAGTCTTCCAGACTCCAAAGCTTGGGTATCCTAACTGTTGGGTAGTCAATTCCATAGATAGAGACATGCTGTGAGAACTTAAAAAGTAAATTTCTATTGGGCAGTTCTGAAATGCAGAACAAATTCATCAGTGGGGGGGAGAGGGGGCGGGAGGCATAAAACGCTTGGTGCGCGAGGGTCAGTAATTTGTACTTGACCAGATCCTGGATTTTTTAAATCTTATTGCTGGCAAAAAGTGGATCTGTGTGGGACCTATAGCCAGCCCCCGAAATGTGGCGAACACACATTTTCTGTAATTTGAAAAAGACCTTCAGGTTGCTTGCTTTTGAGCACCCCCACACTTCGATACAATACTCAAATCTGATTCTGCGCGGTACAGTTCTTTTTAGACGAGCTAGCATGAAAGTTCCTGCTGCAGCCTTCTGGTACACATGGGCACATTGACCTTCCCATGATAACTTGTCGTCAAGGC
>CBDHDT010000132.1:0-2622 GCA_965261215.1 Ekhidna sp.
CTAACTAGAACTCAAATTGGCAACTGGTTTCAGCCTACAAGCGTCTTTAATCCTTCGTAAACTGGCAGCGCAAAAACAGTTAAAGTAAAAATAAATAAATGCCCATGAAGTATCACACCACCCATGTTTCTGTTTACTCTTTCACATAAATAGCGTACAATGTCAACTATTCATAATTTTAGTCCCTATCCAAATATTCCAATTCATGTCCACGACTACACCGTTTTCGATCAACTGTAACATCCTGGCGTTAAGTGGTGGTAAGTATCGTCAAAACCAAATATGCTCGTGCTAGTCGGCTTGTTAGGCTGACAAAGGACTGTTAGCTGTTTGGTTGGTGGAGTTCTCTTGTGCATCTGTTTCCAAGTCCTTGAAGGAGGCTGTATCTGACCCTACATGGGTATAGTCAACAACAGCAATAATGGCATATGTTAAAAACAATAAACACATTTAGAAAGTGTTTAATTAAATTCCAAATAGAATCTCTCCCCTGCTCATTTATAATACACAGAAACAACAAAAGAACTAGTAACAGGATAATGTCCTAAGTCATCCACCAAAGAGCTAATTTTGATACTAACACTATCAGCCAAACTAAATGATCTTTAAGCTTGGTTGAACCACATTAGGCATTAGGTGTGACGAGTCAAAGACAGGAATGAAAGCTGTACCCATTTAGACCACAAACAACACCAATATTGTGCTGATTTTAAAATTAACAATGGAGTACCGGTGTAACCACAAATCATTATTTAAATGGCAAAGGGGCATCCAACTGATTGTGTTCTACGTGGGTACGTCTTGTTTCCTTTCATTCCTAACACATCTGCTGTTTGTTATAATATTTCTTCTTGTTTCTGTTTCTCTTTTTTCCAAATCACATAATTTTGGTAAAATAGGTCCATTAAAAATTAAAAAAATACTTTAATGCCGGAAGACTTCAAATGTTTCAAGGCTTGTCCATGACTACTCTGTTTCTCAATCCAGTGGTAAAAAAAAAATTGGCAAAAATGGTGAATACTGAAAATTGAACACAATACTATCATGTTTATTCCACCTATCAATGTATTGCCACCTATCCTTTCCAGGAAATATGTTGGGAATAGGACGGGGGGGGGGGGGGAATTAGTGCTGATTTGACTGGTTAATTTCCTAGGGATTGGGACATTTGACAGGCAATGCAATAAATAAAGTGTACAAGGTAGTAAGGCCCAAAACACTCGGGAAACTGTTGCTGCAGAAGATTCAAGTAAAGCACTGCGGTGAAGGGTGTGGGAAGGTATATTATATAAGGAGGAAACCTTAGAAGTCGAACTGTGGATCTGTTGTGATCTCTGTGATCAGTGGATGTGGGGCATATATCAAAATATTTCTTCACTTCCCATAAAAAGCACAATCTGTGCAAGAAGTGCCAATCAAATTAATTTCAGTGTTTATATTAAAACGTAATGATAATTCAAGCCAAGTCTCAGTGTTTTATAGTTCTTGCATGTCAAACTTCATCAAATTCCAATGTTGATGGCTGGATCTAGGTGGGGACTCGCCAGCTGACTCAGCCCTAGGAGTTCAAATATCACTCTCCCAACATATGCCCCACATACTGCCCAAATTGGAAAGGGGGAGAGGATGGTGGGCTACATTAATAGGTGCATTAAGTTGACTATTTATCAGTATTAGAATTGAGTAAAGCACGATCGGTTCTACAGTTCGGTTTGTTGACTTAAGTATCCAATTTTTTAGTGGATAATATGGTGTCTATGGGTGTATATTGTCCACAGTAACAACAAGACATGTGTGGTGTACAATGTTGTGTACATGAGTACAATCAACAATAGTGGTATGTGTTTGATATGTGTCATGTACAATAGCAATATACAAGCTAGAAAGCATGTAGAAGCCTTGGAATCTGCCATCCACTCGTCTAGTCAGTGACAATCACATATATATATTTTTTATTATTAGTATGAGTTATTATTGTCATTGTTATTGCTGCTTCTTATTATTACTGCATCATAACACTACATTATTATTATTATTGTTTGCTATTATTATTGCAGTTTTGTTGATTGTTACTATATCTATTCCTTTTTTGTCACATTAATAATATTATTATTTTCTATTTGTTTAATCCATATTTTATACTTTTATTCTACAAACAAAAAAAAAGGTTTATTTAAAAAAGTATTGACCTTTTAAAAAGAAAAGAAACAAAATACCCCTCTACCTTGCACAGGCACTCCCATTGATTTTAAAAACAGGTTTTGTATAATGGTAAAGGAGCATCTATGTGGTTGTGATTATCTACTACATCTTTGGTACCAGAAGATAATCTTCCAAAGAAATTCAACGGACTTATCTGTTTCAGTCGAACACAAAAATCTAAAAGGTCGTCGACGTAACAAACGCACTCGTGCGTGTGCATTAACCAAGGATGATTCCTTTCTCTATCATGCATCCCTAACGAGTTTGTTTTTGTTTTATTTTGTTTTTGCCATTTTATAAATCCCACTTGACTTATTGTTCACAACTTTTTAAATTCCCAACCAAGTATATCCACATATTATGGTTACCACTCCGACTACATGTGAGGTTCTATAACTCTCTTCCGCTACTGAAGCTCTG
>CBDHDT010000133.1:0-104859 GCA_965261215.1 Ekhidna sp.
CCGTGAACCCCCCCCCCCTGAGTTGCAGTGTTGAGAAGAGGCGGGATCAAAGAAATTGCGCGAATTTCTTTGATCCAGCCTCTTCTAACCACCATAACTCAGGGAGGGGGGGGGGGGGGGGGGGGTTCACGGTAAAAAAACAACTAAACGTCAGTATCACAGCTACGTGCTTTAGCAACCCTCAGACCAATTTGGGGGCGCGTCGCTCAAGGCGCCTTGGAATTATTCCTGCCACAAATTAGGAAGTGCCATTTTTTTAGTGACCCTTGCGTGTTTGGATATATCTTCTAAGAAAAGGTGCCTATAGAGACTTTTTACATATCATCAGTCTCTATAGGCACCTTTTCTTAGAAGATACATGCACAAAGGCAAGGGTCACTCAAGAAATTGCACCTGGTAATTGGTGGCAAATCACGATCCCAGGCGCCTTGAGCGACGCGCTCCAAAATTGATGTGTGGGTTGCTAAAGCATGTAGCTGTGATATGCCCGGTTTACTTTTTTTAACGTGAATCCTCCCTGAGTTATGTTGAATAGAAGAGGTTGGGTCACAGAAATTGTGTGGGTGCATATATAGGCATGCTCTAGCCTTCCTGAGGACACCATATATAGGCATGCTAAACCTTAAGGGGACCATATATAGACATGCTCTAGCCCCCTTAAAAGGAGCATATATGGGGGAGAGAGCATATATAATCATCTGCTTTGCATGACGGATTGGTTGTGAAGGTGGGCACTACCATGGGTATGTAAGGCGGGTAAATATTGACTAAACATCTTTGAATTATTCGAAAAATCTAATGTAGATTCACTTAGGTATGTGCCGTGCATCAAATAGAAATTTTCTTGGCCGTATTGAGGCTTTTTCGACCTAGATATTTCTAACAGGAATAAGTAAGCCAACCCACACCAACCTCCTCTCTCACTTTACTTACCAGATGAGCCAACCTCCACCCCAAAATATAAGTTGGCCAATCCCCACCACAAAAAAAAAAAAAACCTAAAAATATAGGGGAGCCAAACCATCTCCAAAAATACAGGTGAGCCAAACCTCATCTAAAATATAGGGAAGCCAAACCATCCCCAAAAATACAGGTGAGCCAAACCTCATCTAAAATATAGGTAAGCCAAACCATCCCCAAAAATACAGGTGAGCCAAACCTCATCTAAAATATAGGTAAGCCAAACCATCCCCAAAAATACAGGTGAGCCAAACCTCATCTAAAATATAGGTAAGCCAAACCATCCCCAAAAATACAGGTGAGCCAAACCTCATCTAAAATATAGGTAAGCCAAACCATCTCCAAAAATACAGGTGAGCCAAACCTCATCTAAAAATATAGGGGAGCCAAACCATCTCCAAAAATACAGGTGAGCCAAACCTCATCTAAAATATAGGGAAGCCAAACCATCTCCAAAAATACAGGTGAGCCAAAACTCATCTAAAATATAGGGAAGCCAAACCATCTCCAAAAATACAGGTGAGCCAAAACTCATCTAAAATATAGGGGAGCCAAACCATCTCCAAAAATACAGGGGAGCCAAACCTCATCTAAAAATATAGAGTTATGCCAAACCGCCACAAGAAAATACAGAAGTCGACCCCCACCCCAAAATACAGAAGAACCAACTCCCCCATCCCAAACCTAACAAGTAATTCAGGTAAGTCAACCTCCCATACAGGGGAGCCAAACCCAATCACAGCTCCTCTAACCTCACAAAAATAGCCAGCTATTTCTATATCTACAAAAACCATTATCCACCATTATCCATCACTATCCATCTTGTCAAGAAAAGAGGTTTGTCCCCCAGAAGAGAAAGACTATTAAGAATCAAGATATGACGAGGACTTGCAACTATGAAAGCAGGTGTTGTTGGCTAAGTGATGGAAAAGGCCTTGTCTTGTGTTTCATAAAGGACTAGATCTAGCTCCCAGTCAACAACACTCATGAAAATAGCAAGGAGAAGTCATTTTTGCTACCCTAAATTACGTACGAGTGGCTGCACCAAACTGGGGTGAAGAATGACAGCCACACAGTGGCTATCACTCAGCCAATAATGGTCAGATTCAGAACAGTTTCAACTCTACACGGTCACAATGGCAACTGAAGGAAGAGTGCTGAGCACGTGCAAAGTCAGGAGCTTTCACCTTCTACACATCACTGAATGTAGCAACAACAAAAGTGCCGTAAAATGCTTGTACAAGTGCCAAATCCTCCAGACAACACTAAACACAATTTGCTAAGAAGTACATCCACACATTCTACTCGAAAAATTACACAACCCAATCGTGTTTTCTCTTGCTTCCAATATACAATGAACATTAATACTGCAACTTGATTGACACAAGTTGTGTATGCTATGAAGGTAAAGGGCCAGCTAAGTCAGCCCATGGAAACAGCTTCATATCATCATATTTTGGTAGAGGTACTCGTGTTTCATATCACATTTGATCTGGGTCATGAGTTGTGAATGATAAACGATAATTGGGGAGGGGAGGAAGGTTTCTTGAGGCACAGGTTTTCATTTACCAATATATGAAGAGGAAAGGAGAGGGATAAATAAAGTCCAAGGGCAGGCATATTCCCCTCACCCATCACGATGAAAAAAATTAAAATACAAAGATGTGGAAGCAGATTGAATGTCTTGACTGCAGCACAACATCACCCTGAAGCCTGAAGTTTGCCTAGCAATACTGCATCACTAAGGAGACATGGGAGCAGCACTCAAGTTCTGACCTACATATTAATATCACTGAAGCCTGAAGTTTGTCTAGCAATACTGCATCACTAAGGAGTTGGTACTCCAATCTAAGTTGCCGGTATCTGATAAATTGTAACATCACCAGCATAATTATCGCTGAAACACAAGGCCAAGCTGAGAAAAATGACGTTGCTTCACAACAGCACAGACGTGCAAGACCTCTGCAGTCTATAGGCAGCTCCTTTGACCTGTGAACCTACTGCACATGAGAGGAAAAGAGTCGGCCTACATTAAGTTTGTGTCAGAGGAATGAGCTGATCACAAAAAAATAAGTTGGTCAATCTAAAAAATATTAATTTTAAGCATATGAAGTTCGTATAAAATCAGGTTCGAATTCGGTCCTAGGGCTTAGTGAAATTCGAGATGGGTCAAGCTACCATGTGCCGTGCTCGAGCCACTAACCATCTAAGCATACAGGAATACATAGGTAATGAGGAAATTCTCCAGGCATGATCTCTAACACAAGCTTTGAATGGCTTGCAGCCGTCAAGGATAAGATGCCTGCCTCTACAGCATCTTGTTTCATTATAGGTTGCTGCTGCTCAGCCTTCAAGGCTGAGGCCCTGCTCCACAGCAACCTGGTTCATTATCCATTGCTGCTGCTGCTCAGCCTTCAAGGCTGCGAGGCCTGCCTCCACAGCAACCTGGTTCATTAGAGGTTGCTGCTTCTCAATCTTTAAGGCTATGTTGCCTGCCTCCACAGCAACCTGGTTCATTATAGGTTGCTGCTTCACAACCTTCAAGACTATGAGGTCTGCCTCCATAGCAGCCAGGTTCATTATAGGTTGCTGCTTCTCAACCTTAAAGGCTATGAGGCCTGCCTCCATAGCAGCGTACTGTAACTACTCAGCCTTCAAGGCAGTGAGGCATGCTACCACAGCTGCTTGATTCATTATAACCGAAATCATGCTGGTGTGTGCTTGATGCATCCTAGCTACACAATATCAATAAATCAGGACCATCCCAAACTCCTAGATGGCTAACGACATTTACATTACCACATCACACCATAGAACACACTTGTGCCTACAGGTGATAATATGTATAAAAACACCAGGTTCTGTGTTCCCAACCCCACATGCCAATACAATTCCCATGTGCTCCTTGCAAAAATATATATATGGTTGCTAATATACAAATCCCATGATGTGCTTCATATAGAAAATCCACAAACCTTTGGTCTCACAAGCTTGGCAATGCTAATCCTGCCATTAATATTGACATCAGTAACTTGCTTCAATCCCTCGGCAGTCACTAAATTGACAACCAAGTTGTTACCCTTGATCACGAGGAGATTTAGCTCATCATGGGCCGTAAAATTTCCAGTCAGAACAGCAGAGACTGCGGTAGGCTTGTAGGCCGTTACAGCGTAGTTGCAAGACATAATTTCACAGCGATTAACAATCCAGTTAAAGAATCTGACTTCTCACAGCACACTCAGTAACTGCTCACGTTTTTCTGGACTTCAGCACAATCGCAAAGCACCCGCCGAGGTGGAATTTTTGTTTAATATTTACCTACGCGCATGTTGTACTTGTGTGGGTGGGGCTGAAGCAAGCTTTTGCAAAAAAAACCAAAAACAACAACACTGGATGCTTGGGCGGGGGGGGGGGGGGGGGTGTGGACGAGGGCATCAGCTCTCATGCCATCGTTATTTGAGCGGTTTCTATTTTGCCATTGTAGTAAAAACATTTTAATTTTAGTGAGGAGAATGTTTGTTTTGACTTGTGCTGAATTTGTTGTTGTTGTTGTTGTTTTTATCTATGAGGATGATATTTGTGATGAATTGGGAAGGATTATTCAAGAGGCAGGGAACCTGTGCTCTATTGCAAATATGAGATAATCTGTGCGGACCCATCAACAGGGTAGAGATTTTGTAAGAAATTCCTAGATCTAGAGTGGTTAATCCTGGCTAGTAGCAACTGCCACAACATTCTATGTCATTGACGAGATGAATAGGCAGTTGGGGGTAATGGAGAAAATTTGTTCATTTTTTTTCCCCCATGGTCTACTTCTCCTACATAGGCACACGTTCACATCCCCAAGATCCTCTGTATACTCAGAACCGGTCCTTGCTTCCTCACCTTGGATCCTCTATATACTCAGAACCGGTCCTTGCTTCCTCACCTTGCTTCCTCTGTATACTCAGAACCGGTCCTTGCTTCCTCACCTTGGATCCTCTATATACTCAGACCCTGTCATTGCTTCCTCTCCTTGCTTCCTCTGTATACTCTGAACCTGTCCTTGCTTCCTCACCTTGGATCCTCTATATACTCAGAACCGGTCCTTGCTTCCTCACCTTGGATCCTCTATATACTCAGAACCTGTCCTTGCTTCCTCTCCTTGCTTTCTCTGTATACTCCGAACCTCTCCTTGCTTCCTCACCTTGGATCCTCTATATACTCAGAACCGGTCCTTGCTTCCTCACCTTGGATCCTCTATATACTCAGAGCCTGTCCTTGCTTCCTCTCCTTGCTTCCTCTGTATACTCCGAACCTGTCCTTGCTTCCTCACCTTGGATCCTCTATATACTCAGAACCGGTCCTTGCTTCCTCACCTTGGATCCTCTATATACTCAGAACCTGTCCTTGCTTCCTCTCCTTGCTTCCTCTGTATACTCCGAACCTGTCCTTGCTTCCTCACCTTGGATCCTCTATATACTCAGAACCGGTCCTTGCTTCCTCACCTTGGATCCTCTATATACTCAGAACCTGTCCTTGCTTCCTCTCCTTGCTTCCTCTGTATACTCCGAACCTGTCCTTGCTTCGTCTCCTTGGATCCTCTATATACTCAGTACCTGTCTTGCTTCTTCTCCTTGGATCCTCTGTATACAGAGAACCTGTCCTTGCTTCCCCTCGAGTTATATGATGATGTTCTAAGAAAAACTCTAGCTCAATTACTAATATTTTAACTTCAGTGAAAATTATCCTGACTGGGCCAAAGAAACTCCACCTGTAAAGTTTGGTGGTCTAGGTTTACGGAATGCTTTACACTGGCTCCCGATAGCTTACTGGCCTCTGCTGGCTCCTCTGACCATGTATATATCGTTCCACTAAATTAAGATCGCTCTCTTCTACTGTGGATGACAGACATACCTCAAAACCCACCTGAAGATTCTGCCTCTTTGCCAGAATTGTTGGGATGGCTACGAAGTGGCTATAGTAGCTGACCCCTTACTAGATAATTTCCCCTGATGCTAATTCAATGCCCCCCCCCTGTTAACCGATCTTTTGCAAAAGAGGCTGGTGCTTGGTTGGATGTTTTTCCTATAACATCCCGGGATGCTGGAGCTGGGGTGGCCCAAGTCTCTCCATGGAATTTTTTTTAAGGCTTTTTGGTTTGTAATCTATGCCATCACCAGGCTTGTGCACATAGTTTTGAAGTAAGTTGAGTCGATATCTTTAATCAAACTGGCAAATGCCACTGCTAAGTTTACCAAGCATGAAGGTACTTGTGTCATAAAGATTCTGCACTTAAGACACCTACACTTACAGCTAATAACAAGTGATGTTGGTGAAATTTTGTCACAGCTTGCAAGGGAGAGGTTACAGCAACGGTAATGTTTGATAAAGACGCAGCCATTAAATTATTACAGTTATTTATCAACCAACCAATCAATCAATCATATTTATTTATGTAACCCCCAGACCAGCCAACACTCACTGCACCAGACAAAGTCTGGCTCTGACTTAAGGCTCAAACTTAGGAAGGGTTTTGGTCATTCTGAAGATAGCTATATTTTCACCACTGCATATGCATTCATTATTATTGCAGTGATTAATCATGATGCATTATTTATTATTGCATGATATTTTTGGTCTCTCACATTTGAGCTTACCCACTTCTAAAGAACTTCCGGCAGCTCTGGCAACATTTAGAATAGATGATAACGCTATCAGAGGGGCATTTGGCCTAAGACTTGCTCATCAAAATATGCTGTGAAGCAAAAGTATGACAAATCATAAAGACCTTGGCCTAATTATGTCTTCAAATCCCTCCTGGAAGAATCATTAAGACTTGTTGATCTCTAGAGCCAAAGAGAGTATGGGGACTCATGGGCATAGCCAGAATTTTTAAAATGGGGTTTCGAGTTGCGTTGCGAGACTAATGACAATCCCATCTGTAGCTACACAACTTTGCTCAGATAGTAGATTGATTACTTAGCATGCGAGAGGTTCCAGGATCGATCCTGATCTTCAAAAATGAAATCCCCCCACAGACTATAAGGTGGTGTTAGAAGGCCATATCAAAAAAAAAATTTTTTTGATGGCCACCTGGCTCAACTATGCACAACTCTACACAGAGGAGTTGGAAAAAGGTTTTCCATGACTACACAAAGGAGTATAAACTATGTTTCCATGAGTACACATGGTCTTAATTTGTTAACCACTTTAACAAACTCGTTGCCCTTGTTCTAATATCTACTAAAGAGTGGGTGTGATTATGGCACTAAACATACAAATATACCAGTCATTTTAGCGGATGCAGACAACATAGCCTACAGTATCTGCATCTGCAAATTATTGTCACAAGATTCTTCACTAGTAATGGGTGGAATCTCATTGTAACCCTTCGAGGTAGCGTTAAAATTTATATATATACATAAATATGAATAAATATGACGTCCAAACAAACAAGTAGTCATGTCTCTAGCTTATTGAAGGGTTCATCCAAGCCAAAGCCACTCAGGAAAGGTGGAAAAGAGGGTAAGATAACATTTAAAAATAAAACTGACATACCTCATCCCACAATGGGGCAATGATCCGTTTAGGACAGTGTACCTCTGGGATCTGGTACATGCTAACTTCTTCAGATCATTTGTAAACAGCCTTACTACACCAGGAACAGTTAATAACTCTGCCAGCGAGAATATAATAGTCCATTAATTGATGACTCAGAGTCCTTTTCCAATGGTATAGTGATGGCTGCAGATAATCTTCAAGATATGTATTGAGGTTACAATCTTTCATACTCTAATCTGTTGGTAACGGGAGTCCTATAAAATATAAAACCACACCGCTATGCCCACAACAGCATGTTGTTCAGTCAACAACACACCAATGAATGTACTTTATACCAACTATCACAGGATTACTGCAAACAGATGAGCCAATCTCGTGAGCCATCTCACTCCTTTATGGTACTGCAAATATGATTATAATTTATGTGCTCAGAACATCAACTCGCTGGTGTGGTACCAAATGATCACCTCTGAAGACAGAGTTACATAAACTCAGTGATGAGCTTGATCAGTTTCCAATACCAACATAGGGGATCTTTCCTCCATGTCATCTGGTGGCAAGGTGAGTACTAAATTGGATTGGTCCAGAACTTGCCAGTGATAGTTTATCAATCAACCACACACCACATCATAACCATATGCCATGTGGAAGATGTCAACCCATATATTTTTGGGATGAGAGATATAAAAATGTCAGCGGCTCCTCCCATCCCCTCAACTTATCAGTTGTGAATGTGGCTGAGTTAGGAAATAGCTTGAAATCACTTCAGCTATAACGATATATTGCTGACTGGTCAGTGAAACCTCGCTGTTGAAGGTCCTTGCTTGTTAGCTTACTTCAGCCCCAGTTATATCTCCTGGCATGCTTGCCGAAATCTTTCACTAAAGTAGTTAACAGGCAGACCCAAAAACAAGTCAAAACGCTCTTGAAAGTGATCTTCAAAGATCTCCTGTCATAGAGTACGCTAGGACTACCTACTTATATTGGTTTTTGAATAGCAGTGTGAACCCCTTTCCCTCAAAAACAAGCCTCATATATATGTATATATATCTTAGCTAAAACTAACATTGGCAGTCAATTAGCTACCTAAATGGTGGTTTCAGCTGATATTAGCTCCAAAAGGTCTCAGCTTTCAGGGACATAGCCAGGGTTTTTATAAGGGGGTTCAAGTTGAAAAATGGAGCATTGCAAGGTTACAATAATACAGCAACACTACGCCAGAAACATGTTCACAGTACAACTTAGCTCGAATGGTTGCATGCTCAATTAGCTATGCATGTGAGAGGTCTGCCGGGATCGATGCCTAGATCTAACTGTTTTGTTTTTCTTCCCATAACAGTGGTAGAAAGCCTTTTTCCTTTCTTTTTATGGCCACCCCTGGCTCAACTATGCACACTTCTCTGTTGCTCTAGTAAGTTGACTGAGGGCATGAACATAATCTAACTATACTAGTCAATACACAGATTCCACTGCCTATTATGGTGTCTGCATCAGCTAAATGTATTGTCACAAGATTCTTCACTAGCGGCAGGTGGTTTCTTATGCGGACATGGAGGTAGCATTGTCAAGTCAGCAACATGGGAATATGACAGAAAAGTTATGCTGGAAGTTAGCACATGCCACATCTCCACGTGTTTACACTAGGATCATTGTCTCCAGAGTGTTGGCACTTCATTCCCCAAACTCGAGTGAGAATTCTACTAAGCACCAGTCAATCATTGTGCTAGCTTTGCAACAAAATTATAAAGTGGAAGGATTCATCAGCATAATAAACATACAAAATTAGCGGACATTGTCCATTTTAATGTTCATTACCATTCTCTTTCAGCTTTATGGTTTGTTGTTAGGTTGTTGTTTTTTTGATCGAGAAATAGAGTAGTTGAAAATGTGCACTGGAAAATTTGGAGTCTACTGGTTTCACAAATATAATGATTAGATGTATTATACGTCAGTTATGGGAATGAAGAAACTGATAACTTAAGGTCAACCCCCGCTTCAAGATGTTATTGCTGTAACTATTTTTCCTCTTTCCTTTTAGCAGGTGATTTGTTATCAGAGAGTTACATATTCCTTGAGCATACAAGTGTTATGTTAAATATCATGATAAGCACATTTTCATGGATGATACATTCAGCAAACCAAGTTTTCTTAAAAATGGCACCTTCCTCTCTGCTACATGTAGGAGTGAGTTTTAAAAAAAGCTTTAATATGGACTGAGTTTTGATGTGACGTTATTGGAAGAAAATTGGCTACAAAGATATTGTTCATTAGTTCAAGGTCACCATGTGAGCTAAACTGATTAAGATCCTAAGGTCACCTCTTCAAATCAACAAAAAAATTGGTAATGCTAGCGATATACAAAAAGTCTCGAGCACTCATATCATGGAACCCTAAAAGAACATTCAAATGGTATATAGTGTAAGCTTGGAAAGGGAACTGGCAATGTCATGGCGATTTTGAATCCAGAAAACATGCTGCTGGGAATAAGCTTAGGTTTCCCATCAAATTTTTGATTTGAGATAAGTTGACTGACAAAAACCACCATCATTTGCGGTGAAGCATTCAATATCTCCAAAACTTAGGAAATGGTTGGTACCAAAATATGGCAACTCTTTAAAGGAAAGAAATTAAAAACAAAAAATCAACATATTTGATGTACAGTTCTCTGACCAACTCAATACAACTTAGGTATACTTGTCTAATATAATAAAATCAGGCACACATGATTTATTGATCAATGACGAGCTTTCAAGCCACATACATATAAGTAATGAAAGTGAATTGTGCTAAAGTTATCATCATTTTTTCCATCATGTTCATCTCTTTGGATTCAATTCGTTTGCCTTCAAATTTATTTACATGAGATAAGTGAAACTGCAGCACAAGAACAATTATAACTTAGAAAAGGAGCATGTAATATCACCAAGACTTAGAATATGGCTACAAGGTAGATACAGTAGCTGCCTAGAATTTTATTTTCTAATTTTTTTCAAAGCAAAAACACAAATATTTGTCACAAAATTATTATCACAACTTTTTCACTATCCTCTCTCTCGGTAATTTTTGTTTTGGGTATACTTTTCAAAAATGTTCCTAAAAGCACATTTTCTAAGAGGTTACATCCAACAAAAGTGTGGTCTCTCAAAAATTGCACTCAATTCCAGGGTCATAGTACAGCTTGGACAGGTCAGCTCATAGCTTGACCAATATTTGGTGGCAACAATGTTGGTCTGGAATGGGTGAGGCATAGAGATACCAATAAAATGATATCATGATTGACTTTTGATTCAAAAGTTCATCAATTTCATGAAAGAACGAGTGGTAATGACTTGTTAGTAGTGGGAGTGATAGTGCGCATGTTTTCTGATGTGACCATGGGATCAATCAGGATTAACTTCAATGACCCTCCCCTCTCCGATACATGGATAGTGGTGTGCTACATAGCAGGGACTATAATTTGGCAGTGGTTTGTCAAAATGCTTAGCAGTGCTGTGCGACCAACATAACTTGGCAATCCTTGTAGCTAGTATACCAGATCTGTACATTCATAACACAGATCAATGAAAGAGCTTTGAAAGTGAATCGTGGAAAAGCTATCATCGTATCAATCCACCAGCTTACCTCATCAGTTACTGTTCCTTGACTTCATAACATGGAAATAGAGCATTCAATAGCTTCTAGATAAATGAAGCAACAGATTGAACTAAACTGTTTTTTCATTTATTTTAATGTTTTGACTAGTGTCTACTCTTAAACAATGCCAATTATATGCTGGTGGCATCATTGGAACCATAGTGCCTGATCTGCGAACATACAGAGTTTGATCCATCCCTGCCAACTCTTGCCTTCATCCTATTTGTAGTTTTAGTAAAAGCCTTCCTTATCTAGGAATGTGGCAGCACACTATATACATGTTTGAACCCTGTTTCAAACTGCAGACCCCCCAAAATATAGCGCATATCTCAGCAAAAGCTTCTTAACATTCTAAACACTTATTTTTTACCTCCAAAATTCTTCTGGTGGGCATTGATTTCCTCACAAAGGAAGTAAATTAGCAGCCCACCGAGGAACTGTAAAAAAACGTAACTTTTGTCTTCATGGTTCTGTATACTTTTTTCCACAAAACTTGTGAACAACACGTCCATTCATTACTTTGTTGTTACCACTTGAAACCAAATTGTCCAAAGCATTTCAGAGAATAATAATCTGTTTCCCCAATTATGTATAACAGTAAACTTGGTCAAAGGACATCAATACGATAAACATGCTCATGTGAGTGTGTAACGTTGAGCCTTATCTGAGCGGATACAGAAGCTGCTGTACTTTTTTTTACTGCCACGAAATGAGCAAGTGCTATTGAGTGACTTACACTCTTGTGACAGTATTTAATGGCACAGCTATTAGATATTTCACAAAATCAGGTAATTACTTGTGATTCCTGTAGCTATGTGAATGTATATGCCTCTTGAGGAGATTTCTACATCCGTCCATGTAGTAAAACTTGTTGAGATAAGCAAAAATAAGATTGAACAATCCAAAGAAAATAACTTACATAATGGCTTCACTATCCAATTAACAGGTGGGCTTAGGTATGAAAATACTCATGATGATGTCTAATTTTTGGGATATTTATTTATCATATCAGGCCATAGGTGGTGCCTGACCATCTTTTTAAACTACCCAATTATTGGTAGCCAGGCAACATTTTTTAAATTGAAACTCATACTTGAAACCTCACGACCCGTTGGATGTAAGTTATAAATGGAAATTACTTTTGCAGGATTGTCATCACAGCCAACTTCAAATATCCTGATGGAATTGACCATCCACAGCATATTTTTGAGAAATGTGCTACTTATTAGTAGAAGTCCTGTAAATATTGAACGGAATGGTTTGTGTTGTCACACATGGCTCTATCAGAGATGTAATTGGTACCTTTGTATCTACCAGGTGTTACTAAAACCTTACTTGACTGGACAGTTTCAAGATTAAAATGGGTAGGTTTTAGGGAACCATCCTGATTCCCTAACAACTGGATGTTACCAACCTGCTCCTTGGAGTGACATGACACTATTACCACATATCCTGTATTTCACTGGTCCAGTTTGACTAATCATTCTTACATAGATAGCAAATTGGGTCATGTCCATTGGAGGGAAGCCAGGCTCCCATTGGATAATCACTCACTTTTTAGTAGATTCCTGTAACTTGAGTTGCCAATATACCCATTAACCAATCTGTAGTTTCGGTACTTATGGATGTTGTAGCCATATGTCTGACATGGTGAAAGCAGTAGGCTTCAGTCAGGGAGTTGAGGGGAAGTATGAACCCAACATTTGGTAGCCACATACAGAAAATGGCTGAGAAAAAATGTCCTGTCAAACATCCCACTCAAAGGATGGATCAAGGGACACAACCACCATTAACATGGTGGTACAGTTGCTGATACAACAAGTGACCCTGTAACCCCCAGACTGAACTAAAGAAGCAATGTTGGGAATGAGAGAACCTTGCTGGAGCTGAGGGTGAGTTAACAAGCCAGGGCAGTATGGAAAGAAGAGAGATCCCTGGCTCAAGAGACCAAGATAAAGAAGAGAGACAAGTACGACTCGAAAGACTGGTTGCTGAATAGTTTCTACATCAAGACAGGATGGCAAAACAAAAGTTGGGGATAGAGCCTTTGCAGCTGATGGCTGAAGTCAAACAATGCCAGTAACACAACAGAAAGCCTGAGATGGCATAACTCATCTAGTTGATTGCAACCATTGTCAGCAGCAGCATCAAAACCACTGCTCCCAACACCAAAAATAGCACCCATTGGATTTACCAATTTTCAAACTCATTGAGAAAAAAAAAACTTTCTGAGTTGTTCTTATCTTCTTCCTGAGATAATCACTTTTTTGACCTTAAAGAGCTGTTTTTTTCCAGTTTCCGGCGAATATTTCTAAGAAAAGCTTAGCTGTATATGGATCTTTTTAAGAACAAAACTGGTTTTGGTAAACTTGTCCCGTTTCATTGATTTGAACAAAAGAATTTATTTCCTTCAAATCATAACATTTCCTCAGGAATTTACCCTTTTCAAACTCTTGAGAAAAATTTACTTTCAGGGTTATTTATAGCTTCTTTCTGAGATGGTCACTTTTTATGCTAAAGGGTTTTTTTTGTGTTAATTTTAGGCGATAATGCTTCCAAATATCAGAAAAGCTTATTTTAGCTGTATGTGTCCCATTATGGGAGAATTTTTTTTTTTGTAATATTTGTCCTGTTTCACTTGTTTGACCAATAAAAGTCGTTTCCATAAAATCATAACCTTCACTCAGGATTTGCCCATTTTCAAATTGATGGATAAAAAAATCTTTCTGAGTTATTCTCAGCTTCTTTCTGAGATAGTCAATTTTTCGACCTTAAATAAATGTTTTTTGGCAATTTCCAGCGATGATGCCTAAAAACACAAGATAAGCTTAGTTTAGCTGTATGTGGCTACTTTGAGGAGGAAAACTGTTTTCGGTAATATTTGTCCTGTTTTACTGGTTTGAAAAAAAGTCGTTTCCATCAAATCAAAACCTTTCCTCTGGATTTGCCAATTTTCAAACTTGTTGAGAAAAAATAACTTTCTGATTAATTCTTCTTCTTTCTGAAATAATCACTTTTTAGAAATTATAGAGCAATTTTTTGTCAATTTCCAGCGAATATTTCTAAAAACACCAGATAAGCATAGTTTAGCTGTATGAGGTTCATTTTGAGGAGCAAAAATGTTTTTGGAAAATTTGACATGTATCACTGGTTTGAACAAAGAATTTATTTCCTTCAAATCATAGCACTTTTACAGGAATTTACTCTTTTCAAACTCTTGACAAAAAATTATTTTCAGGGTTATTCATAGCTTCATTCTGAGACAGTCACTTTTTATGCTAAAGAGATGTTTTTGTCAATTTCCTGTGAAAATGCTTCAAAACTCCAGACAACCTTAATTTAGCTGTATGAGGTCATTTTGAGGAGGAAAACTGTTTTCAGTAGTATTCGTCCCGTTTTAATGGTTTGACCAAAAAAAGTCGCTATCATCAAATCAAAATCTTCCTCAGGATTTACCCCTTTTCAAAATCATTGAGAAAAAATAACTTTCTGAGTTATTCTTAGCTTCTTTCTGAGATATTCATATTTTTGACCTTAAAGAGAATTTTTTGTCAATTTATGGCTATCTCTCAAAACACTAGAAAAGCATTTTTTACCTGTATGTTTTTGAGGAGCAAAATTGTTTTCTGTAATATTTGTCCAATTAAACTTGCTTGACCAAAAAAATCATTTCAATTAAATCAGTACATTTTCTCAGGATTTTCCCTTTTCAAAGTAGTTGAGAATAAATAACTTTCTGGGTAATTCTTAACTTCTTACTGAGATAGTCACTTTTGATACCTTATTGTGAATTTTTTTTTGTTAATTTCCGGCTAAAATGCTTCAATACACCAGATAAGCTTAGTTTTGCTTTATTTGGCTCATTTTGAAGAGAAACTTTTTCTGGTAGTATTTGTCCCGTTTCACAGGTTTGACAAAAAAGTCATCTACACCAAATCAAAATTACCTCAGGAATTTACCCTTTTCAAAATTGTTGAGAAAAAATTATTTCAGAGCAATTCTTAGCTCCTTTCTTAGATAGTCAATTTTTTGTCCTTAAAAAGTGAATTTTTTTTTAATTCCCACTAAAATTTTAAAAACTCCAGAAAAGCATAGTTTAGCTGTATGTGGCCCAATTTGAGGAGGAATACTGTTTTCGGTAATATTTGTCCCGTTTCACTGCTTTGTACCAAAAAATTTGGTTCCTTCAAATCATAACCTTTCCACAGCTATTTCCCCTTTTCAAATTTGTTGAGAAAAATTACTTTCTAAGTTATTCTTAGCTTCTTTCTAAGATAGTCAATTTTTTACGTTAAACTAGAATATCTAAGTTTAGCTGTATGTGGCTTATTTTGAGGAGCAAAATTGTTTTCAGTATTATTTGTCCCATTTCACTGGTTTGACCAAAAAAAGTTGTATCCAACAAATCAAAACCTTTCCTCAGGATTTACCCCTTTTCAAACTCATTGAAAAAAAACAACTCTCAGAGTAATTCATAGCTCCTTTCTTTGATTACACTTTTTAACTTAAAAGAAAAGTTTAAAGTCAATATTCTGTGAAACGCTTAAAAACACCAAAAAAGCTTGGTTTTGCTGTATGTGGCTCATTTTGAGGAGTAAAATTGTCATCGCTGATATTTCTCCTATTTACTTGTTTGACAAAAAAAAGTCATTTCCATCATATCAATATTTCCTCAGGATTATTCCCATTTCAAGCTAGTTGGAAAAAAAAACAACTATCTGGGTAATTCTAAGCTTCTTTCTGTGATAGTTACTTAGAATTTTTTTTGTCAATTTCCGGAAAAAAATGCTTCAAAACACCAGATAAGCTAAGGCTGTATGTGGCTCATTTTTGGGAAGAAAACTGTTTCCGTTATTATTTGTCCCGTTTCATTGGTTTGACAAAAAAAATGTTTGCATTAAATCAAAACCATTCCTGAGAATTTGCACCATTTTCAAACTTGTTGAGAAAAAATAACTTTCTGAGTAATTCTTAGCTCTTTCTTCAATTGTCTCTTTTTTGACCACAAAGAGAAGTTTTTTGGAAATTTCCGTGAAAATGGTTCCAGAAAAACTTTGTTTATCTGTATGTGGCTCATTTTGAGGAGCAAAACATTTCCTCAGGATTTGCCCCGATTCAAACACGTAATAAACAACAACTTTCAGAGTAATTCTTAGCTCGTTTCCTAGATAGCCTTTTTTTTTTATTTAAAGAGAATTTTTTTTAGAAATTTTTACGAAACCCAAGAAAAGCTTAGTTTAGCTTTATTGGCATTTTTAGGAGCAAAATTGTTTTCAGAATTATTTCTTCCATTTCACTTGATTGAAAAAAAAATCGTTTCCAACCTTTCCTCAGGATTTGCCACATGTCAAACTGGTTAAGAGAAAAAAATCAGGGTAATTCTCTGCTTCCTTCTGAGATTGTAACTTTTTTTAACTTATAGAGAAGTTTTTTTTGTTAATTTGTGGTGAAATTGCTTCTTTTCCTCAGGGTATGTCCCTTTTCAAACTAGTTGAGAAAAAATAACTTTCTGAGTTAGTAAGATTTTTGACCCAAAAGCGAAGTTTTCTGTCAATTTCATTGAAATTGCTTCAAAACACCAGAAAAGAGGGGGGGACTAAGCCTAAAACCACTGAAATTTGAACAATATTTATAGCTGTCATAACTTTTTTCCCCTTTCTTATATGCTGATACTTTTATTATCATCGTGTTGCTTATTGTGTGTGCTGTATGATGACATGTGAAATGTCTCTATAGGCACCTTTTCTTAGAAGATACATCTAAAAAGGCAAGAGTCACTAAAAAAAAAACTTCCTAAACTGTGGCAAAAATATCTCCAAGGCTCCCTGAGCTACAGATGCCCAAATTGGTTGGTGTCTAGCTAAAACACGTAGTTATGTATAGTGTTTATTATTTTTTTTCTCGTGTATAGTCCTTGAGTTATGGTGATTAGATATTTGATATTGCATGGGTGCCCATGCAATATCTGTGACCCCACCTCTTCTAATCACCATAACTCAGGAATGTCTCACGTAAATTTTTTTTACATGTTTTAGGAAGCCACAAACCAATTTGGGAATCTGTAGCTCAAAGGCGCCTGGGAGATATTTTTGCCACAGATTAGGAAGTCCAATTGTTTGAGTGACCCTTGATTTTTTGGATATACCTTCTAAGAAAAGGTGCTGATGGAGCTATTTCACATATCTTCTTAAAGCACACACAATAAGCAATAATTGATACTAAAAGTATTAGCACAAAAGAAAGAGAGAAAAAGTTATGGCAGCTATAAATATGTGTTCAAATATCGGTAGTTTCAGGCTTAGTCCCCTCCTGAATTTAGCTGTATATTTCTTAATTTGAGGAGGAAAACTATATTTGGTAATAGTTGTCCAATTTCAGTGATTTGACCAAAAAAATTAGTTTCTATCATATCAAAACATTTCCTCAGGATTTGCCCATTCTCAAACTTGTTGAGAAATAAACATTATTGAGGAATTCGTAATTTCATTCTGAGAAAGTTATGTTTTTGACCCAAGAGAGAAGTTTTCAGTCAATTTCTGAGAAAATGCTTCAACAGAAAAGCTTAGTTTAGCTGTATGTGTAGAAAAGTATTTGATAATATTTGTCCATTTTCACTGGTTTGACCAATTTTTTTTTGTTTCCATCAAATCCCAATTTTCCTCAGGATTGCTCCTTATCAAACTTGTTGATTAAAAATAACTTTCTGAATATTCTTAAGATTTTTTTCTGAGATAGTCACGTTTTGGACAAAAGAGAAGTTTTCAGTCAATTTCCATGAAAATGCTTCAAAACATCAGAATAGCTTAGTTTAGCTGTTTGTGGGTCATTTTGAGGATGAGTAATGTTCGTTAAAATTTGACCCGTTTCACTGGTTTTTCCAAAAAAAGTAGTTTCCTCATCTCAAAATATTTCCACAGTATCAAATCCCTTTTCAAACTTGTCGAAAAAAAAATTCCTGAGATAGTCAGTTTTTTGACCCAAAAGTGAAGTTTTCAGTCAATTTCCGCGAAAATGTTTCAAAACATCAGAAATGCTTAGTTTAGCTGTATGTTTCTTATTTTGAGAAGGAACATTGTATTTGGTAATATTTGTCCCGATTCACTGGTTTGACCATCAAATCAAAATTTTCCTCAGAATTTGGCCTTTTCAAGCTTGTGGAGAAAAAATAACTTTCCGAGTAATTCTTAGGTTCTTTCTGAGATGTTACATTTTTGACCCAAAAGGGAATTTTTCAGATAATTTCTGCGAAAATTCTTCATAACACCAGAAAAACTGTAGGTGGCATATTTTGAGGAGAAAAAACATTTTTGTTAAATTAGTCCCGTTTTACTGGTTTCACCAAAAATGTTGGTTCATTCATATTAAAAATTTCCTCAGGATTTGCTACTTTTCAAACATTTGGAGAAAAAAATAACTTTCTGGGTAATTCTAAGCTTCTTTTTGAGAGTCTCTCTTTTGACCCTAAAGAGAAGTTTACAGTAAATTTCCACGAAAATGCTTCATAACACACGAAAAGCTAAGTTTAGCGGTATGTGGCTCATTTTGAGGAAAAATTTTTTTTGTAATATTTGTCCCGTTTCACTACTTTGACCAAAAAAGTTGCTTCCTTCAAATCAAAACTTTCCTCAAGATTTGCCCCATTTCAAAGTTGTTGACAAAAAAAATTTCTGAGTAATTCTTAGATTCCCTCTGAGATAGTCAGTTTTTTGACCAAAAAAAAACAAGTTTTCCAGCAATTTCCTCGAAAATATTTCATAATACCAGAAAAGCTTATGTCAGCTCTCTGTGGCTCATTTTGAGGAGGAAAAACATTTATTGTAATATTTGTTCTATTAAAAAAAAAAGTTGTTTCTCTCAAATCAAATCTTTTCCTCAGGATTTGACTCTTTTCAAACTTGTTGGGAAAAAATTATTTCTGAGTATTCTTAGCTTGATTCTGAGATTCTGTTTTTTGTCCCAAAAGAGAAGTTTTCAGTCAATTTCTGCAAAAATACTTCATACCACCAGAAAAGCTTAGTTTAGCTGTAGGTTTCTCAATTTGAGGAAGAAAACCGTTTTTGTTAATATTTGTCCCAATTTACAGATTTGAACAAATAAAGTTGTTTCAATGAAATGAAAATTTTCCTCAGGATTATTCCCTTTTCAAACTTGTTGAGAAAAAATTATTTTTTAAGTAATTCTTAGCTTCTTTCTTAGATAGCCATATTTTTGACCCAAAAGAGAAGTCAGTGAATTTCCGTGAAAATGCTTCATAACACCAGAAAAGCTAATTAATTGTTTTATGTGTCTCATTTTGTGGAGGAAAACCATTTTGGGTAAGATTTGTCCCATTTCACGGGTTTGACCAAAAAAATGTTTCCATTAAATCAAAATATTTCATCAGGATTTGCCTCTTTTCATTCTTGTTGTGAAAAAATAACTCTCAAAGGTATTCTTAGCTTCATTCTGCAATAGTCATTTTTACACACAAAAGAGAAGTTTTCGGTCATTTCCATGAAAATGCATCAAACACCAGAAAAGTTTAGTTTAGCTGTATGTTGCACATTTTGAGGAGGAAAATGGTTTGTTATAATATTTGTCCCATTTCATTGGTTTGACCAAAAATAATTGTTACCTTCAAATCAAAACATTTCCTCAATGTTTGCCACTTTTCAAATGTGTTGAGAAAAAATCACTTTCTGAGTAATTATAGCTTCTTTCTGAGATGTTATGTTGGACACAAAAGAGAAGTTTTCAATCAATTTCTGTGAAAATGCTTCATTACAGCAGAAAAGCTTAGTTTAGCTGTATGTCGCTCATTTTGAGGAGGAAAAACATTTTTAGTACAATTGTCTGTTTCACTAGTTTAACCAAAAATAGTTGTTTCCATTAAAACTAAATTTTCCTCAGGATTGACCTCTTTTTCAAACTTTGAGAAAATATATATTTCTGAGTAATTCTTAGCTTCTTTAGTCATTTTTTAAACATAAAAGGTTATAGTCAATTTCCACAAAAATGCTTCAAAATACTAGAAAAGCTTAGTTTAGCTGTATGTTTCTCATTTTGAGGTGGAAAACTGTATTTGGTATTATGTGTCCTGTTTCACTGGTTTGTCCCAAAAAATGAGTTTCCTTCAAATCAAAATTTTCCTCAATATTTACCCCTTTTCAAACTTGTTGTGAACAATAACTTTCTTAGTAATTCTTAGCTTTTTTCTGGAATAGTCACATTTTTGATCCAAAAGAGAATTTTTCGGTCAATTTCCAAGAAAATGCTTCAAAACACCTGAAAAGCTTAATTTAGCTGTATCTGGCTCATATTGAGTTGGAAAAACTTTTTCGTCAAATTTGTACTGTTTTACAGGTTTTACCAAAAAATTAGTTTCCATCAAATCAAAACATTTCCTCAGGATTTGCCCATTTTCAAACTTGTTGAGAAAGATAACTTTCTGAGTAATTCTTACCTTTTTTCAGAGATAGTCAGTTTTTTGACACAAAAGAGATGTCTTCTGTGAATTTTAACGAAAATGCTTCAAAATACCAGAAAACCTTAGTTTAGCTGAATGCTTCTCATTTTTAGGAGGAAAACTGTATTTGGTAATATTTGTCCAGTTTCACAGGTTTGTTAAAAAACAAGTTGTTTCCATCAAATCAAAATTTTCCTCAGGATTTGGCCCCTATCAAACTTGTTGAGAAATAATAATTTTTGATAAATTCTTTGGTTCTTTCTGAGAGGCATATTTTTGACCCAAAATTAAAGTTTTCTGTCAATTTCCGTGAAAATGTTTCACAATACCAGGAAAGCTAGTTTAGCTGTATTGAGGAAGAAAACCTTGGAAATATTTGTCCCATTTCACTGGTTTGAACCAAAAAAGTTGTTTCCATCAAATCCAAAAATTACCTCAGTTTTGTCCCTTTTAAAACCTATTGAGAAAAAATCACTTTCTTCTGAGTAATTCTTAGCTTCATGCTGAGATAGTCACGTTTTTGACTCATAAGAGAAGTTTTCAATCGATATCCGTGAAAATGCTTTATTACACCAGAAAAGCTCATGTGGCTCATTTTGAGGAGGAAACCCATTTTGGTAATATTTGTCCCATTTCACTGGTTTGCAAAAGAAATTGTTTCCATCAAATCTAAATTTTCGTCAGAATATGTCACTTTTCAAACTTGTTGAGAAAAAATAAATTTCAGAGTGATTGTTAGTGTCTTTCTGAGATAGTCAGCTTTTTGAACAAAAGAGAATTTTTCTGTTAATTTCCGCGAAAATTCATCATGACACTAGAAAAGCTTAGTTTAGCAGTATATGTCTCATTATGAGGATGGAAAACATTTTTGTTAATATTTGTTCTGTATTACTGGTTTGACCAAAAATTGTTGTTTCCATTTCCATTAAATCAAAAATTTCCAAAGGATTTGTCCCTTTTCAAACTAGTTGAGAAAAAATAACTTTCAAAGTTTTCCGTCAATTTCCACGAAAGTACGTCAAAACACCTGAAAAGTTTGGTTTAGTTGTGTGTTACTGATTTTGTGGAGATAAACTGTATTTGGCAATATTTGTCCTGTTTCTCAGGTTTGCCCCAAAAATGAGTTTAAAAATTTTTTGGTTAGAATTTTCCTCTTTTCAAACTCATTGAGAAAAACATCTTTCTAAGTAATTCTTAGCTTCCTTCTGAGATAGTTACATTTTTGATCCAAAAGATAAGATTTCAGTGAATTTCTGAGAAAATGCTTCAAATACCAGAAAAACTTATTTTAAGCTGTATGTTGTACAATTTTAGGAGGGAAAAAGATTTTGGTAATAATTGACCGATTTCATTGGTTTAATAAAAAAAATATATTTCCATAAAATGAAAACATTTCCTCAGGATTTGCCCCTTTTCATACTTGTTGAGAAAAAATAACTCTCTGAGTAATTGTTAGCATCTTCCTGAGATAATAAGTTTTTTTAACTGAAAGGGAATTTTCTGTCAATTTCAGTCAAAATTCTTCAAAACACCAGAAAAGCTTAGTTTAGCTGAATGTTTCTCATTTTGTGGAGAACATTCTATTTAGTAATATTACTCCAGTTTCATTGGTTTGTCCAAAATATAGGTGTTTGCAACAAATCAATTTTTTTTCAGGATTTTCCCCTTATCCAACTTGTTAAGAAAAAAGTATTTCTGAGTAATTCTTGGGTTCTTTCTGAGAGAGACACATTTTTGACCCAAAAGTGAAGTTTTAAGTCAATTTACGGTAAAATGCTTCAAAACACCAGAAGATCTAAGTTTAGCTGTATTTGGCTCATTGGAGGAAAACTATGTTTGGAAATATTTGTCCTGTTTCATTGGTTTGACCAAAAACATTTCCCCATCAAATCAAAACTTTCCACAAGATTTTCCCAATTTCAAACATGTTGAAAAAAAACAACTTTCTGAATAAACTAAGCTTCTTTCAGAGATATTTTTTTTTTGTTGATACAATAGAGAAGTTATCAGTCAATATCCCCAAAATGCTTCAAAATACAGAAAAGGTTAGCTAAGCTATATGTGGCTCATTTTGAGGAGGAAAAACATTTTTTTTTGTTATATTTCTCCCATTTCACTGGTTTGACAAAAAAAAAGTTTCCTTCAAATCAGAACTTTTCTTCAGAGTTTGCCCCTTTTCAAACTTGTTGAAAAAAACAACAACTTTCTGAGTAATTCTTAGATTTTTTCTGAGATAGTCTGTTTTTTTTGACCCAAAAGAGAAGTTTTCTGTCAATTTTCACGAAAATGTTTCAAAACCTCATAAAAGCATAGTTTAAATGAATTCTTATTTTGAGGAGGAAAACAATATTTGATAATATTTGTCATGTTTCACAAATGTGACCAAAAATTGGTTTCCCTCAAATCAAAACATTTCCTCAGGATTTTCCCTTTTTCAAACTTGTTGAGAAATAATCATTACAGAGTAATTCTTAGATTCTTTCCCAACATGTTTGAAGATGGGAAACACCTGAGGAAAATTTTTATTTGATCGAAACAGTATTTTTGGTCAAACCAATGAAATGGGACAATATCATCAAAAATGTTTTTCCTCCTCAAAATGAGCCACATACAGCTAAACTAAGGTTTTCTGGTGTTATGAAACATTTTTGCGGAAATTCACAGAAAACTTCACTTTTGGGTGAAAAACGTTACTATCTCAGAAAGAACCTAAGAATTACTCAGAAATGAGTTTTTCTCAACAAGTTTGAAAAGGGATTTGTTGGAAAAATTTTTTTTGGACAAACCAGTAAAATGGGTCAAATATTACCACAATCCGTTTTCCTCCTCTAAATGAACCACATTCAGATAAACAAAGTTTTCTTGTGTTATGAAGCATTTTTGCATAAATTTACTGAAAAGTTATCTTTTGGGTTAAAAAAGTGATATCTCAGAATGAAACTTAGAACTACTCAGAAAGTTATTTTTTTCAACAAGTTTGAAAAGAGGAAAATCCTGAGGATATTTTTTGATTTAATGGAAACTATTTTTTTTGTCAAACCAGTTAAACAGGACAAATATTACCAAAAACAGTTTTCCTCCTTAAAATGAGAACTATACAGCCAGTTAAACTAAGCTTTCCTGGTGTTTTAAAGTATTTTCATGGAAATTGACCGAAAATTTCCCTTTTGGGTCAAAAACGTGACTATCAGAGAAAAAAGCTAAGAATTACTCAGAAATAATTTTTTCTCAACAAGTTTGAAAAGGAGCAAATCCCAAGGAAAATTTTATGATGGAAACAACTTTTTTTTGACAAATGTGACAAATATTATCAAAAACCATTTTCTTCCTCAATTTGAGCCACATACAGCTAAACTAAACATTTATGAGTTTTTGATGCATTTTCGTGGAAATAGACTGAAAACTTCTCCTTTAGGGAATAGCTCAGAAAGAACTAAGAAACACTCAGAGAGTAATTTTTTCTCAACAAGTATGAAAAGGGGCAAACCATGAAGTAAAAGTTCCGATTTTATGGAAACTACTTTTTTGGTCAAATGAGTAAAATGGGACAAATATTACCAAAAAATGATTTCCTCTTAATAATGTGCCACATAGAGCTAAACTTAGTTTTTCTTTTGTTATGAAGCATATTCATGGAAATTGACAGAAACTTCTCATTGGGGTCAAAATCATGACTATCTCAGAAAGAACTTAAGAATTACTCAGAAGTGAATTTTTCTCAACATGTTTGAAAAGTGGCAAATCCTGAGGAAAATTTTGATTAGATGGAAAAATTCTTTTGATCAAACCATGTGAAATGGGACAAATATTACAAAAAAAAATTCCTACTCAAAATGAAAACAGCTAAACTTAGCTTTTCACGTGTTTTGAAGTGTTTTCACAGAAATTCACTGAAAAATTCTCTTTGGGTCAATAATGTGATATCTATGAAAGAAGCTAAGAATTAACTCAGACATTTCTATTTTTTCTCTACAAGTTCGAAAGGGGCAAACCCTGAGGAAAATTTGATTTGAAGGAAACTTTTTTTTTGGTTAAACCAGTGAAACGGAACAAATATTACTACTGTTTTCCTTTTAATAATTAGCCACATACAGCTAAACTAAGCATTTCCCGGTGTTTTTAACATTTTCGCGGAAATTCACTGAGAACTACTCTTTTGGTTAAAAAAATTACTATTTCAAAATGAAGCTAAGAATTACTCTGAATGTTATTTTTTCTACACAAGTTTGAAAATGGGAAAATCCTGTGGAAAATTTTGATTTTATGGAAACAACTTTTTTTGGACCAACCAGTGAAATGGGACAAATATTACCAAAACATTTTTTCTCTTCATAATGAGCCACATACAGCTCAACTATGCTTTATTGTTGTTCTGAAACATTTTCACAGAAACTCACTGAAAACTTCTCTTTTGTTCTAAAAAGTGATTATCTCGAAAGTAACTAAGAATTACTCAGAAATATTTTTTTCTCAACAAGTTTGAAAAGGGGCAAATCCAGAGGAAAGTTTTGATTTGATGGAAACATTTTTTTTTAACAAACCGGTGAATTGGGACAAATATTATCACAAACCGTTTTCCTCCTCAATATGAGCCACATATAGCTATAGTAAGTTTTTCTGGTGTTTTGAAGCTTTATCCCTGGAATTCACTGAAAGGTTCTCTATTGGGTAAAAAAAAAGTGATATCTCAGAATAAAGCTAATAATTAACTCTGAAAGTATTTTTTTCTCACATGTATGAAAAGGGGTAAACTTTGAGGAAATGTTTTTATTTGAGGGAAACAACTTTTTTGGTCAAACTAGTGAAAAGGGACAAATATTAACAAAAATGTTTTTCCTCTTCAAAATAAGCCACATACAGCTAAACTAAGCTGTTTTGTTGTTAGAAGGATTTTCAGGGTAATTGACTAAAAACTTCACTTTTGGGTCAAAAATGCGACTATCTCATAGAGAACCTAAGAATTACTCAGAAATGAAATTGGACAAATAATGTTAAAAAACGTTTTCCTACTAAAAATATGCCACATACAGCTAAACTAATTTTTTCTGGTGTTTTGAAGCACTTTCGCAGAAATTGACTGAAAAATACTCTTTTGGATCTAAAAATTGACTATCTCAGACAGAAGCAAAGAATTTCTCAAGAGTTATTTTTTCTCAATAAATATGAAAATTATGCAAATCCTAAGGAAATGTTTTGAATTGATGGAAACAATTTTTTGGTCAAACCTGTGAAACGGGATAAATTACTCCAAAAACTTTTTTCCTCCTCAACATGAGCCACTTACAGCTCAACTAATCTTTTCTGTTGTAATAAAAAAAATTCACGGAAATTCACAGATAATTTTATCTTTTGGGTAAAAAACTTGACTATCTCATAAAGAACCTAAGAATTGCTCCAAAAATTTTTTTCAAATATTTTGAATAGGGGAAAATCTAGAGGAAAATTTTAATTTGATGGAAACAACTTTTTTTGGACAAATCAATGGAATCGGACAAATATTACCACAACCGTGTTTCTCCTCAAAATGAGCCACATACAGCTAAACTAACATTTTCTGGTGGATTGAAGCATTTTTGGGGAAATTGACTGAAAAGTTCTCTTTTGTGTTAAAAAAATGGCTATCACAGAGAGAAGCTATGAAAAACTCAGAAATAATTTTTTTCTCAACTTGATTGAAAAGGAGCTAATCTTGAGGAAATTTATTATTTGATGAAAACAACTATTTTTGGTCAAACCAGTGAAATGGGACAAATATTACCACAAATTGCTTTCCTCCTCAAAATGAATCACCTACAGGTAAACTAAGCTTTTCTGGTGTTTTGGAGCATTTTTGAGGAAATTGACTGAAAAATTCTGTTTTGCGTCAAAAAATTACTCCCAGAAAGAAGGAAAAATTACTCAGAAATGATTAGTTTTTTGTTTCCAATTTCATGAGGAAAATTATGATTTGATGGAAACAACTATATTGAAATGGGACAATTATAACCAAATATGGATTTTTTCCTCAAAATGAGCTCCTACAGTTAAACTAAGCTTTTCTGGTGTTTTTGAAGCATTTTTGCGAAAATTGACCGAAAACTTCTCTTTTGAACCTCAAAAGTGACTATCTCAGAAAGTTGACATGAATTATCAGAGAGTTAATTTTTCTCAACAAGTATGTAGTTGTGCAAATCGATATTTTTTGTCAATTTCCGAAAAAATGGTACAAAACAACAGAAAAGCTTAGTTTAGCTGTATGTGGCTCATTTTGATGGGGAAAACACTTTTTTGACCTTAAAGATATTTTTTTGTTCAATTTCTGAAAAAATGCTTCAAAACACAAGAAGAGTTATGTTTAACTCTATGTGGCACAATTTGAGAAAAAAATATTTTGACCCTAAAGATTTTTTGGTAAATTTCTGCTAAAATGCTTCAAAACAACTAAAAACTTAATTTAGCTCTATATGAAAAAACAACAACACTTTTTTGACTGTTAAGAGTGAGTTTGATTGTCAATTTCGGAAAAAAAAGTTTCAATACACCAGAAAAGCTTGTTTAGCTCAATTAGGTTCATTTTGATGAGATAAAAAAAAATTGACAGTAAAAAGATGGGTTTTTTTTAGTTTCAACAAAAATACTACAAAACATCAAAAAAGCTTAGTTTAGCAGTATGTGGCTCATTTTGACTCGAAAAATACATTTTTTCCCGTAGCGACGTTTTTTTTGTCAATTGCTGCAAAATGCATCAAAACACCAAAAAAGCATAGTTTAGCTGTATGTGGTTCATTTTGCTGAGAAATACACTTTTTTTACTTTCATGAAATTTTTTCAATTTTCGCAAAATGCTTCAAAACAAATTAAAACCTAAGTTAAGAAGTATTTGCTTATTTTGATGAGAAAAACACTTTTTTGACCTAAAAGAGATATCTTTTTTCAATTTTCGTAAAAATTCTTCTAAACACCCGAAAAGCTTAGTTTAGCAGTATGTGGCTCATTTTAATAAAAAAAATTTTTTTGTCCTAAAAGAGATATTTTGTGTTAATATCCGTAAACTTGCTTCAAAACAGCAGAAAAGCTTACTTTAGCCGTATGTGGCTCATTTTGATGAAAATAATAATACTTTTTTGACTTAAAAAGTTGTTTTTTTGTCAATTTCCGTAATAATACCAAAACAGCACAAAAGCTTAATTTAGCTCTATATGGCTTATTTTGACGAGGAAAATATTTTTGACCTAAAAGCGATGTTTTTGTCAATTGCCTTAAAAATGCTTCAAAACTGGAGAAATAGTTTAGCTGTGTGACACATTTTGCTGAGAAAAACACTTTTTAGACTTAAAAGAGATGTTTCTTTGTCAATTTCCGTAAAAATACTTCAAAACTACAAAAACCTTAGTTTAGCTGTATGTGGCTGAAAAAATACTTTTTTGACCTTCAATTAATTTTTTTGACCTTAAATTAATTTTTTTAATATTTTCCCCAAAAAATTCAAAATACCAGAAAAGCTTAGTTTAGTTGTATGTGGCTCATTTTGATAAAAATGTTTTTTGACCTAAAGTTTTTTTGTCAATTTACAAAAAATGCTTCCAAACACCAGAAAAACTTACTTTAGCTGTATGTGTGTTATTTTGCTGAGAAAAATACTTTTATGACCTTAAATTTCCCACCCACAAAATTGCTTCAAAATACCAGAAAAGCTTAGTATAGCGGCATGTGGCTCATTTTGCTTAGATAAAGATTTTATCTTAAGAATTTTTTTTTTGACAATTTACGCAAAAATTCTTCAAAGTCCAGAAAAACACTTTTTTTAACCTAAGATGTTTTTTGTCAATTTTCGCTAAATTATTTCAAAACATCAGAAAAGCTTAGTTTAGCTGTAGGTTGCTCATTTTGATGAGAAAAACACTTTTTTACCGTAAAGTGTTGTTTTTTATCAATTGCCTCAAAAAAGCTTCAAAATAACAGAAAAGCTTTGATTAGTTGTGTGTGGCTTATTTTGATGAGAAAAACTCTTTTGACCTAAGAAAAATGTTATTTTGTCAATTTCCGCAAAAATTCTAAAAAACAACAGCAAATCTTAGTTTATCTGTATGTGACTTATTTTGATGAGAAAAACATTTTTTTGACCTCAGAGATATTTTTTTGTCATTTCCGTAAAATGCTTCATATCACCAGAAAAGTGTTGTTTAGCTGTATGTGGGTCATTTTAATGAGAGAAACTGTTTTGACAAAGCTTTTTTTTGTCAATTTCTGCTAAAATGCTTCAAAACGACTAAAAATTTAATTTATCTCTATGTGGCTCATTTTGATGAAAAAATACTTTTTTTTACTGTAAATAGCGAGTTTTTTCGTCTATTTCCGCAAAAATGTTTCAATACACCAGAAAAGCTTGTTTAGCTCTATTAGGTTCATTTTGATGAGATAAATTCTTTTTTGACTTAAAAAAAAGTTTTGTTGTTAATTTTCACAAAAATGCTACAAAACACAAAAAAAAATAAGTTAAGCAGATGTGGCTCGCTCATTTTGACGCGAAAACACAATTTTACCCGTAGAGAATTTTTTTTGTCAATTACCACAAAAATGCATCAAAACACCAAAAAATTACAGTTTAGCTGTATGTGGCTCATTTTGATGAGAAATACACTTATTTTTACCTTCAAGAGATTTATTTTCTATTTTCACAAAAATGTTTCAAAACAAATTAAAAGATAAGTTTAGCAGTGTGTTGCTCATTTGGATGGAAAAAAAACAATTTTTGGACATAAAAGAGATGTTTTTTGTCAATATCCGTAAAAATGTTTCTAAACAGCCGAAAAGCTTAGTTTAGCAGTATGTGGCTTATTTTGATGAGAAAAACACTTTTATGACTAAAAAGAGTTTTTTTTGGTCAATTTTTGTAATAATACCAAAACAGTAGAAAAGCTTAATTTAGCTGTATGTGGCTTATTTTGATGAGGAAAACACCTTTTTGACCTAAAGGTGATTTTTTTTGTCAATTGCCTTAAAAATACTCCAATACAAGAGAAAAGATGTGACACATTTTGCTGAGAAAAACACTTTTTTTGACGGGACCACACCTGAAATTACCAAAATTTGAACACATATTTGTAGCTGTCATAACTTTTTTCCCATTTCTTCTGTGCAAATACTTTTGATACCAGCTTGTTGCTTATTGTGTGTGCTTTAAAATGATATATAAAAAGTCTATATAGGCACCTTTTCTTAGAAGATATATCCAAACACGCAAGGATCACTCGAAAAATGGCACTTCCTAATTTGTGGCAGTTGGGGGACTATACCTAAAACCAACGAAATTGTAAAAAATATTTGTAGCTGTCATAACTTTTTCCCCCTTTCTTCTGTGCAAATAATTTTTATACCAGCTTGTTGCTTATTGTGTGTGCTTTAAGATGATATAAAAAAAGTCTCTATAGGCATCTTTTCTTAGTAGATATATCAACACACGCAAGGGTCACTCACTTCCTACTGTTTGGGAAGCCTAACTCCCACGCGCATTGACCGACTCGCCCCAAACGCGGTACGAATGTAGCTAAAGGCCTTAGCTGTAAAATGACCGAGGTAAAAAAAAATTCCCGTGAACCCCCCCGGAGATATAGAGCTGAGAAGAGGCGGGGCCACGGCAAATTCCGTGGCCCCGCCTCTTCTCAGCTCTATATCTCAGGGGGGGGGGTTCACGGGAATTTTTTTTTAACTCGGTCATTTTACAGCTAAGGCCTTTAGCTACATTCGTACCGCGTTTGGGGCGAGTCGGTCAATGCGCGTGGGAGTTAGGCTTGCCAAACAGTAGGAAGTGAGTGACCCTTGCGTGTTTTGATATATCTACTAAGAAAAGATGCCTATAGAGACTTTTTTTTAATATCATCTTAAAGCACACACAATAAGCAACAAGCTGGTATAAAAATTATTTGCACAGAAGAAAGGGAAAAAAAGTTATGACAGCTACAAATATATTTTACAATTTCGTTGGTTTTAGGTATAGTCCCCCCCTTAACAGCCTGGCGCCTTGACCGACCCGCCCCAAAATCGGTGTGCGGGTAGCTAAACCCTTAGCTGAGATATAGTGGGTTTTTTTCTTCTTTTTTTTTCGGTGCACCCCTCCCCCCCCCCGAGTTATAGTGTTGAGAAGAGGCGGGACCCAAAAAATTACGCGATTTTTTTTTGGTCCCGCCTCTTCTCAACACTACAACTCAGGCTGGGAAGGGGGGGGGATGGGGTTCACCAAAAAAATTAAATAAAACCACTAATCACAGCTAAGAGCTTTAGCTTCCCGCACACCGATTTTGGGGCGGGTCGGTCAAGGCGCCTGGCAGTTAGGACTGCCACAAATTAGGAAGTGCCATTTTTTGAGTGACCCTTGCGTGTTGGATATATATCTTCTAAGAAAAGGTGGCTATATAGACATTTTATATATCATTTTAAAGCGCACACAATAAGCAACAAGCTGGTATAATAATTATTTGCACAGAAGAAAGGGAAAAAAAGTTATGACAGCTACAAATATGTATTCCAATTTTGGTGATTTCAGGTGTCGTCCCCCCTTGCGATTTTTTTTTAAATTTCATCAAAAATGATGAAAACAAGTAGAAAAGCTTAGTTCAGCTGTATGTGGCTCATTTTTGTTGAGAAAAACACATTTTTGACCTAAAAGGGATTTTTTTTGTCAATTGCCTTAAAAATGCTTCAAAACAGGAGAAAAGTTTAGTTTAGCTGTATGTGACACATCTTGATGAGAAAAACATTTTTGACCTAAAGGTATTTTTTTGTCAATTTGCGAAAAATGCTTCAAAACACCAGAAAAACTTACTTTAGCTGTATGTGTGTTATTTTGATGAGAAAAACACTTTTATGACCTTAAATTCCCTCCTCCCCTCATAAAATTCCTTCAAAAAACCAGAAAAACTTACTATAGCTGTATGTGACTCATTTTGCCTAGAAAAACATTTTATACCTAAGATATGTTTTTTTTTGTCAATTTACACAAAAATTCTTCAAAAGTCCAGAAAAGCTTAGTTTAGCTGTATGTGCTCATTTTGCTGAGAAAAACACTTTTTTACCTAAGATATGTTTTCTGTCAATTTCCGCTAAATAACTTGTGTGTGCCCATGACACTACTGTTACTTGCTGAATACCAGTTTGAAATAGTGTGCATGAATTACCAAAAAGGGTAGACAGCAAATGGTTGTATTGTCAGAATTTTGGCAATGCCATATCGACAAAGTAATATTGATACAGAGTTGTCATAAGTTTCTACAGGATGTATAGAAGAATACTGAAGTGGAAGAAAACGTTGAGTGTGTGTGTATATATATATATGGACATCGCTAATCATTTGCCAATTTTTTAATTTCAAATTGTTTACTCTGAAACTGATGACATGAAAATTAACGTGCTATTTGACATTCTAGAGCACATATATACCATTATTTTACAGTCATATACACCTTTATTTTACACTCATATACACCATTATTTTGCACTCATATACACCATTATTTTGCACTCATATACACCATTATTTTGAACTCATATATACCATTATTTTGCAGTTTGCAGTCATATATATACCATTAATCCAAATTAGTATTCAGCTTTTGTCAAGCATGTCTTTTGACGTAAAGGCACCATATTTTTTACTCTGAACTAGGAAACAACTTGTGACTTAGCATGATGATATATACTTAGCTCTGGTGCCATAACAATGTTCAAGATAATTTGGTAAATTATTTGTAATATAGGCTAGCAGACCAGTGAAATGCTAATGGTCTAGATATTAACTTTGCAGTCTTCTCAAGAATATATTAATTGAAAAATATATTGCAACTTAGAAGCAGTTATACGACCACGTGCAGTTATACTTAAGTAAGTAGTTTTACAATTCCATCAATGGAAAATAGGTCGAAGCTAAACAAAAATACTTGATGCAAAATTTATGAGGTAGTAATCGACCTGATGAAGAAGAGCCAAGGAAATAGATCGTATATGACCAAAAATCCTAAAATTATGTGCATTTGACCAAACCATCATTTATTTACTACTGCTAAAATATTTATCCTTGTGAGTGGCTTATACACTCACTGGTGATAAAACATCAGTCAAGAACTTTAGACTCACTGCATTTCTAAGGTACTCAAGAGGCCTATTTATGACAGATGAATATATTTTATTGTTCATACAAAGAATAGTGATACCACATGAAGAAAAAGAGAGAGAGAAAAAAAGAAAGAAAAAAAAGAAGATTAATTTAATATGCCAACCCAATAAAACAATATGGGCTACAATGATGTCGTCAATTTGGTGACAAGATTATCAGTAGATGAAACAATGGAAAATAAACTTATTACATCTATTTCATCTTCAATTCATATTGTTCTAAAAGCTCTCCACCAACTTTTCTCTGACCTCTACAGGTTTCCACAAAGCAGCAACACTTTAAGTAATACAAAACATGGACTCTGTCCTTCCATGGCATTGAGTAGAGCTTCTCAACATCCTCCAATGAAAGTCCCTTCCAAATTAATAATAGTGGATTATATACTAATTATTATTGGGTGGCTATCTTAAAAAAATTAATAACAATATTTATATAGCTATCACATAACAACAGGTTCACTTACTTTAGTTTCAGGCATCAAGAAGAGAACAACTAGAAATAGGAATGTGATATTAGCAGAGAACAGTAGTAATGTCCCAGACACCTGTAGAGATGAGTTGATGAGGATAGGTCCAAATTGATTGGTTAAAATAAACCCAATCCAGAACCCAGTGTTACATATGGCTATCATGAACCCTGTGGAGCAACATTGATAATGCTTATACATGTCCTATGGGAAAATCAAGAGATACAGCAATAACACAATATACATGGTACAATTGTTAACTGATCATATAGACCACATACAGTAAAAAAAAGGCATTGAAGTAAATCAGAACTGGGGAGTCTAAGTACACCAAAGTGTTTTGAAACACTTCAGTGGCGTAAAGAATTTCCTTACACCCTGAGGTATTCTGTATACCTTTAGTGAGATTTATAACACAATTTCTTGATACCCCTATTTACACCACTAGGATATAGAAAAGATCTTACTGCCGATATTTGATATACAATATTGAGTGTTTAATGGACCATGCAGGATTAACTACTTTGCAACCACAAAGAAAGAGATGGAGGTAGTTATATACATAAGAGCAAACGTTTAAAAACAACCAAATATATTGGAATGGTTTGAGAAAAATGAAAGAAAACAAGACTGTACCCATGTACACCACAGCCAGTCAGATGCCCTTTATCATTCAAAATCATATACTCTAAATATTGTGGTTTTTGTGTGGTTACACAGGCACTACATGATTTTAAACCCAGAAATACAATAAGGTTCATCATTTTAGATGGTAAAGGACATCAACCTGGTTTTGGTCTTCATGGGTACAGCGTTGTTTCCATAAAGTTAATCCAATATAGCTAGTCGTTTTGAAACAAAACATTATTGCTCTTGTTTCAAGGGCTTTTTTTTTGTTATTGTTTTTGTATATATAAAAGTTGAATTGTGGAGGGGAAAAGGAGGACTACAAGTGTGAGCAGATTGGTGGTTGTCTCCTAGATATTTAAACACTTTTTATAACTTTTTATTACACACATAACAATACACACTATAAATTGTTGCTATTGTTGACTGTTTCCTTGAACACCATGTTGTTGAAATATATGAACAAACCATACTTTGTTTCTATTATTGACTGCAAAGATTAGCTACGGGCTCCGTTGGACATGGTAAGTTTACTAGGAGTGAAAACTGCACAAATTAAATAGATGAACTAAGTGAGAGTCAATCGTTGTATGAATCATGAATAGAAGTAGTGTACATATCAATTTTGCCATTTTTGTCGCTTCACTGGATCGAGAAACTGAGCAGTTGTGGATGATTATTGTAACATTTGCAGTCTTCTGGTACCAAAATGATTATGAGAGGACGTATTGGACGCAAGTTATGTGTGAGACGAAATAGAGAAACAAACCAAAAAAATCTGGATTAATTTCACATTTCGTTTACCAGACAGCAAAGTTGTTGTTTTGCATTGCTGGTATACTACCTTAGCGAAGTCATTAAGGCATGCTTGGAATCTTTTTGGAGCTAATATCAGCTAAAGCCACCATTTAGGAAGCTAACAAGCTGCCGATGTGAGTTTTGGCTGAGATATAAGCTTTTTTAATTTTTTTGGTCCGTCATTTCAAAAAGTAGGGCAATCCAATACAGGGAATACTAGTGTGCTCCTTGATAGTGGATATTAGACCTATGTCACTAAGTATTGATAAAACTATAATAGACCATAAAACAATGTTGGTTGCAAAACTATAGTGTGCCATAATGAATATGGAGTGCAGCAAAGAAGCTTGCAAAGCTCCCTTTAGTTAAGCCAGCACACTTTAGATAGTGTTAGAATGAGTGCCACTACACTTACCTCAGTGCTGTAAAGGTAGTTTGCAGTAAATATTAATATTGTCGCAGTTGTATTACTATTTACTATAATTATTACAATCTAGTAATAAAAAATATAATAATAATAATTAATAATAATAGTAATAATAATACCGAGACCCACAGAAACTCCACACAGTATATAAATGTTTTGAGTTGTAGTTGGCTGCACTCTCCTAATCTCTTGCACTTCCTGGCTCCTGGTTCACATCTCCTACCAGCGTTTGCTATTCTCTGCTTATCCCTTGCAATCTCTGGCAGTGCAGCTTTTGGTTCACTCCTCATTTTTTTATTACTATTAATACATAATTATTATTATTTTTTTTAATAATTTGTGAAATACATTCAAAGGATACACAAATAGCATAGTCTGCTAATACTAAGTAACTAGAACTAAGTTGCACAGTAGTGTTTATAATTGGTAAGTGAATGAGTTTTGAGAGTTTCTGGGGACAAGTTATTCCACAATGTGAAAATCAAGGCTCAAAAGGAGTTTTGAATTTCTGTGTCCTAGCAAGTGTTTGATTCAACAGAAGAAACATTGCAGGAACAACTCATAGCAGTATTTGCACTCTCTCTCCCTCTATTCCTTGCACTCACTGGTGGAGATGTTCCCTGTCACACCTAAAGTGCTTGTAGCTCTCTCCTCAACACTTACACACACTGGCAGCGCAGCACTTTGTTCACTCCTACCAGAGTTTGTGCTGCTCTCCCTACATTTCTTGTAAACTCTGGCAGAGAAACACTTAATTCAATCCTCCTACCAGTGTTTACCGCTCATTCCTTGCACTCTCTGAAAAACCTTATCTGCTCAGTGAAGGATAATTTTCTGTCAGTTAGCAATCTCTCTGACTCTTTTGGCACTAATTCCTTGCCCTCTCTGTCTCTGTGCTGCAACTCTCCTGGCTGTTACATCCAATATATAGTTCTTCCTCCAAATTTTGCAGCTTGCTGATTAGCCATTATGAGTTCAGATGATGTGGTCAATTTTCAATTTGCGCATGTATATAACTGTGACATGCGAGGACTATTTGGAGTTTTTTGTTTTGCATATGATATCATACGCAAAACAAAAAAACGAACAAAAAAGAACAAAAAAAGATGATACCATCAATGCCAGGAGGCCTGAATGGAGTCCGCTTACTCCACATACTAAAATTCCCCCAACAGAGGCAAATGGCTAGCCGCTGGAAGAGGTGGTATATTGACTTAGCAGGGGGAATGGTCAGCTGCACACATACGTACATTGCATGCATACACACTAATATATTTAGCTATAACAATAATTTTTTTTAAAAAACAATATTAATTTTTAAACAATTTACAATTAAACCTCATACCAAGTTTGGGGGGGGGGGGGGGGGGGAGGTTACATATACAGTTTATGGATGTTTACTTCACTACCATTTTAGAGCACCGAAATGCACCACTTAGGTATTGCTGTACACCTAATAAAGGGAGTCACAATTATGGGGGTTCACCAGTCAGTACGGTTAAAACACCCTCAAAGTGTAACTAGAACCCCCCTTTTTTACAGGGGCATATGGTTTATCATATTAGAGCAACTACTGCTATGTAGCCTTAATGAGTGCCAAATAGTGCACACCAAGACTGTATGTGATAGCTGAACAAGTAGTGTCCCATTCTGATGAAAATACCAAAAAAAGGTAGAGGAAAATGCAATCGGTTGGGGAGCATTAATGGTTCCTGTAGGAAAGAGAAGAAGATTTAGACTGGCCAGTTATAGATTATCTAGAGGGAACAGAGATAATGCTTCAAGCTAACCAAAGACAGGTAAAAAAAGAGATCATGAATTACATATTTGAATCAGTAACCCTTACAGCAAATCAGAAGGCACAAGTGTAGTGAAATATCTGAAGCAAATCAACATCTGGATAAAAGTTTAGAAGTGTGGAGTTGAGACTAAGCAATCTGGAAATATTATCCAATAAAAGCAAAAAAATTAGATTGCATTGCTTCACAAAGACGGTCTCAAGATCACTCTTATTCCAAAGGGAGAATGATGTGTCTGGATTGTAAGAAAGTTGGCATCAAACACAAACTAAATTTTTAAGACAAAACAATGCTAACCAATGAATAATACAAGCACATCACAATGATCACCATATATATATATATAATAATATACAAAAAATATATATATTCCTGATAGACTGCTGAAACAGTGGGGAAAATTTCATGCTTGATGGTTTGCTATACTTTTTTATATTTATTTTAACTTTTTCCCTAAATGGCCAACTTTCACAACTGCCATGTTGGAACTGTCACCTAGAAACTACCACCTTGGATCAATTCTCCAGGCCAATCCTGCTGTTTCTAGAGTCCTTCTGCTGAGAATGGACATGGGAACATATGCCTCCATAAGAAAGAAGACACCACTTAAAGGATTACTTCACTCTAGGCTTAGTTGTGCTCATAGAAAAAAATAGCTTTTGTCCTCCAACTTCAATGGAGTCATTTCATATACTAAACAGTTTAATGTATTCACATTTTAATAATATCAAAAGTGTGAAATCATTATTCTCGGGGAAAAAAAAATCACAAATTAAGTCTGTGGTAAATTAGGCAAAACAAAACAAAAGTTAATTGGAAGTTCTAGATATAATTGAAGGTTTCTTGTCATAGTACACTGTTGCTGCTCACCTGGCACTCAAAAACATAGGAAATTGAGGTAGTTAGGTCGTCATCCTATTCCAAAAGATTAGCAAATGATTGAAAGAATAGATACCAGGGGAAATTTGAAAGGAAAAATCAATGCCACTGGTCAAGTTGTACGTTTTATAATAGGCAAAACCCTTACAGCAATGTTTTGTTCCTATTCCCAATGGTGAATGATAGAGCCTAAAATTGCTGGTAAAGTTTAATGTGCTCACCCTTAGTCTTGGAGAACCCCCAAGCAAATTGCAGTAGTGTTACTTTACGTGGAGAGTTCTATCACTGTCAACAGTAAACTGTTACTTGGGTACAACAAAAGTACCAGAGGATAACATCTGTCTATCCGACAGATCATTTATCATTATAACTGTCAAATATTTGGATTTGACTTCTGGAAAGGAAAAGAAAATGGAGAAAAGATGATGAATACGATTTTGTCAATCTAATTGGATTTGAACGCCATTATCAAGTGTTTAAAAAACCGACAGACTTGGATCCTTTGAACTGTGTTTTCTTTGAGAAACTCTGTGAGTGTTGCACAAAACCAGCCCTTCTTTTCATTGTAGATTCGTTATGCGAACAAATACATTCAAAAGCAATCCAGCCTTTCTTCCAACTCTTTGATTAGAAGTAAGAGCCATGCATATGGTTATCTTGAACGGACAGCAGCCAGTAAAAAAATTAAGATTACAGTTACCGAAGTAATGGTGAAGTATATAGACACCAAGAACAATCACAAGACATACAATTAGAGGTTCTAGAATAACTGCTGCGAATTTTTCTCAAAATCATGTAAAATTATTGCATTATCCAAGGATGAAAATCTACTTCCAATGAAACTTCATGGGATTTATTATAGTCACCTGAAGCAAGCCACTGAAGAAAATGACAAGTTATCGCAGTTCTGGTGATTGTAGTCTTTCTGCAACTTTAAATGACCCCATATAGGAACATCACCAATGGTAAAAAAAAAGTAACTGTTGTTGAAAGGTAGTAATAGAAATTTAGTGCCCGTATAGCCGTAGTGGGTGAGGAATCACTGAAGCTGCAGTGGACTGGAATATTTTTCTGATATTTTTTGTCATTTGGATTTTGTTCATACATACAACTATTAGCAAGTGCAAACGCTGATCAATATTTAAGATGTTCAACACTGTGACTTTGTTGTTCGCATTTTCTCAGAGGCGCAGAATGAACCAGACATTCACATTGAACATATTGTTCCAGACACCCAATTTGGGTTAATTTTCACTAAAAAATGACTGGAATTCTTCGATATGGGATTTCCCTGAGCTTGTACGAAACAGGATTTCAAGATCAAATGTTCTTGGTCACCATACACAAAAAAGATCCTTTCCCTGAACTCTGTTTTGGAGTTGATAATTCAATTTCAGCTGAAAATATCATTTTAGAATTTATTACTACTGCAGCAGGTAGCCTGAAGATGATTATGAAATGATTGCATTGGATAATCCATCATGTAACCTAGAATGTTTCTAAAGAATATGCTAGAAAAGCAAGAAACGAAAGTTGCACTGCCCAAACTGCTGAAAGTTATCGGCATTTAAAGAGGGAAAACAAAAACTAATATTTTCTATATGTACAGTATTATTATTATGCACAATTATTAATACTTATCAAAAGTAATAACAGAATTACATACATGGCTATATATTCTCAAAAGTAGTACAAGTTTCAACAAATTCAAAGGGTGAGAGTTGGTCTTGCCTTGATAAAAGCTTAAACTTAACTATCCTTGATAATTCCCACCAAGTCTAAAATGTTTAAGCCAGGGTTGGCAAGCATACAACACTTCATGAAGCAGTTTCCTTACAATACCACAAATATCAGAGTAGTGTTTATCGCCTGGTCACCTCACCCCCCATGCATCGGCTACTTATGACACTGTACCTTGGGGTGTGATTCTAAAATTTGAGAAATCATTGTACAATATGGTGGCAGGCCTCTCCCAGGAGATTTACCTGAAGAACAGTCGGAAATGCACTAAGGAGAACTAATAATAGATGTGCACCATTGATGCCCTCCAAACTACTACCGCTAAAGTAGAATACTATGTTTTCCTCACTTCCAATTTCTTAAGGCACCCTGAAGTCATCAAACTAAGTGCCAACACAGACAGCAGCATCGTAGAGCAAATCAAGTCACACCATGGAAAGAGAATACAGATATTTCTGAGAAATAACGATCAACGAGTTTGCAGGATAGACATTTGCAGGAAAATAAGACTGCTGCATGCAACAAGCAGACCTTATTACATCTGGGAAAATGGATAGTTGGAGAGAAAAATCGGAGAGATTGCAGTGCGGATTAAAACAATTCTCATCAAAATCTCATATGAACCAAATGGCCAGTTTACATGTGATGCAAAGCCTGCAAATGCTTTGCATCACGGCGTATTGAGCTGTTTACAATATCAATGTGAATTCAAATGCAGAATTATGAATTCCTCCATAAATTTATGAACTTAAATCCAAAAATTCTAAACCATGCACACCTGATACAAAAAAAAGGTTGACAGTAACTATCCAAGTGACAAGGATGACAACCGGCTATTGATATTAGTTATAATGAAGGGGGGAAAGAGAAGCATGTGACTACTTTAGTGGAGGAGGCAACTGGGGAAGTCCCACAAGCATCTCCAAGCATGTTAGACACGTTCCATATGGAAAAAAAACTTCTTTCAGACTTGTAGTACATATATCATCCTTCTGGAGCCGAAACTCAAACAGATATAGCACATCACACTAAAAAAATCCCACCAATATGTTGCAACTACGCATTACAACTGATGCAAGAATAGAGCTATAGTCCAGAGTCCATAGGGTAGCGACGTGATGCATTGGGATGTTCACAATATATGAGTTGAAATGTCACATCGTTAGTGTGAGAGTCATATTGTGAAACATCCATATTTGTCATTGCTCACTCACCTTGATGTGGTCTCTCCCCAGTAAATATTCCAATCAAGACTTCAATGTTGTACTAGAAATTCTAAACATTGTGTGATAAGCTGAATCACCTCATAATATCAGGTTGTGCCACCCGGAGACTACAACTGGATGCGGCAAGCTGGTGTGGGCTCTGCAAAATATACCTGACAATCACAGTCCTCTTCCTAGCAGAGATATCATTCCGAAGATCTAGCACAACAAGCGGCAACTGACTCGAGTTCTCAGCATCTTTAACATGTATATTACTGCCATTTTCGAGACACAGGGTGATGGGGTGTTCGGACATTAGGAGGCAGATGTTACCATCATTAGCTACATGCAGCAGGCATCAATGAGCAGAAGAAGGTGCTGCGTGTCCTCGGCAAAGACACAGACACGATTGTGCTTTTTGAGTTTTGAGTGAGGCTAAACCAGCTTGTGGACAAATGCCGGATACAGATGGAGTGCTGGGATGAATAGTACAAATCATCAAACAAGCTTGCACTCAAGGGGGACGACACCTAAAACCACGAAATTTGAACACATATTTGTAGCTACCATAACTTTCCCCCCCTTTCTTTTGTGCAGATACTTTTGATTTTAACTTATTACTTATTGTGTGTGCTTTAAGATGATATGTGAAATGTCTCTATAGACACCTTTTCTTAGAAGATACATCCAAAAAGGCAAGGATAACTCAAAAATTGCACCTCCCAATCTGTGGCAAGGATTATTCCCAGGCACCTTGGACTACAGATCCCAAATTTATTTTGTGGCTTCCTAAAACAACAAGTTGTGATTTGACAGATCCGTGTTAACAATGCAGTATCACGTTGATTAGTTATGACTTCATTTCCAACCGCGCAAAAACCCACGCAATATCTGTGACGTCACCTCTTCTAATTACCATAACTCGGCAATACTTCACGTAAAAAATAATTTGTCTGCATGAAATCACAACTAAGCATTTTGGCAATCCACACAACAAACTTGTTATCTGTCGACCAAGGTGCTGGGGAATAATCCTTGCCATAGTTTGGGAGGTACACTTTTTTTAGTGACCCTTGGCTTTTTGGATGTATCAAGGTGCCTGTAGAGATATTTAACATATCATCTTAAAATAAGCAACAACTGGTATCAAAAGTATCTGCACAGAAGAAACGGGAAAAAAAATTATGACAGCTACAAATATGTTTTCAAATTTCGGTGGTTTCAGGTGTAGTTCCCACCTGGACACAAAATGCCTTCAGCTGTATGGAATGCACTTCCTAACCGGTGGTGATACTACATCCTTCCTGTTCAGCAGAGGAAGGTTTTGCCCAAGAGTATCCTTCATGCTGAAGATTTGTCTGGTCTCTTCTATGTCCACACAGAGAAAAATGCCATGTAGTCGGCCTAATGAGGCTGAACATGCATTCATTTGAGCACTGTATGGATAGAAACCAGGCACATCAATGGATGTGGCAAGGTTCAAATTGTACTCACAAACGATGGGCAAGGCCAAGCTTTGACATATCCCATCAAACAGCACCAATCTGTTTGGCATGGGGCCACCGGAAGATGAAGTTGTGGAAAGTTTTCCCGCCATATCTGGATATCTCCAAATTTGGATGGGAGATAACGGAGGGCATCCCTACACCGTGTATGGACCCTGGATGCCACTCTGATGGACATCATCAGCTGCTGCTGCCGGCTGAAGAGAAATCCTGAAACAGTTAAAGCTGTAGTTGGAAGAAGGTAGACCACTCCTGTATGCTTTAATGCCTTTGTAAGACAGCTGTAATTCCCACAAGAGACCAGATGATATGGACATTGAAGTTGATGAAGCACATGGTGAACAGCAGGATGCAAGGACACTGATAATTCCGATGAGGGGGACAAATACACTCACTGGCAACAATTGAGAATCATCAGGACCAACATGTAAAATTTAAATAATCAAGCACAGCTGTGACATGACCCCACCAAAGAAAATTAATTGACATCAATTGATTTCATGAAGCATTGACAGAGGCTCTCTTGAACTACTTACTTGAATACTGAAATGCAATTTTAAACCTTATTGAGTGCAAGTAAATGCACTCTAGATCACACTCTTCAATAAGTGGTATGAATATATACCCATATATCAAAGCACAGAATGCTGTCAATGATATGACATGAAATTGAGGGCATTTTGAATCTATTGGGTTCCTAATGACAATGATCATGACACTTATGTGCACTCCTGATTACAAATATGTATGAAATGAGTATATTAATGAAAACCACATATTCGGCAATTTTATGGCTGGGATGACCTTGTAAATGAGATTTGACCTTGACTTTAACCTTGAATAACAAACGTTACACAAGAAATGAATTCCTGAGGTCAAAATTGTATGAAAAGTTTCAATCACACACGATTCTATCTTTACCATTCAAAACAGTATGATTCCCCTAACCCCCAAACCACAGCGGACATCATGAATTTTAGAAAATTAAATGAGTTTCCCAAATTTCTGGGCCAATAAGTCAGATTTCTTGAATGACCTCGTGGGAAACAAAAAAAAACACCAAAAACTTGTTGTAATTTCCCGATTTCCCAGTTCAAGAACTGGTATTGAACTATAAAGGTCACCAGTACTTCTTACCTTTGGCTGGTAGGGGGTAAAGTTCCCCCATGATTATCCAGGTAACATTTCTAGAAATAGACAACAAAGATGTATACAATGGTTTGATCATATCTACCAATGTTCATGGCATGTTTTCAACTCACCCAGTAGTCAAAGTAAATATTCCAACATATAGAGACAAAAGGATTAGAACGATATATCCTACAGCCTTCAAAGATAAATCAAGTTCATTTGAGTGAACACTATCCAAATCAAACATGAAGATGAGTAGAGAAGATAAAGCTAATGTACCAAACATCAGAGTGAGTCCAATCAAGAAAAAAGGCTTTCGTCCAACCTATATTTAAAGAAAGGAACAGTATCTAGGAGAGCACAATTTAGCAAATTCTTATAACAACTGAGGCAAAATATATACGCATTCTACATCGTTAAGAAAGAAAATTAGTTTCAGACTAAATAAAAATCACAAAAAGTAATGGCACAAAATAACACCCCCTAAACAGTTATATTTATATACAATATAGAAAGAAGGAAAAAATGCTCTCACCCACTCACTTTTGATAATTTGATTGTTTTTGCAATATAATAATAACAAAGATCATTAAAAAAGGGGGTCATTGCAACTAAGTAGTCTCCAACCTGACCCCTTTGGATTAAGCTAAAAAATGATTAAAAATATCACGAGGAGATTAAGAAAAAAATGCATAATTATAGACAACTTTTTTTACTGATTTTCTTTTTTAGCTATAGCACATTAAAAGGCTAATGAGCCCATTTGGTACCCACAACACGTGATTTTGAATACCCATTGCTTTGCCATAGATAAAGAAAGATACAGGAAAGAAATGAGATTTTCTTGGTGATTCTGGTACATGCTTTCTAGCTATAGCTACATCAAATTGATTTTTTAAGGATAACTTTTTTCCCCTTTCCCCATTTTCCCAACTATTCATAACCGTTTACACACAGAATTTATTTGTGGGTTTTAAAATTACTTATTTCAAGAATAAACATTTCTAACTGTTCATATCATTAGAAAGCAAATATAACAAGCTGCAGTTTGTTATAAGAATCAGCTCCATTGAGATAAGCAAACAAAATCTACACAATACTAAGTTGCTCTGTCTACAATAAAAAATTAGCAAAGAAATCCATCAAGGAGTGAATCCACTTTCAAGAGTGAAGAAAGTATTTCAGAGTGTTATCCAGTAAGCATTGGTGACTGTGTAGCCTTCCTCAGCAGAACTTCCAGAAACAGCAGTAAACACCAGGAAGAGATGCTTCTCGATGGAGCTGTGAACGAGTCAGTCATTGTTAATTTTTTCCTTCTTGCTCTCATTACTGTCCAACAGGAAACAAATATTTTATTACCATAATATAACAATAGAGCAATCAATTTGGCATTTGCAAGAAAAAAATACAGCATTTAGCATGTAAGGCTCATTTTCAAAAATATATTTTGGTGACTGATGTTCACGATCACATCAAATGATGCTAGTAGTGTTTAATCGGTTAACCCACTTAATACAGAGGGACTCAATTTATTCCCCAAGGAACCAAAAGCTCCTAAGCAAGAGGTCACTTCAGTGGCTAATTGAGGCTCTCGCCCTTTCTCCTTTCTCTCTTTGATGTACAAGTGAAGATACCTGACATCCAAATATTCTATTAACTACTAATTTACTACATGTGTAGAGCTAGCAGTTAGTGCATTAACTGGTTTGAATATTACACATGTACTTGTTTGATTGGTTGGATTTTCTGTATGTGCCCATACATAGTTATGTTTAATAGGCAGTCCAGTTCTGGCTGGAGTGTGGTATCTTGCGAATAAAATTATTTTCCTAAGAATCAGTTAGTAAATGAGTAGCTAAAGATTGTTGGCCAGAGATATAAGGTCGAACTCCCTGACATTTGGTGGCAGCTTGGTAGTGAACCCTAGCCAGACAGTTCACACAGCAGGAACAGCCATATAAGACAGTTATTTTCTGACTGCAGCTAGACTATGCTATTCCAGCGAACTCAGTGGCAGCACCATGTTCAAACAGACAGCAGCAGAGAGTAGGACACTCAGCAGAGGCAAAATGACTTGACCGACATGAGACACACGGGCAGCACAACACAAGGCACCGACTCCGGCATGGTCAGATGATGAGGATTCATTAGATTGGATGAAAAGAAGCAGGATCTCATCGACACAAAGTCTAGAGCATCTTTTTGAAGCCGCTCGCTGGGAAGCGAATAAGACAGTCCTCAACATGGCGGAGATCTTCACCAAGATGCACAAATTGCAAGACAAGCGTGAAGGAGCAGCATCTACATAATGAACAATGGAAGGAAGAGCATCGAAAGAAAGAGAGGGAGGACCATGGATAGCAGGAGGAGGAATGCCAAAAGCAGGAGGAAGTTTGCAAATGGCTAGATGACATGCATTATCGACAAGAGGAATATCGTCAATGTGGGGAAAAGAAAAGCAATGGATGGAGGACTGTCAATAGCACGAGAGGAAGAATGTCAGTGGTATGTAGAGTACCGAAGACGCGAGGAAAATGCCAAAAATGGAGGATGAGCAACTCTAGAGGGAAGGTGAACGTCTTCGATAAAAGAAAGCTGAACGACCGGGAAAGGTATCCCTAGACATGCACCGATGACTGGTGCAGACAATACACAAACCTTGTTATTTACGTTTGAAAAGCACATGAAGTCCTTACATGCTGCCAAGGCATACTGGATCCCTAATCTGGTGCTGCTACTGTCAGACCACCTAGGACAGTTTTTCATTAACTTGGGAGAGGACACTCGCTAGGATTTCTGTAAGGTGAAGGCAAGAAGTATTCAGAAATGCATACTAGTAATGGTATCAGGCAATCTGAAAGGAAGGTGAGACATCTGTAGATATGAGAAGCAGGACAAGTATAAAGCACAAAAAATAGCAACGGAACTATGGACACCCTCATAGGTGTTGGATGCGTGGGAGATAAAGGATCTGATTCTCAAGATGCCAGACCTACCCTCATAAGTCAGAGATCGGAAGTCAGATAGTTCATGGGATGCAGCAGAGATGGCAAAAGACAAAAAACAGGACAAGACACTGCGACTGGTCAAGAAAAAAGATTCCCAAATCAGGAGCATGACCATTTTGAAAGACATCAATGACACGGAAAAGGGAAGGGCAGAAAAACAGAAACGACGCGAGTTCAACGCCACTAAGCCATGGATATTTCCGAAATTCTACCCCACATGCAGCCTCGTTACATTTTATGGAATGAATACGATAACATTGCCAGTCTGTTCCCAAGAAGGCCAAGGCTAAGCCTAAACAAATCAGAGAGATGATCCTCCAAGATGGAAAGGTCAGCATGTCAGGAGGATGGTGATATACACAGGGACATCCATATTGATTGTACATCACAAGTGGGTTCCACCAGAAGCCATGCGAAAGGACATAGTGAAGACAGCAGAAATGTCTACCACAGTGTATGGTGAGACAGAAGATGTGGGTAGCAGAGCATGGAAGGACATCGCCAGCCGGTTTCCATTTGAGGATGATGTCTTGCTTTCTCTCAGGGAAGGCTAAGACCAGACAGTCCCTGGACAAAAAAAAAGGTGAGGAAAACTTTTGCTCCTACAGAACAACTGACGAACCCACTAGATAGAGGTGTGCAGATGTTTTCAGAAGAACAAAGGGAGAACCTAACCCTGGCTCCAGCAAGAAAGCAAGCAGATAGCCCAGCCTGGAAATCTATTTCATTAGAGTAGTGGTTGCTGTATTGTAGATAGCAGCCCAGACCGGATGACAAAGAGGTCAGGCCGATGGTGCTAACTCAAGCTTACCAAGCTATGGACCTCCAGATGTCACATTCCAACCCATTTGCAGGACACCTCGGGAGGACTAAAACAGAAAATTGTTGCAATGCTTCATCTGGCCATGATTACACAAGGACATCCAGGAGATGTGTAAGGGATACCCAGTATGTCTATATAGAGCCAAGAATTGGTGGAACAAGGCACCACTAGTTCCACTCTGGGTGGTTGACCAGCCGTTCCAGACTATCACAATTAATATGGTAGGACCTTTACCATCTTGAAGACTGGCTACAGTGACATACCGACTGTCACAATTATGGAAACAAATATCCAGAGGCAATTCATCTCAAAATCACTAACAGACAGCATGTGGGAAAAAAATTGATGGTGCGATTCTCTTGGTTAGGAATACCAGAGAGAATATTGACAGATTAAAAGTCCAAATTTACTATCCACCTGATGGACAAACTCTTACCAGATAGCATTACTACCTGAACATACCGCTCAGCATATATCAATCTAGTGATGGAAATCTATCTATTCTATATATAACACAAATTAACACAAAAAAATTCATGATACCACAAATTGTCTTGATAAACTAAATAAGGACCTGGCGAACAGCCAAGTGTAACTAGAAATCTAAACAGAATCGTCAAACTTGAAGGATCATCCCCACGAAAGTGAACCTCAACAAGCTCAAGAAAATCTGAAGAGACTAGGAGTAACAGGCCAGTCTTACTTTTGCAGAAACCTCACCCTTCGGTCAACCAGACGGAACAATAAAGGCTGGCATATGCTACAAAACCTTGTACAGTGCCTGGCCATAAGCTGTAAAATATTCACACTGCAAATGATGGAAGGGCACTGAAAAATGAGATTGAGGTGTTCCATATTTTGTTTTAGGCATTTGGTGCCATTATAAAGGTCGAGTATCATGAGATTTACAGCCGGTATCTGTGAACGACAAGCAAGTCAATTTTCAGTCAAGATGACCTTCCAGGTTATGTTGATAACTTGTTACTGTGATATTTCCAGATGATTACCCATACATGTCAAGTACATTACCGAGGAGAACTTTCCAAGCAACAAGTGTTTTGAGCTGGATCTTATAAAGAAGAAAACGGAAACAAAACAAATGGAGAGAACTGACTGTTGGTGTGATATAAAAAATAATTGAAATGAAGATAGCCTCTAAATATGGACCAGCCTCAATCCCCAAAATGAATACAAAGGATGGTTAATTTTTTCTTTTTAAAGTGTGGGTACCATGCGACTTATCCAGGGATCAAACATCAGTACCTACTTTTATTATACCAGAGAGGTTTTAAGAATGCTCCAAGGATAAGATCATGTCTACTAAGCCTATTAGAGGTAAGTACTATCTGCAGTAGACATGCTGAGGGAAAGTTTCATGCCTATAACTTAGTTGTAGATATCGGTGACAGTGTTCAACAGGTAAGTCATGGAAATGTTTCCTGTATTATATACATATGCTCAGGTGTAGGAGCCTTACCATGGAGAAGATCTTCGACCTTGACTCCAAGAAGCCGATAACTGCGAAAATATGGTTAAATGCTTACCACTCCAACCAACAAACATCAACAAGGAGTACGAGGTATTCTTGGTCGAGGCTCATCAGTGAAATCCTTGGCACAACGTCATAATATAGCAGGGAAAGTCCAGCCAGTTGGAACAGCCCAACATTGTTAGAACAAGGCTGAGCGTTACATCGAGAGCCTTTAACTTAGCAGATATAAATGCGGCATCTGGAGAGAGTTAAAAGCCAAATATGTTGCTCGTACTGAAACCTTCATGCTCTGGGCCAATAAAAGCACGGTGTATACTTTAATCAAGCTGAATAATATCCTTAAATTCCAGCACAACATCTCCTTCTCCATCACCCTACTCTTGAATTTCAAACAGCACAGCATCACCAAGGTACAGATGCTGCAGTTCCACTGCTGACTTGTGAGCTATAGCAAGTCTCAAAGGACAGGTCAGTGATGTCATCTATATCATTATCCGAGACAGTCTTCCCAGATACCTCCTGGTAGCAAAACCCAGCCAGCTAATAACGATACCAGTTACAGGCACGACCAAGATGTCCAGGATCCAGATTCAGAATACTGACCAATTCAGCAACATGGGTGAATCTGATGGGTTAGAGACTGACGTATATAATGCACTTTTGCTCTAGGAATAGAAGACTATCTGAACCATTGGATGACTATTTTTCAGTTACGTAAATACATAGGTTACAATGATGATTATACAAGCTAGTTAGCCTGCAAATGTACACAGGAAAATCTCAAGGGATAGCCTCTTAGGCAACCTGCTCAATGTCACTGGAAAGGCTTACTAAGGATGTCTGCCCACTTCAACTTGAGGACGGTTGCTGGATTGCAGTTTGGACCAAAAGTTAAGCAGTTGTTGATCTAAGGCATGAAGAATTTGAATTTGAGGAACATAGCCGTCCATCAGGAAAAGTAGCCATCAAAGAACAGTTTATACCTGAAGCTTGCATGACATGGTCGGTATCTGGCAAGGGATGATGAAAAGCAGACTTAAGAAAGAAAACGGGATGGCTGGTAGCTAAGTCACAAACGATGCTAGGATAACTATTAAAAAGGTTCAGCTGATCCATGGCACAGATAAACAATCTTGTTGACATTCCTGAAACCCGGAAGGCGTAGCTCTCCAAGGCACCAGAGGATTTAGCAATCTGGTTTCCAGCAGCTCTCAAGGATCATGCATGTGTACACAGGTTCCATGGGTCACATGACCTGTCTGGCCAGCCAGCCCTAGCCCAGGTTACGTGATCTACATTTGGCCCAGGCTACATGCAGTTGCACTTTCCATATCATAGTATAGGATGTCTTCAATGATCTCACCCGTCATTTAGCACTTTGAGGCCCTATCATTGCCCAGTTGATCCCGTAGCCGGAGAACATCAAAACCAATGATTCAAACCAGTTGTGCTACCACAAGAAGTTGGCGGACGAATGGTACAAAATAATGGTCCTATATGTTCAGCCGGTACAGATAATTACTTAGCCAAAGGAGGATGTTCTCTCTTTGAGACTGTGCAGCTCTAGGTCAAACATCAAGCTCATCGAGGAACAGCAGCAGTATGTACCTGTCATCTCGACCATGATGCTGCTCACAACTACCAGCAATGATTCAAGGTCTACATCTATGAACATGCACTCGTACATAGACACCAGTACAGGAAATTACAGACCACAACAAGTTCAAAACTTAAAGCAGGCTACAACAGGTTGGTAATGCCCTTATGATACTAACTCAACCAGAGGCAATTTTAGGCAGTATTTTACTTTCAAAGAGAAAGCAGTATGGGCATCATAGCCACACAGATGTAGAAGACCACTGTGATAAGTATAGTCAATGAGCTGAGCCACAGCTTAAAGTTGCACACCTTGTGGGTGGCACCATGGTATCACCTTCTGGTGTTATGGCAATGGATTTGAACTGATTTTTGTCATCAATGGGTTTGGCACAAATGTGGTGGTCCTGTGCTCCATTGTGATCCTGGTTGTTCTAGGGTATTTTTCAGATAGGCATGTGATCGCACAGCACCTTCTTAACTTTGTGGCTCTTCTTTGCCAGAGCATTCAAGTGATGTTTGGTGGCAGCAGGCCTGCGATACAACATGAGTGGCTTAATTTTTGTAATCAAACCTTTTGTAGCACTAGCAACATGGTTGGCATTCTGCTGCATGCCTCACTTGGATGGATATAGGCAGGATCTCCCAATCCTAGGAGGATGGACAATCAGCGTACATGTTATAGGTTGACTCGAAACTACTCGTGCTTGTTGTTCAGGTCCTTGACTCACACGTAGAGTTTTTTCTCACCCTTAGAAATTAGGAAGATGTTGATTGTTGGCTTTTCCTGAACCTTGCTCAGCAGATGCACAACAATGCCAGCTTCCAAGTCATACACATTGAAAGCTAACCTGTTCAATCATTCCACCCATCGACTGGGAGAGTGGGTTTGGGGGATTGACTCCAGTGAAGTCCGTGCCATCCTTTATATATTACATACATGGAGGGCTTTTGGGGATCCCCAGCAACTGGAAACAGTTAGAGCCAACCAGAGGTAATAGTTTTCCTTGATGTTGCTGATTGCCTGAACAAATGTCCACAATTGACTATCCACCATGACCCTTCTCGTGTACCTCACAGGTCTCTCAAGGAGCTTAGGGTGAGCCTCACTAAGAGCCGTAGGGATCCAGTGAGCCAGCAGAAGCACAATTTGTCTGGTGAGGTAGACCATGTAGGTTAGCGTTGTTGTTTTTTCTTATGGCAAGCTGGACCTCTGAGGTCACTAGCTCTTTGGTAAGTTTATTTATGGGATGGGGTGACAAAACTCCACTGAGAAGGCCTGTGGGTTCCTGGCCAGTGGGTGCTCTTGCGGCACCGGCATTTTCCAGCCTCACAGGCGTTACTAAATACCGTCCTGTTATTGAATCACAAATGAGATGCGGCCAGGTGGAAGACTTGGGCTTAACCTATTCCAGTATTCTTCGATTAATGCAACAAACTCCAAGTCCGCTGAGATAGCTGGCCTCCACTTGGTCTGATAAAGGCTTTCCTCTTTTGAGAAGCCAGCATCGGTCTGGTGCGTAGGTTGGTGTGAATCTCGTAGGTAGGGCAGTTTTGATGGATGAACCTGTTGGGCCACCATTGCCTTCCAAGAGACACTTCAGGCCTCTGATTCTAAACTCTATACTCATACAGCATTAGAAGCTTGCCGACAGTATGCATGACTAACTGCTATAAATAACAAAATCCAAGTTTCCTTAAATGGTATGTCAGAAGGGGTGCCTAGTTTTCCTAGTTTATATATGCATATAGTGTGGGAAAATCGGACCTGCACTAAAACTTGCCGATATATATATAGAGGGGATAATCCAACCTGCACTGTAATTCAATTCCCAGGGGCAGTAATTAGTGTCAACCTCCAATTGGTATATGCTCTGAGACGCAATTGCACTTTGATCTCCGTGGAAAACTCAAGGATGATGATTGGGGCAGACATGGGTACACTGGGTTTGTCTCTGCATGGTCCAGAACCTATAGTGTGTATATTACAGGTCCAGAACCTACAGTGTGCAAAACTACAGGTCCAGATCGTGGCACCTCTGGTATAGGTCTCTGACGGGTCAGACTGCACCAGAAACTAGTAGTGTGTATAGTACTTGGGTGCAATGGAATCTAAAGCCATGACTTTCAGAGTAAATCTGATTCTTCCAAATTAGAACTTGCAATCTTGTGGTAGTTCATTTAAACTATTGATATTAATGAACAAACAAAGAAAACTCAAGCAAAAGACTGAGTGATTGACATGGAAGGCTATACATTTTATTATATTATTTTATATATTTATATCATTATTTTTTTACAAAGGTACACCCTCTGAAAGTGTACCTTTTTATGTTACATTGTCCTAAAATATATTTACACGTCTTACATGAATCATCTGATAGACAAACCTTATCTATGAAAGTTAGTGAGACCAGCATAAGAGTCAAGACTGCTCCACCTATTGCTAGAGGAGCAACAAATCCAGGCAAACCAATCTTGCAGAATATAGACACAGCAAAATAACTACAAGATTAAGCAAAAATAATCAAAGTCTGGAAATGTTAACAGTTTCCTGGATGTCATAACATGAAACTAGTGGACAACCACACAACACAGCCACATGAGTGCAGTACCACATTCTCTATTGGTTTAAGCATAAATGTATAAGAACAGGATAGGCAACAGCCCCCATGCACCCATAGGGACAGTAGTTTTTAGTGAAACAGAGCATGTTATACAATTTGCATTTCCCACCATCACTAAGGATCCAAGGTCCATGGTGGTGCGGGAAGACATGTTATTCGCTGGATTTCCCTGGCATTTCAAAAGTGTATTGCTAGGGTAAGTTTTGTAACTATCCATTACTGATTGTTACACAATTTGGTTTAGTCAAGGGGGCCATGAGCAATACTATTAACTAGTTATGAGGTGGTTATGTTAGTTATCAGCATGGTGACATGTTTTGTCTCCCTCTAGTTCATTTGCAGATAGGTTTTTTGGAAAGTGGTTTACCCAAGAATACTGAATGGTTGCTATTTCTTTTATGTACACTGTTTTCCAGGATCTATTCGAGCTCATATGTTTTCCCATTCACACTTTTCCAAGTATTTTTTTTTCTCTCTCTCTGAGTTTCTGTGAAGTATTTTTTTTTAGTTTAATATTTAAAATAGCATATGCATCCATATTTTTGGCAAGTTATAAATTGAGTTGAAATACCTATTATTTGTATAGCAATAGGGTTTCAAAAGGTCTCAGTCTATGAATAACAGGTTTTTATGATTATGTGTAGGTTAAAACCATTCTGTTTTTATTGCTGTGCTGTTATTTAAATTGGTGAAATATCTGATCGCCATTCCAAATGTAATGCATTCATACGGGACAGGCTCTATCAAGATCAGTTAGATAAGTTTTTGGCATGGAGAGGTAAAGGGGAGGAGTACATGACACATCAAATGTTACAAAGCTGTTGTTATAGTTATACATTTGTTGTTTGCTTATGTTCACAGATTCAAGTTAGTTATACCCTTATAATGCCATGTTTATAACGACAAAAAGAAATTACACTTATTAATATGCAAGTAAAACAGTCTTGTGTGTTATTATCAACTAAAACACCAAGAAGTTGTTTCTAGGTTGCTAGACTGTTTAAATAATTCAACAGGATTTAACAAATACAAAGTCACGAATGATGACTTACATGTCAATAACCATCTTTAAAAGAAATAATGTGTCTTACCTTCAATACTGGAAGCAGCCATACACCACTAAATATTAATATCCACATTTTTTTACGATTGATCTTTTGACATGTCGTTAATCATTGTCCCTGATGCACCTATTTGTAAATGGTTCCTGATTTCTCTTCCAAACTGTAAAAGCTATAGTAAGTACTGTCACATATGTGTCAAAAAGTCCGCGATCCAAAGCATTAGTCCATTCTACAGTATAAAATTCTAATTGTTTGGCCCAGTCAGAACAGCAGAAGCTGTTCTCAGAGAAATCTGAACCTATGTAGATATTATCATACTTAACTCTCTTTAGGAAAACTAGAATATCCGGCAGCAAGTATGCAAGAATGGCACAAGAACAACCATTGCCTAGGTCAGGCCAATAAAATACACATCACTTACTTCATGGTTCTCAGCAGAAGTAAAACAAAAGGAAGAACACTAATCCGCCACCTTCGTACTTTTGGAAATTAATGAGCGCGGAGGGTTATAACGCAGACTCTTTCGAGAAATATTGCTTGTCCCATATCCTGCATATACTTGAATGGTTTAATCTACATTTGAAAATGGAAAACTTCAAAAACACTAAAAAATAACAATACTTATTTCAAATATTTTTAGTAGCCTAGAAGGGTTTAGGCTATTAACCCTCCCCAACTTGATCTCGTATTTATACGCTCATTAAAAATTCTACTCACATGCGTTCACCACTCAAGAGACTCTGTACAAAACTATTTGTTAATTGCTAAGTTTTCATCGGTGGTCTGTTCAGTGTAAGATTAGACCAATAGCAACTGCTATATAGCTGCTCTTAGTAGCTACAGCCTTTGCAAGGAACTTAAACACTACGTTGAAAGAGCACTTTACTGGTAGGTAGCATGGCTCACCTAAGTTCTAGTGTGGTATAAGCATTTTTTTATTCTTGTTCAAGTATCAGAGCAATATATACCTAGATATACCACAAAAAACTCCCAAGACATCTACTTTTATTTGAAACTAAATAACAACATTCATAAATGATTCACTATAATGCTGTAAACTATTAAAAACAAATACAATACTCAACCCCCAAATAGTTTAATTTGAATTAAAACTGCACATCATGGGAAAATAAAAGAAATTTCAAAATCGAAAAAAAAAAAAAGTATTCTCCCAAAAACAACAACAACAACAAAAAAATTAACTGAAAAAAGGCACTCTTGGGTTTCCAAATGGCTCAAATCCGCACTCATATGACGACCCTTTCCCAATATCGGGTTGTTTAACTCCTACATTACAAGAGCCACCTGATATAATCGTAGATATAATAATAATATTATTACCAGTTAATAACCTTCTTTCCCACATTTTAATAACCATAACTTCTGGTCTAGGGGGTTCCCATTGTACATTCTCGCCCACTATCAGTCTACCATTTTTATTTTTACACTTCCAGTTTGATTAAAAATACCTTATAGATATTTTTATTCAGAGTTTTACCCTATAAAAATTAAAGCTAATGACGTTACTACTAAAATAATTTTCGCAGTAGCTATCTCCAAGTTCGATGGAAAGGTATAACTGCCATACTTACTAGGAGAGCTTCACAGACTTTACTACTCAGCAAATTTGTAGATCTTCGAAGGATAACTAACACATATCACCACAGAGATGGATACTTAAAGTGTACGCATGAGAGAAAATTACTCCCAGATACCGTATTCCAAGATTAAATATCTACAAATCTTTTATTTGGGTTGCAAACCAGCAGACTTTAAACCAATTAAATTCCAACAGCGCTGTTTGGCATAAACACGGATATCGGTCGCCCCCCCCCCCCAAAAAAAAAAATTAACAACAATACACACCAAACACAATATTATTTTGCCCTATCTCCACAATTGGAGTAACAAAAGTCAAATTTAACCATTAGAAGATTCTTAATTTTCCAATTAAATACATAACAAATTTGTTTTTCGATTGCAAAAAAAGAAAAAAAAGAATTAATATTTCTGGAAAATAAAGATCGTTGGCTACAATCTAACTACATAGCTCACACAATGTTGTATTTCATCTTTTATTAAATAACTATACACATTAGCCTAAATTGGATGCACATTGAAAGTGAATCCAGTCATGTTTCTTCAAAATTAAAATCAATACACACAGGTCACATCCACACTAGCATTTCAATAAACTACATGCCCCAAAATACAGTCATAAGGGTTCGATTTTTTTTACTCCAGTGGATGAGTAACTACAGATCCAATGGAAGCCTGTGTTGAGAAAAAAGAAGATAGGACTAAGAGAGAGGCAGTAGAAATGTGCCACAAACCCGATTGAGAGGAAAAAAAAAGAAGGAACAGCTAGCTAAAACAACTGCACCATAATAGAGTCTAGATTGAGCTAGCTCGCCAAACAAATAGTTTCTAGTAATACCTGATTAGTGCTTTAGTCTCCTCCATGCTCTGACCAGCGGGCACAGCGAAGTCAAAGTTCTATCTAACGCATGCACATGTAGTCCAATGCTTAGATCTACTGTTTCAAATCGGTTCAAACTACTTCCCAAACCTGGATCAATGTGCATTCAGAGTGAACTGAATATGCATCGAACCTACGAGTGTGTAATGTGGACAGGTATTAAGAAAAGTGGAACTACATCAACAAAACAGCCAGGTCTAATAAAACTGGCATTCAAAATGTGCTGCGAGTTAGCTTGATATTAAAAACTAGCGGAGTTACCTGGCTTAGTGCGGGGAATACCTATGACAATAAAATATAAATGTGCTATTATAGCTCACCATGAAAGAAAAACCGGAGAAATGCCAATTATCGTTCACCATGAAAGAAAAGCCGGAGAAATGCCAATTTCGTTTGTTTTTATGACAAAAAGATGCACAATTTTCACATGGATCAATCAATAAAACAGTCGGAATTCCGCTAATTAGCGGACAACTCTCATCCGTAGTCTCAAACAAAGAATTCATTGTAGCGACTACATGCACTCCAGAACTTGTTTCCGGTTAAGATTCGTCGTAACTAAAAACTAACAGGTTTTCCTTATATTAAACTTTTAATCATTTAAAAACAGGGTAAAATACCCGCAGGAACCTACTGATTCCAAATATGCCATTGGTTTTGCTCGGAGATCAACCATTGACAACTGTTGCGTGGACAGACAGACAGACACACACACACAGACATCTTTCCTTTATATATATATAGATAACGATTTAATAACAATTGCTTAGTTGTTACCAAGTCCTATAGGAGTTTGTTGTTAAACCACTACAAAGAGGCTGACTCTAATAACAAAACAAGCGAACATGCATAGTACAAAAAAAATGTTAGAAACTTGTTTATAAAGAAACGTCACTCAGATGCGAGTCACAGAAACTTAGCAGTATGCATAACGCTTAACTGGAGTAGCTCTCAACATAGCTAGAGCTGACCAACAGCAAACTATTATTATAGGAAAGAAGAAAAAAATTAAAAAAAGACAAAAAAAGTTTTGATTAAAAAATAAAATAAACATAATAAAACTTCAATTAGAACACACCCACTGTATTAATTTCATAAGTTTCCTAGCAGCATGTGTTTGAGGTATGCACTAAATAAGGGCACACGCTATTATTTACGCTTCCAAGCCTCTAGTCCCAGCACACATGTAATAGGTTACCAGATATAAATTAGGTTAGGTAACAGTTCCTTAGTTTTTGTGACCATTCGTCATCTACTACACATTCCAGGTCAGCTTCGTTCAATGCAAAAGTAGTCTCTCGGATGTCATCATTGCGTAGTTCGGCTGTCACACTGTGATAGCAGGTGGTGTACTGAGACTCATAGTGGATGCGATCTGTGAGCCAATTCTGCCGCCATAATACTGTACTTGTGTTTATCCAATGAGCATGCACAACCAAAGGTGGCTGTGGTTGTTCTAATAGAGGTTACACGCTACTTCACTATAAATGGTCTAAAACTAAGAATTAAGGCATTGATTGGCAAGTGATGTGGCAGAGGTTTAATAGAGTAAAATATTAAAAAAAAAAAAATAACAAAAAACAACAATCAAATCTTACCATTGCATTGCTCTTGCTATTGACTTTAGCCATACTAAGCTGAAGGCAAATATACTTCCTGATGTGTGTACATTAATGACGTTATCATTATGTTGTAATGCTAGAACTGAGATTGGGGAAGTAGCCGAGAATTCAATGCATTTATATGTATGTTCTTTACAGATACCCAAGTGGTGCAAGGCTGCATAATTTGATGCATTGAAGTTAACATGGAGGCAGCTTCCTTAGAATATGAGAAGCATACTAGAGTAAGAGTGAGGTTGTCAGGCACAGCTTTCTGCAGGACCATCCAAAGCAGACAAGAACTATGACATCAGGTGAAATGATTTGAACTCTTTAAATGGCGTACTGTGTTCAGCATCCTCCCCATCATTAGCACACCTCCGATCCTTTATACACACGCTAACATGCAGCCAGTCCTATCATGTACTCACCACCCGAGATCTTGTTAGTACATGTTAGGAATTATGTGTTTACCTGACACAGTTTCTGCACCATCAAGACAATGAATTTGTATAACCACCAAATTCATTGATCAAGGTAAGAAGATGGTGAGGACCACCTGCAATGCACTGCCAGAACTCACTATGCACTGCTGAAATTGTCATGTGCACCAAGTGAAATAGAGTTAGTGATATACAGGAAGATGTTATGCATACTACCGACAGGTTCAGCCATCTTACTGTATAACAGGACTAGCACATGTACAGACATTGACAAGACCCGACGAAAACATTTGCAAAGATGACTAATGTGAAGCAGACCCCATCAAACAGGGTGGCTCTGGAACAGCATGTGAAGATGGCAAACTACCAGGGAGGTTATGTATGGCCTTAATTACAGCTAACAATTCCTGCACTGCCTTTCTCAACCTGGTTTGGATGGATGAAATCAGAAGCCATGGATAACCCTGTCCCTACCCCAGGCATCCAAAGTCTGCCAAGACCTGGTATCAAGCAAGTGTAAGAAAGGTTGTGTGAAGCAATGCAAATGTGAGAAGGCTCCACATGAATGCACATATCTAAAGGTTAGTGTACACAGAATTAACATTATGTACATCTGTAATAATGATATACATAGGCATACAGGTATCTACTTAGATATTCATTGCAATATTAAGGCAATCATTTGAGGGTCAAGTAACACACCTAATTTGTAACTGCTGGTGGGTTGTACAAAAAATTGCTACTATGGCTGTCAGGGATGGAATATGTGCTGGCCAAAGATCCAGATTTTATTGTAATAATTGTCGAACATTGCGCCAAATTTGGAGCTTTTATCACAAAATGCACAATGAGTTTGCTATGTCGCCCCACTATGGAGGGACATGGGATCAGAGTTCATCCTACAATGGAGCTTAAAATGGAAAGCTGAAATACGAAATCTTTTGGCAGCAAAATTTTGTGTATGAAGTAAAGAATAAAAATGTCACGGCTTCTCCTTCTTTGAAATGATTTCATGAAAAATTCATGAGGAGATGGGCTTCTCAAGAATAATTTATGAGACGTGGGTCCATACTCCCTCAAACAAAAAAAGCACAAAAAACATTAGACAACCCTAGCTGGCCTATAAATTGTGGGAAACTTTGGTGTAATAACACGCTTAATGTGATAAGTGCATTTGTATGCTCAATAAAATCCAACTCACAAGCAATCTGCATACATATACGCTCGAGTAAGCTGGTACAAAACCAGTTACAAATTGGTAAGTTTTCAACTGAGGGGCTAAGGCTAGATCAAAAGTAGATGTTACAGCTACAGCTGCTCTTAGGAGCTACAGCCTTTATATGGAACTCTAGCACTATGTTGAAAGAGCACTATATAGGTAGGTAGCATGACTAGCCAAGTTCCGGTGTGTCATCAGTTTTCTATGTTCATGTTTTAGAAAAAGCAGCCAGCACCAGAACTAATTTCCAATTTGTATGATATAACTACCATACATACTAAGAGCATACTCACTAAGAGAGCAGCAGAGACTCTCCTACTCAGGCATATTTTTAGATCTTGGATGGCATACCACCACAGAGTTGACTGCTTTTGGGCAAGTGAATAGCAATTTTCATAATTAACAGTTTCCATGTTAGTGGAGTGGTGGGAAATTACCTGTAAATAGCTACCATGTCCCAAGAAAAATTCACCATTTCGTGACTTTATGAATAATTCATAAGATATGTCAGTTAATAGAAGTAGAACTTAGAGGTAACTTAAGTATAGAAATATATATATATTTAAACCAGACATTACGACTTTGTAACTCCATAGACTTTGACTACTTTGTTCTCTGAGGTTGATATACAGCTCTTAAGATTGATCACTCTGTGTGCTTTCTTACGGCATAAAAAAAGTTGCCTAGGTATAACCATACCCATGTTACTCCAGCTAGAGTCTGGGGATCTTAAAATATTTGAGGTCGGAAACTCACCACAGGAAATGCTAGAAATATGATTTGCCCAATGTTGTTAGAGCAGGCACTTAGCAACAAAATTGGTGTTTTCATTAGTACTAATGACTTGCATTGAGGTCGGAAACTCTGGACTGACATAGCTCCTTATTAGGAAATGCTAGAAATATGATTTGCACATGTTAAAGCAGGCACTTGTAATACAATGACAGCTTTCATTACCCCCCCCCCCCCCCCCCCAATGCCAAGCTCTTCCAAATAAGGAGATATGGCAGGAAGTTTCAGGCCTCAACTATTTGTGACACCCAGATTCTAGCTGGATTAACTAGGAGGGTATAGTTACAGCTAGGCAACATAAAAAAAAAAAATTAAAAACAACAACAACCAGAGAGATCAACTTCATAGAGCAACAAAATCAAGAGAGCTCCAAGGTCGGACCACAATAAAAAAAATAAAAAAAAAAAAAAAATGAATAAAAAAAAAACCAACCCCCCCCCCCCCCCCCCCTCCAAGATCATATCACAAGTAGTAAATTGGTTAATAGGATAGATTCACTGCAACTGCTGAGATCACAGAATTGCGCCCGAGATGCAGTGGATCAGCCTATTCTGTGAGTCCAGTTATTCTTTCAAACTACATGAATCAAATAAACAAACAAAAAACTGGAGCAGGTTACCAAATATTTACGTTCAATTGAAAAAATAATCAAGTCCAGGAAGATCAATCACTAAGCTTCCCTCTGAGCCACACAAGATACCAACTCAATGGAAATCTATAGAACAAAAACATGATAGGTTTGGGTATGTATTACAGAGGGAGAACATACAGAAGTTGCTTGCATAGAGGCTAGAAATAAAAAGAGTTCACATGGTTCCTACTCAGTAGATGTAGAGTGTGCCTAGAAGATCTTAAGAGTCAGATACTTTACACCACATTGAATTGCACAAGGAGAAGTTGCTTTAAAGAAGAGATCAGAGATGCCTTGCTTCAAGAGAAATGTGGCATAATGTACAAAAAAAAAGTATAAAACAGTCCAAAAAAAGTAAACAAGTCTGTATCTATGATCAATGTAGACCACATACAGTTAAAAGTAAACAAGTCTATATCTATGATCAATGTAGACCACGTACAGTTAAAAGTAAACAAGTCTGTATCTATGATCAATGTAGACCACATACAGTTAAAAGTAAACAAGTCTGTACCTATGATCCATGTAGACCACATACAGTTAAAAGTAAACAAGTCGGTTTCTATGATCAATGTAGACCACATACAGTTAAAAGTAAACAAGTCTGTACCTATGATCAATGTAGACCACATACAGTTAAAAGTAAACAAGTCTGTATCTATGATCCATGTAGACCACATACAGTTAAAAGTAAACAAGTCTGTATCTATGATCAATGTAGACCACATACAGTTAAAAGTAAACAAGTCTGTATCTATGATCCATGTAGACCACATACAGTTAAAAGTAAACAAGTCGGTTTCTATGATCAGTGTAGACCACATACAGTTAAAAGTAAACAAGTCTGTACCTATGATCAATGTAGACCACATACAGTTAAAAGTAAACAAGTCGGTTTCTATGATCAATGTAGACCACATACAGTTAAAAGTAAACAAGTCTGTACCTATGATCAATGTAGACCACATACAGTTAAAAGTAAACAAGTCTGTACCTATGATCAATGTAGACCACATGCAGTTAAAAGTAAACAAGTCTGTATCTCAATGTAGACCACATGCAGTTAAAAGAAAACAAGTCTGTATCTATGATCCATGTAGACCACATACAGTTAAAAGTAAACAAGTCTGTATCTATGATCCATGTAGACCACATGCTGTTAAAAGTAAACAAGTCTGTATCTATGATCAATGTAGACCACATGCAGTTAAAAGTAAACAAGTCTGTACCTATGATCAATGTAGACCACATACAGTTAAAAGTAAACAAGTCTGTACCTATGATCAATGTAGACCACATGCAGTTAAAAGAAAACAAGTCTGTACCTATGATCAATGTAGACCACATGCAGTTAAAAGAAAACAAGTCTGTATCTATGATCAATGTAGACCACATGCAGTTAGAAGTAAACAAGTTTGTATCTATGATCCATGTAGACCACATACAGTTAAAAGTAAACAAGTCTGTATCTATGATCCATGTAGACCACATGCTGTTAAAAGAAAACAAGTCTGTATCTATGATCAATGTAGACCACATGCAGTTAAAAGTAAACAAGTCTGTTCCTTTGATCAATGTAGACCATATACAGTTAAAAGTAAACAAGTCTGTACCTATGATCAATGTAGACCACATACAGTTAAAAGTAAACAAGTCTGTACCTATGATCAATGTAGACCACATACAGTTAAAAAGTAAACAAGTCTGTACCTATTATCAATATAGACCACATATAGTTAAAAGTAAACAAGTCTGTACCTATGATCAATATAGACCACATACAGTTAAAAGTAAACAAGGCTGTACCTATGATCAATGTAGACCACATACAGGTAAAAGTAAACTAGTCTGTATCTATGATCAATGTAGACCACATACAGTTAAAAGTAAACAAGTCTGTATCTATGATCAATATAGACCACATACAGTTAGACATCTCTTATCATATAAAATTAATATTGGTGAACACGATTTTAAACGTTAAGGAACAGTCAAACTGGGTGAGCTCTACGTGGGTATAGTCGTGCTTTCCTTCCATTTTTTTGTTCTAGTTTCAAGTTGTTGGTTTTTAATTTTAATTTTATACTCGAGTGGTGGAGGACTACATCAAGTCAGAGTTCGACAGAGTCTAACTTGGAGCATTGGGGATTCCTGAATTTTAAATCTTTTTTTTAACTTGTTACTTCAAGTACACATATCAGCAAATCATGTCATGTTGCTGTACCCATATACCACGTTGTTCACTAACTGCACCCATGAGCAGAATCAGCTACAGCCTCCTTTAAGGACGTTGCACAGGAGAACTCCAATGCCTTGGAGCAAGAACTTTTACAAACCAAGCAGTATAGACCATTTGCTGCTTATTATAACACATGCAATATGTTGATTGCATCATCCATGGATGAACCAAACCGACTGCTTTATTCCATAATCAAGAAATGTTTCTATGAATGGACCTATTGTACACAAGTTATGTAGTAAAAGAACAGAGATAGATACATAACTAGATCCATGAAGGTAAATTGCAAGGCTTTTTCACACCATTTACGGTTTCGAGGTCTGCCGGTTCATAAACCTAGCAAAGGATACAAGACATGCTGGGACTTGTGGAGCTAAAGCAGAAAAAAAAACACCATTTAGGCAGTTAAAAACTGCCAATGAGAGGTTTAGCTGGGTTATGAGCTTAGGTATTTGTGGGGAAGGGGTGAGTGCCATCTGTTAAAACGTCAGACCAATATAGGTAGTAAGAGTAAATCCATGATTATTCATGCCACAACATTCGGATATTCAATGGTTTGTTATGTTTGTTAGCTTGGGTATCGGCCCCTAGTACAACACATTGAGTGTAATAATTACAATACAGATTACAACATCACTTTCATGTAATACCACATTCATGGCATCATCATAATGATATAGTTAGAGACACAATATATTGGGGGGAAGAGGAGGAAAAAAATCCTTATCTTACGCTAAAAAATTTCCACCAGTAAGTCGGCCCAACAAGAATGTAGCAAAACCAAATAAAATCCTGAAAGAAAGCAAACATTGAATGAACACTAAAATAGCCAGTGTTTTCCACAAACCTTTGTAAGACAGTCCACTGTAGAATATACTTGATAGTGCTAGATAATGACATCACATTGGATGACATCGTTAATCCCATTGCTACGAGATGTTCTTCAGCTACACTCTGGTTCATATATATGTGATGAAGCACTTTAAGTGCCTCATCTACTTTCTTCTTCTTGACCAACCACCTGAACAATAACAAACCAAAAGAGATGTTCTTGTTGTTGTTGTGGGTTATTTTTTTAAAACAATATAAGGCCGTCCCAGCCAACCTCTTGTTACCTGGGAGATCTAGAAGTTAGAATCATTCCGAGGGCCAAGATTGTCCCTAACAGGAATTCAATACTCACTGATATTCTCCATCCATAAGAGAGATCTTTAATGAAGATATTCAAAATGATCCCTACCTGTAGTATTAGTTTGATGGTAGTAACAAAACAACAATAGCAGCAATCAGGAGTGCTTCAAAATACCAGAGTAATAGAGCAAATATTTGGGAACACTCTGGGTAAAGCCAGAAAAGGCTGTAACATATTTGTAATCACTTAACCATTTTCTTTCCTATGCACAGTTAAATTTGGAACCATACTCTTCCATATTCAGTATTCTTCGGATGATATGATGAATGTCTCTATAGGCACCAGTTTTTTAAGAAGATTTGTCCATCAATATCTAGGTCCATAAAAATAACTGCACCCTCTCGGCTGAAACAGTCAACTATTGATTGCAATGTTAGCAAATAACAAAATAGCCTAAAAATGCAGCAGCTAATATGTCTGATTCCTGCATATCACAGCTCAAGATGTGTACAATCCACATACCAAATATGTGCATTTGTTAACAAAGCACTCAATAGCTACAGGTATGCAGTTTTTAGGAACCTTGAGGTTTCTGGACGTATCTTCTAAGAAAATGTGCCAAGAGACAATCAGCATACCATTTCAAAGAACACAAATAAGCAACACCATGTTACCAAAACTACCATCACATGAGGTAAGAAGAAATAAGCAATAACAAATGTTACGACCATTTCTGGTTTTATTCAAGAGTTTCCCCCTTATCCCCTTTAAAATACAGATATCCATAACATATAATAATATTAAACTTTCCCAAACAAATGCGACTGCAATGTAAGGTTTCTCAACCAGTTGTAACTCTTGTCATCTAGATGATCCAGGAGTGACAACCCAAGGGACAAAACAAAAATTACCAAAGGTTGAGTTCATACTTCCCTTATTCTATACAAGCTAAGATCAAATCAACCTCACCAAAACCAGAATAACATGGCAGGAAGTAAATAAGCAAGAAAAGAAGTTGATTATTTTAATCTGGTCTAGTACTAACATTGGTAGTAGAGTAGAACTGTTCTATAAATGGTAGGCAGATAGACTCTTTTTAAAGCACCCAGCTTCTAAGATAGGCAGTATGATAGGCCAGTTCTAAGAATCAAGTAAACATGCAATAAAAAATCAAAAACAATTCGAAGTACTAAAATACAGGCAATAAAGAAATGTGATGTTCCTCCTTACCATCAACATAGCAAAGCCATACATTATTGACAGATATCTAATATCAGTCAATTGCGGATCAATTACTGGCAAGTAGTTTATGGACAAAGTCCTAATATTTCACTGGAACATCTGTTTGTTGAACTGATGGAAGAACTGGGATAAACTAGTGTAAGGTGGTGTAGCCTTTGGAGCCCCTCGATTCTTCCAAACATAGAGTAAGTTGTACCAATGTAGTCTAATGCATGAATGGTTCTATTGGGAATCGTCACGGTAGCTACTTACCAGGAAACAGCTTTCATTTTAGGAGCAATACCCAACAAAAAGAGATAGGGATTCAGATGTGCACCTGGGGGCTGTACCAACATGGTCACCCAGATTAAGCACACAAAGCACAGTTCTGTATGAATCCAATGGACTCACGAGCAAATGTTAGCTGCTATAAATAACATGGTAACTCAAGGCTTTCTCGATAACAAAACTGCATATCCACATGAATGCCACTTTCCACTTGAAGGACCGCTTGAGTGGACGAGTAGTGCATGTTACAAAACCTGGACTGAAGCCTTACTTGAGCATGTCTAGCCACCTAGTTGATGTTGGTAAGATAACATTTGGCAAGGCTAGGTATGATGTTATATGTTTAGTTGAAACAAATGTTAAGCAAAAGGGGATGCAAGTGCTCCAAGATCTCCAATGGCTAGTGGCAGAATTTCTAATCAGAAACCTCCTTCATTGGCTTTGAGCTGGTAATGCTACCACTGGAGTGATAATGGATGCTGTCAATGCTGAAAATAGTAATGCCTACTTCGATTATTGAAAAAGAAATATGACGGACTTGGATTTGACCACATCCTGAAAAGATATACATGGATAACACTGAAGTCCAATGGAACCTCATCTCACTAAAGTCATTGCAGCAAGGGCAGAAAAAGGTTAAATATCTCACTTCAGGGAAGAAAGCACAAATTACCATCATTGGGTATGGAAGAGCTACAGGCCAACGCCTTCCTCCTTTCATTATCTTCACTATCAAACATTTGAATAAAATTGGGACCATGGATGGGATAAGTGGCTTCTGTTATGGATTCAGCAATGAAGGTTGGGTTGATCTTATATTTTTGGCTAAAGGAGCCCTTCCTGGTTAACGATCTGTCACAACGGCCCCTTCTTTTACTACTAGATGGTACAGGTCTCATTTCGAGCTCAGCAGCAATCAATTTGCAAATGACAATTAAGCGATCATTTTTTTGTCACCTTCCTTACACCACTCATGAATGTCAACCTCTATATTTTAGTGTTTTTGAAACACTAAAGCAACACTGGCAGGACGCATGTCATAAATTCTATCGAAAAAACCTGGTAAAGTCAATGCTAAGCTCAACTTCTGCAGCATTTTTTGAAATTTGTGGTGAAATGCTATCTACACTGCAAATATCTGGAGTGAATTAAAAAAGGCAGACATATTTTTATTTAATTGAGATGGGGTATACCGCCATGACCACAGCTCAGCAGACAGTGTCGATGGTTGCAGTGAAGGAGATCTTGGTAAGCTCTTTTCCTCATTTGCACTCTCACGGACACAATCACATGCAACTCATACACATTTGAATTAAACGAGTAATATTAATGCTCGGAGAGATAGCTACATTTACCATGGAATAATTACTGTGACAGAGTATAAGGCATGTTTGAACTAAAAATGAGATGATAAAGCTACTTGTGACTGCTACACACACACACACATTTCTATTCATTAATGTAACAGATTCAAGTGAGAGAGACAGTGGTAGAGACATCGAAGGCTGAGATGTTGGTATTAGTGGAGATGAATCTTGCAGTGCTAGAAATGGAGACCGAGCACCTAATGACGTAAACCCTGGAGGCCCAGGTGACTTGAACCCTTCTGGAAACAGAGATCCTGGTGATACGAACTCAGCTAGATAAGAAGACCATGGTAACTTAAACTCTTGGATATGTAGATCTTCTTGACAGTTATCCAATGATTTCCATAGGGAAGCAGTTACAATATGCTAACAGGTTTTAAGAAGAGCATGATATATTTGACCCAAGGTATGAAGCCTGATTGAAAGTTAATCAATATGAAGCAGGATGCAAAAGTAGATGCAACACTTTTTTACCATCTGATCTTATTACACTCTTAATATCTCATGTTCTCAATCCCAGTTCTTTATCAACATCCCAAATACACACTTCAGAATATTGTATACCTTCAGCTTCTTTGTTTCTATCAAGAATGACTCCCATGTCCATTTCAAGATCATCTTCAGTGACATCAACTAAGCACTCTCCGTTTTCTGATTTTCTTAATATACTAACATTGGTGAGAGCTTCCTTGATGCAAAAGAGAGGAAGAACCCCTGTTCAAATGAGTAAGGAATGTTTGCATCAATAGAAGGAAAAGGAAGATAAGAAGCAATGAGTAGCAAAGGGAAAAAATTAGTAAAGCAGGATAAAGAGTAGAAAAAGAAGCTAAGAGAAGAAGAATTGTTTTACAAGGCAGATAGATGAGAGAGCTCACCAAACTAAAGCAAGATCTCAAGAAAAGACTCGTAAAGCAGATGAGAAGGCTCGGATGGCTGCTGAGAGAGAAGCCAAGAATCCAGAGAAGCAGAATCCTGTGGATGGAGCATCATGCCTTAGACTACATTAGTACAACTTACACTGTGTTTGGAAGAATCGAGGGGCTCCAAAGGCTACACGACCTTACACTAGTTTAGCCCAGTTCTTCCATCAGTTCAACAAAAGATGTTCCAGTGAAATATTAGGACTTTGTCCATAAACTACTTGCCAGTAATTGATCCGCAATTGACTGATATTAGATATATGCCAAAAATGTATGGCGTTGCTATGTTGATGGTAAGGAGGAACATCACATTTCTTTATTGCCTGTATTTTAGTACTTCGGCATTCGTTGCGGGACCAATCGTCAAACTATTTGTTTTGTATTTTTGCGGGGGCTACACTGGATTAAGAAAAGGAGAAGTTGTGGACAATTCATCGGAATATCTGGAGTCTTCTGGAACTAAAATTATGATGAGAGAACCTATTGAACATCAGTTATGGAAAGATACAAATAAACAAAGAAACGAAATCAATAAAGATTTTTTTTTGGTTTTTAACGCTTTTGTGCACAGCAGGTTTACTACCTTAACGAAGGATTCAAGGGATGCTTGGAGTATTTTAGAGCTACATAATATCGGTTGAAATATAAGATTTGGTTTTGGGTTTTTACGGTTAGCCATTTTTAAAAGTTGCTAGCATAAACATAGATATAGGTATGCACGTTCTGGTGAGCAAATACATATGGAAAATAAAAGCTCTAACAAACGCAAGGCAATTGAGTGGTGACCAAAGGTGCAAGAGATAAAGAAACAAAAATTTTAGCCAGATGATTATTTTGGCCCAATGCCTTGCTGGAAATCCTAGCATTGTTAGATTGCATTGCTCTATCCATCATCTTAGCCCAAGCATAGCTGAAGGCATAATACAGCACTGATCTGTACATACTGATACCATCATACTATTGATTATGGTTAGATGTGATATAGGAAAGTAGGCTAGAAATAGATGTATTTATATATTCCTTAAAGGAGCAACATTGAACAACCTAATGTCCTACAACACAATGGGATGACAAATGCTGAAACGGAAATGTTAAAGTGAAAGTAAGGAGTTATATTAGTACTTTGAAGTGGCATCCCTTGAATATTGGAAGCGCAACATACAATGAGGTCACATCAGGCAGTGGTTTCAGCAGAAATTCTCCGAATACTAAAGGGAAGACCAAGCAGAAGCTGAAATGAACTAGTTCAAGTGATAGTTTGCATTCTTGACACTGTTTATTGTTTTCAATATGCTTTCAATCACTAGCACAACTCTCCTCTATTGACTATGCATTAGTTACACTTTCTAAGCTGACAATGAAGCCAGTTATCGATTCTCTGTCCATGAAAGAGAGAGAGAGGCATTACATATGTAGGAAATTGTGTTCACCTTACCAAAGTTCCTGCACCAACAAGACAAATAATTTGTATCACCTCCAATGCCAGAGCATGTTGATGAATTGAGTAGTTTAGTCAAAATAAAAATAAAAATACTGCAACCTTTTCCTAATAGCTACTAACCACACAAGTCGTATGTGTATCAAGTTTTGTTTTTTTGTTATCTTGCTCTTCAAATCAACAGACTTTTTCCACTTCATTAATGACCATTTCAGAATCTGGCATATCATGGTTTTTATTCTGTTGATGAATGTGAGTTTTCTTCATACCTCCAAGAAGATCATATCTATTTTAAGTTGAAATAGTAATTAGTAATATCTTCCATGAACTTTCCGGTAATATGATCGAATGGCAGATATATATGTATATATATACTACCCACATTCAATCATATACAGGCATATGTGGCAATACAAAATTTTCCAATCAACACCTTAGCGAGGGCCCGCTTCACACATCAATGAATGCAAGACAATGAGTGGATGAGTAAAGGTGAGAGAGAAGGGAAGAAAAGAATGTGGTATAAACAATATATATTATGCACCTAACAATAGTAACCCCCCAATCCCATCCAGTACAGAGTAGACAGGGATTGGGTTGGGATATGTCATCGCAAAAGAACAATTTCTCCTGGGTGGAGCAAACAGGATTACAAATCTCCACATCCCCACCTGGGGATTACATGGGGATTTGACACTGAGCCACACATTTTTCAATGTAATAGAAGATATATAACATGATTGTTATAGATATGATTTAAATATAAAAAATAATTATACTGCAAAGTTTACTTGGCTAGATAGCTACAACTTGTTTAAAAAAAATACCTTCAAGACCAACTGATTATTTGTCTTCAACTCCAATTCCCTAAAATATTCTGAATAGCTCTATTAAGAGCTATCCCATCAGATTTGTCATGTAAGAGAGAAAAAAGTTACCATCCTTGTCCTGATTCCCACAAAAACTAAGACCAGCTTGTCCTTTGCTGTTACTTGCTCCCATCATTGAAACTGAAAATATCAAAACCAACACTACTGGGGCCGCCTACTTTTATGTCAAATTACTGGGGAGTGGGGTGGAGGGGGGAATGACATTGATAGGCGCACTAGCCTGATGCCTATTGGTCAAAACTTGAAATCCTAGCATTGTTAAATTGCATTGCTCTACCCATTGTTCCTCCCCTAGCATAGCTGAAGGCCTAATACAGTACAAATCTGTTTATGCCTGTAATGGTTGGATTGTGATATGGGGAAGTATCCAAGAACTGTATGCACTTATTTATTCCTTACAAGTACATGGTTGAGCAATCTGTTGAACTACAACATAAAGAGATGACAAAGAAACAGAAATGTGCATGTGAAGCAAAGAGTTTTATGACAACTTGGAAGCTGCTTCCCTTGAAGAAAGGAAGCACATGACACTAAGAGTAAGGTCATCAGGAAGTGCATTCTGCATAAATTATCAGTGCATTAAACAAAGACCATGCAGAAGCTGATAAGAAATTGTTTAAGAGATGTACTCATGACACTTGATTTTTTCCAGTATACACACAGTCTAGTAAAACTCTCCTCCATTGACTATATGCATTAGATACTATGTACATAGCCTGTCATCTACTTACTCGCTACGAGAGAGCAGCACATATGCAAGGAATTGTATTTTGAAAATAGTTCCAACGCCATCAAGACAAATAACTTGTAACACGTCCAATGCCAAAGCATATTGATGAATTATGTAGTTTAGTCATAAAACTAGAGCAACCTTTTCCTCAGTCACATCCCTGACAGAAATTAACCATGCAATTTGCTTGTGCACCCAGTTTTCTTTCCTGGGTTTTCGAAACTGCAGCCGTTATCATCAACCATTTTCAAATCTAGCGTATCCATCTATGGAATTTTTTAAAACCTCCAAGACAATCATATCTTTTTCAGGCGAGTCCGTAAAATCTTCATGTAATCGCCAGTTTATTAACGTATGGCCGAAATATACACATATACCACATCTGGTCATAAGTGGCAAACAAAATTTTCAGTCCAATAGTGTGGACCCACATCAATCACCAATTATAAATATTGGCCAAGAGTCCTATAAGCTCATTGGAATACTGTACCAGCTAATTCAGGTGACAATGAACGAGAGATTATTTGATGGGGACCACTGCTAATCAATTGGAAGTTACAATGAAAGATACACCACATAACTTACCAAATAACCCACACCAGCATTGGTATTGATCAGAGATAACAGTCTTCCTCTAATATTTTCAGGGGAAATCTCTCCCACATATATTGGTGTCACTTGAAAAAGTACTCTATAAAAAAATTCAGACATATTCATTAAAAAAAACCCCCAAAATTTCCTCCATATTTCTTGTCAATAATTGACAAGTTATCTATTAACAGTATCCAACAGCCCTATGAGGAACATATACAGGAAATGTCCAATGGCCAACAACTTCTATTCATACCTCAATAAAGCAATTATATTATAGTGTCAGAGAGATCCGTATGAAATAGGTATAGGATCAGTTCAATGGCTTGAAAGATATTCAGAAATCTGGGGGCAGGAAATTATGAGATGTACACCTGAACAATAACAATAATAATGCTTCACTTGTGAGACCATGTATATATATAATAGGCAGAATTCCCCGCATAGCATTTGATGGCAAATATTTTGATTTAAAACACACACCACTAACAGGAACTTCAAGAATGTCCAAAGCTCCTGCTGAATTCTTAATGGAAGTGAGTGGACATAATACTGTCTATATTTACCTTTGTCAAATCTTGGAATGGATTTTGTTATTTCCAAATCAAAAACATCATCTTAAAACTACATGACATATTTACTACAACAATTTTGTGGTTGAAGCCATCACCAATGGAAGTAGATGTTGCCCACAGCTGATTGTAAGGCCTAAAATTTTCTTAGCTCAGGCACAACACTGACGAATGCTAGCTAGCTAGCTGTCCACATCACTTCAAAAACATAGCAGAAGGTTGTGTCTAAAAATATATTCATCACTTATCTGCCTTAAGTAATCCAAAAAGGACAAAGGTCATGGGGTCCATTACCAAACGGATTAGAAACAAATGAGAGTCACGACGTTAGTGCAGGCTGACGCTCATCTCTCAATATAGCTATATAATCATTTTTATATATGCATATATGATATAAGTTTGTAGATTAATCCCAAATGAAATTCTGGACCAAATTGGTCCACTATTAGGGGCTGCTATGTGGGTGCAGGAGATGGTTTTGGGCCAGACAAAGGAAGCGATGGGTCTGACCTCCTTGACTACTTGTTGCACCACCAAGGTAAATTTCAAATTCAAATTGTAAAATTCAGATATATAATACTGTAGGTTCACAAAAATGAGGGTGAAAAATGTAATTTTGCGAATTTGTGAATTTAAAAAAAGTATGCAAAATTGTTCTCCCTAAAAGAACTTCTAAGAAAAAAATGGATATTTCCAGCCTAATATCCTTCCTGTCCCACCCTGGAATTAGACAACATGTTACTACATCAGCCAATGCTGAAGCAACCAAGTAAATCAAACCAGCGGGTGATAGGAAGCAACAGCTTATAAATACTGTCAAGGATAGGTTAAAAATAGGAAAAGCATGCAGCCAAAAATGGGAACAATAGTACCTAAAAAGAGTTTTAACTTGGATGTAAATCGCATAGATTAAAACGAATAATGCATTTTTTGTACTTCAGCATAAATTTAATGTCGCATAAATTTGTGATCCTATGGTACATAGTGACACAAATAACAACTGCAGATATAATATATGTAAATATAAACAGATTTTTCTATCCCAAATAATATTTATGGATCACCAGAAAACAAAACTCTATGCCAATCAACGCTATTCATGCCACATCCTTCCCACCCAGAGCATCTCAGGGGAGTGTTCAAGTATGTATGTTTGTAATTTTTCCCGGTGGAACTCCTGGGAAAAACATAGAACAAATTTTCAGGAATTTCAGACTGTTTTAAAATTGGGAGTTCAGGTTATCTTGGGGAATGGGGGTTGTTAATAGCACACCAAATTGGATCAAACTTTCAGTGTTTGCTGGTTAGGTGCAGATGGTTCTTGGTATGATACATTGGGGGTAATGCTGGGAATGGGAGGGAGAGGGATATTTTCATACAGGTGTATTAAAAGATTTTTCCCGGCCAAATAAGGCCAACTTTCAGGGATTGCTGTGTGGGTGAAGGGGATAGAATCTCGGTAGGTGTTTATTATAGCAACATATGTTTTGAAGGGGGGAGCATCTCGAGTGGGGTTTGTATTATAGCAACATATGTTTTGTTCAACATATTACATTAAAAGAAAACATGTTCCCAGCCAATGTCAAGTACCACTTGCTAGTTTAACAGCATATATGTGGTTTGTTATTTCAACAAACAAAACATAGCTAGACAAACAAATGATAGGTAAAAATATACCCTTCAATTTTGGTGGTCTGATCAGTCAGCAATTGAAATGTCTAAGCAACACAGTACATGGTTGTACCAGCATAAAACGTATCACAAAACAATAAGTAATGGTAAAAATAAAAGTTCAGAATATCATTGAAGCAAACTATTGTTGAAATAATGTCATCTCTTGAAGGTAAAGCTCCACTGAATAGTATTTTGTTTGTAGAAATTAAAAATTCTTGTACACATATTTTTTCTTCTGCAAATATCAGTTATAAAAACTTGCTCCACTGCAATGAAGCTAGTTATTGTAAACTAAAAGGATTATTAAGGAAGTGTAGTTCAGAGAATTAACAAGGCTTTGTTAAATTTTTTTTTACTAAGAATAAATGACAAAATATTACTCACCACTCACTAATGTATTTCAGTTAGCAATATATATATTGAATTTCTTTTACAAATTAACAAACAGTATTAGCATGTGGCAAAATATCATACCAGTAAAGGTGAATTATTAGTCGAGGATTAATTAGTTAATGTTTTTTGAATAAAAACGTCAAATTTTAGTCGAATTTTTTTTTTCTCAACTTTATAGCTGATAAAGAATTGTACAGATAAATCTTTGTAAATATTATCAACACTGACACTTTAGGTGAGCAATTTAACCAATTAAATGCTGGAGGCGCCATATGATGTCAACACAAACATTGGTCATGGAATTTAAAAAATAAACAAATAAAATACATATACTAGAAACATCTTAAATTTCACTTGCACATGCCAACTTCACTTCCGGTTAGACAACCATGGGAAAACAAAATCAACAATGACTACCCGTACACGACTCCGTCAAGAAGAGTTTCTTCCAGGTCTTCACATCAGTCACTGAAAGCTCATCTACTGACAAAGCACGGGAATCATCTGTCATCATTGATTAAAATACCACCATAGCTGACACTGACAGCAACTTGTTTCCAGGCTAACACAGGATCACAATTACAACTTTTATCATAAAGAAGGACAAACGATGGTTTGTGGCAACAAACACTGTCATGGTGAAAGGTTTCTTCATAATCATGTATCACTGTCGACAGGTACATCTGCAGATGAATGGTTTTGCAAAGAAGTCACAGAAACAATTTTTTTAAGCGTTTTTATTACGTTCACAATTTGTACCACAATGAATTACTCCCACTCAGCTCATCTGTTTGGTTTGTGGAGTTCGTGTTCCAGGTAAACTATTACCAGTCCAAAGGAGGTTGTAGCTGATCTTCTATCTGAGGAGTTCTCACTTCTAGTCAACTGTTACCATGACAAAAAAAATGGGTGAGCCTCTACCAAAATATCTGCCATAGTGATCTCCTGTGTAAAGTTAACAAATCCTTGAAGGAAGCTGTAGCTGGCCCTACATCAGTGCAGCAAACAATAGCAACATGATATGATTACTTTGTAGGGCAACATGGTGTACATGGATACAGTCAACAATAGCACCAAGTGTTGATATGCGTGTATCGTATAGCAACAATAAACAAGTTAGAAAAAGTGTTTAGGAGTCCCTCCACCATTCAGCTCACACTTACCACTGCTGAATAATAACATACAGAAACAAAGCAAGCAAAAACATTTTGAAACAAGAATATTTTTTAAACAAACATTTAAAATCGTATATTTTGTGCAGGTTTTAAAATCACAGAGTACCAGTGTTACCACAAAACCCAATATTGGTGGATATGATTTTAAATAGTAAAAGCGATATAACTGGTGGTGGTCAAGCTACATGGGCAATCATGTTTCCACTATTTTTTCAAAAGGTCAATTTAAAAAGTATTTTTTAAATAAAACATTATTGTAAGGACAAGTTTCACATGTAGTATGGATACCACACAACATGCACTAGATTGGTGAAGAAACCACACTATCCAAAGCAAAAAATGCTAGAACCTTGGCTTACGAGTCGACTACATGATGGTTAATTACAGTTGCGAGTCAGTTATCCAGACTTCAGTTGCCCAAACATTTAATAGCATGTGTCTATTTTTTCAATGCATGACTAACCCACTTTTAAACTCTATATAAAGTGTCTTTAAAGTGACCTTAGTACAATGTGACCACACTAGATATTGAACAATCATATAACATTACATAGAAAACTACTATTTATTTATCGTATATTTATTTGTGTTTTTTTATTAATTGGAGCCCAATTTCCAGGACAGAATCCTTGACATTTCAACTGTAGATAAAATGATCCCGTTGCACTTGACTCCATGAATGTTACAAAACCTTTCACCAAATCCCAAAGTCAGAAGATCTTTGTACTTCTGAGTGAGTATAATTGTTCAATTCATGTCCTCCTTATCTGTTCTTTGTATCAGGATCTGATTTTTTGCTTGCTCATCTTTATAGAACTTGTGTCTAGCAATATTTTTAACACCTATATCTCTCCCAACACCGCCAGAGACTGTTCTGTATCCTTCTAGAGTTGGTTGGCGGGGCTACATTGGTGGTGCCCTCTGCTTTGACCAAACGAGAAATACTTAACTTTTTAGAACGGAAACAAATCTGCACCCATGTTGTCTACAAACAGTTAGATCCCCTTTACAGCTTAAATAATATACACCAATATTATGCTGGTTTTTTTTTGGTGGTGGCACAGGAAAACCGTGATTTTAAAACTAGCACAATATTGGTAGATATGATTCAAAACTGTAAATGGTGTCTAACTGGTTATGGCCAGCACGGGGACCGTCTTTTACAACAGTCAATCCGATACAGCTGTTAAAATAATAATAATAATAAAAATATTTTTACTCTTGTTTCAAGTACCTTTTTGTTTGCTTAGCGGTTTCTGTACAACATAGATACAGTGGAGGGGAAAAGGAGGAGTACATTAAATGTGAGCTGATTGGTGGAGGGTCTCCTAGACATTTAAACACTATTTCTAACAACAACCAAAAAAGTAATATATATATATATGTTGGTTGTACTCTACACACATATCCATGCACGCTATGTATTATTTCTACTGTTTACTGTACCCATGTAGTCCAAAATATCAGAACATACCATACATGCCTGTTGACAGCACCCAAATTATAGGTCAGCTACAGCTTCCGTCAATGACTAGGTAACATTGAATAGGCGAACACTAAAACAGATATTTTGATTGATCAGCTACGGCCTACTTGGACATGGCAACAGTTAACCAGGAGCAAGAAGTGCATAAACCAAATAGCAGAACTAAGCAAGAGTCATTCATTGTGTTACGAAATGTTAATAGAAGTTGAGTCTCAACGATAGTTAGCACATTCGCCATTTTTTTCCTTCCTAACTGGATTGAGAAATAGAGCAATGGTGGACATTTACTAAAACATCTGGAATCTTTTTTTACTCAAATTATGACAAGAGAACCAACTGTACGACAATTAAGTGTAGAAAGTAACAGAGAAACAAACAAAGCAAACACTTAATGACAAATTTTACGGCATTTTTTCAAGCACGATTTCTTGCGTGCCAGTTTACTAGCTTAGCAATGTATTCAAGGCACATTGGGAGTCTTTATGGAGTCAAAATCAGCCAAGTCACCATTTAGGCAGTTTAGAAGCAACTAACGGTTTTAGCGGAAATAATAACTTTTCCTATTTCGGTCTTTATTTTTGGTTGTCATTTTACAAAGTAGGTCTATCCAAAACAGAAGTAGCGTACTCCCTGATATGAACATGATAAAACTCATGAGTATGTTCAATTGTTATTTTAACAAACACCGTCATTCCACATTAGATTTAATCATCCTCAAGTTCCCTCTGTTTTATCAACACACTTTTTTTATCCATGAGAACTACATAATAACTGGTTTAAATAAATGTTCAATTGTTGTTTCCTTCAAAATACTGTATAGCTTTCCACATCAGTTCAGTCATCCAGGGATCATATATTTATAATTAACTTATTTGAAATGCTTAAACAGATGATACGTTCATGTTTTTAAACTTGATTACATACCATTCCACACAATAGAGTAACTAACTGCATCTCATGTATGATACTTATAATAATAATATTTAGTTAGTAGCATCAATATCCTGTCACTCCATTGAGTTACATCATCTGAATGGTCCAAATTGAACGTTAAATGTAACTGCAATCCTATGTTAATATAACAATGTTTTTCTGTCATTCAAATATACTCTGTGTGGCTGCACACAAAATTTCAGGTACATATTATTTTGTGTCAAAACAACAAATAAGGTATTTCATAACCCACACGAATTAATCTTGACAACAACAAAAATGTTTTATAGAGTAAGCAATACCCTTTGACTTACCCTACTCCAACACCACCAATGATTCGACCAAAGAGCACCATCCTACAAAAGCAACATGTATACAAGCATATATACGTAAACACATATCTAGTCACCTAAGAGATGCATCAAACAATTCATACAGATCAGTAAATAAGTATGAAGCGTTTGCTTTTACACACTCCGCTTGGTATAGCATAAAACTCTACTGTTAGGCACCCTTCGTTGATAAGCGGTCACCTCGCAAATAGGCCCCGGTTCTGTTGTTGACTGTTTGCCCCTCTGTCAGGCTGCATGCGTACATTAGTTACGTATTTCCAGAACCAGCATGCATAAATTTATTATGCATTTCAAGAAACAGCACGCAGTTGGCAATAGCCAACCTTGCATGGTGCATTCAGACCATGCTTACGCAATTGCTAACACATAGTAGGGCATAAGAAGTGTGCAGTACTAGATGGCAGAAGCAGTGCAACATACCTTGACAGGAGAAAACACCTCTATAGAGAGAAAGTGCTTCTCCAGAGGAGAAATGCAAAGTAGTGGGCAGGTGAGCATTCACCCATATCTTGTCGGTACAAATAATTGATCGGTTGACATAATTGGTTGGTTGTTATGACATAGCCCTCGTATTATCTCTGCTGTGTTTGTACACAGAGTTTTGTGTCTCCTTTTTTTTTATGAAATCCTGTATTTTTACGGCACCTCCACAAACAATACCGTCTTGCACATAAAAAAATTCTCCTCCTAACTAACCTTAATACAGCCATCAGTGTTGGATACTCTCATCAGTTATAAAATGCATGTACTCTTTGTCACATTGGTGCTCTGTCAAATCAGTCAGGAAGTAGTTTTCAGGTGACACTGAGTTTGTTATGCTAATTACTGTCCTTCAATGTTCCTGTGGCTTTCACCTCCTTGTCATCATTAACACTCTCGCATCATCGACTTTCCCTAAAAAATCCTTCACCTTCAAGTTATGTATTTCGACTGTGAAGTCAGGCATATACCTCGACTTCCCCAAGATTTTATTCCCAGATTCCTACCAAGTCCCTATTATTAGTTTTAATTGTACCTATTATTCTGAACTATTCAGATCACAAAAAGGCAGTGAATTTTTTAAATAATTTTTAGAATAATAGATGTGCTCAGGAATCTGATAATTATTCTAGAAGATGGGGAAATTTTAGTGAAACAATACTCCGTATTCGTTGGGAATTATGACGCATAGACATGTTTTCTGCAATCAGCAGCCTATCAGCATAAAGAGCCTACCAAGTACTAACTTGTTAAAACATGACTCATATGTCGAGTTATTCTATTGCTGCAACTCTCGTCTGCGGCTACTGAACTTTTTCCTCCCCTACTAATCAACAGTATTAAAGACAATCGGGCACATACACTTGAAGACTATATAGAAACTTCAGTTAAGTTACATAATAAAAAATTCACTCCCAATGCAATATAACGCTAGCATAATCTAAAGGAGCTTAACCTTTACCTACATCACTGGCATTGGACCTTTTTCACATGGGCATTGTTCTGTTGCATACATACAAATATTGTGTACAGTATTACATACAATGGAAGTATACAATCTATATATTTAATATTTATACAGGCCCCCTTATATACCACTGGTAGCAGCATATATGATTAGTTGATTGATATAAAACAACAACAACTGATTGACAGGGTAACAATATGTTCACTACAGTATAATCTACCAGTCTAAGATGTTCTTACAGAAATTGCAAACTAATTGAGTGAGATGGACATCTGAAAGCCAGGTGCTCATTTGTTGATTGTTGTGGTATATTATTGCCTCATACATTTTACTGCATCTAGCAAATAACATTTGCCACAAGTATCTAAAAAAAGGAAAAAAAAATTCATGGCTTCGTCTCTGCGCTCAACTACCGCTCAAGGAGGATAAAAATGGGGTGGAGGATAAAATTAACTGTGATACTGGCCACCAAATCCACATGCGTTGCACCATTGCATCCACATTGAATTTGAATCAAAATAATGTGCTCGATTGGTCAACCACAAAGCAAAAAAAAAGGTGTTCAAAAACAACACAAGTGTGGGCAAACAATATTACATTCACTCCCATCATTATGATGGCAGCAGGTTGGACCATCAAGTGTGTGAGGCCAGGCCAAAATACAGAATGAGCTGGATGGCATCCAGAGAATGGATATATGAGCCAATTGCCAGCACTATGAGTAAGCTGGATACAATAGGACCAGGCAGAAAGTATAACAATACAACTTAATAGCCAACTGCATATCCCAGGATAACCAACACACCAGTGGGAAAGACTGGATGACCTGAATTTTAATGGAGTCAAGAGCAGCATCCTCCAGCAATTCTGATAGATCTCCCAGGATAGTTGAGCATGAACAAGAAGAGTCCTCGAGTAAATAACTTGCGGCAGTTATCTTTCTGTTTCTGTCTTTAACGTTGATACTATATGGGTGCAGCTTGTACTACGCCACCTAGTTCGCCAAAGACCATGAAGATGTGGAAGACAGATATCCACACAGTATGATAAATACATTATCTAGATAACACTTATGGTTCATTTGTAAGTGAAGACAGGTTGTTTCCCACACCTACAAGTGTTTCTAGCAGTAAAGACACCACTGCAACACGGGCAACAAGAATAAATCAAACTTTGGCTTGTTTGACGACAAAGAAATATCCTTTACGATTATAATAATTAGATGCACTAGCTCTCATCAGGACTTAATATTGGTTTATTGGAAACATCAATAGATCCTGCAAATTGTGGTAGTCCCAGCAGCAAGTCACAAGCACATCACCAATCTCAAAATGTTTAACTTTTCTCCTTTGGGAACTTGGATAAACACAAGGACAGTAAATGAGTGACTAGTGCAAGTTCCTAAAATTATATCTCCAACTGTTGAACGCCCCAAATCAAAGAGTCACAAATATGTGCTATTCAACATTAGTTGCCAGCATCCAAATTGTAATGACAACTCTTTCCTCAACACTACCTAGTTCTCTTGAGGGTTGCCGCATTGAAGAATGAGGCAAAACTCATTCTTAAATTGGGAGAATATTACAAACTATTAACTTGGTGCACTTACCTGTTTTTAATGTAGGGACAAAACTAGCCACACACAATGACAAATGTACCATGGCACTATCAGGGATTTTCCATCCACCACCCATCTCCAAATATCCAATGCTTCATAGCCTCCTAATTCTTCTATAATAGCATATGTTTCCTGTGCATCTTTAGTAGCCAATAAACAAGAAAAGGATGCCACCAAACTTCATCTCAACTACAGAAACAGTATACGATTTATACGCGACTTTCTCGTGACATTGATAGGCATGGTAAATTGAATATTTTTGCTCTGTACAGTGCTAATATGGATACAATTAATATGCATCAACTTGGAATACATCCAGTTGATCTTTTCACAGGACCCAATACATGACGCATCAGTTAGGGTGCGTGTGGACAGGCCAAAGAGAAAATACCTACCACCATAATCATATACCAACCAACAAGAATTCCCTCACTGTAAAGTTCAACATTATTTAAATATTACCATAAAGTATGTACATACTCAGTACCCATGAACATACAGTATATCTGTAAACCTAGAAAAACGGTTGAGTTAGAGTAAAGTTAGCAAGTCAGAGCTAGCTCTAGGTGAGGACTAGTGGTACATAAATGTCCAGCAGCAGCCTCTGCTTTAGCAAATATTGTTCTTGATCCTGAGCTTCCCCAAATCGTCGATTTCAGCTCCATCCAAGTCAGTAAATGGATTCATCACTATCCTATTTATTGTTTACACGTATAATTTTGACAATGGATAAATTGGGCACTTGCTACATGCACATGTTCCCTGGCTAATCCCAGATTGCTGAAAGAGCATTATGGGTGTGTATTACATGGAGATCACTTAGTTCATACTTCATGTTCCTTTGAAAAGGAACAAACCACAGGTTGCCCTTGCTCCCACTGCGCTACATATTTCTCTAGATACACCACTAACCATAAGTACACAGCTGAAGTGTGAATAAGTGCCCCCAGGGCCACCAGACTTGCTCCAAGGATGATAGCTGTCTTCCTACCCAAGTGATCAGAGAGACCACCACCAGCAAGAGCACCCACCAGACCACCAACAGAATACAAAGATATTATCAGACCCTGGACAATGTAAACGCACAACAGATTTTGTGATCTACAATTTTCAAAAAACAACAGTTAGAAAAAAACATCATGAACAGTGGCAATTAAGACCTTGGTAACTATTGGAGCAGAGTCCATAGGCTTTCTGAAAGATCTGGGAAAAAGAGTTAGACCAAGGATGGGAGAGGTTTAAAGCCTCAGCATATCCCCATCAGCATCACTCTGTGGCCATCCAAAGGGGAGATGTGCCATTTCAGTTAGTTGGGGTGGATACCAGCCATATTTGTGTTTGAAATCAAACAATAATTATTACTACTACAACTAATTACTACTAGTTATACTTAATATATTATTGCTTTGTTATTACTATTATTATTGTATAAAAATTGCCATTTTTGTTTGTAAATAAAGTTTACTTCCTTATTACCTGTGCGTTTTATTAATATTATTACTATTAATATTATTTGCAAATACAATAAGCTGCGATTTGGTATAAGAATCAGCTCCATTGAGGCAAGCAAACAAAAGCTACTCATCTCTACGGCTTTATATGTTTACAACAAGCCATACAGCAAAGAAATCCATTCAGAAGCAACTCCATCTCAAGAGCGAAAGGATTCATAGTGTTTCCCAGTTAAGCCTTCCTCAGAAAAAGAGCTTCCAGAAACTGTTGAGAAGGCCAAGAAGAGATGCTTCTTGACTGAAATTTCATACGAGCCAGCTATAGTTGACTTTTGTTGTTGTTGTTGTTGTTGTTATTGTTGTTTGTGTGACCATATAACAGGAAGTAAAGTATTTAATATTTTTAAATGATAGAGCATTCTCTCCTGGGCATGTGCAGGTAAAAAAATATGGCACTTTGAGGTATGGACTATTTAAAAATATAAATATTTTTTTTGCGTCTGATGTCCATGCTGATGCATTAAAGTGCTTACGGCATTAAATTGATTAAAGGACCTTTGACACACAGTAGTTCTTTAGCTTAACCTTTGCTACTGACAAAAAAAAGGGGAAAAAAAAAGGGAAAAGGAGTTGCTTATGGAAAATTATATAGCCACACGGTGGGTTTCTCCCTGAAGTTGATGCCAGGGAAGGCTTTCTAGCAGATGAGTGAATTTTTTTCAGCATGTCAGTAAATTTACCGATCCTTAGGATATCAATCCATTTTTCTACCATGATTGAAATTTATAATCAAGCTAAGTAATATCTTGTTAGAAGCACCGCTATCATTGTATCACCTCCACCACTTTGTATTAGATTCACTTGCTAAAGGCAAACAAATCCCCACACAGAAAACTGTGGAGTGTTTCTAACATGGAACAGGCAAAAGAAGGCTATCAAGAATGAGGGTATAAAGTGTGCACAGCATTTTTTTTTAAAAAGAGAGAAACCACGAAAATTAGTTGAAAATTGTATCAAAGGCAGAGATGGCATTAGGCATGGGCCAGCGACAATGACAGCAATATAACAGCAGAGGAAAAGAGGGCACTGATAAAATATGTCAAGCATCTTTGCTCAATAGGTTTTCCCATGACAAAGATAATCTGTAGGGACTATGCATGAAATACAGTCGATGAGAAACTATCTCAGAGAAGGTGCCTAGTGAAAAAGGTAGAGAGCATTTAGAAAACAGAACCATGGTCATAGCTCACGAAAAGCCGACTCACTTGACCGTCGAAGAGCAAATACGGCTAGAGCCAATATTTTACTTTTTTAGATGCAGATATATATCAAAGATATGCCTATAGTCGCATCTCAATTGCGACGAATCCGGAATATCCCAAGAAATAGTTGGTAATTACCATTCTGGAATTAAGCATATTTACTCAAAACAGTGTTGTTATAGAGACTGTATATGCTGATGGTGATACTTTACCTCCAACCTCCAATGGTATATATATATAACATTTTTAAAGGATACTCATCGGGTGCATAGATCTGCAAGTGACCTCCAAATACATTTCACAGGAAATCTTCCAAATGTAATATGGATATTGAGCTTTACCTCCTATAGTTCCAAGGAGCTTTCATGATGAATGCCAACAAGGAAAGTTCACTCCTTTAAATTCAAGATGGACATGGTAGCCATTTAAGGTTCCGGGAGTGACCACAGTCCACCATTTTAAATCAAGAAAACCTTCCTGAAATTTCATGCACACAAGCTGATATTTGTTGAGAAGCTATTGCAATATTTTCCATGTTTGCTAAATATTAGATCTATGCTCCATATGAAATACCACATCAGGCTAAACCTATAAGCCAAATATCTACCATGGTAACAGAAATATTGTTGTTTATAGCATATTTGTGGAGTTATATACATACAACATGAACTTTGGAGGAAAAAATATCCACAAACTGGTTCTACTAAGAGCAACACAAACAACCGTAATACCAGAGCTGAGCAGATCACACCCACTACTAGCTACCATGCTGTATATGAACCAAGAGAGAATGGTATGACTTTGTAGTATGTATATAGAATACCTTGCACCGACCAAATGGACATTGCACTTCCAAGTTTGCAGACATTTTACTATACAATTCCATCTTGCTTGAGTTGGCTTGCCCAAGATATCAACAGGGAGGCAGGGATGTATGCAGAAATTTTTGTCAGGGGGAAGAATTAATTGGTCGTATGGTTAAAAATAAACCTTTTATCTAGTGTGCTGAGGGTCAAAGTACCACTGATCTTCCGTGAGTCCCGACCCCGTTCCATGTGCACCATAGAATTGACCAAAATCCCGCGGAATTTTTTTCTCCCACCTGGAAGGAAGGGAAGGGAAGTGTCAAGGAAACGAAGGTGATAAGGATACCCCTCCGTAATTTGAGCAGAATACTCAAACAAATCCCATGTCTGTAAGAGGAGAACCGGCTGCCACCAGGTTCATTGTATGTAATTTCACCTTACCTTCTCCATGACCTTAAGTCATAGGGGGTTGAATGATAGCAAAGGCACACTAGGTGAGCAAAAGTTAGAGTTTTCTTTTTGGTTTTGGAATTACTAGCACGAGCAAAAGAGCATGGTGGAAGTGTGTGTAGCGTCCCACTGAATTAATTTTTTTCTTCTTGGGACATCTGAGTGTGCAGCGTTACCAGAAACACATCAGACAAAAAAAACATGCACAGACAAAACAACCAATTACTTCCTTATTTGTGGAGTATCACTGGTCATCACCTCATCATATCTCACTAATACATGTAGGGCTGATCTGGCTGGACAGCAATAGTCTATTGGTTCAGAACAATAGTCATTGTTAGTTGTTTGTTTAAATATAAGTGACTATAGTGCCTGACTTTAGAATTGCTTGTGTTTTATCATCATACTAAACTGTCAGCTACTGAATCTACACTTGTACCAATGAACCTTATGCTACTCTTTCTCAGCTAATTGAGAGCAGAATGTAATGGTTATCAGAAATTATTTAGGAAAGAGAACTCAGAAGGAACAATCAGATAAATCTAGTGGTGAAGAGTCGGATACAGCGGAATCACTCTGTTATGCAGACAAGAGCAAGAGCAAGACATTCATGACCTCACCATCTCGAATAAATATCTTCCCATGAGAAGAAGAAATGTTACAAGAAAAAGCTAAGGTACAAGAAAGTTTGGGCTAAATTTTTCCTTGGGTTCAGGATGAAAATCCAAAAGTAGGCATGTTTTGTATACTCTGTAAGAAATGGGGAAGGCCACCTCCAAGTGCAATAGGTGGGTGGACAACAAGGAAAATTGTTGATTGGAACCACGCCATAGAACTACTGAAACAGCATAGTGGATCTAAATCACACCAAGACTCATCAATCACTGCGAGAATGGCTAAGCATGTAGAGCAGCAGAATGTCATTGAAATGCAATATGCAGGTGCTGCTAAACAAGCTGAAGAGCAAAAAAAGAATGGTTAGATAATTCTTAAATTGATGAGATCCATATACTTCTTGGCTAAGAATCGTATTCCACACTCAATCACATAAAAGGAGTTAACTGACTCTAAGTATTTAATTGCGACGAATTGCATGAAAAGCATCTTAATGAAGGGCCATCTAATGCTCAGACACATCAAGATTCAGTGCTAGGGTGTTGATTGAAGTGATTGATAAAGCTTATGTGTTGAAAGAGTACCTACTTTTCCATCTTAGCAGATGAGTGCCATGGCATCAGCACTCAGGAAGAGCTATCCATCTGTGGCAGATGGTTAGTTAAACCAGAGGAGCACTTCTTATACTTCATGCCCATTCTACAGGTGCCAGTATTATTGCAGAAGCATTACAGTCCTTATTACAGCAGAAGCAACATATTTTCTAAGAAAGTTGATTGTCCAAGGATATGATGGTGCTGCTACATTTGCTGGAAAGATAAGTGGAGTTCACAAGCAAGTTCAGACCTCCTCTGCTCATGTAATCTACATCCACTGTTCTTGTCACTGGTTACAGCTTGCTTCAATTCAGGCAGCTGCATCAGTGAAGGAGATAAGGATGTGTTTTTTGGGGAACCATGACCAGTGTTTGAAAGTTTTTTTTTTATTCCCCCCAAAAGCAGAGGCACTGAAGGGCATCCAGGCTGTTCTTGGTTTTCCCAAGCTGAAGATCGTGAAGCCTAGTGACACTAGGTAGCTGTCTCATGAGTGTTTTGTTAAGGTAACTTGCAAGGAACTGCCTCCATTGTTGCAAACCCATTCACAGTTTTATGAGCCATCTGGAGATGGTGAGGCATATACTATATAATCCCTTTGGGCTAGTATAATGGTGTACCAAGCAGTTATCTCCTATCAGAAGTTCTCAGTGGCCTTGGTCTCTTAAACTTGTTCATGCAGAAGAAGATAGCAGACTTCAGCAAGCTTCCTTATATTCTCAAGAGTACACTTGATCAATTATATTCCATCAGGGAGAGTGATGCCAGTTGGTGTACTGTAGGTGAGACAGCCATATCGAACTTAGAAACTGAGCATGGAATAACAATCAAAGGTAGTAGTGGGACAAACAGTATGGAAGTCACCTCCTTTGTCAGTTCAATTTCGAGTACAAGTCGCTATTCCCCACCTTGATACACTGATAGCAAACATTTTATAGCCACTTCTCTGGTGAGTGAGCTTGTTGTCTCAGCCTCAGTATTCAACCCAGTTCTTCTTCCTAATGATGAGACACTTCTCAGAGCTTATGGTAACTCTAAGCTTGGCTAAATTCTGTGGTGAAAATGCAGAGGTAACGTTTGAAGAGGCTACATATTCTTCTCTTGTTATTATCAATAAAGAAGAATTGCTAGGAGAATGGCAAGTTTTCAAGACAGCTGTTTTCCAAGAGAAGGTTATGATGAAAAAAAACACCAGCCCTCCATATTTCCAAGACATGAAAGACACAATATAAACAAGTTATGGTTGTATATTTCCTGTAGCTTTTAAAATGGTGAACATTTTTCTGGTGCTTCCACTAGGCAGAGCCTCAGTGGAACGATCATTTAGCCATTTAAAAATGATAAAAACAAGGCTCCGCAGTCACCAATCAGACTGTAGTGTAGCATAGCTCATGAGGATATCGATTGAAGGGCCTGAAATTGATGCAGTGGAATTTGAGGAAGTACTGGAGATATTTAAAGAACATAATCATAGAATATCACTTTGACTGTATAGTTTTTTTAGGTAACTATTGTTGCAAGCTTATGTGTGGGCTTTATGAATGATGGCTGATAAATTCAAAGTTGTTTATTGTCCAATTAAAAAAAAAAAATTTAGCTTAGTTTCTTAATGAAATGGCAATATCCAAGGAGGGGGAGGAGACACAGCCCAGGGGGGAAATCCCATTGTCCCCACCCCCCCATATATAATCCCTGGGAGATATTCATGAGTTTAGGATTGGCTAGAATACATTCTAAACAGTAGTGCTTTTGGGGGTTCAACTGTGGTTAGTAAGGCATAACAAAATAAAACTGCTTTAGGCCACTATAAATATATAAAATGATATTTTGCAACATGAACACTTGACTACCATATACAGCTTTTACAATCTACACTACATTGGGTGTTCATTATTTCAACCAATTACAAGAACTCTAATTGGAAGAAAAATCTCATAATCCACTCAATCAATCAATCTTACCTATTATAAGAACTCATATGTGAATATCTTAAATTAATATTTCTCCTCCCTCTTACCGGAACTAGCCTATCCTCGACACCGAGAGTGCTGATTCATATAACATAGTGTAGCATTTTGTATTTGTATTCAAATGATATGAACAGTTAAAAAGGACATTCTTGAGAAAAAGTTACAGCTATAAATATATTTCTAAAACCACAAATAAAGTCTATGTGTAATGGTTTAAGATGGTGGCATCCACCATGAATGCCAAATTAATACAAATATCAATAAAAACATTTCTAAAGAAAGTATTAAGCAAGATACATACAACAGCTATCAAATTATAGCATTTTTGGTGCTCGTCCAATGCATAAGTTCATCAAATAAATACATGCCCACCAAGAAGACATATGAAGATGTATGGAAGGTAGCAAACTAATCCATACCAAATTGGAGATGTTCAGCTGATGATCATGGGCTATTTCCAGCCTCCACTACAATCTATTTGCAGGATCACACAAACGCAGGGAATAAATCTTAGTTAAGACACAACAGCAGTCTTGGTTGAGACATGGATGAGACTAAGCAGAACGCAGTTCTAAAAATTCAATTTCTGCAATAGGTCGTAATTCATACATCACAGCAAATATTAATACAGGAAAATCTCTGGACAAAAATAAGGCTGTTAGACATTTTTCTTTTCAGATATTTGGAATGTAAAACTTTTCCAACAACAAATAAAACAACAAGTTTGTTATGCTAGAAAACAACAAGTTTGTTATGCTAGAAAACCACAGATCATCCACAACAGAATTCGGTATGAATAGCGACCACAAACAAACTGGACCAGTCCTCAAGAATTTACAGACTGGTACCTCAGTCACTAATGTGATTAACCAATTAATCTCTACAAGTATAACTAAAGGGCATAACCTTAAAGGATACACTACTAATTTAAACTCATGGTCAACTCCAGCTCGCTAACACACTACAAATTCTTCCCAATGCAGGAGCGGATTAAACACTGCAGTGTTGGCCTACCAAGAAGTGTACCGTGCTATATGGCCAGGTCACGCGGTAACTGAGGAACAGATTTTCTGTACTCCCTCTCTCGCCCCTTCGCTAAGAGAGTTGGTTTCCATAATTGAATGCTAAAATGTAAGGACTACTTATGTAGCACTTCAAATTGAACACGCAAATTTTTTGAATAAATGTCGTTTTAATTGCTGAAATTGCCTAAAACAACCTGATAACGGGAGGGCCATGAAAAAAAGTCTTTTTTGTTGTTGCATAATTTACAAGCAGACCTAACTGGCAGTTCATGCTGCAACAGTGCTACTGTTGTTACTGCTGCAACAGTGCTACTGCTGCAACAGTGCTACTGCTGCAACAGTGTTACTGCTGCAAAATGCAACTGTTGCTACTGCTGCAACAGTGCTACAGTTGCTACTGCTGCAACAGTGCTACTGCTGCAACAGAGCTACTGTTGCTACTGCTGCAACAGTACTACTGTTGCTACTGCTGCAACAGTGCTACAGTTGCTACAGCTGCAACAGTGCTACTGCTGCAACAGTGCTACTGCTACAACAGTGCTACTGCTGCAACAGTGCTACTGCTGCAACAGTGCAATTGTTGCTACTACTGCAACAGTGCTACAGTTGCTACCGCTGCAACAGTCCTACTGCTGCAACAGAGCTACTGTTACTACTGCTGCAACAGTGCTACAGTTCCTACTGCTGCAACAGTGCTACTGCTGCAACAGAGCTACAGTTGCTACAACTGCAATAGAGCTACTGCTGCAACAGTGCTACAGTTGCTACTACTGCAACAGTGCTACAGTTGCTACTGCTGCAACAGTGCTACTGCTGCAACAGTGCTCCTGCTGCAACAGAGCTACTGTTGCTATTGTTGCAACAGTACTACTGTTGCTACTGCTGCAACAGTGCTATAGTTGCTACTGCTGCAACAGTGCTACAGTTGCTATTGCTGCAACAATGCTACTGCTGCAATAGTGCTACTGCTGCAACAGTACCACTGCTGCAACAGTGCAACTGTTGCTACAGCTGCAACAATGCTACAGTTGCTACAGCTGCAACAGAGCCACTGCTGCAACAGTGCTACAATTGCTACTGCTGCAACAGTGCTACAGTTGCTACTACTGCAACAGTGCTACAGTTGCTACTGCTGCAACAGTGCTACTGCTGAAACAGTGCTACAGTTGCTACAGCTGCATTAGGCTATTGTTGCTAGTGATAATGCTGACTGGTCAGAAAAAAAAATAGAGCAATGAAATAGCTCAAAAAGTTTTATAGCTTTCTTTTTTCAAAGGGGCTTGTAGTAATGGAGGGTTATTCCATTGTGGGAATGGATAGGCACACTTTTGGTTTTTGATTTCAAGCCATTCCCTACACTCCAGGCTCCTGATTTCATATCATTTTGTGCCTCCTTTGAGAGTTCAGAGTTATTATTCTAATTGGGTTAGCAAATTGCATCTTATAATTATTGAAAAAAATTCCAGTCATTAGGGACAATTACTTTGATTACAGTACCCCTTAATTGAATTTGAGGAAGGATCCCAAATAGTTAAAAATTATAGTTTGAGCCGAGTACCAAAGTATGATCAAACGCTGCGTTGGTGCCAAGAGCTAATACAGTCTCCTGCCAAGTAGACTGTGACCTGTGGAGATGTCTAGAACTACTGCATTTGAGTGTCAGTCAGCTGTAGCAATATCAGAACCGCGGCGGTGTTGACAATAGCATCAGTCAGTCTGGCGATGTTAAGGGCTGCTACAGTCGAGTGGCCAGAGAGTGAGCAACTCCGAGAGCTGTAGAAACATTGTCAAGAGCTGTTTAGACGAGCGGTCAGTCAGCAGGGGCGATACTTGACTGTTCCTTCAGCTACAGTGATATCAAGAACTATTCCAAATCCATCCTCGGCTACTGTGATGCTGAGGGCTACATCACACGAGGTTCAGTTTCATGCTGACTGCAGACAAACTATGTGGGAGGGAGTGGGGAAACTCTCCCTGTTTTTCCCCCTGATTTTTATCCCTTATGTTTTAGGGGCCGAGGGCATTGATTCACCTTGCTAAAATGACGGAAACGTAAGGTTTGCATGAATAGTACCACAGCTTTTATGAAATAACAGAATTAGTAAAAAAATTTAATTTCAACCCTATAAAAATTTATATATTATTGTCCCTCTGTTGCAAAGTAGTAATGTCAAAGAATAGTACAAAATGGTGCCAGAGATAATTTTTTTGACACTAACAGAACCTATCTGCTATCCCAAAACATACCTAAATCAAAACCTTTGAGTTAAGGTTATGATTTCACAGAAAAAGTTCCCTTGGAATTATGAGGGACAGATCTCCCAATGAATTATCTCAATTATATGCCCAAAAGATGCTTGCCCATATGAATTCACATTCCATTAGAAACTTTCTTTCCGAATGTTTCATTGGATTCAACCAGAAATTAAACTGAAAATTGACATTTTTTTTGGTAGCAAAGGGACAAAGGCAAACTATTTATATCCTAACTTTGAATCACATGTAAAATATATGTCTGACCAGATTTTTTTTAAACAGAACAATACTATCATCCCCTGAATATAGCATGAAGGTAAAAACTATAAGATAAGATGTAGATCATCCATGCATATGGTTATATTTCATCCAAATATTAGGACTTCCAGAAGCCGTTGAAAACTATTTTCATATGGACAAACTTCAAATATCCAAAACATTTTTTTCCCCAATTAAGATCCACACAAATTGTAACTTTCTCAATTGTGTTTGAAAATGTGTTATAACACGCAAGCAATTATAAAGCCCATTGGAGAATACGAAACTTTACCACAGATGTGCACATTTGCTTGACGTGGCCCATTAACAATCATTGCGAGTAATAGGTTAAATCGTTAGGTTCAAAGGTTAACAATGCCACTGTTTTCAATTATTGACCAACACGACCTGTTTTATAGTATATGGCAGTCCCCTCGACCCTCCTCGTCAATAATTAAGCAATAATATAACACCTTACCAGTATTGTACTGGTCGCCACATCATCTTGGAGCCTACATGATTGACTGGAGTTCTGCCCTCCATTGACCAAGTTGTAGGAGAGATTGAGAGTCATTCTGTAACCCACCATATCCATCACACCACTCAATGATCTATAAATTTTTTTAATAAATTGAGACATTTAGATTATTGGCCGCCATTTGAATCAATACTCGCAAATACAATAAACAATGCTATTGACCTATGTTCTAAATATACTTAAAGCAGATTACTGTACACAGAAGGAACATTCTATGCCCACAAGTGCTATACCTGACTTGCTTCAGCCTATTGTCATTGGTTGTCATGACTACAATTTAATCTTATGGTACACAAATCAATATATACCATATGATTGACAGTGCCCATGTAAAACATTTTCTATTGCTGGGATATAATTCGTACTAGCAGCTCCAAATCTTCCTCACCGATTCAGAGGAGCAACACCCAATACGAGTTATATCTGTAATGAATATGTAGCAAATCAAGTTCGGCGGAGGGTGCAGACACGATAAACCGGTGGAAAAGTCGAGGAATTATTCCGAAGCAGAACTATTGAGATGTGTGTGGGTCTGGCATGACATATTTGAAGGGAATGAGCTCACTACCAAATTAAAGCTACAGGTTATTTTTTGTGAGGAAAGGAAAGGAAATCAATGTGCAGAGGGAGAGAGGGTGTGACTGGTGTAAATGAGAACTTCATTCAGAAATAGAGGCCAACCAAGACAGACCCGTACTCCTTTATAACCTCTTCCAACGTAGATGGAAGGAGATGGTTTTCAGTCATGTCTGTTTGACTTCAAAAAGCAATAGATGGATTTGGACAACATTCACAAATATTTACTGCGACAAGGAACAGCTGATTAGAATTGGTGAAGATATAATAATAGAATCTCCACAATGCTCGAGTCAACTCAAACACCGACCTGCAGACATTGTAAGGTCGAAGTTGATCACGAAAATATTAAGAGTTCTTGCACATTGTCGACCAAATAATTCAATTCCGATGGATTAATTCCCACAACAAAATGTGACTAAGATCATGTAAGTTATATTAAGATTATGTAAGGATATCATTTTCCCTCTGAAGTTAATGCTCAGTATTCGGCTATAGGCATGTCAGGTACTTTTCTCTCCCGTTTTCTGCAGAGCTACGAAGGGAAAGAGGGGAAAGAAGACTTCTCCATCAAAGTAGAATGAAATTGCAGTGCTGAAAATGTCATTAAGTAATTCATAAAGTAAGTGTAACTGTTTTTGTGATAGCTAGCTGGTGTATAGTTGGAGTCTGTGTAGTTAACTTGTAGCTCTAGCCCCGAGAACATATGCTACATCAAGGAATAGCGTCACCGCCGGCCACATTCCTAATAATGATGGACAATATTCTGCAGAGCCTCACGGATATATATGTGTGTATGTGTGTGTACATGTATGATAAACTGATGACTGAGAGAACAGAGGCCAAGCACTCAGAAAACCACGAGAAGATTTCTAAGCCTCATGAGAAAGCTGGATTGTGATTCCATGAGTACAGTAGTTCGGAAACATCAACTCTGCACAGGGCTTAGTCAGAGCAAGAACAAGGTCCAAGCAAAGGTGAATGTCCAGCTCTTCAAGGAATGTGTTCCAGCTTAAATCTTTTCTAGGAAAAATGCAACATTCTAGACAACTTTTAATGTTCGCTAGCACCGCTATACAAATGTCTACAAAAAGAGGTCAATTATTGCAGGAATAAAGATAAGTGTGTGTGTCCCATGCATATACCTACCAGTTTATCAAGAGATCACAGGCACAAGATAAACTGCCAAAAAGAACCAAGGAAATTGTGGACTTGATGAAATACACATTTCCAGCCAAAGCCATAACAGATTTTTTCCGCTTCAATTTCCACTCAAGAGACAGGAGAGAAAGAAAAGCAGTGGCCATATATGAAGCAAAAATCAACAAGTTGTCAGAACATGATGGATTATTCAATGTGTGCTCCAGGATGGCCTGATTTTGGGGGGGAATCAGGAATGTTTACATACAGTGCAGTCTTCAGCTAGAGATGAACTGTATCTCCTTATATGTACACAAGAGCATATAGGAAGTTTAGCACGGCATGGCGGCGGCAGAATGTAACACCCGAGAAATACAGGTGGCCCCAAAAGGAGGTTATGGACAGTGATCATGCCCTAGACTTGAGGGCAAACTTCGACCCAGAAAAGTATAGTAGTGCTATCAATACATGGGTTGGACCACACATTTCATTGTCGATTTAAAGGAGCACTTTCTGTAATACATGAACTTATGAAAAACTGTTAAGTATATATGTTATTAGTTGTGCAATCATGGTTAAATAACATCAATATGTTAATCATATTTTGGTTTTGTGGTACTTGATAAATCCTGTGTAGTGTAACTTACATCACTCTTTTATCAATAATTGTCAGTGTGGCAAATATAAAACTTAAGTGAATAAACTTGGAGGAACTATTATAACACAGTCAAAGTAGAGGGCAGCACCGTTAAAGCCACCCACTGCCATCCAACTCTAGATGTATACATGAAAGTCTCACGAGGTGTTGGGAGAGATAGAAGTGGATGGGTGGATCAACCAACAACAACCAAAAAAATACTTGGTTTCCTTGTGGTGACAGATCAAGTCTGTTGGGGCGGGACTGGTTCCAAGCCACTCGAACTAGTTACAAATTCAATACACATAATTGCTGGGAATTGTGCAATATCAAGAACCAGCTTCACTTCATTTGTCTTCGAAGTATGAGCTGAAATGGCAGACAACGATAGTACAGAATCTCGTACCATTCTAAACACTCAAATTGGAGTGGAGTCTGCCAGAATAGTTAGTGTAGACTGTCACCCACCTATTCCCTATAAGTCAACTTTCTAAACATGGGAAACATACACATTAGGGGGCAGCATACATATAAGGGGGCAGCATACACACAAGGGAGCAGCATAATATAAGGGGGCAGCATATATATAAAGGGACAGGAATAGGAAAAAAAATGTAGCAAACACTTAGTAAGTTTGTTTATGTACGTGTTGTAGGTAACAGGTCAAAGGTCACCCCAGGAACCAGAGAAGGGGAACTAGCATCTGGCCACAGGCTAATTTCTGGCTATTTCACCAACCCAAACTCATTTTGGTTGGACATTTAGTCCATGAGGGGAAAAAACAAACAAAAAACAAACAAACAAAAAAATTCTGGTTGGTATAAAACATTAACACATGCAATGATGTATATATGTAAACGTCACTGCTCCTATGTACTACAGTATGTATGTAAACGTCACTGCTCCTATGTACTACAGTATGTATGTAAACGTCACTGCTCCTATGTACTACAGTATGTATGTAAATGTCACTGCTCCTATGTACTACAGTATGTATGTTAACGTCACTGCTCCTATGTACTACAGTATGTATGTTAACGTCACTGCTCCTATGTACTACAGTATGTATGTTAACGTCACTGCTCCTATATACTACAGTATTGAAAACAAATCCACTTCATTAATTCAAAATGACATATTATGTGTATCAACCATAAAATTGAACATCCGGCCAAATTTTGAAAAAGCCCTGCCAGAATTTACCTTGCTCTGAGATTTTGTACTAGCAAATTCATATTTCTGCCTCTGGGAATCTAGTCAGGCCTCGTGCTGGACTAAACTGGTGACAAACAGTTTATAGCTGAGAGTGCTTCCCATTCAGTAAGAGTGTAGTACAGAATGCACCAAGAATGAAGTCATCAGGCATTGTTGACTGCAGGAATTATCAGAGCACCAAAGGGAAAGCTATCCAGAAGCTGACAAGAATTCTGACACCACTTAATCAGACACTATTTAGTATGCATAGTATGCTCTCTACTAATCTGGCTCATCCACAGGGGGGGGGAGGGGGGTTCAAGGGGGTGCACTTGCACCCCCCTTTCAAATTAATGATATTCAATTAGCCCACAAAATATCCCTTCAGTGAAATTTTTAATGCACATCTTCACTTTTCTAATCACTTTTAGTAATTAATATTAATTAAACAAGCCTCTGGCTTCAAACAAGGCACTTACAGCTGATATGCTTTGGAAATAATTTACACCAATACTGTCAGTGTCATGTGATTGCTGTCTAAGCTCTCATATCACATTCTTGATAGCTTCTGACAGTATAGCAATAGAGCATACAAAAAGGTTAGTGGCCATGAAGAGACAACGTCAATTAAGTGATATAAGATCTTTCTTGAATAAAAAAGCTGCTCAGGAAGACAGTGGTAAGCCAGGCTCTAGCTTAGATCTCTATTTACTTAGGGTACAAAATCTGTGCTCTTTTCATCCATATTTTAGGGCCATCAAATTCTGACCCTGAGATTACAGTCCGTGTCCCCGTCCCACAATTGCACTCTATTAGTAGTGATGATGAGGATCTTGACCAGCCTGTCATTCCAGCAACTCCAATGATAAACCAACAATCTAATGCTTTGTTTTCTGAACCACCACCATTCGAAGACATTGGAAATTTGTTAGAACAAACAAAATCTATTGACACCATATGCCAGTCGGTGAGTGACCTTTCCAATGAGGTAAAGCATTCTTTACTATGCCATCATATAGCACCACCAAATATTTTACCCACCACATATTATTGTGGTTGCAATCGGAAATTGAATACCACTTGGCTTACAAAGTATCCCTTTATTCTCTATAGCCCCCAGTTGGATGGTGTCTTCTGTGGACCATGCTCACTCTTCCTTTCTAGTGACAAGAGAAAAGATAAATGATTACTTGTAAATAGGTCTTACTCCAATTGGTCAAAAATAGGGAATGCTTTGAGTAACCATTCCTCCCTTCTATATCATCTGGATTGTGTGCAATGCACTGATATCTTGAAAAATAGTATTGACAATCCAGCCTCGCATATTGATGTTATAGCCAATAGTGATATCCAAATGTGAATGGATGAGAATAGGCACATTATTCGCCAAAGAGTTCTTGCCATTCTTTTCTGGGGAAAGCAGGGACTCACATTTTGTGGTGATAATGAAGATCTCAACATTACAAAAAATCCTGGAAATTTCTTGGCTTTACTTAAGTGTTTTTCTGAAAGTGATTCTATTCTTTTTGATCACCTCAATAAACAAAGGGCCAAGAATACCACTTATATTTCCCCAAGATCTCAGAATGAGATCATCAATGTTATTGGCCGTGACATAATCTTAGCTAATATAGTAGCAGAGGTTAAACAAAGTAAATTTTATTCAGTTCTTGCTGATGAAGTTAGCTGCCACAACGTTGAGCAATTACCTGTTTGTCTTTGATTTGTGGACAGTGAAGGCAGCATTCGTGAAGAATTCCAAGCTTTTTTGAAGCTAAACAGAGTTAGAGCAGTTGACATTGCTGATGCTCTAGTTAAATCTTTGGAGAATCTTGGCTTATCCTTGAGTGAGTTATGTGGCCAAGGTTATGATGGTGCATCTACAATGAGTGGACATAAATCAGGTATTCAGGCAAGAATTCGAGAAAAGAAACCCAAAGCAGTATACACTCACTGTGCTTCCCATTCACTTAATCTTGTGATTGTAAAGTCATACTCTGTTCCAGAAATTAGGAATTGCATTGATAGTATTAAAAGTATAACCATTTGGGTTAAATACTCCCCTGAACGAGAAGCTCTCCTTAAAGCAATTGCAGGTGAGTGTACATATCCAGCAAGTAGACAAACTCTTTAATATCTGTATTACTCATTGGGTTGAGAATATAGATGGCTGGGAGCACTTTTCCTTGCCTCACCCATTCTTGGTGAAGATGTTTGAAGTGATACTTTATGGAAGTAGTGATTTTCCATTATTCAATGATGGATGGTCATCAGAGGATAAACAAAATGCACTTGCTTAAAAGAAGAAACTGAAATCTTTTTGAATTTGTCTATTCAATGGTAACCCATTCTCGGTCTTTATTATACCCTAAACAAGCTGTGGTAAACTTACAAGGTAAAAATAAGGACATCGTATCTGGTGTATCCACTGTCATGCAGTGCTGTGAAGACCTAAAAAAGTGAGAGAGGATATTGAGGCTTATTCCCAGTATATTTATCTGCATAGCTGTAGAATTGCTGAGCAATCAGGCATATTTGTATCAATGCCTCGAACAGTTAGGTGTCAACAGCGTCGTTCGAACCCTGAAAGCTCTTCGGTTGCAGATCACATGAAAAAAAAAGTTGCAATTCCATTCTTAGACCATCTTATTAGTGACATCTCTTCAAGATTCTCCACTCACAGTAAACAGGCAGCTTCACTTCAGGGACTACTACCTGTGAATATTAGAGTTAACACTACAATTGTTGACTTGAATGAGGCCATAGTATTCTATTCTGATGATCTTCCAAACCCCAACATCCTCGATGAAGAACTTTGTCGCTGGAAGACCAAATGGCTAGGAGTTAAACTGAAAAATCATCCAGAAACTATTAGTGACACACTGAAGCAATGCTGCCCTACTTCACTTCCCATTTTTTTTTACATTACTCAAGCTTTTTGGAACAATTCCATTAAGCTCATGCTCATGTGAAAGATCGGCATCTGCACTCAGGAGGCTTAACAATTATATGCGATGCACACAGTCAGAAGAGTGGCTAAGTGCTTTAGCTCTAATTCAAATGAATTATGAATATGACATTAATATTCATGTATGTAATTTTTTTTTTCTAAACTATCCACGTAAAATGGAAAAAGCAAGTTTACTTTTTTCTTAATTTGTTATAATATGATTTTTGACCATAATTGAAGTAAAATATGTGTTCATGACTAATTTTGTCACCCCCCTTTCAAAAATTCTGCGTACGGGCCTGCTAATATCACATTATTAATATGAATTAACATACTGTAGATATAGAGATAGATACATACACACGCCGTTCACAGCAATACAAAGTTTTCAATCCCTTGCCAATTAGTAAGATAAAAACACAGAAAAGGTATTGGACTATTTGGTAGCATGATCCAATTGAAAGCAAGTTTAATGGTAACAGAAATGCACAGTGAAGCTTTCTGGAGTTTACTCCCTCCTCTTCCTGGATAAATCGGTTCATGAAGAATAGTTGATAGGCTAAAGACCAAACCAGCTAAGTGTCTTCCTAGTAATCTGGAAATAACTTTGTAGAGTTCCAACTAAAGGTCATACGAATGTGAAAGGAAAATCCTATGAATTGCAGAGATTAGTAACATGGATGAGATCTGTAATGAATATTTCAATACACAGTTTTATTGAAATAAATACTATTGGTGAGAAAATCATTCTCATCCAAAACAACAGGCAATGAGAAAAACTACTTCATGGTAGTGTGAGTGTGCTTAGCTGATGAGTCAAAGTTGAATCCAATGCTTATTTTTAAAAGGAAGATTATGCCTAAAGAAGACATACCACCTACAGTTCTTGTGCATGTATATACATGACAAGGGATTCAAAATATGGACTGCTATATGGAAGTATTGTTCAGGAGGATTCATCAAGAAGAAAGCATGTCTTATATTTGACATGTCAAACACTTAGAAAACCTTACCAGTGAAATGAAAAGTAAAGGGTGATTGTATAGTTCGCATGGAAGTAAAATGATCATTTTTAGCAGATTGGCTCTAACCTAAAACTAGCACCCGAGGAATTTAAATTTGCTCAAGAGATTCTAGGAAATTCTTAGATAGGCTTCCCACTGCTAGTGGCTACTATGTATCTCGAAGACACAGCTTTTTGTAATAAAGAAAGCCGAGAAGTAACCAGGTTAAGTAACTCTACTAGCTCGGTTGTATCATATAAATGTATGTCTGTTACACAAAGCTTAGTGTACATAGCTAAATATAGTAGGTTAGCAAAATAGAATCTTGCTAAAAAAAACAAGTGCAAATGCTGTCGTAATCTGAGTTTTACACAGTGTAAAATGAGTGCAATTCCAAGTGTGAGTATCTTACGCAGCATAAAACGATGGCCATTCAATGCCACATAAACTTTGAACTTTTTACGCAGCGTAAAATGCCTTTATTTTTTTATTTTTCTTCCTTTAATTTACGCCGCGTAAAATGAAAAGCAATTCAATCCCGCATTAAGTGAGTGCTTGGAAAAACATGTGAATGGCAGCAAGTTCTCTCTTGGTAGTAAAAAGGTTAGGTCAAGTAAGGTTGGCAGGCTTTTGCATGGGTGAGAGAAGGTGGTAAGAGCAAATGATGGTTCTGACCTCCCACCCGCCTCCCGCAACACCCTCCCATCCCCTCTCACACACCTACCTACCTACCTACTATATCTTATCTAATCTAATCCATATGTCCATCTGTCTGTCTGCATCATTTCTGCCCTCACACCATCTCCACATGTAAACTCATTGCCGCAGACGGCCTCGGCGTGAGGTGTGACCCGACTTGTCAGTCTGTCTGCCTCTTGTCTGTCTGTCCGTCTGTCTGTCTGTTGTCATTGTTCTTGTTGGTGACATCAACGCTGTGTGGTTGTCCATAGTGGGCGTTCTCGCATAGATGCGAGTAGGTAGCCCTTCCGACACTTTTGGTCCCAAAATTTGGCAGTCTATACAGTGCACATAGTCATGTTCATGTACAGGCCTTTATTCGCACGCTTTGCAGATGGTCCGAGCTGGCAACTGTGAAGGAGGTTGTCCTCTGGTGTTCACTTAAACTCCTTTTCCCATCCAGACGATGGTGGGCTGGTTGTTTCGTTGGGGTACCGCGAGTCTTTTTCGACTGCAGTGCATTGCCTGACCTGGCCGGTTTTCAACATTGCGTGGTGGAGGGTAGTGTGCGCCCACTGACGACACCTCCTGCAACTCTCTATCTCTTCAGCTCTCTGTCCGTGCACAGTCTTTTGGCAGTTGCATCCTTTTCCCGCAGCTGGTCCCAAAAAAAGCGCTCTTGAGCCGCAGCGTGATCCTCATCCATCAGCCACGAGGCCGTGGACCGAATTCGAGAAGGGTTGCCGGCACTGCCTCTACGGTATTGGGTGCAGCTCGACGTGGTAAAGCAGCGGAGTACTTGCAATGAACGACCTCGATTTCTGTCCCTCAGATGGTAAGTGGGGCGTCGGTTGGTCGTTCTGTGCTTCATTGTCATGTTACGCTTGCAGAAAGAAAGAGAAAAAGATGGGCTTGGCCACTCTGCTGGAGGGGTGAGTATCATGGGAGTCGTCGCCCTCGACATCGTTAAGCCATGCATGTCTGAGTATAAATCATTCTGTAGTGTAAAATGTGAATAGCTCATTAAATCAGTTATAGTTTATTTCATGGTTTCCTCTGCTACTTGGATAACCGTAGTAATTCTAGAGCTAATACATGCCGAAAATCCCGACTTTTGGATGGGATGTATTTATTAGATCAAAAACCGGCGCGGGTGTTTCCACCCAGTTGGGATCCCCCGGTTGCCAGGTGATTCATGATAACTGCTCGAACCTCGTTGCCTCCATGCTGGCGGTGCTTCATTCAAATTTCTGCCCTATCAACTTTCGATGGTGCTGTAGTGGCCTCCCATGGTTGCAACGGGTGATGGATAATTAGAGTTGGGTTCCGGAGAAGGAGCCTGAGAAACGGCTACCACATCCAAGGAAGGCAGCAGGCACACAAATTACCCTATCCCGACTCGGGGAGGTAGTGACAATAAATAACAATAGTGGGCTATCGTAGTCTGGCAATAAGAATAAGCAGGTCTGGTACCAGCAGCCGCGGTAATTTCAGCTCCTATAGCATATATTAAAGTTGTTGCAGTTAAAAAGCTCGTAGTTGGATATCGGGGTGGCCTGACTGGTTTGCCGTGAGGTGGGCACTGGTCAGCCGCCCTTCCTCTCGAAAGCCCTGACTGCTCTTAAGTGCAGTGGTCGGGGAGTTTGGGACGTTTACTTCGAAAAAATTAGAGTGTTCAAGGCAGGCTGTAGCTTGAATGCATTAGCATGGAATAATGGAAGAGGACCTCGGGTCCGATTTTGGTGGTTTCTGGGCCAGAAATAATGATAAGTGGGACGGTTGGAGGCATTCATATTTAATTGTCAGAGATGAAATTCTCGGATTTATGAAAGACGAACAACTGCGAAAGTATTTGCCAAGGATGTTTTCATTAATCAAGAACAAAAGTTAGGGTTTTGAAGATCATCAGATATTGTCGTAGTCCTAACCATAAACTATGCCGACTAGGGATCCGTGGATGTTAACGTTTGACTCCATCGGCACCTCATGAGAAATCAAAGTCTTTGGATTCCGGGGGGGAGTATGGTTGCAAGGCTGAAACTTAAAGGAAATGATGGAAGGCACCACCAGGAGTGGAGCCTGCAGCTTTGACTCAAAACAGGGAAATTCACCAGGTCTAGACATGGTAAGGATTGGCAGATTGAGAGCTCTTTCTTGATACTATGGGTAGTAGTGCATGGCCATTCTTAGTTGGTGGAGACCCTAACCTGCTAACTAGTTCTGCTGTTCCCGAAGAGTAGCTGACGTCTTAGAGGGACAACTGGCTCCGAAGCCAGTGGAAGTTTAAGGCAATAACAAATCTGTGATGCTCTTAGATATTCTGGGCCGCACGCACGCTACAATGACAGAGTCAGCAAGCATGTCCTACGCCGATAGGTGCTGGGAATCTTGTGAAACTCTGTCGTGCTGGGGATAGATTTTTGAAATTCTTGATGATCAACGAGGAATTCCTAGTAAGCACAAGTCAGCAGCTTGCGTTGATTACGTCCCTGCACTTTGTACACACTGCTCGTCTCTACTACCAATTGAATGGTTTAGTGAAGTCTATGGATCGGCAGCGCTGTGAGCGGCACACTCGCAGTCGCATGGCGAGAAGCTGACCAAACTGTGCTATTTAGAGTGAGTAAAAGTCATGTCTGGGGAAGCTAACCCAACCTCCTCGTGGTCCCAGATGGTAGTATCTGTAGGTACCTACCACAGTACCAGAAACAGAAACCTAAGGGTCAGCGGCTTGACCTTGAAGTTTGGTGGTAGCTAAAGGGTGGGGATCCTTCTCACATCAGGTGGCAATATAAACTCCCTCAGAGTGCCATGCCTACAACCTGGAGCACAGACAGAAAAGGCCGAGTTCAAGCTGCACTATTAGAGGACGGGCATTACACCGCCGAGTAGGATGCGGCGAGCAACTGCTAACCTCAAAGCACATGAAGATCGGAAAAAGGCAGGAGAAAGTGTCGAACTATCTAAGACAAGCTTCTTAACTCACTGAACTAAAAGACCTACAAATGGGACTTGGAATAGAAAAGGGATTAGGAGGGTGTCTGCAGCGTTGTGTCACTAAAATATTTGAGTACAAGCGTATCTAATGGACTCAGCCATTGGAACGGTCCCTGGAGAAGCTGGCAAAGGAAACTGACCATCATCCCAGGGGCTTCAGCAAAAGGCTGGAAGAAAAGTGGCTGACTAAGCACCCCACATTGCCCTCGAGAGGAACTGCCTTGGTACAGAAGCTGAAAAGCTTGGAGACCAGAAAGACTGAGTGGCTTTCCCAAATATGTTACCCAGTGGCTACCCTCCCCTGCGGCCAACAAATGTATCAAGTAAACTAATGGGAAAAATCCGAGCTATATATATGCAAAATAACCCCCCCCCCCCCATCCTTTTGCTCCCCCCCTCTTTCCTACCCCAGAATGAACCAATGCTGAAAACAACCCTGGTAAAATCCCTGGACATAGAACTGATCAGAGAGCCTTTAAAGTGGGAGAATGGCTCAAATTTCCTGCTGTAGAGTGGAGTGAAAAGAACATAATGACTATAGTGAAGTTGAGAAATACATGATGGAGGAATGGATGGGTCGAAAGCTTGCCACTCTTTAGGAAATAAACTGTCTGTTTTACACAGGAGCAGAGGATGTAGTGCTATTGAACACACTACCCCATCAAGAGATCAGTGACCTATATCCTCATACCCATGTGCCAGGGATTAAGGTAGATGAGGGAGCAGATGAAAGCAGCAAGGCAGAGCAGGGAAAAGTTGAAACGTGACTGAAACTTAAGGCTCAAAATGGCCAACCTATCAAGTCAAAAATTAGGGAACTCCGCCGAGGAATAGGTTGATTGGAGGCAGAACTAGCCAGGAAGAAATCCCCGGGAAGGAAGGTTCACTCCAAGAAGCAAACACTATTAAAG
>CBDHDT010000134.1:0-4526 GCA_965261215.1 Ekhidna sp.
GCAGTCTGACTCCTGACTATGCCAAACTTGTGCAGGACACTGGCCAAATGCATAAATCACATTGAGCAACTCTTCAGTAACATGAGCAACTCTTCAGTAACATGAGCAACTCTTCAGTAACATGAGCAACTCTTTAGTAACATGAGCAACTCTTCAGTAACATTTACCTATGACCATTCAATTTTAACTGTAACTTATGTACAAAATAATATAGTTGTAGGCCTATGTTTCATGTAGAAGTAAATTTGATTTACATTTGTTATCTAGTAAATATATATTTTTAATGCGGCCCTCTGGAGACCAACCGGATGTCCCGTGTGGCCCTTGGGGAGAAAAGTTTTCCCATCCCTGCTTTATTGGAATTGGTTTTCTGCTATGTTTTGGGGGTTGATATCAAAATGGAGGATTTTGGAATGTTGTGGAATTTTGTGAGAGAATTCTACTCAGCTATGGTTTTCCATCCACCACTGTTGTTGAGCTGAGGTGATCATATGATAAAATTGGTAAACGATTAAAAGAGAGGAATCATGCCATTAAACGCATTTAGGAAGATTTGTAGTCTCGTGGTTTTTACAAGAACTATGACATATTGACAGAGATAATTTATTCCTCTCTTGGGTGGAATGTTGTAAAATCTGGGATCGATGCTTCAATTGAAGACAATTATGAATTGATGAAAAAAACTTGCAACTTGTGACTTAGTTTAACTTAATGTTGTGACATTGTGATACAACATTTTATAAAAGAATCAGTTCGGTACAAAACTGATTCATTTATAAAATGCTGTATCACAATGTCAATAGTTTTTGTCTTGACGGAAAATCTTTTGGTGTTGTGAACGAAATTGCGATAAAAAAGGGATTTTTTTCCTTTTTTTTTTCTTTGCAGTTGCAATTATTTTTCTGTTGAAGGGATTTCCATTTTTTTCTGCTTTAGAGGAAAGGCATGGCGTATTACAGAATATACCAGTTGGTCTAGTTTGGCATTTTCTTGGCCACATTTCTTTTCATAAATTGGATAAATAGTGCCATTGATTGTGCAGAAATCAGCAATATTGTGCTCCGGCGACGATGGAAAATTAAAAAAAACAACTAAATGACACAATTCTAGATACAATTTATTCAAGTCTGTGATTCTTTTATTTATCCAAAATTCATACATTATAAAGGTCTTTAAAACGTCTTCTATTTCTTTCGATGGTGGTTTCATTTTTACCTGGTTCATTACCAGTTTCAAATTCCATGTCAGATTCAAATGTCTTGTCTCCACCAAGTTGCGTGAGTTGATGGCTGGAAATGGCGCCACCATCTGGTTCGTCTTTGAGTAAATTTACACATACTTGCAAACCTTCAATTGCGAAGGGTCTGTTTTTGGAAAGTTGTCAACAGTTTTCTGTTGATGTAGTTTTGCAGTGCAAATCTGAGAAAAATTTTTTTACTCTCCTTTTAAATAGTTCCACGCCTCCACAGGGTTCAATCGGAATGGTGTTTCGGAGCGGTGTAAGTTTTTTTTTTTGTTGAAACTTTGCCCACTGGTGCATTGTTGGCTGTCCTTTGGATCACTAGGAAAAAATTAAATACTTGTTGGCAGCAGTCAATCCCAATTCCTTTTTTCAGAGCCCTTTGGATGTTGTTTTGATGTAAAAACCCTTTTCATTGTTCCACACTAGTTGGAGGTGTTGTGTTTGAATTGACTTAGCATTTTTCTGCACAAGTTATTTTGTTCCATTTTTGTGCACACACCTAAATCATCGTCAAATAAATCAGTGTCTTGGTATTGCAGTACCACATGCGATGACGAATTCTGAGGTGTGTTTAACTTTTCGAGTTTGTCCAAAACTAATGCATCTACATTCGAGCTCTGTCTAAAACTGCATTTCCAATTTGTCCGCTTGTTTTCATTTTTTTTTTAATGTTTCTTGTTCATAATGATAGGAGGTTTGTTCATGGTTGGAGACAACGACTCTCAATGTGTATTTAGGGTCGTAAATTGACTTGATCAATGTTTTATAACTGGTTTTGAATGAAATTTCCCATAAGAAGAGTTTTTAATCCCAACTTTATGGATTGTTCTCCAATTTTGTTTTTCTTGTCTTTCATTTCTGTTCTCAAGTGGTAAAGACTTTCAATGTTTTCATTGAAAATGTCGTATGATTCCCATTCAATTCCCCAGTGAACTATTACTATCCAGTTTTGAAGGAGTGCTTCATACAAGGTGTAGTTAGAGTACTAGCTTGTGATTTTAGTTTGCAAATTATACCAATAACTTTCTTTTGTTTTGTAATGACGGATGGGAAATGTTGTAATGCGGTATTCTGGCCTACCGCTTACAGTTGCAAACACCAAGGCATATGTTTTAATTTCTGGTTCCGTTCGGTCTTTGGTTGTATAATAAATAATTTCAGTGTAATCTTTTTTTGTAAATTATCTTTAGTGCACCGGTTGGCGTCGGGATTTTTGCCATTACAAATGATACAAACTATTCATATCTATTTCTTTTAGCGGCATTCTTGTCTAAGTTTCGTTTCGGAAACAATAGTTATTCTCGATCACAAACTTTTTTTATTCTGTAAATGCCTTGGAGATTTCAAATACAACTTGAGGTGTATTTGACGGAAGCAAGGACGGCGAGTTGGAATCCAGAGTTTGGAAGGAAAAAACATCAGTTGACTGACGCACCATTCATCTTCAAATTGATCTTCTTGCATGGCGGTAATATTGCGTTAACGATAAAGTCTACGCAGATTTGGTGATCATCGGGAGAAATATCACTTCGAAGAATTTCATCTAAAAGCAGTGACTCTTTCTTTGTTTCTCCTTTTTGAAGTTTTCAGGAGCACCAAATGTTTCCACTAGCCCTGCAAGACTTCCAAATGCATAATGCTGAATGAAGTCTTAGATTGTGATGGTGAGCTTTTTAAAATGGACGGTAATGGACTCATACCCTTGTCCAGTTTTCAGAGCCTTTCTTCCAAATGATATTCCAGTTTCTTTTTGCTGTAGAAAATAAAACTGTCAAACCCTTGAGAGTTCAATCCATAGCAGTCTAGCGAAGATTCTCCATTTTTTTCATGTATTCAAACATGGGAACAAACATTTTTGTTATACAATTCTTTACCCCAGATCAACCACTGAGGCATGCGTTCGAGATGGTCCCAACATTGGTTTTGATTTTTTTTTTTGCTGAAGGTTATTTCCCCATTTCACACGATTCATGACGTAAAAGCATCCAGCATAATACGGTTGCAGATAGTTGCTTTCAGATCCTGCAACTGCAAAAGTTTAAAGGTCGAAAATAATCATGGAATTAATTTCTTGTCTTTTTGACGCGACTCGATGTGATCCTTCAGAATGTCCTATTGTGTAGTTTTCTTCAAGGTGTTTTGGGTTTACTGGAAATGGTTGATTTAAACTGCGGGTAATACACACAGTTGGGGAGCAATGATCGGCCCAACAATCTGTAATGGCTTTCTGAATTTGTTTACATCATTGGGGGAATATTTAACTGCCTCAGTCAGAGAAAATTGGGGTGTAAATTGCAACGGCGTGGTTGTTTCCAACAGTTTTTGAAGCAAATTTACCGTGTTGGTCAACTAAAAGCAATGTTACTATCAGTTTCTTTCCCACATTTCCAGGTTTGGATGGTGAAATATGCCCATTTGGTGCACATGTGTAATTGAGCTATTCCTCTGGATGCACAATGTTTTTCCATTTTTTGTAGATTTTTTTTCGTGAGTCGTGTAATGTTATTCGTGAAGCAAAAATCTACAAGTTTCCCCAGGCTGTTTTTTATTTCGTACTGAGACAATGTCAATTCCATTGCTTTGAAAACACATTGTTAACTGCTTGGGATATATTTACTCTTGAAGTGATTACTTTCGATAAGAGACTTTAGTGCACCAAAGTATAATCATAGACAACACGAACATGGCCATATCCTTAAAATACCCTAGCTAATCACATGCACACATCAAAGTAATATGGAACTATCTAGAACTATCTAATCAGAGTCAACACCCAAGGTGTTGATGGTTGTGGCTGAACTATCTAGAACTATCTAATCAGAGTCAACACCCAAGGTGTTGATGGTTGTGGCTGAGTGAGTCACTTAGCTTAATTGCCCCATTGTGGTTTCGAGCCAGAAAGGCTAGATGGTTCGAGGAAGGTGGTGCATGCTGCCACAGGAACCCCCCCCCCCCTCCCCCCCCCATCTTCCCAGAACCATCGTTGACTGGTATGGCTTGCTTAGTTGGCAGGCACCACCGGCGCCATGGCTTGGCTACCTGAACTGGGTGGCTGACATCCAGGTGTGCTGGCTTGAGGAGATCTACTGATACAGTGTCTGGCTTGCCTCCAAAACTATTATGAAGAACTTTGGATTCCTTTGCAAGACGTGAAATGGGCCTTCAAATGGACGTCTTGGAGTACTAGCCCAGATTTGGCTGTGTGGTATGTTGCCATCTCTCCGTTGTTCCGCTGAGCAGCAGCCATGGCCGTGAAATCCATCTCCAGCTCTAAATTGTGCAC
>CBDHDT010000135.1:0-28657 GCA_965261215.1 Ekhidna sp.
GGGGGTGAACCTTCATACATGTTACATGTACATACACACACACACCAGCAACAGAGCTACCAGTAGTAGATGGACCAGGAGCAATGCCCCAAACGTATCCACAACTACGTCCATGATGAGAAGTAATCTGAAGTCTAAACACGGGAAGAACCTGTATAACTATCATACAATTGTACCACTCGAATATGTCATATGTGTATAATAACAACACAGCCACCGGTAAGAAGATGGACCAGGAGAACTAGCATAACTGCATCTACAACAATGCCCAAGACAAGGAGGAAAAGTTGCCTGAGCCATAGACTTATCAGAGTCATATAATGGAGAAACTATAACATGTAGAGTAAATCTATCACTTGATTGCACTACCTAACCCCAGGAAATTCCCAGGAAAAAAAATAGTCTGGTTCTAGAATTATGCGGTCTATATATGTTGGCTTTGTATGAGACTACTATGCATTGCTTAACATCTAACCATCATTCATTACCTAACTCTGAAGAAGTCAAGCTGATCCTCACTGCAAATAAACACTTTACAAGATAGTGTAGGGCTAGGCCATCAACAGCACTTTTCAGAGCTGCTACTGCACCACAATCGATGGCGGCTCAGGTAAGCATTCTCCCTCTCTCAGATAGACCAAATTCATCCTGAAAAAGCAAGTCAATAACTTCATGCTTTAACAGATCACAATAGTTTGACATCACATTTACCATAATTACCACAACCACATGTTTCATTAATTACCACAACCACGTTTCATTAATTACCACAACCACATGTTTCATTGATTACCACAACCACATGTTTCATTAATTACCACAACCACTTGTTTCATTAATTACCACAACCACATGTTTCATTAATTACCACAACCACGTTTCATTAATTACCACAACCACATGTTTCATTAATTACCACAACCACGTTTCATTAATTACCACAACCACATGTTTCATTGATTACCACAACCACTTGTTTCATTAATTACCACAACCACATGTTTCATTAATTACCACAACCACGTTTCATTAATTACCACAACCACATGTTTCATTGATTACCACAACCACATGTTTCATTAATTACCACAACCGCGTTTCATTAATTACCACAACCACATGTTTCGTTAATTACCACAACCACATGTTTCGTTAATTACCACAACCACATGTTTCATTGATTACCACAACCACATGTTTCATTAATTACCACAACCACATGTTTCGTTAATTACCACAACCACATGTTTCATTAATTACCACAACCACATGTTTCATTAATTACCACAACCACATGTTTCATTAATTACCACAACCACGTGTTTCATTAATTACCACAACCACATGTTTCATTAATTACCACAACCACATGTTTCATTAATTACCACAACCACATGTTTCGTTAATTACCACAACCACATGTTTCATTAATTACCACAACCACATGTTTCATTAATTACCACAACCACGTGTTTCATTAATTACCACAACCACGTGTTTCATTAATTACCACAACCACGTGTTTCATTAATTACCACAACCACATGTTTCATTAATTACCACAACCACTTGTTTCATTAATTACCACAACTACGTGTTTCATTAATTACCACAACCACGTGTTTCATTAATTACCACAACCACTTGTTTCATTAATTACCACAACCACTTGTTTCATTAATTACCACAACCACATGTTTCATTAATTACCACACCCACGTGTTTCATTAATTACCACAACCACATGTTTCATTAATTACCACAACCACGTGTTTCATTAATTACCACAACCACGTGTTTCATTGATTACCACAACCACTTGTTTCATTAATTACCACAACCACATGTTTCATTGATTACCACAACCACATGTTTCATTAATTACCACAACCACGTGTTTCATTAATTACCACAACCACTTGTTTCATTAATTACCACAACCACATGATCATTAATTACCACAACCACGTGTTTCATTAATTACCACAACCACTTGTTTCATTAATTACCACAACCACATGTTCATTAATTACCACAACCACGTGTTTTATTAATTACCACAACCACATGTTTCATTGATTACCACAACCACATGTTTCATTAATTACCACAACCACATGTTTCATTGATTACCACAACCACATGTTTCATTAATTACCACAACCACTTGTTTCATTACACTATTTATTGCAATAGAACAATGTTTTGAGCCAAGTTTTCAGCATTCATTTATACATGAAAGGTTAGTGGCGGTCATTGTGGGCACTTGGGCCCATGGGAGGGTTTATGCCACTAGTGTGGCAAGCTAAGGATCAACTATTTCAGCCAATGCCCTATGGTAAATTCTAGCATTGAGCATAGTTAGATTGCATAGCTGAAGGCCTAATATAGTACTGGTCTGTACACTATTCATGTCATAAGAGATGCTGCAATGAATGGATTATAATACGGAGAAGTACAAGAATTATATGTACTCATATATTCCTTACAAGTGCAAGGTTCAACATGATGCCCTGCAACATAATGGGATGATGAATTCTGAAGGAAATACTCATATTGAAGTATGACTATGAGAGGAGTATTGCTACGAGTGCTTGGAAGCAAACTCCCTTGAAGATGGAAACACACCACATAGTCTCGCTAGCCGACCCCTGCCAAAAGATGACCAAGAGCACAAATTTCCACGGTGTCATACTGTGTTGTCCAGCTCAGGTTCTCCAGATCTCAAATAAGAAAAAGGTATTCCGGCTTCTTGGACTTCCTCGATCTGGCCTAAGCCAATCCACTTGATGTGTTTGTTGGCACAGTGAGTTCCAGTAGACGGATTTTCTTCATCTCGGCAGATGACATATTGCTGACTCTTCAGGTACACATATAACACAATCAATGTCCTTGACTTCCTATACAAGCCTCTACTATTGACAAGTTGGTGCTGCAGTACAGTGATGCAGGTAGCATATATAATAGCTGATAGGACCTATATGTAGTGCATCATTCACATTAAATATTATGATTTAACCTAGGACTGACAGTTTTAGGACATCATAACTAATCCAATTGAATAGTGCACAGAGACAATTCGGTTGTAATTGGATTGATAAGGTTAGGACAGCTTCTGGTGATGGGTCGTCTTCTGACATTAGTTCTGCAAGTAGGCCTGGTGGTTCACCAGGGCATCTTGGTGAAAGTACTTCATCAGTGAGTGCTTTGCTTGCATAGCTTCCCTCACTGAACTGTGTTGTCACGCTGAAGCTGTAACCAATTCTCCTCTTGCCTATGACATATGTAGGAGTCTTTGCTTCAAGGCAGGTGCAAGTCAGTTCAATCACTGTTACAGATAAGTAAAACTACCTCACACAGGAGTGTCAGGGAACTGACTTTGCTATTTGTGAAATGACAAAGACAGGGGGGAAAAAATCCCACTTAACATCTCAGGCTTCTTGGTTGAAAGAACTTGAGTGGCTGACTTATTCACCCTCCCAGGTACCATGGTGGGAACTGTAAGTACTGTTGGCTAAGCCAAATCGAAAAACAGTTCTTTTGGGCACTCTAGAAAAAAAACCTTTCCAAAAATTCAGCAAGACTCATCAAGGATGGTACTACCCACAATGGTTTCCAGTTCCATATGATGCTATGATGATTAAAAAATTGTCCATGAAAACTTTCTCCCACACTGAAACCAGGATTGACAGCCTTATGGAGAAACATCGTCAGGAACTGTCAGATCGAAACAAACATATCCGGTCAGTCTCAGAAGACAGTTAAGCCGTGTGTAATGCAGGTAATACATCTAAGGAAGACAGAGATGACTTGACAGCTGACTGTGCAACAAACAAGGCAATTAATATCATGGCAATCATTGAATACACTGCTAAGATTGACCCTATCTTGAATAAACATTTAGAGCATGGAAAGAAGAACCAGCATTATACATCAAAAACAACTCAGAATGACCTTATTGACATCATCACCCATAACCTCCTCTCCTGTGAGAAAATCCGGGAAGCTCTGAAAAAGGTGCAGTAATACAGTATCATGATGGCTGACGAGGTTACAGACCCCCACGGAAACCAGGAAGTACTATCACTCTGTTTGAGGTTTGCTGACATAACTGGCACAGAGCCTCAAATCAAGAAGCTTCATTGACTTTCTCCATCCACCTCTATAGAGAGGCCAACTGGACAATGTGGTCAGTGCTATCCTGCAGCTTCTCTCCAAACATGGCTTGCACATATGCGAGGACAGTTATTTGATGGTGCTTCAACAATGGCTGTTGAGAAAACAGGAGCCCAGGCACTGATCAGGGAGGAAAAAAACCATTACACTCTACACTCGGTCGTTCCCATGTTCTAAGTCTAGCAATTGGGAAGTCTTGCTCGGTTCAAGTTTTCCAAAACACGATGGACATAATCGATAAGGTGTGCTTGTTCTTCACCAGTCAATGCTTTCTTGAACTTATCCTGCATGTGTGTGCCCCTGAAAGCCAACTCTCCAAACTCAAAAGTCTCTGCAAGACCAGATGGATTGAAGAAAATGATTACCAAGAAACATTCCATGCTCTGTACGAGTATATACACCACACTGCATGCTATGCTTGAGTCACATGTACGAGTATATATACACCACACTGCATGCTATGCTTGAGTCACATGTACGAGTATATACACACCACATTGCATGCTATGCTTGAGTCACATGTATGAGTATATATACACCACACTATGCTTGAGTCACATGTACGAGTATATACACACCACATTGCATGCTATGCTTGAGTCACATGTACGAGTATATATACACCACACTGCATGCTATGCTTGAGTCACATGTACGAGTATATATACACCACACTGCATGCTATGCTTGAGTCACATGTACGAGTATATATACACCACACTATGCTTGAGTCACATGTACGAGTATATATACACCACACTGCATGCTATGCTTGAGTCACATGTACGAGTATATATACACCACGCTGCATGCTATGCTTGAGTCACATGTACGAGTATATATACACCACACTGCATGCTATGCTTGAGTCACATGCACGAGTATATATACACCACGCTGCATGCTATGCTTGAGTCGCATGTACGAGTATATATACACCACGCTGCATGCTATGCTTGAGTCACATGTACGAGTATATATACACCACACTGCATGCTATGCTTGAGTCACATGTACGAGTATATATACACCACACTATGCTTGAGTCACATGTACGAGTATATATACACCACGCTGCATGCTATGCTTGAGTCACATGTACGAGTATATATACACCACACTGCATGCTATGCTTGAGTCACATGTACAAGTATATATACACCACACTATGCTTGAGTCACATGTACGAGTATATATACACCACACTGCATGCTATGCTTGAGTCACATGTACGAGTATATATACACCACACTATGCTTGAGTCACATGTACGAGTATATATACACCACACTGCATGCTATGCTTGAGTCACATGTACGAGTATATATACACCACACTGCATGCTATGCTTGAGTCACATGTACGAGTATATATACACCACACTGCATGCTATGCTTGAGTCACATGTACGAGTATATATACACCACACTATGCTTGAGTCACATGTACGAGTATATATACACCACACTGCATGCTATGCTTGAGTCACATGTACGAGTATATATACACCACGCTGCATGCTATGCTTGAGTCACATGTACGAGTATATATACACCACACTGCATGCTATGCTTGAGTCACATGCACGAGTATATATACACCACGCTGCATGCTATGCTTGAGTCGCATGTACGAGTATATATACACCACGCTGCATGCTATGCTTGAGTCACATGTACGAGTATATATACACCACACTGCATGCTATGCTTGAGTCACATGTACGAGTATATATACACCACACTATGCTTGAGTCACATGTACGAGTATATATACACCACGCTGCATGCTATGCTTGAGTCACATGTACGAGTATATATACACCACACTGCATGCTATGCTTGAGTCACATGTACAAGTATATATACACCACACTATGCTTGAGTCACATGTACGAGTATATATACACCACACTGCATGCTATGCTTGAGTCACATGTACGAGTATATATACACCACACTATGCTTGAGTCACATGTACGAGTATATATACACCACACTGCATGCTATGCTTGAGTCACATGTACGAGTATATATACACCACACTATGCTTGAGTCACATGTACGAGTATATATACACCACACTGCATGCTATGCTTGAGTCACATGTACGAGTATATATACACCACGCTGCATGCTATGCTTGAGTCATATGTACGAGTATATATACACCACACTGCATGCTATGCTTGAGTCACATGTACGAGTATATATACACCACGCTGCATGCTATACTTGAGTCACATGTACGAGTATATATACACCACACTGCATGCTATGCTTGAGTCGCATGTACGAGTATATATACACCACACTGCATGCTATGCTTGAGTCACATGTACGAGTATATATACACCACACTGCATGCTATGCTTGAGTCACATGTACGAGTATATATACACCACGCTGCATGCTATGCTTGAGTCATATGTACGAGTATATATACACCACACTGCATGCTATGCTTGAGTCACATGTACGAGTATATATACACCACGCTGCATGCTATGCTTGAGTCACATGTACGAGTATATATACACCACGCTGCATGCTATGCTTGAGTCACATGTACGAGTATATATACACCACACTGCATGCTATGCTTGAGTCGCATGTACGAGTATATATACACCACACTACATGCTAGGCTTGAGTCACATGTACGAGTATATACACACCACACTGCATGCTATGCTTGAGTCGCATGTACGAGTATATATACACCACGCTGCATGCTATGCTTGAGTCACATGTACGAGTATATATACACCACGCTGCATGCTATGCTTGAGTCACATGTACGAGTATATATACACCACACTGGATGCTATGCTTGAGTCACATGTACGAGTATATATACACCACGCTGCATGCTATGCTTGAGTCGCATGTACGAGTATATATACACCACGCTGCATGCTATGCTTGAGTCGCATGTACAAGTATATATACACCACACTGCATGCTATGCTTGAGTCACATGTACGAGTATATATACACCACGCTGCATGCTATGCTTGAGTCGCATGTGTATCCACAGATCGAGGAGGCAGGAGGGGACAAAGACATATTGGTCCTGGGACACATCCACTCAGACCAACGCACAGGGATTGAAACATTCACTGAAAACTGGCTCCAATATTGTTGCACTTGTTACTGTGCTGAATGGCTTGGATCCACTGAAAGGGCTCAGCACTAATTTCAAAAGCATGATGTTGATGTGATGGCTGCAAAGAAGTTAATTGACAAAGCCATTAGTATAGTCCATAATCAGACAAACAACTTTCAATCAGTAAGGAAAAATTGGTTCCAAGATGCTGAAACCATTGCTACTAACAACGGATCAGAGATCACAATATCAGAAAAATCTAAGCATCAGAGTTGAGCAAATACTCTTGCAGACACTGCAAGGTAAGTGTGACATAGATCACACAGCAAGGTAAGTGTGACGTAGATCGCACAGCAAGGTAAGTGTGACCTAGATCACACAGCAAGGTAAGTGTGACTTAGATCATACAGCAAGGTAAGTGTGACTTAGATCACACAGCAAGGTAAGTGTGACTTAGATCACACAGCAAGGTAAGTGTGACGTAGATCGCACAGCAAGGTAAGTGTGACCTAGATCACACAGCAAGGTAAGTGTGAATTAGATCACACAGCAAGGTAAGTGTGACTTAGATCACACAGCAAGGTAAGTGTGACTTAGATCACACAGCAAGGTAAGTGTGACTTAGATCACACAGCAAGGTAAGTATGACTTAGATCACACAGCAAGGTAAGTGTGACTTAGATCACACAGCAAGGTAAGTGTGACTTAGGACACACAGCAAGGTAAGTGTGACTTAGATCACACAGCAAGGTAAGTGTGACTTAGATCACACAGCAAGGTAAGTGTGACCTAGATCACACAGCAAGGTAAGTGTCACACAGCAAGGTAAGTGTGACTTAGATCACACAGCAAGGTAAGTGTGACTTAGATCACACAGCAAGGTAAGTGTGACTTAGATCACACAGCAAGGTAAGTGTGACTTAGATCACACAGCAAGGTAAGTGTGAATTAGATCACACAGCAAGGTAAGTGTGACTTAGATCGCACAGCAGTCTGCTACAACAACCGCATACCAGGTTTTCACAGGATAGTTGGAGGGCAAAGTTCATCATGTATCTTGTGCCAACAGTGGCCATTAGCTTGTCTGATCCACACTTGTTGGACCTGGAAGATGATCTACATTTTTGGGATGAAGACTTTCCATGACTACATGCCCTCAACGTTATCTACTGTACACGACTTTCGATACTCTGTGTAATTATATTACCTTGTCTTTTGGATGTATGTAAAAATGTGTGTGTGACTAATTATTTCTATTTTTGTCCATGTGGAATTGTCACTTAAGAGAGAGCTCCGGCTGAAATGCTTCTGGCTATCAAATGAAGATCAAGTAACACATATTGTCACATGGTGATGTGGACCTTTTCCCCAATGTTCAGGAGCTTGTTCTGGTAGGATGTATCTCCTATAGGGTCCTCCGATATGTGAAGACCCATCTTCAAGCAACCCTGTCTGAGTGAAGGTTAGTAGGACTGACAATGATAGCTGTACACTACACAGAGGCACAGAAACTTGACACTGAGGAAGTAGTCAAACGTTGCTTATCCCACAGGCACCTCTTCTGCAACTTGGTGTTATTTAAGGATGATTCGGATAAATACAATGAATGCAACAGTTGTATTTGAACTGATTATATATATATAAGGTAGACATAACTGTTGATTACATTATATTACAAATAATGTATCCACTTCACTGCATGCTATTGAGTGGAACCATCTCCCACCCTTCCCAAACTTCTTTAATTGATAGCTTGCACTCCTACACTGTTCAATGTGTTCAGTATGCGCTCCATCATTAGCACAACTCTCCTCTACTGATCAAATGCATCAATTATCCTTCCTATACAGAATGAAAAATTTCCAGTTTATGTAAGCCAATTTATTTAAAGTGGGTGACAATTAATTTTTTACGGGTGAATGTATGGTGAATACAAACATAATTACACAAGCAAAGGGTTGCCATGTTTAAAAAAAAAAGACCAAACCCCTCTATCCACAACCATTAAATTACCTTTTACCAATCAGAATACACCAGTCAATATATATTCAAGTATATAGGTAAAGGGTCATCTAATGATTGTGTTTTAATCTCGCTTACATTCTCTTTTGACCGGACAGCTCTTTTTCGTTGTTTCAATTTTTTGTTTGTTTGTTTCTGTATGTTATAGTTAGTGTATGTTATAGTTCAGTTATTGGACGACTACTCACTAGTTCTACAGAAAGTACACGTTGACCACAACCAGATCGATGACCCAACACAAATTACCACTGCTATTAGTAGATAATGCTAAATTTTGTTAGGCCAGGCTGTTATATTGCTCTACGGTGTGTGTTTTATCACTCACTCTTTTCTTGAAAGCTCTGTATAGACACTGACTGCTCACTTCTTTGCTAGTAGACAAATACAGCTCGTAAGATTGCAGCTGCTAACAGCGCATGTAGCGAATGTACAGGACGATCGTTCAAAGCAGTGAACAGAACTAAGTCAGCTGATAATGGCTTGCATACACACAGGTGCGTTTATTGGGTAGATGACCTTTACCTTTTCGTTTGCTTGTAGTTGGAACATTTCAGGATCCGGCTAGTCTTATTTATTTTAATTTATTTTATTTATTTATTAATTTTTTTGTTCCTGACCATGTTTTCTTATGTTTAACTCACAGCTACCCTTTGAAATTAGATTGGGAGCAACCCAGAATTTTTTTACCAAAATCAATTAGCTATATATTTTTATTCAGTGCTTCTGTCATTCTGAACCTATATCCTTTGAACTTATCTTAGGATCTGCCCAGGATTTAGTCTCATATCCAAGATGGCGCCCTAAAATCCATAAATTGATGCCAAAATTACCTTAATTAGATTGCTGCTTAGTTTGTTTGTTTTTCCTGTTAGTGTTTTCTCTGTGGTTCCATCGTCCTGTACCTATGGCCTTTGGAGTTTGCTTAGGCACTACCTAGCATTTAGCATGAAATCTAGGCTGCACATATCCAAAATGACCATCAAAATTACCTTAATTAGATTTATACTGGCTTGTCCAACTTTCTCATAAATCAGGGTTTGTGAGTGGCATACTTGAATTGTTTGCTTTTGAGAATAATCGAATTCTACTGTTTTGAAACATCAACAGGACATTATGGTCTAGTTGTGCTATTGCAGGTAATTTGATCCGGACATCTCATTTAAAAAGTATCAAAGGATAACCTTTGAATGTGGTCCAGAAATTATGGGACATCAACCTGAAAGAAATATTGAAGTATGAACTTGTTCTAGTGCCTCCCTCTTTACTTGCTTGGTCAAAATAAGCTTCTATCTCTGAACCAACACAAGGTTGCTCCCTCTATGTTCATGGACAGAGGATTGCAAGTCAAAACAGTTCTAAAAACAAACAACAGTTTCAGTTTTGGATGAGCCTTGTACAGGATGTAGTCATTATTAATGGTTATGCTCTCCATCCTGTAGAAGAAAGGATTTTGTTTCGAACCCACATGTCAATATGTATATTTGAAAAAGTGATTTTTAAATGTGTTCCACATATATCATGAAAACAGTATTATTTGTACAGCAAGGGCAGGAAGAATGCTTGCCGACAACAACAACTGGGCCTAAATACACTACTTCCGTCCGCCTCATAAGGTTATTCGTACACGCCATATCTACACCCACGTATATTTTAAACTTTCTTCATTTAACTTAAAGCTCCTAAACTTACCATACACCATGTTTCATCCAAAATAAAGGCAACAAAGTGTTTTTTAAATGAATCATAGAGCTAATGAACGGATTCTGTATACTTCCATGCTATATGATTTTTAAATGTTAGATAATCCAGAACCTGTACAATAAATTCTGCAGCAAATCCATGGTGGATGTTTCTGTGCACACAAGTGGGGAAAGACAGTAACTATAACAGCTACAGTATTTCTGAAAATACTCTTTAGCATATAAGTCCCAGTTGAGAGTGATAATTAAAAAAAAATGAGTTGGCTTGACTTTCAGTATAAGCAGTCCTAGATTTCAACGGAAGTTAGTTTGCAGAGTCTGCTATTTCAAGTAGCAAAAAACACCTTTTTTAACCTGAAAGAGTGTTTATTGTCAATTTCCACAAAAATGTTTCAAAACACCAGAAAAGCTTAGTTTAGTTGATGGGGCTCATTTTGATGACAAAAATTTTTTTTTTTACCCATAAAGAAATAATTTTTCTCAATGACCTTAAAGTTCCGCAAAAATTCTTCAAAACACCAGAAATGCTTAGTTTAGCTCAATTTGCTCATTTTGCTAATAAAACACGTTTTTGACTTGAGTATATTTTGTCAATTTCTGAAAAAATGTTTCAAAAGACTAGAAAAGCTTAGTTTAGCTGTATGTGACGTATATTGATGCGAAAACCACTTTTTTGACCATAAAGAGATGTTTTTTGGCAATTTCTGTAAAATTGCTTCAGATCATCAGAAAAGCTTAATTTACCTGTTTGTAGACTAGAAACGCTTAGTTTAACTGTATGTGTCTAATATTGATGAGAAAAAACACTTCTTTTTTTTACTGTAAAGAGGTTATTTTTGTCAATTTTCCCAAAATTGCTTCAAAAGGCCAAAAAAGCTTAGTTTAGCTCAAAAATGGCTCATTTTCATGAGAAAAAACTTTTTTTGACCATAAAGAGATTTTTTTTAATTTCAGAAAAAATGATCCAAAACACTAGAAAAGCTTAGTTTTGTAGTATGTGACCCATTTTTATGAGAAAAACACTTTTTTTAATCCAAGATTTGTTTGTTTTGTAATTTTCCGCTAAAATGTTTCAAAACACCAGAAAAGCTTAGTTCAGCTGTATATGGCGTATTTTGATTCGAAAACCACTTTTTGACCACAAAGAGATGTTTTTTTGGCAATTTCCGAAAAAAATGCTTCAGATCACCAGAAAAGCTTAATTTAGCTGTTTACAGCACAATTTGTTGAGAAAAATGCGATTTTAGTCAATAACCGCAAAAATGCTTTTCAACAAGAAAAAAGCTTGGTTTAGCAGTCTTTGGTGCTGTTTAATGAGAAAAATACTTTTTTGGCCTTTAAAGAGGTTTTTTTTCAATTTCCAAAAAATAATTCAAACCACATGAAAAGCATACATAAGCTGGATTTGCCTCATTTTGATGCGCAAAATACTTTTTTGATCTTAGAGAGATGTTTTTTTTGTCAATTTCCGCAAAAATGCTTTAAAAATACTGAAAAGCTTAGCTGTATATGTTTCATTTTGGTGTCAAAACCATTTTTTATCCTAAAGTTTTTTTTTGTCAATTTCTGAAAAAAGATTCAAAACATCAGAAAAGCTTAGTTCAGCTGGAAGGGCTCAATTTCTTGGGTAATACATTTTTTGACCTTTAAAGAGATGTTTTTGGTCAATTTCTGAAACAATTCTTCAAAGCAACAGAAAAGCTTAGTTTAGCTCAATGTGGTTTATTTTGATGACAAAACCACATTTTTGACCTTAAAGAGATGTTTTCTTGTCAATGTCCATAAAAATGCTTCAGAATACCAAAAAAGCTTAATTTAGCAGTATGTGGCTCATTTTGATGAGAAAAATACTCTTTTTTTTAACGTAAAGAGGTTATTTTTGTCAATTTTCCCAAAAATGCTTCAAAAGACCAGAAAAGCTTAGTTTAGCTCAAAATGGCTCATTTTTATGAGAAAAACACTTTTTGACCATAAAGAGATTTTTTTTTGTTTGGCTCATTTTGATGAGAAAAACCTTTTTTGACCATAAAGAGATGTTTTTGGTCAATTTCCGTAAACAAATTCAAACTACATGAAAAGTTAATTTAGCTGGATTTGGCTCATTTTGATGAGCAAAACAATTTTTTGACCTTAAAAAGAGATGTCTTTTTTCAATTTCCGCAAAAATGCTTCAAAACACCAGAAATGCTTAGTTTAGATCTATTTGGCACATTTTGCTGATAAAAACACGTTTTTGACTTGAGTATGTTTTGTCAATTTCTAAAAAAAAATTTCAAAAGACTAGAAAAGCTCTGTTTAGATGTATATGGATCATATTGATGAGAAAAACACTCTCTTTTTTTACCGTAAAGAGGTTATTTTTGTCAATTTTCCCAAAAATGCTTCAATAGGACAGAAAAGCTTAATTTAGCTCAAATTGGCTCATTTTGATGAGCAAACTACTTTTTTGATCTTAAAGAGATGTTTTTTTGTCAATTTCCGCAAAAATGCTTTAAAACTGTGGAAAAGCTTAGCTGTATATGTGTCATTTTGGTGACAAAACCCATTTTTTATCCTAAAGAGTTTTTTTGTCAATTTCCGAAAAAAGATTCAAAACCTCAGAAAAGCTTAGTTCAGCTGGAAGGGCTCAATTTCATGGTCAATACATTTTTTGACCTTTAAAGAGATGTTTTTGGTCAATTTCTGAAACAATTCTTCAAAGCAACAGAAAAGCTTAGTTTAGCTCAATGTGGTTCATTTTGATGAGAAAACCACATTTTTGACCTTAAAAAGATGTTTTCTTGTCAATATCCGTAAAAATGCTTCAGAATACCAGAAAAGCTTAATTTAGCAGCATGTGGCTCACTTTGATGAAAAAAACATTTTATTGACCTAAAAAAGATGATTTTTTTGGTCAATTTCCGCAAAAATGCTTTACAATTGAAAAGCTTAGTATAGCTGTATTTGGCTCAGTTTGATGAGAAAAATCCTTTTTTTTTAGTAAACTGGTTATTTCTGTCAATTTTCTCCTCAAAAAGCTTCAAAACGCCAGAAAAGCTTAGTTTAGTACAAAAAGCTTATTTTGATGAGAAAAAACTTTTTTGATCTTAAAGAGATATTTTTTGAATTTCAGCAAAATGCTACAAAACATCAGAAAAGCTTAGTTTTGCAGTGTGAGGGCCATTTTTATGAGAAGAACCCTTTTTTGACCTAAGAGTTGTTTTTATTTGTCTTTTTTCCGCAAAAAAGCTTGAAAACAGCAGAAAAGCTGGGTATTTGATGAGAAAAACACTTTTTGACCTTAAAGAGGTGTTTTTTGTCAATTTCCGCTAAAATGCTTTAAAACACCAGAAAAGTTTAGTTTAGCTGTATGTGGCTCATTTTGATGAGAAAAACACTTTTTGACCTTAAAGAGATGTTTTTTGTCAATTTCCGTAAAAATGCTTTAGAACACCAGAAAAGCTTAAGTGGCTCAATATAAAGAGAAAAAAACTTTCTTTATCTTAAATATATGATTTTTAGTCAATTTCCGCAACAATGCTTCACAACAGCTGAAAAGCTTAGTTTATTTGTATTTGGCTCAGATTGATGAGAAAAACACTATTTTTTGACCATAAAGAGATTTTTTTTTCAATTTCCGCAAAAATGCTTCAAACACCAGTAATGCTTAGTTTAGTTCAAATTGGTTCATTTTATGAGAAAAACACTTTTTTTGATCTTAAAGAATTTTTTTTCTATATTTTTTTTTACCATAAAGCTCATTTTAATGAGAAAAACGCTTTTTTGACCTTAAAGAGATGTTTTTTTGTCAATTTCCATAAACAAATTCAAACCACATGAAAAGCTTAGTTTAGCTGGATTTGGCTCATTTTGATGAGCAAAACAATTTTTTGACCTTAAAGATCCGCAAAAATGCTTCAAAACACCAGAAATGCTTAGTTTAGCTCTATTTGGCTCATTTTGCTGATAAAAACACGTTTTTGACTTGAGTATGTTTTGTCAATTTCTAAAAAAATGTTTCAAAAGACTAGAAAAGCTTTGTTTAGATGTATATGGATCATATTGATGAGAAAAACACTCTCTTTTTTTACCGTAAAGAGGTTATTTTTGTCAATTTTCCCAAAAATGCTTCAATAGGACAGAAAAGCTTAATTTAGATCAAATTGGCGCATTTTGATGAGCAAACTACTTTTTTGATCTTAAAGAGATGTTTTTTTGTCAATTTCCGCAAAAATGCTTTTAAACTATGGAAAAGCTTAGCTGTATATGTGTCATTTTGGTGACAAAAACCATTTTTTATCCTAAAGAGGTTTTTTTGTCAATTTCCGAAAAAAAGATTCAAAACCTCAGAACAGCTTAGTTCAGCTGGAAGGGCTCAATTTCATGGTCAATACATTTTTTGACCTTTAAAGAGATTTTTTTGGTCAATTTCTGAAACAATTCTTCAAAGCAACAGAAAAGCTTAGTTTAACTCAATGTGGTTCATTTTGATGAGAAAACCACATTTTTGACCTTTAAAAGATGTTTTCTTGTCAATATCCGTAAAAATGCTTTAATTTAGCAGCATGTGGCTCACTTTGATGGAAAAAAAACACTTTATTGACCTAAAATAGATGATTTTATTTGTCAATTTCCGCAAAAATGCTTTACAATTGAAAAGCTTAGTTTAGCTGTATGTGGCTCATTTTGATGAGAAAAAACCTTCTTTTTTTAACTTAAAGAGGTTATTTTTGTCAATTGTCCCAAAAATGCTTCAAAAGGCCAGAAAAGCTTAGTTTTGCAGAATGAGGGCCATTTTTATGTGAAAAAAACGTTTTTGACCTAAGTATTGTTTTTTTTGTCTTTTTCTGCAAAAATGCTTGAAAACAACATAAAAGCTTAGTTTAGCTGTATGTGGCTCAGTTAGATGAGAAAAACCCTTTTATTGCCCAGGAATGTTTTGGTCAATTTCCGCAAAAATGCTTCAAAACTCCATAAAAGCTTAGCAGTATGTAGTTCATTTTATTACAAAACCCTTCTTTTTGATCTAAGAGATTTTTTTGGTCAATTTCCGAAAAATGATTCAAAACACCAGAAAAGCTTTGTTTAACTGGCAGGGCCCATTTTGATAAGCAATACATTTTTTGACCTTTAAAGAGATGTTTTTGTTCAATTTCTGAAACAAATGCTTCAAAACTCCAGAAAAGCTTAGTTTAGCTGAATGTGGCTCATTTTGATGAGAAAAAAACTTTTTTGACCTTAAGGGATTTTTTTTTTTAATTTCCGTAAACAAATTCAAACCACATGAAAAGCTTAGTTTAGCTGGATTTGGCTCATTTTGATGAGCAAAACAATTTTTTGGCCATAAAGCTCTGCAAATATGCTTCAAAACACCAGAAATGCTTAGTTTAGCTCTATTTAGCTCATTTTGCTGATAAAAACATGTTTTGCCTTGAGTATGTTTTGTCAATTTCTAAAAAAATTTTTCAAAAGACTAGAAAAGCTTAGTTTAGCTGTATGTGGCTCATTTTGATGAGAAAAACACTTTTTTACCGTAAAGAGGTTATTTTTGTCAATTTTCCCAAAAATGCTTCAAAAGGCCAGAAAAGCTTAGTTTAGCTCAAAATGGCTCATTTTAATGAGAAAAACACATTTTGACCATAAATAGTTTTTTTTTGTATATTTTAAGCAAAAATGCTTCAAAACACCAGAAAAGCTAAGTTTTGTAGTATGGTGGCTCATTTTTATGAGAAAAAAACTTTTTTTTATCCAAGAGTTGTTTTTTTGTCATTTTCCGCTAAAATGTTTCAAAACACCAGCAAAAGCTTAGTTTAGCTGTAAGTGGCGTATTTTGATAAGAAAACCACTTTTTTTAAACTTAAAGGTATGTTTTTTGTCAATTTCCGTAAAAATGCTTCAGAACTCCAGAAATATGTGGCTCAATTTGATAAGAAAAACCCTTTTTTGACCTTAAAGAGATTTTTTTTTTAAACAATTTCCAAAAAAAGACTCAAATCACATGAAAAGTTTAGTTTAGCTGGATTTGGCTAATTTTGATGAGAAAACACTTTTTTTATCTTAAAGAAATTTTTTTTTCAATTTCCGCAAAAATGCGTTAAAACTACAGAAAAGCTTGGCTGTATGTAGGTCATTTTGGTGACAAAAACCATTTTTTGACCTAAAGAGGGTTTTTTTGTCAATTTCCAAAAAAAGATTCATAACATCAGAAATACTTAATTTAGCAGGAAGGGATCAATTTGATGAGCAATACATTTTTTGACCTTTAAAGAGATGTTTTTGGTCAATTTCTGAAAAAATGCTTCAAAACACCAGAAAAGCTTAGTTTAGTTGAACGTGGCTCATTTAATGATAAAAAAAAATTCTTGACCCGAGCGTTTTTTGTCAATTTCCACAAAAATGTTTCAAAACACTAGAAAAGCTTAGTTATCTGTATGTGGCTCATTTTGATGAGAAAAACACTTTTTTTTTAACCGTAAAGAGTTATTTTTGTCAATTTTCCCCCAAAAGCTTCAAAATGCCAGAGAAGCTTAGTTTAGCTCGAAATGGCTCATTTTGATGAGAAAAACACTTTTTTGATCTTAAAGAGATGTTTTTTTGTATATTTCAGTAAAAATGCTTCAAAACACTGGAAAAGCTTAGTTTTGAAGTATGAAGGCCATTTTATGTTAAAAAAAAAAAGTTTTGACCAGAGTTGTTTTTTGTCTTTTTCTGCAAAAATGCTTGAAAACAAGAGAAAAGCTTAGTTTAGCTGTATGATGCTCATTGATGAGAAAAAAAATTTTTGACCATAAAGAAATGTTTTTTGTCAATTTCTGCTAAAAGTCTTCAAAACACCAGAAAATTTAGGTTAGCTGTTATGCGGCTCGGTTTGATGAGAAAAACCCTTTTTATACCTTAAAGAAATGTTTTTTGGTCAATTTCTGCAATAATGCTTCAAAACTCCATAAAAGCTCATTTTGATGACAAAAACCCTTTTTTGACCTAAAGAGGGTTTTTTTGTCAATTTCCGAAAAATGATTCAAAACATCAGAAAACCTTAGTTTAGCTGGATTTGGCTCATTTTGATGAGCAAGAAACTTTTGGCCTTTAAAGAGATGCATTTAGGTCAATTTTCGAAAAAAATGCTTCAAAACACCAGAAAAGCTAAGTTTAGGTGTATATGGCTCAGTTTGATGAGTAAAACCCTTTTTTGACTTCAAAGAAATATTTTTTGGTCAATTTCCGCAATAATGCTTCAAAACTCCATAAAAGCTCATTTTGATGACAAAAACCCTTTTTTGACCTAAAGAGGGTTTTTTGTCAATTTCCGAAAAAAGATTCAAAACATCAGAAAACCTTAGTTTAGCTGGATTTGGCTCATTTTGATGAGCAAGAAATTTTTGGCCTTTAAAGAGATGCATTTTTGTCAATTTTCGAAAAAAATGCTTCAAAACACCAGAAAAGCTAAGTTTAGGTGTATATGGCTCAGTTTGATGAGAAAAACCCTTTTTTTGACTTCAAAGAAATATTTGTTGGTCTATTTCCACAAAAATGCATCAAAACTCCAGAAAAGCTTAGCTCTATGTGGGTTATTTTGCTGACAAAAAAAACTTTTTTGACCTAAAGAGGTTTTATTTGTAAATTTCCAAAAAAATATTCAAAACATCAGAAAAGCTTAGTTTAGCTGGATTTAGGTCATTTTGATGAGCAATACATTTTTTGACCTTTATAGAGATGTTTTAGGTCAATATCTGAAAGAATCCTTCAAAACACCAGAAAAGCTTAGAACTGAATGTGGCTCATTTTGATGAGAAAAAACCTTTTTTGACCTTATAGAGATTTTTTTTTGTCAATTTCCATTAAAATGATTCAAACCAAATGAAAAGCTTAGTTTAGCTGGATTTGGCTCATTTTGATGATCAAAACAATTTTTTGATCTTAAAGAGGTGTTTTTTGTCAATTTCCGCTAAAATGCTTCAAAACACCAGAAATGCTTAGTTTAGCTCTATATGGTTCACTTTGATGATAAAAACACGTTTTGACCCGAGTTTTTTTGTTAATTTCCACAAAAACTTTCAAAACACTATAAAAGCTTAGTTTAGCTGTATGTGGCTCATTTTGCTGATAAAAACACTTTTTTTACCGTAAAGAGGTTATTTCTGTCAATTTCCCCCAAAATGCTTCAAAACAGCAGAAAAGCTTAGTTTAGCTCAAAATGAGCCATTTTGTTGAGAAAAACACTTTTTTGATCTTAAGAGATGTTTTTTTGAATATTTCAACAAAAATGCTTCAAAATACCAGAAAAGCTTAGTTTTGCAGTATGTGGCTCATTTTTATGAGAAAAACACTTTTTTGACCCAAGAGTTGTTTTTTTGTCATTTTCCGCTAAAATGCTTCAAAATACCAGAAAAGCTTAGTTTAGCTGTATGTGGCGTATTTTGATGAGAAAACCACTTTTTTTTTACCTTATAGAGATTTTTTTTGTCAAGTTTCGTAAAAATGCTTCAGAACACCAGAAAAGCTTAATTTACCTGTATGTGACTCTATTTGATGAGTAAAACACTTTCTTGACCTTAAAGAGATGTTTTTTGTCAATTTCTACAGAAATACTTCAAAACTCCTTAAAAGCTTAGGTTAGCTGTATGTGGGTCATTTTCATGACAAAAATCCTTTTTTCCCAATTCTATTTCCTTATGCCTTAAAACGGGGGCTGACAACTATTGCATGGCCAAAGAGAGGTTGAGACTGCTTGAGGGGGAGAGAATTTCAGTGAGAATCAGTTATTATTGGTAATTAAAGCTGCAAGTATCTATTGTGAAAAATAGCTAATATAGTTCCTTGGCAGCAAATAACAATATTGTTATCAAATAGATCCTAAATATCTGGTATCAATTCACCGAAACTATTGTCATACCAAAAGATGCGCAAACCTTGTAAAAGTAAACTGCAGTACAACCAAAATCTCTCTGGCAACAAGAACTGGGTTAAATGGCACTATGAGTGTGTTGCCACACAGTGTGAATGGGATTAAGAGTACATATCAGTGACATATTGTTAGATTTACAAGAAGAGTAAGTCTAATTTCTTGCTGAAACTCAGTCGGATTATACTGCTGCAGTAGTTCCATAGAGTGAAATGTGGGCCATTATGGAGAGAAAATTAAGAGGCTTACAGATTAGTGCTGTCATCAAGAAATAGGAATAAATTCTCTCTTAATCTGTGCCCGACTCAACTGGTCAATATCAATGTGTCTTTTAGTATCAAGCATGACAAACGAAACAAATTAAATGTTGATGATCAGCTCACTTTGGAGATGGAATCTTAATTTGGACCTCCCACATCCAGGATAGTCATCGTGGTTAAACCAAACTATGTTGTCAAAGCCACAGTTATATTGCCAACTTATGCTAGATCAGACAGACCAGCTGCTGCAAGAATCAAATAGAGTACATTGAAATTGAGTTGAAAGCAAGCAATGAGCCGACACACTCAAATAATGATTAAAAGGGAGGTTAGAGCTCTGTAATACAGGAATGGGTCACCTCTTTTAGAAAATCACATTGCCATATATAGACACCAGACCCAAGTATCCGGGAATGAGGACGGAGCAGTAAGTCAGCCATCGTAGGGTAAAGAAAATTCTCACAACCAGACCGAAGTTACTATATGCATGTCCCTACATTTCTGCCTCTTCATATCTAGATGATGTCATCCAAGGTTTGGTCAATGGATTCACACCTAATACTTTAGTTTATACTGGGCTACAGGCCAGCGGTTACTATTCGGTATATTGAAGCATGGAAGAAGATTGGAGTCAAGGTGACCAGGTTGCAACAAAAAAAGAAACTGGTGGGTAACCAAGAGAGTCCTCTACACTTGGAAGGAGTCACATAGATTGACATTGTCCTGGAAGAATGTGTTTTCGACGGAAGAGAGTTTGAGAAACATACAGTGACTGACCTTATTACTGCGTGAGATCTTCTGATGATACAACAGTGTAAAATCCAGAAAGTAAAATCCCATAATATATTGCTAATTATGAGGCATGGTTTCGCTATTCCTCTCGCAAACAAGGGTGATAAAAAAATGGTGTCCTCTGGTGATGTTGCAAAGCATTGCAAGATGGAATTCATAGGACGAATTAAAATCAATGCCACCACTTAGTTGAGGATATCGAATGCAAAAGCATACAACATTGTCATGATTGCTCATAATATGATTCGACTAAATGAGATGAACTAATGGTAAGTCTACTCAACAGGAGTTTTACCCCACTATCCATTCCCAGGGTGACCCATTGGCAATAATGGAACTATTGCCTGTTGAATCATTAGTATATACTGCCACAATGAAAATTCAAGCCCATGATATATCTGACGGTGTGCAGGAAAGTCTTGTAAAATATGGGAAAAACAACAACAATATTCTTCTTTGGTCCAACTGAAACATGATTTGTATGCTTTGCTTAAACAAGTACTTGGGCTTCACCTACAATCCTTGTACAATATAAATTTGACAAGGGAGATTTCGGATGTAGAGGATGCTCATAAAATTTGGTGGCGGAGCTGAAGGTGGATGGGCACCAAATAAAATGGACATACTCTGCAATACTCCAATGCTAGCTATAGTTTTGTAAAAAAAAAAAGGATAAGATTAATGCAAAATTTCTTCAGGAATATAATAAATACATTACACATTCATCATTTCTTGCAGTGCAGTCTTTTGCAAGTTCCAAATGATGTAGTATTTTTGTGAATAGGTAAAACCGAAGATGGAGGGGCTAAGCCTCAACTCAATGGGAGTATAGTGAGAACTTGTCGTTGTCTCCCACCTTCAGCCAGCTTTGGTTGTGGAATGTTTAACTCTGACACTGCGAACATTCTGAGTCGGATTACGCCAGTAGAACAACGATGATAATCTAGACATCACTGTTTTGGCAATTGATTTTGTTGTTGAATGCAAATGAATTTAAGTTCATCAATAACAGTAAACAGGAAGGCCAAACCAGTTTTACAAGCATTAGGCTCGACCATATCTAAAAGAAGCTGTCTATCATCATTACGGTACCACCATTGTTCGCACCAAAACTGGTGAACAGAGATAAAGTCAAGGTGAAAGACACATCAAGGCTGGGAAAGATATTGTTTTTGTTATCAATTTGGGAGAAAATGCTTCAAAATACCGGATGTTAGTTTAGCTGTTTATGGCTCATTTTGAGGAGCAAATCTGTTTTCAGGAATATTTGTTCCGTTTTACTGGTTTGACCAAAACAATTGTCCATCAAATCAAAACCTTTCCTCAGGATTTTCCCTGTTTCAAACTCATATAAAAAATAACTTTCTGGTAATTTTTAGCTTCTTTCTGAGTTAGTCACTTTTTAGACCCAAAAGAGAATTTTTTTGGTCTATTTCCGGCGAAATACTTCAAAACACCAGAAAACCTTAGTTTAAGTTGTATGTGGCTCATTTTGAGGAGCAAAACTGTTTTCTGTAATATTTGTCCCGTATCACTGCTTTGACCATTAAAATTCGTTTCCTACAAATCAAAACCTTTCCACAGGATTTGCCCCATTTCAAACTCGTTGGGAAAAAATAACTTTCGGGGTAATTCTTTGCATATTTCTTAGATAATCACTTTTTAGACCTAAAAGAAGTTTTTTTGCCAATTTCTGTCGAAAATGCTTCAAAACACAAGAGAAGGTTAGTTTAGCTCTTTTTGACTCATTTTGAGGAGCAAAACTGTTTTCAGTAATATTTGTCTCATTTCACTGTTTTGACCAAAAAAATTCATTTCCATTAAATAATTTCCTCAGGATTTGCCCTGTTCACACTCGTTGAGAAAAAAAAAAAATTGGGGGTAATTCTTTGCATCTTTCTGAGATAGTCACTTTATAGACTTAAAATAATTTTTTGTCAATTTCCGGAGAAAATGCTTCAAAATAACAGAAACCTTAGTTAAGCTGTATGTTGCTCATTTTGAGGAGTTAAACTGTTTTCGGTAATATTTGTCCTATCACACTATTTTGACCAAAAAAATTCATTTCCATCAAATCAAAACTATTTCTCAGGATTTTCCCAATTTCAAACTCATTGAGAAAATATAACTTTCTGGATAATACTTTGCTTCTTTCTGAGATGTGGACAGTCTGTGCAGCATCACTAAGAGTGTGCTAGATTATGAAGTTCTCCTCAGTGTTTGGGAGGAATACAAGAATTCACAAATTGATAGTGAAATGAAGGCTAGAATTATTAGTATTGAGACCCAAATGCTCACTTTCAACTTCCTTTTTGGCATTTCCTTAGGAACCCTCATTTTGCAGCACAATAATAACCTTAGCAAAAGCTTGCAGCATGATACTATTACAGCAGCAGAAGGACAACAGTTGGCAAAGCTAACTATTGATGTCCTCAAATCAATTCGTAAAGAAGACAAGTTTAAGAGCTTCTACGATGTGTTTTACTACACCAAAGTGAATATGATATTGATGCACCAACTCTTTCTTGCCAAAGACATGCTCCTCGGCGGCTCCTGGTTGGCTTAACTGATGGTAACTTTCATTCTACACCCGAGGATAGGTACAGGTAGATTTACTATGAGGCACTTGATCTTGTTACTGAATCCTTTAACAGCAGATTCAATCAACCAGGATATAAAGTTTATCGCAATGTTGAAGGTCTTGTTCTCAATGCATGCCATGGGTGACCTTATGGCACAAAGCTAAACAATGTGTGTGATTTCTATAAGGATGACATCCACAATGCAATTGCAGGCACAACTGCCTTGCTTGCAGGCATTGTTTGCTGAAGAGAAGACCAGTCAGAGCTTTAAATATATGACATCATTAAGTCACTGTCACAGCTATCTGCTGCTCAATGACTTGCATTCAGTAATGTTTTGGTTCTAATGAAGATATTATTAGTAATGCCAGCTACTAATGCCTCTTCAGAGCGTTCTTTCTCAAGGTTACGAAGAATAATGACCTACCTCAGAACTACAATGACACAGAAGAGGTTAAATTATTTAATGGTCGTGAACATTCACAAAGAAAAAACTGACTTGTTAAACTTAGCTGTTATGGCAAGAGAATTCGTTAGCAGTAGAGAAAATAGAGTCCGATTATTTGGATATTTTAAATTAAGTAGCTAGGTGTTTATTGTCTCATTATTAACATACATTGTTTATGATACTTTCTGTCATTTCTAATACTCATCGGAATTGTTTGCATTCCCACTTTGGTTTAGGTGCCCACGCATATACTTTAACATTCCCTAAATCGCACTATTTTCTGGAACTCGTATTCTGTTCAAATGGGGCGCAGTCTCCTTTGTGGGCGGGGCGACGTGTTTTTTTTGTGTACTATGCTTAGCTCACAATCGGGACGAGCTCGAGAAACTGTTGCAAGCTGAGACTTCGACAAACGTGGGAAAGGTAGAAATGATTTTTAGCTCGTCTGCAGGTGAAGATGTTGACATTCCGGAGTCCTCAGTCACTATTGTGAGGGGGGCAATTAAGAACTCTGGTCCGGAGGGCAAATCATTCTCTTATGACGTTAGTTGTGTGTGTGTGTGTGTGTGACATTTTCCTTTTCAACTGTTTGCTTTATGATTATGCATCCTATGTGACTTCCTAAGTTAACATTCTTAGGAGTCATGATTAGTTGAACCCAAGAGAACTTGTACATCACTCTGTAATCCCTGCTTTAATTGTCCAATTAATTGATTGTTGGAAAAATCTGTAGGTAGTGCACTTTTCTGCCGATGGAAGCGCCATGTCCCAACAGGCTAATGAGGTAATAAACTATCTACTTAGGTGTAATCCAGATAGAATTTCAGATGTTGATGCTACTTAGGCTAAGGTCTCTCCTAATCAATCAATTAGTAGTTTCTAATCGCCACCCACCACCTGCATGTATCATTTATGTACCACCTTGGCATATGCAGGTGTTTTTGCTACTAGGTGTAATGGGGAACTACAAATTGATTTGTAGTGGCCTAATACCTAATAAAACTTAAAACAATGTGTTTAGCCCCCAAATAAGGAATTTGTTTTTATTGTATTTGTGGGTTCTGCTATATTTAGTTGCAAGATGATGACGAACCAATGGTCAGGAAATTGGAAGGTACACCGGAAGAAGAGAATTTAATCCAGGGAGATGGGGTGGAAGGACAGGTGGACAAGAACACCAGTTCCATTGGTGGAGCCAGTTTCAATTTCATCAACTCCATTATTGGATCTGGAATCATTGGTAAGTACTAGTCTTGCAAACCTGATCCTTTGACCTTAATTTTCTGAATCCAGAGAGGGTGTTGTGTGGGTTTGTCAATGACATTTTTATGTGGTTTACTAACTTAGTGTAAGATCATTCTTCAGCAGAAGCTATCCTAAGAATAAATGAATACCTTAGGACCACAAATGTAGTCCACTATTTCAGGTGTGTGCACTAGTTCAATAATACTCTTGTCTTCATGTAAAATGTTAACTTCTTCCCTGTGAACTATATCAGTAGTCAGATGTTTGCCCCATTCTGCTTCTCCTCTTCCTCCCACTTCCTACCTGCATCCCTTTTCTCCATTTCCCTCCGCTCTTCCCATCTCTCCTCCTCCCAATATAGCTTCTAGAATTGAATAGTTCTAAAATCAACGGTCTATTGGACTTAGTGTCAAGTGTCCTGACAACATTGCGCTAACTCAAGTGTCCTGATCAAATGGTGTCCTGATCTCAATGCACCAACTCAGGTCTCCTGACCACATTGCACCAACTCCCTGACCACAATGCACAAACTCTAGTGTCCTGGCCACATAACAATTATACTCAAAGTGCCCTGTCCGCTTGCCCCAATTCAAGTATCCTGACCACATTGATTGTCCTGACCACATTATACTAAATCAAGTGTCCTGAACACATCACACTTACTTAAGTTCTGACCACATTGACCTAACTCAAAACTCAAGTTCTTGACCTGACTGGAACACCAATTCCAAATACATTGGAGTTATGCAGGTTCTATAGTAAGTGCAAGCAGAAATACATTGGAGTTATGCAGGTTCTACGGTAAGTGCAAGCAGAAATACATTGAGTTATGCAGGTTCTACAGTTAGTGCAAGCAGAAATACATTGGAGTTATACAGGTTCTACAGTAAGTGCAAGCAGAAGTATATTGGAGTTATGCAGGTTCTACAGTAAGTGCAAGCAGAAGTATATTGGAGTTATGCAGGTTCTACAGTAAGTGCAAGCAGAAGTATATTGGAGTTATGCAGGTTCTACAGTAAGTGCAAGCAGAAGTATATTGGAGTTATGCAGGTTCTACAGTAAGTGCAAGCAGAAGTACATTGGAGTTATGCAGGTTCTACAGTAAGTGCAAGCCAAAAAAAAGGTGAAACTAATTGAAATTAGGTTTAAACAAGGTGTGGGTATGGTTACACTTCGATATATTACCATGGTGCATTTATGCTGAGGTTATGAACATACATTCCCCTTCATCAAACACCACATGTAGCCTCCCTCTCCTACAAGCATACATTCCCCTTCATCAAACACCACATGTGGCCTCCTACAAGCATACATTCCCCTTCATCAAACACCACATGTGGCCTCCCTCTCCTACAAGCATACATTCCCCTTCATCAAGCACCACATGTAGTCTCCCTCTCCTACAAGCATACATTCCCCTTCATCAAACACCACATGTGGCCTCCCTCTCCTACAAGCATACATTCCCCTTCATCAAACACCACATGTGGCCTCCTACAAGCATACATTCCCCTTCATCAAACACCACATGTGGCCTCCCTCTCCTACAAGCATGCATTCCCCTTCATCAAACACCACATGTGGCCTCCCTCTCCTACAAGCATACATTTCCCTTCATCAAACACCACATGTGGCCTCCCTCTCCTACAAGCATACATTCCCCTTCATCAAACACCACATGTGGCCTCCTACAAGCATACATTCCCCTTCATCAAACACCACATGTGGCCTCCCTCTCCTACAAGCATACATTTCCCTTCATCAAACACCACATGTGGCCTCCTACAAGCATACATTCCCCTTCATCAAACACCACATGTGGCCTCCCTCTCCTACAAGCATACATTCCCCTTCATCAAACACCACATGTAGTCTCCCTCTCCTACAAGCATACATTCCCCTTCATCAAACACCACATGTGGCCTCCCTCTCCTACAAGCATACATTCCCCTTCATCAAACACCACATGTGGCCTCCTACAAGCATACATTCCCCTTCATCAAACACCACATGTGGCCTCCCTCTCCTACAAGCATACATTCCCCTTCATCAAACACCACATGTGGCCTCCCTCTCCTACAAGCATGCATTCCCCTTCATCAAACACCACATGTGGCCTCCCTCTCCTACAAGCATACATTTCCCTTCATCAAACACCACATGTGGCCTCCCTCTCCTACAAGCATACATTCCCCTTCATCAAACACCACATGTGGCCTCCTACAAGCGTACATTCCCCTTCATCAAACACCACATGTGGCCTCCTACAAGCATACATTCCCCTTCATCAAACACCACATGTGGCCTCCCTCTCCTACAAGCATACATTCCCCTTCATCAAACACCACATGTGGCCTCCTACAAGCGTACATTCCCCTTCATCAAACACCACATGTGGCCTCCCTCTCCTACAAGCATACATTCCCCTTCATCAAACACCACATGTGGTCTCCTACAAGCATACATTCCCCTTCAAACACCACATGTGGCCTCCTACAAGCATACATTCCCCTTCATCAAACACCACATGTGGCCTCCTACAAGCATACATTCCCCTTCATCAAACACCACATGTGGCCTCTCCTACAAGCATACATTCCCCTTCATCAAACACCACATGTGGCCTCCCTCTCCTACAAGCATACATTCCCCTTCATCAAACACCACATGTGGCCTCCTACAAGCATACATTCCCCTTCATCAAACATCACATGTGGTCTCTCCTTCAAGCATATATTCCCCTCATCAAACATCACACATGGCTTCTCCTACATGTGGCCTCCCTCTCCTACAAGCATACATTCCCCTTCATCAAACACCACATGTGGCCTCTCCTACAAGCTTACATTCCCCTTCATCAAATACCACATGTGGCCTCTCCTACAAGCTTACATTCCCCTTCATCAAATACCACATGTGGCCTCTCCTACAAGCTTACATTCCCCTTCATCAAATACCACATGTGGTCTCTCCTACAAGTGTGCATTCCCCTTCATCAAACACCACACAGTGTCCTCTCCTACAAGCTTACTGTACATTCCTCTTCATCAAAATCACATGTGGTCTCTCCCACAAGTGTGCATTCCCCTTCATCAAACATCACATGTGGCTTCTCCTGCATGCGTATATTCCCCTTCATCAAACATAACACGTGGCTTCTCCTACAAGCGTATATTCTCCCTCATCAAACACCACATGTGGCCTCTCCTTCAAGCATATATTCCCCTCATCAAACATCCCATGTGGCTTCTCCTACAAGTGCACATTCTCCCTCATCAAACAGCTCCATAAACAATTCTAGTAATTCAATTAGTTGGCTAGGCATATCAGCTTTAGTGGAAGTGGATTACCGACATCTAATACTGTAATTGTGTTTCACAGAGCTTATTAAATTCAGCAAAAAAAGTTTGTATGTTCTTTGAGAAAGAATATTATTGAACCGT
>CBDHDT010000136.1:0-76624 GCA_965261215.1 Ekhidna sp.
GACCTATAAGAGAAGTTTTTTTTGCCAATTTACATCGAAAATGCTTCAAAATTCCAGAAAAGCTTAGTTTAGGTGTATTAGGTTCATTTTGAGGAGCAAAAATGGTAATATTTGTTTCATTTCACTGTTTTGACCCTAAAAATTAATTTCCATCAAATCAAAACCTTTCCTCGGGATTTGCCCTATTTCAAACTCGTTGAGAAAAAATAACTTTCTGGGTAATTCATTGCATCTTTACGAGATAGTCACTTTTTAAACATAAAAGAGAAGTATTTTTGTCAATTTCCAGAGAAAATGCTTCAAAACACTGAAAAACCTTAGTTTAGCTGTATGTGGCCTATTGAAGAGCAAAACTGTTTTCGGTAATACTAGTCTCATTTCACTGTTTTGACCAAAAAATTGTTTCCATCAAATCAAAACCTTTCCTCGGGATTTGCCCCGTTTCAAACTCGTTGAGAAAAAATAACTTTCTGGATAATCCTTTGCTTCTTTCTGAGATAATCACTTGACCTAAAATAGAAATGTTGCCTCTTTCTGACGAAAATGCTTTTAAAACCCAAGAGAAAGTTGGTTTAGCTGTAGTGGCTCATTTTGAGTAGCAAAACTGTTTTCTGTAATATTTGTTCCGTTTCACTAGTTTGACCCAATTTTTTTTTGTTTCCATCAAATCAAAACCTTACCCCAGAATTTGCCCCGTATCAAACTAGTTGAAAAAAAACCCCAACTTTCGGGATAATCCTTTGCTTCTTTCTGAGATTGTCACATTTCAGATCTAAAAGAAAACTTTTTTGACAATATTCGGCATAAATGCTTCAAAATACCAGATAAGCTTCTATTTATGGCTCATTTTGAGGAGCAAACTGTTTTCGGGAATATTTGTCCCGTTTCACTGTTTTGATAAAAAAAAACCTTTTCCAACAAATCAAAACCAATCCTTAGGATTTGGCCTGTTTCAAACTCGTTTGGAAAAAAAAAAAATTCTGGATAATCCTTTGCTTCATTCTGAGATAGTCACTTTTTAGACCAAAAACAGAACTTTTTTGTCAATTTCCAAAGAAAATGCTTCAAAACACCAGAAACACTTAGTTAAGCTCTAAATGGCTTATTTTGAAGAGAAAAACTGTTTTCTGTAATATTTTTTCCCGATCAAGTCCTAGCCAAAGCTCACTTTTGATGCAACTAAGGATCAAATCCCAGCCAAAACTCACTTTTGAAGCAACTAAAGATCAAATCCCAGCCAAACCTCACACTTTTGATGTAACTAAAGATCAAATCTCAACTAAAGATCAAATCCCAGCCAAAGCTCACTTGAAGCAACAAGATCAAATCTCAGACAAAATGCACTTTGTAGCAACTAATGATCTAATCCCAGCCAAATCTCACTTTTAAAGCAAGTAAAGATCAAATCCCAGCCAAAACTCAATTTTGATGCAACTAAAGTTCAAATCTCAGCCAATACTCACTTTTGATGCAACTAATGATCAAATCCCAGCCAAAACTAACTTTTGAGGCAACTAAAGATCAAATCTCAGGCAAACTCACTTTTGAAGAAACTAAAGATCTAATCACAGCCAAAACTCAATTTTTAAGCAACTTATGATCTGCTGTCAGCAAAAACTCACTTCTGAAGCAACTAAGGATTAAATCCCACCCAAAACTTACTTTTGAAGCAACTAAAGATCAAAAATCAGCCAAAATTCACTTTTGAAATAACAAAAGATCAAATTCCTGCCAAAGCTCTTTTTTGAAGCAACTAACTATCAAATCCCAGCCAAACTCACTTTTGCAGAACTAAAGATTAAATCTCAGCCGAAACTCTCTTTTGATACAACTAGATCACAACTCCGTCAAAACTCACTTTTGAAACAACTAAAGATCAAATCCCAGCCAAAACTCACTTTTGATGTAACTAAAGAACAAATCAGTGCAAAAACTTAATTTTGAAGTTACTAGAGGCAAATCTCTGCAAAACTTACTTTTGAAGCAACTAAAGATCAAATCTCATTCAAAACTCACATTTGCAGCAACTAAAGATCAAATCTGAGCCAAAACTCCCTTTTGCAGCAAATAATGATCAAATCTCAGCCAAAACTCATTGATGCAACTAAAGATAAATTAAAAAAAGCCAAAACTCACTTTTGAAGCTGCTAAAGATCTAATCTCAGCCAAAACCCACTTTTGAAACAACTAAAGATAATATCCCAGCCCAAACTCACTTTTTAGCAACTAAAGATCAACTCCCAAGCACTCACTTATGAAGCAAATAAAGATCAAATCCCAGCGAAAACTTACTTTTAAAGCAACTAAAGATTAAATCCAAGCCAAAGCTCACTTTTGCACCAAATTAAGATCAAATCTCAGCCAAAACTCACTTTTGAAGCAATAAAAGAACAAATCTTAGCAAAACCTCACTTTTGATGCAAATAAAGATCAAATCCCAACCAAAACTCACTCATTGCAACTAAAGATAAAATCTCAGCCTAATCTCACTTTTGAAGCAAATAAAGATCAAATCTCAGCCGAAACTTAATTTTTGAAGCAACTAAAGATCAAATCTCTGCAAAATTCACTTTTGAAGAAAGTAAAGATCAAATCTCAGCAAAACTCACTTGAAGCAATAAAAGAACAAATCTTAGCAAAACCTCACCCTTGATGCAACTAAAGATAAAATCTCAGCCTAAACTCACTTTTGAACAATTAAAGATCAAATCTCTACAAAACTCACTTTTGAAGCAAATAAATGACAAATCGCAGCCAAAACCCACTTTTGATTCAACTAAAGATCAAATCACAGCCAAAACTCACATTTGATGCATCAAATATTAGTCAAAACTCACTTTTGCAGCAACTAAAGATCAACTCACTCTTGAAGCAACTAAAGATCAAATGTCAGCCAAAACCTACTTTTGAAGCAACTAAAGAACAAATCCCTGCCAAAACTCACTTTTTTAAGCAACTAATGAACATATCTCAACCAAAGCTCACTTTTGAAGCACTAATGATCAAATCCCTGACAAAACACACTTGAGCAACAAAAGATCATATCTCATCCAAAACTCACTTTAGAACAACTGAAGATCCTGGCACACGCGGACCGAATGAAAGTAACAGAGGTAAACATTCTAAAAAGAGACAACAAGAGGAACTCCAAATAAAAAAAATGAAAAAATGAGGAAGCTCCAAGGGTCTGACGAACTACCTCACCAAACGAGTAGGACAAACAGACTCAGACTAATACGTGACAAGAAAACCGACCACCCGCGAGGTACATGTCATCGCGCCGACCAGGAATGGACTCCACCCACCGAGACTCAGAATCACGCCCACCTAGGAGGGAGACGGGCCTGCAAGAACGGTGATTACACTCTATGCTCAAATGAACACGCATGCCATGCCAACCACAGCACACGCACTACTCGCCACGAGCTAGCGCACGCAACAGGCACTACACTCAGTTTTGCAGGAACTAAAGATCAAATCCCAGCCAAGTCACTTTTTAGCAAAAGGATCAAATCAGTGGCATAAACTCTTGACGCAACTAAAGATCTAATCGCAGCCGAAACTCACTTTTGAAACAAATAAAGATCAAATCACAGCCAAAATTTACTTTTGAAGCAACAAAAGATCAAATCCCAGACAAACTCACTTTTGTAGCAACTAAAGATCAAATCTCAGCCGAAATTCCCTTTTGCAGCAACTAAAAATTACAACTCAGTCAAAACCACCTTTGAAGCAAAAAAACAACAAATCGCAGACAAAACTCATGTTTGAAGCAACTAAAGTTCTAATCCCAGCCAAAACTTACTTTTGATGCAACTAAAGATCAAATTCCAGCCAAAACTCACTTTTGCAGCATCTAAAGATCAAATGCCAAAACACACTTTTACAGCAACTAAAGATCAAACCTCAGCCAAAACTCACTTTTGCAGTAACTAAAAATACAAATTTCGGCTAAACCTCACTTTTGAAGACTAAAGATCAAATCCCAGACAAAACTCACTTTTGAAGCAACAAAAGATCACATCTCATCCAAAACTCACTTTTGATACAACCAAAGATCAAATCTCAGCCCAAACTCACTTTTGCAGCAACTAAAGATCAAATGTCTGCCAAAACACACTTTTGCAACAAGTAAAGATCAATTCTCAGCCAATACTCACTTTTGGAGCAATACATGATCAAATCTGAGCCAAAACAGACTTTTGCAGTACTAAAGATGAAATCCCTGCTAAAACTCACTTTTGTAGCAATTAAAGCTCAATTCACATCCAAAGCTAACCTTTTTGCAACTAAAGATCAAATATCAGTTAAACCTCACTTTCTGAAGCAGTTTAAGAACAAATCCCAGGCAAAACTCACTTTTAATGCAACTAAAGAGCAATCCTGGCAAAAATTCACTTTTGAAGCAATTAAAATTATTCTCAGCCAAAACTCACTTTTGATGCAACTAAGATCAAATCTCAGCCAAAAATGATTTTGATGCTCCTAAAGAACAAATCCCAGTCAATGCTCACTTTAGTAGCAAGTAAAGATTAAATTCCAGCCAAAGTTCACTTTTAATGCAACTAAATATCAAATCTCTGCCAAAACTAACTTTTTGTGCAACAAAGATCAAATATCTGCCAAAACAAACTTTTGCAGCAACTAAAGATCAAATTTCAGCTAAAACTAACTTTCTGTGCAACAAAGTATCAAATCTCAGCAAAAATTCACTTTTGCTGCAAATAAGGATCAAATCTCTGTTCAAACTCACTTTTGAAGCAACCGAATATCAAATCTAAGAACCTAAAGATTAAATATCAGCCATAACTCCAGAAAGGCTTATTTTAGTTTTATTTGGCTCATTTTGAAGAGGAAAAACATTTTTGGTAATATTTGTCTCGTTTCACTGGTTTGACCAAAAAAAGTTGTTTCCATTAAATCAAAATATTTCTGCAGCATTTGGTCCTTTTCAAACTTGATAAGAAAAAATATATTCTGAGTAATTCTTAGTTTCTTTCTAAGATAGTCACTTTTTAGACTCAAAAAGGAGTTTTCAGTCAATTTCCGCGACTTTATAACTCAAGAAAAGCTTAGTTTAACAGTATGTGGCTCATTTTGAAGAGGAAAATAGTTTTTTGTAATATATGTCACGTTTCTATGCTTAGACCAAAAAAAAAGTAGTTTCAATCAAATCAAAGTTTTTCCTCAGGATTTGCAACTTTTCGAACGTGTTGAGAAAAACAATTTTTCTGAGTAATTCTTAGATTCTTATGAGAAAGTCAAATTTTTGACCCAAATGAGAATTTTTCAGTGAATTTGCGCGAAAACACTTCAAAATACCTGAAAAGCTTAGTTTGGCACTATATGGCTAATTTTGAGGAGGAAGATATTTTTCAGTAATATTTGTCCCATTTCACACTGATTTGACCTAAACAAGTTGTTTCCATCTGGTTCGACCAAAAAAAAGTCTTTCCATACAATCAAAATTTACTTCAGGATTTGCCTCTTTTCAAACTTGTTGAGAAAAATAACTTTCTGAATAATTCTTAGCTTCTTTCTGAGGTAATAAACATTTAAACCCCAAAGAGAGTTTTCTGTCAATTTCCATGTAAATTCTACAAAACTCCAGAAAAGCTTGTTTATCTGTACGTGACTCATTTTTAGGAGAAATACTTTTTTCGGTAATATTTGCCCTGTATCACGGGTGTGACCTAAAAATTTTGTTTCCACCTTATAAATACTTTTACTCAGAATTTGCCCCTTTTCCAACTTGTTGAGAAAACGTAACTTTCTGAGAAATTCTTAGCTTCCCACTGAGATAGACAATTTTTAGAAACAAAAGAGAGGTATCAGTCAATTCCGCAAAATTGCTTCAATACAATAGAAAGGCTTAGTTTACTGTATTTGGCTCATTGTGTGGAGGAAAACTGTTTTTATTAATATATGTCCCGTTTCTCTGGTTTGACAAAAAAGTAGGCACCAATCAAATCAAAAATTTTCCTCAGGATAAGACACTTTTCTAATTTGTTAAAAAAAATAAATTTCAGAGTAATTCATAGCTTCTTTCTGAGATGTTCTTTTTTAACACAAAAGAGAAGTTTTCAGTCAATTTCCGGAAAAATGGTTTAAAACACAAGAAAAGCTTAGTTTAGCTGTATGTAGCTCATTTTTGAGAGGTAAACCATTTTTGAAAATATTTGTCCTGTTACACTGGTTTGACCAAAAAATTTGTTTCCATAAAATCAAAATTTTCCTAAGGATTTGCCCTTTTTCAAACTTGTTGGAAAATAAAAAAAATTTCTGCATAATTTTTAACTTCTTTTCTGAGAAAGTAACTTTTTAGATACAAAAGAGAAGTTTTCAGTCAATTTCCGCGATAAAGCTTCAGAACTCAAAAAAGATTAGTTAAGCTCTATATGGCCCATTTTGTGGAGGAAAACAATTTTATTTAATATTTCCATTTCACAGGTTTGACCAAAAAAAGTTCAATCCATACAATCAAAATTTTCTTCAGGATTTGCTTTTTATCAAGAATGTTGGGAAAAAATAATTTTCTGAGTAATTCATAAATTCTTTCTGAGATAATCAATATTAGACGCAAAAGAAAAGGTTTCTGTCAATTGCTGCGAAAATGCTACAAAACTACAGAAAGGCTTTATTTAGCTGTATATGGCTCATTTTGATTGGGATATCTTTTTTGGTAATATTTGTCCCATTTCACTGGGTTAACCAAAAGAAGTTGTTTCCATCAAATCAAAATTTTCCGTAGGATTTTATCCTTTTCAAAGTTGTTGAAAAAAAAAATTTTCTGAGTAATTGTTAGCTTCTTACAGAGATAGCCACTTTTTAGAAAAAAAGGTAGATTTTTCAGTCAATTTCCGCGAAAATGCTACAAAACTACAGAAAAGCTTTATTTAGCTGCATATGGCTCATTTTGAGTAGGAATAACTTTTTCGGTAATATTTTACCGTTTCATTAGTCTTACCAAAAGAAGTTGTTTCCAACAAATCAAAATTTTCCTTACGATTTGGCACTTTTCAAACTTGTTGAAAAAAATAGCTTTCTGACTAATTCGTAGCTTCATTCTCAAAAAATTACTTTTTAAACCAAAAAGAGAGGTTATCAGTCAATTTCAGTGAAAATGCTTCAAAACAACAAAAAGCTTATTTTAGTATATGACTCAATTGGAAGAGGAAAACTTTTTTGGTAAAATTTGTCTCATTTCATTGGTTTGAACAAAAAAAGTTATTTCCATTAAATCAAAACTTTTCCTCAGCATTTCCCTCTTTTCCAACTTGATTGGTAAAAATAACTTCTGAGTAATTCTTAGCCTCTTTCTGAGATAGACAGTTTTAGACCAAAAAGAGAAGTAAGTATTCAGTCAAAATCTGTGAAAAAGCTTCAAAACACTAGAAAAGCCTAGTTTAACAATATGTGGCTCATTTTGAGGAGGAAAAATATTTTTGTTAATATATGATACATTTCTCTGGATTGACCAAAAAAAGTTGTTTACATAAAATGAAAAATATTTCTCAAGATTTGACCCCTTTCTAGTTGGTTGAGAAAAAATAACTTTCTGAGTAATTCTTAGCTTCTTTCTGAGAATGCCAGTTTTTTGACCCAAAAGAGAAGTTTTCAGTCTAATTCCACAAAAATGCTTTCAGACACATGAATGTCTAAGTTTAGCTGTATATGGCTCATTTTGAGTAAAAAAATGTTTTTGTTATATTTGTCCCGTTTCATGTTTGACCAAAGAAGTTGGTTCCATAAAATAAAAAAAATTTTCAGGATATGCCCCTTTTCAAACTTGTAGGAAAAAATAACTTCTGAGTAAGTCTTAGATTTATTCTGAGATAGTCAATTTTTAGACTCAAAAAAGAAATTTTCTGTCTATTTCTGCGAAAATGTTTCAAAACTACAGAAAAGCTTTGTTTAGCTGTATGTGGCTCATTTTGAGGAGGAATACTTTTTTGGTAATATTTGTCCCATTTAACTGGTTTAAAAAAAAGTTGTTTCTATCAAATCTAAACGTTGCCTCAGACTTGACTCTTTTCCAACATGTTCAGAAAAAATAATTTTCTGGGTAATTGTTAGCCTCTTTCCGAGATAGTCACTTTTTAGAAACAAAAGAGAAATTATCAGTGATTTTCCGCGAAAATACTACCAAACACCTGAAAATCTTTGTTTACCTGATTGTGTGGACAATTTTTTTTGTAAATATTTGTCCAATTTCACCAGTTAGACCAAATTTCTTTTTGTTTCCATAAAATTCAAACTTTTCTCATGATTTTCCCAATTTCAAACTGGTTGAGAAAAAAACAACATTCTGTGTAATTCTTAGTTTCTTTCTGAGTCACATTTTAGATACAAAAGAAGTTTTCCGATGATTTCCTCGAAAATGCTTAAAAAAACTAGAAAAGCTTAGTGTAGCTGTATTTGGCACTTTCGTGGAGGATAACTGTTTTTGATAAAATTGTCCAATTTCACTTGTTTGATAAAAAAAGGTGTTTCCATGAAATCAATTTTCCTCAGGATTTTCCCATTTTCCAACTTGTTGAGAAAAAATAACTTTCAGAGTAATTGTTAGCATAAATCTGAGAGAGTCATTTTTAGAAACAAAAGAGAAATTTTCAGTCAATTTCCTCAAAATTGCTACAAAATACCTGAAAAGCTTTCTTTACCAGATTATTTTTTATTTTTGGGAGAAAAACTGTTTTTGGTAATACATGTCCCTTTTCTCTGGTTTGCCAAAAAAAAAGTTGGCACAATCAAATCAAATCAAAACTTTTCCTCAGGATAGGACAATATTCCAATTTGTTGAGAAAAATAACTTTCAGAGTAATTCATAGCTCCTTTCTGAGATGTCACTGTTTAGAAACAAAAGAGAAGTTTTCAGTCAATTTCCGCAAAATTGTTTCAAAACACAAGAAAAGCCTAAATTAGCTGTGTTTGGCTCATTTTCGGGAGGTAAACCATTTTTTTTAATATTTGTCCTGTTACACTGATTTGACCAAAAAAAGTTGTATCCATCAAATCAAAAATTTCCTTAGGATTTTCCCCTTATCAAACTTGTTGGGAAATGAAAAAAATTCTGAGTAATTCTTAGCTTCTTTTCTGAGAAAGTAACATTTTATATGCAAAAGAGAAGTTTTCAGTCAATTTCTGCGATAAATATTCAAAACACAAGTAAGGCTTAGTTCAGCGGTATATGGTGCATTTTGTGTAGGAAAACAATTTTATTTAATATTTGCCCCATTTCGCCGGTTTGACCAAATAAAGTTCGTTCCATACAATCAAAATTTTCATCAGGATTTGCCACTTTTCAAACTTGTTGGAAAAAAAATTTTCTGTGGACTTCTTAGCTTCTTTCTGAGGTAATCAATATTTGTCCCAAAAGAGAGGATTTCTGTCAATTTCTGCGAAAATGTTTCAAAACTACAGAAAGGCTTTATTTAGCTGTATTTGGCTCATTTTGAGAAGGTATACCTTTTTAGGTAATATTTGTACCGTTTCACCGGTTGACCAAAAGAATTGTTTCCATCAAATCAAAATTTTCCTTAGGATTTTCCCCTTCTTAAATTTGTTAAAAACAACAACAACTTTCAGTGTAACCAGTAGCTTCTTTCAAAGATAGTCATTTTTTTGAAAAAAAGAGTTTTTCAATCAATTTCCGCGAAAAAGCTACAAAATACCGGAAAAGCTTTGTTTACCCGATTATGAGGAAAACCTTTTTTTTGTTAATATTTGTCCAATTTCACCAGTTTGACCAAAAAGGTTGTTTCCATAAAAATCCAAACATTTCTCACTATTTGTCCCTTTTCAAACTAGTTGAGAAAAAAATTCTGTGTAATTCTTAGCACATTCTGAGATATTTACTTTTTAGATACAAAAGAAAAGTTTACCGTCAATTTCTACGAAAATGCTTCAAAACACTAGAAAAGCTTAGTTTAGCTGTATGTGGCTTTTTCGTGGAGGAAAATCTTTTTTTTTTATAATATTCTCCTATATTACTTGTCTAACCGGAAAAAAAGATGTTTCCATCAAATCTATTTTCCTTAGGATTTCCCTCTTTTCCAACCTGTTGGGAAAAAATAACTTTCAGAGTAGTTGTTAGCTTCTTTCTGAGAGAGTCAATTTTTAGAAACAAAAGAGAAGTTTTCAGTTAATTTAAGCGAAAATGGAACAAAACAACAGAAAAGTTTATTTAGCTGTATATGGCTCATTTTGACTAGGAATACCTTTTTCGGTAATATTTGTCCCATTTCACTGCTTTGCCCAAAAGAATTTGTTTCAATCAAATTAAAATTTTCCTTTGGATTTTCCCCTTTTCAAATTGTTGAAAAAGACAACTTTCAGAGTAATTAACACAAAAAAAAACTTAATTTAGCTTTATATGTGTCATTTTGAGGATGAAAAACGTTTTTGTTAATATTTGTCCTGTTTTAGATGTTTGACCCCAAAAAGTTTTTCCAAGAAACAAAACTTTTCCACTGGATTAACCCCTTTTCAAACTTGTTGAAAAAACAACAACTTTCTGAGTAATTCCTAGCTTCATTCTGAGAAAGTCACATTTAGACAAATAAATAGCGAAGTTTTCAGTTCATTTCTGCTAAAAAGCTATAAAACTCAAGAAAATTAAGCTCAATGTGGCTACTTTTAGAAAAAAAAAAGTTTTCGGGAAAATTTGTCTTGTTTCTCTGAGTTAAACAAAAAGGTTGTTTCCATCAAATCAAAACTTTTTTTCAGGTTTTGCATCTTTTCAAACTTGTTTAGAAAAAGTAAATTTCTGAGTAATTCTTACACTTTTTGAGATAATCAGTTTTTGATCCGAAAGAGAAGTTTCAGACAATTTACGCGAAAATGCTTCAAAATACAGGAAAAGCTTAATTTTGCTGTATGTGACTCATTTAGAGGTGGAAAACTGTTTCTCTATTATTTGTCCCAATTCATTGCATTTACCAAATAATGTTGTTTCCTTTAAATCGAAACATTTTCCCAGAATTGGAAACTTTTCCAAATTGTTGAGAAAAAATAATTTTCAGAGTAATTCTTAGCTTCTCTCTGTGAAAGTCATTTTTTTTAACCAAAATAGAAGTTTTCTGTCAATTCCATAAAAATTCTACTTCTGAAAAGCTTAATTTAATTGTATATGTGTCATTTTGAGGATGAAATTCGTTTTTGTAAATATTTGTCCCATTCAGAGGTTTACCCCCAAAAATTGTTTCCATAAAACAACATTTTCCTCATGATTTTCTCCTTTTCTACTTTTTGAGAATAAATATCTTTCTGAGTAATTCTTTGCTCCTTTCTGAGTTAGTTATTATATATATATATGCTTCCAAACAACAGAAGAGCTCAGTTTTGCTCTATGTGGATCATTTCGAGGAGGAAAACCGGTTTCGTTAATGTTTGTCCCGTTTTACTAGTTTGACCAAAAAAATTTTTTTTTCCATTTAATCAAAACTTTTCTTCAGGATATATACTTTTTCAAACTTATTGAGAAAAAAAAAATTTCTGAGTAATTCTTAAAATCACTCTGAGATAGTAATATATAGACACAAAAGTGAAGTTTTTGTCAATTTCCATGAAAAGCTTAAAAAAAAAAAAAAAATTAGTTTAGCTGTATGTTGCTCATTTTGAGGAGGAGAACCTTTTTTTTGTTAATAATTGTCCCATTTCATAGGTTTGACCAAAAAAGTTGTTTCCATAAAATCAAAATTTTCCTCATATTTTACCCTTTTAAACATGTTGAGAATAAAGAATTTTCAGAGTAATTCTTAGCTTCTTTCTGAGATAGTCAATTTTTGGTCCAAAAAGAGAAGATTTTTCTGGCAATTTCTATGAAAATGCTTCAAAACACCTGAAAAGTTTAGCTGTATGTCATTTTGAGAAGGAAAATCATATTTGTTAATATTTGTTCTGCTTCACAGGTTTTACAAAAAAAAAGTTGTTTCCATCAAATAAAAATTATTCTCAGAATTTGCCCCTTTTCAAACTTGTTGGGAAAAAATAACTTTCTTAGTAGTTCTTAGCTTCTATATGATAAAGTCTATTTCTTGATGCAAAAGTGAAATTTTCTGTCAATTTCCTCTAAAATACTTTAAAACACCTGAAAAACTTAGTTCAGCTGTATATGGCTTATTTTGAGGAAGAAAACCATTTTAGGTAATATTTGCCCCGTTCCATGGTTTTCCCCAAAAAAGTTGTTTCCATCACATCAAAATATTTCCTCAGGAGTTGCCACTTCTCAAACTTGTTAAAAAAAAAAATCTGAGAAATTCTTAGCTTCTTATTGAGATAATTAGTTTTTAGACACATAAGATTATTTTTCAGTCAATATCCACGAAAAAGCTTCAAAACACAAGAATAGCTTAGTTTAGCAGTATGTGGCTCTTAATGAGGAAAACCGTTTTTGTTAATAAATGTCCCATTTCTCTGGTTTGAACAAATTTTTTTTTTAATAATTCAAAACATTTCCTCAGAATTTTCCACTTTTCAAACTTTTTGAGAAAAAATAAGTTTCTGAGTTAATCTTAGCTTCTTTCTGAGATAGAGCTTTTAGAACCAAAATAAAAGTTTCAGTAAAATTCCACGAAAAAGCTACAAAACACTCAAAAAGCTTAGTTTTGCAGCATGTGGCTCAATTAGAGGAGGATAAACGTTTTGCTAATATATAACCCATTTCTCTGGTTTAACCAAAAAAATATTTTCCATCAAATCAAAACTTCCTCTGGATTTGCCACTTTTTAAACGTGTTGAGAAAAAATAAATTTCTGAGTAAATCTCAGCTCTTTTCTGATATTATCAGTTTTTATAACCCAAAGAGACATTTTCAAAAATATCCACAAAAATGCTTCAAAACACCTGAAATGCTTAGTTTAGTTGTATGTCAAGGTGGAAAACAGTTTTCAGTAATATTTGTCCCATTTCACTGATTTGACCAAAAAAATTTGTTCCATTAAATAAAAACTTCCTCAGAATGTGAAACTTTACCAAATTGTTGAGAAAAAATAACTTTCAAAGTAATTCTTAGCTTCTTTCTGTGAAAGTCAATATTTTGTACCAAAACAGAAGTTTTCAGTCAATTTCACGAAAATGCTTCAAAACTCCTAAAAAACTTAATTTAGCTGTTATGTCTCATTTTGAGGACGAAAACCATTTTTCTTAATATTTGTCCAGTTTCACAGGATTGACCAAAGTTGTTTTCATAAATCAATATTTTCCTCAGGATTTGCCTCTTTTCAAACTTGTTGAGAAAAATTAACATTATGAGTATGTCTTAGCATCTTTCTGCGATGTCAATTTTTAGACCCAAAGAGAGGTTTTCAGTCAATTTCCGCGAAAAAGCTTCAAATCACTAGAAAAGCTTAGTTTAGAAGTATGTGGCTCATTTTAAGGAGGAAAATCGTTTTTGGTAGTATTTGTCCCGTTTGTCCCGTTTGAACTAAATTTTTTTGCCATCAAATCAAAACTTTTCATCAGGATTTGCCATTTTTCAAACATGTTGAGAAAAAAATAAAATACTGAGTAATTCTATGCTCCTTTCTGTGATAGGCATTTTGTATATCCAAAACAGATATTTTTCAGAAAATTTCAGCAAAAATTCATCTAACCAACAGAAAAGCTTTGTTTTGATCTATATGGGTAATTTCGATGAGGAAAACCGTTTTCGATAATAGTAGTCCCGTTTCACTAGGTTGACCCAAAAAAGTTGTTTCCATCTAATCAAAACTTTTCCTCAGGATAGGCCACTTTTCAAACATGTTGGGGAAAAATAACTTTCTGTGTAATTCTTAGTTTCATTCAGTGATAGTCATATTTAGACCCAAAAGAGAAGTTTGTGCCAATTTCCTAGAAAAGGCTTCAAAATACCGGAAAAGCTTAATTTAGATGTATATAGTTTTATTTGAAGAGGAACACCCTTGTTTGTTAATATATGTCCCGTTTCACTGGTTTGACCAAAAAAAGTTTCCATAAAATCAAATTTTCCTAAGGATTAACCCCTTTTCAAATTTGTTGAGAAGAAAAAAAATTCTGAGTAATTTTTAGCTTCTTTCAGAGACAGGCAATTTTTAGACCCAAATGAGTAGTTTTCTGTTAATATCACCGAAAGTTCTACAAAACTCCTGATTTTTTATTTTATTTAGCTGTATTTGGCTCATTTTAAGTAAAAAAACAGTTTTTGTTATACATTCTGTTTTTCTCTGATATTCCCCCAAAAAGTTGAGGAGCAAAACTGTTTTCAGTAATCTTTGTCCCGTTTCACAGTTTTGATTAAAATTTTTGATTTCCTTCTAATAAAAACTTCCTCAGATTTTCCCAGTTTCAAAACCATTGAGAAAAATAACTTTTTGTATAACTTTTTGTTTCTCTCTGAGACTGTCACTATTCAGATTAAAGGAGAATTTTTTTGTCAATTTTGTCGAAAACAACTCCAGAAAAGTGTAGTTTAGTTGTTTATAGCTCATATTGCGGAGCAAAATTGTTTTCAGTTGTATTTGTCTCGTTTCACTGTTTTGACCAAAAGTATTCATTTCTGTCAAATCAAAACCTTTATCAGGATTTTCCCAATTTCAAACTCGTTGCGAAAAACATTTTCTAGGTAACCCTCTGTTTCTTTCATAGTCTAGCTGTCTGTAGCTCATTTTAAGGAGTAATATTGAATTTGGTAAAATTTGTGCCATTTCATTGTTTGGACCAAAAAAATTTGATTACATCAAATCAAAATCTCTCATCAAAATTTTTCCCGTTTCTAATACGTTGAAAAAATTAAATTCTGGATAATCTTATTCCTCTTTCTCAGTTATTTACAATCTCGACCTAAAAAAGAAGTTTTAGTCAATTTCCGGTGAATAAACTTCAAAACACAAGAAAAGGTTCATTTATCTGATTGTGGATCATTTTGAGGAGCAAAACTCTGAGTAATATTTGTCACATTTAATTGTTTAAAAAAATTAATAATAATTTCCTTCTCTTTTAGTTCCCCGAGAACTAAAAGAGAATTTATTTCGAATTTCCGTTGAAAATGTTTTAAAACATAAAAGGACGTTGTTTTTTGCTCATTTTGTGTAGCAACATTTTTTCAGTAATATTTGTCATGTTTCACTGATTTGACCCAAAAAATTCATTACCATCAAATTAAAACTTTTCCATATGATTTGCACCATTTCAAACTCATAGAGAAAAATAACTTTCAGGAATATTCTTTGCCTCTTTCTGAGATTGTCACTTTTCAGACCTAAAAAGAAGCTTTTTGTTCATTTCCAGAGAAATTGCTTGAAAAAAACAACAGTAAAGCTTAGTTTAGCTGTATTGTCTCATTTTGAGGAGCAAAACTGTTTTCGGTAAAAAAAATCGTTTCCATTAAACAAAACCTTTCCACATTTTTTCCCTCTCATTTCAAACCTGTTGAGAAAAGAAAAATTTCTGGATAATCCTATGCTTTTTTTCTGAGATATTCACTTTCTAGTCCTAAAAGAGAAGTTTTTTGTCAATTTCCGGAGAAAATGTTTCAAAACAACAAAAAAACTTAATTTAGCTGTATGAGGCTCATATGAGCACCAAAATTGTTTTCGATAATATTTGCCCCGTTTCACCTTTAAAAAAATCTTTCCATCAAATCAAAACCTATCCTCATTTTTTTCCTGGTTTCAAACTCAATGAGAAAAAATAAATTTCTCGATAATCCTTTGCTTCTTTCAGAGATATTCACTTTTGTGAACTAATAGAGAATTTTTTTGTCAATTTCTCTGTCTAAACTGTTTATACACACAAGAGAAGGTTAGTTTAGCTGTTTTGACTCATTTTGAGGAGCAAAATTGTTTTCAGTTAAACCTGTACAGTTTTACTTTTTTAAACCAAAAAATTCAATTCCATCAAATAAAAACCTTTCCTCGTGATTTTCACAATTTCAAACTTGTTTAAAAAAAATTGATTTCGGGATTGGTTTTTTCTCAGATATTCACTTTCTAGACCTAAATGAAGTTTTTTGTCAATTTACGGAAAAAAAGCTTTAAAACATGAGAAAACTTAGTTAAGCTGTATGTGGCTCATTTTAATGAGCAAAACTGTTTTCGTTAATGTCCCATTTCACTGTCTTGTCCAGACAAATTCGTTTCCAACAAATCAAAAATACTTCTCTTTTATGGTCTGTAAAGTAACAATCTCAGAAAGAGGCAAAGAATTATCCAGAAAGTTATTTTTCTCCACTGTTTGGAAATGGGGCAAATCCTGAGGAAAGATTTTGATTTCATGGAAATGAATTTCATTTTGTCAATACAGTGAAAGGGATATTTCAACCATGTTGCGAAAAAATAACAATGGATAATCCTTTGTTACCTAAAATAGAATTTTTTTCCCAATTTCCGTCGAAAATGCTTCAAAACACAAGAGAGGTGTAGTTAAGCTGTTTGTGACTATCCCATTTTCCTCCGAGGGATTCAAAAACATATTTGTGGTTGTCAGTAACTATTTGTCCCCCTTCTCACTGTCTTTGACTAAAGAAATTCATTATACCATCTAAAAAAAATCTTTCCTTATTGTGATTTGCCCAATTCCAAACCGTTGATAAAAAAAAACTCTACTGGATAATTCTTTGCACTATTTCTGTAGAAGATTTCAGCTATACAAGCAAGGGTCACTCAGAAAATGGCACCTCCTAATTTGTCAGGATTCTAATTGTCAGAAAAAGCCTTGACCTACAAACTTCAGAACTTCCTATGTTGCTTGTAAGCTACCCTAAGCTGTGATATGACTGAGTCATAATTTTTTTACCATGAAGCATTCCTGAGATACGATTATTAGAAGAGGCGGGGTCACAGATATTCCGCGATTTTTGGCGCGACTTGAAATAAAGTGTCTCATAACTTTTCAACACTTCACCGCGTTTTAATTATGACTCAGCCATATCACAGCTTAGGGTGTTTACAAGCCACAAAACAAGTTTGGGGTTTGTAGCTCACGGCGCCTGGGAATTAGAATCCTGGGAAATTAGGAGGTGCCATTTTCTGAGTGACCCTTGCGTGTATGGCTATATCTTCTAAGAAAAAGTGCCTATAGAGACTTTTTACATATCATCTTAAAGCACACACAATAAGCAACAAGCTGGTATAATAATTATTTGCACAGAAGAAAGGGGGAAAAAGTTATGACAACCACAAATATGTTTTTGAATTTCGGAGGAAAATGGGATAGTCCCCCCCTTGCTTAGTTTTGCTGTGTGTGGCTCATTATGAGGAGTAAAACTGTTTTCTGTAATATTTTTCCAGTTTCACGGTTTTGATCAAAAAATTCGTTACTTTTTAATCATAAGCTTTCCTAAGGATTTGTCTAGTTTCAAACTTATTAAAAAAAAATTCTGGACAATCCTTTGCTTCTCTCTCAGATATTCACTTTCTAGACCTAAAAGTCACATTTTTTGTAAGTTTCGGGAGAAAATGCTACAAATATCAGTTAAGCTTAGTTTTTTTGTGGTTAGTTGCTTATTTGGAGGAGCAAAATGTTTTTGGTAATATTTGCCCCGTTTCACTCCTTTGACCAAAATAATAATTTACTTCGAATCATCATTTTCTCACGATTTTCGTCGTTTCAAACTCGCTGAGAAAAAATAAATTTCTGGATAACCCTTTGCTTCTTTCACAGGCATTTACTTTTTCGTTTAGTAAATTTTAGGAGAAAAAGCTTAAAAACAACTGAAAACCTTAGTTTTGCTGTTTTTGGCTCATTTTGGGGAGCAATAATATTTCCTGTAATATATGTCCCGTTTCACTGTTTTGACCAAAATAATTCTCAATTCCATCAAATTAAAATCTTTAATTAGGATTTGCCCCGTTTCACTCATTGAGAAAAAAAAAATTCTGGATAATCCTTTCTTTGCTTATTTCAGAGATATTCACTTTTAAGAACTTATAGAGAGGTTTTTTGCCAATTTCGATTGAAAATGTTTCAAAACACAAATGATGGTTAGTTTAACTGTTTCTAGCTCAGAGCAAAACTGTTTGACCCAAAAAATCCATTTCCATCAAATCAAAATCTTTCATCAGGATTTGACCCATTTGAAAACCGTTTAGAAAAATAACTTTCTGGATTATTCCTTGCCTCAATCTGAGATTGTCACTTTTCAGACCTAAAAGAGAATTTTTTTTGTTAATTTTGGCGAAAAAACTTCAAACATCAAGAAAAGCTTAGGTTAGTACTATGTGGCTCATTTTAAGGAGCAAAAATGTTTTCTGTAATATTTTTTCCATTTTACTGGTTTGATAAAAAAAAATTGCTTCCATCATATCAAAAACATTTTTCAGGATTTACTCCTTTTCTAACTTGTTGAGAAAAAATAATTTTCTAGATAATCCGTTACTTCTTTCTGAGTTATTCACTTTTTAACCTATAGAGAATTTTTTATTACTAATTTTCATCTAAACCTCTTCAAAACACTTGAGAAGGTAAGTTTAGCTGTTTGTGGCTCATTTTGAGGAGCGAAACTGTTTTTAGATATATTTGTGCTTTTCAATGCTTTTTCCAAAAAAAAATCGTTTCCCTCAAATCAAAACCTTTCCTCAGGATTTGTTCCTTTTTAAACTAGTTGGGAAAAAATAACATTCTGGGTAATTCTTATATTCTTTCTGAGATAATCACTTTTTTGACCTTAAAGAGAAGTTATTTTGTCAATTTCCGGCGAAAATAGTTTAAAATACCATAGAAGCTTAGTTTAGCTGTGTGGTTCATTTTGTTGAGCAAAACTTTTTTCTCTATTATTTGTCCCGTTTCACTTGTTTTGACCAAAAAGAAATGTTTACATCAAAACAAAAACTTTCTTTAGGATTTGTCATGTTTGAAAATCGTCGAGAAAAAGCAAATTTCTGGATAATCCTTTGCATCTTTCTCAAATATTCACTATCTAGACCAAAAAGTGATTTTTTTTGTCAATTTCCGGAGAAAATGTTATAAACATCAGAAAACGCTCTATGTGGCTCATTTTGAGGAGCAAAACTGTTTTCGGTAATATTTTCCCAGTTTCACTGTTTTGACCAAAAAAATTGTTTCCATCATATCAAAACCTTTCCTCAGGATTTGCTCTGTTTTAAATTAGTTGAGAAAAAAATAACTTTCTGGATAATCCATTGCATCTTTCTGAGATAATCACTATAGAGAAATAAAAGAGAAATTATATGCCTATTTCTGTCGTAAATGCTTCAAAACACAAAAGCAGGTTAGTTTAGCTGTTTGTGGGTCATTTTGTGGAGCAAAACTGTTCAGAAATATTTGTCCCATTTTACTTCTTTGACTAAAACAAATTTATTTCTTACAAATCAAAACCTTTCCACTGGATTTGCACCGTTTCAAACTCGTTGAGAAAAATATCTTTCTTTAATATTCTTTCCCTCTTTCTCTGATTGACACTTTTCAGACATAAAAGAGAAGTTTTTGTCAATATCCAAGAAAATGCTTCAAGACTATGGAAAAACATAGTTTAGCTGTATGCGGCTCATTTTAAGGAGAAAAAATTGTTTTCTGTAACATTTGTTTCATTTCAATGGTTTGACCCCAAAAAATTGTTTTCACCAATTCAAATCTTTCCTCATAATTTTCCCCGTTTCAAACTTGATAAGAAAAAATAAATTTCTGCATAATTCTTTGCTTCTTTCAGAAATATTCACCTTTACGAACTAATGAGAGGTTTTTTGCCAATTTCCATCGAATATGCTTCAAAACACAAGTGAAGTTTAGTTTAGCTGTTTGTGACTCATTTTGAGGCTCAAAACTGTTTTCAGTAATATTTGTCCCGTTTCACAGTTGTGATAAAAAAAATTCATTTCAATCATATCAAAATCTTTCATCAGGATTTTTCCCTTTTCAAAATCGTTTAGAAAATTAAATTTCTGGATTATTCTTTGCCTCCCTTTTGAGATTGTCACTTTTCTGACCTATAAGAATTTTTTTTTTCAATTTTGGCGAAAAAGCTACCAAACTCCAGGAAAATTTAGTTTACCTGTATGTGGCTCATTTTGAGGAGCAAAACTTTTTTCTGTAATATATGTCCCATTTCACTGGTTTAACCAAACAAATTCGTTTACAACAGATCAAAATCTTTGCTCAGGGTTGGCCCCTTTACAAACCCGTTGAGAAAAAATAAATTTCTCGATTATCTGTTGCTTCTTTCTGAGATATTCACTTTTTAGACCTAAAAGCCACGTTTTTTTCCTTCTAATTTCCATCTAAACTAGTTTAGCTGTTTATGGCTCATTTTGTGGAGCAAAACTGTTTTCAGTTAAATTTGCCCCATTTCATTGTTTTGACCAAATTTTTTTGTTTCCATCAAGTAAAAACCTTTCCTCAAGATATGACCCTTTTCAAACTTTTTGAGAAAATTTTTTTTCTGGATAAGCCTTTGTCTCTTTCTTAATTTTTCACTTTTCAGACCTATAAGAGTAGTTTTTGTGTCAATTTTGGCGAAATGGCTTCAAAACTTCAGAAAAGCTTAGTTTATCTGTATGTGTCTCATTTTGAGGAGAAAAACTGTTTTCTGTAATATTTGTTCCGTTTAACTGGTTTGACCAAAAAAATTCATTTCCATCAAATCAAAACCTTTCCTCAGGATTTACCACATTTCAAAACCATTGAGAAAAAATAAATTTCTGGATAATTCTTTGCCTCTAGACCAATAAAAGAAGTTTCTTGTCAATTTTGGCGGAAAAGCTTCAAAACTCCAGAAAAACTAAGTTTAGCTGTATGTGGAACATTTTGAGGAGCAAAACTGTTTTCCTTAATATTTGTTCCGTTTCACTGGTTTGACCAAAATTTTTTGTTTCCTTCAAATCAAAATCTTTCCTCAGGATTTTCCCCATTTCTATCTAGTGTCACTTTTTTGACCTTAAAGAGAAGTTTTTTAAAACAAAAGAAAACCTAGTTAAGCTTATGTGGCTCATTTCGAGGAGAAAAATGTTTTCTGTATTATTTTCCCGTTTCACTCTTTTGACCCAAACAATTAGTTTCCATCAAATCAAAACCTTTCCTTAGGATATGCCCCTTTTCAAACTCATTGAGAAATTTTTTTTTTGGATAATCCTTTGCTTCTTTCTTAGATAGTCACCTTTTTGACCTTAAAGAGAAGAATTTTGTCAATATCCGGCGAAAATACTTTAAAATACCGAGCAAACATTCAATGTATTGAACAAAAAAATTCGTTTCCATAAAATTAAAAAATTTCCTCAGGATTTGTCCCGTTTCAAACTCGTTGTTAAAAATAAATTTCTGGATAATCCTTTGCTTTTTTCCGAGATAGGAGAAGTTTTTTTGTCAATTTCCAGAGAAAATGCTTCAAAACAGCAAAAAAAAATCTTAGTTAAGCAATATGTGGCTCAATTTGAGGACCAAAACTATTTTCGGTACCATTTATCTCGTTTCACACTTTTGACCCATACAATTCGTTTCCATCAAATAAAAACATTTCCTCTGTATTTTCCCAGTTTTAAACTCGTTAAAAAAAAAAAAATTCTGGATAATCCTTTGCTTCTTTCTAAGATAATTACTTTTTAGAACTAAAAGGTAATTTTTTGCTAAATACTGTCGAAAATGCTACAAAACACATGAGAAGGTTAGTTTAGCTGTTTGTGGCTCATTTTGAGGAGCAAGACTGTTTTCAGTAATATTTGTTCTGTTTCACTGTTTGGCCCAAAAAAAAAATTTCCATTAAATCAAAACCTTTCCTCAGGATTTTCCCCATTTCATACTAGTAGAAAAAAATAACTTCCTGGGTAATACTTAGCATCTTTCTGAGATAGTGCTTTTTAGACCTTAAAGGTTTTATGTCAATTTCCGCGAAAATGCATCAAAATAACAGATAATCTTAGTATAGCTGTTTGTAAAACTCTGCTTTTCTGGAGTTTTGAAGCTTTTTCTCCATAATTGACAAAAAAAACCCTTCCTTTTGGTCTGAAAAGTGACAATCTCAGAAAGAGGCAAAGAATTATCCATTAATTTTTCTCAATGAGTTTGAAACGGGGCAAATCATGAGGAAAGGTTTTGATTTGAAGGAAGTGATTTTTTTTTGTCATAACAGTGAAATGGGACAAATATTACTGAAAACAGTTTCGCTCCTCAAAATGAGCCACAAACAGCTAAACTAGCCTTCTCTTGTGTTTGAAGCATTTTCGGTTGAAATTGGCAAAAATTTTCTATTTTTGGTCTAAAAAGTGATCATCTCAGATAGAAGCAAAGGATTATCCAGAATGTTATTTTTTTCTCAACGATTTTGAAACGGGGCAAATCCTGTGGAAAGGTTTTGATTTGTTGGCCATGGATTTTTTTTGTCAAAACAGTGAAACCGGACACAATATTACCAAAAACAATTTTACTCCTCAAAATTAGCCACGTACTGTTTTTAACTTAGGTTTTCTGTTGTTTTGAAGTTTTTTTCCGGAAATAGACAAAATACTTCCCTTTTAGGTCTAAAAATGACTATCTCAGTATAAAAGCAAAGGTTATCTAGAAATTTATTTTTTCTCAACGAGTTTAAAAGTGGGAAAATCCTGCGGAAAGGTTTTGATTTGATGAAAATGAATTTATTTGGTCAATACAGTGAAACGGGACAAATATTACTGAAAACAGTTTTGCTCCTCAAAATGAGAATTTTTCCAAGACGACCATTTCCTTTTTTAGTCAAGTCAGTAAAATCTTCCGATACTCTTCAGGTTATCATTTTATGTTGAAATTTCTAAGCCTGTCAAGGCCATGCCATACACATTATTGTGTATAGCAATAATTAACTGCCTAATTCGGACTGACAGACTAATTTTTTTTATAAAAATCAATCCACTAATTTAATGCTTTATACTGTGTCCAACTGTTCAATGAGGAAGTGGAGTGATGAGAGAGAGGAGGACCAAACTCCAACAACCTACCAATATAACAATTGCTTCCTTCTCTTGATCTTAATTCAATCTACCCACCGACCCAACCAATACACTCTGCACTTTCCTACCTCCTCCATCACTATGTTACATGTCTTCCACTCCTTTTCCCAACAGCAATGTCACCTTTCCCTCCTTACGAACTCCGGAATTCATCCAACCTCTCGCCTTCACCCACAATTCTGCACACATCATTCAACAGCACCTGCCAATCTCTCTTAAATTCCCACAACCAAACAGGATATGACATCCTCCCCTCTGCTCTATCACACATTACATACCTTTCATCAACAACCATTCTCCTGCTCTTCTTATCCTCCAAAAATCTGCTCAATCAGTTCTTAGCCTGAACAACCTCACACACTCCTAACTCTGAACTGACCTCATATATATCTCCACCCCTGTTCCATCTTTTGCCAACTAATACCATTTCAATGAGCTTTTTGTATATACTTCTTCTTTCCAGTCTTTTTCATTTCTTGCCTTGATCTTAATTCAATCTACCCACCGACCCAACCTCATTATCCAGTTCAAACTTTCTCCTCAGAACATCATACTTTCCCACCACCTTATTTCTCCGTCCTCTCTTAGTTTCTTCACCACCATCTCCACCAGTCAACTCTCTTCCATCCCTTCCATTCTCTTCCAAACAATATTTTCATCTCTTCTCTTCTGTTCTCAGGCTTCCTCCACCCTGGATCGCCCTGCATTGCTACTTCTGCTACTGTATTGCTTGCCCCCAACAATCTCCAACCTATACTCATCTGTGCTGACTCCAGCTTCCTGACCGCACTATCCCTGACCCACTTAGCTGCATGCTCCACACTCGATCTCCCTCTAAGCTCCCACACCATCCTTCTTCTATCAACTTCCATCTGTCCATTCATTCACACTGGACATCCATGTCACCTTTCCAACCTACTCTTCTGCCTTATTCGCCATCTTCTCTAAGTGGACATTACCTCGTAGTTTCCTATCAAACAACACACCCAAGTACTTACATTCGTCTACCTATTCATCTCCTCACCATTTTTCCAACTTGTTCCACCTTTCCTCTACTTGCTCTTCCTACTTTTGAACTTCATCCTCCACCTCATCACATACACTTGAACCACCTCCATCATAGTCTGCAACTCCATCCCTGAGTCTGACACCAGTAAAATGTCATCCTTATACACAAGAAACCTCCACCAACAGTCCTCTGACTTAACCACTAGATGAGCTCTTTCCAATTCCTCCACCATTCCCAACATATAAATATTAAACAAAAGTGGAGACAAAAGGCATACTTGCCTAAGAGACCTCTCAACACCAAGCCACCTTGAATTCCCTCCATCCTCACAACCCTCATCTCTACTCCACTATACAACCCTTCACATACCTTAACAAACATCTCTCTACACCACAATGCCTCATCTTTTACCACAAACCCTCCTTCAACATACTGCCATATGCCTTGCTAACATTCAAGAAGGCCAAGTATGATGTCTTCTTCTCCCTCTTCCTTTACTCACACACCCTTCAACACTAATCTGAACATCTCGATTGACTCCTAAACCCTCCCAGTGCTTCCATCAAAATCCTCTCCTCAGCAAACCTTTCCAACCTCTTCGCCAGCACTCTCATAAACACCTTTGCCACACTACACATTAAGGCACCCCCTTTAATTTCCTACTTCTTCATTGTAACAATCCTAGTTGAGAGGTACCAGCAAGTTCCTCTTCCACTCTGCCAGAGAGGACTCACTCATCATCACCAAATTTATTACCTGCAGCATCACCTCCACCAACCTTCCACCACCATATATCACTATCTCATTTACCCTTTCTCTCTTCAAGCACTTCAAGACCTCCACACTTCTTCCCAGCTTCGTAACACATACCAATTCACATCCTCCCACATTATCCATCTGTACTTGGTACTACATCTCCCAGTACCAGATACGGCCATGCACGGCAATACAAAGTTTTCCATTCACCTTCCAACTCATGAGGGCTCCCTTTGCTCTCCAATAATGTACAGTAGTATGTTGAGTATAGTGGTATTGTGCTCAAATGGGCTTTCCGAATGTATCTTTTTTTTTTTCTCTGTGCTCGGAATCCTACACCAGCTTATTTTTCCGGCTCCCCCAGATATACATAGCTTTTTTTTTCCAAACTTACTACACTGATCACTTCACCAACTTTACCTACTTCCTGTGTTTGCTGGGAGTTAACTTTGACCAAGTATGTTCACTCATGAATGCTACCCAGCATACTGGCCTGGACCGTTAGCATCTGTCATTCTCTCCCTAGCCTGCGACCACCAGTTACCAGTCACACCAAGCTCAATGACTGAATGTTGACCGGCCCAGTGGAAATGCTAACCAGCTTAGTTGAGGAAATTCTTGAGGTGGTGGGGTTGAATAACTAATTCACTTATTGTCACACCTGATCTGTCCTGTTCAACACTGGCTGGCCTGAGCACGTGCCAGCACGCCCCACCACCTGCTCCCTGCCACACCCTTTCCTGTAGACTCTAGAACCTGCCCACTACTGCTCATCCTTATTAACTTAGTTTTGCCCTTCAGGTTAACCTTCATTAGAAAGGAGAAACTTTTGGAGAGCGATGTAGCCTTTTTTACGCTGAAACTGCTGGGCCCACCTGCCTGAAAATGGTGGTCAGCTCAACACATAGGATGGACATGGGCTAGGTGACATTGGCCTTTGAAGTCACAGGTAGACACTATCCCCCAAATGGCCATTTATTTGGCCTTATGTTTTTTTTTTTTTTTTACTCATACTTGCTAACATTTTACTAGCTAACCCACTACTTGGGAACTAACTTTAGTCCCTCCATGATCACACAAAGCAAAACCACAAATACTTATATGATTATATATCAATCAACTGTAAGTGCATAGCAACAGCTACAACTACAATATCTACAACATTACCAATGCATATGCATATTTCCAGGGAAATCTTGGAATGTTTGCTCGACAGACCTCCATTGGTAGTAGTGTGCATGCCCAATTGCCAGGGACTCCAAGACCTAACAGACCACATTTAAACCTTCCGGGGATATTTTCCAAGGAGATACCTGACCCCACAACATAATGGATCAGTAGAACAAAACATGTGCTTTCTTTCAATTAAAGTAAGTATGTACCATGAATTATCTTCTGCAAGAGTAGTAACAATATAAGCAACATTTTTGGTGACATTTGAAAAAAAAATATATATATATATATATATTTACATCAGTTTAAAAAAATTCCCCAACAAAGTGTGGACACATGTTATATATTTTAATACTCTAAATATGTGTCTTGTTACCAATCATTCGACAGGCTAGATATGGATCGTCCTCACACACACAGTGGCATTCCCTCTCCAGAGACAGTTAGCAAGTCTCTAAAACAGGGGAGTGGTTGATTCAGCTGGAGGGATGTCCTGTTTCTGGCTCTGCAGGCAGCCAAAGTATTGCACTGATGATCTTGACTGTACTGGAGGCCCAGCCACTTATTGATTCAGTGATCAGCAGAATAAAATTTATGCCCACAGAGCAGCATGCCTCAGCATAAGCAGTGTCATCTTCCCGTTTTCCCCAATAGTGAGGGCTTAAACCTGAGTGGTAGAGGTCCCCTTGACAGTCCACTATTGGAGAATTGAAATCACAGAAACATCCAAGGCAGTAGATTGACCCTGAGACCAGAGAAGTAGATTGATATCAGCTGGGCTGCTACTAGATCTAGAGATGAGTGATGGTATCTCCTTCCTAGATGCAAGGGCTGCATACAGAGCCACAGAGAAAAGGATATCTCTAATAGAGTCTGGCAGTGAATTCTGTCACTATTAACCCCCATCTCTCAGCCAACCTGGTAGTCACTGAGAGAGTCATCAGTACCCTGGCAGACGCAACTTCTAGTCCCTCCTCAATAATCTTAATCACCTGCCAATATTAGGGGTACAGACAAAACTCCCAGTCATGTAGGTGGAGACCTAGAGCCTGAGAAGGCACAACATTCAGCCAGTCCCCTGCATGGTAGATGGTAGAGGAGAGGTCCAGAGCTTTTGATAGGGTGTTGGGAGCAGAGTTTATCCTGGCTGGCCTGATTGATAGCCATGGTGAGGTTTCATTGGCAGAGAGGGATATCCACGTCTTTGATGGTTGATCAATCATCCCCACCCATTGCCTTAGCTAGGACATGAAAGGTTAGTGACTGGTGTCTTGAGGAGTCATGGGCCCGACCAAGGATTCTGGTGCCTAGAGTCCTGATCAAGAGAATCAATTTAGGCTGCAGGATCATGGAGGGAGGCTCAAATGATGCCCAGGCCGCCACTTGAGGTGGTGAGGGAAGTTTTTTTCTCCATAGAAGTTAGCCAAGGTTGACAGCTTGGAGTTACCATTAGCTCTGAGAAGTGTCGCATCATCAGGAAGAAGAGCTGGGTTGAATACTGTGGTTGAGACAACAAGTTCGACTACCTAACCTGAGAAGTGGAAGTTAATATTTGCTATCAGTGTATTATGGTAGGGAACAGCCACTTGTACTTGAAACTGTTGAACTGATTGTTGCTGCTTATCACCTTGCAGCAGAACCAATCCTTTGTAGGAGGAAAGGAACAATGTTCGATTTGACAGCAGGTTGTAAGGCTGCTTTATTCTCTGCTTATTCTTTAAAGCAGTGAACGTCTGAGAGTATATTTCTAGTTAAAACTTATCTTATTTCAATCAAAAGACATACAGAACAGCATAGAATTATGTGTCTGAAGAAATCATAAAATATGAGAACTCTGAGTGACATGTGCATGGTAAAGTCATTTTATAACAAAAAAAATAGAAACATACGATTGGTGGACATAAGAACAGGAAGAGGGGGAAAATGCCCATATTAGGCAGGCCCTGTGCCTGCCTAGGAGTTGCATCAGAAAACCACATATGATTAGAATAGATAAAACAAGTAACTAATGTGAATGAGAGATAGCAGGCTGCTCCTCAGGCTGAGGAGCAGCTGCATCTCTCCTAGAAAGAAATAAACATAAAATACGTAATAAATTAAATGATAATTGTTTTGGGGGTAGAAGATGCCCCAACATACTCCCCACCATGAAATAGTGCAGGCTTGAACTTTTCATCAATCTTTCATTCTTCAATAGGTAGATCCAACCAAGTGCTGGGGTCGTCCAGATTCATCTTTTCCCCAGGCACCTCTTCTGCAGCCAGCAGCATTGAGAGTTTGCAGACTGGCCTTCTGTAGATAGAAGTTTTTGTGGTCATCTTTCTAGTCAGCTGGCTCTTAGTCTTGCAGCCCTTGGGGGGTGACAGCCTGCTCTATCTGAACGTCAAATGCCCTCACTATACCATCCTTCTCTGGGTATGCTGCCACAATCTTGGCCATGGTCCACTGGCAGTGATATACATTTCCATCGGTTAGCATGACAGATTTTGAAATTCTTATTTCTTTTGTGCCACTTGACTGATTTTTGGAGCTGCTGTAGATATTCATGTGACCAACGTTTCCAAAAATGCTGGGAGGCTTGCTTGCATATCTCCCAACGTTGAAGAGGGGTAGGTTTGAAGTCTATCTTCTCTTTAGGATAGGATCTGGCAGCCCTGCCTAGGAGAAAGTGTGCAGGGGTCAAGGGACTAAGTCCATCCAAATCATGGCTTGTGATAGGGCCTAGTGGCCTAGAGTTGAGAAAAGATTCTACATCACAGCAGATAGTGTATAATTCCTCAAACATAAACTGGTGCTGTCCCACTATTCGTTTTAAGTGGTACTTTGCAGCCTTCACTGCAGCCTCCCATAGGCCCCCAAAATGGGGGGCTCTCTCGGGTATAGTGTGCCAGGTTATTTCATAGTTGAAGGCATAAGATTGTACAGCATTCTGGCATTCAGGAGAGGCTATCATAGTGTAGAAATCAGCCAGTTGATTCTTGGCCCCAATGAAGTTTTTACCATTATCTGTGTAGATATGTAGTGGTAGGCCCCTCCTATCAACGAATCTGTCCAAGGCTGCTATGAAGGCTGTAGTCGTTTGATCACCAACTAACTCAAGATGAACAGCCTTAGTACAAAAACATATGAAGACTGCAAGATAGGCTTTAATTTCGACTGGCTTCCTGGTGAGGCCCGTCCTTATAAAAAAGGGGCCAGCATAATCTATGCCAGTGTGTAAAAACACATAATTTGGCTCCACCCTAGCAGGGGGTAGCTGCCCCAGTAGTTGTGTAGAAGCCTTGGCTGCTGCAGCCCTGCAGGTGACACAGGTAGAACATATTCTTCTTGCTAATCCCCTGCCTCCAACAACATGATAGAGATTGCTGCTATGGGCTAGCAGTGCACTGGGGCCACAGTGGCCTAGTTGATGGTGGTAATGAAGAAATAGTAGTTTTGAGAATTCATCTTTTGCAGACAGAATAATAGGATGCTTCTGATGCTCAGGCAGCTCAGTGTGATTGAGCCTGCCTCCTATTTTCATCAAGCCAGTCTTGTCTATCCTGGGCCTCAAGACTAAGATTTTGCTGCTGTGGGAGAGATCCTTAGGAGGGTCAGTTGTAAGCTGCTTCACCTCCTCTGGGTAAGATCTTTTCTGTGACCTCTTGATGAGAAATTTGGTAGTGTCTTTAGCTTCTGCTGCAGTGAGATATTTTTCTGCTCTTCTTGTTTTGTGTCGACCAAAATGGATTATCCTTCTGATCCAACAGAATACTCTTAACATCCTGCTGTAAGCTCCAAATCTTGCTTCTAGACAGATTTCTGTGTTGACTGCCATCACTACTGCTTTCTCAGGCTTAGCCTCAACTTCTTTCAATTTTTCAATTTGAGCCTGACTGGGCTGTGGAGGAAATACTAGTGGCTGTGTTGCTAGCCAGGGTGGCCCATGCCACCAAAGAGAGTGATTTCTGAGATCCAAGGCTGACAGCCCTCTGGATGCTGCATCAGCAGGGTTTTGTAGTGTTGGTACATGTCTCCAACATCTGGTAGGGATAAGACTAACTGTTGATGAAATCCTGTTGGCAGAATAGATACAATATCTTTTTGTTTTCCCATCCAACCAAGCCAATACGATTGTGCTGTCTGTGTAGGCAAAAATGTCTTCAATAGGCACCTTCAGAGTCTGTCTGGTGGTGGTCATGAGTTTGGCCAGTAGATTGGCTCCACACAATTCTAGCTGTGGTATGGATCTTGCTGCCAATGGTGTCACTTTACTTTTGGAGATCACAAGTCCGACAGAAGGTGGCCCTGTAGGGTAGGTAGCCCTGATAAACACCACTGCTCCATATGCTTCTTTTGAGGCATCTGAAAAGCCATGCAATTGTATGGTTGCAGGTTTTCTATGATTGAAGTAATGCCTGGGGAGTCTTACATCAGCCAAAATATGTAACTCCTCCCTCCACTTCCTGTGTCTTTGTTTGTGTTCTGGGTCCACTTCATCATCCCAATCCAATTTTGCTTGCCATAGATCTCTGTAGAGAATTTTCATGGGGAGGATGGCTGGTGATATCCATCCTAAAACATCAAATGTTCTGGCTATGTCGCTTACAATGCCTCTTTTGGTAGAAACATAACTGTCTGGTAGATTGATGCTGGTGCACATTGTGTCGGCCCTACTGTCCCATGCTACCCCTAGGGCCTTAGGGTAGGTAGCAGTATGCTGGTCGACTAGCTGCTGGGTAGGCAGCATTTCTTGAATGTTTGATGGTATCCCTTTTAGAACTTCTTCAGAACTACTTCTCCATTTTCTGAGGTTGAAGCTGGCCTTGGATAAGATAGAACTGAGTTTTTCAAATAGCACCAGTGCCTCCTTAGGGGTATCTGCACCTCCCAAGCAAATCATCAACATAGAATGAATTCTTAAGGTGCCACTGGGCTCCAGGGCACCCCTCCCCAAAATCATCAGCTGCCTGCTGTAACATTTTTACAGCCAGGTAGGGAGAGGCTGCCACCCCAAACGTGACCCTTGTCATTTCAAAATCCTTCCAATCAGATTCTTGATCTTCTCTCCAGATGAATCTGTGTAGTGCTCGATCTTCAGGATGCAGCAGGACCTCCCTGTACATTTTAGATATGTCACTGCTGAGGGCTATGGCATAGCCTCTAAATCTCAGCAGGATCTGGTCAATGGTAGGATGAAGGGTAGGCCCCACTGCTAAGATGTCATTGAGAGAATGCTGGCTTGTAGTCTTGGCAGAGGCGTCGAACACTGCTCTAATTTTAGTGGTGGTGCTGCTGTCTTTGAATACAGCATGCACTGGCATATAGTAGACTTGATTTTGAGGGTGGTGCTTTTGCACAGATATTTGCTGGGCATAACCCAGGTCGACATACTCCTTCATTACTTGTTGAAATTGCTGCAGCTTGCCCTTCTTCAGAAGACTCCTCTCATTAGCCTTAGCCCTGTTAATAGCTTGAGTTCTACTTTCTCCCAGGCTAGGTTGATCTTCTGATTTTGGCAGTCTAACCACATATCTTTTTTGAGATTCATCATAGTAGTGGGTGTCCTTGTAGTGGGCCTCCACTTGCATTTCTGTCGGGCTTTGGGCTGACTCATAGACTGATGGCTCTTCTAGTTCAAAAAACCTAGAGAGTAACTTGTTGGAGATTCTGTTGTCCTCCACAGAAGCGACAACATGGGTGATAGCAGGCTGTGAGGGTGTTTTGCTGTGAGGGTTGTAAGCCCCTAAAATGGTCCATCCAAACACTGTTAGCCATGCTTCAGGGTGGTGCTCTTCTTTGCCTTTAACCCTGCCATCCAAAAATATATGTCTCCACACATTCTGCCCCAGTAGTAATTCAATTTTTCCTAGCTGGTCAAACTGATCATCAGCCAGGACTAGATTGTTAAGATGCTCCATCTTCTTGACTGAGTGGGCTGCCTGCAGTGGTAGCTGCCTTATGACCTCGTCTAGGCCAGCCACTGTGATATCCCTTTTCCATCCTTCTGTGTGTTCTGATGCAAGAGTCACCTTTGCTAGAGGGTGAGCCTGATGGCTAGTTTTCGACTTGATGCCTGATATGGATACTGTCTTGCCTGCCTTTTCTAGGGAGAGAAACCTCATCAACCTAGTGGAGACTATAGACAGGGTAGACCCTGCATCCAATAATGCTCTGACTGTGATCATTCTTCCAGTTGGCCCTATCAGGGTAACCTTGCTGGTCATGAGGAGGCACTCTTCATCCTCCTCATCTTGATCACTCTCATCAGATTGAGTCGCCGCGTTGCTTTGATGATTAGCCTGCTGCATTGTAGGTGCAGCAGGTCTATCTTCATGAAGTAGAGAATTATGTTTTCTCTCACAGTCCCTGGCCTTGCATCTGTAACTGGACCTGCAGTCGTGGGCTACATGATTAGCCTTCAAACAATTGAGACAGAGTTTTAGAGCCATAACATGCTCTTTCCTTTGAGCAACAGTGTATCCTTCAAATGTTGGACAGTAGAACAGATGATGCCCTCCTTGGCATATAGAACATGTTGATGATGTAGGAGTAGAAGGTGGCCTTGAATATGCTTGATGGCCTTGCTTGGTTGACTCCCTTTCACCTGCCCAGTGGGTAAGGGACTCACAACACTGTGAGCACCACCTTGTACTTTGATACTTGACGATGCCGTACCTTCTCCCCACCATTGGACTTAGGTGTAGCTGACCCAGACTCATCTTCAAGTTGATCAGCTTGATCTTTAATAAATTGGAGGAGGTCCTCTATGGGGGGTGTGTTCTTTTTGGTATCAGTTCTTTGATTCCATAGGGCCCTTAATTGGGAGTCCATAATAGCTTCAGTCATTGATGTTAGAATTTGACGACAATTTTCACCTTTAAGTCTAATAAAACCATTGAGGATGACTGTCACCTGACTTATCAAAGCCTTCATACCCTCCCTAGTGTGGGGGTTGGTTGATAGATTTTTCATGCTTTCACAGTAACGCCTGTGCATCCATCGGGGCTTGTCATGCTCATTTTCCAATTCTGTCAATATCTTATTATAGGCACCAGGCTCATCTAGTCTTTCTTATAGCTCTGATTTCACCCTAGGATCTTGCATTGCTTGAACCAAATATGTTAGCCTGGTATCATCATCCAGGTCTTCATTTTGATGTACTGCCTTGAAAAATAGTCTTTTAAATGGCAACCAATCCTCAGTCTTACCACTAAAACTAGGTATATCTATGTATTTCAATTTTACATTAGATTTTGAGCTACCTTTGATGATTGGCTTGACTTCAGATGGCTTGACCCTGCCACTCTTCCTTGGATGGCATAGGTTCTCTCCAGCATAGAATTGCCCCTGCCCCTCAGCTCCTCCTCCTCTGTCATCAGAGAGAAATGAAGGTCGTTTTCCAAATCTTTAGTTTTCAGCAGGACACGGTTGAGAGCCACACTGTGGTCGTTTTCTGGTGATGCCTCATAGGCTGCAGTCAACCCTCTGATGACTGACTCTAGAGACTGAATGTTGCTAAAAATGCTTCTTTGGGATAATAGATATCTGCAGTCTCTCACTGCCATTGACATGTTGCTTTCACATTCATCAGCCTTCAATTCATCGTCTGCTATGGCTGTAGGATTCGTCTCTACTTCATAAAGTTCTGTGCTAAGCTTCTCATGCTCCTTCTGATGGTGCTCTAACATAGACTGAGCCTCCTTCAGAGTCTCAAAGTCTGAGGCAGCAGGGTTTTCTTGGTCCCTCTGCCTGCTGAGTTTGTCTTTGCACCTGACAACCTTGCCCTGCACCCTCTCAAGCCTCTTCCTTAGAGGGGCAGCTAGTGCAGCAGTAGCCTCTTCCATTCTGGAATTTGAAGCAAATGTTCTAAGGCTGGTGTGCTGGCTGTTTTCAGACTCTTCTTGACTAGAGTCACTTTGGTTGACAGAGATTGTAGTGTTGCTGTTTTCCTCAAGATATTGTTTGCGTACAGCACTTCTTGTGAGCATGAGTTGAAAAATCGACTCGGTTGAGAGTTGCTAGAAGAGAAGTGAAGAATAGTAGAGTAGAGTAGGAGTTGCTAGTAGATCGTTCGAATTGAAGAGACGTAGTTGCCAGGATTCTTCTTATCCGGCTCGAAGGACCAAAATGTTGCTGCTTATCACCTTGCAGCAGAACCAATCCTTTGTAGGAGGAAAGGAACAATGTTCGATTTGACAGCAGGTTGTAAGGCTGCTTTATTCTCTGCTTATTCTTTAAAACAGTGAACGTCTGAGAGTATATTTCAAGTTAAAACTTATCTTATTTCAATCAAAAGACATACAGAACAGCATAGAATTATGTGTCTGAAGAAATCATAAAATATGAGAACTCTGAGTGACATGTGCATGGTAAAGTCATTTTATAACCAAAAAATAGAAACATACGATTGGTGGACATAAGAACAGGAAGAGGGGGAAAATGCCCATATTAGGCAGGCCCTGTGCCTGCCTAGGAGTTGCATCAGAAAACCACATATGATTAGAATAGATAAAACAAGTAACTAATGTGAATGAGAGATAGCAGGCTGCTCCTCAGGCTGAGGAGCAGCTGCATCTCTCCTAGAAATAAATAAACATAAAATACGTAATAAATTAAATGATAATTGTTTTGGGGGTAGAAGATGCCCCAACACTGATAAAGGAGGTGATTTCCGTACCATTGTTCCCCTACTACATTGGATTGTTATTCCATGTTCAGTCACTAAGTTCAATATGGCTGTCTCAGCTGCAGAACACAAATTGGCATCACACTCCTTGATGGAATTTAGATGATCAAGTGTACTCTTGAGCATAAAGGGAAGAGGCATCTTCTTCTGCAAGCATATGTTTAAGAAAGCAAGGGCACTGAGAACTTCTGATAGGAGATCTAACACTAGCCAAAAAGGAGTATATACAATATGCCTCAGTATCTCCAAATGACTCATATATATGTGAAAGGGTTTGCAAAAAAGAGGCAGTTCCATGCAATTGCCTAACACAACGCTCATGCGTTTCCACCTAGTGTAACTAGGCTTCACGATTTTCAGCTCGGGAAAACCAAGAACAGCCTGGATGTCCTTCAATGCCTCTGCTTTTTTGGGGGAATAACAAAAAAAAAACGTCCCAATGCTGGTCTTGGTTCCAAAAAACTTCCTTATCTCCTTCACTGATGCAGTTGCCTGAATTGAAACGAGCTGTAACCTGTGAAAAGAACAGTGGATATAGATTGCATGAGCAGAGGAGGTCTGAATTCACTTATGAACTCCACTTCTTCCAAGCAAATGTAGCAGCACCATCATGTCCTAGACCAATAAACTTTCTTAGACCAAGTTGCTTCTACTGTAAGAAAGACTGTAAAGTTCAGCGATAATACCGACATCTGTAGAACGGACGTGAAGTAACGTTAAGAAGTTCTCCTCTGGTTTTCCATTAACTAACCATCTGCCAAAGATGGATCGCTCTTCCCGAGTAATGATATCCTAGCACTCATCATCTTGGAGACTACACATAGGCTTTCTTTTAATCCAAATATCAATCGCTTCAATCAACACCCTAGCACTTGTCTGCATAACAGAATGATTTCTCTGTATTACATTCCTCTGTATCAGACTCTTCACCACTAGATTTATCTGACTGTTCCTTCCGAGTTCTCTTTCCTAAATACTTTCTGATATCCATTACATTCTCTCACAATTAGCTGAGAAAGAGTAGCATAATATTCATTGGTGGAAGTAGGTTCAGTAGCTGACAGTTTAGTAGTGATGACAAACTACAGGCAACTTTAAAGTCAGGGACTACAGGTACTACAGTGTCAAGTTGTAAACAAACGGCCCTACCAGTGTTAATGAGGTATCATGAGGTCATGACCAGTGGTACACCACAAGAAGGGGAAAATAGGTAGCTTTGTCCGTGCATGTTTTTTTTTTGTGTGCAATGTGTTTCTGGTAACAGTTATAACGCACCTAGTATCACTGCACACTCAGATGTCCCAAGTAGGAAAAAAAAAAAATCAGTGGGATGCTACATGCACCCCCACCCTGCTCTTTTGCCTATGCTAGTATTTCCAAAACCAAAAAGAAAACTACAACTTATGCTCACCCCAGTGTGCCTTTGCAATCATTCAACCCCCTATGACTGGAGGTCGAGGAGAAGGCAAGGTGAAATTACATATAGAACCTGGTAGCAGCCAGCTCCCCTCTTACAGATATGTGATTTGATTGAGAATTCTGTTCAAAATAGAGTCAAGTATCCGTAACACTTTCACTCTCCTTGACTGTTCCCTTCCATTCATTTCAGGTGGGAAAAAAATCCATGCAATTTTGGTCAATTCCACGGTGTACGTGGGATGGGACTCACGGAAGATCAGTGGTACTTGGGCTCTCTGCATGCTAGATAAATGTTGTGTTTAACCCTTACCAAAATGTCTGCATACATCCCTGCAAATTACTTCGCTGGGCAAAGGTCTGGTACTTTTCCATATTTTGTGGGGTGTTGATTGATTTATGGCACTTGGGTTGTGTAAATGATGAACGTCATGATTTAATCTAGATATTGCTAAGCCTGTCAAGGCCACATACTCAGTATACATATAGCTACCTCTTCTTTAATGGCAGACTTAAATAAAAGGTATTCTACTAATTAAAAGCTACGTACTGTGTCCAACTGTTCAAGAAAAAATTGAGGTAACAAAGAAAGAGGAGGACCAATATCTAACAACCTACCCATACAATAATGGCTTCCTTCTCTGCCAACATCTACCCAACCAAAACAATATGCACTCTCCCACATCCTCCATCGCTCTTGTTACATATGCCCTCCACCTCTATTCCCAACAGCAATGTCACCTTTCCGTCTTTGTCCACTCTCCAAAATTCATCCATCCACTCTTTGCCCCCCACAATTCTGCACACATCATCTAACAGAACCAGCAATCTCCCTCAAATTCCCCACAACCCACCTGGAAATGAGCCACATCCTCCCCTTCTCCCACACAACTCTCACCACTAACCATTCTACATCTCTTCTTATCCTCTAACAACCAAGCTGAACCAGTCCTCAGCCTGAACATCAGCCTCACACTCTCCTGACCCTGTAGGACCTCATCTCTTCACCCTGTATCATCTTTTGAAAACCTATACCATTTCAATGCGCTTTTCGTATACACTTCTTCTGTCGTTTTCATTTCTGGCCTCTATTAGTCAAAATACTCCTTAGCGAGTTCTTAGCGTAGCGAGGTTCTAAGGTTCGTCACTTACGTAACGCAACGCTTAGGATAAAGACTGCGTACCACCCACAACCACTTAGACTAAGAGCGAGAACGAACTGCTTATACGGAAAACTACCAGACCAAGGCCCGGTGAAGCGATTTGGTAAGGGTCGGCTAGCGAGAATCCTCAGGCCCAAATGCAGTCATCAATGAAGTCATCCACCTGGGTGTTGAAATGCTGGAATTTGGTTCAGGAGATTGACCACACAAACTCCTGTAAGTGGACGAGGTTGTTTGGCTTTCTGACTTCCAATATCGTAGCACGATTGGTTCTCGCTACACACGCGAGAGCGAATTACCATCTGAGCTTGGATGATCAGAATCTGGTCTTGGAGGTAATCTGGAAATGAGCCACATCCTCCCCTTCTCCCACACAACTCTCACCACTCAGGGTTGTCTGAAAAGCAGGAAGAAAGGCAGTAAACGACCATTATGATGACCATTTCCATTTTAAATTGCTGATTGATGAACCCGTCTGCTTCCGTTTCGTTCTGTTTCCCCTTGTCACTCAATTTACTCACCCCTTAATTGAGGTGGTCAGCGAGATTTTTTATCGCACTTTCTTCGCCTAAGGCGCACGTATCGTTGGTGGCTTGGTGGTACGTACACGACGATGGAAGAAGTGAATTGGTTGTGTATTATACTCTGTCTGCCATTACTATTAGTTACCTTTTCAGGTAAGTTATGCAATATTAAAAATGTTTCTTAACTGTTTGTTCAGCTACATCATGTTTAGCTACATTGATGTAGTTAGTGTATCATTTGTTAAGACAGTCACTTTCAAATATCATTTTCCCCATTCCTGTTTCATATAGCTCCAACCTTTTTCCACTTGAGTTGGAAAGGATTGAGGGTTTGTTTGGTTGGTCAACGGTAGTCAGTGGGCCATGCATTTTTTGCTAAAGAATGGTAGGGGGAAAATAATAGGTAAAGAGTTGGCATGATTCTGGTGCCTGTTTCAGGGTTTCTGTGCCTGCCAATAAGATTGTAGGTATGGAAAGAGCTATTATATATTCTGAGGTTAAGCAGCTCTACATTTCAGTCCTTGACAAGGCAGACACCAACCAGAATACACTTTTACACTTTTTGGATCCAATCTCTGTAGTCTGTGTGCATAAGGCAATGAATTATGAACCTGGTGCTACAGCCTGACTGGGAAGATACAACTGATGGTACATTCATTTAAGAACTTGAATTGCATGGATATTAGCTGCAATTTGGAGGAGGCTGCAGTGTGGAAGAGTGTTCTATTGATCAAATGTACACAAAATAGAGATGTATTACCAACTTGGTTACTTGTTGCATGTGTCATGGTTGTGCTTCGCGCTTGACATTCTATCTGCAAACAGTAATCCTTTTTTTAATATAATAAATTTTGGTTGAAGTATTCCAAAATTGATGACACTTGTGCATTGGACTGCCCATGCGACCATCATCAGTGAGATTGATAGTCATAGGTTTTTTTAATCATGTGGCCCTTGGCCATCATGAGTCATAACATGGTGGTAGACATTAGGTAGTCCTAGCATAGTTCAATCGTGATATTGGCCCATCCCCCTCTACCAAAGTGTACAAAATTGTCCATATCTGGGACTGAACCAAAGTCATAAAGCCTTACCACCCCTCGCCCCACTCCTCCCCCACTTAATTGACATATCTTGTCCACTTTGCCTCTTCCTGTGTCCATTTTGTTGAAACAGCTAATTATATTGCATCATTTTCATATATCGCTTCCATGGTTGTTTTTATTATTGTTATTATTATTTTGTTCTCTCTTGGCATGTCCATTTTATCTCAGCAACAGTGTTGATGTTGGTAGATCTGCTCATGTATTTCGTGCTCTCTTCTTGTATGTTCACTGTGTTTACATTTGCTGTTCTCTTCTCTGGACTTTCATCTCCCACCTTGCGGTCAATTTTCAATGGTTTCCTGCTTTCTTCTGTGCCAACCTAGCTGATGCTGTTGTATTTTAGTCCTACTGATCTTAGCTCACTCTTCAATATATTTCACAAGGTTTGTTTGTTGTTTAGCTGTTCTTTGCAGACCCTCGTGAGACTACTCTGGTTCCTCCAGCTCTGAGTTTTTTCGGCCAGTGTGAATAGCTTATTGGAATGTGTATAATGATTATTTATGCCTTTTGTTAAATGATTTTTATTTTCCTTCTCCGGTTTGCACACGCACAACAACCAATATATATGAATGACAGCATCAATACCTTATTAATTACTTTCAATATTATGTTTGGTTAAAGTATTTGTGTCAAAACAAAAATCATCTTACACCTTGGTTTATAAATACTTACTATTGAACAGAGTTGGACTCTGTTACTCATATTCATCCATGGAACTGAACACTCGCCTTCAAAATCAGCTATAAAGGTTAAGGTGGCCCTAGACTCACGGTTGGGTCTTTCCAAGTTAGAACTGATCAATATTCGACGCATTGTGTTATCACAAAAGTTATCCTAAACCTTGGTTCATAAATCTTTACCAGTAAACCATGAGTACTCATTATAGGTCCTGGAGTGTGGCCAGAATACAGAGGTGCACCACCTCGCATGCACATGCCACATACTGTTCTCTGTAACACTATGAAACAAAAGCAGTGATACTTTACCTCTGGTTCTCATTATTTTCATCTACTCTGTCACTATCCAAGATTTCAAATGGATCATCCTCGTCATCCATTTGAAATCTTGGATAGTGACAGAGTAGATGTGAATTTTGTAAGAACCAGAGGAAAAGTATCATTGCCTTTGTTACCACACCTGTATTGTTTCATCTTGCATTAAATCTCATGGAAATGTCTCTCGTGCATAGAATCAAATGCAAATGTCTCATCTTGCATAGAATCACATGCAAATGTCTCATCTTGCATAGAATCACATGCAAATGTCTCATCTTGCATAGAATCACATGCAAATGTCTCATCTTGCATAGAATCACATGCAAATGTCTCATCTTGCATAGAATCACATGCAAATGTCTCATCTTGCATAGAATCACATGCAAATGTCTCATCTTGCATAGAATCACATGCAAATGTCTCATCTTGCATAGAATCACATGCAAATGTCTCATCTTGCATAGAATCACATGCAAATGTCTCATCTTGCATAGAATCACATGCAAATGTCTCATCTTGCATAGAATTACATGTAAATGTCTCATCTTGCATAGAATCACATGCAAATGTCTCATCTTGCATAGAATCACATGCAAATGTCTCATCTTCCATAGAATCACATGCAAATGTCTCATCTTGCATTGAATCACATGCAAATATCTCATCTTGCATAGAATCACATGCAAATGTCTCATCTTGCATAGAATCACATGCAAATATCTCATCTTGCATAGAATCACATGCAAATGTCTCATCTTCCATAGAATCACATGCAGATGTCTCATCTTGCATAGAATCACATGCAAATGTCTCATCTTGCATAGAATCACATGCAAATATCTAATCTTGCATGGAATCACATGCAAATGTCTCATCTTGCTTAGAATCACATGCAAATGTCTCATCTTGCATAGAATCACATGCAAATGTCTCATCTTGCATAGAATCACATGCAAATGTCTCATCTTGCATAGAATCACATGCAAATGTCTCATCTTGCATAGAATCACATGCATATGTCTTATCTTGCATAGAATCTTGCTTGGATGGTATCATTGAGCCATTGATATCTGGCAGTAGATACAACGTATCTGACCAGTTCTTTGCAGCAGATTCTGTGGACGGTAAATTCACTCCTGAGGAGGCAAGGCTGGATGGAATATCATGGTGTTCTTCTTATTCCCCCCTACCATCATCCAAACCCTGGCTGCAGGTTACCTTTGAAATGGATGTCAATATTTCCATAATCCAAACTGCCGGGTATGGTGGGAGATTTAAAACCGATTATTACGTGACTATATTTGAAGTCCACATTGGAAATGGCACAGAGGGAAGTCTTCATCCATTGACAATATCTGATGATTCCATGGAAACTATGGTACGATAGTAATGTTTTTATAAGTGGTTTGCTAATACGAACCAGTGATGGGCATTGTGGCTGACATCATGTATGTTACAAGGGAATGGGAAGCAGGATTGCAATAGTTATTAGAACTCTTGTTCAATTCAGTGGCCATTATAACAGCAGCAAGAAAAAGAATGTAATGCCATGCACGTATTTATTGAAACAAAGGTGTTTATGCGTACGAGTGGATATGACATTGAGGATACAGTGCTACCATCACCAGTCATCACTCGAGTTCTACGCATAGTGGCAGTTAATTGGACTCTGGATCAAGTGTGTCTGAATATCGAGGCACTTGGGTGTCTCCCCTCCCCAGGTATGTGGCATTTGCATAATAACCTATCTTGCAAGCTGTGATACTAGAGAGGTACATTAAGTAATACTGTCATAGTTGTTCATACTCTTTTACATTAGATGACATGTCAGTGGGGTAATTAATCACGGGTGTATAGTACTAAGCCAAATGCAATTAAAAGCTGTGTCGTACTCTGTCTGTAACAAAACTTTAGGATAAAGCATCAAGGAGCATCTTGATGGGATTCAGAGCACTTCTAGGTAAGCTTAGTTGCTTGTGCAGCTTTGTTCTGAATGGCTTCCAGAAGCTGCTATCAAACCAGGAAGTGGCCGTTCATGACAGCAGTTTTGAACATAACAATTGGTGTTGTTGTTGTTGGCTTACCCTATCAAGCAAGAAGTAAAGTTTCATGATTATTTTTATTTTGATAAAGCTGTCTACTCGGCATGTCAAGTTAGAAATCCTGTATTTAGCACCTGGATTTCATTTTCTCATCTTTTTTTAAATTTTTATTATTATTTATTTTTTAATTAATTAATTTTTTTTGTTGTTGTTTTTGTAAACAATGTCTGTGGTCATGTTGAGAGATGTTTTTCATAACTCAAGATGACCAAGAACTGATAGGAAATCCTGTCTTAATGAATTGATTTATACTATGGGAATTTTGTATTAAAATAACAAACCAAAACTTGAATACTCAATATGTTGGAATAATACTTCCTATTCCACTAATCTACAAAGACTAACTGGAAGTATATAAACTAGACCAGATGTATTGGAATGTATCATGAGCTGGTCAGCATATTCCATAAGGTCTGGCATATAACGCACATCTATCATATAGACACATACTTATTTTATAAGTGCAGACAATGCTGTCGGAACCTTAGGGGGGACTATACCATTTACTACCGAAATTTGAACACATATTTGTAGCTGTCATAACTTTTTCTCCCTTTCTTCTGTGTAGATACTTTCGATATCAGCTTGTTGCTTATTGTGTGTGCTTTAAAATGATATGTGAAATGTCTCTCTATATGCACCTATTCTTAGAAGATACAACCAAACACGCAAGGGTCGCTAAAAAAATTGCAACTCCCAAATTGCAACACATGTAATTCCAAGGCGCCTTGAGCTACAAACGCAAAATGTTTTGTGGCTTGCCTAAACGCTTAGCTGTGATATGACGGTTTAAATTGTTTTTTTACGTGAAGCATTGCTGAGTTATGATGATTAGAAGAGGTGACCTCACAGATATTGTGTGGGTTTTTGCGCATTGGATGAAGTGTCTCATATCTAATCAACACTTTACCGCATTTTTAATATGGCTCCGTCATATCACAACTAAGTGTTTAGGCAAGCCACAAAATTTTTGGGTCTATAGCTCAAGGCGCCTGGGAATTATACGTGTTGCAATTTGGGAGGTGCAATTTTTGAGTGACCCTTGCGTGTTTGGATGTATCTCCTAACAAAAGGTGCCTATAGAGACATTACACATATCATTTGAAAGCACACACAATAAGCAACAAGCTGGTAATAAAAGTATCTGCACAGAAGAAAGGGGGGGGGGGGGGGGGGGGGAAGTTATGACAGCTACAAATATGTGTTCAAATTTCGGTAGTAAATAGTGCAGTCCTCCCTATACACCAGTGCCTAAAACCTACTTTTTTGTCGGAGAGATCAGCCCAATAATGATTGAGCATTATCTTTGAAGAAGATCTACATGTATGGATCTATTTTTATTCAGTACATGCTTGTATCTGCGTGGTACAAGGGCATGGGATGTGGCAAGTCTAGAGGAAAGGCAATGACAGCTCTTGGTGTAAACAGCGTGATAATACTTTCACATGGACATTGGCAGACCAAGTACATGGCATGTCTGGAGGATCAAGGATGATAGAGATGGCATGATAAACAAATGGGCACGATGATGGTGATCCCTGCCTTCGTTTGCGCAACTTAAACATTGTTGTTCTCAATTACTGAGCCTACTTATAGGCCTTCAGGGGGTCTATTTTGGGTGGCCTTGTACAATGTTTTCAAGCTACGCTGCTGCTCTCAGTCCTCGAATAACTGAATACAAAATAGAGCACACCATAATTTATAACCACAACTAGTAATTAAAAATGCTAAGTTAGCATTATTTATCTACTAGTTACGGATGCAAGGTATTAACTGGCGAGCAAAGGTGTAGTGGAGAAGATGAAAAGAGAAAAATGTGTGAGGCCTTATGAGGGGAAACTGAAGGCCTAATAGAGTACTGATCTGTAAACATTGATGTCATCTTGATGTTGTAGGGCTTGGATGTAGGCAAATATTGTACAGAGATAGCACAAGTTGTGCAAGATTGCCCTGTATTTCTTAGCTATTACATGGAAGCAGCTTCCCTTGAAGATGGGAAGTGCTGCACTACGAGAGAGATCACTGAGATCACCAGATCGAGCTTTCTGCAGGAACTTTCAGAGGATCAAAGGGAAGACCATCCAAATGCTGGCATGAACTCTGACGTCTTGTAAAAATGCACTCATGACACTGTAGCCAGTCCTCTCATGTATACACTGTCCCGAGAGAGAGTAGCAGTTCATGTAAGGAATTGTGTTTACCTATTAAGATGAATAAATAGTTCCTACACCATCATGACAAATAGTTTATATCACCGCCGCCAATGCTAGAGCTTATTGATGAATTCAGTAGTTATGTCAGAATGAAACACCAGCAACCTTACCTTGGGATTTGAATATGCAGCCATTTTCTCGATTCTTTACTTCATTGGCAACCATTTCCAGAAGACCACTCCTCAGCCAGGGCCATCATCTGCTGCCTCTCCTCAACCAAGGCCATTATCTTCTGTCTTCCCTCAGCCAGGACTACCATCTTTTGCCACTCCTCATCCTGGACCACCATCTGCTACCATTCCACAGCCAGGGCCATCAAATTCTGCCTCTCCTCAGTCAAGACCATAATCTTTTGCCTCTCCTCAGCCAGTGACATCATCTTTTTCCTCTCCTCAGTCAGGGCTATCATCTTCTGCCACTCCTCACACAGGGAAGTTATCAGCTGCCACTTCTCAGCCACCAGAAGACAACAGAGAACATTGCTACCTCATGAAGATGAAGAACCTTATTAGAGCATTAGGTACATTTTCTTGCTGTGGTTCTCACCACTGTGACAGGGACTAAAGATCAGGACCCAAAAATCTTGATTTTTAATCATATTTCTAATCTTCATAACCTTTCCCTTCCTTCTGTACTGGTAATTTTAGTACCATATTGTTGCTTATTCTGTGTGCTTTCAAATGATATATTGAATGTCTCTATAGGCACATTTTCTTAGAAGATACAAGTACCAACATCAAGGCCACTCACAAATCTGCACCTCCAAACCCTTGGAGACCTTTAACAAACCCATATTGAACACGGCTGTTCTATTTTGCTAAAACATGGACATTTAGGCACACCCTTGAAATATTTTCTCCCACCTCAAAACCACCTAGCAACATCCTTGGCAACTGGATAGAGGCTGCAAAAATGCGCAACAGTTGCCTGCATGAGATAGATTAGTTGATAGACAATATGGCCAACCGAAACTCAGGTGTGGAGCATGGCTGCAAAAAGAAGTGAATTGTAGAGCTAATCTCGGCTATGATATCACTTGCTTGTAATTTGCACTCTTTGCACTTTGTATGAATCAGATTCTAGAGATGGTGTGAAGTTATTGGGCGCCTTATTTGGTCACACCTCAAAACCATGTGTTTTGAGATGTGTGTCCATATATGTCTGCCAATAACTTTCAACACCCCAATAACTGGTGAATCTGATTCATGGATATCACAAAGGGTTGTGGGAAGCCACACAACAATTTTGATGTTTTGTTATCCATGCTTCCATGAGCTATGACTTCAGAGCTATGCGATAAAGTTTTTTTTTTGGACCTTAATGTAGGTGCATGTATCTTCTAAAAAAATGTGTCTATAGGGACTTCAACATGTCTGTTGAAAGCACACAGAATAAACAACAATATGATTCTAGAATTACCTGCACAGAGGTAGGGGGAAAAGTAATGCTGAGTAAGAATTTGATTTTTTTTTAAATGGCTTTAAGGGGGAGGGGGGGAAGCCTGACCTCTTGTCCTCCTTAGTAACAAGGTACTTGTAGCATGGCTATCCATGCTTGTCTTACATTGGTAAGTGAGGTATACCAAGTGGCACTTGCCTCTGTTCTGATATATTGTTAATTGTGACACTTAAAACACAGCATGGTGGTTACTGTAGCATATCCGTAAATGGCAAGAGGTGGCCAGTTAACACACTGGAAGGGAATATTGGTAGACCTGGTTCTAGTAAAGTTCAAGTGGTCATCATATAGTATATATTGGAAAGCCCTTGAAGCACGCTATCTTTTGACACTAAAATTACCAGCTTGAGAGAACAACAACAACAACAATTGAATGCACATTCAAAAAAAAAATTCTTATGCATAATAGATGAGTTATGGTTATGAGCTGCTGTACACGACTTGTGTTTAGTTTAGCTAACTGAATTATGTGTGAGGAGTAATTAAGTGAATTAACCTTCTGTGGTTATGTATGTTTTGTTTTCTTCTGTGGCCCGCCCGACCGTAGGACCGGAGAGGCTGAGATTTGGAATATAGGGTTACTTGGGCCCAGAAGTAAGATGGGATGGATGGTGACTGGCATTATGGTGGGCACTGTCAAGAAAGTTGAGATTTTTTTGCTAGTTTCTCCAAATTAGGAGAGAAAGCTGGTTGCACTACTGTGATGGTGCCAGTTTTTGCGTTTCCATGACAATAGTGGTGGGTATTATCAAGAATTTTTTTGCAGTTTGGTGAGAAGGCCGGTACACCACTTGATGGTGTCACGCCATAGTCTGGTTGCCATGACAATGGTGAACGTTACCAAGGAAAAGGGAAATGTGCAGTTTTGTTATCAAATTTGGCAAGAAGACTGGTGGCACTACCATGATAATGCCAGGGTGTGATCGGGTTACCATGACATCAGGTGGGCGTTAACATGGAAAAAGATAATTTTGCAGTTCCGTCATCAAAATTTGAAATGTGCAAGGAAATGGGGAAAAAAATGGGAAATTAGATAATAATCTTTAGCAGGGCCTACTGACAGATGTATAGGTCCTGTGACAAAATAAAAAGATGCCAGGAACTAGCCTATCTTTTGGGCAGCGGCTCTGCAAGTATAACATATTTTTTGTTAGACTTTGGTTCTATAGCTACAACCATAGTCTATTAAAGCTCTGTGTGGTAATAGAATCTCTGACATGGGCCAGGTGGAAGTGGGGACAATTGATGTACATGTGTTCATAAGTAACAAGGAACACTGCATGCACGTGCTATATAAAGATTCCTCTGATGTGATCAACTGATTAGCAGCCTAATTCGAGTTATTTTGAGATAGCGAACTATTTTTTGAAGGTGTAATATATGTCCCTAAATTTCCAAGTCATGGAGGAATATTGGGTATCAGGAAACGAGTGTGTGTGTGGGGGGGGGGGGGGGGGGGGTACCATCTGATAAAAAAAAACCCTCTGAGTCTTGAGGTGGAGAAAGAAGTGACGACTATGTCGGCAACACCATGCAGAACTATGTGTCTGAGTCTACCTGCATGTGCGTGGGGCTGTCTGTATCTTGCTGTATGCTTGCATGTGTAGGGCTGTATATGTCTGTGTCTGCCTGTATGCTATCAATTGCTGGGTTCTATGTGTATTGTCTGTCTGTATGCTTGCATGTGCAGGGTTGTATGTGTCTGTGTCTGCCTGTATGCTTCTGGCTGTATACTTGCATGCGTAGGGCTATATATGTCTGTGTCTGTCTGTATGCTAGCATGTGCTGGGTTCAATGTGTCTGTCTCTGTCTGTATGCTTGCATGTGCAGGGTTGTATGCGTCTGTGTCTGCCTGTATGCTTGCATGTGCAGGGCTCTATATGTCTGTGTCTGCCTCTATGATGGTATGTGCAGGGTTGTCTCTGTCTGCCTGTATACTGGTATATGCTGGCTCTCTGTATCTCTATCTGCCTGTATGTGTACATGCGAGTATATATGCACCGTGAGTTCACATAATTCCTTAGCATCAATGGAGATATTTGACTTTGATGTATCAATTAACTACATGTATATACTTGATCTGCAACTTAATTAAGTTCCAGCTCTCTTACTCTTCTATGAACGGAACAAAAGTCAGATACTTCACATCTTCATTTCCTAGATAAGGCTGCGTATGACTGGAGAACAAAGTTCGAACTTGGAGCGATGCTTGGTTAGTTATCTCAACTCATGAATTTACTAGCTAAATCAGTAAACAAAACAGTCGTAATGAGGGAGGATCTCTCTATTTTATCTGGTGCCTAGCTATAACGGAACTGTATTTCATCGAAGAGATTACACTATCCCAAATAGTGATCACCTTCGAATAGCAGTCACATAATTGGAACAGGCTGCTGTTAATAGCTAGGACCTACACTCATTTACTAAGCACACCTTGAGAAATATATTGGTGGCGACAATATATTTAAAGAACAGAAATGTTTTATTTGAAGCAAACGGCTATATTGGATTGACCTTTTTAAGAAGAGTGGAAACAGGGCTGTTGGGAATTTTTCTGTGGCTATTCTATGGAACAGGAAGTGTTGAATGTTAATTTATGCTATGATTATGCCTGTGGTGTGAATAGCCCACACTATACCAACCAACAAACTAATTGAAACACTTGTAATGAGATCTGATGTGTATCATATATTAACCGACCTCTATTTTCTTAACACATTTGTCCTAATTATAGGCTTGATAGGCTTGACTCTTAAGTAGAATTAATTAATCCCAATTACTCAAACTGCACCCGCTACTATTACTACTCAATGTAATAACAACAATATGAACAACAAAAACAATGTGGTGACCAATAAGTGTCATTATTCTTGTGTAGCTTCATCTATAGTTCCAGCCACTGAACCACAGCCAGAAACATCTCTCTATACCAGTCCGGTAACTTCACCCATTAAAGAAATATTTGAGGAAATGCCACCACAAAGTAATCCCAGTCAATCTAGAGCCGCCACAGTGGGTGGAGCAGTGGGAGGGACTCTGTTCCTGCTAGTGGCGTTGTTTTTTCTTGCCATTGTGGTGGCATACATTTTTATTTTCATAAGAAGGAGAAGGTAATGTACTTAATGGTAACGAGTGACATTGTTTTACTATTGTAGTAATAAAATAAACATCATTGAGGTGGCCACAGCATCTCACATAGGTAGCCACAGAGTCTCACATAGGTAGCCACAGAGCCTCACATAGGTAGCCACAGTCTCACATAGGTAGCTACAGAGTCTCACATAGGTAGCCAGACCCTTTGCTAGTGTATAGTCACTTTTGGTAAAGAGTTGCACACTGGTGTAAAGATGGAGGCTATCTCACATTTTCCAATTAACTGATAATTACATAATGTGTCATTGCTTTGTATGTGGTGCATTAAATGATATGTTATCTTCTTTATTACCTCCTTTCAACTTTTCTGAAATTGCAAACTTCACTCTTTTACATACTACTTCCTGAAGGGAAAACCTTTGTCTTGGCCACCAGATCTTAGCTAATTGGTCGAAAGCTATGTACATATATAGCCAAATATAGGAAAATCCCTCTAATTTTCTTGTTCACGAATTTGTGAGTTCGTAAATTATTTTTGTAAATGTTAAAGTGAGTAGTCTCAAAAAGCAAGAATTAGTCTGGCTGCTTAATAATAAGTAAACAATAAAATTTAAAAAGAAGAGAATATGGACCACAGCCTTTCAGATTACATAAGTGCACAATCTAATCCTGAATGATGTAAATTGCATTAATTGATTTGTACTCTTAATAAGACCACATGTCTAGCAACTATTTATGGATGTTCCTGCAACTGCCATGGTGGCTTCTCTGTAGCATGTATCCACTCTGCATGTTGGGATTGTCACAGCAGTGCGAGTGTATTGCACTGACCAACATGCTGTATTATGTATGTGTGTTTATATTACACAGTGCTCAAGTTCAACTCTCAGAGACTTGTCAAGATTCGGCAGAGCAGGACATTGATAATTCCCTATATGAAGAGTGAGTTGAGCACACTGTACCTTAGTCTATTCTACCTACATTTTGCGACGTTTAATTTCATTGGTCCGAGTTGTTGTTCCTTCTCACTATGATGATGCACCAGTGCTCTAGATCCGTTTTATTCCATGTTACAGCATGACTGTCTTGAATCATAATAAATCTCTTCATCATCACTATATGGTGATTCAGCATGACTGCACTGTAGCCTGCTAGATGAAATTCTTCAACGTTGACATTGGTAATGATTGACCGCCATAAGTGCCTATAGGGACAGCCTTCACGTTGTTTGGGTGTGCTTTTTCCCCATTTTTTCCGTTTTAAATATATTTTTATCGTGATGCGTATACGCTAAACACTAGATCATTTTACCTGCACGACAGGTTGCCACTGCCATCATGAACAGTCTCTTTGTGGCTTTTACTGCTATTTCTTGAAACCTTCCATGAATTCTTATGCTCTTGAGGAAGGAGGTACTCCTGGATGGATTTCTTTGTTGTAATTTTATTGTAGAGGTAGCATGATATAGCTTCTGTTTATTATCTTAATGCAGAACCATCGGAAGCAAATTCCAAATGTTGAGGTTGTGAAGATAAGCTATAGCTTTCCCTCGATGAAGCTCTAGCAAACCTTACCTTGGTGAACTCCAAAGCTATGTAAGCTTTTGTGTATAGCAAACCTTTCCTGACATTAAAATGTCATGCAACTTTTCAGATCTAGTATAGACTGAACAAGTATATCAAACACTGACAATTTTGAAGATTTGCTTTGGTGTTTTGGCCAGGTGAAAATTCTGTGTTGGTTGCATCATCTAGCTGACTGTTCGATGGAACAGCAGTTGGCGTTTCCTTGGAAGATTGAGCATACAGCGTATATACCACCGCACTCTCCCATCTTACCAAGGTCTTAATTAGGGAGTCTTGATGTCTACACATTGCTGCTGTCGTTGCTGCTCCAATGTGGAAGCTGTGGCCAGCATACTTAGCAGGATCCATTTCTGGTGCCTCTTGTGCCTCATGGATCCGAGCTACGAAACGACCTCTTGTAAGTGGACTGCCATTCTCAACATAAAGAAAGGACCCATTCTGTGACCCTCTCTGAGCCATGTAATCCAACATCGCTGCTACTGGGCATGGCTCTGACGTGATTTTGCCCAACCATATCGACACCACTTTGCGGAATGATCTGTCTTTGATGTCTTAATGCAATCCTCAATATATTTCAGTGACATCACTCTGTCCCCCCTAACATCCCCGTACAATGAGGTGTATGCTTTGTCATATCCTTTGTTGACTGGACTAATATTTCACCCGAGCGCAGAAACTCAAAGAATTCAGTGCACGTGTCTGCCACAACCCCAACATTGCTGGGTCATGTCTACTGGGTCACCCTTCTAAACCTGCCTCAGTTTTTGCTGGATCTGTGGAGTAATCTGCTGTCAGCTCCGTACACTCTTGCCTTTCAGCATATACTCCAGTTGAGGTTCTGGCTGATGGGGGGATCATTGAGATGCAGAGAAATTTTCCTGTGCCGTATATCCAACAAACAGCTCTGTACTGTACCCACTGACAATTTATCATTGTACAAAAGTGCAACAGAAAGGTCAATGTTCATTGACTGGGAATGGGGTTACATTAAAATTTGAACAGAAATTGAGGTACCGCCAGCGATTACTTTTCCAATCCTGTCAAAAATAACTCCTGAACATTTGGGACCACACTGGCAATATCCAATGTGGCTGCTTGCAAACTAACAGATCCAAAGTTCCGGGGAGATTTTCTCCTGGTTCTCCATCGTCTCCAGTATTGCATCAGCTAACTCGTGACTTCTCACCGGAATATGTTTTGCTCTCAAGGAGAAGGAAGAACACCTAAATGAAGAATATCGTGGTATGGATGCATGATTTGTGGTATATTGCTGTAACCCGAGTTGATGACTGCCCCTGCTCCCTGATTGTCACAATGGACCACTACTGCTGCTGTACAGTGTACAGTCTCCCTACTCTGTGTCCCACACACTGCACATGTGAGTACCACCGACAGCAGCTCCTTTTATGTAATGCTTTCTCCCTCAGTTTCAGGGCCTGGTCATAATATTTAGTGGGCCAGCACACCCGGAGCCAACATGGTCACCACACCCTATATTGCCTGATGCTTCTGTTACAACATGATATGTTTTCTTATCTTCCCGTTCTTGGAGTAGGGATACCTTGTTCCAAATCTACAAGAATGATGGCCACCACTGCAGATCTGACTACTGGAATGTCAAATTCAACTAGAGTGGTAATGGGACAGACGTATCTCCTTGAGCAACTCGAACGTCCTTCGAATGTATGTGTACCCTAGGTTTACTACATTACATGCATCTGCCATCTTTCCATTTCTACCTTACATACATGTGCCAGCTTTCCTACCATAGACACCAGCTCCCTGTGAGTACTCAAACTGCATCCTAGCCATTGTTGCACCATCTCCTTTAGTTCCTACACCTTGGATAGCTGCAATTCATTTCCATCAAATTTGAATTGACTTCGAACTCTAGGAATATCAATGAGATGGTCAGCCCTTTCAACTTGTTTGGTGCCACTTGAAACCATAGACTCTCGAATATCATGAGAATGGTCGCTAATCCTCTCTCGCATTCCTTTGGGGATGGCCACTAATTACCAGGACATCATCCAAGTAGTGTATTACATATCAGATTCTCTTCCTTCTCATTATCCACTTCACAACATCTGCAACCACTGAAAAGATCCTTGGGGCTGAACACTGTCCGAATTGTAGCATTGTATTGAGATTCAGTGCTCCCTCCATTTCATTCCTAACAACCATTGGTCTTGTGTGTGGACTACCTGGGATGGTGCGATATGTAATCTTGACGTCTACTTTCTCCAGTAGGGCCCCCAACCTTGGTGTGATACTTCCTTTGCTGCATCTTCTACCTCCATTTAAGTGAGCGAACAAACATAGGTATGGATTTATTCCATCATTGACCCTGGCCCCTTCGGGGGTAGAGATATTCAGAATCAGTTTCCATTTCCCGGTGCTGTCTTTTGGGATGACTCTGAACGGATTAACTTTTGTTTTTGTGGCCTCTTCATGCACTCTACCCTCCTCATTCTCTTGCCTGGTAGTCCATGATCACTACCGAGTTCTCTCCTGCTTATGCCATGTTCCGTTCTACTCATGAGTAGGTGGAGCCAGCCTTAAAGGAAACCAAAAACCGTTCCTGACACCCTCCACAATGTAAGTTTTGAAACGCTTGTCTGGGTAAGCCTCTAACTCGGGGTTCCATTCCCTTCACTCCTGAGGTGTCTGTATATCCTGTGACCTTGGTGTAGTGACATAAGTTGGCACCGTGGTGTAGTGACATAAGTCGGTCAATGCGGATATACCTCCAATCCTAGCAAATCCTCCATGGGTATGATCCTGCACACCACACACCACATGCAATTATGAACTCCCAGAACTCGCACCTAAAGTACATTTCCCCTAATACCAATTCCAGTTTATCATTGTTCATTTAATATAATTCGAGCACATACTTTCCATAACAACATGTATACATGTACACACAGTAGTTGTTCCTCACGGGTCGGATCTTTTGGTAGAGATGTGGTTACCCAGTTGTCCCATTCTGGCACAATGGAACTTGGGTTGTTGGTGGCATCCAGCCATGGGTGCTTGCCCTGGGCACATAATGACCGGATGACGACCTCCACATCTGTTGCAACTATGGACATGCCTGCATTTGGTATATACTTGCTCCTCTATTATACAACCTACACACCTGGCCCGATGGCTGTCCGTAAGTAGATCCCTCGCTCACAATTTCCAACCTTCTCCCTCACCTGGCTGCCAATGCCATGATAGCCGCTTTGACTGTTGTCTGCACCTCTGGTTCTGCCTTCCCCTGTAAGGCACAATCCTTGGTCTGGTGGGTGACTCCGATGCTCAATTTACACCGCGCTACACTCATGTCATTCCCCGTGATGGTCAGTGAGTGAGGTGTTGAATTTACCTTAGACCACTGACGGTTCCCGGATAGGAAACCCTATCATACTGCATCCGTGCCAGACCTTGGAAGTTCTGGCATACCCTGACTATGGGAACCATAAGCTCCCCTATTGCTTGTGGCAACCTTGGATCCAACACCACCATGTACATATAGTAGAAGTCAAAAATACATGCCGGCTGCATTACGTAGAATTTTTTAAAGAACGCACACATTAAACGCTCAACGTATGCAAAAAAAACAACAGCATTGCAATACCCACAACGGAAACAATAGCAGAAAACAGAAATCCTATCCTCATAGCTAGCTGATACCCACAATAGAAACAAACGGTCGGAAATGGAAGGCTTATTAGAGCAATCGAGCATTTCTAAGTCTCTTCCTCTTCCAGAGTGTTTATACCTTTCATTCTTCCCCGTGAAGTTCAGCACTCGAGCCTCAGTCTCCTCTATTGACTTGTTTCGTTCTCCAGTCGAGCATTGGTCTCCTGTCGAGAAGCAATGCAGTCGGCATCAGTCTCAGTCCTGAAGTGGTTTCATTCTACTGTCGAATCTACATAGTTCTCCTGTTGAGAAGTAGTGCAGACAATTGTCAATCTCCTGTACAGAAGCAGTTTCAATGTTAAGTTTGTTGACTTTTTTTATTGTTATTTTTGATTGTTGAATTTTTTTTGCTGTGTACCTATTACATGAATAATGTTATAGCAAGACTACAGAGTACATGAGTTATGTTATAGCAAGACTGTACAGAGTACATGAATAATGTTATAGCAAGACTGTACATAGTACATGAGTAAGTTATAGCAAGACTGTACAGAGTACATGAATAATGTTATTGCAAGACTACAGAGTACATGAATGTCATAGCAAAACTTTATAGAGTCTGTAGTAATGTTATAGCAAGACTGTACAGAGTACATGAATAATGTTATTTGATTGATTGTATCATGAATGCCTTGCCACTTATATGTTTAAAACCCTATATCTCTTTGAGCATAATGATTGGCTAACTGCCCACAAATACGTCATCTATACAACTCGATTCACTTTCTGGTGCAAATACTTTACAATATAGGAGTGTTGATTTGGTCGGCATCCAGTGGTCTCTCTCTCTAGAGGAAGATTGTATGGTAAATAGCCATCCTGTAATGGGTATTTACTTGAGGTTGTCTTTGGCAGGATGGCTCTCAAAAGGTTTAGACTCCACCTATATATATATACCTCTCAAGATGTTTCCTAAAGCTGTAAGATCTCAGCTAACCACATATTTGGGCAACATAAAATATAATTAATTACATGAATACAATAAACAATAGTAACTATATATGCTATTTGCTGATCGAAAGTGTAGAGCCCTCGCCGGGGAGTTGGATGGGAACTTTGTATTGCCGTACATTACGTATATATCTGTTTGGTTATTTATGCATTCACCGTAATGTTTACCTGAAAAAATATATAAACTGGGTCAGCCACCTTAAAATATTGTACTTATATAAACTTTAATGGTTATTTCGATGAGTCAGGAGAAACTATCTGAGCGAGCTGTTGTGTACTTGTATAAACTAAAATCAATAGCAGATTTAGCCATAGGGCACAATGGGTATGTGCCCCCACCCTCCTCCCTTTAACATACCCTACTCAGCTTGACTAGCTTAACCTCGCAGCTCCTCTAGTGGGGCTTAGCTATATGGCTTCAATGCTTGTGCGATAAATTCTGTCTATATAATGTCCAGTTCAACCCTCTGTGAAATTAGCTGTCTGGAGCTGGGAAGGGGGCTGGGAAGGGGTTTCTGCTTCCTTTTAACAAGAAAATAAGACTACAGAAAAGCAGAATGAAAAAAGTCAGAGAATACTTCTTAAACAGCAGAGCAAGAAGAACTGAGATAGGAAAAAAGAAGATAAGTGACAGAAAAAGGCAAGAGAGAAGCACAACAGATGAGATTGATTAATATAAATAAATCTGTGTGGCATTGCAGAAATATGCTGTGAAATCTGATGAGAGAAGAGGGTTTGTTAAGTCTACCTGGAAGTCGCTTCCACTATTGATGGAAGGCACACTATTTCTGAGGTCATCAACTGGCTGACGGAGTTACCAGAAGGCCTACTTGTTGGATGGGTGTATCTGTGATGTATCTTTGTATGTATCTGTGATGCCAGAGTGAATTTTATCTGAGGTGTGAGGTTATTTTGTTTCTTTAATTTGGGCTTAAAACAGTATTAGTAGTGATGTTTTTTTCTTCTTCCGTGACAATATGGTATACATGGGTACAATTTACAATAACATCATGGAATGAATTGGTATATGTGCATGTCTATAAAACAACAATACACAAGTTGGAATAAGCTTTTATAATTTTTGGAGATCCTGCAGTTTGCTTGAAAAAAATGAAGGGGAAAAAAGAAAATTGAGAAATAGATTAATATATATTTGATTGACCTGTTAGAAATAAATGGAAACCATGACTGTTCCAATTAAACCCCACCCTAACGTAATTTTTGTTTAAAAAAAGTTTTCAAATTGTCTTATTTCTGGAATAAAAATCTGATAAGCAACATACCAGCAGGTGTTTATTTTCCGGATACATGTATATCCACTTGTGGGTTAATTGGTAAGGGGGGCTGTACCATTTTTTACCGAAATTTGCACTTTTTTGTACCTGCCATAACTCCCCCCCCCCCCCCCCCTTTCTTCTGTGCAAATAATTATTATACCAGCTTGTTGCTTATTGTGTGTGCTTTAAGATGATATATAAAAAGTCGCTATAGGCACTTTTTCTTAGAAGATATAGCCAAACACGCAAGGGTCATCAAAAAATGGCACATCCCCATTGGAAAGTCCTCTAATTCCCAGGCGCCTTGAGCTACAGACCCCAAACTTCCTGTGTGGCTTGCTAACACCCTAAGCTGTGGTACTTGTGACCAAAAATCCCAATTTTTGGTCAGTTGTTTCTCGACTTATGATCAGTTGAGTATAGACTTACATAATGACTAAGAAGGCTATTGGTTTGCTTTCAATAAGATGAAAGCTATATGCCAGCTGGAGGAGATTTCAATAAGATGAAGGCTATATGCCAGCTGGAGGAGCTTTCAATAAGATGAAGGCTATATGCCAGCTGGAGGAGCTTTCAATAAGATGAAGGCTATATGCCAGCTGGAGGAGAGCCATTGAGTGGAGCTAGGAGAAGCCTACAAAAATTACGTAACCTTTTAACATTTGCTACTTCATTATGTTCACTACATAACTCAAACTTTACGGCAGCATTTGTGGGGGGACAGAAAGTTCATCAGCATAATTATAGATGGATGAGAGTAGCTACTGACTGTGTGTGTGAAGAGAATCTCTTCCTTGCTCTGTGCTTTGACCCACATGGTGAGGATGATAGTTTGCCCAAATGTGAAGTACCCGATTTTCTGGGATGTAAGTTGCAGTACCAGCCACGTGAGATGTGCACAGTGAAATATATTAATTAGATCAAGTACCAGGCCCGTAGCAAAGATTGTTGGGGGTGGGGGGGTTGTAGGTTTTTTTCTCCATGATAAAATTAAAGGGAATAAATGACTTGCCTTGAGGAAGTTGATCATAATGAATAAAATACAGCCAGGTCTTTCATTTTACGACTAACAGCATCAACATCAGCTATAGCTGATTGATTACTAGCATTAACATCAGCTATAGCTGATTCATTACTAGCATCAACATCAGCTATAGCTGATTGATTACTAGCATCAACATCAGCTATAGCTGATTCATTACTAGCATCAACATCAGCTATAGCTGATTGATTACTAGCATCAACATCAGCTATAGCTGATTGATTACTAACATTAACATCAGCTATAGCTGATTCATTACTAGCATCAGCTATAGCTGATTCATTACTAGCATCAACATCAGCTATAGCTGATTCATTACTAGCATCAACATCAGCTAAAGCTGATTCATTACTAGCATCAACATCAACATCATCTATAACTGATTCATTACTAGCATCAACATCAGCTAGAGCTGATTCATTACTAGCATCAACATCAGCTATAGCTGATTGATTACTAGCATCAACATCAGCTATAGCTGATTGATTACTAACATTAACATCAGCTATAGCTGATTCATTACTAGCATCAGCTATAGCTGATTCATTACTAGCATCAGCTATAGCTGATTCATTACTAGCATCAACATCAGCTATAGCTGATTCATTACTAGCATCAACATCAGCTAAAGCTGATTCATTACTAGCATCAACATCAACATCATATATAGCTGATTCATTACTAGCATCAACATCAGCTAGAGCTGATTCATTACTAGCATCAACATCAGCTATAGCTGATTGATTACTAGCATCAACATCAGCTATAGCTGATTGATTACTAACATTAACATCAGCTATAGCTGATTCATTACTAGCATCAGCTATAGCTGATTCATTACTAGCATCAGCTATAGCTGATTCATTACTAGCATCAGCTATAGCTGATTCATTACTAGCATCAACATCAGCTATAGCTGATTCATTACTAGCATCAACATCAGCTAAAGCTGATTCATTACTAGCATCAACATCAACATCATCTATAGCTGATTCATTACTAGCATCAACATCAGCTAGAGCTGATTCATTACTAGCATCAACATCAGCTATAGCTGATTGATTACTAGCATCAACATCAGCTATAGCTGATTGATTACTAACATTAACATCAGCTATAGCTGATTCATAACTAGCATCAACATCAGCTATAGCTGATTCATTACTAGCATCAACATCAGCTAAAGCTGATTCATTACTAGCATCAACATCAGCTATAGCTGATTCATTACTAGCATCAACATCAGCTAAAGCTGATTCATTACTAGCATCAACATCAGCTAGAGCTGATTCATTACTAGCATCAACATCAGCTATAGCTGATTGATTACTAGCATCAACATCAGCTATAGCTGATTGATTACTAGCATCAACATCAGCTAAAGCTGATTCATTACTAGCATCAACATCAACATCATCTATAGCTGATTCATTACTAGCATCAACATCAGCTAGAGCTGATTCATTACTAGCATCAACATCAGCTATAGCTGATTGATTACTAGCATCAACATCAGCTATAGCTGATTGATTACTAACATTAACATCAGCTATAGCTGATTCATTACTAGCATCAGCTATAGCTGATTCATTACTAGCATCAGCTATAGCTGATTCATTACTAGCATCAACATCAGCTAAAGCTGATTCATTACTAGCATCAACATCAACATCATCTATAGCTGATTCATTACTAGCATCAACATCAGCTAGAGCTGATTCATTACTAGCATCAACATCAGCTATAGCTGATTGATTACTAGCATCAACATCAGCTATAGCTGATTGATTACTAACATTAACATCAGCTATAGCTGATTCATTACTAGCATCAGCTATAGCTGATTCATTACTAGCATCAGCTATAGCTGATTCATTACTAGCATCAACATCAGCTATAGCTGATTCATTACTAGCATCAACATCAGCTAAAGCTGATTCATTACTAGCATCAACATCAACATCATCTATAACTGATTCATTACTAGCATCAACATCAGCTAGAGCTGATTCATTACTAGCATCAACATCAGCTATAGCTGATTGATTACTAGCATCAACATCAGCTATAGCTGATTGATTACTAACATTAACATCAGCTATAGCTGATTCATTACTAGCATCAGCTATAGCTGATTCATTACTAGCATCAGCTATAGCTGATTCATTACTAGCATCAACATCAGCTATAGCTGATTCATTACTAGCATCAACATCAGCTAAAGCTGATTCATTACTAGCATCAACATCAGCTAGAGCTGATTCATTACTAGCATCAACATAGCTGATTCATTACTAGCATCAACATCAGCTATAGCTTAGATACATTTTATGCACATCTGTGGCAGTTCATTTGTTGATGTACATACTAACAAATCTTCACAGCATTCTCTACAATAATATTTTGCTTTTCCACAGAGGCAATTTTTTAAACTGGCAGATAATACAAGATTCAGCTTTTATATTTCTGGCAAAAGTTCAATCAAACTGAAATTAGCGTGCACATGTTCTGTCGATTTTTTTAAAATTTTTTTATTTTTTTTATTTTTTGCTTTCCAAAAGAGTCGTAGTAAATTGATTTAAATATCATGCACAATAGAATTTATTACATAGTTCATGGTTGGAAACTCTCCCATCTGGAGATTGGCACCCTGTCTACCCAAATTTATAGACTGGGCAAGTCATTCTGCAGATGGTTCCAATTTACATACAGAACGGTTGGACATATTAATCACAACTTCACTATATCTTTAACTGAAGCTATATTTATTGCAGAGTGGTCTCTGGAAAAGGAAATGTTTGTGGAGACTCTGTGAACCCTAGGAGCACATGCACTATCGATATCAAGCAGAACATGATAGGTATAGACAGCAAGGTTGACAATCCTGGAGCCAGCTCTATTGAAGTAGTTGGTAATGAGTGCTATGGGGTTCATTCATTGAACAATCCTGGAGCCAGCTCTATTAAAGTGATTAGTAATGAGCGCTATGGTGTTCATTCATCTCTGAACAATCCTGGAGCCAGCTCTATTGAAGTAGTTGGTAATGAGTGCTATGGTGTTCATTCATTGAACAATCCTGGAGCCAGCTCTATTAAAGTGATTAGTAATGAGCGCTATGGTGTTCATTCATCTCTGAACAATCCTGGAGCCAGCTCTATTAAAGTAGTTGGTAATGAATGCTATGGTGTTCATTTGTCTCTGAACAATCCTGGAGCCAGCTCTATTGAAGTAGTTGGTAATGAATGCTATGGTGTTCATTTGTCTCTGAACAATCCTGGAGCCAGCTCTATTAAAGTAGTTGGTAATGAATGCTATGGTGTTCATTTGTCTCTGAACAATCCTGGAGCCAGCTCTATTGAAGTAGTTGGTAATGAATGCTATGCTGTTCATTCGTCTCTGAACAATCCTGGAGCCAGCTCTATTAAAGTAGTTGGGAATGAGAGCTATGGTTTTAGTATGTCTCTGAATGAGCGGGATGAAAATAGTGTGATCTCTGAAAAATATGGAAGTGTGTTTGGGAATTCGGTTAACTCTAGGAGCACTCATACCACTGATAACAAACGTAGAAATGGTGCAGATATGATGGTCCACTATCCCGGAGCCAGCTCTAATGATATGGAGGGTGATGGTGTGCTTTCCTTTCCTAACAGACTGGATGATATGAAGCTAAATCCCAATGCAGATACTCAGGAGCCAACACTGGACTATGCAACAATAAAATGAACTCTCTGAATATCAATTTACCTGTAGCTATATTTTGACATACATTTTTGTATGTACGTATAATCACTGTTTGTTATTATATGTGTACAACTGTCAACTGTCTTGCACAGTATGTTACAAATCTTGTTACCATGGCCAGATTTATTATGATTTTTAATATCTTATTTACAGAATACGGTAGAGGAGACAAAATGCTCCCATAGATACACTTTGATGGGGTGGGGATTTTATTGTGAAGCAGTTGGACACTGGATGAGGAATAAATGTCTCTGAGGTGATGCCACACCTGCATCCAAATGTGTTTTCTAAACAGCAGTAAGCTTTCCAAAATTTGCAAAATTGGGCATGTATTCCTTAGAATAGATATCACACATTTCTGGAAAGAGAAAGCCAAGTAGAGGCCACGTAACAAAGGTATGAAGTCATCCTGGAGGGGATTGATTGAGATGGGATCCTGGATCAGGTTTTGCAGGACTGAATTGGGTTCTGCCTCGATTAGCCTCTAGTTAGACATCAGTATGTCTGAGGAAGGTGTTCATTGTCCTGCCAAGTGACCAACCCATTTGGGAACTACCATGTAAACTGGTGGAAACAGGTATAGGATCCTTACTCAACTCTCAGTAATGGCGGTGTTTTGTCACCATAGCTATCTAACCTCTGCCCTAGCACCTAGAAAGGAAGTGCCTTATGATCCCTCGAACAAGCAACTGCCTGCTAACATCTACCTTCCTAAATGGAAGTGTGGTCTACCTTCTTCCCTTGATGTGACTTGTCATATCAACTTTACGATTGTGATGCTGCTATGTAGTTCTCATGGCCATCTGAGGGTGAGGTGGACTTCAAAATGGTGGCCCTGTCATGCAGAGGACTCACTCTGCAGGGTTGATTTTCGCTGGAGGTGGAAAGGAGGGTTAGAGCAGGGATGCTGTTGGCACTTTGAACTGCATTGGCATGCCAGAGGGGCAAATAGCAAGGATCCCTCTTGCTGAGTCCATCAGAATCGTCCAGCCATACTTCTTATAAGAGGGGAAATGCCACCTACTGGATTCACCGCCACCAAGTTAGATCACCTGTGGTGGATGGTTTTATTTAGTTATCTATGATGTAAATGGATAGCTGCTTGTATAAAATATATAGCATTCCATTATGTGCACTTTTAACTTGGCTCTCCTCTTCCAGCTTGTGCCATACCCATATGTCTCAGCTATACCAAATACCCCTCTATTTGCCTCCTACAACCAGCATATGGTGAGAATATGGCTCTCCTCATTGACTCTGTGTGCAAATATGTCAGAGGATTCGTATAACGTGCCTGTTATCCCTATTTTGACTAGTAGCCACTTCTAGCCTCCCATTCAGATATCAGCTTCACATTCAGCGTGCAGTCTTACCCACTTTTGTTAAAGTAATTCAGAATATTTTAGTACAAGGATATCTTCCATATTTAGACCTGTACACTGATCTATCTAACATTCAGACCTCAGCCTTGTATTCAGCATGCAGCCTCACATTGGGCCTCACATTCAGACTTGCCACTCCCACACATTTTGTCAAGTCAGAAAAGTAGAAGGATGGGTCTATCATCTATTTCACTGTCAAATCCCAACATCCTCAGACTCACAGTCACATGCAGCCTCATTTTCTGCTCCACATCCTGACTTTTCAGCCACACACATTTATGTTCAAGTAAGTCAGTGACGCTGGACAGCAGGCTTAGTTTAGAACTATAACCACTCCATCCCCACCCACTTATGTTCAAGTAAGTCGGAGGAGCTGTGTAGCAGATTATTTTTCGTTGTATGTGCAGCCTCATATATTCGAATATTCAAACCTCAGCCTCACATTTAGCATCGTGCAGCCTCACATTCAGCCACACATTCAGACTTGTCATCCCCTCCCAATTAGTAGCCCTACATTCTGAGATCAGCCTCAAATTTAGACTGCAGCCTTACATTCAGCGTGCAACATCATATCAAGATCTGTAGACTTCATTTTTTGACCTATATCCACTCAAGACTGGTAGCTTCACATTCAGAACACAATCTCATTTGGCATGCAGCCTCCAGCCAGACCCGCATTTTATGTTATGTTGTAAGAGGAGAAGCCTGGTAGTGAGATTACATTTATTTTCCGATCTGCAGCATCATATCTAGAGCTCAGTCTCAGAGTCAGACTTGCAGCTTCACATTCAGAGATCTATCTCATTTTGGCATACAGCCCCCTATCATCCCCTCATATGTTATGCTGTTAGAGGGCTGCTAGTGACAACACAAGTTAAAAGACCCATGATCTGATATAAACGTCAATTTCATAGAGAATACCCAGGCCCTCCTACTAATGTTCAATCAATGGGAGCCTGGCTAGCGATTTCCCCATTCTGACCATATAGACTTACATTCGGGCCAGTTATACTTCAAATGTGGAAGGCTATAAAACATGAAAACATTCATGGCTAAAGAAATCTTCACAACAAAGGAGTACTTATGTCAAAAAATAATAACAATGATAGTAGTTAAAAACCAGTGATAGCAGAACTCTGATCATAACTTTACCATAATGTGCTTTTAATAATTTTAATAGCAATTAAATAGCTTTTTCATGGAAGTAACTTTCTTAGTTTATGCAGGTCCACAAATTATTTTTTAATTGAATAAATGAACAGTAATATTATCTTGGATATATTCTGAAAGTTACTGTATGAATTTATTTATAGCATTATAAGTACGCTTGAGCATTGGATATGCTGTGTAGAATGAGAGTTTAGGTACGCTACCAAAGTAGCTACCAATGCTGTTGCATGACATTTATATTGTAACATGCCCAAACTTATCCATTTGCATGGAACATACATATCAGAATAATTTAGAAGTGAAGCTTAAAAGAGTGAACTTCCAAAGAATATGGATTTCCTGATAGCTTCAATAGAAATGATGAAGCAAGATTTGTTTAATAATGATGAAAGTAAACTCCCTTATATAGTTGGTCCAATGCCTGTAGGTTTGCATTGCTCATTCAATCCTCACTAGAACATTATTTTAAATAGAAGTTTCAATAAATAACATTTGAAGATTACGAGTAATTGTCGAAATTTAACTTTTTTTGTTGAAACTTAAAAAAATACAGTTTCAGTTTTGATTGTTATTGGTTTGCATGATAAATTGAGAATAGCAAATATAAAGCATGATTTTGAGGTGGCTACATAAGCTAAGTATTACAGGGGCCCACAACTGCCATGACAAAAGCAAAATCCTCATGGCTAAAGCATGAGCAACACGAAAAAATCAAGACCCCCACGGCAAATACAAAATAAAAAACACGGTAAAATCAAGAGCACCCATGGAAAAAAACACATAATCCCCATGGTAAAAGCTTCCGTCAAGCATGTTGCTAGCCAACGAAAATTGGACCTAGAAAATTGTTTTTTAATCATTTAAATATCTAGTTGAGAAATCCACAGTCGTAACTCAGACACATCAGCTTGTAAAGTTTGTTCCTAATACCTTGCACCAATGTTGCAGTTCTCTCTAATGCTCTCATTATAGTAAGTCATACTGTTATGGTGGGTGGTTTTAGGTTGACTCTTAGATCATATTTGTGTCCAGAAGAAACTGGAGATGGTGGGATGTGGTATAGCTATTACATCATTATGACATCCATTATTATGACATCCACAGTGAGGTAGGAAGGGAACAAATATTGGTTTGGGGTGAGGGGCAGAGCCGGGATAATATATGCAACATATTTTACTTTAATTAGTTATATTAGAGAAAAAGAACTGTCATAACACGTACAGGGTATAACATTTCACTCAGAACTGTTTAAAAGTGTTATACCCCCCCCCCCCCCCCAAAAAAAAGAAGTCATTACCTTGGTAGCTTCACAATGGTTTATGACAATGCTTGTTCAAGTTAACTTAGGTATTGCGCCTTCCCCTCTCGTTCCTACTCCATTGTCACCATCTGCTTCATCATACTTATGCACTTCACACTTCTACTGCAAGTGTGTGCTTGCATATGTGTGTGTGCATGCTTGAGTGATCTTCAGTATTTATTAGTCTATTCATGCATACATGAAAATGTGTTGTCATGCATGTGTAGATGTATCTGACATATATGTCCAGCACTGCCATAACCTTTCCTGAATATTCCAAGATTCCAGGGATATTCCTGGTTATATTCCTGGGATATTCCGAAATATCCCTAGTGAGGGTGACCAACTATACAGCTTGATCCTAGACTTAGAGAAAGCCAGGGGTTACTTGGGATAGAGGAATGCTATATAGGATCAGAGGTTTCTAGGGCTATGCTGTATAGGTTGTAGTAGTACGGATATCTCTTGTCTATTAGCACATCGGTATAATATGACGGGAAATACGACACTTTCTTGACAGTTAACTACTTCACACAGTTATATACATCACAGCAATCGAATGTGAAGGGTAATGAAAATATTTGACAAGAGAGAGAGAGAGAGAAACATGGTTTAACAAACACTGTAGATACATACATACCAGGGAGTGGAGGAGAGGTAAGAAGGGCAAAGAATACGGTATAGAGGTTCTAATCATAGGAGACTACCATTTTTCGTGTGTGTTTGTGATTTACATGGGTTCTTTTTTGACAAGGCAATCCAAAATATAAAACAACAGCACCCATAAACCCCTACTCTACCCCCGTTGTATTTATCATGAAAGTTTTCAATATTCTCCTACAAGTAAGCATTCTTAACTAAGCCCACCTGGTCTGTAGTTGAAGATGGCCTGAACAGATCTGATCAACATCATGCCCACCATCATGATGGGGAATACAGAGATAGAGTTGTCTTCCATCCTTAGATTCTGGGATAACTGCTCCCATGGCCAAGGAGACCATCCTGTCTACTGACAGACAAATTCATGTTGGAATAACTCTATGATGGAAGCTTAAAAATAATGTGTGGAATACATGGTTTATTGTGGTGTGCAAATATCATTAATCACACTCATCATACCCCAAAGTATCAAGAGCTCACTATTTTTTTAATCTGATCATTGGAAGGTCGGCATCTTTATCTTAGCAAGCAATGATGAGAAAAACCCTCATCATTACTACATAATAAAATTACTCCCTCCACACACCATAGCATCTAGACGAGAAGCTCAAAACTAGAGGAGCCAACAACAGTCATTCCTTTAACTTTTACCATGGGATTCTCTTGAGGCTTTTTGCTTTTGCCAAGGTTTTTGCTTTGCCGTGAGGTCTTAGCTTTTGTCATGAAGTTTTTGCTTTTTCCATGGACATATGCTTTAGCCCTGCCCCCCAACTTTTGGCCAACAACATTTTTCCTTGACATTTTTATGCACCTAACATCAGATATGATGTTGAAAAACAGAATAAGAGCATAAATTATAGCAATGAGTTTAATACATTAAGTGTGCAAAGTGCCAACTTGTATAACATCCACCGGCCTGGAATATTCCAGGCCACATCATATATGAATAAATGACTTTGTTCTAGAATATTCCAGGCCACATGTATTTGAGTTTGCTAGGAGTTAATTAGTGCTGAGTGAATCATGGCTTAAAGACAAGCATCCTTGCTTTGTTTTTGTCAAAGTAGACACAAGAGACAAAGGGAGTCTGAAGAGAAGGCTGATGATGATCATGACCAAGAATCAGATGACTCTGATTGACGAGATGCACAGGTTGAAGATAGCCCAGAGGAATCTGAACTTGAATTTGAACATTCACGTCTTGATCCATCATATATGATGTCAATATTGAGTCTCCAAAATGCTAGTGATCTCGCAGCTCCTGAAGTAGTGAGTCATTAAACAAGTATTGTCATACCAATGTTGTTTATTTTGAATATGACTTTGATCAATAAAGCTGAAGTGGCATGAGTGTGTGGCAAAAAATATATATATAACTAACTCTTAGTGTTTCCTTGGTGCAGAAACCTGGAGTCTGTAGATGCCCTCAACTCTGAATGGCCTACCTCAAAGTCCATACCAGCCAGTTGACATCAGATATCCAAAAACCAAAGTGGATAATCAACGAGCTTTCCAACCAGCCTGGTACTCACAATTTTCATGGATAAATTTCCTTCCAATTTCAGATTCTGTAATTTGCCACACGTGTGCCACAGCAAATTTGAAGGAACTGATCCATCTTGATTCAAGATCTGAAAGCTCTTCTAGTCTGATGGGTTTAGAAATTAAAAAAAAATGCTGTGCAAAACCAAGGGTTTCCATAACATGAGAGCTTGCTATGTCACAAACAAGCAATTACTATGTTAACTCAACCATGTAACCCTGATGAGCAGCTGAAGGAGTGGCTCAAGAGTCAAATGGAAGTAAACAGGAAATGCCTCCTGAAAATTTCCAAAGTATATCCTATCTTTCCAGAAAACAACGTCCAAACGCTGGTCATGGTTCCAAAAAACAACTTATTTCCTTCACTGATGCAGCTGCCTGAATTGAAGCGAGCTGTAACCTGTAACAAAAACAGTGGATGTAGATTGCATGAGCAAAGGAGGTCTGGATTCGCTAAGAACTTCACTATCTTCCCAGCAAATGTAGCAGCACCATCAAATCCTTGGCCAATCAACTTTCTTAGATCAGGTTGTTTCTGCTTTAAGAAGGGCTGTAAAAATTCAGCGATATTGTCGGCATCTGTAGAACAGACATGAAATACTGTTTGGAAGTGCTCCTCTGGTTTTCCATTAACTAACCATCTGGCACAGATGGATAGCTCTTCCCGAGTACTGATGTCCTGGCACGCATCTGCTAAGATGGAAAAGTAAGGCCACTCAAGGAGACTACACATAAGCTTTTTTTCGATCCAAATATCAATCGCTTCAATCAGCACCCTAGCAGGGGCTAGGGCTAAGCTAGGGCTAGGGCAGTGAATCTTGACGTGTACTGAGCATTAGATGGTCCTTCACTAAAATGCTTTTCAAGCAATTTGTCACCATTAAGCACTTGGAGCTCAATTAACTCCTTGTATATGGTTGAGTGTGTGGAATATGATCCTTTTCCAAGAAGGACATGGATCTCATCAATTTAAGAATAATCTCATGCTCTTAAGCTTGTTTAGCAGCACCTGCACATTGCATTTCATTGACATTCTGCTGCTCTACATGCTTAGCCATTCTCGCAGTGATTGATAGTCTAGGTGCCATTTAGATCCCCTATGCTGTTTCAGTAGTTCTGTGGCATGGTTCCAAACCACAATTCCCCTTGTCGTCCACCCACCTTTTGCACATGGAGGTGGCCTTTCCCATTTCTTACAAAGAGTACTAAACATGCCAACTTCACATTGAACCCAAGGATAAACATTCTCTGAAACGTTCTTGTAGCTTAGCTTTTTCAGTAACATTTCTTCCTCTGTTTTGTAGATAATTTATTAGAGACGGGGCAGGTAATGAATGTCTTGCTCTTGTCTGCACAACAGAATGATTCCTCTGTATCAGACTCTTCACCACTAGATTTATCTGACTGTTCCTTCTGAGTTCTCTTTCCTAAATAATTTCTGATAACCATTACATTCTGCTCACAATTAGCTGAGAAAGAGTAGCATACAATTCATTGGTGGAAGCGTAGGTTCAGTAGCTGACAATTTAGTAAAGATGACAAAATACAAGCAAATCTAAAGTCAGGTACTACAGTGCACTTATATATAAACAAAGGGCCCTACATGTGTTAATGAGGTATGATGAGGTGATGACCAGTGGTAATTGGTAGCTTTGTCTGTGTATGTTGTTGTTGTTTTTGCGATGTGTTTCTGGTAACACATGTGGGTGAGTTAACGCACCTAAGACCGCTGCACACTCAGATGTCCCAAGTAGAAAGAATTAAGTGGGACGCTACATGCACTCCCACCATGCTCTTTTGCCCGTGCTAGTAATTCCAAAAACAAAAAGAAAACAAAAACTTTTGCTCACCCAAGTGTGCCTTTGAAATCATTCAACCCCCTATGACTGAAGGTCAAGGAGAAGGTAAGGTGAAATTACATACAATGAACCTGGTAGCAGCCGGCTCTCCTCTCACAGACATGGAATTTTGTTTTGAGTATTCTGCTCAAAATACAGTGGAGTATCCGTAACACTTTCGCTTTCCTTGACTGTTCCCTTCCCTTCATTCCAGATGGAGGAAAAAAATCCATGCGATTTTGATCAATTCCATGTTGCACATAGGATGGGACTCATGGAACATCAGTGCTACTTGGGCTCTCTGCACACTGGATAAAGTGTTGTGTTAAACTATAATAAAGACAAATAAATTCTCCCCTCCTCCCTGACCAAAATGTCTGCATACATCCCTGCAAATTGCTTCGCTGGGCAAAGGTTTGGTACTTTTCCATATTTTGTGGGGTGTTCACTGATTTGTGGCATTTAGGTTGTGTAAATGATGAACGTCATGATTTAATCTAGATATTGCTAAGCCTGTCAAGGCCACATACTCAGTATACATATAGCTACCTCTTCTTTAATGGCAGACTTAAATAAAAGGTTTTGTACTAATTAAAAATATATACTGTGTCCAACTGTTCAAGGAGAAAGTGAGGTAACAAGAGAGAGGAGGACCAATATCAAACAACCTACCCATACAATAATTGTTTCCTTCTCTGCCAACATATGCCCAACCGAAACAATATGCACTCTCCCACATCCTCCGTCGCTCTTGTTACATATGCCCTCCACCTCTATTCCCAACAGCAATTTCACCTTTCCGTCTTTGTCCCTCTCCAAAATTCATCCAACCACTCTCTGGCCCTCACAATTCTGCACACATCATCTAACCGCACCAGCGATCTCCCTCAAATTCCATACAACCCACCAAGAAATGAGCCACATCCTCCCCTACTCCCACATACTTCTCACTACTAACCATTCTACATCTCTTCTCATCCTCCAACAACCCAGCTGAACCAGTCCTCAGCCTGAACATCAACCTCACACTCTCCTGACCTTGTAAGACCTTACCTATCTCTCCACCCTGTACCTCTTTTGCAAACCTATACCATTTCAATGCGCTTTTCGTACACACTTCTTCCCAGTCGTTCTCATTTCGGCCTAATCTTATTAGTCAAAGCAGCTCCTCCGCGAGTTCTTAGCGTAGCGAATCTGTGGTTAGTTACTTACGTAACGCATAGGCTAAAGACCGCCTACCAACCCACAACCACTTAGAGCGAGAACTAACTGCTAAACATGGCCCAGCGAAGCTATTTGGTAAGGGTCGGCTAGCGAGAATCCTCAGGCCCAAATGCAGTCATCAATGAAGTCATCCACATGGGCGTTGAAATGCCGGAATTTGGCTCAGGAGATTGACCACACAAACTCCAGTAAGTGGACGAAGTTGTTTGGCTTTCTGACTTCCAAAATCGTAGCACGGTTGGTTCTCGCTACACACGCGAGAGCGAATCACCATCTGAGCTTGGATGATAAGAATTTGGTCTTGGAGGTAACTTGGAAATTACTGGTCTTTGAGGTAACTTGGAAATTACTGGTCTTGGAGGTAACTTGGAAATTACTGGTCTTTGAGGTAACTTGGAAATTACTGGTCTTGGAGGTAACTTGGAAATTACTGGTCTGGATCGAGTCTAAGATGTCACCAGTCAGTTGTCTGAGGAGCAGGAAGAAAGGTAGTAAGCTACCATTTTTATGATGACCATTGCCTGTTGATGATACTCGTCTGCTTCCGTTTCGTTCTATTTCCCCTTTTCACTCAATTTACTCGCCCCTTGATTGAGGTGGTCAGCGAGATTGTTTATCGCACTTTCTTCGCGTAACGTTGGTGGCTTGGTGGTATGTATACGACGATTGAAGAAGTGAATTGGCTGTGTATTCTACTGTGTCTGCCATTACTATTAGTTACCTTTTCAGGTAAATTATGCAAGAATAAAAATGTCACCTAGCTGTTTGTTCAGCTACATCATGTTTAGCAACATTGATGTAGTTAGTGTATCATTGTTAAGACTGTCACTTTCAAATATCATTTCCCCCATTCCTGTTTCACATAGCTTCAACCTTTCTCCACTTGAGTTGGGAAAGAATTGTGGTTTGTTTGGTTGATCAATGGTAGTCATGTGGGACATGCATTTTTGGCTAAAGAATGGTAGGGGGAAAAAATAGGGTTAGTGTTGCAAGATTCTGGTGCCTGTTTCCAGGATTCTGTGCCTGCCAATAAGATTGTAGATATAGAAAGAGCTAGCATCTAGCTATTATTTATTCTGAGGTTAAGCAGCTCTACATTTCAGTCCTTGACAAGGCAGACACCAGCCTGAATACACGTTTACACTTTTTGGATCCAATCTCTGTAGGGGGAGAAGAAGACAGCCTCTACGCGGCCTCCTCCACTAGTAACGGCTTCGTGCCACGAAACTAATGTCTTCAACCAGCTAAGTGTGGCGAGCATCCTCCGATGCTGGCCACACTAACAAACACCACGGCTTTGTGAAGGATAACATCGAGTGGGCGCTCACCAGTCAACGGCGATCAAAGCTTGGCGACCTGGACGACAACAAGAGAGCGTGGCTGGCATCGACCGAGCTGGAGATCTGAGCCGCGGGCAGCAAGCACACGGAAGTAGTATCTCTGTAGTCTGTGTGCATGTGGCAATGAATTGTGAACTTGGTGCCACAGCCTGACTGGGATGATACAACTGATGGTACATTCATTTAAGAACTTGAATTGCATAGATATTAGCTGCAGTGTGGAGGAGGCTGCAGTGTGGAGGAGTATTCACTCAAATGTACACAAAATAAAGATTTATTACCAACTTGGTTATGTGACATGGTCGTGCTTGATATTTTATCTGCAAACAGTAATCCTTTTTTTAATATAATATAGGACTTGGTTGAAGTATATCTAAATTGATGCCACTTGTGCATTGGACTGCCCATGCACAACAGCTTAGTTTTTGATCATTTGACCCTTGGCCATCATGAGTCATAACATGGTGGTAGATATTAGGCAGTCCTAGCATAGTTCAATCGTGATATTGGCCCATCCCCCTCTACCAAAGTGTACAAAATAGCCCATATCTGGGACTGAAACAAAGTCATAAAGCCTTACCACCCTCCCCTCACCCCTCCCCCACGTAATTGACATCTTGTCCACTTTGTCTCTTCTTGTGTCCATTTTGTTGAAACAGCTAATTAGATTGCATCATTTCCAAATATTATTTCCATGGTTGTTTTTATTATTATTATTATTATTTTGTTCTCTCTTGGCGTGTCCATTTTGTCTCAGCAACAGTATCAATGTTGGTAGACCTGCTCATGTATTTCATGCTCTCTTCTTGTATGTTCACTGTGTTTACATTTGCTGTTCTCCTCTCTGGGCTTTCATCTATCTCCTTGTTGCCAATTTTCAATGGTTTCCTGCTTTCTTCTGTGCCAACCTAGCTGATGCTGTTGTGTTTTAGTCCTACTGATCTTAGCTCACTCCTCAATATACTTCTCAAGTTTTGTTTGTTGTTTAGCTGTTCTTTGCAGACACTCGTGAGATTACTCTGGTTCCTCCAGCTCTGAATTTTTTTCAGCCAGTATGAATAGCTAATTGGTGTGTGTATAATGATTATTTATGCCTTGTGTTAAATTTATTTTTATTTTCCTTCTCCTCTTTGCACACGCACAACAACCAATATATATATATGACAGCATCAATACCTTATTAATTACTTTCAATATTATGTTTGGTTAAAGTAGTTTGTGTCAAAACAAAAATCATCTTACACCTTGGTTTATAAATACTTACTAATCAACCGAGTAGGATTCTGTTATTCATATTCATCCATGGTACTGAAGACTCACCTTCAAAATCAGCTGCATGTGACGTGGTGCACCTCTGTATTCTGGCCACTCTCCAGGACCTATAACGAGTAGTCTCGGTTCACTGGTAAAGATTATGAACCAAGGTTTAGGATAACTTTTGTCATAACACAATGCTTCAATATTGGTCAATTCAAACTTGGAAAGACCCAACCGTGGGTCCACATGCCAGATACTGTTCACTATAACTATATGGGTGTGGTAACAAAAGCAGTGATACTTTTCCTCTGGTTCTTACAAAATTCACATCTACTTTGTCACCATCCAAGATTTCAAATAGATCAAGCTCGTCACGTGCGTGGTTTCAAGTTCTAAAACTGAGCACTTGTCCTGAACAACTGCATTCTTTCATTACTGAAAGTATCATGATGAAATCATGTCTGATGATGGTGGTAATGATGGTGGTGGTAGTGAACATGTAGATAGTCAGTGTCAATATTCCCAACATCAGCTTCACAATAATTATTATTATTGTCATGCCGGCATTGTATTGTATCATCATCGTTACCAACATTATCATTAGATTCAAGATTTGCAATTTAACAAACATCACTGTGTTTAGAACAGTTGGGAATGTCTTACAGTGTCTTGCATAGAATCACATGCAACTGTCTCTCTTGCATAGAATCACATGCAAATGTCTCATCTTGCATAGAATCACATGCAAATGTCTCTCTTGCATAGAATCACATGCAAATGTCTCATCTTGCATAGAATCACACGCAAATATTTCATCTTGCATAGAATCACATGCAAATGTCTCTCTTCCATAGAATCACATGCAAATATTTCATCTTGCATAGAATCCCATGCAAATGTCTCATCTTGCATAGAATCACATGCAAATGTCTCAGCTTGCATAGAATCACATGCAAATGTCTCTCTTGCATAGAATCACATGCAAATGTCTCATCTTGCATAGAATCACATGCAAATGTCTCATCTTGCATAGAATCACATGCAAATGTCTCTCTTCCATAGAATCACACGCAAATATTTCATCTTGCATAGAATCCCATGCAAATGTCTCATCTTGCATAGAATCACATGCAAATGTCTCAGCTTGCATAGAATCACATGCAAATGTCTCTCTTGCATAGAATCACATGCAAATGTCTCATCTTGCATAGAATCACATGCAAATGTCTCATCTTGCATAGACCCACATGCAAATGTCTCTCTTCCATAGAATCACACGCAAATATTTCATCTTGCATAGAATCCCATGCAAATGTCTCATCTTGCATAGAATCACATGCAAATGTCTCATATTGCATAGAATCACATGCAAATGTCTCATCTTGCATAGAATCACATGCAAATGTCTCATCTTGCATAGAATCACATGCAAATGTCTCATCTTCCATAGAATCACATGCAAATATCTCATCTTGCATAGAATCACATGCAAATGTCTCACCTGACACAGAATCACATCCAATTGTCTCATCTTGCATAGAATCACATGAAAATGTCTCGTCTTGCATAGAAACATATACAAATATCTCATCTTGCATAGAATCACATGCAAATGTCTCATCTTGCATAGAATCACATGCAAATGTCTCATCTTGCATAGAATCACATGCAAATGTCTCATCTTGCATAGAATCACATGCAAATGTCTCATCTTGCATAGAATCACATGCAAATGTCTCATCTTGCATAGAATCACATGCAAATGTCTCACCTGACACAGAATCACATGCATATATCTCATCTTCCATAGAATCACATGCAAATGTCTCACCTTGCATAGAATCACATGCAAATGTCTCATCTTCCATAGAATCACATGCAAATGTCTCATCTTGCATAGAATCACATGCAAATGTCTCATCTTGCATAGAATCACATGCAAATGTCTCACCTGACACAGAATCACATCCAATTGTCTCATCTTCCATAGAATCACATGCAAATGTCTCATCTTGCATAGAATCACATGAAAATGTCTCGTCTTGCATAGAAACATATACAAATGTCTCATCTTGCATAGAATCACATGTAAATGTCTCATCTTGCATAGAATCACATGCAAATGTCTCATATAGAATCACATGCAAATGTCTCATCTTGCATAGAATCACATGCATATGTCTTATCTTGCATAGAATCTTGCTTGGATGGTATCATTGAGCCATTGATATCTGGCAGTAGGTACAAAGTATCTGACCAGTTCTTTGCAGCAGATTCTGTGGATGGTAAACACACTCCTGCGGAGGCGAGGCTTGATGGAATATCGTGGTGTTCTTCTGATTCTCTCCCACCATCATCGAAACCCTGGCTGCAGGTTACCTTTGAAATGGATGTCAATATTTCCATAATCCAAACTGCCGGGTATGGTGGGAGATTTAAAACCGATTATTACGTGACCATATTTGAAGTCCACATTGGAAATGGCACAGAGGGAAGTCTTCATCCATTGACAATGTCTGATGATTCCATGGAGACTGTGGTACGATAGTAATGTTATTATAAGTGGTTTGCTATACGAACCAGTGATGGGCATTGTGGCTGACATCATGTATGTTACAAGGGAATGGGAGGCAGGATTGCAGTAGCTATTAGAACTCATGTGTAATTCAGTAGCCATTATAACAGCAGCAAGTAAAAGAATATGTATTTATTGAAAAAAAGGTATTTGTGCGTACGAGTAGATATGACATTGAGGACACAGTGCTACCATCACCAGTCATCACTCGAGTTCTACGCATAGTGGCAGTTGAGTGGACTCGGGATCAAGTGTGTCTGAATATCGAGGCACTTGGGTGTCTCCCCTCCCCAGGTATGTGTCATTTGTATAATAACCTATCTTGCAAGCTGTGATACTAGAGAGGTACATTAAGTAAAACTGTCATAGTTGTTCATACTCTTTTACATTAGATGACATGTCAGTGGGATAAATAATCCAGTGTGTATAGTAGTAAGCCAATTGCAATTCTTGTACAGTGGCATTAAAAATTTCCCAGTGCTCCTAATTAATGTAGCTGTTATCTATCAGCAGTTCTAAGAGCTATAATATATACCATAGGGCCTTTCTAGAGCTAACATTTTTGTGTTTTCATATAAAGAGAGGAGTTTATATTTTGTAAATGCTAAATGTGTAGTCATCCATGCTGTCTTCTAAATGTGTAGTCATCCATGTTGTCTTCTAAATGTGTAGTCATCCATGTTGTCTTCTAAATGTGTAGTCATCCATGTTGTCTTCGTCTTCTAAATGCGTAGTCGTCCATGTTGTCTTCTAAATGTGCAGTCATCCATGTTGTCTTCTAAATGTGTAGTCATCCATGTTGTCTTCTAAATGTGTGATCATCCATGTTGTCTTCTAATTGTGTAGTCATCCATGTTGTGTTCTAAATGTGTAGTCATCCATGTTGTCTTCTAAATGTGCAGTCATCCATGTTGTCTTCTAAGTGTGTAGTCATCCATGTTGTCTTCTAATTGTGTAGTCATCCATGTTGTGTTCTAAATGTGTAGTCATCCATGTTGTCTTCTAAATGTGTAGTCATCCATGTTTTCTTCTAAATGTGTAGTCATCCATGTCGTCTTCTAAATGTGTAGTCATCCATGTTGTCTTCTAAATGTGTAGTCATCCATGTTGTCTTCTAAATGTGTTGTCATCCATGTTGTCTTCAAAATGTGTAGTCATCCATGTTGTCTTCTAAATGTGTTGTCATCCATGTTGTCTTCAAAATGTGTAGTCATCCATGTTGTCTTCTAAATGTGTAGCCATCCATGTTGTCTTCTAAATGTGTTGTCATCCATGTTGTTTTCAAAATGTGTAGTCATCCATGTTGTCTTCTAAATGTGTAGCCATCCATGTTGTCTTCTAATGTGTAGTCATCCATGATGTCTTGTAAATGTGTAGCCACCCATATTATCTTGGTCATCCACTTGTGAGATTGGAAGGACTTGTCACCATAACACTCTAGCTGCTGTTTGGATGGCTCTATTGTTCTCTTGTGAGAGGCT
>CBDHDT010000137.1:0-23851 GCA_965261215.1 Ekhidna sp.
TCTGCTTCATTCCAGACTCCACCCTCCTCCACCTCCCACAAGACCACTCTCATTCCAAACCCCTCACTTTCTCCCTTCCAAGCCATTACTCGACAACCAACAATAATCCCATCACAATGTGCACCAGCAAAAGTGTCTTCCGACTCGTGTTTGAGTGCCCCCAACAGGAATTGCATGGACAATCAGCAAGAAAAGGTAGGCATGTCATTTGATATGATGGACTTGGGGATTACCGCATAGAAGTAGATCTTTCTCATGGCCAATTTTTTTGAAGCGACTAATAATAGCATGAGTCACTGAGGTTTTTTTTTCTTTGCTTGAGGTCTCTATCAGGTATAAAACATTATTGACAAGCTACCTTCCCCTATGAAAATCAAAGTAAACAAAGCTTGGAGTAGAGTAGAGTTTTTCTCTGGCATGCTAGAGATATGGCCAATGAATGTAGCAAACACTTATTTTTTTTGCTTTAAGGTTGCTGGAGCCATGATAAACTGTGCTCTAGTAAAGCTCTTTTATGGAAGGCAAAGAAGTTTTTAGTTCCGTGTGCTATTCCAAATCATAAGCTATCTTCTGCTACAACGAGGTATATGGATAAGAATACTTTTCATCTGTTTTCTTCATTTTGTTGAAGCCAATGATGTCGATGCTGGTCTCTTTAAAATTCCACATTTCAACAACTGCATTGTTTTCATAGTTGAGTAGAGTTCAGTATAGCCTCAATAGTGGCAGCTTGAGTTAGATATCACTTTGCGTACAGGAGCATTGCTTTTTTAGCAATGGATATCAAGTTGCATTCTTTGCACATATTCACAAGTTATGGTCTGGTTTGCAATAAATGCATTCACACGTAAACATCCTATGGGCCTCAAGTGTTAACTTGTATGGTTTTAGTACTTTATCTGAAACTAAATTACAAAAAATGAAATTGAGTTATAGAGTGGAAACCTTTGTGAATCATAAATTTTTCAATTGTGTATGATTGTTTTCATAGTTGAGTATGTTTCAATACAGCCTAATAGCGATATGTTAAATTAGATTTCAATATGCGAACGTGAGCATAGCATTTTAGCAATTGCTATCAAGTTGCTTTCTTGCATATTCACACGCCTGGCTATAGTTGCGGTATAGTTGTAATTGGAAATTTGTGACATATACAATACGTACAATGCATAATTTACTTGTACAGATCCACAAAGAGATATTTGCATTTATTTGAATAGCGAACTGGACTGGGAAAATGTCGTATTTAAAATCTGGCCAACAGTAAATGTGTGTTACACGTATTTAGTGGACAAACGAAGAGACCAGCTACAATAGCTGTGGCATATATGCCACAGATTAGTGGGAGACAAAACATAATGCTAACTAGGACTGTAGTAAGAGTAAATGTTAATGGACTTACATTAGATGCCCAGCTAAGCAACTGGAGAGTGGCATCATGGATTACAAGTTTGATAGGATATGCTGTGATAATTGTTATATTTTTCTCAGCTATTTTTCCTCAGCATTCAGTCTTCAAGTTTCAAAATATCTTGTGTTTGAAATCTCTCTTTATTTTCACAAAGGTCATGATCCCTGCTGTGGAAAAGCATGTTCCCTTTCCCCATCCGTCAAAAGAGCCACCACCAAAATCATCCCCATCACAATGTGCATCAGCAAAACTGTTTTCCGACTCGTGTTTGAGTGCACCCAACAGGAACTGCATGGACATTCAGCAAGAAAAGGTGGGCACGTCATTTGATGTGATAGACTTGGGAATTACAGCATAGAAGTAGATCTCTCTCATGGTATACAACCGGTACTTTATTGAATCATCAGCATTTTGTTTTTATTTTCTAATTTGCAGAATGAGTTTTGTTAATTTTAATAAAGTTTTGATACTCAATTTGATACCTTCTGATAGTCACTGAATTTTAATGTGCTGCCGTTGACACCTCTAAATGCACCATGATAATTGTGCATCTGTCATATTCTCGTATGCCTTTCACCTAATATAAACTAATGGAAAAGACTAGAGTTGAAGAGGTAGTTTGTTATGCTGATTCGTTGATCTTAACTGTTTTGGGCCTAAATTTCAAATGTTTGATGCAAGCATACGGCCAAAAAAAATTTCAAGCAACTAATAATAGCATGAGTCACTGAGGGTTTTTCTTTGCTTGTGGTCTCTATCAGGAATAAAACATTATTGACAAGCTACCTTCCCCTATGACAATCAAAGTAAACAAAGCTTGGAGTTAGAGTTTTTCTCTGGCATGCTAGAGATATGGCCAATGACTGTAGCAAACACTTAAATTTTTTTTGCTTTTACCTTGCTGGAGCCATGATAAACTGTGCTCTAGTAAAGTTCATTTATGGAAGGCAATGAAGTTTTTAGTTCCGTGTGTTATTCCAAATCATATGCTATCTTCTGCTTCAACAAGGTATATGGGTAAGAATACTTTTCATCTGTTTTCTTCATTTTGTCGAAGCCAATGATGTCGATGCTGGTCTCTTTAAAATTCCGCATTTCAACAACTGCATTGTTTTCATAGTTGAGTAGAGTTCAGCATATCCTCAATAGTGACAGCTTGAGTTAGATTTCACTTTGCGAACACGAGCATAGCTTTTTTAGCAATGGATATCAAGTTGCATTCTTTGCGCATATTCACAAGTTATGGTCTGGTTTGTAAAAAATGCATGCACACGTAAACATCCTATGGGCCCTCAAGTGTTAACTTGTAAAGTTTTAGCACTTTATCTGGAACGAAATTACAAAAAATGAAATTGAGGTATAGAGTGGAAACCTTTGAGTATCATCAATTTTTCAATTGTGTATAATTGTTTTCATAATTGAGTATGGTTCAGTACAGCCTCAATAGCGACAGGTTGATTTAGATTTCAATATGCGAACGTGAGCAAAGCATTTTAGCAATAGCTATAAAGTTACGTTCTTGCATATTCCCACCCTGGCTCTAGTTGCGGTATAGTTGTAATTGGAAATTTGTGGCATATGCAATACATATAATGCGTAATTTACTTGTACCGATCCACAAAGAGATATTTGCATTTATTTGAATTGCGAACTTAACTGGGAAAATGTGGTATTTAAAATCTGGCCTACAGTTAACATTTTTTATACTATTTACTGGACAAACGACGAGACCTGCTACTATAGCTGTGGCATATATGCCACAGATTAGTGGGAGGCAAAACATAATGCTAACTAGGACTGTGGTAAGAGTAAATGTTAATGGACTTACATTAGATGCCTAGCTAAGCAACTGGAGAGTGGCATCATGGATCATAAGTTTGATAGGATATGCTGTGATAATTGTTATATTTTTCTCAGCTATTTTTCCTCAGCATTCAGTCTTCAAGTTTCAAAATATCTTGTGTTTGAAATATCTCTCTTTATTTTCACATAGGCCATGATCCCTGCTGTGGAAAAGCATGTTCGCTTTCCCTTTCTGTCAAAATAGCCACCGCCAAAATCATCCCCACCACAATGTGCACCAGCAAAAGTGTCTTCCAACTCGTGTTTGAGTGCACCAAACAGGAATTGCATGGACAATCAGCAAGAAAAGGTAAGCTTGTCATTTGATGTGATGGACTTGGGGATTACCGCATAGAAGTAGATCTCTCTCATGGTGTACAAGCGGTACATTATTGAATCATCAGCAATTTGTTTTTTAATTTCTAAGTTGCAGAATGAGTTTTGTTGCTTTTAATAAAGTTTAGATACTCAATTTGATACCTTCTGATAGTCACTGAATTTTAATGTGCTGCCGTAGACACCTGTGAATGCACCATGATAATTGTGCATCTGTCATATTCTCGTATGCCTTTCACAAGACTAGAGTTAAAGAGGTAGTGTGTAATGCTGATTCTTAAGTTGATCTTAACTGTTTTGGGCCTAAATTTCAAATATTTGATGCTAGTGTACGGCCAACTTTTTTCTTTCAAGTGACTAATAATAGCATGAGTAACTGAGGGTTTTCTCTTTGCTTGTAGTCCCTATCAGGTATAAAACATTATTGACAAGCTACCTTCCCCTATGACAATCAAAGTAAACAAAGCTTGGACTTAGAGTTTTTCTCTGGCATGCTAGAGATATGGCCAATGAATGTAGCAAACACTTAAATTTATTTTTCTTTATTTTGCTGGAGCCATGATAAACTGTGCTCTAGTATAGTTCTTATATGGAAGGCAATGAAGTTTTTAGTTCCATGTGGTATTCCAAATCATATGCTATCTTCTGCTACAATAAGGTGTATGGATAAGAATACTTTTCATCCGTTTTCTTCATTTTGTCGAAGCCAATGATGTCGATGCTGGTCTCTTTAAAATTCCGCATTTCAACAACTGCAGTTGCATTCTTTGCGCATATTCATAATTTATGGTCTGGTTTGTAAAAAATGCATGCACACGTAAACATCCTATGGGCCCTCAAGTGTTAACTTGTATAGTTTTAGTATTTACCTGAAACGAAATTACAAAAAATGAAATAGAGTTATAGAGTGGAAACCTTTGAGAATCATCAATTTTTCAATTGTGTATGATTGTTTTCATAGTTGAGTATGGTTCAGTACAGCCTCAATAGCGACAGGTTGATTTAGATTTCAATATGCGAACGCGAGCATAGCATTTTAGCAATAGCTATCAAGTAGCATTCTTGCATATTCACATGTCTGGCTATAGTTGCGGTATGGTTGTAATTGGAAATTTGTGACATATGCAATACGTACAATGCATAATTTACTTGTACATATCCACAAAGAGATATTTGCATTTATTTGAATTGCGAACTGGACTGGGAAAATGTCGTATTTAAAATCTGGCCTACAATTAACGGTTTTTATACTATTTAGTGGACAAACGAAGAGACCAGCCAATATAGCTGTGGCATATATGCCACAGATTAGTGGGAGGCAAAACATAATGCTAACTAGGACTGTAGTAAGAGTAAATGTTAATGGACTTACATTAGATACCTAGCTAAGCAACTGGAGAGTTGCATCATGGATCATAAATTTGATATGATATGCTGTGATAATTGTTATATTTTTCTCAGCTATTTTTCCTCAGCATTCAGTCTTCAAGTTTCAAAATATTTTGTGTTTGAAATGTCTCTCTTTATTTTCACATAGGCCATGATCCCTGCTGTGGAAAAGCATGTTCCCTTTCCCCTTCCGTCAAAAGAGCCACCACCAAAATCATCCCCATCACAATGTGCACCAGCAAAAGTGTCTTCCGACTCGTGTTTGCGTGCACCCAACAGGAATTGCATGGACAATCAGCAAGAAAAGGTAAGCATGTCATTTGATGTGATGGAGTTGGGGATTACCGCATAGAAGTAGATCTCTCTCATGGTGTACAAGCGGTACTTTATTGAATCATCAGCAATTTTTTTTTTCTTCTAAGTTGCAGAATGAGTTTTGTTGCTTTTAATAAAGTTTTGATACTCAATTTGATACCTTCTGATAGTCACTGAATTTTAATGTGCTGCCGTAGAGACCTTTGAATGCACCGTGATAATTGTGCATCTGTCATATTCTCGTATGCCTTTCGCATAATATACACTAATGGATAAGATGGAGTTGAAGAGGTAGTTTGTTATGCTGATTCTTAAGTTGATCTTAACCGTTTTGGGCCTAAATTTTAAATGTTTGATGCAAGCGTACGGCAAAAAAAAAATTTTCAAGCGACTAATTATAGCATGAGTCACTGAGGGTTTTTTTTCTTTGCTTGAGGTCTCTATCAGGTATAAAACATTATTGACAAGCTACCTTCCCCTATGACAATCAAAGTAAACAAAGCTAGGAGTTAGAGTTTTTCTCTGGAATGCTAGAGATATGGCCAATGACTGAAGCAAACACTTAATTTTTTTTTGCTTTAAGCTTGCTGGAGCCATGATGAACTGTGCACTAATAAAGCTCTTTTATGGAAGGCAAAGAAGTTTTTAGTTCCGTGTGATATTCCAAATCATGTGCTATCTTCTGCTACAACAAGGTATATGGATAAGAATACTTTTCATCTGTTTTCTTCATTTCGTTGAAGCCAATGATATCGATGCTTGTCTCTTTAAAATTCCACATTTTAACAACTGCATTGTTTTCATAGTTGAGTAGAGTTCAGTATAGCCTCAATAGTGGCAGCATGAGTTAGATTTCACTTTGAGAACACGAGCATTGCTTTTTTAGCAATGGATATCAAGTTGCATTCTTTGCGCATATTGACAAGTTATGGTCTGATTTGCAAAAAATGCATGCACACGTAAACATCCTATGGGCCCTCAAATGTTAACTTGTATAGTTTTAGTAATTTATCTTAAACGAAATTACAAAAAATGAAATAGAGTTATAGAGTGGAAACCTTTGAGAATCATCAATTATTTAAATGTGTATGATTGTTTTCTTAGTTCAGTTTGGTTCAGTACAGCCTCAATAGTGACAGGTTGATTTAGATTTCAATATGCGAACGTGAGCATAGCATTTTAGCAATTGCTATCAAGTTGCGTTCTTGCATATTCACACGCCTGGCTATAGTTGCGGTTTATTTGTAATTGGAAATTTGAGACATATGCAATACGTACAATGCATAATTTACTTGTACAGATCCACAACAAGATATTTGCATTTATTTGAATAGCGAACTGGACTGGGAAAATATCGTATTTAAAATCTGGCCAGCAGTAAATGTGTGTTACACGTATTTGGTGGACAAACGAAGAGACTAGCTACAATAGCTGTGGCATATATGCCACAGAATAGTGGGAGGCAAAACATAACGCTAACTAGGACTGTAGTAAGAGTAAATGTTAATGGACTTACATTAGATGCCTAGCTAAGCAACTGGAGAGTGGCATCATGGATTATAAGTTTGATAGGATATGCTGTGATAATTGTTATCTTTTTCTCAGCTATTTTTCCTCAGCATTCAGTCTTCAAGTTTCAAAATATCTTGTGTTTGAAATGTCTCTCTTTATTTTCACTTAGGTCATGATTCCTGCTGTGGAAAAGCATGTTCCCTTTCCCCTTCCGTCAAACGAGCCACCACCAAAATCATCCCCATCACAATGTGCATCAGCAAAAGTGTCTTCCGACTCGTGTTTTAGTGCACCCAACAGGAATTGCATAGACAATCAGCAAGAAAAGGTAAGCACGTCATTTGATGTCATGGAATTGGGAATTACCGCATAGAAGTAGATCTCTCTCATGGTATACAAGCGGGACTTTATTGAATCATCAGCATTTTATTTATTTTTTCTAAGTTGCAGAATGAGTTTTGTTGCTTTTAATAAAATTTTGATACTCAATTTGATACCTTCTGATAGTCACTGAATTTTAATGTGCTGCCTTAGACCCCTGTAAATGCACCATGATAATTGTGCATCTGTCATATTTTCGTATGCCTTTCGCCTAATATACACTAATGGAAAAGATAGAGTTAAAGAGGTAATTTGTTGTGCTGATGCTTAAGTTGATCTTAACTGTTTTGGGCCTAAATTTCAAATGTTTGATGCAAGCATACGGGCCAATTTTTTTTCAAGCGACTAATAATAGCATGAGTCACTGAGGATTTTTTCTTTGCTTGTGGGCTCTATCAGGTATAAAACATTATTGACAAGCTACCTTCCCCTATGATAATCAAAGTAAACAAAGCTTGGAGTTAGAGTTTTACTCTGGCATGCTAGAGATATGGCCAATGACTGTAGCAAACATTAAAAAAAAAATTTGCTTTAAGCTTGCTGGAGCCATGATAAACTGTGCTCTAGTAAAGTTGTTTTATGGAAGGCAATGAAGTTTTAGTTCCGTGTGTTATTCCAAATCATATGCTATCTTTTGCTACAACAAGATATATGGATAAGAATACTTTTCATCTGTTTTCTTCATTTTGTCGAAGCCAATGATGTCGATGCTGGTCTCTTTAAAATTCCGCATTTCAACAGCTGCATTGTTTTCATAGTTGAGTAGAGATCAGTATAGCCTCAATAGTGACAGCTTGAGTTAGATTTCACTTTGCAAACACGAGCATAGCTCTTTTAGCAATGGATATCAAGGTGTATTCTTTGCGCACATTCACAAGTTATGGTCTGGTTTGTAAAAAATGCGTGCACACATAAACATCCTATGGGCCCTCAAGTATTAACTTGGTATAATTTTAGTACTTTATCTGAAACGAAATTAAAAAAAATGAAATAGAGTTATATAGTGGAAACCTTTGAGAATCATCAATTTTTCAATTGTGTATGATTGTTTTCAAAGTTGAGTATGGTTCAATACAACCTCGATAGCGACAGGTTGATTTAGATTTCAATATGCGAAAGCGAGCATAGCATTTTAGCAATAGCTATCAAGTTGCGTTCTTGCATATTCACACGCCTGGCTCTAGTTGCGGTATAGTTGTAATTGGAAATTTGTGACATATGCAATACGTACAATGCATAATTTACTTGTACAGATCCACATAGAGATATTTGCATTTATTTGAATTGCGAACTGGACTGGGAAAATATTGTATTTAAAATCTGGCCAACAGTAAACGAGTGTTACACGTATTTAGTGGACAAACGAAGAGACCAGCTACTATAGCTGTGGCATATATGCCACAGAATAGTGGGAGGCAAAACATAATGCTAACTAGGACTGTAGTAAGAGTAAATGTTAATGGACTTACATTAGATGCCTAGCTAAGCAACTGGAGAGTTGCATCATGGATCATAAATTTGATAGGATATGCTGTGATAATTGTTATATTTTTCTCAGCTATTTTTCCTCAGCATTCAGTCTTCAAGTTTAAAAATATTTTGTGTTTGAAATATCTCTCTTTATTTTCACATAGGCCATGATCCCTGCTGTGGAAAAGCATGTTCCCTTTCCCCTTCCGTCAAAAGAGCCACCACCAAAATCATCCCCATCACAATGTGCACCAGCAAAAGTGTCTTCCGACTCGTGTTTGAGTGCACCCAACAGGAATTGCATGGACAATCAGCAAGAAAAGGTAAGGCATGTCATTTGATGTGATGGACTTGGGGATAACCGCATAGAAGTAGATCTCTCTCATGTTATACAAGTGGTACTTTATTGAATCATCAGCATTTTGTTTTTATTTTCTATATTGCAGAATGAGTTTTGTTGCTTTTATTAAAATTTTGATACTCAAGTTGATACCTTCTGATAGTCACTAAATTTTAATGTGCTGCAGTAGACACCTGTGAATGCACCATGATAATTGTGCATCTGTCATATTCTCGTATGCCTTTTACAAGACTAGAGTTAAAGAGGTAGTGGTTAAGCTGATTCTTAAGTTGATCGTAACTGTTTTTGGCCTAAATTTCAAATGTTTGATGCAAGCGTACGGCCAAATTTTTTCTTTCAAGCGACAAATAATAGCATGAGTCACTGAGGGTTTTTTCTTTGCTTGTGGTCTCTATCAGGTATAAAACATTATTGACAAGCTACCTTCCCCTATGACAATCAAAGTAAACAAAGCTTGGAGTTAGAGTTTTTCTCTGGCATGCTAGAGATATGGCTAATGACGGTAGCAAACATTAAAAAAAAAATTGCTTTAACGTGTGTGAAAAGGGGCAAATCATGAAGGATGTTTTGATTTGATGGAAACGACTTTTATCAAACCAGTCAAATGGAACATTTATTAGAGAAAACAGTTTTGCTCTTCAATATGAGCCACATACTGCTAAACATCGCTTTTCTGGTGTTTTAAGCATTTTTATGGAAATTAAAAAAAAAGTTATATTTAAGGACTAAAATGTGATTATCTCACAAAGATGCTAAGAATTACTCACAGAGAAATTTCTTCTCAATGAGTTTGAAAAGAGGCAAATCATGAATAAAAGTTTTGATTTGATGGAAACGACTTTTTTGTTCAACCCTGTGAAATGGTACAATTATTACCGAAAACAATTTTGCTCCTCTAAATGAGACACATTCAGAAAAATTAAGCTTTTGTGTTATTTGGAACCATTTTGGCTGAAATTTACAAAAAAAAATCTTTGCTGTCTAAAAATTGACCATCTCAGAAAGAAGCTAAGAATTCCACAGAGAAAAAAAAATTTTCAATGAGTTTGAAAATGGGCAAATAATGGGAATGTTTAGATTTGATGGAATCGGCTTTTTTATCAAACCAGTGAAATGGTACAATTATTACAGAAAAAGGTTTTTCTCCTCTAAATGAGCCACATACAGCTAAACTAAGCTTTTCTGTTGTTTTGAAGCAATTTGGTGGAAAATGATAAAAAACATATATTTTAGGACAAAACAATGACTAAAGAAGCTAAGAATTACTCAGAGAGAAATTTTTTCTCAACGAATTTAAAAAGGGGCAAATCATGAAGAAAGGTTTGATTTGATAGAAACGACTTTTTTTTATCAAACCAGTGAAACGGGACATTTATCAGAAAACAGTTTTGCTCCCAAAAATAAGACACATACAGCTAAACTAAGCTTTTCTGGTGTTTGCAATTTGGTGGAATATGACAAAAAAAATATTTTAGGACAAAACAGTGACTAAAGAAGCTAAGAATTACTCGGAGAGAAATTTTTTCTCAACGAGTTTAAAAAGGGGCAAATCATGAAGAAAATTTTTGATTTGATGGAAACGCCTTTTTTTATTCAAACAAGTGAAATGTAACAAATATTTCAGAAAACAGTTTTGTTCCACAAAATGAGCAACATCCAGCTAAACTAAGTCTTTGTTGAGTTATGAAGCATTTTTGTGTAAATTAACAAAAAACTTATATTTAAAGGACGAAAAAGTGACTATCTTTGAAAGAAGCAAATATTCCTCAGAGAGAATTTTTTTCTCAACGAGTTTGAAAAGGGGCCAATCTTGTAGAAGCATTTTGATTTGAAGGAAATGATTTTTTTAATTCAAACCAGTGAAATGGGACGAATATTAGCGAAAACAATTTTACTCCTGCTATATGTGATACATACAGTTAAACTAAGCTTTTCTGATGTTTTGAAGCATTCTTGCGAAAATTGACAAAAATATATATTGAAGGACTAAAAAGTGACTCTCTCTGTAAGAAGCTAAGAATTCCTCAGAGAGAAATATTTTCTTAACGTGTGTGAAAAGGGGAAAATCATGAAGGATGTTTTGATTTGATGGAAACGACTTTTTTTTATCAAACCAGTCAAATGGAACAATTATTACAGAAAACAGTCTTGCTACTAAATATGAGCCACATACTACTAAACATCGCTTTTCTGGTGTTTTAAAGCATTTTTATGGAAATTGGAAAAAAAAGTTATTTTTAAGGACTAAAATGTGATTATCTCAGAAAGATGCTAAGAATTACTCACAGAGAAATTTCTTCTCAATGAGTTTGAAATAGGGCAAATCATGAATAAAAGTTTTGATTTGATGGAAACGACTTTTTTGTTCAGCCCTGTGAAATGGTACAATTATTACCGAAAACAGTTTTGCTCCTCTAAATGAGACACATTCAGCAAAATTAAGCTTTCTGTTATTTGGAAGCATTTTGGCTGAAATTAACAAAAACATCTCTTTGCTGTCTAAAAATTGACTATCTCAGAAAGAAACTAAGAATTCCACCGAGAGAAATTTTTTCTCAACGGGTTTAAAAATGGGCAAATATTAAGGAATGTTTTGATTTGATGGAATCGACTTTTTTATCAAACCAGTGAAATGGTATAACTATAAGAGAAAACAGTTTTGCTACTCAAAATGAGCCACATACAGCTAAACTAAGCTTTACTGTTGTTTTTAAGCAATTTGGCGGCATAAGACAAAAAAAATATTTTAGAAAAAAACAGTGACTAAAGAAGCTGAGAAATACTCTGAGAGAAATTTTTTCTCAACGAGTTTAAAAAGGGGAAAATCATGAAGAAAGGTTTGATTTGATAGAAACGACCTTTTTTATCAAACTAGTGAAACGGGACATTTATCAGAAAACAGTTTTGCTCCCCAAAATAAGCCACATACAGCTAAACTAAGCTTTTCTGGTGTTTTGAAGCATTTTTGGGAAATTACAAAAAATATATATTTTAGGACTAAAAATTTACTATCTCAGAAAGAAGCTAAGAATTCTACAGAGTGAAATTTTTTCACGAGTTTGAAAATGGGCAAATAATAAGAAATGTTTTGATTTGCTGGAAATGACTTTTTTATCAAACCAGTGAAATGGTACAATTATTACAGAAAACAATTTTGCTACTCAAAATGAGTCACATACAGCTAAACAAAGCTTTTCTGTTGTTTTGAAGCAATTTGGTGGAAAATGACAAAAAAACATTTTAGGACAAAACAGTGACTAAAGAAGCTAAGAATTACTCAGAGAGAATTTTTTTCTCAACGAGTTTAAAAAGAGGCAAATCATGAAGAAAGGTTTTATTTGATAGAAACGACTTTTTTTTTATCAAACCAATGAAACGGGACATTTATCAGAAAACAGTTTTGCTCCTCAAAATGAGCAACATCCAGCTAAACTAAGCTTTTCTGGTGTTTTGAAGCATTTTTGCGGAGATTAACAAAGAACATATATTTAAAGGACTAAAAAGTGACTATCTCTGAAAGAAGCTAAGAATCCTCAGAGAGAATTTTTCTCTCAACTAGTTTGAAAAGGGGTAAATTATATAGAAGCGTTTTGATTTGAAGGAATTTTTTTTTTATTCAAACCAGTGAAATGGGATGAATATTACCGAAAACAATTTTACTCCTGCTATATGTGATACATACAGGTAAACTAAGCTTTTCTGGTGTTTTGAAGCATTTTTGCGAAAATTGACAAAAAAATTATATTGAAGGACTAAAAAGTGACTCGCTCTGTAAGAAGCTAAGAATTCCTCAGAGGGAAACATTTTCTTAACGTGTGTGAAAAGGTGCAAATCATGAAGATTTTGATTTGATGGAAACGACTTTTTTTATCAAACCAGTGAAATGGTACAATTATTACAGAAAACAGTTTTGCTCCTCTAAATGAGCCACATACCGATAAACTAAGCTTTTCTGTAGTTTAGATGCAATTTGGTGGAAAATGACAAAAACACATATATTTTAGGACAAAACAGTGACTAAAGAAGCTAAGAAATACTCAGAAAGAAATTTTTTCTCAACGAGTTTAAAAAGGGGAAAATCATGAAGAATGGTTTGATTTGATAGAAACTTTTTTTATCAAACCAGTGAAACGGGTGATTTATCAGAAAACAGTTTTGCTCCCCAAAGTAAGCCTCATTCAGCTAAACTAAGCTTTTCTGGTGTTTTGAAGCATTTTTGGGAAATTACAAAAAACTTATATTTTAAGACTAAAAAATGACTATCTCAGAAAGAAGCTAAGAATTCCACAGAGAGAAATTTTTTCTCAAGTTAGAAAAGGGGCAAATCATGAAGAAAAGTTTTGATTTGATAGACTTTTACTGATCAAACCAGTGAAATAGGATAATTATTACAGAAAACAGTTTTGCTCACCAAAATGAGCCACATACAGCTAAACCAAGCTTTTCTGTTGTTTAGAAGAATTTTTGCAGAATTGACAAAAAACTTATATTTAAGGATAAAAAGTGATTATCTCAGCAAGAAGCTATGAATTAGAGAGAAATTTTTCCCCAACGAGTTTGAAATGGGTTAAATCTTGGAAAGGTTTTGATTTGATGGAAAAGACTTTTTTGTTCTAACCAGTGAATATGGGTCAATTATTACCAAACACAGTTTTGCTCCTCACTATGAGCCACATACAGCTAAACTAAGCTTTTCTCTGTTTTGAAGCATTTGGAAAAATTGACAAAAACAAATATTTAAGGACTAAAAAGTGATGTCTTAGAAATAAGCTAAGAATTATGCAGAGAGAATTTTTTTCTCAACTAGTTTGAAAAGGGGAAAATCTTAAAGAAAGGTTTAGATTTGAGGGAAACCAATTTTTTGGTTCAAACCAGTGAAATGAGACAAAAAACAGTTTGGCTCACCAAAATGAGCCACATACAGCTAAACTAAGCTTTTCTGTTGTTTAGAAGCTTTTTTGCGGAAATTGACAAAAAGCTTACATTTACGGATTAAAAATTGACTTTCTCAGAATGAAGCTAAGAATTACTCAGAGAGAATTTATTTCTAAACGTGTTTGAAAGGGACAAATCATTAACAAAGGTTTTGATTTGATGGCGACGACTTTTATTATCAAACCAGTGAAATGGGACAGTTATTTCAGGAAACAGTTTGGCTCCTCAAAATGAGCCATATATAGCTAAACTAAACTTTACTAGTGTTATGAAACATTTTTGCAGAAATTGAAAAAAATATATATCTAAGGACTAAAAAGTGACTATCAGAGAAAGAAGCTAAGAATTTCTCTGAGAGAATTTTTTTCTCAACGAGTATGAAAAGGGGCAAATCTTGTAGAAAGGTTTTGATTTGAAGGAAATGAATTTTTTTTCTCCAACCGGTGAAATGGGCCAATATTTCCGAAAATAATTTTGTTTCTCTAAATGAGCTACATGCAGCTAAACTAAGCTTTCTGTGGTATAGAAGCATTTTTGCGTAAGTTGAAAAAATATATATATTAAAGGACTAAAAAGTGACTATCTCGGAAAGAAGCAAAGAATTTGTGAGAGAGAAATTTTTTCTCAACGAGTTTGAAAAGGGACAAATCATGAAGAACGGTTTTAATTTGATGGAAAACACTAACAAACCTGTGAATTGCGACAATTATTACAGAAAACAGTTTTGCTCCAGTAAATGAGCCACATACAGCTAATCTCACCTTTTCTGGTGTTATGAAGCATTTTTGCAAAATAGACAAAAAACACCTATATTTTAGGTCGAAAAAGTGACTATCTCAGAAAGAAACTAAGAATTCCTCAGAGAGAAATTTTTTCTCACGAGTTTAAAAAGGGGCAAATCTTGTAGAAAGGTTTTGATTTGATGGAAACAATTTTTTTTATTCAAACTAGTGAAATGCGACAAATATTACAGAAAACATTTTTACTCCACTAAATATGCCACATACAGCTAAACTAAGCTTTTCTTTTGGTTTAAAGCATTTTCCCTGAAATTGATAAAAAATAAAATAATTATTTGCGGACAAAAAATGACTACATCAGAAAGAAGCTAAGAATTCCGCAGAGAGAATTTTTTTTGTTATCCATAATCTGCAGAGCCTTCTGGTAAGGTGTCTCCATTCTATCCCTGATTCTGATTCCTTTAATGTTAGGTGATGATAATGTTGTTTGTACACCCTAGGCACATATCCTAGTCACATATCTTCATTAGGCCAGTGATTTGGATTATGAAACAGCAAATTCTTCTGGGAAATTGTACATCAGATGAGATACGTCCATTTTTTTCTGGATATAGGTCAGCAGTGGCAGGAAAGTAACATAAAGAGATGCTCAAAGGTTGTTGTAAATTGCCATTTGTCTGAGGACTTTATAACTTCAATTCTCCTGCTGCTTCCCACTGCCCTTCTTCATTCAGATATTGATGTTAGAATGCCAGTATAATCTAGGTTGACAATGAAGCTGTCTGGGATGTTTTTCAGAACGACAATGCTCAATTTATTTAGGATAATTTTACTTCATGTACTTGAAGTTTTCTTCAGATATGCCAGGCTTACTTTTAGTGGTAGCCTTGCATTTCACATAGCCAATCCATGAAAAGAGTGGTAGTGCTCAAGTCTTTGTGATCGTTGTGGCCAACATATTCAACCAACAGATTCTGTCAGAGGCTCTGACAATTTCTGCTGCAGCCATCACTACACTGGTGCCAATGCTTCTTCCAGCTCCATGCAGAGCATCGATGTAACATTGTGATTGGTCATCAGCTCTTCCTACAGCAAAAGGTTTTGGCCCTTCCTTTTTGGAGGCAACTTGGTCGCGTCATCAAATTCGGCTCCGTATGACTGACGGTTCTTCACTTCAGTAAGATACTTCTTCTTAAAATATCTTATGATATTCTGTCAACAGCAAAACTTCTAGAAAACATCTTAACAGCAGCTACACTGCCATTTAAAGTGACATACTTTCAAACTAGCCTCCTCTTTGGCTGTACATGTCTTGGTATATTTTTTCCCCTTTGTCTGGGGAGATTGATTCTCTTGAAATGCTTGAAGAGCTCTGTTAGCTTCAGCAGTCACCTGCACAGATAGTCCTGCTTGGTCTTGGATAGGAAGATTGCTGGATGGTTTGAAGAAGCGAAGAAGACTCATGTTAATAGTATAGCTAGATTTCAAGTGGTGTGTTCATGTACAACAATTGCTAGTACTGTGTTTCAATAATTGCCTATAAATTGGCAATTCGCAAGTACAAGAATATCACAATTAAAACCCGGACTATGGTATAATACTGCAGAATAATGAATGATTCTTATTGTGAATCACATTACAGCAATACAGAAATACATAAAGTTTGACTACAATGTTATTTTGCACCTCTCAATAGAGTTTCCATGTGCTAATAATGCCATCTTGAGAGCCACACATGAGAAGGCTGGAGTCATCAGCAGGACACAAACGACTGGCAAACTGAACAGTGTTCACTGTGAGTGTGTGATAATTGATAACAGCAAGAGTCTTTCCTTTAGACCAACTGAATACTCTAATCCTAAATAATACACACATTTGAAAAAATGGCATGATATATAGAAATAAACACAGCAATAAACAGAATGTAGATGCAGTTCTAGTACTTACTTAATTTGTACCAAATGCATAATATCAGAATTAATCTCACTTTGCTTAGATGTAACTCACTTTGCTTAGATGTAACAGCTCAAACCCCCCCCTCCCCCCCTTCCCCACCACAAGGAAAAAACAAAGTGACCACTTGCACTGTATTCTATATGGGAACTTTGTGATGCAACATAAAAGAAAAAAAGTTTATTTAAAACAAACAATTACTTTGGATTGACCCATTAAAAAAGAATGGAAACAAGACTGTACCCATACACCACAATAGTTAGATCTCTACAGCAGTCAGATCTTCTTTACCATATCATACAGCGTAAACCACCATATATCAACCAATGCTTCCTATTGACTAGTTATACTGAACAAGTGTGCCAAATAATCAAACTTACCCACACAATATGTATTAGTCAGCGGGAATTGTCAAAGCCTGCTACTCCCTCAAAAAGAAAAAAAAGGAAAATTGTAGTTCAAGAGGCAAGTTTCTTAGTTGTGTGAGTCTCCATAGGTATTACAAACTGTGCGTTATACACACACATACATATATATTTGACAGAATATTCAAGTTCGTGGAATGAGAAAGAAAAAGTCTTTGCTAGTTCAAGAGAAGTCAGACGGAAGCCCAAGAAAAGGATGCAATGGAGCAATGCCTCGATGTTAAGAGCGATGGCGGCAGCAAGAAAAGGCACTAATTCAATCAACAAAGTTGCAGACATTCATGGTGTGCCTCGTATCATGCTGAAAGATAGTTTCAGTGGTGGATTAATCCATGAAACTGCTCCTGGCCCTAAGAAATATACTGGAGATGAAGAAACAGCCCTTGCTGATCGCTTTGTTGAAGTAGCTAACATTGGATATGGGAAGACACAAAGACAAGTAAAATTTATTGCTGAAAAAGTGGCAAAAGAGAAAGATCTGTTACAATCTTCACAAATTTCAGATGGTGGTGTTGCTGTTTAATGGAAGGAATCCTCGTTCTTCTCTATGTTGAAGAGACTCAACAAGCATATTATGTATATGGATGCCACAAGTAGAGAAGTTATTGAAAAGTATTAGTATCTCTTAGAGCAGACATTGAAGGTTTACGACGACTTATCTGGTCATCCAGCACAAATTTATAATATGGATGAGAGTGGCTTACCGCTTCTCATCGGCCTTCCAACATAGCAACTCACTGTGGTCAAACAAAAATGCGCTATCATCATATGGAAGAAAGAACAAATTATGGTTATGGGCTGCCTCAAATGCTGCTAATCAGTCCATTCCACATATGGTAACATATGAAGGTGAGTATTTAAACCACCAATAGACTCAGGGTGTGCCAGATATATATTACGGAATAAATGGGAAGGGATGGACTGATTAGGAACCTTTTTGACACTGGTTGACGGATAATTTTTTTTAATATGTTGTGGCTGGATGTCCAATATTGCTTCTCGTAGATGGCCATAGTACGCACTATGAACCTGGTAGTATTGAAGTTGCACGAGCTGAGATATCATTCTCTTATGTTTGCCACCACTTACTACACAAGACCCACAGTCATTGGATGCTCCAGTGTTTGAGCCTCTTAAAAAGTGCTGGTCAGAAGTTTATTACTTGCATCTTTCAAAGAAAACCAAGAACTTAATCAGCATCTACCCGTTAAATCATAATGTCATTCAAAATTCTACTGAGAGTGTATCCACAGATCAATAGTGCACCCCCTTACTTTCCAGTTATGTACAATGTTACATCCTCCTCCTCTTTGGTCGCATTTACAGTTGATCAGATTGAGCTCTATACACGAAGTGACTAGAGGAAGGATACAACGTAGATCACAAGAAGCATGTTGCTTGGTTCAACTGTATCATCCGGAGGCTTTGGGGAGTGAATTAAGGACTGTTTGTAGTGGGGAAACTTCAGCAATTCATGCTGTTTGTGAAGTAGCATGTCTTGAACCTGGCCAGAAAATTGACACCTTATGTGATACTTGTGCTCATTGTGATGATCAAGTTGAGTCTCTCAATGGTTGTGAAATATCTCATACTTCTTGTGATGGTCGAAATAAATCTCCTTCTATTTGTGATCAAACTCTTACTTCCTGAAATAGTCAAGCCGAATATCCTACCCTCAGTCGTCACACTGAATTATTATACCAAGACACCTCCGGATCAGTATTGCTATCTGAAGATAGCTCAGGTTGCTCCCCATCTACTATAAGCTAGCTCATTTCAGACACTACTTCCTCCATGCATCCATTGAGAGAAAACTGGAAATAATACTTCTGAGTATGACGCTAGCTACTCCTCTGTGTGGAAGATCTGAGCCAAGTAAAGAAAATGTTAGCCCAATGGCCAAGTACTTAAAGTTTCCAAGTAGAAAATAAGAGAACATCATATTGGATCAGCTAAATCTCGTACCATGACAAAGGCCAGAATTCATACAAGTTCCGAGTGTCTGGTCATTTTGAAGGAAAAGGAGAGGAAGAAAAAAAATTCTTGAATAAGAAAACGAACAGAATAAAATTGCATCAAGAGAAGAAGCATCAGCATGGAGAAGAAAATCAAATAAAAGCAGAAAAGAGAGCTACAAAATCACAAGAGCAGAGCAAAGCTAATGTAGAACGAATCAGAGAAGCTAATGAGAAGACAAGACTAACGGAGGAGAAAGGCAGCAAGATATATAAAAGCGGGGAAAAAGCTGGAGCAAAAACCATTGAGCTAAGAAAGATGAGGCCTAGCCTAGACCAGAAGAGGCCACTATTGTTAATAATTACTATTGTGTATGCAACCAGTCTTATCAGGAGGACAAGCAGAATAGATCCAGTGCAACTACTCTAGAAGGTTGCGAGAGGATTGCATTATGATTGGATTATGGATAGCATTGAAGACAATGGAACATTTAGACTGTCAGTATTGCACACAAATTTTATAAAAAATATTTTGTGTTCCATACACTTCACAGTTTTTCTTGTTTGGATGATAATATAAAGTAGCTATGGCTCTTACTGAGCTCAATATCATAGCTATAGATCAACATTATTACAATTGTAAAACTGCATGTATAGCTAATACAATTCAAGGTAAATTATGAGCATCTAGAGTGAATGACCATTACCTAGTTCAAAATTACAGCAAGAATAAAAGGTGGGGTTTATTTCAGTCGTATTATAAGAGAAAAACAAACAAACAAAAAGGTTGATAAACGGAATGGGCAGTTCAGCGCCTGGACAATGTCTGATACACATGGATGAAGATTGGTATTCATAAGCCTTATAATGGTCGAGATTAATAGCAAGTTGAAATGCAGTTGATAATAGGCCATTGATGCTACACAATACTATGATTTGTTGTCCATAGACACACCATGATTTAAAAACCAGCACAATATTGGTTTATATGATTTTAAATGGTAAAGGGTCATCTAATAGAGGGAGTACACTAGTACTCCCTGATATATGCAAACTGTTCAAAACAATGGATGTACTAATGCGATTGTGAGTGTACGAGCATATGTATGTGTGTGTCTGTGTGTGGGCATATGTGTGTACTTACCGGCCATCCCAACCACCTGTAGCAAATATTTTACTGTCATTTCTCACAGCAATATCACCTACTCCGGGGTTCTTCAGTTTCAAACTATATATTTTTTCCAACACACCCTATAACATATATGGGTACAAGTAATCTAATAGCAAAACTATAATTAATAGAATAAAGTTGCCGAGTAGATATCACCGCTGAAGTAGAGATACCACTAGCGTGCAATGAGGCACAATTCATCTCCAACCATTTTTTTTAGTATGGACACAGATGCATCAATCTAGTATGAGTTAGCAGCTAAAGATCATTTAGGTTGTGACCATGTTAGTTGCAATGCTTAAAGGATTTCCTTCAGATATGCAAATCTGTGAAAGGACTTCGCTTGGTTATGAGGACATTGTTAGAAGGTTTGCAAGAGATCCTCTTCTAGCATCTTACTTGCTGACATTAACTGCTAGTGCTATTGTCTAGCTAGCAAAAAAAACAAAAAAACCAGGCTAATTTATATTATATCTGTTGCATGATTGCTGAGGGAAAAAGTCCAGAGACAGTGGATAGTTGAAGACATAGTAGTCACTGTGAAGAACAATGAAATAAAAAGAACTGGTGCTGCCAGCAATGAAATAAAAAGAACTGGTGCTGCCAGTTGCTTCCATGACCCCTGAAACACTATAGCATAGGATTAAGGGACATAATAAATATGCCCAGGGGGAAATGTTCATTCAGCATTAGAGAAGATACTCAGCTCTGGTGGTGCATCCCTACTCTTAGTTGTGTACCACCTATACTTGTCCAGGTTGTGTACCTCCTACACTAGTCTCACGGGAGCTCCCCTTTCGAGATTCCAGAAAAGGTCTGGAGACCTATCTGTACAATCTGTGTTTCTTTAGTAGAATTTGACGAGAGCCAATCTGATTTCAAATTTGGTTTCTCAGTCACATGACAGCAAGAAAAGCAGAGTGGAAGCACATGTAGTCGCTCGAATAGTCACTCATGCAGAACTAGCGAGCAGGCTATAATGTTTCTTGAAGCCTTGGTTACTGCTGGAAGGGTCTGGCTAGCGAGACTAAATTACTGGTGCGATTTATGAGGCTGGAATACAATTCGACTAAGCTAGAGTTGGTCATCCACCTCCAGAAAAATATATATTCATTTCCATTTGCCTATGGTATGAAACATACTACAAGACACATCAACTCTGCAAGTGCATCTATATTTGACGCTCAACACAATTTTTGATACTCATGACCTTTTGATAGGTGCTACAACAGGTGGCACAAGAGATATGGTGCTGAGCATGGTATTGAGGTTTAGTCACGTGGGGTTTGTCTTTTCATGTGACTAGCCCCGAGATTGACATTCCAGTTAAGCACAAATTAATGAGTTAAGTCTCCCGGCCCTTTCTGGATTCACAAAAGGGCATTCCCATGAGACCACTCCTGCACATGGCTTGGTAGTGTCCCTCTTATACAAGCACTGGTGTTTTCATCTTATACATGGCCTGGTTGTGTACTGTCAATATAGTACATGACCTAGTTGTGTACATTGTATAGCATACTTGGCCTGGTTGTATACATCCCATACATGGCTGGTCTAGTATCTCTTACGCATACCCTGGTTATGTACCTCCTATATATATGACCAAGTAGAGTACCACTTATGCATAACCTGATCTAGTATATATTATACATGCCCTAGTTGAGTACCTATCTTACAGTTGGCCTGGTAGTGTACCTCCTATACCTGCCCTGTTGTGTACCTCCAGTACATGGCTTGGTTGTGTACCTCCAATACATGGGCTGTGTATGTCCAGGTGGATGCTTCCTAATGTCCTGGTGTGTGCTTCCTGTACATGGCCTGGTTGTGACCCTCCAATATATGGCCTGGTTATGTATGTCTTGGTTTGTGCTTCCTATACATAGTCTGGTTATGTAACTCGTATACATAGCCTGGTTGTGTATGTCCTGACATGGCCTGGTTGTGTACTTCCTATGCATGACCTGGTTGTGCAACTCATATACATGGCATGGTTGTGTATGTCCTGACATGGCCTGGTTGTGTACTTCCTATGCATGACCTGGTTGTGCAACTCATATACATGGCCTGGTTGTGTATGTCCTGACATGGCCTGGTTGTGTACTTCCTATGCATGGCTTAGTTGTGTACTTCCTATGCATGGCCTGATTTTGTTTGTCCTGGTGTGTATTTTCTATACATGTCCTGGTTGTGTAACTCTTGGCCGATTGATTTCATCCAATAAACTCAGTCATGGCATGAATGATATTCCCTCACTACTGTTCTTTCTAGAATATGATTTTTTTTGCCATCTCAACAGAAAATTTGCTGTTACAAAGAAACGAACAAAATTCATAACAGGAGCAAGGAATATGACATCCAATGCCTCTGTTGAGATGTTTCAGAGAGAGAAAAAAAAGAGGTAGAAGAATTTTGAAGTAATAGACAACTAAGAAAGAGAGAAGAAAAGAAAGAGAGAGAGAAGAAAAGAAAGAAAGAGAGAAGAAAAGAAAGAGAGACAGAACAAAAGAAAGGGAGAGAGAAGAAAAGAAAGAAACAGAGAAGAAAAGAAAGAGAGAGAAGAAAAGAAAGAGAGAGAGATGCAAAGAAAGAAAGAGAGAAGAAAAGAAAGAGAGAGAAGAAAAGAAAAAGAGAAGCAAAGAAAGAAAGAGAGAAGAAAAGAAAGAGAGAGAGAGAAGAAAAGAAAGAGAGAGAGAAGAAAAGAAAGAGAGAAGCAAAGAAAGAGAGAGAGAGGAAAAGTAAGAGAGAGAGAGAGGAAAAGAAAGAGAGAGAGGAAAAGAAAAAAAGAGAGAGGAAAAGAAAGAGAGAGAGAGAAGAAAAGAAAGAGAGAGGAAAAGAAAAGAGAGAGAAAAGAAAAGAGAGAGAGAGAAGAAAAGAGAGAGAGAAGCAAAGAAAGAGAGAGAGACGAAAAGAAAGAGGAAAAGAAAGAAAGGGAGAGAGGAAAAGAAAGAGAGAGGAAAAGAAAGAGGGTAGAAAAGAAAAGAGAGAGAAAAGAAAAGAGAGAGAGAGAGAGAAGAAAAGAAAGAGAGAGAGAAGAGAGAGAGAGAAGAAAAGAAAGAGAGAGAAGAAAAGAAAGAGAGAGAGAGAAGAAAAGAAAGAGAGAGAAGAAAAGAAAGAGAGAGAGAGAAGAAAAGAAAGAGAGAGAGAAGAAAAGAAAGAAAGTGAGAAGAAAAGAGAGAAAGTGAGAAGAAAAGAGAGAGAAGAAAATAGTTGAAAAGGAGGAAAAGCGAAGCAGAGAAAAGTCAAGTACATGAACCAGGCCAACACCCGTCGCAACAATGCTCGTTCACAGAATTAGACAGAGTAGTTCTCAGAGAGACATTGCTGAGATATTCTCCCTGATGGTCCAACTTCAACAGATGATAGTGATTGTGATAGATTACAAGTTCAAGGCCAATAGCAAGTGGAGAACATAGATTAGGTGCAAACAGCCATGCTCAAGAACAGGATCCATGTAGCAGTGACCCTTCCCAGCATTGTGGACAGTTCTTGGGTCAATTGGAAAGATATTTTCGACCATGATGGTGTTCTCTGTGAAAGTTGCGGCTTGCTACTGAAATGAATCCGACCATTTCGCAGCTGGTACTGTATTTTGGATAGACAGTGTAAGTGTGGTGTGCGGGTGCACCATCATGGTGTTTTCAAAAAAAATTATGTT
>CBDHDT010000138.1:0-7856 GCA_965261215.1 Ekhidna sp.
GGCTACATCCGTTCGCTCGATTAAGAGGGAGAGCACGGAGTCAACTCGCTCTGTTGAGTTGGGTCTGGTTGAGCATGAGGTAGCTCGACATGTCGGCCACCAAAAATCGGAACCGTTGACTCCTATTTCGGTTGATCAGCTTTCGCTGGCTAACCTTATGGTGTCTCCGGCTCAGGAGTTGAAGTCTGGATACGATCTGCAGGTGGAAGCCTTCCTTCAAGACTTTGAAAAGCGAAGGATTTTCCAGCAGCAGCTTGTGTACAGAGGGAAACTCATGGAACTGTTGGAGGGGATCAGGCAGTCAATGACTCCCTTGTTCTCTCTTACCAGTGAGTTGGAAAGTTTCGAAGCCAAGCTTAGGCTCTTTTGTGGAGAGTTGGGCATCTCTCTCGCGCGGCTGGACAGGAACCTCGGTTTCAGGAAGGGTACCGACTCGCTTCCACAACCTGTCACTCGACTGATAGGGGCGGGGCTCGGTGTTAGCGTCCCTTTGGTCAATCCTGGGGATATGTTGGGCGGTCTCGGACTGCACCCGGACGTTGCTGCTCGGGTGCGGAAAAGGATCAACCAGGTCCATCAGGCGAACTCAGGGACAGTCGAGGCGGGGCTGAGTAGGCTGCAGGATTCGTTCCGGCAAGTTTATGATCTCAGCACTAAATTGGCTTTTGCTACTAGCGAGGATCTGGAATTGTTCTTCAGATTGTCGGGTTTTCACGACGAGGCCCTAGGGAGTCTCTTGAGGCACAGACTGCTTCTGCTTTCTGAGCCCATAGGCAGCCGGGTCGACGTGAGAAGTGCAAGACAGATTGGAGTCGGTTTGCCTGTTGGAGACGAGATGGACCCTCTCGGGTCGGTACAGTCTAGGTTTTCGGAGAACCCTTTTGGTGTTTCCCCTTCTCCTACCAACTACAAACCGAAGTCTAAGAAGAAGCAGAAGAAGAAGGTTTCTTCCAAGGCTGGCATTTCAGGTTCATCCTATAACAAGGATGGGGAGGTATTGGATGCTGGTTGGGTCAAGGTAATGAAGAATTACCGGGCGACCAAAAAGGCAAGGGTCGAGGACACAAAGGCCGACAATGCAGCTAAGACTGACGGAGCTAGTGCTGCTCCCCAGGACTCTGGTGAGTAAATTTAGCTGTTTTTGTTTGCTTTTCTTCATGATTCACTTTAGGAGTGTTATTGAGTGTCTTCATTAAGTTTGTTTTTGGCCCTTTATTCCTTCAGAATTCTGCAATTGATGAAATCTTTGATACCGTAGTCTGTACAGGCTTCAGCCTGAAATGATTTCGCTTATTACTGATGGATTCATACATGCCATAGATTTCTTTAGGAACATCATTGGATGAGGAAGAACTTCTATGGAAATTTGGCTAAACTAATGTTAGTTTCAAATCTGGTTGTTCTTCTTGGGTTGGAGTAGTTTGACTCCTTTTTAAGCAATTTCTGTTTCTAGAACTGTTATACAGGGAAGTCCAAGGTCTTTTCTTATGGGTTCTAGTCAACTTAAGTTGCCAGCCAGTGCACAGCTCTCATTTGGTAATCATTTGTGAGTTGCACCTAGGTCTCAGGATTTTATCTGGCTTTGGAGCTTCATTCTCATTTTTGGCAACTCTCTGACCCTTCTGGATAAACCTTTTCAGAATAGTCAGGAGTTGCTGGTTTTGACAATGACTCAATTCTAGAATTTGTTTTTGGGGAGGTTTCTTGTCTCTGACTTTTCACCTCCAAGTTTTACCAGTTCTTAGAATTCAGATTTAATCCTGTTGGCATTTGGTGGGGGGGGGGGGGTGGATTATGGAATATGGTCTCAAAATGTTTACCACTTTTGTTGCTTTTTCATATTTCTGCTCCACTTGCAATTTCTGGTTCTAGCTTTTACTCATGTTTTTAAGTATTCATATTTAAAAACAGAGTTTGGGGACAGGACAATGTATGAGGCTTTTTGCCTGCCTGGTTTCAAACAGTTTTGGACTGTTTCTTAAAAAAGGATTTGATTCTTTTTTCTTGAGACCCTCCTTTTCATACTTGATATCTAGGTTTTCGTTTTTGTTGTAAACAAACGGAACATTTGTCTTATTTCCCCTCAACTAAACTGGTGTTTGTCCATGAAATTCGTTTTATTGACTTCACGCTATTAGACAACTTAGTACATTACGGGTAATGCTACTTTTGTTGCCTTCTTCAGGAGTTCTTCCTTTGAACATCTTGTTTCTGATTGGGAAATCAAAAAACATTCCAGTTTCAGGTGCAAATCTGTGACATCCTGGTTGCCCACTTAATCAGAGATCAGGAACTTGGTTCCTGGACCATTGGGTCTTGTACGTATTCCGACATTCTTTCCCTCCAGGAATTTGTTGTCTTTATACGGGGTTTGGGAGAGTGCTCAACTCTTGCGTGATTGGTCCGTTCGCATGTCATCTATTTCTTTTTTGCACCTTCACCAGGGAACAGGGGACACACGCTCAGTTCTCGTTGGGTCAGGCGAGTTGTTTTCAACTCATGCAATTACAGATTGGCTGCCATTGTGCTCGCATTCTACACGCATTCAGTTGGTTTCCTTGGTAAAATCATGTGCTGATTTGGATTTCACACAGTCAGGCTTCGCGCTTGGATTTCTCCAGCTCTCCAGTCTTATAGCGACTTTGCTATGATTTCAGATTATGCCATAATCTGCTGCGCAGATCCATACTTTCTTCTCCTTGCTGGGTTAATAAAGTATTATTTGGCAAATGTGGAACATTCGATTATTTCGATCCAGTAACGAAGCTGTTTTTTCCCAGTCTTTTTTCTGGCCATATGGCCGGAATTAAGCGAGCAAATGAGGGTGATTTCGTTTGCCTGGGTTGAAACGAGTCATGTGGTAGCTAAATTCGCCAGAATTTGGTATGACTTATTCATTGACGTTTGTCAATAGTTTATGCTTCGTTTCTTATCAACAAATATTGTTTTTTGACATGGATCTCGGTTGAAATAATTGTATTATCGAAGAAATGTCTTGACATTTTCTTCTCCAGTCAAAGTTTCTTCTCTGCCTGGCAGCAGTTTTGTTTTCTTTGAAACGGCCTGAATGGAATAGCTTTGCAGGTACATTTTATGTACATTACATTCACCATCGATGCGAGGAAAGTGTAAGTTATTTTGATAAACATATACTCGGGTGCGTTGGTAATGTTTCTTCAATTAACTTTTCACTTCATCTTTGGATAGGCCTTCTGGATTCGAACTTGGTTTTCCCAAGTTATTGTGGTCTCTTCCCTTCGAGATTTGACACGACCAGAGATGCGGTTTTGGATCTGTTCCCAGTATTTGCACAGGGTTTTTTCGCTGTCTTTTGACACCTACTAAACCGATTGCATAGTACTGTATCGCATGTACTGTCTCGGAACTGGACTGTTCACATAACAGGGTGCGCAGACTAGTTAGCATGGGACGGAAGTGGTCTGGGGAGGGGCGTTCGCACAAGACCCGCTCACCATGTTGGAGGTGAGAATTGTACAGTATGTGACGTGTACAAGTTATCTAGTTAGAGAGTCTGGACTGTGGGTTTGTTTTTGAACATTCCTTTTATATGAAAAATTCCAGGATCGGCAACAATTTATTGTTTCCGTATAAAAACCTTTTATTTTTTATATACAGTCTAAACATTAATTTGTTTTCTCTCTAGGACACAAGCTTTTTTGCTGAACGTCAATGCTTTCTTTTTTCCTTACAGCCTCATATGTCCATCAGATGCACATTGGTTCTAAGGATTATAACAAGTGTTTTCGGCTACTGGTTTTTAGAAAATTTATTTTCTATTTTCCAGTATGCAGCATTAAAGTCCTCGGCTATTTTCAATGGTAATTTTTCAGACTTCTGTCTTTAATTTTCCAATGAAAATGTTGTTTTCCTTTAGTTCTGCACTAATCGTTGTTTAATAGTTAATACTATTACTCCAGGAATTCACCAGCACGCCGGGCTTCGGCGGATCCAACCCCTATTGCGGGGGGCCAGGACTATTTTTGCGAGTCCAATAAATTGTTTGGCCCCTATTATGTTTTTCATTACAGCAATTAGGGGGGCAGGGCTTTCAGCAAGCGTTTTTGATCTGGCTAGGTAATATTTAGGATGCGCACAGCATGAGTGTCGGTAAATATTAAGCAGGTTTCAGTCCTGTATGAGCACAGTTAATGACTCCAGAATTACCTAGGTTTAGCTATGGGTTAGCCGAGTTGGCAAGGTTTTTTCCTGACCAAGTTTATTTTATATTTAATTAAATTTAAAACAAATAGGATATTCAGGTTTTTAATCCTAGCCTTCAAAAATAGGTGAGTGAGGCCATTAGTACCCTCATTCCTTGGCTATTATACCCTGGTTAACGCTTTGCTTGGTTATAATGACCTAAGCCCATCTTTGTCCATGATTCCAAGAACATAGCTCCTGTACAAGCCCTGCTTTATCCAGTCGATGTTTTGTCTATAGATTCATGGGAGAAATTTAGAAATTATAGATACTCAATAAAAGCACGAATACACGTCTTCCTGGAGTACCCTGGCGAGGTTCCGTGTGACCAGTAATGAAAGAATGCGACAGAAAACGAGTTTTCGTGATCGTATTATTTATTATTGGTTCACACAAGGAACCGAGCACAGGGTACTCCTCTGGTTGCCCACCCACCTCGGCCTGCTTTGTTTGGACTTTCAGTCACGTATCTAAATTTCGGGTGGAAATTTCTCCAGAACGGATGGAGTATCCATGGTTCTTACTAGTCTCACTAGTGAGACCTGTCCAGTCACTTGACGTGTCTGGGGTTTGGTGAGGAGACCCCACCACTGGGTTTCCTGCGAGTACATGAACTAAGAGATGTGTAAACACTTCTCTTATTCGCCTCTTCGCCCTCGCCTCGAGCCTCCGAGGTTCCCCCAGCTGTTGGACTACGTCATGTGTGCATGTCTGCGCCCTCCAGTGGGGCTCTGGACTCTGGAGGATACTCACCAGGACCCGGTCGGTGGCCAACGTAGAACAGGTTGTATACACTCAGTCATTCCTGTTAAAATCTCGAGATTTTATGGGAAGGGTTAAAAAAATTGCATTATTTTTTCAACTTGAGCGTTACAATCCTTTGGCCACTTTCCTGTTTCGGCTGTATTTTAGATCCAAAAATGTTTTGGTGCATTTTTCAAGTCTAAAAATCGCCATCAGCAGAAATATGGAATATTTCGCTTGACATGTACATGCCTTTCATGTCCAGAGAAAGAACTTAATTAAAATTAACTTCACATCTCTGCTACGTGTTAGCCAACTGCGCCTAATCTTATTAGATTAGGTCTGGTCCCGCCTCCAAGCTTGTTTCAAGTTTGGACTTCTTTGGAAATTATTTTTTCAATAATTTCAAGAAGCCTCCCCTTCATTTCAGAGAGCAGACCCACCCGACTTTGACAAGTCCTCCACACCCACACCGCCACGATTTAAAATTTCAAGTCGAACCATTCGACTTATTTTGCAATCGTCTCGCTGCTTTTCTGTTTTCTGTTCATGAAGATTGGCTGGTCCACGTACATGGCCTGGTAATGATGTAGGAACGATCAGACTGGCTGATCTGGGTCTGTCCAAACTATTGGATAGTTTATTCAGTCCACCAACTTAGATTCAAGTCGCTGCCCGATCCAGTTTAATAGAAAAATTTTATTCATTGCATTCATAATTTCTCGACCAAACAGGATCTGGACTTTAATCTTTGTTCGTTTTCCTACATTTCATTCCCAGGTGTCTTTTCTACTCGTAGAACTGACTGCGATCCTACGACATTGGAGTCTTGGTGGTGAGGCCGGCAAGAGTGGATGGAAGCCTGCGATTTTCATCAACGGTCCCCTCCTGCCTGAGGAAAAAATTGTAAGTTCCTTTCATTTTTTCCTGTGTCGCCTTGGGTACTTCAGTAAAGTGGGAGAACTTCAATTCGGATTTCATCCTTATTATCGTTTTCCTATCATTTTCCTTCACCTGAAAGGAATTGCTGGCCATTGTACCCAGGTCCCTCTTTGGGGGTTCTCACCCAGGAGAGCGACACGTACGAGCCTCGGGATCTACGACTAAGAGCATGCATGGGCTCGGCGTCCGTCAGGACAAGCCTGAACTGGATCGAGTGTACCACATCGATCCTGCGAACGCTCTAGAGACCAGTGGTTCCCTTGACTTCGATTTCATCGACGTCAAGATTGGTCTCGTCGAAGGGTCCTTCCGATGGGGATCGAGGGACATGGCCTTCCATTCTGCGGGCAGGATGAACGACCTTTTGCTTCTGGTCCCCGTCTGCCATTCGTTCAACAGATGAACATGTGTCCCTGTTTGGATTTACGATGTAAAATCTCGGCTGCGTCTGTTCAGAATAACCGGTATCGGCTTTCTTCCTGGAGTACCCTGTGCTCGGTTCCTTGTGTGAACCAATAATAAATAATACGATCACGAAAACTCGTTTTCTGTCGCATCATATTTGGAGCCTTCCATAATAATATAAAGGCCTGTTTTTATTTTAATTTGGTTCAAAATTGAGACCAAATTATAGACATGTTTATTTCTGATGATTGAATTTCGAATACTTAAATACCCAGCTTCAAGCGAGCATAAAAGCGTATCACCTTTTGAAATGTGCTCCAGAAGTTTGGAGCACATTATGTATGTAGATGCAAGAATTGCTTCTAAAACATTAGTGGTACCTAAAATATTAAAGGTATAATTACGAAACATTAAATTGTTTTTTAATAAAACAACTCTAATGGTCAGATTAGAGTCGTCATTTTTAAGCCTTTGCGAAAAAAGCCTATAATTATTGTCAAACTGATCTAGCGTCAGTTGAGTCGATTTTGAGATGTTGGTTGGTATTAGATACTGGGGGACCATTTCTCCAATGCAGATTTCCGCACCTGGAGGAGTCATATTTTGTGTGGCAACTAAACCTTGACAGATTTCCGTCACAGGTAAAGTCAAGTTATTTAGGGTTTGATTTGCTTCAGCACTCGCCCGGCTAGAGGGATCCCCACGCAATGGACGGATTTCCATCCTATTACACGGTAGATCACCTCCACCAAAAGTGCCAGTGGGAATAGGATCGTCATCATGTACATTATTGCCATTGTCATTGTTGTCCAAATTAATTTGGCAGTCGTCAATGTCGTTTTTTCCAACGGCTGTTAGGGTTGTTCATATCGGTGGATTCCAGCTGTAATATGGATCCATCATAAAATTGCTGTGAAATTAATCAAGGGGAGTTCCCTCATGATAAATTTCATGAAATTTTGATTTAATAGTTTTGAGATGGCTAAAGGCTGATGCATAGTCAGCTATACCATCCCAATGGTTGTTTTGGAACACATGCTTGCATCTTATGTATGTTTTAATACTAACATACATAATATCAAGATGTGATGGCATCTGATTAAGTAGGATTTGTAAGCTAGCAGTGGGTGTTTTTTTTCTTCAAGTGGATGCATAGCACTGCATGGCTACCCTTTCCACTGTTTCAATTTATTGAATTTGACTGTTTGACATAGAATGACCCCACACCAGGCATCCATAGGTTAGCCTAGGTAGGATAATTTGTTTATATATCCATTGCATTCTTTTAGGGTTAAGACCCCAAATATGATGCAATGCTGGTTTAATTAGATGAAGGAATTTTTTAGCCTTGGCCACTTTATTATCAATATGAAGTGACCAATTCAGTTTTTGATCCAGTATAACCCCTAAGTAGGTCATACTGGAGGAGGGTTTTATTTCAGCCCCATTTATGGTTAGTTTTTTAATCCTAGGTAGGACATGACTGTGAAATTTCTTCTGTCTGGAGAAGAAAACAGCAGTAGTTTTGTCAACAGAGAATGTTA
>CBDHDT010000139.1:0-4830 GCA_965261215.1 Ekhidna sp.
TAGAGTAAGAATTCAGCTATTTAATGGTATTTAAATGATGTACCATGGACAAACATGTATTTTTTAAATTTATTTACAAAGCCGTGGCTCCTGTGGCAGAGAGAGGGTTAAGGGAAGAGAAAGCCTGCAGCAATTTTTATGACAATTTTGAGGTTATGAATTTGTAGTGTCAAGATTCTACAGAATAGACTAAATGAATTTGATTAAAAGCTTAAAAGATAGATCTCTCTGTGGGTTCCCTTTTGATACCAAAAATTGTTGTTAACGGTATAATCAAACGTAAATTACATGCAACCAGTGAGGTACCTAAAAATCAGAGGTGCTGGGATCTTGGCTTGAAAATTTAATTATAGGGGAATCCTGAAAACTGATATATAATGTAGTATTGTTAGTTGAAGCTTTAATCTACATGGCATAAAAGACAATTAGACCCTGGTGTGGGGGGAAGTTATCAAGCGTGGGGTTGGTACACCATGTATCAATGCGTGTTATTTTTTAGATGAGTCATAGTTTAAAAACAACAACCACATAAGAGTGCTTATGGTGAGTAGGTGAAGTGCTGATTAGCAACAAGAAGTATTAACCTATCAACATCTTATGCTGGACTGATATTTGCTTCTGCTACTCAGGATGTCAAATGAAGTATACTTTAATATGCATTTCATGAACAAAAGCATATATGCGAAGATAAAACACATCATTAGAAAGCATATTTAATGGGCTACATTTTGATATATAATTCAGGACCATAACAGGAATGTATGCAAGGATGTGGTAAAAAGAAAGAAAGAAAACAGCCAGGTTATGCCACGCTTTTCCTGCAACCTCGGATATTACTTCGGGAGAACTTAGTCTCTTCGCCATATCACGAGTTTGGATCGTCAGAGTTCAAACTGTTTTTGCCAAGTGGTATATAAATAGAGTAAGAATTCAGCTATTAAATGATATTTTAATCATTGGCCATGGAAAATACGTGTGCTTTTTTGTTTTACAAAACCTTGGTGCTATATGGTGCCTGTGACGGGTGTGTTAAAATCTGTTATATCAACTTGTGTTTACAGCACAGGAGTGGCTGAGCAGTAACTACCTGGTAGCAGGAATCAGCTCGGTGCCTTAAGTTCATCAGTGTGGAGCTAGCTTTTGAGTTGACCAACAAATAGTAGTGGCAGAGGTGGGATCCTGCCAAGTTTAACCAAAACCACACCCAAGAAAATTCTTTCATAATATCATCTGTCTCTATTGCTATGGATTCAATTATTTTGAGAAACTTCTTTCATAATGTTATCTTTTCCCATTGTTTTGTTGCCCATTATTTTGAGAAATTAATTCATAATGTCATCGGTCCAAATTTTAATGGTGGTTATAATCTTGAGAAACATCCTTTGAACTTTAGCTGATGACTCTGTTATTTTCCCCATCATTTTGAGCAATATCTTTCGAGATTTAGCTGATAACATTAGCATTTCTCCTCCTCCTTCCTTCCCTCTGGAGGTGGTGGTTTCTGGATTCGGTCCTCCCTCCCATATGGTGTTGGAGTTTGCCATCTCACCTGGTTTCAGTGAAAATGTTGTTGTCTCTCCTCCAGGTGCAGTATACACTCGGTCAGTTCCCTACTCAGAGCCAGTGCAGATATTAGTTCTCTCTTCTCCATCCTCAGGTCCAGCTTACCCTTGGCCAGCTCCTTGCTCGGAGCCAGTGCAGACATTAGTTAACTCTCCATCTTCAGGTCCAGCTACACATGGCCAGCTACTTGTCCAAAACCAGTGCAAATGTGAGTTCTCTCTCATTCTCCTGGTGTTGCAAACACTGAGCCAGCTACCTGCTGGCCACAGTCTGCCTATCCTTATATGCTTCTGTATCTGCCACTGGAAAAGGAGTTATGCTCTATTATGAAGGTTTTGTAGCCAATCCCTCACAGCCATTCAGGATAGGGGCATGGACCTCCTTTTCTATTGCGTCAATGTTCATACATCTTTATTTGCATATGCATATACAGATAAATCTTGTAATAGGACACCAAGATATCTCAAATGCCTAAAGATGAAGGAAATGATGGAAACAACTGCTGATGGGATGTCATGATAGCATTGGCCTACAACAGAGTTCAGCCTTGCGATAGAGAAAGACAGTAGTAGCAAGGTCCTCGGAAAACTTGAGGAAGATATCGCAGTGGGACAATCGAACTCATTAAATACTAGCAGTTTGAGTATAATTAACACTTGGAAAATGTTGTAAATATGATTCAAACAAAATCCATATACATTATATGGGCAGAGTGTTGGTTATTCATTGCAGCATTAGATTGAATGTGTTGTGTAAAGAGTTTGATTTAAAGTCTGCAACACCTACATCTGTGTACAGGGATAGCTGAGCATTAGCTACCTGGTCCCAGTATACCAATTTGAGCTTGAGTAAGTCATTGTGAGGGTAGCATGAGAGTTGACCTGCGACACTAATCCCCCTTACACCATCTCCACTCTACCAAGGCAGTTGTCGTAATCTACATGGTGTAAAAAATCATCTTCCTACTTGAACATAGTTCCAATCAAGTCCATGTAAAGTCTTGTTCAGGCTAGATCAAGGAGTCAAGATAAACCTGAACATAACCAGTAGAGCTCATGTGTAAATAACAAGAAGAAATGTTGGTTTTGGGTGAAAAACACCAAATTTGGTGTATATGAAGTAGAGTGCCATCTAGCGGTAGTAGTATTAATGGTTCAGTCATGTTTCCATTTTTTTGACTGGTCAATCCAAAGAACTTTGACCTTTTCCTGGGATGCACTCTGCAATGAGCTCTGTTTTTACCTGTGATCGATGCACTCCACCTTACAACTTCTTTGTTTGGCATAATTATGTTGATAACAAGCCCATTTAATGATCAAAATAACCCACGGGATTTGCTAGCCAGGTATTTTACTATGACTAGATATTATGTGTCGTCTACTTACTCAAAAATGAGAGAATTTTGATTGCATGATAGTTTTATTTCATTTGGTTGCTGGTCACTTTTTTCTTTAGTACTACTACAGATTTACCAGTATGTTTAGGTGGTACTTTACATACAAATATTGTCACTCCGTATTGATACAATTGCTTTACAATATGTACGAAGATGCTCCATTTCAATGTGATTGATGGTACATTACAATCTTTAGCAGAGGTCTTGTTGTTTTGAGGGATTGGCCGAAAAAATCTTCAATTGATGCACCACTTTGTTCAGAGTCTGTGCAAAAGTAGATTGGAAGCTGGAAAAGAATTGCTGCTGGTGTGATTTCAAGAGGTATGTCCCAAATATATGATGGTTCCTGTTTTTCTATTATTGCCTGGTCAATCAACATTAAATACTGAATGAAATCTCCAGAATTGAGGTTTATATACCTGACAATGTGGCTTCCAGTTGGAAAATGGTGATCCTCTGCAGGCCTGGTGGAAACCAAAATGAAATGGTCCAGTTAAAATCAAAGTAACTTTTGTGGATGTGTCTAGAGGCATTTGAAATGATTGCAAGGAAATTTGCTGCATTTTGAGCAGTTAATGAACTTTAGAACTAGAACAGTTTTACCTCTAGAGAAGTGTTAGTGACAATGAATACTGGCTATCAGAGGATAAACTTTTTTTTTCTCTTTTTAGCCTCAGCAGTTTAAAGGAGAAGAAGTCTATGTAAACTTGGCTGTTCTGAAGTCAAAATATTGGGCAGTGGACGATTCTCGTGATACTACCGGCTTCAGCACAAATTTTGAATATAGCTCTGTGGTATATACAAATACTAGTGCATATATGTGTGGATTATGTTTATAAGTGGTGAACTAAATTAACTACAAGCAGCAACTTACGTACACCATTACCACGTACATGTCTAATTTAATTAGCATCCATTCCAGACATAACAAAATAACTGAACTATAAGTTAAAAAAAATCAGACAATCCGATCCCGCTTGGTGGTCGGAAGGTATTTTAAAAATGGTAAGCTTTGGGCCAGACCTGCCATATCTATCTGCCGGCAGAGCTCACAATTTTGAAAAACATACAATATTGTGTAAAACATGTTAAATATGTAGCTCCAATCTACCAGTATTGGATTAAGTTTTTTTCACCGATTTGGAGGAAATTATCGATGGTATTTCTCTTTCTAGATTTTCTGAAGGTGTTCAGTTAGAAATACTGATTGGCTACGAAAGATTAATGTTCTATATCAGTATTACTTTTTTCCCCTTATCCAGATTAATATTGCAGGAAACCAGTGCATTGACAATGGAGGATTATATCACAAGCCTTTTCATCATATGGGAAGTCAAGAACATCCAATCCCAAGTAGGAAGCCACTTCTAACTGCAAGTAGTCAACCATCACCAGCAGCTACAAGTTTCAGTCTGTTAGTTAATTTAATTATTCTATTGTTGTTATTTAAATGCAGAAAAAAAGAAAAGAGTTTGTTGTTCCAATGTTAGGAATGTTTGAGAAAAGACTGTCAAACCTGTAGAAACTTTCTTGTTATGAAAAAATAATGAGAAAAAGGGACTTTCAAGCAGTACTGTGGCATCATAGGTGCACAAGCTTCTGCCAATTCATTATATTATATATAACACTGTAGCAAAATGTGCTTAAGATATAGCAATTTTCTGATGACACCCATACAAAGTTCAATGTTTTAGAACAAGTAAACAATAGTATACTCTGCTCCAGTTGAAATCTGATATACAATCATGATTGCTAGCATAATATGGTCATGGAATTGTGATTTCACCAACAGCACCAGATTTTTAACACCAACTGTAATAAGTTTCTGATTACAAAAGTTAGTATCCCTAACTATTGCATGTTTTTATTTC
>CBDHDT010000140.1:0-27612 GCA_965261215.1 Ekhidna sp.
TGATCATCAACTTACCAACCTGTGAATAGAGTTTTGCTAGTCAAAATCTAATATATTATAGGATCTTGTTATTTTTTTTGCAGGACCTACCAACCCCTGGTTTTGTAAACTAAATGTATTTTCATGCATATTGTACGTATGCATAATACATACTTTCTCATGCACGAAAATACGTCTGATATACGAGACAACTGCCCCTCCACCACTCCCCTAACTGCTTCCTCAATAGCATTAATGAATCATTAACAGAAAAACATGATGAACATTAATGAAAGTGGCTTAAAAGTGACAGAATATTCTTTGAGATGAAAATAAACAAATGATTCACTCCTCTTGGTAGCCTTCATATAATAACGCTTCTAATCATCCTGCCACTTACTTGCTCTCTATATATGCATATACTAGTAGAGAGGCTGATACTAGTAGAGGAACTTCTGCAAGTCTTACTGTAAGAATCATGACTGTCACAGGAAGGATTGGAAAATATCTGATCCTCCCCTGAGACTTACTCATAGCACTACTTGTGAGCCAAGTGTACTAAGAGGGCAAGTAAGTGGAAGGAGGATTGGAAGTATTATTATATGAAGGCAATCATTTTGAGCATTATTTTACCAGTTTATGATTATATAAGTGAAACACTGAATCTGTGATCAGAAAAATAGAAATTATGTCATAAGTTTATTATGTGAGGTAAGCGAACACACTAATGACGGGTGATATATCTATATCTACACTAAATGTCAATGCCAAATATACACAGGTTTTTGTGCCATTTTTGACCTTCAACCCTCATTTTCTTATAACTTTTCCTTTACACGCAAGCCTCCATTTGTCACTAAGAGAACTATGTCAATAAATATCTAATTGTATTCTTATATCCATGCAATTATAATTGATGGCATGAACTCAGCATTAATATTCTGATATTAAGATGTCATCTGTATACCTTTAAAGGAAATTCACTTTATCGAAGATAAAAGGTGAAGAAAAATAAAATGCAGTAGTAGTGTAAGTTCATATTATAGCAAGCGATTCACTCTGCCAGCCAATGTTACACAAACAATTATTAGTATAGATGAGTCTGAAGAACCACTTCTCTGTGCATTCCAGTGAGAGTCCTCTATGGAGACCATCCCATTGTGAAGCAGTTGTGAAAACTTCACCTACTTGTAGAGACCATATATTCTGATATATATACATGGTGGCTACTAACAATCGATTGGAAAGAAGTAGGAAATTCAGTGATATCAGCCATCATTACTATCAGACACTAGAGCGGAAAGGATCACTAGTTACAAAATGCATAAATAGACATTACAGTTGTCAGCAATGACACATCAGAGCATATGATGCATAATTAGAATGCAGCATAAATGGAGCTTTTGTGGTAATGCATAGTTTTAAGGCCATTACCTCTAATACGTTGACTGTAACAAGTTTCACATATTAAATAATTTTAAAACTTGAAAATAGGTGGTGATAATGATGCAATGATAAGGCTGGTTCCTCTAATATGTTTACTGTAACAATTTTTATATATATATTTATTATTTTAAAATTTGAAAATATTTAGTGATAATGATGCGGTGATAAGCCGGGTTTTTCTCACATGTTGACAGTAACAAGTTTGCAAATAGTAAATTGTTGTAAAATTGGTAATGATAATGATGCAATGATAACTGTGAAAAAAATTCGATCACAAATATCGACAGAATTTCAGTTCAGACAGTTATATCTATTGACACGATTTGGATTCTATCTCATCATCCTCTGAAGCAATTTTGGGTTTTTTTCTTATACACTTCGTCACAAAGAAGTACACACCCAGCAAGATAATGCCAATCGCCACTATGACAATAGCAGCTCCACTGACACCACCAATGATGTATACAGAACTTTGTCGTCCGGTAGAATTTGTACTGTTATCTGTGATATAATCCGGCCAAAAACATCATAAACAAAAATGTTGTAAATAAGATATAAATAACCTCTAGTATCGGATGTGGACTATAAAGTGAGAGAACATACCATAAAAGCTAGCTGTTAAAGGACTTAGCACATCAATCATAATGTGATTCAAATGAGTAGTACATGCAAAGTTTATAAGTTTTCCTGTTGCTTTTGAGACAGGCCACCAGCTGGTGAGAATGAAGTGCAGCATTCTGTTGGAGTAGAGAATGGAAGCTTATGGTGATTAAGCAGCAGGTAAGTAGCAAATTTTTCGATAAGTACAGGGAGGAGTTAAGCAGGAAATCCTGTAAAATAGAGTGGTACAATAGGCCAAGTCACACAGAAGTCACTTGATTTCTAGCAAAAATATGTCTAAGTATAGAGACAGTGTGCAATAACTCCTTGGTGCTTGCAGCATCCATCATTAAAAAATGGTTTAACAAGCAGAGCCCACAGATTTAAACACTTTCTTATAGGAGTGGATTGCTGAGTGTATATACCAGGCTAGCTAGAGCCCAAAAGTTTAATTTTTGCAGATTATAGCCTGAAGCATGTCATATTTGGACATCACATCACTATTAGTCTAGTTGCAAGCAATGGAAGAAATAACCACCTGCATTTATGATAACATTCACACAAATAATGCTAAGTATTTTTGTCACATCAACATAATTTTTTTCAGCAAAACAACGCTTTCACACACCAGTGGCTGAAGAACTATCTGTGGTTCTGACGAGTCTTTCTACAAATATACAGTGATATAATATGTCTGATAAGTTTGATTACATATAATTATTTTAATTTATATAAGTACTTTCACATATACATGGTAGATGTGCCTGGGTGTCAGAATATTTGTGGCTTCTATGTACCAGAATTCTAGTACATAAATTTATATATTATATGTATGTCATATAAGGTTATTGTGAAATAACAAAACCTAGGCAACTATCTTTTCCTTTCAAACTCTTTAGGGCTAATAGTAAATACCCATATCTTTTCTCTGCTTTCCTTAGATTCTACAAATTCTATAGAATGTTGGTTCTAGGCTATGGCTAGAGCTAGGCACAGAACTCTGGCTAGTATTACTGTCAGAGCTATCTAGGGATACTAGGACAAAGGCTAGGCCTGGGGCATTGGGCATGAACAATTTCAGGAGCATGCAGTGCGAGCACCCTTCTGCTTGAGATGGATTGCTGAATAAGCAAAGCGAGCATTCTTCTGCTTTTCCTGAAACTTATTATGTTACATGGCTTTGGACAGGACACAAGGTTTTCAGATTCTGCTTAATGAATCCATAGATTTTGTAGGGTGTTCTATATAGGTTGCATAGCACATTCTATAGAATCCACAGATCTACACAAAGTTCAGAACCCACACAACCAAAGTGGTTCATTAAAGCTCACATGGTGAAAAGTAACTTAGGCTGTTATAGTAGTAGTGAGATTTACAGCAGCAAGCATCATCGCCATTGGCTTTGAAAAAAAGTGTATCCATATAGCTATCTATAGCTGAAAGCAGCAAATAATTTGATTAAGAGTATAACTGGAAAGGACCCTAAGACAATTCACTGCATGCTATTCTAGATAGAAATATGAGCCAGAAAAAGCTGATTGCTAGTCTTTGGCATAAATGCTACAAACAAGTGAAACAAAAAATTACTCAATGTTTGTTTACTTTTATTATTACTGAGGCTAGGTAGCAAATAGTCACCCTTGACTCTTGCTGTTACTTCATCATATACTCTAAAAGCATTCAGATGCATGCTTATATCTCATTAATTAATTTCCACCCTTAAGAGTTAAGGAAGCAATTATTGTTTATATAACTGTATCCCCTTCCCTCTCAACATCAAAACATAACCTCTCTCTATTCTTTAAAATAATATAATTGCAAAAACACAAAAAAAAAGTTTAAAGTAAAATAATTCATGCTAACTATCAAAATATAGTCCCTTTCTCCCTATTCTTTAAAATAAATATTACAAAATAATAACAATAATAGTAATAAATAATAATTAATAATAATAATAATAATAACAATAAAAAACAAAAAAACAAAAACAAAATAAAATAACAACAATAACAACAACAACAACAACAACAACAACAATAAAAAGAAGAAGACATTTATATGTGGTGATATGTAGGAAGGTATATAGCTATTGGGTGAGTGACATGGAAGTCCTTTATATTGGATAATATTTAGTATATCTCTGGAATAATAGTTCAAGCTTCACACTTCCTGTAAAATGCCAATACCTCCTAACTAATACAATATGAGGCATAGTAGGACACTTGAGCACACTAACAGCAGTTTAAAGTGAATTGAACTTCATAATACCGAGCCAATGTTATAGGTAATGACCTGCCATTGATTTATATCTAATGCACCATTTAATACACGGCAGCTGAGTCTCATGAGCAACCTGAACAGCTAACACAAATGTCAAGATATTAAACATGCAAGAAGCAAGGAGAGAGAAAGGTAGTCCTAAGCACTGTTAGATTACCAACATTGGTTGGGGAAAGTCTACATCCTGGTGTGAGGAGAATGCTGAATAGGAATATTTATGTCTCGCAATTAAATGCAGGATTATGGAGCGCAGTTGCACTTACAGTATTGGTATTTTTGCCTAATAAATGCCATAAGCATAGTTTGATAAAAATGCAGACATCTGTCACACAAATATATATATATTTTTAATCATGTACACAAAATGTCACATTTAAATGAAAACTTTAATTCCAGTTAGACGGTCATGCTAGCAAAAAGGAAAAAAAATCAACAATGGCCACTCTTTTGCAACTCGGTCAGAAGCGCCTCTTCCAGGCCTTTACTGCTATTTCTGGAAGCACTTCTGTAAGATTTTCGGCTGAGGAAGTCTGCACAGGCAACCAATGCTTTCTGGAAAACACTCAGAATCCCTTTGCTCTTGAGAAAGGAGTCACTTCAGGATGAATTTCCTTCAGTATGTTTGGTTATAGACCTGACATGGCATGATGTAGAGATGCATAGTTTTTTTCCTTACCTCGATGGAGCTTATTCTTATAACCAAACTGTAGCTTATTTATTTGGATTCTAATAATAGGAACAATTTCAAAAGTGTATTCTTGAATTTTTTTTATAAAATATAATTGTTACAAAAATTAACAAGGAACTTGCTGTGTAATCAATTAAAATGGCGGGTGCCCAAAACACTACAACAAAAAACACATATCTCAGCAAGAATTCACTCAGGCAACCTTTTAACATCCAAAACAATAGTTTCAGCCAGTTTTAGCTCAACGGACACTTTCAGCGTACCTTTATTGTATTGTCAAGATAGTAGACTAGCAGCTCAAATAACCATTAAAAACCTTGGACTTTGTCTTCAAAGATCATGTACAAAAATCTTGAATTCTTAGTTTGTTGATAAATGTCGTAATACTACTAATCCTCAAAAATAAAATAAAAAGGAAACATTAATTTAATAGAAAAGGCATTATCATTGGCCACTACGCATGCACACATACCAGGCAGTGCAAATAAGAGAACTATTTCCTAGAAGTGCTTGAACATGTCTCGCAGACTAAGATATCTGAAGGTCAGAGAAGTGAATACAGGTTTGAAAATTCCTTGGTAAGAATGTACTACACTGATGCCATCTTTTTTGTATCCAACATTATAGTGATATCTTAGGTAGACGCTCTTTCATAATCCTAAAATTTCCCAAATGCTGGTTTCCACAATATTTAAACATACAGCCTCATGGCCTAGCACTCTAACCAATTAATTCTTTTTCAACTGGTTTCTCTTCAGAAGTAAATTACACATTGTCTCATGGTCAGTTACATCAGTCGCATCAGAATTTTTTTTTATAGATTATGCATTCTACAAAAGTATAATGACATGAAATATTTTCATACGGTTTATAAACATGAAGTATTCCAGATTTACAGAATCTATCTTCATCTCTTTACTTCCACCCAATACTTCAAGTCCATTATCCATTATATACCAGAAGACTCCAAATCTTCCAATAACTTGTAACAACTAACTTATTTCATGCAAAATTGGTAAACGGTGTTCAACATAATAAACACCCTCATGCATGTGCAATGCTGAACTGAGACAGCAGTAGCTGCTGCACATTTTCACTGTAGGAAGTGATCTGTTGTTTACTGAGAATCATACTCTTGTAACAAGAGTTAACAGTACAGACCAACAACAAAACCTATTTATGATCCATATGACTATATGTTTAGCTTGCTATTCATGTGTATACGTTATTATGGAGTTATCCTGCGTGACTTCATGACTTAAAAAAAAAAAAAATTAATGAAAATATAAATGTAAAAAATACAGCATTTATGGAGTGTAATTAAAATGTTTTAGTCCAAATATTTTGACCAAATTTGGGTGGTCAAGACATAGGAATGCACAATTATGGCTCAATCAGCAGTTTAAATGGATTTAATGGGGCAAGCAATGTAACGATGGGCAAGAAGTTGTGGTGTTTGCTGAGATGACAATTAACTGTGCTCCACAAAAAAATTCAGCACCAGTAAGAAATTAATTCGATATTGGAGAAGGAAGATATCTTAACTGGAGTCCTTCTGAAAACAAAGCATGAACAGTGAGTAGGAGTCAAGCTATGCTGGCCTGAGTTGGAAGAAAAGGTTATGAGTGGGTTCCACGATAAAGTTTTAATGTAGTGTACGGCTGAGTTGACATTGCTACGACAGCAGAAAAAATCCAATCTGTCCAGCAGAAAATTACCGAGTTCAACTTGGCATATTCTCCTAATTTTTTTTAAAAAACTGCTAACTTTTAAGGTGGTTGATCTGTACTCCACTTCGATTTATACTCGTGTACTCCTGCAAATACAGTATATATGAATTGACTTGTCAAAAAAGAGCATGTATATAACTGTATCACAACCAGTTATATGACCCTAAACTAAGTACATCAATTTGTACAGCTGTTTTTAATCTGTAAAGGGTAATTTAACTGGTTGTGGTATACGTAGATAGCTACACTCTTGTTTCTGTCCTTTTTTTAATATAAGCCAATCCAATTATTTTTACATTTTTATACTTGTACTTAGCTATACTGCTAAAGCCATGGTCTTTTTCATGTTTTTGCTGAGATGCCCACTTAAAAATAAAATCAAAATCACATGCATGGGAAAAGTATTCTCTTGGTAGACAATCGTCAACTAATGATCAAGCAGGCTTGGATTGCCTGTTCTAGGTTTTAGGTGCCAGACTACTTTTGGATATGTATATTCATGAGAAAATTTTCTCCTTCATTTTATTACAGATTCAAGATACAGAGAATGTTCTGGAGACATTGAAGAACAACATAAGATTCTCTGTCATTGTATGAAATATAAAAGTTGAGCATTGGTTGGGTATATTTGAGAAGATTGATGAATCCCGATTTTCTGGGTCAATAATTGGCCATACCATACAACAATTACTGAATCCACAGGTTATTATCACTTAGTGCAATGCAGTGGGGGTCTATCCCAATCCTCCGAAATTGTTTTTTTTTTGTTTTGTACCTGTCATAACTTTTCCCCCCTTTCTTCTGTGCAAATAATTATTATACCAGCTTGTTGCTTATTGTGTGTGCTTTAAGATGATATGTAAAAAGTCTCTATAGGCACTTTTTCTTAGAAGATATAGCCAAACACGCAAGGGTCACTCAAAAAATGGCACTTCCTAATTTAAAACAAGTCTAATTACCAGGCGCCTTGAGCTACAGACCCCAAACTTGTGTTGTGGCTTCCCACAAGCCTAAGCTGTGATATGACTCAGTCAATTTTTTTTTTACCGTGAAGCAATGTTGAGATATGGTGATTAGAAGAGGCGGGGTCACAGATGATCCGTGGATTTTGCCGCGGTTGGAAATAAAGTGTCTCATATCTATTCAACACTTCACCGCGTTTTAATTATGGCTGAGTCATATCACAGCTTAGGGTGTTAGCTAGCCACACAGGAAGTGTGGGGTCTGTAGCTCAAGGCGCCTGGAAATTAGAGGACTTCCCATTGGGGAGGTGCCATTTTTTGAGTGACCCTTGCTTGTTTGGCTATATCTTCTAAGAAAAAGTGCCTATAAAGACTATTTACATATCATCTTAAAGCACACACAATAAGCAACAAGCTGATTTAATAATTATTTGCACAGAAGAAAGGGGGAAAAAGTTAGGACAGGTACAAAACAAAAAAAAAAATTCTGAGGATTGGGATAGACCCCCCTGTGGTATAGAAAAACTGTTTATTACAGCCATGAAAATCCAAAGAATAAGATGCCAGTGAAGATAACTTAGCATGACCGAGCTCATACAAGTCTTACTAACTGGCTGATGTAAGTTTTTTCTTTGCAAAAACTCTTCATACCATACTCCCTTAGTATTCATAAAAACCGAGTACGTATTTGCTGTAGGTTTTGTAGTAGATATAGCTTAGTGTGACAAACCTTTTTGCTTACCTCAATGGCACTGATTCTTCTAGTGGACTGCAGCTTATTGTATATGTAGTTTGAAAAGATTATTCCTTATCCCCCAAAACGACTGTCTTCCATATGGGAGGAAAAAAGCTCAGAATTGGTAATTGGGACAAATGCATCGAGAAAGTTTTTTGATTTCCAAAATAAGCCAGAAACAGTTTTTAGATGTTTTCTTTAAAAAAAAACATTATAGCACTTAACAATTTTTTTTCTATCTCAAATTAATTCAAAGGGTAATTGGAATTCTTTATAACAAAGTCACAAAAAATAAACTTTTTCTAAAGTATGTAAAATAGACTTGCTCATGGTTTCTTCAATTGACAATATACCTACACATTCTCCTTTCCCCTTGGTATCATGTAAGAACAAAACACCATGAACTGATGTTTGAATGAAGGTTTGTGGACATCTACCTTATAGCTGGAAAATTTGGCGGAGAATTAAATTTTGCAGTGTGGTAGATTGATGAAGGCACCACCAAATTAAAATTCTTGTCATGACGTGTCTGCTATCTCATAGATGGGGTCGGCGAATTTTTGGTTCAAGATTTTTCTAGTGTGAGGTGGCTTCTTTGTAGTTGGACAAAGAATGATTAGCTGATATCATCTGAGTCACACATGGTCAATGGTGGTATTCCTTTAACACTGTCACTGTGTATGGATCTTTTTCACAATCTCTCTCTAACAAGGCAATTCTTTTCTTCACCTAAGCTCCGATTTCTATAATGCGATGCCCTCAGTTCTTGATCATGTGGTATTGACACAAATTCATGAGACCACCTACCACTGTGCATTGTACTAGATGCGATCACACTCATCCAACAAATTGATATTCACCTACTAAAATTTCCACACTGTTTGAAATCAATCAGGCAAATTTAATTCCCATCAAATGTCCAGCTATACTGTAGTTTGAAATACAAGATCCGTCATCACGTTCATCCATGCTAATTTATTATAGATCTGTTTATTTTGCCAATCTATGCTACTTAAGAGATTAGCAGAAGTGGGTATATTCAAAAATTAATTTTATCAATGCAATGTTCACATCCATGACATGTACCGCCCCCATTTAAAAATGACAGGGTAGATATATTAAATAGCCTTTACCTGTAGTGATGTAGTCTTTGGCTTGTGTTGTAGATGTTTCCTCGATATATTCTATTGGAGTAAATTTAAAATGTTTCAGGTGACAAATAAAAGGACAATGTTCACAGAATGGTACTTGAAATTTTAAATAAACATATCAGCTAATTTTATCAAAGAGTCAACCCATGTGCATCTTGGAGAGTGGTAACATGATTCAACCCCTATTTCAAAATTCCATAGACCAAAAATACATGCTCATATTCAGCTAAAACTTACTTGGGCAGCTTACACATTTTTCTAAATATCTGATTTTAGTTCCAAAACCACTTCCAGCATGACTTGAATACATTGATACTTTGATAAGTTAGTAAAGTGGCAGTCATAAGCCCACAAAAACTATTAAAAATGTGAAATTCATCTTCAAGGATCAATCGTCCATATATGTATTTATTTACTTTTCCCCTCCAAATATAACTTGCTTAAAATACTGCAATCCACAAATTTTAACAATGCATTTATTTTTACCATTTAATGATTATCTTTTCGAAAATATAAGGTAATGAGAATGCACATACAGAAGTTAGGGAGGTGTGATGGAAAGGAATTAAGACGGTGCAGGCCAAGGATGGAAATCAGAGGTTGGAGAACTTCATAGTTAGGGAAAGGATGGTTGCTGAGGTAGTGGAAATGATGAAAGGATGAGCGTGGAAAAGCTGTGGAACAAAACTCTGAATAATGCGGGAAAACTGTGGAAGGTCTGCAAATATTGTCCCAGCTAATTAGCTCCAATGGAAGATGTCAGAAACTACATCTGCTGTGTGGTGTAGAACCGGATCCTGATGTTTTCAGTCATATTTTAAACAATCACCATAGAAAACTTAGATTACCATTACTAACCAAAGAAAAAGTCACATCCACTTTTATGACCTTCAGGTTATTCAATATAAACTCAACCAGAGATCATGGTGACAATAGAGATTTATCTCAAATACTTTCTTGGAGTACCCCTCTTGCACATTAAAAAAAAGAAAAAAGTTTCAACTCGGGATATGGCTAATCAAAAATAGGTGAAAATTACAACTTTTTATTCTTGCTACTGGAGGTGAGGCAGACAGTCAACAACACCTGGACAACATTCCTTATAACATGAAAAGGCTTGGGAAAACATGTACTCTACAACTTTCACAGGTCATGTGCAAGAACGTGCGCAAGATCGCGTGCAAGAACGTGCGCAAGATTGCGTGCAAGATCGTGTGCAAGACCGGGCACAACATTCAGAAGTTATAAAAGACTGAACTTGTAATCGGAAAGGGAGGCAGGAGAATTACATAAAGTAGCAAGAAAGGAACACCGATCAGCTGTGAACTTGTGTGTTACCTATATATATATGAATCATCATTTATGACGAATGGGGGTAGTAACCCATTTTTAAAAATATATTTTTGTTTTCATTTTTTTTTGGTTTTATATTGTAACAAAACATATACACTATTTATATTTCAAATATGAGAGCTATTGGATGCTTCATTCTAAAGTTACAGAGAGTTTCATCCAATCTCCTCATTTCAATATCATCAAGTAGTTGGCAGAAATTCTCCCAGACAATAGGTAAGTTCGCTCAAGACCGATACCTCGGTAACCGTTTATGCTAGAATCTAGTTCTTACCGTTGAAATGAAGTAAATTTTATACTGATTGATGCCATGGAAACTGCGCAGCAGCTGCAAGAAAATATTCTTTTCCCAAAATGGCCGACCGCGTACAGAAGCAAGCGATTAAACGACGACGAAAGCGAAGCACAGGCTTCATGAAAAAGAAGACAACACCAGCAGTGGAGGTTATAGAGGAACCTGCAACTCCCGTGCCAGTTCTGACTTCCAGCAACTAGAAGGTAGCTCTCAGTACGCAGTCAAGTGCGAGTAAATCCGGTCCAAGTACTAGCTTTAGTGCCTGTGTGGGAGTGAATAGTGTCCCGCCGTGAATAGTGTCCCACCCAGTGAATAATGTTCCCCCCCCCCCCCCCCCCCAAATAGCCCTAGCCCTAGCCCTATTCACTTGTGAATAGTATCGGGGGGGGGGGGGGGGGGGGGGGACAAAATAAGGGAGGGGACCAAATTCACTATGACACCGGCAAAGAACTTCGGGAAGGAGTAGGCGACTTTTGCTTCATTATGAACACCGAGGCCCTGCATCTTATTGCCAAGACCTTCCAATGTTTTGGCTCTGAACTTGAGGTAAGAAAAGACTTGAGCTGTAGGAGGGGATGGGTAACCAAGATTAGTTTGAGTTGTAGCCATTGCAAGAAGGAAGTAGTTGTTACTGACCCTTACAGAAAGGAGGATGAGTCTGTGAACAGTAGAGCCACCCTGGCTATGAGAGCTATAGGTAAAGGCAGATCTGCTCTTCAGTCATTCTCTGGAGTCATGGGGATGCTGCCACCAGTCTGTCCACATGCTTACATTTCCCATAACAAGAAGATACTGGAAGCTTCAAGGGAACTGGTATCTCTCAACCTTGCTGCTGCTGAACTTTGTGTAGGTGTCAGGGATGATGAATTGGTTGATGTGAAGGTTACTTGTGATGGGACATGGTCTAAGCGGGGTTTTACGGCACTCTATGGAGTTGTAGTGGTAGCATCTTGAGACACAGGTAAAGTTTTAGATGTAGAACTCAAGAGCAAGTTCTGTTCGGTGTGTTCAGCACGTCGTCAGATGGATGAGACCTCTCAAGAGTTCATGGGTTGGTGGGAGGTGCATCAGTCAGAGCGTGGATGCAATTACATAGATTCTTCATCAGGGATGGAGTGTAAGGGAGCTCTCAATATTTGGAAATGGTCAGTGAAGAAGTATAAGTTGCGTTATACCAGAAGGCAGACCAGCTGGTGAAGAAAAGAAGGCAGGCTCTGCAATATAACAGAGTTGAACTGGAAGACCAGAGTATCAATGAGGAAGGGGAGACTTATTGTGCTGGGGGGTTTGATTAAAGTCTTGGATACTTCTACGTATCACTGTGCATGTGTGTGTGTTGTGCCCAAGCATGCATTGAAGTACATGATTATGTGTAACTCAAACCTTGACCACAATTATCTCAAAACAAGATATTTCAACATGTCAATTATTATATTCTACTTATTTCTAACACAAATTATAAATTTTATATATCATTATGTAGCTCCTTTTCTGCGCTACTAAATAAGCCAGAGATAATGCCATTCACATTTTATACATCTATGTGTGCACCATACTTGTGGTAATTTTGATCAGCTGCTTTTCAATTATATCTCACTAGAAATCTCTAATCACTTTTAGCATTTACTCTGGCTTATTTAGTGGTTTAGTGGGTGTAGTAGCTGCAGTGTGAAGAGTAAGTGATTAGCACTATCCATCTTGGCACTACAACTGCTAAGAGAGTGTCAGCATGGTTTTTGAAGGTCATCTGCATATTCACCAGTAACTCCGCAAAAAAAGGCAATATCATATTTTTAAAAACATCATTATAAAGGTAATCAAACTAGTTAAATTTGGTACCAAAATCACCTATGTAGAGGTATGTAAAAAAAGGTTACAAGGTCATACAAAAAATGAATTATTCATGTAGTTATGGGTTACTACCCCCTTGAGATTCAATTTGTATTTGATCATTTTTACAGCTAGATGCTTATTTTTGGCTAGGTCAGAATTAGTTAACTTGGTGGTGTAGGGTTTCACCTAGTGGAGAGAGAAATAGCCCGACACTCACAAATTGTGAATTTTAATTTATAAGGGCTTTGAGAGCCAATATTTTGGAATAAATCAACACTTTAGGCTGAAAAGGGTAATTTGGATTCAGACTTTCAGAATAGGTCCACTTAGGGTTAATTCCCCCCCCCCCCCCCAAATCTCTACCTTTTCATGGGGGAAAATCACAAATTCAATATTAAAAGAGCCCCTGTTAGCCCAGGATCTGTCATAGATTTTAATGATAATGTTTTCCTTTTATTTGTGAGCCAATATTACTTTACAGAAATCTGTCGTATTATTGAATATTGGTTCCAGCTGAGAAGGGACTTGTTTGCCAATCTTTGACTGGCAATGCCCCATGTGGAGGGTTGTAAATGGTAACGAAACTTTTCCTCATAATTGTACATATTTTAGTTTTTTTCTTTGGAATGTCAACATATCATCTCCTTCCCAGTTACTTGATTATGTCAAATATAAGCTTTTTGTCACAATTTGATCTTCAACATTTCCATATAATCATTTTTGTTTGTTTGTTTGTTTGTTGCTTGAATGTTTGTATGTTGTTTACCCTCTCCCATTGGGCTCTTCTTTTCTTGACTGCTTGTTTCATGGAAGCATTGAAGAATCTATTGGATTGCTATCAGAGGGAGTGGAAGATTTGGAAATGATTATAATGCTTGTTCAATGTACAAGAAGAGAAAGTTGGTAAATGGTATCAATACAATGACTAAATGCAGATTGCCATCAGAAAGTATCCTGTCAAGTATAGCAATCAAGTATTATAGTGACTAGACCAGTTTGTGATGATAATTTTCAGAGAAAGCAGTAAGAAAGTTCAAGTGAGAAATTTAAAAGATAATTAAAGGTGGACAAACAGGTCACATCAAAGCATGATAGAAAGGACATCAATATCTTGGCTTGTTCAATTTGAAAGGATACTGGAATTTTTGAAAAAATTTAATGTAATAATTTATAAGCATTGAATCAATACTACGTTACTTCCGCATATTAGGTCATCATGATTAATAACCTTGTGGAACTAGCAACAATAATTATAGAAATGATTATAAAAAACATTGTATGAACTTTATATTTGGTGATAGTGTATGTCCATTTTTATTTTACTACTGGAAGACTTCCAACCAAATTATTCGCAACTTATCAATTCAGTAAAACACCTAAACAATGGTAAAAGATAGTCCACACAATAAACATGCTCACGTTCTTCAGCTGCTGCATGCAATCAGCTGCACATCTCTGATGCTAGAACAATTTGATAGCATACTTAAAAGCTTACACATTAGACAATGTTAACAGCACAGATCTTCAACAAAACCAGGTGGACTAGTTGAGATCAATGTATCTATGTGTATGTGATATATACATATAGTGTGTGTGTGTGACTGGTGTGTACACATGAAGGATATCTGCCATGATTAGTTAGTTCTGGAGTTATCTGTTACAACTTATTGATGAAGGCTGCTCGACTATTATATAAGAGTCCACCATGAAATATTAAAATTAAAAAAAAAGAATGGACTTGTCCAAAAAGAAAGGAAACCAAATACTACAGAATCCTTTACTTTAGAAAACATTATTATATTGCTTAAAAAAAAATTGTTTAAAATTTTATTTTATAAAGCCTGAGTGAAAAGGGTATTTTTTCCCCCTGATTCTTCCAAGCCCATTCCCAAGGCCGTAGTTTCACTAGATAGTGATAGGATGAGCGGAAATCTCATTAATCCATTCATCATGTGTGTCACTAATAAGATGATGAGTATTAGGCTGATCAAGGGTTCTTTCTAGACCACCAGTGGTTCCAATCAATTGATAGAGTTAAAATGTAAATAAATACTCAGATCATACTCGGTCTAACATCACAATTCTAGAACTCTCCAATGTCCAGCCTGGCACTCATTATAGACTGCCAGGACTGGCTCACAAATTACCAAATAAGGACAAAATACACAACATCACACTTGCACAAAGAACCAATCATAACTTTTACACTTAATAAGTCTGGGTGGTGGTTAACACCAATTAGTGTCTCTGCAAGATAGTTATTCTTGCATGTCAGGGACGATTTCCCTGACAATGAGACTTCAGGATTCCTTAAGGAGAGTCGTAGCTACTTCCACCACTTGGACATATACTGGGCAGAAATATCATTGCATCAACACAGCTTACCAGCCATTGCAATGTTTTGTTCTAATTAAACAGTCAGATTCTCCTTGTCATTCCAGTTCTAAGTCAGCTGTTAACTCTTGAGAGACCTTCCCAGAAAATGGCGGCCAAGCTGTGACTATACATGGGTGGACAATCCACAGTCAGGCTTCAACTGACATGGAATACCACCCATCTGCTTTTCATCTTTATGTTTCAGACCACAGCCAAACAGACACAGGCCTTAGAGAAAAACCTCGTCCTGAATTTACAGATCCATTTTTATGACAACCCTTACATATCAACTAAAAGCTGTTTGCCTAGGAGACCTGATGTGTATCAATACAACTGGCAGCGAGAAACACATGCTTCCTCAGATTTTTATGGGCCATGTGAGTGTAACAGATACCACAACAAGTCTGATGCCATACCGGAGAGGATGAGGACGATGTTAATGAGTAAATGTGATTGAATATAAAGTGGACTGAATTGGCTGAGCAACATGATCCTACATGGAGAGGAATTTTCATTGCTATGCAACAGTCATATGAGTATATCAGTATATCTGCCTATTTGTCTCCCTCTCTTTCCTTCTGTACATCCACTTATCTGCCCATCTATCATCTGTCTATCAATCTGTGTCCCATACATTCACCCATAATAAATTTACCGGTACATGTAATAAATTCACCTTTAACAAACATGAACAGTTCACCCAAACAATTCATAAGTTAATAAGTTTAGTTGGCTAGTTGTTCACGTGGATGCAGTTTGTTGGCTAGAAACATTTTAAAACTATTTTACTGGGGATTGTGTTATTCATTTACTGAGTTAACCTTGAAGGAAGCAAGGATTTCACTCTAGGTTGGGAATACCATCCCTCCACCACTCCCCTAACTGCTTCCGCTATAACATTAATGAATCACTAACAGAAAAACATGATAAACATTAATGAAAGTGGCTTAAAAGTGACAATATTCTTTGAGATGAAAATAAACAAATGATTCGCTCTTATTGCTAGCCTTCATATAATTATGCTTCTAATCATCCTGCCACTTACTTGCTCTCTATATATGCATATACTAGTATAGAGGCTGATACTAGTAGAGGAACTTCTGCAAGTCTTACTGTAAGAATCATGACTGCCACAGGAAGGATTGGAAAATATCTGATCCTCCCCTGAGACTTACTCATAGCTCTACTTGTGAGACGTGAAGAACCCCCATCTACTAGTACCAAGTGTACTAAGAGGGCAAGTAAGTGGAAGGAGGATTGGAAGTATCATTATATGAAGGCAATCATTTTGAGCATTATTTTAGCAGTTTATGATTATATAAGTGAAATACTGAATCTGTGATCAGAAAAATAGAAATTATGTCATAAGTTTATTATGTGAGGTAAGCGAACACACTAATGACGGATGATATATCTATATCTACACTAAATGTCAATGCCAAATATACACAGGTGTTTGTGCCATTTTTGACCTTCAACCCTCATTTTCTTATAACTTTTCCTTTACACGCAAGCCTCCATTTGTCACTAAGAGAACTACGTCAATAAATATCTAATTGTATTCTTATATCCATGCAATTATAATTGATGGCATGAACTCAGCATTAATATTCTGATATTAAGATGTCATCTGTATACCTTAAAGGAAATTCACTTTATCAAAGATAAAGGGTGAAGAAAAATAAAATGCAGTAGTAATGTAGGTTCATATTATAGCAAGAGATTCACTCTGCCAGCCAATGTTACACAAACAATTATAAGTATAGATGAGTCTGAAGAACCACTTCTCTGTGCATTCCAGTGAGAGTTCTGGTATCAATTTATCTCAGTAGAGTATGCTATGCTATGGAGACCATCCCATTGTGAAGCAGTTGTGACAACTTCACCTACTTGTAGAGACCATATATTCTGATATATATATACATGGTGGCTACTAACAATCGATGGAAAGAAGTAGGAAATTCAGTGATATCAGCCATCATTACTATCAGACACTAGAGCGGAAAGGATCACTAGTTACAAAATGCATAAATAGACATTACAGTTGTCAGCAATGACACATCAGAGCATATGATGCATAATTGGAATGCAGCATAAATGGAGCTTTTGTGGTAATGCATAGTGTTAAGGCCAGTACCTCTATATGTTGACTGTAACAAGTTTCACATATTAAATAATTTTAAAACTTGAAAATTGGTGGTGATAATGATGCAATGATAAGGCTGGTTCCTCTAATATGTTTACTGTAACAAGTTTTATATATATATTTATTATTTTAAAATTTGAAAATAGTTAGTGATAATGATGCGGTGATTAGCCGGGTTCCTCTCATATGTTGACAGTAACAAGTTTGCAAATAGTAAATTGTGGTAAAATTGGTAATGATAATGATGCAATGATAACTGTGAAAAAAATTCGATCACAAATATCGACAGAATTTCAGTTCAGACAATTATATCTACTGACACGATTTGGATTCAATCTCATCATCCTCTGAAGCAATTTTGGGGTTTTTTCTTATACACTTCGTCACAAAGAAGTACACACCCAGCAAGATAATGCCAATCACCACTATGACAATAGCAGCTCCACTGACACCACCAATGATGTATACAGAGCTTTGTCGTCCGGTAGAGTTTGTACTGTTATCTGTGATATAATCTGGCCAAAAACATCATAAACAAAAATGTTGTAAATAAGATATAAATAACCTCTAGTATCGGATGTGGACTATAAAGTGAGAGAACATACCATAAAAGCTAGCTGTTAAAGGACGTAGCACATTAATCATAATGTGATTCAAATGAGTAGTACATGCAAAGTTTATAAGTTTTCCTGTTGCTTTTGAGACAGGCCACCAGCTGGTGAAAATGAAGTGCAGCATTCTGTTGGAGTAGAGAATGGAAGCTTATGGTGATTAAGCAGCAGGTAAGTAGCAAATTTTTCGATAAGTACAGGGAGGAGCTAAGCAGGAAATCCTGTAAAATAGAGTGGTACAATAGGCCAAGTCACACAGAAGTCACTTGATTTCTAGCAAAAATATGTCTAAGTATACAGACAGTGTGCAATAACTCCTTGGTGCTTGCAGCATCCATCATTAAAAAATGGTTTAACAAGCAGAGCCCACAGATTTAAACACTTTCTTATAGGTGTGGATTGCTGAATGTATATACCAGGCTAGCTAGAGCCCAAAAGTTTAATTTTTTGCAGATTATAGCCTGAAGCATGTCATATTTGGACATCACATCACTATTAGTCTAGTTGCAAGCAATGGAAGAAATAACCACCAGCATTTATGATAACATTCACACAAATAATGCTAAGTATTTTTGTCACATCAACATAATTTTTTTCAGCAAAACAACGCTTTCACACACCAGTGGCTGAAGAATTATCTGTGGTTCTGTCGAGTCTTCCTACAAATACACAGAGATATAATATGTCTGATAAGTTTGATTACATATAATTATTTTAATTTACATAAGTACTTTCACATATACACGGTAGATGTGCCTGGGTGTCAGAATATTTGTGGCTTCTATGTACCAAAATTCTTGTACAAAAATTTAATTAATTAATTTCCACCCTAAGAGTTAAGGTAGCAATTATTGTTTATATACCTGTATCCCCTTCCCTCCCAACATCAAAACATAACCTCTCTCTATTCTTTAAAATAATATAATTACAAAAACACACAAAAAAAAATTAAAAGTAAAATAATTCATGGTAACTATCAAAATATAGTCACTTTCTCCCTATTCTTTAAAATAATTATTACAAAATAATAACAATAATAGTAATAATTAACAATTAATAATAATAATAATAATAATAATAATAATAATAATAATAATAATAATAATAATAATAATAATAATAATAATAATAATAGTAATAATAATAATAATAGTAATAGTAATAGTAATAATAATAATAATAATAATAATAATAATAATAATAACAACAACAACAACAACAATAACAATAACAACAACAACAACAACAACAACAACAACAACAACAACAACAACAACAATAATAAATATAATAAAAAGAAGAAGAAGACATTTATATGTAGTGATATGTAGAAAGGTATATAGCTATTGGGTGAGTGACAAGCAAGTGCTTTATATTGGATAATATTTAGTATATCTCTGGAATAATAGTTCAAGCTTCACACTTCCTGTAAAATGCCAATACCTCCTAGCAAATACAATATGAGGCATAGTAGGACACCTGAGCACACTAACAGCAGTTTAAAGTGAATTGAACTTCATAATACCGAGCCAGTGTTATAGGTAATGACCTGCCATTGATTTATATCTAATGCACCATTTAATACATGGCAGCTGAGTCTCATGAGCAACCTGAGCAGCTAAGACAAATGTCAAGATATTAAACATGCAAGAAGCAAGGAGAGAGAAAGGTAGTCCTAAGCACTGTTAGATTACCAACATTGGTTGGGGAAAGTCTACATCCTGGAGTGAGGAGAATGCTGAATAGGAATATTTATGTCTCGCAATTAAATGCAGGATTATGGAGCGCAGTTGCACTTACAGTATTGGTATTTTTGCCTATTAAATGCCATAAGCATAGTTTGATGAAAATACAGACATCTGTCACACAAATATATATATTTTTTAAATCATATACGCAAAATGCCACATTTAGGGGGGGAATATACCTGAAACCACAAAAGTTTGAACACATATTTGTAGCTGTCATAACTTTTCCCCCTTTCTTCTGTGCTAATACTTTTGTAACAGCTTGTTGCTTATTGTGTATGCTTTAGAATGATATATAAAAAGTCTCTATAGGCACCTTTTCTTACAAGATATATCTAAAAAGGCAAGGGTCACTAAAAAAATTGCACTTCCTAATTTGTGGCAAACTTTACAGCCAGGCGCCTTGACCGCAGCGCCCCAAACTCGGTGTGCGGGTAGCTAAAGCCCTTAGCTGTAATCGTATGGATTCACATTTTTTTCCCAGGTGAACCCCCCTGAGTTATAGAGCTGAGAAGAGGCGACCCACGGAAATTGCCGTCCGCCCACGCAAATTTCCGTGGTCCCGCCTCTTCTCAACACTATATCTCAGGGGGGGTTTACCGGTAGAAAAAAAAGTGAACCCATACGATCACAGCTAAGGGCTTTAGCTAACCGCACACCTAGTTCGGGGCGCTGCGGTCAAGGTGTCTGGTTGTAAAGTTTGCCACAAATTAGGAAGTGCCATTTTTGAGTGACCCTTGCATTTTTGAGTGACCCTTGCGTTATTGGATATATCTTTTAAGAAAAGACTTTTTATATATCATTTTAAAGCACACACAATACGCAACAAGCTAGTATCAAAAGTATCTGCACAGAAGAAAGGAAAAAAAGTTATGACAGCTCAAATATGTGTTCATATTTTTGTGGTTTCAGGTCAAGTTCCCCCTGCAAATGAAAACTTTAATTCCAATTAGACGGTCATGCTAGCAAAAAGGAAAAAAATCAACAATGGCCACTCTTTTGCAACTCGGTCAGAAGCGCCTCTTCCAGGCCTTTACTGCTATTTCAGGAAGCACTTCTGTAAGATTTTCAGCTGAGGAAGGCTGCACAGGCAACCAATGCTTTCTGGGAAACACTCAGAATCCCTTTGCTCTTGAGAAAGGAGTCACTTCAGGATGGATTTCCTTCAGTATGTTTGGTTATAGACCTGACATGGCATGATGTAGAAATGCATAGGTTTTTTCCTTACCTCGATGGAGCTTATTCTTATAACCAAACTGTAGCTTATTTATTTGGATTCTAATAATAGGAACAATTTCAAAAGTGTATTCTTGAAATTTTTTTATAAAATATAATTGTTACAAAAAGTAACAAGGAACTCGCTGTGTAATCAATTAAAATGGCGGGTGCCCAAAACACTACAACAAAAAACACATATCTCAGCAAGAATTCACTCAGGCAACCTTTTAACATCCAAAACAGTAGTTTCAGCCAGTTTTAGCTCAACGGACACTTTCAGCGTACCTTTATTCTATTGTCAAGATAGTAGACTAGCAGCTTAAATAACCATTAAAAACCTTGAACTTTGTCTTCAAAGATCATGTACAAAAATCTTGAATTCTTAGTTTGTTGATAAATGTCGTAGTACTACTAATCCTCAAAAATAAAATAAAAAGGAAATATTAATTTAATAGAAAAGGCATTATCATTGGCCACTACACACACATACCAGGTAGTGCAAAGAAGAGAACTATTTCCTAGAAGTGCTTGAACATGTCTCTCAGACTAAGATATCTGAAGGTCAGAGAAGTGAATACAGGTTTGAACATTCCTTGGTAAGAATGTACTACACTGATGCCATCTTTTTTGTATTCAACATTAGAGTGATCTCTTAGGTAGGCGCTCTTTCATAATCCTAAACTTTCCCAAATGCTGGTTTCCACAATATTTAAATATACAGCCTCATGGCCTAGCACTCTAACCAATCAATTCTTTTTCAACTGGTTTCTCTTCAGAAGTAAATCGCACATTGTCTAATGGTCAGTTACATCAGTCGCATCAGGAAAAAAATCATAGACTATGCATTCTACAAAAGTATAATGACATGAAATATTTTCATACGGTTTATAAACATGAAGTATTCCAGATTTACAGAATCTATCTTCATCTCTTTACTTCCACCCAGTACTTCAAGTCCTTTATCCATTATATACCAGAACACTCCAAATCTTCCAATAACTTGTAACAACTAACTTATTTCATGCAAAATTGGTAAACGGTGTTCAACATAATAAACACCCTCATGCATGTGCAATGCTGAACTGAGACAGCAGTAGCTGCTGCACATTTTCACTGTAGGAAGTGATCTGTTGTTTACTGAGAATCATACTCTTGTAACAAGAGTTAGCAGTACAGACCAACAACAAAACTTATTTATGATCCATATGACTATATGTTTAGCTTGCTATTCATGTGTATACATTATTCTGGAGTTATCCTGCATCACTTCATGACTTAAAAAAAAAATTAATGAAAATATAAATGTAAAAAATACAGCATTTATGGAGTGTAATTAAAATATTTTAGTCCAAATATTTCGACCTAATTTGGGTGGTCAAGACATAGGAATGCACAAAAAATTCCTAATTATGTCTCAATCAGCAGTCTAAATGGATTTAATGGGGCAAGCAATGTAACGATGGGAAAGAAGTTATGGTGTTTGCTGAGATGACAATCAACTGTGCTGCACAGAAACATTCAGCACCAGTAAGAAATTAATTCGATATTGGAGAAGGAAGATATCTTAACTGGAGTCCTTCCGAAAACAAAGCATGAAGAGTGAGTAGGAGTCAAGCTATGCTGGCCTGAGTTGGAAGAAAAGGTTATGAGTGGGTTCCACGATAAAGTTTTACTGTAGTGTTCGGCTGAGATGACATTGCTACGACAGCAGAAAAAATCCAATCTGTCCAGCAGAAAATTACCGAGTTCAACTTGGCATATTCTCCTAGAATTGTTTAAAAAACTGCTAACTTTTAAGGTGGTTGATCTGTACTCCACTTCGATTTATACTCGTGTACTCCTGCAAATACAGTATATATGAATTGACTTGTCAAAAAAGAGCATGTATATAACTGTATCACAACCAGTTATATGACCCTAAACGAAGTACATCAATTTGTACAGCTGTTTTTAATCTGTAAAGGGTAATTTAACTGGTTGTGGTATACGTAGATGGCTACACTCTTGTTTCTGTCCTTTTTTTTTTTATATAAGCCAATCCAATTATTTTTACATTTTTATACTTGTACTTAGCTATACTGCTAAGGCCATGGTCTTTTTCATGTTTTTGCTGAGATGCCCACATAAAATAAAATCAAAATCACATGCATGGGAAAAGTATTCTCTTGGTAGACAATCGTCAACTAATGATCAAGCAGGCTTGGATTGCCTGTTCTAGGTTTTAGGTGCCAGACTACTTTTGGATATGTATATTCATGAGAAAATTTTCTCCGTCATATTATTACAGATTCAAGATACAGAGACATGTTCTGGAGACATTGAAGAACAACATAAGATTCTCTGTCTTTGTATGAAATATAAAAGTTGAGCATTGGTTGGTTATATTTGAGAAGATTGATGAATCCCGATTTTCTGGGTCAAAAATTGGCCATACCATACAACAATTACTGAATCTACAGGTTATTATCACTTAGTGCTTAATGTGGTATAGAAAAACTGTTTATTACAGCTATGAAAATCCAAAAAATAAGATGCCAGTGAAGATAGCTTAGCATTACCGATCTCATACAAGTCTTATTAACTGGCTGATGTAAGTTTTTTCTTTGCAAAAACCCTTCATACCATACACCCTTAGTATTCATAAAAACCGAGTACGTATTTGCTGTAGGTTTTGTAGTAGATATAGCTTAGTGTGACAAACCTTTTTGCTTACCTCAATGGCACTGATTCTTCTAGTGGACTGCAGCTTATTGTATATGTAGTTTGAAAAGATTATTCCTTATCCCCCAAAACGACTGTCTTCCATATGGGAGGAAAAAAGCTCAGAATTTGTAATTGGGAAAAATGCATCGAGAAAGTTTTTTGATTTCCAAAATAAGCCAGAAACAGTTTTTAGATGTTTTCTTTTAAAAAAAACATTATAGCACTTAACAATTTTTTTTTAATCTCAAATTAATTCAAAGGGTAATTGGAATTCTTTATAACAAAGTCACAAAAAATAAACTTTTTCTAAAATATGTAAAATAGACTTGCTCATGGTGTCTTCAATTGACAATATACCTACACATTCTCCTTTCCCCTTGGTATCATGTAAGAACAAAACACCATGAACTGATGTTTGAATGAAGGTTTGTGGACATCTACAGGATAGCTGGAAAATTTGGCAGAGAATTAAATTTTGCAGTTTGGTAGATTGATGAAGGCACCACCAAATTAAAATTCTTGTCATGACGTGTCTGCTATCTCATAGATGGGGTCGGCGAATTTTTGGTTCAAGATTTTTCTAGTGTGAGGTGGCTTCTTTGTAGTTGGACAAAGAATGATTAGCTGATATCATCTGAGTTACACATGGTCAATGGTGGTATTCCTTTAACACTGTCACTGGGTATGGATCTTTTTCACAATCTCTCTCTAACAAGGCAATTCTTTTCTTCACCTAAGCTCCAATTTCTATAATGCGATACCCTCAGTTCTTGATCATGTGGTATTGACACAAATTCATGAGACCATCTACCACTGTGCATTGTACTAGATGCGATCACACTCATCCAACAAATTGATATTCACCTACTAAAATTTCCACACTGTTTGAAATCAATCAGGCAAATTTAATTCCCATCAAATGTCCAGCTATACTGTAGTTTGAAATACAAGATCCGTCATCACGTTCATCCATGCTAATTTATTATAGATCTGTTTATTTTGCCAATCTATGCTACTTAAGAGATTAGCAGAAGTGGGTATGGTCAAAAATTGATTTTATCTATGTAATGGACACATCCATGACATGTACCTCCCACATTTCAAAATGACAGGGTAGATGTATTAAATAGTCTTTACCTGTAGTGATGTAGTCTTTGGCTTGTGTTGTAGATGTTTCCTCGATATATTCTATTAGAGTAAATTTAAAATATTTTAGGTGACAAATAAAAGGACAATGTTCACAGAATGGTACTTGAAATTTTAATTAAACATATCAACTAATTTTATCATAGAGTCAACCCAAGTGTATCTTGAAGAGTGGTAACATGATTCAACCCCTATTTCAAAATTCCAGAGACCAACAATACATGGTCATATTCAGCTAAAACTTACTTGGGCAGATTATACATTTTTCTAAATATCTGATTTTAGTTCCAAAACCACTTCCAGCATGACTTGAATACATTGATACTTTGATAAGTTAGTAAAGTGGCAGTCATAAGCCCACAAAAACTATTAAAAATGTGAAATTCATCTTCAAGGATCAATCATCCATATATGTATTTATTTACTTTTCCCCTCCAAATATAACTTGCTTAAAATACTGCAATCCACAAATTTTAACAATGCATTTATTTTTACCATTTAATGATTATTTTTCGAAAATATAAGGTAATGAGAATGCACATACAGAAGTTAGGGAGGTGTGATGGAAAGGAATTAAGACGGTGCAGGCCAAGGATGGAAATCAGAGGTTGGAGAACTTCATAGTTAGGGAAAGGATGGTTGCTGAGGTAGTGGAAATGATGAAAGGATGAGCGTGGAAAAGCTGTGGAACAAAACTCTGAATAATGCGGGGAAAATGTGGAAGGTCTGCAAATATTGTCCCAGCTAATTAACTCCAATGGAAAATGTCAGAAACTACATCTGCTGTGTGGTGTAGAACCGGATCCTGATGTTTTCAGTCATATTTTAAACAATCACTATAGAAAACTTAGATTACCATTACTAACTAAATAAAAAGTCCCATCCACTTTATGACCTTCAGGTTATTCAATATAAACTCAACCAGAGATCATGGCGACAACGGAGATTTGTCGCAAATACTTTCTTGGAGTACCCCTCTTGCACATTAAAAAAAAGAAAAAAAGTTTCAACTCGGGATATGGCTAATCAAAAATAGGTGAAAATTACAACTTTTTATTCTTGCTACTGGAGGTGAGGCAGAGAGTCAACAACACCTGGACAACATTCCTTATGACATGAAAAGCCTTGGGAAAACATGTACTCTACAACTTTCACAGGTCATGTGCAAGAACGTGCGCAAGATCGCGTGCAAGAACGTGCGCAAGATTGCGTGCAAGATCGTGTGCAAGACCGGGCACAACATTCAGACTGAACTTGTAATCGGAAAGGGAGGCAGGAGAATTACATAGAGTAGCAAGAAAGGAACAGCTATCAGCTGTGAACTTGTGTGTTACCTATATATATATATATATATATATATATATATATATGAATCATCATTTATGACGAAAGGGGGTAGTAACCCATTTTTAAAAATATATTTTTGTTTTCATTTTTTTTGGTTTTATATTGTAACAAAACATATACACTATTGATATTTCAAATATGAGAGCTATTGGATGCTTCATTCTAAAGTTACAGAGATTTTCATCCAATCTCCTCATTTCAATATCATCCAGTAGTTGGCAGAAATTCTCCCAGACAATAGGTAAGTTCGCTCAAGACCGATACCTCGGTAACCGTTTATGCTAGAATCTAGTTCTTACCGTTGAAATGAAGTAAATTTTATACTGATTGATGCCATGGAAACTGCGCAGCAGCTGCAAGAAACATTCTTTTCCCATAATGGCCGACCGCGTACACAGAAGCAAGCGATTAAACGACGACGAAAGCGAAGCACAGGCTTCATGAAAAAGAAGACAACACCAGCAGTGGAGGTTATAGAGGAACCTGCAACTCCCGTGCCTGTTCTGACTTCCAGCAACTAGAAGGTAGCTCTCAGTACGCAGTCAAGTGCGAGTGAATCCGGTCCAAGTACTAGCTGTAGTGCCAGTGTGGGAGTGAATAGTGTCCCGCCGTGAATAGTGTCCCCCCCCCCCCCCCCCCCGTGAATAGTATCCCACCTAGTGAATAATGCCCCCCCCCCAAATAGCCTTAGCCCTAGCCCTATTCACTAGTGAATAGTTTCCGGGGAGGGGGGGGGGGGGGGGGACAAAATAAGGGAGGGGACCAAATTCACTATGACACCGGCAAAGAACTTCGGGAAGGAGTAGGCGACTTTTGCTTCATTATGAACACCAGGCCCTGCATCTTATTGCCAAGACCTTCCAATGTTGTGGCTCTGAACTTGAGGTAAAAAAGACTTGAGCTGTAGGAGGGGATGGGTAGCCAAGATTAGTTTGAGTTGTAGCCATTGCAAGAAGGAAGTAGTTGTTACTGACCCTTACAGAAAGGAGGATGAGTCTGTGAACAGTAGAGCTACCCTGGCTATGAGAGCTATAGGTAAAGGCAGGTCTGCTCTTCAGTCATTCTGTGGAGTCATGGGGATGCTGCCACCAGTCTGTCCACATGCTTACATTTCCCATAACAAGAAGATACTGGAAGCTTCAAGTGAACTAGTATCTCTCAACCTTGCTGCTGCTGAACTTTGTGTAGGTGTCAGGGATGATGAATTGGTTGATGTGAAGTTTACTTGTGATGGGACATGGTCTGAGCGGGGTTTTACGGCACT
>CBDHDT010000141.1:0-33542 GCA_965261215.1 Ekhidna sp.
TTCCGTTTCACTGGTTAGACCTAAAAAAGTAGTTCCTTCGAAACCAAATTTTCCTTAGGATTTGCCCCTTTTCAAATTGTTGAGAAAAAATAACACCCTGAATAGTTCTTAGTTTCTTTCTGAGATACTCACATTTGTGACCCAAAAGAACTTTTCAGTTAATTTCAGACAAATGCTTCAAAACTACAGAAAAGTTTGGTTTACCTGTATATGATTCATTGTGAGGTGGAAAAGGTTTTTTGTTAATATTTGACCCATTTTACTGGTTTGACCAAAAAAAGGTGTTTCCATCAAATCAATACTTTTCCTTAGAATTTGACCCATTTTAAACTTGTTGAGAAAAAACCTTCGGTATAATTTTGAGCTTTGTTTTAAGAGTCACTTTTTAAAGCAAAAAATAAGTTTTCAGTCAATTTCCGAGAAATTGCTTCAAAACGCCAAAAAACTCAAGTTTACCTATATGTGGCACAATTTGAGGCGGAAAACCATTTTGGGTAACATTTGTCCCGTTTCACTGGTTGACCAAAAAGAGTTGTTTATATCTAATTGAAATAACTTCAGGATTTACCCCAATTCAAAGTTGTTGAAAAAAAATCCTCTGTAAGTAATTCTTAACATCTTTCTGAGATATCTTTTTTTTTACAAAAAGAGAAGTTTTCAGTCGATTTCCGCAATAATGCTTCATAACACAAGAAATGCTTAGTTTAACTCTATCATTTTGAGGAGTAAAACCATTTTTGCTTATATTTGGTAATTCTTAGCTTCTTTCTGAAATATCATTTTGTTTTAACAAAAAGAGAAGTTTACAGTCAATTTCAGTGATAACGCTTATAACACCAGAAATGCTTAGTTTAGCTGTTTGGTTATATTTGTCCCGTTTCACAGCTTTGACCAAAAAAAATGTTTCTATGAAATCAAAAGTTTTACTTAGGATTATCCCTTTTTCAAATTTGTTGAGAAGAAATAACCCTCTAAGTAAATCTTAGTTTCTTTCTGAGGTGGTAACTTTTTTGAACTAAAGAGAATTTTTCAGTCATTTTCAGCGAAAAAATTTCAAAATCCAAAAAAGCTTCGTTTAGCTGTATGTGGCTCATTTTGAGTAGGATAACCATTTTCATTAATAATGGATTCGTTTCACTTGTTTGACAAAAAAAAGTAATTTCACCAAATCAAAAATTTTCTCTGGATTTGTACCTTTTAAAATTTGTTGATAAAAATTTCCTCTGAGTAAATTTTAGCTTCTTTCAGAAATAGTCACGTTTTTTTTTTCAAAAGAAATGTTTTGGATCAATTGCCACAAAAATGCTTCATAACACCAGAAAAGCTTAGTTTTGCTGAATGAGGCTCATTTTGAGGAGGAAACCGTTTTTGGTAATATTTGGCCCATTTCACTAGTTTGACCAAAGAAAGTTGCTTCCATCAAATCAAAACGTAACCACCGGATTTGCTCCATTTCAAACTTAAAAATAACCTTCGTAATTCTTAGCTTCTTTCTGAGATAACACTTTTTTACCAAATAGAATTTTTCTGTCAATTTCCGCGAAAATTCTTCAAAACTCCACAAAGGCTTAGTTTAGTTGTATGTGGCACATTTTGAGGTGGTAAAAGGTTTTTGTTAGTCCCGTTTTACAGGTTTGACCAAAAATGGTGTTTCTATCATAGCAATTTTTCCTAAGGATTTGGCACATTTCAAATTTGTTGCGAAATTATCACTCTGAGTAAATCTTAGCTTCTTTCTGAGATAGTCATGTTTTTGTACCAAAAAAGAGGTTTTGCGTCAATTTCCACAAAAATACTTCATAACAACAGAATAGCTATATGTGGCTCTTACTTAGGAGAAAAAAAGTTTTTGCTAATATTGTTACATTTCACAGGTTTTCCCAAAAAAGTGGTTCCATCTAATCTAAATTTTACTCAGATTATACCCTTTTTAAATTTGTTGATAAAAAAATTATCCCCTGAGTAATTTTTAGCTTCTTTCTGAGATAGTCACGTTTTTGACCCAAAAGGGAATTTTTCAGTCAATTTCCGTAAAAATGCTTAAAAACTCCAGAAAAGCATAGTTTAGCTCTATGTGGCTCATTTTGAGGAGGAAATCTGTATTTGGAAATTTTTGTCTCATTTTACTAGTTTGACCAAAAAAAGTTGATTCTATGAAATAAAAACTTTTCCTCAGCATTTGCACCTTTTCAAACTTGTTGAGGAAAAAAAAAACCCGGGGTATTTCTTAGGTTCTTTCTGAGATAGTCATGTTTTTGACTCATAAGAGAACTTTTTAGTGAATTTCGGCGAAAATGCTTCAAAAGACCCGAAAAACTTTGAGGTGGAAAACTGTTTCTAGTAGGCCCATTTCACATGCAAGACAAAAAAATTGTTCCATCAAATCAAAACCTTTCCTCAGGATTTGTCCCATTTTAAAATTGTTGAGAAGATATAATCCTTTGAGTTATTCATAGCTTCTTTCTGTGAGAGACAAGTTTTTGACCCAATAGGAAAGATTTCAGTCAATTTCGGCGAAAATGCTTCAAAATACCAGAAAAGCTTAGTTTAGGTGTATGTGGCTCATTTTTAGGAGGGAACTGTATTTCACTAGTTTGAAGAAAACAGTTGTGTCCATCATATCAAAACTTTTCTTCGTGATTTTCCCCATTTCAAACTTGATGAGAAGAAATAACCTCAGATTAATTCTAAGCTTCTTTCTGAGATGGTCAAGTTTTTGACCCAAAGATAAGTTTTCAGTTAATTCTATGAAAACATTTCAAAACCCCAGAAAAGCTTGTTTAGTTGTATGTGGTTTATTTTGAACCGAACTGTTTTTGGTAATATTTGTCCCATTTCAATTTTTTGGTAGTATTTGTCCCATTTTACTGGTTTGACCAAATAAGTTTCAATCAAATCAAATTTTTCTCAGGATTTGCCAAATTTCAAAAACTTGTTGAGAAGAAATAACCCACTACAAAATTCTTAGCTTATTTTTGAGATATCACATTTTTTTTTACCAAAATGAGAAGTTTACTGGCAATTTCTGCAAGAATGCTTCATAACACCAGAAAAGCTTATTTTAGCTCTATGTGGCTCAATTTTAGGAGGAATACTCTTTTAGTAATATTTGTCCCGTTTCACAGGTTTGACCAAAAAAGTTGTTTCCATCAAATTAAAACTATTCCTCGGGATTTACACCATTTCAAACTTGTTGAGAAGAAATAACCCTCTGAGTAATTCATAAGTTCTTTCTAAGATAATTAAGTTTTTGACCCAAAAGAGTTTACAGTGAATTTCCGCGAAAATGCTTCAAAAGACCCGAAAAGCTTAGTTTAGCTCTATGTGAGTTATTTTGGGGTGGAAAACTGTTTCTGGTAATTTTTGTCCCATTTCACATGCAAGACAAAAAAAGTTGTTCCATCAAATCAAAACCATTCCTCAGGATTTGTCCCATTTCAAAATTGTTGAGAAGAAATAATCCTTTGAGATATTCATAGCTTCTTTCTGTGCGAGACAAGTTTTTGACCCAATAGAGAAGATTTCAGACAATTTCCGCAAAAATGCTTCAAATCACCACAAAAGCTTAGTTTAGCTGTATGTGGGTCATTTTGAGGAGGCAAACTGTTTTTGTTATTTTATGCCCCGTTTCACTGGTTTGACCAAAAATAATTGTTTCAAACAATTCAAACTTTTCCTCGTGATTTGTCCCATTTCAAACTTGTAGAGAAGAAATAACCCTCTAAGTTGTTCATAGCTTGTTTCTGAGATTGCCACATTTTTTAACCAAAAGAGTATTTTTCCGTCTATTTCAGCGAATATGCTTCAAAACTCCAGAAAAGATTAGTTTAACTGTTTGTGGTTCTTTTTGAGGGGGAAAACAGTTTTTGTTAATATTTGTCCCGTTTCACTGATTTGACAAAAAAAAGTTGTTTCTATCAAATTAATAATTTTCCTCAGAATTTTCCCCATTTCAAATTTGAAGAAAAAAACATATATGTAATTCTTAGCTCCTTTCCGAGATAGTCACTTTTTTAACCCAAAAAAGAAATGTTCTGTCAATTCCAGCGAAAATGCTTCAAAACTCAAGAAAAGTTTGTTTAGCTATATGTGGCTCATTTTGAGGAGGGAAACCGTATCTCTATTTGACCCATTTCATAGTTTGACCAAAAAATTGTTTCTATATAATCCAAAGTTTTACTCAGAATTTGTCAAATTTCAAACTTGTTGGAAAAAAAAAATTCTCTGAGTAATTCTTAGCTCCTTTCTGAGATATTTTTTTTTATCAAAAAGAGTACTTTAGAGGCAATTTCCTCGTTAATGCTTCATAATACCAGAAATGTTTAGTTTAGCTCTATGCGGCTCATTTTGAGGAGAAGAAATGTTTTCGTTAATACTTGATCAGTTTCACTGGTTTGACATAAATAGTTGCTTCTATCAAATCAATACATTTTCTCAGAATTTGCCTCATTTCATACTTGTTGAGAAAAAATAACCCTCTATGTAATTCTTTGCTTCTTTTGAACCAAAAAAAGAAGTTTTCAGTCAATTTCCGCGAAAATGCTTCAAAACTGCAGAAAAAATAGTTTAGCGGTTATGGCTCATTTTGAGTAGGAAAACAGTTTTCGTTGATATTTGTTTCATTTTACTTGTTTTACCAAAAATAGCTCAATCTAATCAAAATTTTCATCAGGATTAGCACTTTTCAAACTTGTTAAAAAAATTCCTTGAGTAATTCTTAGCTTAATCACATTTTTGACCCCAAAGTAAACCTTTCAGTCAAATCCAGCGGAAATCCTTCAAAACTCCAGAAAAGCTTAGTTTAAGTGTATGTGGTTCATTTTAAGGAGGAAAATTGTTTTTGTTAACATTTGTCCCGTTTGACTGGTTTGACCAAAAAAAGTTGTTTCTATCAAATCAATACTTTTCCTCAGAATTTTCCCCATTTAAAATATGTAGAAAAAAGAACCATCTATGTATTTCTTAGCTCCTTTCTGAGATAATCACTTTTTAAACATTTAAAATATGTAGAAAAAAGAACAATGTATTTCTTAGCTCCTTTCTGAGATAATCACTTTTTAAACACAAAAAAGGAATGTTCTGTCAATTCCCGCAAAAATGCTTAAAAACCAATGAAAAGCTTTGTTTAGCTGTATGTGGCTTATTTTGAGATGGAAAACTGTTTTTGGTAATATTTATCCCATTTCACTGGTTTGCCCAAAAAAAATGTTTCCAACAAATGAAATATTTCCTTAGGATTAGCTCCTTTTCAAACTTGATGAGAAAAAATAACTTTATGAGAAATTCTTATTTTCTTTCTGAGATATATATATATATTTTTACCAAAAAGAGAATTTTTCTGTAAATTTCTGTGAAAATGCTTTAAAACACCAGAAAAACTTAATTTAGCCGTATGTGGCTAATTTTTAGGAGGGAAACCATATTTCGTAATATTAGATCCATTTCACTGCTTTGACCAAAAAAATTGTTTCTATCAAATCAAAAGTTTTCCTCGGGATTTGCCAAATTTCAAACATGGAGAAGAAATAACCCTCTGAATAATTTTTAGCTTCTCACTGAGTTATCACTTTTTTTAACAAAAAGAGAAGTTTAAAGTCACTTTCCATGATAATGCTTTATAACACCAGCAAAGCTTAGTTTAGCTGTATGTGGCTCATTTTGAGGAGGAAAACCGTAGTAATATTTGTCCCGTTTCACTGGTTTGACCCAAAAAGTTGTTTCCATCAAATCAAAATATTTCCTCAGGGTTTTCCCCTTTTCAAACATGTTGAGAAAAATTAACCCTCTTAGTAAATCTTAGCTTCACTTTTTGACCAAAAGGAGAAGTTTACAGTCAATTTTGGCTAAAATGTTCAAAACAGAAGGAAAGCTTAGTTTAGCTGTATTGAGGCTCATTTTGAGGAGGAAAACTGTTACTGGTAATTTTTGTCCCATTTCACTGGTTTGACCAAAAAAAATATTTCCATCAAATCATAACTTCCTCAGGATTTGTCCCATTTCAAATTTGTTGAGAAAAAATAACACTCTGAATCGTTCTTAGGGGGTTTAAAATGTGACTATCTCAGAAAGAAGCTAAGAATTACTCGTGGGTTATTTTTTTCTCAACAAGTTTGAAAGGAGACAAATCCTGAGGAAAAGTGATTGATGGAAACAATTTTTTGAGTCAAATCAGTAAAACAGAACAAGTATTAACGAAAATGGTTTTCTTCTACAAAATGAGCCACACACAGGTAAATTAAGCATTTCAGGTGTTTTGAAATATTTTCATGGAAATTGACTGAAATCTTCACTTCTGGGTCTAAAAATGACTTTCTCAGAAAGAAGTTTAGAATTACTCAGAGAGTTATTTTTTCTCACAAATATGAAAAGGGACAGAGGAAATGTTTTGATTTGATGGAAACAACTTTTTTTGTTTAAACAAGTGAAACGTGACAAATATTACCAAAAAAAGTTTCCTCCTCAAAATCAGCTACACACTGCTAAACTTAGCTTTTCTGGTGTTATGAAGTGTCTTCGCGGAAATTGACTGAAAATATATCTTTTGAGTCAAAAACATGACTATCTCAGAAAGAGGTAAGAATTACTCAGAGATTTCTTTTTCTCAACAAGTTTGAAAAGGGGCAAATCCTGGGGCTATATTAATTTGAAGGAATTAACTTTTTTGTTCAAATCATTAAAACTGAACAAATATTAACGAAAACGGTTTATCTCCTCAAAATGAGCAACACATCAAAACTATGCTTTTTTTGGTGTTTCGAAGCATTTTCGCGGAAAGTGACTGAAAACTTCCTTTTTGGTAAAAAAGTGATATCTCAGAAAGAAGCTAAGAATTACGCAGAGGGTTTTTTTTCTTAATAAGCTTGAAGAGGGGAAATCCTTAGGAATAGTTTTGATTTATGGCAACAACTTTTTGGGGCAAAACAGTGAAACGGGACAAATATTACCAAAAACCGTTTTCCTCCGCAAAATGATATACGGCTAAACTAAAGTTTTCTGGTGTTTTGAAGCATTTTCGCAGAAATTGACTGAAAAATTATTTTTTATGTTTAAAAAAGGACCATCTTAGAAAGAATCTAAGAAAACTTAGAGGGTTATTTTTTCTCAAAAAGGTGGAAAAGGGTAAATCCCAAGGAAAATTTTGATTTGATGGAACTACTTTTTGGGGTCAAACCAGTGAAACGGAACAAATATTACCGAAAACGGTTTACCTTCTCAAAATGAGCCACATGCAGCTAAACCAAGCTTTTCTGGTGTTTTGAAGTATTTTCGTGGAAATTGACTGAAATTTTTACTTTTGGGTCCAAAGGTGTTTGGAAAGAAGCTAAGAATTACTCAGGGGGCTACTTTTTCTTAACAAGTGTGAAAAGGGGCAAATACTAAGAAATACTGATGAAGGTCTGCCGAGAGGGTTTAAACATGGGGAATTTCCCTTTATGTGGTTACCAGGACTGCATGAACTGCATGATGTGAAACTTCGCCCTTTTTTTCATAATTTGATCAGAGACTTTACAAATATGTACATGTAGCTGCACCCCAGGGAGTGTCAACACCTTGGGTTCATCATCAAGAAAAGTACACTGTAGTAGTCCCAGTTTTGTGTATCTCTCTCCTTCCTCAGTGCTTAGAGTAACAATTCAGCTTTCTAAAATTGGCTCCAGGATCTACCATGATGGCATCATGGATACCTCTGGCTGGCTGAACTTACAACCTGTTATCTGATCATCCAACTGCATCTGCTAGAATGACAGAGATCTAATACAAAGGTATGAGGTGGTCATCAGCCGAGTGAGGTGTGTAGTTGAAGTCACTGATACAGATAGTAGATCCTGGAGAGACCAAGGTACCTTTGTTTTGGGTTAAGAAGAGTCTAGCCAGAGGAGATGATATAGCAAGAGTAGACCTATGAACGTTCCTGATGGTGATGGTGTCTAGGTTACTCTCAATCTATGACAGATGAAACTTATGGACAGCTAGATCCCATGCGAGTCTGAAGCATACATGGCTCTAGAGCATGTTTTTCAGTTTTGTAGTAACTACGGATTTGTCAACCATTGATACATATGCCTTGAGCTTGGACAACAAATTTATTTGGTGAGAATCTGTGTCAAGTGATAAATGGTGATTGAAAGGCCATGAAATTTTGCACTAATTTCTTTATGACTTTGAGATGAGGTGTACAAGTTTAGGTTAGCCTCTGAACATGGATCACAAAAACCATTTGGGAGCCTTCCCTTCTTTCTTCTCCCACTCTAGTAAGTGGTAAGTTGTATCACATATCACCTGGAGATTGGATTGAATGTTGACCATTAAACAAGTATCATCGGTATACTGTACCATTGATATATGGATCTTGGGGTAGGAAAACTGGCACCAAAGAGGTCTATTATTATCCAATTGTATTTTGATGTACAGGTTGATGATGATGTAGGAAATGATATGAAAGGTGGTCACCTTGAAAAAAAAAATCTGGAGCCTAAATGTAGTCAACAAAGTGTGGATCAGAACATTGCAGAGAGATTGTAGAAATTTTCTAAAATGTCACAAAAAAAATTATGGTGGTTGTGCTGCAGTGACTGATGAATCAGCTAATGATTACTTGCATAAGCATTCTCAAAGTCAATCAAGCATAATACCAAAGACTTGAGTGAAAAAAAATTCCGGTAATGTTCTGTTCATCCAGGAATCTTCCCACAGAAAGCTTTCTGGATATTGGTCGAAAAGTTACCATTTGCGCCCATGTAGGCACGCTACTTATCCTTCAATTTTGCTTATACATGAGTTCAGGGAAATACGGTAAAAATAGTTAAGTTTACTGGCATCTTCCTGTGCTTGAGATTTCCCAAAAGGTTTATGGTTACCACTTCCATTTGCAATGAACAGGTCCTAACTGCCAGTAGCTGTTATAGTTGTCCGAAAGTGAAGGTGAACAGACTAGAGATGTTCATAGTAGATAATACAAGATTCGGTCAATTGGACTTGGAGATGCGTTGCTCCTAGCTTTCATTAGCTTGGTAGCAACCACTTCATTGGCTAAAGGATCGCAGTGGTACACTGACTTTACAGGCTAATTATTATTTTTTGCAGGAAAGTACCAAAACTGTCAGCTCAGGAATGCCAGTGTAGTTGACAACCAGAAAAACAGGAGGAAAATTGAGCCACTAACACACATGCTTAAAAAAAAAATGAGGTATTAATATATTATTTTTTAAATATATGTATACATACATACATGCATACAGACACACATACATACATACATACATACACAAATACATGCATGATACACATACATATATCGCATGCACATACATACATATATACATAAACACACACACATACATATACATATATACATAATCTCTGTACTAGAAAGGAGACATTTTCAGAGTTGTAGCCTTTTCAAGCAGAAACTGCTGTGCCCAACTGCCAGAAAATGTTTATGGTAGTCAACTCACGAATAGACATGGACTATGCAGTTGTTATTGACCTTGACACTCGCAAGAAGCTAACATCGCCCAAAAGCATCGTTTGCTAAGGTCAGTCATTTTTTGGACCTTGGTTTTTATCCACACATGTTCGGATTACCGGAATTGACTAGCAATACTATTTAGCTGAGTTTACCAGCTAAGGCAACTGGACTAACCTTCCCACAAGGCAAAACCATAAATATAACACAGACTTACATGGTTATCTATCATCTATCAGTTTTGTGAGCTAGTAACTGCATATTTGGTCCAATTTATTTGACAACATATATAGTTGGTACATAGTGTATATTGAAAGGAAGGAGGGGGGGAAGGGGGATCGTCCACTAGCACACACATACATACATTTACACAAACATACATACAAACATATATACATACATACTTATATATCTACATATAAATGCCATAGCTCCTGTTAATGCTGTTAAATGTTAAAAATGTGGTAAAAATTTAGTACTTGTCCCCAGACAAAAGGATGAAAATATATACGTACCTTTTGCCAACTTTTTCTTCTGTTGTTTCATGGTACTCTATTCAGAAGAATGTGGAAAAAATAATGCATCTGTCAAAAAAAGAATAGAAATATGTCTACCTTTTGCGTTTGTTGTTTCATGTCATGCAAATCATGTTGGAAATATATTACCATTACTATCTGAGAAATAATTCAATCGAGATGACATGATCTTTAGCTTATTTGCTTTTAATTTGGCAGACAGGTCTCTGGGTAGTAGTGAGTTCACTTCATGATGCCCAGGAGATCAAAACAAGAATGAAGACCTGTTTAAGACAATAAAACAAAGAAGGACAAGGCAGGTCCAGATTAAAGTGGTCACATGTGTGTCACTATGTAGAATGACATTTACATCAAAATAACTTGGGTTAACAAAGTCTAACTACAAAAAAAAGTTATTCACAAGGTAGGAATGGTCTGGATGTATTTCAACTGGAATTCACCCTTAAATGTATATGTTACTTTGAATATCAGGTAGGTTGTGACCTCAGTGTCAACCAATAAACCTTGTTTTTAGCTTCTCTTTGAACTTTGCATTCCTCTTATGGAACTCAGGAAATTTGACACTAGATACTGACTGGTTCTTGGTGCAAAAGTTAAAAATTACCTGTAGTGACCAACAATTATTTGGCTTTACACAACCAACAATGACACATGACATTACAACAAATATACAAGCTACAACACAACAGTAAGCTAAGTCTGACAAACACGAGACAAACCACCGGCACCTGAAGAGGTCACATGATATTGAACACAATACAATTGTACTAAGTTCATAGTCCACACCATTCTTCCCTTCTAGGAGGAAATGACAGTTATATCTTGGTTAAGATAACTGAATCATACGGGTGGCATCTTCACGAGTAGAGAGTCAAAGTGCTTGGCTTGGACATGGTCCAGATATCCCAGTAGTCAGTGAAACGGCCTGGTTCGTATCAGAAATATCAGGCTGAGAAATACCCTCAGGGCATATTGGTGGAGGCTGAGCATGGCCAACATCTACTGGGCAAGCCAAGTCTCGAAGGGAAACAGTAGATTCCAGACCATCCATGTAATGGATATGAGCATAAGTTGGGTTGGCCTCATGTTAATCAACTTGTTCCACAAGTGGGTCATTCCGGTTGGCGCAAACGAATCTGCGGAGCAGAACTGGACCGGGTAGCATCAGCCAAGATGGCATAGAATTTCCATGAGATGAACGGCGCGAAACTCTAAGAACCTCATATGGGTATGGAATTTGTAGATGTAGTAAGGAGTGATCTAATCGAGTGCAGTGCATCAGGTAGAACTTGTTCCCACTGAGAGTCCGGCCGACTAGCTGACTTCAATGCAAGATGAACACCGTCCAAATGATGCCATTGCTCCTCTCAACCTGACTATTACCAGAAAGGTGGTAAGATGTAGTCATGCTGGTAGCACTTCCCATTGGGCATAGTAGGCAAGCATTCCTACAACTTAGCGAAGGGAACTCCGATTTGTAGGAGGAGAAAATTCCTGGAGAGGACTTAGTCTCAGGATCAGGTTTAATGGTACCATTGCCTACACAAAATTCCAAGATTGATGGATTAAACAGATTCCACTCTCTTGCTCTGGTTTAGGGCCAGATTCCTAGATTGAACAATCTCTGAACTTTAGTGTCATCTCTTCCTGGTCCTTTCCTACAACTGTCATGTTGTCCAAATAGGGAAAGGTGTTGTTGATTGCCTCAAACCCTGTGTACTTCAGGTCAGATTCCTTTATAGGTACCTGGTGATAAGCATGTTTCAGGTCAAAGGTTGATAACACCTTGTAGTTGGCAAGGGTATTGACCATATCGTCTATCCAGGTAAGCAGATATCCATCGAGTTCAGTGTACTGGTTTATAGTCTGTGAATAGTCTAGGCAGAGTCTTCTCATGTGTCCAAGAGGAGGGTCTTGGACAACCACAGCCTGTGCCAGCAAAAGGGAGGTACTAAGCTAAAAAATATTTTCGGCCAGGAGGCGAGTAATCCCTTGATGTATGAAGGCCTGATCATCCTTGCTAAAACATCGCGACTTAGTTGCGATTAGTTTGCAGCTGGGAAGGAGATTTGTAAAGTGGGATGGTTCCCCAAGTGAAGCTTCTAAAGCACATACTGGAATTGGATTGGGTATTACCAAATCAGGATTTGTACCACCAAACTTGATAATTACACTCCTGTTTTTTTTCTGAAATTCCTGCCCAAGAATTATGTCACAGAAAAGATTTTTGGTAATACCAAGATGCATGGCTATATAGCTATGATCATTAAGGATAATGTCTGCAAAATAGTTGCAAGTACACAATCCTTTGCCATACTGAGAGCCAAAGAAATATCCTGCGATGAGGGCTGAACCCAGAGCTTCAGTTTCTTAATGATTCATTCATCTATCAAACTGTCTGAGCTTCCAGAAAATCAATTAGTGATGACAGATTTTGTCCTTTCACTGAGATGCTTACAGATGCTTGTGAGAGGCTTCTAGGGCAAGCAGCATGGACCAAGCAAAAGGACGAGGGGAACAAAGCAGCTGTTGCCCCTTTGTTAAATGGGAAGAAGACAGCTGTTGTCCCTTTGTTTAACTTGTTAAACATAAAGTTTTTCTTCGACCTACACACTTTTGAAAAGTGACCTTTAGTGCCATTTTTGTGGTAGTTTTCATCTCTTGCTGGGCATTGGGTCCTGTTACGAATAACACAACACAAAATAAGCATCTTCTTTCATACATTTGCATTGCAGCAAGGGATGACTCAGAGGGAGTGCCAGTAGAAATAGTTACTTCCTTATGTTTGTCACCATGAGAACAAGCCATCGCAGTTCCTGCTTGGGTAACAGGAGTCATATTAGTCTCAGAGTTCTTTTGTGCCAGGTCTAAGCATTAGTTTGGTCCAAAGCTTTATGAGATCCAACTGCTTGTTCTAAAGGAGGCACTGGCGAATGGGAGAGAAGTAAGTCCATTAATGAGGGTGTCCCTACTAACTCTTCTCTACATTCATCTGCACTGACAGCTTCTCTGCACTGACAGCTATAATGCTGCAATCTTTGCTGAGCTTGTGAAGTTCTCTAAGAAATTCACTCAGTGTTTCACCAGACTGTTGTCTCCTGGAGGCAAGTAGGTGCCGAGCAAACGTTTCATTTGGCGGTTTCACAAAAAGCCACGTCAGCGTTTCAATCGCAGCTTCATAATCTGGGCAATCGTCAGTCGAAAATATTGTGGGAAACATAGGTAATCAAGGGTTCCGAACTTATTTGGTGCACGTTCACCATACTCCTCAATAAAGTTGGTAAAGATCCTTTGCCAGTACTTCCACTGCTTGGCAGCTGTTGGTGAGTTTGGATCAAGGCCCAAGCGTGAAGGTTAGAGTCGAGTGAAGACGATAACGATAGTCTCAGACGACTGTTTTTAGTTGTATTGTAGTGACCAACAATTTGCCTTACGCAACTAACAATGACACTGCAACAAATAGACAAACTATTGCTAAGTCTGACAAACAGACCCAAACCACCGTCACCTGATGAGGTCACATGATATTATAGACACAATACAACTATTAAATTCATAGGCCATATTATTACCTACCCAAAAATCATTCAGTCCTTAATCGGAACCTAAGCTGACTATCCACCATGTATCATCTCAAATTTTAGATTTTTGTGAAATATAAAAATATAAATTTCAGTCCTTTGGGTAGCAAATTCTGAAAGTCATGGAAATCTCTTGTCCTCATCTTTGCTTTATTCACTTATAGTATGAACCTCGCTGTTCCAGACACCTTGGGGAATGTGAAATTATCCTGATTAATGGGGCATCCTCACTTCAGGGGTTGGCAAGCCTACACTAATTATTATTGAAAACACAATTCGTACTTAGAAAAGTGTCCTGATTAACAAGGTATTCTCATTTAAAGAATGTTGATGGAGGAGTTCCACTATATTAGGATTCTATATTATCCTGTTGGTTGCAGCCTCTGTTCTTAGTTCCATCAGGATGCTCGACTGTCAACTACATTGGTCTTTAATTATTTGCTATTGGCATGGTGATTTAGTCCTAGGCTCATGGTGTTGTTCCTCGGATTTTAATTCCCCATTTTCCCTAAGGAATCAAATCACACCTATGTGATGAAATTTACTTCAATGGTTACATGCTTTCCTATATTGTATGGTTTAGAATGCAGATTTATGTATAACCATTTCTGCATATTAAGTGTAGAAAATAAAAGTTTTAGGTTCATTATTTTCGAGTTTTCTAAAAGCCACACTTGGGAGGGAGGGGTTGGGGCTTAATGTCTCAATATTATCCAGAGAAGTGATTCTAGAGTCTAGACAATGTAAATGGGGCTAATTAAATTCTTGCTAATTTCACCGGCCCTTAATTCACATACAACTTCAGAAGTTAAGATTTGCAGAAATTGTGTATACTCAAAGTAATTCTTAATCCTGATCTTTTACTCACAGTATAATAAGCAATGGTTCTGGTACACTTTTTATTCGATCCACAGAATAGCTCTGCTCTGTGCCACTATTCTGTGAAGAGAATGGGATTAGCCAAAAATGTGCTAGAACTGTACTCTGTGTACTTCATATCAGAGAAATGAATTCCGAAGTGACAAATTCCTATAAATTTCTACTTTGTTGTAGAAAACACTCCCACTCAGTATATACTTGGTCAGGTTGTGTCCTCCACCACCAATATAGAGCCGACAAGCTCAGGCCACAATCATGGATGACCCCAACTCTATCTTCACTCCTGAGAATTCGTCGGTATGTCTGACTGGAAAATGGACCCATTTATTTTTTGGTCGTGATGTTGGTGCCCAATCACAGATGTACTTTCATGCATAGCCTATTGAGCAAAGATCTGTGACAAATTTAGTTCCGTTTCAACTAGTTTGAAGAACGGGATTTGTCTGACTGACCCATTGATCATCCCAATAATGAGAATGCATTTTTCGCTATGGCTACCACAATTTAGGTTACTTTTTTTCTTGTTGGATATCCCACTACTCAGCCATTCTTAATCAAGCACACCACATGCCATAAGCGGAGCATATTTTCATCAGGACTATCAGCACAGATTGTGTACGTTATTGGACAGAAGAGACAGCTCTTGAAAGCAGGAGGGCATAATATTAAATCAACCCCACCTCCTCAGTGATGTGGTTGGGTTTATCACGAGAATAAATTACACTTTAAATATATATATTTATGTTATATTCAGGTTTACTATAAAACCTAAAAACCTACTTCGGACAGGTTCATGGATGGACTGAAGGTGGACATTAATTTTATTTATATATGTAATATAATTACAAAATGCTGAAGTAAACAATAAATTTAAAAAAATATATATTTTTTAATTAACGTAAAAATATCAGTTAAGCTCTGGTTACCTACAGAAGCCAAGTTGATCCTGTCCGAAGTAGGTTTTTAGGTTTTATAGTACACCTGAATCTAACATAAATATATCTGCAGTGTCATTCCAAAATAGTAGGACTTTTTAATTAACAATATTAAATTTATTTATTTACTTTATTTATCACAATAATAATAATAATAATAATAATAATAATAATAATAATAATAATAATAATAATAATAATAATAATATTATTATTATTATCATTGTTATTATTATTATTATTAATGGTATTAATAAATATTACTACAATGTACATGTAATAATATAATAAATTAAAATAAATTAAAAATTAAAAAAATAGTAACAAATGGAAGTAACAAATCTCCTGCCCTATGCATGCATGCCAACCCATCAAAAATTACTATCTGCTACTTTGCCGGATTCCACTACTGACACCTTATTCCCCCACTGCAAGCCACAGATATCCTCTGAATGATTTGAAAGTATGCATTACTCTATCCTGTCTCCTCCTTGATGCACCTCCCCAGTTCTAACAGAAACAAACGATATTGGCCCCCACAATATCTGAAGTCTCAATTGTATTAGGTAGAAAATGGTGACTGTGATATCCTGGTATATTAGTCTCTTTAAGTCCACCACTATATCTGCAACTGTGCCAACAGTCTCACCGATAATAGTAGCATATGAGGGTTCCAATATGTCTGGACAGGTCACATCCCGCACTAGAGGGCACCCATTGCTCCACGGGAAGAGTGTAGCACCATCTAGGCATTTCTCATTAGATTGACAACCCCAATGGTTCTAGATGAGAAAGAATCATGGCCGCTGCAAGTGACCGCTTTACTATGTTATTTATAGGAATGTCTTGAAAAATGACTTTAGGTCTTCCTACAGCTAAAACCATATGTATCCACCAAGTAATCCACTGCACCTCCACACTGCTGACAAAGGTGAGGTATGTAGAGTCACACTCAAACAAAAACCATTGACCACATGTGCCATGCTATTGTCCATCGAAAGCCAAAGACGACATGGGATGGGCATGAACCAATTCCCTGGCTCCTTTGGCAGCCATGATCCTTGCACAAAAAAGTGTTATCTACTGAAACCTAAGCAATTGTGAAAGATGGCTTTAACATGTGGAGTGTCCCAACTTCTGGCAGGTATCAGCAGGGGATAAGGGATAAGGATTACAATGACTTTGTTTCCAGACCTGATTACCAGCATCAAAGTCTAGGTATGGGTTATCTTGCAACTCACAGGTAAAATCTGGTGGATGAGATCAAAAGGGCCAGAAGCTGAAGACAAAAAAAGCAGAAGACGCCAACATAGCAGCACTTTTAACACCTAGACCACCATACTTCACAAGGAGGGAAGCTTGTAACCAGGCCAGAGCCTCAGAATATAACATTGGTTATGACACTAAGAATTGCACACTGGAGACCATCGAAATCGCTCAGGCGGGAAGAGAGAAAACAAAGTGCTGATCAAGGAGTGTAAATTTGCTTGGGCATTGCAAAAGTATGGTGAAGAAGACAGAAGACATTATGGGAGCGAAGCTAATGTAACCAATAACCCAAAATCTAAACTTTTCTCTTACTAATAATTGCCTCCATAATACTCTCTACACCCAATTGGGCATACAAAAATGGAGAAACTCAGGATTGACCACACATAACCAAGGAATGGCACAAAATGTTTCTCCAATGGAATAAAAATCATGACTTTAAATTCACTAAGTTCAGTTCCAGTCCCACCTCACATCTTCATGTTGTAAAAATCTGCTACCACTTACTCCACAGAGCCACACAGAGTGCCATCCAAATAAAATGATCGCAACTCAGATTTCAGCTTGTTGTCTGTGATTGGTTAGGCAAAACAGTAATAGCCCAACTGGTGACTGAATGATGTCACAAAAAATAGTGAGGAGGTGGAACTGTATACCGAATAGATAAAAGGATGTATGGATGGTGAAATATCCTGAACAACAGCTAACATCGTGTCTCTGTGAATAGAGTTAAATGCATTCTACATGAGAGCAAATGGTAATTTTTTGACCAATATCCAGAAATCTTTCTGTGAGAAGATCCTGGATGCACAGAACACCACCTGAAGAATTTTTCAGCCAAGTCTTTGGTTGTCTGTTTGTTTGACTTTGAGAATTCTTATATAAGTAAATCATCAGCTGATTCATCATCACTGCAGCACAAACATGCCACAAATCCTTTTTGGGAAATTTTAGTAAATTTCTACAATCTCTCTGCAATGTTCTGATCCACACTTTGTTGACTACTTTTAGCTTCCAGATTTTTTTCTTTCAAATTGACCAACTTTCATCATCATTTTCAACACAATCATCAACCTGTATATCAAAATACAACTGGATAATAATAGACCTCTTTGGTGCCAATTTTCCTACCCCAAGATCCATATGTCAATGGTAGTGTATACCGATGATACTTATTTAATGGTCAACATTCAATCCAATCTCCAGATGATATATGATACAACTTACCACTGACTAGAGTGGAAGAAGAATGAAGGGAAGGCTCCCAACTGTTTTTGTGATCCATGTTCAGAGGCTAACCTAAACTCTTGCACACCTCATCTCAAACTCACAAAGAAACTGATGCAAAATTTCATGGCCTTTCAATCACCATTTATGACTTGACACAGAGTCTCACAAAATATATTTGTTGTCCAACCTCAAGGCATATGTATCAATGGTTGACAAATCCATAGTTACTACGAAACTGAAAAACATGCTCTAGAACCATGTATGCTTCAGACTCACATGGAATCTAGCTTTCCACAAGTTTCATCTGTCATAGATTGAGAGTAACCTAGACACAATCACTATCAGGAATCGTACATAGATCTACTCTTGCTATATCATCTCCTCCGGCTAGACTCTTCTTATCCCAAAACAAAGGTAGCCTTGGTCTCTCCAGGATCTACAATCTGTATCAGTGACTTCAACTACACACCTCACTCGGCTGATGACCACCTCATACCTTTGTATTAGATCTCTGTCATTCTAGCAGATGCAGTCGGATGATCAGATAACAGGTTGTAAGTTCAGCCAGCCGGAGGTATCCATGATGCCGTCACGATTGATCCTGGAGCCAATCTTAGATAGCTGAATTGTTACTGTAAGCACTTAGGAAGGAGAGAGATTCACAAAACTGGGACTACTACAGTGTACTTTTCTTGATGATGAACCCAAGGTGTCGACACTCCCTGGGGTGCAGCTACATGTACATATTTGTAAAGTCTCTGATCAAATTATGAAAAAATGAGACAAGTTTCACATCATGCTGTTCATGCAGTACTGGTAACCACCGTAGGGAAAATGTCCCATGTTTACCCCTCACGGCAGACCTTCATTGGTAAGCCAATAATTTCCCTGAGCACATCAACCTAACCATGACCAAAAATGCCAGATATAGTGATATGACATGATATTAAAAGAACTGTATTTCTGTTTGATTTAACAGTCTGCTTTCGAGTCAAATAGCCATCAAGCAGCAGCCTAAAAGTCAGAAACATTGCAAATATCAAACTTGGCTGTAAGTAGAATTTCTTCAAGTGTCAAATCTGCACAATCTAAGTCTGTTCTAGTGGCCATGAAGATATGCCGAGCCTATTTCCACTAAACAAATCTGTGTCAGCTGCTGAGCAAGCCTACAGGGATTTTCTCACAGATCTAGAAAAGTGCCTTAATATAAATATTTTGGCATTTGGTCTGCACGAAAATTTATTCCTGCTCTTAGTACATAACATGAAATATGTAGTTTTTGTTCTTTTCATTCCTCATATCTCTATGTAGAGCCTTGACCTTGCATCAGAGTTTAAAAAAATATGTGTGTAGTATTATGTATATGTGCATGGCTTGTGCATATATGTATATTTGTTTGTATATGCATATATATGTTGGTGTCTATAAACTCCTCCCAGAGTTCTGAAAACTGTGCATTGCCAAACTTGGCTTGGCTACTCGTGTGTTGCTTTGATGATAATAGGTTTTGATAGACCGTTTTTGCCAGTGAATCTCTGAAAATAGCCCACCCAAAACCGAGCTAGAGTCATCATTGAGCTCCTTAATTGCCAAGTAATGTTGCAGATCTGCATTTTTCTGTCAGCAGGCAAATTTGGCTATAGCTAAGTCATCATGTCCACCATTTAATGGAAGAGGGGAAATAGAAGGGCTGAGTTACTAATGGAAGACACTATGTTGTTTGTATCTAGCTAGGTATGTATGATTGTTGTCCCATGAACACCTCCCAGAGATCTAATCGCTGCACTCCTGGGTCATTGGGATAATTGTAGGGGGAAAAATGACTGATACAAAACTGACCATGTGTCATCGCGAGCTCATTGCCGAATAGTGCAGAAATAGGAGGCTAGAGGCCCCATTTTTACATAAGATGAGTGAGTTAAATATGATTTTTGAAACAAAAAATACTGTTCATCAATAAAGTGTATCCTCCATCAACTCAGCGGCGAAACTATATCGACCACCTCCAGGTTCCTCATTGAGTGTCACTTTCATGCCATATGGAAACTTATCCATGTCAAACTCTGAGTAGTAGCGAATCGAATCAATAGAAGAGAAGACATCCCCTGTCTTTATATTTGTGGTTACTCCAAAACAAAGTTTGTTGTCCAGCTGGAATTCAGCTTGTTCGCCAACATGAAGATCTTTGTGGACGACAAGAAGATATTTCATTTTGTAAAGACCAATGTCATACATTCTTCCATTCCAGTCCTTCGGAGGAATATTCTTGACTACAATGGAGTTGTCAGTATTCATTGCTACTCCAGTTTCTGAAAAGTAAAGATATAATAAATGAACAAAAATCCTATTATTTGAAAATAGAATTTTTCGAAAGGACACCCACATATATTTAGTGTAAAGGGGCATTGGGATTGATGGTATAATGTTTTGAGGAGAATTTAACCTCTATTGGAGCAGAAATATGCTTTATTACATGCTCTACTTTTATATGTCATTCATCCTTGTCAGCATCCATGCTACTACTTTTCCTTATTTTAACATATATTTGCTTTTGTGGAATAATGGCCCGAATGAGTGGTAGACACTGGTGGAGCCATGTTATGTTTAGGAGAAAGGAACCTAAGACAATATCTCAAGTTAACATAATCAGGATAACTTCGAAAGGTTAGCATTACGCATTGAGTAAATTTTGCCATAATGGATTGGACTATCATTTAGCAATGCTGGTGCAATTGATTTTTTTTAACGCCATTAATTCAATTATAAGCATAATGTATTAACCATTACTTTACTCCATTACAATCAAATGCTGATATGAAATATCCCTTAAACTAGACATTGTTACAATACATACAATGTCCAGTTCCGCTAGATTTTGATGGCACATTCAACATTTTTATAAAATATCCCATTGATCCGGGGATTGGTTGTTAGCCAATTTAGTATTTTTAGCATGAATAAATAATCCTGCTCATATGTAAATATTAACAGCAACATGCTACTTACTTTGTGTGAGTAAAGGTATGGATCCTTTAGATTCTTGGCGTATTTCCCATGTTGATCCAACTTGAGTATCGAAAGGTCCGCAATTTACAAATTGAATCCCATGATTGAAACTACTTCCTACTTCAACACTATGAGGGTAGATTAGGCAAACACTAGTCTGGCATCGCAGAATCTGCCATGCTACAAACATAGGCACTGCATTGTTGCTGAAAGTCTTGGAAAAAATTACTACATCAAAATCCACTTTCCCGGTACCATTGATGAACTTAATGGAAATGTCACGTTGACTTACATCCACATAATCCATTTTACGAATGGGGTTTTCATTGAATTTGAGAGGATTATTCTGATTTCACAATCTGTCAGAACATTTGCCATGTAGCTAGTTACACACTTTACTAAAATGAACTCTGGATTTTCGGGAAACCTGTGCCATTAGAAAGGGAATTATATAGGGACAATAAGTGTGTTGGTTCACTATAGCTTCCTTGTCAATACAAATGGAAGCTCATTTTGCATTGAATAGACTCAAATTTTAAGCACAGAGGCATTGAGATCTTTTGTAAGTTGTAAGATGTGAATATATACATAATTACTAGTATTGGATCATTAATAATGGTAATAACAATGAAACAAAGTAAAACAATATAAAAATATAAATAAGCAAAAATATTTACAAAAATATACTTTCATGACATTTAACACTGAGGCCATGTTTCCACTCTGGGTAGTAATGGAATATCTCTGCTCCAGACAGGTCCATGATTTTTTTCTTTTTCCATAACAGCTAATCCCATGAGTGGCTAGCATCTTACTGCAATCTCAAAATTGTGGCTTGATTGTGCTCAACTCAGGGCAGAGGTAAACAAAGTTCAACAACCCCTTGTACTTTTTTCATCCATTTGTGGACCAATAGATGTTATTTACAAGCAAAAAACCTTGGATTGACCTGTTATAAAAGAATGTAAACATGACAATGCCCATGTATACCATATGATTCTTTGCGATAAAGAATCATGCGTCCTAACGATGTACTTCAGTATACTATTGGTGTATACATAAATGGTAAAGGGTTATCTAGCTGATTGTGATGCTCAAGGGAAAAAGTCTAGTTTTTTTTCTTTTATTTAACTGGTCAATTCATTGTTTCATTTTGTTCTTCCTTCAAATTGTTTATTTTTCTTATTGTTTGCCTATTTACTTTGTTGTTTTTATATGTGGAGCAGTTGCAGACACATCAAGTGTGAGCCGCTGGATATCCAAGTTATTAAACACTTGTTGTGTACTACACATGACACTAAATATTTCCATGTACATTATGTTATCCAGTACACAAGTATCAGCACATACTAAATCATGTTCCTATTGTTGACTGTACCAATAAACATAACGTTGTCCATTCCACAAATAACAGCACAATTGCTACTCTTCACTGTACCCATGTAGGGTTAGCTAGAGTACCACAGAAAACTCGCCCAACCAAAGAAGAGTTGTTTTGGTAGAGGATCAACTACGCTCGGCCTTCTTTGAACAAGGTAAAAAATTAAGGTCCTCATCATTTTTTTAGGTAGCTGCATTCCAGTGGTTGATACCATCAACCAATCTAATGACCAAAGTTAGCGATCTGCAAATAAAATCAGATAGGGTGTTTTAACTACATATTAACCACTTTGAAACATCTTGAAGGCCAGGAAGGTTTGGAAACTGATATGCTATAGTCCTTGAGCTGCATTGATAGTCCCAACAGTAGTCTATCTTGATAGACATAGAAACTGATTGAGACAACTAAATATCAGCAAGATAAATTTTGGATTGACTTGTTTTAGTTTGAAAGATGTGCAATGAGAAGAAGGTGTGAACATCTTTGTAAGCATGGAACTGATACTACAGACAATTGATTCCATGCATGTCCACTCCTTTTTGCTTTATCTTTGTAATTTAGATCGCAACTACTTTCTTGAGAGTATATTTTGCAGTGGAGCGAGAAGACCTAAAAATGAATAGGTGTTAGTACAATGCTATTATTGCTATACTTGTAATATAAGTGTCATTGAATGTGTCAGAAGTGTTTTAATGCCTAATCAATAGAGTTGGTAATACTCCAGTGTGCTCCAGACACAAACATAGATCATTAAAAATTAATTTCAACATATTTTTTCAATACTTTCAATGTTTATTTGCATTGCCAGTTCACTATGTTAACAAAGTATTCAAGGTGCTTGGTGTCGTTTTGGAGCCATTACCTGCTGAAACTACCATTCTGGAAGCTAAGAAGATGTTGACGCATATTTAGCTGAGCTATGAGCATTTGTTTTGCCAAATTTAAAAACACCAATATATGAAATATTAGAAGACTCCCTGATATACCATAAAGTACTTTGTGTATGCCCTTCTTGTAGCAAGCAACCTTATGCCCTTTTTAATGATCTAGAGTTAGGTAAGGTACCTATAGAAAGCACCCTGTATATAGAAATTGTAGGCAAAGCCAACGAGAAGGATAGTGATGACGATCCATTTTTAAACTTAGATGAAGCTGAAGTTAATGATTTGGTAACCAGAGGATCAAGAACTACAGCCGATAAAGCTATGCAGCAGCTGGTCAGTAACCAGAAAATCCTTATAGAAACATGCTAGCTTCATTCCAAATGATCATGTGGATGCAAATGATGTGGGCATGCTTCACATAGAATAGATGGTGTAAGTTTCATGATGCAAGTGCCCATTACACATAGTAAGCACCCATCAAATTTTGAAGGTGAATGATTAAGCACCTATGGACACCGACTATGGACTTTATGGTGTATATAACATTATACAAGAGGAGAAAATTTGCCTTGAATTCAACCACAAATCATGCCTTGGAGTAACGACTTTTCAGCTTCATTGATTTATCCTATCTCTACATATTTTCTCATTAGAATGTTAGATCTCAGCCCTTTGGTTTGGAACCACAAGCATTTCAACCCACTTTATTGGATTATCTCTAAACAAGGAACACTCTGATCTTGGTAACATGATGGCACAGAAGAGAAGACATTTATATTCATTGATGGATCAGTTGCTATTTTGGTGGCTCATGCCAGCCAAAAACTATAAACAAAGATTATTTCTTTGTGAGAATCATGAAGATATAAGATAAATCACTCAAAAGTATAACAATCATGTTAGGACAGTCAACAGGGTAATGCAAAAATAGGATGTCAGCTAGTAACAGCGGTTGTCACATCTAGATGGCTGCTACAGGTTCCCTCTAGTGCCCCATGCCATGGGAGACAGCAGACTTGCTGGCATCTTCAAGTCCTGCTTGTGCGGGTCCACCAAGTTTCGGTAGTTGTGTTGATGAGGGCATGGGAGTTTGGGTTCCACCAGCAATTCAGACATCAGTTGCATGTATGTCTCTAGTTGTCAATGCAGGTACAGTTAGCTGGATAAACTGTGTTGGTAGGGTATCTGCCCATCATCACCACTCTCAGTAATTGCCGCCATGAAGCAGGTTGACAGATACTGCATCAGTCTTTCTATTCCTGTCTAGCATTGATGAACTTGTCAGAGCAGTTCAGTAAATAGAATAGGCCTTCAAATGGGTCCTGCATTGCATCTATGTGTATCCCTCTGAATATAGTGAACATGCAAATCTGTAGCAAGCTGGTACATGATATACTATACATCTAGGAATTGGCCACAGGCACTGCATGGTCTCCTGCAAGTGTAGGCAGAATTCCTATGGGGTATGTATCACTTCACATTGTTGTCGAAGAACTTACCAGGCAAATGCAACATTCCACTATATACTAACTTGGCAGCCAAACATTGTAACTTCTCTTTTGGCACACTGTGGATTACCACATTAACAAGAGTAGCTCATCAATCCAATGTGGTCTATCCAGTTAGGTTATGCATGCCGCCTTCATAATCCTGTGAAACCTCTCGATATTCCTATCGGCTTGTAGACATAACTCTTTGTTTTGTGTGCTGTGAGCTGAGTTGTTTGTAAAGTTGAGTCCAGAGGCCTGAAATTATCTGAGGGCCACTGACAAGATGTCTTATGGAATTGTGAAATAGATGATATACTGTCTGAGAAATTTCTAAGTGCACGGGAGAGCAGGAATATCAGCCATTGGAATTGCCTCAGCCCTTTGGGTGAAACAGTCATTGATAAAAAAAAGATAATTCATGCCCTAAATTACTGGTAGAGCCCAATGACATCCACACGGAAATTTTGAAAGTAATGGCTAGGAACTGGCCATGGTGCAGTGGTGCTTTGGACTAGGTGGTGTGCATTTACCCTCTAGAATGCAAGTCATGTTTTTCCCAGTTTCTGACATATTTTTCCACGTCATGCCAGACAAATCTTGCTGCCATGAGCTTACACGATGTCTTGATTCCAGTTGTGAGAGTCCACAAGTGAGGTCAAAAGTTTTCTTCGCCCCATCATGGTCACAATGGACGAGGTAGTCTGGTTGAATGTTGAGTCGGCACTGCCAGGTTCCATTAAACCAGTCCTGTGATGGTCGTGCATGTGGCATGAGCTTCTCCCCACCTGTTAGCTGAACATGAGTTTTGTTGCCAATAATCTATCAGGAATGACTGAACTTAGGACAATTTTCCTGATGAGATTTGGGGATAGTTGACTGTTCATCACAGATGATTCTGGAATGTGCATATTCTGTAATATTATCCTTGTCACTGATGTATTTGATGTTCAAGGTAAATTCTGATATACTGGCAAGGTGGCATTTGATATGCTAAATATTTGCATTTTCTTCTCTGACATTCAGGAAGGTAGTCCTAGTGCAGGTGCAGCATTCAAGCCCTGTAGACAGAAACAATATCTGCCACAATAGTCAAAGGGACCGCTGCAGTGATATTCAATCCATGACCACCAGGCTTGCCTTTTTTCCAATAGAATTTCACAGATGGTGATTAGTGCTTCAGTACAGACTTAAAAAGCTCCTACAAGCTTCTGCCTAGTCTAGCGTTGACCTAGGTATGATGCAAGACTGTGCATCAGTCTCTACCATAGCAGAGGTCTTGCTCACCTATACCTCCCTTTGCCTTATCAGTAATCACAGTGCTACACATTAAATTCCACTCTCCAGAAATTCCTGCACCTAGCGCAGTGCCTAGCTGCCATTCTGCTGCTTGACAGAAAAGCAATTCATCATAACACATGCTTAGATGTTGGTGTCTATTTTGCCACTTCAACCAGCATAGCAATTATCTAAGATTGTGGAGTCATGCAAGGCAGTGTAGTTGTTGTTTTTAATTCTCATTGCCTAACTCCTGTCCACCCCCTCAATGAATGAATATAACAGTGGAATGCTGCCTTAGAAAAGGGAGGTTGCTGGTTTCCAGGTCTACCGGGCCTTCAGTCAAAATGTTGCTATTAGGTACTATCCCATGAGGGCTACTTCTCTATAGATTTTTTTCCATCTCAACCTCAAAGGCTAGCTTGATACTACTGGTGAAGTCTCATGCTAGTCCTGACTCACTCATAGAGTTTATTAAAATATTCTATAATATTAGTTGCCCAAATTTCAGCTGCCACTTTGGCAAAACTATCAGGAAAAAATATCATTTCAGCAATATGTCTAACTCCTTGGAAGCTATACTTGGAAAAAAAATCTTGGCTAAAGTCATCAATTGCAAGCTTAGCTTTTCTACAGACTGATACATCTGCATGAGTTGGTAAAATTAAAAAAAACACCTCAATTCAATATCCACCAGTTCAAATTTTCCTCAAGAACCGTCAACGCTTCATTTTGATGTGGTGTTAATAATCTGTTTACCTGCTAGGCCGTCTAGAGTTGGTGTCTGGTTAATCAGGTCATAGCAACAGGGTTTTCTGTTCCACAAACCCGTCAAGCTAGCTTATAAAATTATTCTCCCCAAATTCAATGTCACCTCCATTGGTACTATATAAAGTGATACCACCAGTATTTGACTGAGCAGCCAACAACTTGGACTGTGATTCCAGAAAAGACTTAAAGAAGATGATTGGACCAGCAGAACATACTACCCAACATTTCAGCTGGCATGCAGGCCTTACGAGCCATGCTAGTTACTTCTTAAACTCTGCACTCACCATAAAATTTCTTCATCTCTGACCTCAATTGTACTTTGAGACACTTTCATTTAAGTTGTAATTCCTCCACCACAGAACCTTCAGTCCTTCCATCTGCACAGTGTCATTTGCTTCCATGAAAGTAGTCATGCTAGCTCTTCTGTGAGTAGATTATCTCTTCCCTGTATCAGGCAGATTTTTGTTGCCTAGTAGTGCCTTCACCTCACATTTAGAGTTGGGCAATAACTTCAGTCAACCATACAGTGAATCATTCCAGCAGGCTAACTATCCTAAACTTGTCAAGATTAACTGAATTGATGGGCAGGATTGCAAATTGTAGTGCACATTACTTAACTTATATTACGCCTGAATATAATGTTGTTTTTGCCAAAATTTCATTCACATGCAATTTTTAAAAAAATATATATGCCCTTGCACAGACTTTGTGGGGGTTATAAAAGTGGGGTGTCTGGTTCAAAGGTCGAGTTACTTAAGTCCACCATGCAGTTCTTTCCTCATGTCACATATCCACCACCCATTCACTCATGCAAACCAACAAACTGTTTCAAGCATAAATAACACGAGGAAAATCATCCAGCTGTACAGTAACGAAAAATGTCTTTGGCATCTTGTTCCACTGAAAAGCAGACTGATGTAAGTGAAATCATGACTCACAATACAATGAATTATCAAACTAAAACAGTTACAGAAAAGAGAATTGATGACTCTCCTCTAGTAGGAAAGATCTGCCCAATCCTGGAGTTATATCAAATTATACAGCAAAGTTCTGCCTGAAATATATATGTAGGTCTTTCCAAGAGGCCTTCTGTCCTAGATGATGACAGTGCAGATTAGAATATATTACATATATCCTGTTTATCATCTACCACCACCTCTTTGGTTATTGGAGAATCCAACTCATCCCACTTATTAGCAGCCTTGACTATGCCCACTCTCCCTGTTGGTTATATGTAATTTTAGGGTTATGTTGTTGGACCTAAAGAACATGGTTGTGTGAGTGGACCAAGGGTACTAGAGGAAAACGAAGGTGAAAAAGTCTCAGAATGATGGAAGAATTATGATCCAATTGTGTACTCCACATAGCATTTTGAAATACATTGTGTATAAAGGGATGCTACTACTTAGGATGTAATCCCTCTGAGAATGCTACCCCAGTGAGGATGCTATCCCAATGTGGACACTACCTCAGTATAGATGCAACTTTGAGTGGATGCTACCCCAGTGAGAATGCTACCCCAGTGAAAATGCTACCCCTGTGAGGACAATCCCTCAGTGTGGATATGCTGAGAGGTTTTTCCTGACCAAACCTGCCACATATTATCACAAAACTCCAATGCTAGAAATGCCCACATCAATGCCTCGCAATAGCACAAAAAAATGCCATTGCTTTTATTCTGTAACAACAAGAAGAATGCAAGAATAAACTAGCAAGAAGCTTTAAAGGCATTGCCACCAACTTGATTTGGAACTGGATGAGCTCTCATTCACCTGTGGATCTTTTCTCCTGGAATTGGATTTGCTTGCACCCTTTAATGATGTCAATGTGTATATTCTCAATCAGGTTGATTAATAAGCAGGATGTGAACTCATGCATTTACTGTGCTGGAAATGTTCATACCCTTAGTGTGTACACTGCCATTAAAACACAGTTTAAAACATTTATATCCATACACACTTCTTTTTTTCAGCCCATCCAAAATAAGTACTTCAACACGTCCTTTTAAATGACCATATGTGGAAATGTTTACATGTAACATTTCGATAGAAACATGTTCCAAATAGCTACATGTATAAGGAAGTAAGGAAAGATAATGATGACCTCCCATCTGCATGTCTTTTGTAGCTTGCTTGTGATAGGAAACAACAATATTTCATTGTAGTAGCCTTAGGAACTAAAAAAACTGTTCATTACCTTTGTACAAGCTTGTGATGTAGAACATAGACTCACAGTATTCAACAATCCTAATCATAAAATTTATTTTTTGCTTTAATCTACATGACCAAATCAAAAAATTTAATGATCAAAACAATGCTTAACATAAAGCATAATACTTGGTGGATGGGGATAGATCCTAATACACCAGTATTAGTTCGAAGTGCTCTGCAATGTTGTAGAGGTAGATGGCCTTTCATATTGGGAGAAATAGTGATGGAATACCATCGAATTCGGCTGCCACAGTAGCGAGTGCACCATTCTCACATCCTAAATGGGGAGAAAGTCCAGATCGAGTGTTGAGGTAACAGACAGATGCAAAAAATATTCCATCTCTGCTGCATACAACTTAGGTCTCCACATGTTTTAGAGTGGCCTGTTAATCTGGCTGGCTGGAGAGCCAGGCAGTGAATGCTGCAATGTCTTTCACATAATACACAATCTAGTTTCCTACTTCAAAGGGGTTATTTTTATCACCAGGGTGGAGATGAGACAGGGAAAAAAAGTTACTAACTCCTCTGATGTCGATGACTGTGGCTAGTGTTATAGTGACAAAAGCTTGTTCTGTGGGGCTCACCTTCAGTGACCTATAAACCATGTGGTTAGAGTAGGATCCTGCTCTCATGCCATTCTCTGTTTACATAGGTAAACTTCAAGGTAGGGTGTTTCATATAATGGGTCTTCTCAGAGTCAGGATAAGAGACTTCTGGTGCTTAGAGAGTGGAGACATGGATGGTTGAGAGTTAGAGTCTCAATACTTGGAGGACATGACTTGGAGGGTTGAAACTTGGAGATTCGTGACATGGAAAATCAAGACTTGGAGACTGATCCATTGGATAGAGGCTTGGAGGGTAAAGGCTTGGAATGCAGATCATGGATGGAGATGAGTCTCAGGACTACAGGCTGAGGTGATACCTCTGAGTCTGCTATTGATGATTGAGTCTTCAACTTATGTTTACAGTCACAGACATTGACCATTCTCAAGCATGATGGTGCCTGTTGGCTGTACCTTCTCAATCCTATGGTCCACCAACTATGGCTTCAATATTCAAAAAAGGGTGAAAATATCAAGCTATACATAATATCATCACTCCCATCCCTGCTGGTATTTTAAAAGCATGAAATATGTAGATCTTAATACTTTTTTTTTATGTTTTTAATTAATAAATATAGTAAAATTAAAAAAAAGCATAACTGATGATTGGCTTGGAGATAGTATTCTTACCTTTCTGTTTGCCTATTCAGCTGGGGGTTGTCTACAGTGGTCTTGTGGTAGTTCAATTATGCCAAGTTGCTTGTTATATTTCACCTTTTACCTTGTTACAGAACTTGCACTCTTGATCTGTGATCTGTGATCAAGATGCAGATTTTCGTGTATTTGATGGTCATGTAATGGCAAATGTGTCTGATGACTGGCTTGGAGAGAGTATTTTCGTGGGATATCCTCTGCTACTGGTCACTTGGTGAGGTGGTCTATTCTGACAGCCACATATCTGCAACAATACAAATGCATGGAAATTATGGGAACTGTCCATGTCACTTTGGAAACCAATCATCACATTGAAAAAAGCTATAGAGCCAAAGTTTCTTTAGTTCAAGAATATCTAGCTCTGCCCCCAAAATATAGCTCACTTTTTGTTTAGTAATTTGGTACATGAGCTGTGTAGTTGGTAATACCTGCTGCCATCTTGAATTTCAATGAAACCACATCTAAACAATAATTTTCACTATGTTGCCATATATGTATTATAGCAACATCCTTAAAATTGGGGGACTCTAGCTTCTAAAGGGCTGCAATGCTATTCTTTTTATTACCAACCATTTGTGCATTACTTTTATCAACTTCATATAGCTGCCAAATTTGGGGGTTTTTAATATTTATTTCTACATTTACGGCTATAGTGGCCAACACTTTATACAAGTGCTGCATTTGAGAGGTCATTGCTGCCTATGTAATTGAGAGAGAGAGCGGGTAAGAGAGGGAGAGAGATGATCATTTTCAGAGTAAATATGTCAGGTTAAGTCCTCCTAATCATGCAGCCATCATCACAGTGAACAGGGTCTCAGTTTTGAACTCAGGATCCTTGGAAGTCAGGTGTCAAAATAGAAGTAAGCATTGGACAAGTCAACATCACAGTTGAACTTGTTTTTTATTTAAATCGAATTCTTGACTTTTTTTTTTTCAGGTGTCTTATATAACTCTCCTTTTTTGGTCTTGTCCATGTAGTGCCCTTGTATCTAAAGAAAATCGTATCTAGCAGATGCGTCAAAATTATTCCATCATTATCCCTTGATGTCACAATATGCCATTATTGTCATAAGTTTACATATACTGAGCATTTACCAATTAAAAAAACTTTCACACACTGGCTGTCTTATATATATATATATAATGCTTTGATGCATAACACACACAAAAACTTAAACTGCTTAAATATACAGCTATCGAATTTGCTTTTGTTGAAGTACTCATTCAAGTATAACAGTAAGGTTTCCTTATTCAAATTCAAAATGTCCAATCTACCTCTACTACATAATCAACAATAAATAATAAAAAGTGATTGTTATAGGGAAATTCTCATCGTACAATAGAAGAATTGATTTGTAATTTGTTGTAGTATTGTATAATGGTTCAATTGTTTTTGAAAGTAATCTCCAAAGCTATTCAAGATATTTAAAATTGAAACACATGCACACTATGATGATAAGACGTTATTTTATAAAAGCTTACCATTCTTAGCTTATCACAAGTTCTTGACTGACAACAATAATTTAACAGATAATAATATTGTGAAGACACTGCACTGCAGCAAAAATGGCTCATAGTGATATCAAAATCAAATATATAAATAATACTAAAAAAACAGATTTTGATGTGATGGTCTTCACTAAGAACTACAGTACAAGGACTCCTAAGATCTACTTTGTTGCTTGGCAGATTCTTCGTGGACAGAGCAGCGTCTCATTTAACTATCCAGGGAATGTAGAAGTTGGTGTATCATATCAAAGTAGCGGACTCAGTGTAGTAGCTGGACCATTCCCAGCTTATTTGGGATCCACATGGAAAATTGTTCAACCATTACCAACTGACACAGCTGTTCTCAGTCATAGTAAGGCAGCTTGTATTACAATTACAGACATAATAATGCTTTCAATTGTACCTTCCACTTAGTAAGCTTAGATGCATAAATCATAATTATATATTTGTATCTTACCCTCTACAGTAACTGGCATTGTGGATAATCCGGATGATACTATAGTCGTTGAAAACAAGCCACCAAGTGCATGGTGCGGGCGTAAATTTGATGTTGGGGTGTACAAGGATGGCAATCTGCTTGTCACACAAAAAGATGTCCATATTGGTGACCAGGTTGATTTTATACTGCAGCCCAAACTTTTCTTTGCTGTTTGCCGCAATATCACAATTGGTGACACCTTCACTTCTCTGGAAATCACAAGTTACTTGGTGGAGTTTGATCTTGCTAACTTTCCCCAAGGATTGCAAGTGACACTCAATGAAACTGCAGGCTGTGGAATGTACTCCTTCTCTGCTGTGAATATGTGAACTTATTTTGCATTATTCATATTTAAAGGATGACTACATTTTTGTCATTAAGTAAGTATATTCAACTTATTTTTTGGTACACTCAATATTGGTATTAATCAATTCTAGCTAGTACTTATTTGTTAATGCAAACTTGGAAGTAGTTAGTAAAGTAGAACTTTTCTCATGGAATTCATGTTCATTTTCTATAACTTTATCAATAAAACTTTGGGTTAATAGGTGGCAATTGATCTGCAGAGAAGTTCTCTGTGGATTTGCTCCTTTTCTAACTTGTTGAGAAAAACAAACTTTCCAAGTAATTCGGAGCTTCTTTCTGTCAGATTCAATTTTTTGACTAAAAAGAGAGGTTTTCAGTGAATTTCCCCGAAAATGCTTCAAAACAACAGGAAAGCATTGTTTACCTGTATCTGGGTCATTTTGAGGAGAAAAATAGTTTTTGTTAATATTTGTCCCCTTTTACTGGTTTGATCAAAAAATGTTGTTTAAACAAATCCAAATTTTCTTCCGGATATACGATTTTTCAAACTTGTTAAGAAAACCAAACATTATGAGTATTTCCGTGCTACTTTCTGAGATAGTTACTTTTGGAATAAAAAGATATGTTTACAATGAATTAGCCCAAAAATGCTTCAAAAGAACAGGAAAGTATAATTTTGCAGTATGTAACTCATTTTGTGGAGAAAGACTGTTTTTGTTAATAATTGTCCCATTTTACTGCTTTGAACAAAAAGTTGTTCACACAAAATTCAAATTTTTCTCTGGCTTCTCATATTTCAAACTTATTAAGAAAAACAAATTTCCTGAGTATTTCTGTGCTCCTTTCTGAGATAGTTTTTGGACTAAAAAGAGAAGTTTTCAGTGAATTACCCCAAAAATGCTTCAAAACAACAGGAAACCATAGTTTAGCTGTAAGTGGTTCACTTTGAGTAGAAAAAACAGTTTTTGTTAATATTTGTCCCCTTTTACTGGTTTGATCAAAAATAGTTGTTTAATCAAATCCAAATTTTCCTCAGCATTTGCCCCTTTACAAACAGGTTAAGAAAAACAAATTTCTGAG
>CBDHDT010000142.1:0-6342 GCA_965261215.1 Ekhidna sp.
AAACGACTATATTGGATTGACCTGTTAAAAAATGAACAGAAACAAGGCTGTATCCATGTTGACCACTAATGATTAGATCTCCTTTACCATTTAAAATCACATACACCAATATTGTGGATTTGTGGTTGCACAGGCACTCCGTTCTTGTTTCAAGTTTTTCCCGTTAACTGGTTTTGTAGTTTCTGTATATTATAGTTTGGATATTATAGTTTAGCAGTGGAGGAGAAAATATTTGTATCTTCACATGATATAATTCAATAACAACTTGCTCCATTCACACACACTATTATAATTATTGTTACTAACCAGTAAAAAAAAAAATAATAATAAAAATATATAAAAAAACAATAACCAAAAAAACGACTTGCCGTTTGAAACTAGTCAGCGAACAATCAATTGATTTGTTGTAATTATTCCTTGCAAAGTATGCTATCATATATAATTTAATTTACTTATAAAAATTAAACCATCTCACGAAAACAGGAATATTGTGTTTAGATCTGATCTTCATTCTCTTATCTTCACAATCTGCTGTTATTGAGTTATTTCTGATTGGGTTGTAACAGTTTACAGCTGGTGTGATGTTAAAGTTGGAAAAAAATGCTGTATGCCATGCTAGATCGACAGGAGCATCTTTGGTTTGCATGTGCCTCTTAATGCTACACGAACAACTCGATCAGGCAATGCAATAGGCAGGAGTGTCATGGTGAAGTGATCAGCATGCCAACCATGCTCTGTGGGATCAAGTGAAGGAGGATCGGACTCTAAAGCAGAAGTGGAAAATTTAGCCTTGACAAAATTTGCTTTTTTTCCTTCCTATTTTGCTTTTCTTTTATGCTCGATAAATCTACCTATTTTGCTTTTCCGATTCACCCATTTTGCTCTCTCTTTCACCCATTTTGCTTTACAAAAATTCCTTTTTTGCATACTGTAATTAAAGTGCAGGCACAAATTAGAGAATCTAATGAGCAAGGTTGTATTGCAACATAACAGAGAGTTCCAGGTAGTCCTCCAAAGAGGACTGCTGCTGAGCTGAAAAGAGCTGTAGAATTGAAAAGACTCTCTCTGCTGCAGCAGAAGATGGCTGGACTAGCAGGAAGTGGCTAGAGCCATGCAATCCAGAAACTCAAAGCTCATTGTTTGCCCATTTTGCTTTTTGGACAAAATTGACAGCCCATTTTGCTTGCAGAATTGCTTCTTTCCTTTGGCTGCCCATTTTGCTCAATTTTTTCTAAGCAAATTTTGTCAAGGCCTAGCTCTTACCTCTTGTCCTGTTCTATATAGATACACTTGCTTGTACCAAATATTCCCAATCTTTTGTTGACACCGTCAAAAAATCACAGGCAGCTTATATAATCTATATAGCTACTTTTTCTATGGCTCCACCAGTACTGAGCGGCTGACATTCAACCATTATTAAGCATTATTTGCAGTATATTTGAATTACCTACACATTTGCTCAGTTTTTTTTGCCACCATTCTGTTAGAATGAATCTAAAGTGGAGCATATAGTATCTGAATAAGATGTATACCAGTCCTGGATAGAGTCTGATAATTCTTAGCTGACATCATAAAATATGTAGCCTATATACCAAAGATTTATCTTAAACCAGACATTTTTAAAAATATTTTGGCCAACATCTCAACTGACTATATACTTCAGTCTTCAATGGGCAAATGAAGACTGAAATTGAAATTCCAAAAGCTAATTTGAGAGCAATCTTCAGTACATAATATGTAGTAGCTATAGCAATGAACTGTTGTTACGTAATTAATTCACCTTCATTATATATTAAGACAACATTTTGATTCTAAAAAAGAAAAAGGAAAAAAAAATACATGAGTATTATGTCATGTCAAAAAAGTCCTTATTATGCCTTGAACCTATGCTTTCGACTTGTGCTCTCAAAAGAGAGTGGGACAAAAATGCCAAATCATCTCCTTGAATGCAACATTCCAAGACTGATTACAAGCACAGCAACTCCAATGATGGATAAAATTGTGACATAAGTCATGGGCACCGAGGTTCGACTAATCGGCACTTCATCAGTAACAGTCGAAGGGCCTACAGTAACATCATTTTCTTCAGGAGGGCCTAGAATAGATTGCTTTAAATAGGTCCACATGTCTTCTCTGGGGATATCATACAAAGATAAGTCAATTTGCTGTTGTAACTTGTCACCTAATGCCATGAGCCGCTGGGTTATGATTCTTGTTGCAATGGCATCACTGGTTACGTGCGTGGTCCACTCTTCCTGGTTGACAGTCAGCAGAGCAGGAATGGACATAAACCTCATTCGTTCTAAGCATGTGCTCCAAAACCGTGTGAACCAGCGACCCTCGGACTGATGAACTGGCAGTGGATTGTTGTAGTAGCCGGTTGGAATCACAGGAATCGCCACCACATGTTTTCTCTCGACACCAGCATTGATTACTGCAGAATGTAAAACTGTTCTCCAGTCTTCTACTCTCCTATCAAAATACTGCTCCAATGTTTCGCCCGTACAACTTAAAGGCAAAGCTACATTATTTGCAAATGTAAGTGCAAAGAAACTACTATTCCAAAAATTGACACCCAGAGCTTTAGTAAGATCAGCAATTGCCTCGAAGTCTCCACTTTCAGCTCTTGTCTGAGTCATTTGGTGACAGTAGACATAGAGGTCCACATTTCCACTAATATTATTAGTGATGTCACGAAGAATCTCCTCCCTATTCACCTGAGGGTCTTGTAGTCCAGGAGTGTCCCATAACGTAACATCAATGTCATGTATGGTGATACGAAGCTCAGGAACACTCTTGATAGTATCCACTATCCCACTGAAGTCTTCAACCTTCAGGGTCACTGCACCTAGGCCAGAGCCTACTTCAGCAACCTCCTTATTTAGTAGCGAATTAATAAGAGTAGACTTTCCAGTGCCTAGCTTACCGAATATAAAGATTCGAAGGGTCTTACTCTGGGCTACCCATCTTGACACCCTGCTCTTAGCTTCTTCGGTGCGCAACATTATTTTCTCTAATGCGACCAGTTGCCGAAAGCCCAACCCAAAATGAGGTAAAGGGTCGAACATGTCAAACTATCACACTGGGTTGTCCCTCCACTAAGTCGGAGAAACTTGTAAGTGTATTTCAGTCTAATGAAGACAAGCATTTGAAACGGTACATAGCTCAAATTCCAAGTAATTAATATTCCGGGTAATCGCCATTTCAACAAAACTAGCATTTCCTCTGACCAGACTGATCTCCAGCAGTAGAGGAGTTGTCTAACTTCTGACTGCTATTTTACATAATATGGATTGTTATGTATTATAAAGTAAAATAGATACCAAGCCTATGAAAAATTACTGTCAGCTGGTCAGACAACTCCTCCACTGCTGAAGATCAGACTGGCCAGAGGAAATGTTAGTATTGATGGAATGGTGATTACCTGGAATGGTGATTACCTAGAATGGTGATTATTGACTGCGTGCAATTTTAATTTTTTTAAATGGTGTATTTAAAACCCAAAATCAAAGTTGGTTCAAGTCTTCTAATTTTAAATTCAACTCCCGTTCTACCGGTTTCTATGTTTCAGCTATATACCGCTTGCTTTCGGGGACATCATTTGGGTATCCCTCCCACCAAAACTATCTGCCATCGCTTCCAAAGATCGGCCATTAACTTGTGGAGGCATTATGCCACACTTGGAAGTTATTGTCATCTATGGTGATACAAAAAAACTCCAACTTTTTGTTGAGTTTGAAGGGAGTCCTCACTGGACAAAAAAAAGTGTATTGCTTTACATGGCCATATTTGGTTGTATGTATATTTGTATTAGGGTGTCTAGTAGTTTGACCCTTATTTCAAAATGGCTGCACACATGCCGTATTTGGCTGCATGTATACAGCAAAATGGAACCAGGCCTGTATATAGCCCAAGAATGAGTTGGCTTAACGTGCCATTTGTCATTCTCCCTACTGCAATTCTCCATCCAAGCCATTAGAGGGACTCTGGCAAAGCCTTGAAACCTGCCCCTCTTCCCATTGATCTGATGATCACAGAATCACATGTTGGATAGCCAATGAACCACCTCCCAACCCTCCTACCATGTTATTCTTATATCTTATCCATATATATATATACACACTTTTTGTAATAAAACAAAACGAAAACAACTGGTATATCGGAATTAGGGTGTATAATAGCATTCCATTTTGATCCCTATTTCAAAATGGCAGTACAAACCCCCCCCCCCCGTTTATATCACAGTTAAAACTTGACCTGAGCTTAAAAAGCAACTCGAATCTGATTGCCATCTAGCACTGGTCAATGCGAATTTTCCTTATATTTGAAAATCTCTTCTCAGAGTCAATATTGGAGCATGAAATCGATAACGGGCCTGACCTGAGCTTAAAAAGCAACTTGAATCTGATTGGCCATCTAGAGACATAATCTTTCCTACTAGCCTCCAAAACAGTTCTGTACGAGGTTACGCATTACCATTTGCAGCCTTATAAGAAGACGTTGATAGCGATCACCAGAAGGAAGTTGAAAGTCCAAAAAATCTTCCCTCAACTTGTCCAACATCTCGGCTGTGTCGACCACCATCTGTGGGAATCTACTAACTACGGAGACAGCTGTGCTCTGAAGTCCTGTCTGGCTGGAGTATACCCAAATCCTTCATCAGCAAGTCATCAAAAGAGAACTGATTCTCTTCTTAATCGTCTAGACAAACTAGGGGTTGCTAGTTTGTCAAAATTCACATTATGCCCAACTTGAAAAATTATGTGGACATTCCACTAAGGGGGGAACTATACCATTTTTCTCCGAAATTTACACATTTTTTTTGTACCTGTCATAACTTTTTTCATCTTTCTTCTGTGCTAATAATTATTATACCAGCTTGTTGCTTATTGTGTGTGCTTTAAGATGATATGTAAAAAGTCTCTATAGGCACTTTTTCTTAGAAGATATAGCCAAACACGCAAGGGTCACTAAAAAAAATGGCACCTCCCCATTGACAAGTGCGCTAATTTCCAGGCGCCTTGAGCTACAGACCCCAAACTTCCTGTGTGGCTTGCTAACACCCTAAGCTGTGATACGACTGAGCCATAATTAAAACGCGGTGAAGTGTTGAATAGATATGAGACACTTTATTTCCAACCGCGAAAAAATCTGTGACCCCGCCTCCTTCTAATCACCATAACTCTACATTGCTTCCCGGTAAAAAACAACAACTCACAGTCATATCACAGCTTAGGCCTGTGGGAAGCCACAACACAAGTTTGGGGTCTGTAGCTCAAGGCACCTGGCAATTAGAGGATTTGCAAATTTGGAAATGCCATTTTTTGAGTGACCCTTGCATGTTTGGCTATATCTTCTAAGAAAAAGTGCCTATAGAGACATTTTACATATCATCTTAAAGCATACACAATAAGCAACAAGCTGGTATTAAAAATATTTGCACAGAAGAAAGGGAGAAAAAGTTATGACAGGTACAAAAAAATGTGCAAATTTCGGAGAAAAATGTTATAGTCCCCCTTTTAATATTGACATTTATTAAACATCGATGACATTTTGCTTGAATTTTGACACTAGTGGCTCAAGTGTGCCGTGCCGTTAGTGTCAAAATTCAGTTCAACCTTCGACTATTTCTAAACATCAACGCAATTTGCTAGGTCTGCAAAAATAGAAATTCACTTATAGTGCGCCTTCCACAAACGTTGAGAATTATCGACGATTACTACCCACTTCGTGCAGGTCGCCAGGTGCAGCTAAAAGCTATATTAATATGGAGTAGAAAACAATAGAAAAGGCACTCACAGGGGCATTATTCAAAGTAATGGATAAAATGCAGAATGCTCCCTCTATTTCCAATTTAAATTCATTGAGAAGCAGGCCTGGATCTACTGATTCAGATGAACCATTGGAAGTTGTTGATACTATGAAGAAAGTGAGGTTGAGCTCCAGATGTAATTTTGTGTCTCTACAACATTGCTACCTGGAAGATTATGTAAAAGCTCACTTATAATTGGTACATCATTGATGTTAATGTTGTGAGTTGGTGTTGTGGCTTGCAATTGTATGTAAATTTAGATATAGAATAATCTAGCAGAGTTAAAACTTGTACACAAGTTGATACATTAATTGAATATTGGATGATTTACTACCCATGAGTATATGATTCTTATAGACTGCTTTGCGGCACATGGGATTGTATGCTATATGCTTATATACTTCTAAAACATTGATACTGAACAACTAGCGTGATTTTTTTATATGTTATAATAGATGTCAAACTTGGCTGAGTATGTTTCGGAAGAATATTAGCTCAAATGAGAAAAGGGGTAGGAATTCTCGAGTTTA
>CBDHDT010000143.1:0-6637 GCA_965261215.1 Ekhidna sp.
TCGCTCTGGGCATGTAATGCAGTGCCACTAGCTTAAGCCTGGTTAACCTAGGCATGTAATGTAGCATGACTACTCAATGTAGCCATATCACATTAAGACAATCGAGTGATATTTTGTTAGCTTAGAGCCGAAGAGAAGCAATATGATGACCACATGTAGCACAGCAACTGGCCGTCATTCCTATAACACAAAGCACTGGCACAGAACTGTTAAGCTCCTCCCCTTCTCCACCCTTTACTTGATGGCTTGTACTGTTGTAAATGTTCCTATAGGTACCAAGATTATGGACTATGAGGTCCAGATCGGCTGGGGCAAGGCAGTACGGGTGCCTCCTCAACCCATCTACGTACCTCTAGATAAAGAGGAGGAAGAATGTGCCAAAATTCCAGACCCTCCCTCTGGGCTTCCATTTAATGCACAGCCTGTAATTTCAGTCACCAAAACCAGTGGAACAGGTATATATTTAATTATTAAAGGACCCATTGCACGCTATGGCTCACATTCTGTGTACTCGAGCTGTATCTTGAAAAGCTGTTGTTAAAAATGTCGGATAATTGTACTACCCCCTATGTTGGTGACCAAAAGTTTCCTGCTCACATTCTACCTAGACTTGCAGTAAAATTGGTTACTTACTACTGCTGCTAGCTCACCATAAGCTTCCATCTCTGTGCACCAGCTGAAATCTGCACTCCTCTCTCACCAGTATGGCTTCATGGTGGCCCATCTCAAAAGAAATTAAAAACAAACATTGGATTGACTTGCCTAAAAAGAAAGGAGCAAGAATGGACCATGTCGACCACAACCAGTTTGATGACCCTTTACCGTATGGGTACATCTGGCTTCCTTTATTTTTAGACTAGTGAATTCCCAAACTGAAAGTTTTTTTTTTAATTCAATATACTGAAGGAGGTTTTTAATTCAATGTTCTGAAGGTGGTTTTAATTCAATATACTGAAGGAGGTTTTTAATTCAATATACTACAAGGAGGTTTTTAATTCAATATACTGAAGGAGGTTTTTAATTTAATATACTGAAGGAGGTTTTTTATTCAATATACTGAAGGAGGTTTTTAATTCAATATACTGAAGGAGGTTTTTAATTCAATACACTGAAGGAGGTTTTTAATTCAGTATACTTAATTTAATATACTGAAGGAGGTTTTTAATTCAATGTTCTGAAGGAGATTTTTAATTCAATATACTGAAGGAGGTTTTTAATTCAATATACTGAAGGAGGTTTTTAATTCAATATACTGAAGGAGGTTTTTAATTCAATATACTGAAGGAGGTTTTAATTCAATACACTGAAGGAGGTTTTTAATTCAATATACTGAAGGAGGTTTTTAATTCAATATACTGAAGGAGGTTTTTAATTCAATATACTGAAGGAGGTTTTTAATTCAATATACTGAAGGAGGTTTTTAATTCAATATACTGAAGGAGTTTTTTAATTCAATATAATGAAGGAGGTTTTTAATTCAATATACTGAAGGAGGTTTTTAATTCAATATACTGAAGGAGGTTTTTAATTCAATATACTGAAGGAGGTTTTTAATTCAATATACTGAAGATGATTTTTAATTCAATATACTGAAGGAGGTTTTTAATTCAATATACTGAAGATAATTTTTAATTCAATATACTGAAGGAGGTTTTTAATTCAATATACTGAAGATGATTTTTAATTCAATACACTGAAGGAGGTTTTTAATTCAATATACTGAAGGAGGTTTTTAATTCAATATACTGAAGGAGGTTTTTAATTCAATATACTGAAAGAGGTTTTTAATTCAATATACTGAAGGAGGTTTTTAATTCAATATACTGAAGGAGGTTTTTAATTCAATATACTGAAGGAGGTTTTTAATTCAATATACTGAAGGAGGTTTTTAATTCAATATACTGAAGGAGGTTTTTAATTCAATATACTGAAGGAGGTTTTTAATTCAATATACTGAAGGAGGTTTTTAATTCAATATACTGAAGGAGGTTTTTAATTCAATATACTGAAGGGGTTTTTTAATTTAATATACTGAAGGTCAATATACTGAAGGAGGCTTTTAATTCAATATACTGAAGTTGGTATTCAATTTTTGTTGTTTTAATTTATATATATACATACATATTATGATTGAGTGGTGGAGAACTGTACGCTACTGTCTAATGCAAAGTCCAACTCCGAACTTCTGGGACTCCAGCACTTATAAAATACTTTTTTTTTCTTGATTTTTTTTTCTTATTCTACACTGCACACATCCAGCGCTTGTCTTGTGCTATTGTTGACTGTACCCACGTGGAGTCAGCCACCGCCTGCTTCAAGGACTTGATAACGGTTGCACTGGGGAACTCCGCAATCCTGACAGTAGATGTTTTGGTAGAGGATGAGCTCCAGGCCCCTGGCCTTGTAACAGTTGACCAAGAGTGTGAACTCCACAACCAAAAATCTGAACCGAGTGCAGATCATTTGTTCTGCTTATAATATATCACGCGAGAGCTTGAAGGCAGCATCGGTGATAATTCTCCTCCCCCCCCTCCTTTCGCAATCGGGAAACAGATTAGTGGATGTGCATGGAGTCTTCTTGTGCTTAAAATTCATAATAAAGTATGAAACCCACATAAGGAATGTTTGCATACTTCCTAATGGGGAAACTACAAGTTAAGGGGGGACTATCCCAAAAAACTTTGGATTTTTTCATTTTTTTTTTATATCAGTTCAAACTGTTGCTGTACACATCTACTAGCCAATTCCAAATTTTTAGAGCTATTGGATGCTCCATTTCAAAGTTATGATGGTTTTTGTCCATGCATTGATTTAAAAATTCAAAGAGAAACCACAAGGAACACTAACGATGAACGCTAATGGTAAGGTAAGTTTATGCCAGCATATAATGGCAACGACGTCTACTAGGAAGCTCATTTATTGCCTACAGGAGGCTAATTTCACACAGTCTATTTATGACTGTTGCGCATGAGTAATGAGCCACGTTCTCCACTAAGCAACACGTTTTGGCGCGGAGTGTCAGTCAATCGAAATTTGCCATACTGTTGAAGTGATGTCTTCTAAAGATGGTGGTAGCTCCAATCGGGCGAAGCAGCGGTCTGTTCATCGTAAGAAGCGGCCTAGAGCTTTTGGGTTTACTAAGAAAGTCTCTAGTGAGGAGACTTCTTCTCCAGTGGCGGTTCCAACCACTACTGGGAAGAAGCTTGCTCTTCCAATGCCTTCTACATCCTCCGCGGAGCATTCGGTAAGCTCCCCAGCTGCAGACAGAGTCTGTAGGTCTGATTCTCTTTGTGAGATGAAAGGTCTACGGCTCATAGATATGGAAGAACTGCTAGCATCCGTCACTAGGCGGGCTAGCTGCAATGTCTGTGGATCTGGCCGTACTGTTAGGGAAAACCTGGGGATTCGTAGGGGTCTCTGTACCAAGCTGACTCTGTCCTGTACCAATCCGTTGTGTACAGGAAAAGAGGATGCTTTTTCTGACCCCTATGTGCATTCGAAAGCGCTGAATACCAGGTTTATTCTGGCAGGGAGGATGTGTGGTAGAGGGAGTGCTGGGCTAGAGATGATCTGTGGTGTTATGGGTTTGCCTCCACCAGTAAGCCCAAAGAGTTATTCTGCCCCCCATAATAACATCCTCCAAAAATTCGTACAAAATGTGCGAATGGAGACCTCTAAGGTTGCTTCTGCACAGCTTCATAGATTGCAGGGTGCCGATCTAAGCGATATTGTTGATGTTACAGTTACATGTGACGGTACCTGGTCTCATCGTGGATCTGTTGCACCTTACGGTGTGGTGGCTGTGATATCGTGGGAGACAGGCCAGGTACTCAATGTGACGGTCCTGAGCAAATCCTGCAAAGTTTGCAAGGAAACTGAAAGTGCCATGGGCAGCGAGTCGCAGGAGTTCCTGGATTGGATGGAGAAGCACCAGGACTCCTGCAATTCGAATTTCACCGGTTCTTCTCCAGCTATGGAAGCGGAAGGAGCCTCAATTCTTTGGGGGAGGTCAGTGGAGAAGAACCGGCTGCGGTACACTACGGTCATATCCGATGGGGATGCCAAGTCTATCTTACAGCTGAACAACGAGCACCCCTATGGTAGTGATGTTGTGATTGAGGTAATTACATTTATGTTGATTTTGTTTATATTTATAGTGATTACATATTTGTTTTTGTTGTTTTTTGACACCTTCAGAAGATGGAGTGCGTGGGACACATCCAAAAGCGCCTCGGGAAAAGACTGTGTGACCTAAAGAAGAAGACCTTTGTTGATGACAGTGGTCAAGTGGGGAAAATAAAGTGGGGCGGGAAGAGACACTTGACAGAATATGTTATCAATTCTCTATCGGTCTACTTTGGAGGGGCTATCCACAATTTCCCCGGGGACGTGGATGGAATGTTCAGAGCGATCTGGGCAGTGTTTCACCACTCAATATCTGATGATGAGCAGCATGACCATCAGTTTTGCCCGACAGGATCAGACTCATGGTGCAAATACAATCGTGCACTCGCTGATAATGTGGAACCACCCAAGCACTCTCCTAAGCTGCCAAAGGATCTGGGTCCCTTCATAAAGCCAGTGTTTACTGCGCTTTCCAAGCGGGAGCTCTTGGAAAGGTGTGTATTGGGAGCGACTCAGAATCAGAATGAGTCTTTCAACAATATCGTTTGGTCCCGGTGCCCTAAGACGGGATTCTGTTCTGTGGTGAGTGTAGATATTGCTGTCAATCTGGCAGCTATCGCTTTCAATCATGGATTGGAAGGACTCTCGCCTCTGTTTGAGCAAATGATTGGTTCTCCCCCAAGTGCATTTACAGCAAACTACATAACATCTTCGGATGAGAAACGATTTATGAAGGCTGGGCAGAAGGCAGAGTGCACAAGCCAGAGACGGAGAAAGTCCCTGCGATCTACGGAGCTGGCGACGGAGGAAAGACACATCGCTGAGGAAGGCATCACGTATGAGTCTGGTGGATTTTGATGTGGTACATTTTGATCGCCCCTCTGTCTTTTTTATTTTATTTTTGGAGGTGGATTTTTTTAACCTCATTTATTTGGTCCGACCAACTTTATTTTTTTGACCAGCTTTTTTCAAAGCCAAGCTTTTCTTTTAATCCACCTCAGGTGGCCCAAACTGGGCTGCCATACTATCTCAAAAAAAATTAAAACTGCATACAATACAGAGCAAGATACTACTTCATTGAGGGACGATGTTCAACTCTCAAGGGAAGTTCCATTTACATACATCTCTTCAAATTCCATCATGTTTTTCTATCTTACATGTTCATACAGGCACAGCAAACTCAAGAAAGGCATGGAAGTACAAGAACATATCAAGAAACAACTGAAACTTTATAAGAACACATTTTGCCAGCTATTTCATTGCAAAATTCAAACATTTCATTGTCCTAACTATTCCCAGGAATTTTGAAAATCTATTTTGTTCTGATTTTAAAATATACCTAACTTTGCCACACTTCACTCAATTTTAATATTTGAGGGTTCATTGGAGAGCTCTTTTAGTGCTCTGTGATATGGCTGAATCAATTCTTTTTGTACGTGAAGCGTTGCTTAGTTGTGGTGATTAGAAGTGGTGACGCCACAGATATTGCGTGGGTTTTTGCGGGGTCGAAATGAAGTGACTCATATCTATTTAACACTTCACCGCGTTGTAATTTGGTTTCAGCCTTATCACAGCTTGGGATGTTAGCAAGCCACAGGAAATTTGGGGTCTGTAGCTCAAGGCGCCTTGGAATTAGACGCAATGCCATTTGGAAGGTGCCATTTTTTTAGTGACCCTTGCGTGTTTGGATATATCTTCTAAGAAAAAGTGCCTATAGAGACCTTTTACATATCATCTTAAAGCACACACAATAAGCAACAAGCTGGTAATAAAAGTATCTGCACAGAAGAAAGGGGGAGAAAATTATGACAGCTACAAATATGTGTTCAAATTTCGGTAGTAAATGGTGTAGTCCTACCTTGCTCATATCCTACTGTTGTTTACATTGTCATGTCTAGAGTCGGTAGATTTTTTCTTTTAAGAATTCCATTACCGCTCTTCCTGTAGTATCCTTGACACTCCTAAGATATCTTTGTATTAACTCCTTGTGAGCCGAATATTTAAATACACAACCCAAGTCATGGGACACAAACAGCAAGAGGTCTTGGGTGTCTTCTTCATCGATTGAGAAATCTCAAGTTAGCACTGTTGACACGCTAGCCTAGCCACAGTAAAAGTAAACATTACTTGGAGCACTTTTTGTTTTGTTTCACTTGCACACGAGGATTTAGACCAAAGACTAGCACCCATTTTAGCTAGCTTGTGCCTCAATCAACTAAGTTCTAGAACGACAGGAAGTTTGTGTGATAATTCCTCCATGTGCTACTCTAATAGTTTATTTTTCCCTCAGCTATAGGTAGCTGGTGTTGGAATACTCCTCTCTTTTTAGAATACTCTCCTTTTTTGGTTGAAGCTCTCTACGACGATGCTACCCAATAGTCCTCACCATGTTTGGATGTGGGCTCACTAGCTAACAAATTGCATAGATTTTCATCGTGTGTAGCAATTGTGTTGCTCTTGTGTCGAGGTTGTCAATGTGCTTTTGTGCGAATATATCTGCTATCTTTGAGAA
>CBDHDT010000144.1:0-4152 GCA_965261215.1 Ekhidna sp.
GTTTGTGTACTACAGTGGTATCAACTGACCACCTACACATATTAATTAGGTATATACATTGAGGAGGGATACACATGTTTTGTTCTACTTAAAGTGCCTGATTTAGCTACTCAAGTTTTTGAAAGATTCCCCTTACTCACATTGTTTTATGAACTAATAGACTAGAGGTGCTGCATCTTGGGAGACCTCAACATTAGTAGAATTTCATTAGCATCAATGAATATATAATGACATATTACTCTGGGTAGAAGATGCTGTAGCATGATAGAGCACCTTTAGACTATGGGATAGTGATTGTTGTTACTATTTTGTTGTTATTTTTTACAAACCTGGTAAGCCCCAAAGGGCTTGCTTTATTAGATTGACTGCTTTCAAGACCACTCCCTTTACAGACTTTTGATCATAGGAAAGTGCCAACAACACATCTCCTCGGCCATCTTGAAAAGACTGGAGAATATTAATTGATGTATGAGTGTAACAACAAAGAAAAATGTTGATGCCAAGTTATGTCAGTTTTGAGAGTGAACCTGGAGGAAGTGCAATATTAAATGGGCTATTTGATCATGTTACCATACTACTATCATCAATGCTGCAATGGCTATCTAGAACATATAATCTCAAGTCGCTTCCATATTATACAGCAAATAATTTTCAAGTATTTTTTTAGCAAGTCAGGATTTAGATCCACACTGACAAAAATAAAGTAGTAACCAAAATGGATTGATGCCTAGAATGTTATGTGGCAACCATGCATAGTCAGAGCACACTCAAACAAAGCTCACAAAACAAAATTACTAAAAAGAACTGTATGCACAAAATTTTGCATTTTTATTTATAAAATTTTATTTCCAGTTTGAAGGGAAGAACAGGAAAAATGGAAGAAGAAAATGGCTGATGATTACAAATGATGCACCAATTGGTCAGTTTCTTGTCTTTTCACTCTCTGGAATTCAAGAGGAAAGGTATCGACACTTACGCTTACCTGGAATCACTCTGAATCCTTTGCACTTCAGAAGGAAAGGACTCCAGGCATGGATTTCTTTGCAGTATGTTTTGTTGTAGAGAGTGCTACATATTTTTTGTCTGCTTTTCCTATGTACCAAATTGCTGCATCTTGTGTATGCATTGCAATGATATGAACAGTTTGTAAAGTTTGTTCATGAAAAATCTATAGAGCTATAAAAATTAAGGTTAAATGAAAAACAACAGCTATAAATAAAGTTGGTGGAGAATCAGAGTAGAAGTACTTGTCTTTGCTATTGATGTTCTAGTCTCAAGAAACAGTTTTTCTAGGAACAAAAATAATTAGCCTGCAAGACTAGCATGTATATAGCTTGCAGTTCCAATGAGTGTAACGACTTAGTTGATAGATTCCACAAAGCCCTGCCAAAAAGGGAGAGACAAAAGATTGAAATAGAGAAGTTAGGAATTATTTGTTCTTTCAAATTTGATGTTAAATATCTCTATAGGTAAATTTTCAAAGAAGATTCATTCGGCAACATCAATTTCACTCAAAGACAGGACATACCTGTCTGCTACAGGAGTATCTCCACAGTGAGATACACGGAAGGGCTTTAATATATTCTGTTGTTTGATAAATCTCTTATCTGAGATAACAATGAAAGGAAATTTGCTAAATGTAACATGTTCATTAGTTGAAAGCCACCATGTGAGCAAAATTAATAAAAAACACTAAGTCAACACTTCAAATATCCAAAACATGGCCATGCCTGCAATATAGAAAACTTAAGAACACTTATATTACAGAGCTCGAAAAGAGCATCCAAATTTTGTATAATGTAAGTGTGGAAAATGAAATGTGCAATGCTATGGTTGTTTCAAATACAGAAAACATTAATTGCTGGTATTAGCTGTCAAAGCGAAGCTACCCTTGAAATTTTTGACTTGAGATAAACAAACACTGACAAAAATGTCATAATTTGAATTGGAGCACACAATAACCTTGAAACTAAAAGGAAATAGCTAGGACATAATGTAACATCATTTTAAAACTGAAAAAAAGTTTTTTATCTTTTTTTCAATATTTTTTAGGTAGAGTTCTCCCACCAATTCAAATCAATATAACTTAGCAATACTTGTAGTACACGAAAATCTGGCACACTCAGTTTACAGAGAAATTCAAGAGCTTTCAAACCATACACAAATAAGTAATGAAGTGAAAGTATTGCATAGTTATTGTAATATCACTTGGACAAGTGAACTTCTTTGGATGACGATCCTTTGTTCGCTAAATTTCTGACTTGCGATAAGTCAAATTATAAAGACAAGAACAAGCAAAAGCATGAAAAGGAGCATGCAATATATCGCCAAAACTTAGAATATTATCTAAGGTAGAAAGAGCTACAGCATCAACTGGAAAAAGCTTTTTTCTTCGTTTTTTGACATAGTCCCACCTTGAACATAACTAAAACAATGAGCATTAGCTAGCTAAACACAAACCCAGTTGTTAACAAACTATCACTCTAAATTTCAAACGAAATGAAATCTCTTATCATGGTTTACATATATAAAATAAACTCATAGCATATTATATTTGCATTCAAATGATAAATGATAGAAAGAGTTTGAAAAGGTTATTCAAGTTATGGCTACAAACGTCGATGGTTTATCAGTTCAGGATACTTAAAAGTTCAAACATGATACTTTTAGTGATTAGAAAGGAAGTCTTAGATAGCAATGTTAAACAACAGGCAAATATACTCTTGGAGGTTCTAACCAATATATTAGATAGTAATAGTAAATATGATTTACCTCAGACAAGTCTTGATCAATCTGCATTCTCATCACAACACCAAATATATCTGCACCTTCCAAAGGAAAAGCCACTCCTCCTATTAATTTGCTCTTTGTATTATCATAAACTTTAAATATAAGTGTTTTTCGCTGAATATCGTCGGGATGTTGCTGGTGAAACTCAAAAGACTGGTCAAACTCTGGATTTAATGTCCGATGAATAACCTCAGATTCAAAAACCTCCTCCTTGTTGGGCATCATGTAGAGAACAACAAATGGGTTCATCATCCCTCTTCGATCATTTTCAGGCAAATTTGAGGCATGCTGCAGATGGACAGTGAATATATTTCTTGGTATGTCAAAGAACAACGAAAACTGAAGCACAGGGAGTTTATCTTCTTGTAGTAAGATTGATTCTTCAAACATTGGCAGGGCAGGAGAACTTGACCGGCTAACTTCAAAGTAGGAATCTTTCCTTCTTTGTGGTGGCACTGGTGGCTGGGGATCTTCCCTTTCTTTGCAACTTTCCTCAGAAAGAGATACCCTCCCCAAGGTAGGTTTCTTGGAGGGGCGAAAATAAGGCAAAGATAGCTTTTTACTCATGCATGCATCATACTCATCGACATTTAATTCGGCACCATCGGTATCGTCCAAGTCCAATTTGGGCACTGGTTGGTGACCGACAAATGCAGTCGTTGGCTGGTCACGAATTGACATTGCTTCTGCAAACATCAGTGGATGCGTCTTGATGTCGCTCTTATTTTGGGGAAACATAAACACTTTTTCTGGTTGGACATGATCACTGGCCGCTTGTTGAGTGCAACTAACATCAGAAAACTTTGATGTTTTCTTAGTACTTGATAAGAAAGAGCAACACCACGTACAACATTCAGAACAGCTCATGGTAGCTAGTCAGTGATGATCTGAAAAAATTACGCAAGTCACAGATTAATACCAGTGCTGAACTAGTGTTGGTCTTAGTATTTCTTTTGCTTCTAGCTGTTAGCCACTTACTCAGCAGAAATGGAATTGGGAGTTCGCATATCTACTAAATGTGAAGTCGGACTCAAAGACGCGCAACGACATCCGTTTGGGCAGGGGGAAATTACACCACTGTAGCGATCCAAGCGTAGCTAGGGGTCAAGGGCGCTAGATTCTAAATACTGAAACTTGGATTAGTGGCTAAACTTAGCTACTGTCGCGGTAGCAAGCGACCACGTTTTGAATTTCTGGGAGAGGAAGTAATGGATGGAAAATTACTACGAGTCTAAACCATAAAAATGCAAATTTCTTGTCTTTCACCGAAAAATGGCTTGGCACGATATTATGGCGTCTACAAAAATTAACATGATCGGCACTCCAACTTGCACTTTTGTTGTAACCTTGTATCGCACTTTA
>CBDHDT010000145.1:0-34493 GCA_965261215.1 Ekhidna sp.
TTAGAAGATAAAAAAATATGTTTCAGCTCTATGCTTTGTGTGTGTGTCGGTGGGTGCAGGTTGGGTGGAGCCAACCTTAGGTCTCTAGTAAAAACCCATCAACACTCAAGCATTTATGAACACCACATATGTAGCTATGGCAACTTTCGAGGACTCATGGAAAAAGTTTTGATTGGATAGACACATTGCAAATTCAGTCCACCTAAAAATGTCAACAATTTTGCTTGTCACTTCCCCCAAGCCATCAGTAACCCTCACTTAGTTCAACATCACTTCCCCTAAGCCATCTGTAACCCTCACTTAGTTCAACATCACTTCCCCCAAGCCATCAGTAACCCTCACTCAGTTCAACATCACTTCCCCTAAGTCATCAGTAACCATCACTAAGTTCAACATCACTTCCCCTAAGCCATCAGTAACCCTCACTTAGTTCAACATCACTTCCCCTAAGCCATCAGTAACCCTCACTAAGTTCAACATCACTTCCCCTAAGCCATCTGTAACCCTCACTTAGTTCAACATCACTTCCCCTAAGCCATCAGTAACCCTCACTCAGTTCAACATCACTTCCCCTAAGTCATCAGTAACCCTCACTAAGTTCAACATCACTTCCCCTAAGCCATCAGTAACCCTCACTTAGTTCAACATCACTTCCCCTAAGCCATCAGTAACCCTCACTTAGTTCAACATCACTTCCCCTAAGCCATCAGTAACCCTCACTTAGTTCGACATCACTTCCCCTAAGCCATCAGTAACCCTCACTTAGTTCAAAATCACTTCCCCTAAGCCATCAGTAACCCTCACTTAGTTCAACATCACTTCCCCTAAGCCATCAGTAACCCTCACTTAGTTCAAAATCACTTCCCCTAAGCCATCAGTAACCCTCACTTAGTTCAACATCACTTCCCCTAAGCCACCAGTAACCCTCACTTAGTTCAACATCACTTCCCCTAAGTCAACAGTAACCCTCACTCAGTTCAACATCACTTCCCCTAAGCAATCAGTAACCCTCACTTAGTTCAACATCACTTCCCCCAAGCCATCAGTAACCCTCACTTAGTTCAACATCACTTCCCCTTAGCCATCAGTAACCCTCGCTTAGTTCAACATCACTTCCCCTAAGCCATCAGTAACCCTTACTTAATTCAACATCACTTCCCCTAAGCAATCTGTAACCCTCACTTAGTTCAACATCACTTCCCTTAAGCCATCAGTAACCCTCAGTTAGTTCAACATCTTTCAAATGCACAGAGAGATCAAAATCATTTTATACTTAAATTACCAACATGGAGTTATGGGGTGAGAAGTTATGAAGCCATGAACATCAGCCATCATTTTGGCATACACGCACACAGGTAACCTTTAGCATTCAACAAGTTAAATCTAATCAAATAGTATTTATTCCAGGTTTTTTTTTTAAATGACTGTGTGCTCGTAAACACGAAATTATATAAAAATACAAAATCCCAGCTCATGTGTAATACATTAGTATAGAGCACCACTCACCTCAGAGAGCCCCAGAGCACCCAGGAAGGCTTTCAAGGCATTGTCCAGATCACTGATGACAATAAAAGCATCTTCGGTCTGCTCCAGCATGAAGTCTTCACTGGCAACTCTTTCCGCATCAGCTCTAGCCTTAGCTTCTTCCTCGGCCAGACGGGCCACCTTTTCCTAAGCTTCGCGTAACAACTGCTCTCGTCTTCTACCATGCGGCGATGATCCTCTTCCTGTTTACGAAAAGAAAAGAGGAAAAATAAACAAACAAAGAACTCGCACAATATCAAATGACATGCTGCAACTGCACGGGCTACTAGCACTATTAGTGGGCATGGCATAATCCAGGCATTACATCATAATGATGATACCATCAATTCTGTACAGATCAGCAATGGAATAGGGAATAAGGTAAAGGGTTGACATAGGCTATGGCTAGAGTCAGGGCAGTGGCTAAGATAGGGCCAGGGCAGTTGCAAGGGTTAGGGCCAGGACAGTGGTGAGGGTTAAGGCCAGGGCAGTGGCAAAGGTTAAGGTCAGGGCAATGGCTAGGGTTAGGGCAATAGATAGGGCAGTTGCTAGGGTAAAGGCAATGACTAGAGCAATACAATCCTACAATGCTCATGATGTTACACTAGGATTTTTGTAACATTTTTGTGGTATGGGGAAGCAGTTTCTATTAGAACAAGACTAGCTCTGAGAGAAGGTGGGCACCAGCTGCCCAGCTGTTTACAGATATACACTTACATAGTTCAGAGGGTACTTCAAGGAAAGTGTATGCATTACACACTACATATATACATGTGCACACCCCAAGGTACATGTGTGTGTGAGTTATGTGTGCATGTGTATATGTGAGTGTGTGTGTGCATGTGTGTGAGAGAGAGTGAGTGAGTGCATGTGTGTAAGAGAGAGAGAGAGTGTGTGTGTGTGTGAGACTGTGTGAGTGTGAGCATGTGTATGCGTGTGCATGTGCAGTGTGAGAGGTGTAATGGCAATTTTTATACTCAAGTATGGATCACACCTCCCTGCAATGAATCCTATTTAGGTCACATGATCTTATAATGTAATTACAAGTGATTTGTGTAACTTGATTGAAAGACACTCAAACCAGACGACTGATGAATTAACTCACCAGTTCTTTAACTTTGACAAGAGCAGCTTGTCTCTCTAGCTCCATCCTCTTCTCCTCCTCCTCCTCCGCTCGTCGCCTGGCCTCTTCTTCTTCCTTTCTTAGCTTCTCCTCCTCCAGAAGCTACAACACCGACAACAAGAAGAGCATGATCATCATACTTGAAGTCTCTTAGTTTACTGTAAAAGCAGGTTGCTAGCAGGTATCCATATTGACTGATTAAATGTCGTAAGCATAGTTAGCCGTAAATGTGAACCTCGGTAGTGAACCTCGGTTGCAATATATATATAAAAGAACTACACAAGATAAACATTACATTCTTACCTGCACATGCCCAGTAGATTGCCCTAGCATTAAAGCAATTAAAACTTCACTCGGTCACATGAGCAGAAAGAGGGGAAAAATCAACAATGGCAGACTCGTTTGCACCTCCAGAAGCATCTCGTCCAGGCCTTCACTGCTGTTTCTGGAGGCCCTTCTGCTGAGAATTGCTGCACAGACACCAGTGCTAACTGGAAGACACTCTGAATCTCTTCCCTCTTGAGAAAAGGACTCTTTCCCGGATGGATTTCCTTCTGTAGGTTTTGTTGTAGATGTGATATGATGTAAAGATCTGTAGCTTTTGTTTGCTTACCTCAAAGGAGCATATCCTTAATCCAAACTGCAGCTTATTGCATTAGCATTGTAATGATACGAGCAGTTTCAAAAGTGTCTTCTTGAATGAAAACAAGTTGTAGCTATGAATATACTTGTTATAAATGGCCACAAATAAGCGCAGAGTGTAAAGGTTAAGCACCTACTTTACTGTTGGTTCCAGTAAATCTACATATATATATATATGTGTGTGTGTGTGTGCGTGTATATATGCGTGTGTGTATATATTTGCCAGGTGTCGAACTTGACTATGTCGCTTACTTCTCGAAAGTCAGTATTTCTTCCATTGCTGGCCGATAGACATGCATGTATATTTGTAGATGAGATGCCCACATATGTTCAGCACCCTCCGGGCTCTGGTCAGCAACAGTTCAACCCTCCACCATTCCGTCCAGCTAGCCAGTGATTACATGTATTCAGCTCTTACATTCATATTTACTGTACAAGACGTTGACATGGTCTGGGCATGGGCATGGCGTTGACCTGGTCTGGGCATGGAGTTGACCTGGTCTGGGCATGGTGTTGACCTGGTCTGGGCATGGTGTTGACCTGGTTTGGGCATGGTGTTGACCTAGTCTGGGCATGGTGTTGACCTGGTCTGGGTATGGTGTTGACCTGGTTTGGGCATGGTGTTGACCTGGTCTGTGAATGGTGTTGAGCCCCCATTTTCTTGCTGACTGTTTAATGCTATGAGCACAGTGCTTAACAACAAGCTATTAATAGAGAGAGAGAGAACGCACGCACCAACATACACCCACACCCACACACACAAACACAACTCTCCAACATATTACACATGGAGGAACACAATTTAAGACTGCTGCTCCCAGAGCAGGAAGAAACAGGACCCAAACAAGAGTCCAAGTAGGACAGATTGTGTGCTACTACAACAAGGATAGCTCCCCTTCCTTCCACTCCACCCATACCTTGCCCCCCCTCTTCCCACTCCACCTCGGAGGTTCCAACCCACACAATTATCTGGGAGTCTCCTAAAATTTCGGCAAACTCCAGGTCTCCCAAATTTTTCCCACATGCAGGCTTGCGAACTCCCAAGAAAAAAATGGCGCTTGGAAAATCTCCCTAATTTTCAATTCTTGAAATTGGAACCTCAGCCATCTCCAATCACTGCCCCCCACCCCACCCCCACCCCGAGTTAAAACATGTATAGTTTAAATATCTGTAGAATTGGTTTAAACATTTATCTAATCTCTAGCAATCTCAAAGCTGCCACACCAACATCCCCACATGCCTCACCCACCCTACCTTCCTCCTCATCTTTGGCGCACCGAAACCCCCATAAGCCACACCCACCCTACCTTTCTCCTCATCTCTGCCGCACCAATACCCCAATAAGCCACACCCACCCCACTTTCCTCCTCATCTCTGCCACACCCACATCCAACATGCCACACCCACCCTACTTTCCTCCTCATCTCTGCCGCACCAATACCCCCATAAGCCACACCCATCCTACCTTTCTCCTCATCTCTTCCGCTTCCTGTTCCTTCTTCTCTCTCCTCCTTCTCCAACTCTTTCCTCTGGCGTTCCAACTCCCGCAAACGCTCCTCCTCCCTCCTCCTCTCCTCTTCCCTTCGTCTCTCCTCTTCGCCTCCAACATCTTAGCGTGCAACTTCCTGGCCTGTCGAGCTCTTTCATACTAATTTATAGCAACAACAAAAGCATGAACTCGCACTATGAGTGACCCATATACCATGCATGGTAAGCAATATAATCTGGAATAAGTAGGGAAAGAAGGGGTGGGGTGGGGGAAAGAAGGGGTGGGGGAAATAAGGGGTGGGGTGGGGGAAAGAAGGGGTGGGGGTGGGTGGAGAAGGGGTGGGGGGTGTGTAGAGAAGGGGTGAAGAAGTGGAGAAAGAAGGGGGGAAGAAGGGTGGGGGTGTGGCAAAGAAGGGGGAAAGAAGCGGTGGGTTTGGGGGAAAGAAGGGGTGGGGGTAGGGGAAAGAAGGGGTGGGGTTAGGGGAAAGAAGGGGTGGAGGTAGGGCAAAGAAGGGGGGAAAGAAGGGGGGAAAGAAGGGGGGAAAGAAGGGGTTGGGATGGAGCAAAGAAGGGGGAAAGAAGGTATGGGGGTGGGGCAAAGAAGGGGGAAAGAAGGGGTGGGGGTGGGGGAAAGAAGAAGGGGAAATAAGGGGTGGGGGCAATAAGGGATGGGGGGAAAGAATGGGGAGGAGGGAAGAGGACGGGAAAGAATTGGGGAAAGAAGGGAAAAAAAGGGAGGGAAGAAGGGGTGAAGAAAGGGGGAAGAAGGGGAGGTGAAGTGCCCAAGTGTGGGTTTGAACCCGCGGATGCTCATTCTGTAAATACACTGTCATTCCAAATTCATAACCGGCTGACATAACAGACTTATTGAGCTGCTCAGTCACAGCTAATTCATAACCGGCTGACATAACAGACTTATTGAGCTGCTCAGTCACAGCTAATACATAACCGGCTGACATAACAGACGTATTGAGCTGCTCAGTCACAGCTAAAAAGTTAAAATGCTCTTAATATATACAATGAGAAATGTTTGCACTACCTCTGGATCATTATTGTGATAATTAGGTGATAATTAGAGGGTGATGAAGATAAGTATCAGCTTGCAGGTGACTAACCTTTTGCATGCAGATGGCAGCTGCATGGAGCTTCTTATACCGCCTGACGAATATAAACCTCTGTAATGATAAGAAACAACAAAACAAACAATAAACAGCACCATTAAAGAGATGTGTAACACATATTCTTAGCTGCATAATTTTTTTACCCTTTCTTCTGTGCAAATACTTTTGATACCACCTTGTTGCCTATTGTGTGTCCTTTAAGATGATATGAAAAAAGTCTCTATGGGCACCTTTTCTTAGAAGATATATCCAAAAACGCAAGAATCACTAAAAAATGGTACTTCCTAATTTGTGGTCAAGTTTATATCTAGGCGCCTTGACCGAGGCTCCCCAAACTCGGTGTGTGGGTGGCTAAAGCCCTTAGCTGTGATTGTACGGTACACCTTTTTTTTCTGGTGAACCCTCTCTGAGTTATAGTATTGAGAAGAGGCAGGATCACAGAAATTGTGTGGGCAAGAGATGTTTTTTTTGTCAATTTCGGCAAAAAAATTTCATGACACCAGAAAACCTTACTATAGCTCATATTGATGTAAATATTCTCTTTTTATCTTAAAAAGATGTTTTATTGTCAATTTCCACAAAAACGCTTGAAAATACCAGAAAAGCTTAGTTTAGCTCTCTATGTGGCTCATTTTGATGGGAAAAAACTTTTTTGCCTCTAAAGATATGTTTTTTTGGGGGTTAATTTCTGCAAAAATGCTTCATGACATTTGAAAAGCTTAGTTTAGCTATATGTGGCACATTTTGATGGGAAAAACTTTTTTTTTACCGTAAAGAGATGTTTTTTGTCAATTTCCGAAAAAAATGTTTCAAAACACCAGAAAAGCTTAGTTTAGCTCTATGTGGCTCATTTAGATGAGAAAAACACTTTTTGACCGTAAAGATATGTTGGTTTTTTAATTTCCGCAAAAATTCTTCAAAAGACCAGAAATACTTGGTTTAGTTCCATTTCGATTAGAATAACACTTTTTTTACCGTAAAGAGATGTTTTTTGGTCAATTTCCGCAAAAATGATACAAAACTCCAGAAAGGCTTAGTTAGCTCTATGTGGCTCATTTTGATAAGAAAAACAATTATTGACCGTAAAGAGATGCTTTATTGTCAATTTCTGCAAAACTTCTTCAAAACACCAGAAAAGCTTAGTTTAGCTCTATGTGGCCAATTTTGATGAAAAAAACAACCTTTTTGCCAGTAAAGAGATTTTTTTTTGTTAATTTCCGCAAAAATGCTTCAAAACATGTGAAAAGCTTCGTTTAGCTGTATGTGGATAATTTTGATGAGAAAAACACTTTTTGACCCAAAAGAGAGGTTTTTTATGTTAATTTCCAAAAAATGCTTAAAAACACCAGAAAAACTTAGTTCACCTACATGTGGCTCATTTTAATGAGCACTTTTATGACCGTAAAGAGATGTTCTGTTTTGTCAATTTCCACAAAAAAGCTTCAAAATAGCAGAAAAGCTTAGATTGGCTCTATGTGGCACATCATGATGAGATATAGCACACAGGCTAACAGGAGGAGTGAAGTCACTGGTACATGATTAAGACTGTCTCAGAGGCTATGCTAGGAATACAATTGATTGTTAGGTTACAATTACAATGGAATGATGTAACTAAGGGCAGAGAGGTTAAATAATTACGAAGGTTTTAGGTTAATGAAGGTGATACGAGAGGCGGCACAAACATTTAAAAATAATAATCATAGTTCAAAAAAACAAAAACAAAATGTGGTTACGAATATGTAGCTCCAGAGATTTTGAGTCCATTGCTCTATGAACCGGATATATAGCTCCAAACAAAGAACTCTCTGCATGCCTTCTCTTATGATATAAAATATATTGCCTGTAGAGCCTGAAACACCCACAGTAATAGCGCCATATTGGGAAGTGCTTTGCCTCTGTTTTTACAGTGTGGGAGAGAGGATGCCACAAGCGATACAATGAGAGTTTTTACTCCCTTCTATTTCAAAGTGGGCAAGCTGGGCCATCAAATGCTTCATAGTAAAAATCTTAAAGCTTGAGCATGCAGTTTTAAATGTACTAAAGAACACACTCAATGTGTCACCAAGTGCCTGTGCAAACCACACATTGCAAATCAGATTTCAAGCATTTCCCAATAAGGAACTATGACTGGTGGAGTTGCAAGGCCTTAAATATTTGGAGATTCCAAACTTGGGAATGGTTTCACCAAGGCAACATTGATTTAAACAAAAGAGAGCACACAGAGAGATGTACCTATAGAACAACCAATGAGCAAAGTCATAGAAATATATGCGCTCCAAAGACCAAAACACAAGTTTATTACGACAAACAAAATGCTTTGCCCCCTTAAAAATGTTACCTTGCCATAAGCGGAATAAGCTTAGAGGTCCATTAGAAATGATATATGACCAACCCAATCCATCTTACTTGTTAAATAAAGCACACCAATCCTGTCAGTTGCATGACATTCTTAGTATGAGTAGTAACACATCTCATCGTAATGCTATTATGTTTCATATTATAAACCAGCCTTCATAGCCCACGTACCATGCCCCACACCCTCCTCTAAACGGAAATAAAACTACTCAAGGCTGAAATGAAAATCCAGCTTGGTGAACAGAGATTTCCTGAGTTAGACAGGAAACTCAAGCATATAAATATGAAAGCATAAGTTACAGGCAGTTCCAACATAAATTGTTGGGTTGGGATGAATGAAAAAAAAGATCCCAAGGAGTCAGTTACAACATATATTAGTTTACGGGCAGGGAGGGGGGAGAGAGCACTCTAGGCAAATAGACCGTAAGAAATGGGAGGATCCAAACTTTTAAGTTTGGCCATGCTTTGTAGATGCCTTCAACGAACTTTATTAGCTATGACCTGGCTTTGGCTAAACATCTATAGACGGCTTCAAGTCAGATCCTTACAGCATATTACAGTTGCAAAGGAATAGCGTCCTAGAGCTCCTCCCAGCAATAGTTCAGGTGTGACCATGGCATTACACAGGTCAAGCTTAATACCAAACCTGTCCCAACTTGCAAGCTTAGTTAGGCACCAACTACACCACCAGGCTCTAAATCATACACACTACGCCTTATGCACAAGCATGCACTGAACGAAGGTCACAGCACATGCCACTATATTCCAGTAGTTTTCTTACTCACCGTAAGGCGGGTTACATGTTAAATTGTCATTAAAATACCTCACTACCATCTCTGGTAGAGACACCAGAACTGCACTAGTTAAGGTTTTGTGGGTACCAGATTTCAGGCAGCAAGTAAGCCGGCAACAACACCAAGTCTATGCTAGCACAACAAAATGGATCATGGGGGAGAAACAAAAGGTAGTGAAGTGAGTATGGAATGGGAATCAGAAGAAAAACACCAGACACACAGAAGCAGAGTTGTTTTTGACTCATGGCAGTGACTGCATTACAGCATGCCATACTATGCAGTGCAAATGCTGGAAGGTGGGTCATTACAGCGTGCAGGGTTGTGTGTGCAGCATGCAAGCACTCATGTTGTGGGAACATAGATAGATCTACAGCAACTGAAGTGGAGCATGAACACATACACTGTACAAAAAGGTGTTCTAATCACACTTTTTAGTAGGTTCTAATGCCTCTGACTGAAGAAAACCCCAGAGAATGTAATTGTAACTCACTATCTTGGGTGTACAGCAACACCACAGTGTGTGTTTCAGTATGATAAAATGGTGTGCACTACACATTCCAGTGGTGTGCAGTAAGTATTCATACATATACTGTGCATGTAACCAACTCCTTGGTGTGAGGTGGACAAATGTAGTTAGTTGGGCTGTTTGCATTCTTTGTCAAGGCCTAGTCAACACCCCATGCAGTGCTTCCCATATATTCTACAGAGTTACCAATAATAAATTCAGTTCATCCAAAGCTTCTTGTCTTAGTAATAATTGTAACACAGGAGCTAGAATTACCAGGGGAAAAATAATCGATCTCCATATGTATAATATTATGAGGTCAGCTACATACCTTCAACTATAGTATTAAACAGGTCCAGAGCAGGAGCAAGGGCCCTTTGGTGAGTGCATATAAATGTTTCATTATTCAGCATATATCCCATAGCTTTGGTCACACCTAGTCACTATGCACACCACAGACGGAAAAGGAGAACAGATGCTGCCACTCGTAAAGGACAAGCTATGAACAAAAAAACAAGGAGGAGGAAGAACATAAGAAAATAGAAAAGAAAAAATGGTATCATCACGGATAAAAGTGACAATCACAGAGCTAGTAAAACCATAAATTTTTATCTACGCAACAGCCTTTGTCCTCTCACACACCACTACTAACTACTTAGGAACGACAACAGAAAGTACAGGTGGAGACACATACAGATTTATCTACCCACATATGTACATCCGCCAAATAAACTAGATGGAATTGGTAAAGGGTCAACATTACATTTCAACAGCAACAGCTTGGCCTACTCGGGAACAGCATAACCAATTACGACAACTGACATGTCCATCACCAGAGAGACAAAAATATGATCAGCCTGTTATAATGATATATAATATTAATGTATGGACTCAACTCGGAAGGACATGGGTAAGCCAAGGCCAGCAAATAACACAAAAATAACTCAGCAAATACATATGCCAAAACACTCTTACCATAAACACATGAGCCAAGTAATCACATTTGATCACTACACAGAAAAAAATTATTAAGAAAAAACGATATCTTTATACCTAAGAACAGACTACAGAACAGTAGAGTTCCCAGTAGTTCCAGAAAACTCATGACCCAATCTAACTTTGATCATCACATGGTAAAGGGTAATATTATTTAAAAGCCAATCATAAGTGAGAAGGTTGGATTTACAGCACATCAGGTATGCACACAGATATTCTGAGGTGCTTCTGGCACTACCACGTATAACAAGAGCCAAAATGGCAAGCATTTTGTCCCCAGAACGGAAGATTCTAATCTTCTAACCACTTTTTTCCTCTGCCAAACTACAGCTTCAGTCCATGCACTGTACAGACCTTCAGTAATGCACAAGCATCACACAACTTCTAGGCAGTAAATTTAATCACCCAGGCAACAATTAGGTAGCGGTATGGAAAGCCAGGTCTAGTTCGCTTGAGGCCACAGATGGTGAATCCGAGAGAGCTGGCTAGGCAGATGTGTTATGGGCACATAGTTTTCTTCCAAATGGTTGAGTAATGTTGTATAATGGGAGACTATTGGAATTGCTAAATAATCATTTAATTTGGGTTGGAACACACCATTTTAGTTTCAATATATTTTAAAAACATGTGGTTAAGAATTGGCAATATGAACTTGACCTACAGAGTGAAGCTGTACGTAGCTCAAGTCAGGGACCTTACTAAATCTTAGTATATACCTTGAACTCTGCAGCGGTCACTCCTTATAGGGAAGTGTAGATTTTACTGTGTAGGTTTGAGGAAGCACAAGGCTATGCAATGAGTACGGTGAAAGGTGCTGAACAGTTTGTAATTCAAAGACCAAGAAGGTAAGAAAAAATATACATATATATATATATATATATAAACAACTAATTAAAATAAACATATATATATATATACAACTAATTTATATATATATATATATATATATATATATATATATGCATCTAATTAATATATATATATAAACAACTAATTAATATATATATAAAGAACTAATTAATATATATATATAAACAACTAATTAATATATATATATAAACAACAAATTAATATATATATATATATATAAACAACTAATTAATAATTAATTTTGGTAAATGAGGTTGATGTGGGAGGAGCACAAACATTCAAAAATAATAATAATAGTGAAAACAAACAAAATTGTGGATACGACTTTGTAGCTGTCGAGGTTTTGAGTCCATTGCTCTGTGAACCAGATATATATATCAAATTATAGACCTCACTGTGCGCTCTCTCCTTTGATATAAAATACACTGTCTAGGTATGACCAAACCCAAGCAAGTTACTCCAGCTAGAGGTAGGGGATCTCAAAAAATATTTGAAGCCAGAAATACCCACAGTCATAGCACCTTATGAGGAAGTGCTTGACATATGTTTTTACAGTGTGGGATAGAGGAGGCCACAAGCTATACAATGTGAGTTTTTACTCCCTTCTATTTCAAAGAGGGCAAGCTGGGCCATCAAATGCTTCATAGTGAAAAATTTTAAAGCTTGAGCATGCACTTTTAACAAGTCCTATTGAAAACACTCATCGTATCACTAAGTACCAGCTCAAACCACACAGTGAAAATCAGATTTCTCGCATTTCAAAATAAGGAGCTATGACTGGGGAAGTTTCAAGGCCTTAAATATTTTGAGATTCCAAGACTCAATCTAGATCAACTTGGGTTTGGTTGAACCAAGGTACCTTATATATATAAATGAGAGCACACAGCGAGATACATCTAGTGAGCAATATATCCAGGTCAAAGAGCAAGTAATAAAAATGTTTGGTGCTCCAAAGACGACACCACAAGTTTTTTATGACCAAAAATATGTCCCCCCTTATAAAATATTAGCATGCCATTAGCTGAATTGTCTAAGATATCTTAGTGAAGATTTATGACTCACCTACCCCCTCCTAATTTGTTTAAATAAAAGCACATCAACTCTGTTTGATGCAAGAATAGAATTCTATTCCAGCATAAGTTGGTATGTCGTCAGTTGCAAGACATTAATTGTATGAGTTGCAAAACATCTCATTGTAATGCTATTATGTATGTCATATTATAAAGCTGCCATCTTAGGCAACATGCCATGCCCCACACCCTCCTCTAAACAGAAACTAGATGCACGTCTACTCAAGGCGAAATCAAAATCCTGCTTGGTTGAACAGAGATATCCTAAGTAAGGTAGCAAACCCAAGCATATCAAGAAAGTATACACTGCAGGCAAAACCAATAAACTGTTGGGTTGGATCGAGTGAAAAAAGGATCCCAAGATATCAGTAACAACATATATTAGTTTATGGGCAGGAGAGTGGGGTTATTGGTGGCAAGTTTCCTCCATAAAAAACCACAAAAACTCTACAAAAACAGACCTTAATAAATGGGAGGATCCAAGATTAGCCATGCTTCGTAGACGCCATCAATGAACTTGATTAGCCATGTTCTGGCATTCGCTAAACTTCTTTAGATGGCTTCAAGTCAGATCCTTCCAGCATATTTCAGTTGCAAAGATATAGTGTCCCACAGCTCCCGCCTGCAGTAGCTCAGTGATGACCTTAGCAATACACAGGCCAAGCTTAATAGGAAACCCGTTCCAACTTGCTAGCTTAGTTAGACACCAACCATACCACCAGGCTCTTGATCATGCACACCAAGCCTAATTGCATACGCAGTTATTGAACGAAGATGGCTGCATGTGCCACTATATTCCTGAGGTTTTGCAAACATTAAAAGGGGGTACTAACCCATTTTCCTCCGAAATATGCAATTTTTTTTGGTACCTGTCATAACTATTTTTTCCCTTTCTTCTGTGCAAATAATTATTATACCAGGTTGTTGCTTATTGTGTGTGCTTTAAGATGATATGTAAAAAGTCTCTATAGGCACTTTTTCTTAGAAGATATAGCCAAATACGCAAGGGTCACATAAAATATGGCACCTCCCAAATGACAAGTCCTCTAATTTCCAGGCGCCTTGAGCTTCTGACCCCACGCGGTGAAGTGTTGATTATATATCGGACATTTTATTTCCAACCCGCAAAAAAACCTCGGAACATCTGTGACTCCCCCTCCTTCTAATCACCATAACTCAACATTGCTTCACGGTAAAAAAAACAAAAAAATCACTGTCAAATCACAGCTTAGGCTTGTGGGAAGCCACAACTCAAGTTTGGGGTCTGTAGCTCACGGCGCCTTGGAATTAGAGTAGTTGTAAATTAGGAAGTGCCATTTTTGAGTGACACTTGCGTGTTTGGCTATATCTTCTAAGAAAAAGTGCCTTTAGACACTTTTTTTAAACATCATCTTAAAGCACACGCAATACGCAACAAGCTGGTTTAATAATTATTTGCACAGAAGGAAGGGAAAAAAGTTATGACAGGTACAAAGAATTTGCAAATTTAGGAGGAAAATGGGTTAGTCCCCCCAAATGAAGAGTAGCATGTTAAATTGTACATTAAAATACCTTACTACCATCTTCAGAGGAGGCATGGAATGGAACTAGTTAAGATTTTGTGGGCACCAGATTTAAGGCAGTAAGTAAGCCAGCAACAACACCAAGTCTATGCTACCACAAAAAATGGATCTTGGGGGAGAAACAAAAGATGGTGAAGTGAGTGTGGAATGGTAATCAGAAGAAAAACTCCCGTAATTCTGAACCAGAGTTGTTGTTTTTGACTCATGGTAGTGACTGCATTACAGCATGCAATACTATGCAGTGCAAATGCTGGAAGGTGGGTCATTACAGCGTGCAGGGTTGTGTGTGCTGCATGCAAGCACTCATGCTGTGGGAACATAGGTTCACCTACAGCAACTGAAGAGGAACGTAAACACATACACTGTACAAAATGGGGTGTTGTAATCACACTTTTTAGGGTGTTCTAATGCCACTGACTGATGAAAAACCCAAAGGACGTAATTGTAACTCACTATCTTTGGTGTACAGCAACACCACAGTGCGTGTTTCAGGAAGATAAAATGGTGTACACTACACATTTCAGTGGTGTGCAGTAAGTATTCATACATAAATTATGCATGTAACCAACTCCTTGGTGCTGAGGTGAACAAATGTAGTTACTTGAGCTGTTTCCATTCTTTGCCGGGGCCCAGTCAACACCCCATGCAGTGCTTCCCATACACTCTACAGAGTTATCATTTTCAGTTCATGCAAAGGTTTTTGTCACAGTAATAATTGTAACATAGGAGCCAGATTTACCAGGATAAAAATTATCCATCTCTATATATCCACATAGTTTAATGGGGTCAGCTACACTGTTATCACCTTGCACACAGTTTTAAACAGGTCATATTAGTGGCAAGGGTCCCCTGGTGGTGGAAAATCAATGGTTCATTATTGAGCATATATCCCATAGCCTTGGTCACTCCGAGTTACTATCCACACCACGGACAGGAAAAGAGAACAGCTGCATCCCCACGTAAAGGTCAAGGGATGAACAAAAATAACAAGGAGGAGAAAAAAATAGAAGAAAATAGAAGGAAAAAAAATGGCGTCATCACACATAAAAGTGAAAATCGCAGAGCTAGTAAAACCATAAATTGTTACCTACGCAACAGCATTTCTCCCCTATCACACACCACTACTAACTGCTGAGGGACGACAACAGAAAGCACAGGTGGAGATACTCTGTGCAGATTTATCTACCCACATATGTACTTCCTCCAAATGAACTAGATAGAGTTGGTAAAGCGTCGTTAACAAATATCCTCATGCTTGCACAAGAACAGTAAACAATTATTGAATCTGACAAGTACATCAACAGGCTGAAAAAATAAGATCAGATCATATTATAATGATGTATTATAAATGTACGACTAAACTCGGAAGGACACGAGTAAGCCTCAGCCAGTAAAGATCATAAAAGAAAGCAGAATAAATTAGCCATAACTCTTACCGTACACACACAAGCCAAATAATCCAATTTGATCAATACATAGTAGAGGTTTTTCTGAAGTAATTGCCACTCTGTTACACATAATAAGAGACGACAGAACAGGAGTTTTACCAGCAGTTCAAGTCTTACTGTAAACTCATTACCCAATCTAATTTGACAATCTCAAGGTAAAGGACTTTTTAAGCTACTCTGATTTTGTGCCAACTTCTGAGAAGGTTGAGTACATTGCAAATCAGGTTAGTGCACGGAGATTCTGAGGTGCTTCAGGTACAATCGGATACAAACAATAGACAAACTGGCGTGAAGTTTGCCCCCATAACTGTGTGATTCAATACATCCAACTTTTTTTTCCTTTCTCCCAATTACAGCTTCAGTCCACATACTCTAGAGGCCTTCCTTACGTATTGTAGCCTCACACAAATTTTAGGCAGTAAACTATTCATCCAAGCAATAATTAGGTGGAACTAACATCAGCAAACAACCAAACAAGCTATGGAAAGATGGCAGTTCGACTGAAGCTGTACTTATTTTTCTTTCTCACCTTTATACAAATAAATATATCAATACAAGCACTGCGCACTACAGATGTGCCCCTGCTGGAGGATATTTCAGCATTTCTACACAGAATGTCTTTGAAACATCCATGTGTGCAGGCTGTTTGAAGGAAGCATATCTCTCTTTTATACACAAAGAATTATATAGATTTTTCTCCATAAAGTGAGCCACATACTGCTAAACTATGCCTTTCTGTTGTTTTGAAGCATTTTGGTAAATTCATAGAGAACTTTTCTTTTTAGACATAAAAGTAACTATCTCAGAAACGAGAACTGAAATACTCAGAAACTTTGTTTTCCTTACCATGTTTGAAAGGGCAAATCTTGATGAATATTTGGATTTGTTTAAACAATTGTTTTTAATCAAACCAGGAAAAGGTAATAATTATTAACCAAAAAAAATTTCTCCATAAAGTAAGACAAATATTGCTAAACTATGCCTTTCTGTTGCTTTGAAGCATTTTTTGGGAAATTTATTGAGAACTTTACTTTTTAGACATAAAAGTGACTATCTCAGAAGCGAGCATTAAATTACCCAGAAATTAGTTTTTCTAACTATATTTGAAAAGGGAAATTCTGAGGAAAATTTGTATTTGTTTAAACAACTGTTTTTGTTCAAGCCAGTAAAATGGGATAAATATTTACAAAAACTGTTTTTCTCCAGAAAGTAAGCCATACACTGCTAAACTATGCCTTTCTGTTGTTTAGTAGCATTTTGGTGGAAATTCATAGAGAACTTTTCTTTTTAGACATAAAAATTACTATCTCAGAAAAGAGCACTATAATACTCAGAGAGTTTATTTTTCTTACCATATTTGTAAAGGGCAAATCCATTGGAAAATTTGGATTTGTTTAAACAATTTGATTTTAATCAAACCAGTAAAAGGTAATAAATATTAACAAAAACTTTTTTTTTTGCACAAGGTGAGCAACATACTGCAAAATTATGCCTCTCTGTTGTTTTGAACCATTTTGGGGGAAATTCATTAAGAACTTTTCTTTTTAGACATAAAAGTAACTATCTCAGAAACGAGCACTGAAATACTCAGAAAGTTTGTTTTTCTTACCATGTTTGAAAGGGGCAAATCCTGAGGAAAATTTGAATTGGTATAAACGATTTGATTTTAATCAAACCAGTAAAAGGTAATAATTATTAACAAAAAAAATTTTTCTCAACAAAATGAGCCACATACTGCTAAATTATGCCTTTTTGTTGTTTTGAAGCGTTTAGGGAGAAATTAATAGGGAACTTTTCTTTATAGACATAAAAGTAACTACTCAGAAATGAGTATTGAAATACTCAGAAAGTTTGTTTTTCTTACAATATTTGTATAGGGTAAATTCTGAGGAAAATTTGTATTTGTTTAAACAATTTGATTATAATCAAACCAGTAAAAGGTAATAAATATTAACAAAAACTGTTTTTCTCCACAAAGTGAGCCAAATACTGCTAAACTATGCCTCTCTGTTGTTTATAAGAATTTTTGGGGAAATTCATTAAGAACATTTCTTTTTAGATATAAAAATGACTATCTCAAAAAAGAGCGCTGATTTACTCAGGTATTTTGTTTTTTTTACCATGTTTGAAAAGGGAAAATTCAAGAGGAAAATTTGGATTTGTTTAAACAACTGTTTTTGATCAAAACATTAAAAATGGATTAATTTAATAAAAAAACTGTTTTTCTCCACAAAGTAAGCCAAGTACTGCTAAACTATGCCTTTCTGATGTTTTGAAGCATTTTTGGGGAAATTTATTGAGAACTTTACTTTTTAGACATAAAAGTGACTATCTCAGAAACGAGCATTGAAATACTCAGAAATTTTTTTTTTTTTTACCTTATTTGAAAAGGGCAAATTCTGAGGAAAATTTGTATTTGTTAAAACAACTGTTTTTGTTCAAGCCAGTAAAAGGGGATAAATATTTACAAAAACTGTTTTTCTCCACAAAGTGAGCCAAATACTGCTAAACTATGCCTTTCTGTTGTTTAGAAGCATTTTGGGGGAAATTAATAGAGAACTTTTCTTTTTAGACATAAAAGTGACTATCTCAGAAAGGAGCACTGAAATACTCAGAAAGTTTGTTTTACTTACCAGTTTTGAATGGGACAAATACTGAGGAAAATTTGGATTTGTTTAAACTATTTGATTTTAATCAAACCAGTAAAAGGTAATAAATATTAACATAAACTGTTTTTCTCCACAAAGTGAGCCACACACTGCTAAACTATTCCTTTCTGTTGTTTTGAAGCATTTTTGGTGAAATTAAATGAGAACTTTTCTTTTTAGTCAAAAAAGTAACTATCTCAGAAAGGAGCACTAAAATACTCAGATATTTTTTTTTCTAACCATGTTTGAAAAGGGACAATTCCTGAGGAAAATTTGGATTTGTTTAAACAACTGTTTCTGATCAAACCAGTAAAAGGGGTATATATTAAAAAAAACTGTTTTTCTCTACAAAGTGAGCCATATTGTGCTAAACTATGCTTTCTGTTGTTTAGAAGCATTTTGGGGGAAATTTATAGAGAACTTTTTTTTAGACATAAAAGTGACTATCTCAGAAACGAGCATTGAAATACTATGTAATTTTTTTTAATACCATGTTAAAAAGGGCAAATTCTGAGGAAAATTTAGATTTCTTTAAACAACTGTTTTTGATCAAAACATTAAAAGGGGATAAATATTTAAAAAAAAAATTTTCTCCACAAAGTGAGCCAAATGCTGCAAAAAATGCCTTTCTGTTGTTTTGAAGCATTTTGGGGAAAATTCATAGAGAACTTTTCTTTTTAGTCAAAAAATTTACTATCTCAGAAACGAGCACTGAAATTCTCCGAAATTTCGTTTTTTTTACCATATTTGAAAAGGGCCATTTCTTGAGGTAAATTTGGATTTCTTTAAACAACTTTTTTTGCCCAAACAATTAAAACAGTTGTTCTCCACAAAGTCAGCCACATACTGCTATACTATGCCTTTCTGTTTTTTTAAGCATTTTTGGAGAAACTCATAGAGAACTTTTATTTTTAGACAAAAAAGTAACTACCACAGAAACGAGCATTGAAATACTCAGAAAGTTTGTTTTTGTTACCATGTTTGAAAGGGGCAACACTTAAGAAAATTTGGATTCGTTAAAACAATTTGATTATAATCAAACCAGTAAAAGGTAATAAATATTAACCAAAAAAAATTTCTCCACAAAGTGAGCCACATACTGCTAAACTATGCCTCTCTGTTGTTTTGAAGCATTTTTGCGGAAATTCATTAAGAACTTTTCTTTTTAGTCAAAAAAATTACTATCTCAGAAAGGAGCACTGAAATACTCAGATATTTTTTTTTCTTATCATGTTTGAAAATGGACTATTCCTGAGGAAAATTTAGATTTGTTTAAACAAATTTTTTGGAAGAAAACATTAAAAGGGGATAAATATTACAAAAACTGTTTTTCCCCACAAAGTGAGCCATATACTGATAAACTATGCCTCTCTGTTGTTTTGGAAACATTTTTTGGGAAATTTATTAAAAAGTTTTCTTTTTAGTCAAAAAAGTGAGTATCTCAGAAAGGAGCACTGAAATACTCAGATATTTTGTTTTTCTTACCATGTTTGAAAAGGGACAATTCCTGAGGAAAATTTGAATTTGTTTCAAAAACTGTTTTTGATCAAAACATTAAAAAGTGATAAATATTAAAAAAAAAATTTCTCCACAAAATGCCACATAGTGTTAAACTATGCCTGTCTGTTGTTTTGAAGCGTTTTGGGGTAAATTCATAGAGAACTTTTCTTTTTAGACATAAAAGTAACTATCTCAGAAACGAGCACTGAAATACTCAAAAAGTTTGTTTTCCTTACCATGTTTGAAAAGAGCACATTCTGAGGAAAATTAGGATTTGTTTAAACAACTGTTTTTGATCAAAATATTAAAAAGGGATAAATATTAAAAAAAAAAGTTTTTCACCTCAAACTAACCAAATACTGCTAAACTATGCCTTTCTGTTCTTTTGAAGCATTTTTTGGGAAATTCATAGAGAACTTTTCTTTTTAGACATAAAAGTGACCATCTCAGAAATGAGCACTGAAATAGTTAGAAAGTTTGTTTTTGTTACCATTTTTGAAAGGGGCAAATACTGAGGAATATTTGGATTTGTTTAAACAACTGTTTATGATAAAACCAGTAAAATGGGATAAATATTAACAAAAAAAAATTTCCTCCCCCAAATTGAGCCACATACTGATAAACTATGCTTTTCTGTTGTTTTTAAGCTTTTTGGGTGAAATTCATAGAGAAAATTTCTTTATAGACATAAAAGTGACTATCTCAGAAACGAGCACGGAAATACTCAGAAATTTTTTTTTTACCATGTTTAAAAAGGGCAAATTATGAAGAAAATTTGGATTTGTTTAAACAAATGTTTTTATTCAAAACCTCAAAATTGGATAAATATTACCAAAAACGGTTTTTTTCCTCAAAGTGAGCCAAATACTGCTAAACTATGCCTTTCTGTTGCTTTGAAGAATTTTGGGGGAAATTCATAGAGAACTTTTCTTTTTTGTCAAAATTGACTATCTCAGAAACGAGCATTGAAATACTCAGAAATTTGTTTTTCTTACCATGTTTAAAAAGGGCAAATTCTGAGGAAAATTTGGATTTGTTTAAACAACTGTTTTTGAAGAAAACATTAAAAGGGGATAAATATTAACAAAAACAATTTTTTCCCACAAATTGAACCATATACTGCTAAACTATGCCTCTCTGTTGTTTGAAAAGGGAAAATTCTGAGGAAAAGTAGGATTTGTTTAAACTTCTGTTTTTGATCGAAATATTAAAAAGGGATAAATATTAAAAAAAATAATTGTTTTTCACCTCAAAGTAAGCCAAATACTGCTAAACTATGCCTCTCTGTTGTTTTGAAGCATTTTTTGGGGAAATTTATTAAGAAATTTTCTTTTTTGTCAAAAAAGTGACTGTCTCAGAAAGGAGCACGAAATACTCAGATATTTTGTTTTTCTTACCATGTTTGAAAAGGGACAATTCCTGAGGAAAATTTGGATTTGTTTAAACAACTGTTTTTGATCAAAACATTAATAAGTGATAAATACAAAAAAAAAAAAATTCTCCACGAAGTATGCCACATACTGCTAAACTATGCATTTCTGTTGTTTTGAAGCATTTTGGGGTAAATTCATGGAGAACTTTTCTTTTTAGACATAAAAGTAACTATCTCAGAAACGAGCCCTGAAATACTCAGAAAGTTTGTTTTCCTTACCATGTTTGAAAGGGCAAATCCTGATGAAAATTTGGATTTGTTTAAACAAATGTTTTTAATAAACCAGTAAAAGATAATATTTATTAACAAAAACTGTTTTTCCCCACAAAGTGAGACACATACTGCTGAACTATGCCTTTCTGTTGTTTTGAAGCATTTTTTCGGAAATTCATAGACAACTTTCTTTTTAGACATAAAAGTCACTCTCTCAGAAACAAGCACTGAAGTACTCAGAATTTTTTTTTTCTTACCAGTTTGAAAAGGGAAAATTCTGAGGAAAAGTAGGATTTGTTTAAACCTCTGTTTTTGATCGAAATATTAAAGAGGGATAAATATAAAAAATGAAAAAAATTTCACCTCAAAGTAAGCCAAATACTGCTAAACTATGCCTTTCTGTTGTTTTGAAGCATTTGTGGAGAAATTTATTGAGAACTTTACTTTTTAGACATAAAAGTGACCATCTCAGAAACGAGGACTGAAATAGTCAGAATTTTTTTTTTCTTACCATTTTTTAAAGGGGCAAATACTGAGGAATATTTGGATTTGTTTAAACAACTGTTTATGATAAAACCAGTAAAATGGGATAAATATTAACAAAAACTTTTTTCCTCTCCAAAAGTGAGCCACAAACTGCTAAACTATGCTTTTCTGTTGTTTTTAAGCTTTTCGGGGGATATTCATAGAGAACTTTTCTTTATAGACTTAAAAGTGAATATTTCAGAAACAACCACTGAAATACCGAGAAAGTTGTTTTTCTTACCATTTTTGAAAGGAGCAAATCCTGAAGAATATTTGGATTTGTTTAAACAACTGTTTTTGATAAAACCACTATAGTGGGATAATTTTAACAAAAACAGTTTTTCTCCCCAATGTGAGCCACATACTTCTAAAGTGTGACTTTCTCTAGTTTTGAAGCATTTTGGGAATAATTCATAGAGAACTTTTCTTTTTAGACATATAAGTGTCTGTCGCAGAAACGAGCACTGAAATACTCACAAAGTTTGTTTTTCTTATCATGTTTGTAAGGGGAAAATCCTGAGGAGAATTTGGATTTCTTTAAACAATTTGATGTAATCAAACCAGTAAAAGTAATAAATATTAGTCAAAGGGGATAAATATTAACAAAAACTGTTTTTCTCCACAAAGTGAGCCATATCCTGCTAAACTATGACTTTCTGTTGTTTAGAAGCATTTTGGGGGGTATTCATAGAGAACTTTTCTTTTTTGAAAAAAAGTGACTATCTCAGAAAAGAGCACTGAAATACTCAGAAATTATGTTTTTCTTACTATGTTTGAAAAGATACAATTCCTGAGGAAAATTTGTGTTTGTTTAAACAACAATTTTTGCTAAAATAATAAAAAGGGGATAAATATTAATAAAAACTGTTTTTTTTCCCCCAAAGTGAGCTACATACTTCTAAACTATGCTTTTCTGCTCTTTAAAAGGATTTTGGGGGATATTCATAGAGAACATTTCTTTTTAGACATAAAATTGACTATCTCAGAAACGAGTACTTAACTTAAATACTCAGAATGTTTGTTTTTCTTACCATGTTTGAAAGAGGAAAATGCTGAGGAAAATTTGAATTTTTTTAAACAATTTTTTTAATCAAACCAGTTAATGGTAAAAATTATTAACAAAAACTTTTTTTCTCCACAAAGTGAGCAACATACTCCTAAACTATACCTTTCTGTTGTTTTTAAGCATTTTTGGGGAAATTCATAGAGAACTTTTCTTTTTAGACATAAAAGTGACAATCTCCGAAACGAGCACAGAAATACTCAGAAAGTTTGTTTTTCTTACCATATTTGAAAAGGGCAAATTCTGAGAAAAATTTGGATTTCTTTAAACAACTATTTTTAATCAAAATATTAAAAAGGGAAAAATATTAAAAAAACTTTTTTTCCCCAAAAAGTGAGCCTAATATTGCTAAACTATGCCTTTTTTTTGTTTTGAAGTATTTTGGGGGAAATGTATTGAGAAATTTTCTTTATAGACATAAAAGTGACTTTCTCCGAAACGAGCACTGAAATACTCAGAAAGTTTGTTTTTCTAACCATGCTTAAAAAGGGCAAATTCTGAGGAAAATTTAGTTTTGTTTAAACAACAGTTTTTGATCAAACCATTAAAAGGGGATAATTATTACCAAAAACAGTTTTTCTCCATAAAGTGAGCCAAATACTGCTAAACTATGCCTTTCTTTTGTTTTGAAGCATTTTTGGGGGAAATTCATCATAGAGAACTTTCCTTTTTTGTCCAAAAATTGAATATCTCAGAAAAGAGCACTGAAATACACAGTAATTTGTTTTTCATACCATATTTGAAAAGGGAAAATTCCTGAGGAAAATTTGGATTTGTTTAAACAACAGTTTTTGCTAAAACAATTAAAAAAGGATAAATATTAACAAAAACTATTTTTCTCCATAAAGTGAACCATAAACTGCCAAACTATGCCTTTCTCTTGTTTTGAAGCTTTTTTGGTGGAAATGCATCGAGAACTTTCTTTTTAGACATAAAATTGACTATCGCAGAAACGAGTACTTAAATACTCAGAACGTTTGTTTTTCTTACCATGTTTGAAAAGGGAAAATGCTGAGGAAAATTTGAATTTTTTTAAACAATTTTTTTAATCAAACCAGTAAAAGGTAAAAATTATTAACAAAAACTTTTTTTCACCACAAATTGAGCAACATACTCCTAAACTATACCTTTCTGTTGTTTTTAAGCATTTTTTGGGAAATTCATAGAGAACTTTTCTTTTTAGACATAAAAGTGACAATCTCCGAAACGAGCACAGAAATGCTCAGAAAGTTTGTTTTTCTTGCCATATTTGAAAAGGGCAAATTCTGAGAAAATTTTGGATTTCTTTAAACAACTATTTTTAATCAAAACATTAAAAAGGGAAAAATATTTTAAAAAATGTTTTTCTCCAAAAAGTGAGCCAAATATTGCTAAACTATTTTTTTTTTGGTTTTGAAGTATTTTGGGGGAAATGTATTGAGAACTTTTCTTTTTAGACATAAAAGTGACTTTCTAAGAAACGAGCACTGAAATTCTCAGAAAGTTTGTTTTTCTTACCATGCTTAAAAAGGGCAAATTCTGATGAAAATTTAGTTTTGTTTAAACAACAGTTTTTGATCAAACCATTAAAAGGGGATAATTATTACCAAAAACAGTTTTTCTCCACAAAGTGAGCCAAATACTGCTAAACTGTGCCTCTCTTTTGTTTTGAAGCATTTTTGGGGGAAATTCATAGAGAACTTTCCTTTTTTGTCCAAAAATTGAATATCTCAGAAACGTGCACTGAAATACACAGAAATTTTGTTTTTCTTACCATATTTGAAAAGGGAAAAATCCTGAGGAATACTTGGATTTGTTTAAACAACAGTTTTAGCTAAAACAATTAAAAAAGGATAAATATTAACAAAAACTTTTTTCTCCATAAAGTGAACCATATACTGCCAAACTATGCCTTTCTCATGTTTTGAAGCTTTTTTGGTGGAAATGCATCGAGAACTTTCTTTTTAGACATAAAACTGACTATCTAAAAAATGAGCACTGAAATACTCAGAAATTTTTTTTTCTTACCATGTTTAAAGGGGCAAATCCTGAGGAATATTTGGATTTGTTTTAACTGTTTTTGATAAAACCAGTAAAATGGGATAATTATTAACAAAAACTGTTTTTCTCCACAATGTGAACCAAATACTGCTAAACTATGCCTTTCTGTTGTTTTGAAGCATTTTCGGAATAATTCACAGAAAATTTTTTTTTTAGACATAAAAGTGACTATCTCTGAAACGAGCACTGAAATACTCAGAAAGTTTGTTTTTGTTACCATGTTTGAAAGGTGCAAATCCTGAGGAAAATTTGAATTTTTTTAAACAAATTGATTTTAAACAAACTAGTAAAAGGTAATAAATATTAACAAAAACTGTTTTTCTCCACAAAGTGAGCCACATACTGCTAAACTGTGCATTTTTTTTTTTAAGCATTTTTTTGGAAAAATTCATAGAGAACTTTTCTTTTTAGACATAAAACTGACTATCCCAGAAATGAGCACTGAAATACTCAGAAAGTTTGTTTTTCTTACCATTTTTGAAAGGGGCAAATCCTGGAAAAAATTTGGATTTGTTTAAACAACTATTTTTGATCAAACCAGTAAAAGGAGATAAATATTAACAAAAATTGTTTTTCTCCACAAAGTGAGCCACATACTGCTAAACTATGCCTTTCTGTTATTTTGAAGCATATTTGGGGTAATTCAAAGAGAACTTTTCTTTAAGACATAAAAGTGACTATCTCAGATAAGCGCACTGAAATACTCAGAAAATTTGTTTTTCTTACCATGTTTGAACAGGGCAAATTCTGAGGAAAAATTGGATTTGTTTAAACAACTTTTTTTGATCAAAATATTAAAAAGGGATAAATATTTTTTTTAAAAGGTTCTTTCCAAAAAGTGGGCCAAATACTGTTCAACTATATCTTTTTTTGGTTTTGAAGCATTTTGTGGGAAATTCATATAGAAATATTTTTTTTAGACAAAAAAGTGACTAACTCAGAAACGAACACTGAATACTCAGAAAGTATGTTTTTCTTACCATGGTTGAAAAGTGCAAATCCTGAGGAAAATTTCGTTTTGTTTAAACAATTGTTTTTAATCAAAACAGTAAAAGTAATAAATATAAATTAAAATAAAATTTCTCCAAAAAGTGAGCCAAGTACTGTTAAACTATGCCTTTCTGTTGTTTTGAAGCATTTTGGGGGAAATTCATAGAGAACTTTTCTTTTAAGACATAAAATGACTACCTCAGAAATGAGCACTGCAATACTCCGAAAGTTTGTTTTTCTAACCATGTTTGAAAGGGGCAAATCCTGAGGAAAATTTGGATTTTTTTAAACAATTTTTTTAATCAAACCATTAATAGGTAATAAATATTAACAAAAACTGTTTTTCTCGAAAAAGTGAGCCAAATACTGTTAAACTATGCCTTTCTGTTTTTTTTTAGCATTTATGGGGAAATTCATAGAGAACTTTTCTTTTAAGACATAAAATGACTATGCCAAAAAAGACAACTGAAATACTCAGAAAATAATTTTTTTCACCATGTTTGTAAAGGGCAAATTCTGAAGAAAATTTGGATTTGTTTAAACAACTGTTTTTGATCAAAACATTAAAAAGAGATAAATATATAAAAAAAAAGTTTTTCTCCAAAAAGTGAGAAAAATTCTGTTAAACTATGCCTTTCTGTTGTTTTGAAGCATTTTTGGGGAAATTTATAGAGAACTAATCTTCTTAGTCAAAAAAGTGTCTAACTCAGAAACAAGCATGAATTACTCAGAAAGTTTGTTTTTCTTACCATGTTTGAAAGTGGAAAATCCTGTGGAAAATTTCGTTTTGCTTAAACAACTGATTTTAATTATACCAGTAAAAGGGGACAAATATTAACAATAACTGTTTTTCTCCTCAACGTGAGCAACATACTGCTAAACTATACCTTTCTGTTGGTTTGAAGCATTTTTGCAGTAATTCATTGAGAACTTTTCCTTTTAAACATAAAGTGATTAAATTAGAAACGAGCACTGAAATACTCAGAAATTTTTTTTCTTACCATGTTTGAAAGGGGCAAAATCCTGTGGAAAATTAGGATTTGTTTAAACAATTGTTTTTAATCAAACCAGTAAATGGAAATAATTATTAACCAAAAAAAAAATTTCCCACTAAGTGAGCCAAATACTGTTAAACTGTGCCTTTCTGTTGTTTTGAAGCATTTTGGGGGAAATTCATGGAGAACTATTCTTTTTAGACCAAAAAGTGACTAACTCAGAAACGAGTTCAAAGGACACCATTTGGAGTCACTAATATTGTGGCTTGTTTACAGAGAAAGATGGATGCGTGCATTTCAGAGGAAGAGTTGAAAGGTACAGTTTACCTACCCGAATAATGTCACTATATTTGGTTGGAGCAAGTGGAGCATTATTACAATCTGAATGTTTTTCTTAACGTTGCAAAACGGTGCAACAATACATACAGTCCTAAAAAGTGACTGAGCTTCACAAACTAGGACGCGTTGTCTAGAATGGTGAGATTCGGCCGGATCCAGAGTGACTGCGTCCTCTTCGAGGATTACCAGTCCCTTCAGATACAAAAGCTCACAAGCGCATATTAGGCTTTTTCTCGTACTACTCCAATTATATACCATGGTACTCTGATAAGATTCAGCCTCTGGTTGCAATGAAGATATTTCCGTATACTCCTCAAATAGCCGAAGCTTTCAAGGTTTTAAAAAAAAACATTGAAGAATCCGTGGTATGCAGTTTTGACGAGTCAGTGAGATTTGACATTGAAACCAAAGCCTCAGATTTTGCAATAGCGTTAAATCTCAACCAAGCTGGGTGTCCATTGGCATTTTTTATCTCACTCACCAAGGGCCTGGAAGATGCCATTTATCAATAGAGAAGGAAACAAGCAATAACAGAGACCGTTCGTCATTGGAAGAACTATCTAACGGGTGGACATTTCTCACTCAAGACGGGGGAAAGATAAAAAAATGATTAAATCATGCGATGGAGAATGGAATTCTCATGTTATGATTTTGATATTGTGCATCGGCCTGGCAAGGAGAATATCCCTCCCGAAACTCTATCACGAGGGAACTGTGATGCTCTGAATAGTGGAAGTCTTGCTGAATTGCACCAAGCTCTGTGTCATCCAGGTGTGACACGAATGTTTCACTTCGTAATGTCCCGAAATTTGCCTTATTCGATAGAGGATGTGAAAAGAATGATCAGATCATGTCATATTTGTGCTGAATGCAAACCTTAGTTTCATAAACCTGATCCAGCACATTTGGGCTGCTCAACACTTCGAACAATTAAATTTTAATTTCAAAGGTCCTCTTGTAAGTTATAATAGTAATCGATATGTGCTGAAAATGATAGAAGAGTACTCAAGGTTTCCTTTCTTATTCTCATGTGCAAATATGACCACTGCAACGGTAATCAAATGTTTCTGTGGACTCTTCTCCTAGTTCGGCATGCCTGGCTATATACACTCAGATAGGGGAGCTGCCTTCATGAGTACAGAACACTGTAACTTCCTTCAGCAAAAAGAGATAGCTCCTAGCCTTACACCTACACCCTATAATCCTCAAGGTTGTGGCCAATCTGAGAGGTACAATGGAACTGTCTTAGAGCCATTACTCTCACCCTCAAGACCAAGAGTGTACCGACATTGCACTGGCAAGAGGTTCACCCTGATGCACTACACTCTTTTCGATCATTGCTCTGTAGTACTACAAACACGACTCCCCATGAGCGGATATTCAGCTTCACTCGGTGGTCTACTGTTGGGAGGTATATTCCTACTTGGTTTATGACCCCAGGGACAATTCTCCTCAAGCGACATGTTCGAGCTCATTAATCGGAGTCCCTGGTGGAGGAGTTAAGTTCCTCAAAGCTAACCCACAGTGCGCTCATATATGCTTTCCTGATGTACGTGAAACAATGGTGTCTATTCGACACCTGGCCCCTCATGGATAGGTGACCCCAACACTTGAGGATTTCACCTCAACTCTTGAGACCCCCTCAGTTTTGACACCTTCTTCACCAGAAGTAACAGAAGTAATACCAGTATCCGAGACTGGAACCTAGGCCCTCACAAACACTCCTCTCCTGGATGACTCATCTAATTCTTCTACACAGTCTAGAGCAGAGCCTCCTCCACTATGCTGTTCCAATCGGAGTGGACAGCCTCCGGATCGTTTAATGCTACGAACACCTCCCACAAGGGGGTGAATGATGTGAGAGATTTTCTTCTCCCGTAACCAAGTACTATTCTCTCATTGCCTTTTTTTGTTTTACTTTTACTAGATAGATTTATGAGCTGATATGTAGGCCCTGTGAACAGATATTTTGATGCTGTTTTCTCATCCGTGTACACATGTTTAGTCATTTTCATCTGAGATTAAAAAAATGCTTGTTTACATCCCAAAATGACTGGCACCCATATGCGATACGATTATAAAGTGTAGACCCTCAAATAAGCACAAGAATTATGTATAAATATATGTAAGAAATATTTGATACTGTAGAAAAGATTTCCAACAATGCAAACCCTGAAATCAAACATCAACATAGTATTTTCATCTCACCACATTCAATTCACACTGGAATCCTCTGGTGTCTATTTGGTGTGAGAGTATATTGCTGGATGGCATTATACCATTACTATCATTATATATATGATAGGAAGAATTTTTTTTATCTAGGATACCCTGTACTGACAACTTCATACCAATATAGACTTCAAAGTCCCAAGTTGGGCCATTGTGGCCAAGTGGATGTGTTTGGTATTCAATCTTCTTGTACTTTCAAATCAACACTGTGGTGTTTTCAGGAATATTTTGACTTAATTCTTCCATCCCAAAATGAAGGGTCTTATAGCATCTGAAAGTCTGGGTGAGTCTAAATATGCAAATTGTTTAATTGGAAATGGTGCTTCAGTTTGGTGTAAATACTGTGATAAATTTCATTGAAATTTAAATGCTGTTATTATCAATAGATATTGCTCTAATCGTTGTTTTTTAGAATATAACAAAAATAACTTATATATCGCTATAATTTCAATCCGTCAGTCTGCTTGTAAATCTGTCGGTTTGTGTGATCCCAAAACCTACCCACACAGTTGGCAGACTCAACCCAAATCTCTCTCAGAAATCTATGGGCTGAGTCACGCTCAACTCAATCACTACCATTCGAATAAAGGCAGACTCACATTAAGATTTCCACCTACAACCTGTACCAATTATCACCGAGTCAACTTTATATTGATAAAAAAGAAGTTTCACATTCTTATCCTAAATAAAGTGACACACACATTCAGACCAACAACCTGTGGCTCACAAGTTTGTTATAAAAATGTCGGAATGCTGTGGACCATCGATTGTGAATGTACAGACGTGAATATTCAATTAGCTTCCATTCTGTGATCACGAAACTAAGTACAAACAAGCTCCATATTCTGGGAACCACATTCAAAATATTTAGACACAGAATTTAGCCATTTATAAGCAAATTGCAAGCCAGGGGTTGGAGGTCACAATGAGAGGCTCCATATATGTAAGGATTGAAAATTAATATATGAATGTAGATTTTCAGTGCATTTTTAAATATTCTGATATGCATGTTTACTCACTTGCTTCAACATAACTGTAAAGTTGGTGCATGTTACATGACAATTTTCATGACAGCCATGGTACTCAATTCTGCAGATGTTATATCTGAATAGGAAATTCAACTTGCCTGCTTCCCATTATTAAGCACAATTTGAAGAGGCTGATTAAGGTCAAAGTTGTCCTGCTATCTTATTCTTCGGATTTACTAGAGCATAAATTTAAGTCCAAATAAGAGACTGAATGTGAAGCAGAATTAGCCTAGGAAAAGAATACGATGGTTCTGGTCTGAATATATTTCTACAGATCTGAATATGTGTCTTCTAAAGATAGGCATATATCCAGCTCCTCTAACTTATTTGAATAAAGATGGTCATTTTGGTATTTTTATCGGCCTCATCAGAGAGGGTCTCTATGCATGAGGTCTTTGGAAACACGAAATATTGAAAAATTAAGCGACCATGCAGATCTGCGCCCAATTGGCTAAGGAATAATTATTGTCACATAATTTTGTCCGAAAATATTCCCCCGTATGCTCGGTATGCAACACCTGATGCGCATCGATTAGTTCGGAAGAAGACTAGTTTGCTAGTTTACACTAGATCATTTTGTTTGTGACTATTGATGATGCTATTTTCATTATACAGCCTGCTTTAGACAGCTTTATCATTGATCTACGCAAGTAGCACTATTTATTTCCAGTTCATATGCCTGGAAAATTCTGCAGTATGCTTCAAGCCACTGACAGTAAATTATCGGCGTAAGACTCATTTCTTCTTGATATAAATGGCATGTATCTGTGAAGTATTAAGTATTTTCTGTACTCAGATATTACTTCAATAGTGTTTGACTATTTAATTATATTGTTGTAAGTTGGCACCATAGTTTTTCTTTGGTAACAAACTGCTGAATAGTTCCTTGCTAGATTATTACCATTCTAGAATTGGCTTTAAAGATGACATGACATGGGTTGTGCCAATCAATTTGATTGGGCCAATGTTACTAGGGGGCGGTATTTCATATGTTATATGGGGAACAAGAATGAATAAGACAATATCACGTTCCTTGGCATGCCACACAGCCACAGAATTAAAGTGTGAACTGTGATGTGGCACATGTATGGGGAAAGTTGAAACTGAACTTGAGAAAATGGTCATAAGCTACGTTTTGAAAGTGTTATGTCTCTCCACCATCACCCACTCAAACCGTACCTCCCAAGTGCTATAAACAAGAATCTACAGAAACAAGACACAAGAAAGTCTATCCAATAAGGCAACAGAGAACTGGCTCAGCAGTTTCTAACTTTAAGATATGTTCTAGAAATTACCGGAATTCTTTTATTTTACTAAAAATGCGGAAAAATTGCGCACAGTGGCACCAATAGTTTAGCTATGCTGATTTTTGGCAACTTTCTGTGTACTGCACGACTGCTACTTTACCCAGCCGATTAATCCAATATTGATAGGTGCATTTTGATACTTAGCTACATGGAGGGCAGAGACAATGAACTTTCCAGTAGTTGGTAGAGTAGCTAATTTTGTGAATAAAGGTGGACCAGAGAGCTGTGATACAACCTTCAGACACCACTGGAACAAAATAAAAGAAATGATGGTACAGGACAAGAGGGGTGTCTGATGTAGGAAATCCGAGCAATGGTCCATCAAACGTTGCAAAGCAAGCTGAAGATGGAGCTGTCTAGAGAGTACAAGGAAACTTACTGATGAATTCATTGGCATGGAGATATTTGTGGTGGCCGGGAATCAAAGAGCCAGTGAGAAATTGTCAAGCTGATTTAGCTGTAAGTAGCACACTCCATCTTTCGTTCAACTAGAGTCATGAGTCAGGGCCTCAACCCTAGAAGAGAATATACCTACACTTGCTGGGAAATTCCAGGGCATATATATTTTTTGGGGTGAAGTAAAAGTGGCATCTCTCTCTCTTTACCATATGCCAAGTCTCATCTCTCTCTTTATCATAAGCCAAGTCTCATCTTTCTCTTTATCATAGGCCAATTCTAATCTCGCTCTTTATCATAGGCCAAGTCTCATCTCTCTCTTTATCATAGGCCAAGTCTCATCGCTCTCTTTATCATAAGCCAAGTCTCATCTCTCTCTTTATCATAGGCCAAGTCTCATCTCTCTCTCTTTATCCAAGTCTCATCTCTGTCTCTATCATAGGCAACGTCTCATCTTTCTCTTTACCATAGGCCAAGTCTCATCTCTGTCTCTATCATAGGCAACGTCTCATCTTTCTCTTTACCATAGGCCAAGTCTCATCTCTGTCTCTATCATAGGCAACGTCTCATCTTTCTCTTTATCATAGGCCAAGTCGCATCTCTCTCTTTACCATAGGCCAAGTCTCATCTCTCTCTTTATCCTAGGCCAAGTCTCTGCTCTCTCTTTACCAATAGGCCAAGTCTCATCTCTCTCTCTTTATCCAAGTCTCATCTCTGTCTCTATCATAGGCAACGTCTCATCTTTCTCTTTACCATAGGCCAAGTCTCATCTCTGTCTCTATCATAGGCAACGTCTCATCTTTCTCTTTACCATAGGCCAAGTCTCATCTCTGTCTCTATCATAGGCAACGTCTCATCTTTCTCTTTATCATAGGCCAAGTCGCATCTCTCTCTTTACCATAGGCCAAGTCTCATCTCTCTCTTTATCCTAGGCCAAGTCTCATCTCTCTCTTTACCAAAGGCCAAGTCTCATCTTTCTCTTTACCATAGGCCAAGTCTTATCTCTCTCTTAATCATAGGCCAAGATCCATCACTCACTTTATCCTAGGCCAAGTCTCATCTCTCCCTTTATCCTAGGCCAAGTCTCATCTCTCTCTTTGTCATAGGCCAAGTCTCATCTCTCTCTTTGTCATAGGCCAAGTCTCATCTCAGATTAGAGCCATGACACTGAAGAGGTGTTATTATCCCCTCACCAGTCAGATTAGAGGAGCCATGAGACTGAAGAGGTGATATTATCCCCTCTCCAGTCAGATTAGAGGAGCCATGATACTGAAGAGGTGTTAATATCCCCTCCACAGTCAGATTAGAGGAGCCATGAGACTGAAGAGGTGTTATTATCCCTTCTTCAGTCAGATTAGAGGAGCAGGCTTGTAATCTAGGGAATTTGGGAGCTGGGGGACCAACCCATTTTCCTCCGAAATTTGCACCTTTTTTTTAAACTCGTCATAACTTTTTTTCCCTTTCTTCTGTGCAAATAATTATTATACCATCTTGGTGCTTATTGTGTGTGCTTTAAGATGATATGTAAAAAGTATCTATAGGCACTTTTTCTTAGAAGATATAGCCACAAACGCAAGGGTCACTCAAAAAATGGCACTTCCCAAGTGGCAAGTCTTCTAATAGCCAGGCGCCTAGAGCTAGAGACCCAAAACTCGTGTTGAGGCTTCCCACAAGCCTAAGCTGAGATATGGCTGAGAATTTTTTTTTTCCCTTGAAGCAATGTTGAGTTATAGTGATTCCAAGAGGCGGGGTCACAGATGTTCCGAGATTTTTGGCGCGGTTGGAAATAAAGTGTCTCATATCTATTCATCACTTCACCGCGTTGTAATTATGATTCAGGCATATCAGAGCATAGGGTGTTAGCTAGCCACTCAGGAAATTTGGGGTTTGTAGCGCAAGGCGCCTGGGAATTAGAGGACTTGCCATTGGGGAGGTGCCATTTTTTGAGTGACCCTTGCGTAATTTGCTATATCTTCTAAGAAAAAGTGCCTATAGAGCCTTTTTACATATCATCTTAAAGCACACACAATAAGAAACAAGCTGGTATAATAATTATTTGCACAGAAGAAAGGGGGGGAAAGTTAAGACAGGTACAATTTTGTTTTGCAAATTTCGGGGGGAAATGGGTTAGTCCTCCCTTTTAACCCTTCACAAATTACAGCAGACTTTGTTTCCTTCAGAGTGCTCTTCACAGAGGACTGTTTCTAGAACAACATTTTCAAATTCCAACCAAATGAACATTGGGGGAATATGCCTTATTTGTATAGAACCAATATGGCTATCAAAA
>CBDHDT010000146.1:0-3083 GCA_965261215.1 Ekhidna sp.
ATTCCGGATCAACTCAAGAATAGGCTGGCAGGACTGTAAAGCTGAAAATATTCAGTACTAGAAGTTCCTGATGTCATAGTGGGTATGTCACAAGAATAGTTGGTACCTTCATTATCCCTTTCATAACATGTTCCAGATAGTCATATCTCCTGTGGCGATCAGCAGTAAGAAAATCATCATGTGAAACAGCAACATCTGTTTGTTCAAACGAGAATGATAGATCTTGTAGGCACTGGTCGAGAATGTGATGGGGAGAGAGATATTGTATAGTCATCGAGTTACCAATTGCACAGACCTGTCCTCTGAGTAGGCAATGCCAATATTTTCAACCTCTTTGCATCAGCATACTTTTGTAGCATCCTAGCCAAACAACTCGACTTCAGCTCTAACGGTTTTCCAACAGGCTTGCTCCCAAAATCCAGCTTGCAAAGTAAGGAATAGGCTGTGACTATGAGATCGTAAGATGTCTTCAGACATTGATACATTTGTTCTTTTCTAATGCTTAGGACATTTTAATTTGGAGAAATGCAAGGGGGGGCTATACCTGAAACCACCTGAAACCACAAAAAAATTGAGCACATATTTGAGCTGTCATAACTTTTTTTCCCTTTCTTCTGTGCAAATAATTATTGTACCAGCTTGTTGCTTATTGTGTGTGCTTTAAAATGATATATAAAAAGTCTATATAGGCACCTTTTCTTAGAAGATATATCAAAACACGCAAGGGTCACTCCAAAAAAAGCACTTCATAATATTTGAACAGCATAACTCCCACGCGCATTGACCGACTCGCCCCAGACTCGGTACGAATGTAGCTAAAGGCATTAGTTGTGATTTGAGCGGAAATTTTTTTTTTTTCCGGTGAACCCCCCCCCCCCCCCCCCCCTGAAATATAGAGCTTAGAAGAGGCGGGGCGAAGGAATTCCTTCGCCCCGCCTCTTCTAAGCTCTATATTTCATGGGGGGTTCACCGGGAAAAAAAAATTTTCCGCTCAAATCACAACTAATGCCTTTAGCTACATTCGTACCGAGTCTGGGGCGAGTCGGTCAATGCGCGTGGGAGTTATGCTGTTCAAATATTATGAAGTGCTTTTTTTGGAGTGACCCTTGCGTGTTTTGATATATCTTCTAAGAAAAGGTGCCTATATAGACTTTTTATATATCATTTTAAAGCACACACAATAAGCAACAAGCTGGTACAATAATTATTTGCACAGAAGAAAGGGAAAAAAAGTTATGACAGCTCAAATATGTGCTCAATTTTTTTGTGGTTTCAGGTGGTTTCAGGTATAGCCCCCTCATAGAGCTGGGCTTCCACAAGAATGCGGGGGTACTACACCTGAAACCACCGAAATTTGAACACATATTTGTAGCTGTCATAACGTTTTCCCCCTTTCTTCTGTGCAGATACTTTTGATACCAGCTTGTTGTTTATTGTGTGTGCTTAAAAGATGACATGTGAAATGTCTCTATAGGCACCTTTTCTTAGAAGATACATCCAAACACGCAAGGTCACTAAAAAATTGCACCTCCCAAATGGGAACTAGTCTAATTCCTAGGCGCCTTGAGCTACAGACTCAAAATTTGTTTTGTGGCTTGCTAACACCCTAAGCTGTGATGTGACCAAGCCATATTACAATGTGGTGAAGTGTTGATGAGATATGAGACGCTTTATTTCCAACCGTGCAAAAACCAACACAATATCTGTGACGTCACCTCTTCTAATCCCCGTAACTCATGAATGCTTCACGTTAAAAATAATTTCTCTCCGTTAAATCACAGCTTAGGCTTGTAGGAAGCCAAAATAAATTCGGGGTCGGTAGCTCAAGGTGCCTTGGAATTATGTGTTGCCATTTGGGAGGTGCTATTTTTGAGTGAGCCTTGCGTGGTTGGCTATATCTTCTACGAAAAGGTGCCTATAGAGACATTTCACATATCATCTTAACACACACAATAAGCAACAAGCTGGTATCAAAAGTATCTGCACAGAAGGAAGGGAGAAAAAGTTATGACAGCTACAAATATGTGTTCAAATTTCGGAGCTGGGACTCCACAAGAATGCTTAGCCCGCTTACTGTGATTGGCCATCTACTTAATTAACTCAGCGTGTCACACAGCACCTGGACAGTGTTTCTTGCAACTCCTTGTTTCACTTCTGATAAAATTCAACTCAACTCTTCTTTCTCAAGGATGGCAAGGATAGCATTGTCAAGTTCACCCTTCTTATTCTCGGCATTTTCTGCCTTCGATGATGAGCTAGTTGCCGACTGGAGTGCATCAGAATTGGAATTTGACTGGTGCCTCGATGCTGGAATCATAAGCGCTCTCTTCCCTTTACGTATCAAATTTGATGATTCTTCTGAACAAAGACACAAGGGATGATAATTAAAAAACTGCATTCATTACAAAACATTCAAAAAAATTGGACGCTCGACTTTTCTAATATGCACCACTAAAAGAACCTGATCTCCCAACTATGGCCTGATCATTTTTAGTTCTTCTAACTAGAATTTCATCCAGGACATGGTCCGTGTCCCAGGACTTCTGCAGGCTGCTTGCTTGAATAATAATCTTATAGTGTCATCCGCTCGTCTTCCACTGGCATGTCAATCGTCCAAGATGTTTTGGTTTTCGGGCAGGGGAAGTCAAGTATGAACGAGCTAACAAAGGAAGCCTTAACAAACAGAGCTGTGGCGGGAGTTGGCATGGGAACGAAGCCTGTGAGCATGTTAGTTAGTTGTGACTGTCAAACACATGGATCATCCTTTAGCACATAAAAAAATAGACCGAAGTACAAGTTTCCTCATGACATCACTTTTTAAAAAACTTTTTTTAAACTTTAATAGAAAACTAAGGCAATAATGATGAAAGCCTTTCTGGTATGCGGACAGAGGGACCATCCAATTTGCAATGGCCAGTGCTTTTGTTTTTTTATTATAAAAAATGGGGAAACCCTCTTAGCTATTTTCTAACTTGCATATACACAGTAGCATCACAAAATTATGCAAGCAACTTAATTATGCGTTTTGTGAGTTTTCCAAAAAAAATTTTTAATTAATTAATTGAAAAAAATGTGGAACTATA
>CBDHDT010000147.1:0-3633 GCA_965261215.1 Ekhidna sp.
ATTAGAAAGTAACCATACTATGTTAGCCAGTTTATATTATAGCTAACAAGCTAAACACCATTCATTACCTGAAGGTGTTTTGAAATAAATCTTAAGCTTCTCACTTGCTACTTGAGCTTTTCCTCAATCTTTTTCTGATCTATCTTTTGCTTGTCCTATTTCTCCTATGTTCTAAAACAAGGTCTATACACCCAGAGGAGTTACAATGCCAGACTTCATAATGTCTCGGCCATACAGCTTGCACACAACATCTCCCAGCCGATACTATGTATGATTTGATGAAGAACTGTTTATCTTCTTCCTATATCCTGCTGTAGGAAGGAGTGAAGTGCAGAAACCGCAGGAAATCAGAGTTTATTACACACACACAAACACACACAAAAAAAGCTAAACGGCTCTTAGCTGCGTACCGAAAAGTTCACACTTTGTGATGTCATGTCTCGCGGACGGGATCTAAAAACCAGGCATGATGTTTCACAGAAGCATTATTTCCTCCCCCCCCCCTTCATCAAACCCCCAAATAGGTGTGGCTCGCGAGACCAATTCCGTTCGTCTCGTGCGTACTTAGAGAAAGGCGGTAGGGAGGGGGGTAGAGGAGGCCGGACGGATGACTCTCGGAACGCGCGCCCTCTTTCAGCCATCTTCTGAACAGCTGCTTTAGACAGAATACTGTACTGCTTCTGAAAAGGTTCCATTCTTGTGTTTGAGATTTTTTTTTTGCAACTGAAATAGCTAAATAAAGGTACTGTAACGTAATCTGCGGTGTGTCTACAGCTGCAAAATAGATTATGTCAGACAGCTGGGCAATGGACTTGGCTCGAGAAGTGCAAGTATACTCTACGCCTACAGATTCCAACCGCGTTTCTCCTATTAATGTCGTGGATGATGAGTTGGAATGTGGATGTATCGAGCAGCTGACTGTTATCGCAGATGACGGTTAGTTAATTAACTTGCTTGACTGAATAGATTAATCTTTCTTTTTTTTAACAAGCTCTTGGTGGATTGCAGGATATGCAACTTCAAACTCCGTTGAAGTTAAAGTTTACTCAGAAAAAGAGCAGGAAGAATCTCAGAATGATAAAACAAATAACAAGTACCAGGAAGTGTATCAAAAGACCAGGGAAGAACATCTGAATAATAGGTGATGTATAGCTACTATATACTTGTATATTATAGCCAAATACTTACTATATACCATGATATGGTTTGTTTTTCAACACAGAAGGAAAGAACAAATAAATACTGTTGAAAGGCAGTTACTGCTTTCACTATCAAAATTAAAGTATATGGCTAGCTAAATCCATACCAGTGCTCACTATCATCCATATTGATGTTTGTTTGTTTTCTATTTTATAAAAAAAAAGAAAGTCAAGAAAGAACAAAAAGCAAAGAGAGAGTGTGGCAGGAAAAAAATACTATCTTGAACTACTTAAGCAGAAAGTACTGAAATCGAATCAAGAAACACCGAAACGAGGATTGACAGAGGCAAGTATAATTGTTTTAAATTGTCAAACTTTATTTTGTGTTTATTAATATAGAATGAGATCTTGAGGCAAATCAGGCTTTGTATTGAACATGGAATCAAAGAAAAATCACCATAGAACAAGTCATCACCAAGCAAACTTTTCTCTATTACAAACAACTAAATGGACCATATGATATTTTTTGTTTACTTGAATAAATTACTTCCAGTTGAAATTGCAGTTACCAAATGATCCTCTGCCTGTTGGATCAATACGATTCTACACTGGTATGTAGGCTAGTTCCAGCCACCTTTTTCCATTCAATTACTATGAATGTGAAGATTCCAAGTGCAGCACGTTACAAGAGATACATATTTTACTTTGCTCTTGTTAGGTTATGGAACCAACCCTTATCCTATTGGATGATTTGTGTAGTACAATAACAAACTTTGTTACCTGTAACTATCCTATCAAGTGGGTAACTTTATATCTCATGCAAATGAATGATTCAAGGCCATATACCCTACAACTTGGAAATGAATGATGCAAGGCTATATATTCTACAACTTGGAAAATGGAATTATTGACTGAAATAAAATTTGCCATATTACTATTAAAAGAGAAAGGAGTGGAAACTACTACTTCAAGCAGGAAAGAACAGGGAAAGAATATTGAGTTTGTCATGATATTGCTGAAGGTGCTAGCTATATAGAGAAGTTGCAGTTTTTAGACATTACTTGTCTAAAAACCATAGATAAAATAAGGAAAATATTGCTATGATTTTTCTAAGGATCTGGTACTCTACAACAGAGCTGTTTTAAGTGGATTTGGTAAATTGGCGGTACTGCATGGCATACCATGGATGCAGGGACACCTATGTCATGATAAAAACTGTGCTTAAAATACACTTTTTGGGGGTTTTCTAGAAAATAATTGTATACCCCAGTGTAGCTATACAACTTTTAAGTCAATGACACAACACCCATGTTTCATTGACACTCCAGCAAGTGTTTAAATCAACTTGCATAGTAATTCATGTAGGTGCTCATATTCACCCACACATTGCTTTCCATGTATTACCAAGAATAACTTTTAAGTTCATAAAAAAATTCATGTCGATAAATAAGAATAAAACCAGTATAGTAAGTTTGATCATACAGATATATGTAAATAAAATAATCAGATGGTATCAGAGAAATTGGTCGTGATCTGAGCATATATCCCATAACTTCAGCCATTTTTCTGAGTCAATATTCCCTAATATAGACAAAAACAGGGAACAGATGATGCCACTCATAAGGACAAGCTATACACAAGATAAATATTTTTTCAATAACTGACAACATATTTTACAATACCAGTTACAATTTGACACTAGTGTGTTGTGCCTCATCCCAACAAGACCCAAGTAGCTTCATTTGTTTGTTGAAACAAATAAAAGTGATAAACTGAAACTCATGATCCAAAAGGTAAAGGGACATCTAACTGGTTGTGGTCTACATATAGCTACACACAATGTTGTACGCTATACATATGCTATATTTTGTTGCTATGTTGACTATACCATATACCCATACTATACACTAAAAATATATATATAATTTTTTTAATTTTTTTTTAAATGAACAACCGGTATGTTGCTGATATTGTAACTGTACCCATATAAGGTCAGCTACAGCCTCCTTCAAGGACTTGGTGACAGTTGCACAGTAAAACTCAACCAACCAAACATCTACAGCCTTCCTTTTAAGGACCAGAAAATGTACAAACCAAACAGTAGAACATAGCATGCTCTACTCAATTCTAATTAAGAATTGTCGACATGTTCTGTTTTGAAGGCACTGGCCACCTTTCTCCAATTTTGTTGTTGTTGTTTCACTGGCTCAAGAAATGGAGTAGTCAAGCATTGGAATATCTGAAGTCTTCTGGTACTAAAAGTATGATGAGTGGAATTAGTTTGCAAACGAAAACAACAACAGAGAAATGTAGATTGGATAAATTTCAAGGGTTTCATTTCTTTTTCACTGCCAGTTTACTACCTTAGCAAAGGAACCAAGGCATGCTTGAAGTCTTTTGGAGATAATACTTATTGGCTGAAACTACCATTTAAGAAGCTAAGAAGCTGCCAATGTGAGTGATATAGGCTTCTCATTACAGTGTTTTTTTGTCC
>CBDHDT010000148.1:0-11688 GCA_965261215.1 Ekhidna sp.
AGAGAAGACACTTTGGGATTTTTATGGCCAACAAGAAACTTGTATTTGTTAGGAACGCTGATTCTCAACCCACTTTGTCATCCTTAACATAAATAATGTACTGAAGAATAAGCTGCTTTCTTCCTTGGATGGCACGATGTGTGCTACTTCAGCTACAATATTTTGGTACTCCATTACTTCATAGCCCACATATTCCATAGGTTTAAAGGTATTATTGGCATCTTGGTCCAGCCTGCGATGGTAGGACTGTGGGATCTCCACTCCAAGCTTGAGGTCAAGCCTGCAGCCACATGTCATAGTACAACAATATCAAATTTTTCTGGTAATTCCATTCCCTTTGAACCTGTAGATGTCAAGTACTCACCAATAATTAGTGAGACGAATTTGAGAATCTGGAGATAAACTGACATCTCCAATCTGAGAAAGAGTTGTCAAAATGAGTTCAGCCCAATTTAAATCCAATATTGTAATCACGAACAGCCTCGGAGACTAGGTACAACAACTTTCAGATTGATCACAATCAAAAAAAGTATTCACCCTTCACATGGCCCACAATCCTGTTATTCACTTCTAACAGAATTTTAGCTTTGAGATTGCAAATTGTGATTACAAGCATGGATGATGCTTTTCAATGTGGTGAAGAAGATCATCTTGATTTACGTTTGCTGCAAATTTCACCACATTTTCAGGATTATTCTGATCTAAGAAAGAACTCTCTAACCGAATGCCATTTCCTAATTTCTACAGACAGGCACTCTTCATCAGGTAAATGCTTACACCTTTGAGACATTCCTAAAGGACTTACTTTTAGTGGTAGCAAGCGGCAAAAATTAAGAGAAATAAAACCTTCTTTTTTTTCGTGATATTATAAGGGGGGTCTACGCCTGAAACCACCGAAATTTAAACACATATTAGTAGCTGTCATAACTTCTTTCCCCTTTCTTCTGTGCAGATACTTTTAATATCAGCTTGTTGCTTATTGTATGTGCTTTAAGATGATGTGTAAAAATTGGCACCTTTTCTTAGAAGACATATCCAAACAAGCAAGGGTCACTAAAAAATGGCACTTCCTAATTTGTGGCAAACAAAACTCCAAGGCGCCTTGAGCGACGCGCCCTAAAATTGGTTGTGGGTTGCTAAAGCACGTAGCTGTGATCTGACGGTTTACTCTTCTTTTTTTTTAACGTGAAGCCTCCCTGAGTTATGGTGATTAGAAGATGTCGGGTCACAGAAATTGCGTTGTTTTGGGCCGCGTCGCTCAAGGAGCCTTAGAGTTATGTTTCCCACAAATTAGAAAGTGCCTTTTTTTTTAGTGACCCTTGCGTGTTTGGATATATCTTCTAAAAAAAAGTGCCTATAGAGACTTTTTACATATCTTCTTAAAACACATAAAATAAGCAACAAGCTGGTATCAAAATTATCTGTACAGAAGAAAGGGGGAAAAGGTCTGACAGCTACAAATATGTGTTCATATTTCGGTGGTTTCAGGTGTAGTTCCCCCCTGTAGGAGTAAGGTTAACCAATAAAATCCATTACTAAATGACGTAAATAGCTGGAAGTATCTCGATAAAGCAAACTTGTGGAAAGCTTCAGGTTATTATTGGTATCTGGAAGATATCATCAATGAATACTTCAGTGAAGTACGCTTGCGAACCGTAAAGGAGTGGAAATGTTTAGTAAGAGGAGCAGGATAAATCCATTGTTTCATTTAGGGACACAACATGAGATTTCCATTGCCCTTCTTAGGAAGACAGCTGGGATAAAAGCTGGAAGCTATGGCCTGAACCCGAAGCCAGCTGCAATTTTGAGTATGTAGTAGCAATGCTGTGTCAAAAGGCAAATATGAACGTCAAATAGACCTGTTAGTAAGGTAGCTGCCTGGTACTTTACACTTAAAAGTTGTGAGTTTGAATATACTCAATGATGGCTTAGGCACAGGTGATCTTCATTTCACTTTCCAATTGTGGCAAACCGCGAATTTTGACACTGATGGAGTATATTAGGTCCAGGATCTCTTGAGCCGAAACAGAGTCACGCAAACCACAACTTTGTAGAACATAAATGTAACTGGATTTGCTATATGGATTCCCAGGAAACATGGTTTCTCCATTGAATATCAAAGACATGGCTTGGTTGTTCAGATCAAAGAGCTCATGAGGGCATTTTCTCTGACCTAAATTATCTTTAACAAATCGAAGATTCTTGATTGATTCAGTAATAGAAGGGTTGGAGTAACACAAAATATGGTAGGCATCCAGGACACAGCACATTGCGGAGTCTACATAGGAATCACTGATTGTTCTGTTTTGTATAAGAGGAAAGATGAAATTGCTCAAAACACGCCGGCATTTGATCACGAATTCCAAGCTTCCCAAGTAGCTCAACTTGCATAGAGTTGTAATTTACAAAGACCACCATTGAACTTGGAAAATCGGATATCAATAGTTTCGAGTTTGCAGGCTCAACCATACCTTGTTTCAGGATGGACTGCCTGCAAGCATCAGCAACAGATATACCGTGATGTTACCCAAAGCATTTAAATCTGGATATCTTTCTTTTACCAAAACACCTCTCAAGTACTCAGCTTCCCATGGAGTCAGTTTGACAACACTACAGCAAATACTTGCGCATCACATCAAGAATGGTTTACACTTTAGTAGACAATGTAAGATGCTTAGCCTGAATGGGACAAGAATGGAAACGAACTCTGTGAGCAACATATAAGTCCATATTTGGTCAACAATGATAACATTTCAAGAGCTATTGTCTGATATTGTGGTATTACAATACTGCCTGAGATGAAGCAAGTCGGATTACAGAAAGCTAATTAGCTGCTGACAAATCCGTCTTCTGAAAGGAACAAAAAGTTTACTTGAGAAAAGCCCAAGACTTTTGTTGGAGACACACTCCCAAAATATCTTGAAACATTCTGTGGGAAATTGCTCGTTGGAAAATTAACAATATTTTGATTACTTCACTGCACTGGCATGGCGTCATTAATAAGACTAGCAAATTGGCTTGAACCGAAAATTCTGAGCTGGCTGTGGCTTGAGTTGGCGACATTTATTAAAGAATTGTGAAGGTCGGCATCATTCGAGAGATCAATATGTTTGTGGTCAAGATTTGGCAGTATGATCTGGGGAAATCTGATGTGCACAAGTACAGAAGCCATCTTGCTGATCGTTACATGGCAACTCCAATCTAACTCACTTTCGTGCACAATGTGATCCCTTCTAGAATATTCGATCAGGATCATGTGTTGGGCACAATTTAGAACTTTATAATGGTCATGTTGTTTTTCTTGTTATTGAGATTGTGATACTTATTGTGTAGGTACAGTGGCGTAAGAAGTGTTTTGAGATGGGGGAGAGGCCGACTTAAGAGGGAGGAAGGCATACGGCCTGCCATCCCTGGACTTGGAGGAGGCATGCTCCCCACGGAAATTTTTATAAAAATTATATATATGCATGACTCTGATATCCATTGTGGGACATTCTGAGTTAATCAGTTTCAAGTATCACATGTCTATATATTTAAATAGAACTATGTAACAGTTAGCCCATCTACAACTAAAACTTTCCAAAATATTTCTGGCATCCGTCTATACAAATCATTTGGCAAAAGTAACTAGATGAAGTGAATCAGTTAGGTATTTGTGAATGCACATCAGGAACTAGTTGTTGAGATCATGGGATGGCATCATGCTCCATAGATCGGTTTTGGCAGGAAGAGGAAAGAAAGATCTCTCAGCAGTTGCACTTGTCACTAGAAATGTTAAATTTACTCAGAGGTATTTTTCAACTACTCTGAGCATATTCTAGAAAAAAGTTGTTCGGGTTGATTGCATCAGTAATATTTTCTTCACATTAATTACTGAACCTGCAAAGAAAGTACAAATGGCATCTGGTAATATCGGCAACTGGAGTTTTAGGGCTTGGAAATATCTGGCAATAACTTCAGCAATTTTCGGCATAATTAAAGTTTTCTTGATTGGCAGCATTCACATCACAGATAATGGCTATATAGATCAGATTCCACACATGCCTGTTCAAGTGCTTAAAAGTAGGCAGATAAGTGGAGATGTGGTAAGACTCCTTCATTAATTTTCTGGGTATTCTTCTAATGAGGTGGGACTTGTTCATTGGTCAAACCATCTGTGACTTTAAAACATCTTGGTCAAAAGTAATAAAAGCTGCATCAGTGTGCAATGATATCTAGAAAAAGTGTGAGTAGTGTCAACTACCTTAAACAGCCAAGTCTCCTTCTGGTGAATGTCCTCCTTTATGTATATTTTTTATCAATAAGAATACCATCTAAAACAAACATTGGCAAGCAGAAGATGCTAAATAAGATGAACAACATGTCATAAAACAAAACAGCATAGATGAAACAAAACAGGTGATGAATATTAGGAGCTAAAGACAAATAGTTATTTACCGAAACAACAGATATTGTAAGGAAATAACCCTTTCTGTAATCTAATTCCTGAGTGGGACAATTCTAAATACAATGTTGTTGTTTTACAGAATATTGCAACAAAGGGACAAGAGATTGTATGACAAACAGAAGGTGAGGATTGGAATTAAAAACTGAAGGTGAAATAAAGGAACATTGAGATACAATGGTATTTTTTTATAGTTTACTTGAAGTATCTTCAGTTTGAATTGTGATTCGTCAATCTGAGTAGTAATACCTGGACTATCATGTAAAATGGGCTGGTTGAACAGTGCTGTGGAGGAAATCTCACAAGCACATGCTCCATTATGTGATCAGCATCTGTAAATTCATTCTCAAAGAATGGTACGTATGGCAGTCAGTGATGTTATCTCTACTGCTACTGCTACAGTAACAGCACCTCATCAGCAAAAGTGTTCAAAATTTCACAAAGGGAATATGGAGATACTATCACACTAAAAAGAATTTTTCAGCCATCATGGTTCAGTCAAAGGCCATGGCAGTGCTATGATGAAGGAAAAGATATAGTATTTTTCTTTTTGTTTAAACAAGCAGCCTAGGAAAAGAAATTACAATAGGCACATAATTCTGATAACCTTTGTCTTCCAAATTTATTCCTATTGGAAGAAAGCTGTGAGATAACTTTGGGCCACCAAGCCAGCAAATGCCTCAAAGATTCAATGCTCAAGTTGTCATGGTGCCATCTACTATTAATAATGTTGCTGAAAGTCTGTCAAAAACGTGAAAGAGAAAAACATAATAATCGACTGCTTTCTGAAAAAACTGCCTAATAATGAGATTTTTAGCTCATCAAGGTGTTGCTATTAGTGGTCAACATGGTGATGAGACTGATTTTAATCCCACACAAATTCTAAAGTTATGAGGAGGAGACGATTCATGAGTTAGTCACTGGTGGATAAGAAAACATAAGTATACTCAGTCGATATTCACTATAAGATTTTTTAAAATAATGTAATTTGGATAACCATTGTCAAAAAGTAGAATTTCTCCACTCAACTTCCTACTACACTCTCATGGTCGATACAACACTGTGAGCAAGCTGTCATTTGCAAGCAATGGGTGGTGGAAGAATTCAAAACTAATGAAGAAGTTCTTAGTCGTCATCCACTGGAGTCTACCGATACTTTATTACTCATAACTATGATACATGATGTTATGCTATATTATACCTCTCATGAACCAAATTACATGGTCGATGCTAGGATGGTGCCTCTTCAATGTAAGGAACCAGGAGAAAAGTAGTCACTCAAATTAAAAAAGAGAGAACCACTTTCAGTTTATACGTATAACACAAAAATAGCATGCAGTGATATTACCAAGCAGTGTAAAATAGTGTAATGTTGAAAATCTACAAGCTAGTAAAAAAAATTCTCCATACAAAGATGCTGTTTGCATCAAATATTGGCGCAGTGGACCACAAAAGCTCAAGCATTGGATAGCATTTTGAACAATTATCATGCCTTGCAATTACTTTGGAAGGATTGCTTAAGACCACACTTAAAGATGAAGAGATGAAATTTGAATTCGTGGCGTGGCTTCATAAATGCTGACATTTGACTTTTTTCAGTTATTTGATATGAACTCCTCCTCCACCACTCTGGCAATCTTAGCATGGTACTTCAGTCACCAAAAATGTGTACAGCAGAAGGACAGTATGTTATATCAATGACCATCATAACACTCGAAACAGTGAGTACAAAGAAAATTTTGGATACGCTTGGATTTAGGCCACCAGGAGGCCAATGAGTTGATTGTGAAAGAGCCAGTTTACTGAGAAAATGTGGACTCCAGCAAGATTTGGAATTAGTAATGCAAGTGCTGAATTTCCCACAACTGTGATACAATACTATTGCCAGATGTTCTACAAAGCTAGAAGTCTTATCATCTATTGCATTCGACAAAGATTTGATCAGCCTGGTTATTAAATGCATTAAAGTTACAAGACCACTACTGAAGTGTGTTAATGGCAAAGGCTATGGAAGAAGAATTTGAGTTTTTAACAAATATCTATGGGATAACTTTAATTCTGACAAGTTAAATTTGAACTTAGGTGTTATAACCAAATTTTCTGAAGAAGAATCCATTCTCAAGCAGTATTTATCCATTTTAAGTCCTTTTCACCCTCACAGAGAATACTTATTTTCAGAAGCCGGTAATGTTGCAGAACTCATTTCAGTTATTCCAGCTGCCAATGATGTCAGCGAGCATTCTTTAACACTTAATAACTTATCAAGACTCATTTGCGTACAAACATGACCCAAACTCATCGAAATAGCATAATGATACTTGATGTTCACCAGGAAATGACCGATTTGTCATTCCTGATTGCAATTGTAAACGAATCTTTTCGAAACTCAGATCATCTCTTAAGTTCAGTGTATCATGCTCGACTCATTAAGGTTTCTAATGCTAGAAAAATGAGTCATTACAAAATTTCACCAACAATGAATGGTTCAGTTATACCACAATATGAGACCTCCGACATTAACTTTGCCGACACCTTTGACCTCTCGGTTCTCCACGTTTAATGCGCATGCGCCACGGTTTCATTATGTCCATGATTTGCCCTACCCCACCTATTAATCATACCCACCATCTTGGCATTCTTGCGTAGCCAAAGGGCTATTTTGATGTGGATAAGAGTAACCGAATTTAAGGCTAACGTCAGACATCTAGGTAAACGAGTGAAGTTTTCTAGTGACCTACTAACACACTTAATGTGTTTGGATTTTGATAAGGTTATGGCAACGGATTCCTATCAGCAGCAGTTTCTACATGACGAGAAGAAAGAAGAGGCCGATTTCGTGGAAGTAAGTTGAAATCTATTTAGAGAAGGTAAAGTTACAGTGGTAGATCCAGTGGGTTTAAATCCAGTGGGTTCCATGGAAACCCCCTTTCTGACTGTTTACTGTGATCTAGTATTGTCATATCATTCCAAGGAAACCCTTCCCCTTCTGCTTGTCAACAAGGATTATTTAAGGTCTAGCATTGTTGTATCATTTTTGTTTTTGACCTTTTTTTTTTGGATCAGAATAAAATCCAACTTCTTGCTTCATTTTCGTGCAACTTGCTCCCCTCAGTGGCCTCAGCATAGCAATTCAGTAAAGATCTTACTCGTGCTTTGTTATTTGCAATTCCCTTTTGAAAATTCTGTGTCCGCCCCTGATAAGCCTGCACAGCGAGCTAGTGACATCTCATGGACTTACTGTCATCTTCGCAATCATTGCCCTGTGTGTATCTGGTGGACAAAATAAGCATAGTTATCATAGCAGAAGGGCAAGTTGTAGTTTACCAAAACATGAATGACTGGTCTGTAACATAGTGTTTTTTAAAGCAAACCTCGTGTGAAGTAAAAAAATATACAGAAAGTTGAATCTTTATGCCACTCCATCACCTTAGAAGGGCTTATGGGGATTCTCCTGACTCTCATTTTGGCACTTCCTCTCAAAAGGATATGTTAGTCTCTGGAAGAGATGGTAAGGCAGCCAAGCTCTATGGTACTCATGAGCATGAATGTTAAATGAGTGTACGTTCAAATGCCATAGAGTATTGTTCTTGTCTATCTTTTTTTTTGCTCTCTTATTAGCACACATTTCAATACCTTGTCGTTGGAGAGTTTTATAGAGAGTTTACATATGGTGCAAAAATGTCACATTTCCGATGTCGCTAACGTGATCACACAGCTTTAATTTCACTTAAAAAAATTCCTTCTCAAATATTACAAATATCATAGCGAACCTGAACAAAAGACTCTATTATGGATTATCTTTTCCGTGTGTGCGCACACATATTATAGGTTCTAACGTGTTACTGTAATGACTACCTGTGAAGCAAGATACATGGTGAAATGGGTGGAGATCAAGTATTTTGTAAATTTTGGTAGATAGCTACTTCCTTTCATGAATAGGAGTAAATATTTTCTATCCAGGCAGAGGAGTAGTTTTGGACTGGATATCGTGGCTTTGATAATATATTGAAGATCTCTCTTTTCCCTTTAGTGATATTTCTTTACCAATACTCCATGTCCAAATTTTTTTCTTTACACCAATACTCCATACCAGGGGGATTACACCTGAAACCACCGAAATTTGAACATGTATTTATAGCTGTCATACCCCACCCCCCCCCCCCCCCCCCATTTTGTGCTGATACTTCTGATATCAACGTGTTCCTTGTTGTGTGTGCTTCAAGATGATATGTGAAATATCTCTATAGGCACCTTTTCTTTTAAGATACATACAAAAAGGCAAAGGTAACTAAAAAGATTGCACCTCCTAATCTGTGGCATAAATATCTCCAAGGCGCCTTAGAATTATTTCTTTTACAGATTAGGAGGTGCAATTTTTGAGTGACCCTTACCTTTTTGGATGTATCTTCCAAGGAAGGTACGTATAGAAACATTTAACATATTATCTTAAAGCACACACAATAAGCAACAAGTTGATATCAAAAGTAACAGCACAGAAGAAAGGGGGGAAAGTTATGACAGCTATAAATATGTGTTCAAATTTCAGTGGTTTCAGGTGTAGTCCCCCATGTCATCATAGCGCAAAAATAGTAAGCATTTCTTTACTACTGCCCCATGACATTACCGATAAAGTGCCATAAGCGATAATGGCGCAAACTCGACAGTCTTTACCTTTTTTTTTTAATAAAAAAATTACCACATGTGCTAAACACCTTTTTCCCCCCTACACTTTCCAAGGGGACTGTTCTGTCACTTAGTCATATTATACTTTACTACCGGTTTGACAGGTTGAACGGGCAAAGGGAAAGAATTTTTTAGAAATGTCTGACTATTGCAACTGCTGTCATGAACAGTCCCTTCCTGGGGTTTATCACTGTTTCTGGAAGTTCTTCTTCTTCGGAAAACTGCAAAGGCATCCATGCTTACCTAGAATCCCTCCGAATCCCTTCGCTCTTGAAAGGCGTCGCTCTTTGATGAATTTCTTTGCTTTAAGTTTTGTTATTGGTGTAGAGCGATGTAGCGTAGCTTTTGTTTGCTTACCTCAATGCTGCTGGTTCTTATACCAAACTTCAGCCTGTATTGTATTTGCATTCTAATGATATGAACAGTTATGAAAGGTTTATTAGGTTATAGGTTTAAATTTAATTGTTATAAATAGACATGGGATTTTTATGTCATTTTGTTCAGCAAAATATGTTGAATATGGCAAAATATGTGATTCTGAAATTCAGATAAGTAGGGGCTATATAGCAGGAAAAACTAACAGTTTAAAAACCCTTTTATTACGGGATAGAACAACTAGCAGTCAGCAGCACGAGAATTGGAATAGCGTGTCACCATAATTTTGACCACATTCTCTTCAGTCAAACATTGCACCTGTCAGTCAACACAGTTTTGTAGACCAAAATGGTTCTCTCCACCTCGACATTGGCGGTAGGGCAGAACTTGAAGTTGGCAACGTGTCCAGGACCAAATCCTTCGTGGCGGGAGCCTTCCTCACCTTTCAAGCACCCCACATTTGAGCATAGCACCAGAACATCAGGATTTCTCCTCACCACAGAGTTGATCTTGTTTTGTAACAGCAACCCCTTTTGGCCAGCAGTGTGTCTGGGTGGTGTTAAATAAATGCTGAGTGAAACACAGCTCCTGTTTTTGTCTAGTTCTTTACAGTTGACGTTTATTGAATGTCTTACTTCCAGATTACAGAGTTAATTTCTTACAGTCGCGAAAAACGGCACTTCTGTGTGAAAACATGTTTTATGTGATCACATAAAAATCTCATGTTTAGTTATAACAAGCCCCAAATAAAGTCAGCATTCAATCAGTTAAGAAGAAATATGTATAATCAAATAGTAATTCAATTGCTGGAAGCAGAGTGAGTATCTTTCTTACTGTTAGATTCTTCAACTAGGAATTCTGGGTTCGGGATATCCCTCAACCTCCAGGTTCCATGAAGAAGTTAATCTAGCATATCCAGACCCTTACTGAATGTTACTCTTATTCAGTATAGAAATCTGTAGAGGGTGTACTGTGTGAGACTAAGAAGTCCAGAGATATTGTAAACAATGGCAGACTCAGATCGCTTTGTTCTCTCCCTCTTCTATGGGAGAGGAGTGTGAATTCTACAAGGTCTGCCAACAAGATAGGCTGACTATTTGAGACAACAAGAATACATATTTCTTCTTATGAAGGTGAACGGCCTCCCATTTTCTTGATATACATGTTGACTACATTAGTAGATGTGCAAGAACCATCTTATCCATCTGTTGTCTGATTGAGGCAATAAACTCGTAGACTTGGCAATAATCCCTTCAACATTAGAGAAACATTTTCTACAGCATTCCCTCATAACCTCACCAAGTCCTAGCCCTAGTGTTTGCCCTTGGGTTAAGATTTGGGCTAGTTATTTTTTTATACATGGCTTGGGCTTGATATAGTAAATTGGAAGGCTTTCAAAATCTTAGCAAGAGTTGTCTTTAACCGATTACACTCCGACTTTAACTGATTACACTCTGACTTTAACCACTTAAGGGGGACTCTACCTGAAACCACCTGAAACCACAAAAAATCTGAGCACATATTTGAGCTGTCATAACTTTTTTTCCCTTTCTTCTGTGCAAATAATTATTGTACCAGCTTGTTGCTTATTGTGTGTGCTTTAAAATGATATATAAAAGGAATTCCTTCGCCCCGCCTCTTCTAAGTTCTATATTTCAGGGGGGGTTCACCTGAAAAGAAAAAAATTTTCCGCTCAAATCACAGCTAAGGCCTTTCGCTACATTCGTACCGAGTCTGGGGCGAGTCGGTCAATGCGCGTGGGAGTTATGCTGTTCAAATATTAGGAAGTGCTTTTTTTGGAGTGACCCTTGCGTGTTTTGATATATCTTCTAAGAAAAGGTGCCTATATAGACTTTTTATATATCATTTTAAAGCACACACAATAAACAACAAGCTGGTACAATAATTATTTGCACAGACGAAAGGGGGGAAAAGTTATGATAGCTCAAATATGTGCTCAGATTTTTTGTGATTTTTTGAGGTTTCAGGTATAGTCACCCCTTAAGGACGGATTTTTTCTTCTATTTCAATGCCCTTGGACGGGATTATTTTGGGGAAATTTTTTTTTTTTTTTTGGAAGATATGATCAAGGTTGACCAAAAAAGGATTTGAGTCATGAATTTGCACATTTTACCCCAATTTGGAACCAAAAATGTTGTTTTTATAAAAAAAAACATTATTTGGTG
>CBDHDT010000149.1:0-3806 GCA_965261215.1 Ekhidna sp.
CTGCTGGCAAGCGTCCTGATGGAGCCTCCTTAGTTCCATGGAATGGTCGTGTTCTTGTGTGGCATGTTACATGTGTTGTCACCTTTACTCCTTCTGCCACTAGGGTTTCCATAGTCCAGGTTGCATTGTTTAGCGGCTGAATAGCAAAGGAGAAGTGTGCAAATATAGAGGCTACTCCTCATTTTGTGCCTATTGGTATTGAGACCATTGGAATATTTAGATCTGAGACTTTTCTCCACGAACTAGGTGTCCGCCTCAAAACCAAATCTGGTGATCCTCGTGCCTACCATTTCCTGCGTACAACGAATTGCATTTGCCATCCAGCATGGGAAAGCTATAGCTGTGCTTGGATCAAGCTCAGTCATGACGATCATAATTTTTTTTAAATTATTATTATGTTGTCATTATTAGTTATTAAAAACGTAAATTATTGCTTATCTTTTCGTATTATTTATCCAATATAGCTCTTCATTTTTGTTGTTTTATTATTGATATTATATTATAGTTACTTGTGAATGGACTGAATTTTCTATACAGTGTATTCTTGTAAAGTGTATTCTTGTAAAGTGTATTCTTGTAAGTTTAATAAAACTCTATAAATAATGATAAAATTAGTACACCCACGGCGAAGGATTCGCCAATATATATTTTAAAGAGCTTTGGAAAGCCACACAACCAAGTTATAACAGGAGCTATCTGTGTGCAGATTTTTTTTTAGTGACCTTGAAATTGGTATATGTATCTTATAAGAAAATGTGCCTATAGAGACATTCAACATATCATTTGAAAGCACACAGAATAAGTAACAATGTGGTACTAAAATTACCAGCACAACGGTAAGTTTTGGTGATGTGGTACAACCTTTTTTCGGGTTATTTCATGGTTGTGACCTCTAGTCCCCCCTTTAAAAAGAACAGATTTTTGTGAATCTAAAAACTAACTTGAAATCTATATGGAATGTGCTACAATTTATGGATTCACAGATTTATTTATGCAGAATATGAAAATCTTATGCCTTGGCCTTATTACAAGCTGTTTGTAACACACCGCCTATGATGACGTGGGGATCTTATGTCGACGTGTGGGGCCCCTGAAAATCATATGTCGACGTGAGAAATCTTTCGAGTGAGAATCTTATGCTGACGTGAGAATCTTATGTCGACGTGAAAATCTTATGTCGACGTGAGAATCTATGTCGACGTGAGTATCTTATGCAACGTGAGAATCTTCGTGAAAATCTTATGTCAACTTCAGAAAATCGTATGTCGAAGTAAAAATCCTGACGACGGGAAAGCATTTAATTTGTTGATCGGGAAATCCATGTGGAGGTGTCATCATGAATATGCTGTCCTCTTGAAGGTCTAGGAGAAAATCCTATTGGTAAAGAGTCTAAGATTGCCAATTCTTAACTGCGTGGGGATGGCGGTTGAAGAGAATAGAGGAAGAAGAAAAAAAGTGAAGAAGAATAAAGAGGAGGAAGAAGGAAGAAAAAAAACAAGGAGGAAGATGCGATTACTGTAAAGATGGCGCAGTTTCTTTCGTAATATACGTAATCAGCAGTGACTACATAATCAGCAATAGGTAATAATGCTATGTGACCTGACTCGGTGAGTTTGTCACCTTCAGCTAACTAAGTTGGAAGGAATTTTTTTTCAACCCAGACTCTGTCTATTAGAATAATTACTCAAAATAAGTTATTGATAGATTTGGATGGTGAATGATTGATCTGCTGAAACATGGCCATGTACTTTCATGGGCCTGACCCTTTACCTGTCACTAGCACAGAGAAGTGTCTGGGGGACACTTTAACATGTTTCTGTGTTCTTACAGAGATTTTGATACAATGAGGCACGCTAATTTTACCCATAGCACCTGGTCTGGCATTTTGCTTGAGTTGTGCTTGCAGCAGCATGGAAGCTGGGATACAGAGGAATCTTTAAGACATTCTGAATAACAACCCATGTAGCGTCCTTCTACAGGCATCCCTAAGTCCAGCAGGCATAGGCAGCTCCTCAAAGCTGTAACTTTCTAGATAGCCTCTATAATATGCACCCCCTTCATTTGGCTTAGGCACTGCGCCCCCTTCATTTGGCTTAGGCACTGTGCCCCCTTCATTTGGCTTAGGCACTGCGCCACCTTCATTTGGCTTAGGCACGCAACCCCTTCATTTGGCTTAGGCACGCAACTCCTTCATTTGGCTTAGGCACTGCGCCCCCTTCATTTGGCTTAGGCACGCAACCCCTTCATTTGACTTAGGCACGCAACCCCTTCATTTGGCTTAGGCACTGCGCCCCTTCATTTGGCTTAGGCACTGTACCATTCCCCAGTATTTGCCTCTTTTCAAACTCTGTACGAAAAAATAAATTTCTGCGTAATTCTTAGCTTCTTTACGATATAAATAATTTTTTGACTTTAGAGAGAGGTTTTTTGTCAATTTCCGGGAAAATGCTTCAAACCTAATGAAGGCTTAGTTTAGCTGTATGTGGCTCATTTTGAGGAGCAAAACTGTTTTCAGTAATATTTGTCCCATTTGACTTGTTGGACCAAAAAATGTCTTCCATCAAATCAAAACAAATTCTTAGGATAAACCCCGTTCCAAACTCGTTGGGAAAAAATAACTTATTGGGTTTTGATTGGAAGGAGAAGATTTTTTTTATCAAACAAGTTAATGGGACAAATACAACCAAAAACAGTTTTACTTCTCAAAATGAGCCACATACAGATAAACTTAGCTTTTCTTGTGTTTTTAAGCATTTTCACGGAAATTGACAAAAAACCTCTGTCAAAAAAGTGTCATCTCAGAAAGAAGCTAAGAATTACCCAGAAAGTTATTTTTTCTCAAAGTGTTTGAAGGAGGCAAATACTGACGAACGGTTTTGATTTGAAGGAAAAGATTTTTTTTATCAAACAAGTTAATGGGACAAATATTACAGAAAACAATTTTGCTCCTCAAAACGACCCACATACAGATAAACTAAGCTTTTCTGGTGTTTTTAAGCATTTCTGCAGAAATTGACAAAAAAACACTTTAAGGTTAAAAAGGTGTGTATTTCAGAAATAAGCTAAGAATTACCCAGAAAGTTATTTTTTCTCAATGTGTTTGAAAAGAGGCAAATACTGACGAATGGTTTTGATTTGATAGAAAAGACATTTTTGGTCAAACAAGTCAAATGGGACAAATATTACCGAAATCTGTTTTTCTCCTCAAAATGAGCAACATACAGATAAACTAAGCTTTTATGGTGTTTTAAAGTATTTTCGCGGAAATTGACGAAAAACTTCTCATTAAGGCCAAAAAGGTGACTCTCTCAGTAAGAAGCTAAGAATTACCCATAAAGTTATTTTTTCCCAATGAGTTTGAAAAGTGGCAAACACTGAGGAATGGTGATACGATTGAAAAGATATTTTTTGGTCCAATAAGTCAAATTGGATAAATTTTACCGAAAACCATTTAGCTCTGCAAAATGAGCCACCTACAGCTAAACTAAGCCTTTCTGATGTTTCTGAAGCAATTTTGCGGAAATTGACAAAACACATCTCAAGTTGTTCAAAAGAGGCAAAGAAGCTATGAATTACCGGAAAGTTTTTTTTCCCAAAAGAGTTTGGAACTGGGTAATTCCTGAGGCTATGTTTTGACTTGATGGAAAATATATTTTTTGGTCCAAGTCAAATGGGACAAATATTACAGAAAACAGTTTTGCTCCACGAAACGAGCCACATAGCTAAACTAAGCTTTTCATTACTTTTGAAGCATTTTCCCAGAAATTGACAAAAAAATTCACTTTAAAGTCTAAAAATGTCTCTCT